>CAVVBP010000014.1:0-981991 GCA_963746535.1 Vicinamibacterales bacterium | reverse complement strand
AGCACCAGCCGATCACATTTCTAGATAGCATTTCGAATTACCAAAAGGCCGTCAGGTTGCCGACGGCTCTGGCGAGAAAGTTACCGATCCGGCCGAGGTGATGCCGGACTGGAGTCGACGCGGTCTTAGGGCGGTCAACGTGGAAAAGCGCCAGGCGGTCATCAACGTCATTTGCTCGGCGTAAAATAGCGGTAACGCGGGGTAGCGTGACCTCGTGAAGTTCCAGCTGCGAACTGATCCATTGGCAAGTAAAAGCTTTACGACAAGGTTGTTGGATCATTTGAGAAAGTGCAGGCACCGTAGCTACGGTTCACACAAACTGTCCCAGTCGTCTCACGCCAAATGTGCACTTGCAGATCAAAGCCATCAGCCATTTGTAGTCTAGGAATCCATCCAAGCCTATGTGTGGAAGTTTTCCTCGTGCTCGGTGGGACGCCTCCTCGCGCCGTTTCGAGATAACCGCAAGCCCGTGCTTGAAGGCGTTCATATTGCCTGGAGGCCCGCTTTTGCCTTTCAATCCTGCCATTTCGTTTCATCCCACGTGACAGGTTCATTTTCCCATAGCTCTTTGACTATGGTAAAGCAGTGGCAAATGGAAACCAGCAACCGGAGCTATCCAGAGATTGGCGTGCCCGATCCGCACCACCCGACGTCGCATCACGGCGGCGATCCCGAAAAGGTGGCAAAGATCGCGAAGATCAACCAGTTCCACGTGTCGCTGTTCGCGTATTTCCTCGAGAAGCTGAGTTCGATTCGCGAAGCCGACGGCACGCTGCTCGACAACTCGCTCTATCTGTATGGCAGCGGCATGGGCAACCCGAACGTGCACAGCCACATCGATCTGCCGATCGTGATCGCCGGCGGGGCGGCGGGCAAGGTGAAGGGCGGACGGCACATCAGTACGCCGAGCCGTCGCCGCTCGCGAACCTGCATCTCACGATGCTCGACGCGGTGGGCGTGCGGCTCGACTCGTTCCAGGACAGCACCGGGAAGATCGACACGTTGTACAGCCCGGTGCTTCTGGTGCGTTAGGTGCGGGAGGGTGCGATGGGTGCGTTAGGTGCGTTACGTGCGAGAGGTGCCGCTCTGGTGGCGCAGGGCTTTAGCCCTGTCGTCGCGGCGCGGGCAGGCCTGAAGGCCTGCGCCACCGTAATCGCGTTGTTCGCGACGGTTGCGACGGTCTCGGCCGCAACCGATGCGCCGCTGGCCGAGGCCGTGCAGCGGATGGATCAGGCGGCCATTCGCACGCTGCTCGCGAAGCGGATCGACGTCAACGTGGCGCAACCGGATGGCACGACGGCACTGCACTGGGCGACCTACAACGATAACGTCGAGCTCGTCGGCCGCCTGCTTGCGGCCGGCGCGAATGCGCTCGCCGCGAATCGCTACGGCGTCACGCCGCTCTCGCTCGCGTGCGTCAACGGCAACGCCGCGATCATCACGCGCTTCCTCGATGCCGGCGCCGACGCGAACGCCACGCTGCCGGGCGGCGAGACGATGTTGATGACGGCCGCGCGAACGGGGAAGGTCGATGCCGTGCGCGTGCTGCTGACGCGCGGCGCCAACGTTCACGCGAAGGAGCCTCGGCGTGGCCAGGACGCGCTCATGTGGGCAACCGCTGAAGGGCACGTCCAGGTGATCGAAGCGCTCATCGAGGCTGGCGCCGATTTCCGCACGCCCCTCGATTCCGGCTTCACGCCGCTTCTGTTCGCGGTGCGCCAGGGCCGTATTCCCGCGGTGAAAGCGCTGCTGAAGGCTGGCGCCGACGTCAACGAAGTCGTCAAGGTGAAGGCCAATCCGAAACTGCCGGAAGGTGAACGCTCGTTGCGCTCTGGCACGACGCCGCTGCACCTGGCGGTCGCCAACGGACATCTGGAGCTCGCTGCAGAGCTGCTGGAGGCGGGCGCGGATCCCAATTCCGCCGTGCAGGGCTTTGCGCCGCTCCACATGCTGGCATACATCCGGAAGCCGGCTATCGGCGACAGCGATCCCGGTCCGGAAATTTCGGGGAACCTGTCGACCCTTGAGTTTGCCAGACGGCTCGTGGCCAAAGGCGCAGACGTCAACGCGCGCATGACGAGGCGGGCGAACCTGACCAACACTCGTTTCCACGAGATTGGCGCCACGGCGTATCTGCTCGCCGCGATGACGGCCGATGCCGATTACATGAAGGCGCTGGTCGCCCTTGGTGCCGATCCGAAGCTGACGAACGACGAGGGCAGCACGGCGCTGATGACCGCGGCTGGTCTCGGCACGCGGTCTCCGGGCGAAGACGCGGGGACTGAGGAGGAAGTGATCGAAGCCATGCAGGTGGCGCTCGATCATGGCGCCGACATCAACGCGGTGGACAAGAACGGCGAAACGGCGATGCACGGCGCAGCCTACAAGAACCTACCCGAAGCGGTGAAGTTCCTCGCCAGCAAGGGCGCCCGGATAGACATCTGGAACACGCGGAACGAGCACGGCTGGACGCCGCTGACGATCGCGCGCGGCTACCGGTTCGGCAACTTCAAGCCGTCGGCGGTCACGGTAGCGGCGCTCGAGCAGGTGATGCTGTCGGCTGGTGTCATCCCTCCCTCCGAGAAGGAGGAGAACGCGAAGGGCTTCGACATTTACGCGGTCCCGACCAAACCGGTACCCCCGCGTCCCGCGACGCAGAAATAGGCGAGCTTGTACGCGGGCGAACACACGTTCGCCCGCATTCGGCGCCAAGTCCTACCGCTTACTTCCCAATTTGTTGGCGTAGCTCTCGCTTTTTCTCCGCAACCACACTAGACTGCGGCAGCCGCACGAAATTTTCACTTAATCGGAAACTCTTTGGGGGGTGCCATGACGACTCTTCCGAGACGCCTCTTCCTTTCTCTCGTTGTCGCAGTTTCACTCTTTTCAATCAACTCGCGCGCGCAGGTGCTCGAGGCGACGCTTTACGGCATCGTGCAGGATTCGTCGGGCGCGATTCTTCCTGGCGTCACCGTGACGGTCACCCATCAGGGCACGACTCTGACGAGAGAAACCGTCTCCGACTCCCGCGGCGAATTTGCGCTGCCCGCGCTCCCGCCCGGTCCGTACACGGTCAAGATCGAGCTTTCGGGATTCAAGACGTATGAGAGCAAGGGATTGACGCTGAGCGCCGGTCAGACGGTGCGGCAGACATTCACGCTCGAAGTGGGGACAGTGGCCGAGACGGTCACCGTGGCCGGTGAGGCGTCCCTCATTCAGACGGCCTCGACCGCGCAGGTCCAGACGATGGGCGAGGAGGTGACCGAGATCCCGGTCTCGCGGCGGAATCTGCAGAACGTCGTCCTGCTGGGCTCGGGTATCAGTTCCGGCGACAACGCCGTCGGCGGCGGTCGGGCGTTCCGCGTCAACGGCGTCGGCGACGGCGGCAGCGCCATCACGGTGGACGGCAGCAGCGCCCAGACGAACCCGGAAAATCGCGGCTTCGGCAACTACGGCGGCCAGAACCAGATCGAGATCCTGAGCGTCGAAGCGGTCGCCGAGGTGCAGGTGGCCAAGGGCGTCCTGCCGGCGGAGTACGGTGGCTCGATCGGCGGTCAGGTCAACATGATCACGCGTTCGGGGACCAACCAGTTCCACGGATCGCTGTTCGAGAACTTCCAGAGCGACGCGTTCGCGTCGCGCGATCCGTTCCTGCCGCCAACGACGGCAAAGCCCGAGATCCAATTCAACCAGTTCGGCGGATCGCTCGGCGGGCCCATCTTGCTGAACCGGGTCCAGTTCTTCACCAGCTACGAGGGCTATCGCGAGGAATCGGGCGTGACGGTGCAGGGGAACGTGGCCACGCAGGCCACGCGCGATCGCATGCTGGCCTCGCTGCCCTATGCCGAGACCAAGATGATTCTCGACAACATGCCGCTGCCGAATGTCCCGATCGACGCCGTCATAGGCCGCTACACGGATGCCAAGACGCTCAGCCGTCACGACAACACGTTCCTCGGGAAAGTGGACGCCGAGATTGGCCCCGGCAGACTGTCGGTGACCGCATCGCGGATGCGGCCGTACGCCAGGGTTCCGCGAATCCAGATCGAGAACGACCAGCAGTACACGAACGGCTCGAAACGCCTCTCGACCAACTACGTGCTGACGCGGAGTTCCTGGGTCTCCGAAAGCCGGTTCGGCTGGAACCGGAATACGCTCGATCGCTTCGACTCGTTCTGGCTCGCGGAATCGCCGACGCGAGGGAAGCAGGATGACCTCTACAACGTGCGCAAGCGGATCTCGACGTTCAGTATCACGGGCGGGTTCGCCAGCGGAGACACGGAAATCCTGGCCCTGACCTACGACGCGTACAACCTCGACCAGAAGATCACGCGCGTGTCGGGTGCCCACACGATGAAGGTCGGGTTCCGCTGGGCGCGCGAGATCGGCTTCAAGTCGAATCCGCAAACGAACCGGTTCACCTACGCCAGCGTCGACGACCTGCTGGCCAACAAGGCCGAGCGACTTCCTGCTCGCGATGGGCAACCCGCCGCACCGTGCGTGGGTCGACCAGTTCGGCGGCTTCCTGCAGGACGACTGGCGTGTGAACGACAAGTTCGTGCTCAACCTGGGTTTGCGCTACGACTACTATCCGGGGTTCGGCTACACGTCCAAAGATCCGAACGATCCCGCGGAGGTTAACAATCTCGAAAATCCCACTGACCTCCACAAGATGGATTTCGGTGCGCCGCGGCCGCTGGACAAGCCCATCGACGACGACAAGGTGAACTTCGCCCCCCGTGCCGGATTTGCCTGGACGGTCGATCAGGCGGGCAGGACTGTCGTCCGCGGTGGCATCGGCGTATTCACCACCGGCCACATCATGGCGTTGTTCCAGAACGCGGTCGCACGGCCCTTGACGCCGATCCGCCAGGGCTGGAACCGCACGGAGCAGGAGGCACGCGGCATCACCTGGCCCAACACCTACCCGGAAGACGCCGAGAAGATCACGATCACCGACTCGGGCGGCAAGAAGAACCTGTACTACATGTTCCAGACCGACATGAAGAGTCCCGAAACCGTGCAGGTGACCTTCGACGTCCAGCGGCAAGTCGGCAGGCTGGCGTCGGTCTCGGCTGGTTACGTCCACACCAGCGGGAAGAACCTGCCGATTCTCTTGAACTTTGCCAACGCCTACGATCGCGTGACGGGCGCCCGGCCCAGGGCGGGATTCAACCCCGGAGGCTGGTACGTCACCAGCGGGCAGACGATGGTCTACAACGCGTTTGAAGGGAACGCAACACTGAGGCGGTACCATCACCTCGATCTGGCGATGCACTACACGTTGTCGAAGGGCTGGTCGGAACAGGGCGCCAACCTGATTGGCAACTTCAACAGCTCGATTGGTGACACCACCTACAACAACACGCAGGACTTCTTCGATCCGTTCCTCGAGTCCGATTATTCGCCGTTGATCGGTGAGGTGCGCCACCGCGTGACCGGCACGGCCGTGTACGAGATCCCGTGGCTGGCCGACCGGAAGGACGTGATGGGAACCGTGCTCGGCGGATGGCAGCTTGCGAGCGTGCTCAACTTCCGATCGGGTGAGCCGCTGCGGATTACCCAGGGGTCGGGCATTGCGAACAGCCGGCCCGATTACAACGGCGGTAACCAGATATTCGACGACTGGCGCGATACGCTGCAGTACCTCGATCGCAATGCGTACCCGCGGGTTCCGACGTCCCCGACCACGGCGGCGACGATTCGGCCGGGTAACCAGAACTCCTCTCAAGTGAGAGGGCCCGGCCGCCGGCGCGTGGACCTGACGGTTGCCAAGCAGTTCGCGCTCAAGGGCACCACGCAGCTGCAGGTTCGCTTCGAGTCGTTCAACGTGTTCAACTGGCGGCAGTACAACAACCCGGTGACCAACGTCGTCGCGGGCAATTTCGGCCAGATCACCAGCGTGGCGTCGACGAGAACCGGGCAGGTTGGACTGCGACTGACCTTCTAAGAACCAGGAATTTGAGCTGGAGACTCGGCCGTCGAGTCTCCAGCTCTCCTGCATTCCTGCTACTTGACTCCGATCCCCCTCCAGGCGCACGCTACGGGCTCTTCGACAACCGACATCATCCTATTGAGCCGGAGGCTGCCATGAGGAACCTGAGAACGGCCGTGCTGTGTGCCCTCGTCTGTTCCGTCGTCGTCATCGCCTGGCCCATGAGGGCGCAGGCGCCCCAGGGGAAACGCATCAACCGGGTCGTCGAACTGCTCGCTGCCGATCAGCCCGTCTACTACACGGGATCGCATTCGGGAACATCCGGCACGTTCGAGCAGGGCAAGGCCGACGCGCAGACCTATGCCGACTACATCAGCTACGACATGGAGCACGCGCCGTTCGACGTCAAAGGCCTTGCGGAATACATGAAAGGCCTCGCCGCCGGCGGTCCGACCAAGAGCGGTCATCGCACGCCGGCCGTCATCGTCAACGTGCCGGTGAACGGCACCGACGAAGCGACCATTCGCGCCAACGCCTGGATGTTTCATCAAGTGCTCGCGACCGGCGTACACGGCATTCTGCTGTGCCATGCCGACACGCCCGGCGCGGTCCGGGCATTTGTCGAAGCCGTCCGGCTTCCCATTCACAAACAGGGGGTGGGCAAGGGGTTGAGCGAAGGCCGGCGCGGCGCGCACGGATCGCCGACGGCCGCGCCCATCTGGGGCATCACGGCCGAGGAATACAACCAGAAGGCCGATGTGTGGCCGCTCAACCCCAACGGCGAGCTCGTGCTCGGGCTGAAGCTCGAAGACAAGTACGCCCTCGCGAACGCCGAAGCCAACCTCGAGACACCAGGGATCGCCTTCGCGGAATGGGGACCGGGCGACATGTCGCTGTCGCTCGGGGTGACGGGGCCCAAGGCGCAGCAGGCTCCGGAGATGCGCGCCGCGCGCAACCGCATCTTCGCCGCGACGAAAGCACACAAGATCTTCTTTCTCGAAGCGATGAACCCGGACAACATCATGGCGGAGATCAAGGAAGGCGTGCGCGTGGGGCCGGCGAGCGCGGAGGCCGCGGAGATCGGCCGCAAGTTCACCAAGCGGCAGATGCCGTGGTAGCGATTTGATAGCTGGAAGTAGTGTCCGGATTTAGCCGGACTTCGGGCAGGGCGCGACTTCGGTCGCGCCCATGTCCATTCACCGTATAATCCCTCCGCTCTTCCAAACACAATGTCACTCGCGCCCGGCGTTCGACTCGGGGCGTATGAAATCATCGCCGCCATCGGCGCCGGCGGCATGGGCGAAGTGTATCGCGCGCGCGATACGCGGCTGAATCGTGACGTCGCCATCAAGATTCTTCCCGAGATCTTCGCGGCCGACCCCGAACGGGTCGCGCGATTTCAGCGCGAAGCACAGGTGCTGGCGTCGCTGAACCATCCGAACATCGCCCACATTCACGGGCTCGAGGAGGGTCCGCGTGGCGGAGAGGGTCCGGCTAAAGCCGGACACTACGTACTGATACTCGAGCTGGTCGATGGCCCGACGCTCGCGGATCTGATCGCGAAAGGGCCCATTCCTGTCGAGGATGCGCTGCCGATCGCGCGGCAAATCGCGGAAGCGCTCGAGGCCGCGCATGAACACGGCATCGTGCATCGCGACCTGAAGCCGGCCAACATCAAGCTCACGGGCGAGGGCACCGTAAAGGTGCTGGATTTCGGTTTGGCGAAAGCGATGGATCGCAATGATGTAGGGCGGAACTTCAGTTCCGCCGGGTCTGCAGCGCAAGACCCGGCCTATGTCTTGTCGATGTCACCAACGATCACATCACCGGCCATGACGATGGGTGGTGTGATTCTTGGCACGGCGGCGTACATGTCGCCGGAGCAGGCGAAAGGGAAGCCGGTCGACAGGCGCACAGACATGTGGGCGTTCGGGTGCGTGTTTTTCGAAATGCTAACCGGGAAGCGTCCGTTTGGTGGTGATGACGTCTCGGACACGCTTGCCACTATTCTGAAAAGCGACCCGGATCTCCGCACACTGCCGTCAGAGCTGCCGGCATCCCTTTCGAAGCTGATCCGACGGTGCCTGGCAAAAGATCGACGGGCGCGCTTGCCAGATGCGGCGGTTGCTCGCCTCGAGATCGAAGAGGCGATGACTCCTGCTGACGTGAGTCTCAAATCCGTGAGCGGCGACAGGTCCGTATTTCGTCGTGTGCTCGTATCCGTCGGCTCGGCGCTGGCTGCCGGTGTCGCTGTGGCCCTGACGATGTGGACGATGCGGCCGGTGGAGACATCCCGCCCGGTGCGCCGTTTTACGGTCGAGCTGCCGCCGGAGACTCAGTTTGCGGGAGTCGCACGCCGGTTGCTCGCCCTTTCCCCAGACGGTTTGCGGCTCGTATTTGCCGCGAACCAGCGGCTCAACCTCCGCCCGATGGACTCGCTGGAGGTCACGCCGCTGCAAGGTACCAACGGCGCAGCCTTACCGTTTTTTTCGCCTGACGGGAAACAGATCGGATTCTGGCAGGACGGGCACCTGAAGAAAATGGACATCTCCGGCGGGCCGGCGCTCATGATCTGCGAAACCACGATTCCATTTGGAGCGAGCTGGGAAGAGGACGGAACCATTCTGTTCGCCAAGGGCCCGGAGGGTATCTGGAAAGTCGATGAACAAGGTGGTCAGCCAGTCCAGATCGTCAGCGTGGATAGCGCGAAAGGTGAGTTCGCTGAATCTCCGCAGTTGCTGCCCGGAAAGAGTGCCGTGCTGTTTACGGTCAACCTGGGACTGGCGGCTGGTTCGACGCGTGCGGCGCTCGAGTCTTCTCAGATTGTCGTGCAAACGTTGGCGACAGGTGCGCGAAAGACCTTGGTGCAGGGTGCGGCAGACGGACGGTATGTGCAGACGGGGCACATCGTGCACGTGCGACAGGGCGCTCTTGTAGCTGTGCCCTTCGATCTTCGGCAGTTGATAGTCTCCGGCGGATCGACTGCGATGTCTGAGAAAATCGCTCAGGCTTCTTCGGGCGGCGGCGTCACCGCTGGAGGGTTTTCGACGGTCGGTCAGTACTCACTCGCCCTCGACGGGACCCTCGCCTATTTGCAGCCCGTGAGTGCATCGGTCGACCGCACGCTCGTCTGGGTCGACCGCCAGGGACGCGAAACGCCGTTGCCTGGCGCTCCTCCCCGCCCATATGTTTATCCCCGGATATCTCCAGACGGGAAGCGTGTGGCGGTCGATGTTCGAGACCAGGATCAGGACATCTACGTGTGGGACAGTACGGTTGAATCATTGAGGCGATTGACATTCAGTCCGAGTGTTGAAGTCAGCCCCGTTTGGTCGCCAGATGGGAGCCGAATCGCGTTTGCCGACGTTGGCCGGGGTGTTGGATGGCGCGCGGCTGACGGACAGGGAGGCACCGAGTACCTGACAGACGAAAAAAGCGATCTACATGCGCCTATGGTCTTCACACCTGACGGCAACAAGCTGTTGATCAACGAGGTTCACCTTTCGGATTACAACGTGACGTCCGTGCCCGCTCAGAAGGGGCCGACGCAGCCTCTCCTCAATTCATCGTTCAACGAGCAGAACCCGACGCTGTCGCCGGACGGGAAATGGATCGCCTATCAATCAAATGCGAACGCCGCGGGACAGCCGGAGATCTACGTTCGGCCGTTTCCGAATGTGGAAGGTGGTACCTGGCAGGTCTCTTCTGGTGGAGGGACGCGGCCGTTGTGGATCGGCACTGAAATTTTCTATCTCATACAGCCCGGTGTGATGATGGCCGTGCCTGTGTCGACGAGGAGCGGCTTCACGCAGCAAAACCCTGTGAAACTGTTTTCGGGTCCGTATTTCTCCCAACTCAATGGCCGGACTTACGACGTGACGCGAGATGGGCAGCGGTTTCTGATGGTGAAGGGCGTCGGGCAGCTCGGCGGCACTCGCATTCATGTGGTGGATAACTGGTTCGAGGAAATACGGCGGCGAAGCGGATCGAACTAGCGGTACGTGAGAACGACGTGTCGACCGGGAGAATCAGTTGATGCTGAGTCGCATCGCGCTGCTCGTTGCCTGTGCCGGGCTGATATCCGTCCCTGCCGCGGCGCAGGACAAACCGATCACCATTCGTGCCGGCACGGTGATCGACGGTTCGGGCAAAGTGCTCCGCGATGCCACCATTGTCGTGAGCGGACGCCAGATCGTCCGCGTCGAGGAGCGCTCCACCGAAAAACCGGACTACGACCTCGGCCGGCTGACCCTCCTTCCGGGATTGATCGATACGCACACCCACATCGAGACCCACTTCGGCCGCGATGGCCGCGCCGTGAACGACGGCGAGACCGAGGCCGATCGCGCCTTGTATGCGTTGGAGAACGCGTACGCGACGCTCATGTCCGGGTTCACGACCATTCAGAGCATCGGCGCGCCGATCGACCGGGAACTGCGCGCGGCCATCGAGCGCGGCGCGCCCGGCCCGCGCCTGCTGACCTCGATCTCATCGCTCAACGATCAGTCCGGCACGCCCGACGCTATCCGGCAGCAGGTCCGGAAACTGGCCGCTGACGGTGCCGACGTCATCAAGTTGTTCGCCTCGAAGAGCATCCGCGAGGGTGGCGCCCAGACGATGAGCGACGCGCAGGTGGCTGCAGCCTGCGACGAAGCGCGAACGCTGGGGAAGAGAACCTGGGTGCACGCGCATGCGCCCAGTGCGATCGCGGCCGCGGTCCGGGGCGGATGCACCGCGGTGACCCATGGGTTTCAGGCGACGGAGGCCGAGCTGCAATTGATGGCCGGGCGGGGCACCTACTTCGAGCCGAACATCGGTGTCGTCATGCAGAACTACCTGCGGAACAAGCCGAAGTTCTTCGGCATCGGCAACTTCGACGAAGCCGGGTTCAAGTTCATGGAGACGGCGATTCCGCCGAACATCGCAATGTTCAAGAAGGCGATCAAGCAAAGCGGGCTGAACATTCTGATGGGTACCGACGCCGGCGCCGGTGCGCATGGCCATAATGCCGACGAGATCATCACGCGGGTCCGCGAAGGCGGGCAGTCAGCGATGGAAGCCATCACGTCGGCGACCTCGCTCAACGCACGGGCGCTCGGGCTGGGCGATCGCACCGGCTCGATTCGGCCCCGGATGGAAGCAGACCTGGTCGCCGTCGACGGCGATCCGCTGCGGGATATTACGGCACTGAGTCGAGTGGTGTTCGTGATGAAGGGCGGCAGGATCTACCGGAACACGGTTTCCAGCGTTCCAAAGTAGGGGACGTACGACGTCAGACGGTCGTGAGTGGCCTGCGTGAATCGTCTGATTCGATGCTGAGGCTGAAGACCGGGGACGTGACGAGCGTCTCGCCGTTGACGTTGAACTCGACGCGCAGGCCGACGTAGATCCCGTACTGCTTGAGGAATCCTCCGCCCAGCGAGCTGCCCGTCAGCCTGGCTTCCGTAAATTCCTGGAAAAACCGTCCCCCGCGCACCAGGACGTCGCCGGTTGCGCCGCTCCGGACAAATATTTCGTAGGCGTGCTGGTGTGTTCGCAAAACGATCCGTTGCATGGGCGGGAGGTTTTGTAATTGGACACCCTCCGAACGCTGCCAATCGCGTTCAACCCAGTTGGAGAGGACGGATGTCGACGGATATAGCGTCGCCGGGCTGCTCATGCCAGCTGTGCGGTGCAAATGTGGGGCCGTACGCATATAATCCCGCCTCACCTGATCAGCATGACACGCCAAGAGATCCAGGGGTTTTTCGATCGCCGCATCGATGCCTGGCGCGAGCGTGATATCGATAGGCTCGTCGATGGCTTTACCGAGGACGGCGTGCTCGAAAGCCCGATTGCCGGCAAGGCGACCGGCCGGGGCGCCATCGAGACGGTGCATCGCGGCTTCGTCATGAGCTTTCCGGATTTCACGGTTGATAATAAGGGCCTGGTCATCGAGGACAGCTGCGTGGTGCAGCTCGTCACCTTCTCCGGGACGAACACCGGCGGTTTCATGGGCGTGCCGGCGACCGGGAAGCGGTTTACGTTTCCGGCTGCGCTCATCTGCACAATGCGCGACGGACGGATCGCTCACGAACGGCGCGTGTACGACTTCACGGGATTCCTGATGGAGATCGGCGTGCTGAAGGGGAAGCCGGTGTGACCATGGCGGAAACCCCCGACGTCCGAACGGCGCGCCTTCAAGTAAACGATCCGCTCGGTCCGCGGGTCGTCCTCATCGACAAGCCGGTGTTCCGCATCGGCCGGAAGAGCGAGAGCGATCTGCGCTCGGTCGGCACCGACGTGTCGCGCGAGCACGCCGAGATCGTGCGCCTGGACGACGGCCGGTTCCTGCTGAAGGACCGGGGATCGCGGTGCGGCACGTTCGTGAACGACGAGCAGGTGACCGAGCGGCCGCTCCGCCACAAGGACAAGATCCGCCTCGGTCGCAGCGGCAGCGCCGAGATGGTGTTTCTCGCCGATGACGGGGCCGACTCGCGGCTGAGCCATGCGTCGGGCCTGGTGGATCTTCGCCCGCTCACCACGCTGCTCGACCGGCTGCGCGGGCTCGGCTCCTCGCGCGTGCTCGACGAAGTGCTGGTGCTCGTGATGGACTCGGCCATCGACGCGACCGGCGCCGAGCGCGGGTTCATCATGCTCGCGAACCCGAAAGGCGAGCTCGAGTTCACCATCGCCCGCGCGCGCGGCAAGGTGACCCTTTCGGGAAAATCGTTCGAGACCAGCCAGAAGATTCCGCAGGAGGTGTTCGCCACCGGCCAGGAGCGGATCGTGGCCGACCTGCGCGACGCGGATATGGCAGGCCAGCATCTCGGCACGGTGGCGCTCGGCATTCGCCACGTTCTGTGCACGCCGCTGCGGGTCGTCCGGTACGTGGAACGAACGGCCACCGAAGCCGATCAACGTCCGATCGGCGTGCTGTATCTGGACAGCCGTGAAAAGGGCCAGTTGATGTCGCCGGCGGCGCGCAGCGCGCTCGAATCGGTCGCGGGTGAAGCCGCCTCGGCGATCGAGAGCGCACGGTTGTACCGGGAGGCGACGGAAAAAGCGCGGATCGAGCGGGAGCTCCAGCTGGCCGCCGAAATCCAGCGCGCGCTGCTGCCCGACGCGCTGCAGTCGGGCCCGCACTTCGACGTGGCTTCGGCCTCGATCCCGTGCCGATCGATCGGCGGAGACTTCTTCGACTATTTCAACCTTGCGGGCGACCTGTTCGCGTTCACGCTCGGCGATGTGGCGGGCAAGGGACCGCCCGCCGCGCTCCTGACCGCGATGATCCAGGGGGCATTCGCTGCCCAGGTGACCTCGACCGACTCGCCCGCCGCGCTCATGGCGCACATCAACCGCACGCTGATCCGTCGTGCGATCCAGTCGCGCTTCGTCACGGTGATGTACGGCGTCCTCGCGCCAGACGGGCGTCTCACTTACTGCAACGCGGGCCACAATCCCCCGATGCTGGTCGGGAAAAACGGCGTGCGCCGGCTCGAGACGGGCGGGTTGATTCTGGGATTGTTTCCCCACGCGACCTATGAAGAGGAAACGCTTCAGCTCGAAGACGGAGACACGCTGGTCGTCTTCAGCGACGGCGTGACCGAGGCGCTGAACGCCGCGGGCGACGAGTTCGGCGAAGAGCGGCTGCTGCCGTGCATCGAAGCACATCGGGGAAGCACGCCCGAGGTGCTGCTCGACCGCATTCTTGCGACCGTGAGGACGTTTGCGGCGAGCGCAGCCCAGAACGACGACGTGACTGCGCTCGTCCTCAGGTATAAAAAGCGTTAGTTGAAAGCCTTCAGCGCGTCCTGCTCGGAGTCGAACGTGTCGAAGACGGTGAGCAGCTTTGTGATGGTCAGGAGATCGGTGAGGCGCTTCGTGAGGTTCACCAGCTTCATGCTGCCGCCGGCGCGAGCCGCCGTGGTATATGCGCTCACGAGCTCGCCGAGACCGGCGCTGTCGACGTGCGTCACGTTGGCCAGGTTGACGAGGATGTTCTTGTGTCCCTGGTGCACGAGGCTGTGTATCTTGTCCTTGAACACCAGATCACCCTGCGTAAAGGTGATCTGGCCCGAGAGATCGAGGACTATGACATTACCGGCCGAGCGTTCGGCGATCTGCATATGACGCTCCTTGGGGGCTGGGAAACGGGACGTGTTAGGTGCGGCCGGATACTAGTGCAAGCCGAAGACGGGTGCAATGGTCTGGAAAGGAGCCCGGTATGGCTGTCGAATCGGTGCTGACACGCGATGAAGTGACGGCGTTCTTCGAGCGTCGCCAGGAGGCGTTGGACAATCTCGATGCGGATGCGCTGCGAGACGACTATGCCGACGACTGTGTCGTCGAAAGCCGTGTCGCAGGCACGCTTCGCGGGCCGGCGGCCGTCGATCGCGCCCGCCGCGCGTGGTTCGAGGCGTTTCCCGACCTCAAGTACCGGACCGATCGGCTCATCATCGACGGTACCCACGTCGTTCAACTGCTCACGCTGGAAGGCACCGACATCGGCGGGTTCATGGGGCTCGAGCCGTCGGGCAGAAGCTTCAAGGCGCCGGCGGTGTTCGTCTACGAGTTTCGCGACCGCAAGATCGTGCACGAGACCCGCATCTACGATTTCACCGGCGTGCTGGTGCAGATCGGATTGTTGAAGGCCAAACCCGCCTAATTGGTGCGTGAGGTGCGATGGGTGCGATAGGTGCGATAGGTGCGTTGGGTGCGGTGGCGCAGGGCTTCAGCCCTGCCGGGCGGCGGCCATGACGACGACCTATCTTCCAACCGCGTGCGACCTCGACGCCTGGAGCGGCCGGCCGTGGGCCGGCGGCGTGCAACTGGGGAAACTGCGAGCGCTCGAGACGATCGAAGTGCGTACGAAGAACTCGCTGTATGAGATTACGGTGATGGATCCGCAGCGTGGCGACGTGCTCGTCCGCGGCGGGACGTTCTTCCCGGTTTACACGAAGGTCCGGCTGGCCGGTGCGTCTCTCGCCGGATGCTTTCTGAAGCTGTCTGGTATCTACGTGGGCTTCAGCATCGAGTTCGCGACCGGCGCCGAAACGATTGTCACGACCCGCGTCCGTCAGATCGATATTGTGCCTTCCCGCCTGCACTCCTGAGGCACGCAGCCCTAATCCCTAATCCCTAATCCCCGGGCTTGGTCACCATTGGGACGAATCTCACCGGGATCGTGCGTTTCTCCGTCACGCCCGTCGCCGTCTTGGTGATGACGACGATCTCCTGGTAGTCGGTGCCGACCGGCACCACCATGATGCCGCCCACCGCCAGCTGATCGACGAGCGCGTTCGGAATCGTCGGGGGCGCCGCCGTCACGATGATGCGATCGAACGGCGCGCGATCGGGCCATCCGAGATAGCCGTTTCCGGTCCGGACGTCCACGTTGCGATAGCCGGCCTCCGTCAACGCGCGCCGCGCCCCCTCGGCGAGCTCAGGCACGATCTCGATGCTGTAGACGTGCGTCGCAATTTCCGCGAGCACGGCCGCCTGATAGCCCGAGCCCGTGCCGATCTCGAGCACGCGGTGCGCGGGCCCGAGCTGCAGCACGTCGGTCATGTAGCCCACGATGTACGGCTGTGAAATGGTCTGCCCGCGGCCGATCGGCAACGGCCGATCCTCGTACGCGTACGGCCGCTGGGACTCCGGCACGAAGAGATGCCGGGGCACGCGCGCCATCGCCTGCAGCACGGCCTCGCTCCGCACCTCACGTGCACGGATTTGCGTGTCCACCATCTGCTGACGCAGCGCCTGCCAGTTGTCTGCCTGTGCGTATGTGAGCATCCCGGCGAACATCACGAGCACGACGACTATAATCATGTTCATGCGAGTTGTCGGCCGCGTGGTGGCGGCGATCGCGGCATTCGGGTTCGGCTATCTCGCGTTTCTGTATCTCACGCTACCCGATGTCCGGCTTCTGCGCACCGAGAATCCCAAATCGACGGCCTTCATGTATCTGCGCGTCCGCGAAGCCAGGGCCGAAGGACGCGATGGGCGGTACGAGCATCGACCCGTGCCGTACAGCCGCATTTCGCCGCATCTCAAGCGCGCGGTGCTCGTCGCCGAGGACGCCGGCTTCTGGGGCCACGAGGGCATCGACCTGGAGGAAATCAAGAAGTCGCTCGAGGCCGACTGGGAGCGCGGGTCGCTGATGCGCGGCGCGAGCACCATCACGCAGCAGCTCGCGAAGAATTTGTATCTGTCGCCGTCGCGCATCCCCACGCGCAAGCTCACCGAGCTGTACATCACGCGCCGCCTCGAGCACGAGCTGAGCAAGACGCGCATCTTCGACCTCTACCTGAACAACATCGAGTGGGGCGATGGCATCTGGGGCGCGGAAGCCGCGGCGCAGGCCTACTTCAACATCCCGGCGTCCGCGGTCAGCCCCGATCAGGCCGCGCTCATGGCGGGGGCCATCATCAACCCGCGCGTGCTGAACATCGCGAAGCCGAACGGGCGGCTTCGCGCGCGGCAGCGCCTCATTCGTGCACGGATGGGATACGTCACGCCGCCGCCGATCGTGGCGGTCCCGCCGCCTGCTGACACGGCCGCGCCGGTGCAGTCCGCGCCCGAAGAACCAGAAGCCGAGCCGACGCCACCACCAGAAGAGACAGAACCTGAGCCGCAGCCGGAACCGGCGACGCCACCGGTGGCGGAACCCAGCCCTGAATCTAAAAACTAGAATCTAAAATCTAGATTCTGAGTTTCCTATTGAAGATTCTAGTTTCTAGAGATTCACCTATCCAGGATACGGCCCGTTGATGTACTGCTGGAGCTGCTGAATCATCTCGCCCTGCACCGTGATGACCGACCTCACCAGGTCGCCGATCGACACGATCCCGACGATGGACGTGCCTTCGATGACCGGAAGGTGGCGGATGCGCTTGTCGGTCATCGTGCGCATACATTCTTCGACGGTATGACCGGGCGTGACGGTGGTGACCGGGCACGTCATGATGTCGGCCACCATGGTGTCTTTCGACGACCGCGACTGCAGGATCACCTTTCGGGCGTAGTCCCGCTCGGAGAGGATTCCCACCAGCATGCCGTCGGAGACGACCAGGAGCGCGCCCACCGAATTCTCGGCCATCATGGCGATGGCCTCGTACACGGAGGCGAGGGGCGAGATGGTGAGGACTTTGCGATCCTTCCGGCGCAGAACGGAACTGACGGTGTCAGGTAGCATGCACACCTCCGTCGTGGGTTTTCGCGAAGAGTCGGCAATTATACGCCCGATACAGGGAAATCGAGCGCGTATAATCGCGCCGTTCGGCCCTTTTCCCGACGAGAGGCCACACTCCGATGCGACCATGGCCGGCGCTCCTGTTCGTGGCGCTTTTCCTGCCTGCTGCCGCCGGTGGACAGCCGTTCACTCGACGCGCGTTCGTCGACGCCACCCATGCGTCTGGCGGCGCGGTGCTCGACCTGAAACCCGCGGATTTTCGCGTCACTGAAGCCGGCGAGGTCCGTGAGGTGTCGTCGGCGACGCTCACCCGCCGGCCGTTGCGCATCGTGTTGCTGGTCGACACCAGCTACGTTATCAGCCAGCCGATCGGTCAGATTCGCGCGGCGATCGCGGCCTTCATCGAAGCCCTCGACGCCGGGCACGAGATGATGTTCGTGACCTCCGGCACGCCCCAGGTGCGCGTGCAGCCGACGACAGACCGCGCGGCCATGATCAAGGTCGCCAGGGAGCTCTTCGGCACGGGTGCGAACACGATGTACCGCACCGTCGACGAAATGTTCCATCGCTTCGGTCAGACCACGGGTTATCGTCCGGTGTTCGCGGTCGTCACCGCCGAGGGATTCGAGTCGACGCAGAACATCAACCCGCAGGAAATCAAACACATCTCCGATCACTTCATCTCGCGCGGCGGAACCCTGCACAGCATCAGGCTGATCGTGCCGCTGACGGGCCAGACATCCCCTGGCGGCACTCCGACCGAGCTTCCGGTCACGCAGATGGTCGCTCGCGATAGCGGCGGGGCCTACACGGACACCTCTCCGAACGGACTGCTGGACGTCCTGCAGCGGCTGGCGGGGGTCATCAACGACTCACACGCGTCGGCCGCGATGGTCTATCAAGTCGAGTACACCGGCGCGCAGATCAAGGGTAGAAAGCCGGCGGTCCCCGACGTTCGCGTTGATCGTGAAGGTATCCAGCTGAAGGTTTTCGCGTCGCCATGAGGAAAGCACACCTTCTCGCGACCCTCGCGCTGGCTGTCGGCGTCGAGATGCCCGGCTCGGCGCAGACAAACACCGGGGAGATTTCGGGCATCGTGCGCGACGCGCAGGGGCTCGTGCTGCCCGGCGTCACCGTCGTAGCCGAACACGTCGCGACCGGAGGAAAAACCGCGCGAACGACGGACGAGCGCGGCCGCTATTTTCATCCCTACCTGCGCGTCGGCCGCTATGTCGTCGCGGCCGAGCTGCAGGGATTCCGGCGCGGCGTTCGTGATGGCGTGGTCCTGCAGGTGGGTCAGGTCGTGAGCCTTGATTTCACGCTCGAAGTGGGCGGCATGACCGAAGAAATTAGGGTCACCGCCGAGGTGCCCCAGCTTCAGACCGCCAACGCGGAAATCAGCAATATCGTCGACAACCGCCGGATGGTGGAGATGCCGATGAACGGGCGCAATTTCATTACGCTCGCGCAGTTGAGCTCCGACGTGGTCCTTCCTCCAGGCGGCACGAGAGGCGATGCGCTGCAGCAGGCCGGTCCGCTGCCGAACGTCGGCGGACAACGATCGGGCCACAACATCTACCTGCTCGACGGCGTGAAGGTGACCGACGAGTTGTTCAACAACCTCGTGATCAATCCATCGGTCGATTCCATCGAGGAATTCAAGATTCAGAAATCGCAGTATCCGGCCGAATTCGGCGGCAAGGCGTCGGCGCTCATCAACGTGGCCACGCGGGCGGGTTCAAACGTGTTTCGCGGCTCGCTCTTCGAGTTCGTCCGCCACGACAAGCTGGACGCGCACAATTACTTCGACATCAAGGACGAGCCGGTGCCGCCACTGCGCCAGAATCAGTTCGGCGGGACGTTGGGTGGTCCGCTGGCTCGCAACCGGAGTTTCTTCTTCGCCAGCTACGAGGGGCAGCGGATGCGCCGGTCCCAGTCGCGGACGTTTTCGGTGCCGACGCTCGACGAGCGAAACGGGAACCTGTCGGGGCTCGGCCCGATTTGCGATCCCGCGTTCGGTGGGTGCACGCCGTTTCCCGGCAACCAGATTCCGGCCGCGCGCCTCGATCCGCTGGCGGTCGCGTTCCTTCAACACGTGCCGCTGCCGACGTCGGCGTCGCCGGTTCAGAACCTGACGTCGGTGCAGCAGCTCCGGAGAAACGCCAATCAGGTGAGCGTCCGGATCGATCAGCGGTTGATGGCGAGCGATCAGCTGTCGGGACGATTCAGCACGTTCGACGCGAACGAGTTCCAGCCGTTCGGCACGAGCGCGCTGCAGGAAACGCTTGTACCAGGGTTCGGGCGCTTCGTCGACACGAAGGCGCGCAATCTCGGCATCGGCCACACGCGTCCCTTCGGCACGACGATGATGCACGAAATCAGGTTCGGCTGGATGCGGGTGTCGGGCGGGCAGACGAGCGAGAACCGCGGCGTCGATTTCGCATCGCAGGTGGGGCTTCGCGGTGTCACGGGCGATTCGCGCGACGTCGGATACCCGCAGATTTCGACGCGCAGCCTGTTCAGCACGTTCGGCGATCCCACGAGTTTCGTGCGGCGGAACAACGAGCATTTCGAGGTCTACGACAACCTGCTCGTCGATCGCGGCGCCCATCGTCTGAAGTTCGGCGGGTACTTCTTCCACCTGAATCTCCAGCCCGAGCAGCCGGATAACGCGCGCGGCGTCTTCACCTACAGCGGTCAGTTCAGCGGCAATGCGTTCGCCGACTTTCTCCTCGGCTATCCGACGACCGCTGTGTCGGGAATCGGACGGGGCGACGAGGATGGCGTGACGAACTGGTGGCATCTGTACGCGCAGGACGACTGGCAGATGCGGTCGAATCTGACGGTGAATTTCGGGTTGCGCTACGAGCACAACCAGCACATGCGCGATTCACGCAATCACCTGTCGTCGGTCGACTACCAGACGCCTGGTGGCCGGTTCGTGATCGCGAGCGACGAAGACGGCCGCATCAGCCCCGATGCCGCCGATCTGTTGCCGCTGATTCCGATTCCATACGTGACATCGGACGCGGCAGACTGGGAACGCGGGCTGCTGAGCCCGAGCCTCGTACGGCTTGCGCCGCGCGCGGGCTTCGCACTGTCCCTGGACGAGGATCGTGCGGTCGTGCGCGGGGGCTACGGCATCTTCCTCAATCAGTGGGCCTACAGCGTGCAGACGGCGTTCGCGCGGAACCTGCCGTTCTTCTACACGAAACAGGTCGACGTCCCGACGACGCAACGAGTCCCCGTTTTCCAGACGCGCAACATCCTCGAAAGCGATCCGACGGGTGTCGTCGCGCCGACGATCATGGACCACGCCTACGCCGTCGAATACACCCAGACGTGGAGCGGCGGGCTGCAATACCAGGTGTACCCGGGTCGGTCGCCGAAGTCTCGTACATGGGGTCGTGGACGCTCGGCGCGGACAACGCGACGGTGCACAACGTGCCGGAGCCGGGCTCCGGTTCGATTCAGCTCCGCCGCGCCATTCCACAGCTCGGCCCGATACGCTCGATCCGGTTCGACGGCAAGTCGATCTACCACGGGCTCACGTTCAAACTGGATCAGCGGCTGCGCAACAACTACTGCGTACACGCTCAGCTACACGCTGTCGACCTCGAAAGACGATGCTTCGAGCCCGGGCGCGACCGAAGCGGAGACGAACGTCCCGCAGAACGTGCGCAACATCTTCGGCGAGGGTGGCGAGTGGGCGCACTCGAGCTTCGATCACCGCCACCTGTTCGTGGCGAGCGCGACCTGGGACATGTTCGACGACTGGCGCGTCAACGGGGCATTTCTCGTGCAGTCCGGGGCGCCGTTCACGGTCAATCTGGGCGTCGATCAGGCCAACATCGGTGCGGGACCGGCGCAGCGGCCCAACCAGTCACACGATCCGAATCTTCCCGGCGGCGAACGGACGCCCGAGCGATGGTTCGACACGGGGGCGTTTTCGCTCCCGGCGCTGTTTGCCTTCGGGAGCGCGCCGCGAAACAGCGTGCTCGGGCCCGGCTACGCGAGCCTCGACCTCTCGCTCGCGCGGCTCTGGAGGCTGGGCAGCTCACGTCAGCTCGAGCTGCGCTGGGAGGTCTTCAACGCGCTGAATGCGTCGAACTTCGATATCCCCAATCGGACATTCGGCACGGCCAACTTCGGCCGCGTTTTCAGCGCCAGGAGCCCGCGCGAGATGCAGCTCGGCATAAGGCTGAGCTTTTGAACCGGCGGTCCGGCAGCGGCATATAATTGCGCCGAATAGGAGCCCTATGCGAATGACGTCTTCCCGCCTGTTGCGTGACCTCGCCGTGGTGTGTATGTGCCTGACCGTCGGCGTCGGCGTGCATGGCCAGACCGGCGCCCAGAAGGGCGAATGGCATGCGTACGGCGGCGATACCGGACACACGCGCTATGCGGCGCTCGATCAGATCAACGCCGACAACTTCTCCAAGCTGACCATCGCGTGGCGGTTCAAGGCCGATCATCTCGGGCCCCGGCCCGAATTCATGCTCGAGTCGACACCGGTCATGGCCAACGGTGTGTTGTATTCGACCGCCGGCAGCCGGCGCGCCGTCGTGGCGCTCGATCCGGAAACCGGCGAAGAGCTGTGGATGCACAGCGAGCGCGAAGGCGCGCGTGGATCGGCGGGGCCGCGACAGCTTTCGGGCCGGGGTCTCGCCTACTGGACCGATGGCAAAGAGGAACGCATCCTGTATGTCACGCCCGGCTACCGCCTCGTCGCGCTGAACGCGAAGACCGGCGTGCGTGTGCCGGGGTTCGGCGATGACGGCATCGTCGATCTCAAGCAGAACAACGATCAGCAGATCGATCCCCTGTCGACCGAGATCGGCCTGCACGCCACACCCATGGTGGCGGGCAATGTCGTGATCGTGGGCGCCGCCCACCGCTCGGGCGGCGTGCCCACCGGCAAGACCAACGTCAAGGGGTACATCCGCGGCTTCGATGTGCGGACGGGGAAGCGTCTCTGGATCTTCCACACGATTCCGTCGCCGGGTGAATTCGGCAACGAGACGTGGCTGAAGGACTCGTGGTCGTACACAGGCAACACGGGCGCGTGGGGACAAATCAGCATCGATTCCGAGCTTGGCATTGCGTATCTCCCGGTCGAGAGCGCGACCGGAGATTACTTCGGCGCCGACCGGCCCGGGAACAACCTGTTCGCCGAGAGTCTCGTCGCGGTGGATCTCCAGACGGGCAAACGCAAGTGGCATTACCAGCTCGTGCATCACGGCATCTGGGATCACGACATCCCGTGCGCGCCGATCCTCGTCGACATCAAGCGCGACGGAAAAGTCATCAAGGCCGTCGCACAGCCCACCAAGCAGGCGTTCTTGTATGTGTTCGATCGCGTGACGGGACAGCCGTTGTGGCCGATCGAAGAGCGCCCGGTTCCGAAGGGTGACGTCCCCGGCGAGTACTACTCGCCGACGCAGCCCTTCCCGCTCAACGGGCGCGGACAGCCGTTCAACTACGACCGGCAGGGTTTCGTGGTCGACGATCTCATCGACTTCACGCCCGAGCTTCGTGCCGAAGGCGTGAAGGTCGTGTCGCGATACAGGATTGGACCCATCTTCACACCCCCAGTGGTGAGCAAGGCCGAGGGCCCGCTGGCCACGCTGGTGCTGGCATCGGCTGGTGGCGGCACGAACTGGCCGGGTGGCTCGTACGATCCCGAGACCAACATTCTTTATGTGAACTCGCAGAAATCGGTCAGCCAGCTCGGGCTGGTGCCGCCGCGCGATCCGTCGAAGAACGATCTCGCGTACGTCGTCGGCAACGCGCTGACCGGCGCACGGACGACGGGCGGCACCGGATCGGCCGCGGGCGGCGAGAGAGCGCTCGCACCTGGCACGACAGCAGCCGCTGCGGCGGCCGCGCCTGCCGGAGAGGGAGGCGGCGGAGCTTCTCTCACCGTGCAAGGTCTTCCCATCATGAAGCCGCCGTACGGCCAGCTGACGGCGATCGATCTCGGCAAGGGAGAGATTCTCTGGCAGGTTCCGCACGGGGAAACGCCGGACGCCATCAAGAATCACCCGGCGTTGAAGGGCCTGAATATTCCACGCACCGGACGTCCTGGCGTTGTCGGATCGTTGACGACGAAGACGCTGGTCATTTCCGGAGAGGCAGGATTCGGTCCGACCAGCACTGGCGCGCGCGGCGCGATGCTGCGTGCGTACGACAAGGCGACCGGCAAGGAAGCCGGCGCGGTCTACATGCCGGCGCCGCAAACCGGATCGCCGATGACCTATATGCTGAACGGCCGTCAGTACATCGTCGTCGCCGTCAGCGGGGCGGGGTATCGGGCGAGCTGATTGCGTTTCGGTTACCTTCCTAAGGACCGGGGATTAGGGATTGGGGACTAGGATCTTCGCAGGTCTGGCATGTTACCATATATGGTAACCATATGCAGAAGACCACCGTCTATCTCGATCCGGCCGACTACCGCTCGCTGAAGCAGATCGGTGCGAAGACCGGACGTCCGCCCGCCGAGCTCGTGCGGGAGGCGGTCGCGGAATACGCGGCGCGCTACGGGAAGCGGCGGGTTGCGAAGAGCGTGGGCGCATTCTCGAGCGGACGCGCCGATCTGAGCGAGCGGGCCGAAGCGCTGCTGAAGGGGATGGGCCGACGGCGGTGATCGTCGCCGATACCGGCGCGATTCTGGCCCTGCTCGATAGAAGCGATCGACACCACACCGCGGTCCGCGAGCTGTACGAAGAACGGCCGGACGCGTGGCTCCTGCCCTGGGCGATCCTGCCCGAAATCGACTATCTCCTGGCCTCCGAGCTTGGCGCTCGCGCGCAGGAGGCCTTCCTGGCGGATCTGGCGGAGGGTTCGTTCGCCGTGGAATACGGTAAACCTGAGGACATCGTTCGCGCCAGGGCGATCGGGCGCTCGCACCGGGCGCTACGCCTTGGCCTGGTCGATGGGGTTGTCATCGCCGTGGCCGAGCGGCTTCGCGCCGATGCCATAGCCACGCTCGATCTGCGGCATTTCGGGGTCGTGAAGATCGCGGGCTCACCGCGCCTCTTGCCGCGCGATGTGAAGTGAAGTCCGGCTGAAGCCGGACACTACGTGCTGCTTTCTGTTTTCTGTTATTTCTTCGGCGGTGCAGGATGCAGCGCCGTCGATGGCGGCACAACCCCCTGCATCCGTATGTAGGTCGTGATCGTCCCGTAGTCTTCGGCCGAGTGCACAACGCCGTAAATGAACGCGTGCGCGCGTGGGGCCGACACCTGCCCGCTCGACGAGCCGCCGAGTGACGGGGCCACTTCCATCAGCCATTGTTCGGATGCTGCCGCGAGCACGCGATCGCAATACGCGATCGATTCCTTGAGCGCCGCGATGATGGCAGGCTTTGACGTCGTGGCGCCCAGGTTCGGCGGCGCCTGCTTTTGAACGCCGGGCGGCAGCCCTGCCTGGTGGCAGAACGAATAGTGTGCGCCGGTTGCGTGGTTGATCTGCTCGCCGAATGTCCGCACCTCGGGAGTCGGCCGGAACGCATAGCTGGACTCGGGGATCATCTCCGCCGCCATCACGAGATAGTTGGTGAAAACGTTGAACGACCGCTGGATGCTCCCGCCGAGCGGCCGATTCGCGAATATCTCAAGCCGCCGCTTTTCCTTCGCGGCCGATTCGTCGAACTTCGCGGCCAGCGCTTCGCTGTGCGCGATCTGTTCAGGCGTCAGGCCCGGAGCGACCGGCCCTTTTGTCTGCGCGGCGGCAGATGCAGCGAACAGCAGCACGACGAAAACGGTCGGGTAGATGCGCATCATGGGCTGAATGGTAACACCCGGCATGGCAGGGCTAAAGCCCTGCGCCACCGAAATGAGAGATTCCGCCACCGAAATGAGAGATGCCACCACCGAAGTGGGAGATGTGTGTTTAGTTGTTGGCCATGGTCGAGGCGATGCGGCGGGCGCCGATGTAGCGCGATCCCCAATAGGTGGAACTGAGCGCTTCCACCCGCACGACGCCGGTCGAGTTCGGCGCGTGGACGAAGCTGTCGCCGCCGATGGCAATCGCGACGTGCGACGCGCCGTCGCCTCGTCCTTTCGTGTTGAAGAAAATCAGGTCGCCCGGCTCGATGTCCGACGGCTTGACCTTGTCGCCGAACTCCCACTGTTCTTCGACGACCCGCGGCACCGCGATGCCGTACTGGGCGAACACGTACTGGACGAGACCGCTGCAGTCGAAGCCGGTCGGATCGGTGCCGCCGAGCCGGTAGGGGACCCCGCGGAAGCCCATGGCAAAGTCGGCGACGGCACGTCGGTCGAAGCGGTGGCCGAGGAGATCGGGAACCGAAGGGGCGCCGGGATCTACCGCACTCCCCGCACCCGTCGCACCTGTCGCACCCGCCGCACCTGGATCAGTCGTCGCCACGGTCGGCGCGCCCGGAAACGGGCGGGGGACGCCGCCGCTGGTGGCACAGGCCGCCGATCCGAGGGCCAGCGCGGCCATCATTGTTAATGACGGCATTAATGCGAGGCCAGGCCCGAGGCGGTGAGCCGGAAAATGCATCGGTGAGAATTATCGGCGTTGACGCGACGGAAGTCACAGTCCCCACAGTAACTTGACAGGCCTGCGGTTTGCCAGCGAAAATCTTTCTACGTCCTATGGAGCAGACCCTGCTTCTCAACGCGACGTACGAGCCACTCAAGGTCGTCAACTGGCAAAAGGCTATCACTCTGCTTTGCCAGGGGAAGGTGGAGGTGATCTCGGTCTACGACCGGGAGATTAGGGCAGTCTCCTTCAGCATCAAGCTGCCTTCCGTCATCCGCCTCCTTCGCTACATCAAGATCAAAAGACGCTTCGATTACGTTCCATTTTCGAGGGCGAACATCTACGCGCGCGACAACCACGCGTGCCAGTACTGCGGCGAGGCGTTTTCGACGAGCGAGCTCACGTTCGACCATGTCGTGCCGGTCGCGCACGGCGGCCGGAAGGACTGGGAGAACATCGTGACCTGCTGCGTCACCTGCAACCGCCGGAAAGGCGGGCGCACGCCGGCCGAAGCGGGCATGCACCTCGTGAAGTATCCCAGGCGTCCCGAGTCGGTGCCGGCCATTCGCATTACGATCGGCTTACGCAACGCGCCCGACAGCTGGCGCGATTTCCTGTACTGGAACGCAGAGCTCGACGAAACCTGACGGTTTGACGCGTCTCACCTCGATTCAACCTCACTGGGCCGTGGAAGGTGGCCGTGTCACCATCCACGGATCCGGGTTTCCCGTCGACGGGCCCACCCTTCCGGACGTGACCATCGGCGAAGCGCACGCACGCGCCGTGTACGCGTCGTCCTCCACGATCTCGATCCTCGTCCCGGGTGGGCTCGATGGCGGCCGCACGGCCGTACGTGTGTCGGACGTGCCCGGCGAAACGGCGCTCCTCGAAGTGGGCACTCCGTTCGCGACCGGCCTGCATCAGGTCGACAACCCGGTGTTCGATCGGGAGGGCAATCTGTACGTCACCTACAGCGGCACGCGGGGACAGGAGGTGCCCGTCTCGATCTTCCGCGTCGGTCCGAACGGACGCCGCGAGTCGTACGTCTCGGGCATCGTCAACCCGACGTCGATGACCTTCGACGCCTCGGGCCAGTTGTACGTGTCGAGCCGCTTCGAAGGATCGATCTATCGCGTGTTTCCCAACGGCACGCACGAGCCGTATGCCAGCGATCTCGGCATCGCGTGCGGTCTCGCGTTCGATCGGAACGGCGTGCTGTATGTCGGCGATCGATCGGGGACGGTCTTCGCGGTGCAGCCCGACCGCACCGTCAGCGCGATCGCCACGCTGCCGCCGAGCGTCGCGGCATTCCACGTTTCGGTCGGGCCCGACGACTGCGTCTACATTTCGGCGCCGACGCTGGGTCCGTACGACTACGTCTACCGATTGGATCCGGCCACGGGCGCCATCGATAAGATCTCATCGCGATTCGGCCGCCCCCAGGGCATTGCGTTCGACTCGCAGGGTGCGCTCTACGTCGTCGAGGCGCTGGCGGGATCGAACGGCTTGTATCGCGTACAGGCCGGATGGCACCACGGAGCTGGTCGTGGCAGGGCAGTCGCTCGTGGGTGTGGCGTTCGATCCCAACGGCGGTCTGGTGGTGACCTCGAACGACACGGCTTACCGATTGAATGTACCGATAAGACCGCTGGTGTGAAACTGATCTTTATCGCAGGTTCGAGGGGTCGGGAGGGGTTTTCGCGCGAATCCTTCGAAAACCCCTCCCGACCCTCTCAATTCGGACTTAGCAGTACCGCCGCTGTACTGCATCTCTTCCCAGGTCTGGTCGCCCCACAACACTTCTTTGGACGGATCGGGGTTCGCTTTGTTGGCGGGCGAGTTGTCGTACCACGCCGTCGAGACGATCTTCGCGCCCTTCGGCACCTGCAGCGGCTGCGCGAACATGTAGTAGGTCTGCCAGTTGAAATCGTATCGGGGCACCGACAGGATCGCGCGCGTTTCTCCGCCCGGCAGCACCAGCTTGTAATCCCACTTCTTGCCGCGCAGGTGCGTGTGCGGGAAGATGCCCCACACGGTGGCATTGTTGACGAACTCGAAATCGGTCGTCACGGCCACGTCGGCGGCGCCGGGCGGCAATTTCAACGTCCCGTTGAAGAAGTGCTGCGCGCGTACTTCACGAGAAGGCGGCTCTTTCGCAAACGTAATCCCCACCTTCGTGCGATCCGATCCCGCCTTACCGATGGCGGTGTAGTGCATCTGGAGCTCGAGCATGCCGCCGGCCTCGAGGCGAAAGGACGTGCCTTCGGGCGCGGCTTGCGGATTGGTCCCCGGCGCGTAGGTCGCAATCAAGCGTTGGGGCATGTCCTTCAAGTCGGTCCGCTGCGGCCGCTGGCCGGCATGTCGCGAATCTGGCGTCTGCATGTCCTTCGCATTGGGCCTGGCCAGCTGAACGCGGGCAGCTTCGGGTTTGCCCCGGTAGTACACAAGGACGTGGTGCACCAGCGCGCGATTGCCGGGCCTCACCTCGATCGACTTCACCCACTTCGACTCGCTGAAGTTGGTAGGGATGTAGAAGTATTCGTATTCCACCGTGCCCTTTGCCGGTACCTGGTAGTCCTCCTGCATCTCAAGAACGACGTCCGGCGTACCCAGCACCCAGCCCTCGGCGAACGTTGGCACGGAAGGCAGATCTTTGTCGTCGCCTTTCGGTGCGCCGCCAGCCGCCCACGCCGTCAAGGTCGTCCGTTCCGCGTCGGTCAGGATTCGCTCGTTGTGGAACGTTCCGACAGGGGCGTCCGCGTGCCAGGGCGGCATGGTGCCGCTTGAAATGACTTTGAGGATGGACCTGGCCCATGGCCGCGCCTGTTCGTACGTCATCAGCGACATCGGCGCGATTTCACCCGGGCGATGGCAGCTGACGCACTGCTTGAAGAGGATTGGGGCGACGTCCCTGGTGAACGTCGGTGTGTTGGCCACCGGCTGTTGCGCACGCGTGGGAACAGCCGCGCGCGTGCCAATCAGAACGGTCACGATGACTAAGAGGATTGCGGTGTTGCGCATCGGGCAATCTTAAAGCGTTCTTCGTAATCTACCAATCTACCAATCTGCCAGTCTACCAATTCCCCTATTCGTACCTCAACGCCACCATCGGATCGACCCGCGTGGCACGACGGGCGGGCAGATAACCGGCGGTGGCCGAGACCACCGTCATCGTGGCAATGGCGGCAATCAGCGTCACGGCATCTGTGGGTTCGAGGCCGAAGAGCTGCGCGGCGACCAGCCTGCCGGCGCCCAGCGCCACCGCGAGTCCGATGACGATTCCTGCCACGACGAGCACCATCGATTCGCGCAGCACCAGGCCCAGGACGGCCTCGCGCTGGGCGCCCATCGCCATGCGGATGCCGATTTCCCGCGTCCGGCGTGAGACGTTGTACGACATCAGCCCGAACAATCCGATAGCTGCGACAAACAGAGCGATAGCGCCGAAGAGCACATAGGCCTGCGCCAGCACCTGTTCCTGGGCATAGCGGCGCTCGATCTGGGAGACCTGCGTTTCGATTGTGACAATCGGAATGCCGGGGTCGACCGCGCTCATCGTCTCGCGCACTGTGCGCATGACCGATGCAGGATCTGCGGCCGTCCGGACGGTGAAGACGAGATCTTCCAGGCCGGTCTGAAGGTATGGAAGGTAAAGCGTTGGAGGCGCCGGCTCGCGGAGGCTGTTGTAGCGCACATCACGCAGCACGCCGACGATCTCCATCTTGCCGGAGTTTTCGGGCGACCGTCCGACGCGGCGGCCAACCGGATACTCGTTCGGAAAGAATTTTTGTGCTGCCGTTTCATTGATGATGGCGACTGCGGGGCCGCGCTTGTTGTCGCCGTCTGTGAACCCACGCCCGGCGACCAGCGGGATTCCCATCGTGGCAAAGTAACTGGGCGCCACGATGACGTAGTTGATGTCGTCGCTCTCGGACTCATATGCGGCGCGGCCACCGGGATAGGCACGTCCCTGGACGAACATGCCCGTGCTACGTTCGCCTCCCGACATCAGCGTTGGCTGCGAAACCGTAGACGACTTCACGCCCGGCACCGTCTGAAGGCGACTCATGCCTTCTGCCAGGAACTGAAATCTCCGCTCGTCGGTGATGCCGGCGCCCTCGGCATCGACGCGGATGAAGAGCAGGTTCTGAGGATCGAATCCCACGTCGACGTTGCGCAGGTTGCTCAGGGTACTGAGAAACAGTCCCGCGCCCACGAGAAGGACCACCGAGATCGACACCTGTGTCACGAGCAGGGCCCTGGAAAGAATCGTGCTCGATCCGGACACGCTGCGGCTGTTCTCCTTGAGCGCCACGCCAACGTCAATCTTCGTGGCGCGCAGAGCCGGGGCAATACCGAACACGATCCCCGCAAGCACCGTGGCGGATGCCGTAAAGGTGAAGATCCTCCAGTCGGCAGGCTCGGCTGTGCCGAGGGGCGGCGGCAGCAGCGATTGCCCCCAGCGCGCCACCATCAGGCCGAGCGCGCCGCCAGCCCCAGCCAGCAACAAGCTTTCTGTCAGCAGCTGCCGGATGAGGCGCCCGCGCGTCGCGCCCATCGAGAGCCGGACGGAAATCTCCCGTTGGCGCGTGGCTGTGCGCGAAAGAAGAAGGTTTGCCACATTCGCGCAGACGAGCAGGAGCACGAGCGCGACGACGGCGCCGATGAGGGTAAGCGCACGCACCTGGCTCGCGTCGTTGTCGTACGTACCGCGGCTCGCCGAGTCGACCAGCAGGTGAGGAATGGCCGTGCGGCCCTGGTTATCCGATCGGTTGCGGACCTCTTCGGACGCCGAGGCCAGAAATGCGTCCATCCCCGCACGCGCCTGACGCTGGAAGACCGGTGAGAGGTTGCCGTGCACCTGTTCCGGGGTGATGCCCGGCTTGAGCCTGCCCGTCACCTGAACCCACCACGCCGTCGGATCGCTCAGGCGCGGCTACGTCGCCGCTGATTTGGTCTTCGAGTCTGAGCGGCATCGTCAAAGAAGAGGGTTGCTGCGGAGACGCGCTGCGTCCCGGAGAACGGCTCTGCCGTCACTCCAACGATGGTCACGGGCAGGTTGTTGATCCGGACGACCTTCCCGATGATGCCGGGATCTGCGGAGAACCGCGATCGCCAGTAGCCTTCGGCAAGTACGGCTACGGCCGGCGATGCCGGGTTGTCGTCCTCCGGAGTGAGAGTGCGACCGATCCGCGGGACGACGCCAAGCAGGGCGTGGTAGTTGCCCGTCACCATCAGCCTGCTCGCTGTTTCCGCGCGTCCGTCGATAGTGAGGGTGACGCCACCAGGCCGGGTGGCTGCGAGATCGGTCATCGTCTGATTGGCCGATCTGAAATCCTGGAACATCGGGTACGAGAACGTCGCGCGGATGGGATTTCCGTCGGCGCTTCGCCCGCTGTTCCCGTAGTCGCTCTCGTCGTTCGACATGTCGTTCTTACCGCCCCACTTGAGGCGGACCAGAGAGTCAGGATCCTGAACCGGCAGCTTCTGGAGCAGGAGCGCATTCACCGCGGTGAAGACCGCCGCGTTGGCGCCGATGCCGACGGCCAGCGACAACACGACGACGACGGTCCACCCCTTGGCGTGCGACAGCACCCGGATGGCGTGTCGGAGGTCTTTCAGCATGCGCGTGGCCATTATCAAGCCGCATGCCCGCCTCGGCGAGCCCAAATGGCGGAATTCAGGGCCTGAATTCGCGAAGAGCGTCCGAAGTTGGGACGAACACCTCGCTTGCGGGACTCTGTTAAACTCGCGAATGACCCGGCTGCAGGAGGATGCATGTCAGTCTTGAAGGGGGCAATCCCGTGCCTCCTGCTGAGCACGATTGTCGTCGCGCAAACCCCTGAACGTACGTTCCCGCCGAGCGTGGCCACGCGCGCCGTCATCGAAACGAAGCTCGCCGAGCTGACACGGCAAATCGATGCGCTGTCGGTCAGGAAGACCGATCCGGCGCTCGTGGCCGATGTCGCCATTTATCAGAAGGCCGCGCAATTCATCCTGAGATATCCGGAAGAGTTCTTCACCGCCGCGTACGTGCCCGAGACCATCCGCGCCCTCGATACGGGCATCGCGCGCGCGAAAGAGCTCGAAGCCGGCACGGCGTCGTGGGCGAAGAAGGCCGGTCACCTGGTGCGCGGCTACACGTCGCGCGTCGATGGCAGCGTGCAGCCGTATGGCCTGACCATTCCCGGGTCCTACGATGGCTCCAGGCCCATGCGCCTGGACGTCTGGCTGCACGGGACGCAACTGCAGCTCAACGAAGTGCGGTTCATCACACAGCAGGAAGCGCCGCACGAGACCTCGCAGATCGCCGCGGACGATTACATCCAGCTCGAACCGCTGGGACGCATGAACCTGTCGTATCGCTATGCCGGCGAAACCGATGTGTTCGAGGCGATCGAGTCGGTGCGGGCCCGTTACAACATCGATCCAAAGCGCATCGTCATTCGCGGTCACTCCATGGGCGGCCAGGGTGCATGGCATCTCGGGCTGCAGCACACGGGCAGGTGGGGAGCGGTCGAGTCGAGCGCCGGATATGTCAGGACGTACACCCAGGCCAAACGCGTGATCAAACTCCCGCTGCCCGCGTATCAGGTTCCGGGGCTCACCATCTACGACGTCGATCAGTACGCGCTGAATGCGTTCAACGTGCCGACGGTCGCCTACATCGGCGAGACCGATGGCAATGCGGGCGCCTACGAGATGCGTGATGCCTGGATCAAGGAAGGATTCCGCTTCACGCAGGAGACCCAGTATCGCTGGACGACACGCGATCTGCGCGCCTTGTTTCTCGTCGGGCCCAAAACAGGGCATTCGTGGCATCCGCAGAGCAAGGCCGAGTCGGAAGCCTTCATCCGCAGAGCCCTTCAGGACGCGGACAAGGTGCCCAATCGCGTCCGCTGCGTCACCTTCACCGCTCGTTTCAACGAGTGTCACTGGCTCTCGATCGGCGGCCTCGACGAGCACTACGTGCGCGCCGAGGTCGATGCGGCGCGGACCGACGATCTGAAGTCGTACACGGTGACGACGACGAACGTGAACCGTCTGTCGTTCACTGCGGCTGCCGCCAGCTACACGATTGACGGGCAGGAGCTGAAGGCCGGCGCGAACCCGACGTTCGACAAGAGGAACGGCAAGTGGACGATCGCGCGCGGGCGTCCGGCGGGTCTGAGGAAGACCCACGGCCTGCAGGGGCCGATCGACGATGCGTTCATGGAAGGGTTCCTGGCGGTGCGGGGCACCGGGCAACCGTGGAACGCCGCCGTCCAGGCCTACGCGCAAGGCAAGCTCGACACGCTCACGCGCGAGTTCGCCAAGTGGGTGCGCGGTGACATTCGCGTGAAAGACGACTCGGCGGTCACGCCGGCCGACATCGCCAGGTACAACCTGATCCTGTTTGGCGATCCGGGCAGCAACGGGCTGATCGCGAAAGTCATGGCGTCGCTGCCGGTGCAGTGGACGCAGAGCGAAATCACGGTCGGCTCGCAGAAGTTTCCCTCTGCCGGCCGGGCGCTCGTGCTGATCTATCCGAACCCCCTCAACCCCGAGCGCTACGTCGTCATCAACAGCGGCCACACGTTCACCGTCGATCGCATCGCGGCCGAGACCGAATCGATGTTCTTCCCCCGGCTGGGCGACTACGCGGTGGTGTCGGCAAACGGCGATGTGGCGCTTTCGGGATTTTTCGACGAGGGCTGGAGGCTGAAGTAGATAAACGTGAGATTCGTCGTCTTGTCCATGCTCGGCGCCGCGCTCGCATGCGCGCCACGGCCGGCGCCGGCCGTCGCGCCCCGCATCACCCTCGAACAACTCGCGACTCGACTTGCCGAGGCCGATCGGCTTGCCTCGCGCGGCTGCTACTTGTGCCTCAAAGAGGCCGCGGCCGCGTATGCCTCGCTGCTGGAGCTTTCAGACGATCAGGTCCTCGCGCGAAAAGCGCTCGAGAACAACCTGATGCTCGTCGTGCGCGAGATCGAGCTCCGCTTACCCGATTCCGGCGCGCGTGAAGCCGCCGAACAGCTTCAGGCCAGGGTGCCGTCGAGCTACGCGTTGTATTTCGAGGCGCTCGATGCGCTGCGCCGTACGCCCGAAGCCGCGCAATACGTGCGGGGGGATCAACTCTACGTACCGCCGGAACAGCGCGAGGTTCGCACGAAGCTCGCCGCGGAGCTCGAACAGGAATGGCCCGCCAGCGCGATGAAAGCGTACTTCTACCTGGCCATGGCGCTGAACGCCGGAAGGGTCGCCGAGCTCAAGCCGCAGCTCGAGGGAATCCTCAGCACGTTTTCAGACGATCTCTCGCTGAAGTACCGCACGCTGGCCTTCCTGCCGCTCTTCTCGATGGAGGCGTCGCGCGATCTCATCGGTCAGGAGACGGGCTTCGGCGAAGTGCATTTCCTGGTCGGCCAGCGGTCGGTCATGAACGGCGATCTCGCCGGCGCGTACCGCGAGCTCGCGCGCGCGCACGAACTGCTGCCCGACAGCGCCTCGATTTCTCTGGTGCGGGCCAACATCCTGATGTCGTACGCGCGCTATGCCGATGCGCTGGCGGGATTCGACGGCGTCCTGGCCGCCGGCCCGGACGATGCCGCCCTGCTCGGCAAGGCGAGGGCGCTCAGCTATCTGAAGCGTCACGACGAGGCAATTGCCGTGCTCGACGAACTGTTGACCGATTTGCAGAGCAGCCCGGGCGAAAAGTACTACTGGCGCGCGTGGAACCGCCTGCAGAAGAAGGAGTGGCAACCCGCCTACGACGATGCGACGGCCGCGCTGAAGGCGATGAGAAACAATCAGGTGTACAACCTCGCCGGCATGGCCGCCTTCAACCTGAACCAGCTCGTGGAGGCGCGCGACTACTTCGACAACGCGCTCCAGATGGACCGCGCCGACTGCGATTCGCAGCGCTACCTCGCGCAGATCGACTCGTTCGAGCGAAGCTGGAAATCCGCCGCCAGCCGGTTTTCCCAGGCAGCTGCCTGCTACGACGACGCGATCGTGCGAATGCGCGGCGAGCTGGCCAGGTACGAAGATGACATCACCGGCCTCTCCAATGGCCTCATCGAGACCAAACGCGCCGAAATCAAGGACGCGGAAGCGCTGCGCGCGAACTCTGCCAGCAACGCCGCGGTGGCCACGAAGAACGCGGGGCTGACCAAGTAGGCACCGAATCCTGCTACAATTGAGAGTTTCAGGTCCCCCAAATACAGCACACAGATGGGTCAGGGCTGGATAGCAGTACGCGGCGCCCGCGTTCACAACCTTCGCGACATCGACGTCGACATTCCGCGCGACAAGCTGACGGTCATCACGGGGTTGTCAGGGTCGGGCAAGTCGTCGCTCGCCTTCGACACGATTTACGCCGAAGGACAGCGCAGGTACGTGGAGTCGCTGTCGGCCTACGCCCGGCAGTTTCTCGAGCAGATGGAGAAACCGGACGTCGATCTCATCGACGGCCTGTCTCCCGCCATCTCGATCGAACAGAAGACGACGGCGTCGAATCCGCGGTCGACCGTCGGCACCGTCACCGAAATCTACGATTACCTGCGGCTCCTCTTCGCCAACATCGGCGTCCCGCACTGTCCCCAGTGCGGGCGCGAGATTACCGCCCAGTCGCTCGAGCGCATCATGGACATGGTGCTGCTGTATCCACAGGATGCGCGCATCAACGTGCTGGCGCCGATCGTCCGCGGCCGCAAGGGGGAGTTCAAGAAGGAACTGGCCGAGCTGAAGAAGAAGGGGTTCAGCAAGGCCCGCATCGACACCGTCTTCCGCTCGCTCGACGAAGACATCAAGCTCGATCGCCGCCGCAATCACTCCATCGACATCGTCGTCGATCGTCTGATCGTCAAATCCGGCATCGAGCGCCGCCTGGCCGAATCCATCGAGATCGCGCTGAACCTCGCGGACGACATCGTCGTCATCAACACATTGGATGGCGGCGACCGGCTGTTCTCGCGCCGGCTGGCCTGCATCGAGTGCGGGATCAGCATGCCCGAGATGACGCCGCGCGCCTTTTCCTTCAACTCGCCGCACGGGGCGTGCGCCGAGTGCCAGGGCCTGGGGGCGATGCACGATTTCGATCCGAACCGCATCGTGCCCGACCAGACCAAATCGCTCCTCGACGGCGCCATCGTGCCCTGGGTGAAGGGCGACCGCAAACTGGTGCGCGAGGCAATCGCCGGGTTGGGCAAGAACCTCGGGTTCGATCCCGCCACGCCGTTCACGAATCTGACGAAGAAAGTTCGCGACCAGATTCTCTACGGCGGAAACGGCAAAGGATTCGAAGGCATCATCCCGAATCTCCGCCGGCGCTTCGACGAAGCGTCGTGGACCGAGCAGGACGATCTCGACGTGTATCGCTCGCTGCGTCCGTGCCCGGTGTGCCACGGCGAGCGCTTGAAGCCTCAGAGCCTCGCCGTGAAAGTGAAGGCCCGCACGATCGCCGACTACGTGAACCTGCCGATCAGCGAAGCGTACGACGTCTTCAATAAGCTGGATCTGAGCGAACGCGAAAATCTCATCGCCGGACGAGTCCTGAAAGAGATTCAGGATCGTCTCCGGTTCCTCTTTGATGTGGGTGTCGGCTACCTCACGCTGGGGCGGAGCGCGACGACGTTGTCGGGGGGCGAGGGGCAGCGTATCCGCCTTGCGACGCAGATTGGCGCAAATCTGACCGGCGTGCTCTACGTGCTGGATGAACCGTCGATCGGGTTGCACCAGCGCGACAATCGCGCGCTGCTCGGCACGCTGCACCACCTGCGCGATCTTGGTAACACCATCATCGTCGTCGAACACGACGAAGAAACGATCCGGGTCGCAGATTACCTGATCGATCTCGGACCAGGCGCGGGCGAACACGGCGGAGAAGTGATCTTTCAGGGGACGCCAGCGGAGCTGTTGGCCTCAAATGGCAAATGGCAGATGGCAGATGGCAAAGGGCAGAGGGCAGAGAGAAACGGACACGACTCGCTGACGGGGCAGTACTTGCGCGGTGAAAAGATGATTGCGATGCCCGCGTCGCGCCGTCCGGCTGCCAGAGGCGAGCTCGTCATTCGCGGCGCCCGCGAGAACAACCTGAAGAACATCGACGTGCGGATTCCGCTCGGTGCGCTCGTGGCCGTGACCGGCGTCAGCGGCTCGGGCAAGTCGACGCTCGTGAACGACATCCTCTATCGCTCGCTTGCGCGCGAGCTGTATCGCGCCGGCGACGAGCCGGGCCTGCACGACGCCATCGAGGGCATCCAGCACGTCGACAAAGTGATCGAGATCGATCAATCGCCGATCGGACGCACACCCCGCTCGAATCCGGCAACGTATACCGGTCTCTTCACATTCATTCGCGAGCTGTTCGCCTGGATCCCCGAAGCCAAGGCTCGAGGCTTTCGGCCGGGACGGTTTTCGTTCAACGTGAAGGGTGGCCGTTGTGAAGGCTGCCAGGGCGACGGCGTCATTGCCATCGAAATGCATTTCCTGCCCGACGTCTACGTCACGTGCGAGCAGTGCAAGGGGCGGCGGTACAATCGCGAGACGCTGGAGATCCAATACCGTGGAAAATCGATCGCCGATGTTCTCGATCTGACGGTCGATCAGGCGCTGCCGCTCCTGGAAAATTTTCCTCCCATCGCGAACAAATTACGCACCTTGCAGAGCGTCGGTCTGGGCTACGTCGAGCTCGGGCAGTCGGCGACGACGCTGAGCGGTGGAGAGGCGCAGCGGGTGAAGCTCGCCAAGGAACTTTCGCGCCGGGGCACCGGCCGAACGCTGTACATCCTTGATGAGCCGACGACCGGGCTGCATTTCGCAGATACCCATAAGCTGCTCGATGTGCTGAACAAGCTGGTGGATCAGGGCAATACCGTGGTGGTCATCGAGCACAATCTCGATATCATCAAATCGGCCGATTACATCATTGACCTCGGACCCGAGGGCGGGGTGGGCGGAGGACGAATAATCGCCCAGGGAACACCTGAAGAGGTGGCGAAGGTCGCCGAATCGGCGACGGGGGAGTTCCTAAGACCGTTACTGACGTCAGTTCTATGACGGTGTGTGGTAAGATTACCACACCATTACGGCCGGGTTGTGTGGTCCTCGTACCACAAGACGCCTTCGGTCCATACCGGAATTGAAATCGGGCTTTCTCCGTAAATATCAACGAGATAGCAACTTAGCGTCACAGGGTGGTGACACGCGGAGTCAGGCACCGGAATTGCTCTAGAACGGCCGGCTGATAGCGCTCTAACAGCCTGCTCCTCAACGACTAAATGGACTCTCAGCGCACACTCAAGCGACCTGTCTCCTGCGCCGGCATCGGACTTCATTCCGGCAAGAAGGTCACTCTCTCTCTCAAGCCGGCACCGGCCGATCACGGGATTCGTTTCCGTCGGTCCGACCTGGGAGGGCTCGAGATTCCAGCCGTCGTCGGTCACCTCGGCGGGATTCAGTACGCCACGGGCTTGTCGCTGAAAGACGGGTCGGTCGAGACGGTGGAGCACCTTCTTGGTGCGCTCGTCAGTCTTGGCGTCGACAACGTCACCGTCGAGCTCAACCATCCTGAAGTGCCGATCATGGACGGCAGCGCCGCGCCGTTCATTTACCTGATTCACGAAGCGGGCTTGAAGCGGCTGGCCGCGCCGAAGCGGTTCCTGAAAGTTGTCCGTCCGATCGCGTTGTCGCGCGGCGACAAGCGCATCGCGCTCTATCCGTCGGATCACTTCAAGGTGACCTACAGCATCAGCTTCGATCACCCGATGCTGCGTCATCAGACGCGGACGATGCAGATTACCGAGGAGTCGTTCATCGAGGAAATCGCGCCGGCGCGCACGTTCGGCTTCCTGAAGGAAGTCGAGATGCTGCGGCAGAACGGCCTGGCGCTGGGCGGCTCGCTCGAGAACGCGATCGTGCTGGGCGAAACGGGCGCGTTGAACGCGCTGCGCTTCGAAGACGAGTTCGTGCGCCACAAAATCCTTGACGTCATCGGCGACATGGCGCTCGTCGGCTATCCAATAATTGGACATCTCGTCGCGCACCGCGGCGGCCACGCCCTGCACACGGCGTTTGCCGCGAAGCTGCTCGAGGAAACCGACGCGTGGCGGCTGGTCGAAGGCCAGTTCGACCCGGCAGGTGTCGGCTCCGCGGTTACCATCCCCGTCAAGAGCGCCCCGCGCCTCGCGAATTAGAGTTCACAGCGCTTTCGTAGTGTCCGGCTTTAGCCGGACTTCACGAGGTCCGCCTGAAGGCGGACACGTACTGACCGCCCGGAGCAAATTCCACAAACCGGTATCAAAGTTGGTAAGGTCCCGCGCGTAATTCCCCCCTCACGACGGGCCGATAGATCCACTGCGCTCTTCCGTTGCGGAACTGAAGTTCCGCCCTACATCAGTGCGATAGAAGGACGGCCATGACGCTCCACCCTTTCAAGCTCGCGATTCTCCTGGTAATGCTCTCGTCGATTTCAGCCGCTGCTCAGCAGCCCACAGGCAATCTCACCGTGGTCAGCAGCGGCCCCACGGGAGAGGCCGACAGCCTCGAGCAGGTGAACGAGATCCGGATCGTGTTTTCCGAGCCGATGGTCGCGCTTGGCCGAATCCCGCAGCCCGTCACTGCACCGTTTGTCACTATTGCGCCGGCGATTCCGGGAGGCACGTTCCGCTGGTCGGGCACCACGATCCTCATTTACACGCCCGATCCCAAACGAAAACTGCCGTTTGCCACGCGATACACCGTCACGGTGAACACGTCGGCGGCAGCCACCAGTGGCCGGCGGCTTGCCTCGCCCTACACGTTTACGTTCACGACGCCCACCGTCAAACTGCGCGCTGCCCAGCAGCTCCGCAGGAACGGCCGGTACGACGGCCCCATGCTGGTGGCGTTCCGCTTCAACCAGCCGGTCGCACCTGCAGAGGTGCTGTCGCATCTCGCGCTGAACTTCGAACCGCACGACTGGGACAGGCCCCAACTGAGCGACGCCGGACGGGCACGCTTGCGAACGAACAACCCGCAGGCGGTCGCGCGGTTCGATGCGAAGGTAGCCGCCGCGGAGACCGCGGCCGCGTCGACCGCGTCCCTTACCTTCGCGCTCGCGCAAGACTGGGATAAGAAACGCTTTCCACCCTCGGCCGACCTGGTTGTCGTGGAAATCACGAGTCCTGTGCCGACCGAAAGCTGGATCAGGGCGCGCCTCGACACGCAGTTGCGAGGCGTGGAGGGGCCGGCGTTTCCGAGCAAGCCGCAGACCATTCGCATCGAGGCCGAGGAGACCTTCTTTGTCGCAGGGTTCCAGTGCCGCAGCGAATGCGATCCTTCCAATTGGAACCCCGTGCGGCTGCGAGGCGGCGGCGTCGATTTCGAGCACTTTCAGGCAGCGCTGTCGGTTCGCGACGTCACGGATGCCGGCAGCCAGCCGCTGCTGAAACCATCGCGGCAGGCGAACAAAGAAACGTGGCAGTACGATTTTCCGTCGGATATATCCCTCGAAGACGCGGGCTTCGCTCGCCAGCCCCCGGCTCGCAGCTACGTCGTGCGGCTCGATGCCAGCCTGCAATCCGCGCGGGATGGACAGACGCTCGGCTACGACTGGACCGACATCGTCGAGAACTGGCACGAGTCGGCGTTCACCAGTTTTGGCGACGGTCATGGTGTGTGGGAGTCGACATCGGGCCAGGTGGTGCCCTTCTTCACCCGAAATTTTCTCGACGTCACGCAATGGGCGCAGCCTGTCAGCCGCGGCGATCTGATGGGGACCATTTCGGCGATCGATCCCCGGTTCAGCGATCTCCCGCCTGGTGACGGCGTCAACCGGACGCTCCGCACGAAAACGGACGCGATCCAGTCGGCCGGCATCGATCTCTCCCGTGCGCTCGGGCCCGCCGGCCGGGGCATCGTGTGGCTGGGTGTGCACGAAGGCAACCCGATCGACAAGTCGCGAAGGCGGACGAGACAACCCGATCGGTCGACGATCGTGCAGGTGACGAACCTCGGCGTGAACGTCAAATACAGTCCGCAGAACACGCTGGCCTTCGTCACGCGTCTCGATAACGGGGAGCCTGTGCCGGGCGCGCGCGTGTCGCTCATCAGGCGTGACGGTGCCGTCGCATGGGAAAGCACCACCGGACCCGACGGTGCGGCGATCGGAGGAGCGGCACCGCGCCTCGGGCGTGACTGGTGGGAGCCGGCCCTCGACTTCATCGTCGTGGCCGAGAAGGACGGCGACCTCGCCTACGCGGGCAATTCGTGGCACGAGGGCATCGCGCCGTGGGACTTCGGCACCTATCCAAACCCGGTTGAAGCCGACCCGCTGTTGCGCGGATCGGTCTTCACCGATCGCGGCGTGTACCGGCTTGGCGAAGAAATTCACTTCAAGGCGATTCTCAGATCGGATACGCCGACAGGCGTCAGGCTTCTGCCCGCCGGCACGGCGGTCGACGTCAGCGTTCGCGACAGTCAGAACAAAGAGGTCGATAAACGCACGATCAAAGTGGGCGAATGGAGCAGTTCGGAATGGACGCTCAAGTTGCCTGGCGATGGAGCACTGGGGACCTATCGCATCAAGGCATCGTGGGGCGGTGCCAAGCCGAAGCCCGAGAAGCCGGGAGATGACGACGAAGAGATGGAGCCGGCAGTCGCTGGAACGTTCCTCGTCGCGGCGTACCGGCGCCCGGATTTCCGCGTCGATACAACGCTCGGCAGCGATTCGGATGTCGCCGGCGCCAGGCTGACGGGTGTCGTGACCGCGAAATACCTGTTCGGCGCATCGATGGGGAAGCGGCCCATCAGTTGGAAGGCCACGCGCGAGGCGATCTGCAATCCTCCGGACGCTGTCCGCGAGCACTTTCCTGATTCGCGCTTCGTGTTCGCGGGTGATTGCGCCAGGAGGATAGGGCCCGAGGACGTTGGCGCCGACGAGAACGTGCTTGGGGCGAACGGTCAGTTCACCATGAACTTCGACACGTCCGCCGATCTGGGACGTCCATACCGGTATGTGTTCGAGGGCGACGTCGAGGATGTTTCTCGTCAGCGCATCGCCGGCCGCGCCAGCTTCGTCGTCCATCCCGCCCCCTGGTATGTCGGCGTGATGGTGCCGTCGTACTTCATCGATCAGAAGACCGGTCTCAGCACGGCTGTCGTCGCGGTGTCCAACGAAGGCAAAGTGGCCGCCGGCGTACCCGTCGAACTCTCGATCAAGCAGATTCAGTGGCACAGCGTCAGGCGTGCCGAAGGGAACGGCTTCTACACCTGGGACACCACGCGCGAGGAAACGCCGGTCGGCACCTGGAACGTGACGTCGGGTGCGGAGCCGGTTCCGCTGCAGATTCCGTTTTCGAGCGGAGGATATTTCGAGCTGACGGCAGTGGCGCGCGACCAGGCGGGCCATGTGACTCGAACGTTGACGAGCTTCTACGTGCTCGGCGAGGGATATACGGCGTGGGAGCGGTTCGACCATAACCGCATCACGCTCGTGCCCGAGCGCAACACGTATCGGCCCGGCGACTCGGCGCGAATCATGATCCAGTCGCCGTGGGAACGCGCCACGGCGCTCGTCACCACCGAGCGCGAAGGCGTACGCACACATCGGCAGTTCGCGCTGACGTCCTCTCAGGAGTACGTGACGGTTCCCATCACCGAAGACGACATCCCGAACATGTACGTGTCGGTGCTGCTCGTCAAAGGCAGGACGAAAGACGACACACCCGACGACGGCAGCGATCCGGGGAAGCCATCGTTCCGTCTTGGTTACGTCGAGCTCAAGGTGGACGATGGCGCGAAGCGCCTGTCGCTGTCGGTGAACGCGGATAAAGAAGAGTACCGCCCCGCCAACACCGCGGCCGTCAAAGTGCAGGTCAAGGACTTCCGCGGTGCGGCCGCATCGAGCGAGGTCACCTTGTGGGCGGTCGACTACGGCGTGCTCTCGCTTACGGCATTCAAGACACCCGACGTGCTTCGCTCGGTCTACCTCGAGAAGGCGCTGCAAGTGGTGAACGTCGACAATCGCCAGCGGCTCATCAGCCGCCGCGCCGTCATCCCGAAAGGTGAAGATGAGGGTGGTGGCGGCGGAGCCGAGAGCGGCGCCGACGGATCGACGCGGAAGGATTTTCGTGTCCTCGCCTTCTGGCTCGGGTCGGTCACGACCGATGCCAACGGAGTGGCCAGCATCGACGTCAAGCTGCCCGAGTCGTTGACGACCTACAGGATCATGGCGGTGGCCGCGGACAAGGCCTCGCGCTTTGGCGCGGCCGACAGCGAGATCCGCATCAACAAGCCGGTCACGCTGAAGCCGGCGTTTCCGCGCTTCATGGCTGTGGGAGACACCTCGCACTTCGGTTCGGTCGTCACCAGTCAATTGAAAGAGGCGGGCACCGCGATCGTCACGATGCGGAGCCTCGACCCCGCGATCCTCGAGATCAGAGGGAACGGCAGGCAGGTCGTGCAGGTGGCGGGCAATGGCTCGATCGAGGTCAGGTTCGACACCGTGGCGAAGGCGATTGGTGCGGCGCGCGTGCAGATGACCGCCCGGCTTGGCGAAGAAAGCGATGCCTTCGAGGACGTGATTCCCGTGGAGGTGCTCGTCTCGCCGGAAACCGTCGCGGCCTACGGCGAAGCACAGCCAAATGCGAAAGAAACCATCGTGATGCCCGCCGGTGTCGTTCCGGGTTTTGGCGGGCTGAACGTCCAGGTGTCTTCCACGGCGCTCGTCGGGCTCGGCGAGGGCGCGCGGTATCTCGTCGAGTATCCCTATGGTTGCGCGGAGCAACAGGGATCGCGCGCGCTTGCCATGCTGCTCGCGTCGGATCTCGGCGAGGCGTTCAAGCTGCCGGGCATCGACGCGTCAGACCTGCGCCGCGTTTCGCAGGAGACCATCACAGGTTTGCGCAAGTTCCAGTGCGCGAACGGCGGGTTCACCTATTGGGCCGGCGACTGCCGGTTCACGTCGGCGTATCTCACGGCGTACCTGTTACACGTCTTCCATCAGGCAGCAGCGTTGAAGTACGACGTCGACAAGGAGATGCTGCAGCAGGCGTACACGTATCTCGAGAAAGAGTTGAACGAGACGCCACCGGCCGACGATGGGTGGTGGCCCGCATATACGGCGTGGCAGACGTTCGCGGTGAAAGTTCTGGTCGAGGGCGGACGAAATCAGGACTCGCACATCAACCGCCTGTACACGCGCCTCGATCGCATGCCGGTGTTCGCGATGGCCTATCTCCTCGACGCGCTCGCGGCGAAGGGCGAGACCGGCCGGCGGCCGGAAGAGCTGCAGCGCCGAATCGCAAACGCCATTCTTCCCGAGGCCGGCAGCGCCCACGTCGAGGAGCTGAGCGATCCGTATCTGCTCTGGTTCTGGAATTCGAACGTCAACTCGACGGCCATCGTCCTTCGATCGTTGATGCGCGGATCGAGCGCGGATCAACTGGTTCGCCCGATCGTGCGCTGGCTGCTCGCGGCGCGCAAGAACGGCCGATGGAACAACACGCAGGAAAACGCGCGCGTGATGGAAGCGCTCGTGGCCTATTACCGGAAGTACGAGACCGATGTGCCCGATTTCAGCGCAGTCGTGAAGTTCTCGAACGACGAGCTCGTGCGCAGCCGGTTCGAGGGCCGCTCGGCCGAGGCGGTTACCCGGGACGTGCCGATGGCGACGCTCGCCGCCAGGACGTCACCTGGTTCGAAGCGCGAGCTGACGTTCACCCGGGAGGGGACGGGAACGCTCTTTTATGTGGCGCGTTTGAGGTACGCCTCGAATGAGCTCTACCAGCAAGGGCTCGACAGCGGGTTCAACGTCGAGCGCCGGTACGAACCGTATCGGGAAAACGGCCCGGCCGCGTCGCCCGCGTTGTCGTACAAGGCGGGAGACCTCGTCAAGGTCACCCTCTCGTTCAACCTGACGAAAGAACGGCGATATGTGGCGGTGACCGATCCGCTTCCCGCCGGCTTCGAGCCGGTGGAATCGTGGTTCGCGACGACGGCCGCGGCCCTGAAGGGCGAGCAGCAAGAGCTCGAACGTCAAGGCGGCTGGCAAAGCTGGTGGATGCACGGCGGATTCGACCACGTCGAACGCCACGACGATCGCATCCAGCTTTTCGCCACGAGGCTCGACGTGGGACGCCACGAATTTTCCTACATCGTGCGCGCGACGACGGCCGGCACGTTCCGGACGGCTCCGGCCCACGCGGAAGAAATGTACGAGCCCGAAGTGTTCGGCCGCACGGAAACGGCCGTGATCGAGGTCCAGCGGTGACGCGACGGCTCGGTCCTTTCGTACGTAGGGCGGGTCTTGCTCTCCAAGACCCGCCGCGCAGAAGGGCGATCATCGGAGCGGGTGTCGCAGCTCTTGCCGCCGTGGTTTGGTTGCGATTCGGCCCGCTCCCCGCCGATCTCCTGGATCCGGGCGAGCATCAATCGACGACCGTGCTCGATCGGAACGGAGCGGTGCTGTACGAATCGCGGTCGGAGGACGGTACGCGCGGCGTCTGGCTCGACGGCCGCGCGCTTCCACCGAATCTCGTGTCGGCAACGATTGCAGCGGAAGACCGCCGCTTCTACCGCCATATCGGTCTCGATCCCCTGGCCATTCTGCGAGCGGCGTGGCGCAACCTGCGTGAAGGCGCCATTGTCGAGGGTGGTTCCACGATCAGCCAGCAGGTGGCCAAGCTGCTCGTCGCGCGAGCGAATACCGGCGCCGGTCGCGCGCGCGGCTGGTCTGCCAAGATTCGCGAGGCCATCGTCGCGTTTCGACTCGAGCATCGCTTCACCAAACAGGAGATCCTCGCGCTCTATCTCAATCTCGCGCCATACGGCAATCAGATCCAGGGCGCGGAGCGCGCGAGCCATGCCTACTTCGGAACGTCCGCGAGCATGCTGACGCCGGCGCAGGCGGCGTTCATCGCCGGGCTGCCGCAGCGCCCCTCGCGTTTCAATCCGTTTCGCAACACGGCCGCCGCACTGAGCCGGCAGCGACGCGTCATCGACGACATGGCGGCGCTTGGCCTGCTGAGTCCCGTGCTGGCCGCAGAGGCGCGAGCCGAGCGGCTGACGTTCCAGCACGACGCATCGACGTGGGTCGCGCCGCACTTCGTCGAAATGGTGCTGGCGAGCTACAAGGACGCGCGCCCCCATCGCATCGCCACGACCCTCGACGCCGGTCTGCAGCGCGACGTGCAGGGCATCATTCGCAGTCAGCGTCCCACGCTCGACCAGCATCGCGCGCGGAACGTGGCCGTCGTCGTCCTGAAGAACGATACGGGCGAGTGGCTGGCCTGGGAAGGATCGGGCGACTACTTCGACGGCGCGCATGGCGGCACGATTAACGGCCCACTCGCGCTGCGGCAGCCGGGGTCGGCGCTGAAGCCGTTTACCTACGCCCTGGCGTTCGAGGAAGGCTGGAGCCCGGCGTCGGTCGTCGCCGATGTGCCCTCTCACTTCCCGACCGCGGAACCCGGCATCGTCTACAGCCCGCGGAACTACGACGGGCGATTTCGCGGGCCGCTGCTCGTGCGCCGTGCGCTCGCCGGCTCGGAAAACGTACCGGCGGTGGCCGTGGCGGCCGAGATCGGCGTTCCCAAGCTCGTGCGTTTCCTGCGCAGCGCGGGGCTGACGTCGTTCGACAAGACGCCTTCCTACTACGGCCTCGGCATGACGCTCGGGAATGCGGAAGTGCAGCTGGCCGAACTGGTCGGCGCGTACGCGACGTTCGCGCGAGGCGGCGTGCGCGTCGAGCCGGTGGCGATTCCCGACAACCGTCGCGCGGCGGTCAGGTTGATTTCGCCGAGGACGGCGTTCTGGATCACCGATATTCTCTCGGACGCCGACGCGCGCGAGTACATCTTCGGGCGAGGTGGAAGCCTCGACTTTCCATTTCCGGTTGCCGCGAAAACAGGCACGTCCGAGGGCTACCACGACAACTGGGCGATCGGTTACACGCGTGATGTCACGGTTGGTGTGTGGGTCGGCAACTTCGATCGCTCGCCCTTGACCAACTCGTCCGGCGTCACCGGCGCCGGGCCCATTTTTCACGGGGTGATGCTGGCGGCCCAGAAGCGCGTGGCAGGGGCAATAGATGTCATGGACGAGCCGCTGGCCGTGCCGACGGGCGATGTCACGCGGACATCAATCTGCGCGCTCTCCGGCATGCGCGCCGGCGAGTCGTGCCCGGCGCGAGTCGGCGAGTGGCTGCCTGCCGGCGCCGCCGATCTTCCGTGCAGCTGGCACCATGCCAGTGAAGACGGCGTCATCGTGGTCTGGCCGCCGGAGTACCGGCAGTGGGCGCAAGCGGATGGTCGATCGGCGATGGTCGATCGGCGATCGGCGATGGGCGATGGTTCACTGTCTAGCGTCCATGGTCCAGCGTCAAACATCCGTTATCTAGACGAACGACGATCGACGATGGACCATCGACGATCGACGGCCCTTTCGATCTCGAATCCGCCCGAGGGGGCGACCTACCTGATCGATCCCACGCTGCGATCGTCCTATCAGACGCTGGCATTTCGCGTCTCCGCCGATCGCGCCGCCGGCCGCATCGAGTGGACGGTCAACGGGCGCACGGTGGGAACATCGGACTCGGACAAACCCCTCCAATGGCCGCTGTCGCCTGGCACTCACCGAATCGTCGCCGCTGACGATCGGGGCCGTAGTGCGGAGACGACCATTCTCGTCAGGTGAGATTCAGTCTCGGCTGATGAGATCCAGAAAAATGGTCTGTATTAAATTGTATCAAGTCCCCACCGCCTTTCCCGAGAACGACTTACACTGCTCTCTCTAATTTCAATCGATTCAGCAGTCCCGGGGTTCGGGCCAGCGTCCAGCACTCATTTCTCTTCAGGAGGACGGATGAGCACGATGCACGCGTCACTCAGGGTTCGAGGCTGCGCAATCACGCTCGTCACGATTGCGGCGATCTTGTTCTCCGTACCAGCCTCCGCACAAACGCTCTACGGCACGCTTGTCGGGAACGTCACCGACGAGACAGGTCTGGCGGTACCCGGTGCCACCGTAAAGGTGACGCACACCGAAACCGGCCAGACGCGTGAAGGCACGACGAACGCGACGGGCGGCTACAACTTTCCCAATATTCCCACCGGCACGTATCAGGTGGACGTCACGCTCACCGGCTTCCAGTCCGCCACCTCCCGCGGTATCGGCGTGACGCAGAGCAGTCAGGTCCGCGTGGATGTCCGGTTGACAGTTGGGACCTTGCAGGAAACGGTTCTCGTCTCGGGGACGGCGGCGGTCCTCCAGACCGAGACCGCGGCCGTGCAGATGCAGACGACGAGCGAGCAGATCGTCAATCTGCCGACGGCCGGCCGGTCGTATCAGAGCTTCATCGGCCTGATGCCCGGCGTGGCCGCGCCGTACATGATTCAGGCGGGAGGCATCAACAACCCGGCGCGTTCGATGGGTGTGTCGATCAACGGCCAGCCGCCGAACAACACGCTCTTCAGAATCGACGGCGCCGCGGTGACCAATCAGTGGTATCCGGACATCCAGTCCTACAGCCCGGCCCTCGAGGCTGTCGAAACGGTCAGCGTTGTCACCAACAGCTTCGACGCCGATCAGGGTATGGCGGGCGGGGCGGCGGTCAACGTGCAGGTGAAGAGCGGGACCAACAGCGTGAGCGGCTCGCTGTTCGAATACCTGACGTCTTCGGCGCTCAAGAATCGGCCTGTACTTCCTCCCCTCGGGCGCTGACAAAGGCGATGACAACAAGAACATCTTCGGCGGCACGATCGGCGGGCCGATTGTGCGGAACAAGCTGTTCTACTTCGTCAGCATCGAGAGCGAAGTGCGACGTGTCAAGGAAGGCACGGTGCAGCTTGCCGAAGGCGAGGTGTCGACGGGCACGACCGGCCTGAACACGCTGGCCCCGGCGGACCTGCGGGCCGGCCAGTTTGGCAACACGAATACGGTTATCTACGATCCGTTGACCGGTGCGAACGGCGTCGGGCGCGTCCCGTTTGCGTTCGCCAATTGCGGGCTGACCTCTGTTAACGATCCACGGTTCGCGAGCTGCAACTACATCCCGGAAAACCGGATCAATTCGATCTCGCGCAGCCTGCTCGCCGGGCTCGTGCTGCCGACGGCGCCGGGGTATACGGATAACTACTACGCGCGCGATAACTTCGAGTCAACGCTGCACAAGATCGACACGAAGTTGACGTGGACGCCCGGCAACCGGCTGAACCTGAACAACCGCGTCAGCTGGCTTACGAGCCGGCAGAACAGCCACGGGATCTTTCCGTCGCTCGACGGCGCCGAATTCAATCCGCAGAGTATCGGCCGTCTCTGGCAGGCCAACATCACCAGCGGATCGGTGCTGGCCACATCCATCCTGTCGCAGTCGTTCGTCGTCGATGGCGTCTTCGGCTACACGCCGTATCACAGCTGGGTCGGACCTGAAGGACCGGAAGACGAATGCTGGGGCGACCATTTCAAGATTATCAATGCCTGCCAGCCTCCGCGATCGCGCGACCGCGCGACCCCGATGTTCAACATGGGCCCATGGGCGCTGGTGACGCCGAGCCAGATGCGCGACTACGCCGACAACCAGATGCAGTTCAGCGCCAACGCCGGCTGGACCAAGGGCACGCACAACGTGAAGTTCGGCTTCGACGCGCAGCACAACTACCTGAATCACTACGAGACGCAGGTGCCGGTCTTCACGTTCAACGGGGGGGCCACCGCGCTGAGTGGCGGTACTGCGCCGAACAGCTTCAATCAGTTCGCCGACTTCCTCCTGGGCCTGCCGCAGTCGCGCAACGCCCAGGTGATGACGCCGCTGCTCGACACTGACGGCGCGAAAGGGGCGGAGTGGCCGGCGACGGTGCGCGGCTGGGCGTCGGGTCTGTACTTGCGCGACCAGTGGCAGATCACGCCCAAGATGACCGCGTCGGTTGGTATCCGGTGGGAGTACTACCCGTTCCCCACGCGCACGGATCGCGGCCTCGAGATGTTCGACTTCACCTCGAATCTGCTCCAAGTCTGCGGCATCGGCGCCGCGAACCCGCAGGTGTGCGACATCAAAGTCCAGAAAGATCTCTTCACGCCGCGGCTCGGCTGGGCGTATCGGCCGACCGACGACACGGTCATTCGCGTCGGCTTCTCCCGCAACCCGCAAAGCGACAACGCGGTTACCCGGGTGGGCGGCATCGCGCAGGCGTTTCCGCAGATCATCCAGATTACCGAGTCGGGACCGAATACCTTCACACCGGTCGGCTCGGTGACGACCGGCGTGCCGCTCGTCCCACCGCTGGATCTGTCGCCGGGCGTCGTGCGCCTGCCGGCGGGTGCGGGCGTGACGACGCTCGAGGGAGAGTTCATCCGCGGCACGATCACGTCGTGGAACGTCAGTGCGCAGAAGCTCTTCCCGCATTCACTCAGCGTAACGATTGGCTACGTCGCAAACCGTCAGAACGATCAGACGCGTCAGGTGAACCTCAACTACGGTCAGATTGGCGGTGGGGCCGCGAGCCAGCCGTTCAACCAGCCCAACCTCACCAACGGTCTGCGCACGACCGCCACCATGAACGTCTTCCGGCCGTGGGGCAAGATCACGTACGACTCGCTGCAGCTCAGCGTTACGCGCCGGATGATCAACGGCTTCCAGTTCACATCCGCGTACACCTACTCACGGGCTACCGACTGGTGGGCCGGCGGCATCGCGATCCCGGAGTTCTACGACCTGAACAAAGCCGTGCAGGGCGGCGGTACCTTCCAGCAGGCCCGGCTCGGGACGAGCACGCCGCACAAGGTCGACGCCTCGGTGATTTATCAACTGCCGTTCGGCCCCGGTCGGTCGCACCTCAACTCCGGTGGCGCCCTGGCGGCGATTGCAAGGGACTGGCAGGTGAGCTCCACGTTCAGCGCGTATGACGGTACGCCGTTCACCATCACGTCGGCGACCACGTCGCTGAACGCTCCAGGAAATCCGCAGCTGGCCGATCAGGTGAAAGACAACGTCGAAATTTTCGGCGACGTAGGTGCGCAGACGCCGTACTTCGACGTTACCGCATTCAAGTCGGTGACCGAGGCGCGGTTTGGCAACGGCACGTTCAACAGCCTGCGCGGGCCAGGGGTGCTGAACTTCGATCTGAGCATGAGCCGCACCCTGTCCCTCGGCGCGTCCAAGACGCTGCAGTTCAAGTTCGATGTCTACAACCTGTTCAACAGGCCAACGTTCGCGAGTCCGAGCGGGACGAACGTATCGAACCTGCAGCTCAATCCGGATGGAACAGTGCGCAATCTGAATGGCTTCGGCGTCATCAACTCGACGCAGAGTGCCGGACGGGAGTATTCGGAACGCTACATCCGTCTTGGCCTGCGCATGGGGTTCTAGAGGGCTGAGGGCTGAGGGCTGAGGGCTGAGGGAACGGTAGGGCGCAACTTTAGTTGCGCTTGAAATGGTGCGAATGAAAGCAACCTGGATTCTCGTCGTGAGCGCCGCGATCGCGAGCGGTGTCTTCACCGGCTCGACGCTTCGCGGGCAGTCGGCATCGCCGGCGGCCGGTGAATTCGAGCAGGACGTGCTGCCAGTGCTGTCGCGGAGCTGCATCCGGTGTCACAACGACCGGTTGCAGACGGGCAAGCTGAGCCTCGAGGGGTTCCGCGACGGCGCAGCCGCGCGGCAGCGGGCCGACGTCTGGCAGAAGGTGCTCGACAAGATCACGACCGGCCAGATGCCGCCGCGACCGTCGGCGCCGTTGCCTCCAGGAGACGTCGCCTCGGTATCGGCGTGGATTCGCACGGTGCCCGGCATCACGGAGGCCGCCGCGGATGCATCGGCGTCCAGTCCGGGGCGGGTGACCTCGCGCCGGCTGAACCGCGTCGAATACAACAACACGATTCGCGATCTGCTTGGCGTCACGATCCGCCCGGCCGACGAGTTTCCCATAGACGACTCTGGCTACGGGTTCGACAACATCGGCGACGTGTTGTCGCTCTCGCCGATGTTGATGGAGAAGTACATCAACGCCGCGCGGGTGGTCGCCCGAGCCGCGGTGTTCGGCGAGGCGTATCCGGAAAAACCGGGACAGCTCGTCGTGCTCACGCCCAAGAAGATGCAGGACGACCTGCAGACGAAGGGCAACGAAACGCCGTACTCGATGCGCGGCACGCTCTACGCGACGTATCACTTCCCGGTTGACGGCGAGTACGAGTTCAAGTGGCGATATGGCAACTACCGCGGCCGCGGAAAGCCCGTCGGTCCCGGCCGGCCGTTCGCCAGCGCCGAGGCTGCGCCCGCGACGCCGCTGCCTTCGGCCGATGTCGTGCAGCCGGCACCCGAACCCGCCCGCGGCAGAGGACGCGGGGCAGGTCCGGGGGGACCACGGCGGCCGCCAACCGACGAAGAACGGAAAGCGCGGGAGGAGAAACTTCGCCAGGCCTTTCCGCCGATTCTGATGAGCTTCAGCATCGACGGTACACAGGTGGCGAGCGACTACGTCGAAGGCGACGGCAACTACAACTACTCGCACGGTGACAACGTCGCGCGGGTGAAAGTGACCGCGGGCGACCACCGGTTGCGCGTGTCCTGGCCGGATCTGGCGAACCATCCGAACCCGTTCGGGCTGATCAACGCTGACGGCCGCCAGGAGCTGTTCGTCGACTACATGCGGGTCCTCGGCCCGTTCAACCCTTCGGCTCCTTCGCCGACGGCCAACAAGCGAATTTTCGTGTGCGTCGAGAACTCGCCTGCGTGCGCCCGTCAGATCGTGACCAACCTCATCACGCGCGCCTACCGTCGGCCAGCCACGCAGGAGGAAGTGCAGCGGCTGCTCGATATCGTGAACGACGTCCGCAAAGAGGACCCGCTCGAGCACGCCGTGCAGCTTGCGATCGAAGCGGTGCTCGTCTCACCCAATTTCCTGTTCAGAATCGAGCGCGATCCTGAAACGGGGTCGGGAGGGGTTTCCGGGGGAGGCGAGCGGAAACCCCTCCCGACCCGTACCCCTTGAGCGACCACGAGCTCGCGTCGCGGCTGTCGTACTTCCTCTGGAGCAGCATGCCAGACGACGAGCTGTTCCGGGTGGCCGGACAGAAGCAGCTTCACGACCCCGCGGTGCTGAACGCGCAGGTGACGCGGATGCTGCAAGACTCGAAATCGTCGTCGCTGGTCGAGAACTTCGGCGAGCAGTGGCTGAACCTGCGCCTGATGGATCGAACCAAACCGGACTCGGAGAAATTCCTCTCGGTTGACGACGAGCTGCTCGACGACATGAGGCAGGAGACGCGTCTCTTCATCGGCGCCGTCGTAAAAGAAGACCGGAGCATCCTCGACTTCGTCGACGGCCGGTTTACGTATCTCAACGGTTCGCTGGCGCGCTACTACGGCATCAAGGGCGTCGACGGTGAGAAGTTTCAGCGCGTCGAGCTCGACGGCAACGAGCGCAGCGGCATCGTGACGCAGGGCTCGATCCTGACGATCTCGTCGTACGCCACGCGCACCTCGCCGGTGCTGCGCGGCAAGTGGGTGCTGGACAATCTCCTCGGCGCGGCGCCGCCGCCTCCGCCCGTCAACATTCCGCCGTTGCAGGAAAAGGATCTCGGCACGGCCGCCTCGATGCGCGAGCGGCTCGAGCAGCATCGCGCGAACCCCAGCTGTTCGGTCTGCCACGATCAGATGGATCCGATCGGATTCTCCCTGGAAAACTACGATGCCGCCGGTGCCTGGCGCGTGAAGGACGGTAACTTCGACGTCGATACGACCGGCAAGCTGCGCGACGGCCGGTCGTTTACCGGGGCGAAAGGCCTGAAAGAGCTGCTGCGAGCCGATTCGGGGGCGTTCGTCCGCCATTTCACCGAAAGACTGATGACCTATGGCCTTGGCCGGGGGCTCGAACGCTCGGACCGGCCCGTTGTCGATCGGATTGTCCGTGACGCCGCGGGCGAGAACTATCGCTTTGCGGCGGTGGTGACCGGCATCGTCAACAGCCAGGCGTTTCAAATGCGGAGCCGGCCGGAATGACACCTGTCATGGCAGATGCGGAATGACACCTGCCATGGCAGATGGCAGATGGCACATGGCAGGGACGAGAGACTGATATGAAACAACTATCGCGACGGACAGTGTTGCGGGGCATGGGGGCGGCCGTTGCGCTTCCGTTTCTCGATGCGATGTACCCGGCGTTTGCGTCGCAGGCGGTCAAGAAGTCGCTCGCGCCCAACCGCATGGCCTTCCTCTACGTGCCGAACGGCATCGTGATGGAAGACTGGACGCCCGCCGGAGCGGTTGGTTCGTCCCCGCTCGGCGAGCTGCCGCGGATTTCACGCGCGCTCGCGCCGTTCCGTAACGATGTGCTCCTGTTGACGGGGCTTACGTCCGACGCCGGCCGCGAGCACGGGGACGGCGGCGGCGATCACGCGCGCGCCGGTGCGGCGTATCTGACCAGCGCGCATCCGAGAAAGACCTACGGCAAAGACATCAAGGCCGGCATCTCGATGGATCAGATCGCCGCGCGGCATCTGGAAGGCCAGACGCGGTTTGGCTCGCTCGAGCTCGGGTGCGAAGAAGGCATTCAGGGAGGCAACTGCGACAACGGCTACAGCTGCGCGTACAGCAACAGTTTGTCGTGGCGCACCGAGAACACGCCCAACCCGCCCGAGATTCGGCCGCGGGCGGTCTTCGAGCGCATGTTCGGTGTGGCCGACGACGAAAAGGATCCGGCGCGGCGTCAGCGCATGGGAAGTTACCGGCGGAGCATTCTCGACCTCGCGCTCGGCGAGGCCCAGAGCCTCAAAACGTCGCTGGGCGGCGACGACAGGCGCAAGCTCGACGAGTATCTGTACGCCGTTCGCGACATCGAGAAGCGGATTCAGACCGCCGAACAGCGCAACGCCGAGCGTGTGCCTGTCGACGCGCCCTCGGCCAGCGTGCCCGATGACTTCGCCGAACACTCAGCGCTGATGGTCGATTTGATGGCGCTCGCGTTCCAGACCGACATGACGCGCGTCATCACGGTGCTGCTGGCCATCGAGCAGAGCCCGAGGAACTACCCGGAAATCAGCATTACCGAGGGACACCACGGCCTCACGCACCATCAGGGCGACAAGGCCAAGATCGAAAAGGTGACGCAGATCAACGAGTACCACATCAAGCAGTTCGTCTACCTGCTCGAGAAGTTCAAGTCGATCCGCGACGGAGACGGCACGCTGCTCGACAACTCGATGATCGTCTACGGCAGCGGCCTCGCCGACGGCAATCAGCATCAGCACCACAACCTGCCGGCGGTGCTGGCGGGCCGGGGCCGCGGCGCCATCCGTCCCGGACGTCACATCCGCTATGCGGACGAGACGCCGATGGCGAATCTCTTCCTGTCGATGCTCGATCAGATGTCAGTGCCGGTCGATACGTGGGGCGACAGCAGCGGCCGTTTGAACGGGCTCTCGGACCTCGGGTGACGGGCCGGGCAGCTCCCGCGGCCGCCTAGGGCGCCTTGACGAAGACGTTCGTTCCCTTCGACGCGTTCGATACGTTCTGGGATCGACCGACGTTGCTGCCGCCCGTCTGATAGCCGTGTTCCACGGCGAGGCTGACCTCGACCGTCATCTCGGTGCCTGACGCGCTCAGACTCCGGATTTCCTGCACGGTGATTGGCCGACTGTTGATATCGACGACGAGGGTGGTGACGAGCCGCGGACCGTCCCATCGGAACAGGCCTACGCGCTCCTGAGAGCCCGCGGGCTTTTCGGCCGACAGCAGATACCTGGCAAGCTCAGTACTGCCGTCGCGCGTGGTTTCGATGCGCACTTCGCCGGGAGTCTGACGGATGGCGACCGTGACGGATTTTATGGGAGTGCCCTGGGCAGCCTCTTCGCTCCGCGCGAGATCCATGTTCCAGGTGCCCGAGAAATCGGGACGGTTCTGCGCACCCAGAACGGCCGAGCCCAGACTCACGACGCAGATCGTCGACAGCAGGAGCTTCATACTGACCTCCTCGCTCCAAGGCCCGTAACCTTCTGTTTATATCATCGGGCAGCCATCGCAAGGCGGTTTTGTCGTCGAGGCGCGGGCTTGCTAGAGTACGGTCACCTATGACACACATCACCCGGGCGACGATAGTGAGCGCCGTGCTGACCGCGGCAGCCGTGCCGCACGCACAGACGCCTGCCGCACCGCAGCAGGACGTAAACGCGTACTACCTGCTCGGCCCCGATTCGCTCTCGCACGACGGCGTGCCGAAGGGCGAGATGCGCGGGCCGTTCGTGCTGCCGAGTCAGGCGTACCCCGGCACGCAACACACGTACTGGGTGTACGTGCCGAAACAGTACGATCGCGCGGCTGCGGCAAGCCTGATGATTTTTCAGGACGGTCAGGCGTTCAAGGACATGGACGGGAATATCAGGGCGCCGAACGTGCTCGACAACCTGATCTATCGCCGCGAGATCCCCGTCATGCTGGCCGTGTTCATCAACCCCGGACGCACGCCCGAACAACCCGAGCCGAACCCGAAGAACTGGGGCGATCGCGATACGAACCGGCCCACCGAGTACAACTCGCTCGACGACAAGTACGCGCGCGTGATCGTCGACGAGCTCATGCCCGTGCTCTACAAGGAGTACAACATCTCGAACGATCCCGAGCGCCACGGCATCGGCGGCGCCAGCTCGGGCGCCATTGCCGCGTTTACGGTCGCGTGGCAGCGCCCCAACGACTTTCGCAACGTGCTGAGCATCGTCGGCAGCTTCGTCAACCTCGGCGATCGAGGCGGTGACACCTACGCGGATATCGTGCGGAAGAGCGAGAAAAAACCGCTTCGTGTGTTCCTGCAGGACGGGCGCAACGACAATCGCGGCACGGGACGAGGCGGAGGCTACGACCAGCGCCGCGACTGGTTCTTCCAGAACGTGCGTCTGATGCAGGCGCTCACCGAGAAAGGTTACGACCTGAATTACACGTGGGGCATGAACACGCACGGCCAGCGTATGGGCGGCCCCATTCTGCCCGAGATGATGCGATGGCTGTGGCGCGACCACCCGGCCTCGACCGATCCGAACGACGCGGTCGAGCGGTCGTTCAACGAGCCGAAGAAGTAGCGTACTGACGCGATGAGAATTCCTGGTGCGCTCCGATTGACGCTCTGCGGCCTCCTGGCCGCGTTGTTCTCGTCCGCGCCGCTCGCGCTCGAGCGCAAGGACGTCACGTACAAGATCTTTCAGTTCCCGGCCAACCAGATCCCGCGCATCGATGGCAAGACCGACGATTGGGCGGGCGTGCCCGCCAGCTATGCCATCGGCATGGATCAGCTCATGGACACCGAGCAGGGCCACGGGATGAACCACGACGCCGGGAATCTCGACGTGACGGTGAAGGTCGGGTGGGTGAGCGGGCTCAACCGGCTGTACTTTCTGTACGAGGGATTCGACAACTACTGGGACTTCGCCGGTTCAGGCCTGCACAACGACATCTTCGAGGTGGTGGTCGACGGCGATCTGTCAGGCGGTCCGCTGATCGACATCTACCATCGAGACGTCTGGACGCCGGAAGCCGTCGGACCGCGTTCCGAGCTCGATCCGCGGGTGCCGCGCGCGGACGCGCATTTCGGCTATCACGGCGTGCACGCGCAGAACTACCACATCTTCACGCCGCCCGGCGACAAGGACTGGACCATGGCGTGGGGCTGCGCGCAGTACACGAAAGAGCTGCCCTACGCCAACGCGGCCTACGGGTACGACTTCAAGCCCGGCCAGGCCGGCAAGCTCGTTCTGGAATTCTGGATCACGCCGTTCGACTATGCCGGCTGCGACGGTCCGCAGCGCGCGGTCGAGTCGCGGTTGTACGAGAACAAGCTGATCGGCTTGTCATGGTGCCTCATCGATTACGACGACGTGAACGCGAAGGGACGAGTGGGCTTCTGGAACCTCTCCCACAAGCAGACGTTCTTCGGCAACGCCGACCAGCTCGTCGGGTTCCGGCTGATGCCCCTCGAGCCGCCGCCGGCCCAGGAGCTGCGCGCGAAGTGGACGCACACCGTCGTCGACATGAGCCGGCGCCTCGTTGCCTTCAAGGACGAGTCTCTGGGCGCCGTCACGTCGTGGAAGTGGGATTTCGGCGACGGCAGCGGGTCCACCGAACAACATCCTCAGCACGCCTACTCGCGCGGCGGCGATTTCGTCGTGACGCTCGAAGTCTCCGGGCCACAGGGCACGTCGCGCTTTCAACGTGTGTGGGACGTGTCGCTGCGCTGAGTTGGCCCCGCCTCCACCGCGTCAGGCTGGAGCAGTTTTCAGTTCCGTGCAGTGCGTAGTGTCCGGCTTTAGCCGGACCGGGTCAGTTGCGACCGGACGGAGTTGGGTTGGCGTCGCTGCCGCGCGAATCCGAAGCTCCGGGGCCGGACGCGCGCTGCGAGGCCGCCCGCGACCGCTCGACGCGAGGACACGGACTTCGCTCTTCATCCTCGCTCGAGGCCCGTAGGCTTCTCGCGCGGTCAGGCATCAACCCGTCGCCCGCCTGCGCACGGCTTCGCGCCGCAGCAACGTCAACCCAACTACCGCAACGCGCGACACGATTCTGAAAAGCGCTCTAAACCCGGACACTACGTCACTCCGGCTGCCAGCCATCTTTTTCACCTTCTCCATCGGTCGCATCAGAGAGTAGCCGCGTTTCTTCAGATCGGCCCAGACATCACCCACCTTGGCAACGCGCTCTGGCATGTTACGCAGCGTGAACGTCGCAGGTGCCACGTGGCCGCCCGCCACTTCGTCCCAGGTGCACGGCGCAGACACCGGCGCACCTCGCTTAGCTCGCACGGTGTAGGCCGCGGCGAACGTGGCGCTGTAATCATTCCTGCCGGTGTCGACGTAAATCCGTCCGCGGCGATCGACCTTGGCGAATTCTTGCGTCAGGTGATCCGGTGCGTGGCTGACGAACACTCTTCCCACCGTGTGGGCAAACCGTGCGACCTGGCCCATCTCTGTCTTTCCATCGAGCGGAACGACGATGTGATAGCCCTTCGACCCCGACGTCTTGACCCAGGACGGCAGCTTGAGCGTGGCGAGCAGATCGCGCAGGCCGGTTGCCGCGGCGCGAAGCTCGTCCAGATCCTCCCTGGACGGATCGAGATCGAAGACGCAGATGTCGGGGTAATGGAGATCGGGAACCCGCGACGTCCAGACGTGCTGTGTAATCGTGTTCTGATTGGTGACCCACAAGAGCGATCGCAAGTCCGTCACGACCGGATGATGGACGACGCCATCCTTCTTCGGGACTTCGACGCGCTTCAACCAGTCGGGAAAGCCCTTCGAGACGTCCTTCTGCCAGAATCCCTTTTTGCCGATGCCGGCCGGGTATCGCTCCATCGTGATCGGACGTCCGCGCAGATGGGGCAGCAGGACGGGCGCCATCGCCTCGTAGTAGGCCGCGAGATCGCCCTTGGTGATGCCGTCATCGGGGAAGAGGATCTTCTCGGGGTGGGAGATCACGGGCTGCTCGCGCACGACAGAGGCCACGAAATTGATTTAAGCACGAGAATCTAAGCACACGAAAATACAAACAGGAGATCAGGAGATCAGGAGAGAGCTACGCCCGTCATCGTTTGTGCCGCGAGCCTCGCGTTGACTACGGCTTCCTCAGTCGCGTCAGTCGTCGCTTGAAAGAGCGGATCGATCGGTCCGAACAGTTGCCTTTACCCGAGACGCGAGCTCAATCGCCGATAGAGTTCCACTGATGCGTCGATCTCCGACTTTCGAATGGAGACGCTCTCGACGTTGATGCCGATTGGCAAGTGCTTTTCGCGCGCGTAGTCCTGCACGTCGGTGAATACGCTCTCGCACAGGTCGATAGAGCGCTCCAGCGTGTCGGCAGAATGGCGCAGCTCGTTCTCTAGCCATCGTGGGAACGAGATGCCGAGCCACTTCATGAATTCGAGCGTGCGCACCGAGCCGCACGGCGAGAATGTGAGCACTACTGGGGCGGGGGAGCGGCCGCACGCCTGCAATGACAGTGCGTAGTCGGAGAGCAATGACTTTGTAGAAGCGGCATCGTACACCGATTGCGTGATGAAGAAGCGGCAGCCCGAGTCCTGCTTGGCCATCATCCGCTCGTGCTCATCCTCTTTCGCGACGTGCCTCTCCGCTATGGCGATTCCGCCGAGGACCAGGTTGGGAGCAGCGCGTGCGAGCGCATACGCCTCGGCTAGTGGCAACCCCGGGCCGCCCGACCGACCACGTGGTGCGCCGACGAAGACGCTGAGGCGTCGGCCAGCGTCTGCCCGAACCATGTCGATCCAACCAGAGAACACTTCGCGCTGATGCGCGCCCACGCACCGGTACACGATCTTCGGGATCGCGAGCTCGGCAAGCGCGTCGTACGCGTAAACCTCAGGGTCGACGGTTGGTAAGAACGGGAACGGGCGTGCTTGGCCTCTGCGTCCCGGCTCGTCCTGGATGTCATAGACGACCAAGCCTTCAGGCGCGAGCACCTGAAGTCGGGCTACCTGTTGAGCCGCGATCTCGTGCAGCCGCTCGGGGGCCGACGCTAGCTTCGGCGGCGCGATTCCGTAGAGACGAATCCCGGTGAGTCCACGGTCCAATTTTTCGAAAAGCGCATTCAACGGGACGCCTGTAGCATTGAGATTGTAAGGAGTCGCGCCAAGAGCATTGACATCAGTGGATCTTGATCAATCTGTCCCCCAAACTAGTAGAAGGCCGACCAGCAAATCTCGGCTGACCTCGCAAGGCTCGGAGGATAATGCCAAAACGGCTTCGCAGGAAATGTCGCCCAAATTCTTCGTCGTAGGGGACTTGTTTCTCATCTTCTCCGTGCCTTCGTGCCTCCGTGTTAAGGCTGCTCCGTGCTCTCGCGAACGACGTCGCGCGGATTCTAACGGAGATCCGGGCTGCTCGATCGCATCGAGGCGTGCCCGCTACTTCCGGCGTCGCCCTGGGATCAGCGTGCCGAGAATGGCTCCGCCAGCGAAGGCGACGACAAGCGGTCCCACGTCTGTGAACGCCACGATGCGCGCATTCGCTTCGGGCCGCGTTCTCGGTAAACCCTGCGGCGTCACTCAGAAGTAGTGCGGTCGGCGCGCCGCCCTGCTCCTATACTCTATGGCAGCCGTTTGGCCCTCAACCCCGGAGCACGCCTCGGCCCGTACGAAATCCTCTCCGCCCTTGGGGCCGGCGGCATGGGCGAGGTCTATCGCGCGCGCGACACGAAGCTGGATCGCGACGTCGCGATCAAGGTCCTGCCGGACTCGTTCGCGAGCGACCCCGACCGGCTGGCGCGCTTCACGCGCGAAGCGCAGACGCTCGCGTCGCTGAATCATCCGAACATCGCCGCGCATCTACGGCCTCGAAGAGTCCGACGGCGTGCACGCGCTCGTGATGGAACTGGTCGAGGGCGAGGACTCTGGCGCAGCGCATCGCGCGCGGCGCGATCCCGCTCGACGAGGCGCTGCCGATCGCGCAGCAGATCGCCGAGGCGCTCGAAGCCGCGCACGAGCAGGGGATCATCCATCGCGACCTGAAGCCGGCGAACATCAAGGTCCGCGCCGACGGCACGGTGAAGGTGCTCGACTTCGGCCTCGCGAAGGCGATGGAGCCCGAGGCCGGCGAGTGCCGCCGCGGATCGCCTGTCGCAGTCGCCGACGATCACGACGCCCGCGCGATGACCGCGGGCCGGCATGATTCTCGGCACCGCCGCCTACATGAGCCCGGAGCAGGCGCGCGGGCAAGCCCGTCGACAAGCGCGCGGACATCTGGGCGTTCGGCTGCGTGCTGTACGAGATGCTGACGGGAACGCGCGCGTTCGGCGGCGAGGACGTCTCCGACACGCTCGCGCAACGTGCTGAAGAGCGAACCGGATTGGACGGCGCTGCCCGCGTTGATGCCGATCCCGATCGGCGGACTGTTACGCCGGAGCGTGGAGAAGGATCGTAAACGCCGGCTCGGACATCTGCGGCGGCTGCGCGCCTTGAGATCGATGAGGCGATCACGGCGCCTGCCACCGGCGAAGGTGTGGCGCCGGTGGTGCTCGCGGCGCCGCGCTGGCGGCGGGTGCTGCCGTGGGCCGTAGCTGCCGTCGCCTTCATCGCCGCCGTCACGACGCTCTTCTTGTGGGCGCCGTGGCGGAAGGCGTCAGCCGCCGGCGCCGCTGCGGGTGAGCGCCGAGCTCGGCGCCGACGTCTCGCTGGTCATCGCGCAAGGCGCAGCCGCGCCGGACGGTAACGCCGCGGTCGTGTCGCCCGACGGTTCCCAGCTCGCCTTCGTGGCGCAGCCGCACGGCGGCGGCGCGCCCCGCCTCTACGTCCGGCGCCTCGATCAGTTGACCGCCACGCCGCTCGCGGGCACCGAAGACGCCGTGGGGCCGTTTTTTTCGCCCGATGGCCAGTGGCTCGGTTTTTTCGGCGGCGGCAAGCTCAAGAAGATCGCCGTCACCGGTGGCGCGCCGGTCACCCTCGCCGACGTGACGAACGCACGCGGCGGGAGCTGGGCCGAGGACGAGACGATCGTCTTTTCGCCGGGGACCCTACGCGGCGGCAGCCTGTGGCGCGTGCCGGCGGCGGGCGGGACGGCTGAGCGGCTGACGACGCTGGCCCAAGGAGAAGGGACGCACCGGTGGCCGCAGGTGCTGCCCGGCGGGCGGGCCGTCCTCTACACGGTGAGCGCCATCGTAGGGGACCTCACGAACGCCTGGCTCGCCGTGCAGCCGCTGCCCACGGCACAGCGCATATCGTGCAGCGCGGCGGCTTCTACGGCCGCTATCTCCCTAGCGGCCATCTGACCTGGGTGCATGACGGGACGCTCTTTGCGGCGCCGTTCGATCTCACCACGCTCGCGGTCACCGGCCCGGCCGTGCCGGTGGTGCCGGGCGTGATGAGCAGTACCACCAGCGGCAGTGCGCAGGTGGAGGTGTCGCACGCCGGCACGCTCGTGTACCTGCCGGGCAGTGAGAGCGCGTCGGTAGCGCCGCTCGACTGGCTGACCCGCGACGGCAAGACAACGCCACTCAGAGCCACGCCGGCTAACTGGAGCGGCGTGCAGATCGCCCCGGACGGCCATCGCATGGCCTTCGCGCTCTCGGACGCGACGAATGTGGACGTGTGGACGTACGATGTGGCGCGCGACGCGTTGACAAAGTTGACGTTCGATCCCGGCGTGAATCGGAATCCGCTCTGGACGCCGGATGGGTTGCGGCTGGTCTATTCGGCTTCGCATGGCGGCACCGCGCGGAACCTCTACTGGCAGCGGGCGGATGGCAGCGGGGAGGCAACGGGGCTGACGACCAGCCCGAACACACAGACTCCGGGGTCATGGCACCCGAGCGGCCGCGTGCTCGCGTTTCACGAGACTCGGCCGCAGACGGGCAGTCGATCTGATGATCCTGCCGGTCGAGGGCGACGAGGCAAGCGGCTGGAAGCCCGGCACGCCGACGGTGTTTCTGAGTGGGCCGTCCACGGAGCAGCAGCCGCGCTTCTCGCCGGACGGGCGGTGGCTGGCCTACGAATCGAACGAGTCGGGCACCGCCGAGATCTACGTTCGACCGTTTCCAAGAGCGGAGGGCAAGTGGCCGATCTCCACGGGTGGCGGCACCAACGTCGTCTGGTCGCGCGCGCGGCATGAGCTGCTCTACCTGGCGCCAGACGGACGGATCATGCTGGTGCCGTACACGACTGCCGGCGACGCGTTGCAGGCCGAGAAGCCGCGCGTGTGGAGCGAGACGCCGGTCCAGCTCCGGCCGCTCACCGCGGCCAGCTTCGATCTGCACCCGGACGGCGAGCGCGTGGTGATGGCGCCGGTCACCGAGGCGACGGCCGGCCCGACGCACGTGACGCTGATTTTCAGCTTCTTCGACGAGCTGCGGCGGCTCGCGCCGCTGGGTAAGTAACGTCAGCCTGGCGGGTGCCGTAGCTGCGTCGCCAGATGATTGGTCCTCCTTTGTCGCCAAGTGGCGAGTAATCCGCCGGCTTGACTTGGATAAGCAGAACGGCGTTGATAGTTACAGACTTGCCGCGGTTGACTCATGGGATCCGGACAGCCTCGCCTGACAGAGTCGGTGTGTGGACTGGCAAACGACGCGCGTGCGTTGCCTGCTCGAAGCTGTAACCCAGCGCCAGTAACCTAGCTTCACTGAATGCTGCGCCTAGGAACGACAGCGCTACTGGCAGCTCGTCCCCTGTGAAGCCGGCGGGCACGATGAGATCAGGGAAGCCAGTGAGATTGGCGAGGTTCGCCGGTGTGCGAGCAGTGCCCCCTGGAGGATCGGGCGGCGCCGTAATGAGCGGCGGCCGCGTCGGAAGCGTCGGATATACGAGAGCGTCGAGTTTCTGAGACATCAAGGCTCCTTCGATGATTGCTCGAACCATGGGGAGCGCGTGATCCCGAACCGACGTGTAGCGGTAATCGTCGAGGTTGCCCGATTCCGCCTCTCGCTTCAATAACGTCCATCGATTCGGATTTGGCCCCGCCCCGTCAGGACGGAGCGCGTTGAACTCGGTCGCGCGCGCGAGCAGCTGCTCGATGTTCTTCGGATAACTTGGACCGAGGGTCTTCAAGTATTCCGCAATCTGCGCCGTGAACTCCGGATATCGAATGGCGTTGTAGAATTCTCCCTTGGCTTCGAGCAGCCATCTGGGCAACCGGACATCTGCCACAGTCGCACCTGCTGCACGCATGACGGTAAGGCTTGCCTCGACGACCCAGTCCACGTCGGGATCCTGACCTGTGAAGTCGCGTACCACGCCGATTCGGGCGCCCTTTAGCGCGTCGCGCCTCAGATACTTGGTGTAGTCGGCCTCAACGTGCCCTTCGCTCTTTTTGGTCGCGGGATCAGCCACATCGACGCCGGCCATTATTCCGAGCGCGACTGCTGCGTCGTGGACATTCCGGGCGAACGGGCCGGCTGTATCGAAGGTAAGCGCGAGCGGGACGATGCCATCTCTGCTGATGAGTCCATGTGTGGGCTTGAGGCCGACAATGCCAGTTGTCGCGGCAGGATTCCGAATTGATCCGCCCGTGTCTGTGCCCACGCTAATGACGACGTAAGCAGCAGCCACGGAGATCCCGCTGCCACCAGATGACCCGAGCGGCGTGCGCGCGAGATCGTGCGGGTTCTTCATTTGACCGCCAAGCGAACTTCGCGCGATTCCCGACGCGAACTCCGACATGTTTGCCTTGCCCAGGATGATCGCTCCCGCATCGCGTAGTCGTTTGGCCACAAAGGCATCGTTGGAGGGGACAGAACCCTCGAGCGCGATCGATCCGGCGGTCGTCGGCATATCCGAGGTATTGATGTTGTCCTTCAACACTATAGGTATGCCGTGCAGCGGCGATCGACGTCCCTTGGTCTTGCGTTCCACATCCAGCTGGCGTGCGATGTCGAGGGCCTTGGGATTCACGGTGAGGAGGGCGCGGAGTGATGGACCTTGACGATCGTACGCACGGATGCGCGCTAGGCTCATTTGCACGAGCTGCTCGGAAGTCAGCGACCCCGCGTCGAAGGCCGCGTTGAGATCGGCTACTGTTGCCGAGTCCAGTGAGATAGTCCTCGGACCCTGAGCGAACGCAGTCGGGCCAACCGTGCAGACCAGGACGAGCATCGGGTACAGCGTGAGTCTGTTCATCGTCATCACCGGATTGGCCCCCTCTCACTGGTACCGTGAATAGGGATCGCGCTAGTGGGCTACATTGTTGCGCGTCAAAGACCCGCGTATCTTACACATGACCCGTTTGCAGCGATAGGCGATGATCAGTCGCCTAAGCGTGACGGATAATGAGCTCGTTCGCGCGCCTTCCCAACTATAATCATCGCCGTTTGGCGGGACATCCCGGCCGAACGCACGTCGGACGCCAGTAGAAGGAGAAGCAATTGATGGACGGCACCCGACGCAGTTTTCTGAAGGCTGCTGTGACGGCCGCAGGGGCGGCCGCGCCCCCTGGTCTTGCTCAGGCCCAAGGTGTCGGCCAAGCTGACATTCACGCGCAGACGATCCCTTCTGACCTCACATTGCGAGTCAAGTCCCTCGAATCGCTCCTGGTCGAAAAGGGGCTCGTAGATCGGGCGGCCCTCGATGCGCTGATTGACACCATGGAACACAAGGTGGGTCCGCGCAACGGAGCCCGAGTGGTGGCGCGTGCCTGGATTGATCCCGCCTACAAGAAACGTTTGCTCGATAATGCGCCGGCGGCGATCGCCGAACTGGGCTTCATCAGCGGCCAGGGGGAACACATGCTCGTGGTGGAGAACACACCCAAGGTTCACAACCTGATCGTCTGCACACTATGCTCCTGCTATCCATGGCCGGTGCTGGGCCTGCCGCCGGTCTGGTACAAGTCAGCGCCCTACCGATCTCGAGCGGTCATCGATCCGCGCGGCATCCTCAAAGAGTTTGGAACGCAAGTCGCGGAAGACGTCGAGGTGCGCGTGTGGGATAGCACCGCGGAGCTGCGCTATATCGTGCTCCCCGAGCGTCCGCCCGGCACCGAACGACTGACCGAAGAACAACTGGCCGCGCTCGTGACTCGTGATGCGATGGTTGGCGTCGCCAAGGTCGCGCTTCCTGAATCAGGAGGGAAGCCATGAACGGCGTGCACGATATGGGCGGCCAGCACGGTATGGGTCCCGTCAACTACGAAAAGGACGAACCGGTTTTCCACGCGACCTGGGAAGGCCGCGTTGACGCGCTCAATCGCGCGATGCGTGCCTGGCGCAAGTGGAACCTCGATACCGACCGGCACGGCATCGAACTCCTGCCGCCGGCTGATTACCTGCGAATGAGCTATTACGAGCGCTGGTTGAACAGACTCGAAACCTACGTCGTGAAATACGGTTTCGTCACGCAGGAAGAATTGAAGAGCGGAAAGGCGGCAGCCGGATCGCGCACAGAGACTCCTGTGTTAACGCTGGCGACATCCGCGCGTTGGTTGAGCCGAGGAATACCGTCGAGCGTTGATCCGAGCGTTCGACCGTCGTTCAAAGTCGGTCAGCGTGTTCGCGCCCGCAACATGCATCCCACTGGCCATACGCGACTGCCCAGATACGCGCGCGGCAAGGCCGGAGTCGTGACTCGCGATCACGGCGTCTATGTGTTCCCCGACACCAACGCGCACTTTCAAGGTGAGAAGCGTCAGCACGTGTACTCGGTGCGCTTCACCGCGAGAGAGCTGTGGGGACCGCAGGCCTCGCCGCATGACTCGGTGCATCTCGACATGTGGGATGACTACCTTGAACGACTCTGATCTGGCGATTGCGCCCGACCGCCTTTCCGAGTTACCGCGTTTGCCGCGTGACGAAGGCGGACCCGTCTTTGCCGAGCCGTGGCAGGCGCAAGCCTTCGCGCTCGCGGTCAAGCTTTCAGAGCAAGGGCATTACACCTGGAAGGAATGGGCCTCCGCTCTTTCGGATCAGCTCCAGGCTGCTGCGAGACGTGGTGAACCCGACGACGGGTCGCGGTATTACGAGCATTGGCTGGCCGCACTCGAGAGCCTGGTCGCTGCGAAGGGGTTGGCGGATCCGGGCGCGCTCGCAACACGAAAAGAAGCCTGGGCCGATGCCTATCGCCACACGCCTCACGGCCAGCCCGTCGAGCTCCTTCATTCACGCGCGCCCGATCTCCGCTGGATGCTCGTTGGTCTCGCCGGAACGTTCGTCATGTATTGGGTGCTTCACCAAGCGAGCTTGGGGTCGGGGACCGAACACAGTCTCGCGACGGCGGCGAACGCTCCTGCCGACTCCGCACTTCCATTGGGATTTGCTGCGAGCGCCGGCCTCGGCGCGCTGCTCGGTATGCGGCACGCCCTCGAGCCCGATCATCTGGCTGCGGTCTCGACTCTCATGACCGGCGAACGGAGCAGCGCGAAGGCCGCGTGGCTCGGGGCGTGGTGGGGACTGGGCCATACGTTGACATTGTTCGCAACCGGCGCGCTGCTAGTGGTGATGCAGGCTGAAATGCCTGCTATCGCAGCGCGGGTGTTCGAGGTTTGCGTCGTCCTCCTGTTGATCGGGTTCGGCGTGCGCGCGATCTATCAGGGCGCGCGCCGGGTGCCGGCAGGTCCGACGCACACGCATCGCAAGCCTGGAACATCGTCGTCATTCCGTCTGGACCGATCGACAGCCGCACGACCATTCCTGGTCGGCTCAGTACACGGACTTGCGGGGAGTGGCGCATTGACGGCAATTGTGGTGACCACGCTCCCGTCAACGATGACGCGCCTGGGTTATCTGTTGTTATTCGGAGTGGGATCGACGGCGGGGATGGCAGCGCTCTCAGGTTTGCTGGGGTGGCCGCTCGCGCGGCTGGGCGCCAACCTCTGGTTTACGCGCACGGTTTCGCTTGTCGTCGGATGCATTTCCACCGCGCTCGGTTTGGCCTGGGTCGTCCCGATCATCGGCGATGCGTTTTAGACGCAGTGACTCGATCTCATGTTCTCCGTGCCTTCGTGCCTCCGTGTTGAGACTGCTCCGCGCCCTCCCGCACGACCCCGCGGGGGTCTTTGTCGACGCGCACGGCGAGCAGCCTCGGATGCCGCAGTTTGCCGTGGACCGTCCATTCGATGAAGCCGACCTGCACCACGATTTCCGGACGTACCCAATGAGCGCGCACCCTGGGCAGCCCCGAGGCTTTCGTAAACAGAGATCCGGGCTGCTCGATCGCATCGAGGCGCGCCCGCAGGTCGAGCAGTAGTCTGGTGTCGAAGCCGGTGCCAAGCTTGCCCGCGTAGACGAAGTCGCTGCCCTCGTAGTATCCGACGAGCAGGGCCCCAAGGCCCACCCGCGCCCCTTGCGGATCGGTGAAGCCGCCGACGACCAGCTCCTGCGAGGCCTCGCATTTCATCTTGAGCCAGTGCTTCGATCGCCGGTGCTCGTACGGAGAGCCGCGCCGCTTGGCGATGACGCCTTCCCATCCCTCGCGGGCGGCACGTTCCCAGGGGTGCTCGTCTTCGACGAGCGCCACACGCGCCAGGGGCGGTGTGAACGGCAGCGTCTCCAGCAGCGCACGGCGGTCTTCGATCGGCAGCGACGTGACCGCCTGCCCGTTCAGCCACAGGATGTCGAATACGTGATAGCCGCTGCGGCCGTCCCACGTGACCTCTCCGTCCAGGATGATCTCGTTCGCTGGAAGGCGTGCGACCGCGCCGGCCACCTCGGGCAGGCGCTGCGGCAGACGGTTCCGCGAGAACAACCCGACCTCATCGCCATTTTTGTAGGCGACGAGCCGGATGCCGTCGAACTTGCGCTCGAACAGCCAGTCCCCGCCTCCGAAACGCTCCTGTGTCAGCGTCGCCGCCATCGGCTCGAGCCACTGAGGCATGGTCTTTACTTGCATAGCATCTGAATCAACCAATCATCAATCGTCAATCTAGCAACATTCTGCCAATCTCCCCATCTTCCAATCCACCAATGTCCCAGCCCCTTGACCGAAGCCTTTGACACGCCCGGCGGTTTCACTCCACCATAGGCCATGATCTGGAGCGAATCCTGACCACCAATCCCATTCTCGATTTCGATATCGACAAGTCCGCCATCAACTACGTGGGACACGGCCTTCAACGGCCAGAATGCATTCTGGCCGAGCCCGACGGTACGCTGTGGTCGGCCGACGCGCGGGGCGGGGTGGTGCGTATTTCCGCCGACGGCTCGCAGCAGATCATCACCCAACGGAGCTCGGCGGAGTTCCAGAACGCCCACAGCGAAGCCAAGCGGTACCTGGAGGGCACGCTCCCGAACGGGCTCGCATTCGCCCGGAACGGCGATTTCCTGATTTCGAATTTCGGCACCGATTGCCTGGAGCTGATGTCGCGCGACGGCTCGTCGCGCGTGCTCGCCGACACGATCGACGGCCAGCCGATCGGCAAGGTCAACTTCGTGCTGCGCGACTCGCGCGATCGGATCTGGATCACGGTGTCGACGCGGATCAAGAACTGGATGCACGCCCTGCGTCCGGATCTTGACGACGGCTATCTGGCGCGGTTCGAAAACGGGCGCTTCACCATCGTGGCCGACGGCTTTCATTTCACGAACGAGATTCGCTTCGACGCCAAAGAAGAGTTCCTGTACGTCGTCGAGACGACGGGCGGGTGCATCACGCGACTGCGCATCGACGAATGCGGCAACGCGATCGGGCGCGAGGTCTTCGGGCCGAGTTCTCTTGGAACCGGGGCGTGGCCCGACGGCATCGCCTTCGACAGCGCGGGCAACCTGTGGGGCACGCTCGTGTATTCGGACAAGCTGTTCGTGCTGACGCCGAAGGGCGATCTGCGCGTGTTGCTCGACGAAGGCGATCCGGTCAAGGTGGGCGCGCTCGAGCAGGCGTTTCGCGCGAACCGGGTGACCGAAGACGTGCTGTTCGCGACCGGGCGGGGCATCGCGCCGTGGATGGCCAGCGTGACCTTCGGCGGACCCGACCTGCAGACGGTTTACATCGGGTCGTTGAAAGGGCACAGGATCCCCTGCTTCCACGCGCCGGTTCCGGGGTTGCCGATGGTGCACTGGCGCGACCGCTCTCCCGTTGACACCGTCGGCCAATCCTTTTAGACTCCCTCTCGCTTCATCAAAATCGATTATCGATAATGTCCAACGGCGCGGGCGCGAACGCCGGAGCCCGATCCGACAGGAGATGCGCATGAAGATGGATCGACGGGCGTTTTCGCGCACCCTTGCGCTCGCCGCGGCAGGTGCCGCGCTTCCCGCTTACGCACAGCAGAAACTGAACATCCGGATCGGCCACACCGGCATCACCTGGCCCTGGGGCAATCCGCCCGGCGGGGGACCGATGCGGCTCGCCGACCCGCCCGCGATCGATCAGATCGCGAAGGATGTCGCGAGCCAGGGGTTCTACGGGCTCGAGCTCTTCGGCTGGCAGATCGACGGCATGGAGGCGCACGGCGGGGTCGGCGCGCTCGTCGAGAAGTACAAGCTCCCGTTGATTTCGAGCTACGGCGGCCCGAACCTGACGGATCCGGCGCAGCGCAAGCCGTCGCTCGAGCGAACGGTCGCCACCGCGAAGCTCGTCAAGAAGTACGGCGGCAAGGTCATCGTCTTTGGGCCGAACGGTGTTCCGCGCGACAAGTTCAACTTTGCCGAGTACAAGGCCGGCATCATCGAGGCGCTGAACGAGGGCGCGAAAGCGGTGGCCGACCTCGGCCTGACGCCGGTCCTGCACCAGCACACGGGCACGTGCATCGAGACGCGTGAAGAGACCTATGCCGTCATGGAGGCCGTCGACACGCGGTATCTCAAGTTCGGTCCCGACATCGGCCAGTTGCAGAAAGGCGGATCCGATCCGGTGCAGGTGGTCAAAGACTTCCTCCCGATCATCCATCACTTGCACCTGAAGGACTATGTGGGCGGGCAGCCATTTCTGGGATACTGCCCGCTCGGCCAGGGCAAGGTGAACGTGCCCGCGATTCTGGCGATGATGAACGGTAGACAGATGGACGGCATGGTGATGGTGGAGCTCGACAGCAGCCCCGACATGCCGATTCCCGCCCTCGAGTGCGCGAGGATCGCGCGCGGGTACCTCATGAAGCAGGGCGTGACGCTGAGGGCGTGATGAAGGCGCGAGACAAGAAACCTCGATTCGAGCGGCGTGTGCTTCGTGACGAGATTCGCGAGCAGTTGATCGAGCAGATCCTCAACGGCACCCTCGCGCCAGGCGAACGCATCGTCGAGATGCGCATCGCCCAGCAGTTCGGCGTCAGCCAGGCGCCGGTACGCGAGGCGCTGCGCGACCTCGACCTGCTGGGTTTTGTGGTCAGCTCGCCGTTTCGCGGCGCGATCGTCCGGCAGATTTCGGCCGAGGAGCTGCTGCAGCTCTATCCCATCCGTGCGGTCCTCGAGGGACTGGCCGCGCGCCACGCCGCGACGCGCATCGATCCGCCAACCCTCAAGAAGATCGAAGGTCTCCTCGCGACGATGCGCACGGCCGCCGCGCGGGGCGACAACCGCCGGGCCGTTGAAGCCGATTTCGCGTTTCACCTCACGATCGTCGAGGCGTCGGGCAACCGCATCCTTCAGCAGATCTGGGATCGCATGCGCCTCGCCACCACGACCTTCCTGACGGTCACGAAGTCGCACCATCCGCTTCGCGAGATCGTCGAGCGGCATGTCGCGGTGGTGGATGCGTTGAGAACGCGCGATCCCGAGGCCGCCGAACGCGCCCTGCGCGTGCACATCGAGGAGCCCGGACAGTGGCTGCGTACGGCGCTCGAACAGGAAGCCGCGGAAGTCGAAGAACAAAAGGTCAGCCGCAAGCCCCGAGCCGCCCGCCGCCGTTGAAACAGGAGATGCTCATAATGTCCCGCACCGGATCATTTTTCACGGCGCTCGTCCTCGGCGTCGCCCTGCTCGCGTCGGTGACCCAGGGCGCGTCGAAGAATTTCGTGCCCGACACCGTGTTCTCGGGTTCGAGCCTCAACGGCTGGAGCCCGATCGGGAAGGCGCGCTGGCGCGCGGAGAATGGCGAGATCGTGGGATCGGCCGACGGGGCCGGTGGATGGCTCCTGTCGGACAAGCCCTATCAGGACGTTGCCGTGTTCGCGTCGTTCAAATGCGCGGCCGGATGCCAGACCGGCGTGCTGTTGCGCGCCGAGAAGACCGGCGACGGGGGCCTGAAAGGTGTCTTCGTGTCGCTGAACGAAGGCGACCTCGCGACATATCGCGTGACGCTCGACGCGCAGGGCATCGAGAAGTCGAAAGAGCGCCTCAGGTCGCCTGCGGGAGGGCAGCTTCGCGTGGCGCCGCCGCCTCCAGATCCGGCTCCGAATGTGCCCGTACGCGCCGGAGGACCGCCCCAGATCCCTCAAATGCCCGGCGGGATTCCATCGCCCATTCCGCGTCCGGCGACCGGCGTGCGCGCGGGCGACTGGAACACGGTGGAGTTCGTGCTCGACGCCAACATTCTGCGCACGTTCCTCAATGACGCAGGTGGGATCGGCGACTCGGTGGCAGAACCCGAATACGGCTCGTTCGGTCCCTTCGCCCTGTTTGTCGGTGGGACCGGCGAGGTGCGCTTCAAGGATGTCTCGACCAAGGATCTCCAGCCGCGCGTCTCGCGCCCCGAGCAGGTGTCGACGCGTTTCAGGATGCAGGTGCTCAACGAGTTCTATTACTCGTGGGGGCCGGCCGTTGCCGATTTCAATCGCGACGGCACGCCCGACATCGTCGCCGGGCCGTATTACTACCTCGGTCCCGACTACAACGCGGCACGCGAGATCTACGTCGGCGGCACGATCGATCCCGGCACGCAATACTTCAACGGCCTCCAGTACGCGTACGACTTCACGGGTGACGGATGGCCCGACGTGCTGAACGCGATCTTCCAGCGTCCCGCGGTTCTGTACGTGAACCCGAAGGGAGAGTCGCGCCGCTGGGAAACCTACACCGTGACGGACCGGATGTCGTGCGAGTTCATGCTGCTCAAGGACGTCGATGCGGACGGCGTCCCGGAATTTCTGTTCAAGGACAGCGAGAACCGCTTCGCATATGCGAAGCCGGATCGTGCGAACCCGACCGGCCTCTGGACAAAGACGTACATCAGCGAGCCCGGGCCGTGGGCCAACCATGGCATGGGCGTCGGCGATGTCAACGGCGACGGGCGTGCCGATTTCCTGAACGCGTTCGGCTGGTGGGAACAGCCCGCCACGAAGGACGGAAAAACCTGGAGTTATCACCCGGAGGCGTTCGGCCGCTGGACGCGGTCGAGTCCGGGCGGCGCCGAGATGGCCGTGTACGACGTCAACGGCGACGGCCTGAACGACGTGGTCACGTCGCTGCAGGCGCACGGGTGGGGCCTCTCGTGGTTCGAACAGAAGAAGGCCGCCGACGGGAAGCGGTCGTTCGTGGAGCACCCGATCATGACGGATTTCTCCACGAAGAACGCCGGCGGCGTGACCTTCTCGCAACTGCACGGCGCCACGTACGCCGATGTCGACGGCGACGGAGTGCAGGACTTCATCACGGGCAAGCGGTTCTGGTCGCACCTCGACACGTTCATCGATCCCGATCCCCACGGGGCGCCCGTGCTCTACGTCTATCGCACGGTTCGTAACCCGAAGGCTCCGGGCGGCGCCGAGTTCGTTCCCGAGTTAATCCACAACCGATCCGGCGTGGGCTCGCACCTCTCGGTGGTCGATCTCAACAAGGATGGCAACGCCGAGATCATCACGTCGACCAAACGTGGCACGTTCATCTTCTGGAACAACTGGAAAGACGCGAAACAATGATTTGCCATCCGCCATTTGCCATCTGCCATTTGCCATCTGCCATGTCTGCTAGACGATTGTTCGTGGTCGTTCTCGCCGGCCTTGCTGCCACCGCCGTCGGCGTCGCGCAGACGCCGAAGCCAGAGAAGGACTGGGCGTCGCACGGCTACGATACGGGAGCGCGGCGTTACTCGCCGCTCAAACAGATCAACACGGCGAACGTGTCGAAGCTGGAGCTGGTCTGGAGCTACGACACGCCCGCGGCCGTTCCGCCTTCGCCGATTCGTGGCGGTGGAGCCGCCGCGGATGCCGAAGGGGGAGGCGCCGGTGCGCCGGCCCGCGGCAGGGCGGATGCGCCCGGCGGGGCGCCATCGCGGCCCGCGCCAAGACAGTCGGCATCGACGCCGCTCGTGGTTGACGGCGTGATGTACATGGTGACCCCCTATAACCGGGTGGTCGCGCTCGACGCCGACACGGGGAAGGAAATCTGGGTCAAGGACATCGGCAACACGCCGTCGATTCGAGGGCTCGCATACTGGCCCGGGACCGGCGCGATTCCTGCCCAGCTCGTCTTCGGCACGTCTGATTCGGCGTCGCTGCTGATCTCGTTGAACGCGAAGACCGGAGAGTTCACGCCGACCTTCGGACAGGGAGGGAAAGTCGATCTGCGCCAGGGCGTCGGCGAGAAGTTTCCAAAGCTGCGCGTCGCGTTGTCGTCGCCACCGGCCATTTACAAGAACCTCGCGATTACCGGGAACCACTCGCAGGAGAGTCCAAGCCTCGGGCCGTCCGGCGACATCCGCGCGTGGGATCTGCGGACGGGGAAGCTCGTGTGGAGATTCCACACAATTCCGCAGCCGGGCGAGCCGAACCACGAGGTCTGGAAGAACGATCAATGGGTCGATCGCGCGGGCGCGAATACCTGGGGCTTCATCACAATCGACGAGGCGCGTGGCATCGCGTATGTCCCGACCGGGACGCCCGCGACCGATTTCTACGGCGGCGATCGCCTCGGCTCGAACCTGTACGGTTCATCCTTGCTGGCGCTTGACGCCGAAACCGGCAAGTTGAAGTGGTTCTTCCAGACCACGCACCACGACAACTGGGATTACGACCTGTCGGCGCCTCCGGCGCTGATCGACGTCAAGCGCGACGGACGGACGATTCCCGCCGTGGCGCAGTACACCAAGCAAGGCCTGCTGTTCATCTTCGATCGCGTCACGGGCAAGCCGATCTTCGGCGTCGAGGAGCGCCCCGTCGTCTCCGATAACCCGATTCCGGGAGACGAGTACTCGCCGACCCAGCCATTTCCCGTCAAGCCGCAGCCCCTCGCGCGCATGACGTTCTCGCCGAAGGACATTGCGAACGTGACGCCTCAGCACGAGGCGTATTGCAGGGGCCTGCTCGAGCTCGAAGGCGGCGCGCTGACCGGCGGTCCGTACGCGCAATACGGGCCGAAGCTGAGCGTCATCTTCCCGGGATGGACGGGAGGCGGCAACTGGAACGGGTCGGCGTTCAATCCCGACCTCGGCCTGCTCTTCACCCCGACGCAGGACGTCGGCATGCTCAACAAGATGGTGAAGAGCACGACGGGCGAGGACATGTGGGCGCGCCGCGGCCCCGACAACGCGCCGCAGATGCTCGGCACGAATTTCTGGGACGGCACCAAGAGCTGGCCGTGCCAGCAGCCGCCCTGGGGCGAGCTCGTGGCCGTCAACGTCAACACCGGTGACATTGCCTGGAGAGTGCCGCTCGGATCGTACGAAGAGCTCGACGCGCTGGGCGTGCCGCCGACCGGCACGCTGAATCGCGGCGGCCCGATTGCCACGGCCGGTGGTCTCGTGTTCATCGCGGCCTCGCAGGATGCCCGCTTCCGTGCGTTCGACGCGCGAACCGGGAAGATGTTGTGGGTGGCCGATCTCACGGAAAACGGCCGCGCGGTGCCGATCACGTATCTGGGGAAGAAGGGCAGACAGTACGTGGCCATCCTGGCGGGCGGTGGCCGGCCAGTGGCGAGAAGATTCGAGGAGAGCCGCATCGGCGGCCGCCTGCACGTGTACGCTTTGCCGGAGTCCCGGTAGTCCCTGTAGGGCGGGACTTCAGTCCCGCCGTATACATCCGTAGGGCGGGACTTCAGTCCCGCCGCGCTAACTTCAGGAAGCGAGGAGTCGCGAGATGAAATCGTACCTTTATGGTTTGACGATGTTTCTCGGCGTTGTGCTGACCGTGCACCTTGCGATGAACGGCAAGGTTGGCGCGGTGATCAACAATCCTCGCGTGGGCAACGCGCTCTTCTGGTGCATCGGCGCGCTCACGGCGATCCTCATCGGATCGAGCGGCTGGCAGTCGGGCGCCTTGAGCAGCCTGCGCCAGGTGAACCCGTTTCTGCTCACGGCTGGCGCGATGGGGGCGTCGCTCGTCTTCGGCATCGCCTGGCTCATTCCGCAAATCGGCGCCGGCCCGATGACCATGATGCTCCTGGGCGGGCAGATTCTCAGCGCCATGGCGCTGTCGCACTTCGGCTGGCTGGGGTCTCCCGTGCAGCCGCTCTCCTTGACCAACGTCGTGGGTGCCGCGATCATGGTTGGCGGGATTTTCCTGGCGACACGTGGATGATCGAAGACACTGGCTGCTGATTCTGATTGCGGTTGCCGCGGTCTCGGTCGTCGGGTGGATGTACGCACGCCGGACCATTCAACCAGGGGACACGCCATCGCCCGGCGCCTCCAATAGTGGAGCGCCGGCCTCACCCGGTGGCTACGCCGATCCCGCCGTGTGCGCGACCTGCCACGGTCAGATTGCCGAAACATTTGCCCGTACCGGAATGGGGCGATCGTTTTCGCGGGTGCGCCCCGGACAGCCCCTCGGCGATGTCACCAGCGCCAACCGCCTGCACCACAACGCTTCGGATCGCGACTACACGATGGTCGAGCGCGGCGGCGCCTTCTACCAGAGACGGCATCAGGTCGGCTTCGATGGCCAGGACACGAACGTCGTCGAGATCCAGGCCGACTATGTGATCGGCTCGGGCAATCACGCGCGCACGTTCCTGCACCGCAGTCCCGACGGCCGGCTGCTTCAACTGCCGGTGAGCTGGTACGCCGAGCGCGGCGGCTACTGGGCGATGAGCCCCGGCTACGATCGTCCCGCGCACCTGGACTTCCGCCGCGTCATCGATACCGGGTGCATGTCGTGCCACAACGGTTATCCGCGCACGCCCGTTCAGGACGATGGTGCCGGGCCGAAGTTCGAGCAGCCTGCCGCGCCGAAGCCCGGCTCGAATGGAGCGGGCGAAGGCGGGCTGCCCGAGGGCATCGATTGCCAGCGGTGTCACGGGCCCGGCCAGGCGCACGTGGATGCGAGCAAGGCGAACGCGCTCGACGCGGCCCGGCGCGCGATCGTGAACCCGGCCAAGCTCGACCGGGAACAGCAGCTCGAAACGTGCATGCAATGTCACCTCGAGCCCACGAGCACACCGCTGCCGTTTCAGATACGCCGGTACGAACACCAGCCGTTCGCGTTTTCACCAGGTCAATCGCTCGCGGATTTCTTCATCTACTTCGATCATGCGCCGGGGAGCGGGCGCGACGACAAGTTCGAAATCGCGGGTGGTGCGTACCGCCTGTTCAAGTCCGCGTGCTTCCAGCGCAGTCAGATGACCTGCCAGAGCTGCCACGATCCGCACGATATCCCGCGCGGCGCCACGGCCGTGCAGCAGTACGTGGCCGCGTGTCAGAGCTGCCACGAGAACGTGCACGCGAAGGGCGTACCTCGTGTGCAGGGCGTCTCCGGCGCCAGCGCGACGTGCCTCGATTGCCATATGCCGAAGCGGCGTGCTGAAGATGCCGTGCACGTCGTCATGACCGATCACTACATTCAACGCCGCAGAGCGGCGCGCAATCTTCTCGCGGAGATTCCGGAAACGGACGAGCTGAGACAAGGCAGCTATCGCGGCGAAGTCGCGCTCTATTATCCGAAGGCGCTGCCGCCCACTCCGGAGAACGAGCTGTATCTCGCGCTGGCTCAGGTTCAGCAAGGCTCGAATCTGACCGCGGGCATTCAGCGTCTCGAACAGGCGATCGAGAAGCACCAGCCTCGTCGACCTGACTACTACTACGAGCTGGCTCGTGCGTATGCCAGGGCGGCGAACTATCAGGCCGCCATCCGCTGGTCGGACGAGGCGCTTCGACGCGACGCCACGTTCGTGCCGGCACTCAAGGAACTGGGCGGGGCCGCTTCCGCGGCTGGTGACATGGCGCGGGCCGCTCAGGCGCTGGAACACGCTGTCTCAATTCGTCCCAAAGACGCGACGACGTTGGCCGATCTCGGCAACGTATACTTGCGCCAACAAAGAGTAGATGAGGCGGTGAAGTCGCTCGAGCGTGCGCTTGCGCTCGATCCAGATTTGCCGCTGGCGAACAACACGATGGGGTTGGCGTCGCTGACGAAGGGCCTCAACGATGCCGCCGAGCGGCATCTGCGCGCGGCAATCACCGCGCAGCCCGATCTCGCCGAAGCGCACAACAACCTTGGCAATCTGCTGGCGGCACGGAAGGCGTACGGCGAGGCCGGCTATCACTTCGAGCGGGCCATCCAGAGCGATCCGACCTACGTCGAAGCGCGGCATAGCTACGGACTCGTGCTTGCGCTCTCGCGCTCGTACCAAAAAGCCGTCGCAGAACTCCAAAAAGTCGTAGAACTCGCGCCGAAATTGGATCAGGCGCACGTGGATCTCGGGGATGTGCTGGCGTCGATGGGGCGAACCCGTGAAGCGGCACGCGAATACGAGATCGCGGCGAAAGGAAACGACGCCGACGCGCAACGGGCCGCGCTCGAAGGACTGCGCTCGCTGGAGCGATGAACAAAAAATTGAAGTTGCGAACGTCGCAAAGCTCTTGACAAAGTCAGAACGGTAATCGATTATCGATTGCTCAAAGCGGCTATTTTCCATACGTCAGCAGTAGTGCAACCAGGAGGTTACATGTTCAACCGCCATTCGGCGTGGACTCGGGCGGCGTTAGTGTTTGTTTCACTCATGGTTGCCGTCCCGGCCATGAGCCAGACCTTCTACGGGTCGCTGGTCACCATCGTCAGCGACGCGCAAGGTGGAGTGATTCCAGGCGCGACGGTCGTCCTCGTCAACACCGCGACCAACGAGCGGCGCGAGCTCGTGAGCGCGGAAGATGGGTCCGCGCGCTTCCTGAACCTCGTGCCCTCCACTTACCGGCTCGAGGTCGAGCTCACCGGATTCCAGCGCGCCGTGCGCGAGGGGATCGCGGTGAACGTCAACACGGCGCCTCGCATCGAGGTGAGGCTGGAGCTCGGCAACCTGTCCGAGACGATTACGGTCGCCGGAGAAGCGGCGGTGCTGCAGACCGAAAACGCGTCGGTCGGCATTGTGATGGAGAGCAGCCGCATACGGCAGTTGTCGCTGAACGGCGGCAACGTGCTCAACCTGATTACGCTGGCGCCTTCCGTCGTGCCGCAAGGCGGCAGCGAAGGGAGCCTGACGGGCAAGAACGTGTTCGCGGCTGGCAACTACCAGATCGGCGGCGGCACGGCGAACCAGAGCGCGTCCTACTTCGACGGCGTCACGGTGCAGGACTCGGCCTACGGCAACATCGTCGTGCTGACGCCGAGTCCGGAGGCGGTCGAAGAGTTCCGCGTGCAGACCAACAACAGCAGCGCCGAGTTCGGCCGCTTCACCGGCGGCGTTGTGAACATCGCGTCGCGGTCGGGCACGAACCAGTATCACGGCTCGCTCTTCGAACAACACCGCAACAAGGCGCTCAACTCGAACACGTTCTTCGGCGAGCGCGCCGGCCTCGACAAGCCGCCGTTCGTGCAGAACAACTTCGGCGGGTCGATGGGCGGTCCGGTGCTCAGGAACAAGCTGTTCTTCTTCGGCAGTTACGAAGGCTACCGCAACCGCGAAGGTGTGTTGTTCCGGCGCACGGTGCCAACTGCCGCGATGAAGGCCGGTGACTTCTCCGACTATCGCGGCAGCGGCACGACGGTCGTGCCGATCTACGATCCGTGGACGCAGTGCGGGATCGTGAACCCGGGCACCGGCATCGCCAACCCCGCGTGCGGAGCGGGCGTGCCGAATCGGCAGCAGTTCCCCGGCAACATCATTCCGGCGAACCGCATCAGCCCGATCGCGAAGAAGTTCCTGGCGTTCCCGATCTACGCCGAGCCGACGGTGGCCGGCCGCTGGACCACGAACAACTTCGAGAAGAACTCCTCGATCGGCGGCGACAACAACCAGGTCAACGTTCGTGGCGACTACAACATGAGCCAGAACAACCGCATCATCGGCCGGTACACGCGGTTCGACTCGACCAACCTTCCGGTGGACGTGTACGGCAACGGCCAGACCAACGGCGATCCGTACTCGCCCGAGCATTTCATCACGACGCAGGTGATGGTGGCCGACACGTACAGCTTCAACTCGTCGACGGTGCTGGACGTGCGGTTTGGAGTGATGCGGTGGGACTACGATCGCACCCCCGGAAACCTGGGCACCGACCCGGTGGCGACGTTCGGTCTTCCCGTGGTGCCTTACGGCCAGATTCCCGAACGCAGCGACGGAGTCCCGCCAACCCTTCCAGCCATCAATGCCGGCTCGAACCAGGTCATCGGCACCGGTCTCATCTACGCGGACGACTATACGTATTCGCTGACGCCGACGCTCACCAAAATCATGGGCGCTCACACCGTGAAGGCGGGCGCGAACATCCTGAACGGCGAGGTCAACTACTTTCAGAACAACAACGTGGGCGGCACGTTCACGTTCGCCAACAACCCGACGGCGCTCGACGGCACAGCCCCCGGCGCAACGGGCGATCCGTTCGCGTCGTTTCTGATCGGTCAGCAAACAGGCGGGACGTACCAGTCATCGAATTTCAACTACGGCCGTACGCGGTACCAGGCGTACTTTGTCGAGGATTCGTGGCAGATGAACTCCCGGCTGACCGTGAACCTTGGAATGCGCCTGGAGAAGCCGGGTGCGTTCTTCGAGACGGAAGACCGCCTCGTGACCTTCAACCCCGACTTGGCCAACCCGCTTCTGGCCGGGAAGACCAACCCGGAAACGGGAAAGCCGTACCTCGGTGCGTACGAGTTAGTGGCGAGCTCCGGGCAACCGGAGCGCACGCTGAGGAAGAACCCCCTGCAGTTTGCGCCGCGTGTCGGCGTGGCGTATCGCCTTGGGGAAAATACGGTCGTGCGCGCCGGTGGCGGGACGTTCTACGTGCCCTCGACCGTACGATTTCCAGATGGGCCGACGGGCAACCCCGTCAACATCAGAACGAACAACATCGCGACCAGCGTCGACAACAACCGCACGTTCTTCACCGACATGAGCAATCCGTTCCCGACCGGGGTCGACAACTACCCGGGACGCGACCCCAGCTTCCAGCAAGTGCTGCTCGGAGGAACCGGCAACCAGTACTACCGCGATGAGGAGGGCTATCCGGGCCGGACGCAGCAGTTCAACGCGGCCGTGCAGCATCAGTTCGCGAATCAATTGTCGGTCGAGGTCGCGTACGTAGGCCTGCGCGGCAGCCACCTCCCCGCGACCCTGAACCGGAATCAGCTTGGGCTGGATCTCGTCAATCGCGCGGCGAATGACACAACGGTGTGCAGTCTCACGAACAACGTCATCATTCCGCAGGGGCAGCCTGGTTACACATCGTCGCAGCGCGACACGTGTTACGGGGCGTATCTGCGGCAGACCGTGCCGAATCCGTTCCTGGGGATCGTTCGCGAGGGCGCGCTGTCCACGACGACCGTTCAGCGCAATCTCCTGCTAAATACGTTCCCGCAGTACACATCGGCGAACGAGCCTGGATATTTCGGCGAAAGCAGCTACAACGCCCTGCAACTCCGGGCGGACAAGCGCTTCGGCGCCGGCAGCGTCATCAGCGCGAACTACACATTCTCCAGGAATTACGGCAATGTGGAGACGGTGACCGGCTGGCTCGAATCGGGGGCCGGAAACCCGGCCGCCGGCTACCAGACCAACGATCTGGAGAACGAATTCGCCCTGAGCAGCTTCGATGTCCCGCACAGGTTCGTCTTCAACTACGTGTTGGACCTGCCTTTCGGCGCCGGCCGCCGGTACGGAGGAGGGGCGACCGGTATCAGCAACACGCTCATCAGCGGGTGGACGCTGAGCGGCTTCACCACGTTGCAGGCAGGATATCCTCTCGCATTTACGGCAACCCCTAATTTGATCGGATCGGGTTACGGGTTGCGCCCGAACGTCGATCCGAACTGCGACAAGCAGGTCTCCGGCTCGGCAGTGGATCGCCTGACTCGCTGGTTCAACACAAGCTGTTACAGCGTGCCCAACGCGGCGTTCATCGCTGCCGATGCTTCTACCGACGCATCGGTGCGGTGGGATCTGGGCAACGCGGAGCGGACCGACCCCGACCTGCGCGCGCACGGCGTCAACAACTGGAACATGGCCATCTCGAAGACGACGCGCATCGGCGACAAAATGAACCTGATGCTTCGTCTCGAAGCGTTCAATCTGTTCAATCGCGTGCAATTCGGCCCGCCGAACACGCAGGCGTCGACGGCGGCCACCAGTATTTTCGGCCAGGTCACCTCACAGGCCAACCAGCCACGGTTGATGCAGCTGGGGCTTCGGTTGACGTTCTAAGCTAGATGGTGGTTGGTAGTTGGTAGCTGGCAGGTTGTAGGTGGTAGGGCGCAATCCGTAGGGCGCAATCCGTAGGGCGCAACCGGTAGGGCGCAACTTAAGTTGCGCTCTACCGGTTGCGCTCTACAGTTGCGCCCTACTTTTTTTTGTCCGCCAGAATCATCGCGCTGCCTTTTTCCGCGATCATGTAGACCGGTGCGTTCGTGTTGCCCGACGTAATCCTCGGCATGATCGAGGCGTCGACCACCCGCAAGTCCTGTATCCCTTTCACTCGCAGGCGATCGTCTACTACAGCCATCGCATCGTCTCCCATCTTGCACGTGCCGACCGGATGGAAGATGGTCGTGCCCAGTTCGCCGGCCCCTCGCGCGAGCTCGTCGTCGGTCTGATAGCCGGGCCCCGGACGAAACTCGTCGGGCTCGAATCTCGCGAGCGCCCTCGCGGCCAGGATGCGGCGCGTGAAGCGCATGGCATCGACGGCGATGGCGCGATCCTCCGGCGCATCGAGGTAGTTCAACTTGATCTCCGGATACGCAGCCGGATCGGGCGACACGATGCGGACCCATCCGCGTGAGACGGGACGGAGATTGCAGACGCTCGGCGTGATCGCCGGAAACGTGTGCAGCGGATCGCCGAACTTGTCGAGCGAGAGCGGCTGGACGTGCCATTCGATGTTCGCCGTCGGTTGTGCCGCGTCGCTTTTGGCAAACGCGCCCAGCTGGGAAGGCGGCATCGTCAGCGGGCCCGTCTTGAACAGCGCGTACTCGGCCGCCATCGCGATCTTGCCGAACACGCTGTTGACCCGCTCGTTCAACGTGACCGTGTTCCTCACCTTGTATTGCATGCGGATCTGAAGGTGATCGTGGAGGTTCTCGCCAACGCCGGCGAGGTCGAGAACCGGCTCGACACCGCGTGCCCGGAGCGTGCCGGCCGGCCCCACACCAGAGAGCTGAAGCAGTTGCGGCGACCCGATGCTGCCCGCGGCCAGGATGGTCTCCCGTCGCGCCTCGGCGAACGAGCGGCCGTCGCGCGCGTGCGCGAGCTCGATGCCCTCGCTTCGCAACACGCCATTGCGACGGCCGATTCGCAAACGCTCGACGAGCACGTTGGTCATGACGGTCAGGTTGGGCCGAGACAGCACGGGCCGCAGGAAGGCCTTGGTGGCGCTCCACCGCACGCCGCGCTTCTGGTTCATCTGGAAGTACGCGCTGCCGAAGTTGTCGCCGCGGTTGAACTCGGGGATCTTGGGTATCCCGCATTCTTCCGCCGCGTTGCGCCAGGCTTCCAGGATTTCCCAGCGCACGCGGCTCTCTTCGACGCGCAGCTCGCCGCCGGCGCCGTGCATCTCGTCCGCGCCATGCTGATAGTCCTCCACCTTGCGGAAGAGCGGCAGCACGTCGTTCCACGACCAGCCCGCGTTGCCGAGCGAGGCCCAGTGGTCGTAGTCGCTCTTCTGTCCCCGCATGTAGATCATCGCGTTGATCGAGGAGCATCCGCCCAGGACGCGGCCGCGCGCGTAGTGGATCGATCGGCCCGCAAGATGCTCATCGGGCTGCGTCTTGTAGCACCAGTCGGTCCGCGGATTCGCGATGGTGTAGAGGTAGCCGACGGGGATGTCGATCCAGAACCAGTCGTCCTTGCCGCCGGCTTCGACGAGCAGCACTGTGGTGTTTGGATCGGCCGACAGCCGGTTTGCGAGCACACAACCGGCGCTGCCGGCCCCGATGATGATGTAGTCCCAGGTACCGGCGGATGAGCGCACGAGGGGCAATCAGCAGGGATAGATTGGCAGATTGGAGGACTGAAAGACTGTTGTGGGATTGAAGATTGACGAGGGTGCGATCACACGCACAGTGCGTGAATCTGCCCGTCGCCAATCTTCAATCCACCAACATTCCGCCAGTCTACCAATCTGCCAATCTACCAATGGTGAACGTCCGTTCCCGCTCTACGGTAGCGACAGCGCCACCAGCTCGGCGGGGAAATTCGCCGTGCCGACGGCCACGACGATGAATTGCTTGCCGTTGACCATGTAGGTCATCGGATTCCCGCAGGTGCTGGCCGGCAGCTCCATCTCGTGCACGACGGCGCCCGTCGCCTTGTCGTACGCGTAGAACATCGGGCCGCCGCCGCCGCCGCCGCGGAACAATCCGCAGCCCTGTCCCGCGAAGGCCAGCGTCTTGGTGACGACGAGGCCGCCTTCGTCGGCGCGCCCGGTCCTCGGAATCGTCACACCCTTCAGCGCCGGATGTGTCTTGATCCATTCGTAGGTGTCGCCATTGGCGACCTGCCACACGATGTCTCCGGTGTTCATGTTATAGGCAGTGATCCGTCCGTAAGGCGGTTTCACCAGCGGCAGTCCCTGCGGGCCGATGCCCCACGGACCGCGGCTGGCCCCCGGACCAAGCACCATCGGCGGTCCACCTCGTCCGCGTCCACCACCGCCACCGGCGGCTTCCGGATCGATTGGCGCCCCGCCTCCGCGTGGGCCGGCGGCCGTGCCACCGCGTCCCGCCGGCGGCGCACCGCGTCCACCACCACCGCCTCCGCCGATGAAGCTCATATCGGATCGGTCGGCGCCGGGTTGCAGCGCGTTGTTGGTCATGTTGGTAACCGAAGGCACGTACAACATGTGCGTCTCGGGGTCCCATGCCGAACCCTGCCAGAGCGCCGCGCCCTGCGCCGCGGGAATCTGCAGCGTGCCGCGCAGGCCGTCGGTGCCTGCGACGATCGGCGGCGTGAAGAGCGGGCCGATCTTGTATTCCTTCAGCATCGCGCGCGCTTCGGCATTCAGCTCGGGCGTGAAGTCGATCAGGTCTGCTTCCGAGACGCCCTGGCGATCGTAGGGCGCTGGCCTGGTGGGGTGCGGCTGCGTCGGCGAATACCACTCGCCGGGCACCGTGCCGGCTTCGACCTTGCGCTCCTCGACGGGCCACACGGGCGTGCCGTTGACGCGATCGAACGCGAACAGGTAGCCCCACTTCGTCGTCTGCGCGACGGCCCTGATCGGCTTGCCGCTGACGGTGATGTTGATGAGCGTGGGCGGTGACGCCAGGTCGTAGTCCCAGATGTCGTGATGCACGAGCTGCTGATGCCAGACGCGCTTGCCGGTTCTCGCATCGACGCACACGAGGCTGCCCGCGAACAGGTTGTTGCCCGGCCGGTGCCCGCCGTAGAAGTCGCCGGTCGCCGATTCGACCGGCAGGTACACGTACCCGAGCTCTTCGTCGGCGGTGAACGGCGACCACACGCTCGTGTTGCCGGTGTAGGCCCACGAGTCGTTCAGCCACGTGTCGTTGCCGAACTCGCCGGGCTGCGGAATCGTGTGGAAGGTCCACAGCCGCTTACCCGTGCGCACGTCGAAGCCGCGAATGTAGCCCTTGGTGTTTTCCTTCGATCGCGGCGCCGTGCCGCCCACCATCGCCGCGCCGATGACGATGACGTTCCGGACGACGACCGCCGGAGACGTCGAACTGATGACGCCGTCCTGCGGCGGAGCCTGATCGAAGTCCTGATACAGGTCGATGACGCCGTTCTTGCCGAATGCGGGATCGGGCAACCCGGTCTTCGCGTCGATGGATACCATCTGGTACCCGCGCGTGAGGAGGATGATGCGGGCCTGCTTGCCGTCGGTCCAGTACTCGACGCCGCGGGTCAGGCTGCGGGGTGCGCGCTCGCCGCGCTGTCCTTCGTCGAGTCGATAGCTCCAGAGCGTCTCACCGGTGGCGGCGTCGATCGCGACGACGTTGGGACGGAAGCCCGCGGTGGCGTACAGGACGCCGCCGACCATGAGCGGCGTACCCTCCATGTGGTTCTGCGGCCGCGGTCCGTAGTTCTCGCTCTTCCAGCGCCACGCGATGCGCAGGGTCTTCACGTTGTCGCGATTGATCTGATCGAGGGGCGAGTACTTGGTATTTCCGGAATCGCCGCCCCAGTGGGGCCATTCACCATTGGTCACGCCTGTCTGGCCGGACACCATTGCCGACACCGCGAGGCAGACAGCGACGAGCGACAACGCCAAGAACCGTTTCATCATTCGACTCCTCATCGAAAGCCCTGACGCAGAGTCGCGGAGGCGCAGAGTTTCTTCCGAAAACGATTCTCTGCGTCTTTGCGTCTCTGCGTCGAGTGTCATTTGTAGCCGTGCCATAGCCAGGTCAATGCATCGGGAAGCGTCTGGTTGACCACGTTCGCGTCGGTGTGGCGCGCGCCTTCGGCGTACACGTACTTGTGCGGATAGCCCTTGGCTTTCAGCACCTGCGACATCCGCTGGTTGGCGAGTACCCAGTTGCCGTGGGTCGATTCATCCCGGTCGGCGCCGTTGTCGAGCTCGCTCACGTGAAACCAGATGCGAAGCGGTTTCCGATCGGAATTCGGAATGAGCGTCGAATGATATTCCCACGCGCCGAACGGATAGGCCGGGTTCGAGCCGCGGGCCTGGTCGACGAAGGTGCCCGAGTAGCTCAGTACCCGGCGATACAGCTCCGGATGGAACCACGCCATCGTCAACGCGCACGCCGCGCCAGAGCTGCCGCCCATCGTCGCGCGGCCTTCGGGATCTTTCGTGAACTTCACTTTGTAGTCGCGCTCGATTCTGGGCAGCACTTCGGTCTCGATGAACGTCGTGTAGGTGTCCGAGACCGTGTCGTACTCGAGGCCGCGCTCGCTTCCCGGACCGTCGCCGCCGCCGTGCTGGACGAGCACGGCGAGCATGACGGGAACCTTCTTCTGATGGATCAGGTTGTCGAGCGCGGTGGGCACCGTGTAGTGGTACTTCGGGCTGTAGCCGTCCTGGACCACGATGAACGGCGCCTCTGTCCCCGGGACGTACTGAGCGGGAATATACACCGCGACGGGTCGCTCGTAGGGCACGACGGCGCCAGGCTTGTCGCGCGAGATGCCTTTGTAGATCTTGCTGTCTTCCGACTTCATCAGAAAGCGGTGAATCGTCCCGCGCGGTGCGGCGGGGTTCGGGATCAGGTCGGGTGGAGTAGACCATGGCGGACGCAGCGTCACATCGCTATCGTCGAGCATGTTCGGACGCGGCGGCGGCGTCCCTCGTCCGCGCTGAGCGGCCGCCGGGGTCTGGATGACGGCCACGAGCACCAGCGCGCAGCACGCGACATAACGTGACACAGTCATAACTCGCACCTTTTCCATCAACGTACCGTCACGACGGTCTGCGCCACCTGAAGGGCGTCGGGGTTCGTGTTCGAGCGTTCACGCGCCTCGAGCCGCAGTACATACCGGCCCGGCGCGATGTCCTTGAGTGGCAGGCGGCCAGTGTAGCCGAAGCTCGTCCAGCGCGCACTGCCCTCGCCGTTGGCGATCACGTCGCGTGCGCTAAACGCCTCGCGTCCGTCCTCCGAGACGAGGCGCGCGGCGACGTCGATTTGCCGCGGCCCGCGCCCTGGCGTCGTGTCGTAGATTTCCGCGAGCCACGTCAGCGTGTCGCCCTGTTCGAATTCGCGCTGCGTGGTGGCGGGGGCGCCAAGCAGTTTCTCCGCAACCGCATCGCGCTGAGGCGTAAACACCGCCGCCGCCTGCGCCGACGACAGGAGCAGGCCGCTCATCATCAGCGGTTTCGCGGCGAACTCGGGCACGGTGATGTCGGTGAAGACGGTGCCCGACTTCCCTGTGATCGGATCGCGCGCCCCGACACGCAGTTGGTACCGTCCGGGTGGCAAGGCCGTTCGCGAGTTCAGGCGGATGCCGAGCGCTTGCAGGCGCTGATACGTCTCGGGCTTGATCGCCAGATTGAGTGCCGCCCGCGTTCCCTTTTGTGGCCGTCCATCGTCGTTCAGCGCGAAGTACGAGACCTCGACGGAATCGGCGAAGAGACCGTTCGGCTGCGGAGCAAACTCGAGCAGCCGGCCGTCCAGTTCGACGGTGATGGCCACCTCAGCCTGTTTGGCCGGCCCCCTGAACGGCACGGCCTGCACGGCGAGCGTCAGCCCGGATTGCTGCACGGCGTTGTTGAGCACCGCACGCAGCTCGGGCGTCGTGTCGTTCTCGCCACCGGCGCGGCGGTCGCGCGCCCAGCGGTTCAGGGCTTCAGCGCGGCGCTCTTCGCGCGTCGGCCCGCTCGATGAGGGGTACCCGCGGCGTGCAACTGCCGTCAAGCCCGGCCGTTTTATCCTGACCTCGATGTGGTGGAAGCGGCCGTCGCGCGGACGCTGTGGCGGTGTGTAGCCGAGCAGGTAGTACCGGCTGTTCGCGTCGTTGATGCGTTCGTAGGCCTCGACAAACGAGTTCGTATCGACCGCCGCGAAGCCGCCCGTGCCCTCCGACAACGTGCGCAGGCTGTCCTGCGTGAGACGCATCTCGCCGATGAGCGCCTGCGTACCGCTGAAGGGACTGCCTACCGGTCTGGTCGGATCCGTTCCCATCCGGTCGGGCGCACCGGCTCTCATGTTCTCGACAAAGTCGGTGGTCATCCCGATGAGGCCGCGCGGATCGAGCGCGTAGATGTTGACGTTGGCCCTGGCCGCGGCGTTCACCACCTTGCGTGTGGCGGTGATGATTTCGTTGCCGCTCTGCGAGCTGAACGTTTCCGCCATCGGATAGTCGAGCCCTTCGCTGAACCACAGCAGCGCCTTGCGGCGTCCCCGCACGCCCTCGAGGTACTCCGAGAGACTCTCGAGTGTGTTGAGCACGCCCACGGCGCGCTGGCCGCGCTCGAGATTGCTGGGGTCGAACGACTGGTTCCGCACCACCGGATCGAGGCTGTTCATGCCGGCGGAGAGATCGGGATCGCTGCTGCTGAGCTGGTTCGTGTAGTAGTTCTCAATGCGCTGCATCTCGGCCGACACCAGACGCTGCCCGAAGAAGCTGTCAACTGCGCGGAGGAGCAGCGCCGGGTCGTTCGTGAATTCCTGGGCGGCATCCTTCCGTCCGCTGGTAACGACAACCGCGGCCAGATCGCGCGGCCCGAAGCGCTGCTCGATGAACTCGCGCGCGTGGCGGCGGACGATGTTCGTGCGCAGCGGCGCGACGTTCAGATCGTCGAGCACGATGATGTACACGCGTCCCGACTCCACATCGCGATTCGACCGGACATCGGCGGCAACCGGCCGGCCTCCGAAGGTGAACGTGGTGCGCCGCTGGACGGGCAGTTCGATGTAGGAGAACGTCTGGATCGCCTGCGGCTTGCCGTCCTCGAAGACGTCGAAATCCTCGGCGGCCAGACCACCCACGAAACTGCCCGCCGCGTCCTTCACGGTCACGTCGACGTCGACGACGTTGACGCTGACTTTGAAGGTGGGCTGCGGCGGTGGCGCCGGCTGCTGCGCGAGTGCCGGCCCAAAGGGGGACGCCATTGCGGCAGCTGCGCAGATCGCGGCGGCGAGTGCCGGGTGCAGCAGACGGGGCCAGACGGGCTTCAAGAGCAGTTTGCTGTGATTCACGGCGGAGAGCCTATTGTCTACCGACTTCGGATTCGGCACAAACCATTGGCGGGCGTGGCCCGAGCAGATCATCTCTGTGTTTCTGAAGCCCAGTTCATCACAACGGCAATCGGCACGGACTGAGTATTCATTGGATCAGGTGGCGGTAGTGGAATCAGAAAGCGCTGGCCGTCTGGAGATATCGCAAAGGGATGGTACGGCGGGGGATGAAGAACATTGAGATAACCTGGGTTGAAAAGCTCTGCCAGAGAGACTACGTCAAACGTTTCTGGTCCGCTGTTCACGGTTGCGGCCATGAAAGTGCCCTGGGATACCTGGGTTGCAAAGAACAGCTCACGTCCGCCCCGATGCCATCGTGGAAACGAGCCTTGCCCGGCTGAGACCTGCCACTTGCCAGAACCTGACGGAAAGGGTACGACATAAACCTGGTTTCTCCCGCTTTCATCCGCTCTGAACGCCAGCCACTTGCCGTTAGGGGAGATTTGTGCGAGTGACTCGTCGCTCACAGTGTTGAGCAGGGGCGTTGGAGTTCTCTCGCCGGACATTGGAAGCTTCCAGAGATCGTACTGGGTCTTGGAATCTGACGCTGTGTAGACGAGCCAATCCCGGGACCAGCTGGTCGGCACTATAAGGCTGGTCGATTGAACGAGCAGTTCCTCGCTTGCCGATCCGCTGGCCAGCTTTGCGTAGATCCCCCACTTGCCATTCCGAAGGGATGCGAACGCAATGCGACTGCCGTCGGGCGACCAGACTGGTGATGAATTCTCCTGGGAGGCGTCGAAACTTAGACGCCGCGTCGTTCCCGTTAATACGTCAGTGACCCAAATGTCGCCTCCATCACCCTCATGCCTGTGTGCAGCTACCTGCAAGCCGTCTGGTGACAAGTCGATGCCGCGGTAGGCTCCGGCGGGGCCGACTGTCCCAGTCCTTTGACCGCGGCGATCGGTCCATGTCATCTGCAGTGTTGACCCGGCATTGCCTCCGGTGCCAGTGACGTATGCCAGCGTCCCGATGTCTGAAACCGAAAATGAACGGAGTCCCAGGTGGGGGGCCATCGCCGCGCGGTCTGTGATGACCGATGGTTCTCCGACGACTTTCAATGCTTGAAGATCGAACGGTTGCCAATACAGCGTGCCTTCGCGACCAAACAGGAGGCGTCCGCTTGACTGGTCGTAGACCGCCCCTGTATCTGAGCCTGTGATGCGTTTTGGATCACCTTGCTCAAGGGACATTACATACACGCCAGCAACCTGTGGTGACAGCGCTTCGACATAAATCAGAAAGTGCTTCCCATCGGGCAGGAACGATGGCATCGAGTAGTCGGCCAGGTCCGGAAGGGACCGGGCAACCAATACAGGCTCGCCGCCTCCAGCGGAGACGCGATAGAGCCGGCGGGGTCCCCCATTGAACACAATCTCACCGGAGCTCCCCCATGACGCACCACGACCGCTGCCTCGGCTTGGCATGGAGCAGATAGTCTGGGCAGGCCCGCCGGTTCTGGAAATCTTTTGCATCCGTCCCTGGGCGATGAACCCTATAAACCGGCTGTCCGGCGACCAGAAAGGATAGGAAGCGCCGTCCGTGTCCTCGAGTACCACGGATTCGAACGAATCCAGCGAATGGACCCACAGTTGAATCGTGCCGCCTGCGCCGCGGCCCGTGAATGTCAGCGCGCGCCCGTCTGGTGAGATCACTGCGTAGGCTCCGCCTGTGCCTGCGAATGCGACGCCGGTTGGCGGTGCGATGAAGAATCGAGTGGTCTGCGGCTGGAGCCGGTCCACAGATCGAAAGGTGGCCGCGATTGCAGCGATAAGAGCTGTTACGAGCACGATCGTGGAAAGCTTCCAATACGACGCCGCGCGATGAGGCGCAATGGCTGCAGGCACGGCCATCTGAATAGGAGCGCGTTCCATGCCGAGCAACAGGAATCGGGCTGCGGAGATATCCGGAATTCGCGAGCGGCGGTCCTTGTCAAGACAGCCGCGCAATACGTGGAGCACGTGCTGTGGCGTGTCGGGGGGAAGTAACGTCCAGGCGGGATCGCTCTTGATGATCGTCGCCAGCGTGTCCGAGATGTCTTCTCCCTGAAAGGCCCTCCGGCCGCTCAGCATCTCGAACAGCACACAGCCGAACGCCCAGATGTCGGTCCTTTTATCGACGGTCTTGCCGCGTGCCTGTTCGGGGCTCATGTAGGCCGCCGTGCCGAGAATCACACCGCGTATCGTCATTGCTGGTGAGGTAATCGTCGGGGAGAGTGATTCGCCCGTGGTCTGGTTTCCCTGGGTGGAGGCCTGTTCGGCGAACTTAGCCAGCCCGAAATCCAGCACTTTTACGGTACCGTCCGGTCGCACCTTGATATTGGCCGGCTTCAAATCCCGGTGAATGATGCCGTGTTCGTGGGCCGCTTCGAGCGCTTCCGCGATCTGGCGCGCAATCGACAGTGCTTCCTCGAGTGGAATCGGTCCTTCCGTGATCCGATCGGCAAGCGTTGGCCCCTCGACCAGCTCGAGGACAAGCGCCCGCTCTTCCAGTCCATGAATCTGCGCGATGTTCGGATGATTGAGTGTCGCGAGCAGTTCGGCTTCCCGCTGAAACCGTGCGAGACGTTCCGCGTCGGTCGCAAACGCGTCCGGCAAAATCTTGATCGCGACGTCACGCTTCAGCCGAGTGTCGCGTGCTCGATAGACCTCTCCCATACCGCCTGCACCGATAGCGGCGACAATTTCATAAGGCCCCAGACGAGCACCAGGCGCCAGACTCATAAGTGACAGAAACGGGCCGGATTATAAGCGCTGTCGTGTGCCTAGTGGGACGTGTTCTGCTCGACTCGGTCTGGACCGAGTTGGACGTCACTGCCGTAGCCGGCCCGCGATTCGCGCACGAATGGCGGCTGCGTTCGATGCGGAAATTGCTGCTCTGCTTCGTACACGTTATGCGCCCGACAGCGCAATTCAAGGTTCTCGCTGGTCGTCGCGCCACCTTTGGCGTAGGGCACGACGTGATGGAACTCGAGGAAGCCCGTTTCGAGACAGCGCCCCTGGTCGCCACGAAAGGCACACTGTCCGTTATCGCGGCGCCACACCGCTCGCTTCACCGCCGCAGGCACGTACCGCGAGCCTCGCTTCGCCTCGCGAGCGGCGCGCGGACGATCAGCGGCGGCAAACTTTGTCTTCGACAGATCCGCGAGCAGCAGCGTCAGCCCGCGCTCGAATATCAACGCCGGGTCACCGTTGGGAATACTGTGCCGCAGCAGGTCTTGCACCTGGCGCAGCCTGTCGTACGTGTTTCGACCTACCGTGAACTGGATCATGAAACGTTCCGGCGCGAGCGGCTTGATCTCGGGCGGTCTCGCCGGTGCTACGACAACCGCTCGCGCCAGCGGTTGTCCAGCGGCCTCTCGTGCGTCGACTGGGTCAACGGTCAATCCAATTTGCGACGTCACGGCCGTTTGAGGCGTTGGCAGTTTGCGGACGACCGCCGGCACATCCGGTTGTGGCCTCACGCGCGCCACCAGTTGTTCCACCTCGCGCTTGCTCTTGTGTCGCGCAGCATCGAGAAGCTCTCGGTGGTTTCCGTCTGTCAGATGCGGTGCGAGAAGACCGACGGCCGTGAGATGGAGCTCGCCTTCGGCCAGGCGATCGAGAATGACCGGAAAGCGTCGCGCCGCCCGCGCAGCTTCAATCCGCATGTACGCCGCATGCTCGGAGAAGTGGAGCACCTGCACGCAGTACGTAAAGAGCGACGAACAACCCTGTTGCGCGTAGAGCTTGCGGACGTCGACCTCTGCCAGCAGCGCGACAAGCTGAGCCGTAGCCAGGCGTTCCTGCCCACATGCGTGTTCGAGCCTCACCAACAAATCGCCGTCTGAGAGAGCCGAGAATGTTCTCGTCATGCTCTCCGTATACCATGCGATTTTTCGAGGCTCGCGCTGGCCTCCAGCGCGCGCGATCTCGCACCGAATCAGCTGTGTGGCGTCCGGTGTCATCTCATGGTGCCCTGCGCCATCGTCGTCGATTTCAGGCGGCAAATTGCTCTCATGCGACGCAGCTACGCCGGTCACATCCAGAAAGCTGTCAAGAGGTTCTTGCGCGAACCGGGAGGCTGTCCGGCTGAAGCCGGGCACTACGTACCGTGGAAGCTACTAAAGCCGGACACTGCGTACTGCGGAAGCACTCCGAGTGCTCGGCGGAAACCCTGCAGCCTGCGGCCCGCAGCCAGCGGTTCAAGTCCCATCAGCCACGTTACGAGCAGCCTGCGATCCTTGGCGATGACAATCTCCTCGCCCACCGTCGGCGATTCCGACAGATTGGCGGAACTGAAGTTCCGCCCTACCGATCTCACTGGGAACTTGGAACCAGAACCCGGAACCGGAACGGGAACTGGAACCCGCAGATTCTACCCGGTGGTTTCGGGCGTCAGGATGTAGCCGTCACCGTGCACGGTGCGGAGGAAGCGCGGGTTTCTGGGGTCCGACTCGATCTTCTGGCGCAAGCGCGATACCGCCCGATCGACCGAGCGGGTGGTGGTGGTGTCGAGAAACCCCCAGACCTCTTTGAAGAGCTCGTCACGGTACACCACCCGCGAACGGCGCTCGGCCAGCACGCGCAGGATCTCGAACTCGCGATGCGTCAGGTGCAGGTCGCCGCGAGAGCTGATCGCGGTACTGCTCCGGAAATCGATCGTGACCCCGCCCAGCCTGATGGCATCGATGGTCGGCTTCACGCGGCGCAGCACGGTATTGATGCGTGCGACCAGTTCTTCCATGTCGAACGGTTTGGTTATGTAGTCGTCGGCACCCAGGCGAAGCCCCGTCAGCTTGTCGGCCTTTTCGCCGCGCGCGGAGAGGATGATGATCGGCGTCTTTCCGCCATGCCTCAACACGCGTCCGAGTTCGAATCCGCTGATATCCGGCAGCATCACGTCGAGTAGCACCAGATCGGGGCCGAACGAACGGTAAAGGCTGAGTGCCTGGTCCCGGTGCGCGGCCCACTCCACCTCGAATCCATCGACCAGCAGGTTGTCGCGCAGGATCTGAGCCAGCGACGAGTCGTCTTCCACGATCAGGATTTTCGCGGCCATGACTTCTCAGTCATCGGTTCTCAGTCATCAGTTCTCAGTCATCAGTTGTCAGTTCACCGACTGAGGACTGACAACTGAGAACTGTCGACTATTTAGCCCCCACCCGCAGCTTGGACGCCATCGCGCACTCGGTCATCACGGTGAAGTAGCGCTGCACGCCTTCGGTCCCGACGATGAACGGATGGTCTTCGCCCGGCTGACGCGGCGCCGAGAGCAGTCGCGCCTTCGTGTAGGCACCGTCGTACTCGCTGTGGTTGGAGATCAGGACGCTGGCTCCCGCATCAGCCGCGGCCTTGGCGATCTTGCGCTGCGAGGCGATGTACTCGTCCCACCGGGCGCCGTCGGTGCCGAAGGCACCGGTCAGCGTACCGCCGGAATAGGCAACTATCACCGTTCGTCCCTGGTTCTTCACCGGGAAGATATAGGACAGCGTGCCTGGCGTGTGGCCAGGCGTGGCGACGATTTCCACGGTGGTGTCACCGAGGGTCAGCTTCGAGCCCTCCGGCCCAACGGCCACATCGCGCGTCGGCACGCCGCCCGGTGCGGTAGCCGGGCGCTTCAAGGTGGCTTCCCAATCGGGTGTGCCCATCACCACTTTGGCGGCGTACCGTTCCTGCAACTCCGCGGCGCCCTGGTCATGGTCGCCATGCGCGTGGCTGATGATCACGTACTTGATGTCGGCTGGATTCAGGCCGAGTTTGGCGAACCCGTCGATGATTTCAGGCCGGGTGGCCCAGGCGAAGTTGGTGTCGATGACGATGATCCCGGCGCTGGTCTGGAGCGCCCAGGAAGAATGCTGACGCGTTCCCAGCCAGTAGAAATTGTCGAACACCTTGATAGCGGGCGCATACCAGGTGGCCCGGTCCGGCGTCTGGGGCGCGCCGCCGCCCCCGGCCGCGCCGCGCCCCGCCCCGCCGCCGCGCGGGGCGCTGGGCAGGCAGAGGTTGACGAAGGTGCCGCGGTAGTCCTGCCCAGCGGCTGTCTTGGCGGTGACGATGTGGGTGTCAATCTGGCTCAACGGCGCCTGCGCGAGGGCAGCGGCGCCCAGGAGCAGGGCCGAAAGCAAAGCAATCAAGACCGGCAGGCGCTTCATCATTTTTCTCCTCGGTGGAAGGACGGTACTACGAAATCCTGCATGCGGCATGTCAGCCTCTCGCCACGGGAATCAGCAACGTCGCCGTCGTGCCGACGCCGACCGCGCTCGTCATTTCCAGAGCCCCGTCGTGATCGGTGGCAATCCGGTTGACGATCGCCAGACCAAGTCCATTGCCATCGCCCCTCGCCGTGCGTCCGCGCACGAACCGGCGCCTGACCTGCGGCAATTCCTCGGGCGAGATGCCTGTCCCGCGATCGACGACGTCGAAGCGGACGTGCCCGTTCTCGGTGGATGCCTGGATGGCCACCGATTTCGCGCTGCCCGAGTGCCGGATGGCGTTGTCGATCAGGTTGTCCAGCGCCAGCACGAGGGCGGTTCGATCGGCCCGCACGGGCGGGATATCGGTCGGCACCGTCACCTGCACGTCGATATCACCATCAGCGAGCTGCCGGCGAAACCCGAGCGTCGCTTCTTCGATGAGCACGGCGGGATCGTGCGATTCGAACGAATAGACCTCTGTCACGTCGGTCACCCTCGAGTACGCGAGCAGGTTGTTGACCAGACGTGTGAGCCTTCGCTCCTCCCGTACGAGCAGGCCCGCATATCTTTTCAGATCCTCATCCGTCTTGACCCGCCCACGCGCAATCGTTTCGCCGACCGCTCGAATGGTCGAGAGCGGCGTCTTGAGCTCGTGCGTGACCGTGGCGACAAAATCCGCGCGGACCGTTGCGACGGCGGCGCTCGCCCGCGCGGCTCGCGCCGTGGCGATGAGGCTGAGCGCCAGGAGCGCGACACCCGCGATGACGACGAAGAGGCTGCGCTGGGCGCCGCGCGACGCCAGCACGAACGTCGGGTCGCCGGCCGCGCTGGCTGCGACCGTCCACGATCGTTGGGCGAGATCCGCGGGCGGATCGACGGCGACGATCGCGGGATCGAAAAACAACACCGGAAACACGCGCGTGGCCACGGTTTGACGCATGGCCGGTTCCAACGAGCCGGCGATACGCCGGCCGCGGTCGTCGACCACCGCGAACGACGTGACGCTGGCGCTCCCGGCGATCCGAGCCACCTGCTGGAGGATCTCCGCGAAATAGTGTTCTCGCGCCCACGCGAGGTTGACGGCAATACCAAAGACGCGGTCGAGCCGTTCCCGTGTGACGCCCTCGTAGGCCAGGAGCGCGACGACCTGGTATGGCACCCCCTCGATCGTCGTGTCGAACACCGAGTAGCCGTGGCGCGAGGTGACGTCAGACTCGATGCGCTGACGCAGTGCCGCGAGCTCCGGCGGATCGCGCCGGACTTCGACAGGATAGACGTCGGCTCGCCCGTTGGTGGGGAGCCAGGCTGGCCGCCGATCGGTCCGGGCGAACAGGACCGTTCCGCCGGTCGACGGCGTCCAGCCGAAAAAGAACTCTGGATAGGGATAGCGCGCGAAGGCGAGGGCGACGAGGTCGTTGGCCTCGTAAGGCGGCGCGAACGCGTGACGGTTCTGCTCCGGGCTGTTCAGGATCGACGTCTGCACGCCGGACATGTCGCGCGTGAGCGCGCGGGTGAGCAGGTCGGCCGCTTCGTTGCCACGGTGGTCGGCAAGCAGCGCCGCGCTCCGCTGCCATTGGTCGGTGACGCGGTACCCGAACCAGGCAAGCGCGCACAGCCCGCAGCAGATGAGCGCGGCGAGCCAGGTCGACGGCTCGGCGACGAGCGCGCGCGGCCGCGTGATCATCGCCTCAGTTCCCGCTCGCGGTAGTAGAGCGCCGCGCCCGGGTGCAACGGCACCGGCGTGGCAGGCGCACGCTCGGGCGCCATCCCTTTCAGGAAGGGCAACTCGGCGCGGAGCTGCGGCAGCATCCGGAAGAGTCCGTCGGTTAACCGGCGGACCACGGCGTCATCGAGACCCGCACGCGCCAGGAGCACGACGTCCACCGAGAGCGTGTGGACGGGTTGATCTTGCCCCGGGTAGGCGCCGGCCTCGATGATTTCGGACCGGAAGAAGGGATACGCGGTGCGCAGCCGGACCATGGCGGGTCCGCGGATCTCTAGCAGCCGCGCGCCCGCCTGGGTCAGGCGCTTCGCGTCGTCGTTGGGCACGCTCGAGATCGTGAAGGCGGCATCGATGGAGTTGTCCAACAGCATCGCGTTCGCCCGCGGTACGCCGGCCTCGACTTCCTGCACTTCGCCCGCCGAGAAATACCCGTCCAGCACCAGCCGGGCGATAACTGCGGCGCCACTGCGATCCGGGCCCACACTGACGCGGCGCCCCCGCAGTTCGTCCAGCGAGCGGATTCGCGAGCCGGGCCCCACAAGCAGTTGCACGGCGGAGGAATTGAGGACGGCAATTCCTCGAATGTGGCGCAGCGGTTGCGCCGACGTGTGCAGCCGGCCGTTGTAGGCCATGTAGGCAATGTGGGCCTGGGCGAGCCCGATATCGAGGGTGCCGTCCTGGAGTCCTTCGATGTTCTGCAGGGATCCCGACGTCTCCACAGCCTGCACCCGGACGTCGGGCATGAGCTCCCGATAACCTTTCACCAAAGCTTCGCTGAACGGCCGGAAATTGCCGGTCGCGAAGCCGGTCGATAGCCGTATCGTGATGGGTTCAGCGGTGGTGGCAGACTGGACACGACTGCATCCCACAACGCTCAACAGGGCGATGAGGGTGATCGAGGGAAGGCGATGGGTCATCGGGTTCGAGGCTCTTGTGCCACTCGGGGACCCGGCTGTCAAGGGAATCCCCAGCCCATGTCGCAACTTGTCACAATTTTCTCCCCGGCCGCCCCGCTAGAATGACCCCATAAATCAGTCAGGTTTCAGCCTGGAGGAAATATGAAGATCGGGTGGAGAAGTCTGCTCCTTGCAGTGTGGGTGTCGGCGATGGCGTCGAACATGGGCGCGCAGGCGCTGTATGGCTCGCTGCTCGGCAACGTCACCGACGAAACCGGGGCGGCGCTTCCCGGCGCGACGGTCACCATCACTCAGCGCGAGACGAACCTCACGCGGGACGTCGTCGCGGACGCATCTGGCGGCTACAACGTGCCCAACCTGCTGCCGGGCACCTATCAGGTCGACGTCAAGCTTGCCGGCTTTTCGACATTCACCACGCGCGACATCGCCGTCCGCCAGGGGCTCGACGTCCGCGTCGACGCCAGATTGAAGCTCGGCACGCTCGAGGAGTCGATCATCGTGTCCGGCGAGGCGGCCGTTCTGCAGACCGAGAGCGCCGCGGTGCAGTCGCTGACGACGAGCAAAGAGCTGGAGACGATTCCCACCAGCGGCCGCGCCTGGCAAACGACGATCGCGCTGATGCCGGGTGTCGCGCAGCCCGATTACTCTCAGTCCGGAGGCAGCAACAATCCGACCAGGGCGATGGCGATCAGCATCAACGGCCAGCCGGCGAACAACACGGTCGTCCGGCTCGATGGCGTCACGCAGATTAATCAGTTCTTCCAGCAAATCCAGGCCTACAGTCCCAGTCTCGAGGCGATCGAAACGGTCAGCGTCGTCACCAACAGCTTCGACGCCGATCAGGGGATGGCCGGCGGCGCGTCGGTAAACGTGCAGGTCAAGAGCGGCACGAACCAGCTGGCGGGATCGCTGTTCGAGTACGCGCAAGACTACAAGATGAAGGCGAAGAATTATTTCCTGCCTGCCGGCGATCCGAAAGGCAGCGGCAGCGTCCACGTATTCGGCGGCACGGCCGGCGGTCCCATCGTCCGCAACAAATTCTTCTATTTCGGCAGCGTGGAGAGCACGCGCCAACGGACGACGGCTGGCACGGCGTTGTCGAACTCGGGGGCGAACGGTCTTCGCAATGTTCCGACGATGGCGATGCGCGAGGGGAATTTCTCCGGCACGAATACCGTCATTTACGATCCGCGGACTGGCAATGCGAACGGCTCAGGCCGAGTCCCGTTTGCGTTTGCCAATTGCGGCATCACGTCGACGACCGATCCGCGATTCGACTCGTGCAATTTCATCCCGGCAAACCGCATCAGCCCGGTTGCGAAGGCGGTCCTCGCCAAGCTGGTTGCACCGACACTGCCGGGATTTCAGTCCAACTACTACGCGACGAACAAGTACGACACGGACTACAGAAAGTACGACGGCAAGCTGACGTGGGTGCCGAATAACCGGATTACCGTCAACGGACGGCTCGGCTACGCGACAAGCTACGAGGACAGCGCACCAGCGCTGCCGTATGTAGATACCGATGGGACCATCAAGAACGGCCCGGAGAACCCGATTTGGCAGGGGCGCATCTGGGACTCCACGGTCCACAGTCACTCGTTGGCGATCACCAGCATCGTCTCCACGACGTTGGTCGTCGACGGCGTGTTCGGGTTTACGCGCACGGACATGCTCGCTCGCCCGCACACGGATGACTGCTGGGGAGATATGTTCGCGATCCCGAACACGTGTCAGCCGCCGTATGGCCGCAGCACGGCGTTCCCGACGATGAATGCGGGAAACAACAACTGGTCGATCTCCGGCGGCGGCGAGCCGCGCGCGTATCGCGACCCGCAATGGGGCGCGAACCTGAACGCCGGCTGGACCAAGGGGAACCACAACGTCAAGTTTGGTGGAGAGTTGAAGCGCCTCCATCAGAACCATTACGAAACCCAGTCGCCGATTTTCACGTTCAACGGCGGCCGCACCGCGCTGGGCCCGACGGGTTCGTTCAATAACTTCAACGGATTTGCGGACTTTCTCCTGGGCGAGGCGAACTCGCGCCGCTCGGAGATCATGACTCCGATGATCGGCATCGAGCAGACCGGCGACGATTTCCGGCCCGGGACGCTGCGGACATGGCAATTCGGGACGTACATCCGCGACCAGTTCGAGCTGAACAGCAAGATGACGGTGTCGGCCGGCGTGCGGTGGGAGTACTACCCGCTGTCGCAGCGGCGCGACCGCGGCCTCGAGGTATTCGATTTCACCGCGAGACAGCTCCTCATCTGCGGCCAGGCCGGAATTCCGCAAACCTGCGGCGTCACAGTGGAAAAGAATCTCTTTACGCCCCGGCTCGGCTGGGCATATCGCCCCACCGAATCGTCGGTCCTTCGCGCCGGCTATTCGCGCAATCCGCAGAACGACACGTCGGGCAGAGAACAGATGCCGCCCTTTAACGCGTATCCGGCGACGATCATCTACACGGAGACGGCCCTCGATAATTACAACGCCATCGGTACGCTGGCGCAAGGGTTCCCGCTCGTGCCGGTCCTCGATCTGACCGTCGGGCGCCTGAACCCGGTCAACGCCGGGCTCACCACGTATCCCCTGAACGAGCAGTTCGAGCGCGGGACGATCACATCCTGGAACGTGAGCTGGCAGCAGTTGCTCCCGTACGAGCACAGCCTCACGCTGGGCTATGTCGCCAATCGCCAGAACGGCCTCACGCGCCAGGTGAACCAGAACTACGGACGGCTGGGCGGAGGAAACGCGAGCCAACCGTACTCCTCCATAACCACCAGCTCGATCAACATCCAAGGCCCTGCCGGCAAAGTGAAGTACGACTCGCTGCAGGCGAGCGTGAGCAAGCGGATGAGCAGGGGGTTGCAGTACAGCGTCGCTTATACCTACGGCAAGACGATTGACTGGTGGGCCAGTACGATCCCGCAGCCGGAGTACCGGTACCTGAATAAGGGGGAGACGGGTGTGCCGCACACGCTCAACACGTCGGTGATTTACGAGCTGCCATTCGGCACCGGCAGGAAATTCCTGACGGAGGGCGTCCTGTCCAACATCTTCGGCGGATGGCAGACCAACGCGTTCTTCAGCGCGCGATCCGGCGCGCCGTTCAGCGTCACCGCCAACGCAGCGTCTCTCAATGCGGGCGTTGGCACCAACCAGCGCGCCGATCAGGTGAAAGACGACGTGGAGATCTATGGCTTCGAGAACGGCGGCGCGTTTTTCGACGTGCTGGCGTTCAAGCCGGTGACCGAGGTTCGCTTTGGCACCGCGGCGGTGAATTCGGTGCGCGGGCCCGGCTGGGCGAATCTCGACATGAGCCTCTTCCGCACCTTTGGGCTGCCGTCGAACATGAGCCTGCAGCTGAGGGTCGAGGCGCTCAACGTGACCAACACGCCCCATTTCGCGAATCCGGCGTCGAACGTCTCGAATCTCCAGTTGAACCCGGATGGGACGGTGCGGAACCTCAATGGGTTCGGTGTGATCACGTCGACGACCCGCGTGGGGCGCCAGTATGACGAGCGCGAGTGGAGGCTTGGAGCGAGATTGACGTTCTAGGGCCGGAAATCGCGGGTTGTCTCAAGTTGTACCGGAGCATCCCCTCCGTGCAACTTGGGCCTCTCCCGGCGCCGTTCGGTATGCGAAAATAGTAGGACCGATGGGAGTCAGCATGACGCAGAGGTATTGCGCCGTTTTCTTCGTGTGTGCCGCGCTCGCACTTGGTTTCGCCACACGGACGTTGAACGGCCAGGCGCAGGCGACACAGGCGCACGCGGCGGAGTTTCAGCAGGACGTGCTGCCGGTGCTTGCGAAGAGCTGTCTGGGCTGCCATAGCGAAAAAACACAGGCCGGCAAGCTGAACCTCGAGCCGCTGCGCGATCCGGCGACCACCGCTACGCACACAGATGTCTGGCAGAAGGTGCTCGACAAGATGTCGGCCGGGGCCATGCCTCCTCTAACAGCGAAACCGCTGGCCGACGCCGAGCGCGCCGCGGTCATCGGATGGATCAAGGACCTTCCGGGTACTGACTGCGGCGACGACGCCGAGCGCACCGGTCGCAGGGCGCGTGACGGCGCGCCGGCTGAATCGCGTTGAATACAACAACACGATTCGCGACCTCCTTGGCGTCGCGGCGCGCCCCGCCGATGAGTTCCCGGTCGACGATTCCGGCTACGGGTTCGACAACAACGGCGACGTGCTCTCGGTGTCTCCTCTTCTGATGGAAAAGTACATGCAGGCGGCGGAGAAGATCTCGCGCCTGGCTGTGTATGGCGAAGCCATTCCGCCCAAGCCGACGCGGCTCGTCCGGATGATGAACCGGCGTTCGCAGGACGCGTACGACACGGTGGTCACGGAGGGCAACTCGGGAGTCTACCTGCCGTATTCGCTGCGCGGTGCGATGTACGGCAACTACACCTTTCCTGTGGATGGTGAATACGAGTTCCGCCTGCGGATCGCGAACTTCCGCGGCGACGACGGGGATATCACCGATGAAGAACGAGCCCGCCGGGCCGAGGAACGCCGGAAGCTCTTCGAACAGCGTCGGCTCGAGCGCGAGAAGGCGGCGGCCGCCGCGGGGACCCCGCTACCGCCAGGTGGCGGTGGCAGAGGGGGTGGACCGCGACGCGAGCCCACGCCGGAAGAGTTGAAGGCGCGCGACGAAGCGGCGAGGAAAGCCGCACCTCCTCGTAAGCTCGTGCTGTCGGTCGACGGCGCGCCCGTCATCACGACGGTCATCGAGGGCACCGGAGCGTTCGGATATTCGCAAGGGGAGTTCACCGCACGTGCGACGGTGAAGGCCGGCGAGCGATTCCTGCGCGCGTCGTATCCGGAGCTCGCGGACCTTGCCGATCCGCGCGAGAACATCAACCCGGATATGCGGCGCGGCCTCTTCGTCGACTACCTGGACATCGTTGGTCCGTTCAATCCGAGCACGGCGCCATCAGCGAGCTACACCAAGATCTTCATCTGCAATCAGAAGACGTCGCAGTGCGCGAAAACGATTCTGAGCAGCCTGATGGAGCGCGCGTACCGCCGCCCGGTGACCGATGAAGAAGTGAAGTCGAAGCTCGATCTCGTCGCCCTGGCGCAGAAGGAAGGCGACACGTTCCAGGAAGGCATTCGACTGGCGCTGCAGGCGATTCTGGCGTCGCCGAATTTCCTGTTCAGGGTCGAGCGGCCTTCGGCCGCCCTCGTCGATCGTCCATCGTCCATCGTCGATCGTCGCGCCACGAGCGCCCCGGTCATGGCGATGGCCGCCCAACGACCGACGACAGCCGCCCAACGACCGGCGATGGACGAGTATCCCGTGAGCGACGTCGAGCTGGCGTCGCGGCTCTCGTATTTTCTCTGGGCCAGCATGCCCGATGCCGAGCTGATGCGTCTCGCCAAGTCGGGGACGCTTCGTCAGCCGGCGGTGCTCGAAGCGCAGGTCCGGCGCATGATGGCCGATCCCAAAGGCTACAACCTGGTCGAGAACTGGGCCGCGCAGTGGCTGCAGCTGCGCAACCTTGGACGGACCAAGCCCGATCCCAAGCGTTTCCCGACGGTGGACGACGAGCTGCTCGACGCGATGCGCAAAGAGACGAGCCTGTTCGTCGAGACGATCATCAAGGAAGATCGCAGCCTGCTCGATTTCATCGACGCGCCGTTCACCTTCGTCAACGGTCCGCTGGCGCGCCACTACGGCATCACGGGCATCGACGGCGAGGCATTCCAGCGCGTCACGCTCGATGGCGAGCAGCGCAGCGGCGTCCTCACGCAGGGCGCGATTCTCACGGTGTCGTCCTATCCCACGCGCACGTCGCCGCCGGTCCGGGGCAAGTGGGTGATGGAGAACCTGCTGGGCACGCCGCCCCCGCCGCCGCCCGACAACGTGCCGTCGCTGAACGACTCGAACATCGGGACCGAAGTGTCGCTGCGCGAGCGTCTCGAGCAGCATCGCCGGGATCCGAGTTGTTCGCCCTGTCACGTGCTGATGGATCCGCTCGGGTTCGGACTCGAGAACTACGACGCGGTAGGCGCGTGGCGCACGCATGACGGCAAATTCCCGATTGAAACGGCGGGCACGCTCCCCGGGGGACAGACCTTCAACGGCTCGAAAGGGCTGAAGGAAATCCTCAAAGGGAAGTCCGATGCGTTCGTACGCAACGTCACCGAAAAACTGCTGACCTACAGCCTGGGGCGCGGGCTCGAACGGTTCGATCGCCCGACGGTCGAGACGATCACCACCCAGGTGAAGGCGAACAACTACAAGTTTTCCTCGCTCGTGATGGAAGTTGTAAAGAGCAGACCATTTCAGATGCAGAGTGTGGAGGCCGCGAGACCATGAATCTGATCTTCAAGAAGCAACTTCCGAGACGGACGTTTCTGCGTGGAGTGGGCAGCCTTGTGGCCCTGCCCATGCTCGACGCCATGATGCCCGCGCTGGTCAGGGCGGCCGGCGCGAGCGCGCCGACGCGGCTGGCGATTCTGTATTTCCCGAACGGCGTCCAGATGGATACCTGGGCGATCAAGGCCGAGCAACCGATTGCCGCGCTTCCCGACGTGCTGCCACGAACGCTGGCGCCGCTGACGAAGTACCGCAACGACATCTCCGTGCTGAGCGGGCTCACCGTCAATGGCGGTCGTGCGTTGGGTGACGGCCCGGGCGACCACGGGCGAGCGGGCGCGAGCTATCTCACCGGCGCGCATCCCAAGAAGACCTTCGGCAAGGATCTCCAGGCCGGTGTCTCGATGGACCAGTTCGCGGCGAGCGCCATGGGCAACCAGACCCGGTACGCGTCGCTCGAACTGGGATGCGAAGAGGGCATCCAGGGCGGCAACTGCGACAACGGCTACAGCTGCGCCTACAGCAACAGCATCTCCTGGCGTACGCCGTCGACGCCGAATCCGCCCGAGATTCGTCCGCGCGCCGTCTTCGAGCGTTTGTTCGGCTCGGGCGAGATCGAGCGCGATCCCGTGAAGCGTGCGAGAAAGGAAAAGTACCAGAAGAGCGTGCTCGACTCGGTGCTGCAGGACGCCAAACGGATCGAGAACGCGGTGGGCGCCTCCGATCGCCGCAAGCTGGACGAGTATTTGTACGCGGTGCGCGACATCGAGACGCGCATCCAGAAGACCGAGTCGGAGAGCGCGCTGAATCCCGAAATGGACCGGCCGTCGCCGAGCGTCCCGGAGAACTACAACGAACATACGCGCATCATGTTCGATCTGATGGCGACCGCGTTCCAGACCGACTCGACGCGCATCATCACGTTCCTGATGGCCATCGAGCAGAGCAATCGCGCGTATCGCGAGATCGGCATCGCCGATTCCCATCACGGGCTGACGCATCACGGCGGCGACAAGGAAAAGATCGAGAAGTGCATCCTGATCAACCAGTATCAGGTGGAGCAGTTCGGGTACTTCATCGAAAAGCTGAAGGCCACCAAAGACGGCGACGGCACGCTGTTCGACCACATCATGGTCACCTACGGCAGCGGCCTGAGCCGGGATCACGATCACGACAATCTGCCGACCGTGCTGACCGGCCGCGGCAACGGGCTGTTCCATCTCGGCCGTCACGTCACCTACGCGAACGAAACGCCGCTCGCGAACCTGCACGTGGCGATGATGAACAAGATGGGCATCCCCGCGGAGACCTTCGCTGACAGCACGGGCAAGCTTGGGTATCTGTCCGACATCTAGTCCGTAGGGCGGGTCCTGTTCTTTGGACCCGCCGCTGCTGGAAGCCCGATGATCCGCACGCGTCTTCTCGTCTTTGCGTTGGCATCAATCGCCGCGCTCTATCCCGTGCACGGATACGGAATGGAGCGCGCCGCGATGGATCAACTCCTCACGCTCGCGCGCACGCGGCCCGACTCGCCGGAATTCCGTCAGATGCTGCTGACGCGCCTTGGCGAGGCCCCCATCAAGAGCGGCGAAGCGTTCGACTCGAACGGCCCCGATTTCATCTGGGCCGTCGAATCCGTCTCACAGCCGTCGATGATCCTCGACGATCAGCCGGCGGGTCCCATGCGGCATATCGCCGGAACCAACCTCTGGTTCCACGTGGCGCAGCTTCGCGTCGGCACCTCACATCGATTTCACTATCTCGTCAACGGAGCGAAATTCGGCGGCTCGTACGACGTGCCCGCATACACGTCCGACTCCTACGCGCGGCCGGATGTCCCGCAGGGGAAGATCTCCGAGAAGCTGGTTCACACGAGCAAGCTCTACGGCGGCATGGAGACCAACTACTGGATCTACGTGCCCGCGCAGTACAACCCGGCCGTTCCCGCGGCGCTGATGGTCTGGCAGGACGGCGAGCGCTACATGACGCGCAACGTCGAGGAATCGTGCCGCCTGTGCCCGAGCCTGTACCGGCTGCAGGAAGTCACCGACAATCTGATCCACGACAAGAAGATCCCGGTGATGATTCACGTCTTCGTGTCGCCCGGCACGTTGAATGGCAAGCCGCTGCGCTCGATCCTTTACGACACGGTGTCTGACAAGTACGGACAGTTTCTGCTCGAAGAGCTGCTTCCCGAGGTCTACGCGAAATACAACATCCGCAAGGACGCTTACAGCCGCGCCATTCAAGGACAATCGTCCGGCGGCATCGCCGCGTTCACCGTTGCCTTCAACCATCCGGAAAGCTTCAGCCGCGTCTACACCGTCGTCGGCAGCTTCACGGCGCTCCAGTGGAAGCCCGGCGAGCTCGATGGGGGCAATATCTATCCGTTCAAGGTGCGGAGAGAGCCCAAGCGCAACCTGCGTGTGTGGATGAACGACGGATCGGAAGATCAGGAAGCCAACTCAGGAAGCTGGCCCCTCCAGAACATCCAGCTGGCGAACTCGCTGAAACTCAAGGGCTACGATTTTCACTTCAGCTTCGGCGGCGGGTCACATCACGCCGCGCTGGCGGTATCCGAACTGCCGCAGTGCCTCACCTGGCTGTGGCGGGACTACGACCCGGCCCGGACCGAGCAGGTGTTCGAACAGAGCGCCGAGGAGCAATCGAAACCCCCGTTCCGTGTCCGTATCTACAACCGTTGAAGTGCCGGAATTCACGACAATGCACGACACGTCGGCGCGGCGTCCGGGTTTTTGGATCGAATGCGTGATATTGGATAAGAGTTTTATATAGTGATATTTAGACGCGCATTGTGAGACAAAACAATTGACAGGTTCCCTGCTCTATCCTACGCTCCACGTCTCAGGCTTATAACGATCGATCGTCGCCGGAATGGGCGCCCTCAAAAGCACGTATGTGGGGGCACGTCGAGTTGCAAATCGACGCCAGATTCGGTTTTTAGAGGAGGCTTCCATGAAACTCTGCACCGCAGCGCGCGCCGCTCTTGTTCTCGCGCTGTTCACCCTCGTCGCGACTCCAGCGCTGGCACAGCTGCAGTCGGGCCGCATCGTCGGGACGATCCTTGACCCGCAGAAGGCGGGCATCCCCGGTGCCACCGTCACGGTAACCAACCTGGCGACCAACATCAGCCGGAGCACGGTCACCGATGCCGAGGGCAATTACGTGGTGACGCCGCTGGATCCCGGCACATACAACGTGACAGCCGAAGTGCCGGGCTTCCAGACGACGCGGCGCGAAGGCCTGGTCTTGACGGTCGGACAGAACGCCAGAGTTGAGCTGACGCTCAACCTGGGCTCGTTGTCCACCGAGGTGCAGGTGACGGCAGAGACGCCGCTCCTCAACACCGAGTCGGCGACCTTGAGCGAAGTCATCACCAACGAACAGATTGTCGACCTGCCGCTCAACGGCCGCGGCTTCCAGGAACTGGCGCGCCTGACGTCGGGCGTCGCGCTGCTGCCGCCAACCGGCAACACACAGCCGGTGCGGCCGGAGGTCGTGAACGGCAACGTCATCGGCGGCGTCGCCGGCTCGCAGACGCGGTTCCTGCTCGATGGCGTGGACATCACCGAAGAGCACCAGGGCGGCACCTGGATTCAGACCTCGGTCGATGCGCTCCAGGAATTCAGCGTGCAGCAGAATGCGTACTCGGCCGAGTTCCACGGCGCGGGCGCCACCTTCAACGTCACGACCAAGTCGGGCGGCAACGTGTTTCGTGGCAGCGTGTTCGAGTTCATCCGCAACGACGCGCTCGACTCGAAGAACTTCTTCGCCGCGAACAAGGAGAAGCTCGAGCGCAATCAGTTCGGCGGTACGCTCGGCGGTCCCGTGATGATTCCGGGCATGTACGACGGACGGAACAAGAGCTTCTTCTTCGCGAGCTATGAAGGGCATCGCCGCCAGCAGGGTGTCACCGATGTCGCCATCGTGCCGTCGGCGGCGCAGCGCCAGGGCGATTTCAGCGGCCTCGCGCCGATTTTCGATCCCCTGACCACGACGACGGTCAACGGTGTCGTGACGCGGACGCAGTTTCCGAACAACCAGATCCCTGCCAATCGCATCTCACCGCAGGCGCTGGCGTTCATGCAGTACATCCCGCTGCCGAATGCGGCCGGCAACACGTACACGTCGAACCCGATTACCGAGTTCACGTCCAATCAGATGACGCTGCGTTTCGACCAGGAGATCAACCAGCAGAACCGGTTCTTCACCCGTTTCAGCCGGCACGTGAACGCGGAAGACCGGCAGGGCTGGCCGACGCTGGGTGCGACCCGCCTCGAAGGGCCGGCCTACAACCTGGCCATGTCGCTGACGTCGAACATCGGATCGTCGCTCGTGCACGAAGTGCGATTCAGCCGCATGTATGGCGAGTACCGCTCGACGGCGTACTTTCAGGGGCAGGGCGTCAACCTGGTACAGCAGCAGGCCGGCGTCAAGGGCCTCGAGCAGACCCAGGATCCCAACATTGCCAGCATTCCGGCATTCACGATTTCCGGGTACACGGGCTTTTCCGGCAACGCGGGTGACGGCCGACCGAAATGGCAGGACCGCGGCGAGTACGAGGTCACGGACAACCTGACCTGGATCAAGGGCAAGCACATCTTCAAGTTCGGCGGCCGGATGTATCACCGCAATATCCTGTTCACCGACGCGCGCAGCCACAATGGTGCGTTCAACTACACCGGCGTCATGACGCAGCGTCCGGTCACATCGGCGGGCACGGGCGTCTCGTTTGCGGATTTCGTCCTGGGATATCCCGCCGCCGTGACGCGTTCGAATCCCGCGACGTGGTGGGGCGGAACCGGGACGTACTGGCATGGCTTCTTCCAGGACGATTACCGGTTGACCAACGACCTCACGATCAACCTCGGACTGCGCTACGAGTACACGCCCTGGCTGACGCCCTATCGCAACCAGGGGGCCGTCTTCGATCCGACCCAGGCCAAATCGATCATCGTTTCGAGCGAGACCGACCAGATCGACCTCTCCGCGCAGGCACTCGCGGACGTCGGCTATCAGCTGTTCGGCGATCTGATCCAGACCAGCAGCCAGGCCGGCCTGCCGATCCAGTTGACCAAGAATGATCTCGGGCAGTGGGCGCCGCGCGTGGGATTCGCTTACCGGCTGGGCGACCGGACCGTCCTTCGCGGTGGCTACGGCATGTTCTACGAAGCGGAGGGCACGAGCGGCCGGTTGAACTTCAACTTCCTGCCGTTCAGCATGAGCGAGACGGTGAATGCCGCGACGAATGCCGTGCCGAATCGAACGATGGGCGACTTCTTCCTCGGCGTGCCGTTCGGCTCCTCGGTCGGCAGCGTCGGCTGGAACCCGCTGACGCTCGATGCCGATTTCGGAACAGACCAGCGCTGGAATTTCGGCGTGCAGCGCGAAATCGCCAGCCGCATGAGCCTCGAAGTGAACTACGTGGGGACGAGGGGGTTGAACCAGCAGGAGGCTGAGAATATCAACCTTCCGACAGCGGGTCCGGGAACGATTCAGACGCGGCGGCCGTACCCGCGCTTCGGCAACATGAGCATTCACAGCCAGGCGCGCGACACCGAGTATCACGCGCTTCAGAGCAAGCTGCAGAAGCGGACGTCGGGCGGCGTGTGGTACCTCGTGCGTACACGTACTCGTCGACCGAGACCACCGTGCCGGCACCCGGCATCGGCGGCAACTTCACCTACGACACCGGCCCGGCCCCCTTCGACGCGACGCATCTCTTCGCGGCGAGCTTTGGCGCGGAGTTGCCGTTCGGCAGAGGCAAACGGTACATGAGCGATGCCGGAACCCTGGCCAACGGATTCCTCGGCGGTTGGCAGGCGCAGAGCATCATCAATTTCCGCAGCGGCCTCCCGTTCACGCCAACGGTGTCGCGCGATGTGGCGAACACCGGGGCGGGCGGGCAGCGTCCGAACCAGATCGGATCGGGTGAGAAGGACGACCCGACGTTCACCCAGTGGTTCGATCCCACGGCCTTTGTGGTGCCGGCGGACTTCACCTACGGCAACACCCAACGTGGCGTGCTCCGCGGCGACGAGCAGTGGAACGTCGATTTCTCGATCTTCAAGCGGTTCCCGATCTCCGGCTCGAAGACGCTGGAGTTCCGCGCGGAGGCGTTCAACCTCCTCAACTCGGTCTATTTCGACCTGCCGGCCACGGCGATCGATACGGCGACCGCCGGGCGCGTGACGGCAACGTCGAATGCGGCGAGAACGCTCCAGTTCGGCTTGAAGTTCCTCTTCTAGAAGCTACCGGGGGTCGGGAGGGGTTTTCGCTCGTTCGGGCGAAAACCCCTCCCGACCCCTTCTTGATATCATCTACACGTGAAACAAGCTGCTACGCGCCGCTCTGCACGGACTGACGTTCCGATCTCCCGCTACCGTGTACAGGTGCTGGACCGCACGATTGCGGTGCTCCAGACCGTGGCCGATTCCGAAACCGACCTCGCGGCGGCGGAAATCGCGCGACATCTCAAGCTGCACAAGAGCACGGTCCATCGTCTGCTCGTCGTGCTCGAGCACTATCGCCTGATCAAGCGGGGCCCTGACGGCACATACCGGCTCGGCACGCGCCTGATCGAACTCGGCGAATCGGCCATCGCCAGGCTGCGGCTCAGCGATCACGCGCAGGCCTTCCTTCGCGAGCTGGCCAACCAGACCGGTGAAGGCGCGCACGTGACGATTTTGAGCGGCACCGAAATGCTCTCGATCGCGCACGTCGAGGGGCGCTGGAGCCTGCAGTCGCTGACGCGTTCCGGCCAGCGGACGAAGATTCACTGCACGGCGGCGGGCAAGGCCGTGGTCGCGTTCCTGTCCGATGACGCGTGCAACGAGCTGATCGCCAGGCTGCCGTTCGTGCGCCACACGAGCCGCACGCTCGTGAAACCGTCGGCGTTCAGGATGGAGCTGATGCGCGTGCGGGAAGCGGGCTACGCGGTGGACGACGAAGAGTTCGAGGAAGGGCTGCGATGCGTCGGCGCCCCGGTTTTCGATCATCGCGGTCACGTCGTGGCGTCTATCAGCACGGCCGCGCCGGTGTTCAGGCTCAGGAAAGACCGGGTGCCGGAGGTGGCACGGCTGGTCGTGGCGGCGGCGCGCGGCTTGTCGGAGGACCTGGGGTATCAGAATTCGCCCGAGACCAAGCGGGAACCGGTGGCGCGACCGGCGTCCGGACGCTTGAAAGGACGGCGATCGTAGCGCGATTTCACAATGTGGTATTCGTTTCGCGTGCGTGAAACCGGAGTCTATAATTAGAGGACTATGCAGCGATTGATCATCCCGGCCCTGTTCGTGCTCCTGATCGCGCTGGCAGCGACCGTGCCCCCGACGACGACGTCGGTCTCGGCGGCGCCGGCAACTGCCCCGACGTTCAACAAGGACATCCTCCCGATTCTCCAGAAGAATTGTCAGGAGTGCCACCGGCCCGGCGCCATAGCGCCGATGTCGTTCGTGAGCTTCAACGAGACGCGCCCGTACGCGAAAGCGATTGCCAAGGCCGTCGTCAACCGGACGATGCCGCCGTGGTTCGCGGATCCGACGGTGGGGCACTTCGAGAACGCGAGGTTCCTCAATGCGGCGGACATCACCGCGTTCACCGAGTGGGCCGAGAAGGGCTCGCTCGAAGGTGATGCCAAAGATCGCCCGGCGCCCGTGGTGTTCAACGACGGATGGACGATTGGCAAACCGGACATCATCGTCTCGATGCCCAAGGACATCGAGATTCCCGCGACCGGCATCCTCGATCAATCCAATGTGCTGGTCTACGCGCACTTCGAGAAGGACATGTGGGTCAAATCCGCCGAAGTGCGCCCGGGCAACGCGCGCGTCGTTCACCACATGAAGGCGTGGATTCGCCCGCCGAACTCGACGTGGATGAAGGACGCGCCCGAGGGCGTGCTGTACAGCCCGCCGCGCGGAGCGGCAGGGTTTGACGGCGTGGCCCCGCAGCCGCCGCCGCTCTCGGCGACCGGCTACAGGCCCGTGCAGGACATTCTTGCGAAGTACAACCCGGGCGTTGCAGGACAGGAGTTCACGACCGGCAACGCGGCGAAGTTCATTGCCGCCGGGTCGGATATCGTGTTCGAAGTGCACTACACCGCGAATGGCAAGCCGGAAACCGATCGGTCGTCGGTCGGCATCGTCCTGGCCGATGGTCCGCCGTCGCAGCGCCACCTGACGACAACCGCGATCAGCGAGCGCGACTTCGAGATTCCGGCGGGCGCACCGAACGTTGAAGTGCGTGGCGAAACGGTCGTCAACGAGCCCGCGAAACTGGTCTGGATTCAGCCGCACATGCACTATCGCGCGAAGGACTACGTGCTGACGGTCGTCTATCCGTCGGGCGAAGAGAAGACCGTCCTTCGCGTGCCGAACTACCGGTTCGACTGGCAGATCGGCTACGAGCTGGCCGAGCCGCTGGAGCTGCCGAAGGGCACGAAGTTCAAGACCGTCGCGCATTACGACAATTCGGCCGCGAACAAGTTCAACCCGGATCCGAAGGTGGACGTGAAGTACGGCGCCCAGAGCTGGGACGAGATGCACGTGACGTTTGTCGGCGTCCTGATCGACGCAAAAACGAACCCGGCTCGGACGTTCGCTGCCGGCCGCCGTCAGGCCGTGGCTCCGGTCGCCGAGTAGTACAACGCCGCGATTCCACAAGGGCGCTCGTCGGGCTGCAGGCCTTGCGAGCGCCATTTTTTTGCCGGCAGGTAACAGGTGGAGCTATGAATCATCAACGTTTGCTGGCTGTTCTTGTAACGTCTCTACTCGTGTTGTCGACAGGCAGCATGAAGGTGGCCGCCCAGGGCGCCGAGCGGGAGGTGCGCAAGGCCGAGAGCGATCGGTTCACCGCGATGCTGAAGAACGATGTGGCCGCGCTCGACAGGCTCCTCGCTCCTGAACTGATCTACACGCATGGCGACGGCCGAGTCGTCGACAAGGCGGCGTTCATCGCCGATCTCAAGACGGGCGACTTCAAGTACGTGACCATCGATGCGGCTGAGCCGACGGTGCGCGTGTTCGGCGACGCGGCGATCGTGAACGGGACGGCCGGCATGAGCGTGGTCAACAAGGGCGCCCCGGCGAAGATCAGAATCGTGTACTCCACGACGCAGGTGCGGCGAAACGGGTCGTGGCAGATGGTGTCGTGGCACGCCACGCGGCTGGCGCAATAGGCATCTGTATGAAGCGGTTCAAGGTTCCGGGTTCTGCGGTTCTGGGTTCAGTGGTTCTGGCGTTCTGGTTCCTGGTTCAGGGTTCGCTCGTCCTGGGACAGCAGGGTCCGCCCGCGCCCGCTCGGGCGCGCACGGCCACGTACGAGCTCGCCGACGGCCGCACGATGACCGGCACGCCGCTCAACCACGATGCCGCGGATGACGTCCAGCTGCGCACGGCAGAAGGCAAAGTGCTGCTGCTCAGAAAATCGGGCGCGCGATATCGAGTCGTGACGTCCACCGTCGACTGGCCCAGCTACGACGGCAGCCCGAGCGGGAATCGGTACACCACGCTGACCCAACTGAACGCCTCGAACATCACCAGCCTGGCGCCGAAGTGGATCTACACGATTCCGACGTCGGTCCGGCTGCAAACCACGCCGGTGGTCGTGGGCGGCATCATGTATGTGACGAGCGCGAACGAATGTTATGCGCTCGATGCGGGCAACGGCCGCGAAATCTGGCGCTTTCAACGTCCCCGCACCAAAGGGCTGGTCGGGAACGCGGCCGGCGGCATCAACCGTGGGGTGGCCGTGGCCGGCGATCGCCTGTTCATGGTGACCGACCACGCACACTTGATCGCGCTCGATCGATTCAGCGGCGATCTCCTCTGGGATACCGAGATGGCCGACTGGCGGCAGAACTACAACGCCACGGCTGCGCCACTGGTGGTCGGCGATCTCGTGATTGCGGGTACGGCCGGCGGCGAGCAGGGCGTGCGCGGATTTCTGTCGGCCTACGATCAGGCAACCGGGAAGGAGCAGTGGCGATTCTGGACCGTCCCGAAGCCGGGCGAGCCGGGATCGGAAACCTGGCAGGGCAGCGGCATCGAGCACCCGGGTGGCGTGACGTGGATGACCGGCGTCTACGATCCCGATCTGCAGCTCGTCTACTGGACGACAGGCAATCCGAGTCCCGACTACAACGGGGACGATCGGCTCGGCGACAACCTGTATGCGAGCTCAGTTGTCGCGCTCGAGGCCCGCACCGGCCGGCTCAAGTGGCATTTCCAGTTCACGCCGCACAACGTCTGGGACTGGGATGCGCAGCAGCCGACCGTGCTCGTCGACACCACGTGGGAAGGCCGGCCGCGAAAGCTCATGGTGCAGGCCAGCCGCAACGGGTTCTTCTACGTACTCGATCGGACCGACGGGAAATTCCTGCGCGCGGCGCCGTTTGTGAACAATCTGACGTGGGCGAGCGGGATTGGACCTGATGGGCGTCCCGCGCTGGTGCCCGGCCAGGAGCCGACGGTCGAAGGTACCCGCATCTGCCCGTCGGCGCACGGAGCGGCCAACTGGTACTCGACCTCGTACAGTCCGAAGACCGGCCTCTACTATGTGCAGACGCTGGAGAACTGCAACGTCTTCTTCAAGAGCGTGAGCGAATGGGTGGCCGGGAAGTCGTACTGGGGCGGGTCGACGCGCCAGGATGCAGACGCGCCGAGCCAGAAGATTCTTCGCGCCATCGACGTGAAGACCGGGAAGGTCGCGTGGGAGCTGCCGCAGCCAGGTCCGGGCGCGGCGCGTGGCGGGACACTCGTGACGGCGAGCGGCCTCCTGTTCTTCTGCGATGACCAGGATCGATTCGTGGCCGCCGATGCGGCGTCGGGAAAGCCATTGTGGCACTTCGGCACGAACAGCGTGTGGCGCGCGTCGCCCATGACCTACGAGTTCGACGGGCAGCAGCACGTGGCGATTTCGTCTGGATCGAACATCATTGCTTTTGGGTTGGTGAAATAGTCAGAAAGGCGTCGGTGGCACAGGGCTTTAGCCCTGTCATGTCGGTGGCACAGGGCTTTAGCCCTGTCATGTCGGTGGCACAGGGCTTTAGCCCTGTCGTGTCGGTGGCGCAGGGCTTTAGCCCTGCCGTCGAAGGAGCTCGCGATGAAGAGGCTCTCGTTTGCAAGCGCGATGGTCATCTCTCTCTTTGGTGGTGTCGCCCTCGCTCAACGAGGAGCTTCTCCCGCCGCGCCGCCGCACACGCAACCGCTCGCGCAGCGGATCTCACACTACGATGCCGCGAAGAACCGCAAGGCGCCTTCCGTGCATGCAGGCGCAGGCCCGATGTTCATCGGGTCGATGTTCGAGAACGAGCACACCGATACCAACCTGTGGTTTCTGCACCGGGGCAACATCCCGCCCAAGGCCGGCATTGGCGCGCATTTCCACAACAACTGCGAGGAGATGTTCATCATCCTCAACGGCGAGGCGCAGTTCACGATCGACGGCCACACGTCGGTGTTGAAGGGGCCCGCGGGTGCGCCCGTGCGGATGGGGCACTCGCACGCGATTTACAACCACACGAACGAGACCGTTGAATGGATGAACATCAACGTCGCGGGCATCAAGGGCTGGTATGACGCGTTCGATCTCGGCGATTCGCGCGCGGGCGCGCCGGTCGAACCGAATCCGAATTTCATGACCCTGCGGCTCGATCGCGCCCTGCTGCGTCCGTTCAACGCCCTGCACGGCGGCAAGGGGGCGGTGCAGGCTCGCCGTGCGCTCGACGTGCAGGTCTTCCAGGGGCCGTGGGGATATGTCGATCACCTGCTGATCCCTCCCGGCGCGTCGACTGGCCCGGCGACCGATGCCGAAATTGGCGGCTTCTACTACGTTCTCGCGGGGGAGGGCACGGTGAAGGTCGGATCGGAAAGCGCGCCGATCAAGGCGCACGATGCCGTGCCGTTGAATTTCAACCAGACCAGATCGTTCGAGGCCACCGGCACCGCGCCGCTCGAGCTGATGGCAATTGGCATTGTCAAAGACGCCGTGCGACGCTTCCAAATCGTCGGGCGCAATCCTTACGTCGCCGCGCGCTGAAAAAGGGGTCGGGAGGGGTTTTCGCGCAGAGCAACCGAAAACCCCTCCCGACCCCTTTCAGCGTCCAACGCTCGGCGCCACGGCGATCCGCTGCGGCTCTTCGGCCTTCTTGGTCCAGTCCGCATCCCGTCGTGCGACTTTCAGCGACAGGATCAGGGCGCTCCCGGCGAGACCACAGAAAACCAGATACAAAAGTCCGGCAGTGTAGCCGCCTGTGAGATCGGCGAGATACCCGATCAGGTACGGTCCGGCGAATCCTCCGAGGTTGCCGGTCGCATTGATCAGCGCGATGCTGGCGGCAGCGGCGGGGCCGCTCAGAAAGATCGTCGGCAGCGCCCAGAACGGCGAGGGGAACGAGTAGAGCGCCATCGTGGCCATCGAGAACGCGGCCATGGCCAGCACGAGATGATTGCCGGCGGCGATGCTGAGCGAGAGAGCCAGCCCGACGAGGAACAGGGGAATGGCCGCGTGCCAGCGCCGCTCGCGGGTCTTGTCGGAATGCCACGCCGTAACGAGCATCATCGGGATGGCCGCCAGCCACGGAATGCCGGAAATCAGAATCACCTGCGTGGTGCTGAGCCCGGAAATCCGCTGCACGATCTTGGGCAGCCACGAGCTGAGTCCCACACTGTTGGTGATGTAGCAGAAACAGCAGAGCGCCAGGATGATCACCTGAGGATGCCGGAGCGCTTCGAGCGTGCTCAGCTTCTTCGCCCTGGCCTTCCGCTCCTGTTCGCGCCTGAGCTCGCCGTCGATCCACTCCCGCTCGTCCTGCGCGAGCCAGCGCGCGTCGGCGGGCCGGTCGGTCAGATAGAAAAACGCGATCGCGCCAAACGACGACTGTCGGCAGTCCTTCGAGAATGAGGAGCCATCGCCAGCCGTTCCAGCCGAGCCAGTCGATTCGCATCAGCGGCGCGGCAATCGCGGCGCCCACCATGTTCGACGCCGGGATGGCCGACATCAACATCGCGACCGCCTTGGCGCGATCTTCATAGCGGAACCAGTGCGTCAGGTACACGAGGACACCCGGAAAGAACCCGGCCTGTGCGATGCCCAGAAAGAAGCGAACCCAGTAGAACTCGGTTGCCGTGTCGATCAATCCGCAAAGCGCCGCGAGCGCGCCCCACACGATCAGGCTGAGCGTGATGAAGTTGCGGGCGCTCCAGAGCTCTGTCAGCAGCGTCGATGGAATCTGCAGAAGGAAGTAGCCGATGAAGAAAATGCCCGCGCCGAATCCGAAGACCGTGTTCGAGAACCCGAGGTCGCCGGTCATCTGCAGCGCCGCATACCCGACGTTGACCCGGTTCATGTAGTTGAACACGTACAGGACGAACAGGAACGGCATGAGCCGCCGGATGATTCGCCGGCGGGCGCGTTCGCCGATTTCGTCGTGCGTCATGACAGCGGATTATAGGCCGGAAGGCGCAGTCTTAACTGGCAAAACCAGGTCTCACATGTCATTGTTATGGCACCCAAGCCTGGCTCGATTCTTCGGAAGGAGGACGCATGCGACGACATGTCCCGCTCGCCCTCGGCCTTATCTGGTTCGCGGCCACATTTTCTTCGTCTTCGACAGCCCAGACACCCTCGCCGCCGTCCGGCACCACACAGGAGAAGTTGTACATCTCGCTGGAGTCCACCGATACGGTGGCCGTCGTCGACTTGAAGACGTTCAAGCACATCAAGACGCTCAAGGTCGGCAACCACCCGCACGGCCAGGCGTCGCCCGCGTCGCAGGACAAGCTGTATGTCGCCGCCGAGATCGGAGGCACCGTCACGCTGATCGATACGGTTCGTGACGAGGTGATCAAGACCTTCGACGTCGGGTTTGGCGTCGAGCCGCAGAACGGCGCGGTGACGCCCGATGGGCGGTTCCTGTATCAGCCTTCCTATGCCGGCTACTGGCAGGTGTTCGACACGCAGAAGGAAACCATCATCGAATACATCCACACGCTCGGCATCGGGCACAACACGGTGATGGCGCCCGACGGACGGTTCGTGTATCTGCTGCCGATTGCCGGCGGTCCGGGGCATTTCGCGCGCGAGTCGCTCGGCCTGCCCAGAACCCAGCCCAAAGAGGTGACGGTCGTCGACGCGCGCACGCACAAAGCGGTCGGCACGATTCCCGTCGGATCGGGACCGCGGCCGGGCACGATCAGCCCCGATGGCCGGCGGCTCTACATGAACGTCGACGATCTCATGGGCTTCCTGGTCATCGATACGGCGGCGCGCAAGGTCATCTCGAAGGCGACCTTTACGCTGACGGCCGACGAGCAGGCCGTGAGGAGCCGATCGCACGGCATCGCTGTCGCGAACAACGGCCGGGAAGTGTGGAGCAACGACGTCGTCCACAACCTGACGTTCGCGTTCGACGTGACCGGCGATACACCGAAGCAGATCGCGCGCTTTGCGGTGGGTCGCCAGCCGTACTGGATCATGCCGTCCAAGGACACGAAAACCGTTTACGTCAACTGTCCCAGCAGCGACGAGCTCATCGCGTTCGACGTGGATGCGAAGAAGGAAAAGGGGCGCATTCAGTTCCCGAAAGGATCCCACCCCACTCGCATGCTCACCGTTGCCGCGCCGACCGCTCCGCTGAGAACATCCCGGTGACATGAACCCGCGGAGGCTCTTCATCGCCACCTGGCTCGCGCTTGCCGGTTTTGGCCGGCGGGCGCGGGCCCAGGTTGCCCGCGCTCCGATCAAGTACGCCACGCTGACGCGGCCAGTCAGCATTCCCATCCAGGACGTCGCGACACCCTGGCGCCCCGTGACATTCGTCGCCGAAGCGATAGCCCCCGCGACCCCGACGGCACAGCCGCGAAGGGTCCTCATCAGCGGGGTGCTGTTCCGGCGTGGAAATGCAACGGCCGGGGCGGTTGATGCGCCGGTCGTGCTGGAAGAGCTGAGCGCACTCTGCGTCACCTGTCCCCACGAACAATGTCAGGTCGATCTGGTGACCGACCAGGCCCAGCTCGGCCGGATGATGCGCGGAACCGCGACGCATCCCCTGTTCGAATGCGGCTGCCACCTCAGCGTGTTCGATGCGGCCGAAGACGGGGCGCGAATCTCCGGCGAAACTCCAAGAGGGCTTTACCGGTTTGGCATCGGGGCCATCAAGGGGGACACCGTCGAGATCACTGAGATTGAGGATGTGGCCCTCCACGAGGTCTGAAATGAGCGATACTCCCCGCATGCACCGGATACTTTGGCTCTGTTGCTGCGTTGTCCTGCTGACCTCCGTCATGCGCGCGCAAGCTCCGCAGAATCCCGCGCTGGCGGGCAGGGAACCGCAACCTCAACAGGCGTCCATCCCCGAGGTCAATCCGTTTTCGTCGGAGGCCGATATCCGTGCGGGCGAAGTGCTGTTTCAGAAGCATTGTTCGTACTGCCACGGCTCGTTCGGCGAAGGAGGGCGCGGCGCCGATCTCACGGCGGGCGTCTACCGGCGGGGCGGGCGAGACCCCGAGCTCTACAACTCCATTCGAAACGGCATTCCGGGAAGCGAAATGGCGCCCGTGCGTGTCACCGACGATGAAGTGTGGCAGATGGTGGGCTTCGTCAAGCGGCTTGGATCGCAGGGACTGCTCGAGAAGGCGACGGGCGATGCGTCCGCCGGCCGGATGGTCTATGAGAAGCGGGGATGTCCCACCTGTCACCGCATCGGGAATGAGGGAGGCAGCCTGGGACCGGACCTGACCGAAATCGGACGCCGGCGCGGTCTGAAGTTTCTGACCGAATCGCTCGTGACGCCCGAGACGGACATCCCGATTGCGTATCGCGGTGTGCAGGTCGTGTTGAAGTCGGGGCAGACGGTCACCGGCATCCGGCTGAATCGCGATGACCTGTCCATCCAGCTGCGCGACACGCGCGACAACCTGCGGTCGTTCCTCATGGAAAACGTCCGGGAACTCCGCTTCGACAAGCCATCGCTGATGCCTGCCTACGCATCGCTGAACCGCAAGGATCTCGAAGACGTCGTGGCGTTCTTGAACTCGTTGAAGGGGGCACAATGATTTCGACGCGAGCCGGTGCGTGGACGATTGCGGCCATTCTGGTGACGGCCGCTTCCTGGACGTTGAGCGGCCAGAGCGCGCCCGTGACATCAGATCGGCTGTTGAAGGCAGAGCAGGAGCCCGGCAACTGGCTGATGTATTCCGGCAGCTACAGCGGATGGCGCTACAGCCGCCTGAACCAGATCACGTCGCAGAACGTCAAGAACCTGCGCGTCAAGTGGTTGTTTCAGGGCCGCCACATCGAGAAGTTCGAGACGACCCCGTTGGTCGTCGACGGGATCATGTACCTGACCCGGCCCGAAAACGCCATTTACGCGCTCGACGCCGTCACCGGCCGGCAGCTCTGGATGTACGAGCACCGCAACCCGGAGCGCACGTTCAACTGCTGCGGCCGGGTGAATCGCGGCCTCGCGATGCTCGGCTCGACGCTGTTCATGAACACGCTCGACATGCACGTCATCGCGGTTGATGCCAAGTCCGGACGCGAGCTCTGGAAGACGCAGATGTTCGATCACACGGCCGCCGGCGGCTATGCTGCTCCCGGCGCGCCGCTCATCGTCAAGGACAAGCTGATTGTGGGCATGGCGGGCGGCGAGCGCGGGGTCAGCGGCTTCCTCGATGCCTACGATCCGAAGACCGGACAGCGACTCTGGCGGTTCAACACCATCCCGCAGCCCGGGGACCCGAACTTCGGCACATGGAACGGCGATTCGTGGAAGACCGGAGGCGCCTCGACGTGGAACACCGGTGCGTACGACCCCGAGACGAACACGCTCTTCTGGGGCACGAGCAACCCGTGGCCCGACTATTTCGACGACATGCGCGCCGGCGACAACCTGTATTCCTGTTCGGTGCTCGCTCTGGATCCCGATACCGGCCGGCTCAAGTGGTTCTATCAGTTCACGCCGCACGACACGCATGATTGGGACTCGACGCAGAACCCCGTTCTGGTCGATACGACCTTTCTGGGACAGCCGCGCAAGGTGCTGGCCTGGCCGAATCGCAACGGGTTCTTCTACGTGATCGATCGCACGAACGGAAAATTCCTGTCGGCCAAGGCGTTCGTGAAGCAGACGTGGAACGACGGGTTCGACTTCGAGAAGAACGGCCGGCCCATCGTCAGGCCCGGCATGGAGCCGACGCCGGAAGGCAACGACCAGGTCTGGCCGGGCATCGACGGTGGCTCGAACTGGATGGCACACAGTTATAGCCCGCTGACGAAGCTCCTCTACGTGTTCGCCCGCGAGGAACGGCGCGTCTTCACCAAGAACGAAGTGCCACATCCGACGACCGAGCCCGGCGGTCCTGGACCGTCGCCGCAGCAACTGTTCAATCGGGGCCGCGGCCCTCGCTTCGCCCCCGAGGAAAGCTGGGGCAAGGCGATTGCGATCGATCCCGCCAACGGCAACATCAAGTGGGAACATCGTGTCGTGACGCCACCCTGGGGCGGCCTGATGAGCACGGCCGGCAACCTGGTATTCGGCGGCACGATGGAAGGGGTCATCTTCGCGCTGGACGCGACGACCGGCGAGCGGCTCTGGACGTTTACCAGCAACGGCCCGGTGTATGGTTCCGCGATCAGCTATCTGGCAGACGGCAAGCAGTATGTCTCGATTCCGGCCGGCGACCTGCTCGTGACGCTCGGTTTGGACTGACCGCGAGCCGCACCTCGGTTATCGAAACGGGGTCGGGAGGGGTTTTCCTTCCGATGCAGAGGAAAACCCCTCCCGACCCCTACCGCACAACCAGGGGTTTCAGCGTGGTTGGCGAGCCGTTGTTTTCGAACCAGTCGATGCCCTCGCTGACCAGATCGAACTTCAGCAGGTAGTTTCCGGGCGTCTTGGGCGCCACGATCTCGATGGGCACATCGAGCGTCGCACCGGGCTTGAGCGTTTCGGGCAGCCACGCGCGGGCGTAGTCGCGCTCGATGAGCGTGCCCGTCTCGTCGCACAGCTGCGCGCCGAGCCGGACCAGACGACGGCCGTACGAGGCTTTGGCGGGGAACGGCCGGTCGGAGACATTCTGCACGCGCGTCTTGATTTTCAGCTTTTTCTCGGCGCGCGTTTTCAGGGGGCGCGTCGGGAAAAAGCGCTTCCTGATCTCGATCTTCGCCCTGGGCGTGGCCCCGGGAATGGCGTTGCCCAGACCGGTCATGTCCCAGATTTCGTTCTTGATCGTCTCGAAGTCGGGCGTGCCGGGCAGGAAGCGGCGCGAGAACGAGCTTTCGGGATGGTCCGTGATTTCCCACGACAGCCGGTCGACGCCGATCTCCGCCGCCAGCTGACGCGCGCGATTCATCTCTGCGTCGCTGTCGTTCCACTTGAAGAGGATGTAGCGCCAGTTCAGGTGCGGAACGTCCCGTCTCGACTTCCGCTTTTCCTCCGCCATGATCCGCAGATTGCGGATGGCGAGATCGAACTTTCCGCGCTGGCGGTACTGGACGTAGGTCTCCTGCGAAGCGCCGTCGATCGAGAAGGTGACTTCGTCGATGCCCGAGTTGGCAAGCCGGCGCGCCGATTCTTCGGTGAACATCAGGCCGTTCGTGCTGGTGTACAGATAGATGTGCGGAAATCGTCCCTTGATGTACTCGCACATCTCGATGGCGCGCTTGTGCAGGAAGGCCTCGCCGTAGTTGAAGAAATCGATGCGCACCAGTCCCGGCCCCGCCTCGTCCACGACATTCCGGAACAGATCGAAGTCGAGCATCCCGGCGTTGCGGGTCTTCGTGATGCCGGTTTCCGGCGCGCAGCACGCTTCGGTGCACGAGATGTTGCAGGCGGCCGTGCATTCGATGTACAGCCGGCTGGGCAGCCGTCCGGCGTCGAGCGGCCGTTCTTTCGGCGCTTCGCCACGGAGCGGCAACTTCAGCGGGCAGTCACCGCAGAAGCGTCGAGCCGCCGGCGTTGAGGTCGGCGCGCAGCGTGCTGATACGCGTGTCGTTCCAGATTTCGCCGATGCTGGCGATCTTCGCGTCGCCCAGGACACGCTTGCCGTACGGATCGGCGCAGCCACAGACGACGCGGCCGTCGCAGAGCATGACGAGCGTGCTCCACGGCCAGGTGCATTGGAATTTCGTTGCCAGGTAGTTGAGAGACAAGGCTACTTCTTCGTCAATTTTCTCATAAGTGCCTCGGCCCGGTCGTTTTCGTATTTCACCGAGTTCAGGAACAGGCTTTCAGTGAGATAGGCGCGGCGTTCCTCGTCGGTCATCTGGTCGATGAGCTGCCTGATCTCCTGGATCATATCCTCGAACGATCGCTCGAAGTTCCGCTTCACCGTCAGCTCGCGGTACAGGGTCTCGAGGATGGCCAGGAGATCGCCGTCGAGGTTGATGCTCGCGCCTGTCGTCGTCTTTATGGTGCGCATGATCGGCCCCTCAGAAGCTCTTCACGGCCGTGGCGGCGTCGCTGTGTATTTCCATGAACTGGTTCGCGCCCGTCAGGGTGAGCATCGTCTCAACCCGGCGCTGGAGCGCCGCCAGCTTCAGCGTGGCGCCCGCGGCCGTCGCCTGGCGGTAGAGGTCCATGAGGCAGCCGATGGCGGCGCTGTCGAGGTACTCGACACCTCCGAAGTTGATGACGATCTTGCGCGAGCCCTTGGTGATTTCGCCGGTCACCGCGTTCGAAAACTCCGACAACGACGGATGGATGAGCCGTGCGGGTGCGGCATTGACAACGACCACATCGCCGGATTGTTCGCTCGTGACGCTCATGCGTGCTCCTGTCAGGGGATCAGACCCCTTTTTCCTTTCGAAGGGCTTCTATCTGTTTCGCCAGCTCCGCCCGTCCGCGGTTGATACGCGACTTCACCGTGCCTTCCGCCACGCCGAGCTGGCTGGCGATTTCCTGGTACGACAGCTCGTGGATGTCGCGCAGCAGCACGGCTGTGCGAAGCGGGGGCGACAGGCCCCTCAGCGCCTCGCGGAGCAGGGCGACGCGATCCTGCAGTTCGACCCGCGCATGCGCGCTGGGTCCGGGCGCCTCGGCCTGGACGTCCGCCGCATTCACCTCGCGCGCGAAGATCTCGCGATCGCGCCGGCCGCTGCGGTAACGATCGATGCAGTAGTTCCGGCTCACGCTGATGAGCCAGGTCTGGAAATTCGCCCGCTGGTCGAACGTGTTGAGCGAGCGAAAGACCTTGAGGAAAATCTCCTGCGTCAGATCTTCCGCCTCTTCGTAGGTGCCGACGAAGCGGTACGCGACGTTGAAGACCTTTCGCCAGTAGGTGCGGACGATCGTTTCCCACGCGGCCTGGTCGCCGTCGCCCGCGCGCTGGATTGTCGCTTCGATGGACACCGGCGACTGAATCATAGCCTAGTGTAAGATTCCCACGTGTCAGGCTTTTTTCGCGACGCCGGGGTGCTCGTCTGTGATGGCGTGCCGCTCGACCAGATCGTGCGCGAGCACGGCACGCCCCTCTACGTCTACAGCGCCGGGTCGATCCGGACCGCGTACCGCGATCTGGACGCCGCGTTCGGGTCTCATCCGCACCGCATTCATTACGCGCTGAAGGCGAACTCGTCGCTGGCGATTGTGCGCCTGCTGTGCGGAATAGGCAGCGGTGTCGACGCGAACTCGATCGGCGAGGTCGACCTCGCGCTGCGCGCCGGCTTTTCCCCGTCCGATATCGTCTTCAGCGGCGTCGGCAAGTCGCCTGACGAGATCGAGCGGGCCGTCCAGCTCGGGCTGAAGGCGATCAACGCGGAATCGTCCGGCGAGCTCGAGCGGATCGATCGCGCGGCCCGGGCGCGGGGTGTGCGTGCACGGGTCGCCGTGCGCGTGAATCCCGACATCGACGCCGGCACCCACCCTCACATTTCCACGGGCCTCCACATCAACAAGTTCGGCGTGCCCCTCGAGCAGGCCGCCGGTCTGTACCGCCGGATGTCGGAACAGCCGGGACTCCAGCCGGTCGCGATTCACGTGCATCTGGGCTCGCAGATCATCAGCACCGAGCCGATTCAGCGCGGGGCAGGCGAGGTCGTGCGGCTGGCGCGGGAACTTCGCGACTCCGGGATTCTGCTCGAGCACATCGATGTCGGAGGCGGTCTCGGCATCTCCTACGACGGCTCGCGTGTGCCGTCGGCGGCCGAGTACGCGGCGGCGATCCTTGCCATCGTGGCGCCCTCGGGTTTTTCGGTCGCGCTCGAGCCGGGCCGATACATCGTCGGCGCGTCGGCCGTGCTCGTCGCGCGCGTGGTGGACATCAAGCCCGCCGCAAGCGGCCGTCACTTCGCCGTGCTCGATGCCGGGATGACCGAGCTGATGCGCCCGGCGCTGTATGGCTCGTTCCACCGGATCGAGCCGGTGACGCCCCGCCAGGCGCGCGAGATCTGCTACGACATCGTGGGCCCGGTGTGCGAGACGACCGACGCGCTCGGCCACGATCGCCGTCTGCCCGCGCTGGAGGTCGGCGATGCCCTGGCGATTTTCGACGCGGGCGCCTACGGATCGTCCATGTCGAACAACTACAACCGGCGGTCGCTGCCGCCGGAAGTCCTGGTGGACGACGGCAAGGTCAGGCTGATTCGCCGCCGCCAGACGATTGACGATCAGCTTTCTCTCGAGACGAACTAGCTTCCAGCTTCTAAGATTTTAGTTTTTAGATTTTAGCTTTTAGATTCTATTGACCCCCATGTCCGGTATGTTGATTGCGTTCGAAGGGCTCGATCAGAGCGGCAAAGAGACGCAGGCGCAGCAATTGCGCGAACGGTTGCGTGAGGCCGGCCGCAAGGTTCGGCTGCTTTCGTTTCCCGACTACGGGACGTCGATCGGAGAGGAGATCGCGCGCGCGCTGCAAGGCGAACGCGAATACGGCCCCGACGTCATGCAGCTTCTGTTTGTGGCCAACCGCCACGAGCGGCGTGAGGCGATCCTCGAATGGATGGCCGGCGGACTGATTCTCCTGTGCGATCGCTATCGTGCCTCGAGCATTGCCTATGGCGAGGCGCAAGGGCTCGACGCGGCGTGGCTGGAGGACATTCAACGTTTCCTGCCGCCGGCCGACCTCACTGTCTACGTGGACATCGCGCCAGAGACCGCCGCGAAGCGGAAAGCCCACGATCGGGATCGCTACGAGCGCGACCTGGTGCTGCTCGGCCGCGTTCGAGAAAGCTATCAGCGGCAGGCCCGCCAACCCGACTGGGTGCTGATCGATGGCGAACAGACCAAAGACGCCATCGCCGAGCAGGTGTTTACGGCAGTTTCAGCCCGGTTGACGACGCGCGATTAATAGGGACTGCGTACGCCCAGCCTCGTCGCAGCCTTCGCCAGAACACGATCGTGGGTCCACAGCCGAGCTCCGGCCAGCAGAACGGAGCCGAGCAGGTGCGCATCAAGCCATCCAATATCCGAGGCCATGAGGCGATGGCGCTCGATGAGGAGGAGCAATTCCTCATGCTGCATCAATGGTGCCTCTGGCAGTGTCTGAAGCATGCGTAAGGTCGAAGCTCTCGAGGGCAGATATCCGCACGCGAGTTCACCGATGATGAACGGATGGCAGAGCGCCTCGTCGTTTTCGAGGCACTTCACGAGGGAAGCATTGCCGTGCCTGAAGTGGTCGATCCAGACCGACGAATCAGCCAGAGTCATGGATTGCGGAACTGCGGAGGACGGCGTCGTGGTGACGCCGCGGCCCTGGGCTCGGTTCCTCCCAATGCCATCAGTCGTTTCGCGTTCTCCCGCCTGATCAACGCCTGCAGACCGGCGTGGACGACGGCAGTCTTCTCTTTCAATCCGGTCAGCCGCATCGCTTCGGCCAACATCCGGTCGTCGATAATCAACGTCGTCCGCATATGCATAAGTATGTCTGTTTCATACATATAACTCAAGAGACGGCGGCACGCGTGGTGACTCTCGCGATGGTGAGAGCATGGACCTCTGACGCCCCTGCCGTCCTCAACACCTCTGCGCATGACTCGAGCGTCGCGCCGGTCGTGCTCACATCGTCGATGAGCAACACCTTCGTTTCCGCGATGCGCGGTCTGGAAATCAGACCGCGACGCCGGCGGAACGCGCCCGCGACGTTTGCCCGGCGGCGATCGGCGGCCAACTCGACCTGCGCCCGTGTGTGCCGTGTACGAATCAATGCCTCGACCACTGGCAAACCAAGATACCGGCACAACTCCCGGGCCTGGTTGAAACCGCGTGAGTATTCCCGCTTCCAGTGGAGCGGGACCGGCACGACACAATCGGCCTGGGCCAGGAGCTCGGCGCCTCGATCGCGCATCAGGACGGCAAGTGGACGCGCCAGCGACCGGCGACCACCGTACTTCAACGCGTGGATGATGTCTCTGAGCGCGCCGTCGTACTCGCCGACGGCCCGCGCGCGAGTGACGGTGGAGCGATGCCTCCCGCACAATCCGCAGAGGGATTGGGGATTGGGGATTAGGGATTGGCACCCATCCAGGGGTTGGGGAATGGGGACTGGTGATTGGGACGGGCGCGCCAGCGGATCGCCGCACGTATCACACACCGGCGGCGTAATGGGCCGAACCGCCGTCCAGCAGATTCGACACACACATCCCGACAATGGTTCGTCCAGCACCGCCTCGCAGACGGCGCAGGCTGGCGCCAGCAACGCCGCGACAGAGGCGTTGCCTAGTGCAGTGATTAGGGATTGGGGATTAGGGATTAAATCCCGAAAAGGGAATAGGGATTTGGGATTCGGGATTCGAGCTGTCACGGGTGTCACGCGTTCTGCGCGTTGACGCGCGCCTCCAGGGATTCAGTGAGGCCGTGTAGCATCCTGCCTATGGGATCGATGAGCACGGCTCCCTTGCCGAGCAGCGGTTCTGGCACGAGCTTCCGTCGACGAATAAGCTCAAACAGCGTCTCCACCTCCCCGTGAGAGCCCAGGGAAAACGATAAGTGGTTGAGATAGGCCTTGGTCGGGCGACGACTGCCAGATCCATGCTTACCTGCCATACAGTTAGCTCTTTGAAGGAAGTGATTGATGCCATGCGCGTCACATCGCAAGGCGCGTTCCTCTCCAGAACAGACGAGATTTGGGCTGCGGGCCGGATTTTGTTGAAGGAATTAACGCGAGACGGACGTCAAACGATCGCAGAAATTGCACGCGCGAAGCGCGTCTGACCTAATCCCTAATCCCCAGGTTGTTATGGTCATTGGTCGCGAGGAGCGGAGTATGGCGGAGCGGGCTCCGGTATCGCGACGCGATCGGCGGATCCCCACAGTCGTTCCAATGCGTAAAACGCGCGCGAGTCGGGGCTGAAGATGTGCACGATGAAATCGAAGTAGTCGAGCAGGATCCACCCGGCGCGTTCGCCGCCTTCCACATGCGCCGGCTTGACGCCGGCCGAGCCGAGCGCATCCTGGATGGCGTCCGAGATGGCCTGAATCTGCCTGATGTTGGCGCCGGTCATGATCAGGAAGTAGTCCGTGAACCCGTCGGCTGGACGGAGGTCGAGCACCACGACGTCGACGGCCTTGCGATCCTGTGCGGCTTCGATGGCCCGCTGCACCTGGGCGGGGAATTTTTTCGATGAACGTTTGCGAGGTGGGGTCACATCACCGCCGCGACTGGCGCCGGCACGTACAGGCGATGCCGGCGGATATGGCTGGCCACGCTCGACGGCACGAGGCCTTCAATCGGCTCGCCGGCGCCGACACGGCGTCGAACCTCGGTGGATGACACGTCCGGAGTATCCGCCTCCACCGCAAGCACGGTCGGCGCACTCGGGAGTAGGGATTGGGGATTCGGGATTAGTTCGGAAACGCGAGGCGCACCAGGACGCGACACGACCACGAAGTTCGCGAGACCGAGGATGCGTGGATAGTCGTACCAGGTATTCACTTCGGCGAACGCGTCGCTGCCCGTAATGAAATACAAATGTGACGGCGAATATCCGTCGCGGTGGAGTGCCTCGAGCGTGAGCGCCGTATACGACGGTCCCTCGCGCCGGAGCTCCAGATCCGACACGATCATATCGCGTTCGGCCGCGGCGAGTGCCGCCATCGCGAACCGGTGAAACACGGACGCGCGCGGCTCGCTGCTGCGATGGGGCGGCGTCCGCGCGGGAAGGATCAGAATCCGATCGAGCGACAGCTCGCGCCGGGCGGCCGATGCGGCCTCGAGGTGCCCCAGGTGGATCGGGTCGAACGTCCCGCCGAGTATGCCTATTCGTGGCGAGGTGACCGGCATCGTCTAGTCTTCTCGGCGTGCTCCCGCATGTGCAGGCTCGCCCTCGGCGACTGTCAGATATTTCCATGCGGTTTCCAGCAGCGTGTTCAGTCCCTCGCCGGTGACCGCTGAAATCCGGTGAAAAGGCAGATTGTGCGACGTCACGTACGTGGCCAGCGCATCGACCGAAGACGGGTCGGTGACGGCGTCCATCTTCGTGGCCGCGACGATCTGGGGCTTCGAGGCGAGCTTGACGTTGAACAGCGACAGTTCGCGTCGGATCGTCTCGAAATCCTCAATCGGATCGCGGCCAGACCCGCCTGACACGTCGACGAGGTGAATGAGCACCCTCGTGCGATCGAGATGCTTCAGAAAGCGATCGCCGAGCCCGCGGCCTTCGTGCGCACCTTCGATGAGCCCGGGGACGTCCGCGACGACGAAGCTGCGGTTGTCTCCGAGCGACACCACGCCGAGGTTCGGAATGAGCGTCGTGAACGGGTAGTCGGCAATCTTGGGCCGCGCGGCGGAAATGCGCGAGATCAACGTCGATTTTCCCGCGTTGGGAAATCCCACGAGGCCCACGTCGGCGAGGAGCTTCAGATGGAGCTGCAGCTGCCTCGTGACCCCGGGCGTACCTTCCTCGAATCGGCGAGGGGCGCGGTTGGTCGAACTGACGAACCGCGCGTTGCCGCGTCCGCCGATGCCGCCTTGGGCGAGGAGCACCCGCTGGCCGGCATCGACGAGATCGCCGATGAGCACCGGTTCGTCACCGGGGTCCGCCGGTTTTTCGAAGATCAGCGTGCCGACCGGCACCGCCAGCTCGAGATCGTCGGCGTCGCGGCCGGTTCGATTCGACCCCTGGCCGTGACCGCCGCGTTTTGCGTGAAACTCGCGATTGAAACGATAGGAAACGAGCGTGTTCAGGTGGGGGCTGGCGAGGGCATACACCGATCCGCCCTTGCCGCCGTCGCCGCCGTCCGGTCCGCCGCGAGGAACGAACTTCTCGCGCCGGAAGCTCATGGCGCCGGCGCCGCCCGCGCCGGCCTCTACGAGGATGTCGACTTCGTCGACGAACATGGGAGAGGCGTGAAAGTGGAAAGTGAAAAGTAGAAAGTAAAAAGTAAAAGTGAAGACTTTCTACTTTTCACTTTCACTTTTCACTTTCCAGTGTCACTCAAGCGGCAGCACGCTGATGCGGCGGCCACGGGCGCCGTGGTCTTCGAAGCGTACGCGACCGTCAACCTTCGCGAAGAGGGTGTCGTCTTTGCCGAGCCCGACGTTGAGGCCGGGCTGGAAACGGCGTCCGCGCTGGCGCACGAGAATCGATCCGCCGGTCACGATGTTGCCGTCGTGGCGCTTGACGCCCAGCCGCTGTGAATTGCTGTCGCGGCCGTTGCGGGAGCTGCCCTGTCCTTTTTTATGAGCCATGGGTGTTACTCGAAAGTAAAAAGTAAAAAGTGAAAAGTCGAAAGTGAAGTCGAAAGTATGTTCAGCCGACGATGTCGGTAATCCGCACGCGCGTGTAGAACGCGCGGTGTCCGGCCTGCTTGCGGAAGCCCTTGCGGCGCTTCTTCTTGAAGACGCGCACCTTCGGCCCGCGCGATTCCCCATCGACGACGCCCAGTACTTTCGCGCCGCTCACAAACGGCGCCCCGGCGGTCATCTCACCGCCGTCCTTGGCCAGAAACAGCACCTGTTCGAAAGTCACTTCCTTGCCTGCCTCGGCGGCCTTGCCGTCGAGCTCGACGGTGCCGCCTGGCACGACCTTCACTTGACGACCCCCGGCTTGAATGATGGCGTACACGAACTGCCCTCCCTTTATTCACTGTCGGAACACAAAATTATATCACAGGCGTTAACCTGCTTTGTCGATAACGGGTTACAGCCTTTAAATCTGGACCTACTTGATCAGGACTCTCGAGCCCCGGACGCGCTGCGTGCTGAGCGTGCTCAGGAAACGCGGCAGGATTTCGTCCATCAGCTCGAAGTAGGACGAAAGCGCGGGCGTGTTGTCGTTCTGGTTGTAGAGCCGCTCTTCGCGCAGCGCCTCGGAATAGATCTGGGCGCCCGAACGGCCGTCGATGAAGATGAACTTCTCCTGCAGGATGAAGCCCTTACGCTCCATGTACTCGCGCACCGGCTCGATGTAGCGGCGGCCCAGGCGGTCGAACGTTTCGCGCTCGCGCTGCACCATGCCCGACTGCGAATGCGGGATGAACAGCACGGTGCCGGTGACGATGAGCGGATTCTGATATTCCTCGCCAATCCGCTTCCAGTAGTCGGCGTCGGCGAAGATGTGTTCGTAGGGCTGCAGATCTTTTTCGTTCTTGATCGCCACCGGCTCTGTCGACTGCGCGGGCTCGGCGCTCGGTCCGGCAGCCTGTCCCTCGGGCCCCCGCCCTGCGGCGACTTCCATGAGCGGCAGCACGTCGGCGTCGATGACGCGCAGGCTCGACTTCATGCGAAGCTGGCTGCGCAACAGGCGGACGGTCTCGAGGTTGCCGTCGACGTCTTCGGTGCCGCCCGAGATGAACCCGGCAATGAAGACGCGCTGGAAGGCCGACACGTCGAGCTTGGCCGCGATCGGGGTCTCGATCGGAATCTCGTAAAAGCTGGCGCAACCGGCGACGCCAGCCGCGAGGACGCAGCTAAGGAGTTTGAGACTGATTCGTCCGGTCATGGATTTCCTTGAACAGCTCGAAATTTTGCCGCACCAGCGAGTTGTTCGGCTCCAGCTTCAGCGCGCGCTCGTACGCCTCGGCGGCCTTGTCGAGCATGCCTTCGTGCTCGTAGGCGACCGCGAGATTGTTGAACCCCGCCGCATACGTGGGATCGATCTGCGTCGCGCGCTCCCACCGGTAGATGGCTTCCTTCCACAACCCCCGCTGGGCCACAGAGATGCCGAATTCCACCTGTGCCTTGGCGTCGGCCCGTGCGTCCGCGTAGGCCACGCCGCCGAGCGAGATCAAAAGCCCAAAGATGATGAGGAAACGTCCAAGCATAAGGACACTTCCACTATAGCAGGGAAGCCCGGGCGGGGCTTAGTATTACTTTAGGTCAGGCACCGGCTCGCGCTGCGCCAAGGAGCAGTCGTGAGCGCCAAGATTTGTGCAATATCTACAGGCGATCTCCGTTATCCGACCGCCCTCGCCGCCATTCACGATCCGCCACCGACGCTCTGGGTTAGAGGGGTTGTCGACATCCTCCGCGCGCCGTCGGTGGCCATCGTCGGCTCCCGCCGCGCGTCGCCCTACGCCCTCGAAGTGGCGCACAGGCTTGGTGCCGATCTCGCGCGCCGCGGCGTGATCGTCGTCAGCGGCATGGCGCGCGGCGTCGATTCCGCCGCACACCGTGGTGCGCTCGACGGCGGGGGCGCGACCGTTGCTGTGTTCGGTTGCGGCGTCGACGTCATCTATCCGCCCGAACACGCGCGGCTCGCCGAGCGCATCGTCACCGCGGGGTGCTCGTCAGCGAGTTCCGATCCGGGCACGCCTCCGCTTGCCATCAAACTTTCCGCAGCGGAACCGGATCATCAGCGGGCTCTCGCTGGCGGTGGTCGTCGTCGAGGCGGCAGAGAAGAGCGGTTCGCTCATCACCGCCGACTTCGCGCTCGAGCAAGGGCGCGCCGTGCTTGCAGTTCCGGGCAATATGCTCGGAGGGCGCAACTACGGGGCGCACGCCCTCCTGCGCGATGGTGCAAAGCTTGTCGAGTGTGCGGACGATATCTTGGAAGAGATCCACACAGGGCTGAGGGCTGAGGGCTTAGGGCTGAGGGACGGAAAAGAATCCCGCACGCCGGATTCCGCGTCTCAGGATCCAGTTATCCGGTCGATGGACGAGGGCGACGCCTACGATCTCGACGAGATCGCGGAGCGCTCGGGCGTCGATCGTGTGAAGCTGCTGCCGCGGCTGCTCGAGTTGGAGCTCGCGGGTGCAATCGCTCGCGTGGAGGGCGGCCGATTCGTACGATTTCGTCGGCCGTGCTAAGGTATTCGAAAGGTCCCCATGGCAAAAGCGCTCGTCGTCGTTGAATCACCGGCGAAGGCTAAGACAATCAACAAGTATCTCGGGCGCGAGTACAAGGTGCTGGCGTCGATGGGACACGTCCGCGATCTGCCGAAGAGCAAGCTCGGCGTCGACGTCGACGAAGGCTTCGCGCCGGTGTACGAACCGATCGCCGCGCGAAAGAAAGTGATCGCCGAGCTGAAGAGCGCGGCAAAGGACGCGACCGACATCTACATCGCCACCGACCCCGATCGCGAAGGCGAAGCCATCGGCTGGCATCTCGCCGAAGAGCTCGGCACGAAGAAGAAGAAGATCCACCGCCTCATGTTCAACGAGATCACGAAGAAGGCGGTGCAGGAAGCGATGAACCATCCGGGCCAGATCGACATGAAGATGGTCGACGCGCAGCAGGCGCGCCGCGTGCTCGATCGCCTCGTGGGCTACAAGATCAGCCCGCATCCTCTGGGACAAGGTGCGCCGTGGCCTGAGCGCGGGGCGCGTCCAGTCCGTGGCGCTCAAGCTCATCTGCGATCGCGAGCAGGAGATCTCGAAATTCGTGCCGGAGGAGTACTGGCACCTGTTTGCCTCGCTCGCCGGTCCCGTTCCGCCCGAGTTCGAGGCCAAGCTGGTCAAGCACCGCGACGAGAACATCAAGATCGGCGACGAAGCGCGGTCGAAGGACGTGCTGCGCGATCTCGAAGGCGCGTCGTGGGTCGTGTCCTCGGTAGCCACCAAAGAGCGCAAGCGCAACGCCGCGCCGCCATTCATTACCAGCAAGCTGCAGCAGACCGCGCGCTACCCGGTGAAGCGCACGATGCAGATTGCCCAGCAGCTCTACGAAGGCATCGAGCTTCCGGGCCTGGGGGTCGAGGGCCCGGTCGGCCTCATTACTTATATGCGTACCGATTCGACCCGGGTGTCCGACGATGCGTTGACCGCCGTGCGGGAGCACATCGGTGAGGCCTTCGGGGCCGAGTACGTGCCCGAAAAGCCCAACGTCTTCAAGACCAAGGCCGATGCCCAGGACGCGCACGAAGCCATCCGGCCCACGTCGATGGAGTACGACCCGGAAAAAGTCAGGCCGTTCCTGACGCCGGAGCAGTACTCGATTTACCGCCTCATCTGGAACCGTTTCGTGGCGTCGCAGATGCCGCCGGCGACCTTCGACGAAACCATCGTCGACATCACAGCCGGCGAGTACGTGTTCCGCGTCAAGGGCACTGTGCCGAAGTTCCCGGGCTGGCAGGCGGCCTACGGCATGCAGACGTCGGCCGAGGACAAGCCCGAAACAGAGAAGGACAAGGACGATGACGAGAGCGCGTCGGGTGTCCTGCCTCCGCTCGCCGAAGGCGACAAGCTCGAGCTGAGGACGCTCCGTCCCGAGCAGAAGTTCACGCAGCCGCCGCCGCGATTTACCGAGGCGACGCTCGTGAAAGAGCTCGAAGAAAACGGCATCGGCCGGCCCAGCACCTACGCGTCGATCATCGGCGTGCTGCAGGACCGCGAGTACGCGAACAAGGTGGAAGGGAAGTTCAAGCCGACGGCGCTCGGCCTGATCATCACCGACCTGCTCATCAAGAGCTTCGACGACATTCTCGACGTCGAGTACACGCGCAGCCTCGAGGAAGATCTCGATCGCATCGAGCAGGGGAAAGCCGACTACAAAGGCACCCTCACCAGCTTTTACAAGAAGTTCAAGAAAGACCTCGCCAAAGCCGGCAAGGAAATGCAGAACCTCAAGGAAGGCATCAAGACCGAGGAAATCTGCGATCGCTGCGGCAAAGGCATGGTCATCAAGGTCGGCAAGTTCGGACCGTTCGTCGCGTGCAGCGGCTATCCCGACTGTACCAACACGCGCGAGCTCGAGAAGAGCGAGCCCAACGCGGACGTCGACGAAACGCAGGACGAGACGTGCGAGAACTGCGGCAAGCCGATGGTCGTCAAGCGCGGCCGGTTCGGCCAGTTCCTCGCGTGCACCGGCTATCCCGAATGCAAGACGACGAGGAAGATCATCTCGGCCGGCGGCGCGATGAAGGCCGCCAAGCCCGACCAGATTCTGGACGAGAAGTGCCCGAAGTGCCAGTCGAACCTCGTCATCAAGCAGGGGCGCTTCGGCGAGTTCACCGCGTGTACGAACTATCCCAACTGCAAGTACGTCAAGATGAAGGCCACCGGCGTTCCCTGCCCGAAGGACGCGGGCGACATCGTCGAACGAAAGTCGCGACGCGGCAAGGTCTTCTACGGGTGCGCCAACTACCCCGACTGCGATTTCACGCTCTGGAAGAAACCGATTGCCGAAGCGTGCCCCGACTTGCGGCACGCCGTTCCTGCTCGAGAAGATCACGAAGAAGGCGGGGCGGCAGCTCGTCTGCAGCAAGGACGATTGCTCGTACGTGAAGGACGCGCCGCTCGAAGAGGCGGTACCTGCCTAGTCGTCAGTCATCAGTTGTCAGTTTTCAGTAAGAACCACTGACAACTGAGAACTGAGAACTGAAAACATGATTCACGTCATCGGGGGCGGTCTCGCCGGTTGTGAGGCGGCATGGCAGGCCGCGTCGCGCGGTGTTCCCGTCACCATCCACGAAATGCGGCCCGTCCGGCCCACCGAAGTCCACAAGACCGATCGGCTCGCCGAGCTCGTCTGCAGCAACTCGTTCCGCGGAGACAAGCTGGACAATGCCGTCGGGCTCCTGAAAGAGGAGATGCGCCGGCTCGACTCGCTCGTCATGCACGCCGCCGAGCTCGCGCGCGTGCCGGCGGGCGCCGCGCTGGCCGTCGATCGCGATCTCTTCGCGCGGTCGGTGACGCAGGCTGTCCACGAGCATCCGCTCATCACGCTGTCGCGCGAGGAAGTGACGTCGATTCCCGCCGCGACGTCGGAATCACCTGTCATTATCGCGACCGGTCCGCTGACGTCGCCGGCGTTGTCGGCGGCCATCGTCAGCCTGGTCGGCAGCGAGCATCTGTATTTCTACGACGCGATCAGCCCGATCGTCCTGGCCGAGACGATCGACATGGAGAAGGTCTTTCGTGCCTCACGCTGGGATCGGAGCGTTCGCTCGAAGCCAGGCAGTGCAGGGATTGGGGATTTGGGATTAGGGATCGGTTCAGGGCCGCTGAACGCGCCCAAGATATGCGGAATTGACGATGGGGAAGGCGACTATCTGAACTGCCCGATGACGGCAGACGAGTATCGCGCGTTTTACGCGGCGCTCACGACCGCCGAATCGGCGACCGTGCACGATTTCGACAAGGAGAAATTCTTCGAAGGCTGCCTGCCCATCGAAGTGATGGCGCATCGTGGAGAAGACACGCTGCGCTTCGGGCCGATGAAGCCCGTCGGGCTCACCGACCCCCGCACCGGGCGGCAACCGTACGCTGCCGTGCAGCTGCGCCAGGACAATCTGGCCGGCGACCACTACAGCCTGGTCGGCTTTCAGACGCAGTTGAAGTGGGGAGAGCAGGCCAGGGTGCTGCACATGATTCCCGGTCTCGAGCACGCCGAGTTCGTGCGGTTCGGTATGGTGCACCGCAACACCTATATCAACGGGCCGACCGTCCTGCACGAGACGTGGCAGACGCGAAAGAACCCCTTCCTGTTTTTTGCCGGGCAGATTTCCGGCGTCGAAGGCTACGTCGAGTCGGCCGCCTCGGGCCTCCTTGCCGGCTCGAACGCAGCGGCGCTGACGCGTGGTGACGTTCTGCGGGTGCCCCCGCGCACGACGGCCATCGGCGCGCTCGCCTTCTACGTGTCTCACGCGAACCCGCACGACTATCAGCCGACCAACATCACCTTCGGTATCATGGAGCCGCCGGCCGCGCACATTCGCGACAAGCAGAAGCGGAAGCTGGCCATCTCGGAGCGTGCCCTGGCGGATCTGAAAGCCTGGAACGAGGCGACAGGAAGACCGGTAGCGCAGGGCTTCAGCCCTGCCAGGACTGGTAGCGGTGGCGCAGGGCTTTAGCCCTGCCCAAGACGGCGGTAGCGCAGGGCTTTAGCCCTGCCCATCGATAATGCGAGACACGCTCAAAGACTTCCTTCAACACCTCCGTCGCCGCGACGTGTCGGCGCACACGCTTGCGGCGTACGAAAACGACGTGGCGACCTTCCTCGGCCACACCGCGCGCATCCGGCAGAAACGCATGGACGCGCTGACGCCGTCAGACGTCGACGCGTTCGCCATTCGGGCGTTCCTCGGCGAGCTGCACAAGCAGCGCATCTCGGCCTCGTCGTCGGCGCGAAAGCTGTCGGCGATTCGGACGTTCGTGAAGTTCCTGAGGCGTGAAGACCTTATCGAGGACGATCCGGCGACGCTCGTCGCGTCGCCGAAGATCCCCGAGACGATTCCCGCTCATCTGACCGTCGGGGAAATGAACCGGCTGCTCGAGATGCCGGATTCGTCGATGCCCCTCGGACGGCGCGACCGCGCCATCCTCGAGCTGTTCTACGCATCCGGCCTTCGCCTCAGCGAGCTGGTCGGACTCGACATGGAAGACGTGAATCTCTCAGGCCGCATGGTCCGCGTGATGGGGAAGGGGCGTAAGGAGCGGCTGGTTCCCTTCAACAATACGACTGTGGAAGCCATCCGTGCGTACCTGAAGGATCGAACGGGTGCGCTGGGTGCGTTGGGTGCGAGAGGTGCGACGGGTGCGAAAGCGAAGCCCGGAAGGCGAGTGGCTGCGCAGGCGCCTTTGTTCCTGAACTATCGCGCCGAGCGCTTATCGGCGCGAAGCGTCGATCGCCTGGTGCGTCGCTACGTCGCCGAGTGCGGCGCGAAGTTCGGCATCAGCCCGCACGCATTGCGACACTCATTCGCGACGCACCTGCTCGCCAACGGCGCCGATCTTCGAGCCATTCAAGAGCTGCTGGGCCATGCCCGTCTCAGCACGACCCAGCGCTACACGCACGTCAACGCGCAGCAGTTGATCGACGTCTACAAGAAGTCGCACCCGCGGGCGTAGCCGTCTTCGCGGTGGACGACCCGGCAAGAAAGTGCGGCTACTCGGGTCTGGCCATCGCGAGCGCCTGCTCGCGGGTCAGATCCATCTGGTGCACCTGCTTGGCGTGTTCCTGCGCCTTGGTGACGAGCTTCTCGTCGTTCTCCGCCCTCACGATGTAGCCGCACGAGCAATTGATGACTTTCTGCATGACAGCTCCTTTCCGGGACGTAATATAGGCGCACTCTATTACCAGAATCTTGCGGGGAGGTTGGCAAAACCTTGGCGACCGCGCGCATCTACCTGACCGGGCGGATATCGCTGGAGCATGGCAGCGTTCTCGTCGAGGAGCGCGATCTTGCGGGACGGCAGGGGCGCCTGGCTTTCGCGTTCCTGATATCGGAGCGTCAACGGCCTGTCAGCAAGGACGAATTGATCGCGGTCGTCTGGCCTGACACACCACCTCGCGAGCTCGATGTTTCCCTCAACGCCAATCTCAGCAAGCTTCGCGCGGTATTCAAGCGGGCTGGTCTTACGACGAACGCCGCCGTTGAAGTGCTCTCGGGGACGGTGCAGCTGCGTCTTCCCCACGACATCTGGATCGATCTGGAGTACGCGGCGAACGCCATGGACGAAGCCGAGGGCACATTTCGCGCCGGCGACATGCGGCGCGCATGGGGTCATGCGGTTGGCCTCGTCACGATTGCACGGCGTCCGTTCCTCGCTGGCGACGAAGCCGTGTGGATTGAAGCTCGCCGCGGGAAGCTTCGGTCTCTGCTCGTCCGCGGCCTGCATATTCTGTCGAAGATCAGTGCCGGGAATGGGGAGCCGGGATTGGCCGTGCAATACGCGACGGAAATTATCGAGCTCGAGCCGTTCCAGGAAACGGGTTACCGGCACCTCATGCAGACACACGCGCAGATGGGCAATCGCGGCGAAGCCTTGCGCGTCTTCGGCAAATGCCGCGAGCTGTTTCGCGACGAGCTCGGCGCCGATCCGTCTCAGGAGACGGAACGAGTGTTTCTGGAGATTCTCAGAGCGGGACAATAGTTAGGTGCGTTGGGTGCGAGAGGTGCGAGAAAAAGAAGGGCGACGGCTGTGTTCAACCGTCGCCCGGGACTTGCGACTGGACTTGCGACTAGACTTTCGCCTGACGACTGTCGACTTGCGCCCAGCGACTAGCTTGCTGCGGCGACCATCGGCCGCCGACCTCTCGGGAACTCGATGCCGAGCGTCTTGATCTTGTAATTCATCACGCGCGGGCTGATGCCGAGCAGCTCCGCGGCGTCCTTCTGCACCCAGTTCGACATCTTCAAGGCTTCCATCAGCGCGCTCCGCTCGATTTCCTCGAGCGGCACGCCCGACGGCGGAATCTTCACGAGCGCCGATGCCTCGCGCGCGCTGGTCACACCGGCGGTCGCCGCTTCGCCCAGGCGCAGATCTTCCGACGTGATGAACTGCCCTTCGGTCATCAGAATCGCCCGCTCCACCGAGTTCTCGAGCTCGCGGATGTTGCCGGGCCAGTTGTAGCGCAGCAGCATCTTCTGCGCCTCCGGATCGATCCCGTCGATCTTCTTCTTCAGCTCGCCGGCGAACTTCTTCACGAAGAACATCGCGAGCGGGATGATGTCTTCCTTGCGCTCGCGCAGCGGCGGCATCTCCACCGAGACGACGTTCAGCCGGTAGTACAGGTCTTCGCGGAATGCTCCGGACGCCACCATCACGGATAGATCGCGGTTGGTCGCCGCGACGAGCCGCACGTCCACCTTCTGCGTGCGCGTGCCGCCGAGGCGTTCGAACTCGTGCTCCTGCAGGACGCGCAGGATCTTCGCCTGAATCGCCGCGCTCATGTCGCCGACTTCGTCGAGGAAGAGGCTGCCGCCGTCGGCCTGTTCGAAGCGGCCGATGCGCTGCCGGTCGGCGCCCGTGAACGCGCCCTTCTCGTGTCCGAACAACTCCGATTCGAGCAGCGTCTCGGGAAGCGCCGCGCAGTTCACCTTGACGAAGTTCCGCGACGCGCGCAGCGAGTTGTGATGGATGGCGCCCGCGATCAGCTCCTTGCCGGTGCCCGTCTCGCCGCGAATCAGCACGGTCGTATTGCTCTTGGCCACTTTTTTCACGACGCCGAATACCCGCTTGAGCGGATCGCTCTGGCCGACGATGCGGTCGAAATCGTAGATGTCGTTCTGGGTATGCCGCAGGTAATCGAGCTCGTGGCGCATGCGCCGCATTTCGAGCGCCTTCTCGATCTTCACTTCCATTTCTTCGATCTCGAAGGGCTTCTGCACGTAGTCGAAGGCGCCGCTCTTCATGGCTTCCACCGCCGTGTGCACCGATCCGAAGGCGGTCATGAGGATGACGGCGGTCGAGGGATGGAGCGTTTTGGTCGTGCGGAGCACGTCGAGCCCGTCGCTGCCGCCCATCTTCAGATCGCTCAGCACGACGTCGAAATGCCCGTCGTGCAGCCGCTCGATGGCCTGGTTGCCGTTGGGAGCTTCTTCCACTTCGTGATTGGCAGCCGTCAGCGCCCGGGCGAGCCCGCGCCGGAGGGCATCGTGATCGTCAGCTATGAGAATGCGACCCATATCTCTCCTAGTCGTCCGTGGAAGTCCGCGCCGGCACCGCAGCCCTTGGCACGAACCAGTCGTTGGCTCCCGACACCGGGAGTGTCACCCGGAAGCACGTGCCGTGCGGCCCGCTCTGGATGTCGATGCGCCCGTCGTGCGCGTCGACGACCTTGCGGACGATCGCCAGCCCGAGCCCCGATCCCTGGGGCTTCGTCGTGAAAAACGCGTTGAAAATCCGGTCGCGCAGCTCGCGCGGCACGCCGGGACCGTCGTCGGTGACCTCGACGATGACCGACCGTGTCGCGAGCGCGTCGCCGATCGGCATGTGTCCGTCCTCCTCGAGCACGCCTTCGTGCGCGGTGATTTCAACGGTGCCCCGGCCTTCGAGCGCCTCGAACGCGTTGATCAGCAGGTTGGTGAACAACTGACAGAGCTGATGATGGTCGCCCTGGATGGGCGGCAGCCCGCTGTCGATGTTGATCACGAGCCTGATGTGGAGGCGCGGAATCTTGGTTTCGGCCAGCGTGATCGAGGCCTGGATCACGTCGGCGAGCGCCGTGTGTTCGACCTGCAGCCGGATGGGCCGGACGAACTCGAGCGCCTCGTGCACGATCTGGTTGGCCATCTTCGCTTCGCTGATGATGTCGTTCAACAGCGACTGCGCATCGGGCGACTCGGCCACCGCCGCCTGGCGCTTGAGGAGACCGGCCATGACCTCGATGCCCGCCAACGGGTTCTTTACTTCGTGCGCGATGGCGGCCGCCATTTCGCCGAGTGCCACGAGGCGGTCGCGCAGCCGTTCGCGTTCCTCGAGCTGCTCGACCTTGGTCAGGTCCTTGAAAAACAGCGCGACGCCGGTCGAGCGTCCGCGCTCGTCTCGCACGTGCGAGAGCGTGTACCCGATGACCTTGCCCGTCGTCTTCAGGCGCAGTTCGGCGCGATTGGGCAGGTGGCTCAGCTCGAACGCGCTGTGCAGCACCCGGACGATGTCGGGATGTTTGGCCAGCACGACCGAAAAGTGGCGCCCGACCGCGTTCTGCGACCGCTTGAGCTGGAAGATCCGCAGGGCTTCGGCGTTGATCTCCGCGACCTTCCCATCGCGCGTGATGGCCAGCACGCCGTTACGCATGCCGGCGACGAGCCGACGGAAAAACCGGTCGGACTCGCGGCGCTGGCGCCCTTGCCCGGTTGAGGCGGTCCGCTGGCGAGGCCGCCGGCGGCTCGTTGGTGGCATCAGGGGCTCAATCGCGAACGGCAGTTTGGCGAACTGCGGGTTCTCCATGGGTTGATCAAGGCACGGGAGGGGCAAACGCCGTGCCCGGCGCGCATCGCCAAAAATGCGTCTAAACCCTTGAAATGTAAGGCTTCGCGTGCAACTCTGCGACCCGTCAATTACATTATCGTCATCTGGGGGGCGGTACTGTAACTGGAAACTGGAATCTGGAAACTAAAAACTGGAATCTGGAGTACTGGAGTCCAAATCTGCCAGCCGAGATTCTAGATTTCAGATTTTAGATGCTAGATCTCAGATTTCTGAAGCTCTTCCCACTTATGCATCAGGTCGCCGAGCTCCCACATGAGCGCCTGGTGGCGATCGATGACCGGCTGGGCCTGGTCGCGGTTGTCATAGAACCCGGGAGCCGACATGGCGGCCTCGATATCTCTCATGGCCTGCTCGCGCTCGGCGATGCGCGCCTCGAGGTCGGAAATCGCCTCCTGCCGCCGTTTCGCCGCCTGATCGCGCTTTTTCTGCTCCGACGAGGCCCGCTTGCGCGCTTCATGGTCGGCGGCTCCGCTGGGTGCCTCTTTGGCGCGACTGAAGTCGCGCCCTACCGGGGGTGTCGAACGTTTCGAACCCGCCTTCGCGCCGCTCCCCCCGTCGCTTCGGCGTGGCAGGCCTGACGAACCTGACGAACCCGACGAACCTGACGAACTCGACGAACCCTCCGCTCCGTGCTCTTTACTCCACAAGTACTCCGTGTAGGTGCCCGGGAACACGATCGCTTCTCCGTGTCCGATCTCGATGATCTTGGTCGCCAGCTTCTCGACGAAATAGCGATCGTGCGAGACGAAGATGAGCGTGCCGCCGTAGTCGTCAGCGCGTCGAGCAGGATATCCTTCGAGTCGAGATCGAGATGGTTGGTCGGCTCGTCGAGCAGCAGCGTGTTCGACGGCCGCAGCAGCATGCGTGCGACGGCCAGGCGCGTGCGCTCGCCGCCCGACAGCACGCGCACGCCTTCTTGTAGATGTCGTCGCCCGAGAACAGGAAGCCGCCGAGGATGTTGCGGATGGCCGGCACCATGTTGCATCGGCGAGCCCGACGCCAGCGTTTCGTACACGGTCAGCGTCGGATCCAGCCGCGTCGCTTCGTCCTGCGCGAAATACTGCATGACGACCTGGTGGCCGTCGCGGCGCGTGCCGTGGTCGGGCGCCTCGTCGCCCGAGAGCATCCGCATCAGCGTGCGACTTGCCGGCGCCGTTCGGTCCGACCAGCGCGATGCGGTCGCCGCGCTCGATGTGCAGGTTGAGCTTCGAAAAGACCACCTGCTCGCCGTACGCCTTGCGCACGTCGTGCAGCTCGAGCGACCGATGCGCCCGCTCTTCGCGCACGACCGGGAAGGTGAAGTGAATCCGCTTGCGCTCGGGCGGCACCTCGATGGGCACCACCTTCTCGAGCATCTTGATGCGGCTCTGCACCTGCGACGGCCTTGGTCGCCTGGTAGCGGAAGCGATCGATGAACATCTTGACGCGCGCGACCTCTTCGTCCTGCTCGCGCTTGGCCTTGCGCAGCGCGTCGATGCGCGCGTCGTGTTCGGCGATGTAGTGCGCTGTAGTTGCCGGGGTAGTCGGTCAGCGTGCGCAGGGTCAGGTCGGTGATGCGCGTGACGACGGCGTCGAGGAAGAACCGATCGTGCGAGACGAGGATCACGGCGTGCGGGTACGCGTTGAGGTACTCCTCGAGCCAGTTGCGCGCTTCGAGATCGAGGTGGTTGGTCGGCTCGTCGAGCAGCAGCAGCGTCGGCCGGCCGAGCAGCAGCTTGGCGAGCGCGAGCCGCATCTGCCAGCCGCCCGACAACGATCTCGGTCGGTTGCTCGAAGTCGTCGTCGGTGAAGCCGAGACCGCTGCAGCACCGTGGCCGACCTTCAGATCGATGCTGTAGCCGTCGCCGATGCGAAAGCGATCCTGCAGCGTCGCTGTAGCGCTCGAGCATCGCGTCGTGCTCGTCCGCGGCGACCGTCGCGTCGCCGAGACGCTCCTCGATGCGCGTGCATCTCGCGCCTTCATCGCGAGCAGTCGCGCGAATGCGCGAGCTCGCTTCGTCGAAGAGTCGTGCGGCCCGTGTGCGACAGGCCGTCCTGCGGCAGGTAGCCGACCGTCAGCGCCGATGGCTTGACGATGCCGCCCGTGTCGGGCTCGTCGAGACCCGCCATCATCTTCAGCAGCGTGGTCTTGCCGGCGCCGTTCGGACCGCACAGCCCGACCCGCTCGCCGTCGTCGATCTGCCAGGTGACGTGGTCGAACAGCACGCGGTCGCCGAACGATTTGGTGAGGTTGGAAAGCTGGATCACTACTTAACTAGGGCTTAGGGCTTAGGGCTTAAGGCTCAGGGATTAGGGATTAGTGATCGGGACTAACCGGGTTCGCCGAGGGCTTTCGCAGCCGCAGCCAGCACCTGCGGCACGCGGAACGGTTTCGTCAGGTAGCCGGACACGCCGAGATTGACCGCTTCGATGGCGCTCGATCTCGGTGGAGATAGCCGGTGATGATGATCACCGGCAGATCTGGCCTTGTAGCGCTTCGCTTCGCGAATCACGCGTCAGGCCGTCGATGCCCGGCATCTTCAGGTCGGCAATCAACAGGTCGTAGGGATACAGCCGCAGCCGCTCGAGCGCCGAGCGCCCGTCAGGCGCGGTGTCGACGTCGTACTCCGCGAGCGCCAGCGTCTTCGACAGCAGGTCGCGGATGCTGGCCTCGTCGTCCACGACGAGAATGCGCGGGCGGTCGGCACCCTGGCGCGGGGCTGGCGCGGGCGTCTCGGCAGCAGCCGCCGCCGCGCGCGACCCGCCACGCGGCCGCTGGCTGTCGAGCCAGGCGTCGATGTCGCGCTTGCGGAAGCGCCACTGGCGCCCGACCCGCACCGCCGGAATCTTGCCGGCCTTGATCAGCCGGTACACCGTCCGCAGGTTGACCTGGAGGTACTCGAGCACCTCTTCGGTCGTCAGAAACGTCTCGTCCATCAGTTGGTCGCGGGGGCCCCCCGCCCCGCTCCTCGCCGCTTCGCTTGCAGGGCCCCGACGCCCCGCGCCGCTCGCGGCGATCGTTCATCGGTGCGCCATCTCACCGCTTCGCGCGCGGCCAACATGCTATTCGCGTTCAACCGGGAGGCGCACCGTGAACACGGCGCCGCCGTCGGGATGATTCGATGCCGTGATCTGTCCACCGTGCTCCTGAATGATGCCATAGGTTATCGCGAGTCCGAGGCCGGTGCCCTGTCCCGACTTCTTTTGTCGTGTAAAACGGCTCGAACAGCCGCGGCATGGCCTCGGGCGGAATTCCCGGACCGGTATCCCGGATGCGCACCACGACCTGCCGCTGGCCGTCCTCCTCGACAAGTGCCGTGTGCGACTCGATGCGGCCGCCGCCACCGACGGCCTGCTCGGCGTTCAGCACGATGTTCAGCAGGGCCTGCTGAATCAGAAGCGGGTCGGCTTTGACACGCGGCAACCTCTCCTCGTGGTGTCGCACGACCTCGATGCCCGCCGCGCGGAATGCCGGCGCGCGCAGCGCGAGCACCCGCGAAAGCGCCGCGTTGACGCTGGTTCGCCGCCGCACCAGCCGTCCGCGAGCCCGCAAACACCAGCAGATTGCGCACGATCTTCGCCGCGCGGTCGGCTTCGCGATAAATCAACTGCATGTCCCGGCGGAGCGCTTTCGGAAACGCACCGGTCGTGCGCAGCAGCTCCAGGTGGCCGAGCACGCCTTGCAGCGGGTTGTTCAGCTCGTGCGCGATGCCGGCCACGAACTGGCCGAGCGCGGCGAGCTTCTCCGACTGCACGAGGCGGTTGCGCAATTCGGCGCGCTCGGCTTCGAGCTGCGCTTGCGGCGTGACATCGCGCGCCACCAGGACGATTCCCATCGGCTCTCGTTCTTCCCCGACGAGCGGCGTCACGGTGACATGGAAGATGCCCCGGAGCTCGCTGTCGTCGACTTCGCCGTCGACGAGACCCTCCGAATCCTTCGCGCGCGCGATCTGCGCGTTGATTTTCGCGCCGACGATGTCCGCAAGCCGGTGATCGATCAATTCCTGCTTCGGGCGTCCGATGCGATCGAGAAAGGCCCGGTTCACGTGAACGAGCCGGCCTTCTTCGTCGGCCACCACGACGAAATCGGTCAGCGAGTTGAAGGTGTTCTCGAGCTCGCGCCGCGAGCGCAGCACGGCATCGAGCAGCAGGACGTTTTCGATCGCGCTCGACAGCCGGCGGCCCAGCTCGTCGGCGCGTTCGACCACCTCCATCTGCTCGCCGGGCTCGATGCGCACCTCTTCGAGCACCAGCGTGCCGAGCGCGCGCCGTTTGCCTTTCAACGGAATCGTCACCAGCGCGGTGTAACTGCCCGCGCCATCGCCGCCCCCCGAAAACAGTTCGGCCCGCTCTCCGCGCAGGGCTCGCGCCGCGGGCGAGAGCGGATCTGAGGTCGGGATTCGCCGTTCCTGCGCCATGTACACGACGTCGGACGAGGCCGACAGCACGACCATGCGCGCGCGCCTGTCGTGCAGCCACACCGACGTGCGGTCGGCACCGAACACGCGGTTGGCACCCGTGCACAGCGCCTCGAGACCCGCCGACAGCGTCGTGCTCGAGACATCGCGGACAAACACCTGCAACAGTTCCCTCAATTGATGATGCAGATGGAACTCGCCAGCCGTCCTCGCCCGCTCGAGCGCGACCGCGAAGGCATGGCCGACGGACGCGGCCTGATCGAGCTGGTCCGCCGACAGCGGCGCCTGGCACCCGATGACCAGTACGCCGATCCGTTTCTGCACGTGTGTCAGGGGCACCAGTACGGCAGGCCCGGTGCCGAGTTCGGAAGCGCAGGAGATGACCTTTGAGATGTCGGGGACCAGATGCGGTGTTCCGTCCTGGAACAGGGCAGGGGGGACGTGCCGGACGGGCCAGGGGTCTTGCGGCAGCTGGTCCACGCCTGATGCAGACATGGCGTGCAGGGCGTCGCCGGCGCGGTTGAAGTGAAACAGAATCGAGTTTCGGCCTTCGACGGCCGAAACAGCGTGATGATGGAGCACCGGAAGCAGGTCGCCCAGCCGGTCGGTGGCCGTCAGCGACTGGAACAGGCCGGCCTCGCGTGACACGGCAGATAGTGTAATGGCTTGGCGGTATCATGGGGACACACTCCCACCACACCAAGGTGCGTCTCCAAAGGATTTACAGGCCGAATCGTGGGGTGTGTCGTCTAATCCAAGTGAACACCAAAGTCGGCTCTAAAGCATGACAGCGCTTACAGCTACAGTTCCTATGAGGCCGTGGACCGACGAGGAGCTGGTCGCGCGATCCAAGACCGGCGATATGGACAGCTTCAATCAGCTGGTGAAGCGATGGGAGCGGCCTATCTTCGCCCTGGCGTACCGGACGCTCGGTCGCGAGGAAGACGCCCGCGATGTCACGCAGGAAACCTTTCTCCGCGCATTCCGCGCGCTGTCCGGCTTCAAAGGCGACGCCAAGTTTTCGTCCTGGGTCTACCGGATCGCCCTCAATCTGTGCCGCGACTGGATGCGGAAAGAACGGCGCACGCCGCTCGTCGCGGTGCCCGAGGGCGTCGACGTCGAGCAACTGGCCGCCGACCGTGGTCCCGTCGAAACGGTTGAAGATCTGGCGGCGCGAAGCGAGCTGAGCCGCGAGGTGGCCAGGGCGATGGAGTCCCTTCCGGCGGAGCAGCGTCAAGCCATCATCCTGAAGGAATATCACGGCCTGACCTTCCAGGAAATTGCCGACCTCATGAAGTGCCCCTTGAGCACGGTGAAGACGCGCGTGTATCAAGGCCTGTCCACGTTGAGGAAACAGCTCGGGCAGCAATTGGCTCCCCGGCGTGAAAGTTGAAGTGATCGCCATGACACAGCACATTGCCGACAATCACGAAGCCCTTCTCGCTTACCTCTACGAGGAAGGCGATCCCGCGGAACGACTGGTCGTCGCGCGGCACCTGCAGGAATGCGCGTCTTGCTCGGTTGCCGTCCTTGAGTTCCAGAATGTGCGCGGCATGCTGCACGACTGGACGCCGCCGGCCACCGAGCTGGGGTTTCGGATAGTTCAGGAAAAGCCGGCCGTCCTGGTACCGCCGCGCGCGTTCTCGTTCTGGCCGCCGGCGTATGGCGGCTGGGCCCGCGCGGCGGCGGCGGTGCTCGTGTTTGGCGCCGGCATGGCGGTGTCGCAGTTCACCATGAGCTACGACGCTGGCGTGCTCATCGTGCGGCTGCGCCAGCCCGACACCGGGCCCGCGCAGAGTCCGAATGCGCGCGATATTGAGCTTGCGGCAGAAAACGACCCGGGTGTCACGACAGTTCCGGAGCGACCGCTCGACAACCGGCTGACGCCAGTGGCGACGGATACCTCGACCGAGCAGTTGCTGCAGCGCGTGCGCTCGATGATCGATCAGAGCGAGCAGCGTCAACAGCGCGAGCTGGCGCTGCGGCTGTCCCAGCTGAACAGCGAAGTCGATGCGCAGCACCAGGCCGACCTGCTCCGCATCCAGCAGAACTTCGGTCAGCAGCAGGAAGACGTGATGAATTACCTCGTGAGAACGTCAGGGGGCGTGAAGTGAACGTGATGACCAGGGCGCTCGTGACGGGCGCCATGTGGACGGTGGCGGCCTCTGCGGCCGCGCAGAATATCGACAGGCCGACGCCACCGACCGCGGCGCAGATGCAGGCGCGTCAGCAGATCGCGGCGTTCGAAGCGGCGCTCGAGAACGCGGTTCGATACGGGACGCAGATGCTCGACCAACGGCTGCAACAGTCGAGCGCGGCCAATATGGTGATGCTGGCGGGGATGCCGAGGGCGCGGGGATTCCGGCTCGACGACTACGGCGTGATGTTCGACGTGGAATTTCCGTCGATGCGCCGCAGCATGGTGTGGAGCCTGCAGGAGCTCGAGCGGACGAACACCGCCAATGCCAACGCCGCGCTGCGCACCGCGCAGCCGGGAAGCGGCGTTCAGCCGCGCGAGATCTACCAGAGCGAGATTACGGACGCGTTGCTCAACGTCATTCTCGACTACCCGGGCGCGCTCGGGATCGGGCCCGGCGAGTGGCTCACGGTCGCGGCGCGCGAGACCGTCGTCGATCGGCGGTTCGTCAACGGCGGCGTGATCGAGGCGCCGATGACGGTGATTCTGCGTATGAAGGGCAGCGATCTGCAGGCGTTGCGCGAGCACAAAATGTCGCGCGACGAGGTGCGCACGAAGGTGGACGTGCGGCACTACTAGGAATAGGGATTGGGGATTAGGGATTGGGGATTAGGAAAAGGGAATAGGGGCGAGAGGAGCCGGATCGGGAATTCGGTGTCGAATTAAGATATGCAGATGCGCCTGATATCGAAGGTCCTGTTTATCGCGGTGTTCGCGTTGTCCCTGGCTGCCTGCGGGGGAGGATCGGGGCTGCCGATCAGCAAGCTCGTCCAGCCCGTCGAGGTGAAAACGGGCTGGTTTGACGCGGGGATCGAGGATGGAAAGAACAAGCTGGTCCCCACCGTCATGCTCACGCTCAAGAACGTCAGCAGCGAACAGGTGGCCAACGTGCAGCTGAACGCCGTCATCCGCCGTGTGGGCGAAACCGATGAGTGGGGCGGTGCCTACCAGAAGGTGATCGGCAACGACGGCATCGCGCCGGGCACCAGCACCAAACCTATCGTGCTCCGGTCGAACCTCGGATACACTGGCATCGAACCGCGCGTGCAGATGCTGAAGAACAGCCAGTTCGTCGATGCTCAGGTCCAGTTGTTCGCCAAGCACGGAGGCGCCCAGTGGACCAAGCTGGGTGAGTGGCAAATCGCGCGAGAGTTGCTCACTCAGTAGCGCTGCGTGCCTCCTTCGACACAAACATCTCTCGAACGCCGGCTGGGTCCGCTCGACGGCGCGGCCATCATCATTGCCAACGTCATCGGCGGCGGCATTCTGTTTACGCCGCCGTTTGTCGCGTCGCTGACGCCGCATCCGGTCTGGTTCCTCTCCACCTGGCTCGCTGGCGGCGTGCTCGCGTTTTTCGGCGCGGTCGCGTACGCCGAGCTCGCGGCGCTGCGGCCGCGTGCGGGCGGCGAATACGTCTACCTCCGCGAGGCATACGGTCCACTGGCCGGCTTCATGACCGGCTGGACATCTTTTGTCACGGGGTTTTCCGGCGCGATGGCCGCCAGCGCGATCTTTTTCATGGTCGTGCTCGATCGGTTCATTCCCGGCGTCGCCAATGGCGACCCGTTCCTCGTGATTCCGCTCCCGTTCCTGCCGCTGACAGTTTCGCGTCACACGCTGATGGCCATCCTGCTGGTCTGGTTGTTTGCGTTCGTGCACGTTCGCGGCGTCGGGCCCGGCCGCCTTGTGATGAACGTGCTCGCCACGCTCAAAGTGACGACGTTGCTGGTCTTCATCGCGCTGGGCTTTTCGATCGGGTCCGGTTCGGGCGCCAATTTTCAGCAGGCGGCAGCAGGCTCGGTGTCGGCGACGAACTGGTTGCTCGCGCTCGTGCCGGTGATGTTCACCTATTCGGGATGGAACGCGGCGTCGTACATGGCCGAAGAGATTCGCGATCCCGGTCGCAACGTGCCGCTCTCGCTGCTCCTGGGCACCATCGGCGTCATCGTCATCTACGCGCTGCTGAACGCGCTGTATCTCTACGCGATGCCGGTGGCCGAGCTCGCCGGCGTGAAGGGCAGCGTGTTCGATGTCATCGGCGAGCGCATCCTCGGGGCGCGCGCCGGTGAGGTGCTGGCGATTCTGGCGTTGATCAGCCTCGCGGCGGGCATCAATGCGTGGACATTCGCGGGGCCGCGCATCTACTACGCGATGGCGCGCGACGGCGTATTCTTTCCCGCCGCGGCACAGGTGCATCCGCGGTTCAAGACACCTCACGTGTCGATCGTGGCGCAGGCGTTCTGGACGAGCCTGCTCATCCTGACCGGGAGCCTCGATACGCTCTCGAACTACGTCGGGTTCGCGATCACGCTCTTCGCGGGCATCGCCGTCGCGGCGGTGTTCGTGCTGCGCGCGCGCGAGCCGCACGCGCCACGACCCTACAAAACGCTCGGCTATCCCATCGCCCCCGCGATTTTCGTCGCCGCGAGCCTGGCGATCGTCCTGAATGCGTTCTATCGCAACCCCGGACCGTCGAGCCTCGGCCTTCTCGTCATCGCGTCCGGCATTCCGCTGTATCTCTGGCTGACACGACGGGCTAGTTAGGTAGTAGCTGGTAGGTGGTGGCTGGTAGCGAAAAACTGCTAACCATGAACACCAACCACCACTACCACCTACCACCTACAAGCTACCATCTAGTGATGTAGACTGCGGTTGAGTGATCCACGCCACGACCATTCTCGCCGTGCGTCACAAGGATCGTGCCGTGCTCGCCGGCGACGGTCAGGTGACGCTCGGCGATACGATCGTCAAACAGCACGCCAGGAAAGTCCGGCGCTTGTACAACGACAAGATCCTCGCGGGGTTCGCGGGGTCGGCCGCCGACTCGTTCGCCTTGTTCTCACGCTTCGAGGCGAAGCTCGAGCAGTACCGTGGCAACCTCGAGCGCTCGTCGGTGGAGCTGGCGAAAGACTGGCGCACCGACCGCGCGCTGCGCCGGCTCGAGGCGATGCTCGTCGTGCTCGACCGATCGTCGATGTTCCTGCTCTCGGGGACGGGCGACTTGATCGAGCCGGACGAAGGCGTCATCGGCATCGGATCGGGCGGCGCCTACGCACTCGCCGCGGCCAAGGCGCTGGTGCGCCACACCGATCTCGACGCGCGCGCCATCGCCGAGCACGCGATGAACGTGGCGGCCTCCATCTGCGTATACACCAACAGCATTCTCGCGATTGAAGAACTCTGATGGCCATCTCGCTTCCTGAGACGCTCGCGCCCCTCCTCGACTCGCTGACGCCGCGCCAGATCGTCGTCGAACTCGACAAGTACGTCATCGGGCAGAAAGACGCCAAGCGCGCGGTGGCCATCGCGCTGCGCAACCGCATGCGCCGGCAGAAGCTCGCGCCCGAGCTCGCCGAGGACGTCGTGCCGAAGAACATCCTGATGATCGGGCCGACCGGCGTGGGCAAGACCGAGATCGCACGCCGCCTGGCCCGGCTCGCCCAGTCGCCGTTCATCAAGGTCGAGGCCTCGAAGTTCACCGAGGTCGGCTACGTCGGACGCGATGTCGAGTCGATGGTGCGCGATCTCGTCGAGCTGGCCGTCGACATGGTGCGCGAGGAACGGCTCGAGGAAATCCACGACAAGGCCGAGCAGAACGCCGAAGAGCGCCTGCTCGATCTGCTGCTGCCGCCGCCGCGCGCGACGCTGGAGCCCGAAGAGACGTCCGCGGGCCGGAGCATCGACTACATGCCCGGCGCGCCGGCGCAGGATTCGTGGAGCCAGACGCGCGAGCGATTCCGCGAGCAGCTGCACGACGGGCGCCTGGATCAGCGATCGGTGGAGATCGAAGTCCGCGAGCGGGCGTTTCCGTCGTTCGAGGTCATCACCGGCTCGTCCGTTGAAGAGATCGACATCAACATCAAGGACATGCTCCCGGGCCTCATCCAGGGACGGACGCGCAAGCGGCGCCTGAAGGTGCCGGAGGCGTTCGACTACCTGGTGCAGGAAGAAGAAGGCAAGCTGGTCGACATGGACAGCGTGTCGCGCGTGGCGGTCGAGCGCGTCGAACAGAGCGGCATCATCTTCGTGGACGAGATCGACAAAATCGCGGGCCGCGAAGGCGGCGGGCAGGGCGGGCCCGACGTGAGCCGCGAGGGCGTGCAGCGCGACATCCTGCCGATTATCGAAGGCACCACGGTGAATTCGAAGTACGGGATGGTGCGCACCGATCACATCCTCTTTATTGCGGCCGGCGCGTTCCATGTGTCGAAGCCATCCGATCTGATTCCCGAGCTGCAGGGACGCTTTCCCATCCGCGTCGAGCTCGAGCCGCTCGGCAAGGACGACTTCGTGCGCATCCTCACCGAGCCGAAGAACGCGCTCGCCAAGCAGTACATCGCGCTGATGGAAACCGAGGGGATCACGCTGCGTTTTCTCGACGAAGCGATCGACCGTATCGCCGACTTCGCCACGCGCGTGAACGAGCGTACGGAAAACATCGGTGCGCGGCGCCTGCACACCGTGATGGAGCGTCTGGTCGACGAAATTTCCTTCGAAGGTCCCGACCTGCGCGATAAGATCATCACGATCGACGCGGCGTACGTCGACCGCATGCTGGCCGCGATCGTCAAGAACGAGGATCTCTCACGCTATATCCTGTGATTCGCCGATTGTCGTTTCCGCTGCTACGGACGTTCTTTCTCTTCCTCTGCGTTCTCTGTAGTGCCTGTTCCGTCGCATGCGGCCGCAAGGGGCCGCCGCTCGCGCCGATCGTGTATCTACCGAGGGCGGTCACCGAATTTGCCGCCAAGCGCGTGGAGAACGAGGTTGTCGTCCAGTTCACGGTCCCGACGCTGAACACCGACGGGTCGGGTCCTGCCGATTTGCGCCGGGTCGAGGTGTACGCGCACACCGGTCCGCTGCCGGCACCCACCGATTTTCAGAAGTACGGCACGCTCGTCGCCTCTGTCGAGATTGCCGATCCCGAAAAACCCAAAGAAGAGAACACGCAGCCAGCCACCGGCGAGGCGAAAGGCAACGCGCCTGATGCGGCAGGCGCCACGCAACCGGCGAATGCGGGCGCGGAGGCCGGATCGAGCGACCAGGCCAGCCAGGTCGGCCTGAAGATGACCGAGCAGGGCTGGCTCATCAGCGTGCGCGAACCGTTGACCGACAAGGAAAGGGAAACCGGTCCGATGCCGCCTGTGCGGGCAGCGCCGCCCGCCGCTCCCAACGCGCCGGTGGTGGAGAAGCTCGAGACGCCGGGCACGGAGAACTTCGAGATGGCGCCGACCCGGTTTTATACGGCCGTCGGTGTCAGCCGAAGCCGCGGACGGCGCGGCCCATACGCGGGACCCTTGCGCGTTCCACTCGTCGAGCCGCTGATGCCGCCCGGCGAGATTGCTGTGGGGTACACCGAAACGACGATTTCGCTGACGTGGCCGAGACAACCCGAAGACGCGGCGCTGCCAGCCGCCGCGGCTGCGCCGGGTGCTGCGACGGCGGCAGCAGCGACGCCGGCCGGCGCGCCGCCTGCGTCCGTTTCACCGGCCCCTTCGAGTCCTGCGTTGAGTAGCGCACCAGTGCCGGCACCCGTCGCGGATGCGCCACCTGCTGCGGTCTCGCCACCCGTTGCAGTCCCGCCGCCGGTTCCAGCGCCTCCGGCGCCAGTCGTGCCGCCTGTCGCCCTGCAGGAAACCGCCGGGACGTACGAGGTGTACGCCGATCTCGAAACCGAGGATACGCGAGATGTGGCGCCGCCTGCTCCGCCGGCGACGGCGGGTGTGAAGCCATCGCCTGCCGCCGCCGCCATTGCCGCCGCGGCCAAAGCCGCTGCCGCCGGTCCCGCGCCTCGTTACGGATACAACGTGTACGACGCGTCCGCCTCCGCGCCCGCTTCGTCGATCGCTACGGCGGACAAGCCCAACACCCCTGCGGCACCCAACGCACCCGTCGCACCTAACGCGCCCAGGCCTCCGGTTTTACCCTTGAACAAGACCCTCCTCACGGCCACGACCTTCGCCGATCCGCGAATCGAGTTCGACGTCGAGCGATGCTATGTCATCAGGCGTGTCGAGTTGTCGGGCGGCGTCGCGATCGAAGGTGTGGCGTCGGCACCTGTTTGTGTGACACCACGCGATATTTTTGCACCCGCCGCCCCGAAGAACGTCCAGGCGATTTCCGGTGGCGCCGGCGTGAGCCTGTTGTGGGACGCCAATACCGAGGCCGATTTCGGGGGATACCTGGTCTTGCGCGGCGAAGCGCCTGGTGACAAACTTTCCCCTCTGACCCCGTCGCCGATTACCGACACCTCGTTCAACGACACGACCGTCCGGCGCGGGCGGACCTACGTGTACGAGGTGGTTGCCATCGACAAACAGACCCCCGCGAACCGAAGCGCGCCTTCGAACCGGGTGGAGGAAACCATCAGGTGAGCGGGGCGAAACTGTTTCGAATCGAGCACGAGGGCCGGCCACGGTACGCGTTGGACTCGGGAGGCGGATATCGGCTCGTTGACGGCGGCGACGGCCTGTCGGACCTGAAAGAACGCGCGGCCGCCGCGGCCGGCGGGGGCGCGGCGGTGAAGCCCGCGAAGATTCTGGCGCCTGTGGCGCCGTCGAAGATCGTGGCCATCGGGCTGAACTACAAGGATCACGCGGCCGAGATGAACAAGCCGCTGCCGGCCGAGCCGCTGATGTTTCTGAAGCCGTCGACGGCCGTGATCGGCCCCGGCGATCCGATACGGATTCCGGCGGGCGTTGGCGAGGTGCATTACGAGGCCGAGCTCGGGGTCGTCATCGGGAAACAGGCGTCGCGAGTACCTGCCGATAAGGCAATGGAGCACGTGCTCGGGCTGACGTGCCTCATCGACGTCACGGCCCGCGAGCTTCAGCGGAAGGAAGTTCAGTACACGCGCGCGAAGGGGTTCGATACGTTCGCCCCCATTGGGCCGTGCATCGCGATGGGGCTCGATCCGTCGGCCCTCGACGTCGAGGGTTGGCTGAACGGGCAGCGGAAACAGGCATCGAATACCCGGCAGCTGATCTTCAGCGTGGCGCAGATCGTCGCGTTTGTGTCGAACGTGATGACGCTCCTCGCGGGCGACGTGATTGCGACCGGCACGCCGTCGGGCGTGGGACCGCTGAAAGGCGGGGACACGTTTTCGGTAAAAATTGAAGGTATCGGCGAGCTGACCAATCCGGTGGCTGGGTAGCAGCGAAATGGCAAATGGCAGATGGCGAATGGCAAGCGGAGAGTGAACGACTGAGAGGAATCCTATGAAGCTCTTCCTGGATACCGGCAACATCAAGGAAATCGAAACACTGGCGGCCATCGGCATCATCGACGGCGTCACCACCAATCCGTCGCTGATGGCCAAGGAAACCGGCGACTACCGCAAGACGACTGAAGGAGATCTGCCGGATCGTGCAGGGCCCGGTCAGCGCCGAGGTGCTGTCGACCGAGTGCGAAGGCATGATGCGCGAAGGGCGCGACCTGGCGACGATCGACGAGCACATCGTCGTGAAGGTGCCGTTCACCCGCGACGGCGTCCGCGCGTGCAAGACGCTGTCGGGAGAGGGCCTCAAGGTGAACGTCACGCTCGTCTTCTCGGCGGCGCAGGCGCTGCTGGCGGCGAAGGCCGGCGCGACCTATGGTGAGCCCGTTCGTCGGACGGCTCGACGACGTGGGCACGACCGGCATGAATCTCATCCAGGAGATCGTCGAGATCTACCGGAACTACCCGTTCCAGACCGAAGTGCTGGTGGCCAGCACGCGGCACCCCATTCACATCGTCGAGGCGGCGCGAAGATGGGCGCCGACATCTGCACGTGTCCCGGCGAAGGTGATCGATCAGCTGTTCAAGCACCCGCTGACCGACATCGGGCTCGCGAACTTCCTGAAGGACTGGGAGAAGTCGCAGGCGGCCCGCGTGTGATGACCAGGCTCGATGAGCTCGAGCGCCGGGCCGAGCTTGGACGGTGGCGACGAGCGCCTCAAGCGCCAGCGCGCGGCCGGCAAGCTGACCGCGCGCGAGCGCATCGAGCTGCTGTTCGACGCCGGCACGCTTCGAAGAGATCGACAAGCTCGTCACGCACCGCTGCCTCGATTTCGGGATGGCCGAACAGGTCATCCCGGGCGACGGCGTCATCGCCGGACACGGCCGCGTCGACGGCCGCGTGGTCTATGCGTTCGCGCAGGACTTCACCGTGTTCGGCGGATCGCTTTCCGAAACCAACGCCGCGAAGATCGTGAAGATCATGGATCTCGCGATGAAGATGGGCGCGCCCATCGTCGGGCTGAACGACTCGGGCGGCGCGCGCATCCAGGAAGGCGTGCTGTCGCTCGGCGGGTACGCCGACATCTTCCTCCGCAACACGCTGGCCTCGGGAGTCGTGCCGCAGATCTCCGCGATCATGGGCCCGTGCGCCGGCGGCGCGGTGTATTCGCCCGCGATTACCGACTTCACGATCATGGTGCGCGACCACGAGCTACATGTTCGTGACCGGTCCCGATGTGATCAAGACCGTGACGCACGAGGAGGTCACCAAAGAAGAGCTCGGCGGCGCGATGACCCACAACGAGAAGAGCGGCGTCGCGCATTTTGCGGTCGACGACGACCGTGAGTGCCTGCGGCTGATTCGCGACCTGCTGGGATTCCTGCCCGAGCAACAACCTGGACGATCCCGCTCCAGCGATCGAACCGTCGGACCCCGCCGATCGCGAAGACGAGGCGCTCGATCATCTGGTACCGGCCTCGCCGAATCAGCCGTACGACATGCTCGACCTGATTCATGCGATCGCCGATGGCGGCGAGTTCCTCGAGGTCCATCAGCACTTCGCGCGCAATCTCATCGTCGGGTTCGCGCGGCTTGGCGGAAAGACGGTGGGCATCGTCGCCAACCAGCCCGCGTATCTGGCCGGCGTGCTCGACATCGACGCGCTCGGTAAAGGGGGCGCGGTTCGTGCGCTTCTGCGATGCGTTCAATATTCCGCTCATCACCTTCGAGGACGTGCCCGGATTTCTCCCCGGTACGGCGCAGGAGTTCGGCGGCATCATCAAGCACGGCGCCAAGCTGCTGTACGCCTTTGCCGAGGCGACCGTGCCGAAGATCACCGTCATTACGCGCAAAGCCTACGGCGGCGCCTACTGCGTGATGTCGAGCAAGCATCTGCGCACCGACTTCAACTACGCGTGGCCGACGGCCGAGATCGCGGTGATGGGCCCGGAGGGTGCGGTCAACGTGCTCTACCGGAAGGAGCTCGAGAGCGCCAAGGATCCGGCGGCGGAACGGGCGAAGCGAGTCGCCGAGTTCCGGGAGAAGTTCGCCAACCCGTTCATCGCGGCGGCCAATGGCTTCGTCGACGAGGTGATTCAGCCCCGGACGACGCGCCGCAAGCTCATCATGGCCCTGGCGACACTCACCACCAAGCGAGAGAAGAACCCTCCCAAGAAACACGGGAACATCCCGCTTTAGACAGCTGGTAGCTGGTAGCTTGTAGCTGGTAGGGCTTGGTGCCCTTTGGACCGGCCACACGCCGCGACCAGCTACCGGCTACTAGCTACCGGCTGCCAGCTACCAGCTGGAGCTGCGTAAGTTGCCGCAGGTGATAGAATTACAGACGCGCTGCCACACGTTTTGACCACTTGAACAAGCTGCTTATCGCCAACCGCGGCGAGATCGCCGTACCGAGTGATTCGGACGTGCCGCGACATGGGCCTCGGCACGGTTGCCGTCTATTCCGAATGCGATCGCAATGCGCTGCACGTACGGCTTGCCGACGAGGCCTACGCCATCGGGCCTGCTCAGGCTTCGGAGAGCTACCTGCGGATCGATCGCGTGATTGACGTGGCGCGCCGGGCCGGAGTCGACGCCGTGCATCCAGGGTACGGGTTTCTGGCCGAGAACGCGGAGTTCGCCGAAGCCTGCGCACAGGCGGGGCTGACATTCGTCGGGCCCGACCCCGCGGCGATGCGCGCGATGGGCAGCAAAACGGCGGCGCGCGAGATTGCGGTGGCGGCCGGCGTGCCCGTGGTTCCCGGCGGCGGCGATCCCGACGCGATCGGATATCCGCTCCTGGTGAAAGCCGTCGCGGGCGGCGGGGGAAAGGGCATGCGCGTCGTGCGTGCGCCCGGCGATCTCGCAGGGGCGGTTCAACTGGCGCGATCGGAAGCGGTGTCGGCCTTTGGGGACGACCGCGTGTATTTCGAGCGGTTGATCGAGAGGCCGCGGCACATCGAGGTGCAGTTGCTGGGCGACAGGCACGGCACGATCGTGCCCTTCGTCGAGCGGGAATGCTCGATTCAGCGGCGGCACCAGAAGCTGATTGAGGAAACACCATCGCCATCGGTGACGCCAGAGCTGCGCGAGCGCCTGATGTCGGCGGCCGCGGCGATTGGCAAGGCCGCGAAGTACCTCGAGCGCCGGCACGATTGAGTTTCTCGTGGACGCCGGCGGCAACTTTTTCTTTCTCGAGATGAACACGCGGCTGCAAGTCGAGCACCCGATCACGGAAGCGGTCACCGGCGTCGATTTCGTGCGGGCACAAATCGAGATTGCCAGCGGAGCCCGGCTTGAAGCGGCAATCGGGCTCGACTCGACACAGGTAGGGCTCGACGCGACACCGGTAGGGCTCGACTCGACACAGGTAGGGCTCGACTCGACACAGGTAGGGCTCGACTTTAGTCGAGCCTTCACCCGCGCAAACGGCCACGCGATCGAAGTACGCGTCTATGCGGAAAACCCGGATGCTGGATTCCTGCCGTCACCGGGCTTGATTACGCATCTGCGCGCCCCATCGGGGCCAGGGATTCGCGACGACAGCGGTGCCTATGAGGGCTGGACCGTGCCGACCGCGTACGACCCGCTGGTCTCGAAGGTCATCGCGTGGGACTCCGACCGGCCGGGAGCCATCCGGCGCATGGTTCGCGCATTGAACGAGTACAGACCTGCGGGGCATCAGCACGACCATTGGATTCTGCCGCGATCTTGTCGGATCGCCTGAATTTGCCCGCGCTGAGTTCGATACAACGTATGTCGATCGGCTGCTCGCCGGGACCGGCCGGGACGGGGCGGGCGCTGACCATATGGCGGAGATCGCCGCTATCGCAGCCGCCTTGTGGGCCGGGAAAAAGGGGCCGGGGAAGGCGCGCCAGCCGTTGTCAGGGCGTGACTCTCTCTGGGCGGAACGTGGCCGTCTCGAGTCGCTCAGATGACCGTTGACGTCAGCGTGGACGGCCACCCATGGAAAGTCGGTATCGAACCGGCGGAGCGGCCAGGGCAGTTTGCCGTGACCGTCAAAGGGATGCGGCGGGTGATCGACGCCTCCTGGATCGATGCCGATACCTTGTCGATGCTGGATGGTGCCTTCGTCCATGAGATACGCCTCGAACGCCGTGAGAACGGTGCGGTCGGCGTAGAAATCGGTGGGCGGGTGTACGAAGCGGCGATCACACCCAGCCGGGGTCGGGAGGGGTTTTCCGACCCCGCGGCCGGGAAAACCCCTCCCGACCCCGCTTCGGGCTCGATCGCCATCAAGGCGCCGATGCCTGGGCGGGTTGTGCGTGTTCTGGTGGCGGTGGGCGATCGCGTGACCGCGCGGCAGGGAGTCGTCGTGGTCGAAGCCATGAAAATGGAGAACGAGCTCCGGGCGCCCGGAGACGGCATTGTCAAGGAAGTGGCCGCCAGGCCGGGGGCGATTGTCGAGCGCGGGGCAGTTTTGGTGGTGATAGGTGCCGCTTAGGTTCAAGCGCTTCGAGCGCATCAGATCGCACCTCGCGTTCCGCTTTACGCGGTTCGGTGTCGCCGCGCTGGCGGTGACGCTCGCGGTGGCGATCGTGTCGACGCTGACCATCGATCTCGGTCCAGGGCTGCGCGCCCTCGCCGAGCGCGAAGGGTCGAAGCGCGTCGGCCGGACGATGCGCATCGGCCGGCTCGGCGTCCGTCTGTTCACCGGCAAGTTCGTCCTCGAAGACTTTTCCATCAGCGGGCTGAAGACGGAAGACCGCCCATTCATCACCGCAAAGCGCATCGACATCTCGCTTGCGTGGGACGCCATGCTCCATCGCGAGGTGCTCGTCGACTCGATCGAAATGACCGACTGGCACATGGTCATCGAGCAGTGGGCAGGAGGCATCCACAGCTTCCCGAAGTTCAACATGGGCGGCGGCAACGGCCCCAAGCGGTTCGTCACGACGATGCAGTACGTGCGGACGCGGAACGGCACGGTCACGTTCGACGATCACGGCGCGCCATGGGGCGCCGTCGCGCGCAATCTCGACATCACGGTCACGAAATTTGCCGGCTATCGCGGCGAGGCGACATTCCACGGCGGCACGGTCTGGATCCAGAACTACGTGCCGATGGACATGTCGATGAAGGCCGTGTTCAGCGTCGACGGCGGAAACATCCATTTCGAGCGGATGCTCCTGATGAGCGACGGCGCGGAGTCGATGATTACCGGCGATGCCGATATTCCCAAGTGGCCGGAGATGAAGTACCAGGTGAAGTCGACGGTCGACTTCAAGCGCATGCGCGAGCTCTTCTTCGCGAAAGAGAACTACACGCTCTCTGGCGAAGGACGATTCGACGGCGTGTTCCATCTCTTCAAAGGCGGGCGTGCGCTGACCGGCACCTTCGAGAGCGAGGTCGCGGGCCTTCAGATGGGTGAGCTCGACTACGAGTTTCCCAATCTGAAAGGCAAGCTCGGCTGGTTTCCCAATCGATTCGAGGTCACCGATACCACCACCGACTTCTACGGCGGCGTCGCGGACCTTACGTACTCGATCCTCTCGTCCGGGAAACAGGGCCAGCCGTCCAATGCAAAGTTCGACGCCGCATGGGAAGACGTGGATCTGGCCGCGTTCAGCGACTTTCTGAAGATGTCGGGGCTGCGCCTGGCCGGCCGATGGAGCGGACATAATCTGCTCGAATGGCCGCTCGGCCATTTTCGTGAGCAATCCGGAGATGGCCGTTTCGAGGTCGTTCCGCCAGCGGGTGTGGAGGTGCTGGCCGGCACGCGGGCAAGCGATTTTGCGAGCGGCCCCGATTTGGGCGGCTTTCACCCCGGCCTCGGTCACCTGCCGATTGCCGGCCACGTGACGTATCAATATGACGGCGGGGGTGTGGCCCTTTCCGACGGCCGCTTCTCAACTCCCGCGACCGACGTCACGTTCAGCGGCCGGACCGCATGGGGCGACAACTCCAACATCCCGTTCCATGTCACGAGCGCCGACTTGCAGGAAAGCGATCGCGTGCTGGCCGGCATGATGACGGCGTTCGGTGCGCCCACCAATCCCATTACCGTTGGAGGCTCTGCCGAGTTCTCCGGCGTGATGACCGAGGCGATCGGCCGTCCTCGTGTCGAGGGGCATTTCGTCGCGCAGGATATGCGCGCGTTCGACGTCACCTGGGGCCGCGGCGAAGCCGGCCTCGTCATCCAGAATGCCTACGTCGACGTCACCGGCGGTCGCATGCAGAAAGACGGCGGCGAGATCGCCGTCAACGGCCGCTTCTCGCTCGGATTCCCCAGGCGCGACAAGGGCGAGGAGATCAACGGCCGCATCCACGTCGGGAATTGGACCGCCGTCGATTTCAAGCACGCGTTCGACATCGACGACTACGATGTCGAAGGCATGGTTTCGGGCGAGTATCACCTGTACGGCCCGTACCAGGGGCCGTATGGCTTCGGTACGCTCACTATCGACAAGGGCATCGCATACGGAGAGCCGTTCGACACCGCATCGGGGTCGTTGCGATTCGAAGGCAACGGCGTACGCATCGACGGCATTCAGATGCGCAAGAGCGGCGGGACGGCGGAAGGTGCGGCGTTCGTCGGGTGGAACGGCACCTATTCGTTCAACGCCACCGGACGGCGCATCCCGATGGACAGCGTCAAGGCGACCGCATACCCGCAGGCGAAGCTGACCGGATTCCTCGAGTTCAATGCCGATGGCACCGGCACGTTCGACGTGCCCCGCTACCAGTTCCGCGGCGCGCATCCGCGACCTCTTCGTCGCGGACGAGGGTGTCGGCGAGGTGACGGGACGGCTCGACATTCGTGGCGACACGATGACGGTCGAGCTCGAGGCGGCCTCGCCGCGTCTCGCGGTATCGGGGACCGGACGCATCGACCTGACCGAGGCGCAGGACGCCGACATCACGCTGCGGTTCACCGATACGTCGCTCGATCCGTATGCGCGCGCGGTGGAGCCGCGCATCTCGCCGTTCACGACGGCGGTCGGCAGCGGCACGCTGCGCATCGTCGGACGAGCTGGCCAATCCGCGACAGGCTCGTCGTCGACACGATGTTCGACCAGCTGCAGGTTCGGCGCGTTCGACTACGCGCTGCGCAACGCCAAGCCGATCCACGTGCTGATGAGCAACAACGTCGTCCGGATCGACGACATGCGCTTCATCGGCGACGGCACCGAGCTGGATGTCACCGGCACGATGGACATGAACGCGCGCCGCGTGGCCGGACTCGCGCGCGGCCGCGCCAATCTTGGCCTGCTGCAGGGGTTCTACCGGAACATCCGCAGCTCGGGCAACGCCGAGCTGACCGCGCAGGTCAGCGGCTCGCTCGATGCGCCGGTCATCCTGGGCCGCGCGACGATCGAGAACGGGCGGCTGCGGTACTTCTCGCTGCCGCACTCGCTGGAGCAGGTGAACGGCACCATCCTGTTCGACTCGCGCAACATCCGGCTCGACGGCCTGACGGCGCGCGTGGCCGACGGCCAGGTGAACTTCGACGGACGCATCGGCCTCGAAGGCTACGCGCCGGCCGACCTCGCGCTGACGGCGAGCGGCCGCAGCATGCGCCTGCGCTATCCCGAGGGCGTGCGCTCGGAAATCGACGCCGACCTGTCGCTGACCGGACGCGTGACGGCGCCGGTGCTGGCGGGCTCCGTGATGGTGCAGAGCGCGCTCTGGACGACGCGGTTCGACACCGGCGGCAACCTGTTCGACCTCGGCGGGGGATCGGGCGGCGGGACCCTTGTCGCGGCGGGCGCGGCGTCGACGAGCAACATTCCGCCCGTGCGTCTTGACGTCCGGGTCATCGCGCCCGGGACGCTGCGCATCGAGAACAACAACGCCACGATCGTGTCGAGCGCCGACCTGCAGTTCCGCGGCACCTACGAACGTCCAATCGTCTTCGGACGCGCGGAGATCTCGCGCGGCGAGTTCATCTTCGAGGGGCGCCGATACCTCGTGACACGCGGCACGATCGACTTCACGAACCCGTTGCGCATCGAGCCGACGTTCGACATCGCCGCCGAGACGCAGGTGCGCGTGCCAGGGCAGACCTATCGCGTCACGCTGAGCGCATCGGGCACGATGCAGCGCCTGCGGCCCGTGTTCATGTCGGATCCTCCGCTGGCCGCCCATCGAAGTGGCGTCGTTGCTGCTCGGCACGGCGACAGGGCAGGATGCCGATCTGCGCGCGCTGCAGAGTCCAGACCGTACTGAACAGCAGCTGGTGCAGGCGCGCGTGGCGCGGATGCTCACGAGCCCGATCTCGGGGCAGATCGGCGAAGTCGTGGAATAGACGTTCGGCGTCGACACGTTCCAGCTCACGCCGCTTCTGTCGCGATACGACACAGCAGTCGGCGCGGTTCAACCCGTCGGCGCGCCTGACCATCGGCAAGCGCATCTCCAACCGCGCGTACCTGACGTTTTCGCGCAGCCTCAGCTCGACGAGCGATCAGATCATCCTCCTCGAATACGATCAGACCGATCGCATCTCGTGGATCCTGACCCGGAACGAAGACGAGAGCTATTCGCTGGACATTCGTGTAAGGAAAGAATTTTGAGGTGCGTACTCCTTCTTGTTCTGCTCGCCATCGGCCGCACGTCCGAGGCCGCGGTCACTGACTACATCGGCAAGACCGTCGTCGAAATCCGGCTGCAGGTCAACGGCATCGACATGCGCGATCCGACGCTGCTCGAGATTATCGAAACGCACACCGGTTCGCCGCTCGCCATGGGCGAGGTACGCGAAAGCATGGCGCACCTGTTCGGGCTGGGACTGTATCAGGACGTGCAGGTGGACGCGTCGCTTCGCGACACGGGCGTCGTGCTGACCTACAACCTCATTCCGGCACAACGCTTCCGCAGGATTGCCTTTTCGGGGCAGCTCGGCGTTCCGGAAGCCGAACTGCGCCGTGTCGTCCTGGAACGCCATGGCTCGTCGCTTTCCCTTGCGCGGGCGAACCAGGTGATGTCCACGCTTCAGACGGTGTATCGCCAGCGGGGCTATCCGAAGGCCGAGATCGCCATCAGTGCCGGTCCGACGCGCGATCCATCGAACGCGACGATGGTCATTGCCATCCGCCCCGGTGCGCGGGCGCGTATCGCGGAGATCGACGTGCAGGGCTCGCTGCGTGGATCGCAGGCGCAACTGCTGGGCGCGCTCGATCTGCGTGTCGGCGATGGCTACGACGGCGTGGAGCTCGATGAGCGCCTCAGCAGGCATGCCGGCCAGCTGCGCGCGGAGGGCTACTACGAGGCGCGTGTGACGCAGATCGCGCGCTTCGTCGACGGAGATACCGCGGTTCACCTGACCTTGAGCGTGGAGCCAGGGCCGCACGTCGAGATCGATTTTCAGGGAGATCCGCTGAGCGCGAGCGAGCGCGAACCAGCTCGTGCCGATCGCCCGGGAGCATTCGGTCGACGAAGACCTGCTCGAGGACTCGAAGTTCGGCATCGAGCGCCACTTCCGCGAGCGTGGGTTACTGCAACCCGCGGGCCGACTACCAGCGCGCCGAAGCAGAAGGGGTGCTGCGCGTCACGTTCACCGTGACCCGCGGACCCCAGTGCATCGTCGAGCAGGCCGAAGTGACGGGCAACACGTCGATCACGTCGGCAGAGCTGGCGCCGCTTCTCGCTGACGAAGATCGGACTGGCGTTCAACGACTCGACTGCCGGCGCCGATGCGTCACGAATTCAGGGCTACTACCGCCAGCGCGGGTTCGCGGGAGTGAAGGTGACGTCGCAGCTCGAACGACGCGAGCCGAAGGCCGGCAGCGAATACGTGCGCGTGCGCTTCGTCATCGCCGAAGGCGTGCGCTCGATGGTCGATTCGGTATCGTTCCAGGGCAACACCGCCATCGCCGCGGAGATGCTTCGCAAGGCCGTGACTTCGTCGCCGGGCCAGCCCTATTTCGAGCCGCAGATCTCGGCGGACGCCGACAAGATCGGCGTCTTGTACCTCAACAGCGGGTATCCGGAAGTGACGGTGCAGCCCGCCCCGAAAGGCATCGACGATGGATCGAAGGTCGAGTTGCACTTCGATATTCACGAAGGCCCGCAGATCCTGATCGATCATGTGCTCATCGTCGGCAATCAACGTACCAGCCGCGAGACAATTCTCCGCGAAGTGCAGCTGAAGAGCGGGCAGCCGCTTTCGCAGGAGCAGGAAGACGAGACGCGCACGAGGCTCACCACGCTCGGTCTCTTCCGGCGCGTCGATATTTCCTATCTTCAGCTTCCAGGCGAGACAAACCTCAGGGACGTCGTCATCACCGTTGACGAGGCCCCGGTGACGACCATCTCGTACGGCGGCGGCATCGAAGGTGGCCGCCGGCTCGTCCGATCGGTGGCGGGCGGCGATGCCGTCGAGGAATTCCAGGTCGCGCCGCGCGGGTTCTTCCAGGTGAACCGGCGCAACCTGTTCGGCAAGGACCGATCGATCGGCCTGTTCACGAGCGTCAGCTTTCGTAAGACCGGCCTCAGCGACCTGGAAAGCCAGGCCCCAGTTCCGGTCGACGACGGGGGATACGGGTTCAACGAATATCTGGCGCGGCTGACCTTCGGCGAGCGAAGCATCTTCAATACCGCGGCCGACTTCACCTTTACCGCGGCCGTCGAGCAGGGCGTGCGATCGAGCTTCGACTTCAACCGCCGTGGCGCCAACGCGATCTTCACGCGGCGGGTGACGCCGGCGGTCCTGGTGATCGGCCGCTACGGTCTCGATCACACGAAGCTCGTCAACATCAAGTCGGACTTAACCGCGCAGCCGATCATCGACCGGTTGTTCCCGCAGGTGCGCCTGTCGAGCGTGGCAGGGTCGGTGATTCGGGACACTCGGCGAGACCCTGTCGAGCCGGATTCCGGCACGCTGATCGGCGCCGACGCCGAACTGGCGGCGCGCGCGCTCGGCTCGCAGGTCGGTTTCTTCAAGACGTTTCTTCAGGCGTTCAGTTATCGGCGGCTGCCGAGCGCACGCTCGACCGTTCTCGCCTTCGGCGCTCGTGTCGGGCTGGCGACGGGTTTTCGCGAGAACCGTCAACCGCGAGGGACAGGAAATCACGGTGGAAGACATCCCGGCGAGCGAACGGTTCTATGCGGGCGGCGAAAACACGGTCCGCGGCTTCGCGCTCGACCGGCTCGGCACGCCCGAGACCATCGACCAGGACGGCTTTCCGAAAGGCGGCCACGGGCTGATCGTGCTGAACGCCGAAGCCCGCATTCCTGTTCGCGGCGGACTGGGTGCGGTGGCGTTCCTCGATGGCGGCAACGTGTTTGCGAACGTGGACGACATGGATCTCGCGGAGTTGCGGGGCTCGGTTGGTTTCGGCCTGCGGTATCGCTCGCCCATCGGTCCAATTCGCGTGGACCTGGGATTCAAGCTCGATCGCCGGTTGGTGAACGGAGACCGGGAGCCATTGACCGCGCTCCACATTTCGCTGGGGCAGGCCTTTTGATAGATACACGTCATGGCAGAAGGCAAATGGCAGATGGCATGGATGTGAAACCAAAGAGCCGTTCGCGTCACGCGTGGCGGGCCACGATCAGCGTATTCGTGTGGCTCTTCAGCCCTCAGCCCTCAGCCCTCAGCCCTTTCATCGTCAGTGCCAAGGCCGAGATTATCGAGAAGGTGCTCGCCATCATGCCCGGCCAGATCATCACGCTGTCGGATCTGGAAGCTGCACTCGATCTGGGCCTTGTGGAGGTACCGGCTGGCAGCGACCGCCTGACCGGCGGCCTGCCCCTGCTTGTCGATCGCCTGTTGATGCTGAACGAAGTTCGCCGCGTGGTGCCGCCGGAACCGATGGCTGCGGCGATCGACGCGCGGATTGCGCGCATGCGCGCGCGATTCGGATCGGCGGCCGAGTTCTCGCGCGTGCTCGCGGCCAGAGGCGTGGACGAGGCCGTGCTCAGAATCTACGCGGCCGATGACCTGCGGCTTGCGTCCTATCTCGACGAACGGTTCTCCGCGGCCTCACAGCCGACCGACGAAGAGGTCCGGCAAAGCGGCGAGGCAGCCAGGCCGAAGCTCGCTGCCGAGAGGCGTCAGACGCTCGTCGGTGCCTGGATCGCCGATCTGCGACGGCGCGCCGACGTCACGATCTTGCCGTAGCGAGAAACACAAATATCTCGGCGGCGTTGAAGCCCGAGTGACTCACGACGGGCGCGATGATGCTGCGCCGCATGAGATAGACCGCTCCCCAGAACGCGCCGAGTATCGTCGTGGCCAGCACGGCATCCCATCCCTGCAGGCTGTGCCCGAAGCCGAACACCAGGCTGTAGAGCACCAGCCCGACACGCCCGCCACCGAGATACTGCTCGAAGCGATGAAGGATGAACGCACGCTGGATCTCCTCGCGCAGGCCCCCGCTGATCGTCGCGACGATGGCGAGAATGAGCGCTTGCATCGGCGTCTGAATCAGTTGCTGCAGCGGGTTCTCTTTCACGTTGTGAAGCGCGGGAAAGAGCACCCGGGCGGCCGACAGCACCGCGACGGCGAGGGCGAACACGACGACGGTGAGCCCGATGCCGAGCCTGAACTCGGCGCCCACCGGCAGCCGTCCCATGAACACGTCTCTGGGGCGCTCTCCCTGGCGGCTCAGCAGCCAGAAAATCAGGGCGATGAGCACGGTCGCGTCGAGGAGCAGAAGCGTCGCGATGTAGCCGAACGAGAGCTCGCCGTTGGTGAGCGGCGTGAATCCCGCGAAGGCGAACATGTACGCGATCGCGAACTGCGAGGGAATGCCGGAGCAGAGGGCAATCTCGAAGAGTGCCGTCGCGCGAGCCGTCGCGGCCGCGTTTGATGTGGGCTCGGGCAGGGGTTGGTCCGTGGCAGCGTCCAGGCCTTTGATTTTACTGGGAATCTCAAGAAGTGGATATATTGCGTTCGACCTAAAACTAAAGCACAATATATGGTAGTTTTGAGGCTTGACATCCTACAGAGTCGAGCGCATATTTGACCGCCTGAACGCGAGCAGATAGGCGCGGGGCCTCCCCCAAGGTTTCTCGCAAAGAACGTCGCGTCGGCATCACAGGTCAGCATCATTACGCGAATACAAACCCAAAGGCGAAGGTTCGCTCTGGCCGCGCATTTTTCAAATTTCTGGGCAGGGTCTGGCGCCTCGGAACGGGACGCCGGAAATCGGAGGGTGAGAATGGAACGAGGCGAGGCTCACGACATCACAGGCTCTGAGCAGCCAACCGCGCAAGAAACAGACAGCCGGGCGCAGGACACGGCATCGAATGGCGAGCCTCGTTCGGCTCAGTCGCCGGGGCTGGAGTTCCCGCGCTTCTTCACGCTACCCAACGTCGATCCGTTCGACGAGGTCACCTGGGAGCGGCGGTCGGCCGTCATCGGCAACGAGCGCGGCGAAGTGGTGTTCGAGCAGCGCGACGTCGAGATGCCTTCGTTCTGGTCGCAGCAGGCGACCAACATCGTCGTCTCGAAGTACTTCCGCGGGCAGCTCGGAACGGCGCAGCGCGAGCACAGCGTGAAGCAGCTCATCGGCCGTGTCGTGGACACGATTACCGAATGGGGCCGCCACGACCGCTATTTCGCGAGCGATGCCGATCTCGAGAGCTTCAGCGCGGAGCTGAAGCACCTGCTCGTCTACCAGAAGGCCGCGTTCAACAGCCCGGTGTGGTTCAACTGCGGATTCGAGAAGAGCCCGCAGTGCTCGGCCTGTTTCATCAACTCGGTGCAGGACACGATGGACTCGATCCTGACGCTCGCCCGCACCGAAGGCATGCTCTTCAAGTTCGGATCGGGCACGGGGTCGAACCTGTCGGCGATTCGATCGTCCAAGGAAGTCCTGGCGGGCGGGGGCACGGCGTCGGGGCCGGTGTCGTTCATGAAGGGGTACGACGCGTTTGCGGGCGTCATCAAGTCGGGCGGGAAGACGCGGCGTGCCGCGAAGATGGTGATCCTGAACGTCGATCACCCCGACATCGTCGAGTTCATCAACTGCAAGGTGGAAGAAGAGAAGAAGGCGTGGGCGCTCATCGACGCCGGCTACGACGGCTCGTTCACGGGCCCCGCGTACTCGTCGGTGTTCTTCCAGAATTCGAACAACAGCGTGCGGGTGACCGACGAGTTCATGCGCGCGGTGCTCGACGACGGGAACTGGTCGACCAGGGCGGTGACGAGCGGCGAGGTGATGGAGACCTACAAGGCTCGCGACCTGATGAAGCTGGTCGCCGAAGGCACCTATGTGTGCGGCGACCCCGGCATGCAGTTCGACACGACGGTCAACGAGTGGCATCCGTGCCCGAACACGGCCCGCATCAACGCGTCCAATCCCTGCTCGGAATACATGTTCCTGGACGACTCGGCGTGCAACCTGGCGTCGATCAACCTCATGAAGTTCGTGCGGTCCGACGGCGAGTTCGATTTCGTGGCCTACAAGGCCGCGTGCCGCACGCTCATCACGGCGCAGGAGATTCTCGTCGACAACGCGAGCTATCCCACGCCGGCGATTGCGAAGAACAGCCACGCGTACCGGCCGCTCGGCCTCGGCTATGCGAACCTGGGCGCGCTGCTCATGTCGCGCGGCCTGCCCTACGACAGCGACGGCGGACGCGATTACGCCGCGGCGCTGACAGCCATCATGACGGGCGAGGCGTACGCGCAGTCGGCGCGCATCGCGCGCGACAACGGTGGCCCGTTTGCCGGGTACGAGACCAACAGGGAGCCGTTCCTGCGCGTCATGCGCAAGCATCGCGATGCGGTGAAGGGCATCAACGTGAAGAACCTGCCCATCGAGCTGTACAACGCGTCGCGGCAGGCGTGGGACGAGGCGGTGCGCCTGGGCGAGCTGTACGGCTATCGCAACGGCCAGGCGACCGTGCTGGCGCCGACGGGCACGATCGGCTTCATGATGGATTGCGACACCACGGGCGTCGAGCCCGACATTGCGCTCGTGAAATACAAGAAGCTCGTGGGCGGGGGGTTGATGAAGATCGTCAACCAGACCGTGCCGATGGCGCTCGCCAAGCTCGGCTACAACGAGCAGGAAATCAAGGCGATCGTCGAGTACATCGATCAGAACGAGACGATTGAAGGCGCGCCGGCGCTCAGAGACGAGCACCTCGCCGGTGTTCGATTGCGCGTTCAAGGCGCGCAAGGGCCAGCGGTCGATTCACTATCTCGGACACATCAAGATGATGGGCGCGACACAGCCCTTCATTTCGGGTGCGATCTCGAAGACGGTGAACGTGCCGAAAGAAGCGACGGTCGAAGAGATCATGGAGGTGTACATCGAGTCGTGGCGGCTCGGTGCGAAGGCCATCTCGATCTATCGCGACGGCAGCAAGCGCACGCAGCCGCTGAACACGTCGAAAGACAAGGACAAGACGCAGGTTGAGGTGGAGAAGGTCGTGGCCAGCATGGCACAGCCGGTCCGCCGCCGTCTGCCGGACGAGCGTCAGTCGATTACCCACAAGTTCGACATCGCCGGCCACGAGGGCTACATCACGGTCGGCCTCTTCGAGGATGGGCAGCCCGGCGAGCTGTTCCTCGTGATGGCGAAGGAGGGGTCGACGATCTCGGGCTTCGCGGATGCCTTCGCGCAGGCCATCTCGTACGCGCTGCAGTACGGCGTGCCCCTTCAGGTGCTCGTGGACAAGTTCAGCCACGCGCGCTTCGAGCCGTCGGGCATGACGCGGAACCCGGACATCCGCTTCGCGAAGTCGATCGTGGATTACATCTTCCGGTGGCTGGCGACGAAGTTCCTGTCGAACGAGGCGCAATATCACGCCGGGGTGAACAACAGGGAAGAGCGGCGTGGGGACGAGCGTCCTGCTGCGGCGAAAGACACGAAGTCGGGCGACTCGAAATCAGCGGACGTCAAATCGGGCGCTGACGCGAAATCGGTGGTGCAGCCCTTCAGGGCTGCCCCTCCTGCAACAACGTACGCAGCTGCTGCCATTCAGAACCAGGAAGACGCGCCGCCGTGCAGCACGTGCGGGGCGATCATGGTGAGGAGCGGAAGCTGCTACAAGTGCGCGAACTGCGGATCGACGAGCGGGTGCGCGTGACCTAACACACACGGTCTTTGCTGTCTCGACGCAGAGACGCAGAGGCGCAGAGAACACTTAGGTCTGGCTAGGACGGGGCCGACGCGAAAGCGTCGGCCCTTTTGCTTGACGGAGAACCCCTTCCATTGACGTATTATCGGCTGGCGTGAACCCTCTTGTCGTGTTGTTGTCGGTGACGTCGGTTGCGCTGGTCTTGAGGGTGGTCGGCGTCTTTCGTGAATTCCTTCCAGACATCGGCACGTTAGCGGCACTCGTGGCGGCGCTGCACCTGCTGCGCCTCGCAAAGAGCAGAACGTGGCAGGCACGTGAATGGCGGGACGTCCTCCACACGCACGCCTTCGGCATCGGCCTCTTCGTCGTCTGCGTGTTTTCCGTACTCGTCAGACTCCCGAATTTTGCGGCCGATCTTGGCCATACGCCGCTGGACATCGACGAGCGCCGTGTTGCGGCGAACGTACGGCAATTCTTCGCAACTGGCGAGCTGCACCACGACCATATCGAACACTATCCGGGCGTCGTGTTCTGGGTCTTCGCGGCCTCGTCGCTTCTGAGTTTTCTCCGCGGTCTGGGTAGCGGCCTGGTGACGTCGCATGTGACGGTGCTGCCGGTCGAGTCGTTCGCACAAGCCGCGAGGCTGGCCAACATCTGGATCGCTGCCGCAACGGTCGTCATCACGGGTCTCATCGGATTCCGGCTGGCGGGTACAACGGTGGGGCTGATGGGCGCGCTGCTGGTGGCGATCGTGCCCATCTCCGTCGAGACGACGATCCTGGTCCGCAATGACCCCGGCATGGTGCTCGCCGTGACGGCCGCGATCTTTGCGGCCCTGACGTACTACGACAGCGGGAAGCTCGGCTGGATCGCGACCGCCGGTGCGCTCGCGGGCCTCGCGGCCGCGATCAAATATTCGGCGGTGTTTGCGCTCGCTCCGGTGATGATCGCGGCGTGCTCGTCGGTCAACGCCCGGGGCAGGATTCGCGCGTGTGCCGTCGCGGTGCTCTCGTGTGGATTGGCAGTTGCCGTGTCGAACCATTTCGTCTGGGCGGACTTCCCGAACCTGCTACGCCAGCTGGCCGCGCAATATTCGTTCACGGGCCCGGGGCATCGCTGGTCAACAGATGATCCGGCCTCGGTCTATGTCACGACCCTTGCCTGGGCCGGGCCGGGCTGGGCGATGCTGCTGCTCGCCGGCGGTTTTGCCGCCTATGCCCTCTCCACAAGAAATCCGAGGCTCTGGATATTCATCAGTTTTCCGCTCGTGTACATCTGGTTCATGACGCAGCGGCCGCTTCAGGTGCCTCGCTGGGCGTATCCGCTCGTGCCCTTCGTCGCGGTGGGGGGCGCGGCCGCTCTTGTCGCGGGCCTTCATGCGATTCAGGCCAGGATGGCCGCGCGGCCGGCGTCGTGGTCACGCGGCCTTCAGGCCGCTTTCGCCGTGACCGTCGTTGCAGTCTTGTCGCAACCCGTATGGGCGGGAACCGTGTCGTTCAGCCGCCGCCTCAGTCACCCAACCCATATGCTCGCCCAGGCGTGGATACGCGAGCACGCCACACCCGGGACGGTGGCGCTCGCCGAACAAGGGTGGCTTGATTTAAAAGAGACGCCGGTGGTGGCGCACCGCGTGCCGAATCTCGGCGCCGTCCTGGACGGTGGCATCGAGCAACTCGGCGGATGCAACTGGGTGATCGTGACAGAAGGTCTCTTCGAGCATCCCACGCTTCGACCGCTCGAAGTTCTTGCGAGCTTCGAGGCGAATCGGTCCTTTGGCGGCAACCTCGGCGTCGATTACCGGGTGTACAGCGTGCCGGATATTGTCGAGACCGGTATCTGCAGTAACCCGACTACGAAGCGGTGAGGTTGCTACCGGCCCTTTGATTCACGGTAGTGGGTCGCGATGCTATACTCCCGCGCGAATATGAAACGACATCTCTGGCTGATCGTCGGCCTCGTGGCCGTTGCAGCCTTCTCGAATGTGCATCCTCACGTCCGCGCAGCCCAGGCGCCGGCCGCGCCCGACCCGGCCGACCTCGCGGAAGGCATGCGGCTCTATCAGCAGAAGGGCGACTGCCGTGCGTGTCACGGCTGGGCGGCGGATGGCGTCAAGGGCGACAACCAGATGCCGGATGGTCCGAGCCTGCGAGACAAGAAGTACACGCGCCAGTTGCTCGTGCTCACCATCAAGTGCGGGCGGCCGAACACGCAGATGCCCGCGTTCGACAAGTTTGCCTACACCGACGGCCGCTGCTTCATGATGACGCAGGCCGATCTGGCCAAGAACGCGCAGCAGATGCCGGACCCCCCGTCCACGCTGCAGCCGCGTGAGATTGATCTCATCGCCGACTTCCTGATGGCCAAGGTCGTCGGCCAGGGACCGATGGACCACACCAAGTGCGTCGAGTTCTGGGGCAGCGAGGTCGAGGTCTGCAAGAGCCTGAAGAAATAGTTTTCAGTTTTCAGTCGTCAGTTGTCAGCCGTACAAACTGAGAACTAACCACTGAAGACTGAGAACTAAAAAACCGTCCAGCTTCTGAACACACCCGGAAAAACCTACTGAGGCATTCTGTGTAGCCGGCGTTAGGAACGCCGGTTTTTCGCTGTTGTACGGGGCGATCCGTATTGGCGTACTTCCTGCTGTGCATGATCCGAAATCGCAACATCTTCAACAAGGAGGAGATCCACCATGCGCTATGCGTTCGCTCTCACGTTTGCTGCACTCTGTACGATAGCGGTCGCTGCCCAGACACCCGCGCCACAGGGTGACAAGCCGGCCGCGCCGGCTCCCGCCGCGCCGGCACCTGCTGCGCAGGCGTCCTCGGCAGGCAAGGTCACGTACACCGGCTGTCTCAAGCCGGGCACGGCCGCCGACAGCTGGACGCTCGAGAATGCAGAGGTCGCGTCGGCTGCCGGGAAATCAACCGCGACTTCGGGTTCGGCGTCGAAGATGACGATCGGGCTGTCGGCGAAGCCGACCGAGAATCTGAAACCTCACGCGAATCACAAGATCGAAGTCACGGGTACGGTGAGCAAGACCGGCGGAGCGTCGTCTTCGTCGACCACGCCAGGCCAGACGCTGGCGGTGGAATCGTTCAAGATGGTGGCCGCGACCTGCCCGTAAGTCAGTTCGATCGACCGCTGTTTCGACGCAGAGGCGCGAAGACGCAGAGAGAGGACTTTGTTCAAGAAACGAAAATCTCTGCGACTCTGCGTCCCTGCGTCAAAACGGCAATCGTGGGTCGAACCACGCAATTGTCAGCCAGGCCACGAAATTCGTAGCCGCCAGCCGGCCATCACACAAAATCAGCCCGAAAACGCGCCGGTCTGACTCTTGCTCCCTGTCGGCCGTCATGATGCACCTGATTCGTCCGGCATTGCGGCGGTGCGGCATCGCGGTGTCGCCCGCGTCCGTGATTTGTTCCGAGCATCTGAAAACGATCACCATCGACGTCGACGGACGGGCTCGCGTGGACGTGCGCGAGACGCTCGTGTTCCTGCATCAACCGAAGGCCGGCGATTTGTACGACTCCTGCTCGATTGATGCGAAAGCCCCGCTCACGACGTTCATTCGGCAGTCTCCCGACGCGATCGATACAGGACAGCGGCTGAGCGGCAAAGACACGGTGGTCGTCGGCTGGAAGCCGAAGGGGCCCGTTGTGCCCTACGCGCTCTACGACCACCAGTACAGCTGGTATCCGGAAGGGTCGCACACGCAACCGGCGCTGTGCGCCGAGTACTATTGCGAGAAGCGGACGGGGAACTTCGTGTTCGAGATGATCACGCAGCAGGGCTTCGAGGTGGCGGTGTCATTCCCCCGCCCGGGCTGGCTGCACACGAGATCCGAGCGCACGCTGATCAAGTACGCGCTCAAGCAGCTCGAAGCCGGCGGAGAGCAGCCCGCCATTTCGGAGAACGGCCAGCGCGCGCAGTGGAAGATCGTCGGTCCCAAGCTGGGAAGCCGTCACGTCTGCGTCGTCTTTCATCGCCATGGCGTGGCGCTGTGGCAGGAAGAGCTGAAGAAGGCCACGCTCCGGTACAAGATCAACCAGCTGATGGGCCGATTAGCGCCGACGACATAGAACAGGCGGGCAGCTCACGACGCCGAGACGCAGAGTCTGGTTGCTCAAAGAGTCCATTCTCTGCGCCTCTGCGTCGAAACTGAAGGTCTTCAGTTCAGCGCGAACACGAACAGGTAGCTCGAGTTCTCGAGCTTGTCGTACTTCACCGGATGCAGGTGCCTGCCGCCGGCCTGCACGGCCAGATACTGCTTCGGGCCAATCGAGTAGGTGACCGGTGCGCCCTTCAGCGGCGTGCCGACGTTGAAGCGCCAGAGCTCTTCGAGCGTTTCGTCGTTGTACGCCACGATCCACCCATCCTGGAGCGCCGTGAACACCACGCCGCCAGCCGTCGCGAGCGTGCCCGAGCGGATTTCGATGTCGGTCACGGCCTTCGCGATGACCTTGTTGTTCACGGTGTCGAACGCGGTAATCGAGCCGTAATACAGATCGCTCGTATACGTGCGTTTGGTCGTGTTCTTGTCGTCGATCCCCCCCTCGGGCGACAGGAAGGCCACGGTGTGGCCGTTCTGCGAATAGCAGCCTTCGGTGCCCACCCCGTAGGCGATCTTCTTCACCGGGTTGTACGACGTCGGTTGATGCGCGATGCCGCCGTGCCACGTCGGGCACGTGCGCTTCATCGGATCGCCGCGCAGCGCGCGCGCCTCGGGGTTGTAGATCTGCACGTCGAGCTTCGGGTTGTATTCCACGGGCTTGCCGGTCTCGGGGTCGAGTCCCTTGGTCCAGTTCAGGTCGTTCACATACTGCGAGCCCTTGATGAAGCGTCCGGTCGTCCGATCGAGCGAATAGTAGAAGCCGTTTCGTCCGAAGTGTCCGACGATCTTGCGGTTGATGTTGCCGATCGTCTGGTCGTACAGCATGTGGACGCCGACTTCGTCGTAATCCCACGAGTCGTTGGGTGTGTACTGGAAATACCAGGCCAGCTTGCCGCTGTCGATGTTCAGCGCGACGACGGCGTTGGTATAGAGGTTGTCGCCCGGGCGTGACTGCGGATCGTAGGCTGGGACCGGATTGCCCGTTCCCCAGATGGTGAGCCGCGTGGCCGGGTCGTACGAGCCGGTCTGCCAGATGCCGCCGCCGCCGGTCTTCCAGGCGTTGTTCTTGTCCTTCCAGGTTTCGCTGCCCGGCTCGCCGGGCTTCGGAACAACAAACCAGCGCCACAGCTCGTTGCCGGTGCGCGCGTCGAGCGCGGCAATCCAGCCGCGGGTCTTTCCATCGCCGGCGCTGTTGACGATGATCACTTTGCCTTCGGCGGTAATGGGCGCAGTGAAGAATCGCTCTTTGCTGCCGAACTCGTTCGCGACGGCGACTTTCTTGTCCCAGACGATTTCGCCGTTTGCGCGGTTCACGCCGATGACGCGGCCGTCGGGAAGATTCGCAATGACGAGGTCTTCCCAGAGCGCGATGCCGCGCGAGCGCGAGACATTGCCCTCGTGCGCCACTCCCGGGTCGGTCACCCAGACGAGCTCGCCTTTGTTCGGGGCGCGCGCGTCAATCTTGTACAGCGTGCCCCAACCATCGCTCGTGTACATGAATCCGTTGTCGATGAGGGGGTTCAGCTCGCTTTCCGGGCCGTTCTGTCCCACGTCCTGCATGCCGCCGAGCGCCAGCGCCCAGACCATCCGCAGGTCTTTCACGTTCTCGCGATTGATCTGCGTCAGCTTCGAATAGCGCGTCGAGGCGTAGTCGCCGTTCATCATGAGCCAGTTCTGAGGCTCGTTCTGGGCGTTGGTCAGACGGTCCCGGTTGACCGTCATCGAATACTGGCCTGTCAACGTGGCCATGGCCGCGACCACGATGACGGTGGTCAACGCCGCGCCAATTCCGGGGCCCCTCCGCACGCCTGGTTGCATGGAACTCTCCTTGAATGGGATCGCGCGATACTAAGCCTCCTGAAGATGTTAGGCAATACCAAAGGGCTCCCGAGCCTGCACGCAATGTGCCCGGGAGACGGGTGGTGGCTGTCGACCTTTTAAGCGAACCGCAGCTTCGCGCGGAATTCCCGCATCAGCAGCGTCACGTTCATGCTGAGCTGGAGCAGCGTCGCCCCGACGGAGAGCCACCAGATCCATCGCAGCTCGAATCCCGCTCTCCGGGCGAGCAGCACCGCCGGAATCGCGACGATGATGATGCGCGTGATGGATGCGATGAGCGGCGGAATCGTATTGCCCATGGCCTGAAACATGCTGCCGTTCACGAAGATGATGCCGGACGCGACCAGGCTCCAGGAAATGATGACGAGGTACTCGGCTCCGACGGCAATAACGGCCGGATCTGCGGAAAAGAACCGGATCATCGCCCCGGGCATGATCTGACACGCCAGCGTGATCAGTAGTTGTAAGGAAACCACCATCAGCGCGGCCCTCCGGAACGTCTCGCGCACGCGCTCCGCTTTGTGCGCGCCGAAATTCTGTCCGGCGACCGGAGCGACGGCGAAGCCGAGCGCGACGACCGGCATGAAGCTCGCCTGAATGATCCGCTGGCCGATCCCGAACCCCGCCTGGGCCGCAGCGCCGAACGGCCGGCTGATCGTGTAAACGAGGAACAGGTACACGGCCACCAGGGCGAACTCGACGCCGGCGGGCAACCCGATTTTCAGAATCCGGCCCCACATGTTGCCGTGCGGTCTGAGCTGGATGTGCAGCTTCAAGTACGACTTCACTTCGAAGAAAAAGATCGCGAGCCAGATGGTGCCAACGGTGATGGCGACGAGCGACGCGAGCCCGGCGCCGGCCACGCCCATCGGACGGCCCGTGAGCCAGCCAAACATGAGCGCCGGTGCGAGCACGATGTTGATGAGCACCGTCGCGGTCTGCACGATCATGCCCGGCCGGAAGTTGCCCGTCCCCCGAAGCGCGGCGCCCATGACGACCATCGGGAACTGAAGCGCCATCGCCGGAATGAACCAGGAGAGATACTCGATGGCTCGTGCACCGCTGACCGGGTCGGGGCTCAGCGTATTCACGTACGCGTCGCGCAGCGCCGTCACGACGATCAGGAACACCACGCCGATGAAAGCGGCGAGCAACAGCGATTGCGTCAACACCAACTGTGCGTGCTCGCGCTCCTTTCGGCCGGCGGCGTGCGAAATGAGCGTCGTGGTGCCGACGGCGAGCATCTGCGTGATCGCGAGCACGAGAAACGTCAGATTGCCTGCGATGCCGACACCCGCGATCGCTTCCTTGCCGAGACGGCCGACGAAGTACAGATCGACCAGAAAGTAGAGCGTCTGGAACACCATCGTGACCAGCATGAAGCTGGTGGTTTTGAGCAGATGGCGGTTGATGGACCCTGTCGTGAGGTCTTCCATGCGCGGACGATGGTATCAGAGTGGGCAAACGTTTTTTCCTCGCCCTCGTGCAGCCTTTTGCGTAAGAATTCCCGCTTCGCCACCAGGAGGGATAACCCGTGACAATCCCCGTCAAGATGACCGTCAACGGCCGCGTCTACGAGCGCAATGTCGAGCCGCGCCTGCTGCTCGTACATTTCCTGCGCGAGACGATCGGCCTCACCGGCACCAAGGTCGGCTGCGACACGAGCCAGTGCGGCTCGTGCACCGTGCTCGATGGACGGCATCGCCACCAAGTCGTGCACGCGGCTGGCCGTGCAGGCCGACGGCTCGCACGATCACGACCATCGAGGGGCTCGCCGCCGACGGCAAGCTCGCATCAGGTGCAGGAATCGTTCTGGAACAAGCACGGCCTGCAGTGCGGCTTCTGCACGCCCGGCATGATCATGGCGCGCGTCGAGTTGCTGAACAAGAACCCCAAGCCGACGCCGAAGCAGATCCGGCACGGGCTCGAAGGCAACCTGTGCCGCTGCACGGGCTACCAGAACATCGTCCGCGCCGTGCTGCGACGCGGCCGCGACGCGCGGGAGGCCGCGATCATGAGCGCCAAGCGTCTTCGGCTCGGGCATCCGCCGCCGCGAAGATCCGCGGCTCATCACCGGCACCGCCACCTACACCGACGACATCGTGCTGCCCGGACATGGCGCTACGCGGCGATTCTGCGCAGCCCGCACGCGCACGCGCGCATCACGCGCGATCGACACGTCGCGCGCGAAACAGGCGCCCGGCGTGCGTCGCCGTGTTCACGGCCGCCGACACCGAGGCGGCGCTGAAGCCGATGCCCGTGCGCGTGGCTGTTGCCGAACTGCCGACCTGAAGGTCGCCACGTATCCGCAACTGGCCAAAGACGTCGTGCGCTACGTCGGCGACTGCGTCGCCGTCGTCGTCGCCGAGAGCCGGTACCAGGCGCAGGACGCGCTCGAGCTCATCGACGTCGACTACGAGCCGCTGCCGGCTGATCGTCGATCCGCAGAAGGCGACGGCCAAGGGCGCGCCGCAGCTGCACGCCGACATTGCCGGGCAATCAGGCGTTCCACTGGACCGTCGCCGGCGGCGACGTCGACGCCGCGTTCGCGAAGGCGGACGTCGTCGTCAAGGACCGCATCATCCAGCAGCGGCTCATTCCGACCGCGATGGAGACCGCGCGGACGCGTCGCGCAATGGACGTGCCGGCCACCGGCGAGCTGACGCTCTGGAACACCACGCAGAATCCGCACATCGTCCGGTTCCTCGTCGTCGCTCGTCACCGGCGTTCCCGGAAGACAAGCTTCGCGTGATCGCGCCGGAAGTCGGCGGCGGCTTCGGCAGCAAGATTCGCGGCATATCCCGGGCGACTTCATCGCCGGCGTTCTGCTCGATGAAGCTCGGGCGTCCGGTCAAGTGGACCGAGACGCGCCGCGAGAACTATCAGGCGACGACGCACGGGCGCGATCACGTGCAGGACGTCGAGCTGGCCGCCACGAAAGACGGCAAGCATCCTCGGGCTGCGCTGCACGGTGTGGGCCGGCATGGGCGCGTATCTGTCGACGGCGGCGCCGGGCATTCCGACGATCCTTCACGGACTGATGCTGTCGGGGCCGTACACGGTGCCGGCGGTGAAGGAAGACGTCTACGGCGTCTACACCAACACGACGCCGGTCGAGGCGTATCGCGGCGCCGGCCGTCCGGAAGCGACGTTCATGCTCGAGCGCATGATCGACAAGCTCGCCGACGAGCTGAAGATCGATCCGGTCGAAATCCGGCAGCGCAATCTGCTTCCGCCGTTCGACAACGGTTGCGACGTCGTCACCGGCCTGAACTACGACAGCGGCAACTACCAGGCGCGCGCTCGACAAGGCGCTGGACCACATCGGCTACAACGACCTGCGCGCCGAGCAGGCGACGGCGCGCGAAGCAGGGCCGGCTACCTCGGCATCGGCGTGTGCACCTACGTCGAGATCTGCGGCCTCGGTCCGTCGCAGGTCGCCGGTGCCGTCGGCTTCCAGGGCGGTCTCTGGGAAAGCGCGATCGTCCGCTTCCATCCGAGCGGCAAGGTGAACGTGTTCATCGGTGCGTCGCCGCACGGGCAGGGTGAGGAGACGACGTTCGCGCAGATCGTCGCCGACGAGCTCGGCGTCGGACGTCAACGACGTGAAGGTCGTCCACGGCGACACCGACAACACGCCGATGGGCTGGGGCACCTACGGCAGCCGCACGACGGCCGTCGGCGGCGCCGCGCTGGCGGTGGCCACGCGCAAGATCAAGGAGAAGGCGAAGGCTGCTGGCGGCCCATCTGCTCGAGGCGGCGCCGCGAGGACATCGACTACGAGGACGGCAAGTTCTTCGTCAAGGGCGCGCCGGACCGGCACAAGACCATCCAGGACATCGCGCTGATGGCCAACGTCGCCTGGAACATGCCGGCAGGCATGGAGGCCGGGCTCGAGGCGACGAGCTTCTACGATCCGCCGAACTTCGTCTATCCGTTCGGTGCGCACGTCGCCGTCGTCGAAGTCGATCGCGGAGACCGGGCACATGTCGATCTGAAGCGCTACGTCGCCGTCGACGACTGCGGTCCGCAGATCAACCCGATCATCGTCGAAGGCCAGGTGCACGGCGGGCGTCGTGCAGGGCATCGGTCAGGCGCTGTGGGAAGGCGCGGTCTACGACGACGAGCGGTCAGCTCCTCACCGGATCGCTGCTCGACTACGCGATTCCGCGTGCCGACGTGCTGCCCGACATCGAGGTGCTCTCGACCGTGACGCCATCGCCGCATCATCCGCTGGGCGTGAAGGGCATCGGCGAAGCCGGCACGATCGCGTCGACGGCACGGTCTACAACGCCGTCATCGACGCGCTCGAGCCGTTCGGCGTCGACAATCTCAGATGCCGCTGACGCCGGAACGTGTCTGGCGCGCGATGCAGCGGAAAGGAGCTGTCATGTATTCCGCACCGTCTTCGACTACTACCGCGCCGGCGTCGCTCGTCGAGGCGCAGCAGCTGCTGCAGCAGCATCCGGGCGCGAAGTTCCTGGCCGGCGGCCACAGCCTGATCCCGCTGCTGAAGCTCCGGCTCGCCGCTGCCGACCGCGCTCGATCGACATCGGCCGCATTCCCGAGCTGAAGGGCATCACGTCGTCAGCGGCGGCACCATCCGCATCGGCGCGCTCACGACGCACGCGGAGCTCGCCGCGTCTGCCGATGCTGACAGCGACGTGCCCGATGCTCGCGCGAAGCCGCCGGCGCACATCGGCGATCCCGCAGGTGCGCAACTGCGGCACGATCGGCGGCAACGTCGCACACGCGGATCCCGCGTCCGATCTGCCGACGGTGCTCGTCGGCGCTCGGACGCCCGCTTCGTCGTCGTCGGCCCGAAGGGCGAGCGAACCATCGCCGCGGACGACTTCTTTCAGGGCATGATGACGACGGCCCTCGACGGACACGAGATCCTGACGGCCGTCGAAGTCGCCGTCGCAGAGAGCCGGGCGAGGGGATCGGCCTACGTCAAGTTCTCGCATCCGGCGTCGCGCTATGCGGTCGTCGGCGCCGCGGCAGTCGTGACGATGCAAGGCGGCACCTGCTGCGGCCGCGCAGCGTGGCGATCGGCGGTCTGTTGCCGGCGCCCGCGCGGCTGCGCGCGGTCGAGGCGGCGCTCAACGGGCGCAACGCTCCGTCCGAGACGATCGCCGCCGGCTGCCGCCGCGGCCGCGCAAGCACCTGGGGGACGACGTGCTCGGCGACATCTTCGCGTCGGCTGAGTACCGCAAGGCGATGGCGCCGTCTACGTGAAGCGCGCGCTGGCCGCGGCCGTTCGCAGCGGGCGTGCGTAGCGTGGCAGCCTCCCGGCAGTCGGTCGACGAGCTCGAGCGGCTGCTCGCCGGCGAGCGTTACGTGGCCGATCGCAGCGCTCGCGATGTCGATCTACCTCGCGCTGAAGCTGCAGCGGCCGCTGTTTCTCGAAGGCGAAGCCGGCGTCGGCAAGACCGAAGTCGCGAAGGTCCTGGCGGCCGCGCTCGACACCGAGCTCATCCGCCTGCAGTGCTACGAGGGTCTCGACGTCAGCCACGCGCTGCTACGAGTGGAACTACCCGCGCCAGCTGCTCGAGATCCGGCTGCTCGAGGCCAGCCACGAGCTCGATCGCACGTCGGCGCCACCGAGCAGCTGTTCACCGAGCCGTTCCTGATCAAGCGTCCGCTGCTGCGCGCGCTCGAGCACGAGCCGGCGAGGTCCGCCGGTGCTCCTCATCGACGAAATCGATCGCGCCGACGAGGAGTTCGAGGGCTTCCTGCTCGAGCTGCTGTCGGACTTACCAGGTCACGATTCCCGAGCTCGGCACCATTCGCGCCGCCGAACCGCCGGTCGTCGTCCTCACGTCGAACCGGACGCGCGAGGTGCACGACGCGCTGAAGCGCCGCTGCCTCTATTTCTGGATTCGACGTATCCCGGACTTCGACAAGGAGTATCGCATCATCATCGCGCGGATGCCGGACGCGCCGCGGCGGCTCGCGCGAGCAGGTGACGGCATTCGTGCAGGAGCTGCGCGGCGCCGATCTCCACAAGCTGGCCGGCGTCTCGGAGACGCTCGACTGGGTTGCCGCGCTCGTCGCGCTCGATCAGCGATCAGCTCGACGGAGTCCATCGTCGAGACACGCTCGGCATCCTGCTGAAGGATCACGAAGACATCGAGGCGATGCGGGGCGAGCGGCTTGCGGCGCTCGTGGAACGACGCTCGTGGCCCGCGCCATGGCGCTCCGGTAGGCAGATCACCAGTCGTGCCGAAAGCCTGCTCGCGAACCTCCTGTGTTCGCGCGGACGTTGCGTGGCGCCGGCGTTGCCGTGCGCGCCGGTGGCGTCCCTGATGCCATTCGCGCGCTCGAGGACGTCGGCATCTCGAGCACGCCGCGACGTGCACGACGCGCTTCGCGCCGTGCTTGTTTCACGCCACGAAGATCTCGCGTTGTTCGACGGATCTTCGAGCGCTTCTGGCGCGTCTGGACCGGGCGCCGTCGGACCGTCAGATGCCGCAGCCCATGGGCGTTCCGCCGGCGCGCACGGGCGACCGTGCAGCATGCTGGCTCCAGGAGGCATCCGCCGTCGGAGCCGGAAGCGAGCGACACGGGCAAGAACCGACGACGCCGTCACGTTGCAGACGCTACAGCGCGGACGAAGTCTGGCGCCGTAAGGACTTCGCCACCTTCACCGCGGCCGATGTGGCCCGTGCGCGGGACGCCATCGCGAAGCTCGCCTGGAGTCCTGGCGTACGCGCGTCACGCGGCGATGGAGTGCCGGTGGCCGGGGCGCCGTCGATCTGCGCCGGCTGCTGCGCGCAACCTGAAGCACGGCGGCGAGCTGTCGACCATCCCGCATCGCACGCGCCGGTGGCGCCGCGCCCGCTGATTCTCATCTGCGACGTCAGCGGATCGATGGAGCCTTACACGCGCATGCTCCTGCTGTTCGCGCACGCGCTCGCCGGCGGCCAGCGCGCGCGTCGAGGTCTTCGTCTTTCTCCACGCAGGCTCGACGAGGGTGACGCGGCAGTTCGCCGGCTGTGAGGCTGGACGCCGCGCTGCCGCGCGTCGCGCGACGCGGTCGGCGACTGGTCGGGCGGCACGCGGATCGGTGACGCCATCCACGCGTTCAACGTCCAGTGGGCACGGCGCGTTCTGCGCCGAGGCCCGGTCGTGCTGCTCATTTCCGACGGCTGGGATCTCGGCGATCCGGACGTGCTCGCGCGCGAAATCGCCCGCGCTCCAGCGCAGCGTGTCCCGGCTCATCTGGCTGAATCCGCTGCTCGGGTCGCCGGGCTACGAGCCGCTGACCCGCGGCATGCGTGCGGCGCTGCCGTTCGTGGACGACTTCCTGTCGGTGCACAACATGTCCAGCCTCGAATCGCTCGCGCGCCACCTGAATACGCTCGAATAGAACACTAAGATCACGAAGGAAGCGCTCTTTCCTCGTGATCTTAGTGATCTATCCAGGGGGACCGCTTGCACGAATCCGGAAGACTCACGTGGACGCTCTCGGTGGCGCATGCGCTCAGCTCGACGGCATTCCTCGCCTCGTCGACGGTCACATCGATTGTCGGCGCCGATCTGAGCGGCCGCACGTCGTGGGCTGGTGTGCCGTCCGCCGTCTATCTGGTCGGCGTGGCTGCCGCGTCGCTGCTCCTGGGATATGCGATGGATCGGTGGGGCCGGCGACGGGCGCTCTCGACCGGTTATGCGATTGGCACCGTGGGCGCCGCGATCGCGGCCTCGGCGATTGTGGCGCGCAGCTTTCCCGGCTTCGTCGCCGGACTCGCACTGATGGGGCCGGGGAGCGCCGCCGCCGGCCTGTCGCGCTTCGTGGCGGCCGAAATGCACCTCGAAGCACAACGGGGAAGAGCGATTGCCCTCGTCGTGGTCGGCGGAACCGCAGGCACGGTCATCTGGCCGGCGCTGTCCCTGTTGCTTGGACCGAGGCTGGTCCGGCTGAACGTGAGCGACCTCGTCTGGCCATTTGGCGTCTCCATGGTGCTGCTGGCAGGTGCGGCGGTCGTCATCGCGACGCTGCTCCGGCCCGACCCGCGCGAGATTGCCCGCGCGCTCGCCGGAGGTAGTGCGCGTGCACTGCCGCTCGCGCACGGTTCCGCGCCGCTCACACACGTACTGCGACGTCCCGGCGCGCGGGTCGCGATTCTGTCGATGGTTGCCGGCCACGCCGTCATGGTGATGGTCATGGTCATCACATCGCTGCACATGCGGAATCACAACCATGCGGTGACGGCGATCTCGCTGACGACGTCACTACACGTGCTCGGCATGTTCGCGTTCTCGATTCTGTCTGGAAGGCTGGTGGATCGCGTTGGTCGTGCTCCCGTCATCATGGCCGGCGCGATCGTTCTGGCCCTGGCCTGTCTCGTCGCCCCGCTCTCTCCGGCCTTCGTGCCGATTACGTTCGGCCTGTTCCTGCTCGGGCTCGGATGGAATTTCTGCTTTGTCGGGGGCTCGTCGCTTCTTGCCGATCAGCTCTCGCCCGACGAGCGGGCGCGCACCCAGGGGTTCAACGATTTGCTGATGGGACTGGTGGCGGCTTCTGGAAGCTTCCTGAGCGGCCACGTCTTCGCGGCCGTTGGTTACGGCACAATGGGGCTCATTTCGGCAGCGCTGGCCCTTGCGCCGTTCGGACTGGCGTTGTGGTGGCAGGCAACGGGGTCGCGGCAGCGCGCGGCCGCGGCATAGTTCACCGGTCCGTGCGCGGCCCGACCTGCGGCGTTGCCGACGTTACGCGATCGCGGTCGTTACCATCGCAAACGGCGCGACGGCGACGGCGAGGGTCACCAGGCGAAAGCGGAGGCGTTTCATCTGTTCAGCCATGATTTGATCCTTCGAAATAGGTGTTCTGACGATCCTTCGAAGGAGCAACGGAGGTGCCACGCCCGGCGCCTGCACCGTTGTAGCTCACGCCCCGATAACGTGTTGACCTGAAACCCTTTTGCCGTGCGCAATCGTGGTCCATGCGCAGGCGTGCGTGGAATGGCAGGGATGGAACGACGGGAACTGTAATCGGGAACACGAATTTGGGCGCCCGGGGGCTCAGCCGTTCGAGACAGACCTCTGTTCGCCGAACATGTCGGGATAGTGCAGGGCGCCACACGACGGGCAGACGCCATGGCTGAATTCGGCTTCCGAGCGTCTCGAGATGAACGACTCGAGGTGCTCCCAGTCGCCCCGTTCGTTCCGGATGCTCTTGCAGAAGGAGCAGATCGCGAGCAGGCCTTCGAGCACCCTGACCTGCCGGCTGAGCTCGCGCTCGTAGTCGGCCAATCGCGCGAACCAGAGCGCGAACAGCAGCACGACGCTGCCCCTGAAAAGCGTGGCCAGTATCGAAGGGTAGACGTCGGCGTAAGGTTGCGACGAGACGAGTGCCAGGATTCTGGCGAGCGGTATGGCAATACCGAGTCCGATAGCTGCACGCTTTCCCGAGTACCAGGCGGCCAGGATCACCGGCACCGCGTAGAGCAGGGGAAATGTGGCGTGAGGACCTGTCGCGTGGTCCACCCAGACCAGCAGCGCGCCGAGTGCGATCCACCAGCCAGGATGAATGCGGCCGGGCGGCAGCAGCCACCAGGGACGAACATTCATCGTTCTCGGTGAAGTATAGCCCCGACCATCGCGGTCGCGGTTCTCGCGGGTTGGGGTCGGGAGGGGTTTTCGCAGAAAGCGAAACGAAAACCCCTCCCGACCCCGACTAGTGGCGCGGTGCAAGGATATAGCGCAGGTCGCGAAGCTCGCGGTTCAATCGGGCGTGACGCTGACGCCACAGCTCGAACCGTCCTGCGATGCAGTCGAGCAGCTGCGCCTTGCCGGCCGCTTCCTCGCGAGCCGCGGCACGCCGATAGAAGTCGGCGCCCATCTGGGCGTACCAGCGGATGTTGTGCCGGCGGCGCATCTGTTCTTCGAAAAATCCGGCCAGCAGCAGACACTGCGCACCGGCGGCTTCCATTTGCGCGCTGTCGCGGAACGGGCCGCGGCGCGCGATGAAACGGTCGTAAATGGCGCTCAGGTCGGCCGGCGGCGACAGCTCGTCTTCGGCGTCGATCGACACCTGCGCATAGTGAGCGAGCACGCTGGCGTTGTACAGAAGTTCCTGCTCGTCGGTCGCGCTCTCGGATACATCGCGGAGCCCGACGACGAAGAACTCCAGTGTGGCCAGATGATCGCTGCCGAGGAGTTCCTGAAACAGCCCCATTTGAACCAGATATCGGGCCAAAAGCTGCCCTGCGTTAATTGCTCCATGCCAATTTCGTACCTCTGTTACGATCATGAGAACCCATGCGCAAATATTTACTTACCGTGATATGTGTCTCATTTTGGTGGTCGACTACGCTTGCGCAGAACCCGGCGGTCGCCGGGCCGGCAGCGCCCCGGCTCGTGCTCGTGATATCCATCGATCAGATGCGGTTCGACTATCTCGACCGGTTCAATCCCCTCTATAAGGGAGGGCTGCGGCAGCTCATCGACAAGGCGGGCATCTTCACGAACGCCAACTATCGGCATGCCTCAACCGAAACGGGACCCGGGCACTCGGTATTGCTCACCGGCTCGCATCCGAACCACTCGGGCATCGTGGCGAACGACTGGTGGGATCCGTTTCTGAAGAGGGTCGTCAACGTCATCGACGATCCGGTGCAGCGCACTATCGGTGGCGAGGGACGCGCGTCCTCCCCGGCGAACCTCCTCACGTTTACGGTTGGCGATGCGCTCAAGGCGAAATCGCCGCGGTCTCACGTGGTCGGTATCGGGCTGAAGGATCGTTCGGCCATCCTCATGGGCGGGCACCGCGCAGATGCGGCGTACTGGTTTGAGAACGCTGGTGGAAACTTCATCTCGAGCACGTTTTACATGGACGCCGCGCCGGCGTGGCTCACCGAGTTCAACCGCAAGCGCAGCGTCGACCGCTTTGCCGCGAAGGGATGGAATCGTCTCATCGACGACGTGGCCTTATACGAGAAGTACGCGGGCAAGGATGCCATTGAAGGCGAGCGCGACCGCAAAGACATCGCGTTCCCGCACGCGTTCAAGGGCGTGCCGCCCCAGGAGGAGTACTACCTCGAGCTGCGCCGCTCGCCGTTCGCCGACGATATCGTGCTCGATTTTGCTCTCGAGGCCATGAAGCACCACGAGCTGGGCAAGGATGCCGACACGGACATTCTGGCAATCGGATTTGCCGCGACCGATGGCATTGGTCACAACTGGGGCCCCGACAGCCAGGAGCTGATGGACCAGATGCTGCGTCTCGACGGCGTGTTGGGCCGTTTGTTCGCGCAGGTCGATTCGACCGTGGGTCTGGCGAACACGCTCGTCGTGCTGTCGGCCGATCACGGCGCCCGCCCGCTCGTCGAGCTCTCGGCCGAGAAAGGGCTGCCCGCCAGGAGAGTGCCGCCCAAGGTGCTGGAGAGCGCCGTGAGGACCGCGCTCGACCAGCGGTATCCCGGCGTGAAGAACCTGATCAGCCACTTCGCCACCGACGTCTACCTGAACGAAGAGGCGGTGCGCCAGAACAAGCTCGACTGGAAAGACGTCGAGAAGACGGCTATCGACGGCCTCATGTCTACCGGCCTCGTCGAGCGCGTGTACACGCACGATGATCTCCGAAGCCTCGCGCCGTCTTCGGACCCGGAACTGGAGCTGTTCAAGAACGCATTTTTCGCTCCGCGCAGCCCGCATCTGAACGTTCAGCTCAAGCGGTACGTCTACGTAAACTCCGCGCTCGGCGGCACCGGCCACGGCAGCGTGTACGACTTCGATCGTCACGTGCCGGTCGTCTTCATGGGCCGCGGGATTACGCCCGGGCGATACGCGGACGCGAGCGGTCCGGAAGACATCGCGCCCACGCTCGCCGGTATTCTGGGTCTCGAGTTTCCGCGCGAGCCGGACAGCCGTGTGCTCGTGGAGATGCTGTCGGCAGCCCAGAGCGCTCCGAGCCAAACGACGAGCTCACATCCGTAGCAGGCGCACGCAATCGACGGCGTCGTTCCTGCTAAGATGCGGAGATGCGCCGGGAATCGGTCACCATCGGCCACAAGTCCATAAGTTACCTCGTGGCCGAAAAAGCGACACCGGCCGTCCGGCCGCCTCCGGTCAGGAACGCCGTGTTCCTGCACGCGTTTCCGCTGCAGGCCGCGATGTGGGAGTCGGCGCTGGCCGCCGTTCCGGAAGGCTGGCGCGCGATCGCACCGGACTACCGCGGGTTTGGCGGCACGCCGATGCCTGCCGGGAATTCGATCGGGCTCAGCGATCTGGCCGGTGACGTCATCGACCTGCTCGACCGGCTCGAGATTACCCAGGCAGCGGTCGTCGGCTGTTCGATGGGCGGCTACGTGCTGTTCGAGATCCTGAAGAGCGCGCCGCGCTATGTGGGCGCGATCGGCCTCGTGTCGACACGGCCAGGGGCCGACAACGATGAGGGGCGCAGAAATCGCGAGAAGATGATCGACCTTGTCGTTCGCGAGGGAGTCGGGGCGGTCGCGGCGCAGATGGTGCCGAAGTTGTTGGGCGCGACGACGCAGCACGATCGGCCGGACCTCGCGGCCCGCGTCAACAATCTCGTCGTCGAGAACACGCGCGAGGGCGTCAAAACGGCGGTCAGGGCGATGATGGAGCGTTCGGATTCGACACCGCTGCTCGGCAAGATCGACGTACCCACCCTGATCGTGCACGGTGTCGAGGACATGTTGATTCCACCCAGCGAGGCAGAAGGCATGCACAGAGCCATCAGGCACTCGCAGCTCGAGCTCATGCCGGTGGCCGGCCACCTCCCGAATCTCGAGCGGTCGGAGCTCTTCGAGTGGCGGCTCTGGCAGTTTCTGAACAAGACATGACCATGAAATTCAAGGTGCTTGCCGCTATCGTGCTCGCGATGTCGATCGTGCAGTTGCGCGCGCAGGACTACAAGCCATCGCCCGAGCTCGAAGCGCTGCACGTGCCCTTCGATGCGCTGCTCGATCTGCACGTGCGCGATGGCCTTGTCTACTATCGGGCGCTGCAGGGCGATCGCGACCGCCTGAACCGGTACATCGCATCGCTGAACACCGCGGCGATTACGTCGGAGTACGCGCAATGGTCCGCCGAGCAGAAGAAGGCGCTCTGGCTCAACGCGTACAACGCGCTCGTGCTGCAGACCGTCGTCAACAACTATCCGGTTCGGGCGCGAGCGTCGAACTATCCCGCGAACAGCATCAGGCAGATTCCCGGCGCCTTCGAGAAAACCGCGCACACGATCGCGGGCAGGAGCGTGACGCTCGATCAGATCGAGAACTCGGTGCTCGCCGAGTTCGACGATGCGCGGGTGTATGTCGCGCTCGGGCGGGGCGCGGTCGGCAGCGGCAGGCTGCGGAGCGAGGCGTTCAGCACCAAGGCCGTGAACCGGCAGCTCGACGACGCCCGCAAGCAGTTCGTGACGACGCCGCGATGGACCAAGGTGGACGCGCTGAACGGCAAGGTGAGCATCAGCCCCATCTTGAGCTGGCGGGCGAAGGCGTTCATCGGGGAGTTCTCAGACGACTCGTTCGACCTGCCCAAACGCGAGCCCATCGAGCTCGCGGTGATAGGATTCCTGCGGCCGCACCTGCTGGACGCGGAAGAGGAGTTCATCAAGAAGAACACCTTCCAGCTCACCTACGAGACCTTCGATTGGAGGCTCAACGATCTGACCGGCGGGCGGCCTGACTGAAAAAGGGGTCGGGTGACCCCTTTTCCCAACGACCCACCACCTACCACCTAAACACACATGGATCTCCAACTCCGCGGCAAGGCCGCCATCGTGACGGGATCGAGCCGAGGGCTGGGGCTGGCCAGCGCGAAGGCGCTCGCGGCCGAAGGCTGCCACGTTTGCCTCAGCGCCCGAGGCGCCGAGGCCCTTGATCGAGCGGCAGCAGAACTGCGCACGCAAGGACCCCACGTGCTCGCCGTGGCGGCCGACCTGTCGACGGCAGAAGGCGCCGAGAAGGTCGTGAACGCCACCCTCGAGGCCTTCGGCGGCATCGACATCCTGATCAATAACGTCGGAACGGCCAAAGGGACCGACATCGTCAATACGGCCGATGCCGAGTGGCAGGACGCGCTCGACCAGACCCTGTACCCGGCCATCCGCATGTCGCGCCTTGTCGTGCCACACATGCGGGCACGCGGAAGCGGATCGATCGTCATGATTGCGTCGATCTGGGGGCGCGAGTCGGGCGGCCGGATGGTCTACAACGCGGTGAAGGCGGCCGAAATCAGCCTCGCGAAGGCGATGGCGCAGCAGCTTGCCAAAGACGGCATTCGTGTGAACAGCGTGGCACCCGGATCGATTCTCTTTCCCGGAGGATCGTGGGAGAAGCGGGTCAAGGCGGATCCGAACGGTCTGGCCGACTTCGTACGCGCAGAACTCCCGTTCGGTCGTTTTGGCAGGGCCGAAGAAGTGGGCGACGTCGTGGCGTTTCTCGCCTCGCCGCGGGCGAGCTGGATCAGCGGCTCATCTGTGACAGTCGACGGCTGTCAGTCGCGGTCGCAGATCTGAACGACCTGTTCATCCTCGTCTTGTGCAGTGAGGGCGTGGCCCTCGGTTCCGGTTGATTGGGGGCAGCGGAGAGCGTTCGTGCTGCCTTGCCTGGTCTCCGCCGTGTGATGCGGGCCGGCATGCCCTCGGCGGATTCCGTTTCGACGTCGTCGAGCTCTGGTGTCTCGACGTGAAAGAACATTCCCCTGCGCCGCACCCGCGGATCGCCTTCATCCATCAGAATCTCCTCGTGCAGGTGGCCGTCTTCGCCGATGGTAACACGATGCGGTACACTTTGAGCGCACTCCTTGTCGATCATCCTCACATCGAGCGTGCTCTTCACGTGGCTGATGCTCGTCGCGGCATTCGGCGCCCTTGGCGGATTGCTCTTCGATCGTATCGGACGGATTGAACCGAGCTGGGCACATCTCTACGACAGCATCTGGGCCGGCCTCGCCCTCACGGTTCTGGGGCTGGTCGTCTGGCATTTCTTTCTTCCGGTCAGTGCCGCGCTCGGCCCCTTCGCATCGCTGTCGGGGGCGGCCATCGTCGTCGAACGTCGCTGGTTCCGGCCGCTCCTTCAGATTCGCTCGCATCTCCCGATTGCGCTCGGGGCATTCGCGCTGGTGGTCTGGACGGCCAATCACTCGCTGGCCGGCGGAGGCATGGACGATTACAACTACGAGTTTCAGGCCGTCCGATGGTTCTTCGACTATCCGCTGGTGCCGGGCCTGGCCAATCTGCACGGGCGGCTCGGATTCAACAATTCACATCACCTTCTTGCCGCGCTGTTGAGTGCCGGACGCTGGACCGGGCACGTGAATCACCTGGTCAACGGCTTCGTCGTGGCGCTCGCGCTGGTGTATGTGCTCGTCGCGATGGTGAGGGTCGCCCGGCGCTCCGGCCCTCCGGAGACCGTGTCGCTCTTTGCGGCCGTGCTCTTCGCTCCGACCATCGGTCTGGTGTTGTTCGGCATTTTCGGCCCGGCGATGTCCACGCTGAAGGCCGACGTGGCCGTCACGGCCGGTGTGGTGATCCTGTCCTGCGTCTTTCTCAGATTTGCCTGTGCCGCGCCCGGAACGCCGGAATACCGGGTCAGCGCGGCGACGGCCATCCTCGTCGGGTGCCTGCTGGTAACCGTCAAGCTCAGCGCGGCCGCGTTCTGCGCGGTCATCCTCTGTGTGGTGCTGTTGCGAGTGGCGAGAGACGTCAGGCGAACGGCTGCCAGTGACGTTTTGCCGCGGTTGCCGATGTTCGCGGCGGTCGCCGGGGCGGTGCTGGTGGGCGGCTTCCTTCTGCGAGGCGTCATCCTGAGCGGATATCCGCTCTATCCGTCTTCCGTGTTCGGTCTGAACGTCGACTGGCGTGTGCCGCCCGCGCTCGTCGAGGCCGATCGCGTGTTCATCAAGACGTGGGCGCAGCTGCGCCCGACCTACGATATGGCACAGGTGACGGGCCAGGCGTGGGTGAGGGGATGGCTCCACTCTCTGATCCTCACGCAGAAGCTCAGCATCATCCTGCCGCTGGTACTCCTGGTCGTGATCGGTCAGGGGATACCGCCAAGGGGGTCAGATTCCTTTCCGGGGAAGTGGGGGCTGGCAGTGCTCGTGGGCGGCTCCATGCTGGCGTTGCTCGTCTGGCTGACGCAGGCGCCAGCCGCCCGGTTTGCGTCGGTGTATTTCTGGATACCCCTTGCGTGCGCCGTTGTGTCGGTCGTGGTCAGGGGCGTGCGAACCGAGGCCGGAACCCGCCTCATCAGTGTGGCGGTTGGATGCCTGGGCCTGGCCGTGTTTGTCGTCGAGATGCTTCTGAAGTATTCGCGCGTGGAAGCTGTACACCACCCTGGCGTGCTCGCGGTCGTGGTGTTTGGCGCCCTCTGGGCCATTGCGCTCCTGATGGCCCACCATCGGGCGAACGTTCTTCTCGCTCTCTGCGTCCTGCTCGGGGTCTCCCAGATAGGCGAGCGCGTGGCGGCGCACGCGCTGCGGGGCCGGCTCGACGAGATCGCTGCCATGGCCTGGTACAACGTGCACGCGTTGCCACAGGAGCCGGTGTTCTGGTACACCGTGCGACAGACGGATTCGGGGCTGACCATCTACCATACGGATGCGACGAGCTTCAACACGCCGATCCCCAACACGCGGTACTTCAACCGTTACCTCGAGCTTCGAACCCCCGGCGACTTGCGCAGCGGTTTCCGGAATCCCGCGAGTGCGTCCACGGAATTCGGCTACACCGTGGACTACGTCAGCCTGCCGAGCGGCGGAACCGAAATCGTGACTCCTCCACGCGAGTAACAGACACTCATGCGAATACTAGTCACAGGTGGTGCAGGCTATATCGGCAGCGTCATGACCGACGTGCTCGTCGAGCGCGGGCACGAAGTGACGATCGTCGACAACCTCTCGCGCGGGTACCGGGATGCCGTGTCGCCTGCCGCGACGTTCGTCGAAGCGGACCTCAACGACACACCGGCCGTGTTGTCGACGCTGAGACAGCGGCGCATCGATGCGGTCATTCACATGGCGGGCGTGGCACTGGTCGGCGAATCGATGGAGCAGCCGGGCGCCTACTACCGGACGAATTTCGTCGCCGGGCTGAGCCTGCTGGAGGCAATGCGCGACGCCGGTGTGAAATCGATCGTTTTCTCATCGACCTGCGCGGTGTACGGGGTACCCGAGAAGACGCCGCTCGACGAAGACATGCCCACGCGGCCGATCAATCCGTACGGCGAGTCCAAGCTCGCCTTCGAGCGCGCGCTGGCCTGGTTCTCGAAGGCACACGGCCTCTCCGTGACGTCGCTCCGCTACTTCAACGCGGCCGGCGCGAGCGAGCGATCGGGCGAGCGCCACGATCCGGAGACACATCTGATTCCGCTCGTGCTTCGCGCCGCTGCCGGCACGGCGCCACACGTCACGATTTTCGGCGACGATTGCAACACGCGCGACGGCACGTGCGTGCGCGATTACATCCATGTCCTCGATCTCGCCGATGCGCACCTGCTCGCGCTCGAGCGGCGGGAGGGGCGGATGGATATCTACAATCTGGGATGCGGCGGCGACGGGCACACCATACGCGAGGTGATCGCGTGCGCTGAGAAGGTGACCGGAGAGCGCATTCCGACCGTCGTCGGTCCCCGGCGTCCGGGCGACCCGCCGGTGCTTGTCGCGTCTTCGGACAGAGCGCGCCGCGAGCTCGGTTGGAAACCGAGCCGGGACCGCCTCGAGATGATGGTGGAATCGGCGTGGAGGTGGATGCGGCGTTAGGATGCCGGGAGTGCGAGGGCAGAGGGCAAATGGCAGATGGCAGGTCTAATCAAATTGCCATTTGCCATCCGCCATGACAGGTTGCTATCTACGCAGTGGCTAATTTCGAGCCCTTCGCTCCCGGCTTCGCGGGCGCCTTCTTGCGGCTGGCGACCGTCTGAGCGCCGAACTTCTTCGTGAACCGCTCGACGCGGCCTTCCGTGTCGATCAGCTTCTGCCGGCCCGTGAAGAACGGATGGCAGTTCGAGCAGATTTCCAGGTGCAGCTCTTTCTTGGTCGACCGGGTCTTCCAGGTCGCCCCGCAGGCGCACCGGGCCTCTACCTCGTGATACTTGGGATGAATGCCTTCCTTCACGACAGAATCTCCTTTGGAGAAACTTCAAGTATATCAGGGTTTCGCCCCTGGCTTCGGACGGGGGTCGGGAGGGGTTTCGCCCGAATAACCCGCGAAACCCCTCCCGACCCCTTCACGTGATGACGTGCGTCCGGTCCCAGCGATGGGCGCGAAGGGCGTCGACAAGCCGGGGAGGAAGTGGCTCGCCGTCGCCGGCTGCCATGTTGCGCTCGACGTGCCGCGTCTTGCGCATGCCGGGGATCACTGTTCCCACGTCGGGGCTGGCCAGGATGAATCGCAGTGCCATCTCCGGAAGGTCCAGGCCGCTCGGCACCAGCATCTTCAGCCGCTCGACGCGCTGGAGCGTGTCGGCCAGGTTCTCGCGCGTGAAATAAATGTTGCGCCAGTCGCCTTCCGGCCACGTGCTGTCTTTCGTCAGCGTGCCGGTCAGGCTGCCTTCATCGAACGGCACGCGCGCGATGATCCCGACATCCAGCTTGCGGCAGGCGGGGAAGAGCTCGTCTTCAGGATTCTGATCGAAGACGTTGTAGACCACCTGGACCGAATCCACGAGGCCGGTGCCAAGCGCTTTCAGAACATTGGCGGGTTGCCACCGGTTGACGCTGATACCAAAGCCTCCGACGAGCCCTCTTCGCTTCAGCTCTTCGGCCGCTCGTTGCCAGCCTCCATCGGCGGCCCATGCGTCGCTCCAGACGTGCAGCTGTTGCAGGTCGAGGCGCTCGACGCCGAGATTGCCGAGGCTCTTTTCGGTCATCTCGACGATGTGGTCGGCGGGAAACGTTTCCGAGACCGGCGTCTCCGCCCGGCCCGGCCATTTCAAGTCTTTCGGCGGCACCTTCGTCGCGACGTAGACCGTCTTACCGGGGTGCCGCTTCAGCGCCTCGCCGAGCAGCTTCTCGCTGCGTCCCATGCCATACGCAAACGCGGTGTCGAAGAACGTACAGCCCAGCTCGATCGCGCGGTCGAGCGATCGGCGCGACTCCTCGTCGTCGGAGCCAGTCCATCCGCCCATACCCCACATGCCGTAGCCGATTTCCGAGACCTGCCAGCCCAGGCGTCCAAAGCGTCGATAGCGCATCGTCATGGCAACTTTCTCGCGTCGATGATGTAGCCCAGCGCGAACGGGCGTGTTTTCGACAGCCCGCTCAGCGCGAGCAATGTTTTGACCAGCTTCTTCGGCGCCGAATGGGTCGGCGCAATGCCTGCTCGATAGTACTGCACGCTCCTGACGTCGAACCCCAGCTCTTTCATCAGCTCCATGACGATCCAGGCCGGATACTCGCGGTAGTGGATGTCACCGCGATCGATGACGTTCCCGTCCCGAAGCTTGACGTCGCGTAGAAACGCCGGCGTGCCCCACAGGACGTATCCGTCTCCGAGCAACCTGATGCTGTTGGCCAGCGTCGACGGGTTCGGGGTCGTCAGTATCGTGACCCCACCGGGCCGCAAGATGCGATGAACCGCCTGGAGCAGGCCGGCGGGATGGTTCAGCACGTGCTCGAACACCTCGCCGAGCACGACCACATCCATCGATGCGTCGGCGTACGCGGCAAGCGGAGGCGCGTCGTTGAGGTTGCCGCTCGTGAATCCGATGTTCCGTCTGACGAACATCTCATCACGCTTTGGATCGTCGCCGGAATCCATCGCAAACGTCCGATAGCCGAGCTCGTTGAAGAGGCAGGCGATGTACCCGTTGGCGCATCCCACCTCGAGCACCGAGGCTGGTTGACCGTTTGCCGACGCAGGCCTCGCTCGCGCCGCCAGCTCGACGATCGTCCCGACGCGCTGCGCGTTTTCCGGCCAGTACGTATTCAGGAACCACGGGTTCCAGTGGAACTCGTCGAGCAGTGCACCAACGGCATCGGCATACGACTTCATCGAGCGGTCCACTCCCGCAGCGTCTGCCACACCTCCGGCAGCCCCGTTTCCTTCATGGCAGACACAGGCAGTACGCGCGCGCCGTAGTGTCCTGCCAGACCCTTCACGGTTTGCGTCTGCTCGCGCTGGGCGAGCTTGTCCATCTTCGTCGCGACGACCGCAATCGGCAAACCCCGACGAAGGAGCCATTCGTGAGCGGCGGCATCCTGCCGCAATCCCGGGTGGCGGCTGTCGATCAGGTGGAGGATGCCCGCGACCGATCGTCCTGGATTCGCGGCAGGGTCGAAGTAATCTTCAGTCAGCGCTTCGAACTCTTCCACCGAGGCCGCGCCGCCTCGAGCGTATCCGTAGCCGGGCAGATCCACCAGGTAGAACGGGCGCACGTCGCGGTTGGCGATAACGCCTTCGATCAGATAGTAGTTTGCCAGGCGCGTTTTCCCGGGCGCCGCGCTCGTCCGGGCGATCTTCTGTTTGACGAGCGAGTTGATCAGGCTCGACTTGCCGACGTTGGAGCGGCCCACAAGGGCGATCTCCGGGATGCCGGTACGTGGAAAATCGGCGGCCGATGCGGCGGATATGATCAGACGGGTCACGGGTTCGAGGGCTCCAGGGGACGAGGGTCGCGATCACGAAGCAGGCGTGGCGCCGACATGGCGACAGAGAGCCACGCCCGGACCATCAGCCAGCCGCGTCGCGGGTTCCGAAAGATTGTCCGCGTCAGATCGATCACGCCGTAGCGCAAGACGAAGGCCGGCAGCACGCGCGCCGGCGCGTGAAGGACGTAGGTCGCGAACAGATTCCGGACCCGGAAGTACTCGACCATGTCCGACGCGGGACCGGGCGGAGGGTCGACATGATCCACGCCGGCCGCGGGCACCGTTACGACGCGATGTCCAGACTTGAGCACGCGGATGCACAATTCGAGATCTTCCTGATAGAGAAAGAAGTCGTCCCGGAACCCTCGCAGTTCCTTCAAGAGCTGCGTACGAGCCAGAATCGAAGCGCCAGGCACATACATGACGTCGAAGGGCAGCGGGCCCTGTCCCGGGGCGCGCTCGGTGATGATCTTCAGCGCGAAGACCGGATCGAGCGCGAATCTCCCGCCGGCAGAACGGACCGATCCCGACGACTGGTCGTACATGACCGGTGCGACGAGCCCCGCGTCCGCGTGCCGCTCGAGGTACGCCATCATCGAGCTCAGGCATCCCGGCCGCAGCGCGACGTCGTCTTCGCTGAGGTAAATGTCACTCACCCGCCGCGGCTGCGATGCCCGCGTTCATCCCGCCGGCGAATCCGAGGTTCTGCCCGTTCTGAACGAAGCGGACCCTCGGGAACCTCGACACCACCCGCGCAATCGCTTCGCTCTTCGGGCTTTTGTTGTCGACCACGACGATGTCGAGCGAGGGGTAGGCCTGATTGATGACAGACTCGATGGCTTGCCGTAACGAATCGGGCCTCGCATAGCTCAGGATGACGACAGTGACCAGTGGCGCCATGGCGGCGTTCATGCCCTCATCGCGGTTCAGCCTTGCGCTGAAGCACGTACAAGACGCCTGGATTGCTTCCGATCACCCGGCGAAACTCGTGCGACGACACTCTGGCGTATCCCGGTTCGTCGCCGAGCGAGATTAACAGCCGAGGGTGTTCGGCGCCAATGATGGTGTTCCGCAGCGCTCCCGTCACCTCGAATCCACCCTGGAAATCCTCGGCGGGCACTCCCGCTCGAAGAACGGCGTTGGTGGCCTGCCACCGCGCGCGGTTGAACGAAAACAGATCTCTCGTGGCGGCCACGTCGAATACAGCCAGTACGCCGACGAGCGCGACGCTGATTCCGGCGGCCGTGCGCGACACAGGGCGAAACGATCCGAGCGAGGTGATCAATGCGAGTACCAGGACGGGCGCAGGGGCCAGATACCGATCGAAGATGAAGCCGGCCACGCAGAGCGGCGCCAGGTACGCCACGCACGAGACGCCCGAGAGGACGGCAGGCGCACGCTGAGGGCCGTCCCAGACGCTGGCGCCACGCGAAACGATCTGGTACACGATGGCGGCCGCAGCCAGGGCGGCCGCCATCGTGACAGCCATCCACATCCCCGCCGGTGCATGGGGCCAGAGATCCGCGCGGGCGACGAGGACCGGGCTCAGGCCGATGTCGTGGAGGACGTTGCCGAAGAGCGGCATCCAAAGACCGTATTTCATGACGTACGCCGCGGAGCCGGCAAGGACGGCCAGGGCTGCGGCTGTGGCGCGCCTGTCGCGCCCGGTGGCTGCGAGGAGCGGCACGGCCGGCAGTACGAACAGCCCGATGTAGAAATACGAGCCTGCCGCTGAATGCAGGATCGTTCCCGCGAGCAGGCGGGGATCCGAGGCCATCCGAAGTATTTGCGCCTCGCGGTTGCCGAATTCCGAGGGCGTGCCGGTGGTGTGGAGGAACTGCCCATAGGTGAAGAGCGCGGCCAAAGGGACGACCAGGCACGCCAGGGCGGCCATGCGTTCGCGTCGCGGGGCAGGCAGGACGAGCAGAGCCGCCAGCGCGCCGAGGGCAAACGCGACGCCAGTCTGCCTGAGGAGCGTGGTTGCGACGAGCAACACGATTGCCCCGGCCAGGTAAGCGGGCCGCCGTTCTTTCGCGTACTCAAGCACGCACACGAGCGCCCAGATGCCGAATGCCAGGGCTGGAACGTCGGTCATGAAGGTAAACGCGAGCGGGAAGACGACCGGGCACAGGGCCACGATGGCCGCGCCTGCGCACGCCATGGGTGGAAGGGCTCCCGAGCGCCTCAACAGCGAGTAACTGCCGAGCGTCGCCGCCCAGGCCAGCACGAGCGTCGACACGCGCAGGGTGGTGAACGAGAAGCCCATCAGCTGGCTGAACAGCCATCCCCACAGCACCTGCGTCGCCAGGGGCATCGACGTCCACGGGTTGAGGCGCCATTCACCGCGCTCGACCAGGCGTCGCACGGTCTCGGCGTAGGACCAGTCGTCGTTAATCGGAAATTCGCCGGAGGGATGCACGAGGACGATCGCGAGCACCCATGCCGCGGTTAAAACGACACGGGCGCCGCGATCGGAAAGGGTCAATCGTCAGTGCGTGATGGTGTCGTCCGCGTCGACGTCCACCTCGGGCGCCGCCACTTCCCTGGGCAGCGCCGCGGGCATCGGACCCGACAACGCGATCTTGAGGACTTCGTCCATCGTGCTCACAAGATACATGTTGAGCGAGTCGAGGACGTTCTTGGGAATGTCCGCAAGATCTTTCTCGTTGTCCTTCGGCACGATGATGTTCTTGATGCCGGCACGATGGGCCGCCAGCACCTTTTCCTTCACGCCGCCGATCGGCAGCACTTTGCCGCGGAGCGTGATTTCTCCCGTCATCGCCACGTCGGTGCGCGTCGGCACTCTGGCAAGCGCCGAGACCAGTGCGGTCGCGAGCGTGATGCCGGCCGACGGTCCGTCCTTCGGGATCGCCCCTTCGGGCACGTGGATGTGCACGTCGGTCTTCTTGTTGAAATCGCGCGCAATGCCGAACTCGTCGGCCCGCGAGCGCACCCAGCTCATCGCGGCCTGCGCCGACTCCTGCATGACGTCGCCGAGCTTGCCGGTGAGCGTCAGGTGCCCGCGTCCCGGCATGAGCGTCGCTTCGGTCACGAGAATCTCTCCGCCGACCTCGGTCCACGCCAGCCCGGTGGCCACGCCGATCTCTTCCTTCTCTTCCGCAAGCGTCGGACGGAACCGCGGCACGCCCAGGTACTCGGTCACCTTTTCGGCCGTGATGTTTTCCTGGAACGTCCTGCCTTCGGTGACCACCTTACGCGCCACCTTGCGGGCAGATCGAGCTCAGCTCGCGCTCGAGGTTGCGCACGCCCGCCTCGCGCGTGTAGCGCTGAATGACGGTCTGAATCGCCTCGTCGGTGTACGAGATGTTCTTCGAGTCGAGGCCGCTGCCCTCAATCGCTTTGGGCGCGAGGAAGCGCTTGGCGATTTCCAGCTTCTCCTGCTCGGTATACCCGGCGAGCTGGAGCACTTCCATGCGATCGCGCAGCGCCTGCGGGATGGTGTGCAGCACGTTCGCCGTGCAGATGAACATGACCGACGACAGGTCGTACTCGACGTCGAGGTAGTGATCGAGGAACGTGTGGTTCTGCTCGGGATCGAGCACTTCGAGCAGCGCCGCAGACGGGTCGCCGCGGAAGTCCATCGACATCTTGTCGACTTCGTCGAGCAGGAAGACCGGGTTCATCGTGCCGGCCTTCTTCATCATCTGGATGACCTGGCCCGGAAACGCGCCGATGTAGGTGCGCCGGTGGCCGCGGATTTCGGCTTCGTCGCGCACGCCGCCGAGCGACAGGCGCACGAACTTGCGGTTCATCGCGCGCGCGATCGACTTGGCGAGCGAGGTCTTGCCGACTCCGGGAGGTCCGGACAGCGTGAGGATCGTCGCCTTCGGCTTCTTGACGAGCGCGCGAACGGCGAGGAACTCGAGGATGCGGTCCTTGATCTTCTCGAGGCCGTAGTGATCGTTGTGCAGAATCTCTTCTGCGCGCTTCAAGTCGCGGCTCTCGCGCGACTTCTTGTGCCAGGGCACCGCGATCAGCCAGTCGAGGTAGTTGCGCGAGACGGTGGCTTCGGCCGACATCGGGGGCATGGCTTCCAGGCGCTTCAGCTCCTGGATGGCCTTCTCCTCGACGTCCTTCGGCATCTTGGATTGTTCGATCTTCTTCTTCAGGTCGTCGATCTCGTTGCCCTTGTCGTCCTTGCGGCCCAGTTCCTTCTGGATCGCCTTCATCTTCTCGTTGAGGTAGTACTCCTTCTGCGCCTTCTCCATCTGCTTCTTGACGCGAGACTGGATGCGGCGATCGACCTGGAGCTTGTCGACCTCGATTTCGAGAATGCCGGCGATGCGGTTGAGGCGCTCGATGGGCGAGACGATCTCGAGCAGGTTCTGCTTCTCGTCGACCCCCACGAGCAGGTGGGCGGCGATGGTGTCGGCCAGGCGGCCCGGGTCGTCAACCCGGACGGCGGCGATCATGGCGTCGTAGTGCAGGTTATTCGACAGCTTGACGTACTGCTCGAAGAGCGACACCACACGCGTCATCGTCTCTTCGATGTCGGCCGGCATCTCCTTCTGGCGCGGCAGCACTTTGACGACGACGCGGAAAAAGCCCTTGTCTTCCTTCCACTCGACGGCACGCGCGCGCTCGACGCCCTCGACGAGGACCTTGATGTTGCCGTCCGGCAACTTCAGGCTCTGCACTACGTTGGCCACGCAGCCCATGGTGTAGATGTCGTCGGGCCTCGGGTCGTCGGTCGATGCGTCGTGCTGCGCCGCCAGGAAGATGCGCTTGTCCTTGCCGAGGGCGTGCTCGAGCGCCCGGGTCGAGGACGGCCGCCCGATGACAAACGGCATCATCATGTGCGGGAAGACAACGACGTCGCGCAGCGGAACGATCGGGAGTGTCTCGTATACTTCCATTGGGCCTCAGGGATTAGTGATTAGGGATTCGGGATCAGGACCGTCACGCGTATGAGGCGTTCTGCTAATCCCTAATCCCCAGTCCCTAATCCCGACGGTTATCCAGCTTTTTCTACCAGCGTAATCGGCTTGTCCCTGGCCTCGACGACTTCACGCGTGATAACGCACTCGCGCACCTTCTTCTGGTTGGGCAGCGAATACATCAGGTCGAGCATGAGGTCTTCGATGATCATGCGCAATCCCCGGGCGCCGATCTTGCGCTCGAGCGCCGATTCCGCGATCGCTTCGAGCGCGTCGTCCGAGAAGCGGAGCTTCACGTTCTCGTACTCGAACAACTTCTGATATTGACGCGTAATCGCGTTCCGGGGTTGCGTCAGAATCTGGACGAGCGCCGCCTTGTCGAGCTCGTGCAGCGTGCCGACGACCGGCAGCCGGCCGACGAATTCGGGAATGAGGCCGTATTTGATCAGGTCCTGGGGTTCGACCTTCTCGAGGGTGGTGCCGAGGTCGCGGTTCCGGTGCGACTTGACGTCGGCCTTGAAGCCCAGCGTCTTCTTGCCCGCCCGGCGCTCGATGATCTTCTCGAGGCCGACGAACGCGCCGCCGCAGATGAACAGGATGTTGGTCGTGTCGATCTGGAAGAACTCCTGGTGCGGGTGCTTGCGGCCCCCCTGCGGCGGGACGTTGGCCACCGTGCCTTCCAGGATCTTCAGGAGCGCCTGCTGCACCCCTTCGCCCGAGACGTCGCGGGTGATCGACGGGTTCTCATCCTTGCGGCAGATCTTGTCGACCTCGTCGATATAGATGATGCCCTGCTGGCACTTCTCGATATCGCCGCCGGCCGCCTGCAGCAGCTTCAGGATGATGTTCTCGACGTCCTCGCCGACGTAGCCCGCTTCGGTCAGGGTCGTCGCGTCGACAATCGTGAACGGCACCGAGAGCAGCTTGGCCAGCGTCTGCGCGAGCAGCGTCTTGCCGGTCCCCGTGGGACCGATCAGCATGATGTTCGACTTGGTCAGCTCGACATCGTTCCTGCTGCGCGGCTGCTTCTGTATCTCTATGCGCTTGTAATGGTTGTAGACGGCGACGGCCAGCTTCTTCTTGGTCGTCTCCTGGCCCACGACGTACTCGTCCAGGAACTTCTTGATTTCCTGGGGCACCGGCAGGGACGACCGGACGCTCCGGTTGTCGAACCGGTTGTCGTCCGCGATGATGTCGTTGCAGACCTCAACGCACTCGTCGCAGATGAAGACCGTGGGGCCCGCGATGAGCTTGCGGACGTCGTTCTGGTCTTTGTTGCAGAACGAGCAGCGCAAGACCTCGTTTTCGCCTTTTGCTTTGACCATATTGGGGGATTACGCCCTTTTCCGGATTACATCATCAATAATACCGTATTCCTTGCCCTGGTCGGCACTCATGATGTAGTCCCGCTCGGTGTCCTCCTGAATCCGCTTAACTAACTGACCCGTATGGTGCACGAGGATCTCGTTGAGCCGCTCGCGCATGCGCAGGATCTCCCGCGCCGCGATGTCGATGTCGGTGGCCTGGCCACCCAGACCCGACATAAGGGGCTGATGGATCACAATTCGGGAGTTCGGCAGCGACAGGCGCTTCCCCTTGGCCCCGGCCGAAAGCAAGACCGCGGCCATCGAAGCCGCCTGGCCGATGCAGAGGGTCTGCACGTCCGGCTTGACGAACTGCATCGTGTCGTAAATCGCCAGCCCCGCGGTGATCGATCCGCCGGGGCTGTTGATGTACAGCGTGATGTCCTTGTCGGGATCTTCCGCTTCGAGAAACAGCATCTGCGCGATCACCAGGTTCGCCACCGTATCGTCGATCGGCGTGCCGATGAAGATGATGCTGTCTTTGAGGAGACGCGAGAAGATGTCGTACGCCCGCTCCCCGCGGTTGGTTTGTTCCACGACCATGGGAACGAGCTGCATGCGCGAGTCTGACATAAAGGGAGCACTCCGCCTTGAGTAGGATATCGGCACTAGTCTCGAGTGACTTGAGCCTGAGACAGCACGTAATCAATCGTTTTTTCCCGTCGTAACCCTGCCGCGATGCGCGACAACGCGCCTTCCTTTTCCAGTCGCGCGCGAACCGCCGCCGGCGTCAGCCCGCTGCGCTCGGCGTACTGCGCCACGTCCTTGTCGATCTCCTCCTCGGACACGGTGACGTTCTCGCGCCGCGAGATTTCGTCGAGCACGAGCGCGCTCTTCACCGACTCGCGGCTGGCGTCGCGCTGGCTGTCGCGGAACTGATCCCAGTCGATGTTCGCGCGGCGCGGATCGATTTTCTGATCCATCAATCGCCGTGCGAACTCTTCGGTGCGCCGGTCGAGCTCCCTTTCCACGAGCGAGTCCGGAATGTCGACGCTGACGCGCGCGGCAAGCTCTTTCAACAGACTGCCGCGCAGATTTCTGTCGGCCTCTTGCTCCGCCTCGCGCTCGAGGTCCTGCTGGATGCGCGAGCGCAGCGCGTCGAGGGTGTCGAACTCGCCGAGGTCTTTCGCGAACTCGTCGTCGAGCGCCGGCAACACGCGCTTGCGGATGTCCTTGACCTTGACGCTGTAGTCCATGCTCGTGCCGGCGAGCTCCTTGACGGCATAGTCGTCGGGGTAGTGGATCGTGAAGCTCTTCTCAGCCCCGGGCTCGAGCCCCTTCAGGTTGTCGTCGAATCCCGGGGGATTCGCCTTCGCGCCGATCTCGACGACCACGTCGTGATGATGGTCATCCTTCTCGCCTTCGGCGGTGGCCTTGCGATCGACGTCGAGGGTCACGGTATCGCCCTCGTCGACGGCTCGGCCTTCGACCGGCTCGAAGCGCGCGGCGCGGTTCTGCAGCTGTGTCAGCGTGGCCTCGACGGCGTTGTCTTCGAGCGTCACCGCGGGACGCCGCAGCGAGATCGTGTTCAGGGAACCCGGATCGATGGGGGGCAGCGTTTCGAACGTCGCGGTGAACGTCAGCGCCTGCCCTTCATCGAGCGAGACGTCTTTGACGTCTGGCGTGTCCACCGGTTCGAGACCGCGCTCGCGAAGCACCTCGTCAATCGCGCGGGGAATCAGGTCGTGCGCAACGTCGTGCAGGATCTGCTCGCGGAACCGCTTCTTAATGAGAGTCGCCGGGACCTTGCCCTGGCGGAATCCCGGAATGCGAGCCTGCCGGCTGTAGCTGCGGGCAATTCTGTCGATTTGGGCATCGACGATGTCGCTCGGGATTTCGACGGCGACACTCTTCTTCGTCTCACTGAGATCCGCGAATTCTGTTTTCACTCTTGAAGTATACCCGTTGAATTTGAGGTGGTTAGGTGACCAACCCCGGTCGATCTGATGCCCTTAAACGCGTCCCAGAAGTACCCCGGCTCGATTTTCCTCACGTACGCCTTCGCGCGTCTGGCTTGCCGAGCCGCAGCTCGTTCAGTGACCAGTCCGCCTCCGCGCCTCGGGCGCTTCGGCGCGACAGCCTTCGCCTGCATTCATGAGCGAAGGCTGGTGCGAAAGGGGGGAGTTGAACCCCCATAGCCTTTCGGCTACCGGATCCTAAGTCCGGCGCGTCTGCCAGTTCCGCCACTCTCGCACAAGATCCTTATATTACTACGAGTTACCACCTGCACATCGTCCGCACGGAATTGCGCCCGGGCTCTGCGCTTTCCGGCCCAGCGGTCGATAAGAAGGCTGTCGCGTGTCCGTTCGCGTATCGCGACTGACACGACCGTCGGCCGAATTGTCCCATTAAGTCATACCTAGCCGTCACGGGCGTTCCCTCTCGATGGCGAACATCGACAGGGCCCTCTCTGTGACTGACGGGGCGGAGCTGCATCTGATTGCGTTTCCCACGATTGTAGAGCTTGTCGGCGGATCGGTGCCCGCCGAGCGGGCTCGTTCCATGTTCCGCCGTGCCACGGGCGGCGCCGACACCGTGATCGTCATGGCCGAACCGGGATTGGACGTCCAGTCGGTGGCGCGCGCCATCCACGACAACAGCGTGAGGCGCGACGGCCCATACGTGTCGATTGACTGCGGGATTCCCGACATCGCCAGGCTGGAGCAGCAGATTTTCAGCAAGGCCGCCCTTGGCGGCACGCTCGCGCTCTTCCATCTCCAGGAACTGCCCATCCCCCTGCAGGTCAGGCTTGCGCGCCTCCTGCGTGACGGCCAGTTCGAGACGGATGCCTCGGGTGCCGGGGTGGGTTTCGACGTTCGCGTCATCGCCACCGTGAACGGAGAACCGGATGCGGTGATGCAGGAGGGCACGCTTCGCCGCGATCTGTTCGCCCGTTTCAACCTCCTCTTCGAGCTGCCGCCTCTACGGCTGCGCGCGGCCGACATTCCGATGCTCATCGGCTGTCTCATCGGCGATGCGGCAGCCGAGGCCCGGGTTCCCGTTCCGACCTTCTCGCGCGAAGCGCTGACGCTGCTCGCCGCGCTTCCATGGCGCCGCAACTTTCACGAGCTGCGCGAGGTGCTCGAAGTGCTCGTCCGTGCCGTCGTCGGCGGCGCGGTGCGCCTCGAGGACGTCCTCGATCACGTGGCGCTCGAACCGGTCGTCTGGAGCCAGGGCGGTGCGACCAACCTGCGCGATGCGCGCCTCAGCTTCGAGCGTCATTTCATCGCGAAAATCCTGACCCGCCACCGCGGGCGCATGGACGATGCCGCGCGCTCGCTCGGCATGCAGAGAACCAATCTCTATCGGAAGGTACGCCAGCTCGGCATCGGCCTCCCAAGGACCAGGTAAATTCACATGAAGATCGTCAGACCTCGCATCTTTGGATTCGCAATTGTTTGCCTGGCATTCTGGCAGGTGCCGAGCGCCCAGGCGCAGCTCACCGCGCCGCGCGAGGCCGCGCAGCTGCAGTTCGGCCCGCTGTCGATTTATCCCAGCTTGCGCGTCGTCGATGTCGGCATCGACGACAACGTCTTCAATGACACGGTTGTCGAACAGGATGACTACACGTTTACGATTGCCTCGCGGGTGATGGGCGTGCTCAAGATGGGCGCCAACGAGTTGATCGTGTCGGGCGGCGGCGACTACGTCTGGTTCAAGGACTACGTGTCGCAGCGGTCGACCAACGCCAACTACGGGCTCCGGTTCAACATGTCGGCGAGCCGTTTCAAGCCCTTCATCGGCGGCGAGCACATCGACACGCGAACGCGCCCCAACGTGGAAATCGACACGCGGGCCCGGCGGGCTGAGAACTTGATTCTGGCGGGCACCAATTTCGACCTGTCCGACCGCATGGCGCTGACGGCGACCGCGCAATATTCGGATGCAACCTACGAGGACGGCGAGCAGTTTCGCGGCGTGCAGCTCGACGAGGCGCTGAACCAGACCGCGCGGACCTATACGGCCGGCGTCCGTTATGCCGTGACGCCTCTGACGACCTTCTCGGTGCTGGGCCACTACGGCGAGGACATCTTCACGAACTCGCCCCTCCGGAACTCGAAGTCCTACAGCGTGACGCCGATGGTCGAGTTCGCGCCGGAGGCCACGATTCGCGGCAGCTTCGCGGCCGGCTACGAACTGTTCGTTCCCGACGATCCTGAGCTTGCGGAAAACAGGGGATTGGTTTTCGAAGGCAACCTGAACTGGTCGATCTCGGCGCGCACGACGTTTGACGTTACCGCGAGGCGGCATGTAAATTACTCGTACCAAGACACCGAGCCGATGTATCTGCAAACAGGCGTGCGTCTGCTGGTCACGCAGCGCCTGTTCGGACCTCTCGGCGTGCAGGGCTCCGTCGAGCGGCAGTACCTGTCTTACCGGTGGCTTCATGGCGTTCCCCCAACGCCCGGTATCGAACCTCGACGGGACATTGCCGACGTTGTCGGCGGCGGCGTGCTGGTCGACATCGGACGCGGCTTTTCAGTGCTCTTCGGTGCCGAACGCATGAAGCGGAGCTCCGCAGAGGACCTGAGGCAGAACTTCAATCGAACCCGTATCATCACCAACATCACGATAGGCCAGTGAGGATTTCTATGGTGGTTCTCTTGCTCGCGTTCCTTCTGGTTCCCTCGGCCGCCGCGCGTGCGCAGACCGCGCCGGTGCCTGCGCAGTTGCCCGCTCCCCAGCCGCCGGTCGGCGCCGCGCAGCCGATGGTGACCAAGGATTACGTCGTCGGGCCGCAGGACGAGCTGAACATCATCGTCTATGGCGAGCCGGCTCCGCTGACCGGGCGCTTCCGCGTCGATCACGACGGCACCTTTCCGTATCAGTATTTGAATCGGGTCAAAGCGGAAGGCCTGACGGTGGCCGCGATCGAAGAGACGCTCGAGAAGGCGCTCGGCGACGGGTACCTCCGAAACCCGCAGGTGTCGGTGGAAGTGGCGGTGTATCGCAGTCAGAATGTCTACGTGCAGGGGCAGGTCCGTTCGCCGGGCAAATATTCGCTGCAATCGAGCGCGAGCCTGATGGACGCGATCTTTCTTGCCGGGTCGACATTGCCTGAAGCGGGAAACTGGGTCGAGATCTACCACCAGGGAGGGCAGAGCGGACCGGCAACACCCTATGTCGGTACAAGAGCGCCCGACATTCGTGTGCGCCTCGGCGACGTGCAGAGCGGCAAGGCGCAGACCATGCAAATCAGGGACGGCGATACCATATTCGTGCCCAAGGCCGAGCGCATCTACGTGACCGGCGAGGTGCGCTCGCCGGGCGCGTATCCTTACGATGACGACATGACGATTTTCACGGCGATCTCGCTCGCCGGCGGCGTGACCGCCAAAGGATCGAACACGCGCATCTCGATCACGCGGCTCGTCAACGGCCGGCGTCAGGAAATCGACGCGAAGCAGGAAGACACGCTCAAGCCCGGAGATCAGGTAACGGTCAAGCCGCGCCGCCTGTGAGAATTGTCTTCCTCAATCCGGGCGGCGAGCTCGGGGGAGCGGAGACCGCACTCATCGAGCTTTTCGCGGCCGTGCAAGCCGCCCGCCCGTCATGGACGCTCCACCTCATCGCTGCCCGGGGCGGACCGTTCGTCGATCGCGCCGCCCGCCACGGGATTTCCGTTCAGGTCCTGGACTTTCCATCGTCGCTCGCCCGGCTTGGCGAATGGGGCCGGCGTGGTTCATTCGCCAAACAAGTGGCGCTTGGTATTGCCGCCGCACGGGCCGCGGGACCAGTGATGGCCTATGCCTCTCGGCTTCGCCGTGAACTGGCCAGTCTCGACCCGGACATCGTGCACACCAACGGACTGAAGATGCACCTGCTGGGCGCCCGATGCCGCCCGTCGCGCGCGAGCGTGGTGTGGCACCTGCACGATTACCCCGATTCGCGGCCGGCCAGTGCCATGCTGTTGAAGATGCACGCCGGGCGATGCGCGACGGTGGTGGCGAATTCGGCCAGCGTGGCCGATCGTGCCCGTCAGATGTTTCCCGCGCTTTCCGTGCACGCCGTTCACAACGCCGTGGATCTCGAGCGCTTTCATCCGGCCGGGCCGTCACTCGATCTGGACGCGCTGGCCGGACTGGCTCCGCTGGCGAGCGGCGGCATCCGCATCGGGCTGGTCGGCACGTTCGCGAAATGGAAGGGGCACGATGTCTTCCTGCGGGCGCTCTCGCAGATGCGCGCGGACGTGCCCGTGCGTGGCTACGTGATCGGAGACTCGATCTACCAGACCGACGCGAGCCAGCATTCGGTCGTGGCACTCCGCGAAATGGCGACGGGCATCGGCCTCAACGGCAGCATCGGGTTCACCGGACATGTCCCCGACGTCGCCGCCGCGATGCGATCGCTCGACATCGTCGTCCATGCCAGCGTCGAGCCCGAGCCGTTCGGGCTCGTGATTGCCGAGGCGATGGCATGTGGATGTCCGGTCATCGTCAGTCGGGCTGGAGGCGCCGCGGAGATCGCACAAGCCGGGGCGGTGTTCCACACGCCTGGCAATGCGAGCGAGCTGGCCGAGCGCATGAGCCAGCTCGTTGGCGAGCCCACGCTTCGTGGCGCCTTGTCGAAAGCCGGGCGCGCCGCGGCCGAGCAGCTGTTCAGTCGCAAGCGCCTGGCCGAGGCTTTGATCCCTGTCTACGAGTCCGAAGCCCTAAGCCCTAAGCCCTAAGCCCTAAGCCCTAAGCCCTAACCATGAACGTCCTCCACGTCCACAGCGGCAACCTCTACGGTGGCGTGGAAACATTCTTGCTGACCCTCGCGCGATCCCGCGAGCTCGCATCCGGCATGGAGATGTCGGTGGCGCTGTGCTTTGAGGGGCGAATCGCGCGCGATCTGCGTTCCGCGCGCATGATGCCCGTGATGCTCGGCGAGGTTCGGCTGCGGCGCCCCGACAAGGTCCGTCGTGCGCGTCAGGAGTTGCGGTCGCTCCTGGCCACGCACTCGTTCGACATTGCGGTGTGCCACCAGGCATGGCCGCATGCCATCTTCGGATCGGTCCTCAAGGGCGCGGGCATCCCGTTCGTGTCCTGGGTGCACATGGCGCAAACCGGCGGCCACTGGCTCGATCGCCTTGCCGGCCGCATCGAGCCGGACTGCTACGTCTGCAACAGCAAGTACACGGCTGCGCTGCTGCCCCCGACAAACGCCCGCGTCGAAGTCATCTACGCGCCCGTCGCCTCCGCCTTCGCACGGACTTCGCCGATCGCTACGGCGGACAAGCCCAACGCACCAATTGTGATCGTTCAGGTGAGTCGCATGGAAGCGTGGAAAGGTCAGCGCGTGCTTCTCGAAGCGCTCGCGCGGCTTCGCGACGTGCCCGAATGGGAGTGCTGGTTTGTGGGAGGCGCACAGCGGCCGGCCGAAGCCCGTTACGTCGAAACGCTGCAAACCACCGCCGCGGCGCTCGAGATCGCCGATCGCGTGCGTTTTCTTGGCCAGCGATCCGATGTGTCCGAGCTGCTGAGCTCGGCAGACATCTTCTGTCAGGCCAACATCGAGCCCGAGGCCTTTGGCATCAGCTTCGTCGAGGCGATGTATGCGGGGCTTCCTGTCGTGACCTCGCCGATGGGCGGTGCGCTCGAAATCGTCGACGACACGTGCGGCGTGCTGGTGCCACCCGACGATGCGCCGGCGCTCGCATCCGCGCTGACGGGCCTACTGAACAATCGCGCCGCGCGCGAACGGCTGGGTCGCAGTGGGGCCGCGCGCGCAAAGGCGCTGTGCGATCCCGCAACGCAGATGCGCCAAATCGCCGCCGTGCTCGAATCCGTGGCGGCTATACGCATGACGGCCCATTGAGCATGATTCCCGTCATTGCCCGCAAGCCGCTGTCTGCCGAAGAACCTGAGTATCGGGAGCTCGAGAAGTACGAGTTCGGTTCGGCGGACGAAGACGCGCGAAAGATCCAGGGCACGCACGAGGAACCCTGGCTCAACGTGCTGGAGCACTGCGAGCCGGCATCGCCGCCGGCCATCGAATTCGCGCTGGCGCATCCCGCGATCAGGCCGCTCGTAAAAGGTTACGCGATCGATCTCGGGGCCGGCACGTGCTGGCTCACCGCGCGGCTGTCGACGCTCTTCGATGTCGACGAGGTCGTGGCGCTCGACATGTCGGAGCGGTTCCTCACCCAGGTTGGCAGCCGCGTCATAGAGAAGCGCGGAGGGCGTCCCGACAAGGTCCGTTTCGCCGTAGGGTCCTTCAACGGGATTCCGTTCCCTGCCGAGTCATTCGATTGCGCGTTTCTGGTCGCCGCGATCCATCATTCGCTCAGCCCGCTCAAAACCCTGATCGATGCGCGCCGCGTGCTGCGAACGGGCGGGACGCTGATCCTCGTCGAGAGTCCAAGCGCGGTCGTCCGGATTCGCCCCAACCGCCGCCGCGCGATCGAGATCAGCCGGGCCACGGGCGCCACTGAGATCTGTTACACCGCGGGTGAGCTCGACTATCTGCTGCGTCATTCGGGGTTCGAGCACGTCTCGTTCTATCCGGTCGATGTGCTCACGCGCGGCGTCCTGCGGCGCGGGCTGCGCCGGCTTCTGCGGGCCGCCCGGCTCGAGAACCTCCTCAAACCGCCGGTCTACGTGATCGTGGCGCGATGATGCGTCTCGCGGTCCTCAGCGCCGGCCTGCCGGCCGTCGGCCAGAAGCGCGGCGGCATCGAGCGCGTGGCGCACATGCTGGCCCACGGCCTCGCCGAGCGCGGCCACCACGTCGTCGTGTTTTCGCACGACACGAAACCCGCGGGCGCCCGCTACGACGTGCGGGAGCTCCCGTGGAAGTCCTTCGTCGGCACCTGGCTCGGCCGGCGGCTCACGTTCGGGTATCTCGGGAACGTGCTCGCGCTGCTGCCCGATTACGGCGAGTTCGATGCCGTCATCGCCCACGGCGACAGCCTGCTCCTGCCGCTCAAGCGAAAAGCGATCCTGAGGGTCATGCACGGGAGCGCGCTGCAGGAAGCCCTGCATGCCTCGTCGCCCGGCAGAGCTGTGCTTCAGATCGGCGTTTACGTTCAGGAGCTGCTGACCGCGCTTTTCGAGCGCGGCACCGTCGCCGTCAGCGAGAACGCGCGACGCCACAATCCGTTCGTTCACCACGTGATTCCCAACGGCGTCGACACAAAAGTCTTCCGGCCAAATCCGGGCACCAAAACACCGGGGCCCTCGATTCTGTTCGTTGGCGCCCTCGACGGACGCAAGCAGGGACGGTTTCTGCTCGATGTGTTTGCCCGCATCATTCAGCAAGCCCGTCCCGACGCGGAGCTGATGTTCGTGGGGGCGTCGGGCCCGTCGATGCCTGGCGTTACCTACTACACCGGCATCGACGATCTCGCGCTGGCCCGGCTCTACAGCCGCGCGTGGGTGTATGCCTCGCCGAGCACGTACGAAGGCTTCGGCCTGCCCTATCTCGAGGCGATGGCGTGCGGCACGGCCGTCGTGGCCGTCCCGAATCCCGGCAGCTGCGAAGTACTCGCCGGCGGACGCTACGGCAAGGTCGCCGATCGCGCCACGTTTGGCGCCGCGATTCTCGAACTGCTCGACGACGCGTCAGCCCGTCACGTTCTGGAGATCGCCGGCGCCGAGCGGGCGAAAGAGCTTTCCGTGGACCTCATGGTCGCGCGCTACGAGGAAATGCTGCGCAACCTGATTCATTCCGATGCGAGACGAATCGCCACAGCCTAGCCAGCTGATCTTTCCCGTCCAGCTTCAGCCCGCCGAGTGGGACGAGGAACCGCAGATCCCGCAGGGGAACGAGTGGGGCTGGCTGGAAGCTTTCGTGCTGATTCAGGTGATGTGGGGCCTGCTGCTGTTCCTTCCCGGTTCGCAGGCCTATCGCACCTACATCCGTGCGTTTCCGTACGTGTCGAGTCTTCTTGCGCTCGTGATTTGCGCGCGCTCGATCGGCGCGGACACCGCGAGCCCCGGTGCGCGCTGGGTGCTGACCTCATTTCTGCTGATGGTCCTCATGCTGATGCACCCCGGCACCTGGATGATGGCCGGCGTGGCGCAAATCGTCTTCCAGGTGGCGCTGGCGGCGCCCATATTCTGGGCCGTTCGCGTGTGGCTGACGGCCGAGCGCCTCCAGCGAATCATCTTCCTCGTGTTCGCCGCACACTTCTTCAGCGCCGGCCTCGGGCTGCTGCAGGTGTACTATCCGGACACGTTCCTGCCGCCCGAGTTCAGCTCGCTCGGCCTGAAGTTGAATCCGGAATTCGTGCACGAGTTGAGCTATCTCGGCGCCGACGATCGGCTCATCATTCGGCCGCCCGGTCTGAGCGACATGCCGGGCGGCGCGGCGATCTCCGGCGTCATTGCGGCGCTGCTTGCGTTCGGGTTCGCCACACGGTCGAACATCACGTTTGTGAACCGGGCGTACTACCTCGGTGCGGTCCTCGTGGCCATCACCGTGGTGTATCTCACGCAGGTACGCTCGGTGCTGCTGATGCTCGTCATCTGCATGCTGGCGGTGGCGTTTGTCAGCCTGCGGCAGGGGCGCGCGATACAGGGAGGATGGCGCGCGGCGCTCGCCACGGGTCTCGTGGTGGGGTCGTTTCTCTGGGCGGTCACGCTCGGCGGCGACGTCGTATCCGATCGGTACGAAGACATGGTGGACTCGGGCGTCGTCGAGACCTATCAGACCAACCGTGGGTTCTTTCTGGAGTACACGATTCGAGAGCTCACCTACGAGTTTCCGTTTGGCGCAGGCCTCGGACGCTGGGGAATGATGTCGGTGTACTTCGGCGAGTCGAACTGGCAGTACGAGCCGCTCCACGCCGAGATTCAGCCGACGGGCTGGCTCTATGACGGGGGCGTCTTCATGTGGTTCCTGTACGGCGGCGCGATTCTGGCGGCGATTCGGAACACATACCGCGTGGCCATCGACCCCGACCATCCCCTTCACGAGCTGGCGGGCATGGCCCTCTCGGTTCAGGTGCTCATCGCCGGGTTGTGCTTCACCGGGCCCGCGTTCAACACGCAGCTCGCCATTCTGTTCTGGTTGATGACAGCGATAACCTACGCGGCCCAGCGGACCGCGTTCGTGCTGGAGGAGATTCAGGCCGAAGCCGAAGCGGAGGCGTTTGCCCAGACGGATACGGATGCCGACCTGCACGCCCAAGCCCGATGAGATATGGCCGATAACGGCGTCCTGAATCTCGGATGCGGCCGCCGAAAGATCGATGGCGCGGTCAACGTCGATATCAGCACGCGTGTCGGCGCCGACCTCGTGCACGATTTGTCGGTGCTGCCATGGCCGCTGCCGTCGAATGCGTTTCACGAGGTGCACGCCCAGGACGTCATCGAGCACCTCGACGATACGCTCGGCGTGATGCAGGAGATTCACCGCGTCTGTTCGGGCGGTGCGCACGTACACATCGTCGTCCCGCATTTCTCGTCCGCGAACGCGTTCACCGATCCGACGCACCGCCGGCATTTCAGCGCGTTCAGCTTCGACTACTTCGATCCGTCGCATGCGCTCGGGTTCTACAGCCAGGCGCACTTCAAGCGTGTGCGCACGCAAATCGTGTTCTATCCCACGCTGACCAACAAGATCGTCCATCGCTTCGCGAACCGCCGTCCACAGAGCTACGAACGGCGCTGGGCATGGATGTTTCCGGCATGGTTTCTGTCGATCGAACTGGAAGCGGTGAAGTGACGCACGCCGGCCCTCCGCGCGTGCTGCATCTGGTGCCGGCCTTGTTCGGCGCCGATGGCGTGATTGGCGGCGCCGAGCGCTACGCGCTCGAGCTGGCTCGCCATATGGCCGACGAAGTGCCGACGCGTCTCGTGACCTTCGGCGCCGATGCGGGCGAGCGATCGGTCGATCGGCTCAGCGTACGTGTGATCGCGGGCGGATGGGCGGTACGCGGCCAGTGGGCCAATCGCTGGTCGCCCGTCGTGATAAGCGAGATTCTCGGTGCCGATGTCGTGCACTGCCATCAGCAGCACGTCCTGATGAGCAGCACGGCCGCGGCATTTTGCCGCATGACCGGCCGCCGCGTGTTCGTCACCGATCTTGGCGGCGGCGGCTGGGATATCTCGGCATACGTCTCCACGGACAGGTGGTTTCACGGCCACCTGCATATCAGCGAGTACAGCCGCACCGTGTTCGGCCATCGCGACTCGCCCGGTGCGAGCGTTATCCTCGGCGGCGTCGACACGTCGAAATTTTCGCCGGCGCGGCACATCGCGCGCGATGGCGGTGTCATGTTCGTCGGACGGCTCCTGCCGCACAAGGGCATCGCGAACCTGATTGAGGCGCTGCCGGCGGGGCTGTCGCTCGATATCGTCGGGCCGCCGAACGACACTCCGTATGTGTCACGGCTGCACGAGCTCGCCAGGGGTAAGGCCGTCAGGTTCAGACACGACGTGACCGACGAGATGCTCGTCGACGCGTATCGCCGCGCGTTGTGCGTGGTGCTGCCGAGCCTGTACCGAACGCCAGAGGGAGAAACGAACGTGCCCGAACTGCTCGGGCAGACCCTGCTCGAAGCGATGGCCTGTGGCGCGCCGGTTGTCGCCACGAAGGTGGCGAGCCTGCCCGAGATCGTCGAGGATGGAAAAACCGGATTCGTTGTCGAGGCCGGCGATCGTGACGCGCTCGGCGAGCGGCTGCGGTGGCTGGCCGAACACCCGGCCGAGGCGGCGACCTTCGGGCTGCACGGGCGCGAGGTCGTGCTCGAGCGGTTCCGCTGGCCGCAGGTCGTCGCACGATGTCTGTCCGCGTACGCCTCCCTCAACTAGACCGATTCGCAGATGGCCATCATTCACCTCCTGACACCCGAGTACCCGCCGGCGATTGGTGGTGTCGGTGATTACGCCCGACAGGTCGCGCAAGGTCTGGCGGAGGCCGGCGATGACGTGCACGTGTGGTGTCCTGGCGAGAACGGGCGGGAATCTCTGGCGGGCCAGGTCCGCGTTCATCGCACGTTAGGGACCTTCAGCGCCGAGGACCTGCGTCGAACCGCCGCCGGACTGAACGCGTTTCCGTCGCCCCGCCGGATCCTCGTTCAGTGGGTTCCGCACGGGTACGGCCGGCGCGCGATGAACCTGCCGTTCTGCCTCTGGCTCCGACGCCGCGCCGCCACCGGCGATCGCATCGAGTTGATGGTCCACGAGCCGTATCTCGAATTCGCCGGGACGTGGCGGCAGAAGGCTGCCGCGGCCGTGCATCGTGTGATGACCGTCGTGTTGCTGCGGGCTGCCGATCGTGTGTGGATGTCGATACCTGCATGGCAGCCGCGGCTGCAGCCGTACGCGCTCGGCCGCATGGTGCCCTTCGTCTGGCTGCCGATTCCGAGCGCACTGGATGAGCCCTCTTTGGACGCCGTGACACGTCTTCGCACCGCGCTTGGCGCCGATCGCGCACGGTTGATAGGGCACGTCGGCACGTACGGATCGCTTGTCTCGACGCTCCTCGATGCGTTGCTGCCGGACTTGCTCCGTGACATTCCGGATGCGCGGCTCGTGTTGATCGGCGAGAAGAGCGGATCGTATGCGGCCGGGTTTCTCGATCGACATCCCGACCTGCGCGACAGAATCATCGCAACCGGCTTTGTAGAGCCCGCTCACATCGGCACCCACGTCGCCGCGTGCGACGTCCTCATCCAGCCCTACCCGGACGGCGTCAGCGCGCGCCGCACGACAACAATGGCGGGCTTGTTTCTGGGCGTTCCGGTTGTGACCACGAGCGGACACCTGACCGAGCCGTTCTGGGAGCGATCGCAAACCGTGCGGTTGGCAGAGGTGGGCGACTGGCGCGCGTTCAACGCGCACGTGTCGCGGCTGATGGCCGCTCCGGACGAGCGCCGTCGTTTGTCGAGCGACGCGCGTCGTTACTACGACGAGCACTTCGACGTGCGGCACACGATTTCCGTGCTGAGGTCCGCGGCGTGATGCGCGACCGCAGGGAGATCGCCGGCTGGCTGCTCGTGGCGGCATCGCTCGTCTATCTCTGGCTGTTCATGCCGCGAGGATGGGTGCCGCACGACGAAGGGACGATCGCCCAGTCGGCCGTCCGCATCCTGCTCGGCAACCTGCCCCACGTGGACTACCAGGAGCCGTACACCGGCGGGCTGTCGCTGCTGCACGCGGCCGCGTTCAAGGTGCTCGGCGTGGACCTCGTGCACCTGCGCTGGGTTCTCTTTGCGGCTTTCGCGATTGTTCAGTCGCTGATTTACGTGATCCTTAGAAGATTTCTCGAGCCGATCGGGGCCGCGCTCGTGGCGATCCTGTCGTTGACGTGGAGCTTTCCCAACTACTTCGCGTCGCTTCCATCGTGGTGGGTCCTGTTGTGCGCCATCGTCTGCGTCTGGGCCTTCATCCGCTACACGGAAAGCGGGTCGCTTCGCTTCGCGGCGGCGGCCGGGCTTGCCGCCGGCCTGTCGATCGCGTTCAAGCAGACGGGCCTGTACATTCTCGTGGCGCTCGTCATGGCGTTCCTGTACGGGCGGGGGCACCGTGTGGTGCGCGTCGCGACCGCGCTGGGAAGCGTCTGCCTGGCGATGGCGATTCTGAAGGTCAGGATGACGTCGGCCGAGTCGATTTACCTCTTCTTGCCGATCGTCGCCTGCGGAATCCTTCTTGGCGCGTCGGAAGAATCCGATTCCGATCATGGGGAGGACGCCCATCGCGCCGGCGCGCTCGCCGTACTGTGCGCATCGCTCCCTCTCGCCGCCGGACTCATTCCGTATCTGAGGGGCGGACACCTCGAGCCGCTGATCAACGGGTTGTTCATCCTGCCGCAGAAGCGGTTGCAGTTTGCCAGCCTTCCCATGACGCAGGCGGGTTACATCCTGCTGGGAATCCCGTGCGTGGCGCTGGTGATGCCAATCGCGAAACGGATTCACCTCACCACTGTGCAGTTCGTTCTCGCGCTGGCGGGGCTGTCCGTGGTGGCGGCAATCGCAATTGTGGTGGCCTTCGATCGTTATGCCGCGTACCAATTGTTCTGGCAGTCGGGCCGGGCGTTTGCCGCGCTGCTGCCCGTGGCGGTCAGCTGGCTGCTGGCGGTGCGGTCCGATTTCGACAAGAAGCAGCGCCGCATCCTCTTTTGCGCCACGGCGATGCTGGCGTGGGCGTCGCTCGTCCAGTTTCCGTTCAGCGGGGCCATCTATTTCTGTTACGCCGCGCCGCTGGCGGTCATCGCGGGCGCCGCCTGCGCCCGGTATTTTTCGAATCTCAGGAATCCCGCGCTGCTTGTCTGGTGCGCATCGCTCGCCGTGTTTGCGGTGCTCACGATGAACAGGGGATACCTCGACAGTCTGGGCGCCTGGCACCAGCCGATTGCCTTCGATACCAGGCTCGACATGCCGCGCGGGCATCTGAACGTCCGTGCCGAGGAGGCGCAAACCTACCGTCGCGTCGCCGAGCTGGTCGCCGAGCACGTCGGACGTGGGGGGTTGATTGCGGGACCGGACTCGCCCGAGGTGTATTTTCTTGTGGACCGCCTGAGCCGGACTGGCACATTCTTCAATTTCTTTGCCGACGGGGAGGATGAGGCGGCGTTCTGGCTTCGCGCCAGGGTTGTCGTGCTGAACCAGCGGCCGCAGTTCTCGGCGGTTCCGTCGGGGCAGCTCGCCGCGCGGATTCGAGAGCGGTTTCCCTTCAGCGAAGCGGTCGGGCGTTTCGAGGTGCGATGGCGCTAGCAGACGCGCGGGATCGGTTGATGGAGCATCCGGCGATCTACGCCCTCTGGCAGGCGCCGTTTGCCGCGCAGAAGTTTGCGCCCGTGGAACGCCGGTTGCGCGATCTGCCGGTCCGCCGGGTCCTCGACGTCGGCTGTGGCACCGGGACGAATGCCCGCAGGTTCGAGCACGCGGAGTACGTCGGCCTCGACATCAACGAACGGTACCTGCAGATGGCGCGCGCGCGGTACGCGGGGACATTCGTCCAGGCCGATCTCACGGAGGCGGATCTGTCGTCGCTCGGGACGTTCGATACGATTCTCGTGAACAGTTTTCTGCATCACGTGTCCGACGATCACGTTCGCCGGATTCTGAGCCGGCTGCCCCCGCTCGTCGCGCCAGACGGGCGCGTGCACGTGCTCGAGCTCGTGCTGCCGCCGCGCCTGTCGCGGGCGCGCGTAATGGCGAAGCTCGATCGCGGGCGATTCGCCCGATCGATCGAGAGCTGGACCGGGCTCTTCAGCGCGGCCTTCGAGCCCGTCGTGACCGAGCCTTACACCTTCGGTGGAGGACTGTGGGCCATGATCTATCTGCAGGGCCGGGTGCGCCGGTGAGATTGTCCGTCGGCATTCCGATCTTCAACGAGCAGGAAAACATCCCGGAACTGCTGTCGCGCCTCGGCGCCGTGCTCGACGGCATCCCGGGCGGACCCCACGAGATGGTGTTCGTCGACGACGGAAGCACCGATCGGACGCGGAAGATGCTCGAGGACGCCGCGGCCGGCGACCGGCGCATCAAGCTCGTCGTGCTCTCGCGCAACTTCGGCCACCAGGCGGCCATGGGCGCGGCGCTCGATCACGCCGAGGGCGATGCCGTGGTGCTGATGGACGGCGATCTCCAGGATCAGCCCGAGGTGATTCCGGAGTTCGTGAAGCATCACGAAGCCGGCGCCGATGTCGTGTTCGCGCGGCGGAAAACGCGTCAGGAAAGCTGGCTCAAGCGGGCCGCCTATCGAACGTTCTATCGACTCATCTCGGCCCTGTCGGATACGGATCTGCCGCTCGACAGCGGCGACTTCGCGCTGCTCGGAGCCCCGGTCGTGACGACGCTGAGAGGTTTGCCCGAACATGAGCGGTATCTGCGCGGGCTTCGCGCGTGGGTGGGGTTCAGGCAGGTCGGCATCGACGTCGATCGCGCGGCCAGGTTTGCCGGCAAGCCGAAATACAGCACCTGGAAGCTCATCAAGCTGGCGCTCGACGGTGTGTGCTCGTTTTCGATTGTGCCGCTGCGGGCCGCCGCGGTCACGGGTGCGCTGGCGATTGCCGCTTCGGCGGCCTTTGCGCTGTACGCCATCTATGTGCGCCTGGCTGTTGGCGAGGTTCCGGCCGGGTTCACGGCGTCGTTGTTGATCATGACGTTCCTGTCAGGGGTGCAGCTGCTGTTCCTCGGGATCATCGGCGAGTATCTGGGCCGCGTGTACGGCGAAGCCAAAGGTCGTCCACCCTATATCGTGGCGCGCGTGCTTGGTGCGAAGTAATGCAGTCCGAGTACATCACCGCCTACAGCGATTTGTATCGCCGGCATTGGTGGTGGCGCGTCCGCGAGGAGATCCTGCTGAAGGAAGTGCGGCAGATTCTCGGACACCGGACGGGCGCGAGGATCCTCGACATCGGCTGTGGCGCCGGGCTGTTCTTCGATGCGCTCGAAGTATACGGACATGTCGAGGGCGTCGAGTCCGATCGCATTGCCGTGGAGCAGAGCGGACGCTGGCGCAACCGTATCCATCTGGGCGATCTCGACACGTTCACGTCGAGCGGCGGGTTCGATCTCATCCTGATGCTCGATGTGCTCGAACACGTTGAGCGCCCCGAGGCGATGTTGCGGCGCGCGGCGAGCCTCCTTGTCGCCGACGGTCAGATGCTCATCACCGTGCCGGCATTCGACGCGCTGTGGACCTCGCACGACCAGCTCAACGGCCACGTCAAGCGGTACGCGGCGGGCGAGGTGCGGCGCCTGCTGCGCGCCGCCAATCTCGACGTGACGGGCTCCCGGTATCTGTTCCAGTCCCTGACGCTTCCGAAGCTCGCGGTACGGGCGAAGGAAGCGTTGATCCGATCGGATGCCGCCGTGCCGCGCGTGCCGCCGCCATTCCTGAATTCGGCGCTTCAAACATGGTTTCGCTGCGAGCATGCGATTGCCGGCTGGCTTCCGTTCGGAAGCTCGGTGATGGCGATCGCGCGCCGGGCCGCATGAACCTCACTGCAGTCTGGAAGCCGTGGTTCGTTTATCGCCCTCATCAACTGGCGAGGCGTCTCGCGTCGAGCATTTCCGCACCGCCACCCGGCCATCGGCTCATGCCGGTGTCGTGGGGTGTCGAGTTGTGGGCCGATCCGACCGAGCACGTAGGACGAAGCCTCTGGACCACTGGCGTGTTCGACCTGGCCGTTTCCGAAGTGCTGTTCCGGCTGACACGTCCCGCCGACTTCGTGATCGACGTCGGGGCGAACCTGGGATACATGACGCTGCTCGGCGCCGTCGCGTCGGGGCCGGACGGGTGCGTGCTGGCGTTCGAGCCGAATCCGCACGTAGCCGCATGGCTGAGACGCAACGTCGAGCACGCGCGCCGGCAATACGAGATGGCCGCTGTCGAGCTGCACGACGGAGCGCTGGGTGCCGAGGCGGGTTCCGCAACCCTCGTGCTTCCCGATCCGGCGTCGGCGAACGACGGCCTGGCGCACATCGCGGCGGAACCCAACGCGTCGAATGTTGAACGCATGGTTCAGGTGGCGGTCGCAAGACTGGACGACGTGATCGGCGGGCAACGAGCGGGCATGATGAAGATCGACGTCGAGGGCCATGAAGAGCAGGTGCTCGAGGGCGCCGCGCGGTCGCTTCACGCTCATCGCATCCGTCACGTGGTGTTCGAGGACCACGAAGGCACCGGCAGCCGGGCCATGGCGTTGCTTCGCGCCGCGGGCTACGAGATCTTTTCGATCGGGTGGTCGATGCGAGGGCCGGTTCTGGCGCCGGCGGCCGACGGATCGCTGGCGTCGCGCTTCGAGGCGCCAAGCTACCTCGCCACCACGGAAGTTCGAACTGCGCTCGAGGCATGCGCGCGCACTGGCTGGATGGTGCTGCAGCATCAAGCCCGTGTGGCGGCAGAGGCGGTCGAGGCATGAGCCCGTCGTACGTGCGAACGCTCCGCCCGACAACCGGCTGGGTTTCGATCGAGCTGCATGAGCTGGCGGAATTTCGCGACCTGCTGGTCGAGCTCGCGCGCCGCGACATCAAGCTGCGCTATCGCCAGACCGCGCTGGGCATCATGTGGGTGGTGCTCCAGCCGCTCATCGCCGCCGGCGTGCTGAACTTCGCGTTCGGCATCGTTGCCGGCGCCAGGCCGCCGGGAGGCTCCTACTTCCTGTTCACGTTCGTTGGCTTGCTCGCCTGGAACCTCTTCAGTTTCACGCTCAGCAAGACGAGTTTTTCGCTCGTGGGCAATTCCTATCTTGTCAGCAAGGTGTACTTTCCGCGCCTGATACTGCCGCTGTCGGGGACGCTCTCGACGCTGCTGGATTTTGCCGTCGCGCTTGCCGTGTATGTCGTGCTGCTCGCGTTTCAGGGATCGCCGCCGCCGGCGCTCGCCCTGCTGCTCCCGGTCTGGATCGGCCTCATCCTGTGCCTCGCGCTGGGGGCAGGGTTCATCGCGGCCGCCCTGACGGTGAAGTACCGCGACATTCAGCACATCCTTCCCATCGTGGTGCCATTTCTGCTGTATGCGAGCCCGGTCGCCTACGATGTCTCGCAGATTCCAGTTCGCTATCAAACAGCCTTCTATCTCGTGAATCCTCTGGCGGCCTTGATTGCCGGGATGCGCGCCTCGCTGGTGCCCGGCGGTGCGCTGCCCCCGCTCGCGTTCGTCGCGTGGTCGGCGGCCGTCGCATTCGGGCTGTTCGTCTTCGGCGCGGCGGTTTTCAAGCGCACGGAGCGTAGCTTCGCCGATGTCGTCTAGCGGGCTCGCCATCTCGGTTCGCGGTGTCGGGAAGCACTACACGATCCGCCACGACTACACCGCGCCGACGACCCTCGCCGAGGCGATCGTGCGGCGCGTGCGCCATCCCTTCGCGCGTGCCGAGCGGGAGCAATTCTGGGCGTTGAAGGACGTGACGTTCGACGTCGCGTGCGGTGAAGTGCTCGGGCTGATCGGGACGAACGGAGCGGGCAAGAGCACGCTGCTCAAGATTCTGTCGCGCATTACCGAGATGTCGGAAGGCGAAGCCGATCTCCATGGGCGCGTCGGCAGCCTGCTCGAGGTGGGTACCGGATTCAACCAGGAACTGACCGGCCGCGAAAACGTGTTCCTCAACGGCGCGATTCTCGGGATGACACGCGCCGAGATTCGCAGCCAGTTCGACGCCATCGTGGCCTTCGCCGGCGTCGAGCGCTTTCTGGATACGCCCGTCAAGCACTACAGCAGCGGCATGTACGTGCGGCTGGCCTTTGCCGTGGCGGCTCATCTGCGAAGCGAGATCCTGATCGTCGATGAAGTGCTCGCGGTGGGCGACGCCGACTTTCAGCGGAAGTGCCTCGGCAAGATGCGCGACGTCGCGACGGACGGACGCACGGTGCTGCTCGTGAGCCACAACATGGCGGCCATCGGGAGCCTGTGTTCGCGGGCCGTGCTGCTTCGAAACGGGCGCGTGGCGCTGGCCGGGGACGTGGGTGAGGCCATCGAGGCGTACTCCACATACGAAGACTCCACGCTGATCGGAGACTTGCGCGATCGGCACGACCGGACCGGCTCGGGAGGCGTTCGGGCGACGACGATTTCGATGACCGCGGCCGATGGCGAGCTGACGCGCTCGATTCGCTACGGTCAGCCGTTCGACATCCTGATCGACTACGAGGCGAAGGCGCCGTTCGACCACGTGCTGGCCAGCGTCTCGATCAACATGCTCGACGGGACGCGTGTCGCCACGCTGTCCAGCGGATTCCGCAACGAAAGCTTCTCGGTCGCGAAGGGCGCCGGGACGCTGGCGTGCCGCGTGCCGGGGCTTCCGCTCCGGCCCGATACGTACGCGCTCGACGTGTTCATGCACGGCCATCATGCCTTCCACGATTACGTCGAGCGGGCGATGACGTTCGACATCGCGCCGCGCGACGTGTACGGCACCGGCCGCATGCCGCAGCGCAACGAAGGCGCGTTGATTACCGACTACCACTGGCGCACCGTCGAGCGCGAGGTGCTCTCGGGGCGCTGATGCGAGTAGCCGTTCTGGCGTGGACCGCTCAGCGGCTCGGCGGCATCGAGGCCTATCTTTCGCTCGTGCTCCCGGCGATGGCCCGCGCCGGGCTCGATCTGGCGTTCTGGTACGAGCACCACGAAACCGGCGAACGCCAGCCGATCGATCTGCCCGGCGAGACTCCGCTGTTTTCGGTCGCCGAGCTCGGCGCCGCCGGGGCGATTCAACGGCTGCGCGACTGGAAGCCCGATGTCCTGTACGTGCACGGGCTGCACGACACCAGCGCCGAACGCGATCTTCTCCGCATCGCGCCGGCGGTACAGTTCGTTCACACCTATATCGGTACCTGCGTGAGCGGCACCAAGACTCACACCCGTCCCGGCATGATCGCGTGCGACCGGCAGTTCGGCGCACCCTGCCTGGCGTACTACTTTCCAAGAGGATGCGGCGGCAACAGCCCATCGACGATGTGGAACCTGTATCGTGAGCAATCCCGCAGGCTCGCGCTGCTGCGTGAGTATCGCGCCGTGCTGACGCACAGCGCCCACATGCAGAATGAGCTCGACCGTCACGGCGTGCGTTCCACGGTCGTCCCGTTCCCGGTGACGTCCACGCCGGGGCCGAACGACTATCGTGCGGGCGCGGGGCTGAACCTCCTGTTCGCGGGCCGCATGGATGCGCTGAAGGGTGGAGCGTTCCTGCTCGATGCGCTGCCCGACATTCATCGGCAGCTCGGGCGACCGCTTCGGCTCACGATGGCCGGCGATGGACGCGACCGGCGCCAGTGGGGAGAGCGCGCGCGAACCATCCAGGCAGCGAACAGCAACATCGAGGTGACGTTTCCGGGCTGGCGGACGGCCGATCAGCTCGACGTGCTGATGGCAAGGACCGATCTTCTCGTGGTTCCGAGCGTCTGGCCGGAGCCTTTCGGTTCGGTGGGACCGACGGCCGCGCAACACGGCGTGCCGGCCGCGGCGTTCGCGGTCGGGGGCATCCCGCAGTGGCTTCGTGAAGGCGTGAACGGGCACCTGGCGCCGGGGCATCCACCGTCGGCCTCGGCGCTCGCGAAGGCGGTTGTCTCGTGCGTACAGGATCCGCATCACTACGCCGCGTTGTGCAGCGGCGCTCGGAAGGTCGGCGCGTCGTTCACGATGGACCGGCATCTTCCCGAGTTGATGAGAGTCTTTCAGCAGGTGGCGTGAGCGATGGTTGGACCAGATCTGGAATTTGTCGAGCGGCTGGTTCGTTCGAACGTGATTCGCGGACCCGTGCTCGAGCTTGGCACCGGTTATGGCGGTGCGACGTGCCGGGACCTGATTAGAGCGAACGGCCTCGCGTACTTCGGCACCGATCTCGAGCCTGGAGACGGGGTCGACTTCGCCGCGAACTTCGAAAGGGCCGGCGACATGGCGGTGTTCACGCCGATCCTCCCGGTCCAGACCGTCATTGTTCTGAACGTGCTCGAGCACACCTTCGATCCCATTCGCGTGCTCGACAACGCGCGCTCCCTGCTCGCGCCCGGCGGAGTGCTGGTCGTGCTGACCCCAGCGGTGTGGCCGCTTCACAGCTACCCGTTCGACGTCTGGCGCATCCTTCCCGATTTCTACCGCGAGTACGCCAGGCGGCGGGGAATGCGGCTCGACGAAGACCATTTCGTCTTCGCGGGTTTTGGTCCGGTCACCGCCTTCTCGGACAAGGACGGAGCACCGTCATTTCCGCCACCGGCCGCCGGCCGCTGGCGGCTGCTGTTCGGCCGCGTCGTGCACAAATGCTTCAACACGTTTGGCCGTTCGATGTTTCAGCCGAGCCACGCGGCCGTGGGTGCCGTGCTCGTCCAGGCGGGTGGCTGAGTGACGGCGAAGCCGCTCGTGACGGTGATCCTCACCGTCTACAAACGCCTCGACTATCTTCGCGCCGCGCTTGGCGGTGTGGCCGCGCAGACCTTCGGCGACTACGAGATCATCGTGGCCGATGATTCCGGATCGTCCGACGCGAGGGAGATTGCGACGTCGGCGTTCGCGGACGTCCGGCTTCGCTATGAAGCGAATCCCGCGACGCTCGGCGTCCCACGAAGCCTGCAGTCGGCGCTCCGAAAAGCGCGTGGCCGCTACATTTCGATTCTGAACGACGATGATGTGTGGGAGCCGGAGTTTCTCGCGCGCCTCGTGCCTGCGCTCGAGGCCAACCACCGCCGGGTCCTGGCGTTCTGCGACCACTGGATCATGACGGAGAGCGGTGAGATCGACGAGCCCGCGACGATCGAGAACACCACCGCGTACGGGCGGCTGAACCTGCGGGCGGGAGACATCGACGACCCGCATGCGCTCGTCCTTCAGAAGAACGCCGTGCCGGTGGCGATGGCATCGGTCTTCAGAGCGGGCGCGTTCGAGTACTCGAAGCTGGTGCCCGAGGTGGCAGGTGCGTACGACTTCTGGATCGCGAGCCTGCTCGCGGCATCCGGCGGTGTGTTCCATTACATCCCCGGAAGATTGACGCGATACCGGATTCACTCCGGGATGGAGACCGTCAGGCGCAGCCCTGAGAAGAGCGAATGCTTCGTGTTCATCTGGCGCTCGCTGCTCGAAAGCGGGCGTTTTCCTGAATTGACGCCGTACCTGCGCGCCCGGCTGGCGGAATCGACCGTCAGGGCCGGCCGCGATCGGCTGTACTTCAACCAGCTCAGCGAAGCGCGTCTGCTGTTTCGCGACGCCTTCCGCACGTTGCCGGGCTGGGAGCCGTGCGCGTCGTATCTGATGTCCGTCCTTCCGCGCGCGGTGCGGAGGGCAGCGGGTTTGTCACAGTCGTGAAAGTCCTCTACTTCTGCGAAGGGTTCACGGACATCCGATTCGTCGTCGGGTTGTCGGAGATCTGCGATCTCACGCTGGCCACACCGGCACGGCAGTTCCGCGAGAGCGGTCTATCCGAGCGCATCGCCGAGAGCGGGGCGCGGCTGAGCGTCGATACGATCGACGGCGGCCGGCTGGCATTCCAGGCGCGCTCGGTCCTGTATCTTCTCGGGCGCATTCGCGGTTTCGACGTGGTGCTGTCCCAGGAGATGGGCCGCGGCTCGCTGAATGCGACGATTGTCGGCAAGCTGACGGGCGTTCCGGTTGTGACCTACCTCGGCACGTCGCCTGTGGAGTACTTCCGCTGCCGGCGGCAGCGCGGGCAGATCGGCCAGATCGAGGCCATGGCGGGAGAGATGTTCCTTCGCGTGGCGATGAGCGTGAGCGGCCGGCTGGGTACCGCGGTGCTCACCACGGGACCGTATCTGCGCGATCTCGCGGCGGCCATTCCAGCCCGCGCCTTCGAGGGCTACTATTGCGGTATCGATACCAAGCTGTTCAAGCCGGTCACCGCCGGCGAACGCGCGGCGCTCAGAAGGCGGCACCAGCTTCCGGAGAACAAGTTCCTCATCCTGTTTTCGAGCCGGATCAGCCACGAGAAGGATCCCGAAACCGTGCTGCGCGCGGTGACGCTGGCGCGTGCGCGGGGGCTCGATGCGGTCGTGATCAATCTTGGCGGAGGTTTTCAGGAGTTCGTGAACATCGCCCGCTCGCTCGACCTGCCGGACGCGGCCGAGTGGGTCATCGCGCGTCCTGCCGTCCACCCCATGAAGGATCTCTGCGAGTACGTGCAGGCGGTCGACCTCGTCGTGCAGGCGTCGCTCGCGGAGGGTGGTGGCATGTCGCCGCTCGAGGCGGTGGCGTGCGGCACACCGGCCGTAGCGACGGCCGTCGGAGGCCTGGCACTGACGTTGAAAGGCATCGCGCAGTTGACGCCGCGTCAGGATGCGAGCGCGATGCGTGACGCCATCTTGTGGGTGGCGGGCCACCGCGAGGAAGCGGGCGAGCAGGCACTGCGCGGCCGCGCCTTCGTCGAACAGACGTGGTCGCGCGACCGGGCGTTCTCCACGATTCGCGCTGTGTTGAGCGAGGCCTGTGTCAGACCTTCGTAGTGCGATCAGCACCGGCCATTACGCGCGCAAGCAGCTGTTCTCGAACGATAAGCTGGTCGCCTGGAGCCATTCGCGCCGATTCAGCGCCGGCATCGCTCTGGCGCGCGAGTTTCGCGGCAAGCGCGTGCTCGACTTCGGCAGCGGCGATGGGACCTTCCTCGCTCTCACCATGATGAGCGACGCTGCGCCGGCCGCGGCGACGGGCGCCGAGATCACGCGCGAAGTCGTCGAAGATTGCCGGCGCCGGTATCGCGGCGAGCCCAGGCTGACGTTCCTGGAGGTCAGCGAACTCGACACACGCGACCAGGCGGGCGCCTACGACGCCGTTTTCTGCATGGAAGTGCTCGAGCATGTCGTCGACTGGGAACCGGAACTAGCGCGCATGGCGCGGCTGCTCGCGCCCGGCGGGAAGCTGATCGTCAGCGTGCCCGTCGAGACGGGTATGCCGGTTCTCGTGAAGCAGACCGTACGGCGGATTGCCGGATGGCGGGGCGTGGGCCACTATCCCGGGACGAGCGCCTACTCCTGGCCGGAACTGCTGTCTTCGGTGATTGCCGGCGATCGCCAGCATCTCGTACGGCCGGTGTTCGATACCGGCTCCGGGCCTTCTCACGATCACAAGGGTTTCAATTGGATGGTACTGCGCGAGCGTCTGCGCCGGCAGTTCGTGCTCGAGCGCGTCGTGGCCAGCCCGTTTTCGTGGCTCGGACCCCGACTGGCCACGCAGGTCTGGTTCGTGTGCCGTGTGAGCTCGTGACAACCCTCCGCGTTGGCATCGTCTGTGACTATCTCGAAGAGCGGTGGCCCAGCATGGATCTCATCGGTGACATGCTGATGCAGACGCTGCCGCGTGTGTCGGGAGGGCGGATCGAGGCGGTGCAGCTGCGTCCACGGATGAACCAGCGGTGGAGCCGCTTGCCGCTGATTGGACGGAGCGCGCGCATGCAGCTCGCCGATCGCCTGACCGGACGGCTCTGGGATTACCCGCGATGGCTCGCGCCGCGCGTGCGCGATTTCGACGTGTTCCATGTGGTCGACCACAGCTACGCTCACGTGATGCGGGTGCTGCCCGCCGAGCGCACGGTCGTGACGTGCAACGACGTCGATGCGATTACGCCGGCGCTGCCGTCGGCGGAAGAACGGGGTCGGGAGGGGTTTCGCCAGGCGTTTGAGGCGAAACCCCTCCCGACCCCGTTTCATCCGGAGGGGCTGCTGGCGCGGTCGGTTCTCGACGGTGTCTCGCGGGCGGCGCACGTCGCGTGCATCAGCGAGGCCACCAGGACGGCGCTGCTGGCCAGCGGGCGCGTCAGACCGGCACGTACCAGCGTTACCTATCTCGGTGTCCACCCGAGCTGCACGCCGGCATCGAACGGACGCGCTCGGACAACAGACCTGCTGCACGTTGGCAGCACGATTCCACGCAAGCGCATCGACGTGCTGCTCGAGGCCTTCGCCGGAGCGCGGCGAGTCATTCCCGGGCTTCGGCTCGTGCGTGTGGGAGGGCCGCTGACCTCTGATCAGGCCGACCTGGCAGCCCGCCTCGGAGTTGCCGACCACATTGTGCAGATGCCGACGCTCGATCGAGAGCAGCTGGCCGAACAGTACCGTCACGCCTCGCTCGTGCTGCTGCCGTCCGATCGCGAGGGCTTCGGACTGCCCCTGGTCGAGGCCATGGCGTGCGGCACGCCGGTCGTGGCGAGCCGGATACCGGCTCTGTCTGAAATCGGCGGCGATGCCGCGGTGTTCTGTACTCCCGGCGACATCCCATCGTGGGTCGATGTGGTCACGCGCCTGCTCGAGGAGAAAGCTCGAGATGAACGCGCGTGGCAGGCTCGCCGCGACGCGTGTGTCCGTCAGGCCGCTCGATTCGACTGGAAGACGTACGCCGACCAGATGGTGAACCTCTACTTCCAGGTGGCGCAATCGTGAAGGTTCTTCACCTTGGCAAGTTCTACCCGCCGGCAAAGGGCGGCATGGAAGCGATCGTGCGCCTCATTTGCCGCGAGACGGCCAATCACGTGCAGAACCGGGTGCTGGCCGCCAACGACGATCGGTTCGCGCGCGTGGAGGAGCTCGATGGCGCGGTGGAAGTGATCCGGCTCCCGTCGATCGTGAAGATCGGCGCCGTGGCCGTCTGTCCAGGTCTTCCTGCGCAGCTCGCGCGTGAGGATGCCGATCTAATCGTCCTGCACGAGCCCAACCCAATCGCGCTGGTTGCGTATTTCCTCGTGCGGCCCAGCGCGAAGCTGATCGTCTGGTTCCACAGCGACGTCATCCGGCCGAGCTGGCGCTACAGGCTGTTTTACCGGCCGTTTCTCCGGTTCGCGCTCAAGAGCGCCGCGCGTATCGTCGTGTCGTCGGCGCCGCTGTCGGAAACGGCGCCGGCGCTGCAGGAATGGCGTGCGAAATGCGTGGTGATTCCGTTCGGCGTCGAACGGCCCGTCGAATCCGCGAGCGTGGCGGCGCGCGCCGAAGAGATTCGACGCGAGATGAAGCAGCCCTTCGCGCTGTTCGTCGGACGGCTCGTGGGCTACAAGGGTGTGGACGTTCTGCTCGACGCCCTGCGCCACTCGTCGGCGGCCGCGGTCATTGTCGGCGATGGACCGCTCAAAGGCGCGCTCGAAGCACAGGCGCACGCGGCTGGGATTTCCGATCGTGTGAGGTTTGCCGGACAGGTCAGCAACGACGAGTTGGCCGCGCTCTATCGCGCGTGCGACCTCTTCGTGCTGCCGTCGGTCACGCGCCAGGAAGCGTTCGGCGTGGTGCAGATCGAAGCGATGTCGCGCGCGAAGCCGGTTGTGAGCACGGAGCTCGGTACCGGCGTGTCATGGGTCAACGTGCACGGGGAAACGGGCCTCGTAGTTCCACCCCACGACCCGGTTGCCCTGCGCGACGCGATCGAACGCCTGTTGGGCAATCCCCTGGAACGGCAGAAGATGGGCACGGCCGCGGCCGAGCGTGCCCGATCGGTGTTTGCCGTCGACCGCATGGTCAACGCGATTCTCGCGACGTACCACGAAATCGGAGGCACAGGTGTCCGGCGCCAAACGGTTGCTTGACATCCTGCTGGCGGGCTGCGGGTTGATCCTCTCCGCACCCGTGGCGCTCATCCTTGCCGGGGCGATCAAACTCGAAGACGGTGGGCCCATCTTCTTCACCCAGGAACGCGTCGGCAGACGCGGACGCCACTTCCTCGCGCTGAAATTCCGATCGATGGTTCCCGATGCCGAGGCACGTGTCGGGCCGCTTCAGGCCGTCGAGAACGATGCTCGAGTGACGAAGGTCGGCCGGCTGATGCGGGCGACCGCGATGGACGAGCTGCCTCAGCTCTGGAACATCTTCCGGGGCGACATGAGTTTCGTCGGGCCGAGGGCGTTGCGTCCTGGTGAGATCGAGGTGAACGGCCGTGGCAGCATGGAGCCTCTCGAGGAGGTGCCGGGATTCCAGGCGCGCTGTGCGGTCGTCCCAGGCTTGACCGGCGTCGCACAGATTTACGCGCCACGTGACATCACCCGGCGTCACAAATTCCGGTACGACCGGCTCTACATCCGCCGTCAGTCGTTCTGGCTCGACGTGCGGCTCATTCTCTTGTCGTTCTGGATCACCTTTCGCGGGACATGGGAAGCTCGTGAGCGCAAGTTTTAGCGATAGAATGCCCGCGATGCTGGATGTGGCGATTATCGGCGGAGGCCCCGCCGGGCTCTACGCCGGAGCGCGACTGGCTGCCGCCGGCTTCCACACCGTACTGCTTGAAGAACATCCCGCTGTTGGCGATCCCGTTCATTGCACGGGCGTCCTCGCCGCCGAAGCGTTCCAGGAATTCAATCTCTCGCGCCGCTCGCTCTTGAACGAGCTGACGACCGCACGCTTCTGGTCTCCGGCCGGCGCTCAAGTGAGCTATTCGAGCGGCCGCGTTGAAGCGGTGGTGGTGGATCGACGCGCGTTCGACCAGGAGCTCTCGGCGACCGCCCGTCAGGCCGGGCTTGTCGTCCAGGAAGGCGCGAGAGTGTCGGCGCTGCAGATCGATCGCAAAGGTGTCACGGTGAAGACGGCCAGTGGCGACATCCAGGCGAGGGTCGCGATTCTTGCGTGCGGCGCGAACTACGCGCTTCATCGCCAGGTCGGCCTCGGCATGCCGCGGATGTTCCTCAATACGGCGCAAATCGAACTACCCGCCTGTCATCTCGGCGACGTCGAGCTGCATTTCGGCAGCGAGATTGCGCCGAAGGGCTTCGGCTGGGTCGTGCCCGTGGTTCGGAATACACAGCAGTGCGCGCGTATCGGCGTCATGTGCGAGAGCGATGCGCCGCGGTTTTTCGACCGGCTGGCCGCCCGCGTGAGCGGCCGCTGGGGCATCGACGAGTCGGCCCTGCGGCGCCCGAGGCAAAAGGTCCTGCCGCTGGCACCGCTCCCGCGGACGTACGGCGATCGACTGCTGGCGATCGGCGATGCCGCCGGTCTCGTGAAGCCGACGACCGGCGGTGGCATCTACTACAGCCTTCTCAGCGCCGCGCTGGCCGCGGATGTGCTGGCAACGGCGCTCCCGAAAGACGAGCTGACTGCCGACAAGCTGGCGCCGTACGAGCATCTGTGGCGCGCGCGGCTCTCGGCGGAATTTCAGGCGCAGATCAAGCTGCGCCTGGTCGCGCACCGCATGAGCGATGCCGACATCGAAGCCCTCTTCGAGCTTGCGCGCACCGACGGCGTCATGCCGATCGTGCGCCGCACGGCGACCTTCAACCGACACCGCCAGTTGATCCTCGAGCTCTTGAAGCACCCCCCCGTCCGGCAGTTGGTCCTGCGCCGGCTCGCGTTCTAATCCCACACAATTCGAACAAGAGATCAAGAGGTCAGGAGAACTCTGATCAGAAGAATTTCTCCTAATCTCCTAATCTCCTGTCTTGTTTGTCGGACCTAATCGGAGTGAGGCGGTATCGGTCTGGCCGCGCGAGGATTCATCGGCAGGATGTGGCTCTCAGGCTCCTTGCGCGAAAACCAGTCCGCAAGACGCATGACCACGCCGCGCTTCTGGGGAAGGAAATCCTGAAGCTGGATCAGCACCTCGAGAACTTCCTCGAGGCGATGCACGACGCCGATGCCGCGCTCGGTCGCCTGCTGTTCCAGCGTGTCGTCACCCATCTGCAGGATGAGGATCGCTTTTGACTGGGACGCGCCCACCACTTCGAGGCAGTTCAGGAACTGATCGTCGATGACGAGATCCAGACGGAGCGCGTTGGCGATCTCGCCCCGCGAGCCCGGAACAGTGACGACGGCCGGCATGTAGAAGCCGTACGCTTCGAGCCAGGCCTGGCTTTGAACCTGAACCGAGTCGCCCGCGGTGGGAATGCGCGAGGTGAGAAACGACACTTCCCATCGGTACCGGCGCGCGAGCTGATAGAGCCGCGCGATCTGAGCCGGTTCGTAAGGCGCGAGCCCGACCCACCAGTTCGGCGTCTCGGTAATCACCTTCCACACGCGCTTGGCGTCGGCCGCCGACACGGCGTCGAAGTCGGGCATCGGCGACGACGGCCGCTGAATGGCTTCGCGGCCGAGTACCTCTGGCCGCCGCGTCGAGAAACGCCGTACGGAAATCAGCCACCACGCCGTCGAGATCGAAGCCCACTCTCAGCATTGTTCGTCGCGGGAACCGCTCGCGCGAACACCCGCGACACGTCGTCCCGATCGCGTCTCGGCCGAACAGGTCGCGATCGCGGCCAGTACGGCCAGCAGCATGGCGTTGGCGGGCATTCTCAGCCCTGTCTCCCAGAAGCTCTGCACGAGCACGGCCGTGATGCCGGCCACGGCTCCAGCCCGCACGAGGTAATCACCGCTCGCGTCCTCTTTCAGCCTGCGGGCTCCGAGCGCGAAGAATGCGCAGAGGCCTAGAACGGCAGGTGCCCCAATCAGCAGGCCGCCTTCCGCCGCCAACTGCAGATAGTGATTGTGGGCGTTGCCGATAGAGTATCCCGGTTCCGCGGTCTGGTAAACGGCGACCGCGCTGCCGAAGGTCCCCGCACCCGAGCCGGTGAGCGCGAAATTGTGAATCATGCGTCCCGCGTCCGACCAGATCGCCGATCGTCCGCGCCCGGCATCGGACTTGACGAGCGTCTGGTCGAAGCGTTGGATGAGCGCGTCGAAGTTCGCAAACGACAGGGCGACGACTACGAGCAGCGCACCCTGAACGATCGTCCAGCGGCGGATCGCCGGGCCTGTCTTACCGCGCCGCAACAGCAGGCTGACGCTCATCGCCGACATCAGCCCGATGAGCCCGGAACGCGAAGCCGAGATGAGCACCGCAAGAGCCATCACCGACACCGATGCGACGAGCCAGATGCGCATCGAGCCCAGCTGCTTCAACGCCGCGGCCAGCCGCTGCGTCATCAGATGCGCGGGCGGGTGGCTGGGCGCGCGCGCGAGCACGTAGCCAAAGACGAGCGGACACGCCATGACCACCCACGTGGCAAAGTGATTGCGATTCACGAACGGGCCGTACGGGCGCGCGCCGGGATCGATCGGTCGCCAGATTCCGTACAGCAAGTCGAGGCTCTGCGAGCGCTGCACGATCGCGGCAATCGATGCGACGAGGCCGATGACGGCAATCGCGCGAATCATCCGGCCGGCGCCGCCGGCTTCGCAGATCTGACGGCACGTCCAGAAGAAGAGGACCGCGCAGGCGACGATGCCGAGCGCCGCGACCGTATCTGCCGGAACGATGCTGATGGGGAACATGCGTGCGTCGGAATCCGAGGGAGGAACCATGAGCCACAACGAGGCGCGCACGCCAAGCGCGTTCGGATCGATCGCACGCAGAACGGACTGAGGCAGGGGAACGAGTTGAAAAAGGATGGCGGCGACCGAGAGGACGAGCGCGAGATCGGCGGTTCGAGCCGCCGCGTCGCCGGTGATTCGCGGCCTGACCACGAGGGCCAGCAGCACGACGCCGCAGGCCGCGGGGATCCACACCATCGGATACACGCCGCCTGCCGGGAACGTTACCCACGCCAGAATCAACGCGGCGGCCCAGGCGCCCGGCGGCGCTGGCGTCCTATGCCGCGGTGGATTTGACGTAGTAGTTCTTGTATTTGTAGCCGTAGTACCGCGAGTAATAGTACTTGTTGCGAATGATGTCAACGCGATTGAGCACCGCGCCGAGCACGTGGGGACGGCTGGTCATCAGCGTCTCGACGGCGCGTTCGGCCAGGCGACGCTGAGTCATCTCCGATCCGATCACGAACACCACGCCCGATACCCACGGCGCGATGATCACGGCATCGGTCACCGCCAGCACTGGAGGCGTGTCGATGAGGACCCAGTCGAACGGGCCCGACTGCACGTTCGAGATGAGCGTCTTCATCCTGTCCGATGCGAGCAGCTCTGACGGATTCGGCGGCGTGAGCCCCGCGGTCATCACCCAGAGATTCTGAACGCCCGTGCTGCGAATCGCCTGTCGCGCGGTCGCCTGTCCCGTGAGCAGGTGCGACAAGCCGATGTTGTTCTCGATGCCCAGGGTGCGCGAGACGCTCGGGCGCCGCATGTCGGCGTCGATGAGCAGCACGCGCGAGCCGCCATAGGCGAGCGCGATCGCCATGTTGCAGGCGGTCGTCGTTTTCCCCTCGAGCGGCTGAGCGCTCGTGAGGCCGATGACGCGCGTGCCCTCCGTGCCGCTGCTGAACACCAGCGACGTGCGGAGCGCGCGGAACGCTTCGCCGAATTCGTGAGGCACTTCCTGCGACAGGATCGGGTGATTGTTGCCTTTGACCGCCGGCACCAGCCCGAGGAACGGCAGCTTGAGGCGGCGCGTGATGTCTTCGGGCGTCTTCACGGTGTCGTCGAGGTAGTCGATCGCGAGCACCAGCCCGAGTGAGAGCAGTACCCCGGCCAGCGTGCCCAGCAGGTAGTTGCGGCGCACGTCGGGCGTGAACGGCGTATCCGGAACCACCGCACGATCCATCAGGCGCGCGTTGTTGCCGCCGCTGTTGCTCACGATCTGCAGCTCGTTCTGCCGCTGCAGCAGCGCTTCGTACACCGCGCGATTGCTCTGAGCCTCGCGCTCGAGCACCGTGTAGCCGACGCTCTTGCGGTTCAGATCCATGGAGGCGCTCTGCGACTGTTTGAGCTCGCCGGCCAGGCGCGCTTCGGTCGCGCGCGCCGTTTCGTATTCGCTGCGGATCGCCTGTACCGCCGCGTTGAGCGCGGATTGCAGCTGCTTGGTCGTGTCGATGATCGCGTTCTCGTTCTCGATGACCTGCGGGTTCTTGGGCCCGTAGCGTTCGTTGAGCTGCACCTTCTGGCGCAGCAGCTCGGCGAGCCGGGTGCGCAGGCTCTGCACCACCGGGTTCGAGGACACGGCCGGCGCGTCGCCCACCGACGCCGGCGGCAGCGATTTGATCTGGTTGTAGAGCGCTTCCTTCTGAATCCGCTCGGTCCTGATGCGCGTGTACTGGTCGTTCACCTGATTCAGGCTTGCGACGACGGTGTTCTGGCGATCCTCGAGCGACAGCGCGTTGTTCGTCTCGCGGTATTCCGCCATCGCGCGCTCGCTGTCCTCGACCTTCTTCTGCTGCTTGGCGATTTCGCCGGCGAGGAAGTCGAGGCTCTTGCGCGTGGCGTCGGTGCGGTACTCCAGGTTGAAGTGCACGTACTCGGACGCGAGCGTGTCGGCCGCCCGGGCGGCGAACTGGGGATCGGACGACGTCACGGAGACGTTGAACAGTCGGCTCCCTCGAACCTGCTCCACCTGGACCGCACCGAGGAATCCGCTGGCGAGAATCGGCCGAGGTCGGCTTTGCGGCCGGCGTGCTTGGCTGGGCCGCTCCCGTGGCCTGACGCACGAGGCCCTTCACCTGCTGCTTCATCGTGTCGAGCACCGAGGCGAGTCCTGTACGCGCCGGCCCCTGACCGTTGAACTCGGGAACGCTCGCGAGCTTCAGCTTGTCCGCGACGCGGGTGGCAAGTTCGCGCCCGGTCAGGATGCGAAGCTGGGTCTGGTAATAGGACTCGGAGTCCTGCGAGTAGTCGCTTGGTGCCTGGGTGTTGAAGCCGGCGACGGAAGACGTGCGGTCTTCCTCGATAAGCACGCTGGTCGTCGAGCGGTACATCGGCGTGGTGGTGTAGGTCCGGATGGTGACCGCCAGCAACACGAGCAGGAAAATCGTGACGACGACGTAGCGGTACTTGTAGATCGCGTTCAGCCGGTCGAGCAGATGCGCATCCGAGTCCGTCGGAAACAGCCCGTGTTTCGAGGCCGCAGACGATGCGGCCTGGCGCGCGGCTGGGGTGACGGTCGGCCGTTGACTCGGGTCCATTTCGCTTAGCAATTTATCGGTTTAGGGCTGATTTTTCGACAGGCACAGTAACGAACTTTATATGACAATTTAGCACTGTAGCGACAATCCGTCAATGCAAGGAAGCACTGTCTTCGCTTTTAGTTCGTCATTCTCGCACCGGGCGGAAACCCTATTTCTCGGGGCTGAGAGGCGGGTCGTCCGGATCGACGACAGCTATCCCGGCCAGCGATGCCGCCGAGACCAAAGTACTGGCCGTTTGGCCGAACAAGCCGGCTAGGGCGGGCAGGCGTGAGGGGACCGTCACCGCGGCCGCTGCCACCTCGCCGGCCTGGACGGTAATGACGTCGCCGACAGCGAGCAGATGGCCCAGGCGATCGGACACTTCGACGACGTAGGGAACCTCCGGCCGTGCGATGAAGCTGAACTTCCCGAACTGGTCCGAGATAGCAACCTGTTCGATCCGGTTCTCGACGAGATTGCGCAGGCGCACGGTCGCATTCGGGAGCGGCACCGAGTTGACATCGGCGGCGGTCCCGTTGATCAGAGCCTCACCTTTTTTCACGGTGGCGCCCACGGTGGTGGGGGCGCCCAGCGTGCCCACAGGTTTTACGACCTGTGAAGACGCGCTCGCGGTCATCACCGCCAGCAGGCCGACTGCGATCGACAACTGCCTCATCATGTCCGCACCCTCACTGTGCCATTCCGTGCCACGCCGTTTCGATTTTGTAATCGAAATGACGTGATACTCTCTCGAAACTTCGAATGAACCGGCGAATTCGCGTCTTTGCACCGGCAACCGTAGCGAATCTCGGGCCAGGATTCGACGTGCTCGGACTGGCGCTCAGCCGGCCCGGCGACGAGCTCGAGGCCGAGCTGACCAATCGTCCCGGCATCGAAATCGTGGAAATCACGGGCGATCGTGGCCTCTTGAGCCGCGATGCCGAGAGGAACGTCGTCGGACGTGCCGCGGCCGATGTCCTGCGACGCGCCGGCGCGAATCGAGGCGCGCGGCTCTGGTTGCACAAGCAGATGCCGCTGGCGAGCGGGCTTGGCAGTTCTGGCGCGAGCAGTGCGGCGGGCGCCGTCGCCGTCAACGAGCTGCTCGGCAGGCCGCTCGCCGAGCCTGACGTCGTGGCGAGCGCGATGGAAGGGGAGCGCGCCGCATCGGGGACGCCCCATGCCGATAACGTGGCGCCGAGCGTCATGGGGGGCATCGTCCTCGTCCGAAGCTATCAACCCTTCGAGGTCATTGCGCTGCCGCTGCCGGACACACTGCACATCAGCGTGGTGCACCCGCATTGCGAAGTCTCCACGGCCGAGGCGCGCCGCCTGGTGAAGGGACGTACGTACTCGCTCGACGACATCGTGCCGAATCTGGGCAACGTGGCGGCGCTGGTCGCGGGTCTTGGCCGTGGCGATCTCGGGCTCGTGGGACGCAGCGTCGAAGACCGTCTGGTCGAGCCGCTCCGTTCGCGGCTGATTCCGGGATTTGATGCCGTCAAAAAGGCCGCGCTCGAGGCTGGAGGGCTGGGGTGCTCGATCGCCGGCTCCGGGCCCTCGGTGTTTGCGTTTGCGGAGAGCGTGTTCGCGGCCGAACGGATCGGCGCGGCCATGCAGACCGCATTTCGATCGGCGGCCGGCCTCGAAAGCGATTTGTTCGCAGGAAAGGTGAGCAGTCAGGGTGCGCGCGTGATATGAAACCGGCGGCCATCCTGTTCTGTGCCGCCGCAATTCCGCGCATCTCCTACCTGTTCTTGTTTCATCCTCCAACCGAAAGCCAATACTGGGCGTTGTCGGGCAGCCTGATTCGAACGGGAACGTTCACGATCGACGGCCTCCCCGTGACCGACTTCGAACCGCTCTATCCACTGTTTCTTGCCGGCGCACGGCTCATCGCGCGCGACTCCGTGCTCGCCGTCCAGTTGATGCAGATTGCGGTCGCCTCACTCGGCGCGGTGCTGCTGTACCGGCTCGTCCTCGGCCGGACGGGATCCGCGCGCGCCGGCGTGTTCGCCGGACTGCTGTTCGCGGCTTATCCGTTGCTCGTCCGGCATGCGGCCACGGTCGGCGATTCGTCTCTCACAACCGTACTGCTCGTCGGGTTTGCCGGCGCCGCCGTGTCGATTGCGGGCGTCGCCTCCGCGGCGATCGCCGGCGTCTGGCTCGGGCTCAGCGTGCTCAGCCGGGCCATGGTGTTGCCGCTCATCGTGCTCGTCGGGGCCGTCCTGGTGCGGCGCGGCCAGGCACGCGACGCCGCGGTGGTCGCCGGCGTGGCGATGCTCCTCGTGTTGCCATGGTGGATTCGGAATCACCGGGCGAACGGATCCTGGTGGCCGACCCGGAGCGGGATCAACCTCTACATCGGAAACTCGCCGTACACGGCGGCGCTTCTGCCCGACTACGATCTCGACCTGCTCGAGCCGATGGCTTACGAGCTGGCGACGACAGCCCGGCCCGACATCGTGCCGGGCAGTGCGGATTACATCCCGCGCATCGATGCGTACCTGACGAGCGCCGCGGTCGAGCACATGAAAGCCTCGCCGGTTCGGACAATCACGCAAAAGCTCGCGAACGCCGGGTACTTCCTCTCGCCCCGGCTGATTCCGCTGTACGTCTCTGGTCCGGAGACGCGCGTGACGCTCGCACCACCCGATAAGGTCGTTGTCGAAGCTCCAGTGACACGTCCACGAATTGAGGTCATCAGCCACACCCTGGCAGCGTCGTTCGTGATGCTCGCGGCCGTTGTTGGCATCTACATGCGCCGCCACGTGCTCTCGCACGATTTTGCGCTGTGGGCGGTCGCCTGTGTCTTCGTCGTGGTCTATGCCGTGTACGTGCCCGCCACGCGATACCGCGCACCGATGGAGTTCGTGTTCTTCTTCTATGCGGCCGTCGCGCTCGCGGGTGTTCCGGAGAGACGCGATGGCATCTGACAACCGTCGCGTCATCATGGCGGTCACCGCGCTCGTCGCGGTGGGCGCGGCGCTGCGCCTTCAGATGTATCTGTTCGACCGATCCTTCTGGTGGCCCGAAGCGGCGCTGGCGCTCAACATTCTGCGCAGGTCTGGCTGGGACCTGCTCGGCCCCTACGAGTTCCACCAGGCGGCCCCGATTGGATTTGTCCTCGTCACCAAGGCCGCGACGCTCGTGTTCGGCGATTCCGAGCGCGTGCTGCGATTTCCGGCGTTCGCGTGCGGTCTCGTGTCGCTGCCACTGTTCTACATGGCGGCGCGTGCGTACCTTTCACGCGGGGCGGCGCTTCTGGCCCTCGCGTTTTTCGCGCTGTCTCCGTCGGCTATCTACTGGAGCGCGAACTGCAAGCAGTACAGCTCCGATGTCACGTTCGCGATTGCGGCGTTGATGCTTGGCGATTGGCTTGTCCGGCACGAGCTGACGCGCGGCCGCGCGGCCGGTGCCGCGCTGCTGGGCGTGGTCGGCGTGTTCTTCTCGTTTACGTTCGTGTTCCTGCTGACGGGTCTCGCTGTCGGGCTCGGGGTCGACCGCATCGCGCGCCGCGACTGGCCTGGCCTGTCGCGCGTCAGCGCGGTAGTGGCGGCATGGGCGGCGGGGGTCGGTGTGTATCACCTCGTCTCGCTGCGCTCGATCGACACGGACGGCTTCCTCAGAGTGTTCTGGGCGGATCGGTTCATCACATTCTCCGACTGGCATCACAGCTATGGTCTGGTGGCCAGCGCGTTCATCGTGCCGCTCGATCTCGTCACCGTACATCCCTGGCCGCTCATCCCACTCTGCGTGCTGGGCATGCTGGCCGTGTTCGTCCGGTTGCGTTCGCACGCGCTCTTTCTGGCGGTGCCGGTCATGGCGTTGGCGATCGCGTCGCTCTTTCAGCTGTACCCGTTCTGGCACCGGATGATCCTTTTTGTGCTGCCCCTTCTGCTCCTGCCCACGTGCGAAGGTGTGGCGGTCATCGTGCAGCGGATGCGGTCGGTGTGGGCGCCGCTTGGCGCGGTGGCAGCGGTAGCGCTGGTGGTCCCGATGAGCGTGAGAACGGTCGAGCATCTTCGTGCCGGTCCCCGACCGTTTCTCGAGGTCCGGCCGATGCTGAGGCACATCGGCGAGAGCGCGCGTCCCGGCGATGTGATCTACACGGGAGAATTCCAGCCGGTCTACGAGTACCTACAAGGATCGCCTCGGTCTCGGCCGGCATCCGTATGTCGTGGGCCGCTATCTGGACACGCCGTGGTCAGAACATGACGACGCTGTCTTGCGGTCGCTGATCGACCGCCCTCGGGTATGGGCCTTGAGCAGTGACTGGCAGGTACAGGCCGGACTCGAAGACTTTGCGACGCTCGTGCAGGTCATGCCGAACGACGATCTGACGTTGGGTCTCTACGATTTGCCAGGATCGCATCACACACGTCGTTGAGACGCGAAAGCCTTCTCGGGTAGGTCAGTCGAGTCACAGGCACGGCACTCACAAGATTCGCGGCCATTGTGAACTGATGTGCGAGCCGGCTCTTGTCGACCTGAATCAGGTTGAAGGTCGATCGAATCACCTCGAGAAAGGCGCGCTGGCCCGTCAGCGGGGTGAGCGTGACGCGCGCGGCGCGGCGGCTGCGTGCCGGCCCGCACAACACATAGAGCGCGTCGAGCGGAACCGCATCGGCGGCTCGATTGCGGCTCGTCAGCGGCAGCACCAGCTTCCGCGTTCCCGGATTCATCTGGCGTGTCCCGGATCGTCCGAGCAGCGAGCGCGCGACCGATGGAAAGAGCTTGAGCCGTGCCGGACCCGCATGCGCCATGAAGTGATGTCCCTCGAATCGCAGCGCGAGCAGATCGTCTGTCAGCAGCGGAAATCCGCGGGCCAGGAACGCGGCGCCGAGCGTGGACTTGCCGTGTCCGCACTCGCCCAGAAAGGCAATCGCCGACCCATCGACGACAACGGCCGTGGCGTGCAGCGGCTCGCATCCGAGTGACTGCAAGGGGAACGACAGCACCTGCCCCAGGAGATACGTGGTCAGCATGTGCCGCGTCGCCCGTTCGAGCGGGTGAAATTCGATCGTGCGCGCGTCAGGCGACACGAGGAACTCGAACAGCCGCGACCAGCGGAGGTACATCGAGCCGTCGGGAAGCCTCATACATTCGAACCAGCGGTCGGGATGGGGCGCGCGCCGCGCGCGCGCCTGCGCGAATCGGGGCGCTGTGGCTTGCAGCAAACGAATGTCTGGAGTGGCGCTGCCGGCGCGAGGGCAGTTGAGCGGAAACGAACTCTCGATCGTCAGCCCGTACAATCGATATCGCACGGGCATCGATTCACGCGTTGGGAGTGAAGTTTCTCGTCCGGGGCTTGCCTGTGCCGTCGTTGTTCGTGCCGCCCTTGCTGGCGGTCACCTTGCGGAAATCGCCATGAATTTTCAGCGATGGCTTCCGGTACGCCCGCTTGGGCGAGGCCGGCTGCACTGCCTTGTGCTTCATGCGTGCTCCTCGTTCATGACCTGACCGCCCAAGAATACCCGAAGCCACATCTCGAGGCCATATGTGTCGGCCATGTCCCAGCTATCCGAACAATCCTCGGCGGTCAGCAGTCCGGCCAGGCGGGTGAGCTCGGGAGCGAGTCTTTCCGGATCGAGGTAGCCGAAACGCACGGCGAGACAGTTGCGGTTCAACGCGTCCAGGATCGCTCCGGCGTCGTCGCTGACGCCCTGGCTGACAAACGCGCTGAAGTCCGACTTCCACGTGCGCGTGCGGATCGAATCGGGCAGGATGCCGCGCATCGACTCGCGCAGCAACGCGCGCGGCACGCCGTGGTGCGCGTGCATCTCCCCCGGGATCGCCATGAGAAACGCGATGAGATCGCGATCGAGGAAGGGAAACGCCACCTCCAGCCCGTACAGCGCACCGACCTTGCTGTTCCACTCCATGCACTGCACCTGGTACTTCGAGCGCGCCTCGATGTAGACGGCGCGGGCGTGGGCCGAGTGGAATGGGCCGTCCAGCGTCGCCAGCTTGTAGCGATGCCGCAGGGCCGTCGCCAGGAATGAAGGCGCAAACCATCCCTTGGGCCGGGGTGGCGTGAACAGCCGCATTCGAAGCCACTTGAGCGGCGTCGCGAGCGAGCGCGGCACGTGGTACCGCGCGGCATCGACGAGCAGGAGGCGCCGGCGCCGCGCCGTCTCCTCGCCCCCGAAGTAGCGGCCGTACTCGCGTGTGTGGTGCCAGATTGACGGCCACGCGCCCCGGCGTAACAGATCGATCAGATACGCGCTCGAGAAGAGCATCTGATCCCCCCAGTGGCCCGACAAGATCGAGCGCGCCCCGGTTGCCGCCGCCCGCACGTGCAGCTCGCGCGTGACGCCCCACATGTAATCCACGAACGGCGCTTCAATGGCCGAGACCTGTTCCGTCGCGCCTGCGACGAGGCCCGTGCGCGTCTCGATGCTGAACCGATCGAAATGCACGTCGAACTTCCTTTCGATGTCGCGGAGGAAGCGCTGCTCGTCCGTGTCGATTCGATCCGAAATATAGGAAAGGCCGGCCATCGAGGGCGCAGGAAAGGCGCCGCGTCGACGCAGCGTCTCCGACTGACAGAAGATGGACGAAGAGTCGAGGCCGCCGCTCACCGAGAACGCGACGGGAAATGCCGACCGCGTCCTGCGCCTGACGGCTTCGACGAACCGCTCGTGGAAGGCCTCGACGTATTCCTCCGTCGTCTTCAGTCGCAGCCGCCGCCGTGTGTCGAAGTTCCAGTACCGGCGGCTTGCCAGCGCCTGTCGCGTCGCGACGACGACATGCGCCGGCACGACGGACGAGATCCCGCGAAAGCAGGTGAGGTCCTGCCGATCGAGCGGCCGCGCGCCGACGAGCATGAAATCGGCGACCCCCTCGTCGTCGGGCTTGGTCGGGATATCGGGATGAGCCAGAAGCGCCTTGATCTCCGACCCGAAGGCGAACAGCCCCGCACTGTGGAAGTAATAGAGTGGTCGAACGCCCAGCGCATCCCGCGCCAGGATGAGGCGTCCCTTGCCGGCGTCGAGAATCGCGAGTGCGAAATCACCGTTGAGGCGCTCGGCGAATCCCTCGCCCCAGGCTTCGTACGCGGCCAGCACGCAGCGGGCGTCGCTGGCCGTCGCGTCGAGCTCCAATCGCGTGATGAGATCGTGTCGATTGTCGATGCGGCCGTCCATCACCAGGACCGCGCCGGAGGCGCCGGCGAGCGGGAGGTGTTCGCCCTGCTCTTCGGGCGTCACCCAGGAGTGCTGGCAGGCGAGCCCCGCGGGGCCCGACAGATACAGGCGCTCGCCGTCGCGCCCTCGGTGGGCCAGACGGGCGCTCATGGTGGCGAGCACGCCGCGCTCGATTGGGCGCGCGTCGAGATTCCACACGCCTGCGATGCCGTTCATGATTCCATTCGGACTTTATAATACTTTGCGATCATCGATGGCTCGCTCCGACATCCCTTCATCCTCGACCGTGGCGATGGCTCACGACGTGCTGGCGAGCGAGCTGGGCGCCGAAGTCGTGATGTTGAACCTGAACGACGGCACCTACTACGGCCTCGATGGCGCCGGCGCCGAAATCTGGAAGCTGCTGCAGCGCACGGCAACGGTTGACGAGATCGTGAGCGCGATCGTCGAGCTCTACGACGTCGACGCAGTCCGATGTCGAGAAGACGTCTGCACGCTGCTGAGCCATCTCCTCGAGCGCGGGCTGGTGGAGATTCGCGAGCCGTGATGACCAGGGCACGCTTCGGTCCCGCGGCATTGGCCGTGACGGCGTGCCTGATTCTTGCGAGCTTCTATGTCACCCGCGGGCGGACGCCGACGCCATGGCCGGACGCACAGCTTTATGCGTCTATCGCGCGTTCGCTGCAGATCGACGGCAGTGGCGTGCCATCGACGACCTGGTTCTCGCCGGCCGCGGTCGATCACCTTCCCTTCTACGGTCCTGTTTTCTTCACGCTCATGTCGTGGTCGTTCGCGATGTTCGGGTTCTCGATCGAGAGCTCGAAGCTGCCGGGTTTGCTTGGTGTGTTGCTGATCGGGGTAAGCACCGCATGGCTGGCGTGGTCCTTGAGCGGCGACCGTACGAGATGGCTGCTGGCAATCGTGCTGATATGGCTCACGCCTGAAATCGGGGCGGCCGCGACCAGCGGCGACATGGAAACTCTCTCCGTCGGCTTTCAGTTGATGGCGCTTGCGGCATTCGCGCGCGGGTTGCTGGTTCCCACGCGAGGGGCAATGGCGGGATCGATGGCTGGAGGCTTCCTGCTTCTCGCCGCGCTGACGACACCGCGCAGCTATCCCTTTGTCGGGTCGTTTCTTGTGTGCGCGTGTGCCGCCGCATTCATGACGCGGCGGCCTGGTGCGTTCAGGCAGATTGTGGTGGCTGGTGGCGTCTTCACGACAGGATTCGTGATGTGGACCCTCTTCGAGCACGGTGGTCCCGTTCCGTGGGCCCGCAACCTGTTCTTCATCCTGACGCGTGAGGGCACGGATGTCGCGACGGTGGAGACCGCGACGCGCGTGTTCGCATTCAACTGGTCATCGGCCGTGACGCCCGCGGCAGCGATTGCCGGTGGGGCGCTCGGGTGCTGGCACCTCGCCCGGAATTTTCGCGGCGACGACACTCGGACCGCGGCGGCGCTCTTTGCGCTCGCGGCCACAGTTGCCACGGGCGTGATGATTGTCTGGGGGATGAACATCACGTTCTCGCTGGGCATGTATTTCGCGGTTCCTGTCCTGGCCGTTGTTCTGGCGTTGCCGCAACGCGCGTTCGGTCTTTCCATGGCTGGGCTGGCCGCGATCGTCGCTGCGCTGGCAGCAGCCAACCTTGCTGTTGCCGGCGTTCGTGTCCTTCGGATTGCAGCCACGTGGGAGGCGCGCGATGCGGGACCTCTCACTGAATTCGTCCGCCATCAGGTGCCAGGAGGGTCCTCGGTCGTTGGACCTGACGCGTTGTACTTCTTTCCAGTTGAGGGGGCCGGCTCTCACTATCGATCGTTTATCGCGTCGAGCCATGCCGACTGGGCGCGGTGGGCCACGCATGTCGATGCCTTTGCGCCGCCGGCCGATCGCCGCGCCACCTTGCCGGCCTCGTCGAGATTCTTCATCTGGCAGGCGGGCGACGACGTGCCCGGCGAGTACGCGTGCGCCGTCCGCGTGGCGAGCTATGCGGCGCCGCCACTTCATTTGAATCGCCTCGGCCCCTTGAGTACGTCGTGGGATGTTGGGTTTCCATCGACCGATCTCTATCAGCTGCCGCCAGAGTGCCCGGTCGGCTACGATCCAACAGGCACGAGAACCGAGTGAACACGCTTCGCATCCTCGCGCGGTTGACCGCTGCCGACAGGGCGCGTCTGGCAGAGGCATTTGTGCTCATCGTGTGTGTGCGAATCGGTCTCCACGTGTTGTCGTTCCCCGAGCTCACCCGCCGCCTCGATCGCCGCGCCCAATCGAGCCCCAACCAGCGGGACGTCCTGGCGAGAATCACGTGGGCTGTCGCCGCCGTCACGCGACGACTGCCGGGAACGACGTGTCTTGCGGAAGCGCTGACGGCGTGCACGATGCTGCGGCGCCATGGATACGACGCGACGTTGCGTATCGGCGCGCGCAGTGGCGCATCCACCGTGCTCGAGGCACACGCATGGGTTGAATGCAGGGGAGAAGTCGTGATCGGCCACGTGCCGGAACTCGAGGACTATGCCGTCCTCACGTGACCCGTTGACGCTGATCGCCGCGTTTCTGCGCGGCGATGTCACGCGGTGGAGCGATCTCGCGCTCAACGCGCGACAGTTCCTCGACCTGTGCCGCGAGCACGAGGTCGAGGGTCTGTGTTTCGAGCGACTGTCGAGGCTCGATTCTGCCGAGAAACGGATCCCGGATCCGTTTTCATCCGGTGCCTCAGAAAACGGATCCGGGATCCGTTTCTCGACGGCCGGCTGGCCCCGGCAGGTGTGGGAAGAGCTCTCGGACGCGGCCCGCACGCGCGCCGCGGAAGAGCTTCTGCGCAAGGCCGAAATCCATCGCGTGGTCGCCGCGCTTGCGGACGCCGGGATCCGTCCGATTCTTCTCAAGGGGACGCCGCTTGCCTACACCGTGTATGACTCGCCGGCATCGCGCCCCCGCGCCGACACCGATTTGATGGTGTCGAGTGCAGACGTCGAGGCGGCCCGCCAGGTGATGCGATCGCTCTCGTATGTCGAAACCGTGCAGTGCCATGATCTGCTTTCGCAGTTCGAGGTTCAGCAGTGCGATCGATTCGGCGTGATCCATGCCTTCGACGTGCACTGGAGCATCAGCACGCAGGCCGTGTTCGCGGACCTGCTCACCTACGACGCGCTGTTGCCGCGGGCAGTGGCCGTGCCTGCGCTCGGCGAGTTCGCGGTCGCCCCGTGCCGTGTGGATGCGCTTCTTCTGTCGTGCGTGCATCCGGCGATGCATCACAAGAACGACGGGCGGCTGCTGTGGAGCCTCGACATCCACCTGCTTGCGTCGGGCTTGTCGCCGGCCGAGCTGGACGAGTTCGAAACGCTTGCCCGGATGAAAAAGGTCGCAGCGGTATGCCGCCGGGGATTGCAACAGGCGCAAACGGTGTTTGCTACTCCTGTGGCCGCCGATCTCATCGCCAGGCTGAACCGCACGGCGGGGCCTGAACCGTCGGCCGCGTATCTGGCGTCTGAACGGAGGTGGCACCACGAGACGATCGCGAGCCTGCGCGCGCTGCCGCGACTGGGCGACCGGGCCAGATTGCTGCGCGAGGTGCTGCTGCCGAGCCCTGGCTACATGCTCGGCGCTTACGGGCTCCGGGATAAACCGTTGGGGACGTGGCTGTTGCCAGCCCTTTACGTGCACCGGAACGTGCACGGTGCGTGGAAGATCATCGTTGGGAAAAAGTGAGATAATGCCCAATTAACCCGAATCATGGCTGCAGTTGACGATCCTAAGACGCTAGGAAGAACGCGGCTCTCTTTTGCGAGCGAAGCCGACATCGACGAGTTCGTCGCGACGCTCGAGAAGTTCGAAAGCGGCGAGCTGACCCCCGACCAGTGGCGAATGTTCCGGCTCGTCCGGGGCACATATGGCCAGCGGCAGGCCGGCGACGTGCAAATGCTGCGCATCAAGATTCCGCAGGGCGTACTGACCCAGCCGCAGCTCGAGGCGCTGGCCGAGGTCGGCGAGCGCTTTTCGCGCGGTTTCGGTCACATCACGACCCGTCAGAACATCCAGTTTCATTTCGTCAAGCTGCACGACGCCGAGCCTGCCATGCGCCTTCTGGCCGAGGCCGGCCTGACGACGCGAGAGGCCTGCGGCAATTCCGTACGCAACATCACGTGCTGCCCCGAGGCCGGGGTCTCGCCCACGGAGCTCTTCGACGTCACGCCCTATTCGGAAGCGATGACGCGATATCTCCTGCGCCATCCGCTCAGCTCGTCGCTGCCTCGCAAGTTCAAGATCGCGTTCGAGGGGTGTACCGACGTCGATCACGCGCTTCTGGGCATGCACGACCTGGGCTATCGCGCCGCGATCAAGGACGGCAAGCGCGGTTTCCGCGTGGTCGTGGGCGGCGGCACGTCGATCATGGTGAAGTCGGCGGCGCCGGTCCACGAGTTCCTGCCGGCCTCCGAGATCTTCAACGTCGCCGAAGCGGTGATTCGTGTCTTTCACCAGTTCGGCGACTACAAGCACAAGCAGGCGAACCGCCTCAAGTTCCTCATCAAGGCGATCGGGTGGGAGGGGTTCCTCGCCGAGTACCAACAAGAAGCTGGCTGAGTTCAGGTCGGCGGGCGGCGCGAGTCTGCCGTTCGATCCCGAGTGTCCGCCCACCGAACAGGCGCCAGCGTGGCGGCGCATCGATTCTCCGCCGATTCTCGAAACAGTGTCGCGCGCGATGAGCTCGCAGGTGACCGGTCCCGGCATCGTTCCGCAGGTGCGTCCCATGCTGCCGACGATGAACGGCGATTACTCGCACTGGCTCAGCACCAACGTGCGCAAGCAGAAGCAGAGCGGCTATTTTGTCGTGAACGCCACGATTACGCTCGGCGACTTCACGAGCCAGCAGATGCGCATCCTCGGCGATCTCGCGACCGCGTTCGCCGATGGAATGGTGCGTATCACCGCGGAGCAGAACCTCGTCTTCCGCTGGGTGCCCACCGACGCCGTACCGGAGCTGTACCGCCAGCTCGCGGCGGCAGGACTGGGATTGGCGGACGCGGGCACGATTGCCGACGTGACGAGCTGCCCGGGCGCCGAGTCGTGCAAGCTCGCGGTCACGCAGTCGCGGGGGCTCGGCAGGTTCCTCGGCGATCATCTTCGCGAGCATCCCGAGCTCATCGCCAAGGCGCCCGATCTGCAGATCAAGATCAGCGGCTGCCCGAACGGGTGCGGACGCCATCACATCGCCGGCCTCGGATTCCAGGGCAGCGTGCGCAAGGTGGGCGGCCGGGCGATTCCGCAGTATTTCGTGATGGTGGGCGGCGGGCCCGACGGCGATGCCGTCCGCTTTGGCCGTCTGGCCGCGAAGGTTCCCGCGCGCCGGCTGACGACTGCGCTCGAGCGTTTGCTCGATCTCTATCTCTCTGACAAGCACGACGGCGAGACCGCGACCGCGTTTTTCATGCGCGTCGATGTCGCCCGCGTCAAAGAGGTCCTGGCCGATCTCGAGCAGATGACCTCGTCATCCGCGGTTGCGGACGACTACGTCGACCTCGCGGAGACCGCCCAGTTCAATCCCGAAATTCAAGAAGGCGAGTGCTCGGCGTAAGTCGAGCCTCGCTGTACCGCTCGCTCTGGGCCTCGTCCGCCCTTCCCGGACCACTCGGAAACGCTTTTCTGTATCTCGCCGCCGGTCTCCTGCGTGCCGACGATCTCGATGCGGCCGCGCGCGACGAGTGGAGCGACTTCAGCATCTCAGATGAAGACGTGGATGCCGGGCTGTCGCCGGGCGAGCGTGAGTTCTTCGGGGGCCATCTTCGCGCCGGCGATCGCGTGCTTCTCGTGGGCTGCGGCGCCGGCCGAGATCTGCTGGCGCTGGGTAGCCTGGGATACCACGTCGATGGTCTCGATCACTCGCCGCAGGTCATTGCGATCGCGCGCGCGCACCTCGCACGGCACGGTGCTGCCGCCGCGCTGCACACGGGGACCATCGAGTCCGCCGCGCTCGACCGGCGCTACGACGCGGTGATTTTTTCCAACGGCTGCTATTCGCTCGTTCGAGGCGCACGACGCCGTGCCGCTGCGCTCGCGAGAGCCGCCGATCATCTCGCGCCCGGCGGGCGAGTACTGGTCAGCTATCACGGGTTCACGCGCCAGTCGGCACCCGGCTTGTGGTTGCTTCGCACGAGCGCGCGGGCGGCGCGAGCCGACTGGTCGCCGGAGCCAGGCGATGTGTTCTGGCGTCACCGGCCTGGCCGCACGCTGCGCTATCGGCACCACTTCACGCGCGAGGCGCTGAACGCGGAAATCGAAGCCGCGGGTTTCCGGCCGATTTCGGACGAGCATACGGACGGCAGCCTGACGTGGGTTGCCGCTGTGCGGCCATAACCAGCTGAAAACGCAGGCTATTAGGGGCTTGACCCAATACATCAGGGAATTCGATACATCGAATGTAAAAATTGTATTTTACTTATGGCTGGCGGTACCAGATAACTAGTCCTTCTTTATGGATCGCGATCCCGGGTATCCGCCCGCGCAAGGCCTCTACGACCCCGCCTACGAGAAAGACGCGTGTGGCGTCGGGTTCGTCGTCAACGTCAAGGGCGTGCGCTCGCATCGCATCGTGCGGCAGGCGCTGCAGTTGCTCGTCAACCTGCTTCATCGCGGTGCCTGCGGCTGCGAGGTGAACACCGGCGATGGCGCCGGCATCCTGATTCAGATGCCGGACGCGTTTCTCCGGAAGCAGGCGCTGAATCTCGGCATCGAGCTGCCGCCCGCCGGCGAATACGGCGCGGGCTGCGTCTTTCTGCCGCGCGATCCATCGGCGCGCGCCACGATTGAGGCGCTCGTCGAAAAAGTGGTGCTCGACGAAGGGCAGGTTCTGCTCGGCTGGCGCGATCTCCCGACCGACGATCGCCTGGTCGGGGCATCGGCTGCCGCGGTCGAGCCGTACTTCAAGCAGCTGTTCGTGGGAAAAGGCTCCGGGAGCCTTTTTCCGCAGACGGATTCCGAAAAAGGCTCCCGGAGCCGTTTCGAGCGCAAGCTCTATGTGATCCGCAAGCGCATCGAGCACGAGGTCGACAAGCTGCCGATCGCGAGCACCGACAAGAAATACTTCTACATTCCCAGCCTGTCGGCGAACACGCTCATCTACAAGGGCATGCTCATCGCGGATCAGATCGAGACGATGTTCCCCGATCTGATGGATCCGGACGTCACGTCGGCGCTCGCGCTGGTGCATCAGCGCTTCAGCACCAACACGTTCCCGTCGTGGCCGCTCGCGCATCCGTATCGCTATATCGCGCACAACGGCGAGATCAACACCTTGCGCGGCAACATCAACTGGATGCACGCGCGCGAAGCGATGTGCAAATCGGACCTCCTCGGCGACGATCTGCAGAAGATTCTGCCGGTCATCCGCGAAGGGGGCAGCGATACGGCGACCTTCGACAACGTGCTCGAGTTCCTCGTCATGACCGGCCGCACGCTCCCGCACGCGGTGCTCATGATGATTCCCGAGCCGTGGGCCGGCCACGAAACGATGTCGCCCGAGCGCAAGGCGTTCTACGAGTACCACGCGACGATGATGGAGCCGTGGGACGGCCCCGCGTCGATCGCCTTCACCGACGGCAAGGTGATCGGCGCCGTGCTCGACCGCAACGGGCTTCGTCCGTCGCGCTACTACGTGACGAAGGACGACCTGGTCATCATGGCGTCGGAAGTCGGCGTGCTCGACGTGCCCGACGAGAACATCCTGCTCAAGGAACGGCTGCACCCGGGCAAGATTTTCCTGGTCGACACCGAGCAGGGACGCATCATCGAGGACGAGGAGATCAAGCGGCAGCTGGCCTCGGAGCAGCCCTACGCGAAGTGGCTCGCCCAGAACATGGTGGCGCTCGAGGATCTCAAGCCCGCGCCGCTCCTGCCGCTGCCCGATCGCTACACGATGGTGAACCGGCAGCGCACGTTCGGCTACACGCAGGAGGATCTGAAGATTCTGCTCGCGCCGATGGCGCTCAACGGCGAAGAGGCGATCGGCTCGATGGGCACCGACACCTCGCTCGCGGTGCTCTCGGACAAGCCGCGCCTGCTGTACGACTACTTCACGCAGCTCTTCGCGCAGGTGACCAACCCGCCCCTTGACGCGATTCGCGAAGAGCTCGTCACGTCGATGGGCTCCACGATTGGCCCGGAGGCGAACCTCCTGAAGCCCGGGCCCGAAGCGTGCCGTCAGATCAAGGTCAAGTCGGCCATCGTCAATAACGAAGAGCTGGCCAGGCTGCGCCACATCGACGAGCGCGGGTTCAAGTCGATCACGCTGCAGATGCTCTTCGACGCCGATTCGGGCGGCACGGGGCTGTCGCGCGCGCTCGAGGATTTGCAGCGCCGCACGAGCGAAGCGGTCGAGCAGGGCTACACGATCATCATCCTGTCCGACCGCGGCGTGAACATGAAGCTGGCGCCGATTCCGAGCCTGCTGGCGACCGCCGGCGTCCATCATCACCTCGTGCGCGAGGGCACGCGCAATCGCGCCGCGCTCGTCATCGAGACCGGCGAGGCGCGCGAGGTGCACCACCTGGCGCTGCTCATCGGCTACGGCGCGGGCGCCGTGAATCCGTATCTGGCGTTCGAGACGCTCGACGACATGATCCGCCGGGGCATGCTGCCCGGGCTGACGCACGAGAAGGCGGTCAAGAACTACATCAAGGCGTTGAACAAAGGCGTGCTGAAGGTGATGTCGAAGATGGGCATCTCGACGCTGCAGAGCTATCGCGGCGCGCAAATCTTCGAAGCGGTCGGCCTGGCGAAGGATTTCGTCGACCGCTATTTCACGTGGACGGCGTCGCGCATTGGCGGCGTGGGCATCGAGGCGATCGCCCAGGAAGTACGCGCGCGCCACGAGCTGGCGTTCCCGCTGCGCCCCGTCGCCGAGCGCGATCTCGACGAAGGCGGCGAGTACCAGTGGCGCCGCGACGGCGAGTACCACCTCTTCAATCCCGATACGGTCTACAAGCTGCAGCACGCGACGCGCAGCGGCCAGTACAAGATTTACAAGGAATACACCCAGGCGGTGAACGACCAGACGCGCAAGCGTGCGACGTTGCGTGGCCTGTTCGAGCTCAAGGTCGCGGCCAAGCCGATTCCGCTCGAGGAGGTCGAGCCGGCGGCCAGCATCATCAAGCGGTTCGCCACGGGTGCGATGTCCTACGGTTCGATCAGCAGCGAGGCGCACGAAACGCTGGCCATCGCCATGAACCGGCTGGGCGGGAAGTCGAATACGGGCGAAGGCGGCGAGGATCCGGCGCGGTACATTCCCGACGCGAACGGCGATTCGCGCCGGAGCGCGATCAAGCAGGTGGCGTCGGCGCGGTTCGGGGTCACGAGCGAGTACCTGGTGAACGCCGACGATCTGCAGATCAAAATGGCCCAGGGTGCCAAGCCGGGCGAGGGCGGTCAGTTGCCGGGCCACAAGGTGTACCCGTGGATCGCGAAGGTGCGTCATGCGACGCCCGGGGTGGGTCTCATCTCGCCCCCGCCGCACCACGATATCTACTCGATCGAGGACCTCGCGCAGCTGATCTACGACCTTAAGAACGCGAACCGCCGCGCGCGGATCCACGTCAAGCTGGTCGCGGAGGTGGGCGTCGGGACGGTTGCGGCGGGCGTGGCGAAGGCGCATTCCGACGTCGTGCTGATTTCCGGCCACGATGGCGGCACCGGTGCGTCGCCGCTGACGAGCCTCAAGCACGCGGGAGTGCCGTGGGAGCTGGGCCTCGCCGAGACGCAGCAGGTACTGGTGCTCAACAACCTGCGCGATCGCATCGTGGTGCAGGTGGATGGCCAGATGAAGACGGGCCGCGACGTCGTCATCGGCGCGCTGCTCGGCGCGGAAGAGTTTGGATTTGCCACGGCGCCGCTCGTCGTCCTGGGCTGCGTGATGATGCGCGTCTGCCACCTGAACACCTGTCCGGTCGGCGTGGCGACCCAGGACCCGGAGCTGCGCAAGCGCTTCAACGGCCAGCCCGAGTTCGTCGAGAACTTCTTCCATTTCATCGCCGAGGACGTGCGCGAGCTGATGGCGCAGCTGGGCTTCCGGACGATGGACGAGATGATCGGGCGGGTGGACAAGATCGATGTCACCAGGGCGGTCGACCACTGGAAGGCGGCCGGCATCGATCTCTCGCAGATCCTCTACAAGCCGGTTGTGGCGCCAACGGTCGCGCAGCGCTGCGTGCGCGCGCAGGACCATGGCCTCGACAAGGCGCTCGACAACGAGCTGATTCGCCGTTCGGAGGACGCGCTGCTGCACCGCAAGCGGGTTGAGTTCAGCATGCCGATTCGCAATGTGAACCGGACGGTGGGCACCATGCTCGGCTCGGAAGTGACGCGCGCCTTCGGCGCCGAAAGGGTTGCCGGACGGGACCATTACGATTCGCTTCAAGGGATCGGCGGGGCAGAGCTTCGGCGCGTTCGTGCCGCCGGGCATGACGCTGACGCTCGAGGGCGATGCCAACGATTACTTCGGGAAAGGGCTGTCAGGCGGAAAGCTCGCGGCGTTCCCCTCGTCAAAAGCGACGTTTGTGCCCGAAGAGAACATCATCGTCGGCAACGTCACCCTGTACGGTGCGACGAGCGGCGAGGCGTACCTGCGCGGTGTCGCGGGCGAGCGTTTCGCCGTGCGCAACAGCGGTGCATGGGCCGTCGTCGAAGGCGTCGGCGACCACGGCTGCGAGTACATGACCGGCGGTCGCGTCGTCGTGCTGGGCAAGACCGGACGCAACTTCGCCGCGGGCATGAGCGGCGGGATCGCCTACGTGCTCGATCGAGACGGAACGTTCGCCGAGCGGCTGAACACGGGGATGGTCGATCTCGAGCCGCTCACCGACGACGACTGGAGGACGTTGCGCGAGATGATCGAGCGCCACGTGCAGTTCACCAACAGTCTGTACGCGAAGTCGATCCTGGCCACGTTTGCCGATCTCCCGTTCGTGAAGATCATGCCGCGCGACTACAAGCGCGTGCTCCTGGCCGAGGCGAAGGCGAGGGCCGAGAACCGCGAGCCCGCGTTTGCCGAGCTGGTGGGCGCGGGTTAGTCCGGCATTGGTAGATTGGTGGATTGGAAGATTGCGAGATTGTTGTCGGATTGAAGATGGGCAGATTGCGAGAGTAATTGGCGGTTTGTGGGAACTGCGCGATTGAACGCGGAGGAATCTCGCCATCCACAATCGTCAATCCGCCAACATTCTCTCAATCTGACGATCTTCCAATCTGCGAATAGTGAGACATGGGCAAACCGACTGGTTTTATCGAGATTCACCGGAAGAAACAGCCGACCCGTCCCGTGCCCGAGCGGCTCAAGGACTGGAGAGAGGTCTATCTTCCGTACGCGCAGGGAGAGCTCCAGAAGCAGGGCGCACGCTGCATGGACTGCGGCATTCCCTTCTGCCATCAGGGCTGCCCGCTGGGCAACCTGATTCCCGACTGGAACGATCTCGTGTTCCGCGATCGGTGGGAGCCGGCCATCGAGCGGCTGCACGCGACGAACAATTTTCCGGAGTTCACCGGGCGCCTCTGCCCGGCGCCGTGCGAAGGGTCGTGCGTGCTCGGCATCAACGACGACCCCGTCACGATCAAGTCGATCGAAGTGTCGATCATCGAGAAAGCCTTCGAGCAGGGCTGGGTCACCCCCAAGGCGCCGCTCGTGCGCACCGGCAGGAAGGTCGCCGTCATCGGCTCGGGCCCGGCCGGACTGGCGGCGGCCGAGCAGTTGAACCGCGCGGGGCATTTCGTCACCGTCTTCGAAAAGTCCGATCGCATCGGCGGGCTGCTGCGCTACGGCATCCCCGAGTTCAAGATGGAGAAGAAGGTCCTGAATCGCCGGTTGACGCTGATGGAGCAGGAAGGCGTGACGTTCCGCACGAAGGTCAACGTCGGCGTAGACCTGACGATCGACCGGATGAAATCGGAATTCGACGCGATGGTCCTGGCCGGCGGTGCCGGCTGGCCACGCGATCTCCCGGTGCCGGGCCGCGAGCTGAAGGGCGTCCATTTCGCGATGGAGTACCTGACGCTCTCGAACAAGCGGGTGGAAGGCGACTCGATTGCCGACGCCGACTTCATCACGGCGAAGGGCAAGCGGGTGGTGATCATCGGCGGCGGCGATACGGGGGCCGACTGCCTCGGTACGGTTCACCGTCAGGGCGCATTGTCCGTGCATCAGTTCGAGCTGCTCCCGAAGCCGCCGGACACCCGCGCCGCGGACAATCCATGGCCAACATGGCCGAACGTCTTCCGCGTGTCGACCGCGCACGAAGAGGGGGGCGACCGCGTGTACTCGGTCTCGACCCAGCGTTTCAGCGGAGACGACCAGGGGCGCGTGAAGAAGCTGCACGGCTCGAAGGTCGAGCTCGGGCGCAAAGACGGCAAGATGTCGTTCGACGAGGTGCCGGGCAGCGAGTTCGAGATGGATGTCGATCTCGTGCTGCTCGCCATGGGCTTTCTCGGCCCCGAGCGTCAGGGGTTGCTCGAGAATTTCGGCGTCAAGCTGACCGAACGCGGCAACGTGTGGCGCGACGCGAACTGGATGACGAGCGTGCCCGGCATCTTCGCCGCCGGCGACATGCAGCGCGGCCAGTCGCTCATCGTGTGGGCGATTGCCGAGGGCCGCAGCGCGGCACGCGGTGTCGATCTCTTCCTGATGGGCAAATCGGATCTGCCGGCGCCGCTCGCCTAGGTGGTAGGTGGTAGCTGGTGGCTGGTGGAAGGCCTAGAAATCTGTCAGCTCGCCGCGCGCATCGAACAAATCTGACGCCCCACTGACGATGTCGGGCGGCTGCCGGCTTCGCAGATCGTCCACCACCGCCTGAGAGACATACAGCTCTTCGACGTTGAGCGTATCCAGGATGCGCAATACGCGCATGCCCTCGTCCGATCCCCGCCCGCAGCTTCTCATGGCGATCTCGAACGCGGCCCGGGGTGTGTCCGCCACGATCGGAATCTTGCCGCGCTCGAGAAATCCGCTGGTCAGCACGTTGGCGTAGGTCGCGTCGCGGTCGATCTTCGCGTGCAGGCGGCGGGTGATGACGTCGGCGAGCCCGACGCCGATCGCGTTGCCATGCGACTGATCGGTGAGGTCGCACACCATCATGGCGCCCACTCGTGGCGATTCGGCATCGTCCTCGCCGTTCACGCCGATGCGCCCGGTCACATTCGGATCGATGCCGACCCCGCTGATGTTCTTCCCCATGCGGTCGATCAGGAGCACGTCGACCTCGTCCACCGGAAGACGCGGCATGTTGCGCCTGGCCAGATCGAGCAGCCGCGGCTCTTCGGACGCGATTTCGCCGGCCATCAATACGCGCACGTCCAGCGTTTGATGCAGGGCGTTTTCGACGAGTCCGACGCCGGCGAGAATCTTTCCCGTCGCCAGCACCTGCGCCGCTCCCGGCGCGATCAGCTCGCGCAGTCCCCGCACACCGAACTCGTGCACGGTGCGCGCACCCTCCAGCTTGCCCAGGCCGATGAGCGCCATTTTCATCAGGCCACTCTCGTACGAGCCGTGGTAGTCGGTGTGCGGCTTGATGCGGTTGACCAGAATGACGCCGTCCGACTCGCAGGCGTGCCGATCCATGAAGATCGCGAACGGCAAGTCTCCTCGAGGCAGTTCCACGACATCCATCGACGACCGCACGGGCGCGCCCACGGTGTCCTCGACGATGCCGTACTCCTCGAGGATCGCGGCTTGACCTTCGCCGGTTGCACCGCCGTGGCTGCCCATCGCGGGTACGACGAACGGATGGGCGCCGCGGGCGCGCACGTACGCGGCGGTCCCTGTGATGATTCCGACGAGGTTGTCGATGCCGCGGCTACCGGCGGCGATCGCGATCCGCGTGCCCGGTCGAACCAGATCGTTCAGGCGCTGAAGCTGCTGTTGCAGGGTGATGAGGGGATCGTCGAGATGGGTGCGATCGAATCGCTGACGGATCTTGATGAGCTGTTGTCCCGGCATGTTCGGCGCTCAATTGTCTGATCGGTTGGGGCCTCCACACAACACGCGAACACCTCCACCGAACTGCGTCTCGTGTCGACGCGCTAGCGTAACCCCTTCTCGAACATTCCCGTTTACTTTCCCGGTTGGTCCGGACATTCCTGTTCGCGACGTATTCGGCGATCTGAGAATTTGCCGAGAGTTTTTCGGAAGTTCGCACGTTTGTCGATTGGCGTTTACCTTGCTCTGTGATGCTCCGAACGTCGGGCGATGGCTGCCGCCATTCAGCGCGCGTTGTCGCGTTCGACGCAAGGAGAGCGCATGCGGATCGAGTCCTGGGCGGGTGTGCTGGCGAGTGTTGTGCTGTTGTGCGGAAGTTCGATGTCGGCGGACGAGCGGGAATGCCGGCGGTCGACGCTGCCGGCGAACGTGGAATTTTTCTCCGATCTCAATCGTGTGGCCCAACGCATCTACGACCGGTCACCGACATTCCGCTCGCAGTGCGAGCGCATCGCGAAGGCCTCGAACCTGCGCGTTCGCGTGTACATCAACACGAGGATTCCCCCGGCGTACCGCGCACTGACCGTCGTGTACCGCCAGGGATTCGAGATACAAGCCGATGTCAACCTGCCGCCGGGCAGCCATCTCGCGGAGATGATCGGGCACGAGTTCGAGCACGTGCTCGAACAGGTCGAAGGACTCAACCTGCAGCGCCTGTCGTCGGTCCGTGGCTCGGGCGTGTGGGCGGTCGAGAAACATCTGTTTGAAAGCCTTCGCGCGCAGGACGCAGGCCGGGAGGTCGGCCTCGAAGTGTACAGAAACCGGGCCAGGGCGACTGACTGAAAAGTAAAAAGTGAAAAGTAAAAAGTAAAAAGTGAAAAGTAGGAGTCCGAGGAGTCGTCAGGAGAACCCGAGCAGGAAAGAGGCGCCCAGGACGAGGAGCAGAGTTCCGACGATGATCCGGAAGCTCCTGTCGGGCACGCGAGCGAGCAAGGTCTCGCCGAAGAGCGTGCCCACGATGACGCCCAGCGTCGCGAGGGCGATGATCGGGAAGAGCCTCGCAAGCTCCCGGCCTTCGAACGCGACGAAGACGGGCACGCGGGCGGCATCGACGAGCAACGCCACGGCCGTGGCCGTGGCGACGAACTGATGCTTGTCGATGTCGAACCCCAGCATGGCGGCGGTGCGGATGCCGCCCTGATTACCGACGAGGCCGCCGAAAAACCCCGATAGCGCTCCTCCGAGCCACGCGAGCGCACCCCGCATACGCCAGCGCCGGGCGAGCCCCGTCAATTGCGACGTGCCGGCCAGCACGAGGAGCGTGCCGAAGACGATTTCGAGCGCACGGTTCGATGCCCACGTGTTCAGCAGGGCACCGGTGAGGCCGCCGGCCGCGCTGGTGAACCCGAACGATTTGACCAGCGTCCAGTCGACGTCGCGGCGAAATCGCCAGAAGCGGAGGGAGGTGCCAACGGCGTGAGGAATCGAAACGGCGGCGACCGCCAGCTTGGCGCCGGCGGAGGCCGCCATCGCGGGCGTCAGCAGGCTGCCGATGCCGAATCCCGCGATCGAGGCGACCGCGCCGCCTGCGATGCCGGCGAGGAGAACGAGCAGTTCAATCAGATCAATGTTTCGCGAACACGCGCATTGCGCCGCTCTTGTCGAACGACGTTACGTCGAACGGCTGCGCCTTGACGAAGGGTGTCTCCATTCCCGGCGAGCCGATGGGCATGCCGCCCACGGCGATTCCGGCAATGGCCGGTTTTTCCTTCAGCATGCGGTGTACGTCGGCCGCCGGCACGTGACCCTCCACCACGTAGCCGTTGACGACGGCCGTGTGGCACGACTGCACCTCGCTGGGCACACCACGTGATTTCTTGATGGCGCTGAGATCGGCGAGATCGGTGGTGTGGACGTTGAACCCGCTCTTGCGCATGTGCTCGACCCATTGCGAGCAGCATCCGCATGTGGGCGTCTTGAAGACCTCCACTAACGGTCCGGATGGCTTCTGCTGCGCCGCCGCGGCAAGGTCCGTTTGAAGACGGACGCCGCCGACATGCGAAATTCCCAGTGATGCAAGCGCTGCTGCCGCGAACGCGATCACGGTGCCTCGAGACATCGCTCCTCCTGGAGCCATCTTACCCTTTTCGCAGGTACTTCTCGAACGCCGCCAGCGTTTCGGGACTGACGTGGTGCTCCATGCCTTCCGCGTCAGATTCGGCGACGCTGGCGGGCACGCCGAGCGCGATCAGAAAACGGGCGACGAGATCGTGGCGCTCGCGCGACTCCTTGGCGAGGCTGCGGCCCGCTGAGGTCAGGAAAATCGAACGGTACGGCTGCGAAGTGACGAGGCCCCTCGCCTGGAGGCGCTGCAGGGTCTGTCCCGCGGTCACGTGCGTGACGCCGAGGCCGCGCGCGAGATCGACGAGGCGAGCTTCGCCGTTCTTCGCGATGAGATCGGCGATCATCTCGACGTAGTCCTGCGCGAGCTCCTGCGAATGGTCGTTGCGGCGTCGAGCCGCGTGTCCGCGGGGAATCGCCCGACGGCCGGCAGACGCGGGTCGTGCCCGTTTCATATCCGATCCAATCCCGTTAGAGTGATTTCAGGAACGCCATCAAGGCGGCCTTGTCGACGTCGCTGAGCTGCTCGAAGCCGCGCCGCGCGAGATCCGCTTCCCGGGCGTGCCTCAGCACCGCGTGCTCGATGGTCGCGGCGGAGCCGTCATGGAGGAGCGGCCGACGGAATCGCAGCCCCCACAGCGCCGGCGTGCGGATTTCGTGTGCGTCCGCGGATGCCTGCCGGATGCCGTCTCCGGTCCCGACCTCGTGCAGCAGCAAATCCGAGAAGAGCTCCACCCGTTTCCGGTTGAAGAGCGGATTCGCGCTCGCGCCCGTCATCAGGACGGGCACGTGGCACGTCGCGCAGCCGAGCGACTGGAACACTTTTTCGCCGGCCTGCGTTTGCGGCGTCACGCCCTCGCGCGCGAGGGGCGCGAGAAATTTCATGAAGCTCGCGAAGTTGTCGATGCCGCGGCGGCGCGTCCGCGGATCGGCGATGTCCTCGGGATCGGCGAACGGATCGCAGAGACGCATACGATCGGCCGCGACACCGAATGCCATTTCGGTCGGGAAGAGATCGTTGGTAATGCCCATCTCGTTGCGGTACGCGTCGGCGCTGAACGCCAGCAGCGTGGCGTGCTGCGCCTTCCATCCGAAACGGCCGACGCGCCGGTCGCCCGTCGCCAGATCGACGACGATCGCGGCGCGTCCGCTCACGCCGTCGCCGTTGCGATCGAAGGGATCCTCGAGGTCGCGCAGGGTGTCGTCGGGAATGGCTTCGACCAGGCCGGTGCCGAAGACGGGAATGGGCACGCGCCGCGCGAACACGTTCGCTTCGGCCGGCACGATGGGCTGGCACGCGTGGCCGGGAACCGAGAACAGGTGGAACAGCGTTTCGCCCGTGCCATCCAGCGTTTCGAACTCCCCTTGATCGTTCACGCGCCCCGCGCGCATCTCGGCGACCGGGCTGACGCCGCCGACGACCGGCACGTTGTGGCAGACGGCGCAACTCGTGCCGTTGAACGCCGGTCCGAGCCCTTCCTCGGCCGTCTCGACTTCGAGAAAGTCGTCGAGGCCGAGCCGGAACTCCTCGAACTCGACGGGCGTGATGCCCGGGAGCGGACCGCCGGACTGTGCCGTTCGCGTTTGCGCGATCGCCAGAGCGGTGGCGAACACCGCCAAGGCCGCGCCGATCATCAACCGGATGGACATCGTGTTCTCTCTATTCGGCGATGAGCGTGCCGCGCATGAAGGAATGGCCGGCCCCGCACAACTTCGAGCACTCGAACGTGTAGCGCCCGGGGTTCGGCGGCTCGAACACCACGGTCGCCACTCCCTTGCCGCGCTTCGGGATCGTGACGTTGACGTCGGTGCCGAGAATCCTGAACCCGTGATCGGTATCGTCGCTGCGCAGCCTGATCTCAACGGGCTGTCCGGCTTTCACCTTGAACTCCGACGGTGTAAAGCTGAACCGCTCGACCGAAATGTTGACGACCTGCGGCTTCTGCTGCCGTGCCGCGATGGCCCCGCCGCCGAACGAGGCGATGACCCCGGCACTAAAGACCATGACGTTGAATCGCGTGAACATGCGCGTCATCAGAACCACCATCCAAGACCGATGTTGAACGAGTTAGGGGCGTCGATGGCCGAGCTCTGGCTCCTGATAATCGAATAGTCCATCTTGATGGCAATGTCAGGGTCGGGCCAGTACGTCCCGCCGATGGTGAAGGCGTCGCGATCGAACTGCTCGAGCGGCACGTAGCCCGCCGGCATGCGGTATTGCGTGTCGAAATTCTCGTACCGCGTAAAGACGCCGACATCGCCGGCGCGTGCGCCCGAGATGACGCGATAGGACGCCTCGCCGTAGAAGCCGCGCATGGCGCTGGCGATATTCGGATTGACGCCCACGGCCCGACCGAGCGCATCGTTCAGCTCGGCGGCGTTCGACACGGTGACGTAGGCGAACTGTCCGCGCAGCTCCAGCCGGTTCCGCGCCAGACGGACATCGGCTTCGCCGACGGTGACCGGCACGTCGAATCGCGGCCTGAATTCGAACCCCGAACGTCCGGTCCAGAAGCTGCCGCCCGCGGTCAGTCCCGGCACGCCGACGAACTCCAGACGGCCGGTGAATGCCGGCCGGCCGATGTTCGTGTCGGAGCCTCTCTGCCGTCCCTCTCGAATGCCTTCCTCGGCGGAGAACTCCCGCGCGTTGAGGGGCGACATGACGTACGCGCGGTAGCGCCACCCGCGTCCGACCTCGCCGTGCACCCCGACGCCGGTTTCGAACCACGTCGTCGGGATGATCACGGTATCGACAAACGGCCGCTCGACGCCGTAGTAGACGGGTGGCTCGTGACGCTCGTTGATGATGCCGACCGGCACGAGCATCATGCCGGCGCGCAGGTTGAATCCGCGCGAGAGAAGGAAGTCGACGTACGCCTGCTCCAGCTCGAGCTCGCCGGCGTCCTCCTGTCCTTCGACGAACGCGTGCTCGAGCTCCAGCTCGCTCACGAACCGGATGCGGTCGCTGAAGTTGTGCGTGACGAGCAGGACGAATCGATGGAAGTCGAGCCGCGCATCCTCGAATTCGTTCTTGTTGAAGTGAAAATCCATGTAGCCCGACACGCCGGTCGTGCGATCGGCCGGCGGGGCCGCCTGCTGGGCCATCGCCGGCGCGACGCCGAACACGGCCGCCAGTGCAGCCGCGTGCAGGACGTGGATTGAAGGGCTGGCAAATCTGTGAACTATAGACTTCAGAATGTAGCAGAGACTACATCAAAGGCCGGACGCTGTCAACGGCCAACAGCCGTTGACAACTATTTGGAAATCATCTTCAGCGCGGTGGCGTGAAGCATCTTCGTCTTCTTGTCCTTGGAGTCCATGACGTCGCCCGTCAGCGTGACGGTGTGGGACATATGCGGGACGAGCTTGGCGTTGTTCTCGCCGGCCAGGCCGCCCATCGTCATCACTTCGTACACGTCGCCTTTCTCGGTGACGAGCGCGACCGTGCCGCCCTTCTTCGCGCACGCCTGGGCGCACGTTTCGCCCATGCCTTTGTGCGCGTTGGTCGTGTTGGCCTTGTCCTTGGTGTAGCAGGCGAGATCGACGAGCACGCCGGTCACTTCTGCCGCGAACGCCGACGCACCCAGAATCAATACGAGAGCCGCCGCCATGATTGAGATTCTCTTCATATCTCCTCCGTGGGGCGGATGTTAACACCGCTGTCGGTCAAGGTCGAGACAGGCGGCCGGGGCCGTAAGGCGATCAGAGTATGCCGGCGACGAACGCGCCACAGCTCGCGAACCCTGCCGCCAGCGCGAACACGCCAAGCGTGCGTTTCTTCTTGAGCCGCCACCACATGTAGTAGCTGCCAAGCACCATCACGACCAGGCCAAGGGCCAGGGCGTCCATGGCGAACACCCACACGCTGGTGACTATCCAGTCGCGCTCGCTCGCGGGCTGATTGAAGCGCGAGCCGCTGAAGGTATGAAAGATCTGAAAGGCGTGTAACGGCCGGTTCCGGAATTCGCGAACGTACGCCTGCTTGGCCGTCAGGTCCACCCGCACCTGGGCGGCGCCGCTCGGCCGGCTCACGTTGAAATCAATGTGCCACACGGGCTGCGCGGCCGGCCAGTCGATTTCGCCCTGCAGCCCGAGCTGGCGCATCAGGTCGCGCGTCCTGGCGGCGAGCGTATCGCCGTCGGGCGTGTCGATCGGTACCTCGTATGTCGTTTCGGCCCGGCGGTAGAGATCGCCGAACCACTGCTGATGGTTGAGCATCAGCCCTGTCGCCGAAAACAGCCAGAGAAAAAACAGAAAGTAGAGGCCGAGATAGTAGTGCAGCCTGCGGTTCCAGACCTCGAACGCCCTAGCGAATGACGGCATACAGAAGTCCGAAGAATGTCACGATGCCGCCCGCGGCGAGCGTCAGACCAATCCGTCGCTCGGCCTTGATCGTCCACCACAGGTAGATGCCGCTCAGCGAAATGAACAGGAGGAGATAGATCGTCGCGTCGGCAAGCCATCGCCACACTTGAATGCCGACCCAATTCCCTCGAATTGCCACGTTGTGCGGTCCCGGCATCTTGTGCAGGTAGGACAGCGACTCCCAGACGTTCATCTGGCGCCGCATGACGACGGCCGAGCGCTCGTCGAGGTCCACATCGACGGTCGACTCCAGACCGGCGATCGAAACCGGAAAGATCAGATGGCGATCCCGCGCCACATAGCGAAGAAACCCAATCTCGCCGGACACGCCGACCTGCGGCAGGATGTGTCTGGCGAGCTCCACCGCCTCGCGGCCTTTCAGCCGATCGAATCCGTCTGGAATCTGCAGATTATGGAAGGCTTCGGAGGGCGGTGGTGTGCCTGGCCTCAACTTGCCATGGTTCAGGTAGAACACACTCACCGCGAACAGAAGCACGAATGGGCTGACAAAGAGCCCGAGGTACAGGTGCAGGTCGCGAAGCCATCGGTAGACCAATGCGTTCTCCGCGAAAACGCGCTACTTGTGGTCGTGACCGGCTTCCGCCGCCGGTGCGGGTGTCGCGCCTTTCACGGCAATCGTCGTGACCGATGCTGGTTCCTTCGATCCGCGCTCGCCGACCCAGTGCCGGATCGATCCGTCCGCAAACGTCTGATGCGCCTTCCACTGCAGGCTGCCAGACTGGGGATTGTGGGCGGTAAACGTGAACTTTGCCGACGGCTCTTTCGGCTTGATCTCTTTCTTCCACGTGATCGCGACGATGCGGTCTTTGTCCTTCTTGAGGTCGACGGTGAAGCCTTCGCCCGGGGCCACTTGCATCACGTGCAGGTCCGCGGGCACTTCGAGCTCGACCGAGAGCGACGCAACCGTACCTTCGACCGGCACGCTGATCGTGTAAACCTGCTCGGCGCCCGGCGCCGATTCGCGTGGCGAGACGACGACGTGCGCATCGAGGGTGGCGGCCGCAACGATCAGGACGAACAAGGCCGATGCCAGATTTCTGTTCATCTATTCCCCCTTTTATTTCCTCATTGTAGGTCAAGGCTTCGAGAAATCGACCTCGAGCTGGACGGGCTTCATCGTGGCCTCGATCTGAAACTGGCGCTCGCCGCCGGCGGTCCTGATCGTAATGGTGTGGGCGCCGTACGGTATTCGGCCATCAAAGGGTGTTTCGCCGGTGCGCTCTCCATCGACGAGCACTTCCGCGGCTTCGTTCGCGGTGACGTTGAGCGCCGTCTGCGGAACGAGGTTGATCGTCGTCGTTTCGGTCGGACGTACTTCGACGGCGCGGGTCTCGTCGTAGCCGACCTGGCGATTCTGGAACCTCAGGCGGTATTTGCCCGAAGGCAGCATGGCACGCCCGCGATCGTCGACGGTAAGCGGCTGACTCGCGTTGCTGATGTTGATGTCGAACGGGGCGAAAACCGCCACAAACCCTGCCACCGCAGCGGCAGCATCCGGAGGTAACGCGCCCGGTTTGTCGGTCGTCGGCTGAGTCGGTGCGGGCACCGTCGCCCGTGTATCGGGAACGGGTGTCGGCACGGTAGCCGGCGGGGCGTTGCTTTCGACAAGGGCTGTTTCCTGCTGGGCGCTCGCCTGAGTCACCCCGCCGGATGTACCACCGCGAAGGCTCGGCCACAGCCAGACGCCTGCCGCTCCTGCTCCCACGAGTGTGGCAACGATGGCCACACGAGGTAACCAGGTTCCGCTGGCTGGCTCGCTGGTCCCGAAGAGCTCGGATTCGGACGGGTCCAGTGGCCCAGCTTTGTACTCTTCGGGAGACTCGTGGGGTTCGTAAGGCTCGTACGTTGCCGACGAAGCTGAGACGGGCAACGGTTCGGGAGCCAGGTCGAGACGTTCGGCCTCGGCCCATTGGGCCTGACGTGTATGAATCCAGTCGATCATCGCCTTTGCGGCGGCAACGAGATGGGGCGACGGACCGCTGACCTTTGGTGCTGGCGCTCGTACCGGTGCCGGTGCCTGCGCGGCGGTCTCGCCCGCGAGCATTGTGCGGATGTCTTTGGCGATCGCCACCGGATCGGCCGATGAGACGGGAGGCAGCTTCAGCGTGAGCACGCCGCCCGGTATCGCCCGGAGACGCGCAAGGAGGTCGGGCTCTCCTTTCGCCGGTCTCTCGGGCAGCAACACGAGGTCGGGCACGCGCTTGTTGATTGCAATAATGGCAACCGCACAGGAGTCAGCGCCGATGAGCTCGCATCCCTGCAATTCGCGCGCAAGGCGGGCGAGCGTGGGGCTATGGCTGTTTCCCGGGTTAATGGCAAGTATCAATGCCACGCAGACTCATATTAACGCGCCCGCGAGGAATCGGCCGGGTTCGATGTTTCTCGTCTCTCATATAAGATCACAATTGTGAAAAAGAGTGCCAAACCGGCAGTGCCGAAAGAGATAGAAGCCCTCCGTGCGTCGATGGCGTCGCGGCTGGGCGCGCTCGAAGAGGCGCTGGCGAATCCCGGCAAGCACGCCTCGCTCGAATCGCTGATTCGCGACCTGGCGCGCGTGGCCACCGAAGAGGCGGATACGACCGTGCGGCAGGTGGTACACGACGCGCAGCGGCACGGTCAAAACGCAGCCGCTGCGGCGCGCGGTGAGGCGGAATCGGCGCTGGAATCCGAAAAGGGCACCGTGGCGCAATTGCGCCAGGCGCTGGACAAAGCGCAGGCCGAGCTGAAAGAGCAGCGTCGCGTCGTCGACGCGGCCGCTCGCGACTCGTCCGGCGCGCAACGCGAGGCCGAGGCGGTGCGGCAGCGCCTCGAACAGGAGCAGGCCGAACGCGCCGCTCTTGAACGCGAGCTTGAAGCGGCGCAAGCCGCCGCCGAGACCGAACGTACTCGCGCCGCCAGTCTCGAACAGGCCGTCGAGCAGGTTCGTGGAGAGGCGCAAGCCTCGCGGGCGGTCGTTGAAGCGCAACAGCGCGAGATTGCGGCAAAGCTTCAGGATTTCGCGGCGCGCCATCAGGGTGTCGATCAGCAGCTGAAGGACGCGCATGCCGCCCAGGCTGCCGGGCGGGCGGAGATGGAGCAGGCTCGCGCGACGGCCGATGCCGAGCGCGCGGCGGCTGCCCAACTGCGCGAAGCGTCGGCCCAGCTCGAACGCGATCTCGAGTGGACGCGGGGCGAGCTCGCGGCGGCACGCCACGAGATCGACGGAATACGCCGCGACGCGGACGCGAGGCACGAGGCGCTCTCGCGCTCGGAATCCGACCAGAGCCAGCTCCTCGTGTCGGCGCAGGACGCGGCTCGTGCCGCGGATGCACGCGCCGAAGAAGCCGTTCGTGCCGCCGACGCACGAGTCGAAGATGCCGCTCGGGCCGCCAATGCGCGAGTCGAAGAGGCTACTCGGGCCGCCGATGCACTGGTCGACGAGGCCCTTCGCGAACGCGATGCCCTGAGGCGCGAACTCGAGCTGGCCCAGGAGGCGATTCGCGAACGGGAGTTCCTGAGGCAGGAGTTGGAGACCGCGCACGAGGAGCGCGACGCGGCGCGATCGATGCAGTCGGGGCCTCAGCTCGTGATCGATGGCGACGAGGAGCCCACCGAAGAGACCGTGATCGATCTGACGGGCGATACCAGGGACGAAGAGCGGCAGCGGGCGATTGAAAGCCGGATCCGGAATCTCGAGGTCGCGCTCCGGGATGCCGAGACGCGTGCCGAGATCGCAGAGCTCGAACTCGACCAGCAGCGGCTGCTGGCCCTTCCACCCTCGGAGACGCCGTCCCTGGCGACCGAGCCCGTGTCCTCCTCGGAATCGACGGAACCCGCGTATCGAGGCCCGGCGCGCGGTGCAAAACGTGTGGCGATTTCCACCGAGGTCGAGGTCCAGATCGACGGCACCGAAGGCAAACTGATCGATCTCTCCGTGACCGGTGCCCAGGTACTGACGCCGTTCTCGATGAAACCGAACAGGCTGGTCAAGCTCACCATGCCGATGGGCGACAGTCTGATTGCCTGCAAAGCGAAGGTGATGTGGTCGCGCCTCGAACCGAAAGCCGGTCAATTGTGGTACCGCGCCGGGGTGTCGTTTACGAGCGCCGACCAGTACGCGCTCGAAGCCTTCCTCAGCAGCCACAGAAGAGACGCCTGACTACCGGAGCGACAGATGGAGGTGCCCGCGATGTCTGAGACTATCCGGCGCGCGCTGATGCTGGGACTGTGTGCGAGTGCCATTGCCGTTCTTGCGTCGGCCGGCGGTTCGACGCTGGCGCGTCAGCAGCCGCCCCAGACGTCCCTCTCCGTCACGGGGGCTGCCAGTTCCGCACCGTCTCTCGCGGCGCTCGACCGCACCGTTGTGGCCGTCTGGGCCGCGAGCAGGAACGGCGCGGCCAATGTTTTCGCCGCCGTGAGTCAGGACGGCGGTGTGACGTTCTCGGAGCCGCGCCGCGTCAACGATCAGGACGGCGATGTGAGCGTCAACAGCGAACAGCCACCGCGCGTCGTCGTCTCCGGACCCGTCAACGCGCGCGCCATCACCGTCGTCTGGTCGAAGAGAAATGACGGCCCTCAGCGGTCGCGCCAGGATGTGGTGCGGGTCGCCCGGTCGACCGACGGAGGCCGCACGTTTTCTCCGGCTCGCACGATTCACGATCCTGCGATTTCGGGCGCACGCGGCTGGGAGTCGCTCGCGACCGGGCAGTCAGGCGCGGTTCATGCGGTGTGGCTCGACGGGCGTGATGCCAGCCGGAAGATCGCCGAGGAGACGATGCACTCCGGCATGCCCCACAAGGGACAGCCGCCTCAGGACGTCTATCACGGCATCCTGACGCCTGACGGACGCCGCGTGGAGACCATCATTGCCAGCGGCGTCTGCTTCTGTTGCAAGACTGCTGTTGCCGTCGACGTGAAGGGCACCGTGTACGCCGCCTGGCGTCACATTTTTCCTGGCAGCATGCGCGACATTGCGTTCGCCAGGTCCACCGATGGCGGCGCGCATTTCGATCCGCTCGTTCGCGTCAGCGAGGACAAGTGGGAACTGAATGGCTGTCCGGAAGACGGACCTGCATTGGCGGTCGATCGAGCTGGCGCGATCCACGTGGCGTGGGCGACGCTCGTGAACGAAGGCGACGAGCCTCGGAAGGCCGTCTTTTACGCAACGTCTCGGGATGGCAGGACGTTTTCGCCGAGAACCCGTCTGCCCGCTGCCGGCATCACGCCCGGGCATCCGCAGATGACGCTGGCGGCCGATGGCGGAGCGGTCATCGTCTGGGACGAGACGGTCGACGGCGTGCATCGGATTGTGCTGGCGCGTGTGTCGCCATCGCGCGCGATCGAGCCATCTCGGGTGCTGAGCGGAACCGAATCAGCGTCGCACCCGGTCATCGTTCGAACAGGTAGCGACTTCGTCGTGGCGTGGGCGAACCGCGACGAATCGGTGATTCGGGTCCGTCGAGTCGAGACGGCAAAATAAAAGGTTCCGGGATCCGTTTTCGCGGGGATGCTCACGAAAACGGATCCCGGAACCCTTTTTTACGCATAGGAGGAGCTTCATGGAACGCGATGTAGTGTGCGGAATGCAGGTCGATCCCGCGAAGGCCGCGGGCACGAGTGAATACAACGGCAAGACGTACATACTTCTGTGCGAAGTCATGTAAAGCGCGATTTGACGCCGATCCCGCCAAATACGCCAAGTAGCAGCGTCCTGATGACAACGACGCCGCCCTCGGTGGAAGAGGAAGTACTCGACCCGGTCTGCGGAATGATGATCCTCCCGGGTGACGCAGCCGGCCGCTTCGACTACAACGGCCAGACGTACTACTTCTGCAACGAGTCGTGCCTCGAACAGTTCAAAGGCAACCCGGCGCAGTTCCTCGACACGAAACCGTCCGATCGACCGGCCGCACCGGCCGATCCGGATGCCGAGTACACCTGCCCGATGCACCCGGAAGTCCGCCAGAAGGGTCCGGGTGCGTGCCCGATTTGCGGCATGGCGCTCGAGCCAGTGGCGGTGTCGCTCGAGGAGCAGCCCAACGAAGAGCTCGAGGACATGACGCGGCGGTTCCGCGGATCGGTTGCGCTGACCCTGCCGATTCTTGCGGTGATGGTGTCCGAGTTCCTGCCGGCGAGACCCATCCAGCACGCGCTGTCGCCACCCGTTCTCAACTGGATTGAGCTCGCGCTGGCGGCGCCGGTGGTGTTGTGGGGCGGTTGGCCCTTCTTCGTCCGGGGCTGGGCATCGATCGTGAGCCGTCACCTGAACATGTTCACGCTCATTGCCCTTGGTGTGGGCGCGGCATTCGGGTTCAGCGTCGTGGCGACGCTGGCGCCGGGCATATTCCCGGATGCCTTGACCATGCACGAGGGCGTGGGCGTGTATTTCGAGCCGGCGGCAGTCATCGTCGTGCTCGTCCTGCTGGGGCAGGTGCTGGAACTTCGGGCGCGGGGCCGCACGAGCGCGGCCATTCGCGGTCTGCTCGGGCTGACGCCAAAGACAGCGCGGCGTATCGGGGTCGACGGCCTCGAACTCGACGTTCGGCTCGGCGATGTGCGGGCCGGCGACCGCCTTCGCGTGCGCCCCGGGGAGCGGATTCCTGTCGATGGCGCCCTGTTGGAAGGGAGCGCGGCCGTCGACGAATCGATGGTGACGGGCGAGCCCATTCCTGTCGAAAAAAATCCGGGTGATGGTGTCACCGGAGGGACCATCAACACGACGGGCGCGTTCATCATGCGCGCCGAACGGGTCGGGCACGATACGCTGGTCGCGCAGATTGTGCGCATGGTGGGCGAAGCGCAGCGTTCGCGTGCGCCGATTCAGCGTCTGGCCGACACCGTCTCAGGGTGGTTCGTGCCCGCGGTCATCGCGGTCGCGGTCGTCACGTTCGCCGCATGGGCGCTCGTGGGGCCGGAGCCGCGGTTCGCCCATGCGCTGGTCAATGCCATCGCGGTCTTGATCATCGCGTGCCCGTGCGCGCTCGGGCTGGCCACGCCGATGTCGATCATGGTGGGGACCGGACGAGGCGCCGAGGTCGGCGTGTTGTTCCGGAATGCCGAGGCGCTCGAACTGCTCGAACAGGTGACGACGTTGGTCGTGGACAAGACCGGGACGCTCACCCAGGGAAAGCCCGCGCTCGCGTCGATCGAAGCGCAGCGCATGGACGAGGCCACGCTGCTGCAACTGGTTGCGAGCCTGGAAAACGCGAGCGAGCATCCGCTGGGCTCGGCGATTGTCGCGTCCGCTCGCGAACGGAACGTGTCGCTTTCGCCGGTCAACAATTTTCGTTCGGTGACGGGAGAGGGTGTAGCCGGCACCGTTGATGGCCGCAAGGTCGCGGTCGGCAACGTCCGGTTCATGCAGTCGTTTGGCGTCGAGACCGGCGGGCTCGTCGAGAGTCTCGAAGCGCGTCGACGCCTGGGTCAGACGGTCGTGTTCGCGGCGGTCGACGGCGTGCTGTCCGGCATTATCGGCGTTGCCGACCCGGTGAAATCGACGGCACGTGAAGCTATCGACCAATTGCACCAGGAGGGTCTGAACGTGATCATGCTGACCGGCGACAACAGGATGAGCGCGCAGGCGGTGGCCGGAGCCGTCGGGATCGACCAGGTCGAGGCCGAGGTGCTTCCGGACCGCAAAGCTGAGGCGGTTCAGCGCCTTCAGGAACAAGGCCGCCGCGTCGCGATGGCTGGAGACGGCATCAACGACGCGCCGGCGCTGGCGAGAGCCGATGTGGGTATCGCGATGGGCACGGGGACCGACATTGCCATCGAGAGCGCGGACATCACCCTGGTAAAGGGCGATCTGCGCGGCATCGTACGCGCGCGCCGATTGAGCCGGGCGACAATGAAGAACATCAGGCAGAACCTGTTTTTCGCGTTCGTGTACAACGTGATCGGCGTGCCGATCGCCGCCGGTGTGTTGTATCCGTTCGCCGGCCTGCTTCTGAGCCCGATGATCGCGAGCGCGGCCATGACGTTCAGCTCGGTTTCGGTCATCGGCAACGCGCTGCGTTTGCGCCGGGTGGAGTTGTAGCGCAGCCATAACTCGTGATGAAGGAGAGGATCATGCTCATCAACCGTCGCACCTGCCTTGCGCTGCTTGTCGTGGTTGCCGCTGCCGCGAGCGTGCAGGCACAGGGGGTTACCAAGGAGCCTGTCACGGGTATTCGCAACATGGCTCGTCTCGAGACCACGGTGGCGTGCGCCGGCGCTATTACCACCGACGCCGTGCCCGAGATCGGGAAGATGGGGTTCGTGTCGATCGTGAATCTTCGTCTGGCCACCGAGCCTGGCGCGGAAGTGGAAAAAGAGGCCGCTGCGGCGAAGGCCGCGGGACTGAAGTACTTTCACGTGCCGTTCGACGGCAGTCCGGATCCGGTCGCGGCCGAGGCATTCCTGAAAGCGATCACGAGCCCGGGCGCCGAGCCGGCGTTCATTCACTGCGGCGGCGGCAACCGCGCCGCGACCATGTGGCTGATCAAACGGCTGGCGATCGATCGCTGGGACGTGGATCGTGCCGTGGAGGAAGCGGCCGCCCTCGGGCAGACGAGCCTGCCGCTGCGCAAGTTCGCCATCGAGTTTGCGCAGTCGCGACGTGCCCCCGCCTCGAAGTAGCGCCATGAGACAGATGCTCATCGTGGCCGCGGTCGTGGCCGCGGCCGCTCAGGTGTCCGCGCAGTCCGGTGGCGCATCACTGACGTTGACGACAAAGCCGTCGCCGCTCGGCCTCGGCCAGAATCTTTTTGAAGTCACTCTCAGAGATGCGAAAGGGCAGTCCGTTACCAATGCCGACGTCGGGATCGTTCTGCTGATGCCCGCCGATCCGAAAACCAAGCACCCCGAGATGAAGACCGAAGGGAAACTGAACAACGTCGGCAAAGGAACCTACAACGGCATCGTGATGGTGACGATGGCGGGAGAGTGGGAGGTCACGATTACGGCGAGTCGTGACGGGAAGCCCATCGGGCTGAAGAAAGAACGGCTGACGGCGTACCTCACGCGCCCGAAACCGCCCGCCTCGCGCGGCAAGTGAGCGATTTCGTGTTTCGACGATTACGACACGAATGTCGGCGTCAGATTATTTCTCTCCAAGTTTGTGGGTTTGGCCGAAGGCCCATCCCGTCATATCACAGGATTCCCTAGCAAATCACCGCCGTCGCTCGGCGCGCATGTGGAACCAGCTTTGCTCATGTCGAGGAGTAGGGATTCTTCTACATGGCATCGAACCCTGCGGGGTTGAAACTGGCAGAGGCGACCACGACGACGAGCGGTACGGCCGAACTTCGACGCCTGTCGACGCTGCTGGAGATTAGTCAGGCCTTGTCTGCGGGCGCTCACCAGAAGACCGCGCTGCACCAGGTCCTCAATATTCTCGAGCGTCATCACAGCGTGATCCGCAGCACCGTGGCGTTGCTGACGAGCGCCGAGGAGATCGACGTGGTGGCCTCGGAAGGGCCGGGCGCCGGCAAAGCGGACGCGAAGTTCCGCCTCGGGGAAGGCATCACGGGACGCGTCGTGCAGAGCGGCAAGCCGATCGTCGTGCCCCGGGTCTCGCGCGAGCCGATGTTCCTGCGGCGCACGTCCGAGCGCCCGGAGCTCGCGCGCGAGGAAATCAGCTACGTGTGCGTGCCGATTCTGCTCAACCGCAAGGCCGTCGGCGCGCTGGGCGCCGACTTCCGCTTCAAGCCCGAGCGCGACTTCGACCGCACGGTCAAGTTTCTCGGCGTCGTGGCCTCGCTCATGGCCCAGTGGATTCGCATTCAGCGTGTCATCGACGCCGAACGCGATCGCCTGCGGGAGGAAAACACCCACCTCAAGAGCGAGCTGCGCGAGCGCTACGATTTCTCGAACATTCTGGGCACGAGCGGTCCGATGCGGCTCGTCTACGAGCAGGTCTCGCAGGTCGCCCGCACCGACACTACGGTGCTCGTGCGCGGCGAATCGGGCACCGGCAAGGAGCTCATCGCCCAGGCCATTCACTACAACTCGCTGCGGTCGAAGCGCCCGTTCATCAAGGTGAGCTGCGCGGCGCTGCCGGACAGCCTCATCGAGTCCGAGCTGTTCGGGTACGAGAAGGGGGCCTTTACGGGCGCGCACGCCCCGAAGAAGGGCCGGTTCGAGCTCGCCGAGGGAGGCACGCTGTTCCTCGACGAAATCGGCGAGATCAACCTGGGGACGCAGATCAAGCTCCTGCGGGTGCTTCAGGCGCGCGAGTTCGAGCGGCTCGGCGGCACGAAGACGATTCGCGCCAACGTGCGGATGATTGCCGCGACCAACAAGGACGTCGAGCGCGCGATCGTCGACGGCAGCTTCCGCGAAGACCTGTACTACCGTCTCAATGTGTTCTCTATTTTCATTCCGCCGCTCCGCGAGCGGAAACCGGATCTCCTGCTCCTGGCCGATCACTTCCTCGAGAAGGCCTCGCTCGCCCACGGCAAGCACATCAAGCGGATCTCGACGCCGGCCATCGACATGCTGATGGCCTACCACTGGCCGGGGAACGTGCGCGAGCTCGAGAACGCCATCGAGCGGGCGGTCGTGGTCTGCGACGGCCAGGTCGTGCACGCGCACCACATGCCGCCGACGCTCCAGACGGCGGCCTCGTCGGGCACGACGATGAGCCTGTCGCTGAAAGATGCACTCGACGCCTACGAGAAGGACCTCATCCAGGACGCGCTGAAGACCTCGCGAGGCAACCGCGCGAAGGCGGCGCGCCTGCTCAACACCACCGGCCGCATCATGAACTACAAGGTCCGCCAGCTCGGGATCGACTGGCGCCGTTTCAAGAAGTAACAAAAACGCCAGCTGCCGTTCTGTTCCCTACAACTTTGTCGTACCTCGGCGCGAACACATCCGCCGGTCCGCGCCGCCCGCGCGAGACCTCGAAATTTTTTCGCGCGACAGGAAATCCGTCGCGCGGCCACGGCATTTCGTGTCGCGTGTCATTTCAGAAACACGACACGAATGTAGGCGTACACGCCGTGTCTGACGGGTTTGTGGGATCGCCGTGGAAGCGAAATCGCCTGATTTGTTCGGAAAATCGCGAATTGCGCCATTTACACAATGGCATCCCTCGTGCACTTGCAGCGTGGCACGGGCGACACGCACGTCGGCGCTCCGCATTCATTTTCGTCAAGGAGGAACGATGAGAAAGAAATTGCCAGGAATTCTGGCGGCCGGGTTGCTGCTCTCGGTCTTAGGTGCAACGCCCGCAATGGCACAGACGCCCGCCGATCTCAAGGTCGGGATGGATACGGTCTGGGTGCTGATTACGGCGTCCCTCGTGTTTTTCATGAATCTCGGGTTCGCGCTCGTTGAGTCGGGTTTCTGCCGCGCGAAGAACACCGTCAACATCCTGTCGAAGAACTTCATCGTGTTCGCGATTTCGTGCCTCGCCTTCTACCTGTTCGGGTGGGGCCTGATGTTCGGCAACGGCACCGGGTTCGTCGGCATCGAGGGACTGCTCATGCTCGGCGGCGCCGACAACAGTCCGGCCACGGGCGACGCCTACGCCGGCGCGTACAAAGCGATCGCGTGGACGGGCGTTCCGTTGAACGCGAAGTTCTTCTTCCAGCTCGTGTTCGCCGGCACCGCCGCGACGATCGTGTCGGGCGCGGTAGCCGAGCGCATCAAGTACCTGTCGTTCATCGTCTTCTCGTTCCTGCTCGTCGCGTTCGTCTATCCGGTGACCGGTCACTGGATCTGGGGCGGAGGCTGGCTGGCGACGGCGGGCTTCTGGGATTTCGCGGGTTCAACCGTTGTGCACAGCGTGGGCGGGTGGGCCGCACTCGCCGGCATCCTGATTCTCGGTCCCCGTCTGGGCAAGTACGGTCCTGATGGTCGAGTCAATCCCATTCCGCCGCACAGCTTCACCTCTGGCGTCATCGGTTGCTTCGTCCTCTGGCTCGGCTGGTTCGGGTTCAATCCTGGCTCGACGATGGCGGTCGACGCGAACGCGATCTCGCACATCTTCATGACGACCAACACGGCAGCTTTCATGGGGCTGTTGACCGCAACGGCACTGAACTGGACGTGGGACGGCAAGCCTGACCTCAGTATGTCCGTCAACGGAGTCCTCGCCGGTCTGGTCGCGATCACGGCACCGTGCGCGTTCGTGACGGTCAAGGCCTCGCTGCTGATTGGCATGGCCTCCGGCGTGCTCGTGGTGCTCGCCGTCAAGCTGCTCGATTCGCTGAAGATCGACGATCCGGTCGGCGCAGTGCCGGTCCACCTGTTCAACGGCGTGTTCGGGACGTTGTGCGTCGGGTTGTTCGCCGTCGACAAGATCACCGGTGCGGCGACAGGCAATGGCCTCTTCAACGGCGGCGGCATGACGCTGCTCATCGCGCAGATCCAGGGCATCGTTGTCGTGGGTATCTACACGATGGCTGTGTCGGCCATCTTCTGGCTGCTGATCAAGTTCACCATCGGCCTTCGCGTCAGCAAGGAAGAGGAACTCGAAGGTCTCGACATCGGCGAGCACGGTCAGGAGGCCTACGTTGGATTCGCGCCCAAGCTGTCGGTGCGTCCAAACGCCGAAGTTGCCTGAACGCGCACTTAACTCCGAGCCGGCGGCGCTGGTCGCGCCGCCGGCCCACCCCCAACTGGAGGACTACGTGATCGTATCTTCGTCTTACGTTTCCCGATTCACGCGCATTGCCCTGGCCGTGGCCATGGCGTTGACCTTTGCGGCCGGCACCGCGAGCGCGCAGGATGACCCGAACCCGGGCGCCATCACGCTGACCGCCGGCATCGACTTTCCCTCGGTGTACTTCTTCCGGGGCATTCGTCAGGAAGCGGATCCGTCGTTGACCACGTTTGCGTTCGGCGACGTGGGCATCGCGTTGTTCTCGAACGACAAGGGCCAGAGCGCGAGCGTGAATTTCGGCGTGTGGAACAGTCTGCACACGGGCTCGTCGGGCACCGGTGCGGACCCGAAGAAGCCGAGCCACTACGAAGAGGACTTCTACGTGATGCTCAACCTGGGCGTCGGCAAGGGCATCACGATCTCGCCCTTCTACACCGCCTACACCAGCCCGAACGGTTCGTTCGGCACGGTGAAGGAATTCGCGTTCAAGGTCGCGCACGCGAGCAAGTTCGCGCCGTACGGGATCGTCGCGTTCGAGATGAGCGGACAGGCCGACGGCGGCAGCGAGGAAGGCACCTACGCAGAGCTCGGCATTGCGCCGAGCTGGCCGCTGGGCGGCAAGGGCGTGACCGTGGGCATTCCCGTCAAGATGGGCTTCAGCCTGGGCGACTACTACGAAGCGAACGGCGAGGACAACGGCTTCGGCTACTTCGATCTCGGCGTGCTCTTCACCGTTCCGTTCAGCAGCGCGCCCACGAAGTTCGGCACGTGGAACCTCCACGGCGGCGTGGATTTCTTCGCGCTGGGCGATGGCACGAAGTACTTCAACGTCAAGGATGGCACGCCCGAGGGCAGCCAGGTGATCGGCTCGATCGGGATTGGCCTTTCGTACTGACGCGGCACCCCTGGGGCTAGGGACTCGGGAATGGGGGATTGGGCCTGAACGCGCGGAGTCTGTGCGCGCCGTGACGGCCTGATCCCCACTCCCTCATCGCCCAATCCCGTGGGCGAAGTATCCTTATGGCGTCATGGATCGCGATGGCTCCCGCTAAGGGGAGGGACGTCGAGCAGGCGGAGGTGCGTCTCCGCCTTTCCGCGTCTCTGGACCTTGCGCGGCAGCAGCTCATAGACGCTACCGAGCGTGGCGAAGGTGGACGTGCGGCGCTGGGGCGCTACGCCGAGTCCATCGACGGCATCGTCCGTGAGCTCGTCGATCGCGCGCGCGGCCAATCGCGCACGCCCCTGGCGGTGTTCGCGGTCGGCGGCTACGGCCGCAAGTCGCAGTTCCTCCATTCGGACATCGACCTGCTCATCGTCTTCGGTGGACCGCTCGGCCGCCCCGAAGAACGCTTCGTCAAGGCGTTGCTCCATCCGCTCTGGGACTTGCGCTTCCAGGTCGGCCATCACGTGCGCGAGCACACCGACTTCGATCGGCCCGACACGACGAACCCCGAATATCTCCTGGCCTTGATGGATCTGCGGCCGCTCGCCGGAGACCAGGCCGTGATTGATCACCTCGAGACCACGCTGAAAGCCTCGGCCGACGTCTGGCGCCCGATGGTGCTCGACGCGCTCGTCACGCTGACCGACCAGCGCCACAGCGAGTTCTACGACACGCTCTACCAGCTCGAGCCCGACGTGAAAGACGGGCCCGGCGCGCTGCGCGACCTCTGGGCCACGCGCCTGATGCTGCGCCTCGGCGGCGACCGCCGGGGAGGGGTGCGCGGCGCGTCGCCCGATCGATTGAGGGAGGCCGAAGAATTTCTCATGCGCATCCGGTCGGGACTGCACGTCGACACGGGGCGCAATCTGAATGTCCTGAGCTACGAGCTGCAGGAAAAGGCCGTCGATCGCCTGGGGTACGCCGGGCCGGACATGCGGCGCCGCGTCGAAGCGCTGATGACCGATTACTTCAGGGACGCGCGCAGCGTCACACGCGCGCTCGGCCGCGTCCGTCGCGCGGCGCTGCCTCCGCCGCCGACGCCCATCCGGCTCGTCGACGACAACCTGATGTGCGTGGTCGAGGGCATCAATTTCGCCGACACATTCAAGGCGGCGGCGGAACCGGCCGAATGGCTGCGCGCGTTCGAAGCGGCGGTCTCGAGGCACGTTCCCGTGGCGGATGATGCGCTCGCGCTGATCGAGCGCGAGCTGCAGAAGCACAACTACCAGCCCGAGGTGTTCCTGGCGACCGCGGGCCACCAGATCCGGCTGCTGCAGTTCCTGCGTCCGCAACCCGGGCTCGCCGCGCGGTTGAGCGAAATGCGCGATTGCGGTCTGCTCGGCGCGATCTTTCCCGAGCTTCACGAGATTTCCTGCCGCGTGACGCGCGACTTCTATCACAAGTACACGGTCGACGAGCATACGCTCTTGACGGTGCGCAACGCCGAGCGGTTGCTGAACAACCCTCGATTTGCGTCCATCCTGGGTGAGATCCGCACGCCGGAGCTGCTGGTGCTGGCACTGCTGTACCACGATGTCGGCAAGGCGCGCGAGGGCGATCACTCCATCGTCGGCGCCGAGATGGCGGTCGCCATGGGCGCCCGCCTGAGCCTCGGCCCCGACGCGCGGCAGACCATCGATTTTCTGATTCGCCACCACTTGAAGATGTCGCGCATCGCGTTCCGGCGCGATACGGAAGAGCCCGAGGTCGTGCGCCAGTTCGCGGCGTTGTTCGCGACCGAGGAGCATCTGAAGCTGCTTCTCCTCCTGACGTTATGCGATGTCGGCGCCGTGAGCCCCGACACGCTGACACCCTGGAAGGAAGAGCTGTTGTGGCGGCTGTACGTCGACGCCTACAACCAGATGACCATGGGCTACGGCGACGACATCATCGATCGCGATCAGGCCCTGGTGGCGGCGCTGCAGGCGAATCGTCCCGAGGACATCACCGAGCGCGAGATGGCGACCTTCCTGGAAGGGCTGCCGCGCCGGTATCTGATTCTGTTTTCACACGAAGCGATATATCGTCATGTCAGGCTTTCCCGCGATATCCGGCCCAACGAGGCGCATTTCTTCCTCGAGAAGAAAGCCGAGGTCTGGGAACTGACCGTCGTCTCGCTCGACAAGCCGTTCTTGTTCTCGAACATCTGCGGCGTGCTGGCGTACTTCGGCATGGACATTCTGAGAGGCCATGCGCTGACCAGCCTCGCGGGGCTCGCGGTGGACGTGTTCGAGTTTGCCGATGGCGACGGATTTTTCGAGCGCAACTCGCTGGGGCGCAAGGAGTTCGACCGCAGGCTCGACGACGTGGTGAGCGGCAGGACCGACGTGACGTCGCTGCTCAGGAGCAAGGAGGGCAGCGTGCTGACTAAACGGACGCTCCTTCGTCGCACCCCGAGTGTATATTTCGATGCCGCGCACTCGCAGCGCTATACCGTGCTGGAGCTCGTGGCCGACGACGCGCCGGGGTTGTTGTATCGTGTCAGCCGGGTCATTTCCGATCACGGGATCGACGTCGATCTGGTCCTGATTACGACCGAAGGGCAGAAGGCCATCGACGTCTTTCACATTACGCAGGCCGGGGCGAAGCTGACCGAGGCAGCCGAGGCTTCATTGAAAGCCGACCTCGAACGCATGCTGCAAGAGGCGAGCGAGGAACGGGCGCCCGAGCCCCGCGACTCATGAAGGAGACCGCATGAAGCTGATAAAAGCGATTATTCGACCCAACATGGTGGACAACATCAAAGAAGCCCTCGGCAAGCTCAACATCGCCGGCATGACCGTGACCGAAGTCCGCGGCCACGGCCGTCAGAAAGGGCACACGGCGGTCTATCGCGGCCGTGAGTACGAAGTGAGCCTGCTGCCGAAGATGGAAATCGAATGCGTTGTGCCCGATTCCTCGGTGGACGAGGCCATCAAGGCCATCATCGGCGCCGCGCGAACCGGCGAGATCGGCGACGGCCGCGTCTTCGTGATGCCGGTCGAGCAGGGCTACAACATCAGAACGGGCGAGAAGGACGTGTAGAGACGTGACGGTCGCCTGGCGCGAGTTGCAAGTCGGCAGTCTCAAGTCTGGTCGACTTGCGCCTTACGACTTCCGGCCCTTCGACAAGCTCAGGATCGCCCCGAGCGAAGTCGAGGGGCGGCTTTCGCCTTGCGACTAAACCGTGCCGAACCCTTCAGATCTCTTCCTGTCGCCCGACCTCACCGAAGATCAAGCCCGCGCGTACCTTGCGTCGCTTGGCTTCCGCGATGCCGCGGCCGTCGACAGCCAGCTTCAGCAGATGGCCGACGATCTCATGACGCGCGAGGCGCTGGGGCGGCTCGCCTCCGACTTGCTGACGGCCGTGCTCGAATCGCCCGATCCGGATGCGGCGGTGGGCGCCATTGCGCGCTATGTCGCCGGTCGCAGCGGCCGGGCGATGTTTCTCGATTACCTCCGCGAAGACCCTCGCGCCCTCCACGTCCTCACCTATGTGATGGGGGCCTCACCGGAGCTCGGCGAAATCCTCGTTCGCACGCCTGAATACTTTCACTGGCTCGTCTCGCAGGTCGAGCGCAGCGCGCCCGATCGCCAGGATCACGAAGAGGAGCTCCTGTCGGCGTTCTCGGCGATCGACGAGCCGGCCGAAGGGCTGAACCTGCTGAGGCGATGGAAGCGGCGCGAGACGCTTCGCATCGGCACGCGCGATCTGCTGCGCAGGGAAACCGTCCAGACCGCCGCATCGCAGCTGTCGGACGTGGCCTCGGTGGCGATCGATTTCGCGCTCGCCAGCGTCATGCAGCAGCGCCTCGTGGCCGACGGCCGCGATCGTCCGCCGGGCTCGTTTGCGGTCATCGGCACGGGCAGGGTCGGCGGACGGGAGATGAGCTACGAGCCCGACGTCGATTTGCTCTACGTGTACGACGCGCGCAGCGCAGACGGCGCCGACGCGACGGGCATTCGCGAGTTCTACGAGCGGGTGGGTTGCGATCTGACCGCGGCCTTGCGGGACGAAACCCACGACGGCAGCCTCTATCGCGTACAGCTGCCCGCCTGGCCGCAGACCGACGGTTGGCTTCGGGCGTGCCCGCTCAGCGAGTACGCCGAGCGTTATGCCGCGCCGGGCGAGATGGCCGAGCGCGCATCGCTGACGAGGGCCCGCCACATCGCGGGCGACGCCGAGCTGGGTGCGCGCTTCCTCGCCACGTGTCAACCGTTCGTGTACCGCGAACAGGGTGGCGAGAAGGGCTTCGATACCATTCCGGTGACCGATCGCGGCCAGGATGAGACCCTGTCAACCGTCGAGTTGCTGACCCAGTCATTTCAGCTTCGGCACGGCGCCCGCCATGCCGCACTCCGCCACACCGGCACGCTCGGCACGCTCGACGCCATGGGCAAGGCCGGCCTGATTGCAGAACATCTCTGCCGCGAGCTCGACCACGCGTACGTCTTTCTCCGGTCCACCGAGCATCGCCGGCAGCTGGGACTGCACGAGGATCTCCAGAAGCAGATCGACGCGTCGCGCGAGCGCGTCCGATCGCTGGTCCGCAGCGTACGGGTGTGACGTGATTCCCACATTGGTAGATTCACAGATTGGGAGATTGTGAGATTCGTCAGCGGACCTAATCGCGCTCATGCTTGACGTCATTGGCGTCGGAACCAATTCCGTCGATGACGTGATCCAGCTCGGCGGAGAACTGTCTGCCGTGCTGGAATCGAGCAAGGCGCGTGTGACGAGCCGGCACGTCATCATGGGTGGCCAGACGGCCACCGTAACGGCGGCGTGTGCGGCCCTGGGCTTGCGCACGGGCTACATCGGCGCGTTCGGATCTGACGCGAACGGCGGGCTGGCGCGCGATGGATTGCTCTCGCGTGGCGTCGATCTCTCGCATGCAGTCGTGGCCGATGCGCCCAATCGCGGAGCGATCATTCTCGTGGACACGGCCGGGCGCCGGACCGTGTTGTGGCATCGGAGCGGACATCTGGTCGTTCCGCCGGACGTGCTGACGCCAGAATCCGTGGCGGCACGCATCGTCCACGTGGATGACGACGATCCGCAGTTGGCGATGGCTGCCGTGCGCGCCGCGCGTGCGGCTGGTGCCATGGTGACGAGCGACATCGAGCACCCGGTCGATCGGGTGGAAGAGCTCATTCGTGCCGTGACCTATCCGATCTTCGAGCAGCATCTTCCCCTGCGCCTGACCGGAGAACGCGACCCCGAGCGGGCGCTCAGGAAATTGCGCCGCCTGAATGACGGCATTCTGGTCATGACGCTGGCGGAAGAGGGCGCGGTGGCGCTCGAGGGCGACGCGTTTCACGCCGCTCCTGCGTACAGCGTGAAGGTCGTCGACGCCACCGGTGCCGGCGACGTGTTCCGTGCGGGATTCATTTACGGACTGCTTCAGCAATGGCGGGTGCCGGAGATTCTGCGGTTTGCCAACGCGACGGCCGCCGTGAGCTGCACGCGGCTCGGGGCCATTCCGTCCGTGCCGGCCCTGGACGAGGTCCTTGCCCTTCAGAAGGGCTCAGGCCTGGCCCGTTTCTTGAAATAGCTCCCGGAGCTATTTCATCGCGCTCACCTGGACGCGCTGCTTCGTGCGGTGCGCTTCGGTTGCGGCGAGCGCCGTCCGAAGCGCTTCCACGCCGTCCTTGAGTCCCACCGCCGGTTCCCGGCCGTGCAGCACGTTCTGCGCGAAATTCTGGAGCTGAATCGTGTAAGCCCGTTCGAACCGCTCCATGAAATACGGAACGGTATCGTGGGCGACGCTGTTCTTCGTCATGGTCAGCAGCGGCGTCTCGCGGAGGTAGCCGATCCTCAGCGTGCCCGCGTCGCCCAGCAACTCCGTGCAGATGTCGTAACCGTAGTATCCGTTCCGCGTGAGATCGATGACGCCCAGCCGGCCGTCGGCGAACTCCAGGGTCGCGATCGCGTTGTCGATGTCGCCGATCGACGCCATTTCCGGATAGGCGAGCACCGCGCCCGTTGCCGAGATGGCCTCGACGTCTCCCATGAACCACCGGGCCAGGTCGAAATCATGGATCCCCATGTCGACCATGATGCCTCCGCTGCTGGCGGGATTGGCGTACTCGAGGCTCGGCCGGAAGGGATCGCGTGAGCTCGATTTGAAGACCACGGGCCGGCCGATGGCGCCTTGGGCGATTTTCTCCTTCGCCGCCGCGTAGCCGGGATCGAAGCGGCGCATGAAGCCCATCTGGAAGAACGCGCCCGATTTCTCGACCGCGCTCGCCATGGCCGCGCACTCGGCCAGAGTGAGGGCCGGCGGCTTTTCACAGAACGTCGGCTTCTTCGACCCGGCTGCGATGACGACGTTGTCGCGGTGGGCGTGCGTCGACGTGACGATGACGATCGCGTCGACGTTGGGATCGGCGACGAGATCGCCGGCCGACGCGTACGCCTTCGGCACGTCGAACTCGTCCGCGATCGAATCGGCCAGCGCGCGATCGATGTCCGCGACCGCCACGACCGTCGTTTCCGGAATGCGCGCCGCCAGATCGCGGACGTAGACTTTCCCCAGCCGCCCCAGGCCGACCACTCCGACTTTCAGCTTTGTGCGTTTGCTCATGCCGGGAAATGGCTCCGGGAGCCTTTTTCATCTGCCGCGACGAAAAAGGCTCCCGGAGCCATTTTTGCGAGTGCTAGTGTATCTCAGCCCCATGGACTATCTCGTCGAAGCAGACCAGGTCAGCAGGGCCTTTCCCGGCGTCCTTGCGCTGGACGGCGTGTCGATGAAGGTGCGCCCCGGCAGCGTGCACGCGCTCATGGGCGAAAACGGCGCGGGCAAATCGACGCTGATGAGGATTATCGCGGGCTTCGACCGGCCCGACTCCGGCCAGGTCGTGCTTCGCGGCCGCGTGGCGATGATCCATCAGGAGCTGCACTTGATGCCGCCCATGACGGTCGCCGAGAATATCTGGCTCGGCCGCGAACCGCTGACGCGACTCGGGTTCATCGATCATCGCGCGCTGGCTCACCGCACGGCCGAACTGCTCGCGGAGCTCGCCATGGCCATCGATCCCGAACAGAGAGTGAGCGACCTGACGATCGCCGGCAGGCAGATGGTCGAGATCGCGCGCGCGGTGTCGTACGAGGCAGACGTGCTCATCATGGACGAGCCCACATCCACCTTGTCCGAGCGCGAAGTGGATCATCTCTTCCGGATCGTCGCGGATTTGAGATCCCGCGGAAAGGCCATCATCTACATCACCCACAGGATGAACGAGATCTTCAGAATCGCCGACGAGGTCACCACGCTTCGCGACGGGCGGGTCGTCGATTCCAGCCCGGCGGACCACCTCGATCGCGACCGGTTGATCGCCTTGATGGTGGGACGGGAATTGACGCAGATGTTTCCGAAAGGAAACACGCCGACCGAGCGAGTCGTGCTGTCGGTCAGGCATCTCGCCGTTGAGGGCGCATTTGCCGACGTGTCGTTCGACGTACGGGCGGGAGAAATCCTCGGCGTGGCCGGACTCGTCGGATCGAAGCGTACGGAGGTGGCCGAAACGCTGTTCGGGCTCCGGCGTGCCTCGTCCGGCGACGTGTTCATCGAAGGCCGCCCGGTGGATATCGCCTCGCCAGCCGTGGCGATCGATTTGGGCATGGCGTTTCTCACCGAGGACCGGAAGTTGAGCGGGCTGCTGCTGCCGCTGAACGTTCAGGAAAACATGGAGATTGCCGTCCTCGACGACCGGTTCATCAGTATGGGCTTCGTGAACGCGGAGAAGCTCGGCGCCAGTTGCCGCGACATGGCCGGCAGCCTGCGCGTGAAGACACCCAGTTTATTCGAGCCGGTCCAGACGTTGAGCGGCGGCAACCAGCAGAAGGTGCTTGTCGGCCGGTGGCTGTTGACCTCGCCGCGGATCCTGATTCTCGACGAGCCCACGCGCGGCATCGACGTCGGCGCGAAGGCCGAGATTCACCGTCTGATTTCCAATCTTGCGGCAGACGGGGCGGCAGTGGTGATGATCTCGTCGGAGATGCCCGAGATTCTCGGCATGAGCGATCGCGTGATGGTCATGCGCGAGGGGCGCGTCGCCGGCTTTCTCGAAGGACCCGGCGCGAATCAGGTCGATCTGATGAGGCTGGCCTCGCAATGAGCCACCCGCGGCGACACTCTCACGATGCCGGGATCTTCCTGGTGCTCCTCACCATCGTCGTGCTCTTCGAAGCCGTGGGCTGGAGCATTCGAGGCACGAGCTTTCTCTTCAACGCGCAGCGGCTGTTCGTGATGGTGCTGCAGGTGTCGATCATCGGCCTGCTGGCCATCGGCGTGACGCAGGTGATACTCACAGGGGGCATCGATCTGTCCTCGGGGTCGGTCGTGGCGCTGTCCGCGATGATCGCGGCCAGCCTGGCGCAGACGGCGAACGCACGCGCCGTGTTCCCCTCGCTCGTCGATCTGCCCGTCGTCATTCCCATCACGGCGGGTCTGGTAACGGGCGCGCTGGCCGGGTTCGTCAACGGGCGGCTCATCGCGCTCACGGGCATCCCACCGTTCATCGCGACGCTCGGCATGATGGTGACCGCGCGCGGGCTGGCGCGGTACTACACGCGCGGGCAGCCCATCAGCATGTTGTCCGAGCCCTACACGCGTATTGGCGAAGGCGCGCTGCCCGTCGCGATTTTCATCATCACGGCGATCGTGTTTCACGTGCTGCTCCGTCAGACGCGATACGGGAAATACACGTACGCCATCGGCGCGAACGCGCAGGCTGCCCGTGTGTCGGGCATTCGCGTGGATCGGCATCTCGTGCTCGTGTACACGGTGGCCGGCCTTCTCTCAGGGCTCGGCGGCGTCATGACGTCCGCGCGTGCGGCGAGCGGGCAGGCCGGCATGGGCATGTCGTACGAGCTCGATGCCATTGCGGCTTCGGTGATCGGCGGGACGAGCCTCTCTGGAGGCATCGGACGGATCTCAGGTACCGTTATCGGCACCGTGATCCTGGGCGTTATCACCAGCGGATTTACCTTCATCGGGTTCGACGCGTATATTCAGGACATCGTGAAGGGCGCGGTGATCGTGCTCGCCGTTGTGGCCGATCGCTATCGCCATCGAGGCGCTCACCCGTAACCGGAGGACTCCCGTGACATCGAAGGTGAGATTCGGATGCCTGGCCGCGCTGCTCGTGCTCGCATTCGGGGGCCAGGGCTGTGGATCCCAGTCGCCGCGGAAACCCCTGTTCGGGGTCTCGATGGCGCACTTCGACGACCTCTGGCTCACGATCCTGCGCACGTCGATGAGCGAGCACGCCGCGACGCTGCCTGGCGTCGCGCTGCAGTTCTCCGACGCCCAGGGCGACGTCGCCCGGCAGCTGAATCACATCCAGAACTTCGTGGCGCAGGGTGTGGCCGCGCTCATCGTGAACGCCGCCGACACGGCGGCAACGCCGAGCATGACCAGGGTCGCGCGCGAGGCCGGTGTGCCGCTGGTCTACGTCAATCGGCGGCCCTCGGAAGAAACGCTGCCGAAGGGCGTCGTCTTTGTCGGCTCGGAGGACTCGCAGGCCGGCACGCTGGAAATGGAGGAGCTCGCCCGGCTGATGAACCACCGGGGCAACATCGCGATCATGGTTGGCGAGCTGGCGTCCAACGGCGCGCAGCTTCGGACGAAGGCGGTCGAGGACGTGGTCGCGAAATATCCAGGGATGAAGATTGTCGAGAAACAGGCGGCCAACTTCCAGCGCGAGCGCGGGCTCGACCTCATGAACAACTGGCTGACGGCGGGCACGAAGATCGACGCCGTGGCCTCGAACAACGACGAGATGGCCATCGGCGCGATCATGGCGATTCAACAGGCCGGCGTGAAGCAGGGCACGATCCTGGTGGGCGGCGTCGATGCCACGCCCGATGCGCTGGCCGAAGTGGCGAAGGGCACGCTGGCCGTCACCGTGTTTCAGGACGCACGCGGCCAGGGGCGCGGCGCCGTCGACGCGGCGCTGAAACTGTCGCGTGGAGAAGCGGTCGACAGCTTCGTCTGGATTCCGTTCGAGCTGGTGACGAAGGAGAACTACAAGGAGTATCTCAGCCGGTAGTTCGTGGGGTTGGTTAAGTTCGTGGAGTTCGTCGGGTTCGTCGGGTTCGTCGAGTTCGTGGGGTTCGTCAGGTTCGTGCGGTTCGTCTTGGTTCGGGCTCTGCGACAGAAGCCGGTAGTGCGCGACTTCAGTCGCGCGGTACGAACCCCACGAACCTACGAACCTACGAACCCACGAACCCACGAACCCACGAACCTACTGTTAACTCTTGAACCTTCTGTAATCGATCGAGTACTTCCTCACCTGATAGTTGATGATCCGCTCGGTCGTGTTGAGCAGGCGCGCCGCTTTCGCGCGGTTGCCGCGCGTCGTCTTGAGCGCGTCGGAGATCAGGTCCTTCTCATAGGCCGCGACGGCGTCCCGCAGCGAGACGCGCGTCACCGTGCCCGACGCTTCGGCGGTCTGCAGCGTCGGCGGCAGGTGATGCGCGTGAATCACGTGGCCGTCGCACACGAGGATCGCGCGCTCGAGCGTGTTCTCGAGCTCGCGCACGTTGCCCGGCCAGTGATAGCTCATGAGCATGTCGATGGCGGGGGTCGAAATCCGCTTGATGTTCTTGCTGTGCGTGCGCGAGAACGACTCGAGGAAGTGATCGGCCAGCAGCAGGAGGTCGGTCTTCCGTTCGCGCAGCGGCGGAACGAAGATGGTGAAGACGTTCAGCCGGTAGTAGAGATCCTCCCGGAACGTGCCGTCCTGCGATCGCCTTTTCCAGATCCTTGTTGGTGGCCGCGATCAGCCGCACGTTCGACTTCAGCGTTTCGGTGCCGCCCAGCCGTTCGTACTCGCGCTCCTGCAGGACGCGCAACAGCTTCACCTGCGTGCCGAGGTTGATGTCGCCGATTTCGTCGAGGAACAGCGTGCCCCCCTCGGCCAGCTCGAAGCGTCCTTTCTTTCGCGCCTGCGCGCCGGTGAACGCGCCCTTCTCGTAGCCGAAGAGCTCCGATTCGATGAGGCTGTCGGGCAGCGCCGCGCAGCTGACCTTGACGAACGGCTTGTTCGCGCGGAGCGAGTTGTAGTGAATCGCGTGCGCGATGAGCTCCTTGCCGGTGCCCGACTCGCCGCGAATCAGCGCCGTGGTCATCGTCCTTGCGACCTGCGACACCTGCTCGCATATCTGTCGCATCGGGCCGCTCGTGCCGAGAAGATTGGAAAAGTCGTATCGCTCGCGCAGCTCCTGGCGCAGGTGGGTGTTCTCGTCGAGCAGCTTCTTGCGCTCGTTGTCGATGAGGCGCTGCACCTTGACCGCCTGGGAAATCATCGAGGCGACGACCCCCAGGAATTTCTGGGTCCGGTCGTAGTCGCGGTCGGGCTTGAACTTGAGATCCACGCCGAGCGCGCCCACGGCCTTGCGGTTGAGCACGATCGGCACGCAGATGAAGCTGAGCTCCTGCTGGGGCAGCTCGGTGCGCCTCGAGGCGCGGTTCAGGAACATCGGCTCGCGGCTGATCTGCGGCACGACGATCGGCTTGCCGCTTTCGACGACGCGTCCGGTGATGCCTTCGCCGAGCTGATAGCTGACGCGGTAGCCCGGGCGGTCGAGGCCGTCGGACGCTTCGACCTGGAGCTGCCCGGTGTCTTCGTCGAGCATGACGACGGTGCTGCGGACGGCGCCGTGGTGGCGGCCAAGAATCTCGAGCACGCGGTGCAGGCCGGCTTTCAGGTCGAGCGTGCCCGTCAGGGCCTGGCTCGTGTCGAGCAGTGTGGCGAGCCGGCGGATTTCACGGGCCGAGGCATCGGCCGGCTTGGTTGCGGTTCTCGCGGTGCTCATCGGGGGAATCGAAGTTCAGACAATAATGTAACCTTGAAGTATTGGAACAACATGATTGTTTCTCGCAGGGCGCTACGGCGTCAAGCGCCCACACCCATATAATCCCCAACTAGGAATGCCGGCCTTCGAAACGCTCGATCCGGAGCTGAGGGGCGTCCTCGGCAAGCGCATCCGAGAGCTGGGGTTGAAGCTCGAGGGTTCGCCCGTCGAGCCGTACGTGCGCCAGCTGTACAAGGAGCTCGAGCGGCGGGGGCTGCGCAAGTTCCGGCCGGTGTGCTACCTGACCGACGAGTGGGGCTGTCCTGACATGCAGCCCGTGCTCGGCATCCCGTTCTATCTCGCCGACCCGAATCTGGGCCGGCTCGAACGCGCGATCGACGATCTCGAGGACAGCCGCGAGATCATGCGCTACATGCGGCACGAGGCCGGGCACGTCTTCAACTACGCGTACCGGCTGTACACCCGTCCCGACTGGGTCGCCCTGTTCGGCCCGTTCGACCGCCCGTATCGCGACAAATACCGGCCGGTGCCGTTCAGCCGCAATTACGTGCGCCACATGGAGGGCTGGTACGCGCAGAAGCACCCCGACGAAGACTTTGCTGAAACGTTCGCCGTATGGCTGACGCCCGGAAGCGCCTGGCGGCGCCGCTACAAGGGTTGGCCGGCGATGCGGAAGCTGCGGTATGTCGATCGGATGGCGCGCACCTTCGCGGGCGAGGAGCCGATCGTGCGCACCGGTGAAGTGGACATCACCGTCGACGACATGCGCCTCACCGTCGAAGAGTTCTATCAGCGCGCCGAGAAGGAGCGCGGCCTGCGCGTGGACCTCGCGATGGACGCGCATCTGTCCGAGATCTTTCTCACGCGGAAGCCGCGCGAAGGGCGTCTGGCCGCGCAGATCGTCACGAAATACCGGCGCGAGCTGATCGACAAGATCACCTACTGGACCGGCGTGCGCCGCGAGGTCGTGCGCGCGCTGGTGGAAGCGATTGCGAAGAACTGCGAGCGGTTGAAGCTCTGGGGCGAGGTCGGACGAGAGCCGGCCTACCTCGTGGAGTTGACCGCGTTCGGCACAACGTTGGCGATGAATTTCCTGACTCGTGGTACCTTCACCGGGGATCGCCGCAGAGCGAGGAGCACAGAGCAGAGCCCGAACGGGAAACGTCCCAAAGCGGCGAGCCCGAAGGCCGAAGCCGACTAATGGCAGGAAAACTCAGAGTCACGGTCCTTTACGATCGGTGGGAGCCCGAAGACGACAACGCGGGCACCAACGGCAAGGCGCTCCTCGTGCGCACCCTCGACAAGAAGGAAGTCGAGGAGGAAGTCATCGATGCGCTGACCAAGCTGGGCCACGAGCCGGCGCTGCACCAGCTCGACGGCTCGCTGAAGAGCCTGCACGCGCTGGCGAAGCTCGACACAGACCTCATCTTCAATCTCAGCGAATCGTTCGGCGGCAACGACACCGCCGACTACAACATCGCGGCATACCTGGAGCTCGTCGGCAAGCGCTTCACGGGCGCCGGCAGCCACGGCCTGATGCTGGCGCAGGACAAGAGCGTCGCCAAGAAGATCTTTGCCTTCCATGGCATCGCCACGCCGGTGTTCGCCCGCTCGTTCCGCGGCCGCCTGGCGTTCTCGCACGAGCTGCACTTTCCGGTCATCGTCAAGCCGATGCGCGAAGACGGCTCGATCGGCATCGAATTCGACGCGGTGGTCTCGTCGATCAAGGAGCTGATGGAGCGCATCGACTGGCTGCACGGGCAGTTCGACTCGCCGATCCTCATCGAGGAGTACGTGGACGGGCGCGAGATGTACGTCGGCGTGCTCGGCAACGAGAACCCCGAGGCGCTGCCTGTCATCGAGCTGGATCTCTCGAAACTGCCGGAGGGCACGCCGCGGATTGCGGCGGCCGAGGTGAAGTGGGCCAAGGGCACGAAAGCGTACCGCGATACCAAGTCGATCGTGGCCACCGACCTGTCGGAAGAGACCACCGCGCTGCTGCAGTCAACAGCCGTCTCGGCCTATCAGGCGCTCGAGCTTCGGGACTACGGCCGCGTTGACATGAGGCTCAAGCCGGATGGGACGGTGTGCGTCATCGAGGTGAACCCGAACCCGTGGCTCGCCTCGCGTGCCGAGCTCGCGCAGGCCGCGCGCAAGGCCGGCCGCACCTACAACCAGCTGATCGAGGAGATCCTTGGCCTGGCCATGGCGAGATACTCCCACTGATCGAGAGGGAGGGGCGGCCCTCCTGATGCAGATGGCTTCCCGCGACCACCACATCCTCTGGACACTCTCGACCGACGACGCCAGGACGACGTGCGTCATGGTGAGCTGCTGCGGCGGGGCCGAGCTGCAAATCCTGCGTGCCGTGCAGGGCGAAGAAGAGATCGTCCTCCGCGAGCTCTATCCCGATCGCGACTCCCTGTACGAGCGCGCCCGCGAGTTGCGCGAGGAAACGCGCTGACGCGTGGTTCCTCTTCCGCTGAAAGAGCTGTTCGTCCCCGGCTCGATTCCGTTCTTCCTCCTGATGCTGCTTCCCGGCGTGTGCCTCATGTTTCGCAGGAAGGACGGGGGGCGGGTGGGCCGAATCTGGGTGGCCACGCTGGTCGGGCTCTATTGGGCGCTGAGCACGCCGATCGCCGCCGTTGGGTTCGTCCGATCGTTCTCTCCCGACTATCCGCCGGTGATGTCACAGGCAGACGCGCGCGGCGCGACCGCCGTCGTCGTGCTGGGCGCCGGCATGGAGATTCATCGATCCCGCGGCGAGTCTCGGGGCGTACCCACGCGCGAGGGATGGCTGCGCGTCATGGAGGCGGCGCGGGTGTCCCGGGTACTCGGCGGGCTGCCGATTGTCACGACGGGCGCCCACGGCTCTGAGCAGTACACCGAAGCCGGATTGATGGCGCATCAACTGCAGGAGCTGGGCGTACCGGTCGATCGCATCATCAAGGAAGAGCACGCGCGCAACACCCGCGATCACGCGCTGCTCGTGCCGCCGGTCCTGAAGGCGCACGGCCTCGGTCAGTTCGTGCTGGTGACGTCCAGGCAGCACATGCGGCGATCCCTCGCGGCGTTTCATGTCGCGGGCACCGATCCGATTCCTTCGGCGCCCGAAGAGTACGTCGGCCGCGGAGCACCCTTCGAAATGTACCTGCCATCCCTTACCGCGCTTCATCTCAGCGAGCGCGTTCTGTACGATCTGTTCGCGTTGGGCTACTACAAGGTCAGGGGGTGGGCCTAGCTGAATGACCATTCGCAGATTCGCAGATTCTCGGATTGGGAGATTGTTGGCAGATTGAGGATTGAGAGGTTCGCCGATTAGAGGACAGCGCTAAAGCGCTGTGCCACCGCTGTCAGTTCGGCCACCGATGTCGGTTCGGTCACCGATGCGGGTTGTGGCCACCAATGCGGGGTGCGGCCGGTGCCAATGGCTCCTCGGTGGCACAGGGCTTCAGCCCTGTCTCATGAGCGTTCGCCGATTCGCAGATTGGGAGATAGGTTGGCGAGATGAGTCGAACGGTTCTCGCGATGGCAACCTCGGACGAAGGTCAAACAGAAGATTAGAAAGGCATTCTTCTGAACTTCTGATCTCTCACGGAATCAGCGGTGCCGCGGCAGCGAAATCGTAAAGATCGCGCCGCCTTCTTTGCGACTGTCCGCCTTGACGCGGCCGCCGTGCAGCTCCACGAGGTGCCGCACGATCGACAAGCCCAGCCCGGTGCCGCCGGGATCCTGCGTCCGCGACTTGTCCACGCGATAGAAGCGCTCGAACACGCGCTCGAGATCGGGTTCCGGCACGCCGGGGCCGTTGTCGGCGACGGTCAACAGCACGCGCTCGCCGTCGAGGCGCGCGCCGAGCTCGATGCGCCCGCCGTCGGGCGCGTAGTTCACCGCGTTCTCCATCAGGTTGCGCAGCACATCGTGCATCTTCGTCGTGTCCGCCTCGATCGTCTCGGCGGCGGCATCGACGCGCACCTCCACCTGGATGCGCTTCCGATCGATGCGTTCCGAGAGATCGGACGAGACCGCGTGAAAGAGCGAGGCGGGCTCGATGGGGCGGAGCTCGACCGTTTCCTGGAGCGCGTCGAGCCTGGCGAGACGCAGCAAGTCGCGAACCAGCCGCTCCATGCGCGCGGTGTGGCGATCGATGACCTCGAGAAACTTCTTGCGCTGGTCCGATTCGCCCGAGTCTTCCAGCAGCGCTTCCACATAGCCGCGCACGGCGGTGAGCGGCGTGCGAAGCTCGTGCGAGACGTTGGCGACGAAGTCGCGGCGCACGCGATCGATGCGCCGGAGATCGCTGATGTCGTGCAGGACGAGCACGGCGCCGCCGTTCGCGGTCGCCGGCGTCGCCTGGGCCCGGAAGATCCGCGGCGCCTCGGTCGCCCCGAGCGGCACCTCGATGGGAGCGCCCTGTTCGCCCCGAAGCGCCGCACCGAGCTGCCGGACAACGCCAGGCTGGCGTACGGCTTCGACGTAATGACGCCCGACCAGGTCGCTTTCCAGATTCAGCATCCGGCGCGCGGCGTCGTTCACGAGCCGAAGACGTCCCTCGCCGTCGACGACCAGCACGCCCTCGACCATGCCCGACAGGATCGCGGCCATGCGCGCGCGCTCGGTCTCGAGCTCGGTCACGCGCCGCGACATCTGCGCCATTTCCACGGTCGTGCGCCGCGGTGTCATGCGCGCGCGCCGCGTGGCGATCGCGATGCCGATCCAGGCGCCCAGGAGGCCCGCCGCGATCGCGACCAGCACCGAGATGATCAGGTTGACCATTACCTAGGGTTCGGTGAGCTTGTAGCCGAACTGCTGCACGGTCTCGAGCGCCTTCTCGAGAAACGGCAGCTTTTCTCTCAGCCGCCTGACATGAACGTCGACGGTGCGCGTCGCGCCTGGATACTGGTAGTCCCACACGTCCGACAGCAGGCGATCGCGTGAGAGCACGCGGCCACGATGTTCGAGCAGATACTGGAGCAGCAGGAACTCCTTGGCGGTCAGGCGGATGCTCTCGCCGTCGTTAGAGACGGTGTGCCGCTCCACATCGACGCTGATGGGACCGCAGCGGAGGATGCGCTCCTTGGTCGGTGGCGGCGCGGTGCGCCGCAAGAGCGCGCGTACGCGCGCCATCAGCTCGTTGGGGCTGAACGGTTTCACGACGTAGTCGTCGGCGCCGGAGTCGAGTCCGAGAATCCGCTCCGATTCTTCGCCGCGCGCTGTCAGCATGACGATGGGCACCGCGGCTGTGCGGTTGTCGGCCCGCAACGCCCGGCACACTTCGAGGCCGTTCAGGCCAGGCAACATCAGATCGAGGATGACGAGATCGGGCGGCGTTTCGCGCGCCGCGGCCAGGGCGCGGCCACCGTCGCCCACGATGTCACGCGTGTACCCGGCTTTTTCGAGGTAGTGCGCGATAAGCGCAGCGATATCGTGATCGTCCTCAACGATGAGAATTTTTGGCATCTGTCAGTAAATGTCCGACGACAAAAATGGCATGACCATCCTGGCACAAAAGTGCGACGAAAGCCTACGGCGTGGGGGCGTTTCGGCCGAAACCCTCATGTAGATGGGCTGGCTTGCGCTCGGCGCCGCATATTCGATCCTCTACGCTGTTATCGGTGCCTACCTCCGGCCGTTTACAGAGGTCCTTCCCTGGTTTCGCATCGTTGCACTGCTGATTCCGCCGCTGGCCGGTGTGACGCTGATTGTCAGCCGGCGTCACACATGGGCGGGGTGTCACTGGCTGTTCTGGGCGACGCTTGCGCTCGGGCTGCTGATGTCGGGCATCAGCGTCGTCGGGTGGTCCGTCGACGAGATGCTGCTGGGTGTCAGCACGTCCTGGCTCGGGTGGCACGCGGTGTTCGCGTTGTTCGGCGGCGTCGCGCCGCTCCTCGCGCTGCTCGCGCAGCCCCATCGCGGGCCGCGCGAAAAAGTCACCGCGACCATTGCCGTGGACATCGCCGGCATCGCCGTGCTGACGGGGTTTCTGTATTCACATTTCGCCGTGGCCTCCGATTCGGCCGCGGCCATCGGCGCGTCGGGCCCGCTCCTGCTGCTCTCGGAGCTTCAGCAATTCCTGGTCTGCCTGGGCATGGGCATCGCCGCGCTGTTTACGCCGGACCCGGGATGGAAGCAGGTGTACCGGCGCCTCACCTTCGGTCTTTCGATCTCATTCATCACGCTGTCGCTCGGGAACATGGAAATCTGGCAGGGGTTCTATCAGAGCGCGTCGCTTGGCGACGTCATGTGGATTCTGCCCTTCTCGTTCTATCCGTGGGCGGCGTCTCAAGCGCCGCGATCCGCGATTTCGCCCATCGAAGCGGACGAGGCTCAGGCCGCGACATCGCGCCCGTGGGTCATCTTCGGCGGCCTCGCGCTGCTGCCGCTGATTGACTACGGCCTGCGCAGGGCCGCGCCGGCGGGCCCGTTCGATACCTTTCAGGATTTGTCGATGGCGGTGGCGATCGTCTCGGTGTTGCCGCTGCTGATGGCACGCCTGGCGGTCGAACGTGCGGAGCTGCGTCAGGTGGATGCGAAGCTCCGCCTCATGGGCGCGGCCGTCGAAGAAGCCAACGAGCTTATTGTCATCGTGTCGCGCGATGGGCAGATTCGCCATGCGAACCGGGCGTTCTGCCAGGCAGTCGGCTATGAGCTCGTCGACCTCATGGATCGATCGCGCGCGTCGGTCGTGGCCGACGAGTCGCTGCCGAAGCTCGAGGAAGTGAAGAAGGTCACCAAGGGACAGGCATGGAACGGCACGCTGGTGCACCGCCGCGCCGACGGCTCGACGTTCCAGGCCGCATGCGCCATCGTTCCGCTGACCAACGACCAGGGGCACGTCACGCACTACGTGCAGATGGAGCGCGATATCACCGAAGAGCTCCGGCTGCGCAGCCAGCTGATTCACAGCGAGCGGCTGTCGGCGGTCGGCCAGCTCGTCTCGGGCGTCGCGCACGAGCTGAACAACCCGCTGCAATCGATTCTCGGCTTCACCGAGCTCCTGATCGACGCGGAAGAGCGCCCGGAACTGCGCCGCGACCTCGAGCAGGTGCGATCGGAGGCGATCCGGGCCGGCAAGATCGTCCGCAATCTTCTGGCGTTCGTGCGGCGCTCGTCGTCGGAGCGGGCGATGGCCAGCATCAACGACATCGTGAAGACGACCATCTCGCTGCGGTCGTACGAGTTCGGATCGGCCAACATCCGGCTCTTCGAGAGCTACGGCGAAGGGCTGCCCTCAGTGGTCGTGAACCCGGAAGAGATCCAGCAGGTCATCCTGAATCTGATTCTGAACGCCGAGCAGGCCATGCGGTCGGCGCATCGCGGCGGAACACTCACCGTCACGACGAAGTGCGTCGATCTGATGGTGACCATCGAAATCCAGGACGACGGCCCCGGCGTGCCACAGGCGCTGGCAGGGCGTGTGTTCGAGCCGTTCTTCTCGACCAAGGAAGTAGGCGAGGGTACCGGCCTGGGCCTGTCCATCGCGATGGGCATCGCCGAAGCCCATGGAGGCGCGTTGACGCTGGTGCCGACCGGCAAAGGCGCGTGCTTCCGCTTGTCGTTGCCCGCCGTGGACCCGGAGGAGGGCCTCCCGGTTCCCACCCTCGTGTCCGCGCACCGGCAGTAAGACGATCCCCTGCCAGCCAGTAACTAGAAACTGGAAACGAAAGCTGGAAAACCTAGAGCACTCTCCACTTCCGTGTAGTACGTAGTGTCCGGCTTTAGCCGGACCGTGAAGGAAGACCTCTTAGTCTCCTGATCTCTTGTCTGCTTTTGGACCGGCCGCCTAGCCTTAACCTAAGCTAGATCGCCGGCACGTTCCCGGACGCGTTCAGCGTTTCCCGGATCTTGTGCGTCAGCGCATCGATTGAAAACGGCTTCTGAATGAAGTGCGCGGCGGCCCTGCGGACGCCGTGTCGCAGGATGGCGTCGTCCGAGTAGCCCGACATGTAGAGCACGCGCGTGTCGGGTCGGGCGGCGGTGAGCCGCTCCGAGAGGATTCGTCCATTCAGGCCCGGCATCACCACGTCGGTCAGCAGGAGATGGATTCGGCCGCGATGTCGCGCGGCAATCTCGAGCGCCTGATCGCCGGCCGACGCCAGCAGCACGGTGTAGCCGTTCTTGCGGAGCATGTTCGACACCAGCGCGCGCACGCGGTCGTCGTCTTCGACGAGCAGAATCGTCTCGTTCCCGGCCGGCAGCGCTGCACCCTTCATCGGCGCCGGTTTGCCGAGGTCGGTGGCGCGCGGCAGGTAGATGTAGAACGTCGTGCCGTGTCCGATACGGCTCTGTACCTCGATCGCCCCGTTGTTCTGCTGCACGATGCCGTACACGGTGGCCAGCCCGAGCCCCGTGCCCTTGCCGGCTTCCTTCGTCGTGAAGAACGGCTCGAAGATTCGCGACATCGTTTCGGCGTCCATGCCGGTGCCGGTGTCGCTCACGGACATTTCGACGTAGTCGCCGGGCTGCAGCCCCGGGTGCGCCGCGACGCCAATCTTGTCGAGCTCCACATTGCGAAGCTCGACCGTAATCCTTCCGCCCTTGGGCATGGCGTCGCGGGCGTTGACGACGAGGTTCACCAGAATCTGCTCGAGCTGCGTGCTGTCGGCGAGCACCGGTGTCAGGTCGGGCCAGATCTCGGTGTTCATCTGGATGTCGGCACCGATCAGCCGCTGCAGCATGGCCTGCATGTTCTGCACGAGCTGGTCGAGCGCGACCGCCTGCTGCGTGATCACTTCGCGCCGGCTGAATGCCAGCAGCTGACGCGTGAGTCCCGCCGCGCGATCCGAGGCCCTCAGAATCTCTTCCGCGTCGCTTTTCCGCTCGTCGCCGGACGGCAGGTTCTGCGCAATCATTTCCGCGTAGCCGCGGATCGCCATGAGCAGGTTGTTGAAGTCGTGCGCCACGCCACCGGCGAGCCGGCCGATGGCTTCCATCTTCTGCGCCTGGCGCAACTGCTCATCACGCTGCTTGAGCTGATCCTGCGACTGCTTCCGCTCCATGACGTCGCGCACGACCGCCGTAAAGGCCGTGCCTTCCGCGCTGTGCAGCACCGCGAGGGAGAACTCGCAGGGGAACCGTCCGCCGTCCTTGCGCATGCCGGTCACTTCGATGATGTGTCCGAACGTGACTTCGTCGGCCGCGGGGCTCGGCAGCGCGGCCTTCCACGCCGCGCGATCCGACTCGCCAATCAGATTCACGATGGGGCGTCCGAGCACTTCCTGTTCCGTGTACCCGAACGTCGATTCCGCGCTCCGGTTCCAGAAGGTGATGTTCAGCACCTCGTCTGTCGAAATGATGGCGTCGCGCGCCGACTGGGTGACGGTCGCGAACCGCCGGTACGAGGCGTTCAACCGCTCGGCCTGACTGCGCAGGCTGCGTGTCATGTCGTTGAAGGCCATCGCCATGGTGGTGGCTTCGGCGCTGCCGCGCCCGGGAACGATGCGGCTCCAGTCGCCCGCGGCGATGTCGCGTGCGGCGGAGGCGATGTCCATCAGCGGCTGGCTCATGCGCCGGCTGAAAAGCAGTCCGCCGGCCAGCGCGATGACGAAGCCGCCGATGCCGGCAAGGACGAGCGACATGCGCAGCTCGTCGAGGAACTTCTGGGTCGGCGCCCAGTCCTGCAGCAGCACGAGGTGCCCCGCCTGGGTCGCATGGTCGGGGAAGAGCGGAAAAGGCCCGCCGATGAACTGGCGGTCGCCGATCTGCCGTATCTCTGACGAGATCGCGTCGGCGTTCGCGAGATGTCCGCCGGCCAGCATCGCCGAGAACTGTTTCTGCTCGTTCGGGCTCAGGCTGCTGCCGGCGAGGCGATTGCCCGTCACCAGATTGATTTCCGCGCGTGTGATGCGCGCCAGGGCCTGCGCCACGCGATCGTCGAGAACGAACCCGAACGTGACGACGCCGATGACTTCGGCTTCCGTGAATTTCGCAGGCTCCGACGTGATGAGCAGAAGCCGGCCGTCGAGGGGCACGATGTCGCGTCGCGACTGTCCGGCGGCGGCGCCACGGATCGCCGCGACGAGCGAGTCAGGCATCGTAAGGTTCTGCGGCCATCCCGGCGTGGCCATGGGCGTGCCGGACGGCGTCGAGACGATCGCGAATTGCGCGCTCAGGCTCGCCCGGTAGCTCTCGGCCATCTCGGTGAGCGTGGCGACGTCGCTGGCGACGGCAGGCGACAGCATCATCGAGCGGAACACGGGCAGTTCGGTGATCAACCGTGTCTGCTGCGCCGCGACGGCCGCGCGATCGTCGACGAGCCGGTAGAACGCCGTGCGGGCCGCTTCGAGGTTGTCCGAGGTGCGCGCGACGGCGCTGCGGGTCGCCACGCGCGTGGCGGTAAACACGACAGCGGCGACAGACAGGGCGACCAGGACGAGTACCCCGGCGGCGACCCTGGCCTCCATCCGATCCTGCCAGTGGATTTCCTGCCTAATGGACGACATGATCCAGACGCAGTGAGTAGGTCGCGCTGAAGTCGATCGTGTGTGCCTTGAGGTGCGGCAGATCGCCGCGCTGCCGCAGGTAGTTGAGCTGCAGTGTGACCGGGCCGGGCAGCCGGACTCGCGTCCCCAGCGTCAACCGCCTGGCCTCGCGGGCTCGCGGCGAGGGCGCCGTATAGTCGAGCCACTCTGCCCGCGTGAACAGGGTAAAGGGGCCCATCCCCTCGCGGTGGACGAGGCCGTCGATGTAGAACCCGTTGGTCTTCACGCCCTCGTAGGAATGGCCCTTCAGGAACTCTCCGCGCGCCTGGATGCCGGCGGGGTGAGACCATCGTGCGTCGAATCCGCCGAACGCCTGGCGGCCCACGGCAAATCGCCGCGAGAGATACGGGTTGCTGCGTGCGTAGCTGGCACCGAGGATGAACTGGCCGCGATAGCCCTGGACGCGGAAGGAAGTGTCAGCGCCCGTCTCCCGAACGGCGTACCCGACGTCGTGCGGACGGCTGACGCTCGCCTCTACGAACAGCTGCGGCACGCCACCAGTGAACATCACCCCGTCTTCGAGCCAGTTGTTCGAGATGCCGAAGTACCCGTCGTAGCGGATGAGCGGCGGGCGCACGAACCCCGAATAGCCGTAGTCGCTCCGCGTGTAGATGCCGAACGGCATGCGGAATCGTCCGGCCCGCACGCCGAGCAGGCTTCCGCCTGGACGGAAGTACCGCTCGCCGAAGGCCTCGATGAGCTGCGTTTTCCCTCGGTACGGATACGCGGCGCCGAATACATCCGAACCCATCGGATCCATGCCCGAGACGCTTTGTCCGAGCAGCGGTGTATCACCGGCCCAGCGATCGCCCCACGCGGTTTCGGTGAAGAACTGAATGCCTGCCGGCGCCTGGCCGAACAGCCTCAACTGCGACGCGGCCGCGCGGATTTCTTCGCCCGACAGACCGGCGGTCACATCCACTTCGGCGGAAACCGTCGTCTGTGCGCGAGCCGGTACGCGGACGAAAGTGACGAGCAGCAGCGCGGCGAAGACGTGGAGTGGCTTTACCAATGGATTTCGAAAGGCTGATTCCCATCGACGGTCACCGAGCCGGTGAGGGGCTGCCCGCCACCCGGCCGCCACGCGTGATAGGTGTAGGTGCCTGCGGGGACGCCCGTGATGGTGAAGGTGCCCCCATCGTTGGAGACGGCGAAGTATGGCGACTCGACCGCCAGGACATACGCCGCCATATTTGGATGAATGTTGCAGAACACGCGCGCCAGGCCGGGCTTGTCGAAGACGATGCGCTTCGAGGTGCCTTTCGGATACATCCCGAGGTCGAACTTCTTCCCGTCGCGGAACGAGAAAACGTTGTGAAACACGCGATCGTTGTTCGGAAAGTCGACGGTCGAGCCCACACGGACGACCAGCACGTGCGGCGAGAACGTCAGGTTGCGCTGGTCGAGCACAATCCGGCCCGCCTGTACCGGGCCGGGCGCATTCGCGGCATCGAGCCAGACCACCGCGTTCTGCACAGGTTTGCCCGCAACCTGCACGGTACCCGTCAACTCTGCACCGAGCACGGGCACGGCCGCGATCAGCACAAGGGCGGGAAGGATCCTGACAGACCTCATGCTTGTTATATCGGTTGGAATTGCCATGGAAATAAGGCCCTTTGCGGTAGACTTCCGCTCACCATGCGCAGAGGATTCCTTGGGCTTGGCGCCCAGACGCCGTATTACCCGCCTGCCGGACAGTGGGCACATAAGACGCCCGCGGAAGTCGGCATGGACGCCGCCTGGCTCGACGACGTCGCGGCTATTACGAGCTGAGTCGGGCGCGACGTCGAATGAACATCGCGCACGTATCCCTGGCCGCGCTCGTCGTGGCGATCCTGGTCAGTTGTTTCACCGAGCTGAACGTCGGCATCCTCGCGCTCTCGCTTGCGTGGATCGTGGGCGTCTACGTCGGCGGCATGCCGCTGAACGACGTCATCAGCGGCTTCCCCGTGTCTCTCTTTCTCACGCTGGCCGGCGTCACGCTGCTGTTCTCTCAGGCGCAGCTCAACCGCACGCTCGATCGCATCGCCCATCGCGCGGTGCGGCTGTGCCGGGGTAACACCGGGCTCATCCCGGTCATGTTTTTCGTGCTCGCCTGCGCCCTGGCGTCACTGGGGCCTGGCAACATCTCGACGGCCGCGCTGCTCGGCCCGATGGCGATGGCCGTCGCGGGCCGTGCGGCCATTCCCGCGTTCCTGATGATCATCATGGTGGGCAACGGCGCCCAGTCAGGAGCGCTCTCGCCGTTTGCGCCGACTGGCGTCATCGTGAACGGCCTGATGAACAAGATCGGGTTGCCGGGTCACGAGTGGTTCACCTACTGGACGAATCTGGCCGCACACGCGGCGGTGGCGTTCGGTGGGTACGCGCTGTTTGGCGGGCTCAAACTCTTCCAGTCGTCGGCGGTTACCACGATCGAGCACAAACCCGAAGAGATCGAGTTCGACCGCAACAACATCATCACGATGGTGGTGATTGGCGCGCTGCTCATCGGAGTGCTGTTCTTCGGCGTCAACGTCGGCATGGGCGCGTTTGCCGGCGCGGTGATCCTTGCCGTGGCCGGCGCCGCCGATCACAAAGAGTCGGTCAAGAAAATGCCGTGGTCGGTCATCGTGATGATGAGCGGCGTGACGGTGCTCATCGCGCTGATGGAGAAGACAGGCGGCCTCGACCTGTTTACCTCGGCGCTGGCCCGACTGGCGACGCCGGGCACCATTACGGGCGTCATCGCGTTTGTGACGGGGCTGATTTCGGTGTACAGCAGCACGTCCGGCGTGGTGCTGCCGGCGTTTCTTCCGACGATTCCGGGCCTGATCGAACGGCTCGGCGGGGGAGACCCGCTGGCCATTGCCGCCTCGATGAACATCGGCGCGCACCTTGTCGATCTGTCGCCGCTGTCCACGACCGGCGCGCTCTGCATCGCCGCGGTGGCGTCGGGCGAGAACGTGCGCAGCGTCTTCAACAAGCTCCTCATCTGGGGCCTGTCGATGACGGTGGTCGGCGCGATACTTCTGTTACATCTTCTTCTAGTCTTCCGGCCGCCTAATCTGCGAATTCACGCAACTCCATATCCTCGAGCCGCCATCGGCCACACGCCGACGACGTTGTGACCGTCGAGCGCGTACACCCGGTCGTGAAGGTTCATCGTCGGATCGATGTGTGAGGGCACCAGCGCCAGGCGATCGCCGACCTTGATGACGCTCGTCGCCGGAATCGCGATGATCGCGTGCTCGTCGTTGAGCGCGAGCACGGTGGCCTCCTTCATGCCTTTGACCGATGGATGGCCGTGATCCTTGGTACACGCCTTGTGCCCCGCGTCGATCACGCAGCGCTCGGGGACGGGCCGGCTGACCACGGTGCCGAGGACGAAGAGCGCCTGCTCGAACGGCATGCCCAGGCAGCCGTAGTCGCTGTCCATCAGCGCATAGGAACCCGCCTGAATCTCGGTGATGCCTTCAATCTGGCTGCTGATGTCGTAGCTGCCGGTTCCGCCTCCTGACACGACGTCGGCCGGCAAGCCGACGGCGGCAAACGCCCTTGCCGTCGATGCCATCAGGTTCATCGAGCGCCGAACGGACGCTTCGCGCTCGGTGCGATCGTGGATGCCCACCGCGTGCCCTTCGTAACCCATTACGCCGCGCAGCCTCAGTCCGGGCCTGCCGAGCGCCGCTCTCCCCAGCGCGACGGCTTCGTCCCCGGGAGTCACCCCACAGCGGTTCTGACCCACGTTCAAGTCGATGAGCACATCGATGGTGACGCCGGCTTCCATGGCGGCGGCACTCAACCGTTCGAGGCCGACAACGGAATCAACCGCCACGGTGAGGGCGAGAGTCCGCGCGAGGGCGGCGGCCCGTCTGCACTTGTCCAGGTCGACGATCTCGTTGGCAATCAGAATGTCTTCCGAGACGTTCGCCGCGATTTCCGCTTCTCCGATCGTTGCGCACGTGAGCCCGGTGCACGAACCGGCGGCGAGTTGACGCCGTGCGATCTCCGGAGTCTTGTGGGCCTTGAAGTGCGGCCTCAACTTGCACGAGCGTGACGCGAAGTAACCGCTCATCAGGCTGATGTTGCGCTCCATCGTCGCAACGTCGGCGATGAGGGCGGGAGTCGGAATGTCAGAGATGGTCATCGTATGGCTCGCTGCACGCGTGCGAGATCGTCGCGTATGGATGTGTCGTTGGGGCTCAGTTTGAGTGCGGTTTCCAGGCTGACGACCGAGTCCTTCAGGCGGCCCTGCAGGGCCAGCAGTTTCCCCGCCAGGTGGTGAGCATCGGCGTTCGTGGGGTTCATCGCCAGCGCACGCTGCGCCTCGGAAAAAGACTCCTCGAGCTTTTGCGCGTCGAAGAGCGCGGCCGCAAGATTGTAGCGCGCGGTCGCATTGCGTTCGTCGAGGCTCAGCGCACGGCGGAACTCGGCAATCGCCCCGTCGAATTCTCCGCCCTCGGCTAGGCCGGCCCCGTAGGAGATGTGGGCATCCACGAGCAGCCGCCGCGACTCCGCATCGTGAGGCGTCATCGTCAGGACCATCTGAAGCTGCGAGATGGCTTCCGGCCACTTCAACAACCGCATGTACGAATGACCCATGAGCCGCCGCGACCAGGGCACTTCCTCGCGCATCGGGTGCCCGGCCACGAGCTCCTCGAGCTCGCGGATGGCTTCGTCGTAGTGCCTCAAGTTGAAGAGCGCGACGCCGAGATTGTAGCGTGCGCGAGGATCCGATCGGGCACCGATGCGCAGAAGGGGAAGGGCCTCTTCGTCGCGGCCGAGCCGTGCCAGCTCTCCGCCCACACCCGCATACGCCATATCGGTCGGCCATCGTTCGAGCGTCGTTTCGACGAGCGTCAGCCAGGATTGATGTTCGGCGTTCCGGCGAATCGTGGCCGCGCCCAGCGCGACCACGACAATCGTGACCACGGCGGCCGCCATTCGGCGCGACGTACGCTGCTGCAGGGTCTTCCACGAGTAGCAGGCGATCGCGATGCCTGCGACGACCGACATGAGCGGGAGATACATGCGCCGTTCCGCACCCACTTCAGTTGCGATCGGCACGAAGCTGGACGATGGCGCCAGCGTGATGAAGAACCACGCACCGAGGAACGCGGCCGCGGGATTCCACCAGAAGGCGGCGGCCGTCACCAGGACGAGCGCGCACGTTGCGAGCGCCTGAGGCAGGACATCGCCCAGTGAATAACCGACGGCTGAACCATAGGTGATGACGAGATCGACCGGCCAGAACACGAGCCTCAGGTACCGCACGATCATGACCGACTGGTTGAGCAGATACGTCCAGACGCTGATGCCGGTACCGAATCCTGCCGAGCCGGCGCGGGGTGTCGCAGCCAGCTCGTAGGCCAGAAACACCCACGCAAGCGACAGTCCAAAGTAGAAGCGCCAGCGGGCCCTGAAGGTGTCGCCGAATGACTCGTACAGAAAGACGCGATCGTACAGCACGATGATGAGCGGTGCGGTGGCCATCGACTCCTTGGTGCCCATCCCGAGAACGCAGGCGCCGAGCGCCAGCGCGTACCACCGCACCGGATGCGCAGCCGCGTGCGCGCGAAGGCTCGCATACAGCGTGATCAGATAGAACAGCGCCATCAACGACTCGGTGCGCTGCGTGATGTAGGTCACCGCATCGGTTGCGAGCGGGTGCACGGCCCAAATCAGGGCAATGACCGTCGCGAGATCTGCACCCGCACCATCAAAACGAGGCGCCAGGTTCGGTAGCGCGAGCGTCCGGCGGACGATGCCGAAGAGCATCAGCGCGCACGCCACGTGGATGGCGACGTTCGTGGCGTGATAGGCGGAGGCGTCGAGGCCGCTCGCCGCGAAGTTCAGCGCGAAGCTGAGGCCGGCAACCGGACGGCCCGCAAGCGGCGTGTTGCGCGGGTGCGAGCGTGCCGCCGCGATCGAGCGAATGCTCGGGTTCTCGACGATTGAGGACTGGTCGTCGAAGATGAACGGTGCCGAAAGGCTGTTGGCGTAGACGACCGCCACCGCGACAGCGATCGCGAATGACCGCGCCCAGATGCGCGTGGCTCCGGGGCCGGGCCTGAGACGTCTTGAATTGCGACGGCGATCGCGTGTCAATTCGGCAGATATAACGACATCAGCGTGAGATTGCCCTTGATGTCCACGAATTCATGCGCCACGCCCGACGGCACGAGAATCCAGTCGCCCTTGCTCACCACCTGACGCGAGCCGCCCGAGATCGTTTTCCCGGACAGGTTGGTCCCGTTCTTTGTCGCATTCGGAATCGTGCCGCCCGTGACGATGGTGCCGGTTCCGTCGACGACGTGGAACAACTCGGCCACGGCTTCGTGCAGCGAGGCGCCTTGCGCGACCGGGTTGCGCTTCTCGACGTTGACGTTGTACGGCCCGATCGTGAACACGCGCACGTTCGTGCTGCGGCTGTCGGGTTTGCCTTTCGCGAGCGCGGCCGCGACATCGGCTGCCGACATGTAGCTGACGCGATCGCGCGGAGCCTGGGGATTGGCTGGCTGCTGAGCAAAGACGGGTGAACACAACGAAACGATGACGCCTGCGGCGGCAAGAACGCGCATGGTGGCCTCCTGGCGCGGATTCTAACAGGGCTGAGGGCTGAGGGTTGATTGCCGATCGCCCGGCACGTCAGTGCGTCATCGCGTAGAGCAGGACGTCGATGCCAATCGCGTAGCCGTTGATCGAGAACTTCTGGAAGTAGCTGGGGTCGTCGCCCTCACGCTCGTAGGCGTCGCCGAAATCGGTGTTGTGCGTCATCAGGACGATGACGCGTCCCTTCCGATCGTAGATGCCGCGCACGTGCAGTTCGTCGCTGTCCGGGCCCCGCTCCGACGTGCGCCGCTCATACCGCCACAGGCCGACGTTCGGAATCTGCGGCAGGGTGTGGACGGGAAACAGCATGCGGAACATCGTGTGGTCGACGTTCAGATCGACGATGGGGAACTCGGCGTGCGAGAGCGCCTTGCCAATCTGGTTCTCCCAGTTCTGCCACGCGCGGCTGCCCCAGAAGTCGTCAACCCACAGGAATCCGCCCTTCAACAGATACGCCCGGAGGTTGGCCGCTTCTTCGTTATTGAAGTACGAGCCACCCGGCTCGCTCATCATGAGAAACGGGCAGTGGAACAGCGATGGATCGGTCAGCCGCACGACGACCGGATAGGGATTGCCTTCGCCGTCCTGCGTGACTCGTGTTTTCGTCAGCTCCATCAGCCTGATTGAGAGATTTTCGTCGGCGCGCGGGTAGTCGACATACCAGCCGTCGCCATCACCGGCGGCGCCGTTGCGGAACCACACGCGGCAGAAGCGGAAGCCGCCGTCGTAGTCCGGCAGCCGTCCCGAAGGGTCAGAGGCGAGCGGCTCGCGACGGGCCAGGAGACGCGGTACTCCGTATTGCGCGGCAGCTGTAGCCGCCATCAATACCGTGGCGACGATCAAAGCGGGAGCCCGCATAAAAATTGCGTCTCAGCCTATTCAGAATCCATGCCGTCGAATTATAGTAATTCCTCTATGGAATTCGTCCGTCACCCCAGGGCCAAACGTTATCTTATCCGCGTAAAAGCCGACGGAAGTGTCCGGATCACGGTACCTCGATGGGGCTCGCAGCGGCACGCTGAGAGATTCGTAGAAGAGCAGCGTCCCTGGATCGAGCGCCAGCGCGCGCGCATCACCAAGCACGGCAATCGACGTCTGGCGTACACACCGGAAGCGATTGAAGAGCTTAGAGAGCAGGCGTCGATCGAACTACCTGCTCACTTATATCACCTTGCCGACTACCACGGGCTCGCTGTTTCCGGAGTCAGCATCCGGAATCAGCGATCGCGATGGGGATCGTGCTCGCCGAGAGGGCACATTTCGCTGAACTGGCGCCTGGTGCTGATGCCCGACGACATCCGCGACTACGTGCTGATTCACGAGCTCATGCATCTGCGGCGGCTCGATCACTCGCGGCACTTCTGGCGGCTGGTCGAGCATGCCTATCCCAACTATCAGAAAGCGCGCAAATGGCTGCGCGAGAACAAACACCTCATCGGGGAGTGGGCGCTCCAGGACGAAAGCTGCTAATCGACCCAGCCCACCAACGGGGAATGATCCGATCCGTATCGATTCTCGACCTGGCGATAATGGGCCCGCCGGTCTTTTCCCGTCCGGAAGAACAGATAATCGAGGACCCGGAGCGACAATCCCGGCCGATCAACTGAAACGGGAGTCGCATCCTGGAGGTGGTCGAGAAACCGCACCGCGCGCTCGCCGCGGCCGTGCCAGGTGTTGAGGTCGCCGCCGATGACGAGCGGTCCATCCGGCAGGCGCGATGTCATCGATTTGATTTGAACCTCGCGCAACCACGGCGTCCAGAAGACCCACAGCCGGCGGGATCCGCTTCCCAGCGCGTCGAGGTGGACGGCGCCCACCGAGACCGACTCGGCTTGCGCGATGATGACGACGCGGCGCTGACGTTCGCCCGGCAGCTCGAGCGCCACGAGATCGGACAGCGGAAAGGTCGATAGGATCGCGTTGCCGCGATCCTCGCGCGGGTCACCGTCTGACCTGCCATTGCGCATGGAAGGCACGTACACGAGCGAGAGTCCCAGCTCGCGCGCGATCTGGAGGATGTCGGCCGAGGCCGCATCGCGATGGGCATCGATGCGGCTCGCGCCCGCTGCGTTCTTTTCGAGCGCAGGCACGCCATCGGTTCTGACGGCTTCCTGCAGCAGCAGGACGTAGTGGCCGACCTTGCGTCCGCCGGCGAGGCCGCCTTTGCGCAGGTCGCTGACGAACGCCCGGACGTCGCCGCTGCCGACGTGCACGTTCCAGCTGACAAACGTGATGTCTTCGATGCGGATCGGCAGGGAGCCGGTCGCGCCGACGGGCTGAACTGCCGCGGCACCTACGCCGGCACACCATTCATCCAGGCGCTCACGTTCTCCTGTGCTGTCCGGAGCGAACCACTGAAGCGATGCAGACCGGCATCCGCCGGCATCGACGGGCACCATGGCCGGTGGCGTCCAACGCACGCAGCCGGACAGGAGAAGCGCAGTCGGAAGAAGCGCAGTCAGGAACAAGGAAAAAGGAAGAAGGAAAAACGGCACTCGGGATCGACCGAGTATAATTGTCCGTTCGTCGCTCTTGTTTCGTGCCGGAGTGGTGAAACTGGCAGACGCGCGGGACTCAAAATCCCGTGGGGCTTAAACCCCGTGACGGTTCGATTCCGTCCTCCGGCACCATCTTCGCTGGTCGCTAGGCGCAAGTCGACAGTCGTAAGTCGCAAGGCGTCGCCTTGCGCCTCCAGACTTCCGACTTCCGCCTAGCGACTCTATCTCGCGGCCACGAATGGCTGCCGCTTCCTGAACAAGTCCTGATGGCGCCGAATCATGTCGGCCAGCGCCGCGGGGGGATTCAGCGCGAGCGCTTCGTCGGCCACGGCGATGGCGCGATCGAAGTCGCCGGCAGAGGCGTGCGCGACCGCGACGACGTCCAGCGTGTTCGCATCGCGCCGGCCCGTGAGCGTGGCGGCTCGCTCGGCCAGCCGTACGGCTTCTAACGGATTGCGGACCGTCGCATCCGGTGAAGCCGCATAAAGCGACGCGAGGTTGGCCATCGCCGTCACCCAGTCTGGATTCAGCTCGAGCGCGCGGCGGAATCGGGCGGTGGCCTCGGCCGTATCTCCGAGCGCTCGCGCGATCAACCCGGCATTGAGATGCGCCTCGCCCAGCCCGGGATCGATTCGCGCAGCCTCCCGAAACGACGCGCGCGCCGCCTGGGGGCGCCCCAGTTGCAGGAGCGCCGATCCAAGGTTGTTGTGCGCGATCGCGTAATCCGGCCTGAGCTGCAGCGCACGCTGAAATTCGGCCACGGCGTCATCGTGCCTTCCCGCGCCGGCGAGGGCGGTGCCATAGTTGAAATGGGCGGCCGCGGAATCCGGCTTCAGTTTCAGCGTGGCTTCGAAGTGAGGGATCGCGTCGGCGGGGCGATCGAGCTCCATGTAAAGAACCCCGATGTCGTCGCGGAGTGCCGTGCGGTTGGGCTCGCGCCGGATCAGCGATTCGAGCCCGATGACGTCGTCGGCCATCCACTTGGCGCGAAACGTCTGGTCGAGCAACTGGCGCTCGGCCGGGTTTTTCGGCATCACCTGAAGCCAGAAATCGCCCATCTCTTCGGTCGACTGCTGTCCCCACGGTACCCGCACGGGAGGTACCGCCGGGTTACGCGGGTTGCCGGGCGAGTTGTCGTAGCGATACCGCATCGTGACGGTGGTGCCCCGCGGGAGCGGTACCGGGGTCTGATACCGGAAGACGTGCTGCCACCGCATATCCCAATCAGAGATTGAAATGAGCGTACGGGTGCTCCCATCGGGCAGCGTCGCGATGCCCGTCACGGTGCGGGCGCGGTAGTGCGCATGCGGCTGCACGGCGAGCACATCGGCGTCGACCGGCATGACGAACGAGTCTTCTATGGCGTAGCTGGCGTCGCCCGCCGGGATGTCGATGCGCTGGTTCGACAGCCGCAGCATCACGGGGATCTCCTGAGGAGCGTCGTCGGTGAAATACAGGGCGATCGTGGGTTGAATCGACTCGGGCTTGCCGCTGGGCACGAGATGAAGCTGCAGGACGAGGTCGCTAGTGGGCGCTAATTTCCACGCGAGTCCTTTCGGAAGCAGTGGAGCCGCCTGACCTGGAGTCCATCCAAGAAAATGTCCGTCCGGGTAGACGGCCGACCGCACGATGATGCCGTCGTATCCGGGCGCGGGGTCCTGTTCGTCGAGCTGTCGCGACGCGGAGGTCGCGTCGACGCGGATATTGGCATGATGCACGCGCGGGTTGTTCGCGCGGAACTCGATGCCGCGCACGTACCGCAGACGATCGACCGGAATCGGCAGCACGAATACGCGTGAGATGTCCGGGCCGTCGGGCGCCAGGGCGTAGGGCGCGGGCATCGTGAGCACCAGATCCGGATTGCCGAGTTGCCAGCCGCCCGTTGGTATCGGCACCTCCGGCAGGTCGCGGCGATTGCCTTCGCGTGCACCATCCGCGACCCAGCGTTGGAAAATTTCGATCTCCGCATCGGTCAGCGGATCCAATCCGATGAACTTGTGCGCGGATGGATCCGCTTTCCACGGAGGCATCACGCGATTCTTCGTCACGAGCGCGATTTGCTTCGCATGCGATCGCGCGGTTGCGTATGAGAGAAGGCTGAACGGCGCCGAACCGCCGGGCCGATGGCACTGGACGCAGGCCCGGAAGGCAATCGGTGCAACGTCTTTTGTGAAGGTCACTTGGCCGAACGCGGGCGTCGCTGCAACCAGCACGACGGCGACAAGGCGGCCTACATGCTTGTACATCAGAGTGTTACAGCCGAAATTCTCTGAAGCGTGCAAATGTGTGTAAGGGCGAAAATAGGGCAAAAACCGGCGTTTTTTTGCCCGATTCCGTTGTTCGTTGGGCGTTTTCCGCAGTATACTGGAAGGACGTTCATAGTCAGTTTTACGCCTTCATCACACACCGCATGACGGGGGAATCACTGTGACATTCCAGGTCGGCGACAAGGTCATCTACCCCAACCAGGGGCTCGGCGTCGTTACGCGTATCGAAGAGAAGACCATCCTCGGTACCACCTGCGGTTTCTATCATCTTCGCATCGTTGCCAACGAGACCACGGTGCTCGTGCCGATCGACAACGTCGACGGCGTCGGGCTTCGGCGTGCCATTGGCGACGAGGAAGTCGAACGGCTGTTCAACGCCCTCGGCAATGGCAAGATCGACAACCACCAGAACTGGAAGGGTCGATTCAAGGACAACTCGGACAAGATGCGCACGGGTTCGATCTACGACGTGGCGGACGTGCTCAAGAGCCTCACCTTGCTGAGCCGTTCGAAGAGCCTGTCGTTTCGCGAGAAACGGATGCTCGATCGGGCGAAGTTCCTGATCATCTCCGAAATCTCCGAGGTCATGCGCGAAACATCCGAGTCGATCGAGGGCAGGGTCGAAAAGGCGCTCGAGCGCAGCTTCGCCACCCGCACGCGTGCCATCGCCCGCGCAAAGGCCGCGAAGGCCAGCCCTCCGGCGGCGGCGCGCACGGTTGCACCGCGCCGGGCTGTCCGGGCCTCCTAGTCCAGCATCGCGCAGAAGAGGGGTCGGGAGGGGTTTCCGCTGAACATGGGAAACCCCTCCCGACCCCTCTCTTGCTGTACGCTCAAACACGTTGTCCACCGCTATCGCCGCTGTCCGATCCCTCGCCGCCTACGTCGCCGTCTCGCTGTATGTCGCCGTCGCCGCGCCAATCGGGATGGCACTGGCGCTGACGTTCAAGTGGAAGAACCTGCTCTATGTCCTGGGGCACTGGGGCGTGTCCGTGGGGACATCGTTAGCCGGCATTCGCACGCGCGTGTCGGGCCGGGAGCACCTGCAGCCGGGCACCGCGGTCGTATTTTGCAGCAACCACCAGAGCAACATCGATCCGCCGATTCTGTTCCAGGCCCTCCACCCGCGGCTGCACATCCTGTTCAAGCGCGAGCTCACGAGCCTGCCGCTGCTGGGGCGAGCGTTTCAGATCGGCGGCTTCGTGCCAATCGACCGGAGCAGCCGCGAGCACTCGATGGCCGCCATCGAGCAGGCGGCCGCGTCGCTCCGGAGCGGCAATTCGTTTCTCACGTTTCCGGAAGGGACGCGCAGCCGCACCGGCGCCTTGCTACCCTTCAAACGCGGCCCGTTCCTGATGGCGCTCAAGGCGCAGGTGCCGGTGGTACCGGTTGCCATCCAGGGTGGGACGGCGTCGATGAAGAAGGGCAGCCCGATTGTGCGGCCGACGACGGTCAGCGTGCGGATTGGCACGCCTGTCGAAACACGAGGCATGGAGCTGTCCGATCGCGAGAAGCTCGCCGACGAGGTCCGCGCGCGCGTCGAGCAGCTGCTGGAACTGGGGCCTGTTACTTGAGGCCCAGTCGCTGACCGGCGCGCAGCCTCCTCAACGTTTCATCCATCCGCTTTCGTTGTGTCTCCTCCCGCTTGGCCATGGCAATCCAGCCGAGGAACGCGCGCCGCTCCCTTGGCGGGAGCGTCTGAAAGAACGTCCGGGCCTTGGCGTCCTTCCTGATGGCCCGCTCGATAGAGCTGGGGATCTCCAGCGGCGGAGGGGCATCGACCACCGGGCGGCCTTCCGGACTCCTGGCGAGCCCCGGCGCGGCGAGCCGCTTCAGCGCCTTCAGCTCGTGATAGCGCTTGATGTTGATGCTCGACCAGTTGCTCTCGGTTCGGCGCGGCGTGAATTTCCGGGCGTACCGGTTGTCGTCGATCCGCTTGACGAGGCTGTCGATCCATCCGTAGCAGAGCGCCTCGTCGAGCGCGTCCTTGTAGGCGATCGCCGGCTTTCCGGTGTGCTTCTTGTGAAAGATCAGCCAGATTTCTGATTCGGAGTCGTGGTGGCCGGCGAGCCAGGTTCGCCAAAATTGACGTGTGGAAACGTCAAGCGTCTTCATGCGCGGCTCTGCGCGAGTTTTACTGCGCCCCGAACGAGAACGTCAACTGCCACGGCTTCAGGGCGGCGCCGTCGGTGGCCGCGATGCCCTCGGTAAGCTCCACGATGATCGTGCGGTACGTGGCCGAATCGTCGGGGCCCAGCCGAATCTCGAGCGAGCGCCTGGCGCCGTCGTACTTGAATTGCGGATGGCGCTCGGTTTCCCCGGGATTCGACGGGGAGTTCCCGCCGCCGGCTCCTGAAAACGCCCACCGAATATGTCCCTTGAAGCTCTCGGGATTCATGTCGCGTGAGAACTGAAGCCTGATCGGCGCCCTCAGCGGGACATCGGTGTCTCCCTCGCCGGGATCGCTGAAGATGACTTCGGGCGGCGGTCCCATCTGGAGAATGGGAGGCGTTTCGGCATTCCTCGTCTCGATCGTCGGCTTGGTGATCGCGACCTGCTGCCCCTCGACCCAGACCAGCCCTTTGCCTTCGTGGACCACGCCCGAGATTTCCAGCCAGGTGCCCGTGTCGACGCGAGCGCCGATGTCGAGATTGAAGCCCTTGCCACGCGGGCGCAGACCCGTCACCCAGACCGCGCCGTCGGCGGCGCGCAGCACGAAGTCCCACTGACTCAGGCCCGGTCCCTGCGGCACGTCGCCGTACAGATTGCGCCCGCGGAACTGTCCGACGATTTTCACGCGTTCGCCGATGAAGCCGGTCGGCTCCATGGCGATCTGCCTCACGGTGACCGGGCCATCCGACGGCTTGACGGTGACCGCATCGGTGACATTGAGCGCGATGATCTCGCCCGGCCGGGGCCACTCGCCTTCGAGGCCATTGGGCAGCAGACGATCGAGGCCCATCGTCGAGATGCGGGGGTCGTCCCGCTGAAGGCGCCCGACGTCCCAGAAACTCGCGCGCGCTTCGATGGGGCCGTCGACCGGCGGCGTCCCGCTGAAGATCAGCGGAATCGATCGGTCGATGCCCGTCGACAGCAAGACGGGCCGATCGCGCGTGACGAGATTGCCTCGCACGACGATGAGCTGTGCCTGGTAGAAGCCCGGATAGGCCAGGAGCGCCGCAGGCGACGCCGCGCGCCGGGTGGTGGTCTGCGCCTGAGCGTAGACGTCCGTGGCACTCGACACCACGAGCGCGGCCAGAGCGATACAGATGGTGACGAAACGCACCCCTTCGATTGTACCTGTTCCGCCTGGAACCGCTATAGAATCCTTGTGAAATTGGCGATCAAGCGCAAGCTCCTCAGTGATCAGGTCTCCGAGCTGACCACGAACCGTCTCTCCGTGTATCTGCGGTGCCTCAACACGCTGGATACCGAAGGCGTCAGTACGGTCTCGTCGCAGACCCTCGAGCGGCAGTTTCACCTCAACGCGGCGCAGATTCGAAAAGACCTCGCGTACTTCGGTGAGTTCGGCGTGCGCGGCGTCGGCTATTACGTCAAGGATCTCAAGCAGCACCTGCGCCAGATTCTCGGGCTCGATCGCCGGTTGAAAATCGCGATCTTCGGCGCCGGGAATCTCGGACTGGCGCTCGCCGACTATCAGGGATTCCAGCAGGAGGGCTTCCAGATCGCCGCGCTGTTCGACAATCTGCCGGGCAAGGTCGGTCAGCGATCGCGCGGCGGCGTGCCGATCTTCGACATCAAGGATCTGCGCAAAATTGCCGCGCGCGACAAGATCATGATTGCGGTGATTGCGGTGCCGGCCGAAGCCGCCCAGCAGGTGGTGAATCAGGTCGTCGCCGCCGGCATCAAAGCGGTGCTGAACTTCTCGCCGGGCACGCTGCGCGCGCCCGAAGACGTGAAGCTGAAGAGCGTGGACCTCACGGTATCGCTCGAGAGTCTCTCGTTCTATCTGGCACAGGAGATCGAATGAAAGGCCGGAAGCCAGGCTTGTCCCATGTCGACGAGCGGGGGCGGATTCGCATGGTCGATGTCGGCGGGAAGGCCGAGACGGCGCGCGAAGCCGTGGCGCGCGGGCACATCACGGTGGGACGGGCGGCGCTGAGCGCGATTCGCGCCGGGAAGGTCAAGAAAGGCGATCCGCTGCAGACGGCGCGTCTCGCCGGTATCGTCGCCGCCAAGCGGACGTCCGATCTGATTCCGCTGTGCCATCCTCTACCGCTCTCGCACGTGGACGTCGACATCGTCCGCGAGAAAGACGGCTACACGATCGAATCGCGGGTGCGCACGACGGCCCGCACGGGGGTTGAAATGGAAGCCCTCACCGCCGTCGCGGTCGCGGCGCTCACCATCTACGACATGCTGAAGGCGCTCGACAAAACGATGGTCATCGGCGAGATCTGCGTGATGGAGAAGCGTGGCGGCCGATCGGGAGAGTACAGTCGCGAGGCGAAGGTCGGAAGTCGTAAGGCGCAAGGCGAGTCATAAGGCGACCAACGACTTGCGACTAGACTTGCGACCTCCGACTTCCGACTTGCGCCTTACGACTCCCTAGGCGGTGGTTCTATGTGGATAATCGCGTCCACTATCTGGGGGTAGCGTTCCATCAAGAGATCCTTCACGCGGTGCGAAATCGCGTGCGCGTCGGTCAGCGGCGTCGCGCCGTCCATCCAGATATGCAGGTCGAGAAACACGTGGTCGGTGGGGCCGCGCGATCGAATCCGATGGCAGCCGAGCACTTCCGGTACCCGCTCGACCACCTGCCGGACGTCCTGCTCCGAGATCACGCTTTCATCCGACAGAATCTTGGCCGCGTCGCGCGCGATTTCGAAGCCGGCGTGGCCGATGAATCCCACGATGACGAGCGCCGCCAGCGGGTCGAGGACGGGATACCCGATCGCCGATCCGATCAGCGCCCCGACCACCGCGAGCGACGTCAGCACGTCGCTCTGCGTGTGCCGTGCGTCGGCCAGCAGCAGCTCGCTCGACAGCCGCGTCGCGGCCCTGCGCTCGGCGCGCACGACGGCGACATTCGTGGCCAGCGTCCCGAACATGACGAGAAAACTAAGGGGGGTCACGTTGGGCGCGCCGCCGGAACGTAATCGCACCACCGCGGCCTGTGCGACCTCCACGACCACGATGAGGAGGAAGAGCGCGATGCCACCGGCCGCCAGCGTCTCGAATTTCCGGTGGCCGTAGGGATGATTCGCGTCGGGAGGCTTGTTCGCGAGGCGCAGGCCCACCAGCGCCACGACGTTCGACGCGCCGTCGGTCAGCGAATGGAACCCGTCGGACAGGATGCTGATCGATCCGCTGATCTGGCCGTAGACGATCTTGGCCAGCGCGACCGCGAGATTCAGGAAAAGTATCTGGAGAAGAACACGGCGAACCTCGGTGAATCGTGACTCGGCTCGCATGGAATCACCGTTGGCAGATTGTCAGGTTGGAAGACTGGGAGATTAAAGAATCAGAATGCCCTTAATCTACCAATCTGCCAATCTACCAATGGTGCTGCTTAGAAGATTCTGGCAGACGGTATCGGCCACCAGCGAACCTGGACCTTCCCGATGATGTAGCGCTTGGGAACGAAGCCCCAGTGCCGGCTGTCCGAGCTGTTGTTGCGGTGATCGCCGAGCACGAAGTAGTAGCCTTCCGGAATCACCTGCGGGCCCCAATCGTCGTGGGCGCGGAAGTCCTCGGGCACGAACTCGTCTTTCATCGGCGTTTCGTTCACGAAGACGTTGCCATCGACAATGCGCACCGTATCGCCTTCCTCGGCGATGACGCGCTTCACGAATGATTTGTTCGGGTCGATGGGATAGTAGAGCATCACGATGTCGCCGTGATGCGGCTCGCCGATCCGGTAGGCGAGCTTGTTGACGATCAAGCGATCCTGATCCTCGAGCGTGGGGGCCATGCTCATGCCCTCGACGCGTGCGACCTGAAAGCCGAAGGTGACGATGAGCGTCGCGTAAACTGCCGCCGAGGCGAGCGTCTTGAACCAGGCGACGAGCTCGTCGCGCACCATCTTGAGGCGTTCGGCGGTCTTCGACCGGGCGGCGGGATTGGCCCCAGCCGGTACCGTGACGATGAGCGGGGCCGACACGGAGGCTGCCGCGCCATCGCCGGCCATGGCCGGTTCCATGCCCATCCGGATCTCGGCTTCGGCCAGGTCGAGCTGGCGCCGCGACTCTAAAGCCTCAGGTAATCCCTGAGCCGCTTGGTCTGAGCGCGACTGACTGGTATTTCCGTCGCCTTCGCGTCCTTCATCCTGAGGATGTAATTCCTGCTGAACCAGGGGACTATCTCCTTGACCTTGTTAATGTTAACCAGATGCGACCGGTGAACCCTCCAGAACATGCTCGGGTCGAGCCGGGATTGCAGCTCGTCCAAGGTCCTGAAATTGGACGTGCCCGCCAGCTGGCTAGTTACTATGTTAATCGAGTCATCGGTAAGTGAGGCATAGATAATCTCTTCCGCCTGTACGAGCAAAAAGCGCTCCCCAACCTTGACAGCAACACGCTCACGTTTGCTCTGGCGCTCCGACATCAACTGCACGATGCGCTCGACCTGGTCGTTCAGGGGGGCCTCTTTGGCCACGGCCACCCGCTGGCGCGCGCGCTCTACTGCCTTTTCCAGCCTGGCCGCCTCAACCGGCTTCAGCAGATAGTCCACCGCGTTCACTTCGAAGGCCTCGATCGCGTGCCGGTCGAATGCCGTGACGAACACGATGCTGGGCGTCGTGCCGTTCTGGATGAGCCGGTGCGCCACCTCGAACCCGTTCAAACCGGGCATCTGGACGTCGAGAAACAGGACGTCCGGCGACACACGCTCGACCACGCCAATAGCCTCGAGGCCATTGCCAGCCTGGCCAATGACTTCGAGGTTCGCCATCTGTTCGAGCATGTAGATGAGCTCTTCTCTCGCGAGCTGCTCATCGTCGACAACGACCGCTTTCAGGGGCATACCTTGGATCGTGACCGTGTGCGGTTCGCCGTCAACCGTTCGCCGTAAAGTTCTATCGGCACGTGACGGCGTGTCCTGTTCATGCCGTAATCCGCTCGGTCGAGACCATGTCTGGGATCTCCAGCCGGATAATCGTACCGAGGTTCGGCACGCTCGTGATTCTGACCCGATACGCCGCGCCGTAAATGACGCTGAGCCGCTCATTGACGTTGCTGAGGCCGATGCCGTCGGTCAGCGCCGTACCGAGCCGATCGTCGGTCATGCCCAGCCCGTCGTCTTCGACTTCGATAATCGCGTGGTCGTTCTGACGGGCCGCGCGGATGATGATGCGCCCGCCGCCCACCTTGCGCGAGAAGCCGTGCTTGATCGAGTTCTCCACGAGCGGCTGCAGGATCATGCTCGGCACGATGACCTCGAGCGTGTCGGGGTTGATCTGCTTTTCGACCTTCAGCTGTGGCCCGAACCGGATGACCTCGATGTCGAGGTATTCGTCGATCGATTCGAGCTCTTCGCGGAGCGTCACGAAGTGGTCGCGGCTTCGCAGCAGCCGCCGCAGCAGACCCGACAGCTTGACGACCACCGTTCGCGCCGTCTCCGGATTCGAGCGAATCAGCGACTGAATCGAGGTGAGCGTGTTGAAGAGAAAGTGCGGGTTGATCTGGCTCGCCAGCGCCTCGACGCGCGCCGTCAGCAGCAGTTTCTCCTGTTCCTGGAGCCGATGCTCGATACGCGCGTTGTTCCAGATCTTGATCGGCGTGGCCACGCACAAGACCGTCGTCAGCACCACGAGGAAGACCCATCGCGCCGACATGTTTTCCATGTGGAGGAAGAAGAGACGGATGACGTGTGGCTCGTCGTTGAACCGCCATCCGAGCGTCTGGCGCAGCAGCTCGAGCGCCACGGGGGCGAGCAGCAGAATGACGGCCCAGTCGACGCGAACGTTCCTCACCATCCGCCAGATGTGACGGTGCAGCTTCGTGAAGACGAAGGGCGAGAAGTGCCAGATGTCTTCCTTGTTGGGGCAGGCCTCGCGAAGGCCGCCACCGGCGAACCCGCAGCCCACGGCGAAGAACAGGGCGATGAACTCGCCCGCGAGGAGCGCGGGCGTGGCGACCATCAGCCCGACGATCGCCCCCGCGTAGGGGCCCGCGATGAGCCCCGCCAGGAAGGCGCCCTCGAGGGTGAGATCGGCCGCGTCGTAGTTCAGCAGCAGGCGCGAGGCCACACCCGCCGCCAGCGGGATGCCGAGGCTGAACGCGAACAACAGGCGCTCGGGCCACGCGCGGCGCTCGGAGATCAGAATGTGGCGGAACCGGTGATAGCGGACGAGAATCGTGGCCAGCGCGGCGACGATCGTAATCTTGACGACCAGTGTCGTCAGCAGGAACTGGGCCGCGGTCAGAAACCTCAGTGGAGCATCCTCGCTGGGGAAAGCTTAACAAATTGTGGCTTACAATGTGGGGAGCATGATTAAGCGGATCCTCGAGAACACGAGCGCGCTCGTCACCGGCTTCGCGACGACCTTCAAGTACATGTTCAAGCCGGCGGTCACGGTCAATTACCCGGATCAGAAGGTGCCGATGTTTCCCAAGTGGCGCGGGAAGCAGGTGCTGATGCGCGACGAAGCCGGCCTCGAGAAATGCGTGGCGTGCGGGCTGTGCGCCGTCGCGTGTCCGGCCGATGCGATTTATCTCGAGGCGGCGGAAAACGACGGCACGGTGATGGCCGGGCCGCGCTATGCGATCACCTACCAGATTCACAAGACGCGCTGCATCTTCTGCGGCTATTGCGAAGAAGCGTGCCCGGTGTCGGCCATCTTCATGGGCAAGGACTACGAGCTCGCCGTGTACAACAAGAGCGATTTCATCTGGGATAAAAAAGACCTGCTCGTACCGGCGCCACCTGACGCCGTCACGCCGGGGAACCGGTAGAGCCCGCGGTTCTCGGTTCTGCGGTTCTACGTTCTGGGTTCCGGTTCCCGAAGAACCCGCGCCTGGAACCGGAACCAGTACTCAGAACCAGAACCCAGAACGTAGAACCAGAACCCAGAACCCAGCACCTAGAACCCAGAATCGCGATGTTGTTCGGCGCCATCGGCGATCTCCATGGCGATTTCGACGCGCTTGATCGCGCGATGTCACGCCATCCGGAGGTCGCGTTCTGGGTGTGTCCCGGCGATCTTGCGGCCGAAGGCGGCGAGTACCCCCGGCCGCGCTCGCCGCTGTACTGGATCAAAGGGAACAACGAAGACTTCGACTTCGTGGCCGCCCAGCCCGCGGGAGGCGGTACGCTACCCAACCTGCACTTCATCCCCAACGGTTCGTGCGTGCGTGCACATGGGTTTGTGCTCGCCGGGCTTGGCGGGACCTTCGCGCCGACCTGGTACGAGCGTCCCGCGTCAGACCTTCGCCGCATCTCGCCGCGCGATGACAGGCGCCGGCACTTTGTGCACGAAGAGGTCACTGCATGTAAGACGATGTCCGGTGTCGATATCTTTCTGTCGCACGAAGCGCCGCGCCCGTTCCCGCTGCCGCGCGTGAAGGACGCGGGCAAGACTCCGATCAACGAGGTGCTCTCGGGCATGCGCCCTCGTTTGCACCTGTTCGGGCACCATCACACGTACGCGGTGGCCGAGCGGCAGCATGTGCCGTCGATAGGGCTGGAGAAAGCGTCTGTTTCGTACCTGATCTTCGATGGCAGGACGCTTGCTCACCAACGTCTGACGATCTGATATATAGTCCTCGACGGAGGCGTATGGCGCTGCTCTTTCCGCGAGAAGAGGATAAAGACTTCGCGGGCTCGACCGACGCGGCAACACGATCATTGTCAGTCATCTCACTCGAGACCTCGTTTGTCGAGGGTGTCTACGAGAAGCTGGCCTCTGTTTACGATCTCTTCTTCGGCCTTCCCCTTCATCACGGCCGGGCCCGAGCACTCCGGCGCATGGCCATCGGGCGCGACGATCGAATCCTCGAGGTTGGCGTCGGCACCGGCATCAGCCTTCCGCTCTATCCGCGGCGGTGCTCCGTGACGGCCATCGACCTGTCGGAAGGGATGCTCGAGCGCGCGCGCACGCGCGTGCAGCAGTACAACCTGCGCAACGTGCGTCTGATTCAGATGGACGCCACGAAGTTGAACTTCCCGGACAACTCCTTCGACATCGTCTTTGCGCCGTACTTCATCAGTTGCGTCCCCGATCCGCTGGCTGTCACGCGCGAGATGCGGCGCGTCTGCAAGCATGGAGGGCGGCTGGTTTTTCTGAATCACTTTCTGAGCGATCGCCCGATCACGTCGAAGCTCGAGCGTGCCATCGCGCCGCTGACGGTACACCTGGGATTCAAGTCCGATTTCGATCTGCCGGCGTTCCTCGCGCAGACGGGGCTGCGTGCCTCGTCCATCGAGAAGGTCAACGTACCGCGTATCTGGTCATTGGTGATCTGTCAGAACGCGGAATGAACCGGCTGTCGGACTATCAGACCTTCCTCACTCAATTTCTTCGCAGCTACAGCACAACCGGCTCGGTCCTTCCCAGCGGGCGTGCGCTCGGTCAGGCCTTGTGCCGCTATGTGGGCGCCGGTGGAGGACCGCAGAGAATTCTCGAAGCGGGGCCGGGAACCGGAGCGGTCACCGGCTGCATCATCGATCGCATGGGGAAGGACGACCAGCTGTGGATGGTCGAGTTGAACCCGACGTTTGCGGCGCACATGCGCCGCGCCTTCGAGGACAAGCCGCCGTTTCGCGACGTGGCGAGCCGCTGTCATCTCATCGAGGGTCGCGTGCAGGAGCTCGGGCAGGAAGCCCACTTCGATGTCGTCATTTCAGGCCTGCCGCTGAACAACTTCTCCTCGGACGATGTGCGGACGATTCTCCAGACGTATGCGAAGCTGCTGAAGCCCGGGGGCGTTCTCTCGTTCTTCCAGTACATCCTGATCCGGCCGGCGAAGATGGTCGTCAGCACCGGCTCCGAGCGCGATCGTCTTAAGAAGGTTGGTGAAGCGATCGACCGCGTCCTGGGCGAAAGCGAAATCGCGCGCGAGTGGGTGTGGGTGAACGTGCCGCCCGCGTGGGTGCACCATCTCAGATTCTGAAACTAGAAACTAGAAACTAGAATCTGAAAACTGAAAACTGAAAACTGGAAGCGGTGGCGCAGGGCTTTAGCCCTGCCCGAGGATCTCTGCCGCCGCCACTTCCGCCCCATTCAAGTCCGGGTTCACCGGCGGCGCCGGTTTGTCGAGCAGCCTCTTCAGCGCCGCGCGCCAGTTTCCCGACAGCAGATCGTGCTGTTCGATGAACTCTGCCCTCAGGTACTTCGGCATTTCGCGGACGAGCACGTCGTATTCCGCGAAGTGACCGCGCGACGTGTACAGCAGCGCCGTGTGGTTGGCGATGGCTTCGCTGATGATGCCGTAGCCGGGTTTGGTCGCCACGACGTCGGCCGCGCGTACCAGGTCTTCGTAGCGCAGCCCTCGCCCGTACAGCTCCTGCTCTGAAATGTGCAGCACGCCGGCCGTCGGCTTGATGTGCTCCCGGGCGGGGATATCGGTGGTCGCGATGGTGTATCGGTCAGCGCCGCGAGGGCGGCGGTATCGAGTCCCGAGACGCCGTAGCCGCCGAACGACATCAGCACGAGCGGCTTGCCTCGCGCGCGGGCGGGGAGGCCGAGCATTAGCCGGACGTTATCGGGGTCCCGTTGCGACCGCCGCGCGATGAACGGGATATCCCGCGTGAACGATTCCAACCCTTCGAATCCGGCAGCCATCGGCAGCCGCAGTGCGAGCGTCGCGGTCTGATACGCCGCGCGAATGGCATCCACGAGCGGGCGCGTCGAGTGGTCCGGATACGCGTCGTAAATCCAGTCCCAGGTGAAGTTGCCGATCGCGATCGACGGAACCCCAGCCGCGCCGGCCGCGGCGAACGCCAGTGGCGGGATGTCGCCGACGACGACGTCGGCGCCGTACGCGCGCAGGTAGGCCGCCTCAGTGGCCGCAAGCTGCGGCATGTGCCGCTGGAACTCTATGGCCCGTCGCAGGCTCTCCTCGAGATCGATGGTCAGGCTGTCCAGCTGCACCATGCCAGTGTCGCTCTCAAACTCGACGAACTCTATCTGGCCTTGAAGCGTACGCTCGAAGAGTCGTCGGGGCGCCGACGTCCGGATGACCACGCTGGTGTCGGGCCGCGCCCGAAGGAGCGCATGAATGACTTCGACGGTGCGCGAGGTGTGGCCGAAGCCGTGGCCCGAGACGTAAAAGACGATGCGATATGATGGGCTCATGGACGAACGGGACTTCTTTACGGAGCGGCCGGAGCAAAAACCGGTTCAATACACCTGTCCCCGCTGTAAGCGGCGCAACGAGTACATGGTGCGGTGGATGCGCCGGACGAAGAAGAAAAGCCTGCCGCCGGGGGCCGATGCCCGCGACCGCGCGCTGTACGCGAAGCTGCGCGATTATCTCATCCGGATGGACGACGACGTCACGTGCAAGACGTGCCAAAAACGCTTCGAGATTCCCTCGCATCAGTCGATGGTCTTCCTCGACGAACAGGGCAACGCGCCCGCTGGGAACGACGATCCCGACGACGACAACCGCGGAAATCGCGCATAATGGATTTTCCATGAAATCCGGGTTCTGGCGCGGCGCGTTGATCCGCCTCGTGGCCGTGGCACTGGCGATTGGAACGGTGTCGGACGGACGGGCGAGCCGCATTGCGCACGCGCAGGGCGTCAGCGACCCGATCGTCGTCAAGGCGCGTGCGGCCATCAATCGCGGGGAGTACGCGGAAGCGGAAGCCCTGCTCAAGCCGTTGGCCGCGAAGGCACCGGAAGGGGAAGCCGCCCTCGAGCTGGCTCTTTTCTACGAGCTGCTGGGACGCGTGGACGAGTCGCGGTCTCTGCTTAAACGCATCGCCGACTTGCAGGTCGGGCCGCGGACCTCGCCCGTCGAGTACGCGCGGCTGGGCCGTGCCGCCCGCTCGCTTGGTGAATTTCAGCTCGCCAACGACGCCTATCGCCTCGCCACCGAGAAAGCGCCAACCGATCCGGCGCTGCACACGGGTTGGGGCGAGTTATTCCTCCACGTCCACAACAACCCCGAGGCCGCCAAGTCATTTCAGGACGCGCTTGCCGCCGACGCCAAGTGGATTCCGGCGCTCGTCGGCATGGCACGGGCGCTCGTCGATGTGAACCCGCCGGGAGCCGAGAAAGCGCTCGAGCAGGCGCTGTCGCTCGATCCGAACGTGGTCGAGGCGTACCTGCTCAAGGCGCAGCTCGAGCTCGACAAGAGCGATCGCGAAGCGGCCAAGGCGTTGATTGCGAAAGCGAAGTCCATCAATCCGGCCAGCCTCGATGCCTTCGCCTGGAGCGGCGCCGTTGCCTACATCGAAGGCCGTCAAGCCGACCTCCAGCAGGAGGCCGCCGCGGCTTTGAAGATCAATCCCCGGTTCAGCGGCGCCTACCGTGTGCCGGCAGAGCTGGCCGCCGCGAACTACCGCTTCGAAGAAGCGGTGGTGATGAGCCGCAAGGCGCTCGAGATCGATCCGAACGACGTGCGCACGCTCTCGGCGCTCGGGGTGCAGCTCCTGCGCACGGGCGACGAAGCCGAGGCGCGGCAGGTGCTCGAGAAATCGTTTGCCATCGACAAGTTCGATCAGACGACGTTCAACCTCCTGACGATGCTCGATTCGCTCGAGAAGTTCGAGGTGGTCACCGAAGGCAACCTCGTGTTCAAGAGCCACGCCAGCGAAATGCCGGTGATGCGCGAGTACGTCGGCCCACTGGCGCAGCAGGCGCTCGACATCTTTGCGAAGAAGTACGACTTCGTGCCGAAGGGCCCGATTCTGATCGAGATGTTCCCCAAGCACGACGACTTCGCCGTGCGCACCGTGGGGCTGCCGGGGATGATCGGCGCGCTCGGCGCCTGTTTCGGGCGCGTCGTGACGCTCGACTCGCCGAAAGCGCGTCCTCCCGGCGATTTCAACTGGGCACCCACGCTGTGGCACGAGCTGGCGCACGTCATCACGCTGCAACTGTCGAAGCAGCGCGTGCCGCGGTGGCTCACGGAGGGGATTTCGACCTACGAAGAGAAACTCGGATCGCCCGCATGGGGACGCGAAGGCGAGCTCTCGTTTGTCGCCGCCTACGGGCAGGGCGAGCACATGACGCTCCGCGAGCTGAATGCGGCCTTCCAGGATCCCGAAAAGATTTCGCTCGCCTACTACGAAGCCTCCATCCTGACAGAGCACATCGTCGAGAAGTACGGCATGGGGGCGCTGCGCAAGCTGCTCATGAGCTACGGTGAGGGGCTCGAAGGTGAAGCCGCGTTGAAAGCCGGGCTTGGCGTGGACATCGACACGCTGCAGGCCGATTTCGACACGCTTCTGAACGCGAAATACGGCACCATCGTCAAAGCGCTGAGGCCGCCCAAGGAGCTCGAGCCTGGCAAGGGGAATCCAGAGTCCGTTGCGGCGGCGTTTCCAGACAGCTTCCAGGCGCAGGTCGCCTACGGTGAGTTCCTGCGAAAAGCCGGGCGCATCGACGAGGCGTTCAAGGTGCTCGAGCGCGCGGCCGAGATGGTGCCGATGGCGACGGGGGCGCGAAGCCCGCGCGCGGTGATGGCGCAAATGGCCATCGAGCGAAAGGATTCGGCGCGCGCCATCAGCGAGCTCGAGAAGCTGATGCAGTACGAAAACACCGACCTCGACGCCGTTCGCCAGCTGCTCAAACAGTACGAAGTCACGAAGGCGTCTCCCGCGAAGCTGCTATCGGCGTACGAGCGCATCGCCCAGCTCGATCCGTTCGATGCGGCCAACCACACGGCGCTGGGGCGGATGAAGTTGCAGGCGGGCGACGCCCGCACCGCCGTGCGCGAGTTCCGCGCCGCGATTGCCGCAGGTACCCTGGATCCGGCGGGCGCCCACTCGGATCTCGCGGAAGGCTATCTGGCCATCGGCGACAAGGTGCGGGCGCGCCGGGCGGCGCTGGCGGCGATCGAAGTCGCCCCGGGCTATCCGCGCGCGCAGGACTTGCTGTTGAAGGTGGTGGGGCCGTGACCCGCCTCCGCGCCTGCGGCGCCTCGGCGAGGCAGGGCTCTGTCTTCAGAATAAGTGTGCTGCTGCTTACCCTCGCAGCGCCCGTGCTGGCTGCGGCCGAGGAGCGCTATGCGCTCGTCGTGTCGGGCGCCTCGGGCAGCGAGAAGTTCGCGGAGAGCCAGAAAACGTGGGTGTCGTCGCTCCAGTCGACGCTCCAGAAACACCTCGGGTTTGCCGCGGACCACATCATCGTGCTGTCTGAAGGCGCAGGCGAGTCCGATATCGCCAATCGCGCGAACGTGATGCGCACGCTCACCACGCTCAAGCCCAGGCTGACGGCCGACGACACGCTGCTGGTCGTACTGCTCGGTCACGGGACCTACGATGGCACTGTCGCGAAGTTCAATCTCGTCGGGCCCGACATGGACTCGCGCGAATGGAAGGCCTCGCTCGACGGCATTGCCGCACGGCTCGTGTTCGTCAACACGACGAGCTCGAGCTTCGAGTTCGTGCAGTCGCTGTCGGGCAAGAATCGCATCGTGATTGCCGCGACCGATTCGTCCGCGCAGAAATACGCCACGGTCTTTCCGCAGTACTTCATCGAGGCGCTCACCGACCAGGCAAAAGCGGACAACGACAAGAACGGGCGGCTCTCGGTCTGGGAGGCGTTCACGTACGCGAGCCAGGCGGTGAAGCAGTCGTTCGAGCAGAAGGGCACGCTCGTGACCGAGCGCTCGATCATCGACGACAACGGCGACGGCGTCGGGAAAGAGGCCACGGCGACAGCCGCCGGCGACGGCGTGCTGGCCAGGACGACGTTCCTCGATGCCGCACCGGCGGCGACGTCCGCGAACGCCGCGGTGGCCGCGCTCGACAAGCGCCGCATTGCGATCGAAGTCGAGATCGAGCAGTTGAAGGCGCGCAAAGGGGAGATGCCTGCGGGCCAGTACGAAGAGGAATTCGAGCGCCTCGCCATCGAGCTCGCGAAGATTTCCGCCCAGATTCGATCAACTAAGTAAGTCGCTGTCTCGACGCAGCCGATTCATGTGGCCCAGCGCGTACGCGAGGGCTTCTTCAGCACCAGCACCCCCGCTATTCCCGAGAGAAATCCGGCGACGTGCGCCCAGAAGGCAACACCGCCCGTCCTGACGCCGGTTTCGGCGAGCGATCCCACACCGCTGAAGAACTGCATCAGGAACCAGATGCCCAGGAACACGATGGCCGGCACCTCGATGACTTCAAAGATGATGATGAGCGGTACGAGCGCCAGTACGCGCGAGTTCGGGTACAGCACGAAATACGCGCCCATGACGCCGGCAATGGCCCCACTGGCGCCGATGGTCGGGACGCGCGAGGCCGGATTCACCCACACGTGCGCGAGCGCGGCGGCGGCGCCGCAGGCGAGATAGAACAGCACGAAGCGCCCGTGGCCGAGCCGGTCTTCCACGTTATCGCCGAAGATCCACAGATACAGCATGTTTCCGAGGAAGTGCAGCCACCCTCCGTGGAGGAACATCGACGTGAACACGGTGAGAAGCTGCAGTTGCGCCGGCACGACACCGTACGTGAAGAGAAGCGACTGCAGCTCACGATCGGACAGTGAGACTTCAAACAGGAACGCGGCGGTGTTGAGCGCGATGAAGATGACGACGAAGAACGGAAACGTCCGCGACGGAATCACGTCGCGCAGCGGAATCATGCGATCGATTGTGCCATAATCCCTGGCCGTACCGATGAAGTGCCGCGCGTGTGGAACCGAAATCGCCGAGAAGGCGCTCATCTGTTTTCGATGTGGCGCATCCGTCCAGGAAGCCATTCACAAGCCGTTTGTGGCCACAAGGAAAAAACGGCCGGTCATCCTGTACGTGATCATCGCCGTGCTCGTGCTCGCCACGATGGTGATCGCGTTCCTGAGGTTCGGAACAGGAGTTTAGGAGCCGGGGAGTTCGACGAATGGCAAGGAGGTATCTGCAACTGACTCGCTTGATCATCTCGATGCTTCTGATCGCCACGTGTGGTGTGACAGCGGCGCCCGACTTCGAAGCGCTCGGCCGCGAGACGGTCTCTGAGCTGGCCGCGGGGGCGTTCGACAAGGTCGTGGCACGCTTCGATCAGAAGATGGCAGCGGGGTTGCCGCGGGAGAAGCTCGCCGCCGTGTGGGAGCAAGTGACCAATCAGATCGGGGCACACAAGAGTGTCACGTCAGTACAGATCATCCCTGTTCCAGCGCAAGGCGTGACTGCTGTCGATCTGACGACGGCGTTTGAAAAGACCCCTTTCGTCATTCGACTCGCGTTCAACGACGACGGAAAGATCGCGGGCCTGTTCTTTCTCGGGCCGCCGAAGAACGCCGCCGCATGGAACCCACCGGCTTACGCAGACCAGTCGATGTTCGCCGAGGCGCCCGTTGCGGTGGGCGACTTCAGTCTGCCCGGAACCATTTCACTGCCGAAGCGGGACGGGCTCGCGCCGGGCGTCGTCCTGGTTCACGGTTCTGGGCCGCACGACCGCGACGAGACCATCGGGCCGAACAAGGTCTTCAAGGATCTGGCGTGGGGTCTGGCAAGTCGCGGCATCGCCGTGCTCCGCTATGACAAGCGACCGGCGTCAGTCAAACCGAAAACCGGAACGGTCAAGGACGAAACGGTTGACGATGCGGTCGCGGCGGTGGACGTGCTTGCGTCACAGCCCGGCGTCGATAAGACGAGACGATTCGTTCTCGGTCACAGTCTCGGTGGCATGCTGGCCCCGCGCATCGCGTCCGCTTCGGCCGCCCTCAAGGGTTTCATCGTGCTGGCTGGCACCACGCGCCCACTCGAAGACGTCATCATCGATCAGTTCACGTACTTGAGGGGCGCAGACGCCCCCGAGACCTCGGCCGCTCAGGATTTCGCGCGACGGGTGCGCGACCCTCAGCTGCGGGCGGATATGAGCGTCGATTTCATGGGCAGCCCGATGCCGGCGAGCTACTGGCTCGACTTACGAGGCTACCGGCCTGAAGAGCTCGCTGCAAAACTCGGGAAGCCGATGCTGGTGCTGCAGGGCGGGCGTGACTATCAGGTGACGTTGGAAGATTTTGCCGGCTGGAAGCGGGCGCTCGAAGGCCGCGCGCATGCGACGCTGACGGTATACCCCGCGCTGAACCACCTGTTCATTGCAGGCGAGGGCCGATCGATGCCGGACGAATACCTTCGGCCCGCCCACGTGGATCCGCAGGTCATCACCGACATTGCAAATTGGATTGGCAGGCACTGATTCCTGACCCGAAGACAAACAGAAGATCAGAAGACCAGGAGAAATCTTTTCAAAAGATTCTCTTAATCTCCTGATCTCCTGTTTAGAACCCAGGTTCCTTCTGATCTTCTGACCTTCTGTTGGAAACTCAGGTGTCGGCCTATCTGGCCAGCCGGGCTTCAATCGGCGCGAGCGAGGCCAGCACCACGTCTCCCACCACTTGAAGGCTTCGCGCCGAGGTTTGATCGAGTGTATCCCCGGGCGCGTGCCACTCCGGGTAGTCCAGGTCGATGATGTCGGCCGACGGAACGCCGGCCTTGAGGAAGGGAACGTGATCGTCTTCGATGGGCGTGCTGGCGTTGACGAACACCGAACCGTGGCCGAGCTTCTGCGCCGTTGACCAGATGATGTCGGTGAGCCACGGGGTCGAGTTGGCCTCGCGCATGAAACGCGGCGAGCGTTCGCCAATCATGTCCACCAGCACCATCGCCTTGAGGCCCGACAGCGTGCCGGTCTTGCGCCCGTTGTCCACGTAGTACTGGCTGCCGTAGGTGTGGTCGGTGCCGCCCCAGTCGCGCAGCGTCGCTTCCTCGCCGTCGAAGAAAATCAGCTCGATCGTCAGCGCGTTCTGACGCGCCTTGAGCACCCGCGCGATTTCGATGAGGAACGCCGTGCTCGAGCCGGCGTCGTTGGCCCCGACAAAACGAAACTCGCGGAAGAGCTTCGTGTCGTAATGCCCCGTAATCGCGATGCGGTCCGGTCGCGCGCCCGGAATCGTCGCGATCAGGTTGACCATGGGAATGTCGCCGATGGGCGTCTTCGCCACGAAGGATTGCTGCGTCACCGCCACGCCGGCTGTCTTCAGCTGCTCGATGATGTACTGGCGCGTGCGCTCGATGGCGGGCGAGCCCGCTGGACGCGGGCCGAAGCTCACGACCTGCCGCAGGTGCTCGTAGGCGCGCGAGGAATCGAACTTGGCGTCAGGCTTCGGGCTCTGGGCTTCGGGTTCCGTGACGCACGCCGCCGCGACAAGCGCGGCGGCAACCAGAACTCTGAACGAACCAGAACCGGAACGCGGTTCCCTCATTGTCTCTTGTCCCTTGCGACGAACGCCCGCTTCGCTGGTCCCACGTAGAGCTGCCGCGGCCGCGCGATCTTCTGTTCCGAATCCCTCAGCATCTCTTCCCACTGCGCGAACCAGCCCGCGGTGCGAGGGATGGCGAAGAGCACGGGGAAGAAATCCTTCGGAAAGCCCATCGCCTGATAGATGAGCCCCGAGTAGAAGTCGACGTTCGGATAGAGCTTGCGCGTCACGAAGTACTCGTCCTGCAGCGCGATGCGCTCGAGCTCGAGCGCGATATCGAGCAGCGGGTTCCTGCCGGTGACTTCGAACACCTCGTCGGCGATGCGCTTGATGATCTTCGCCCGCGGATCGTACGACTTGTAGACGCGATGTCCGAAGCCCATGAGGCGGCCGTCGCCCCCCTTGACGCGCGAGATGAACGCCGGCACGTTCTTGATGGTGCCGATCTCCTCGAGCATTTTCAGCACCGCCTCGTTCGCGCCGCCGTGCAGCGGGCCCCAGAGCGCCGCCGCGGCGCCCGCGATGGACGAATACGGATCGACGTGCGAGCTGCCGACCACGCGCATGGCGGTCGTGCTGCAGTTCTGCTCGTGATCGGCGTGCAGGATGAAGAGCACGTCGAGTGCCCGCTCGAGCACCGGGTTTGGCCGGTACTTCAGCTCCGTCATCTTGAACAGCATGTTGAGGAAGTTGCCGGTGAAGCTCAGGTCGTTGTCGGGATACACATAGGCGCGCCCGATGCTGTGGCGGTAGGCGTAGCCCGCGATGCTCGCCACCTTGGCGATGAGGCGCAGGCGCTGCCGGTTGCGTGACTCCTGATCGAAGACCAGCTTGGCGTCACGATACAGCGTCGACAGCGCGCCGACGGTGCTGATGAAGATGCCCATCGGATGGGCGTCGTACTGAAACCCCTCCATCAGCTTCTTGACGTTCTCGTGCAGCAGCGTGTGCTGCGTGATCTCGTCGGTCCAGGTCTGGAGCTGCTTTTCGGTGGGCAGCTCTCCGAAGAGGATCAGGTACGCGGTTTCGAGATACGTGCAGTGCTCGGCCAGTTCCTCGATGGGATAGCCGCGATACCAGAGGATGCCCTTGTCGCCGTCGATATAGGTAATCGCGCTCCGGCAGGCCGCGGTGTTGAGGAAGGCCGGGTCGTAGGTCGTCAGCCCCGAGTCGTCGACGGCCTTGATCTGCCTCAGATCGGTGGCCCGAATCGCGCCTTCCTTGATGGGGATTTCGTACTGCTTGCCCGTGCGGTTGTCGGTAATCGTCAGCGTATCAGCCATAAGCGCGCTACTGGTCCGTCTCGTCGTCGCCCGACTCGCGTCGTTCGCTCACGACGCCCCCGCCGTGCTCGAGGGTGTCTGTTTCTGCGTCTTGCTGAACAGGCTCGGCCGGCACGCGATAGCTGCCGTCGACCCACCGGGCAAGATCCTGAAGCTTGCAGCGCTCGCTGCAGAAGGGAATCCAGGGTGCTTGTGCGGGCTCGCGACGGCAAAAGACACACACGCGAGCAGGCACGACCGCACATTCTACCTGACGCTCCAGGTTCCGGGTTCCTGTTCCGGTTCCAGTTCGGGTTCCCGGTTCGGTTCCGGGGCTCCGGTTCGTGTTTCAAAGGTTTGATTTCAAAGGTTCTGGTTCGCGCTCCAACCGGAGGCGGGACTTGAACGTGGAACACTGGAACTGAACCGGGAACCCGAACCGGAACCGGAACGGGAACCCGGACCCTTTAAGGTTGCTGATCCGCCGCGTGATGACGGACGTCGCGGCCCGACACCATGAAGATGACGTCCTCGGCGACGTTCGTCGCATGGTCGCCGATGCGCTCGAGATGGCGCGAGATGAGAATCAGGTCGAGCGCCGGTTCGATGGTCGAGGGGTCCGACAACATGTAGGTCAGCAGCTCGCGAAACACCTGGGTCTTCAGCGAGTCGAGGTCGTCGTCTTCGTCCAGCACGTGCTGCGCGAGCTGCATGTCGCCGCGCACGTACGAATCGAGCGCGTCGCGCAGCATGCGCTGGGCCGTGTTGGCCATTCGAGGAATGTCGATCAGCTTCTTGACCGGCGGATGCGACGCATACCGGCGCGCCGCCTCGGCGATGTTGACGGCCATGTCGCCGACGCGCTCGAGGTCGCTGTTGATCTTGATCGCGGCCATGATCGCCCGCAGGTCGGCCGCCATGGGCGAGTGCAGCGCCAGCAGCTTCAGGCAGAGGTCGTCGATCTCGATGTGCAGCTCGTTGAGCGGCATGTCGCCGTTGAGCACCTCGTCGATGAGGTCGGGGTCGCGCTCGACCAGTCCCAGCATCGCCGTGCGGACGCGTTCTTCCGCCAGGCCGCCCATGGCGAGCAGGCGCTCTTTGAGCGATTCCAGCTCCTGTTGAAAGTGTTGTCGTTCCATTAGCCGAATCGTCCCGTGATGTAGTCCTCGGTCAGTTTTTCTTTCGGTGTGGTGAAAATCTGATCGGTGCGTCCGTATTCGACGAGCTTGCCGAGCCAGAAAAATGCCGTGTAATCGGAGACGCGCGCCGCCTGCTGCATGTTGTGGGTGACGATGACGATCGTGTAGTCCTTCTTGAGATCGTAAATCAGCTCTTCGATGCGCTGCGTGGCAATCGGGTCGAGCGCCGACGCCGGCTCGTCCATGAGCAGAATCTCGGGCCGCACGGCCAGGGCGCGGGCAATGCAGAGCCGCTGCTGCTGTCCGCCGGAGAGTGCCAGCGCCGATGCGTGCAGCCGGTCCTTCACCTCGTCCCACAGCGCGGCGTGCTGCAGACTTTCCTCGACGCGGTAGGTCAGGTCGGCCCGGTCTTTGGCCAGACCGTTGATCCGGAGGCCGTAGGCCACGTTCTCGAAAATGGATTTGGGGAAGGGATTCGATTTCTGGAACACCATGCCCACGCGGCGCCGCAGGTCGACCACGTCGGTGCCGCCCGAATAGACGTTGTGATCGTCGATGAGGATGTCCCCCTCCACGCGGGTGGCGGGGATGATGTCGTTCATCCGATTCAACGTGCGCAGAAACGTGCTCTTGCCGCACCCTGACGGTCCGATGAACGCCGAGACCTGGTTTTCGTGCAGGCCAACCGAGATGTCGTGCAGCACGCGCGACTCGCCGTAATAGAAATTCAGGTGGTCGACGCGGATTTTGATCGGCGTCTCTTTGGCGTCGGTGCGCCGCGGCGGGGGCGCCGCCAGTTGCGGGGCAGTCGTCACAGTGTCAGGCACGTTTTCTACTGTATCGCGCGCGTGTTAATACCGTGTTAACACCTGAAGATGACACAAGAAGTGTCATGAATGCTTCTCGGCGGGCTCCGGTTCCTGCGTCTGGGCCCCGTCCGCATTCACCAGAAAGGCCTGCACTTGCCGGCGCAGCTCGTCCTGGAGCACGTCAACCGGACGCCGCGCGTCGAGCACGCGAAAGCCGAACTCGTCGGCCATCGACGAATACTCGCGCAACAGCTTGTTCTGGTAGGACCGGAAGCTGTCGTAGATGTCGTCGCCCCCCTTGAGGTCCATGCCCGATTCCCAGAAGTCCATCCCGCGGGCCGACAGCACCCGGCGAATCAGCGTGTCGACGTCGATCTTGAGATAGAAGACCAGATGGGGGGCGATGGCAAACCCGTACAGGCTGCGAAGCCACGCGCGATCGACGCCGCGGACGCCCGCCCGCGCCAGCGCCGAGAAGATGTACCGATCGGACAGCACCACGAAACCGGCCTTGAGCGCCGGGATGATCTCCTTCTCGAGCCGGTCGGCGAAATCGGTGGCGTAGAGGAGCACGAACGTCAGCTTGTTCAGCGTGTTGCTCGACTTCGCGAGCTCGATGGTCGGCTGCATCAGCGCCGAGCGCGTCCACCCCGTCTCGACGACGCCGTACCCCTGCACTTCGAGCCATTCGCGCAGCAGGCGGATCTGCGTGCTCCGTCCCACGCCGTCGGTCCCCTCGACGGCGATGATCTTGCCCGGGTAGTGATCGATCGGCGCGTAGGGCAGGCCGTGGCCGTAATAACGCCCAGGCTGGATGTGTCCGTTGGCGCCGAACTCCGGCGTCTGCTCCTTCGCGTCTTTGGTGTCTTTCTGATCTGTCATCGCTCTTCACCGCAGGGCTGAAGCCCTGCGCTACCGAACAATTCACGGCAGGGCTGAAGCCCTGCGCCACCGAACCACGAACCCGACGAACCTTACGAACCTACGAACCTGCTCTACTGATTTACAACCTCCAACGTCGGCTTCTCCAGCTGCCTCGACACGAGATTGCGCACCATCTGCTGCTGATCGGTAATCGCGACCGATGCGTCGACCACGCTGAGGCCGAATTCCTCGACCAGGCGGTCGTACTCGTCGAGCACCTTGCCCTGGAACATCCGGAAGCTCTCCTGCGCGTTGATGCTCCAGCCCATGTCCAGTCCCGCCTCGTAAAACTTCAGCTTCACACGGCGTGCCATCAGGCGATCGAGCGAGACGTCGATCGGCACGCGGAAGTAGAGCGCGAGGTCGGGCCGGACGGCAAAGCTGTAGAGGTCGCGTACCCACGCGCGATCGACCCCGCGCGCCACGTCGCGCGCGAACGCGGTGTAGGCGTAGCGGTCGGCCAGCACGATCATGCCTGCCTTCAGCGGCGGCACGATGTTGTACAGGAGCCGGTCGGCGAAGTCAGTGGCGTGTAGCAGACTGAAGGTCGTCGGTGTCAGGGAATTCTTTTTCTTTCCCATTTTCGTCGCCGTTTTCACCAGCGCCGACGAGTTCCACTCCGTGACGAACACTCGCAGTCCTGCGGCGCTCAGCCACTTGGCCAGCAGGGCGAGCTGCGTGGTTTTTCCCGACCCGTCGATGCCTTCGACCACGAACAGCTTCCCCGGATATTCGTGCGGCGTGCTCAGGTTGTTCAGCATAAAAGACTCTGCCGGCGCTCAGGCGGATGGGCTTGCCCAGGATGCGCTGGAGCGGTGCGGTCTGTCGTTGGGCGGCCCAGAGCTCGAGCTCGCAATCGCCCGTTGTGCGCAGCTTGATGAGGTATTCCTCGCCGCGGTCGAGGATCTCGACGCCGCCCACCGCCTGTGCGTGACTGCGGTCGAGCGTTTCGGCGAACCGGAGAATGGCCGACAGTGTCCGCACGGTGCGGCGCTCGCTCCGGCCCAGCGAGCGGAAGTCGGCGTGCGATTTCTTCGGCGTCGTTTTCCGGTGATAGCGCGCGACGAGCGCGATCATCTCGCACTCGTCCGGCTCGAAGCCGCGAAGATCGCCGTTCCTGATGAGGTAATACGAGTGCTTGTGGTGCCGCGGATAGCTGATGTGCGTGCCGATGTCGTGCAGCAGCGCGGCGAACTCGAGCCACTCGCGCTCGCGGTCCGTCAGGCCGTGCACCTTCTGCGTCTGGTCGAAGATCGCCAGTGAAAGGCGTGCAATCTGGTTGGCGTGCTCCGGCCAGTAGCTGCAGCGCTCCGCCAGCTCGACGATGCTCCGGCGGCGCACGTCGGGATACTGCCCGGCCTGCGCGATGTGCTTGCGGTTGCGCTGGATGTAGTCGAGCACGAGACCTTCGCGCAGCGCGAGATCGCACAGCGTGATCTCGCTTGCCTCGAGATGCTCGAGAATCGTATCGAGCAGCACGGCGCCCGCGACGATGAGGTCGGCCCGCCGCGGGTCGAGCCCCGGCATCTTCATGCGATCCGAAATGCTGCGGTCGATCACGTCTTTGCGCACCCGATGTATCTGCTTGGCTGAAACACGCAGGTTGCGAATCTCGTCGCTCGGCCCCCGGCGTTCCGCCGTCGCGACCGTGCCCAGGCTCAGAATGGTACCCGAGGTGCCGATCACGCGGTCGAAGCCGGCCGTGCGGATATCGCGCAGATATTTCGCGAGCTCGTCCTCGATGTGCGCGACCATCTTGCGCTCGTCGCGCGCCAACAGGGGATCGGTACGAACGAAGCGCTCCGTCAGCCTGATCACCCCCAGCTTGAAGCTTTTCGCAACCCGCATCGACGTGCCGGCACCATGCGTGATCTCGACGCTTCCGCCACCGATGTCCACCACCACGGCCGAAGCACCCGCAACATCGACACCGTAGACGGCGGACAGATGGATGAGGCGAGCTTCCTCGGTGCCCGAAATCACCTGGGGTTTGATCCCCGTTTCACGCTCGACGGCAGCCAGGAACTCGCCGCCGTTGCCGGACTCCCGGACCGCGCTCGTGGCCGCCGCCAGAATCTCTTCGACCTGATGCGATTCAGCCAGCCGGCGAAACCGCGAAAAAGTTTGCAGCGCGGCCGCCATCGCCTCGGCCGTCAGCGCCTTTCCATCGAGACCTCCCGATCCCAGGCGCACCATGTCCTTCTCTCGATCGATGACCTCGAAGGACAGGTCCGGTCGGATCCTGACCACGATCATGTGGATCGAGTTGGTTCCGCAGTCGATGGCTGCTATCCGCATCTATTTGTAAATAAAGGAGTTGTCGCCGTCATACAGACTTTCTATAATGGAGGATACAAAGACGGCTCTCGCTGCATGACCCGTCCCGCATCCTAGCATGAACGCTACAACTCCCCGCGACAGGCTCTGGCGCAAACGATTGAACGAGCTCAGCGCCGTGTGGCCGGAATTCGTCAGCGGCCGCACGCGAGGCCTGCACAAGACCCGTGTGGCGTCGCGCCGTATTCGCGAAGCGCTGCCGATCGTCGCGGTTGCCGCGCCTCCGGCGAAAGTCAAGAAACTCAACAGGAAAATGCGCGCCCTGACGCGGGCGCTGGGTCCCATCCGCGAGCTGGACGTCGAGCTTCACCTTCTCGACGACAGAGGCGCACCCCCCGGAATGTCGGACCGGTCTCTGGAAATCGTGCGCCGGGAAATCGCCGCGCGGCGGCAGACGCTGCGCGACGAGCTCGACGGCGACGCGCCGGTCAGCGACGTGAAGCGGCTTCTGAAAAAGCTCGAGCGGGTGGCCGATGGGAAAGGCCGGCGCAAAGGGCAGGGCCGGAAACAGAAGGCGGAGAGCAGGCTCGAAGCCGAGTGGCGGGGCGTGCTTGCGGCCCGCCTGATGCGGCGCGCGAAGAGGCTCAGCGCCACGATCGATGACGCCGGCCCGCTGTATGTTCCGGAGCGGCTGCACGGCGTGCGCATCTCGGCGAAAAAGCTGCGCTACGCGCTCGAGGTCGCGCGCGACGCGGGGGTGGCCGGCACGGCGCCGCTCTTGAGAATCCTCAAACGAAATCAGGAGCGGTTGGGCGACATGCACGACTTGCAGACGCTCGTCAAACACGTGCGTGAGACCGAAACGGCTCCGGGCGTTGGATCGAACACGGGCGACCTGACGGTGTACGCCGACTCTCTGGATCGCGAGTGTCGCCGGCTGCACGCCAGCTTCGTGGAGCATCGCGACCAGCTGGCCGTGGTGGTCAAGGAAGTACGGCAGCAGATCGTGCCGGCGCTGACGATGCCTCCGCGCCGCCAGGCGCACGTAACCAGCACCCCGCACGCCGACTCCCACGCGAAGTAGCCGATGGACAACGAACGGTTCGAGCTGTACCTCATCCGGCACGGTGTGGCCGCCGAGCGCGGAGACGCGTACCCGGACGACACCAAACGCCCGCTCTCGAGCGAAGGCATGCAGAAGCTGCGGCGCGAATCGAAAGCGCTTCTGGCGCTCGATGTCGAGTTCGATGTCATCCTGACCAGTCCGCTCGTGCGCACGCGTCAGACCGCCGAAATCGTCGCCGGCGCCTTCCGCAACACGCCGCCGATTGTGAACGTGGCGTCGCTCGCGCCCGGCGGCACGCACAACGCCATCGTCGAGGATCTTGCCAGGCAGCAGCGCCGGCATCGCATCGCGCTCGTCGGTCACGAGCCCGGGATCGGCGAACTGGCCAGCAGGTTGATCGGGTTGCGCCGCGCGCTGGATTTCAAGAAGGGGGGGATCTGCCGGATTGACGTGACGGCCCTTCCGCCGACCGGGGCCGGCCGGCTTCGGTGGTTCCTCACGCCTCGCATTTTGCGCAGGATAGGCAAGTAGTCGTCAGTTACCAGTCGCCAGTCTTCAGTCAGGTCGTTTCCGACCACCCCTGGTTCTGCAACGCCAGCGCTTTCAGTTCGAAGAGCGCAATGGCCATTTCGACGTGCCGCCAGTCGTGGAGACGGCTGGTGCGAATGTCGCTGTCGTCGTGCTCGCGCGCGATCCATCCTGACGTGATACTTCGCTCTATCGTGAGTTGACGGCTGTGGCCCTGGGTGGCCAGTCGTTTTGTAAAAATCATGGGTGTTATTGTCCTGTGATGACTCTGGACAGGATTGATGGTGCCGTACTTCGCGTGACGGCCGTGTAAACTTTGGATGGCCGATGCGGAAGTGATACAACCCGTGTCGCTTACGGTTTTGAAAGGCCTTTGAAAACGGTTCCGGGATCCGTTTCTTGGCGAAAATAGATCCCGGAACCGTTTCTCAGATGCGGGTTCCGGGCGCGACGCGGCCCCCCTTGGGTACGATAATCACCCCGCCCCGGATGAAGTAGCCGTTACCGTCGGCGTGCTGCAGGCCAGCCTCGTTGACCAGCCGTGCCTCGTCTCCGATCGACGAGTTCTTGTCCATGATCACGCGGTCGAGCACGACATTCCGGCCGATGCCCAGCGGCGTGGCGGCCTCCGGTTCGTACATGTCGGCGCCCAGCAGCACCGACCGCCTGATGCTGGTCCCGCGCGAGACCTGCGTGCGGATGCCGACGACCGACTGCTCGATCGTGCAGTCATCCAGAATGCACCCGTCTGCCACGATCGACTCGCGAAGCGTGCACGCGCGCATCTCGGACGGCGGAAGAAACCGCTCGTGCGTGTAGATGGGCTTGCGCGGATCGTAGAACCTGAACGGCGCGTCCGGTTCGGTGAGCCTGATGTTGGCTTCGTAGAACGATTCGATCGTGCCGACGTCGGCCCAGTAGCCGTCGTGCAGGTACGCGCGCACGCGATGGGTGTCGAGCGCGCGGGGAATGACCTCGCGGCCGAAATCGGTGGCGCTGGTTTTCTGCAGCAGGTCGAGCAGCACGGCGCGCGAGAACACGTAGATGCCCATCGACGCGATGAACGGTGTCGTCGAGCCGTTGTACTGATTGTGAAAGGGGTTGCCGGGCTGCGTGCTGCTGCCGATTTCGAGGAGGCGATCGGGGCTCGGCTTCTCTTCGAACCCGATGATGCGGCCATCACGATCGAAGCGGAAGATGCCCATCCCCGGCGCGTCAGCCGCGGTCGCGGGAAGCGCGGCCACGGTGATGTCGGCATCTTCATCGACGTGGGCGTCGAGCAGCCGGCCGTAGTCCATCCGATAGAGGTGATCGCCCGCGAGGATCAGGTAATAGTCAGCTTCGTGCCGCAGGAAATGGCGGGTCGCGCGACGGACCGCGTCGGCCGTGCCCTGGAACCAGCTCGAGCTCTCCGGCGTCTGCTCGGCGGCGATGATGTCCACGAATCCGCGCGAGAACGGATCCATCCGATAGGTCTGCACGACGTGGTGGTTGAGCGAGGCCGAGTTGAACTGCGTCAGCACGAAGATCCGCCGCAGATCGGCGTGCACGCAGTTGCTGATCGGGACGTCGATCAGCCGGTGCTTGCCGCCGATGGGCACCGCCGGTTTCGATCGCTGCTGCGTGAGAGGAAACAGGCGCGATCCCTGGCCGCCGCCGAGGATGATGGCAAGGACGTCGTCCACGTCAGACCATGATTCCCAGGAAGAAGAGCACCAGTTCGAACACGAGGATCGCGATGATCGTCACTTCGAGGAGCTCGCCGCGCACCATGCCGAGATGTTCGACCGCGAATCGATAGATGTCGTCCATCGTCTTCAGCTTCTCGCTCACGTTGGTCTTCCACCGATCGAGGTCGAGGCGCGCGCCCACGAGAGAGAACAGCCGCGCCGCGTAGACGTCGCCGACGATCTTCAACGCGTTCTCGGTACGATCGGTCAGCTCGTTCACGTCGATGAAGAGCGCATGCACCTGGCGCGCGGCGCGCGCGTAGTGCCGCCCGAGAATCGCGTCATACCAGCGCGCTTCCTTCTGAATCTTGGGATAGATATCCGCCAGCGCGCTGTCCAGCAGTTCGTCGTAATACCGGAACTGCAGAAGCTGCGAGTTGGCGAACTCGATGATCTCGACCGCCGCCTGCGTTCCGGCGACAGTATCGTATACGAACGCCGCGTTCCATGTGGGAATCACCAGGTCGTCGGCCAGATACGAAATGCGGTGGCGCAGGACTTCCTCCCGCTCCTGCCGGCTCAGCGACGCACGCTCGCCGCGCAAGAGCGACGCGATCACATCGCCGTGGTGACCGACGAGCGCCTCGGCCGTGTGGGGCTCGCTCATCTCGTTGATCGCGATCACCAGGTAGTCTTCTGACAGCGCGGTCGACCGGGGCCTGGTCATCGCCTTCGTCAGCCGCTCTGCCACCGCGCGGCACGCCTGCTCGGCCTGCCGTTCCAGCGCTTCGTTCTCAATGAGCGTGTTCGAGAGCGCGGCCAGCTCGGCCCAGGATCCCTGGAAGTCGCGGGTCAGCCGCAGCGAGATGACGCCGTAGTCGAAGATCTTGAAGCCAGTGCGGAACCCGTCAAGCGATGGGAGGTCGACGATCGCGCCGTCGAAGACGAGCGGTGGCTGCTGGTATTGGACGTAGGCCGGAGTAGCGGGCTTGGGCGCGAACTTCGCTCGAACGCTGCCGCCTATGCTGGCCGCGGCCACCTGAAGATCGGCCGCCTCGGCGATGTCGAAAAGGTAGAGGGCGAAGACCTGTCCGCGGAGAATCTCCACGCCACAGTATGGCTCAGTCTTCCACTAAGTTCTGTTCTTCGACGAAGCGGTACCCCATGCCGATGACCGTCTCGATCTGACGGCCGGCCTGGCCGAGCTTGCCGCGCAGGCGTCCGACGTGGACGTCGACCGATCGCGTCTCGACCTGCCGGTCGAGTCCCCAGACACGCTCGAGCAACCGATCGCGCGACAACACACGGTTGCGGTTTTCGACGAGGAACCTCAGCAGCTCGAACTCGCGCTTGGTCAGCCTTACGGGCGATCCCGACACGCGCACCGACACGGCCTCGAAGTCGATGGCCAGACGGCCCCGTTCGTAACCGGGATTCCGATCGCTGCCCGACACGGGCGGCGGCCGCCGGAGCACGGCGCGCACGCGTGCGACCAGCTCGCGCAGGCTGAAGGGCTTCGTGACGTAGTCGTCCGCTCCCAGCTCGAGGCCCGACACGCGATCCGATTCGCCGGTCCTGGCCGTGACCATGATGATCGGGATGGCCGCGCTGGAAGGGCGTCCCCGCAGCAGACGGCACACCTCCAGGCCGTCGATGAAGGGCAGGTTGAGGTCGAGCAGGACCAGGCCCGGAGGCTCCTCCATGACGCACTTCAACGCCGCCGCTCCGGTGTTGACGATTTCGACGTCCATCTCACCGCCGCGTTCCAACGCATGCTTCATCAGCCCGGCGATATCGGGCTCGTCCTCGACAATCAACACACGCGTCTTGCTCAAGTTTGTCATCGACTAGGACATTAAGACGGGCGTGTTACTGCTCGATTGCCGGGCTGTTAATTCTGAGTTACGTCACGTTTCCGCCCATGTTTTCGTGCCGGTCTCCCGTCATGTCCGTCTGAAAACACGACAGTTTTGCACGCTGTTCCGGCTCTATCCGGCGTCGCCATTGGGCTTCTGGGCCGGCTCGGTTCTCGCAGTAGTATTTGTTGGCAGGTTACGGAGGTTGGCATGATCTTCACCAGGCGGCTCCAGAGTCGAGACCACGTCAGGGCATTCGTCGTCGATGAGGCAGACGAACGCGGGTGGGAAGTCCGTGAAGAGGAGGACCATCGCGTCGTAAGGCGCACCTGGCTGCACGACTGGCACCGTGTGGAGCACGCCGTCATGCGGTTCGGGCTGGAGGCAACGCGACTGGAACGCGCTGGGTGGGTCAGAATCTAGAAGCTAAGATCTAAAATCTAGAATCTTCTTGGAGATCTCTTCGTAGATTCTAGTTTCTAGTTCTTAGTTTCTAGCTCAAGTGTTGTCTGAATAGCCACCCCCGGCGCCAGCGCGCGGGTCACCGGCGTCTTGTCGGCGATCTCCAGCAGCTTTGCCTGTTGTTCGGCGTTGATCGCCTCGCTGACGGAAATCTTTCGCTCGATTCGAAGCGGCTCCTCACCGTCTTTCAGGAGCCGAAGCCTGACGTCGATCGTGCCGAGCTTCCATTGTTTCCGCTCGCTGTACATCCGCAGCGTGATGCTGGTGCAGGCCCCGAGGCTGCTGAGCATCAGTTCGAATGGCGGTGCCCCGGTATTCGTGCCCCCGCGTTTCTCGGGCTCGTCCGAGGTGAACTGGTGCCCCGCCGTCGCAATTTTCTGTGCGTATCCCGTTTCTCCCGTGACCGTCGCGCTTGCCAGAATCATCGTCGCCATTACGCTATATTACTTGTAGGGCTCGGCTTTAGCCGAGCTGTGAGGGCGACATGTTCAATCCACGCAAAGCAACGATGGTCGAGCGCGACAAAGCGCTGCGCGGCCGTGCGGCAAAGATGATGGTGGCCGATCGCCATGCTGTACACGGAACGCCCCTCGACGATGAGTTCGCCGGAAAGGAACTGGCGCTCTTCGGCATGGGTTGTTTCTGGGGCGCCGAAAAAGGATTCTGGCTGCTGCCTGGCGTGTACTCCACGTCGGTCGGATATGCGGGCGGCTTCACGCCCAACGCGAGCTATGAGGAAGTCTGTTCCGGCCAGACCGGGCACACCGAAGTGGTGCGCGTCGTGTTCGATCCGGCGAGGACGTCCTACGAAGCGATGCTCAAGCAGTTCTGGGAGGGCCACGACCCGACGCAAGGGATGCGGCAGGGTGCCGATGTCGGGACTCAGTACCGCTCGGCCATCTACTACTACTCCGACGCGCAACGCCGCGCAGCGGAACAGTCGCGCGACGAATATCAGAAGCGGCTCACGTCGGCGGGATTCGGATCGATCACGACGGAGATTCAGCCCGCACCCGACTACTATTTCGCCGAGGATTACCATCAGCAGTATCTCGCGAAGAATCCGCGCGGCTACTGCGGGCACGGCGGAACAGGCGTCTCCTGTCCGGTGGGAGTCGCGACTAACCCATAAGTAGTAACCCTTTTTTGTTCACTTCCTCTTCACATTGGGTCTGGTAGCGTTGTTCTTACGGGCGCGAATGCCCGTAAGGAGGAGGAATGAGAAAGGGAGTCATCGCCCTCGGCATCGTGGCATCGGCCTGGCTGGCCGGTCCCGCCGCGGCTCAGGAGCAGCTTCTACCTGCGGACGTTGGCGATTTGTCGGTCGGCAAGGTGATCGAGGTCAGGGACAGCACCGGAACGGCCGTGCTGTGCGCCCCACTCGACAAGAAGCCGATCGAGGGGAACGAATACGAAAGCGAAGCGAAGCTCGTTGGTTGTGGCGTCGATACCAAGGCAACCGGAGAATCGGAAGTCGAAACCAAGAAGCTCGCGACCGGCCTCGACCAGGAAGTCGAGTTGACTGTGATGGGTCTCCCACCGGAGACGAAGTACTCCATCTACATCGATAAGACGCTGGTGGGCACATTCCAGACCAACAAGAGCGGCGCTGCGGAAGTCGAACTGAAAACCGCATTGAAAAAGGCGAAGCCGAAGCCTCAGCCAGCGGCGCAGCCGCCGTCCGGGAACTAGCTGCCGGTGTTCATCCGCTCGAGGCGGCGTGTGGCCGTGCGGGCGAGGAGCGAACAAATCAGCACGATGCTGACGAGCACGAGCGCGCCGGCCCAGGCCTGACGGTGCCAGTCCTCATAGGGGGAGCTGGCATAGGTGAAGATTTGCACCGTGAGTGAGGCCGTCGGCTGCAGCGGGTTCGTGCTCCAATAGCGATTGTTGAATGCGGTAAAGAGCAGCGGCGCGGTTTCACCGGCAATCCGCGCCAATGCCAGAATGACGCCCGTGATGATGCCAGGGAGCGCGGCGGGCAGCACCACGCTGAACGTCGCGCGGGCGCGCGTGGCTCCGAGCGCCAGCGCCCCTTCCCGCAGCGTCTGTGGAACCAGCAACAGCAGTTCTTCCGTGGTCCGGGCGATGATCGGAATCATCATCACGCCCAGCGCGACGCTGCCCGCGAGCATCGAGAACTGTCGCAGCTGCAGTACGACAATCGCATACACGAACACGCCGATCACGATCGATGGCACGCCGTTGAGCGTATCGGCCGCGAAACGCGCCGCCGACGCCAGCCGCGTGCCCGCGTACTCCGACATATAGACGCCGCAGATAATCCCCACGGGCACCGCTCCAAGCGCCGCGAATCCCGTCAGCATGAGCGTGCCCAGAATGGCGTTCGCCATGCCGCCTCCCGCTTCTCCGACAGGCACCGGAAGTTTGGTGAAAAAGTCCCAGTTCAGCGACTGCACGCCCCGCGATGCGACGAAGAACAGGATCAGCGCGAGAGGGATGAGCGCAAGGATCACCGACGATGCGCACAGCATGACGGCGATTTGTGAAAAGACGCGGCGGCGTGTGTTCCGGGTCATGCGGCGTCACCCAAGGCTGCGGGTTCAAGCTTCGCTTTCGTTGTCGGCTGCGCCTGCCGGTTCATGTTCCAGATGAGCAATCGCGAACACGCGTTGACGATGAGCGTGATGGTGAACAGCACCAGGCCGATTTCGATGAGGGCGTGCAGGTGCAGGTCGTCCGAGGCTTCGGCGAATTCGTTGGCGATGACCGCGGCCATCGTGTACTGCGGAGCGAAGAGCGACGCCGAGACCGTCGGGCTGTTGCCGATGACCATCGTCACGGCCATCGTTTCGCCGAGCGCACGGCCGAACCCGAGCATGATGGCGCCGACGATGCCCGTGCGGCCGTAGGAGAGGGCCACGCGAATGGCTTCCCACCGCGTGGCGCCGAGCGCATAGGCACCCTCACGCTGGGTGCGGGGAACCGCCTTCAGCACTTCGCGCGCGAGCGACGAGATGAAGGGCGTGACCATGATCGCCAGGATGAGCGCCGCCGACAGCATGCCGAGCCCGATCGGAGGCCCGCTGAAGAGTGGCAGAGCGCGGAGCGACTCCGGCATGGCGTTTTCCAGGTCGCGGACGAGCGGGACCAGCACGAAGAGGCCCCACAGGCCGTACACGATCGAAGGAATCGCCGCGAGCAGCTCGGTGAGGAAGATCAGCGGCTGTCGGAGCGACGCTGGACACAGCTCGGAGATGTAGGTGGCGATGCCGAGAGAAATCGGCGCCGCGATGAGCAGGGCGAGCAACGACGAGTACAGAGTGCCCCAGATGAACGGCCGCGCTCCGAAGTCGTGCGCGACCGGATCCCAGATGTCGGTGACCCAGAACCCGAGCCCGAACTCGCGCACCGAGAGGATCGACTCGCGGAACAGCACGACGCCGATCGCCCCGACGAGAACCAGAACGAGCGCGGCAAACGCGCCCGTTCCGACCTTGAACCCGAGATCGCTCCCCGAGCGGGCCATGAAGCGCATCACTGTACCTTAATTCGCTTGAGTTGTTCGAGCTCCATCGGCACGAGCGCGTCCGGCAGCGGTGCGTAACCGAGCTCGGCGGCCGCCTTCTGGCCGTCGGTGAGCGCCCACTTCATGAACTCGCTCATGGCCGCGGCGCTCGCCTTGTCGTCGGGCGATTCGTAGAGCAGAATCCAGGTGAACGACGAAATCGGATAGGCGCCCGCACCGGGGGAATCCGTGATCGACACGCGGAAGTCCTTCGGCATGGTCGCCATCGCGCCGGCAGCGGCCGCGGTGACCGACTTCACCTCGGGTTTGACGAACTCGCCGGACTGGTTCTGCACGGCGCCGTAGTTGATCTGGTTCTGCAGCGCATAGACGAGCTCGACGTAGCCAATTGATGCGGGCGTCTGCTTGACGAGCCCGGCGACTCCTTCGTTGCCTTTGCCGCCGACGCCGACCGGCCACTTCAACGACGAGCTGGCGCCGACCTTCTCTTTCCACTCCGGTGACACCTTGGACAGGTAATCGGCAAACACGAAGGTCGTGCCCGAACCGTCAGAACGGTGGACGACCGTAATCGCGGTGGACGGCAGCTTCACCCCCGGGTTGATCTTCGTGAGCGCGGGGTCGTTCCACTTCGTGATCTTGCCGAGGAAGATGTCGGCGATGATCGGACCGGTGAACTTGACCTGCGTGTCGACGCCTTCGATGTTGTGCACGGGCACGACGGCACCGAGGACGGTTGGGAAATGCAGCACGGGTCCCGGAGCCTTGGCGAGCATTTCGTCGGTCATCGGCTGGTCGCTCGCGCCGAAGAAGACCGTCCGCTCGCTCAGCTGCCGGATACCCCCGCCAGACCCGATTGACTGGTAGTTGATCCGCACGTTCGCGTGCAGCTTGTTGTAGTCGGAGAACCACTTCGAATAGATCGGATTCGGGAACGTTGCCCCCGCGCCGTTGATCTGGCTCAGTCCCGCCGCGTCTTCGGGGGGCTTTACAGGTCCGCCGCCGCCACCACCGCATGCCGCGGTCAGGGCCAGCGCGGCGACGATTGCCATCAGGTTTCTCATCATGAGTCTCCAGAAAGTCGTGCGTTTCCTACCAGCCGACACGAAGCCCGGACGTCCACGACACGCCTGAGAAGGCGCCGCCGTCGTTGGCCCGGTCGTTCATGTCTACGAATTGGATTCCGGTTTGCAGCTTCAGCCGATGTCCGTAGAAGTAATAGTTCGCGCCGAGATACCCTTCGTTGTATTCGTCGCCCCGTCCCAACACCACGCGGTTTTCGTAAGTGGCGAGCCGCACGCCGTTCGGATCCGCACTGTCGAGGTAGGTGTAGCGCCCGACCACTTGAAACTTGTTCGTCACGTTGAAGAACGGCATGGCCTGAATCGCCCACATGTCGCTTTGCCCGAGATAGCCCGACCCCATCGTGAAATCGGTCCTTGCGCCCCACTTGCCCTTTTCAAATCTGAAGTTGATGGAGCCGATGTGGTCGAACGGCCGCGTGAAGGTGTTGTTACGGTCCGCGGTCTGATAGACGTAGTTGCCCGACAGCAACGCTTCTTTCACCTTGAGCTTCGGCGCAAAGTCGTAGCCGATGACGCCGAGCGTGGCGGTGCCGCCGTTGAATTCGCCGAACTCCCGGTTCGCCGCGCCCGAGGAGTACAGACCCACGCGATAGACCCACGTCGCGCGTCTGCCCGACAGGCTGAGCCCGGGCAGATATTCCATCGGGAACCACATGTTGTTGGCCAGGTTGCTGCGGTCGATCGTGAGCAGTTCTCGCGACGAGTTCGCGCCGTCGAGCGTGAAGGGCGCGCCCTGTTTGCCGACGGTCAGCACGATCCTGGGGCTCTTGGTCCACTGAACGTAGAAATCGGTGAAGCGGACGTAGAGGGGGTTGTGCCGCTGCGGATCCAGTTCCACCTCGCTGTGGAAGAGGAACTTCTTGAAAAGGGTGATGCGCGGCCCGATGCGCAGCCGCCGGACGTTCCATTCGCTGTTGTCCCCTTCGTCGGACTCCGAGTCCGCGAAGTCGTAGTGGAATCGGCCGGTGAGCAGTACGCGTTGTACCACCCGGTTCTCGTCATCGCTGTAAAGGTCCGTAAAATTGCCCCACACCTTCTCGTAGCCGGAAGGAGGTTTCTTCGCGGCTGCGGTTTGCGCGGCGGCCAGCGTGGGGAGGGCCAGCATCAGCACAATCGAGGTTAGTGTTCGCATGCAAAGAGCATATAAACGCAGGGTTTCCAACGGATGTCGGACGCGTTTCAGCGGTGTTAATTCGCGTTACAGCGATGTTAACTGGCGTTTACACGCCAGCCATGCCTCCTATAAGATGACCGGGCCCGTCAAAAAGGAGACCGCTTGGCCCTTCGATTCCGACTAATTCCCAGAAACGAAGACTTCTACGCACAGTTCAACACCCTGGGCGCAGAGCTGCGGGTGGGGGCCGACCTGCTCGAGCAGATGCTCGCCCCGGAACCCGTGCTGTGGGACAAGGTTGACGAGATCAAGGAGGTGGAGCACAAGTGCGACCACCTGACCCACCAGATCATCCAGCGGCTCAATTCGACGTTTGTGACCCCGATTGACCGGGAGGATATTCACGCACTGGCCAAGTCGCTCGACGACGTGATGGATGCCATCGACGCGTCGGCGCGATTCGTACGGCTGTACAAGATCAAGACACTTCGATACGGCGCACGCGAGCTGGCCCGCGTGATTTCGCTGAGCGTAGATCAGGTGCGGCTCGCGCTCGAAGCGCTCGAGAAGCACGCTGGAGTGCCGGAGCGTGCGGTCGAAATCAACCGGCTGGAGAACGAAGCCGATCGCATCCATGAAGGGGCCCTCCGGCGCTTGTTCGACGAGGAAACCGACCCTGTCCTCATCATCAAGTGGAAGGAGATCCTCGACGTGCTCGAGGAGGCCACCGATCGCTGCGAAGACGTGGCGAATCTTCTCGAAGGCGTCGTCGTCAAGAACGCCTAGAGGAGCCGCCACGGTCCGATGCCGCCGATTTACATCATTGCCGTCATCATCCTGACGGCCCTCATTTTCGACTACATCAACGGGTTTCACGACGCGGCGAACTCCATTGCGACCGTGGTATCCACGCGCGTGCTCTCGCCAGGGAAGGCCGTCATCTGGGCCGCGTTCTTCAACTTCATCGCGGCATTCGGGTTCGGCACGGCCGTGGCCAAGACCGTCGGCGCCGGCATGGTCGACCTCAACATCGTCACCTTCGGCGTGATTTTCGGCGGCCTGGTCGGGGCGATCGTGTGGGACCTCATTACCTGGTACTGGGGGCTCCCGACGAGCTCGTCGCACGCGCTCTTCGGCGGGTACGCGGGCGCCGCGATTGCCAAGGCCGGTTTTGGCGCCATCATCGTGTCGGGATGGACCATGACGCTCATCTTCATCGTGCTGGCCCCGTTGATCGGGTTGTGCGTCGGCCTGCTCGTCATGAACGCCATCTACTTCTTCTTCGCCCAGACACCGCCGAGCCGCGTCGACCGCTGGTTCCGGCGTCTCCAGCTCGCATCGGCCGCCGCATTCAGCCTGATGCATGGCGCGAACGACGCGCAGAAGACGATGGGCATCATCGCGGGTGCGCTCGTCACCGGCGGCTACCTTGAGCTGCAGAACGGCCAGCTGCAGATCCCATTCTGGGTGATCATCGCGGCGCATACGGCCATCGGGCTCGGCACGTTGTCGGGCGGGTGGCGCATCATCCACACGATGGGATCGAAGATCACCAAGCTTCGGCCCGAAGGCGGCTTCGCCGCCGAAACGGGCGCTGCCGTCGCCATCTACACCGCGACGATGCTCGGCGTCGGCATCAGCACCACGCACACCATCACCGGCGCCATCGTCGGCGTCGGCGCAACGCGTCGCCTGTCGGCCGTCCGATGGGGAGTGGCCCGGCAAATCGTCTGGGCATGGGTCCTGACGATCCCCGCCGCGGGCGCCATCGGCGCGGTGACCTACTTGTTGATTCGCACCGCGCTGCCATAGATCCGCGGACAACTACCGCAGCGGGACGTCGGCCTCGAGCCTCTTGCGAACCTCGGGCAGCGCCATCCAGATGCGCAGACGGGCCGCAAGACCGGTCGCGATGTGTTCGAACGCCCTCCTTCGGTTTTCCTCATCCGGAATCAGAACGGGATCTTCAAAGCTCCAATGGATGTGCTCCGGGTCGTCGGGAAAGGCCGGACACGTTTCAGCGGCCCGATCGCAGACCGTAATGACGAAGTCCCAGCGCTGCTTGACGAATCGCTCGATGGCCTTTGGGTGCAGAGCGGAGGTGTCAATCCCGAACCTCTGCTCGAGCACCTCACGCGCGAGCGGGTGAATCTCTGCCGCCGGGGCGCTGCCGGCGCTGAAGACGTCGGCAGCCCCTTTGGACATCTGCCTCAGCAGTGCTTCGGCCATCTGCGATCGGGCCGCGTTCCCCGTGCACAAGAACAGCACGCGTAATGGTGTCGTGACCATATGGCATCCTGGTCGTTATGAATGTATCGCTACGAACAGCACTCGGGCCCGCAGCACTTCGATGGCGCGGGTTTGTGTGCGCGGATGAATGCGCTCGCGATTGACCCCTCCACTCGACCGGCCAGGCCCTCCACGTCGAGTCCGGTGTCCGCAAGAAACGTCCGCGCATCGTCGATGGTGTAGACCCGCCACGGCTCGACATTGACGTCCGTGAATCCCGCCGCGCGGAGTTTCTGCTCGTACTGTGTGTCTTCGAGCGCTCCGGCAATGCAACCCACCCACAACTCCATGCTGCGGCGTACCTGGGCGGGAACATCGCCGTGGACGACGACGTCAGAGACCGCGAATCGGCCACCGGGCTTGAGCACGCGGAACGCTTCGCGAAGGACAGCATCCTTGTCGCTCGACAAGTTGATCACGCAATTCGAGATGATCACATCCACCGAGTTGGCCGGCAGCGGAATGGCTTCAATGGTGCCCTTGAGAAACTCGACGTTGCTCACACCGGCCTTCACCTGGTTTTCGCGGGCCAGATCCAGCATGGCGTCGGTCATGTCGAGGCCGTAGACCTTACCCGTCGGGCCCACGCGTTTGGCGGAAAGCAGCACGTCGATGCCGCCACCCGAGCCGAGGTCGAGGACCGTTTCGCCAGGCTTCAGATCCGTTAGTGCCGTTGGATTGCCGCAGCCCAGCGATGCCGCGACCGCCCCCGGTGGCAGGTCGCTGGTTTCCTCAGCCGAATAGAGGCTGGACGTAATCGGATCGCCGCACCCGCACGACGAGGGCCCGCAACAGGACCCTGCTTGCCCCGAGTTTTTCACCGCTGTGGCGATGGCCCCGTATCTCTCCCGGACGGCCTCTTGAATGTCAGTCATCGTCTCCTCCTGATATACGCACAAGCGAATATACAGACAATAGGCTCACATGATATATTTGTCAAGACGTATATATGACGAATCAACTGGATGAGCTGGAAGGTTTGTTTAAAGCGCTGGGGGACGCGACCCGGCTGCGCATTCTCGGCCTGCTCCTCAACGGAGAGGTGTGCGTCTGCCACATTCACGAGAGCCTCAAAGTGTCCCAGCCGAAAGCGTCGCGACATCTGGCCTACCTTCGCGAGGCCGGGCTGGTCGAAACGCGTCGAGAAGGCGTGTGGATTCACTACCGGCTGGCCGAGCTCAAGGATCCGATCCGGGCCACCGTCGCGGCTGCTGTCAAGCACATGCTGAGCCACGTCGATGTCATCCATAAGGATGCCGAGCGCTTCCAGAAGAGCACTGGTTGCTGCATCGCGCCGCCGGTGGAGCTGGCCGGCGCGGCGTGCTGTGCATGCGAGCCCTCCAGCAAAGCAGACACTCCGTGAGCACCCGCATCGGCATCAACGGGTTCGGCCGGATGGGGCGGCTGGCGCTTCGGGCGGGATGGGACAAGCCCGATCTCGAGTTCTCGCATATCAATGAGGTGAGCGGTGGTCCCTCCACGGCTGCTCATCTGTTGACGTTCGATTCCGTCCACGGCAAGTGGCATCGGCGTGTCAGCTCGTTCGACGGTGGCATCGACATCGAAGGAAAGCGGATTTCCTTTTCGGACCACTCGGCGCCTGGAGCGGTGCCCTGGTCCTCGAAGGACGTCGATGTCGTCCTCGAATGCAGCGGAAGGTTCCGGACGAAGGAAACCCTGGAGCCGTATCTTGCGGCCGGGGTAAAGACGGTGATTGTTGCGGCGCCCGTCAAGACGGGGGCGCTGAACATCGTCGTAGGCGTGAACGACCATCTCTACGATCCGACGGTGCACCGGCTGTTGACGGCGGCGTCCTGTACGACGAATTGTCTCGCGCCTGTTGTCAAGGTGCTGCACGAGGCGATCGGCATCAAGCACGGCGTGATCACGACGATTCACGACATCACCAACACGCAGGTGGTGGTCGATGCGCCTCATAAGGATCTACGGCGGGCCCGCGCGAGCAGCTTGTCGCTGATTCCCACGAGCACGGGATCGGCGACGGCGATAGGCCTTATCTACCCGGAGCTCTTGGGCAAGCTCACCGGTGTGGCGGTACGTGTGCCGCTGCTTAATGCTTCGCTGACCGACTGCGTGTTCGAAATGCAGAGGGCCACGACCGTCGATGAGGTGAACACCGCCTTCAAGCGTGCGGCGGCCGAAAAGCCGCTGGCGGGCATCCTCGGCTTCGAGGACCTGCCGCTCGTGTCGGTCGATTTCAAGGACGATCCGCGCTCGGCGATTGTCGATGGGCCGTCCACGATGGTGGTGAACGGCACGTGCGTCAAGGTGCTCGCGTGGTATGACAACGAAATCGGGTACGTCAATCGAATGATCGAGCTCGCGCAGCGCGTCGGTCGTGGCCTGACGGCGCCTGCATGATCAGCAGCCGGCACTACGCAATCGTGACGGCGGCGTACTGGGCGTTCACGCTGACGGATGGTGCGTTGCGGCTGCTCGTGCTGCTGCACTTCCACGAACTGGGCTATACGCCCGTTCAGCTCGCGTTTCTGTTTCTTCTGTACGAGTTCTGCGGGGTTATCACGAACCTTTTCGGCGGCTGGCTCGCATCACGTACGGGCCTGCGATTCACCCTCGAACTCGGCCTCGGCCTTCAGGCGTTTTCCCTCGGCCTGCTCGCGCTCCTGAACCCGCTCTGGCCGGTCACGCTTTCAGTCGCGTATGTGATGGGCTGCCAGGCGCTTTCTGGAGTCGCGAAGGATCTCACAAAGATGAGCGCCAAGAGCGCCGTGAAAGTGCTCGTTCCGAAAGGCGACGACTCCGGCCTTTTTCGCTGGGTGGCCCTTCTGACCGGCTCGAAAAACGCACTGAAAGGTGTCGGATTCTTCCTCGGAGGGTTTCTCCTCTCGGTGCTCGGCTTCAAAGCGGCGCTTGTGACGATGGCCGGCGGCATCGTCATCGTGTTGCTCTTCGTGGTGACGTCGCTGCCCTCGACGATCGGGCGGCCGAAAACGAAAGTGAAATTCAGCGGCGTGTTTTCGCACTCGGCTGCCATCAATACGTTGTCTGTTGCCCGTATCGCGCTCTTCGCCGCCCGAGACGTATGGTTCGTGGTGAGCGTGCCGGTGTTTCTTGGCAGCGTCCTGGGGTGGACGTTCGCAGAGATCGGTACATTCCTCGCGCTCTGGGTGATTGGCTACGGATTCATTCAAGCGGCTTCGCCCGTGCTGCTGCGAACGGTGATAGGCGACAGGATGCCGCCGCCATTCCTGACCGGCATGTTGGGTCTCGCGCTATCTGGCGTCACCATCGCGATCGTGTTTGGACTGCACGCGGGAGTGTTGGGAGGAGTCGTCGTTCCGGCCGGCCTCGCGGTGTTTGGTGTCGTCTTCGCTTTGAACTCGGCGCTCCATTCCTATCTCGTGCTGGCGTATGCGGAGTCCGAGCGAGTCTCCGTCACCGTTGGCTTCTACTACATGGCGAACGCCATGGGCCGGCTGCTCGGTACGCTCCTTTCCGGATTGCTGTACCAACAGGCTGGCGTCATCGGTTCGTTGTGGGGTTCCGCTGCGTTATCGGCCGTCGCAGGCGTAAACGCGTTTTTTCTTCCGCGTGTGACCGCCGAGACTGCCTGGTCATCCGTTAAGGCCGACGAGTAATTCATCGGCTCGTAACCTCTGGCCGGTGAGTCACTTGAGCAGCATCCACAGCTTGTCTCTGGTGAGTTAACGTCCTTTTTACGACCTCGTCACAGCCGCATCACGGCCGCTCCCTAAGCTCTTCATGAACTAATGGTCATTTTTCTTGAGAGGGGAGAGGATTCCATGAAGCGTTATTTCAGGCTCGTGGCAGCATTCGTCGCGCTGGCGGCACTGCTCGTGCCGGCAGTCGTCGTGGCCCAGCAGACCGAGTCACGAATTATGGGTCGTGTCCTGGACGACTCCAAGGCCGCGATGCCCGGCGTCACCGTCACCGTCACCTCGAAGCAAACCGGTGCGGTGAGGAACGCGGTCTCCGGTGGAGATGGCACGTACACAATCACGAACCTTCGGCCCGGAACATATACGGTGCTCTTCGAGCTGTCGGGATTCGCGACGCAGTCGCGCGACGTGCTCCTCGGCGTCGGCCAGGTTGAGTCCATCGACATGACGATGGCCGTGGCTCAGGTGCAGGAGGCGGTGACCGTGACCGCCGACTCCGCCGTCCTTGACCTCTCGTCCGCGAAAATCGGTGTCAACGTCTCGCCGGAAGAAATCGAGACGCTGCCGGTGAACGGCCGCAACTTCGCGAACCTCATGACGCTGGCCACCGGTGCGACGACCGACGGCAACGGCGGCTGGGCGAGCGTGCGCTTCAATGGAAAATCCAACCAGCAGAACTACCTGAACTACGACGGCGTCGACGGCACCTATGTGTGGGATGCGAGCCCTGGTTATCTGAACTCGACCGGCTCGCAGTTCCGCCTGCAGACGTCGATGGAATCGGTCGCGGAGTTCCGCGTGAACTCGGGCCTCGCGCCGGCCGAAAGCGGCCTTGGCGCCGGCGGCAACATCACCGTCGTCAGCAAGAGCGGCACGAACCAGATGCGCGGCTCGCTCTTCGAATACAAGCGCGACGATGCGCTCGATTCGGCGAGCAAGTACGACGACAAGAAGCAGGAGCTCGAGCTCGACCAGTTCGGCGGCTCGCTGGGCGGCCCGATTGCGTCGAACCGCACGTTCTTCTTCGGCAGCTTCGAGGCGCTTCGCCAGAAGACCGGTTTGAGCTTCACCGAAGCCGTGCCGAGCGACGAAGCCCGCCGTCGGATTCTTGCCGGCGAGCCCGTCGGTTCCGGAGCCGGCCAGAGCGCGGCCCGGACGCAGGCGGTGGCGCCGCTGCTGGCCGGTTTCCCGGTCGGTCAGGTGGCAGTGGCGGGAAACCCTCTTCTCGCACTTGCCACGAACACCACGACCGCCCGGCAGGAGGAAAACAGCCTGTCGCTGCGCGTCGACCACCGGTTCAGCGATTCACAGTCCTTCTACGCGCGCTACCTCTTCAGCGACGGCGACCTCGATACGCCCGACCGGACGGTCACGCCGCGCCGCGTCCGTGCCAAGCAGCGTCCGCAGAACATGGTGTTCAACTACCAGTCGCTCGTCGGCCGCAACATCGTGAACGAGGCCAAGGTCGGGTACAACAAGCCGACGACGAGCGCCATTGCCTTCGGCGATGTCGCCGGGTACGACCCTGTCGGCGTCTCCCTGTCGGGAACGGTCACCTCGTCGTCGATTGACGCGCGCGGCACGACCGGCATCGCGCGAAGCGGGCTGCTGATTCGCGCGACGAGCGCCTCGTCGACGACCGGCTCGGTCTTCGAGCCCCACTCGCTCTCCTTCAGTGACGCGGTCACCTGGACCAGGGGCGCCCACACGTTCAAGTTCGGCGGCGAGTACCGTCAGCTGCAGTCGGATTTCCAGTTCCTCGGCAGCACCGAGATTACCTACAACAGCATCAACGACTTCATCGACAACCGGCCGAACGCGGTTGCGGTGGCGCTCGACTCGCCGGTGTTCTACCCCCAGCAGTACTACCTCGTCGGCTACATGCAGGACTCGTGGCGCGCCCACGATCGCCTGACATTCGAGCTCGGCCTGCGGTATGACTTCTACTCGCCCGTGAAAGAGAAGAACAGCAACGCGAAGCCCTTCTTCGTCGAGGAGAATAACTTCGGCGCCGACCCCGACGTCTTCTACAACGCCGACAAGAACAACTTCGCGCCGCGGCTGTCGGCGGTCTATCGTATCGACGACAAGACGGTCTTCCGGACGGGCTTCGGGCTCTTCTACGGCCCGGGCCAGTTCGAAGACCGCATCCAGCCCATCGAGAACGCCATCGAGCGCCGCCGCGTGGGCGCCGCCGACGTCCCCAACAACGGTCTCGCGTATCCGGTGCCGCCTTCGCAGTACCTGAACGCGCTCTCGATTCGCGGCTACACCCACGAGCGGCCGGACGAATACAACATGCAGTACGGCGCGAGCGTTTCGCGCGAGCTGCCGGGCGCGGTGAACCTGACCGTGGGCTACACCGGCAGCCGCGGCAAGGACATGTTCCTGCGCGGTGTGGCGAACACGCTCGACTTCAACACGCGCACGCGGCAGCAGCCGAGCTACGGACAGATCGACTACAAGACCTCCGGATGCCTGGATGGGCTGGTGATTAACAATCAGGCGATCTCGGGGTGCGGCCGTGCCTCCTACGACGCGTTTCAGCTCGGCCTCTCCCGCCGGTTCCGTTCGGGCCTGTCGGGCGGCGTGAACTATCAGGTACTCGCAGAACAAGGGCACGACCCAGGGTTCGAATGAGGCGGCGACGTCGGGGAACACGTTCGACTACAACACCGAGTACGGCACGAACCCGCAGGACATTCCGCACACGTTCAACGGCTCGCTCGTGTATCTCATCCCCGGCCAGGGCGCATGGAAAGGCGGCTGGCGCGTGGGTGGCATCGTGAATGCCCGCAGCGGAGTACCCATCAACGTCATCATCAGCCGGGCCGACAACGCCACGGTGAACGGTGCGACGGTGACCAACATTCCGGGCGGCAACAGCCGGGGCACGCAGCGTCCGGATGTGGTCCCTGGTGTGGACCCGTACCTGAAGGACGGCGTGCGGTGGCTCAATCCGGCCGCCTTCACGACGCCGCAGCCTGGGACGTTCGGCAACCTCCCGCGCAACGCGCTGCGCGGGCCCGAGTTCGCGCAGCTCGACCTGATGTTCAGCAAGGACTTCCAGTTTGCGCAGTCGCAGTCGTTCCAGATTCGCGTGGAGATGTTCAATCTGGCCAACCACCTGAACTACGAGAACCCGGCGTCAACGCTGCCCAACGGCACGCCTGGCACGCCGTTTACCGACGCGCAGGCCGGCACGTTCGGCTACATGCTCGGTCCGCTGAATCGCACGGTCGGACTCGGCACGGCGCGCCAGACGCAGGTGTCGTTGAGATACTCGTTCTAGAAAATCGAAAGTGAAAAGTGAAGAGTAGAAAGTAAAAAGGCGAAGTCGAAAGAAGAAAGTCGAAGGGGGTGGGAAGCGGAAATTGCTTCTCACCCCTCCCAGGCGACAGCGTCGCCGATCGCAATGCTGCCGCCGTCGAGGACTTCGCCAAACACGCCCCCGCCCCACCGATGGCCCATCGCCTCTTGCAGACCCACCGCGGCTTCTTCTATCAACTCGCACGGCCGCGTTTCGCCGTTGATCCGCACTCGGCAATTGCCGATGCGCAGGTACACGCCCGCGGGTGTTCTCGAGATCGATGCCCGAGACGACGAGATTCGCCCGCCGCGCTTGGGGCTCGAGTGAGGCGCCGACCTCTGCCATCAGCTCGTCCCATCTCTCGGAAGAGAGCAGCGTAACCTGCCGGCGCCCTCCCCGGTCGGTATTGCCTGCCAGACCGCGCCCGGCCTCCAAAAGGGCCGAGCCCTCGGGATCCATCGGGCCACCATGGGCCCGTTTGATGAAAATTCCAGCCAGTCTCCCGTCCAGCTAAGCCTCCTGTCTTCTTCCAGCTACATGGTTTTCCACAGCTATTGTGGAAAACAATTTACATTAACGTTGCACTGGCGGCCGAGGCGTGTTACACCGTTGTTAACACGTGCCTCGTTCCTGTGTGTACTGCGTTTCGCCCCTTTTGGGGGCGTTGCTGCTGAGCCCTTCTCCGGCTCGAGCTCAGGAGAGAGAATCGCCGCCCGTTTCGCGGGTCGAGGTGTTTCTCACCGTCGCGGACACACTGCCCGGAGCAGTTCGGTCCGTAATGATGGCCGAAGCGGCGGCCATCTGGCGACAGCAGGATGTCGCCATCGAGTGGCTGCCGGCGAACGACGCGCGGTCGCCGGCGCCCAATCGGCTTCGCGCGATGGTCGTCGAACGCCGCCCGTTGCCCACGCGTGTAGATGGCCCGTTCGCGGTGGGCGAGCTGGTTCGATCGCTGAACAGCCACCCGATTGCGCTGATCTCGATCGAGCGTGCCGAGTGGCTGGTCGCGAGCGCCCGTAGCAGCGCGGGATACGAGCTCACCGCGCTCGACGAGCAGCGGCTGGGCGTCGTCCTGGGCCGCGCGCTGGCGCACGAGATTGGCCACTTCCTGCTCGGCACGCACACCCATGCCCGCAGCGGGTTGATGCGTTCGCGGTTCGATGCGGTTGAGTTCACCGATCTCCGCGAGGGAAGTTTTTCGCTCGATCAGGACGCGGCCGCCTGGCTGCGGACCGGCGGCGACCGCAAGTTCGTCTACGCCCGCCGGTAGACTTATCTGGCAGCCCTAAAGGGCTGCGCTACACCTTAACTCTCTAACATCGGTAGCGCAGGGCTTCAGCCATTGTCTTCTAACGGTGGCACAGCGCTTTAGCGCTGTCCTGTATCTGATTGTGAACATCGGTGGCACAGGGCTTTAGCCCTGTTTGATCTGCCAGAACTCTTTCAGTTGCTCTTTGCTGTACACGTCAGATCCGCTGTGCGGATACTCGAGGAACGTGCGCACCAGTCCCTTTCGCACAGGATTCTCGAGGACATAACGAACGGTTCGGGCCATCTCTTCGTCATCACGCAGAACATGGTCGTAGTAGCTGTCCTGCCAAAGTGATTCACCTGTGCGCTTCCTGTGCTTATATCCTGCGCGCTGTTTCCAGTTGGACATGAACCGCTGGAAATCCGACTGTTCTCCAGTTGCGGCGACGACGAGATGAACATGATCGAACATGAAGCAGTACGCATGAATTGCGAAGCCGAACGACCCGGCGCATTGCCGAATCGTGGTCAGCACCGGATCGATCGATGTGCGGTCGGCGAAGATGGATTTTCGGAGGTGAGTGCAGATCGTCACGGAATAGCGATGGAGGCCGATGTAGGTGAAGCCGTCGATTCGGCCCGGACGTCGAGGAAACACGGCGCCCCGTAGGGCAAGCATCGTACCGCTGCTACGACAGGGCTAAAGCCCTGTGCCACCGCTACGACAGGGCTAAAGCCCTGTGCCACCGCTACGACAGGGCTAAAGCCCTGTGCCACCGGGAGCCGCCGGTGTCGACCCGGCGACCGCATCGGTGGCACAGCGCTTTAGCGCTGTCTTCTAATCTGCGAATCCGCCAATCCTCAATCTGCCAACACTCTCCCAATCTGCCAATCCGCCAATCTGCGAATGGTCATTTCACCAACACCTGTTGTCCAAACGTGCCCCAGCCTCGCGTCAGGTAGTCGCTCAAGGTCAGCGCGAGGAGGATGATCATCCAGTAGAGGCCGGCAAGCGCGGTCAGCTTGATGAGGCGCGTGCTGTACTTCACGTGCATGAAGAAGAGCACCACGAGCATCGCCTTGAAGCAGGCGATGACGAGCGCGACGACGCTGTTCAGCGGGCCGAGGTCGATGTACGCCACCGCCACCGTGATGCCGGTCAGCGTCATCAGGATGGCGAAGATCGCGTAGTAGGTCTTCAAGGGAACGACGTGATGCGTCGAAGACGGCGCGTGCCCGGTCATGTTGGTGCCCTTATCCATGCCGCCCAATCAGATACAGCAGCGGAAAGAGAAAAATCCACACGATGTCGACGAAATGCCAGTACAGGCCCACGATCTCGACGGGAGAGTAGTAGCCGTTGCCGATGACCCCCCTGGCGGTCCAGATGAGCATCCACGTCATCAGGCCCATGCCGACGATCATGTGCGCCGCGTGCAGCCCCGTCATCACGAAGTAGAGCGAAAAGAAAATCTGCGCGTGCCTGACGAACTGCGGCTCGGCCGCGTACTCGAAGTGCAGCCCGGGAATCAGGTGCTCGTGAAACTTGTGCGAGTACTCGATGCCCTTGATCCCCAGGAACACGGTGCCCAGCACCATCGTCAAGACGATGAACACCGTGATGCCCTTGCGCGAGTTCATTTGCGCGGCGTGCACGGCCATCGCCATGGTCAGGCTGCTCCCGATCAGCACGGCCGTGTTGATGGTGCCGAGCGGGATGTCGAGATGGTGGCTCGCCGACGCGAAGGCCTGCGGATACCAGCCGCGGTAGATCGTGTACACGAGGAACAGCCCGCCGAAGAACAGGATCTCCGTCAGCAGGAACACCCACATGCCGAGCGAAGCCGCTTCCTGCTGCTGATCGAGGCTGTCGAAGTGATGCGCGAGCGCCGGATGGGCCGTGGTGTGGTTATGCAACGTGTCTCACCACTGGGGGTGGATAGTTGTACGGACTGTCGGTCACCGTCGGCGTCACCGGGAAGTTCTCGGTCGGCGGCGGTGACGTCGTGTTCCACTCGAGGCCGGATGCCCCCCACGGGTTCGCGCCGGCCGGCTTCCCGTAGCGTAGCGACCACGCCAGGTAGAACATCGGCATCAGATACCCGACGCCGAGAATCGAGGCGCCCGCCGACGACAGCACGTTCAGCACCTGGAACTCGGGCGGATACGCGTGATACCGCCGCGGCATGCCGAGATAGCCGAGGATGAACTGAGGAAAGAACGTCAGGTTGAAGCCGATGAAGATAATCGCCGCCGAGAGCTTCGACAACCCTTCGGGATAGAGCCGGCCGCTGATCTTGGGCCACCAGTAGTGGAGGCCGCCCAGATAGCCCATGATCGTGCCGCCCACCATGATGTAGTGGAAATGCGCGATGATGAAGTAGGTGTCGGTCACGTGCACGTTGAGGCCGATTGACGCAAGAAAGAGACCTGTCAGCCCGCCGATGGTAAACAGCCCGATAAAGCCGATCGCATAGAGCATCGGTGTCTGCCACGACACCGAGCCCTTGTACATCGTCGCCGTCCAGTTGAAGACCTTGATGGCCGACGGGATGGCGACGAGAAAGCTCAGCATGGAGAAGATAAGCGACGCGTACACCGACTGGCCCGCCACGAACATGTGGTGGCCCCAGACGAGGAACCCGAGCACGGCGATGCCGAGGCTCGAGAACGCGACGAAGCTGTAGCCGAACACCGGCTTGCGGCAGAACGCCGCCACCAGCTCGCTGATGACGCCCATCGCCGGCAGAATCATGATGTACACCGCCGGGTGCGAGTAGAACCAGAACATGTGTTGGAACAGGACAGGGTCGCCGCCGAGCGCGGGATCGAAGAATCCAAAGCGAAAGAGCCGTTCGATCGCCACGAGCAAGGCCGTGATGGCGATGACGGGCGTGCCGAGAATGTTGATGAGGCTGGTGGCGTAGGTCGACCAGAGGAATAGCGGCATGTTGAACCAGCCCATTCCCGGCGCCCGCATCTTGTGAATGGTGACGATGAAATTCAGTCCGGTCAGGATCGACGAGAACCCCGTCACGAAGATGGCCAGCGCCGCCGGCACGACCCTGGTCGTGGAGAATCGCGTACTGAACGGCGCGTACATCGTCCATCCGGTGTCGAGACCGCCGGTGAGCAGGACGTACACGCCCATCAGGCCGCCGATCATGTAGATGTACCAGCTGAGCAGGTTCAGCTTGGGAAACGCGAGATCCTTGGCGCCGATCATCAGCGGCACCAGGAAATTTCCCAGAATCGCCGGAATGGCCGGGATGAGGAAAAAGAACACCATGACGACGCCGTGCATGGTGAAGAGCTGGTTGTAGGTGTCGTCGCTCACCAGATCGCCCGGTGGGCGTGGCGAGATCGAGCCTGATGAGCACGGCGAATGCGCCGCCCACGAAAAAGAAGAACGTGACCGCGACCAGATAGAGCAGCGCAATGCGCTTGTGGTCGCGCGTCAGCAGCCACGACTTGATGCCGTAGCCATCGTTCAGGTAGTGATGAGCCGGAAATTCTGTGGCCATTATCGTTGGGTGCCTGCGGGCTGTGCCTGCGGTTGTTCGGCAGGTGAAAGCGACTTCACGTACTCGATCAGCGCGAGCAGTTGTTCCTCTGTAATCAATCCCTGGAACGCCGGCATGACGGGCTGAAATCCCGCCGTCACTTTCGCGGCCGGCTGCATGATCGACTCGCGGAGGTAGTTTTCGTCTGCCGTCACGACGCTGCCGTCCTGCAATTGAACGGCGTGACCGAACACGCGGGCGAGCCATGGTCCGCGGCCGCGCGCATCGGGACGGTGGCAGGTATTGCACGCCAGATCGGCGAACAGCTTCTCGCCTCTCGATGCGAGCGAGCCTTCGGCCGTGCCGCCACTCAGCCACGCCTGGTACGCCGCCGGCTCCATCACCGACACGCGTCCGATCATGGCCGAGTGCTGGGTGCCGCAGTACTCGGCGCAGAAGATCTGATACGTTCCGGGAGTGGTCGGCTCGAACCAGATCTGGACGTACCGTCCGGGTATGACGTCCGCCTTGATGCGCATCGCCGGAATCGAGAAGTCGTGGATGACGTCCTCCGACGTCATGATGAGCCTCACCGGGCGGCCGACGGGCACGTGCAGCTCGTTGATCTCGCGCTGGCCGGTCACGTGCTGCACCTTCCACATCCACTGCTTGCCGACGACGTAGATGTTCAGCGTCTCGTCGGGCGGGTTGGCCATTGCAAAGTACACTTTGGCGCCCCAGAAGAAGATCACCATCGTGATGATGAACGGGATGACCGTCCATCCGATCTCGAGCAGCAACCCGCCGTGAACCTGCGCGCCGACCTCGTGTTCATGGCGCCGGCGGAAGCGGATGGCGAACGCGACGATCAGCGCGGCGATCAGCAGCGAGAAGAATCCAGAGAGGCCGACGAGAAAGAAGTACAGCGCGTCGACTTCGCCAGCGATGGTCGAGGCACGCTCTGGGAACAGCGGGATGTCGAACATGAGCCCGTTACCCGACCTGCCTGCGCTCGCGCCTCGTCAGCACGAGAATCAGCGCGCAGAGTGAGACGACCGTCGCGGCGCCCGCCACCTGCACGATGCGCATGATGGCGAGGCTGTAGCGGCCCGTCGCCAGGTCGTAGTGGTAGCAGTAGAGCAGCGCCCGCTTCAGTGGCGATCCGATCTTCTCGTGCGAGGCATCGAGCAGCGCCAGTCGCAAATCGCGCGGACCGTAGTCGATGCCGAAGAGATATCGCGAGACCCTGCCTTCGGGCGTCGCGATGACGATGCCGGCAGGGTGCGCGTATTGCTGGGTCGGTTCGTCCCAGACGTAGCGGAAACCGGCGGCGCGGGTGACGCGCCGGATGTCGGGCTCCGCGCCGGTCAAGAAGTGCCAGCCCTGAGCGATTGACTGTTTGCCCGAGCGTTCGACGTAATGCGCTTTCTTCTCCAGCGCAAGCGACCGGCGTCTCTCGCGGATCGATGCTGATGCTGACGACCTCGAAGTCTTCGCCGGGATTTTCAGAAAGCACGCCTAACGTGCTTGCGAGGCTGCCCAGACTCTGCAGGCAGAGCATCGGGCAGCCGTAGTAGACAAAAGAGAGCACGACCGCGCGCGTGCCGAAATAATCGCCAAGCTTCACCGTGCGGCCGTGCTCGTCCTTGAACTCGACGTCGAGCGGCAGCATCTGATTGAGGTTCTGGTCGAATCCCACTTCCCTGATGGCCGCCGGCACTTCGGCGGCGGGCACACCCGTTGAAGGAGGAGGCGCCTGCGCCTGCGCATGCGTGGCGCCCGCAACGATCAGCGCAAAGATCCAAAAACGCATCATTTCTGCGGTTCCCTGACAGGCAGCCCCTTTTCGACCACCATCCGCATCGCTTCGTCGATGGGGATGCGGGCCACGCCGGTTTCCTTGTTCACCCAACCGTACCCGTTCAGCAGCCCTTCCTGTTTTGCGCGCAGATCGCGAAGCTCCTGCTGCGGGTTGTCCTGCAGCCGCGGCTCCGGCGGACGCCGATCCTGCTGGCCCACGGCCATCGGAAACACCTGCGTCTGAGCCCGTTGATGCTGACCTTCATACACGCCCAACAACCACCACAGGAACAGTTGGACGATCGCCCCCATTACGAGCAGCCCCGCGCCATAGCGAAGAATCACGCCGACGTTGACGTCGCTCGCCTCGTGCCCGACTTCCGGGTTCCCGGCGTCCGGCTTATGCGGTTCGGACATGTTTCAAGGCCTCACGGAACTCCGGGTCGTGCAACGGCAGCAGCGCGCGGCCGCGGAGTTGATGGACGAAATACCCGAGCCAGATAAGCGCGAGCGCGATCGGCAGGGCGACGTCGAGCCAGTGCACGTGAAGACCGCTGGCCTCCGAGAACGCCGGTGCGCTCAGCCAGTACAGGTCCACGAACCGCATTATGACGATGAGCGCGGCCACCTTCGACACCATCGCGGCGTTGCGCTTGATCGCGCGGTGCAGCAGCACGAGGAACGGCACCGCAAAATGAAGGATCACGATGGTCAGCGCGATGTACTGCCAGCCGTGCCCCGTGCGGTGCAGGTACCACTCGGTCTCTTCGGGAATATTCGCGGCCCAGGTGATCAGGTACTGCGAGAACCCGAAATAGGTCCACAGCATCGTGAAGCCCATCATCAGGTTGCCGAGGTCGTGAAAGTGGTCCGCCGTGATCAGCTCGTCGAACGGCTTGCGTCGCACGAGCCACGCCAGCACGAGAATCGAGAACGCCATCGCCGCCAGCGCCTGGCCGCCCATGAAGAGGACCCCGTAGATCGTGGAGAACCAGTGCGGCTCGAGCGACATGAACCAGTCGAATGCGGCGAAGGTAATCGTCAGGCCGTACGCGAGCAGCCCGCCGGCGCTCAGCAGCTGCATCTTCTTGGGAATCGTGGCGTCGGCGGTGACGTCCTGCTCGACCGACCACTTGTTCAGAAAGAACGCGATCGCGTTCCACACGACGAAATAAAACGCGGCACGCGCCAGGAAGAACGGCACATTCAAGTACGGCTGCTTCCACTGGAGGACAGGATCGCCGGCCACGTGCTCCGCGTCGGCCCACGGATAGAGAGAGTGGAGGCCAATCGCAATCGGCAGGAAAAGAATCGTCAGCAGCGGCAGGGTGCGGGTGGCCGCACCCAGGATGCGCCGAATGACGACGCCCCACGCACCGCCGGAGACCTGATGGATCATCGCGAGCCCGAGCGATCCGAGCGTGATGCCGAGTATCCACATGTAGGCCGGCAGGAACGAACGCACGAACTGCGCCGGATTCATGACGAGCCCGATCGCGCAGACGAGCGCGGCGACACCGCCTGCCGTCATGAGCTTCGACTGCAGGTTCTTCAGCTCGGGAACGAGCTCGCCGCCGATTTCCTGCAACGGCACCCGCGCGGTCATCGCAGCTGCCCCTGTGCCTGCGGCGACAGCTCCGCGACGGCGGCGTACTGGCTCAGTTGCAGCGCGCGCATGTAGGCGGCAATGGCCCAGCGATCGCGGACAGGGATCTGCGCCGCGTAGTCGGGCATCGCGCCGAAGCCGCTCGTCACGACGTCGAAGATGTGTCCTGGTGGCGCCTGGCGCAGCCGATCGATGTGGAAGGACGGTGGACGCCTGTACCCTCGCTGGACGACCATGCCATCGCCATCGCCCGTCAGCCCGTGGCACGGAGAGCAGAAGATGTTGTAGCGCTCGCGTCCGCGTTGCATGACCGCCGCATCGATCGCAAACGGAAACACGGCTGACAGCTGTCCGTTCACCCGCCCCGCATGCAGCAGCTCATCGTCGTTCAACTGGCCTTGCGCGATCGTGCCTTCGAGACGGGGGCGGGCGGATCGATGGTCTGCGAAGAAATCGGACGCCTTGTAGGCCGTGTACTTCGGCTGGTCGTGCATGTCCTGCCGGCAGCCGGCACTGATCACTACGAGGAATGACAAGGCTAAAGCCCTGTGCCACCGCTTAGCAGTGGCAGCGATTGCGGTGGCACAGGGCTTTAGCCCTGTCCCGATATCAATCTTCGACAACGGTCACCTCTCGCGCGCCCAGCGATTCGAGAAACGTCCGCGTCTTCTCGATGTTGAATTTCGGATCCACCGCCTCGATGCAGAGAAAAAACCTGTTGCGGCTCGCCAGCGCGAAGCGTGGCACGTTGAACACCGGGTGAAACGGCTGCGGCAGCCCGTTGAGCGCCAGCATGCCCAGGACGGCCGTCAGCGCCGCGGCCAGAATCGTCAGCTCGAACGTAACCGGGATAAAGGCGGGCCAGCTGTGCTGCGGGCGTCCGCCGACGTTCAACGGATACGCGATGGTGGAAACCCAGTACTGCAGGCCATAACCGCCAAGTCCCCCGAGAACGCCGCCTGTGAGCACGAGCTTCGGCAGCCGGTTATCGTGCATGTGCAGAGCGTCGTGCAGCTCCTCAATGGGGACGGGCGAATAGGCATCCATCCGGCGATAGCCTTCGTGATGCGCGCGGCGCGCCGCGTCGACGAGCCCGTGTGAATGCTCGAACTCCGCCATGAGCCCGTAGATTGTCGGACGGCCGGAAGGCTTCATCGCGCACCGTCCCCTGGCTTCGCGTCGGGCACGAGCGTGCGCATCTCGAAGATGGAAATCATCGGCAGGAAGCGCAGGAAGAGGAACAACAGCGCCAGGAACAAGCCGATCGTGCCGACGTACAAACCCCAGTCCCAGACCGTCGGCGAGTATCGTCCCCACGACGAGGGCAGGAAATCGCGATGCAGCGACGTGACGACGATGACGAAGCGCTCGAGCCACATGCCGACGTTGACGATGAGCGAGATGATGAAGAGCAACAGGACGTTCGTCCTGATCTTCTTGATCCAGAGGAACTGCGGCATGACGCCGTTGCACAGGATGAGGGCCCAGTAGAACGGCCCGTACGGACCGGTCATGCGGTTTCTCATCATGTAGGTCTCGTACGTGTTGGCGCTGTACCACGCCATGAAGGCCTCGATCATGTAGCCGTAGGCCACGATGAGGCCCGTCACGAGCAGGATCTTCGCCATGTTGTTCAGGTGCCGCTCCGTGATGAAGTCCTCCAATCCGTAGATCTTGCGGATTGGAATCGCGAGCGTGAGCACCATCGCGAAGCCCGAGTAGATGGCGCCGGCGACGAAGTAGGGCGGAAAGATCGTCGCGTGCCATCCGGGCACGACCGAGACCGCGAAGTCGAAGCTGACGATCGTATGCACCGACACGACCAGCGGCGTGGCGAGCCCGGCCAGGAGCAGATACGCCGTTTCGTAGCGGTGCCAGTGATGCGCCGATCCGCGCCAGCCCATGGCCAGCGCGCCGTAGATGACGCGGCCGACCTTCGATTCGGATCGGTCGCGCAGCGTGGCCAGATCGGGGATGAGCCCGACGAACCAGAAGAGCGCCGACACCGTCGCGTATGTCGACACGGCAAACACGTCCCAGATGAGCGGGCTGCGAAACTGCGGCCACACGTCCATCGTGTTCGGATACGGGAACAGCCAGTAGATCGCGAGCCAGGGCCGGCCCGTGTGAATCAATGGAAAGATCGCCGCGCACGCCACCGCGAACAGCGTCATCGCTTCGGCGAACCGGTTGATCGACGTGCGCCACGATTGCTTAAACAGCAGCAGAATCGCCGAGATGAGCGTGCCGGCGTGACCGATGCCGATCCACCAGACGAAGTTGATGATCGCGAACCCCCAGCCGACTGGAACGTTCACGCCCCAGATGCCGGTGCCCTCCGCGATGAGGTAGGTGAGGGAGATCAGCAGCACGTTGACGAGCAGGAAGGCGATGCCGAAGCCGAACCACCAGCCCAGCCCGGTGCTGCGGGTCAGGACAATCGCGCTGATCTTGTCGGTGACGGTCGAGAAGCTGTGGCCGGGCGCGATGACGGCAACGGGCGGACGAGCCGCGCCACCGGCACGCGCGTGCGTACCTTCCGTGTGGCGGGTCTCGGGAGTCTCGCTCATCTATTGCTCACCGAGTGCAGGATTCGCTTCCGAGATCGCCGCGAGATATGTGGTTCTTGGCCTTGTGTTCAGCTCGTGGAGCAACGCGTACTCGCGCGCTTCGGCCTTCAGCCGCGACACGCGGCTCGTCGGATCGTTCAGGTCGCCGAAGACGATCGCCTCGGTGGGGCATACCGCCTGGCACGCCGTCTTGATTTCGCCGTCCCGAATCCTGCGTCCCTCTTTCTCGGACGCGATGCGCGCGGCGCTGATGCGCTGCACGCAGTACGTACACTTTTCCATGACGCCACGGCTGCGGACCGTCACGTCAGGGTTACGGCCCAGCTTGAGGCTCGGGGTTTCCCAATCCTGGTATTGAAGGAAATTGAAGCGCCGCACCTTGTAAGGGCAGTTGTTCGAGCAGTAGCGCGTGCCGACGCAGCGGTTGTAGACCATGTCGTTCAGGCCTTCGCTGCTGTGGACGGTGGCACCGACCGGGCATACGGGCTCGCACGGCGCGGTCTCGCACTGCATGCACGGGAGCGGCTGGAAGTAGGTCTTCGGATTCTCGACCTCGCCCTGGTGATACGTGTCGATGCGCAGCCAGTGCATTTCCCGCCCGCGCATCACCTGGTCTTTGCCGATGACGGGGATGTTGTTTTCGGCCTGGCACGAGACGACGCAGGCATTGCAGCCGTTGCACGCGTTGATGTCAATCGACATGCCCCACTTGTAGCCGCCCGCCTTCGCCTGCTCGTCGGTGAGCACCGGCCACATCGACGGCATCTCGTGCTGATCCTTCTCGAGCGTGGCGAGCTCCGTGCGCGGTACGACGCGAATCAGATCGCGCCCTTCGACGAGGTGGTGAAATTGCACACAGGCCAGCGGAAATGTGTCGCCGGTCAGCGTGATTTCGGCGCCCGTGCCGAACGTCGGCGCATCGGCCGTCCGCAGCGCACCAGCGTTGAACCCGCGTTGGGTCCCGACTCGTCCCGTGCGCGCGCGCCCGTATCCGAGGTGCAGTGTCGCCACATCATCGGGATGACCCGCCACCGGGAACATCGCGCCCCGTACGGTGCGGCCCTTGTACCGGATCTCGACCATCGATCCGTGAATCTGACCGCGTTCGCCGCCTGTGAAGTCGGGCGTCGCCGTCCCGCCGATCCCCGCCATCGTGGCAGGGCTGACGAGCACGGCGTTGTCCCATGTGAGATGCGTGATCGGCTTCGGCAGCTCCTGCAGCCAGCCGTTGTTGTTGAATCGCCCGTCGAGCATCGTCGGGTCGGGACGGAACGCGATCTCGAAGCCGCTCGTGGGGCTCGTCGGCGCAGTGCCGAACGCGGCAACGGTGCCCAGCGCGATCGCGCGCGTGGGCAGCGCGGAGTTGGCCATCACGCCGTCGTGAACCGTTCGCCGCCAGAAGGATTCGAATTCCGGCATCCGCGACAGGGCTAAAGCCCTGTGCCACCGGAGGCTTTGCGCCAGAGGCAGGGCTGAAGCCCTGCGCTGCCGGATTCTTCGGTGCCGCGCGTTTGACTGCGGTGGCCGCGGGGCTTTAGCCCCGCGCTGTAGTTGCCAATATTCCCGGACGATCTGATAGCCCGTGCGCTCGGGACGATCGCTCAGAGTAGCGAGCACTTCGTGAGCCGATCGGCCGCCGTAAAGCGGCGCAATCAGCGGCTGCACGATCGCGACGGTGCCATCCAGCGCCCGCGCATCGCTCCACGCTTCGAGGAAATGCGCCTCCGGAATCTGCCAGTGCGAAATCGCCGACGTCTCGTTGGCATGCAGGCTCAGATGCACGCGCAGCCGTACCTTGTTCATCTGCTCGGCAAATTGCAGATCGGCCGGTGCCGTGTACACGGGATTGCCGCCGATGATGACGAGCGTGTCGACCTGTCCCGCGGCCATCGCGCCGGCCAGGTCGCGAATCGACTGAAGCTGATCGACCGGATGAGCCTCGACGGGATCGGTGTAGAGCACCGTCTGCCCGCCGTTGCCGAGCGCGGCGTTCATCGCGTGCGCGAGCGCGTGCACGACCGGAGGCTGGCTCTCCCCGGCGACCACGAGGCTCGCTCCACGATTCGCGCGCAGATCGGCACGCACCGCTGCCATCCACGCCTGACTTTCGCTAGACAACGTCGCGCCGCGAGCGACATCGGCCATGCCCAGATCGGCGGCGAGCGCACGCGCAAGCGTCTCGATGTCGCTCGGCCTCATGACCAGTCGGTGATCGGCTTTGGCTCCGGTTGTCGTCGGCATCGACTCGGCGGCGTACATCCGGCAGCCCGGACCTTCCGGCCGGCGGCGCCGCGCGAACTCGCGCGAGTAACGCAGGTGACCGGCGCCGCAGCCGAACAAATCCGCGTCCAGCGCAACGATGACCGCCGCGCGTTCGATGTTGTAGTGCACCGATGCGGCGCTGCCCGCCGCCATCCGCAGCCCTGCGGCGGCATTCATCTCGCTCGCCGTGTCCCACTGATGCCACACGGCCGCGGGAAACCTCGCGAGGATGTCCTCGAGTTGCGCGGCGAGCGTCGGCGACGCGATCGTTTCGGTGAGAATCCGGAGGCCGGCACCCTTGATGGCCTGCTGCGTCGTCGCGACCGTGCGCATGGCGCCGATGAACGCGGACCACGGGAGAATCTCTCCCACGTTGGTCAGCGTCTGCATGCGATCGGGGTCGTAGAGATCGAGCAAGGCAGCCTGCGCGAAGACGTCGGTCGCGCCGAGGCTCGCCGGGTGTGCCGGGTTGCCTTCGACCTTCGTCGGCCGCCCTTCATGGCTCTCGACGAGGAGGCCTGTCGCGCGGCCGCCGAGTGTCATCGCCGTCGCGAAGTACAGCGGCCGGCCGGGCACGATGCCTTCGGGCTGCCGCACGTACGGAAGAATCTGCTCCGCGGGCTGGCGCGTGCACCCCGCCATGCCAGCCAGCGCGAGCGAGGCGCCCATCAACTTAAGAAAAGCTCGCCGCTCGACCGCATCGAGAGGCTCGGGCAGGCGCGAGGCGAACTCGTCGCCGACGAGCTCATCGAGGTTGGCGCCGTCCTTTTCGGCAAGGGTTCGCCAGAATTCCGGAGCGGATTTCATCGATGACATGTGTTGCAGTCGGTCATTTTCCGGATGCGATTCTGTTCGACCAGCGTCCGGCCCAGCTCGAGCTGATTGACCGGCGCCTCGTAGTTCATGTTGAAGACTTCCTCGCGGGGGCGCACGTAGCGCTCGGGGTGCCGGTGGCAGTCGAGGCACCATTCCATCTGCAGCGAGTTCTGCTTGCGCATGAGCGGCATCGTGTCGACCGGCCCGTGGCAGGTGGAGCAGCCCACGCCTTTCGCCACGTGAATGCTGTGGTCGAAGTACGCGAAGTCGGGGAGATCGTGCACGCGCGTCCAGGCAATCGGCTGGTCCGTTCGGAAGCTTTCGCGCACCGGCTCGAGAAACGCGGCGTCGGCGAAGATCTGCGAGTGGCAGTTCATGCAGGTCTTCGTCGGAGGAATACCGGCGAAGCTCGAGGTTTCGACCGTCGTGTGGCAGTAGCGGCAATCGATGCCGTTGCCGGCGACGTGGCGCTCGTGGCTGAACTGGATCGGCTGTTCGCGCGCGACGTTGACTTGCGTCACCCAGGGCGAGCGATCGATCTGATAGGCGAGGTAGAGAAGGCCGCCGATGAAGAAGAGCGCCCCGAAAATGCTGACCCGCGCGATCGTGTTCGTACTGCGATGAAAAATCTGAGGCATATCCCGGCGCGTCTACGGCAGCATATCACGTGACCGGGACGCCATTTGCGCGCCGACTCAGTCAGTCCATTGCCGTGCCGCGCGAAGCGACAACCCTGTCGCAACCGATGTCAATTCCTGACCGCCCGTGATTTTCTCCGACCCGAACCGCTCGACGAAAATGTTGCGAACGGCGGGCACGAACGATGATCCACCAGTCAGGAACACGTGATCGATGTCACGGGCCGATACGCCGGTGGTCGTCAGGAGCCGATCGACACACGCAGCCATCAGCTCGACTTCGGGCTGTATCCATTTTTCAAAGTCCAGCCGCGTCACGTTCTTCGTAATCGACACGGGCTCGCAGTGGAACTCGAACATCGCCTCGGTCTCGGTGGAGAGCTCGAATTTCGTCCGGCGCACCGCTTCGTGCAGCCGGAATCCCATTTCGCTCTTGATGAGGTGCACGAAGGCCGCCAGCCGTTCGGGAATGATCGCGCTGCGCTGAATGTGCTCGAGCATCTCCAGGTTCTTCGCCGTGTTGAGAAAGGACAGGTGATGCCATCGCTCGAGCCGCTCGTACGGCCAGCTCGGGACGGGCAGGAATTTGCTCGGCGGTGAGAAGTACTCGGAGCCGAGCCCCAGCCGCGGCGCGACCAGCTTGCGGATGATCTGCCGGTCGAACGCGTCGCCGGCCACTGCGACACCATCGGTGCCGATGATGTCGTCCGGCGTGCGTCCCCGGCGCCGGGGCGTCGGACCGACGCGCAGGACGGAGAAGTCGCTTGTGCCGCCGCCGAAGTCGCCGATGAGGATCAGTTCGTCGCGATCGAGCGTCTGCTCGTAGCTGTACGCGGCCGCCACCGGCTCGTACTCGAACACGATCTCGGTGAACCCGCAGAGCGCGACGGCCTCGCGCAGCCGTCCCAGCGCGAACGCGTCGTCTTCGTGATGCTCGGCATTGGAGAAGTGGACGGGACGGCCGACGACGACGCGGGACGGCACGCGTCGTCGATCGTCCATCGTCGTTCGTCCATCGTCGATGGTCGCATCCGCCAACAGATGCCGGACGATGAGCGAGATCATGTCTTCGAGGCTGTAGCGCTGCGAGAACACGCCCGTGCCGTCGAAGCGCCGGTCGGCAAGATAGGCCTTCAACGACTGAATCAGGCGCCCTTTCTCTTCGGCTTCGAGATACCGGTCCAGGGCCCTGGGGCCGGCCGCCGACGTCAGCCGTGTCGTTGTGCCTTCCTTGCGCCGCTCGAAATACAAGATGGAGGGGAATGTGTGCGTCACACCGCTCGCCGACGCAAAACCGGCGAGGACCGGTTGGGAGCCTGTGACGGTCGCGATAGCGCTGTTGGTGGTGCCGAAGTCGAGGCCGAGAGAACCGGACGAGGAAAATGTTAAGGATTGCATCAGGGGTTGTCTGCCTCGACGCAGAGGCGCAAAGCCGCCGAGGAACACCAGAAATCTTTGCGGCTCTGCGGCTCTGCGTCGAAACTGAAGGCCGGGGATTATGTCACAGAAGCAAGCGGGCGTATCATTGGCGCATTCGAGTTGTAAGCAGATCGGTGCACGATCGCCGAGCGACCAGGGTCGCGAAGGCACAGGTCGTGGGGGTGGGGCCCCACGACTACTGAAGAAGGATGGCCGTCATGACGCGCGCGATGCTCGTTGGGATTCTCGCTCTCGCATTCACCAACCCGATGCCGATGGCGGCACAGAACGGCGCGCCGAACACGTTGTCGGCGTCGGAACAGAAAGAAGGATTCGAGCTCCTGTTCGATGGCAAGAGCCTCGACAAGTTCATCGTGCCCGAGAGTCAGGTCAAGGTGTGGCGCGTCGTGAACGGCGTCATCCACAACGATCAGACGAACCCTGGTGCGACGATTCTCACAAAGGAAGACTTCACGAACTTCGTGATCAGGGCCGAGTTCCGCGCGCATCCCAACGTGAACTCCGCGCTCATGCTGCGGCAGGGACGGCCGCAGCCGGCCGGGTACGAGCTGCAGATTCGCGACAAGGTGCTGACCGATCGCACCGGCGGCGAATACCTGACTGGCAGCATCGTCAACGTGGCGCACGCGCCAGACGGCACGATGATCGTCCCAAAGCAGTGGAACACGTTCGAGGCGACCTTGAACGGCGATCACATCCTCGTCATGTACAACGGCAAGAAAGTCATCGACGTGCACGACAAGCGGCGCGCCGAGGGCGCCATCGGCTTGCAGTCGGCGCATCCCGAGGATCCGGCCGGGGCGTCCGTCGAGTTCAGGAATCTTAGAATCAAGCGCCTGAGGTAACTGCAGTTGGAGGCCCCGATGAGGATCGCTCGTCCGATGCTGCTCGCGCTCGCTGCGAGCGCCGTGCTTTCGTTCAACGTGCACGCGCAGGCCCCGCCTCCGATTCTGCAGGAGCCCCAGACGATACCCCTGTGGCAGGGCAGAGCGCCCGGGGCGCAGGGTGACGCGCCGGAAGACATACCGACGCTGACGATCTACATGCCGCCCAGCACCGCCGGCCCGATGACCGCCGTCATCGTCGCGCCCGGCGGCGGCTACCGCGCGCTGTCGATGAACAAGGAAGGAAGAATTCCCGCCAACTACTTCAACTCTCTCGGTGTCGCCGCGTTCGTGTTGAAGTACAGGCTCGGACCGAAGTATCACCATCCGATCGAGCTCGGCGACATCCAGCGAGCGATTCGCACCGTGCGGTCACGCGCGGCCGAGTGGCACATCGCACCCGATCGCATCGGCATCATGGGATTCTCAGCCGGCGGACACCTGTCGGCGACCGCGTCGACGCAGTTCGATCGCGGAAATGCATCGGCCGCCGATCCGATCGATCGCGTCAGCAGCCGGCCCGACTTCGCCATCCTCGGCTATCCCGTCATCACCTTGACCGAGCCGTGGACGCATCAGGGATCCAAAACCAATCTGCTGGGAGAAAACGCGGATGCCGCGCTCGTGCGAAGCCTGTCGATGGAAACGCGCGTGACGAAGGAGACGCCGCCAACCTTCCTGTTTCACACCAATGCCGACACGGCCGTGCCGGTGGAAAACAGCATCTATTACTTTCTCGCGCTGCGGAAAGCCGGCGTGCAGGCCGAGATGCACGTGTTCAAAGATGGACCACACGGCGTGGGCATGCCGATGAACGACGCGGCGCTGGCGGAGTGGCCGAAAGTTCTCGCGAACTGGATGCAGGCGAGCGGCTTTCTCCGGTAGGGCGAAACGTCAGTTCCGCCAGGGTCACTCCTGTACAAAACTCGATCACCCGGCAATTTGTTCCGCCGTGGTTTCTACGACAGGGCGTGGGCGACCGTGTTTTTTCCGGAGCGCTTCGCGTAGTACATCGCCGCATCGGCGCTGCGCATCAAGGACGACGCATCTTCCAGCATTACATTTCCGTCATCGCCGAGCGTGGCCACGCCAATCGACGCCGTCATGCGCCAACCCATGCGTTGCTCGGCAATGCGCGAACGGATGCGCTCGGCGAACGACATCGCGGCGTTGTTCGACGTGTTCGGGGCGACGATCGTGAACTCGTCGCCGCCCCATCGTGCGCCGATATCGCTCGCGCGCAGTTCGGCCTGGATGACGCTCGCCACCCGGCGCAGCGCCTCGCTGCCGGCCTTGTGTCCGTGGCGATCGTTGATGTCCTTCAACCCGTCGAGATCGAGGAATAGCAGGCTTAAAGGCTGGCGATAGCGCTTGGCGCGCTTCACTTCTGCGTCGAGACGCACCGAAAAACCCCGCGCGTTGAGCAGATCCGTCAGCGGGTCTGTCTCCGACAGTTGCGCCAGCCGATCGGCTTTACGCCCCAGCAGGTAGCCGAACATGGCGAAGATGAACGCCGTTGCGCCGCCGATGTACAGATAGGCGAGACGGTCGGACCGGAGCTCGGTGCCGACCTCCTGCAGTGACATCTTGTCTGCATGCGATTTCGCAAGGCGAACCCCAAGCAGACCTGCCGGCGCACCGGAGGACAAAACCCCCGCCGTAAGCGTGTACGAAAATCGTCTTCTCATAACCTTTGGCACATTCACTTGTTGCAAGCAGCATTCCCGCGGCCTGTCCCGCCGACGGCCCGTGATGGAAGCGGCGCAAGCCGCCGATACACGCGTCAATGGTAGCTATCGCACTCATTGCCGGCTCGATGACCCTGGGCGTCGCTCTCTCCCGCATGACGCTTGTGATGCTGTTTCGTCTAGCGGAGTACGCCCGGTCGTTCCTGACCCGCTCGCTGTAACAGCAGTTCCCAGGACGACACGTGATCGCGCGGTTCTGCATCGCGGCGGCCATCACGTTGTCTCTCTCCACGCTTTCGGCGGCTCAACCCCTCACCATTACGCCTGTCTCGGCCGAGCTCGAAGCGCTTGCCCGGGACATCGTTGTGCTCGGCCCGGGCGAGTTCCTGTACGGACTGCGCGAACCCGCGGGCTGGTTGCCGGCGGAGGCCCACGCACCTTTGTTCCGGCTGCGCGCATTTCTGCAAAAGGGCTCGTGGCGGGCGGCCGATGTCGTGCCGCTCTTCAAGCACCCCGACCCGCGAGTCCGTACGCTCGCGCTCGTGGCCGCGTATGCCACCGACGATCCGACGCTGCTCCCGGCGATCGACGTCCTCGTCGACGACGCGTCGGCGACATTCCCCGAAGCTCAGCCGCATGCCGCTCCGCCGATGATGAAAATCCCGCCCGTTCTGACGCAGCAGACCGTCGGACAGATCGCGACGGCCATCGTCCGCGTCTACATGGAGAGCGGCGGCTTCTACTACGGGCCGCGGGGCCTGAACGGTCAGCCCGGCTTCGATGCCTACTGGAAGCCGCGAGCGAGCCGCACCTCGGCGGCTGGCTGGTGGATGGTGCGCCTTGCGAGAGTCGGCCACAGCTCCAGCCCGACGATGAAGGACAGGGTTCCAGCCATCAGGTCGCTGCGCGCGGAGATCGACAGGCTGCCGGAGCCCGACCGGACGTACATCCTGCTCTGGCTGCATGGCGAGATGGGATCGGAGGTGCTGGCGTCGGAGGATGAATTGATTGAGATGGCGCGCCGTCTTGGTGCGGACAATCTTGTCGACGTGTTGCGTAGAAACATCCGAAGCGACGATCCCGACCTGCAACCGAGGCCTTCGAACAACTACCGCTACGCGCGTATGTGTGTGTTCATTCTTCAGCATGCCGGCGTGTTGCTGCGCGCTGCCGACGCCACAGCGTTGCTCGATCAGGAGACCTGGGAGCGCGGCTACCTGCCGCGAGGGATTTCCGACCCGCTTATCAGCCCGTGGTGGGCGATTGCCGCGGCGCAATTGACGCCGGCGTCTTCGGCGTCCATCCTCGACGGAGCCTATTCGCGATTCCAGGATGAGTATCAAGGCGCCGATCGCCTCGAGCTTGCGGCCGCCAGGTGGCGGCTGATCGGAGACGGCGCGACGGCTCTAAATTGGTTTTATGCCCAACTCGCGCGTCCCACCGGGATGGAGGCGCACTACTTCGACAGGCTGTTGAAGACCCAGGGCCGGTCCCCACAATCACTGGCGAAGCTCGCGATTGCGGCCCCGATGTTCGACGAGCTGAACTGGAAATCGCTCGAGGTGCTCGCCAGGGCGGTCAACGAATGGCTGGGCCGGGAAGTCGTGTCGGAGAACGAGCTGCAATCGACCTGGTCGCCGCGCGGCATTGACTTCTTTTACAAGGACGTCGCACGGGCTCGGGCCGAATATCCAAAGGAAACCGCGGAATTCCTCAGCAGGCTCGCGCGCTGGCGTCAGCAAATCCGGTCGGCCGCCACAGGTCTGTAACCGACCGAACACCGTTCATCCCGTTGTTGTCTGGCGTATTTCGTTGACCCGGGCTCAACGATGATGCTTAATACGCCTCCATGGATTTGAAAACACGCGCTCAGAACATCATCACCACTCCGAACACCGAGTGGCCGGTTATCGCGGCGGAACAATCCTCCACGGGATCGCTCATCACAGGTTACGTCATGCCGTTGGCGGCGATTGGCGCCATCGCCGGCTTCATCGGCGGGTCGCTGGTCGGCACGACGATCCCGTTCGTCGGGACGTATCGCGCGCCGTTCATGGTCGGTCTGACGAGCGCCTGCTTCGTGTTCGCCATGGCGATCATCGGCGTGGTGATCCTCGCCTTCATCATCAACGCGCTGGCGCCCACGTTCGGCGGGCAGCAGGACAGTAGTCAGGCGATGAAGGTCGCTGTGTACTCGTACACACCTGCATGGATCGCGGGAGTGCTTCAAATTTTTCCGCCGCTCAGCGTGCTGGGTGTGCTGGCGGGCCTGTACGGCATCTATCTGCTCTATCTGGGTCTGCCACATCTGATGAAGGCGCCGCAGGACAAGGCCGTGGGATACACAGCCGTGGTCGTCGTCTGCGCCATCGTGCTCTCCATCGTGCTGGGTATCGTCGGCGGATTGGTGATGGCCCCGGCCGCCATGGCGGGTCTGGGTGGCGCCGGTGGGGGTGGCGGCATCCTCGGCGGCGGTGGATCCGATTCGGTTGCGGTCGATCCCAACAGCGCGCTCGGCAAACTCGAAGCACTTGGCAAGAGCCTCGAGAAGAGCGGCCAGAAAATGGAAACGGCGCAGAAGAGCGGCGATACCGCGGGACAGACCGCGGCCGCGCTCGAAGCGATGGGAACGCTCTTCGGCGGTGGCAAGCGCGTCGAGCCCATCAGTCTCGACCAGCTCACGCCGTTCGTTCCGGAGACCTTCGCTGGCCTCAAGAAACAGAGTAGCGATGCACAACGCTCGGGCATGGCCGGCATCATGGTGGCGACGGCCGAGGCTACGTATGGCGATAATGCGGGCAAGCGGGTGAATCTCGAGATTACGGACACGGGCGGCGCGAGCGGCATCATGGGGTTGGCGTCGTGGGCCGGCGTGATGGGCGAAAAGGAGAACGATCAGGTCTCCGAGCGCACCGAGCGTGTAGGCGGCCGGCTCGTGCATCGAAGCGTGTCGAAAACGGGCGGCACCAACGAGTTTGCCATCGTGCTCGGCGATCGGTTCGTCGTGAACGCGAAGGGCGACGGCGTCGATATCAACGCGCTCCAGGCCGCGATCACGACCCTCAACCTGGCGAAGCTCGAATCGATGAAGGACGTCGGCGTTCAGAAGTGACAGTACGTAGTGTCCGGCTTTAGCCGGACCTTTGTTGAACTATCGCCCCAACAGGCCGGTCGTCAGCCACGGCAGATACGTGATGAGCAGCACGCCGATGAGCAGGATGATGTACATCGGCAGCATCGCGCGCGCGAGGTGAAGGATCGGCTTGTTGAATCGGTAGGACGCGACGAAGAGATTCTCGCCCACCGGCGGCGTCAGATATCCCAGCTCGGAGTTGGCGACGAAGACCACACCCAGGTGAATCGGGTCGATCGCGAAGTGTGTGGCGATCGGCACGACCAGCGGCACCACGACGATGATGGCCGAGAAGATGTCCATCATCCCGCCGACGACAATCAGAAACGCGTTCAGTCCGAGCAGGAAGACCCACTTCGAGTGGATGTTCTCGCGCGCCCAGTCCGCGAGCCGGGCCGGCACCTGCGCGTCGATCAGGTACGTCGTGAATCCCACCGCCACCGCCAGGATGATGAGGATGCCGCCGACGAGCGCGATCGAATGGCTCATCGCCCGGCGGAGATCGGCGAAGCCCGCGAGATCGCGCTGGATGAACCGTTGCACGACGAGCGTGTAGAGCGCCGCCAGCGCCGCCGATTGCACCGTCGTGGCGCCGGCAAGCAGCGACGCGATGATGACGACGGGGAGCAGCAGCTCCCACTTCGCCTCCCACGTGGCGCCTGCCGCTTCGCGAACCGTAAACGTGTGGCGCGCGCTGCCCGTCACCATGCCTTCGCGGACGCCCAGCGCGGCAAGCGCGCCAAGCATCAGCGTGCCCGGCAGCAGACCTCCCACGAACAAGTCCCCGATCGGCACCTCCGCGACGATGCCGTACAGGATGAGGGGCAGCGAAGGAGGGAAGAGCAGGCCCAGCGAGCCGGCTGCGGTCAGCAGGCCGAGCGAGAAGCGCTCGCTGTAGCCGTCGGCCAGGAGCGCCGGCAGCAGCAATCCGCCGAGCGCGAGGATGGTGACGCCCGATCCTCCCGTCAGCAGCGTGAAGAACGCGCACAACACCGCCGTCACGACAGCTGTACCGCCAGGGGCCCAGCCGAAGAACGCTCGAAAGAAACGAAGGAGACGATCCGAGGCCTTGCCTTCGGCGAGCAGGAATCCGGCGAGCGTGAATAGTGGAATGGCCGGCAGATCGTTCGAGGTGAGCTGATCGTAGCTGCCGATGATGGCGTTGGCGGGCTGATCGCCCTGCACGAGGAACAGAATGACGGCGGCGCCGCCGATGAGCGCGAAAATCGGCATGCCGAGGACTGCTGCGCCAACGAGGACGACAATCCACGGCCAACCGGATTGATCCAGCAGCAACTCCGGATGCGTCGAGATCCACGCACCTGCAGCGATGCCGGCCGACGCCATCGCGCGCCCGGCCATCGTCGGCGATGCCTTCCAGACCAGGCGCAGGGCGATGAGTCCCAGCGCGACGGGGAACGCGAGATCGGCGACCCAGATCGGGACGCCGAGCGCGATCTCTCTGCCGGCTTCACGATGCACTTGAAGGAGACGGAGCCCGCCGAGCGCCAGGATGGTCGTGACGAGCGCGCCGACCAGCGCCGCGATGATGCCGGCGACGTGTCTCGTTCGTCCCTCAGGAAACATCGTGCCGGTGGCGAGCGCGAGCAACTTGCCCTCGCGTGCGGCAATCGAGGCGCCCACCAGTCCGACGATGAGCGTGAGGTGTGCCGTGAACGGAGCGGCCCCGGGAACGCCGGTGTTGAAGAAGCGCCGAAGAACGACCTCGCTCAGCGGCAGGATCATGATGCCCAGTGCCGCGAGCGAGGCGATGAGGTCCTCGGTCTCCTCCGCCTTCATTTCGCGGGTTTCGCTTTTCTAAACGCGTCGCGCTCGCGAACGGCGACGTCGTACACGTCGGCCGGGATCATGCCGCCGCGCAGCGTACCGGCCAGCTTTTCGGCGGCGCCGCGGAATTCGGCGGTGGCTTTCGGATCGAGCTTGACGACCGTCAGCCCTGCGGAAGTCATCGCCGCGATCGACTTGCTGTCGAGCGCCGGCGCCTGCGCGTTGATCTGCTGCTCCATCGACGCGGCCGCGGCGAGGATCTTCGTGCGGTCGTCAGACGAGATCTTGTTGAAGGCCGAATCGGTCATCACCGTCGCGCCGACGAGCGGAGCGAGACGGATGTCGAGCATGTTCGGGGCGTCCTTGAAGATCTGCAGCGCGACGGCGTAGACCGGGGGCATCGGCGCCGCGTTGATCGCGCCGGTCGGCAGCTTCAGCTGTTTCGGGATTTCACCGGCCGCCAGCGGAACGGCGTGAAATCCGTTCGACGTGTACCACTGCACCATCTTCGGGTTGCCTTCGGTGGTGTAGAGCTTGGCGTTTTTCACATCGTCGATCGTGCGGATGGGCTGCTTGGAGAACAGCTGCACCCAGCCGGCGTTACCCCAGTTGATGAGGTGGTATTTCTTCGCCTGCAGCCGCTCGCGGATGAGCGGCGTCAGCTTCTGCTGAACGTGCGCGAGCTCCGCATCCGATTCGAAGAAAAACGGGACGCCGAAGATGTTGAAGGCTTCGTCGATTTCCGAAAGCCCCGCGACCATCAGCGTGGCGGCTTGCAGACCGTCGACCGCCATTCGCGCGATTGCGGATGACTCGCTCGGAATCGTCCCGGCGTACACGGTCAGTCGAACGCGCCGCTCGGTGGCCTTTTCCCACGCGGTGCCCATCGAGCGCAGCGCGCCCGTCCACGGCGAGTTGTCGGGTGCGAGGGTTGCGAGCCGAACGTTGACGGGCGCCTGCGCGCGGATGGACACGGTTGCGACCAGCGCAAGCGCGAGAGCCAGTCGAAGGGGAATCCTGCCGAACATACACATCCTCCGGTTAATTCAAGCCTGGACCCGGTTCCAGGAATAAGTCGTCGATGCGATCGAGCAGCACGCGCGCCCGCCGCTGCGTGACGAGCGTGATGAGCCGGCGGCTCGGATCCTGTTCCGGATCGATCGCGAGCGCCTGTTCCAGCAGCTTCGAGAATTCGGCCCGATCCTGCTTGCTCTTGACCACTCCCGTTGCGAGCGCGACGTACGGGCTGGGCGACAAGCCTTTCTGGATCTCCACGGTACGCGCGAAGTACTTCCGCGCGCGCTCTTCCGATCCGCCCAGGGCCTCGCCCTGGCTTTCAACCGTAATCATCAGCTCGGGGAGCGATCCGTTGCTCCACGTTTCGTCGAGGGTCATCGCGCGTTCGGCCATCGCCCGCACGACCGGCCAGTCGATGAGCAACTCGGGATGGTCGAGGCCGCCGGCCGAGATGGCGGCACCGAGCGACGCCGCTGCCCAGTAGAGAAGCCGGACATCTTCCTTCTTCGCGCGCTCTACCGCACGAACGGGGTCTTTCTTCAACGCGTCCGTGATGCCGCGAAACTTCGCCTCCAGGCCTCTCCAGCAGTAGTTCTTCCCGCGCTGGGCGAGCGTAAAGGAACGGTCGCTCAGGCGCTTGGATCGATCGTAGTCGTCCTTTTGCAGCGCCTCGGCGTCGGCGGCCACGAAGCCGAACGAGTACATCGTATAGAGGCTGCACGTGGTCGTCAGCAGCGGCTCGTACGTGGGGACCGACGCCAGCAGCGATTCGTGCAACATCAAGGCAAACGGCAGGGCCCCGGCGATGAGGTCGGGGTCGTCGTGCGACGTGACGGTGTCTCCCCCCTCCGATAGCGTATCGGCCACACCCTTCACCGCCAGCCGGTTGACGGTCCCGCAGCCGGACAACGCCACGATGGCCGCGCCGACGGCGGCCCCGTACGAAAGCCGGGCGGTAACCGAGTGAAAGGGCATACGTCTCCTCATGACGGAGTGCGAAAGCGAGCCGAGGATCGGCTCAGCAGGGCTGGCCCGGGCAAGAGTGTACCGCTCTTTCCTTGTAGTACGTAGGGTCCGGCTTTAGCCGGACCCTACAGGTACTGCACCCGGCTTTAGCCGCATCCGCCTCGGTGGCACAGGGCTTTAGCCCTGTCATTGTGCATCGGTGGCACAGGGCTTTAGCCCTGTCCGCCCCTCGTGATCTCGGCCCCCGGATGACGAACTGTGAAGTATTTCGAGGTCGTACCGATAAAGGAGGTATGACACACAAGACTCTCCCAGCCGAAATCGCCGAGCTCCCTTCGATCGTGTCGATGGAACGGCGGACGAACCCCGATCGGCGTGCCCTGTGGCGTGGCGGCCGCCGGGACCGGGATTGGAAGGATCGCCCCGACGGCGCCTGGTCGCGCGTGTCGGGCCGTACCTCACTGCGCGACTGGCGCGCCTGGTTGAAGCCTCGCTCGTAACACGCACCGGTAGGGCTGGGCTTTAGCCCAGCTACTCCGACCGGTAGGGCTGGGCTTTAGCCCAGCTACTCTCACCGGTGGCACAGGGCTTTAGCCCTGCCTTTCACGGTGGGCGCAGGGGTTTGTGCTACCACACTTCCCGTGCCACCGCCGCCACCAGCGCGAGCTTCTTCCGCTGATCGTCCTCCGACAACCGATTGCCGTCTTCTGTTGAGGCGAACCCGCATTGCGGGCTCAGCGCCAGCCGCTCGAGCGGAACGAACTTCGTGGCTTCCGCAATGCGCGCTTTCAGCACGTCCGGTGGCTCGAGCGCCGGCCGCTTTGAGCTGACCAGTCCCAGCACCACGGTGCGATCGTGCGGCACATGCTTCAACGGCTCGAACGTGCCAGATCGGTCGTCGTCATATTCGAGAAGAAAGCGGTGAAAGCCGGCCTTCCGGAAGATCGTCTGCGCGATGCGCTCGTACCCGCCCGACGCGTAGAACATGCTCTTGTGATTGCCGCGGCAGATGTGGATGCCGAAGGTGACCCCCGGGTGGCCGCTGATGATGGCGTTGTCCAGCTCGATGCATTCCTCGAGCATCCGATCGGGATCGCTCCCGCGCTGACGGTATCCCTCGCGAAACTTCTCGTCGAGCAGCGCCGCGTACTGCGGTGCGTCGATCTGGATGTATTCGCATCCGAGGCGCCGCAATTCTTCGATCTCCCTGCGGGTGAAGTCGACGAGATCGGCGAGATACGCGTCGCGCGTGGCGTACGCGCCCTTCGACTTGGCGGGGTCGTAGTAGGCGGCTGCCTGCTGGGCGCTGATGAGCGTGACCTTGACGTTTGATGTAGTGCGCCCTCGCAGATAGGTGAACTCTTCGACCGCCATCTGCCGCCGCCACTGCAGCTTGCCGACGACCACCGGCCGCTGGAGCGCCGCCTCGTGCCCTTCGCCGTCGCGGAACGTCACCGACCAGCCGGCGAACTTGTCGAAGCCTTCCAAAGCATCGACGAGATGGCCGAAGAACGCGTAGCGCCGCATTTCGCCATCGGTGATTACGCTCAGCCCGGCGGCTTCCTGCAGCGCGACCGCCTGATCGACCGCGCGATCTTCGATGGTCTTGAACTCCGACGCCTTCAGCTCGCCGCGCTGGTATTGCTGACGTGCATCTTTCAGAAACGCCGGCCGGAGCAGGCTGCCTACGACATCGCTTCGCATATCTCTCATCTCAGCGTTGTGCCCATTGCGTTCCCGATTCGCTCGGCCGCCTCGCGCAGCACGGGAACATACTGCCGCGTCATCGTTCGAAGATCGACGCGAGCCGCGTGGACGCCGACGTTGATGGCGGCCACGACCACGCCACGGCTGCGAACGGGCACGGCAATCGATCGCAGGCCGATTTCGAGCTCCTGATCTACCAGCGCGAAGCCGGCCGTGCGCACGCGGCGCAGCTCCGTGCGGAGCGCCTGGTGGTCGGTGATGGTACGCGGAGTCTGGGGCTTCAGCTCGATCCGGCTCAACAATGCCGCCTGCTCCTTGCCGTCGAGAGATGCCAGCAGCACGCGGCCCATCGACGTGCAATATGCCGGGAACCGTGTGCCCACCGAAATGCCGATTGAGAGGATACGCCTCATCGCGGCGCGCGCCACGTACACGATGTCGGTGCCGTCGAGCACGCTCAGCGAACACGATTCCTGCAGGCGCTCCGACACGGACTCGAGCACCGGCTGGGCGGCGCGGGCCACCTTCGTCGACGCCAGGTAGGCGTTGCCCAGCATCAGGACCTTCGGCGTCAGCTCGTAAGCGCCGTCGGCACCGCCAGCGTAGCCGAGCCGCTCGAGCGTATAGAGGCATCGCCGGGCGGCGGCGCGCGACATCGACGCGCGGCGGGCGATTTCGGCCACGGGGAGGGCAGCGTCGGTCTCGTCGAACGCCCGAATCACGGCGAGCCCGCGCGCGAGCGAGAGCATGAAATTGGGGTCAGACCGTCGGCGAGCCTGCCGCGCCGAAGCGCCGGGCGGTGCGGGTGCGCGAAGACGGGCCATTACGTGTGCGATTATCGCACAACAAGGGCGATATTCGGCTTGACAGGATCCAGCTTCGGCGGAACACTAGGTGGCACAGGGCTTCAGCCCTGTCGATTGTGGCGATCCCCCAGACAGGACTAAAGTCCTGTGCCACCTCCAGTGTCTATGCCCGAAGCCTTCATTTGCGACGCTGTCCGCACGCCGTTCGGCCGGTATGGTGGCAGCCTCGCGTCGGTGCGCACCGACGACCTGGCCGCGATCCCGCTCAAGGCGCTCGTCGACCGGAATCCCGGCGTCGACTGGGCGGCCCTCGACGATGTGGCGTACGGGTGCGCGAACCAGGCGGGCGAGGACAATCGCAACGTCGCGCGCATGGCGCTCCTCCTGGCGGGGCTGCCGCAGGACGCGCCGGGCCTGACCGTCAACCGCCTGTGCGCCTCGAGCCTCGACGCCGTCATCCTGGCCGCGCGCGCCATCAAGAGCGGCGAGGCGTCGCTCATCATCGCCGGCGGCGTCGAGAGCATGTCGCGCGCGCCGTTCGTCATGGGCAAGACTGCAGTGCCGTTCTCGCGCGACGCGAAGATCGAAGACACCACGCTCGGGTGGCGATTCGTGAACCCCATCATGAAGGCGCGCTACGGCATCGACACGATGCCCGAAACGGCGGAGCACGTGGCGGAAGAGTTCGAGATCTCGCGTGACGACCAGGACGCGTTCGCGTTGCGCAGTCAGCAGCGCGCGGCCGCGGCGCTTCGGGAGGGACGGCTCGCCGAAGAAATCGTTGCTGTTTCGATTGCTCGCCCCGGTGAACCCCCGACGCTCGTGACCACCGACGAGCACCCGCGGCCGGACGTCACGCTCGAATCGCTCGCGAAGCTGAAGCCCATCGTCAAGCCTGGTGGCACCGTGACGGCGGGCAATGCGTCGGGCATCAACGACGGTGCGGTTGCGCTCGTCGTCGCGTCGGAAGAAGCGGTGAAGAAATACAGCCTCACGCCGCGTGCCCGCGTGGTGGCTTCGGCGGCGGTGGGTGTGGTGCCACGCACGATGGGGATTGGGCCGGTTCCGGCGATGGACAAGGTGCTGAAGCTCGCAAAGCTCGACCTGGCTGCCATCGGTATCATCGAGCTGAACGAAGCATTTGCCGCTCAAGTGCTGGCCGTGCTTCGCGAGCATGGCGTCCCCGACGAGGCGCCGCACGTCAATCCGAACGGCGGGGCGATCGCGATCGGCCACCCGTTGGGTGCAAGCGGTGCGCGGCTGGTGACGGCGGCGGTGTATCAGCTCGCCCGCACGCGCGAACGATACGCCCTGTGCACGATGTGCGTCGGCGTTGGCCAGGGCGTCGCCACGGTTCTCGAGCGTGTGTAAGAGATCGCGCCATGAGGACACAAGTCGGGATTGTCGGCGCCGGCCCGGCAGGATTGGTGCTGTCGCACCTGCTCCACCTCGAAGGCGTCGAGTCGATTGTCGTCGAGCGGCGCAGCCGTGAGTACGTCGAAAAGCGCGTGCGTGCCGGCGTGCTCGAGCAGAGCACCGTTGATGTGCTCGTCGCAACGGGTGTTGGCGATCGCCTGAAACGCGAGGGGCTGGTCCATCACGGTATCGAGCTGAGATTCCAGGGTGAAGCGCATCGCATTCCGTTGACCGAATTGACGGGTGGGCGCGCGATCTGCATTTACGGCCAGCAGGAGGTCGTCAAAGATCTCGTCGGCGCGCGGCTCGCCGCCGGCGCGTGTATTCACTACGAGGTCGGCGATGTGTCGGTGCACGACATCGACTCCATGCGGCCGGGAATCCGATGCACGCTCGAGGGCAGACCGACTGACATCGAGTGCGATTTCGTCGCCGGATGCGATGGGTTCCACGGGATTTGCCGTCACGAGCTGCCGGCAGGTGCGTTCGCGACATACGAACGCGAGTATCCGTTTGGCTGGGTCGGCATCCTCGCGGCGGTGGCGCCCTCGACCGACGAGCTCATCTACGCGGCGTCCGAGCGCGGGTTCGCGCTGCACAGCCTGCGCACTCCCGGGTTGAGCCGGTTCTACGTCCAGTGCGGGTACGACGATCGCATCGAGAACTGGTCGGACGATCGCATCTGGAACGAGCTTCACAAGCGGTTCGAGAGGCGGGATGGCTGGACGCTGAAAGAAGGGCCGGTTCTCGAGAAGAGCGTGACCAGCATGCGCAGCTTTGTCGTCGAGCCGATGCAATTCGGACGTCTGTTCCTGGCAGGCGACGCGGCACACATCGTTCCGCCCACCGGTGCGAAAGGACTGAACCTTGCGGTTCGTGACGTGTGGCACCTGGCCCGTGCGCTGGTGCAGTCGTATCGCACCGGCGACCGGACGTGGCTCGACGGCTATTCCGACACGTGCCTGCGCCGGGTCTGGCGCGCGCAGGATTTTTCCTACTGGATGACGTCGATGCTGCACCGGTTCCCGGGGGACGAGTCCGGCGCGGAGTTTCGGCTGCAGCTCGCGCGGCTCACCTATGTCGTCAGCTCCCGCGCGGCCGCCACGAGCCTGGCTGAAAACTACGTGGGGTTTCCGATCGATGCCTGAGATCGTCACGCTGCACGAAGCGATTGCCGCGGTCATCCACGACGGCGACGTCGTCGCGATGGAGGGCTTCACGCACCTCATCCCGTTCGCCGCTGGTCACGAGGTGATTCGCCAGAAGCGCCGCGACCTGACGCTCGTGAGGATGACCCCCGATCTGATTTACGACCAGTTGATCGGCGCCGGTTGCGCGCGGCGGCTCGTCTTCTCCTGGGCGGGCAACCCTGGTGTCGGATCGCTCCACAGATTCCGCGACGCGGTCGAGCACGGATGGCCGAACCCGCTCGAGATCGAAGAGCACAGCCACGCGGATATGGCGAATGCGTACGTCGCGGGTGCGGCGGGATTGCCCTTTGCCGTGCTGCGCGGCTATGCCGGCTCCGATCTTCCACGCCACAGCGATCGCATCAAGCCGATCCGTTGCCCGTTCACGGGGCAGGAGCTGACGGCCGTACCCGCGTTGCGCCCCGACGTCACGGTGATTCACGCACAGCAGGCCGATCGCAAGGGCAACGTGCTCGTAAAGGGCATCGTCGGCGTCCAGAAGGAAGCGGTGCTCGCGGCTAAGCGGGCGATCGCGACGGTCGAGGAGGTCGTGGAGGCTCTTGATGCTGATTTCAACGCGTGCGTGCTGCCGCACTGGGTGTTTGCAGCCGTCGCGATTGCGAAGGGTGGAGCGAAGCCTTCTTACGCGCACGGCTACTACGAACGCGACAATCGCTTCTATAAGGAATGGGACGAGATTGCGCGCACGCGCGAGAGCTTTCAACAGTGGCTCGAACGCCATGTGACGAACGGCGAGGCGGCATGAGCCAGGCTTCATCCTGCACGACGACGGAGATGATGACCGTAGCCGCCGCCCGCCGGCTGCGCAACGGGGTCGTCTGCTTCGTCGGCATTGGACTGCCGTCGACAGCCGCCAACCTCGCTCGTCTGACGCACGCGCCCGACATCGTGCTGATTTACGAATCGGGCCCGATCGGCGCCAAGCCCGGCGTGCTGCCTCTTTCGATCGGCGACGGCGAGCTGGCGGACACCGCCGATACGGTCGTCTCGACGGCGGAGATCTTTCGCTACTGGCTGCAGGGAAGTCGCATCGACGTCGGATTTCTCGGGGCCGCGCAGGTGGATAAGTTCGGCAACATCAACACGACGGTGATCGGGCCGTACCGATAAGCCGGCCGTGCGGCTGCCCGGCGCGGGCGGAGCGTCCGAAATCGCGTCGCTGGCGCGCGACGTGTTCATCGTGCTGCAGCAGTCGAGACGAACGTTCGTAGAGAAGGTAGACTTCATCACGTCGGCCGGATATCTCGATGGCGGCGACGCGCGGGCACGGCTGAATCTGCCGGGCAACGGACCGGCCGCGATCATTACCGACCTCTGCATCATGGAACCGGAGGCGGGATCGCGTGAGTTTGTCGTGACGCATCTGCATCCGGGCGTCACGCGCGAAAAGGTCGTCGAAAATACGGGTTGGGCCGTCCGATTCGCCGGCCGGGTGGTTGAAACGGACGCACCTTCGGAGCCAGAGTTGATGGCGCTTCGTTCGCTGCTGCAGCGCACGGCCGAAGCGCACGCGAAAATGTGATGTCGACCACGAAGCGTTCGTACGGTCCAGTGCCCTCGGGGACGCAGCCGCCCCACCTGTATCCGCCGTACGTGTCCACCAGAAAACGAGCGCCGTCTAAACCGCTGGTTCTGATGCCCCAGACGATGTCGGAATTGACGGGGCCGGTTTTCGGCCGCGACGCCGTCGGGCCGCTCGATCACGACCTCACCCGGCAGCACGACGCCGAGCCTCTCGGCGAACGCATCATCGTCACCGGCCGCGTGCTGGACGAAGACGGTCGCCCCATCCGTCATACGCTCGTTGAGCTCTGGCAGGCGAATGCGGCGGGACGATACGCGCACGTAATCGATCGGCACGACGCGCCGCTCGATCCAAATTTCTCGGGCGGCGGCCGGACGCTGACCGATGAAGAAGGAAGGTACCGGTTCGTGACGATCAAGCCGGGAGCCTATCCCTGGACCAATCACCAGAACGCGTGGCGTCCCGCCCACATCCATTTCTCTCTCTTCGGCGAAGCCTTTCTCACGCGCCTTGTCACGCAGATGTACTTTCCGGGCGACCCGCTGTTGCCGTTCGATCCGGTTCTGAACGGCATTCCCGATGCCGCCGCGCGCGAACGGCTCGTGTCGACGTTCGATTGGGACTCGACGCTGCCCGAGCATGCGCTGGGGTATCGGTTCGACATGGTGCTGCGCGGCCGGAGCGCGACGCCGTGGGAGAAATGATGATTGGAACCGGATCGCAGACCGTCGGACCGTTCTTCCATGTTGGCTTGTGCACGTTGTTCAACGACAAGCTCGTGGACGCACGCTTCGCCGGGCCGCTCATCACGATTCGTGGCCGTGTGATCGATGGCGATGGTGCGGGCGTGGCGGATGCGATGGTCGAGATCTGGCAGGCCGATCCGAAAGGCGAGTACGCGACGAGCGAGCGGCACGACGGGTTTTCCGGATTTGGCCGCGTGCCGAGCGGCGCGGATGGCAGCTTTCGGTTCACGACGACCAGGCCCGGGCGTGTGGCGGGGCCAGACGGAAAGCCGCAGGCTCCGCATATAGTTGTCGCCATCTTCATGCGCGGCCTCCTCCGGCACCTCAACAGCCGCATCTACTTTCCGGACGGCGCCGGCAATGCAGAGGACTTGGTGCTGAGCCTCGTGGAGCCCGGCCGGCGAGGCACGCTCGTGGCGCGTGAAATTGCGCCGGGCACGTTCGAGTGGGACGTGCGCCTGCAGGGCGAGTCCGAAACGGTGTTCTTCGACTTTTGATGGCCGCCGATTCGCCGCTTCTCGACCCGTTGTTCCGGGGCGCCGCTGCCGGCGAAGTCTTTTCAGATGCGGCACGACTCCAGGGGATGCTCGATTTCGAGGCGGCGCTCGCGCGCGCCGCGGCGAAGGCTGGCGTCGCTCCTCCGCGCGCGGCAGAAGTCATCGCCGAATCTTGCCGAGCGGAGCTCTTCGATCGTCATCAGTTGGGCGCGGCAGCCGCTAGCGCCGGTAATCCTGCGATCCCGCTCGTAGCTGCCCTTACGCAACTCGTCGCGCGAAAAGATGCGGCGGCGGCAGGCTACGTCCACTGGGGTGCCACCAGCCAGGATGCGATGGACACCGGCCTCGTGCTTCAGTTGAGACGGGGCCTCGATCGATTCCTGCCAGAGACGCGAAAGCTCGCCGACACGCTGGCATCGTTGGCGCAGGTCCACGCCTCGACGCCGATGGTCGGCCGGACGTGGCTGCAGCATGCGGTTCCCATCACCTTCGGTCTGAAAGCGGCAGGCTGGTGTTCGGCGGTCGATCGCACGCGCAACCGGATCGAACACGCCGGCGGCGCGGCGTGCGTGCTGCAATTCGGCGGCGCCGCTGGATCCCTCGCGTCGCTTGGTGAAGCCGGCCCGGCAATGTCCACGTTCCTCGCGGCAGAGCTGAATCTGCTCGAGCCGGATCTGTCGTGGCACGCCCACCGCGATCGCCTCGTCGATCTGGCAGCCGCGCTCGCGCTCTTCGCAGGCGTGCTTGGCAAGATCGCGCGAGACGTCTCGCTGATGATGCAGACCGAAATCGGTGAAGTGGCCGAGCCGTCTGCATCCGGCCGCGGCGGGTCTTCGACGATGCCGCACAAGCGTAATCCGGTGGCGTGCGCCGTCATGCTCGCGGCGGCGGGGCGAGTGCCGCACCTCGTGGCAAGTCTCCTTGCCGCCATGCCGCATGAACACGAGCGCGGGCTTGGCGGCTGGCAGGTGGAGTGGGAGACGCTGCCGGAGATCTTCTCGCTCACATGGGGATCGGCGAGCCGCGCGCTCGAGGCGATTGAGGGTCTCGAGGTCGACGCCGATCGCATGCGTCGCAACATCGACGTGACTCGCGGGCTCGTCTGCGCTGAGGCCGTCATGATGGCGCTCGCGCCGCGGATCGGCAGAGATCGTGCGCATGTCCTCGTCGAAGAGGCGAGCCGGAGTGCGGCCGGGAGTGGCGCGCATCTACGCGACGTTCTTGCGCAAACGCCCTCGATAGCTGAGCACCTCGATGCGTCTGCGCTCGACGCCGTCTTCGACTACGACCGACAGGCCGCGCACGCGAAACGGCTGGTCGAGCGCATGCTGGCGAAGCGTCACCGTACCCAGGGAGTGTCGTGAATGGCGTATCTGTCCGTGGGCGACTGTCGTCTCTTTTATCTGTTGGATGGACCCGAGGATCGGCCAGTCGTGATGTTTTCGAACTCGCTCGGGAGCGATCTCGGGATGTGGGACACCCAGGTGCCGTCGGTGTCGAAGCGTTTTCGCGTGCTGCGTTACGACAGCCGCGGGCATGGGCGATCGGATGCCCCTCCTGGACCGTACACGATCGATCGCCTTGGTTTGGACGCCGCGATGTTGATCGACGGTCTTGGCCTCCGCCAGGTGAGCTTCTGCGGTCTGTCGAAGGGCGGCATGGTGGGGATGTGGCTCGGCGCCAACGCGCCGCACATGGTGAACCGTCTCGTGCTCGCCAATACGTCATCGAATCTCGGGCCTCCCGAGTTCTGGGACGAGCGTATTCGCGTGGCGCAGGCCGACGGCTTGGCAGCGCTGGCGGATGTCGTCATCAATCGGTGGTTCACGCCCGAGTTCATTCAGCGTGCGCCGGGCGAGATCGATCGCTGCCGGCGCATGCTCCTCGCGACGCCGGTAGACGGGTATGCGGCATGCTGCGCGGCGATACGCGACATGGATCTGGACACCGCGATGCAGGGGATTCGCGCGCCGACGCTGGTGATTGTCGGCGATCGCGACCCGGCCACACCTCCATCCCATGGGGAGACGATCGCCGAGGCGATTGCCGGGTCGAGCATCGTGCGCCTGCCAGCGTCGCATTTGTCGAACATCGAGGCCGCGAACGACTTCAACACCGCGGTCATGACGCACCTGGCCGGTTAGACAGGTACTTGAGATGGATGAATCCGAGCGCTTCAACGCGGGAATGAAAGTACGCCGGCGCGTGCTCGGCGACGCGCATGTCGACCGCGCGTTGGCGTCGCGAGACGAGCTGACGTCCGAGTTCCAGGACTTGCTCACGCGCTACGCGTGGGGCGAGATCTGGACGCGCCCTGGATTGGACGAGCGCACGCGGCGTCTTTTGGTGTTGGCGATGCTCGTGGCGCTTGGCCGCGACGCCGAGCTGAAGATGCACCTGAACGCGGCGTTCGACAGCGGGTTGAGTGCCGATGACGTGAAAGAAGTGTTCCTTCAGGCAGCCGTGTATTGCGGTCTGCCGGCCGCGAACAACGCGTTCCGTCTTGCGCAGGAAGTGTTGACGAGCCGCGGAAAGAACCCGTCGGAGTAGATGGCGACCCTCGTCCGTCCCGTTGACGTCGGCCAGCTCCTGGACGAAGGGAACTGGAGCGGCTATCAGAAATTCGTCGTCTTTCTGAGCGCGCTCGCCATCATCTTCGACGGCATCGACAATCAGCTGCTGGGTCTTGCCATTCCATCGATCATGCGCGAGTGGTCGATGCCTCGTTCTGCGTTTGCCAGTGTCGGCGCGCTCGGCTTCGTGGGGATGCTCATCGGCGGCAGCCTTGCCGGTGTCATCGCCGATCGAACCGGCCGGCGCGGCGCGCTCATCGCGAGCATGATGCTGTTCGGGGCGATGACGATGGCCACTTCGTTCGTGAACAGCCTTGCGGCGCTCGGCGCGCTGCGCCTCGTCGTCGGCATCGGTCTTGGCGGCGCGATTCCGTGTGCCGCGACGCTTTCATCGGAGTTCGTTCCACGGCGCCACCGGCCGTTTGCGGTCACCTTGACCATCGTCTGCGTCCCGCTTGGCGCCATGCTGGCCGGGCTCATCGCCGAGCGCGCGCTTCCCCTTGCCGGGTGGAGGGGGCTGTTCGCATTTGGTGGCGCGGTTCCGCTCGCGGCGGCGGCGCTCCTCTTCTGGCTTCTTCCCGAATCGCCTCGATTTCTCGCGCGGCATCCCGGCCGGCGGCTGGAGCTCTTCGCCATGCTGCGGCGCGCGGGGCATTCCATCGATGCGAACGCGACAGTCGTCGACACCACTGACGGGCACATCGATCGCCCGTCGGCCCTCACGGTTCTGAAGCCGCCATATGTGGGCGACACGCTGGCGCTGTGGGGCGCATATATCTCGTGTTTGCTGGCCGTGTACCTCGGCTTCACGTGGGTGCCGTCGATGCTTTCGGGCGCGGGGCTCGGGTCGCTGGCGAACCTCGGCATCACGACGTTCAATCTTGGTGGGGTCATCGGTGCCATCGCGGGGTCGCTGGCGATCGCGCGCATCGGCTCGCGTATCACGATGATCGCGATGGCGGTGGGCGCGCTCGTGTCTGCGATCGTCATGCGAGGGATGACGATTGGCCCGGATAGCGCGACGTTTCCGATCGTGGTGATGCTGGCGCTGACGGGCGGTCTCATCAACGCCGTCCAGACGACGCTGTATGCGCTGGCGGCGCACGTGTATCCGACGGCGCTGCGGTCGACAGGTGTGGGCAGCGCGGCCGGCATCGGCCGGCTCGGCGCGATTCTTAGCAGCTACGCCGGGGCGTGGGCGCTCGATGCGGCCGGCAGCCGCGGCTTCTTCACCGTCGTCGCCGCGGCGATGTCGGCCACCGTCATCTCGCTCGCGCTCGTCCGCCGCCACGTACCTGCGCGTGCATCTCAGCCGTAGCGCACGAGCCTTACCGGTAGCGCAGGGCTTTAGCCCTGCCTCTCGGTGGCACAGGCCCCGCTGTCATCGGTGGCACAGGCCTTTAGGCCTGTCCGCCCTTTCAAATTTGGCGTGTCGATTTCGGCGCACCCCGATCGACGTCAGGATAGAGGCCGATCCGTGGGCAGCCCGCACGCTGATCCAGGACCGACGGCCGACAAGGAGATCCGAGTCATGCGCTACATGATGTTCATCAAGCACACCGAGGATTACCGGAATGCCCAGGTCCCCGCGAGCCTCTACGAGGAGATGGGCAAGTTCATCGAGGAAACCACGAAGAGCGGCAACTTCGTCACCGGCGCCGGGCTCCAGCCCTCATCTGCGGGAACGCGTGTGAGGCTTTCGAGCGGCAAGATCACCGTGATGGACGGGCCGTTCGCCGAGTCCAAGGAGATTGTCGGCGGCTACGCGATCATGGACGCGAAGTCGCGCGACGAGGCGCTCGCCCTGTCGCGGCGTTTCATGGAGATCCACCAGAAGCACTGGCCGACGTTCGAGGGGGAGTGCGAGATGCGCCCGCTCGAGGAGGAGGCGCAGCCGGCGTCGTAGCACAGTCGGATCGCTCCAGCGGCTGCGAACGATCCATTCGGAGCGAACTGTTACCTGTGTGCCCGGAATGGACCCGGTGAAAATGGTCGGGGCACCCTATGCGGCCTCGCGCGGGTGCACGTCCCGTTTGATCCGGTCTGCCAATGCGCGCGTGGCGACGTCGAGGTCGTACGCAGCCTGCAGGTTCATCCAGAACTGCGGCGTCATCGCGAAGTAGCGTGCCAGGCGCAACGCGGTGTCCGCTGTGATTGTGCGGCGGCCGTTTACGATCTCGCTGATCCTGGTGACAGGCACCCGCAGGTCGCGGGCGAGGCCGTTGATGCTCAGCCCAAGCGGTGCCATGAGATCCTCTCGTAGAACCTCTCCGGGATGCAGCGGCGGTAGTCGGCGACTCTTCGCCATCATTTCCTCCTGCGCTAGTGATAGTCCACGATCTCCACATCGTCGGCGTCGCCGTCGTGCCAGACGAAACAGATGCGGTACTGATCGTTGACCCGAATGCTGTGTTGGCCGCGCCGGTCGCCCGCGAGCGCCTCGAGCCGGTTACCAGGGAACGCCGCCAGGTCGCGGAGTTCTCGAGCCGCGTGTAGCTGCTGCAGCCTCCGCTGGGCGACCCGCGCCACGCGCTGTAACCGGCGGCTGAACTTACCAAAGAACAGCGCCTCGGCTTCGGGGTCCTTGAACGACCGAATCACCTGAGCTTGAGGATATAACGCCGTGCGTTATACGTCAAGCAGTATGGCCACGCAAAAGCTGAAAGAGTAGGAGGATTATTATGATTACCACCGACCGCACGGGGCCTTGGCTGGCTAGACCCGGAAGCGTCACCGGCGTCCTGAGAACTTCATATTGAAAGTGGTCGGGGCGACTGGATTCGAACCAGCGACCCCCTGCGCCCAAGGCGAGATTACATGATGGCAGGTTCGTGTCCGACCGCAGTTTTTGCAAACGCGCTTGGTGGGCCTCGAACCGCGCCAGATCGCTGTGATCATCGGTGCCCGTGCCCGCGAGATACGTGCTCGTCTGCGCGATGTTGCTGTGCCCGAGCCAGTCGCGAATCTTGTGCAGTGGGACGCCGCCTTCCAGCCACCGCGAGCCGCACTCCCGCCGCAGATCATGAAAATGTAGGTTGATCTTGCGGAGCGCCGCGCGCGCTTCGGGTGACAGGTTCGCGGTCTTCACGCTTGTCTGCTCATCGATTTCCCTTTATCTATTGATGTTTTCTGCGGAGGCGGTCTCCGTCTCCAACGAATCAGTAGCTTCCCTGAATCGGCTGCAAAGGCATGACCTGTCCTGAAACAAACACGATTCAACTAGCTGCGCACACTTGACTTTTACTAGGATTGGACCCTGTTCGCCGCCGTGCAACCGACATCGAACAGTGGCCGTCCTGATGTGACCTCAGTGTGACCCGGCGCCCAATGACATCTGTATCTACACCAACGTGCGAGGAACGGGCGACCGTCAATACGTTCGGGCGGCCGACTGTGATCATCGACGATTTCCTGGCCAATCCGGACGAGGTGCGAGACATCGCGCTCCAATGCGAGTTTCGACAGGCCGACGAATTTCCCGGGCTGCGTACAGCACCTCGCCCTATCGGCAGTGCGATGACAAGGGTCCTGGAACGTTTCATTGGCCGTCCAATCGTCGCCGTACACACACGGTTTCAGATACAGCCAGCGGCGTACGAGACAAGCTCGTTCATTCACGCGGATCTCTGCGATTGGGCCGCAGTGCTCTATCTGACTCCTGGGCACGACGGAATCCCGGGTACGAACTTCTACCGGCACAGGGAGACTGGGCGGGAGCGTGCGTTTCGTCGTCAAGAGTTGATGCTCGAGGCTGCGCTTCGTCGTCTAGAGTTAATGGAGGTTGCCGAAGGCCCCAATCGGTTCGAGCAACTCGTCGGACGTTTTCGGTCTGATCGATCCGACCTGAACCAATGGCAGGTCACCTTGACGGTGCCGTATCGGTACAACCGCCTGCTCCTTTACGACGCACGGCTGTTTCATCGGAATGCGTCGGCGTGGGGACACGACCAGACCGACTCGCGAATGGTGCAGAGCTTTGGTATCGACGCAGCGCCAGACGACCCCAGGAGGGGTTCTTCAGACGCCTGATGGCAAGACAGCTGGTGTGATCTGATGGAACTTGCAGCGACCCTTGACGGCACGCCGGCCGCGTGGAACACTTGGCGTCCATTTTCGGGGAAGGGAGAGTCAGAACGATGGCTATCACCATGCCGGGCGGACACAGCGAGGCATATCGGAAAGTGATCGCGAAGGCGTGGAGCGACCCCGCCTTCAAGCAGCGGCTCTTGTCCGAGCCGGTTGCTACTCTGCAGGCGTCGGGTATCGACATATCGAAGGGCCTTAATGTGAAGGTCGTTGAGGATACCCCTGACCTCGTGCATATGATCCTGCCAGCCGCCCCGTCGAGCGCAGAACTGACGGACGAAGCCCTCGAGAGAATGTCGGGGGGACAATATATTTCCGCTATTACGGACTGCTGTGTTAGTTACAACTGTCCACCGGGAGGGCCAAAGAAACCGCCCAAGATGGGCGGCTTGTAATAAACGCGACTAAGGCTTTGGATCCGCGGCGCTTTCCCAAAGCAGAACGGAGGGGAGAACGCCGCGGTCCGCGATGCGTAGGAGCTCGTAACCGATACCCGAAATACCCCGAAAGAAGCCCGGGTTGAGACTGTCGTCGCCCCCGCGCCAGCGGAAGCCACCCCGGGCAATGGCACGTTCCAAAAGGCGCGAGGCTCGCGCCTCCACGATCGCGAACAGGTCTTCCCGCTGCAGCCGTCGCGCTGCGGTCAGCACAAAGTCGAGCCGACCGAAGTTCCCGCAACAAAGATGGTCATAGGGCGAGGCTGCGGTCTTTAGCGTCGTAGCCAATGCCGCGTCTATTTCTGTAGCAAAGTGGTCATCATCGACGACGTCTTGGCAGCCAAGGCGAGCCAGCCCGATGCCGGCAGCACCATGACACCACTGACATGACAGCAGTGCATCTGCCGTGTGTCCGGAATAGCGGAGATCCGGCCAGTTGCCTGCTTCACGCATGAAGAGACGGCGCTCATATCGGAGCCCGTCCTGTGCGCATTGCTGAAATTCCGCTTGGCCGGTAACGTGGTGAAGCCTCAACAGCGCAAGGGCAATGCCCGCCACTCCGTGGGAGAACCCAGTGAGGATGGATTCCGTGCCTGGCAACGTTCGCCATCCCCTGTTTCCGTCGTCATCAGTGATTTCGGACTCCAACAGATGGCGGCCGCAGAGCACAGCCCGCTCGAGGATCGCCCTGTCGCCTGTCACATGATGCAACGCCAGAAGGCCAAGGATGGCTCCCGCGGCACCATAAATCACGTCGTGGGAATCATCCGTTGAGACCAGCTTTTGATCCACCAGCGTGGCAATCTGCTGTGCCTCTTCCAGAAGGGCAGTTTCATCCAAGACTGCGGCAACGTGCACCAGGCTGTAAATCACCGATCCGATTCCTGCAGCTCCGCCAATCCCCATGAGCCGTGCGGTTCGAGCGCCGCCGTCGGCAGCCGAGCGGAGTTGCCGCACGGAACCAAGCGCGGCGAGGGCCAGCTCCCGGAAGCGTCTCTCGCCGGTTACTCGCCCAAGAGCCGCTACAAACAGGGCGATGCCACAGGTGCCTGAATAAAGATCGGGGCCCACGACGCTGATCGCCGGGTGCTCGTGATCGACCGGCACGGTAACCAACCCATACGGCGCAGCCGCCCACCCGAACGGCCGCGCGATCCAACACGAGACCAATCCTCCGGGCTGCGGCGATGGCCGCGTTAGCCGTGTCGGCGTCTCGCTTCAGACCCTTTCTCGACGGGGGCGAGGCGTCAGCCCAGTCGATCTCGCTCGTCGGCGACCATCCGTCGTCTTCCGCGGTTACAAGCGCGCTCTGAATGAGCCGTGCCTGGAAACGGAGATTTTCGTTGTTGAGGCCCCGCACACGGGACACGACCTGCTCGAGCCCCGTCACCGGCAGGCAGCCTTCGATGCGATTACCCGTGCACGGCTCCAGCCACTTTGCGTCTGTCCGGGCCGCGAAAAATGGAATATCGAGGTTCGCGAGGGCGTGTCTTTCCGCAGCAAGAATTCGTCGGCGCTCCTCCGGCAACCCGTCCAGCACGTTCCGGCGGCCGAGAAAGTCGAAATGCAGGCTCCACTGAGCGCCGTCGCTCAGATTTGAATACGCGGCGGCGCGCTTCTGCACCAGCGCATACGCCAGCGTCGGTCCGAGAACAGCACGCACGTGCAGTCCGCCAAATTGCGCCGCCAGACCGTGAGGCCCCAAGAGCTCATTCCGGCGGCTCATGAGAAACGAGTACATGGCCGTAAACCCTTCGAGGATCACGCCCGCGTACTTGGCCCGCCACAGATCAGTGCGCCCGCCGCTCTCCGTCGCGTTCGGTTCCCAACCCGCGTTGGCTTCGCTTGCGCCGAGAGCCATGGCATTCGTGTTGACGTTGCGAAAGACAGCGTCCTCCGTGTCCAGCGCGGGCGGGCCGGCCAGGCCACCAATCTGCACTGGCCTGCCATCCGGCAGGCGCAACCAGTGCGGCAGATAGTGTGTTGCGAGCACCGAATCCCTCATCAAGTGCATAGCGGCCATCGAGGCTGGATCGGTGGACACTTCTGTAAGCGCCCTCCCGAGATCGGGATGTAGCAGAGTCTCCAGGTCGATCGGCACCGGAAATCGCCGGCTTACGATGATGTTCCCTGAGTGGAAATCGGTCCCCTGAAGAAGGTGCAAGATAGCCAACAGTCCACCAGCGCGACCATAAAACGTCGCCGCGTCTTCGTCGCCGATTCCGCTTTGAGCCTCAACGTAGCCCGCCCAGCCATAACCTTCCCGCGCGAGGACCGCTGGCGCCTCGAGCGCGATCGGCGCACCAAGCTCCTGAAGCCATCGCACGAAGCCCGCCCATGCAAGATCGATATGCATATCCTTTGGCTTGTAGACAAGCTTCAGACCGGAAGCGAAGGCGAGTATCGCAACGGTCCGGCCCCCGCGATGGGGGTCGGAGAGGTCGGTTTCGATCGACGCAGCCGCGCCAAGCCGACGTCCGCCGGCAAAGGCATCCGCGAGCGCCGAAACGTCGCGTCCCAGACGTTCGGCCAACTCGGCTGTGCCATCCAGCCACTGTGCCACGACGGTGCCCATCATGCGGGCAACGACCGGCTTTGAAAGAAAAAACTCCCGAACGCAAGCCTTCCGCCAGTCGGCGACGAAGCGATCGTAGATGTCGCGCGAGGCCGATGTGTGTTCCCACAGGGGCAAGCCGTACGCTGCACGGAGCTCGAGATGGCGAAAGATGCTGAACTCATAGAACAGTGTGGGCGCGATGGATCGGCTCAGCCGACTCAGGAGGCCGCGTTGCAAGCTCGCGCGTGCGGATTCAGAGAAGAACGTGGCGAGCTTACCGTCAAGACGCTCTGCCAGGCGACGCTCGGCGCCGAGCACCACAGGCCACAGCAGTTCCTCGAAAGCTATCGGTTTGGCGTCTCTGTCAGGATCGACGAGAGCCTGTTCTTGGGCAGAACGCTGCATCGCTGCCTGGATCCAGCGGAATGCTCTCGCCCATTCCGGCAGGGGCTGATCGTCGGCGAGGCGCACTCTCCCAAGGAGAGGAAGTATCGAACAGGGATCGGCCCCGTCGTTCAGCAGCCGCGCTCTCAGGAGGTTGAGATTTCCATCACCAGCAGCATGCCGCCAAGCCCCGAGCCTGAGCTCTGCGACGCGGTGCTCCTCCTCCGCCCCCGGATCAATCGCAACGTAACCGCCCGCGAGACGCTCATCGATGGTGCTTGCGCGGCCGGCAATCTCATGGAGATCGTGAACAGTCAGCTTTGATGTCATGGTGACCGATAGAGTTGGCTGCCCGACACGGTCTTAATGTTCCCCTAAAATGTAACCTCTTATCAGGGTCCCGAAGAGCCGATGATCTAGGCCATTTCACGACAGCGAATGGCCTTGCTTCCTGGGGCTCGTCGTCCGCCGAATCGAAAGCTTCTTCTTGCATGGGGCCTCGGAAAAGGACCACGTAACGTCGAAAGGGCGCCCTTTCAGGCGCCCTTTTGTTTCCCCCCGTTGCAATCTCGTTGCAAGCCAGCAGCGACAAGTGGTCGGGGCGACTGGATTCGAACCAGCGACCCCCTGCGCCCAAGGCAGGTGCGCTACCAGGCTGCGCTACGCCCCGACATTTCCTGCGGAAACTGTGGAAAACCGCTGGAGATTGTGTAGTTTAGCACGATGAGATGATGAGGAGCAGTGACTCGCTGTTCCTCATCAAAGCTCTTCACCTCTACGAAATCGCGGGCTATCAGATACGACCGAGGAGTCTCTGTCTTCAGGGTGGCGTTCAGCGGGCGAGCGCGGGGCCGAATAGGCTGGGGCTACGCGAAGGAAGTCAGGAAGACTCTGGACTGCCAGCGAGTTGTTGCGATGCCATACTTCTTCGCCTGGTCTATCACGCCTTTCGGAATCGGACATTCGGGGAGTCTGAGTAGATTATTGGACTGATCTCCGTCAGCCGTTCGCAATAGAAGGAGCCGACCATGACTACACGAATGCTTACGGCGGCGTTGGTGCTGAGCTGTGGCGTTCTGCTCGACGCCCAGGCACAAGAGCGACCGTCGCAAGAGTTCATGGTTAGGATCCTGGAATCGACCGGCACCCCCGCCGATGTGAAGCTGCGCGTGTTGTACGAGGTCAGGAAGATCAAGCCGCAAGATCGAGAGCCCGTGCTCGTCAATTACATCAGAGACGAAGTCGCTCGGTGGCTGCGCTACCACGACGACACTGTACGCATCCCCTTAATCGTCGGGATGCTGGCAGAGGACCACGATCCGGTGGTGATTCCGCTGCTCCTGGGAGCTGCGCATTTCTGGCCGGGCGCGTCGGAAGCTGCCGCCGACTTTGGCGAAGACGCGCTTGACGAAGTGATCGCAGCGGTCAACACGAATGAGTTTAAGGCATATGCCGCACTTCTTATCTTAGAGATGATGATGGAGCGCCAGACTGTGCGAAAGCCGTTGTCGTCGTCTGCCCGCGCTCGTATCACGGCCTTGATCGGCAGCAAGCTACGCGGCCGTCAGGAACTGACCGTGGCGTCGACGGCCATCCATCTTGCAGCGAAGAGCGGGAATCCTGAACTCGTAGCGAGGGTGAAACAGCTCGCCCAAGACGCACGCGAACTCAGCGGAAATCCCGAAGAAGTCGAGCACCTCCAGCATGCAGCGATCGAGGCTTTCGCGACGCCGGAGCCAAGGGCGCACCCCGAGATTCATCTGATTCCAGCTGGCTACGCCGGCTATGTCACGATCGCGTTTATGGCGCCGACCGGTGAGCCGGGCGACTTCGAAGGCAACGCACGCTTGTATCGGATTCCGGCGAACGGTCTTTTGTTGCTGCAATCACCACCGAATCACGGATTAGGGCCGGAGCAGCAGTTTTTCATTGTGGACTCCAGCGGTGATCGACGTGAGGTCAAGATTTCAATCGTCAATTTCGGGGAAATGCTGAAGAACCGCATTCATCCTGATGTCGAGGTCTTTTATCCAGCTAAAGGAGTCGTGCAGGGGGAGCGCTGCGACATCGAATACGACCAGTACTTCGTTGGAACGAGAGCACAGTTTCTCGATGCCGACGCCTCGCCCGCAGTGGCCTCGAAACGGCTGGTAGACGCCTTCAAATGTCCGTAGGAGGACGACGTATCCGTGACGTGCGTTACCGAGAATCCGTGGAAGGGCGTGTGAAGTTTAGCATGGCGGTAGAATGGCCCGCGTCATGGCTGAAACCCCGCGCGTGCGCGCGGTTGACGAAGAGAACCTCCCGATCGTCCGCCGCTTCCTGGAACAGCACGCCGACACATCGATGTTCCTCCTCAGCATCCTGGCCACCAACGGCCCGCGGATAAGCGAGGCGCTCAACTCGGGCGACTTCAAACTCATCGAGCACGACGGCGACGTCCGCGCCGTGTTCTGCCTGACCCGCCGGACGCCGATCCTCGCCGAGGCGGGCGGCTGCACGGAATACGCGCGCGCGATCGCTGAGGCGTGCCTCAACGCGCCGCGACCCATCGGCGGTGTGCTCGGCGAATGGACGCTCGCCGCCGCCATCTGGTCCATCCTTCGCGAGCGCCCCTCGTTCAAGGAAATCTACGCGTGCAAGGAAATCCTTCAAGCGCGAGATCTCACCGAGGCCGACGCGTCACACAATGCGACGCCAAACGTGAGACGACTGCGAACGGAGGACTTCGACCAATGGGACGCGCTGAACAACGCGTTCGCCCAGGCAGAAGGCCTGCCGCGGCACGGAACGCCGGCCGAACGGAGGACGCTCTTCGACGACGCCACGCGAGCAGGAAGATGGTGGGGATACTTTGAAAATGATCGCGTGTGCTCGACGGCGGGACTCAACGCCCTCTACAAACACCTTGGACAGGTCGGCGGCGTGTACACCGTGCCCGAACGACGAGGTCTGGGTTTGTCGACCACAACCATGACGACGCTGATGGCCGAGTCGGTGCGAGTGCACGGGCTGCGGCGACTCGTCCTCTTCACCGGCGACCATAACCGGGCCGCCCGGCACGTGTACGACAAGCTTGGCTTCGCCACGATCGGGGATTTCGCGCTGCTGATGTGCGAGCCGATGGGCTCATCGACCTGATGCCCGGCGTGCGATTCGTTCAGCCGATGGCCGCGCTGCCGGTGACGGCACTGCCGGAAGGGGACGCGTGGTTGGACGAGGCCAAGTTCGACGGATACCGCGCGCTGGTGCTGAAAAACGGTCCGCGTGTGAACATCATCTCGCGCAACGGGAACGACCTGACCCGTTCGTACCCGACAGTTCGACAGGCTATAGAAAAATTGAGCGCGACGGCTGCGGTCATCGACGGCGAGATCGTCGCCTTTGACGAATCCGGCCGTCCATCGTTCCAGCAATTGCAGCACCGGACGGCGAAGAGCACGGCGATTCGGTACTTTGCCTTCGATCTCCTTCATCTGGACGGCACCGACCTGCAGTCCGAGCCGCTGACAGCCAGACGCGCCGCCTTGCGCAAACTCATCGCCGGATCAGAACTGGAATTCTCGGACGAGCTTCGAGGCACTCCGGATCAGATCGTCCAGGCCATCGCCAGCGTGGGGCTCGAGGGCGTCGTGGCGAAGCGCCGCGATTCGCGCTACGAGCCCGGGAAGCGCAGCGGCGCGTGGCAGAAGTTCAAAGTCCAGCACCGCCAGGAATTCGTCGTCGGCGGCTACAAGCCCGAACACCGCACCTTCCAGTCGCTCGTCGTCGGATACTACGAGAAACGCAAACTTCGGTTCGCAGGGCGCGTGCGGGCCGGCCTGACGCCGGCGCAACGCGCGACAATCTTTGAGTTGTTGCGCCCGCTGAAAACAGAGAAGTGTCCGTTCGCCGATTTGCCGACGGGCAAGACGGGACACTGGGGCGAGGGCGTGACCGACGAAGACATGAAGGCGCTGACGTGGGTGAAGCCCACGCTCGTCGTGGAGATCGCCTTTACCGAGTGGACACGAGACGGGCACCTTCGTCATTCCGCGTTCGTGGGGCTGCGCGGCGACAAAGGTGCCCGAGACGTCAAACGCGAATAGGAACCCGTCAGCGCCCGGGCGCCTGATAGGCCGGCGCCTTCTTGATCGCCTGATCGAGCTCCTCGGGCGTGAGGAGCACGATGGTCTTCGTGCGAACGGCGCCGCTGGCGCCGATCGTCAACGACGCGGCCGCGACCGACGCGTTGTCGGGGGCGTCGATCAGCACGTAGGCGTCCTCGTCGCCGAATGCGAAGTAAAACGCTTCGACCTTCCCGCCGACGCTCTTCAACGCCGCCTCGGCAGCCTGACGCCGCTTGGATCCACCGTCCTTCAACACGCCCTTCGCGCCTTCCGCCGTATAGGACGCCACCACCAGATACTTGGGCATACGTTCCTCCTTATGAACAGCGCAGTATAGCGTCAGGTTCTATAATCGGGCCCCGGAATGGATCGAATGTTTGCCGAACGCGGATTCCTGCCCGCCGAGGATCCGCTTGTCGCCTTTCCGCACGGATCGCCCTTATCCGCGCTCGACGGGATCGGCCGCGACCTGCCGAGCCTGCTCGAGGACGAGCACTTCCGGGAGTACGCGCGGGGGCTCACGCTACCGTCGTGTCCGGACGATCGCGGCGAGCCAGACTACCTGCGGCAGCTTCAACTCTATTACGTGCGGGTCGGGTTCCTCGCCTCCGCCTACATCAACCAGACGTCGCAGCCGCGGGCGACGCTGCTGCCGCAGAACCTCGCGGTGCCGCTGTGCAAGGTCTGCAACCTGCTGCGCAGGCCGCCGATTCTCAGCTACGACGGCTACGCGCTGTACAACTGGAAGCGATTCGATCCGGCAAAGCCGATCACGCTCGGCAACATCGACACCTTCCAGGATTTCGTCCACATGTACGACGAGCACTGGTTCATCCTGGTGCACGTCGAAATCGAGGCGATCGCGGCGCGCATTCTTGCGGCGATCGGGCGCGTGGGATCGGCGTCAGGTGGCGATCGCGCCGGTGCGGTGAACGCCGGGCTCGTCGAGATTGCGGTCTGCGCTGCGCGAGCAGATCACCGTGCTGCGGCGGTTGCCCGAGAAGATGGATCCGGCGCTGTATCACAAGACGTTCCGGCCGTACATCCGCTTCTTCGAGAACGTGGTGTACGAGGGTGTCTCCGAAGGAGCGATGAACTTTCGCGGCGAGACCGGCGCGCAGAGCAGCATCATGCCGGCGCTCGTGTCGTTCATGAAGATTCCGCACCAGCCGTCGGTGCTGACCAATCACCTGGCCGACATGCGCCGCTTCATGCCGATCGCCCATCGCGAGGTGCTGAGCGAGATCGAGGCGATGCCTTCGATTCGAGAAATAGCCGAAGCGGCCCCGTTCAACGACGTGCTCGAACAGATTGCGACTTTCCGGGAGACCCACTACAAGTGGGCCAACGAGTACATCAATCGCTGGACCGACGACCCGCGCGGCACGGGCGGGACGCCGTACATGAGCTGGCTGAAGCAGCTGATCGACGAGACCCGCGCGCACATGCTCTAACACGCGCCACCCGCTCATCCGATGTTTTGAAACCGCCCCTGTCGGGGGTCTTCGGTCTGGTCCGGCTAAAGCCGGACACTACGTACGAATCCATTTAACGAAGTAACGTGTCAAGCGGCATGGACGATAACCTCGGCCGCGAGCAGATTGCCGCGGCGTATGAACGCATCAAGCCCTGGATCCGCCGGACGCCGGTCGTCGCCGTGCCGGGCGGGGAGTTCGGGCTGCCGGACTGCCGGCTCGTTTTCAAGCTCGAGTACCTGCAGTGCGCCGGTTCGTTCAAAGCGCGGGGCGCGTTCGTCCACCTGCTGACGCGAGACATCCCGCATGCAGGCGTCGTCGCGGCCTCGGGCGGCAATCACGGCGCCGCAGTGGCCTACGCCGCCGCGCGTCTGAATGTCCCCGCCACGATTTTCGTGCCGACGATCTCGTCGCCCGCCAAGATCGCCCGAATTCGATCGGCCGGAGCCCGGCTGGAGATCGTCGGCGATCGCTACGACGAAGCGCTTCGAGCGAGCGAGGAATGGCGAGCGAAGACAGGCGCGCTATCCATTCACGCGTTCGACGATCCGGAGACGCTCCTCGGGCAGGGCACGCTCGCCCTCGAGCTCGAAGAGCAGGCGCCCGAGGCCGACACGGTGCTCGTCGCCGTTGGAGGCGGAGGCCTGATTGGCGGGATCGCGGCCTGGTATCGCGGATCGGTTCGCGTTATCGGCGTTGAACAGGAAGAGGCGCCGACACTGACGTTCGCCCTCAAAGCAGGAACGCCGGTTGATGCGCCAGCAAACGGCATCGCGGCCGACTCGCTCGCACCGCGGCGTGTCGGGCAGCTGATGTACTCGAAGACGACTCAGTACATTGAGGGCGTCAAGCTCGTGACCGACGCGGATATCGTGCGCGGCCGTCAGACACTCTGGGACACAATGAGAATTGCGGCCGAGCCCGGTGGCGCGGCGGCATTTGCCGCGCTCCTGTCGCGCGCGTACCAGCCCGTGGCAGGCGAAACCGTGGCCGTCGTCATCAGTGGAGGCAATACAACGTTATGAACACAGACCTCTATACGAAAACCGTGCTGACCGTCATCGCGCTGTGCCTGGTCTGGATGTGTGTGAACGGCGCCACTCCGGTCGCGCGAGCGCAAACCGAGCTGGTCAAATCGACGCCCGTCGTCCTGGTGAACGAGAAGGGCTTTCCGATCTTCACGCAGCAGGGTCTTCGCGTGAATCTGGGCTCGCAGCCGCTTCCGGTGACGACCGCAAACAACGCCCCGTTTCCGGTGTCGGTGCGGTCGATCCAGCAGGGGAGCACGTGGGATCCTCTAAACGTGCGCGTGCTGCGCGAGCCGGCCACGTTGGCACCGGTACCGTGAGAGTCAAACAGAAGATCAGAAGGTCAGAAGAGACTCTTGATCTCTTGACCGTCACGTCAACAGAAGGTCAGAAGATCAGGAGAAACTAATTTCTTTTGATCTTCTGATCTTCTGTTAGACCGTGACGATTAGATCGTGACGATGATCGGGGCGCCGTTGGTGATGATCATGGTGTGCTCGTAGTGGGCCGCGAGGCAGCCGTTGCGCGTGCGCAGCGTCCAGCCGTCGGCGTCATGTACGATGCCGGTCCGCTGCTCCGAGATGATCGGCTCGATCGTCAGCACCAGCCCGTCCGTCAGCATGTCGCGCTGGAAGGGATCGAAGTAGTTGGCGACGGTCGGCTCTTCGTGGATGCGGCGGCCGACCCCGTGACCGCTGAGCTCGCGCAGCACCGAAAACCCTCGCGACGACACTTCGCGCTCGACCGCCCGACCGATATCCGAGACGCGACGGCCTGCCGTGGCTGCGGCGCAGCCAGCCTCGAACGCGGCGACCGCGCAGGTACGCAGCCGTTCACCGTTTTCCGGCCCGCCCGGCAGGACGATGGTCGTGGCCGCGTCGGCAATGTATCCACCGACCTCCGCTGTAACGTCCAGCTTCACGACATCGCCGGCGCGCAGCGCGCGCGGGCCAGGCAGTCCGTGCACGATTTCGTCGTTTACGCTGATGAGGTTGTCGGAAGGGCAGCCGTACTGCAGGCGCGGCGCCGATCGGGCGCCTTCGCGCTTCAGCACGGCGGCGCCGATGCGGTCGAGATCGCGCGTCGTGATTCCCGCCTCGACCGCCGACGCCATGGCCTTGAGCACGCCGGCGACAACGCGGCCGGCGTGCGTGATTCCGTCGAGATCGTCCTGAGACTCGATCGACATCCTGCCAGTGTACGCCCGCGCGTAGATTCACGGAAATCGGTATGTCAAAACAGCTACCATGAGACCTGCGTTCGGTGAGAGGAGACGCCATGCTTGTTGCGCTCGCCCTCGTCTTTCTCGCGTTTAGCTCGGCGGCCCGTGCGACACAGGATGTAGCCTGCAAGGCCGACACCGTGCTCGCTGTGGCCCACGGGCGTGATTACACGCTCACGGTTTGCGGTGTAGGTGTGATCAGCCTGCGAGGCGTCGAGCCGCCGTTGCGAAGCGCCAACGTGCTGATACGCGTGGCGCCTGGCTCTAGCACCAATGAATCCCTCCCCGTGGGCGCGCCAGATTCCGCAGAACTGGTCGGCGGCAACAATGTCGGTCCTGACGCGATCGCGTACCTGTCGAAGTTCGTCGGCCGGCGCGTCACGATCGTGTACGACGGCTACCGTATGGGTGATGGCGGAGGGCGGCGCTATGCGTACGTCTTCCTGCCCGATAGAACGCTGGTGAACACCGAGATGATCCGCCTTGGTTTGGGCTACGCCGATCGCCAGGGTACGCATCCGCGCCGAGACGAGTTCCTCGCGCTCGAGGCGTCCGCACGCCGATCCAAAGTGGGCGTGTGGTCCGAAAAAATGCCATAATCTCGATTCGACGGGTGCCGGATTTATTTTGACCTACAAGTAACTGGAGGCAGGCAATGAAGAGTGTGAACCTTCTTGGAATTGCGGGACTTGTGCTCGGGTTCGCCACCGTGGCGTTCGCCCAGGCGCCGGCCGTCGAGCTGAAAGTCGGAGACAAGGCGCCGAACTTCAAGCTGCAGGCGAGCGACGGCAAGACGTACAACCTCGCGGACTTCGCCGGCAAGAAAGCCGTCGTCATCGCGTGGTTCCCCGCCGCGTTCACCAAGGGCTGCACCGTCGAGTGCAAGTCGCTGGCGATGAACGGCGACAAGATCCGGCAGTTCAACGTCGCCTATTTCATGGCGAGCGTCGATCCGATCGAGAAGAACACCGATTTCGCGAAGGCGCAGGAAGCCGACTTCCCGCTGCTAAGCGACCCGACCAAGGAAGTCGCGACCGCCTACGGCGTGCTCAACCCGAAGGGGATGGCCACGCGCTGGACGTTCTACATCGGCACCGATGGCAAGATCCTCGCAGTCGACAAGGCCATCAAGGTGGAGACGTCGGCCGAAGACATGGTCGCGAAGCTGGGCGAGCTGAACGTCGCCAAGACCAAATCCAATTAGGACGTCGGTCCGGCTAAAGCCGGACACTACGTACTTTCCGGGAATACGGATTGGGGATTAGGGATTAGGACAGCCACGCGCGTCACGCGTCACTAATCACCAGTCCCCAATCCCCAATCCCTAATCCCCAGCACATCACCATTCACACTGAAGCGCGCGTAGCAGAAACCCACGAAACGCACGCATGGCTTGACCGCGGTGGCTGACGGCGGTCTTCTCTTCGTCCGACACTTCGCCGAACGTCCGTGCGTACGGCGGATAGAAAAACACCGGGTCGTAGCCGAAGCCGTTCGGTCCGGCGGGCGCGTCGGCAAGCTCACCTTCGACGGTCGCAGTGGTTTCGAAAATCACCGCGTCACCCTGGGCCACGGCGAGCGCGCAGACAAACCGCGCGTGACGATTTCCGGTGCGGGCATCGCGCACGCGACGATAGATGTCCGCGAAGCGCTCGTCGTAGGTCGCGTCCTCGCGCAGATAGCGCGCCGAGAAAATCCCCGGGTCGCCGTTCAGCGCGTCGACCTCGAACCCCGAATCTTCGGCCATCGTCACCATGCCGGTGAGGCCGGCGTAGTGTCTGGCCTTTTGCGACGCGTTTTCGGCGAACGTGGCGCCTGTTTCTTCTGGAACCGGAATCCCCGGAAAGTCCGCGAGGGTTTTCAATTCGTGCGGCAGTCCGTCTAGGATGCGCAGGATCTCGCGAACCTTACCCGCATTCGTTGTCGCGATCAGAACGCTCTTCACCTACCACCTACCACCTACTTCAAGATGTGTCCCACCACCTGCTTTTGCAGCTCGATCAGATGGCCAATCCCTTTCTGGGCGAGATCGAGCAGGTCGTTGAGCGCATCACGGCCGAAGGGCAGTCCCTCGGCAGTGCCCTGCACTTCGATGAACTTGCCGCTGCCGGTCATGACGACGTTCATGTCGACTTCGGCGCGCGAATCTTCCTCGTACGCAAGGTCGAGCATGCGCGTGCTCTCAATGATGCCCACACTCGTGGCCGCGACGTAGTCGGTCACCGGAATCTCGCTGATGAGTCCTTTTTCGCGGATGCTCTGGAGCGCGAGCACCAGGGCGACGAAGGCGCCGGTAATCGCGGCCGTGCGCGTGCCGCCATCAGCCTGCACGACGTCGCAGTCCATCCAGATTGTTCGCTCGCCGAGCTGATCCAGTTTGATCACGGATCGAAGCGAGCGGCCGATGAGCCGCTGGATCTCCTGCGTGCGGCCGCCGACCTTGCCCGCCGAGGCCTCGCGCGTGGTTCGCGTGGAGGTCGCGCGCGGCAGCATGCCGTATTCGGCGGTCACCCAGCCCTTTCCCGTATTGCGCAGGAACGGCGGAACGCGGTCCTCGACCGACGCGGTGCAGATCACCTTCGTCCGTCCCGATTCCATCAGCACGGACCCTTCGGGATGCAGGAGGTACTGCGGGTGGAGTTGTGTGGCGCGAAGCTGGTCGGGGGCTCTGTTGTCTACACGCATCAGTTGGTTATCCATTTTGGATCCCGCTCGATCGGCCGCCGCAGGTCGAGGTGGCCGGCGAGCGTATCGACCTCCTTGCCGTCGATGAGGATCTGCACGCCGGTGACGGCCGGCAGGTTTGTCGTCAACGCGCTGACGATCGCATAGACCGTCAGAATCTCGTTCGTGGTGCCGCCGGGATGATTCTGCCGAAGCTCGGGGCTGAGATCGACATACATGTCGCCGGCCTTCGTGAAAAACACTCTGCGGAGCGTGGTGCCCGTCGGAATCGCCGACGCGAGCGGCTCTGGCGGCGCCGCGATCTGCGCTTCCACGATGCGCTTCGCCTGTTCGATCGTGCCCTCGCCGTACAACACTTCCCGCTCGACGCCGGTCAGGCCGGTCCCTTGGTCGTCAACATAGAACAAACGCGCGCGGATCTTCCGTGCGTCGGCGGCCGGTGTGGTGGCGACCGTGGCGATCTCCGCCCGGGGAACGGTCGCCAGCCATCGCGGCCCCATCACCAGCAACACGATGAGGCCAACGCCGAGAACGGTCGCCAGGCCGATGTACAAGCCAAACGTACGCGACTGATACTTCAATCGATACTTCATGGCGCCGGCGGGGGCGCGTCAGGCGCGCCCTCGAGGTGATCTTTGAACGCGGCGATGGCATCGGTCAGCGCCACGGCGATGCCGTTCTGGAACTCGGCCGACGTCAGCAGCTTTTCGTCCTGGGGGTTCGACAGGTAGCCGAGCTCGATGAGCACCGCCGGCATGTTGGTGCCGGCGAGATCGCGCATCGGCACGCGCTGGAGCGCGACCGACGCCATCGCGGCCACCGCGCGCATCCGCTCTTCGACGATGCCCGCAAACGCATTGGAGCCGTCGAGATGCCTGGCTTGCGCGAGCTCCCATTCGACGAGCGACACTTCCCGCGATCCGCCGCCGAACACCGGCAGCACCGCGCTGTCGGCCTGCGCCTGCCGGCGCGCGTCTTCGCCGACGCGATCGAGGCCGAGCGTGAAGATCGTGGCGCCGCGCGTGGTTGGCCGTGGCGATCCGTTTGCGTGCAGGCTGATGAACAAATCGGCCTTGTTGTTGTTCGCAAGCGCCGCCCGGGCATCGGCGCCGATGCGATTGTCGCCTTCGTGCGTCAGAAGCACGCGCATGCCGAGCCGTCCTTCGATCGCGCCCTTCAGTCGCCGTGCGATGGCCATGGTCAGTTCCTTCTCGCTGGCACCGCCAGGCCCCTTCACGCCGGTGTCGTCGCCGCCATGGCCCGGGTCGATCACGATCGTGCGCAACGTGGGACGAGCGGCACCGCCGAAGACAGGCAATGGTGTCGCCGGAACCGGGGACGCCGTTGCGGCTGGTGGAGCCGCCGGAGCCGGTCCCGCCGTCGACTCGGGCGCGGCGGCCGCAAGCAGCTCGATTGTAATGACTGACGCCGCGCCCCTCGAGGTCGCCGGCGACGTGCGAAACGAGCTGAACCGCTGGCCGAGATCCATCTGAATCGTATTCGCATCGGCGAGGCGCATGCCGCCGAGCAGGCCCTGCTGCGGCGGTGCAGTCAGCGATGCATCGAGCGCGTCGGCGTCGACGCTGACCAGCAGCCGATTCTGTTCCTGCGCGACGGTGGCGCTGAACCGCGGCGTAATCTCGAAGGTCACCCGCAGCGACGAAGGTGTGTCGTCGTACTGGGTCGTCAGCCGCGGCACCCGCAGATCGCCGACGACGAGCAGGCGCGAGTCGGCGCGAAAATCGAGCTTCACGTCGTAGATCGGCGCAAGCGCGCGATTGATGAACTCGACCGGCACGAGCCATCGATTGCTGCGCCGCACGAGCGGCGAGGGCAGCGAGACCAGGCGGCCCGACGCCGACACGAGCGACTGATCGGGGGTGAGCACGATCGTCTGGTTCTTGTAGGTGGCGGTGACGGCGTGCGCGGCCGCGTCTTCTCGAATCTGCAGTTGAAAGAGATTGCCGAGGTCGTCGAGGCCGACCATCTGGCGGTTCTGCACTTCGACGGCCGGCAGCGTGCGGCGCCCCTCGCGCGTCAGCACGGTGATGGGACTGCCGCCCTGCGCGAACAGCAGATCGCCGATGGCGCCCGCCAGAATCCCGGCGAGACCGATCGCGAACGCGTGGCAGCGGATGCGGCGACTTCTCAAAAGGTGTACATGATATCAGTCAGGCTATGATGACCGCATGTCTCAACTGCTGGACGCGGTCCGGGGTTGCACGTTCGACGACTTCCTGTTCTCGCCTCGATTCAGCGTGCTCGAGCGCCGCGATCCGAAGACCATCGATCTCTCCGCGCGGTTCTCCGAGCACATCACGCTGAAGCATCCGATCGTTTCCGCGAACATGGACACGATTACGCGGGCCGCCATGGCGGTCGTCCAGGCCGAAGAAGGGGGCCTGGGCATCATCGATCGCGGCTTCCGCGGCGGCGACATCGCCGCGCAGGTGCGCGAGGTAGAAATCGTCAAGCGCACGCAGCACGGGGTCATTCCCGATCCCTATACCGTGTCGCCGTCCGACAGGGTGACGGATGCCGCCCGCATGATGCGGAAGTCCGGCGTCGGCACGCTGGTCGTCGTCGACGGGTCGCGCAAGCTGCAGGGACTGCTCACCTCGCGCGACGTCCGGTTCGTGGCGGGCGAGCAGCGCGTCAGCGACCGCATGACGCCGCTCGACAAGCTGGTGGTGCACCGGGGCGAGATCTCGCTCGACGAGGCCGAGCACATCATGCTCGAGCGGAAGATCAAGAAGCTGCCGCTCGTGGACGCCGGCGGTGTGCTCATCGGCCTCATCACCGCCAGGGACATCATCGAGCAGAAGCGCCTGCCGCTGGCCACGCGCGACGCCCAGGGCCGGCTTTGCGTGGGTGCCGCGATCGGCGCGAAGGGCGACTATCTCGAGCGGGCCGCCGAGCTCATCAAAGCGGGCGCCGACGTCCTCGTGGTCGATATCGCCCACGGCCATTCGGTCGTGATGGCCAAGGCGCTCGAGGCATTTCGTGCCAGATTCGGCGATTTCGAGCTGGTCGCTGGCAACGTGGCCACCGTTGAAGGGGCGCGATACCTGGCCGAGCGGGGCGTGAACGGCATCAAAGTTGGCATTGGTCCAGGCGGTGGCTGCACGACGCGGCTCAACACCAACTTCGGTGTTCCGCAGTTGCAGGCGCTCGTGGAGTGCCGGCTGGCGGTTGGCACGAAGATTCCGCTCATCGCCGACGGCGGCATCAAGCGCGACGGCGCCATCATCGAAGCACTGCTGTTTGGCGGCGATACCGTCATGCTTGGCAACGCTTTCGCCGGCACGCTCGAGACGCCAGGCGAAACCGTGCACAAATCTGTCGTATTACCCGAATCGCAGAAGGTGGTCCGTGTGCCGTTCAAGGTCTTCCGGGGCATGGCGTCGATTGGCGCCATGGTCGATCGCCTCGACGTCGAAGACGCCGATACGGTCGATGTCGACACGCTCGGGGCCGAAGGGCTTGAAGTCAGCGTGCCCTTGCGTGGTTCTGCGCGTCCCATTATCGCCGGCATGCTCAAACATCTGTCTTCTTCAATCAGTTACGGCGGAGCAGCCGGCCTGGCGGAGCTGAAGACGATGTTCTGGGAACGTCCGGAAGAATACATCATCAAATTGTCCGAATCGAGCAAACGCGAGTCGTTTGAACGTTGAAAAACGAACGCGACACCTTTACTCTTTAGGGAACGATGCTGAACAAGGGCGATCACATTCCGCGATTCGAGTGCACCACCATCGACGATGTGCACGTGAGCTATGCCGATCTGTGGCAGAAGAAGAACCTGGCGCTCGTGTGCCTGTCGGAAGACGCGTCGGCCGACGCGCAGTCCTATATCCAGGAGCTGCGCGATGCCCAGAAGGCCATGGCTGTGCACGACGCCGTCGTGGTGGTGACGACCAACCCGATTGAGGGGATGCCACTGCCTGGGTGCGCCGTCGCCGATCGATGGGGAGAAATGCAGTGGATTGCGTCGGCCGAAAACGTGTCGGCGCTTCCGTCGGCCCGGGAAATTGCGGCGTGGCTCCACTTTGTCGAGATTCAATGCCCGGAGTGCGAGGGCGAAGTGCACTGACGCATCCCGCCGGTCAGGTCGTGTAGACTCAATCACGGGCCCTATGAGGGTGAAAAAGCTGATCGCGCTTGGCCTCGTTCTGATCGTAGGAACGACGGCCCTCCTCGAAGCACAAAGACGAGGACGGCGTGGCGGCATGTACGGCATCAAGCGGCCGGCCGACATCACCTGGAACGGCGACTTCACGTTCTGTCGCCTGGCCTTTCGCGAAGCCTACGACGGAGACGGTGGCGGGTGGGGCGTCGACTACCCGCGCGCCGACATGAACCTGCCGATCCGGTTGTCCGAGCTCACGAAGGCGCTGGTCAACTTCGATTCCGCACACGAACCCAATCACGTCGTCATTCAGGCGACCGATCCAGAGCTCTTCCAATGCCCGTTCGTGATGATCACCGAGGTCGGCGCCACGGCCTTCGACGATCAGGAAGCCAAGGCGTTGCGGGAGTATCTGCAGAAGGGCGGGTTCCTCTGGGCGGACGACTTCTGGGGGACGTATGCGTGGCAACACTGGGAGCGCGAGCTGCGCAAAGTGCTGCCGGCCAGCGAATATCCCATCATCGACGTGCCGATGAACCACTCGCTCTTCCACACGCTCTTCGACGCCAAGCGGTTTCCGCAGATTCCGTCGATTGCATGGGTTTACAGCGGAACGACGTCGGAGAGGGGAGCCGACAGCGCGACGCCCAACGCGCGCGCGGTGCTCGACGCAAAAGGCCGCGTGATGGTGTTCATCTCGCACAACACCGACTTCGGCGACTCCTACGAGCGCGAAGGCGATGATCCGACCTACTTCTACAACTTCTCGGTCGAGGGCTACGCCATCGGCATCAACATCCTGCTGTACGCGATGACGCACTGAGTGGCGGCCACGCTCTTCGACCACAACAGCAGCAGGCTCATCAACATCAACACAAACCACAGCCACTGGTGGGGCAGGTGATAGTGCCCGGGCTCGTGGTGCGATTGCAAAGCGATTCGCAACGCTGACCTCCGGCTGTACTATTTGCAAGACGAGTACCTCTGATGCCGTCCCGCGTCTCTTTCATGCTTCGCGCGCTCTCCTATCCCAACTACCGATTGTTCTTTGGCGGACAGATCGTCTCGCTCATCGGCAGCTGGATCTCGATGACCGCGACAAGCTGGCTGGTGTACCGGTTGACGGGATCGGCGATGGCGCTCGGGGTGGTCGGGTTTGCGGGGCAGTTCCCGGGTTTCGTGATGGGGCCGTTCGCGGGCGCCTTTCTCGACCGCTGGGATCGCCATCGTGTGCTGGTCGTCACGCAGACAGTGTCGATGATCCAGTCATTCACGCTGGCCGTTCTGACGTTTACCGGACACATCACGGTGCCTGCCGTCATTGCGCTGAACGCCGTCCAGGGTCTCGTGAACGCGTTCGACATGCCCGCGCGCCAGGCGTTCCTGAGCAACATGATCACGGACAGGGACGACCTCGCGAACGCCATCGCGTTGAACTCGTCGATGTTCAATGCCGCGCGGCTGGTCGGCCCGTCGATTGCCGGTGTCGTGATTGCGGTCTCGGGCGAGGCGTGGTGTTTTCTGGTGGACGGTATCAGCTACTTCGCGGTCATCATCGCCCTGCTGATGATGAAGAACGTCCGCCAGCTGAACCGCGTGGCGCCGCACGCCGGCATGATGGAGCACCTCTTCGAAGGGTGGCGGTACGTCTTCGGTTTCCGGCCGATCCGATCGCTGATGGCCCAGCTCGCCTGGCTCTGCCTGGTCGCGATGCCGTTTTCGGTCCTGATGCCGGTGTTTGCCGATCAGATTCTGGGTGGCGGTCCGCACACGCTGGGGTTTCTGATGACCGCGTCGGGTATCGGCGCGCTGAGCGGCGCGTTGTGGCTGGCCGGCCGCAAATCGGTCGTCGGGCTTGGCCGGGTGATTCTGATCAACACGGTTGTCTTCGGAACCGGCCTTATCGGATTCGGCCTCTCGCGCTGGCTCTGGGTATCGTTCGCGTTCATGATCGTGACCGGATTCGGCATGATGGTCCAGGCGGCGTCGACCAACACCGTCATCCAGACGATCGTCGACGATGAAAAGCGCGGCCGGGTGATGAGCTTCTACACGATGTCGTTTCTCGGCTCGGCGCCATTCGGCAGCCTGCTGGCGGGCTGGCTCTCGACCCGCATCGGCGCGCCGCATACCCTGGCGCTCAGCGGTCTCCTGTGCTATGCCACGGCGGTCTGGTTTTCGCAGGAATTGCCCGAGATTCGCGCGATGGTGCGTCCGATCTACATGCGGATGGGGATTCTTCCGGAAGTCGCGGAGGGGCTGCAGACCGCGGCGAATCTGATGGCGCCGCCGGAGCAGGAATGAAACCGAAGAGTCCGGGGAGTCCGAAGAGTCATGGAGTCGTGTGGAAGGTTTCGGAGGAAGACGCGGGACTGATACTCGACAAGTTTCTGGCGGCGGAAGGGCGGCTGGGGTCGCGATCGAAGGCGGCGGCGGCGCGTGAACGCGGCAAGGTGTTCGTGAACGGCACGGAAGCGGGACGCGAGCAGATCCGAGTGCCGCTGAGGGCGGGCGATGAAATCCGCGTGTGGGAAGATCGCCCCGGCAGCGCGCACCGCAGAGCCACGCCGTTTACGGCGGGGCCTCTCCGCATTCTGTACGAGGATCAGTTCCTCATCGTGCTCGACAAGCCGGCAGGGCTGCTCTCGGTGCCGCTCGAGCGGCGGGACGAAGAGGAGTCCATCTTCGATCAAATCCAACAGCACCTGCGATCGCACGGCAAGCGCAAGCCGCTGGTGGTCCACCGGATCGATCGCGATACCTCAGGCGTTGTGCTCTTTGCGAAGGATCCGCGCACGCAGGCGGCGCTCAAACAGCAATTTCGCGAACGATCGCCGGAACGCGTGTACCTGGCCATCGTCTACGGGCATCCTGACCCTTCGTCGGGGACCTGGCGCGACCATCTCGTCTGGGATCAGAAAGCGCTTATCCAGAAAGAAACGCATCCGAACGACCCGCGCGCGGCCGAAGCCATCAGCCGCTATAAGGTGGTCGAGACGTTCGAATCGACCTCGCTCGTCGAAATCCGGCTGACGACGGGCAAGCGGAACCAGATTCGCATTCAGGCGCGCCTGCGCGGCCACACTCTCGTCGGCGAAGCTCGTTACGTTTACGGTCCGGATGTGCTGCGTCCGGTTCCATTCGGCCGCCAGGCCCTCCACGCGTTCCGGCTGGGCTTCGTACATCCTGTCGAACAGACGCCAATGTCATTCGAAGCGCCACTGCCCGAGGACCTGCAGGATTTGCTCTCCGAGCTCCGCCGCGGCTGACTCAGAGGACTCCTCGGAGCCGGCACGCTAACTGACAATGCTCCCGGAGCTATTTTAGAAACGGTTCCGGGAGCCGTTTTCACTGAACGTCCAGCAGTTCCATCTCGAACACGAGCCCGGCGTTTGCGGGAATGGAGCCGTCCGGCGTGCCGGATGCGCCATACCCGAGATCGGGCGGGATGATGAGCCTTCGCTTGCCGCCGACTCGCATCTCGTCGAATCCCCGATCCCAGCCGCCGATGACATCGCCGTTTCCCAGCCGGAACGAGAACGGTTCGCCGCCGACCGACGAGTCGAACTGCTTGCCCTTGGCGTCGGGCCGGCTCGAGTCGTAAAGCCACCCGGTGTAGTGCACGGTAAGACGTGCGCCACGCCGAGCCGTGGCGCCACTACCGGTCGTGAGATCGACCTGTGAAAACGCTGTGGGCGGCGGAGACGTCAATGGCGCCTCGGCGCCCCCACAGCTGATGAATCCAAGTGACGCAACGATCGTGATGAGTGTGAGGAGTCGCACGCGGGCAGTGTATATCAGTCCGCTTCGTGATCTGGGGAGGCCTCCGTTCCTTCGTCCTGCGTTTCGCTCGCCGTTTCTCCGTCGTGATCGTAGTGGCGGCCGGTGCGATCCGATGCGCCGAGCGCGCGTTCGCGGTTCGCGCTGACATATTTGATTTCGTTGCGCACGGGCCTGGGATCGCCGGCAAAATCCTTGATGTCTTCCATGGCATCCCGTGCGGCTTCTGGATGCTTCCGGTCGAGCTTGCTCAGCCTGGGTCTCATGGATCCTCCTTCTCCCATCGCTACGAGATCCGTGCCACGTCCGGATTGCAGCGTTCCACGACACATGCTGGGAGCCGGGCCTCGGGCGAATGCGTTTTTGCTCGTGAAAACGCGAGGCGCGAGCCCGAGGCCAAACGGCACATCTTCTGCTTTGTCCCACGAACAGGAGGTGTTGTTGTGCTGTATTACGCGCTCGTTTTTCTCATCGTCGGCCTGGTTGCCGGCGTGCTCGGCGTCACGGGTGTTGCGGCCATTGCGTCGCAGATCGCATGGATTCTCTTCATCGTCGGTATCATCCTGCTGGTGATTCATCTCGCCACGGGACGGAGAGGGCCAGTCATCTAAGGCACGTCGGGCCGGCACTGGGCCGGCCCTCCCTTTCACTTCGCCCACTCCGCCACGGCATCGAGCTTCGCAATCGCGAACAGCGTAGCAATTGACATTTGCATCGGCTTACGGCACTTTCTGACCCACACGAAAAATGGGGAGAAGGCCGATGAGACGCCGGGACTTCCTCGCCGCACTGGGCGCCGGGCTCGCGACGGCACCGATGAACGCGCTCGCCCAGGGCGGACGGCCGCTTGCGCCCGGCGAGGTCCGCACGGCGAAGCCAGCCGCGCCTCCGCCGCCGGTGCGGAAAGCGACGGTCACCAAACTCTTCAAGACGGCCGACGGTCATCCGAACGCGCTCGACGTGTCGCCCGAAGGCTTCTGGATCGGCGAGCAGGTGACCGACCGCGTCATCCTGATGGACATGACCGGCAAGGTGCTGAAGGCTGTTCAGACCGAATGCCACAACTGCAGTGGTCTCGCGGTCGGCGGCGGATATCTGTGGCTGTCGGCCAACGGCGCCGCGCAATTCGATCGGCCGATAAAGATCGAGAGCACCACTTCGGAGATTCTGCAGTGCCAGATGGACGGAACCCTCGTCAAGCGGCATCCGGTTCCGCTGGGCGGCGGCGGCGCGACAGGACTCGAATATGTGGACGGCACGCTGTGGATCGTGGCGTCGCGATTGCGCGCGCTCATGCAGGTGAACACGGAGACGTTTCAGCCGATCCTCGCGCATCCATTTACCCAGATACAGCGGCCGCATGGCCTCGCCTGGGACAACGGCGCGATGTGGATCGTCGATGGGACCGACGAACCGCGCCTCGTGAAGATCGATGCGAAGTCAGGGGCCATCCGCGAGAGCATCCAGTTAGCGGTCGGCGATCCCGATCCGCATGGTCTCGCGATGCTGGACGGCAAAATGTATTTCTGCGACGCGGGCATTCACCCCGGATGGGAACGCGACAAGAGCCCGCACACCGGGTGGATGTGCAGGGTAGATATCATCTGACGCTGAATTCGCAGATTGGAAGATTGGTAGATTCGCAGATTGATTATTTGATTGGAGGCGCAATGCGAAGACTTTCACTCCTGGCGATGGTTCTACTCATCGCAGCGGCGTCCATCAGTGCCCAGCAGGCGCAGCCTGCGCGGCAGGAGGGTGCGGCCGCGGCGGCCACGCCCGCGGCGCCGGCCAATCTCCCTCGCTGGGCATACGGATATCCCGAACCTGGCTCCACGCCTCCGCCCGCACAGCCGCCCGCGCAGGACGATGGGTCGCCGAAAACGCTGATGGGGAGCACGGGCCAGTTCACGCTGACGCAGATTCGCGACGGCTTCGGCCCGGCCGACTGGCATCCGGGCGATCACCCGACGATGCCCGACATCGTCGCGCGCGGACGCAAAGACGGCAACGTCCGCGCGTGTGCGCTGTGCCACTACCCGAACGGGAAAGGCCGCGCCGAGAACGCGCCGGTGGCCGGATTCCCGGTCACGTACTTCATTCAGCAGATGTCCGACTACCGCAGCGGCGTGCGAAAGAGCGCCGATCCGAAGAAGGCCAACGTCAACGCGATGATTGCGATTGCCAAGGCGATGACCGAAGAAGAGATCCGCGCCGCGGCGCAATACTTCGGCTCGATGAAGTGGACGCCGTGGATCAGGGTCGTCGAAAGCAAGACGGTACCGAAGACGCGGATCGCCGGCGGCCTGTTTGTCGGCCTGGGTGCCGAAACGGAGGCGCTCGGCCAGCGCATCATCGAGATGCCCGAAGACAACGCGCGCGAAGCGCTGCGCGATCCGCGCTCGGGCTTTGTCGCCTACGCGCCGGTTGGGAGCATCAAGAAAGGTGAAGCCCTCGTCAAGACCGGCGGCGGCAAGACGACGGCGTGCGGGATCTGCCATGGCGCGGATCTGAAGGGACTGGGCCCGGTACCCGGCCTCGCCGGACGCTCGCCGAGCTACAGCGCGCGGCAGATGTTCGACATGCAGACCGGCGCGCGTGCGGGCGTGTGGTCCGATCTCATGAAGCCGATCGTGGCCAAGCTGACGGAAGAAGATCTGATTAACATCTCGGCCTACACGGCCTCGCTCGCGCCATAATCAAGGGATGCGCCACAGACTCGTCGCGGTTCTGGTTGTCCTGCTGGGCTCTGCGCCCCTCGCGCAGAGCCAGCAGACATGGTCGGGTGTGATCAGCGAGAACAAGTGCGCCGGATCGCATCAGGCCATGATGGCGTCGAGCGGGATGACCGAGCGCGAGTGCGCGTTCCACTGTCTCAAGAGCCTCGCGAAGTACGTGGTGGTCGACGATCAGCAGAAAGCCATCCCCATTGCGAATCAGGACTTCGCGGGCTTGCCCCTCCGGCTGGCACGTCCGGTGCGCGTAACCGGCACGATGACCGACAAGGGCATCATGATCGCCCGCATCGAGCTGCCGCTGGTGCACTCGCACATCGGGCACGTCATGATCGCGTGGCGCGACACGCCGGGCACGGTCGGCCTGCTGACCGTGGCCATCAGCGACACGCGCGTGGCATCGGCGCACGCGCTCCTGACGTCGAAATCGGCCAGCCTCGACGATCTGAAGCTGCACGCCGGACACGTGCTGCACGCGTTCGATCCGTCGGTCGAGCCGAAAGGGCCGGCCTCGGGATACGGCGTGAAGAAGGCCATCGCGGGCGCGGTGCAGCATGTGGGCTTCGCCGCAGCTGCGGAAGGCGCATCGGCCGGCGTCAAGAGTCACGCCGCGTCGGTCACAGAGAAGCTCAACCAGACCGATGCGACAACCGATCGCGCGATCGCCGTGGCGCAGAACATCCGGACGGCCACGTCTCCCGACGCCGGTGCGACGCTCGCGCGCGAACTGCTGACGTTGACGACCGAGATCGCCGCGGGGCTCGACCAGGCGCAGCAGGAAATGCGCGTTATGATGAAGGCGGAAGGGTTATAGAAACGCCCATGCCCATTTACGAATACGAGTGCCGCGGGTGCGGCCATCGCTTCGAGTTTCTCAAGCTGCCTTCTTCTTGCGATGCGGCCTGCCCATCGTGCGCAGGGACCGATCTCGAACGTTTGATTTCGATGTTTGCCCCGAGCTCGGATGGTTCGCGGCAGGTGGCCCTTTCCGACGGGCGGAAGCGCGCGGGCAAGGTGCAGCGCGAGAAGGCCGCCGCTGACGCGGAGTACGTCAGAAACCATCCGCACGACTAGCCAGAATCCCCGTAATCGTCACAATTTGCGACGTTTGGGGGCTAGCCTGTTATCTCCCGCCTTGCTATCCTAATAAGGTTCCAGGAAACGACCGGTAGTGGTGTGCGCGAGATGAAAAAACCGCTCAGAACGACCTTTTTCCTCGCCGCGTGTGGGGCTGTCTTTGCCGCAGCCGCGACGCACGCGATCGTGTCGCCCGCGATCTCCGCCGGGGCAGGGCTGAAGCCCTGCGCTACCGAGGTAGGCACACTCCGGGCAGGGCTAAAGCCCTGCGCCACCGATTCAGGAGCAGCTTCAGCAGCGCAGGGGTCGACACCCATTTCGGTAGCGCAGGGCTTCAGCCCTGCCTCTAACTCGGTGGCACAGGGCTTTAGCCCTGTCCTCCAGGCCCAGGCATCACCAGCTCCGGCCGCACCGACGGTCAATGCGGCCGCCACACTTTCGAAGTACTGCATCACCTGCCACAACGAGAAGCGCAAGGTCGCGGGCTTGATGATCGATCATCTCGATCCGCAGAACGTGGGCGCTGACGCCGAGGTATGGGAGAAGATCGCGCGCAAGTTCCGGACGCACGAGATGCCACCGCCCGCGGCGGCGCGTCCCGACCAGGCCACATATCTGGCGATGACCGCGCATGTCGAACGCGCGCTCGACGCGGCCGCGGCCGCCAATCCGAATCCGGGCCGCGTGCCGGTGCACCGTCTGAACCGCACCGAATACACGAACGCCATTCGCGACCTCTTCGGCCTCGAGATCGACGGCCGCGCGGTGCTTTCGACCGATGACGCCGACCAGGAAGGGTTCGACAACGTCGCCAGCGTGCTCACGGTGTCGCCGGCGCTCCTGGAAAACTACCTGTCGGCCGCGCGCATGATCAGCCGTCTCGCGGTGGGCGACACCTCGCGCAAGCCGGTGGTCGACGTGTTCAAGGTCGAGCGCGACTTCGTGCAGGACGAGCGCATGAGCGACGACCTGCCGTTCGGCTCGCGCGGCGGCATCGCCGTCAACTACCAGTTCCCCGTCGACGGCGAATACCTCATCAAGCTCGAGCTTAAGCGCCAGCTCTACGACTACCTCGTGGGGATGGGCGAGCCGCATCAGGTTGACATCAGGCTCGACGGCGTGTTGTTGAAGCGGTTCTCGATCGGCGGCGAAGCGAAGGGGATGAGCACGCCCGAGAATTACGCGGGCAACACGCCGGGCGATCCCGAATGGGAGCACTACATGCTGACGGCGGACCGCGGACTCGAAGTCCGCGTCCCCGTGAAAGCCGGACCGCACTCGGTCGGAGTCTCGTTCGTCAGACGTCTCTGGGAGCCCGAAGGCATCGAGCAGCCGCTGCAGACCGGATTTGGCCGCACGACGAACGAGTTGTATTTCGGCTACCCCGCGTTGAAGACGGTGTCGATCGGCGGCCCCTTCAACGTGACCGGACCCGGCCAGTCGCCCACGCGCCGCGCGCTGTACGTGTGCACGCCGAAAGGCGCCGCGGACGAGGAGGCGTGCGCGCGCAGGATTCTCTCGACGGTGGCCGCTCGCGCGTATCGCCGTCCCGTCACCGAGGGTGAAACGCAGGTTCTCGTCGACTTCTACAAGGCCGGACGCACCGAGGAAAACAGTTTCGATGCCGGCATTCAGCGCGGTCTCGAGCGTGTGCTGGCGGCGCCCAGCTTTATCTTCCGAGTGAAGTCGGCGCGCACCGACGACATCGATCTCGCGTCGAAGCTGTCGTTTTTCATCTGGAGCAGCATTCCCGACGAAGAGCTGACGAACGCCGCGATTCGCGGCAAGCTGAGAGAGCGGGCCGTCCTCGAGCAGCAGGTGCGCCGCATGCTGCGCGATCCCCGCGCCGAGGCGCTCGTCGAGGGATTTGCCACGCGCTGGCTCGAGTTGAGCAAGCTCGCCGGCTTCGTGCCCGACACGCAGCTGTATCCGGAGTTCGACGAAAATCTGCGCGAGGCGTTCGCCACGGAGACGCGCCTGTTTGTCGCCGATCAGCTGAAGCAGGATCGCAGCGTGACCGATCTGCTGCTCGCGGACTACACGTTTGCCAACGATCGGCTCGCGAAGCACTACGGTATTCCGAACGTGTACGGCAGCCACTACCGTCCGGTGAAGTTGACCGACCGGAATCGGGGTGGCCTGCTGGGTCAGGGCAGTGTGCTGGCCGTGACGTCGTACGCCAACCGCACCTCGGTTGTGATGCGCGGGCGCTGGCTGCTCGCGAACATGCTCGGCGCGCCGCCGCCACCGCCGCCGCTCGACGTGCCGGCGCTCAAGCAGGCCGGTGCCGAGGGGCAGCCGAAGTCGCTGCGCGAGCGCATGGAGCTGCACCGGAAAAATCCCGCGTGCGCGTCGTGTCATCAGCGGATGGATCCGCTGGGCTTTTCCCTCGAGAATTTCGACGCCGTCGGAAAGTGGCGCGTCGAGGCCGATGGCGTGCCGGTCGATCCGAGCGCGGCGATGCCCGACGGAACGAAGTTCACGGGTGTTGACGGGCTGCGCAGCTATCTGACCGACAACAAGGAAGACTTCGTCAGAACGCTCAGCGGCAAGCTGCTGGCATATGCGATCGGACGTGGTATCGAGTACTACGATCAACCGGCTATCCGGAAGATCGCGCGCGAGGCCGCGGCGGGCAACTACCGGTGGTCGTCGGTGATTCTGGGTGTCGTCACGAGCACGCCGTTCAGTGGTGCCGCAGGGCAGAGCACTGAACGTCCCGAGCCCGAGACGAGAGTGGGGATGAGGAGCGAGCGATGATCATTTCGAAAAAGGCGATTCCGCGCCGCACGGTGCTGCGTGGTATGGGTGCGATGCTGGCGCTGCCGCTGTTCGACAGCATGGTGCCGGCGCTGTCGGCGTGGCAGAAGACCGCCGCCAGACCCGTCAACCGTTTCGGCGTGTACTACGTGCCGAACGGAATGATCATGAAGAACTACCTGCCGACCGCCGTCGGCGCGAACTACGAGCTGACGCCGACGCTCAGCCCGCTGGCGCCATTCCGCGACGACATCCTCGTCGTGAGCGGATTAAACAGCCTGCCGACGCGCGAGCGGCCCGGCGGCGCCCACGCGAAGGCCAGCACCCGGTTTTTGACGAACGTCTCGCCGCCGACCAGCGAGACCTGGCTCGACGTGGGAATCTCGATGGATCAGATCCTGGCGAACGAGACCGGCAAGTACACACAGTTGCCGTCGCTCGAGCTGTCGATGGAGTCTGGCGAGACGTCGGGCGCCTGCGACACCGGCTACGCCTGCCCGTACACCAGCACCATCGTCTGGAAGAGCGCGAACACGCCGCTTCCGACCCAGAACAACCCGAGAGTCGTGTTCGAGCGGTTGTTCGGCGATGCCGGCACGACCGATCCGAAGGTGCGCGCGGCGCGCATGCGTCAGCAGAAGAGCATTCTCGACTCGGTCACCGAGGAAGTCGCGCACATGCAGGGCGCGCTGCCCGCGTCAGACCGCGTGAAGCTCACGGAATACCTGTCGGCGATTCGCGACGTCGAACAGCGCATCCAGCTCGCCGAAGCGCAGGCCGGCGACGAGCTGCCGCTCGTTGAGCATCCCGCGGGGATTCCCGGCGACTGGGAAGCGCACATGAAGCTGATGCTCGACCTGCAGGTGCTGGCGTATCAGTGCGATCTGACGCGCGTCATCACTTTCATGGTTGGACGCGAGCACAGCGGCATGACGTATCCGCAGATTGGCGTGAACGATTCGCACCATCCGATCTCCCACTACGCCGGCGAGCTCGAGAAGATCGAGAAGGTCGCGAAGATTAACGCGTACCACGTGAAGATGTTCGCGTACTACCTCGAGCGCCTGAAGGCCACGCCCGACGGCGACGGCACGCTCCTCGATCACATGACGATGATGTACGGCGCCGGCATTGCCGACAGCAACAGCCACGATCCCTACGACATTCCCATCGTGATGGCGGGCAAGGGGACCGGCTTCCTGAAGGGCGGCCGGCACATCCGGTTCAGGGACACGCCGCTCGCGAACCTGCATCTGACGCTGATGGATCAGTTCGGCGTCACGATGGACAAGTTCGGCGACAGCAACGGTCGCGTCGACGTGAAGATTCTGTCGTTATAGCCATGCGCGCGAAAGCCATCGCCGGACTCTGCGTCGTGCTCCTCTCGCAGGCAGGTGTGTTTGCGGCGGCCGACGTGCGTCTCATCAAGGCCATCCGGACGAAGGACGTCACGACGGTCCGCACGCTGCTGAAGCAGCGCGTGGATGTGAACGCGCCGGAAGGCGACGGCACGACGGCGCTGCACTGGGCCGCCCATGTGGACGACCTGGTGATCGCCGACTTGCTGATCAAGGCCGGTGCGCGCGCGGCTGTTGCGAACGAGAACGGGTTTACGCCGCTGCACGTCGCCTGCATCAATCGCAACGGCATCATGGTCGAGCGTCTGCTGGCGGCAAAGGCGGATGCCAACGCCGCGTCGATCAACGGCGAGACGGTGCTGATGACCTGTGCGCGCGCGGGCGATGCGCGCGGCGTGAAGGCCCTGCTCGTAAAGGGCGCGCGCGTCAACGTCAAGGAGACGTCTCACGACCAGACCGCGCTGATGTGGGCGGCCGCCCAGCGGCATCCCGACGTGACCGGCCTGCTCATCGAGGCCGGCGCGGAGATTAACGCGCGTTCGCGCACCTTTCCGCAGACGGTGGTCGGCGAGCAGACGCAGCGATTCGGCCGCGAAGAGCTGAACTACACGGTACTGCGAGGGGGAAGCACGCCGCTGCTGTTTGCCGCCCGGTCGGGCGACGCGGCGACGGCGCGCCTGCTGCTTGCGGCCGGGGCCAGCGCCAACGATCAACTACCGGAAGGCATGAGCGCGCTCGTCGTGGCCGCGCACAGCGGTCATACGGAGGTCGCCCTGCTGCTGCTCGAGAAGGGCGCCGATCCGAACGCGGCCGAAGCCGGGTACAACGCCATGCACGCGGCCGTCCTCAGAAGCGATGTGACGCTGGTGAAGGCGTTGCTCGAGCGCGGGGCGAATCCAAACGTGCGCCTCGCGAGAGGCACGCCCATCCGCCGTGATACGACCGACTACAACCTGCCGGCCACACTGATCGGTTCGACGCCGTATCTGCTGGCGGCCCGATTCCTCGAGCCCGAGATCATGAAGACGCTCGTCTCCGGAGGAGCAGACGCCACGCTGACGACGCGAGATGGGGCCACGCCGTTGATGGTGGCGGCCGGCGCCGGTGCGGGCGGGAATTCCACGCGTCGCGGCATTGCCGTCATCGACGGTGGCGTCGTCGAGCCGGAAAGCGAAGTTCTGGAAGCGGCGACTACGGCGCTCGATCTCGGCGCCAATGTGAACGGCGCCAATCAGGCGGGCGATACCGCACTCCACGTCGCCGCGGGACGCGGGCTCAATACCGTTGTGCAGTTGCTGGCAGATCGCGGTGCGGAGTTGAACGCGAAGAACAGGCGTGGACTGACGCCGCTGGCCGCGCTGATGCCGGGCAACGCGGGTCCCCGTCGACGAGGCGCGGCGATTACGGCCGCGGCGATTGCCGACGACGACAACGACGCGGATCGCGCGCCGTCTCGCGCCCCGAACTTTCCCGAAACGATTGCGCTGCTGAAAAAGCTCGGGGCTACTGAGTAGGGATTCCCGAATTCGCAGATTCGAGAGATGGTCTCTATCAGACTAGCACTTTGAAAAGTACGTAGTGTCCGGCTTTAGCCGGACTTTACGATGTCCGCCTGAAGGCGGACACTACCATCTACCAATTCTGCGAAGCCTCTAACGCGGCTGAGCCGTCCTACCCCCGCCGCCGGAGTTGCCACCGCTCGACGAACCCGTCGAACTAGACGAACCCGACGAACTTGACGAACCTGACGAACTGGACGAACCCGACGAACCCGACGAACCTGCGTTCCGGCTGCCTCCTCCAACGCTTCCTCCACCTGTCGGAGTAGCGCTTTCACCACCACCGCCGCCACTTCCTGCCGGACGCACGCGCGTGTACCCGCGGCTCGTGGCAATGCCGCTGCCGCCGCGCGAATCGGGCGTTCCTGGCGGGGCGTAGCCCGATCCAGGATCGCTCGGGCCGCCGGTGTAGATGCTGCCGGGATAATACGGATACCCGGGAGTCCCGTAGTAGTTGTAGTAGCTGCGATAGTACGGATAGCCGTAGCGATAACGATAGCCCGCGCCCCAGTAGTACGGGTACGCAAACGGTGAGTAGTAGTAATAGCTGCTGTAGAACGGATCGTAGAGCGGATAGGGATAACCCACGCCGCCGCCGGTGATGATCGTCGCGTTCAGATCGGTCGGGGACGTCGAATACGAGCCCGACGCCACGGGCACGGGCGGATACACACCGCTGTCGATCTCGAACCGGTCCGGGTACGCCTGCGCCACCATCAGATCGATGACATCGGGCGACACCTTTGCGTCGGCGAGCTGCCTGAGCACCCGGCTGTTCAACGAGAATCGTCCGCCCACTTCCAGGAGCACGGCTTCGACGGCCGGCGGCTGCACCTTCGCGCTGGCTTCGATGACGTCTTCGACATTGAGCGGCGCGGTCGTCGTCGCGGGAAGGCCGGTGTACGGATCGCTCGAGCGGCGATACCGCCTGACGCGCAGATCGTGATCGCTGTCGACGACGATCGCCTGTATGTCTACCCACTGTCCCTTGATCATCGTGGTGATGCCCGAAACCGTCCGCGCGGGGCGCCCGGCGCAGTCGAGCGAGACGCGCGTAAACAGCCGTTCGCCGTCGCGCGACCACTCGCTGGTCTGGACGCCCTTGCATTCGCCCTGCGACAGCGGCTGGGCCGATCCGTCGGCGACGATCGTCTGGTCGAGCACATCCTTGCCGTCCACGGCGGTGGTGATGGCGACGCCGAATCGTCCTGACGGCCTGACGCACACCATCGTGCCTGGCGCCAGAATCACAGGCTCCTGTCCGAGCTGATCCTTGGCAATCGTCCAGCACCCCAGATACGGGTTCCATCTCGAATCGAATCCGGTGGCCGAATCCTGCGCCATCGCCGGGGTCGCCGACATCAGCGCGAGCGCGAAGACGAGCATCACTTTGTTCGTCATAAAGGTCCTCTAGAACATGTAATGAATGCCGACGGTCGCCTTCAGACCGGTCAGATCGATCGAGTCGAAATCGAAGTCGAGATCGGGCGTCGCATTCGACCAGAGATAGCGCGCCTCGCCGCTGAGATACATCCGCTTGATCACCTTGATATCCACGCCGCCGAACAGGTGTGCGCTCGGCCTCCATCCGTCCGAACGCAGGGTATCGGTGAAGATCTCCATGTTAACCGTGTTCACGTCGATGAAGTCGCCGTATTGCAGCAGCTCGTAGCGCAGCAGGCCGGCCCCGGCGCCGACGTAGGGCGTGACGGCAGCCGGAATCCACGCCCGTCTGCTGATTTCGCGCCCGTGCGGCGTGAGCGCGAACTTGACGCTGCCGCTCAGGTTCAGCTCGCGCAGCCTCGTCGATTGCGTAATCGGCAGGCGTTGATTGTCGACGAAATCGCGATACTCCGAATTCTTGCTCGCCTGCGACCAGTCGAAGCCGCCGACGATGCTCGCCCGCGGCGTGAGCCAGAACTCGACGTCCATGCCGATGGCTGGTGCGTCGAAATCCTTACGGTCGACGGTCAGCGTGCGCTGGATGAACGACTGCAGATCGCTCTCCGCGCGCGCGAATACCCAGCCGCTTCGAAATCCCACCATACCGTTGGGGGGACCGAACAGAAAGTCGGGTGCCGGCTGCTGAGCGGACACCAGAACGGGGGAGAGCACGAGCAGTGCAAGAGCCAGGGCGATGGCCGGGGCACTGTGGCGCATCTGACGGCCTCCTTGATGGGTACGTGAGCAGGAGCGTTGCAAGGACGGCACCAACGAAAAACCCGCAAATTTATTGGACTTACAACGACATGCGTGTCCTGGCCGGATGTCCTGAACGTCCTCTTTGGTAGCCGTGTTTTTCCGGGGACTTGCAATTACGTGTTATAACACGTATAATGGTTCATCAGTCATGAAGACCCTGCGCGATGAGCTGAAGATGACACGGCCGTTCAAGAGCCTCGAGGAAGAGGCCATCCTGAGCGTTGCGCGCACGGCCGCGCTCCTCGAGCACGCCGGGGCGGAAGCGCTGAAGCCCTTCGATCTCACGATCACGCAGTACAACGTGCTCCGGATTCTGCGGGGGGCGGGAGATGCCGGCCTGTGCCGGAACGAAGTGGGGGAGCGGCTCGTCACCCAGGTGCCCGACGTGACGCGTCTGCTCGATCGGATGGAGACCAGCGGGCTGATCAACCGCCGCCGGAACGGCGAGGATCGGCGTTTCGTGGCTACCTACATTACCGACAAGGGCCTGAAGCTGCTCGAGAAGATCGATCGCGAGCTGCCGGCCATTCACGCCAGGCAACTGGGGCACGTCAGCCAGAAGCGGCTCCGAGAGCTCATCGATTTGCTGGAGGAGGTCCGGAGCGCCCCGTGAGGGAATTTTTTCGCGTCGATAGGTGTTTACACACATAGCGTCATAACAACTAAAGGAGACATCGTCATGAAGACCCAAACCGCCGTTGCCACCAGGACTCTTGCCATCGATCGCAGCCACTCTGAAGTCGCGTTCCAGGTGCGTCACCTGCTCAGCAAGGTACGCGGACGCTTCACCGATTTCGCCGGCACCATCGCCCTGGACGAGGCGAGCCCCGAGCGTTCGCACGTGTCGGTCACCATCAACGCGACGAGCATCGACACGGCCGAACCCCAGCGCGACGCCCATCTTCGCAGTGCCGACTTCTTCGATGTCGAGAAGTTCCCAACCCTCACGTTCGAGAGCACATCGGTCGTACCGCGCGGACCGGATACCTACGATGTCGTGGGCGATCTGACGATTCACGGCACCACCAGACAGGTGACGTTGCCGGCGAGTTTTCTGGGCGCTGCGCAGGATCCCTGGGGCAACACCAAGCACGTCTTCGAAGCGGAACTTACGTTGAACAGGAAGGACTTCGGCTTGAGCTGGAACGCCGCGCTCGAAACCGGCGGCTTCCTGGTGGGCGACGACGTTCGGGTGACGTTGGGAGTCCAGGCGAAGTAACGCCCGATGCGCAGTCATGGCAGATGGCAAATGGCACGTGGCATGACAGAATAGCTGCCAACCAATGCCGTTTAGCCATCTGAACCTTCACCCGGATTTATTGAGGGGCATCAAGGACCTGGGCTTTCAGCGCCCGACGCCGATCCAGGCCGATGCCATTCCGCCGGCGGTCGCCGGCCGCGATTTGCTTGCGTGCGCCCAGACGGGCAGCGGCAAAACCGCCGCGTTCCTTCTGCCGATCGTCAACAAGCTGCTGGGCGCACCGCGCAGCAGCCGCGGGATAACGCGTGCGCTCGTCCTGACGCCGACGCGCGAGCTCGCGGCGCAGATTCTCGAAGACCTGAAGGATCTGACGGTACACACGCCTATCAACGGCTTTGCCGTATACGGCGGCGTCGGCATGGGGCCGCAGGAGCACGCCTTCCGCAGCGGCGTCGACGTCATCGTCGGGACGCCGGGGCGGCTGCTCGATCACTTCCGACAGCCGTACGCGAAGCTCAGCGGGCTCGAGCACCTCGTCCTCGATGAAGCCGATCGCATGCTCGACATGGGCTTTCTGCCCGACATCCGGCGGATTCTCCGGCACATTCCCTCGAAACGGCAGACGCTGTTCTTCTCGGCGACGATGCCCGATCCGATCGTGAAGCTGTCGCACGAGATGCTGCACGACGCTGTGATGATCAACCTCGAGCGCAAGGCCGCGCCCGCGACCGGCATCACGCATGCCGTCTACGCGGTTCCTTCACACCTCAAGGCGAAGCTGCTGCTGGCGTTGCTGAACGACGGCAACATCAACGACGCACTGGTGTTCACGCGCACGAAGCACCGTGCCGATCGGCTGGCGAAGTATCTCGAATCACAGAAGGTCAGCGTTCAGCGCATCCATGGCAACCGGTCTCAGTCGCAGCGAACCGACGCGCTGGCCGGGTTCAAGAGCGGCAAGTACCGCGTGCTGGTTGCGACCGACATTGCGGCGCGCGGCATCGACGTCAGCGCGCTTGGGCACGTGATCAATTTCGATGTGCCGGCCGTGCCCGAGGATTACATCCATCGCGTCGGCCGGACGGCACGGGCCGAGCTGACCGGGTCGGCGTTCACGCTCGTCGCGCCCGAGGATGAATCGAACATCCGGGCGATCGAGCGCGCCATCAACAAGCGCCTGCCGAGAGTGACAGTTCCAGACTTCGACTACAACGCGCGCTCGGAGCCGAGGCTGGAAGTGCCGCACGCGCAGCGTATCGCGGAGATTCGTGCGCGGAAGGCCGAAGAACGCGGCCGCGCGAAGGTCAACGCCGAGCGGCGCGCGAGACATGCGCAGGGGCAGGGAGCCTCACAGCCGAAGCCGCAGGGGCAGGGCCACGGTCACGCGCCTGCGCGGGCAGCCGGCGGGCCAGGGGGGAATCGGAAGCGCTTCCGTCCGAGGAAGCGCTGGCACTAGAGAGCAGTTTTCAGTTCTCAGTACGTAGTGTCCGCCTTCAGGCGGACCGCGTGAAAGTCCGGCTAAAGCCGGACACTACGTACTACACGGAAGTGGAAACTGCTCGAATGGTCATTTCACGATCTTGCGCTCGAACACGACATCGCGCCTCGACCCTGCGTCGATCACCTGGAAGTCGCTCGGAATTTCAAAAAGCTGAGGCGACGGCTCGCCGCGCGTGAGGTTCGTGAGCCGGTACGTCGTTTCCCCGAACCGCGGATCCGATTGCTTGCTCATAACGAGCACCTTCAGGTCTGGCGACGTCCACCGCTCGGAGACGATGGTGATCGGCTGCTCGTTACCAATTTCGCCGGCCGGAATGGTCGTCGTGCTGCGCGTGCCTTCGACCGCCACACCTTCCATAAACGTGGTGCCGAGCTGCTCGACGACCGGCTCGGCAACGTTCTGACCAGCGAAGCCCGCAACGGCTGCTGTGCTGTGATACATCACGCTGGCTCCTGCTCCCACAGCTCCTGTTCCCACCGCCGCAGTCGATGGCGGGGGAGGAGGCGGTAGTGCCACGGCGAGGTCGGATCGTTCCACTCTCACGCCAGCGGCCGCCGCCGTCCATCCGGCGCCGGTCATCTTGTTCGTCACCATCAGATGCGGCGCGGGCATCTTGTGCGCGACCTTGTTCTGCAGATCGAGCATGATCATCGTGCCCGTCGTCGGGTCGGAGATCTGCACGCTTCGGAATTGGTCACCGGCGCCCGGACCATTGACGAGCGGGCCGAACATCGCAAACCCCTGTTCGCGGCGCGTGCGGCCCTGCCCGTCCCGGGCCATCTGAGCCTTGTTCTGCCGGACGATGCGGTTGCCATCGGCCAGCACCTGGACGACGTCGGTCACCGCTTCCGCCGAGTAGGGCGAACCGGTGACAGGCTCGCTGTCGACGGTAATCGGCCCGTTCATGAACTCGATGTTCATCGGGTTGCTGAAGGCGATGACGTTGGGGCCGCCCTGCCCGCGCAAGCCGGGCGCAGCCATGAAAATGAGTAACGCAAAGACGAACATCTTCCTGATCATCGGGTCCTCCAGGGATATATCGATCCGCTCGTGTTGACGCGAATGGCGCGCGCTCTTCCATCTTCTCCGAGAAGCACGTCGGCTTCAATCATCTCATTTGGTGGTACCAGCGGCGACCGCAGCGAGCCGAGCGAGGCGCCCGGCATCTGCACGCGAACGATCTGGAACGGGCCGGCGAGCTCCTGTTCGGTCATGGGCAGAAGCGGGACGAATTCGATCTGGCTGTGTGCGGCAGGCGATTCGACCGTTGCTGGCTCCGGCGGCTGGGCTCGAAGGTCCGGGTCGGGTTGAAGCGAATATTCTGGCTGAAGCCGAACACCAGGTGTTGGACGGTCCGGCTGAAGCCGGACACTACTGGTTGATTGGCCCGGCTGAAGCCGGGCCCTACCTACGGGCGCCGCGGAACTCTCTGCGACGGCCACTTCGGTCGCATCCTGCGCCGCGCTGTCGTTCGTGTCCGGCTTCGGGCGGACGGTCACGGCAATCGCGAACACGGCCGCGGCTGCGACCGGCCACATGACCCACGCTCTCGATCGTGCAGGCCGCGCACGTTCTGGAAGCGACGCGGATGCCAGGATTCGCGCTTCAAGGTGCGGCGCCTCGAGGCGCTCGTCCTCTCGAGCCACGTCCCTGAGCAGGTCGCTCAGCAGTTGTTCTTCGTGAGTATCAGCCATCGTTTCCCAACCTCTTCTTCAATCTGGTGCTCTTTCTCTCCGGCACTTTCGACGTGCATGAGCGCGCGGCATCGCTCTATCAGCATCTGCCGAGCCCGGCTCAAACGCGAGCGGATCGTGCCGACCGGACACCCGGCCACCTGCGCGGCTTCCTCGTAGGAAAGCCCGTTCAGCTCGCACAGCACGACGACCTCGCGATAGTGGACCGGCAGGCGAAAGATCGCGAGGCGAAGCTGTCGTGTCATCTGCGTGCGCGAGATCGATTCAGCGGGATCGTCGCCGGTCGCGAGCGCGGCATCGTCTTCGTGAAAGATGGTGTCGATGCTGATCTCGATGCGCGCCTTGCTGCGTTTGTACTGCTGCAGGACGAGGTTGCGGGCGATGCCGTACAGATACGTCGAGAGCGACGCAACCGCCGGATTGAACCGGTTGGCGCTCCTGGTGAGCGCCACAAAGACGTCCTGCGTCACGTCTTCGGCGGCTTCTTTCGACCCGAGCATCTGCCGGCTGAAGCGGTAAACCGTTCGATGGTGCCGGCGGAAGATGATGGCCAGCGCTTCGCGATCGCCCGCCGCCATCCGCTGGAGCAGTTCCGGGTCTGAAGGGTCGTTGGCCACGCTAGTCGGTGATTGGGTTCCGGGCGGCTGGAAGTTCCAAATACCACGATCAGACTCTTTTTCTGTAGAGTTGGTCTTGTCAGGCCGCTATGACCTACGTATTTGGCGTGTTCGAGTTCGACGCCACCTCCCTCGAGCTGCGGAAATCCGGGCGTCTTATCACGCTCGAGCCCCAGCCGGCGCGCGCATTGGGCCTGCTCCTCGAGCGAGCCGGGCAAACGGTGTCGCGCGAGGAACTGAGCGCCTGGGTCTGGGGCCACGAGACCCACGTCGATTTCAATCGCGGCCTGGCCTACTGCCTCAGTCAGATCCGCTCGGCTCTCGGCGACAGCGGCGAAAGCTCGCGATTCATTCAAACGCTGCCGAAGCGAGGGTTCAAGTTCATCGCCCCCGCCACGCGCAAGGATACGGCCGATACCAGCGCTGTTGCCGCTTCGATCGTGCCGGGTGGTTGTGTTCAGCCGACCGGTTGGATGGCTGTTTCGTCCCGTGCGATGCGCGTTGCCTTCGCCGCGGCCGGATTGCTGGTTCTGGGTGCCCTGGTTGTGGCTTTCAGCGATCGCCTCGATAGCCAGCCGCGGCGGCCGATCGTGGCGGTTTCGATCTTCGATAACGAGACAGGTGACCCCCGTTACGACCGGGCCGTCCATGCGCTCTCAGACACGGTCGTCGATCGGCTGACCAGCCTGGGTCCCAATCGGATCGGCATCGTCGGCAACGCGGCGATCCTGCGCATGCCGCGCAATGCGCGCGATCTCGATCGCATCGAAGCGCAAACAGGTGCGTCTCACCTCATCCTGGCACAACTGCAGCCGTCGAACGGCGATCTGACCCTGCTGATGCACCTGATTCGACTGGACGACGGCACGCATCTGTGGACGCGTCGAATCGCGCGGCCCGCCAACGGCTCGCTCGAGGGTCTGGACCTCGAAGCCGCCCGCACGATCGAGTCTGGCGTGCGCGAACATGTCCTCCCATCGAGTCCTAATCCGTAGCCTCAACTGTCTCCAGCCAGGCAGGTTGGCGCCTCAACGAATCTTCGTTCGTCCCGCTTGCGACCCACGTGTAACATGCCGGCTATGTTGAACCGCCGGCAATTCGTTCGAGTCGTTCCCACGCTGGGGACGTTTGTTCTTTCAGGCGATATCGCCCGGGCGCAGGGCCCTGACGCCGTTCCTGCGTGGCCGGGCCCGCCGCCGGCGCCGGGTGCGCCGCGTGATGAATCATTTCCCAGCCAGCACCCCTTTCTGGCCAAGGAGATGGTGGGCGTGGCGCACGGGAATCTCCCGCGCGTCAAGGAGCTCCTCGCCGAACATCCCGCACTTGCGAAGGCCTCCTGGGAATGGGGTTACGGCGACTGGGAAACCGCACTTGGCGGGGCGTCGCACGTCGGCAACCGGGCCATCGCCGAATTACTGATCGAACACGGCGCCGGTCCCACGATCTTCTCCGCTGCGATGTTGGGGCAGCTCGACGTTGTCAAAGCATTTGCCGCCGCTATGCCGAATGTGAATCAACTTCGAGGCCCGCACGGCATCCCGCTCGTCAACCATGCGCGCGCGGGCGGCGCGCAGGCGGCAGAAGTGCTGCGATTCCTCGAGTCGGTGGGGAATCTGCCGAAGACAGGCGATGTCGAGCCATTGACCGAAGCCGACCGGACATCTCTTGAAGGCCGCTACGTCTTTGGCAGCGGGTCACGGGACGCGTTTGTCGTCGATACCGTTCAGAATGTGCTCGGCATCAACCGCCTTGGCGGTACGCGGCGCATCCTCACGCATCTTGGCAAGCTCGAGTTTCATCCCGCGGGCGCGCCGGCCGTGCGTATTCGTTTCGAGCGTACGGGAAACGGAGTGGCGTTGAGCTTGTTCGATCCGGATCTGGTTGTGCGGGGCAATAGGCAGGGCTGACCGCCTTCGCCTCGCGCTGATTTGGCAGGGCTGAAGCCCTGCGCTACCGGGTCGCGCCTACCGGCTCGCGCTTGTCGCCGGGCGCGGCCGCTTCAGTCCGACGTTCGCCAATCTGCTGCCGCCACATCGCATAGTACAAACCCTTCTGCGCGACGAGCTCGTCGTGGCGGCCGGTTTCGACGATACGGCCGCGCTCGAGGACGTAAATGCGATCGGCGTGGAGAATCGTCGACAGGCGATGCGCGATGAGAATCGTAATCGACTCGCCCGTACTCGCCACGTCGCGGATCGTCTCGACGATGCCTTCTTCGGTCAAAGAGTCGAGCGACGAGGTGGCCTCGTCGAAGACGAGCAGCTGGGGCCGCCGGAGCAGCGCGCGCGCGATCGACAGACGCTGCTTTTCTCCGCCGGACACCTTCACGCCACCCTCTCCGATGACCGTGTCGAGTCCTTTCGCCGCCCGCGCGAGCAGGCTGTCACAGGCCGACCGGCGAAGCACGTCGAGGCACTGCGCGTCTGTCGCCTTCGGATTCACGAACAGCAGGTTTTCGCGAATCGTGCCGGAAAAGAGCTGCGTGTCCTGTGTGACGAACCCGATCCGTTCCCTCAGCACGTCGAGGTCGATGTCGGTGCTCGACATGCCGTTATACAAAATCCGGCCCGATCCTGGCGGGTACAACCCGACGAGCAGCTTCACGAGCGTCGTCTTTCCGGCGCCGGACGGGCCCACGAACGCGATCGTTTCGCCGCGACGTACCGCGAACGTGATGTCGCTCACGGCGGGCGAGGTCGCCGACTGGTGCTGGAAGGTCACTCGATCGAAATCCAGCGTGCGCACGTCGTCCAGCGGCAGCGGGCTGACGGGCCGCGGCTCTTTGGGTATCTGCAATATGCCTTCGAAGATGTTCAGCGACGCTTCGGTCTCGCGGTAGATGTTGATGATGTTCCCCAGTTCCTGGAGCGGTCCGAAGATGAAGAACGAGTAAATCCACAGCGAAAAGAACTGGCCCACCGTGATGTCGCGCCGGAAGATGAGGTAGAGCATCAGGAACAGGATGCTCGTGCGCAGGAAGTTCACCGCGGTGCCCTGGATGAAGCTGAGGCTTCGCAGATACTTCACCTTTTTCAGTTCGAGCTTCAGGATCTTGCCCGTCGTGCTGTTCAGGCGTTCGATTTCCTGCTGGCCCAGGCCGAGGCTCTTCACCAGCTCGATGTTCCGCAGCGATTCGGTGGTCGATCCCGCCAGCGCCGTCGTCTCGCCCACGATCTGCTTCTGAATCGTCTTGATGCGCTTGCTCAGCACCGAGCTGATGACCCCGAGGACGGGAACCGTCAGGAAGTAAACAGGCGCGATGAGCCAGTGCACCGAGAAGGCGTAGACCATCACGAAGATGATCCCGACCAGCGAGGTGAAGAGCACGTTGATCGACGCCGAAATGAGTTTCTCGACGTCGGCGCGCACCTTCTGCAGCTTGCCGAGGGTTTCGCCGCTGCGCTGGTCTTCGAACACCGAGTAGGGCAGCTCGAGGGAATGCCGGATACCGTCTGAATAGAGCTGGGCGCCGAGCCGCTGGGTAATCAGATTGATGTAGTAATCCTGGAAGTTCTTGGCCACGCGCGAGACGAATGCCACGCCGACGGCCGCCGCCAGAAGGAGGGTGACGCCCCGGAAGAACTCGCTCGTGGTGTACTCGGCGAAGCGCGTCGCGTAGTTGTCGATGACGTATCGAAAAATCAGGGGATCGAGGAGCGAAAAGACCTGATTGATGGTCGCCAGCACCAGCGCCAGCGCGACCAGGCGCCAATAGTTCTGTAGATAACCGTACAAAAGCTTCATGTTTACCGCACTATAACCGAATGTTTACGCACTCGTTGCAGCATGTGTCCCGCGCCGTTACGCGGCCTGACAATACTCGACCCTCAGGTGCGAGTCGCTCTCTTCGCGGAATGGGATCTTGACGCGCCTGGCGGTCTGCGGACCACGACCGCCGGGCTCGTCGATCATTCGCCCGACGACATCCACGTCATTCCTTACCTCAATCAACCTGGGTTCTCCTCACTGCTGCGGGTGAATGAACTAATCGCGCGTTTGCAGCGCCAGCGCATCGAGCTCGTCCATATCGCTTCGTGCGGACACGTCGCGCTTGTCGCGCTGCTTCTTGCCGCGAAGCTCCACCTGCCGCTCGTCGGTTCGTTCGACCTCGACTCTCTGACGACGACCGCGTTGAGGCGGCGGTATCTCCGGACGCTGTCCGAGGTCTGCCACAAAGTCCTCGTGTCGTCGGCGTGCGCGCACGAGACGCTCCGTCGCCTCACGGACCCCGCCCACGTGGCAGCCTGGCGTCCAGGCGTCGACATCGAGACGTTCACCCCCAGGAAGCGAAGCGCGAGCCTGCGCGAACAATGGCAGGTGTCGCCAGACCGCGCGGCGGTGATCTATGCAGGCACGCTCTCGGAAGAGCACGGCGTATGGCGGTTGCTCTCGCTGGAGCTCGAGCTCCGCCGCACGCGTCCGATGCATCGGCTGATCGTTGCCGGCGACGGCCCGGCGCTCATGCGCCTTCGGTACAAGTGCCCGCACGCCATCTTTCTCGGCCATGTGCCCGATTCCCAGATGCCCGAGCTGCTGGCATCCGCTGACGTGTTCGTCTCACCGAGCGAGCGGCAATCGACGCATCACGCCGTCCTCGAGGCGCAGGCCTGTGGTCTGCCCGTGGTCGTGATGGCGAAAGGTGCTGCGCGCGAGCGTACGACAACGGACGCCGCGATCGTCTGCCGTTCCGATGCCGACTTCATCGTCGGCACGGCTGCACTGGTCAGGACCGAAGAACGGCGCGCATCGATGGGACGTGCGGCGCGGCAGCACGCGCTGGCCCAGCGATGGGATTCTGGTCTCGCTCCGCTGTTCGCCCAGTATCGAGCCCTCGCTGCGTCTTCCAGGCCGGTGCGGCCGGAATCGATAAGCGTGGTGCGCGAGCACCGCGTCAACTCCTAAGCGACAGGACTAAAGTCCTGTGCCACCGCAGTCCTGTGTCACCTTGCCGCTTCGGTTCAGCCGCCGCTGAAGGTGGCACAGGGCTTTAGCCCTGTCGATCAGGCGGCTGGCCGACGACAGGACCAAAGTCCTGTGCCACCTCACGGGCTCGCGAGGCTGCGCTTGAAGCCACCCGTGGCCAGCGCAACGCCCACGAAGATCACTGCGCCCGCCAGCGCCATGCGCCTCGTGATCACTTCACCGATAAACGCGTATCCCCACACCACGCCAAACACCGGAATCAGATACGTCACCGTGAGCGTTCGCGACGGTCCAACGCGAGCCAGCAGCCGGAAGTACAGAACGTAAGCGATACCTGTACAGAACACACCGAGCAGGATTGCGCTGATCCAGCTGATGCCGTCCGGTGCTGTTCGCGGCCAGTACACGACAGCCGGACCGAGCAGCACCACGGTAGCAGCGATGAGACTTCCGGTGGCGTTTACCAGCGGATCGGTACCCCCGAGGTGCCTTCGCGTGTAGTTCGCCGAGATGCCATAGAGAAACGCCGCCGTCAATCCCGCGATCACCGCCCAGGTCCCGCCGTCGTTCGAGAACGACAGCCTGTCCCAGACGAGGATGAGCACGCCCGTGAAGCCGACGAGCAATCCGAGCAGGCGTTGGCGCGACGGGGTCTCGTGAAGCCAGACAAACGCGACCAGCGCGCCGAACAGTGGTGCCGTCGAATTCAGGACCGCCGCGAAACCGGCGGTGACAAAGAGCACGGCGTACGCGAACAAGGTAAACGGCACGGCCGAATTGATTGTTCCGAGAACCGCCAGCGGCACGGCGCTCTGCGAGAGCCCCTTCAGTCCGCCGCGCCTGGCCAGAACCGCAACGAGAAACACCGCTCCGATGCCCACGCGCGCGGCGATGAGCGGAATCGGCCCGAACGCGGGGGCGGCCACGCGCATGAAGAGAAATGACGCGCCCCAAATCGCGCCGAGTACGAACAAATCGATGAGATCACGCGTGCTCAACGAGCGTCAGCCTCTCGATAATCTCCCGGGCGGCGAGGACGAGGTCGGCATTGCTTGCCGCGCGTGTGCCATCCGGTAGCCTGAGAGTATCCTCGAAACCGACGCGCGTGTCGTAGCGGCGCTTGACGGCCAGCTCGACGAAGTGCCAGGCGTAGTGACCGAGGCCGTGCAGCAGCCGCGGGGTTTCCACACCCTGGAGCACCGATTCAATCTGACTGAGATTCGCGGATGCGCGGCACGAGGCCTCTGCCGGCTCGAGAAGAATGCGCACGCACTGGTCGGCCAGCTTGCTTCCGACCAGCGCGGCAGCTGCCGGCGCGTTCCAGATTCCGGCCTCCACGCCCACGCCCTTGTCGAGCAGTAGTTGCATGACGTCGATGGCGCCCGCCTCGTGCAGGTTGACCGACGCAAAATCCGGCAACACGCTCCATGCACGAATGATGGCGAGGCGCTTCGCGAGATCGGGAACGATCCAGGCGCCCGTGCTGACGCCCATTGGAATGCCCGGGCACGCGTCGCGAATCGCCGCGATCGTGTCCGCGAGGTCGCTGGCGGCGAGCGACTCGTTGCCATTGGCGTCGCGCACGTGCACGTGAATGGCGCTCGCGCCCGCCGCCACGGAGGCTCTCGCCTCCGTGGCTTGTGTCCGTGGCGTGATCGGGATTTCGGGGTGGTCCGTCCCCGATCGGGTGCCGTTGAGTGCGGCCTGGATCGTCACCGGCCGACGTTCAGCATCACGGCGCCGTAGACACGATGTCCATAGCGCGCGTCGTTACCGAAGAACGCTGAGGTCTCGTCTTTCGACGGCACGGCGACGAACCGATAGTCGCCACGAAGCCCCCACCGGCCCGAGTACCACTTGACGCCGCCGCCGACGTTGGTCGCGAAGAACGTCTCGGTCTGGTCGATGCCAAAGGCTTCGCGGCTGAACAGGCTGAGTCCGCCAACGCCGCCGGTGACATACGGCACGACCGACGAGCCGTTTGGCACCGACACGACGACGTTACCGTTGTAGTTGAGGACGTCGGGCGTCCGTTCGGTGCTTGGATACCCGAAGCCGAGACTCTGCGAGATGCCGATCGAGCTGGCGACCTCGCCTTCGACGCCCAGATACCTGTTGAGGTTGTAGGTAAAGGTACCGCCGAGCTGGTAGTTCCCGAAGCCCGGCGCCGAGGCATCGCTGTTCTCGGTGAACATGAGAACGCCAGCCGGGATGATGGTGATCTCGGCCCGGCCCGCGCCCGCCGGCCCTTCCTGCGCATGAACCGGCGTGGCGGCAACAAATGATGCCAGCACAAACCCGAATACGACCAAACGTTTCATATGAAACCTCCTGCGCCGGAAATAGCAGAAGGCGTACCGCGCCCGCATCCTCTGGGATCCCTCATTTCACTCAGGAATTCGTGAGGCCTGTCGAAAAAGCCGCAGACGGGTGCCGGTAAATCGGCACACTGCCGACGATTCGGCAACCGCGTTCGGCACTCCTTCGTCACAGGGTGGCTCTTTCCTCGGATTTCCGCGTTGTTTGGATCACACGCGATGTGGAAGGGAAATTGCCATGCCGATCGGCATGATGAAACGAATGCTCCTCATGTTGACCGTGATGGCAGGTCTCATCGGCGGTCTCGGCTTTGTGAAGTTCCAGCAGATTCAGGCAGCCATCGCACAGGGGGCCTCGTTCCAGCCGCCGCCCGAGGCCGTCACCACGATCGCGGCGCAGCAGACAGAGTGGCCCGCCACTCTGAGCGCGATCGGATCGGTGGCCGCCGTTCAAGGTGTCACCGTCAGCGCCGATCTGTCGGGCACGATCGATCGCATCGCGTTCGATTCCGGCAAGGCGGTGCGTCAGGGCGACGTGCTCGTCGAGCTCGACACCCGGCAGGAGCGGGCGCAGCTCGCTGCCGCGGAAGCACAGCGCGACCTGGCTCGCGTCAACTTCGATCGCATGCAGGGCCTGTTGAAGGAAAACGTGATCTCGCGCGCCGAGTTCGACAGCGCCACGGCCGACAGCAAGCAGACCGAGGCGCGGGTCGGTGAGATTCGCTCGGCCATCGAGCGGAAGACCATCCGGGCGCCGTTCTCGGGAATCCTGGGTATTCGTCAGGTCAATCTCGGACAGTACCTGTCGAGTGGCGATCCGATCGTGCAGCTCCAGTCGCTGAACCCCATCTATGTGAACTTCGACGTGCCGCAGGACGCCATCGCGCAGATGCGCATGGGCCGCGAGGTCCGCATCACGCTTGCGGACGCGGCGGGATCAAAGGCCCTGGCAGGCGCCGAGTTCCCCGGCCGTGTGACGGCGATCGATTCGACCGTCAACGAGAGCACGCGGAACATCCAGGTGCAGGCGACCTTGTCCAACCCCGAAGGCACGTTGCGGCCGGGCATGTTCGTGCAGGCCGAGGTGGCCGTGGGGCAGGGACGCTCGCTCGTGGCGCTTCCGGCGACGTCGATCAGCTACGCCCCGTACGGCGACTCCGTCTTCATCGTGGGCATGGTGAAGGGACCGAACGGCGACACGTACAAAGGTGTGCGACAGCAGTTCGTGAAGGTCGAGGGGTCGCGCGGAGATCAGGTCGGGATCGTCACGGGCGTGAAGCCGGGCGACGAGGTCGTCACATCAGGCGTCTTCAAGCTGCGCAACGGCGCGGCAGTGCTCGTCAACAACAAGGTGCAGCCGGCGAACGATCCATCGCCAACGCCGGCGGACAACTGAGGGCAGGGCTGAAGCCCTGCGCTACCAGAGACAGGGCTAAAGCCCTGTGCCACCGGGGTCAGCTGCACTTACTTCGGTGGCACAGCGCTTCAGCGCTGTCCTTATCTAATCCGGTGGCACAGCGGAGGCAGCCGCAACCTACTTCGGTGGCACAGCGCTTCAGCGCTGTCCCATGGCAGTCAAAGGAACAGACGATGCGATTTACAGATCTCTTCATACGACGTCCCGTCCTCGCGATCGTCGTCAGCCTCGTGATCCTCATTGCCGGGCTGCAGTCGATTCGATCGCTCAGCGTGCGGCAGTATCCGCGCAGCGACATCGCGATTGTCAAGGTCTCGACGGTGTACGTCGGCGCGAACGCTGATCTTGTGCGCGGGTTCATCACGACGCCGCTCGAGCGCGTCATCGCCAGCGCCGATGGCATCGACTACATGGAGTCGTCCAGCGCCCAGGCCCTGAGCACGATTACCGTGCACCTGAAGCTGAACTACGACACCAATGCGGCGCTCACGCAGATTCAAGCCAAGGTCGCGCAGGTCCGCAACGATCTGCCGCCCGAGGCCGAAGCGCCGATCATCGAGCTCGAAACGGCCGACAACCAGTTCGCCGCCATCTACATCGGGTTCTCGTCGGCCGAGCTCGATCAGAACCAGATCACCGACTACCTGACGCGGGTCGTCCAGCCGAAGCTGAGCGCCATCAGCGGTGTGCAGCGCGCCGACATTCTCGGCGACCGCACCTTCGCGATGCGCATCTGGCTGAAGCCCGAGCGCATGGCGGCGTACGGCATCTCGCCGACGGCCGTCCGCGAAGCGCTGGCCCGCAACAACTACCTGTCGGCGCTCGGCCGGACCAAGGGCTCGATGGTGTCGGTCAATCTCATCGCCAACACCGATCTCCGCACCGCAGAGGAGTTCCGCCAGCTCGTCGTCAAGGAACAAGGCGGCGTCGTCGTGCGCCTTGGCGAAATCGCGGACGTCGTCCTCGGCGCGGAGAACTACGAAGAAGAGGTGCGGTTCAACGGCGAGACCGCGACGTTCATGGGCGTCTGGGTGCTGCCGACCGCGAACTCGCTCGACGTGATCGCGAGCGTGCGCCAGGCGCTGCCGCAGATCGAGTCTCAACTGCCGGTGGGGATGAAGGTCGGCGTGCCTTACGACTCGACCGAGTACATCCAGGATGCCATCGACGAAGTGCTGCGCACGCTCTCCGAAACGCTGCTCATCGTCATCGTCGTCATCTTCCTGTTCCTCGGGTCGTTCCGCGTCGGTGCATCATCCCGATCGTGGCGATCCCGATCTCGCTGGTCGGCGCCGTGTTCCTGATGCTCGTGGCCGGCTTCACGATCAACCTGCTCACGCTCCTGGCCATCGTGCTTTCCGTGGGCCTCGTCGTCGACGATGCGATCGTGATGGTGGAGAACATCGAGCGGCATCTCCACGAGGGCAAGCAGCGCATACCACGCGGCCATCGAAGCCGCGCGCGAGCTCGTCGGCCCGATCATCGCGATGACGATCACGCTGGCGGCGGTGTACGCGCCGGTCGGCATTCAGGGCGGCCTGACGGGCTCGCTCTTCCGGGAGTTCGCGTTCACGCTGGCAGGGGCGGTCATCGTGTCGGGCATCGTGGCCCTGACCCTCTCGCCGATGATGGGCGCGAAGCTGCTGCGTGCGGGCGACACCGAGCGCGGCTTCGCCGGCTGGATCAACCGGCGCTTCGACAGCGTGCGCCAGGCATACACGCGAACGCTGACGGGCACGCTGCGCTTCCGCCCGGTCGTGCTGACGCTGTGGGTCATCGTCGCGCTGCTGATGGTGCCGTTCTACATGTTCTCCCAGCGCGAGCTGGCGCCCGCCGAAGATCAGGGCGTCGTGTTCGGCATCATCCAGGCATCGGCGAACTCGACCATCGACCAGACGGCGCTCTTCACCAAGCAGGTGGCCGACGTGTACCGGTCGATCCCCGAGAGCAAGAGCATCTTCCAGCTGACCTACCCGACCGGCGGGTTTGGCGGGATGGTGACCAAGCCGTGGAGCGAGCGAACCAAGACCGCGCAACAGCTGCTGATGGAATCGATGGGGCCGCTGTCGCAGATTCCGGGCATTCGCGTCATCCCGCTCACGCCGCCGGCCCTGCCTGGCGGTGGTGATTTCCCTGTCGATCTCGTCATCGCGTCGCCGGCCGAGCCCGAGCGCTTGAACGAAATCGCGCAGAAGCTCGTGCAGAAGGCGTTTGCCAGCGGCATGTTCATCTTCGCCGACGCCGATCTCAAGTTCGATCAGCCGCAGGCGGAGGTCGTGTTCGATCGCGACAAGGTGCGGTCGCAGGGCGTCGAGCTGAGCCAGGCCGGCCAGGATCTGTCCACGCTGCTCGGCGGCAACTACGTGAACCGCTTCAGCATTCAGGGGCGCAGCTACAAGGTCATTCCGCAGATCAAGCGCGCCGAACGGCTGGCGCCCGAACAGCTCTCCCAGATTTACGTCACCGGCTCCAAGGATCAGCTCGTACCGCTCTCCACGTTCGCGACCCTCGAAACCACGACACAGCCGCGCGAGCTGAAGAAGTTCCAGCAGCTCAACGCGGTCCGCATACAGGGTGTCATCCCGCCGCCGGTGCCCCTCGATCAGGCGTTGCGCTTCCTCGAAGAGGAAGCGCGCGCCTCCCTTCCACAAGGGTTCACGATCGACTACGCGGGAGAGTCGCGGCAACTGCGAACGGAAGGCGGTAAGTTCCTCGGGACGTTCCTGCTCTCGGCGATCCTGATTTATCTCGTGCTGGCGGCGCAGTTCGAAAGCTTCCGCGATCCGTTCATCATCCTCGCGGGCTCGGTGCCGCTGGCCATTTCGGGTGCGCTCCTGTTTTCGTTCCTCGGCTTCACGAGCTTGAACATCTACAGCCAGGTGGGGCTCATCACGCTCGTCGGTCTGGTGTCGAAGAACGGCATCCTCATCGTCGAGTTCGCGAATCACCTGCAGGAGACGGGCAAGGACAAGCTCGCGTCGATCATCGAGGCGGCGGGCACCCGTCTTCGCCCGATTCTGATGACAACCGCGGCCACCGTGGTCGGACACTTCCCGCTGGTGCTGGCAACCGGGCCCGGCGCGGGCGCGCGCAACAGCATCGGCATCATGCTCGTGACCGGCATGGTCATCGGAACGTTCTTCACCTTGTTCGTGGTGCCGTCGATTTACATGCTTCTGGCGCGCACGCATCGCGCAGAAGCGTCAGAGGCTGTGCTGTCGCCGATGGCCACGCCAGCAACGGAGTCTGCATTATGAGATACGTAATCGCGCTTGGTGTTCTGATCTCGTCGATAACTGTGTCGGCCCAGAACCGCACGAACCCGGCGAACCCGACGAACCCAACGAACCTAACGAACCTAACGAACCCAACGAACCCGACGAACCTAACGAACCCTTCAGGTACTCTCGACCTCTCCCTCGACGAAGCCGTGCGCCGGGCCATCGACAACAATCCCGATCTGGCCAGCGTGCGCTCGAGCACGCAAGTCGAGGCCGCCCGGGTGTCCGAGAGCGAGAGCGCCTATACGCCAGTGTTCTCGACGATCGTCGGCGCCACGAGCAACTCCACGCCCCCGTCGAACTTTCTTCTGGGCGAGCGGGGTGTGGATACCAGCGATCTGTTTTCGTCCACCGGTGTGCAGCAGCGTCTCGCGTGGGGCGCCGGGACGTGGCACTTCTCGTGGGACACGTCCCGCACGACGACCGACAGTCCGCTGACGAGCTTCGATCCCAGCCTGCAGTCGGGATTCCAGTTCGCGTTCTCTCAGCCACTGCTCAAGGACCGCAAGATGGATCTCGCGCGGCAGCAGACGATCGTGACTCGACGAAATCTGGAAAGCTCGGAGCTGCGCGTCAGGGAATCGGTCGTGCAAACGACCGCCGCCGTGAAGCAGGCGTACTGGACGTTGAAGGCCACGGTCGCCAACGTCACGGTGCAGCAGCGCTCGCTCGAGCTGGCACAGGAGCTGGTGCGTCAGAACAAGGCGCGCGTCGACATCGGTCAAACGCCTCCGCTCGACCTGCTTCAGGCCGAAGCGGAGGTCGCCCAGCGCCGAGAGAATCTGATTCGCGCGAATGCGGCGGCCGGCGATGCCGAGGACAGCCTGCGGCGGCTCATCATGGATCCGGCCGACACGTCGTTCTGGCGGACGCGCCTCAGTCCGAGCGACGAGCCCGTCGTCAGCGGCGTCCTGCCAGACGTGGATGCGATCGCGTCCGGCGGGTTCGCCGGCCGCTACGATCTCGCCCGCGCACGGAAGGATATCGACAACCTGACGACGAACATCGACTACTACGACGATCAGAAGCTTCCCGACGTGAGGCTGGAAACGTCGTACCGCAGCAACGGCCTGGGCGGCACGCGATTCCTGCGCGACGGCGGGTTCCCGGGCACTGTCACCGGCACGGTGAATCGCGGGTATGGCAGCGTGCTCGGCGACATGTTCGGCAGTTCGTACCCCACGTGGAGTGTGGGCTTGTCCGTGAATTACTCGCTCGGCCGCAGCTACGAAGAGGCCGGGCTGGCGCGCGCAACGGTGGAACGTCGGCAGGCGACCCAGCGCATCGCGAGCCTGCAGCTTCAGATTGGCCAAACCCTGCGTCAGGCGGCGAGGCAGGTGCACAGTACCGCCGAGCGCATCGAAGCGACGCGTGCCGGACAATCCGTGGCACGCCAGCGGCTCGACGTCGAACAGCGGCGTTTCGAGGTTGGTCTGTCGACGAGCTTTCTCGTGACGCAGGCGCAGCGCGATCTCCTGCAGGCGGAAGTGAATCTGCTGCAAGCGATGCTCGACCATCAGTCGGCGCTCGTCAGCTACGATGCGTTGCAGCAGGCGCCGGCGGTCAGCGAGCCGGATGCGGGCTCGCGGGGCACGGCCGTCGTGTCGCTGCCCGCCCCGGCTCCGCAGGGCCTGTTCCGTCCCGGTTCAGGTACGGGTTTTTAACAGGAGACTAATCTCTTGTTTGCCTTTCTTGGTTTTCTACCGGGAGGCGGCGGGGCGTTCGATACCGAGCTTTGCCATCTTCGATTGCAGCGTCGTGCGCTTCATGCCGAGCTTCGCCGCGGCGCCCGAGGGGCCGCCGACCAGCCAGTTTGCGGCTTGAAGCGCGTGACGGATGTGCTGGCGCTCGGCCTCTTCGAGCGTGAACTCGCTCAACTCGCGCCGCGCGTCACTATCGTGGCCGTTTCGCGGCTGCCGCAATTCCGCCAGCGGCGCCGACAGGCTCGAGCCCCGTGTCAGGATGACGGCGCGCTCGATGAAGTTCTCGAGCTCGCGGATGTTGCCGGGCCAGTGGTATGCGGATAGCGCGTTCATCGTGTCAGTGGGAATCGCATCGATCGGTCTGTTCATCCGCCTCGCGAACTTCGTGGTGAAGTACTGGACGAGCGAAGGAATGTCCTCGCGGCGTCCGCGCAAAGGTGGATTCACGATGGGGAATACGTTGAGGCGGTAGTAGAGGTCGCTCCTGAACTCTTTGTCGGTGACCATCGCCGCCAGGTCGCGGTTGGTGGCCGTGACGAGCCGGATATCGACGCGGATCGTTTTCGTCCCACCGAGGCGCTCGAATTCCTGCTCCTGCAGTACTCGCAAGAACTTTGACTGCAGCTCGAGCGGAATATCCCCGACCTCGTCGAGAAACAACGTTCCGCCGTTGGCCAGCTCGAAGCGGCCGAGCTTCTGCGCGATCGCACCGGTGAAGGCTCCTTTTTCGTGCCCGAACAGCTCGCTCTCGAGGAGACCGGTCGGGATGGCGGCGCAGTTCAACTTCACGAACGTGCGCGAGCGGCGGCTGCTGAGGTTGTGAATGGCCCTGGCGATCAGCTCTTTGCCGGTGCCGGTCTCGCCCTGAATCAGGACGGTCGAGTCGGTCGGCGCGACGATTTCCACCTGCGCGAGCACGTGCTTCAGCGGCGCGCTGTCGCCGATGATTTCTTCGAAGTTGTGCTCGGTGCGGATTTCGTCTTCGAGGTACAGCTTTTCTTCGTTCAGCTTTTCCTTCAGCTCCGCGATTTCGCGATAGGCGAGCCCGTTGTCCACGGCGATGGCCACTTGCTGCGCCACCTGTCTCAGCAGCTCGACTTCGTCCGGGTTGAACGGATTTTCGGTAAGACGCCCGATGTTCAGGGTGCCGAGCACGCGATCGCGCGACTGCAGCGGAATGCTGCAGAACCATTTCACGCCTTCCGCGACCAGGAACTGGGCGACCTTCGATTTGGCCTGCAGACCCCTGAGGCCCGTTTCGTTGAAGACCACGGGCGCGCGTGTCGAGATCGCGATGCACCCGGGCGACACCATGGTGTGGTCGGCCTGGCCTTCTTCGACGAAGCTCTCGTTCTTTGTCACTTTCAGCACGTGGCAGCGGTAATGGCCGGTGTCGGGCTCGAAGAGCAGCAGGCTGCATCCATCGTGTTGGATCACGCGCTGCAGCGACGTGCTGACCGATGCGAACACCGCATCCATGTCCAGCCTGGAGACGACGGCGTTGTTCACTTCGAGGAGCAGGCGGAGCCGATCGCGCTCGCGCGCGAGGGCCGACTGCGCGGTACGGGCGCTTTCCTCGTGCAGGACGTTGTCGACGGCGACCGCAATCTGTTTGGCCACCTCCTGCATGAAGCTGATGTCGCGCTCCTGATACACGCACTTGCTCAGACTGCCGAACCCCATAGCGCCAAGCCGTCCCAGAGCGGTCGTCAACGGTACGACACAAAACGACCGCACTCCCTCCTGGCGCAGCCGATCAATCAGGTTCGAAAAACGGTGTTCCGCGGCAATGTCGTTGACGACGAGCGGCTCCTGAGTCTTCCAGACGTGGCCCCCTGGCGATTCATCGACGGGGAACTCCATGCCGGGCTTGAAGTCTGTCTCCTGAGGGACGGCGAGCAGATGAAGACGCATCACATTGCGTGACGCGTCGTGCAGGACGACGTTGATGTAGTCGAAAGGGACGATTCGCGGCAACCGCTGTGCGAGATCGCGAAAGAGTTCGTTCAAGTCAGGGTGTGACGCGATCGATTCGGACACTTCGGCGAGCAGGCGAAGGCGTTCGCCCTCGTCCAACGCTTGGGCATGTGGCATATCCAGGACTGATTCCTCAGGAGAGTGCATTGCCTTAAATTTCTTTGACGCAGATTCGTGGCGGGACGTTCCCGGAAAAAGGTTCCGGGATCCTTTTCGTCAGGATCGTTTCTTGAAAAGGCTCCCGGAGCCTTTTTCTTCGAGCCGGGCGGCCTGAGAGATGAGATATTCGCGCTCGGGGACGCTCGTCGTTCGATCGGCCGCAATCGTGTAGCGGTCGACGGCACCTTGAAGGTCGCCAGACATCTCGAGCAGGTGGGCCTTCACGGCGTCGAGCCGATAGTGCCCCGCGAGGCTTGTGTCCTTTTCGAGTACAGCCAGCTCCGCGAGACCCGCGGTGGCGCCGTGCACCATTGCGAGGGCCACCGCGCGATTGAGCGAGACCATCGGGTTGTTGGAGATGCGCTGCAGGACCGAGTAGAGCGCAAGAATCTGCGGCCAATCTGTCTCCTCGTATCGCGGGGCTTCGTCGTGCACGGCCGCGATGGCCGCCTGCAATTGATACGGACCAACCGCACCCATCGGAAGCGTACGGCTGATGAGCGCGGTACCCTCCGCAATCACGTTCCGGTCCCAGAGCCGGCGATCCTGTTTGTCGAGCGGGATGAGCTCGCCGTCCGATCCCGTGCGTGCCGGACGGCGCGCGTCGGTCAGCAACATGAGGGCGAGCAGTCCTGCGACTTCAGGAACGTCCGCGAGACGCCGATGAAGCGCTCGCGTCAGCCTGATGGCTTCGCTCGACAACTCGACCCGCTGCAGCGTCGCGCCGATGCTCGTGGCGTACCCCTCGTTGAAAGTCAGGTACAGCACATGGAGCACAGCGCCCAGCTTCGACGCGCGATCGCGGGAACCGGGCATGCGAAACGGGACGCGTGACGCCTTGATCGTCTGTTTCGCGCGGCTGATGCGTTGTGCCATCGTGCTCTCGGGTACCAGAAACGCATTGGCGATTTCCGCCGTCGTGAGGCCACCGACGGCACGCAGCGTCAGGGCGATCGCAGACGAGGGCGTGAGTGACGGATGGCAGCACATGAAGAGAAGGACGAGCGTATCGTCGCGCTCCCCAGCAGCGGCATCGGCCGGCGGCGCGAACTGCTGGTCTGGAGACTCTTGTGCCGCAGACAGCGCCTCGCGTTGCCGGCGCGCCGACTCGCTGCGCACATGATCGGTCATGCGGCGTGCGGCCACGTGAATCAGCCAGCCGCAGGGGTTATCGGGAAGGCCTTCCTTCGGCCACTGCACGCTGGCCGCGACGAGCGCCTCCTGCACGGCGTCTTCGGCGGCGGCGAAGTCTCGAAAGCGGCGAATCACGGCGGCGAGAACCTGCGGCGCGAGATCGCGCAGCAGGCTCTCGTCGGTGGCGTTCACTCGCTGGATCACGCCTCAACTGGCGGTGCGCTCATCACCTCGCGCACCTCGATCGGCATGTTCAGCGGCTTGCCCCCGGGCCCCGGCGCCGCCGACGCGCCCGCCGCGATTTCGAACGCGCGGGCCGGGCTGTCGACGTCCACGATCCAGTACCCGGCGAGGAACTCCTTCGTCTCGGCGAACGGGCCGTCGGTAATCGGCGGTCCGCCGTTCGGCTGGGCCCGCACCAGCCTGGCCTGTGCGGGCGAAGCCAGCCCCTCCGCCGCGACCAGCTCGCCCGCATCGCCCAGCGCCTTGGTGAAGCGCTTCATGAAGCCGATGTGGGCTTTCAGGTCCTCCGCCGGCCATTTCATCACTCCCCAGTCCCCGGAAGCCCCCTTGGGCGCGTTCATCATCAGCATGTATTTCACGTTTGCACTCCTTACTTAATGTGGCCCGGCCCTGCGCGTCGCGCTTCGGTCCGGCCCCGCGCCCCTATTGGCGCGTTCATCGCTAAGTCGGAGCAGACCGCGGATTCTCGACATGACGCCGGGGAATTTTATAATGCCGGGCATGTTTCCGATTCCGCCCCCTATTGAACCGATGCTGGCCAAGCTCGCCGACGAGCTGCCGGTCGGCGAGGGGCTGCTGTACGAGCCCAAATGGGACGGGTTTCGCGCGATCGTCTTTCGCGGCGATTCCGACGTCTTCATCCAGAGCCGCGACTCGCGTCCTCTTGATCGCTATTTTCCGGATCTGCACGAGGTGTTCCTCGCCGCTTTCCCCGATGACTGCATCGTCGACGGGGAGATCGTCATCGCGACCACCCACGGTCTCGACTTCGACACATTGCAGCTGCGCCTGCACCCGGCCGCCTCTCGCGTGGCCAGGCTGGCGAAAGAAACGCCGGCGTCGTTTGTCGCGTTCGACCTGCTCGCGCTCGACGGCCGGGATCTTCGCGCGACGCCACTGCAGGAGCGGCGCGCGCGTCTGGAATCACTGCTCGAAGCGGCCAGACCGCCAATCTATCTGACGCCGATGACACGCGATCGCGAAATTGCGTCGGACTGGCTGTCGCGATTCGAGGGGGCCGGGCTCGATGGCGTGATGGTGAAACCGGAGCGTGGCGTCTACGAGCCCGGCAAGCGGGTGATGATCAAGGTGAAGCACGCGCGCACGGCCGATTGCGTCGTCGCTGGCTTTCGGTGGCACAAGAACGGAAAGGATCGGCTCATCGGCTCACTGCTGCTCGGTCTCTACGACGCCAAGGGACGGCTTCAGCATGTCGGCGTCACCTCCTCGTTCACGATGGCCATGCGCGCGCAGCTGGCCGACGAGCTGGCGCCATTGCGCGAGCGAGCACTCGAGCATCATCCGTGGCGCGATTGGGCCGAAGCCGGTGCCGAGATAAGTCGCATGCCCGGTGGGCAGAGCCGCTGGAGTGCCGGGAAGGATCTGTCGTGGGAGCCGTTGCGCATCGAGCGGGTGTGCGAGGTGAAGTACGACCACATGCAGGGAGACCGCTTCCGTCACGCGGCCATTTTTCAGCGCTGGCGGCCGGATCGACAGCCCGCCGACTGCCGCTACGATCAGCTGGAAGTTACGACGCCGTACGAGCTCGAGAAGGTTTTTGGGGCGGCCCACCCCAGTCGTTGACATCCTCATCGGGATCGAGCGGCTCTTGAGCGGGTCGCTGCCCTTCGGGCACGTGCTCGAGATTCACACGGATCCTGGTCCAGGTTCTGAAACGGCCGCGCATGCGATCGACGAGCACATCGGCAGGTTGCAGGTGTGTGGCGGCGTCGGGATGCTTCGCCTTCCAGCGCTCCAGTCCGGCCATGGCGTCTTCCTGGTGCCGCGCCCGTCCGATCTCGACGAGCGGGCGCGAGGGTTGGCGGCGCCTCGACGGCTGCACCCGCGCCGGCTCGCCGGCTTGCTTGCGATAGTGCGGCGGCCATGGCGCGTCGCCAAGACCATCACGTTCCTGCTTCGCGGACAGCTCGAGGAGCGGCTCGAGCGAACAGGGATGCTGGTCGATCGCGGCGTGCACATCGCCCATACCCGCGAAGCGCGCTGGCATCGTCCGCAGCGTGAAATCGCCCGGCTCTGCCGAGTCGATTTCGCTCCACGTCATTGGTGCCGACACACGCGCGTCTTCGGTCGGGCGCACGGAATACGCCGCGGCCACCGTTCTGTCCTTGGCGTTCTGGTTGTAATCGAGGAACACGCCGTGGCGTTCTTCCTTCCACCATTTGCTCGTGGCAAGTTCCGGCGCACGGCGTTCCACCTCGCGTGCGAGCGCGAGCGCCGCCCGCCGCACCTGGTCGAACGTCCAGCGACGCTCGATCCGCACGTTGACGTGAATGCCACGCGAGCCGGACGTTTTCGGCCAGCCCACCAGCTTCAGTTCGTCGAGCGTCGCGTGCAGGACCTGCGAAACCTGCTGCAACTGTTTCCAGACGACGCCCGGCACGGGATCGAGATCGATCCGCAGTTCGTCGGGATGGTCCAGGTCCTCGGCACGCACGGGGTGTGGGTGCAGTTCGAGGCATGCCAGGTTTGCCATCCACACGAGCGCAGCGGCATCGCGCGGGACCACTTCCTCGGCGATGCGCCCGGAAGGGAAGCGCAGCGTCACGACCTCGATCCAGTCGGGCCGCGATTCCGGCGCACGCTTCTGGTAGAAGTATTCGCCGCCGATGCCATTGGGGTAGCGGACCAGCACGTTCGGACGTCCGCCGGCCGCACGCAGCGCGCCGTCCGCAACGGCAAGGTAGTACCTGCACCAGATCCAGCTTCGTGTATCCGGCCTTTGGAAAGAGGACTTTCGTTGGATTCGAGACAGCGACGTCGCGGTCGGCTGCGCTGATGATGTGGGACGCGTTGGTCGAGGGGCGACGGTCTTTGGGCACCTGGCCATAGTCTGGCATGGGTCCCGCAGCCAAGGCCATCTACGGGATAACAGAAGGTCAAAAGATCAGAAGAAACTTTTTCTTTTCTTCTGATCTTCTGGTCTTCTGTTTACGACAGGCTACCGGCTGGGTTCGATGAAGATCGGATTCGAATAGAACCAGAGATCGTTCCACGGGCTCTCACCCTGCGTGTCCATGAGCGGCTCGAGGTCCTGAGTGTTCGTGCCACGCACGCGCACGTACATGCTGCGATCGAGATTCGGCAGCCGGGTCGTTATCGTGGCCCAGTCCCCGTCGCGTGCCCATTGTTGTTCGGTGAAGCGGGCGAGCACGCGGGTCGTCGGGTTACGGTCGATCGTCGGATCCGCCAGCGTGCCCGTGACGTCGCCCACGATGACATCCACGCGCGAGACGCGCGGGTTTTCTCCGTGTGCGTTGTTCGCCTGCGGGTCGCGGAATCGTATGGTGACGGTCACCGCCTGCCCGCGCTCGGCAGACAATGTCTCCCCGATGCCGGCCGTCCTCTTGCCGGTCTTGGCTTCGACGTTCAGCGCGTCGATGAGATCGCCGGCGACCGCGAAGATGCGGCCGCTGCGCAGCCCATCGAGGATTCCTTGATAGCTGCGGAGTGCGTGCACGTAGGTCTTCTGGTATTGCCCGGGCCAGAAATCCGATCCGGGCCGCGTGGCGTCGGTGTAGTGCGCGTGGGAATCGGATGTGGCGACAATCCAGAATCGCCGGCCTTCGCCAAGCATCGAATCCCACAAGCCGCCCACGATGGCGGTCATCTGATCGAAGCCGCCGAAGGTATGGGCGCCTTCACGGGAGTAGCTGCCACGAAATCCTGCGGGCTGCCCTTTCTCGTCCTTCTTCTGGGAGCCGTCCGGCGCGAGCGTGCCAGCCTGATGGCCGGGCGCTCCCTCCATTCCTCGATACACGTCGGGCGCGGTGTTGTGGTTCTGACGGAACTCGCGCGGCTCGTCCGCGCCGTACATACCTACTCCGGTGGCCGATCGCGAGGGGTGATTGGCGAACACCAGCGGGAGCAGGGGCAGGGCTTTCATGTGCTCCAGCGCGCGCTGCGCGTGCGCTTCCTGGCGGCGCGACGGATCGGCCGGCCAGGCATCCTGTGAATCGAAGCGGCTTTCGATGTCGTACAGCATCGAGGCCTCTTGATCGCTGTGCGGAACGATCAGCGTGTGGTGATCCATCGCGGGCATGTTCAGTTCCATGCCGTAAAACTGAAGCACCTCTGGCACTTGCTCTCTCGACGATTTCAGTTCCGCGTACGCACGCGTGAGATTGAGCTTCGAGTGATTCGGCCCGCCGTGATCGGTTGTGACCATCCAGGCCAGGCCGTACATCCGCGCACGCTCGGCGTTGACCGGCGTGGGATACCGGCCGTCGACGCCGATGATTGGCTCGGGAGGTGTTTTGGTGTCGTCGTAGTTCGCGCTCCAGTGACTGTGAATATGAGAATCGCCGGCAAGCCACTGCCGCTCCGGTTCGATAGCAGTCAGCGCCGCCCACGCTGTCGCGGCGAGCCCGATGATGAGCAGCTGCAGCTGCCGGCGTTTCACGTTAGAACTCCAGTCTGACGGAAAACTGCATCGAGCGCGGATCCCCGGCCAGCGAACTGATGGTGGCTCGATTGCTGGCGGAGGTGATGTCCGCGTTCGGGTTGCCGAAGTTCGTCTGGTTCGTCAGGTTGAACACATCGTAGCGCAGTGTTGCGGCGAGCCCGCCGTTTATGACAATTCGTCGCTGCAGACTGAGGTCGACCGTCATCCAGCCCGGACCCCGAAGAATGTTTCTGCCGGCGTTTCCGAACGTGCCGCCCGACACCACCTGAAAATCCGACACATTGAACCAGTTATCGACCGTTCTCTGGCCTTCAGTCTCGGCGACACGATTTGGCACCCAGCCCGCGCCCTCGAGGCTGCCCTGGGTGACCGTGAACGGCCGGCCGGAGTGGGCCGTCAGGATGCCGGCCACCAGCCAGTCGCGTGCGATGGGGTTCTGCCCGAGCGGGAGATTCGCAATCACGCTGCCGACAAATCGATGGCGGATATCGTTGTCGCCCGGGCCTTCCCAGGCCTCGAGATCGTTGGTGTTCTGGGGACGCGGTGACGCCGCCGAGAGGTGCTCTGGCGTGTTGTCGCGCTGATCGCCCAGCGTGTAAGACATGCGGTAGCTGTAGCCCTCGCTGAATCGCTTCTCGAGGGACAGATCCATGCCACGGTAGCGTGAGGTCCCCGCGTGATCCCGGTATTGGATGGCCCCGAAGTTGGGATACGGCCGCGCGCCGTTGCCGTTGGCCGGCTGATTCAGGTTGCGCAGCAGCGTGATGTTGCGTCCTACCGATCCGATGACGTCCGCCGATGCGACCAGAGTGGCCGAGAGCTGGCGCTCCATTCCTCCAGCGAACTGATGGAACTGGGAGCTCTCGCCATCGTGCTGCGCGGTGCGCAAGAGCAGCGAGCGATAGTTGATGTTGCCGGCGTCGAGGTAGTTCGGAGGGAATCCGTTCTTGAGAATGAACGCGGGGGTTGTGGCACCCGATTGCGCCGTGATGCTGATGTTGCGGAGCCCGGGCGGGTTCAGCGCCAGCTGGTCCTCAGAGCCGATGCGCTCGACAAGGTTGTAGTAGATCCCGTACCCGCCTCGAATGACCGTCTTCGGGTCTGCCTTGTACACCAGGCCGAGGCGTGGGCCGAAGTTGTCGCGGTCGGGCTTCACGAGCGCGCGGTCTTCGAGACTCCCGTCGCTGGCGTAGTACAACTGACCGGTTGCCGGATCGAAGTTCGCGAGCCGGTTCTCGGCGTCCATCTGCGGCGTGACGAAGTCATAACGCAGGCCGAGATTCAGCGTCAGGCGATCAGAGGCCCGCCAGTCGTCCTGAAGGAAGAATGAGTACCCGTGCTGGCGCTGGTGTACTTCGTGGAAGTTCGAGAGCTGCACCGACGTTGCATAGCCGAGCAGGAAGTCGGCCAGCGCGTTGTTCGTGAACATGTTGTTCCGGAAAGTCGTGTCTCCGCGCGTGGCTGGAACATCCACGTAGTTGTTCTGCATGGGTGCCATGATTTCCGTGCCGAACTTGAACTGGTGCGCCCCGCGCAGCCACGACGTCGTGTCGATGAACTGCATCTGGTCGGTGTGCTGATACTTCGGCATGAAGTTCGGCGAGCCCATGCGGATGAAGCCCTGAATGTCGACGCCGAGGATGCCGCCGGTGCGGTTCTCGTCGGGCACGCCGGTGAACCCGATCGTCGACATGCCGTCCTCGCCTTTCGGATCCTGATACCCATCCGAGCGCCCCTGCGCCCACGCCAGCCGGAACTCATTGACCACGGCGGGACCGAAGATTCGCGTCCACCCGAAGACGGCGCTCTGCGAGTTCAAATCGTTCCGGCCCCACGCCGATGTCGAGCTGCCGTCGAGCAGCCCGCCGAACCAGCCCGGGACGAATCGGAACCGCTTGTTGTAACTGTAGCGTGCAAAGAGGTTGTCGCTGGACGAGGCGCGCAGATCGAGGCGGCCGGAGAAGCGGTCGTTGTCGTCGGTGATGTTGGGCTGGCGGATGAAGTTGTTGCTGCCCGCAGCGTTCGGCAGCGGCACCAATTGAAGAATGTTCGCGGCGACCGGGTCGATGCGATCGGCGGGGATCGTGTTGTTCGAAAAGTTCTGTCCGGTCAGCGGGTCGCGGATCGCGGAGGTGAACACGCCGCGGCGCTGATCGGCCGTCGGCACGACGCCGGTGCGCAGCACGCCGCGTGTGATCCGCGTGCCTTCGTAGTCGGCGAAGAAGAACGCCCGCCCGGTTCGCAAGGGTCCGCCGAGGCTGCCGCCGAACTGGTTCTGGTTGTTGGTCGGCTTCGGCAACCCCGAGCGGTTGGCAAAGAAGGTGTTCGCATCGAACCGCTCGTCGCGGAAGTAGTAGTAGCCGCTTCCCCGCAGCGAGTTGCTGCCCGACTTGGTCGTCACCGAGATCGTGGCGCCAGGCGCCCGGCCGTACTCGGCGGTAAACGGGGTCGTCACGACCTTGAATTCGCCGATGGCATCAAGCGATGGTCGCGAGACCTGCGTCGACAACTCCTGAACGTTGGTCGAGATGCTGTTGTTGTCGACGCCGTCGAGCAGGAAGTTGTTCTGAAGCGAGCGATGGCCGTGGACGCTGACGCCGCCGGTGCGGCCGGCCGATGTCCCACCCGACTCTTCCGTGTAGCGGTATCCCTGCACGCCCGGAACGAGGAAGAGCATGTCGTCCCAGTTGCGCAGCGCGAGAGGGAGCGTCGCGATCTCCTTCTCGCTGACGACGGTCCCAAGGACGGCCGATTGCGTGTCGAGCAGGGGCGTGACGCCTTCGACCATCACGCGCTCGCTCACACCGCCGACCGGAAGCGTGGCGTCGAGCTGCGATCGCTGGCCCACCTCGAGCCGCACGGTCTGGGCGACCGTCTGGAATCCAGTTGCCGAGATCTCGACCAGCCATTCGCCGGCCACGAGGCCCGTCGCCTGATACGTGCCGGCATCGGTCGCCTGCGCCACGCGCGCGACCCCGCCGGCCACCGGCGTCAACGTAATCGTCGCCCCTGGCACGACCGCGCCCGATGCATCGCGGACGACGCCGGTGAGTGCCGCGCGATCGACCTGCGCGATTGCCGCGTTCGAGATGCAGACGACGAACAGGAATACCAGGACAACGGTTCTGCTGAAGTGCATGTAGGGCCTCCGTGAAGGACGCGTTCGAGCCATCGTAGGCAGCGCGCGCAACAGAGGCGTAACGGATGAGGCTCAGGGCGATGAAATCTTTGCGAACTCTTCGTATTGATCGGTGGCGATGAAGTCGACGCCGGCGGCAATCGCCGCGCGCCAACGGATGCGTGCGGCGTCGAGCGATCCAAAGTTGTAACCGGGCGTCAGCCCCAGGCGTTCGGTGTCGGCGGCCGGGTGCCCGTTCAGCGTGTAGAAACGAATCCAGAGTCCCGCCTGATGCGCGGCGTTCACGGTTTCGCGCAAACGATGTGCGTCCCCGTCGCTCCACTCGGCGGCGTGATTCTGCCCTTCGGGTTCGACGACGCTCCACGGGTTGTTGGACCAGCGCAGGTAGTTTGTCGCCTTGAGCTGTCCGGGCTGGATGGCGCCGAACAGGAGAAGTCGAGAAGCTGTGGGCACTGCATCGTGAAAGACAGCACGCTGCGACGGATCGGCGCCGGTGAGCACGAGAACGGGACCGAGCGTCAGGGGTTGCACGGTGGTTCCGTCGGCGAGTCGCGGCGCCGTTGTCAGCCACGCCGCATGGTCTTCGAGAAGCCGCCAGATCGACGCGAAGTGTTCAGGATGGCTGTCCTTGAAATCGAGGTTCAGCGTGATGAGCGGCCAGCCGGCGCGCGAGCCGGACGCGAGCGCCCTGATGACCGTCGGCCGGATGCGGTCGAAGAAATCGCGGAGAGTCGGTTCACGCCCTGTGAAGGGCTCGCCGTGCGAGATGATCGATTGCGCCGGTGTCCCGTCGCTCGCCGGACGCCAGATCAGATCCTGTTCGATCGCGATGGGCGCTCCCGTGGCCAGCGCGCGATCTAGACGATCGCTCCACCGGTCCTGATACGGGTAGGCGTTATGCGCATCGAGCAGCACGCGCCGGCCGGGTGTGCCGACAGCCGGAGCCTGCGCGGCAAGGATCGCTGTCAGCGAAATGCCGGCGAGCAGCGAAATCGCGTGTCGCATGAGTCCTCGAGAGGAAGGTAGGCGAGCATCGTAACAGATCGATGACAGGCCTGGTGCTTCTGGATGAAGTTCTACGAGCTTGCTAGCGGCTGCTCGTGACCAGCAGCAGCTGCGCGTCAACAGGAACCTGACCGACGGCCGGCGCACGGTAGGTGCCGTCTGAACGAAGCTCGGTGGCCCGCTCGGTGTCGGTGAGGTAGGCATCGAGAACCGTGTGCCGGATGAAGCGCGCGATGTCGGGATCGAGCACGGGGCAGAGCGTCTCGACGCGGCGATCGATGTTTCGCTCCATCAGGTCCGCGCTTGCCAGGTACACAACCGGCTCGCCGCCGTTTTCGAAGTAGTAGACGCGCGAATGCTCGAGATACCGGCCGACGACCGAGCGCACCTGAATGGTCTCGCTGACTCCCGCAATGCCCGGCCGAAGGCAACAGATGCCGCGCACGATCGCGCGAATCGGGACGCCGGCGCGCGAGGCAAGGTAAAGCGTTTCGATGATGCCAGGGTCGGAGATCGCGTTGTTCTTGATGATGATGCCCGCAGGCCGGCCGGCGCGCTGATGTTCGATCTCGTGCTCGACGAGCGCCGTCAGACGATCGCGCAAGGCCACCGGCGCGACGATGAGCTCCCGGTAACTCGTTTGCTTCGAATAGCCCGTCAGATAGTTGAACAGCTCGGACGCATCGGACGCAATCCGCGGGTTGGCGGTGAACAGCCCGAAGTCGGTATAGACCTGCGCGGTGGCGCGATTGTAGTTGCCGGTCCCGATATGAACGTACCGCTGAACGGCATCGCTTTCCTTGCGGATGACCAGGCACAGCTTGCAATGCGTCTTCAGGTTCACGAGGCCGTAGACGACGTGCACGCCCGCCTCCTCGAGCCGTGACGCCCATTCGATGTTGCTGCGCTCGTCGAAGCGGGCCTTCAGTTCGACGAGCACGGCGATCTGCTTGCCGGCTTCCGCGGCGGCGATCAGCCGTTCGACGAGCGGAGACTTGTTGCCGACGCGGTACAGCGTCATCTTGATGGCGACAACCTGTTCGTCGTCCACGGCGGCGTCCAGGAATGCCTCGAACGACGTGAACGAGTCGAACGGGTGATGAAGAAGTGTGTCCCGATAGCGGATTTGCTCGAAGATGCCCTCCGGGCCCTGGCCGCCCCAGATCGAGCGTGGCACGAGCGGTACGTCTCTTAGCTTCGGCCGATCGATGCTCGCCAGCGACATCCAGTCCGCAAATCCCAGACGTGCCGACGATCGCATGACGACCTCGCGGCCGATTTCGAAGTTCTCAATCAGGATATCCAGGACGCGAGGCGGCATGCCGGCGTCGACTTGGAGAAGCGACAGCTGGCCGTGACGGGTCTCGCGAAGTCCCTGATCGACCGATTCGAGCAGATCGACGGACTCTGCCTCCTGAAGCACGATGTCGGTCTCGCGAATGACGCGGAAGAGATGGGCGTCGACGATCTCCATGCCGGGGAAGAGCTGGCCGAGGTTGAGTTGAATGACGTCTTCCAGCAGGGCGAACGTCAGACCGCGGCGGCCCGTCAGCACCGGCGGAATGGCGATGAAGCGCGGCAGCACGTCCGGAACTTTCACACGCGCAAACCTCGTCCGTCCCTCGACCTCCACGGCCACGGCGAAGCTCTTGCTGCGATTGGAAATGTACGGAAACGGGTGCCCCGGGTCGAACGCCAGCGGCGTCAGCACCGGACACACGCGGTGGATGAAGTAATCCTGCAGGAATTCCAGGATGGTCGATGTGTAGCTCGATGGTTCGACGATCGTGATGTCCTCTTCCTCGAGCATCGGCCGCAGCGTATGTTCCCAGCAGTCGGCAATCTCGTGCAGCATGCTTTCTGCTCTGGCCCTGACCGTGGTCAGGCACTGGCCGGCTGTGAGCCCGTCGGGGGCCGCATGTTCGAGGCCGCTGCGGCGCTGCCGTGCGAGCGTGGCGACGCGCACCATGAAGAACTCGTCGAGGTTGTTGGCCGTGATGGCCAGGAACTTCACCCGCTCGAGCAGCGGGTGCGCCTCGAACTTCGCCTGGGCGAGCACGCGCTCGTTAAAGGCCAACCAACTGAGCTCACGATTGATGTACAGAGATGGGTCGGAGAGATTGGGGCCGTCGGTCATTCGGCATATGGATCGTCTCCATTCGACGTAAAGGCGTCACATCAATCGTGTAACTTCGGTGCAACATCACGCAGGGACAACAAGAGATCAGGAGATCAGGAGAAAGGAACGTCTTTGAAATTCAGCCTCCTGATCTCCTGAACTCCTGTTCAGGGGAGTGGGAGGTTTCTGACGCTGCGCACAACCTTCGTGTAGTCGAGATATCGGTAGTCCTTGCCGCCTGCCCGAACGATGGAGAAGTAGATCGTCTGACTGTAGGCCCCGTCTTTCGTGCGTGAGGAATGCTCCGTCTTCGTCACCGTCGCCGGCTTCTGGGTGCCGAGCGCTCGCAATGCCTCGAGCAAGGGCCGTCCCTGCATGGTTGACGGCGCCGCGATTCCCAACATGTGAAGAAACGTCGGCGCGAAATCGACGTTGCCGCTCGGCACGGCCACCGTCGCGCCCGGCCTGATGTCGGGCCCGGCGGCGATGAGCGTGTTGTGAATCTCGAAGGGGCTCGAGCTGCCATGCCCCGCCACACCGTTCGAGGCACTCGTCCCGGCGAATCCGTTCGCGTTCTTCTGATCGGTCCAGTCCGGCGAGTACAGAATGTCGCCCGAGCGTGCGTGGCTCCAGCGCACGGCGTCGAACGACAACGTTCCTTCTGCCCAGCCGTCGAGCGAACCAGGAGTCACGGGACGCGTGAAGATGGCGCCGATGCCGGCAGTTGTTTGCAGCGCCCGCACGATCTGTCCCATCACCTGACGATTGGCATCGCGCACATAAATGGCTGTCTCGCCGTTGACGATGCGCGGCGAGCCATCGGCGAGCGTGCCTTCGAACGGCTTGAGCAACGCGCGCACGTCGGGTGCGCCGACATAGGTCGCAAATCCGTGGTCTGACGTCACCCAGATGTTGTAGGAGTCGAGCAGCCCCCGCGCCTTCAAGCCATCCTGAATATTCTTGATTTCGCGGTCGAGTCGTCTCAGTGCTTCGACCGTTGTCGGATGTCCCATGCCAAGCGCGTGCGCCGTCGTATCCGGATCGCTGAGCCACATGGCCGTCACGGATGGACGGGTGACGTCCAGTCCGATTTTCAGAAACGTCTCGACCGCGCGGTGATTGCGCGCGTCGTTCGGATGTCCCTCCGACGGCGCCGGTCCGAGCTCGTTAGTGGCGCGTGCGTACAGCGCCTCGGGCAGCGCGAACTCCGTGTGCATGACGGCGCCGCCCGACACTTTGTGATTGAGGAGGAATGTCGATCCGGTCGTGCCCGCGCCGAGGGCGAGCATCGTCCTGCCGTTGGCCTGCAGCACCTCGCCTAGGGTCGTGGCGGTGAGTAGCACGCCATCCTGATCCGTCTGAATCTTCTCGAGATTCGATCGCTGGCCCGTATCCAGGAACCGGCGGGCATCGACCCTCGGGAAGAACACCGAGTTGCCGAGGATGCCATGACGCTCCGGGTAGGCGCCGGTCGACATCGACGACGAGTTGACGCGCGTCACGGTGGGATACACCGAATGATGATTCGTGAACACGACGCCGCTGCGTCCGAGGGCGTGGAGATTCGGCATCACCTCAGGCGTGACGTAGTCGGGTCGCAACCCATCGAGCACGAGAAGGAGATGTCGGTTGGGCTCGGCCGAACGGGCTGTGTCGAGCGCCGGCCCGGCCGCCAGGACCCCAAGCAGTAGAACAATCGGTGCCGCAACATACCGTGGCATGTATACGCTCCCGGCGCAGTGTCGCACGAATCCGCGGGCCGTCGCTGTAAATGACATCAGGACTATAGTGTGCCCATGCAGACACCAACACCACGTCAACAGTTTCTCGACAGCTTCAAGCGCGAGACGGCCACAACCCTCAAACTGATGCGGGAATATCCCGCCGACAAGCTTGATTTGAAGCCGACGCCGAAGTCGAACTCGGCCCGCGATCTCGTCTGGCTGTTCGCGATGGAGCAGGGCCTTGCCGAGAAGGCGCTCACGAGCGGGTTCGACTGGTCGACGCCGCCCGCAAAGCCTCCATCGGCGCCGGAGTCGTACGACGAACTCGTGAAAGCCGTGGAGGGCAGTTTTAAACGCACGGTTGCGCTGGTCGAGCAGATGCCCGATTCGCAGACTGGCGATACCGTGAAGTTCTTCACGGGGCCGAAGACCCTCGGCGACATCCCGAAGCTCGACTTTCTGTGGTTCTTACTCTGCGATCAGATTCATCATCGCGGACAGCTCTCGGTCTATCTGCGGATGGCCGGCGGGAGAGTACCGTCGATCTACGGTCCAAGCGGCGACGAACCCTGGTTCTGATTAGAGCTCAAGACAGGTGGTTTGACGCAGAGGCGCAGAGGCGCAGAGGTCTTTGGTTTTCAAAATCTGAATCTTTGCGGCTTTGCGTCTCTGCGTCGAGACAGCCGATTAGAAATCCTCGAGCACCAGCTTCGTGTCGGCGTTCTTCCACGCCGCGTCGAATTCACTTTGCACCAGCACCGCCTCGGACTCGCGTCCCTGCTTCGCGAGCGCGGCCTGTAGACCAAAAAGAGATCGCGCGTTGCGCGGATGTTTCTCCAGGTCCTCACGAAACACGCGCTCGGACTCGGGCGCTTTGCCTGCGGCGAGGAGCGTCGCGCCGAGTGACTCGCGAACGGGGTAGAACCACACCGGCGGCTCGTCGTAGGGCAGCCGATCGGCCGCGGCGACGGCCTGCTGCCAGAATTTGACGGCGAGATCGAACTCACCGCGCGCCTGGGCGACGCGCGCGTCGAGCGAGAGCGCCGCCACGTTCAACGCGGTGGGTGCCGTGGCCCACCCGCCTCCACCAAATGCGGCCGTCTCCGGGACTGCCGCGATGGCCGTGGTCAGCAGCTTACGCTCGGCCAGGGCCTCTTCAACCTTGCCGGTTTTCGCGAACGCCGTGCCCCGCGCGAAGTGATGCCACGCGCGTTGAACCGTCCGCTCCGCCGGCGGCTCGGGAAACGCGAGTATCTCCGGGTATTTGCCGAACCGCATCAGGACCGACACGGGCATGGTGACCATGGATTCGAGCATCGGCATCATCGCGACGTGCGGCGCGAGCTGTTCGGCCGTGCGAATAGCGGCCTGTTGCGCGTCGGCGAATCGCCCCTGCATCATGTGCGAGTCGGCGAGGAAATGCAGGTTGTGCGGGTAGTACATCATCCCGTACATCCCGTTTGGCGGTGCGATTGCGATGTAGCGCCGATCTGCCGCTGCGCCTGCGGCGTTGGCGGACGCGGCTCCGGCGTGATCGCCGGTACGGGCGTAGATGTGCGCGGGCATGTGCAGAAGATGTCCGGACGACTCGGAGATCTTCGCGAGCCGCTCGGCGCTGGCGAGCGCGCGCGCCGGCGTGCGTGACGCCTCGACGGCGTGAATGTAGTAGTGATTCGCGCCGAGGTGATTCGGGTTCCGCAGCAGGACGGCCTCGAGCGCACTCACAATGCGCTCGGTGTTGGGCGCCGGCTTGCCGTCGGGCGTCCACAACTTCCAGGGCGTCAGGTTCATCACGCTTTCCGCGTAGATGACGGCCGCGTCGAGATCGTCTGGATATTTTCGCGAGAGATCGCCCATCGCCTGGCTGAACGCACGCGCCATGGCCGCGCGGTCGGCTTTGGGATCGGCCGAGTAGCGTACGGCGAGCGCGTCGATGTAGGCGCTCTCGTTCGCGGGGCCATTCGTGGCGAGCGACTGCGCCTTGGCGACCGATTCGACGGCCAGCTTCGCGCGCTCATCGTCGATGTCGATGTTGTAGTTGGGTCCGAGTGCCCACGCTTTGCCCCAGTGCGGCATGGCCGCGCTCGTGTCGAGCTCGGCCGCGCGCTCGAACGATCGAATCGCGGCTTCGTGGTTGAAGCCGAAGGCCTGCGCCATCCCCTGATCGAACATCCGCTGCGCTTCGGCGTTCGACGTGCGGATTGGATGATGATGCTGGCCGAAGGTCACCGGTTCGGGAGCCGGAACGGGCGCGGGTGTTGTTGCTGCGGCCGGCGGCGTCGGGCTTGGTGCGCTGCAGGCGGCGGTCAGGACGAAGGCAAGGACAAGGAGTCTTCTCATGACGCGCTACAATTTATCAGTTTCCCGATGCGCGTAAAGCAGGGCGTTGTGTCTCTTCTGGTGCTGGTTTTGGCCACCGGGGCCCTGTCGGCGCAGCGCGGCGGCGGAGGTGGCATGTACGGCATCCGCCGTCCCGCCGCCGACACGTTCAAAGGCGACTTCACCTTCTGCCGCATCGCGTTTCGCGGGGGCTATGGGGGCTTTGGCGGTGGGTGGGGCGTCGACTACCCGCGCGCCGACGAGAATCTGTCGATTCGGCTGTCCGAGCTTTCCAACGCGGCGGTCGACCTCGAGCGCGACGGGACACCGAACCACGTCGTCATTCAGGCGACCGAGCCCGAGCTCTTCAAATGCCCGTTCGTGGCGCTCACCAATCACGGCCGCGCGTTTTTCGGGCCCGAAGAGGTGGAAGCGCTGCGGGCGTATCTGCAGAAGGGCGGATTCATGTGGGCCGACGATGCCTGGGGCAGCTACGCGTGGGAACACTGGCTGGCCGAGCTGCGGAAAGTGCTGCCAGCCTCCGAGTATCCGCTCGTGGATCTTCCGATCAACCATTCGATCTTTCACACACTGTTCAGCGCCAGGCGCATTCCACAGATTCCGAACATCGGCTTCTATCGAGGGACGGGCGAGACCTCCGAGCAACGGGAGGACAGCCGCACGCCTCACGCGTACGCGCTCGTCGATTCGAGCGGCCGCATCGTCGTGCTGACGACGCACAACACCGATTTTGGCGACGCGTACGAGCGCGAGGGGGACGATCCCGAGTTTTTCTACAAGTTCTCCGTCGAAGGCTACGCGATCGGCATCAACGTGCTGCTATACGCGATGACGCATTGACGACTGGGTCATCGTCAATCGGCAATGGGTCGTACAGACTATTGCCGATCGCCGATTGACCACGTCGGCGATATAATTGCGGTGTCGATGGAACGCATCATCGTCCGGCGAGGCCGTTTTCTGACCTATGAATTGCTGCGGCGTACTTTTGGCGCCGATCCGACCGTCGAAATCATCTGGGATCGCCGGCGGCCGGTCGATCAGGCGCCTGCCGAGACGCCGTCGCCCGACGGCGAACGCCGGGGAGAGCCACCCGTCGAGTGGCAGCGCCTCGATTACCTCTTCACATCGGGCAAGCGGCCGGGCTCGGGGAACGAACCACCGGTTTCATGAGTCGAATCCTGGTTGTCGACGACAGCGAAACCGTCCTCAACTTCCTTCGCACCATCCTGGAGAACGAACAGTACGAGGTCGCCACCGCGACCAACGGCAACGACGGGCTGGCGCAGGCGCATCAATCGCTGCCCGATCTCGTCGTGACCGACAGCATCATGCCGGGGCTTGACGGGTTCGGGCTGCTGCTCGCGCTGCGCAGCGATCCGGCCACCGAAGCGGTGCCCGTCATCATGCTGACGTCGGGCGCACCCGACGATCCCGATCACATCGCTCGAGAACCACAGCCGGACGCGTTCGTCAGGAAGTCGGCCGACCTCACGCCTCTCCTCGCCGAGATTCGGGGCGCGCTCGAGCGCATCCGCTAGCGATCTCGCTTTCGTTGTCGTCTGTGCCATTTCGGCACGCACAAAACCCCTTCTCGCTATCCCGGTCGCGGGAACTACCGATAAACAAGACAGTTGGTGTGTCGCGACCCCGCGTCGGGCAAAAGTGTGTTCTGTGCGGAAACGGAACGCTCGCTAAATCACTGGAAATGCGTCTGCTTGCAGGTGCCGCGTTTTTCCATGTGCCAGAACGGAGCAAGCCCGCCAGTGCGCACCGTTTTTGTCTGAAATCGCAAGTCGCTGATTGCCAGCACATTAGCCGTTCAGCCGTCCGTCGCACCCACGTGGTGTCGGAATTGCCTACACCACGGCGTCGCCCGAGCTCTATAGCCGCGACAGGAGACCGACGCATATGAAAGTCGGAAAGTTGATTACGGCAGCGGGACTGGTTTGGCTGTCCTCACTGGGACTCGTGGTCCACGCCAACAACGACGACCGCGACCGGGACCGCGATCAGAATCTCGACGCGAAACTGACGCGCGTGCTGCGCGACCATCGCTTCAGCGGTCGCATCGAATCGCAGCTCGAGGATCGGCTGGGACGCCGCATCGACTACGACCTGGCCAATCTGGGGCGCTTGCTCTTCTTCGACAACTCCCATTCGTTGCACCAGGACAACACGTGCGCCGGATGTCATTCGCCGTCCACCGGGATGGGCGACACGCAGTCGATCGCGATTGGTGTCGACAGCAACAAGCTGGTGGGACCGAACCGGCAGGGGCCGCGCAATCAGCGGCGGACGCCGACGGTCGTCAACACTGCGTTCTATCCCAAGCTGATGTGGAACGGACGGTTCTTCGCCAACGCGCTCACGCCGAACGGCCTCGGCGACCCGTTCCAGAACAATTTCGGATTTACGTTCCCGTATCCTGAAGCGGCATCACTGAGCTACCAGGATCACCTTCTGCAGGCGCAGGCGTTCATTCCGCCGACCGAGACCGTGGAGGTTGCGGGATTCACGGGCTTGAACGATCCGTCCAGCCCTCTCAGCATCTTCGATGATGGCCACGGCCTGCCGCTTCCGGCGCCTGATGAGACCGGCACCAGGAATGCGCCGATCCGGCAGATGGGGATGCGGATTCTCAACGCGACGCCGGGGTACAGGCTCGCGTTCGGCAAGGTGTTCCCTGAAGTGCGCAGAGGCAGGCCGATCACCATCGACCATTTCGCGCGGGCGATCGCGGAGTTCGAGTTCACGCTCGTCTTCGCCAACGCCCCCATCGACCAGTTCGCGCGCGGCCGCGAGAACGCGATGACCAACGCCGAAAAGCGCGGCGCGCTCGTGTTCTTCGGCGAGGGCAAGTGCGTCACCTGCCACGCCGTGAAGGGCAAAGCGAACGAGATGTTCAGCGACTTCCAGAACTACGTGGCCGGCATCCCCCAGCTTGCCCCTGAGTTCGGCGTTGGCAAGAGCAACATGATCTACGACGGACCGGATGCGAACGAAGACTTCGGCGCGATGCAGATCTCGGGCAGCGTAGCCGACAAGTATCGCTTCCGCGCGTCGCCGCTTCGAAATATCGCGCTCTCCCCGGCGTTCTTTCACAACGGCGCGTTTGCCAGGCTGGAGGATGCGATCCGGTTCCACGTGAATCCGACGCAGCCGTACAACCCGGCACGGGCCGGCATCGATCGCGACCTCTACGCGCGCATGGGCCCGCGAGTTCCCGTGGAACTGCTGGATTCGGTGTTCCAGAAGGGCGGCATCAAGCTGTCCGAGCAGGATCTCCGCGACGTGACGCAGTTTGTCCGGACAGGGCTGCTCGACGAGCGCGCGAAGAAAGAAAACCTGTGCAGGCTGGTTCCGAAGTTCGTGCCCAGCCAGCTTCCCGTGCTGACCTTTGAAGACTGTGCGAAGGACAGAGACAGGGATCGCGACCGAGACTAGGCGAGATTTCCACAGCTCCTCCAGGATTGGGGATTCGAGCGTCTTGACGTTCGAATCCCCCATCCTCCCCCTTTCCACGCCACTCCCGTTTCCTAGTCCCAGCCTCGCGAATGGCCGATAACCGGTGCAGTACCAGTGCGCTCACGGTCGACGTGTGCGGCTGTGCAGATTTGTGAAGGAGCGATTGATGAAACGCATCTTTTTTCTGGTGCCGGTGATGGCCTTCGCCGCCGGCGTCGGGCCCGCGTGGGCGCAGGGCAACGAGATGGCCACGCTGCGCGCGGAGATCGCGAAGCAGGAAGTCGTTATCTCTCAGCTGCTCAGGCGCATCGAAGCGCTCGAGAAACAGCAGCCGCCCGCTACGACCGCTGCGGTGCAGGACTTGCAGAACGATGTCAAGGCGCAGGAGGACTCGATCAACTCGCTGCGCGAGGTCGTCAACAGCAAAGTGAACCTGAACGGGTACTACAACTTCAGATTCTCCACCGACGGATCGGAAGAGTTCGCGGCGTTTCAGCAGCATCACCTGGGCGTGCTCATGGCGAAGCAGCTGGGTAAGTTCGGTTTCCTGATGGAGCTCGAACTGCAGAACGTGCCGCACCATCCTGAAATCGCGCCGGAAGGCGGCGGGGAAGGCGAAGAGGGTGAAGCCGAAGCGGGACACGAAGAAACCGATCTCAGCGGCGAGGGCCAGGTGGCCGTTGAGAACGCGTGGATGGAATACAACCACAATCGCTACGTCGGGCTTCGCGTGGGCAAGCAGTTGTCACCCCAGTATTGGTGGCAGAACCATTACCCCAACCTCACGCTCTCGACGACCACCCCGATCTATCTCCGCGAGTTGTTTCCGGCGGAGCTCGTCGGCGTGATGTTCCAGGGGAACACGGCACGGCCGGTCGGCAATTCCGAACTCGGCCTGGGCTACAAGTTCTACGTCGCCAACAACAACTTCGAAGGCAACAGTCAGGCCGATCTCAGCGACGGCAAATCGTGGGGCGCGCGCGGGGAAGTGCGCTTCCCGGCATCGGGCGCCGTGCGCAAGATCGACGTGGCGGCCGACATCTATCGCGGCAACGTCGGGCTGACCAACAACACGCTGGCCGAAGACAACGTCTTCGGATTCGAGTCGCAGATCGAAATCTCGAGCTTCCTCTTCCAGACCGAATGGGCGCGGGGCAAGTCGCTCGAGCAGACGCGCACCGGCTTCTACCTGCAGCCGGCGTGGCGAATCGACGAAGACTGGATCACGTTCTATCGGGCCGAGCAGCTCGAGAGCCCGCGTATCCAGCGCGCGGAGCGGCGCCATATCGTCGGGCTGAACTACCGTCCGTATCCGCAGATTGCCTTGAAGGGAGAGCTCTACCGGTCGCAGCCTCTGGAGCGCGACTTCCTCCACTCTGAGGAGGGAGGCGCGGAAGCGAAACCGTTCAACGGGTTTGCGACGGCGGCGGTGTTCTTCTTCTGATGATTTGACGTGACGCGTCGACTTCTGCTGACGGGGCTGCTGGTCTTGCTGTGGATGGAGGCGCCGTCCACGCAGAGCCCGTACTTCGTCATCATCGTGAACAAAGAGAACCCGGTGAAGACGCTGCCGGTGGCAGAGGTGCGGCGGATTTTCATGAAGCAGTCGCGGATGTGGTCGAACGCCGAGCCGATGGTGCCGGTCGAATGGGACAGCACCGCCGCGATCCGGGATGTCTTTTCGAGACAGGTGCTGAATCGGTCGGTGCGCGAGATGGCCGAGTACTGGGTGCAGCAATCGATGACGCAGGGCCTGTCGCCGCCCTCGACGCAACGGTCGGCGCGGGCAGTACTGCGGTTCGTGGCAAGTGTTCCGGGCGCGATTTCGTACCTGTCGCCCGGGGATGTGGACGAAACGGTCGCCGTGATCAAGGTCACTGGGCTCAAGTGATGGCGTTGAAACTGAACATCCGGTGGCAGCTTGCGCTCGTGTCCGTGGCGCTTTCGCTGTTGCCCATCGCGGTGGTCGGCGTGCTGGCGTACGTGATCGCGCGCGACGCGCTCGAAGAGCGCATCCGCTTCAATCTCGAGACGCTCGCCTCGCAGAGCGACGAGAAGCTCGAGCGCCTGCTGCTCGATCGGCAGCAGAATCTGGCTGTCTGGTCGCAGCTCGGGTTCATCCGCGACGACACCGTCACCAGCGATGCCGACGGGCGCATTCTGCAGTTCCTCCAGGAAGCCAAACGCAATTTCGACATCGCGCAGGAATTCTGGGTCGCCAACGCGGCCGGCACGGTCATCGCGTCGACGATGCCGTCGCTGCGCGGGCGCGACGTGGGCCAGAGCGAATGTGCCTGCAGGCCGCGCGGCGTGGCGAACCGTGGGTCGGCTCGCCGGCGCATGCAGGATCTGACCGGGCGTGTCGGGATGCCGCTCTCGTTTCCGTTGCAGGCGAGCTTCGACCGCGTCGAAGACCGGTCGGCGTGATCGTGGCGGTGCTCGACTGGCCGAAGATCTCGTCGATTCTGCAGGCGGTGAAGGTGCTGCCCGAAGGGCAGAACGAGCGCGGCTATCTCGTGCTGGCCGACTCGCACGAACGCGATTCTGGCGGCGCCGCCGTTTCTGAGCGGGTGGGAGCCGGGCCGACGCGTCTGTCGACGCTCGGCCTCGAAGAATTCAGCTCGATCGTCGCCGATCAGGCCGGCAGCGGCGAGCTCGACGTGCGCGACGCGACGTATCTCGTGGGCTACGCGACGACGGAACGCAGACCGTACCTCCCCGGCACCTGGCGCACCATCCTGTTGATGCGCACCGACGTGGCGTTCGCGCCGCTGGGCCGCCTGATGTGGACGATCATGGTGCTTTCGATCCTGCTTGCCACGCTGGCCGCGGCCGGTTCGCTCTACTGGGCCAAGCAGTTCTCGCGGCCCATCATGTCGCTGGTGCCGTTTCTCAGTCGGTGGCCGCCGGCGATCTGTCGAACGGCATTTCCGTCAATCGCCACGACGAGCTGGGCATGCTGGCCGCTGGCGGCCAACGACATGGCCGCCAGCTTCGCGAGCTGCTGCAGGACCTGCAGCAGGCCGCGCATTCAGATCACGGGTGCCTCCACGCAGGTGCTGTCGGCCGCCGAGGAGCACGCCATCGGGATCGGTGCAGCAGGCCGCGTCGATCGCGCAAGTGACCGCGACGATGGAGGAGCTGACGAACACAGCGAAACAGATTGCGATGAGCGCGACCGTCGGTCGAGAAGATCGCCGACGACAGCGCGCACGCGGCGCACGCCGGCTACGACTCGGTCGGCGAAGCGCTCGAAGCGATGGAAAAGATCCGCCGCCGCGTGGCGGACATTTCGGGAAAGACGCTGCTGCTCGGCGAGCGCTCGCAGCGCATCTCCGAAGTGCTGAACCTGATCAAGGACATCGCCGGCGAAATCCACCTGCTCGCCGTCAACGCCGCCATCGAGTCGGCCGCCGCCGGCGAGCACGGCAAGCGCTTCGCCGTCGTCGCCAGCGAGGTGCGGCGGCTGGCCGAGCGGACGCGCGAATCGGCGGAAGAGATCAAAGGGATCGTCGGCGAGATTCAGTCCGCGACCAACACGTCGGTGCTGGCCACCGAACAGGGCGTCAAGGAAGTCGAGAACGGCGTGTCGCTCGCCACGCGCGCGCGCGGCAGCCTCGAAGAGATCATCCAGATGGTCGATCGCACGACGCAGGCCATCCGCCAGATCACCTTCGCCACGCAGCAGCAGCAGAGCGCCAGCGAGCAGATCGTCCAGACGATGCGCGAGGTGGCCGAGGTCACGAAGACAGGCGGCGGCGGGCATGAAGCAGTCGGCGAACTCGGTCGGCGAGCTGAACCTGCTGGCGGATCAGTTCAAGACCCGGATCAGAGAGTTCAAGTTGTAGGACATGGCGCATGACACCGAGGCGATTCTTGCCGCGATCGAGCAGCAGCGCGACGGCGAGGCAGAGCACGCCGGCCGAACAGGAACGTCTGTCCTACCTCGCGTTCTTCCTCGGGCGAAGAAGTCTACGGACTGCCGCTCGAGCAGCTGCGCGAAGTCGCGCGCGTGACGCATCTGCGTCGCGTGCCCGGCGCGCCGCACGGCGTGGCGGGGCTGGTCAATCTGCGCGGGGAGATTCTCTGCGCGCTCGACGTCCGCGCGATGCTCGGCCTGTCGGGGCAGGCGTCAGCCGAGTCGCCGTTTCTTGTCGCGCTGCGCGGGCTTCGACGATCCGCTCGGTCTCATCGTCGATTCGATTGCCGACATCTACTCGATCGACGCCGGCGAGATTGAACCGCCGCCGGCGACATGGTCGGCCGAGCGTGCGGCGTGTTTCGTCGGCACGGTGCGCGTGTCGGCGGGCCTGATGGGGCTGCTCGATCTGGCCCGGGTGATCAGGCTATGACGTCGCCGGGCACGGTCGTGCCCGCTTCTCGTCTTTGAGGCCGCCGATTGCCTGATGGCGATTGTCGCGGCCGAAGTGGGTCATCTGGAAAAACGGTTCCGGGATCCGTTTTCGACTGACGATCCCGAAAACGGATCCCGGAACCGTTTTCTCGACCCGACCCCGGTCTTCGATCTCGACCGCTACTTCAGTGATGGCGAAGCGGACGGGCCGTGGCTGCACTGGACGCGCGGCACTCGAGAGTGCCTGGCTGCGTGTGCGGCGGGTGATCGATGTGGTGCCGGTGTCGCTCGGCGGCCTGACGCCGATGCCGGCCGTGCTGCGCGGACAGACGCGCACGCGTGCGTTCCTGGCTGCCGGTCTACGGAACGACGAAGTGTTCTTGCTGCTGGATCCGGGGCGACTGACGGCGTGATGAAACCACTCGACACCTCGGCCTTCATCGGGAAATTCGTCGAAGAGGCCCGCGATCGCCTGAAGGCGCTGGGTGCGGCGCTGCTGCGCCTCGAACAGACGCCGGGCGCGGCCGATGCGATGGCCGAGGCCATGCGCGAGGCCCACAGCCTGAAGGGATCCGCGCTGATGCTCGGCTTCACCGACATCGCGCAGATCGCCCACAAGCTGGAAGATCTGTTCGTCGCGGCCAAGCAGGTGCCAACGGTGCTCGACGGCAACGCCTTCGACCTGGTCTTCGGATCGGTCGACCTGATTGGGCTGCGGGTCGAGCGCTCGCGCGCGGCCAGTTGAATCCGGTCGAAGTCGGCGAAATCTGCGCCAAGCTCTCCGCCATCCTCGACGTCGACCCGGGGTCTGACTCCCGCACAGCAGCGGCACCAGTAGCTGCAAAGCCCAGCAATGATGGGCCTTACGTTGAATTAGCGCCCGAAATGGGGTCTCAGGAACCCGAAGAGGCGGCGCCGGAAATGCGGCAGTCGCTGCGCGTGCCGATCGACAAGCTCGAGCGGCTGGCGCACCTAGCCCCTGAGATGGTGGTGCAGAGCCTCAAGGCGTTCGAGCGGCACACTGAGCTGCGACGGCTCGAGCGCGTGCTCAGCCGGCTTCGCGATCGCGTCCGCGAAGCGCGCCTGACCCCGCAGACCGCCGATACCGACAGAGGCGCGCAGCTCTCCGAGTACGCCGACGCGCTCGACTCCGTTACGCGCCGCATGCGCGAGTTCCTGGTCAACTTCAGCGACGACCGCGTGCGCCTGAATCTCATCAGCGAAGAGCTGCGGCAGAACGTCATCGAGCTGACGATGCTGCCCGTCGCGTCCGTCTTCGACAGCTTCCCGCGCGCCGTGCGCGATCTCGCGCGCACGTTCGGCAAGGACATCGACCTGACGATTCGCGGCCGCGAGACCGAGCTCGACAAGAAAATCATCGAGCAGATCGCCGAGCCACTGATTCATCTCGTTCGCAACGCCGTCGATCACGGCATCGAGACGCCGGCCGATCGCGAGCGCGTCGGCAAACCGGCGGCCGGTCAGCTCGTGCTGTCGGCCGAGCAGCAGGGCAATCGCATCCTGATCACGCTGAAAGATGACGGCTGCGGTATCGACCTGCGTATGCTCCGGGCGGTCGCCATTCAACGAGGCGTCGCGCCGGCGGGCGAAATCGAGCGATGGACGGCGGAACAACTGCTCGACCTCATTTTCCAGCCAGGATTCAGCACGCGCTCGTCGACGACCGACGTCTCGGGTCGAGGCGTCGGCATGGACGTGGTGAAAATCGTCGTCGAGCGGCTCGGCGGCAACGTTCGCGTGCAGTCGGAGCTCGATCGGGGCACGACGATCACGCTGAACCTGCCGCTCTCGCTCGCGCTGCTGCGCGTCGTGCTGCTCGAGGCGGGCGAAGAGCTGTTCGCGATGCCGACGGCCGCTATCAGACGCATTCTGCAGGTGAAACCTGGCGATATCGGACAGCTTCAACAGGGTCCTGTGGCAGAGGTCGACGGCGAAACTGTCCCGTTGACGCCCCTTTCGACGATGCTGCAGGTGCCGGCTTCGCCGACAGCCGCTCAGCAGACGCTGCTCGTCGCGGAAGGCAGCGAGGGCCGGTTCGGCATCCTGGTCGAAGCCGTCCACGAAGAACAGGAGCTCGTTTTCAAGGAACTGCGCGGGCCGCTGCGACAACAGCGGACGTTCACCGGCGCCGCGCTGCTCGGTAACGGCGACATCGTGCCGATCCTCGACGTCAACGCGTTGTTCGATCTCGCCTCGCGCGCGCCGTCAACGGGCGCCGCGCCGGCGCTGGCTCGCCGGGCCGCGCCACGCGTCAGCCGGGTGCTGGTGGTCGATGACTCGCTGGTCGCGGGCGAGCTGCAGAAGAACATTCTGGTTGCCGCCGGGTACGAATCTGAAATTGCGAGCGATGGCCTCGAGGCGCTCGACGCGCTGCGGCACAAGGAATGGGACCTCGTCGTCGCCGACGTGGACATGCCGCGCATGACCGGCTTCGAGCTGACCGAGCGGATCCGCGCCGACGAACAGTTCCGTGACATCCCCGTCATCATCGTCACCTCGCGCGACACCGTCGACGATCGCCGCCGCGGTTTCGAAGTGGGCGCCGACGCCTACGTGTTGAAGCGCGAGTTCGACCAGACGCAGCTGCTCGACACGGTAAGACGTTTGATCGGACGCGCCAGAAAGCAGGACGTGCATGTCTGAGATCCAGCAGACAGCAACGTCCAGCGGGCGTTCGCCGGCCGTCCGCGTCCTCATCGTGGACGACTCCGCGGTGACGCGCGAAGTGCTGACGGCGCTGCTTAATTCCGATCCCGAGATTCGCGTCATCGGCCAGGCCGCGACCGGCGCCGAAGCCGTCGAGCTGACGGCCACGCTCCGTCCCGATCTCGTCACGATGGACCTCATGATGCCCGGGATGGACGGGATGGAAGCCACCCGCCGCATCATGGCGCGCCACCCGACCCCGGTGCTTTTCCTCAGCTCGTTCTTCGACAAGGAAGGCACGTATTCGCGCGCCGATGCGATTGCCGCGGGCGCACTCGACGTCGTCGAGAAGCCCGCGCTGATGCCCGACTGGCGCTTCCACAACGCCGCCGGCAAGCTCGTGCAGAAGGTGAAGTCGCTGTCGAAGGTGCCCGTGATCGCCCACATCCACGGTGCGCGCAAGCTGCTCGCGCAGGAATCGTCGCAACTCGATTCGTTCGTCGGTCCGGCCGCCGACGTCGTGGTTATCGGGGCGTCGTCGGGTGGCCCGCGTGTGATCGAAGTCCTTTTGTCGAGCCTGCCGTCCACCTATGCGCTCGGCATCGTGGTCGTTCAGCACATGACGGACGGTTTCACGACGAGCATGCTGCGCTGGATGCAGGAACGGTGCGCGATGCCGATCAAACTTGCCGAGGAAGGGGACGCCATCGTGCCGCGCCGCGTGCTGTTCACCCCCGAGAACTCGCATCTTGTGGCCGCGATTGGTGGGCGCGTGCACCTGACCGACTCGGAACCGGTCAACGGCCATCGGCCGTCGATTGACGTCACGTTCCTGTCGGTGGCGAGAGTCTACGGCGCGCGTTCGGCCGGCGTGCTGCTGACCGGAATGGGATCGGACGGCGCCCAGGGTCTGTTCGCCATCCGGCAGGCCGGCGGGGTCACGATCGCGCAGGACGAAGAGACCAGCGCGATCTTCGGGATGCCGCGCTCGGCTATCGAGCTGAGCGCCGCGCAGCAGGTGCTGCCGCCGGCGGGCATCGCCCGCTGCTTGAATGCTCTCCACGTGGAGCGTGTGCGATCGCTGATCTGACGTCGTTCATCGCCGTCCGCGACCTCATCGAGGAACGCTGCGGGCTCCGCTTCGACGACAGCCAGCGCGCGTCGCTGTTGGCGTCCGTCTCGCTCCGCATGCAGCAGTTGGGGCTCGACAGCGAAGATGAGTACGTCGAGCGGCTTCGCGGCGAAACGCCGCGGTTGGTCGAGACCGAGCTGCGCAACCTGCTCAACCTCGTGACGGTCACCGAGACCTGCTTTTTTCGCGATGCCTCGCAGTTTCGACTGCTTCGCGATCACATCATCCCGGGGCTGATTGCCGAACGCCTGGCGAAGGGCGACAGCAACCGGACGATTCGCATCTGGAGCGCCGGTTGTTCGAGCGGCGAAGAGGCGTACTCGATCGCGCTGACGCTCGAAGACATGGGCATCTACCGGGCGTGTCCCGACTGGACGATCGACATCATCGGGACGGACCTCAACACGAAGGTCCTGGAAAAGGCGAGGGCCGGGGTCTACACCGCGCGCGCGATGCGAAATGTCGAGGGGCGGCTGCGCGATCTCTACTTCGTGCGCGACGAAAAAACCTTCTTGCTCGCCGACACGATCAAGAAGCGCGTCAAGTTCGAGTTCGGCAATCTGACGCAGACACCCATGCCCTCGACCGGACCGCAGGATATCGTGTTCTGCAAGAACGTCGCGATCTACTTCCGTGCCGACGTGACGCGGAAGTTGATCAAGGGCCTTCACGACACGCTCGCCGACGAGGGATATCTGCTGCTCGGCCATGCCGAATCGCTCTGGCAGATGTCCGATGGATTTGCGCTCGTCGAACAGGCGAGGGCCTTCTGCTATCGCAAGAGTTCACTTGTTTCGCAGCGGTCCGCGGTCAGGTCTTCGGCGCGCAGGTCATCGCCGCGCCGGGCCAGCCGGAGATCGCCCGCGTCCGACCGGATAGTCGCACTGCCCGGCTTCAGACGGGCCCCGTCGGCGCCGATCCCTCCGGCACCAGGCATCGCCGAAGATGTGACCGGCCGCTACGACGTGTGTCTTGCCGCGTTTCGCGCCGGCGACTGGGACGCGGCCGAGTCGGCGCTCTCCTCGCTGGCCGAATCGTGTCCGACATTCGTTCCCGGGCTCTTGCTGCTCGGCGGGCTTTACGCCAATCGCGGGCGCTTCGACGACGCGATGCGGCAGGCCGAAATGGTGTTGAAGGTCAGCGACCTCGAACCGCGCGCGCACCTGCTGGTGGGGATGGTCGCGTCGCGCCAGCAGCGTCTCGATGAAGCGCAGCAGTCGCTGCGGCGGGCGCTCTATCTGGACGACTCTCTCGCGCTCGCGCATTTCTGGCTCGGCAATCTCTACCGCGATCGTGGCGATCTCGCGCGCGCGTGTCACGAGTACGAGAACGTGGTGCGCGACTGGAAGCGGCACACGCTGGAGCTGACCGAGGAGTTCGCGTCCGATCTCACTGCCGAACAGCTCGTCGGATTCTGCAGCGACAGCCTCGAACGGCTGCAAACGGTGAGCGCCAAACGGTAGAGCGGCCAACGTGCATCCATCAGATCCCGCCGCAGAAGTCACACGCCATCTGCGCGGCCTCGAGGCTCGCGGCTCGCAAACGCTTGTCGCGCAGCTCATCGACTCGCTGATGAGCGACAGTTCCTCGCAGATGGAAGCGATGCGGCGGGCGGCGACGTCGGGCGATCGCGAGGGCCTCTATCGTTCGGCCCATTCACTGCAGGGAAGCGTCGCGATTGTCGGCGGCGAGTCTGTCGCAGGTGCCTGCGCCGAGCTGGTCAAAACCGCGAGGGAGGGTTCGTTCGAGCAGATCGGCCCGCTGGTCGATCAGATCGAATCCGGCGTCGGAGCTATTCGTAAAGCGCTGGTCGGTTGGGAATCCGAAAAGAGGGGTCGGGAGGGGTTTTCGACCACGCCAACCGAAAACCCCTCCCGACCCCATCCATCCGGAAAGCGCGTGCTGGTCATCGACGATGACGATGGCATCCGGCGGATAACGCAGATGCTGGTCGAAGGACTCGGCCATCAGGTGGAAGCGGCGCGCGACGGCATCGAAGGGCTGGCCAAGCTGCAGCTCGGTGTCGATCTCATCCTGCTCGACGTCGTCATGCCCGGGCTCGATGGCTTCGATGTGTGCCGCCGCATCCGACAGGATCCGGCGGGCCGTGACGTGCCCGTCATCATGGTGACGACCCTCGAGACCAAGGAGCACCGGCTGCACGCGGTCGAAGCGGGCGCCAACGACTTCATCGCGAAGCCGGTCGACGTCACCGAGCTGCGCGTGCGTGCAACGTCGCTGCTGAGGATGAAGGAAGCGCAGGACGAGGTGAAGCGCTATCAGGCGCACCTCGAAGAGATGGTGCAGGAGCGCACGGCCAGCCTGCGGCGAGCGCTCGAGCAGACAGCCGAAGCGCAGCGCATGGCCTACCAGGCGCAACTGGAGACCGTCGAGCGGCTCGCGATCCTTGCAGAGTACAAGGACAAGGTGACTGCCCGGCACATCCAGCGCATGAGCGAGTACAGCGCCGTGATCGCGCGCGGCCTCAAGCTGCCTCCCGCCGAGGTCGAGCTGATTCTGCACGCCAGCCGCATGCACGATGTGGGCAAAATCGCCATGCCCGAGTCGATTCTCCGGAAACCCTCGTCGCTCGATCCGCACGAGTGGACCGTCATGCGGCAGCATTCGATGATCGGCAGCCGGATTCTCGACAACTCGACGTCCCAGATCCTGCAGGCCGGACGCGTTATTGCGCTGCACCATCACGAGCGGTGGGACGGCGCGGGCTATCCCAATGGTCTGGCCGGCAGCGACATCCCCCTCTGGGGCCGCATCTGCGCGGTCGCCGACGTCTTCGACGCCGTGACGAGCGAGCGCCCCTACAAACCTGCCTTTCCGAACGAAGAAGCGTTACAGTTATTGCGCGACGGACGCGGGAAGCACTTCGATCCGCGCGTCGTCGACGTCTTCTTTGAATGCCTGGAAGACATCCTGGCAGTTCAGGACAAGCACAAAGACGACGATTAGCCTTTTAAACAGAAGATCAGAAGGTCAGAAGATCAGAAATAGTCTTTCGAAAGAGTTCTTCTGATCTTTTGATCTTCTGTTTTCAATGCTTGGAGGTGACATGATCTCGCGCCGTGAAGCTCTCACCAGAATCAGTACTGCGGCTGGCATTGCGGCATTTACGCCGCGCTTGGCGGGTGCCCAGACCCAGGTGGCCCAGAAGGTCGATCCCCCCAGCGTCATCTCGAACCCGCCTCGAGATTTTTCGCAGCCGGTCTCGTATCCCGATCCCGACATCATCACGATCGATCCGTCCTTCAACGCGCTGCGCGTGGGGAACACGCCCATCCAGCGCCTGTGGACCGGCGCGATGTGGTGCGAGGGACCGGCCTGGAACGGGCAGGGCCGGTATCTCATCTGGAGCGACATCCCGAACAACCGCCAGATGCGATGGATCGAGGAAGACGGGCGCGTCACGGTGTTCCGTCAGCCCTCCGGCAACAGCAACGGCAACACGTTCGATCATCAGGGCCGCCAGCTCTCGTGCGAGCACTCGGGCCGCCGGCTGGTGCGCTACGAGCATGACGGGTCGGTGACCGTCATTGCCGATTCGTTCCAGGGCAAGCGTCTGAACTCGCCGAACGACATCGCCTGCCACCCCGACGGCAGTTACTGGTTTACCGATCCGCCGTACGGGGGGTCGATTTATGAGGGCATGCCCGACGCCGCGGGCGGCCCAAGCAACAAACAGGGACAGTTGAACGCGAAAGTCGGGCAGCCGGCCGGGTCGGGCGTACTGAAGCGCGAGCTCAGCTGCAACGTCTACCGCGTCGATCCGAGCGGCCGCATCGACATGGCGATCAGCGAGGAAGCCCTCGGCGGCATTCCCAACGGCATCACGTTTGCCCCCGACTACAAACGCGTCTACATCGTGAATCGCGGCATCGTCTCGGTGTTCGACCTGGGAACAAGCCCTCAGCTCGGCAAGCCACGACAGTTCGCCGATTTCACCGTCGACGGCATCCGCTGCGGTACCGACGGTATTCGCACCGACGTCTTTGGCAACGTGTGGGCCAGCAGCAATGCGGGCGCGAACATCGGCTACAGCGGCGTGACGGTGTGGAATGCCGACGGGAAGTTGCTTGGGCGGATTCGTCTGCCGGAAGTGTGCGCGAACGTCGCGTTCGGCGGACCGAAGCGCAACCGCCTGTTCATGGCGGCGGGGCAGTCACTCTACGCCGTCTACACGAACACGCAGGGGGCTTCGCCGGGATAGAACGGTTTTCAGTTATCAGTTGTCAGTTCTCAGTCTTCAGAGGAACGCAGAGGTACTGACGACTGACAACTGACGACTATAACCGACGACTATAACCGACGACTCTACTGCGGAAACCGTCCCAGCGCCGTCAGCAGATCCAGTTGCGCGCGCATCAGCGTGTTCTGCGCGACCGCGGCGGACGAATCGGCATCGCGTGCCTGGCGCTGCGCATCGATCACCTCGAGGTTCGTGGTGGCGCCCGCCTGAAACGCGAAGGTCGTGATGTTCAGCACTTCCTGCGCCTGCTCGGCAGCCAGCCGCAGGCTGTTGTACGCGCGCTCGCTCGTGCGAACGAGGTCCTGGGCCAGCCGCACTTCCGATCGCGCGCGCGTCCGCAGATCGGTCAACGCCAGCCGCGCGTTGTTGAGATTCGTTTCCCGGACGCGCTTCACCGCCTTCCGCTGACCGCTGTCCCAGATCGGCTGTGAGAAATTGACGACCAGCCGCCAGCTGCGTGCCGACGTGAAAATGCTCGCCGGCACGAGCGCCTGCGGATCGAATGACAGGACACCAGTTGGAAACCAGTCCTTCGAACTGTCCTGCCACACGCGATCGGCCGCGCGTTCCTCGGCCGTGAAGAGCCGCACATCGGGGCGCAGGGCCATCCAGCCCGCTTCATCCGCGGCGGCAGGCACGTCGAACGCCGGCTCGCTCGCCGCGTCGACGGGTCCGTTTGCCGCCATCAGGACCCCGAGGGCTTCCTGTCCCACGCGGACGGCGTACTGCGTCACCTCGAGCCTCGCTTCGTCGCTCGACACTTCCTGGGCGGCGCGCAGCTCGTTCAGCCGCGTGCCGGCGCCCGCTTCGAGGCGGCGTCGCGCGTAATCGAGATGCGCGAGCGCGCTCTCGCGCGCGCGAAGGCTGACGTCGACCTGACGTCTGGCCGCGATAATAGCGAGGTACGCCTGCCCGGTGGCGACCGCGATGTTCGTGCGCACATCCGCACTCGAGAGGTTCGCCACCTCAATCTGATCCTTCGCCTGATTTCTCGCCGCCCATGCCGCCGCCGCAAGCACCGGCATCGAGGCGCTCGCGGCGATCGTGCCCTGCATCCGCGGGCTCGTCACCACGTCGTCGAATTTCCGTTCGGTGCTGTTGACGACTCCCGTGAAGCTGGCGTTCACCTGGGGCAGCGTGACCGCGCGCGCCTGCTGCAGAAGCGCCTCGGCTCGGAGAATGCCCTGGATCGCCTGTCCGACGGTCGGGTTGTTCTTCAACGCGCGCTCGACGGCCTGATCGAGCGTGACCGACTCCGTGGGCGGCGTGGTCTGCGCGGACAGCCCTGCCGGACACAGTAGAACAAGCGATGCGAGTACGGCCGCAGCTCTCTTATGCATGGGCCACACCCGCCGCGCGTTTCGACACGCGCTTCTTGGTCCCGGGCGCGATCGTTCGGATGATCACGTACAGGACCGGAATGAAGAGGATCGACAGGAAGGTCGACGCCAGCATGCCGCCCGCGACCGCCGTGCCGACCGAGTTTCGCGCGCCGGCGCCCGCGCCGGTCGCGTAGGCCAGAGGAAGCACGCCGAGAATGAATGCAAATGAGGTCATAAGAATGGGCCGCAGCCGGATGCGCGCGGCCTCCACCGCAGAGTCGACGATGGATCGCCCCTGCGTGCGAAGCTGTTCTGCGAACTCGACGATCAGAATCGAATTCTTGGCGGCCAGGCCGATGAGCATGACCAGGCCCACCTGGCAGAACACGTCGTTGGAGAAGCCGCGGAGGAGTTGAGCGCTCAGCGCACCGAAGACGGCGAGCGGGACGCCGAGCAGAATGATGAAAGGCAGAACCCAGCTCTCGTACTGCGCCGCCAGCACGAGATAGACGAGCACGATCGACAACAGGAACAGATAGGCGGCCTGCCGGCCGAGCTTCGTTTCTTCGAGCGACAACCCCGCCCATGCGAAGTCGTAGCCCTGCGGCAGTACCTGGCGCGCGATGCGCTCCATTTCCTGCAGCGCCTGTCCCGAGCTGACGCCCGGAAGCGCCGAACCCGTGATTTCCGTCGAGCGGAACAGGTTGAAGTGATTGATGACCGACGGCGCGGTCGATTCGCGCGTGCGCACGACCGCCGACAGCGGCACCATGTCGCCGTTCGACGCGCGGGCGTAGTACTGGCTCAGATCGCCCGGCTCGGCCCGGAATTGCTGATCGCCCTGCACGTACACGCGATAGGCGCGGTTGTTGAAATCGAAATCGTTCACATACTGAGAGCCCAGCAGAACCGCGAGGGCATCGGTGACTTCACGAATCGGCAGGCCGAGCGATCGCGCCTTGTCGCGATCGATCGTGACGACGAGCTGCGGATCGTTGGCCGTAAAGGCCGAGAACAGTCCCGCGACGCGGCCCGATTGATTCCCGGCGCCAGCCACCTGTTGCGTCACGTCGGCCAGCTGGGTGATGTCGGCGTTCGACAGGTCGAGGATTTCCATCTGGAAGCCGCCGAACGACGAGACGCCCTGAATCGGCGGAGGGGCGACCGGAATCACGAGGGCGCCCGGAATGCCGAACACCTGGCCACGGATGCGATTCAGCACGCTTCCGAGCGAGTGCTCCTCGCCCTCGCGCTCGTCGAACGACTTGAGCCGCGAGAACATCAGCCCGTTGTTCGACGCGGCCCCGCTGAAGCTGAAGCCCGCGACCGAGAAGACCCCCGCGATTTCCGGCTGCTTGAAGTAGATCTGCTCGACCTCCTTCATGATGTTCGTCGTGTATTCGATCGACGCGCCGGATGGCGCCTGCACGATGGTGATGAAATAGCCCTCGTCTTCGGCCGGGACGAACGCGCCCGGCACCGCAAGATACACCCGCCAGGTGGCGCCGAGCGAAAGCACGAACAGGAGCGCCATCGCCCACTTCCAGCGCAGCGCACCTCCGATCACGCGGACGTACAGGTCGGTGCTGGCGTCGATGACGCGGTTGACGCCGGTGAAGAACCGGCCGTGCGCGTGGCTCTCTTCGTCGAGCAGCAGCGCGGACAGCGCCGGCGTAAACGTGACGGCGTTGAACACCGACAGGATGACGGAGAAGGTAATCGTCATCGCGAACTGCTGATACATGCGGCCCGTCGTGCCGGGGAAGAACGCGACCGGCAGGAACACCGCGACGAGCACGATGCCGATGACGACGACCGCCGAGAAGACCTCGCGCATGGCGTCGACCGCTGCGTCGTGCGCGCTCTTCTTGAACTCGCGCATGTGCCGCTCGATGTTCTCGATGACCACGATCGCGTCGTCCACGACGATGCCGGTGGCGAGCACGATGCCGAAGAGCGTCAGCGTGTTGATCGAGTAGCCGAACAGCTTGACGAACGCGAACGTGCCCACCAGCGACACGGGAATCGTGATGGCCGGAATCAGCGTGCTGCGCCAGTTCTGCAGAAAGAGGAACATGACGAGGATCACGAGCGCGATGGCTTCGGCCAGCGTCTTGAGCACCTCGACGATCGACTCCTGCACGACGATCACGTTGTCGAATGCGAGCTGCCACTTCAGTCCAGGCGGGAACTGGTCGTCGAGCCGATCCATGGCCGCCGCCACGCCGCGAAACGTCTCCAGCGCGTTGGCGGTGGGGAGGAGCATGATGCCGACGCCCGACGCTTCGACCCCCGAGAATCGCAACCGCGACGAGTAGTCTTCGGCGCCCAGCTCAACTCGTCCGATGTCGCGCACGCGCACCAGCGCGCCGTCCTCGCCAGCCTTAATGACGATGTCCTCGAATTCGCTCACCTCGGTCAGTCGTCCGGCGGCGCGCACGCTGAGCTGGAACATCTGATCTTCGGCAGACGGCTCGGCGCCGACCGATCCGGCAGCCACCTGTACGTTCTGCTCGCGCAGCGCGTTGGTGACGTCGGTGGCCGTCAGCCCGCGACCCGCGAGCCGGTTGGGGTCGAGCCACAGGCGCATCGCGAAGCGGCGCTCGCCGAAGATGATGACGTTGGCCACGCCGGGCACGCGCTTCAAGTCGTCGCGCACGTAGCGGTCGACGTAGTTGCTGATGAAGAGCGAGCTGTACTGGTTCTTGTCGGAGTAGAACCCGAGACCGGCGAGAAATCCGGCCGATCCCTTCGTGACGGTGATGCCGTTGGTGCGTACCTCGAGCGGCATGCGGCCGAGCGCCGAGTTGACGCGGTTCTGCACGTCGACGGCGGCGAGATCGGGACTACGCCCGACTTCGAAGGTGACCGTGATGGTGCTCAGGCCGTTGTTGGTCGACGCCGAGGTCATGTAGAGCATGCCCTCGACGCCGTTGATCACCGACTCCAGCGGCGTGGTCACCGCGCTTTCGACGGCCTGCGCGTTTGCGCCGGTGTAGAACGCACTGACCGCGACGGTCGGCGGCGCGAGCTCGGGATAGCGCCCGATGGGCAGCGTCGGAATGGAGATCGCGCCGGCAAGCGTAATGAGGATGGAGCAGACCGTCGCGAGGACGGGCCGCCGGATGAAGACGTCCGTGAACATTTACGCGATCCTCGGGAAAAGGGGTCGGGAGGGGTTTTCGCCGTCAGGACGGGCGAAAACCCCTCCCGACCCCTTCGCCGCGGGGGCCTGCTGCACAGGGGAACCGTCACGGATCTTCTGGATGCCGGCCGCGACCAACCTCTCGCCGGCTTTCACACCCTTCTGCACCGTGTAGGAGTTTCCAACCACCGGGCCGAGCTCGACGGAACGCTGTCTGGCGACCAGCCCTTTGCCACCTTCACCGGCCTCGGCGACGAACGCAAACCACTGGCCGTTGATACGTGTCACGGCGGTGACCGGAATGGTGAGGCCGGGCTCGGTGGACCAGATCACGAAGGAGCGGACGTATTGAGCCGTCCGCAGCGTGCCGGGTACCGAAACCTGTGTCTTGACGAGCACCGTCTGCGTTTTCTCGTCGACCGACGGCGCGACGAAATTGATCTTCTCTTCCGCGACCGTGACGCCGGCGTCGTCGACGATGCGCACGGGAAGACCAAGGCGCAGCTTCGTCGCCTGCTGCACCGGCACGTTGATGTACACCTCGAGCCCCGCGTTGGCGTCGATCGAGGTCAGCGCGGTCGCTTTTGTCACCCGATCGCCTTCGCGCACGGGGATGTCGCCGACGACGCCGGCGGTCGGAGCGGTCACGCGGTAGTAAGCGAGATCGGTGCGGGCCGTGCGAATCTGCTCCTGCACGGTTCGCAACTGCGCCTCGGCGGCTTTCAGATCGTTGGCCGCGCGATCGGCATCCATCTGGCTCGAGGCGCCGGCGGCCAGCAGCTTGATGGCGCGATCGGCCTCCTGTCGCGCGTAGGCGACATCGTTTTCGCGCTGCGCCCTGACCGAGTCGAGGCTCGCCAGCTGGCCCTGCTGCACGCGCGAGTCGATCTCCATCAGCAGGTCGCCGCTCGAGACCCGTTGCCCGGGCCTGGCCGCGATCCGCGTGATGAAGCCTTCGACCTGCGGCTGGATGTCGGTCGATCGACGCGATTTCACGGTTCCGACGAATTCGGTCCTCTGTTCGATCGGCTTCGCCTCGAGCGTCACGATGTCGACGGGCATGGCGGGCATGCCGCCGCCCGCGGCACCACCTGCCGCCGCGCCCTCGCCGCCCCCGCACGCCGTGACGCTAAACGACAGAAGGAAAAAGAGAAAGATGTGATTTGCTGGCTTATTCATAGGTTCCGAAGGACAAACTGTGGGAAGACTCCCCGCATCGACCCGGATCGAGTGCCGAAAATGGTCATTATAATCTGCGCATGCCCACGACCTCCGATCGCGGACTGTTTGTCTGGCACGAGCTCAATACCACCGATACGACTGGGGCCGACGCCTTCTACTCGCGGCTGATTGGCTGGAAGAGCAAGCCGTGGGACCCGAACCCCTCCTACCAGGTCTGGACGATGGGCCGGGAAGGGCGAGCCGGGTTGTATCAGATACATGAAATACCCAACGTCTTGACGCCGCCGCCGCACTGGCTCAACTACATCGGCACACCGGACGTGGATGCGACCGTGCGGCAGGCTGTCGAGCTGGGCGGCAAGGTCGTGACGTCGGCCGCCGACGTGCCGCGTGTGGGCCGGATGGCCGTGCTCCAGGACCCGCAGGGCGCCATGTTTGCCGTCTCGGCGCGCATCGAGCGGGCGCGATGGAAAGAGCCGCAGATCGGTGACTTCTCGTGGCACGAGCTGCTGACCAGCAACTATCAGACCGCTTTTGATTTCTACTCGAAGCTGTTCGGCTGGGAAAAAATGCTGGCCATGGAGATGGGGCCGCAGGGGATCTACCAGATCTTCGGCACGGGAGGCCATCAGCTTGGCGGCATGTTCACGCCAGGGCCTGGTGCGATGCCGCCCGGCGGCCCGCAATGGCTGCCCTACATTTTCGTTCGCGATGTGCGGAAGACTGCCGAGGCCACGAAGGAGCTCGGCGCGCTCATCGCGCACGAGCCAACGGAAGTACCCGGCGGCGACATGGTCTTCACCGGTGTGGATCGCCAGGGCGCGATGTTCGCGGCGCACTCGAAGAAACGGGAAGCGCCGGCGCCGGCCTCCGCAAAGCGCGCGAAGGCCACGAAAATCGCCACGAAGGCCACGAAGATCCGCACGAAGGTCACCAAGAGCGGCACGAAGGTCACCAAGACGTCGAAGGCTGCCAAGATCACGAAGAAGGCCGCGCCGAAGAAGAAAGCCGCAAGGAAGCCGTCGCGGCGGCGGTAGATACTGGATAGAATGTCCCACTTCTGGAGGAAACAATGAAGCGTCTGTCACTCATCGCGCTCGCAATCTTCGGCCTTGCCGCCCAGGGGCTCGCAGCCCAGACGAAGGATGGCTGGGTCACGTTGTTCAACGGCAAGGACCTGAACAGCTTCAACGTCATCGGAACCGCCAACTGGGAGATCGTCGACGGTGCGGTCCAGGCCAACATGGGGACGGGATACCTCGTGTCGAAGGAGACCTACACCGACTTCGAGATCAAGGTCGAGTTCTGGACGTCGAACAACGGCAACAGCGGCGTCTACATGCGCTGCATGGACGGGGCGAAGATCACCGACAAGACCTGCTACGAAGCGAACATCTTCGACAAGCGGAAGGATCAGTCCGGCCGCACGGGCGGCATCCCGAACTACGCGGCGCCGATCGCGATTGTCGATGCCGAAGGCAAGTGGAACACGTACGAAATCACGCTCCGCGGTCCGCACATCGTCGTCGTGCTGAACGGTACGAAGACGGTCGACGCGATGGACAGCACGCTCAAGAGCGGCCCGATCGCGCTTCAGTACACGGCGGGCGACATCAAGATCCGCAACGTGCAGATTCGAAGGCTCTAGTTGTCCTGGTAGTAGCTGATAGCTGGTAGCTGGTAGGTGGTAGCAATGCCTTCCTACTAGCTACTAGCTACCAGCTGCCACCGCCCAGGCGCTCATCCCTCCCGTCATTTCCGCCACCCGCGGGAACCCTTCGCGCAGCAGCAGGCTGCTCGCCATCGACGACCGATAACCAGCGGCGCAGAACACCACGATCGGACGATTGCGGGGCACTTCATCGAGGCGGCTCGCCAGCCGGCTGAGCGGGATATTGACGCTGCCTTCAATGTGCTGCTGTTGCCACTCGCCGGGAGTCCTGACGTCGAGGAGATAGGGCGCGTCCGGGGCGCCCAGCCATCCGTTGACCGAATCCGCGGAGGCTTGCGGCGTCGCCGCCAGCAGGTCGTCGCGATCCCGCAGCGTGAGCATCCCTCCATCGAGATAGCCCGCCACGTTGTCGAACCCGATCCGCCCCAGCCTCAGGGCCGCTTCGGCCTCGCGGCCCGGCGACGCGATGATGACAATCGGCCGTTCGTGCGCGAGCAGCGTGCCCGCCCACGTGGCGTATTGTCCGCCGAGGCCGATGTTGATGCTTCCAGCCACATGCCCGGCCGCAAACTCGCTGGCATCGCGGACGTCGAGCGCCTGCGCGCCGCTCTTCATCGCCGCCATCAACGACTCGGGGGAAAGCGGCTGAAGTTCGTGTTCCAGGACACGCTCGAGCGTGGGCCGCTCTTTCGAGTTAAGGACGGCATCGTAGGAGAAGTACGACGGTGCGTCCGGCTGGTCGGCCGTGACGAGCGCGATGAAGTCGGCTTCGCTCATCGGCTGCAGCGCGTAGTTGGTCTTCCGCTGTTCGCCGAGGGTCGATACCGTCTCTTTGCTGATTTTCTTCCCGCACAGCGATCCCGCGCCATGCGCGGGATACACGAGCGTCGCGTCGGGCAGCGGCAGCAACTGCTCGTGAATCGAGTGGTAGAGCAGTTGCCCGAGGTCGGTGGCCGACCAGCCGAGCGACGCTCTCAAGTCGGGCCGGCCCACGTCGCCGATGAACAAGGTATCCCCCGTCAGCACCGCGTGCGCTCTGGTGGTGTCGGTTGCGAGGTCGTACACGAGGAGCGAAATCGATTCGGGCGTGTGCCCGGGTGTTTCGAGCGCCTGGAGGCGAACGTCGCCCAACTCGAGCGTGCTGCCGGTCGCCATCGGCGTGAAGGCGTATTCGGCCTGCGCCCTGGCGCCGAGGTAGATCCGGGCGCCGGTCCTGTCGCGAAGCTCGAGGTGGCCCGCGATGAAGTCGGCGTGAAGGTGCGTGAGAAAGACGTGGCGGATCGTCAGACCATGACGATCCGCCTCATCGAGGTATTCCTGCACGTCGCGCTTTGGATCGACGACCGCGGCCTCGTGCGTCTTTTCATCGCCGATGAGATAAGACGCGTGAGCGAGACAGTTCAGGTAGAACTGTTTGAAGAGCATTGATCACCAAGGGTTCGTGGAGTTCGTGGAGTTCGTCGGGTTCGTCGGGTTCGTCGGGTTCGTCGGGTTCGTGGGGTTCGTGGGGTTCGTAAAGTTCGTGGGGTTCGGGGGTTCGAGGTTCGGGTTCGAACCCACGAACTACGAACCTTACGAACCTACGAACCTTACGAACCTTACGAACTCTACGAACTCTACGAACTCTACGAACTTTCACGAACCCCGTCGAGTGCTTTTCAGAATGCCGGCGTGTTCGGCTTTCTCCCCAGCAGCACCCGTCCTGTTTCTTCCCACACGTGGGGCGCGACCGTGAAGTGATGCGTCATCGCTTCGGCATCGCGCGCATAGCGCTGCATCGCCGATTTCGTGTAAATCGCGCTGCCTCCGGCGAGCGTATTGGCGGTTCTCGTGACGCTCGCGCCCGTCTCGACGGCGTGCGCCGCGGCCGCGCGTGCGAGCGCGAGCTGACGGTCCGTCACGGGCTTGCCGGCGAGCACTGTCTCCCACATCTCGCGCGCGGTGTCGTGCAGGAACGCACGCGCCCCGCCCAGCGCGGCCTCCGCACGCGCCAGCTCGATCTGCATCGCCGGCCGATCGGCCAGCGGCGCCTGATACATCGTCGGCACCTTCGCCTGCGCCATCTCCGTCAGCTCGTCGAGCGCGCTGCGGGCGATGCCGAGGCTGACCGACGCCAGCTGGAACACAAACAGCTGCATCGGCGGCATGCGATAGAGAGGTTCGGCGCGATGGCCCGATGGATCGAGCAGCTTGAAGATCCGGTGCTCGGGGATGAAGACATCGGTCGCGCTGAAGTCGTTGCTGCCCGTGCCGCACAGGCCGCTGACGTGCCACGTGTCGTGAACCTGGACGTCGGTCACCGGCATGCAGACGTGGATAATCTCGGGGCCCATCGGCGTCATGCGCGGCTTGCCGTTGTCCATCACCATGCAGCCGGCCCACAGCCAGTCGCAGTGCGTGATGCCGCTCGCGAAGGCCCACCGGCCGCCGACGCGCACGCCCTTGTCTTCGCGCACGGCGGCGCCGGCCGGGGCCGCGATTCCGGCTGTGGGTGTCGAGGGATTGGGCCAGACTTCTTTCGCCCCGCGCTCGTTGATGTACCCGGCGGCGATGTTGCCGCTGCTGCCGATCATGGCGCACCAGCCGGCCGAGCCGTCGGCGGTGGCCACCTCTTCGATCGCCTGCATGATCTCGATGGGCGTGCCCTCCTGGCCGCCGACAGCCCGCGGCACCGAGAGGCTGAAGATGCCTGTATCGCGAAGCGCCTTCGCCACGTCGGGCGGCAGGCGGCGGGCCTGTTCGATGTCCTGACGCCGTGCGCGCAGGGTGGGGAGAAGGCTGCGAACGTTGTCGATGACGGTGGTCGTGATCATGACACCCTCCTGCAAGTGGACATTGGCTTCTACGTTGGCATTTTCTTCCTGGTTACATCCCCGGTTGTGCTAATTTCTCGCGCATGACCAGCACACGCATTCTTCTTCTTATGGCGCTTCTGACGATGGCGGCTCCGGGCGGGGCCTACGCTCAGGGAGCGGACGGCAAGTACCAGGTCGTCGAGAACTGGGCGCACTTTCCTCCGGGCGTCGAGAAGTGGGGAGGCGCGACCGGTGTCGACGTCGATTCCAAAGGCAACGTTTACGTCTTCCACCGCATCGAGTCAATGCCGATCATGGCGTTCGACAAGAACGGCAAGTTCCTGCGGGGCTGGGGCCAGGGGATGTTCAAGACGACCCATTTCCTGCGGACCGACCGGGATGGGAACGTCTGGGTGACCGACCGGGGCGACCATCAGGTTTTCAAGTTCAATGCTGAAGGCAAGCTCCTGATGACGTTGGGCAGGAAGGGCATCGTCGGGGAGAACGAATCGACCGATGCCTTCAACGGCGTGGCCGACCTCGTCATTGCGCGAAACGGCGACATCTTCATCGCGGACGGCGAGAGCACGAACACGCGCGTGGTGAAGTACTCGAAAGACGGCAAGTTCGTCATGTGGTGGGGCGGCAAGGGCACCGATCCGGGCAGGTTCGACGAGCCGCACAGCATCGCGATCGATTCGCGCGGCCGCCTCTACGTGGGCGACCGCCGCAACAAACGCGTGCAGGTGTTCGATCAGGCCGGCAAGTTCATCGAGCAGTGGAACCACCTCGGCACGCCGTGGGGCGTGTACGTCAAGGACGATCTGCTCTATGTCGTCGACGGCACGGAGGCCAACTGCCTTTACATCATGAACGTCAAGGACGGCAAGATCGTCGACAAGGTCGAAGGCCTGAAGAACGCCACGGCCGTGACGGTCGACGCGAACGACAACATCTATATCGGCGAAGTGAACGGCCAGAACGTGAAGAAGCTGGTCAGGAAAAAATAGACCTTCGTCCTGCAGGGATTAGGGATTGGGGATTAGGGATTAGGGATTAGGAATTACCGCGCGAGAAGACTGAGGGCGCCGAGCGAGGATGAAGTGCGGAAGAGAGTGTCCTCGCGTCTCGCGGCCCGTCTCGGCATCGCAGTGCGGTCCGGCCCCGGAGCTTCGGATTCGCGTGGCAGCAACGGCCACGCGCTCGCCTTGCGCGGGTCCGGCAAACGCCAAGAGTTGATGGCAAAGGTGCGGTAATGGCGATAGTCAACCTGCGTGTGAACGGTCAGGCACGAACCGTCGACGTCGACGAGTCGACGCCGCTGTTGTATGTCCTGAGCGACGAGCTCGCGCTGAACGGCCCGAAATTCGGTTGCGGTCTGGGCCAGTGCGGCGCCTGCACCGTGATCGTCAAAGGCCAGGCGATTCGATCGTGCGTGACACCGGTAAAGACGGTCGCAAACGGTGAGATCACGACGCTCGAGGGGCTGGGCACGCCGGACAAGCCGCATCCCATTCAGCAGGCGTTCATCGACGAACAGGCCGCGCAGTGCGGCTTCTGCCTCAGCGGCGTCATCCTGACGGCCAAAGCGCTGGTCGATCGCACGCCGAAGCCGACTGATGACCAGATTCACCAGGCGTTGTCCGGTGTGCTGTGCCGCTGCTTCACGCACTCGCGTTTCGTCGCCGCGATCAAGCGTTACGCGCACGGGAGGACGGCATGAAAAACCGCCCTCATAGGGATTTGGGATTAGGGATTGGGGATTCGGACGTGTCGCGGCGCGCCATGCTTAAAAGCACCGGCGCGCTCATCGTCAGCTTCGCGCTGGCACCGTCCGAGGTCTTGGGACAGGCCGTGGCGACCCTGGTGGGCAACCCGCCGAAAGAGCTGGATGGCTGGATCTCAATTGGGGCCGATGGAATCGTCACCGCCTACACCGGCAAGTGCGAGATGGGGCAGGGTCTCTTTACGGCGCAGACGCAGCTCGTCGCCGAAGAGCTTTGCGTACGCGTCGATCAGGTGAAGCTCATCCAGTGCGTGACGGGGCTGACGCCCGACCAGGGCGTCACGTCGGGCGCGCAATCGCATCCGCAGAATTTCAACCAGGCGAATCTGGCGCTCGCCGTCGCCACCGCGCGCGAGGCGCTGCTGCAGATGGCGGCGAAGCACTGGGGCGTGCCGGTCGAACGGCTGACAGCCGGCAACGGCGTCGTCCATCTGGGAGAGCGCACGATCACCTACGGCGAGCTTATCGGCGGCAGGAAATTCAATCTGCCGTTGAATACCAGCGCGAAGCGCAAGGTGGGGCGTGAGTGGACCATCCTCGGGAACCCGGTGAAGCGTCTCGACATGGCCGACATGGTGACCGGCCGTCTCGAGTACGCGCACAACGTGAGGGTGCCCGGCATGGTGCACGGCCGCGTCGTCCGTCCACCCACCGTTGGCGCCACCGTCGTGAGCGTCGACGAGAGCTCGGTGAGCGGCATGCCCGGCTTCGTCAAGGTCGTCGTCAAGAAGGATTTCGTCGGTGTCGTTTGCGAAAAGCAGTGGCAGGCGGTGCAGGCGGCCAACCGGTTGAAGGTGAGCTGGCAGCCCGGACCCGCGCTTCCGCCACAGGCGGGCTTCTACGATCACATGCGCAAGGCGCCCACCCGCGACGCGATGCTCGTCGATTCGAAAGATGTCGATGCCACGCTCGCGTCGGCCGTGCAGGTCGTCCGCTCGACCTACCTGCACCCGTATCACATGCACGGATCGATCGGCGCCTCGTGCGCCGTCGCCGATGTCAAGGCCGACAGCGCCACCATCTGGTCGCCGACGCAAGGCGTCTATCCGCAGCGCGACAGCTGCGCGATGGTGCTCGGCATGAAGCCGCAGCAGGTGAAGGTCATCTACTCGCGCGGTTCGGGCTGCTACGGCATCAACGGCGCCGATACGGTGTCCTACGACGCTGCGCTGATGTCGCAGGCGGTGGGCCGCCCTGTTCGCGTGCAGCTCTCGCGCAAGGACGAGATGGCGCACGAAAACTTCGGCCTCGCGTTTGTCGTCGATCAGCGCGTCGGCCTCGATCGCACCGGCAACATCGTCGCGTGGGATTACGAAGCGTGGTCGCCGGTGCGCGGAGGCAGGCCCGGCTACACGCAGCCGGGCAATCAGGTGACGGGTTTTCTGGCTGGGTTCCAGCCGGCGGCGTTCACGCCGCTTTCGCCGGCGCCGCCGCCAAAAGGGCCGCTCGCCAACGGATCGAATGTCGTGCCGTCCTACGTCGCCGGAACCGTCAACGGTGAGGCGGGCGGTACCGGCACCGTCAAGTGTGAGCGCATGCTCTCGCGCACGGTCGAGTCACCGTTCTGGACCGGTCCGCTGCGTTCGCCAAGCCGTCTTCAGAACACGTTCGCGCACGAGAGCATGATGGACGAGGTCGCGGCCGCGGCGAAGGCGGATCCGGTTGAGTTCCGCCTGCGTCATCTGCGGGATCCACGCTTGAAGAATGTCGTGCAGGCCGCCGCGAAAGCAGCCAACTGGCAGGCACGTCCGTCGCCAAATCCACGGAAAACGGATCCCGGAACCGTTTTGTCAGGCCGAGGAGTTGCGTGCGTCCTTTATGAAGGAGACAACGGCTACTGCGGGATGGTGGCCGAGGTCGATGTCAACCTCGACACCGGTGTCGTCGATGTGAAGCGCCTCGTCATGGCGGTCGACTGCGGTCCGATCTCCAATCCAGACGGCCTGCGGAATCAGTGCGAGGGGGGTGCGCTGCACGGCATGAGCCGGGCGCTCTTCGAAGAAGTCACCTGGGACCACGAGAAGGTCACGTCCGTGGACTGGCGCACGTACCACACGTTCCCGGTCGGGTTCAAAGTGCCGGCACTGCAGGTGGTGTTGATCAACGCTCTGGATGCCGAGGCCTGCGGTGCAGGCGAGACGTCGACCACCGTGACAGCCGCCGCGATCGGCAACGCCATCTTCGACGCAACGGGCCGCCGGCTGCGACAGGTGCCGTTGACGCCGGAACGCGTCAAGGCTGCTCTTGGTACGAACTGAAAATGAAATTGCTGCGAAAAAATTCACATCCGAAAGCTCATTGCGAAAAATTCCGCACGCGAGAAATTCCGCAGTACTGATTTCGCGCGAATCGTAACTCCATTTACTTTTTCGTCTCCGCTCGAGAACTTCTTCCGTACTACACTACAAGTGCTGCACTGAGAACTGCGTGGCGAAGGAATTGCTTCGTCGTTGACGCTGGGCCGAAGGCGCGCGCAGCGCACAGATCCGCCCGCACAACAGCAGGAAAAAAATACTCGACCACGAAAGAAGTACCGCGTGCCTTCATCTGTACTTGCATTCGTCACGACGATGCATCTCGCGCTCGCGTCGCTGCGCAATCATCGCAGCGCCACCGCGGGACCGCTCAGTTCGATGGCGGCCGTGTCGCTGCTGCTCGCGGCCCTGCCCTGGCTGTTCCCGAGCGCCATCGGTCTGGCGCTCGGCATCGGCGTTCACGTCGCATGGTTCGTGGTGTGCGAGCGCCTGGCCCCGGTACAGCCCGCCGGGCGCAAAACTGCGCAAGCGCCGCCGGCGCCGAGACCTGCGTCGGCACCGAGACCGTCTCCGGCCCGCCCGCAGGGATTCGTTCAGGTTCCCGTGCTCGCCGCCTTCGACGAGACGCCCGACATCAAGACGATTCGCCTGGCGAGACCAGACGGCTTCGAGTTCAGCGCGGGGCAGTTCGTCGCGGTGCGTGTGCGGGTTGATGGAAAGGACTGCTCGCGCTGCTACTCGGTGAGCTCCGCGCCCGAGGTTCGTGGATACCTCGAGATCTCGGTCAAGCGTCACGGGCTGGTTTCGAATGCGCTGCACGTGATGGCCCGGCCGGGCGCATTGCTGTCTGTCCGCAGTCCGAACGGGGCGTTCACCTATCCGTCCGGTGACGACCGTCCCATCGTGCTCGTCGCAGGGGGAGTCGGCATCACGCCGCTCATCAGCATGCTGCGACACGCGGTGCATACCGAGCCGGCGCGCGCGGTCACGCTGCTCTACAGCGCGCGCAGCGAAGCGGACTTCGCCTTCAGAGACGAGATCGCAGCGCTCGTTCGGCGGAATCCGCAAGCACGGGCCTGTCTGGCATCGAGCCGCGCCTCGAGCGCCGAGATCTATCCCGGGCGGATTGACGCCGCCCTCATTCGCGCGACCGTGCCCGATATCGCGCATTCGATCTGCATGGTCTGCGGTCCTCTTCAGATGATCGATTTGATGAAAGGCCTGCTGCCGACGCTCGGTGTGCCGGCCGCGCAGATTCGCCACGAGGTGTTCGAGGCCGCCGTGGCGGCATCGGCTGCGCGAGACAAGCCCGAGGCCACAACGGCCACTGCGCGCCAGGCTCGTGCCAGCTTCGACGTGACGTGCGCGCAATCCGGAAAGACGATGCCCATTGCACCCGGCCAGACGTTGCTCGAGGCCGCGGATGCCGCCGGTATCCCGCTCGAGTCGCTCTGCCGCGCGGGCATCTGCGGCACCTGCCGCACGCGTGTGACCAAAGGTGAGGTCGAATGCGCGTCTGACGCACTCAGCGCCGAGGAGCGCGCCGGTGGATTGGTGCTGGCGTGCGTGGCGACGGCGCAATCGAACTGCACCATCGACCTATGACGACTCGCGACGTTGCCCGCTCGACGTTTCCCGCCACGGCGGCTGCACCCGGCGCCCGGCCGCTCGCGGCGCGCATGTCGGGTGTCGTCAGAAGCGGCGTGGGTCTGGGCATCGTTGCATCGATCGTCGCGGCGATCTGGATTCTGATTCCAGCCGGAGGCGCCGAGTACTACACGACGCCGCTGGCCATCCGCGGCTACTCGCCCGTGCACCGCCTGCTGCGCCCGTCCGGACCAATCGGCCAGACGCTCGGGGTGATCGGCGGCGTGCTGATGCTGATGCCGTTCTTCTACATGATGCGGAAGCGCATCCCGGGCCTCCGGTCGCTCGGCAGCCTGAAGACCTGGCTCGAGGTCCATTTGTTCTGCGGCATCTTCGGCCCGGTGCTCGTCACGTTTCACACCAGCTTCAAGTTCAACGGCATCGTCTCGGCCGCCTACTGGTCGATGGTGATCGTCGTCCTGTCGGGGTTTGTCGGCCGCTATCTGTACGTGCGGATACCGCGATCGATTCGCGGCACCGAGCTGCCGCGGGCAGAGCTCGACGAGCGTGCCGACGCGATGCGCGACGAGCTGGCGCGGTCTGTGGAATCGGACACGGTCCTCGCCCGCCTGCAGGCATTCGAACGGGCGGCAGTCCCGCACTCGAGTGCGGACCTGTCGGTCGTCGATTTGCTTTTTGGCGAGATGACGCTCGGGCGGAAGGTGCAGGCCCTCGATCGCCAGCTCGCACACGCGGGATTGGCGCCGGGGCTTCGGGCCGATGTCGTCGCCCTCACCACCGAGCGGGCGGTGCTGTTGCGGCGGATTGCCTATCTCGAATGGACCAGAAAACTGTTCGAGCTCTGGCACGTGTTTCATCTGCCGCTCGTCTATCTGCAGATGGTCATCGTCGCCGCGCACGTGGGCGTGGCGGTGTACCTCGGATACGTGCCGTTCAGGTGGTAGGCAGGGTGCTGCGCACGGCGCTGTTCGTCTCGGCGGTGTGTCTGCTGGCCCACGGCCGAGCCGAAGCTCAACTCGGGACGCTGTTGTCGCCCGGCGTGCTCACGAAGGCGCACTCGGGGCTGGAAGGGATTGCCAATTGTTCGAAGTGTCACGAGCCGGGGAAAGGCATCACGGCAGCGAAGTGCTTGTCATGCCACAAGCCTGTGGCCGATCGCATTGCACGGCGAAGCGGTGTCCATCGTGATGTCAAGGGAGACTGTGTGAGCTGTCATGTCGAACACACCGGCGCCGACGGCGAGCTGCGCCCGTTCGATCAGGCGGCGTTCGATCACGCCGGCGTGGCGGCGTTTCCGCTCGACGGCCGGCATGCCGCCCTGGCGGGGAAGTGCGAGTCGTGCCACAAGACGCGGTCCTTCCTCACGGTCCGCGCCGACTGCCAGTCGTGCCACAAGGATGCGCACAACGGAAAGCTCGGTGCCGCGTGCGCGTCGTGCCACACCACCCGCGTCGCGTTCAAGGACGTCATCGCCGGTGGCCGATTCGATCATTCGAAAACCGCGTTTCCGCTCATGGGCGCCCACAAATCGGTCACCTGTGCGAGTTGTCACGTGAACGGCGCCTACAAAGGGATCTCCTTCTCGTCATGTACGAGCTGCCACAAGGATCCGCACCAGCCGACGTTCAGCGCGGTCTGCACGACATGCCACACGACCGATGCCTGGCGAACGACGAAGGTCGATCATTCGCGGACGGCATTCCCGCTCCTGGGGCGCCACGCCGCCGTGGCGTGCGCCTCCTGCCACAAACAGCGCGCCATGACGGTGAAGCCCCGATCGAACACCTGCGCCGCGTGCCACGTGGACGTCCACCGCGGCACGTTCAAGCAGGACTGCAAGTCGTGTCACGACGAAAGCGGGTTTTCGAAGGCGCCCTTCGACCACCGCCAGACGAAGTTCCCGCTCGACGGCAAACACGCCCCGCTCGCGTGCGCAGCATGTCACACCGCGCAGGCGAGCACGGCAAACATCGGTGCGGCAAAAGCTGCTTCAGCGAAGCCTGCCGCGACGAAGCCTGGCGCGGCGCGGGTGGCGGATTTTCGCGGATTGCGGACGATGTGCGTCAGTTGCCATAGCGACGTCCACAAGGGTGAGTTGAGCGCGACGTGCGAGTCCTGCCATACGACCGCGACGTTTGCGGTCAACACCTATAGACATCTGCGAACGCCGGAGTTCTTTGCAGGCCAGCACGCGCCAGTGGCGTGCGGCGCGTGTCACCTGACGAATCAGCGTGCGCCCGCGAACGCGCCTGCGGCGCGCCCCGCGGTGTTGAGCGTGAAGTTCGCAGGCACGGCCACCTCGTGCGTGTCGTGCCACAAGGACGTGCACCTTGGACAGGTACGCCGCGAGTGCGAAAGCTGCCATAGCGTGCAGACGGCGAAGTTCGGCGTCGTCGGGTTTTCGCACGTGGCAACCGTGTTTCCGCTCACCGGCAAGCACGCAAAGGCTGCCTGTGCCCTCTGCCATAAGCCGACGACGGGGGTGTTTCCCGTCGGGCTCGGGAACGGCAGTACGATCTCAAAGGTATCGCGGCCGGAATGCCGCGCCTGCCATCAGGACGTGCATCTCGGCCAGGTCGAGCAGCGCTGCGAGAGCTGCCACTCGACCGATTCGTTTGCAGTCCCGGGCTACAAGCACCGAACCACGCAACTTCGGGACTTCTTCATCGGGCGGCACGTGACAGCGAAGTGCGCCTCGTGCCATGTGCCCGCCACCAGAGATTTTCCCGGCGGGCGAGGCACGGCCATGGCTTTCAAGGTGGACGCACGCTGCACGGCGTGCCATCGCGACGAGCACAACGGCGCGCTGCCCGATTGTCAGAGGTGCCACAGGCCATGAACAGGCTGCTCGTCTGCGCGGCGCTCGCGTTTGTGACGGCTCTGTGCCTGGCAGTGGCCCAGCCGGTGCGCGCGCAGTTCGAGACGCCAAACCGATCGTTCCACGAGGCCGCCTCGTTCCGGCTCGAAGGCCGGCACCTGACCGTTCCCTGCGCGTCGTGCCATATCAACGGCCAGTATCAAGGCACGCCGGCGACCTGCTATGCGTGCCACTGGGTGCGTCGAAAGGACGACAGGTATCAGACGCGCCTTGGCACGCAGTGCGAACAGTGCCATCAGCCGGTGTCGTGGACTGCGGTGCGGTGGGAACACGCCAGTACGACCGGCGTCGCGCTGAACGCCTCGCATCGCTCGGTGAGCTGCGTGTCGTGCCACCGAGATGGGAACTTCAATACGGGGATGGTCGTCTGCGCGTCCTGCCATCGGAAGGACTACGACGCGACCAGATCGCCGAACCATGCGGCGGCGGGCTTCTCGGTGAACTGCGAGTCCTGTCATCGGCCCGGCGACGCCACGTGGCGGACGGGCGTGGGCGGCGACTTCAACCACAATGCCGTCTTTCCCCTGCAGGGCATCCACGCGACGGTCTCGTGCACGTCGTGTCACCGCAGCAACGTCTACAAGGGCACCGGACGCGAATGCGTGAGCTGCCACCAGGCCGACTACAACGCGACGAAGAATCCCAATCACGCCGCCGCGGGCTTCTCGACGGCCTGCGAGACCTGTCATCGCCCGGGCGGTCCTCAGTGGGGAGGTGGAGGCGGCACGTCCTTCAACCACAACGCCGTCTTCCAGCTGGTGGGCGTGCATGCCACGCAGGCGTGCGCCTCGTGCCATCGCAACAGTGTGTTCAAGGGCACGGCGCGCGACTGCGTGGGCTGCCATCAGGCCGACTACAACCGGGCGCAAAATCCGAATCACGTGGCCGCCGGCTTCTCGACGTCGTGTGAGAGCTGCCATCGCGCATCGGATCTGCAGTGGCGCGGCGGGGCGCCGTTCAACCACAACGCCGTCTTTCAACTGGTGGGCGTGCATGCGACGCAGGCATGCACGAGCTGTCATCGCAACAACGTGTTCAAGGGCACCTCGCGCGACGTGTGTCGGTTGCCATCAGGCCGACTACAACGCCACGCGCAGCCCGAATCACGTCGCCGCCGGATTCTCGACCTCGTGCGAGACCTGCCATCGCGCGGCGGACTCTCGATGGAGAGGTGTCACGTTCAACCACAATGCCGTCTTCCCGTTGGTCGGCACGCACGCCGCGCAGGCGTGTACAAGCTGCCACCGCAACAACGTATTCAAGGGCACGGCACGCACGTGCGTCGGCTGCCATCAGGACAACTACAACGCCACGCGGAATCCGAATCACGCCGCCACCGGCTTCCCGACGACGTGCGAGAGCTGCCACCGGGCAACCGACACCAGTTGGACGCAGGGACGCTTTACTCACACGTGGTTCCCGCTCAGCGGACCGCACAACCGGCCGTGCGCGCAATGTCACACGACGCCGAACGTGTTTACGCAGTTCAGCTGCACGACGTGCCATGCCCGCGCCGAAACCGACAGCCATCACAGGGACGAGCGCGGATACCGGTATGACTCGAACGCGTGTTACTCGTGTCACCCGAACGGCAGGCACTGATGAAGCACCTGATCGGCATGTCGCTCATCCTGGGATTCGCGGCGCCGGCAATGGCGCAGTTCGGCAGTGCTTCGTCATCGCCGAAACCATCGGGCCAGGTCTCCGTGTACACCACGCTGTCGCACTTGCAGATCGAGGGGGGCGGGGGTCGCGACGTTCAGCAGATTTCGACCGCCGGCACGTATGCGCTGCCCGAACGTGACAGTGACGGCCTCGTGTACGGCTTTGATTTTCGGCACGCGCATGATGCATCCGGCGCACGAACCGATCGTTTTTCCGTCTATGAGGGCTATGTCGGGGTCAGGGCCGCGGGCGGCCGGATGATGGCGCGCGGCGGGCATCTCTGGTTGAACGAGCTCGGATCACTCGGCTCGATGGCCGGAGCGCTGGTAGAGGTGCGAAGCCGCCCGGACATTCTGTCGAACGTGAGCGCCGTGCGGGCCGGCGGATTTGCGGGCCTCGAGCCGAATGTCTATGAGAGTGGATACGTCAACGACGTCCACAAATACGGCGCGTACGTCGCGTTCGATGGCGAGCAGGCGCGGCGTCAGGCGATTGGTCTTGTGAACGTCACGCACGGCTCGATGACCGAACGGTCGGTGCTGACGGGCACGAACTTTCTGCCCGTCGGACGGAAGTTCTTCCTGTATCAGGCGGCCGAGGTCGATCTCAGCGCGCCTGGCGGACAGTCGCACCGCGGCCTCAACTATTTCCTCACCAACGTTCGCGTGGCCCCCACGTTGCGCGTTGACGTGCAGGGCAACTTCACGCGGGGCCGTTCGATCGACGCACGCGGCATCACGGAAGATTCGCTGAACGGACGCACCGTCACGCCGGCCACCATCGAAGGCTATCTATATGAGTCGATGGGTGGCCGCGTGTCGGTTGAAGTGGTGTCGGGCGTGCGGCTGCACGGCGGCTACTCGCGCGACAAGAACAACCGCGATGACAGGCCGGCGTCGCGCTTCACGTTTGGCGGGTACGCCGGCAACGTCGCCAAATCCGGGTTCGATATTTCGGGTAGCGACTCGTATGTGGATCGCGCGACCGGACCGTATCATTCGCGCTACCTGTCGGTCGGCCGGCAGCTGGGACGGACGGTTTATGTCTCCGGCGACGTCTCAACGTCGCTGGCAGTGCTCCGCTTCTTTCGGGGTGACGGTGTGGTCGTCGAGATGCGCCCGCACACGATGCGCCTGACCGGGACGGCCGTCGTGAACGTCGGCCGCGCCACTTCGTTGATGGTGACGGTCGATCGGACAGCAGACGATGGGGCGACGGATCTTCGGGTGCTCTCGGGAATCACGTACCGGCTTAGATGACCTTGCGCTGGTCCAAATTGCTACAACTCGACACCAGAAATTGAATCACGCTGCTCCGATTCATCAGCTTGGATCGCGGGGCGACTCGCGAGAAGGTTTTGCTGAAAAAGAGCAGGAATATCCGGACATACCCCCCTGATTAGGGGGGTGGTTCCCGCCGCGTAAGAACACTACCCTCGCACCCACTACGCTCAACTACATCGGATTCGATGTCGGCATCTGTGTATCCGGCGAGCGATTATCTGCGGCTCACGATACACGTGTGACTGAAGCGGCCAAACAGGAGGCGAGTATGGTGAGGAATCGCAACAACGGACGGTGGTTGGCCACACTCTTTGCTGTGGTGGCGGCGTTGGCGCTCGTCCTCGTGGCGGTGCCGGTCTCGGCCCAGAGCGCCTTGTCCACGATTCACGGCACCGTGAAAGACGAGCAGGGCGCGGCGATGCCGGGCGTGACCGTGACGATCACCAGTCCGGCGATGCAGAAGGGACAAGTCGCGGTGGTGTCGGAAGCCGACGGCACCTATCGCGTGGGTGAACTGCCCGCCGGCCTCTACAAGATTGCCTTCGAGCTCGCCGGTTTCAAGTCATACGTTCTGGACGAATTTCGCCTGACGATCGGGTTCGTCGCCCGCGTCGATGCGACGATGAGCGTCGGAGGGCTGGAGGAGACGGTCACGGTCACCGGCGCAAGCCCGGTGGTCGATATGACGTCGACCACGACCAGCGTCAACCTGACATCCGACACCATCGAATCGATTCCGGCAGGCCGCGGGTTGCAGCAGTTGTTCGCGATGACGCCCGGCGTCACGACGAATCGCGTCGACGTCGGCGACAGCTGGATGGGTGTTCGCGCGGCCGCAGAGAACTACGGCCAGTCCGCGAACGTGAAGGTGCAGATCGACGGCATCGACATCTCCGACGGGACGAGCTCCGGCGTCTACATGACGAGCCTGACGCTCGAAGAAGCGCAGATCAGAACGTCGGGCAACGACGCGGAAGTGTCGGTGCCTGGTGTCTCGATGGTGGCCGTGATCAAGTCCGGATCCAATCAGTTCCATGGCTCCTATATGGCCTCGCTCGAGACTCCCTCGCTGCAGAGCAGCAACCTGAACGACGAGTTGAGAGCTCAGGGTTTGAGCGACACCCAGCCGCTGAAGCATCTGTATGACCTGAGCGCCGATCTCGGCGGCCGTATTGTTCGCGATAAGTTGTGGTTCTACGGCGCGTTCGTGCAGCAGGACAAAGTGGCCGGTGAGGTCGGCTTCGCCGAAAACGCGGGACCGGACGGCAAATACCTGACGGGTGACGAACCGCCCGGCTACGTCAGGACACGTCTGACGCATGGTTCGATGAAGCTGTCTTACCAACCGACGAGCAACAATCGGTTGATCGCGGCGTGGCAGCCCACCTTGAAGTACCAACCGCAGGGGCTTCCACCCGAGCCGAACCGGTTGCGTCCGCTCGAGTCGACCCTCGATTACCGGAACCCGAGTTCGATGTACAAGGGCGAGTGGCAGAGCACGTTTTCGAGCCGCATGGTTTTCAACGTCGTGGGCGGTTATGGCGGCTACCTGGCCGACTATGCGCCGTGGCGTTCGACCTTCGCGGCGCCGGTTGTAAAGGGCAATCCGCCGCGCCTGGATCGCATCACGGGCCTCAACACCGGCGCCAACCCGAAGACGAACCTCGAATATCGCGATAAGTGGCAGTTGGACAGCGGCCTCAGCATATTCCCGCAGCGACAGCTCTGGGGGCAGCACGAATTGAAGGTCGGCACCACGCTCTACTGGCGCCGGAATAGCGTCGGCTGGCGTGAGCATCCGTCTGGTGATTACACGCTGATTTTCGATGGGCCTGTGCCTGCCGAGATTGACATTCGCAACTCGCCGACGCAGCCCGATTCACGGGCGAGCTACTACGCCGGCTATGTCAAAGACACATGGCGCGTCACCGATCGACTGACGTTGAACCTGGGCCTGCGCTTCGAGCAGCAGACGTCGTTTATCCCGGAACAGTCAAAGGGCGCGAGCCCGCAATTCCCGACGCTCTATCCTGCCGTGTCGTTCAGCGGCCTCGATGTCTTGACGTGGAATATGGTGGTTCCGCGATTCGGGCTTGCATGGGACGTTGCCGACAGGACCATCGTGAAAGCGACCTTCGGGCGATTTGCCAACGGCATGGACGACGCATTCGCGAATGCGTACAGCCCGATGGCGAACGTGACGACGAAGTTCCGATGGCGCGACGGAAATGGGAACAGCGACTACGACGCGGGCGAGGTGAACTTGAATCCGAACCTGGGCCTGAACCAGGGCGGCGATTTCATCAGTGTAACCGGGCAGAGCAGCGCGAAGCTCAATCCCGAACTGCGCTCGCCAATGACGAACGAGGCGACGGTGGGCGTCGAACGCGAGGTCATGCAGAACCTCGGCGTTCGCGCGCTGTACGTGTACAAGAGCGTCACGGACCGTTACACGACCCGCAACGTCGCGCGTCCGCGCAGCGCCTACAACATCGCTCTCACACGGCGCGATCCAGGACCGGATGGCGTCCTCAACAACGCGGACGACGGCGGAAAGGTCACGATCTACGATTACGATCCCGCGTACACCGGTGCGGCGTTCGTGCAGAACGAGCAGCAGAACACCGATCGCCCTGATTCGTACCACACGATCGAGTTCACCTTGACGAAGCGAACATCCAGCAGATGGGGCGGGATGGCGTCGTTCTGGGCCATCAAGAACCACTTGTGGCCCAATGCGGCTCTCTTTGATGACGATCCGAACGCGGATTTCAATGCCGTGGATGAGACGTGGAAGTGGGCGGGTAATTTCAGCGGCACCTATATGGCGCCGCTCGGGATTCAACTCGCCGCGTTCTACCAGGCCAAGGTGGGGATTCTCGAACAGCGGACGACGATTTTCCGTGCGACCGATCCTGATGGCGGCCCGCCGTTGAGGCAGCTCAGCACGGTCACCCTGAAGATGGAAGAGAAGGGCGCGCAGAAGACGGATGCGATTAATGTGGTGAATATCCGCGCCAGCAAGTGGTTCCCGTTCTCCAGTGGCCAGCGGGTACAGTTCGATTTCGACCTGTTCAATATCTTCAACTCGAGCGCGCCCATTACGGCGAACTTCCAGTCGGGGCCGACCTTCTTGTACGCCACGGCGGTCGTGCCGCCGCGCATTGCCCGAATCGGCTTCCGCTATACGTTCTAGAGCGTATGCTCTAAGGTCAATAAGCAGTTTGGTTTGCAGGCGCCGCGGGCGCCTGCAAACCGGATACACCCCCCAAGTTGGGGACTGGCAACCCGCTTGACTCTTCGCTACGCTAGATACATCACGACGGCCTACGTGTGTGCGCCGCTAAGTGAGTTGTAAAAAAGGACTTTTGATGAAGGTGTCGCGATGAAAGGGCGCGTGGCGGTTTTCGCGGCGGTGACGGGCTTCGTCATGGCCGTGGCATACAACACGCCGATTGCGGCGCAGCGGCCGTCGACGACGGGTACCGCTCAACAAATATCAGCCGGCGATCGCGAGTCGCAGCAGGCGGTCCTCGCCAAGTACTGCGTCACCTGCCACAACCAGCGGCTCAAGACCGGCGGGCTCGCACTCGACGCGCTGAACCTGGCCGATGTCGGCAGTCACGCGGAAGAGTGGGAGAAAGTCATCCGCAAAGTGCGCACCGGCGCGATGCCGCCGGTTGGACGGGCCCGGCCCGACAAGGACGCAGCGGCAGGTCTGGCCACGTGGCTCGAAACCGAGCTCGACCGGGCCGCGTTCGAACACGTGAATCCCGGCCGCGCGTCGCTGCAGCGTTTGAACCGCCAGGAGTACGCCAACGCCGTGCGCGACCTGCTCGCGGTCGAGATCGACGCCGCGTCGATGCTGCCGGCTGATGTCGCGGGACACGGATTCGATAACAACGCCGACGCGCTGACGTTATCGGCGGCGCTCACCGAACGCTATCTCGGGGCGGCCGCGAAGATCAGCCAGATGGCGCTTGGGAGGCCGCGAGGCATCCCGACGCCGGACACGATCAACGTGCCAACCGACAGCGACCAGAGCCTGCGCGCCAGCGACGATCTGCCGTTCGGATCGCGCGGGGGTGTCGCGTTCAACCATTACTTTGCGGCCGATGGCGAGTACCTGTTCGAGATGCGTCCTCGGGAAACCGGCGTGTCGGGCGGATTCGAGGGCGTCACCGCCGAGCCGCATCAGATTGAAGTGAGCCTCGACAACGTCAAGGTCTGGACCGGAACCGTCGGCGGCCCCGAATTCGCTCGTGCTCGCGTTCCCGGTGGTGCAGGCACGTATGTCACCGACGATCTCGACAAGAAGGTCATCGAAGCGTTGCAGTTCACCGTGCCGGTCAAGAGCGGCGAGCACCTGGTGCAGGTGTACTTCGTGTCGAAGACCTCCGCGTACCTCGAAGACCTCTTCGATCGGTCGGTCCTTCGAGAGCCGTACAGAAAAGGAAACGGGCAGCCGAATCTGTCGACGGTGACGATTACCGGACCTCAACAGGGCACGATATCGACGGGCGAGTCGGCGAGCCGGCGTCACGTGCTGACGTGCAAACCCGTGTCGGCAAGCCAGGAAACCGCCTGTGCCAGGACGATCGTTTCGACGCTGGCGCGGCGCGCGTACCGGCGTCCTGTCACCGCTGCCGATCTGGATCCCCTGCTGGCGTCATATCAGGATGGCGCGAAGCGTGGCGGATTCGAGCCCGGCCTCGAAATGGCCATTCGAGCGATCCTGGTGAGCCCCGACTTCCTGTTCAGGCTCGAGGGCGAGCCCGCCGGCGCCGCGGCGAACACGGCTTTTCGTGTGAGCGATCTGGACCTGGCGTCGCGCCTGTCGTTTTTCCTGTGGAGCAGTCTCCCCGATGACGAGCTGCTGAAGGCGGCCGAGAAGAAGACGTTGCAGCGGCCCGAAGTCCTGCAGCAGCAGGTTCGCCGCATGCTCGCGGACCCGCGATCGCAGGCTCTGGTGGACAACTTCGCGGGGCAGTGGCTGTTCATCCGGAACGTGGCCGGCCACCAGCCGAGCCCGGAAGTGCTGTTCCATTACGACGACAATCTGCGGAAAGCGTTCGAGCAGGAAACAAAGCTGTTCTTCGCCAGCATCGTCCGCGAGAACCGCAGCGTGCTCGACCTGCTGGACGCCGATTACACCTACGTGAACGAACGTCTCGCGAAGCACTACGGTATTCCCGGCGTGTTCGGCGAGCGGTTCAGGCGCGTCGCGTTGGCCGCCGACAGTCCGCGCCGCGGCCTGCTCGGCAAGGGCTCGATTCTGATGGCGACGTCATACCCGAATCGCACGTCGCCCGTCATTCGGGGCAAGTGGATTCTCGAGAATATCTTCGGAGCGCCCCCGCCCCCGCCGCCGCCGAACGTCCCCGATTTGAAGGACGAGCGCGACCCGCGGAAGATTCTGCCGATGCGCGAGCAGATGGCCGCGCACCGCAAGAATCCGGTGTGCGCGGGCTGCCACGCGCAGATGGACCAGTTGGGGTTCTCGCTCGAGAACTTCGACGGCATCGGCGAGTGGCGCGAGATCTACGTATCGGGCGCAGCCGTTGATGCGTCGGGGGAACTTCCCGATGGCACGAAGTTCAACGGCCCGGCCGAGCTTCGCCAGGTGCTCATGCGGCACTCCGACGAGTTCCTGACGACGATGACCGAGAAGCTGCTGATTTACGCGCTCGGGCGCGGACTCGAGGCGAGTGATGCGCCGGCCGTGCGCCGAATCAAGCGCGAGGCGGCAGCAGACAATCTTCGCTTCGGGTCGCTCATTCAGAGCGTGGTGACGAGCGTTCCGTTTCAGATGAAGCTGACCCACGCGGATACGAACTGAAGGCTCAACTAAAGTTGAGCCCTACCGCGGTTGTATTACGGCAGTTGTATGTTGACGGATGGAGTGCTATCGGTAGGGCGCGACTTCAGTCGCGCTCTGCTTGATTCGAGAGTTACCGGTAGGGCGCGACTTCAGTCGCGCCTGACTATGGAGGCTGTCCGATGGTGATCACCAAGTTGAAGTTGCCCCGCCGCACGTTCCTGCGCGGAGTGGGCGCAACAATGGCGTTGCCGCTTCTCGATGCGATGGTTCCCGCCATGAAAGCGGCGTCGCCATCGGTGCCGCGCTTTGCGCCGATCTATATCGGCAACGGCGCGAACATGTTCGAGTGGACGCCTTCCACCGAGGGCGTGGGCTTCGAGCTCTCGCCATCGCTCCAGCCGCTCGCGCCGTTCCGCGATCGGATGATGGTCCTGACGGGGCTCGACAACTTCCCGGCCACCGATCAGGGCGACGTCGGCGGACAGCATCCGCGCGCCGCGCCGGCGTTCATGAGCTGCATGCACCCGAAAGCCACGGAAGGCTCGGACGTCGAAGCCGGCACGACGATCGATCAGATCATCGCCGAGCGGATCTGCCGCGACACCAAGCTGCCGTCGCTGGAAGTCTCGGTCGACCGCAACGACGTGGTGGGCGCGTGCGACCACGGCTATGCCTGCGCGTACATGAACTCGCTGTCGTGGAAGACGCCAACGACGCCGCTGCCGATGGAAACCAACCCGCGCTTCGTCTTCGAGCGGTTGTTTGGTGTCGGCGCGACGCCCGAAGAGCGCGCGGCCCGCGTCAACGAGGATCGCAGCATTCTCGACCGGCTCAGCGAGCAGATTGCCAGGCTCAACGGCCGGCTGGGAACGCGCGATCGCACGAAGCTCGGTGAATACTTCGACGCGGTGCGCGACCTCGAGCAGCGGATTGCCAAGGCCGAGTCGTACAACAGCGACTTCTCGGTCCCCGAGCAGCCGGTGGGCGTGCCGCCGACCTTCAGAGAGTACGTCGAGCTCATGTTCGATCTGCAGGTGCTGGCCTTCCAGGCCGACATCACGCGCGTCAGCACGTTCATGATGTGCCGCGAGAACATCAACCGGTCGTACCCGGAAATCGGCTTGCCCGAAGCGCATCACTCGATGTCGCACCATGGGAACAACCCGGAGAAGATGAAGAACTTCGCCAAGCTGAACCACTATCACGTGGACACGATGAGCTACTTCCTGAAGAAGCTGGAATCGGTGCCGGATGGCGACGGCACGCTGCTGGACTCCACCGTCGTGCTCTACGGCCACGGTATGAGCGACGCGAACGTGCACAACAACTACAACGTGCCGCTCGTGCTGGTGGGCGGAAAGACCCTGCAGCTCAAGGGGAACCGCCACGTGAAGTTCGCGAAGGGCACGCCGCTGGCCAACATGATGCTGGGCCTGATGGACAGGTACGGCGTGCAATCGGAGAAGTTCGGCGACAGCACGGCGGAAATCGATCTCCTGACGCTCTAATAGGGCTGAGCTAATAGGGCTGAGGGCTTAGGGCTGAGGGCTTAGGTGGACGTTGTGACGCGGCGACGCGTTACAACGTCCTTTTTTTTGATCGTGCGTGTGCTCAGTACGTAGTGTCCGGCTTTAGCCGGACCGTGCCGCCGCGGCGCTAGGTATGACGGTCCGGCTAAAGCCGGACACTGACGTACTAACCTTTCGGCCTCAGAACGTCAGACCTATTTAAGATGAATGATTCCGCGCCGCAGCGCGACCGTCACCGCGGCTGTTCGATCCTGCACCTTCAGCTTGGCGAAAATGCTTTTGATGTAGCCATGGGTCGTCTCTTCGGTAATCCCGAGGTGGGCGCCGATTTCCTTGTTGCGCATCCCCTGCGCCAGGAGCTTCAGCACGTCGGTTTCGCGCTGCGTGAGCGTGGCTTCCGTCTTCCGGGCCGCGAGCCGTTCGGCGATCTCGGCCGAGAGAGGATGCTTGCCGCCGTGCACCTCGCGGACGACCCGCACGAGGTCGTCCGACAGCGTGTTCTTCAACAGGTACGTGGACGCGCCGGCCTTCAGCGCGCGAAAGATGTCTTCGTCCCCCTCGGACATCGTGAGCACGATGACGCGCGCATCGGGGTCCTCGATGCGGATGTTCTTGATGGCTTCGAGACCGCTGATGCCGGGCAGCTGGAGATCCATCAGCGTGATGTCCGGATGGTGCCGGCTGAAGAGCGAAAGCGCCTCTTCTCCGGTCGACGCCACGCCCACCACCTGCATGTCGGGTTGCATGTCGATGATGAGCGACACGCCGTCGCGCACGATCGGATGATCGTCGACGCACAGGACCCGGATGGCTGAGGGTTCCACGGCCTATCTCCCCGGCATCGCCGGCACGACGAGATCGAGCTCGGTGCCCTTCCCCGGGGTGCTGGCCAGCTGGAACTGGGCGTTGATCTGCTGGGCACGCTCCCGCATGCTCGTCAGTCCCCAGTGCGCGCCGGCCGTGAATCCCGGATCGTTCAAGTCGAAGCCCTTGCCGTCGTCCGTGATGCGCAGGCGCACCGAATCGCGCTGGTAGATGAGCTCGGCGCGCACGCGCGCCGGATGCGCGTGCCTGACCGCGTTGCTGAGCGCCTCGCGCCCGATGCGCAGCAGGTGCTCCTCGACCTTCGGCGGGCAGGGATACGGCTTGCCGCGGACGACGAGCTCGAATCGCACGTTCTTGTCGGCGGTGAGCGCCTGTCCGGCGTCGCGCAGCGCGGTGCTGAGATCGCTCGCTTCGAGCGCGGTCGATCGAAGGTCCCAGATGGACTGGCGGGTCTCGGCGATGTAGTGCTCGACGAGCTTGCGCAGGCGATCGAGCCGTTCGCGGGCCGCGTCGGGGGACGACTGAAATTGATCGGCGATCACTTTGGACTGCACGGCGACACCCACCAGGCCCTGCAGGAGCGTGTCGTGAATCTCGCGCCCCATGCGTGCCCGCTCTTCGAGCACGGCGGAGAAACGCCGCCGCATCTGATGCAGCCGCAGCTGCCAGAGTCCCCAGGCGGATACGCCGACCCCGAGCATGCACGCGAATCCGAACCACGTCGTCTGGTAGAAGCGGGGGAGAATCGAGAATCGCCATTCGCTCGAGGCGCGCGGCGCCGATTCGTCGCCCTGCGACTCGACGACGAACCGGTACGAGCCCGGCGCCACGTTGGTGTAAAACGCCTGACGGCGCGTGCCAGCCTCGATCCAGTCGGCGTCGAATCCCTCGAGCTTGTAGCGGAAGCTCACCTGCGAAAGCGGCGCGAGGCTCAGCAGCGTGTAGTCGATCTGCAGCGTGGAGGTTGTCGGCGGTAGATTCAGGTCGGCGAGCGGCATGTGCTCGCCGTTGTTGGTCAGCATGCTTTCGATCACGAGCGGCGCGGTCTGCTGCCGTGCCGCGAGGCGTGGGGGATCGACGACGCCCACGCCGTTGCCGGTGAGAAACCACATCGTGCCATCGCTCGTCCGGGCCGCCGTGGGTGTACCGAACGCCCGGACGGGCGTGCCTCGAAGGCCGTCGGCCGGACCATACAGGTGGTACTGCACGTGATGCGCGCGATCGCGCACGGCGGCGTCGAACTCCGCCGGGCTCAGCTGCAATATCCCCAGCCCGGTGACGCCGAGCCACAGTTGCCCTTGAGCATCGTCGACGATTGAGACCGGCCCGGGTCCTGGGAATCCTTCGGCTTTCGTCAGCGTCACGAACCGGCCGTTGGCGTACTTGCTCAACCCTCGATGGGTACCGACCCACAGGGTGCCGTTCCGATCTTCGTGCATGGCGGTCACCGTACCGCCACCGGGCAGGCCATGTTCTGTCGAGAACGACTCGGACTTTTCATCGAGATAGGACCGGACCGTACCGTCGAGGAAGCCGATCCACACCCGGTGATTCTCGTGTGGCCAGCACCGTCGACGCCGCTTTGTCGCGGGCGACCAGCACGAAGTGCGTCAGCGTCCTGTCCGTCGATCGATAGACACCGCGATCGACGTCGCACAGCCACAACCGCCCCTCGTGGTCGGTGCCGATCGAGCGGATTCGAGTGAGCACGCCGACGTCGGGAGTAGGAAACCGGGCGAGCACGCCCGACTTCAACCGCACCAGACCCTGATTGGTGGAGACCCAGAGCGTTTGCGAAGGGGCGTCGTAGTGGAGCGCGATCAACGTGTGGTCGGACAGCTGCTTCTTCCAGCCGAAATCGGTCAGGCCGGTGCTGGTGAACTGAAGCAGGCTTTCATCGGTGGCGACGAACGTACCGTTTCCTCCCTCGGCCACGGCTCGCACGTGACCGGTCATCTCGCTGCCCAACGGCACCGGAATCACGGCATTTTTCGAGAGTCGGTTCAGGCCGAACGGCGTTCCGACCCAGATGTTGCCCTCGCGATCTTCGAACAATGCCTGAACGGAATCGGCCGACAGCCCGTCCTCCGTGGTCACGCGTTCGAACACGGGTGTGCCGTTGTGCGACCGCAGTCGCACCAGCCCGTGCCCGCGCGTGCCAATCCAGAGGTGTCCCTCACGATCGCGGAGCATGCGCGTGCCGTGCGCGTGCCGCAGAACGGGATCGGCCGGAGCCGGCGTCACGTGATCGAGATCGGTAATCAGGTTTGTCGGATGCGCGACGACGAGATGATGGGACGTGTCCTGCGTGAGATCCTCGATGGCGAACGAAAGAGCTGGAACCGGCTCGAACCTGTTGCCGTCCGCCCTGCGCTGATGCATGCCGATGCTTGTACCGACCCAGAGCGTTCCGGCATCGTCCTGGTGCATGCGCGTGGTTGCGATCTCGGGCAGCCCGTCGTCGCGGCCGAATCGCCGCCAGTTGTGGCCATCGAAGCGCGCGACACCGCTTTGTCCGGACGCCCAGATGTGGTCGGCTCGATCCTGCAGCAGCGCCGCGACGGCGCCGTCGAAAAAGCCGTCTCTGGTGGAGGCGTTCTTATCGACGCGGCCATCGACGATACGGGTCACGCCGCCGAAGCCTCCGACCCAGAGGCTGCCATCGCGCGCCACGAGCAAGGCCGAAAGGTCGTCGCTCGGAAGCGTGCTGCCATCCCGCGACTTCCAGGCCACGAAGCGCACGCCGTCGAAGCGCACGAGTCCCGAGTACGTGGCAATCCAGAGGTATCCTGCCTGATCCTGCGCGACGGCCCGCACGTAGCTCGAGGGCATGCCGTCGCGTTCGGTCCACGAGGTGACGGTGTACCGCGCGCGCGGCTCGTCGACATCGAACGCCGACAGATGCGCAATGGAAATGGCGGCCAGGAATCCAGTGAGGATCCGCAGAGGGCTCTTCACGTTGGGTTGTGATTGTCGGCGCATCTTGGCAGAGAGTAAAGGGGCAGGGAGTCTCCCCGAAGCGGGAGATACAATTGGATACATACGAGGAGGCCTCGATGGACCGTCGACATGTCTTGCGGGCATGCACCCTGGCGTTTGTCTTTTGTCTGATGGCGCCGATCTCGGCTCAGCAGAGCGTTCCACAGGTTCCCTTCGAGTCCGACCCCGACTTTTTCAAGCTGCCGGCCGACCTTCACTTCGGCGAGGTGTCCGGGGTCGCAGTGAATTCGAAGGGGCACGTCTTCGTCTTCACGCGCACGAACAGCACGAACGGTCCTGCGTTCGCGCCCGCCGCCTCGGCGCTGTGGGAGTTCGACAACCATGGCAAATACGTTCGCGAGATCGGCAAGGGGCTCTACGGGTGGTCGTTCGCGCATACGGTGCGCGTCGACAAGGACGACAACATCTGGGCCGTCGACAAAGGCTCGGACATGGTCATCAAGTTCAATCCGGCCGGGCGCGTGATGATGGTGTTCGGACGGCGCCGCGAATCGGTCGATCTCGAGACGAAGCCGTGGGAAGAGCGGGATCCGCCGTTGCCGCACGCGGACGGGTTGTTTCGAGAGCCGACCGACATTGCCTGGGACTCTGACGGCAACAGCTACGTCACCGACGGCTACGTCAATTCTCGCGTGGCCAAGTTCGACAAGAACGGCGACTGGGTGAAGTCGTGGGGCAGCAAGGGAACGGAGCCGGGGCAGTTCCGTCTGCCGCACGCCCTGGTCATCGATCAGAAGAACAACCTGTATGTGGGCGACCGGTCGAACCGCCGAATCCAGGTGTTCGATGGGGAAGGGAAATTCCTGCGGATGTTCACCATCGACGTGCCTCCGCCGGCGGGAACGCGTCCGGTGAACGGCAACGTGCCGCAGGGCGCCGCGGGCGCCGGAATGGTTGGTGCGCCCAACTCGATCTGCATCACACCGGGGCCGAATCAGGTGCTGTTTGTCGGCGAGTCGACTTATCCCGGCAGGTTGTTCAAGGTGACGCTCGACGGAAAAGTGCTCGGCGTCATCGGACGCTCGGGGCGCCAGCTGAAGCAGTTCTCAGGCGTGCACCAGCTCGCGTGCCCGTCCGAGTACGAGGTCTATGCGGCCGAGACATCGAACTGGAGAGTGCAGAGACTCACATTTCCACATTGACGATTGCCGCCAGCTCACCTTATCCCTAGCAACACCTCCATGGTGAGCTGATCGAGACGCTCGTAGTTCAACCCTTTCGCCGCAATCGCGGTCCGGTCGAAGTTCTGTGCGAGCAGCGCGTCGCGCGCCGGCAGCGAACCAGAACCGGAACCCACGAGCTCCTGGATCTCTTTGTCCGCATTCCAGCGCGCCGCCTTCTCCTTGAGAATGAGATACGTCCGCATGCAGCCCCGCGCGAATTGCTTGACGCCCTCGTAGTCTTCCGTCCGGTATGCGTGCGCGTCGAAGTGGCGCGGCCCGTCATATTTGACGTCTTCCAGGAACTTCACGAGGAAGAAGGCCGACTTCGGGTTCGCCGATCCGAACCGGAAGTCCTGGTCGTACCGGCCCGAGACCTGATCGTTCAGATCGATGTGAAAGAGCTTGCCCGCTTCCCAGGCCTGCGCGACCGCGTGCACGAAATTGAGCCCTGCCATCTGTTCGTGCGCGACCTCCGGATTCACGCCCACCATGTCGGGATATTGCAGTGTCGGAATCAATCCGAGATAGTTGCCGGTCGTGGCCATGTAAATGTCGCCGCGCGGCTCGTTGGGCTTGGCCTCGAGCGCGAACCGGAAGCCGTACTTCCGGTCGATCGAGTACTGGCACAGATAGTTGATCGCTTCGCGTAATCGCTTGACCGCGTCGTCTGCCCGCCGCGCCGCGTCGGTTTCGGTGCCTTCGCGGCCGCCCCACAGGACGAAAATCTTCGCGCCGAGCTCCGCGCCGAGATCCATCGCGCGCAGCGTCTTCTGCACCGCGTACGCCCGCACCTGGGGGTCGTTCGCCGTGAATGCGCCGTCGCGGAATACGGCGTCGTAGAAGAGATTCACCGTCGCCATCGGCACGACGATGTGATGCCGCTCGCAGGCCGACTTGAACTCCCTGACGATGCGATCGCGATCCGAGGGCGAGGCGTCGATCGGAACGAGATCGTTGTCGTGCAGGTTGACGCCCCACGCGCCGATTTCTCCAAGCATGGCCACCGCGTCGTTCGGCGCAAGCGTCGGCCGTACGACATCGCCAAATGGATCGCGGCCGCGATTGCCGACCGTCCAGAGACCGAAGGAAAATTTGTGTTCCGGGCGAGGGCTATACGAGTCGGACATAGAGTGTGCTCATTCTGCCAGATAGCGGGGCTGAAGCCCCGCACTACCGCCTCAAAAGGCAGGCCTAAAGGCCTGCGCTACCGATGTCTGCGATGGTGCAACGATACCGATATCGGTGGCGCAGGGCTTTAGCCCTGCCTGTCAGATCAGCAATCCACATACTGGTGGCGCAGGCCTTCAGGCCTGCCCAATCACCACACCGGTGGCGCAGGCCTTTAGGCCTGCCCCTCAGGATCGGCCATCGCGCGCAGGGCCGGGTACACGCGGCAATACGCGGCGTAGCGCTCGTTCATGACGGCGACACGCGCCGCGTCCGGTGAAGCCGCGACCGAACTGGTCACGAGCCGGTCGCAGGCTTCGTCCACGCTCGGCCAGACGCCTGCGCCGACACCGGCGAGCAGCGCGGCGCCGTATGCCGCACCTTCGTCGGCGTCCACCGTCTCCACCACATGGCCGTACACGTCTGCCTGAATCTGACGCCACAGCGCGGAACGTGCACCGCCACCTCCCAGCCGAATCCGCTGAATCGGCACCTTCAGCTCGCTGAAAATCGTAAACGAGTCGCGCTGGCTGAAGGCCACGCCCTCGAGCACCGCACGCACGATATGACCGCGCGTGTGATTGGCGGCCAGACCGACGAGCGCGGCGCGCACGTTCGGATCGAGGTGGGGTGTGCGCTCGCCCATCAAGTAGGGCGCCCAGAGCACACCGTCGGCGCCCGCCTCGATCGCAGAGGCTTCGCGCGTCATCATCTCGTATCCCTTGTCGCCGTGTTCCTCCACCCCGAGCTGCTCGCGCATCCAGCGCAGCGAGAGCCCGGCCGCCTGCGTCACGCCCATCACGTGCCACCGGTCGGGAATGGCATGACAGAACGTGTGAAGGCGCCCTTTGGGATCGAGGGCCGGACGATCGGTGGCGGCAAACACCACGCCCGACGTGCCGATCGTGACGCTCACGGCGCCCGGCCGCGTAATCCCCATTCCCACCGCGCCTGCCGCCTGGTCGCCGGCCCCCGCGACGATCGGTGTGTTGGCCACGAGGCCGGTTTCCGACGACGCTCGCGCCGAAACGTGCGCGCAGATGTCGGGCGACTCGAACACCCGCGGCAGCGTCCGCGAGTCGATGCCGGCCGCATCGATCACCTCTTGCGACCACCGGCGCTGCGCGACGTCGAGCATCAGCGTTCCCGACGCGTCGGCCACGTCGATGGCGTACTCGCCGCTCAGCCGCAACCGCACGAAATCTTTTGGCAGCAACACATGGCGTACGCGTTTCCAGGCATCGGGCTCGTGCGTGCGCACCCAGAGCAGCTTCGGCAGCGTGAAGTTGGTGAGGGCGGGATTCGACGTCAGTTCGAGGAGTCTCTTCGCCCCGAGCTTCTTGTTGAGCCACTGACATTCGGCCTCGGTCCGCTGATCGCACCAGATGATCGCCGGCCTGACGAGGGCACCCGCTTCGTCGAGCAGCACCGCACCGTGCATCTGTCCTGAAAGACCGACGGCGCGAATCGTCCAGGGTTTGACGCCGCTGATCTTCAGGGCCTGGCGAATGGCTTCGCGGCTCGCGCGCCACCAGTCTTCAGGATCCTGCTCGGCCCACGCCGTGCGCGGCGATGCGAACGGCACATGCTCGGCGGTGGACGATGCGACCACCTGACCGTCTGTGTCGACAATGACGACGCGGGTGCCGCCAGTACCGACGTCAATTCCAAGGACAACATCCATTGCCAGTCCGCCCTATGTCTGTTACGCTCGACGGCCAAAGTTTAGTCGATCAAACATGATTTCATTGAAACCGGCTCTCCCGACTATTTTTGTAATCGGCGCGGGCGTTGTGTTGTTGTGCGCGCTCGCATCAGCGCCCGTGGAAGGACAGGGCCGCGGTGCGGCGAGCCCCGCGTCGAAGCCGCCGCCGACAACGGCGAAGCCGCAGTCCTACCCGGCCGATCAGATTCAAGCCGGACAGTCGCGCTATGTAGCGCAGTGCGGTTTCTGTCATGGCCGCGATGCCGGGGGCGGCGAGAGTGGACCCGATCTCACCCGGTCGGGCCTGGTTGCCGAAGATGTGCGCGGCGACAAGCTGGGGCCGCTCATCCGTCAGGGACGTCCCGACAAGGGGATGCCCGGAATGAACCTGAGCGATTCCGATATCGCCGCGATCGTGGCGTTCATCCACGACACGAAGACGAAGGCCGAGGCGCTTGGCGGAGGCCGGCGCGCCGTGGACGTCGAGGATCTGCAGACCGGCAATCTCGAGGCAGGACGGCAGTTCTTCAACGGTGCGGGCGGCTGCGCGAAGTGTCATTCGGCCACATCCGGCGACTTCGCGAAAATCGGCTCGCGTTACCAGGGTCTCGCGTTGCTGCATCGGCTGCTATATCCCGGTTCCGGTCGCGACGCGGGACCGGCGCCGGCGAGACCCAACGCGACCATCACCCTGCGCGACGGACAGGTCGTGACGGGAAGAGTCGTCCAGCACGACGAGTTCTCGATTTCGATCCTGGATGCCGGCGGCTGGACGCGGTCGTGGCCGGTGAAGCAGGTGCGCGTGACGATCGATAACCCTCTTCAGGCGCACGTGGATCAGCTCAGCAAGTACACGGACCAGCAGATGCACGATGTCTTCGCATACTTGCAATCGTTGAAGTAGAGACGCTTATGTCCATGCCTAAACCGTGCGTCACGATTCTGTTCGCCTGCGCCTGTGTCGCGGCCGTCGCCGCCCAGAGCGTCGACCCCTCGATTCTCCTGAAACCGCCGGTCGACAGCTGGCCGACGTTTCATGGCGATTACAGCGGACAACGGCACACGAAGCTGTCGGCCATCACACAGGCCAACGTCCATCAACTCTCGCTCGCGTGGGCGTTCCAGACGAACCAGACGCAGTCGCTCAAGATGAGCCCGGTTCTGGCTAATGGCGTCATCTACCTGACGGCGCCCGATAACGTCTGGGCCATCGATGCGCGCACGGCACGTCAGTTGTGGCGATACACGCACCCCGCCAACGACGCGTTCCACATCGGGCAACGCGGCGTCGCGGTCTACAAGGACCTCGTGTTCGTCACGACGCCCGACGCGCATCTCATCGGTCTGGATGCGCGGGACGGAAAGGTGAGACACGATATCGTGATTGCCGACGCCAAGCGCGGCTTCTGGTCCACGACCGCGCCGCTCGTCATCCGCAATCACATCATCGTCGGGGTCGCGGGAGACTTCGACAACCTGCCCGGTATCTTGAAGTCGTACGATCCCGATACGGGAAAGCTGCAATGGACGTTCTACAGCACGCCGCCGCCCGGCACACCCGGTTCAATTGCCGGCGGTGCGACGGGCGGACAGATGTGGATGACCGGGACCTACGATCCTGCGCTGAACCTGCTCTACGTCGGCACCGGCAATCCGACGCCAGTGCTGAACGGCGAGGTGCGTCCCGGCGACAATCCCTGGACCTGCTCGATCGTGGCGCTCAACCCCGACACCGGTACGCTCGAGTGGGGTTTTCAGGCGTCGCCGCACGATACGCACGACTGGGACGCGGCCGAAGTGCCGGTGCTCGTGGACGCGGAATTCAACGGGGCGCCGCGCAAGATGGTGGTGCAGGCGTCGCGCAACGGCTACTACTTCGTGCTCGATCGCACGACGGGCAAGGCCCTCGTGACCACGTCGTTTGCCGCCGTCAACTGGGCAAAGGAGATCGATAAGGACGGCCGGCCGATTCCGAATCCGGACAAGGAACCGAAACGGGACGGACGACTCGTGGCGCCGAACGAGGCAGGGGCCACCAACTACCGATCACCGAGCTTCGATCCTGCATCCGGCCTGCTCGTCGTCAGTGCCGTGGACGCGTGGGGCATCTACTTCTTCAAGAAAGAGCACGGCGCGTACGGCTGGGCCGGCGCGAACTCGAGCGTGTATTCACGCGCCGCGCTGCGCGCGATCGATTTCAAGACCGGGCAGATCAAGTGGAGCCACGACATCGGCGAGGGTGCCGGTGCGGCCGGCGTTCTGACCACGACGACGGGCCTGACGTTTTCCGGCGACAACTACAACAACGCGCTGGCGCTTCGCACGAGCGACGGCGAAACGCTGTGGCATTCGACGATCGGTCGAGTGAACAACTCTCCGATCTCCTACGAGCTCGACGGACGTCAGTACGTCGTGTTCGCCGGTGGCACAGCGCTGTACGCGTTCACCCTTCCGGAGGCACGATGAGAAACGGTTCCGGGATCCTTTTTCTCGCGATCGCCGTGCTCTTTGGGGCCGGTGTGAGCGGCCAGGGCCGAATCCGCGTGATGCTCCTGGACGGCCAGAACAACCACGACTGGCGGGCGACGACTCCGGTTCTCAAGAAGATGCTGGACGACACGGGCCTCTTCGACACGACCGTCGTGACCGCGCCCGAGGTGGCCAGCCCCGCGTTTGCGAGCTTCAAGCCGGACTTCTCGCAGTATCGCGTCGTGATGATGAACTACAACAACGGCATCGACGGGAAGGCGCCCGAGTGGGGCGACGAGCTGAAGGCGGCGTTCGAGAAATTCGTGCAAGGCGGGGGCGGCCTCGTGTCGATTCACGGCGCCGACAATGCCTTTCCGCACTGGACCGCGTTCAACGACATGATCGGGGTTGGCGGGTGGGGCGCGCGCGACGAAAAATCCGGCCCGATCTGGTATTTCAAGGACGGGAAGCTCGCGTCCGACGAGACGCCCGGACGTGCCGGTGCGCACGGCGCGCGGCTGCCGTTTCTCGTGACGGTTCGTGACGGGAGTCATCCGATCCTGAGAGGCCTGCCGAAGACCTGGATGCATCACGGCGACGAGCTGTACATGAACCTGCGCGGGCCGGGCCGCAACATGAGTGTGCTCGCGACCGCGTATGCGGATCCGAAAAATCGCGGCACCGGGCGCGACGAGCCGATGGTGATGGCGTTGTCGTTCGGGAAGGGCCGCATCGTGCACTTGCCGATGGGGCACGACGTGCCGGCGATGAGCTCGGTTGATTTCGTCGTGCTGACGCAGCGGGGCACCGAATGGGCGGCCACCGGCGCGGTCACGCAAAAAGTCCCGGCCGATTTCCCAACCGCGAACAGCGTGAGCTACCGTGCCGATCTGCTGGCCATGGATCCGGCGTTCTATCCGCCACCGCCGCAGGCTAAGTGATGACAGGGCTAAAGCCCTGTGCCACCGATCAGTAGTACGCCACCGATCAGTAATACGTAGTGTCCGGCTTTAGCCGGACTTTCACGCCTAATCGCTTCGGTGGCACAGCGCTTCAGCGCTGTTTAACCTGCCCTTACTTTGCGCTGCCGCCGAGTTCCGCGACTAGCTGACCGATGAAGCGATCGCCGGTGGTGCCGATACCAGGCACCTTCGTATCGTAGTCCGCCGTCGGCTTGGCGGCCGTCACCTGCTCCACCGTCATCCCTTTCTTCACCATCGGCGCGACCTTGTCCCGCAGCGCGGTGATCATGTCGCGATGGAACGCGACGGCCGTGCGATCGACGACGAGCCCGTGGCCGGGAACGATCTTGGTCGAGGCCCCGGAGAGATCGACGATCTTGGACAGCCCCGCCACCATGCCCGCCAGCGAGCCGCCGTTCGCGCGGTCGATATTCGGGTAGCCCATCGAGCGGTAGAAGTCGCCCGTGAAGATGACGTCGGCGTTGACGAACTTCACGAGGGTGTCGCCGTCGGTGTGCGCGCCCGGTATCGGAATCAGCTGCACCTGCTCGCCGTTCATGTAGAGCGTCATCGGCGCGTCATAGACCAGCCGCGGCAGCGCCGCCGCAGGAGCCGGCGTGCCCGGTGCGCCGTTGGCCCCGGGAGCGGGCTTTTCGAGCCGTGCGCGCAACTGGGGCCGGGCGATGATCGTCACGCCCAGCGCCCCGAAGTTGGCGTTGCCGCCGGTGTGGTCGCCGTGCACGTGCGTGTTGATGAGGAACCGGATGGGCGACGGGCTGATCGCCTTGATCGCGGCCAGAATCTTCTCTGACAGCGGCGCGAACTGGCTGTCGACCATGAGCACTCCGTCGGGCCCGGCGAGCACGCCGATATGCCCGCCCTGTCCTTCGAGCTGGTAGACATTGCCGGCCAGCTGGGTGGTCTTGATCTCGACCTTGCTGAAGTCCTGCTGGGCATGGCCGATACGCGCGCACACGACGGCAAGGCAAAGCACAAGAAACAGGTATCGTGCGTGATGCTTCATAAATGGCTCCTTCCGGAAGGCAGCATCTTAACGGTTCATGCAACAGGAGGCTAGTGCGATAGCATGTTGCTGCCCGCCGCATGGCCTTCGACAGCCTTCGAAACTGGATGCTCGGACGCGGCCCGGACCAGCGCGCGTTTTTCGACGCGCTCGGCACGGGTGTCTGGACGCTCGACGCCGCGCTGACGACGCAGTATGTCAATCCGCACATGGCGGCGCTCGTTGGGCGGACGCCCGCCGAAATGGCCGATGCGGCGCTCCTGTCGTTCGTTCCCGCCGGCGAGCACGCAAGAGTGCGCGAGTGCTTCGAAGCTCCGATAAACGGAGCAGAGCGGCGCACCGAGATTCCTCTTCTCCACAAAGACGGTTCCCTGGTGTCGACGCTCGTGTCGGCGACATCGTTGCCATCTGGTGAAAAAGACGCCGGCTTCATCTGTTTCGTCATCGACATCACCAGCCGCCGCAACATCGAAGATGCGCTGCGCCGCAGCGAGGCCTACTACCGCGTGCTGACGACCGCGGCGCAGGACCACATCTTCGTGGTCAACCGTGACGATCGGATCGAGTACGTCAACCAGGCGGCCGCCGAGCAGCTGCGCACGACGCCCGATCGCGTCATCGGCCGGCTGCGCACGGAGATCTTCCCGCCGCAAGTGGCCGAACGGCAGGCCGAGAATCTTCGCAAGGTGCTCGCCGAAGGCAAGCCGCTGTACGCCGAAGGCAAGACGATGTACCTCGATCGCGAGGTGTGGCTCAGCACGTGGCTTGCGCCGATTCCAGACGAGGACGGAAGCGTGACGGCCGTGCTCGGGTTGTCGCGCGACATGACCGCCAGGAAGCGTGCCGAAGACGAGCTGCGCGCCACCGAACAGCGCTTGCGCGTCGTCATGTCGAATCTGCCGCTCGTCTTGTGGGCGAGCAATCGCGATGGGGTCGCCACGTTCTGTGCGGGGCAGGCGCTGCAGTCGGTCGGCGTGACGCCGCAGGAGGTCGTCGGCCAGCGGTTCAAGGAAATCGAGTTCGAGCCGTTCAGGGGTCTCGTCGAGCACGTGCGCCGCGCGCTGGTGGGCGAGACGTTCAGCAGCCACATCGACGTGCAGGACCTCACGTTCGAAGCCTGGTCGGTGCCGCTCCGGGATGAGCGGCACCAGATCACCGGTGCGACCGGTGTCATCGTCGACATTACCGAGCGCCGGCGGCTCGAGACCGAGCTCTCGAACTCTCAGAAGATGGAAGCCATCGGCCGGCTGGCGGGCGGCATCGCCCATGACTTCAACAACAACCTGACCGCCATCATCGGATACGTCGACATGATCCTCGGGCAGATCGGCGACGACAAGCCGATTTCGAAGGATCTGAGAGAGGTGCAGCGCGCCGCCGAGCGCTCGGCCGGCCTCGTCCGGCGGCTCCTCGCCTTTGGCCGGCGCCAGATCGTTCAGCCGCGCGATCTGAACCTGAACGAAGTGATCGAAGGATTGAAGCCCATGCTGGAGCGGCTCATCGGCGAATCGATTCGCGTCGAGATTGAGCTCGATTCCGCTCTGCACTCCGTCATGGGCGATGCCGGCCAGGTGGAGCAGGTGGTGATGAACCTGGCGCTCAACGCCCGCGATGCCATGCCGACGGGCGGAACACTGACGATTGCGACGAAGAACGCGGTCGAGGCCGATTGGATTCCCGCGTCAGCTTTGGGTCAGCAGGTGCTGATGACGATTCGAGACACCGGCACGGGCATGGATGCGCAGACGAAGGAGCACCTCTTCGAGCCGTTCTTCACGACGAAACCGCTTGGCAAAGGCACGGGGCTCGGGTTGTCAACCGTCTATGGCATCGTGAAGCAACTGAGCGGGTTCATTTCGGCGGAGAGCGAAGTCAACAGGGGTACCCTGTTCCGGATCTTTCTGCCGGCGTCCGGGCACGTGCCCGTGATCGTGCAGACTCCCGTCAAGCCCGGGCCGGCGATGGTGAGCCGCAAAACCATCCTGCTCGTCGAGGATGAGGACGCCGTCCGGCGCTTCACGAAGCTCGCGCTCGAGCGTCATGGATTCCACGTGATCGAAGCGGCACAACCGGAACAAGCCATCGCCCTGGCGTCGGCGACCGACGAGCGCATCCACTTGCTCGTGACCGACGTCGTCATGCCGCAACTGAGCGGCCCCGAGCTTGCCGAACGTCTCAGGAAACTCCGGCCCAACATGCCGGTCCTGTACATGTCGGGCTATCCCGCGAGCATGGTCCTGCAGGGCGGGCAGCCCGACGCGAGCATGCGGCTGGTGCAGAAGCCGTTCACCGTGTCCGATCTGATGGCGAATATCGAGAGCGTGCTCGGCAAAGAGCGCGACGAGTCCTAGAAGCGGTTTCAAACCGTGTGAAAGTACGTAGTGTCCGGCTTCAGCCGGACCGGGTACTCGTTTCGGACTGGAAGGCGTTGGGCTGGCGTTGCTGCCACGCGAATCCGAAGCTTCGGGGCCGGACGCGCGCTGCGACGCCGCGGCGGACCGCGTGACGCGAGGACACTCACTTCGCCATTCGTCCTCGCTCGAGGCCCTCGAGCTTCTCGCGCGGTCAGGCGTCACCCGTCGGCCGCCTTCGCCCTTCGACAAGCTCAGGGCGCCCCGAGCGAAGTCGAGGGGCGCACGGCTTCGCGCCGCAGCAACGCCAAACCAACTATCGATCTACACGCCTCGGGTTATCCAAGTCATCGCATGGCCAGATCGGACATCAGGAGACTTTCTTACTCCTAGGCTATAGGCTAGCGTCCTCCCAGTATCTTTCCGACATTCTTCAGCACGTCGTCGACGATCGATCCGTCGCGGTTCGATAGCGGACAATGCCGCGCTCGTCTTAGGCGTAGAGTCGATCTTTGGACTTGGAGGTGAGTATGGGACTGAGAGACACGTACGCACACGCGATTCAGACGTCGAAGGGAAAGTTCCACGGCAACGCCGAGGAGCGCGACGGCAAGTTGTATTTCAAGGGGACCGTCGCGACCGAGGCGGAAAAGAATGAGATCTGGACTGCGATCAAAACGATCCCCACGTGGCAGAAAGACGTCATGGCGGACATTCAGGTGACCGGCGGTCCAACCCCCGCTGCGGGCGCCACGTCGACGGCCGGCAAGGCTGGGGCGGCGGCGGCCGTTGCGACCAAGACCTACACGGTGAAATCAGGAGACACGCTCAGCCAGATCGCGAAGGATCAACTCGGTAACGCCGGCTCGTACATGAAGATCTTCGAGCTGAACAAGGACGTGCTGACCGATCCCAACAAGATCAAGCCGGGCCAGGTGCTGCGTCTCCCGTAGCGCCGTCGCCGACTTGTGGCGCAGGGCTTTAGCCCTGCCATCCGTCGTGCTGGTAGCGCAGGGTTTTAGCCCTGCCATCGTGGCGTATGTAGTACGTAGTGTCCGGCGTTAGCCGGACTTTCACGCGGTCCGCCTGAAGGCGGACACTACGTACTGCCGTTGCGGTGGCGCAGGGCTGTAGCCCTGCATGTTAGAATTCCCCATTAACGGTGGTCACAACGTCACCGTGCCCGGTTTCTCGGCATGGAGTCCGAGAAGGAGATGATGAATGACGCGACAGCGGCAGCCCATCGCTTTCCCCCAAACAATTTCCTCCGGCCGTAGCCGTTAATGCGGGCTATTCAGTCACCAACGGCGGCCATCCGCCTGCGCGAAGCACGCGCGTTTGTCGATCAGTTCGCGCCCGGCGACGAAGTGCTGCTCGTTGGCGCCTCACGCGGAGCCGTGGACGATTTCGCGCGGAGCATCGCCGTCGAGAAAGGCGCGACGTTCGGGCTGCATCGACTGTCGTTCACGCAGCTCGCGGCGAAGCTGGCGATGTTGCACCTGGCCTCGAACGATTGCTCGCCATCGACCGGACTCGGGCACGAGGCGGTGGCCGCACGGGCGACGTTCGAAGCCAATCGCGATGACGTGCTTGAATACTTTTCGCCGGTCGCGCGTACGCCGGGGTTTCCACGAGCGCTCGCGCGAACGCTGACAGAGCTGCGACTGGCCGGGACGTCGGGTCAGCAGCTGAATCGTTTGAGTCGAAGCGGACCAGACCTGGCGGAGCTGCTGGACCGCGTCGATCTCTTGATGGGTGAGGCGGGGGCGAGCGATAGAGCCACGCTCTTCGCGGGTGCGACGGCGGCGCTGGCGTCACGGCCGGTGCCATTGACGCCGTTCGGGTCCATGCCGGTCCTGCTGCTCGACGTCCCGTTCGATTCCGAAGCAGAAGCGACGTTTCTCTGGACGCTCGTGCAGGGCGCGCCGAAGGCGCTCATCACGATTCCATCGGGCGATTCGAGGACGCTCGGGAAGCTGGCCGCGCGGGGTGTGGTGGCCGAGGTTGTTCAAGGCGACCAGCACACCGATCTCGGACACCTCACGCGCTATCTGTTTTCTCCCGAGCCGCCGCCCGAGCGCGAACCGAGCGGCGAGCTCGTCTGGTTTTCGGCGCCTGGCGAAGGGCGCGAGTGTGTCGAGATGGCGCGGCGTCTCGTCAAGGAGGCCGCACGCGGCGCGCGCTTCGACGAGATGGCCATTCTCGTCAGGTCGCCTCAGCAGTACCTTGGCGTTCTCGAGCACGCGCTAAGCCGCGCGAAGATTCCCGCGTACTTCGACCGTGGAACGCGCCGCCCGCATCCCGCCGGGCGCGCGTTTCTCGCGCTGTTGAGCTGCGCGGTCGAGAAATTCTCGGCCAAGCGGTTTGCCGAGTACCTCTCGCTGGCACAGGTTCCCGACCTGGACGAGTCGGGCCAACCACAGCTCGATAAGGACGATCCCGACTGGGTCGCGCCGGCAGATGACGTGTTTGGTGCCGCATCCGACGTCGCGGCGAAGCCCGAAGAGCCTGACACAGCCAGGAAGCGATTACCGGTCGACAGATTCTTGCCCTTCGACGACGACCCATCGCCCATCGCCCCAAGCCCATCGACCATTGCCCAACCGTCGTCAGTGGCCGTCAGCGGCACGCTCCGCGCGCCCTGGAAGTGGGAGGCCCTGCTCGTCGAATCGGCCGTCATTGGCGGGGCCGATCGGTGGTCGCGAAGGTTGAACGGCCTCGATCGCGAGTGGGAGCTCAAGATCCGCGCGCTGCAATCAGAGGAGCCCGATTCGCCGAGAGTGTTGCGTCTCGTGCGCGAGCGCAAGCAGCTCGCGCATCTGCGTACGTTCGCGCTGCCGATTATCGAGGTGATGACCGGCTGGCCCGAGTCGTCTTCGTGGGGCGACTGGTTGCAGCGCCTCGATGGTCTGGTGCCGCGCGTGTTGCGCACGCCTGATGATGTGCTGCGGGTGCTTGCCGATCTCCGGCCGATGGGTGCCGTGGGACCCGTCGGGTTGGCCGAGGTGCGCGATGTGCTTGCCGATCGGCTCATGTCGCTCGAGGTCGAGCCGCCCGCGAACCGGTACGGCCGCGTATTTGTCGGCAGCCCTCACCAGGCCCGCGGCCGCTCGTTCCGCATCGTGTTCGTGCCCGGCCTCGCGGAACGGCTGTTTCCCCAGAAGCTTCGTGAAGATCCACTGCTTGTGGACGACCTGCGTAACGAGCTGAATAGATCTGTAGCGCAGGGCTTTAGCCCTGTCTCGGGGTCAGTGACCTTCAGCCCTGCCCTTGCCGTGCGGGACGATCGTTCCGATCTCGAGCGTCTGCTTCTGCGTTTCGCCGTGGGTGCGGCGACCGAACGCCTCTACGTGTCATTCCCGCGCATCGAAACGGCAGAAGCCCGCCAGCGCGTGCCGTCGTTTTACGCGCTCGAAGTCATGCGCGCGGTCACTGGAAAAATTCCGGATCATCAGCAGCTCGAGACGCAAGCCGCACAGGAAGCCAACGCAAGCCTGGCCTGGCCGGCGCCTCAACACCCCGAGGATGCGATAGACGATTTCGAGCATGACCTCTCGGTGCTTCGTGTCCTGATGCGCAGCAGCGACGATGTGAAAGGGCACGCGCATTACATGCTGCGGTTGAACGATTGCCTTCGAAGGTCGGCCACCGAACGCTGGGCGCGTTCGAAATCCCAGTGGTCGCAATTCGATGGCATCGTCCGTGTGACCGACGCCACGCGCCCATTCCTGCAGAAGCAGCGTCTCGGCGAGCGGTCGTACTCCGTCTCGGCGCTTCAGAACTTCGCGTACTGCCCGTATCGATTTCTGCTGTCCGCGCTCTACAGGCTCGAGCCGCTCGAAGAGCCCGAGCCGCTTCAGCGGTTGGATCCGCTCACGAAAGGGAGCCTGTTCCACGAAGTGCAGGCCGAGTTCTTCAGGGCGCTCCAACGGGAGAAGAAGCCGATTGCGACGACGCCGATCGACGCGGTGCTCGCCACTCTCGATGCCACGCTCACACGGATTGCCGCCAACTACGCCGAACGGGTGGCGCCAGCCGTCGATCGTGTGTGGCAGGACGAGATTGCGAGCATGCGGACCGATCTGCACGTGTGGGCCCGCCGTTTTGCCGAGACGCACGACTGGGAGCCGTTGTTCTTCGAGTACGCGTTCGGCCTGCCCAACGAGGCGACCGAACCAGGTGCCTATGCGCCTCGCGATCCGAACAGCCGCCCGGAGCCTGTCGTCATCGACGGGCGCTTTCAACTGCGCGGCTCAATCGATCTCGTAGAGAGACGCACCACTCCGGCAGGTAGGCCGGGTGCTGCAGGACCCGGCTCAATCCTCCGCGTCACCGACCACAAGACGTCGAGGAATCGGTCAGAGCGCCGCTCGATTATCGGCGGCGGTCAGCAGCTTCAGCCTGTCATCTACAGTCTCGCCATCGAGGCGGCCACGGGGTGTACGGTCGAGAGCGCGCGCTTCTCCTACTGCACGACGGCCGGTGGATTCAGCGAGCACTCGGTGTCCATCACCGACACGAGTCGCCGTGTCGGCATCGTCGCGATGGAAATCATCGATCGGGCCATAGAGTCAGGAACGCTGCCTCCGGCGCCCGCGGAGAAGGCGTGCCGGTATTGCGACTTCCTGACGGTCTGTGGTCCCGACCAGGAATACCGCGCGAAAGGCAAATCGAAGCAGCAGATCGCGGATCTGCTCGCGCTGCGAGGGGAACCATGAGCGCGAAGAAGCTGGCCGATCAGAAGGATCGCGACGCCATCGAATCGGCGCTCGACGACACCATCATCGTCGAGGCGGCGGCGGGGACCGGTAAGACGACGGAGCTGGTCCGGCGGATCATCAGCATCATTGAGACAGGCCGCGCCGAAATCTCACGCATTGTTGCCGTGACGTTTACCGAAAAAGCCGCCGGCGAGCTCAAGCTGCGTCTGCGCGAAGCGCTGGAAGAAGCGCGCCGCAAAGCGGCAGCACCGGTGGCGCAGGGCTTTAGCCCTGCCAATCCCGACCGACTCGCCCGACTGGACGACGCCCTCGGCCACCTCGAAGAGGCCCAGATCAGCACCATCCACGGCTTCTGCGCCGATCTCCTTCGCGAGCGCCCCGTCGAAGCCAGGGTCGATCCGCTCTTTACGGTGCTCACCGAAGGGCAGGCTCAGCGGCTCTACGGCGACGCGTTTCGACGCTGGATGGAGTATCAGCTTGCGGATCCGCCCGAAGGCGTCCGCCGATCGCTGCGCCGACCCAGCTTCAGCGGCTTCGGTCCCCAGGCGGAGTTCGATGACGGACCCATCGGCCGGATCAGCCGGGCCGGGTGGGAGCTGAAAGAGTGGCGCGATTTCGAGAGCGAATGGACGCGTCATCCATTCAATCGGAAATCGCGCATCGACGCGCTCGTCACGCAGCTGAGCGATTACGTCCAGTTGCTGGCCAGTCCAACCAACCAGTACGACAACCTGTTCTACGACAGCCGGCTGGCTCGCCAACTCTGTCACGACCTGCAGCGCACCGAATCCGTCGTCAAGCGCGACTACGATCGTCTCGAAGCGTCGCTCATCGAGCTCGGCCGCAATCGCGATTTCAAGAACGCGCGGAAAGGCACCGGCAAGCTGTATCGCAAGGACGTCCTGCGCGAAGACGTGTGGCAGGCGCGCGAGAACCTGATGAGCGGCCTCGCGTCGTTCGAGCGGGATGCGAATGCCGACCTGGCCGTTCTCCTTAAAAAGGAGCTTCAAGGGTGCGTCGACGAATTCGAGTTGGCGAAGAGCAGGGCCGGGGCGCTCGACTTTCTCGACCTGCTGCTCAAGGCGAGAAACCTGATTCGCGACGATGAAGGTGTGCGGCGCAGCTTTCAGTCACGCTTCCAGCGCATCTTCGTGGACGAGTTCCAGGACACCGACCCCTTGCAGGCAGAGATTCTGATGTTGCTGGCGGCCGATGACTCGTCGGTCGCCGACTGGCGCAAGGTGCGCCCCGTGCCGGGCAAGCTCTTCATCGTCGGGGATCCGAAGCAGTCGATCTATCGTTTCCGGCGCGCAGACGTCGGCGTCTATCGGGCCGTGTACCAAATGTTGAAATCTGCCGGCGCGAAGCAGGTGACGTTGCAGACCAGCTTCCGCTCGCGGCCCAACATCCAGCGCGTGATCAACGCGGCATTCGAGCAGGTCATGACCGGCGACGCCGATGCGTTGCAGGCCGACTATGTCCCATTGCAGCCATTCCGTTCAGATGTGACGGATCAGCAATCGGTCGTCGTGCTGCCTGTCCCGAGTCCTTATGGAGTGAGGCGTGTCTCGAACATCGAAATCGAGAAGTCGCTTCCGGATGCCGTCGGTGCGTACATCCACTGGTTGATCAACAAGAGCGGGTGGAAGGTCGCAGAACGACCGTCGGCTGTCGATTCGCGGGCGTCCGCGGCGATGGGCTTTCAGCCCGCCGAGCGCGAGCACCTGGTGCCGATCCAGGCGCGGCACATCTGTCTGCTGTTCCGCCGCTTCGTCAGCTACGACGAAGACGTGACACGCTCGTACGTTCAGGCCCTCGAAGCGCGCGGTGTCCCGCATCTTCTCATTGGCGGCCGGACGTTCCACAATCGCGCCGAAGTCGAAACGCTTCGCGCTGCGCTGGCGGCCATCGAATGGCCAGACGATGAACTGTCGGTATTTGCGACGCTGCGGGGATCGCTCTTCGCGATCGGCGACGAAGACCTGCTTGAGTATCGCTTCAAGATGGGTCATTGCCACCCATTCTCTCCAGTCGTCTCCGCATTCAAACAGAAGGTGGCGGGTAATCCGGTGGAAACAGAGACCGCGGTAGCGCAGGGCTTTAGCCCTGCCGCAGAGACCACGGTGGCGCAGGGCTTTAGCCCTGCCGACCTAGATCGATTCGCCCCGATTCTTTCCGCGCTGGCGCTGCTGCAATCGCTGCACAAATCGCGCAATTACGTGCCCGTGGCCTCGACCATCTCGCAGCTTCTCGAGGCGACCCGCGCCCACGTCGGATTCGCGCTCGAGCACGGCGGCGAGCAGGTGCTGGCCAACGTGTCGCACGTGGCCGAGCTGGCGCGGCGCTACGAAGCCGAAGGCGGCATCTCGTTCCGCGGGTTTCTCGACGAGCTGCGCGCGCAGGCGGAAAACGGCGAGGCGACCGAAGCGCCGATTCTCGAAGAGGGCAGCGACGGCGTCCGGCTGATGACCGTCCACAAGGCGAAGGGCCTCGAGTTTCCCGTCGTCGTGCTCGTGGACATGACGGCCAAGCTGCACCGCGCGACCGCCAGCCGCTATCTCGACGCCGCGCGTGGCATGTGTGCGATTCAGCTCGCGGGCTGTTCGCCAAGGGATCTGATCGATCACGAGCAGGACGAGCTTCGCCGTGACGGTGCGGAGGGTGCTCGTCTCGCTTATGTCGCCGCGACGCGCGCGAGATCTCCTCGTGATTCCCGCCGTCGGCGACGAAGAACGTGAGGGCTGGATTCAGTCGCTGAACTCTGCCATCTATCCGCCAAGAGAAACACGCCGGCAGCAGACGCAGGCGCCGGGCTGCATCGAGTTCAAGACGAAGGATTCGGTTGTGATGCGTCCTGACGGCGATCCCGCAAACGGAAACACCGTGTGCCCGGGCCTGCACCACGTCGGTACGTACGCCGGGTCCCGGAGTCGTACGTAGGGCGGGTCCTTCTGGACCCGCCGCAGACGAACCCGCCAGAATCGTCTGGTGGGATCCGCACGTGCTCGACCTTGGCGTCGAGCCATCGCGCGGCATTCGCAAGCCAGATCTCATTGTCAAAGATGTGCCCAATGCCATCGTCGATTTCGGCTTGAAGACGTACAAGACGTGGCGCGAGCGCCGCGACTCGACCGCGGCTGCCGCGCTCGTTCCATCAATCGCGGCTCAGCCCGCGACGGCGTGGGCGAAGTCGACGGAAGTAGAGTCGTTGCCGTCCGCGCCCGCTGTCTCTGTCATCGAGATCCCGCGACACGAGGAGCGGCCGGGCGGCATTCGCTTCGGCGCGCTCGTGCATGCGGTGCTCGCCATTGTGCCGCTCGATGCCGACCGGCCGACCATCGAGCGAGTGGTGGCAACTCAAGCCCGGGCGCTGGGAGCGCCTGACGAGGAAATCTCGTTTGCATCCGCGGCGGTGACCAACGTGCTGGCGCATCCTGTTCTCGAACGCGCACGGGACGCCCAGAAGGAAAGCCTCTGCCGGCGCGAGGTGCCCGTGACCCTGCGCGATGAAAAGGGCGGGCTCATCGAGGGGTTTGTCGATCTCGCATTCGGGGACGGTACGAGCTGGACGGTCGTCGATTTCAAGACTGACGAAGAGTTTCGGCGCGGAGGCAAGTACGCGCTGCAGGTCGGTCTGTACGTCACCGCGCTGCAGGCATCGACCGGACAGAAGGTGTCCGGCATCCTCATGAAGGTCTGACCGTGCGGCCGAATCCTCTTCACGTGCGTATGCGTCATACTCGATCGACATGATTGAACTGGGTCTGGATACATTTGGAGACGTGGTGTTCGACGGTGAGGGACGTCTGGTGACGCCCGCGCAGGCGCTGCGCAACGTCGTGGCCGAAGGCGTGCTGGCCGACCAGGTTGGCGTCGATGCGTTCGGCGTTGGCGAGCATCATCGCGCGGACTTTTCGGTGTCGGCGCCCGAAGTCGTGCTGGCGGCCATCGCCGGCAAGACCGACCGCATGCTTCTCGGCTCGGCCGTCACGGTGCTGAGTACGGACGATCCCGTCAGGGTGTTTGAACGATTCTCGACCCTCAACGCGGTATCGAACGGGCGCGCGGAAGTGATCCTCGGCAGGGGTTCGTTTACGGAGTCGTATCCGCTGTTTGGCTACGATCTGTCGCAATACAACGAGCTGTTCGAGGAGAAGCTGGATCTCTTCGTCAAGCTGCTCGACCAGCAGCCCGTCACGTGGGAGGGGCGCACGCGAAGCAGCTTGACCAATCAGACTGTGTATCCCCCTGTCGAGAACGGCCGCCTGCGCACGTGGATTGGCGTCGGTGGCAGTCCCGAGTCGGTCGTCCGCGCGGCGCGTCATGGCTTGCCGCTGACGCTGGCCATCATCGGAGGCAGCGCGAAACGGTTCCTGCCTTATGTCGAGTTGTACAAGCGCGCCTTGAAGGAGCTCGGCAAGCAGCTTGTCAGTGCGCCGAACGCCAGTCACTTCGCCGAGGCCGGCGCGATCGGGGTGCACTCGCCCGGGCACGTTGCGGCGACTGACGAGCAGGCAAAAGAGGACGTCTGGCCGCACTATCTGGCGATGATGAACCGCATCGGGCGCGAGCGCGGCTGGCCGCCGCGTGGACGCGACGACTTCGAGCGCGAAGCCGGTCCCGATGGCGCGCTGTATGTCGGCTCGCCCGAGACCGTGGCGGCGAAGATCGTGCGAACGGTGAGGGACCTCGGGCTTTCCCGCTTCAATATGAAATACAGCAACGGGACGCTGCCTCACGACGCGCTGATGAAGAGCATCGAGTTGTTCGGCACCAGGGTGGTCCCGATGGTGCGTGAATCGCTCGTCGATTCCGGCTACACTGTTCCCGCTTAACAGTCGCGCCTGCTCAGGCGCGGTTATCAGGAGTGCATCATGCGCCGCCTTCATGTGATCGCCCTTGCCGTCATCGTCTCTTCGGTCGTCGTTCCTCGTCTCGCCGGACAGCAGACGCCGGCGGCGCCGGTGAACTCGCCGACGTCGGGCGACTATGCGACAGCAGATGTCCGGGTGCTCAGCCCCGGTGTGGCCTTCATGTCGGGCATGGCCGACATAGCTGCCGGCTACACGAAAGAATCCGGTAAGAAGGTCGGCATCAACGTCGTCGGGATGGGCACCATCGTCCAGGAGATGACGACGCGCAATCCTCCGCCCGACGTCATCGTGCTGCCATTTCAGTTGATGACGACGCTCGCGCTCGAGGGTGGCGTGTCGGGGCCGTTCATGCCGCTCGGCCGCAACCGGATGGGTCTGGCGGTGAAAGCCGGCGCACCGAAGCCGGATATTTCGACGCCGGAGAAGTTCGCGGCCGCTCTGAAGAGCGCGAAGGCGGTGATGCGCTCGAATCCCGCGTCGCGGACGATGGTGGCGACCATCATCGACGACATGCTCAAGCGTCCCGAGTTCGCGGGCGTGAACGCGCCGGCGAGCACGAAGGGCGAAGGCGGTCAGGCGCTCGCGGCGGGTGAGGGCGACATGGCGATTCAGACGATCAGCCAGATTCTTCCGTATAAGGAGATCGAGCTGGTTGGTCCAGTGCCGCAGGTGTATGGCCTGTGGATCGACACGGCGATTGCCGTTTCTTCGCGGGCACAGCACGCGGAAGATGCGCGCGCGCTCATCCGGCATCTGTTGAGGCCCGAATCGAGCAAGACCTGGAAGCCGCGCGGCATGGAGCGCTTCGAGTAAGCCGCGCTTCCCCGGTGGCACAGGGCTTTAGCCCTGTCGAAGCCTGTGCAGTACGTAGTGTCCGGCTTTAGCCGGACCGTCGCGCTGTTGCCTCTCCGGTGGCACAGGGCTTCAGCCCTGTTGATTGCTCTGCTTCCGGTGGCACAGGGCTTTAGCCCTGTCGAAGCGCCGCCAACGCCGCGAAACGATCTGTCCTCCTGCCGGCCGGAACCCACCCGCCGACTACTTGCGCGCTACGGCGCAGCGGGCCGCTGCACGAACACGTCCGGCTGGATGACAGATCGTCTCGCCGCATGGCAAGGCGCTGAGTAGCGCAGGGCTTCAGTCCTGACGAAGCTGCGCAGTACGTAGTGTCCGGCTTTAGCCGGACCGTCGCGCTGTTGCGTCCCCGGTGGCACAGGGCTTTAGCCCTGTTGAAGCGCTGCCAACGCCGCGAAACGATCTGTCCTCCTGCCGGCCGGAACCCACCCGCCGTCTACTTGCGCGCTTACGGCGCAGCGGGCCGCTGCACGAACACGTCCGGCTGGATGACAGATCGTCTCGCCGCATGGCAAGGCGCCGAGTAGCGCAGGGCTTCAGCCCTGCCGAAGCTGCGCAGTACGTAGTGTCCGGCTTTAGCCGGACCGTCGCGCTGTTGCGTCCCCGGTGGCACAGGGCTTTAGCCCTGCTGAAGCGCTGCCAACGCCGCGAAACGATCTGTCCTCCTGCCGGCCGGAACCCACCCGCCGTCTGCTTGCGCGTTTACGGCGCAGCGGGCCGCTGCACGAACACGTCCGGCTGGATGACAGATCGTCTCGCCGCATGGCAAGGCGCTGAGTAGCGCAGGGCTTCAGTCCTGACGAAGCTGCGCAGTACGTAGTGTCCGGCTTTAGCCGGACCGTCGCGCTGTTGCGTCCCCGGTGGCACAGGGCTTTAGCCCTGTCGAAGCGCCGCCAACGCCGACGAAACGATCTGTCCTCCTGCCGGCCGGAACCCACCGGCCGATTACTTGCGCGCTACGGCCCAGCGGGCCGCTGCACGAACACGTCCGGCTGGATGACAGATCGTCTCGCCGCATGGCAAGGCGAGTAGCGCAGGGCTTCAGTCCTGACGAAACGACCGCTGTCGAACGCCCCTCAACTCGCACGTTGAAATACGTGCGTACGCCCAACTCAATCCGTCGATCAGAATCTTCAACGCGCGAATTCGATCGATTGTTTCTGTTCGACGACGATGCTACCGTCGTCCCGGCATGCATCCGGCATCGAGTAGGGGCATGTCAGACAACTCTCTCGAACAACGAGTCGCGGTTATCGAGGCGATGATGGGCGGCAAGACGCTGGAAGAACACTTTCGTGAGCAGGCCGAGCTGATCGATCGGCGTTTCGCCGAGGTGCATGCCGGATTCGCCGAAGTGCGCGCTCGGTTGGCCGCTCATGACAAACGCTTCGAGGCCATCGAGGCGCAGTTCAGCTCGATGTACAAGCAGTTCTCGGCGATCCACAGCCACTTTGCGGCGATGGACGAGCGGTTCAACCGCATCGGCCACGAGCTCGGCGTAATCCACCGTGATGTCGGGTCGACCCTGGCGAAACTCAACGACATCGGCACAAAGCTCAACGCTTCGTGACACCTGTGCGAGCGGCGTCAATCCGGTAGCAAAACCACACCGCCTGGGTTACCATCCCGCCGAAACCTGACATCCCTGCAGCGGCAGCGTGCGCCACGTTCCCGCGTCAGATCTGGAGGCTGCTCATGCGAACCATCGTGCGCAATGTCGTCATCTTCGTGGCGTCGCTCGTTCCCTTCGTAGCGCTCGCCCAGTCGGGATCGTCGAAACCGGCCACCTACATCACCAGGGAAGAAGTCGACACCGTCAACAAGCAGCCGGGTGGCGATCGTCAGATCAGGGTGGTGGACATCGGGTCGGAGAATTTCGCCGTCGGCATCGTGCATCGCGGCGCGACGCCGGCGCCCGGCGCGAGAGCCGGTGGAGGGGGCGGCGGCGCCGCCCGCGCGAATCAGCCTCCGGCCGAACCGTGTGGCGACAAAAGCGCAACGCCGCCCCCGGCTGGCGCACCGAACGGCCTGACGCACGACGAGCAAACCGAGGGGTACTACATCGTGTCCGGTGGCGGCACGATGGTCACGGGTGGCCGCATCGTCAACGGCCGACGCTCGGCGCCCGACTCCGCCGTGACGAAGGAACTGAACGGCCCCTCGTGCAGCGGACCCGTGATCGGATCGGACATGGTGACGAGAGACGTGAAGGTGGGCGACATCATCATCATCCCCTCCGGCACGGTGCACGGCTGGGTGACGATCCCCGATCACGTGGACTATCTCAGCTTCCGCCCGTCCGCGCGCGTGCTGACAGCGGGGTATGTGCACCCGTCCCTGAAGAAGTAGCGGAGGACCTATGCACCGAATGAACACACTGCTTCGCGGCTTCGCTGTGATCGGCATGTTCGTGGCCGCGGCCTGTTCGGGACCATCCACTGATCCAGCGCCGCCTCCCGCTGCAACAAACGTCACTGTGTTCGAGGGCGCGCGGCTTCTCATCGGGGATGGCTCCCCGGCAGTGGAGAACGCGGTCTTCATCGTCGAGAACGATCGGTTCGTGCAAGCGGGCAGGGCAGGCGATGTGACAGTCCCGGCAGGGGCGCGCCGCGTGAATCTGACCGGCAAGACCGTGATGCCAGCGATCGTCGATACGCATACGCATATGCCGACCTCGCGCGAGGAGCTCGTCGACAGGTTGCAGCGAAAGGCGTACTACGGCGTGGCGGTGGTTGCGAGCCTTGGCCAGGATACGGGCGACGTCGCCTTCCAGGTGCGGGACGAAGTTGTTCCGACCCGTGCGCTGCTTCGCACCGCCGGACGCGGGATCACGATGCCGGAGCCAGGCCGAACCGAGGCGCCTTACTGGGTGACGAGCGACGCCGAAGCGAGGAAAGCCGTGCAGGAACTGGCGGCGCGCAAAGTGGATTTCGTGAAGATCTGGGTCGACGACCGCGATGGCAAATACAAGAAGCTGACGCCGACGCTCTATGGCGCCATCATCGACGAAGCGCACAAGAACGGACTCCGCGTGACGGCTCACATCTTTACGCTCGAAGACGCGAAAGGGCTGCTGCGCGCAGGCCTTGATGCCTTTGCGCACAGCGTCCGCGATCGCGACATCGATGAAGAGGGCCTGGCGCTCTTCAAGCAGCATGCAAACCTCGTTGTCGCGCCCAACCTGCCCGATCGCGGCGTGGCCACCGACATGAGCTGGCTGGCCGAAAGCCTTCCGGCCGACGAGGTGAAGAAGCTGCAGGAAGCCGCGACCGACCGCGCAGACGCGCAGAAGGCATACGGAATCCAGGCACGCAACCTGGCGAAGATTCACGCGGCGGGCGTCAGAATCGTCCTGGGCACCGATGGCGGCGTTCCGTGGAGCCATCACGTGGAGATGGAAGACATGGTGGCGGCCGGGATGACGCCATCCGATGTGATCGTCGCTTCGACGAAGAACGCCGCGGAGTTTCTGCGGATGAACGACGCCGGCACCGTCGCGGCGGGGAAGCGAGCCGATTTCATCGTGCTGGATGCGAATCCGCTCGACGACATCAAGAACACGCGAAGAATCTCAGAGGTATATCTGCGGGGCACGGCCGTCGATCGCGCGGCCATCAAGGCGCGCATGATGAAGCCAGCCCCGACGAACTAGATATCAGCCCTTTGATCATCAGGCGACTCGCATCTTCCCAGCAGCTGATCACACAGCCCGCACATGCCGCACTGGCGGCACGTATCATGCGCGCCTGGTCGTCTTCCCACTTTCCCGAGTCGCCACGGAAGGTGTCGATTCTGAATGCAGTCGAGCAGCACGACTGCGGATGGGCAGTGGCAGACGAGGCGCTTGTTGTGGACGAGACGACGGGGCAGTTGCTCGATTTCACCGAAGTGTCCGATGCGGTGAAGCGCGACACCTCGTCGCGCGGTCTCGAGCCGCTCACATCCGACCCGTACGCAGCCGCTCTCGCGGCGCAACATCGTCTGCATGTCTATCGGCGCTACGGCGATCATCCGGAGTGGCGTGCGTTCTTTGAAGAAATGACGTCAGCCCGCGATTCATACCTTCATGCCGCGGGTGGCAATTCGCTGGACGAGTTGTTACGTGATTACTGGTTCGTGCGTGCCGGCGACCTTGCATCGCTGGCTTTCTGCAACAACTGGGTGGACACGTCAGATGATGGATGCGGCTATTCCATGCATCTCAATGGAACGATCCTGACTATCGTGCCGGATCCATTGGCTGGGCGAGCGGTCGAGATCGCGATCGAGGCGCGGGTGATTGACGCTCAGCGATTCGCGTCTTCCGCTGACGCTCGACGAGTTGTGGCATCGGCGCCGGCTATGATGCTGAAGGGTGAGGTCAGAGGCGCAAATTAACCTTCGATTTCGAGCACGATCGGACAGTGATCGTGGCAGCCCCAGTCATCACTGTGTATCAACCTGCGTTGTTCGCACACCGAACGGTAACCGGGGATGATCGCCGAATCCATGAGGATCGGAGTGCAGCTCAAAATCGAACTGCGGTGCGTACCCGTCGCGGGCCTCTTCGAGCTGCTCGAGAATCGACTCGGCCAGCGACGAAGGTGATACAACTCGAGCCAGTGGGCCGAAACTCAAAATCCAGCTCCGCAGCGCCCAGTCGTGACAGACGTTCAGGGTCAGGCGAAGCGAGCCATCGGGTTTCTCGCGAATCTCCTGCGAGCCATGCCATGTCCGCTCGCGCACATGAGCGGCCGCTTCCGGCAGGAATTCAACCTCGACGCGCGCGGGCGCTCCCGTATGCACGCCCAGCGAGTTGGGAAACGGATCCGTTGACGCACCTTCGGGGGCTTCGAACGTCTGCGCGGTCACCGACAGCGACTTGATCCGCTCGACCGCAAACGTCCTCAACTGGCGATACTTCGGAACCTGCGCCAGTAGATACATGCCGCCTTGTGCGAAGGCGAGCCGATACGGCTCGACCACGTAGTCTTTGGTCTGCCGGCTCGATGCCGAGTAGTACTTCATCTTCACCTGGCGATGCTCGAGCACCGCATTCAGCAGGTCGGCGATGTGTTTACGATAGCGGGTCTCTTCGCGCTTCTTCCCTGGATTTGCTTTCACGTTCAACACGGCAGGCAGGCGATCCAGGAACGCGCGCATCCGTTGCGGTAGCGCGGCAGCGACCTTGTCCATCGCGCTTCTGGCATCCTCGTGAAACGCTGTCCCGACCAGGCATTCTACGAGCGCACGGCTGAAGTACAGCGACGCCAGCTCGCTCACTGACAGACCGGAATTCTGCAGGCCTTTCAAGCCACCATCCAGCAGCTTCCATCGCGTGCGCCCGTCCGGTTTCTCGTCAATCAGAGGAAAGCCCGCTTCCTGGAGCGCGACGATGTCACGCCAGATGGTCCGAGTCGTCACGCCGCGCTGACGAGCCAGCCCGGCGATGGTTTCGCCCTGGCGGCTGGCTTCGAGCGTACGCAGGATCTTCCACTGTCTGATGACTTCAGCGTTGCGCGGCATGCGCTTGTGGGTATAGCAGCAAATGGTTCTCCAGGCAATGAAGCTCAACCGTTCTCGGTTTTTGGACGATTTCGCGTTCCAGCTCAGTGTCCGGGAGTTCGCAAACTTGAGGTCACAAATTGTGATCTCAAGATCCGCGAAAAGCTCCAGCAGTTGTCCGCATTTCCCAGGAGTGATAAGGTTACATGTAACTAGTCATGACGACTCGCCACGCCAAATCGTCCGCTGCAAAGGTCCGAGCCCATCGCGATCGGCTACGTCAGGCGGGGCTGCGTCCGGTCCAGATCTGGGTGCCCGACGTGCGCTCACCCCGATTTGCCGCCGAGGCACATCGCCAATCGCGTGCGGTCGCCCGCAGCAAGCATGCTGATGCCGATCAAGCGTTTGTGGACGCGATCTCGGAGTGGACCAGCGAATGAAGCGCGGCGAGGTCTGGACGGCGGCAGGGGGGCAGGCGTATGCAGGAAAACCTCGCCCGGTTGTGATCATCCAGGACGACCGGTTCGATGCCACAAGTTCCGTAACGGTCTGTCCCTTGACTTCAGATCCTACGTCGGCGCGACTCTTCCGAGTGGGAATCGAGCCCGGTCCAGATAACGGCTTGCGGAAGCGGTCATACGCAATGACTGACAAGATTGTCACGGTCCCAAGACAGCGAATCCGCGATCGGCTCGGCCGGCTTGGCGATTCCGAGATTGTCGCGCTCAACCGCGCGGTCTTCATCTTCCTCGGTCTTGGCTAGTCCCTGCGACTTTCGCCGAGCGACCATAGTCCCAAGCCTTAAGCCTTAAGCCTTAAGCCTTAAGCCCTAAGCCCTAAGCCCTGCAGGTACTTAAAGGTGTGACCCGCCGTGTCACGCCTCCTCCCTAGACTCGTATGTCGTAGGGCGCAACTTCAGTTGCGCCAAAAGGAGCGTGCTAGGTGCTGAATCCGATCGCGATGACGTTGGAGGATGTCAATCTCTGCGCGAAGACTTCGTTCGAGCGGCTGTCGGTGATTCCGCTCACGCTGAACAATCCCAAACTTCCGATGGATTGCATCACGCTCGACGAAGCCCTCTTCCGGGGCGACTTCGAAGTGACGGAGATGTCGGAAGCCGGGCAGGTGCCCGAGCTTCGGGTCGTCAACGACAGTGACACACGGGTGTTACTGATGGACGGCGAAGAGCTCGTCGGCGCCAAGCAGAACCGGGTTGTCAATCTCACGATCCTGGTGCCCGCCAGGGCGACAGTCGTGATTCCCGTCTCGTGCGTCGAAGCCGGCCGCTGGCATCGTCAGAGTCGCGGGTTTGCGGCGTCGCGATACGCCCAGTACCCGCGGGCCCGGGCGTACAAGATGGCTCAGGTCACCCAGTCACTCGCCTCGGTGGGCGTGCCCAGAAGCGACCAGCAGTGGATCTGGAACGATATCGCGCAGAAATCGGCGAGATTGTCGGCCCCCTCGCGTACAGCTGCGATGTCGAGCATCTTCGACACGCATCAGCGCTCGATCGACGCGCACATGAAGGCGTTCCCCCGAGCGACCGGTCAGTGCGGTGCGGTGTTCCTCATCGATCGGATTCCCGTTGGACTGGAGCTCTTCGACAGCGAAGCTATCTTCACGTCGCTCTTTCCGAAGGTGCTCCGAAGCTATGCGCTCGACGCGATCGACACGCCAAGGGCAGGCGTTCCGGCCGAGGTCGGCGCCGATGACGTGAAATCCGTGGCTCTCAACTTCATCCGAACCGTGGCTGCGGCTGCCGAAACAAAGTCCAAACCGTTCCCGACGGTGGGGCTGGGCCAGACCGTGCGGGTGACAGACGACCACCTGGCGGCGGCCGCCCTCGTTGCCGAGGAGCGCGTCGTGCATCTGGCCGCGTTCGAGCTCAGCGTGTAGGACGGACGATGGCAAAGATACTGCGGTTCACGCTCCCCAAACGGAGTAGTCCAATGGGTGTCAGTGTTTCGGGTAGCACAATTCTCGATTTTTCGTCGATGAAGCGGAGCGCTGTGGTAAATAGGAGCGGCGAAACGGTGACACTACGCTTTCCGGAAGCGTGGTTGCCGTTTGTCCGCTGGCCAACGCGACCTCCTCAAATCGAAGATAGGTGCATCGATGGCTGATCGTGTTGTTGATCGGGTTGCCTCGTTGTGTCGCGTCTGGGCGCATCACGGCACCGCACCTGTGTCCGTCGGTAGTGTCCGGCTTCCAACTTCGGTAGGGCGGGACTTCAGTCCCGCCTCAACCTTCGCCGAGGCTACGGCGGGTCACGCTTCGGTAGGGCGGGACTTTAGTCCCGCCGCAAGCGACGGCGGACAGCCGGACGGTGATGTGTCGTCGGCGATTGACCGGAGAGAGTCGATGAACCAGTTGGACCGCTATCGCGGCGCAATGCTCGGGCTTGCCGCCGGGGATGCGCTGGGGACCACGCTGGAGTTCTCGCCGCCCGGCACCTTCGAGCCGGTCAGCGACATGGTCGGCGGCGGGCCGTTTGGCCTCGAGCCGGGGCAGTGGACCGACGACACGTCGATGGCGCTGTGCCTGGCCGAGAGCCTGATCGAATCGGGCGAGTTCGATGCCGTGGATCAGCTGGCGCGATACGTGCGCTGGAAGAGGCAGGGGCACCACAGCAGCACGGGCCGGTGCTTTGACATCGGTTCGACAGTGTTGCAGGCGATCTCGCACTTTGAGCGTACCAGTGATCCGCGCTCGGGAAGCACGGCCGAGGACACTGCGGGCAACGGCTCGATCATGCGCCTGGCGCCGGTGCCGCTGTTCTTTGCGCGCGATCCTGAAACGGCGATCGCGATGTGCGCCGAGAGCTCGCGGACGACACATGGCGCGACCGAGGCGGTGGACGCGTGCCGCTATTTGGGTGGTCTGATTGTCGGTGCCGTGCAGGGTCGATCGAAGGAGGAGTTGCTGGCGCCGCTCTTCACGCCGGTGCCGGGCCTCTGGTCGCGCGAGCCGCTGACGCGAAGGATCTTCACCGTCGCGGCCGGCTCGTTCATGAAGCGCGAACCGCCTGCTATCAAGGGTTCTGTGTACGTCGTCTCCTGCCTTGAAGCCGCGTTGTGGGCGTTCGCGAAGAGCACGTCGTTCGAGCATGGGGCGCTCCTCGCGGTAAATCTGGGAGACGATGCCGACACGACGGGCGCGGTGTACGGGCAGATCGCGGGTGCCTATTACGGAGTGCAGGGCATACCTGAACGATGGCGCCGGAAGCTGGCGCACCTGAACACACTCGAGAGTTTCTCCGAGCGGTTGTGGAGGAGCAGCGATGGTGAGGCGGCGGTGCATTCGCAGCTCTGACCCGCAATTCACGAACGGTTAGATCAATTCGATGTCCTTGCCGGCGAGGGTATGGTCACAGATGAGACCCTACTCGTCGCGGCTGCACTACACGACACAGTCGAAGACACCAAGACAGCGCCCGCTGAGTTGGAAGAGCAGTTCGGCGTCGAGATAGCGAAGCTCGTACGCGAAGTGACAGATGACAAGACATTGTTGAAGGACCGCCGTAAGGAGCTACAGATCGAGCGCGCGCGGTCGGCATCGGATCGTGCGAAGCAGCTCAAGGTCGCCGACAAGATCTGCAACATCCGCGACATCGCGGCTAGCCCGCCGGCAAAATGGCCACTGGAGAGACGACTCCAGTACCTCGACTGGGCGAGCCAAGTCGTCGCAGGGTGCAGAGGTGTGAATTCAGATCTCGACGCTGCGTTCGACGAGACGCTCGCCCGCGCACGAGAAATGATTGGCGCGGCCGAGTGAAGTATTGTCAGCTGCCGTAATCGAAGAGCACCATCACTATGGCAGCCATCAACAGAACGGCCCCCACGAATTGCCACACAAGCACCCGCGCGCCGAGATGCTGTCCGCGATTCGCCAACCAGTGGCCGATGGCCCCCAGACCGCGACTGCGCTCCAGAGCCCGCGGTTAGCTGTATCGCCGGAGCGCCATCCAGGTTAATCCGGTAGCAAAACCCGATCACCTGAGTTACCATCCAGCCGAAAACTTACACCGGCAGCGGCGCAACTAAAGTTGCGCCCTACACTAACCCTCTTTTTGCAGCAGGACATCATGAGACTGTTGATGGTTCCGGCGGCGCTCACGGCGATTGGTATTGGTGTGTTCGTCAGCGTCACCATCGCTCAGCAGCAGGGCGGTGCTGCTGGCGCCTACACGCAGGCGCAGGCAGAAGCGGGACGCGTTGCCTACGACGTCAGTTGCGCCGGCTGCCATGGGCCGGATCTGAACGGCTCGAGCGATGCGCCGCCTCTCACCGGCATCAACTTCGGCGCCGCGTGGGGACCCCGACCGGTCAGTCAGCTGTTCTCGCACATCATGTCGTCGATGCCGCCGGCGGCGCCGGGTAGCCTCGGGGAAGAAGTGACGCTGAACATCGTGGCGTACATCCTTCAGCGCGATGGTGGGGCGCCGGGTTCGCAGGCGCTGACGATTAAGACCGCATCCACATGGAATGCCGCCACCTCGGCACGAGGATCGGGTCCCGCATCGATGGCGGTTGGCGCCGGAACGGGAAGCGGGCAGGAAAGAGGCGGCGCGGTCAACTTCCTGCGGGGCGTCACGGTGCGCGGCGAAGTGAAGAACTACGTGCCCGTCACCCCGGAAATGCTGAAAAATCCACCGCCTGAAGACTGGTTGATCTTCCGCCGCAATTACCACGGATGGAGCTACAGCCCGCTCAACCAGATCACCAGAGACAACGTGCGCGATTTGAAGCTCGCCTGGGTGTGGGCGATGAACGATTCGGGCGCAAACCAGACGACGCCCATCGTGCACAACGGCATCATTTATCTGGCGAGCCCCAGCAACATCGTGCAGGCGATCGATGGCAAGACCGGCAACCTCATCTGGGAAACGCGCGTCGGCCCCGATCAGGCGCCGGGTTATGGCGGCATCCGCAGCATCGCGATCTCCGGCGACAAGATCCTGCTGCCGGCGAGCAATGCACACATGGTCGCGTTGAGCGCACGCACCGGCGATATTCTGTGGGATACGCCGCTGTCCGATATCCCGCACCCGTCGACGAGCGGCGCCATCGTCATCGGCAACAATGTGCTGCAGGGCATCACCGGATGCGGACGCAACGCGTCGAAGGCCGATGGCTGCTTCATCAGCGCGATCGACGTCAGCACCGGCAAACGCGCGTGGCGCTTCCACACGATTCCTCTCGAAGGTGAACCCGGCTACGACACGTGGGGCAACCTTCCCAAAGAGTCGCGCGCCGGTGTCGAGACGTGGGTTGCCGGGTCCTACGATCCCGATTTGAATCTCACCTACTGGGGGACCGCGCAGTCGAAACCCTGGTCGTTCCTCAACCGCGGGACGACTCTCTTCGACAAGACGCTGTATGCGAACTCCACGCTCGCGCTGAACGCCGACACCGGGAAACTGGCCTGGTACTACCAGCACGCGCCCGGTGAGTCGTTCGACCTCGACGAAGTGTTCGAGCGTGTGCTGGTCGACATCGGTCAGCAGAAGGTGTCGTTCAGCGCCGGCAAGGCGGGCGTGCTATGGAAGCTCGATCGGCGCAACGGTCAGTTCCTTGGCTACAAGGAGATGGTGGCGCAGACGATCTGGGAGCGCATCGATCCGAAGACGGGTGTGCCGAGCTACCGGCCCGACATCCTCGAAATGAAATTCGATCAGACCGTGAACGTGTGCCCAAGCACCGCAGGCGGGAAGAACTGGACGGCGATGAGCTATCACCAGCCCACCGGCGTGCTCGTCGTGCCGCTCAGCCAATCGTGCATGGACTTCACGGTTCGCAAGACCGAGCAGGGCGGCAACGGCGCGGTGCGGCGGTTCCTGCCGATGCCGAAGACCAACGACCACCTCGGCAAGCTCGCCGCCTACGACGTGCGGACGATGCAGGAGGTGTGGAAGCACACACAGCGCGCGAGCTATCTGACCGGCGTTGTGACGACTGCGGGCGGGATTGCGATCGTCGGTGATATCGACCGCACCGTTCGCGCCCACGACGTGAGGACAGGCGAGGTGCTGTGGGAAACGCGTCTCGGCACTTCTGCGCAGGGCTTTCCGGTGACCTACAGCATCGACGGCAAGCAGTACATCGCCGTCGCGGCGGGACTGGGCGGAGGCAGCCCTCGCAACGTTCCCGCAGCGGTTGCTCCAGAAATCAAGATTCCTCAGAGCGGCCAGGCGTTGTACGTGTTCGCGCTGCCGGATCCCAGAAAGTGAAAATACTCGTCGAGTCTTTGTTCAGCGCCGGTAGTCGAGTATCACCAGGATGATCGCGGCCATCAGCAGGAGAGCACCGAGAACGCGCCACACGAGGACGCGCGCGCCGAGGTGTTGTTCGCGATTCGCAAACCAGTGGCCGATGGCCCAGACCCCGACCACGCTCCAGAGGCCGCGGGAGCTGTAGAGGATGTTGGCGCTGGCCACCTGTCGGTAGAGCGAGACCGACGAGATGAACATCAGTCCCTGGACCGCGAAGCACATCACGCCCGCGGAGAGCCAGGTTGTGTAAGCCGGGTCCGAAGGACCCTGCCTACGTACTTCGGTGAGATTTCGAGCCCCTTCGAAACGGCGCAGCGGGATTGAATACACGGCCGCGCACGCCATCGTGATCGGCAGGAATCTGCCCGTTCCCCACGCGAGAGACCACTTCTGCACCACCACGTCGAAGCACGCATAGGAAGTTGCGCCCAGCGCGGCGAGCAGAATCGTCGTGCGAACACGTGTATGGGAATGGCCGGGACTCAGGTTCAGCAGCGCGATAGCGGCGCTGCTGAGTGCCGCCGCCGTCCAGAGCCGCGTGCCGATGGGATCGCCGAGCAGCACGCTCGTCAAGAGCGCCACGAGCAGAATCTTGAGGCCGAGCACGGGCGTGGCGACGGAGACATCGCCCGTGTTGAGCGCCAGCAGCGTGAAGATCTGGCCGGTGAAGAAGAGCACCGCGGCCACCGGCGGCTGCCACCAGAGTGCGGATGCCGGAATCGTTCCTCCGAGCACCCACAACGGTGCAGCCACCAGTGCCGACGTGTAATTGATAATGCGCGTCGTGCGCCATATGTCGGCGCCAAGGTCCGAGGCGCGCTTCAACAGCAGCGCGCCTATGACGTAAACGATGGCGCTGACAAGCGGCAGCAGCAGGTACAACGAGTGTCCAGGCCGGCCTTCTACGCCGGCACCGCCGCGTCCACACCCCGCCAGAGATTCGCCGTCGTCAGCTGCTCGTGTCCGCACGACTTGAGATAGCAGAACAACTGCGTGCGATACGCTGCATAGCCGCCGAGCGCCACGCTGACGATGAACAGGCCGCGCGACAGCTTCTTGCCGTCGAAACCGGTCATCTCGGCGCGGAAGTCGGCGTCCGACATGCCCGCCAGCAACTGGTCGAACTTCGCGGGCAGCGTCTCGATGACCGCGATCGTTTCGTGCAGATTGCGCTTTTCGGCAGCCGCCACCTCGGCCTGCCACGCGGCGCCATCGAACGCCCCGTTCTTGGCGGCCGAGACGACCGCCGGCCCCATGAAGCTGAGATAGCGGAGCAGTTCGAGCGCGCTCCGTTGCTTCGGCGTCGGCCGGTAATCGGCCTGGTCGCGCTCGAGCTTGCCGGCGAGATGGATCAGAATCCGAACTTCCTTGTGCAGTTGTTCAACGAGCTCTGGCTTAGTTAGAACCATTATGCCCTCCGTTTGGGACGTCAATCCTATCGCAAACGGCTGGTGCCCGTGGGGAGCTTGAACAATTCCCTGGCGATACGCTCGATAATCCGCACGTCGGCACGCCGCTTGTCGGTCGATCGCCCGGGAGGATTGCCGACGCGCTCATCCCGCGTCTCTCGAGATTCGTCGTCGCCGGCCAGCGCGCTGACACGACGGGTGAACAAAAATCTGTCGACCCAGAAGTCCTCGCGCAGATTGTCCCGCCGGACCCGGCCGTGCCGCTTGCTCGCGTCAATCATCACGTCGGCGCCTTCGTAGATGCCGACGTGCGTGACGATCGACTGATCGGCATCGGTGGAAAAGAAGAGAAGATCGCCCCGCTGCAGTCGTCTGGCCGGGTCGCCGGTTTTTGACTGATCGACGGCGCGCCTGGGCAGGTCGATGCCGAATTCCTGAAAGACGTACTGCGTGAGGCCGGAGCAATCGAAGGAGTCTGGGGCCTTCGGCGCCCCAGACATAAGGACGTCCAATCAGGCTGGCGGCGAGATCGACGACGTCGCCGGCAAGCAGGTGAGCGGTCGATGCGAGAAGGCACACGGGTCTCGCACACGCAATTCGGAGAATCACGGGGCACCTCTTCGATCTCAGAGCGCGGCTGAAGCCGCGCCCTACCGGTGTTGGCACGCTGTAGCCGCACCGTACCGGTGTGGGCGAGCCGAAGCCGCGCCGTATCGGTGATGGCAAGCGTGTGCGCTGTGGCTGCAGGTGCGCGAGAGGCAAAAGCAACGCCAACGACGTCGCCAAGTGTTGTCGCGCGTTCTTGCCGGTTGACCTGATTGTGCTGGACGTGAACGTCGTTCAGTGGTGACGGCTAGGCCGGCATGCCTCGCCATGCGGCGAGACGATCTGTCGGCCAGCCGGACGTGTTCGTGCACCGTAAGTTCCGGCCGGCAGGACGACAGATCGTCTTGCGGCGTTGGCGGCGTGCCGGTCGCGAACGGAATCGGGTACGGCAGGGCTAAAGCCCTGCGCCACCGCAGAAGAAGCCCGCGCGATCGGATGGACGGTAGGGGCAGGGCTAACCGCCTTCGCCGAGGCTACGGCGGTCAAGAAGCCCTGCGCCACCGAAACCACAGTGGGCATGGCAAGGCGTCGAGTATCTCGTCAGCTCCGGCCTCGAGACGATGTTCTGCAGAGCGGCCGTGGATACTCAGACACACGCGGCCGCGAAGCAGAACGTCGTCACGAGGCTGGAGCTCGAGTTGGCAGTGTTCGGCTGGGTATTCGAATGACGATGGCGGGACTGAAGTCCCGCCCTACGTGATGTGCCACCGGGATGCAAGGAGTGGCAGGGCTAAAGCCCTGCGCCACCGCAGGAATGGGCGCTACTTTGTCGGCGTGGCGGCGATGATGCGACGGATTACGCCGTCGCTCTTACTGTAGACATACATCTCGCCGGCCTGATCGACGGTGAGGCGCACGTCGGCACGGTGCTCACCCGAGACACGTCCCCGGCCGTTCATGTTCTCCGACTTCGAACCGCGCTGAAGGAAGGTCTTCCGCACGATGGGGAACATCGTGTCGTAGATTTGCTTGCCGGCATCAGGCGAATCGTGCGGATCGTTCCACAGGATCTTCACCTCGTGCATATTCGCCATCGTCTTCGGATTCCCGTCGTCTGCCGCCAGCATGTCGGAGTATTCGGAATACCAGATGCGGCCCGTGGTGAGGTCGTTGTAGATGAATTCCCCACGAAGCGCGGCGACGGAGCCGCTGTACAGATAGCCGCTGGCGGCGCAGTCGCCGCCACGCATGTCGTGACCCCAGATAATGACGGGGTAGACGGGCGCAACCATGCCGGCGGTCTGAGTGGCGTCGATCATCACCGGAATCCTGTCGTCGGCGGGCAGCGCGGTCGTGCCGTTATCCAGCGTTACGGCTTCGTTCCCCTCGCGCAGCGGGAAGCCGTAATTCGCGCCTTTGTGGATGATCGAGATCATCTCCCACGTGTTGAGGCCGCAGATGCTGGCGACAAGGCGATTGTTTTTTGGGTTCGCCGGATCGATCGTGAACGCCAGCCGGTGCGGATTGCGCAAGCCGTACGCCCAGATTTCCTTCCGCGCCCCCGGCGTCTTGACGAACGGATTGTCGTTCGGAATGCGATAGCGGCCGTTCTCGCTGACGGTGCTCGAGCCGGCGTGCTCCTTCAGATCGGGAATGATGCGGATGACCTTCCCGACCATGGTATCGAGCCGCTGCGGGTTCGAGCGAATTTCGACGATTCTCGATTCGCCGGAGCCGCCATCGCCGACGTCAATATAGGCCACGCGCCAGTCGGGGTCGCCGCGGCGGGCTGTTGGATTGAACACGATTTCGCCGAACTGGTGGTTGCGCGTGTTGAACCAGATGCGAACCACTTCGCGCGACGTGCCTTCGAAGGTGTTGTTCGACGGGTTGCTGTCGGTCCACTCGATCATCACACCCTGATGCATCACCGGACCAGGCGTAGAGATGGGTGCGGTGGTCGTGTAGCCGTCCACATTCAGATTCGGGAAAAGTGTGTTCTGGGGACCGCCGGGCGCTTCGATGCTGGGGTCCTCCATGTGCGTTGTATAAAACCTGCCGTTGGTGGCGTAGTCGGGATCCAGGTTGAAGCCGTTCAAGCCATTGCCGTACCCGGAAAGGGTATAGAACTTCTTGAAGAGCCCGCGATTGTCGCCATGCCCGTTGAAATCGAGATAGGTCGTGAACGCTTTGGTTTTCTTCTCGTAAATGAGAACCTGGCCCGACACGACAGGAAGAAAGAGACGATGAGAGCCGCCGGTTTCTTCCCGGATGGCGTTCACTCTCGCGATGGCCGACTCGTTGGCCGTCGTCGCGCCTTCGAGCTTTCCAAGCACCGGCATCGTGATGGACTCTTCGAGCTCGAGCGTGAGCCCTGGAAGCGCCTGAGGCGTCCAGGACCGCGCGGCTGCGGCAATCGTCCACAGAGCCCAGACGATCGTAAGAATCATCAGTGACCGGCGAAAAACTTTCTGGGACTTCATCGAAGGCGATACTACCAGATTCGGGAAACACACTGCATCAGTGCTGCAACTCTTTGATGGCGTCGCACCACAGATCGACGGTCGAATCGCCTCGCTCTGCTGGGCCTGTCAAGTAGGGACGAACTTCTTCGTAATACCGTAATCGCAGCACGTTGAGGTCCAGGGGGACCGATGCGCCGAGAGACTTCACGTCCTCGATGTCGACATCGGAGTTTCGGCGGAGCTTGCTGAGCGCCAGATCGTACGGGTCCAGCACCAGCAATTGAAGCTGCCGAAAAGCGCCGCGGAAAGGTTCGTTCAGCCGCTCTTCGTAGTAGTAGGGCAGACTCGCCATCTTGACGACTTGCAAACACACGCGATGCTTCTGGTGCAGAGCGCTTCCTTCGCCGGCGAGAGCGAGAACGTCGGTCTTAGTGGTGATGGGCGCGACCTCGCACAGGTCGACGTCCGCAGATTGCCGCGACAGACCATAGGTGAGGTTGATTGCGAAACCGCCCAGGCAGTGAAGCACAAGGCGTGTCGAAAGTCCTCTGTCGAGGTCAGCGAGGAAAGAATTCCACGGTTCGGCAATCGTGTTAGACATAGTGAAGCATGTCGGCCGTCGGTTAGATATTACAACTGTCCACGAGCAAACGTCGCATGAGACAATCCATGCAAATGCTGAACGGGACGAAAAGGCGAATCACCTGCGGCGCTACGGCCATCATGTGTCTCGTCTGTTGGGTTGGTGGCGCTTCGCAGGCACAGCTCAGTTATGAAGTCCGGCAACTGACGTCAGGGCCGTCGCATCATTTTTATGGCTACATCGGGCATGCCGGGAACAGTCCTTACAGTGCCGACGGGAGGTACCTGGTCGCGCTCCGGACGACGTTTCAGGATCGCATGCCGGGACCGCAGGACGCCGCCGAGATCGTGCTGCTCGATGCGCAGAAGAGCTATGCCGAAACGAAGATTGACGAGACGCGCGCGTGGAATCCGCAGCAGGGCGCGATGATCTACTGGAATCCCGAGCAACCTTCCAGGCAGTTCTTCTTCAACGATCGGGATCCGAAGACGGGCAAGGTCTTTACGGCCATTTACGACGTCGTCGATCGCAAGCGGGTGCGCGAGTACCGCTTTGACACCCAGCCGGTGGCCAACGGAGGAGTGAAGCAGGACGGCGGGATGTTTGCCGCCATCAACTACGCGCGCATGGCGCGGCTGCGGCCGGTGACCGGATATCCGGGCACGTGGGATTGGACCGGCGACGTGCTCCATCCCTCGGACGACGGCCTGTTCGTCGTCGATGTGAAGACGGGCGAGCGGAAGCTGATCGTCACGTTCAAGCAGATGCGCGACATGCTCGCGGCGCGTCATCCACAGATCGACAAGAAGCCGCTGTTCCTGAATCACACGCTGTGGAATCGCGAAGGGGACCGCATCTTCTTCTTCGTGCGGGGCGACTTCGGAGCGAAGGACCGCATCAATGTGCCGATGACGGTGAAGCCGGACGGGTCGGGGTTGGTGGAGCAGCGCATCTTCATCGGCGGGCACCCAGAGTGGGATTTCAAGTCCCGGATGCTGGGGAGAGTTGAAGACAAGCTGATTGTCTACGACTCGCTGAAAATGGAGATCGTGGACACGATCGGCGGACCCGAGATGTTCCGCGATCCCGAAGGCGATACGGCGCTTTCACGCGACGGGAGATTGCTGGTGAACGGCGCGACGACGGGTGCGACGATGCACTACACGATCGTGCGGCGCGCGGACAAGACGTTCATCAAGACGGAAGACTTCAATCGCACGGGCTACGAGGGTGGCGACCTGCGCATCGACCCCGCGCCGTGCTGGAATCGCGCGGGCGACAGGTTTGCCTTTCCCGCGTTAGCGAAGGATGGGACGAGGCAGATGTTCGAAGTTCGGATCGTCGAAAAGAAATAGATCGGCTCCGACGCCTCGCCATGCGGCGAGACGATCTGTCGGCCAGCCGGACGTGTTCGTGCACCGTCAGTTCCGGCCGGCAGGCCGACAGATCGTCTCGCGGCGTTGGCGGCGTGCGGATCGTCTACTTCTTGATGGGGCGAATCTTGATATTGCGGAACTTAATTACACCCGACCCCGTCGGGCCCCCTGCCTGAAAACCGAGCGCGCCGTCGGTCAGCTTGTTGTCGTTCGCATCGGTCAGTGTTTCGCCGTTCACCTTGACGACCAGGTGCGGACCTTCGGCCAGGATGTCGAAGCGGCTCCATTTGCCCGCCGCCTTGATGTGATACGGCAGCGTGGAGTGCACGCCGACAATGCTGCCGGTGGGTGAGGTGGCGTGAGGATCGCTGATGTTGATCTCGTAGCCGCCCAGGCCGTTGGGATTGGTCGTCGGGCAGCGGATGAAGACGCCGCTGTTGCTGTCTTCTTCGCTGTAGAACTCCACGGTCAGCTCGAAATCGGTGAATGTTTCCTTGCTGCGCAAATATCCGGTTGCCCAGGTCTGGGGTTTGCCGGTCGGGTTGTTGCCAGGCGGTCGTGGGTTGGCGGCGGGCTGCGATACGGCGTCGCCCACCATCGCCCCGTCGACGATCGTCCATTTGAGCTCTCCGAGCTGCGTCCAGCCGTTGAAGGTCTCCCCGTCAAACAGCGATCGCCACCCGGCCTTGGCCTCTGCGGCGGTGACACGGTTCATCGGCGCAGTCTGATCTCCTGCGACGACCGCCGGTGACGTGAAGATGAGGGTGACGAGTGCGGCGGCGAGATGAAGGCGGATTGAGGTCATATGAAGTCTCCTTGTCGGCTCAACTGAAGTTGAGCCCTACCGGATCGAGGTTGAGCCCTACCGGATCGAGGTTGAGCCCGACCGGATCGAGGTTGAGCCCGACCGGATCGAGGTTGAGTCCCACCCAGATCGAAGTTGAGCCCTACCGGATCGTGGTCGCCGTACGGGATCATGGCATGTGCAGGCTGGCAGTATTCCACAACTTCAGATTGAAGCGCCCGCGGAATTAGCCGACGCACGCGCCAGGCTTGCGTCGTTCGATCCCAACCGGCTTCGCGGCGTGATGCGGCTGGTCGGCTTGAACGTTGCCGGCGATCCCATCCGCGTTGTGCTGCTGCCGGAAGGCTACGAGATGGCCAAGCGGACGCCGCCGCCCACGGCCGGCTACGCCATTCCCGACCAGAACCTTATCGTGCTGTTCCCCGCGCGGTCGCCGCAATATCCGCACGACACGCTCGAGGATGTCCTGCATCACGAAGTGGCGCACGTGCTGATGGCGCGCGCCGCGGGCGGAGCGGGGCTGCCGCTGTGGTTCCACGAAGGGTTGGCCGTACTCGGCGAGCGGACGTGGGGACTGGAAGACCAGGCGCGGCTCGTCAGCGAAATGGTCATGGTCTCGCGCACGTCGCTCGATCGCGTGGATGCGATGTTCGCCGCCGATGAGGGATCGAAGACCCGCGCCTACACGCTGGCGGCGGCATTCGTTCGCGAGCTGATACGGCGCCACGGTGCCGACGCACCGGCCAGCGTCCTTCGACGCATCAGAGGCGGCGAGACGTTCGAGCGCGCCTTCGCAGACGCGATGGGGGAGTCGGTCGCCGAGGCGGAGAATGCATTCTGGAGTGGCCAGCGCTTCTGGACGAGCATCGGCCCGTTCCTGACGACGCAGACGGCGCTGTGGATGGGGGTGACGGTCATCGCGCTGGCGGCGATTATTAGGCGGCGGATGCAGAGAGCGGAGAAACGGAAACAGTGGGAAGAGTCGGAAGAGTCCGGAGAGTCGGAAGAGTCCGCGGAGTCGAAGGAGTCCGGAGAATCCTAAGAGTCCGAAGAGTCGCCCGGAGTCTGAGAGTCGGCGAGAGTCTGAAGAGTCTGGGTCGAAGAGCTTGCGAGTCGGTTGCTCGAGCGGTTGGGTTGGCGTTGCTGCGGCGCGAAGCCGTGCGCAGGCGGCCGACGGGTGACGCCTGACCGCGCGAGAAGCTCGAGGGCATCGAGCGAGGACGAATGGCGAAGTGGGTGTCCTCGCGTCGCGCGGTCCGCCGCGGCATCGCAGCGCGCGTCCGGCCCCGGAGCTTCGGATTCGCGCGGCAGCGACGACAACCTAACCGCTTCAAGCTGGCAGGCGTCGCGTTCGAATCGATTGTCGAAGTAAGGATGGCGACCTCGGGTGAGCTCGTAGAGACCGGCGATGAAATAGGCCGGGATGAAGAGCGGTCCCCACACTTCGTATTGCCGCACATGCACGCGCTCGTGCGCGCGGGTCGCCTCGAGCGCGTGAGCGCTGCGCCCAATGACGACATGCCCCAACGTCATCGCTACGGCGGCGCCGCCCGCCAATGGAGTTACGGCTGCCAGCGCACGCGCCAGGAGCGGGCTGTGTGCTTCGACGACCCCATCCACGACCGAGGCCCGGCCGCGTCTGAGCATCGAGAACGCCAGCACCAGGCCAAGAAGCGTGGCTGGACTGGCCCAGAGGTAGCGCAAAACGCGGTCCACCTGCCTATTGTTACCCGGACCGCCGGCTGAAGCCGGGCACTACGTACCGAAGGTCCGGCTAAAGCCGGACACTACGTACTGATAACTGATTGCGGGGTTCGGCCTCCGTTGTCGCGTTAACTGGCGGCAGGAATTTAGGAGGCAGCATGCATCGAACCGCTCTCATCGCATCGGCCCTCGTTCTGTTGATTGCATCCGCCGGGTTTGTGAGTCTGATCGGTGGCGAAGCCAAGGGTGGTGACCCATCCAATCAACCCGCCGATGCCGTGGCCCGCGTATCGAAACGCGACCGATGACGATCTCAAGGCGGTCTACGCGTTTCTCCGGACGATCAAACCGATCGTGAACCGCGTGCCGGAATATCAGCCGGTGGATTAGAAATGGCGGGACTAAAGTCCCGCCCTACCAGTCCCCGCCCTACTTGCCGCGGAACGTCTCGGCCGAACCTGGAGCGGTGAAGTCGATCTCGCGATCGCCGGCACGACCGCGCACGCGGTAGTTGGCGCGCATCTGAAGGAAATCCAACCCGCCGCCAAGGAATCCAGTGCGGGTCTGTGTCACGACCGTGCTGTCGATCGTCAGCTCCATCGTGACCTCCAGCGACGTGCCACGACCGGTGACACGAATGCCGAGCGGGCGGCCTGTTTCCGCCGCGTTGGTCTCTTCGATCGTCACATTCGATGCGTATCCGACCGGACCGTCGGGCCCGATCGCCGCGAGAAATCCGGGGATGCGCTCGGCGTCGCCGGCATCGGCGGGCGGATGAATACGGCCATACACGAGAGACAGATCGCCGTGCTGCACCTGTCCCCATCGCCACGACACGTCTTTCCAGAATCCCCAGTTGTGATCGTGATAACCGGCGCCATCGCGAAACGTGATGGGCTGGCGATCGACCGTCAACGTGCCGCTGAGGCGGCCCGACATGACCGGCACGACGTAGCCCGAGACCCAGCCGCCTGCGCCGTGAATCGTCAGCGGCGGCAATGCGCGGCCGGGCAGGGCATCGATGAAGATGTCGCCGGTGACGCGGCCGGTGGCGGGTGATTCCGCGGGAAGATCGAACGTGATGTGATAGCGCAGGCCTTCGAGCCGGACGCGGCTCGATCCGATCGTCAGGTTTGGCGCGTTGCGAAGAACTTCGGCGTCGCTCACTACGGTCCGCTGGGAATAAGACGCACGTCGTCCGTCACGCTCGAGCTGGAGGCGCACGCCGGCGTTGCGGGTTGGTTCCGCTCCGGACAGCCCTGAAGGGCTGTGCCACCGATCTTGGAGGGAAGGGCTTTGCCACCGATCTTGGAGGGAAGGGCTTTGCCACCGATCTTGGGGATCGACTTTGGCGGCCACCATGAACGTGAGATAGAAGCGGGTGTCGCCCTCGCGGCCGTTGAAGTACAGCCATTCGGCCCACGATTCGGCACGCGAGGGCACGTCAGGGATCGGATGAAAGCGATCGAGCGCCATCAACGCGGCGGCAGCATCGGGAGACGCCCACGCCGCGTCTGACGCAGCATCGGTCCACGACGAGACGCCGGCGGTTTCTCCATCGCCGACCTCACGCTCGAGGCTGGGAATCCCGCCGTGGGCGCGAATCGGAACGGTCCTGCCGTTCCTGACCAGATATAAGGTCGCTCTGTGCGACGGCGACGCCGCGCGCACCCGGCCCTCGAGGCCGGCATTGCGGAGTCCGCTCGAGAGGATCCAGCGGGCCGATGGCAGACGGCCGGCGTTGCTGGCGATGACTACGTCGCCGGCGCCGCTGAGAACGGGCGACCGCGCCTGGTCGAGAATCACTTCTCCGACACCGAGCAACATCGCCATCACGCCCACGCCCAGCCCGAAGCCGCATGCGAGCACGAGCGTGCGGATGGGATGGGTGAAGAGCGATCGAAGGGCGAGCCTGAGAATCATCCCGGCAAACCCTCCCGTTCGATCCGGCCATCGCGCATGACGAGCGTGCGGGTCGCGCGCGACGCGATGGCCTGGTCGTGCGTCACGATGACGACCGCCGTGCCGTCGTGCCGGACGCGATCGAACAGCTGCGCGATCTGCTCGCCGGTTGCGCGATCGAGCTCGCCGGTCGGCTCGTCGGCCAGCAGCAGCACCGGGCGATTGGCGAGCGCCCGCGCCACCGCGACCCGCTGCATCTCCCCGCCGGAGAGCTGCGAAGGCCGATGGTGCGACCGATGGGAGAGTCCCACGTATTCGAGAAGCTCCGCGGTGCGCTGGCGCCGGGCCTCACGCGTCGCCCGGGCTTCGGCTTGCGGCAGCTCGATGTTTTCCCAGGCCGTCAGCATGGGAAGAAGGAAGAAGCGCTGAAAGACGAACCCGATCTTCCGCAGCCGCATGTCGCTGCGATCGGCATCGGGAAGCGAGCCCACATCGCGATGTTCGAAGAACAGCGATCCGCTCGACGGCGTGTCGACGCAGCCCAGCATGTGCAGGAGCGTGGATTTGCCGCAGCCCGAAGGCCCCCAGATGGCGACGTAGTCGGCCGGATCGATCCGCAGCGACACGCCATGAACCGCCGTCACCGGGCCCGCGGGCATCGGGAACACTCGTGAAATGTCGCGCGCCTCAACAATCGCGCCCCCGAATGAAGCGATCACCCGATCACCTCCGTGCGCAAGGTTGACGAGATGGGCAGCCGCGAAACGGTACGCATCGGATAGATGGCCGCTACGATCGTCGTGGTGCCGAGCAGCGCCAGATAGACGACGAGCGATCTCGGCGCGAAAACGAAGAACCGCAGGTTGGCGGGAATGCCGGGCATCGTCTGCAGAAGTCCGTCGAGCCAGATTGCGAGGGCAAAGCCGAGCGGCAGGGCGAGCAGCCCGCCCGCTCCCACGAGCAGCGCGGAACGCCAGAGCACGTCGCTCACCATCCTCCTCTGCGAGAAACCGAGCGCGCGCAGCGCGGCAATCTCGCCAAGCCGCTGGTTGGTCGAGACCGAGAGCAGCACGGTGATGAGGAGAAGCCCGAAGAACATCGTGATGGTGGCGAGCACGAACGAAATTTGCCGGAAGTACGAGAACTCGACCTGTTGAAATCGCGCGACGAGCTCCTCGTTGGTCACCGACGTCAGGTCTGGTCGGATACGCCTGATGGCATTCACGGCGGCGTCGGGACCGTGCTCGGGCCGCGACGCGACCATCAGCATGTCGGCTTCGTCTTCCGCAGTGTCACCGCACGTCCGCGAAAAACTCTTCAAGGTCGTGACCGTCGTCAGCTGCGAGGCCTGATCGAACGGAAATTCGACAATCCCTTCGACTCGAAAAGTTGTGGGCGGCACGCTGGAGTTGGCGGTGCAGGCGCCGCGAAGCGTGACGGTCGAACCCGGCTTCAGGTCGAGCCGGCGCGCGAGGTTCTCGTTGATCAAGAGCCCCGGTTGGTCCTGATCGGAGCGGGGATCGATATCGCGCCCCCGCATCAGCGTCCAGGGTTTCCGGGCAGGGGCATTCGCGCCCATGAACGTGATGTTTCGCGAACGGTCACCGAGGTCAATCCGCGCTTCTCCGATGCGGAGCGGCACGACGTCGGCGATGCCCGGAAGCGCGGCGAGCGCCGTCACGGTCTCGGACACGTTTGCGATTGGAGGGCCGGTCAGCGGCGCCGCCTGCGTCGCGGATACGCGAATGTCGAACCCGATATCGGCCAGCAGCCGCTCCATCGACAGAACGAGCCCCTGCGACAGCATCAGCATGTCGACGAGGAGCGCTCCGGTCGCGGCAATGCCGGCGATGCCGAGCATCGCGCGTCCCGGCTGGCGAATGAGGCCCCGCAGGGCGAAGGCGAGCGGGCTCATCGTCTCGCGAGATCCAGGACGTTGCTGCGCAGCAGCGTCCACGACGAAACCAGGCTCGCCAGCACGCCCAGGGGGACAGACAGCAGCACGCATCGAAGCGCGATCTGCGGTGTGATGCGGACGAAAACGAGAGCGGTGTCGTACCGCCACTGGAAAAAGGCGTTGACCGCGCCCTGGAGCGCGGCGGCAAAGACGATCCCGAAGAGCGCACCGGCGACGGCGATAAGCAGGCCCTCGGCAAATATCTGCAGCAGGATTCGTCCCTTGCGGAGCCCGATGAGCCGGAGGATGCCGACCGATTCCCGCCGTTCGTCGACGAGCATCACCATCAGCGCGAGGAGAAAGACCGTGCTCGCGATGACGGTGACGACGGCGATTGAGAAGTGAAAGCGATCGAGAACCACGAAGAGCCTTGCCGTGCCTTCGCCGCCCTGGGTGGGACGCGCGGTCAGCTGCGGAATCGGAATCGATGCAGACAGGTCGCGTGCAAAGGCGGCAGCGCCAGATGGATCCTTCAGCGCGACGTTGATGGCCGTCACCGATTCCGTGGACAACGGATCTGATGGATCCGCCGTAAGCGCGAGGAGGTCGGGCAGGTGCAGGCGCGCCTCGAGCCGCTTCACCGCCAGGCGCATCGGATCGGGGACGGGTTCGTAGATTCCCGCAACGCGAAAACGACGGGCGGCGCTGCCATCTGCCTTAGCGGCGAGCGCCACTGTGTCGCCGACTTTCAGGCCTTCGGCGTTTGCGAGCTGACGCGTGATGAGTACGGTGGGCAGCGACTCAGTCTGCGCCGCTGCGTCTGGCGCGATCCACTGAAGGACCGACGCGATCGTCAAAACGGCAAGACAGGTCGTTCGAATCGAAAATGAAATGCCACGAGCGCTCACCTGGGAATTATATTGGCGAAACGCAGGCGGGAATAGGTCAGGCGACTGACAAGGTCGCAACGATTTCACTCATCGCGCAGGTCGCGCCGATCAGAATCTGCGATGTCGATCCGCGCTTGTTGTTTTTCTTTAGGGACGATGCTAGCTTCAGGCGGTACGCCTCTGGCACATGTCGGGCGTATGGAATCAGATTTATTGGCCGATCGTGTGGCGGCGCTCGAGGTGAAGGTGGGCGGTCAGACCATTCAAGAGCAGTTCCGCGGACAGGCTGAGCTGATCGACAAGGCGTTTGTCTACCACTTCGCGGAGTTCGACAAGAAGCGGGACGCGAAGCTCGAGGCGAAGCTCGCGCCGATCAGGACGGACATTGCCCATCTCAAAGTTGACGTCGCGGGTCTCAAAATCGACGTCGCGGGTTTGAAGAGCGACGTTGCCGGTCTAAAAAGCGACGTTGCTGGCCTCAAGGCCGACGTCGCGGTGCTCAAGGCCGACGTCGCGGTGCTCAAGGCCGACGTTGCCGTGCTCAAGACCGACGTCGCGGTGCTCAAGGCCGACGTCGCGGTGCTCAAGACCGACGTCGCGGTGCTCAAGACCGACGTCGCTATTGTGAAAGATGATGTGAAGCAGATTCTCTCGCATCTGAGGAAACGCCGATGAAGAGTTCAGTAACCACGGGTGTTCTCCTGCTCGGATTCGCAGCCACTGCCTCCGCGCAGCCAGGCGTGGCGTACGTGAGCCGCGACAAGGTGGATGCGGCCCTCGCCAAAGGTGGCGTGCTCTTCGAGCGGCCGCAACTGCGCGTGGCGGGTGGCCATCGCGACAAACCGGGCGCGCTGGAGACGCAGAAGGCGACGACGATCCTGTTCGTCACCGACGGCGGAGGACAGTTCGTCGCGGGCACCCAGTCACGGCAACTGACCAAGGGCGATGTCATCGTCATTCCGGCCGGCACGACCCAGTCGTTCACGAGCGTCACGCCATCGATCAGCTACTACCAGGTCACCGTTCCGATGATCGCCAAGGACGCGAAAGCCGAGCTCGTGTACGTCGGCCACGACAAGGTCGCACCGACGTTGAAGAAGGCGGCGCCGATCGCTGATGGCCCGAACCTGCGCGTGTCGGGCGGATTTCGAAATGGTCCCTACGTTCCCGCGGACAATCGCCCCGTCGTCGAGATTCACGCCAATGAGGGCGACCTGTTCTACGTCATCGAGGGGCGCTCCACTCAAGTGCTGGGCGGCAAGGTGATTGGGGGCAAGGACACCGGACCCGGGCAGATTCGCGGGGCGAGCATCGAAGGCGGGCAGAGCTATCAATTGGGAAAGGGCGATGTCATGTGGGTGCCCGCCGGGATGCCGCACTGGTTTCCGGAAATGCCGGAGGCGCTCAGTTATCTGCTGGTGAAGGTGTTTTATTAGCCCGGCTAAAGCCGAAGCTCGCCGGCAAAAGATAAGTAGCGGCGGCCTGTCGGTGGTAATCTGACACGATGGTGAGGCCATCGTGAGCTTCTGCGACCACTGTTCGGGACAACGATTCGACCGCGCGCAGGTGTTGCGCGCCCTTCGCGCCGCCCGCCGGCGGCTTCGCGGCAAAACGTCGCGCGAGGCGGAGCAGGTGCTGGCGTCGGCCATCGAGGCGGTGCGGACGCTCGAGATTCCGCACTTCGATCCCATCGACGACGAGTATGTCGATGGCGAAGTGATCCATTAGCGCGCCGGGCGCGGTTACTTCATGACCTCGCAGTGCCCGTAATACTGTTCGGGCCTCGAGGTCCAGCCCGCGAGCCGCACCGGCGTGAACTCGTGCCGTGTATGCACGGCCTTGAACGCGCTCCCGCTCCGGCTCTCCTTGTCGGCAAACACCGTCGTCAGATACACCGACCCCGAGACGTTCATCGCAAGGAAATGCAGGTTATCTGCGAGGACCCGCACGGTCACGTGCGGCGCACCTGCCGAAGACGACGACACGTTGACGACGTTCGCGGTGCCGTCCTGCGTGTCGATGGCGTCGTATTGGATGGTGAGCGTGGCTTTCGTCACTTCGGCGCTCGGCACGTTCTTGTCCCACGTGCCGGTAGCCATCAGCGTGAACGAGCACTTCATGCTCTGCACATCGGTCAGCGCGACGGGGCCCGTTGTCTGGGCGGAGGGCGCCTGCACGCCCAGCACTAGGAAGACTGCGGCCAGCCAGGTCCAATGTCTTGTCATCACCAGGTGATGATAATCGGATCTCGCCGACGAATTTGAATCCGACGGGCACCTCATGCATCGTCGCAATCCGAGAAAATCGGGAGGCAGGGTTGGTATCAGGATTGCGGTTCCATATACGCGATGCTTATGCACATCCTTGCACGCCGGGGGCACGCGCTCGTGGTTTGCCTCATCGCCGTCGCGGCGACCGGCTGCGGTTCCAGCATACCCAGCGATAGCGCATGCAGGAATCTCACGTACAAGGAGCAAGGACTCTCGAGGTCCGAGTACCTCCCGTGCGCGGGAGAAATTGTCACGGCACTCGATGAACTGGCGCAGCAAAGCCAGGCAGCCTCGCGCGGAGACCAGGAGGCGAGGTCCAGCGGCCGGGTCGCGCTGAGACGGGTCAACGCGCTGATGGACGCGGCCGGCGGCCGCAACCTGCTCGAGCGCTGGGACGATCGTGCGCTGACCGACCTCAACGTGAAAATCAGCAATGCCGTCACGAAGTACGAAGCGTTCTACATGGTTCGCATCACGGAAGACCAGTTCGCGGCTCAGACACGCGAGGCCGCGGCGGTTGAGCTGCGCGCGGCATCGCAGAGGTACGACGAGGCCCGCAGCTCCTATCGCCGCCTGCAATGAGCCAATTGAGGCGTGCGGCGTTCGCCGCTCTCGCGGCGTGCGCGCTTTCGGCATGTGAGAGCACAACGGTCTCGGCGATCGGCGAGCCCATCGAAATGGGGGCCTATACCTTCTCCGTGATTTCCGTTGCACAAGGCCGGCAATGGGAATCGGCCGAGGGGCCGTATCGAGAGATCGTCGTGCGTATTCGAGTCGATCGCGACAGCACCCCACCGTTTACCGAAACCTTCTCATCGTCTTTCATCGACAGTGTGTCTATCGTCGATGCCGCCGGCAATTCGATCGGGACCACGCCGGTGCCCGTCGAACCTGTTTATACGGCCGGGCGGTTCCGATCGACGTACTACACGTGCCTCTTCAGGTACAGCCGTTCCTCTGAGGGTGTCCGCGATTTCGCCAGAATCGGCACCAGGCCCCAGGACTTCAGGCTGGTCATCACCAATCCCGCTCGCCAGGGCGGGCAGCCCCGGCGTGTCGCCATGCAGCTCGGTTGAAGGACCGGCACGAGCCGTTGTCGATCGGCCGAGGATGCACCATAATCGCATCCACGTTCACATGCGGAGATGGCTGGGGTGCGCGACGCTGGTTCTATGCGTCGCCACTATCGTTCAGAGTCAGTCGGCGGTCGATCCCAAGCTGCAGGGGCAGTTGAAGCAACTGTTTCCGACGGCGACCTTTTCGCCGAAATTTCCCGAGCCGCCACACTTCAAGGCATTCGCGCCAGCCCCGGCGCCTCCCCAGACGCTGGCCGGCCTCGCGTTCTGGACGACCGAAGTCGAGCCGCTCGAGCGCGGGTACGACGGTCCCATCAAGATTCTCGTCGGCATGGATACGAAAGGCGTGCTCACGGGTATCGTCGTGGCCGGCCACAACGAGCCGTACGGCGATTTTTCGGTGGACCCCCCGGAGTTCGCGGCCCAGTTCAAAGGCAAGAGCATTCGCGATCCCTTCCGGGTCGGTGGCGACGTCGCGGCCGTGTCGAGAGCCACGATTACCATTACGAGCGCGGCGAGGGCGATCAGGATCAGCGCGCGGCGGATTGCGACGCAGCTGCTGGCGCCGCCCAAATGAAGGCGCTCGTCCTGATTGTCGTGGCGCTGGGTCTGACAGGGCTGAAGCCCTGTCCCACCGGTTTCATGGCAGGGCTGAAGCCCTGCGCTACCGATATTCGGATCGTCGCCACCGATATTGGGAATGTCGTCGCATACGCTCAAGCGCAACCATCAGCCGGCGCCGACAATCCCTGGGCATTCGAAGAAGAGGACGAGCCGGTCGAGACATGGCGGCAGCTGGTGACGGACCAGGCGGCCGATATCGGCTTGTTCGTGGCGTTTGCGGCCCTGGCGCTAACGAGTTTCTTCCGGAAGAGTGTTCCGCTGAAGAACGTGACGCTCGTGGCAGCGGTCGTGTATCTGGGTGTCTACAAGAGCCAGCTGATGTCGATCGTCAACGTGTTCGGCGTCATGGGCGGCAACCTGCCGATCTTCAAGTTCAACCTCGGTTGGTACCTGTTCGCGGTGTTCTCGATCGTCTCAACCGTGCTCTGGGGACGCCTCTACTGCGGCCGCGTCTGCGCGTACGGCGCGCTCACGCAGCTGATCGATCCGATCGTGCCGGGAAGATACCGCGTACGACGTGCCTTTGCGGATCGAGAAGCACGCCAACAAGATCAAATACGGCATCCTCGGCGCCGTGGTGCTCTATTTCCTCGCGACCCGCGACATGTCGATCTATCGCTACGTCGAACCGTTCTGGATGTTCGGTGGTCAGGCGTCGACCGGTGCTCTGGATCGCGCTCGGCGTGCTGCTCGTCGCGACGATCTTCGTGCGCAATCTCTACTGCCGGTTTCTGTGCCCGCTCGGCGCTGCGCTGGGCCTGCTGTCGAAGCTGACGGTTTTCGGCATCAAGCGCTGGTCCGAGTGCAGCACGTGCAAGATCTGCGAGAAGACGTGCCAGTGGGGCGCGATCGACGGACCGAAGATCATCATGACCGAGTGCGTGCGCTGCGACGACTGCGAGCGCCTCTACATGGACCAGCAGAAGTGCCCGCACTGGATCATTCTTCGCAGAAAGTCGAAAGGCGATAGTCGACAGTCGGCAGTCGCGAGTCGAGAGTCCGCCGTCTGAGTGGGCCGCTTACAGAATGAATCTTCTGAATCTGGACGGGAAGATCGCGGTCGTCACCGGTGGCGCGAAGGGCCTTGGCGCGGCCACGGCGCGGATGCTCGAGCAGGCCGGCGCACAGGTAACGGTGTTCGACGTCGAGCCAGTCGTTGAGCGCGCGGTCGATGTGACGAGCGAGCAAGCGGTGACGGCTGCGATGGCTCGGGTCGCGGAGCGATCGGGCGGCATCGACATCCTCGTCAACAACGCCGGGCGCGTCGCGCGGAAACCCGCGGTCGAGCTATCGGTCGAGGAGTGGGACGCCGTGTTGAAGCTGAACCTGACGGCGACATTCGTCTGTTCACGGGCCGCGCATCCCTACATGAAAGCGCGCGGGGGCGGGGCCATCGTCAACCTCGCGTCCATCATGGGGCTTTCCGGCGGGCTCTTTCCCAACGCGTCGTATCAGGCGTCGAAAGGCGGCGTCGTGAACCTGACGCGCGCGCTGGCGCTCGAGTGGGCGAGCGACAACATTCGCGTCAACGCGGTCGCGCCCACGTTCGTCAACACGGAGTTGACCGCGCAGATTTTTTCGAGCCCCGAGAAGCTGAATACGGTGATGCAGCATACGCCGCTGGGCCGGCTTCCCGACCCGGACGATGTGGCCGCAGCGATCTTGTATCTGTGCAGCGACGCGGCGCGATGCGTGACCGGCATCGTGCTGCCGGTGGATTCCGGGTACCTTGCGCGATAAACAGGAGACCAGGAGATTAGGGGGGCTAGGAGAAATTCAAACAGAAGATCAAGATTTCTTCTGATCTTCTGGTCTTCTGTAAGAAAAAGCGTCCGGCTAAAGCCGGACACTACGTACATTTGAAAAGCCCTTAGGAGGGCCAGAGAAATCTAAACAGAAGACCAAAAGATCAAAAAAGAAGCATTTTCTTCTGACCTCCTGATCTTCTGTTGTTTTTTGAAAGAGAACTCCTGGTCTCTTAATCTCCTGTAAAGAACAGGAACCCCTTAGAACACGTACTTCAACCCGATCTGAACCTGCCTTGAATCCAACCGGGTGCTCGTGATGACGCCGTAGGTCGGCGTGCCGAGCTGCGAGCCGGGCTGACCCCAGATCGCCGCGTTCGGCAGATTGAACACCTCGATGCGGAACTCGAGGTTATCGTCCGCGATTCGGAAGTTCTTGTTGAACGACATGTCGAAGCTCTTGATGCCGGGGCCAACAACGGTGTTGCGCTTCACGGTGCCATAGCGGAACCCTGATCCGAACTCCGGATTGCGGTCGACGAAGGCGGCCGTATTGAACCACCGCTCGCGGGTTGGATCGTCCAGCTGCCAGTCCGGGCTGCCGGGCGCGGGGTCCGGGTAACATCCGCCGCCGCCGTTCTGCACGGTGCCCGTGCTGCACCCCAGCGTGAACGGGAACCCGTCCTGGAACGTCAGGATGCCGCCGATCTGCCAGCCGCCGATCACGTAGTCGAGGGCCGTGTTGTTATTCATGTACTTCCGGTCGCGGCCGAACGGCAGCTCATAAATCCACGACGTCGTCGAGCGCTTGCGGAAATCGAACGCCGATGGACCCGTCTCGAGCGCGAGATCGTAGTTGTTCGAGGGCGTCAGCGGGTCGCCGACACTCGGTACGGACGCCGCTGCCGTTGTCGACGGATTTTCCGTAGGAGAACGAGCTCAGGAAGCTGAGGCCGTGCGAGAACCGCTTTTGCGCCTTGAGGTAGAGCGCGTGGTAATTCGAATGACTCGGCGCGTTCATAACCTGCATGCCGCCCAGATCGGGGAACGGCCGGGAGAGGTTGGTGTTCGCCAGCGCGCTCGGTTCGGTGTTGTTGTAGGTCTGGAGGCGGCGCAGGTGTACGCCCGCCGATCCGAAGTAGGTGACCTCGCCCGTAATCAAGCCGGGCAGCTCTCGCTGGAATCCCAGTGACCATTGACCGATGTATGAGGATGGCACGTCATACTCGGCCGCGAGGATGAACGTCGGCGATCCGGTGCGCGCGAAGGGCTGCTCGAAGCTGAGATTCGGCCGGAAGGTCTCGGCCGGTTCGTTGCGGCGGATGGTGAACGGCGCGTTGCGCACTGTGTCGAACACCGCGTTCCCGATATCGCGCACGTAATAGATGCCGCCGCCGGCTCGAACGACGGTCTTCTCGTCCACGGACCAGGCCATGCCGAGCCGGGGAGCGAAGTCGTTGTAGTCGGGCTTGTAGGCGCCACGGCCGAACCGGCCATCGCGCACATACGGAATGCTCCCGAGACTGAACGGCGGGTTGCCCTCATAGGGATCGCCGGTGCCCGTCCGGACGAAGACCGGGGCGCGGCTGTTGTCCCAGACGTAGTCGATATTGACGATCTTGTCGTCGACGTCGGTGAACGGCTGGTCGTATTCCCACCGCAGGCCGAAGTCGACCGTGACGTTCGGCGTCACTTTCCAGTTGTCCTGGATATAGAGGGCGTAGTAATTCGACCGGAAGTCCGCGATCGGGGCGCCGACCTGCGACTCTGAGTTGTTCATGGTTCCCAGCAGGAAGTCCGCGAACGCCGCTCCGCCCCGCTGCGCCGCCGGCAGCAGCGGCTGCCGCGTATACCGGCCGTCGAAATTGAACCGTCCGCGCGTGACCACGCCGCCGATCTGATCGTACAGGACGTGACGCAGCTCGCCGCCGAACTTCATCGAATGGTTGCCGAGAATCCACGAGAAGTTGTCGACGAACTGAATCGTCTTGTCGTCGTTGATGAACGGGGCGTCGCTCTCTTCGCCGAGGCCGGAGAGCGCGGTGATGCCGATATTCGGCACGCCCCAGTACAGCGGGTTGTCGCTCGGGATGTTGATGCCGAGCTCCTTGACGACGTTCTCGACGTTCGCGCGCGGAGAGATGTGTGCGTTCTTCAGCTGACCGTATCCGAGCCGGAAGTCGTTGAGCTTGTTCGTGCCAATCGTGCACGTGTTGCCAAGCACCATCTGCTGCACGTCGGTGTCGGTGTTGCTTCCCATATCCGGAATCGGCGAACGGATCGTACCCGAGCTCGTGAGAGATGCTGTGGCGGAAGAACCAGTTCGATCGTCGCGCTCTGGGTGTAGTCGAAGCGATAGGTGTACTGGTCCGGCGTTGACTTCACGCGCCTCGTTGTTCACGAAGTTGGCGCCGGTCCGTTCCTGGTCGGGAGTCGGGTAGTACCTGAGAAGCTTCTGCGAGGCCGGGTGAATGCGGTTCGCAGGAATCCTGTTGCCGGGGAACGCGGTCGGCGCCTGAAGCACGTTTCCGGCCGCATCGAACACGGCTGTCGCCGGATCGTAGATGACGATCAGGTTGCCGCTCGCGTCGCGCAGGTTCGAGAAATCGCCGGCCTTCCACGCGGTCAGCGGAAGCGACGCGTTCGACGTGAGCGCCTTGTTTTCGCGCAGCCCTTCCCAGTTGAACATGAAGAACAGCTTGTTGCTGAGGACCGGACCGCCGATGGTCGTCCCGTACTGGTTCCGCGAAAACGGCGCAATCGGCTTGTCTTTCGGGTCGAAGATAGTTCTTCGAGTCCATCTTGGCGTTGCGCACGAACTCGAACACGGTTCCATGGAAGGCGTTCGTGCCCGATTTGGTGCTCGCGTTGATCTGCGCGACCGCACGGCCGAACTCGGCGCCGAAGATGCCCGACTCGACCTTGAACTCCTCGAGCGCATCGACCGACGGCAGCAGCATGTAGCTGTTGAAGTTGAGGTCGGTGTTCTCGACGCCGTCGAGCGAGTAGTGGTTGTAGTGGATGCGCTGGCCGGCGACGTTCAGCGAAAAGCTGTTCCGCTGGCCGCCCATGCGCTGCTGTCCCTGTGCCGACGACGGACCGTTCGTCGTGGCGCCCGGAATCAGCGAGGCCAACTGCAGGTAGTTGCGGCCGTTCAGCGGCAGCTCGACGATGCTGCGGTTCTCGATGACCGTGCCGATCGACGCGTTTTCCGTCTGGATCACCGGCGTGTCGGCGACGACCGAGACGACGTCGGTCAGCTGGCCAATCTCGAGCGTGAGCGGAATTCGGTAGGCGCCTCCGACCTGGACCTGGATGTTCGCGCGTTCCACGGTGGAAAATCCGTCGAGCTCGGCCCTCAATGTATAGGTGCCGGGCGGTACGGCGGGGAACACGTACACCCCGGATTCATTGGTTTGCGTCAGGCGCGTGGCCTTGGTGTTCACGTTGGTCAGCGTGATTCGGACGCCCGGCATGACGGAGCTGCTGGAATCAACGGCAGTACCGGTAATTTCACCCGAGGGGGTCTGGGCCGATGGAACGGCCGCAAAAAGCAGAAGAAGCACAAATAGAGCAGAAAGCCCGCGTCGTATCATCCAGCACCTCCAGAAAGCCGATCTAGACAGATAGTCGGTTAATTACGCCCATCTCGGTTGGAAGTCAAAGGGAAAATGCCCGGAGGCCCCTTGAACTAGTTCAAGGAATTGAATTTGGCGTCTGCGTAGGATGGGAGCGCTTCGACCTCAGCCCGACCTGCCACCTGCGAGAAGCGTGCGACGCGCTCGCGTGAAAGAGGTGGCTCATGCTACGCAGACCGGCGTTTACGACCGCCTTCGCGATCATTCTTCTTGTTCTTGCCTTTGCCGTGTTGATGGATACCTGGACGGGCGCGCAGTCGCGGGGGCAGCGCGACACGGCCGGCGGGCCGGCCAACGAGGCTCGCCGGCTCCGCTTCACCCACGATGGCACCAGCGATCCGGAGGTGCCCGGCGGCCGCGAGATCGCACGGGCGCCCGCGGAAGCCCCTGCGGCGTTCGACAACCAGACCAACGGCTTCAACATCCAGGGGCCGGCGTTCGAGACGCTCGATGAAGACACGGTCGTGCCGCTGCGATCGTTCAACGACAACCGCTTCATCTTCGAAGAGGTCGAGACCATCGCCGACGGCCTCGGCCCGACCTACAACGCGCAGTCCTGCCGCGAATGCCATCAGAACGTCGTCACGGGCGGCGCCAGCCAGATCGCCGAGCACCGGACGGGCCGCATCGTGAACGGGCAGTTCTTCGAGTCGCTCGGGGGCTCGCTGATTCAGTCGCGCGCCACGCATCCCGACGCGATGGAGCGCGTGGCGTTCCAGGACGACATCCGCACGTTCCGCATCTCCACCAATACGCTCGGTAGTGGATTCGTCGAAGCGATCTCCAACACGACGCTGCTGGCGATCCGCGACGCGCAGCCGGTCGCGATTCGCGGTACGGCGAATCTCGTGCCGGTCCTCGAGGCGCGGGGCCGCGGCCGCCTTGGCCGCTTCGGATGGAAGAACCAGCACGCCAGCCTCGAATCATTCGCCGCCGATGCATATCTGAATGAGATGGGCATCACGTCGCCGAACTTCCCCGACGAGAATTCCGCCAGCGGACATGACGTGCGCCCGTACGATCCCGTCGCCGATCCGGAGGATGAGGGCGAAGACGTGGTGGCCTTCGCGAATTTCATGCGGGCGACCAAGGCGCCACCACGCGGCGCGATCAACGCCACGGTGAACGCGGGGGAGGCGCTCTTCAGACAGGTCGGCTGCGCCGGGTGCCACGTGGCGACCATTCGCACGGCGCCCGCCGGCACGCCCATCAACGGCGGCGAGTTCATCGTGCCGCCCGCGCTCGGTGACAAGTTCATTCATCCGTACAGCGATTTCCTGCTGCACGAGCTTGGGACCGGCGACGGGATCCCCGTTACGCCCACGCCCGGAGACGCGGCAACGGCGAACCAGATTCGCACCGCGCCGCTATGGGCTCTGCGGACGCGCAACCGGCTGATGCACGACGGCCTGTCGTTTACGCGGGAAGATGCGATTCGCCGGCACGGTGGACAGGCTGGTCGCGTGCGGGCAAACTTCGATGCCCTGACACCGGCCCAGAAGGCGGCGCTGATCGCGTTTCTCGACTCGCTATGATGCGCGGCGGGCGCCGCCGCCCCTGCGCAGCTTGCTGAAGAACTCGGGGCAGATTCCCAGGTACGACGCGACGTGATACCTGGGAATCCGCCCTTCGAGCGTCGGATGGAGCCGCGTGAATTCCTGATAGCGCAGGTCGGCGGTGTGCTGAACCGAGAGCACGAGCCGCTGCTGCAGCGCCTCGAGCGTGCCTTGCGCCAGCAGCCTGAACAGCCGATCGAACGCGGGCACCTCGCGGCACAATTGCTCTTTGTTTACCGGATCGAGCACCAGCACGTCGGTGCGCTCGAGCGCGTCGATGCCCACGCTCGGCAAGAGGCGCGCGCCCGCCATCAGGTTGTGGCACCACCAGGTGTTTTCGGTCCCGAAGAGCAGGATGTGCTCGACGCCGTCGTCTGTGCCGCTGTAGATCCTGAGGCACCCCGATTCCACGAAGACGTCCGCGCCATTGACCTCTCCGGGAGCGAACAGGCGTTCTTTTCGAAGCACGCGCCGCCGCTTCAGGAGGGACACGAGATGGAGAAACTCCCGCTCGCTCAGCGTCTGGTACTGAGCGAGGTACGATGCCAGTGGTTCCAGCATGTCAGACCTCGCCTGGTTGTCGTCGAATGTTGGTGCGGAATGGGAGGGCGCCACGCGCGGCTGCAACCCGCGTGCCTTCACACGCGTCAGTATTTGCGCCGCAAAATTCCCGTCCAGAATTTTCGAGCAGGAACTTTTTTCGCGATCGGCAAATTTCTGCGACAGAGCCTACGGCGCGTCCGTCGGTGGAGCGACGATGCGCAGTTTGTCTTTCAGGCCCGAGGAGATCACGACCTCGTTGTGGTCAGAGACGATCACGCCTTCCACATCGGGCAGTCGCTCGATGAGCGCCATGCCCGCGTGTGTGCCAAGAATGAACACGCCGGTCGAGAGCCCGTCGGCGATCACCGCGCGGCTGGTCACAATCGTCACGCTGCGCGCGCCCCGCGCCGGTTCGCCGGTGGCGGGATCGAGAATGTGATGAAAGCGGCGCCCATTCATCATGAAGGCACGCTCGTAGTCGCCTGAGGTGCTGAATGTTCCGTTGGTGAGATCGATTTCGGCGAACACGCGATTGGCCGCACCTCGAGGATCCTGGATGCCGAGACGCCAGGGACGCCCGTCTCTCAGACCCGCCACATAAATGTCGCCGCCGCTTTGAATCATGAAGTCGCGGATGCCCCGCTCGCGCAGAAGACCGGCCGCGCGATCGACGGCGTACCCTTTTCCGATGCCGCCAAGATGAACCGACATCCCTGTGCGCGCGAGGAAGACCGTGCCGGCGTGGTCGTCGATCTGAATTGCCCGGTAGTCGATGAGCGGCAGCCGCCGGCGCACCTCGCGCAGCTCGGGAATCACGTTGTCCTGGTCGTGATCGAACTTCCAGAGGCCCGAGAGCGCGCCAAACGTGACGTCGAACTTGCCGCTCGTCCATTCGCTCACCTGCCGCGCGGTCTCGAGGACGTCGCGAACCTCGGCGGCCACGGGCTCGGGACGCACACCGGCCGACCGGTTGATCCGCGCGACGTCGCTGTCGGAGATCCACGTGCTCATCAACTTTTCGAGCCGCGCGAATTCCGCGAACACATCGTCGAACGCCGGCAGGACCGCGGTTTCGTCGGCAGACCATGCCGTGAGCCGAAGCGTCGAACCCATCGCGAGGCGCGAGCGTTCGATCAGGTGTGGTGCAGACGTGGGACGAGGCGCGCGTGGAGTACAGCCGATCGAAAGCGCAATGACCGCAACCAGGAAGGACGCGCCGAACGGCGTGGAGATCATCCAGCCGGATTATCTCCCAGCAGGTTCCAGGTTCTTGGTTCTACGTTCTACTGGATCCATCGCCATCCGCGAACCGCAGAACGTAGAACCCGGAACCGAGAACCACGGTCTAACGTTGTTGTTGGGCGACGAGCTCGTCGGTTTGCTTCTGCATCTCTTTGACGACGAAGTAGGTCGCGGCGAGGCCGCTGATCGTGCCGACCAGCGTCCAGACCATGGCGCTGCTGCCCCCGCCGCCTCCCGGGTTCTGCCGTGCACGCGCGGCGGGCTTGGACAGAGGAGTGGTGGCTACGGACTTGGTGACCGATTGCGCCGCCGCGCGGTCGATGGCCGCTCGAAGATTGACGGTGGCCTGAGGCGCGACGTCGTCACCGGCCCAACTGATGTTCGGCGCTGCGGCGACAAGCATCGACGCGATCAGCGCGACGGAAACGCTGCGAGAAATGGTCATTCCGGCCTCCTTGGGGGGAGCTGAATAGCCTCTGTTCCTATACGCGTGGAACGGGGGCGGAGGGGACCATCAGGGCTGAGGGCTGAGGGCTGAGGGCTGAGGGATTAGGGATTAGGGATTCGTTTAGAGCGCTTTTCAGAATGGTGTAGCGGGTCGCGGCAGTTGGGTTGGCGTTGCTGCGGCGCGAAGCCGTGCGCCTCTCGACTTCGCTCGGGGCGCCCTGAGCTTGTCGAAGGGCGCAGGCGGCCGACGGAGGGCGCCTGACCGCGCGAGAAGCCCAAGGGCATCGAGCGAGGACGAACGGCGCAGTGCGTGTCCTCGCGTCGCGCGGTCCGTCGCGGCATCGCAGCGCGCGTCAGCAACGCCAACCCAAGTGCGTTCGGGCCGAACGGGTAACCGGTCCGGCTAAAGCCGGACACTACGTACATTTGCAAAGCGCTATAGGCATTGGGGATTGGGGAAACTGAGAACTGAAAACCAAAAACTGAAGACGAGAAGCTGAAGCTGAGGCTGAGAGCTGATAGCTGATAGCTGATTGCTGTTAGTCCCCGTTCATGGCCCTGAAGAGCCAGGCGCGGCCGGTGGCCCATTCGCGCTTGACGGTCGTGGGAGAAATGGCGAGCACGCTGGCGGTTTCCTCGACCGAGAGCCCGCCGAAGAATCTCAATTCGATAATCCGGGCCTGCCGCGCGTCGAGTGCCGCGAGCGCCTTCAAGGCTTCGTCGAGCGCCAGCAGCCGCTCGTCGGGCAGGCTCACGATCAGGACGCGCGCGACCTCGTCCACGTCGACCGGCACCTCGCCGTCTCCACGCTTGGCCGCGTGCCGCTTGCGGGCGTAGTCCACGAGAATCCGGCGCATCGCCTGGGCGGCGATGGCGAAAAACTGCCCGCGGTTCTGCCAGCCCGACTCGTGCTGGTTCATGAGTCGAAGCCACGCTTCGTTGACGAGCGCGGTTGGCTGAAGCGTGTGTCCGCCGCGCTCGCCGCGCAGTTTTGCTGCGGCGATGCGGCGGAGCTCGGCGTAGACCAGCGGCACGAGCTTCTCGGCCGCGGCGGAATCGCCGCCTTGCCATGCCTCGAGAAGTCGCGTCAGTTGCGGATCGGAGGAATTCACGGCTTGCCCGGCAACGAGGCGGCGCGTGTTTCGGCGCCGTCAAGTCGCATCAATGCCATCCGGCACTCCCGCTCGGCCAGCGTCATCCCCGATTTCTCCAGCGTCGCGCGAAGCGCCGTCAGGCGTTGCCGCGCCCGGTCGGGACGCCGCTGCGCGGCGTCGAGCTCGGCCTCCGCCATGGTCAACGATCGCTGCAGCTCGATGCGCTCGGTGGATTTCGCGATGCGGCGAGCGGAGGAGAGCGCGACCTCCGCGCCGGAGAGATCGCCCATCCCGATGCGTGCCCGCGCGGTCAACACGTGCAGCTCGGCCTGCAGCGGCCCTTCGGGTTCGTCGCGGACTTCGTTGAACAATTCGCGAGCCTGCCGTTCGGCGTCCGCGGCCGATCCTTCTTCGAGCCGAAGTTGGGCGAGCGCCAGGCGGCTTTCGAGCATCGTGCGCGTTTCCTGGACGCTCCGTCGAATTTCCAGGGCTTGCTCGTGGTACCGGCGACTACTGCCGAGATCGTTCGAGGCCCTGGCGATTTGACCGAGCTGAAAGAGCGCCTGTCCTTCGCCCGCCCTCAGCTCGATTTCTCGAGAGAGCCGCAGCGCCTCCTCCTCGGTTTTACGCGCGAGCGCGAGATCGCCCTGTGCGAGCAGCACGATGCCGAGCTCGACGTGTCCCGCCACGCCGCCTCGCTTGTCGCCAATCTCGGCGCGAACGGGCAGCGAGGCCTCATAACCCGCTCGGGCCGCCGAGAGATGTCCCATCTCGCGCTCGACGACCGCGAGGTTGTGGAGTGCGCGAACCTCGCTGCGTCGATCCCCGATCTCCCGGCTCAGCACGAGGGACTCCTTGTAATACCTGGCCGCTTCGCCGAGCCGATCCTGTTCGAAGAGCACCACGCCGATGTTGCTGAGCGAGATAGCGATCCAGTTGCGATCGGCAATCTCGCGCCGCAGGGCCAGGGCTCGCTCGTGCGCCTGCCGCGCCTCGTCGAATCGCCGTTGGTCTTTCAGGACGATCCCCAGGTTGTTGAGCGACGCAGACATGCCACGGCGGTCGCCAACCTGTTCGCTCGCCGCGAGCGCCTCCTTGTACATCGCGACCGCGCGCAGGAGATCGTGCCGGTCGGCCATGACGCTGGCCAGACTGTTCAGCGCCGTTGCGGCGCCCGCCCGATCGCCGATGTCCACGAATATCTGCCGTGCGATCTGAAGCGATTCTTCGGACTGACGGAGTTGTCCCTGATTGAAGTAGCTGCGTCCCTCGAGCAGTCGCGCCCGCGCGATCAAATGGCGCGAGCCGCCACCCTCGGCGCGACGCAGTGCCTGCTGCGCGGCCGCGAGCTCGTCGGGAAACTTTCCTAGCGCCGTCGACGCCTGCGCCTGCTCGAGATCGATGCGCGGATCTTCGTTTTGCGGCGGCCGCAGGCGGCGCAGCGCCGACACGGTTTCGACGGCGTCGGCCGGACGGCCCCCCGCCGTTTGTGCTGACGCGAGCTGCAGGCCGTACTCGATGTTGTCGGAGAAGTAACCCCAGAGCGTTCGATACACATCGACGGCGTTGGGCCACTTGCGCTGGGCGGCGTACAGCCGTCCTTCGACGATGAGGCGCTGCTCGCGGCCGAGCTCGCCAGAGCCATCGAACGCTTTCTGGGCGGCTTCGGCCGCTCGTGCGTCGTAGCCGAGCGCGGCCCACGCCGCGGCCAGCGCCGTCTGGATGACCGCGTTGTTCGGCTCGCGCGCGGCCGCGCCTTCGAGCAGGTCCTTTGCGGCCACGGCGTCGAGCACGCGAAGGCGTGCCGCGCCTTCGGCGTACAGCTTCGTCGCTTCCGTCGTCTGCGGGAACGCGGCACGTACGCTGCGCGTGGCGTCGGCCGGGCTTTCGCGCAGTCCCAGCTGCGCGCGCAGGTCGCGCCCGAGGTTGGCGATGAGCGCGAACAGCTCGCCCTGATCGCCCGTGGTCGAGACCGAGATCGGCTCGAGGCCCGCCCGCTGGATGCGTGCGTCGATTCGCATGGTGCGCGGCGCCGCCCCTTCGTTGATGAGAAACGTCCCGAAGATGACGAAATCGGACGCGAGCGCGTGACGAAGCTGCTCGATGGCGTCCTGAGAGAGCGTGGCCGGCGCCTGCTGGCCGAGATCGACGGTCGCGCGCGCCACTCGTTCTGCCGGCAGTACGCGCAGCTGACCATCGCCCGCGAGCTCGGTCGTCAGCATTTCCGCCATCGCGCTCGACAGCCACGCATCGGCGGGGCGTTCGGACAGGTTGCGGAATCCAAGGACGGCAACCGATGGACGGATGGCGATAGGCTGTTGAGGCTCGGCGCTGCCGGTCGCCGCCGCATCCGCCCTGCCGCGCGATCGACTGGTTGCGACGGCAGTCACAGCGACCGCAAGGATCAGGAGCGCCGCCATCGCCAGCGCAGTGCGGTAGCGAACAAGCAGCCGCCTGGCCCGATAGCGCCGGCGGTCCCACGAGACCGACACAGGCTGCGCGGAAACGTACTTCCGCAGGTCGTCGGCGAACGCCGCCACCGATGGATAGCGCGCCTCCGGCTCTTTGCGGAGCGCCTTCAGCAGGATGTCGTCGAGCGGACCGCGCAGCCGCAGACGAAGCTCGTCGATGGTCCCCTCACGTGCCTGACTGACCGCCGCCGGCGTAATCGTCGCGATCGTCCCGTCCTCGAGTGTGGCCGTGCCGACCTGCGAAATGACCGTGCTGGGGCGCTCGGGATCCTGCTCGCAGACCACCCGTGCGATCTCGTCAGGTGTGCGCGTGACGAGACGGTACGGGCGGTGGCCGGTGAGCAGTTCGTACACCAGGAGTCCCAGCGCATAGACGTCTGTGGCCGTGGTGATCGGCTCGCCGCGAATCTGCTCCGGGCTCGCGTAGTCTGGCGTCATCGGCCGGCCGAGCGAGGTGACCGTTGACGGCCCCTCGGCCCCGGGGTTGAGAATGGTGGCAATGCCGAAGTCGAGCAGCTTCGGATGACCGTCGGCCGACACCATCACGTTGGTCGGCTTGATGTCGCGGTGCACGACGTGACGATCGTGCGCGTGCTGAACCGCGTCGAGGATCGGAAGGCACAGTCCAATCCGGTCGACGATCGTGAGCCGATGGTCGTCGGCGTACCGATCGATGCGGGTGCCCGACACGTGCTCCATCACGAAGTACGGCAGGCCGTCGGGCGTCGTACCGCCATCGAAGAGCGCGGCGATGTTGGGGTGTTCGAGCGAGGCGAGGATCTGGCGCTCGTGACGGAACCGGCGGACCACCAGGTCGGAGTCCATGCCGCGCCGGATCATCTTGATCGCGACGTGGCGCTCGAAGGCCTGGTCGGCGCGGCGTGCGAGATACACCGCGCCCATGCCGCCGCGGCCGATGCAGCTTTCGATGACGTACGGTCCAATCGTGCGGCCGAGGTTTCTATCAGGCGCGTCCCGATCGGGGAGATCGAGAAGCGGTTGCTCGAGAAACGTGGCAGCGCCCTCTTCGGCGCGCACGAGCGATTCGATCTCGCGGCGCAACGACATGTCGCCGGCGCATAACGTGTCGATAAGCGCGGCCCGATCTTCCGGACGCGCCTCCAGCACGGCGGCAAGCACCTCTTTCACCCGCAGCCAGGGATCGTTCGGCATCCCGCGATGGCAAATCATACCGCGCACGGTGCTTGCATCCGCTGTTGAATCGACTCATAGTGATCGTTTGAGCGCGCGACCACGCGCCCAGGTGCGATAGGTGCGATAGGTGCGATGGGTGCGGTAGGTGCGAAGCCGCACACAACGACCCGTCGCACCCAACGCACTTGGTTTGGTGTCTACTCTTCAGAAGCGATGATCTTCGTCGACACGGTCATCTTGAATCTGGTCGAGCGCGCGTGCCGCCGGTTTCAGCAGCTGACCGGCCGGACCAATGTGTGGCTCGCCCTCCAGCTGACGAACCTGAGCATCGTCGTCTACTTCTTGTGGGCGGGTGCGTCGTTCTGGAGTGCGGAATCCGGCCTCAGGCTCTTCGTTGGACTGTTCTGCGCCGGCGTGCTGTACGTACTGATGCAAACGCTGTTCAAGGAGCCGATCGAGACGTACGAGAACAATGCGTTTCGCCGAGTCCAGAAGGGCATGAAGAACCCTCGCCGCGTGCGCGACGCCCTGCTACGCATTTCCTTTCTGATGCTGTCGGCCGCGCTTCTGGCAGCGATGGTGTTTGCCTACTCCACACCGGCGGTTCTCGCCGAGCTCAAGATTCCGCTGCAGGCCCCGATCCTGACGTCTTCCCTCATCGTGCTCACGACGGCCGTGCTGTACCTGCTGGCCTGCGACCCGTTGCCGCCGACGGCCGAAGAGGTGAGAGAGCGCGCCCGTGCGCTCGCCGTGCGGGTTTAGGGCGGAAGCCCCCGGTTTGCGGGTTCGAAAGGGCGCGCCGAAGCCTGTCGCGGAGGACGTTTCGCCTGTCCGATGCCATGGAGACCGAAAGTCGTGATTTCAAGGGAGGATTCCGGGACACGACAGGGCGAAAATGCGACAAAGAGCGACAAGAAAACCGGACGGAATGTGAGGGGCCGCATAGTAATATTTAGGTACAAAAGAGGCCCAAATATGCGTGTCAGCGCCTTCTTCGGTTTGCCGCTCGCGGTGTTGCTGTCGGCCACGGTGAGCGTGTTCGCCGCCGAGACCGTCGTCAAGGATTCGCCGATAGCCGACGCGGCCAAGCGCGGCGACAAACAGACTGTACAGGCCTTGCTCAAGAAGAAGGTCGACGTCAACGCGCCGCTCAGCGACGGTGCGACGGCGTTGCACTGGGCGGCCTATTTGAACGACACCGAGACGACCGCGGCGCTCATCCGCGCCGGCGCAAACGTGAACGCCAGGAACAACTACGGCGTGACGCCGTTCGCGCTTGCCGCCAAACAGGGCAACCCCGCGATCATCGAGCAGTTGCTCAAGGCCGGCGTCGATCCGAACGATCCGATCAATTTTGCCAACAGCACGGAAACGCCGCTCCTGCACGCCGCGCGTGCGGGCAACGTCGACGCCGTGAACCTGCTCATCCGGGCCGGCGCGAAGGTCAACGCGCGCGAAGGCTGGAATGGGCAGACGCCGCTCGCCTGGGCCGCGGCCGAAGGACACGCCACCGTGGTGCAGGCGCTCCTCGATGGCGGCGCCGACATTCACGAACGATCGAACGCCGGCACGACGCCGTTCATCTTCGCCGTGCGCAAAGGCGACATGGCGACCGTTCAGACGATGTTGAAGGCCGGAGCCAACGTCAACGAGAAACGGCCCGACCTGGCAACGCCGCTGCTCGTCGCGATCATCAATGGCCATGAAGATCTGGTGGACCTGCTGCTCGACAAGGGCGCCGATCCGAATGCCGAAGGTGGATCGACGGCGTTGACGGTACCCGGCGTGCGCGCGCGGCCGCAGCGGATCACGCTCAAGACACCGTCGTATCGCGAGCAGCTTCGTGACGTTGGTACGGAAGGTGGCAACGGCGGCAACAACAGCTGGGGCAGGCCGCTTCAGGCCGCCGTGCACGTGGCCAACTGGCACATCAGCGACGAGTTCATCTCGGTCAACATCGATCGGCTGCGTGTCATCAAGTCGCTGCTGGCGCACGGCGCCGACATCAACGGACGCAACACCGACATGGAACCGCGCTGGTCGGGTGCGCGGTATCGCCGGCGTCAAGTCGGCTCCACCGCGTTCCTCTTTGCGGCGAAGTCGGCCGACCTCGAGGTCATGAAGTATCTCGTCGCCAATGGCGCCGATCCGAAGTTGAACACGGGTGTGAACATCAACGCGCTGATGCTCGTGGCCGGTATCTCGTGGGCGTCCAATCAGGATCGCGCCAGCGAAACGCAAGTGCTCGACGCGGCCAAGTACCTGGTCGAAGAGCTGGGTTTCGACGTGAACTACGTGGCCGATACCGGCGAGACCGCGCTGCACGCCGCCGCGTACCGCGGCGCGAACAACGTCATCCAGTATCTCTACGACAAGGGTGCGAAGCTCGACGTGCAGGATCTCAGCGGGCGGACGCCATTGAAGGTGGCCGAGGGAGTCGAATACGGAAATTCCTTCGCGGCCAACCCGCACTCAGCGGAGCTCCTGCTCAAGCTTGGAGCCAAGGAGATTCCGTGCCCGGATCTGTGCCTGAACGTCGTTCCGGACGACAAACTGCCACCAGAGGAGCCCGTGCGATGAAGCGCTTAGTGTTGGGGGCGGCGACCTGTTTTGTGGTGGCCGTCGTGGCCAGTGTCGGAAGCAGCGCGCAGCAGGCTCCCGCGTCCGCGCAGACGCCGCGCGTCGCTGCGGCGAGACAGGCGAATGCGCCGGCGCAGCCGGCCGCTCCAGCCGCTGAGGCCGTTACCGCCAACCAGGCGGTTCTGCAGAGGTACTGCATCAACTGCCACAACGAGAAGCTGAAGTCGGGTGGTCTCGCGCTCAGCGCGCTCGACATGGCGCGCGTGCCGAAAGATGCCGGGCCGTGGGAACACGTCATTCGAAAAGTTCGCACGGGCGCGATGCCGCCAGTCGGCCGGCCGCGGCCTGACAAGGCTGTGGCAGAGAACCTGGTGACCTATCTCGAGACAGAGCTCGACAAGGCGGCGGCGGCGAATCCGAATCCAGGCCGTCCGACGCTCCAGCGGCTGAACCGTGCGGAATATCGAAACGCGATTCGCGATCTGCTTGATGTCGAGATCGACGCCGCGTCGATGCTGCCTGCCGACGTCGCCGGTTTCGGCTTCGACAACAACGCCGACGCGCTGACGCTGTCGCCCGCGCTGACCGAACGCTATCTGGGCGCCGCCGCGAAGATCAGCCAGTTGGCGCTCGCGCGGCCACGCGGCGTTCCGCTTCCCGAAACGTTCTTCGTGCCGACCGATCGCAACCAGGGGCTGCGGTTGAGCGACGATCTGCCTTTCGGATCGCGCGGCGGACTCGCGGTTCGCTACTACTTCCCGGCCGACGGTGAGTACATCTTCGAGATGCGGCCGAAGGAAAGCGGCGCCGGCGGCGGGTTCGAGGGAGTGACGAACGAAGTTCATACGATTGACGTGGCCATCGACAACGTGAAGATGGGCACCACGACGCTGGGCGGACCGGAATTCGGGCGCGGCCGTGGCGGCGACCCGGCGGCTGGAACCGACTATCAGCGCGAGGATCGCACGAAGAAGATTCTCGAAGCGCTGAAGTTCAAGCTGCAGGTGAAGGCCGGATCGCATCTCGTTCAGGCCTATTTCGTCTCCAAGACGTCGGCCTTTGTCGAGGATCTGTTCGACCCGTCGCTGCGCCGCGATCCGTATCGCGCGGGCGGCGGCGAGCCCAAGATCTCGAGTCTCACGATTACCGGTCCCGTTCCTGAAAGCATGGCCACGAGCGACACGCCGAGCCGCGCGAAGATTCTGACCTGTCAGCCTCGCGTGCGCGCGTCCGGCGGGCCGGCGCGGCAGGCCGACGAGGAAGAGGGCATCTGCGCGCGGAAGATCATCTCGACGCTGGCGCGGCGTGCGTATCGCCGGCCGGTGACCGAGGCGGATTTGCAGGCGCCCATGAATGCGTATCGCGACGGCTCGAGCCGCGGTGGTTTCGAGCCGGGCCTGGAGATGGCGATCCGCAGCATCCTGGTGAATCCGAAGTTCCTGTTCCGCTTCGAAGCGCAGCCGCCCGCCACCGCGGCCAACGTGGCGTATCGCATCAGCGATCTCGATTTGGCGTCGCGGTTGTCGTTCTTCCTCTGGAGCAGTATCCCGGACGATGAACTGCTGGACCTGGCGGCGAAAAAGACGCTGAGCAAGCCCGACGTCCTGCAGCAACAGATGAAGCGGATGCTCAACGATGCGCGGTCGCAGGCGCTCGTCGACAACTTCGCCGGTCAGTGGCTGTTCATCCGGAACGTGGCCGTCCATCAGCCGAGTCCGGAGACGCTCTTCCACTTCGACGACAACCTGCGCAGGGCGTTCGAGCAGGAGACGAAGCTGTTCTTCGACAGCGTCGTGCGCGAGAACCGCAGCGTGCTCGATTTGTTGAGCGCGGACTACACGTTCCTCAACGAGCGGCTCGCCCGGCACTACGGCATCGAAGGTGTCTACGGCGAGCGGTTCAGAAAGGTCTCGCTCCCGGCCGACAGCCCGCGCGGCGGCCTGCTCGGACAGGGCGGCATTCTGATGGCCACGTCGTATTCGAATCGGACGTCGCCGGTCGTCCGCGGCAAGTGGATCCTCGAGAACGTGTTTGGCGCGCCGCCGCCGCCACCGCCGCCGAATGTGCCCCTTTTGGTAGATGAGAGAGACCCGCGCAAGGTGCTGCCGATGCGCGAGCAGATGGCGGCGCACCGCGCCAACCCCGCGTGCGCGTCGTGCCACGCGCAGATGGACCAGTTGGGATTTGCGCTCGAGAATTTCGACGCCATCGGCGAGTGGCGCGACATCTACACGTCGGGCGCAAAGGTCGACGCGTCGGCCCAGTTGCCGGACGGCACGAAGTTCAATGGCCCGGCGGAGCTCCGAAAGGTGCTCATGTCGCACTCGGACGAGTTCCTGACGACGGTCACCGAAAAGCTCCTGACCTATGCACTGGGCAGGGGGCTCGAGGCGACCGACATGCCGGCCGTCCGCAAGATCAAGCGGGAGGCCGAGGGCGCGAACTACCGTTTCGGGACGCTGATCCATGGAATCGTGACCAGTACACCGTTTACAATGCGGATGGCCGTAGAAGACGCGAATTAGCAGGGACGTACGGAGAGCCCGGCCTTGGCCGGACCGATCAGGGAGGCTGTTGAATGGTGATCACAAAGTTAGCGTTGCCACGGCGGACGTTCATCCGCGGCATCGGAGCAACGGTCGCGCTGCCGTTCCTCGACGCAATGGTGCCGGCGATGAGGGCGCAGTCGAAATCGGCGCCGCGATTTACGGCCATCTACTGCGGCAACGGCGCCAACATGTTCGACTGGACGCCGGCGACGGAGGGCGTCGGGTTCGCACTGTCGTCCAGCTTGACGCCCATCGAGGCCTACCGCGACCGGCTGCTGGTCGTCACCGGCCTGGACAACTACCAGGCGACGGATCAGGGCGACGTAGGCGGGCAGCACCCGCGTGCCGCACCGGCCTTCATGAGCTGCGCCCATCCGAAACAGACCGAGGGCGCCGACGTGCACGCAGGCACCACCATCGACCAGCTCATCGCGCAGACGATCTGCCGCGACACCAAGCTGCCGTCTCTGGAAGTCTCGGTGGACCGCAACGACGTGGTCGGGGCATGCGACCACGGATATGCGTGCGCCTACATGAACTCGATGTCGTGGAGGACGCCGACCGATCCGCTGCCGTCGGAAACCAATCCGCGCTTCGTGTTCGAGCGGATGTTCGGCGTCGGCGCCACCGCCGAAGAGCGGCTGGCCCGCGCCAAGGAAGATCGCAGCATCCTCGACGGCCTCACGGAAGAGATCGCGAATCTGCGCCGCAAGCTGGGCACGACCGACCGCGCCAAGCTCGGCCAGTATTTCGACGCCGTGCGCGACGTGGAACAGCGCATCGTCAGGGCGGAATCGACCAACGCCAACTTCGAGGTTCCCGAAACGCCCGTCGGCGTGCCCGAGACCTTCAAGGAATACGTTGAGCTGATGTTCGACCTGCAGGTGCTCGCGTTCCAGGCCGACATCACGCGCGTCAGCTCGTTGATGATGGCGCGCGAGAACGTCAACCGTGCGTATCCCGAGATTGGCCTGCCCGAAGCGCATCACTCGATCTCGCACCACGCCAACAATCCGGAGAAGATGAAGAACTACTCGAAGCTGAACGCTTATCACGTCGAGACCCTCGGGTACTTCCTGAAAAAGCTCGACTCGATCAAGGACGGCGACGGCACGCTGCTCGACGCGACCGCCGTGCTCTTCGGCAGCGGCATGAGCGACGGCAACGTCCACAACAACTACAACGTGCCGGTCATCGTCGTGGGCGGCAAGGCCCAGGGCATCAAGGCCAATCGTCACATCAAATACCCGAAGGGGACGCCGCTGGCCAACCTCATGCTCGGTATCTCGGACCGATACGGCGTGAAGGCAGGCAAGTTCGGCGACAGCACGTCGGCGATCGACCTCCTGACGGTGTAGTGGGAGTGTCCGGCGTCAGCCGGACCGTGACCGTGATACAACAGGACGTTGTGGGGCAACCCACAACGTCCTTTTTTTTTCGATTGCGAATCAAGCGCGCCATGCACACTTTCCGCTTGCTGCCGGCCGTTGTTCTTGTTCTCGTCGCCACCGTCGCTCCGGTGTCCGCACAGACATCCACGCTGACCGGCCGCGTCGTCGATCCGCTCGACGGTCTCGTCGCCGGCGCCGATCTTTCGCTCGTGTCGAACACAGGGCAGCGCGCGAACGCGACGCGTTCCAAGGCTGACGGGACGTTCGCGTTCGACGCCGTGACGCCAGGCGACTACGTGCTCGAAGTCAGCGCTCCGGGCTTTGCCGACCAGCGACAGCCGGTCGTGGTCGGTAACGCTCCGGCCGTCGCGACGGTGACGCTCGATATCGCCGCCATCGCCGAAGACGTCACGGTGCAGGGGGCGATGACGGGCACGGCCGCAACCGGAAAAACCAACCTGCCGGTCCGCGAGCTGCCCCTTACCATCCAGAGCGTGGCTGGCCAGGTGATCCGCGAGCAGGGCGCGAACGATCTCGTCGCCGCGCTGCAGAACGTTCCCGGGGTGTATGCGTTCACGAACTACGGCGTGTACGAGGGCTACACCTTTCGCGGATTCGTCGACCTGTTTCCGTCGCTCGCCAATCAGCTCGTCGACGGTGTCCGGCACGAAGGGAATCGCATCAACGCTCAGCTGACCAACGTCGAACGCGTCGAGGTGCTGAAGGGACCGTCGTCGGCGCTCTACGGGGGCGGCGCGATTGGGGCGACGGTGAACATGATCCGGAAGAAGCCGTCAGCTCAGCCGGCGTACGATTTCTCCGTTGGCGCCGGGAGCTGGAGTTTGGTGCGGAGCACGTTTGGCGCCACCGGACGGCTCGTGTCGGACACGATGCTCTATCGCGTGGACGTCGGCCTCGAGCATACCGAGGGCTACCGGCACAACGATCCGGCGCGCATACAGGTGTCCCCATCGGTGGCCTGGCGCCTCGGCGCGAGCGACCAGCTCAACGTGTATTACACTTTCAACCGCGATCGGTTCGACGGCGATGCCGGCATTCCGATGCTGAATACGGATGGGGGATCGCTCTTGCCGGAGAGTGCTTTTCCCGACGTGCCGCGCGATCGAAACTACCGTACGCCGTTTGATTTCGCCGAGTCCTACGACCACAACCTGCAGGTGGCATACGCCCGCCAATTGAGCGGCTCGTGGGGATTCCGCAACACGTTCTCGTACCGCCCCGTCAACGACGACTACTTTCTTGCCGAGTACATGTTCGTCGAGGCGCCCAGCGCGATCTATCGCGAGTACCTGCAGTTCAAGCACTTCCGGCGGCCCGTGACCAACCTCGCCGATTTGACGACGCAGATCGGCGGCCGCGTCGAGCAGAACATCGTCTTCGGCTGGGAAGCGCAGCACTACACGAGCCGCACGAACACGATTCCGGACGGTGGCGTCGCGCAGGCGGAGTACATCGATCTCTACAACCCGGTCGAAACGCAGCAGGAGATTCCACAGCCGCTTGCCCGCATCGCGTACTTCACGCACAACACGAACGCGTTCTACGCGCAGGACCATCTGGCGCTCGGTCCGAAGGTCAAGGCGATGGCCGGTGCGCGCATCGATGTGTTCAGGCGGACGAGCCACAACAATCCCGTGACCGGAGGGACGGAAACGGAGGGTCCAGTGCTGCGCCGCGACGCCGATGCGCTGACGGGACGGCTGGGCCTTGTCTACCAGCCTCTTTCGACCCTGGATCTGTACGGATCGGTGGCCAACTCGTTCCGGCCGCTGACGCAGGCTCAGCCCGATGGCACGACGCTCGAGCCCGAGCGGGGCCGGCAGGTGGAGTTCGGGCAGCGATTTCACTGGCTTCGCGATCGACTGCAGCTCAACACCGCGCTTTTTCACATCGTGCGCGAGAACGTGGCGTTCTCGCGCCCCGGCGGCTTCTTCGATCAGGCCAGCGAAGTGCGATCGCGTGGATTCGAAGCGGACGTGACGACCGCGCTCGTGTCGAACTGGCGTATCAACGGCGGGTACGCGTATACGAATGCCCAGTTCGGCGACTATTTCGTCGACGAAGAGACGAACCTGAAGGGCAACGCGTCGGTGATGGCCCCGCGGCATATCTTCAACATCTGGACGGCCTATGACTGGCCGAATGGATTTGGCCTCAATGTCGGCATCCGCTCCCAGAGCCGGATGTTCGTCGATCGCGACAACAACTTCACGATCGACGGCTACGGCCTGCTGAATCTGGGTGCGCGCTATCGCCGTGGACGTGTCGAGTACGCGGTGAACATCAACAACGTCACTGATACCGAGTACTACGCATCGGTGCTGTACGACAGCCAGTTGTATCCGGGCGAGCCGATCAACGCGCTCGCCACGGTCAGGGTCCGCTTGAGATAGACGAAGCGTTGCTCCTCATCCATCGCTGGCTCGGCGTCGGGCTGTGCCTCTTCTTCGTTCTGTGGTTTCTCTCCGGGATCGGCATGATGTACTGGGAGTTCCCGGACGTCGGTCCCGCCGATCGCCTCGCCCACGCCTCCGCACTGGACCCTGACTCCGTACGGCTGACTCCGGCGGAGGCTTTCGCAAAGACGGAACTTTCGGAGCCCGTGACCAACGCGAGCCTTGCGGTGTTCGACGGACGTCCGGCTTATCGCTTTCGATCGGGCCGCCGTGATGTCACCGTGTATGCCGACAGTGGGGAAGTAAGGGGCGAAATCACGCAGGAGATGATGCGGCGCGTCGCGACGGCCTGGACGGGGCAGGCCGCCAGCCCTGAGACCGTCGAATCGATTGACGATGTCGATCAATGGACGATTCAGGTGCGCGGGCTGAAACCGCTGTGGAAGTTCGCGTGGGCGAGCGGAGAGCACGTGTACGTATCGCAGGCATCGGGCGAGGTCGTGCAGCACACCACGCCGGCGTCGCGTCTCGGCGCCTATCTCGGCCCGATTCCGCACTGGCTGTACTTCACCCCGCTTCGAAAACATGGGCCGTTGTGGAGCACGCTGGTCATCTGGCTGTCCGGGCTCGGAACGGGTACAGCGATTCTCGGCATCATCATCGGTATCTCGAGGTTTTCGCCTGGCAGGCGTTACCGCCTCGCAGGTGTGCCGGTGCGGATTCCATATTCCGGGGCGAAACGGTGGCACGCCGTCCTTGGCTTGATCTTCGGGCTTGCCGCCGCCACCTGGGCGTTCAGCGGAATGCTCTCAATGGGTCCGTTTTTCTGGCAAGGTGGCAACGAGAGCCGGCTTGGCGTTGATGCGCTTTCGCGCCGGCTTCGAGGCAATGTGCGGCTTGCGGGTTTTGATGCCCGATCGCCGCGCGAAGCCATGCAACTGGCGGGCGTCAAGGTGCGCGAGCTCGAGCTGGTGGAGGTCGCGAAGACGCCCTTCTACATTGTGTCAGCCGGTCCTGGAGAGACACGCATCGTCCCGCTCGACGGGCCGCCCGAACCCGCATTCAACCAGCGGCTCCTGCAGGACGCGGTGATGGCCGCTGCCGGATCGGTTGCGCTTCAGGAGTTCGGCCTCATCGATCGGTACGACCGGTACTACATCGACAGAAGACGAGCGCTGCCGTTGCCAGTGTTCCGCGTCCGGCTGGACGATCCGGCGCGAACGCACTATTACATCGATGCAACGACCGCTCGCGTGGTGGGAAGCTACAGTTCCCGAGACTGGGTGGCGCGCTGGATCTATCACGGCCTCCATTCGCTCAACTTTCCATGGCTATACGACCATCGTCCGCTCTGGGACATCGTCGTGATCACCTTCATGCTTGGTGGCGCGGCGTTGAGTGTGACGTCGGTGATGCTGGCGTGGGGGGTGATCGGGCGAAGGCTGGGCGCCTGAGATACACCCTCCCATGTCGCCGCTCTGTGGCGTTTGGCTGTCTTCGGTGTGACAACCAGGTGTCGCGCAAACGTTACCGCTCGGTACGATAGCTGTCGCAAACGGTTGCTATAGATCCACCCAGGAGGATCGATGCGACCGATGTTGCGAGCAATGATTGTGTGTGCGGCGCTCTTGCCTGCGGCGCTGGGGAGCGGGCGCGTGCAGGCGCACGATGACGACAGGCACGACGACCAGCACGACGGCTGGCGTGGGAACGGCAAGACGATCGAGCTGGTGCCGCTTGGCGTGTACAACGTCATTCCGTTTCTCTTCGACGAGGGGGCCGTTGAAATCTCAGCGTACGACAAGCGCACGCGGCTGGCGTTCCTCACGTTTGCCGAGAAACCGTATGTCCAGGCGGTAGACCTTTCCAATCCGGCCAGCCCCGCGTTTGCCTTCTCAATTGATCTCACGCCCTGGGGTGGCGCGGGCGCGCACTCGACGAGCGTGGCCGTGCGGCGGGGAGTGCTGGCCATTGCCGTCCCACAGGGTATCCAGGACACGGCCCCCGGTAAGGTTCTGTTTTTCGACACGTCGACGGGGCAGTTCATCAGCGCGGTGACCGTTGGCGCGCTGCCAGACATGCTCACGTTCACGCCGAACGGCAGGTACGTGCTGACGGCCAACGAAGGACAGCCGATGAGCGACTACTCCTTCGATCCCGAGGGCAGCGTCAGCATCATCGACTTGAAACACGGCGCGGCATCGCTGACCGACGACGACGTCACGACAGCCCGGTTCACGAAGTTCAATCATCGTCCGATCGATCCCAGGATTCGAATCTACGGTCCGGGCTCGACCGTTGCCCAGGATCTCGAGCCCGAGTACATCGCGGTGGACGATGATTCGGAAACGGCATGGGTGACGCTCCAGGAAAACAACGCGCTGGCCATTCTCGATCTGCAGAGAAAGAAATTCACGAAGCTCGCCTCGCTCGGTTTCAAGAGGCACGCACGGCAGGGCCGGGGGCTCGACGGTGGACGAGATGACGGCGCCAACCTCATCAAGCAGTGGCCGGTGCTCGGCATGTACCAGCCTGATGCGATTGCCACGTTCCGAGACGATGGCCATACCTATCTCGTCACGGCAAACGAAGGCGACGTTCGTGAGTACACCGGGTTGAATGCCGCGGGAAACGAAGCGGTGGAAATCGAGGACATCACGCTCGATCCGGTGGCCTTTCCTGACTGGGCCACGATTCAGAGCCGGCCGCTCGGTATTGGACGCTTGAAGGTGACGAGCTTCAACGGCGACACCGACGGCGACGGCGATTTCGACAAGCTCTTTTCATTCGGGGCGCGGTCGTTCTCGATCTGGTCGGAGGATGGAGAACTGGTGTTCGACAGCGGCGACGATCTGGAGCAGATTACCGCCGCCGCGTATCCGTTGAACTTCAATGCCAGCAGCACGAACAACACGCGAGACGATCGCAGCGACGACAAGGGCCCGGAGCCCGAGGGCGTGACGATCGCAAAACTCTTCGGGCGTCAGTATCTGTTCGTGATGCTCGAGCGCATCGGCGGCATCGTGGTGTACGAATTGAAGGGCGGGCGAAGGCCCGAGTTCGTGCAGTACATCAACACGCGCAACTTTGCGTTCGCCCCGGGCGGCGGCCAGGCGGGCGACCTCGGGCCGGAAGCGGCGCGTTTTGTCAGCGCCGAATCGAGCCCGAACGGCAAGCCGTTGTTGATTGTGTCGAACGAGGTGAGCGGATCCTTGCGCGTGTTCGAGATTCGAAAGGCCTCGGATTAGCGCGCGGCGTGCTACCATTTGACCCGTTCCCGTCACGCCAAGAGCAAGGGAGTGGGTTGTCCATGAGTAGCCGCGCTCTCCTTCTAATACTCGTTCTGGGAAGCCTGTCGGTCGGGAGCGCGCAAACGCTCCCGGCCGAGGCTCCTGGAACGGCCCCGGCCGCATGGGCGGACGACCTTTCGCCAATTACGCAGACCGACTGGACCCGCGATCGCGCGGCGCATCTCGTCGAGCGCGCCGGATTCGGCGAGACGCCGGATGAGATTGCGCGCCTGGCCGCCATGACGCCGCGACACGTGGTCGATCGGCTCGTGGACTACGAAGCGATCGACAACCGGGGTGTCGGGCCGTTCGACGAATCCGGCATCTGGGATCCCGGCATGGATCCCTTCCCGCCGAGCCGCGCCGAGGCCGTGCGAATCGCGCGCGAGCGCGGCGAGGGGCTCGGCGAGAAGGTGCTGCCGGCGGGTCGCCCAGCGCCGGCTCCAGCCCGTCGTCGACAAGTTCTTCTACGGCCTGATCGCCAACGGCATCGAAACGCAGCGTCTCGGCCTCTGGTGGGCGAACCGCATGCTGACGACGAAGCGGCCGCTCGAGGAGAAGCTCACGCTGTTCTGGCACGGCCACTTCGCGACCGGCGAGAACAAGGTGCGCGACTACCGGATGATGCTCCGGCAGAACGCAGATGTTCCGCGACGCGCGCCTCGGGGAACCTTCGCGACCTGCTGGTCGGGATCCTGAAGGATCCGGCGATGCTCGTGTATCTCGACAACGGCGAGAACGTCAAGAGCGCATCCGAACGAGAACTTCGGCCGCGAGCTGCTCGAGCTGTTCACGATGGGCGTCGGCAACTACACCGAACGCGACGTCCGCGAGGCCGCCCGCGCGTTCACGGGCTGGACCAACGACGTCCTGGTGTTCAAGTTCGACGCCGACCAGCACGACTTCGGGCGAGAAGACGTTTCTCGGCCGGACCGGGACCGCTTCGACGGCGAGGACATCATCGACATCATCCTCGCGCAGCCGGTCACCGCCGAGTTCGTGGCCGCGAAGCTCTACCGGTTCTTCGTGCGCGAAGAGATCGCCGACGCGGTCAAGACAGAGCTCGGGCGCACGTTCCGCGAGAGCGGCTACCAGATGAAGCCGCTGCTGAAGCGGATCTTCCTGTCGAAGGACTTCTACAGCCAGCCGTCGTACGCCACGCAGATCAAGAGCCCCGTGCACCTGGTCGTCTCCACGTACAAGAAGATGGGGCTCGCGCGAGGTGCCGACGATTCCCGACTTCGGCCGCATGACCGGCAGCCTCGGACAGTCGCTGTTCGATCCGCCGAACGTCGCGGGCTGGGCCGGCGGCCGCACCTGGATCACGCCGTCGACGCTGCTCCAGCGCGGCAACCTGTTCCGCGACGTGCTGTTCCCGGACGTCAAGGGCTTCCGCCCGCCCGATCGCGTCGATGTCGGCCGACCGACGCGCGCGTCGGGGAGCGGCTCGCGCAGGGCATGAACATCACCGAGGCCACCAAGGAAGGCGACGCGGCGATGCCGAGTCGAACATGATGGTCGACCGCGACGAGGACTACAACACGCGCTACGGCGGCTACAAGGGGCTGACTCGACGGCGTTCGAGCGGACGAAGCTGATTCCGCGCCGGCCGGCCGACGTCGACCTGACGGCGATGGTGCAGGCCGCGCAGCGCCGACACGGCCGACAAGGTCGTCGATCACCTCGTCCGACCGGTTCCTGTCGCGTGACGCTCGCGGAAAAGGATCGCGCCGTGCTCGTCGAGTTTCTTGCGCGGCAAGCTCGGCGTCGACCGATGTACCGGCCCGGCGAAAGCTCGAGGACGCGCTGCGCGAGCTGCTGTATCTCGTGCTGAGCACGCCGGAGTATCAGCTGGGGTAGCGATGGCCAGGGTCCAGAGGACTCGGCCTACGTTAAGAGGTGTCGAGATGTCGCGAGACGGATCTGCTCCTGTTCCCGCCGCGACTTCCTCGTCCGGGGTCTGTACGGCATCGGCGTCGGCGCCGGGCTGCCGCTGGTCCTGAGCCGCACGTCGGCGGCGCTGGCGGCGCAGGCGCTCGAAGGGCACCAGCGTCGAGAAGCATCCCGAGCGGATTCTCGTCGTGATCGAGCTGTCCGGCGGCAACGACGGCCTGAACACCGTCGTGCCGTACGGCGACCCGGCGTACTATCGCGCGCGGCCGAAGCTCGGCGATCCCGGAGAAGCGAGGTGATCAAGGTCGCGCCAGGTTTCGGCTTCCACCCTCGATGGTCGGCTTCGAGCGGCTCTACAAGGACGGCCTGCTGGCGGTCGTGCACGGCTGCGGCTACGACCATCCGAGCCTGTCGCACTTCTCGTCGATGGGCTTCTGGCACACGGGCGTGCCCAACGGCGGCGAGCCGCTCGGCTGGCTGGGCCGGCTGGCCGACGCAGACCTACGACCCGGCAGCGCGCAACGTCGATCGTCAACCTCGGGAACTCGCAGTCGCTCGCGGTGCGCAGCCGCAGGCATTCGCCGCTCGTCTTCGACGATCCCGCGCGCTTCCGGCGCGACGGCACCGACGACGAGAAAGCAGGTGCTGGCCGAGCTGAGTCAGACCGCGCGACGACGTCGCAATGCGACGCTCGAGTTCCTCGCCGTCGACCGCGCAGAACGCGACCGAGAGCTCGGACTTCGTCCGCCAGGCGTCGGCCGCGTATCGCACGCCGGTGGACTACGGCATCGGCGGCGGTCTCGGCGGCAACCTGCAGCGAGTCGCCGCGCTCATCGCCGCGGGCATGCCGACGCGGCTCTACTACGTGACCTATGCGGGCAACTCGTTCGACACGCACGTGCAGCAGGCCGACCTCCACAGCCGGCTGCTGATGTACACGGCCGACGCGCGTCCGCGGATTCATGGAGGACATCGAAGCGCATCGGCCGGGCAGACGACGTGGCGGTGATGATGTTCACCGAGTTCGGCCGCCGGGTCGAAGAGAACGGCAGCCTCGGCACCGACCACGGCACGGCGACGCCGATGTTCGTCGTCGGCAAGGGCGTCAAGGGCGGCTTCCACGGGCAGCATCCGAGCCTCACCGATCTCGACGACGGCAACATGAAGATGACGACGGATTTCCGGCGCGTCTACGCGACGGTGATCAAGGAGTGGCTCGGCTACGACGACACGCAGGCCGTGCTCAAGCAGCGTTTCGACACGCTGGGCGTGTTTGCCTAGTAGAGCATTCAGCGGTGGCACAGCGCTTTAGCGCTGTCTTCTGGAGACTGAGATGAGAATCAGCGTGATCGGCTCGCTCTGCGTCCTGCTTGTCGCATTCGTATCAGAAAGCGCGGCTCAAGGGGTTCGCCGCATTCAGCCCGCGACGGCAGCCATTGCGACGGCGGTGTGGCACGGCGACACGCTCTACGTGAGCGGCCAGGTGCCCGATCCGGTGAAGCCGGCCGCGCAAGGATCGCCGGCCGTGTACGCGCCCGATACGCGGACGCAGTCGGAGAACGTGTTCAGAAAGATAGAGGGCATTCTCAAAGAGCAGGGCCTCGGCATGGCGGACGTCGTCATGATGCACGTCTACCTCGTGGGCGATCCCGCCATGGGCGGCAAGATGGATTTCGCGGGGATGATGGCGGCCTATACCCAGCATTTCGGATCGGCGGCTCAGCCGAATAAGCCGGCACGCAGCACTGTGCAGGTTGCGTCGCTCGTCGCCGCGGGCGCCCTAGTCGAGATAGAAGTGATTGCCGTCCGGTCGAAATGACCCGCTACCCTAGTTTGTCTGACACCGCTACGATTCTTGTCGCCTCGTGACAGGATCGTGACACGGTGGGGTGATTGTCCATCGTGTCATATATCCTAAAGCACTCATCATAAAAGAATTACCGTATTTGGTCGTTTGGCCGAGTCGGCATGGACCATGCTGTCTCGGACGCACCAATTCGGTATGTCTGATTACAGAAGATTCGATCGCGTCGGCCGCCCCGAAGGCAATCTCGTTTCACTTGGTTCGAAGAGCGGCGTTCTCGACGAAACGCGTCCCGGCGGGCTTGCGAGCGAGGCCTACTACGGTCTCCGCGAAAAGCCGTTCGCGCTGGGGTCCGATCCGCGATTCTTCTACCACAGCCAGCCCCACGCCGCGGCGTACGAGGATCTGTTTCAAAGCATCCGCCGACACGAAAGCCTCAGTGTGGTGAGCGGAGAGATTGGCACCGGCAAGACGACGCTGTGCCGGGCCGTGCTGCGCAACCTCGATCGCCAGACGTTCAGCGCCTTCGTGCCCGATCCTTTTGCCTCGCGCGAGGACCTGCTGAAGATGGTGCTGATGGATTTCGGCGTCATCTCGATCGACGATCTCACGGGCAGCCGGTTGAACGTCGCCACGCGCACCGAGCTCAGCTACTTGCTGTACGAGTTCCTTCGCGGGCTCGCGCCGCTCCAGGCGTTTGCCGTCGTCGTCATCGACGAAGCACAGAACCTGTCGCCGTCACTGCTCGAAGAAATCAGGATTCTGTCGGATTGCGACGGTCGGGAGCGTCAGCTCCAGGTTGTGCTCATCGGCCAGCCCGAGCTGCAGGAGAAGTTGATGCTGCCCGAGCTGCGGCAGGTCGAGCAGCGCATTGCCGTACGCTGCAAGCTCGAGTCGCTGACGCGAGAAGGGGTTGAGGGATACGTCGTGCACCGCCTGAAGGTGGCCGGCGGGACGCCGGACCGCATCAGCTTCTCCGCCGATGCGCTGGACGCCCTCTACGACGTGTCGCGCGGCGTGCCTCGCCTCATCAACCGCATCTGCGATCGCGCGCTGCACCGCGGTCACCTCGAGCGGATCGCGATCATCGACGGGCCGACCCTTCGTCATGCCATCGACGACATCGGGCTGAAGACAAAGCCGATGACGCCGGCGATGCCGAAAGGCGAGGAGCTGCCGAAGGCGCAGGAGCCGGTGCCGGAATCTCCGGGCGCCTCGACAGAGGCACCCGGCGAAGCGCCCGGCGAGGATTCGCCCGAGTCGGTCGATGCGTGGCTGGACACCATCCCCAGGCATACGTCCACTCGGAGAAATCCGAATCCCGATGCGATACCGGCTTTACCACTGCCGCTCGACGAGTTGGGCTTCGACCTTGATGATGCCGTCCCCAGAACCTACATGGAACGGCTGGGCCGGCGATGGGCGGTCCGGCTCGGCACGCTCGCATTGTGGATGGGCGGAGTCGCCACGGTGATCGCGTTCATGATGTACGGGTGGGACGTCGCCAGGCGCGAACGGCTCAAGGAGCTCAGGGAGGTTGTCGCGCCGGCCCCGCCACCTGCGGCCGTATTCGCATTGAAACCGCCGGCGGCACTCCCGGTTGCACCTGTGACGTCGCAGCCGGCGTCGCCACCGCTCGTTCAGCTCGACGGCAGCTACATGATTTACGTGACGCACTCCACGATGGAAACGCGAGCGGACAGTCTCGTCGAGCGGCTTCAGCAGGCGGGTTTTCAGGTCAACCGGATCGCGGTGGTGGCCGGTCGTGTGACCTGGCACCAGGTCATCGCGGGCCCATATACCACACGCGGCAGTGCGGAAGCCGCGCTCCAGAACCTGCACCAGTCTCGCGAATTCCAGGACGCCAGAATCGTCTTCACTCCACCGCAATAGCGGCGGAGTGGCGCACGGCCGCGTCTATTTCCCCTCTGCCGCTTTCTCCTGCACCCGGGCGCCACTGAGAAGGTTGACCATGCCGTAGTTCCCCTCGTGGCAGGCGTACTCGTAGATCTGCTCGTCGGTCTGCTGCATCGGAATCGACGTGGTCCACCGTTTCGTGAACGTGGTGGGGTCGTCGATCGTGAACTCGTATCGCACCGTTTCGGCGTTGATGCGCGTGAAGCGCTCGATGAGGTGCAGGCCGTCCGTCGATCCGCGATAGTTCGCCTTGTCGGTGAAATTCGTCGTATCGACGACGAGCGTATCGCCCTCCCACTTCCCCCGCGAATCGCCGAACCACTGGCGGATGTTCCTGCCGATGTGCGGCTGCCCGTCGAGCGGGATGATTCGCGCGTCGTGAATCATCTCGTGCAGGATCACCACGTAACCGGGTGTCTGCAGAATCTGGTAGTTGTTGTTGTAGGGCCCGGGGATCAACGGCAGCCCGCGCGTGATGCACCGCTCCCACAAACTCCGGTCCTGCCACGAGTCGTACCCGCGGGCCGCGCGCTCCGTTGCGCGCTTCTGGCCCTCCGGCGTCAGGGCCGGCACCCGCCCGTCGGGAGGATCGACGACCAGAGACGTCTGCCGGGTGGATGCCACCTTGGTGCCCCGGTCCCACCAGAAGTCGTTATAGGCGAGCGCGACGTCGGCATCGGTACCCGCGCCGTCGCGGCGATCCTGGTTCTGGGTTTTCCGAAAGGTTTCCTCCGCAGCGGCCGCTTCCTGCTCAGTCAACTGCGCTTTGTCTGCGAGCGCAACGGGCCTTTCGAACGGCGTAATCGTGGCGATCGACCACACGCCCTGCAGGTCGGGATCGCCCCAGGGCGTGCGCGCCGCCGTTCGCGTTTCCACGTTCCTCGACTGGCTGGCGACCGAGGCCGATGCGAGCACGGCCAGGGCAAGCGCCGCCGCAAGGACGTTACTTGGTCTTTTTCCGAAGATGGCCATACATCAGCTCTTCCACGAATTCGACGCATTTGTATTCGAGCAGTTGCGCGTTCTTCTCGACACGGCGATAGAGCGGCATGCTCATCTTCCAGGGGCGCGTAAACACCTTGGGGTCCTCGATGGTGGCTTCGTACTGCAACACGTCGCGGCTGACCGGCGTGTAGCGCTCGACGACGTGCAGCGCTTCGCTGTGAAAATTTCCGGCGCGATCGAACCACGTCTCGCCGTTGAACGCGTTCACATCGACGACGAGCGTGTCGCCTTCCCATCGGCCGCGCGACCAGCCCATCCACGTATCGGCCGGGCTCTCGTCCTTGCTGTTCATGTAGATCGTGCGGCTTGCGCTGGCGAACTCGTACGCCATCAGGACGTGGGTAGGCGTCTGCACGATCTGAAACGGATAGGGCATGTAAGTGGCACGCGGCACGCCCGGCATGTAGCACTTGATCTCCGGATCGAGCTTCAGCCAGTTCGCGGCGTTCTCCTTCTTCTTCGCCGCGGCCCAGGGCTGGTAGGGGATCTCGTCCCCCTCGACCACACCAAGGCCGGCCGGCACGCTGAAGGCGGCGCCGAGCTCGAGAACCGGACCCTGCCGCGCGGCGTGTCCCTGAATGTCCCAGTTGGCGGAGTTATTGGCCTGCCAGATGCCGTTGAGGTCGGGCTTGCCGTCTTTGAATGGCGAGCGCGGCGCCTTATAGCCCGCGGGCGCCTGTGCTGCCGGCGCCACGGCGAACGAAAGGACCGCAAGCCCTACGGCTGCGCTCGCCGCAACTATCGTGCGTCTGACCCTGGTGTGCATCGCGAGGTTCTCCTGATCACGGTCCGGCTGAAGCCGGACACTGACGTACGGCCCGAACCCGTGCCATCTGCCATGTGCCATGACAGGTTTCTACTATTTGGCAGGTTGCTCAGGCGGTTGCTGCGGATCGCCCGGCGCGCCGGTGCCGGTCGAGCCGATGAACAGCTTGCGGCCGTCCGGCAGCGTGATGTCTCTGCCGTTGGCTTTCAGCGTCCCATCCTTCGCCTGATATCCATCGACCACGATCGCCGTCCCGGCCGGCAGCGAGTTCTTGTTCACTCCGCGCCGGAACAGGGTATTGGGCGTGCCGCCTTCGATCATCCACTGTTCGGTGGTCCCGTTCGGCCGCTTGACGTCGATGTGAATCCACGCGTGCGGGTTGATCCACTCGACTTTGGTGACCGTGCCTTCCAGCTTGATCGGCTTCTTGGCGTCGAACTCTGCCGCAAATGCATGATGCGCGCGCACGGTCATGGTGGCGCACACGAGACTCACGACAGCCAGGGCAAACAGCGTTCGCATGAATCCTCCGGTCGGGTTATTTGTCTTCCGCACGGGCCCCCTTGAGCAGGTTCGTCATGCCGTAATTTCCTTCGTGGCACGCATACTCGAAGATGGGGCCGTCGGTCTTCGTCATCGGCATAGCCGCCGTCCACGATCGGGTGTACGACTCAGGATCGTCGATCGTGAACTGGTAGTCGAGTGTATCCGGATCGACGCGCGTGAACCGCTCGACGATCTTCAGGTTCGCGCTCGAGCCGCGGAAATTGGTCTTGTCGGTGAAATTCGTCGTCGTGACGATGAGCGTATTGCCGTCCCATCGGCCGCGCGAGTCTCCCATCCACTGGCGGATGGACTGCGGCGCATGCGGACGGCCGTCGAGTGGAATGATTCGCACGTCGTGGATCATCTCGATGAGAATCGCGACGTAGCCTGGTGCCTGAAGAACCTGGTAGTTGTTGTTGTAGGCGGCGGGAATCATGGGCGGACCGGCTGTCGGCCACACGATGCACCGTTCGATCAGGCTGCGATCTTCCGGACCATCGGCGGGGCTGCGGCGCCGCGCCTCCGCGCGTGCGTCGGCCCGGCTCTGCGCCGCCGGCGTCAGCGCCGGCACCCGGCCATCGGGTGGATCCGTCACGAGCGACGTGCGCCGCGTCCCGACGACCTTGGTGCCGCGGTCGTACCAGAACTGGTTGTACGCCCGCCCGAGGTCGGCCTCGGTTCCACCCCCGCGATTGTCGGCGTCCCGCGCCTGGTTGGTCTGCCGCTCGAACTCGGCGGCTTCCTCCTGGGTGAGGACCGCCTTGCCGGACAGGTTTGCCGGCCGCTCGAACGGTGTCACGGTCGCGTTGGTCCAGAGTCCCTGCAGATTGGGGTCCCCCCATGGGGTTCGAGGCACGCTGCGTGGCGCAGGGGCTTGAGCAATCGCAGACGCCACCGCCAGCGACACACCCGCGACCGTCAGCGTCACGAACCGGAGCCGGTGGTGCATGAGGAGCCTCGAGCGCAAGATAGACCCTTCAAATCAACGTGTCAATTGATTCGGTAAGGTTTAGACTTCGGGACCAATGGACCCTCATATGAAGCTTTCCGGTGCCGCCGCGGTCAGCCTTGCTCTCGCGATGAGCGTGGCCATTGCCGCACAGACGGCCGCGCAGACGAAACCCCCGATGTCCGACCAGGTGTTCAAGAACGTTCAGGTGCTCAAAGGCATCCCCGTGGACGACTTCCTCGACACCATGGGCATCATGTCGGCGGCCCTGGGGTTCGATTGCGTGGAATGTCACGTGAATGCGGGCACCGACAACGTGAACTGGCAGTTCGACACCGATAAGAAGCGCACGGCCCGGCGTATGACGCTGATGATGGCGGCCATCAACAAGACCAACTTCGGCGGACGGCAGATAGTGACCTGCTGGACGTGCCATCGCGGCCGGGATATTCCGGTGACGATGCCGCCGATCGACACGGTGTACGGCGAGGCGGTGGTGCTGCCCGACGAGATCGTCTCCGAACCGTTTCCCGGGGAGCCGTCGGTCGATCAGATTCTCGACAAGTATCTTCAGGCAATCGGTGGCCCCGCGCGGCTGGCAGCGGTGACCAGTTTTGCCGCAACCGGCACGAGCCAGGGCTTCCGCGGTTTTGGCGGCGGAGGTCAGGTGCAGATCTACGCAAAGGCGCCCGATCAGCGTGCGACGATCATCAAGTTTGCCGAGAACATCGGACGGCAGGATGCCATACGCGTGTTCGACGGCCGGAACGGGTGGGTGTCGGCGCCGCTTTCCGTCGTACCGCAATATGCCCTGGCCGGCAGCGAGCTCGACGGAGCACGCATCGACGCGCTGTTGTCGTTTCCGGCCCAAATCAAGACCGCGCTGACGCAATTGCGCGTCGGCGCCCCTGATTACATCGACGGGCGCGAGGTGCACGTCGTCCAGGGAAACGGATCGCGAGGGGCCGTCGCGACGTTGTATTTCGATAACGAGTCGGGTCTGCTGGTGCGGATGGTCCGCTTTGGCACGTCGCCGATTGGCCGGGCGCCCACACAGGTGGACTATTCCGACTATCGCGACGTACCTGGCGCCGGCATCAAGATGCCGTTCCGCTGGACGTTCGGATGGCTCAATGGCCGCGACACCATCGAGTTGAAAGAGGTTCGGGTGAACGTGCCGATCGACGCGTCGGTCTTCGCTCAAAGTAAAAAGTAGAAAGTGGAGTGTAGCCGTGGACTGTAAGAAGCTTCTCGCCGCGGTGGGTGCGCTCGCGATACTCGTCGAGGCCGGTTCGGTCGCTGGTCAGGAAAGGAAATGGACTCCGCCGCTCACGCCGGACGGGAAGCCCGACCTGCAGGGCGTGTGGCTGAACCAGAGCGCGACGCCCCTCGAGAGGCCGAAAGAACTGGCCGGTCGCGAATTCCTGACCGACGAGGAAGTGGCCGAGTTCAAGAGGCGCGCCGCACGGCTCTTCGACGTCACCACAGACAGCGATTTTCCGGGCGGAGACAACTTCTTTCTCGCCCTGCTCGCCAACCCCGACAAATACGGCACCGGCACGTCGGGGACAAGCAATGCGACGGTGATGATCGAACGGACCATCGACAACCGGACGTCGCTCATCGTTGACCCGCCCGACGGCAGGATTCCTCCGATGACGCCAGACGGGTCGGCGAGATTGGCAAGAACGCCGCCGCCGACCGCAGCCGGAGGACCACCTGCAGCTGGACCAGAAGATCTCAGCAACGCCATGCGTTGCATCACCTATGGCATGCCGCGGATTGGCAGGCAGAACATCAACTCCGCAGGGCCGCTAGGCTATTACCAGATCCTGCAAACGCCCGGCTATCTCACCATCACGCTCGAGGCCATCCACGAAACGCGCGTGATTCCTCTGGACGGACGCCCGCATCTCCCCCAGGGGCTCACGATGTGGGGCGGCGACTCGCGCGGCCGGTGGGAAGGGAACACGCTCGTGGTCGATACGACCAACTTCTCGCCGAAGAGCAACTTCATGGGATCGTCGAGCAGCCTGCACATCGTCGAGCGGTTCACGCGCGTCGCCGCCGACATGCTTCAGTACGACATCACGATCGACGATCTGACGACCTGGACCAGACCGTGGACGGTTTCGATTCGCATGAAGCAGTCGCAGGACAAGCTCTACGAGTACGCCTGCCACGAAGGCAACTACGTGACGATGGAAGGCATTCTCGGCGCGGCCCGTGCGGACGAGCGCGCGGCTGAAGATGGCGCCAATCGATCGAAATAATCAGTACGTGAAGTCGATCGTACTGGTCGTTCCTGCCGCCACGCGCACCGTCTGCGTGGTCGTGCCGAAGCGTTCGTGCCACGCCTGCACCGTGTAAGTGCCTTCCGGAACGTTGTCGATGGTGAACGTGCCCGCCGGATTGCTGACGGCGAGGTACGGGTGGCTGACCACTCCGATGAACGACGTCATCCACCTGTGCACGTCGCAGGTGACGCGCAACATGACCTCAGGTGTTTTCAGGTGCAGCTCCTGGACGAGGCCGGCCTTCGGCTGGCTGATGTTGAAGCCGTTGTCGCGTGCGGACTGCCCATGAACGTTATGGAGCACCTCGTCGCTGTTTCTGATTTGAATCCTCTGCCCGACGCGCGCCCCGACGACTCTGGGGACGTACATGCACGCACGCTGATCGATCGTCACCGCCTCAGAGGGAATCGGTGAAGACGGGAAGTCGCCCTGCAGGCTGACGAAGACGTTGGCCAGACTGCCGTCTGAGGTCGCCGTCACGACCTCCTGCACGGGCCGCTTGCCGGCATTGAGCGTCGCGCACACCGGGTCCATTCCCATCCTGATAACCGCGTTGCCTGGCACAGGGCCCTTCACCCGAACGTGGCCCGTGATGACGCCGCCTTTGGCAACGGGCGCAGGTGTTTCCGCGGCACTCGGAGTGGGGATGGCCGCCTCCACCTTCCACGCCGCGGCGCTCTCGGGCGGGTACCAGTAATGCCGGTGGCACGCTTCGCACGCGCCCTCGATTTTTTCGCCGGCGTCGAACAGCCCTTTCGCGTTCCTCGCGTTGGCCGCATTCAGTGCCGGGACGGCGGCATCCTGCAGGCCATCGACCAGACCGCCCCAGGTGGCGGGATCGTCCGCAATCAGCTTCTGAATGGTTTCGGGATGAAGCTCGATGCGGGGGTTTTCCGACTTTTCTCCCGGCTTTGCGACGAGGCGGCCGGGAACGCGCAGCAGATTGGTCGCTTCCACCAGTTGGACGGCGCTCCGCTGAACGGCCAACCATTCCTCGTCGGTTCGCGGCTCCCGCTCTTCGGTGCCCGACAGGCTGACGATCGTCGCGACGGCGTTCCACAGGACATCGGCCTCCGGATCGACGATCGAGACCATGATGTCTTTGACCGTTGCGGTGGGCCTGAACGCGGGCTGCGGCTTGCCCTCCTCCCTGGCTCTGCACCCGGCGATGGCCAGGAGGGAGGCACTCACCACGATCACGCCGCAAAGGGCTCGCATGGGTGGGGAAGTGTAACACCACCGTAGTCTTGGCGGAGGTGGTCAGCCGGGCCCGGACAGAACAACCCTCGGCCCCCCTTCGGGCGCCAGAAAAAACCCTCGGCGTTCGACGGCGGCGTTGGGGTTTTCGATGCGCAGACACGCCGCTGACAGGATGGTCGCCAATATCGTCTTCATCTCGAACAGCGCAAACGCAGATCCGAGGCATCTTCGCACGCCGCCGCCGAAGGGGGTCCATTCATATGGATCAATCGAGCGCTTGCCGAGGAACCGTTCGGGTCTGAACTCGTCCGGTTCAGGGTACAAATCGGGCCGGTGGTGCAGCAGGTACATCGCGTTGACGACGATGGCTCCGGGCGGGATCTCGTGCCCGCCGATCACGAACGCCCGTTTTACCAGCCGTCCGCCGCCGACCGGCATGATGGGGCGGATTCTCAGCGACTCTTTGATGACGGCGTCGAGATACTCCAACTGTGACAGATGCGCGGCCGTCATCGCCGCTGTGCCGACCACCGCGGTCAGCTCTTCGCGGATTCGCCGCTCCACCTCGGGCAGCGAAAGAATCCGCTCGAATGCCCACGAGAGTGCGGTGCCGGTCGTCTCGTGTCCCGCCATCAGCATCACCACGAGCTCGTCCCTCACCTGCTGGTCCGTCAGCGGCGCTCCGTCTTCATAGCGAACCTGGAGGAGCAGCGACAGGATGTCCTCGCGATCTCCCGCGTTGTCCGAGCGCCGGCGGGCCTGAATCTCGCGATGGATCGCGGCGTCGTTGCGTGCCTTGAGCCGGACGATGCGCCCCCAGGGGCTCCACGGTCCCCAGTCGCGCTGCAGCGGTCGCGCGAGAAGCATCGGCGATGCCACGGCGTGGTTGGCGAAATCGGTCAGCGCCGCGACCAGCTCCGAGCTCTGCCCGTTGCCGGTGTCGACGCCGAATACGGCACGGATAATTGCCTGAAGCGTCATCTTCTGCGTTTCGCGGTTCATCGCGAACGGGACTCCCGGGCGCCAACGTGTGACGGCGTCGGACGCTATTCGATGGATCAGGTCGAAATACACGCGCATGCGATCGCCGTGAAACTGCGGCAGGAGCAGGCGCCGGCGATCGAGATGCGCCGACTCGTCCATCGTGAATACCGATGCGTCTCCGGCGAGCGGCCCGAACACGCTTGCGTTGGCTTCTCCTGCGTGGACGTCTTCGGGCGGTGCCGTGAACAGCGCTTTGAGAAGCGGCGGCGACCAGACGAACACCCACGGATGTGTCCCCAGCAGCCGCAGCGTGAAGATGTCGCCGAATTGCCGCGCACACTCATCGAGGAGCGGCAGGGGATTGCGGACGTAGCGGTATGTCTGAACGACTGAAGGTAGCGAGGGGCCCGGAGGAAGCGCCACAACTTGGATGATACGCGAGAGGTGCGGCAGGTGCGAGAACTCGCACCCGACGCACCCGCACCTAACGCACCTAGAACGTGACTCTAGCTCCGAGCTGGATGTCGCGCGGCTTCATGACCGTGCTCGAGTCGATGTTGTTCAGCTTCATGAACGACGCGTTGTTCGGCGTGAGCACCATGTTGCCGACGTTGAAGAGCGTGTAGTTGGTCGCGTTCAACGCCTCGATGCGCACCTGCACGCGGACGCGGTCGCCGACCTGGAAGTTCTTCGTCACCCCCAGATCGAGCAGGTGGTGCTGCATGAACCGCACGTCAGGCAACGTCGTCGGGAACTTGCGGATATTGGCCTGGCCGAGCTGGATCTCAGTCGCCGTGAACGTCACGGGCTGCCCTGTGGCATTGAGGAACGGCTGGCCGTTCATGGTGTAGAAGCAGTTGATATCGATAATCGGGATGTCCACGCCGCGCATCTGATTGCCGGAGCCGCCCCATTGCGACTTGAGCTGCTTGGGATCGCCGCATTGCGGGTCGAAGTACGTGTTCTGGTTGAACACCAGCGGCGAGCCGCTCTGCCATTCGTACTTCGTGCTGAACTGCCACCCGCCCAGGATGGCGTCCGTGACGGCATTCCAGCCGTCGCCGTAGCGGCGTCCCCGTCCGAAAGGCAGCTCGGCCACGCTGGCGAGCGTGATGCGATGCGGCCGATCGGTGGTGCCGATGCGGTCTTCGAGCTCGTCCCATGGATTCAGCGGGGCGACTTGCTCCGTCAGGTGCGACCACGTGTAGGACGTCATCAACATCAGGCCGTTGGTGAAGCGCTTGTCGAGCCTGAAGATCGCGCCGTGGTACATGTTCGAGCCGCGCGCCGTTTCCATGCAGAAGGTCGTGCTCGTGCCCGTCGCGCACGGGGCGCCCGACGTCTCGAACTGCGGATAGGCGTACAACAGACGGCGTCGCGGGATCGTTGCGCCGTTCGTGCCCGGATTGTCGGGTGTCAGCCCTTGAAATGGATTCGAGACGGCCTGGGTGAGGAACGTTTCCGCATTGGCGTCGCGGATGAGGCTCTGAGTGCGGTACTGCTGGGGCACGAAGTTCAGCGGTTCGAGAATCGCCTGATTGGATCCGTGCTGGCCGATGTAGGACACCTCGAAGAGCATTTCCCAGGGAAGCTGCCGTTCGACGCCGATGCTGAACCGCCAGAACTCCGGGTTCACGCGATCGGCATTCCAGATATTGCCCGGCGCGTTTCCCAGATTGGTCTGCAGACCCTGCGACGATCCCACCGGCTGCACGAGTTGGCCGCTTGGGACGGGATTGCTCAAGTTGGCCTGGAAGGTCAGGCCGTTGTCGGCGGTCACGGGAACCGGCGTGTTGCGCGAGTAGCCGATCTGGTTGATCGCCGTGATGAGGCCCGGGACGCCCTGTAGCTGGAACGGCGCCACGAACTTGCCACCGCCGCCCCGCAGCACCATGCGGTCGTCGAGCTTGAACGAGAAACCCGCCCGCGGCTGGAAGTTGTTGAGGTCGGCGTTCCACGCGCGAGTCTGGTCGCCCGCCAGATAGGTATACCCGCCGAGCACGCGGAACTGGTTTGCGGAACCGGGGACGCCTGCCGGCGGATTTCGGGCGAAGTTCGCCTGCGCGGCCGCTTCGATGGGATTCGGCGTCGTCAGGTCGAACGGTCCGACGTTGCGATTGTCGGTTTCGGTCATGCCGAGCTCCAGGTCGTAGCGGAGCCCGAGATTGAGCGTGAGCCGATCGTTCACGCGCCAGTCATCGTGCATGAAGAATCCGTGGCTGATGACCTGCATGTCGTACTCGGGGCGGAGCTCGATGATCGACGAGGTTGTCGGCAGCCCGAGCATGAAGGCCGCGATGCCCTGACCGTACTGTCCGGCCGCCGCGCTGGTCGAGCGCGTGTACGAGCTGTCGAACCCGTACGCACCTCCACGCCAGCCCATGTTGGTTTCCTTCTGCCGCAGGCTGCGCCAGTCGTACCCCATTTTCATCGTGTGCCCGCCCGTCGTTTTCGTGAGCGTCGCGGCGAATTGCACGTTGTAGAACGGCTGCGTGCGGCCGTTGTTGAATCCGCTCTGCTGCGCGCCGAGGGTGGCCACGCGCCCCGCCGTCGTCGGCGACGACGACTCGATGCTGAACCGTGGCAGTTGCTCGAAGTCGCCGAGCAGCCCGAGAGTGGAAGGCGAGTAGCCGAGGGTTGCGAGATCGAGATTGTACAGAGGGAACAGGTCGTCGTTGAATCGCAGCCAGCTGGCTTTCAGGTCGAGCACCATGCTCTGCGAGAGAACGGCCGTGTGGCCACCCGCCCAGTTGTAGTTGAAGCGGTCGGTCGATCCGCGGGTGATTTCCACGCCGTTCACCAGGCCTGCGTAGTTGAAGCGTTCCTCGCGTCGGAAGTTACGAAGGAATCGCCCGTAGGTCTTCTGCGACGCTGTCCACTGGTGATCGATCCGCGTCATCGCGAAGTTGTACGCGTATGTCCACGGCTGTTCGATGAAGAAGTTCGAGGACAGGTCGGCCGCCCCGGCAATGTTCGGTGCCGGAAAGTAGCCGAGCACGTTGCGCGCGATCGGGTTGATGCGGCCAGCCGGGATGACGTTGCCCGGGAACGGATCGCGGACGACGACGCCGTTGACCAGGCGGGCTGTGGCCGGGTCATAGATCTGCACGCCAAGCGGAAGCAGCTCTGAAAAGTCCCCCGAGCGCATCCGTGAGGTGGGCACCGAGCTCGTCAGGGCCTCGACCGTGTCGTCCTGAAGCTTCTCGTACGAGAACATGAAGAAGGTCTTGTTCCGCAGGATCGGTCCGGAGACAGTGCCGCTGAAGCGGTTGTAGTCGCGCGGCTGCTTGCTCGTCCCCAGGCGATTGGACGCAAAGAGGCTGGCCGATCGCGCATCATCACGGTTGTAGAACGAGAGGGCGCCGTGCAGCGAGTTGGTGCCGCTCTTGAGCGCGAGGTTCACGCTGCCGGCGCCGGTGTGCCCGATCTGGGCGTCGTAGCCGGCGGTCTCGACCTTGAACTCCTCGATGGCGTCGGAGGGCGGCTGGATGCCGACGCGAGCCTGCGAGACGACGTTGCTCGAGCCGTCAATCGTGAACTCGCTGTTCAGCGTGCCGGTGACGGCCGCGCCGCGCAGGTTGTCGTTGTCCATCGGACGCTGCAGCGCGTAGGAGCGCTCGAACGTGGCGCCCGCCACCAGGCGTGTCAGCCCGTAGGCCGTGCCGTCGCCCAGCGGGATCTCGCTGATGAGCTTGCTGTCGATCACCTGGCCCATCGAGGCCGTGCTCGTCTCGAGCTGCACCGTGTCGGCCACGACCGACACCTGCTCTGTCACGCCCGCCGGCTGCAACGTGATGTCGAGCTGCAGACGCTCGCCGACGCGGACCTGCACGGTGGGATGATCCTTGGTCTGAAACCCGCTGAGCTCCGCCGTCACGCGGTACGACCCGGGCAGCAGGAACAGCGCTGCATATTGACCGGTGTCGTTGGTTACCAGCGACGTGGTGCTGTTGGTGCCGTTGTTGATGACCGTCACCGTGACGCCGGGCAGGGCGCCGCCGGATGAATCCACGATCAGACCAGCGATGGATCCGCGCGATTCCTGCGCGAACGCCGTCGAGCCATACAGAGCCACCGCACAGATGACGCCCGCAATGCCAAGCCAATGCCGGATTGTTCCTGTCATGTTGGTACCTCGTTTCTACTCATTTGCTCATCGACGGATCGATCGCGCGAATCAGCACGCTCATGTTCCGAATGAACGCCTCGATGGAAATTCCCGTCAGCGTCTTGTCCGGATACGGCGAGGTATCGGATTCATCGCCGACGTGTGTCGTTCCGTAGCTGCCCGGGGCCGCATGCGTCGAACCGTCGCCCTTGTAGGGGTGGCTGTTGTATCCCAGCGGTGCAAGCCAGTACCCCTCCTTGTTGAGCGAGGCGATCGAGCTGGCCGCTGTGACGTTCGGCGCCGGCATCAGCGCGAAATACTTCGGCAGCGGCAGCGCGCCGTGTCCGGCCACGAGCGGCGACCCCTTGGTCGCTTGTTCTGGCGTCATCGCGCGGGCGTCGGCATAGAGCTTTCGCAGCGCGGCGATGTTGATCGGCCGGAACGAGCTGTAGTGGCCCAGCGTGTCCTTCGGATTGCTGTCCCAGTAGTAGCGGCCGTTGACGACGTTCGACCCTTCACGGTGGATGTACAACGGCTTGTTGGTGCCCACCTCGATGAAGGTGGCGTGCGTGCGGCCGGCCGGCGCCACGCCCGGCGGCAGCGCGATCGATTCCAGCCAATCGATGGCTTCCGGTACGCGCGCCAGAAATTTCGTATCGCCCGTGAGCCGGTAGAACTGCACCATCAGTTCGAGGTTGCGCGCGGTGGTGTGCGTTGCCAGCGATCGCGGTTCGTACGTGCGGGCCTGCACCGGCTTCAGATCGAGTGAGTATTGCAGCGACCAGCCGGGCTGCGGCGGTCCCTGCTGGGTGACGATGAATGCGTTCATGCCGCGCAGGATCGGATCGAGCAGCCTCGCATCGCCGAGCGCCTGGTAGCACATCACCAGGAAATCGATGTTCTCGCCCGCGACATCGTCGTTGAACGTCGGATACGCGGTGTAGTCGGGAAGGCCGCGCGTCGAATGCTCGGCGACACGTGGATACCGTTGGGGCCACGCGCCGATCGGATACTGGCTGTCGAGCACGAACTGGATGGCCTTGTCGAGCGACGGCCGGTATTTCGGATCGCGCTTCTCGAGATACAGGCGCAGCAGGAATTTCGACGACTCGGCGGTACCGGCATCGTCGAACGTGGCGTTGCCCCAGTAGTGCTGAAACTCCTCGAGACGCCAGCCGTTCTTTCCGACCGTCTCGGTACCACTCCTTGAGCGACCGCTCGCCGGCGAAGTCGGCGACGTAATTCCACCCTCCGGCTGGATGCTGGGCCCAGATGAGCGCACCGGCGACCTGCTCGGCCGCTTGATAGTAGAAGTTGTCGCCGGTCGCGTGGTACGCGTCGAGATACAAATGACCCACGGTGGCGGTGCCAGGCGGCTGGATCCAGATCATCGTCTCGCGGGCTTCCATCTCTCCCCACCGCCGGGACAAATCCGGCAGGTAGTTCCAGACGTAGCCACCCTTGTACGCGAGCTTCTCCGTCATGAAGGTGGTGGCGCGCTTCATCGTGGCCATCACTTCGTCGCGCGCCTCGCGTGGTGGCGCCTGCGCCAGGGCACCCGCGCCACAAAGCGCGAGCGCCGTCAGCACCGCGGCGAGTCCGATCCGTCTGGCGTTCTGATGGATCATCGTTTCTTCCTTCATGCCACTCCGCGCACGGCGTACGCCGGGGCCACGACCAGCGCGGCCGCCCCTCGCAAACGCGGAAACTCCGTCGCGGGGACTGGACGCACATCGGTCGCCGCCGCGGCCGCCGTCAGCGCGCGCTCGGCCATCGCGGACCGCACGGTCGTTTCAATCAGGTCCCACGCCCGCGTAATTTCGCCGCCGATGTAGACGCAGGCAGGATCGAACGTGTTGACGACGGCCGCGAGCCCGAGCCCGAGATATCGCGCCGTCGATTCAATGGCGCCGACGGCTTTGGCGTCTCTCCCGCGCGCACGCGCGATCAGGTCGTCGATCGTGAACTGCGGGCCTTCGGCCGACGCGAGCGCATCGTGACTGAGCGGTTGACCGAAGTAACGGGCCAGCGTCGCACGATTCGAGATGTAGGCTTCCCAGCAGCCGTTCGAGCCGCACGAGCAGCGCGGGCCGTCGAGCGAGAGCGGGACGTGTCCGAACTCGCCGGCCACGTTGTTGCGTCCTCGCAGCAACTCGCCGTGAATCATGACGCCCACGCCCACGCCGTCGGAAACCGAGACGAACACGACGTCGCGCATGGCGCCGGTGGACTCGCGCACGGCCCACGCCTGGGCCAGAGCACAGGCACGCCCGGAGTTCTCGATCTGCACGGGCAGGCCGGTGGCGGCGGCGAGCGGCCCTCGCAGGTCGACGTCCTTCCAGCCCAACGTCGGCGCATGGATCACGCGCATCGTCGAGTGTTCGACCATGCCGGGCACGACGACGCCCACGCCTTCGCAGGCGTCGACCTCACGATTCTCGACGAGCATCCGCTTGATGCGCTCGGCCATGGCCGTCGCCAGCTCACCCGGATCGCGCAGGGTCGGCATGCGAATCACTTCGGTCGTGGGATTGCCACGCAGATCGGCGAGCATCAGAAACGTCTCGCTGGCCCTGATGTCGGCGGCGACCACCGCCCGCCGCCGGGAATCGATATAGAGGAAGGTGGGCTTGCGGCCGCGAACCGTCTGTCCCGTCGCGCCCTCGAAAATCACGCCGTCGGTGATGAGGTCGTTGACGATGCGCGAGATCGCGCCGCGGCGCACGTTCATCATGCGGGCCAGGTCGGCGCGGGAAATGGGTTGCTGTGCGCGGACCAGGTTCAGCACAATGCTGCGGTTGATCTCGCGCGAGGTACCCCGCGTGGCGACGCGAAAATGAGCTGCGCCTTTCATTGAACCATTAAGGGACTAAATCGCCAGAACGAACGGCTCTCAGGACAGCCTGAACGAAACAAGCCCGCCGTTATTGGTGTTTAATTTGTCTCAGTTGAGGACTATATACGCCCCTCAATGCCCAGGTGTCAAGTGAACTGTGCTAAAACCCCACTCGAGATCGCCGGGCTTCTCGATCATTCGGGCGACCCGAAGGCCGCGCTCGTCGAGTACCAGCGCTTTCTCGAGGTCTGGCAGAATGCCGACCCCGATCTCCCGGAGCTTACCGAAGCCCGCCGCGCCGTCGCGCGCCTTCGAGGGAACTGAGAATAGAGATTCGATGTCATCCAATCCATTCGACTCAGACGATGCCAGGTTGTTCGAGATCTCCACGCGCGCTCGCGGACCCGCGGGCGCTCTGCCTCTGACGGCCGAAATGCTGCGAGAGCGGCCCTCGGGCGATCTGTTCGGATGGACGCAGAACGCCGGCATGGGGTGGAATCCCGCCGCGCTCGGCGGCAACGAGTTCCTTATGCTCTCGACCCATGGTGGCATCCGCGCCGCCGATGGAACGCCCATCGCGCTCGGGTATCACACCGGACATTGGGAGGTGGGCCTGCTGCTCGAGGCCGCCGCGGCGGTCTTCAAGAGCGCCGGGGCGATTCCGTTTGCGGCAGCCTGCACCGATCCCTGCGATGGGCGATCGCAGGGCACGACGGCAATGTTCGATAGTTTGCCGTTCCGCAACGACGCCGCGACCGTGTTTCGGCGCCTCATCCGATCGCTACCGACCCGGCGCGGCGTGCTCGGCGTGGCCACCTGCGACAAGGGGCTGCCGGCCATGATGATGGCCCTCGCGGCGACCCACGATCTTCCGGTGGTGCTCGTGCCAGGTGGTGTCACGTTGCTTCCCGAAGAAGGTGAAGACGCCGGCAAGATTCAAACAATCGGCGTCCGGTTCGTGCACGGATCTATCACGCTCGAAGAAGCGGCCGATCTGGGATGCCGGGCCTGCGCCTCGCCGGGCGGCGGCTGCCAGTTTCTCGGAACCGCGGCGACCGCGCAGGTGGTAGGAGAGGCGCTCGGATTGTCGCTGGGACACTCGGCGCTTGCGCCGTCCGGTCATCCGATCTGGATCGACATGGCGCGGCGATCGGCGACGGCGCTCATGAATCTCGAAGCCCGGCGTATCACGGCCTCGGATATCGTGTCCGATGCCGCGGTGCGCAATGCGCTCGTCGTGTTTGCCGCGTTCGGCGGATCGACGAATCTCATTCTGCACCTTCCGGCTATCGCCCACGCGGCCGGGCTCGCGCGGCCCACTGCACAAGACTGGGCCGCGGTGAACAAGCAGGTGCCGCGACTCGTCGACGCGTTGCCGAACGGCCCACGCAATCACCCGACCGTGCAGGTTTTCATGGCCGGTGGCGTGCCGGAAGTGATGCTGCACCTGCGCCGTCTGGGATTGCTCGAGACACGCGTCACCACGGCTGGCGGGGGCCCGCTCGATGCTCAGCTGGATGCGTGGGAATCGTCGGAAAGACGGACGCGTCTGCGGGACCAGCTCAGAAAGGAAGGCGTCGACCCCGACGACGTGATCGTCTCGCCCGACCACGCACGCACCCGCGGCCTGACGTCCACTGTCTGCTTTCCGAAAGGCAACATCGCGCCGGACGGCGCCGTCATCAAGAGCACCGCGATCGATGCGTCGGTCGTGGATGCCGACGGCGTGTATCGGATGACCGGTCCGGCGAAGGTGTTTTTGTCCGAGCGGGCGGCTATGGACGCCATCAAGGCCAGGCGCGTGAAGGCCGGCGACGTGATTGTGTTGATTTGCCGCGGGCCGATGGGCGCCGGCATGGAAGAGACCTATCAGATTACGAGCGCGCTGAAGCACCTGCCGTTCGGCAAACACGTGGCCGTGATTACCGACGCCAGGTTCAGCGGTGTGTCCACCGGTGCGTGCATCGGGCACGTGTCGCCGGAGGCGCTGGCGGGCGGCCCCGTCGGCAAGCTGCGCGATGGCGATGTCATCGAGATCGTGATCAACCGGACAACGCTCGAAGGTACCGTCAACCTGATCGGCGAGAACTTCGTCGAGCAGAGTGCGTCCGACGGATCGAGAATCCTCGAGGCGCGCGACGTGCGGTCGGATCTCGCCGCAGACGCGGCGCTTCCGGACGACACGCGTATCTGGGCCGCGCTTCAGGATGCGAGCGGCGGCACGTGGGGCGGCGCCGTCTACGACGCCGAATCGATCCTGCGAACGCTCGCGGCGGGCAAGAAAGCGCTCCGCGGTTAGCCAGCGCGGTTTTCAGTTCTCTTTAGTCAGTTCTCAGTCGAGAAGTACGTAGTGTCCCGCTTTAGCCGGACCAAGTACGTGGACGACCGGCTGGCACTTGGATTGGCGTTGCTGCCGCGCGAATCCGAAGCTTCGGGGCCGGACACGCGCTCCGATGCCGCGGAGGACCGCCCGACGCGAGGACACTGACTTCGCCTTTCATCCTCGCTCGATGCCCTCGGGCTTCTCGCGCGGTCAGGCGTAACGTGTCGGCCGCCTGCGCACGGCTTCGCGCCGCAGCAACACCAACCCAACTGCCGGCCGGACACCACGTACTTAGCGTCACGGATTTGGATGGCCGCGCCCGCGCGCGCGCGACAGGCGATCGACCTTCGTCGCCAGCCCTCGTACTTCGGTGAGCACGATCTTCTGCACCTTCTCGACGCTGGCGATGAGTTGGCGCAACTCGGCTAGCCGTGCATCGACGCCATCAATTGGCAAGTCGCCCCTGGCGGGCCGAACGTCGACCCGTTCATAACATCCATCGAGCTCTCTGTTTTCCATATCAATGCGTAGTGCACTCGGCGTGCCAGCGACGTCGATGAGAAATCACAACAATTCGCTCACGCCTCGTCACACGATGCAGTTTCTGATCCGTGCGTGGGCAGGCCCTGCAATGCTATCCACTCCAAGTTGAACAGGAGGTCTGTCGCGTTGCGCGCGGACGTGTCTATGGGTTTACAGGAAGGCGGGTCAATGGGACACACCTGCTCCGGCGCGAATCCGTGCGCCCCTCGACTTCGCTCGCGCGTCCGGCCCCGGAGCTTCGGATTCGCGCTGGAGCAGGTGTGGCCTATTGGCCGGGTCATCGCGACCGCGAACAGAAACACAACTCGCGGGGCTAGCGTATCCGGATGCCGAACAGAATCGTGAACGACTGCGATTTGATATCGCTGATGTCGCTGAAGTTGTTGTTGATGCGGCGAGGCCCACGTCGCCGCCCTCGAGCCAGTCGTTGGTCACGCCATGTCGAGGCCGATCGCCGACGCCGTGGTTTGCTTGCGAATCCAGTTCAGCTCGCCCTGGACCCCGACGACCCCGTCGATTGCCCCCGAAGAAGAGCCCGCCTTGAAGCGAGGGTCATTGCGGAACGTGGTGACGCTATACCGGCGTCTGCAGCTCGGGCATCGGCTTGCCGACGAACAGCCTTCGACAGGGCTTCGCGAGCATTCGTGCCATTCGCTCAGATCTGGCGTGCCGCGCGCTGTCGGTGGCGATACCGGTATTGGCGTACATCTGTCGATAGAGCTTCGAGCACAGCACGAAGCCGAGGCGATTCTTCAGCGACTTCACGGCTCGCGATCGGCGCCAGATGTGCGACAGGCTGTAAAACTCGTCCCAGACCCACTGGGTGCGGTCGCGAATGTCCTCTGGCGAAAGCGTGGGATGCGGGGTGTACACCTTCGGCCGGCGTGCCTGCGGGATCAGCCAGTGGCGCGTGATCGGAATGCCATCCACCGCCTCCGCATCCTTTTTCTTCGTCTGCCCCAGCTCCCACTTGGCAAAGTCCACGGTGCCGGGGAACGGCGTCAGCATGACGAACTGCGCGAAGGTCACGTCCGCTTTCAGCGCGAGCGCAACGGTGGCGCTGAAGGTATCGGCGCGATCGCTGGGCAGACCGAAGATAAAAGACCCGAGCACGTGGATGCCGTGCTGCTTGAACTGCTGCAGCCTCGTGACGAGGGCGTCGCCATACAGGTTGAAGCCCTTGTACACGTCCTTGAGGCCTTCAGCCGTGACCGATTCGACGCCGACCAGCGCGCCCTTGATGCGCGCTTTGTGCATCGCATCGAGAAAATCAGAGTCCTCGGCGGCCTCCATCGTGATCTGGGTGAAGAAATTCATGTCGCTCGGGCAGTTTCGCCAGGCGTTCCATCAGCTCGAAGCGCTCGGCGCGCAGTCTCTTGAGCTCGTCGAGGCGGTGATGATCGGCACGCCGCGAGGCCTGCTCGAGATCCTCGAGTGTCACGGGGTAGAAGTTGTCGTCCGCGAGCGCGATGAAACGGAATCCGAGACGCCGCAAATCCACGATTTCCTCGAGCACGGCATCGACGGTGCGCTGACGTGGCTCCTGCCCGTCGGTTTTCCACACGGAGCAGAACGAGCAGTGCTTCGGGCAGCCGCGCACCGTCTGCACCGACGCCCACATGTACCGGTCGGGCGGCAGCAGATCCCAGCGAGCCTTCAGAAATTGACCGGCTTCGATCTTCCCGCCTTCGTAGACCTTCGTGGTGCTGCCGTTGAGGCACCCGTCGATGGCCTGTCCCCACGCGACGTCGCCATCGCCTTTGACGACCGCGTGGGCCGCTCCGAGGTCCATGGCCTCCTCGGGGTAGAGAGTGGCATGGATGCCGCCGTACACGACCCACGCCCCGCGCGTCCGGGCAAGGTGGCCGACTTCGTATCCGCGCAGCGCGTTGCCCGTATGGATGCCGATGCCGACGACGTCGCCCGCGGCGATCGAGTCCGGGTCGAATTGTTCGAGCGTTTCGTCGGTGATCACCGGATCGCCGTACTGCTCAGGGGTGGCGGCTGCTAACACATAGAGCCAGCGTGGGGTGATGACGGCAATGCCGAAAGACACGTGGCTCGGGTTGATCAGATGTATGCGCATTGAGACCTATCAGAAGTGTCGGTGGTAGACCCCTAGAACTCCAACGAGAAGCCCGCCGACGGGATGATGGGGAACATCGAGTCGAAGAGGCCGAACACCTGGAGCGTGTTGGGGTTGATGCCCGGCGAAGACGCGCGGACGTTGTCGCGGTCGTAGATATTCAACGCCTCCGCGAACACCGTGAGGCGCGTGGTGCGCCAGGTGAACGTCCGGTTCGCGCGAATATCGAGACGGGTGTAGACAGGGACGCGTAGGTCGTTGCGGGTGCTGCTCAGGAAGTACCTTTCGTTGCCGCGCGATTCGTAATAGCCGGGAACGGGAAAGTTGCTCCCGGCCCGGAAACGTGTGCTGAAGCTCATGCGATCGCTCAACCGATACACCCCATACACGTTCAACGTGTGCTGCTGATCGTAGTCGGCTGAAAAGTCCTCGCCGGTCAGCGTGTTTCGGTATTTTGTGAATGCTACATTGTACGCGATCCAGCCGGACAATCCGTTCGGAGAATTTCGTTGAAACACCATCTCGGCGCCGCGCGACTGACCGTCGAGCGAGTTCTCATACCGTGTTGCAGGTGATGGCAGCACCAGGCGGCCATTGGAGGCCCGGAACTCGGAGTTGGGAAGCCATGTGTAGTCCCGGTCCTCACGGTCGTAGACCGAGAACTGCCATTTCGTCGAGCGGCCGAGCGGGGCTTCGACCCCCGCGTCGACGTGATATGACCGGAATGCCTTCAGTTCGGCGCCCCGCAGTCCCTTGAGTTCGGCAAAGTCCGGTTCCTGCCGGTAGATGCCGCCGGCGACGCGCGCCGTCAGCGCATGCGTCAGTGGCCACCGGGTTTGAATCCACGGGGACGCCGATGTGTGGCCCGTGAGCGTGAAATGATCGATGCGGATACCTGGCGCAATCGTCGCGCGCCCGCGCGACGCCTGCAGGAGCACATAGGACGAAACCGCCGTGGTCGAGGTGCTGTAGTCTTCGCGCACGGCAAACTGCGGTCGAACAAAATCGCGCGCCTGCGCGAACTGCGATCCACGCGTATGCCGCGCCTCGCCTCCGCCCTCGAACGTGAGGCCGGGCGTGCGCTGAAAGGTCCAGTCGGCGCGGTACATCAGCTCGCTGTGACGCCCGCGGTGCAACTCGAGACCTTCGACATTGTCGTTGCTGAACTTGTTGGCGGTGCCGGCAATCCTCTGCGTCACGACAAACCGCGGTGACGCGAGAAATCGCCAAGTGACGACCGCGACGCCGATGTCGTTCACCCCTTCCTGCACATCGTCGACGTCGATGCGCTCGGCGTCCTGTTCCAGGCGAGACCGGCCGGCGGTGATCGCAAACTGGACCTGGTGGCGCGCTTTGACGTCGCGCACCAGCTTCACCTGAAAATCGTGGAACCCGAAGCCGAAGGTGTTTTCGGGATCGATGCGGTGAATGACCGCGCCCAGGTAGCTCTTTCGCGCCGACAGCAGCCACGACCCGCGCTTGGTCGAGCCCAACGGGCCCTCGAGGACGACCGATGTGTCCGTCATGCTGGGGCGTACGTGGCCCCTGAGTCGATCGCGCGAGCCTTCACGCATCAGAAAGTTCAACTCGGCTCCGGTGTGGTTGCCGTGCCGCTCGGCGTACGCGCCTGGCGCCAGCGCGATTTCCTCGAGCACGTCGCCGTTGACCATCGCAATCGAGCCGCCGTCCTGTACGCCCTGCACGGTATGCACCAGCAGCGGCGTTGAAATGCCTTCGAACGTGAAGTTCATGTTGCGAACCGGAAGACCGCGGACGCTGAACTCGCTGCGCAGGTCGTCGCCGGTCGCGACGCCCGGCAACACGTGAATGGCGCGCATCGGATCGTTGGTGATCACGCCGCGAAGCTGCTGCAGCTCGTTGCTGCGGAGCACCTGCCCGCCGCCCGCGGCTCGCGCGTCAGTTCCGGCCGTCGAGCTCACGTTCACCGTTTCGGTGTACGTGCCCGTTCCCGCGGCGATGGGAATCGTGATCTCCAGCACCTCGCCGGCGGGAATCTCGACGCCGCGGCGTGTCAGCACGAAATCGACGGCCGACACATACAGCTCGCGGTGGCCCGACGGGACGTTCTCGAGCAGGAACCGGCCGTCGCTCGTCGTAATCGTCACCAGCGGGGTGTCCTGAATGCGCACCGAGACTTTTTCGAGCGGCGTGCCGTCGCGGGCGTCGACGACCGTGCCCTGTAACGTGCCGGTCGTTTGCGCTCGTGCGACCGCGCCGCCCGCAACCGCAAGGTACAGGGCGAGCGCGGCGACCGAGGCTGGGCGAGCTCTGGCCATCAGGTGATGAACTATCAACGTCGAGATACGCGAGTGTGCAGAGGATATGCCAGATGGAGGATCGGTGATTGCCCTGGATAGGCGGGGAATGACGGCCGGGATGACCGGTTTATCGGACGAGTGTCTCCGGGAATCTGGTCAGCTTATCGACGTCAGCTGATCGAGGAAAGGATCGGTGCCGGCACGCGCCATTTTCGGTAGGGCGCGACTTCAGTCGCGCCACCTTCGCCAAGAAGAATCGGCGGCATGCCGGCGATCTAGAGCGCAGCTGCTACTTGGGCAGACTGTCTTTCGCCTTCTTCGCGGCGCCCTCCAGCGCTTCGGCCAGCGACGCGTCGAAAGACGGACCCTCCGACGCACCTGACGAGCCGGTGGCCATCGCGTCCATCATGAACATCGCCGCACCCGCGGTCCGATCGAAGGTCCGGCCGGTGCCCATGACTCCCGCACCCTGCATTTGCATCAACATGGGGTTGCCCACCATGCCCATGCCGCCCATGTTCATCATCGACATCGTGTTCATCGCGGCAAGCGGGCTCGCATAGCGAAGGTACATCATGGCCGCGGCGCGCGCGAGCCGAAGGCCGGTCTTGAAGCCGATGCCGCCGTCGTTTCCTTCGGTGGTCGTCGTCAGGCGCGGCTTGCCGCCGCCGACCGGCGTGAGCTGCACGTTCAGTTTGGCTTCGGTGACGTCCTTGTCGGTTGATTCGCCGGCCGTCTTCTTCACCAGCCGTCCGATGCGTCCCGGCTTCGATGCCTTGAGATCGGTAATCTGCGCAACCAGCAGATAGTCGCACCCCAGCTCTTTCGCGTGCGCGGTCAGCTCGTCCGGCGATGCGGCGGCGAGCGGGATGCCTTCCATTTTCTGCTCGGCCAGTTCGGCGATGAGCTGCGTCCGCAGGGCGCGCGTGTCGACCTGTTGCGTCGTCTTGTTGACGAGCTCGGGCACGGCCACTCGAACCATGCCGGGCTTTTTCGGCGCGGCCGCCGCGGCCGGCGCCGAGGCCAGCTTCACTTCGTTCGCATCGCTCACCGCTTTGGCGAGCTCCTTGCGGCTGGTCGCTTCGGTCAGGCCCGCGGGGATGTCGAACAGCGAGTCGTCGAGGTTCGTGATCTCGAACTCGGTCACTTCCATCTTCATCACGGTGGGCTTGCCGTCGGCGCCGGGCACCGTGGCCGAGTAGCTGATGGGGAAGCCGATCAGCTTGTTGTCACCGGTGATGTTCACCTTGACGGTGTCTTTGCAGGCGGCGGCACTTGGGGTTGAGAGGACGGTCGGCGGTTGTGCCGCCACCACCTTCGGCGCGTCGATATACCACGCGTCGGTCTCCATCTTCTGCTTCATCTGATCGCAGGCGCCGACCTGTGGCTGTCGGTCGAGCACCGTCACGACCCGGCGGGCTTCCTGTCCGAACATCGTCTTGCGCTCGCCGACGTCGGCAATGGACGTCTCGACGACCACGACCCCCGTGCCCGTTGCGGCTTCGGGCGTGGGCTCGGCATCCGGCATGATCAGATAAGTGTTGGAGGACCGACTAATCTGCACGGAGCGCTTCAGGTCGTGCTGACGAATGAGGATGTTGTCGGTCATCTCGTACCGTTCGCGATTGCCGCGAATGTAGGTGACGCTCTCGGTCACCTGCTCGCCGGTCGTGTACGTGGCCTTGAATCGGATGTCGGATGGCGGTGGCGGCGGGGGAGGCAGCGGCTTGGTCGCCGGCGCTGGTTTCGTCGTGGGTGCAGGAGGGGCAGGCTTGCGCGTGGTTGGCGCGGGCTTTTTTCCGGCCTGTGCGAACGCGGCCGTTGGAGTAAGAACAAGGGCCAGTAACAGGACGATCGCGGTCTTGCGCATTTCAGCACCTCAGGAAAAGACGGTGGCCAGCGCGTGGCGCCGGGGGTTACAGGGAAATCGGTCCTACTTCTCTACGCGCAGAACGGGCTCGATCGGGACCATCGGGTCCGGGACGGGGCCATCCTACAGGACAACGAGGGGCGCCGCTACAATGAACGCCGTGTCACAGGAATTGCGCTTGATGTGCGTGCTCGCCCACCCCGACGACGAGTCCCTCGGCACGGGCGGGGCCCTCGCCAGGTATTCGGCTGAGGGCGTGGCTACATACGTGGTGACGGCCACGCGGGGACAGCGGGGCCGGTTCGACGACAAAGGAACGAAACCCGGGCCCGACATCGTCGGGCAGACGCGGGAGGGGGAACTGCGTGCGGCGGCGCGCGAGCTTGGCGTCCGCGAGGTGGTCCTGCTCGACTACATGGACGCGGAGCTCGACGCCGTGGACCCCGTCGAGGCTTCAGAAGAAATCGCCAGGCAGATTCGCCGGATCAAGCCGCAGGTCGTCGTCACCTTCGATCCGTTCGGCGCCTACGGCCATCCCGATCACATCGCGATTTCGCAGCTGACCGCGGCCGCCCTGACGCGGGCCGCAGACGAGCATCAGGTGTCGAAGTTCTACTACTTCGTCAACGGCGAGCGGAAATGGGCGGCCTACCAGGCGGCCTTCAAGACCCTGACGTCGAACGTGGACGGGGCGGTGCGGGTGGCCACCGCATGGCCCGACTGGTCGATTACGACGAAGGTCGATGCGCGGGATATGTGGCAGACAGTGTGGCGGGCGGTCCAATGCCACAAGACCCAGATGAGCGTCTACCGGAACATCGGGAATCTCACCGAAGACGATCAGAAAGTCATCTGGGGCACCGGCGAGTTCTATCGCGTCTTCACGCGCGTCAATGGCGGACGCCGCACCGAAACCGACCTGTTCGAAGGGATTCGCTGATATGGCCCGCAAAGCGCCGCTGAAGATGACCTCCGACGAGTTCCGCGCCGCGGGCCATCGGCTCGTCGATCGCATCGCCGAACGCCTCGCGCGCATTCCACAGGGACCGGTGAAGCCCGCGGAGACGCCGGAGGACCTTCGGGCGGCGCTGAAGATCGATCGTCCGCTCCCCGAGGGTGGCGCCGATGCGGCGACGCTTCTCGGCGAGGCGGTCGAGTTGCTGTTCGACCATTCGACGCTCAACGGGCATCCCCGATTCATGGGTTACATCACGTCGAGCCCGGCGCCGATCGGCATATTGGGAGATTTCCTGGCCGCCGCCGTGAACCCGAATATCGGCGGGTACGCGATCGGTCCTGCCGCCACCGAAATCGAGCGGCAGACGGTGCGGTGGATTGCGGAGTTCATCGGGTTTCCGTCCGACGCCGGCGGCCTGCTGGTGAGCGGCGGCAACATGGCGAACTTCGTGTGCTTCCTCGCCGCGCGCACCGCGAAGGCGGGACCTGACGTACGCAAGACGGGCCTGGCCGGGCGGGAGCGTGCGACGTCGCCACTGCTTGTGTATGCGTCCGCCGAAACGCACACCTGGATTCAGAAAGCCACCGATCTGTTCGGCCTCGGCACGGATGCGATCCGATGGATTCCGGCCGACGACCATCAGCGGATGAAGACCGCCGAACTTCGCCGGCAAATCGAGCTCGATCGGAAGAACGGCGGATGTCCCTTCATCGTGGTGGGCACGGCCGGCTCGGTCAGCACCGGCGCGGTCGACCCGCTGCCCGAGATTCGGTCGATCTGCCGCGAGCACGACTTGTGGTTCCACGTGGATGGTGCATACGGTGCGCTGGCCGCGCGGATTCCGGACGTTCCGGCGGATCTGCGCGCGCTCTCCGAGGCCGATTCGGTCGCGGTCGATCCGCACAAGTGGCTGTACGCGCCGCTCGAAGCCGGCTGCGTGCTCGTGCGGAATCCGCTGGATCTCCGCAACGCGTTCTCGTATCACCCGCCGTACTACGTATTCAGGCACGACGTCGTGAACTTCGTGGATTACGGGTTGCAGAATTCGCGTGGGTTCCGCGCGCTGAAGGTGTGGCTGGCGCTGCAGCACATCGGCCGCACGGGCTACGAGGCCTCGATCGCCGACGACATCCGGTTGTCGCAAAAGCTTGCGGCCGCGCTGCGGGCCCATGGCGACTTCGAGGTCCTGACACAGAACCTGAGCATCACGACGTTCCGTTACGTGCCGAAGGGTCTTCGTTCGCGCCTTGGAGAAGCGAGCGTGGAGGAGCGGCTGAACCGGCTGAATCGCGATCTGCTCGACGAGGTCGAGAAGAGCGGCGAGGCGTTCTTCTCGAATGCCGTGATCGACGGCAGGTTCGTCCTGCGCGCGTGTATCGTGAACTTCAACACGACCGACGAGGACATCGACGCGTTGCCGGCGCTCGTCGCGCGCCATGCGGCCCAGAGTGGCACAGGACGTTAGTCCTGTCCGACAGCCACTCTAAGAACAGGGCTGAAGCCCTGTGCCACCTTCGGCAGGGCGTCGGTGGCACAGGGCTTTAGCCCTGTCAGTGTGACGCGGTGCTACCGGTCGTTGCGCGTCAGCGCCGCCGATCGGATGACGTCGATCTCGCCGGATCGGAACGACCAGTCACGCGGGGCGTTCTGACGCAGTTCGGCATTCGACCATCCCGCCCGCATCAGCCCGCTCTCGGCATGGCGATTGGTGTCGAGCAGGAGGTGTCCAATCTCGTGGGCGATCGCGCGGCCCAGCAGCAGCTGGAAGTCGAGATGCGCGTCGCGGGATATCGTCCGGACGAGGTCGGCGTACACCGTCGCCAGAAACGGCACGCCTTCGGCGATGTTCACGAGCGCAAACCCCATCGATACGTAACGCTTTCCGGGAAGGGGAGTGGCCGCCTGGAGCCGCAGGATGACCTCGTTGGCCTTGAGGGGGTCGCTGCATTGCGCCGAGGTCTCGGCCATTTCCTTGTCCCGATACCAGCAATCCACCCATGACAGCTCGATACCGGTGTCGTGGAACACCGCCTCGACGTGCGGGCGGGCGGCGGAGAGGTCGTCGGGTGACACGCCGAAGTTGTTGTAGGTCCTCACCGTCAGGGTGGTCTGTGCCTGCCCGACGAGGGGGGCCGCCAACACCATCGCCGCGACTGCCCCGAATGCTCTCCAGTTCATATTCCGCCTCCTGTTCCCTCACGCGGGAAGGGGCGGAAAACTCACTCAAATGCCGTCAAATGTTGGGTTTGAGGGGAGGCGTGAGTGAAAACGAGCGCGGATTACGCGTTATAGGAGGATGGGCGTATCCTTTTCCGGAATCAGTGGACGCTTCTCGGTCTGAGGTCACCCGGCTACTCAAGGAGTGGAGCGATGGGCGTCAGGACGCCCTGGACATGCTCCTGCCGCAGATCTATGCCGAGTTGCGCCGGCTGGCGGGCAGCTATCTGAGGCGGGAGCGCTCCGACCACACCTTGCAGGCCACGGCCCTCGTGCACGAAGCCTTCATCAGGCTGGTCGATCAGCGGGCCGTGCGCTGGCAGAACCGCGCCCACTTTTTCGGCATCGCGGCACAGGCGATGCGGCGGATTCTGGTGGACCATGCGCGCGCGCATGCGGCCGAAAAGCGGGGCTCGGGCGAGCGCGCCGTGTCGCTCGACGAAGCCGTCGTCATGGTGGGCGCGCCCGATGTGGACCTGCTCGCCCTGGACGAGGTGCTCACCCGGCTGGCCGCGATCGACCCTCAACAGAGCCGCGTCGTCGAGCTGCGTTTCTTCGGCGGCCTCACGATGGAGGAGACGGCAGAGGTGATGGACATATCGCCGGCGACCGTCGGCAGGGAATGGACGCTCGCCAAGGCGTGGTTGTACGCCGAACTGTCGAGGTCGGAGTGAACGACTGAGCCCGCGTCAAAGAGATCTTTCACGGCGCGCTCGAGCGCGAGCCGGTGGATCGCGTGGCCTTTCTAAATGCATCGTGCGGTCACGAGGGCGATATACGCGCCGAGGTCGAGCGCCTTCTGTCGGCGCACGAACGAGCCGGTTCGTTCATCGAGGAGTCGCCTGTCGCGATGACGGGACGGGTGATCGGGCACTACCGGATCGATCGCGCGCTGGCCGCCGGCGGCATGGGCCAGGTGTACGTGGCGCGCGACGTCGAGCTCGACCGGACGGTCGCGATCAAGATTGCGCTGGGTAGCGATGGCGATGCCCATGCGCGCCTGAAACGCGAGGCGCAGCATGCCTCGCAGTTGAATCACCCGAACATCTGCACCATGAAAGGGCGATCCTGCTTTCACGAGTTGGACGGTACCGGGAAGCGGTGCAGCTCCTGGCGGCGGGCAACCGTGGAGGCCTCGCGTTGGGCCTCGACGCCTTTGCCGATGGAACGTTGCATTTGATGGCAGCGGTCATCGCGTTGGAGCGCCAGGATGCTGCCGGCGCCTCGAGAGCGGTGGGCATGGCGGAGCGCATCTTCGATGCCGAGCGGCATCAGCGGACGCCACTGTACTTGACGGTGACGCATCTCCTGGCCGGAGTGGCAGCCATCGCAAACGGCGACATCTCTGAGGCGCGCACGCGGCTCGACCGGCAGAAACAATTGTATAGACCAGATTTCGACATGGAAGCGTGGTTCGTGAAAGCTCTGGAAGGCGAGATTGCGCTGGCCTCCGGCGACGCGCAAGAAGCTGCCGCCGCCTTTTCCAGCGGCGAACCTAAGCGAAGACTCTTCGGATTCGATCCCGTTGGCTTCGGTGTGTTTGTCAATCACCTTCCGTCCCGCGACGGTCTCGACGAGCGATTTCTGGATTTGTGGAAGCAGGCCGACCCCGGGTTGCCCGAGCTCGATGAAGCCAGGCGCGCCGTTGCGCGCCTGCGCGTTTCACGGTCCGGCTGAAGCCGGACACTACGTACTGTCATCACGTACTCTATTGTCATCAACATGAGCTGGCCGCGGGTGAAGGAATTGTTCCACGGTGCGCTCGAACTCGAGCCGTCCGAGCGCGCTTCGTTCCTCGACGCCACGTGCGGCGAGGAACAGCCCGTGCGCGAGGAAGTGGAACGCCTGCTGGCGGCGCACCGGCAGGCCGGCGGCTTCATCGAGCGGTCGCCCGTTGCCATGGCCGGCCGTGTCATCGGCCACTACAAGATCGAACGCGCACTCGGCGCCGGCGGCATGGGGGCGGTCTATCTCGCGCGAGACCTCGAGCTCGGCCGGGCGGTCGCCATCAAGATTGCGATCGCCAGCGATGAGGACGCGAAGGCGAGGTTGAAGCGCGAAGCGCAATATGCCTCGCACCTGAATCATCCGCACATCTGCACGATTCATGAAGTCGGGACCGCCGACGATCAACCCTTCATCGTGATGGAGTTTGTCGAAGGGCAGCGGCTGTCGGACCTGATTCCCGCGCAGGGACTGCCCGTTGACGATGTGAAGCGGTATGGGATGCAGATTGCGGATGCGCTGGCGCACGCACACCACCATGGCGTGACCCATCGCGATCTGAAAGCCGCGAACATCGTCGTCACGCCGGAAGGCCGCGCGAAGGTGCTCGATTTCGGACTGGCGCGCCGGGTTCCGGCCGAGACGCTCAGGGATCTGTCCGAGTCCACTCAATCGGTCTCGGAAGAGAGCGGGATGATCGCCGGGACGCTGGCATGCATGGCGCCGGAGCTCTTCCGCGGTGCGACGCCTGATGCACGCAGCGACATCTGGTCGCTTGGCGTGCTCCTGTACGAAATGGCGACGGGGACGCGACCGTTTTCGGGCGCGACCGGTTTCGAATTGAGCGGCGCCATTCTGCACGAGCCGCCCGCACCGTGGCCCGACGGGGTGCCGCAGTCGATCCGGACGATCGCCAGGCGCTGTCTCGAAAAAGATCCTGGTGAACGCTACGCGGACGCTGAAGACGTTCGACGGGCCATCGGCGATGCATCGTTTGCGGGGCCGACTCGTATCGTGCCGCGCCCGGCGCCGGCCGCCAGGCCCTCATTTCTCTCGCGGTGCTGGCGATCCCGCCTCGCGTGGGCCGTCGCCGTCGCGCTCGTGCTGGGCGGCGCGTACCGCCTGCAGCGCCACACTCCGGAAGAAGCGCCGGTCGCATTGGGTGCGTCCGGCCGTCCGGCGATTGCGGTCTTGAACTTCGAGGCAGCGGGAGGGACCGATGCCGCGTGGCTGTCGCAGGGCATCCCGAGCATGCTGCTGACCGGCCTGGCGCAGACCAACGGGCTCGATCTCGTCAGCACGCAGCGCCTGGTTGAGGCCGCACGGCAGCAGGGCGCACCGGATCTCAAAACACTCGAGTTCGACAAGGCCGCCCAGGTGGCGAAGCATGCCGGCGCCGGCGCTATCGTCACCGGCAGCGTCCACACGAACGGTGCGGACATTCGGATTGACGCGCGCGTGGAAGATCTTGCCAGCGGCCGAATCCTCACCGCGCAGAGCGTGCGAGGCACCGATGCGTTTGCGCTGGTCGATCAGCTGGCCGCCCGCATTCGCGACAGCGTGGGAATCCTCGCTACGCCGGGCATTCGGCACACCACCGACGTCTCAACATCCTCTCTCGACGCCTTCCGGCTGTATTCCATCGGAGCCGATGCGTTCGCGAACTTTCGCGCGCCTGAGGCCGCCAGAGCGCTGGAGCAGGCCGTGCAGATCGACCCTGCCTTCGCCGAGGCGTACCTCGTGCTGGCGTCGGTGGCCGGGTCCACCGGCGAACCCGGCAAGCGGCGCGAGTATCTGGACAAGGCCGCCCGGTACGCCGATCGCCTCAGCGAGCGCCGGCGGCTTCTGCTGGACGTGCAGTTGACACGAGAAAAAGGGAATGTCGCGGCGACTTCCCGCGCGCTGGACGAGCTCATAGCGAGGTTTCCAGACACCGAGATCGCGTACACGATTGCGGGGCTCCACTACGGTTCCGAGCTGCGTGAAACGGACAAGCAGCTTCAGATCATGAAGACCGGCATCGCTGCATTGCCGGCATCGAAATCGGTGCTGAACAACTACGGATATGCACTGAGCGAAGCCGGACGGAACGCGGAGGCAATCCGCGCATTCGAACGGCTGGTGGAGCTCGCGCCGCGCGAAGCAAATGCTTATGACAGCCTTGCCGAAGGTTACTTGAGAAGCGGATCGGCTGAGAAGGCGGTGGAGCTCTACCAGCGAGCGCTGGCCGTCGATCCCACCTTCTCCGGTTCGCGCGTCACCCTCACGTGGGCGCTCGCCGTTCTGGGACGCTACGACGAGGCTATGGCAGTCAGGACCCCGCTCAAATCCGAGGAAGCCTTTCTGCTTTCACGGCTGGGGCGCTACAAGGAAGCCGCCACGGCGCTTGCCGCCGGGAGGCAACTGGCCGAACGGGACGCGAACGTCGCCGAGCAGTCCGAGTACAGCCTGATCGCGGCCGTGATTGCGCTGGAACGACAAGAGTACGCGCGAGCGTCCGACGAACTGTCTCTGGCGGAACGCGCGGTCGCCGGAGAGACCAGGTTCATTCAGCGCCGACACGGCGTGCTCATCAACCTGCTGCGAGGCATCGCCGACCTGGGTACTCGTCAGCTCGATGCCGCGCGTACGCGTCTGCGTCTTCTCGAGTCATTGCACGCGCCGGGTATCGCCGAGGAAAAATTCTGGTATCGGACGCTGGAAGGAGAGGTCGCGCTTGCGCGCGGCGACGTCCCGCGCGCAAGGGCCGCGTTCGCCGCCGGTGAACCGGCGAAGCTGATTCCATTCAAGATGCAACGAGGCTGGCTCCCGACGCTGGTGAACGGTCTCTCGTACAGGGATGGTGCGGCACGTGCGGCGAAAGCACAGGGCAACCTCGGCGAGGCGATACAACTCTACCGCCGGCTGCTGGTCTATGGTCCGGAGGCGAAATTTGTCTCGGTCGTCGAGCCTCGATACGTGCTCGAGCTGGCCAGGCTGCTGGAGAAAACAGGCGACCGCAGCAGCGCGTTGAAAGAGTACGAACGCTTTCTGGATTTCTGGAAGCAGGCCGATCCGGGTTTGCCGGAACTCGCCGAAGCCCGGCGTGCCGTTGCGAGGCTGCGATAGACACCCTGCATGGTTAATTGGTCTCGCGTGAAGGAACTCTTCAACGCCGCGCTCGATCAAAAGCCAGAGGCGCGCGCTGGTTTTCTGAAGGACTCAGAAGACGACACCGCAGTGCGAACGGAAGTGGAGCGTCTGCTCGCCGCGCACGAGGAGGCCGGCGAGTTCATCGAGCGATCGCCGGTCGCGGTGGCGGGCCGGGTCATCGATCATTACAAGGTCGAGTGGTCGATTGGCGCCGGCGGGATGGGCGAGGTGTACCGGGCGCGCGACCTCGAGCTCGGACGCGAGGTCGCCATCAAGATCGCGCTCGGCGGCGATGCGGATTCGCAGGCACGGCTGAAGCGCGAAGCGCAGCACGCCTCTCAGTTGAATCACCCGAACATCTGCACCATCCACGAGGTTGGCGAATCCGGCGGGGCACCGTTCATCGTCATGGAACTGGTTGACGGGGATCGACTGACCGACCTGATTTCGCGCGGCACCGGTCTGCCGGGGCAAGAGATCGTGCGCTATGGCCTGCAGATGGCAGCCGCGCTCGAGCATGCCCATCAGCACGGCGTGATCCACCGCGATCTCAAAGGCGCCAACGTCATGGTCACGAGAGACGGGCGTATCAAGGTGCTCGATTTCGGGCTCGCCCGACGCCACTCGTCCGACCAGCTCAGGGGACTAACGGAGTCGCGCGAAACGATCGCTCGTCCTGGAGTCGTCGCTGGAACGCTTTCGGCGATGGCGCCCGAACTGCTGCGTGGCGGCACGGCGGATGCGCGAAGCGATATCTGGGCGCTTGGCGTGCTTCTCTACGAGATGGCGGCGGGCACGCCGCCGTTTGCCGGGGCGACGGGATTCGAATTGAGCGGAGCGATTCTCCACGAGGCGCCCGCGCCATTGCGAGCGTCGATCCCGGAATCGCTCCGGGGTGTCATCGCGCGCTGTCTCGAGAAGAATCCTGCGGCGCGCTATCAGAGTGTCTCGGACATTCGCGTGGCGCTCGAGGGTGTGCCTGCCGGGACGCCCGACGCTGGTGATGTGCGCAGGGCTCCCGCGCTGAGTGCGTGGCAGAAGGCTACTGTACCGCGGTCGCGCGTGATCGCCGTTGCGGCGGCTGCAGCCGTGCTGGCGGTTTTAGTGGCTTCCGTTCCGGCGCTCTGGCGCCGCGTTCACCCGTTACCCGCCGGCGCGGAATCTGCCGCATTCGCGCGTCCTCGCGTGCTTGCGGTGAAGAGCTTCGACAATGTCGCCGGCACGCCGGAGCTGGCCTGGCTGTCGCAAGGCGTGCCACGAATGCTGAGCACCGGGCTGGCCCAAACCCGCGGTCTGCAGGTAGTCAGCGCGCATCGCCTCGATGAGGCGGCGAAACTGGTGGCCAATCGGGCCCTCGATGGCTTGAGCAGCGGGGAGTTTGCCGAAGTCGCGCGTCGGTCGGGCGCCGGTGCGCTCGTAACCGGCAGCATCATGAAAGCGGGCGAGGAGATCCGCATCGATGTCGAACTGCAGGATCTGGCGAGTGGCCGCGTCCTGTCGGCCGAAAGCGGCCGCGGCACCGATGTGTTTGCGATTGCCGACTACCTCGTCGCCCGTCTCCGCAACGCAGTTGGTTTTTCCGATACCGCGGGCGTGCGACACGTGGCCGACGTCTCGTCGTCTTCACTGGAAGCGTACCGGCTCTACTCCGAAGGCGTCGAAGCGACGATGAACGCGCGGACGCTCGACGCCATCAGGTTGCTCGAGGCGGCGGTGGCGATCGATCCCGCCTTCGCCGAGGCCTACCTGCAGTTGGCGCTGGCCGAGGCAGGCCGCGGCCAGCGCCTCAATCGAGAGAAATATCTGCGCGAGGCGGAGAAATTCGGCGATCGCCTGAGCGATCGTCAAAAACATTTGCTCGAGTTGGAGCTGGCGCGTACCGCGGGACCGCCCGAGCAAACGGCGCGGTTGCTTGACGAGCTCATGGCCGCCTATCCGGATGTGGAAGAGATCTACGGCACGGCGACGTCGCTTTACAACCCGATTTTCGGCAGCCTTTCCGATCCGCAGAGGCTCCTTGCGATTACTGAGAACGGGGTAAAAACGCTTCCCACTTCTGGTCCGGCGCGCAATTCTCTCGGGTATGGCCTGCTGGCGGCCGGGCGGTTCGAGGATGCGGTCCGGCAGTTCGAAGAATACGCCCGGCTGGCACCGCGTGAGCCGAACCCGTACGACAGTATGGGCGAGGCCTATCTTTTCCTGGGGCGGCCCGAGGACGCCGCCAGGAGATACGCCCACACACGCAGTATCGATCCGGGCTTCAACGTCGGGCGAATCGGGGAATCTCTCTCATTGGCCACGCTGGGCCAATATGACGCCGCCATTTCCCTCAATCCGCCACAGCCGGTGTTGAAGGCGCTCCTGCTTTCGCGTGTCGGACGATACCGCGAAGCGGGTGAGACGTTGATGGCTGCTGGCCGAGACCGCGAACGGTCCGTATCCATTGCGGCGTATCTGCTGGCGTCGATCGTGGCGCTCGAACGGAACGACGCGTCTCGTGCCCTGCGCGAGGTTGCGTCTGCTGAGCGGGTGCTCGCCGAAGAGGATCCTTCACGCCAACGACTGCTCGTGTTGTTGACGCAGGTCCTGGCGGGGCTTGCATCGGCCCGACACGGCGATGAGGCGGCGGCACGGTCGCGACTTGAACGCATCAGGGGACTTCACAATCCCGCCATCGAAGCACACGCATGGTTGTATCAGGCGCTTGGTGCCGAACTTGCGCTCGCGCGTGGAGACCGATTGGACGCGGCTGCAGTCGCGAATGGCGAGCCCACCCGCAAATGGTTCGGTCTCGATGTCATCGGGATCGGCGCCGTCGCCAACCATCTTCCATTGCGTGACGTGACGGCACGCGCCGCGAAGGCCGGCGGCGATCTTGCCACGGCGATTGCGAGTTACCGCCAGTTGCTGGCGTTCGGCCCTGAATCCAAGTGGATCAGCGTGCTCGAGCCCCGGTACGTGTTGGAACTGGCGCGACTCCTGGAAAAAAGCGGTGATCGGGCCGGCGCCTTGAGAGAATACGAGCGCTTTCTCGACCTTTGGAAGAACGCGGACTCGGGCCTTCCGGAGCTGGCCGAATCCCGCCGTGCCGCGTCGCGGCTTCGGCTGGTCGATGGGCGATAGTCTTAGGGCGATGGGCTATAGTCCGTGACTGAGCCCATCGCATAACGCCCATTGACTGTCGCCCAAAGACCATCGCCCATCGCCCAGCCGAAGGCTGTATCATCGGATCAGATGGTGATGCGCCCGCTGGGTCTCGTGCTTGCGATCGCTCTGGCGATGTCCTCGGAGACGTTCGCACAGAAGGCCGACCCTGCGCCACCGCGATGGACGATCAGCCCGCGCGTCGGCGCTGCGTCGCAGGGTTGGCCTCGGAATCCTCCGCCGCGGTTCACGATTCCCGCTCGCGGAACAAACGCACTGCCTCTTCCTGAGATTGGCCTGCCGCTGCCGCCGGTTGGACTTCAACCACCACCGGGCACCGGCGAAGGCGGACACGGCCGGAATCACCGGCGAGGAGTGTTCCCTGCCTGGCCGGTTGCGATCTACTACGCGCCGTTCTACGACCCGTTCGTGCCGTTTGCCGAGCCGGCTCCCGCGCCGGCGCCGGTTGAACAGCCGCCGCAAACCGGACGGCTCGTCCTTGTCCCGCAGCCCGAGGGCGCCCAGGTGTTCATCGACGGCTATTACGCCGGCGTACCTGATGACTTCGATCTCGCGCACGGTGGTGGAGCCGTCGAGGCGGGACAGCACCGCATCGATCTCAGCGCGCCCGGCCACGAGCCGCTCGCGGTGGACGTGAGAATCGCCCCCACTCAGACGATCACGTACCGCGAGAGGTTGAAGAGAACGCAGGCGCCAGCCCTCCCCAGCGGGCCGATGACGTTCTACCTGATTCCCGGGTGCTACATGGGAAACGTTCCGCCGAAAGATGCACATCTGCCCGCGACCTGCGATTTGGGACGCGCCGTCGAGTTTAAGTATTAAAATCTCACAATCAGAAGAGATGCTCTCGTCCCGGCGGTGGTGTGCAGCGCGGCGATCTGTCTTTCGATCACCGCCGCACCCGTGGTGTCCGGTTTTGGCCGCCAGTCAGGTTTCAGGCAGACCCAGTCGGCACCGGCAACCACCTCGCCTGAGCAGGCGCTCGTCTCGCGCTACTGCGTAACCTGCCACAACGACCGATCGAAAACCGGCGGGCTGTCCCTCGAAACACTGGACGTGTCCAACATCGGCGCGCACGCCGAGGTTTGGGAAAAAGTCGTCGAGAAGCTGCACGGCAAGCTGATGCCACCGCCCGGGCGTCCGAAGCCGGACCAGACAGCGCTCGACGGGTTGACGGCGTATCTCGAAACGTCGCTCGACCGATCGGCCGGCGAGAACCCGAATCCAGGCCGTACCGAGGCGCTTCACCGTCTCAATCGCGCGGAGTATCGCAACGCGGTGCGCGATCTCCTCGCGCTCGACATCGACGTCAGTGCGATGCTGCCCGCCGATGACATCAGCTACGGCTTCGACAACATCGCCGGTGTGCAGCGGATGTCGCCGACGCTCATGGAACGGTACCTGGCCGCGGCTCAGAAGATCAGTTCCGTGGCGGTTGGCGCGTCGCCGCGTGCGGCGACGACCGAAACCTTTCTCGTGCCTTCCGATTTACGCCAGGACGATCGGCTCGAAGGGCTGCCGTTTGGCACGCGCGGCGGCGCGTTGATCCGGCACAATTTTCCGCGCAATGGCACCTATAGCGTCCGCGTACAGTTGACGCGCTACCTGGGTGCCAGCTTCGACGATATTCCCGCGTTCGACCAGTCGCAGCGGCTCGAGCTGAGCGTGGACGGCGCGCCCGTGCACGTGTTCGAGCTGAACCCTCCCGTGAAGGAAGGCCGCGGATACTCAGGACCGAACCGCCGCGCGCTCGACGCGGATTGGCAGGTTCGCTTCCAGGCGAAGGCCGGCGCGCAGGACGTGGCGCTAGCCTTCCTGAACCGGACGCCGGCGCTGCTCGAAAACCTGCTCGAGCCGTTCGACAAACCGACGCCGGGTGGGCCAAACGGGTACTACACGACACAGAAGGGCGCGTACCTTCGAAGCATCGAGATCAGCGGACCTTTCGAAGCCACGGGCGCCGGTAACACGCCCAGCCGTCAGCGGATTTTCGTCTGCCGTCCAAAGAGCGCGCCCTCGTCGGCAGCGCCCCCGTCGGTAGCGCCGTCCACATCGGTAGCGCAGGGCTTCAGCCCTGCCTCCGACGAGACCGCGTGTGCGAAAACCATTCTGCGGACGCTGGCTCGACGCGCGTTCAGACGTCCGGTCACCGACGCCGATATTCAGACCGTGCTCGCGTCGTACGAAGAAGGACACGCCGCGCGCGGCTTCGAGCTCGGCATCGAACGTGCTGTTGAAAGCCTGCTCGTGAGCCCGGAATTCCTGTACCGGATCGAGCGCGAGCCCGCGGATGCCGCGTCGATCTACCGTATCAGCGATCTCGAGCTGGCCTCACGGCTCTCCTTTTTCCTCTGGAGCAGCATCCCCGACGAGGCGCTGATCGATGCGGCGGCGTCGGGCAAATTGCGGAACCCGGCTGTCCTCGAGGGTCACGTGCGCCGCATGCTCGCCGATCCGCGCGCCGACGCGCTCGTCAGGAATTTCGTGGGGCAGTGGCTGTTCCTGCGCAACCTTCCGACGGTGCTGCCCGATCCCAAACGCGAGCTCGATTTCGATGAAGATCTGCGACAGGGCTTCAGGCGCGAGACCGAGCTCTTTGCCGGCAGCATTCTGAAGGACGATCGCAGCGTGCTCGAGCTGCTGACCGCGAACTATACGTTCGTGAACGAGCGGCTCGCGAAGCACTACGGCATCCCCAACGTACGGGGCGCGCACTTCCGGCGCGTCGAGCAGACCGACGAACGCCGGCGCGGCATCCTTGGCCACGGCAGCGTGCTCGCGGTGACCTCGTACCCGCACCGGACGTCGCCGGTCGTACGCGGCAAGTGGATTCTCGAGAATCTGCTGGGCACGCCCGTACCGCCTCCGTTACCGGATGTACCCGCGTTGGCGGAAAAGCCGAACCCGGCCGACGAGAATCAGACGATGCGGCAGCGGATCGCGCAGCATCGCGCGAACCCCGCGTGCGCGGGCTGCCACTCGATGATGGATCCGCTGGGGCTGTCGCTGGAGAACTTCGACATGGTCGGGCGCTGGCGCGACGTCGACGAGGCGCTCGCGCCCATCGACGCCTCGGGTGCGCTGCCCGATGGCCGGACGTTCCAGGGGTCTTCCGGGCTTCGCGGAATCGTGGCGGGCAATCCCGATCAGTTCGTGAGAACGCTCACCGGGAAACTGATGACCTACGCGCTCGGCCGCGGGCTCGAGTACTACGACATGCCCGCGGTGCGCACGGTCGCGCGCGGTTCCGCGAAGCAGAATTACCGTGCGTCCGCCCTTATCGTGGGCATCGTCAACAGTCGTCCCTTCCAGATGCGGAGGCGGCAGTCATGATCGTCACAAGGATCGCGTTACCACGCCGGACGTTTCTTCGCGGGCTGGGCGCCACCATTGCGCTGCCGCTGCTCGATGCGATGGTGCCGGCATTTTCCGCGACCGTGAAAAGCGCCGCGAAGCCGATCTGCCGCATGGGATTCATCTACGTGCCAAACGGCGTGGCGATGAACGACAGCTTGAACTACTGGACGCCGAAAGGCTCGGGCGCCGGGTTCGACTTCTCGCCGATTCTCGCGCCGCTCGCGCCGCACCGCGATCGGCTGACGATCGTCAGCGGCCTGGCGCAGAAGCAGGGAGAGTCGCAGGGCGACGGCAACGGCGAGCACACGCGGGCCTGCGCGACCTGGCTCGCAGGCGTGCACCCGAAGAAAACCGAGGGCGCCGACATCAGGCTTACGACGACGGCCGATCAGATCGCCGCGGCCCACCTGGGCAGGGAAACCGTGCTGCCGTCGATGGAGATGATTGCCTCTGAACTCGATCTCGTGCTCGGCGGCCAGTGCGAGGCGGGGTACAGCTGCGCGTACATGAACACCGTGTCGTGGCAGTCGCCCACGACACCGCTGCCGGTCGAGAACAATCCGAGCGTGGTCTTCGATCGGCTGTTCGGCGAGGGCGGGAGTCCCGACGAGCGGCTCGATCGGATGAAGCGGAAGCGCAGTTTGCTCGATCGCGTCAACAGCGATCTGGCCCGTCTTCAGCGCTCGCTCGGCCCGTCAGACCGGCTTCGGATCTCGGAGTACCTCGATGCGGTGCGTGAAGTCGAGCGGCGTATTCAGATGGCCGAAGAGCAGAACAGCAACTCGACCTTGCCGGTGCCAAATCGTCCGATCGGCATCCCCTCGCAGTACGACGATCACCTGAGGCTGCTCTACGACCTGCAGTGGCTGGCCTATCAGGGAGATCTGACGCGCGTGTTCTCGCTGATGTACGGCCGCGAGCTGAACAGCCGGAGCTATCCGGAGATCGGCATCTCGGAGCCGCATCACGGGCTGTCGCATCACGGCGATCGGCCGGAGCAGATCGAGAAGTTCTCGCGGCTCAACACGTATCAGGTCCAGCTGTTCGCGTATTTCCTCGACAAGCTGCGTTCGACGCCAGACGGAGACGGCAATCTGCTCGACCACACGATCCTTCTGTATGGCGGCGCGATGAGCAATCCGAACGTCCATCTCCACGTGAATCTCCCGCTCGTGGTCGCGGGCGGAGGCGCCGGGACATTGAAAGGCGGGCGCCACCTCACGTTCGATCCGGCGAAGAACGTGCCGATGACCAATCTCCTCGTGTCGTTGCTCGACAAGGCGGGCGTGGCGATCGAGCGGCTCGGCGACAGCACCGGACGAATCGATTTGGATGGTTTGACGGGGATTTGACGTGGCCAGAAGCCTGAAGCCAGAAGCCCGCAGCCTGCGGGCGGCCGCCTTGGTGATCGCCGCGTTCCTCAACATGGGCGCGGCTGCAGCGCCGCCCGTGGTCGAGGCGGTGAAGGGCGGGAACGTCGATGCCGTCCGTACGCTGCTCGCGAAGCGAGCCGATCCGAATGCCGCCGAAGCCGATGGCACGACGGCCCTGCACTGGGCGGCGCATTTCGACAATCTCGCGGCGGCCGATCTGCTGATCAAGTCTGGCGCCAACGCGCGCGCCGCGAACCGGTATGGCGCCACGCCGCTCTGGCTGGCGTGCATCAACGGCAGCGCGCCGATGATCGAGCGGCTGCTCAACGCGGGCGCCGATCCGAACACGACGATGCCCGAGGGCGATACGGCGCTGATGACGGCGGCGCGCACCGGCAACGTCGCGGCCGTGCGCGCGCTATTGACGCGTGGCGCGCGCGTGAATGCGGCAGAGCAGTGGAAGGGACAGACGGCGCTCATGTGGGCGGCGGCCTCGAACAACGCGGCTGTGGTGGAGGCGCTCATCGAGGCAGGCGCCGACGTCCATGCGCGCACGAAGTATCAGACCGTGCCGCTCTTCCAGACCGGCGGCTTCGGACGCCGGGCGGAGAGGAATTCGGACGTCACCAAGCAGTCCGGGTTCATGGCGCTGCACTTCGCCGTCCGGGCGGGCGCACTCGACGTCATCAAGGTGCTGTTGAAGTCGGGCGCAACCGTACACGACACCACCTCGGACGGCACCGGCGTCCTGGTGATGGCCATTGCGAGCACGCACTACGAACTGGCGGACTGGTTGCTCGAACAGGGAGCCGACCCGAATGCCGGTGCCCAGGGATGGACGCCGCTTCATCAGATCGCGTACACGCGACGTCCCAACACGGGCGTCAACAATCCCGGCCTGGTTTCAAGGAGCCGGCTCGACAGCCTGACTTTCGCGCGCCGGCTGATTGCGCAGGGCGCCGATCCGAACAAGGCGGCGACGAAAAATCCCGACGTGACCAGTGTGGGACGGAAGCGCCTGACCGAAGAAGGCGCCACGCCGTTCTGGGTGGCGGCGCAGACGCTCGATCTTCCGTATATGGAGCTGCTCGCCGCGCACGGCGCCGATGTGCTGCGCGCCAATGCCACCGGCGACACACCGCTCCTCGCGGCATCGGGGCTCGTCATCGAGAAGCCTGGCGAGAGTCCGGGTTCGCCCGAAGAAGTCGCGGCGGCGATCAAGTTCTGTCTCGATCGCGGTGCCGATGCGACCACGGTCGATCAGGACGGCAACACCGCCCTTCACGGCGTCGCGGTCTGGGGATCGAATGAGGCGGTCGAGATGCTGGTGGCCAAAGGGGCGCGGCTCGACGTGAAGAACAAGAAGGGGCAGACACCCTGGCGGATCGCCGAAGGTGCGGTGTTCGAAGACGCGGTGCTCGCTCAGCCTGCAAACCGCCGCGTTGCTGCGAAAGCTGATGGAATCCGCGCGGGCTGAAAGTCGAATAAGAGACACAAGAGGTCAGGAGACTAGGAGGGCCAGGAGAATTCTTTTCAAAGAATCCTCCTGATCTCCTGGTCTCTTGTTTTGCTTTGCCTATTCGTTTTTCTTACTTGATGAACGTTCCAGCGCGAAGCTCAGCGTAGGCCTGCTGCAGCTCGAAGTTGGTGTTCATGACGATCGGGCCGCGCCAGGCCACGGGTTCCTCGAGTGGCTTGCCCGACACGAGCAGAAAGCGGATCCCTTCGTCGCCCGCCTGGACGACGATCTCGTCGCCACGGTCGAAGAGCACGAGCGATCGGTTACTGACCAGATCAAACTCGCCGTCCCGGGCGCCGCCCACCTGCTCGGTCGCCACTGCCTGCGGATCCGAGGCATCGCGGAACGTGCCCGACCCCGCGAACACATACGCGAACGCATTGTTCGCGCGATCGACCGCCAGCCGTTTTTGCTTGCCCGGCGGGACCGAGACGTCGAGATAGCGCGGATCTGCGGCCACGCCTTCAACAGGCCCCGCCTTCCCCCAGAAGCTGCCGATCACCACGCGCACGCGCGTGCCGTCGTCGTCGGTCACTTCGGGAATATCGGCCGCCGGGATGTCCTGATAGCGCGGCTTCGTCATCTTCAACGAGGACGGCAGGTTTGACCACAACTGGAACCCATGCATGCGGCCCTGGCCGTCGCCTTTGGGCATTTCCTGATGCAGGATGCCGCTGCCCGCCGTCATCCACTGCACGTCACCGGGACCCATGCGGCCGCGATTGCCGAGGCTGTCGCCATGTTCGACCGTGCCGGCCAGCACATAAGTAATCGTCTCGATACCACGATGCGGATGCCACGGGAACCCGGCAAGGTACGCGTCGGGATTGTCGTTTCTGAAATCGTCGAACAGGAGAAACGGATCGAAGTCGGACGTGTTGCCGAATCCGAACGCGCGGCGCAGGGCGACTCCCGCACCTTCCATGGTTGCGACCGACTGACGGACGTCTTTGACTGGCCGAAGGGACATGCGACCTCCTACTTGCTTGCCTTATGACGCGCCGGCCGCCGCGATCGGTTCGGTAGAGGGGTCGGGAGGGGTTTTCGCGGGCCTCCGCCGAAAACCCCTCCCGACCCCTTCGCCGGCCGTTTCGGTCTGCCCGCTGCCGCAACGGCGACCGCCCGTTTGGCCCAGACCGCAAGATCTGGCGGGTTTTCGAGCACCGCCAGCGGCACTTCGTAATACCCCATCGTCATCGCCTGTCCCGCATAGGGTTTGAACGGCTTCATGCCTGCCCGTTGGAATACCGCACGCGTGTCGTCGTTCACCTTCAGATAGAAGACATCCCGGTGGATGATGCCGAAGAACACGTCGTTGCAGTAGAGGCCCGTTCCTCCGAACATCGCCTGCGCGCGTACGCCAGTGATTTCGCTCAGCTGATCGAGCACGAATTCGACGAACGCCGTCTTCTTAGACACGATTGATCCACTCGACGATCGTGTCCTGAATCTCCGAATAGACGGTGGCCTGCCTCGCCTTCTGGTCCCGTCCCGCAATCTTGAACGAATGATCGCCGCCATCCACCGTGTGAAGCGTCGGCAGCGGAGCGAGGTTCGACAGGATCGGCTTCAGCTCGGAGGGCGTACCGAACGTATCGCGCGTGCCCTGCACGAACAGCATCGGACGCCGCACGCCCGGCAGATGCGCGTCGCGCGTTTGATCGGGACGTCCCGGGGGATGCAGAGGATATCCCAGCAGCACGATCCCGTTGAGAGAGAGCGCGTGATCCTCCGCGGCCACGTGCGTCGACGCGCGACCGCCCATCGATTTTCCGCCGATGAACAGGCGCTCGCGCGCGCTGGCGACTTCGGAACGGGCGACATCGATGACGGCGCGAAAGCAGGCCACGAGCTGAGGCATCCGATCGGGTACTTTCCGCCCGTGCTCTGTGTACAGGAAATTGAACGTGAGGGCGTCGACGCCACGTTCGCTCAACGCGCGCGCGAAGCCGACCATGAATGGATGCCGCTGAGGCGCACCGGCGCCGTGCGCGAGGATGATGGCGGCGCGACGACTGGAGGAACCCGCCGCGGGATAGAGCAGCGCCGTCGTGCGTTGGCCGCCTTCCAGATCGACAACCAGCGATCGCGGGTCCACCTTGCGATCCTAAAACAGTTTTCAGTCTTCGGTCTTCAGTCTTCAGTTGTCAGTTCTGAGCCCTGAACCACTGATGACTGACAACTGAGAACTGAAAACTACCCGCTGTGATCGCGCCCGGTGAGCTGATCGAGAAAATGCACGATCGTCGAAAACCCTTCCGGCTTGAAAAAGACGAAGCCCTTCTGCTTGGTGATGGCCAGCCGTTCGGCTTCGGTCAACACGCTGCCGGTGACGATCAGAACAGGAATCTCGCGGAATTCGGGAACCGTACGCAGATCGGTGAGAACGTCGAGTCCCGTGCGTCCGTCGGGCAGACGCATGTCCAGCATGGCGGCGATCACCGGAGTCGTGTGCAGCAGCGCGATGGCGGCGTCGACCGTTTCCGCCTCGACGCAGCCATACCCCGATCCCTTGAGAAAGCGCCGCGCTGCGTGCCGGACGAACGGTTCATCGTCGAGGACGAGGACGGTCGGAAGTGCGGATTCCGGCTTCGAATCAGAGTGCACGTAGCTGCATACCTAAAGTAACACCGGAGCGGCGCGACGAATTCGTAAGCCGGTGACTGAAATTGCTGTCGGGAAGTCCCGCGAGCCAGATACTAGCAGATACGGCGTACCCGTCGCAGACGATAAGTGACGGGTCTGCATGCAGTTATGTCTTGTGACCGATCGGCCCGTTTTCGGCCTCTCCCTTGCTCACCCCACGGCGCCCCCCCTAGGAGGAAGAATGTTTATCTGGATACTGATCGTGGGTATGGCTATCGTCGGCGGCGTCTGGGTGAAGACCCGCAGGCAGCGCAAGGCCAAGGCGGCGCCGTATGTCGGCAACTAAGTCGACGCGTGCGGTAGAGCGCGCGCGCCGGGATGGTACGCGGCGCGCGCGGCCTGCCGGGAGAGTTCCCGCGTGGGCGCTGCTCTCTATGGCACTCTCGCAGGAGAACCGTGTGCAATCTGGACGACCGGATGTTGATGCGGTAGTTCAACTTGCCGCCGAGATTGCGCTCTCCGATTGCCGCAAGTTCCGGTACAATCTCGACTAGTTTCCCTCGGGGGCGTCCGCGTGGGCGGACGCCGCGGTTTCCTGCGCCTGATTTGATCACGATGAGACGGATTGTTGCCGTCACGGCAGCCGTGGTGTTTTTCGCCAGCGCGCCCGCGCGTGCGCAGGACTTCGTCTACGAAGTCTTCGGTGCCTACCTCGAATCCCTTCGCGACCAGGCTGGCATTCCCGGTCTTGCGGCCGCCATCGTCGACGTCAACGGCATCGCGTGGGAAGGGGCGTATGGGCGGCAGGACATCGGCCGCGCCATTACGACCCGCACCGACACCCCGTTCCGTGCCGACGGGCTGACGCAGATGATGACGGCGGTCATGATCCTCCGTTGTGCCGAAGAAGGACGGCTGGACCTGGACGCGCGGGTCGGATCGTTACGCAACGACACACCCGAGCCCGACGCGACCCTCCGTCAGCTCCTGACGCACACATCGGGACCGCCGGAAAACCTGACCTACGCGTACCGGCCCGAGCGGCTCGCGCCTCTCTGGCCGATTCTCCGGACGTGCACCCTCGACTCCTATCGCGAGAACTTCGCGAACCTGCTGGGGCGCCTGGGCATGTTCGACTCGATTCCCGGAGTGAACATCGTTTCACTGGTGCCGCCGGCCGAAGGCATGCCTGACCCCATCGATGTGGAGCGCTACAACGCATTGTTGCAGCGTCAGGCTACCCCCTACGCGGTGGACGATCGCGGACGCGCCACGCAGTCGTCCTATCCGGAATCGGCCCAGTTGCTGACGCCGTCGATGGGACTCGTGACCACCGTGCGCGATCTTGCGAAATTCGACCTCGCGCTCAAGCAGGGGTTGCTGGTTTTGCCCGGAACCCTCACGCAGGCCTGGAGTGCGCCGTGGAACGCGGCCGGCGTCTCGCTGCCCCATGGTGCGGGTTGGTTCGTTCAGTACTACAATGGCGAACAAGTCGTGTGGCAGTTCGGCATGTCGGAAAACGCCTCGTCATCGCTCATGATCACGTTGCCGGCCCGTGGATTGACGCTGATTCTCATGGCGAACAGCGACGGCCTGGTCAGGCTGTATTCGCCGGCAAATGGCGATGTGTCGGTGTCACCGTTTGCAAAGCTGTTCCTGAACCTGTTCGTCCGATAGATGAGGACAGGATGCCTGATTATTCCGTTTTTGCTGCTGATGCCGGCGACGGCGAGGGCTGAATGGCAGGTTCGGCCGTTCATCGGCTTTACGTTCGGGGCGGAGACCAGCTTCATCGACCCGGAGAACGCCATTGTCGATAAGAACCTGGTGATCGGAGCGTCGGGCGGTTGGCTGGGCGAAATCTTCGGCCTGGAGGCCGACTGGGGCAGGGCGCCAGGGTTCTTTCAGACCGATTCGGTCGCCGAACCGCTGGTGACGCAAAGTGCCGTGACGACGCTGACGGGCAATGTCGTGATTGCATGGCCGAAGCGGCAGGCCGGATACGGGTTGCGGCCGTATTTCTCGGGTGGTGCGGGACTGATGCACGTCGATCTGCTGGGAAGGATCACGGCGATCCGTCACAACCGTACCCTCCCGGCGCTCAGCCTTGGTGGCGGGGTCACAGGATTTCTCAGCGAACGTGTCGGTTTGAATTGGGACATTCGGCGCTTGAGCACGATGCGGGGTGAGGGCGAGACCCTGGGGAACAGTCTTGGCGACGAGCAACTCTCCCTATGGCGCGCGACGATGGCAGTCGCGCTGAGGTATTAGGTGAAACGAGAATCTAGAATGTGGACATTGGAGACGAGGCTGTCGGTGGTGACGTTTGTGCTTGGCGTGATGCTGCTGAGCGCGGTCACCTACGCTGAGGGGGTCCTGCGAATCGTGCCGCTCGTGCGCGACGATCAGGTGATCGTGTCGGTCGACCTGGACAACGGATACACCGAGGAAGTCCGGCAGGTCATCAACGGCGGCGTCCGCACGACGTTCACCTACGATGTCGATTTGAAGATGATTGTGCCCGCCTGGGTGGACCGGACGATCGCGTCGCTCGTGGTGACGAGCATCGATCACTACGACACGCTGACACGAAAGCACACGTTGTCGCGCATGGTGGATGGCCGCGTCATCGACGCCACCAGCACCGAGAGCGAAGCCGTTGCGAAGAAGTGGCTGACCTCGCTCGAAAGTCTGCCGTTGTGCCGCACGTCGCGGCTCGACGCACACCGCGAGTACTACGTGCGCATCAGCGCTCACGTCCGCCCGCCCGGTGCCACGCTGCTGGGGTGGGCCAACGGCGTCACGAACCTGGCGAAGTTCACGTTCGTCCCCTGACGCGGGTCTTGACGCAGAGACGCAAAGGCGCAGAGATTTTTTTGAGGAGTCGTAGGCCGGGTCTTGTTCTGTAGACCCGGCGGGCCCTACTGCACGTCCAGCAGCTCCATCTCAAACAGTAACGTCGAATCCGGCGGGATGATGCCGTCGCCCGCGCCGTCTCGGCCGTACGCGAGATCGGACGGAATGATGAGACGCCGCCTGCCGCCCACTTTCATGCCGTCGAAACCCTGATCCCAGCCGGGAATCACCTGGCCCGCGCCAAGCACGAAGTCGAACGGTCCCCGCTCTTTCGACGAGTCGAACATCCGGCCCTTCATGCCTGGCCTCGAGGGGTCATACAGCCAGCCGGTGTAATGCACCTGCAGGCGCGAGCCCTTCTGGGCTGCGCGGCCCGTGCCCGGCTGCAAGTCGGTTCTCGTAAACGCCGGTCGGGACGGCGCGGCGGGCTTTGGCGCTTCGGCCGCCGCAGTCGGACTCGGAGGCGCCGCCTGGCTGCTGCTACTCGGCGGCGGGGCGGGTGTTTCCGCCGGTTTTGCTGGCTCCGGTGCCGGCGTGGCTGGTGGTGCAGCTGGTTCTGGAGCTGAGGCCGGCGGCGGTGCCGACGACGGTTGTTCCGCCGGCTGACCTCCGCCACAACTGGCGACGAGTAGAGACAGTACAGACGCGACGAGGATTTTTTTCATGTGATCACTGAACCAGGTTGACCAGTTCGAGCTCGAACACCAGCGCGGCATTCGGCGGAATCGTGCCGTCTGATGTGCCGGACGGGCCATAGCCGAGGCTCGCCGGCACGTACGCGCGCCGTTTGCCACCCAGTCGCATGCCGACGAGCGCCTGTTCCACACCGGCCAGCGTTTGCCTGCGGCCAATCGTGACCACCAGCGGTGTGCCCGTCTGTGCCGACGAGATGAACTGCCGGCCCTTGCTCTCGGTGCCGCTGGAGTTGAAGAGCCAGCCCGTGTAGTTGAACGTGGCCACATTCCCGGCAGCGGCCGGATCGCCGGTACCGACGACCAGATCCGTGAGCGTGTACTCGATGTCGACGTCCGACGGATCGATTGGCGTGTCATTAGCTGTGTCGCATCCCCACGCGAGGAGGGCTACCGCGACAATGACGAGACATGCGACGAAGGACGAGGCCCTCATTGAAGGTCCAGCAGTTCGATTTCAAAGACGAGCGCGGCATTTGGTGGGATGCCGCTCGTTCCGGCCGATCCATAGGCGAGGGTGGAGGGCACATAGATGCGCCGCTTGCCACCAACACGCATGCCCGCGACACCCTGATCGAAGCCGGGAATCACCTGTCCCGAGCCGAGCCTGAACGAGAACGTACCGGCATCACGCTGGACGCCCTTGTTATCGGTGCCCGCCGCATTGTAGAGCCAAAGTGTGTAGCGGACGTTGGCCGTGTTTCCGGCTGCAGCGGCGGTTGCGCCCGTGCCCGTGACGAGTTCCACGGTGCTGAACTGAATATTGACCTGCGACGGATCGTTGGGATTGCCACTGTTGCTGTCGCCGCCGCATCCGCTCGCGATGAGCGCTACGATAAGAACCGCGAAAACCTTCTTCAAGAACCGCCTCCAGAGTTGAGAGCTTTCTGTACCATTCCACGAATCTTCGTAATGTTGTCCGTCCGGACGGGACACGTCATGTCGGTGGCGACGCACTGCGCGAGCGTCATTCCGCAGCCGCAGGTGCAGCGCGCGCCGTTCGCCTCGACGAGAGCCGAATGCTTCTGATCGCTCGTCAGCGAGCTGAAATCGATAGCCGTCAGCTGCCGCTCGCCGTATGCGATGCTCGATGTGTTGGCCAGGCCATAAAAAATGCCGCCAATGGCGGCAACGACACCCAGCCAGATAACCACACTTCTGGCGCGCCGGGCCAGCCTGCTGCGAGCGCCGAGTCTGGGACGAGGCTTGGCCCTGGCCACGTCTCTCCATTGTAAGTCGGAACCCCGATCACCTTTGCGTCAGAATGTCTACGTAAGGGTGCTACGAATCCTGAGCATCGAGGCGTTCTGGCGGCGGCGATATACTCGGATTCATGCGAAAGTTCGGCATCGTCGTCCTGAGTCTGATGCTCGTGGTCGCCGGCCTCGCGGCCGCGGGATTTCGTCTGCAGCGTGGCGGAAACGGCTGGCCCCGGTTCATCGCGCGCTCGCAGCAGGAAGCGCTGGAGGCCGACCGCGCCCGCCAGCGCGAGACCGCTCCGGCCGCAGCCAGCGCACCCATCGCATCCGCCTCCGCTCCATCTGATCAAGAGGAGCTACGGCGCGACAAGCCCCCCGCATCCGCCTCCGCTCAGACGAATTCAGATGAGCTTCGGCGCGACAAGCCCAGCAGTAGTTGGACCGACTTCCGCGGGCCGAATCGCGACGGGCGCTATACCGCGACGCCGATACGCACCAGCTGGCCGCGCGAAGGGCTGCGGCGGTTGTGGAAGCAGCCGGTTGGCGGCGGGTATGCCTCGTTCGTCGTCGCCGATGGCCGTGCGTTCACGATCGAGCAGCGCCGGAACGAAGAGGTCGTTGCGGCCTATGACATCCAGACCGGCCGGGAACTATGGACCAACAGCTGGACTGCGAACTTCGAGGAATCGATGGGCGGCGACGGCCCGCGCGCGACGCCGACCTGGCACGAAGGACGGCTCTACGCGCTCGGCGCCGAAGGCGAGCTGCGTGTGCTCGACGCCTCGAAGGGCACGCTGGTGTGGCGTCGCAACATTCTCACCGACAACCGCGCCGACAATCTGAGCTGGGGCATGTCCGCGTCACCCCTCATCGTCGATGACAAGGTCATCGTCCTGCCCGGTGGCACGCGCGGCAGTTCCGTCGTGGTGTACAACAAACTGACCGGCGCTCCGATCTGGAAAGCGTTGAACGACGAGGCGTCCTACACGTCGCCGATGCTCGCGACCATCGCCGGCGTGCGACAGATTCTCGTCGTCACGGCGGCACGGGCGACCGGCCTCACGGTCGAGAACGGGACGCTGCTGTGGGAGTACCCCTGGAGCACGTTCAGCGGCATCAACGTGTCGCAGCCGATTCCGTTCACGCACGAGGGGCGCAATCTGATGTTCATTTCGGCCGGGTACGGTCATGGCGCCGCGGTGTTCGAGCTCGTCAAGACCGGCGATCGTTTCCAGGCGAAGACGGTCTGGGAAAACCAGCGGATGAACAACAAGTTCACCAGCTCGGTGCTGCACAACGGGCACATCTACGGCCTCGACGAATCGATCCTCGCGAGCGTGAACGCCGTGACCGGTGAGCAGAACTGGAAGGGCGGCCGCTACGGCTACGGCCAGGTGATGCTGGCCGGCGATCATTTGATTGTGCTGACCGAAGACGGCGACGTGGTGCTCGTGAACGCGACGCCGGCACGGCACGAGGAGCTCGCACGGTTCCCGGCGCTGGAAGGCAAGACGTGGAATCACCCGGTCATCGCCGACGGCAAGCTGCTCGTCCGGAATCTCCAGGAAATGGCCGCGTTCGATATCCGGTGAGGAAATACAAACAGAAGGTCAGAAGATCAGAAGAATTCTTTTCTTTTGAAAAAAGATCTTCTGATCTTTTGATCTTCTGTTTATCTTTCCGGCTTTATGTTTTTGGCGCTGCGATGAACTTGTAGCCGACGCCTCTGACGGTCATCAGGTGGCGTGGGCGTGAGGGTTCCTTCTCGATGTACTTCCGCAGGCGGGCGATGAAGTGGTCGATGGCGCGCGTGTCCGTGTCCTCGCGCAGATTCCACACCTCTTCGAGCATGTTCTTGCGCGACACCGCCTTCCCCTCGTGCTGCACGAGGTAGCGCAGGAGGTTCGCCTCCATCAGCGTCAGCGGGTAGGTCCGGCCCGCCGCCACCAGCTCCTGCGCATCGAAGTCCACCACCTTGTCGGCGAACTTGAACACGTCGCGCGAGGCGACCGCCGGGGCTGCGGCCGAGTGATTGAGAGCGCGGATGGTGGCATGCCACGTGTGCCGCCGCAGCAGCGCGTTGATGCGGGCCACGAGAATCGACAGCTCGAAGGGTTTGGGGAGATAGTCGTCGGCCCCGGCCTCGAATCCCCGAAGCACGTCCTCGGCCCGGCCGCGCGCGGTGAGCATGAGAATCGGCGTCAGCCATCCTTTCGCGCGCATACGGGAGGCGACGGCAAAGCCGTCCATGCCGGGCAGCATCACGTCGAGCACCACGAGATCGACGCCTGACGGATCCGACTCGAGCTCCGCGAGCGCGGCTTCGCCGTTGTCTCGCAGCGTCACGTGATGGCCGTCGGCTTCGAGGTTGAAGCACAGTCCCGAGGCGATGTGCGCTTCGTCTTCGACGATGAGCAGTCTCGACATCGTCAGAGGGACAACGAACGTCCGGCGGGTGCCGACGGTAATTCGAGGGTGAAGGTGGCGCCGCGGCCGACGCCCTCGCTCTGGGCAAAGGCGCGCCCCCCGTGCTGCTTCGCGGTTTGCGCCACGATGAAAAGACCAAGCCCCGTGCCCTTGACCCGCTGAGTCAGCGCCCACGGCGTCCGGTAAAAGCGGCCGAAGATCCGCTTGGTTTCGTTCGGCGGAATGCCGATGCCCTGATCGCGCACGCGGACGACCGCGAGGTCTTCGTCACCCTTGCCGACCTCGACCTCCACGCGGACGTGATCGCGGGAATACTTCACTGCGTTGTCCAGCAGGTTGAGGATGGCGCCCCGCAGATGATCGGGGTCCCCGAAGACCTCGATAGCTTCGTGCTCGCCGCCGACCATCTGCAGCGCCTCCCGGGGCAGGTGCCGCTGCGATTTCGTTACCTCGATGCACTCCTCCGCAAGCGCCTTCAAGTCGACGCGCACCTGCTGGAAGGGTCCGCGTCCCTTCTGACCGGCCGAAAGGACCTGTTCGATCAGGTGCAGCAGGCGGTCGCTGTCCTGCAGCATCACGTCGTAAAACTCGCGCCGCTTGGTCTCGTCGACGGCCTGTCCGCGCGACTTGAGCGTCTCGAGATGCAGGCGGATGGATGTCACCGGTGTTTTCAGTTCGTGGGTCACGGCGTTCACGAACGCGTCGTGCTGTTCGCTGCGCCGGATTTCGCGCACGAGAAACGTGGTGTTGAGAATGAGTCCGGTGATGATGGCCGCAAAGACGAGGCTGCCGACCAGGAGCGGGACGATTTCGCGGAGGGTGAGGACGACCCATCCCACGTTCAGGGCGACCGCCAGTGCGACCAGGCAGACGCAGAACGTGACGAAAAAGGCGATGACGCCCTGGCGCCCGGGGGCGACGGACATGGGGTAACTATAAAGGGGTCGGGAGGGGTTTTCGGTGAAATGCTGCGAAAACCCCTCCCGACCCCTTTTATTCCGGTCTGCCTACGCGGCTTCTTCGAGGGTGGCGTCGATCGCGGCGCGCCGCACCTGTGTCGCCAATCCGAGCGCCTGGAAGAGGCGGATGTGCCAGTAGGTAATGTCGATCTCGTACCACGCGAGGCCGTGTGCGGCCGACGTGGGATGCGCGTGGTGGTTGTTGTGCCAGCCTTCGCCAAAGCTCAACGCGGCCACCCACCAGAGGTTGCGCGAGTCGTCTCGGGTGGCGAAGCGGCGCGATCCCCACATGTGCGTGGCCGAGTTCACCAGCCAGGTTACGTGCAGACCGACCGTGGTCCGCAGGAAGACGCCCCACAGCACCCAGTTCCATCCACCGATGGCCAGCAGGAGAAAGCCGAGCACGGTGAGCGGAATCCAGTGGTACTTGCTGATCCAGACGTGGAAAGGATCCTTGCCGAGATCGGGCGCGTACTTCGCGGTGATCTTGTTGTCGTTGTGCAGCGCATCGCCGAAGAGGATCCAGCCCATGTGCGCCCACCAGCCGCCGTGCAGCGGTGTGTGCGGGTCGTGGTCGGTATCCGAATGCTGGTGATGCTGGCGGTGCGTGGCGACCCAGAAGAGCGGTCCGCCCTCGAGCGCGAGGGTCGCGCAGGTGGTCAGGAAATATTCCACAGGCTTCGACGTTTTGTACGACCGGTGCGTGAGCAGCCGGTGATACGCCATGCCGATGCCGAGCGAGAGCGAAATGTAATACGTGACGAGAAAGACCGCGAGTCCTTCCCATGTGAACTGGAAGAGCGCCCACACCGCGCCAATGTGGAAGAGCGTCATGAAAAACGCAGTGGTCCACGACAACTTGCTATAGCGCCCGGACACGGCAGCAACGGATGCCAATGTTTTCAACTCCTGTTGTTTGTCGGAAGAACGGCCCCATGACGATAGCAAGGCCGGGCGATGACGTTTGTAAGACTTCTGTAAGCGCCCTAATGGGCTGGTAAATCAGCTAGTTACGGCTGAATATCCGCGCGCCTGCAGATTGAACAGGGTGGCGTACATCCCGTGCTGGGCGAGCAGATCGGCGTGCGAACCGTCTTCGACGACCTTGCCGTCGTGCAGCACGATGATGTGCTCGGCCATGCGCACCGTCGAGAAGCGATGTGAAATGAGCAGCGTGATGCGCTCCATTCCATGCTCGCGCAGGCGATCGATCATCGCCGCTTCGGCGATAGCGTCGAGTGCCGCCGTCGGCTCGTCGAAGATCTGGACCGACGCCGGACGGAAGTACAGGCGACCGAGCGCGAGCCGCTGCCATTGCCCGCCCGACAACTGTCGCCCGCCCGGAAACAGCCGTCCGAGCATCGTCTCGTAGCGCTCGGGCAGTTCGTTGACCACGTCGACCGCTCCGGACTCTTCGCTAGCCCGGTGAATCGACGCATCCTCCTGCATCCGGTCGGTGCGGCTGAGACCGATGTTCTCGCGCGCCGTCATCTGATACTGGCCGTAGTCCTGGAAGATGATGCTCATCTCGCCCTGCACGCTGCGCGGACTGAAGCGCGACGCGTCGAGGCCGTTCAGGAGGATGCGGCCCGCCGTGGGCTCGAACAGTCGCGTGACGAGCTTGACGACGGTGGTCTTGCCCGCGCCGTTTTCGCCGACCAGCGCGAGTGCCTGCCCTCTGCCGATCTTGAACGAGACCTCCGACAGCACGTCGCGGTCGGTCAGCGGATAGCGGAAGCTGACGCGCTCGAATTCGATGGACTCGATCGGGCCGCGCCATTCTTCGCCTTCGTCAAGGTTGCGAGACGGTAGCTCGAGAAATTCGAACAGGTTTCGCATGTAGAGCAGGCTTTCGTAGATGCCGGTCACGCTGTTGAGGAGCGACGTGAACTGGCTCTGTATCTGTACGATCCCTCCCACGAAGAGGGCGAAATCGCCGACCGTGATCGTGGCGTTGGCCGCCCGCCGCAAGACCGAGAGCGTGGCGAACGCAATCAGCAAGGCCGACCCGAGCGTCGCGGCGAGTCCCCACGCGCTGCGCCGTCCGAGCAAGTTGACGAACTGCGCGCGGAACTTCAGGTAGTAGTCCTGCCAGCCCTCGAGCAGGTATCGCTCGAACCCGAACAGCCGCACTTCCTTGACGAGCGCGTCGGACGTGAGGATCGAGCCGAGATAATTCTGGTGGCGCGCATCGGTCGCGCGCCGCCGCATCTGCCGGTATCCTTCGGCGCCAAAGCGGCTCGAGACGACGACGCCGGGAATGCTCGCGAGGAGAATCAGCGGCAGCACCTGCCATCCAAGACGCGACATCAGGCCGCCGATCGAGGTCAGCGTAATCAGCGCCTGGCCGATCCCGATGATCTGGAACATGACGCCCAGCGGGCGCGAGCCGACCTCGTTGTAGGCATTGCGAAGCGCATCGTAGGTTTCGGCGTTCTCGAAGCTCTCCACATCGAGCGCCGCGGCCTTGTGCAGGATGCGCAGGCTGATGCGGTTCTGCAGCGTGTCGCCCAGCAGCTCGCGCGACGTGATGTAGAGCGTCTGCACGAGCGACGAGACGATCGTGATGCCGACCTGCAGCGCCAGCAGCATCGCCAGCTGCCGGTACGCTTCGTCCGGGCTCGGCGTCGCTCCGGAGATGGCGCGGGCGACTTCGTCGACGAGCAGCTTGCCGACCCACAAGGTTGCCGCCGGCACGAGCGCGAGCAGTGTGCTGAGGCCGAGAATCAGCGAGAACAGACCCGGGCTGGCGGACCATACGAGGCGCGCCGTCGCCGCGAGATCGGCGAGCATCTGCCGCGTGCGCACGCCGAGCGGAAGTGCGGGCTCGGGCTTTGTCTGACGGGCTCCGGGGTGGTCTCTAGGTGGCACCATCGCAATCGTACTAGACCGTCCGAAACTGGGAACAGCGGGCGCCGAAAACACGCGAATTTGCTGGCAATTTCACGCACAGGATGCGGCACACGGGTTGCTCCCGCCGAAAAGAGGGTCGGGACTCCCGATTCCCTTTCCCGGAGGCTCTCATGTGGTTGCGCGCCCGATCCAAGACGGCGCTGTGCTTGAGCGTGGTGTCGTTTCTCTTTACGCCCGCGATCGCGAAGCACCAGGAAACGACCGCCGTACGGCTGCCCGCGCATCGCGTCGCGGTGGAGCACCTCACGTGCGATCGGGGCGTCATCGATCCCATCAGCTACGAGATGGCGACCGTCGGTCAGGCGCAGACGCTGCTGAGCGACAGCACGCTCGACGATTTGAACGGCGACATTCAGGAGCTCGCCGAGCGCGCGCTCGAGCGCGATCCGCGCAACATGATGGCCGCGAGCATCCTCGCGCGGCAGTACGCCATCCTCGGGTCCGAGCGCGAGGCCGCCGACGCCTGGACGCGCATCGCAGACAACGGGGGCGTCGTCGTGTGGACGGCAACGCTCTATGACGTGGATTACAAGAGCTACTTTCTGATGTCCTTCGGACGCGACGCCATCCGAATCTACCGCATGGGACAGTTCACGGCATCGATCGATCGCCACCTCGGCTATGCGAAGTTCCCCGAACCGGGCGAGGTCGCGTTCTACGAAGCGGCAGCCGGTTGCCCGAGCCTGTCGGTCGAGCCGGTGACCACGATCCCCTGGAGCCAGGTGAAAGAGCTGCGGTCTGGTAACTGGGTGCTCTGGTTCAAGCTCGCAAGACCGGCGACGGTCACCTCGGATCGCGGCATCAGGAAGACGCTCGCCGAGATCAAAGTGAACCTGCACGGGGAAACGGGCGTGGTGAAATTCCTGGCCGAGCGGAATCCCGACTTCGATCCGGAGTGGGATGACGAGGCGGACGCATTCAGGAACCTTCGCGGCATCGCCCTTGGGCCGTGGGACTACAACCGCCGCCTGCGCGACCTGATTCTGCGCTTCGCCGAGCCCGCCGCCCACATCAAGCGCACGTCGGCGGGAAAGGGAGCCGGGTGGTAATGGCAAGAATGGCAGATGGCAAATGGCATTTTCCATTTGCCATCTGCCATCCGCCATGTGCCATCTCTATTTCGGCGCGGCCGCTCCCCGCCCGCGCATTCCGCGCTCGGTCGAAGGCGGAACCATTCCCTTCGTGCGGATATAAACCGTCAGGATGCCGTATTCCTCGTTGCCGTGCACGATGAGGTTGGTGAGCACCGACCCGCGCGCGACTTCGTTCTGACCCTGCTTCACCAGTTCGACCGCGCTCTGGTCGGTCAGGTTCGCGAAGGCCGGATCGCAGAACGTAAACGAATCGGCGAGCGCCTTGATGATCTCGTCGCGCGTCTTCAAGGTCTGTTCGAGGTTCTGCCCCTGGTTCGGGTTCGCCTCGCCTCTGGCCGCCGCGCACGCGTTGAACTGCGAGTTGGCCACGTGCGCGAGCTGCCCGCCGTACGGCCGGATTTCCGGAGACGGGCGATAACCGTAGTCGGCCTCGCCAAATTTCTGCGCGCTTTCGGTGAGATTCATTTTCAGGGTGTTGTACGACCGCCGGAGGCCTTCGCTGAGCGGAACCTTCTGCCCACCCGCGGCCGGCGCCTGCGCTTGGACCGTGACTGCCACGAGCGCGCACGCGAACATCAAACCAACCACTGCTTTCATAAACGCTCCTTCTGGAGTTGCTGAATGGGGAACATTATTCCAGATTTTAGTTTCTAGATTTTAGTTTCTAGATTCGGTACAGTGACGCCTCCTGGAGGGTCCATGACGATGCCGCCCGCGGTTTCCCGTCGCGAGGTCCTGAAACGGCTGGGGTTAGCCGGTGTGGGCGTGCTGGCACTTCCAGAGCTCAGCCGCGTGCTGTCGTTCCGCCAGCAGGTGCTGGCGCAGGCGAACGTCCTGAGCCAGGCCGAATCCGCCACGCTGGCGGCGATCTGCGCGCGCATTATCCCAACCGACGACAACGGCCCGGGTGCCGCCGAAGCCCACGCCGCCACGTATATCGAACGTTCCCTGGGCGGATGGTTGGCGTCATCCCGCGAGGTCTATACAGCGGGCCTGGCCGCCATCGACGAAGCGGCGCGCGCGAACGGCGGCCGGCGTTTCGTCGAGCTGGCGGCTGCCCAGCAGGATCGCGTGCTTACCTCCCTGGAAGAGACGCCGTTCTTCGCGCTCGTGCGCACGCACACGATCCAGGGCACGTTCTGCGATCCGGCATATGGCGGCAACCAGAATTTCGTCGGCTGGGATCTCGTCGGCTATCCAGGCGTGCGCCTGAACGTGACGGCCGCGGACCAGCGCATGAGCGAATACGCGAAGCCGATTCGCAGGTCGGCCTACGACTACGCGATGTTCGCGAACACGATGGGGGCGTCCGATGCCCACTAATCTGAAAGCGACCGATGTCGTCATCGTGGGCATGGGAGCCGCCGGAGGCGTTGCCGCACTGCCGCTGGCGCAGGCGGGACTCGGTGTCGTCGGCCTCGAAGCCGGACGATGGTTGACGCCGAAGGACTTCGCACCAGACGAGCTGCGCAACAACTATCGTGCGTGGCCGCACTCGGTGCAGAAGGCCAATCGCGAGGTGCCGACGCACCGTCCGAATGCGTCGGCTCCGTACTCCGCGCGGCCGTCCTTTCACCCGATGATGAACGGTGTCGGCGGTACGTCGCTTCACTACTGGGCGCAGAGCTGGCGCCTCAGCCCGTGGGACTTCAAGGTCGTCAGCGAGACGACACGCCGCTACGGCAAGTCGCGCATTCCGTCAGGTTCCACCGTCGAAGACTGGCCGTTCGGGGTCGAGGAACTGGAGCGCTACTACGACATCGTCGAGCGCGAACTGGGGGTGTCGGGGAAAGCCGGGAACATCAACGGCAAGATCGACCGCCGCGGAAACATCTTCGAGGCGCCGCGCCGGAGCGAATATCCGATGCCGCCGCTGCGATGGGCCGACTGGCACGAGAAGATGGCCTCGGCCGCGCGGGGGCTCGGATGGAATCCCTTTCCGGGGCCCGCGGCGATCAACACGCGGACCTACGAAGGGCGTTCGGGATGCGCCTATCACGGGTTTTGCGCACGCGGCGGGTGTCACGTCAACGCAAAGGGCTCAACGGCGGTCACGACCATCCCCAAGGCGCAGAAGACAGGCCACCTCGACGTGGTGACCGACGCGCACGTCACCGAAATCAACGTCGATGGCAATGGCCGTGTGACCGGCGTGACCTACGTGAAAGGGACGGAGGTGTTTGTCCAGCCGGCGAGCGTGGTGCTGCTGGCGATGTACACCTACGAAAACGTGCGGACGCTGTTGCTCTCCACGTCGAAGGCGTTTCCCAACGGCCTGGCGAACAACCACCGGCAGGTGGGCCGGCACTACATCACGCATGCCACCGGCGGCAGCGTGCAGGCGCTGTTCCCGGTGAATCTGAACAACTGGTACGGATTGCCCGCGCAAGGCGTCGCCGTTGACGATTTCGCCGACGACAACTTCGATCACTCGAAGCTCGACTTCATCGGCGGCGGAAACCTTTTCGTCTTTTCCGATCGCCGGCCCATCGGCGCCGCCAGCATGAATACGTTCGGCAAATCTCCGCAGTGGGGTTCGAAGTGGAAGGCGTTCGTCAAGCAGAACGCCGATCGCGCGCACGGCGCATACATCCAGAAGTCGACGCTCCCGTACGAGGACAACTATCTCGATCTCGACCCGACGGTGAAGGATCCCCTGGGTCTCCCCGTCTGCCGCATCACGGCCGACTTCAAAGAGAACGAGCGCAAAGCCGCGGCCTTCGTCGCCGATAAGATGGAGCAGTGGTACCGCGCGGCAGGCGCCACGGATGTGATTCGCAACCCGCTGGGCACGATGGGACCCTCCACGCACGCCTACGGTGGCACGCGCATGGGGGACAACGCCGAGACCAACGTCGTCAACCGATGGGGATTTACCCACGAAGCGCCGAATCTCGGCGTGCTCGGCGCGTCGGTCATGGGGACGAGCGGCGCGCACAATCCGACGCTGACCGTCCAGGCTCTCGCGTGGCGCACCGCGGAGTACCTGATCAAGAACTGGAAGTCCGTCGCCTCCGCCTGAGGGCAGACCCCTGTTGGTCTACAGTCGAGGCGTGCGGGCCTTTTCCCTTTCGATTCTGATCGTTACGCTGACGCGCGCGGCTTCGGCTCAGTCCCCGGCGCCGTATGCAGTTGTGTTCGATCAATACATGACGCCCGCGACGGGCGCCGAAGATCTCGTCACTACCCAGCACCTGCTCGCGACGCTCGAGGATCGATGGGTTCCGCTCAAACTCGGGACCGAGCGCACGCGTTTGTCGGTTGCGCGCGGCGCGCTGTACAGGGCAGGGAAGTTCATCGCGCTCGACGTGCCCCAGGAGCACATGCTCATGGTCATCGCCCACGAGGTCTTCGGCCATGGCGCGCGATTTCGTGAGCTCGGCGACGGTCGCATCGGATACGGTTTCGACGCGCCCATTCCATACGGCTCCGGCGACGCCTACACGAGCTTCAGCGGTCAGTTTCCGGTGTCTCCGCTCGCGCACCTGAGCGTGTCGGCATCGGGCATCGAAGCGCAGCATTCGCTGGCCGACGCCATTACCGATCGTGCGGTGGCACGGGGCCGCATCCACTATCGCGAAGCGTGGCTGTACTTCGAATCGCGCCTCACGGGGATGACCTACATCCTGACGGCGTCGGAGAACTCACGGGAAGGCCACGACGTCGCCGACTTCCTCGAGATATTCGAAGACGCGTGCAAGGCGCCGTGCTCGCCGCTCACGCGGCGTTACGTGCAGGACCGCGCGCTCCTCGCGCTCGCCGATCCGCTCTTGTTCTATGCCCTCTTCGGCGTGACAGGGTCGTATATCGGGGATGGAAACCCCACGGGGCCGATGCCATTGATTCCCGTGGGAGGTGGGGTTCGAATTCTCCCGTCGCTTGGGTACGCACTCGCGCCGTACGGGGCGGAGTGGACGGTCCGTACGTCGTGGTCGATGCCCCGCGCCGGCAGTCGAAGGCTGACTCACCTCGTGCTTCGCGTCGGGAACACCGGAGCGAGCACGCCGTGGGGGCTGACGGCCCGTGTGGCCGACGTGTGGCGCGTCAAGGGCCTGCAAATCGACGCAGCCGTCAACGTGTGGCGTCAGCCCGACGTGTTTGGCGATGAAACATCGGCGCCGCTGGGCACGGGCGCCGGTGCGACGGGCACCGTCCTGGTGCCGCTCCCCGCCTTTCTGCGCTCGCGCTGGTCTGACGCGCTGCACGTGACCGCCGGCTACAAGGCGCGGGGCTACATTCCAGGCGAGCAACTCTCGCGAGGCGCGCTCCTTCGGGCGGGCATCACGCTGCAGTGACATAAAATGTCGCGCGATGAGCGAGCCCGTCCTCGAGCTGATAAATGCCAGCGTCAAGAAAGGCGACGTAACCGTTCTGCATGGGCTGACGCTGAGAATCGGCGTTGGCGAACATACGGCCATACTGGGACCGAACGGCGCCGGCAAGTCCGTCCTCGTGCGACTCCTTACCCACGAAGAGCGCCCGCTTCCGTTGCCGGGCGACCTGTCGCCCGTACGCGTGTTCGGCGATGACAACTGGAACGTGTTCGAGCTGCGTCCGCAGCTCGGCATCGTGTCGGCAGATCTGCACCATCGCTTCGTCGCGGGTAACAGCGAGGGCCGCATCACCGGGCTCGCGGCGGTGCTTTCGGGTTTTGTCGCCACTCAGGGCATCCTGCGCTACAGCGCGGTGTCCGACGATATGCGGCGTCGCGCGGTCGAGGCACTTGACCGGATGGCGGCAGGGCACCTCGCGCGCAGGCTGATGAACGAGATGTCGAGCGGCGAGGCGCGGCGGGTGTTGCTGGCGAGGGCACTGGTCACCAACCCGCGCGCGCTGGTGCTCGACGAGCCGACGACCGGCCTCGACGTCGTCGGACGCCATCGCTTCATGGAGCGCGTCAGGCATATCGCGAAAGACGGCACAACGCTGATTCTGATTACGCACCACGTCGAAGAGATCATCCCGGAGATTGGCCGGGTCATCCTGTTGCGGAATGGGCACATCGCGGCCGATGGCGCCAAGCGCGACATACTCACCGAGGGGCGTCTCAGCGATGCCTTCGACGGCCCGATGAACGTGGAGGAAAGCGACGGCTACTTCTTCGCGCGCCACGCGCACGCTCGCCGTACGTAGTGTCCGGCTTTAGCCGGACCCGTCTCTCTAGTACAATGACGCGACGGAGGAATCATGTTCAAGCTCTCTTTGCTTCCGCTTACCGTGGCTGCCGTGATCGCGTCGGCCGGTCTGGCCGCCGCTCAGGCGTTTCCTGATGGGCCGGGCAAGGAAATTCTCGAGAAGAAGTGCAGTGTCTGTCATGCCCCGGAACAGGTGACGACGTTCGGCCGCAGCGCCGAGGAGTGGCACGAGGTGGTCGTGAACATGATCGACCTCGGGGCCGAATTGAACGAAGAAGAAGCCAAGGTGCTCGTCGAGTACCTGGCCAAGAACTGGCCGCTGAAGGGCTCGACACCGTCGGGGGACAAGCCCGCCGACAAGCCAGCGGAGGGTGATAAACCGGCGGAAAAACCGGCGGAAAAGTCCGCGCCAGCAGGTGCAGGGCAGGTCCACGAAGAAGCCCGACTCCCGCCCATCCGTCTGACAACTCGTCTCCTCACATGACAGGCCGTAGCGTTTGCGGAGGGCAGGGCTGGCACAATTCCGGCCCTGTCGCACCCTTAGCTCTCGCCCGTTATCCCTTTTTTTGGTACAGTTAGCGCATGCCCGCTCCCGTCAAAAAAAGCCCCTCAGAGCTGCAGAACCAGGAAAATGAAGTGTACAAAGCCCTTAGGGCCTGGTACATGATCCCTGGCATTCAGCGGGAACTTCGCCACAAAGAGAATGAGGCCGTGCAGACCGTTCTCGAAGTCTTCGAAAGCCGCAAGCGGAATCGGAAGGCTAACGAAACCTAACTACTAGGCTCGACGTTATCGTCGTCCACCAGCTCGTCTTCCCTGGGTGGTTGGGGACCCGGGACGATGCCGGCGATGTCGGGATCTATGTCCCCGGGCTGGCGAGGACTGTTCGAGCGGCTGGTCTTGGCTTCCTGACGGCGCTCGAACTTCATCTTCTGCTTTTCCTGCCGGGCACGCTCTTTGTGCCGCTTTTGTTGCGATGGTCGCGATCGGTTAGCCATGAATCCCCTTAAAGTCTCATATTTTGGACGGAATTCCTAGCGTTGTTGACAGCCTTGTAAGACAATGCTACCTTGTGTATCAAAGGTAGCTTGATGGCAACTGCGACGACGGCCCACATCCACGAGAAGTTTGCGTCCATCCGGAAAGGGCTGCTCGAGTTTCTCATTCTCAAAATCGTCGCCCGTGACAAGGTTTACGTGGCCGACATACTCCACCGGCTCAGCACGACCGAGTTCGCAACGCAGGAAGGCACCCTGTACCCGCTTTTGAGCAAGATGCGACGCGAAGGCACCGTCGATTACGACTGGCAGGAGTCCGACGCAGGGCCCCCACGTAAGTACTACAAGCTGACCACGAAAGGGAAGTCGCAGCTCGACGAGCTCAGCGACTATTGGACCTACATCAACGAGACCCTCGACAACCTGGGGGGAGGCTAATCATGCAGAAACTCGTCACGATCAACCTCGACAGCCGTCTGTTTCAGCTCGACGAGCGCGCGTGCGATGCGCTCCGAGCCTACCTCGAGCACGCCGAGTCACAGCTTGGCGCCAACCCCGACAGGGTCGAAATCGTCCGCGACCTCGAACAGTCGATCGCCGAGAAGCTCATGAAGCCTGGCGAGCCGCCGAGGGCGATTGTGACGGTTGCCGATGTCAACGACGTGCTGCGGGAAATTGGTCCTGTCGATGCCGGGGCCTCCGGCTGGGGCAGCGCTCCACCACCATCGGACGCTTCGAGGAGCACATCGGCCCCAAGGCGTCTTTACAAGGTTCGCGAAGGCGCGATGATCACCGGGCTGTGTAACGGCATCGCGGCGCACGTCAACACCGATCCCACGTTCGTCAGGATAGCGTTCGTGGCTGCCGGCATCGTCGAGATCGCGGCGTTCGATCGACCTCCTGCCGGCGTCGCAGGTCTCTACGCGATCCTCGTGTTCATCGTGCCGTACGCGACCTCGGCACCGGACGGCGCCCAGGGGATGCAGGGATCTCTCATGGATAAGGTGCGGTTCAAGATCGAGCGCGTACGGACGGCCTTGTTCGGCGGCGTTCGCCACAATGCCCAGTGACTTGTTTTGATTCAGGCCCGATCTCCTTCTTGCGAGCACAATTCGCATCAATTAGTCTGAGTGCTCGTGGCGGATCGCTCAGACGAGATTGCGCGCCGGCTGGCTGCGATTGTGTCGTCCTCCGACGATGCGATTGTCAGCAAAGATCTGAACGGTACCGTTCTGTCGTGGAACGATGCTGCCGAACGGGTGTTCGGCTACACAGCCGAGCAGATCATCGGCCGATCGATTCGCGTCCTCATCCCCGCCGATCGACAATCCGAGGAAGACGCCGTGCTCGAATCGATCCGGGCCGGGCGGCGTGTGGAGCACTTCGAAACGGTGCGCCAGAGTCGCGACGGGCGCATGATTCCCATCTCGCTGACGGTCTCGCCGATCCTTGACGCCGACGGCAAGGTCGTCGGCGCCTCCAAGATCGCGCGCGACATCTCAGACAGGAAGCAGGCCGAAGCACTCGCAGCCAGGTCCGTGCAGCGCGAGTCGTTTCTCGCCGAAGTGACCCTTGCGCTCACGCGATCGCTCGACTACGAGCAGACGTTGAGGACGCTCGCCGCCGCGTCGACGCCGGTCATCGCGGACTACTGCGCCGTCGACGTCGTCGATGAGGACGGGACGCTGATGCCCGTGGCCATCGAGCACGTGAATCCCGCCAAGATACCGCTCGCGCAGGAAGTGCGGGCGAACTACGAAGATCCGCAGATGCCGACGAGCTCGCGGTCCGTAGCCCGCACTGGCGTGCCCGTATTCGTGCCGCAAGTGTCCGACGACATGTTCGTCGCCGCCGCGCAGGGAGACGCCGACCGTCTGGAAAAACTACGATCGCTCGGCCTCGTCTCGTACATGTGTGTGCCGATGGCCGCCAACGATCGGGTGTTGGGGGTCCTGACGCTGGCCAACACGGAATCATCGCGTCAGCTCGGCAACGACGATCTGCGGCTCGCGCTGGATGTGGCCTCGCGTGCCGCCCTCGCCATCGACAACGCGCAGTCCTATCGCCGGCTCCAGAATGCCAACCGTCTGAAGGATGAATTTCTGGCGACGCTGTCGCACGAGCTGCGAACGCCGTTGAACGCCGTGCTTGGCTACGCCCGAATGCTGCAGTCGGGCGCTGTCACGCCCGAGAAAGTGCCGCAGGCGATCGAGGTGATCGGGCGCAATGCCGCGTCGCTTGCGCAGATTGTGGAGGATGTGCTCGACGTCTCTCGTATCGTGCTGGGCAAGGCGCGCCTCAGAATCGAGCCGACCGATATCGCCAGCGTCATCGAGGACGCGATTGCCACCGTCAAGCCCGCCATCGATGCGAAAGGCCTCCGGCTGACGAGCGTGATTGCGCCGCGCATCCCGGAGTTGCCGGCCGACGCGAATCGACTCCAGCAAGTCGTCTGGAATCTCCTCTCGAACGCGGTGAAGTTCACGCCGCGCGGAGGAAGTATCGAGGTGCGCGTCGCTGAGGACTCCGGCGACATCCAAATCGTCGTCAGCGATACCGGGATCGGATTCCCCAGCAATTTCAAACCACACGTCTTCGAGCGGTTCAGGCAGGCGGAAAGCGGCCCGACGCGCCTGCACGGTGGTCTCGGGTTGGGGCTTGCCATCGCGCGTCACATTGTCGAGCTGCACGGTGGCACCATCGACGGTGAGAGCGCCGGAGAAGGCCTGGGCGCAACCTTTACGCTGCGGTTGCCTCTAGTTCCTGTCGCCAGGGAACTCCAGCCGTAGGGGCACCTGCGACAGACCTCCGGAATGCGGGAGGAACTCCGGCGCGGTGGAGCCGCTGTCGTGTCCCCGTCGGCGCGCCGAGTGCCAAACGCCGATTAACTCCTTCTGATTATTGAAGTTGAGACGATATGCCGTGAACGACGGTGCGGGCATGGTGTCTGCTCTAAGCCCTAAGACTCGCTCGATATTTCCGTGAGTTGAGCTCGGCCGCGGTCACATCGGAGGGTACCAGGTGAATCCCGCTGTCAGGTCGGCAACCTTTGCCTGGCTGATTACGGCGTTGTACTACTTCTACCAGTACACGCTGCGATCGGCCCCGGCCGTGATGATGCCCCAGTTGTCGGAGGCCTTCGGCCTCACGACGATGGGGGTGGCGTCGATGGTCGGTCTCTTCTACTACGGCTACTCGCCGTTCAGTCTCATCGCCGGTACCGCCATGGACCGATTGGGGCCACGAAAAGTGGTCCCGATCGGTGCTGCCACGGTCGGCATCGGCTCGCTGCTGTTCGCATCGGGCAACGCCGAAGCCGCGAACGTGGGACGTTTTCTGCAGGGCGCAGGAGGCGTCTTTGCGCTCGTCGGCGCGGCCTACATCGCCACGACCAATTTTCCCGCCTCCCGCGCCGCGACGTTGATCGGAGCCACCCAGATGTTCGGGATGGCCGGCGGGTCGGCGGGCCAGTTCGTCGTCGGTCCCGTCATCGCCTCGGGAGTGAACTGGAACGTGTTCTGGCTCTTCATGGGGGTTACAGGAATTGCGATCAGCGTGGTGCTGTACGTCCTGCTCCCGGCATCAGACGTGCGCCCCGCGAGCGACGACTGGATGAAGGGCGCCACGCGCGCGCTTGTGACGGTCTTCCGAAATCCACAATCGATCCTCTGCGGAATGATCTCGGGGCTCCTGTTCATTCCCACGACCATCTTCGACATGATCTGGGGCGTTCGCTATCTGCAGGAGGCACGCGGATTCGACTACGGGTCCGCCGTGATGCACTCGGCGATGGTGCCGGTCGGGTGGATCATCGGCTGTCCGCTGCTCGGATACGTGTCGGATGCCATCGGCCGGCGCAAACCAGTGATCATCGCGAGCGCGGTCGTCTTGCTGGGCTGCCTGGCCTGGATCCTCTTCGGGCCCCCGCACGTGTTCCCGCCGTATGTGCTGGGCCTCGTCGCGGGACTGGTGTCGGGCGCCGCCATGCTGCCCTACACCATCATCAAGGAGGCGAACCCGCCCGAGATGAGCGGTACGGCCACCGGGGTCGTGAACTTCCTGAACTTCACGTTCAGCGCCCTGCTTGGTCCCGTCTTCGGCTGGATCCTGATGGCCGTCAGCGGCGGCGCCTCGACCATGACGCTCGCGCACTATCAGACGGCGTTCGAGCCGCTGCTCTACGGCGTCGCACTCGCCATTCTTCTCACGCTTCTCTTGAAGGAAACCGGATCGGCGGCGCGCCCGCACGCGCCGACCACAGCAACAGGAGCCCACCATGAGTCACGAGCCAGGGACGGGAAAGTACGAACAACTGCTCCTGAGGTGTCGAAACCTTGAGCCCATCGCGACCGCAGTCGCGCACCCCTGCGAGGAGACGGCGCTGGCAGGGGCCATCGATGCGGAAGCGAAGGGGCTGATCACCCCGATCCTGGTCGGCCCGGCCGCCAAGATCAACGAGGTGGCGAAGAAATCGGGGATCGATATTTCGCGAGCGCGAATCATCGACGTGCCGCACAGTCATGCGGCGGCCGCCAAGGCGGTCGAGCTCGTTCGCCTGGGCGAGGCCGAGGTCCTGATGAAGGGCAGCCTGCACACCGACGAGCTGCTGGGCGCGGTCGTCGCGAAGGAAGGCGGCCTGCGAACGAAACGCCGCATCAGCCACGTCTTCATCATGGACGTGCCGACCTATCACAAGGTGCTGATCGTCACCGATGCGGCCATCAACATCGCGCCGACGCTGGAAGACAAAGTGGACATCTGCCAGAACGCAATCGATCTCGCGATCTCGCTGGGATTGGCGGCGCCCAAGGTCGCGATACTCGCGGCTGTCGAGACGGTCAATTCCAAGATGTCCGCCACGATCGATGCGGCCGCCCTCTGCAAGATGGCCGATCGTGGGCAGATTACGGGCGGCGTGCTGGACGGCCCTCTCGCCTTCGACAATGCCATCAGCAAGGACGCGGCGAAAATCAAAGGCATCAAGTCGCCGGTGGCGGGCGATCCGGACATTCTCCTCGCCCCCGATCTCGAGGCGGGCAACATCCTGGCCAAGCTGCTCACGTTCCTTGCCCAGGCCGACTGCGCCGGCCTCGTCGTGGGTGCGCGCGTGCCGATCATCCTGACGAGCCGCGCCGACAGCGTGCGCACGCGCATCGCGAGTTGCGGCGTGGCGATGCTGGCGGCCCATGCGCGCCGCCGGAATTCACAACTGGCGGTGCAGGCATGAACGACTGCGCTGTCGTGCTCAACGCCGGATCGTCGAGCCTCAAGTTCTGCGTGTTCGAGAGGCGGGCCGCCGAGACCTGGACGCTTGCCGCGCGCGGTCAGATTGAAGGCATCGGCACGTCGCCGCACATGCGTGTGAAGGATGGCGAGGGCAGCGTAGTGGCCGACGAGCCGCTGGGCGCGACGGTGCGGGATGCGAGCACGGCGCTCGATTCGCTGGCCGTCTGGTTTCGTGGCCGGTTCGGCAACGCGCGCCTCGCAGGCGTCGGTCATCGCGTCGTGCATGGAGGCGCCCAGTTTGCCGGCCCCGTCGTCGTGACGCCGCAGGTCATGGACGATCTGCGGAAGCTGATTCAGCTCGCGCCGCTCCACCAGCCGCACAATCTCGCCGCGATCGAGGCGGTGTCGGCGCGCCTCCCCGGCGTGCCGCAGGTGGCGTGCTTCGACACGAGCTTTCATCGCGGTCAGTCCGAGGTGGCACAGATCATCCCGCTGCCGAAGAACATCCGCGAGGCCGGGGTGCAGCGCTACGGATTCCACGGCCTGTCCTACGAGTACATCGCATCGGTGCTGCCTGAAGCCGCGCCCGAGATTGCCGGCAAACGCGTGATCGTCGCGCATCTCGGCAGCGGGTCGAGCCTGTGTGCGATGCGCGACAGAAAGAGCGTCGACAGCACGTTCGGGTTCACGGCGCTCGACGGCCTCTGTATGGGCACGCGCACAGGCTCGGTCGATCCCGGCGCGATCCTCTTTCTCTTCCAGAGCCTGGGACTCTCGGCGAGCGAGGTGGAGACGATCCTCTACAAGAAATCGGGTCTCATCGGCATCTCGGGCCTCAGCAACGACATGCGCGTGCTGCTGACGAGCGGCGAGCCGGCGGCGCGGCTGGCGGTGGATTACTTCGTCTATCGTGTGGCGAAAGAGATCGGGGCGCTGACGGCGGTGCTTGGTGGACTCGATGGATTGGTGTTCACCGCCGGCATCGGCGAGAACTCGTCGCAGATCCGCAAGCGGATCTGCGACATGTCGGCGTGGCTCGGCATCGAGCTCGATGCCGCCGCCAATGAGGCCAGCGGTCCACGAATCTCCACGGCCGGCAGCCGGGTATCGGCCTGGGTGATTCCGACCAACGAAGAGCTGATGATTGCCCGGCACACAGGTGTCCTGCTCGGGCTGGTCGAGGCACGCGCGTAACAGCACCAGCTTCCCCGGGAGGGTACGTGGGGAAGACCGCAACCGGCGGCCGGGGTTCGTCGTAGACTCTAGTAGCCCGATTTCGTCAGGTGCCGCCCGGCGACTACGTGATTCGCGTGATCCTGACAGGAACCGACGGCGAGCGGGCGCGTGCCGTCGTGACATTTACTCTGCTGTGAAAAGACACATCATGAAGCGATCAATGCTCGTCCTCACGCTTGCCTGTGCCACGGTCGTTGCGGCGGCTGCACAAACCACCAAATACGGTGTCACCGTGACGCCGGAGAAAAACGTCGATTACACCAAGTTCCACACCTACGCCTGGCGCCGCGGACAGCCCGCGGTCGAGAAGGCCGTGGACGCTCAGATCACGGCAGCGGTCGACCGCGAGCTGTCCAAGGAGATGAAGAAGGTGAACGAGCCGGCGGACGTGATCGTCACGTACGGATCGCTCCAGAGGACCGACGTGGATCTGAAAGGGAAGAAGGACGAGAAGGGGCTCTTGCCGCAATTCCCCGTAGGCACGCTGATCGTGACCTTGCACGACCCGGCAAGCTTCCGTCAGCTGCTGCGGATGAGGGTCGATCTCCCGATCGACGTCCAGCGGGACCAGCTCGAAGCGTCGATCAACAAGGCCGTCGAGATGATGTTCGCGGAATATCCGACGCGACGGAAAAAATAGCCGTTCGCCCTCAGGGGGCGACGACTTTCCAGCTGGAATCGGGATCGTAGCTCGTCATCGCCTCGGCCACCTTCGTGCTATCGGGACCGAGATCGTTCTCGTGAACGACGCCGTCCTGATTGACGATGAAGCTCATGACGCCGGTGACGTCGTAGTCAGCCGGCCATGCGACGAGCGCGAAGCCGCCCGACATCTTCCCCTTGACGAGGTAGTCTTTGGCGCCCCCGGTCGCGGCGGCGCCCTGTGCGGTCACGATCTTGAAGTAGTACCCGTGAAACGGCAGGGGCCTGGCGCCTGCCGGGGCCGCGGCGTGTCGCTGGATTTCGGCATCTGCGACGAGATCGCCCAGGGGACTGCGGCGCGCGCCGCGCGACGCCGGCCAGTACAAGCCGTTCTGCTTGCCCGGCTCACTTCGAAAGCTTGTTGCGAATGTCCCGGCCGGATTTCCGTCGTGCCCATGCTTCGCGTACAGCTGCTGTGCCATCACGTACGTTCGGCAGGCCTGGATCACCGCAAGCTCGTTGCGCCCGATGCGGCGGGCGATCACTTCTTCCTTTCCCGCGGCGGTGTCGAACCGCCACACGGTGCCCTCTTTCACGATGGGAATGGGAAACGGCCAGCTCTCGTTGCCGACGACGATGGTCCGCTTGTCCGCGCCCATCTCTTCCAGATGCCAGCCTTCGGCCGCGGCGACGGTGAACACCTCGCGATGGTGTTTGCCGGTCACCGGGTCTGACGTTTCAGCCAGTTCCTTCCCCTCGGGGCCCAGCATGACGAGCAGCCCGTCGAGGTTGCCCTTCTTGACGACGTCGACGAGCGCGCGCGCCGCCTCGTCGGGCGAGGCGAACGTCTGCTGTTTTGGCGCGGCCGGCTGAGGCGCCGCGCAGGAAACAGCGGCGGCGACGAGAATGAGCAAGGCGATACGTTGAAACATCAGCGCCTCCGTCCACCACCGCCGCTGCTGCGAGAGCTGCTGCGGCTGCGCTGCCCGCGGGAGCTGGCGGAACGTTCCGATTTGCCGTTGGAATAGCCAGAGAACGCGCCCGAGCTCGAGCCGCTCCGCTCGGAAGCCGACGCTTTTGCCGAGCCATTTCCGTATCCTCGCGATTCCTGACTCGTCGTGCGGCTTTGCGTGGCCGTGCGGCTTTGCGTCGATGCCGACGTACCGCTCTGCCGGTTCTGCGAGGCCGTTTCTGCCTTGCTGCGGGCCTGGTCTTTCTGCGCCTGCGATGCCTCGGGCCGGTTCTCCTGGCGGTTCTCCTGGCGGTCGGTCCGCTCCTCCTGGGTGTTCTCCCTGCGGTCGGTCCGCTCTTCGGCCATGTCCTCGCGATTGTCCTGCCAGTCCTCGCGCGCGTCTTCGCGATGGTCGTAGTAGTCGTCCCACGCGTCGTTGTACATGTACGCGCCGCCGTGAAAGCCGTACGGGCCGTAGTAGTAGTTGTTGTCGATGGCGGCGCCGATCGCGATGCCGGCCGCGAAGCCGATCATGCCCGCCGCGGCGGCATCGGCGCTGCTGTTGTTTTCCTGAACCACGATCGTGGTCGACGTCGTCGCGGGTTGCGTGTAGACGACTTGCGGGTTGTATTGCGGGACGTACACGACCTGGGGATTGGCCGGCTCAATGACGATGACCTCCTCGCCCGTGGAGGTTGTCCGTGTTTCGACTTCCTGCTGCGCGTTTGTTTTCAAGGTCCCGGCCTGCTGGGCCTGCGCGCGGAGTCGCTGGATTGCGTTGAACACGGCCGACCGGTTTTTTGTGAATGCCAGTCCGACGCTCGTCGTCCAGTCCAGCTGGTCGGCCATCATCTTCACGGTTTGTGGAAACAGGGCCATCGCTACGAAGCTCGGCTCGAAGCCGGTCTTCGTGGCGGCATCCTGCAGCGCGGTGCCCTTCAGGTTGGTGGTGGTCGAGAGCCACCCGTTGAGGGCCACGAGGTCGCCGGGACTGGTCGAGCACATGAGCATCTGCGCCAGCAGGGAATCCGGGTAGAGCGCGATTGGAGCCAGCAGCGTGTGCAGATCTTCCGAGGGCGCGGGTTCTTTGGACTGGGCGTGCAGCACCGACATCGTCAGCACGAGCGCCGCGAGCCAGGCTGCCGCGTAAGGCCGTCTGAAGTGGCGTGTCATGTCCCCGGATTGCAGCAAGCCTCGCGCCGTCGGCCACATCGCGGATCTCGCCGATCACGAGCGGAACGCCGCACGGACGTCGCACCGCAGCTCCATTTTTTCGGAGTTCCTCCACCTGATCGGCGCGTCCATGAGAGCCTCCGTTATCTCGGAGGCTCTCCAGCATCGCGGGCACGTGAGGTCGCCACAACCTCTGCGTTTTGGCCGCATCTGCCTGCCTCCACGGGCATGGCCGACATGGCATTGAGCGTGCTGAACATACGGGACAGATGCGTGGATACCCGACTTTGGGCATTGCCCTTATGCTGCTTCTCGTCAGCGACCTCCGAGCACAAGAACCTCCGGCACCAACCGTCGACAGCCCTCCGCCGGTTGCCCAGCAGCCGCCTGCCGGCCAGACCGTGAGTGCCCCGGCGACGACCGAGCCCGAATGGCCGACGTGGGGCGTGATCGACGCGACCGGAAGCGGAGTCGTCGTCCATCGCAGCGCAAAGGCCGAGCTCTCGATCGGCGCGTACGCGCTGGTGCGCTACATCAACCAGTTGCCGGCGGAACAGGAGTTCACCGACCACCTCGGCAACGTCCACGACATCGACACGCGCAACGACATCCAGTTCCACCGCGCGATGATTCACTTTCGCGGCTGGCTGATGTCGCCGAAAGCCCGCTACCAGATCACGGTGTGGACCGTGATGTCCACGGATCAAACGACGCTGTACGGATACCTGGGCTATCAGTTCCACCATCGCTTCAACGTGTACGGCGGCATCAACTCGCTCGGCGGCACCCGTTCGGTGCTGGGGTCGCATCCCTTCTGGCTCGCCAACGATCGCGTGATGGCCGACGAGTTCTTCCGTCCCAGCTTTACTGGAGGCGCGTGGGTCAACGGGGAGCTGGTGCCCGGTCTCTGGTATCAAGTCAGCGCGATGAACAATCTGAGCCAGCTCGGCATCGCAGCCAACCAGCTCGACCGCGGACTCGGTACAGGTGCGACGATGTGGTGGATGCCGACAACCCACGAGTTCGGACCGAGCGGTTCGTACGGCGACTGGGACTATCACGAGAAGGCGGCGACGCGCTTTGGGTTCTCCACCGCTCGCAGCCGCGAAGATCGCCAGCTTCAGCAGAATACGTCGCCCGAGAACACGCAAATCAAACTGGCCGACAGCCTCAATCTCTTTGACCCCGGATCGCTGGCACCCGGCGTCACGGTCAACGCGGTTGACTACCGTATCCTCGCGTTCGATGCCGGCGTGAAGTACCGGGGCATCTTCGCGCAGGTCGAGTACTACAACCGCTGGCTGGATGACTTCGCCGCCGACGGTCCGGTGCCGGTCAGCAGCCTGCACGACCACGGCTTCTACGTTCAGGCGGCGTTCTATCCGATCAAGAAGAGGCTCGAGCTCTACGGCGCGACGTCGCAAATCTTCGGCGACAAGGATGCGGGGTTCTCAAACGGCAGCGAGCTGATATTTGGCAGCAACGACTACTGGTTGAAAGCCGCAACGTGCGCACAAACGTCCAGCTGATGCACGTCGATCGCTCGCCGGTGAGCAGCGTCTTCGGGTTCTACGTCGGCGGGCAGAAGGGGCCGACCGTTTCGGTGGCGACGAGCTTTTACTTCTGATGGAGGACCGTATGTCTCGACCTCGATTCAGGCGGTCGCTGCCCGGCGTGATTCTGGTGGTGGCGTTGATGCTGGCTGGTGGGCGTCAGGCGCGCCTGGGCGCGCAGACGGGCGGCGGCGAGTTCAACGACTCGCATTTTCACCTGACGAACTACATTCAGCAGGGGATCACCGCCCGCCAGTTCCTGCAGATCATGGGGACGCGCGTGAGCCGATCGACGCTGTTCGGCATCCCGCTCCAGCAGCAGTGGTCCTACGCCAACTCGGGTGATTTTGCGCCAACCTACTACCTTCACAGCGACGCCCCGCTCTACTACTACTCGTTCACCGACGCGTTCATCGCGTCCGAATATCGAAAGTTGTCGAAGGACGAGCAGCAGCGCTTCGATCCGATGATCACCGGCTTCAATCCCGCCGACATGTATGGCGTCGATCACATCCGGCGCGTGCTCGAGACGTTTCCCGGCGTGTTCACCGGCATCGGCGAGTTCAGTATCCACAAGGAGTTCGTGTCAGCGAAGGTGTCGGGCGAAACCGCCAGCCTGACGAATCCTGCTCTGGACCGCATCCTCGACTTCGCCGCCGAGTCCGGCCTCGTCGCGTTGATCCACAACGACGTCGACATGCCGTTCGCGAAGACGGACGCCCAGCCCGCATACCTCGCGCAGATGCTCGCCCTGCTCAAGCGGCATCCGAAGACGACCATCATCTGGGCGCACGTGGGCCTTGGCCGGATCGTCCATCCCATCCAGGTGACGGCGCAGTCAGCCGAGCGCAGCCCGGCCCACATCGGGATCGTCGAGGAGATGGTCAACGATCCGCAGCTTCGCCACGTGAGCTTCGACATTTCGTGGGACGAAGTCGCCAAATACGCTGTCGCGACGCCCGAGTCGATCGCGCGCGTCACGGCCATGTTGAACCGGCACCCGGACCGGTTCCTGTTTGGCACCGACACGGTCGCGCCGGCCGGTCCGGCGCCGTACTTCGCGGTCTACGACATGTGGGGTCCCGTCTGGAAGGGCCTGACAGCCGATGCCAGTCTGAAAGTCCGCAAGGGTAACTACGAGCGCATCTTCGACCAGGCGCGGACCAACGTCCGCGCGTGGGAGCGGGCGCACGTCAAGTGAGGAGAAAAGTATGTCTGTGAGAAGTTCGGACGGGTCTTTGAAGAAGCTCCGCGGTCGGCGGTTGCTGCCATGGGTCCTGCAGGCCGTCCTGCTGGTGACGGCGGCCGATGCCGGCGCGCAGGGAACGCAGGACGCCAAGCCGTCGATGGAGATCTACGGCTTCGCGATGCTCGATATGGGCCACGACTTCACGGCCATCAACCCAAACTGGTCCGACACGCTGCGCGTCACGAAGCTGCCGTCGTTCGATGATCAGTTCGGGAAAGACAACAACACCTTCGCGGGTGTACGGCAGAGCCGTCTCGGCGTTCGCACCAGCACCCCGACCGAGCTTGGAAACCTGAACACAACGTTCGAGTTCGAGTTGTTCGGGACCGGCGTGGACGAGGGGCAGACGACGTTCCGGCTGCGGCATGCCTGGGGCGAACTCGGGGAGTTTGGCGCGGGACAGACGTGGAGCCCGTTCATGGATCCGGACGTCTTTCCCAATTCGCTCGAATACTGGGGACCGACGGGCATGGTCTTTTTCCGCAACGTTCAGGTGCGCTGGCAGCGTACTGCGGAGAACAAGAGCTTCATGCTCGCACTCGAACGTCCCGGCGCGAGCGGTGACGGCGGCGTGTACGCCTCTCGTGTCGAGCTGCAGAATATCAAGGCCCGTTTCCCGATTCCCGACTTCTCCGGCGCCTTCAAGTTCACTCAGGACTGGGGATATTTCAGGGTTGCGGGCATCGTCGGGCAGATCAGCTGGGACGACGTCCTGGTCGACCAGTTCGACCTCTCCGGTTCCGGTACTCGTTACGGCCTGAACCTGAGCTCCAACGTCAAAGTCACGTCGAAAGACACGCTTCGCCTGCAGCTGGCATTTGGAGAAGGCATCCAGAACTACATGAACGACTCACCGACCGATATCGGTCCGGTCAGGCAGCTGGCTGATCCGGTGAAACCGCTCAGAGGCGACACGCTGCCGATCGTCGGTGTCGTGGCGTTCCTCGATCATTCGTGGAGCGAGCACTACACCACGAGCGTCGGATATTCGATGCAGGACATTCAGAACAGCGATGCTCAGGCACCGGACGCGTTCCGTACCGGTCACTATGCGCTGGGCAACTTCCTCTACACTCCCGTGACCAACGTGATGTTGGGCGGCGAGTTCCAGTGGGGACGTCGCGAGAACTTCTCGGACGGCTTTTCGAGCGACGGGTTCAAGGCTCAGTTCTCGTTCAAATACAATTTTTCATTCAAGCTTGGGGGTTAGCGATGCATGCACATAACTGGCGTCTCTCAACGGCGGCTGTCATCGTCGGTCTCGTTGCCGTCGTGGCCTGCACATCTCAGATCGGTGCGCAGAGCCCCGATCCGCAAGCGGCCGTCAACGCCGCGTACGCGAAGTTCAAAGACCTGAAGGAAGGCAAGAACGCCGATTACATTCCGGCGCTCGCGAAGGTCGATCCGAACCTGTTCGGCATTGTCCTCGTGACGGTCGATGGCAAGGTGTTCACCGCGGGCGACGTGAAGACAGAGGTCTCGATTCAGTCCATCTCGAAAGTGTTCACGATGTCGCAGGTCATCCAGGAACAGGGACTGGAGTCGGTTGAGAAGCAGATCGGCGTCGACGCCACCGGGGCACGGTTCAATTCGATCATCGCGGTTGAGGGCGTTCGTACGGTGGTCGGCGCCGGTGCACCGGAAATGAATCCTCTCGTGAATCCCGGCGCGATCTCGGCAACGAGCATGGTCAGAGGCGCGAGTGCCGACGAAGTGTGGAAGAAGATTATCGGCTTTCACAACGACGCCGCCGGCCGCGAGCTGAGGGTCCTTCAGGACGTCTACAAGTCGGAGTCCGACACGAACCAGCGCAACCAGGCGATCGGCGCGCTCATGCTGGCCTACGGTTACATCAAGACCAACTGGCAGCAGGCGGTCGATCTCTACACGCGTCAGTGCTCCATCGGCGTGAATGCCAGAGATCTGGCCATGATGGCCGCGACGCTGGCAGCCGCCGGCGAGAATCCCGTGACCAAGAAGCGGGTCATCGACGCATCGAAAGTGCCTGGCGTGCTCGCGGTCATGGCCACGGCGGGGCTTTACGATGACTCGGGCAAGTGGCTGTATCATACGGGCCTGCCTGCCAAGAGCGGCGTTGGCGGCGGTCTCATTGCCGTCTCGCCCGGAAAGTTCGGCATTGCCGTCGTGTCGCCGCCGCTCGACGACGCGGGCAACAGCGTGCGTGCCCAACGCGCGATTGCGGATATTTCGAACGCCCTCGGTGGCAACCCGTACGTCGCCAGGGCGCGGAACTGAAGGGAGACATTATGCGCACGCCTCGAAGGGCGGTCATCGCCGCCCTCCTGGTTCTCTGCTGGGGAAGTCTGGCCCGTGCGGCCGGCGAATACCCGATGAAGCTGACGCTGAACGCACAGTTGAAGGCCGGGGCGACGACGGTCACCTCGACCGTCACGATGGCCGTCGAGCGGTTGATGGAGGAGAGCCGGCGCACGCGTGTGACCGACGGCTTGAAGTTCAACGGCTATCCCGGCGCGCTGAAAGTGCTGCGCTCGCTCCCGCCGGTGGGCACGATCGAGGTGTCCGGCCGGCCGGTCGACATCAAGTACGCCTACGAGCAGCCGACCAAGGATGGGTTTCGGCTCGTGCTCGTGGCCGATCAGCCGCTGTTCTTCCTCTCCGGCGATGCGTCGAAGTCCAAAGCCGGGTACGAATTGACGATCGTCGACCTGCAGGTCGGAGCCAAAGGTGAGATTACCGGGACCATGGCCGGCGCGGCGCGCGTGAAGCCAGGTCCCGATGGTGTGCCGATTCTCGATGACTTCGCGGTCGCGCCGGTGAAACTCGAAGGCAACTTGCGCCGCCCGTGAACACGACGGCACGAAGATCACTAAGGCGGAGACTCAAACAAGATCACTAAGGAAGGTATTCTTTGTGTTCTTGTCTATCTCGCATCTTAGTGTTCTTCGTGACTGCACCTTAGTGTTCTTCGTGATTAGCCGGGCCTCTCCGCGGCTCTAGCTGCTCTTGACCGGCGGCGGATAGTTCTTCAGCAGTTTCGCCACGGCCTTCGCCAGGTTCTTCTGCTGCTTGTCCGGTTTCGCGTTCGAGTCGAGGGTCTTGCTGGCGACACCCCGCCACACCAGCTGTTTCGATGACAACTGGTACATGTCGAGCGCCAGCTGGCCGATGTAGATCGTCGACGTCGTGCCGGTCGTCATGCCGCCGCCGCCGCCATACCAGCCGCCACCCCAACCCGGGCCGTAGCCATAGCCGGTGTCGAACGACGTGTACTGCTTTTCCTGGTCGACGCCGGCCTGATACCCGATGACGAGATCAACCGGCTGTCCCTCCTCGACTTCCGTCAGGCCCTTCTTCGAGAGTTCAATGTCGATGGCGGACTTGATCTGCCGGTCCATCAGGTCGCTCATCTTCGACGAGCCCTTGATGGTGGCCCACCGGTAGGTCTTGAACGACGCAAAGTTAGCCTGCTTGTCGAAGTTGTATCGAACGTCCTGGGCGAATGCCGTGCCCGTGCCGGCCAGGACCAGCAGGAGCGGGAGAGCGAGCCACGTCTTCATCGGATAGTCCTTTCTTGAAAGAGACGGTCGGGCATGGTGCAAAGCGCAGGCCGGGACACGCGGCCCTCCAACCCCACACCGTTCGTCGATCCGGCCGCCAACAGGGCGGTTGCCGTCCGAGATATCGGAGAGCCTCCGGTTCTGCGGGGCGGCCTTCGGGCGCAATTCCCGCCTACAGGGGAGAACGGCATGACGTGGCGTGGCATGCAGTCTGCGTCCGTTTTCCTAGCGATTTGAGGAATTCATGAGCGACGACGCGAGCGCGGCCGCCGGCCCCACCGGGGAGGAACAGAGACGTCTCGACGCGGCTCGCGAGCAGGGCGTGCGATGGCGCAGGTGGGGCCCCTACCTCAGCGAGCGGCAGTGGGGAACCGTGCGCGAGGATTACAGCGCCGATGGCAACGCGTGGGACTACTTCACCCACGACCACGCGCGGTCGCGCACCTACAACTGGGGCGAGGACGGGCTTGCCGGTATTTCCGACGACGACCAGCGGGTGTGTTTTGCGATCGCGCTCTGGAACGGCCGCGATCCGATTCTCAAGGAACGTCTCTTCGGCCTCACCAATGCCGAGGGGAATCACGGGGAGGACGTGAAGGAGTACTACTTCTATCTCGACTCCACGCCGACGCACTCCTACATGAAGTGGCTCTACAAATATCCGCAGCGTCCCTATCCGTACGACGATCTGGTGAAGACCAACAGCCAGCGCTCCCGGAACGAGTTCGAGTACGAATTGCTCGATACGGGCGTCTTCGCCGGCGACAAGTACTTCGACGTCGAGGTCGAGTACGCCAAGGTCACACCCGGCGACATCGTCATCAGGATCAGCGCGACCAATCGCGGTGCCGATACGGCGACGCTGCACATCCTGCCCACCATCTGGTTCCGCAATACCTGGCGGGCGTATTCGGATGCCGCGAGGCCCGAGTTGCGCGAGGCGAAGGGGCGGCCGGGTACGAAGGCGATTTACGTCTCGCACGCCGAGCTCGGCCCACACCACCTGTATGTCGACGGCGACGTGCCGCTGCTCTTCACTGAGAACGAAACGAATACCAGGCGCCTGTTCAACAAGCCGAACGCGAGCCCGTTCGTCAAGGACGCGATCCACGAGTTCGTCGTCCGCGGGCGGACCAAGGCCGTGAATCCGGCGCAGACAGGCACGAAAGCCGCGGCGCATCATCGCGTCCATATCGCTCCCGGCGAGACAGTCGTGCGGCGGCTCCGGTTGTCGGACGCAGGGATGTTGCCGGATCCCTTCGACGGGTTCGACGCGACGTTCGACGCGCGCGTTCGGGAAGCGGATGAGTTCTACCGGTCGATCACGCCGGCGTCGGCCACGCCGGACGCGGCCGCGGTGCTGCGCCAGGCGATGGCGGGCATGTTGTGGAGCAAGCGGTACCTACTACCTCGACGCGAATCGCTGGCTGCTCGAGCACGGCGCCGATCCGTTTCTCAAGTCGGGTCTCAACGTGCGCAACGCCGAATGGGCGCACATGATGAACGCCGACGTGATCTCGATGCCGGACAAGTGGGAATACCCGTGGTTTGCCGCCTGGGATCTCGCGTTCCATGCGGTCGCGCTCTCGGCGGCCGACATCGATTTCGCCAAGGATCAGCTGGAGCTCGTGCTCCGCGAGATGTACCTCCATCCGAACGGGCAGATTCCGGCGTACGAATGGAACTTCTCCGACGTGAATCCGCCGGTGCACGCGTGGGCGACGGTCTTTCTCTACCGGCAGGAGCAGGCGCTCCACAACCGCAGCGACGTGGAATTTCTCAAGCGGTCGTTCGTCAAGCTCCTCGCGAACTTCACGTGGTGGGTGAACCGCAAAGATCGGTTCGACCGGAACGTGTTCGAAGGTGGATTTCTCGGCCTCGATAACATCGGTGTCTTCGACCGGTCTTCGCCGCTGCCCACCGGCGGCCATCTCGAACAGGCCGATGGCACCGCGTGGATGGCGCTGTTCTGCCAGAACATGCTCGAGATTGGCGTCGAAATCGCGTCCTACGATCAGAGCTTCGAGGACATCGCGGTGAAGTTCGTCGATCACTTTCTGGCGATCGGCAACGCACTGAATCGTGTGGGTCAGGGTGGGATGTGGGACGAAGAGGACGGATTCTATTACGACGTCCTCCGCCTGCCCGACGGTACCGCCAAACGGTTGAAGGTGCGATCGCTCGTGGGGCTGCTCCCGATGTGCGCCACCACGATCGTCGAACCGTGGCAGCGGCAGCGCGTGCCGAAAATCGAAGCGCATTTCCGCGAGCGCGTACGCCGCATGCCGGCGCTGCTGCAGGGGATCCATCCGACCGGCGAAGGGGCGCGCGGCTGGGGCGGCCGCGGCATTCTGGCGGTCGTCGATCAGCATCGCCTGCGGCGGATTCTGACGAAGCTCGTCGACGAGCGCGAGTTCCTCAGCCCGTTCGGGATCCGGGCGCTGTCGCAGTTCCACAAGCGGCACCCGTACGTGTTCCGCGTCGGCAAGTCCGAGTACAAGGTGACCTATCTGCCCGCGGAATCCGACAACGGGATGTTCGGTGGAAACTCGAACTGGCGGGGCCCGATCTGGATGCCGATGAACGTGCTGGTCATCCGGGCGCTGCTGCAGTACTACATGTTCTACGGCGATTCGTTCGTGATCGAATGTCCAACCGGTTCGGGCCGCGAAATGAATCTCTACCAGGTTGCGAAAGAGATCGCGAACCGTCTCACGACCATCTTCCTGCCCGGCAAGGACGGACGGCGGCCCGTCTACGGCGGCACCGAAATCTTCCAGAAGGATCCGCACTGGCGCAACCATCTCCTGTTCTATGAGTACTTTCACGGAGACAATGGTGCCGGCCTGGGTGCGAGCCATCAGACTGGCTGGACGGGTCTGGTGGCATCGCTCATCCGGCTCTTCGGCGCCATCGACGAAAAGACGATGCTCGAGCTCGGGAGGGAGTCGTTCCGTCAGAGCGCCAGCCAACCCTTCGACAAGAATGAAGAGCCGGCTTTTCCCCGCCATGTCTAGACGACGCATGCGGCTGCTTGTGACTTGGACGCTGCTGGCCCTGGTGCTGCTGCCGGTGGGGTCGGTTTCCGCCCAGATTGGTGCTCGTGGAGCGCCGCCGCCGGCGGCTCCGCAAGCGGTTCCGCAGGCGCAGGCCCCGACCGATCCGCTGGGCCGCGACACGCCCCGAGGCATGCTTCTCGGATTCATGCGCACGTCTCGCGCAGGCAACGACGAAGCCGCTTCTCTGTACCTCAATTCCGGTTTGACAGGCCAGGCAGCCTTCGAACTTGCGCGCAAACTCTACGTCGTCCTCGACAGGCGCCTGCCCGCGCGGATCAACGAGATCAGCGACGAGCCCGAAGGGTCGCAGAAGAATCCGCTCAGACCCGACGAAGACACCATAGGTGCGATCAGTACGGAGACGGGACAACTCGAGCTGGTCGTCGAGCGTGTGCGCAGAGGCTCGGCGGCGTCGGTGTGGCTGTTCTCGCGCCGGACGCTCGACGCCATTCCCGACGTCTACGACGAGATCGATCTCATTTCAATCGAAACGTACCTGCCGGGGTTCACGAACAGGCCCCGCATTTTCGGGGTTCGCGCGGTCGTCTGGTTGTGCGTCCTGCTCATCGTCCCGGTGTGGTACCGGTCGACGGGATTCGCCAGGCTACCGGGTGTGCTGCGCTTGCTGACGCTGGCGATCGCCATCCACTGGGTCGTGCCGCAAGTGGATTTCCCTCTGCGCGAGCGGCAGCTCTGGACGACGGTCGCCGCGCTCCTGATACTCGTTTCGGGCGTGTGGCTGCTCCTGCACTTGAACGCCTTCGGCGCCCGCTATGTCACGCGCCACTTCCGCAATGCCAGCCTCTTCGAGGTCGCTTCGCTCGTGCGGCTCGGGCACCGGATTGCCGATGTGGTCGCGGTCGTCCTCGGTTTTCTCGTGGCGCTCCGGTATTTCGGCGCGGATCCGACCGCGGCGCTGGCCGGTCTCGGCATCGGCGGCATTGCCGTTGCGCTCGCGGCACAGAAGACGCTGGAAAATGTCATTGGCGGGTTGTCGCTCATTTTCGACAAGGCCGTCCGCGTGGGGGACTTTCTCAAAGTTGGCGACGCATACGGGACCGTCGACTCGATCGGTCTGCGCTCGACGCGTATCCGCACGCTCGATCGCACGATCCTGACGGTCCCGAACGGTCAGATTGCCAACGTCAGCCTCGAAACGTTCTCCGCCCGTGACATGTGCTGGTTTCATCACACGCTGGGTCTGAAGTTCGGGACGACATCCGTGCAGATTCGAAAGGTGATCGAGGGCATTCGCGACAAGCTGGCGTCGCATCCCGCCGTTGATGCGGGCACGGTGCGCGTGCGCTTCATTCGTTTCGCGCCGTCGTCCCTCGATATCGAAGTGTTCGCGTACGTGTTGACGGGTGACTGGTCTCGATTTCTGGAGATCCAGGAACAACTGCTCGTGTCGATTATGGACGTCGTCGAACGGGCGGGTACATCGCTGGCGTTTCCGACGCAGACGCTCCACCTCTCGGAATCGCGCGCGACTCCCGCGCTGGAGGCAGGCTCTCAGCAGACGCGCCGCGTCTGATGCCGGTCAGCTCGACTAAAGTCGAGCCCTACCAGTAGAGTCGCTCATCGGTTGCCATCGGTAGGGCGCAACTTCAGTTGCGCAAACACCCATCGCCCTGTCCAACCTACCGGGCGTTCTGCGGGACGAGCTTCATGTCCCGCATTTCCTTGACGACCTCTTCGATGAGATCGCCGACGACCTGCTGGACGTTCTTCGGGTTCTTCGTTTCGCTCGTGGCGGCCCACACGAGCCGCTCGGGCGCCAGGTTGAAGACCAGCGTTTCGACGACAATCGAGGCGGGATCTTTGGAGAGCGAGATGCTGACGCCGACGTTCCCACCCCAGCCCATGCCGTAGTAGCTATAGAACGACTGCTCGTACGACGACCAGACGACGGGGGCGCGCCGTTGGGCGGCCTGGTAGCTCACCGGACGCAGGGCAACCACACCTTGAATCCCGGCCCGCTCGAACCACGGCCGGGCGCGCTCGGCGGTCAGCATTTCCTCGCGCGGCATGATGCGATAGGTCGTCACGCCGTTCACCTTTCGCGCGTTGAGCTCTTTCGCGAGCGCTTCTTCGCCCGAGATCTGAAGCGATTGATCGTCGGTGATGACGAGCGCGGCGATTTTCTTGCCGGCGAAGTTCAGCTTCGATACCTCGGGCGATTTCCACACCGACTCGAACTTCGGCGCGGCCCCCACGGCGGCGGCCGCGGCGAGGAGGAGGAGTGTGGCGATTTGGCGTGATCCCGTCATCGAACCAGCATACATCCAGTCCGTGCCGCCACCAGCCTTCCGCCGGACCGGTCCTGGCCTGCCAGCCTAGGAGGTCCAGTATCCGCGCCCGAAAGGCGCCCCGACGATGCACGGCCTCCGACAGTTCGGAGCGCCTCCATCGTGCTAGAGCAAGTCCCGACCGTGCGGTCAGGTTCGGGTGCGAAACACGCTGGCACAGGGTGTGCTCCGCAGGAGACGCACTCGTCTCATGGCTGAAGCCGCTCCCACGACCACAGACGGAATGCGCCAGGCGCTCGACCGGCTGGCCGGCCACTTTGCGTCCGCCCTTGGTAGCATGGACCCTGCCCATGTCGACAGGTCCATCATCGACCTGCTCGAACAGATCGCGCAGGCGCTGGACGTCGGGCGGGCGGGCCTGCCGGCGGGAGACGTTAGTCCCCTCGACAACGTGCGCCGTGCGGGTTCCGAATGGCCGCAGGAGGTGCTCGTGCGCCTTCGACTCCTCACCGATTTGATGGCGGTGGCGCGCCAGCGGGCCGACCACGTGCGCGAGCTGGAGCGCACGAAGGCCGAGCTTGCCCGGTACCTGGCGGCGCCGGCGGCCCTCGTCGATCTCGACGATGGCGCCGACTTCGAAGACATCATCGGCAACAGTCCATTGCTGCGCGTCGCGATCGCCCGTTGCCAGGAAGTGGCGCCGACCGACGCGTCGGTCGTACTTCTCGGTGAGACGGGCACCGGCAAAGAGCTGTTCGCGCGCGCCGTGCACAATCGCAGCGCGCGCCGTGACCGGCCGTTCGTGCGTGTGAATTGCGCCGCGCTGCCGCCGACGCTCATCGAAAGCGAGCTGTTCGGTCACGAACGAGGCGCCTTCACGGGCGCCGTGTCGATGCGCCAGGGCCGCTTCGAGCTGGCCGACCGGGGCACGATCTTCCTGGACGAGATCGGCGACCTTCCAGTCGACGTGCAGTCGAAGCTGCTGCGCGTGCTGCAGGAAGGGGAGTTCGAGCGCGTCGGTTCGTCCCAGTCACGCAGGGTCGACGTGCGGGTGGTCGCGGCGACGCACCACGACCTCGAAGGCGCGATGCGCGAGGGCCGATTCCGCGTGGACCTCTACTACCGGCTCAACGTGTTTCCGATCGCCCTGCCGCCGCTGCGCGAGCGCACGGAGGACATTCCGCGCCTGGTCTGGTATTTCATCAATCGCCGTCAGCGGGCGCTGAACAGGAAGATCACCCGGATTCCACCAGCCGTGTTCCAGACGCTGCAGCAGCACGCGTGGCCAGGCAACGTGCGGGAGCTCGAAAACGTGGTCGAGCGCGCGATGATTCACTCGAGCGGCGATACACTGATGCTCGACGAACCTCCCGGTCTGCCGCTGTCGGGGCTGTCGGGGGATGGCGGCACGCTCGAGGCAGCCGAACGGCGCCACATCGAGCTCGCACTGCGGCGCTGCGGATGGCGCATCAATGGTGCGGGCAACGCGGCCGAGCGGCTCGGGCTTCATCCGAACACGCTGCGATTCCGTATGAAGAAGCTTGGCATCCGACGGCCGCCCGCGTCGACCGTCGTTCGGGACTTCAAGCGTCTGATGGCGTAGAGCCAGTGCCGCTGGTGCCCGCGGTTCGTGAGCCGTCTCACGAACCATGGTGATCAGCGCTCAGCTTCTTCGAGATTGCTGTTCAAATCGCCGGATCGCATCTTGCGTGAGGCCGCCGCCGTGGTGTGCCGGATTGAGATTAGTCAGGAAGACGGGCAGGTCGTGGTGCGGCTCGCCGGGCGTCTCGGGGAGGCACAAGTGGGAGACCTGCTGGAAGCGTGTTCGCGAACGGCTAGTCCGCGCCTCGAGCTCGACGATCTGATCTCGGCGGACGCGATGGGGGTCGACGCGTTGTTGCGGATCGAGCAACGAGGCGGGCAGCTGGTCGGGTTGCCCAGTACCTGCGCCTCAAGCTCAACGATCTCGAGCGCGACCGCGGCCGGTAACGGAAGGGCGCGAGAGCTCACAGGATGCATATGCGAATGAACATGAGTGCCACGAAAACCGCTCTTGCCCTTGCGATGGCGGTTGCCTCGACCGGTCTCGCCTGCAAAGAGCCCCCGCCAGTGACGCCCCCACCGGTCGAAGTCTATGTCGCCCCGGTCGTCGTCCAGGATGTGCCGACCTACCTCGACCTGGTGGGCCAGACGGAGGGCTTCCAGGACGTGGACATCAGGGCCCGCGTCGAGGGCTTTCTCGAGAAGGTGAACTTCCGCGAAGGCTCGTTCGTGACAAGAGGCCAGCTCCTCTACGAGATCGATAGAAAGCCGCTCGAAGCGCTGCTCGCGCAGAGCAAGGCCGATCTGGCGACGGCCGAGGCGAGGCTGGCCAAGGCCGAAAACGACGTGTCCCGCTATACGCCGCTCGTTGCCAAGCAGGCCGTGAGCAAGCAGGAGCTCGACAACGCGCTGTCCGAACGTGACGCATCCCGGTCGCAGGTCGAAGCGGGGCGCGCTGCCGTCGAGAAGGCGACGCTCGACCTCAGCTACACGCGCGTGACCTCGCCCATTGCCGGGCTGGCGGGTACGACCAACGTGAAAGCGGGCAACCTCGTCGGGCGCGGAGAGAGCACGCTCCTCACGACGGTCTCGCAGATCGACCCCGTCCTTTTTCGCGTTGGTGTGACCGAGACGGACTACCTCAGGGTGGCCCGGCGGAACACGGCGCGCCTCGGCCAGGCGCCCCGCGCCGAGGGGATCGAGCTCACATTGACCGACGGCTCGAAGCATCCCCAGCTCGGCAAGATCTCCAACGTCGAACGGGCCGTCGATCCCACGACCGGCACACTCGGTGTGGAAATCGAATTTCCCAACCCCCAGGGGCTGCTTCGTCCAGGCCAGTTCGGCCGTGCGCGGATTCTGCTCGAAACAAAGCCGGAACAACTGCTCGTCCCGCAGCGGGCCGTTCAGGAACTTCAGAGCCTCTATAGCGTGGCCGTGGTCGACGGCGGGAAGGTGGCTTTCCGGAGCGTGAAGGTCGGTCCGCGGGTCGGGTCGCTCTGGGTGATTGAAGAGGGTCTGAAACGCGGCGAGCAGGTCGTCGTCGAAGGCCTTCAGCGGATTCAGGACGGGATGACGGTCTCGGCCAAGCCCGCGCCGGCTGCCGCCACCGAACCTCTCGGCAAAGTGACGCCGGCGGATGCCAAACCGGCCGCCGCAAAAGCGGAGTAGATCATGGCTCGCTTCTTCGTCAACAGACCCATCGTCGCAATGGTCATGTCGATCATCATCGTGATGCTCGGCGTGGTGGCCATGCAAGGGCTGCCCATTGCGCAGTACCCCGAGATCGTGCCGCCGATGATTCAGGTCACGACGACCTTCATCGGCGCCAGCGCCACCGACGTCGAGGGCTCGGTGGCGACGCCGCTCGAACAGCAGATCAACGGCGTCGAGAACATGATCTACATGAAGTCGACCAACGCCAACGACGGCACGTTGACGTTGAAGGTGTCGTTCGAGGTCGGGTCGAACCTCGACATGAACAACGTGCTCACGCAGAACCGCGTGTCGCAGGCCATGCCGCAGATGCCGCAGTCGGTGAAGAACTACGGCGTGTCGGTGAAGAAGGCGCTCGCGTTTCCGCTGCTCGTCATCTCGATCAAGTCGCCCAAGGGCACCTACGACGGCAGTTTCCTTGCCAACTACACGACGATCAACATCAACGACGCGATTGCCCGTATCCAGGGTGTCGGGCAGATCAACCTGTTCGGCGGCAGCGACTACGCCATGCGCGTGTGGCTGCGTCCCGACGTCATCGCACGCCTCGGCCTGACGGTTCCTGACATCGCGAACGCGATCTCGCAGCAGAACCAGTTGACGCCGGCCGGACAGATTGGCGGACCACCCGCCGCGGCGGGCACCGAATACACCTACACCGTCCGCACGCAGGGACGCCTGCTCAGCGAGGAGGAGTTCGGCAACATCATCGTGCGCACGGCCGCGGACGGCTCCGAGGTGCGCCTCAAGGACGTCGCGCGCCTCGAACTGGGAACCATGCTCTACAACGCCATGGGCCGGCACGACGGGACGCCCTCGGCGGTCATTGCCGTGTTCCAGATTCCCGGCACGAACGCGCTCGACGTGGCCGACCGGATCAAAGCGACGATGGCCGATCTGTCGAAGCGGTTCCCGCGCGACATGGAGTACCTGGTGTCGCTCGACACGACCCTGCCGGTCTCCGAGGGCATCAACGAGATCGTTCACACGCTCCTCGAAGCCGTGGTGCTCGTCATCATCGTGGTGTTCGTCTTCCTGCAGAACTGGCGCGCGACGCTCATCCCGCTGATGACCGTGCCGGTGTCGCTCGTCGGCGCGTTCATGTTTTTCCCCCTGCTGGGATTTTCGATCAACGTCCTCTCGCTGCTCGGGCTCGTGCTTGCGATCGGCATCGTCGTTGACGACGCCATCGTCGTCGTCGAAGCGGTCATGCACCACATCGAGCACGGGATGGCGCCCAAAGAGGCCACCATCAAGGCGATGGAGGAAGTGTCGGGTCCTGTCATCGCCATCGGTCTCATTCTGTCGGCCGTCTTCGTGCCCGTCGGGTTCATGGGCGGCATCACCGGCCGCCTCTATCAGCAGTTCGCCATCACCATTGCGATCTCTGTGCTGCTGTCCGTCATAAACGCGCTCACGCTGAGTCCCGCATTGGCGGCGCTGTTGCTGAAGCCAGCGACCGGCAAGCGCTCGCTGCTCACGCCGTTTTACAACGGCTTCAACAAAGTGTTTGGGTGGACAACCGACCGCTACGTCACCTTTGCCGGCATTCTCATCAGGAAGATGTTCCGGAGTCTGGCGTTCATCGGCGTGCTCGTCTACGTGGTCGTCATGCTCGTCCAGCGGATCCCGGGCGGATTCGTACCCGAGGAAGATCAGGGATTCCTGCTGGTCAACGCGCTGCTTCCGGACGCCGCGTCGCTCGAACGGACCGACGCGGTCATGCGGAAGGCCGAAACGATTCTGGCCAAGAACGAGGCGGTGGAGGGTTTCAACACGATTTCCGGCTACTCGCTGCTGACGGGCGCGTACTCGTCGAACATGGGGTTCTTCTTCGTCCAGTTGAAGCCCTGGCACGATCGGCACACGCCCGAGAGTCATGCGAACGGCGTCGTCGCCGCGCTGAATCGCGCGTTCGCCCAGCAGATTCCAGAGGCGGGCGTCATCGCCTTCGGGCCGCCTGCGATCCCGGGCCTTGGAACGGGCGCGGGCTTCACCATGCAGCTGCAGGATCGCAGTGGAGGATCACCCGAGTACCTCGCGCAGCAGACGGCGCGCTTCGTCGAGGCGGCGCGCAAGCGTCCGGAGATCGCCCGTATCAACACGCTCTACCGGGCGAGCGTGCCGCAGATTTACGCGAACATCGACCGGAGCAAGGTGCTCAAGTCGGGCGTACCGCTGAACGACGTGAACACGACGCTCGGCGCGCTGCTCGGCAGCTCGTACATCAACGATTTCAACCGCTTCGGCCGCGTCTACAAGGTTTACATCCAGGCCGAGCCGGAGTTCCGCCGGGATCCTCGACAGCTTGGGTTGTTCTACGTCAAGAACCAGAAAGGCGGCATGGTGCCGCTGGACACGCTTGTGACGACCGAGCCGACCGCGGGGCCGGAGTTCACGAATCGATTCAACCTGTTCCGGAGCGCCGAGCTGACGGGGGTGCCGGCCGTAGGGTACTCCTCGACGCAGGCGCTCGATGCGCTGGAACAGACGGCGCGCGAAGTGCTGCCCCCCGACATAACCTTCGACTGGGCGGACCTGTCGTTCCAGGAGCGCCGGGCGCCCGGCGTGGCCGTTGTCTTCATGCTCGCGATCTTCCTCGTGTTCCTGATTCTGGCTGCCCAATATGAAAGCTGGGGGTTGCCGTTCAGCGTCCTGCTCGGGACGCCGTTTGCCGCATTCGGCGCGTATCTCGGCCTGTACCTGGCGCGCCTGGCGCTCGGTCCGAGCTACGTGAACAACGTCTTCGCGCAGATCGGCCTCATCATGCTCATCGGGCTCGCGGCGAAGAACGCGATTCTGATCGTCGAGTTCGCCAAGATGGAGCACGACCAGGGCAAGCCGCTCGTCGAGGCCGCGCTCAACGCCGCAAAATTGCGGTTCCGTCCGATTCTCATGACGGCCTTCGCGTTCATCCTCGGCGTTGTACCGCTGCTCACGGCGACCGGCGCCGGAGCTGAAGCGCGTAAGGTGATGGGTATGACCGTGTTCGCCGGCATGTCCGTGGCGACCTTCCTGGGCGTGCTGCTGATTCCGATGTTGTACGTCGCGACGGAGAAGGCGATCGGCGGCGCGAAGCAGCCCGCGACAACCCCGGCCGTGACACCACCTCCGGCACTCGCCCCTGGTCACGGGCATGGGGGACACTGACATGCGACGTCGCGCTCTTTCGGTGGGCCTGGCGCTGGCGTTCGCGCCGTTTCTGGGCGGCTGTCTGGTCGGGCCGAACTACGAGCGCCCGCAGATGCCGAGCCCGCCGCAGTACCGGTTTCTTGCCGGTGCGCCGCAGGCCGAGTCGCTGGCCGATGCGCCCTGGTTCCAGGTCTTCGACGATCCGGCTCTGCAGGCGCTCGTCAAAGAGGCCATCGCCAACAACCTCGATTTGCGCATGGCCATCGCGCGCGTCGAGGAGATGCGCGCGCGCGCGGGCATCGCGAAATCGTACCTGTATCCGCAAGTCGACGGCGGCGTGTCGTACAACGCCCGTCAGACGTCAAACGTTCGGGGAGAGACGGCCTCGGGAGAAGACGAGGACACCACCGCTCAGAGCGGCGTGTACGGCTTCAGCCTCTCGTGGGAGCTCGATCTGTTCGGCCGCATCCGGCGCGGTCACGAGTCGGCGCTGGCCGTGGTGCTGGCGACCGATCAGGCCCGCCGCGGCGTGCTCGTGACGCTGGTCGGCGACGTGGCGTCGCACTACTTCCTGTTGCGCGAGCTCGACCTGCAGCTCTTGATCGCGCGGCGCACGCTGGGATTGAACGACGAAACGGTTGCGTATTTTCAGAATCGGCTCGACGGCGGTGTGGCGAACCGTCTCGAAGTGGACCGCATTCGCGCCAACCGCTCGCAGACGGCGGCGGCGATTCCGGACATCGAACAGCAAATCGCCGTGGTCGAGAACTCGCTGTCGCTCCTGCTGGGACGTCCTCCGAGCGCGATTCCCCGCCAGGCGTTGACCGAGGTCGAGCTGCTGCCACCGCCGATTCCGCCCGGCCTGCCGGTGTCGCTGCTCGAACGGCGGCCTGATATCGCACAGGCCGAGCAGATGCTGATTTCCGCCAACGCCGACATCGGCGTGGCCAAGGCGATGTTCTTTCCGACGATCAGCCTGACCGGCTTTCTCGGCGGCGTCAGCGGCGATCTCTCGAATTTCCTCGGAGGGGATGGGGCGGCCTGGTCGCTCGGGGCCGGGTTGCTGCAGCCGCTCTTTCAAGGCAATCGTCTCCGGCGGAACGCCGAAGCCGCGCAGGCCCGCTTCGACATTGCGGTCGCGGCATATCAGAAGGCCGCGCTCAACGGGTACCGCGAAGTGTCGACTTCCTTGATCACGATCCAGAAGCTGGCTGAAAGGCGCGTGGAGGAACAGATCGGCGTCACCGCGCTTCTGGACGCTTCCGAGCTTGCCCGCTCGCGGTACGATTCCGGGCTCGCGAGCTACATCGAGATTCTCACGGCCGACCAGGAGCTGTTCCAGCAGCAGCTCATCCTCGCGCAGACGCGCGGCGCGGAATTGCGCGCGCGCGCGGAGCTGTATCGCACACTTGGCGGCGGCTGGCAGCCATAGGGATCGGGACATATGGCCAATCTCAAGCGGCGAAAGTACGAAAAGGAACTGCTCAAGCTACAGGGCAAGCTCTGCATCCTGCAGGAATGGGTCAAGGCCAAGGGCTTGCGCGTGATCGTCATCTTCGAGGGGCGCGACGCTGCGGGAAAGGGCGGTCTGATCAAGGCGATCAGCGAGCGGGTCAGCCCTCGTGTGTTTCGCGTGGTTGCGCTGCCGGCGCCGTCCGATCGGGAAAAAAGCCAGATGTACCTTCAGCGGTACTTCCAGCATTTTCCCGCGGCAGGCGAAATCGTTATCTTCGACCGGAGCTGGTACAACCGCGCGGGCGTCGAGCACGTCATGGGTTTCTGCACGAAGGATCAATACGAACGCTTTCTCAATCTCTGTCCGATGTTCGAGCGTCAGATCGTCGAAGGCGGGGTGATGCTGGTCAAGGTCTGGCTCGAGGTTGGGAACAAGGAGCAGCAGCGGCGGTTCGAGGCGCGCATCGACGATCCGATGCGGCAATGGAAGCTGAGCCCGATGGACCTGCCGTCGAGGGCGAAATGGTACCAGTACTCCCGTGCGCGCGATGCCATGCTCAAGGCAACCGACACGCGCGTCGCGCCCTGGTACATCGTCAAATCCGACGACAAGAAACGGGCTCGCCTCAATACGATCGCTCACATCCTGAAACTGATTCCGCACAAGAAGATCAAGCGCCCGAAAGTCAGGCTGCCGGGCCGCTCGAAAAAGCATGCCTACAACGACGAGGCCTCGATTGCCCGACGGAAGTTCGTGCCGGACATCTACTGATTTCGCGCGAATCGCCGCGCTCTGCCTTGTGATCGTCTGCGGGGCTGCGCTCGCCGCGCAGTCCCAGACGCCGCCCGACAACGCTGCCCTGCAGCGGCTGCTCGAAGTCGGCCTCCAGGCCGAGCCATCCGGGGAAACGGCGTCCGTCGTGTTCTTCAACCGGCCCATCGTCGTCCTGCGGGCGCGCGTGCTGGGGCGGGCGCCCGCCGAGCGCGCGTTGAGCTCGAGCCGCCTGATGGAGGATCTCATCTCGGGCGGAGAAGCCCATCAGGTCGAGACGCGGGTGCTGGAGGGCGCCGCCCTAATCATGGCTGGCGGGCGCACCGTGCTGGTGCTGACCCCGCCCGACGTAGACGAGCTGTCGGGAGAAACCCTCGACCAGGCGGCGGCAGGGGCGGCACGGCGTCTCCAGCAGGCGCTCGATGAGGCGTACGAAGCGCGGACGCCCGCGAGGCTGCTGCGCTCGGCAGCCGTGGCGCTCGCGGTGCTGCTGACAGGCGTGCTGCTGGCGATCGCCGTCGCCCGCTCGCACCGGGCCGTCTCGGCCCGGCTGGTTCACCTGGCCGAGACGACGATGACCAAGTCCGGCATCGCCGACGTCAACCTGCTGCGGGCGTCCCGGCTGGTCGAAATCCAGCGCCGTCTGACATCCTACGTCGCCGTCGCTCTCTATCTGGTGATCTCCTACAGTGTCATCGCGATCATCCTGCGCCAGTTCCCGTTCACGAGGCCCTGGGGCGAGTCGATGCGCGGGTTTCTGTTCGAGACAGGCATCAATGTCGGTCTGGGAATCGCCCATTCCATACCCGGCCTCGTCACGATCGCGATCATCGTGTTCCTGACGCGTTTCATCGTCCGCCTCATCGGCCTCTGGTTCCATGCGTTCGAGCAGGGCAGCATCGCGGGCCCCCGATGGCTTCATCCCGAAACCACGCAACCCACGCGCCGGCTGTTGACGGCCGCGGCCTGGTTGTTCGCGATTGTCCTGATTTTTCCCTACGTGCCGGGGAGCCAGACCGATGCGTTCAAGGGCGTCAGCGTGCTGGTGGGCCTCATCGTCACGCTCGGCTCCAGCGGGTTGATGAACCAGCTCATGAGCAATTTCATGATCACCTACTCTCGCGCGCTGCGGGTCGGCGATTTCGTGCGGATCGGAGAGGTCGAGGGAACGGTGATGCAGCTTGGGATGCTCTCGACCAAGATCCATACGGTATTTGGCGAAGAGGTGACCATACCCAATGCGGTCGTGATTGCGCAGACGACCACGGACTTTTCGCGGATGGTGGGCGAGGGCGTGCTGACGCGGACCTCGGTGACGATCGGATACGACACACCCTGGCGTCAGGTGCATTCGCTACTGCTGACGGCCGCCACGCGAACGCCGGGCATACGGAAGGAAGTGAAGCCGTTCGTCTTTCAGGCCTCACTGCAGGACTTCTACGTTGAGTACACCCTGGCCTTCGCGCTGGAGCGCCAGGACCAGCGCGTCAACATTCTCGCCGCGCTCCACGCCAACATCCAGGATCTCTTCAACGAGTACGGCGTCCAGATCATGTCCCCCCACTATCTGGGCGATCCCGCCGCGCCGAAGGTCGTGCCGGCGGACAAGTGGTTTGCCGCGCCGGCACACGCGAAAGAGGTCAGTACTCGTTAAACAGCCGCTGCAGGTCGGCCATCGGACGCGTTTTCAGTAGCGCGAGCCTGAGCAGCACGCGCGACTTCTGCGGGTTCAAGTCGAGCGAGGCCACCAGGCCCAGTTTGTCGTCCTCGACCTCCACGTTCCGGCCGACTCGTCCCGTTGCAACCCGCGAGGAACGCACGCAGATGACGCCATTCTTCGCGTGTCTGGCGAGCGCGTCGAGGGCCGGCTTGGTCATGTTGCCGTTGCCGACGCCGGCGATCACGATGCCCTTGGCCCCCGCGGCGACGGCGGCGTCGATGAGGGCGCCGTCCATGTTCTCGTAAGCCATGATGATGTCCACGCGCGGGAGCGCAGTGGTCGCTGTCACCGAGAACTCCGATTCGAACGTGTGCTTGCCCACCGGGCCGCGGTTCCAATCGACTTCACCATACGCCACGGTTCCGATCAGCCCTGTCACGGGCGAGAGGAACGTCTGAACGGCGGTGGTGCTGGCTTTGGTGAGCGAAGACGCACCGTGGATCCAGTCGTTGACGACGACGAGCACACCGCGGCCGGCAGCCTCCTTGTTGGCGGCCACGGCTACTGCGTTGAAGAAGTTGAGCGGGCCGTCTGCCGACAACGCCGTGGAGGGGCGCATCGCGGCCGTCAGGACGACCGGCACCTTCGATTTGACGACGAGATTGAGAAAGTACGCGGTCTCCTCAATCGTGTCGGTGCCGTGGGTGATGACGACGCCATCAACGCCACCTTTGCTGGTCAGCTCGTTGATGCGGGTGGCCAGCTTCAGCCACACCTCATCGTTCATGTCCTGCGAGCCGATGTTCGAGATCTGCTCACCTCTGAGCACGGCGAGTTTCTTCGCCTGCGGCACGGCAGCGAGCAGTTGGTCCACGCCGACCTGACCGGAGGTATACCCCGCCTGGACATCGCTCGCGGCGGCACCCGCGATGGTGCCCCCCGTCGCGAGCACGACGATGGTGGGGAGTTTGGCCTGAGCGGCGGCTGGAACCTGGATGGTGAGCGCCGCGCATACGGCAATCACGAGCGACAGTGAAGCGACAGGACTCTTGCGCATACATGACCTTTCTAGTTTGTGCCGGCCACCAGCATCAACCATGGTGTGCCGACAAGGAGATAAAGCACGACGTTGAACGCCGTCACCATTCCACCAAGCCGATACAAATCCCGCTGAGGCAGAAACCCGCTGCCTGTAAACAACAGGTTCGCGCTCGACCCCTGAGGTGTGATCGCCGAGAAATAGTTCGTCGCGAAGAGAAGCTGGAACGCGAGCGGAGCGGCGGGTACGCCCAGCTTGACGCCGACGTCCATGAACACACCGAAGAGCGCCATGAGGTGGGCCGTCTGGCTCACGAACACATAGTGCAGCAGGACGTACGCGCCGAGCAGCGCGATTCCCGCGGTGACGGGCTGCCATCCCACCATCGCATCGGCGAGCCGCGCGCCGAGAAATCCCATGAAGCCGAGCGTGTTGAGCTCGGAGCTCAGGGTATAGAGCACGGCGAACCAGATGAACGTGGCGAGCACATCACCCTGTTTGGCGATGTCGTCGAGAGTGAGGGCGCCTGAAACAAGCAGGATGCCCAGACCGAGAAACGCGACGGCAGTTGAATCGATACCGAAGGTCGCGGCCGACGCCCAGAGGGCCACCATGCCCACGAACGAGCCCATCACGACCTTCTCGTCACGGCTCAGCGGGCCCATCTTTGCCAGCGCCTTCCGCGCCTCGGCCGGGGCCTGGGGCGTCGATCGCAGTTCTGGCTTGATGAGCCAGAAGAGCAGCGGCGGCATCAGCGCGATGGAGGCCAGTGTCGGGACCGCCGCTGCGACGAGCCACGACGCGAAGCTGATCTGGACGCCGAAGCTGCGCGCGATTTCCGTTCCAATCGGGTTGGCGGCCATGGCCGTCAGCCAGAGGGCCGACGAGAGGCTCAGGCTGACGATGCCGGAGAACATCAGGAAGCTGCCGAGCCGCGGATAGCGGTTCTCTTCGGGATTCGAGCCGGCGGCCGCGGCCAGCGAATAGGCGAGCGGATAAATGACGCCTGAGCGTGCCGTGTTGCTCGGAAACGCGGGCGCGATCAGCCCGTCGACCAGGAAGATGCTGTACGACAATCCGAGCGTCGAACGTCCGAAGCGCGTCACCGCCAGATGTCCGACGCGCGCGCCAAGCCCGCACTTCACGACCGCGCGCGCGACGAGAAACGCGATGACGATGAGGAGGATCGTGCCGTTGGCGAATCCCGCATAGGCCTTCGCCGGAGGGAGCAGTCCGGACAGCACGGACGCCGCCACCGCCAGCACCGACGCCGTCAGAATCGGAAAGACGCTGACGACCACCGAAAAGATCGCGGCCGCGAAAATGGCGAAGAGACGCCACGCGTCGACGCCGAGGCCGTCAGGTGGCGGCACGAACCACATGACAATCGGAAATCCGATCGCGACGAGCCGCATGAGCAGCGTACGACGTGCCGGCGTCATGGCTGCCGGCCGCCTGTCCGGAAGGAGCCCTTGAGATCTGCGGCACGGCCCTGTACCACGTCGTCCTCACCCTGAGCGACGTCCTGCCATGTCATCGAGTACTCGCCGGCGATGCCCGTGTACCGGACCGTTCCGCCGGTGATCGTGCCGGAGATCTGCCGGCCGGTCTGCAACGTCGTGCCCCGCAACACGCTGAAAACACGGTTCCCCTGCGCGTCGGTCCACACCGCCGAACCTGCACTGACGCTTCGACCATCGTCGAAGCCGATGGCCTCTCCCCGGAAGCCACGGCTCAGGCCGGCGCCGCTGGTCAGCACGACGGCACCGGACAACTCGACGACCGCGGCCGGCTGCGTGCCCTCTGTCGAGAGCGTTCTCCGCCGTCCGACCGCTGACCAGCTTCCTTCGAAGCTGCCCTGGCCGGCCGGCGACGGAGTCTGTGCGTGCACGCTGGCGAGTACGCCTGTCACGGCGACGGCAGCCGCGAGTCTCACCGCGCGCCAGCGATGCGAGCGGTCCATTACGCCGGACGTCCCTGACCGGTCATGTTCATCGGGTCGAGCACCTCGGCGATCTGCTTCTCCGAGAGGATTTTCTTTTCACGAATGAGCTCCAGAATGCCGCGGCCCGTTTTCGTGGCCTCGGCAGCCAGTTCGGTGGCTTTGTCGTAGCCAATCACCGGGTTCAGCGCGGTGACCGTGCCGATGCTGTAGTCGACGTAGTGGCGGCAGACGTCGGGGTTGGCGGTGATGCCTTCGATGCAATGCACGCGCAGCGTGTTCGCGGCGTTGATGAACATCGTCTGCGCTTCGAAGACGCACGCGGCGATGACGGGCTCGAACACGTTGAGCTGCAGCTGTCCGCCTTCGGCCGCCATGGATACCGTGAGGTCGCTGCCGATGACGCGGAAGCAGACCATGTTGACGACCTCGGGAATCACCGGGTTCACTTTGCCGGGCATGATCGACGAGCCCGGCTGCTTGGGCGGCAGATTGATTTCGCGCAGGCCGCAGCGCGGGCCCGACGACAGCAGGCGCAGATCGTTGCAGACCTTCGAGAGCTTGATGGCGAGGCTCTTCATGCACGACGAATACAGCACGAAGGCTTGCGTGTCCTGGGTCGCCTCGATGAGATCGGGCGCCAGATAGATGGGCATCCCGGTCACGGTCGCCAGATGCGCGACGCACTTCTGCGAGTAGCCGGCCGGCGCGTTCAAACCGGTGCCGATGGCCGTCGCGCCCATGTTGACTTCGCACAGCACGCGCTGGATGGCTTCCAGCGCCCGGATTTCGCCGGCCAGCGTTTCGCCGAACGCGTTGAACTCCTGTCCGAGCGTCATCGGAACCGCATCCTGAAGCTGCGTGCGCCCCATCTTCAGGATCGTGCCGAACTCGCGTCCTTTGGCCTTGAAGGCGGCGATGAGCTCGTTGATCGCGGCGATCAGCCGCACATTCCCGAGCGCCATGCCGACGTGCAGCGACGTGGGATAGGCATCGTTGGTCGACTGCGAGGCGTTGACGTGATCGTGCGGGTCGCAGAACTGGTACTCGCCCTTCTTGTGGCCCATCAGCTCGAGCGCCCGGTTCGCGATCACCTCGTTGGCGTTCATGTTGGTCGAGGTGCCGGCGCCGCCCTGATACACGTCGAGCTGGAACTGATCGTGGAGCGCGCCGCCGATAATCTCCATGCAGGCGCGCTCGATGCCCGAGAGCACCGTCGCGTCGAACTGGCCGCACTCGAAGTTCGCGCGCGCCGCGGCGAGCTTCACCATGGCGAACGCTTTGATCAGATCGGGATAGAGCCGCAGTTGCACGCCGGAGATGTGGAAATTTTCGAGGCCGCGGGCGGTCTGGACGCCGTAGTAGGCGTCGGCAGGCACCTCTTTCGGTCCCAGCAAATCACGTTCGGTGCGAGAAGCTTGAACAGGCATATGAAACTCCAATCAATAGCGAGCGTGTGGTGGGTTTGTAGATTTCCGGGCGAATGCCGAACAGAACGGGGCGCGTGGGACTGTTGTCCGCGTCAGGAGCGCCAGGACTCGCTATCGGAACGCCGCCGGCAGGAGGTTGCACGTGAGTGTCACGGCCTGACGGTCACGGCCGCGCTCAGATTGAACTGAATCCGCGTTTCCGCCGGCAACTGCAGATGTTCGGTCCCCTGGCTCGCGACGACGGCGCCGGCCGCGCCTCCAACCAGCGCGCCGATGGCCGCACCCTCACCTCCACCCGCGATGCCGCCCACGATCGCGCCCAGTCCCGCACCGCCTGCGGTTTTTCGAGCGGTCTTCTTGCCTTCGCCGCCGCCCTTGGATTCCACCTGCGAGGTGACGATTTCGTACTTGTTGCCGCCGAACGCGATGGAATTCGCTTTCAGCGTGATCTTGTCCGCGCCTTTCATCTTGCCGGCCTGTTCGACCTTCGCGGCCTGCAGCAACACGATCGATCCGCGCGGAATGACGACGACCCCTTTCATCATGACCGGGTCGTCGAGGAGCGATTTGAACGTCGCGCCGGTCTTGGTGGCATCGACGTCAATCGCCTCGACGAGCCGGACGTTGAGGAGGGTACCCGCCGGTACCGTCACAGGGGCAGGTGCGCGTGCTGGATCGGGTGCCGGTGGAGGTGGGGCCTTGCGGGCAGAGAACTCGACGCCGGTGATGTCCTCGATGGGAAACTCCGCGATGGATCCGTTCGCCAGCAGCAGGCGCACGCGCTTGGCGTCGGCGCTGACGAAGTTGCCCTCGATGACGCGGCCGTCCTTGCGCAGTTTGACGCGATCGGCGAACAGCACGGCGCTGCCAGCCGTCAGCGCGACGGCAAGCGTCCAGGAGATGAGAGCACGTGTGGACATACGGTTCACCTTGTGTTGGGTTCGCTCGCTACTTGATCACTGGCAACGACGCCGCGATCTGGAGATCGAGCAGCAGGAGAATCTGGTTCTCGACCTGGAGGAACCGGACCACCGTGACGGTCGGGAGCACCGACTTGAGACGCGTGAAGTACTTCTCCTTCAGCGCGTGGCGCCGGCCTTCGAGCTCGAGCGAGCGGGTCGCCAGCTTGTCGGCGATCGCGTCGGTCATCTTGTCGTAGGCGCCGGCGTAATCCACGATCAACGCGATGCGGTCGTCGTTGATCTTCGACAGCTCCAGCTCGTACTCGCGGTAAATCGGCCAGAACTTTGCGTCTTCGTCTTCGCTGAACTGCATCATCTCGGTGATGATGGCGACCTTCTGCGTGCGAAGGTCCGAGCGGAGCAGCTCGACATAGGCGGTGAGGTTGGCCTCGCGCGACTCGGCTTGTGTGGCGGGCATCCGGGTCTGCGCAAAGACCGGCACCGACGCGGCGAGCGCGGCCGTCAGGACAAGGGCAACACGCATGTCACATCCTCACTCGTTGGACTTCTTCCACGAAATCGAGCCCGCGGGTGCCGCCCGGCAGCGCGAACTCGACGCGCGGCGGCTTTACCGCGTACTCCATCAGCGCGGCCAGCCCGGTAAAGGCGCTGGACCGCACGCGACGGCGGAGGTCTTCTTCGGTCTGCCATTCCTCGACGTAGCGCACGACACCCTGATCGCGAATACGCGTCGAGACCGAACACCCGACGCATCCATGCAGCGCTCGCGTATCATCCATCATCGAATGGAGAGCCATCGTGATCCGATGGGCCTGGCCAATCGGTGTGAGCCAGCAAACGATCATGCGGACCGGCATCTGCTCCAACACGGAACCTCGACTGCATATGCATCGGCGTCGATGGAGATGGAACGCGGAATGCTCGATGCGCCAGGGTATTCAGCAGGTTGTGTGCCATCGACGGGAGGGTGGAGCGATCGTGTCGGAGCGAATGTCTCGGCCTGTTAAGCCTCATTGGGGGGGCCGGTCGCCCCGACCATGGGTCCTGGGGTCTCCAATTGGTTGGAGGCACCCCGAAATGTCGGGTTCGGCCCGCGTAATTCTATTGACCGTGGCGGTCCTGGTTTGGCTCTGCCCGGCCGCCTGGGCCCAGAAGGTTGACGTGGTCACGCTCAGGAACGGCGACCGGATCACGTGCGAGATCAGCAACCTGAGCCGCAGCATGCTGAGCGCAAGCACCGATCCACTGGGAAAGGTTTCCATTCACTGGGGCCAGATCGTCGGCATCCAGAGCCCGCGGGTGTTCATGCTCCAGATGGCGACGGGCGAGCGCTACTACGGGACGCTGCTGGCGTCGCAACCGAACCAGATGGTCGTCGGGTTCGCCGGGGGATCCGTCGCGCTGTCTCTGACCGAGGTCGTGGAGCTCGCGCCGATCGGGCAGAGCTTCTGGAGGCGCATCGACGGCTCACTCGATCTGGGCTTCAGCTTCACGCAGGCCAATCTCGAGACACACGGCACGTTGAACGGGTCGGCGACCTACCGTACCCAGACCCGCCAGATTGCGGCGAAGGCGTCGTCGCAGGTGTCCACACGAGACGATGCCGATCGTGAGTACCGTGCCGACCTCGGCTTGAGCTACAGCCGTTATCTGTCGAACCGGTTTTACGGCATCGGGTGGGCCGGCGGGCAGCAGAACGACGAGCTGACGCTCGAACTGCGCGTCCTTGCCGGCGGAGGGATCGGCCGCGAGATCGTGCACACCGATCGCCGGATCTGGTCTCTGTTTGGCGGCGCCGCTTACACTCGCGAGCTCTACCGGGATCAACCGCTCGAGCAGTCGACCGAGGCCGCGATTGGCGGACAGCTGGACTTCTACTCACCCGCGAACGACGACTACAACATCACCAACCAGCTCGTGACCTACATCAATGTCGGCGGACGCCGGCGTCTCCGCGCCGAGCTGCAGAGCGCCTGGCGCCAGGAGTTCCTGGCGGATTTCTACTGGAGCCTGAACGGTTTCGAGAGCTTCGATTCCGACCCGCCGCCAGAGGAAAAGCAGAACGACTTCGGCATCAGCTTCACGATCGGCTGGAAGTTCTAAAAGTCGTCAGTTTTCAGTTCTCAGTTTTCAGTACGTGGTGTCCGGCTTTAGCCGGACCAGACGGCTCGTCAGGAAGCCCTCCGGCGGGAGATCCCCAGCCTCGCCATGCGGCTTTCGAGCGTCGTGGGCTTCAATCCGAGACGCTCGGCGGCTCCGCCCGAGCCGCGCACGCGCCAGTTCGTGGTTTCGAGCACCTTGCGGATGTGCTCGATTTCGAGCGCTTCGAGCGTCATGGCGGCCTGCGGGACGCGTGAGGTCTGTCGCGGGACGGGGATGACGAGCTGACGGGTGGTCGAGAGGATCACGGCGCGCTCGACCACGTTGCGAAGCTCGCGGACGTTGCCCGGCCAGGAATAGCCTTCCAGCTCTTTCAGGTTCGACTTCGGTATCGAATCGATCGGGCGGCCGAAGGCGCGCGAGAACTCGTCGACGAAGGCCCACACCAGGCCGGGAATGTCTTCGATGCGCTCGCGAAGCGGCGGCACGACGATCGGGAAGACGTTGAGCCGGTAGAACAGGTCTTCGCGGAAGGCGCCGTCCTGGACGGCGGCTTCGAGGTCGCGATGTGTCGCGGCGATGATGCGTACATCGACCTTGATCGGTTGCGTGCTTCCCAGCCGCTCGATCGTGCGCTCCTGGAGGACGCGCAGCAGCTTCACCTGCATTTCCATCGGCAGTTCGCCGATCTCATCGAGAAAGAGCGTGGAGCCGTTGGCCGCCTCGAAGCGGCCAATCTGGCGCGACAGCGCGCCGGTATAGGCGCCGCGCTCGCGTCCGAAAAGCTCGCTTTCGATCAGCGCCGTCGGAATGGCCGAGCAGCTCACGGTCACCATCGACCGCTGATGCCGAGGGCTCAGGTCGTGAATGGCCTGCGCAAACACCTCTTTGCCGGTGCCCGTTTCGCCGCGCAGCAGCACCGTGGCCGGTGTCGCCGACACCTGCTCGACCTGTGCGAGCGCCCGCTTGACCTGGGGGCTCTCGCCCACGATCATCCGGTGCGATTTCGACGCACGCGACTCGCGGCGCAGGTCCGAGGGCTCTTCGGCGAGGCGATCGCGCAGCCGGTGGATCTCGCTGACCGCCACTGAAAGCGACACCTCGCTCGTGCGCCGCGCGAGCGCCTGGCTGACGATGCCGGCGACCAGGCGCAGCCGCTCCATGATCGCGGGTCCCCATTCCTGCTCGACGGTCGTCGAGTCGAACGCGAGAAACTGGAGGACATCCGGCTCGCCGACCGTGGCGAGCGGTACGAGGGCCGCAGCCCCTGCACCGCGTGCTTCGAACGTGTCCCGATCGATCGGATCGGGGATGTCGTCGAGGCGCGAGAAGCACGCGCACATGCCGGTCTCGAGCTGCGCGCCCACGTGCGGAATCGATGCGAGGGAGAGGGCTTGCGGCGGCGTCGGGTCGTCGTGCGTGGCCCAGTAGTGGGTGGCGACCGCGATCGTGTCGCCCGCATTCTTGCGCCACAGCACGGCGCGATCCATCCGCAACGTCTCGCCTATTTGGCGAAGGCTCTTCCTGATCAGCTCGTCGAGCGCGGTACCTTCCCCGCCGGCGAACCGGAGCGCGATATCGGCGACGAGGCGCTGAAATCCGAGGTGCGCGTCGGTGGCGGCCGTGAGACGCGCCCTCATGTCCACGAGATCGGTGAGATCGGCAATCGACACGACACCGTACTGGGAGTCGCCGGACGTCGTCACACTGCGGCCCACCTCCAGCGGTACCGGCACGCCGTCCTTGCGAACTCCGGTGACGATCTGAGCCGTGGCATCGCCGAGACCCGGAATCAGCACGTCGAGCGTGCGGCCCACGAGTTCGCCTGCGGCGTACCCGAAGATGGCATGGGCGCTCTGGTTCGCGACCGCGATCGCGCCCGATTGGTTGAGTACGAGCACTCCTTGAGGCGCCTGTTCTACGGCCAGTCGGAGGAGATTGACCACGTCGGCAGCCGCGGGCTCCGACGACGTCGTGCTATTCATGGGTTCCTATCCGCTAAGCGACGCGCGTGCAATGATTTATGGCCTGAATCTGTCGTTCGTTGTGTGTGCGGTTGTTTAAGATTGGTACACGGTCCGTCCGTACACTACATCAATCCAGTGACTTAGTGCCAATCGCGACAACTCTGTCCACAACTTCCAATTCCGTGGCCTCTTACGCTTCGATGATCTTGTGCCGAATCGCGTAGCGGACCAGCCCGCTCACCGAGTGCAGCTCGAGCTTCGAGATGATGCGGGCGCGATGCGTTTCCGCTGTTTTCGTGGTGATGCCGAGCCGAGCGGCGACCTGCTTGTTGGTATGACCCTCAGCGAGCAGGTGTAGCACCTCCCGTTCGCGGGCGGTGAGCGTCCCGGCCGCGCGCTTCTTGCCGCGCGTCTTTCCCCCCTGCATCGCCTCGGCGACCTGGCTCGAGAAGAACGTCTTTCGCACAAGAACGGTTCGCACCGCCTCGATGAGCTTGCCCGCGGAATCGGCCGTCGAGACGAACCCGCTGGCGCCGGCGTTGATCGCCTCACGTTCGAAATCGGGTGCGTCGTACATGCTCACGAACACGATCGGCGATGGGACGGAACGCCGAATCTGGCGCGCGGCCTGGAGACCGTTCATGCCGGGCATGCTGATGTCGAGCAGGATCACATCCGGCTTCAACTCGATGGCCATGGCGACGACGTCGTTGCCGGTCGTCGCCTGGCCGCACACGACCCAGCCAGGCTCCCGTTCGAGAAGCACCCGCATGCCGTTGCGCAGAATCTCGTGGTCGTCTGCAATCAGAATCCGAACACGCGTCATATCTGGGGGAGGAACGTCGCCTGCCCACGACCTGTCGTGGCTGCGCCGGTGACTTCGGCGTCGTACGGTCCGTTTTGAGGCCAATCACAACGAAAACGGAGCAGGGGCATCGGTACTCACAAAACTTGAATCCATATTCATGCCAGATCCATCTCGCCTGCTCCACGTCGATGCCGCGAGGCTGCCGCGGCACCCCCATCGTCAGACGGGCGAAACTTCGCCCGGAGATCGCGCCAGCCTGCACGAAATGCACGATTTGCGCGACGGGCAGAGGTCTCGGGTTTCGCGCGATCGCGGCTCACAGGCCGCATCTGACCCACCCCATCGGAGAGACTCCGAGATATCGGACGCCTGACGTGAAATCCGCGTCACCACCAGCCGTGGCGCAGGCGGGAAGTCGTCCAAACGGGCCTGAATACCGCCGAAAATCCGGGGTTCCGGGGCTGGCACTGACGATGCTCTGCAGTCGAACCGTTGGCTGCGGGGTTCGCGGCCATTTCGTCAACATCGATCGTTAGGAGTGTCTTTATGCGGAAACTATTCTTGGCGGCTATGGTCGTCTTCATTGCCGCGGGTCCGGCATCAGCCCAGGACAGTAAAGTGGGCTTCAACTTTGGCGGAGGCGTGTCTTTCCCCGTATCCGGGTTAAGGGACGCCTTCGACACCGGCTGGAACGGCACCATTGGCGTGACCATCAACCTCAATCCGGTGATCGGCTTCCAGACCGAGTACGTGTACAACCGCTTCGGCGGGCCGGAAAAGTCGATCGTCGTTTTCCCAACGCCCGGAGGCGGGACGGCATCGAACCAGCTGATTGAGAGCAACCATCAGGTCCACAATCTCGGGTTCAACCTCGTGGTCACTCCGAAGGGGGTCGACAGCGATTCGCCCGTGGGCGCGTACTTCCTCGGCGGCGGAGGCTGGTACCATCGCATCATTCAGCTCACGTCGCCCAGCGTGGGTTATGCGTCGATATGCGATCCGTACTGGCTGGTGTGCTACCCGACGCTGGTCGAGGTCGACCGGATCATCGGCGATCGCTCGACGGATAACTTCGGCATCAACCTCGGCGCCGGCATCACGTTCGGCACCGAGGCGAAGTTCTACGTGGAAACCCGCTACACCTACGTATGGGGACCGACGATCAGTGGCGCGACGTCGCCGCTCCCCGGCGGCGGGACGATTGACTGCACCGGCGGCTGCTCGACCAACGCCGGTTACTTCCCGATCACGTTCGGAGTTCGCTGGTGATCCGCCCGCTTGCGGCGGTGGTTCTCGCCGTTTGTCTCTCGCTGACGCTCGGCTGCAAGTCGAGCGAGCGTCAGCGCACGATGGGAATGGGAGCGGTCGACCAGGGCGCAGGCTCCCTCGAGGCCGTTCGCCGTCAACTGTTGGGCACGTGGGAGCTGGTAGCGCTTGAACTGGCGCCGAAACCCGGCGCCACCCGCGTGCCCGTGGCGGCCACGGGCGTGCTCACCTACGACGAGTACGCCAATCTCACGATCGATGCGAAAACGACGGACCCGGCGGCGCCTGTCGCCGCCCGCGAAGTGAACCTGCTCTCCTTCAAAGGGCGCGCGGCGATCGACCCCGTCAAGAAAGAACTAAGATTGATGAACCTGACGGGCAATGCCAATCCTGATGAGGTACTCTTGCCGAATCAGCGGCGGCTGTTCGAGGTGACGGCCGAAACACTCAAGCTCTCGACCGTCGACGAGAAGGGTGAAATTTCGGCTGTCACGAACTGGAAGCGCAGGAGGTAGGTTAGTCATGCAGGCTGAGACCGTGCGGCAGGGCACCACGGCCATTGTGTTGAGTGCGGCGCTGGTGATCGCGTCGCTGCCGCACGGCATCTGGGCACAGGCTCCGCCCGCGAAGCCGGCGCCGAAACCGGCGCCTTCGCAGGCGGCCCCGGCCACTGCCGCGCCGTCCGACCGGATGATCGACGGTGGATGGCCGCGTGCGTACATCTCCGGGGCCAAAGCCGAAGTGCTGTTGTATCAGCCGCAGATTGCGAGCTGGGAAGGACAAAAGCGCATAGTGGCGTATGCCGCTATCGCCTACCAGCCGCCGGGGCAGTCGGCGAAAAGCACGCTCGGGTCGATTCGCGTGGAGGCCGACACGGCCGTGTCGGTCGAAGATCGCCTCGTCCGGTTTTCGCCGCTGAAAATGACGGAAACCAATTTTGGCGCCCTTCCGAAGGAGCAGGTACAAGACATTCTGGCGACGATCGATAAAGGCATTCCCGACGACGAGCGCATCATCGCCCTCGATCGCGTGCTCGCCGGGCTCGATCGCAGCCAGATTTTTCCGAAGAACGTCGAGGGCGTGAAAGCCGATCCGCCCACGATTTTCTACAGCACCAGCCCGGCCGTCATGGTGGGATTCGACGGGAATCCGATCTGGAGCCCGATTCGTGACAACGATTTGAAATTTGCCGTCAACACCAACTGGGACGTGTTCGAGCACGAGGCCACGAAGACGTACTTCCTGCGGAACGAGCGCGCGTGGCTGAAAACGGCCAATCTCCTCAAGGGTCCGTGGATGCCGGCGGGGAAGTTGCCGGACAGTTTTGCGAAATTGCCGGCGGAGGACAACTGGAAAGAAGTGAAGGCCGCGTTGCCGGGCGCTCCGGTTGGCCAGAAGACGATGCCCACTGTCTACGTGAGCACCGTGCCCAGCGAAATGATTCTGGTGACCGGTGCGCCGATCTACCAGCCCGTCACTGGTACTCGGCTTGTGTGGGTAAGCAACAGCGAAAGCGACGTGTTCCGTCTGGGCGCGACCGGACCGGTGTACTACCTCGTATCAGGCCGCTGGTTCACGGCGCCCGGTTTTACAGGGCCGTGGACGTTCGCGACGCAAAACCTGCCCGGCGACTTCCTGAAGATCTCGCTCGAACATCCACGCTCACGCGTCCTGGCGTCAGTACCTGGAACATCGCAGGCGGCCGAAGCGGTGCTCCTGGCGCAGGTACCTCAAACGGCCCGCGTGAACCGGAAAACGGTCCAGCCTCCGGAGGTTGATTTTCAGGGACAGCCGGAGTTCCAGCCCATCGAGAAGACGACGGTCGCGCGCGCCGTCAACACCGACAAGGACATCATCAAGGTCGGCGACCTGTACTACATGTGCTTCCAGGGCGTGTGGTTCACGGCGCGCAGCGCGAACGGCCCATGGAGCGCGACCGATACCGTCCCGAAGGAGATTTACGAGATCCCGTCCAGCTCGCCCTCGCATCACGTGACCTACGTGACCGTCGAAGACGATGACGACGACGAATGGATCACGTACGCAACGGTTGCGGGCTACACCGGAACGATGGTGGCCTGGGGCTGCGTCGTCGCGGGTTCTGGCTGGTACTACCCGCCGTATGTCTGGTACGGTGGCTACTATCCTGTCTACTACCCGTTCTATCCCACATACGGATACGGTGCCTCGTACAACCCGTGGACGGGTGCGTACACCAGGGGCGCCGTGGCGTATGGCCCCTACGGCGGCGCGGGCGTGGCCGCGAGGTACAACCCGAGAACGGGGACCTACTCGCGTGGTGCCGTGGCATGGGGCCCCGGTGGTGCGCGTGGCGCGGCCACGGCGTACAACCCGAGAACCGGGGCGTATGGGAGCACTCGACAGGGGTCTGGCGTGTACGGCAGCTGGGGCACGACATCCGTGCAACGTGGTGACCAGTGGGCGCAGACCTCGCGCGTGACCAACCGCGTGACCGGCAACACGACGCGCGTCACGCAGGGAAGCGGGGGCGGTACGGCTGTCACGCGAAATACCCAGGGGCCGGGTGGCAGCGCCGCGGTGAAAACGGGCAGCGGCGACGTGTACGCCGGACGCGACGGCAATGTGTACCGCAAGCAGGGCGACAGCTGGCAGAAGTACGACAACGGATCGTGGGGGTCGGTCGACAAACCGACGCCGACAGATCGGGGCAGTGCAACGGCTACCGACCGGGGAGCTGCGGGCGCCACCGACCGTAGTCGCCAGTCGGGATCGTCGTCGAGCTCCTCCACGGTCGGTCAGCTCGAGCGCGATAGCGCCGCGCGGACTGAAGGCACGACACGCACACGCGATTACAGCACGACGCGCTCCAGTCCCAGTGCAGGCTCGCGCTCGAGCGGCAGCTATCGGCCGAGCGGCGGGATGCGCAGCGGCGGCGGCCGTCGCCGCTGAGGAACTCTTCGTATCAACAACCAGGCAAGGAGGAATGATGCAAAAGCTGATTTTGACGATCGTGGCGCTGGGATTCATCGCGACCGCGACTGCACGTGCCCAGACCAAAGTGATTCCGGGAGAGACGAAGACGGCTCGCTTGACCGTCGAGGCCATCGACGCGGCGACCCGGCAGGTGACCGTGAAGAAGAGTGACGGCACCTACGACATCCTGTACGTGCCCAACACCGTCAAGCAGTTCGACTCGCTGAAGGTGGGCAATGTCATCAACGCCACACACTACGAGAACATGATCGTCCAGTTGAAAGCGCCGGGCTCCAAGGACGTCGATACGGCGGCGCGCAACGTCACCACACCGTCGAAGGACGGCGTCGGCGGCACGATCGCGCATCAGCGCACGATTACCGCGACCATCACGGCGATCGATCCGAGCGTGCCATCCGTGAGCTTGACCGGGCCGGGCGGCTTCAAGTACAGCACCCGCGTCCAGGATAAGGCGGCGCTTGCGAAGGTGAAGGTCGGCGACCGGCTCGACATCACCTGGACCGAAGCCGTGATCGTCTCGATCGAAACCGTGAAGTAGTCGATAACGACGGTCCCTCATGACACCTCGAGCCGCGACGGTGATGCGGCAGCTGGCGATTCTGGCCATGTTCGCCGCGTCGCCGGCCGCTGCCCAGGAACCTGCCACACGCGCCCAGGAGATCGAACGGGCACAGGCCGAGAACGCGACGCGCGTGCATCCGTTCGTGCCGAACAAAGCTGAAAGGTACCTGGACCGCGCCGAGCAAATCATGTCGACTGGTGGACTGCGCCTCCATCCGTTCTTTCAGAGCGCGTACTCTGGTGGCGGGTTCACCCTCGGCGCCGGCTATCGGACTGCGGTCAGTTCCTACAACTCGATCGACGTTCGGGGCAGCTGGACGCTGAAAGGGTACAAGCGCGTCGAGACCGAATTTATCGCCCCGCGTTTCCTCAGGCGGCGCGCGAGCTTTTCCTTCCTTGGCGGCTGGCGCGAAGCCACGCAGGTGGGGTTCTACGGTCTGGGCAATAACACAGTAGAGGAAGCCAATGTCAGCTACGGCTTCACGCAGCTCTACGCGCACGGCGTGCTCCAGGTGAAACCGACCAATCGCTATTTCACGCTTCGTGGGGGCCTCGAAGCCTCTCAGTGGGAGCAGCAGCCGGGATCCGGGCCGAAACCCTCGGTCGAGGAGGTGTATCCGCCCGCGTCGCTGCCTGGGCTCGGGCAGACGATCACCTATATACAAACGCACGGGATGGTCGGCTTCGATACCCGCCCGGTAGCGGGATATGCCCGGCGTGGCCGCCTCCTTGGCGTGACCTTTCGCGACTTTTCCGATACGGACAGTCGATTCGGTTTCAAGCAAATCGACTACGAAGCCATTCAGCACATTCCGTTGCTCCGCGAATCGTGGGCGTTGTCGCTGCACGCGGCGGCGTCCGTGACGGGCCTCAAGGACGGCCAGGAGATTCCGTTCTTCATGATGCCGTCGGTCGGCGGCGGGTCGTCGCTGCGCGGCTACAGCAGCTGGCGTTTCCGCGACCGCAACAGCCTGCTCCTTCAAGCGGAATGGCGTGTCCTGGTCAACCGGTTTCTGGACACGGCGCTGTTCTATGACACGGGCAAAGTGGAGGCGCACACCCGCGATCTCAACTTCAGCAATCTGAAAGATGACTATGGCATCGGCTTCCGCTTCCACACTCCGCTGGCCACGCCCCTTCGCATCGAGTTCGCGAGAAGCCGCGAAGGCATGACCATCGTGTTCTCATCGTCAGGGTCGTTTTGAACATCGTAGGGCGCGACTTTAGTCGCGCGAGGGAAACGCCTGTGTCCGCCACCCGCAACTGGAGTCTGATCGACATCGCCGCGCCGCTCGCGCTGATGGCTTTCGTGTGCACGGTGGCTATACGTGGCGCCGGACCGCACTTCTACGACGACGATCCCATCGCACGGGAGCCTGAAAGCCAGGATGCCTCCAAGGTAGAGGAGATGGAAATCGGGTTGCTCTACGACCTTGCAGCCAATCTGGTCATGGGCGGCCGGCACGTACCGTCGAACACGCGTGCGGGCAATGTGAATACGATCGACGAAGTTCCGGATTCGAGCTGGTTCACTAACCGTATCGGCGTCGGGTCCGTCACCGCGGACGAAATCGCGCGAGGCCCGAATGCCGGAACACCGCCGGTTTCGGACAAGTGGGAGATCGTTCGCGACAAGACGGCAGGCGTGCACCCGGGATTCACGGCACGAGACGCCAAAGGGGAGACGTGGTTCATCTCGTTTGACAGTCCGGAAAACCCGGAAGGGTTGAGTGGCGCAACGGTCGTGGCGACCAAGATGTTCTGGGCGCTCGGCTACAACCAGGTCGAAACCTTCATCACAACGATCGATCCGGCGAAGCTCACAGTCGACCCGGCGGCCACGATAAGGCGTCCGTCGGGCAAACGAACGCGTTGGACTCGAGACGACGTCAACGACGTGCTCGACCGCGCTGCGCGCGACGCCAACGGCGCCTATCGTGTGACAGCGGGCCGGCTGCTTCCAGGAAAGGTAGTCGGCAGATTCCGCTATGAAGGGACGCGTCCGGACGATCCCAATGACATCGTGCCGCACGAGCACCGTCGCGACCTGCGCGCGCTTCGCGTCTTCGGCGCGTGGATGAACCTGACCGACCTCAAGGCCAAGAATACGCTCGACACGCTCGTGACCGAAAACGGCCGTTCCATCGTGAAGCACATCCTGCAGGATGTCGGCTCGACATTCGGCATGGCGAACGGATCGAGCGATTGGAACATCGGCTACGAGTACTTCTACGAGGGGGATGTCTCGAGGCGGCGCCTGGTGACGTTCGGGTTCGCGCTGAGTCCCTGGCAGACGATTCCGTACAAAGAATATCCGTCGATCGGCCGCTTCGAAGGCGACCATTTCGATCCCACCACGTGGAAGCCTCACACACCCACGATCGCGTACTTGGAAATGCGCGCTGACGATGCGTTCTGGGGAGCGCAGCGCGTAATGGCGTTCAGCGATGACCTGATTCGAGCGGCCGTCCACACTGGGCAGTACTCCGATCCTGAAGCGGAAGCGTATCTGGTGTCGGTGCTCATCAAGCGGCGCGATGCTATCGGCCGCGCGTACCTGCCTGCCATTAACCCGGTCGTCAATCCGCGCCTCGACGATGCTGGAGCGCTGACGTTCGAAAACGCCGCGGTGACTGCCGCTGTCGCCAAACCGCCGACCCAATACCGGGCGGTCTGGTCGCGGTTCGACAACGCGACCGGAACAACCACGCCGATTGGCGAGACCCAGAGCGCGGGCGTTTCGATGTCTGCGCCAGGTGAGGTGAAGGGAATCGCGAACGGCTTCATTCAGATCGACATCTCCGCCGACAGCGCCGATCACCCGTCGTGGCGCCAGCCGATACGCACGCATTTCCGGCGCACCTCCGCCGGGTGGAAGCTCGTCGGTTTACAGCGTCTTCCCGATGCTGCCGCACCATCCGTCGCCGGAAACTCGCGATGAGCGACGTCCCGGCCGCCGGCTCGCCCGCGGCTGGCCCGATCCCTGAGAAAGGCCCGATCGAGCGGCTGCTCTCGCCGCTTGCGGACGTGCGCCGCGGCGAAGGGACGAGTGCCCTGCTGATGATGGCCACGATGTTCCTCATGCTGTTCGGGTATTACCTGCTGAAGACCGCGAGAGAGGGTTTCATCCTCAGCGAGGGTGGCGCCGAGGTGAAGAGTTATTCGTCGGCCGGGCAGGCGTTGCTGCTCCTGGGGATTGTGCCCGCGTACGGCATGCTGGCGTCGCGCGTCAACCGCGTCCAGCTGGTGCAGTGGGTCACGCTCTTCTTCGCATCGAATCTCCTGCTGTTTCTTGCGGCGCTCGCGGCCGGCATGCGCGTCGGCATCGTGTTTTTTCTCTGGGTGGGCATCTTCAACGTGATGGTGATCGCCCAGTTCTGGGCGTTTGCCGCCGATCTCTACACCGAAGAGCAGGGCAAGCGGTTGTTTCCGATGATTGGCATTGGCAGCAGCCTCGGGGCATGGCTGGGCTCGGTCCGGGCCGGACAGGTCGCCGCGCAGTACAGCACGTCCAGGCTTCTTCTCGGAGGAGCAGTGGTGCTGGTGGTCTGTGTCGTGTTGATGCGCATCGCTGATGCCGTGACGCGGCGGGAATCGAAAGCGCAGTCGAAACTCGCCGACCAGAAGCTGGCCGCCGGTCCCAGCGGGTTCTCGATGATCCTCTCGGATCGCTATCTCACTGCTCATTGCGGCGCTCGTGATGCTGCTGAACGTCGTCAACTCCTGCGGAGAGTATCTGTTCGGTCGCTATGTGGTGGAGACTGCGACCGCCACCTTTGGAGCAGGCCCCGAATCGGAAGCGGCCAGGCAACAGTTCATCGCCGGGACCTATGGCAGTTACTTTGGCTACATCAACCTGACCGGGTTTCTGCTGCAGGCTTTCGTCGTCTCGCGCGTGTTCAAGTTCGTTGGCGTCGGCCGGGCGCTGTTCATCCATCCAACCATCGCGCTCAGCAGCTATTTGCTCATGCTGCGCGCCCCGTCGTTCGAAGCCATCCGGTTTTTGAAAACCGCGGACAACTCGATCAACTACTCGCTCGGCAACACCACAATGCAGGCACTGTGGCTGCCGACCAGCCGCGAAACCAAGTACAAGGCCAAACAGGCCGTCGATTCGTTCTGCGTGCGTGCCGGCGATGTGCTGCAGGCTGGCGTCGTCTATGCCGGAGAGCTGACCAAACTGTCGGTCAGTGGCTTCGCCGCGGTCAACGTCTGTTTTGCGCTCGGCTGGCTTGGCGTGGCGGCCGGCCTGAGCGATCGGCTGCACTCGCGCGCCCGCCGAGGCGCAGGCGAGCTCTAAGGACGCATGAGTCCGCTCGATTGGGAACCGCCGTTTCCGCCATCGTCCGCGAAGGTTGAGTTCGAGTTCGGTGCGCGATCGCGCCGTGGCACCTCGCGCTCCATCAACGAAGACCACTACATGATCGCGCGAATGAGCAGACAACTCGAGCTGCTCCAGACGAGTTTGCCCGACACGCTGATCACCCAACAGTTCGACGAGCACGGATACGCCATGGTAGTGGCCGATGGGATGGGTGGGACCGGTGCGGGCGAAGTGGCCAGCCGGCTGGCGCTGACCACGCTGGTGCAGATGGTGCTCTACTTCGGGAAGTGGAATCTCCGGATCGACAATCTGGTTGCAAGCGAGATTATGGCTCGCGCGGAACGCTTTTACCGTCACGTCGACGCCGAGGTGAACTACGAAAGCCTCAAGGGGCCTACGCCCGGCCTCCAGACCACGCTGACCGCACTGTTCGGAGCCGGGAGGGATCTCTTCTTCGCGCACGTCGGCCACTCGCGCGCCTATTTGTACCGCGGGAAAGAGCTGATGCGGCTGACGCGAGACCACACCGTCGGAAGGCAGGATCGGTTCGGGGCGGCGGTTGCGCCCCTGGTCGATCTGAACGCAGCGGCGCGCGATCTGAAGCACATCATCACCGAGACCATCGGCATGGGCGGCAGGGGCGGACCCACGATCGATCTCGAGCGCTTCCGGCTCGACGACCAGGATGTCGTGCTGCTCTGCACCAACGGCATCACCGACGCATTGCCCGAACCTGTCATTGCCGAGGTGCTGTCATCCGGCCGGCCGTGCGACGACATGTGCGAGCGGCTGGTCACGCTCACCGAAGAGGCAGGCGGCGAAGACGATGCCACGGCGATCGTCGGGCGATACCACATTCCACCAGACGCCGAGTAAGATGCCGCTGTGACCGCGTCAGAGTCGCGCACCTCCTCGACGAACCATTCTGCGCTCTCCAGAAAAATCCTGAAGGGGCTGCTCGGCGGGCTGGCTGTCGGCCTGTTCGCCGGCACGCGGACGGCCGTGCTCGCGCCCCTGGCCGACGCCTACATCGAGTCTCCTCCAGATGACGGTCCTGCCGTATGTGACCGTGTCGATCATCGCCGGGCTCGGCGCGCTGAACGGCGCCCAGGGGCGCACGATGGGCAAGCGGGTGGGCCTGGTCATCGTGCTCCTGTGGATGGTGGCGCTGGCGATCGTCGGGGTGTTCCCGCTGATGTTTCCGGCGCGCGAAAGCGCATCGTTCTTCAGCACGTCGCTGACCCAGGAGCGCGAGCCGTTCGACTTTCTGAGCGCTCTACATCCCGTCGAATCCGTTCAACTCGCTCGCGAACAACGTCGTGCCCGCGGTCGTGCTGTTCAGCATCATCCTCGGCGTGGCGCTCATTTCGGTTCCCGACAAGAAGCCGTTGCTCGAGATGCTGGGCATTATCGTCAAGGCCTTGTCGAAGGTCACGAACTTCATCCTCGAGCTTGCCCCGTACGGCATGTTCGCGATGGGTGCGTTCATCGCGGGGACGTTGAGCCTGGAAGAGCTTCGGTAGCATGGAGGTGTACCTGGTCAGCTACGTCGTGATGTCGCTGCTGCTGAGCTTGTGGATCCTTCCGGGGCTCGTGGCGGCGCTCACGCCGATCCCGTACCGAGAACTTCTTTCCCGCTCGCGCGATGCGCTGCTGATGGCGTTCATGACGACAAGCCTTTTCGCGGTGCTGCCGCTCCTGACCGAGAACGCCAAGTCGCTCGTCCGCGACTACGCCGGCACAAAAGACGACGCCGAGGCGGTGGCCGATGTGATCGTGCCGACGTCCTTCAATTTCCCGCACACGGGCAAGATTCTGTCGCTCAGCTTCCTGCTCTTCATCGGCTGGTTCATGGGGGAGGGAGTGCCGGTGACGGAGTATCCGCGACTCGCGGGCAGCGGGCTGCTGGCGATGTTTGGAAGCGCCAACGCCGCGATCCCGTTCCTGCTCGACATGTTGCGGCTGCCGTCCGACGCGTTTCGTCTGTTTGTCACCTCGGGCCTCGTGAACGCGCGCTTCGGCACGCTCGTGGCCGCCGTGCACACGCTGGTGGTCGCGATTCTCGGCACGTGCGCCGTCCTTGGCGCGATGCGGATCGACGGACGGAAGCTGATGCGTTTTGGCGTCGTGACCGTGCTGGTCGTCACCGGCGCCGTCGCCGGCACGCGCCTCTATCTGCAGGCGTCCGTCGACCCTACGTATCAGATGAGCACGATGCTGACCGGCAGGAGCCTGCTGAGCCATCGTGCCGATGCGCGGGTGTTCAAAGAGGGCGAGGAGGTCGCGCCAAACCCGACGGGCGGATCGGTGCTCGATCGTGTGCGCGAACGGGGAGTGCTGCGCGTCGGCTACTTCGACGACAGCCTGCCGTACGCGTTTTTCAACAGCCGCGGCGAGCTGGTCGGCTTCGACGTCGAGATGGCCTACGAGCTTGCCCGGAATCTCGGCGTCGTGCCGGAGTTCGTGCCCGTCAGCCGCAGCATCTTCGACAAGGGACTCGATCCGGCCGTGTGCGACATCCTGATGTCGGGCATCGTGCTGACGATCGACCGTGCGGCGCACGTGCAATTTTCGGCGTCGTACCTGGACGAAACGGTCGGCTTCGTCGTGCCCGATCACATGGTGGCGAAATTCTCGGACTGGTCGAGCGTGCGCGAGATGGGACGGCTGCGCATCGGCGTACCGCCCGCGCCGTACTACGTGCAAGCATCCGCGACGAGCTGAAGGACGTCGAGATCGTGCCGTTCTCGCATCTCGACGAGGTGTTCGTACCGCGCGACCCGCCGCTCGATGCCTTTGCGATGACGGCCGAACGAGGGTCGGCCTACACGCTGTTGCACCCGGAGTTTTCGGTGGTCGTGCCGATGCCGCATCCGGCCAAGGTGCCGCTGGCCTATGTGATTGCCGGGCGCGACGTCGCCATGACGTCGATGGTGAACATCTGGATCGAGCAGAAGCGCAAGGATGGCACGATCGATCGGCTCTTCGCGTACTGGATTCTCGGGCAGGAAGAGCGGCTGACGCATCGCCGATGGTCGATCATGGATGATGTGCTCGGATGGACGTGGTGAGTCGACAGGCGCAAGTCGATAGTCGGGAGGCGCAAGTCGAGTCGGCAGTCACCGGTAGCGCAGGGCCTCAGCCCTGCCCCGATTGTTCTGCGGTGGCGCAGGGCTTCAGCCCTGGCCGGACATCACGGTGGCGCAGGGCTTTAGCCCTGCCGTCAACTGGTAGCGCAGGGCTTCAACCCTGCCAGCGGCGCGCCAGGTAATAGATGTTGAGACCTGGATCCCTGTGCACGTCCTCCAGCGCGAATCCGTTCCTGGCGAGGACCTCTCGTGATCGCGATCGGTTGCGTACCATTCCGCAATCAGATCGTACTCGTGCATGGAAGTTGTCAGTTATCGGTCGTCAGTTATCAGTTCTCAGTTTTCGGGAATCCGTTGCCTGGCAGGCAAACAGACGACTGAATACTGACAACTGAAGACTGAAAGCGGCTCGTTTTCTGACACACTATGCCTGACTCTCATGCCGATCGCGCGTGTCATTCTTGTCGGCGCTGTCCTCATAGGAGTGCTGACCACCGTCACTGGCGGTCAGACCCACCTGGCCATCGATCCGAAACTGCCGGGCCTCATAAAACAGCTCTTTCCGGCCGCGAAGGGAATCTCGGACAAGGCGATCGATCCGCCGCACTACAAGATCTACGCCTCGGATCCGCTGGCCGATCCTGACGCCTTCACGGGACTCGCGTTCTGGACGACCGAAGTGGAGCCGATCGAGCGCGGGTACGACGGGCCCATCAAGATTCTCGTTGGGATGGACACCCGAGGCATTCTCACGGGCATTATCGTCGCGCAGCACCACGAGCCGTATGGCGATTTCTCGATCGAGCCCCCGCAGTTCGCGGCGCAGTTTGTCGGCAAGAGCATCCGCGATCCGTTCAAGGTGGGCGTGGACATCGACGCGGTCTCGAGGGCGACGATCACGATCAACAGCGCCGTGCGGGCCATCAGAACCAGCGCGCGGAGAGTCGCTGTGCGAGTGTTGGTACCACCTAAATGACGCGGCCCGCCAGTTCGGTGCGGGCATGTGATAATAGAGTGTTACCAGCCGCCATGGGGGCGTTCCGGTTTCGACGGAGGTATGGAGTCAGGGAATGCATGCCGAGCACCATTAACTCGTTAATCTGATGGAACATCCGTTAACTGCGGACAATCAGTACGCTCTCGCTGCTTAATTAAATAAGCAGTGACGTTCGCCCCGACCTCGCCTGGTGGTTGGGGGTCGAACGCCATTAAACAGGCTGGCTTCTGAACGGCGGCTCGGCATTCAGGGGCGAGACATACCGAGTCTGGTATCCGGCGGTTTTGGCCGCTTCCTCACGCGGGATACGAGAAAACAGAAGCGGATACGCATGTAGATTTTCTCGATGATGTGCTTTCGGACGCGGGTTCGACTCCCGCCGCCTCCACCATTCGACTCGTGAGCGCAGCGAACGAGGCGACCATGGTGCCCTGAGCGACTCCCTGAACGAGCGCGCGAGTCGAAGGGCACCTCTCAGCCGGCAGCGCTCGCTCGCTCATGGCAAGCCACGTCTCAGGGAGAATGCCCTGAGCCCCTCGATATGGCTCGGGGCTCCCTGAGCGACGTCGTAGGGAGCGAACGCCGAAGGCGTGAGTCGAAGGGCAGAATCTTCACCACACTCTTCATCCCACCCTTTTAGTAATTTCCACCCCTCAAACGGCACCGCGAATTTTCACCAAACGCCAGGGTGGCCGACTTCATGCCTATAAGGAGGCATGCACTACGTCTACATCCTCCGTTGCGCTGACAACGCTCTCTATATCGGTGAGACGAGCGACATGACCTCCCGAATCGCAAAACACCACGACGGCAGTGCGTGCCGATTCACCTCAGGACGACGCCCAGTCGTGCTGGTCCACGTAGAGCAGCACTCGACGCGGCTCGCCGCGTTGAAACGCGAGCGGCAGCTGAAACGGTGGACGAGAGCCAAAAAGGAGGCGCTGATCGCCGGAGACCGTGCGCTGCTGAAACGGCTCTGAGCTCCGGCAGGTGGTAGCACTCGACAAACTCGGTGAAGCCAGCGCTGTTGGAGTGCGTGGTCAACTGCAATACATGGAAGTGGCGTCTCCTACGGTGCCGAAGCTGGCATCCGATATCGGTACCCGGTACCGCGTACTGTTTCGACTATGGAGGATTCGACACCGAGTTTCCGGCGCAGCGATTGAACGACGACGTCGACGACGTTGCTGGCGGTTTCGTTTCTGTATCCCCACACGGCTTCCATGAGGTCATAACGAGACACCGCTTTTCCGGGATGGTCCTGTCAGGTACTGCATCACGCCAAACTCCAACGGGGTCAGGGTCACCCGACCTGAGGGCAGAACGAGCTCCCGGCCATCGACATCGAGCATTTTCGCCGCGCGAATCTCCTCGGCCGTGATTTCTGCGCCAACCAGGTCCGCCAACCACGCGTCGACGGAGCCTGGCCCCATGTCGAGGAGGACGGAATACACCGTCTGACCGCCGACGTCGGCTGTCGGGTCCGACAGCGGCCGGAATCCGAGCGTGGTGACCACCTTGATATACGGTTCGGGATTCGCCACAGCGGCGTACACCCACCGCAACGTGCCCCGCAGTTCCATGTACGATCCGCTTGAGGTCCACCCACGACGCCGCCTGCGAGGCTGACGGCGATTCGCCGACATCGCGATCCAGCCATCGGCGGCAGAACAACGCGTTGGAAGGGCCGCGCGCCGCGACATCGCGACGCCACACCGCTGCGACGGGATCGGCCGCATCGACCGCTTCGTGCAACTCGGAGGCGCGGATCATGATGCAGAGCCCGCAGATGCTCCCTTCACGATCCCGGACGATGCGGAAGCTGTCGGCGTGATAGCGCCACCAGGCCGCGAGCGCGTCGCGCTCCGGCGCGGCGTTCGCCGCCACGAGACGCAGGACGGCCTCCTCGTCGCCGGCTGTCGCCGGTTCGACGGCAAGCGGCTGCGCGCCGCTCGGAAAAAAGCCCTCTCGCAGGACCGGATTCTCGAGGAGAAAGAGGAGATCAGCAGTATAGCGCCATGGTTCCCTGCCGCGGGCGTGCTGCAGCCTGCGCCGCAGATAGACCCACGCCGCGCGGCGGTACTCGCGATGCGTATCGGGGTCGTGCGCGGCAAAACTGACGTCGATCGCACTGCGCACAGCGTCGTGGATGAACAACCCCTCGCGCCCGAGCTCGACGAACGGCAGCGCGCCGAGCCGCTCCATCGTGTCTCGGGGCGCAATTCCCGGCAGGATGGCATGAAGCAGCGGCTCGGTGACGCAGCGAACGACCGAACTCGCTTCGAGGGCTTGCCGCGTGATCGCGTCCGGCACCGCCTCGATGTACGACCGCGAGAGCTCGTCGATCACCTGGTGCAGGCCGGTGTCTTCGATACGGTGCTCAGTGTCCGACAGCGCGATCGATGCCGACATGCTCAAGGCGAGCGGATGGCCGCGCGCAACGCTGTTGATTCGTCGTGCGACGTCCGCCGGGATGCCCGACGAGGCGAGGTAGCGCAGCGCGTCCGTCTCCGGCAGTGGATCGAGCGGCAGGCTCCGGAAGAGTCCCTGCCAGCCCGGCGTCGTTCGCCACGCCGCTGACGGCGGGTTGCGGCTCCCGATGGCCAGGCGCGCATTCACCGGAAGCGACGGGACGAAGACCTGCCGGATCCAGCGTCGAGGAGCACGAAGACCTCGAACGTGTCCAGCACGATCACGACGGTCTCGCCGAAGGACGATAACCGTGGGCGCACCTCCTCGACGCTGGACAACGGCTCGCCCAAGGCGTCCGACAGCTCCGTCAGCAGTCCCCGCAGTCGGTTCGACCGTCCGGCAGTCAATCCTGACGACGCGAATCCCCTTCGCACGGGCGCGCCCCGCAAACGCCTCGAGCAGGCTGGACTTGCCGATGCCGGCAACGCCATGCACGTGCACGACCAATGGTCCACCCTTCTCGAACAGCCCGAGAAGGGTGTCCATCTCGCGTTCCCGTCCTGCGAAGTGAGCCTGCGCACGTTCTGACAGGATGTCCCCCGAGCTTCTGCATGGTCACTCCTCCGGCGTCATCTTACTCTCGCCCGTCATCGTCCCGGTCTTTGTTCGCCTGGGCAGCAGATAGTTTTCGGGCACTGCCGCTGATGTCGTAGACCGCCGGCTGGCCCGTTGGCCGGGCCAGCCTGCGTCACGAATCATTTCGATCCCGCGCAGGTTGCTATCGACCACGAAATAGAAGTCCACCGTCAGGCCGATGTTGAGCGCCGCCGATTTGGTTCCCGTGCAGTCGGCGGCGAGGGTGTAGGTCCCGGTGTAACTCGCGGGAATCATCGCGCCGTTCGAGCTGACGAGGATGACGCCGTTCATGTGTCCATGTCCATCGTACGTGTTGCGGCCAACTGCCGAGAAAGGTCCCGCCGGCAGGTACAGGATTCCGAGACGTTCGTCCCCGTCTACTCTGAAGGCATAACTGCCTCGCAAGCTGGCGGCGCTGCAGCGCTCTTGCGCACTGAGCTCGGCCGCGAGGCTCGAGATCAACAGGGTCAAAACGCCGGCAACAACGATTCTGCGGTTGATTCTTGTACTCATCGTTCGCTCCTTTCCCGGCGGCGTGTCGTACCGCGGGCTCGTGAAAGGTGACACGGGAGCGGACCTCGTGGATGACGGGAAGATGAGGATTAGATGAGAAGATCGCCGCCTCAATTGCCGTCGGAAGCGGTTGTATCGCTGACAATCGTCAAACGAAGAACGGCAGGAGTCGACGCTTGGAGCAGGTGGGATGGGCGAAGTCTAGCCGGCGCGCGATCGCCACCCGTCCTCCCGCGGTCAGGGACGTCGCCAGCTCGCGGAAGTACGTCGGACGACTCGGGAGATGGTGGTAGGTGTCGACGACTGCCGGAATTTCCCGTCCGTCGCCTGCTAATCGGCGGCGACACGCAACCTCTGCACTCACTGCCAGAGGCGATGCAGTCTCCAGGCCAACGGCCGCGGACATGCAGTTGAGCAGGCGATCGCCCCGGACTGTGCGGAATATTTCGCGATTCTGATGGAATTCCGCGCCCGTCTCTCAGAAATTGCCTTGAGGGCGGGCGATCGCGCGTGGCATTGCCATTGCCTGATCCAGAAGTGCCAATGCCAACGGGGACTATGCCCGGCGAAGCCAGACCAGCAGGAGCAAGCCTCGCCCGGCGAGCCTTTCCGCGCGTGACGCACGTCCGCCGATACAGCGAAATCGTCAGCGTCCTCGTCAAGTACGGATTTGTGGATGTCGTGCACGCACTTCACCTGACGCCGTACCTCGCGGCGGGCCGGCGAGTGCTTTCTGCGCTCGGTCGCGACGTTGATCGCGAGCTGAGTCGCGCGCGCCGGCTGCGCCTGGCATTTGAAGAGCTGGGACCGACCTTCATCAAGTTCGGGCAGGCGTTGAGCATCCGCGCCGACCTTCTCCCCGCGGATGTCATTACCGAGCTCGCGCTGCTGCAGGACTCGGTACCCCAGCTCGAGCCTGGAGTGGCGGAGCATGCGATCGAGGAAGCGCTGGGCCACCCGGTCAGCCGGCTGTACGCCGAGTTCGATGCCAGACCGCTGGCGGCTGCGTCGATTGCGCAGGTCCACCGGGCGACCCTCCCTTCGGGAGATGTCGTCGCCGTCAAGGTGCGAAGGCCCGGCATCGGTGCGGTGATCGAAGCGGACCTCGCCATCCTGTCCGATCTCAGCGTCCTGGCCGAGCGCCATGTTCCCGATGCGAGCTTGTACAGCGTGCGCGGTCTGGTGGACGAGTTCGCTCGCACGATCCGCCGCGAGCAGGATCTCGTCCGCGAGGGCCGCCTGATCGAACGGGTGGCGTCGCAGTTCGCCGGCGATCTCACGGTGCGCTACCCGGCGATCTGCTGGCCATTGACCACGCCCGCGGTTCTCACGATGGAATTCCTGGACGGCGTGAAGGTCTCGACCGTGGCCCGCGGCGAGGTGCCAGATCTGGACCCAGGACTCGTCGCCGAGCGCGGCGCCAGCATCGTGCTCAGGCAGATTCTCGTGAACGGCCTGTTTCACGCCGATCCGCATCCCGGCAACATTCTCGTCATGCCGGGGAATGTCCTGGCATTCGTCGACTTCGGCATCGTGGGACGCATCAGCCAGGAGATGCGCGAACGGCTGGCCGAGATCATCCTGGCGGTTGGCCAGCGCGATGCCGAGCGCATCGCGGCCATCGTGGTGGAGGTGGCGACGCCGCTGCGGCCGGTCGACATGCCAGCGCTGACACAGGACATCCACGAGATGCTGGACATCTATTCCGATGTGACGCTGGGCGATCTCTCGCTGGGCGACCTCTTCAGGTCCATCACCGACGCCATGTCGAGGCACCGGTTGAAGCTGCCAGCCGACCTCCTGCTCCTGATCAAGTCGGTCACGACCATCGAGGCGATCGGTCGTCAGCTCGATCCGTCGTTCAAGATGGTCCGACACGCCACGCCGTTGGTCGAGTCATTGATCGAGCAGAAACATAGTCCTCGTGTACTGGCGCTTCGCACCGCGGATGCCAGTCGGGAAGTGCTGAGGGCGCTGCGCACGGTGCCGGCGAACCTGGCGGAGATCGCCAAAAAGGCCCGCACCGACGGCCTGCAGATTCAGTTCGTCCACCGCAATCTCGACTTCTTCGTCCGTGAAATGGATCGGTCGAGCAACCGCCTGAGCTTCGCGGTCGTGATCGGAGCTATCGTGATCGGGTCGTCGATCATGGTGCATGCGGCCATCGGTCCGCAGGCGTTCGGATATCCCATGTTAGGGCTGGCGGGTTTCGTGACGGCGGGCTTCCTGGGAATCGGCCTCGCAATCGGAATCCTGCGGTCGGGCCGCTTGTAACGGCTCTTACAGGCTTTCCTCTGCGTATGCGTGCTGAAGCCGATCACGATCGGCGCTGAGGCCCTCGCTCAGGTCGACCCGATACGGCGGATGCGCAGCGTCGAGCCCGCGCACGCTGGCGGGCAGACGACCGATCTCGCGCTTCGCGCACGCCCGTGCGTCGTTCAGGCTTATGCGCCCCTCGGGAAGCCGCACGCCATGCTGCATCACCTGGCGCATGAGCGGACGGCCAGGAAGCGATTCGGCACTTCGTCCGAGCACGTCGTGGGTCGCAATCCCGTGCTGTTCAACGCGGAAGATTTGTTTCCGGCCGGGAAGCACGGCCTTCCCGGTGGATAGCTTCAGGCGGCCGCGGCCCGCGTACTCCACGAGTTTGTACGCGATGTCCAGGGCAGGCGCATCGCGCGAGACGCCCATATCCGTGCCGACGCCGAAGCCGCCAATCGGCGCCCCGGCCGCAATCAGGGTTGCGATCGCGTCCTCGTTCAGATTACCGCTGGCGAAGATACCCACCCGCTGGAGTCCGGCGGCGTCGAGAATGCGTCGCGTCGCGAACGCGAGTTCCTTGAGATCGCCCGAATCGAGGCGCACGGCGCTGACACGGAAGGCCGGGCCGAGCTCGTTGGCGAGTTGCACCACCTTGCGGACGCCCGCGAGCGTATCGTAGGTGTCCACGAGCAGCACCGTATCAGGGTAGAGGCGCGTGAACGCGCGAAAGGCTTCGTATTCATCGTCGTGCGCTTGAATGTAGCTGTGTGCCAGCGTGCCCGCCACGCGCAGTCCATAGGCCTGGCCGGCGGCGACGTTGGACGTCGCGTCGACGCCCGCGATGTGAAACGCGCGCGCGGCCTTCAGGCCCGCGTCCACCCCGTGCATGCGGCGCAATCCGAAGTCGACCACTTGTCTGCCCCCCGCCGCTTCGACCACGCGAGCGGCCTTGGAAGCCAGCACGGTCTGGAGATGGATCTGGTTCATCACGAACGTTTCAACGAGCTGCGCTTCAGCAATGGGCGCAGAGACTTCCACGATCGGTTCTGACGGGAAGACGGGCGTGCCCTCGGGCACGGCGTAGACGTCGCCGGTAAAACGGAGCTGCTCCAGATGCCGCAGGAAGCGATCGGAGAAGCGCTCCAGGGAATGCAGATAATCGAGGGCGGCGGCGTCGAATCGCAGCGTTTCCAGGAAGTGCAGCACATCGTCGAGGCCGCAGGCCAACAGATAGTTGCGATGGTCCGGGAGTCGCCTGACGAACAGACTGAACACGGCCGTGTCGTGCATCTGTTCTTCGAAATAGGCCTCGAGCATCGTCAGCTCGTACAGGTCGGTCAGAAGAGCTGGACTGAAGAGGGCCGAGCTCCAAGCAGGGGTCGCCGGGGCTGGTCGATCAGGAGGTCTCATCGCCATACTGACGATGTTGTCACACGGATACCGGCAGAGCGCGCTGAATCGTTCTCGGCGGTCCGAACGCGAACGACGCTCCTTGCTTCCGCATCTCAGCAATCGCTCGAGCGGAATCGCCAGGCCGCACGTCGACTCCCGCGACGGCATCCTGAAGAACGGTGACCGTCAAGCCGGCCGAGAGCGCATCGAGCACCGACGCCCTGACGCAGTAGTCCGTCGCGAGGCCACCGACATACAGGTGCGTGATGTCGTGCTTTCGAAGGTCATCGAGCAGAAGGGTCCCATCGCGCGTCCGGCCCTCGAACGCCGAGTAGCCGGGCGTATCGACCTGTTCGCCCTTGCTGAGGACTGTCGTCGCGGGAGGGAGATGGAGAGAGGAGGGGAATCGCGCGCCGACCGTTCCCTGGACGCAGTGGACGGGCCATCTCCCGCCGGTACGGAGCGAAATGGGCCGAGACGGCCGGATGCCAGTCGCGCGACGCGTAAATCGGCACGCCGTGATCCGCGGCATCGTCCACGTACCGGTTGAGCGAATCGAGGACGGGCTCGCTGTTCGGCACCGGCAGCGAGCCGCCGGTGCAGAAGTCATTCTGCACGTCGACAATCAGGAGCGCCGAGTGAGTGTCGTCGAACATGCCGCTCTCTCATGCGGACGTCGAGGCAGGATCGGGAGCGACGTCCGATTCGCGGGCGCCCCGTTCGGCGCCCTTCACGGCCAGGACCGGGCAGGGAGCCAGAGCGAGCACTCCTTCTGCAATGCTTCCGGTCGCCATCGGGACCGTTGGCCCGTGCCAGTGGGTGCCCATCACGATGAGGTCGGTCTCATGCGCGGTGGCGTAGTTGACGACCTCGCGCACAGGCGTCCCGACGCCGCACGACGTCGTCGCATGGCGCTTGTCCCGATCGGTGTGGTCCAGCAGGGCCTCGAGTCGGCGGCAGGCATCGCGCCGCTGCTGGTCTTCGGTCTGGGTGGCGGCCAGGGGATGGCTGATTACGTGCAGCAGGTGAAGTGATGCCCCGCACGCGTCGGCGAGCGTTCGTCCTATTTCAGAGTACTCGCTGGGAGGTCTCGCTGAAGTCGATCGGAACCAGGATCTTCTTGATGGCGAACATAACTCACGTCCTCTTCAACATTGCGAGTGTGGCACTTACGCGGATGCACGCAAGTCGGCCAGTGATTCGTCGTGGTGATTCCGTCGAATGGCGGTCGCGAGCAGCGCCGCCACACTGCACACCTGCACCTGCCGTGGCGCTGGAGGCTCACTGGCGACCGTGTCGGTGACTACGACGTTGGCGAGCGGCAGTCTCTGGAGAATCTCGCGTGCACGGCCGACCAAAAGGGCGTGTGTGACGGCGACCGACATCGGTTCTGCCGCACCTGCCTGGACGAGCGCGCCAACCGCCGCCTCGATGGTGGCTCCGGTGCTGAGCATGTCGTCGACGATGAGCGGCACCCGCCCGCGAACCTCACCGATCACGGCGTGAGCTTCCACCGCCTCGCCGTTAAGCCGTGTCTTGTGGACGAACGCCATCGGGACGTGAAGCTGACTGGCGTACGCCCTCGCCAGTTTGACGGCTCCGAGATCGGGCGCCACGATGATTGTGGTCTCGCCGATCACTGGTGCAACCGCCCGCGCCAGCAGTGGCACCGCCGTCAAGTGATCGAGAGGCATATCGAAGAACCCTTCGATGGCCGGCGTATGGGCGTCGATCAACATCAACCGATCGAATCCGCAGGTGCCGAGGACGTTTGCAGCCACGCGCCCGCCGAGCGATCGACGAGCCGATCGACGGTCTTGCCGCGCGTAGCCGAAGTACGGAATGACGGCGGTCAGACGAACGGCTCCGGCGCGACGACAGGCGTCGGCGAGGAGGAGCAACTCGATCATGTGCTGATCCACCGGCGGGCTGGTGGACTGCAGGAGGTACACGTCACGACCCCGGACCGACTGGTTGACCTCAATCTGCGTCTCGCCGTCGGGGAAGCGCCGGCACTCATAGAGGCCGGGTGACACCCGGAGAGCGTCGCAGACCGCCGCACCCAGCTGGCTGTTCGCTGGCCCGGCGAAGACGGTGATGCGGTGCTCCATGGAGGCTCTCGACGTGTCGCGAAGAGAGGATGCAGGCCCCGCGCCAGCTTGCGATCCGCGCGGCGCAGTCGACGGCCCGATCGACATGGCGGCCTCCGGGAACAAGTTCGCACCCGATCGGAAATCCTCCGCATGCTCCTTCTCGACATGACGTCGCTGTCCACGACGGGACCAACTAGACCCTCGTGGCGCAGCTCTTGCGGCGAGCGCAGTCGGAGCGACCATGACCGAGGCGCCGGGGGACCGCCGCATGACCAGGTGGGCGCATTTCTCACATGACGCCGATATCGGCGTTGTCGGCATCGGTCCAACAAAGGCCGAGGCATTCCGCAAGGTGGCGAAGCTGCTCCCGCTCGTGTGCGTCAAAGGATAGGTCGGCCGCGAGGACTCCCCAGTGCCTCGAGACACCCTGATTGACTACTTCAACGACCTCGCCAGAGCGAAGGGTCAGTTCCTCGTGCATGACGATGGCTTCCGGGCGCGGAGCCACTCGTACGCGGAGGTTGGCCACGCCGCCCGCGGATTCGCGTCACGATTGGTTGACGCCGGCGTCAGCAAGGGCGACAAGGTCGTGTTCTGGAGCGAGAACCGCCCGGAATGGATCGTCGCGTTCTGGGGCTGTCTCGTCGGCGGCGTCATTGTCGTGCCGATCGACTACCGCGCCTCGCCCGAGTTCCTGACGCGTATCGCCACGCGTGTGGCGGCGCGGCTCATCCTCGTTGGCGACGATGTGCCGCCGCGCCGAGGCGCTCGACGTCCCCGTATGGAGACTCCACGAGCTGGAATGGCGAGACGGAACGCCACCGGCGGTGGCGATCGACCCTGATGACGTGGCGGAGATCATCTTCACGTCAGGCGCCACGGGCGACCCGAAAGGCGTCGTAATCACGCATCGCAACGTGCTGGCGAACATCGTGCCGGTGGAGCGTGAGATCAGAAAGTATCGCGCCTGGGCCCGGCCGGTCTTCCCGCTGCGGTTTCTGAACCTGCTGCCGCTCAGTCACATGTTCGGGCAGGCGATGGCCACGTTCATCCCGCCGATGCTGCCCGGCGTCGTGCTGTTCATGCGCGGCTACAACCCGGCGGACATCATCACGTTGATCAGGCGCCGGCGCGTGTCGGTGCTGGTGTCCGTGCCGAAGATCCTCGACGTGCTGCGGGCGCACGCGCTTCGCGCCGCACCAGATGCCGCCCTCGTTCCGACGAAACAATCCTGGGCGTTCCGATGGTGGCGCTATCGACAGCTTCATCGGTTGTTTGGAGCGAAGTTCTGGGCGTTCGTGGTCGGTGCGGCCCCGCTCGACGCAGAGCTCGAGGCGTTCTGGTCCGCGCGCGGCTTCGCGGTGATCCAGGGATACGGGCTCACGGAGACGGCTCCGATTGTCAGCGTGACGCACCCATTTCACATTCAGGCGGGATCGGTCGGCAAGGCACTGCCCGGCGTCGACGTGAAGATCGCGCCGGACGGCGAGATCCTCGTGCGAGGCGACAACGTCACCGGCGGGTACTTCGAAGCGGAGGCGGAAACGGCACGGGCCTTCGAAGGCGGCTGGTTCCACACGGGCGATATCGGCGAGATCGGCCCGGACGGGCGGCTGTTCATTCGAGGACGCAAGAAGGAAGTGATCGTGACGCCGGAAGGCTTGAAGGTCTTCCCGGACGATATCGAGCGCGTCGTGAACCAGATCCCGGGTGTGCGCGATTCCGCCGCGGTTGGCGTTTCGATCGCGCCGGATACGGCTGGCGAACGCGTGCACGTGGTGCTCGTGCTCGATGGCGGCGTCGATTCCGACGCCGTCGTGAGAAGTGCGAACGCTCGTCTGGAAAGCCACCAGAAGATTCGGCGTGCGCTCGTCTGGCCGCAGTCGACGCTGCCACGCACCGAAGGGACGGGGAAACTGAAGCGCGCCGCGATCCGTGAATGGGTCCGGACCGGCGCGGTCCCAGCCGCGGCGGCGCCAGCCGCCGACAAGCTGGCCTCGCTGGTCGCGAAGTACACGGGACGCGGGGACCTGTCCCCGACGACGACGATCGACGAGCTGGGGCTCAGCTCCCTCGAGCGCGTCGAGCTGATGGTCGCGCTCGAGGACGCGTTTCAGACGCGGCTGGATGAAAAGGCGTTTTCCGGCGCGCATGATGTCGGGCAATTGCGTGCGCTCGTCGACGAGGCATCCAAGGGCGAAGTGGAGCCCTCCGAGGTGCGGGAGTTCCCCGCCTGGAATCGATCGCTGGTCGCGCGAATGGTTCGTCGTGTCGCATTGCCCGGGTTCATCCTGCCACTCGCTCGCGTCTTCGCGTGGGTCCACGTTGACGGCCGTCGAGCACCTTGAGGGCCTCGAAGGGCCGGTCATCTTCGCATCCAATCACCAGAGCTACATGGACACGCCGGTCATCATGGCTGCCTTGACCCGACGCTGGCGGTATCGCCTGGCGCCGGCGATGTCGAAGGAGTTCTTCGCCGCGCATTTCGTTCCGGAAGGCCGCGGGCTGATGCTTCGGATCGCCACGAGTGCCGCCTACTATCTGGCCGCGCTGCTCTTCAACGCGTTTCCGCTGCCGCAGCGTGAAGCCGGTGCGCGGCAGACACTGCGCTACATGGGCGAGCTGGTCGAGGACGGGTTCTCGGTCTTGATCTTTCCGGAAGGACACCACACGGACACGGGTGAGATCGATCGATTTCGCGCGGGCATCGGCATGATCGCGTCACGGTTGGACGTGCCGGTCGTGCCCGTACGTCTCGAGGGCGTGGACCGCGTGCTCCATCGCACCTGGCACATGGCGCGACCTGGACATGTGCGCGTGACGTTTGGTCCGCCGATGCGGCTGACCGGGGCCGACTACGAAGCACTCGCCAGGCAGGTCGAAGATGCAGTACGGGCGCTCCAACTTCTTCGCGGCATCCCTTCGGTGCTTCGGAGTCAGGCGGCATTCGTAGAAGAGGCAATTGCGGTGCCGACGTGCTTCCCGAGTTCGGGCACGAAGGTTGCCACGGGCATGCTTGGCGCATGTCCCACGTGACGGTGACAGCACACGGCACATTGCGCTCGAGGCAAAGCCAGGTAAGGTGTGAACATGATCCGTATTGCTCACGTACTCTGTCCGGTCGATTTCTCCGAGATCTCGCAGCATGCGCTCGATCATGCTGCAGCCATCGCTCGCTGGTACGAGGCCAGGCTGACGCTGCTCTATGTGTTCGCGAATCTCCCCACGATGGATCTTCCGCCGCTGGCGCTCGAGGACGCCGATCGTGAACGACTCCTGAGCGACCTGCGGCGAATGGCGGCGGCCGTGCCGCGAGACGTACCCGTCGAGTTCCGCATTCAAGAGGCGGGATTCGTCCACGAGGAAATCCTGGCACAGCTCGGTGAAACGCACGCGGACCTGCTGGTGCTCGGCACGCACGGGCGGTCAGGCTTTCAGCGCCTCTTCCTCGGCTCGGTGACGGAGAAGGTCATTCGGAAAACAACCTGTCACACGTTGGTCGTTCCGCCACGAGCTCCCGACGTCCCCGCCGGCTCGCCGATCCAGTTTCGCCGGATTGTCTGCGCGGTTGATTTTTCGGAGAGCTCGCTCGGTGCGCTGGCGCATGCGATGAACATGGCCGAGGAGGCGGATGCACAGCTCACGCTGCTGCACGTCGTGGAGCTCCCTTCGGGGTTGTTCGAAGAACCAACGATGCCTGCGCTCGACCTCTCCCGAATTCGCGAAGCGGCCGCTGCCGAAGCCCGGCGCAAGCTGCACGAGCTGATTCCGGAGCAGGCCCGCACTTACTGCACCGTGGATACGGCCGTCGTCGAAGGTCGAGCGTATCGCGAGATACTCCGGCGGGCCACCGAGCGGCAGTCGGATCTGATCGTGATGGGCGTCCATGGACGAGGCGCGCTCGATCTGCTGGTCTTTGGCTCGACGACGCACCACGTCATTCGCGCGTCAACGTGCCCCGTCCTCATCGTCCGGGGCTCGTAGGGAACGGGCATGTCTTTCGGCGTGGAGGCGCATGTCATGGCGGACCTTTTCGGGCGTGGCGACGCATTGGGACCGGTCAAGGTTGGTGCATGTCTGTGAACCATCGATGGGGCACGTGGCGTGCCAGTGTCACTTCAGCTCTCTTTCGACGGCAACTCTCGCAGGCTGCTGCGTGAATAGCACGCGAGCCGCGTTGGGGAAAATCTCGAGGCTCTGCGAGATTTCAGATGTTGCCGCAGGCCTCGTCGCGTCGGGAACGGCGCGATCTCCAGAGGGTCCGCGCCTGGTATAGCAATTGCGGCTCACCGCGTCAGCATGGTGTACCTCGCCTATTAGCTCGCGTGCAGAGCCTGGAGTCGATGCGATGCGTTTCAAGAATCGGGACGAGGCGGCGAAGCAACTGGCCGGGCGGCTCGGCGCCTACAAGGGCCACAACCCGTTGATCCTGGGGGTGCCCCGCGGTGCGGTGCCCATGGCTCGGACCATAGCGGATGCTCTCGACGGCGAGCTGGATGTGGTGCTCGTACGCAAGCTGCGCGCACCGGGGCAACCGGAGCTGGCGATTGGCGCCGTGGACGAAGCCGGGACCGTGCTGAAGGGCAGCTACTTCGCCATTGCCGACAAGGAGTACCTGCGCGAGGAAATCCGCGCGCAGCAAGAAGTCATCCGCGCACGCCGGGAGATGTACACGCGAGCCCAGCGGGTCATCGATCCAGCCGGTCGCATCGTCGTGATCGTCGATGACGGGATTGCCACCGGGTCGTCGATGCTGGCGGCGATTCGGTCGGTACGCGCACGGAAGCCACAGAAGCTCATCGTGGCCATAGGGGTCGCCCCGCCGCAGACGCTCGCGCGGATTCAGGCAGAGGCGGATGAGACGGTCTGCCTGGCTGCTCCAGTTGACTTCTATGCCGTCGGCCAGTTCTTCGACGACTTCTCCGAGGTCACCGACGACATGGTCGTGACGGCTCTGTCGCGCCCGGCGCGCGCGGCATGAAGCCGGCTCACCAGGTCGCGCTGATCCTTGGCTTCACCTTCGCCGCGCACATCGCCACCGATCATGTCGCCTTCGTCTGGGAATCCGCGACGCCAAGTAGTAGCCGCCGAACGTTCATCGCCCCAGCAGGTCGCCCCAGAAGCGTGCCAGTCTCCAGATGTCGAGGATCGCGGCCGGCTGGTCGGCCTCGGCGTGAGAGATCAGATCTGTCAGGAGTAGACGCACGGGTACCGACTGTGTGCGAAGCCGCTGCGCCAGATACACGGATTCTTCAGCTGGGATGACCGTGTCGTGCCTCCCATGCAGCAGGAATACCGGCGCCGTTGGGGCCGGTGATCGGGAAGGGGAAAGCGCTGCCGATTCCACGTGGCTCACGACGTAGGGAAGCAGCAGAGGGCCGAGGCCAGCCACGTCGCGATTGTTCACCGCATCAAGCAGCTTTGCGGCGGGTTCTGGCAGGCGTCGTGCGAGGATCCGTAGCTCGTTGAACTCACGCGCGGCCGCCGGTGCGTCCACGGTATCGAGATACGACGCCCAGAGAAAACGGCGTACGGCGTCCCGCAGCAAGGCGACTTGCTCGGGGGGCACCAGGTGATCCGCCACGTTGAGCAGCACGACCGCCACGCCGTAATCGTGCGGCGGCCTCTGCACGGTGGCGAGATCGGGCTCCTTCCACGGAACGCTCGCGGCCCCTCCCTCGATTCCCGTGCACAGGTACGTCAACGCGCGTGGCAGATCGTCGTGGCCGCCCAGGGCAAATACATACGACAGGCGATCGCGTAACGCTGGACGGCCGGCGGCCACGACTGAGAGGCCGCCGCTGAAACTGATCCCCATGAGGCCGATACGACCTGTCGGCGCGAGGTCGGTGCTGGTGGCCAGCCACAAGGCCGCGCGTTCGATCTGATCCGTCAGTGCTGGCGTAATCTCGAATTGCGACAACTCCGGGATCTCGGGCGTCACCACCGTCACCTGGCTCCTGGCGAGTTCGCGTGCAAGACCCATCAGGCGCGGCTCGTCGATGCCAGCCGGGTGAAGTCCTGCGACGACCAGCACGGTCTGACTCGACCCTCGCGCGGGCATGTAGACCCGGCCTCTGACCGATTTCGGGCCCACTGGAATGCTCACGAGATGCTCCTCGTGACGCACGGTGTCCAGATCGGCCAGGGTTCGAACGAACCCGGTGAGATTGGCCGCTCGAACGATGAGCGACAGACCGTGCGCGCACTCGCAGGCCTCGACGCCAACCACCACCAGGGCGATGGCGCCTATCGCGATAGCAGCCCGTAGGGAGCAGCGCACGGTCATGCGTGATCGCCAACAGCAGCTCAACATGTCAGGTGCAGCGCGGCGACGACGCGACGGCGTTCCTTCTGCAATTGCCTGAACTCGTGTACGGCCTCGCGGGTACGTGCGTCGTGCACCTGAATGCCCTGCTGCTCCAGAGTACCGTCGCGTTTCTTGCGCGACGGCCATGCGGCCGAAGTAGCCGGTGCCGATCACCAATACGTCGGGCCTGACCGCCACGACGTCGTCGAGGTCGGCGACCGCCAGGGCGTGACCCCGCCGTCTCCGCCACCTGTCGATGACGCGCTCCGGCGTAATGATCACGTCCGACGTGTATGTCCGGCCATCAATGTCGATACTGCCGAAGCGGTAACCGACGATCTCCATGCTCCGCCCTCACATCACGCGAGACCTCATCTTGCGTCTTACCGACGCAAACTGAGGGCCGTTACACCGTGGGCGATCGAAGTATTGGCAGCGAACTATTCAGCGCCACTGGGGTGAAATTCCCACGCGCGATAACCCAGCACTACACGCCAGGCAACGAAGGGCCAGTCGGTCTGGTCCGAAGTGCAGGACCATCATGGCCACGCGGCCCACAGACAGCTTCCGGGGTATTCGCCTTGCATGCGTTCCAGGCGCGTATCGCGCGTTTTACGCGGACACAACTGACGCGGGTCGAAGGAGGTGTCCTCTGATGAACCGTGTTAGTGAGGATGTGGCTGGACGTCTCGTCAGGGCACGGGCCGTCCTCTTGGTGGTCGCGGGGTTCCTGTCGACGGCCGCGGCTGCGTCGGCGCAGGATCCTGCGGCATCGTTCGACGCGCTCGCCGGACGCATAGAGGTCGGCCAACGGATTTGGGTGACCGACACAGCAGGACGTGAAGTTCGCGGCAGGCTCGAACGACTCTCGAGCGACGCACTCGTCCTGAAGGCAAGTGGCCTCGAAACCTTCGCCGCGCCTGATGTTCGTCGCGTTCGAGCTCGCGCTCGCGACTCGCTCAAAAACGGCACGCTCATCGGTCTCGGAATTGGTGCAAGCCTGGGGACCGCGTGGTGTATCGGCGCCATCGCCGACGACTCCGGCGACATTGACGCGCCTGTCGAGTGTGCTGAAGGGTTCACCGTGTTCCCGGCACTCGGCGCCCTGATCGGACTGGCTGTCGACGCCGTGATTCCCGGGAAGGTGCGCGTGGTCTACCAGGCGCCGCCGTCTCAAGAGGCCTCACGTGCGGTCCTGATCGTCGTGCCGTTGTTCTCTGCACGCGTGAAAGGCCTGGCCGTATCGTTTGGATTTTGACAGAGGGCTCGCCCTCAAGGGCCCGGCGTTCTTTGTCTCAGCCCACTGGGCCATCTCATTCACCCCACGAGCGGAGGACACCATGTTGGAGAAGGACGAAGGAAGCGATCTCGAGGGCGTCATCGGCGCGTACCGGGAAGCGACGCGCCGACGGGACGCGCTGGTCAAAGAAGCGGGCGAGTTGGCGGAACGCTTGGAGCGGCTCGCTCATGGACTGTCGGTGCATCCGGGGCACGTGATCATCGGGCTTCCCGATGAGCGCACCGAGAATCCCCGCGAGTGGGACATCGTGCGGAGCCATCCTCTCCCATCGAACGAGCAGCTGATCACGCTCACGAACGCTATTCGTGCCGTGAGCGCGAGGGCCGAAGAACTCCGCGAGCGGCTTATTTTGATGGGCCATGCCGAGCTTGTGGAGCAGCCGAACGGGTTCTTTCATTAGCGACTCGCTGAGGCATTCGTGGGCGCGTCCGCATGGCGCTGCCAGACGGCGCGCCAGAGGATTGAAAGCGACCGATGTGCTTCGACGCTTCCTAGATCGCACTCCGGTCTGCATCCTCGCGTGCTTGGTCGACGGCCTGCTTCGCCGATCACGGTGATCTTCAATTGGACGGAGATGCTGAGTTCCCGCGCGCCACGAACGCCATGACGTGGTCAGCGCGCGGATTTGCGGTTGTAGAGCAGAACGATCGCCACGACGAGCGCCACGCCGCCCAGCCGCGTATCGAACAGAAACAGGAGAGGAAACAGCACCAGCAGCACGGCCGCCATATCCTTCGTATCGGAGGTAGCGACGGTCGGCATGAGCACCGCTCAAAGGCGTACAGATCACCGCGTGTTCTTCGTGTACATGGTTCGTTGCGCCGACAGCACGTTCTACACGGGATACGCTCGCGATCCGCATGCAAGGGTTGAGGTACACAACACTGGCAAGGGCGCAAAATACACGCGGTCGCGCCGGCCGGTGTCGCTGGTCTACTCGGAGCAATGCGAGTCGCTCAGCGCCGCTTTGAAGCGAGAGCGCGAGCTGAAGCTCTGGAGTCGTACGATGAAGGAAGCGTTAATCGCCGGGAGCTGTCCAGACTAATTCTTTTTCCTGTCCTGCCCGATATTCAGGTTGCATTCCCCGGGGTACCCACACCATGAAATCTCTTGCGATCTGTGCGACGGGAATAGCTCTGGCGATTGTTGCTGCCGCGGTGCTGTCGTCCGAGCCGGCCGCGGCGCAGCAGGCGCCTACACCCGCCGACATCGACCAGTCGAACGGCAGGACACTCGACGAGCAACTGCTCGACGTGGCCAGGCGCGACCCCGCGTTCGGCGGCATGTTCTTCGACAACGATGGACGCCTCACGATGTACGTGCTGAAAAGCACGCTCGCCGCGCAGGACGGCAACAGCCGGCTCGCAGGCATGTCGCTGGATGTCGAATCGGCGTTTCGCGACCATCCCATGATGGAGCCGGCGTCGACGATGAGGATGAACGTGAGGGCGGCGGAGTACAGCTTCGTCGAATCTGTATGGCTGGCACGAGGCGCTGAGGTCCGACGTCCTGGGGCTGCCCGGCGTGGTGCTGACCGATATCGCCGAAGATCAGAACCGCCTGCGCGTCGGCGTCGAGTCGGCATCGGCCGGCGCTCGAGTGCGGCAACGGCTCGCGAGCCTTGGCATTCCTGGGGGATCGGTCCGCATCGAGCTCACCACGCCCATGCAACGCCTCGCCTCGGTGCGTAACCAGCATCGTCCGCTGATGGGCGGCCTGCAAATCAACTTCGGACCGTTCATCTGCACGCTTGGCTTCATGGCGATCAGAGGCACAACGCTGGGGATGGTGACCAACTCTCACTGCACGGACAATCAGGGTGGTAACGACAATACGATCTTCTATCAGCCATGGGGCCCGGACGACAGGTATCGTATGGCCGTCGAAACAAGAGACCCTGCGTATTTCACCGGTGGGAACTGTCCACCAAGGAGGCGATGCCGCTACAGCGACAGCGCGTTCGCACGTGTGCCTCATCCATCAGGCCCGGGTGTGACAGTCATAAGAGGCATGATCGCAAGGCCGCCGGCGCTGAACAGCATTAGAGTGACCACGGATCGGTTTCGGATTACGGCCGAAAGCTCCACGCCGGTGTTGAACGAAACGCTCAACAAGGTCGGCCGCACGACGGGCTGGTCGCAGGGGAAAGTGGTGCTGACGTGCGTCAACACTGGCGTGTCCGGCACCAGCTTCGTGCAGCTCTGCCAGGACATCGTGAAGGCCAACGTCAATAGCGGCGACAGCGGCTCGCCCGTGTTTCGCATCACGAACCGGCCGAAGCTCAACGACGTCAGGCTCTACGGCGTGTTGTGGGGCGGCGGGAGAATTTCAGGGATTGGAACCGTGTTCGCGTTCAGCGCCCTCGGCCCAAAGAACATGCAGCGAAGCGCCGAGCTGGGCAAGCTGGCGACATGCGCCCAAGGCTTCGACTGTTAGCAATGTCGCATCGCACCTCACATGCGCTCGTTATAATGATTGGCATCCCCCGTGTTCTGCCCGCCTGATCACGCCATTGTTCGCCGGCCTGCGAGCTTCCCGAGGTTCCTCGTCTTGGTGGTCGTCGCAGGCACAGTCGCCTGCCACGGCACGGTGGGGCCGACGCAGGGCACGCCGCCCGTGGATTCCCTCGAACTGTCCGGCGTTCCTGCCACAGGCACGGTCGGCGATCGTTTTCCGCTGAAGGTGATCGCAACCAATCTTCATGGCGCGACCGAAGACGTGACCGCGAAGGTCACATGGGGATCCTCAAGCGAAGCCACCGCCGCGGTGTCTCGTGAAGGTGAGCTCACGCTTGTCGGACCGGGCAGCTGTGAGATTCGTGCCTCGATCGAAGGCGTGTCGACAGCGACTCCCGTATCCGTCGAACCGCGCCCGCCTGCCAGTAACACGCTGGCCGGTGTGGTCAGCGACGGCGCCACCAGACGAGGTCTGGCGAACGCCACGGTCAGTGTCGTTGACGGCCCCAACGCGGGCCGAAGCGCGACGAGCGACGAGAGCGGGTTCTACAGCCTTTCCGCGCTCATCCATTCCAGCTTTACCATCCGGGTGACGAGAAGCGGATACGAACCAGCGGAAGCAACGACGACGCTGTCGGACGACGCCCACCTCGATGTGACCATGCGGGCACTGCCGCCTCCGCCGTTTACGGGAGCGACCTACAACGTGCGCGTCTCTGTGGCCACGAACAACTGCGGCATCTCTCTGCCCTCGAGCGGCCGCCTCGTCCTGAGCGGCAGCGAGCGGCGACTGACCATCCGGCTCATTCAGGGTTTAGATACGCGCGAGTACTCGGGGAGTCTCGAGACCGATGGCACCTTCACCGGCAGCACCAACCTCATCGGTGCGACGAGCGGCAGCGTCGAGTCGCAGCCACATGGGATGAGCACCATCAAAGGGCTCATCCTCGAATCGAATGTGACAGGGACGGAGAAGATCGCCACGCATCTCTGCCCCAACGGTCTGGGAATCGTGACCGTCACTTTCTCGGGATCGCAATAACCGGCCGTTCTGCAAAGAAAAAGCAAGAATCTTCTGTTTCATCTTCGACGGAGCGTGTTCGGATTGTACGTCCACGGAAGTGGAAATTGCCCTTGCCTGTCCCGAAAAAACAAGAGATCAGAAGTTCAGAAGAATTTCTTTCAGGAATGCCCTGATTCTTCTGATCTTCTGACCTTCTGTTTCATCTTCGACGGGCTGACACAGGGCTCTTCTAGTGGTGGTGCTCGGCAGACGGCGCATTGCGCAGCGGCCTGATGCGCAGAAACACGTGCGCGGACGTGGGATTGTCGCCGTGCGTGGGCTTCAGCCTCGGCGGCACGCGATAGAACGTCGCATCTCCTCCGACCCCGAGATCGATGCCGCGGCTCGCCATGATGCGGCGAACGCCCCCTACGGTGAACGCATGGAGCGAGTCGATGAACTCCCCCGGGTGAGGGGGATGAATCAGCTGCGGGAACATCAGGTGCTCGCTTTCGATCGCGAGGCCTTCATAACGGCCGTACACGGCCTGGTTGCCCATCCAGTGTGTGGCTTCGGCCAGCAGCGAGCCGCTCCAGCTGTAGGTCCGTGTGACGCGCCCCGCCATCACCGTGACGGCGGTGAACGCACGATTCTGTCGCGTGTGCAGCCACGATATCGATCCGTTGGTGCGGCGCTGGTTTCCCGGCTCGAGCAGCTCGGGCTGATAGAGATAGCCACGCGAGAACTGGAATTCCAGACCGCCACCCGGCCGCCACGTCACGCGCCCGGAACTGGAATCGAGCGCGCCCGTGTCGAGGTTGTAGCGGTGTTCATCGGGCTCGCGCCCATGAAACACGGACGCCTCGACCGTGACCGTCCCCAGTCGCAGCCCAGCCGTCACGGTGCCCATGGCGATGTGCGTCGAATCGAACGTGTGATGCGTCAAGGGCGCAACCGGGTTTTCCGACGCCGACGGCCGGTGCATGAAGGGCGTTGGGCCGAACGCGGGCGACCCGACAGGTCCACCGGATATCGAGAATTCCGTCTTGCTGATGGGCACACGCCATCCGGCTTCGAGCTGCATGAACAGATCGTGGGGATGCTGCCGATCGGTCACCGGCAGGTTCTGGTACGCCTCGCCAAGCTGAAAGATGTGGGCGTAACCGGCGGATCCAACCGTCATCGGTTCCATGGTCAGCATGCCGCTCAACTGCAGCGTGCCCGGTCCAAGCCGGCGGTTGCCCATCACCATCCCCCAGTTCTGCGATCGAAAGTCGCTTTCCCCGCGCGAGCCGCCCTGATAGTTGAACGTCGCGAACAGGTTGCCGTCCCACATGAACGTCCATTGCCTGGCGGCGGCTGCCATCATGGCCGCGTGGTCGTGGACTGGGGGCTCCTGTGGTGGTGGGTCCGTCTCGGGCTTGTCCTGCGCGGCCGCAGACGCCGCGTAGCACGCGAGCGCCACGATGGCGAGTCCTCGAACGGCTGCCTGCCACATCGTACAGATGTTCGGTCGAAGACCGATGTTCGTTAACCTTCTATGGCCGGCGGATTCAATCAGCATCTAGAGTGTGTCTATAAGGACACAAGTAGGGCATTTCATCTATGTATCATTCTTACACATGTAGTTGACACGACATAGCGCCGTGCTAGACTTTTTCACCGTCAATAGAAACGCAACCAGCCCCGGGTACTGAACGACAGCAAAAACAGGAGAAGCTCCCATGCGCCGACCGACTCGTTGGATTTGCGCCGCTGTGCTCATGCTCGCCGTGTTCGCGATGCTCCCGAAGTCTACAAGCGCGATGCACCCCTGGGGGCCCTATCACTGGGCACGGACAAGTGCCGCCATCAAGAACATTCCCGTTCGCCGTTTGCACTCCGCGGGCTGGGTGGCTCGCTACACCACCGCGATGAACGACTGGCGGAAACCCCAGATGACGAAAATCAAACCGTACACGGCTGCAACAGGAGGCGCGAGTGCCGCCTGCACCGCTCCGACCGGCCAGATTTCGTCGTGCGACGCGAGCTACGGAAACACGGGCTGGCTCGGCCTCGCCACCATCTGGATTTCGGGCAGTCACATCGTGCGCGGCAACTCGAAGGTGAACAACACCTATTTCAACCAGGCCGCCTACAACACGATTCCCTGGAGACAGCTCGTTATTTGTCAGGAGATCGGCCACAACTTTGGCCTCGGGCATGTGAACGTCAACTTCACCAACGCCAACGTTGGATCGTGCATGGACTACACGAACGACCCGGACGGCGGGCCTGGTGGTGGGAGCGCGAGCGATCCGAACAACATGCATCCGTACGCGCATGACTACGCGCTGATCAACTCGAAGCACAACCACATCGGGTTCGATCTTCCCGGCCAGGCGGTTGAGGGCGAGGAAGCGGCTCCGAGAGAGATGGAGATGCCGCGCGCGATGGATGCCTACAACCCGGTGGTGCTCTCGCAGTTCGGCACGCTGAAGCAGAAGGGCAACGGCGGCCGCACCGAAGTGTACGAGATCCAGTTTGCGAACGGATGGAAAGCGGTGAACTTCGTGATCTGGGCGAACGCCACCGACGGGCGATAACTTCCTATTGAGTCACGAGCGCGGTGCGCAGTCGCGTGAGTCTTCACGCGGCTTGCGCGCCGCGACAGTTCCTACCTTGATACGAGCCACTCTGCTCACATCGCGGTTTGGTCGGGTCCTCATTCTCCCGGTAATAGCGCTCGCCTCGCTCGGCGCGCTGTGCGATCCGCCTGCCAAATCATCAGACATCACTCGCGAACGTGCGATCGAGATCGCCCGTCAGGAAGTGAATATCGCGGCCGAGAGCGTGGAAGCCGTGCAGGTCGCGTCGGAAGGACGCACACTCTGGCGCGTGACGATCAAGGGCCGGCTGCCTGATGCGCCGCCGGGACTCTTCGAGACGCGCATCGTCGACATCGACGCGCGTTCCGGAAAGATCGTGAGCCTGTCCACGAGTTGACGTCAGCGCAGGCCGGCCGCCTGCCGCATGCCCTCGGTCACGATTCCCACACGCTGAACACCCGCACCCTTCGCCGCGTCGATCACCGACATCACCTCGCCATATTTCAACGTCCCCGACGCCGTGATGAACAGCGTCTTGTCCATGCGCGTGTCGAACACGTTTCGCAGCATCGACTCGAGATCGGCCATCAGCACGGGCTGATGGTTGATCGAGAGCTGCCGATCGGCGTTGTACTCGATGACGATGGTCTCGGGCGGCGGCGGTGCGTCGGTCGGCGCCGTGTGAGCGGGAAGATTCGTGTCGATGCCTTTCTGCGTCATCGGCAGCGCGGCAAGAAAAATCACCAGCAGCACGAGTAACACATCGATGAGCGGAGTGATATTCATGTCTGCGCTCGCGCGCAGCGGATGCGGCCGCATGTGTGTGCCTCCCTGTGCCCTGTTTAGACACCGTTTCGTTCGAACCGTTCATTTGCTGGCCGTCCATCGTTGTTATCAATGCCGGCGTGCACCGTGGCCATCACGTGGCACGCGCCAACGGCAGGAAGGACGCAGCAATGAAACGCCTCCTGGGACTGGCGATCTGGACGGGCATCGTCGTGGGATCGATGCAGGCTGGCGCCGACGCGCCAATTTCGATAACGGTGAGACCGTCGGTCGCCACCTACCACGGCAATGCGATGTCGAAGGTGCTGGTGGCTCGCGACGAGAGGAACCGCCTGCTTGTATGGGAAGTCGATGGCCCCGGCTACTATCGCAGCAGTTCGATCGAGCTCGACGGCGCAGCCGCACCGCGAAGCTACCTCTTCATGGCGAAGGAACTGCCGGCGGGTGAGTTCGAAGTGCGGGCCACGGTGAAGCGGAGCGATCGCAGCCACGCGACCGACCGGCGGGGTATCAAGGTGGTAGGCGGCCCTGGGGATATTTTTCGCTAGATCGGCAATGTTCCCCACGCTCGTTCATAGCTGACTGCCGTTTTCCCGCGTTTCCACTTGGCAACCGCGTTGCAAACGTGCAGACAGGAGTGCGGAAGCCATGAGACCGCTTCTTGTTTTGGCTGTTGCGGCTGGGATTCTTGCAGGTTCCACGACCAGCGCCGAACAGCCAGTCGCCATAAGCGTGAGACCTGCAGTCGCGACCATGGGTGCCAATGCGCAGTTGAAGGTGACTGTCGCGCGCGACGAAAGGAACCGGTCGCTCAAGTGGGAAGTCGATGGGCCGAACTACTATCGCAGCAGCTCCGTCGAGTTGAACGGCGCTTCGGCACCACGGTGTTACTTCTTCCTGGCGCGCGGGTTGCCCGCGGGCGAGTTCCAGGTGCGAGCGACGGTCCGGCGCAACGACGGCAGCGCGTCGACCGATTGGGCCCTGGTCAGGGTCGTGGGCGGACCTGAGTCCTAGGATCTTGAAATCCCTCCTCAGATTCTGGATGTAACTGACAGTACCGTCTTGACTTAGGTCGATCGTGTCCCGATAATCGAGGACGTGGCCGGATCGCTCGTTCGCAGCACGCTTGTCGGCGTCGGCGTCGTCGGCGCGCTCGTCCTGGCCAATCCGGCAGTACCACGCGCCGATCGTCCGCCGGCCGACGTTGCCGGTGCACCGTCGCCAACCATTCACCCACCCATCGCGCGTGAGGCTTCCCGTCTGTGGATGGCGCCGTCGGTGTCGGAACAAACGACGGCGCGCGCGAACCCGGCCCTCGTGCACCTGCAGGCCGCGCTTCGCCTGTATGCCGACGAAAAGTACGAGTTGGCGCTCGGCCGCTTTTCATCGGCGGCCTCTCCCAAGTCGCCGCTGCGCGCGCACGCCGCGTACTACGCCGGTGTGTGCGAGCTGCGCCTGCGCCGGTTTGAAGCAGCCCGCCACCGGTTTGCGGCGCTGAAAGAAACGGAAGGCTTCGTGGGCGAGTCGGCGGCGCTCGGCGAGGCCGAGGCCGCCCAGTCGATGGGCGATTACGGCGATGCCGCGAAGATCTACGAGCGCCTGCTCGATGGCAAGCCCGTCGAAGCACCGGCCATCTGGCTGAGCCTTGCCAATGCGCGCCTCGCCGATGGCGATCGCGCGCGCGCGGCCGAGGCGTTTCTGCGCCTCTACTACGAATTTCCCCTCAGCGAGCATGCGGATCAAGCCGAACCCTCGATGCAGTCGCTGGCTGAAGTGCAGCCGATCGAGGCGAGGAACCAACGCTACAAGCTCGAAATGGGCCGGGGCGAGCGCCTGTTCGGATCGCGCCGATATACCCAGGCGCGCGACAGCTTCCTCCGCCTCAAGCCCCATGCGACCGACGGCGATGACGCCGAGGTCGTGACGCTTCGCCTCGCCGAGATCGAGTACTTCCAGGGACGCTATGGCAACGCGCGCGAGGCGCTTCGTCCGTTCCTGACCAGTGGCGCCAGGCAGGCCGAGGCGCGCTTCTTCTATCTCGTGTCGCAGCGTGGGCTGCGGGAGTACGACGCGTTCGAGCAACTCGTCGGCGCGCTCGAGAGGGATTTTCCCGAGAGCACGTGGGCCGAAGAAGCCCTCAACAACCTTGCGACCTTCTACATCCAGCGCGATCGCGACGACGAAGCCGATGCGGTACTGCGTGCGATGTACACGAGGTTTCCCCGCGGGCGATACGCCGAGCGCGCCGCATGGAAGTCGGGATGGACGTCGTACCGCCGCGGAGACATGAGCGAGGCGGCTCGCATTTTCGAGACCGCCGCCGCGACCTTTGCGCGATCGGACTACCGGCCGGCGTGGCTGTACTGGTCCGGTCGTGCGCGCGCGGCGATGGGCGATGGCCCGGGCGCCACCGCGCGCTTCCAACTGACCATTACCGACTACGACAACTCGTACTACGGGCGGCTCGCGACTGCCATTCTCCAGAAGCAGGGGACCGCTCGTGCCGCCAGCACGCTGGTCATCGCCCGGAGCGCGGCAGAATTAGGTGGGGAAGAGGAGTGACTTTCCGCCGACCGAAACGACGATTCGCATGCTGCTCGCGCTCGGTTTGTACGAGCCGGCTGTAAGGGAGCTCGAGTTCGCGCGCGCCAGGTGGGGCGATTCTCCCGGCATCACGGCCACGGTGGCCTGGGCGAACAAGCAGATTGCGGCATCAGAATCGGGGTCCGAGCAATTTGCCCTGGCGCGCGGCTCGATTACGTTGATGAAGCGGGCGTACCCGCAGTTCCTGGCGAATGGCGGCGACCAGTTGCCCCGGGACATCCTGACGACGATCTATCCGCTGAACTACTGGGATCTCATCAGGAAGTATTCCGCGCAGAACAGTCTCGATCCGTATCTGGTTGCGGCGTTGATGGCGCAGGAATCGACCTTCGTGCGCGACATCAAGTCATCGGCGGGTGCGTACGGGCTGATGCAGATGATGCCCCGCACCGGCCGTCAGTACGCGCGCAAGCTCAAACTGCCGTACTCGCTGCGTCTCCTGACGACGCCCGAGCCCAGTGTCCGGATAGGCACGTTGTATTTTGCCGACAAGATTCGCGAGTTCGGCAGCGTCCACCTGGCGCTGGCGAGCTACAACGCCGGCGAAACGCCGGTGCGCCGCTGGATGCGGGAGTTCCCGGACCTGCCGCAGGACGAGTTCATCGACAACATTCCGTACCCGGAAACGCAGCAATATGTGAAGCGTCTCCTGGGGACCGCCGAAGACTACCGCAGGCTGTACGGGCAGTAGGCAGGGCTGAAGCCCTGCGCCACCGTTGTGTTCCGCGGTTCCCGTTCCTCGTTCGCGGTGGCGCCTTGATTCAAGCGCGCGTCTTTTTATTTAAACGCGCGTCTTTTTAGAAGATGGCGTCCTGAATTCAGCGCCCACCTCGAACTGGAACGGGAACGGGAACAGGAACCAGACTGGCGAAGTATAATCAGACACGATGAAACCACGCGGTTCGAAGAAGGCCACTCAGTTCACCGAGTCGGTCATCCGCGAGATGACGCGGCTCGCGCAGGAGCACGACGCCGTCAACCTGTCGCAGGGCTTTCCGGATTTCCCGGCGCCCGCAGTCCATCAAGGACGCCGCCTGCGCGGCCATCCAGCGCGACATCAACCAGTACGCCGATCACCTGGGGCGCCGAAACGCTGCGCGAGGCGATCGCGGCGCGAGTTCACGCGGCGCTACGGCGTGAGCGTCGATCCCGAGACCAGGTCACCGTCTGCTGCGGCTCGACCGAGGCGATGATGTCGACGCTGCTGGCGGTGGTCGATCCGGGCGACGAGGTGGTGATCTTCGAGCCGTTCTACGAGAACTACGGGCCCGACGCGATCCTCTCGGGCGCGACGCCGCGCTTCGTCGCGGCTGCGCGAGCCCGACTGGACGTTCGACCCGAGCAGGAGCTCGCGGCCGCGTTCAACGACGCAGACGCGAGGCGATCATCATCAACACGCCGAACAACCCGACCGGCAAGGTGTTCACGCGGGCCGAGCTCGAGGTCATCGCGGCGCTCTGCCGGAAGTGGGACGTGCTCGCGATCACCGACGAGATCTACGAGCACATCATCTACGACGGGCACGAGCACGTGCCGATCGCGTCGCTCGACGGCATGGCCGATCGCACGGTCACGATCAACGGCCTGTCGAAGACGTACAGCGTGACCGGCTGGCGCGTCGGCTGGGCGATCGCGCCGCTCGATCTGACCGGCGCGATCCGCAAGGTGCACGACTTCCTGACGGTGGGCGCGCCGGCGCCGCTGCAGGAGGCCGGCGTGGCGGCGCTATCGGCTGCCCGAGACGCTACTACACCGAGCTGGCGGCCGGATATGCGCCGCCGGCGCGACATGCTGCTGCGACATCCTCGAGCGCCACGGCTTCCGTGCTACAAGCCGCCGCAGGGCGCGTACTACATCATGACCGACATCGCGCACTTCGGCTTCGACGACGATGTCGAGTTCGCGCGGTATCTGGTGAAGGAGGTCGGCGTGGCGGCGTGCCGGGCAGCAGCTTCTTCAACGACCGCGAGGCGGGCCGGACGAAGCTGCGGTTCTGCTTCTGCAAGAAGGACGAGACGCTCTTGGAAGCGGACCGGCGCCTGGTGAAGCTCCGGGCGCGGGTCGTGCGCTAGAAAGTGGAAAATAGAAAGTAAAAAGTGAAAAGTGAAAAGTAGAAAGGAAGGAATAGGGAATTCACTTTTTTACTTTGCCTTTTTACTTTCCACTTTTTACTTTCTACTTTCACTTAGTACCTCACCACTCCACCGAAGTAGAGCCCCTTCGCCTTGAAGTCCCCGCGGTCGCTCTCGAACACGTACCGCATATCGAGGCTTCGCCAGCCCAGCTGGGCTCCCACGTAGTCGTTGAAGTTCACCGTGCCGTACAGGTCGAAGTCGACGTAATGGGCCTGATACTGGTCGTTGACCCCCTCGGGGACCGGGAACATCGACAGTTCGCTCGTAATCGAGATGTTCGGCACGACGTAAAAGCGCCCGACGCCACCGATGGTTGGAATGGGCGCCTGTGCCCGGGCAAACTCGGTTCCCACCACCGACTGCAGGTTGGCCTGGATATCGGTGACCTTGGCCTGAATCACGACCCCCGCGTACCATCGATCGCGATAGAGAAAGTCGTACTCGTAGCCGAGGTGCCACGTGTTCCATGACAACTCGGTCGTCACCGGCAGGTTTACGTTGTACTTGATGCCGTTGAAGATGATGTCGCGGCGCAGCGTGGCGACCGCCTGGTAGCCCATCGGAATGAAGTTCAGCCGGAACTTGTGCTTCTTGCCCGGCCGCAGCACGACGCGGAATTCCTTGATGCGCTGCTGCTGGATGCCGAGGTCGGTCACGGCGTTGATCTGCGTGCCGACCACCCCCAGCGACTCGCTCGCAATCACGATATCGGGAGGCGGATTCCAGAATGCGCCCGAGGCTTCGATGTGATACCGCTCGCCGGTGGCCGGATCCGAAAACGGCGTCGCGGTGAACTGCGCGTGCGCCGCGGCTGGAAGGACGAGTCCTGCCAGGGCCGTGTACACGCCGATTGTGACGTTCCTGCGTAAATATGTGCTCATCAATCCTTCTTTTCGAGATATCGGCTGTCGAGCTTTAACCTGAAGCGGTCGTACACACCGCCGGCCGGGAGCATCTCGGCGGTTGGCTGCTGGGAGGGCACTCAAGGATAGCACGCTATACTGAAAAGTACCAGTGACGCCGGTTCGCCTTCTCATCCCCTATATCCAGCGCTATCGCCGGGAATACCTGCTCGGATTCGGCTCCCTGACCCTGTGCTCGACGATGTTCGCGGTGTCGCCGCGGGTCCTGCAACTCGCCGTCGACGACCTGTCGGCGGGCGTCACCAGCACGAAGCTCATCCTGTATGCGGCCGTGCTGCTCGTCATCGCAGGGCTCGCCGGGTACTTCCGCTATCAGATGCGGCGCATCATCATCAGCGCGTCGCGTGGCGTCGAATACGACCTGAGAAATGATTTCTTCGCGCACCTCGAGCGGCTGCCGGTGTCGTTCTTCCAGCAGAACCGCACCGGTGACCTGATGTCGCGCGCCACCAACGATCTGAGCTCGGTCCGCATGATGATCGGACCGGCCGTGATGTACCTGGCGAACACGATCATCACGGCCGTCGTCAGCCTGTTCCTGATGTTCTCGCTCGACATCAGGCTGACGCTCATCGTCTTGCTGCCCCTGCCGATCGTGTCGATCACCGTCCGGATGTTCGGCACCGCGATTCACAAGACCTTTGAAGAAGTCCAGGAAAGGCTTTCCGACATGAGCGCCATCGCGCAGGAATCGCTGACCGGCGTGCGTGTCGTGCGCGCGTACCGGCAGGAGGCGCCCGAAATCGCGCGGTTCCGCGAGTCGAACCTCGAGTACCTCCGGCACAATCGCCGGCTCAGCCGGCTGCAGGGCGCGTTTTTTCCGACGATGTCCCTGTTTCTCGGCGTCAGCGCGCTGCTGGCGCTCTGGCTTGGCAGCCGCGATGTGATGAGCGGCCGGATCACCGTGGGCGAACTGGTGGCATTCAACGCCTATCTCGCTCAGCTGGCGTGGCCGATGATTGCCTTCGGCTGGGTCACGAACCTCCTCGAGCGCGGTCTCGCGTCTTGGAAGCGGATGCTCCTGGTCATGAACACCGTGCCCGCGATCCGGGACGAATCACCACGTGCTTCTGAATACCCGCCACTGACCGGTGCGATCGAATTCCGGCATCTGACGTTCCGCTATGGCGAGCGTGAGGTCCTGGAAGACGTCTCGTTCACGGTGAAAGCCGGAGAGACCGTCGCGATCGTCGGCGCGACCGGATCGGGCAAGTCCACGCTGGTGAATCTGCTGCCGCGGATACAGGACCCGCCTCGAGGCACCGTCTTCATCGATGGACGGGACGTGCGCGACATCCCTTTGAGCGACCTGCGTGGCGCTGTCGGCTTCGTGCCGCAGGAACCGTTTCTGTTTTCGGAGACGCTCGCCCAGAACGTCGCGTTTGGCGTGCCCGGGCTCGACGAGACGCATCCGGAGCGGGTCGAGGCGGCTGCGACCATTGCGAGGCTCGACAAGGACGTGCGCGACTTCCCGCAGGGCTACCAGACCATGGTCGGAGAGCGGGGCATCACGCTGTCGGGCGGGCAGAAGCAGCGGGCGGCGATCGCGCGGGCCGTCGTCATCGACCCGCGCATCCTCATCCTGGACGACGCGTTGTCGGCGGTCGACACGTACACGGAAGAGGAAATCCTGACGCGTTTGCGCGAGGTGATGAAGGCGAGAACCTCCATCATCATTTCGCATCGTATCTCCACCGTGCGGGACGCCGACCAGATTGTCGTGCTCCATGAGGGGCGGCTGGTCGAGAAGGGGAAGCACGAGGAGCTGATCAGGCTCGGTGGCGTGTACGCCGAGCTGCACAAGAAGCAGTTGCTGGAGGAGGAGTTGGCAGCTTCGTAGTGATGATGTCATGGCACATGGCAGATGGCAGATGGCACCGGTAGGGCGCGGCTTTAGCCGCGCCTTTGGCCGCGCCTGGAACAAATGAGCTTTCACGAAGAAGAAGTCCTCGGCAAAGCCTACGACGCGCGGTTGATGCGCCGCCTGCTCGAGTACCTGCGCCCGCATAAATGGTTCGTCGCCGGCGCGCTGGTGGCGCTCATCGGCGACGCGGTGACGCAGCTCGTGCCTCCGTACCTCGTGAAGATCGCCATCGATCAGTACATCGCGCAGGGCGATCTCGCCGGCATCAACCAGATCGGGCTGGCCTACCTGGCCGTGCTCGTGGCGTCGTTCTCGCTCGAATACGGCCAGACCTACATGATGCAGATGATCGGGCAGCGCATCATGTTCGACATGCGGATGCAGATTTACGCCCACCTGCAGCGGCTCGATCTGGCGTTTTACGACAGGAACCCGGTCGGACGGCTTATGACCCGCGTTACCACCGACGTGGACGTCATCAACGATCTGTTCACGTCGGGCGTGGTGGCCGCCTTCGGCGATCTGTTCATGCTCCTGGGCATCATGGTGACGCTCCTCTGGATGGACTGGCGCCTGGCGCTCATTGCCTTCTCGGTCCTGCCGCTCATCGTCATGCTCGCGCAATGGTTCCGGCGGAACGTTCGCGAATCGTATCGGAAGGTACGGCTCCGCATCGCGCGCATCAACGCGTTCCTCAACGAGCACATCAACGGCATGGCGACGGTGCAGCTGTTCCGCCGCGAGAAGGTCAACTACGGCCGGTTCGAGTTCATCAACCGCGAGCACCGCGACGCCAACATCGAACAGATCTTCTTCTACGCCGTGTTTCTGCCGGCCGTCGAATTCGTGGCCGCCATCGCCACGGGACTCATCCTGTGGTACGGCGGAGGGTTCGTGATGGCGGGGACGCTGACGCTGGGGTCGCTCGTCGCGTTCATCCTGTATGCCGGACGCTTCTTCCGCCCCATCAGCGACATGTCGGAGAAGTTCAACACGCTGCAGGCCGCCATGGCCTCATCGGAGCGGATTTTTCAGTTGCTCGACACGGACGTCGCCGTGAAAAATCCGCTCCAGTCCCCATCGGTAGCGCAGGGCTTCAGCCCTGCCGACGGTCAGTCCCCATCAGTGGCGCAGGGCTTTAGCCCTGCCAACCGGGGACACATCACCTTCGACAACGTCTCGTTTGCCTACAAAGACGACGACTACGTCCTTCGAAACGTGTCGTTCGAAGTGAAGCCCGGCGAACGGGTCGGCATTGTCGGGGCAACGGGAGCAGGCAAGTCGACGCTCATCAGCCTGCTGCTGCGCTTCTACGATGTCACGAGCGGCCGGATTCTCGTCGACGGCGTCGATATCCGCGAGATGGATCTCGGCCGGCTGCGAAGGATGTTCGGGCTCGTGTTACAGGACGTGCACCTGTTCTCCGGCACGATCGCCGGCAACATCCGGCTCGGCGACGATTCGATCGACGACGCGCGGGTGCGGGATGCGGCGCGTGCCGTACATGCCGAGCGCTTCATCGAGTCGCTTCCGGGGGGCTACGGCGCCCGCGTCGCCGAACGGGGCGCCACGCTTTCGGTGGGGCAGAAGCAACTTCTCTCGTTCGCGCGTGCGCTGGCCTACAACCCGCAGGTGCTGGTGCTCGACGAGGCGACGTCGAGCGTCGACACCGAGACGGAGCTCCTGATTCGCGACGCGCTGCACGTGCTGATGTCAGGCCGTACCACGGTCGCCATTGCCCATCGCCTCTCGACGATCCAGGACATGGACAACATTCTCGTGTTTCACAAAGGACGGCTGCGCGAGGCTGGAAGCCATCAGCGCCTGCTCGGCATGCGCGGGATTTACTACAAGCTGTTCGAGCTGCAGTACAAAAAGGCTCCGGGAGCGATTTCCCTGGCAACGAACGACTAGAGCAGTTTTGGATTCCCTGTAGTACGTCAGTGTCCGGCTTCAGCCGGACCGGACAAGGTGGTCGTCCCCCGCCAGCTGGATTGGCGGGGCCGCCGCGCGCAGCCGAAGCTCCGGGGCCGGACGCGCGCTCCGAGGCCCGACGAGGGCCGTCCGACGCGAGGTCCCAGTCGTCGCTCGGTCAACCTCGCTCGATGCCCAGAGGCGTCTCGCGCGGTCGGTGTGACGGGTGTCGGCCGCCTGCGCACGGCTTCGCGCCGCAGCCCTGCCAATCCACCTGCCGCCGCGACGCTACACGAAAATCGAAACCGCTCTAGGGAAATCGCTCCCGGAGCCCTTTCCTATTCTGAGTGCGCCGTTGCCGCGGCCTTGGCGGCCTCTTCGGTAATCGGATCCAGCGAGGTGTCGGGCTTCTCGAACGTGGGATTTGGAATCGGCGCGATGCTGCCGTCCGGGATGCGCTCCGGCCGTGGGCTGCGCGGAAGAAGAGGCGGTTGCTTCACCTCGTCATCGGGACGGGCGTAGGGAATCCGCCGGTGGAACAGCGTTTCCATCAAGGGTGTGGTGTTCTTCGGGTTCCATCCCAGCCGCAGCACCACGAGGTGGACATCCTGCCGGCCGAACCGCAGCGCGTCGAAGCAGCTCCACATGTACACATCGAGCTCGTTACCCTGGACCTCCGGGCCGGTGTCCATGATCGTGTAGACCCCATCGTACTGGTTCGACTCGAAGTCGGCCTGAATCACCGAGCCCACGGGCAGGAGGTCGTCGTCGGCGGCCGCGACACCGCTCCGTACGGCCACGCCCGACGCCGTCGTGTGCCCCTTGCAGTAGGCCGTCGCCTTGAACTGCAGGCGCGTGCCGGGGATGGGCCTGAGGTTGCCCTTCAGCAGCTCGGCCTGGCGCGATGCATAACGCGAGTCCGAAACGGTCGCTTCGTACAGCAACACGAAGGCCGCCACCAGCATCAAGCTGGGAAAGGCGCGCCGCAAGAAGAATTTTTTCATGCGTGAGAGGCCGAAAAGTGCGCGAACCCGGCCGGCAGTTCTTCTGTGCTGCCGTCACGGTTCAGGAGCATCGCGCGATCCGCGGTCAGGCGCCCGATGCGCGTGACGGCGAGACCGCCGGTCAGGCGCCGCACGTGCCTCAGGCGCGAGCGCATTCTGGGCGAAACGGCAAACAGGAGCTCGTAATCCTCGCCTCCCGCGAGCGCATCCTGCAACGTCGATCCCTCCTCGATAGGCAGCGCGCCGGCGTCGATGATCGCGCCGAGCCCGCTGGCGTTTGCGATTTGCCTTGCACCGTCTGCCAGCCCGTCGCTGAGATCGATGCACGCGCGCGCGGCGCGGTTCCGTCCCAGCATTAATCCGAAGCGCGTGCGTGGCTCCGGCCGGCGGTAGCGATCGACGGCCGTACCCCTGGCGGAGGTATCGGCACGCAGCGTGCGCAGCCCCAACGCGGCGCCTCCCAGCGTGCCCGTCACGTACAGCTCGTCGCCCGCGCGGGCGCCTCCACGTGTGAGGACACGTCGCGGGTGGACCGATCCGGTTACTGTAACGTCGACGATGAGCGGCCCGGGGGAACGGGCGATATTGCCGCCGACGATGGAAATGCGGGCTCGCGCGGCCAGCTCGGCCATCCCTTCGACGAGCGCATCGACGCTCGCCACGGAGAGGCCCGGCGGCAGCACCAGCGATAAAAGCGCGACGCGCGGCGCCGCGCCCATCGCCGCAAGGTCGCTCAGGTTCACCGCGAGCGCCTTGTGGCCGATGTCGGCCGCGCCGACGAACGTCCAATCGAAGTGTACGCCCTCGACCAGACAATCGGTAGTCAGAACTTCGAGCGCGTTCCGCTCGGGCGCGACCACCGCCGCGTCGTCACCGATGTCTACAATTACAAATTTGGGCGCGCGGGGAAGGCGCGCGCGAATCCGTTCAATTAGAGCACGTTCGCCGATATCCGCAACAGTCTGTGCCAATCACCAGTCCCTCATCCCGGTCACTAAACGCTTGACAGTCCTCGCTTCGCCGAGCCTTTTCCTCGAGTGTCACTTCGCGTACTCGACGGCACGCGTTTCGCGAATGACCGTTACCTTGATGTGGCCAGGGTATTCGAGCTCGTTCTCGATGCGCTTGGCGATGTCTTTCGACAGCCAGACCGCTTCTTCGTCCGAGATGCGTTCGCTTTCGACCATGATGCGGATCTCGCGGCCAGCCTGCAAGGCGAAAGCCTTGGACACACCCTTGAACGAGTCGGCGATCTCCTCGAGCTTCTCGAGGCGCTTTACGTACGACTCCAGGATGTCGCGGCGCGCGCCCGGCCTGGCCGCGGAAATCGCGTCGGCCGCCTGCACGATCATCGCCTCGAGTGACGGCCAGTCGATGTCCATGTGGTGCGCGGCCATCGCCATGACCACGGGTTCGCTTTCGCCGTACTTGCGAAGCAGGTCGATGCCGATCTGCAGATGGGTCCCCTGCAGCTCGCGGTCGATCGCCTTGCCGCAATCGTGCAGGAAGGCGCCGCGGACGCAGACGTGGGCGTCGATGCCGATTTCCCTGGCCATGATGCCGGCGAGATACGCGACTTCCTTCGAGTGGTTCAGCACGTTCTGGCCGTAGCTGGTGCGGTACTTCAGCCGGCCCATCAGCTTCTGCAGCTCGGGGTGCAGGTCGTGCATGCCCAGCTCGAAGGCCGCGGCCTCGCCGTCTTTGCGCACCGACTCTTCCATCTCGGTCTTCACCTTTTCGACCACTTCTTCGATGCGCGCCGGGTGAATGCGACCGTCAGCAATCAGACGCTCGATGGCCTGCTTGGCGATCTCCCGGCGATACGGGTCGAACCCGGACAGGATGATTGCGCCAGGCGTGTCGTCGACGATGAGGTCGACACCGGTCGCCTGCTCGAGGGCGCGGATGTTCCGGCCTTCGCGGCCGATGATGCGGCCTTTCAGGTCGTCGCTCGGCAGGTCGACGACCGACACCGTCGTTTCGATGGTGTGCTCGGCGGCGCTGCGCTGGATGGCTTCGGTGATGTATTGCCGCGCCTTGGCGCCGGCCTGCTCGCGCGCCTCGGCGTCGAGCCGCTTGACGAGGTTGGCGGCGTCGCGCCGGGCATCGGCCTCGATATGTTTGAGCAGCAGGTCTTTGGCCTCTTCGGTCGTCAGGCCCGACAGGCGCTCGAGCTCGTGCTGCTGTGAGGCCACGAGTTTCTCGTATTTGGCGGCGGCCGCCTGAGTGCTCTTCTCGCGTTCGGCGATAGCCGTGGTCTGGGCCTGCAGCTCCTTTTCCCGGCGTTCGGCGGTCAAGACTTTGTCCTGCAACGAGGATTCCTGGCGGCGCAGCTTCTGTTCGGCGTCGCTCAGTTGCTGCGCCTTCTCCCGGGACACGCGCTCGGCTTCGGTCCGGAGCTCGTGCGCCTTTTCCTTGACCTCGAGCAGGGCTTCTTTCTTGCGGGTCTCGGCGTCGCGCTCGGCGTCTCTGATGATGCGCAGCGCCTGCTCTTCGGCGCGGCCTATCGTTTCGGCGGCAATGCGTTTGCGGTTGGCCACCCAGTAGGCCAGCACGGCGCCCGCGGCAACCGCGCTGACCGCGAAGGTGATGACGTAAACCAGATACAGGCCCATGACGGGTCCTTAGAACGGTTCTGGGTTCTGTGTGCCTGGGTTCTGGTTCGAGGTTCCCAGTTGCAGGTTCTGGGTTCACGGACGTGGGCCCGGAACCCGAACCTAGCACTGGGAACCTTGAACCGGAACCTAGAACCTAGCACGAAGAACCCGGAACCGCGCGATCGTGAAGTGAAGTATAGAAAGGCCCCGCTTTGCCGTGTGGGGAGGTCGATGGACCTGCGTAAGCAGGTGGAACCGCTCGGGAGCCGCGCTTTAGGCTTCCTCGCACCGAGGCATGCGCACCACGCGGCGTTGCGATTCTCTTAGGTTAAACGTTGGCCCAAACGAGCCTCCGAACCATCACGCGCAAAGCAGGGAACTCAGTTTCCGCAAGGATCTTAGCCCTCTCTCCGGCGGATGTGCAAACAGAAAGGGCAGGGACGGCCGTCTAGGCGTTGAGCGCCGCATCTACCAGACGTTCAAGGGCTTCGTACCGTTCGGACAGCGCCCCGCGCCCGGCCTGTTGCGCATCCTGGCATCGAAAGAGCTCGTCGGCGATGTTGAGCGCCGCGAGCACCGCCAGCCGCAGCGAGTCGCCCGCTGGGGTCGACTCGGAGGCCGCCCGCATTTTCTCGTCGACGTACACAGCCAGCCCGGTGACGTACTGCGTGTCGAGCGAGCTTCGGATGGGATAGCGCTGTCCGCGGATCTCGACCGTCACGACATGAGGTTCAGGCATCGGAACGGCTCCTCGAGGGGTTCGTCCGGTTCGTCCGGTTCGTAAAGTTCGTCCAGTTCGTCAGGTTCGTGCGCTAAAGGCTGATGCCTTCCAGCTGATGCAGCATGTCGGAGACACGCACCCGAATCGTCTCGCGCTCCATGCGGAGCGCGTCCACCTCGGCCAGCCCCGCTTCCGAATCGGCAATCCTGGAGCGCGCGGCTTCGAGCTCGCGCGCCAGACGCGCGTTTTCTTCGGCGGCGCGCGCCTGATCGGCTTTCAGCCGGCTGATCATCGAGACCAGCATCTTGATCTTTTCCTCCAGGCGATCGATCGGTTCGAGTTCGAGCGAGCGGGCAGCGGCGACACGTGACATGGGGGACCTCCTACCGTTGAACAGCGTCATGCGCGCGTTTCAGCGCGTCCAGAATCGTTTTCATCGCGGCCTCGACTTCGGCATCGGTCAGCGTCCGCTCCAGCGAGCGGAAGGTGAGGCGAAGCGAGAGGCTGACGCGCCCGTCAGGGACGCCCTTGCCCTGGTATCGATCGAACTCGCGAACGGACACGAGCGTATCGGGTGCAGCCGCACGGATCGTGCCACGAACCGACGCCGCGGGCAAGCGATGATCGACAACAATCGAGATGTCGCGCGCGATCGATGGGTAGCGCGGCAGCGGCTTCACCGTCAGCGGCGCCGCCGGACGCGCTGTCGCGAGCGCATCGAGATCCAACTCGGCGACGTACACCTCATCATTGGGCGAAAGACCTGAGGCGGCCATGATCGCGGCGCGTCAGCATGCCGAGGGTGCCGACCACCTGTCCGCCGGCAGACACCGTCGCGGCGCGCCCGCGCACGAGATGGGATGACGGCCACGCGTGTGCCTGCGCCGTTGTCGAAGGTTCATCGAACGTCACATCGGTCTGCAGCGCCGCGGCAAGGCCTTCGACGATCCCCTTCACGTCGAAAAAATCGGCAGCCCGGTGTCCTCCGCTCCAGTGCAGTCTGCTCGCATCGCCTGTGAGTGCGACGGCAACCCGTCTCGATTCACCGGCGCGCGTCATGCACGCGCCGAGCTCGAACAACTGGACGTCGGTCCGTTCCCGGTGCCGGTTGTGGGCCACCGAGGTCAGCAGTCCGGGGAGCAGCGACGGCCGCAGCACGGCAAACTGCGTCGACAGGGGATTGCCGATCGGCACGATGGCGCGTTGGTCGGCGAAGTGGGCGGCCAGAGCGGCGTCGATGAACGAAAACGTCAGCGCCTCCGAGCAGCCGCCGGCGAGCAGCACGCGGCGGACGAGCCGGTCGCGCTCGATTCGCGGATCGGATGGCGGTGCGGGCACCTTGAGCGCGGGAAACGTCGAGGGCAGCCGTTCGTAGCCGTAGTGGCGCGCGACTTCCTCGATGAGATCGATTTCGCGCTGCACATCGACGCGGAAGGTCGGCACGGAGACGTCCCAGGCTCCGTCCTGGCGGCGGATGTGGAAGCCGAGGCTCTTCAGAATCCGCTCGATCTCCGAATCGGGAATCTCCATGCCGAGCACGCGCGCAATGCGCGCGCGACGCAGGTCCAGCTTCCTGGGCGCCACCGCCGACGGGTATTCATCGATGGCGCCGCCGCGCCCCTGGCCCGCACCGATTTCCTCGATGAGGCCGATGGCGCGCTCGAGTGCCTTGACCGCCGCGTTGACGTCGGCCCCGCGCTCGAAACGCGCCGAGGCTTCTGTTTTGAGACCGAGCTTCTTGCTCGTCAGCCTGACGCTTTTCGGGTTGAAGCACGCGCTTTCGAGCACGATCGTCTTCGTACGATCGCTCACCTCGGAGAGACCGCCGCCCATGACACCGGCGACCGCCTGAGCGCGGTCGGCGTCGGCGATGACCAGCATCTCCGGGTCGAGCGGCCGATCGGTTCCGTCGAGGGTCGTGATGCGCTCACCTGGCGTGGCTCGGCGGATGCGGATGGATTGCCCTCCGAGCTTCTCGAGATCGAACGCGTGCATGGGGTGCCCCAGCTCGAGCAGCACGTAGTTGGTGACGTCGACGATGTTGTTGATCGGCCGTACGCCGCAGGCATGGAGGCGTGATGCGAGCCACGCGGGGGACGGCCCGATGGTGACCTCGGCGACTGCCGCGGCATAACGCGGGCACAGGTCGGGCGCTTCCAGGCTGATCTTCACGCCGGTAGCCGGCGCGGGCGGCAGCGGCTTCGGCACGAGCGGCTTGACCGGCAGCGAGTAGGCGGTCCCGACCTCGCGCGCGAAGCCGACGATGCTGAGCGCATCGGGCCGGTTCGCCGTCACCTCGAAATCCAGCACGGCATCGAAATGGGGTCGGGAGGGGTTTTCGGAAGCCGGGTGTGCGAAAACCCCTCCCGACCCCATTTCGACCGGATCGACCGACGAGAGCTCGAAGCCGCGCATGTTGAGCGACTCGCCGAGCTCTTCGGGAGAGACGGCGACGTCAACGAAATCGCGCAGCCAGGAATAGAGGATCTTCATCGTTTAGATGCGCGGGGGCCCCACCCCCCGCGCGTGTGCCGTCGCCGCTCTCGCGGCTCGGCGTTGGTTGGGTCGACTGCCTGCTTAGTGTTCAAACTGGAAACTGCTCCAGGAAGCGCAGGTCGTTTTCGTAGAACAGACGGATGTCGTCGACGCCGTACTTCAGGATCGCAATGCGCTCGATGCCCATGCCGAACGCGAAGCCCGTATATCGGTCCGGATCGTAGCCGACCGACTCGAACACGGCCGGGTGCACCATGCCGCTGCCGCCGATTTCGAGCCATCCCGTTCGTTTGCAGATCGGACACCCCGCCCCGTGGCAGAACACGCAGCCGATGAACACCTCGGCGCTCGGTTCGGTGTACGGGAAGAAGCTCGGCCGGATCTGCACTTTCGTATCGGGCTCGAACAGCTCGCGCGCGAACGCGCTGAGCGTGCCCTTGAGATCGGCCATCGTGATGTCCTCGCCGACGACGAGCCCTTCGACCTGCTGAAACATCGGCGTGTGCGTCAAGTCGAGATCGTCGCGGCGATACACCTTGCCGGGCACGATAATCCGTACCGGGGGCTCGTGCGCTTCCATGTAGCGGATCTGCATCGGCGAGGTGTGCGTCCGCAAGAGCGTGGCGGGCCGCCCCTGGCCCTGGACTTCGCCCGCGAGATAGAGCGTGTCCTGCATGTCGCGCGCCGGGTGCTCGGCGGGCATGTTGAGCGCTTCGAAGTTGTGATAGTCGTCTTCGATCTCGGGTCCTTCGAGCACCTGGTAGCCGAGACGCGTGAAGATCGCCTCGATCTGCTCCCGCACGATCGTCAGCGGGTGACGGTGTCCGAGCGCCGGCATGCGTCCGGCGAGCGAGATGTCCACGGCGCCAACGGGCGCCCGGTCGGCCTCGAGTGACGCCTTCCGTTCGGCCAGCAGCCCTTCGATCTCCTGCTTGAGCTCGTTGGCCTGCTTGCCCAGGACGGGCCTGAGGTCGGGTGGCGCACTGGCCACCGACTTCATGAGCGCCGTCACCGCGCCACTCTTTCGTCCGAGGTATGTATCGCGAAGATGCTGGAGGTCCGACTCCGACGACACGCGCGCCAGCTCCTGCTGGAACTCGGCGCGCAGTCGGGTGATGTCGGAGTCGTTCATTCGAAGGGTGGCTACGCCGAGGCCTGGGCCGATCGGGCCTTCCTGGCGGTCGGCACCGGGCGCGCCGCCTTAGCCTGCTTGGCGAGCGCGGCGAACGACGCTGGTTCGTGCACGGCGAGATCGGCCAGCATCTTGCGGTCGAGGGTCACGCCTGCCGTCTTCAGCCCGCTGATGAGCTGGCCGTAGGTGAGGCCGTGCTCGCGCGCGGCGGCGTTGAGGCGAACGATCCACAGCGTCCGGAAATCGCGCTTCTTGCGCCGGCGTCCGACGAAGGCGTACTTGAGCGCCGTGTCGACCGACTCTTTCGCCGCGCGATACAGCTTGCTCTTGTTCGCGTAGTATCCCTTGGCGCGCGCGAGCAGCTTCTTCCGCTTCGCCCGCCTTACTGTTCCTCTTTTGACTCTCGGCATCTTCACTCCATCGGTATCTGTTTTCAGTCATCAGTCTTCAGTTTTCAGACTGTGAACTGACCTGAGACTGATAGCTATTTATACGGTATCAATCTCGCAAGCTTCTTGGCGTCGGCCTTGGCGACTACGGCCGTCCCGCGCATCCGGCGCTTCCGCTTGGATGACTTGCTCGTGAGAATGTGCTGCTTGAACGCCTTGCTGCGCAGGATCTTTCCGCTTGCGGTCTTCTTGAAGCGCTTCGCCACGCCTCGATGTGTTTTGAGTTTGGGCATTGTCAGTTCTCAGTCTTCAGTTCTCAGTTTTCAGTTCCTATTCTTCGTTCTTCGCCGCCGCCGCCCGCGCCGGCGCGCGCCCGCCGCCGCTGGACGGCTTCTTGGCCAGAATCGTGTGCATCTGATTGCCTTCCTGACGCGGCATCGTCTCGGCAATCGCGACATCGGCCAGCTCGTCGCACAGCCGCTCGAGAATGCGCCGCCCGATTTCAGGGTGCGCCATCTCGCGGCCGCGGAAAAAGATCGTGGCCTTTACCTTGTCGCCTTCAGCCAGGAAGCGCTCGATGTGCTTCTTCTTGAACTGATAGTCGTGCTCGTCGACCTTCGGCCTGAATTTGATTTCTTTGACGTCGATGACCTTCTGGTGCTTCTTCGCTTCGCGCGCGCGCTTCTGTTCCTGGTACTGGTACTTCCCGAAATCCATGATCCGGCAGACGGGTGGGACGGCCGTGGGAGAAATCTCCACGAGATCCAGCCCCTTCTGCTTCGCGATGGCGAGGGCCTGCGGCGGCGGCATGATGCCCAGCTGCTTCCCGTCATCATCGATGACCCGAATTTCCCTTACGCGGATGCGTTCGTTTACGCGAACCCGGTCGTCACGTCGTGGACCAGAACGATCGAAAGCTATATAACCTCCTGATGGCGCAACTGAAGTTGCGCCCTACCAACCGCGCAACTCGCTGAAGTTGCGCCCTACCAACCGCGCAACTCGCTGAAGTTGCGCCCTACCAATCGCGCAACTAGGTTGCGTCCTGGGGTTGCCCCTTGGTCTGAACTTCCTCGAGCGCCGACGCGACAAACGCATCGAGGGGGCGCGACCCGAGATCGCCGCCCGATCGGCTCCGCACCGCCACCGCGCCTTCCGCCACTTCGCGATCGCCCACGACGAGCATGTAGGGGATCTTCTGAAGCTGTGCCTCCCGGATCTTATATCCAATCTTCTCGACGCGCGCGTCGACCTGCACCCGCAGGCCCGAGGCGGCGAGCCGTTGCCGCACCGTTTCCGCGTATTCGAGCTGTCTGTCGACAATCGGCAGCACGATCGCCTGCACCGGCGCGAGCCACAGCGGGAACGCGCCCGCGTAGTGCTCGATCAGGATCGCGATGAACCGTTCAAAGCTGCCGAAAATGGCCCGGTGGATGACGACGGGCCGGTGCTCGGTGTTGTCCGCCCCCGTGTACTTCAGATCGAAGTTCTCGGGCTGCATGTAGTCGAGCTGAATCGTCGCGCACTGCCATTTCCGGCCGATCGCGTCGGTCACGTCGAAGTCGATCTTCGGCCCGTAGAAGGCTCCGTCCTTCTCGTTGATGGTGTAGCTCATCGCGGCGCGCTCGAGGGCCGCCTTGAGCTGCGACTCGGCATGCTCCCATGTCGACGCCTCGCCCATGTGCTCGTCGGGCATCGTCGAGAGCTTGGCCGAGAAGGGGAGCCCGAAGTCGCCGTACACGCGCTGCACCAGTCGGATAAGCCTCTCGACCTCGTCGCCAATCTGTTCGGGCGTGACGAAGCAGTGCGCATCGTCCTGCGAGAACTGGCGCACGCGTGTCAGCCCAGACAGCACGCCGGACGCCTCGTTGCGATGCAGCGGCGTCTGCTCGTGGAAGCGCAGCGGCAGGTCGCGATAGCTGTGCACCTGGCTGGCATAGGTGAGGAAGTGGCCCGGACAGTTCATCGGTTTCACGCTCATCGTTTCGTTTTCGGATTCGATGAGGAACATGTTCTCCCGATAGTGCTTCCAGTGTCCCGATCGCTCCCACAGCGCCTTGTTATAAACGAGCGGCGTCTTCACCTCGACGTAGCCGGCGGGGAAGAGCACCTCGCGCATGTAGTTGGCGAGCAGGTTGTAGAGCGTCGTGCCCTTGTCCAGCCAGAACGCGGCGCCCGGAGCCCACTGATGAAACGTAAAGAGGCCGAGATCGCGGCCGAGCTTTCGATGGTCGCGCTTCTTTGCCTCCTCGATCTGCGTCAGGTACGCCTGCAGGTCCTTGTCGCTGAAGAACGCGGTGCCGTAGATGCGCTGCATCGGCTGATTGCGCGCATCGCCCTTCCAGTACGCGTTCGAGGTGGTCATCAGCTTGAACGCCTTCAGGCGGCCGCTCGTCGGCACGTGAGGCCCGACGCAGAAATCGACGAAGAGGTCGCGATCCTTGATCGTGTAGCACGGAGACGACCTTCTGCCCCTCCGTCTTCTCTTCGATCAGCTGCACCTTCAGCGGCTCGCCGCGCTCCCGGAAGAACCGGATCGCTTCCTCGCGCGGCCACATCTGGCGCTCGTAAACGTAGTCGCCGGCCGCGATCTCCTTCATCCGCTGCTCGATAGCCGCGAGATCTTCGGGCACGAACGGCCGCTCGACGACGAAGTCGTAGAAGAAGCCTTCATCGGTCGGGGGACCGATCCCGCATTGCACGCGCGGAAAGAGCTGCGTGACCGCCGCGGCGAGCAGGTGCGCCGTGCTGTGGCGGTAGACTGTCAGCGCCTCGGGGTCTTTCGACGTCAGCACCCGGACCTTTGCGTCTTCCTTCAACGGGTACGCGAGATCGACCACGTGGTCGTTCACCACCCCCGCGTACGCCGCCTGCGCCAGGCGAGGCGATATCGATGCGGCGATATCGCCGACAGTCGTAGCCTCGGCGACCGATTTCGTCGATCCGTCTGGGAGAGTAACAGTGAGGGACAAAGTGTGGCGTCTACAACCTGAATCTAAAAACTAGAATCTAGAAACTAGAATCCAAAACTAAAAACCAAAAACGACACTGCGGTTCGCCAAACGCCGAACCGCGGGTGAGTCGAATGGTAGGCGCGGGTGGAATCGAACCACTGACCTCCTGCGTGTCAAGCAGGCGCTCTAACCGCTGAGCTACGCGCCTATGCCACCCACACGCGGCTCACGCGATGGGGCAGAACGAAAAATTATAGCAGACTCGGTGCACAAGCCCTTTCGGAGGAGCGCTATGCCGCCTTCTTGGTGCTGAGCCGTTCGATGGCTCGCTGCAGAATGGCATCCGCGGGCGCGGGAGCGCCAAATTCCCCTTCGGGCTGGTCGACAGCCACGTCGGGCTCGAGGCCCTTGGCCTGAATCTGGGCGCCGGCCGGAGTGAGATAGCGTGTCGAGGTAATCCAGAGGGCCGCGCCGTCGGGCAGCTTCACGAGCTCCTGCGCGCCCGTGCGGCCGATGGTCCGTTCGCCGATGAGCTCCGCTCGCTTGTTGCCCGCGAGGGCGGCGGCGAAGATCTCCGCGGGACCAGACGTGCCGGAATCGACGAGCAGCGTGATCGGGATCGTCACGGCGCCGTCGCCCTTCTCGGCGGCAATCTTGGTCTGGCCGCTCGTCCGCGACTCGCGCACCGACAGCGTACCCGAGCCGACAAAGAGACGCGCGGCGGCGATGCCCTCGGTGAACTCGCCCGACGCGGTGTTGCGGACGTCGACAATCAAGCGTGCCGCGCCGCCCTTGGTAAGCACCGCCACCTGCGACCGCAGCTGGTCGGCGGCACGCCGCCCGAACGACGCGATACGGACGTACCCGATGCCGTCGCCCTGAGGCCGCGACTTGACCTCGGTGGCCGAGGGCGCTTCCCGCGTCAGTTCGACGATATGGGGCTCGGTCGCGGCGCCGCCCCGGATGACCGTCAGCTTGACCTTCGATCCTGGCACTCCCGCGAGGAGGCGTTGCCCCTCGAACGCCGACATGTCGCGCGTGGGCCGCGCGTCGACAAGGCGAACGAAGTCGCCGGGTCGGATGCCTGCTTTGGCCGCCGGCGAGTCGTCGCGCACCGCGACGACTCGGAGGTAGGACCTGATGGGTCAGGGTCGATCCCCACATCGGCGGCACCGGGTTGCTCGCCCCCCTCGACTTGCCGCACCTGCGGCTGCGTCAAATACGCGCTGTCGGAATCGAGCCCTTCGGCGAGGCCGCGCATCGCGCCGCGCATGACGCTCTCCATGTTGGGCTGCTCGACGTAGTTGCTCATGATGAGCGACACCACGTCGTGGAACACGCGAAGGGTCGCGAGGGTTTCGTCGGTGCGCGCCATGGCATGGGCCAGGAGGCCGCCGATGACGGTAAAGGCGATGACCGGCGCCGAAACGAGTATGCCGATGAGGCGCGTCCGTGACGTCATGGATGTATCACCGTTTCTTAAGCCATTCTAAAGGATCGACAGGCTTTCCGTCGACGCGCATCTCGAAGTAGATGCCGGGAATACCAACGAGCACACGCCCCGCCGTGCCAACGGCATCGCCGCGCTCCACTTTGGCATCCCGCTCGACCTGGGTGTCGCCAAGCTGGCCGTAGAGCGAGATGGTCTCGTTCCCGTGATCGATGATGACCAGCGTGCCATATCCCGTGAAGGGACCGGCATAGGCGATCGTTCCGTCGTGAACCGCACGAACGGGCGAGCCTTCCTGCGCTGAAATCTGGACGCCGTTCTGGGCCGGTGCGCCGGCGACGTTCGCGCTGCGCCGGCCGAACGGCGTCAGCATGCGCCCGGCGACGGGCCAGTCGAGATCGCCCCGGAACGGACGGATGGGGAGCGCCGAGCCTTCCGTGGCCGGCCGGGGGCCGCCGGCGTTCAGCGCACCCAGTGTCTGCTGCAGCTTGACCTGCGCGGTCTGAAGCTCGGCGGCAAGCTCGGCCATCAGATCGCGGCGCGAATCGATGTCGGCCACGAGCTGCGCGCGCGAGGCGGCGGCGCGATCGGCCGCCGAGCGGGCCGCGCCCGCGGCCTTTTGCAGCTTGGACATTTCCGCGCGTCGCTTTTCCATGACGCCTTGCGCGGCGCGCAGGCGAGTCAGGTTCTGCTTGTGCTCGTCGGCGCGACGGCGATCGATGGCGGCGACCGCCGCGACCATCCGGTAGGCACGGCCGAACTCTTTCAGGTCGGACGCATTGAAGAGCAGCCGGACGTAACCGGCGCTGCCCAGCTTGTACAGCTCCACCATGCGCGCTCCGAGGATCGGTCCCGTTGTCGCGGTCTCCTCCTCGAGCGCGTCGATCTGATTGCCGATGCCGCCGAGCTCGAGCGCGACCTTCTGCGCGTCTGCCTGGATCTGCTTCAGTTGTTCGGACTTGAGATCGCGCTCGACCTCGAGCTTCCTGAGATCGACGAGCAGCGAGCGCTGCTGATTGGCGAGCTCATCGGCTTCGCGCTGCAGCGCAATCAGCCGTGCGTTCGCGCGGCGTGCCTGGCTTTCCGTGCGCGCGCGGTCGCTGGTTTGCGCGCCCACGATCGCGAGACCTGCAACGAGCACCGCGCCGGTCGATAGGCAAAAGTGTGAATTGATTCGAGACAGACGACAATTTTATCACTGCCTCGCCGATCTGCTGTCGACGATCGACGTGGACGATGGACGATCGACGATGGACGATGTAATCTCGATTCCGATGCGGATCATCGGCATCGACCTCGGCCAGCGGCGAATCGGCTTCGCGATGAGCGACGCGAGCGAAACGCTCGCGACGCCCGTGAAAACGATCGAGCGCGGCTCGTCGGACGCCGCGGCCGTCAAGTTGCTCAGATCGACCATCACGGAGATCGCCGACGGAGAAGAGGTCGGCTCGATTGTCGTCGGCCTGCCTCGTCGTCTGGACGGATCGCCCAATCTCCAGACGCCGCGCGTGCAAAAAATCGTGGAGATGCTGTCGAAGCAACTGAGTATTCCGGTCGTGACCCAGGACGAGCGGCTGTCGAGCCACGAGGCGGAGGAGCGTCTGGCGTTTGGCGAGAAGGACTGGCGGCGGCGCAAGGCCAGGCTCGATGCGGCGGCCGCGGCAGTGATTCTGCAGGACTACCTGGACGCGCGAAAACAAGTGTCCCGGGAGTCCGGGGAGTCGGGAGAGTCCTGGGAGTCGAAAGAGTCGGAGGAGTCTGAGTGAAGCGCGCGTTCCTGGTCCTGGTCGGGTTGGCACTGGTTGCGGCGGTGGGCTTCGGGTTCCTCCTTTATAAGAGGACCAGCGAGCCGTTCAAGGGGTATCGAACGACCGAACAGTTCGTCACCATCGAGCCGGGCAGCAGCACGCGCACGATCGGCCAGCGGCTCGTCGAGGCTGGTGTCGTGCGTGACGAGGTGACGTTCCGCGCAGCGCTCTGGCGCACGGGCCGTGCGCGCAGCCTCCAGGCCGGCGAGTTCCGCTTCGACCAACCGATGTCGCCGGCCGACGTGATTGAGAAGATCGCGAGCGGCGACGTGTTCAGCCGCCGCATTACGTTTCCCGAAGGGCTGACGATTCGGGAAATGGCGCGTATCTTCGAGGCGGAGGGGTTCGGCAAAGCGCCCGCGTTTGTCGAGGCGGCGCGCGATGTGAGCGGGATTCGCGGCATCGACCCGGCTGCGACCGACCTCGAGGGCTACCTCTTCCCGGAAACGTACTCCCTGCCGCGCGACACCACAGCCGCCAAGCTGGTGTGGATGATGCTGACGCGCTTCCGGGAGCTGTTCAACCAGGAGATGCAGCAGGCCGCCTCGGCGCACGAGCTCACGCCACGGCAGGCGGTCACCCTGGCGTCGCTCGTTGAAAAGGAGACCGCGCTGGCGTCGGAACGGCCGATGGTGGCGGCGGTCTACCTGAACCGGTTGAAAATCGGCATGGGGATGCAGGCCGATCCGACCGTCATCTATGCGCTCCAGCGCGCCGGCCGCTACGATGGCAATCTGCGGCGCGACGACCTGCAATTCGACTCGCCGTACAACACCTACAAGTATTCGGGCCTGCCGCCAGGCCCCATCGCCTCGCCGGGGCTGGCAGCGCTGCAGGCCGCGGTCGCGCCGGCGCCGGTCGATTTCCTGTACTTCGTGAGCCGCAACGACGGGTCCCACGTGTTTGCCCGCACGCTCGCCGAGCACAACGAGAACGTGCGGCAGTTTCAAGTGTTGTACTTCCGCCAGCAGGGCGCCAGGAAGCCCTAGCGCTCTGCGCGTTCCTGTTCCGGTTCCCGTTCCGCGTTCGCGGAGGGCGGCGGATCCAGTACGCCATCATTTTCTAAAGAAAGATGCGCTTCTCGATCGCGGCGCCACCGCGAACCGGAACAGGAACCGGAACAGGAACCGGAACAGGAACCGGAACAGGAACGCGGGAGGTTCAGTGAGGCCGCTTGTCGGTTTTGCGAGTGCGAAGATGCCGCGGGGGGCGAGTGGGTGTGATGCGATCGGGGCGGACCCAGCCGTCGAGCTTGAGCCACTGCTCGAGCGCGCGGCGGCGGCGCATCAGCTCGGACGCGTCGTTTGCCAGCTCGACGTGCACGCGTCCGTCACTCGACGTCCAGACCAGCTCGTAGCCCTGACCTGAAGCAGCCTGCCGTATTTCACATTGCAGCCGCTCGCCCGGACGCTCGAAGAACCAAATCATCCGCCACCCTATCGGTGGTTGGATGATCAACCAACAGGCCTTTTACAAATACTTTCCGATGAATCGTTCTGAAAGATTCGCGGCGATGATGCCGGCGCCGATCACCCACACCATCCAGATCTGAACCTCGACGAAACCAGACGCGGTGGCCGCGAGGAGGATCGCGGCAAGCAAGTACACGGGCGCGGAGATCACCGAATGCGTGCGGCGCGACCGGATCGCGTTGGCGGTGAAGAAGCCGGTCCACATCAGCAGAATGGCGCTGCCGATCCACGGCCGCGCCGCTCGAAAGAACACCACCGGCACCACGGCGCAGATCGTGATCGCGATCGTCAGCCAGAAAATCGGTGTGCCAACCATGTCGCGCCGCCGCACCCTCGGTGCCGATCGCTGCGGCACGGCCGGCCCGCCGAGCGAGGCAGGGAGGTGCCGATCCATCAGTGCGGGAACCCGGCCACCTCGAGGGCTTCTTTCAGGGCACGTGTCGCCAGTTGGACAGGTTCTGTAAAGCCCGTACCGTGGCTTAACACCATCCGCAGCAGCGTGAAGGCCGCGAAACGGAGCCCCTCGGCATGAAACTGCCTGATGGCCAGCTCCAGGCGGCTGCATTGGTCCAGTGCACGGGCAACTTCGGTGGTTTCGGGGCTGTTTTCGAGCGCCTGGCGCACCGAAGCGAGCGCCGCGAGGACCGCCTCCTTGTTGGCGTCGTTTTTGTTAGCGATTGTCATGTGCGAAGCGGCGGAATCCTAGCACGAACGGGGGTGTTCGATTCCTGGTCAGGGGTGACATGGGTATCAGGGAACGTCAGACGCGGGAACGTGAGACGGTGCGGCGAAAGGTTCTCAATGCCGCCCGGGCGTTATTTCTCAACGAGGGGTACGCCAACGTCTCGATGCGCAAGATTGCCGAGCAGATTGAGTACAGCCCGGGCGCGATCTACAGCTATTTCACCAGCAAGGAGGACATCTTCTTCGCGCTGGCCGAAGAAGGGCTGCAGTTTGTCCGCGCGCATTGTTCAGTGGCGTCGCCCGCGGCCACGCCGGTCGAACGCGTGCGCGAGGCGCTCTGGCGAATTTACACCTTCAGTAAAGAGCAGCCGGAATATTTTTCCCTGGTCTTCGTCGACAATACGGTGCCGCGCATCAGCCGCGATTGGGAGCGCTTCAGCTCGATGCGCGAAATGAGATCGGAGATCGAGCATGAGATCCAGGCGTGCCTCGATCAGGGCCTGTTTCCGCGCGCCGGCTCGGCTGGGGCGATTTTCCGAATCCTGTGGACGGCCGTGTACGGGGCGGCCGTGTTCCGCCTCAGCCACCGGTTGGCTCCAGAGGAGGACGCCGACGTCCTGGCCCAGGATGTGCTCGACGCGACGCTGATGGGGTTGCGACAGGGGGCCGAGGTGCACTTCACCGCGGCGTCCGACACGCGCGAGCCGCTGGACCTGCATGACGCCGACACGGTGTCGGTGGAATCGAGGCAGACGTAGGCTGAACCGTCTTTCACTTCGCTGTCGTGGCTGTGAGTCGTCAGTCGTCAGTCTTGAGTTTTCAGTGGTTTCGAGGCTGAGAACTGACGACTGAGAACTGACGACTGCCTTAGATCCCCAGGCCGGGAACGGCCGGACGCCTGACGGGCGTCAGCGTCTCGGTGACCGCGCGCGCGATTTCTTCCGCCACTTCCGTCTGCAGCGTCAGCGCGTCGGTCATCACCCGATCGAAGGTCTTTGCCCAGAGATGGGTCTCTTCCTGCGCCTCGATCAGCTGTGCCGTGATGCGCAGCCGATCGCCGTCACGTCGCACGCTACCTTCGACGAGGTAATCGGCGCTGAGCGCGCGCCCAATCTCGGCCGCACCGCCGCCTTCGCGCTGCGCGCGTTCGACCGACGTGCGCGCGATGACGCCGATGTTGCGCGGGCAGCTCTGGGCCAGCTGCGTAATGGCCTCTTCGGTGAGACCGTGCGTGAACCCGTCGAACGGACCGAACGGCAACACCGCGAGGCGCGCCCGCTTCCGCACGATGTGCGCGATCGTCGCGGGCGAGGCCGGACGACCGCTCGGGTTCGCCGTCCGCGGGAACACGTCGTTGAGCGCGATGAACCGGTATCCGCGTTTGTGCACGGTCTCGATGAAGCGCGGCACTTCGGCCTCGTCGCCCAGCGTGACGCGCAACCGCCGCACGGCCGCGTTCAGGCTGTGCTCGAAATCCACGTAGGTGCCGTGCGGCCAGAGCCGCTTGCACAGATCTTCCCTGCTGACAACGTCGCCCGCCCTGTCGAGCAGAACAGACAGGATCCGGAGCGGCTGTTCCTGCAGGGCGATCCGGATGCCGCGCTTGCGCAGCTCGCCTGTCCGGAGGTTCACCTCGAAGGGGCCGAACCTGACGATGTCCGACGGAGGCGGGGTGAATGTCTCCATGCTTTCCAAGCTGGACTAAATTGTATCTTGACATTGTAAGCAGTCAAGTGACACATTGTATGGATGACAATTAAGCTCCCGCCACGGGGACAACGCAGTGGACCGATCTACCAGGCCATTGCGGATGCCATAGGGCGGGAAATCGAGGCGGGCCGTTTGAAGCCGGGAGGCCGCCTGCCCACCCAGCGCGTGCTCGCGCGTCAGCTCGGCGTGACGTTGACGACCGTGACGAGGGCGTACGTCGAGGCCCAGCGGCGGGGGCTCTTGAACGGCGAAGTCGGGCGGGGCACATTCGTTCGGCCGAGCGCGCTCGAGATCGAAGGCCCGGACAGCGGTGTGCTCGATCTGGCCGTGAACTCGCTGATGCCCCTTCCTTATATGGAGGAGCTGGCAGACAGGCTGGCCGCCGCGATTCCCAGGTCGGCCGGCGCACGCGTGTTTGCGTATCAGCCTCACGCGGGTGCGCGGCACAACCGCGCGGCCGGCTCGGCGTGGATTGGAAACTCTGGTCTCGAGGCCCCGCTCGATCGGATCGTCGTCACCTCCGGCGGGCAGCACGCGATTCTGTTGTCGCTGATGGCCCTCGCGAAGCCGGGCGACGAGATCCTCGTTGAGGAATTCACCTATCCAGGCATTACCGATCTCGCCGGACACCTGCACTTGCGCTTGCGCACCGTGGCGCTCGATCGCGAGGGCATCGTGCCCGAATCGCTGGACGAAGCGTGCCGCAGGGCAAAGCCCACCGCGCTCTACTGCATTTCGTCGTTCCAGAATCCGACGGCGGCGATGATGTCCGAGAAGCGGCGCCAGGACATCGCGATGGTGGCGCTCGAACACCAGCTCACCGTCATCGAAGACGACGTCTTCGGCTTTCTCGCGCCCGATGTCAGGCCGCTCTCCAGTTTCCTTCCGGAAGATCAGGTCTTCTACCTCACGAGCATGTGCAAGAGCATTGCGCCGGGCCTCCGTATCGGCTATCTGATGGCCCCGTCGGCCATGATCGAGCGGCTCTCGGTCGCCGTCCTGAGAACGATGGTCAACGCGCCGCCGGCGATGGCCGAGCTGGCGACGAGCCTCATCACCGATGGCGTGGCCGGACGCATCGTCGAATGGAAGCGGAAGGAGATTGCGGCGCGGCAGGATATTGCCATGCGCGTGCTCGCGGGGCTCGCCATTCAGACGCACCCGAACAGCCCGCACTTGTGGATGCGGCTTCCCGAACCGTGGCGCACCGACGCGTTTGTCGCGCGGGCGCGGCACCGCGGCATTCTGCTCAACAGCGCCGAGTCGTTTGTGGCGGGGCACGAAACCGATGTCCAGGCCGTGCGCATTACGCTGGGCCCGCCGGCGACGCGCTCGGCGCTCGAAGAGGGCCTGACCGAGATCGTCCGCATGGTGAGCCGCGTGCCGGAGGCGTACGAGCTGGTGGTCTGAACTATCATGGTTCGGGGTTCCCAGAACCGCAGACTCTATGACCATCCGCCACGACTGGACAACCGACGCCGTTGCCGCTCTGTACGACCTTCCCCTTACCGAGCTCCTGTTCCGCGCGCAGACCGTTCACCGTGAACATCACGATCCCGCCTCCGTTCAGCGTTGCACGCTGCTGAGCATCAAGACCGGAGGCTGCCCCGAAGACTGCGCGTACTGTCCTCAGAGCGCTCACTACGAGACGGGCGTCGCGCGAACAGGACTGATGGATCCGGCGGCCGTGCTTGGCGCTGCGCAGGTGGCCAGGGATCACGGATCGACGCGCTTCTGCATGGGTGCCGCGTGGCGTGAGGTGCACGACGGCGAGGCGTTCGACGCCGTCCTGAAGATGGTCGAGCAGGTGGCGGCGCTGGGCATGGAAGTCTGCACGACGCTGGGCATGCTCACGGCCGGTCAGGCGCAGCGACTGAAAGCCGCGGGACTGACCGCGTACAACCACAATCTGGATACCTCTCCGGAGTTCTATCCGCAGATCATTACCACGCGCACCTACCAGGAGCGTCTCGATACGCTGCGGCACGTACAAGAGGCAGGGCTCAGCGTGTGCTGCGGCGGCATCATCGGCATGGGAGAGTCGGCGCGCGATCGCTCGGCGATGCTGGCCGTGCTCGGCCGGCTCGATCCGCATCCCGAGAGCCTGCCCGTCAACGTGCTCGTGCGCACCCAGGGCACTCCGCTGGCTGATGCCGACGAAATCGATCCCATCGAGCTCGTGCGGACCATCGCCTGCGCCAGGCTCGTGACGCCCAGGGCGCGGGTGCGATTGTCCGCGGGACGGCTTGCCCTCTCGGACGAAGCGCAGGCCCTGTGCTTTGTCGCGGGCGCGAATTCGATTTTCTCCGGCGAGAAGCTGCTGACCTCGCCCAATCCCGACCGTGGACGACGATCGGCATTTGATGGACAGGCTTGGTCTTCGATTTCAGGCATGACCGTCGCGGCAGGATTTCGAGGATGGTTTTCGAGTCACGCTGAACGAGCTGCGGCGCGCGGGGCTTCTTCGCGAAATACGCCTGCCGAACGGGATCGATCTTGTTTCCAACGACTATCTCGGTCTCGCGGCGCATCCGCACCTCACACAGGCAATGCGCGTCGCCCTCGGCGAGCTTCCGGCGGGTTCAGCCGGATCCCGTCTCCTTGCGTGGTCACCACGAGATCTTCGAGCGCATCGAAGCACGGCTGGCCGCGTTTTCCGGCACCGAGTCCGCGTTGCTGTTCGGATCGGGCTATGCGGCGAACATCGGGCTGCTGCAGGCCCTCGTCAGCCCTGACGATCTGGTTCTCTCTGACGAGCGGAATCACGCGAGCCTCATCGACGGCATCAGGCTGACGAAAGCGGCGACGCGCGTCTTCCCGCACCAGGATCTGGGTGCGCTCGAGGAGGCGCTCCGCGCTCCCCGCCGTGGACGCGCGATCGTGGTGACCGAGAGCGTCTTCAGCATGGACGGCGACTGCACCCCACTTGAAGAACTGTGCACGGTCGCTGAACACGGCGGCGCGGCGGTCATTGTGGACGAGGCGCACGCGACGGGACTGTACGGAGCGCGCGGCTCGGGCCGTGTCGAAGAGCTTGGGATTCGCGACCGGGTGCTCGCAACCATTCACACCGGCGGCAAGGCCCTCGGATCGGGCGGGGCGTGGGTGGCCGGATCGCGCGCGCTCCGGGACGTCCTCGTCAATCGGGCGCGGTCGTTCATCTTCTCGACGGCGCCGCTTCCGGTTGTCGGCGCAGCCCTCGAGGCTGGGCTGCAACTGACCGAGCGCGAGCCCGGGCGCCGCGCCGACGTGCACCGCAAGTCGTTGCTCGTCCGCCGGGCGCTGGCGGAAGCCGGCGTGACACGCCGGCGGCCAGTCGCCGATCGTGCCGATCCTCGCGGGCTCGAACGACGCGGCGCTTGCCCTGCAGTCAGGGCTGTCAGCTGCCGGCTTCGACGTGCGCGCGATCCGCCCACCTTCTGTTGCCCCCGGCACGGCGCGCCTGCGCGTGACCGTGCGCTATCCCGTCCCGGATGAGGATCTCCTGCGCTTCGCCCGCGAAGTGGCGCACCTTTTATATGTTGCCCACACCTGACGAGATTCGCCGATGGGATGCCGAGCACGTCTGGCACCCGTTCACGCAGATGCAGGAATACCTGGCGAGCGAACCCCTCGTTGTCGTTCGCGCCGAAGGCAACTATCTCATCGACGATCGGGGCCGCCGGCTGTTCGACGGCACGTCTGCGCTCTGGTGCAACCTGCTCGGCCATCGCGTTCCCGCGATCGACGCGGCCGTCGCCGAGCAGCTCGGGCGGTTTGCGCACACCACGCTTCTGGGCACGACGCACCCCGGCGTTGCCGAACTGGCGCGTCGCCTGGTGGAGATCGCGCCGGCCGGGCTGAACCACGTGTATTTTTCAGACAGCGGCGCCACCGCGGTCGAGGCGGCGCTGAAGATCGCATTCCAGTATCGATTGCTCACTCAGGGCAAGGCCGCGGCCGAACGCGCCGTCTACATGAGCCTGGACAATGCCTACCATGGCGACACGCTCGGAGCGGCCGCCGTCGGGGGCGTCGAGCTGTTTCACGACATCTTCAAGCCCATCCTGCTTCCCGCACTGAAGACGCCGTCCCCGTATTGCTACCGATGTCCCATCGGCAAACGGCCCGGTGAATGTTCGATCGACTGCGGGGATGAGCTGGAACAGGCACTCGCACGCGCGGACGGGCGAGTGTGCGCCGTGATTATCGAGCCCGGGGTGCAGGCCGCCGCCGGCATGCTGACGCTGCCCGACGGGTTTCTCTCGCGGGCGGCCGCGGCGTGCCGCGCGCACGGCGCGCTCCTCATCCTCGATGAAGTGGCGACAGGCTTCGGACGCACCGGCGCCATGTTCGCGTGCGAGCGCGAGGGGGTGACACCGGACTTGATGTGTGTGGCGAAAGGATTGACCGGTGGCTACCTGCCGGTTGCGGCGACGCTCGCCACCGACCGCATCTACGACACGTTTCTCGGCCGCTACGATGAATACCGGCATTTCTTTCACGGCCATACGTACACGGGCAACGCGCTCGGCTGCGCGGCCGCGCTGGCGACGCTCGGACTGCTCGCGGACGGCACGATCATCGGCGACGTTCCACGAAAAGCTCGTGTGCTGCATGACGCGCTTGCGCCGCTGGCGCTCCACAAACACGTCGGCGAGATCAGGCAGGCCGGCCTCATGTGCGGCATCGAGCTCGTGGCCGACCGCGCGACGAAAGCCGTACTTTCCTCCGGGCGATCGCACCGGTTACCACATCTGCCTGTCTCTCCGCGATCGCGGTATCTTTCTGCGCCCGCTCGGCGACGTGATTCCGCTCATGCCGCCGCTCTCGTCGACCGACACGGAACTGAAGGGTTTGGCCGAGGCACTGCGCGCCGCAATCGTGGAGCGGCTCGGTGCGTGATCTGCTCGTCACCGGTACCGACACAGGTGTTGGGAAGACGGTCATCGCGGCCGCTCTCGTCACCGCGTTACGCGCGCGGGGCGTCCGCGCGATTGGCTTCAAGCCGGCCGAGACCGGCATCGAGCCGGGACAGGATCGCGACTCCGACGTGCTCGCGCGCGCGTCGGGAGCGCGCGAAGCGCTGGCGGCGCCGCTGCTTCAGCTGGCTGAACCGCTCGCTCCGGCGGTGGCGGCCGATCGGGCTGGAACGCGAATGAATCCGCGCGACGTCGAATCGCGTATCGCGCAGTTGAGGCGCGCCGGGTACACGCTGGTCGTCGAGGGTGCCGGCGGCGTGATGGTGCCGCTCGCCTGGGACTACACGGTGCTCGACCTTGCCCGCGCGTGCGAGCTCGAGGCCATCGTCGTCGCGCGGCCAGGACTCGGCACGCTGAATCATGTGGCGATGACTGTGACCGTCTTGCGTGCGCGAGAGATCGTCGTTCGCGGCGTCGTACTGAACGGCCGGTCGGCCACGCCCGATCTTGCGGAGTCGACCAATCCAGATGCGCTCGCCCGCATGCTCCCAGGCATCCCCGTCGTCGAAACCCCGCACTGGCCCTCAGGCAGCCCTGTCACCGCCGCCGCGGCGCTGGTCGATCGCCTCCTGGACTAGAGCGTTTTCTGAAAGTCCGGCTAAAGCCGGACACTACGTACTGCACGGCCGGCGTGTCCCTTTTCGAGCGATCCCTCCCTGTGACGTGAGACGCTAAAGCTAGACACTACAGCACGATACGGGTAGACATGTGCCACAGCATGCAAGACGGAACCGACTGCGCTGAAACGGCACACGGGCAGATCGTGCTGATTTCCTAGGAAAATCGCACGATCCGACCCGATTTCCCAGTTCGTGTCTCATTCCAGTGTTCCAATTTGCTCTAGTGTCGTTTAAGTGTCTAAAGAGTCGTATAAAATGGAACTCGAATAACTCCATATATATCTATTAGTTAACCCATGGTTTGACGATGTGTGCCCATATTGGCAGTTGCCTTGCTCTTATGGACCCCGATGGTCAAACTACTCGAACACCTCAAACATACAGTTACGGCGCTGGCCGTGACCGCACTGTTTGTCCCCGCCACCACCTACGCACAGGCAGCTTCGGATGCGAAGCTCGACGAGTCGCTCCGCGAGTCGCTGGAGCGTGGGTGTACCGGGACGCAGCCGGTCATTGTCAGAACCAAACCCGGCTACCGTCAGGGCCTCCGAGATTCGCTTTCGGCGCACGGCGACGTCGTCAAAGGCGAATTTCCGGCGCTCGAAGCGGTGGCGGCCGACGTGCACTGCGACGATCTCGCGGCGCTCGCCGGCTTCGATTCAACCGACTCGGTCTCGCTGAACGGCCCCGTGGCCGTCCAGTCGGTGCTGACCGACGCCCAGGCGGCGCTCAGTGCGGCGAAAGCGGCACTGGTCGATGCGAAAGCGGGTGCCAACGACGCGCAGAGAGCGCTTCGCACGGCAGAACGCGCGCTGGCGCTCGCCGATGCGCAGGTCGTTGCCGCGAAGAAGGGGCTCGTCCTCGCGCAGCGGATGAACGCCTCAGCCAGACCGGCGGCGGTGGCCGCCGCGGTGGCGAGGCTGTCCGAAGCCGAAGGCGCGGCTGCCGCAGCGGAGGCCGCCTACAACGCGGCGCGCACGGGGGCAACCGCGGCACAGGCTGCGGCGATGGCCGCGTCGAGCAATGTGGTCGAGGCGCAGCAGGCGTTGGCGCAGGCGACTCAGGCTGTGGCCTCGCGCCGGCGTGAAGGACGCGCCGCGAGAGATCTGAAGAAGAAGTTCTTCGCCACCATGCCTCTCCAGGGGCAGATCTCCACGATCGATGAGAGTGGCAACTACACGCTGCGGACGGGCATTGCCCAGGCGGGCGCTGGCGTCGGCGTCGCGGTCATCGACTCGGGCATCGAGCCCGGGCTCGATTTCAACGAGCGCATCACGGCGTTCTACGACTTCACGCACGGCGACATTCGCGCGGTGACGCCGCTCGATCCGTACGGTCACGGCACGCATGTGGCCGGGCTCATCGCGAGCGAGTTCGTCGGGGTCGCGCCATACGCGCGACTGGTGGGGCTGCGAGTGCTCGACCACAAGGGCCAGGGCACGACGGCCGACGTCGTGCGGGCGATCGAGTTCGCCATCGCCAACCGCCAGCTGCTGGGCATCAACATCCTGAACCTGTCGCTGGGCCATCCAATTTACGAACCGGCGGCCACCGACCCGCTCGTGCAGGCGGTGGAACATGCGGTTCGCGAAGGGATGGTGGTGGTTGTCTCGGCCGGAAACTTCGGCCTCAACAAGAAGACGGGGCTGCCGGGCTATGCGGGCATCGCCTCGCCGGGCAATTCGCCGTCCGCGCTGACGGCCGGTGCCGCGCAGACCTTCAGCACCACCACGCGCGTCGACGATCGCGTCGCGCCGTACAGCTCGCGCGGGCCGTCGTGGTACGACGGGTTCGCAAAGCCCGACATCGTTGCGCCTGGCGACAACCTGCTGTCGGTGGCGGCCGCCGGAAGCACGCTGCGGCTCGCGCAGGAGCAGCGTGGCAACACGGGCAACTACATGCGGCTGTCGGGCACCAGCATGGCCGCCGGCGTCGCGAGTGGTGTGGTTGCGCTCGTCATGCAGGCCAACTCGGCGTCTGACGCCGAACACGGTGAAGGCGATCCTCGAGTATTCGTCGATTCCCGTGCTCGACGACCTGGGTCAGCGCTACGACGCGCTGTCGCAGGGCGCCGGACAAATCGAAGTGGCGGGCGCCGTGGCGCTCGCGCACGCGATCAATCCGCAGGCGCCAGTGGGCTCGCCGTGGCTATCCACCGACATCATCCCGTCGACGACCATTGGCAGAACCGTCTACACCTGGTCGCAGTCGATCATCTACGGCAATCGCCGTCTTGCCGGTCCGACACTGCTGAGCGAGCAGCGTCCGGCCTGGGCGACCAACATCGTGTGGGGCGAAGGCCTCGGCAGCGAAGACGACAACATCGTCTGGGGGAACAACTTCGGCGATGACGACAACATCGTCTGGGGCAACAGCTTCGACCAGGACGACAACATCGTCTGGGGGAACAACATCGTCTGGGGCAACTCCAACGACGACGACAACATCGTCTGGGGCAACCTCTTCGACGACAACATCGTCTGGGGAAATATCTTCGGCGATGACGACAACATCGTCTGGGGGAACAACATCGTGTGGGGCAGCGGCCTCATCGGTATGAGCCTGGACGACGACAACATCGTGTGGGGCAACCTGGACGACGACAACATCGTCTGGGGCAACCTCGATGACGACAACATCGTGTGGGGCAACCTCTACGACGACAACATCGTCTGGGGCAACACCGACGAAGACGACAACATCGTGTGGGGCAACGGCCTCGACGACGACAACATCGTGTGGGGCAACAGCTCGCAGCTTGGCACCGTCCTTCGCTGGAGTGGTGGCTATGTCTCGGGCAAGGCGTCGAACGCGCGCGCGCGGAGGACCTTTAGCCGCAGGGAAGGGGTGCAGTAATGGCCACCCACATCCCGACGACTACGACAGAAGGTATGACCGCGTCGATCATGACCGTGAGCTGCGCCGCCACGAAGACCGTCAGCTCGGACTGGAAAGAAGTTCTTCCAGTGCTCAAGGGCAAGGGCATCACGCTTCGCGAGCTGCGCGTCAGCGACGCGGCCTCGCTGCTGGCCCTGCTGACGACGGAAGAAGTGACGCGCTTCATCTCGCCGCCGCCGACGACGCTCGAGGGCTTCGAGCGGTTCATTCAGTGGGCGCAGCGCGAGCGCGAAGCGGGCCGCTACATCTGCTTCGCGGTCGTGCCTGACGGGTACGACACCGCGGTTGGTTTGTTCCAGGTTCGCCAGCTCGACCCGATGTTCGGCACGGCCGAATGGGGATTCGCGCTCGGTTCGGCGTTCTGGGGTTCCGGCCTGTTCGTTTCGGGTGCGGAACTGGTTATCGACTTTGCATTCGAAGTGATTGGCGTGCATCGCATGGAAGCACGTGCAGCCGTTGAGAATGCTCGTGGCAATGCCGCGTTGCGAAAGCTTGGCGCGGTGCAGGAGGGCATCTTGAGACAATCATTCCTTCGCAACGGGCGATATCTCGACCAGGCGCTTTGGGCGATTCTGCCGGAAGATCGCGTGCGATCGAAGGCCGTGTGGGGCGCGAAGATCTGCTAGAACGCGCCGGGGCTTCGAGCGTTTATATCTGCAATCCCGGATCGAGTCGGCACCTCAGTGCCGGCTCGATCCCTGTCCCGTCCTGATACTCGACCTCTCCACAAGTTGTTGATTCTGCAAGGCGTGTGCAAAAAGCGGATTTGTTTGCCAATTCTGCACACGGCCAGTACTGCTGATTTTCCTAGGAATTTCCACCATATTGCAGTTTTTGCCACGTTTGCGCTGTGTGCAGTTTTCAGATTTGCACACGCGGGCGCCTTTACCGAAGCCGAATTCCAAACGCAAAACAGCTCTAAGTGACCGGCTCCTGAGAAGTTAGCGACGCCCGACGGTTTCTGGCCGACGAATTGCTCAATGGTCGCCAGATGTCTCGATACCTTTCTCGATTCACGACCGCAGCGCTTGTGGCTGTGGCCCTGCTCTCAGACACTGCCGGCGCGCAGACGATCGACACCGCCAAACTCGACGAGTCGCTTCGCGAGTCGGTCGAGCGCGGTTGCCACGGCAGGCAAGAGGTCATCATCACGGTCGAGCCTGGCTATCGCGAGGCGCTGCAGCCTGCGCTGTCGGTTCATGGCGATAAGGTGACCGGCGAATTCCCGGCGATCAATGCGATCGCCGCAGACATTCATTGCGACGACCTGGTTGCGCTCGCGGCGTTTGGATCGATTCGTGCCGTGTCGACCAATGCGGCCATTGGTGTGGCCGCCGCGAAAAGCGCGACGCCGACCGCGAAGCAGGACGCGAAGGCGGCACAAGCGGCCGCACGCGTGCTCGAGGCGCAGGCGGCGAAAGGGCTCAAGAAGAATGCATTCGCAACGCTTGGTGCGACGAAGCTCCGCGACGTGAAGCCAACCGTTGTCATGCCCGTGCCGGGCCAGTCGACCCTCACCGACTCGGTGACAGGGGCCGTTCAGACCAGCCTGAAGAACTCGACCTATACCGGTAGCGGCATCGGCGTGGCCGTGATCGATTCCGGCATTCAGGCGGGCATCGACTTCGGCAATCGCATCACCGCGTTCTACGACTTTTCGAAGGGCGACATCAGGACCGCCTCGCCGTACGACGATTACGGCCACGGCACGCACGTCGCCGGCCTCATCGGGAGCCAATACGTCGGCGTCGCGCCGTACGCGCGCCTCATTGGCCTCAAGGTGCTCGACGCCAAAGGCCAGGGCACGACCGACACTGTCGTTCGCGCCATCGAGTTCGCGATTACCAACCGGCATCTGCTTGGCATCAACGTCCTGAACCTCTCACTCGGCCATCCGATCTACGAACCGGCTGCGACCGATCCGCTCGTGCAGGCCGTCGAGCACGCGACGCGCGTGGGTCTCACGGTCGTCGTGGCGGCGGGCAACTTTGGAATCGAGTCCGAAGACGGGGCAGGCTGGGCTATGCCGGCATCGTGTCGCCGGCCAACGCACCGTCGGCCATCAGCGTCGGTGCCGTGAACACGTTCGACACGGTGACGCGCGATGACGATCGCGTCGCGCCCTATAGCTCGCGCGGTCCGTCCTGGTACGACGGCTTCGCCAAGCCCGATGTCGTCGGCGCCGGGGCACGACTTGCTCTCGGTCGCGGCGGCGGGCAGCACCCTGCAGAAGCTTCAGGAGGCGCGCGGCAACACGGGCAACTACATGCAGCTGTCGCGGCACGAGCATGGCGGCCGGCGTCGCCAGTGGCGTCGTGGCGCTGGTGCTCCAGGCCAACCACAAGCTGACGCCGAACGCGCTGAAAGCGGTGCTCGAGTACACGGCGATTCCAGTCTTCCAGAACGACGGCACGCGCTTCGACGCGCTCACGCAGGGCGCCGGCCAGATTCAGACTGAAGGCGCGGTGACGCTCGCGAAGCCATCAACACGTCGGCGCCGGTGGGCTGCGGGCTGGCTCACCTCCAAGGTCACGCCGTCCACGGCGATCGGCGAGCAGGTGTATCCCTGGTCGCATGTCGATCATCTGGGGGCAACGCCGGGTTGCGGGCGCGAAGCTCGTCGACGAGCAGCGGCCGGCCTGGGCGACCAACATCGTCTGGGGCGAGGGTCTGGGCGACGAGGACGACAACATCGTCTGGGGCAACAACTTCGGCGAGACGACAACATCGTCTGGGGCAACAGCTTCGACCAGGACGACAACATCGTCTGGGGCAACAACATCGTCTGGGGCAATTCGCTCGACGACGACAACATCGTGTGGGGCAACCTCGTTCGACGACAACATCGTCTGGGGCAATATCTTCGGCGATGACGACAACATCGTCTGGGGCGACAACATCGTCTGGGGCAACGCCCTCATCGGGATGAGCCTCGACGACGACAACATCGTCTGGGGCAACTCCGGCGACGATGACAACATCGTGTGGGGCAACCTCGACGACGACAACATCGTGTGGGGCAACCTCTTCGACGACAACATCGTCTGGGGCAACCGACGACGACGACAACATCGTCTGGGGCAACTCGGCTTCGCTCGGCGGCATCGTGCGCTGGAGCGGCGGCGTGGTCGGCGGCAGCGCGTCTCACGCGCGTGCGCGCCGCATCCTGGGGAAACAGGTGCGCTAGTGGCCACGCAGCTCGCGGTCGCACACGGCGACGTCGCGGCACGACGGTCACCTCCGACTGGCGGGAGGGCCTGCCCGTGCTTCGAGGCAACGGGCATGACGCTGCGCGAGCTGCGCCGAGCGACGCGGCGTCGCTGCTGGCGCTGCTGACGACGGAAGAAGTGACGCGGTTCATCTCGCCGCCGCCGACGACGGTCGAAGGGTTCGAGCGCTTCATCCTGTGGGCGCAGCGCGAGCGCGAGGCCGGACGATATGCGTGTTTCGCGGTCGTGCCGGACGGCTACGACACGGCGGTCGGCCTGTTCCAGGTCCGCCAGCTCGATCCGATGTTCGGCACGGCGGAGTGGGGCTTCGCGATTGGATCGGCATTCTGGGGCTCGGGCCTGTTCGTCAAGGGCGCCGAGCTCGTGATCGAGTTTGCGTTCGACGTCATTGGCGTGCATCGCCTCGAAGCGCGTGCGGCGGTGCAGAACGGCCGGGGCAATGGCGCGCTGCGGAAGATTGGCGCGGTTCAGGAGGGCATCTTGAGGAAGTCATTCCTTCGTGGCGGCAAATATCTCGATCAGTCGCTGTGGGCCATCCTCGACGTGGATTGGTACCGTTCGAAGGCGGTCTGGGGAGTCGAAGGTCAAGCTAGCAGATAATTGGGGCGCGTGTCGCGTCCTCTGCTCGTCATCTTTCTCACGGTCTTCGTCAATCTCGTCGGCTTCGGCATCATCATCCCGCTGCTGCCGTTCTACGCGGAAACCTTCGGCGCCTCTCCGGTCGTCATCGGCTTCCTCTTCGCGGCGTTCTCCCTCGCACAACTCGTTGCGGCGCCCGTCCTCGGTGTGCTGTCGGACCGGTTCGGCAGACGCCCCGTGCTCATCTTCAGCCTCATCGGGACAGCCGTCAGCTTCGTCATGCTCGCCATGGCGCAAAGCCTGATTATGCTGTTCGCGGCCCGGATCATCGATGGCCTGTCGGGCGGCAACATCACCATCGCGCGCGCGTACATCGCGGATGTCACCGAACCGGACGAGCGCGCGAAGGCCTTCGGCTTTCTCGGCGCGGCGTTCGGGCTCGGGTTTATCGTCGGGCCGGGCCTGGCGGGCGTGTTTTCGCACATCAGTTACACCGCGCCCATCTGGGCGGCCGTGGTCGTCACGTTGATCGCGACGGTCATGGCGGCGGTCTGGCTGCCGGAGACGGTGCATCGGGGAAGCGCCGTCGCCGTTTCGCCCCTGCGAGCGCTGCCCGACGTGCTGAGCCGGCGCAACCTGCGTCCGTTGCTCCTGGCGGACTTCGTGTACTGGTCGTCGTTCGCGCTCTGCACGACGACGTTTGCGATGTTCGCGTCTCGCCGGTTCGGCTTCGACGTGGCGCACACGGGATACGTGCTCGCCGGCTTCGGGCTCCTCGGCGTCTTCGTCCAGGCCGGACTCGTCGGCGTCGTCGCAGGCAGGATAGGCGTGACGCGGACGCTGCTCGCCGGGCTGGTGATCGCCTCGGCAGGCTGGACGCTCGTCGCCTTGTCCTGGAGCGTGCCGGTCTTTCTGCTCTCGCTGATTCCGGCCGGTATCGGCGTCGGATTGTGCAACGCGGCGATCGTGACGCTGGTCAGCCACAGCGCGTCGAGGGAAGAGCAGGGAGCGATGCAAGGCGCCGCCGGCGCACTCGAGAGTCTCGGCCGCGCGATTGGGCCGGTCTGGGGGCATGGCGCGCTGCAGCGCTTTGGCGAGGGGAGCGCTTACGGCACGGCCGCGCTGGCGTTCCTGGCGACGATGGTGCTGATGCTCGGCTACAAGGCGCCGGAGAACTAGCGTCCCACGTGCGTGAACGTGATGGCGGCGCCGCCGGGAACGGCGGTTGGCGACACGGCCATGCGCGCATTGCCGCTCCCGACCGTCACGGTTCTTCCAGCGATGATGCCGAGCGCCGCGCCAAACGCGACGTCGCTGAGATGATGACGGTTAGCCTGCAGGCGCGAACCGGCGACGAACGCGGCCACCCCATAGGCGGGGATTCCCACCTTCCAGCCGAAATTTCTCTGCAGTACGGTTGCTGATGCGACCGTGACCGATGTATGGCCCGACGGGAACGAGTAGCTCGTTCCATCCGGACGGGTGCGCTGCGTGGTGTATTTGATCGCGTAGGTCGTCAGCTGGGCGACGGTCTGAGCGCGGAACAGCTCGCCGCCGACCTTGACTGCCCGCGAATTGCCGTTGATTCGACCGACAGTGAAGATCGCGATGGCCGCGCCCATCTGGAACGGCGCGCTGCCAACCGTCTGTCCCGACTCGAACGCTTCCTGCAGTTCCGGCCTCGCAAACATGAGGCTGACGCGAGGATCTTTCGGGTGTGCGGCGAGCGCGGCGGCCGTGCCGATCGCAAGCCATCGTGCCGTGTCTCGCGATGGCAGCCGGGTGAAGTCCTTCGCTGTTTCCGCGAAGAGTCCCTTGAAGGATGAGACGGGTTTTGTGAACGAGACCGGTGGCGCGGCTTCAACGGCCCCGACGGAAGGCGGCGCGGATGCCACGCCGGCTTGCGCAGCGGCGTTCGACGCCGCGAGGATTGTCGCCACGGATAAACAGGTCGCCACCAGAGTTTTCATTCGTCTGCCTTCTGCTTTTCGCCCGCGAGCTCGCGCTTGAGCCACGCCCGCGCAAAAGTCCAGTCGCCTTCGATGGTTCTCAGCGACAGGCCCAGATGCTCCGCTATTTCGGGATTGGACATGCCGGAGTAGAACCGCAATGTCACTATCTGTGCCGCGCGCGCATCAACCGATTCAAGACGCTCGAGCGCGGCTTCGAGCGTGAGCAAATCTTCAACGGGCACCGCACCGGTTTCCGATGCCTTCAGCAGCTCGTCCAGCGCGACAGGGGCCACTCCACCACCCCGCTTCTCGCGCTTCTGGTGCCGACCATGATCGATGAGGAGGCGGCGCATGGCCTGGGCGCCGAGCGCCAGTCCGTGCGTGCGGCCTTCCCACTCGTGCCCCTTCTCGTTCTGCAGCCTCAGCCACGCCTCGTGCACGAGCGCCGTCGGCTGCAACGTGTGATTGCGCCGCTCGCGATCGAGATACCGCCGCGCGACGTGGCGCAACTCCCCGTAAATCACCGGAAACAGCGCATCGGCCGGCCCGGGATTCTTCTCCCCCATGGCCGCCTATTTCAGTCGCCCGTATTCGGCGCGTGCTTCCTCGAGCGGGCGCAGATCGGCATCGGGCTCCTTCCAGAGCTCGAACAGCCGCTCGGTACGCCGCGCGCGCCGACGCCGTGTTGTTCATCAGGGTGTTGGCCCTGGCCAGGCCGAGATAACTAAAAGGATACAACATCGCCGAGGGCACCTCCCCCTGATGGTCCACGATGCCCTGGAACTCGGCGGCCGCGGCCTTTCCATCCTTGAGTCCGAGATACGCAAGTCCACGCAGGTATAGCGACCAGAACTCTGCCGACGGCGCGTGATCGTAGGGCCGGACCGGCTCGAGGATCTCCACGGCACGGGCCGGCTCTCCTGAGCGAAGGGCAGTCGCTGCAGCAATTACGGGGATCGACAGCTGGGTCGTCAGCGTCGCGTCCGGAAACCGGTCGCCCAGTTCGCTCGAGATTCTCGCCGCCTCGGCGCGCGCGCCGCACAGGGCGAGCACCTTGCCGGCGCGCTCGAGCGTGGCGTTGTCTCTCCCAAGACGCAGCCCTTCTGCGGCGTCCTTCAAGGCGTCGGGACATTGTCCGACCGTCGCATGCATTTCGGCGTTTTCCGCCAACAAGTGTGCCGCAACCTCCGTGAAGTTGCCGTGAAGCGACATTTGGATGCCGCTGTGGTACTGCTCGTCCGCCTTCTTGATGCGTCCTTCGGCCGCGGAAACATGGGCCTGCCAGCCGAGCGCGGCGTTGGTTTGCCGCAGCGCTACAGCTGCCTCCAGCTCGCGCGCCATTGTCCCGGCATCCCCCTCGACGAACGCCACGAGATATGACAACCGGTTGGCGCCGGTGAAGTCCAGCTTCCGATCGGCCGCCTGCTTCAACGTGGCTCTGGCCTCGGCGATCTTGCCCACGGCGAGCAGCGATGCGGCGAGGTTGCCGTACGGAGGGACGAACTGTGGATCGAGATCGATGGACTGTTGCAGCGGCGGAATAGATTGCGCGAACTGACCCAGCCGGATGTGCGCAACGCCGAGCGCGTTGAACGCATAGGCCTCACGCGGGTATGTGGCGGTCCACGAGCGCGCCAGCTCGATCGCTTTGTCCCACGCCTGCATCGCTGTCGCGGTAGTAGCGCCAGGCGATGAAGAAGCGCTCGCGATCGCTGACGCGATCGCGCAGGTCGAACGCCTTTTTCGAAAACTCCGGCGCGAGCGCCGACTGGCCTGTGTTCGCGTACACGGCCGACAGGAAGGCATGCGCCATCGCGAAGGTGGGGTCCAGCTCGATCGCGCGCTTGAGATGAGGGATGGCTTCCAGTCGCGGCACCGCGCGGCCCTGGTCGAGCGCCAGCGTATAGGCGTGGAGCGCGTCGAGCGACGCAGTGGTGGCGCGCGGGAGCGGGACGTCGAACTTCTGAACCGACGCGAGCGACTCGCCGAGTCTCTGACGGAGCCTGGTGATCGCGACTCCGAGCGAGGTCAGTACCTGTTCTTTCGTGGCCGCTTCGGCCTGCTCGCGCGCCATGACATCGCCGGTCTGCGCGTTGATGGCTTCGAGTCCGATCACGTAGTTCTCGCCGATGCGCGCGATGGAGCCGACCAGAAATGCCTTGAGCTGCTCGCGCTGCGCGATCTCGCGCGCCACCGCTCGCGTGATGGCCTCGCCCGGCGCGCGCTCCATCAGGCGAAGCGTTTCGCGCGCCCGCTCGTCGGGAAATACTCTCAAGAACGGCGACTGCTCGAGGCCGACGGCCATCGCGACCTTCAACGTGCCGTCGAACACCGGCTCGCCCGTGGCGTTCTCGAAGTCGGCCAGGACAATTGTGTCGCGCTCGTTCAACGTCACAGCGCTCGGAGACACGAGGTACGATGAGCCGATGACCAGAACGACGATGACGGTTGCGAGCGTGAGGCCGACCGTCAAGGGTGAAGTCTTCCATTGCGCCCGCAGCCGTGGGCTTCGATGAACGCCAGTGCGATCCCGGTTCCCGACGAGCGACAGCGTGGATGCCATCTCGAGGACCGACGCGGGCCGGTCTTCTGGATCGACCGACAGGGCCGCCATGACGACTCGATCGAGCTGCGGATCGATGTTGGTGACCAGCGTCGCGGGGTGGGGCACCGGAGCGCCTTGTTTCACCTGATGCCGGACGTGGGGACCCACGAGCAGGTCGTACAACACGAGGCCAAGCGCGTAGACGTCGGTCCGTTCCGACACCGCCATACCCGGCGTGCGCTGTTCGGGCGCCATATACGCCGGCGTGCCCGTGAACGAGTGACGATTGGCCTCGGTTCGCGGGATCGCAATGCCGAAATCGCTGATCCGTACGAGTCCCGCGTCGTCGATGAGGACGTTGGCGGGTTTCAGATCGCGATGCAGCACACCCTGGGCGTGCGCGGCCGCGAGACCGGCACACAGCTGGCGCCCGATTTCGACGACTTTCTGCGACGGCACCCGGCCGACGCGGCGCAGCAGCGCCGCGAGGTCCTCGCCCTTGATGAGCTCCATCGAGAAGAAGATCACACCGTCGGCTTCGCCGACGTCGAACACGCGGCACACGGCGGGGTGGGTGATCTGGCGAGCGAGCCGGACCTCGCTGAAGATCCCTTCGCGCGCGGCGGGACTCGCGGACTGGATGACTTTCAGCGCGACCTCGGTGTCGAGCACGAGATCCTCGGCGCGCCAGACATCACCCATGCCGCCGGTGCCGATCCGGTCGATCATCCGGTAGCGGCCCGCGAACACCTCACCCGGCCGGAACACGACTTGCGGATCGCCTGGCGGCTCGGCGGTCGATGCCGACGCATTCACTTCGTGGAACTCGAGCAGCGACTCGACTTCCTTTCGAAGCGCGGCATCGTCGCCGCAGGCCTGGTCCAGAAAAGCCGCCCGCGCGCTATTGGGGAGATCGAGCGCGGAAAGAAACAGCTCCTTGGCGTGTTGAGATGACCCGGCCATTGCGCAGACGGGAGTGTACTACTGGAGGCGCGCGTACTCGCGCCGGCTCTCATCCGTCAATCGACTTTCTCCGCGGCGCAGCGCAAAGAATGCTTCGTACGAGGCGCGGGCCTTGTCGCGGTCGCCCGAAAGCGCGGCGGCGCGAGCCGCTCCGAGGTGCGCCAGCGCGTAAAGCGGCGATGCGGGCGCTTCACCACGATGGTCCACGATGCTCTGAAACTGCGGCGCGGCCGCCTTGCCGTCTTTCAGTCCGAGATATGCGGTTCCCCGGAGGTACGCGGGCCAGAACTCGGCCGCGGGCGCGTGATCGTACGGCTTCACCGCGTCGAGCTGGTCGATGGCCCGCGCGAAGGCGCGCCCGTGGATCGCAAGGGCCGCGTCGACGACGCGCAATTGGAGCTGCGTTGTGAGCGTCGCGTTCGCGAAGCGCGTCCGCAGCTCGTTCGAAAGACGCGAGGCGTCGGCGCTTCCGCACAACGCGTTGGCACGGGCGGCACGCTCCAGCGAGAAGTTGTCGCGATTGAGCTCGAGCCCGGCGGCAATCTCACGCCGGGCTTCCTCGCACTCGCCCTCGATGGCATGCAGTTCCGCGTCTTCCATGGCCCACTGCGCGCCAAGCTCGGTGAATCGCTCGCCGACGGCGCTCCCGACCGCGCGCTGATACAGCTCGTGCGCGGTCTTCGTCTGTCCCGAAAATGCCGCCGTCCGCGCTTCCAGGCTCGGGGCCCATATCGCCTGGTCGCTGCGCCGTACCGCCTCCAGTTCGCGCGCCTGCGCCGCTAGGTCGTTCGCGAGGAAGGCGAGTATGTATGCAGTGCGCGGCCGGCCCGAACCCGCCATACCGCGGGCCGCGATGTCCCTGATGTGCGCCGCGGCCTCATCGAATCGGTTGAGCGCGATGAGCGATCCGGTGAGATTGGCTTGAGGAGGCACGAACTGCGGATCCAGCCGGATCGCCTCGCGGAATGCCGCAACGGCCTGCTCGTGCTGCCCGAACGCACCCGACGCCACACCGAGGCTGTTGAACGCAAACGCTTCGCGCGGGTACGTCCTCGTCCACGACCGGCTCAGTTCCAGCGCCTTATCCCATGCCTGTTCGGCGTCGAGGTAGTAGCGCCAGGAGATGAAAAACCGCTCGCGCTCGCTGACGCGGTCGCGCAGCTCGAACGCTCTCCGCGAGAACGCCGGTGCTTCGGCCGAACGGCCGTTGTTGGCATAGACACCTGACAGCAGCGCCTGCGCCATCGCGAAATTCGGATCGAGCTCGATCGCCCGCAGAAGGTGAGGCACGGCTGAGAGACGAGGGACTATCCGTCCCTGATCGAGCGCGAGCGAGTACGCGTGCAGTGCGTCGAGCGATCCTGTGGTGGCTTGTGCCAGCGGTACGTCGAATTTGTCGATCACAGCCAGCGATTCGCCCAGCGTCTTGCGGAGGTTCGACGTGATGCCGCCAAGCGATGCCAGCACCTGCTCCTTGGTCGGCACCTCCACCTGCTCGCGTGCGAGCACCTCGCCGCTGGCCGCGCTCACAGCCTCGAGCGCCAGGACGTAGTGGCTGCCAAGGCTGGCGATCGAGCCCGAGACCAGCGCCTTTACCTGCTCGCGCCTCGCGACTTCGAGCGCAACCGCCCTCGTGAGACGCTCGTCGGCCGGGCGTTGCATGAGGCGCAACGTCTCGCGAACGCGATTATCCGGAAACACTTTCAGAAACGGCGACTGCTCCAGGGCGACGGCGAGGGCGACCTTGAGCGTGCCGTCGAAGACGGGTTCGCTCGTCGTGTTCTGGAAGTCGGCCAGGACGATCGTGTCCTGCTCGGTCAGCTTTTCGCCCGCATGCGGCATGAACACGAAGGAGGTGGCTGCGATGACCGCGGCCGCAATCGTGCCTGCGAGCCACGCCGGCACGTGCGGCCATCGCTTCGCGGGAGAGCTCAACAGATCTGACAGGTCCCGGGCCGATGCCGGCCGATGGCGCGGGTCGTTTGCGATCGCCTTCCAGATGGCGCGCTCGAGTTGAATGTCGACATCTTGCGCGAGCGTCGAGGGTCTGGGAGGCTGCCGGCGCAGATCCAGTCGCCCGTCGAACGCCGGCTCTCCGGCGACGAGCTCGTACAGAATCAAACCCAGCGCGTAGAGATCGGTCTTCTCAGACAGTTCGGCACCCGGAACGAGTTGTTCCGGCGCCATGTAGGCCGGCGTCCCGATGATGGTGTGCTGCCCGCCGGGGCTGCGGGTCACCGCAATGCCGAAATCGGTGATCCGCACGAGGCCGTCGCGGTCGATGAGCACGTTCGCCGGCTTCAGGTCGCGATGGAGGATGCCCTGGGCGTGGGCGGCCGAAAGACCGTCGCAGAGCTGCTGGCCGATGTCGATCACTTTTTCAGAAGGCAACCGCCCGATGCGGCGAACCAGCGTGGCGAGGTCTTCGCCATCGACCAACTCCATCGAGTAGAAGACTTCTCCTTCGCCTTCACCGACGTCGAACACGCGGCAGATCGCGGGATGCGTGATCTTCCGCGCGAGTCGCACCTCATTAAGGATGTGCCTCCGGCCCTCGGGGTCGTCCGTATAGATCAACTTCAAGGCCACCGGGGTTTCGAGGATGAGGTCGTCGGCCCGCCAGACTTCACCCATGCCCCCGCTTCCCAGCCGGGTGATCATCCGGTACCGGCCGGCGAGGACATAGCCCGGGACGAAGCGTGCGGCGTGGGGGGAGGCGCCGACGTAAGCCGAAGGCGGGGTCATTGCGGGGTTGCGATTCATATGTCGCGTTTACTTCAGAGAGATGAAACCGACCTCCCGTCCGGTCCTGTTTGCCATGTTGTCCGCGGCCCTGGTGACCGCCGAGTTCGTGGGCGGCAAAGCCACCCGTGAAGCCCTGTTTCTCACATCACTCGGGTTTCAGGCGCTGCCGGCCATGCTTATCGCGGCCTCGGCCTGCACGCTGCTGCTCGTCGCGGCCCATGCCCGCTGGGGCGCCAGACTCGCCCCGTCAGCCCTCATACAAATCCTCTTTGCCGCGAGCGGCGTGCTGTTCCTGTGCGAGTGGGTCATTCGGTTCAGCGCGCCAACCGCCAGCGCCGTGCTGCTGTTTCTCCACACTTCGGCGATGGCGCCCCTCCTCAGCTCGGGTTTCTGGCTGATAACAACCGAGCGATTCGATCCACGCACCGCCAGACGACGATTCGGTCAGATAACCGGCGCCAGCACCGCCGGGGGCCTCTTGGGCGCCCTGGTGTCCGAGCGCGTCGCCGCGATCTGGGGTGCCCCAGCCATGCTGCTGGTCCTCGGAGGCGTCCAGCTTCTGACCGTTTTCCTGTGCTCGCGCTTTGCCGCGTGCGCCCGCAATCCTGCCGATCGTGAGTATCTGGACCCGCCGCAGCCGCCCGCGGTGACGCGATCAGGCCTCCGGCTGATCACCGAGGCGCCACACCTACGGCATCTCATCGTGTTCGTCCTGTTGGGCTCCACGAGCGCCGCGTTGCTGGACTATCTGTTCAAAGCGAGGGCAGTCGAAGCGATTGGAACCGGCGATCAGCTCCTGCGCTTCTTTGCTTTCTATTATGCGGCAATCAACGTCATCACGTTCATTTTTCAGTCGGCGTCCAGCCGTATCGCGCTGGAACGATTCGGTTTGGGCCTGACGACGAGCACACCGTCCATTGCCGTGCTCGCGGGCGCCATTGGCGGCCTTGTCACGCCGGGGTTTGGCAGCCTGATGGCGGCGAGGGCGGGGGAAGCGATCTTCAAGAGCTCGTGGTTTCGTGCGGGCTACGAGCTCTTCTATACCCCGATACCGGCGGCGGAAAAACGCTCGGTCAAGTCGATTGTAGACGTCGGCGTCGAACGGCTGGGCGAGGCCGTTGGCGGCGGGCTCGTCCGCGTGGTCGTCCTCGTGGCGCCTGCCGCGCAGTCGTCCGCCATTCTATGGGTCGCCATCGCGACAGCTACCGCGGCCATCGTCGCCGCGAGCCGGCTGAATTACTGGTACGTCCGCACGCTGGGCACGAGCCTCGTGTCGCAGGCGCCTGGCCTGGTGCCGTCCGACACGGCGGGGCACTTGACCCGCCGCATGCTGCTCAACGTGCAGGGCTCGCCGCGTCCGGCGGCCATCAGCACGCCAGATGACTGGACGATGTGCGCGCGCTGCATTCCGGCGATCACGAGCGCGCGCGCGACGTGCTCGCGAGGGAAGAGGGGTTGAGCGCGGCGCTGGTGCCGCACGCCATTCCATTGCTCGATGGTCCCTTGTCCGACCATGCGCTCTTCGCGTTGCGCAAGGTGGCCGAAGAACGCATCGGCCAGCTCACCGATGCGCTCCTCGATCCGAACCAGGACGACGCGATCCGGCGGCAACTGGCGCGCACATTCTCGGTTGCCGTCTCTCAGCGCGCGGCCGACGGATTGATGCTGGCCCTCGATGACGACCAGTTCGAAGTTCGCTACCAGGTCGTGCGGTCGCTTGGACTCATCTTCACCAGAAACCCGCGTATTCGGATCAACCGCGAACGGATCCTCGAAGTCGTCCTTCGCGAAGTCGCCGCCGGGCGCCCGGTATGGGAGAGCCGCCGCCAGCTCGACGGAGCGTTCAACGAGTCGCCGCTTGACGAATTCGTGCGCGATCGCGCCGGCCAGAGCCTCGCGCACGTCTTCACGTTGTTGTCGCTGATTCTCCCGAGCCAGCCCCTCCACATCGCCTTCCGCAGTCTGCACAGCCAGGACAGCCGCCTTCGAGGTACGGCACTCGAGTACCTCGAAGGCGTGCTCCCCACCGAACTCCGGCAGCAGCTCTGGCCATTCCTCGTTCAGGGGGGCGCCAGGCGTCCCCCGCACCAGCCCCACAACGAAATCATCGCCGGTCCCCCTCAGCTGTTCCCCCGCAAGGTAGCGCAGGGCTTTAGCCCTGCCCACTAGCCCACACGGTGGCCGCATGGCTTTAGCGGACCGCGTGAAAGTCCGGCTGAAGCCGGACACTACGACTGGCATGCGTACACATGTGGCGCAGGGCTTTAGCCCTGCCAATAGCTCCCGGCATTCCGTGTTGCGGGGTTTGATCCCGGTTGGCGCGTTTATGGGTGACATGGCAACAGGAGAAAACATGTTCACCGCCACTACGACCCGCAGAACCGGGAAATCCTGGCTGGACCGCTCGCTCTCGATCTTCGCCGACGTTCGGGCCGGCGAAGGCGCGACGGCCCTGCTGATGCTGGCGAACATCTTTCTGCTGCTGGTCTGCTACTCGGTCATCAAGACCGTCCGCGAGCCGCTGATTCTCCTCGGCGGAGGCGCCGAGGTCCGATCCTACGCGGCGGCCGGCCAGGCACTGATCCTGATCGGGTTCGTTCCGCTATACAGCTGGTTCGCCAATCGCGTCGATCGGGCCAGGCTGCTCGTCGGCGTCACCCTGTTCTTCATCGTCTGCGTCGAGTTGTTCGCGATGGCGGTGGCGGCGCGCGTGCCCTTCGTCGGCGTCGCGTTCTTCGTCTGGGTCGGCATCTTCAACGTCTCGCTGGTCGCGCAGTTCTGGTCGTTCGCCAACGACATCTACAGCAGGGAAGCGGGCGAACGGCTGTTTCCCATCATCGTGATCGGGATGACCGCGGGTGCGCCGCTCGGGTCGTTCGTCGCCGGCCATCTGTTCCGCTCGGGCGCATCACCAACCCTGATTCTCCACATTTCGGCGGCGCTGCTCGTGGTGAGCGTCCTTGTCTACCGTTGGATCAACGGCCGCCACGAAGTCCACGCAGCGGCGCCACAGGAGCGCATGTCGCCGGCCGGAGGCTTCAAGCTGGTTCTCGAGAGCCCTTACCTCCGTCTTGTCGCCGCGCTGGTGGTGCTGCTGAACGTCGTCAACACGACCGGCGAATACATCGTGGCGCGGCTGCTCACGATTCACGTGAACGAGCTGGCCGCGGCCAGTGCATCGTTCGACAAGCAGGCCTACATCGGCGCGTTCACCGGCAACTATCAGTTCTCGGTCAACGTTCTCGCGTTTCTGCTGCAGGCGTTCGTCAGCTCACGCCTGGTCAAGCACCGCGGGCTCGCCGGCGCGCTGCTGGTCCTGCCGCTGGTCGCGCTCGGCGGCTACGCGATCGTCGCCGCGGGTGTCGGCCTGTCGGTGGTCCGCTGGATCAAGACCGCGGAGAACGCGACCGACTACTCGATCATGAACACCGCCCGTCAGCTCCTGTGGCTGCCGGCGAGCCGCGAGGAGAAGTACAAAGCGAAGCAGGCTATCGACACCTTCTTCATGCGCGGCGGCGATTTGCTCTCGGCCGTCGTGGTCTACCTCGGCACGCACGTGCTGCGCCTGACGGTTGAGCAGTTCGCCGTCGCCAACATCGTTCTCACACTGGTCTGGATCGGAGTTGCCCTCATGATTCTCGAGCCTCGACAGTCACTTCCGCGCGTTGTGTTCCGGCCGGCCGCCACGGCGGCCCTGGTCGTGGCGATGCTGTTCGCCGGGACGTCGCCGGTCTTCGCGCAGGAGTCGCGCGAGGACGCGCATGCCGCTCAGCAGGCACGCAAGGCCACCGAGCTTCGCCCGTACGAGCCGAGCCTGCTCGAGCGCCGCCTCGAGCGAATCGGCGCTTTTCTCGGAATGAAGCGAGGACCTGTCTATCCGTTCATCGGCAGCATCCTGTCCGGTGGGGGCATGGCGGTCGGCCCCGGCTACATCACACGACGACGCGACGAGCACGACGGAAACGCGACGAAGACAGACTCGAAGATATATCGGTAGGGCGCGACTTCAGTCGCGCGGCAAAAAGGCACTGAGGAGACAGGACATGAGAACCCAAACGACGATGAAACTCGCGGTTGCGCTTGCGGGCGCCCTGGTGACGGCGGCGGGCACGATGCTGGTATCGGCGGCGTCCCCGAAGTTCTATGCCGACGATCCGGTGTGGGTCGAACCCGATACGCAGGATGCCTCGAGCATGACGCCGCTGGACGTCGATCTCTTCGTCGATCTTGCGTCGAACGTCGTGATGGGAAAGAAAGTGGACGAGGTGCGGAGGGCCGGCAACACCAACACGGTTGACGAGGTTCCGGACTCGAGCTGGTTCACCAACCGCATCGGCCACCGGTCCATGACGCCGGAGGAAATCGCGAAGGGACCGAACACGACCGATGGTCCCGAGGCCGGCGTCTGGACGATCACCTCGTCCAAGAGCGACGGCGTGACGCCGGGCTTCACCGTGAAGGACAGCCGCGGCCAGCGCTGGTTTCTCAAGTTCGATCCGCCGGGATACCGCGGCATGGCCACAGGCACCGAAGTCGCCGTGACCAGGCTGATGTGGGCGCTGGGGTACAACGTGCCGGAAAATCACATCGCGTACCTCCGCCGCCATCAGCTCGTCATCGGCGAGTCGGCGACGTTCACGCCGCCCGGCCGCAAGCCACGCGCCATGCGGCCGAGCGACATCGACAATCTTCTGCGGCGTGCGAATCGCGAGACGGACGGATCGTTCCGCGTGGTGGCGAGCAAGGCACTTCCGGGAACGCCCGTAGGGCGCGTGCGGTTTGTCGACACCAGACCTGACGATCCGAATGATGTCGTGCCACACCAGGACCGCCGTGAATTGCGCGGGTACGGCGTATTCGCCGCCTGGCTGAACCACGTCGACGCGAAGGCCATCAATTCGCTCGACGTGCTCGTCACGGAGAATGGCAGGTCGTCCGTCCGGCACTATCTCATCGACTTCGGCTCGGCGCTCGGCAGCGGCGGCGTGGCGCCGGCCGACTACTGGGCCGGTTTCGAGTACCTCGTGCAGCCGCTCGACGTGGCGAAGCAGATGATCGGCTTTGGCTTCAACGCTCCGAAGTGGCACACGTTGCCGTTCTACGAAGCCCCATCGATCGGCCGGATGCCGCGTCACAACGCCGACTTCGATCCGGACCAGTGGAAGCCGCGTGTGCCGAACCAGGCGTTCCTGCACGCGCGGTCCGATGACAAGTTCTGGGCGGCCCAGCGGCTGGTCGCGCTCACGACCGATCTCATCCGCGCGGCGGTCGGCACCGGCGAGTTCGGCGACCCGGCCGCAGAAGAGTTTCTGGTTCATGCGCTGGCCGAGCGGCGCGATGCGATCGGGCGGGCGTATCTGACAGCCGTCAATCCGATTACGGATCTCACGCTGGATTCCGCGGGCGTCCTGACGTTCAAGAACGCGGCTGTCGAAGCCGACTTCGCACGGGCGCCTCGTGGCTACCGTTCGGTGTGGGCGACGTTCGACAACACCACCGGCCACACGCTGGTGTTTGGCGGAAGCTCGGCGCCGACGGCCGCGCTTCAGGCCCCCGACGGGTTGCCGCGAACCGAAGGATCGTTCGTGAAGGTCGAGGTGAGGGCGACCGGCACATCCTATGAGGGGTGGGAGGAAGCGGCGACCGCATACTTCCGCCTGGGCGACGGCAACTGGACGCTCGTGGGCTTCGAACGGATCGGGGAACAGTGAATCGGCCGTACCTGCGTGTTAGGATTCTGCCGGCGGCATTCCCGGCTGGAGGCAGAATCCCATGTGCGCGGTCCTACGGCCGCTCCTTATCGCGTTCGCGTTCCTGATAGCGGTCTCGACATCGGCGTTTTCCGCAGACACCGGAACGATTTCCGGCACCGCATTTGACCAGACCGGTACACCTGTCGCCGATGCCACCGTCAAGATCTCAGGTGATCTGCTCCCGACTGGCAGGACGGTTCAGACCGGCGACAACGGCCTCTTCCAGTTTCAATACCTGACGCCAGGTGAATACCTCGTCGAGATCGACAAATCCGGCGTTGGCCGTGCGAGGCGTGCGGCGGTCGTCGAAGTCGGCAAGGATACGCAGGTCGATTTCGTCCTCGGCCTGACCATCCAGGAAGAATTGACGGTGAGCGCGGCACGGCCGGTCGTCGACATTCGGTCGGCCGAGGTCGGCTTCAACTTCCGGGAAGACGTCCTCAACAGCCTTCCGCTCGAACGAACCTACCGCGGTCTCTTTCAGTTGATTCCCGGCGTCGCCGACAATCGAAGCTCCGTCGGACCGGCGGCGGGCGGCACCAGACAAGAGAACCTGTATCTCATCGACGGGGCCAACATCACCAGCCCTGCGTTCGGTTACCTTTCGACGGAGATCAACGAGCTCGACATCGCGGAAGTCAACATCAAGCGCGGGGGCATCAGCGCCGAGTTCGGCCGGACGAGCGGCAGCGTCGTCAACGCCGTCAGCCGCAGCGGGACGAACCGTTTTTCCAGCGTCGGCCGTATCGACTGGCTTTCGCACGAACTGGTCGGGGACTACAAACTGCCATCCGATCTAGTCAACGCTGGTGTGCCGCCGGGGACCTTTCGCGACGCGCTGCTGACCACGCAAATCATGCCGGCGATCGGGCTCGGCGGTCCGATCCTCCGCGACCGGGCGTTCTTCTACGCGTCCGCGCGCTACTCGAGCGAAACGAAATGGGATCGTTTCAACAAGGTCGGGACGCCCCTTCCCGACGAAGAGCGAACGGGTCCCGAGCTGTTCGGCAAGCTCAGCCTCGTGCCGTCCAGCCAGCATCACATCACGGCCAGTTATCGTCACCGGCCGAATCACGTGGACAATGCCGCTCTCACCTCGGATTTCGCGCCGAGCGTGGCGACCCGCGCAGACAACGGCAGCCGGATCGCGACTGCTGAGTGGTCGAACTTCCTGGCCGCGCGGCAGTCGCTGAACGTGCGTTACCTCCACATGCGGGAGAACAACGAGGACGTACCCGTCACGGATTTGGGATATCTGCCCGCGTTCGATCCCCGGAATCTGACGGCGATGGGGCAGTACGTGGATCCGTTGCAGGCCAACCTCAACGTCGGCGGCTACCAGTTCACGAACCTTCAGAACTACCAGCGGCACGAGCTGCGCGGCACCTTCACCCACATCTTCGATATGGGACGTACCAGCCACACGCTGAAGGCCGGCGCCGGCTACGAATTTGCCGAGGAGTACTTCAATCGCATCGCCAACGGGTGGGGCTCGATCGTCAACATCACGCAGAGCGGCGTTCCTGCTCTTCGGGCCCGGTACTACACTCCTCAGCCGCCGCAGCGCGGACAGACGCATACCTACGGGTTCTTCGTCCAGGACGATGTGGCGCTGGGGACGCGTGCGTCGCTCAACCTCGGACTGCTGATGAACCAGGACGAGATGTCGCAGGAAGTGGAGAACAGCGGTGGATGTCCCCAGGTTTCACTGACCGGAGGTTCGGCGGTGTACGAGTCGAACCGCGACACCTGTGCGTTCCTGCGGTTCGGTTTCAAGCAGGAGCTCCAGCCCCGGGTCGGCGTCAGCTATCAGCTTCGCGACAACAAGGGCGACAAGGCGTACGCGCACTGGGGCCGGTACCACAACCTGGACCAGAAATCGAGCGCGCGCAGCCTCGCGCCGCGGCGCATCTATCAGACGCAGACGGTCTTCGACCTGTCAGGCAACATGCTGTCGACCGGTCCGCTGGCGTCGACGACCGGAAAGTTGATCGACCCCGACATCGAGCCGATCTACACGGACGAAACCCTCGTGGGGTATGCCACGCCGCTCGTCGGCGGCTACAGCCTCGATGTCTTTTTCGTCTCCAGGAAAACGAACAACTTCATCGAAGACGTGCCGTCGCGCATGAACGGGACCGCGCCCGACAGCGGCCCGTTTGTTGCCGCCAACCTGCCGTGCGCCCGGTTTGCGTCGTGTCAGCTTGCCGATGCGCAGCGCAGTTATCGCGCCGCGACGATTGATTTGCGGAGGCGCCTGGCCGATGGCTGGATGACCGACATCAACTACACGTGGAGCCAGTTCGAGGGGAACTTCGACCTCGACTACTCGAACGTCGCGGTCTTCAACATGTCGTCCTTTATCCAGGACGCCCCAGGTACCAACGTCGAAGATCCCAATCGTTTCGGTCCGCTCTTCGAAGACCGCCCGCACGTGCTCAAACTGTTCATGTCCTACGATCTGACCAGCCGGTTGAATGCCGCGGGCTATCTGCGCGTGCAGAGTGGCACGCCCTGGGCCGCGCGTGGTCGCGACTGGGCGGGTCCGGCGTTGAACTACCTCGAGCCTGCCGGCAGTCATCGCAATCCAACGTGGACCAATCTCGACGTGATGGCGGCTTACCGTCTGCCGCTGGATACCTCCGCGAACGTCTCGCTCGAGGCACGGCTGCTGAACGTCCTGAACAATCAGACGCGCCTCTCCACCGATGCGCAGCAGTACCTCGATCTTCAGACGCTGCCGAACCCGCCGTACTTTGCTCCGTATCAGCAGCCCAATCCGTTTTTCGGTACGGGCAATGGCTTCGCGCCGCCGCGGCGTCTTCATCTCGCGGCCGTCGTGACCTTCTGACGTTCCGGCCGACCAACTCTGCCCGGCGAGAACGGTCTGAGTGAGCCAAGGGCAAAAAAGATCGACGCAGAGCCGCAAAGGCGCAGAGAACGAAAGGCAACACTGGGGTAAGTCTGTGTATATCTCCGATGACCTCGAACGCAAGACACGCGGCAGGCCAAATTGATTGTCGATGCGATCGATGCCCAGTACGAGTCGTTCAACTTTGAAATTGATGAGCAATCCCAATACCTTGTCGGTGTGTCGCAGGTATGTCAATAGTTGTGCGCGATGAACTGGCAGCACGGTTTCGATGGCCTTCAGTTCGACAACGATCGAGTCCTCAACGAGAAGATCGAGGCGATAGCCACCATCCAGGATCAGGTCCTTGTAACGCACGGGAACGATCAACTCCGAGATGACATTCAGGTTGCGGAGCCGAAGCTCGTAAATCAGGCACGCGCGATATGTCGATTCCAGGAGTCCAGGTCCCAGGCCTTTGTGAATCTCGATCGCAGCCTGGATGATCAGGAATGAAATACGGTCGAGTCTGGCAGTATCCATGTTTGAGGCTTGAGCAAAGAGTGCGCCACGATTCCCACGCTGGAGGTCTCAGCACTTTGAAAAATCCGCACACCAAGGTGGCCGTTCTTGCCCGTCCACTCGGAACCACCGGCCATTTTCTTTGCGCCTCTGCGTCTCTGCGTCGAGTTCCCTAGAAGCCGATGATCATGCCGAGCGAGGGGACTCGTCGATCTGCCGTACAATGAACGAGATGCGGCCGCGGTTTCTCGCGCTGTTTCTGCTATGTGCGATCGCGGGCGCCGGCGCGCGCGATTGGGCGCAGGTGCCTGCATCGGCGACGATCACGATCCTGCACCTCAATGACATTCACGCGATCGACCCGATCGATGGAGGACGCAGCGGCGGGCTTGGCCGCGTCTCCACGCTCCTGCAGCAGCTCAAGCGCACACACGCGCCGGTCCTGATGACGCTGGGTGGCGACTATCTGTCGCCGTCGGCGGTCGGCACCGCCGTCGTCGATGGCGAGCCGCTGGCCGGTCGCGAGATGGTGGACACGCTCAACACCCTTGGTCTCGACTGGGCCGTGTTCGGCAACCACGAGTTCGACCTTCCGGAAAAGGCGTTTCGCGTACGCCTGGCGGAGACCCGGTTTCACATCGTGTCGAGCAATGTGACCGATGTGAGCGGTCAGCCCTTTCCGGGCACCGTGCGCTCGGCCGTCGTGCCGGTCGACGTTCGCGGCCGCACGATCCGGCTGGGGCTCATCGGGCTCACCACCGACCTCAACCGCCGTGCATACGTGCGCTACGCCCCGCCGGTCGAGTCAGCCCGCGAGCAGGTGACGCAGTTGAAGGGCAAGGTCGACGCGGTGATCGCGCTGACACACCTTCCGCTTGCGGACGATCAGGAGCTCGTTGTCCAGGTGCCGGAGATCGATCTCGTGCTCGGCGGCCACGAGCACGAGAATTTTCAGGTGCGGCGCGGGCGCGACTTTACGCCGATCATCAAAGCCGATTCCAACGTCCGCTCGGTATCGGTGGTGACGCTTGCGTTCGGGAAGCCCGGATCGCCCCCGTCGATTTCGGCCCGGCTGCAGACCATCGACGACAGCATCCGGCAGGATCCCAAAGTGGACGGGGTCGTCCGGAAGTGGACGGCCGCCGCGTTCGATGCGTTTCGCAAGAACGGGTTCGAGCCCGAGCGCACCGTGGCCGTCATCGACGAGCCGCTCGACGGGCGCGACGCCATCGTGCGGAACCAGCCCGGACGGCTCACAGACCTGGTGGCGGCCGGCTTCGATCGCGAAGCCGGACCGGTTGACCTCGCCATCGTGAACGGCGGATCAATTCGCGTCAACGACATCATCCAGCCGGGCCCGGTGACCGAGTACGACGTCATTCGCATTCTGCCGTTTGGCGGACGCGTGACGCGTGCCTCGTTTGATGGAGCGCTGCTGCTGTCGGTGCTCGATATCGGGATGAAAAACCAGGGGGCGGGGGGCTATCTGCACCTGCGAGGCGTCGTCCGCGAGGGCGGCCGGTGGCTCGTGAAGGGAAAGCCCATCGACCCTGCGGCGCGGTACGTGGTGGCCGCGACCGATTTTCTCCTCAGCGGCGGCGAGACCAATCTCGGATTTCTCACGAGGACCAACCCCGCCGTCCACGACGTGCAGGAGTTCGGCGACGTGAGGCAGGCCCTTATTCGCGAGCTTCGCGCCCGGTATTCGTCACAGTAGCGGGTTCATCACAACATGAATCGCCAGGCGGTATACTGGCGCCCTTCATCTATTGCGGGGGGGCCTCATGAAGCACGTGTCATTCGCGGCGCTCGTCGTCGGCGTGATCGGCCTTGGTCTCGTCAGTTCCACTCACGCGCAGCTGTTCCCGGCCGGCGATGAGATGATGACGATGGGGCACGTCCTCCTGAATGTCAGCGACGTGGCGCCACATCGCGATTTCTGGACCAGTCAGTTCGATGCGAAGCCCATCAAGGTCGGGACGCTCGAAGGCATCACCATCCCGGGCGTCGTGGTGCTTTTCAGAGTGCAGCCGCGCACCGGACCGAGCGAAGGCACGACCATCAATCACATGGGGCTGAAGCTGAACAAGCTCTCGGACTTCACGGCGCGATTCGACAAGGCCGGTTTGAAGTACGACCCGCCGCGCATCGGCCGCGAGAAAACGCCGCAGACCTACGTAAACGGCCCCGACACGTTCCGGATGGAACTCGTCGAAGACAGCACGCTGCCGGCGCCGGTCGTCAGCCATCACCTGCACTACTGGCTGGAGCACCCGGCGGACGTGAAGAAGTGGTACGTGCAGAAGCTGCTGCTGAAACCCACCATGCGTGGTCCGTACGACTCGGGTGACGTGCCGGGCATGAACCTCACGCTGGCGCCGCTCGGCAGCCAGAAAGTCCCGGGCGTGCCGACCAAGGGCCGGCTGATGGACAGCATCGGGTTCGACGTGCGCGACCTGAAAGCGTACGTCGAGAAAATCAAGGCCAATGGCGCGACCTTTGACGTGCCCTACGGACGCGATCCCGAGCTCGGATTGATGTCGGCGACGGTGACCGACCCGTGGGGCGTCACGATCAGGCTGACAGAAGGACTCAACAAGGCGGCGGGGATGACGTCGTATTCCTACGTGGACGGGTACGTCGTCGTGCGGCCGATCGAGTAATGCACAAACAGCCCCGGTGGATGCGCGTCGTTGCGCTTCCGATGGCGAGCTGTGCAGCCGCCACGCTGATCACCTGGCAGCTCTGGCCGCATATCGCTCCGTCGGCCTCGCCACTGTTCTTCGTGGCCGTGATGTTTTCTTCGCTCTACGGAGGTATTGCGGCAGGCCAGATCGCGACCTTCCTGTCGGCGGCCTCGACGGCGTACTTCTTCATGACGCCCCAGTTCTCTCTGGCGATCGATTCCAGCGATATCTTCCGGCTGGTCGTGTTCGCGGCCGTGGCGCTGCTGACGAACTGGATCGCGGCGGCGAGAAACCGCACCGACCAGGCCCAGAGACGGCTCGTCGAGGAGCTTCAGACCGCGAACGCGCGCATCCGGACGCTCAGCGACATGCTGCCGATTTGTCCCGATTGCCGGCGCGTGAGGGTGGGCGACACGAACGCCGAGTGGAAGAGCGTGGAGACATATCTGGCCGAGACGCCGGAACTGCAGCTGAGCCACGCGCTGTGCCCCGAGTGCTCAGCGCGGCACTTCCCCGAGTTTCACGCGCACACGAAGTGAGTGGGACGTCCTGGCGCCTGTCTGGCGGCGCGCCTCGACTTTCGGCGTCGACGGTCGCGCCACGTTGGCGTCGGCTCCCTTCCAGATGCTGTTGGGCAGCACCATCAGAATCGCGACGAGACCCGCACACGTAACCTTACCCGGCCTGATGGGACACCGCATCAGCGCTCCTCGATGAATTGTGTGTAAGAGAGAGAGAATCGGGCGCGGCGCGCGGTGCGCGCGGCGCAACGGGCAGCCTGTGAATTACCGCGAAATTATAACATTGCGACGCCGTTCCTTGACTGGAATCGCGGGCGGCGGTAGAGTCGCCGCAATCCCACCATATCCCGTGCGACCTCGAGGTTTCATCAAGGAGGATGGCATGCGGTTGTACTTGCTCATCGTGCTCTCCGTGCTGCTGGCCGGTTGTTCGGATCAGGGCGTCGCGAGCCAGGACGCCAACGCGCCGATCAAGATCGAGATCTCCCAAATGTATGTGACCGTACGTAACGAGTCGGGTCTCGCGTTGAACGACGTGACCGTCGGCATCGTTCCCGTGGGGCGAACGACGATTTACAGCAAGTTCGTGGGGCGCATCGAGAGCGCTCAGTCACGCAACGTGATGCTGGGAGAGTTCGTCGGGCGCGACGGCACCCCGTTCAACCTGCGGGTCGTGAAGCCACGATCCATCGAGGTGAAGGGCAAAGATGTGAACGGGAAGGACTACACCGTCGAAACGGCGTGGCGATAATTTGACGAAAGTGGAGCGCTTCGACCCCGTCAGGGACGGGGTGATATGATGCTCCGTCCCTGATGCAAGCCAGTACCCTCCGTACCGGCCGCTGGATCGTGGGCGGCGTGGTCTTTCTGGTCGCCGCCACGATTCTGTTCGAAGCCGCGGGGCAGTCTTCGCCGCGCCCGGTCGCGGTACGCCCGAATACCTATCGCCCGGTTGCGACCGACGACCGCGAAGTGCGGACGGCGCTCAACTTCGCGTTGGCCGACCAGAACAAGAAGAACCGCAGCAATTCGGCGATCATCCTCCGCAACGTGCTGACCGCAGAACGCCAGGCATCGAAGGGAGACAACTTCCGGATGTGCCTCTCCGTCGACCGCCGCGGCCGCCGCGATACCGCCCGTACCGTCGTCCATCGCAATCAGAAACAGCAGTGGTCGGTTGCGCTCTGGGCGTGGGGGGCGTGCGGGAAATCCTGAATCTCTGAAATCTAGAATCTAAAATCTAGAATCTAAAATCTGCGGCGAGATCTCCACCGGAAGATTCTAGATTCTAGTTTCTAGATTTTAGTTTCCAGTTTCCTACGCCAACTCCCTTTCACCAGTCCTGATGTTGTAGGCCTGTTCCACCGGGCAGATGAACACGCGTCCGTCGCCGATTTCTCCGGTGCGTGCCGCTTCGCGAATCGCCTGCAGCGCCGGTTCCACGAGTTCATCCGGGACGACCGTTTCGATCTGCATTTTGGGCAGCAGCGTCACTTCGTACTCGCGGCCGCGATACACCGCGGTGTGCCCCTTCTGCCGGCCGTGCCCGCGCACCTCGGTCACCGTCATGCCGGCAATCTGAATCCTGGCGAACGCTTCCTTGAGGTCGTCTACCTTGTTCGGGCGAATGATCGCTTTGATGAGTTTCATGCGAGCTCCGATCGAAGGGCCGGCGAGGTCTTTGGCGCGCCGACGTGAGAGCCGAGAGTGGCGCTGGCCTCGCCGTGCACGTAGGCCTCTTCGCCGTGGTTGCTGATGTCCAGCCCGACCGATTCGTCATCGGCTGAGGCGCGCAGCGGCATCACCATGCCGATCAGCTTGAGCAGAATGAAGCTGACGACGCCGCTGTAGACAATCGTCGCCGCCACCGCCGCCGCCTGAATCCCCAATTGCGCCGGGTTGCCGAACAGCACGCCGTCGGCCACGCCGTTGAGCGCCTTCTGGGCAAACACGCCCGTCAGGAGCGCGCCGACCGTGCCGCCGACGCCGTGCGCCGCCACCACGTCGAGCGAGTCGTCCAGCGACGTCTGCGCCCGCCAGACCAACCCGAAGTAGCTCGGCACCGCTGCGATCGCGCCCAGCGCAATCGCGCTCATCGGCCCGACAAACCCCGCCGCCGGCGTCACCGCCACCAGCCCGACCACGATCGCCGTGGCGCAGCCCACCGCCGTCGGTTTGCCCGAGCGGGCATAGTCGAGCAGCGTCCACACCGCCAGCGTCCCCATCGGCGCCAGGAAGGTCGTTGTAAACGCAAGCGCCGCAATCGGGCTCGCGGCCAGCGCGCTGCCGGCGTTGAACCCGAACCAGCCGAACCACAGCAGGCCGGCGCCCAACAGTGTGAACGGCACGTTGTGCGGCAGGAGCGACGAGCTCGGATAGTCGCGCCGCTTGCCCACCACGAGCGCCGCGACCAGGGCCGCCACGCCCGCGTTGACGTGCACGACCGTGCCGCCCGCGAAGTCCAGCGCCCCGAGCTTCGCCAACCAGCCGCCGCCCCACACCCAGTGCGCCACCGGTGAGTAGACCAACAGCGCCCACAGGATGATGAAGGTCAGGTAGGCCGAGAAGCGCATCCGCTCGACGATCGCGCCCGAGATAAGCGCGGCCGTGATGATGCAGAACGTCCCCTGGTAGGCCATGAACAGGTAATGCGGGATCGTGCCCTGCGCCTCGAGCCCCACCCCGCGCAGGAACAGCCGCGACAGATCCCCGAGGTAATTGCCGCCGGCCGAAAAGGCCAGCGAATAGCCGATGACCGCCCAGAGCACGCCGACGAACCCCAGCGAGATGAAGCTCATCATCATCGTGTTGAGCGCGTTCTTCGAGCGCACCAGCCCCCCGTAGAAAAAGGCCAGCGCCGGCGTCATCAGCAGCACCAGGGCCGTCGAAACCAACATCCATGCAGTGTCAGCTTGATTCATCTCGTACCTTTCATTTGTAATTGATGGACAAGAATGTCGATGATGGGCGACATAATCAAGATCATTTCGAGCGTGCGCATCCTACAATGTTGTGCGTTTGACGACAACTTCGACAAACCTGTGGCTCGCGCGTTTGGGCGGATAATGCGGAAATGCGAGGAGTCAACGGACTGCACCACATCACCGCGATCGCGGGGCCCGCGCAGGAGAACCTCGACTTCTACGCCGGCGTGCTCGGCATGCGGCTCGTCAAGCGCAGCGTCAACCAGGACGATCCGGGGACGTACCACTTGTTTTACGCCGACGCCGAGGGGAGTCCGGGTTCCGATCTGACCTTCTTTCCGTGGTCTCACGCGGCGCCGCCGCGAGCGGGCTATGGCCTCGCCATGGAGGTCGGCCTGGAGGTGCCGCAGGGGAGCCTCGGCTACTGGGCCGATCGGCTGCGGCGTTACGGCACCACGATTGGCCCGCCCGAGACGCGCTTTGGCGAAAGCGTTCTGGCCTTCACCGATCCGCATGGCCTGAACGTGGCGCTCGTCGAGGCCGGCCGCCCGCGTCGGTTCACACCGTGGAGCGAGAGTCCGGTGCCAGTCGAGCGCCAGATCCGCGGGCTGTACGGCGCGCAGGTCTGGGAGCACGAAGCAGCGGCCACGGCCGAGTTTCTGACGTCCATCCTCGGGTTCCAGCAGATGGCCACCGAGCACGGATGGATGCGATATGGATGTCCCGGCGGGCCCGGCGTCATCGACGTGCGCGATGCACCCGAAGCCCGTCGTGGTGCGTGGGGCGTAGGCGCGGTTCACCACCTGGCCTGGCGTGTAGACGATGCCGAGCATCAGCTCGACGTGCGCACGCGGGTCGAGGGCGCGGGCGCCCACCCGACCACCGTGATCGACCGGTTCTGGTTCAAGTCGGTGTACTTCAAGGAGCCGGGTGGAGTGCTCTTCGAGCTCGCGACCGACGGGCCGGGCTTTGCGGTCGATGAGGATGCCGCGCATCTCGGCGAAAGCCTCGTGCTGCCGCCATGGCTCGAAGCCCACCGCGCGGCCATCGAAGAGACGCTGCCCAAGCTGACGCTGGAAACGGGAAGCTGGAAGCTGGAATCTAAAAACTAGAATCTTGAGCCTATCCTTTACCCATCTATACCACCCGCCTCGGGCGCCGGGGGCGCCGACGCTGCTCATGCTTCACGGCACCGGGGGCAACGAGCACGAGCTCGTCCCGCTCGCGGCGGAACTGATGCCGGGCGCCGGTGTGTTGAGTCCGCGCGGCAAGGTACTCGAGCGTGGGATGCCGCGTTTTTTTCGTCGTCTCGCCGAAGGCGTCTTCGACCTGGACGATCTGCGTCAGCGCACCCTGGAGCTCGCCGACTTCATCGGTGAGGCGAGCCTGTATTACAAGTTCGATGCATCGCGGGTGATCGCCGTTGGTTTTTCGAACGGCGCAAACGTCGCCGGATCGACGCTGTTGCTGGCGCCGAAGGTGCTCGCCGGTGCCGTGCTGCTGCGCGCAATGGTGCCCATCGTTCCCGATCCGCTTCCCGCGCTTCCCGCGACCCCGGTCCTCATCTCCAACGGCCGCGTCGATCCGCTCGTCCCGGTGGCCGAAACCGATCGGCTCGTGGCGCTGCTGCGGTCGGCCGGCGCCGAGGTGTCCGTCCACTGGCACCAGGCCGGGCACCAGCTCGTGCACGACGACATCGAGCGGGCGCATGCCTGGCTCGCGCGGTTCTGAGATCAATTCTCAGAACAATTCTCAAGTTTCAATACGGGCCGACCGCCGTGGTAGCGTCGCCGCGCGATGGCGGTCCTCGTGGCGATCAGTGCGCTCGTGCTGCTCATGGTGTGTCCACAGGCCGCCGATGCGCAGCCGATCGATCGAGCCGGTCTCAGCGGCGAGCAGTTGTATCGCACCGCATGCGCCGCCTGTCACGGGAACGATGGGCGCGGACAACCGATCGCCGTCCGCGGGTTCGATCTGGAGCCGCCGGACTTCACCGATTGCCACCTCACGACTCCCGAAGCCGACCTCGACTGGTCCTCCGTGATCCACCAGGGCGGGCCGGCTCGCGCCTTCGATCGCATGATGCCCGCGTTCGGCGACGAACTGTCGGACGCCGAGATCGCAAAGCTCATCGGGCACCTTCGTGGATTCTGCGCGGAGCCGAGGTGGCCCCACGGCGATCTCAACATGCCGCGCGCGCTCTTTACCGAGAAAGCCTTTCCCGAGAACGAAGCCGTCCTGACGACGACGTTCGGGCGTGGCGATGAACCCAGGATGAGCAACGAATTTCTGTACGAACATCGCGTGGGACGCCGCGGCCAGTACGAAATCTTCGCGCAGGACGCCGATGAGATCGGCGGCGCGTACAAGCACGTGCTCTTCGACAGCCACCGCCGGGGATCGATCTTCTCGGGCGGCGGCGAGGTCAAGTTCAACGACAGCGGCGCCGTGTTCGAGGCTTTCGGCGCGTTCAGCCAGGCGCTGCCGTATGTCGCCGACGGCTTTCTGCATGCTCACACCGGCATCGAGATGCCGACCGAGAAGGATGCGCCCAACGAAGTGTTCTGGCGCACGGCGATAGGCAAGAGTTTCATGGTGCGCCGCTGGGGCCGCGCGTGGTCTCCAATCGTCGAACTGCTCGCCGCGCGCGAGATGGTATCGGGCGCGGCGGTCGAATGGGACGCGGTGCCGCAGATGCAGGTGAGCCTGAGCACGCGGCAGCACGTGCTCGTCAACCTCGGCGTGCGCCTGCCGTTGACGCAGCAGGCGGAGCGACCGGCGAGCGTGTCGGTGTACCTGCTGTGGGACTGGTTCGACGGGGGATTTTTCTCGGGATGGTGATGCGGCCGTTCCTTTCCGTTCTCGGTGGCGTCGTCGTGCTCGCGGCGGTGGCGATGACCGCCCAACGGGATCCGCATAGCCCGGAGTCCTTCAAGACATCCGATCAGTGCCTGGCGTGCCATAACGGCTTGCGGGCGCCATCCGGAGAAGACGTCTCGATCGGGGCCAGCTGGCGGACCTCGATGATGGCCAATGCCGCCCGCGATCCGTACTGGCAGGCTGGCGTACGAAGGGAAGTGCTCGACCACCCGTCGCTCGCCGGCGCCATTCAGGATGAGTGCGCGACGTGCCATATGCCCATGGCGCGCACCGACGCGCGCATGCGGGGCGCCGAGGGGGAGGTCTTCGCGCATCTGCCGGTCAGCCGGCAACGCGATCGCGTCGACCAGCTCGCGCACGATGGCGTCGCCTGTTCGCTCTGCCATCAGATCACCGATCAGAACCTCGGAACGCCGTCGAGCTTCACGGGAGGATATGTCGTCGCTCCGGCGAATGCCCGGGCGCCTCGGCCGGTGTTCGGGCCGTTCCGCATCGAACGCGGCATTTCGACAATCATGAGGTCGTCCACGGGGTTCGAGCCCACCGAGTCGCTGCACGTGCGCCAGTCGGAGCTGTGCGCGACGTGCCACACGCTGGTGACCAAGGCGCGTGGTCCGAAAGGAGAGATCATCGGGGAGCTGCCCGAGCAGGTGCCCTATCTCGAGTGGAAGCACAGCGCCTTCGCGCCGGAAGAACGCAGCTGCCAGTCCTGCCACATGCCGGTCGTCGAGGCGGACACGCCCATCGCGTCGGTGCTCGGCGCGCCGCGCAAAGGATTTGCCCGCCACACCTTCGTTGGCGGCAACTTCTTCATGCAGCGCATGCTGAACCGCTTTCGGGACGAGCTCGGCGTGGTGGCGCCCGCCGATGAAATGAATGCCGCGGCGGATGCGACCATCGCGAATCTCCGCTCGCGCACGGCGACGCTGTCGATCGAGAACGCCGGCGTTCGCGATGGCCGCATCGTCGCCGACATCGCGGTCGAGAACGCGACCGGGCACAAGCTGCCGACAGGTTATCCCTCACGCCGGGTCTGGCTGCACGTGACGGTTCGCGATCGCGCCGGTGCCGTCATCTTCGAGTCGGGTGCGGTTGCCGCGAACGGCGCCATCTCCGGCAACGACCACGACGCGGACGCGCTGCGCGTCGAGCCGCACTACACCGAGATCGGCGAGCCGGGACAGGTGCAGATTTACGAATCGATCATGCGCGATCAGGCAGGAAGGCCGACGACCGGTCTGCTGACCGCGGTGGGCTACGCAAAGGACAACCGGCTGCTGCCGCGCGGATTCCAGAAGACCTCAGCGGATCCCTGGATTGCCGTTGTCGGCACGGCGTCACAGGATGGCGACTTTACCGGCGCAGGCGACCGCGTCCGTTATGCCGTTGACGTGCGCAATGCCGAAGGCCCGTTCGCGATCGACGCAGAGCTGCGTTATCAGGTGATTGGCTTCAGGTGGGCCGAGAATCTTCGGGCGTATCAAAGCGAGGAGACCAGGCGATTCGTCGCCTATTACGAAGCCATGGCCGCCCAGTCTTCGGAAGTCCTGGCCAGCGTACGGGTCGTGGTGCCTTGAATGATTTGGCAGGGCTAAAGCCCTACGCTACCGAAAGCTAGAGTCCTGCGCTACCGCGCGGGTTTGTCTTCGACGCGCCGGCGCGCGATGATGCCCGAGTCGACCGTTTTCGACTGGTCGCTCACGACCTGAAAGTGCATCTGGTCGCCGTCGATCTCGAGAAGCATGAAGTGGAATCCCTGGTCGAACGATTTTTCGGTGAATTCCCCGCCCACGTCTCCCTTGCGCACTTTTCCGGCGCCCCCGGAAATGAAATAGTGGATGCCCTTCTGCGGCTTCAGACGTTCGTAGAAGTGCTCGTGACCGGCTATCACCACGTCGACGCCGTATTTCAGGAACAGCGGTTCGAGCTGGTCGCGAAGGGCGGTGTCCGACCCGTGTGCCCCGCCCGATGAATACGATCGGATGATGGAAGAACACGATCTTCCAGTCCGACCCGCTCGCGGCCAGCTCTTTCTCGAACCACTGCAGCTGGGGCCGATCCATGTAGTTGCTGTCGAGCGCGAAGAACCGAATGCCGTCTTTCGGCTTGAAGGAGTAAAAGCGCTCGCCGTTCATGTTGAACGGCTTGTACATTTTCTGGTTCGTACTGTCGTGGTTGCCGAGCGAGGCGTAAAACTTGATGCCCTTGTCGAGCACCGGCTTGTACGGCGTCTCGAACTTCCGCTGAAAGTCGCGGGCGCTCTCACCGCCGTACATGTTGTCGCCCATCATCAGCACGAACTCGTACGGAAAGCGCTGGTGGATATCGGTGAACACCTTCGCGAGCCTGTACCGATTGGAATCGCCCGTGCCGCTGTCTCCGATGACGGCGAACCTGAGTGTTCCGGTCGGCTTGTTCGGAAGCGTCAGGTCCTGGGCAATGGCGCTGGCCGAAAGCGCGGCAGCAAGAGTGATGACAGCCAGTGATCGTCGAGAGGTCCACATAGGTCTTCCTCGAGGCACTACGGAATCGCGTTCAACATGAAATCGATCATCAGATTCGCTTTCGCATCGTACAAGAGTAGATGTTTGCCCACAAACCGGTACTGCACGTCTTCGGGCAGCTTCGGCAAGGCGAGCAGGACATCGGGCGGCACGGTTGAAAGCGGCGCCTCTTTCGGGTAGTCCGCATTCACCTTGAACGGCACCTCTTTCGGCTCCGGGGCGTCGTCTTTGATGATCGCCTTGTTGTCGGCGCCCTCTCCGCCGCCCTTGGTCAGCTGGGCCCGAAGCAGCCGCTGGAACATCGCCTGTGTGGCCGGGGTGAAGATGTCACCACGCCTGGCGTCCGCCCGCGCCCCGCGAACGATCTGCGCCATGGATTTCTCCGCAACCGCGATCTCGCCCGGTTTCTCCGTTCGCTTCAGGTCTGGTGCCGCGCGTGCGGCGTCATTCCGAATCTTGACGTACGCGTCCACCTTCCTGGTGAACTCGGCAACGAGCCCCGCGTCGGGATTCACGTTGCTGCCCTTGGGCATCTGTGCGGCCGCGGGGGCACACGCCGCGAGGACACAACCGGCGACGATATAGGGGCGGAGCAAGTACCTCATTCCCCGATGAGAAGCACTTTCTGTGCCGCAGCAGCGGCGGGGAACGACCTGAAAGCTGTAGCGGATCGTGACAGACGGTCGCTATTTGAACGATCGGGTGAAGAGGTCCTCGATGGCCTTCTTGGCCGGCTCCTGCAGCGTGCGTGTGCCGGTGCCGGTGAAGTGCGGGTGCATGATGCGCGGTCCACCTTTGCCCTCGGCCGGCTGCCAGTCGTCGCCGGTCCACCAGAACCAGCGCTTCTGTTCCTGGTCGAACACGTGCAGCTTCTTGTTACAGAGCTTGGCGAACTCGGCGCCCCAGCCCGTGCCGCCTCGTACGGTCTTGTCGGGGAGGATGGTGCCGACGACCCAGATTTCCTGGCCGCTATTGACCTGGTACCACATGGTCTGCAGCACTTTGCGAATCGTGGGTGCGTCGGTATAGCGGCGGTCCATGAGGCGGCTGACGTACTCGAGGCTCACGTCGCCGTTCTGCAGTTCTTCGTGGTTGAGCACGTGTACGCCGCGATGGCGCACGATTTTGTGACCCTCGAAGGTGAAGTTGACCTCCTCCACACCGTGCCGCTCGGCGCAGGCCCCAAACTCGGCTTCCGCTCCGGGTGCGCCGCCGCTGAAGAGAATGCAGTCTGATACGTTCATAGTGATAGCATCGCGTAAAATCAGGACATGCTCAAGGGCAGTCGCCAGGCCATCCTCAAGCGAATCCAGCGCATCAGCATCCACGGCCAGGCGTCGTGGGAGATCGTCTTCACGCATATCGACGATCCCACCGAACAGCTCAACGCGGCCCGCGTGGGTCCAGAGGCTATTCCGGGAGATTCACTGGAAACCGGCGACCGCATCGAGGTGGAGTACCTGTTCAACCAGGTCGTGAAGGTGACGCGGATTCCAGTCTGACGCTGAGGATGGCAAATGGCAGATGGCAGATGGCAAATGGGATGGCAAATGGTTTGTGCCATTTGCCATTTGCCATTTGCCATGACAGGTCTCGCTATTTCGCCGGAGGTGAAGCGGCGTAACCTGCGCCCTCGCCGCCACGGTTCACCGGATTGCCCTTCTCGTCTTCCTCCACCTGCACCGTCGTCACGGGCCCGTACCCCATGATCTGCACGACGGTTTCACCGCCATCCTGGTTGCCGTCGTAGTGGATGAAGTAAGCAGGGTGGAACATTACGCTGCCCGCCGGCATCGGCTTCATCTCTTTCGCGCGAAACACCTTGCCCGTACCGCCGTACCACACACCCTTAATGACGGTAACCCACCGGTCCATCGTGTGATAGTGCGGACGGCTGGTGTTGTTGTTGCGGAAGACATTGCGCGTAATGTAGAACCCTGTTGAGTTCGCCGATCCGAAAACGGGGCCGCCGTTCATGGCGATCGCGTCGTCCGGTGGCATGATCAGATTTCCCGCGTGCAGCCGCGGCGGCGCCTGCGGTGGCTTCTGAGTTTGAGGGGCGGGCGCCTGCCCGCTGCCGACGGCAAGACCGGCCAGCACGAACGCGGCAAATGCGCACGCGGACACCGAAAGACGGTAAAGCCTCATAGATTCCTCCTGCATAGGGTCCACATTTTAGGTGGACCTCCGTTCACAGTGACGTCAGTGTCCGGCGTCCGCCGGGCTGTCTGTGGTGGTGAGAGAGTAGCGCCGCTAGAGCATCGGACGCAAGTAGGGCCAGACGGCGTCGGCAATCACCTTGTGCCCGGTAGCGCTCGGATGAAGCGTTTCGTTGAGATCGAGACCCTCATTCGTAATGAGGCCCAGCAGGAAGAAGGGAACAAGCGGCAGGTGGTAGCGTTCGCTGAGCCTGGTGAAAAGGCGGTGGAATTCGACACTGTAGTTGAAGCCTTTCACCGGCGGCGCTTCCATCGCGCAGAGGAGCACCTTGATGCCGCGCGCCTGCGCCCGCTCGATCATCGTCGAGATGTTGCGATCGACGGTCTCGATGGGAATGCCCTTCAGGCCGTCGTTGATGCCAATCGCCAGGACGAGGATCCGGGTTCCAGTTACGAGGGCCGCGTCGAAGCGGGCCAGTCCCTCGCTGGAGGTATCGCCCGAAACGCCCGCGTTGACGACGTGGTAGTTGCGGCCCGCATCCGAAATCCGCTGCTGAAGAAGGGACGGATAGGTCTCATGGGGCCGGAGACCCGGACCCGACGTCAGGCTGTCCCCGAACGCCACGACGACGGGGACGCTTCCATCGAGCGCAGTGGGCGATGACTGGCCGTTGCAGGCGATGGCAGCCGCGGCGAAGAAGACTCCTGCCAGGAAACCACGCGTGGTAAGGTTCTTGCGAGGCCACGTGAGCATGAACTTGAGACGCTTGGCGCTTTCTCTCGGCCTTCTTCTGATGTATCCGGCCGTCGCGGGGGCCCAGGTGGCGGCCAATCGCGGGACGGATCAGCCCGACTTCAGGGTGATCGTACAGGGCACGTTCGATCCCGAAACGCTGGCCGAGTTCAACAAGCGCATCGGCGACTATGCGGCGCTTCGCGCCAAACTCGAGAAAGGGCTGCCACCGCTCGTCGTGACGGACAACGCGGAGGAGATCGAGCGGTTCGAACACCGTTTAGCGGAGCGGATTCGCGATGCGCGCAGCGCTCATCGCGGGCAGATCTTTGCGCCATCGATGGTGCGGCAGGTCAAGCAGATGCTCGCCGCGAGGGCGGACGCGCACACGATTGCCGCCATGATGGACGACGGTCCGGCCGAATTCGACGTGGACGTCAACGACACCTATTCGAAGCGGCGATCGCTTGCCACGATGCCGCCGAATATCCTGCTGACGCTGCCCGATCTGCCTCGCGATATCGAGTACCGTTTTGTCGGCCGGCATCTGATTCTTCGCGACGCGCGCGCGAACATCATCATCGACGAGATTCCGTTCGCTTTTCATTGCCACGATTGCGTACCGAAGAAAGAAGAGGGAGCCGAGCAGTAGCGTCCGCAGTACGTCAGTGTCCGGCTTTAGCCGGACCTCCCCGAACCCCTCGTGGTATCCTCCCGCTATCAGCCACCCGCAACCAGCCAGAAGGAGCATGGCCATGGAACGAAAGAAGGCGTCCGATTTCCCACAGGAATTGCTCGACCTGTTCCACCTCTATGTCCACGGTGACATCGACCGCCGCAAGTTTTTCGAAGGCGCGGCCAAATTTGCCGTTGGCGGCCTGACGGTAGCGGGCATCTTCGAGGCGCTCAAGCCGAACTATGCCTGGGCCCAGCAGGTAGCCAAAGACGACGCGCGAATCAAAGCCGAGTACGCCACTGTGCAGTCTCCGCAGGGGAACGGGTCGATTCGGGGTTACCTCGCGCGGCCCGCCGCGGCGGGCAAGTACCCGGCGGTGCTCGTCGTGCACGAGAACCGCGGGTTGAACCCGTACGTCGAAGACGTGGCGCGGCGGCTCGCGACGGCGAACTTCCTGGCGTTCGCGCCAGACGGTCTGACGTCGGTGGGCGGCTATCCCGGCGACGACGAGCGCGGCGGACAGCTGTTTCAGAAAGTGGATCGCGAGAAGATGACGGTCGATTTCATCGCCGCGATTAACTGGTTGAAGGCACGTCCCGAGAGCACGGGCCGGTTTGGCATCGTCGGCTTCTGTTTTGGTGGCGGCATCTCCAACACGCTGGCCGTGAGGATGCCCGACCTTGGCGCGGCCGTGCCGTTTTACGGCGGTGCCCCGGCAGAAGCGGACGTGCCGAAGATCAAAGCGGCTGTGCTCGTCCACCACGGCGAGCTCGATACACGGCTCGTCGAGGCATGGCCCGCGTACGAGGCGGCACTCAAGGCTAACAAGGTTCGCTACGAAGGGTACGTCTACCCGAAGGCGAATCACGGGTTCCACAACGACACCACGCCGAGGTACGACGAAGCGGCTGCCAAGCTGGCGTGGCAGCGCACGGTCGACTGGTTCAACAAGTACCTTTCGCACCTAGGATCGACGATGGCCGACGACGTTCCTATCGCCCCCCTCCGATCGCTCGATAATCCGGACATGGAAAAACTGTCTGGGAAGACCATCGCCTGCGCCGCGGTATTCGCCGCGGTGTGCCTCACCACGCTGGTATCGGGACAGATGCGCAACGGCCCGGCGTCGCTCGACGACGTGGTGGCCGAGTTGCGCGGCATCAGAGCCGACCTCGCCGAGACGTCGAGCGCGTCGGTCAGGTCGCAGCTGCTGGTCGCGAGGTTGCAGTTGCAGGAGCAGCGGATAACCGGGCTCACGCGGCAGCGTGCGGAGGTGCAGGGCCAGATCGCACTGGCGCGCCAGCAGGCCCAGGGACCGGACTTCGCGCGCATGCAGCAACTGTTGCAGGATTTCAGCAACCAGGAAGCCGAGCTGAACCACCAGATCTCGGTCGAGCAAGGGCGGTGGTCGGAGTTCAGCGATCGGCTCGACACGCTGGAGCGCTCGCTGCCGCGATAGCAAAACGGTTCCGGGATCCGTTTTTCTCAGACGCCCGGGTATCGGCCGAAGAAGATCAGGATGAAGGCCACGGTGTTTGAAACACCGTGCGCAATGATGGGAACGGTCAGATTGCGGCCGCACGCGAGGTAGAGCACACCGAGCAAAAGTCCAGACAGGGATTCCTGTGCCATCCCGGAGAGGCCCTGTCCTCCGTGTCCCCAACCGAAGAGCAGACTTGTGGCGACCAGGCTGATGATCCAGGCCGGCGCCGTCCCGTGAAGAATCCCGGCAGGGAACGAAACCGAAATAGTCCGCGGCGATGAGCCCGACGACCGCGGCTGCCTCGACTGGCGCGAATCGGTTCGTCGGGGGCGTGTCCACACCATCTATTTCGCATGTCTGGCGGTTTGGTTCGCCGTTGGCACGTCAAGTCGTTCACAATAGAGTTACGGTTCGGTGCCGGCCTGCAGATGAAAAGGTAGTGCGCATGAAGCGGATACTCAGAAGCCTGGTGCTCGTCGGGTGTGGGCTTGCATGGCTCGACGTGGTCGGGGCGCAGCAGCCCACATTCCGCGGTACAGGCGAGGCCGTCCGCATTTTCGTCACCGTGACCGATGGCGACGGCAAGCTGGTGACGACCCTGGCGCGCGAAGACTTCGAGGTGCGCGACGAAGGCAAGCCTCAGCCGATCACGCTGTTCGACAACACGCCGCAGCCCATACGCCTGGTTGTCATGCTCGACGTGTCGGGCAGCATGGAGGGCAACCTTCCACTGCTGCGTGCCGCGTCCGAACAGTTGTTCGCGCGGCTCCGTCCCGACGACGTCGCCCGCGTCGGTTCGTTCGGCCACGAGGTCACCATCAGTCCGTCGTTCACGCACGATGCCCGCGAGCTGCGCGCCGCGCTTCCGACCACAATCAATCCCGAAGCACCGACGCCGCTGTGGCGCGCGATAGACCAGGCCATGGCCACATTCGGAGACGAGGACGTCACGCGCAAGGTCGTGCTCGTCTTGAGCGATGGCAAGGACAGCGGGCAGATAGGGTTCAATCAGCCGGTTGCCAGCCAGGCCGGCGTCATCAATCGGGCGCGGGCCGAAGACGTGATGATTTATGCGGTCGGCATGCGCAGCCGCGGTCAGCGGCCGGCGCCTGGCCTCGGCCGCAGCGGACTGCAGGCGATGTTGCTCGCCGATTTACCCGATCCGGGACTCGCGCGCGTCGCCCAGGAGACCGGTGGTGGCTATACCGAGATTCGGTTCGGAGAGGATCTCAACGCCGCCTTTGCGCGCGTCGCCGACGAGCTCCACAGTCAATACCTGCTCGGCTTCGCTCCGCCGCGGCGAGACGGCAAGGTGCACAGCGTCGACGTACGTCTCGTTCCGCGCGGGCTCACGGCGCGGGCGAGAAGAAGCTACGTCGCTCCCAAGTAAATGCCGTTTCTGACGCGCTTTTCACAAGCGTTATAACGCGTCGCAGTTGGGTTGGCGTTGCTGCGGCGCGAAGCCGTGCGCAGGCGGCCGACGGGTAACGCCTGACCGCGCGAGAAGCCTGCGGGAATCGAGCGAGGACGAATGGCGAAGTGAGTGTCCTCGCGCCGCGCGGTCCGTCGCGGCATCGCAGCGCGCGTCCGGCCCCGGAGCTTCGGATTCGCGCGGCAGCAACGCCAGCCCAAGTGCGGCCGGGCCTAACGCTCCCGGTCCGGCTAAAGCCGGACACTACGTACTAGCGAGGTGTGACGTTAAATGCAAACCTCAATGCGGGTATGCGGTTGCCGGGGTGGTCGTCGGCGTAGGTGAGCTGGGGCAGACGATACAGTTGCTGCCCGCCTTCCGGTCCCTGATAAATGCCCGGGTAGAAGTCGATGAGGTGTACGCCGGGCGAGCCAGCGGCCTTGAAATTGACGACGACATCACCCTGGCTGTTGAATCCGCACGCGTATCCCATGTACGCGTTGTCGTACGTCACCACGTAAATATTGTCGTAGTCGGTCCAGCCGACGCCCTTGAGGTGAATCGAGACAGGCGTGCCTGCCGGTCCCGATGAGGGTGAAATGCTGACGATGCTGGTTTCGATCACGAAGTGACTGCGCGCCAGGACCGTGTCGCCGTTGCGGATCGAGACGCCGTGAAGGCCGCCGAGATCGTCCGGCACGACCAGCGGCACATCGATGCGGCCATCGCTTCCAATGGTCAGTTTCGTCAACTCCATCGTCTTCGCGTCGAACCCGCTGCCCGACACGCGATTGCCCGCCTGCGTTTCCCAGACGAGCGACACACTCGAGTTGGGCGCGAAGCCGCTGCCCTTGAGGCGCGCGCGAGTCAGCACAGGCCCTTGCGTCGGGGAGATGTTCAAGACCGCAGCCCCACTCGTCAAAGCGGCGTCCGGTAGCGGCTGTTTCTGGTACGGCTCCGCGAAGGCCTGAGTGTTGGCCTGACCAGGCGTGACGCGAAAGACGAAATCAGGTCTGGGCAGATACGAGTTGGGGGCCTGTTCGTGATTCAGATAACCCTGGCCCATGTATCCGGTGTACACCTTGACCTGATGCTCTCCAATCGTGCCCGCGGCACGGAACCGTGCGGTCGCCGACCCGCGCGTATCGGTGGCCGAAACCCAGCCGATTTCTTGATTGTCCCAGTTCACCACCCAGGTACTTTCCATCGTGCGCCAGCCGAGTCCCTTGACTCGAATCTCGATCGGCGTGCCAACCGGACCTTCAGTGGGGTGCATCTCGAAAGTCTGACCGACGTCGACACCACCCTGCGCAAGCGTCACGCCGTTCTCGGACACGAACACTTCGTGAACGCCGCCGTAGTCTTCCGGTACCTTGAAGCGGAACGACACGCGACCGTCGGCCCCAACTTTTGCGTTCGTCAGGACCTTCGTGGCGTTGGTGAATTTCTTTCCGCGAAAGCGGTAGTAGTCCTCGACCACCCAGCCGCCGTTCACCGTTCCCCAGACGAGATCGACCGTCTTGTCCGGCGGTAACCCCTCGGCGGACGCCTCGACTTCAACGCCTGCCACAAGCTTTGACTGTGCGGGAGCGGTAATCGTGAGCTTCTTCGGCGGCACGGTCGTGCCGCTCACGGCAGGAGGGCTCGCGGCCTGGGAGGACGTGAGGTCTCGCTCACACCCGATCCCCATAGATGTACACCCAATCGCGCCCATCAATGTGAAGTGGGCGACGAGGATGCTGGGCGTGCGCACGCCTTACTCCACGATCGTGATTTGAGAATCGTCGACGACGAAGGGCTTGAACTCACCGGTGCGGCCGTACTTATCGGTGGCCGTCACGGTGTAGCGCACGATGCCGACCGGCGCGTCGGCGGGGACGACCCATTTCGCAACCCAGAACTCTCGCTCCGGCTGCTTGACCGTCGCGCGGTATCGCATCGGGAGGTCCTGCGTCGTGCCGCCGTAGGAAACGTGAACGACGAATTGTGCCGTGGGCTCTCTCTTGCCGGTCTCGGAGTCGTAGGCCGTCATCCGCCATCCGACCGGATCGCCCCGCTTGAAGCGGCTCTGCAGCGCGCAGTTGCCGGGAACGCCGGGCTTGCCGAGGAAGAGCGTGACATCGCCGAACACGATCAACCGGCCCGGCATGGTGGCGGTCTGCGGGGCTTGAAACGCGGCGACGGAAGGCCTTTCGAAACCGGCAGCCATAACCGTCAGGAGCACGAGGAGCACTCTTGTCGCGCGATGCACGATAGCCTCCACGGTCCGGCTGAAGCCGGACACTACGTAGTGGTCGAATTACGTATGGTAGCGGACGTGTGCGAAGTCTAGCCGATTTGCGCGCACCGTTACAATGCGCGCTCGGCATAGACTCTCGCCATGCAGCCCTGGCTGGTCGCGCTTGCGCTCAACGCCGCCGTGCTCGCCCAATCCGCCGGCCCTGTTTCCGGACTGGTCGTCGATGCGTCCGGGGCTGCGGTTCCCGAGGCGACTGTGCGGCTCGAAGTGTCGGGCCGGGCGATCGATCAATTCCGCACCGGAAACGACGGGCGCTTTGCTTTCAACTCGTCCGCATCGGGCCCTCTCACCATCGTCGTCACCGCCCCGGGGTTTGTGGAAGTCGTCATGCCGGTGCCGGCCGACAGGATCGGCCTGCGCGTCGTGCTGCAGCCCGCTCCCTTTTTCGAGGCGGTCAACGTCACATCGTCACGAACCGACGTCCCGAAATCAGATCCCGCGGCGACGATGACCGTGTTTCCGGCGGCAGAGTTGCTCACCAACGCCGCGCTGACGCTCGACGACGCGTTGAAAGTCGTTCCCGGCTTCACGCTGTTCCGTCGAACCTCGTCGCGCGTGTCGAATCCGACCGCACAAGGGGTCACGCTGCGCGGTCTGGGCGGCACCGGCGCGAGCCGGTCGCTCGTGCTGGCCGACGGCGTCACGCTGAACGACGCGTTCGGAGGCTGGGTGTACTGGGACAAGCTGCCGCAGGCGGCGATCGATCGGGTCGAGGTGCTGCGTGGGGGCAGCAGCGATCTGTACGGCGCCGATGCCGTCGGTGGCGTGGTGCAGATTCTCACGTTGCAGCCGGGCGGCGTGACCGCACGCGCGCTGGTCGAAGGCGGCGGTCTTGCGACCGGCCGCGTCTCGCTGTTTGCCGGCGACCGCCGCGGCAGCTGGAATTACACGGCCGGCGGCGAATGGTTTTCGATTGACGGGTACATTCCAGTGTCCGTGGAGCAGGACCCGGGAATCGCGCCGCGTGGACCGATTGATTCCAACATCGGTTCGAAGCACCGATCGGGTGTGGGTTCGCTCGAGTACCAGTCGCCGGACGGCTGGCGCGTGAATGCTCGCGGCAACGTGTTTACCGACAATCGCAAGAACGGGACTCCCGCGGTGACCAACGACACGGCGTCACGGCACGGCACGTCAGAGGCCGCCGGAGGATTTGCCGGTGGGCTCCTGTCTGCGCGTGTGTTCGCCGGCACGCAGGGCTACGACCAGACGTTCTCCGCGGTCTCCGCGGATCGCACCACCGAAGATCTCAACCGGCTGCAGCACGTACCAACGCGAGCCGCCGCGACGGCGGCGACATGGACCCGTGTGGCCGGAACGCACAGCGTGCTCGCCGGAGTCGAAGGCAAGTTCATCAAAGGCGAAACACAGGAGACGGTGTTGTCGGGAGGCCGTGTCACGAGCACGCTCAACAACGGTGGAACGCAGCACGTGTGGTCGACGTTTATCCAGGACTCGTTTCCCGCTGGCGATCGACTGACGGTCGTGCTCGGCGTGCACGCCGACCGCTGGCATACGCAATCGAAGAACACCGGCTACAACGAGACGCTGGGGTCGTTCAATCCGCGCGCCTCGATCGCGTATCGCCTGGACGGCGGCGTTTCGCTGCGCGGCTCCGCGTACAAAGGGTTTCGCGCACCCACGCTGAACGAGATGTACCGAGGATTCCGGGCGGGGAACACGCAGACCAATCCAAATGAGGCGCTCGCTCCCGAAAAGCTGACGGGCTTCGACGGCGGTGTGCTCGCAACGCGCGGCCGGATGTCGGCCAGGGTGACCGGCTACTGGAACGTGCTCGACGACGTGATCACGAACATCACCCTGTCGAGCACGCCGCAGCTGATTACCAAGATGCGCGCGAACGCCGACAAGATGCGGACGGCCGGCGTGGAGCTCGAAGCCGATGTCCGGCTGTCGCCGTCGTGGTCGGCGGCCTTCACGAGCGGCATCGGTGATGCGAAATTCAAGGGCGACACGAGCCTGAACGGCAATGACGTGCCGCAAGTGCCCTCGTACAACGTCGGCGTGAGCACGCGCTACAGCCGCAACGCCTGGCAGGCATCGGCTCAGCTTCGCGTCACGGGTCCGCAGTTCGAGGACGACCTGAACGTGTACGAGCTTCGCCGCGCGACCGTGTTCGACGTCTTTGGCAGCCGGAACGTCGGCAGAAGGCTGGCCGCGTTTGTCGCCGTCGAGAACCTGTTCGACAACCACTACGACGTTGGCCGGACGCCAATTCTGACGACAGGCCTGCCGCGCACCGCGCGCGCGGGCGTCAAGTTCCTCTTGCCCTGAGCGAGGCCGCACCGGGCGCCCACGCATGGTTCTCACCTGGCTCGATTACACGGTCATCGCGGGGTACCTGCTGGCGATCACGCTGTTCGGGTCGTACTTCGCCCGATTTCAGAAAACCACCCGCGATTACTTTCTTACCGGCCGGTCGGTGCCCTGGTGGGCGATCTGCTTCACGGTTGTTGCGACCGAAACGAGCACCCTGACCTTCATCAGCGTTCCGGCCACCGCGTACGCGGGCGACATGACGTTCCTGCAGCTCGTGCTCGGGTACATCATTGGCCGCGTCATTGTGAGCGTGATCTTCATCCCCGCGTACTTCCGGGGCGATCTCGTGACGTCGTACGAGCTGCTGCAGCGCCGTTTTGGCGATCGCGTGAAGAACGTGGCGGCCGTCATATTCCTGATTACGCGCTCGCTCGCCGACGGCATCCGCTTGTTCGCGACAGCGCTGGTCGTTTCGGTCGTGACGCAGGTGCCGGTCACCCCGGCGATCGTCCTGATCGGCGCGACGATGATCGTCTATACGGTGCGCGGCGGATCGGCCGCCGTCATCTGGACCGACGTGATTCAGTTGTTTGTCTACGTCGCGGGCGCCCTCGTCGTGTTCTGGTCGCTCTTGAATCTGATTCCTGGCGGGTGGGCCGAGGTCGTGCGCATCGGCGTTGCGTCGGGCAAGTTTCGCGTGTTCGATCTCTCATGGTCGTTGGCGCGGCCCTACACCCTCTGGGCGGGCATCGTCGGCGGGATCGCGCTGACGCTTTCCACGCACGGGACGGATCAGTTTCTGGTGCAGCGCCTGCTCTCCGCGCGGTCGTCGCGCGAAGCGGCGCGCGGGCTGGTGCTCAGCGGGTTCGTGGTGTTCGCGCAGTTCGCGCTCTTTCTCGTCATCGGCGTCATGTTGTTTGCCTACTACCAGCACGTGCCGATGCCCAGGGCGCTCGCGCGCGGCGACGAACTGCTCCCCGGCTTCATCGTGACCGCGCTCTCTCACGGGACCGCCGGCTTTATCGTCGCGGCCATCGTTGCCGCGGCGCTGTCTCCGTCGATCAACGCCATGGCCGCCACGACGGTGAACGATTTCTACGCGAAGTACGTGCGGCCGGATGCCGACGAGGCCACGCTGATGCGCGTCTCGCGAAGGTGGACGGTCATCTGGGGCGTCGTCCAGATTGGCGTGGCGATTGCGGCACAGCGCATGGAGCGGTCGGTGCTCGATGCCGGCCTGTCCGTGCTGTCGTGGGCGTCGGGGCCGGTCCTGGGCGCGTTTCTGCTTGGGACGCTCGCACCGGCGATTTCAGAGCGTCAAGCGTTTGCCGGCATGATCGCCGGCCTGGTGGCGATGACGATCGTGTGGGGTTGGTCGCTGCCGGTTGCGTTCACCTGGTACGTCTTCATCGGCGCGGTGACGACAGTGGCAGTCGCACATATCCTTCCGCGGGGGCGGGGCTGAAGCCCCGCACTACCGCAGCGCTATTACGACGGTTGCGGTTGCCCACGTGTTCGCATGGGTGCGCGGCTGGGGATCCTTGCAGCAGCGGTAGGGCGGGGCTTTAGCCCCGCATGTCATCGGGCATCACCGATACAACAAATACTTTTCGCGCAGGGTTTTCCACCTGGCCTCGCCCTCTGCCCACGATCCCTCGATCGCCTGCGGGTCGTCGCCGGCGCGAATGCGCGAGAGACTCTCTTTCGACCCGAACAGGGTGCCGGCCGCCGCGAGGTCGAACCTGGCGCCGTACAGCATGTGCAGCATCGCGGCGATCTCGATGCCGACGCGGACGGGCCGAAGCGCCAGCCTGTTGGTCACGACCATGAAGACGCCGCCACATTCCTCGTTTGCGTACTTGCTCGACGCCGGCGTAAAGCGGACCGGATAGAAGCGGATGCCAGGAATGCGTCGCGTGTTGAGCGCCTCGGCCAGTTCTACGCCGTCAATCCAGGGGGCGCCGACTTGCTCGAACGGTGAATCGGTGCCACGCCCGACCGACACGTTCGTGCCTTCGATGGCGCCAATGCCCGGGTAGAGCGTTGCCTGAAGAAGATTGCGCATGTTCGGCGACGGGTTCGTCCATGGGAGCCCCGTCTGGTCGAACCACTCATCACGCTGCCAGTTCTTCATGCCGACGACGGACAGATCGGCGCCAATACCGTGTTCGGCGTTGAACAACGCCGCGAGCTCTCCCAGCGTCATGCCGTGTCGAACAGGCATGGCAGGGAAGTATCCGGTGAATCCAATCGCGCCCGCGTCGAGCGGGGGCCCCTCGATGTGGGTGCCGTCGATCGGATTGGGCCGATCGAGCACGACCACGTTGATCTTTCGTTTCGCCGCCTCTTCCAGCACGTACGCCGTCGTGGTCATGTAGGTGTAGAACCGCGCACCGATGTCCTGAAGATCGATGACGAGCGTGTCGATGCCTTGCAGCATCACATCGGTGGGCCGCCGGGTGTCGCCATAGAGCGAGTGCACGGGCAGGCCGGTCTTCTCGTCCTTTGTCGAGGGCACGCTCGCGTCGAGGACGCCGCGGATGCCGTGTTCGGGGCTGAAGAGCGCGACCAATCGGTGTCCCTGTGCCGTCGATGAGTCGTGCAGAAGATCGATGGTGGTCGATCCGTCTCGTGCGCGCCCCGTCTGGTTGGTCACCAGGCCCACGCGTTTGCCCTTCAACAGGGCAAATCCATCTGCGCGCAGCACATCGATGCCGGTCAGAGCGGGCCCCACGGTGGATGCCGGCGGTGCCGGCGACCTGAGCACGGATGCCGCGACGGTTGCCACGCGCCCGCGCAACGACGTGACGTCGCCCTTGCCGTCTGGATGCACCCGGTTGGAAAGGAAGACGACGAACAGTCCGCTCGCGGGATCGAGCCACACCGACGTGCCCGTGAACCCCGTGTGGCCGAACGAACCGGCCGGCATCAGATCGCCGCGGTTGGACGAGAACGTGGAATCGATGTCCCAGCCCAGCCCGCGCACGTTTCGCTCGCCGGCAGGTGTGGCCGGCGAAGTCATCCTCGCCAGTGTCAACGGAGCAAGCACGCGCGTTTGTCGATACATTCCACCGCCGAGCAGCAGGCGGCAGAAGGTCGCCAAATCGTCGGCCGTGCTGAAAAGCCCTGCGTGGCCCGCGACGCCGCCCATGCGCCGCGCGGTGGGATCGTGAACCACGCCTCGGAGCAGCGCCGCGCCCGGGCCATCACAGGGCCAGCCGAAGGGCGTGCACCGTTCGGTGGGCGCCGTCCGGTTCCGCCATGACGAGGGAGGAAGAAATGCGGTGCTCGTCATGCCGAGCGGCGCAAAAATCCTGTCGTGCGAAAAGCGATCGAGCGGCACACCGCTGACCAGCCGCACGATATCGCCCAGAAGAAGGAAGTTGATGTCGCTGTACGCGAACCGCGCGCCGGGCGGCGAGAGCGGGACTTCCTCGATCGCCCGGGCGATGGCGGTATCGGATCCGGTCCATGGCTCGGTCAGATCGAGATCGGGCCGCAGCCCAGACATGTGCGTCAGCAGATGGCGGATCGTGATGTCGTCTTTGCCGTGCCGCTCGAAGCCGGGAACGAACTGCGACACGCGATCGTTCAGCGCGATCTTGCCTCCCTCGACGAGCATCATCACGCTGGTGGTCGTGGCGATCACTTTGGTCAACGACGCGAGGTCGAAGACCGTGTCGACGGTCATGGGCTCGGGAGATGGCGCCAGCGCGCGATGTCCGATCGCTTTCCGATACAGCGTGCGATCGCCCTGGCCGATGAGCACGACCGCCCCTGGCAGCTTTTTTTCGGCGATCGCCTGAACGACGAGCGGCTCGATCGCGTCGAGCTTCGACAGATCGACCGGTTCCGTCTGAGCGCCGAGCGATGGCAGGAACGCGGCGAACGCCAGAACGCCGGCCAGAAATGCACGCACCGTGAGAAATTATTCCACAACGCGATCGACAAATTCGGCGATTTGCCGTTTGCCGATCGGTTAGTCGTCTAAAATGAGCGCGACGTGACGCGCTCGTCGTATGCCTCGACCCTGTGGGTGATTGCCGGTCTCGTGGCCGGTGTTGCCCTCGGCGTCCTCGCGTCGGTCTCCGGCTCGCCATCGCTGCAAACGGTCGTCAACCTCGTCGAGCCGGTTGGCGTCATCTTCGTCAATGCGATCCGGATGGCGGTCGTCCCGCTGGTCGTGGCCAGCCTCATTGGCGGCATCATCGCGATCGGCGACCAGCGTTCGCTCACCCGGCTCGGCCTGCGCAGCGTCATCGTGTTCGCGTCGCTTGCCATTGCGGCAGCGGTATTGGCCACGTTGATGGCCGCCCCGGTGCTCGCGCGCCTGGACGTCGATCCGGCAGTCGCCGACGAGCTCCGTCAGGCGGCGAGCTCGAAGGGAACCGCGCCTGCGGCCGCCCCATCCGTGGCGCAATGGTTCACGGACCTCGTGCCGGCGAATCCCATCAAGGCCGCTGCCGACGGCGCGATGCTGCCGCTCATTGTTTTCACGATCGGCTTTGGCGTGGCGCTCACAAAAGTTGCCCCCGACCGGCGCGCTGCGGTCACCGGATTTTTTGCCGGCCTGGCAGACGCCATGATGGTGCTCGTGGGATGGGTCATCTCGCTCGCACCGATTGGCGTCTTTGCGCTGGCGGCGCCGCTCGCCGCGCGCATGGGCATGAGCGCCGCCGGGGCGCTTCTGTCCTACATCGCGCTCGCGGCGGGATTAACCGTCGTCGTGCTGGCCGTGCTGGTCTATCCCGCGACGGTGATCGCCGGGGGCGTGCCGCTGGGACGTCTGGCGCGGGCGTGCGCGCCGGCGCAGGCCGTGGCGATTTCCTCGCGGTCGACGATGGCCTCGCTTCCCGCCATGATCGACGCCGCGCGAACGCTCGGCGTGACGGATCGGGTGGCGGCGTTCGTGGTGCCGCTGGCGGCATCGATGCTGCGCGTCGGCTCGGCGGTCGGGCAGACGGTCGCTGTCCTGTTCGCCGCGCGTCTCTTCAACGTGACGATCGCGCCGCTGCATCTGGCCGCCATCCTCATCGTCACCGTGCTGACCACGTTCACCGTTCCCGGCATTCCGGGCGGCAGCATCGTCGTGATGGTGCCGATTCTGCTCGCGGCCAGCGTGCCGGCAGAGGCGGTGGGCATCCTGCTGGGCGCCGATGCGATTCCCGACATGTTCAGGACGCTGGCAAACGTCACGGGCGGGATCGCGGCGGCGGCCATCGTGGATCGATCGATGCCCGAAGAACGGTTGGTGCTGGATGTTGCGGCCAGGAAAACGGGAAGCCGGTAAGTCGTGAGAGGAGGGGCTGTGAACAGAAAAATGATCGGTAGTGCGGTGTGCATCGCGCTGGCACTCGGGGCCTTCGGCAGGGCCCAGAGCGCCATCACCACGCCGGCGGCGCATTTTGGATTCGAGATCACAGCCGACGGCAAGTTCGCGATGTGGGATCAGGAAGTCGCCTACTACGAGAAGCTCGCCAAGGAATCCGATCGGATTGACCTGCAGGTGCTCGGGAAGAGCACGCAGGGACGGCCGTTCATCATGCTGACGATGTCGTCGCCGCAGAATCTGGCGAAGCTCGATCGGTACAAAGAGATTTCCAGGCAGATGGCCGATCCGCGCGGGCTCACGCCGCAGCAGATCGACGCGCTGGCGGCCGAAGGCCGCGCCGTGGTCCTCGTGACGCTCGGCCAGCATTCCACCGAGGTCTCCTCGTCGCAGATGGGTCCGAAGCTGGTGTACCGGATCGCGACGGGGAACGACGACCAGATTCGCGCGATCCTCGACAACACGATCTTCCTGCTCATCCCGAGCTTCAACCCCGACGGCCACGATCACGTTGGTGAATGGGTGAAGAAGTCGGCCGGCACGCCGTACGAAGGTGCGGGGCTGCCCGAGTTGTATGGCGCGTACGTCGGCCACGACAACAATCGGGACGGCTACATGCTGTCGCTCGTCGAATCGCAGCACTGGGCGAAGGTCGTCTATCAGGACTGGTTCCCGCAGGTGTACAAGGACACGCACCAGCAGGGCAGCTACGGCGCGCGCATCACGATTCCGCCGAAGTACGACCCGATCAACCCGCACGTGGATCCGCTGATGTGGCGCACGTCGCAGCTGCTGGGCGGGGCGATGGGCACGAAGCTCGAAGCCGAAGGCGTGACCGGCGTGGAATCGCAGGTGCACTACGACGCGTGGTTCATGGCGTCGTTTCATGGCGTCGCGAATCTATCGAACATGACGAGCTTCCACACCGAGAGCGCGAGCGCACGGCTCGTGTGGCCGCTCTACATCCATCCCGAACAGATTGGGCCCGGTTCGCGCGGCCGTCCCGAGAACAAGGCCCAGATGACGTTTCCGCATCCGTGGCCGGGCGGCTGGTGGCGCATGTCGGACATCGCGCGCCAGCAGGAAATCGAGACGCTCGCGCTCGTCGAAACCATGGGGCGCTACCGGCAGAACTTCCTCAAGAACCGCGCGCTCGCGGCCTCGCGCCAGGTCGAGAGGGGCGCGACCGAGGCGCCCTACGGTCACGTGATCCCGATGAACCAGCTCGATCCCGGCACGGCCCTGAAATTCGCCTCGACGCTCATGATGGATGGTGTCGAGGTGCACCGCGCGACCGAACGGTTCACCGCCGGCACGCGTGTGGTCGAGCCTGGCGATCTCATCGTCCGGCTGGATCAGCCCTCGCGGGCGCTCGCCAAGACGATGATCGAGCCGATGGTGTATCCCGACAACGAATGGACGCGCGATCGGGAAGGCTCGCCGCTGCCGCCGTACGACATGGCGTCGTTCACGCTCGCCGATCACATGGGCGTCGAGACGTTCCCGCTCGACCAGAAGATCACGGGGAAGCTCGAGAAGCTGACCACGGCACCAAAGCTCGCCGGGAAGATCGCGGGCAGCGGTTCGGCGGGCTGGCTGTTGACGCCGACCTGGAATCTCAGCTTCCGCGCCGTCAACCGGATCCTGAAGGACGGCGGCGCCGTGTACCGGCTGCCGAGTCCACCGCAGCCCTGGGCGCCCGGCACGTTCTGGATTCCGGCAACGGGCTCGACCACGAGTGCGGCCGTGCAGACGCTGGCGACCGAGTTCGGGTTGCCGTTCACCGCCGTGTCGTCGGCACCGGCCGGTGCGATGTCCCAGCTGAAACCGCTGCGCGTGGCGCTCTACCGGCGTTATGCCGGCGGGAACATGGATGAAGGGTGGACGCGCTTCATCTTCGATCAGTGGGAGTTCCCGTACGCGCGCGTGGATTCCGATGAGATCAAGAAAGGCGGCCTGAACGCGAAATACGACGTGGTGCTGATTTGCGACGACACCGTGCGCGCCATCGTCGGTGCGTCGGGGCCGGAGGCGGCCGCGACCCCATTTACCCAGGGTGCGCTCCCCGTCGAATTCACCAAGCCGCTCGGCAATGCGGGCGTCGATGCGCTTAAAGAGTTCGTCCGTGGTGGCGGTTCGCTCGTGCTGATCGATCACGCGACGGCGCTGGCGACCGAACGATTTGGCGTGCCAGTGAGAAATCCGATTGCCAATCTATCCGACAAGGAGTTCTTCGTGCCGGGCTCGAGCCTGCGCGTGCACGTCGATCCGACGCAGCCGCTGGCCTATGGCATGCCGAAGGAAACGACGGTGCTGTTTTTCGAGAGCGTGGCGTTCGACATCAACAACTCAATTGGCAACGATCAGATCTCGGTTGTCGCGCGCTACCACGATCGCGATCTGCTGCGCGGGGGCTGGCTCGACGGCGAAAAGCATCTCGTCCGTCAGCCCGCGCTGCTCGACGTGAAGTACGGCAACGGGCGGATCGCGATGATCGGGTTCCTCGCCCAGAATCGCGCGCAGTCGTACGGGACGTTCAAGGTCCTGTTCAACGCGCTCTACCAGGCCGGCGCGGTGAACCTTCCCGCAGCTGGAACTGGAGCGGGGAGGTAAGTCGCAAGGCGCAGGTCGGAAGTCGTAAGGCGAGGGTCTGGAAAGGGCGACAGTGCGTTCGCGCAAACATCGCAGATGTGGCACAGGGCTTTCGCCCTGTCCGCTGGCGTTGCCTTGCGCCTGCCGACTCTCGACTGTCGCCTTGCGACTATCGCGGCGCAGCCGCAGCGGCCGCCGCGGCGGTTGCGGCGGCGTCGAGTTCCTGCTCCGTCGGGAATCGATCGAACGTGCGATCGATTTTCCTCCCCCGCAGATGCTTGTCGAAGAAGTCCAGCATCGCGGTCCAGTCGTCGGCGGTGAACGCGTGCCCGTGGCGGGCGTAGTTCACGCCCAGGCGATCGCCGGCGCCGAAGAGCTGGTACGCGGGTTTCGCGCCGAGGATCGATTGCCGGACGGCTTCGGGCAGCGAGATCGCGTCGGTGTCCCCCTCGAGCGCGATGAACGGCCGCGGCGCGGCCAGCGCGAGGAACCAGTGCTGGTCGAAGGGCAGCTTCTCGCGCTGTCCCCGGAACTGGCGCAGGTGCGGCGAGAACCAGTTCGGATATTTCAGTTCCATGATGTCGAGCGTTTCGCTGCGGCGCGGGCCCGCGAAACGATACGCGCCCATTCCGCCGCCGCCCGTGACCACCGGTGCACCCATCAGCCGATCGTCGAAGGCCGCCGCGATCATCGCGGACTTTCCGTTGCGGGACGCCCCCGTGATGATGAGCTTCGTTGAGTCGATCGCCTTGTCTGTTTCGAGATAGTCTGCGACACGTGACGCGCCCCATGCCCAGCCGGCGAGAACGCCCCAGTCGTAGCCCGGATACGCCGGATAGAAACGCGTGTTGCGAAACGCCCAGCTGCCGTCGAGGTTTCTCAGCGTCGTATCCTCGGCGCAGTCGTTGACGTTGAACAACACCAGGGCATAGCCGCGGCGAAGGATTTCCGCCCGCTGCTCGGCAACGGCGGCTGCCGTCGGCGGTGCGACCGGCCCGCGGCCGCCGCGCGCAGGCTCGGCAGATGCGTTTGGCGACGGGACAGGTCCGACGAGCAGCAACACGTTTTCTCCACGTCCCTGGTTGGGACCCTGCGGCAGGCGGGGCAGGACTGTTCCGCCGGGCGGCGTGCCGCCCTGAAGAATCACGGTGGGGAACGGTCCTCCTTTGATCGGCGTGAAGACGCCGATGTCGAGGCCGAGTTGTTCTTGCGGACCGAACGTCAGGCGGATGAGCCGGTACTTCACCGTGCCGTCGAGGACGAGCTCGGACTGAATCTCGCGGCCTTTGACATTGCGCGGCGCCGGTGGCGCCTGCCCGACGGCGTAATACGAAAGGACGCGCCGCATCTCGTCGCGGCGCGCCTGCCACTGGCGCTGAGACGTCACACGCGTCCCGTCGTTCATCACCATCACGTCGGGCATGGCCGCGCGCACCGGCAGTGCTTCCACGCCGGGCAGCGTGCCCATGGGCGTTGCGATGGGCGGTAAAGGAATTTCTTGTTGGGCGGTCGCGGCCAATCCCGAAGCCACGACAAGACAGGCGACGAGGGTGTAGTGGCGCGTCATGAGCGCTGATCCTACACCCTCGCGCGACGTGCGGTTATGCGCCTCTGACCAGTGAATGGTGCTCTGTGGTCGCAGGCCGCTCGTCGGATGAAGGTGGCTCCTCGAAGAGGGTCGTCACCAGCTTGTGGCATCCGCACGAGTGCTCTTCGAGCGCCCGCTGATCGTGGATGCGAATGACGCCGCGATTGGTCGAGACGATGCCGAGCTCCTGGAGGCGGCCGACGATCAAGGTGACCGTCGAGCGCCGCAGTCCGAGCAGGTCCGACAGCAGCTCGTGCGTGACGGCCAGCTCGGGACGCCCGATGCGCGCCTCGACTTCGAGCAGCCAGCGGCAGCAGCGCTGTTCGGCAGAGTGGAGCGCGCTGCACGCCACCCACTGGGCAAGCGATTGCACGAGCGCACCTGCATATTGCTGCGCGAGGGTATACAGCGCACCGCGCCGCTCGAGCTCGCGTCTGAACACGTCCACGCTCAACGCGACACCGGCGTTCGCGCCCGTCATGTGCACGACCGCATCGCTCATCGCCAGTCTCGAGCCGAAGACGGCTTCGACGCCGACGAGCCCTTCCGATGCGACCATCGCGACCTGCGCGTTTGATCCGTCTTCGGTCGGATTGACCAGCCAGATGAGCGCGTCATCGGGGAAGAACACCACTCGAAGAGGCTGCTCGCGCCGTTGAATGATGTGGCCCTTGTTCAGAGGTTGTGCAGACAAGTACGGATGAAGCCTCGCGTACTCGTCCGCAGGAAGTGCCGCCAGCAGACGATTGCCGTATCGTGATTGAGTGATAGCCATGGTCGCTCTCTGCCCGACTAGCAGAAAGCGTGCCTTGCAGACGCGCTGTGCACGTTTATTTGCCGTGCTGTTTTTGAACGTGGCGGGCGTTTTTCGACCAGATTCTGTACGAGTTTGGTTCCAGGTGAATGGTAGTCAGACACTTTAGGTCGAATGCACACGCCGATCGTCGATGAGGACTTACGAGGAACGGAAATGATTTCCGGGCAGGGAAACAATTGACCGGTTGGGGTGGTTGCCCAAACTCGTTGACACGCTCTCGTGGTCGCGAATTCCCGTGGCCCCTGACGTCGCCCTCAAGCTCGTGTGATCCAATATGAAAATCCTGGACAAGGCGTTCCGTGACTGTCGTCGGAACGAACATCCAGCACCCGCCCTCCGGAGCGTTCCACGAGCGAGGTGACCTTCTCGCGCGCCAGTCCGTACATCGCCATGTAGGCGCTCGTGCGTCCGAACCAGATGTACTTCAGCCTGCGGTAGGGGCGCACGAGCCAGGAGGGGATGCTTCTCTTGAGCCCACCTCCCAGGACAGGCGCATCGACGAACCGCTCGCGGACCTCCGCGGAGACCGCAGGAACCGGGAGCTGAAACACCAGCAGCCCACCCGGCGCGACGAGCCTCACGAGCTCGGCAATGTACGTCGTCATCAGCGAGGACGGCATGTGCTGGAGCACGATCCAGCTGCAGACGAGATCGAAGTTCCCGGAAGGAAATATCGAGAGGTCGGGATTGGGGTTGTGTTCGTAACGGATTCGGTCGGGCGCGGGATTGCGCTGCCGGGCCTGTTCGACCATCGATGTGGCGATATCGACGCCCACGACCTCGTCGTAGTAGTCCGCAAGCGCGATCGTCAGGCGGCCGATTCCACAGCCGAAATCGAGCGCGCGCCGGAGTCCTCTGTGTGGCGCGAGATGTTCGGCCTCGTTCATGAGGTGCGCGACGTGACGCCTTCCGGTCTCGAGAAACGCGGCCTCGTCCCATTCCGCCTGGTCCGCTGAGGGCGTGAGGATGGCCGCGCGCGCGTTCCGGCGCCCATGAGATTCCCACTGGCGCCGAACCCTGCCAAGTGACATGCGCTACTTCAGCTGAAAGAGGATGACGCGCGGCGATCCCTTGATCATGTCGATCGTCTCGTTCGCGCCTCGCGGCATGTGGCGCATCGTGCCGGGGTGCACCTCGCTCGTTGAGGTCGCACCACCACCCTGCGTGGCGCGCAACGTGCCCGCGTCGAGCCAGACGATGACTGTTTCGCGTCCCGGCCGGTACTGCAGTCCCTGAGGGCCCGACGTCCACGTGTAGTCCCACGCCGTCACGCGGTCATCGTTCAGGATTTGCTTTGCGCCCTCGCGGGGAAATGGCGGAGAGCCGACGCCGGCGTCGGGCAGGCCAGACGCGGTCTCGTGCTTCAACTCGATGAAGACCGCACGCAGCGGCGGATCGGTGTTGCCTTCTTCGATGTGCGTCGTGCCCTTGCGGGTGGTTGACAGGCTGCCCACTTCGGTGACGTTCGCGCGCGCCACGCCATCCGGTGTCGTGATCAGCCGCCCTCCCCTGGCGTAGTACGTGCCGGTCTGGTCGTACACGTGCCGATGCATCGGTGTGGGTTGCCCCTTGGGCCAGACGATATCCCACACGTTAATGCGATCGGTGTCGAGCAATTTCGTGGCGTTGACGCGCGGGAAGGGAGGCGGCAGCGCCGGCTGGGCGCTCATGGCCGCGACGCAGGCGAAACACAGCGTGATGGCCGCGTATTTCTTCTTCATTTACCCCTCTTGCATCCTCGTCGTGGCAGCGGATGCTTGACGCACGTATCCCTCGCACGGATAATCAGCGGGCTCTTACCTCCGTTGGCCATCCAACTATCGCGTCCATCTACCGTCCGAAGGAGTCTCATGAAAATCTGGAACGTATTATCGATCGTATCGCTTGGACTTTTGTCGTCGGGCGCTGCGCTCGCGCAGGACGCGGTGAAGACGGATCCCGCGCACTACAAGGTGGTGCTCGAAAACGCGAGCGTGCGCATCTTGAAGATCAACTACGCCCCCGGCGGTAAGAGCATTATGCACTCACATCCGGACGCGATCGTGATTCCGCTGTCCACGTCCAAGGTCCGGTTCGCTCTGCCCGACGGCAAATCGCAGGACAGCGACCTCGCCAGCGAGTCGGCGATGTACACGCCGGCCGGGACGCACAACCCGACGAACGTCGGTACGGGCGCGGTCGATGCGTTGCTGGTCGAGTTCAAGGGCAAGACGCCAGGCACGGCCGCGCTCCCGACGTCGCGCCCCGGCATGACGGTCAAGGTGCTGGCCGAAGGTCCCTACGGCACGGCCTACCGTTCGACCGCGTCGGCGACTTTCGCGGAACCGGCTGGAAGCAAGCACGATTTCGATCAGGTGGTCATCGCGCTCGGACCTGGCCCGATGTCGCTCTCGATCGACGGGAAGCCGGCCAAGACGACGTGGGCGCGCGGCGACGTGTCCTTTATTGGCCGCGGCGTCGCACACGAGGCCAAAAACACCGGCGGGAAGCCGGCGGACATGGTGATCGTGGTGATCAAGTAATACGCTCAGTGTGCGAGGTAGGAGATCTTCTCCTGCCTCGCGCGGCTGTTGGAAAGCATCCTTTCTTGCCCGTTCGAGTCTTCCGCTTGAACGGACGACGACTGACCACCAACCCTTGACGTTTACCAAGATGCGAGGCTGAGTGGCGTGCTCAGCCCCGCGAGCTTGGCATGCGCTACTGCCGTTCGAACACTTGAACGCCGCTGACCGCTTGGCCCTGCGCGTTCGTGCCTTTGGATGTGTAGGTCAGGGTCTTGCCATCTTTCGACACGGTATTTGTGCCAACGCTAGTGGCTTTGTTGCCGCTGTTCTTGTTTGTCGCCTCCCAGGTGTACCGATCGACTTTCTTGAGTGCAATGGATGTAAATTGCCCGCCGCCGCTGTACGGGTAGTCTTTGCCGTCAAAGTGGGCGCTATAGGTGGCGACGGTCTTCTTTCCGTCTGCGCTGACGGTGATGAACGTCGCCTTGATCCCTTTGCCCTCAAACGGCTCATAAATGCGTGTGACGCTTTGTGGGCGTGGACCGGTTGGTGTGACTGTGGATTTGGATTTGTCGAAGTTCTGCTTCCAGGTCCCGACGTGCGCATCATCCACCTGCGCGACGAGTGACACCCCACCGACGAGGGCTAGACCGACGACGACAACGACTGAAAGCCAGCGTGTCACGGTGCCTCCTCTGATAGTTGGTTTGTCCTGGGAAGGGCAGAGTGTAGCGGACCAGAGCGGGCTTGGCAACGCTGCTGTTTACTGGGAAAGATGCGTGACCGTGACCGAAGGACTTTTGTCGTTGCCAATGGGCCACATGCTATAGTGCTAGCCGTTTTCCGGTCCTCGCTTCCGTCCCCAAGCGCAGTTTGATTCTCGTCGACATTCGGCGACGCCGGTCACGTAGCCTTCCTGGCGGCGATGAAAGCGAACGATGCCGAAGCGCTCGGCAGAACGGTCGCCGATGACGCGATGTTCCTGCCTCCCAACGAACCAGCCGTGTCTGGAAGGCAAGGGGTAGTGGCCTGGATGGACGCCGTCAACAAGCAGGCTCGTGCCACTCACATCTCAATGTCGGGTCGCGAGGGCAATGTCTCGCAGGCGGCTCGCCCGATGCCCGTCCGTCAATCGCAGGCATTGCCTGGATAACTGACTTTAGCTGGCCGCTTTGAGCGACAGTTGGAAGTGGAGGCCCTCGATACGTTGGAGTTGGCCAATGACCTCGAAGAGGTTGCGCGCTTGGGGATTCCCGTTGGGACCGAGCATACGCATGAGGCTTTTCGCAGGCCGGCGCGTGAGGCGGCTCAGCTCCTCAAAGCCGATCGTCGCGTTGATGTAGTCGCGCAGTATCGCCTTTCCTGTGTCGAGGTCGCCGGCCAGGAGACACTCGACGCCTTCTCGCAGCAGTTCCTTGCGGTACTTGCGATCCCGTGTGATGCGCGCCTGCACCGTTTCTTTGAACTCTCGCGTTAGCCCCATGTTCATTTCTCCTGCGACTTGCGTTCCTTGAAGTCCTTCCACCGCTCCTGCGCGGTAGCGATGTCGCGATCCTGGCGTTTCTTGGTGCCGCCGCCGAGCAAGATGACGAGAGTGTTGCCGTCTTTCCCGAAGTAAACGCGATAGCCGGGTCCAAAGTCGATCCGGTATTCGAAGACGCCACTACCGACACCCTTAACGTTCGAAAAGTTGCCCAGTTGCATTCGGTGGATGGCGGTCGTCACCTTCGCAGCGGCCGAGGCGTCAAGATCGCCGAACCACTTCGCGAGCGGTCACCATTTAGATGGTAACACATATGTTACCACAGCGCCAGTGGGACCGCCGATTACCTGCGGGTCAGCTCGGATGGCTCGGCTCAATCTCGCGACGCCTTCTTGAAAGTCGGCCATGCTGATCGTGGCGATGAAGTAGCGCTAAGAGTGCACGGCGGGATGGTACCGATTGACCAGGCGGGTGGCTGGCTGGCGCAGGTTGTCGTAGGACGGTTCGTTGAATTCGTCGCCGTTCAGGAACCGTTCGCACAGCAAGAGGGCATCATTCAGATTTGGTCCGACGGCGGTCAAACGCTGCACGGCCTCGCGTACTTCCGGTGTGGCCTCGATTCCGCGCATTCCCTGCGCAAGCCGCTCGATATCGTCTTCGTCCTGTTTGGACAGAACCGGATAACGCAGGCTGACGGTGGCACGCGGGTCGATGGTCGCGCCGTCGCGTAACGTCGACTGAGGCGCGATGAGATCGTCCAACGCGCGCAACAAATCCGCGACGATCGTGTCGGTTGCCCACGACTTGCCGAGAAGGGTGTAGGTCCGCTCCAGCACATCGTCCGCACGACTGATGCCTGCCAGATCGATCTGATAGGAGTGATGAGGATTCGGCAGCGTCAATTCCAGCGCGAAGCCGATACCGTCGTAGTACCACGCACCCCAGCGGCGTGGTGGGTTCGCCTTCGCCTCGAACGGACCGCGCAGGGCTGCGGCAAGAGCCAGCAGCGTTGGATCGTGCTCCTCCTCGTCCGACACGAGCAACGACTATCCCACAGCAAACATGACACGTTCATGACGACGCGAGTTTGGTTGCTTCAGTTACCGGTTCGTGCGAACTCCTCCATGACGGCCTTGCGCATCACGTCTGGCGGGAGGAAACCCTGCGCCAGAACGAAGTCGTGGAACCGTGCTTGATTGAACTTCCGGCCGAGCGCCGCCTCGGTCTCTTTGCGCAAGGCGAGCAGCTGGCTGAATCCGTGGTAGTGGCTGATGGCCTGCCCGGGTGCGCCGTACGTGTAGCGCTCCACCTCGTGTCTCGCAAACGCCTGCGACAACACGACGTCCTGCTCCAGAACACGATACGCGTCGTCCGGCTGAATGATCCCCGTCTGCAGCTCCGGATCGAGGAACATACGGGCGGCGCCGAGCAGACGCTGGTCGAGTGACATCAGCTGACCTTCGGGCGGCATGTCCGGCTTGATGAGGTACGCCGCGTAGAGTCCCCACCCTTCGACGTTCGTGCTGTTGAAGGCGTACTTGATGCGCGCCAGCGAGGCCCCCTGCTGCAGCATCGACTCGAACTGCAGTACGTGCCCGGGAATCGCGTCCTGGGCGATCAACGTCCACGACGCCGCGTCGAACGTGAAGTCGTCGTACCCCGCGGCGGCCGCGAGCGGCAGCACGAACTCGCCGCGTTCGACGGTGCGGTTCAGAAATGGCGGCAGCACGACATGCGGCGCCGGCTGCAGCGCCGTTTCCACGGCCGTCCCGAGCCGGATGCGCGCCGAATGTTTCGGCACCGTGAGGATGCCGCGATTCTTCGTGAGGTTCTGGACCACCTTCGACCGCGTCTGGTACAGCAGCAGAGTCGCGTTGCCGATGACCTGTTCCTTCTTGAGCTCCCGGATGACATCCCGGTAGTCGGTCGACGACAGCTTGCGCTGTTTCGCAATCTGCTCGGCGAGCGGCTTCATCTCGTTCTGAATCTCGGCGAACGCCTGATGCCCCGTCGTGATGAGCTGATCGGGCGTGGCGTCGATGCCGAATTCCTGCAGGTTCAACGCGTATTCCTTTTCGGACAGACGAAAGTCTGTGCGCGCTTTCGGAAGAAAGGACCGGAGCGTCCATTCATCGTATTCCGTCAACTGGGTGGCCAGAGCTGCCATGGGCTCCTGCCAGTCCTTCAGCCCGGTCCTGGTCAGCAGTTCGCTGATCGCTTCGATGTAGGTCGCGTTGCGGCCCACCTCCGTCACAATCTGCGTGCGGGTGGGATAGACGACGTCGGGCTTGATCATCTGCTCGAGGACGCGCTGCTTGAGAATGTCCGTGAGCGGCGCATACCCCTCGTCCATGCCGGCATATTTCCGGATGCGGGTGACCGCCGCTTGCCGGCGCGCCAGAGGCGTCTGCTCGTCGAGCAGCGTGCGCAAGCCCGCGTACACCATAGCGCTCGGGTTCAGATACGGCACCTTGTGGCTGCGGACGTAGTCGTCGGTGCGCAGCCGCATTTCCATCTTGTTGACGAGGAGCTCGAGGTCCTGGCCGACCTCGCGATACTTCTGCTGGGGGATCGCCGCCTTGAACTCGGCGATGAGGGCGGTCATCTCTTTGCGTTCGGCGTCATCGTTGGCCGGCGTCGGCTGGGCGATGAGGGCGTCGTACTCGACGAGCCCTTCGGCCGAGCCAGCCTCCGGCGCGTATTTCATTTCGATCGCCATCAGGCGCCTGGTGTAGTCGTTGCTGACCGCGACCCAGTCGGTGGGCTTCTGCGGGGCCGCCATCGCCGTCCAGGACACCACGCCACCAAGAGCTGCAGCCGTGAGAACTCGTTTCATGTCTTGAAAATAGCACGCACACACCGTCACATCATTACGTTCTGACGTAGTACTCACTTGGAGTAGCCAGCGTGGCTAGGACTTTTCACAACGCCGTAATCTCCGCCTTCCGCCTTCGCGGAAGCTACGGCGGACCACCGCGCGGTCCGGCTGAAGCCGGACACTACGTACCAAAGCATCGAAATCGCGGGATTTTCTAAAGAGAAATGGAGCCGGCGCGCGGACTTGAACCGCGGACCTGCTGATTACGAATCAGCTGCTCTACCAACTGAGCTACGCCGGCCTTGGCGGACCCACTATCTTACCATCCTCTCTGACTTCCGACGCCCGGCTCTTGAGACTCCTCCCGGACTCTTGAGACTCTCCCTGACTCCCAGAATCCAAAGACTCCCAGACTCTCGCCATTGCGGGGTCTTCCCCCATTTGTCGCGTTAAGGGGGTGAGGAGTTATGACCACACATATTCGAGATTGGGCTGAACGGGTCATGGGAACGGTCGGGCTCATATTGATTTGGGCCGTCGCCAGACTCAGCACGCCTGCCTACGTGCCGCACGCCACGGGACCGGTGCGGCGCGTCCTGGCACGGCGCACGATTGACGGCATCGTCGCGACCGGCCGGCTGGTGGACCGAATGGCAAGTTATCCGTCCGGCGTGTCCATGCAGGGCTCGATTACTGCGAACACGTCGGTGATGACGCCGTAGAGGCAGACTGCAGGTCGACCGCGATGGTGAATGGCTCGGCTAAAGCCGAGCCCTACGGGAGTGGAGCCGAGCCCTACCGGAGGGGAGCCGAGCCGTGCGAAGTCCCCAGACTCTTGAAGACTCTCGGGACTGTCCAAGACTCTTCGGACTCTCCAAGACTCTTGGGACTCTCCAAGACTCTCCGACCTAGTCTCCTTTCACGTTCACGAACTGCTTCAGCACGTACTGGATCTCGACGAGGTCTTTCGCGTGCTCCATCACCTCGTCGATGTCCTTGTAGGCCGAGGGGATCTCGTCGAGCAGGACCGACGAGCGGCGGTACTCGATCCCGTGCATGGCCGTCTCGAGATCGCCCATCGTGAACTGCCGCCGTGCGGCCGTGCGCGACATCCGTCGGCCCGCGCCGTGCGGCGCCGAGCGGAAGGCCATGGGATGTTCCAGTCCCGTCACGATGTAGCTGCGGGTGCCCATCGACCCGGGAATCATGGCCCACATCCCGCGGCGGGCCTCGATGGCGCCCTTGCGCGTCACCCACACCCGCTGACCGAAGTGCTCTTCGACCTGCGTGAAGTTGTGGTGACAGTTGATGCGCTGGTCGTCGAGCTCGGCGACGTGACCGCGATCGCCGTAGACGTGCTGGCTGATCTCCATCATGACGCGGTCCATCATCTCGTCGCGATTGAGACGCGCGAACTGCTGCGCCCACTGCAGATCGCGGATGTAGTCGTCGAAGTCCTTCGTGCCCTCGTTGAGGAAGGCGAGGTCGCGGTCGGGCAGCTTGATGCCTTTCTCTTTGGCGAGGGCTTGCGCGCGGCGGATGTAGAGGTTGCCGATCTTGTTCCCGATGCCACGCGAGCCCGAGTGCAGCGTCGCCCACACCATGCCGGACTCGTCGGTCGCCAGCTCAATGAAGTGGTTGCCGCCGCCCAGGCTGCCGAGCTGCAGCTTCCAGTTCTGATCGATCTCCGAGTAGTCGCGCCGGGCCAGCGACTCGAGCTCTTTGATGCGCGCGGCGGCGCTCTCGGTGATTGTTCGATTGTTGTGGCCGGCGCTCATGGGAATGCGGCGCTCGATGCCCGATCGAACCGCCGCCGGGTCCGTGATGTCGGTGCGCTTCAGAGGCGTCCGGACGGCAATCATCCCGCATCCGATGTCGACGCCCACGGCCGCCGGAATGATCGATCCCTTGGTGGCCAGCACCGTACCGACCGTGGCGCCCTTGCCGAAGTGACAGTCGGGCATCACCGCGACGTGCTTGAAAACGAACGGCATCGCGGCCGTGTTGACGACCTGCTTGAGCGCTTCGGGTTCGATCGAAGACAGTGGGGCGAAGAGGACGGCCTTCTCGCTCAGGCGATGCATCGCCTGAGCTTACACACAGTTCGCGGAATCAGTTATAAGGAAGGGTGGAGGCGACGATGCTGATGATTCGAGAAGTGTTCTTCTGCAAGCCCGGACAGGTGCGGCCCATGGTGGAGAAGTTCAAGGCGATGAACAAGGTGATGGAGCGGATGGCGCTGGGGAAGGCCAAGATCATGACCGACCTGAGCGCCGAGCGGTACTGGACCGTCGTGGCGGAATTCGAAGTCAAGAGCATGGGCGACTTCGAGAAGATGATGAGCGACCCGGCGCAGGGCAAAGAGTTCGAGCTCGTCATGAAGGGCTATCACGAGTTCGTCGACTCTGGACGGCGAGAGATTTACACGGTCGAAGCGTAGAAAAACAGGAGACTAGGAGATTAGGAGACTAGAGAATTCTTTATCAAAGAATTCACCTAGTCCTCCTACTCTCCTGATCTCTTGTTCTACTTCAGCGCTTGCGCGATCGCGGCTTCGGCGAGCGGCGTCATCACCTTGTACCCGGCCGCGTTCGGGTGCAGGTCGTCTTCGCTGAACTCCGCCTTCAACATCCCGGTGTTGTCGATCATGGCGGCGTAGTAGTCGAGATACACGTGCTTGTTCGCCGCCGCGTACGACTTCATCCAGTCGTTCAGCGCCTTGACGCGCGCCGACGGCCGGCGCGTCGTCTGCGGCACGACCGACGGGTTCGCGACGTGGTACGCGCTGACGGGAAGGACGCTCGACAGCACCACGCGGATGCCGTTGGCCTTCGCCAGCTCGCTCATCGACGCCAGGTTGTCCTGGATCTCTTCGTTCGTCAGCGGGCCGGTGTTGCCGGCGATGTCGTTCGTGCCGGCGAGAATGACGACCGCCCGCGGCTTCAGCGCGATCACGTCGGCACGGAAGCGCAGCAGCATCTGCGGCGTCGTTTGCGCGCTGATGCCGCGGTCCGCGTAGTTCTTGCCAGGGAAGAACCCGCCAAATCGCTCCTGCTGCCAGAAATCCGTGATCGAGTCGCCCATGAACACGGCAACAGGCTTCGCGTTCGTGTTGGCGTCGCGATAGCGTCCAAGGTTGGCCCAGTCGCGAAGCCGCGTGTCCTGGTTCACGATGGACGTCAGCGCGGCCGAGACGTCCGCACATTGAAGAAGATTAGCGGGCACGGCGGGAGCGGCGCCGCCCAACCCTTGCTGGGCGCTGGTCGAACCTGACTGCAGCAGGAGGATGGTGAGGACGAGAAGACCGGTGAGCAGTTTCATACAGCCTCCGAAGGCAGGGCTGAAGCCCTGCGCTACCGATGTAGGGTAAGACAGGGCTGAAGCCCTGTGCCACCAATGTAGGGTAAGACAGGGCTAAAGCCCTGTGCCACCGACATCATAGCGGTGGCACAGCCCTTTAGGGCTGTCTTAGCGTATCTGACGCATCAGATCTTCGAGCACGCGGTTGACGCGCTCGTCGAGCCCCATGCTTTCAGCCAGCGTCAGCTCCGCATGTTCGGGCGGTTCGTACTGCGAGCTGGCGTCGTTCGGGCTGCTCAAATAGGTCTCGAGGAATGGAATGCTCGGGCCGTCGTTCGTGTCCATCGCGCGTCTGGCCCGCTCGCGCTCGGCGCGCGTGGGCGACATGAAGCTGACGATGCACACGAGCCCCGCGCTCGCGAAGAGCTTCGCGACTTCGCCGACGCGGCGCATGTTCTCCTCGCGTTCCGACCCGGATACGCCGAGGTCCGAGCTCACCCCCGGCCGGATGTTGTCGCCGTCGAGCACGAACACCTGGATGTGCCGTTCGAAGAGCTGCCGCTCGAGCGACTTGGCGAGCGTCGTCTTGCCGCTTCCCGGCACGCCTGTCAGCCACACGACCGCCCCTCGATGGCCATGACGCAGGTGCCGTTCGCCGCGCGCGACCTGCGAAACGTCGGCGTTCACGCCCGCGTCGGCCACGACATTCGCGGCCGCAAAACGCTCGGGCACGGCCACCACGATGCCACCGCCGGCGACGTCGAACCCATCGACCAGCACGAGCCGGCCCAGCGTCGGAATCCGTTCGAAGAGGTCGATGGCGACCGGTCGCCGGGTGTGAATGACGACCTTCGCCGCGTCGTTCGTGCGCACGGAATCCGCGCCCGCAATCGTTTCCACGGTCGACGCGTCCACGACTTCTTCCAGCGTCTTGATTTCGCACTCGACTTCCTGCGTGACGAGCTTCAGCTTGTAGCGCTTGCCCGCGGCCAGCGGAGTGCGGCCGAGCCAGAAAATGCGCGCGGTAAATTCCGTGGCAAGGCTCGGGGCGTCGTCGGCATGGACGGCCACCGACCCGCGTTCGACGAACAACTGATCGGACAGCGTGACGCCGGCAGGATCTCCGGCCGTCAGCGACTCGACCTGGGGCGAGTTCCAGCTCTCGATCGATCGCACGACGCTGGTACGGCCGGACGGCAGGAACAGCAGCTGGTCTCCGGCGCGCAGCGTTCCGGCCTCGATCGCGGCCGGCCAGAATGCGCCGATGGTCGAAGCGATAGACGTCCTGGATGGGAAAACGCAGCGGCTGGTTGGCGATCGCCTTGGCGATCGGGAATCGTCGAGCGTTTCGAGCACCGTCGGTCCGGTGCACCACGGCATGTTCGTCGCCGCGCGCGGCGATGTTGTCGCCCTGGCGGGCCGAGATCGGCAATGAACGACTGGGCCTCGACGCCGATGCCTTTCAGGAACCGGCGCGATACTCGGTTCGAGACCTTCTCGAACCGTCCTGCGAGTAGCCCACGAGATCCATCTTGTTGACCAGGACGGCGACCTGGCGGATGCCGAGCAAGCCGAGCAGGTAGCCGTGGCGCCGCGAGTTGTTCCTGCACGCCTTCCTGCGCGTCGATGAGGAGCAGCGCCGCCTCGGCCTGCGCCGCGCCGGTCACCATGTTCTTGAGGAACTCCTTGTGGCCGGGCGCGTCGATGATGACGTATTCGCGCTTCGCGGTGCGGAACCAGATCTGCGCGGTGTCGATGCGTGATGTTCTGGTCGCGCTCGGCCTGCAGCGCGTCCATCAGGTTGGCCCACTCGAAGGGCACGCCGCGGCGCTCGGCGATCTGCCAGAGCTGCTCGAGCTTGCCGTCGGGCAGCGAGCCGGTGTCGTGGAAGAGCCGGCCGACCAAGCGTGGACTTGCCGTGGTCGACGTGGCCGCGATGACGATCGAGCTGCTCGCAGCTGGTTGCATCTGGGCGGTAAGCTCATGGCCGATCACATGTAGCCGTCGCGCCGGAGCTTCTCGAAGGCGTCTTCGCTTTCCTGGTCCTGCGCGCGGCCGGCGCGCTCGGGGATCCGGTCGTGGCGCAGCTCCTCGACGATCTCGCGCACCGATGCGGCGCTGTCGACTTGATGGGGAACGTGCAGGGGCAGCAGCCGATGCTCCGGTAACGCTCTCCCGTGCTCGTTGGCGAAGTAGAGCGGGATGACCGGAATCTTCTCGCGCTCGATGTATTCCCAGATGTTCAGCTCGGTCCAGTGCAGCAGCGGATGAATGCGGATGTGGGTGCCCGGCTCGAAGTCGGTCTTGAACTGGTCCCACAACTCGGGCGGCTGGTCCTCGACGTTCCATTCCATGTTCTTGTCGCGCGGGCTGAAGTAGCGCTCCTTGGCGCGGGTCGGTTCCTCGTCGCGGCGCACGCCGACGATGACGCCGGTGTAGTCGTGCTGCGTCGAGCACCTGCCTGGAGGCGCGTCCTTCTTGAGCGTGCCGCAGCACTCGACGCGCGTGGCCTTGCCGTTCGGGATAGGTGCTGCCCGTCTCGAGCACCGCCTTGTTCTTGCCGACGACGAGCTGGAGTTTCCACTCGCGGACGAGCCGGTCGCGGTACTCGATCATCGACTGAATCTTGTAGGTCGTGTCCACGTGCACGAGCGGGAACGGCACGTGGCCGAAGAACGCCTTGCGCGCGAGCCACAGCAGCACGGTCGAGTCCTTGCCGATGCTCCACAGCATGGCCAGGTTGCCGAACTTGGTGAACGCCTCGCGCAGGATGTAGATCGATTCGCTCTCTAGAGCGTCAAGATGATCGTGCAAAACCTTCCTATGCTAACATTTGAAGTTTACGGACGCCTAAAAATTCTCGACAGTATGCCCGAGACTCCGGCCGCGTCAGCAGCCACCGACATCGTCATTCGGGGCGCTCGCACGCACAACCTGAAGAACATCGACCTGGCCCTCCCGCTCGGCCAGCTGATCATCGTCACAGGTGTGAGCGGATCGGGCAAGTCGTCGCTCGCGTTCGATACCATCTACGCCGAAGGCCAGCGGCGGTACGTCAGCTCGCTGTCGGCCTACGCCCGGCAGTTTCTCGAGCGGATGGAGAAGCCCGATGTGGATCGCATCGAAGGCATCTGCCCGGCGATCGCCATCCGCCAGAAAAACAGCATCAGGAACCCGCGCTCGACGGTCGGCACGACCACGGAAATTCACGACTACCTGCGGCTGCTGTTCGCCCGCGTCGGCCGGACGTATTGCCGGCAGTGCGGCCAGGAAGTCGTGCGCGACACCGCGGAAATCGTGGCGAAGCACCTCGCGGCGCTGCCCGAGGGCGCGCGACTGCTGATTGGCTTCGATATGCCTGTCGTCGATCCCGGCAGTGTTCCTGAAAGTACTGACGCGGAATCCGAGGATGAGGATTCAGAGCCTCAAGGGATCGGGGATTCGGGATTAGGGATTAGCGGTTCCGGTTCCGGTCCGAGTCCGGCTTCGGTGACGTTCACACTGAACGAGCTGCGCCGGAAGGGCTTTCACCGCTTGTACCTGAACGGCCGCACGGTCGGCGTGGACGACGTGTCGCCCGCGGAGCTGCGCGATCAGACGACCCTGAAGGTCATCATCGATCGCGTCAAGCTGGACGGGGATATGCGGACGCGGTTGACCGACTCCATCGAAATCGCATACCGCGAAGCCGGCGGCACCGCATTCGTCATCGAAGATTCGGCAGGTGCGGCGAAGGTGCACATATTCAGCGAGCGGTTCGAGTGTCAGAACTGCAAGCTCACCTACGAGACGCCCCAACCGAGGCTGTTTTCGTTCAACAATCCGTTCGGCGCCTGCCCGACCTGCCACGGGTTCGGCAACGTCATCGAGCTCGATCTCGACCTCGTGGTTCCCGATCCGACCAAGTCCATCCAGCAGGGCGCGATCGAGCCGTGGACCAAGACGCATTACCGCGCGCAGCTGGCCGACTTGAAGCGGGCGGCGAAGACCTCGGCCATCAGGCTCGACGTCCCCTGGAAGGACCTCACCGATGCCGAGCGGCAGATCGTGGTCGAGGGCGACCGGAAGGATTACGACGGCATCCGCGGTTTCTTCCGCTGGCTCGAGCGGAAGAAATACAAGGTGCATGTCCGCGTCTTCCTGAGCCGCTACCGCGGCTACCTGACGTGCCCCGAATGCGGCGGCGCTCGTCTCCGCCGCGAGGCGCGGGATGTGCGCGTCGGCGGCCGGACGATCGATCGGGTTTCCGCCGACACGGTTCGCGAAGCCGAACAGTTCCTGCTGTCGCTGCAGTTGACCGAAAAAGAAGCGGCCATCGGCGACAAGGTCCTCAAGGAAATCCAGAAGCGGCTCAAGTTCCTGAGCGACGTGGGGCTCGATTACCTGACGCTCGACCGGCTGTCGTCGACGCTTTCCGGAGGCGAATCGCAGCGCATCAATCTGGCGACCTCGCTCGGCTCGTCGCTCGTCGATACGTTGTACGTGCTCGACGAGCCGTCCATTGGTTTGCACTCGCGCGACAATCTGCGCCTCATCAACATCCTCCGGCAGCTTCGCGACCAGGGCAATACCGTGCTGGTCGTCGAGCACGACGAAGACATGATTCGCGTCGGCGACACGATTGTCGACCTGGGCCTCGGGGCGGGCGAGCAGGGCGGGCGCGTGGTGTTCGCGGGCTCACTCGAGAACCTCTTGAAGGATCAGCGCTCGCTGACCTCGAAGTATCTCCGCGGCGATCTGGCGATCCCGGTCCCGTCGGGCCGGCGGCGTGGCAGCGGACAGAAATTGCGCGTGCTCGGCGCGACCGAGCACAACCTCAAGGGCATCGACGTCGAGATTCCGCTGAACACGCTCACCTGTATCACGGGCGTCAGCGGCTCTGGCAAATCCACGCTCGTGCACGACGTGTTGTACTCGGCCGTCAAGCGGGCAAAAGGCGGAAGCGAAAAGCGTGTCGGTGCGCACCGGAAGATCGAAGGAGCCGAATTCGTCAGCGATGTCGTGCTGGTCGACCAGACGCCGATCGGCCGCACGCCGCGGTCGAATCCGGTGACCTATCTCAAGGCGTTCGATCCGATCCGCGAGATTTTTGCCGCTACCAAGGACGCCAAGGCGCGAGGGCTGACGGCGAGCCACTTCTCGTTCAACGTGCCGGGCGGACGCTGCGAAGCGTGCCAGGGAGAAGGCGAAGTGCGCGTCGAGATGCAGTTCCTCGCCGACGTGTTCGTGCCGTGCGATCAGTGCGACGGCCGGCGCTTCAAGCCACAGATTCTCGAGGTGAGGCACCGGGCCAAGAACATCAACCAGGTGCTCGACCTCACCGTGCGCGAAGCGCTCGCGTTCTTCAGCACCTCGCCGAAAGTGCTGCGGCGCCTCCAGGTGCTCGACGAAATCGGGCTCGGCTATCTCCGGCTCGGCCAGCCGGCGACGACGCTCTCGGGCGGAGAAGCGCAGCGCATCAAGATTGCCTCGCACCTGTCGTCGCGAACGGGCGATCGCATCCTCTACGTGCTCGACGAGCCGACGACCGGTCTTCACTTCGACGACATCGCGAAGCTGTTGACCGCGTTCAAGAAACTTCTGGAGGCGGGGCACACGCTGGTGGTCATCGAGCACAACCTCGACGTGCTGAAGACCGCGGACTACATCATCGATCTCGGTCCGGAAGGCGGACACGAGGGCGGCCACGTGGTTGCCACCGGCACGCCCGAACAGATCGCCAAGGCGCCGGGGCTCGTACACGGGACATTTCCTCCAGCCGGTCCTGGCGAGTGGGAGATCGCATGCTTACGCACTTGAATAGGGCTAAGGGCTAAGGGCTGAGGGCTGAGGGCTTAGGGCTTAGAGTAGGGAATAGGGAATAGGGATTTGGGATTAGTGACTCGATGAGACGTTGCTTAACGGTCGCGGTCGTAAGCTGTCTGTGCGTAGTGTCCGGCTTCTTGGCCGCCGTAGCCTTGGCGAAGGTGGCCAGCCGGACCGTGTCGGCTCAGCAGTACTCCTTCGAAGAGGTGGCTGCCGGCCTCAAGCACAAAGACGCCGCCACGCGGCTGCGCGCGATTCAGATCCTGAAGGACGCCGATTACCAGGAAGCCGCCGCGCCGATTGGCGACGCGCTCGCCGACGCCGACGATCGCGTTCAGCTCGCGGCGATCGATGCCGAGCTGTCGCTCTTCACGCTGCGGCCGATTTCACGCAAGAAGATGGTGGGCTTTGTCATCGAACAGCGGACGAATTCCGCGGCGGGCGACGTGGCCGCCGAGGGCCAGCTCGCGCTGAAGGCGCGTCGGGTTCCTCCATCGGTGCCGGCGGGACTCGTCATTGCGCTGAGCGATCACAATGCCCAGGTCAGGTCCGAGGCCATCGGGCTGGCGGCATTGCTCGCACCGATGGCCTGTCCGGTCCGCCCGAAGGCCGATCGGTACGGGCTGCGATCCGCTCGGAAACGCGCTGATTGAAAACATCAACTCCCGGGAAGCACCTGTACGGCGGGCCGCGATGCGGGCACTCGGCCGCCTGCAATATCCGAACGCGGTCCAGGCGTTGATGGACCAGTTGAGCTACCACCAGAAGGGACCCGACGCGCAGGCCGCCCTTGAAGGTCTCGCGGGCATCGGCCATGCCGCGTCGGTTTCGACGTTGGAAGATCTGCTCACGAGCTCGAATACCGGCGTGCGCACGCTGGCCATCGAAGGTCTCGCGCGTGCCAACGCCCGCGACGCGCTGCCGATGTTGCAGCAGATGGGGCAGAACGAACGCTCCGCCGGCGTGCTCCTGGCGCTGCAGTACGCGACGCTCAAGCTCGGCGCGCCCGGAAGCACGCCCGATCACGTCGTGGCCGCGCTTCGGAATGACACGCTGAAACCGGCGGCCGTTCGCTATCTCCTCGATCTCGCGCCGGTGATGGCTCCGACCCTTGCCGCATCACTGAGCGACCCGGATCCAGAGGTGCGCCGCCTGATCGCCGACATCCTCGGATTCTCGGGCGATGCGACAGTGGTGCCGGCCCTCGCACAAGCGGCCAGAGCGTCGGATCCCGACGTGGTGCTCGCGGTCGAACGCGCGCTCGAGCGCCTCAGACTCTAGTGCCCCTGCCGCGCGCGTTCTTCGCCAGGCCGACGCTGGTCGTCGCGCCCGATCTGCTCGGCAAAGTGCTCGTGCATCGCACCTCCTCCGGCGTCACCTCGGGCATCATCGTCGAAGTCGAAGCGTACGTCGGCGAATCCGATCCCGCGTGCCACGCGGCGCCGGGGCCGACCAAACGCAATGCGCCGATGTACGGTCCACCCGGCCATGCCTACGTGTATCTCAACTACGGCGTTCATCCGCTCGTCAACGTGGTGACCGAGCCGGAAGCGTCGCCCGCGGCGATTCTGATTCGCGCGCTCGAACCGCTGGACGGAATCCCGCTGATGCGCCGGCGGCGGACTCGATCGCGCACGTCGCGTCACAAGAAGCGCGTGGCGCGGATTGCCGATCTCGCACTCTGCCGCGGACCCGGCAACGTCACCCATGCGCTGGGCATCACGCTGAAGGACACCGGCATCGACCTCCTCGGTGACAAGCTGTTCATTGAAGATCGAGGCCATCGCATCGACGACGTCTCGTGGAGCCCGCGCATCGGGATTTCGGTGGGCACCGAGCGCCATTGGCGCTGTTATGCCGAAGGGCACGGGGCGGTCTCTGGCAAAAAAACGTGAATTGGTTCGCGGATTAGTTCGCGCGCTGGAGGATAGGGAGCTTCAGCGTCACCCGGCGGCCTTCGCGAAAGATGACGACCGTGGCCGTTGAGCCGATCGGCGCATCGGAGACGAGCTGGATCAGATGCTTCGGATCGGTGACGGCCACTCCGTTGAACGAGATCACGGTGTCGCCTGCATCGAGGCCCGCCTGGTATGCCGGAGAACGCCTGTCAATCTGATCGATGAACGCGCCGGCCGTCTCGCGCACGCCAAGCTGCGCCGCCATCTGGGTCGTAAGCGGGTACATGGTCATCCGGCCCAGCGATCCGCGCCGGACGACGCCGTGCTCGATGATTTCGCCGATGATGCGGCGCGCCAGGTTGCTGGGGATGGCGAACCCGATGCCGACCGACCCACCGTTTTCGGCGGAGCTGAAGATGCCGGTGTTGATGCCGATCAACTCTCCGCGCGCGTTCACGAGCGCGCCGCCCGAGTTGCCCTGATTGATCGCGGCATCGGTCTGGATGAAGTCCTCGTACTCCGAGAACCCCAGGTTCTTGCGCCCCAGCGCGCTGATGATGCCGAGCGAGACGCTGTGGCTCAACTGATAGGGGCTGCCGATCGCGAGCACCCATTCGGCCACCTTGGCATGTGACGAGTCGCCCCATTTCAACGCCGGTTGCCCGGGTTTGGCCACTTTGATGAGCGCCAGGTCCGTGACCTTGTCGATGCCGATGATTCTCGCCGGCGCCTCGTGCTTGTCGGAGAACGCCACGGTCACGTCGGCCTTCTCGCTGCCAATCACGTGACTGTTGGTCACGATGTAGCCGTCATCGGAAATCAGCACCCCCGATCCGAGGCTGCGCGCGAGCTGATTGCGCGAGCCGAACAGATCCTGGTTCGCGCCGAAGAAATATTCGAAGAACGGATCGTTGGTAAGGGGAGAGTTCGGCCGGCGCACCACCTGCTCGGACGAAATATTGACGACGCCCCTCACGGCCTGTGCGGCGATGACGGTGAGATCCGGCAGGCCGCCGGTGGCCGTCGCGACCGCGGGCGGAATCGAAACCGTCGGAGTGGTTGATGCTGTCTGGGATGCGGTGGTCTGCGCCGTGGACTCTTCTGCCGATCGCAGACGGCCGGTGAGGACGAGACCGGCCAGAAAGCCTGAAACGAGGAGCGCGATGCCGATCGAGGCCCGTTTCATCGACTGTTTCGCATCGTAGCATGTTTGACGGGCCTTCGCGAAGTTGGGTACGATGGTCTGCTATGGCCTCGATACAGGCGACTCGACTGCGCAAGGGCAATCTCATCAAGATTGGCGACGATCTGCTGCGCATCCTAGAACTGCATCATCTGACCCCGGGCAACAAGCGGGGGTTCGTGCAGTGCCGGGCGCGCAATATCCGGTCGAACTCGCTCGTCGATTACAAGTTCCGCGCTGAAGAGGACATCGAGCGTGCCATCCTCGACGAGCACGACATGCAGTACCTCTACAGCGACGGCGACGCGTTCCACTTCATGAACACCGAATCGTTCGAGCAGCTGCACATCGATCGCGAGGTGCTTGGCGACGCGGTCAACTACATCCTGCCGGACTCGATCATCAAGGTGGAGTTCTATGGATCCGAGCCGGTGGGCATCGACCTGCCCGTGACCGTCGACCTGCGCGTCGAAGACACCGTTCCCGGCATCAAGGGCGCGACCGCCAGCGCGCAGGTGAAGCCCGCGCGTACCGAAACCGGACTGGTCGTGCAGGTGCCTCCCTTCATCAACATCGGCGACCGGATTCGTGTCAATACCGAAACCGGCGAATACCAATCTCGAGTCTGAGTCGTGGACGTTCCGCACCGCAACCCAACCCACGGCTGGATCGAAGTGATCACCGGCAGCATGTTCAGCGGCAAGAGCGAAGAGCTCATCCGCCGGCTGCGCCGCGCGCAAATCGCGCGCCAGAGGGTGCAGATCTTCAAGCCCGCGTTCGACAACCGGTTCGCCGAAGCCGAGATCGTCTCCCACAGCGAGATGCGCATTCAGGGCGTCAACGTCGGCAGCTCGGCCGAGCTGCTGCGGCTCGTCAACGACGACACCGAGGTCGTGGGCATCGACGAAGCGCAGTTCTTCGACAAGGATTTGCCCGACGCCTGCACGCGTCTCGCCGGCGCGGGCAAGCGCGTCGTCGTGGCGGGACTCGATACCGATTACCTGGGGCGGCCGTTCGAGCCCATGCCGATCATGATGGCGATCGCGGAGTACATCACGAAGACGCACGCCATCTGCATGGTGTGCGGCAACCCCGCCAGCCACACGCAGCGTCTGGTGGCGAGCGACGAGCGGCTGCTGCTGGGCGCCGGCGGGACCTACGAAGCTCGCTGCCGGAAGTGCTTCGACCCCACGCTGGCCGGCTCTCCCGCGGCGAAGGCCGAGACCAAGCGCGAAACATAATCCCGTAATTCCTTCATGCGCGGCGCAGAGTACACACCGCAGATCCTGCTGCTCCTCGGACTCGGATTTCTCGTGGCCAACGTGCGCGCTGGTGTGGACGCGCTCTGGTTTCTGCGCCGGCGTTCGTCGGCCCTGCTCACCTGGCGCGGTCCCAAGCCCCGCTACTACGGCCTGCAGCTCGCGCTCGGCGTCATCCTCGGCCTCCTGCTGGTGTACGACCTCCTCGTCCTGAAACGTCCGGCGCCGCAGTTGTTTGGCATCGGCATGATGTTTCTCTACTACGGCTATCTCGTGCCGCTGAGCCGGCGCATCGGCCGCGGCTTTTACGCGGACGGCATCTGGTCGGAGAACGGCTTCGTCCCGTACTGGAAGATCGGCGCCGTGTCGTGGCGGGAAGGCGAGGAGATTGCGCTCGTCATCGTCTCGCGGTTGAGAAATCTGGCGCGGCGGCTGGTCGTTCCGGGCATTCACTACGCCGCCGCCAGGCGGCTGCTGCGCGACAAAATCGCGGCCCACGACATACAGCTCCTGCACACGGGCCTGGAGCTGGGCGTTCGCGATGAACGGGATGATGTATAACGGGGTAGTACCGTAATGGCACACTTCTGCCGATAGGAACACACGAAGGAAGGTATATGGCAGCACGAGCCACCTGGAAAGGATTCCTGAAGGTCAGCCTGGTGAACATCCCCATCAAGGTGTTCCCGGCGACCGAGTCGAGCGCGGCGGTGTCGTTCAACCAGCTCCATGGCGAATGCCAGACCCGCATCCAGCAGAAGCGCTGGTGCCCGACCTGTAACAAAGAGGTCGCCAATACCGAGCTGGTGAAAGGCTACGAGTTCGAAAAGGGCCGCTACGTGGTGGTATCGGAGGACGACATCGAGAAGGTCCGGCCGGCCTCCACGAGGGTGATCGATCTCGTGCAGTTCGACGACGCGACCGCGCTCGATCCGATGTACGTCGATCGCACGTACTATCTCGCCCCCGACGGCCAGGTGGCCGCCGATGCATTTGCCGTGTTCCGCGAAGGCATGAAGGGCAAGCTCGGCGTGGGCAAGCTGGCGCTCTACGGCCGCGAATATCTCGTCGCCGTCAGGCCCGGCGACAAGGGACTGGTGATGTACACGCTGCATCACACCGCCGAACTGCGCAGCACGGACGGCATCGAGGAGCTCGATGCGATTCCGACCAAGGTGAAGCCGCAGGAGGTGCAGCTGGCCAAACAGGTGATCGGCACCTTCGAGAAGAAGCTCGACCTGAGCGACTACCACGACGAGTACCGCGAAGGGCTGCAGAAGATCATCGAGGCCAAGATCGCGGGCGAAGAGGTCGTGGCGCCGGCCGTCGAGATGCCACCGAAGGTCGTGAACCTGATGGAGGCTCTGAGAAAGAGCCTCGACACGGTGAGCGCGAACAAGAAACCGTCGGCGAAGGCGGATCTCAAGGAGAAGAAGGCGGCTTCCGGACGGGCGGAGCCGAAACGGAGAAGGGCGTAGGAGAATAGAAAGTGAAAAGTAAAAAGTGAAAAGTGAAAAGTAAAAAGTAAGAAAATCACTTTCCACCTCACTTTTTACTTTCTACTTTTTACTTTTTACTTTCTATTTTCACCACCCCTCATGCGCTTCGTTATCCTCGGTGCCGGCGCTGTGGGCGGAACCGTTGGCGGCCGGCTCGCCCAGCACGGCCACGCCACGCTGCTGATTGCCCGTGGCGCGCACTACGAGGCGATTCGCGATCACGGCCTCCGGCTCCAATCTCCAGACGAAACCATCACGCTGACTGTTCCGGTTGTCGATCGGCCGGCCGCGATCTCGTGGACCGGCGAGGACGTCCTGCTGTTGGCCACCAAGACCCAGGACACGCCGGCCGCGCTCGATGCGCTCGCGGCGGCGGCGCCGCCCCAACTTCCGATCTTCTGCGTCCAGAACGGCGTGGCGAACGAACGGATGGCCAGCGAGCGATTTGCCAACGTGTACGGCGTCTTCGTGTGGTGCCCGACGGACTACCTGACGCCGGGCTTCATCAAGGTCTGGTGCACACCCAGGAGCGGCATCCTCCATCTGGGCCGGTATCCGATCGGATCGGACGCGCTGACCGATACGGTCGCCACCGCGCTGCGTGCCTCGTCGTTCTACTCGGAGTCGAAGCCCGACATCATGCGGTGGAAGTACCGCAAGCTGCTGTCGAATCTCGGTAATGCCGTCGAAGCGCTGTGCGGGACCGCGGCGCGCGGCAGCGGGCTGGCGCAACGCGCGCGGCGCGAGGCGGTCGAGTGTTTCGCCGCCGCGGGAATCGGGCACGTGCCTGACGACGAGGAAGATGCGGCGCGCCTGGAAAAGGACGTGACGACCCGCACGATCGACGGGGTCGAGCGGCGCGGAGGTTCGTCGTGGCAGAGCCTCGAGCGCCGGCTGGGCACGATCGAGACCGACTACCTGAACGGCGAAATCGTGCGGCTTGGCCGGCTCCACGGCGTGGCGACGCCGGTCAACGCCATCCTGCAGTATCTGGCGCAGCGCGTGGCCCAGGAGCGGAGGCCTCCCGGCAGCGTGAACCCCGACAAGATTCTGATCGCGCTAGATCTTCGACAGAATCCACTGCAGTAGCCCGGGCTGTCCGGCAGCAGTGGGATCGTTCAGCCAGTCAGGTGGTGTGAGCCACACGAACGCGAGGATGGCTACGACCCAGAGGTCGTACGGCACCGTCGTCCGTTCGTCGCGCCAGAAGAAGGCGCGGTTGAACAGGCCCCTCAGCCCGCTGGTCGACGGCATCGGTCTGTTGTTGAGGATCAGGTACGTGTAGTGGATGCGGTTGGCCACCGACAGAATCGACAGCACGAGGATCACCCAGAGCACCGCGGCCATCCGGTTGGTGAAGGCGCCGATCATGAACAGCACGATGCGTTCGGGCCGCTCCATGAAACCCACCTTGCACTTCTCGATGAGGCACTCGGCGCGCGCCCGCGCGTAGCTCGTCATGATCGAGAAAATCAGCGTCAGCGTCGTGATGAGCACGTAGTCGTTGCGGCCCAGCCTGGCATAGAGCCAGATGAGGCCGGTGAAGAGCGCGAGATCGGAAAAGCGATCGAGTGTGGAGTCCCAGAACGCGCCGAACTCCGATTGCCGTCCCGTGATGTACGCGACCTTGCCGTCGATGAAATCGAAGATGTTCGCGCAGATCATGATGAGGCCGGACAGCACGAACTGGTTGATGGCGAGCCCCAGGGCGGCGGTGCAGTTGATGAGCACGCCGATGAGCGTCAGCGTGTTCGGCGAGATGCCGAGCGCCACGCTGGCACGAATGACCGCGCGCAGCGGGAACATGCAGATGATCCCGATCGCGCCGGTGAACGTCAGCTTGTGAGGCGGCTCGGGCGCCGGCGCGTCGGCATCCCCCGGTCGAGCCGAGGCGCGGGCGTCCTGATCACGCGAGTATAATGAAGGGTTCCACAGCACAACGAGTTTCGAGATAGTACTGTATGCCCGTCCAGAACCTCAAGAGTCAGATCGCACGCCTGCCCGAGCAGCCAGGGGTGTATCTGTTCTCAAACGAGACAGGCGAGACCATCTACATAGGGAAGGCGCGGTCGCTGCGCGACCGCGTTCGGAGCTATCTCGGCGCCCGCGGCACGCATCCCAAGACCGACGCGCTGCTCGACGAGGCCGCCAGCCTCGAGGTGATCGTCACCGATTCGGTCGTCGAGGCGCTCGCGCTCGAGAACCACCTCGTCAAGGAGCGGGCGCCGCGGTACAACGTGCGGCTGCGCGACGACAAGAACTATCCGTACCTGCAGTTGACCACCAACGAGCCGTTCCCGCGCGTGCTGGTCGCCAGATGCGTCGAGCGCGACGGCACGTACTATGCCGGCCCGTTCATGCCCGCCTCGCTCGCGCGCCGGACGATGGGACTGACGCACCGGCTGTTCGGGATTCGCTCGTGCAACGAGGTGATCACCGGGAACCGCGACCGCCCGTGCCTCGAGTACGACATCAAGCGCTGCCTGGCGCCGTGCGTGTCGGCGATCTGCACACAATCGGCGTATCACGAAGCCGTCGCGCGCACGCAACTGTTCTTCGAAGGGAAGAACGAAGAGCTCGTCGACCGGCTCACCGAGTCGATGAACGCGGCCTCGGCCGCGGAACGGTTCGAGGAGGCGGCACACCTGCGCGACGCCGCACGAACCATCCAGACCCTTCGAGATCGTCAGCAGAAGATCGCGACCGTGCGCATGGGCGATCGCGACGCGTTCGGCCTGCACATGGGACCGGCCGGCGCCGTCGTGCATGTCTTCGTCATGCGCGCCGGGCGCGTGCTCGAACGGGTCGAGCTGGCCGCGAACGAGGGCATTTCGGGCTCGGCGGCGGAGATCCTCCAGGCCTCGGTGCAGCAGTTCTATGAGGATCGTCCGGCACCGGCCGAGGTGCACCTGTCGAGCCAGCCCGAGGACGCCGACCTCCTCGAAGCGTGGTTGACGGAACAGGCAGGACGTCGCGTGCAGGTCGTCGTGCCGAAGCGGGGCGAGAAGCGCGGTCTGGTCGATCTGGCCGTCCGCAACGCGCGCATCGCCTACCAGGCCCGGCTGATCGATACCGGGTTGTCGCAGTACGACGCGCTCGAGACGCTGCGATCCACGCTCGCGCTGCCGGCGATTCCACGGCGCATCGAATGCTTCGACATCTCCACGATTCAGGGCAGTGAGACCGTCGCGTCGATGGTGGTGTGCGAGGACGGCAGGATGCGCGAAGGGGAGTACCGCAAGTACCGCATCTCGCCGGCGAATCACGCGGGCTCGGACGACTTCGCCGCGATGAACGAAGTCGTCACGCGACGTTACCGCAAGCTGCTCGAAGAGGGCGGGCCGTTTCCCGATCTCGTCCTGATTGACGGCGGCAAGGGGCAGCTGTCGGCGGCCTACGACGCGCTTCAGCACCTGGGACTCGCGAATCTGGTGGCCGTGGGCATCGCGAAGAAGGAAGAGCTGATCGTCACCCGCGATCGCGACGAGCCGGTGGCGTTTGCGAAAGACGATCCGGCGCTGCGGCTGATTCAGCAGATTCGCGACGAAGCGCATCGTTTCGCCGTGACGTTCCATCGCAAGGCGCGCAAGATGCGCGACCTGCGATCGGAGCTCGACAGCGTGCCGGGCATTGGACCACGACGCCGCAAGGCGCTGCTCACCTCGTTCGGCAGCCTGGCGGGCGTTCGCCGCGCCTCGCGCGAAGAGCTGACGGCCGTCGTCGGCGCGAAAACCGCGGACGCGGTGCTTGGATACTTCGCTGGAAAACAATAGTGCAATAGCAGATTGGGGAGGATTGTCGATTGCGAGAATGTTGTCAGATTGACGATTGCGAGATTCGTGGATTAGAACTGAGCGATTCGCGGATTCTGAGACAGCGCTAAAGCGCTGTGCCACCGATGCGGACAGCGGCCATCGATGCGGGTTGTCGCGGGCGCCAACAGTTTGTTGGTGGCACAGGGCTTCAGCCCTGTCCGATGAGCATTCGCATTCTGGAACTCATCAATCTTCAATCTGACAACACTCTGCCAATCGACAATCCCTCGCAATTTTCCAATGTGATTCCGGTTATACTCTGACGTTGTTGCCGGCACTCGACATTCCCACGCTCGTCATTGCTCTCCTGGTTCTGATTTTTTCGCTCACGGTTCACGAGGCGGCGCACGCGTGGTCGGCCAGCCAGCTGGGTGACGACACGGCGAAGCGTCTCGGACGCGTGTCGTTGAATCCGGTCGTCCACGTGGATCCGATCGGCACGCTGCTGCTGCCGATCATCGCCATGGTTTCGAACGCGCCGATTATCGGCTGGGCGAAACCGACGCCGGTGAACGTCAGGAATCTCCGGCACCCTCGGCGCGATCACATTCTGGTCACGGCGGCCGGACCGGCGAGCAATCTCGCGATCGCGACCGCGGCGTCGCTGGCGCTGCGTGTGATGCCGAGCCCGGCCGGCGGCTCCGGCCTGGACGTCGCGACGCCGCTGAATCTGATTGCGACAGAGGCACTGCTGCTGAACGTGCTGCTGGCCGTCTTCAACATGCTGCCGATTCCGCCGCTCGACGGCGGGCAGATACTGATGGCGCTGCTGCCGCCGCGGATTGCCATGCAGCTCCGCTTTCTCTACGAATACGGATTTCTGATCCTGATGGGGCTGCTGGTGACCGGCGTGTTGGGCTATCTCATCGGCCCACCGTATTATGTGATTCTCTCGTGGCTGCGCTGACCGCTCGAAAACGCGTCGTGTCCGGCATGCGCCCGACAGGGCAGCTGCATCTGGGTCACCTGGTCGGCGCGCTGCACAACTGGGTGGCGCTCCAGGAGCAGTACGACTGTTTCTACTTCGTGGCCGACTGGCACGCGTTGACCACCGACTACGCCGACACGAGCCAGGTGACGCAGTACGCCTACGAGAACGCGGTCGACTGGATTGCCGCCGGCCTCGATCCCGAGCGCAGCACGTTCTTCGTGCAGTCGATGGTGCCCGAGCACGCGGAGCTGTTCCTGCTGCTCGGCATGACGACGCCGGTCTCGTGGCTCGAACGGGTGCCGACCTACAAGGAGCAGCAGGAGTCGTTGAGCGACAAAGACCTGTCGTCGGTCGGGTTTCTGGGCTATCCCCTGCTTCAGACGGCCGACGTCGCCCTCTACGACGGCAATTTCGTTCCCGTCGGCGAAGATCAGGTGCCGCATCTCGAGCTGTCCCGCGAAGTGGTGCGCCGGTTCAACCGCTTCTATGGCGACATACTGGTAGAGCCGAAGCCGCTCTTGACGAAAGTCGCGCGGCTCCCTGGGCTCGACGGCTTCAAGAAGATGAGCAAGAGCCTCGGCAACACGATCCTTCTTTCCGAAGACGCCGACGCCGTGAAGAAGAAAGTGCGCTCGATGTATACCGATCCGAAGCGCACCAGGGCCGATATTCCGGGCACGGTGGAAGGCAATCCTGTTTTCCTCTACCACGATGTGTTCAATGCCGACACCGCGGAGGTCGACGATCTGAAAGCCCGCTACCGCGCGGGAAAAGTCGGCGACGTCGAGGTGAAAGACAAGCTGGCCAGGGCCCTGAACACCGTACTGGAGCCGCTGCGGGAACGCCGCCGCGAACTTCTGTCGCGGCCGGAGCGAATCCATGAGATTCTCGTGGAGGGCTCCCGGCGCGCGCGGGCGGTGGCGGCCCAGACAATGGCGCGCGTGCGCGACGCCATGAAGATCGCATACAGATGAACGAACGTCCGACACCGGCATCTGATTTCGAATCGTCCCCCGAAGCGTATTCGGTGAAGCTCGATGCGTTCGAGGGGCCGCTCGATCTGCTGATTCACCTCATCAAGACGCACGAGGTGAACATCTACGACATCCCCATCGCGCTCATCACGCGCCAGTACCTCGAATACGTCGAGATGATGCAGGAGCTGAATCTCGACACGGTCGGCGAGTTCCTGGTCATGGCGGCGACGCTGATTCACATCAAGTCGAAGATGCTGCTGCCGCGGCCCGAGTCGGCCGAAGACGGCGAGCCGGAAGAGGATCCGCGCGAAGCGCTGGTTCGACGGTTGCTCGAACACCAGAAGTTCAAGGCGGCGGCCGAGCTGCTGCACGAGCGCGCCGTGCTGCGCGGCGCGCAGTGGATTCGTCCCGACGGCCGCATCGCGGAGATCGCGGGCGACGACTACGCGTACGAGCCGGAAATCGAAGTCGATCTGTTCAGCCTGCTCGCCGCGTTTCGCGGTGTGCTCGAGCGGGCGAAGCAGCGCCCGAAAATGCTGCTGCCCCCCGAAGAGGTCCCGGTCGAGGTGCGCATCGAGCAGCTGCTCGGGCTCCTGTCGGAAACAGAGGCCTGCGGCTTCGAGGACCTGTTCTCGCGGGACGACACGCGCGGGGCGATGATCGTGACGTTTCTGGCGCTGCTCGAGATGATTCGCCTCAAGCTGATCCGCGTGTTCCAGACCTCGGCCTTCGGCCCGATCCGCGTCTACAAGCGCGCGCGCCCCGCGGACGCACCGACGCCGATTGGTGACCTCGAAAGTAAAAAGTAAAAAGTAGAACAAAACCATGAGTGACGAGCTGAAACCCGTTATCGAAGCGCTGATTTTCGCGTCGCCAGACCCGCTGACACCGAAGATGCTGTTCAAGCTGCTCGAGAACGAGCCGAAAGAGGATGTGGAAGCGGCGCTCGAAGCGTTGAAGCGCGACTACGATCGGCCGGGCGGCATTCAGCTGGTCGAGGTCGCCGGCGGGTACCAGATCGTCACGCGTCCCGAGCTGCACGAATGGGTCCGTCGTCTCTTCCACGAGCGGACCACCCAGCGGCTGTCGGTGCAGGCGCTGGAGACGCTGGCCGTCATCGCCTACAAGCAGCCGGTCACCGCACCCGAGATTACCGAGATCCGCGGCGTCAACACCGCGGGCGTCGTGAACACGCTCATCGAACGCCAGCTCGTGAAGATCGTCGGACGCAAGCCGGTGGTCGGGCGCCCCTTCATGTACGCGACGACGCGCGAGTTCCTGATCCGGTTCGGCCTGCGCGACCTGTCAGACCTGCCGAAGATTGAAGAAATGGCCGAGGCGCTCGGCTTCGAAGTCCCGGCGGGGCTCTCACAGTCGGGACCGTCACAGCCGCAGCTCGACCTCGAGGGGCTGTCGCCGATCGAAGAGGTCCCGTCGATGTCGACGGAAGTCGAGCCCGGCGAAAAAATCCACTGAACGGGTTCTGACCTTCTGTTTTTCCTGCCGTTTACTGGACGTCGAGTTCAATACCGCCCACCATGCTGGCGACGATGTTGTACAGCCAGGCACCGATGAGCGTGGCCACAAAGCCCATGCATCCGTAAAGGAGCGGGAAGAGCACAATCGCTCCCACGCCAATCGCCGCCCCGAATCCCCGGCCAAATGTGTTGTCCGAGGCGGCTCCACCGGCCATGGCGATCATGGAAAAGATGCCGCCGACGAGAAGTCCAATGAGGGCGTAGAGCGTCCCGCTGAGCTTCGCACAGGACAGTGGTCCGACACGCTTGATGACCATCATTCACACTCCTTTTCGGCTTCCGACTACTGGCTTCCGGCTCCCGGCTTCGTGCCGCGCCGACTTCTTCAGCCGCTTCACTTCGTCCGGCGTCAGCTCTCTGTAAGTCCCCAGCCTCAAATTCTTGTCGGCGATCGGTCCGATGCGGACCCGCTTGAGCGTGCGCACCGGATGGCCGATGGCGTCGCCCATCTTGCGGACCTGGCGTGTGCGCCCTTCGTGAATCGTCACGCGGAGGATTGACGTGTCGTCCTTCCTGGACGTCACGGTCCTGCGCTCGGTGACCAGATCGATCTGCGCTGGACTGGTGCGCCGGCCGTCGATGACGAGGCCGCGGCGCAGGCGATCGAGGTCGTGCTCGTCGGGCACGCCGAGCACCTGTGCTTCATACACCCGCTCGACCTCGTGCCGCGGATGCGTCAGCGTCGCGGCGAGGTCGCCGTCGTTGGTGAGAATCAGCAGCCCTTCCGAATCGAAGTCGAGCCGCCCGACGGGGTAGACGTACTCCCGCACACCTTTCAGCAGGTCGAGCACGGTCGGCCGCTGTTCCGGATCAGAGCGGGTCGTGACATACCCACGCGGCTTGTTGAGAAGGAAATAGCGATGCCGCTCGGGGCGTTTCACGCGCCGCTCGTCCACGCGAATGTCATCGCTGTCGGGATCGGCCTTCGTCCCGAGCGCGGTCACGGTGGCGCCGTTGACCGACACGCGGCCTTCTTCAATCAGGCGCTCGGCGGCGCGGCGCGAGGCGATGCCGGCCGCTGAAATGATTTTCTGCAAGCGAACCTGCATCCGGCGCTCGTCCTTTACTTCAACTGCGGTGCGAGGATCGCCGTCCAGATCGTGTAGCCGGCCGGCGTCATGTGCAGGCCGTCCTCCACGAACAGTTCGGGCTTCGGCGTGCCATCTTTCCCGAGCATCGGCGGCCACACGTCGACATACACGCAGTGGCTTGCCGCGGCGCAGTGCGTGCGAATCATCTTGTTGGTCTCGTGCATCTCGTTGCGGATCTTCCACCGGGCGAGCGACGGTTTGAGGCTGACGACCACCAACCGGGTGTTCGGCAGGGCGCCGTGCACGGTGTCGTAGAACTTCTTGTAACTGGCGAACACGGTCTGCGGGGCGACGCCGCGGTTCAGATCGTTTTCGCCCGTGTACAACACGACGACGCGCGGGGTATGGGGCACCACGAGCCGGCTCGCGTACCTGGCGGCGTGCTCCATCTCGGATCCGCCGAAGCCGCGGTTCACGACCTTCTGGCCGGGAAACGACTCCGCGAGGTTCGTCCAGCGACGGATGCTCGAGGAACCGATGAACACGATGCCGCCTTTCACGGGTCCCCTGGCCCTATCCTCGGCCTCGAACTTCTGAATGTCCGGCTCCCATTGATTCGGATCGGCCGGTGCAACCTGGGCGGCGGCAGAGGTGGCAAGGCCGGCGAGCAGAATCAGGACGAGCATCAGTCGACGCAATGTGCACCTGCCTTTCCGTTGTCTTTCGTCGGGCCGCATCTTAGTGTAGAGTGCCGTTCCTGCCAATCACTTCCCATTTGCCCCGGAGGTCTGACATGCGTCGTTTCTCCGCTCTGACGAAGAGTCGCATCGCCATCGGCGCGCTGGTGCTTGCGGCGGCAGCGTCAGCCTCCGCGCAAGGTACGCAGGATGCGAACGAGCCGCGCCCGATTCCGGCCGCCGACACGCTCTTCATCGACGAGATGACCTTCATGGAAGTGCGCGACGCGATTCGCGCGGGCAAGACGACGGTCATCGTCGGCACTGGAGGCGTCGAGCAGAACGGGCCCTATACAGCGACCGGCAAGCACAACTTCGTGCTGCGTGCGACGACCGACGCGATCGCGCGCAAGCTCGGCAACGCGCTCGTCGCGCCGATCGTCGCGTTCGTCCCCGAAGGCGACCACGCGCCGGCGACGGGGCACATGCAGTACGCGGGGACCATCAGCCTCACCGAAGACACCTTCCGCGCGCTGCTTCGCGACATCTGCACCAGCCTGAAGACGCACGGATTCAAGGACATCGTGCTCCTCGGCGACAGCGGCGGCAATCAGAAGGGCATGCAGGCCGTCGCCGCGGAGCTGAGCGCGAAATGGCCGGCATCGGACGCGCGCGTCCACTTCATCACCGAGTACTACACGCAGGATATGTGGAGCTTCGAGTACCTGAAGAAAATCGGCATCTTCCAGAAGCCCGACGTGCAGTCGGCCGCCCGCGCCGGCCTGCACGACGACTATCATTACGAGGCGCTCGTCGCGCTCGTCGATCCGAAACACATTCGTGCCGAACAACGAATCAAGGCCGGAAAGTTCAGCATCAACGGTGTCGAGATGGGATCGATTCGGGCTGTCCTCGAGAACGGCCGCAAGCTCGCCGACTACCGCGCGTCGATTACCGTGGCCGCGATTCAGAAGGCCGTCGCGACACGGACCGCGGTCAAGTGAACACGTCGGCTATACTCGACGTTGTGTCCGATCCCCGTCTGATTGTCGCCATCGATGGCCCGTCCGGGGCCGGCAAGGGCACCGTCGCCCGCGAGCTCGCGAAACGCCTCAATTACCGGCATGTCGACACCGGCGCCATGTATCGCGCGGTCGCATGGAAGGCCGTTCACGACCAGCTGAATCTCGATGACGAGGACGCGGTGGCAGACGTGGCGGAGCACGCGGCTCTCACGGTGGCATACGGCCTGGTTGTCATCGACGGATACGACGTCACGACCTCCATCCGCACGCCGGAGATCGATCGCGCCTCGGCCGCCACTGCGCGATTGCCGAAAGTGCGGGCCGCGCTGGTTGCTCGACAGAGGAAAGAGGGGCATGGCGGCGGCGTGGTGATGGAAGGCCGCGATATCGGCTCGGTGGTGTTTCCCAACGCCGACGTGAAAATTTACCTGGATGCCACTCCTGAAGAGCGCGCCCGGCGGCGGGCGGCCGATCCCGCCCATGGACTGAGCCGCGCGGCCGCGGCCTCTGATGTGGCAAGCGAACTGGAAGCGCGCGATCGATCCGATCGCACACGAGCCACCTCGCCGCTGAAGATCGCGCCCGACGCGGTGAAGGTCGATACGACGACGCTGTCGATCGAGGAAACCGTCGAGCGCGTGCTCGAGATCATCCAGCAGGTGAGCGGCGCTCGAGCGTAACGGCCGGCTCTCGTCGAGCCGGTCGGGCCCGGGCGGTCAGTCGTCGTCGCGCCGGTTTCGGTCGCGGTAGTCCTCGGCGCTGGCAGGGTCGTACTCCCAGCGATGGCGGTCGCGATTTTCAATCTTGTCGGCGCCCTTCAGCTCTTCGGCATCCTCGTACTCGACGCCGAGCGCCCGCCCGATCTCCTCGACGACATCCTGATCCGGTGTCGGCATGTCGCCGCTGGGCGTTTCTTCGCCGCTCGAGTAGGCGTCGTTCCAGTCGGCATCGATATCGCCGCCCGTGAGGGCCGATCCGCCTTCGGTGTGCTCGCGCCTTTTCTGGTTATAGTGATTCTGGCCGGTCCCGGCCGACGACGCTTTGGGGGTGAAGTCGAGCGTGGACGGGGGCGTCGGCACCATATCCTCTTCCCGCAATTGCCGGCGTTCGCGCGATAGTGCTGCGGGCTTCGGCCGGACGGGAGCGGTGGACTTGGGCCGGACGGGAGCGCCGGACTTCGGGCGGGCCTTCGGCGCGGCGGCCTTGACGACCCTGGTGGCCTTCTTCGCGGCCCGTTTGGCCGCACGTCGCGGCGCAGGTCGAGCAACCCGGGCGGCCTTGCGCGCCGTGCGTTTCGCCGCCGGCTTCGACGCTTTGCGAACGGCTTTCCTGGTGGGTTTGCGGGCGGCCTTGCGTCTGGGTGCCGCCGCTTTGCGCTTCGCCATTTACCCGCATCCTTTCAGCCCCTCAACGACCCGCTGTCCGGTCCGAGGCATCCTTGACAGTTTACCCATAAACTACCTACACTCTATTGCTTATCGCGATTCAGCAGTCGCTGCAGAGCGTGGACGCCCGCCCGGGCGCCACGCGCGCGGGCGCGCGGACGCGAAACTCGGGGCGCCGGTCTCCATACCTTACCGGCAATCGATCGATTTGAGGAGGATTTGTAAGGCATGGTGAACGTGGACGACGAGCGCACTCAGAAAGCAGCAGTCCCGGAGGGCGCCGGATCGGCCCCTCGCGCGGGCGGCAAAGCCCAGGCGCGAGGAGGTGTTCTCACCCCCTTTAAAGATGAGGATGTCGACCCCCAGGAATTCTCCCGGATGCTCGACATCTACGATAACAGCTTCCGGAACATCGCGGAAGGCGAGGTGATGAAGGGCACCGTGCTCAAAGTCACGCCGTCGGAAGTTATCGTCGACATCGGCTACAAATCGGAAGGCATCATCGGCGTCGATGAATTTCTCGACGAGCGCGGCGAAGTGACGGTGCAGCCCGGCGACACGGTCGACGTGCTGCTCGAGCGCACGGAAGATCGCGACGGCTACGTCGTGCTCTCGCGCGAAAAAGCCGAGAAGATGAAGATCTGGGACGAGGTCGAGAAGGCCTATGCCGAACGCAAGGTCGTCATCGGCCGCGTCATCGAGCGCATCAAGGGCGGCCTCGCGGTCGACATCGGCGTGCGCGCGTTCCTGCCGGGTTCGCAGATCGACGTGCGGCCGGTCCGCAATCTCGACGCGCTGCGCGGCCAGGAACTGCGCATGCGGGTCATCAAGGTCAACAAGAAGCGCGGCAACATCGTGCTCTCGCGCAAGGTTCTCCTCGAGGAGGAGAACGCCGAGAAGAAGAAGCACACGCTGCATACGCTGGCCGAAGGCAAGGTGCTGAAGGGCATCGTCAAGAACATCACCGATTACGGTGCGTTCATCGATCTTGGCGGCATCGACGGCCTGCTGCACATCACCGACATGTCGTGGGGCCGCGTCGGCCATCCGTCAGAGCTCTTCAAGGTGAACGACGAGATCGACGTCATCGTGCTCAAGTACGATCCGGCGACCGAGCGCGTCTCGCTGGGACACAAGCAGCTCGTCAACGATCCGTGGTCGAACGTGTCGGACCGCTACCCGGTCGGGGCGCGGATGTCGGGCAAGGTCGTCAGCCTGACCGACTACGGCGCCTTCATCGAGCTCGAGCCGGGCGTCGAAGGGCTCATCCACGTATCCGAGATGTCGTGGAGCAAGCGCGTCAAGCATCCATCGAAGATCCTGAACGTCGGCGACAGCGTCGACGCGATGGTGCTCGGCGTCGACGCGACGGCGCGGCGCATTTCGCTCGGCCTCAAGCAGGTCGAGACCAACCCCTGGCACGAGCTGGCCGAGAAGTATCCGGTGGGCTCGAAGATCGTCGGCAAGGTGCGCAACCTCACCGAGTTCGGCGCGTTCGTCGAGGTCGAGGACGACATCGACGGGTTGATCCACATCTCGGATATGTCGTGGAGCAAGCGCATCAAGCACCCGTCAGAAGTGCTGAAGAAGGGCGACAAGGTCGACGCGATGGTGCTCAACATCGACGCCGAAAACCAGCGGTTGTCGCTCGGCTTGAAGCAGCTTGCGACCGATATCTGGGACGACTTCTTCTCGCGCCGTCAGGTCGGACAGACCATCGAGGGCAAGGTGGTGCGCGTGACGAACTTCGGCGCCTTCGTTGAGCTCGACGAAGGCATCGAGGGGCTCATCCACGTGTCGGAACTGGACGATACGAAGGGTGGCGAGAAGATCGAGCTGACCGTCGGCGAGAACTACCCGATGAAGATCATCAAGCTCGTCCCGTCGGAGCGGAAGATCGGCCTCAGCATTCGCGCGCTGAAATCCGACGAGTTCCGGTCCGACTGGGAAGAGTACGCGGAGAAGGCCGGCACCGGCGAAGCAACGCTGGGCGATCACTTCAAATCACGCAATTAAGGAGCGGGGCGAGGGGCCCCTGCGACACAAATGGACGATCAGGATCCTTCTTCGGCTCTCGGCGGGAGCATGACGAAAGCCGAGCTCGTGGAAGAGGTTTCACGGGTCTCTGACCTTACGAAGAAACACTCCGAGGTCATCGTCGATACGGTCTTTCGCAGCATCATCACCGCCCTCCATCGCGGCGAGAAGATCGAGCTGCGAGGGTTCGGCAGCTTCCGCCTGCGCCGGCGCGAACCCCGGAAGGGGCGCAATCCCAAGACCGGCGACAAGGTGGACGTGCCGCCGAAGAAGGTGCCGTACTTCAAGCCCGGGAAAGAGCTCAAAGAGTTGATCAATCAGGAACCCCCGCAGGCCTAGAATCAGGGATTTGTGATTGGGGATTCGGGATTAGTCCTGTCACGCCCCAGTCCCAAATCCCAACTCCCTAATCCCTATGGATCGCCTCTGGGCTCCATGGCGCCTCAGTTACGTGACTGCCGCTTCCTCTCCGACGACCGAATGCGTCTTCTGTGATGCCCAGTCGGGCCGGCAGGCCGACCTGGTGCTCTTTCGCGGTCAACACTGTTACGTCATCCTCAATCTGTACCCCTATAACAACGGCCACCTGATGGTCGTTCCCAACCGGCATCTCTCTACGCTCGAAGCGCTCAAACCCGACGAGCAGGCGGAGATGATGCGGCTGGTGCGTCTTTCGGAAATGGCGCTCAACGAGGCGTACCACCCGCACGGCATCAACGTGGGGATCAATCTCGGCAAGGCAGCGGGTGCCGGTATCGAGAACCACCTCCACGTGCATTTCGTGCCGCGGTGGTCCGGCGACACCAACTTCATGACGGCGGTGGGGGAAACGCGGGTGCTGCCGGAAGATCTTGCGGCAACCGCCTCGCGGCTCAGGCCCATCTTCGACCGACTTACCGGGGGGTAGCTCTTGCGCGGGCTCGCTCTGGTTCCTTTTGCGCTCGCCGTTGTTTTTGCGCAGGACGCGCCGAAGCCGCGCAACACCATCATCTTCGTCGCCGACGGCCTCCGCCACGGCTCGGTCAACCTCATCGACACGCCCGCGCTCTACAAAGTCCGCACGCAGGGCGTGGACTTCGCCAACAGCCATGCGGTGTTTCCGTCGCAGACGATGCCGAATGCGGCGGCGATTGCGACGGGGCACTATCCCGGCGACACCGGCCAGTTCGCCAACCAGATCTTCACCGCGTATCCGCTGTTCGACAAAGGCCATTTCGGCCAGGCGCGCGGCACCATGGTGCCCGACGTCGAAGACCCGCTGGTGCTCGGTGACATCAACGATCACTTCGGCGGCAACTATCTGCGCGAGGCGTCGGTTGTCGCGCTCGCGCGCTCGTACGGCTACAGCACGGCTGTCATCGGCAAGGTCGGCCCCGCCGCGTCTCAGGATGTGTCGGAGCTCAATACCGTGCGGGGCGCGTTACGAAATCCGATCACGATCGTCCTCGACGGAGCGACCGGCACGCCGCGCGCCGTGCCCTTGCGGGACAGCACCGTTGCGCTGCTCGCCGCTGCGGGTCTGGCGCCCGCGCCGCCGCCGCGCAATCAGCCCACCGGCACGAACGAGACGCCGGGCACGACGGCCGCGAACGTGGCGCATCAGCAATGGTTCGCCGACGCGACGACGAAAGCGATTCTGCCCGCGTTCGCGAAAAGCCCAGAGCCCTTCATGCTGGTGTTCTGGTCGGGCGATCCCGATCTCACCCAGCACGCGCAGGGCGACAGCCTCAACTCGCTGACGCCGGGCATCAACGGTCCGACCTCAAAGGCGGCGATTCACAACGCCGACCGGAGCCTCAGGCAGATTCTCGATTATCTCGACGCGCATCCCGATGTTGGTGACAACACGAACGTGTTCGTGACGGCCGACCATGGGTTTTCAACGGTCAGCCGGCGCGACGTCGATGCGTCCGGCCGGGCAACCACCAGCTACTCGGCTTCGCTGCGCTATCTGGACGCGTCCGGCCGGCAGGAGGTGAACACCGGCCACCTGCCGCCCGGATTTCTGGCCATCGATCTGGCGCATCACCTGGCGCTGCCGCTGTACGATCCGAGCTTCAGAACGGAAGAGGGCGGAACGAGGCGCTACATCAGGATCGATCCGACGATCGGGCAGGCCAGGAACGACGTGCGGCAGCGGCTGATGACCGGTGCGGCGCTCATCGGCGGCACCGGCCGTGTGACCAGGCCGACCGATGCGCGCGTGGTGATCGCTCAGACGTCGGTGTACGTGCCCGGCAACGATCGCGAGCTGGTTCAGCGCATCGTCCGGTTCCTGGGGGATCAGGACTACGTCGGCGGCATCTTCGTCCACGATCGCTTCGGACAGATGCCCGGCGCGCTGTCGATGAGCGATGTCGGGCTCGTCGGCAGCGCGACCACGCCGAAGCCGGCGATTGTGATCAGTTTCAAGAGCTTTGCGCTCGACGCCGCCAACCCGCAGATGACCGGCGTCATCGTTGGCGGCGTGCGGCAGCACGGGCAGGGCGATCACGGATCGCTCGTGCGTGCGAACACGTTCAACAACATGGCCGCCATGGGCCCGGACTTCAAGCGGCGGTTCGTGGATCAGACGCCGGTGGGCAACGCCGACATCGCGCCGACGATTGCGTACCTGATGAAGCGAAGGATGCCGAACCTGGGCAAACTGCGGGGACGTGTGCTGAACGAAGCGCTGGCGGGCGGACCAGCGGCGGTGCGCTCGTCGCGCGCGGTGAAGAAATCGCGGCCCTCGGAAGACGGGCTCTCGACGGTGCTGATGTATCAGATCGCCGACGATCGGATCTATCTGGACGAGGCGTGCTTGACGCGCGCCGAGAAATGTCCGTAAGCGCTCACGGGATCACGAAGGTCACCAAGAAGGCACCAGACCAAGATCACGAAGATTCTGCTTGTGATCTTGTCTCGATCGTCCTTCACGTGCCGATGCACGTCGCGGCGATCGCCTCGATCGGTCCACTCGCTCCGCGCGTCGGCAACCGAGTCGCGGCCTCCCACGCTTCGCGCTGCAGCAACTACCCGATTGCCCGAGGGTTAGCATTGGTGATCTTGGTGTTCGTGTTCCAGCTCACCAACTGCTGCCGAGACGTGGCGGTAGAAGTTCCGACGGGTGCGAAGGGTTCGCAAGGTGCAAGGGGTGCGACAAGTGCGAGAGCTGCGAGAGGCTGCAAGAACCGTACGAAACCGGCGAACTCCACGAACCCCTACGATCCTAGTATCTGCTTCGCGATCGTCTGCAACTGCAGGTTGGACGTTCCCTCGTAAATCTGGCCGATCTTCGCGTCGCGATACAGCTTCTCGACCGGGTAGTCCTTGACGTAGCCGTAGCCGCCGAACAGCTGCACGGCCAGCGAGCTGACGTGCTCGGCCGCCTCGGATGCGAACAGCTTGCACATCGCGGCCGGTGTGAGAAACGGTTCGCCGTGCGTCGCGCAGCCGCGCCGCGTTGTAGACCAGCAGGCGGGCGGCCTCGAGCTCGGTCGCCGCGCGGGCGAGCTGGAACTGCACGCCCTGGAAATCGGCGATCGCCTTGCCGAACTGCTTGCGCTCTTTGGTGTAGACGATGGCGTGGTCGAGCGCGCCCTGCGCCAGCCCGATCATCTGCGCGCCGATGCCGATGCGGCCCTCGTTGAGCGTTTCGATGGCCACTTTGTAGCCGCGCCCGACCTCGCCGAGCACGTTGGCGCGCGGCACGCGGCACTCGTCGAGCAACAGCTCGCACGTGCTGCTCGCGCGGATGCCGAGCTTGTCTTCCTTCTTGCCCACCGAGAAGCCCGGCAAAGCCGCGCTCGATCGAGAAACGCGGTGATGCCGCGATAGCCCGCCTCCGGGTTGATCGTGGCGAACACGATGAACAGGTCGGCTTCGGCGGCGTTGGTGATCCAGAGCTTGCGGCCGGTCAGACATGAAATCGCCGCCCGCCTCCACGGCGCGCGTCGTCGAGCGCGAACGCGTCGCTTCCCGATCCGGCCTCGGACAGGGCGTACGCGCCAACCGTGCTGCCGGCGAGCCGGGGCAGGTATTGCGCTTGCTGCTGGTCCGACCCCCAGCGCAGAAGCGCGTTGATGACCAGCGTGTTCTGGACGTCGACGAGGACACCCACCGAAGGATCGACGCTGGACAGCGCTTCGACGGCCAGCACGGAGTGAAAGAAGCGTCCCGCGGCGCCTCCGTGGGCATCCGGAATCTCGATGCCCATCAGGCCCAGCTCGAACAGCCGCTTGACGAGGCCGGGGGACATTTTGGCCTGGTCGTCCATCTCCCGGACCAGCGGACGAATCTCGCGATGGGCAAACTCCAGGACGCTCTCCCGAAACAGGCGCTCGTCCTCGGTGAGACGGGTCAGCGGCGGCGGATTTTCTGCGGCTTTCTCCACGGGGCGTGATGTTATCATTCGAAGGTAATGCACAAGGGGCTGCTTCGCGTTGCGTTGGCGGCCGTTATTGCCGCCCCTATGGCGCTCGGGCTGAGTGCACAGAACGCCCCTGCCCAGCCGCCGCCGCCGCAACAACCGCCACCGCCGCCACAACAGCAGCCGCCGCCACCGGATCCTGCGGCCCAGGCCCCGATCTTCCGCACCGACATCAACGTCGTTCGGGTCGACGTCATCGTCACCGATCGGCAGGGGAACCCTGTCAACGACTTGAAGCAGGAAGACTTCGAGGTGACCGAGGACGGCAAGCCTCAGTCGATCCAGACCTTCAAGCTGATCAACATCGCCGAGAATTACGACGCCGTTCCCGAGACGCCGCGTCAGGTCCGCAACATTATCGACGAGCAGACAGAGGCGGCGCGCGACGATGTCCGGCTGTTCGCGATTTTCCTCGACGACTACCACGTCCGCCTCGGCAACAGCATGCGCGCACGAGAGATCATCGCGCGGTTTGTCGAGCACCAGCTGTTCCCGATGGACCTCGTGGGCATCATGTACCCGCTCTGGTCAATTAACGACGTCCGGCTGAACCGCGAATCGGAAAGAGCTGGCAACCGGGATCCGCGGATTCACGGGCGGAAGTACGACTACACGCCGCTGAATCAGTTCGAGGAAAACTACGTGCATTACGTGTCGACGATCGAAGCGGAGCGCATCCGCAACGACGTGACGCTGACCGCGTTGAAGGGCGTTGATCGTTCGCCTTGGCGGGATGACTGAGCGGCGGAAGGCGATCATCCTCATCAGCGAGGGCTACACCAACACGCTCCCGAATCAGATGATCGATCAGGATCGCGACCTGTAACGGCTCGCCGTGCGGGAACCAGCCGCGGCCGCAGCCCGATCCGATCGCGCCGAACTCTCCCGCGCAGGCGCGCATGGAGTCGCAGGAGTTTTTCCTGCAGACCGATCTGCTCGGCGACCTCCGGCGTGTCTACGAGCTCGCGAACCGGTACAACACGACGATTTACGCGGTCGACCCGCGCGGTCTGACGCCGTTCGAGACCGATCTCAGCACGGCCGGCCAGGCCGCCGTCAGCCTGACGACCGACGCCAAATTGCTCGACAACACGATGGACACGCTCCGCGTGCTGGCAGAGAACACCGACGGTCGCGCCATCGTCAACCAGAACGATCTAGCCGGGCATGCGCCAGATCATCCGCGACTCGAGCGCCTACTACCTGCTCGGCTACACCTCGTCCTTGAATCAGCCCGACGGCAAGTTCCACAAGATCAACGTGCGGGTGAAGCGTCCCGGCCTGGAGGTGCGCGCCCGTCCCGGGTATCTTGCGCTCTACGGCGACGGAAGCCGAGCGTGCGCTTGACGCCGAAGAGGCCCGGTCCGCCTCCTGCCGTCACGCAGGCGCTGGCCACGCTCGCGGCCACGACGCAGCAGCGCCGCAACCTGGCGCGGACCTGGATCGGCATGTCTCCAGGCGCGGACGGGAAGACGAAGATCACCTTCGTGTGGAACCCGACACCGACAAGTCCCGGCATGCGCGCGAGAACTGCCGGCGCGCGTCGCGCTGATGGCCGGAGGGGCCAACTCGGATCTCTACTATCGCAACCGGGGCTTCCCGCCGGGCCGCGTGGAATTTGATGTGCCACCAGGCCCGATCGAGCTCGAGATTGTGGTCCAGGACGCGGCTGGAGACATGCTCGATCGGGAGACGCAGAAAATCGTGCGTACCGAGCCTGGGACTCGGGCTGACGATCAGCACACCGCAGCTGTTCCGCGGCGCGCACGCTTCCCGAGTGGCAGCAGCTCGCGGCCGACCCGGCCGCGATGCCCGTGATCGAGCGCGAGTTCCGCCGGACCGATCGGCTGCTTGTGCGCGTGGGCGCGCAAAGCGGGACGGCCACGCCCGCCCTGACCGCACGGATGCTGAATCGCGAGGGCGGACAGATGTCCGTCCTGCCCGTGACCGCCGGCCCCGGAGGGTTGAGCCAGGTCGATGTGTCGCTCGCCGCCCTGCCGCCGGGGGATTTTCTCATCGAGGTAGCCGCCAAAGACGGGGGTGAGCAGACCGCGACGCTCATCGCCATCAGAGTGACACAGTGAACCCCTCACCCGAACGATCCCGCCGCGGACGCTCGATCGGCCGGAAGGCGCTGCTCGTGGCCGGACTGATCTTGATCGGTGTGGCGGCCGCCAGCGCACAGTGGGGCCGCGGACGCTACCGCGAAGGATCGTTTGCGGCACGCTATCCGCCCGAGAGAATGCCCGACGGCGACTTCACCATCTGCCGCCTCGATGTACACGCGCGTCAAGATCGAGGACATGGGCGTCGGGTGGCAGACCGACTATCCGTTCTCCGAACGCAACCTGATGACCCGGCTCTCGGAGCTCACCAAAACGACGATCAGCCGGGACGAGCGCCACGAACCCAATACCTGGGTCGTTCGTGCCACCGATCCCCAGCTTTTCAACTGCCCGTATGTCGTCGCCTCGGATGCCGGCACGATCGGGTTCAAGCCTGAAGAGGTCCTCAGCCTGCGCGACTACCTCTTGAAGGGCGGATTCCTGTGGGTCGACGATTTCTGGGGGACGGAAGCCTGGGAGCAGTGGTCGGGCGAGATTGGGCGAGTGCTGCCGTCGACGGAATTTCCCATCAGCGACGTCCAGTTGGCGGATCCGCTGCTCAGAACGCTCTATCCGGTGACCAAGATTCCGCAGATCACCAACATTCAATTCTGGCGCGGCACGCAGGGGCAGAACACGTCGGAGCGCGGCTACGACAGCATCGAGCCGCACCTGCGCGCCATCCGGGACGCCCGCGGCCGCATCATGGTGCTGATGACGCACAACACGGACGTCGCCGATTCATGGGAGCGCGAAGGCGAGGATCCGGGATTTTTCTACCAGTTCTCGCCGAACGGCTACGCGCTGGGCGTGGACGTGCTGCTGCACGCCATGACGCACTGAGTCTTCCGAAAGTGAAAAGTAAAAAGTAGAAAGTGGAAAGTGAAGCACTTCTACTTTTTACTTTCTACTTTTTACTTTCTACTTCCCCGGTGTACACTGGCGTCACCGCTCCATTCCGCATGAGAGCGCGTGAAAGGCCGTCAAGCCATTGCCTGAGGAGTTACGTCCGCCTTCGCGGTTACGCCGCTTCGGCGGGACGGACGGAAGGGCGCGATCGGATTAGGCCGCGGCCGGGAGGTGCTCAATTACATGGCTAAATCTACGGTGAGTCGCTGTTAGATTCAGGGCCCGGGTGGGGAAGAACTCACCCGGGCACTGCAATGCCCTCCGAACGCAAGCTTCCCTTTCAAACCATTTCCGGCCGGCCGATCGAACGGCTTTACACCGCCGACAGCATTCCTGCATTCGACGCCGGGCGCGAGCTCGGCGAGCCGGGGTCATTTCCGTACACGCGCGGGATTCACCCTTCGGGCTATCAAGGCAAGTTGTGGACGATGCGCCAGTTCGCCGGGTTCGGGACGCCCGAGGATACCAACCAGCGCTATCGCGGGCTGCTGGCGGCGGGTGCGACGGGCCTGAGCGTTGCCTTCGATCTGCCGACGCTGATGGGCCGCGATCCCGATCACGCGCTGTCGCTCGGCGAGGTGGGCAAGTGCGGCGTCAACGTCACCTCGCTCGCCGACATGGAGGCGCTGTTCGACGGCATCGCGCTCGGCGACATCACGACGTCGATGACGATCAACGCGCCGGCCCCGATGGTCTTCGCCATGTATCTGGTGCTCGCCGAACGGCTGCGCATCGACTGGGCGCATCTCTCGGGCACGATCCAGAACGACATCCTCAAGGAATTCATCGCGCAGAAGGAATACATCTATCCGCCTCGTCCGTCGATGCGCCTCATCACCGACATCTTCGCGTTCTGCGCCGCGCACGTGCCGCGGTGGAACACGATTTCGGTGAGCGGCTATCACATCCGCGAGGCCGGCGCGACCGCCGCGCAGGAACTGGCCTTCACGCTGCGCGACGGGATCGAGTACGTGCAGGCCGGTGTGGACGCCGGACTCGGGGTGGACACGTTCGTGCCGCGCATGTCGTTCTTCTTCAACGCGCACAGCGATTTCTTCGAGGAGATCGCGAAGTATCGTGCGGCGCGGCGCATCTGGGCGCGCGTCATGCGCGAGCGGTTCGGCGCGAAAGACGAGCGATCGCTGAAGCTGCGCTTCCACGCCCAGACCGCCGGCGTGTCGCTGACCGCTCAGCAGCCGATGATCAACGTGATGCGTACGGCACTGCAGGCGCTGTCGGCCGTGCTGGGCGGTGCCAATTCGCTCCACACCAACTCGCTGGACGAGGCGCTGGCGCTGCCGACGGCCGAAGCGGCGACGCTGGCGCTGCGCACGCAGCAGATCCTCGCCTACGAAACAGGTGTCACGCAGGCCATCGATCCGCTTGGGGGATCGTATTTTGTCGAACGGTTGACGCGGAGCCTCGAGGAAGAGACGGAGGGGTACTTCCGCACGATCGACAATATGGGCGGCATGATTGCGGCGATCGAGCGCGGATACCCGCAACGCGAAATCGCCGAGAGCGCGTATCGTTTTCAACGGGACGTCGAAGGCGGGCGCCAGGTGATCGTGGGCGTGAACGAATTTGCCTCGGGCGGCGCGCAGGCGGTGCCGATTCTGCAGATCGACGAAGGTGCCTCCCAGCGGCAGCTCGCGAAGGTCGATCGTCTTCGACGCACGAGGAATAAAGTCGCGGTGACGCGGGCGCTCGACAGGCTGCGCAAGGCGGCATCGGGTGACGAGAACACGATGCCGGCGATTCTCGACGCGACACGGGCCTACGCCACGATTGGCGAAATGTGCGATGCGCTGCGGGATGTTTGGGGCGAGTATCAGGAGCAAGCCATAATCTAAGTCGGCAGGCAAAAGTCGGAGGTCGTCAGGCGCAAGGCGACAAACGGTAAACGGTGAACAGTGAGCACTAAACGCATAAGGGTCGTCATCGCCAAGCCGGGGCTCGACGGGCACGACCGTGGAGCGAAGGTCATCGCTCGCGCGTTGCGCGATGCGGGCATGGAGGTGATCTACACGGGGCTGAGGCAGACGCCGGAACAGATTGTGGCCGCGGCGATGCAGGAAGATGCCGATGTCATCGGGCTGTCGATTCTCTCGGGTGCGCACAACTCGATCTGTCCGCGGCTCATGGAGCTCTTGCGCGAGCATGGATTGACCGACGTGCTGGTTGTCCTCGGCGGCATCATTCCCGATGCAGATCTGCCAACCTTGAAGGCCATGGGCATCTCCGGCGTGTTCCGTCCAGGTACGTCGATGCAGGAAATTATCGATTTTATTGAGGCCAATCGGCCGTCCACCGGTGCTAACGCGGGTGGGGCGTCAGGCCGATAAACACCACGACTGGTATGAGTGCGGATGGCGCATAAGCTTCTCCTGGCCGATGACAGTGTCACGATTCAGCGTGTCATCGAGCTCACGTTCGCCGACGAGGACGTCGAGGTCACCACGGTCGGAGACGGGCAGCTGGCCATCGATCGTCTCGATATCGATCCTCCCGACATCATACTGGCCGATATCGACATGCCGAAACGCGACGGCTACGAGGTCGCCGCATATGTGAAGAGCCGCCCCAAGCTCGCCCACATTCCCGTGGTCCTGCTGACGGGTGCATTCGAGCCGATCGATCAGGTCCGGGCCAAGGCGGCCGGGTCGAGCGATGTGCTCGCAAAACCCTTCGAGCCTCAAATGGTGATCAATCGAGTCAAAGAGCTTCTCGGAAGGAAGCGGCAGGAGCCCGCGAGCGAGGTCGCGGCGCCGCAGCCGCCGCAGCCTCTGAACGCGCCGCAGCCTTCGCAGACCGTTGCGCCGAAGGTGGCGCCAGCCCCATCTGCGCCGCCAGTCGCCGCGAAGAGCGCGCCCCCGGCCGTTGCGCCGCCGCCGGCGCCGCAGCCGGTGCCAGGTCCTGCCGCGTCCGGCGCGAAGTCCGCGTCTGATAGCACGGCGCAACCCGTGTCGCTCGACGACTATTTCGATCAGCTCGACGCGGCGTTCTCGAACATTCAGCCCGGTGCGCCCGCCGACGATGCTCCGGACGGAATGGATTGGCCGCTCATGACGCCGGCGTCGCAGGGCGACGCGGGGTCTGCGCCGGTCGTCGAGAAAAGACAGACGCCCGCACCGACTGGACCGGTTGCTGTCCCCATGGCATCGGCTCCGAAGCCTGTCGCGGTACCGCCGCCGGCCTCCGCCTTTGCGCCGTCGTCGCTCATCGCTTCCACCTCCGCGCCCCAATCGCCGATCGCTACGGTGGACAAGTCGGCGGACAAGTCCGCTGGCGCGCCAGTGTCACCCATCGCTTCCACCGTCGCGCCCGCTTCGCCGACCGCTATGGCGGACAAGTCGGCGGCCAAGCCCGCTGGTGCGCCGGTGTCACCCATCGTTTCCACTGTCGCGCCCGCTTCGCCGACCGCTATGGCGGACAAGCCGGCGGACAAGCCCGTCGCATCCACCTTCGCGCCCTCGTCGCCCATCGCTTCGGCGGACAAGCCTGTCGCACCTGTCGCACCTAGCGCACCTAGCGTATTCGCCTTCGCGCCCTCGTCGCTTACCGCTACGGCGGACAGGCCCGTCGCATCCGCCTTCGCGCCGACACCACCTGTCGCTTCGGCGGACAAGCCTATCGCACCTGTCGCACCTAACGTACCCGTCGCACTTGACGCACCTATAGAGTCCGCACCGAGCTCTCCCAGAACGACAACGACCAATCCGTTTGCGAGTCTTTCGGCGGCCAAGGCCGAGGCCGCGGCGCGCCCGGCCGCGCCAGTCATCACCGATGAGATCATCGAAGAGATCATCACGCGCGTGCTGTCGCGGATGACCGACAAGGTCGTTCGCGAAACCGTCTCCGACATCGTGTCGCAGACGGCGGAGCGCCTGGTCCAGGAAGAAATCGATCGTATTAAAGAAGGTTCGTAGGTTCGTCAGGTTCGTAAAGTTCGTCTAGTTCGTTGGGTTCGCGCGCGCATCACGCGCGCGGCACACCACGCGAACCACGATGCGCGAGCCACGAACCGTCCGAACCCCACGAACCCCACGAACCCCACGAACTCCACGAACTCCACGAACTCCACGAACTCCACGAACCGACGAACCTGACGAACCTGTTCGTTTGCAGTACCATTGTGCGCAATGGACAACCGAAAGCCGAGTGTTCCCGAAAAGCCTGCGCTCGAAGGCCTCGAAGTCAAGTGGCAGGAGCGGTGGGAACGGGACGGCACCTGTAAATTCGATCGCACGAAATCGCGCGACGACATCTACTCGATCGATACACCGCCGCCAACCGTCAGCGGATCGCTGCACATCGGGCACGTGTTCTCCTACACCCACACCGACCTTGTCGCGAGGTTCCAGCGTATGCGTGGGCGGGAAGTGTTCTACCCGATGGGCTGGGACGACAACGGCCTGCCAACCGAGCGGCGCGTGCAGAACTATTACGGGGTGCGATGCGATCCGTCGCTGCCGTACGACGCGGGGTTTCAGCCCCCGCCGCAGCCGCCGAAGCAGCCCATCTCGATCTCGCGTCCCAATTTCATCGAGCTGTGCGAACGCCTGACGAAGGAAGACGAAAAAGCGTTCGAGCATCTGTGGCGCTACCTCGGCCTGTCGGTGGACTGGTCGATGACCTACGCCACGATCGACAAGCGTGCGCAGCGGGTGTCGCAGGCCGGATTCCTTCATCTTCTGAAGCGAGGGCTGGCCTACCAGCTCGAGGCGCCCACACTGTGGGACGTGGACTTCAAGACGGCGGTCGCTCAGGCCGAGCTCGAAGATCGCGAACGCGAAGGGGCGTATCACCGCCTGCGGTTCGATCGGCCCGACGGGGGCGCCGTCGAGATCGAGACGACCCGACCCGAGCTGCTCCCCGCGTGCGTCGCGCTCGTCGCGCATCCTGACGACGAGCGTTACAAGCCGCTTTTCGGCAAGGACGTGCTGACGCCGCTGTTTCGGGCGCGCGTGCCGGTAAAGGCCCACGAGCTCGCGGATCCCGAAAAGGGCAGCGGTATCGCGATGATCTGCACGTTCGGCGACATCACCGACGTGACGTGGTGGCGCGAGCTGTCCCTGCCCGTGCGCGCGGTGATCCAGCCGAACGGGACGCTTCGGCCGGTGGCGTGGGGCGAGGGCGGATGGGAGTCGCAGGATCCGGTGGCCGCCCAGCAGGCGTACGACCAGATCGCGGGTCAGTCGATCAACAGGGCGAGGGCCAGGGTCGTGGAGCTCCTGCGCGAGCAGGGCTCGATGATCGGCGAACCGCGTCCGATCATGCACAACGTGAAGTTCTTCGAGAAAGGAGACCGGCCGCTCGAAATCGTGACCAGCCGGCAGTGGTTCATCAAGACGCTCGACTTCCGCCCGGCGCTGATCGAACGCGGGCGGCAGCTTCAGTGGCACCCCGAATACATGCGCGTGCGCTTCGAGAACTGGGTAAACGGATTGAACGGCGACTGGTGCGTCAGCCGCCAGCGATTCTTCGGCGTGCCGTTTCCGATCTGGTATCCGATCGACAAAGACGGGGCCGTGAATTACGCGCAGCCGATCGTGTGCGACGAAGGGCGGCTGCCGGTGGACCCGTCGACCGATGCGCCCGATGGGTACCGGGCCGACCAGCGCAATCAGCCAAACGGGTTTACCGGCGATCCCGACATCATGGACACCTGGGCCACCTCGTCACTGACGCCTCAGATTGTCAGCGGGTGGTGTGACGATGCCGATTTGCTCGCGCGTGTGTTCCCGATGGATCTGCGGCCCCAGGCGCACGACATCATTCGCACGTGGCTGTTTTCCACGGTGCTGCGCGCGCATCTCGAGCACGACAGCCTGCCGTGGGCGCACGCGGCGCTCTCGGGCTTCGTGACCGATCCCGATCGCAAGAAGATGTCCAAGTCGAAAGGCAACGTCGTCACGCCCTTTGCCTTGCTCGAGGAACATGGGTCCGACGGCGTGCGCTACTGGGCGGCGAAGGGCGGACCGGGCGTCGACACGGTCTTCGATGCGGGCCAGATGAAGGTGGGCCGGCGGCTCGCCATGAAAGTGCTGAACGCGTCGCGTTTCGTTCTCATGAATGCCGAGCCGGTTGGGCCGATCACGTCCGCGGTGGACCGCGCGATGCTCCGGAATCTGGCGGGCGTCGTCGACGAGACCACGCAGGCGCTCGAGAACTACGAGTACGGACGCGCGCTCGATCTGGCCGAGCGCGAGTTCTGGGGGTTCTGCGACGACTACCTCGAATTCGTGAAGGGACGCCGGTATGGCGAGCAGGGGCCGGAAGCCGCGGGATCGGCCAACAGCGCGCTCGTCGCAGCTCTTTCGGTCTATCTCCGTCTGCTCGCGCCCTATCTGCCGTTCGCGACCGAGGAGGTATGGTCGTGGTGGAAGAGCGGGTCGGTGCATCGCGCGAAGTGGCCGGCACGCGAAGAGCTGTTGTCCCTGATGGACAGCGTCACTGACGACGATCGCCAGAAGTGGGACTACGCGCGAGAAGTGCTCGGAGAAGTGCGCAAGCGGCGATCCGAAGCGAAGCAGCCGCTGAAGGTGCCGATTGTGAAAGCCGTCATCGCCGACGCGGCGGCGCGGCTGACCCATCTCGATGCCATCGAAGCCGATCTCAGGGCCGCGGTGCGGATCGACGCCATCGAACGCAAGCCGGCGGGCGAGCTGTCCGTAGAGGTGGAATTTGGCGCCGTCCCGCAAACTTGACGCGGCGGAGTATCGCGATCTCGTGCGCCGCGCGCTGGCCGAGGATCTCCGCGGAGGCGACATCACGACCGACGCGATTGTCGGACAGACCGACCGTGCGCGCGGCACGTTCGAGGTGAAATCGCCGTGCACGCTTGCGGGCCTCGACGTGGCGCTCGAAACGTTCGCGCAGCTCGATGCCCGAATCGAGCATACGTTTCATTTTCATGACGGCGACGAGTGCGCGGCAGGCGTCACGATCGGCTACGTCACCGGCAGCGCACGCGCGCTGCTCTCTGGCGAGCGTACGGCCCTGAATTTCCTTCAGCACCTTTCGGGCATCGCCACGCTCGCACGCCAATTCGTCAGGGCCAGCGGCAAAGCGATTACGATTCTCGACACGCGCAAGACGACCCCCACGCTGCGGGCCCTCGAGAAGTACGCCGTGCGCGCCGGCGGCGCGACCAATCACCGCATGTCGCTGAACGACGGCGTCATGATCAAGGACAATCACATCCGCCTTGGTGGCGGCATAGCGAATGCCGTCCGGCAGGTGCGCGCGTTCGGCGAGACGCTCCCAGTCGAAGTCGAGGTCGAGACGCTGACGCAGGTGGACCAGGCGCTCGACGCCGGTGCCGACATCCTGCTGCTCGACAACATGGCGATCGACGACATTCGCGAGGCCGTCCGGCGCAGTCGAGGGCGCGCGAAAACGGAAATCTCCGGCGGTGTCACGCTCTCGCGCCTGCCCGAGCTCGCCTCCACGGGCGCCGACTTCGTATCGAGCGGCGCGCTGACGCACTCGGCGCCGGCGGCCGACATCAGCTTTGAAATCGAACCTGTCTGAGAGTGCACCCTCCGACGTGCGGCTGGGAGTTGAACGTGTCCGCGCGCGTCGTGGTGTGATTGGCGGGCGGCTGCACTGGCTCGAGACGGCCGGCTCGACCAACGACGTGGCTGCGAAGCTTGCGCAGGATGGCGCGGAGGAAGGCACGGTGGTTGTCGCCGAGACGCAGACAGCGGGGCGCGGCCGGCATGGCCGTGTGTGGTTTTCGCCGCCGGGCGCCGGCCTCTACGTATCAATCGTTCTCCGGCCATCGAGCGGCCGTGGCGGCGATGGCCGCGCGGCGACGCTCGTCACGATCGCCAGCGGCGTGGCCGTGGCCGAAGCCGTGCGTGCCGCCACCGGATTGCCGGCGGAAATCAAATGGCCGAACGACGTCCTCGTTGGCCGGCGCAAGCTGGCGGGCATTTTGACCGAGGCCGCGGCGCAGGGTGGAGAGCTTCAGTTCGTCGTGCTGGGCCTGGGCGTCAACCTGCGCGAAGCGGCGTATCCCGCAGAACTCGCCTCGCGGGTCACCTCGATTGAGGCGGAAACGAGCCGGCCGCCCGATCGCGCGCTGATCCTTTCCGAAATTCTCGCGGCCATCGGTGAACGGTATGCAGACCTCCGGGCGGAAAGGTTCGATGCTATTCTGAGCGCCTGGCGGCGGCTGGCGCCGTCGCTTGCTTCGGCTCTCGTGGAGTGGGATGCGCCGGGCGGTGTCGTTCGCGGCCGCGCCGAAGGCATCGACGATGCCGGGCGATTGCTCGTTCGCGTGGACGGGCGTCTCGAACGCCTCATCGCGGGCGAAGTCAGGTGGATCTGATGCTGCTGGCCATTGACGTCGGCAATACCAACATCGTGCTCGGCGTGTTCGAGGGCGAGCAGCTCATCGAGAGCTGGCGGCTGGCGACGCTGCGCGAGCGCACGTCAGATGAGATGGGTATCTGGGTCTCGCAGCTGTTCGAACACCGCTCGATCGATGCCAGCAAGATCTCAGGCATCGTCATGGGGTCGGTGGTCCCGCCGCTCACCGGCACGTTCATCAAGATGGCGCAACGCTATTTCGGGATGACGGCATTGAACGTCGACAGCAGCGTCGACACCGGCATGCCGATTCTCTACAAGCATCCGGCGGAGGTTGGCGCCGACCGCCTTCTGAACGGCGTGGCCGGCTATCGGCGGTACGGCCGCGACCGGCAGGTTCCCCTGATCATCGTCGATTTCGGCACGGCGACGACCTTCGATGCGATTTCCGCGAAGGGAGAGTATCTGGGCGGCGTGATCTGTCCGGGAATGCAGATTTCCGCGGATGCGCTCTTCCAGCGCGCCGCGCGACTGCCGCGTGTCGACGTGCGCAAGCCCTGCGAAGTGATTGGGCGGACCACCGTCAGCGCCATCGAGTCCGGCCTCTACTACGGGTATGCGGGTCTGGTCGACGGCGTCGTCCGGCGGATGCGCGCGGAGCTCGGCGCGAACACGGCGTGCATCGCGACGGGCGGGCTTGCGAGCATTGTGGCGCCGGAAGTCGATCTCATCGAGCATGTCGACCCCGACTTGACGCTGCACGGCCTGCGCATGGTGTGGGAACGAAACCGGCCGAGATGACCACCGACGAGTATTGCCGCGAAATCGAGAGCTATCTCTGCCGCAAGAACGACGGGCACCTGATCAGGATCGTCGGACCTTCCTTCGAGCGCGTGTGCGGCTGGGCGGCCCAGGGCATCCCGTTCAAAATCGTCTGCCAGGGCATCGACGCCTGCTTCGTCCGCTACTACGCGAAAGGCACACGCCGGCGTCCCATGCAGATCGATTTCTGCGAAAACGACATCCTCGACGCGTTCGACGCATGGCGGAGGGCTGTGGGTGTGCGGATGCCGGGCAGCAACGGCGCCGGCGAGGAAGCAGAGAGCAGGCGGCCCAGGAGGAGCCTGCCGGAACACCTCGATCGCGTGTGCGAGCGGGTGACGGCCAGGCGTGCGGCGATGACGCCGCCCCCGCCGGCCTTCGACGCCGTGCTGGAAGCAGTGACGCAGGAAGCGGCGGCATTCCGCGACATGCCAGGACCGATTCGCGGCGAAACGCGCGAGCGGGTGACGGCCAGGCTCGTCGAGCTCGATCGGATGATGCTCGACGCCGCGCGCGCGCAGGCCGATCCCGCCGATCTTCGAGCGATGAGCACTGAAGCGGCCGATGAGCTGGCGCCGTTTCGCGAGCGTATGCCCGAAGAGACGTATCGGTGTGCGATCGAGTCCGCCATCGATCGACTAGTCCGGGATCGAGAGCAGTTGCCGATCGTCACGTTCGAATAAGCGGCAGTCATCATGACCAGTGACGAGATCGTCCGGCTCTCGAAGCAGCACACCATCTTCGAATGGACGCCGCAGGCCGCCGCCAATCCGGTTGCCGTCGCGCGTGCGGAAGGCATCTACTTCTGGACGCCCGAAGGCAAGCGCTTCATCGACTTCAACAGCCAGCTGATGTGCGTGAATATCGGCCACGGCGATCGGCGTGTCCTCGAGGCCATCCAGAAGCAGGCTGCTCAACTGACCTACGTCACCCCGTCGATGACGACCGAGGCGCGGGCCCGGCTGGGCGCGAAGCTCGCCGCGATCGCGCCTGGCGACATCGACGTGTTTTTCTTCACGAACGGCGGCGCCGATGCCAACGAGCACGCGATCAGGATTGCGCGGGCGTACACCGGCCGCCAGAAGATCGTCTCCTTCTATCGTTCGTATCACGGGGCGACGGCCGGTGCGATGGCCGCAACAGGGGAGCCGCGGAGCTGGTTTCAGGCGCCGCTGCCCGGATTCGTTCACGTGCTGAACCCGTATCGAGGCCTGGCGCACGGCATGGAGAGCGCCGACGTCGCGCTTCGGTACCTCGACGAGGTGGTTCAACTCGAGGGACCGCAATCGATTGCGGCCATCATCCTCGAGCCCGTTGCAGGCACCAACGGTGTGCTCATTCCTCCCGACGGGTACCTGCAGGGTGTGCGCGCGTTGTGCGACAGGCAGGGAATTCTGTTGATCGCCGATGAGGTGATGACCGGGTTCGGGCGGACCGGCACGTGGTTCGCCGTCAACCATTGGAATGTGGTGCCCGACCTCCTCACGATGGCCAAAGGCATCACGAGCGCGTACGTGCCGCTGGGCGCGGTCGGCATGAGGAGAACGATTGCCGACGCATTTCGTGAGAAGCCGTTTCCAAGCGGGCTCACATACAGCGGCCATACGCTGGCATGTGCGGCCGCGCTCGCGACACTGGCTGTGTACGAAGAGGACGACCTGATCAACAAGGCTCGTGAGACCGGCACGATCATGTCGGCGCTGCTCGCCGATCTGACCGCGCGTCATCCTTCTATCGGCGCGGTTCGTTCGATCGGGCTCTTCGGCGTGGTCGAACTGGTGCGCAATCGAGCGACGCTCGAGCCGATGGCGCCGTTCAACGGCACTTCGCCCGAGATGGTCGCGCTTGGCAAGTTCTTTCGAGACGAGGGGCTGTTCACCTTCGTCCGGTGGAACTACTTCTTTACGAACCCGCCGCTGTGCATCACCGAGTCCGAGCTGCGCGACGCGTTCGCCATCCTCGACCGTGGCCTGTCGATTACGGATAAAGCGGTCAGTACGTAGTGTCCGGCTTTAGCCGGACCGTCGATGCAGTACGTAGTGTCCGGCTTCAGCCGGACTTTCACACGGACCGCACCAAATCTCTCAATTCATAGACCAGAGAGCCCACGAACGGATACTCCTCAACGGTCCTGGCGAGTCTGGCGCGGACTGGATTTTCGAGAATGTAGCGTGCAACTGTCACAGTGTCCTCGTCCTTTCGCAGCATTCGCTCATGTCCGTAGCGTTGCCACAGCATCCAGGGAAATTGTTTCGTGTAGTAGTAGCCGGAGTACTGTTTGGCGGCTGCAATAAACCTCTTGCCATCAGCCGTTTCAGACTGCCCATGCACGAGGATGTGGGCGAAATCTGCGACAACACCAGGTCAACGATTCGCGCCTTGGTAAACAGGGGACGGCGCCGATCGGTGCAGAACGTCAGCGAATATCGATGGAAACCGGTGTAGTCGAAGTGTTGGAGACGGTGGGGTCTTCCCGTCAGCATCCGGTGGGAAGTGGCAAGATGCACGCCGACCGGTTCTCACAGTCCGGCTAAAGCCGGACACTACGTACAGGCCACGGTCCGGCTGAAGCCGGACACTACGTACTGGTCACTCGCGATGCAGAACGGCCAGCGTTTCGATGTGCGCGGTGTTCGGGAACAGATCGAACGCTTCGATGTGCTCGAGGCGGTATCCTGCCTCTACGAGCCTCTTCACGTCGCGCGCGAGCGTAGGGGCGTCGCAGGAGACGTACACCACGCGCGGCGCCTTGAGTCCGAGGATGCCCGACATCGCCTCGGCCGATACGCCGGTCCGTGGCGGGTCGAGCACGATCGTATCCGGCCGCTCTGCGCCGCGCCGTTCCAGGTACTGTTCGACGGAACGGTGCTCGGTGCGAACGGCGCCTCCACACGCCGCCGCGTTCGATTCGAGATCGCGGGCGCTCGACCGGTCCCCTTCAACGGCAATGACAGCGCGTTCGTCCGAGGCGATTGCCACGGCAAACAGGCCGACGCCGGCATACAAGTCCACGACGGCACCGGCAGGCACCTGACGCGCAACGCGCTCGACGAGTTGCGGCAGGAGATACCTGTTGCCCTGAAAGAACGACTGGACGTGATGGGTGAGCGCGAGATCGCGTCCGGAAAAGGGAATCCGGTCGACGACAAACGGAGACCCGTACGAGACGGTCAGGTGCGTGCTGCCGCGCTGGACGAAGAGGACACCGGTGATGCCCTCAATCGGCTCGACGTGGGTGATGTCCGAGTCGACCTCCAGCAGTACCGCTCGCTCATCGGCCGCTGAATTTTCGACGAGCTCGCACGAGAGGATCTCCGTCGGGTTCAGGGCAGTCGAGAGTTGTTTTAGCGCGGAAAGCGTCTCCGGAAGCAGCTGGTTGGTTGGACCCGCCTCGCAGAGCTCGTGTGTGCCTTCGCGGAAAAAGCCGAGCGTGCCGTTCGCGCCGTGCAACCGTGCGCGCATGCGGTATCCGTCTTCACGAGAGCCCATGACCGGCACGGGCCCGGTCAGGGGCATCTTCGCGATGCGTGCGAACGCATCGCCGATGACATCGGATTTGAGTGCGAGCTGCCGATCGTAGGAGATGTGCGCATAGAGCGAGCCGCCGCACGCCCAGTCCACCCCAGCACCACGTCGGTCCGCGCTCGCCGCGAGGACTTCAATGGTTTCGGCAAACGCCACCTGTTTGGTCACGCGCTCCACGCGCGCGCGCACGCGTTCTCCTGGAATCGCGCCAGCCACGAGCACGATCTGGCCGTCGTGGCGCGCGAGCATGCGGCCGCCGCTGACGGGTTTTTCGATGGTGAGGGTGACGTCGGTGTTCGGGTGAAGGGACATTGGAGGGGACGGTCCGAGCGTCGGTTGAAGCCCGACGCCAAGGTTGGTCCGGCTAAAGCCGGACACTACGTACTTTCGGCGGCTTTGACGAATTCCTCGAACAACGATCGAAACTCCCCGGTGCGCCAGAAGTTTTCGGGATGCCACTGGACGCCGATGCAGAAGCGCGCGCTGGGGCGCTCGATGGCTTCGACCACGCCATCGGGTGCGGTGGCTGTAATGTTGAAGCCCGCAGCGGCCCGATCCACGGCCTGATGGTGGCGGCTGTTCACCTGCAGCACTTCGCCGTCCGCGAGCTGTTCCTGCATGACGCGCGACAAGGCCGATCCCTTCGTCACCCACACTTCGTGCGCAATCGCGAACGACGGCGCGTCGATCTGGTGGCCGAGATTCTGGTTCATCTGTGCGGAGATGTCCTGGATCAACGTGCCGCCGGCGGCGACGTTGACGACCTGAAGTCCACGGCAGACGGCGAGCAGCGGCGTGTTCCTGGCCAGGGCGAGCTTGGCGAGCTCGAGCTCGGTACGCGTCGCGCAGCGGGTCGGGCTCGTTGGTGTTCGGATGCCGGGGCTCGTGATAGTGCGCCGGATCGACATCGCCGCCGCCCGTGAAGAGAATGCCGTCGAGCCCCTCGAGCGACGGCGGTGCCTCCATCGACAGCACGCGCGGTTCGCCACCGGCGCGCCGCACGGACTCGACATAGTCGTTCAGCCGGTTCGACGGGGTGATGCCGATGACAGCCATTACATTCTCGGTGGCACGGCAATCCCCATCAGGTCGAGAGCGCTCGTCAGCTGCGTGCGGAAGTAGGCGACGCCGGCGGCGCGCCACAGCCGGGCGTCGGCCTGTTCCTCGTTGAGGATCGGATACCGGTGATAGAAGCCGTTGAACATCTGCGCAAGACCAAACGCGTATTTCGCCAGTACCGAGAATTCCAGGGTGCGAACCACCTGCTCGACGATTTCGTCCAGGCGCGAAGCTTCGAGGATGAGTGCCCAGAGGTCGTGGCTGCCCCCTTCTCCCGACAGTTCGGCGGCAGAGACGGTCCCGAGCCGGCTCAACACGGCGGCCTCGTCGAGGCCGTCGCGCTCGCGCAGCTTGGTAAAGATGTTCTGGGCGCGGACGACAGCATACTGTAGATACGGTCCGCTTTCACCTTCGAACGCAAGTGCCTCGTCGATATCGAAGGCGATGATCTTGGTTCGCGAATACTTGACCATGAAATAGCGCACCGCCGCGACGGCAATCATCTCGGCGATCCGCCGATGCTCGGCCGCGACGAACTCCGGATTGCGCTTCGCCACCTCGGTTTCGGCGCGCGAAATCAGCGCGTCGATCAGATCGTCGGCCTTCACTCCCTGGCCCTTCCGACCGGATACGTCGACCCACCCGCGCTTGTCGTCGGGGGCGTCAGGCGTCAGGTATCCCAGGGCGCGCGCGGTCGGGTTGGACAGCGCGACCATTTCATACGAGAAATGCGTGGCGCGTTCGGCCTGCCCGGCATACCCGAGCGTCCGCAACGCCTGTTTCAGCAGTTTCTGGAGATATGACTGCCGCACGTCGATCACGTTGTAAGTCGCGACGGCGTGCCCGAACTGCGGGTGCGACCCTTCGCCGGCGGTTTCGGACGTGGACCACAGCACGCGGCCGTCTGCTCGCGTCCCGAAAGGCCGGTAGTAAAAGTCGCGTCCGAGCAGGCCCAGTTTCCAGAACTGATAGGCGATGTCCTTGCCGACATAGGTGACCGTGCCGTTTGATCGGACGATGACCTTCTCGCGATCCTCCTCTTCGCCAATCCCCAATCCCTGATCACTAATCCCAGGTCCGGAAGATGCCTCAGCGTCAGCGGGGGCATCTTCCTCGATCTTCATCACCCAGCAGCCCGCGAGCTTGCCTTCGTTCTGCAGGTACACCGCGCCCTTTTCCTTGAGAATCTCGAACGCGCGCGCCCAGAAGTGAAGGCGCAGAATGTGACCTTCCCAGGTCAGCAGGTCGTAATCCACGCCCAACCGCGCCATCGTCTTCAGATGACAGTGCACGATGCGTTCGGCGATGAAGTGGGCGATGGCAGACGTGTCGTTGCCGCCGTGCTCGATGTCGTGCAGCGCGGCGGCGCGAATCTTCAGCCGCTCTTTGTCCTGGTCGTACCACTGGCCGACGCGTGCATAGAGATCCCAGCAGTAGTAATCGAATCGCGTCGTATCGGCGATGGCGCGCACCTCGTCGAGTCCTTTGCGCTCGAGCTCGCGAAAGCCGACGACGACGTCGGCGACCTGTACTCCGGTGTCGTCGATGTAGTTCTGCACTTCGACGGGAACGCCCCGGAAGCGTTGGACGCGCACGAGCGTGTCGCCGAGCGCCGAGTTCCGCAGATGGCCGATATGCGCGGCCTTGTTGGGGTTGATCGCCGTGTGCTCGACGATCGTTTTGGTCGATGGGCCAGGGTCGGTGGTCGATGGGCCGGGCGATGGTCGAGGGGCCATGGCCGCGGGCAGTTGCGTGCGCGAGAACGCAACCCGGTCGAGGTAGACGTTCAGGTATCCGTTCGGCGCGGCGTCGACGCGGCTGATGCCGTCGATGGAACCGAGCGCGCCGGCGAGCTCCTGCGCGATGGCGCGGGGCGCCTTGCGTAACCGGCGGGCGAGCTCGAAGGCGACCGGCGTGGCCAGGTCGCCGAGCTCGCGCTTCGGTGGGTACTCAATGGCCAGCTGCGGCATCGCGTCGGACGGAAGCTGATACAGCTGGCCGAGCGCGGCCTGCAGACGGTCCCGCAGACGTTGGTGAACTGGAAGAATCATGGACGTTAGTGATACTCTCGATCGAGATCGACGGCGCGAGCATGGTCATCCGGCGTGTTGAGGTTGAAGAACAGCACGTCTTCCGGCCCGAATCTTTCGAGCTCGTCGGAGCCCACCTCCCGGATAATCAAGCCCGGAATCCGGGCCACATCACTGAGCCTGAACCGTTTCTCCTCGATCAGTCGCCGCAGCTCGACGGCCGAGCGGCGGGAATAGGTTGCACACAAGGGCTCATAGCCCCGTGCCGTCCGGGGAATAGCAATGTCGGACGACTTTCCGACCGATACGAGATGCGCGAGCAGTGGTTCGCTGACAAACGGCATGTCGCAGGCCACGACCAGCGTCCATTCAGTCCCGGCATGAACGGCGGTATACAGCCCGCCCAGGGCACCGAGCCCGGGCACCACGTCGGGGATGACGGGAACGCCGGTACTGCTGAAGCGCTCCGCGTCGTTGGCAATGATGATTGTCCGATCGACCACGCGGCGCAGCCGCGTCAATTGACGGTCCAGAACGGACGCGCCGCCGGGCTGCAGAATAAGCCCGGCTTTGTTCAGCCCTCCAAGGCGCCGCGCATGGCCGCCCGCGAGGATGGCTCCCGTCCACATCAAAAGCGAGTCGCAGGCGGAAGGATATCAGAAGAATGAATCGAGGGGGAGTCGGGCGGATGCTGGTGGCGAGTCTCCATCAGGGGATCTCAGACCTCATGCCGTCGCGGCTCGAATTCTACGAGAACTGGCTGAATCCAATCGGGATGCGCGACGGCAGGATCGGTCTCGCCCCGCTTGCGGCGGTGCTCAGTTTTCTGCGCCAGGAAGGCGAGCCGTACTCGCTGGTCACCTCGCGCGCCGGTCAGTACGCGGCGCAGTGGACGTTCGACAATCTGTCGCCCATCGAACGCACCCTGATTCGCGCGTTGCCCGTGATGATGCGGGCGCGCATGGCGTTGCGCCTGGCCCGAAAGGTCGTCCGAAACAGCTATGATGGCAGCCGCGCGGTCGTCAAGCTCAGGAACGGCCAGGGCACCTTCACGCTGCGGAGCTCGATCTTCTGCACCGTACGCGAGCCGTTCGACTGGCCGCTCTGCGTGTTCTATTCGGCGGCGCTCTCGCACATGTTTGCGCTGGTGGGCGTCAGCGGCGAGGTGCGCGTGGACAGCTGCCTGGGCGTGGGCGATGCGGGATGTGTTATCGCCGTCAGCGTGCCGCCCGATCAAAGATAGGAGGATGCGAGGGTTCGTCCTTCTGGCAGTCCTCTGTCTCATCCCCTGCGCGGGATTCGCTCAACCTGCGCAACAGCCTCCCGCCAGGTTTCTCGTCATCCCCTTTGAAAATCCGTCGCGGGAAGCGCGCGTGTACTGGCTGGGCGAGGCGTCGGCGGTGCTCATCGCCGACGGCCTCAACGCCACCAACCGTCGCGCCTACACGAGAGAAGAGCGGCTCGACGCGTTTGCAGAGCTTCAGGTCCCACCGATTGCCAGCCTGAGTCACGCCACGGTCATCCGTCTGGGGCAGGTCGTCGGCGCCACGCATGTCGTCATCGGTTCGTTCCGCCTGAACGCCGGCCAGATTTCCGTGCGTGCGCAGACCATCAGGCTCGACAGCGGACGCATGGAGCTCGAGGTCGTCGAATCGGGCAAGGTTGACGATCTCTTCGGCATCTTCGATCGCGTCAGCAGCCGCCTGTCGGGCGCGACGGTACCGGCAGCCACCAAAGACAGGCCCGCGCTGCCTGTGTTCGAGAACTACGTCAAGGGGCTGGTCGCAACGGCCACACCCGCCAAGGTCGGGTATCTCGAAGCGGCGCTCAAGCTCGATCCCGCGTACGATCGCGCGCGGCTCGCGTTGTGGCAGGTGCACTACGACGAGGGAAATGCCCAGCAGGCCCTCGTCACGGCGGCGGCGGTCGCCGAAAGCTCGCCTGTGTACGCACGCGCCCGGTTCAATGTCGCGCTGTCTCTGATGCAGCTCAAGCGGCTGGACGATGCGTTCGCCACGCTTCGGACGATGGCCGATCGGTCGCCCTCGGCTCCGCTGATGAACAACATCGGCGTGATTCAGATGCGGCGTCCGGTGACCCCGCAAACGGGGCTCGCGTCGTTTTACTTCAATCAGGCGCTCAAGCTCGACCAGGACGACCCGGACTACTACTTCAATGTGGGCTACGCCTACTGGGCGGAGAAAGACGCGCAATCGGCGATTTTCTGGCTGCGCGAGACCGTGCGCCGCAATCCCGCCGATGGGGAGGCACACGCCGTGCTCGCCGCAGCGCTGCAGGCGACCGGTTCGGCGGCCGAGGCGGCACGCGAGCGCGAGCTCGCGACACAATTGTCGTCGACGTATGCCGAATGGGCGAAACGGCCGACCGGCAGCGAGCCCATTCCGCGCGGATTGGAGCGCATCAAGCCGTCGCTCGAAATTTCGCCGTTGCGCCGCATCGACAACGCGATTACCGTGTCGGGCCAGCGCGAGCAGAAGGAGCTGGCCGCCTTTCACCTCGACCGAGGGCAGCGGTTCTTCGAGCAGGGGAACAACAGCGACGCCACGACCGAACTGAGCCGCGCCATCTACCTCGCGCCGTACGAGGCGCGGGCGCACCTGCTGCTCGGCCGGATCTACCTGCGGACCGGTCAGACGCCGGCGGCGATCGACGCGTTCAAGATCGCGCTGTGGAGCCAGGAATCGGCCGAGGGCCGAATCGCGCTCGCCGACGCCTATCTGCACATGAAGGACGAAGCGTCGGCGCGTCAGGCGCTGGAGCGTGCGCTCGTCCTCGATCCCGGGTCGACCGAGGCCAAGGAGATGCTCACCAAGCTCAGGCCATGAAGCTTCTCAGGGTGCTGTTGTTTGCGTTATGGCCGGTGGCCGCCAATGCGCAGGCGATCTACACCGCCGAAGTCGACAGCATCATCCATCCCGTGTCGGCGCAGTTCATGATCGAGACGATCGAACGTGCCGATGCCGAGAACGCCGCGCTCGTGCTCTTTACCCTGCGCACGCCCGGTGGCCTGGTCGATTCCACCCGCGACATCGTTACCAGGATGATCTCGGCCAAAACGCCTGTCGTGGTGTACGTCGGGCCCTCGGGCAGCCGGGCGGCGTCTGCCGGTTTCATCATCGTCCTCGCGGCGGACGTCACCGCGATGGCGCCGGGCACGCACATCGGCGCGGCCCACCCGGTGTCGGGCGGCGGCGCCGCGATGGACGAGACCACGTCGAAAAAGGCCGCCGAAGACATGGCGGCCTACGCGCGGACGATTGCGGCCAAGCGCGGCCGGAACGTGCCGCTCGCCGAGCAGGCTGTCCTGGCGAGTAAGGCGTTCACGGAAGACGAGGCGGTGAAGGCCACCCCACCGCTGGTCGATCTGATTGCCACGAGCCGCGACGACCTCATCCAGAAGCTCGATGGTCGGACCATCACGCGGTTCGACGGCCGCACCACGACCCTGCACACCGCGTCCGCCCGCATCGTGCCGGTCGAGATGACCCTGCGGCAGCGGATTCTCAGCTCGATTGCGCATCCAAACATTGCCTACATCCTTCTCAGTCTTGGTACACTCGGTCTCACGATCGAGCTGTGGAGCCCTGGCGCGGTGCTGCCGGGCGTCGTCGGCGGCCTTTCGCTGCTGCTGGCGTTCTTTGCGCTGCAGGTGCTGCCGATCAACTACGCCGGCCTGATGCTCATGCTCTTCGGCCTGATGCTGCTGATGCTCGAGCTGAAGGTCACGAGCTACGGGCTGCTGACGATCGGCGGCGTCGTCAGCTTGATCTTCGGCTCGCTGATGCTCGTCGATTCGCCGGTGCCCGAGCTGCAATTGAACGTCGGCCTCGTGGTATCGGTTGTCGTCGGCTTCACGGCCATCGCCGCCTTTCTCGTGCGCCTGGCGGTGGCGTCGCAGAAGACCGCGCCGATTACCGGAGCGGAAGGGCTGGTCGGCGAGACCGGAGAAGCGTTGACGCCGATGGCGGCCGGCGCCACCGGCCGGCTGCGCGTTCATGGTGAAGTCTGGAACGCGACGGCGAACGAGCCGATCGTCAGCGGCGATCGCGTCGTCGTCACCAGCGTGAACGGCCTGATGCTGACTGTGCGGAAGGAGTGACGGACATGTTCGACCTCTCAGCTCCCCTCATTCTCGTTCTCATCCTGATCGCCTACGTGCTGATGTCGATCAAGATCCTCGCGGAATACGAGCGCGGGGTGATCTTCCGGCTCGGCAAGCTGCTGCCGCAGCCGAAGGGGCCGGGCATCATCCTCGTGTTCGCGCCGATCGACCGGTTGGTCCGCGTGAGCCTGCGGACGATTGTCATGGACGTGCCTCCGCAGGACGTCATCACGCGCGACAACGTTTCTGTAAAAGTGAACGCGGTTGTCTACTTTCGCGTCATCGATCCGCGCAAGGCCATTGTCGAGGTCGAAAGCTACCACTATGCGACGTCGCAGCTGGCCCAGACCACGCTCAGGAGCGTGCTTGGACAGGTCGAGCTGGACGAGTTGCTGTCGGAGCGAGAGCGGCTGAACCACCAGCTGCAGCAGATCCTGGATCAGCGCACAGATCCGTGGGGCATTAAAGTGACATCGGTCGAGGTGAAGCACGTCGATTTACCGCCCGATATGCAGCGGGCGATGGCCCGTCAGGCCGAAGCCGAACGGGAGAAGCGTGCTAAAATCATCCATGCAGCGGGCGAGCTGGAAGCCTCGGCAAAGCTGTCCCAGGCTGCCGTCATCATCGCGGCCGAGCCTGTCGCCATTACGCTGCGATATCTTCAGACGCTGACGGAAATCGCTGCCGAAAAGAACTCGACGATCGTCTTCCCCCTGCCGATCGAAATGATGCACTTGCTGCGTCAAATCACCGGAGTAGAAAAAAGACCGTGAGCGATGAAGGCTTTCACGAAATACAACTGAACGGGAAGCAGCTCGTGTTTCTGTTCATGGCCACCACGGTCGTGCTGGTCCTGACCTTCCTGTTTGGCGTGATTGTCGGGCGCAATGCCCGGGCAGGCACCACCGAAGCGGCCAGCGCCGCACCGGTGGAGGTCGCGCCCGATCCCGGTGTGTCGCCAGTTACCGAAAATGCGGCCGCGCCGCCTCCCGTGCGCGGCGCCGCCGCGCCGATGGAGACCGCCGCGCCGAAAGCGTCCGAGGAATTGAGCTATGCGGATCGTCTTCTGCACGATGCGGCGCCAGAAGAGAAGCTGAAACCTGCAGCGAGCGCGCCACCAAAGCCGGCGGCGGCACGGTCGCGTGATACGGCCGCGCCAGGCGAGCCGATCGCGTCTCGCGAGCAGCCTGCCGCGTCTCGCGAGAAGCCGGTGGTCGAGCCCGCCCCCGTCGTCCAGGAGCCAGTTGCGGCCAAACCCCCAGCGCCGCGCCCGGCACCGGCGACGCCACCACCCACCCCTGTCGAGGCGGCCACCCCCGTCGCCACGGCGGCGTCATCGTCCGACCCCTCCGGCCCGGGCTTTGCAGTCCAGGTGGCGGCCTTCCGCGACCGGCGGGACTCCGACACGCTGGCTAAGCAGTTGATTGCCAAGGGGTACCCGGCATTCGTCATGGATCCCGTCAAAGGGGCGCCGACAGCCATGTTTCGTGTACGTGTGGGCAAATACAAGACGCTGAAGGACGCACAGGCGATCATGGCGAAGCTCCAGACTGCGGAGCAATTCAACGCGGCCTGGATCGCCCGGTAGCTCCGTATCAATGAAACCACTTCGCCTGCTGCTGGTCGAGGACTCGGAGAACGACGCGCTGCTGGTCGTCGAACACCTGCGGCAGGGCGGCTACGATCCCGACTACACGCGCGTCGACAACGCCATCTCGCTCGGAGAGGCGCTCGACAACCATGATTGGGATCTCGTGATTGCCGACTACACGATGCCCGGATTCAGCGGCACGGCGGCGCTCACGATCGTTCGCGATCGCGGCTTCGAAATGCCGTTCATTTTCGTGTCGGGCACGATCGGCGAAGAGATCGCCGTCGAGGCGATGAAGAACGGCGCCGACGACTACATCATCAAGAACAACCTGAGCCGCCTGGTTCCCGCCATCAACCGCGAGTTGCGCGATGCCGACGTGCGGCGCGAGCGCGCGAAGGCCGAAGAGCGCATCCGCCATCTCGCTTACTACGACAGCCTGACGGATCTGCCCAACCGCACGCTGTTCCAGAATCGCCTCGAGATGGCGGTGGCCAATGCGCTTCGCACGCGCCATCCGCTCTCGGTGCTCATCATGGATCTCGACGGCTTCAAGGAGATCAACGACACGATGGGGCACCTCATGGGCGACGCGGTGCTTCGCGAAATCGGACATCGCCTTCAGATGGAAGTGCGCGAGTCCGACACGGTGGCGCGGCTGGGCGGAGATGAGTTCGCCGTCATGCTGCTCGGCGTCGGCCAGACGGGCGCCGAGCTCGCCGCGCGAAAGCTCCTGGCCGCCGTGCAGGAGCCGCTCACGATCGAGGGCCTGAACCTCGACGTTCATGGCAGCGTGGGCATCGCCATCGCGCCCGAGCACGGCACCGAGGCGGAAGTGCTCGTGCAGCGCGCCGACGTGGCGATGTATGTGGCCAAGGAAGACCGCTCCGGCTCGGTCGTCTATGCCCCCGAGCTCGACCGGCACAGTCCCGAACGCCTCGCGCTGATGGGCGACTTCCGGCACGCCATCTCGCGCGATGAGCTGCGCGTCGTCTACCAGCCGAAGATCAACCTGAAGACGCGCGGCGTGTTCGGCGTCGAAGCGCTCGTTCGCTGGCAGCACCCGCAGCTCGGGCTCATCACGCCCGATCGGTTCATCCCGATGGCCGAGCAGACCGGCGCCGTGCGGCCGCTCACGCTGTGGATGCTCGAACGGGCGGTGCAGCAGTGCCTCGAGTGGCGGCGGCTCGGCTACGACCTGATCGCGGCCGTGAATCTCTCGCCGCGCAATCTGCACGATCCCGAGTTGCCCGAGCGCGTGCGCGCGCTGCTCGATCTGCTCGGCGCGCCGGCGTCGATGCTCGAGCTGGAAATCACCGAAAGCGTCATCATGTCCGACCCGCTGCGATCGCTGCAGGTCCTCACCCGGCTCAGCAAGATGGGCCTGCGCCTGGCGGTCGACGACTTCGGCACCGGATACTCGTCGTTCAGCTACCTGCGGAAGCTGCCCGTGCACGAGATCAAGATCGACAAGTCGTTCATCGATGACATGGTCGAAGACGGCGACGAAGTCATCGTGCAGTCGACGATCGAGCTCGCCCACAATCTCGGTCTCACCTGCGTGGCCGAAGGCGTGCAGGACGATGCCACACTCGAGCGCCTGGCGAAGCTCGGGTGCGACACCGCGCAGGGCGACTTTATTTCTCCGCCGCTTGACGGTGTCGGTGTCGCGAAGTGGCTTCAACAGCGCGGCCCCGGCCAGGTGACCAAGCCCTGATCCTCGCGCTCGTTTCCGGCATTCTTCTCGCCCTCAGCTTTCCGCGATACGGACACCCGCTTTTTGCCTGGATTGCCCTGACGCCGCTCATCGTTCCGCTCTTCGAGATCCATCACAGCTGGCCCGCGTTCCGCCGCGGCCGCGCGTTTCTCCTCGGACTGGTGGCCGGGCTGGCCTATTTCGGTGGAACGGTCTACTGGACGGGGACGGTCGTGTCGCAGTTCGGAGGGTTGAGCTGGCCCGTCGGTGTGGTCGTGGCCATCGTGCTCGTCGCGTACCTCTCGCTGTTTCCGGCGCTGTTCACGCTGTGCCTTGGATGGCTCGGCGCGAAGTTCGGGAGCAGGGCGATCCTGCTGGCGCCGGCGATCTGGGTGACGACCGAGCTCGGTCGCACTTACTTCTGGAGCGGCTTTCCCTGGCTGCTCCTCGGGTACAGCCAGACCACGGTCCTGCCCGTGGCGCAGTTTGCGAGCGCGGTCGGCGTGTTCGGCATGTCGGCGCTTGTCGCGATGGTCGGCGCGGCGCTGGCCTATTTCGCGATTTCGCGGTCCGTCGAATCCATCATCACGGCGGTCGTCGTCGCGGCGATGCTCGCCGGCGTGACCCTCTGGGGGCAGCGCCGTCTCGAGAGCGACGTGCTCGTCCGTCAGGGAAGGCCGGTTCGTGTGGCGCTCGTCCAGGGCAATATCCCGCAGGACGAGAAGTGGGACGCCGCGCACGCCGGGCCCATCCTCGAGACCTATCTGACCATGACGAGGGAAGCGGCGGGCAAGGGGGCGCAGCTGGTGATCTGGCCGGAATCGTCGACGCCGTTTCCGTTCATGGACGACAAGGCCGGTGGCGAGCGAATTCGGGCGCTCGTCCGCGAAACCGGCATCGAGCTCCTGCTCGGCAGCGATCAGATCGGCGTCAGCAAGGAGTACTACAACGCGGCGTTTCTGGTGCGTAAGGACGGCTCGGTCGCCGGCGTTTACCAGAAGATGCATCTGGTGCCGTTCGGCGAGTTCGTGCCGCTGAAGCAGTTGTTGTTCTTCGTCGGTCCGCTCGTCGAGCGGGTTGGCGGGTTTACGCCGGGCCGCGAGATGGTGACGCTGCCGACGGAACATGGACCGATCAGCACGGCCATCTGTTACGAAATCGTCTTCCCGCGGTTGGTGCGCGAAGCCGTGCAGCGCGGCAGCCAGTTGCTGACGACCATCACCAACGACGCGTGGTACGGATACTCCTCGGCGCCGTTCCAGCATTTCCTGCAGGCCCAGTTGCGGGCGATCGAACAGGGCCGATATCTGGCGCGCGCGGCCAATACCGGCATCAGCGGCGTCGTCGATCCGTACGGGCGGGTGCTGCAGCAGACGGAGATCTTCAAGCGCGAGATCGTGGTCGGCGAGGTCCGCATGCTGGAGTCGCGCACGATCTATGGCACAATCGGGGATCTCGTCGCCTACATATGCGCGGGGCTGACACTGGCCGCGCTCGTCTCTGCTGGAGGTATTCGTGGCTATCGCTCTCGATGAACTGAACCGCAGGTACCAGGATCTCGTCAAACGCTCCGCCGATCTGCGGAGCTATCTTTGAAGCCGCACGCCCCCGCGACGAGCTCGCGCAGATAGAAGCTCGCGCGTCCGCGCCGGACTTCTGGAACAACCAGATCGAGGCGCAAAAAACCCTGCAGCGCCGCCGCCGTGTCGAGGAAGAAGTCGAGCTGATTTCCGCGCTCAAGACGAAATCGGACGATCTGGGTGTGCTCATCGACTGGGCCGGCCAGGGTGAGGATGTGGCCGGCGAGCTGTCGTCGGGCATCGAGGAGTTCGCCGGCCTGGTCGAGGGCGGCGAAATCAAGAAGATGCTCGGCGGCGAGCACGATCGCAGGAACGCCATCATCACGATTCATCCGGGTGCGGGCGGCACCGAGTCGCAGGACTGGGCCGAGATGCTGATGCGGATGTACCTGCGGTGGATCGAGCGCCGGGGGTTCAGGCGCGAGGTGATCGATTACCAGCCGGGCGACGAGGCGGGGCTCAAGAGCGTCACCGTCACGGTGGCGGGGGAGTTCGCGTTCGGGCTGCTGTCGGCCGAAGCCGGCGTGCATCGGCTCGTGCGCATTTCACCGTTCGACTCGGCCGCGCGCCGTCACACGTCGTTCGCATCGGTGTATGTCTGGCCGGAACTTCCGGAAGACGAAGACGTAGTGATCGACGAAAAGGACATTCGGATCGACACCTTCAGGTCGAGCGGCGCCGGCGGTCAGCACGTCAACGTCACCGATTCGGCCATCCGCATCACGCACCTTCCCACCGGCATTGTCGTGTCGTGTCAGAACGAGCGATCCCAGCATCGCAACAAGGACTCAGCGATGCGCGTGCTCAAGGCGAGGCTGTTCGACATCAAGATGAAGGAGCAGCAGTCGAAGCTCGATCAGATCGGCGGGGCGAAGAAGGAGATTGCCTTCGGGAGCCAGATTCGCAGCTACGTCCTGCACCCCTATCAGATGGTCAAGGACCACCGCACGAAGTTCGAGATTGGCGACCCGACGCGCGTGCTCGACGGCGATCTGGATCCCTTCATCAAGGCGTACTTGATGCAAAAGGCCTCGGGCACTCTGGGGCAGCCGACGGACGCAGAAGAGGACTAGGGATCACTAAGAACACTAAGGTGAGAACCAGACAAGAACACAAAGAATTCCTTTCTTGGTGATCTTGTTTCTAACTTCCTTAGTGATCTTAGTGTTCCCGGGTTTTTGAAGGTCGGAACGGGGATCAATGCGGAAAGACCGTCCCCGGTTGAGTCCCTGAAATAAAGGCTTCGTCGATGCCGGTCGTGCCTTCCCCGGCCACCTCACCGTTCGCGGCGTTGACGGGCACGAACACGATGTTGCCGGGCGCGACGAATTCAGGCGGGTTCTCCTGGTCGCGCGTGGCGATGTAGGCCTGCATGAACTGGATCCAGATCGGGAGGGCGGCGATGCCGCCGGTTTCGTTGTGGCCGATCGGCTTGCGCTCGTCGTGACCTACCCATACGCCGACGGTGATATCGGGATCGAAGCCGATAAACCACGCATCGCCGTAGTCGTCGGTTGTTCCGGTCTTGCCGCCGAGTGGCCATCCAAGCTTGCCCGCCGACGCGCCCGTGCCGCGCTGCACGACGCCTCGAAGCAGGTTCGTCATCACGAACGCCGTGTCGGCCCTGATGGCATCCTGCGGCTCGGGACGACCTTCCTCGAGCAGGTTTCCGTCGCGGTCTGAAATCTTCAGAATGGGGTAGGGCCGCATGCGCACGCCGCCGTTCGGAAACACCGAGTAGGCCGACGTCATCTCCATCAGCGTCAGATCGGCGGCGCCGAGCGCGAGCGACAGATAGGGCTCGAGCTTGGCCTCCACGCCGAGCCGCCTGGCATAGGCGATGACCTGCGGCGGGCCGAGCGAATCCATCATCTTCACGGCCGGTACGTTTCGCGAGTCCTCGAGGGCATGCCGCAGGGTCACGCCGCCTTCGTACTTCCCATCGTAGTTCTTCGGCATGTACGGCGGCTGTCCGGGTCCGGCGTTGTAGGCCACGGGTTCGTCGACGATGATCGATGTGGGCGTGTAGCCGCGATCGATGGCCGCGGTGTAGACGAAGGGCTTGAAGAGCGAGCCGACCTGCCGGCGCGCCTGCGTCGCCCGGTTGAACTTGCTGCGATCGAAGCTGAACCCGCCGACCATCGCCCGGATCTGGCCGGAGTGGTTGTCAATCGCGACGAGCGCGCCTTCGACGAGCGGCGATTGTTCGAGCGACGCGGCCTCGATGCGGGCGGCCGGGCCCATTTTCTTGATCTCCACGTCGATGAGGTCGCCGACCTTGAACAGCGCCGGAGGCGGCCGGCGTCCCCATGCGATCGCCTCGCCGCGAAGCTCGACGGCCTGATCGCCGACCCGGATTCGCGCGCTTGCGGGCGTCACGGCGGTGACGATAGCCGGCACGATGTCGCCTTCCGCCATCGGCTGCGACCAGCGATCGTTGCGGTAGCCGTCGACGGTGCGCCCCTGCGCGACGACATTCGGCTTGTCGCGGCGATACCCACGCCGCTTGTCGACGAGACGCAGGCCGCGATCGAGCGCGCGATTGGCGGCCAGCTGGAGCCGCATGTCCACGCCCGTCTGCACCGACAGCCCGCCCTCATAGAGGGCTTTGGCGCCGTACTTCTGCTCCAGGTACTTCCGCACTTCTTCGGTGAAGAACGGCGCGACCGACCTCACCGGTTGCGGCTGTCCGCGCGTGACGATGGGCTTCTTCTTCGCCTCGTCCGCCTGTACCTGCGTGATGTACCCGTTTTCGGCCATCTCCTGCAGCGTGTAGTCGCGCCGGAACTTGGCCGCTCCGCGATTCACGTACGGACTCTGACGGGCCGGCGACTGGATGATTCCGGCAATCATGGCCGCTTCTTCGAGCGTGACGTCCTTGGCGCGCTTGCCGAAATACAGACGGGCCGCCGCCTCGACGCCGTTCGTGCCGTGGCCGAAGTGCATCTGGTTGCTGTAGAAGGTGAGGATCTCGCGTTTGGTGTAGCGCTTTTCGATCTGAATCGCGACGAGAATCTCCTTGATCTTGCGCTCGGGGCTCTTGTCGCCGACGGTGAAGCCGACCTCCTCGGCAAACAGATTGCGCGCGAGCTGCATCGTCAACGTGCTCGCGCCGGCGATCATCCGGCGCCGCACGATGTCGCTGCTGAGGCGGATGAGCAGCGCCGGCACGCTCAGACCGAAGTGATTGTTGAAGTCCTTGTCTTCCGCCGAGATGATGGCGTTCCGCAAGTACGGCGAGATGTCGTCGTAAGGGATGACGATGCGCCGCTCGATCGCAAACTCGCCGAGCGTTTCGCCGTTCACGGCGTAGACGCGCGTGATGGCGCTGGGCGCGTAGTTGTCGAGGCCCGAAATGAGCGGCAGGTCGCCCGCGTACGCGAACATGACGCCGCTGAGAATCCCCAGCAGCGCGACCGTAATGAACAACGCCGCAAGCCCGGCATGCCCGGCGAAGCGGATGACCAGGGTCTTAGCCGAGTTGCGGCGCGGTGACTGAGGCGAAGGCGTACCGGCCATCGGAGGGCTCATTCTATCAGTTTCGCTAAACGGCTGCAGGTCTAGGCTTTATGCCGGGTGGCGGGCGAGCAGCCTTTACATCAGTCGACTCACATTTCATAATTAAGAGTGCCTAAAGTTCCCAACTCATTCGTGCGAGGAATTTCTGTATGAGCAAAATCATCGGCATCGATCTCGGCACCACCAACTCGGTCGTCGCAGTCATGGAAGGCGGCGAGCCCACGGTCATCACCAATCCGGAGGGGAGCCGACTGACGCCATCGATTGTCGCGTTTACCAAGACGGGCGAGCGTCTGGTGGGACAGGTCGCCAAGCGCCAGGCGGTGACCAATCCCGAGAACACCATCTTTTCGATCAAGCGCTTCATGGGACGGAAGTACGACGAAGTGAACGAAGAGATGAAGATGGTGCCGTACAGCGTCATACGCGTCTCGAACGGCGACGTGCGCATCAACGCGGGCGGCAAGGAGTCGTCGCCGCCCGAAATCTCCGCGATGATCCTGCAGAAACTGAAGCAGGCGGCGGAGGAATACCTCGGTCAGCCTGTCGCCAAGGCGGTCATCACGGTTCCGGCGTATTTCAACGACGCGCAGCGGCAGGCGACCAAGGACGCCGGCCAGATCGCCGGCCTCGAGGTGATGCGCATCGTCAACGAGCCGACCGCGGCGGCGCTGGCCTACGGTCTCGACAAGAAGAAAGACGAAACGATCGCCGTGTACGACTTCGGCGGCGGCACGTTCGACATCTCGATTCTCGAAGTCGGTGAAGGCGTCGTCGAGGTGAAGTCGACCAACGGAGACACGCACCTCGGTGGTGACAACCTCGACCAGAAGGTCATCGACTGGATCGCTTCTGAATTCAAGAAGAGCGACGGCATCGATCTGACCAAGGACCGGATGGCGCTCCAGCGCCTGAAGGAAGCCGCCGAGAAGGCCAAGATGGAGCTGTCGTCGGTCATGGAAACCGACATCAGCCTTCCGTTCATCACGGCCGATGCCAGCGGCCCCAAGCACCTGGCGCTGAAGCTGACGCGCGCCAGGTTCGAGCAGCTCGTCGAGGATCTGCTGCAGCGCACGGTGGGTCCCACCAAGCAGGCGCTCAGCGATGCCGGCGTCGACCCGGGCAAGATCGACGAAGTGGTGCTCGTCGGCGGCTCGACGCGCATTCCGCGCGTGCAGGCCATCGTCAAAGAGTTGTTCGGGAAAGACCCGCACAAGGGCGTGAACCCGGACGAGGTCGTTGCGGTGGGCGCGGCGGTTCAGGCCGGTGTGCTCGCGGGCGAGGTGAAAGACCTGCTGTTGCTCGACGTGACGCCGCTGTCGCTCGGCATCGAAACGCTCGGTGGCGTCATGACGACGCTGATTCAGCGCAACACGACGATTCCCACGCGCAAGAGCGAGACCTTCTCGACGGCGGCCGACAACCAGACCAGCGTGGAAGTGCACGTCCTGCAGGGTGAGCGTCCGCTGGCGCGCGATAACCGCACGCTCGGCCGGTTCCATCTCGTCGGGCTTCCACCGGCGCCACGCGGCATTCCGCAGATCGAGGTCACCTTCGACATCGACGCCAACGGCATCGTCAACGTGTCGGCCAAGGATCTCGGCACCGGCAAGGAGCAGAAGATCACGATTACGGCCTCGAGCGGCCTCAGCAAGGACGAGGTCGACAAGATGATGAAGGAAGCCGAGTCGCACGCCGACGAGGACCGGAAGCGCAAAGACGAGATCGAGACGCGCAACCGTGCCGACCAGGCCGTCTACGCGGCCGAGCGGATGGTGAAGGACGCGGGCGACAAGCTCTCGGGATCGGATCGAACGGCGGTGGAATCCGCGATCGAGGATCTCAAGAAGGCGAACGCGGGCACCGACGTGGCGGCCATCAGCGCCGCGATGGAGGCGTTGAACAAGGTGCAGCACGCGGCGGCTGAAAGCCTGTACAAGCAGGCCCAGTCGTCGGGTGCGGGTGGCGGCGGTCAGCAGGGTCCCGGCGGCGCTGCACCCGGCGGCCAGGCCGGCTCGGAATCGGGTGGCGGAAAAGAAGGCGACGTGATCGATGCCGAAGTCGTTGATGAGAAGTGATTAGGGATGGATCTTTACGAACTTTTGGGCATCGCGCGAGGAGCGACCTTGATCGAGATCAAGCGTTCCTACAAGCGCCTTGCGCGGAAATATCACCCGGACATCAACCCGGGTGATAACGCCGCGGAGGCGCGTTTCAAGGAGATCACGCGTGCCTACGAGACGTTGAGCGATCCCGAGCGGCGCCTGCGGTACGACGCCGGGGCGTTGTCAATCACGTCGAGTTCGGTGTCGGTCGAGTTCGAGGGGTTCGACTTCTCCGGCGGCGTCGCGCACGCGGAAGGCACGACGTTCGGCGATCTGTTTGCCGAGGTCTTCAGCCAGCGCCAGGACGTGCGGGCGGGCGAGCCGGTTCGGGGCGCCGATCTGTACGCCTCGGTGTCGTTGACGTTCGACGAAGCCCTGAAAGGCGCGGAGCGACAGATGACGCTGACGCGCCGTGATACGTGTCACTCGTGCCGGGGCGCCGGGTTGCTCAAGGTCGCCGAGGCGCGATGCCATCGCTGTCAGGGGACGGGGGTCCTCCGTTCACGCCGCGGCAGCATGGTGTTCTCGAAGAGCTGTGACGCGTGCGGCGGATCGGGCCGCCTCGTACACACGGTCTGCGGCCGGTGCGCCGGCCTTGGCGTGGAAATGCGCACCGAGACGATCACCGTGCGGATTCCCGCCGGCGTACCCGATGGTGCGCGCATTCGCGTGCCCGAGAAAGGCAACGCCGGCGAGCGGCAGGGGGCTGTGGGCGATCTCTTCATCATGGTTCAGGTGGACGCCCACGAAACGTTCCAGCGCGAGGGAGATGATCTGCACATCACGGTGCCGATTGGCGTGCACGAGGCGGCTCTTGGCGCCAGGGTCGACGTCCCGGCGCCCGATGGAATGGCGCGGCTGCGTGTCCCTCCCGGCACGCAGACCGGGCAGCGCTTTCACATTCGCGGGCGCGGTGCGCCGTCGCCGCGCAGCGGCGAACGGGGCGATCTGGTGGTCGAAGTGAAGGTCGTGCTCCCCAGGCTGCTGGACGAACGCTCCAAGGAGCTGCTGCGCGAGTTCGGGAAGATCAATGCGATGGAGCGGGCACCGGCCAGAGACGAGGGACGCGACTAAGCCATGGCCGTCAGAAAAACCGGCAAGGCGTACTACATGATCAGCGCGGTGGCGCAGAAGTACAGCATCCACCCGCAGACGTTGCGTCTCTACGAGCGCGAGGGCCTGCTGAAGCCGTCGCGGACCGAGGGCAATACGCGGCTGTACTCGGAGGAAGACCTCGAGCAGCTCGAGACGATCCTGACGCTGACGCGCGATCTGGGCGTGAATCTGGCGGGTGTCGAAGTCATCCTCAACATGCGCCGCAAGATCGAACAGATGCAGGGCGAAGTGAACGAGTTCATGGAGTACGTCAAGCGCGAGCTCGCCCGCGGCATCGACGATTGGGAGCAGCGGCTCAACACGGCGCTCGTGAAATCGACGTCTACCGATCTCGTGCGCACGAATCCGTCAAATACCCCACCAGCCTCGGCGACAAAAAAGCAGGCGCGCTAAACAAAAAACGGCGCGACAAAAAAATCGCGCTATCATGTGGCGTGACTTCGCCGCTGCAGAACCAGGATACATGCCCGCTCTGCAACGGAACCGGCTGGAAGACATTCCAGGATGGTGAGATCGAGCGCGTCACGCGCTGCGATTGCTGGCGCAAGTCCCAACTCGCGAGTGTGATCAAGGCCGCGGGCATTCCCCCCAGATATCTCCACTGCACGCTCGACAACCTGATGTTCTATCCCAACGAGGGCCTGACGAATGCGGTGAAGGCCTCGAAGCGCTTCGCGGAAAAGTTTCCGGTGGTCGAGAAAGGCTTGTTCTTCATCGGCCCACCCGGGATCGGCAAAACTCATTTATCCGTGGCACTGATCAAGCACGCCGTTCTCGAGAAAGGCGCTACCGCGCTGTTCTGTGACGTGCCCGAGCTGCTCAAGACAATCCGAGGCACGTACAATCCAGTCACACGCACTGCCGAGAGCGACGTCCTGCGGCCCGTCATGGAGGCCGATCTGCTGGTCCTCGACGATCTCGGAAAGGAAAAGACGTCCGAGTGGGTCGAGGAGACGATCAACCTGGTGGTGAATACACGATACAACCACAAACGGGCCACGATATTTACCTCAAACTTCGAGGAGAAGGAGGATCGCACCGATCCCGACTCGCTCCTGGTGCGCGTCGGATTCCGGATGCACTCGCGGCTGTACGAGATGTGCGAGTTCGTGGAATTCGAAGGCGCGGACTATCGCCACCGGCCGACGAACGCCGGCCCTGATGACCTCTTGACAATGTGGAAGATGAACCGTGGGAAACAGCGGCTTCCGAGCCGCTCGTCCGGACCGATGAAGGCGCAACTGCGCCGCGACGGCAAAGCCGACCTAAAATGGTCCGGTGGCCGGGCCGGCTCCACTAATCCCTAATCCCGAATTCCTAATCCCTGGATCTGGATCGAGTCCGGGGATTTACGTCCACGTTCCCTTCTGCAGCGCCATCTGCAACTACTGCAACTTCAATCGCGGCCTGTACGACGAGGGCCTGAAGTCGCGATTTGTCGCCGCGCTGCTGAGCGAGATAAAGGGGTCGGGAGGGGTTTTCGCTGCAATCGAATCGAAAACCCCTCCCGACCCCTTGGCTGCCGACACGCTCTACTTCGGCGGCGGCACACCGTCGCTGCTCTCACCGGCGGACGTCGAGGCCATCATCGGCGAGGCTCGCCGGTCACTGGCCCTCAGCGACGATGCGGAAATCACGCTCGAGGCCAACCCCGAGAGCGTCAGCCGGGATAGCCTGGAACATTTTCGCCGGGCCGGTGTCAATCGTCTGAGCTTCGGCGTCCAGTCGTTCAGGGATGGGGAATTGAAGCGGCTGGGCCGGCTGCATTCGGCCGAACGGGCCGTCGAAGCCATCGGACTGGCAAGAGCCGCGGGCTTCGACAACATCAGCCTCGATCTCATGATGTGGCTGCCCGGCCAGGACGTTGGGCAGTGGCTCGAGTCGGTTGAAGACGCGATTCGTGTCGGGCCCGAGCATATGTCGCTGTACATCCTGGAGGTCTATCCGCATCTGCCGCTCAAGCAGGACATCGATCGCTTTGGATGGCCGCAGGAATCCGATGAAGGCGTGGCCGACATGTACGAGACGGCGATGGCCCGGCTCGAGTCGGCGGGCTATGAACAGTATGAGATCTCGAACGTGTGCAGACCTGGCCGTCAGTCGCGTCACAACATCAAGTACTGGACCGACGGCAACTGGCTGGGATTCGGTCCGGGCGCGCATTCCACGTGGCAGGGGATCCGGTGGCGCACCATCGCATCGACCGACGATTACATTCAGAGAATGAATGAAGGCCTGCCGGTGACCGTCGACCATCGCCACTTGTCGAATGACGAGCGCCTTGGCGATGCGCTGTTTACCGGACTGCGCATGAGGGATGGCATCGACCTCGAAATCCTGTCGAAACGCTACGGCGTCGATGTCTGGCACAGGTTTGGCGTACGCCTCGCGCCATATCTCGATGCGGGCCTCCTGCTGAGACAGGACGAACGTCTCTGGCTGACCCGAAAAGGGATGCTCCTGGCCAATGAAGTAATGTCGGTGTTCGTTTAGACTTGAGTTTGCGGTGCGTACCGGCTAAATATTAAGCCCCCGTTCGTCAACTAAGGAGGAGTGAATGCGAGTATTTATCCTGGCCCTCGCCGTTTTGGCTTTCACGGCAGTGAATGCCCATGCGCAGACGCCGAACGCCCGCGTCTTCAGCGGCGGCGCCGGACTCATTCTCTACACCATCAAGTCGGGCAGCACGGCCGATTTCGAAACGGTGTTGAACAAGACGAAAGAAGCGCTGACGAAGAGCGAGAAGCCCGAGAGGAAGCAGCAGGCGGCTTCGTGGCGCGTTTACAAGTCGGATGCGGCCGCCGCGAACGGCAACGTCACCTACGTGATGATCATCGACCCGGCGGTGAAGGAAGCCGACTACAACATCGTCAACATCCTGAACGAAGCATTTCCCGCCGAAATCCAGGCGCTCTTCAAGCAGTATACCGAGGCGTTCGCCAGCGGACTGATTCCCATCAATCTGCTGCCGGTCGTGGATTACGGGAAATAGAAGGCTGAGGGCTTAGGGCTCAGGGCTTAGGGCTTAGGGAAGAGTAGAGAGTCGAAGGTTGAAGTTCCCCTCAGCCCCCAGCCCTTAGCCCTCAGCCCTCAGCCCTCGTTAGAAGGCCAGGTTCAGTCCCGCGTACATCCTCTGCACCGTCGAGTCTCGCGGGGTGCCCTTCAAGTTGAAAATCCGATAGTCCACGCGTGCCCGCAGCGGGCCGGCGATGTGGATTTTCGCGCCGCCGCCCGTGTTCAGCAGCAGGTCGGTGGCCTGATCGTTCCCAAGATTTTCGCGGTAGAACCCTGCGCCGGTGGTGAAATACAGCTGGAAGCCGGACGTCGGCGTCTGCAGGAGAACGTTGCCCGATGTGGTCTTGAGCGACGGCACCGCCCTGGTCTCGTCCGCAGACGAGCCGCTGTACTCGAATTCGAACCCGATAATCACGAGGCTCACGCCGAACGCGAAGCCTCGAGCGACCGTTCGCTCGTCGTTGGCCGAGTTGCTCCCGAGGAAGAACGTGGCGTCGGCGAGCGCGGCCGATGGTGTGAACACGACGAGCGCGAGCGCGATGATGGCCAGTCGCATTTTCATGGCCTGCCATTGTACCAGTCCTGCAGCAGAGTACAAGTCGTAAGTGCCGGCGGTGTCGACCGTGATAAATTCCGCAGGTTGTCTGCTCTCTCGGATCTCGTCATGGCGGGCGATGTGCGCGCCATCGCGCGCGGTATCTCGCTGGTCGAGAACGACGGCGACGAAGGGCCGGCGCTCGTGCGCGACCTGTTTCCGCGATCGGGCCGGGCATTTCTCGTCGGGATGACCGGGGCGCCCGGTGCGGGCAAGAGCACGCTCGTCGACGGCCTGGTGGCGCGTTGGCGCAAAGCCGGGCGCAGCGTCGGCGTGATTGCGGTCGATCCCACGAGCCCGTTCAGCGGCGGGGCGATGCTGGGCGATCGCGTCCGCATGCAGGCGCACGCCCAGGACGCCGGCGTGTTCATTCGCAGCATGGCCACACGTGGACACCTGGGCGGACTCGCTCGCGCGACCGCGGACGCGGCGGTCGTGCTCGACGCGGCCGGCAAGGACATCGTCGCCATCGAGACGGTCGGCGTGGGCCAGGACGAAGTGGAGATCGCGCGCACGGCGGATGTGTCCGTTGTCGTCCTCGTGCCCGGCATGGGCGACGACGTGCAGGCGCTCAAGGCCGGCGTGATGGAGATTGCGGATATCTTTGTGGTGAACAAAGCCGATCGCGAAGGCGCCGATCGGACGGTGGCCGACGTCGAGTCGCTGTTGAGTTTGCACGCATATCAGGATGGTGAGTGGCGTCCGCCGATTATTCGTACCCAGGCGACCGCCGGCGTCGGGTTCGACGAGCTGATCGAGGCCATCCGGCGATTCAGCGAGCAGACGTCGATCGTGAGGTCGAGGCGGCGCCAACGCGCCGAGATCCAGCTTCGCGCGATTTTGTCGGCGAAGCTGCTTCAGCAAGTCGAATCTCGCGTACCGCCGGCCGAAATGACGACACTTGTGGACCGTATCGTCGCGCGGAGTATCGATCCCTATTCCGCCGCGGGCGAGCTGCTGGGGAGGGCGGGCGGATGATCGCCCGCGACGAAGCATGAAGGCCGTGCTGGATCATGTCGGGATCGCCGTCAGGGATCTCGAGTCGTCTCTTGTGTTTTTTCGCGACGCGCTGGGGCTCGAGGTCGAACGCGCCGAAGATGTGGCGGCGCAACAGGTGCGGGCCCAGTTCATCAACACCGGTCCCTCGTCTCTGGAGTTGCTGCAGGCCACGTCTCCCGATTCACCGATTGCCAGATTTCTCGAGAAGCGGGGGCCCGGGCTCCATCACATCACGCTGCGAGTCGATGACATCCGTGCGGCGCTTGCCGAGCTCCGGCGGCGGAACGTCCGGCTCGTCGACGACGAGCCCAGACCCGGGGCAGAGGGTGCGAGCGTCGCGTTCATCCACCCGTCGAGCGCCCAGGGCGTGCTCGTGGAGCTCACGCAGCCGGCGGTTCGTCCGCCCGTCCCCGAGCGACCGAAGACGATTCGGCTCGGCGATGTCGAGATCGTGACCGTGTCCGACGGGTTTTTCTACCTCGATGGCGGGGCGATGTTCGGAGTGGTTCCGAAAACGTTCTGGGAGAAGAAGGCGCCGCCCGACGATCGCAATCGCATCCGGATGGCAATGCGCTGCCTGCTCGTGCGCGGGGCGCGAACCATGCTCATCGACGCCGGTTCAGGCGACAAGATGACGCCCAAGCAGGCCGACATCTTCCGGCTCGAGCGCGACTACAACCTGCGGCATTCGATCGTGGCGGCAGGCGCGTCGGTTGACACGATCGACATCGTGCTGGCCACGCACCTGCATTTCGACCATGCCGGCGGGTTCACCGAACGGGCGCCCGATGACTCGGTGCGTCCGCGGTTTCCCCGCGCGCAATACGTGGTCCGGCGCGGCGAGTTCGACGATGCGATGCACGCGAACGAGCGGACCAAAGGCAGCTACTTCCTCGAGAACTACAAGCCGCTGGCCGACCACCACGTGCTGCAGCTCGTCGACGACGATTCGACGATCATGCCGGGGGTACGGGTGCGGCGCACCGGTGGGCATACGATGCACCACCAGATGGTGCTCATCGAATCGGGTGGCAGGACCGCCGTCTTCGTCGCCGACCTGCTGCCGACCTCCGCGCACCTTCCCGAAGTCTGGGTGATGGGCTACGATTTGTTCCCGCTCGATACGCTCAATTTCAAGCGGGCCTTCCTGAAAGAAGCGATCGAGCGCGAGTACCTGATCATTTTCGAGCACGATCCGGAGATCGCCGCCGGGTATATCCGCGAACGCGACGGGAAGCGCTACATCGAGGTTGTCGCCTGACATGGCGGATGGCGGATGGCGGATGGCAGTACGTAGTGTCCGGCTTTAGCCGGACCGTGGAGATCCATGACAGTTCAAATCGGAGTCATCGGCGGCAGCGGTCTGTACGACATGGCCGAGCTGACCGACCGCGAAGAGAAAAGCCTGTCGACGCCATTCGGCGATCCGTCAGGCCCATATTTGATCGGCACGCTCGCCGGCAAACGCGTGGCCTTTCTCGCGCGGCACGGGGCGGGTCACCGGCTGTTGCCGTCGGAACTGAATTTTCGCGCCAACATCTTCGGGTTCAAGATGCTCGGCGTCGAGCGCATCATTTCGGCGAGCGCGGTCGGCAGCCTCAAACAGGAGTACCCGCCGCTCGACATCGTCGTGCCCGATCAGTTTTTCGATCGGACGAAAGGCCGCATCAGTACGTTTTTCGGCGGCGGCCTGGCGGCCCACGTGTCGTTTGCGCACCCGATTTGTCCCGAGCTCGCCAGGGTCGGCGCCGACGCGGTGCAGGCGGTTGGCGCACGCGTGCATCGCGGTGGGACGTACGTTTGCATGGAGGGCCCGCAGTTCTCGACGCTGGCCGAGTCGAAGCTCTATCGATCCTGGGGGATGGACGTGATCGGGATGACGAACCTTCAGGAAGCGAAGCTCGCGCGCGAAGCCGAGATGTGCTACGTCACGCTCGCGCTCGTCACCGATTACGACTGCTGGCATCCGGATCACGATTCGGTGACCGTCGAGATGATCGTGCAGACGCTGATGCAGAACGCGAAAACGGCTCAGCACGCGATCGCCGAGGCCATCGCGAAGCTTGCCGCCAATCGATCGTGTGAGTGCGGGTCGGCGCTGAAGTACGCGCTCATCACGAGACCCGAGGTCGTTCCGGCGCAGTTGAAGCGCGATCTGGCGCCCATCATCGGCAGATACCTTTCATGAACCCCATTCTTGCTGTCGGCTCTGTTGCGTTCGATTCCATCAAGACACCGTTCGGCGAGAAGAATCGCGTCGTCGGCGGAGCGGCGACGTACTTCGCCATCGCCGCGTCCTTCTTCACCGAGGTGCGCATTGTCGCGGTCGTCGGGGAGGACTTCGGTCAGAACGTCGCGAAGGTCTTTGGCGGGCGCCGCATCGACCTTGCGGGGCTCCAAACCGTCCCGGGCGAGACGTTCCGATGGAAGGGCGAATACGGCTTCGACCTGAACAGCCGCGAGACGATCTACACGCACCTGAACGTGTTCGAGAAGTTCGCCCCGAAGATTCCCGAGAGCCACAAGTCGTCGCCGGTCGTGTTTCTGGGCAACATCCATCCCACTCTTCAGTTGGACGTTCTGGATCAGGTGCAGAAGCCGACGCTCGTGGGCGCCGACACGATGAACTACTGGATCGAGCGCACCCCCGAGGAGTTGAAACGGGTGTTGAAACGCGTCGACATCCTCCTGATCAACGATTCCGAGGCGCGCGAGCTGGCCGGAGAGGCGAACCTGGTGAAGGCCGCGCGGGCGGTTCAGGCGATGGGGCCGAAGACGCTCGTCATCAAGCGCGGCGAGCACGGCGTGCTGATGACGCGGAGCGGCGGCGGCTTTTTCGCCGCGCCCGCCATGCCGCTCGAGGAGGTCTTCGACCCGACGGGCGCAGGCGATACGTTTGCCGGCGGGTTTCTGGGCTATCTGGCGTCCTGCGACGACGTCGACGACGCCTCGCTGGCGCGCGCCATCATCTACGGAAGCACGCTGGCGTCATTTGCCGTCGAGGATTTCAGCGTCGATCGGCTGCTTCGCCTGACCCCCGACGAGGTGCGCGACCGCTTCACCGAGTTCAAGCAACTGACGCACTTCGACGTCGTTTGACCACGAAGGCACGAAGAATACGCTGTAGACAGGGCTGAAGCCCTGTGCCACCGGGGAGGCAGGGCTAAAGCCCTGCGCTACCCCGACGGGGAATCCACCAATCGGGTTACTTGAACTCCGATCCGTCTTTCCATAGCGCCGCCGGCGGATCGTTGACGACGAGATACTCGAATTCCTTGCTGAACTCCGCGTTGGAGAGGCCCGCGGTCGCCGCGAGCTTCGCGAGCTCGTGCGGATCCTGGAAATCGTCCTTCCGGAGCCGAATCATGTAGCGGCGCGCGATGTGGTACCGCGTCGAGTCGATGTCGACCAGCCTGGTCTTCGCCCTCCCGGTCTTCGGATCGAGCATCGACTTGAACGGGATCGGGACGAAGTGTCCCGCCTGCATCGAGATCATCGCGTTGGACCCGCCCGACAGGAGGTACTTCGCGGCGCAGTAGCCCAGATCGCGCGTGTACTCCATGTCGAACGGAATCGGGTCGGCGCAGCGCAGCTCGTAGCCGATGTTCTTCGCGACGAGCGTGGACTTGAGGCCGAACTGCTTGAGCCGCGCGTTGATCTCGACTTTCAGAATCTCGCCGATGTTGACCTCGGCAATGCGCACGTGGCCGTGGGCGTCGCGCTCGACGCCTTTCAGATCGGCGAGATCGTCTTCGCTGAGGTGCAGCACGACCCCCTCGCCGATGACGGCGACGCCGTCGCGGCGGCCGTAGCTCAGGCGCTTGATGATGGCGCCGACGAGCGTATCGACCAGGACCTTCAGCCCCAGCGGAGCCTTGAACTCTTCCGGAATGAGCGCCAGCGTGGCGCCCGCGGCTTTCGCGATGCCGAGGCTCAGGTGCCCGGCGGTGCGCCCCATCGCGATGACGATGTACCAGCGCGATGTCGTCTTGGCGTCGACCATCAGGTTCTTGACGATTTCGACGCCATAGTGCCGTGCGGTCTGAAAGCCGAACGTATCGATATCCGGCGGCAGGTCGAGATCGTTGTCGATCGTTTTGGGCACGTGCACAACGCGCAGCCGGCCGTCGGCGTGTTCTGCCAGCTTCATGGCCGAAAACGCCGTATCGTCGCCCCCGATCGTGATCAACTGCGAGACGTTGAGCCGCAGCAGCGACTGCACCGCATTTTCGAGCAACGCCGGACTCTTCGACGGGTTGGCGCGCGCGATGCCGATATGCGAGCCCCCCCGGAAATGGATGCGGGACACGCCCTCGATGGTGAGCGGGGTGACATGATCGATGTCTCCCTGCATGATCCACTCGAACCCGTCGCGCAATCCGAGCACGTCGACGCCCTGCACCCGCGCGCGAATGGTGGCTGCCGCGATAACACTGTTCAGACCGGGCGCGGGACCGCCGCCGCACAGAATTGCCAGCTTGTTGTGAGTGTCCATCTTCAGTCGCGGGGCTCCAGCACCCGTTGCGCGTTCGCTCGCGCGCGTCCGTCAAGGGGCACGGACGCCGTGAGCGCCACGAGCGGTAGAGCCCCATCGCCCCGCGCCGCTCGCCGCGCTGCCGGTATTGTAATTTCGCGTCTCTCAAGTGTGCAATTCCTGGAAGCGAACCGGTGCCGTCTCTCCATTTTCTCTAGCGATTTCGTTGGAAGGGAATTTGCTTCGCTAAAGAGACGTGCGACTCGAAAAGGAAACCTTCGGACCCGTCCTCAGGGCCGCTCGCGAACGCAAGGGTGTCACACTCAAACAACTCGCCGCGGAAACGAAGCTCAGCGCCGAGCTCTGGGAATCGCTCGAAGAGAACGATCTCACGCGCTGGCCCAAGCGGGTCTTCGCGCGCAGCTACGTCCGCGACTACGCCATGCGGGTCGGGCTCGACGCCGACGACGTCGTCAACGACTTCTGCCGGTTGTTTCCTGAGTGGGGCGATCGACGCGCCGAGCACGTCATCCGCGAGAAGGCGCAGATCATCGCCCACGATCTCGAATGGGAAGACCTGCCGGCGCCGCAGCAGCGTCGTGCGACCGACCGCGCGAACAGCCAGACGCCTGGATTCCTCATGCGGCATCGGGTGCGGATCCTCGGCATGGGGATCGACGCGGCGGCGATGTTCGGGCCGGGATGCGTCGGCCTGCTGCTGGGCTTCAATTACTGGGTCTCGACGGCCATCGCCGCGTCGGCCTATTCGCTCGTCGGATCGGCGTTTCTGGGCCGTAGTGTCGGCCTGGTGGCGTCGGAGTGGCTCCTCCGGACGCTCGGCGGCAGGCCGGCGACCCGGCGCCTGGTGTCGTCGCGCGCCCAGAACGCATAAACCGCCATCTTTGCCCCATCCCGTTTGTTTCTGATATCCTCTCGCTCCTGTTTTGTTTCGGGTCGCGCGTAAAGGAGTGAGTGATGCAGATAGCAGAGCGGGAAGTGGGAGCAGTCACGGTCCTCGATCTTTCGGGAAAAATCACGCTCGGTGAGGGCGACGCCCTGCTCAAAGACAAACTGCACAGCCTGATGCATCGGGGCAAGAAAACCGTGCTGCTGAACCTTGCAGAGGTCAGTTACGTCGACAGCGCGGGCCTTGGCGCGCTCGTCAGCGCCTATACGACCGTCACGCGCGAGGGAGGCAGTCTGAAGCTCGCCAACGTGACCAAGAAGCTGCAGGACCTGCTTTCGATTACCAAGCTGCTGACCGTCTTCGAGAGCTACGACGACGAAGCGGAAGCGCTGCGCAGCTACAAGAGCTAGGAAATCATTCCACGAACGACTAACAGAAGATCAGAAGCTCAGAAGAAACGTTTCTTCTGATCTTCTGACCTTCTGTTTGACTCCGTGACTCAGCTCTTCCGGAACACGACAATCCGGTTCGTGTTCGTCCCCTTCGCGTTGTTCCTGACCCCCCAGCAATTGGCGGTCTTCGTGAACTGCTGAGCGTTGATGACGACGAGCAGCGGTTCGAGGCCGGACCGGACGCCGCAGGGAAGGACCGCCTCTTCGAGCTTCACCTTGCCGCCCCGGACTTCGCCGACTTCGAAGGCCACGTGGCCGCCCGGCTTCAGCACTCGAGCCAGCTCGTGGAAGACGCGGGTCATCGCCGCCTGCCACTCATCGACCCTGCGGTGCATGGAAATCTCGACCGTGGACGTGTCGATGCCGCAGAACCAGCAGCGCAGCCAGTTGTCGCCGGCATAGTCGACCACGTCCAGAAACGGCGGCGAGGTGACGACGAGGCTGACCGAGCCGGACTTCAGTTGCGGCGTGGCGCTGGCCGGGCGCGTCAGCAGCCGGGCGCGTTGTGACGAGCGAAAGAGCGCCGCACGCGTGGGGCTGTCACAGTCTGACAGGAGCGACCGTGTCTTCGTCGCAATCAGCGCGCGCACCTCGCGCCGCGGCGGCACCTGCTTGCGCCGCGCGTTGATCTTCGTCTGCGCTTCGACCGAGATCGCCTGATTCGGCGGCAGCGTGTAAACCGAGAAGAAGCCGGCGAGAGTGACCGGTGAGACGGTTGACGGCCACCATGCGAATCCAGCGATCGATGCCGTCGAGCGTCCCGCGGCGCTCGCGGTCGAGCAGGTACTCGCGCAGCGCGCAGATTTCCCTCAGCGTGTCCGGATGGTAGAAGACTTCCAGTTCCCTGGGGTACGACGGCGCGAGCGACAAGTCGAGCGCCGCGAGCCTGGCCTCGACGTCCTCGGCGGTCGGCGGCGACAGCCGCGGCAGCGCGAGGATGGCGCTCAGCGGGTTGATGTCGCATCCCGCCGGTGTGCGTCCGGCCAGCGCGGCCTCGATGACCGTCGTGCCGCGTCCCATGAACGGGTCGTAGACGACGTCGCCGGGCTCGGTGAAGCGATCGATGAAGAATCGCGGAAGCTGCGGCTTGAAGCACGCACGGTAGGACACCTCGTGCAGGCTGTGGGCCGCGCGCTGCTTGCTCGTCCAGAACTCGTTGACGAACGTCTCGACGACGATCGGCCGCGATTTCGCGAGGCCGACGCTGGTGATGGCGCGTCGCGTGGGCCGGCCGTTCCACTGGAACGCGCGCAGCTCGCGGATAATCGCGGGGTGGGACGGCTGAGGTGCCGGGAGACGCTGGGGAGCTGGTCGCATAAATAGGTTCGTGGGTTCGTAGGTTCGTGGGTTCGTGGGTTCGTGGGTTCGTCAGGTTCGGGTGCGGTTTGCCGTGGGGCCAACGAACCCCACGAACCGGACGAACCGACGAACTTTACGAACTTTTACGAACCTGCGAAGGTCCCGTGACCTATCTATCGGCAGAAGTGTGCAGAAGTACAGCGGCGGCCAGGTAGATGGCGCCCCCCGCCATCAGCGTGACCGAAAATCCCCAGTTCATGGCGATGAAAACCGCCAGCGTGGCGCCGATGACCGACAGGGCGCCGTTCATGCCCCACGCCCAAGGTACGAGGGCTGAGTGGTTTACGGTCATCAGGCGGATGCCGCCCGGGAGAGGCATCCCCATCAGCACCCCGGCGGGCGTAATGAGGCAGACCGTCAGGGCTATCCGCATCGCGTGACTGGCGCTGATCGAGGACCGGATGATGGGCGGCAGCGCGAAGATACCCAGAAAGGCCACGCCGACAATGCCCAGGAGCACCAGCTGCAGGGTGCGCAGGAGGCTGGCGTCGCTGACCCGGCGGCTGATGAGGCTGCCCATGCCCGTTCCCAGGAGCACGGAAAACAACGTGACCGTCAGCGAGTACACAGGGTGGCCGAGCAGCAGGACGAAGCGCTGAAGCAGCGCCACCTCGATCAACATGAAGCCTGCGCCGAGCAACCCGAAGTAGCCGAGCCACAGGGGCCACTGGCTGCCCCGAAGCTCGGATCCCGAGACGACGAGCGGGCCGACCACGAACAGCGTCACGAACGTCGCCGAGATCGCCATCAGCGTCATCAGCGCGCTGAGGCCGTTCCCGAACAACATGCTGCGGCCGAACGCGGTCTGAAACTGATCCTTGATCTTCGTCGTGTGAAAGAAGAACGGGCGGTTGTCGGTCGTCGGCGCGACGTCGTGATGATACGACTCGTAGAACGCACGCCGATCGGACGCCAGCACGAGCTTCGCGTAGTCGTTGGTCGCGTCACGCTGCCCGGGTGCGTAAAGCACGGTGAAACCCAGATTCGCTGACGTGCGGCGAAGCTGCTCGACATCGTCGGGCGTGAAGGGCGTCTTCTTGAGAAGGAATGTCGCCACGCGATCCTGCTGCACGATGGCGATGTGGTCGGCCGCGGAGCATCCGCGGCTTTCGCACGCGGCCTGCGCGAGCGACACGAGCCGCAGACCGTCGAAGACCCAGCGCGTGATCGTCAGCATGCCGCGATCGGTCAGGTGGTCGTAATAGTCCTCGAACGCTTCTTTGGTGTAGAGGGTGTTCTCGGTCAGCGTATAGGCGCCGGCGGCGGTGGCGGCCCACGTATCGACCAGCGAGGCCTGAATCACGTCGTAGCGCAGGTTCGAGCGCCTGATGAAGCTGCGGCCGTCGTCGACGATGACGTTGACCTGCGCGTTCTGGTAGATCGATCCCGAGAAGGTCCGGAACTGGCCGAGCATCACGTCGTTGGCGATGATCGGATTCACTTCGACGCCATCGACCCGGCTGGCGCCAAAGAGCAGCGCCGTCAGCAGGTCGCGCCCGCCCCCCGGCCCGATGACGAGCGCTGTAAAAGGGGTCGGGAGGGGTTTTCGCCTGATTCCAGGGAAAACCCCTCCCGACCCCCATTCACAGACCCCACCAGGTGATAGGCGAGGCCGGTCAACTCGTATTTCAGGTACTCGACTTTCGACAGGTCCCCGTCGAAACGCACGATAGGCGTGGACGCGGCCGAGTCGATGTCCATGAAGCGCGTTTCGGGTTTGGCGCCCTGATACTTCGAGCTCAGCGACCAGTCGCCATGAGACCGGTCGTACACCGCCACGCGCGAGAACGAATTCCACTTGGCGAACAGCACCGTGTCGGCGTCGTGCCCCTTGGTGTTGCTCACATCGAAGGGCGCCGAGCCCGACAACTGCAAGAGACCGGGGATGCCGACGGCCGCCGCCGCGACGAGGGCCGTTCGCGCCAGCGTGTGGGCGGGCGAGAACAGCAACGCCGCCGCGCCGCCCAGCACCGCGGCCAGCAGCACGACTCCAGGTGCGCCGAATCGATTCAGCAGCGGCAGCAACAAGAGACATCCCGCCGCCGCGCCGATCAGATCCGCGGCATACACCACGTTGACGCGCGTGCTGAGCCGCGTGATCGCCAGCGAGATGACGGCGCCGCCGGAGAAAAACGGCAGAGCCGCCAGCGTGTAGATGGCGATCATCTTCACGAGGTTCTCGTGCGAGTAATTGAGGCCGACGCGAATTCTCACGAGCGCGGCCAGCGACAGGACGGTCACGCCGGCGAAGAGCAGCGAGTGCGTCGTCAGCAGGCTCGCGGTCGAGCGCCGCTCGAACACGCGGCGCAGCACGTACACGTAGACGCCGCTCGCGCTCAATCCGAACAGCGCGATCGAGATCGCGAGGAACGCGAAGTGGTAGTACATCGTGACCGAGAAGATGCGCGTGAGCGCCAGCTCGATCATCAGGATGGCGCCGGAGATGGCGCCGACTCCAAGGAGGACGCGCGCGAAGCGCGAGCGCGCGAATTCTTCGTCTGACAGGACCTCTGACGACACTACCGACGAAGTTTAGCATCAGCGAGTTGAGGTAAACTGGCACCCGTGCCGGCGACCGCTTCGGTTCGATCGCAATCACCGAATCGCATTCTTCTTTGCGCGGCGGCATGGGCGGTTCCAGGACTCGGGCATCTGTGGCTGGGCCGCCGGAAAGGTCTCGTCTTTCTCGTCGTGCTGCTGACGATGTTCGGGCTGGGCCTGTTCCTGCACGGCCGGATCTTTTCGCTCGATCTCTCCGAGCCGTTTGTCTGCCTCATGGCGCTCGCCGACATGGGTGCCGGCCTTCCATACTTCGTGGCGCGCGGCATGGGCTACGGCGCGGGCAACGTGATCGCGGTCACCTACGAGTACGGCAACACGTTCCTGATTGTGTCGGGACTGCTCAACGCGCTCGTGGTGATCGACGCGTTCGACATCTCCATGGGCCGCAAGTGATGGAAAGCCACTTCCTCCTCATGCTCATCTTCTCGGCCTGCGTCTCCGCCGTATTCGCGGCGCTGCTGCGCGAGGAGATGCGCGAGCAGTTGATCATGGGCGCGAAGATGTTCGGAGCGATGATTGGCGCTGCCGTGATTCTCGGGTGGCTGATGCTGCCGTTTCCCTTCTAGGTTCATCGCCTACGGTTCACCGATCACCGTTCCTGTCGTTCTGGGCTCCAGTCATCGCGTACATGGCGATGATTTTCGGGTTGTCGTCGTTGTCGACGCTGCCGTCTCCGCCCGGCGGTCTTTCCTACTACCACGCGCACCTGGCCGTGTACGCGGGACTGGCCGTCTTGACGACGCGGGCGCTGGCGGAAGGGCCTGCACGGCATCACGTGGCGCATGGTGATGCGGCGCGATCGTCATCTCCACGCTCTACGGCTTGTCCGACGAGTGCCATCAGCTGTTCGTGCCCGGCCGCGACTTCGACCTGCTCGACCTTGCCGCTGATGCCGCTGGTTCGATTGCGGGCGCGAGCGGCGTGAGGGCGTGGAGTATAATCAGGCGTCGCTCCTAGCGAAGCTTCGCGATGCCCTTTGACAACCTGCTCGTTCAGCGTGAAGCCGGTGTTGCCGTGCTCACGGTTCAGCGTCCGCAAAAGCTGAACGCGATCGACGCCAACACGATCGACGAGCTCCGGCAGGCCTTTCTCGATTTTCAGCAAGACGATTCCATCCGCAGCGTCATCGTCACCGGATCCGGCGAGAAGGCGTTCGTGGCCGGCGCCGACATCAACGAGCTGGCGCGCGATACGCCCGAGCATGCCCGGCGCCGCGCGCATGCCGGACAGCAGGTGTTCGACTTCATCGAGCAACAGCTCGCCAAGCCCGTGATTGCCGCCGTCAACGGCCTCGCGCTTGGCGGCGGCTGCGAGCTCGCCATGGCCTGCACGTTTCGCATTGCGGCCGACACCGCGAAATTCGGTCAGCCGGAGATCAACCTCGGGTTGATCCCCGGCTTCGCGGGCACACAGCGTCTCGCGCGGCTCGTCGGCAGGGCGAAGGCGATGGAGCTGATCCTCACCGGCAATCCGATCACCGCATCGCAGGCGCTTGCCATCGGGCTGGTGAACCGTGTCGTGCCGGCGGCAGAGCTGATGAACGAGTCGCGGGCGCTGGCCGTGGAACTGGCGGCCAAGGCGCCTCTCGCGTTACGGTACGCGATGGAGGCGGTCAACAACGGGCTCGAGATGCCGTTCGCCGACGCATGCCGGTTCGAGGCCGCGCTCTTCGGGATGGTGGCGGCGACCGAGGACATGAAAGAAGGGACGAGGGCATTCCTCGAAAAAAGGAAAGCGGAGTTCAAAGGGCGCTGAGAAGAATTGGCAGATTGGCAGATTGGCAGATTGAAATGCTTACGCTCGAAGGATCGCAGAAAGCACCAGGAATGAAGTTCGCGATTGTCGTGTCGAAGTTCAACGACTTCGTCACCGATCGGCTTCAGGCGGGCGCGATCGAGGCGCTCGCGTCGGCGGGCGTCGCCGGCGACGACATCTGCGTCATCAAGGTGCCGGGAGCGTTCGAGATTCCGTTCGGCGCCAGAGAAGCGGCGTTGCGCGGACACTTCGCCGCGGTCGTCTGCCTGGGCTGCCTCATCCGGGGCGAGACGCCGCACTTCGAGTACATCGCGTCGGCCTGCGTCGCAGGGCATCACCGACGCGGCCGCATCGACCGGCGTGCCGATGAGCTTCGGCGTGCTGACGACCAATTCCGATCGAAGAAGCGCTCGAACGGGCCGTCGACGGCCCCGCCAACAAAGGCTGGGAAGCGGCGATGGCCGCCGTCGAGATGGCGACGCTGCAGCGTTCGTTGCGGCAGCCCCGGCCCTCGAAGAGCATAAACGTATGAGCAGCGCCGAAACCGGCACGCCGGGTGTGCGTCAACGCACGCGTCACCGCGCGCGCGAGTCCGCCGTGCAGATGCTCTATCAGTGGGAAGTCGGGCAGCAGCCCGATCTCGAAGAGGTGCTTCGGACCTTCTGGGCGGCGAACCTTCCCGGATCCGAAAGCGCGCCCGAGAGCCGTCCGGACGTTTGCCGAGCAGTTGCTGCGCTCGACGATCGCCAACCTCGACAGGGTGGATCCGCTCATCGTCGAAACGGCCGAGCACTGGCGGCTGTCGCGCATGGCGGCGCTCGACCGCATCATCCTGCGGCTCGCCATCAGCGAGTTCCTCGACGGTACTACGCCCCGCAACGTCGTCATCAACGAAGCCCTCGAGCTGGCGAAGACGTTCAGCGGCGAAGAGTCCGTGAAGTTCGTCAACGGCATCCTTGACGCGGTAAAGAAAAAGCTCACGTAGAAGGTTCGTAAAGTTCGTAAAGTTCGTGGGGTTCGTAAAGTTCGTGAGGTTCGTGGGGTTCGCGTTCGTCCTGGCGGGCGGCGCGTGTGGCGGCGCGGACCCGCCGGCGCCGGGTGGGCCATCGCCGGTGCCGCCGACCTTCACGATCCTCGTCTTCTCGAAGACGGAAGGCTTCCGCCACGACTCCATTCCGGCCGGCATCGCGGCCATTCGACAGCAGGGAAGCGCGCGGGGGTTTTCGGCAGACGCCACCGAAGACGCCGCGGCGTTTGCCGACGACAATCTCGCCCGCTACAAGGCCATCGTGTTCCTCTCAACGACCGGCGACGTGCTGAACGGCGCGCAGCAGGCCGCCTTCGAGCGGTTCATCCGCGCCGGGGGCGGGTTCGTCGGCGTGCATTCGGCGACCGATACCGAGTACGACTGGCCGTTTTACGGCGGGCTGGTTGGCGCCTACTTCGCCGGCCATCCGGACATCCAGAATGCGACCGTGCAGGTCGAGGATTCCGGCCATCCATCGACCGCGTCATTGCCGCGCTCGTGGGCCAGACGCGACGAGTGGTACAACTTTCAGCGCAATCCGAGAGGAACGGTCACCGTACTTGCCACCCTCGACGAGCGGACGTACTCGGGCGGCACCATGGCACCCGACCATCCCATCATGTGGTCGCACGTGTACCAGGGCGGGCGCGCGTGGTACACCGCCGGAGGCCACACGTCCGAGAGCTTCGCCGAGGCACTCTTCGTCGAGCACCTCGGGCGGGCCATTCTCTGGGCGGCCGGTGCGATATGATTTCCACGAATGTCATCTGAAGACGAACAGATAGAGCAGCGGCGCGCCAATCTCGCGAAGCTGAGCGCGCTCGGTGTCAGCGCCTACCCTCACCGCTTCGATCGCACGGCCACCGTCAGCGAGCTCGTTGGCGCGCACAGCGCCAAGTCGGGGGCGGAGCTCGAGGAGACGCGAATCGCGGCCACCACGAGCGGCCGCATTCTGGGCATTCGCAGCTTCGGCAAGGCGAACTTCCTCGTTCTCTCGGACGGGCGCAATCGGATTCAGGCGTACATCAGAAAGGACGCGCTGTCGGAGCGCGACTTCGAGACCTTCCGGCTGCTCGATTTCGGCGACATTGTGGGCGTCGAAGGCCACTTGTTCCGCACGAAGACGAACGAACTGACGATCTGGGCGTCACGTCTGGAGTTCCTGGCCAAGTGTCATCTGCCGCTGCCCGAGAAGTGGCACGGGCTGACCGACGTCGAGATTCGCTACCGGCAACGCTATTTAGACCTGATCGTCAATCCCGAGGCGCGCGAGGTATTCCAGGTGCGCAGCAAGGTGCTGGCTGCCCTGCGCGAATTCCTCGACACGCGCGGCTATCTCGAGGTGGAGACGCCTGTGATGCAGCCCATCGCCGGCGGCGCCATGGCGCGGCCGTTCCGGACGCATCACAACGCGCTCGACGTGGATCTCTACCTGCGCATCGCGCCGGAGCTCTACCTGAAGCGTCTCGTCGTCGGGGGACTCGAGCGGGTGTACGAGATCGCCCGCAATTTCCGCAACGAAGGGATCTCGACGCGGCACAATCCCGAGTTCACCATGCTCGAGTTCTATCAGGCCTACAGCGACTATCAGGACCTGATGACGATGACCGAAGAGATGGTGGCGTTTGTCGCCAGATCGGCCGTTGGCAAGGAGGACGTGCCATTCGACGGCGAGACGATCTCGCTGCGGGCGCCGTTCGCCCGGGTGTCGCTGCGGCAGGCTGCAGCCGCTGCTGCGTCGAAGAGACTCGGACAGCCGATTGCCGAATCCGACTTGCGCGATCACATGAAGGTCGGCGACCTTGCCGCGCGCCTCGGCGTGAGCGTCGACCCGAAGTTCGGGCCCGGCAAGATTACGATGACGATCTTCGAGACGCTGGTTGAGGAATCGCTCGTCCAGCCGACCTTTGTCTACGACTTCCCGACCGAAGTGTCGCCCCTCTCGAAGCAGCGTCCGGGTGATCCCGACACCGTCGAGCGATTCGAGCTGTACATCTGCAAGACTGAGATTGCCAACGCCTTCAGCGAGCTGAATGATCCCATCGAGCAACGCCATCGCTTCGTGCAGCAGTTAGAGGAAAAGGCCAAGGGCGATCAGGAAGCGCACGCGATGGACGAAGATTACGTGCGTGCGCTCGAGTACGGGTTGCCGCCGACCGCAGGCGAAGGCATCGGCATCGATCGTCTCGTCATGATGCTGACCGACAGCAAATCGATTCGTGACGTCATTCTCTTTCCGCACATGCGGCCGAAGTAGGCGACTCCTTTATGCCGTTCGAACTTCAAATCGCACTGCGGTACCTGCTGGCCCGGCGCCGCCAGGCCTTCATCTCGATCATCTCGTTCGTCTCCACGCTGGGGGTCACGGTCGGGGTCCTTGCCCTCATCCTGGCCATGGCGATGATGACCGGGCTGCAGAGCGAGCTGCGCGACCGGATCCTCGGGTCGACCGCGCACGCGTTCGTGTTCAAGACCACGGGCATCCTGGACTATCACGCCGAAATCGAGCAGCTTCGCAAGATTCCGCACGTCGTCGGCGCGGCGCCGGCGATCGTCGGCCGGGCGCTGGCCTCGACGCCGAGCGCCGATGCGTTCATCAGCTTCAAGGGCATCGATCCGGAGCTCGAAGGGACCGTCACCGACATCGAGCAATCGATCACATCAGGCAAGCTGGCCGACTTGAAGCCGAAAACCGAGGAGGGCTTCGACGGGATTTTGCTCGGCTACGACGTGGCGAAACAGCTGACCGTGTCGGCCGGCGACACCATCACCCTTCTCACGCCGCAAGGGACGCTGAATCCGTTCACGGGGATGGCACCCCGGAAACGGCCGTTCCGCGTGGCCGGCATTTTCCGCGTCGGCCTGTACGAAATCGACAACACCTTCGGCATCGTCACGCTCGAGGTGGCCGAGCGGATGCTGAACAAATCGCAGCCGGAGATGATTCAGCTGGCGTTCGACGACATCAACGCCGCGCCCGCGGCGGCCGCCAACATCCCGCGCATCCTCGGCGAGCGCTACGTCACCCAGGACTGGACGACGATGAACCGGACGCTCTTCGAGGCGCTGTTTCTCGAGAAGATGGCCGTCTCGATCACCATCGGCCTCATCGTCATGGTGGCCGCGCTGAACATCGTGGCGTCTCTCGTGCTGCTGGTCATGGAGAAGACCCACGACATCGCCATCCTGAAGACGATGGGCGCCACCTCCCGCAGCGTGATGTACATCTTCATGCTGCAAGGGATCATCATCGGCTCCATCGGCACGGCGATCGGCGCCACCGCGGGCGTGGTGATCTCCTATGTGATGAATCGCTACCAGCTGCTGCGTGTCCCCGGGATGGGGGAGGTCTACCAGATCTCTTATGTCCCCTTCACGCTGCGCCCGCTCGAGCTCTTCATCGTCATCGTGGTGGCCGTGCTGATTTGTTTTCTCGCGACCATCTACCCGTCCCGTCAGGCCGCGAAGCTGAAGCCGGTCGAGGCACTCAGATACGGGTAGGTTCGTTGATTCGTCGGTTCGTGGGTTCGTCAAGTTCGTGAGGTTCGTTTAGCTCGCCGAACTCCGCGAACCCCGCGAACCCCGCGAACCGCACGAACCCCACGAACCCCACGAACTCCACGAACCTACGAACCACCACATCCCCAACGAACCTTCCGTCCTGTCCTCACGACAGCGCAGTCGCGTCACCTGGGAAGAACAACGCGCGAATTTCGCCTTTCATTTCCGAAAGAAACCGATGGCACTCTCCTTGATGAGTCTGTCTGGAAAGGAGATCCAGCCATGAAAGCAGTCTTTGGTGCGTTTGCGGGAGCTGTCGCTGTCGGAGCGATGGTTGTGTCGTACAACATCGGCGAGCGCCACGGGTTTACTCACGCCACGATGCCGACGAGCCAGATGCAGATGGTGGTGGGGCCCGATGGCATCGCCCGTCCCTATCTGATGCAGGCGAGCCAGGGCGCTTTCGGACAGCCGATCGCCGCCCAGCCGTATGGCTGGGCTCCACCTGCCTCGATGGCGCCGGCATACACGTATGCGGCCTATCCGGCGACGTATCAACAGCAGGCGCCGTATCCGGTGCAGACGCAGACGCGGTACGTGTCGGATCGCGTCGCGCAGCCGACCGTGCGCCGCGCCTCGAGCACGCGCGTCGAGTCGTCCGAGGTGCAACCGCGGCGGTCCTGGCAGAAGAGCGCGCTCTTGATCGGAGGATCGGCCGGCGCCGGCGCGGGAGTCGGGGCCCTGATGGGCGGCAAGAAGGGTGCGCTTGCGGGCGCAGCCATTGGCGGCGGTGCGGCGGCTATCTACGATCAGGTGAAACGACACTAGAATGGCTACGGGCTTCCGTCCTTCGACTATGCTCAGGACGCCCCGAGCGTAGTCGAGGGGCGGCTTCCCCGAAGCCGTTCATGCCCTTTCTCACCGCGACCACCATCAACAAGAGTTATCACGTCGGCACTCAGCAACTGCACGTGCTGCGCGATCTCGACCTGACGGTCGAGCGTGGAGAAATGGTGGCGGTGGTCGGCGCGTCAGGTGTGGGCAAGAGCACGCTCCTTCACCTGCTGGGCGGCCTCGACCGCAGCGACTCAGGATCGATCCACGTGGGCGAGACCGACATCGGCGCGATGGCCGACGAAGCGCTCACGGCCTTCCGGAACAAGCACGTCGGCTTCGTGTTCCAGTTCCACCATCTCCTTCCCGAGTTCACCGCGCTCGAGAACGCCGAAATGCCGCTGCGTATTGCGCGTGTGGGGGCGGTTGAGGCGCGGAACCGTGCAACGGCGGTGCTCCAACGTCTTGGATTGGGCGATCGCCTTACCCATCGGCCCAGCATGCTGTCCGGGGGCGAGCAGCAAAGGGTGGCCGTTGCTCGTGCGTTGGTGACCGAACCGTCGGTTTTACTAGCGGATGAGCCTACGGGCGACTTGGACGAGAGAACGGCCGAGGCTTTGCACGCGCTTTTGCGGGAGATGCACCGGGAGCGACACCTCAGCTCGGTGATTGCGACCCACAATCTGCATCTTGCGGCGTCATGCGATCGTGTTTTGCGGCTCGAAGGGGGTCGTCTCATCAGGTACCGAAGTCCGTTGAAAGGCAGACTTTTGGTGCGTAGATGGAGCCTCCAGGTGCCGATATGACGTCTAACGGATAGGAAGGTCAGGGGTTTGGCCGTATAATGCGTGTAGGTCGCTAGCGCAGTGCGCCACCCCATTTTCGCAGGTTGAAACGGATGTTCGAACGCTACACCGAACGAGCGCGTCGCGTTCTCTTCTTCGCCAGATATGAGGCGAGCCAGCTGGGCTGCTATCTCCATCGAGACAGAGCATTTGCTGCTCGGGCTCATCCGGGAAGGCAAGGGGCTGACCAGCCGCATTTTCGCCCGGTCGCACCTGTCTCTGGAGAACATCCGAAAAGAGATCGAAGGGCGCACCGTGTTCCGCGAGAAGGTCTCGACGTCGGTCGAGATCCCGTTCAGCGCGGAAACCAAGCGTGTGCTGCAGTTTGCCGCCGAAGAGGCCGATCGGCTGCTGCACAACTACATCGGTACCGAGCATCTCCTGCTCGGCATCCTGCGCGAAGAGCGTTCGGTGGCGGCGTCCATCCTCATGGAGAAGGGGATGCGACTCAACACGGTGCGCGAGGACATCGTCCAGCTGCTGAACGAGAAGACGACGTTGACGCGGGTCAAGGAGACGCCGCTCCTGGCGGAGTTCAGCCGCGACCTGACCGAGTCGGCGATGAAGAACCAGCTCGACCCCCTGGTCGGGCGCGACTACGAGCTCGAGCGCGTGCAGCAGGTCCTCTGCCGCCGCACCAAGAACAACGCCGTGCTCATCGGCGAGCCCGGAGTCGGCAAGACGGCGATTGTCGAAGGGCTGGCCCAGAAGATCGTGTACGGCGACGTGCCGCACTTCCTGGCCGACAAGCGCATCCTGGCGCTCGACATTTCGCTCATCGTCGCGGGCACCAAGTATCGCGGGCAGTTCGAAGAGCGCCTCAAGGCGATCATGAAGGAGCTCACGGACAACCCGAACATCATCGTGTTCATCGACGAGCTGCACACGCTCGTGGGTGCGGGTTCGGCCGAGGGCTCGCTCGATGCGGCCAACATTCTGAAGCCCGCGCTGTCGCGCGGCGAGATCCGCTGCATCGGCGCGACGACGCCCGCCGAGTATCGCAAGTACATCGAAAAGGATCGTTCGCTCGAGCGCCGCTTCCAGGCCATCAAGGTCGATCCGCCGGCCGAGCGCGAGACGATCGAGATCATCCTCGGCGTGAAGGATCGCTACGAGTCGTTCCACCACGTCGAGTACACGCGCGAAGCCATCGAGGCCGCGGTGTACCAGTCGAGCCGCTACATCACCGATCGGTTCCTGCCCGACAAGGCGATCGACCTCATCGACGAGGCCGGTGCCCGCGCCAAGCTGCGCGAGGCCGGCTACAGCGAAGAGTTCGGCGAGATCAACCGCAGCATCCGCGTCGCCGTCGAGCAGATGGAAAACGCGGTGTCGCAGAAGGATTTCGAGAAGGCGCAGTTCTACCGCGAGCAGGAAGTCAGCGCGCGCGAGAACCTGCAGTTCGTGCGCGAGAAGTTCGACGTCAAGTCGAGCGCGCGCCGCGTGGCCGTCGGCAAGCAGGAGATCGACGAGGTCGTCTCGAAGTGGACGGGCGTGCCGCTCGCGTCCATCAATCAGGACGAAGGCGACAAGCTCTTGCGCATGGAGCAGGACCTCCATCGCCGCGTGGTCAGCCAGGAACGCGCGACGTCCGCGGTATCGCGGGCGATTCGTCGCTCGCGGGCCGGGCTCAAGAACCCCAACCGGCCGGTCGGCAGCTTCATGTTCCTCGGTCCGACGGGCGTCGGCAAGACCGAGCTGGCGCGCGCGCTGGCGAACTTCCTGTTCGGCAGCGACAACGCGCTCATCCGCTTCGACATGTCCGAGTACATGGAGAAGCACTCGGTGTCGAAGCTCATCGGGTCGCCTCCGGGCTACGTGGGGCACGAAGAGGGCGGCCAGCTGACCGAGAAAGTGCGGCGCAATCCCTACTCCGTCGTGCTGCTCGACGAAATCGAGAAGGCGCACCCGGACGTCTTCAACATCCTGTTGCAGGTGTTCGAAGACGGCCACCTGACCGACGGGCTGGGCAACCGTGTGAACTTCAAGAACACGATTCTGATCATGACGTCGAACATCGGCGCGCGCTTCATTCAGAAGAAAGCGTCGCTCGGGTTCCAGTCGTCGGAATCGGAGACCATCGCCAAGAGCGTCAACGACATGGTGCTCGGCGAAGTGAAGCGGACGTTCAATCCGGAGTTCATCAACCGCATCGAAGAGATCATCGTCTTCGAGGCGCTCGGCGACGACGACCTGCGCCGCATCATGCTGCTCCTGGTCGATCAGCTGAACGACAACCTGGTGAACCGCCAGCTCAAGATCGTGCTGGCGCCGGAAGTGATTGACTGGATCATCGATCTGACCTGTAAGGACCGCTCGTATGGAGCCCGTCCGCTCCGCCGCGCCATCCAGCGCTACGTCGAGGATCCGCTGTCCGAAGAGCTCATTCGCGGGCATCTGAGGGGCGGAGACATCGAGGTGTACCTCGAGAACGGGTCGCTGGCCTATAGAACAGCCGGGGAGGTCGCGGCAGGCCGCCGCCTGGCGTAGAACGTCTAAAATAGCCTGGAAGGGGTCTGACCCCGTAGCGCCGCCGGTCAGACCCCCTTCGAGGGCTTGTTTCTCAATGCGAAATTACAGTTTTCTTCTTTTAGCCGCCCTCTGGGCGCCGCCGGTCTTTGCCCAGGCGCCAGTGGCTCCCGCACCCATTGCCCCCGTTGCACCGGCCACGGCCCAGAAGCCAGCCACGCTGGGGCCCAATGGCGTCCTGTCGCTGTGTAACGGCGCGTACCCGATAGGGCCGCCGGCCAGTCTGCCACCGGCCGGATCGGGCCCGGTGGTCTACAACATCGTGATCTGCTTTCCGAAGCAGGGCAACGTGTCGCTCGTCGAGCCCCAGACCTACCTGTATTACATGCAGTCCACGGATCTCGTGAGTTTGCCCTCGCAGAACGTGTGGAAGGCGTACAACGAGGCCGCGGAGCAGACGATCGTCGCTGACTTCAAGCGGCTCTGGGCGACCAACTTCCTCGACGATCTCTCGATCGAGACGCAGGACTATCCGTTCTCGAACGGCGTCATCGGCAAGGTGGTGCTCTACAACATGGAAGAGCGCCAGCGGATCAAGAACACGGTCTATAACGACGGCACCAAGGAAATCGAGCAGGCGAAGGTCGAAGAGCGCCTTCGCGAGCTCGGCATCACCATCCGCCTCGATTCGTTCGTCGATCAGGCCACCGAGAAGCGCGTGGCCAACGTCATCCGCGAGATGATGGTCGAAAAAGGATTCCAGGACGCCAAGGTCGAGCCCGTGCACGAGGCGCTGCCCGGCGGGCCGAAGACGGTCGCGCTCAGATTCAAGGTGACCGAAGGCCCGAAGGTCAAGATTTCGAAAGTCGACATCGTCGGCAACAAGGTCTTCAGCGACGGCAAGGTTCGCGGCAAGATGAAGACCAACAAGGGTGGCGGCTTCTGGATCTTCCCCGGCAGCAGCGTGTACCAGGGAGATAAGTTCGAAGAAGACGCGGAGATGATCACGTCGTTCTACCGGGAGCACGGATACCTGAATGCCGACGTGGGCCAGCCGAACCTGAAGCCAATCAAGGATTCGAAGGACGGCAAGACGCGCTTCATGACGCTGGAAGTGCCGGTCTCGGAAGGCACGCGCTTCAAGGTGAACAAGATCGATTTCGCCGGCAACGACAAGGTGCCGGGCGACGTCATGCGGCCGCTCTTCAAGATGAAGACCGGCGAGTACTACAACGAGAAGCGCATTCGACAGGGCTTCGAGAAGATCAAGGAAATCTACGGCACGGGCGGCCACTTCGAGATGACGCCCTATCCCGAGTTCAAGCCCGAGGGCGAGAAGGTCGACATCACGATCCGGATCAACGAAGGCAAGCAGTACTTCGTCAACCGCATTACCTTCCAGGGCAACACGACGACGCGCGACAACGTCATCCGCCGCGAGCTCCGCCTGTACGAGAACAGCGTGTTCAACACGGAGGCGCTGAAATATTCCGTCAAGCGCCTGAATCAGCTCGGCTATTTCAAGCCGCTCGAAGATCAGAAGAACATTCAGATCGACAAGACGGAAGGCGCGGACAACAAGGTCGATGTCAGCCTGAAGCTGGAAGAGCAGAACCGCAACCAGCTGTCGTTCGGCGCGGGTGTGTCGCAGTACGACGGCGTGTTCGGCCAGTTGTCGTTCTCGACGGCGAACTTCATGGGCCGCGGCGAGAACCTGACGCTCTCGATGCAGACGGGTGCGCGCGTCAGCGACTACCAGATCGCGTTCACCGAGCCGTTCCTGTTCGATCGGCCGATCACCGGCTCGGTCGACCTGCACCGCCGCGACATCGAATATCTCTATCAGTTCACCCAGGGGTCGACGGGCGGCAACCTGACGCTGGGCTGGCCCGTCGGGGCGTTCTCGCGGATGTTCCTCAACTACGGCTACGACCGCGTGTACGTGCGGGACCTGAACGAGGCGTTCTTCGACCAGGGAGCGTGCCTGTTCGCCGCCGAAGGGTGCAAGACGATCGACTTCGACACGCTGACCGACGAGCAGCGCCGGATTATCGAGTTCAGCCCGTACTTGAAGGACGCGCTGCTCATCGGTGAGGGGGGGCGCCGCACGATCAGCAAGATCATGCCGAGCTTCTCGCACAATACGATTGACAACCCGGTGACTCCCGTCGCGGGCAAGCGTTACACGGCGACGCTCGGGATCGCGGGCATCGGCGGAAACACCCGTTACATCAATCCGACGCTCGAAGCCGTCTGGTTCATCCAGCACACCTCCCGGACGTCGATCGGTCTGCGGGCCCAGGGCGAATACATCAAACCCTGGGGACGAACCAGCCCTTTGCCGATATTCGAGAGGCTGGTGCTCGGCGGCGGCTACACCATCAGGGGCTACGATCTTCGAAGTGTTGGACCGCAGGATCCAGGAAGTGGGATCGTCATCGGCGGCAACAAGAGCCTGCTGTTCAACGCGGAGTACTTGATTTCGGTGGGCGGCCCGGTACGGCTGATTTTGTTCTATGATGCTGGCCAGGTAAAGGACGTCGGCTTCCGCTTCCAGCCGCAGGACTTCATCACCTCGACTGGCGCGGAAATCCGGTTCTTCATGCCCGTGCTGAACGTGCCGTTCCGGCTGATCTTCGCGGCGAACCCGCAGCGGGATGGCGTGCTGAACTACAGCACCGGTCAGCCAGAGAAGGCGTTCCGGTTCCGGTTCGACGTCGGCTCAACTTTCTAACCGCGGGTGCCAGGCGCGATCGTGGCGCGTGCGTCCGCCAAGCGAGGTTCGTTTCAGATGACGAGATTTTCTGTTGCGGTGGTTTTGGGCGTGTGGATCTTCAGTGCCACGGCGTTTGCACAGGCCCCGGCCACGCCCCCGACGCCGCCGCCTGCGACCGCCGTGCCGCCACCACAAACGCAGGCGCCTTTGAGAATGGCGTTCCTGGATCTGCAGCGGATCGCCGCCGAGTCGGCCGAAGGCAAGGTGGCCAGCGGCAAAGTGCAGGAGTTGACGAAGAAGAAGACTGGCGAGCTGGCCGACAAGACCAAGTCCCTGCAGGCCAACCAGGAGAAGATGAAGGCGGGCGGCGCGGTGCTGAACGATGCGGCGCGTGCCCAGACGCAGCGGGAAATCGATCGCCTCACCGTCGAGATCGATCGTTTCCAGGAAGACGCCAACGCCGAGGTTCAGCAGCTGCAGCAGGAGCTGCAGGGCGAGTTCCAGGAGAAGCTGCGGCCGGTCGTCGACGCGGTCGTCAAGGAGCTGGCGATCGGCCTGCTCTTCAGCGCAGGCGATGCCGGCGCGATCTACGTCGATCCGTCGCTCGATATCACGGGCGAAATTATCAAGCGTTTCGACTCGGGCAAGTATGCGGCGGCAGCCAAGCCCGCGGCGCCAGTGACGGCCAAGCCGGCGGCGCCCTCGACGGCCAAGCCCGCGCCGCCCGCTGTGCCTCCGGCAACGCCGCCGGCCAAACCCTAAACTTCAGTTGCCCGTCAGGGCAGATGGCACATGGCGGATGGCACGAGGGAATGCTGCCATCTGCCGTTTGCCATTTGCCATGACGGGTTTCGAGTATCCTTTCTCGAGTGGCCACTCTCGATATTCCCGCACTCCTGGACCGTCTCTGCTATCGCCATCCCTCGGTGCTCGTCGACGCGATTGCCGAGCACGAGCCCGGCCGGCGGCTCGTCGCCCATAAGAACGTCACAATCAACGAAGACTTCTTTCAGGGCCACTTCCCGGGCGTGCCGCTCATGCCGGGCGTGCTCATGCTGGAGACGCTCACGCAGGTGGCCGCGGCGCTGGTGCTCGAGCGTGAGGGGCCGATGCCCATGTCACGCGTGCACCTGCACGGCGTGAACGACGCGAAGTTCAGGAGACAGGTCATTCCGGGCGACCAGCTGCGGCTGGAGGTGACGCTGGGCCGGGCGCGCACGTCGCTGGCCAAGGTGCGCGCCATCGCCTACGTCGGCGATCAAATCGTCGCCGAAGCCGAACTGCTGCTCGCCCTCACACCCGACGGTGTACGCATCCACCCCACCGCCGTGGTCATGAAAGGGGCGGAGATTGGCGACGGAACGGTTGTAGGGCCGAACGCGGTGGTGGGTGAGCACGTCAAACTCGGGCGCCGGTGTCGTATCGGCGCGTCGGCGGTTGTGGACGGGTTCACGAGCATCGGCGACGGCACCGAGATTTTTCCGTTCGCGTCGATCGGGCTCATCCCGCAGGATCTCAAGTTCAAAGGGGAAGAGACCTATCTGAAGATTGGCGAGCGCAACATCTTCCGCGAGTTCGTGACCATTCACCGGGGTACGAAGGGTGGCGGCGGGAACACGACGATCGGCGACCGCAACGTGTTCATGGCGTACGCGCACGTCGCGCACGACTGCCACATCGGCAACGACACGATTTTCGGCAACAACGCCACGCTCGGCGGACACGTGTTCGTCGATGATTTTGCGACGATCAGCGCGGGCTCGGGCGTGCACCAGTTCTGCCGCATTGGCCGGCACGCCTTCATCGGCGGGTATTCGGTCGTCACGAAAGACGCGCTGCCGTACGCGAAAACGGTGGGCAACCGCGCGCGCATTTACGGTCTCAACACCATCGGCCTGATGCGCCGGGGGTTCACACCCGAAGTCATCGGCAAGCTGAAGCGGGCCTACCGGTATCTGCTGACGTCGAGACTCAACACCACGCGTGCGCTCAACAAGATTGAGCAGGATGCCACGTTGTCGTGCCCGGAGGTGCAGTATCTGGTCGACTTCATCCGCAACTCGCAGCGCGGCGCGCTGCTGCGGCGGCCCTCGCGGCGTGCCGAGGAGATGGTGGCGGATGAATAGATCTTGTAGGGATCCCAAATCCCTAATCCCGACACCATGCGGTTAGGTTTAATCGCGGGCAACGGGCGATTTCCATTTCTCGTCCTTGACGCGGCCCGCGCGATGGGGCACGACGTCACCGTCATTGCCGCCAGGGAAGAAACCTTCACCGACCTCAACGACGCCGCCGCCAGGGGGCGCACCCCGATTCACTGGATTTCGCTCGGCGAGCTTGGTAAATGCATTTCGCTCTTGAAGGATGCCGGCGTGAGCCACGCGGTGATGGCCGGGCAGGTGAAGCACACGAAGATTTTCGCGGGCGGCATCGTGCCCGATACGAAGTTCCTGTCGGTGCTCATGAAGCTGCCGTTTCGCAACACCGACGGCCTTATCGGCGCGGTCGCATCGGTGCTGAAGGACGAGGGCATCGAGCTCATCGATTCGACGTCGCTGCTGAAGCCGATGCTGGCCATCGCCGGGGTCATGAGCCGTCGGGCGCCGACCGAGGAAGAGCAGAAGGACTTCGAGTTCGGCTACGAGATGGCCGACGCCATTGCGGGGCTCGACATCGGCCAGGTGATCGCGGTCAAGCATCGCGCCGTGGTCGCCGTCGAGGCCATGGAGGGCACCGACGAAGTGATCGGGCGCGCAGGGCACCTGGCCGGTCCGGGCGTGCGCATCGTCAAGGTGGCCAAGCCCAGACAGGATATGCGCTTCGACGTGCCGGTCGTCGGCCTGGCAACGATCCAGGCGATGCGCATCGCGGGGGCGTCGGCGTTGTCGGTCGACGCCGGCAAGACCCTGATGTTCGAGCGCGACGACATGCTCAAGAGCGCCGACGAGGCCGGTATCGCGATTGTCGGGAGAGCTAAGCTCTGAATACCTTGACGCAGAGCCGCAGAGGCGCAGAGAAGTGTTTTTGAACAAGATCTCTGCGTCTTTGCGTCTCTGCGTCGAGATACGCAAAAGATGAGTACACGCGTCGCTGTGATCGGAGTAGGCGCACTGGGGCGGCACCATGCGCGCATTTTGTCGGCGCTGCCCGATGTCGAGCTGGTGGCTGTCGTCGACATCAAGGAAGCGCGCGCGCGGGAAATCGGCGGCCTCGTCAATGCCCAATGGACAACGAGTGCGGCAGAAATGCTCGGACGCGTGGATGCCGTGACCGTCGCCGTTCCCACCGATTCGCACCTGGCGGTGGCGCTCCCGTTCCTGCAGCGCGGGACGGCGGTGCTGGTCGAGAAGCCGCTCGCTCGTGATGCCCGCGAGGCTCAGCAGATGATCGACGCGGCAGCCGCGTCGGGAGCGGTGCTCGGCGTGGGCCACACCGAACGCTACAACCCGGCCGTGGCGGCGGTCAGGCCGCTCCTCGACCATCCGCGGTTCATCGAGATCCACCGGCTGGGCACGTTCCCCGATCGCAGCCTCGACATCGACGTCGTCTTCGACCTCATGATCCACGATCTCGACGTCGTGCTGTCGATCGTCCCGTCGGAGGTGGTCACCGTGGAGGCGGTTGGCGTGGCGGTGCTGACGCCGAAGCCCGACATCGCCAATGCGCGCCTGAAGTTTGCGTCGGGATGCATCGCGAACATTACGGCCAGCCGCATCAGCAAGGATCGCGTCAGGAAGATCCGCATCTTCCAGCGCGATGCGTACCTGTCGGTCGACTACGCGGCGCAGGAAGTCGAACGGTGGCGGCTCGTCAAGGGAAACGGGGCCGTGCCGGCGATTGACGGCGGGAAGCTCGACGTGGCGCAGGAAGAGCCGCTGAAGCGCGAGCTGGCGGATTTCGTGGCTGCCGTGCGCGACAAGCGCGCGCCGGGTGTGACGGGTGCCGACGGTTTGCGCGCGATAGAGTTAGCGCAGAGAATTACGGACGAGATGAAGAGACAGGGCTGAAGCCCTGTGCCACAGATATCTCAGTGTCACAGCCTGTGCCACAGATGTCTCGGTGGCACAGCCCTTCAGGGCTGTCTGACGTCTTGGTGGCACAGCCCTTCAGGGCTGTCTGACGATCACATGTTCTCAGACCTCAACGACTTTATCGCCGACCTCGACAAGCGCGGCCTGCTCTCCCGCATTCGCGAGAGCGTCAATCCCGACCTCGAAATCGCGGCGCTCACCGATCGCGTGTGCAAATTGCCAGGCGGAGGCCCCGGCCTTCTCTTCGAGCGCCCCACGGGGTTCGATATACCCGTGGCGACCAACCTGTTCGGATCGACCGAGCGCATGTGCCTCGCGCTGGGTGTCAGTTCGCTCGACAGCGTGGCGAAAGACATCGACGAGATGATGACGCCGAAGGTGCCGTCGGGCATGCTCGATGCGTTCAAGATGCTGCCGATGCTCGATCGGCTGCGCGACCTGATGCCCAAAACGGTGAAAGACGCGGCGTGTCAGGAAGTGGTCAAGCGCGACGGTTCGCTGGATGCGCTGCCGATCTTGAAAACATGGCCCGAGGACGGCGGCCGGTACATCACCTTCCCTCTGGTGTTCACAAAAGATCCGGAAACCGGCGTCCGGAACATCGGCACCTACAGGATGCAGGTGTTCGACGGGCGCACGACCGGCATGCACTGGCAGCGCCACAAAGGTGGAGCGCAACACCATCGCGTGGCCGAGCGCCTGGGCAAGCGGCTCGAGGTGGCGGTGGCGCTGAGTCCCGAGCCGATCCTCGCATATGCGGCCACGGCCCCGATGCCCGAAGGGCTCGACGAGCTCCTGCTGGCCGGGTTTCTCGGCCGGCGCCGTATCGAGCTCGTGAAAGGGATCACGGTCGATCTGGAAGTACCGGCAAGCGCGCACATCGTGCTGGAAGGCTACGTGGACCCGGGGGAGCGCCGCAGGGAAGGACCGTTCGGCGATCACACCGGGTTCTATTCGCTTGCGGAAGATTTCCCTGTGTTCCACCTGACGTGCATCACGATGCGGAAAAAGCCCACCTACCTGACGACGGTCGTGGGAATTCCGCCACAGGAGGATGTGTATCTCGGCAAGGCGAGCGAGCGCATCTTTCTGCCGGTGATCCGCAAGACGCTGCCCGAGATTGTCGACATGCACTTCCCGGCCGAAGGCATTTTCCACAACATCGTCCTCGTGTCGATCGACAAGCGCTATCCGGGCCATGCGCGCAAGGTCATGAGCGCCTTCTGGGGGCTGGGCCAGCTGATGTTCTCGAAGACGATTGTCGTGGTCGACAAGGACGTGGACGTGCAGAACGTCAGCGAGGTCGCCTGGATTGCGGGCACGCACGTCGATCCCCAGCGCGACATCCAGTTCACCGTGGGGCCGATGGACGATCTCGAGAACGCCTCGAACTTGCCCGCGTTTGGCAGCAAGATGGGGATCGATGCGACGCGGAAATGGCCGGGCGAAGGGTTCACCCGCGAATGGCCGACGCGTCTCAGGACCACCGACGCCGCCGCCAGGAAGGCGGGCGATCTCCTGAAGTCGATCGCGAAGGAAAAGTAATGGCCGCCTCACTCGACGATCTCACGGGCAAGGTCGAAGCCGGCGAGCCTCTGTCGAAAGAGGACGTGGCCGCGCTCGGCTCGAGCCGCGACATCATCATGCTCGGCATGCTCGCGAGCACGGTTCGGCGCAAGCTGCACGGCACGGACGTGACCTACGTTCGTGTCGCCGATTTAGGGAAACGGTTCCGGGATCCTTTTTCAGGTGGTGACCTTGTGAAAAAGGATCCCGGAACCGTTTCCGTTTCGAGCGGCGATGCCGCGAAAAAGGCTCCCGGAGCCTTTTTCGAAGCCGGCGAGTGCCGGATCTTCGAGACCCCGGCGACGCTCGACGAGTGCCTCGAGGTTGTCGCGAGCGCTCGCGATGTGGCAGGCGGCACGCCGCTTTCGGCGTTCTGTCTGTTCGAGCTGGGCAAACTGCCCGATGGCCTCCCCGTTGTGCTCGCGGCGCTGAAGAAAGCGGGGCTCGAGTTGATCGCACAAGCCCCCATCGATCGCCTCGCCGAGCCCGAACCGGCGCTCGAAGCGCTGACTGATGCGGGGCTGGCGTTGTCGCGCCTGACCGTCGACCAACCGCCAGCAGGCGAATGGACCGCGGTGTGTCTGCGCATCGCGGATCTTCAAACCAGGCTGCGCTCGATCCGCGCGTTTGCCCCGCTGGCTCGCAGGATCGATGCGACCGAGCCCACGACGGGCTATGCCGACGTCAAGCGCGTGGCGATCGCCCGCCTGCTGGCCGGCAACGTGGACACGATTCAGGTGGACTGGGCGCTCTACGGGCCGAAGCTGGCGCAGGTCGCGCTCACGTTTGGCGCCGACGATCATCGACTCGGTGTCGGCGGAAGACGACGTGTCACACGGGCGGCGGCGGTCGCCGCTCGAAGAGATTCGCCGAAGCATCCGGGCGGCCGGCTTCGAACCTGTCGAACGCGATGGCAACTTCGTCCGGCGTCCGTCGTCGAGCGGCGATCGTCGTTGACGATGGACGATGGACGATCGACGATGGACGATGGCGTGCCTATTCGTCTCGGAGCCGTCAGCTATCTCAATACGCGGCCGCTTGTTCACGGGCTCGAGCGCGAGACCGACCGCTTCACGCTGCGGTTCGACGTGCCCGCGAAGTGCGCAGAGCTGCTGCACGCCAATGCCGTCGATCTCGGCCTGATTCCTTCGATCGAGTATCCCGGTCGCGACTATCGAATCGTTCCGGATCTGTCGATCGCGTCCGACGGCCCGGTCGCCTCGGTGGCGATCTTTACGAAAGTTCCGACCGAGCGCATCCGATCGATCGCGCTCGATGTGAGCTCGAGAACGTCCATCGCGCTTCTGCGCGTGTTGTGCGCGCGCTGGTTCGCCATCGAGCCGGCGCTGGTTGAGATGGCCCCCGATGTCACCCGGATGCTCGGCCAGTGTGACGCCGCGCTCGTGATCGGAGACAACGCGCTCTTCATGGATCATGACGCGCTGGGCGTGGAGAAGGTCGATCTTGGGGAAGAATGGATCGGGATGACCGGCCTGCCGTTCGTCTACGCGTTCTGGGCGGGCCGGCCGGGCATCGTCAGCGCCGACGACATCGCCGCGCTTCAGCGGGCGCGCGACCGTGGCATGATGGCCACCGCGGCCATCGGCCGGGAGTTGTTCCCGGACAGCCCCGCGAAAGCGGCGCTCGCCGATCGCTACCTTCGCGAGAATGTGAAGTACGCTTTAGGCGACGCCGAGGTGGCCGGGTTGCGGCGGTTTTACGAGCTGGCTGCGGAAGTGGGCGTGCTGGATCGGGCAGAGCCGGTTCAGTTCTACTAACAGGGCTAAAGCCCTGTTCCACCGATGTCGGTGGCACAGCCCTTTAGGGCTGTCTTGAGATGGATATTCTCCACATCATCCGCAAGGTCGAGGACGGCGCGCGCGTAGACGCCGGAGAGGCGCTCGCCTTGTACCGGCACGCCCCGACGCACGTGCTTGGAAAGCTGGCCGATGGTATCCGCCTGCGCAAGCATCCCGGGCGCACCGTCACCTACATCATCGATCGCAACGTCAACTACACGAACGTGTGCGTCGCCAAGTGCAACTTCTGTGCGTTTTACCGCGATGTCGGATCGAGCGAGGGCTACGTCCTCGGCTTCGACGAGATCTTCCGGAAGATTGACGAGACGATCGAAGTCGGCGGCGTGCAGTTGCTGCTGCAGGGCGGTCATAACCCGGACCTGCCCCTGACCTGGTACGAAGATCTCTTTCGGGCCGTCAAAGAGCGGTACCCGGATTTCAGGCTTCACGCCTTATCGCCGCCGGAAGTCATCCATCTCTCCAGGCTGTCGCAGCTCACGGTGCTCGAGGTCGTCAATCGGTTGATCGCCGCGGGCCTCGACAGCATTCCCGGAGGGGGAGCGGAGATTCTCGTCGATCGCGTGCGACGGCTTCTCCACTGTTACGGCAAGGCGACCGCGGACGAGTGGCTCGACGTGATGCGCCATGCGCACAACCGGGGCCTGCGCACGACCGCGACGATGATGTACGGGACCGTCGAAACGCTCGAGGAACGTATCGAGCATATGATGCGATTGCGCGCGCTCCAGGACGAGACGGGCGGCTTCACCGCCTTCATCACGTGGAGCTTCCAGCCCGATCACACCGAGCTCGGCGGTACGGAAGCCACAGGCGTCGACTATCTGCGGACGCTGGCTCTCGCGCGCATCGTGCTCGACAACTTCGATAACCTGCAGGCGTCGTGGGTGACCCAGGGCGGTAAGGTGGGGCAGTTGAGCCTCGCGTACGGCGCCAACGACATGGGCAGCGTGATGATCGAAGAGAACGTCGTCCGCGCGGCAGGCGCTGCGTATTGCATGGACGAGATCGAGATCGTGCGCAACGTCGAAGACGCGGGTTTTGTCCCCAAGCGCCGCAACATGCACTACGAGATCCTGGGCGATCCGATCTTCCGCGAGCGCGCTGTCCCTCGCATGCTCAGCCTGGCGACCGCGCGAGCGGATGGTGCGGCCGGCGAGGCTCCCGAGCTCAAGCAGTATCCGGCGCGCAGCCAGGCCGGCAAACACAGGAGACTCGTGTGATATGCCGTCGTACCGAGCTGCCTGGTTGCTGCCAATCTCGCAGCCGCCGATCCGCGATGCCTGGCTGAGAACCGAACGCGGCCGCATTGTCGCCTTCGGGCCCACGCGGCCTGGCGATTTCACGGCGCCGGACGAAATCGACCTCGGAAATGTCGCGGTCCTTCCGGGCCTGACCAACGCCCACACGCATCTCGAGTTGTCGTGGATGCGCGGCCGCATCAAGGCGGCCGGCGGCTTTCCAGGCTGGATCCGGTCGGTCATGGAGCTGCGTCGCGGTGTTGATCCGTCGAGCGATGAAGTGGGGCGCGCTGTGCCCGCGGCGGTCGAAGAGGCGCGCAGCTGTGGAACGGCTCTCATCGGCGATATTTCGAACACGCTGTCGACGTCGTCGGCCCTGGCAATCCGGCACATGGCGGCGGTCGTGTTCTACGAACAGATCGGCTTCCAGGCGTCCGATGCGGATCAGATCATCAACAAGGCTCTTGCGGCCCTTGCGTTGATGCCGGCGTCGGGAAACGTGCGCCATACACTCGCGCCCCATGCGCCATATTCGGTGTCTCCAGCGCTGTTCGAGCGCATCCGGACGGCGTTGGAGCAGGAGCCGTTCTCCCCGACGAGCGTACACCTCGGCGAATCGGACGCCGAGATCGAGTTCCTGAGACAGGGAACAGGCCCATACCGGAAGCTCCTCGAAGAGATAGGGAAGTGGGATCCGACCTGGGTGCCTCCCGCGTGCGGCCCCGTCGAATACCTCGATCGAATGGGGTTTCTCGACGAACACCTGCTCGTCGTGCATGGCGTGCACTTAAGCGAGGACGATCTCGCGCGCCTTGCCCTGAAAAGTGCCACGCTCGTCACCTGCCCGCGAGGCAACATCCTGACGGGAGCCGGTGCGCCGCCGATCGGCCGGTTCTTCGAATCGGGGGTTCGTGTCGCGGTTGGCACCGACAGCCTCGCAAGCGTGCCGGATCTGAACGTCTTTGCGGAGCTCGAGGAAATGCGGCGTCTGGCGCCGGAAGTGCCGGCCCGCATTCTGCTCGAAGCCGCCACCATCAACGGCGCGCGCGCGCTCGGTTTCGAATCCGAGGTCGGGACGATAGATGCGGGCAAGCGAGACGCTCTGATCGCCGTCGAGCTCGACGCGGCGATTTCGAGCGTCGAAGAGCGGCTCGTCTCGGGCGTCGAACCATCGCAGATCCGCTGGGTCGGCGGGGCATGACCGAGGTACTTTCGGAACATGGCCGGCTGACGCGTGTTCTCCTCAAGCACGCGCGCGACGCGTTCGTCAGCGACGCGGCCATCTCGTCAGAATGGAAAGGGCTGAAGTTTTCGGCGCCACCCGATTTCGCCAGGGCCGCCGCCGAATACGATGCGTTCCTGGACATTCTCGCGCGTGGCGGAACGGAGATGGTCTTCCTGCCGCGGCAGGACGGCGCCACCCTTGATTCGATCTACGTGCGCGACGCGTCGATCGTCAGCGTCGACGGGGTCATCGTCGTCAGGATGGGAAAGAAGCAGAGGGCCGAAGAACCGGCTGCGCAGGAGCAGGAACTGCGCCGGATCGGGTGGCCCATCGCCGGATCGATCGTTCAGCCCGGACAGATCGAAGGCGGCGATCTCGTCTGGCTCGACTCGACGACGCTCGCGGTGGGCCTGGGCACACGCACCAACCCGGAAGGGATTCGGCAGCTGAGAGTGCTGCTGAGGGATTCTTTCGAGGAAGTCATCGTCGTGCCGCTGCCGGCGCACCCGGGCCAGCACGATGTGATGCACCTGATGTCGCTCGTGAGCCCGGTCGACAAAGATCTTGCGGTCGTCTACCTTCGACTGCTCCCGGAGCGCTTTCGGCAGTTTCTGCAGGACCGTGGCTATCGGTTCGTCGAAGTGCCCGATGACGAGTTCGAGACGATGGGCACGAACGTGCTGGCGCTTGGGCCCCGCGATTGCGTGATGCTGGAGGGTAATCCGAAGACCCGCGCGGCGCTCGAACGGGCTGGCGCACGTGTTCAGGTCTACCAGGGACGCGAGATCAGCCTCAAAGGCGGCGGGGGGCCGACGTGCCTGACTCGTCCGCTGTCGCGGACGGAGTAGGTGAATTCGCAGATTCGCAGATTGGTGGATTCGCAGATTTATTGTGGGATTCGTAGATTGACTGATTGGCACCTGATGGATCTCAGAGGATTATCGGTAGCGCAGGGCGTGATATCGGTAGCGCAGGGCTTCAGCCCTGCCGCGGTCTCCCAAATCTGTGAATGTACAATCTCACGATCTGCGAATCTGCGAATGGAGCGACTGTGAAGCTTCTCGTCAAGCGACTGTCCGACTCAGCGACGTTGCCGTCGTATGCTCATCCTGGAGACGCAGGACTCGATCTATACGCCGCAGTGTCCGTTTCGATCGAGCCCGGAGAGAGCAGGCTCGTCGGCACCGGCATTTCAATCGAACTGCCGCCGAATACCGAGGCGCAGGTGCGGCCCCGCAGCGGCCTTGCGCTGAAGCACGGCATCACCGTCTTGAATACGCCGGGCACGATCGATCACGGGTATCGCGGCGAGGTCGGTGTGATACTGATCAACCACGGGCGAAGCCGCTTTGACGTGGAGCCAGGCATGAAGATCGCGCAGATGGTCATCGCGCCGTTCCTGAGCGTCACCGTCGAAGAGGCGGGTGAATTGAGCACGACCGCCCGAGGCCATGGCGGGTTCGGCTCGACAGGAGCATAGTGGCAGGTGGTGGATATCACGAGCGCGCGCTTCCGGATTACGACCGACCTGGAGCGGCTTGACGTCGATGCGATTCATGCCTACTTGAGCCGCTCGTTCTGGGCCGAGGGCATTCCAAAGGCCACGGTCGCCAAATCGATCGAGAACTCGCTCTGCTTCGGGCTGTTCGATGGAGACGATCAGGTGGGCTTCGCCCGGGTCGTGACCGATCGCGCGACCTATGCGTATCTTTGCGACGTCTACGTGCTCGAGACGCACCGCGGCCAGGGGCTCGGCAAGTGGCTCATCGAAACCGTGATGGCACATCCGGATCTTCAGGGACTGCGGCGGTTCCAACTCGTGACCCGCGACGCGCACGGGCTGTACCGTCGCCATGGCTTCGACACGCCTCTCCATTCGGAGCGCCAGATGGAGATTTTCCGGCACGGTATGTACAAACGTGATTGATCGATTGAGCACGTACCTGTCGTTCGTGCGCTTCAGCCATTCGGTCTTCGCGCTGCCGTTTGCGCTGACCGGTGCGCTGCTCGCGTCGAGGCAGCATCCGATCACCTGGCGGCACGTCGTCTGGATAGTGGTGTGTATGGTGACGGCGCGCAGCGCGGCCATGGGCTTCAACCGGCTCGTCGACGCGCGGTTCGACGCCGCGAATCCGCGTACGGCATCTCGAGAGTTGCCAAGCGGCCGCATGTCATCCACCGAAGCGGCCATCTTCGTTGCCGTGATGGCGGTCGCATTCGTGGCCGCGGCCGCACAGCTCAGCTGGTTGTGCTTCGTGCTGTCGCCCGCCGCGCTGATCATGATTTTTTGGTACTCGCTGGCGAAGCGCTACACATGGGCGACGCAGTTCTTTCTGGGGCTTGCCATGGCGATTGCCCCCGTAGGTGGATGGATCGCGGCCGGCGGAGGGGCGGGCTGGGAGCCATGGCTGCTCGGTCTGGCGATAGCGCTCTGGGTCGGCGGGTTCGACGTGCTGTATGCCTGCCAGGACCTCGACGTCGATCGCCGTCAGCACTTGAAGTCGATCCCGGTGCGATTCGGGATCGGCACGTCTTTGTGGATCTCGCGCGCGATGCACGTCGGAACCATCGTGAGCCTCGCGCTGCTGGGAGTGCTCACGGGTCTGGGAGCCGTGTACTTCGTCGGTGTGGCGGCGGTCGCGGGATTGCTGCTCTACGAGCAGTCGCTCGTCAGTGAAACCGATCTCTCGAAGGTGAAGCTCGCGTTCGATCTTAACGGGTACGTCGGCATCCTGTATTTTCTCGTCACCGCCATTTCGGTTTATGCCGGCCGTTAACCAATCCCCAATCCCCAATCCCCAATCCCTGGTTCCGCCGGCGAAGGATCCCTCCCGTATTTCCGGAATGTTCGACGCGATTGCCGGGCGGTATGACTTTCTCAATCACCTGCTCAGCGCGGGTCTCGACCGGCAGTGGCGGAAGCGCGCGGTGGAGGCGCTGGAGTTGACCGGCCGCGAGACCGTGCTGGACGTGTGCACCGGCACCGCCGATCTGGCGTTGGCGGCGACGACAGGGAACGCGCGCGCGCGGCGTGCCGTGGGCATCGATTTTTCCGGGGCGATGCTGCAAATTGGACTGGCAAAGATAGGCTCGGCGCCCATTGCGCTCGTCCGCGCCGATGCGACGCGCATTCCTCTCGCGGATGCGTCGGTCGACGCGGCGACGATCGGGTTCGGCATCCGGAACGTGGAGCAGCCGGGGCTGGCGTGCCGCGAAATCGCGCGGGTACTTCGCCCGGGTGGCAAGCTGGCGATCCTCGAGTTTTCGCTGCCGCAGACACCGGCGCTTCGACGTCTCTACCTCTGGTACTTCCGGAAAATCCTGCCGCTCATCGGCAGGCTCGTGTCGAGGCATCCGAGCGCATACAGCTATCTGCCAGAATCCGTGCAGGCGTTTCCCGCGCCCGAGACGTTCGTCCAGCAGCTCCGCGAGGCCGGATTTGGCACCGTGCGTGCAGACCGACTGACCTTTGGCGTCGTCTACCTGTTCGTCGGCGTAAAGGTCGATGCCGAGGACCGGGTGTTATAATCGACTAACCTACTGATGTACATCGACTTTGAGGATCTGAGGCCGGAAACGCCACACCTCGAACGGGCGCTGTCCGTTCGCGAGGGTGTCCTCATCTCGATAATCGTCCACCTTTTGCTGTTCATCGCGATTCTCGTTGCGCCCGATTGGCTCCCGGAATCGCTGCGATCGACCCCGGCCGCCACCGAGGTGGCGATGCAGTCGCCCCAGGAGAATCCCCGGTTCGTCTTCGTGCAGCCGAAGCTCGACATTTCGAAGCCCCAGCCGAAGCCCAACGTCGATCTCTCCGATCAGGATCGTGTGAAGTCGACCATCGAGAAGCCACCCGACCCGCAGAACACGATGCCGTTCGCGCGCGGCAACTCTCGCGAACTCGAGGAAGCCGACCTCGCGCCCCCCAATCGCGGAAACGCACCCGAGACGTCCGTCGCGCAGGGAACTCCCGAGGCTAACGCCGAAGGTCAGATGGCGGCCAACGATCCGTCACGTTCGATGAAGCTGCCCGACACTCCGAACTCGAAGTCAGCGCTGAACCTTGGAAACAGCCCGGGTGGACGGGGCGTGCTCGGAAACGCCCTGAAAAACCTGCAGCGCTACGTGCAGGAACATTCCTTCGACAACTTTCAGGGGAGTGGCGACGCCGAAGGCCTGATTCAGTTCGACAGCAAGGGCGTCGACTTCGGTCCGTGGCTGCGCCGCTTCGTCGCGCAGGTGAAGCGCAACTGGTTCGTCCCTCAGGCGGCGATGATCATGAAAGGGCACGTGGTCATCACCTTCAACATTCATCGCAACGGCGCGATCACCGACATCGAAGTGAAGCAGCCGTCGAGCATCGAGGCCTTCAATCATGCGGCCGTGAATGCATTGCTCGGCTCGAATCCGACCCAACCGCTGCCACCCGAGTACCCATCCGATTCCGCGTTCTTCACCGTCACGTTCCTCTACAACGAAGATCCCGCGGACTTCAGATGATGCTTCCCACTCGTCCGCAACAGCTTGGCCTGATCGTCCTGCTGGGGATTGTCGTGGCGTTCGTGTTTCTGTAACGCTCTCCGATTGCCACATTCTCGATTGACCATTGCCAATTGAAAATAGGGCAATGCCAACGTCACCCGAGCGTCCGCCGATCCTCGCCATCCTGGGGCCGACTGCCACGGGGAAGAGCGCGCTGGGCATCGAACTGGCATTGAGGCACGGCGGCGAGGTCATCAGCTGCGATTCGACGGCGGTGTATCGGGGTTTCGATATCGGTACCGACAAGGTGCCGGTTTCCGAGCGCCGGGGGATTCCGCATCACCTTATCGACATCGTCGAGCCAACAGACGAATACACCGCCGCACGCTACGTGCGCGATACGCTGACCGCGATCGACGGCATTTACGCACGCGGCCATCGGCCGATTCTCGTCGGCGGTACCGGTCTCTACTATCGCTCCCTGGTGCGCGGTCTCTTTCCAGGCCCCGGGGCGGATGTGTCGATGCGTGCGAGGCTCGACAGGATTGCGGAGCGGCGCGGCGTGGCGCGCCTGCATCGCCTGTTGCAGCGCGTGGACGGCGAATCGGCCGCGCGCATCCAGCCCCGCGACCGCAAGCGCATCATCCGCGCGCTGGAGGTCTACTTCCTGACAGGCAAGCCCTTGACGGAGCATTTCGCGGCGACGGTCTCGCCGCTGGCCGGCTACCGTACGGTCGCGGTCGCATTGTCGCCGCCGATGGCCCTCATCCACGAACGCGTCGCCAGGCGCGTCGATGCGCAGTTCGAACAGGGCCTCATGGACGAGATACGCGGGCTGCTCGCGGGCGGGGTGCCCGAGTCGGCGCGACCGTTCGGAGGATTGGTGTACCGTCAGGCGCTGGAGCACCTGCACGGCCTGCGAAACGAGGCCGAGACGCGCGCGCTCATCACGCGCGAGAACCGTCACTACGCGCGGCGCCAGTTGATCTGGTTCCGCAAAGAGCCTAACCTAGTGTGGCTTCAGACCTCGGGCGAAAATCCAGACACACTGGCAGCCGTGGAAGATCTCCTTTCTGATAAGAATTTGTTCTTCTGACCTTCTGATCTTCTGTTCCTAACACCGTGCCCCCACCGTTCGCCCGAATCATCGTCATCGTGCTCGACAGCGTCGGTGCCGGCGCGCTTCCCGACGCCGGTCAATACGGCGACGAGGGCAGCGACACACTGGGCAACATCGCGCGCAGTGTCGGCCTGCGACTGCCGACGCTGCGTGGCCTGGGACTCGATCGCGTCGTCGACATCGGCGGCCAGACGGGCGTCGAGAAGCCACGTGCGGCGATTGGGCGGATGGCGGAGCTGTCGGCGGGCAAGGATTCCGTGACGGGCCACTGGGAGATGATGGGCATCGTGCTCGATCGCGCGTTTCCTGTCTTTCCCCAGGGCTTTCCCCGGGAGCTGATGGACTCGTTCGAGCAGAGGATCGGGCGGGGGACGCTGGGCAACTACGCCGCGTCGGGGACGGTCATCATCGAGGAGCTTGGCGCCGAGCACGTGCGTACGGGAAAGCCGATTGTCTACACGTCGGCGGACAGCGTGTTTCAGATCGCGGCCCACGAGGACGTCATTCCCCTCGATGAGCAGTACCGGATCAACAACATCGCATTCGAGCTGGCTGTCGGCGGGTACGGCCTCGGCCGCGTCATCGCGCGGCCGTTCATCGGAGAGCCGGGACGCTTCACGCGAACGGCAAACCGGAAGGACTTCGCAATGCAGCCGATTGCGGAGACTGCCATGGATCGTCTCAAGGCGGCGCACGTTCCGGTGATCGCGATCGGCAAAATCGAGGATCTGTTCGCAGGGCGTGGCATCTCGCGCGCCATTCACACGAAGAGCGACGACGAAGGAGTGGACGTGATTTCGTCGGAGATGGCGTCGACGCCGCGCGGGTTGATTTTCGCGAACCTCGTCGACTTCGATACGCAATACGGCCACCGGAACGACCCGGGCGGGTACGCGGCCAATCTCGAGCGATTCGACGCGCGTCTGAAAGACCTGTTGCCGCGGTTGCGCACGGACGATGTGATGGTGATTACCGCCGATCACGGCAACGATCCCACGACGCCGAGCACCGACCATTCGCGCGAACACGTGCCGCTCCTCGTGACGGGTCCGAAGGTGAAGGCCGTGAATCTCGGAACGCGGCAGACGTTTGCCGACCTGGGCCAGACTGTGGCGGATAATTTCGGGGTAGGCCCGATGAAACATGGCACCAGCTTCCTGGGAAATCTGCATTGAGGGATTGGTAGATTGGAAGATTGGCAGAATGTTGAAGAGTGATGACTGATGATTGATGGACTACACGTAAGAATTGGCCATTACGGAATGAAGGCGCGGGACCGGCGTGCTGCGATTCCGACAATCTCCACGACGATGGGACCGAGTTATTGATGGCGAACATCCGTAAGCACCTCGAGGCGCGCGAACGCCAGATTCTGGCTCCGCAGGCGGCCAAGAGCGCCGACACGCGCGGGCGCCTGCGCGACGAGGCCGAAGACGACGTGCGTCCGGCGTTTCAGCGCGATCGCGATCGCATCGTGCACTCGAAGGCATTCCGCCGGCTCAAGCACAAGACGCAGGTCTTCTTCGCGCCGACGGGCGACCACTATCGCACCCGGCTCACCCACACCCTCGAGGTCGCGCAGATTTCGCGCACGATCGCCAAGGTCCTGCAGCTTCACGAAGAGCTGACCGAGGCGATCGCGCTCGGCCACGACCTCGGCCATACGCCGTTTGGACATGCGGGCGAGCGCGTGCTCGACGAGCTCATCCCGGGTGGCTTCAACCACTACCAGCAGAGCCTCCGCATCGTCGACGTGCTCGAAAACGATCGACAGGGATTGAACCTGACGTGGGAGGTGCGCGACGGGATCGCGCATCACTCGAAGGGAAAAGGGGGCTCGCCGGTCGGGATGCCGGCTTCCCAGCGTTCCAAGACCCTCGAAGGACAGATCGTCCGCGTCGCCGACCTGACGGCATACGTCAATCACGACATCGACGATGCGCAGCGGGCCGGCATTCTGCGTCCGGAAGACTTGCCGAAAGATCCCGTGGCGCTGCTCGGGGGATCTTCGTCGGCACGGATCGGGCGCATGGTGAGGGATGTCGTCGAGGCGACGTTCGCCGGCAACCTCTCCGAGATCCGCATGAGCGCCGAGGTGCTGGCTGCGACGCTCGAGCTGCGAACGTTCCTGTTCAGCGCCGTGTACGAAAACGAAGCGGCCACCGCGGAGTTCAAGAAGGCCACGGGCATCCTTGGCGGGCTCTGGGAGAAGATTCACGAGCGGCCGAATGACTTCCTCGACGCGCGCACGATGGCCGAAGAAGGCGTCGACGCCGCCGCGCGCGACTTTCTGGCCGGGATGACCGATCGTTACGCCGTGAACCTGTTCGAAACGCTCTTCATCCCAAAGCCCTGGGTGGGACCGATCGGTCTGGTCGATGGGCAATAGTCGGCGGGCACTGGGCGATGGTCCTCGATGACGATGGCCGATTGCCCTTGACTATGGCCCATCGACTATCCGAGATATAATGGTCCGTTCTGCCAACACCTAAAGGGCTGGCAGGACACGGGTTATGCACCTAAGCCTTCGATCGCTCCAGGACGCACACGAGCACGTCGAGAAGCGATTCGAGCCGTCGCTCTTCGCCGAAGCCGAGGGTGACGTGTTTCGCATCGTTTCACCGGTTGCCCTGTCGTTCGACATCGATGGCCAGGAGACCGGACGGTATCGCGTCGCGGGGCGTCTGACGGGAGAGCTCGAGCTCACCTGCAGCCGGTGCCTCGAGCCGTTCAGGTTGCCGGTCACCACCGAGTTCGATCTGCGGTACGTGCCGCGCGTCGAGAACGCCGGTGACGGCGAACGGGAAGTGGAGGAAGACGATCTGTCGACCGCGTTCTATGATGGCGACGAGATCGATCTCTCACATCTCATCACGGAGCAGTTCCATCTGGCGCTGCCCATGAAGCCGCTGTGCGAGGCAGGCTGCAAAGGCCTGTGCCCGAACTGCGGGACGAACCTGAATACCGGATCGTGCGACTGCAGTCAGCAGTGGGAAGACCCGAGGCTCGCGGCGTTGAAGCAATTGAAACAGTGAAAGCCGCGAGCGGCGCGGGGCATGGGGCCCCCGCAAGCGAGCGGCGTGGAGCGGGGCGAGGGGCCCCCGCGACTAAAAGAGGGATTCGATCATGCCAAATCCGAAACGGCGGCATTCGAAGTCGCGCACGGCCAAGCGCCGCACGCACGACTCGCTGGTCGCCACACAATCGAGCGACTGCCCGAATTGCCGCGAACCGAAGCCGCCACACCGGGCCTGTCCGCACTGCGGGTATTACCGCGGCCGGCAGGTTCGCGCCGTTGACGAAGGCTGACGGAAACCGTAACCGTTCATGATCCGCATCGCGGTAGACGCGATGGGCGGCGACCATGCCCCTCGCAGCATCATCGACGGCGCTCTGGCTGCCGCGCGTCACCTCAATCTCGGGCTTCTGCTGGCCGGTCCGGTCAACGTGATTCGGGCGGAGCTGGCCAGACACCCCGACGCCGACGATCTCAGCATCCGCATTCTCGACGCACCCGACGTCGTCGGGATGGCCGAGGCGCCGGCGGCTGCCTTGCGGCGAAAGCCGCGCGCATCGATTCGCGTCGCGGCCGAGGCGGTTGCCGGTGGTGAGGCGGCGGCCCTGGTGAGCGCCGGGCATACTGGTGCGACCGTGCTCTCCGCGTACGGGGCGTTCGGAATGTTGCCGGGCGTCGATCGTCCGGCGCTGGCCGCCACGATTCCCTCGGGCGATCGGCTCGGCATTCTTCTCGACGTGGGCGCCAACGTCGAGTGCCGGGCGACGCACCTCCTGCAGTTCGCCGCGATGGGAGCCGTGTACGCCAGGGTCTCGCTCGGCGTCGATCGGCCGCGTATCGGCCTGCTGTCGATTGGCGAGGAGGAAAGCAAGGGCACCGAACTGGTGCGCGACGCGCATCAGTTGCTGAAGGCCTCGTCGCTGAATTTCATCGGCAACGTCGAGGCGCGCGAAGTGTACAAGGGGAACGCTGACGTGATAGTCTGCGACGGTTTCACCGGCAACATCGCGCTCAAGGTGAGCGAAGGGCTGGTCGACACCGTCGAACGTCTGCTCGGAGAGGAATTGTCCAGGACATTTTCCGGCATGGTCGGATCACTCCTGTCGAGGCGCGCGTTCCGTCGATTCCGCCGGCGCCTCGACTACTCTGAATACGGCGGCGCGCCGCTGCTCGGTGTCGCCGGTGTCTGCTTTGTGTGCCACGGCCGGTCGTCGGCCAAGGCCATTCGCAACGCCGTCCTCATGGCGCACCGGTTCACCACGGCCGGTCTGCTGCATCGCGTCGAGCAGGACATCGCCATCGCATCCGTTTCATGATTGCCTTCGTTTTTCCAGGACAGGGTTCGCAGAAAGTCGGCATGGGCCGCGCGCTGGCGGAGGCGTTTCCCGTGGCCCGCCAGACGTTTGCCGAGGCCGACGATGCCCTCGGAGAATCGTTGAGCCGTCTGATCTGGGAGGGGCCCGAAGACGCGCTGATGCTCACAGAGAACACGCAGCCTGCGATTCTTGCGACCAGCATCGCCGCCTACCGCGTGCTCGAAGCCGAGGGGCTCGCGTCGAACGTGGGGTTTGTCGCCGGCCACAGCCTTGGCGAATACTCGGCCAACGTCGCCGCCGGAACGTTCTCGTTTGGCGACGCGATGCGCATCGTACGCCGCCGCGGCCGGTACATGCAGGAAGCGGTGCCGGTGGGGACAGGCGCCATGGCGGCGATCCTCGGCCTCGACGCGGAGAAGGTTGCGCAGGCCTGCGTGGATGCCGCGCAGGGACAGATCGTCGCGCCGGCCAACATGAACGGTGCCGGGCAAGTGGTGATTGCGGGCGCGAAAGACGCCGTCGAACGTGCGGGCGCGCGCGCGAAGGTGCTGGGCGCCAAACGGGTGGTGCCGCTGCCGGTGAGCGCGCCGTTCCATTGCGCGCTCATGAAGCCGGCCGAAGAGCGGCTCGCCCCGGACTTGCGCGCCTGTCCGTCCGCGATCCCCGGGTTCCCGTGATCGCGAACGTGGACGCGCTGCCGAAGCGTGACGCGGCGTCGGCCATCGACGCGCTGGTGCGGCAGGTATCCTCGGCCGTTCGATGGGAAGACTTCGTGCGGCGCCTTGCGTCCGAGGGTGTGACGACATATCTTGAAGTCGGTCCGGGCAGCGTGCTCAGCGGGCTCATTCGCAAGATTCAACATCACGTCCACGTGGCTGCGTCGGCGCACCGGACGATCTGGAATCGGCCCGGGCGTTGTTCGCGGTGACCAGATAATGCTCGACCTCACCGGGAAAGTTGCGCTCGTGACCGGCGCGTCGCGCGGTATCGGCGCGGCGATCGCCAGGCGGCTGGCCGCGCAAGGCGCGGCGGTCGTGGCCGCGGCGCGGGGGACGAACGCCGAATCGAACGTCGCCGATATCGTGTCGAAAGGCGGCAAGGCCGAGGCGGTGTCGCTCGACGTGACGGATTCGCCGGCGGTCGAGGCGGTCGTGAAGGACGCGCTCGCCAGGCATGGCCGGATCGACATCCTCGTGAACAACGCCGGTATTACGCGCGACCAGCTCATGATGCGCATGAAGCGCGACGACTGGGACGCGGTGATCGCGACCAACCTGACGGCCGCCTACAGCTGCACGCAGGCGGTCGCTGCGGCCGATGCTCAAACAGCGCGGAGGCCGCATCATCACCATCAGCTCGGTCGTCGGCCAGATGGGGAATGCCGGGCAGGTGAACTACGCGGCGTCGAAGGCCGGTCTCATCGGCATGGCCAAGGCGCTGGCGCGGGAAGTGGCGTCCCGCGGGATCACCGTGAACGTCGTCGCGCCGGGCATGATCGACACCGATATGACCCGGGCGCTCACCGGCGGCACATCCGAGACCTGGGCGCAGCAGATTCCGCTCGGACGGCTCGGCACGCCCGACGATGTGGCGAACACAGTCTGCTTTCTTGCGTCCGACGAAGCGGCGTATATTACGGGTCAGGTTATAGCGGTCAACGGCGGCATGTATACGTAGGAGGATTGAATGGCGGTTGCTGAAAAAGTGAAGAGCATCATCGTGGAGCAGTTGGGTGTCGACGAAGAAGAAGTGACCCCGGATGCCTCCTTTGTCGACGACCTCGGCGCGGACTCGCTCGACACGGTCGAGCTGGTGATGGCGTTCGAGGAGGAGTTCGGCATCGAAATTCCAGACGAGGACGCCGAGAAGATCACGCGCGTCAAGGAAGCGATCGAGTACATCGACTCGCACGCCAAAGGTAAAAAATAAGCATCGTGGCCAACAGACGGGTTGTCGTCACCGGCATCGGGCTGGTGTCGTCACTGGGGATCGGGACCGACGTGAACTGGCGCGGCTTGACGACGGGCCAGAGCGGTATCGGGCGCATCACGCGCTTCGACGCCTCCGCGTACGCCTCGCAGATTGCCGGCGAGGTGAAGGGGTTCGATCCGCTGCAGTTCGTCGAGAAAAAAGACGTCAAGAAGATGGACATCTTCATCCAGTACGCGATTGCGGCGTCGCAGTGCGCGATGGATGATGCCGGGCTCACGATTACCGATGCCAACGCGGGGAGCGTCGGCGTGTTCGTGGGGTCGGGCATCGGCGGATTCACGAGCATCGAGCGCGAGCACGAGGCGCTCCTCGCGGGCGGGCCGCGGAAGATTTCCCCGTTTTTCATCCCTGCCTCCATCATCAACCTCGCTGCGGGCCAGGTGTCGATCCGCTTCGGCGCGAAAGGTCCGAACCTGGCCACCTGCACGGCGTGCTCGGCCTCGGCGCATGCGGTCGGGGATTCGTTCGAGATCATCAGGCGAGGCGACGCGGACGCGATGATTGCGGGCGGGTCCGAGGCCGCGATCACGCCGATGAGCGTCGGCGGGTTTGCGGCGATGCGCGCCATGTCGACCCGCAACGACGACCCGGCTCACGCGTGCCGTCCGTTCGACAAGGATCGCGACGGGTTCATCATCGGCGAAGGGTCGGGCATCGTGATTCTGGAGGAACGCGAGTTCGCGCTCCGGCGTGGCGCACGCATCTACGCCGAAGTGGTCGGCTATGGCATGTCGGGCGACGCGTACCACATCACCGCCCCGACCGAGGACGGCAGCGGGGCCGTGCGGGTCATGGACATGGCGCTGCGCAAGGCCAACGTCGCGCCGCAGCAGGTCGGATACATCAACGCGCACGGCACGTCGACGCCCCACAACGATCGCATCGAGACGATGGCGATCAAGAAGCTCTTCGGCGAGCACGCCTACAAGCTGGCGATTTCGTCGACCAAGTCGATGACCGGCCATTTGCTCGGCGCCGCCGGCGGGCTCGAGGCCGGCATCTCGGCCCTGGCGGTGTACCACCAGATCGCGCCTCCCACGATCAATCTCGAGAACCCCGATCCGGACTGCGATCTGGACTACGTGCCCGGCAAGTGCCGCCCGGTGAAGATGGACTACGCGCTGTCCAATTCGTTCGGCTTCGGCGGCACGAATGCGGCGTTGTTGTTCAAAAAACACGAATAATAACGACGCCGAGACGCCGAGACGCGAAGGTCCCGTTTGCAAAGCCATTCTCTGCGCCTCTGCGGCTCTGCGTCGAAATAGAATGTAGCCATGCGCATTGCCGTGTGCATAAAGCAAGTTCCCACCCGCGAATGGCAGCCCCGGATCGACGACAGCAAGCGGGGCGTGCGCGAGCAGGACGCCAGCTTCGAAATGAACGAGCCCGACGCGTACGCGCTCGAAGAGTCGCTGCGTCTGCGGGAAAAGCACGGCGGCGAAGTGATCGCCTGCACGGCCGGGCCCGCCCGGGCATCGCAGGTGTTGCGCGAGGCGCTGGCGCGCGGCGCCGATCGCGCGATACACGTCGAGGACGATCGCCTCACGTCGGTGGGCGCCGATCCGTTTGTCATCGCCGGCGCCCTCGCCGAGGCCGTACGCGGCGACGGGTTCGACCTGGTGCTGACGGGCCTTCAGTCCGACGATCAGGGCGCGGCGCAAACCGGCGTCATCCTCGCCGAGCGGCTCGGTGTGCCACACGCCACCATCGTGATGGACGTGCAGGTGCAGGAGTCGAGCGTGCGCGTCAAGCGCGAGCTCGAGGGAGGGTGGTTTCAGTGGGTGGGGATGCCGCTTCCCGCGGTCGTCACCATCCAGAGCGGCATCAACCAGCTGCGCTATGCCACCCTCAAGGGCATCATGGCCGCGAAGAAGAAAGAAATCCGCAAGGTGACGCCCGCGCTTCCACCCCCACGCACGACGATCGTCGGCCTCGACGTGCCACGCAAGACCAAACAGACCCGGATCATCCCGGGGGCGCCGGCCGAAGCGGCCAAAGAGCTCGTCCGCGCTTTGAAGGACGAAGCCCGGGTGATTGGATGAGCCGCGAGACGCACGCATGATTCTCGTCGTGGCCGAGCAGAACCGTGGCAAGTTGCACCGGGCGTCGTGGGAAGCCGTCGCCGCCGCCCAGGAGCTGGCCGGCGATCAACCGGTCGAAGCGCTCGTGCTGGGCGCCAGCCCCGCAGAGGCAGCTGCTGATCTGAGTCACGCCGCCGTGACCGCCGTGCACGTCATCACGTCGGCGTTGCTCGAGCCGTACACGCCAGACGGGCATGTGGACGCGCTGCAGAAGGCCATTGCCGAGCTGAACCCGGGTTACGTCGTCATGGCGCACACGTACCGCGCGCGCGACTTCGCGCCGAAGCTGGCGGCGCGGCTCGATCGGGCGCTCGTCACCGATTGCGTCGGCATTCGCCGCGGTGCCGGCGTCACGTTCCTCCGTCCGGTCTATCAGGGCAAGCTCGTGGCGGAAGTGTCGGCGGAAGGGGATGCTCCGCATTTCCTCAGCGTGCAGATCGGTGCGTATCGCGGAGACAACGCCAGACGGGGGTCCGGGCAGGCGCCTGTGAAGGACATGGCTATTACGCCCGACGCCGCGTCGATTCGCCAGAAAGCCGAAGAGCCGTTCCAGGAAGCCAAACAGGCCGTCGATCTTTCGCAGGCCGAGCGCATCGTGGCCGTCGGCCGTGGCATCAAGGCGCAGGAGCACATCGCGCTCGCCGAAAAACTGGCGGCCGCGCTGGGGGCCCAACTGGCCGCCTCGCGTCCCATCTGCGACAGCGGCTGGCTGCCGATGGAGCGTCAGGTCGGCAGCTCCGGACAGACCGTCGCGCCGAAGCTCTACGTTGCGCTCGGTATTTCCGGCGCCATTCAGCATGTCGTCGGGATGAAAGGGGCGCGGACGATCGTCGCCATCAACAAGGACGCCGATGCCCCGATCTTCGAGGTCGCCGATTACGGCATCGTCGGCGATCTGTTCGAGATTGTGCCGGCGATGATCGCTGAACTCGAAAAACATTGATTGCATGTCACGACGCAGAGACGTAAAGGCGCAGAGCAGGCAGCCGGCATGAGCGAGAGGGAGCGCCTTGACGTCGACGTGCTGATCGTCGGCGGGGGGCCGGCGGGGCTGTCGGCGGCGCTCAGGCTCGCCCAGCTTCAGAAATCCGCCGGGAAGCCGCTTGCCGTGGCCCTGCTCGAGAAAGCCGCCGAGCCCGGCGCGCACCTGCTGTCGGGCGCGGTGCTCGACCCGCGCGCCCTCAGCGAGCTCGTCCCCGACTTCGAGGCCAAAGGCGCGCCGCTGGCGTCGAAGGTGCACGAAGACCGCATCTACTTCCTCACGCAGTCCGGCAGGATCGCGTTTCCTTTCACGCCCCCACCCCTGCGCAATCACGGCCACTTCATCATTTCGCTGCAGCAGTTCGGCAGATGGCTGTCGGGGTTGGTCGAGGCGGAAGGTATCGACATGTTCTCGGGCTTCGCCGCGACCGAGCTCCTCATGGAGGGACCTCGCGTCGCCGGCGTGCGCACCGGAGACCGCGGCGTCGGCCGCCATGGCGGCACGCGCGCCAATTTCGAGCCGGGTGTTGACGTGCGCGCCAAGGTGACGATTCTGGCCGACGGCGTCCGGGGCAATCTGACGAAGCAGCTCATGCGGCGGTCGGACATCAGCGCGGGCCGTCAACCGCAGCTGTTTGCCATCGGCATCAAGGAGCTCTGGGACGTGCCCGCCGGGCGGCTGCCGGCCGGCACGGTGATGCACACGCTTGGCTATCCGCTCGATCAGCGAGCAATTCGGGGGCGGATTCGTGTACGCCATGTCCGATACGCGACTATCGATCGGTTTCGTCGTGGGACTGGACTACCAGGACCCCGGGTTCGATCCGCACGTCGCGTTCCAGTACTTCAAGCTGCATCCGCTGATCAGGGATCTGATTACCGGCGGGCAGATGATCCGCTACGGGGCGAAGGCGCTCCCCGAAGGGGGTTGGCTGACGTTGCCCGAGTGCGCGGTCGAGGGCGCACTGATTGCCGGCGACGCGGCCGGATTCCTGAATTCGGTCCGGCTCAAAGGCATTCACCTTGCGATGAAGACGGGCATGCTGGCGGCGGAAACGGCCTTCGACGCTGTGACGGTCGGCGACACCTCACAAGCCAGGCTCGCCGGCTTCGATCGGCGCGTCCGCGAAAGCTGGGTTGGCGCCGAGCTGCGTCCCGTGCAGCACGTGCACCAGGCATTCAAGTACGGATTGTTCGGTGGGCTGGCCTTCGCGGGATTGCAGGTCCTGACGAAAGGCTGGTGGGTACGTCAGGCCATTCCGACCACGCCCGGCCATCTGCACATGCACAGGCTGGACGAGTCCGGCGGGCATCCACTCCCCGAGCTGAAACCGGACCGCGTGCTGACGTTCGACAAGCTCACGAACGTGCACTTTTCCGGCACGCGGCACGAAGAAGATCAGCCGGCGCACCTGCTCGTGCACACCGAGGTGTGTCACACGATTTGCGGCAAGGAATACGGACACCCGTGCATCCGTTTCTGTCCGGCCAACGTGTACGAGATCGTGGCGGGTAACGACGGTCCGCGCCTTCAGATCAATGCCTCGAACTGCGTGCACTGCAAGACGTGCGACATCATGGATCCGTATCAGGTGATTACCTGGGTTCCGCCCGAGGGCGGCGGAGGGCCGAGGTATGAGGGAATGTAAGGGCTCAGGGCTCAGGGCTTAGGGCTGAGGTGGCTCGAGACTGGTCGGAATCGCCGGTGAAGCGTGCTCAGGTGGTGGCCGTCACCGCCCTCGGTGTCCCTCTTATTTCGGCGCTGGGCAGTTCGCTCAACTGGAAGGTCGAAGGGCTCGAGCACCTGCACTTCGACGGCAACGGGAAGCGGCCGATCATGGCGTTCTGGCACGGGCGCGTGTTGACCGCGACCTACTATTTCCGGCGTCGCGGCATCGTCGTGATGATCAGCGAAAACTTCGACGGCGAATGGATCGCGCGCATCATCGAGCGCTTCGGATTCCGCACGTCGCGCGGGTCCACGTCGCATGGAGGCCGGCGGGCGCTCCTGCAGTTGAAACGCGAAATGGATAATGGGCACCCTTCCGGGTTTGCGGTCGATGGCCCGCGTGGTCCGGCACGCAAGGTTCAGCCTGGCGCGGTCTGGCTGGCGAAGCTCACGGGCAGCCCTGTGGTGCCCTTTCACATGGAAGCGTCGAGTTACTGGAGCCTGCGAAGCTGGGACCGCACGCAGATTCCGCGGCCGTTTTCTACGGTGGCGCTGGCAGTCGGCACGCCAATCGACGTACCGCGAGACGCGGATGAAGGCGTGCTCGAAGCCAGGCGCGTGGAGCTCGAGCACGCGCTGCTTGCGCTGGAACAGCGCGCCGCCGCGCTCTTGACTAGTTCCTGATGTCATTGATTCTGATTCACAGCGATCGTTTTGCGGAGCATCGGACCCCGCCGGGCCATCCGGAGCGGGTCGAGCGGGCCGAGGTGTTGCGCACGGTAGCCAACGCCTGGAAACAGCGGGGACGCATCGTGCAGGCGCCTCGGCCTGCCACGCGTGCCGAACTGGCCCGCGTGCACAGCGATGAGTATCTAACGAAGATCGACGGAACGGCCGGCCGCGCCGTGTCGCTCGATCCCGATACCTACACGTCCCCGGAGACGCGCGATGTGGCGCTCCTCGCGGCGGGGGCCGCGATCGGCGGCGTCGAGGCGATCGTGCAGTCGCGAGCGACGCGCGTCATGGCCCTGGTGCGGCCGCCCGGCCACCACGCCGAGCGGGAACGGGCCATGGGGTTCTGCTTCTACAACAGCATCGCCGCCGCCGCCGCGCACGCGCTGTCGCTCGGACTCGAGCGCGTCGCGATCATGGACTACGACGTGCACCACGGGAACGGGACGCAATGGATTTTCTACGAGGATCCGCGCGTGCTGTACGTGTCGACGCACCAGTATCCGTTCTATCCGGGCACGGGCGCCGCGGGCGACGTCGGGCGGGGAAAGGGAGCGGGGTTTACGCTGAACGTTCCGATGGAAGCCGGTTCGACGGATGGGGACTACGCAGAGGTGTTCAAGGCGCTGGTGATCCCGGTGATCGATCAGTTCAAGCCGGAACTCGTCCTGGTTTCCGCCGGCTACGATGCGCACGAACGGGATCCGCTCGCGCGCATGCGCCTGTCCACCAGCGGCTACGCCGGCCTCACCAAATCGCTCTGCGACGCGGCCGACGCGCATTGTCATGGCCGCATCGTCGCGGTGACCGAAGGCGGTTACGACCTGAACGCGTTGAAGTCATGCCTGGACGCATCTATTGGCGTGCTCGATGGTGCACCGGCTCTCGAACCGAACGAGGCGCCGCTGCCAGCCACCTCGCGCTCACGCCTGTCCATTGCCGCCGTGCGTTCGGCGCATGGGAATTACTGGAAGCTATAATAGTCGCCAGGCGCTAGTCGGAAGTCGTAAGGCGCAAGGCAAGGCGCACGACGATCGACTCTGACTTCGACTCGACCAGCGCCTCGCGACTTTCGACTTGCGACTTTCGACTCTCATGGCCGACTACAGACCGCAAGCCCTGGACAGGAAATGGCAGGAGCGCTGGACGAGCGCGAACGCCTTCGAGGTGACCGAAGATCCCTCGCGGCCGAAGTACTACTGCCTCGAGATGTTCGCGTACCCTTCGGGACACGCGCACGTGGGCCACGTCCGCAACTACATCATCGGCGACGTCATGGCGCGCACCAAGCGCCTGCGCGGCTACAACGTGCTGCACCCGTTCGGGTGGGATGCGTTCGGACTGCCGGCTGAGAACGCCGCGATCAAGAGCGGCATCCATCCCGAAACGTCGACACTCGCGAACATCGCCCACATGAAAGGGCAGTTGCAGCGCCTGGGCATCAGCTACGCCTGGCAGCGCGAGTTCGCCACGTGCGAGCCCGACGTACTACAAGTGGAACCAGTGGCTGTTCATCAAGATGTTCGAGCGCGGGCTGGCCTACCGCCGCCGATCGTCGGTCAACTGGTGCGAGAAAGATCAGACGGTGCTGGCCAACGAGCAGGTGGTGGACGGCGGCTGCTGGCGATGCGGCACGCCGGTCACGACGCGCGATCTCGAGCAGTGGTTCTTCAAGATCACGCATTACGCCGACGACCTGCTGAAGGCGACTCGAGCAGCTGGGCCTGTGGCCGGAAAAAGTGCTGACGATGCAGCGGAACTGGATCGGGCGATCCGAAGGGACGCGCGTGCAGTTTCCGGTGCTGACAGGGGAGAAGTCGGAGTCCGTGTCGGACACCATCGAGGTGTTCACGACACGCATCGACACCATCTTCGGCGCGACCTGCGTGTTCCTGGCGCCCGAACACGCGATGGTGGAGAAGTTCGCGACGATCTCCGACGATCCGGACGCGTTTCGCAAGCGGGTCACCACGTTCCGCACGCAGGACCGCACGGCACGGATGTCGGGCGAAATCGAGAAAGAGGGCTTTTTCACGGGCCGATACGCGCGTAATCCGTTTACCGGGGAGAGGATTCCGATCTGGATCGCGAACTTCGTGCTGGGCGAGTACGGGACCGGCGCGGTGATGGCGGTGCCGGCACACGACCAGCGCGACTTCGAGTTTGCGAAGAAGTACAACCTGCCGATCAAGGTGGTCGTCCATCCCGATCCGGATTCGGGGCTGGCCTCGAAGACACCCGATGCGGCGTTCGAGGACTACGGCCGGCTGGTCGATTCCGGAGAGTTCACCGGGCTCACCTCGCAGGCCGCGCTCGCGCGCATGGGCGAATGGGTCGAGAAGCAGGGCATCGGCAAGCGGACGGTACAGTTCCGCCTGAAGGACTGGGGCATCTCGCGCCAGCGGTACTGGGGCACGCCGATTCCGATGATCACCTGCGAGACGTGCGGCATCGTGCCCGTGCCGTTCGAGCAGTTGCCTGTCGAACTGCCGAAAGTGACCAATTTCACCGGCCGCGGCGACTCGCCGCTCGCGCAGGTGCCGGAGTTCGTGAACGTCTCGTGCCCGAAATGCGGCGGGCACGGCGCGGCGCGAAACCGACACGATGGACACGTTCGTCGATTCGTCGTGGTACTTCTACCGCTTCTGCGATCCGAAGAACGGCACGACTGCCCTTCGACCCGGCGAAGGCGAAGTACTGGATGCCGGTCGATTTCTACAGCGGGGGCGTCGAGCACGCCATCCTGCACCTGATCTATTCGCGATTCTTCGCGCGGGTGTTCCGCGACCTGGGGATGGTCGAGCATCGACGAGCCGTTCAGCCACCTGCTGACGCAGGGTATGGTGCTGAAAGAAGGCGCCGTCATGTCGAAGTCGAAGGGCAACGTGGTCGATCCCGACGACATGCTGCAGAAGTTCGGGGCCGATGCGCTGCGCCTGTACGTCATGTTCGTCGCGCCGCCTGAGAAGGAAGTCGAGTGGAGCGACGCGGGTCTGGAAGGCAGCTGGCGCTTCCTGGCCCGTGCGTGGCGAATCGTCGATCAGTGGTCCGAGCGCGTCAAACAGGCCGCGGCCGCCGGGACCGCTGATGCCGCCGGCTTCGACGCCGCCGAGCGCAAGCTGCGGCGGAAAACACACGACACCATTCGCCGTGTTACCGTTGACGTAGAGCAGCGCATCCATCTGAACACCGCGATCTCCGCGCTGATGGAGCTCGTCAACGAAATGTATGCGTTTACCGAGGGGTCTGGCGACTCCCCGCGTGCGCAGGCGCCATCGGTCATGCGCGAAGCCATCGAGGCGCTTATCGTGATGATCTCGCCCTTTGCGCCGCATACCGCAGAAGAGCTCTGGGAAATGACCGGCCACACAGGCGGGATCGAGAAGACCAGCTGGCCGGCGTTCGACGAGAGCGTCGCCAAAGCCGACGAAATCGTCGTCGTGTTGCAGGTAAACGGCAAGGTGAGGAGCCGGCTGACCGTGCCGGCGGACACACCGGAAAGCGAATTACGGGAGCGCGCCCTGGCCGACGCGGCCGTGCAGCCCCACATCGCGGGAAAGACCATCAAGTCGGTTGTGGTCGTGAAAGGAAAGCTGATCAATGTGGTTGTCGAGTAGGCGCACGCTGCTGGCGTTGTTCGCGTCGCTCGTGTCGAACGGATGCGGATATGCCCTGGCGGGCCGCGGCAATTTCCTGCCGTCGTACATTCAGACGATCGGCATCCCGAACTTCGAGAACTACACCTCGTTCTTCCAGATGGCGCAGCTCGTGACGGATAAGATCCGTACCGAGTTCATCGGTCGCGGCAACTACAAGATCGTGCCAGAGGCCACCGGCGCCGACGCCGTGCTCGTCGGCATCATCACCAACGTGATGATCGCGCCCACGAATTTCTCCGCCGAGCAGCAGGCGTCGCGCTACACGATTACCGTGACGGCGAACATCCAGCTTCGCGACGTGGAGAAGGACGCCGTGTTGTGGAGCAACCCGTCGATTTCCATTCGTGAGGAGTACGACGCCACGAGCGCGCTCGGCAACGATCCGAACGCCCCGGTCGATCCCACGGCCTTCTTTACGCAGGAGTCCAACGCGCTCGAGCGCATCAGCAACGAATTCTCGCGCTCGGTCGTGAGCGCCATCCTGGAAGCGTTCTGATTGCCCGCCCTCTCCCAGGCTGACGTCCGCAAGCAGATCGCCGCCGGCACGGTGGGCCCTCTTTATCTGCTGGTCGGGCCGGACGACACCGGCCGGATGGCGCTGGCCGCCGAGTTCCTGGAGCTCGTCGAAGCCGACCTGCGACCGTTCAACGTCGACCGCCTGTACGGAGGCGAGTCCTCTGCCGCCGATGTCGTAGACGCCGCCCGCACGCTGCCGATGATGGTGCCGCGGCGCGTGGTGCTGCTGGTCCATGCCGAGCGCTTGCTGAATCCGAAGAAGGACCCGAAGAAGGATGCCGAGGCGGATCTGGAGTTCCTGGAGGACTACTTCAAGGCTCCGGTCGATACGTGTTGTCTGGTGCTCGTGGCCGACAGCATCGACAAGCGTCGGTCGCTCACCAGGCAGCTGCTTTCGAAAGCGACGCTGGTGGAGTGCTCGGGGCCGGGCGATGTCGTCGAAGCCGCGAAGTGGGTGAAAGAGCGCGTGGCGAAAGAAGGGATGGCGATCGACGCGCGTGCGGCGCGACTCGTGGCCGATCGCATCTGGCCCGACGTCTCGCGGCTCCGGTCCGACGTCGAGCGGCTGATTCTGTACGCGTCGGGGAACAAGGCCATCACCGAGACCGACGTTCAGGAGATTATCGCGCCGGCGACCACGCCAGACGACTGGGGCGTCACCAATGCGATCGAACGTGGATCGGCCAGGGACGCGCTGCGCGAGCTGGGCCTCATGATGGACAACGGCACGGTGCCGTACCTGATTTTGGGACAGCTCGCCTGGTTCGTGCGCACGAAGGTGCCGGGGCCGAAGGTCAGCTCGGCCATCGATGCGGTCTTTCGCACCGACCTTGCGATCAAGACTTCCGCCGGCGAGCCGAGGGCGCTGTTGGAGCGGTTGGTCGTGGAGTTGTGCAGCCGCTAGAGGCAGGCATTTGGGTTGGCGTTACTGCCGCGCGAATCCGAAGCTTCGGGGCCGGACGCGCGCTGCGATGCCTTCCGCGACCGTCCAACGCGAGGACACCGACTTCGCCCTTCCTCGCTCGATCCCCTGAGGCTTCTCGCGCGGTCAGGCGTGAAGGTGTCGGCCGCCTGCGCACGGCTTCGCGCCGCAGCAACGCCAACCCAACTGCCCGCTCAGCGGACACGACAGCGCCACTGAAACTGTCACAGCAGGATGCGCGCGTGGTCGGACTCGACAGCGCGATGAATAAGCATCGAGGGCGTTATCAGTTGTCAGTCATCAGTTCTCAGTGACTTCGCGACTGAGAACTGACTACTGAGAACTGAAAACGGCTACTGGAACCGCACCTGGAACCCGAACGGGAACCGGAACAGGAACTCGCTAGGCGGTCTTAGACAGCCGGGCGCTGAGCCGCGACTTGTACCGGCTCGCCGTATTGCGATGGATGATGCCCTTGCCGGCCATCCGATCGATGAGCGAGATCGCCTGGTTGAGCTGCTTCTTCGCGGCGGTCTTGTCCTTCGCGTCGATGACGCTGCGAATCTCTTTGAGGGTGCTGCGGAGCTGCGAGCGATACTTGCGGTTGCGCTCGCGGTGCACCAGGCTCTGCCGATGCGCCTTCAGCGCGGATGCGTGAGTAGCCACTAAATCTGTCCTCCCGGAAAACCCCTATTTTACACGAGTGCCCGGTCGGGCTATCGCGAGACTTCTTCGAAGGTGCCGCTGGCGGGCTTGACGTTCGTGTAGGTGACGACGGGCTCGCCGTCGACGATCTCGGTGACCTTATACATTTTCAGGCTCGGGCCGTTGCGAACGTTGCCCTGGATGCCGGTGATCTTGGCCACGTAGTTGCGTGTTTCCTTGTAAGGCGGCACCTTCGAACCGTGCTTAGCGACTGCGCCAGGGCCCGCGTTATACGCCGCCAGCGCAAGCTGGACGTCGTCGTTGTAGCGGTCGAGCAGTTGACGTAGGTAGGTAACGCCCGCCCGGATGTTTTCAGCCGGGTTGAACGGATCCACGACCCCCATCTCCTTGGCCGTCGCCGGCATCAGCTGCATCAGCCCCATGGCGCCCTTGGGCGAGACCGCCCGCGGATTGAAGGCCGATTCGACCTGGATGACCGCTCTGACGAGCTCCGCCCGGACACCCTGAAGCCGGGAGTGCTGCAGGATAAAGGGCTCGAACTCGGGCTCGGACCGGGCAGCGAGGGTGGGCGCGACTGGGACCTTGACGGCCCGCGGTCCGCCGTTCTGGGGGCGGTCTGAGAGCGTCAGGATGCCATTGGCGTCCTGCCAGGAATAGATCTGTGCACGGGCAGGCGTTGGCCTGCCGGCGACTACGCACAGGGCGAGCACCGAGATTACAAATATGTTCCTAACAGACACAACTTGACCTGTTAGGTAGTCTCGGCAGATCTGTAAAGGAACTTTAGGCCAGGGCTGTTTCGGCTAGTTTCTTCGCTTGGGCAAGTGCCCCACGCACCTGATCTGGCTGGTTGCCGCCTGCTTCCGCGAAATCGGGCCGGCCGCCTCCGCGCCCGCCGATCAGGGGGGCCAGCTCCTTCACCAGGTTTCCGGCATGGACCTTCGGCGCAAGGTCTTTGGTGACCGCCACGACGAGCGACACCCGCCCGTCGTCGACAGACCCGATGACGACGATCCCCGTCTTGATGCGATCGCGGTGTGCGTCCGCGAGCTGTCGAAGCTCGTCCTTGCCTAGCCCGGTCGCCGTTTGCGCGACGAACCTGCCCCTGGCGAATTCCGCCTCGTCGACGGCGGCGGCCGCCCCCTGCTGGCTGCCTTCGACCTTCAGCCGGCTGACCTCACGGGCCAGTCTCTTGTTTTCGGTTTGCAGGTGTTCGACTGCCGCCTGTCCGCGATCGGCCGTGGTGCCGAGCGCGCCCAGCACGTGTTCGAGCGAGCCGCGCAGCGACTGGTGGTGCTCGACGGCCCCGGCGCCCGTCAGGGCTTCGATGCGGCGCACGCCGGCGGCCACGCCGCTCTCGGAGACGATGGTGAAGAAGCCGATATCCCCGGTCGCGCGGCAGTGCGTGCCGCCGCACAGCTCCATGCTGAAGCCGGGAATCGAGACCACCCGCACGCGGTCGCCGTACTTCTCGCCGAAGAGCGCCATCGCGCCCGCCGCAATCGCCTCCTGCGTCGATCGTTCTTCGGTGACGACCGGTGTGTTCCGGTAGATCTGCTCGTTGACAATCCGTTCGAGCTCGAGCACCTGCTCTGGCGAGACGGGCGAGGCGTGCACGAAGTCGAATCGCAGCCGATCGGGCGCCACCAGAGAGCCGGCCTGCTTCACATGCGAGCCCAGAACGTTCCGCAGCGCCGCATGGAGCAGGTGAGTGGCGGTGTGATTCCTGCGCGTCGCATCACGTGTCGGCGCATCGACTTCGGCTGTGATGATGTCGCGTTCGCGCAACGTGCCGCTCTTCATGTGAATCCGGTGCAGCCGCGGCAGGCCCGCCGCGATTCTGGCCACACCTTGAACATCGGCTGACGCGCCCGAGCCGTCGGCGTGAAGCTGTCCGACATCGGACACCTGGCCGCCCGCCTCGAGGTAGAACGGTGTCTGTCCAAGCGCCGCAAAGCCGTCCGCGCCCTCGCCGAGTTCGTTCACCTGATGCCGTTCCCTGTCGAAGAGTGCGATCACGGGCGTACCTTTGACGGTCGTGGTCGTGTAGCCCTCGAAGCGATCGCCGGCGGCGCTCAGGCCCTGCTGCACCTGGTCGGTCGAGAACACGAATTCCTGCGCCTTCTTGCCTTCGAAGGCACTCTTCGCGCGCGCTTTCTCGCGCTGGCCCTCCATCGCCCGCTCGAAGGCCTCGCGGCCGACGCCGACCTGTTTTTCGCCCGCGAGATCTTCGATGAAATCGAGCGGAAGGCCGAACGTGTCGTAGAGCTTGAAGGCGTCGTCGCCCGACAGCGTCCGCCCAGGCGAGGTGGCCGCCCGTTCGATTGCGTCTTCCAGCCGGGGCAGGCCGCCCGCGAGCACGGCGCCGAAGCGCTCTTCTTCGTTCCGCACCACGCTGACGACGGTATCGCGATTCGAGCGCAGTTCGGGATAGGCGTCGCCCATCTCTCGAACGATGACGTCGACGATCCGATGCAGGAACGTCTCCGAGATGCCCAGCTTCATTCCATGGCGCATGGCGCGGCGCATGATCTTGCGCAGCACGTAGCCGCGGAACTCGTTCGACGGCATCACGCCATCGGCGATGAGGAACGTCATGGTGCGTGCGTGATCGGCCACCACACGCATCGACACGTCGGACGCGCTCATCGAGCGTGTGTATTTCCTGCCGGCGAGCGTGCCGATGGCGTCGAGGAGCGGCGTGAACAGATCGGTGTCGTAGTTCGACTCGTGGCCCTGGAGCACCGCGGTGATGCGTTCCAGGCCCATGCCTGTGTCGATTGACGGCGCCGGCAGCGGCTTCAGCGTCCCGTCCGCCTGCCGGTCGAACTCCATGAACACGTTGTTCCAGATTTCGATGTAGCGGCTGCAACTGCACTCGACGCCGCGGCAGACCGGTTCGGGGCATGGAATCTGGTTGCCGCGGAAGTAGTAGATCTCCGAGCAGCGGCCGCAGGGGCCGGTATCGCCCATCTGCCAGAAGTTGTCGTCGGAGCCGAGCTCCGAGAGGTGATCGGCTGATACGTACTTCAACCAGATGCTCGCGGGCCTCGACATCTCGCGGAATGTTCTGTTCGCCCTTGAAGACGGTGACGAAGAGCCTGTCCTTCGGAATCGCCCACACGCCGGTCAGCAGCTCCCAGGCGAACCCTATCGCTTCTTTCTTGAAATAGTCGCCGAAAGAAAAGTTGCCGAGCATCTGGAAGAACGTGTGATGGCTCGGGGACGGTCCGACGTTCTCGAGGTCGTTGTGCTTGCCGCTGACGCGCATGCACTTCTGGGACGTCGTCGCCCGCGTGTAGTCGCGCCGCTCGTTGCCGAGAAACACGTCCTTGAACTGGTTCATCCCGGCGTTGGTGAAGAGCAGCGAGGGATCGTCCTCGGGGACGAGCGACGAGCTCGACACGACGCGGTGTCCGTTCTGTTCGAAATACTCGAGAAACGACGAGCGGATCTCTCTCCAGGTGGTCATCTGTGGAGGTATTTTACTTCGAGTCGCTCGCGACCTGTCTTTCGATATCGGCGCTCGGAGCGCGGCACGTCGCTGAGAAGCCCTGGCGGACGAGATAGGCAAGAATCTTCCGGCGCTCGCCGGGATCCTTCAGCCCCTCGAGCTTGCCGCGAAGCCGCCGATCGAGTGCCACCTCGAGCAACTGCGCTTCGTCCTCGTCACCGAACAGGTCCTTGATGACTTCCCTGGCGAGATCGCGATCGATGTGGATCGCGATGCAGCTTGCCCATGACGCGGCGCGGACCGTGGCGCTTGATCCTCGCCTCTGTGCGCGCGAGCGGCACCCGCCGTACGGCGATCGTCGATGCGTGCGATTGTCGATGAGGCGCTGGACCGCGTTCGTCGATGGCCGCGGGGGAGTAGCCCTGCGCGTCGAGGCGCGATCGCACCTGCCCCTCGGACAGCTCGCGTGCGCGAGAGCCAGCGGAGCGCGCGCACATAGGCCGCTGTCGAAGAATCGGGATCCTCGGGCGGCCGGCCTTCCTCACCCGGCAGGATTCTACCCTCCGAACCTGCGTCAGGCCGGGAATTTCAGAGCCGCCGCCGCCCGTCACGCTGCTCGGCCATCTGGTCGCGTGCCGTGTCGGCGGTCGTGGAGATGCCCTGCACCTTCAGCTTGAACTCGTCGACGTTGCGACGCCCAGCGCAGCGCCTCTTCGTAGGAGATGAAGCCCTGCTGGAACAGGCCGAAGATCGACTGGTCGAACGTCTGCATGCCGTACTGCGACGTGCCCGGGGCGATGGCGCCGTGGATGAGGTGCGTCTTTTCCTTGTCGACGATGCAGTCGCGGATGAAGGCGGTGGTGATCAGGACCTCGACCGCCGGCACGCGGCCGCTGGTCATCGACTCGCGGAATGAGGCGCTGCGAGATGACCGCCTTCAGCACGGCCGGCCAGCTGCAGGCGGACCTGCTTCTGCTGGTGCGGCGGGAACACCGCGATGATGCGGTTGATCGTTTCGGTGGCGTCGAGCGTGTGCAGGGTCGAGAAGACCAGGTGGCCGGTCTCGGCCGCGAGCAGGGCCGTCTCGATCGTCTCGAAGTCGCGCATTTCGCCGACGAGGATGACGTCGGGATCCTGACGCAGCGCGCTGCGCAGCGCGTGCGCGAACGACTCGTGTGTCGACCGACACTTCGCGCTGATTGATGATCGATCGGTTGTCGCGGTGCAGGAACTCGATCGGATCCTCGACCGTCATCACGTGCGCGCTGCGCGAGCTGTTGATGTGGTCGATCATCGCCGCCAGCGTCGTGCTCTTGCCGCTGCCGGTGGTGCCGGTCACCAGCACGAGCCCGCGCTCTTCGTCGGCGATCTTGCGCAGCACCGGCGGCAGCAGCAGGTCGTCGATGGTCAGGATCTTCGTCGGGATGACGCGGAGCACCATGCCCATGGTGCCGCGCTGCTGGAAGACGTTGCAGCGGAAGCGGCCGAGGCCGGCCACGCTGTAGGCCAGGTCGACTTCCTGCGACTTCCTTGAACTTCTCGCGCTGCGTCGTGCGACATGATCGTCGCGCCCATGGCGACGCGTGTCGTCGTGGTCGAGCCGCTTCTCTTCGCTGACCGGGCATCAGCAGGCCGCGAGACGCGCATCATCGGGTACGCTGCCGACCTTGAGGTGGAGGTCGGACGCGCCCTTGTCGACGGCCACTCGAAGAAGATCGTCGATGTGCATGGAGAAACCAGGGGCAGAGAGCAAGCTCATCTGGCCCCTGTATCGGATCTTCAGGCGTGCCGTGTTCAGCGCTTTTTGGCGGCGGCGGTCCGGAGCGCATTCCTCGGGTACACGTACGTCAGCCAGCCGTGCGTGTCGGGCGCCTTGCCCGTTGATGATGTCGAGGAACCGGCGCTGAATCGCCTCGGTGACCGGCCCGCGGCGGCCGGCGCCAACCTGGATCTTGTCGACCGAGCGCATCGGCGTGATTTCGACGGCGGTGCCGACGAAGAACACTTCGTCGGCGATGTACAGCATCTCGCGCGGGATGTTCTCCTCGCGTCACGCGGTAACCGAGATCCTCGCGCCAGCGTGCATGACCATGTCGCGCGTGATGCCGGGCAGAATCGAGGCGCTCAGCGGCGGCGTGTAGATGGCGCCGTTCGCGAACGACGAAGATGTTCTCGCCGCTGCCTTCGCTGACGAAGCCGAACGTGTCGAGCGCGATCCCTTCGCTGTAGCCGTTCGGCGTCCGCTTCCATGCGGATGAGCGCGGCGTTCGCGTAGTTGCCGCTCGTCTTCGCGAGCGACGGGAACGTGTTGGGCGCCATGCGGTTCCAGGAGCTGACGCAGACGTCGACGCCCTTTTCGAGCGCGTCGGCCCCGAGATAGGTGCCCCATTCCCAGACCATGATGGCCACATCGACCGGGCAGGGCAGCGGGTTGACGCCGAGCGCGTTGTAGCCGCGATACATCAGCGGGCGGATGTAGCAGGCCTTGAAGCCGTTGGCGCGAATCGGTTTCGAGCGACCGCCGTTTCGAGCTCGGCCTGGGTCGTAGCGGCGAGTCCATCCGGTAGATCTTGGCCGAGGCGACGAGGCGCGCCATGTGGGCGTCGAGGCGAAGGATCGCCGAGCCCTTCGGCGTGTCGTAGCAGCGCGCGCCTTCGAAGACGCCGCTGCCGTAGTGAATGACGTGCGAGGCGACGTGGATCGTCGCGTCCTTCCAGTCCACGAGCTTGCCGTTCATCCAGATCTTGCCGGTGCCCGCAAATGCCATACAAAAAGCTTAGCATTTACTGCGCTTCGCCACAAAACGGGCAGCGCGCCGAGCGCGCGTGGAGTGGCTTGCGGCAGTGCCAGCAGAAGCGCGGTTGCGGCGTCTCGCGCGCCCGCAGTCGAGCATGGATGTCCTGGACATCGTCGGGCGGCGGTCGGCCACGGCCGGCGTCGTCGGCGTCGACGGTGTCGTCCGCGGCGTGACTCGCAGGGTCTTCCGTCCTCCGCGCGCGGCGAGGAGGTCGTCCAGCAGATCGCTGGCGCGCTGGTAGCGCGCGTTGACGTCCGGCGCGATCGCCTTCATCACGATGTCGTTGATCTTCGATCGGGATCTTCGGATTGCGCGTGCGCGGCGGCGACACGAGCTCGCCCGCATCAGCTTCTCGAGATCGGCCGGCGTCGGCGTGTTGTAGGGCAGCACGCCGGTGAGCATCTGGTACATCGTCACGCCGAGCGAGTAGATGTCCGAGGCGAAGACGGCCTTGCCATGAAACTGCTCGGGCGCCATGTAGGGCGGGCTGCCGATCACGGTGGTGCCGTGCGCCGCGATCTCGAGGAAGCGCGACGTGCCGAAGTCGGCCACCTTCGCGATCCCGCCTTCGGTCACCAGGACGTTGCCCGGCCGCAGGTCGCGATGAATGACACCCTGCTGGTGCGCGTGATCGACGCGCGTTGCAGATCTGGCAGGTGTAGTCGAGCGTGCGCTGACAGATCGAGCGTGCCGTCGCGCGAGATGATCGTCTCGAGCGTGTCGCCGCGGCACGTACTCCATCACGATGAAGAAGATGTTCTCCTGCTTTTCGGCCGTCAGAATCGCGACGATGTTCGGGTGATTCAGACGTGGCCAGCAGGCGCGGCTCGCTGCAGCAGGTCGCCGAAATCCACGTTCTGCCGGTGCGGCACCTTGATCGCGACCTTCTTGTCGATCCAGGTGTCTTCGGCGAGGTAGACCGTACCGAACCCGCCGCTGCCGAGTGGAGAGAGGATCTTGTACTTTCCGACCGTCTGACCTCGGAAAAACACCAACGGCAGTATACAGGCTCCAGACTGCAGACGACGGGCTTCGGGCCGCGCGGAAGTCCGAAGCCGGAAGCCCGAAGTCGATAGAATCTACGCGTGCATCGGTTCTACGCGCCTTCGTTCGCCGCCGACGCCGTGTTCGAGCTGCCCGAAGACGAGGCTCGTCATGTGTCGCGCGTGCTTCGGATGCATGCCGGCGATTCGATCGCGGTCTTCGACGGCCAGGGCCGCGAGGCAGTGGCGCGGGTGGAGACTGTCAGCGCCACGCGCGTCAGCGTGAAGGTCATCGAGCCGCGTTCCCCCGCGCCCGAACCGCGGGTCCGCGTGACGCTGGCGCAGGCGCTGCTCAAGAGCGACAAGATGGATCGCGTCATTCGCGATGCCGTCATGCTCGGTGTTGCGGCCGTTCAGCCATTCGTGAGCCGGCGCACCGACGTGCCCATCAAAGCCGTCGCGGAGGGCGGCCGCCAGGACCGCTGGGATCGGACGGTCATCTCTTCGGTCAAGCAGTGCGGGCGCGCCGTCGTGCCCCTGGTTTACCCGACAAAGGCGCTGCATGACGTCCTTGCGTCAACCGCGGCCGAAACACGGCTGATGTTCGTCGAACCAGGCGCTCGCGCAGATGTGGCGGATCTGACGAGGCTGGAAGGGCAGCGGCCGTCCACGGCGATGGTGCTCATCGGACCGGAAGGTGGCTGGGATGCCGCCGAACTGGACGCGGCGATGGAGGCCGGCGTCACGCTCGTGACGCTGGGCCGCCGAACCCTTCGCGCCGATGCGGCGGCGGCGGCCGCGATTGCGGTGCTTCAGTATGTCTGGAAGGATCTCTGACATGCGCGTGCGGCATGGTCTCTCGATGTTGATGGCCGCGGCAGTCCTGCTGCTGCCTGCCGGATCTGCATCGAACTCCGAGGCTCAGTCGAAGAACGCCGACCACGTGATTGTCGTCACCCTCGACGGGATGCGGTGGCAGGAGGTCTTTTCCGGCCTGTCGAGCGTGCTCGTGAACGAGACCGACGGGGGTGTTCGCAATGCCGAGGCGATCGAGCGGCGGTTTGGCGGGACGACCGCGGAAGAGCGGCGCCGGCGGCTGATGCCGTTTCTGTGGTCGGTCGTGGCCAGAGACGGGCAGATCTTCGGCGATCCGTCGGCCGCGAGCGAAGCGCGCCTGACAAACGGCGTGGCGATTTCGTATCCGGGCTACAACGAGATGTTCGCCGGATTTCCCGACGAGAACATCACGACGAACGCCCGCATGTTCAATCCAAATGTCACCGTGCTCGAATGGCTGAATGGGTTGCCGCCGTTCAGGGGCAGGGTCGCCGCGTTTTCGTCGTGGGTACTGTTGCCGTGGATCCTGAACGAGCCCCGAAGCGGTATTCCGTCGATCGCGGACGGCCTGCTCATCCGCGACGTGGATTCCGATGCGGCACGGATGGTGAACGAACTGGCGGGAGGACTTCCCCAATACTGGACGGAGTCGAAGTTCGACGCTCCGACCGCGGTTGGCGCAATCGAGTACCTGCGCCGCAAGCGTCCTCGTGTGCTCTACGTGATGTTCGAGGAAACCGACGAATGGGCGCATGGACGGAGGTACGACCTGTATCTCGACGCCGCGTTTCGCAACGACGGATTCATCAAGCGCCTGTGGGAGACCGCGCAATCGCTGCCCGACTACAGAGGCCGCACGGCGCTCGTCGTCACGACCGATCACGGTCGAGGTGGGTCCGGGATGGATTGGCCGGGTCACGGTGCGAAAGTGCCGGGTGCCGACAGGATCTGGATTGCAACGGTCGGTCCGGGCGTCGCCCCGCTGGGGGTACGGAAGAACGTCCAGGTCACGCAGAGTCAGGTAGCGGCCACGATTGCCCGGCTGGTGGGGCAGGACTACAACCGTGCCTCGGCGAAAGCGGCGGCGCCTCTACCCCTGCAGTGAGGACGAGAAGACGCCGCAGAGCCATTCGTCTTCCTGGTTGACTCTCCCGCGTCCGAGAAAATTCTGCAGTGCTGTCATGACCGGTTGCTTTTCGGTCTCCATGAACCCGCTGACGATCAAGGAACCGCCCGGTTCGATGAGGCACGCGAGCGCTTCCGCGGATCGCTCGACGAGCGCGCCCGTCAGATTCGCGAGCGCGACGTGGCCACGAAGCGCCATATCACGGAAGTCCCCCTCTTCGAACTGAATGCGATCGTCCACGTGGTTCAGGAGTACGTTCTCGCGCGCGTTTTCGAGCGCGTCGGGATCGATGTCGACGCCGATGGCCGACCGCGCGCCGAGCTTGATCGCGGCGATGGCGAGCACACCCGAGCCGCACCCGATGTCGAGCACCGTGCAGTTGTCGAGAGGCAGCTCTTGCAAGGCCCTGAGCGCCAGCCGCGTCGTCGGATGGTGACCCGTGCCAAACCCGGTGGAGGGCTGGATCACGATGAAAGGGTTCCGGGATCCTTTTTCGTGTGCGTCTGGCGAAAAAGGATCCCGGAACCGTTCTACGTCCCATGGTGGCGCGATCACAACCCGGCCGACGGCGATCGCTTTCAACTGCGCCTGCGATCGCGCGGCCCAGTCTTCGTCTTCCACATCGATCCGTTTGACGTACACGTACGAACCGAACGCCACGGCCAACGCCTGTGCCGCGCCGTCGCGTGCCGCCGGCGTCGTGAAGAACGCCCGCAATGGGCCTTCTTCGTCGGATTCGTGGATGGCCGTGGGTTGGAAATCATCGAGCTCGGCGATGACGAGCTCGATGAGCTGAGGATCGCAGCCTGGAACGTGAATCTCCAGGGCGGGCCAGGACTTACCCAAATATGTCTTTGACCTTGTCGAAGAGATTTTTTTCGTCCTCCGGCGCGCCGGCCGGCCGGGGCTCGAGTTGTTCCTTCGGCAGCGCCTTGCTCAACTGCTCGAGCAGCGCGCGCTGTTCCTTGTTCAGCTTCTTCGGCGTCACCGCCTGCACGGTGAAGTAGAGGTCGCCCTTCCCACGGCCCGACACGTCGGGCATCCCCTTGCCGCGGAACCGGAAGACCGTCCCCGACTGCGTGCCTTCGGGCACCTTGAATCCCTCGTGCCCGTCGAGCGTCGGGACTTCGATGGTTCCACCCAGCGCGAGCGTGGTGAAATTCAGCGGGACCTCGCAAGCCAGATTGTTGCCGTCGCGACGGAAGAAGGGATGTCGGGCCACCTCGATGAAGACGTAGAGATCGCCGGCCGGGCCGCCCGTGGGCCGCTTTCGCCTTCGCCGCTGATGCGCAGGCGTTGGCCGTCGGAGATACCCGCGGGAATCTTGACGGTGAGCTGGCGCTCTTTCGTCGTCCGGCCTGCCCCTTTGCACGTGGCGCAGGGCTTCGCGATGATGCGCCCGGTCCCGTCGCAGCGCGGGCAGGTGCGCGCGACCGTGAAGAATCCCTGCTGGAACCGCTGCTGTCCGCGGCCCTGGCACTGCGGGCAGGTCGTGGGACTGCTGCCGGCGGCGGCGCCCGAACCGTGGCACGTCTCGCAGGTTTCGAGGCGCGGGATTCTGAATCGCCGTCTCCACACCCTTGGCGGACTGCTCGAACGAAATCTCCAGGTCGTAGCGCAGGTCGCTGCCGCGCTCGGGACCGCCGCGGCGGCCCCCGCCGAAGAAGTCGCCGAAGATGCCGCCGAAAATGTCCTCGAAGCCCGCGAACGTCGATGGATCGAACCCGGCGCCCGCCTGGGAAGAGACCCCCGCGTGGCCGAACCGATCGTACTTCGCGCGCTTTTCACCATCCGAGAGAATCGCGTACGCCTCGGCGGCCTCTTTGAACTTCTCTTCGGCGCCTTTGTTGCCCTCGTTCCTGTCGGGATGGTGTTGAAGCGCAAGCTTGCGGTACGCGCTCTTGATCTGCGGGTCGCGCGGCATTCTTCGGAACCCCGAGGACCTCGTAGTAATCCCTTTTGCTCACGCTTTCGCTACTTTCACCATGGCGGGCCGTATCAGCCTGTCGCCGAGCCGATAGCCACGCGTGAATTGTTCCGTCACCTCGCCATCGCGGCGATCCGGGGCGGCCTCGTATGCCACCGCCTGGTGAAGCTGGGGATCGAAATCGGTCCCGACGGCGTCGATGGGGGTGACGCCGCGCTTGCGCAGCGTCTCGATGAGCGCGCGGTGAATGATGTCGAGCCCCTGGCGGTAGGATTCGGCCCCCGGCGCGTCGCTTTGCAACGCACGCTCGAAATCGTCGATCACCGGCAGCAGGTCCTGGATGAGATCGAAGGCCGCATACTGCGCCGTCTCTTTTCGCTCGCGATCGATGCGCTTGCGATAGTTATCGAACTCGGCTGCCTGTCGCAGCAGCCTGTCCTGCAGGCTCTCCCGCTCTTTGCGAAGCTCGGTTAGCTCGTCGGCAGGGGCCGCCGTCGCGGCGGCCGGCGAAGCGCCCTCTTCCTGCAGACCCCCGGCTTCTTCCGGTACGTCGGCAGCATTGGAACGTGTGGACTGATCAACCATGATTCGTGCCCGTTGATTACATGCTGTCGCGCAGGACTCGTGAGACGGCCTGTGCGACACCGTCGACGACGGCAATGGTTCGTGAGTAGTGCATGCGCATCGGCCCGATGACGCCCACCGTGCCGCGACGCGCACCGTCGGCGTAGGTCGCCGCGATGATGCTGAATGGACGTAAATCCGCGGCCCGGTGTTCCTGGCCGATGACGATCGTCAGCCCGGGACCGTCGATGTATTCGTTGAGCAGCCGCACGAGCCGCTCTTTTTCTTCGACCATCCGCAGCAGCGCTTTGAGCGTGCTGAGGGAGATGTCGTTGTCTTCGCTGGTTTCGTCGAGCAGAGACGAAGCGCCGTCCACGAAGAGCGGCGACTTCTTCGGCAGCTCTTCCAGCCCCGTACGCGCCAGCTTCAGCGCGCGGGAACGCAGCGCGTCGGCGAGCGTCCGCTCGTGCCGCAGCCGCTCCATGACCGCAAGACGGACGTGCTCGAGCGGCATGCCGGCAAATTCGGTGTTCAGGTAGTTCGCCGCCTGCCGGAGGTCGTGCGAATCGATTTCCTCGCCGACATCGATCGCCTTGCGCGACACCTGTCCGCCGTCCGTGACGACGATGACGAGCACCTTCGTCGCGCTCAGCGGGACGAACTCGATTTCTTTCAGGATGCCGTCCGAGGTCATCGGCAGGGCAAAGGCGACGAGCCGCGACGTGCGCGAGAGCACCTGCGACACGGCCGCCAGGACGTCTTCGGCAAGCGCCGGTGTTCCGGCATCACGCCGCAGCTGCGCTTCCACGGCCGCGCCGCCCCGCACCGAACGGGGAGCGGCGAGGAGCTGGTCGACGTAGAAGCGATATCCACGGTCGGTGGGGATGCGGCCGGCAGACGTGTGGGGCTGTTGGAGGTAACCCAGCTCCTCCAGCTCGACGAGCGTATTCCGGACGGTGGCAGAGGAGACGCTCAGGCCGGACAAGGCAGCCAGGCGAGCGTCGAGCCCACCGGCTCTCCGCTCTCGATGTATTCGGCAACGAGCGCGGCGAGTATCTGAGCCGCTCTTGCTGAAGGCTGTGTCATGTGGAGGTTAGCAGTCGGGTCCGTCGAGTGCTGAAGAAGATTATACCGTAATTGCAGCGTTCACAAACCCAACCCATTTAGGTAGTTCGCCGCAAGTTCATTGTTTTTCATGATTTTGGACGGTCGATTTCCAGTCAAACCGGAAGGCTGCTTCAGTCCCGAGAGCCTTGATCCCACGTAAGCCCTGAGAAAACTTGTTGAGGTTTTGAAGCTCGGTGCTGCTATCGCCCAAGTGCCAGGTCCGATTGCACTGGGGGCATTCACTGGGCACGCGGGTCCACTTGTCCGGCGAAAACGTCAGCGCGGCTCCGCACCAAGGTACATTCAATCCGCTGGGACAGCCGGAGATCCTCCAGCCCTAACACGAAGCGATCCTCAATCGTCATGCCTTGTCCTTTATCCACAGCCGTAGTTGCGTCGGGAGTCTTGCGCGCCTAAATCGCTCCCGTTCCTGTCTCGCTAGTCACGCCTGGTTGTTCGAAGGTGAGGCGCTTGCCTTCGGCCATACCCACAAGGGCCGCCGCGCGGTCGCCGTCGGACACCTTGCGGTGCTCATACCGGAACGCGAACTCGTCACATAACGCCCCAAGTGGCCGTGGCTGACGTGATGATAAGCCGTTAATGCCGCGCTTCAGAAGGCTCGAAAAGCCTTCGACCGTGTTCGTGTGGATTGCGCCGCGCACGTAATTCGCCTGAATGGTGGTTCACTCGTCTCGTGATGGGGGAGTCCGAGTGCGCCGTAGGTCGCCGCTTCGTCCGTGACCACGACGATTTCTTCCAGGCGACGTTGTCGTTGATGGCCTTCGACAGGTTGTTCGCTGTCACGCGCGGCATCGGCATCGCACGCACGCGGCCCGTCTTCACGTTCCACGAGCGCCACGACCGGGGCCTTGGGTTTCGGCGTGACGTGCTAGGGCGGCGGTATCCGGCTTCACGTGGGCACCGACGTAGGTCTCGTCTACTCGACCACACCATCGAGCAGCGCGGCCATCGGACCTTGCTTCATCGCGTAGCGGAGTCCTGCCGTGCGACTAACCACGTGGCCTTGTAGCTAGTGCCGAGGTCGCGGTGAAGCTGATGCGCGCTCATGCCTTTCTTGCTCGACGCCAGCAGGTGAATCGCCAGCAGCCACTTGGAGAGGGGAATGTGCGAGTCTTCGAAAACCGTTCCGACGTTCACGGTGAACTGCTTGCGGCACGCACGGCACTTGTAGAGGCCCTTGCGCGTCTTGCTGCCGGGCTTCGGGGTGATCTTGTAGGGGTCGGCCCCTCCACACTTCGGACAGACCGCGCCATCGTTGCGAGCGCAGTTCTTCGAGTAAATCCCGCGCGGCATCTTCATCGCTGAAGTAACCTTCGCCAGTCGCGAGAGGTTCAAGGTGTCGGTTGCCATGGTTTGTATAGTGACGTAATTAAGTGGGTATGTCAGGTACTCAATCTACGTGGAGGGCAGGGGGATTGAACCCCTCGCCTATAGCGGAATCCAGTGTCCGAAAGCGGGACCGACCGCCCCCCATCTGAAGGACCGCTGCCGCGCCGGGATGGTGGGGGTCTGGCGAACTGGTTGGATGGTCATAATGCTTGCCGCAAGCAATATACGATCTGTGCTATGCTTGCCGCAAGCAGAAAGGCGGTACTTGTATGGATAAAGACGTATCAGCATTGGCGGTGTTGGGCGGGAAGGCGCGCGCGGCCACGCTCTCAAAAGCCAAGCGCACGGCAATTGCGAG
>CAVVBP010000013.1:0-201770 GCA_963746535.1 Vicinamibacterales bacterium | reverse complement strand
CCCCCACGCCCTTCGCGCCCATCGGATGGTGCGGGCTCGGCGTCACGGTGTTCCCCGTCTCCCAGTGCGGCGTCTCGAACGACGTGGGCACGAGGTAATCCGTGAAGTTGGTGTTCAGGTTGTTGCCCTCGGCGTCGTACTGGATCTCCTGGATGAACGCCATCGCGAAGCCTTCGGTCAGCCCGCCGTGGATCTGCCCTTCGACGATCATCGGGTTGATGACGACGCCGCAATCGTCGACGGCGACGAAGCGGCGCACCTTCGTCTCGCCCGTCTCTCGATCGACGTCCACGACCGCCACGTACGCGCCGTTCGGGTACGTCATGTTCGGCGGGTCGTAGTAGTAGGTCGCTTCGAGCCCCGGCTCGTTCTGCGCCATGTTCGTGTAGGCGGCAAACGCCACTTCCTTCATCGTCACGGTCTTGGACGGCACGCCCTTCACCTGGAACTTGTAGTCGGTCCACTCGACGTCGGCCTCGCCCACCTCGAGCAGATGCGCGGCAATCTTGCGCGCCTTCTCGCGGATGCGGCGCGCGGCCATCACGATGGCGGCGCCGGCGACCGGCGTGCTGCGGCTCGCGTACGTGCCGAGGCCGTAGGGCGCCGTGTCGGTGTCGCCTTCCTCGACCATGATGTTCTGCGGATCGAGCCCCAGCTCCTCGGCGACGACCTGCGCCCAGGTCGTTTCGTGCCCCTGCCCCTGCGACTTGGCGCCCGTGCGCACGATGCCGGCGCCCGTCGGATGGATGCGGATCTCGGCGCTGTCGAACATCTTGATGCCGAGGATGTCGAAGTGCTTCGACGGCCCGGCGCCCACCACCTCGGTGAAGGTCGAGAAGCCGATGCCCATCAGCTCGCCTCGCGCGCGCTTCTCCGCCTGCTCCTTCAGCAGCGCGGTGTATCCGATCTTCTCGAGCGCGACGTCGAGCGTCTTGTGATAGTCGCCGCTGTCGTAGGTGAACCCCAGCGCCGACGGGTACGGGAACTGATCCTTCCGGATGAAATTCTTCTTGCGCAGCTCCACGGCATCCATGCCCAGCTCGTCGGCCAGGATGTCCATGCCGCGCTCGATCGCGTAGCTCGCTTCCGTGACGCGGAACGAGCAGCGGTAGGCGATGCCGCCCGGCGCCTTGTTCGTGAAGTACGCGTCGACCTCGGCGTGGGCGACCGGGAAGTTGTAGCTGCCGGTGCAGATGCCGAACATGCCCGCCGGGTACTTGCTCGGATCGGCGGCCGCATCGAACGCGCCGTGATCGGCCGTCGTCGCGACGTGCAGCGCGGTGACCTTGCCGTCGGCCGTCGCGCCGATCTCCACGTCCATGTGGTAGTCGCGGGCGAAGCCGGTGCTCGTCAGGTTCTCCGTGCGCGTCTCGATCCACTTGACCGGCCGTCCGATCTTGAGCGCGCCGACGATCGCGCACACGTATCCGGGATAGACCGGCACCTTGTTGCCGAAGCCGCCGCCGAGATCCGGCGACATCACGTGGATCTTGTCCTCGGGAATGCCGGTGACGAGCGACAGCGCCGTGCGATAGACGTGCGGCGCCTGCGACGTCACGTGGAACTGCAGCCGCCCCATCGTGTCGAAGTACGCCACGCAGCCGCACGGCTCGAGCGGCGCGGGATGACACCGCTGGAACCAGATGCGCTGCTTGATCCGCTTCGGGCTCGACGCCATCGCGCGAGCGGTGCCTTCCTTGTCGCCGACTTCCCAGTGGAAGATGTGGTTCGTCTTGCTCTCGCGGTCCGGCCGCAGCAGCACCTTGTCGGTCTTCGAGGTGAACGGATCGGCGACGACGGGCAGCGGCGCGTAATCGACCTGCACCGCTTCGGCGCCGTCGACGGCCGCCGCGCGCGTCTCGGCGAACACGGCGGCGACTTCCTGATACTGGAAGAGCACCTTGCCGATCGCGAGCACCATCTGCTTGTCGAACCCGTGGAAGGTCGGCAGCCACCCGAGCCCGGCGGCCTCGAGGTCCTTGCCGGTGATCACGGCCTTGACGCCGGGCACCTTCATCGCCTCGCTGATGTCGATGTTCTTGATCTCGGCGTGCGGGTATGTGCTCCGCACCAGCGAGAGGTAGAGCATGCCCGGGAACGAGAGGTCGTCGACGTAGTTCCCCTTGCCCTGGATGAAGCGCGGATCTTCCTTGCGCTTCATGGATACGCCGACCGAGTGCAACGGCTTCGCCTGGATGCTCATCGTGATCTCCTCGTGAGCGTCGTTACTTGGTGACGCCGGCCGGCTGGCTGAGCGTCGCCGGCCGCCTGCTGCACCGCTTTCACGATGTTGTTGTAGCCGGTGCACCGGCACAGGTTTCCGGCGAGCCCCTCGCGAATATCGGCCTCGCTCGGATTCGCCTGCTGTTTCAGCAGCGCGTACGCCGTGAGCAGCATGCCGGGCGTGCAGTAGCCGCACTGCAGGCCATGCTGATCCCAGAAGCCCTGCTGCAGCGCGTGCAGCTTGCCGCCCTCCGCGAGCCCCTCGACGGTGAGGATCTCGTGGCCGTCGGCCTGCACGGCGAACATCGAGCAGGACTTCACCGCCCGCGTGCCGTCCATCACGACGACGCAGCAGCCGCAGCTCGACGTGTCGCAGCCGACATGCGTGCCGGTCAACCTGCAGTCTTCGCGCAGGAAGTACGCGAGCAGCGTGCGCGGCTCGACGTCCCGCTCGTACGCCGACACCGTTCACCGTGACATGGACCTTCATGCCTGCACTCCCAGACGCGCGAGCGCCTGACGCAAACCCCGCGCGACGAGCACGCCAGCCAGATGCTTCTTGTATTCGACGCTGCCGCGCAGGTCGGCCTGCGGCGCGCTGCGGTGCCACGCGGCATCGGAAGCGGCGCGAATCAGTTCCGCGGATGGCTTCTGTCCGGCCAGCAGCTGCTCGGCCGCGTCCACGCGCACGGCGCACGCCCCTGCCGCCGACAGCGCCACGCCGGCCGATCGGATCGTCCCGTCGGCGTTCAGCGAGACCTGCACGGCCGCCGCAGCGGTGGCGAAGTCGCCGACCTTGCGCTCGACCTTCTGGTACGAACCGGCGGTGCGATCGTCCGGGACCGGGAACTCCGCGCCCAGCGCCATCTCGCCTTCCCCGACTGCTGTCGCGAAGCTGTCGACGAGAAACTCGTCGATCGGCGACGCGGCGGGTTCCGGCCTTGCCGCGAACGACGACGGTGGCGCGAGAGGCGAGCGCGACCGCCGTCCAGTCGCCGGCCGGATCGTTGTGGCACAGGCTGCCGACGACCGTGCCCATCTGGCGCACGACCGGATCGGCGACCACGCGCGACGCGTCGTGGATGAGGCTCCACCGGCGCTCGCCGATCCACGGCGCGCGCTCGATGTCGCTGTCTCGCGCGATCGCGCCGACCGCCAGCACCTGATCGCTGATGCGCAGGTGGCTCAGATCGGTCAGCGAGTTGATGTCGACCAGGACGGCGGGACGCGCGAGTCGAAACCGCATGGCCGGAATGAGGCTCTGCCCGCCGGCCAGCACACGGGCCTCGGCCCCATGCTGCTGCAGATGCGCGAACGCCTCGTCTGTGGTGTGAGCCCGGAGGTAATCGAAGGCTGCAGGAATCACGTCGCCAACCTCCTGCCTCGGCAGTGCCGCGCGTGGCGGGCCACGCGAGCGTCGCAAAGGTGATCCTGAGAAATTCGATTCTACATGCCAGATCGCGAGCGGCTGACGCTACACTAGTTCTTTATGGTGAGCGCGGTGGTGCTGGCGGCAGGCGCGTCGACGAGGATGGGGACGCAGAAACTCCTCTTGCCGTTCGGCGGCGAGCCGCTCGTCCGCCGGGCGGTCCGGCAGGTCTCGGCCGCGGGCTTCGACGATGTCCTGGTCGTGCTGGGCAGCGAGCACGAGGCCACGCTGGCAGCGCTCGAGGGGCTGCCCGTCCGACACGCCATCAACCTGCAGTTCGCCAGCGGAATGGGCAGCTCGTTCCGCACGGCGGTCGAGCACCTGGCCGACAGCGACGCCGCGATGTTCGCGCTCGCCGATCAGCCGTTCGTGACGACGAACGAGTACCGGACGGTGCTCGACACCTACCGCCAGCACGCGCCGCCCATCGTCAGCGTCCGGTACGGCGAGGTCATGGCGCCGCCGCATCTGTTCGAGCGGGAGTTCTTCCCCGAGCTCGCCCAGCTCCAGCACGGCGCCCGTTCCGTCCTGCAGCGACACGTCGAGCGGACCATGGTCCTGCAGTTTCCGCCGGATCTGCTGGTGGATATCGACACGCCCGAAGACTACGAGCTGGCCAAGAGCCGCCTGTCTTCGGGGCGGTGAAGGCTGCGAACCGAGCCGCTGAGAAACCCGCCGTCGAAACCGCGTCGAATCGCGAGGATCTCTCCCAGGATTGACACGGCCACTTCCTGCGGCGTCTCGGCGCCCAGCGAAAGCCCCACCGGGCTGTCGCACGCGCGACGGCCTTCGACGGCATCGGGCACGTAGCCCTGCGCCGCGAGGCCGGCCAGCAGCTTCTCGTAGCGCGAGCGGGGTCCGAGCACGCCGATGTAGGCCGGCATCCGATTCGAGGCTGAAGCGAAGACTCTCCTGATCGCGCTCGACGTGGTGGTTCATGACCAGCGCGAAGCTGCCGGGCCGCAGCGTCACGCGCTCGGCGAACTGGCTGAAATGCGCGCACACCAGCGTCGCGCCCGGAAAGCGATCCGGCGTCAGGAACGCTTCGCGCACGTCGACGACGGTCACCGCGAACCCGAGCGTCCAGGCCAGCCGCGCGACGGGCGCCGCGTCGTGTCCGGCGCCGAAGATCACGAGATCGGGCGGCGGCATCGTGATTTCGTAGAACACCTCCGCGGTCGCCGATCGACTCGGGACCGGACGCGGGATACGGCGCGCGCAGCCGAGTCACGGGCACGCGCGATCGCCTCCCGTTCGACGCCGGATCCGATCAGCCCTCCGACGATGATCGCCGGCGCCGCCAACGATCATCCGCCCCGAGACGCCGGAGAGCGGCGTGACGAGCACGGCGGCGTCCCCGCGCTCGAGCAATCGCCAGCCACTCGCGCGTGATCGCATCGTCTTCGAGCCGCTCGATGCGGATGTCGACCGCGCCGCTGCAGCCGATGCCCAGCCCCCAGATCGAATCGTCGGCCAGGTCGTAGCTGACGATGACCGGCTCGCCGGTGGCGATGACGCGCGCCGCGGCCTCGGCGACCGTCGGTTCCAGGCATCCGCCCGACAGCGCGCATTCGTACGTCCCGTTCCGCACGGACGAACATCCGCGTGCCTTCGCGGCGGTAGGCGCTCCCCTTGACGCGCACCACCGTGGCCAGCGCCGCGGGCTCGCCAGTCGGCGCGCGCCTGGCGGATCGCCTCGAGGAGCCGTTCGGTCTCGCGCCGATCCATCGAATCACAATCGCACAATGCGAACGTTCCGGCAAACGCGGAAGTCGGCACGCGCGGGCGCCCGTGCGAACGGTGGATATTCGACGAGGCGCGCCTGTTCAGTCAGATCGGCGCGTAAGTGATGGACGCTGAAGGGATCAGGAACCGGAACCAAGGAACCGGGAACGAACCCGGAACCTTGGAACCGGAACGCGGAACAGGAACTGGAACCCCGGAACCCCGTAAAGGTTCTAGACGTTCGCGGTCAGCGGGCGAATCATGTTTCGGCCCGCTTCGAGCGACGCGAGTATGCCATCCGCGTTCACGGGCGCGCGCACCATGAGCTGATCGCCCACCGCCGCCGAGATGGCGTTCAGCACCGCCGAACAGCCAGACGCGACCGGCGGCTCGCCGATACCGCGGGCCCCAACGGGGGTCTCCGGATCGGGCAACTCGACCGCCGCCCACGTCATGTTCCTCGGCACGTCGAGGATCGTCGGCGGCTTGTTGTTATAGAACCGTTTGGCGACCGGCACTCCGTATTTCTGGTCGTACACCCACTTTTGACCGATGGCGTGGCCGATGCCCAGAATCGAGCGGCCGAGAATCTGCCCGCCCAGGGCCTGCGGGTGGATGACGGTGCCAACATCCGCGACGGACAGGAAATCGGTGACCTGGTAGGTGCCGGTCTCGACATCGACTTCAACTTCCGCAAACGCCGAGCAGAACGACATCGTGGCGCCGTTGCGCGGATACGTATCGCGCGCGACGCCCATCAGGCCCTGACCGGCCAGGTTGCGTCGCCGATCGCCGTGTGAAGGCATTGATGTCTTTCGGCAGCTCGTGGCCATCGAACGCGCCGCCAAGTTCGATCGCGCGCTGCGCGGCCTTCGCGAGTGTCATGCCCCCGCCGCCGCCTTTCCGCGCGACGCGTTCGTTGGCGACGACGTAATCCTCGGGACGGCCGCCAAGATCCTTGGCCGCAATCTGCTGCAGCTTCTTGATGGCATCGCTGGCCGAGGCATGCGCCGCGCGCGTGTGCGCGTGAATGGTCTGGCTGCCGCCCGACACGCAGCTCCACGGCAGGTTCTTCGACGTGTCGCCGAAGGTGATGTCCACTTTCTCCCACGGCATGCTCATCATTTCCGCGGCGACGCGCTGGCAGTCCGACCAGGACTCGGTGCCGAGATTGCCGACGCCGGTGTAGATGTACATGCGGCCATCCGGCTTGATGACAAAGAGGCCGTCGAAGCCGACCGATCCGGCGTTGTAGGAGCTGACCGCCACGCCAACACCGCGCACTTTCGTGCCCACGCGCTTGCCGTTGTTGGCTTTCCGCTCCTCCCACTTGAACATCTCCGAGCCCTTGTCGAGCGTCTCCTTGAGGAAGCAGCTCGTGGTCGTCGTGCGGTTGCCCTGTGCGTTCGGAGGACCAAACGCCTGGCGGCCCGCCGGTGCGTTCAGCTTGCGAATCTGGACCTGATCGACGCCGAGCTTGCGCGCGGCCTTGTCCATGACCGATTCCATCAGCACGATGCCCTGCATGCCGCCCGGCTGGCTCTGCGCGCGGCGTGGCGGCGTGTTGGTAATCGACGTGACACCTCTCCACCGCATCGCCTCGGGCTGGTACATGAGCGAGGCGAAACGGCCGGCCGTGTTGCCGTCCCCGCCAGGCCCGTACGGGCCGCCATCGACAACCGTGAACATGTCGAGGGCCACCAGTTTTCCATCCTTGGTAAACCCGGCCTTCATGCGGCCGTGGAGAGCCGGACGCGCACCGCCAATCGCGTGCTCTTCCTCGCGGCTGATGCGCATCTGCACGGGCGTGCCTGTTTTCTTCGAGAGCAGGGCGGGAATGATGTCGGTCACCGTTCCCGTTCCCTTCGCGCCGTACCCGCCGCCGCAGTACTCGCCGATGAGCACGACGTTTTCCGGCTGCAGATCCAGCCAGCGCACGACGGACATGACTGTCTGCACGGTGCTCTGCGTCGACAGATGGATGTAGAGCTTCCCGTTCTGCCAGTACGCCATCGAAGAGCGCGCCTCGAGGCACTGGTGGCTGGTATTCGGCGTCACGAACGTTTCGTCGAGAACGACGTCTGCTTTCTTGAACCCGGCCTCGAGGTCGCCGTACTTCCACTCAGGATCCGTGTCTTTCCCCATCGGCAGGCGGCCGGCGTTGTATTCATCGACCTCGGCCTGGGTCCACTTGAGATCCTGCACTTCCGGCACGCCTGGCGGCTGACCGGGAACAGGTGTCGGACGGATCCAGGCGTTGCCTTCCACGCGCGCGGTCATCGCGCCCGGCAGAAGCGTCGCGACGGGATCGACGCTGAACGGCAGCGGCTCCCAACGGACTTTGATCTTCTCGATAGCTTCGGCCGCTGTCAGCTCGTCTGTCGCCGCGACGGCGAGAACCGGCTCGCCCTGATACATCGGCTCATTGGTCAGCGCCTTCTCGCTTCTCGGATTGGCTCTGATGGTCTGGCCCGCGTCGTTCACCTGATCTTTCGGACCGGGAACTTCGTCGGCCGTCAGAATCGCTTTGACGCCGGGCATCGCAAGCGCGGCGCTCGCATCGATGCTCAACACGCGCGCGTGTGCATACGGGCTCAAGAGCAAGCGGCAGTGCAACATCCCCTGCGCGCGGAAGTCTTCGGCATATCGCGAGCGTCCGGTGACTTTGGTGCGGATCTCAGGAGTGGAATAGTTCTGACCAACCAGCTTGTTCTTGTCGACCGGCTTGTTGCTGTCTGCCATGACGAGACCTCCGGAGACATACCAATTTCCGAGGCGGGATATCGGGGCCTGAAAGGGGAAAGTATACGCTTTCAGCACTCATGCTGCCAGATGATCAAGCCCCCGCGCTCCAGCACGAAACATCGCCGCAAATGATTATCCTGTAATGATTTAACTGATATTAATCTTTGCCGCCGCGCGCGGTCATGAACCGTTCATCTTCGATTCGCGAGAATCGAAGCCATGAACAACCCGCCACCCGCCGACCTCGTGATCGGCTGGGCATGGAAAGGCGCCTCCTACTGCCGAAAGCACAAACCCCGCCCGGAATCGAATCGCGTGCCGGCGCCCGTGCCGATTTTCACCTCGGAAGCCCGGCGCGACTATCAGGTCTGCATCAAGTGCGGCGTGCCGCTCGTGCCCATCGAGGACGCCGGCAAGAAATAGCCCGGACTTGCCCTGCTTCCCCGAGCGCGTACAATTGACCGTTGCACACTATGCCTCTGTCCAAACTGACGGTCGCGCTCGGCGCACTGGTCGCGGTCTCTCTCTCGGCAGCCTGCCGCTCGACGCCGGCGCCCGGAGCCTCATCCTCCGCAAAGGTCTCCGACAACGCGTGGGCGACCGTCGACGGCCGCGAGATTACTCGCGATGACGTCGAGAGAGCGTACAAGCGCCTGCGCGACGTCTCGCAGCCGCTCTCGGATGAAGAGGCGACAACCGCCAAGTTGAGCTTGCTGAACGACCTGATCATCCAGGACATCCTCATGGCGAGGGCGCGGCAGCTGAAGGTCGAGGTTCCCGAGAAAGAGCTCGATACGGCCTACGCCGAGGCGAAGAAGAACATCACCGACGAAGCGTTTCTGCAGGAGCTGACCAAGCGCGGCTTGACGGCCTCCGACATGCGCGAACATCTCCGCCGCGAGTTGCTCACGCAGAAGGTCATCGAACAGGAAGTCGGGGCGAAGATTTCGGTATCGGCGCAGGAGGTCAGCGATTTCTTCATCGCGAACCGCGCGCAGTTCAACGTGCCCGAAGAGGCATACCACATCGCGCAGATTGCGATCACGCCCGTGCGCGATGCGCAAGTGGCGAATCGCACCGGCGACGATGCCACGACGCCGCAGGCGGCGGCGGCGAAAGCGGCGATGCTGATGGGACGCCTCAAGGAAGGCGCATCGTTCAGCGATCTGGCGATGGATTATTCCGAGGATCCCGAGTCGACGCCGCGCGGGGGCGACCTCGGCTTCGTGCCGATGTCGAGGCTGAAGCAGGCGCCGCCGCAGCTGCGGGATGCCGTGCTCAAGAAAGCGCCGGGCTCGGTGAACTGGGTCGTGGGCACCAACGGCTCGCACACGATCGTGCTGGTCGTCGCTCACGAACTGGCGGGCCAGCGCGACCTGTCCACGCCCGGCATGCGCGATCGCATCACCGAGGCGCTGCGCGGGCGGAAGGAACAGCTGCTGCGCGCCGCGTACCTGACGAACGTGCGCGGCGAGGCGCAGGTCGTCAACCTGCTGGCGAAACGGATCGTCGAGTCGCAAGGGAAAATGCCGAGCCTGATGCCGTCCGCGCCCACGGGCAAGTAGGCCGCACAGCGAAACACCTCGACAGCCGACGACTTTTCTTGACACCCGGCCCGAAGGCTTCCTAACCTCTGAAGGTCTTCTAGACCCCATTCGAGGACGTACACAATGCGATGGCTGCTCGCTCTTGCGCTCGTCGGCAGTGTGTCCGTGTTTGCCGAAGACTATCTCACCGAAGGCGTCGACAACGGGCGCACCGGGTGGCTGAAGAACGAAAAAGTCCTCAACACCACCAACGTCGGCACGATGAAGCTGCTGTGGAAGGTGAAGATCAACAGCACGCCGCGGCAGATGCACAACCTGTTTGCACCGGTCACGGTCTCCGGCGTCACGACCGCCAGAGGCGCGCGCGAGCTGGCGATCTTTGCGGGCATCTCGGACGAGCTCTACGCGATCGACGTCGCGAGCGGTGAGACCATCTGGCAGAAAAAGTTCGAGAGCATCTATCCCTCCGTGACCACCGGCGTCGGCAGCACGTTGTGTCCAGGCGGGCAGACCGCCGTACCGACCATCGCCACCACGCCGACCAGGGGCAAGTACGCGCTGTATGCGCTCTCGTGGGACGGCCGTCTTCACACGCTCGATGTCGCGACGGGCGCCGACATCGCGCCACCCGAGAAGTTTGCCGGACCGAACGGCAAGCCGTACGCGTTGAATCTCTACAACGGCGTCATCTATACGTCGACCGCTCAGGGATGCGGCGGAAACACCAACGCGTTCCTCTCCTACGATCTCGCCACGAAGACCACGAGCATCTTTGCCCCGGCCGGCGGCGGAATGTGGGGCCGGCGCGGCGTGGCCATCGATCCGGAGGGGCGCGTGTTCATGGGCACCGGCGACGCGCCGTTTTCCGCCGAGGCCAACACCCTCGGAACCGCGCTCGTCGCCGCCAGGCTCGACGCGAACAAGCAGCTGCAGCTGGTGGACTACTTCGCGCCGCCCAACGCCAACTGGCTGTTTCGGCGCGACCTCGACTTGAACGTCACACCGATGGCCTTCGACTATCGAGGACGGAAGTTCCTGATCGCGACGAGCAAGGAATGCAAGTTGTGGTTGCTCGACCGGGACGATCTTGGCGGGGCGGACAATCGCACCACGCTGCAGACCACGCCGCTTCTCTGCAATGACGCGCAGGCGTTCGACGGCAAGGGCATCTGGGGCGCGCTCGCCGCGTGGCAGGACGCCAAAGGGCGCCAGTGGGTGGTCGTGCCGTTCTACGGGCCGGTCAGCCGCACCTTCAAGGCTCCAACCGAGCACGCACGTCCGGTGAACGGTGGTGTCGCGGCCTACACGCTCGAAGAACGGAACGGCAGGTGGCAGCTCGTGCCGCAGTGGCTGTCGCGCGACATGGACATGGCCGAGCATGCGATCGTCGCCAACGGCATCGTCTTTACCTACGCGAGCGGCGAAGACACGTCGCAGATCGTGCCGGACCGCGCGTTCGACGATCCGGCAGGCCCCCAGAACGGCGGCGCGATCAGCAACGGCGGCGTTCGCCGCATTCCCGGATCGCGGCGCGCAGCGCTCTACGCACTCGACGCGCTGACGGGCCGCGAGTTGTGGACGAGCGGCAACGAGATCGAGACGTGGAATCACTTCAGCGGCCTGACGGTGGCCAACGGCCGCGCGTACATCACGACGTTCGACGGCACGATCTACGCCTTCGGCATCAAGCGATAGACGTTGACGGCGGTGGCACAGGACTTTAGTCCTGTCCGCAGCTATTGAAGATGGAGCCAGGGATGCGCACTCGTCGCAGCGTTCTGCTCGCCGTCATCTGCGCGCTCGCCGGCACGATCGGCTGGGCGCAGGGACGCAACATCGGCTTCGATTGGCCCGCGACCGGCGCCGACGCGCAGCGTACGGCGTGGCTTCGACTCGACCCGAACATCTCGGCTGCGAATCTTTCGAAGCCCGGCTTCGAGTTTCTCTGGCGGGAGAAGCTTCCCAATGCGCCGCGTCAATCCGCTTCGCTGAGTCAGGGCGTGACGATGAACGGGCTGCTTGGATTTACGCCAGCATCCTTCGTCACCGGCGTGTCGAACAATGTCTTCGCGCTCGACAACGACACGGGTTACCCGGTATGGCATCGGCGGTTCGACGATCCGCTGCCGGCTCCGACCGCCGCGTGTCCGGGAGGCATCACCGGGGCGGCAGGACGAGTGGTCAGCCTCGTTCGTGCACCTCTGCAATTGCCCGCTCCTGCGACACCCCAGCGTGGATACCGTGGTGGCATCGGGTTGGCCGGCGAAGGCGTGCCCATGGAAATCGCGCGACGCGATGGGGGCGCGGCGCTGCGAGGCGTGCCGTCTCCCATTCCCACCGGCCGCGGCGGCGGCGGTGTTAGTGCGGGCCGATATGAAGGACCGATCTACGTCGTGTCGAGCGGCGGCACGCTGCACGCGCTCGGCCAGACATCAGGCGTCGACATCGAAAGACCTGCGCCCTTTCTTCCGCCGAATGCCCGCTACTCGGATCTGACCGCCATCGGCGACACGTTGTACACGAGCACCAGCAACGCGTGCGGTGGTGCCCCGAGCGGGGTGTGGGCCATCGGTCTGGGTGCGGCCAACAAACAGGTTCGCTCGTGGCCAACAAATGGCGGGAGCCCGATTGGCAACCTCACGTTCACGCCAGGCGGCCGAATCCTCGTCGCCATCGGGCCAGGCACGACGAGCCCCGGCGGATACGCCAACGCGATCGTCGCGCTCGACGCGACGACGCTGCAACCCGTCGCTTGGTTCACGTCCCCGGCGGAGTTTGTTACGACGCCGATTGTGATCGGGGTTGGAAACCGCGAGATCGTCGCCGTCGCGGCGCGTGACGGCCGCATCGTTCTTCTCGACGCCGCCTCGCTCGGCGGTTCGGATCACTCGACCGCGCTCTTTGTCTCGACACCGCTGGCCGGCAACGCCGCACCCGACGCGCTGGCCGCGTTCGAGCAACCGGCGGGTACGCCGTGGCTGCTCGTACCAACGCCGAGCGCGATCGTCGCGTTCAGAATCGCGCAGGAGGGAAATACGGTGACGCTTCAGCCTGGCTGGACGTCACGCGATCTCGCCGCTCCAACCTCACCCATCGTCGTGAACGACGTGGTCTTCGCGGCATCGAGCGGCCGGCCTCAAGGGGCGGCGGTGCTTTATGCGTTCGACTCGGCGTCTGGCCGAGAGTTGTGGAACAGCGGAAAGACGATGACGTCGTACGTGCCTTCGGCGAATCTATGGGCCAGCAACAGCCAGGTGCACGTCGCCACGCACGACGGGACGGTCTACGCGTTCGGCTTCGTCCTTGAGCGCCGGTAGGACTGCCTGGCTTCAGGCTCCTGACTCCGGCTTCCGGACTCTGATCCGGAGAGGCTCTTGGGTTGACGTCGCTGCATCGCAAATCCGAAGCTCCGGGGCCGGACCACGCTGCGAGGCCGACGTCGACCGCGCGACGCGAGGTCCCCGACTTCGCTCAGTCAACCTCGCTCGATCCCCACGGGCTTCTCGCGTGGTCAGGCGCGTACTGTCGGCCGCCTGCGCACGGATTTGCGCCGCAGCCACGTCAACCCAACAGCCTCGCAGCATTAGGCTCCGGGACTCCTACGACTCTCGGACTCCTACGACTCCTGGACTCCAAGACTCCAGGACTCCTAGTCTCCAACCCCTTTGAATTGATCCTCCTCGTCTGCGAACAGCACGTTGAAGCTCGTCAGCGATCCGTAACATCCGGTGACGTAGCCCTGCAGCTTGACCTTCACGTCTTCCGGCAGCTCGGCGGCGTTCACCTGCTGCTCGAGCGATCGCAGCCGGTTGCGCAGCATCACGATCTTGTGGAAGAACGTTTCGATCGGCAGGCTTTTCTCCTGCAGCCCCGGCGTGCCGGGACGCAGCACGAGCGATCCGCCGCGCCACTTCTCGGCGGGCGTGACCGCGGTAATCCCACACTCTTCGCGAATGACACGGCGGATCAACAACTCGAGATCGACGGATGCATCAGATGCCATGGCTGGTGCGACCCTTTCGCGATCGCTGACGATAGGAAATGGTCCGCCCCCGGCTTGTGCCTGGGCGGCTCGGCGCGGCGCCGGCGCGGACGGAGCTGAGACAGGGCTGAAGCCCTGTGCCACCGCGCGACCTACGCCCTGTGCCACCGCGCGACCTACGCCCTGTGCCACCGCGCGACCTACGCCCTGTGCCACCGCGCGACTGGCGCCCTGTGCCACCGCGCTCTGCGTACTGATTCTCGGGCCGCCGCGATAGTTGTGCTCGCTTCCGCAGAAGCCGCACACCACTCGGATCGGCTGCCCCTGCGGGTCGGCGGCCATGACAGTGTGTTGCCGATCGGTCTTGCAGGCGCGGCAGTAATCTTCGAGCGACTCGCCGGCACGGTACGCACGGGCTGGTGACATGACGCCACCATCTTAACCGCGTCCGTGTGCATGATTCTTCAGTAGGATTGAGTCGAGTCAGGAGCGGCCCATGGAACAGCGTATCGCCGATATCGATTTCAACGCGCTCACGGCAGGACGCACGTTCTTCCCCTCGCCGGCCGCGTGGGAAGACGAGGTGCTCTACTTCCTGATGCTCGACCGGTTCTCGGATGGGCACGAGACGGGCTACCGGGACAACAGCGGCGCGATGGTCACCACCGGAACGACGCCGCCGTTTCAGCCCGCGGACCGGGGCAACGCCACATCGACCGCGGTCGATCGGCAGCGCTGGGTGGATGCCGGCAACCGGTTCGCCGGCGGCACGCTCCGCGGCCTCGAGTCGAAGATCGGCTACCTCGAACGCCTCGGGGTTACTGCCATCTGGATCAGCCCCGTCTTCAAGCAGGTGCCATCGCAGGAGACCTACCACGGGTACGGGATCCAGAATTTCCTCGACGTCGATCCGCGCTTCGGCACACGGGCCGACCTCGTGTCGGTCGTGCAAACCGCGCATCAGCACGGCATCCGCGTCATTCTCGACGTCATTCTCAACCACGCCGGCGATGTGTTCGACTACCAGCCGCAGCAACTGCGGTGCGACGTGCGCGACTCCAGCGGCAACCTCGTGCGCAAGGAAGCCTGCTGGCAGGCGGACGGATCGACATACGGCGTCCTGGGTTATCGCAACGCCGCCGGCAACCCGACCCTGCCGTTCGGTCCCGTCACCGCGACACACTTTCCCGATGCCGCGGTCTGGCCGGCCGACCTGCAGCCGCCCGAGACGTTCACGCGCAAGGGGAAAATTCGCAACTGGGATTTCGAACCGGAATTCCGCGAAGGCGACTTCGAAACACTCAAGGACATCAGCCAGGGCACGGGCGCGGTCGACGACTACCGCGCCTCTGACGCCTTTATCGCCCTGTGCCGCGCGTTCCAGTTCTGGATCGCGTTCGCCGATCTCGACGGCTTCCGCATCGACACCGTCAAGCACATGGACGACGGGGCGAGCCGGTTGTTCACGTCCATCATCCACGAGTTCGCCCAGAGTCTCGGCAAGGAGAACTTCTACCTGATCGGCGAGATCACCGGCGGGCGCCAGCGGGCGTTTCGCACGCTCGAAATCACGGGCATGGACGCGGCGCTCGGCATCGACGATGTGCAGGACAAGATCGAGTACCTCGTCAAGGGATTCCGGAATCCGGCCGAGTACTTCGACCTCTTCCGCAATTCAGAGCTCGTACGCAAGGAGTCGCACGCGTGGTTCCGGAACAAGGTCGTGACGACCTTCGACGACCACGACCAGGTGCGCAAGAGCAACCGGAAGTCGCGCTTCGCGCACGACGAGGGGCCCGGCCAGCGCAACGGCGAACGCGTCGTGGCGGCGCTCGCGTTTCTCGCCACCACGATGGGCATCCCGTGCATCTACTACGGGACCGAGCAGCAGTTCGACGGCAGCGGCGACAACGACCGGTTCATCCGCGAAGCGATGTTCGGCGGCGAGTTCGGGGCGTTCGAATCGCGCGGCCGTCATTCGTTCGACGAAACGCGGCCCTCCTATCTCGCCCTGCAGAAGATCCTGACGCTTCGACGCAGCAATCTGGTCATCCGCCGGGGACGCCAGTTTCTCCGTCAGATCTCCGGCGACGGCCAGAATTTCGGCGAGCCGGTGATGATCGGCGACACCATTCGATCGCTGGTCGCATGGTCGAGGATCTTCAGCGATCGCGAAGTGCTCCTGGCCGTGAACACCGACGTAACGGCCGCGCGGACGGCGTGGGTGACCATCGACAACAGTCTCCATGCGGCCGGCAGCCAGCTCACGTGCCTGCATTCCACAGACGCCACTCAGGTTGGCAGCACGGCGAACGTGGAGGCGCGCAACGGGAAGGCGGTGCAGATTACCGTGCCCGCAGCGGGATTCGTGGCCTTCGCGTAGGGCGCCGCGCTCGAGCCGGCGCGATGACATCGAACCACCCGGCTCGCACCGCGTGACCGTTGAGGATGAGATCCACGGCGTGCCTCCCCGGCCGTGGCACGCGGGTCGTGTGAACCGCGACCGAAAACGTCACCGTCATGGCCTGCCGATCTCGCGCGCCCAGCACCAGGCGGCGAATCTTGAACACCTTGGCCGAGGTCACGCCCCGGGCCTTCACGAAGTGCACCGCGGCATCGACGAGCAGATCCTGCGAGACCCGCGAGGTGCTGCGAAGCGCGAAGCTCATCACCACGCGCCCGCCGATGCGCACGCGGCGCGGAACGAACACAACCCGCTCGACCTTCACGGACGGCTTCGCGCCGTAGCCGAGCAACCCGAGCGCCTGCGTGTTCCCGCGCTTCACGATGCTTCGCAGTGCGTGTTCCACCAGGCGGCGCCGGTCCGTTGAAGCGTCCGCGAGCCACGCCGAGGCCGTTCGAATCAGCAAGTCCGGGTGCACTTTGCCGAGGTCGTTGAGATTGTTCGCCACGCTCCTCCGCACCATTGTCGAGGGATCGTCCTTCAGCGGCTCGACGAGCGCGAGCACGCGCTCAGGGTGCGCGTCGAGCCAGTCCACCCGCTGCGCCCAGGGCAGCCGCAGGCGCGTCCCCTCGGACACGAGACGCCGGACGTGGGCGTTGGGGTCTTTCGTCCATGCGCGAAGGATCGCCATGACGCGTTCGGGGTCGCGCGCGATGTACGGGCGGATGCTCGACTCGGCACTGAAGCGCCTGGTCAGCTCGTATTGCGCGCGCATCGATAGATCGAAATGGTCGAGTCCACGATCGGCCACGAACAACAGATGCGGCAGGTAGAAGAACGGTGCCATCCCGGCCCCGACGAGCTCATCCGTCGGATGCTCAGGGCCCAGCGACTTGAGCAGCACCTCGAGGGCGTCGGGATACGCCGGCGGCAGGTGCGCGCCAAGCGCACGGGAGATGTGCCGTCCTCGATCGAGCAGCTCGAGCGCATCGAGTCCCTCGCACGCGTCCCTCACGAAGGCGCGAACTGGAAACGACGGATGCACCCGTGAGAGATCTGCCGCAAGACGGCTCACAAGGGCGGGGGAAAAGAATGTCTTGAGGGCATCGGCCATGCTGTCCGGTTACTGACGGACGAGCCTGAACGCCGCCATCTCCTGCCCGTTGCGCACCAGCAGGATGTCGCCGACGAGCACCGGATGGTTCCACGTCTTGCCCTCGAGCGCCGGAACGCGCGCGATCTCCCTGAACTGATCGGGCGTCGCCGAGACGAGCGCCAGCTCGCCGTCCTCTGACAGAACGAGGAGGACGTTCTCATCGGCCAGGAGCAACAGCTGTCCGTTGCCGAAGCGGCCGCCTTTCCACACCCGCTTGCCGTCCTCGAGATCGATACACGCCAGAATGCTGCCGTCGAAGCCGAACGCGTGGCCACGATGGACGACGAAGTCGTTGAAGTACGGCTTCAGCCCGTTGGACGTCCACCGCTCCTCCACGCGCCAGCCGCTTGCGCTGCGCGAGATCGAAAGGCGCCGCAGGCCGGCGCCCCCTGTCGCGGCGACCGTGTTCACGAGGATGTCGCCGTTTGCCAGCAGGGCCGGCTGCACAATGGCGCCGGGCGCCCACTCGTGCTCCCAGAGAACGGCGCCGGTTGCAGGAGCCACGCCGATCGCGCCCGGTCCGCCGAGCAACACAACCTGATCGACGCCGTCGATCGTGGCCCTGTGCGGCGAACTGTAGCTGCCACCATACGACGGGCCCTTCCATCGCAGGTTTCCGCTGGCGACATCGTAGCCGGCCAACGTGCCCGACGCCGCGACGATGACGACGTCGCCGACGACCAGCGGGGAACTGGAAAAGCCCCAGTCGGGAACGGCGCGGCCGGCATCGGACGCGACATTGCGCGACCACACGACCTTGCCACTGCCCGCGTCGAGCGCGTTCAGGATGCCGGTCGCGCCAAATGCGTACACGCGATCGTGGTCGAGCGTCGGCGTGGCGCGCGGACCGGCGCCGCCGTTCGACTCCCAGAAGCGGACCCCATCACGGTGCCGCCACACGGGCTGACCTGTCGAGACCCTGTACGCGCCAACGATCTCGTCGTCGCCCCGCTGTTCCTGTGTGTAGAAAAGATCGCCGCGAACGGCGAATGACGACCACCCCGGGCCGATCGGCCGGCGCCACATCTCGACCGGCGGCACGTGCGACCAGTCCTCGTCGATCCGCACGCCGCGCACGACGCTGTCACGGGCGGGGCCGCGAAAGCCGGGCCACTCCGCCGGAGGCTCCGTACCGACGCGGACGGCAGACTCGATCGCCGCCGCGGGCACTGGCGGCGCACCTCGATCCGGGCCGACGGGCTGCTTCGCGGTTTCCGGCGCGGGCGGTTCCTTCGCGACCGCCGGCGACATCGTCGACGCCGGAGGCACCACTGGATCATCGTCATCCGATGCGAGAAGCCGATCCTCGGGCGTCTCCGTCCACCGCCAGTGAAACTCCGAGCCCGGACCGACGAGGCCTGCCGTGCGAACGAGCGTCCACGGCATGCAGGCCAGCAGAACGACCGCCACCAGCGACACGCGCCTGGCGCTATCCGGAAGACGACGCGTGGCAACGGCCCACGCCGCCAGTGCCAGGCTCAAGAGCGGGATGGCGTAGAAGTACAGCATCATCCCCATCATGCCGCCCGCAATCGACTCGTGAACGAGCCGCGATGTCGCGAACAGGGCGATGGCCATCAGGGCGATCGCGCCCACGCGTTCCAGCCACGGCGCGCGGCTGAAGAACATCCACCACACCATGATGGCGACGCCACACAGCAAGCCTCCGGCCACCGAGATAAGTGTCAGGGGAAGCGAGAAGAGCTCGACGTACGGGGCGACGAGAGGAACGACGTACCGCGCGAGCACCAGCAGAATCGCGATGACCATACCTGGCCACACACGAAGCGCCGGGCGAACTGATGCTGTGCTCACGGCGATTCAACCGTATTGCGCTGCGCGAGTATCTACTTCGGCGTCAGCTTCAAAAGCTTGCTCGTCGCGGGCGTGGTTGGACTCATCGACGGCGTGCCGCTGTCGGTCCAGACATACACCGCACCGTCGGGCCCGACGCGCACGTCGCGAATCCGCGTGCGAAGCTCCGTCAGCAGGGGCTCTTCACCCACGACCTTGTCGTTGACGATCTCCAGCCGGTCGAGCATCGCGCCGCGCAGACCGCCGACAAAGAGGCTGTTTTTCCACTGCGGGAACAGATTGCCGGTGTAGAACGCGAGACCGGACGGCGCAATCACGGGATCCCAGTAGTAAACCGGATCCACCATGCCGTCTTTGCGCGTGAGGCCTTCGCCGATGGCGGTGCCCGGATAGTCGATGCCGTGCACGACCACCGGCCATCCGTAGTTCTTGCCTTTTTCGATGATGTTCAGCTCGTCGCCGCCGCGCGGGCCGTGATCGACCTGCCACAAGCGGCCGGTTTTCGGATCGAAGGTCAATCCTTCCGGGCTCCGCACGCCGTAGGCCCAGATCTCGGGCAACACACCAGGCTGGCCGATGAACGGATTGCCCGGCGCCGGCTTGCCCTCGGGTGTGATGCGAAGGATTTTCCCGAGATGATTGTCCAGCTTCTGCGCAACATCCCACGGCGGCGAATCAGACCGATCGCCGGTGGTCATGAACAGGTTGCCATCGGGACCAATCGCAATCCGTCCGCCGGTCTTGGCGCCCAGGCGTTTGGACGGCATCGCCGGAATCGAGCGGAAGATGACCTCGACATCGGTCACGGCGAACTTCGACTCCTCGAGCCGCGCCCGCGCGACGTACGTATTGGTGTCGGTGTTGTCGATGTACTCGAAGAAGCTGAAGAAGATCCGCTGGTTCTTCGCGAAGTTGGGGTCGAGCACGACGTCGAGCAGGCCGATGTCTTTCGCGCCCGGCGACGCTACGACCGAGACGCCTGCCAGCGGATCGGACAGCTTCCCGCTCTTGTCGAGAATGCGCATCCGGCCGGGCAGCCGTTCCGTCAGGATGATGTTCCCGCTCGGCAGAAACGCCAGGCTCCACGGCACATTCAGGTTGTCGATGAGCGTCGTCACCTTGAAGGGCGCCGTCGGCCGATAGGGCGCGCGCGTCTGCTCGGGAAACGTCGGGGCGTTGTCTTTCTTCTCGGGCGGACGCGAGTCGATGGGCTTGCCTTCCACGGTGGACAGCCACGGGAGGCGCGCGGCGCCGCCGTTGCCTGCCTCGGAGGCCGGTGGTGTCTGGCCAGCGGCCGCGACGGGAACGAGCATCAGGCAGGCAACGAGACCGAGCGGCCGAATCATGCGAAAGCCCCCTCTTTTTAGATCCTTATTATATGCGCCGCTAGCGGACGATGAAGGTTTCCTGGTGCAGGACGGGGCCGCCCTTCGCTCTCAACTCGACCCGCCAGTTTCCGGGCTTGACCGCGGTACGGCTGTACGTCCGAAAGCCGCCGCGTTCGTTCGCCTGGATGTAGAGCGACACCATCCGGTGGAGTTTATCGCCCCAATACCAGCGGTGCTCGACGGTCAGATTCGCCGGCGACTTGACGCGCGTGTAGAAGAACAACTGGCCGGGATCGATCTCCCGGCTCGCAGGCGTGCACCGCCACTCGCGAGTGGACAACTCGGTACACAAACCCGCATCTTCCACCGTCGCGCTGGCCGATGCGGCGGCCGCCGGTTGAACGCGCGGCGGTTCGACCGGGCGCTTGCTCTCGCTCGCGGGCCTGGGAGCGGGCTTCACTTCGGGTTTGGCAGCGGGTTTCACTTCTGGAGCGGGCGGCGCGACCGGCGGCGATAACACCACGTCGCGGGCCGGAGCCGGAGCCGGGGTCTCGGGCGACGGTGACGCATCAGGACTCTGCGGAGACTCAACCGAAGCCGGCTCTGTGCTGCCACTTCTACCGAGCCACACACCGGCGGCAACGATCGCCACGAGCCCCAACACCGCCAGCACGCCGAACGGACGCGAGCGCGATGGAGTCGTATCGGTCGTCGTTGGCGCCGCCGCGTACAGACTGGCGTCCGGCAGAGGCAGAGGCTCGGCGCGCGTCTCCTCTGCCTTCTCCACTACCTTCTCTGCCTTCGCCTCAGGCACCACCGGAGCGGACTCGACGCCCGGCACCGGCGTCGGCGGCTCGAACGGGATGCCGCGAGCGTCACAGAAATCCCGAAAATTCTTTTCGCTCGTCGCGACAAACGGGTGATCGGGGGCGAGCGACGTCATCGCAATCGAGTACGCGCGCCGATAGCAGCGTTCCGCATCGGCCGGCTGGTCGATGGTTTCGTAGACGACCGCAAGATTGTTGAGCGTATTGACGAGGTCGGGGTGAAACGGCCCGAGGGTCGCCTCCTGCTGGGACGCCGCGTCGCGCAGGAGCCGCTCGGCCGCCAGATAGTCACCCGCGCCCGCGGCCTGTTCTGCCTGTTCGATAACCGAGCGAGGATCGTTTGCGTCTGCCATGCTCGTGCATCGCTATTGTAGACACGCATCCACACTTGGTGGGATGTGCCATTTTCAACCATGCGGCAGGGTCGCTCGCGGGTCGATGTGCCAAGTGCGGCAAAGTGCGGCAACAGGTTTGCTGTGCGACTGCCATCCACGGGACGCGGGGAAATCGAGCGCATGCGCTATCTCGATGGATCGAAAAGACTTGACTGCGACGGCCGCCGGAGAATAATCGCTGCGGCTCATTGCGGGCCACGAGAGATCGTGCCCGAGGGCACTCACGAAAGGAGTCGGGAATGAGGTCGAGGATTTTGACGTGGATCGCCGCCAGCGCGCTCCTCGCGAGTGTCATGGCATGGCCGGCCGGCGCACAGGTGACGCCGAGCGCAAGCGATAAGGTCGTCATCAACGGTTGGGCGCTCAACATGAGCAACGTCGCGACAGGCGCCAACCAGACGATCCAGATCATGATCAACAACTGGTCGAGTCCGTCGGAACGCCAGCATTTGATTTCGACGTTTCTCGAGAAGAAACAGGACGGCCTGCTCCGCGAGCTGGAAAAGCAGAAGGAGCTCGGACGATTCAACTTTCCCGGGTACATGGGCCCCGACCCGAACAGCACCATGCGTCTCGGCACCGACATCCGCTACGCCATGAATTTCCCCGGCGAGGACGGCGGGCGCCGCATCGTCATCATCACGCCGCGGGTCATCGGCTTCCGCGAAGCCACCAACCGGCCCCGGACCTACGACTACCCGTTCACGTTGTTCGAGATGCGGTTCGACAGGTCCGGCAAGGGTGAAGGCCGGATGGCGTACGCGACGCAGATCAATTTCGACAAGAAGAAGAACGCCATCGAGCTCGAGAACTACTCGAGCGAACCGGTGCGTCTGAACAACCTCACGCTGGAAGTGAAGAAATAGAGCGCTTTTCAAAAAGTACGTAGTGTCCGGCTTCGGCCGGACCGGGCACACGTTGGGCTCGGACGCAGTTGGGTTGGCGTTGCTGCCGCGCGAATCCGAAGCTTCGGGGCCGGACGCGCGCTGCGAGGCCGCCCGCGACCGCTCGACGCGAGGACACTGCCTTCGCTCTTCATCCTCGCTCGAGGCCCGGAGGCTTCTCGCGCGGTCAGGCGTCACCCGTCGGCCGCCTTACGCACGGCTTCGCGCCGCAGCAATGCCAACCCAACTGCCGCGACACAGGATTCTGAAAGGGGTCCAAGCAGGAGGCGTCGGTCAGGGGCGCGCGCCGGCTGGAACACTAACGAAGCGGAAGCCCAGGTGGTTGGTCCCGGTATCTCCTTCGCCCTTGCCGCGCGTGCCGACCATGTAGCGCGAGCAATACTGCTCGGTGCAGAGATACGAACCGCCGCGGTGGACACGCTTCATGACGCCAGGCTCATCGGGATCGAACGATGCCGCGGGGCCTTGCGGGTTGCGAGCGGTCGCGCCCGCCGCGGCGAGCTGCGCATAGTAATTGGGCGTGTACCAGTCGCTCGTCCACTCCCACACGTTGCCCGCGACGTCGTAGAGCCCGTACCCATTCGGCGGAAACTGCGCGACCGCTCCAACACCCATGTGTGTGTCCTCGCCGGTATCGCGATCGGGAAAATGACCCTGATGGGTGTTCGCCATCCAGCGTCCTCCCGCTCTCAGCTCGTTGCCCCACGGATAGACGGCGCCCGTCAGCCCGCCTCTCGCCGCGAATTCCCATTCGGCTTCCGTCGGCAGTCGCTTGCCGGCCCACGCGGCGTATGCCAGCGCGTCTGCATATGCGACGTGCACCACGGGGTACTCTTCCTTCCCCGCGATCGAGCTCTTGGGTCCCGTCGGATGGCGCCAGCCGGCGCCGTTGGCATACGCCCACCACTGAAAGTGATCGTTCAACGGCACCGGGTGATGTGGAGGCGAGAAGATGACCGAGCCCGCCACCAGATTTTCCTTCGGCGCACCCGGAAAATCTTCGGCACGCGGCGTCCGCTCGGCCACGGTGACATAACCGGTCGCTTTCACGAACGCGGCGAACTGCCGGTTGGTGACTTCCGTCTTGTCCATCCAGAAGCCATCCACGTACACACGATGAATCGGCCGCGAGTCGTTGGTGGCGCGCATCCCGACGTCGTTCTCGTCCGTGCCAGTTGGATCGGCCGCGCCCATCGAAAACTCTCCGCCAGGTATCCACACCATTCCATCCGGTGCGGGTCCGCCGGGCGTTGCCGAATTCGCGACCGTCGGCAGGAAGACAGCGGTGTTGGACGGTGCCACCGACGGCGACGCGGCTGGCGATGGCGAAGCGGCCACTGGCGGCTCCGTGGGTACGGGTGTCCGGTTCCTCACCGCGACCAGAACCGCGGCGATGGCGACGGCGGCAAAGGCAAGCCACACCCACAGAGGGCGACCTCTAGATGGAGCCTGTGGGGACGCGACCTGCCTGTGACGCCGTTTGCTCATTGCATAACACTCATTGCAGCAAAGAGAATCCTACCTCCCTTTGCCGCTAGAGTAATTTTCACTCCCGTGTAGTACGTCAGTGTCCGGCTTCCGCCTTCGCGCCGAAGGCGCTTCGGCGAGACTCGCCGTAGCCTTGGCGTAGGCGGTTAGCCGGACTTTCACGCGGTCCGACGCGCTCAGACTTTTTCCGGGTGGAGAGGCAGGGTCACTCGCACGTGGCAGCCGCGGCGGCCGTTGCCATTCGAGGAGGTCAGTTCGATGCTCCCGTGGCAGCGATTCACGATCGTCTGAGCGATCGCGAGGCCGAGACCGGTGCCATCGGGCGCGTGCTGACGTGCTCGCGTGCCACGATAGAAGCGCTCGAACACGCGCGTGGTCTCGGACGCGTCGAGGCCGATGCCCTCGTCCACAATCTCGACCACCGCGCTCATCCCGTCCTGGCCGGTCCTGGTGACATCGAGACGCAAGCGCACCTCGCCGCCGGGGATCGAGTATTTCACGGCGTTGTCCAGGAGGATGAGCAGAAGCCGCCTCAGCGAAACGGCGTCCCCGTCGACGCAAATCCGGTCGGCCGGCACGTCCACACCCACCGTGACCGACCGCCGGCTCGCGACCTCCGCGACGTCTCTGCATGCCTCCGTGGCAACCTCTCTGAGATCGAGAGGAGAGGTTTCGCGCGGCTCGATGCCGGCATCCGTGCGAGCAAGGACGAGCAGATCGTCCACGAGCTCCGACATGTGCCGCGTATGGCTTCCAACCTCGGCCAGAGCCGTTCGATAGTCCTCCGGCGCCCGCTCGTGGCGGAGCGCGAGCTCGGCCGTCGTCCGGATGAGCGACACCGGCGTGCGCAATTCGTGCGAGGCATCGGCGGTGAATCGTACGATGTCGGCGACCGCCGATTCGAGACGCGCGAGGACGTGATTGAACGTCGACGCGAGACGCCGGAGCTCATCGTCGGCAGGCGGCAGCTCGAGCCGCTGGTCGAGGTTCTGAACGGTGATGGCCTGTACGGCCCGGGTCACCTGATCGACTGGCGCCAGCGCGCGCCGGCTGATCCAGTAGCCGCCCACGCCGGCCAGCACGATGACCCCCGGCAGCAGCACGAACAACAGCCGGTGAAATCGGTCCAGCGCCTCATATGCCGGGCCCATGGGCGCGGCAACGGTCACACGATAGATCTGTCCGTGTGAGCTGAGATGCGCGGACGCCACGCGAAACGGCAAACGGCCGAGCAGGCGATCGGCCGGACGGACGTCGCCCGACGATGCAAACTGCGCGTTCCGATCGGCCATCTCGATCCAGCCTGGAATCGCCGGCCGGCACAACACGACACCCGAGCCGTTGACGACCTCCAGCAGCGCCTCTCCGCGCGTGAGCTCCGCGTATTCGCTGAACTCGTCGCGCAGATCTTCGATGCTGAGACGCGTGTGGGGGTTGTCGAGGAAGTCCCGTACGCCCTCGACACGAGCGCGGAGCCCGATATCGGCTGCGCGGATGACGCTCTGCGTCGACAACCAGACACTGGCGCTCGCCAGCGTCACGATCGCGATCGTCAGCACGCCGACGTACCACGCCGTCAACCTCGCGCGGATGGACATCCTGGTCACGGACCGCTCCGGATGCTGTATCCGATCCCGCGGACCGTACGAATGAGCGGGTCACCGCCGGTACTATCGACCTTCTGACGCAGCAGCTTGACGAACGCGTCGAGCGTGTTGTCTTCGACGTCCCGGCTCGTTCCCCACACGCCCTCGATTAGCGCCTGGCGCGTCACCACCCGCTCGGCACGCCGCATCAGATACTCGAGCAGGCTGAACTCCGTACGGGTGAGCGAGACGTTTACGCCACCTCGTGACACCGTGTGCGTCGAGGCGTCGAGCGTGAGGTCGGCAACCTGCAGCGGGACGGCCTGGATCGATGGCCCGCGCCTGGCCAACGCGTGGATGCGCGCCAGCAGCACATCGAACGAAAACGGCTTCGTCAGGTAATCGTCCGCGCCGGCGTTCAAGCCCGACACGACATCCGCGTTGGCATCGCGCGCGGTGAGCATCAGCACGGGCGTGCGGTTGCCGCGCGCGCGCATCTGGCGGACGATGTCGAACCCGTCGAGCTCCGGCAACATGACGTCGAGCACCATGACGTCGAACTCGACCGACATGACCGTATGCAGCGCCTTCGTGCCGCTCGCCGCCCGATCGACGACATGGCCCTCTTCGCTGAACCCGCGCTGGAGGAGCGACGACATGCGGGGATCGTCTTCGGCCAGCAGAATCCGCATCCTGGCTGAATTGTCTCCCACATCCCGCCTCGCCACCCTGATTTCAGCCAATTTTCAGGTGACGGTGATTCAATGACTTTGAGTGCTGGCATGGAGTTCCCCTCTCCGCGCGGGATATCTCTGGGCGTTTGCCCTGCTGCCGCTCGTCTTCGCCGCCCCTGCCGCCGCACAAGTCACACCCGACAATTCGCTCACGCTCCAGGCCGCCATGGACCGCGCGCTGACCGCCAATCCGACCATTGCGGCGGCACGATTGACGAGCGCGATCAACCTCGCCGGCCGCGCGCTGGCCGGTGAACGGCTGAATCCCGAAGCCACAGTCGAATTCGAAAAAGAGACACCGAAGCAGGCCTACGGCTTCGCACTGCCTCTCGAGCTCGGCGGCAAGCGGGCAAAACGGATTGCGGTGAGCGAGGCCACGATTCGTGCCGGCGAGGCCGAACTGACGGCGACGATCGCGCAGGTGCGCAACGAGGTTCGCCGTGCGTACTACGAGGTTCTGGTCGCGGACGCGCGATTGTTGGTCCTGCGTGAAATGCGCGACCTTGCGCAGCGCGTCCGCGACACCGCGCAGGCGCGCTTCGACGCCGGCGATGCGCCGCGGCTGGAAGTGCTGCAGGCGAGCCTGGTGCTGGCGGCGGCCGAAAACGAAACGATCGCCGTTCAGGGGACATCGGTGGCGGCGCGAACACGGCTGAACGCGCTCATCGGCCAACCTCTCGACACGTCGCAGCGCCTCTCGACGTCGCTCGATGCAGGTGGCCCTGTCGAGGTGGACGCCGCGTTGAATCTGGCGCGAACCGGCAGCGCCGAGCTCGCGCTCCTCGACCGTCAGATCGAGCAGCAGCGCGCCAGGCTCGCCCTCGCGCACGCGTTGCGTACTCCCGATCTCGTTCCAACGGCCACGCTCACGCATGATGCGGAGCCGGAGTTCACCTACGGATGGCGCGCGGGGCGTCGCCGTGACGCTCCCGATCTTCACGACTCACTCGGCGGGCGTCGCAGTCGAGCAAACCACGCTCGACCAGCTCGATGGCCCAGCGGCAGGCCGCGGTTCAGCGCATCGACCGGCGAAGTGACGGCCGCCGCCGCAGCCGCCGAAGCGCATCGACAAACATACATCCGCTATCGCGATCTCATCCTGCCGCAGGCGCAGCAGGTGGAGCAGCTCGCGCAGGATTCCTACCAGCTCGGTCAGACGGGCATCGCGTCGTTGCTCCAGTCGCTGCAGGCCTCTCGCGACCTGCGTTTGCGCTCGCTCGACGCCGTTTCGCGAGCTTCATGCGGCGATCGCGGATCTCGAGCGCGCCATTGGAGCTCCCCTCCCATGACACTTGCGAAGCATCATTGCCGCGTCATTCCATTGGCGCTCTGCTCTTCTCGCAGTCTCGGCGTGCCGCGGGCAGACGGCGGAAGAAGTTGACAGCACGACCCCGGTCGCCGTGAAGACGGCCCCGGCCACGCTCGGGACCATTCGGGGTGTCGTGCACGCCACGGGCATCGTCGATCCCGGCGCCGGGCGCAGACCTCGTCGTCATCGCGCCTGAGGCGACGCGCATCGCGGAGATCCCGCGCGCGAGCGGCGATCGCGTTCGGCACGGGAGACGTGCTCGTCCGTTTCGAAATTCCATCGCTCGACGGCCGAAGTCCAGAGACAGCAGGCCGAAGTCGCACGCACTGTGGCCGCGCTCGGACAACGCGAAGGCGGCGCAGACGCGCGCGCGCGAGCTGTTCGACCGGGGCGTCGCCGCGCGCAGGGACGTCGAGGAAGCGAATCGATCGGTGGCCGACGCAGAGGCGGCCGTCACCGAGGCACGCGCGTCGCTTGGCGCGGCGCAAACGGTCGAAAGCCGCACGGTTGTGCGAGCGACCTTCGACGGGATCGTCGCCAAGCGTTACCACAATCCCGGCGATCTGGTCGAAGCAGCCGCCGGCGATCCGGTGCTGCGCGTCATCGATCCAGCGCGACTCGAAGTCGTCGCATCGGTTCCGCTGGCCGACGCCTCGCGGGTTGAGGTCGGTGCTGCCGGCCACCTCGTGAATGCGTCGGCCGACGCACCGGAGATCGACCTGAAGGTTCTCTCGCGCCCCGTCGCCGTCGAAGCCGGCACCGCCACCGTCCCCGTGCGCCTGGCATTCTTGACAGCCGATGAACATTCCCGTCGGCACGCCGGTGCAGGTCGACATCGAGTGCCGAGCAGCACCGGGACGTCGTGCTGATTCCCGCCGCCGCGATCGTGCGCGAAGGGGAAGAGACGGCGGTGTTCGTGGCGCGCGGCGAGAAGGCCGAGCGACGCGCGGTGCGAATCGGCCTCAACGACGGCGACGAACGTCGAGATCGTCTCCGGCGTCAAAGCCGGCGAAATGGTCATCGTCGACGGGCAGGCGGGACTGCCCGACGAAGCGCGCCATCACCGAAGGCTCGGCGGAAACGGAGTCGACCCCTGCCGACCCGGCCGCGAAGGGCGAGCGGAAGTGAACGTCGCGGCTCTCGCGCTGCGGCACTCGCGCGCCATCGGTCTGCTGACGGCGGCTCTCGTCGTCGGCGGCGTCATCGCCGCGTTCGCGCTGCCGAGCAGCATCTATCCGCCGCTGCAGTTTCCGCGCATCGTCATCGTCGCGCACTCGGGCACGCTGCCGCCGCACTCGATGTCGCTCATCGTGACCCGGCCGATCGAGCAGGTCGTGATGGCGGTGCCGGGCGTCCGTCGCGTGCGGTCGAAGAGCATCCGCGGCGCGTCGGAGATCTCGGCGCAGTTCGATCCGTCGACCGACATGGTCGTCGCGCTGCAGATGGTGCAGAACCGCGTCGCCGAAATCGCCGGCGAGCTGCCGGCGGACACCGAGCTCCAGATCGAGCGGATGACGCCGGCGATCTTCCCGGTCTTCATCCTCAGCCTCACCGGCTCGCTGCCGACGCCGGACCTCTACGACTACGCGAACTTCGTCGTGAAGCCGGAGATCGCGCGGGTGCCCGGCGCCGGCATCATCGAGGTGCAGGCGAGCGATACGCGCGAGATCGAGGTCGATCCTCGATCCGGCGAAGCTGGCGGCGGCCGGATCTGACGGTCGTCGACGTCTCCGACGCGCTCAAGGCACAGAACACCGATCCTGCCGGTCGGACGATTCCAGGAATCCGGGCTGCAGCACCTGACGCTCGCGTCCGGGCTCTGGAAGAACGTCGATCGAGATCGCGCAGGCGCCGGTGAAGGTCAAGAGCGGCGCCACCGTGCGCGTCTCCGATCTCGGCACCGTCACGCGCGGCGCGCCGGATCGCACGCTGCTCGTCACCGGCAACGGGCGCGACGCCGTGGTCGATGAGCGATCGCCCAGCAGATCGGCGCCAACATTCTCGACCTCAAGGCCGGCGTCGACGGCGTGCTGGCCAGCGCTCGCGCAAGACGCTGCCCGCCGGCATCCGGATCAACCGCGTCTACGACCTGGCGGAGTTCGTCGAGGAGTCGATCGCGAGCGTGCGCGACGCCATCCTGATCGGCGGCTTGCTCGCCATCGTCGTGCTGCTCGTCTTCCTCCGCGACTGGCGGCTGACGATGATCGCGGCGGTGACGCTGCCGATGGCGGTCATCCCGACCTTCGTCTTCATGTGGCTGTTCGGCGGGACGATCAACCTGATGTCGATGGGCGGCCTGGCCGTCGCGATCGGCCTCGTCATCGACGACGCGGTGGTCGTCGTGGAGAACATTCACCGCCGGGCGGGTGAAGGCGGCAGCAGCGTCGTCGACGCCGTCCAGCAGCTGATGGCGCCGCTCGTCAGCTCGACGCTCACGACCGTGGTCGTCTTCGCGCCGCTCGGCCTGCTGTCGGGCGTGCCCGGGCAGTTCTTCCGCGCGCTGTCGATGAGCCTCTCGGTCGCGGTGCTGATCTCGCTCGCGCTGTCGATCAGCGTCGTGCCGTTGATGGCGCGCTGGGCCGCCGCGCGCCATCGGCCCGACCGGCGAATCGCACGGGCGGCTCGACCGCGTCTACGAGCCGCTGCTCGGCGTCGATGGTCGGCCGGCCGGTCGTCGCGGTCGTCGTCGCGCCGTCGCTGCTGGCCGCGCTGACCGTCGTGCTGTTCTATCAGGTGGGCACCGGATTCTTCCCGGCGGCCGACGAAGGCGGCTTCGTCCTCGACTACCTGACGCCGGCCGGCAGCGCGCTGGCCGAGACCGATCGGCAGGTGCGCGCGATCGAGCGGGTCGTCGCGGACACGCCGGAAGTGGCGTCCTACTCGCGGCGCACCGGATCGGAGCTCGGTCTCTTCGCGACGGCGCAGAACACCGGCGACATCCTCGTCCGGCTCAAGCCGCGCCGCCAGCGCAGCCGCTCGTCCGAGGACGATCATCAGCGACGTGCGCGACACGCGTGCACGAGGCGGCGCCGCTCGTCGAAATCGAGTTCGTCCAGCTGCTGCAGGACATGCTCGGCGACCTCGAGGGCAATCCCGAGCCGATCGAGGTGAAGATCTTCGGCGACGATCCCGATCGCCTCGCGGAGCTTGCCGAACCCGTCGAGGAGATGATGAACAAGGTCGAGGGTGTCGTGGACGTCGTCGGCGCGCAGGAGGGCAACCCCGAAGTGACGTGGACGATCGATCCCGTGGCCGCCGGCCGCTACGGTCTGACCGTCGAGCAGGTGTCAGACCAGATGGCCGGCAACTGGCTCGGCGAGGTGGCGACCGATCTGCGGCTCGCCGGATCGCACGGTCCCGGTGCGCGTCCGCCTGCCGGATGCGTTCCGCTTCGATCCGAACAAGCTGGCGCACACGCTGATTCGCACGCCGACGGCAAGCCGATTCCGGTGTCGGCAGTGGCCACGATGGAGCGCGCGAACGGCCAGGGCGAGCTGCGGCGAGAGAACCTGCGCCCGATGGCGGTCGTCAGCGGACGGCTCGAGGGCCGCGACCTCGGAAGCGCCGTCGCCGAGATCCAGATCGAAGCTCGACGCGCTGAAGCTGCCGATCGGCTACACGTACGAGATCGGCGGGCAGTACCAGGCGCAGGGGCAGGCGTTCCGCGAGCTGCTGATGGTGTTCGCCCTGGCGATTCTGCTCGTGTTCATGATCCTCGTCATCCAGTTCCGCGCGTGGATGCCGGCGATGCTCATCCTGCTGGCGGCGCCGCTCTCGCTCGGCGGCGCGCTGCTGCTGCTGTGGCTGACCGGCACCGACCTGAACATCTCGTCGGCGATGGGACTCATCCTGCTCGTCGGCCTCGTCGTGAAGAACGGCATCATGCTGCTCGACTTCTCCGAGAAGCTGCACGCGGAGGGCGAGCCGTTCGAGGCCGCGATCGCGCACGCCGGCCGCATCCGCCTGCGGCCGATCCTGATGACCACGTTCTGCACGCTGTTCGGGCTGCTGCCGCTGGCGCTCGGCCTCGGAGCAGGCGCCGAGCTGCAGAAACCGCTGGCGCTGGCCGTCATCGGCGGACTGGCCCTGTCGACGCCGGTCACGCTGCTCGCGGTTCCCGGTCTTTATGCCGCGATAAAACGGTGGCAATAGGCCAGGCCCGTGTGCGCCCGTGGGCCTCCGGATGAGATGCGCAGTTTTGCGGAGTGGTGAAACGCGAAAGTGTAGCAGAGGCGCCGGCAATCGGCCGATACTCCTATGTGGAGGCTGCGATGATTTCCGTACTGCGTGACCGCCCATGGCTCGCGATCCTGCTGCTCCTGGTATTCCTCACTCCCGACATCGGCCTGGCGCAGTTTGGCGGAGGGGCCACCGTGTTCAAGGATCCCGACTTCAGCGGCGACAGCGTGACGATTCGCGATGACGAGCCAGACCTTCGCGGGTTCGGACTGAACGACGAGATCTCGAGCATCCGTATCCCCCGCGGGCAATCGTGGGAAATCTGCCAGGACATCGGCTACGGCAATCGCTGCCAGGTCATCACCGCGAGCATCTCCGATCTCAAGAGCATCGGGTGGGACGATCGCATTTCATCGATACGCCGCGCCCGCGTCGGCGGATCCGGAGGCAGTGGGACAGTCCGCGTCCTCACCGTTTTCACGAACGCGAACTTCGAGGGCGAGACCGCGTCCTTTCGCAACGACGAGCCCGACCTGCAGGGCTACGGACTGAACGACGAGATCTCGAGCATTCTGATTCCACCTGGAGAATCCTGGGAGATCTGCCAGGACGTGAAATACGGGAACCGCTGCCAGGTGATCACGCGGAGCATCTCCGATCTGCGCAGCATCGGGTGGGACAACCGCATCTCATCGTTGCGCCGCGCCAGCCAGGGCGGATTCGGGCGCGGCTCGAGCGGCGTCAACCCGGGTGTTGGCGACCGCCAGAGCGTCACGGTCTACACCGACACGAACTTCCGTGGAGAGAGCGCGTCGTTTCGCGACGCGGTGCCCGACCTGATGCCGTTCGACTTGAACGACGAGATCTCGAGCATCCAGATCCCATCCGGCCAATCGTGGGAAGTGTGTCAGGACCTCAAATTCGGCAATCGCTGCCAGATCCTGTCGCGGAGCATCTCCGACCTGCACAGCATTGGATGGGACGACCGCATCTCGTCGTTGCGTCGCGTGCAGTAGCGGATTCGACATCGCGGTAAGATCTGTCCTGGTGATGCTCTTCAGGCAGAGGTTCATGGTGTTCACGCGCACGCTCGCCGTGCTGTGTGTGTGGCTCGTGCTCGGCTGCTCCCCTGCCTCTGCGCAATCGGCCGAGCCGGAGCCGCCGACGATCGGCGCGGTGTTTCGGGAGGTGCCGTCCGATCTGTGGCGCTTCCTCTCCTGGGATACCAGCATCGTCCTCGGCATCGGTGGCGGCGCCGCGCTCATCGGCCACGTCTGGGATGACGACCTCGCCGATGAGATCGAGACGAACGTGCGTCTTAACGACGCCATGGCCGGCGGAAAGACGTACGGCGCGTTCACCGTGCAGACATTCATCGGCGTCGGCATGTACGGCGCCGGGTGGGTCGCGAAAAAAGGACGGCTGGCCACCGCCGGCGCGGACATCATGCGCGCGCAGATTCTCAGTCAGGTGTACGTACAGGCGATCAAGTACACCGTCCGGCGCGAACGGCCCGACGCATCGAATTCACACTCGTTTCCGTCCGGTCACTCAGCCAGCGCGTTTGCGACAGCGGGCGTGCTGCAGCGGCACTACGGATGGAAGGTCGGCGTCCCCGCGACAGTGGCGGCGGCCTATGTGGCCGCATCGCGTGTGCACGATAACCGCCATTATCTGAGCGACGTGATCTTCGGTTCCGCGATGGGCATCGCAGGGCAACGCACCGTCATGCTGCACGCCGGCCGGTACGGCGTCTCGCTCGCACCCTCGGCCGGGCCCCGCCGCGCCGGGCTGATGGTGTCCGTTCGGCCTCACTGAGCCTCTTCACGCCCACTCTCTTGCCCGTGCGAGCGCCTGCGTCCAGCGCGCGCGCAGTTCGGCGACGCGCGAGGCCGGCATCGCCGGCTCGAATCGGCGCTCCGTTCGCCATTGGCTGGCGAGGTCATCGCCGTTCTTCCAGAACCCCACCGCCAGTCCTGCCAGATACGCCGCACCCAGTGCGGTCGTCTCTGTAATCTGCGGCCGGACGACGGGCGCGCCGATGACGTCGGACTGAAACTGCATGAGGAGATCGTTTCGCGACGCGCCACCATCCACGCGAAGCTCGGCGAGCCGCACGCCTGCGTCCGCCTGCATGGCGTCGAGCAGATCGGCCGACTGGTAGGCGATCGATTCGAGCGCGGCGCGCGCGACGTGTGCCGCATTCGAGCCGCGCGTCAGCCCCACGATCGTGCCGCGCGCGTATGAATCCCAGTGTGGCGCACCCAGCCCCGCAAACGCGGGGACGAGATACACGCCGCCGTTGTCGGGCACCGACATAGCCAGCGCCTCAACGTCGCTCGAGGATCGAATCACGCCGAGGCCGTCGCGGAGCCACTGCACCACCGATCCACCGACAAAGACGCTGCCTTCGAGCGCGTACGCGGTCACACCGTTGCGCGTCCAGGCCACCGTCGTCAGCAGCTTGTGCCGCGAGGCAGGAGCGCTCGCGCCCGTGTGCTGCAGCATGAAGCAGCCGGTCCCGTACGTGTTCTTCGTCATGCCGGGCGACGTGCACATCTGCCCGAAGAGCGCCGCCTGCTGATCGCCGGCGATGCCGCCGAGGATCACCGACTCGAGGCCGAGCGCCGTCGTCACCTCGCCGTAGATTTCGCTGGAGCTGCGCACGTCGGGCAGCACGCCGCGCGGGACGCGCAGCGCGTCCAGAAGCTCGTCGTCCCACTGAAGGGTGTGGATGTTGAACAGGAGCGTGCGGGAGGCGTTGCTGGCATCGGTGATGTGCAGGCGCCCGTCGGTGAGCTTCCAGAGCAGCCACGAGTCGACCGTCCCAAATGCCAGATGCCCGGCTTCGGCGCGCGCCCGCGCGCCTTCAACGTGATCGAGGATCCACGCGAGCTTCGTTCCCGAAAAGTACGCGTCGAGCACCAGGCCGGTGCGCTCGCGGAACAGCGGCTCTGCCCCGTCCGACCGAAGTCGATCGCACGCCTCCGCCGTGCGCCGATCCTGCCAGACGATGGCGTTGGCGATGGGAAGGCCGGTCTTGCGATCCCACACAATCGTGGTCTCGCGCTGGTTGGTGATGCCGATTGCCGCAATGTCGCGCGCGCGTACGCCCGCACCCGCCAGCGCTTCGACCGCGACGCCGGCCTGCGACGTCCAGATCTCGAGCGGGTCGTGCTCGACCCAGCCCGGCTGCGGGAACATCTGCCGGAACTCGCGTTGCGCGACGCCCTTGATGGCGCCATCACGATCGAACAGGATGGCGCGCGAGCTCGTGGTGCCTTGATCAAGCGCGAGGATGTATGACACGTGGCAGTCGTCAGTTGTCAGTCGTCAGTCGTCAGTCTTGCCCGCCCACCGCATGTTATCGTGGTGGAAATGCTGCTCTTCGCGTGGCTCGTTCTGGCGATGGCTCAAACAATACCCGGAACTGCGATGCCTGGGGGTACGCGACCCCTCATCGGCACGTACTGGAAGGCCACCGAGATCGCCGGGAAGGCGGCACCCACCCAGGACGCAAAGCGCGAAGCCCATCTCGTCTTCGAAGCGGGCGGACGTTTCTCGGGATCGGACGGATGTAACGGAATCGCCGGCACCTACGAGCTCAAGGGCAACATCGTCAAATTCGGCGCCGGCATCTCCACTCAAAAAGCCTGTATCGACATCGGCAACTTCGATGCGGCCTTCCGCGGTGCAGTGAAGGGCGCGACTCGCCTCACGATCACAGCCGACCGGCTCGAGCTGTTCGACGCGGCGGCAAAGCGGTTGGCCATCTTTACCGGCCGCGCTCAGAGCGTCAGAAATTAAGCGAGAACTGCAATCCTCCCGCACGGCGACCCACGATGGGCGCCGCGCTGAGTCGCGCCGCGCCCGGCTCGGCTGTGTAGATCGTCTTCCGGCCACGGATCAGCAGGTCGATCCCGATGCCGACTCCGGCGCCGATCGCACCGACGCTTAACATCGGTCCTGCGTCATCGATGCAGTTCTCCCAGGGTTCCGTCAGGCGGCACAGCAAGAGCCCGGACGCCACGCCCACCCCGGCGCCAATCAGCGCGCCGTTGAGCACAGAGTCGGAACGGCGCATCGTGACCTGTCTGACGTCAGCTGCAAGAAAATGGCGTGTCTTGCCGCCGGACGCCGTGGTCACGGCCTCGCCAGACACACTGACGATTCGAGTCTTTTCTTCACGTCCTTGCGAATCGGTAATCCAGACCGTCGTGCCGGGAATCAGCGTCGTCTCGAGGCTCGGCGCGAGCCCCTGGGACGTCTGGGCCGAGACCGCCGACCCGGTCGCAACGATCGTGAGAATGAGCAGAACGATACGCATCATGGTCTCCCCTCATTAGTTGATGCGCCATGCGCGTGCAAAACGGCTCAAACGAGAGGCGCGACTGAAGTCGCGCCCTACCAACAGAGTTCTCAGCGCCCTACCAACACAGCGCCCTACTGAAGTCGCGCCCTACCGACAGAGTTCTCAGTTTTCAGTGCTAGCGCGCCGTTACGGCTTTCCTGGCTTCGGCGACCTCGGGAAGTCCGGCATCGGCATTGGCCCAGAACTTGAGGAAGCGCTCGTATTCGATCCGAGCCCCCGCCTGGTCGCCCTGTGCGTTCAGGAGGCGCGCCAGCTCCAGGATGTACCGAGGCTCGAGCGCGGCAGACGATCGGTTGGCGGCGCCCACCGACGTCAGGCGTCTGTACTCTTCGATGGCGGCCGTACGATTACCCCGTGCGATCTCGACGCGCGCCGGCCCGTCGCGCGACGGCAGGCTGATGGCAAAGACGGTTGACGCGTCACGCCCAAGCGTTTGCCATGCCGGCTGCTGCGCCTTGAAGCGCTCCATCGCGCGATCGTGCTGCCCCGCGGCGAGCGCGATCTCGCCTTCGAGCAACGCGATCCAGTTGGCTTCGACGCGATCGTCGCTATCGGAATGCACTCTCTGCGACGAAAGGTGCGACGCCGCGTTCTTCGCGTCGCCGCCACGAATCTCGGCGACACCGCCCATGAGGCCCGCGAGCACCAGGAGCGAATGCCCTCGCTGGTCGTCGAGCACCTTCTCGGCGGCACGGACGTCGTCGAGCGCACGCGCATACTGCTTCTGTTCGAGGAACAACCACGCCGACGTCAAGAGCGCGCCCGCGTTCACCTCGGCGTCGTCATCGTTACGCCGGCCTCTGTCGAGTACGTCCGTCGCCTCGCGGTATCGCCCTACGCGCGACAGCAGGAACGCCTGGTTTCGAAAATCCGGTGACTCGCGCTCGAGAGCTTCGTCGTAGCGTCCGAGCGCCGCCAGGGCAAGGCCCCGGCCGAGAATCGACGCGCGGTTGGCCGGCTCGATGGCGAGCGCATGGGCGTACGCATCCAGCGCTCTGTCCGGCATCGCGTTCGCGAGATATCCCTCGCCGAGGCTGTCCCACGGGTTCGCCTCGTTCGGCGACTGCTTCGTCACGCCCTCAAACTGGTCGATCGCTTCACCGAACGAACCGTCCTCGAGCAGGGAGTAGCCGTACACGTTGCTGAACGCGTTGCCGACTCTCGTCGACCTGAGCCCATACAACGCGATTGCCGCGATCGCCAGACCGATGACCAGCCAGGGTACGCCCGCGGTGAGACGTCTCGGGATGTACGGAATGCGGACGCGCTGGGATTTGGCGGGCGCCGGCGCCTGCATCTCTTCCAGCGCGAGACGCACATCTGCCGCGTGCTGATAGCGATCGCCGGTCTTCTTCTCCAGGCACCGCTCGACGATCGCACGAACGGGTGCGGGAACGTTTGGCGGCCACGCCTCGGGCGGCTGGTGCAGAATGCCGGCGCTGAGTTCGAATCCGGTCGCGCCGGAAAACGGGCGGCGGCCGGTGAACATTTCATACAGCAGGACGCCGAGTGCCCAGATGTCGGCACGCTCGTCGCCTCGTTGCCCGCGCAAGAGCTCGGGCGCCATGTACGGCAGCGTGCCGGCGATGAGACCTTCGTCGGTCAACGAGCGCTGAGACTGCGAGAGCGCATCGATCTGGTTCGTGTCGAGCATCCGCGCGAGACCGAAGTCGAGCACCTTGGCGCCCTGCTTCGGCGTGATCATGACGTTGGTGCTCTTCAGATCGCGGTGCACGAGGCCGCTTTCGTGCGCGTGTGCCAGCGCGTCCGCGATCTCGATTCCGTACCGCCTCGCCTGTTCAACCGGCAGCGGCCCTTCACGGAGCACTTCTGCAAGCGACCGTCCAGGCAGGAGCTCCATCACCACGAACAACTGGCCGTCGGCGCGGCCGACCTCGTAGATATGGCAGATGTGCGGATGGCTCAGCCGCGATGCGTGCTGCGCTTCCCGGCGCAGTCTCGTCTGGGCGTCTTCGCCCTCGAAGGACGCCACCTTCACTGCGACCTCGCGGCCGAGCTCGACGTCGCGCGCCGCGAACACGTGGCCCATGCCGCCGCTGCCGACGAGCCGCCCGATCTCGTAGTGACCGAGAACCCGGCCGCTCATCAGGGTTGTGCCCGCCGGCCGTTCCATGAAATCGGCGGATTGACGCTCGGCATCGAGCAGGCGCTCGACCTCGGCGCGCACGGCGTGATCGCCCGCGACCGCCGTCGCCACGAACGCGCGCCGCTTGTCCGGCTCCTGTTCGAGTGCGGCGCCGAACACCTCTTTGACGCGCGCCCACTGCTCGGGCGTCATGGTGGGAGAGGCGCGCTCCATTTACATAAGGATAGGTCGAGGGGCTCGCGACCGCTACCGTCCAAGACGGAACCCGATGAATCCATTCACACGGATGTGCGGCTCCCATCCCATACGCACGTCGACACCAGCCGTCATCGTCTCGCCGAGTTGAGCCCTTACACCGCCTCCGACCGTGAACGCACCTTCGTTCGACGTGAACGATCCTCCCGTGGGAAACGACTCGCGGGTCTGGAACAAGCCACCACCGACCACGAGGAACGGTGTGATCGGACGGGGACGCCCGTCGATGGGAGCCCTCAGGTCGAACGTCAGGTTACCGGTCGCGACGAAGTGACTGTGGTTGTCGCCCCCGATGTAGGCGACCTCTGGTCCGACGGCGATTCGCGGTCCCAGATACCACCGTGCCTCACCACCGGCGAGGAATTCGCTGACGATCCCATCGTCCGCAAATCCGACCCAACCGATGGCAATCTGCGCGGCCGGCGCCGGCCTACCCTGGGCGCGTGCCACGGCCGTCAGGGGACCCGTCATCAGAATCAATATCGCAATCGCCAGTCTGAACGACGTTGTATTGAGTGGCATGCGTGTAATCTCCTCAAGCCGGTGTCTCTTGGTGTGGAATCTTACGGCTTCGTGGGGGGCTTTTGGCTACCACGTCGTAGAATGACGCCATCACATGGTCGAACTCCGACGTCGTGCGTTCATTTCGGCGATCGCCATGCTGGCGCCATTCGTCCGCGCGGAGCCACGCGCACAGTCGTTCGCTCTTGACGAGTTCCTCGCACTGTCGTCGCGTCTTACCGGACACTCGAACCTTGACCGCCAGGCGGCTGGTGTCTTTCTGAAGAACCTGCTCGCCACACCCGGCGTGACCGCCGCCAGGTTTGCGCGGCCCGACGCGGATCTCGAGCGCCACATCATCGTCGCCTGGTACACCGGCGTACAGCAAGTGCGTGGCGAAGCTCAACTCGTGACGCACACGGGCGCCCTTCAGTGGCGCGCCCTGGGCATGCCGGCCCCCGGCACGTGCGTCGGACCATTCGGTACCTGGGCAACGCCGCATCGGTCGCCCCAGCTTTGATGCAACGCACGGCAGATGTCGTCATCGTCGGCTCCGGCGTCTGCGGCGCCCTGGTCGCCGCACGCCTGGCGACGCGAGGCGTCAAAGTGCTCATCCTCGAGGCCGGGCCGCGCGTCTCGCGGCCTGCGGCCCTGACGCAGTATCGTGCGGCGCTCATCAAAGTTCCCGAGTGCGCGTATCCGAACGCGCCCTATGCCCCACACTCTACGAGCGACCGGCCAGACAGTTATTACCTGCAGAACGGCCCCGACAAGTACGAGGCCACTTACTTGCGTCAGGTCGGCGGCACGACGTGGCATTGGCTCGGCACGACGCTGCGATTCGTTCCGGATGATTTTCGATTGCATTCGACCTTTGGCGTCGGTCTCGACTGGCCGATGACATACGACGACCTTGAGCCCTGGTACTCGGAGGCCGAGGAGGAACTTGGCGTCGCGGGCGATCCCAACGCCGCGCTCGACGCGCCGCGCAGCCGGCCATATCCGATTCCCGCCATTCCGCTCTCGTATCTCGATCGACGCGTGGCTGCGGCGGTTGCGAAGCTCGGTTACACCGTCGAGCCCACACCCCAGGCGCGGAATTCAGAGCGCTATCAGAACCGTCCTGCGTGCTGCGGAAGCAGCTCGTGTATTCCCATCTGCCCCATCCAGGCGAAATATGACGCGATGGTGCACGTGACGCAGGCGGAACGCGCGGGCGCGGAGCTCGTCGACCGAGCCATCGCCTCGGTCGTGGAGATTGGCGCAGATGGTCGCGTGAGCAACCTTCGCTACAAACGGCCAGACGGAAGCGAATCGAGTGTCACGGCAAAAGTGTTTGTGATTGCCGCGCACGGCATCGAAACGCCGAAGCTGCTGCTGCAGTCGCGCACAGCCGAACGTCCGCGAGGCGTCGCGAACTCGAGCGATCAAGTCGGACGCAACCTGATGGATCATCCCACCCGGCTCAGCTGGGCGTTGACGGGTGAACCCGTCTGGCCGTTCCGCGGGCCGCTATCCACGGCGGGCATCGAGTCGCCGCGGAAGGGCGACTGGCGAGCCCGTTACGGCTCGTTCCGTGTGCAGCTCGGCAATCGCGGCTGGGCCTGGTCGAGTGGCACGCCCGAAACGACCGTGCAGAAGCTGGCCGAACGGGGACTTCGGGGTGCGGACCTCTCTCGCGCGGTTGCGGATCACAGCGCACGCGAGCTGGAGCTGGCAACGATGGTGGAACAGCTACCGTCGCCGGAGAATCGCATTGTTCCGGACGAGAAGGAGCGCGATGCAATCGGGCTGCCGCGGCCGCGCATCACGTATCGCATCGACGACTACTGTCGCGGCGCGCTCGATCATGGCCAGCGTATCCACCAGGAAATCTTCTCAGCCATGAACGCGACCGCAATCGAGCACGGCAGCACGATCATGTCAGCGGGTCACGTCATGGGCACCTATCGCATGGGCACGGATCCGACAACGTCGGTGGTCAGCCCCGACCAACGCTCCCACGATCACGACAACCTCTTCCTGTTGGGCAGCGGGGTGTTCCCGACCGGCGCGTCATCGAATCCGACGCTCACAATTGCCGCGCTCGCGTTGCGTGCCGTGGATCCGATTCTCAAGACCACGCAGCAGCGGTAAGTATCCGCGTGGCTTGAGCGGCGACGATCAGCGCCGCGCCTTCCACTTCTCGTGCAGATCGCGGACCACGGCGATCGCCTCATCCGCGGTCTCGAGACACTGGGGAATGCGCAGGTCTTCGGCGTTGGCAAGCGCCAGCTTCGGATCGAGCATGCTCGTCTTCGCCCATTCGACCAGACCCGTCCACATCTTGCCCACGAGGATGAGCGGCACGTTGTCCACGTGCCGCACCTGAAGGAGCTGCCAGATCATCAGCGTCTCGAGCACCGTGCCGATGCCGCCCGGGACCACGACGAACGCGTCGGAGGCGATGACGAAGTGATGGAGGCGCGTGAAGAACGTTTCGTGCTCGAACGCCTGCTCGACAAACGGGTTCACGTCCTGCTCGAAGGGGAGTTCCACGCGAATCCCCACCGAGCCCGGCGCGCCCACGCTCCTGGCGCCCTCGTTGGCGGCCTGCATCAGGCCGGGTCCTCCACCGGTCACGATGTCGCAGCCCATCGACGCGAAGGCCGCCGCGGCGCGCTTCACCTCGTCGTACACGAACGTCCCGGGCTGGGCGCGGGCGGATCCAAAAATGGCGACCCGATAGCGATCGCGCGTGGACGGCCTGAGCCGCGTGAGGTTGTTGACGACTTTCCAGAGATTGAGGACGGTCGTCCCCAGAATCTCCTGCACCGCTTTCTCATCTGACAGACTGACGAGACGTGCCCCGCTCGTTCCTTCCGGCCTGTTCGACATCATGGACTCCTGCGATCAGATGCTCCTCACTCCTGGACGACCCGGCCACCCGTGACGAAGCGCTTGTAGTCGGCGAACGTCTGCATTCGCCGCGTGGACTGCAGGCCGCCCCTGACGACGGTGAGAGAAATAATGGATTCCGGCATCAGCAGCACCTCGTCAGGGTCCGTGAAGGTGACTGTCCGGTACCGAATCGCAATCTCGTCGCGCACGATGTCCACCCAGTTCGACAGACGATGACGCTGCTGGAGCACGGGAGGGACTTTGACCTCGACTGGTCCTCTCAGCCGCCGCTCCACCCGCAGCACGTCGGAGGTGCCGGCATCCACCCAGACACGTCCCGTCGAGGCGATGTAGCCCGACCAGTCGAAACAGTCGTCGTGCCCGGCCGCGTCTTCCACCAGTTCCGCTTTGCTCCTGCGATTGACCGACGCGAAATCGATCATCAAAACCGTACGGCTTCTCTCGTTTGCCGTGCCGGCTGTCTTGAACTCGTACTCCTGACGGGAGGCGGGCAGGAGAAACGCCAGCGGTTCCGGAGAGCGCGCACTGGGGTCGGTGCATCCCGCACGATCTTTGTTGTCCTCTTCTCGCGGCGCCCGGCCGTTCACTTTACGGATCTTGCGGACGATAGTCACCTCGCCGGTGCCGTCTCGTTCGACACGCAGTTCCGATTCGACGGTCCGCGCGATCCCGTCAGGCGAGTTGGCGATGTCGAGGGGCTGCACCGTCGACGTCTCGGTGCAGACGACGGTCAGCGCACGCCCGTAGAACGCAGCGACCCGCTCGCCGACGCGGCGCAGCAGTTCTTCGACGTCGGGCGGCTCCTGCGCACCCGCAATCGTCGAGGCGGCCACTATCGATGTCGAGACCAGCAGACGAACATTCAACGCGTTGCCCACGCTTCTCTACCGACGCCCCTCACTGTAGCCGAATCCGCCTCGCGCGTTCATCTCAACCCAGGTCGCCCAACCGCCAGCGGTACGGCCGTTGCTTGCCCGACAGCCCGTCGAACCGTCTGCCGAGCCGTTAAACGTCACGCTCACAGCGGGTTGGTTCGGGTTGGCAAACACGAGCGGCGGCCCCGCTACTCCTTGCGCTCGTCGAACGCCACGAAATATCGTGCTGTGCCGGTCGCTGGTGTGCACTCATTTCGGAGGAGAAGACTGTGTCCAGACAACGGAACGTGGTGGTCGTACTGGGTCTGATGGCCTTCATGCGGGTCGGTCTCGACTGCGCGTGGGCGCAGACGCCGGCGCCGGCGCCAACGGCGGTGGCATTAGACAAAGAGGAAAAGCTGGGCTGGACCAATTCCACCGATTTGACCCTGGTCGTGACGTCAGGGAATTCGGCCGCCAAAACATTCGGGCTCGTCGACCGTCTGAAACATGTGTGGGCGGACGCCCGGTTCACGCTCGACGTCAACGGCGTTCGCTCGGACACGTCCGACGATCGCTACTTTCTGGTGCAGCCCGGACTGCAGTTTCCGGTCGGCGCCCGGCCGTCGAACCCCGGGACCACCCTCATCAAGCCCAAGCCCACACCTGACGTCCAGACGTTTCTCGTCGGAGGACGATACGACAAGAACTTCAACCCGCGCTTTTTCTGGAGTACCGGCGCGAGCTGGGACCACAACAAGGATGCCGGCATCCTGCACCGCTACATCCTGTTCGCCGGAGTCGGGAACATCTGGGCCGATGTCCCGCGCCGGCGCTTCACCACGAGCTACGGCATCAGCTACACCGATCGCAAGGAAGAGGAACCGGATCCGGAAAAAGACCTCCGGTTCGCCGGCGCCCGGCTCGGCTGGCTGTACACCGAGCATTTCACGGCGAACACCACGTTCGACAGCGACTTCACCTCGAACATGAATCTGGCCGATGCCGGCGACTACTCCATCAACACGACCAACAGCGTGTCGGTGTCGATGAACACGCATCTTTCGCTCAAGGCCGGCGTGCAGTTCCTCTACGAGAACCAGCCGGCGCTCGAGACCGATCTCGACGTCGTGGCCTATGCCGAGCTGATCAATCCGGATGGTGTACCCGGATCCGGCGACGAATACTACCGGACGCTGGAGTCGGGTGGGACGAAGATCGTGTTCGGCACCGCGGACGCGCGAAAGGACAAGCTGGATACCATCTTCCGGACGGCGCTCGTCATTTCGTTCTGACATCGGCGATCGCGCAGTTTTGACGCCCGCAGCGCCTGAAAACGGTTCCGGGATCCGTTTTCCGGTGCACTTGTGGGAAAACGGATCCCGGAACCGTTTTCTACGCTCGCATCGGGCTATCATCCGAGTGGCGGCGCCGCACCCGCGGCGCCTTGTCCGATGTCGCCCCTGTCACCCATCCCGTCCCGTCACCCCATCCGCGTCGTCCTGTCGTCGACCGCGCTCCTGCCCTTCATGTCGGTGTGGAAGGCGGCGGCGCTGGCCGTCGCGCAACTGGGGGTCGCGGCGTTTTTCATTGCCGGCGTCACTCGAACCGAGCTCGGCCCGTCGGCGCCGTGGTTCGTCCTGGCGGCCACGATCCTCGCGGCGTTCGTGCGCACGATCGACGTGGAAAGCTGGGCGCTGCTCATTCCCGGCGGATTCATCAGCCGGGTGGCGAGCGCGTTCGGGCCTGCCGCCATAGGACTGGCGAAGGCAGTGGCTCTGGTCGAGCGCCTGCTGCTCGGCGCGCTTGCCTGTGTCGTCATCGGACATTACGTGGCCAGCGTCTCGGGCACCGCCATTGCCGGGTGGCGCTTCACGGGCTTCGTCAGGCCGGAGGATTTCGCGACGGTCGTGGCCATCGCCACGATCGGCGTGCTGTGGCTGCCGACTCGTCTCGGCCGCGACATTGGGCGCGAGACGCTGGCTCGAGCGATCTGGGTGGCTGCAGCCATTGTGGTGTGCGCCATCGTGTCCGGCGCGGCCAGCCTCGTGCGTGATGGCGCGGCCGTGTCCACGCTCGTGGCCATCCCGCCCATCGCCCCGATCACGGGATGGTTTCCTCTGGACGGTTGTCTCGCGTTCCTCGGGGCCGTTGCCCTCGCGCTCCCGGTTGTGGGCGGCGGCGAGGTGCTGTCCCGCGCAGCCCACGAACTGCCGCCTCCACGCGTACAGGGGTTGCGACGCACCGGCCAGCTGACCGTGTTGTTCGTCGGGATCGCGGCGGCACTCGGGGCCTTTCTCGTGGCCCTGCTGATACCCGCGAGCGAACACGCACTCTGGGCCAATGCGCCGCTGGCGGGCCTGGCGCAGCATCTCGCCGCGCCGTCGGCCGTGCGCGTGCTGATGGCCGTCGCGGTGGCCGCTGCCGCCGTGCTGATGCTGGGTCCTGCCGCGCGCGTCGCGATGGGCGATGCCGAGCAGATGCTGCATCGGTCTTCGACCGACGGGACGCTGCCGTCCGGCCTCGCGTCCCTTCACACACGGTTCGGGACTCCTGCGCGCGCGGTCGACGTGGCCGTCTTGGCCATGACGGTCGTGGTGCTCGCGAGCAGCGGCCGGGTGGCCTGGCTCTCGCGCGCCTACAGCATCGCGATCGCCGTGATGCTCCTCTTGACGGTGGCCTCGCTTGTCCGCCTCCGGCGTCTTCGCCCGGGTCCGATGACGTTCAAAGCCCGAGGGAATCTCCAGATCGGTGCGCGTGAGCTGCCGGTGGGGCTGTTCCTCGCAGGGGTCATCGTGGCCGCGAGCGCCGGGGCCATGGTGCTGACCGGAGACGGTGCGTCGATCGCCGCCGTGGTGCTCATTGCGGTGCTGTCGTTGTGGTTCACCGCTGCCGCACGGCACGCGGCGCCGGTCGAGACCGCCACCGACGAAAGCACGTTCGACCTCCTTCTCGCCGCCGAGCTCTCGCCCAATCAAATCGAGGCCCGTCCCGGAAGCGTGCTCGTGCCGGTTCGCAATCCGCATCTGCTGGCCCACGTCGTGGCTGCGCTGCAGACGCCGGGCGATCGCGATGTCGTCGTCATGACGGCGCGGGTCCTCGACGTCGACGTCAGCGAGGAAAACGCCGGCCAGCCAACGCCGACGGCCTACGAGCGCCGGCTGCTCTCCGATGTGGTCGCGCTGGCCGAACGCGTCGGGCGTCCGGTGCGTCTTTTGATCGTCCCGACACGCAATGTCGTCGACGCCATTGTCGGCACGATCGTCCGGCTTCGGTCGTCGGACGTGTTCGTCGGGGAATCGACGACCCTGTCCGCCGCGGATCAAGCGCGCCTGCTGGGCGACGCGTGGGAGCGCGCCGACAAACCCGATGCGCTCGACGTGCGGCTCGTCATCTATCACCGGAGCGGCCGGGCCGATACCTACCACCTCGGCGCCCATCCGCCATCTCTCACTTCAGGCGACCTCGACTTGATTCACCGCCTGTGGCTCGACGCCGTCAAGACCGTCGGTCCACACGTGCATCATGACGACGTCGTCAGAGCAGCGTTGAAACAAATGGAACAACAACTTGGTGGACCTCTCCGCGACGATGCCGTCGCGGCCATCCGGGAGGAGGCGCGGCCGGCCGAAGAGCTGGCGGAAATCCTTCGCGCGCGCGACTACGCACGGCTGCGCGACATGCTTCGCAACCGGCACGCGGGCGACGTCGCCACGCTGCTCACCGCGCTCAGCATCGAAGACCAGGTCGTCGTGTTCCGCGTCATGCCCCGGAAGGAAGCCGCCGGCGTGTTCGAGTACCTCACGCAGGACTCCAAGGAAGCCCTGCTGAAAGCCATGGCGCAGGAAGACGTCGCCGAGCTGCTGAACAACATGGCGCCCGACGAACGCACGTTGTTCCTCGAAGAACTGCCGGCGGAAGCCACGCGCCAGCTGCTGTCCCTGCTCACGCCCGCGGAGCGTGCCGTGGCCGTCACCCTGCTCGGCTATCCGGAGAAATCGGTCGGCCGGCTGATGACGCCGAACTACGTGGCCGTCCGCGAGCACTGGACCGTCCGCGAAGTGCTCGACTACGTGCGGGCGCACGGCCAGGACAGCGAAACGCTGAACGTCATCTACGTCGTCGACGATCAGGGATCGCTCGTCGACGACGTTCGCATCCGCGAGTTCCTGCTGGCCCCGCTCGAGAGGCGCGTCGCCGACCTCATGGACCGCCGATTCGTGGCGCTGAAAGCCACCGACGATCAGGAGGCGGCGGTCGCCGTGTTCCGTCAGTACGATCGCTCAGCACTGCCCGGTGACCGACACGACCGGCATGCTGATCGGCATCGTCACGATCGACGACGTCCTGGACGTGGCCGAGGCGACGGCGACGAGAGAGATCCAGCGGATCGGCGGATCGGAGGCCCTGGACGAGCCGTACATCAGCATCGCGTTCTGGCGCATGATTCAGAAACGAGCCGGATGGCTGACCGCGCTCTTCCTCGGAGAAATGCTGACCGCGACGGCGATGGGCGCGTTCGAGCATGAGATCTCGAAGGCCGTCGTGCTGGCGCTGTTCGTTCCGCTGATCATCTCGAGCGGCGGCAACTCGGGATCGCAGGCGTCGACCCTCGTCATCCGCGCGCTGGCGCTCGGTGAAGTCAGCCTGCGTGACTGGTGGCAGGTGATGCGCCGCGAAGTGGCTGCCGGCCTCGCGCTCGGGCTCATCCTCGGCGGAATCGGCTTCGTTGCGCATTTCGCTGTGGTCCGCCTTTTCGGATATCTACGGGCCGCACTGGCTCGCGGTCGCGTTCACCGTGTCGATCTCGCTCGTGGGCGTCGTGCTCTGGGGCACGCTGAGCGGATCGCTGCTGCCGTTCGTGCTGAAGCGGCTGGGATTCGACCCCGCAACGTCTTCGGCCCCGTTCGTGGCCACGCTGGTCGACGTGACCGGCCTGGTGATCTACTTCTCGGTCGCGCTCGTGATTCTGCGAGGCACGTTGCTGTAGTCAACAGTTTTCAGTTCGCAGTCCTCAGTCTTCAGTGTTGAGAGACTCCCGAACACTGATAACCGACGACTGATAACTGATAACTAATGCACTAATGTCGCACACCCTTGATGTCATCCTTCCCACGATCGGCAGCGCCGGCGACGTTCATCCGGTCGTGGCACTGGGTCTTGCTCTCGCGGCGCGAGGGCACAAGGCCACGGTCGTCACCAGCCCGTTCTTTCAGGAACTGATCGAGGCGCAGGGTCTGGGATTCCTGCCGCTCGGCACCCTCGAGGATGCGCGCGCCACGATCGCGGATCCCGACCTCTGGCATCCACGCAAAGGTTTCGAAGTCGTGGCCCGGCGCGCGATCCTGCCGGCCATGGCTGAAACCTACAAGCACATCGAGCGGAATGCCGGGCCGCGCACGGTCGTCGTCGCGTCTGGAATCGCGTTTGGCGCGCGCCTGGCGCAAGAGCGTCTTGGCGTGCCGACGGCCACCATCCACCTGCAGCCGAGCATCATCCGCAGTCTCGTTGAGCAAGGCATGGCGGGGAACATCCGGATCTCGGCCTCACAGCCCATGTGGTTCAAGCGTGGCTTCTTTCGCCTGGCCGACTGGCTCGTCATCGATCGCGTGCTGAAAGCGCCACTGAACCAGTTTCGCGCCACGCTCGGCCTGCCGCCGGTCGATCGCGTGATGTATCGGTGGCTGCATTCGCCGCAGCTCGTCATCGGGTTCTTCCCGGAATGGTTCGCGCCAGCGCAGCCCGACTGGCCGCCGCACACGCATCTGGTGGGATTTCCGCTCTGGGACACCGGGCGCCCTGGAGTCCTTCCACCGGACGCGCAGGAGTTTCTCGCGGCCGGCGCGCCGCCGGTGATCTTCACGCCTGGTTCAGCCACCGCGACGCTGCATGCCTACTTCCGCGAATCGGTCGCGGCCGCGCGCGAGCTCGGCCTGCGCGCGATGCTCGTCACCAACTACCCCGATCAGGTTCCCAGGGAGCTGCCGTCGCACGTGAGGACCTTTGGATACCTGCCATTCAGCGAAGTGCTGCCTCGTGCGGCGATGCTCGTGTATCACGGTGGCATCGGCACGCTGGCGCAGACGATCAAGGCGGGCATCCCGCATCTTGTCGTGCCCAACGGCCACGACCAGTTCGACAACGCCTTCCGCATCGAAGGGCTCGGCCTGGGACGCAGTATCCCGCAGACCGCGTATCGTGCGCGCGCGGTCGTCAACGCAATTCGCGGCATCCTCGACGACAGCACGCTCGTCGCGCGATGTCGCGACCATGCGCAGCGCATCGATTCGGACGCCGCGCTGACACGCGCGTGCGAGCTCATCGAATCACTGGCGGCGACAGGAGCTCCGGCGTCCACGACGACGTCATGAGGAGTGTGACCCTTTTCGCCGCTCAGGATTACTCGACTCTCGTCAATCGAATCGTCGTCGGATTGGCGATGGGTCCGGAAGCGTTCGCCGCACTCACAAGCGTCAGAGTTTTGCCATCCAGGCTTACGGTGTACTTCGTGAAGCCGTTCGGTTGCGTCGTCGGGTTTTTTGCGACAACCGCGCGCGTTGTAAACGCATTGCCAGAGTATTCATAGGTGCCCGCTTGGGCCATGAAGGGACTCCATGATGCGAGCGCTTCGGCAGGAGTCGGATTGGCCGGATCCTTGATGGTCGGCCGCGGCTGGGCAGACGTAATCCGTAGAATCGCGTAGTGACTTGCAGTAATCAACAACAGTCCTGGCTGCGGGCTCTTGTTGTTTGTGCCGGTCGGGCCAGTTGTCGTGGTCTCCACCACACGCCACACCCCCTGCAACGAGGGCTTTGACTGACCAAGGATCGCTGCGTTCATCGCGAACAGCAGCACGAGCACAGACATGTTTCTCATGACGCGCCTTTCATCCGCCGCTGCTTAGCGGACCTGGAAGAACGTGTAATGCGTCGCCGGATCCCCGGTAACCTGATAGGCCACTCTCCAACGCCCAGTCGAGAGTCCTGTCGTTTTCAGGTTGTAAATGTACTGACCGTCTGAGTACCTGAAGTTGTTATCGGGGTTGGAGTTCCCGGCGTCCTGCAGCGGCGCGCCGGTGTCTCCAGCCACGAGATAGAGCTCGATCGCGGTCACCTGGATAGCAGCCGTCGACAGGTTCACACCCGAGGCGTCGACGATCTGCACCTTCAACGGAATCGTCGCACCGCTCTTGACCGGGCGTAACTCGTCGTGAAGCGTTCGTGTCTGGAAGCCCACCGTGTAGTTCGCGACGGCCTGAGCCGAATTGCCCACCGCATCCGACCCCGTGACTATGAATTGCATGGATCCGAGTGTGGCTGTGCCGACGGCCTGGCCACTCGCGACCGGCCCAGCGCATGAGTTCAGGCCAGAACCTCCGTCCGAACATGAGTACACCGCCAGAACGCTCTGGTTCACCACGTAGTGCCCAGCCGGATTCGAAATGCTGATGTCGGGTCCCTTCCGGTCCACGCGGATGGATCCAATGGGTCCTACCTCCGCACAATTTCCAGCAAGATCGCAAACGGTTCGACTGTCTGTCTGCGCACTTGCCGTTTCCGTTCCCGCAGCCACGCTTGTGAGGAGATTGAATGTGTTTGCCCCTTGTATGCCCGAGTAGAGATCCTGGACCGAACACGAGATCGACACGTTGTCCGCGCTCCAGCCTGCGGGCGCCAGACCGCAATCAACGGTAGGAGCGGAACGGTCGATCTTCACCGTAACGACCTTCAAGGCCTCTTCGTTTCCGGCATTGTCCACGGCAAAGAAGCTGACGTTCGTCAGTCCCTCGTTGGAGACCGTCACCGTCGTGCTCGCGCCGTTGACCAGATGCGATGGCACCACCGTGGCGCCGCTTTCTTCCACGTAGATGCCCTTCACCCCAGATCCGGTGTCCTGGGCGGATAGAAGCACTGACACGCTGACCGTGTGCCAGTTGTTCAAGTCTACGGTGCTCGACACCGCGCTCGAGGGCGGATCGCTGTCGCAGGTGCCCCCACTGAGAGAAAACGAATGCAGTTCGTGGTTGAGATTCACCTCGACGGCGTTCGGGACCGGCCCGCCTGGTGTGGCAAGGAAAGTCGTCGAAGAACCGACGATGTAGGTCGACATGCCGGTAATGAGGGTGAACGTGGCCGGACCGGTCGCAGCGCTCTGTCCCTGGACGAAGTACGGTCCCGTGTATCCACCTGGATCCACCTGAACGCACGAGTTGTTGAGAACGAGTATCGAACCGATGGCGCTGGCAGCGGTGGGATTGCTCACGGCAGACAGCACGCCGACGTCAGACACGAAGAACGAGAAACGGTCGCCGGCAAAATTGTCGAAGTAGACCTGAAGATTGGGAACTACCACGAAGCCGCGCTGCCCGCTGAAACAGCAGTTGCCAAGCAGTTGATAGAGTCCCACGTATGCCTGTGGCTCGACGGTGATCGTCACGTTGTTGAGCACAAGCCTGTTGCCCGCCGCGAAGGCGGCGGCGGCGTTATCGATGTCGGTCACATTTCCGGCCGCGTCGACCAGAAACGAGAATCTTCCTCCGCTGAAATTGTCGAAATATACGGGCAGGTTCTTGATGAGGTTGTAGGTCTGCAGACCGGCCGTGCAGCAATGTCCGAGGAGGAGGTATTGACCGCGGTATTGCACCGGGTCGACCAGAATTTCGGCAGTATTGAAATGCAGCACGTTGTCCGTCGCGTACGCGGCATCGGGGTTCGAGATATTGGCGATCGAGCCGCTGGTCGTGACATCGAACGAGAAGCGGCCGCCGCTGGAGTTGTCGATGAAATAGGTTCCGGCCGTCAGCGACAGATTGGCCGTCCCCGAGCCAGAAAACAGATTCTGAAGGACGGAGTAACTGCCGGCATAGGAACCTGGATCGATCGTGATGGAGTGCACTGCCGGCGGCGGCACGAACTGGACGTCGTCAAAAGAGACGACATCGCAACCGTCCGGGCCATTGATCACGCGGATGCGGGCGATCGGCGTCGTGCTGACGACACCGTAGAAGATCCGGTTGTCCCACCAGAATGTGCTGGCGGGAATGAGTGTGGTCGGAACGACACCGGCATGATCACGATTGATCGACTCCGAGGCGAGGACGTTGCCCGCGCCATCTCGGAACTCCACGATGGTCGCCGTCAGTTCACAGCCTCCGCCTCCCAGACTCCCGATCCAGAGACCGGCGGCTTTGGTAGTCACGCTGAAGTCGAAATCGAAGTTGTCTGAGAGCGACGGGACAGCCGTCGCCGTCTTGAAGCCGGACGAAATCGCATTAGGCGCCGAGTTCATGATGCCCGGGGTGACGAAATTCAGCCCGTAAGGCAGGATCAGATTCCTGACGACGTTGATACCGACGCCATCGCGGTTGCGGACGGTCAATCCCGCCGACTCATAGGCGGTCAACGTCGAGGGGCCGTCCTGATTCGGGAGATCGTCGAATCCGAAGACCACTGGAGTGCCAGCGGCGGTCTGAAACGCGGTTACATTGAAGTACTCCGTGGTCTGGCCAGCAGCTGGGAGGGCGATAAGAGTGGCCAGCGCACACAATCCGACGAGGCGGAACCATCGAGCTCGCATAGAGGACTCCAATGTGTGACGGTTAGCGGCGCTACTTCGCCGATGCTCCGGGCATGCCGTAGCTGAGTTCCGGAATGTAGCGGTAATAGACGATAGTTGACGCGGTCGTCATCGCCGCACGGCGTGCGTTCAGCTCAGCCGCTGCGTCTGCTCCGATCGCCTGCGTCAGCAGGGGACCTTTGTCGATCTCGGCAAAATTCGAAAGAGGACGAACGAAGATCCTGGCTGCCTGATCTCCGCCGAACGTGCGGTTGTGGGCCCAGTAGTCCTTGACCCCGAGCTTTCTGTAATGCGGTATGTCCTCGGACTGCATGATGTTCGTGAAATCGGCGAACCTTCCTGGGGAGACCAGCATCGTCTGCACCTGGAGAATCGCTGGAGGGGTCTGGGAGTTGCTCTGAATACTCAGGTTCGGCTGGAGCGTATCGATAAAGGTCTCAGTCGTGACGATCATCGTCCGGAGCTTCGCGTTGTATCGAGCAGCCCCGTCAGCACCCAAGGCCCGAGTGAGCGGGTTCTGCTGATCGTATTGCGCAAAGCTCGTCACAGGCAGCACGCTGACACGCACAAACCCGGGTCCCGCGAGCATGTTCGCCAGCATCCACCGCCATGGCACGCCCGCCTTCTTGTAGGCCGGGACTGCCTCTGTTCTCATCAGCTCTTCGTAAGCGAGGAGCATGTCCGGTTTGACCTGCGCGATCTGCACCGCAAATCTTTGAGGCGGGGTCGTTGCCGGTTGCGGCGCGGCACCTCGCCGCCCCTGCGCACGGTTCGCCGCGACCCAGGGCGCCGACGCCATCAGCACTGCCACGACGAGCGACACGAGGCCTTTGCGTTGTGTGAAGCGCATCAGAATCTCCTTCGCGGCTACCTTCGAGTCATCCTTCTGGTCTCGAGCTTCCGATCGGTCACGGCAGCAAGCCCCATCGAGGCCCATGCCGTTCCGGCTGTCGAGATGAACTGATCCCGTCCGTACGGGAATCCACTCTCGAAATACGGCTGCAGCCAGATCGAGCGCGTCTCGACGTGCCACGATCCGTCTTCAGCTTGCGAACGCAGCAGGTAATCGACGCCCTTTCGGACGATCGGATCAGCCGCGGATCTTCCACCGGCTGTACTCAAGGCAAAAATCGCCTGACCGGTCGCATACGCATCGCTGGTCATCGTGGGCATCTGGCTCCAGCCGCCGTCGGAACGTTGTAAGACAGCGAGAGCGCGGGCGGCATTCTTGATGACGGCGCGCGACCCGTTCCCCCAGGCGAGTCCCAGCAGGTGGAACACGCGATCCTGAACGCCGACGGGCTTGGCGCGTTCGAGCCAACCTACCGCGCGCGCCACGGCCGCGTTCGTCGAAACCTGGTCGACGTCACGTCCGAACTGTGTGAGCGAGTAAATCGCTAGGGCGGCCGTTTGAAAGTCGCCGGAGTTCATCGGCGGACGCCGGCCCTCGTTCGAGGGCCAGTTCCCCTCAGGCATCTGCATGGCCTTGATGTAGCGCACGGTCGCGTCTGTGTAGGCATTCTTCGGCTGATGGTTCATGCCGAAGTCCAGCAGCTCCCAGGCCGCGCTGTTGACGCTGACGACACCGAGATCGACCACGCGCTCTGGTGACGGCAGCATCGAGGCGGGCAGTTGGGGAACGGGCTCCTGCACGAGAATGCCGCGGTCGTGGGCGAACCCTGCCGCAGCCGAAGGCAGATCCTGCGAGTGGCAGGAATTGCACCCTCCTGTCCGGATGAACGTGTAACTCTGCGTTGCCATCAGCGAGAGGGCCTTCTGAACGGCTTCTTCGAGCGATGGCGATCGTTGTTGCCTTTGTGGCGCAGTTGGAGCCGGAACGTGATGGCCAGCCGTCAGGCCTCCAAGGAGGCGCGTCACGTCTGTGTTGCCCCGTTTCGCTGCAAGGAGTTGCGCGGTCTCGTCGTAGTCGGCCGAGTAGATCGGATCGGCGCCCTTCGCCAGCAGCAGTTTGACGACGCCAACTGGAATAGCGTCGGAACTGGCGGCAAGCATCAGCGGCGAATACCCGCGAATATTTCTGGTGTTGAGGTCAGCGCCTTTTTCGAGGAGCAAGCGGACGCTCTCCTCGACACCGGATGTCGCTGCGTTCCCCAGAGCCGTCTCGGTGCGCTTGCTCTTGACGGTGGCGTCGGCGCCGCGCTCGAGCAGCAGGCGCACCGCCTCGGTAGTGCCGCTGGTACCGGCGAACATCAGTGCGGTTTCTCCCGCACCGTTCCTCACATTGACATCCGCGCCTTTGTCGATGAGCAGGCGCATCGCCTCGACATCGCCGCGAACAGAGGCCGCCATCAGGGGTGTCAGGCCGACCATGGTGCCCAGATTTGGATCGGCGCCGCTGTCGAGCAGAAGTCGAAGGATATTGCGGCCGCCAGCGAGAACCGAGGCCTGATAGACCGGCGTTCGGCCTTCGACCTGCCTGGCGTTGATCGTGGCGCCGCGTGATAGCAGCAGTCGAACCTTGTCGAGGTCGTGAATCGCCCAGAAGAGCGGCGTCGAGGAACGGCGGTTCCTGGCGTTTACGTCGGCGCCCTGGTCCACCAGCAGCCTCATCACGTCGAGCGTGCCGAAGCCCGCTGCATGGTGGAGGGGAGTCGTTCCGCTCGGATCCTTGGCTTTCAACAGTTCAGGGTGCGCCGCAAGGAGCGCCTTGACTCTCTGGGCGTCCGACATGCGGACCGCCGAGATCAATTCTGCGAGCGCCGGATCCATGGGCCTGGGTGGCGCTTCCTCCGCAACGTCGGTTCGAAACTCGGCCCCCTGGTCGATCCAGGCTCGCAGCAGTCCTATTTCCTCGTTCGACAATGCACCCGTCGGCGGCATCTGGAGCCCGCCGTCACCGTCAACCAGACGTCGGATCAGCTTACTGTCGGCGCTCTTTCCCGGAACAATCACTGGACCGTAATCTCCACCTCGAAGTGCCTGCTGCCTGAGATCGAGACGGAGTCCTGACTGCTGGGCTTCCGGTCCGTGACAGCCGTAGCACTGCTGGGCTAGAAGAGGCCTGATGTGCTGGTCGTAATCGATCTTGATCGAGGCAGCCGGAGGAAGGCTTTGCGCAGCCAACACGCCGGGGAAAGCCAGGAGAAGAACGAGGAGCTTCTTCATGCCGACTCCTTTTGAACGAGCAACCGCAATTGTTCCGGATGGGTCCCGTAGAGGGTGGGCTAGTATTAGGATGTCAAACCGTCAGACTGCAAGCGACATTGTGCGACATCGGGGTGGTCAGAGGCTCCGGACCCGCTATTAGGGTCTTGGCTTGAATGTGCTATCACCTATGAAGATTGCGGCACGTGGTGTCGACCTGTTCTGCATCCGGCTCGGCCAGGGTGTTCCTGTGCTCACCATGCATGGAGCCGGATTTGACCATTCCATGCTCAGGCCCTGGCTCGATCCACTGGCGGACACTTATCAGCTCATCTACTACGACCAGCGCGGCTCAGGCCGCTCAAGGCAGGCCGATCTCTCTGATGTGACCAATGAAACATGGGTCGCGGATGCCGACGCAATTCGTCAGGCCCTGGGGATTGACCGTGTGGTCGTGTTTGGCCATTCATATGGCGGCTGTCTTGCTCAGGAATATGTGCTCGCACATCCAGATCACGTTCGAGCCGTCATCCTTTGCAGCACCATGCCGACACTCGACTACCCACACGCGATGATGGCCAACGCCAGGGCGCGCGGAACACCCGAGCAGTTCGAAGCCGTCAAGAGCGGATTTTCGGCCCCGCTGAAGAGCGACGAAGCCTTTCGACGAATCTGGGAGCAGGTTCTTCCTCTCTATTTCCATTCGAATGGCTCCGCGATGAGCGCGTTTGAGAAAAGTCCCATCACGCTCAGCGCGGCAGCCTTCAATCGCGCCTTCTTTGCTTGCCTTCCGGGGTTCAACACGCTCGCGCGGCTCCGGCAGATAGAGGTCCCGACACTTGTTATCGCCGGCCGCAGCGACTGGATCACGCCTCACGACTGGGGGGCGATGCGTTTGACGGCGGGTATTCCCGATGCGACGCTCAAGATCTTTGATTGGTCTGGACATTTTCCGTTCGTCGAGCAACAAGACGCATTCCTCATGACAGTCCGAGAGTGGCTACAGACGGCGCACTGACCGATCCCGATGCGATCGAAGTCAGCGTCCGACCGCCTCGAGTCCTGGAAGGAGATTGCGGCTTACCTGGGCCGAACGGTCAGAACCGTTCAGCGCTGGCAGCAAGAGGGTTTGCCAGTCCATCGCCACAAGCACCAGCGGCTCTCGTCGGTTTTCGCGCTCCGCCATGAAGTGGATGCGTGGCGTCGACAAAGGGCAGCGGCCGGCGCCCTGCCGTCCGGATGCGATCACTACTGCTTGCTCAGCAGCCATCATCTCCGATCGCGCACCGCGGCCGGTCTGCGGAAGAGCGTCGAGTGCGCCCGGCTTGCCATTAATGCTCAGCCACTGTCGGCTGCGGCACATGCGGCGCTGGCTCTTGCGTTATCGGTAAGGAGCTCGTACAGTCCCGGTGCCTCCTCGCGATCTGATGCCCGAGGCGCGGATCGCGGCACAGCGCGCGCTGCAACTGGATCCACATCATGTGAGTGGGCTTTGTGCGCTCGGACTCGTGGAGCTGCTGTTCGACTGGAACTGGCAATCGGCTGCGACGAGACTCGAGGCCGCGATTGCCCTTCAACCCGGAAATGCTTCAGCGCAACACTGGCTGGGCCTTCAGCACCTTGTGGCCGGTGATTCTGCCGGTGCGATCGAGCAGATTGTCCAAGCCCATCAACACGATCCCCTGTCGCCTCTGATTGGCGCGCAACACGGTTGGTTCCTCTACTTGCTTCGGCGGTATGCCGAGGCTATTTCCGTACTCGAGGCCGCGCTGGAGCTGGACCCTCTCTTCTTCCGCACACATATCACATTGGCGTGGTGTTACATGGAAGTGGGGGCGATTCAAAAAGCGGCGTCTGCTCTCAAGCGAGCCGGCTCGCTGACAGACTATCCTCTGCTCGCGGCAACACACGCGGAGTGCGAAGCGATGGCCAGCCATCGCGAACGCGCCCTCCAGAAGATGGGCAGGCTGTATTCAGGTTCGCGATATATCTCGCGGTACTGGTTGGCACGTGCCTACATGAGGGCCGACCAACACGAGCGGGCGACCCAGATGCTGCGCGAGGCGATCGCCGAACGAGAATGGTTCGTGATCCTGCTTGGACACGACCCGACGTTTGACTCTCTACGGCGCACATCATCCTTTCGTGAGTTACTGCGAGCGATCGACCTGCCGTCGTAAACACCTTGGCGCCCGCTGAGTGCCGTGTTTCGGCGGTGACATCTCCAAAGAGATTCGATTTATGTGGCCGCAAAGCCGACGCGCGCAGGCTCTACCGACATTTCAAGCCGGGACTCGACCTATTTGATGCGATCCTGAAAATATGGCGGGAGATCCGTCTTCGTCTCTCGCAGGATCTCGACAATCGACTGCCGATCGGCGACTGAGAGCGCCGTGCGGTATCGTTCGGCACGCTCCTGCCCCGACAGCACTTCCCACAGGCGCCGGTAGATGGGGTCCTTGATGCCGCGGGGCAGCGCGTCGAACGCGGGCGAGTAAATCGAGTAGCTGCAGGGGTACTTCATGAGCCGCCGATTCAGGTCGAGATCGCGCAGCGAACGGCCCTTGCGATCGCGCGGCCCGATTGCCGAGAACCGCTCGGCGAAGCCGGACCCGCCGCGGACCTGGCCCGTCAGCTTTGTTTCATCGATGAACAGCAGGTAATCCACGACCTCGCTCGCCACACCGGCCATCATCGAGGCGATCCGCGCGTCTTCGTCTGGACTGGACGTGAACGGCGGGTGGAGCAACGGATCCGCGGCGCGAGCTTCGAAACCAGCGCGGGTCAGGAGGTTCGTCATGCCTGCCTGGTGCGCGAACACCAGGTGGGCGACGACATCGCTCGAGGCCGCAGGATAGCCATCCGGATCGAACAACCCTTCCACCGACGCGAGCGGTCGACCGGCCCCGCCCTTGAGCGCATCGCCGGTATTGCCCATATGCGTGGAACCGGCGCTGCCGGTCACGAACCACCCGCCGAAGCGCCGCGACAACGGCTCGCTGTGATCGACGCGGCGCGGAAGGCCGGGACCGAGCGACGGGTCGTGTTGTTCGGTGCTGAACATCACCAGGCCGGGCACGCCGAGCGTATCGCCCGACGCATGACATCCCAGGCAACGGAACGTGCGTATGAACTGCGGCGCCCTGTTCGTCGGGCCGTCACGCTGTTCGAGGGTGTAGAACACCACGCCGGCGGACTGGTCGTGGGCCGCCACCTCGATGAACTCGCCGTCGCGCACCCAGGCGAGCATCACGCGATCGTTGAAATAGATGGCGCGTGGACTCTGTTCGTTGACGAGCTTGCCCTGCAGGCTGTCGCGCGAAAACACCAGCAGCTGCGAATCGGCCGGAAGCTGCAGCGCGTCGAGCGCCGACCGGAGGAATCCACCGCGCCCTTCATAGGCGATCTGAATGGAGCCTTCCAGAAGCTTTCTGTTCACGTCTTCGACGACGTTGTTCACGGGCGCCGTCGAATATTTGATCGCGGGATCTTCGGACGAGCCCATGAACGAACCCGCGCGCTGGGCGTCGAGGGTCGCCCAGAGGCCTGCCACGAGATTCAGAGAGAGTCCGAGGGCGAGGGCGGTCGCGCCGTTCATCGAGGGCATGCCTATTTCCGCACCCACGTCTCGATGACTTTCACGGTTTGTCCCCCGCCCTGAGTGACGGTCTCAACCGTCATCGTCTTGCCGTCAGCCGACACCGTTCCGTTCGACGTGCCGAACGGTTTGCCGTTCATGTTCATCACGGCACGGTAGTGCCGATCGTCCACACGCGTGATGGCCATCATCTCGCCGGACGGCTTGCCACCGACCAGCACGGGCACTTCTGTGCCATTCATCGGCGAGTCGACCGCCATCGTCGCCGGTGGCTGGTTGCCCATAGACGGGATCTGGTAAACCAGGCGAAGCCCGCCGTTACAACATGCGGCGACGGTCATCGTGATGCCTTTGCCCTGCGCGTCGGTCCTCACCCATGTGCTGCCGGCGATCAGTTGTGCGTGCGCCTGATTGGCCCAGCCCACCGTCGAGAGGAACGCAACGCCGCAGATGAATCGTCGGGTCGCCGTCATGAATTCCATGGAGACCTCCGCGACTGCAGATTCTAGCGGAGATGGTTGTCAGAACTGCTATAGAGTGGGCGACGGTTTGGATTTCACGAACGTGAGGGGGATGGGCTCGTCCTGGCGGCGTGCGGCCGGAATGTTCCTGGCTGTTGCGCTGTCCGGATGCGGGCCATCCGGTACGGCGACTCCGGCCCAGCAGAACGCGGCTCCACCCGCATCTTCCCCGCCGGCGATTGAACAGTTCCGTACTGCACCGCCGGAAACGAGCCACGACCTGTCGGACGACGAGGCGCTCGGCGGTCACACGCTTCAACGTCACGTCGGCAGGAGCGACGCCGACTTGATCGCGCGCCTCGAACGAGAGCCCTCGATCTCCAGCGCGTCGACGTATACCGATCGTGCAACCGCCGAAAGCGTCGTCGGCGCCGCCCTGCGCCGAGACAACCGGGCGTTCACCTCGTGGCGCGCGCGCAGCGGGCGCCGGCCGAATTTCGCGCTGCGCTACCGCGCCGATCGCGCGATCGGCCGCACGATGGCACGCGGGCGGGCGGAGTCCGTTCCATGCGACCGTGCGGTGATCGTGCTGCGCTGGGACGAGCGTCGCGAGCGCTACTACGTGCTCACGTCGTATCCGGAGGAGGGCCGATGACGCCAGGCACGCCCAGGTTTCCGGCGCTGGAGCGCGTATTCCGCGGGTATCTGCATGAGGATTTTGCCGCGGAATACGGCGGTCCCGAAGCCGCACTCCGCGCGTTTCGCGACGACGCATCGCCGGCGGAGTGGCGCCGGTTTCAACGCGAAGCCAAACGATTCGCCGAGCTTGTCGATGGTCGCAACCTCGAGCAAATGTGCACGCTCTTGCATCGCCTGGGGAGCCGCTGGACACCTCCCTCGCGGGATGCGCTGATTTCGCTCATCACGGGAGCAGCAGAGCTGAAGCCGTCAGACCGTCGTTGAATACCGACGCCGGCGACCAAGGCTGTCGCCAATCGCGCAAAATCTGTGATCGGGTCACGGCGCCCCCGCCATTCGCGCTGAAAGAAACGCCGATCACCCTGGCACGCGCATGGCTTATTCCAGACCGTATGAACCTGGGCAGAGGCTGGATCGCAGTGGTGATCGTCGTCGGGCTGGTTGCGGGAGTCCTGATCACGTTCGTCTGGGTCTCTCCATTGCGAGCCTTCGTGTTGGCGCCCGTGTCGGGCATGCTGCTGCATCCGCCGAGCGATCGCGATCAGTTCTTCAACCTCGTCGCGACGGACTTCAAACAGCCGGCATTGTGCGACCGGATTTCTTCGCGTGCAGACGCCAGTACGGGAGGCTGGGGAGCCCCGTATGAGATCCATAGGCTGCGTTCGACCTGCCGCGAGAATCTGAATCGTCCGCCCAACACGATGGACATGGAAACCCCGGATTCGATGCCGAGGTTCGCCGCCCAGGTGCGCGCCCTTGGCTACACCGATGCTGACGTGACTCAAGCGGCCTATGACGAGAACCCCGAGGCGACGCCCCTCTACGCGATCTATGAACAACTGCTCGCTACTGACGAATTCCGCTCGCGGGTGCGCGCCGCCCGGAGTTACGGCGAGCCGCGCGACAGCGGCCGGCTGCGGTCCGCTACGCCGTCCGAGTTCATGTATCAGATGGTCGCCGTCGACGCGCCCGAGCCCGACCTCTGTTCGAAAGTTTCACCGAACGCCACGTTCGTCGACCTCGGCGGTGCCGTTGCGCTGCTGCAGTCCCGCTGTTACCTGCACATCGCGCTCAATACCAGGGACCTCCGTTTGTGCGAACCACTGCCCGCCGCCCGCTCGTTTCCCCACATCAACGAGATCTACGACTCGCGCGAACGCTGCCGCGAAGCCGTGGCCATCTACAGCAAGCGCGACTCCACGAGTACCGGCACGTACGGCTCCGCGGTGTTCCCGCGCGCGTCCGACTTTCACCGAATCCTGCGCGAGATTGGATACGATGCCGCACAACTGCCGCCGGTACCCGAGCCGGCCGCCGACGAGTACTGGGAATTCGTGTCGCGGATGATTTTCCGTGGATCTGACGGCGACCGCGCGGAATTCGTCCGGCGGGTAGCGGCGATCGAGTAGCCGCGGGACCGAAACTGACAACTGACGACTGAAAACTGACTACTGCTTCAGCGCACGTAGATTTGCGCGGCGCTGCTGAATGTACTCGGCGGGTTGACGCCTGAGAGGGCTTCGACGCGGATCCGGGAGCCATCGAGCATCTGCACGAGCAGCGTTCCCGTGACGGCGCCCGTCGGCGCGCCGAGGAGGCCGCCGACGCGCAACGTGTATCTCACCAGTCCGCTCTCGGGGCCCACGGTCTCGAACGGCGGGTCGGCTGGATCCACGCCGAAGACACCAGCGAGGCCGAGCGTGCCGCCAATCGAGATGCGCGGCTGGCTCGGCTGCACGTTGTCGTACACGAACGCGAGGTGCCGCGGCCAACCGGCCGGCTGCGTGCTCTCGGACATCGGCAGGCTCTCGTGAAACCAGTTGCCCGAGAGGTGGCCGGCCACATCGAAGTCGATCTTGCCGTCTTTGTCGGCACCGTCGCGGCGTACCATCGCATAGAGCTGGCCGCGCAGCGGCTCGTCGTAGTACTTCAGCGGCGCGTCTGCGTTGATCGTGTCTCCGGAATACCGCGTGGGTGTAATGAAGGTGAGGGTTCGCGAGGCGTTCGTGACACCGAGATCGACACCAAAGCCGTTGAGCCCGCTGGTCCCCAGGCGCTGACCGGCGGTCAACCGTATCCCCTCACGAATGTCGGCATCGAGCACCACGTGGTCCACGTAGTACGCGAACGTGCCGTTCACGCGGACGAACAGTTTCGCGTCGGAGGCGTTTCTGAAAATCCCCTGGACCGTGCCCTCACCCGGCGCCAGAACCGGGACCCCGCGATTCTGGGGACGCGTGAACCCGACATAGAAATAGATGTGATCGGTCGGCAGCGTGTGGCCGGGCGGGTTGAGGTTGCCGAGCGGAAGAATGAAATCGACGACGGCCGGATCGACCAGCGAGGCGCGAAAGACGAGCGCGTCGGTCGCGCCTGCTGGTGTCGGTCCTGCGGGGGGAGATGGCTTCCCCCCGCATGAGGCCACGATCAGCGCTGCAAACAGCGCGCACAGCCGCCTCGCCAATCTACTTCGGTGTCACGCGGAACAGCCCGCCGGGATTGGCGTCTTCGGCGATCCACAACGCGCCGTCCGGCGCGACCTCGACGTCGCGAGCGCGGTGGCCAACGCTCCACCGTTCGGCGGGCTTCGCTCCGCCCTTCGCGTCAAAGGTGATGCGGTTGAGCGTCATGCGTCTCCATCCCGCCGACGAACGCCGAGCCCTGCCACTGCGGGAACATCGCGCCGTTGTAGAACATGAGATTGCCCGGCCCGATGATGGGCGTCCAGTAGATCACCGGCTTGGCCAAATCCGGCCGTGTGTCCGGGTGCGGAATCGGCGTGCGGTTGTAGTTCGTCGCGTAAGACACGAGCGGCCAGCCGTAATTCTTGGTGGGCTCGATCAGGTTCAGCTCGTCGCCGCCTCTCGGGCCGTGCTCGATTTCCCACAGCCGGCCGTCGGGCGCGAACGCGAGACCGTACGGCGTGCGATGACCGGTCGACCATGTCTCTGAAGGCGTCAGGTTCGGTCCCTCGAACGTGTACGTGCTGACCACGGGCGCGGTCTTGGCCAGCTCCGTATCGCGCGGCGGATTGATCAACGGAACGCTAGTGGCTCCGGTCTTCCCAGCCATCGGATTTCCCGGTGCGGGCTTGCCGTCGAGCGTGAGACGAAGAATCTTCCCCAGCTCCTGATCGGGATCCTGAGCGGGCGTCATGCGCTGACGATCGCCGACCGTCAGGAACAGGTACCGGCCGTCGGGCGAAAACGCGATCGCCGCGCCGAACTGTCCGCCTCGCCCCTTGGGCATCTGGCGCCAGATCACCTGCAGCCCTTCCAGGCTGGCAGAGTTCGCGCCGATCGCCAGGCGCGCCCGCGCCAGCGCCAGGCTCGATCCCGTTCGATCCTCGTTCGGCTCCGCATATGTCAGGTAGACGCTCTGGTCCTTTGCGTAGTGCGGCGACACGAACACGCCCAGCATGCCGCCCTGCCCCTGGTGAAGCACAGCGGGAACGTTGTCGATCGGCGTCTTCTGCCCCTGCTGTGTGACCAGCCAGACCGGGCCGACCTTTTCGGTGACGAGCATGCGGCCATCAGGCAGAAACGCAATGCGCCAGGGCAGGTTGAACGTCGCGACCTGGGTCATCGTGAACGGCAGGCTCGGTTCCGGCGGCTGTTCGCCCGCGTTGAACTGCGCTCGCGCAGCAACCGGTAACAAAATGACAAGCAGCGCCGCACTCAGAATCGTCTTCATGGGTCTCCTTCTATCTAGAACTTCCTACACTCACTTGGTCGCCCGCAGTTTCGCGGCCGTCGCACAGCCGTCCACGACGGCAAAGTAGCGCGCCACACCGTCTCTACCCACATCGAACGGATTCGACTCGCCCGCCTTGCGGTTCGCGGCGGTGTGCGCCTTGTAATATCCATTATCGAACTCTGTGTGGTTCGAAAGCAGTACGGTAGCGCCGTAGTCCGCTGCCGCTTTCGCAAACTTCCTGGACGAAGCGATGTACTCGTCGTAGTAGGCAGCCGTGCCGTCGAACGGGATGGCAGTGCCGCCGACGTACGCCACGCGCAGAGGTTTGCCGTTGTCTCGAATCTCGAACAGGTACGACAGCGTGCCGGCCGTGTGACCCGGCATCGTCACGATCTGGAGCGAGGCGTCGCCGACCGACAGCGTCATGCCGTCGGTGCCGACCATGTCGCGCTTCGGCTTGCCGCCCGGACGGCCTGTCGATTTGTCCACCGCGTCCCAGTCGGGGGCGCCGTAGACGAGGCGCACGCCGGGTATCGAGTCCTGCAGATACGCCGCACCGCCGTCGTGGTCTCCGTGTGCGTGCGACATGACCGCGTACTTCACCTTGTTGATGTCGAGGCCGAGCTTCCTGAAGCCGCCGGTCACTTCATCGGCCACCATGTAATCGTAGAGCGCCTCGATCACGATGATCCCCTGGCTGCCCACGAGTGCCCAGGAGTGATGGGCCTTTTCGCCGACGAAGTAGAGGTTGTCGGCGACCTTGGCCGGCTCGACGTGCCAGAGCTCGCGTGCCGGCGGACCCTGAGGCGCCCCGCCCCGCCCGCCTCCACGCCCGGCCCCGCGGCCGCCGGATGCCGGTGGCGGAATGCACAAACGCGTGAACGTGCCGGACCAATCGGTGCCCGCGGCAACCTTCGCGGCCGACACCAGACCGTCTATCGTCGTCGGCGTCGATTGCCCCGAGACGATGGTAAAGCCGGCGGCAACAGCCAGGATGGCGGCAAGGCCCAGTGCATGCTCTCTCATACGATCACGCCTCCGTCACAAAGGATACAACGCCATGGCACTGTCGCCCGACCTGGCTGAACTTTTCTCCTGTCAGCTTCGTCTCTTTCGCCATGCGCCTGGATACAGCACGTAGCGCCGTGCTCGTCGACAATCTCCTGCGAGACCTCCGCTTCACATGGCGCTCGTTCCTGCGGGCGCCACTGGCTGCGCTGACGATCGTGATAACGGTGGCGCTGGGCCTCGGACTGGTCGCCGTCGTGTTCACGGTTCTCAACGCGTTCATCTTTCGCGTGGACGACGTGCGCAACCCTGGCGAGCTGTTCGCGGTGGAACGCCAGCGATCGGCCGACGCGCCGCCGGAGAACTTCACGCGTGAGCAATATGAAACGCTCGTTCGCGAGACAACGGTGTTCTCCGATGCCTTCGCGACAACGACGGAGATCGACGCCCGGGTCGAGGGCACCAGGATGGAAGGCCCGCTCGTCACAGGGAACTTCTTCGAGGTCCTCGGCGTCAGCGCCGCGCGTGGTCGCACGCTCTCACCCTCGGACGACGAACCGGGCCGCACCCCGGCCATCGTCCTCAGCCATCAGGCCTGGTCCCGGCACTTTGCGGGCGATCCCGGCGTCCTCAACCGCACGGTGCGGGTGAACGGCGCGTCGTTCCATGTTGTCGGCGTGATGCCGGAAGGCTTTCGAGGGCTGGCCGTCTTTGCGCCGGACTACTGGGCGCCGCTCTCCCTTCTTGACGAGTTCCGCCGCACCGACGAGGGGGGCCAGAACTCCATTGGTCTCGAGATTGTCGGGCGGCTGAAGCCCGGCATGCCGCACGGCCAGGCGCTTGCGCAACTTCGCGTGTGGGATTCGCGGCGTGCGGCTGAATCGTCCGTCCAACGGCCTGCCACGAGCCTCGACCGGCCTGTCGCGAGCCTTCTGCTCGAACCGCGGCCAGGTACCGTCCCGCTGTCGTCCGACGCGATGCCGATCTTCATGCCGCTCTTTTTTTCGTTCGGCCTTGTTTTGATGATCGGCTGCGCGAACGTCGCCAACCTGCTGCTCGCTCGCGGGGTTGCCCGCCAGCGCGAGATCGGGATCAGGCTGGCGGTCGGCGCGTCACGGCGCCGCATCATCTGGCAATTGCTCATCGAGAGCCTGGTGCTCGCGCTCGTCTCCGCTGCGCTGGGCTTCGCCATTTCACGATTTGTGCTCACCCGTATCGTCTACACGGTGACGAGCACCTTCCCGCCTGATATCGGCAACCTTCGTCTGATGGTTCCGCCGGCGGACTGGCGGGTCGCGGTGTTCCTGGTGGCCGGCGCGATCGTCGCGACTGTGTTTTTCGCGCTTGCGCCCGCGCTTCAGGCCACGCGCGTGGAGCTGGTGCGCGCGATTCGCGGCGAAGTGGTGCGCGACGCCCGTCCCAGCCGCGCCCGCAATGCGCTCGTGGCGCTGCAAGTCACCGGATCCGTGCTGTTGCTCATCTGCTCGGCGATCTTCCTGCGCAGCTCGATAGCGGCTGCGTCACTCGATCCCGGCATCCGCACGGCCGGAATCGTCAACCTGAGTGTCCTCAACGAGCAAAAGCGCGGGGCCATCCTCGAAGTCGTGAGGAGCGAACCGTTGATCGCTTCGGTTGCGGCGTCGTCGCCGGGCTTTTTGGGCGGGCTCCCCGCGCGTGCGGAAGGTGCGGGCGGCAAGTCGAACGTCACGCATCAGTTTGTTTCGCCGGAGCACTTTGGCGTGTTCGGCATCGATCTCGTGCGCGGCCGCGGCTTCGCCGAGAACGAGCGCGGCGCAAGCGCCGCGACTGCGGTCGTCTCCGAGAGCGTCGCGCGACAACTGTGGCCAGGCGTCGACCCTGTCGGGCAGACCCTGCGACTCGAGCCGGACGAAAAGAACGATGCGCCAGACCAGTCGGGTAGCTCGATCAAATGGGGTCGAGCGCCGGATGGCCCGCGGCTCGTCTCGCGCAGCGTCACAGTCGTCGGTGTCGCACGCGATGTGCCGGGCTTTCGATTGGGCAGCTTCACGCTGGCAGGCGCAGGCGTGTACTTGCCGGTGAGTGTCGACGACGCCAGAACGTTGCTGACGTTGCGTGTGCGTGGCGATGTGGCGCGCGCGCGTTATGCACTCGTCAATCGGCTGACGGAGATTGACCCCAACATGAGCGAGGTCTTCACGCTTGAGACGGTCGTCCGTGCGGGCGCGTATCTGCTGAAGATTCCGTTCTGGCTGACGCTGATGCTTGGAGCGCTGGCGCTTCTGCTGACGCTGTCCGGGCTGTTCAGCGTGCTCTCCTATCTCGTCGAGCAACGCAAGAAGGAGATCAGCGTGCGAATGGCGCTGGGCGCGACCCCGCGCCGCATCGCCACGCTCGTGCTGACACAGGCGGCTCGTCCCGTCGGCATCGGCCTGTTCCTCGGTGGGAGCTTTGCGGCCGCGCTCGGCGGCGTGCTCCTGGCGACACCCGCGGCAGGGGAAATCGGGGCGATCGTGCGTCTCTTCGATCCGGTCGCGTACGCCGCAAGTCTCGCCTGCATTGTCGTGGCGTGTACTTGTGCGTGTCTGATTCCAGCGCTGCGAGCGGCACAGATCGATCCGGCCCACACGCTCCGGCAGAACTGATCCCGCAGCGCGTCGCTACCATGTGCGGCCGGGCCAGATTTGTTCCAGGTACCCGGCAAGGGCGGTCGCAAAATCCGCGGCGGATCCATACCGTTCGTCCGGACCAGGCGCAACCGCCTTCAGCAGGATCTCCTGGAGCTCCGGATCGAGGTTGCGGTCGGCCTCGATGCGTGTCCACGGCTCGCCGCTTGACGGCCACCTGTAGCCCTCCAGCATCGTGTAGAGCACCGCGCCCAGCGAGAAGACATCGGCGCGCGCATCCGGCCGTTGCTGCGCAACTTCAGGGGCGGAGTATCCGGTCGTCGTCGGCGGACTGTAGAAGGCCCCTGTGTGTCGCGCCACTTCGTACGACGATTCGAAGTCGACGATCCTCACGATCGGGCGGTTCCTTTCCACACGCTGCAGAATGTTCATGGGGTTGAGATCGACGTGGAAGATCTGCAAGCCGTGCAGCTCGACCACCGCCTGTGCGACCTCGAGCGCCGTCCTGAGATGAGCCACGAGCCGGTCGGGCACCCATTCGGTTCCGATCGCGGTGGCCAGCGGCAGTTCGTTGAAGAAGGTGCTGACGAGGTACGCGCGTCCGTCCCCGAGGTGCCCGTGATCGTGGACGACCGGGAAATACCGCGAATCGGGCAACTCGCGATTGACCGTCGACAACGTCGCGATCTCGTTCTCGAGGTCCTGTTGATAGACCTTACCAGGCTTGGTCACCAGCTTGACGAGCAGGTCCACGCCAGTCTGCCGGTCGCGCCCGACAAACAGCTGGTGCCGCGCGTGCTCGGAGGCATGCCCGCGGCGATCGGGCCCGAGCCGAAAGACGGTGACGAACCGATCGAACGGGGCTGCCGCGCGATCGATGTTTTCGAGGTTGCTAGGTTGCATCGGTCACTGTGTGGTAGGATCCATGCGTCTCGTTGGATCCTGCCGCGTTTGTTCTGCCTGCGTTCAGTTCTTTGTTTGCACGCTCCAGAAGCCTCAAGCCTGCTGCCTCCAACTTTTTAAAGGAACGTGTTCAATGAAACTGTACGTCGGAAACCTCTCGTTTAAAACGGAAGAGCAGGAACTCGAAGCGCTGTTTGCTGCGGTCGGTCAGGTCTCGTCGGTGAGCCTGGTCCGCGATCGCGAAACTGGCCAGTCGCGCGGGTTTGCGTTCGTGGAAATGGCCGACGCGACGCAGGGCGCCGCAGCCGTCAGCGCGCTCAATCAGCGCGAGTTCGAGGGCCGTCGCCTGACGGTCAACGAAGCCAGACCGCAGGAGCCCCGCGGCGGCAGTTCGGACGGCCCGCGCGGCCGCCGCGAATCGCGCTGGTAGTATTCGTGAGCCGCCGGGATCTGTCGATCCTGGCGGCTCGTCTTCCATCCCCGGCGGCCTCCGTAAATGCCTCCAGGCATTCGAATTGCCGGTCGCGTCTCCTGCACGGTCTTCCTGCGACATTCTGCGACTAGGAGCCGGCGACTCTGTAAACTAACCTAATAGTACTCGTCCAACTGCTCATCGGCTGACAGAGGGATCAATATGTCAGACCACCGTAATCGCCGAGGCATCGTGTGGGCGCTGTCGCTGACGCTGCTCATGGTTGCCGGCACAGCGGCCGCACCCGGAGATCTCCGCCTCGTGAACGCCGCGAAAGATCAGGACCTGACGCAGGTGCGAACGTTGCTGCGGGGACGTCCTGACGTCAACCTTCGATCCGAAGATGGCTCGACAGCCCTCTTGTGGGCGGCGCATTGGAACGATCTCCAGATGGCGCAGCTGCTGGTTCGAGCCGGCGCCGATGCCAACCTGGCGAACGATTTGCGGATGACGCCACTCTCGCGCGCGTGCACCAACGGAAGCGCCGAGCTCGTCGACCTGCTGCTGAAAGCCGGCGCAACCCCGGACACGCCGATCGAAACGGGCGAGAGCCCGCTGATGACGTGCGCGAGGACCGGCAACGCCGACGCCGTTCGCATGCTGCTCGTGCGCGGCGCGAATGTGAACGCCAAAGAGCCGGCCCAGAATCAAACCGCCCTGATGTGGGCCGTTGCCGAACGCCACGCGAAAGTCGCGCAGGTCCTGATCGAAGCGAACGCGGATCTCCAGGCCCACACCAAGTCAGGATTTACCGCGATGCACTTTGCCGCAAGGGTGGGAGACATGGAGTCCATCAAGACGCTGCTGGACGCCGGCGTCGACGTGAACATCCGATCCCAGCCCGATGCACCGGCCGGCCGGGGACGAGGCGCAGGCGGCGTCGCCGGCGCAGGTACGGGCGCCGCAGCGGGGCGGGGCGCCGCCCGGGGCGCAGGTGGTGGAGCCGGCGCACGCGGAGAGTCCAATTTTGGCGGCAGCACGGCGCTGCTGGTCGCGACCGTACGAGGCCATGTGCCGCTCGCGCTGTTCCTGCTGGATCACGGCGCGGATCCCAACATCAACGAGGCGGGGTTTACCCCGCTGCATTGGGCGTCAGGCACGTGGGAAAACGGGCTGGCGAACCCCGTGTATGGCTTTGTCGATCCGATTGGCGGGATTCCCGATCGTCAGGCAAAACTGCAGCTCGTCCAGTCCCTGCTGGCTCACGGCGCCAAACCGAATATCCAGATGACGGCGCGTCCACCGGGATACGGCGGCACGGGAACCGGCGGGTACAACGACGCGCCCGGCGCGACGCCGTTCATCCTCGCGGCCAACGCCGCGGATGTGGAGATGATGCGCATGCTGCTCGCCGCCGGCGCGGATCCGCATCTCGTCACCAGAACCAAGTCCAATGCGCTGCTCGCCGCGACGGGCCTCAACCGCGGCATCGGTGAAATCATCGACGACGAAGATCGAGCGCTGAAGGCCGTCACATTCCTGCTCGACGTCGGCGTCGATCCCAGGGCCGTCACCACGTACGACGAAAATGCGCTGTTCGGTCCCGCCTATCGCGGCTGGAACAGGATGATCGAGCTCCTCATCGAAAAGGGCGCCGAGGTGAACATGGCGAACAAGGCCGGGGTGACGCCGTGGCTGGCCGCCTCGGGTTTCGGCGATCGGCTCGGCGGCGTCCTCTTCAACAAGGCGGGCGCCGACATCCTGCTCAAGCACGGCGCGGATCCGAAGCTCGGCCATCCGTGCCAGGCGCAGAACCGGTGTCGGCCGGAGTAATGGGAATGCGAACCCGGCAGAAACAGTTGATGCTGACGATGGCGTGCGCATCGATCGCGCTCGTTGCGGCGATCTCGGCGACGTTATCGGCAGACCAAACCCCAACGCCGGCGCCAGCGCCGGCGCAGAATGCGGCGGCGTCTACGCCGCCGGCCACTCCGGCTCGAGAGCTGGTGACCGCATATTGCGTGACGTGTCACAACCAGAAGGCCAAGACGGCCGGCCTCGCGCTCGACCTCGTGGACTCCGAACACGTCGCCAACTCTGCCGACGCCTGGGAAAAGGTCGTCGTCAAGCTCCGCAGCCGCGCGATGCCGCCACCAGCCTCGCGACGGCCCGACAACGCGACCTACGAACGCGTGGCTACGTGGCTCGAGAACGAGCTGGATCGTGCCGCCGAGGCCCATGTGAATCCTGGCCGGACGGCCGAGTTCCATCGGCTCAACCGTACGGAATACGCCAACGCGGTTCGCGATCTTCTTGGCGTGGAAATCGACCCCAAGGCGATGCTGCCGCCCGACGAACAGGCGTTCGGATTCGACAACAACGCCGATGCGCTGTCGATGCAACCCGCGCTTCTGGACCGGTACCTCGCCTCGGCCGCGAAGATCGCCCGGCTCGCCGTCGGCGATTCGACCATTCCGGCGGGCTTCGAGCGATACACCGCTCTGCAAGGCAACTCGAACGAGACCACGTGGCTCCGGCAGGACGATCGGCTCGGAGAGGAATTTCCGCTCGGGTCACGAGGCGGCGTCGTGGCGCGCCATTATTTCCCCGTCGACGGCGAGTACGTCTTCAAGATTCGGCTGGACCGCACCGACACCGGGCTCATCCGCGGCCTCTCCACGCGCAGCGACATGGAAGTTCGGATCGACGGCGCCCGGGTCGGCCAGCTGACGATCGGCGGCACACCGGAGTTCACCGGCGGCGATGCCGGAGCCCCGGAACGCTACCAGGACGCCAGAAGTCCGATGACCAACGCCGATGACCGGCTGGAAGTGCGCACGCCCGTCAAGGCCGGCATGCGGCAGGTGACCGCCACGATCGTCAAAGCAGACGACGTCGAAGTCGAGGGCCTGGCGCTGGACGCGTACCCGATATGGAGCCGCGAACACACCACGCGGCCCGACCACAACCGGCTGATGATCTCATCGCTGCTCATTGGCGGGCCCTACAACGGTCACGTCTCACCGGACTCGCCCGGTCGAAAGCGGCTGTTTGTCTGCGAGCCGGCTTCAAAAGATGCTGAAAGCGCGTGCGCCACGAAAATTCTGTCGGCGCTGGCGCGGCGTGCCTATCGCCGGTCGCTGACCAGCGAGGACGTTGCAACGATCGTCAGCTTCTATCGCGCCAGGCGCGAGCAGCAGGATTTCGATGCCGGCATCCGCGCGGGAATCGAATTCATTCTCGTCAGCCCCGACTTCCTGTTCCGGATTTCGCGCGATCCGGTGGGCGCGGCCCCCGGCACGGCGTACGCGCTGCCGGATGTCGAGCTGGCGTCGCGCCTGTCGTTTTTCCTGTGGAGCAGCATCCCCGATGACGAGCTGCTCAACCTGGCGATACGCGGAACGCTGCACGAGCCTGCCGTCCTCGATCGACAGGTCCGCCGCATGCTGGGCGACAAGCGTGCGCGCACGGCCCTGGTGCAGAATTTCTTCGCGAACTGGCTGCAGACGCGAAACGTCTGGCTGATCACACCGGATCTCAACCAGAAGTTTCCCTGGTTCGACGACAACCTGCGCGTCGCTTTCGTCAGGGAAATGGAGCTGTTCCTCGACGCCCAGCTGAAAGAAGACCGCAGCATCGTCGATCTGCTCACGTCGAACCAGACGTTCCTCAACGAACAGCTCGCGCGGCACTACGGTGTGTCCGGCGTCTATGGCAGCCATTTCCGGCCCGTCACGCTCACCGATGAGAAGCGTTTCGGCCTGCTCGGCAAAGCCGCGCTGTTGTCGGTGACGTCGTATTCGACGCGGACGGCACCGACGATCCGCGGAAAGTATCTGCTCGAGAATATTCTTGCCGCGCCACCACCGGCGCCGCCTCCCAATGTGCCGGCGCTCGACGAGACCAGCAAAGACGGCAAACCCCGCTCGGTGCGCGAGATGCTCGAGGTGCATCGACAGAATCCGGTGTGCGCGAGCTGTCACGCGCGCATGGATCCGCTGGGGCTGAGCCTGGAAAATTTCGACGCCATCGGGCAATGGCGCGACACGGACGCGGGTTCGCCGATCAACGCGTCCGGCGTGCTGCTGGACGGCACGAAAGTCGATGGACCTGCGGCGCTGCGCCATGCTCTTGTCGCTCAGAAAGAGCAATTCGTCAGGCGCCGTCACCGAGAAGCTGCTCACCTATGCCATCGGCCGCGGGCTCGGAATACTACGACGCGCCGGCGATACGCGGCGTCGTGCGGGCGGCCGCCGCCGACGACTACCGCTGGTCGTCGACGGTTCTCGCGCTCGTGAAGAGTGCCCCGTTTCGGATGAGGAGGACAGGATCATGATCGTGACCAAGAAGGCGATCTCGCGCCGGACGATTCTTCGCGGCGTGGGCGCCACCGTGGCACTGCCGCTGCTCGACGCGATGATTCCGGCGCTCACGGCACAGGTCAGGACGCCCGCGAAGCCGATTCGGCGCCTGGGCGTTGTCTACCATCCAAACGGCGTCATCTACGACAAGTGGCTGCCGAAGGGCGTGGGCACCGATTTCGAGCTCTCGCCCACGCTTGCGGGGCTGCAGCCGTTTCGAGACAAGGTGACCGTCGTGACCGGCCTCTTCATGGATCTGGCAGAGGCGCTGGGAGACGGCGGCGGCGATCACTCCCGCGCGTGCGGCGGGTACCTGAGCGGCGTGCACGTCAAGAAATCCGATACAGTCGTCGAAGCCGGGATTTCGATGGACCAGATTGCGGCCAGGGCGTTCGAGCGGGAGACGCAGCTCTCCTCGCTCCAACTGCAGATGGACGACAACAGCATCGTGGGTTCGTGCGACGTCGGCTACAGCTGCGCATACAGCAGCACGATTTCGTGGCTCACGCCGACGCTGCCGCTGATGACCGAGAACAACCCGCGCGTCGTATTCGAACGGCTGTTCGGCGCGAGCGACAGCACGGACCCGAAAGTCCGCGCAGCTCGCCTGCGCCAGGACCGCAGCATCCTCGATTCGGTGACCGATCGCGTCAAGCAGCTCCAGCGGCGAGCTCGGCGCCGCGGACAACCGGAAAGTGAACGACTACCTGACCTCGCTGCGCGACGTGGAGCGGCGGATCCAGCTCACCGAGGAGCAGAGCGCCAAGGAAGTGCCTGACGTGGCGCGTCCCGCGGGCATTCCCGACAGCTTCGACGATCACGCCCACTTGCTCTACGACCTGCAGCTTCTGGCGTATCAGTCAGACATCACACGCGTCATCACCTTCATGTACGGCCGGGAGCAGAGCCCGCGGCCCTATCCGCAGATCGGCGTGCCCGAGCCGCATCACCCGGTGACGCATCACCAGAACGATCCGGAAAAGATGGAGAAGTGCGTCAAGATTCAGCAGTATCACCTGAAGCTCTTCACCGACTATCTGGAGAAGCTGCGCAACACGCCGGACGGCGACGGAACGCTGCTCGACAACGTGATGATTCTCTACGGCGCGGCCATCAGCAACAGCGACCGCCATAGCCACGGACCGTTGCCGACGCTGCTCGTCGGCGGAGGCTCGGGCACGATCAAGGGTGGCCGGCACCTCGTGTTCCCGGAACACACGCCGCTGACCAACCTGCAACTCACGATGCTGAACCACCTTGGCGTGCCGGCCGAAAAGCTGGGCGACAGCACAGGGCAATTCCACGAGCTCTCCGGGGTGTCTGTGTAACTCTACTTTTCGGATTTCCCGCCGCCGGACGGGATCACCTGGACGTCATAGAGCATGTCCTCGATGCCGTCATACACGCGAGCGGTGATCTGATCGCCAGGTTTGACCCTGGTATACACGTCATCTTTGTCCGCCTTGTACATCATCGTCATGGCGGCCATCCACCCCTCGACGTTGTCGTTGCTCACGGTCAGCCACTTGCCGGCCACATCGACGGCATCGACCTTTCCCTTGAACACGAACTCTTTCCTGCCCGCCGGCGTGAGCGGGGCGCTGGTCCCTGATTTGAGCGGTGAATGTTCCGGAGCGCACCCGGAACAGGCGAGCCCGATGAACGCCACGAGAATCAGCCGCGCGCAATCTGGCACGGCGTTACTCTACCTTCGAACGCATCAATTGAAGTCGGCCACTGCCGGCCACGTCCTGAAGCAGTCCTTCGACGCGCGCCAGGACGACGGACCAGCGGTACTCGCGTTCCACGTACGCGAGCCCCTGACGGCCAAACGCATCGCGCTCCCGGCCATGCGACAACAGGAACGCGAGCGATTCGTGGAATTCGCGCGCCGAGCGATACGAGAGCCCGCCGTTCGCCCGGCGAACCTGCCCCTCGAGCACGCGGCAGCGGGCGTTGACGAGCGCCGGCACCCCGTGGTTCCAGGCCTGCAGCAGCGCGATGCTCAGGCTCTCGTACGGCGAGGGCACGATCATCACGCGAGCCCGCACCAGCAGCGCATCGCGAAGCTCGTCGGGTACATACCCGAGCGCACGGATCTTTGGATGATCCGGGATCCGCATCGTTGCTGGGCCGGCAAGCACGAGGGTGGGGGCATCGGGCCGCGCTGCAAACTCCTGGAAGTACTCGAGCAACCCGTCGCACCCCTTGTTGCGATCGACGCGGCCGAGATAGAGCACGTAGTCGTCCGCAATAGCGTGGCGCGCGAGAATGGCAGCCGCGTCGATCGGCCGGGCGGCATCGAGGCCGCTGCCGATCACGGTCGACGGCCGCAGCGTGCGCCCCGCCCGCGTCGAGACCAGCGCCTCCTCTTCCGGGGTGAGAAAGATGTAGCCGGCTGGCAGACGGAAGAACTGGCCGACCACGTCGAGATCGATGGCGCGATCGTCCTCGGCGGTGGGTACCAGGACGGCACGCTCCGCGACGAGCGGGAGGCCGAAATAGGTGGGAGCGTACCGATAGGCCCAGAACGCGACGACATCGTATGCGCTGCCGCTTGAACGCAGGTGGTCGATCAGTGCCGGCGTCTCGGGCCCGTTTTCGCGGAACCACTCTTCCTGCCGCTCGCGAGGCGACGGCCCGGCGAAGACTTCGTCGCTGAGATCGGCAAACGCCTTGAGCCGCCGCCGTCGTGCCACGGGGAAGCGCCGCAGGGTCACGCCGCGTTCGAGCGTCGTGCCCGCGGGGACGGCGTTCTTCCAGCTGACGTAGTCGCGAGCGCACGTCGTCAGCACGGTGATGTCGTAGCGGCTCGCGAGGCGCTCGGCCAGCTCGCGGCAGTGCGCCTCGGAGCCACCGGCAATGTCGGCACCGTAGCGCTGGACGACGAAGGCGAGCCTCACTGCGAGAGGCGGCGCACTTCGCGGCGCAGCCGCGCCGTCTCGATGGCGAGCTCCTGGACGCAGGCGCAGAGCACCTCGTTCATCCGGCGCTGCCGCTCGAAGTTATCGCGGCTGTACTCGAAGAGCCAGCGGACGACCGGCATGAGGAGACGGCGCTTGACGAAGATGATGGCCGCGCCGACGCGGCCCCGGTGCGACCGGTACCGCATCGCAGTGTCGAGGCGCCACGTGTCGGGATCGCCGAGCAGCTCGGGCATGAGCAGCGCGCGGGGCGATGCCCCATCGACGGCACCGCGCATGAGGGCCTCCACCTCCGCGAACAGCGCCGCATCGTCGAAGGCGGCCGACGCGCCGTGCCGCAGCAGTTCCTCGCGGATCCGCTCGCGGACTCGCGCGCGGAGATCTGCGGTCACGGCGTCGGCGGCGACGTCAGTTGTCACGGCTTGACCGCGGCGGCGACCGCGTCCGGTACCTGCACGGGGTCTTCCTGCCGGCGCAGCACGGCGATCGACAGCGCGATGGCGAACACGCCGATCACCGCCGAGTACATGAAGAACACCATGTACCCGGTTCCGAGCGAAGCCGGGCTGACACCCGAGCGCTCGAGCGCCGTCGCAAAGTTGGCAGGCGCGTACGTGGCGACGAGATTCCTGACCCCGGCCAGCATGCCCCCCGCGTCCGCTGCACGCGCCGCGCCTTCGACGATGCGGCCCGACTGCGACGCGATCAGCCGGCCCGGAATCGCGTAGAGCGAGGAGAAGAGCGCGTATTGCGTGGCCGTGAAACCCGCCGACGTGAGGCTCGACATGTACGCGATCAGGCACGTGCCCGCGAAGCCGCCGGCGACGTTGTCGAGACCGATCGCGGCAAAAAGCGCGAACAGGTTATGGTCCTGCAACGCGAGCCAGATGAACAAGAGGTTGCTCACCGGGCCGGCTAATGCGCCGATCACCATCGCCCGCAGCAGCCCGTAGCGCGCGACGGCCAGTCCGCCCGCGAACACGCCGAACATGGTCATGAAGACCCCGAAGATCTTCCGGACCTCCGCGATCTCGGTCAGCGTGTAGCCGAGATCGAGGTAGAACGGGTTCATGATGTTCAGCACGAAGTCGGGGATGCGGTAGAGACAGATGAGCGCCAGGATCAGTCCTGCAGCCGTCCGATAGCGCGAGAAGAAATCGCGCAGCGGATCGACGAGCGCCGAGGAAAGATAGACGCCGGGCCGCGTGCGCTTGCCAGGCAGCGGAAGCGCGACGAGCGCGATCAGCCCCAGACCGACGATCACCGCGCCGACTTGCACGAAGACCGCCGCGCTCGATTTCCACGCCGCCAGCACGGCGTCAGCCACACTCGCGGCGCCGATGCCTCTGAGCACACTCGCGAATATGCCGGCGTTGGCCGCGAGTCCCGACCCGAGCACCAGCGCGGCGAAGCCGAGGAGTGCGAGTCGGATGATCCACTCGACCGTCTCGCGCGCGGGCGCGGGTGCGATGCCGGCCGTCTCGATCGATCGGATGACGTGTTGCTGCTCGCGCGGCGCCGCCAGCACGGCAAGGATGCCGACTGTCATCAGGACGGCCATCACCGCGTATGACACGTTCCAGCCGTAAGCGTCGGCGAGGAGCAGCGGCACGGCGCCCGCGGTGATGATGCCAACCCGGTATCCCCACTGGTACGCGGCCGCCATGGCGCCCTGTTTCAACACCTCCGCCACCTCGATGCGCCACGCATCGATGGCGATGTCCTGTGTCGCCGAGCCCAGGCCCACCAGGACCGCGAACGCCGCGATGGTGCCGAGGCTGCGCGCCGGGTCGGTCGACGCCAGCAGCCACAACCCGAGCATGATCACGCCCTGGCAGACGAGCATCCACGATCGGCGGTGTCCAACCAGGGCCGTGAGGATCGGGATCCGTCCGCGATCGACGAACGGCGCCCAGAGGAACTTGAAACTGCTGACGAGGGTGACGAGGCTGAAGAAGCCCACCACTTCGAGCGAGATCTTCGAAGCGCGCAGCCAGGCCGAGAGCGTGTCGAAGACCAGGAAGTACGGAAGCGCCGCCGAGAACCCGAGGGCGATCATCACCAGGGCGCGCCGCTCGGTGTAGACGCGAAGCGCCGAGGTGAAGCTGCGCCGGCCGGAGGCCGGTTCAGGCTGCGTGCGCATTACTGAATCTTATCGAGACCTTCCGTCAATTCGATGTACGTGCCCCACGGATCGGTGAAAAAGGCGATCGCGATGCCGAGCGCCGGCACACTGCGATAAGGCGTGGTCAGTTTCACGCCGTTCGCCTCCAGCGTTTTCGTAAATTCCGCGAGATTCTTCACCTCGAATCCGACGTGATCGACCGCTCTGCCCTGCGAACCCACCACGGGCGCCGGCGACGCCGAAAAGTTCAGCGCCACGCCCGGCAGCAGCGCCGCGGGAAATGCCCCACCGAGCCGCGACGTGGCGCCAAAGGTTTTGACATACCACGCCTGCATCTCGGTGTTCGCCGGGTTGAAGAAGTGCACATGGTGAAGCGCAATCGGCATCGTTTGCGCCGGCACCTCGACGAACTCGACCTTGATGTCGTCGGGCGCCTGCACGAACGCGATTGAGGAACCACCGGCAGCGGGCGGACCGGCGATGTCGTCCTTCACCGGACGCTCCGGGGGCGCTTCCGTGCTCGTGATCATCGTGTACCCGCCGGCCTTCAGCTTGTCGACCGTCGATCGGAGATTCGGGACCGAAAATCCGATGTGATTCACGACCGTTCCCCGCGTGCCGCCCGGCGCTGCCTGAACCGTGCGGAAAAAGATCAGCACGTTGGGAAACTTCACGATCTCGAGGTTGTTCGTCCCGACCTTGATCGCCGTTCCTCCCAGGGTATCGACGAAAAATCTCTTCTGAGCGTCGACGTTGGTGGTGTTCAAGTGATGGTGGCCGTACACGATGGGGCCATCTTTGGCAGCGGTGAGCTGCGCAGAGGCGTCGGCCGCCATGATCATCGAGAAGCACAGAACGAGGCCCGGGGCGATACTCATGCGCATGTCATCCTCCGTTGTTGCGGTGCCGCTGAGTGTATCCCACGTGCGTCTATCGCCGCTGTGACCAGGTCGGCCCGGTGCGATCGGGCACATTGAGCGCCGTGAAAATTCCCATCGGCTCCACCCTGTCGACCAGCGCGGCGCTCCGCTCCTCGAGAGACGCGATGGCCGCAGAACGATAGTCGCGGTGCTGCTCGTAGACGAGCATCTCGCTCCAGTATTCGATGACGAGGTACCGGGACGTGCGGTTCTGATCGTGAAGAAACGAACTGCCAAGATAGGATCGCGTGTGGCGGTTCATCGCCGTCCATTCTCCCTCGACGCCGTACAACTCCTCGAATTCGGCCTCGCGCCCTTTCTTGACTTCGAACTGCCAGGCAATCGCGATCATTGAAGACGTTCCTTGGAAAGAAGTGCAGGGCGGCTCACCGCATTCGCAAGCCGGGAAAGATAGTCGCTTCGCGGAATGTTGACGACGCCCAGCGATGCGAGGTGATTGCTGCTCCACTGCACGTCGAACAGCGTCATCCCGCTCGCCCGCATGAGATCGACCGTGGCCATGACCGCGACCTTCGACGCATCGCGCGCGAGATGAAACATCGACTCGCCCGCGAAGAGTCCTTCGATCCGCACGCCATACAGGCCGCCCGCAAGTTCGCCGTTGCGGTCGAACACCTCGATGCTGTGGGCCCAGCCGAGCTCGTGCAGCCGCGTGTACGAGTCGATGAACGCCGTGGTGATCCAGCCGTCCCCGCGCGAGGGGTCGGCGCAGGCGCGCACGACTCGCGTGAAACAGGTGTTCACGCGGACCTCGAAACGCTTCGCGCTGCGCCGCATCGAGCGTGTGACACGCAGACCGTCGAGCGGCAGAATGCCCCGCGGATCGGGAGACCACCAGCTGATGAGATCGGGGCGTTCAGGAGCTCCCATCGGGAAGACGCCGCTCCTGTATGCATCGATCATCGTCGCCGGTTCCAGATCGGCCCCGACGGTGAGGAGCTCCTCCTCGGGCCAATCCGACGGCGGAAGAAATCGCCACCGGCTTCTGCCCACGGGCTGCGGAGGTGCGTCCCAGCTCGTCATGAGTTTGGCGCTACGGGTTCCTGCTTCTCGCGATCGGCATCGTATAGCACACGGCGTCACCCTCGAGGACGAGCGTCCCGTCGCCTCTGACGACGCTGGTCTTGAGCGTCGTGATGGGTTTATCGGTTCGCACCTGCAGGACCTCGGCGCGGCCGGTAATGGTGTCGCCGGGCCGGACCGGCGCTTTGAAGCTCCAGTTCACCTGAAGGAATACAGTGCCTGGCCCGGGGAGGTCCTCGGCCACAAGCGCGTTGAGGATTGCGCTCGTCACACCACCCTGCACGACGATCTCGCCGAAACGGCTCGCCTTCGCCACTGCCTCATCGTAATGGAGTGGATTCCTGTCTCCGCTGATCTCGGTGAAGCGTTCGATATCCTTCACCTGCACCGTGCGCGAGCGCTCCGCGATCTGCCCCACGCGTGGGATGCCACCAGGCCAGACCTGATCGATGTCGCTGCTCATCATGCTATGTTATCCCCCCTTGCGCGCTCGCGTGGACACGACATGACAACCGGTTCCGCTTCTTCTCCCGACCATGACGTCGTCATCGTCGGCGCCCGTTGCGCCGGCGCGGCGACCGCGATGCTCCTCGCGAGACGGGGCCTTCGCGTGCTCGTGATCGACCGGAGTCGATACGGGAGCGATACCGTCTCGACCCACGCCCTCATGCGAGCCGGCGTTGTTCAACTCTCTCGCTGGGGCGTTCTGGACGGAATCAGAGCGGCCGGCACACCTGTCGTCCGATCGACGTCGTTTCACTATGGCGACGACGTCGTCGAGGTGCAGATCAAACCGAAAGACGACATTGATGGGCTCTACGCGCCTCGACGTACGGTCATCGACCGGGTGCTGGTCGATGCCGCGCAAAGAGCCGGGGCCGAGGTCGCGTTCGAAACGCATCTTGTCGACCTCGTCCGCGCGGACAACGGTCGCATCTGTGGTGTACGCCTCAGGGATGGTCGCGGACGGGAGCGCCAGGTGTCTGCCGAACTCGTGATCGGAGCCGATGGTGTCCGGTCCACGGTCGCTCGTCTGGTCGGCGCGGAATGCTATCGAACGGGCCGTCATGCGACCGGCGTGATCTTCAGCTACTGGTCAGGCACGGGGTTCGATGGATACCACTGGTACTACCGCCCGGGTGTGAGCGCCGGTGCGATCCCGACCAATGGTGGTGCCACTTGCATATTTGCCTCGGTCCCCCAGAGCCGTTTCCACGAAACGCTGCGGCGCGGGGCAGACGCCGGATACCGGCACGTGTTGAGGGCATGCGGATCCGACCTGGCGGCAGTCGTGGATCGGTCGGAACAGGTTGAGAAGTACCGCGCGTTTGCGGGAGAGGTGGGGTTCTTTCGACAATCGTTCGGACCGGGCTGGGCGCTCGTTGGCGATGCCGGCTACTTCAAGGATCCGCTGACGGCCCACGGCATCACCGATGCGCTCATCGACGCGGAACTCCTCGCGCAGGCGGCAGCCGCAGGCACCGAGACCGCGTTCGCCGGCTATCAGAGCGCTCGTGACAAGCTGGCGGTGGAGCACTTCGAAGTGACCGATGCCATCGCGTCCTTCGAGTGGGACCTGCCAAAGGTTCAGCAGCTCCATCGTGCACTGAGCGATGAAATGAAGAAAGAATCCCTCGAAGTGACTAACTTCGTCCTTTCACCGGCGTAGCCAGATAGCCGGCAAGGTGATCGACGAGCTCACGCGCGTCGTCGCCGGCACCATAGATGAACGTCGACTTGCGGCGTCGAAGGACCGGCAGTCCAAGGGCATACAGGCCTGGCGCATCGACGACGCCTCCGTCGTGCCGCAAGTGCCCCTTGTCATCAATCACTGGCACGTCCAGCCAGCTGTAGTCGGGCCGGAATCCCGTCGCCCAGACAATCGAACGGATCTCTCCATTCCGCAGATCCAGCTTCAACCGTGACGACTCGGGCGCGCGTGTCGGTTCGAAGCGTTCCGGTGGTCCGACCTCGGCCTCGCGCGTGTGGCTCCGCGCCCACTCGTCGAACGTGCCGAGCAACCGGTTCATCTTCAGGTCTGCCAGCGCAAACTGATTTCGCAGTCCTCCCGAAAACAATGCCTGTCCGTCTCGCACGGCAGCGAGACGCCCCACAAGCTCGACGCCGGCTGCACTGAGCGCGTTGAGATCCAGCGTCGTACGCTCGGGCGTGCCAATCAGTTGCGGTGAGGGGAGGCGGCGAACACGTGTCACGTCGTCGATTTCGTTGTATCGCTGGTCCCATACGCCCGACGCATCCATCCACCAGAGCACGTCGCGGCCCCGATACGTCCGCGGCAGCCTCACGTGCTCGCCGACGGAGAGCGTGACCGGCCGGCCGGAACGAACGATTTCATCGGCGAGCTGGACGCCGGTGGCCGATGCGCCGACTACCAGCACGCCGCCTTCCGGCAAGTCACTCGGGTTGCGATAGCTGAATGGCGTGAAGCACTGGATCGATGGCGGCACGGCCTGGCTGAGCGCCGGCACGCTCGGAACATTGCAGGCGCCGCTCGCCAGTATCAGCGTGCGGCAGCGAAGGTTACCGTTGGTTGTCGCGACGTCGTATCCTGCGTCGTGTCGCTTCACACAGGTGACGGTGGTGTGCGTGCGCACTGGTACGCCGGAGAACACGGCAAAGCGCGAGATGAAATCGATCACCTCGCGCATCGTCATGTATCCGTCCGGGTCCGCGCCGTCGTACTGATACCCGGGCAGCCGGCTCTGCCAATTGGGCGTCAGAAGCCGCAGCGAGTCCCAGCGCTCGCGCCGCCACGAGTTGGCAATCTCCCCGCGCTCGATCACCACGTGATCGATGGAGCGTGCAGTGAGACATCGGCTCGCCGCAAGACCCATATGCCCGGCCCCGATGACGACCGTCGTGACCTGTTCGATGGTCCCGCTCCGTTTACGGGTGGCGCCGTGGATAACGCATGCCGCTACACAACTTCGACGGTGACGTTCACCGGATTGGTGATGACGTCGTACACGGCCGAGCGCTTCTGCGACTGCGCGACGATGGCCTCGATGTCGTCCTTTGACGCGTCCGCGTCAATCTTGAACGTGACCTTGATGTCGTCGTAGCCGTTCCGCACGTCGCTATCCATGCCGAGGATGCCGCGGATGTCCATCTTGCCTTCGAGGTTCGATTCGACCGAGCGCAGCTGAATGCCGCGATTCTGCGCCACCGCCGCCACACCGGCAGTCAGGCAGCTCGCGAGACCGACCAGCACGTACTCGATCGGCGTGATCGCGTGATCCTCCGAGGCGAAGATCTCCGGATGGTCCGCACCGAGCGTACTCTCGGTCTTGTGACTCTGTTCCTGCCCGAGCCCGAAGAAGCTCTGGACTTTCGTTTTGCTGTGCGTGCCGTTCTGCCACTTGCAGGACGCCCGCCACGTGAATTTCGTCGCCTCCGGCGCGCCCTTCAATGCTTCTCGCGCATCAAGCAGCGCCTGGACGTTCACTCCGTTGTTAACGCTTGTTGTAGTCATGATTGATTCCTCTTTCTCGGTGTTACGGATGGGCCGGCAGAAGTGCCAGATGATACACCCACATCAATCATTCAGCTACCGATGAAAAGACCCGCCATGAACGAGGGTGTAGCTGCCAATCGGACGCACTTCACCGCCTTCATGCGCGCTGAGGAGCACTTCTATATCCACCGCCGCGAGCTGACGGACCCAGGAGGCGGACAAGGTGTAAATGAGCTCGCCATGAAAGCTGGCGGCGGCCTGTCCCGTCGCGCGGAGCACCTCGGTGCCCGCCACGCGCTGTGACATCGTGAACTCGCTGGCGCCGCCAAGGTCGGCACGCAGCCGCATCGCGATCAGCTCGTCGTCTTCCCAGACAGCGCACGGGACGACGGCGCCCGGCGACAGCGTGAACGTCCGCACGCGAATGCCATCGCGCGCCAGCTGATTCAGGACATCGTCGGTCACGAACCCGCCAACCTTCCCGGATCGGACTGCCGGTCCGATCGCCCGCACGAGCGCGTCGAACTCTGCCGCGCGCGCACCGCAATCGGCACACGAGAAGAGGTGTTCCTCGAAGGCTGCCGCGTCGGTCTCCCCCGGCTCGCGGGCGGCGTAATCAATCAGCTCGGCGAACCCGATCCGCTCACATCCTCGAGGATTCATGATCTCGCGCCTCCCAGCACGCAATCGCGAAGGCGTGCCATCGCTCGATGCCGGATCGCGCGGACTGCGCCAGGAGAAACGCCAAGATCCTCCGCGATTCGAGGCGCTTCACGGTCCGCATAGAACGTCAGCAGCACGACAAGCCGATCGCGCTCGACGAGCGCGCTCAGGCAGGCCACCACGCGATCGGCGTCGAGTGAGGCGATCGATACCGGCGCGACCTCGATCGTGGTGTCCATGAATCGCGCTGCGAGCGCTTCCCGACGTCGCGCAACCCGTCGCTCACCTTGAGCCATCATCCGGCTGGTTCCCAGGATGAACGAGGCAATTTCCTCGGGCCGGCGGACTTCGCCGGCGTGCAGACGCTCGATCGTGACGAGCAGAACCTCCTGTGCGAGGTCGTCGGCGGCCGCGGCGTCCTGCAGATGGCGGCGCCCATACAACCGCACTCGCGGTGCAAAGCGGCGATACAGCTCGGCCTCTTCGGCATCGGTCGACCCCGGCAGGCCGCCGGCGATGTGGCGCGCGAGCGCTTCGTCGCTGACGGCCTCGAGCGTTGCGGGCTTCTCCGGCATCAGCCGGACGGTACTCAAGCGACGTACTGTGCGTCAAGCGGCGCCACACCGAGCCGGCGTTGCAGCATGTCGGCGGCCGAGCGCAGCGCGGCGCCGCCGTCACCCACGAACGTCGATCCGTGCATGGCCGCGAGCACGCGCGGCTGCAGATCGGCCAGCTCGTTCAGGCGCGTCCGCGTGGCGGGCGTCAGTGGCACGTAATCCATCAACACTGGATGTGCCTGGTAGGCCGCAACGGCGGCATCCCACCGTCCCAGCACGTCCGTCGACGTGACCGGTTCGACATCGCCGAGCTGATGGAACAGGTCTGAGCAGAGGAGCACGCTCGATTTTTCTTCGAACAGCACGCCGGCATCCCAGCCGTGCGGCAGGTGCGGCGTCGGCACGTACCGGTACCTGTGCCGGCCTGTCTCGATCACGTCGTCCTTTGAGAGGCCGCGCGGCGGGCGATCGGCGAAGTCCGAGATGTTGACGGCTGCGCCCACCTGGCTGCAGATCGCCTCCGCACGAGGCGCGACCGCGAGCCACTCGTTGAGGGCGCCGCACTCGTCGACCTCGAAATGGCTCCAGCTGATCCAGCGCAGGGTCGCCGGGTCGATCAGCCGTGCGACGGCGTCGCGAACCTCCGGGAACATCCGCCGCATGCCGGTGTGGAAGAGCAGCGGTTCGTCGTCCTTGATCAGAAAATGGTTGAACTGCAGGTCGAACTGCGGGGCATACACGGACACTCGATACAAATCCGGCGCAATTTCGTCGATCTTGGCCATTCGGACACCTCCTGACGCCGTCCTTTCCGTGCGTCTGAGTGGAAGTGTCACGACCCGGCGAAGTGTTACGCGCCCCGTCGCTATCTCGGCTATCCTCAACGCCTGCGGTTTGCACAATGGCATATCAGCGCGAGAGTCCGCCGATGAAAACGACACTTCACAGGCTGGTCGCCGTCCTGATTGCGGGCGTCACTGCCGGCCTGTTCGGCGGGCTGTCCGCCCAGTCACCCGAGCGGGTCGACTTCGCGCGCGACGTGCAACCACTCCTTCGCACGAACTGTTACGGCTGTCACGGCCCCTCGCTGCAGAACGCTAACTTCCGTCTCGATCGCCGCCGCGACTCGATGCCGAATCGTGTCGGCGCCAACGGCGCACGGATTGTGCCGGGCGACAGCGCGGCGAGCCGGCTCTACCTGCGCGTGGCAGGCAGCGCGGCGGGACTGCAGATGCCGCCGACCGGCGCATTGGAACCGGCTGAGATCCACGCGATCAAGGCCTGGATCGATCAGGGAGCCGAGTGGCCCGACGAGCTCGCAGGCGAAACACCCTCACCACCGCAAGATCCTCTGGCGACGCAGGTGCTGGACGCAATCCGGCGCGGCGATCGCCGACACGTCGAGCGGCTGGTGAAGGACAACCGCCAGGCGGCTCGGACTGCGGGATCTGGTGGCATTACACCGTTGATGTACGCCGCGCTCTACGGAGACGCGGCGTCCGCGCGGCTGCTGCTCGACATGGGGGCCGACCCGAACGCACGCAACGATACTGGCGCCACCGCGCTGCTGTGGGGCGTGGACGATCTCGAGATCGTGCAACTGCTGCTCGAGCGCGGGGCCGATCCAAACGCGAGCTCTATCGACGGCCGCACGCCCCTGCTGGTAGCGGCTGGACGCTATGGAGCCGGCGACATCGTGAAAGCGCTCCTCGACCGCGGCGCGACGCTCAAGGGCCAGGCGGTGCTGAACCAGGCTGCGGCGGCAGGCGACGCGCCGGTCATGCGTCTGCTCCTCGAACACGGAGCGGACACGGCGACGCTGCCGAACGATCTCGCGATACGCTCCGGCTGCGTCGATTGCGTCGAGCTCCTGCTTCCATCCGCTGGACGTCCGGCGCTGACGCGCGCGTTGGAGCTTGTCGCGCGCTACGGAGACTCGAAGAGCATGCGCATGCTGCTCGAGCGCGGAGCGGAGCCGACAGCGGCCGCTCTCCGTGCCGGCGCGGCATCAGAGCATGCGCCGCTCGAAGGCATTACCACCCTGCTCGATCGTGGCGTGCGCGACGAGCAGGCGTTCGAGCTCGCGTCACGGCATGGCGAAACCCCTGTGACGATGGCGCTGCGACCGGCCGGCGTCACACCAGGCCCGCCACCCTTGCTCGATCTGAAGAAACCTGCGGCGCCGCGATCCGTACGCGGAGCGATCGAGGCGAGCCTGCCTCTGTTGCAGCGCGCGGACGAGGTGTTCTTCAAGACAGCGGGATGCATCTCATGCCACAACAACAGCCTGTTCCAGATGACGGCCGCGGCGGCGCGGAAGCGGCGCCTCGGTGTGGACGAGACGAGCCTCCGCGCGCAGGCGGCCAGGATGGGTGTGTATCTCGAGAGCTGGCGCGAGCGCGAACTGCAGGACATCTCGATCCCGGGCGGCGTCGACACGGCGACCTACATCCTTGCCGGCCTTGCCGCAGCGCCGTATGCCCCCACTCCGGCCACCGACGCGCTGGCGCGCTTCGTGAAACGGCGTCAGTTCGCCGACGGCGGCTGGCACATCGCGTCGCATCGTCCGCCGATCGAATCGAGCGATTTCCAGGCGACGGCACTCGCCATTCGCGCACTGCGAGCGTACGCGCCGCTGCCGCAAGAAGGCGATTACGGACGCGCGATCGAACGCGGCGGCGCGTGGCTGGCGCATGCTCGACCGACGACTACCGAGGATCACGTCTTCCAGCTTCTGGGTCTCCATTGGGCGGCTGCCGGCCCGGTGACGATCCAGAACGCCGCGCGCGCCTTGATCGCGCTGCAACGCGCCGACGGCGGCTGGAGTCAGTTGGCCACGCTCGAGAGCGACGCCTATGCCACCGGTCAGGCCTTGACCGCGCTCGCGGAGTCCCGAGCCTTGAAGCCAGGTGATCCCGTGTCCGAAAAGGCGGTTCGATTCCTGCTCAACACACAACTCGCTGACGGCTCGTGGTACGTGCGCAGCCGCGCCGTGCCCATCCAGCCGCATTTCGACAGCGAGTTCCCGCACGGGAAGGATCAGTTCATCGCCGCCGCAGCCACGAACTGGGCCACGATGGCCTTGGTATTGGCTGGGCGTTGAGATGTTTATTTTTCCTCGGGTCAGATTCGCATCGCCGAGACCGGATTGATTCGTCGCCGCTCGTCGCGCCGGAAGCCAGCTTGCCACCAGCACCGCAGCGAGAAGAACGGCCACCGTTGTCGCCAGCGTCAGCGGATCGTGAGGCGCGATGCCAAATAGGATGGAGCGCGCCAGCCCGCTCACCGCAACCAGGCCGAGAGCGCCGGCGACACAACCCGCCAGGGCGAGCATCAACGACTCCATCACGACCAGCCGTGCCACCGAAGACGATGACGCCCCGATAGCCATGCGGACCGCGATCTCGCGCTTCCGCTGAGCGACCGTATACGCCAGCAACGCATACACGCCGGTCGTGGCGGTCACCAGACCCGCCACGGCAAACAACGCCACGAACAGCATCGCGAATCGATCCTGCTGCAGCGTATCGTCCAGCAGCCGCTCCATCGTCGTCACGGAGTGCACCGGTTGATCCGGGTCCACCATCAACGCGTGAGCGCGTGCGGTCCGGGCCAGGGCGTCCGGGTCGATCTTCGTTCGCATCACCACGTTCATGACCAGATAGGGATTCTGCGCGTGCGGGATGAAGATCTCGGGCGCCGGATTGCTGCGAGGGCCGCGGTACCTCGCATCGCGCACGACGCCGACGACCTGGCGCGGAGACGGACCGTTCTGATAGTCGAGTATGAGGGTGCGGCCCACGGGATCCTGATCGTTCCAGGCGCTTCGCGCCAGGCTTTCGTTGATGATGATGACGCGCGGCGCATTCAGGTCGTCCTGAGCCGAGAACTCGCGGCCCGAGACGAGCGGGAGTCCGAGGGTGGCGAAGTAGCCGGGCGTCGACATGCGAACGTTCGCCTGTGTCACCGCGAACCCGTCGGGACGGGCGCCCTCCAGCCAATAGGGCCGATAGAAGTCCTGGCCGATCGTGCTCATCGGCAGGAACGTGACCGCGGCGACCGACGCGACGCCAGGTACCTCGCGGATGGAGTTCAGCACCCGGCCGTAGTAGTCGTTCCTCTGCTCGTTCCTTTGGTACCTCGTGACATCGGGTGCGAGTCGCAACACGAGCAGGTTCTGAATGTCGAAGCCCGGATCGACGCGCTGCAGGCCCGCGAAACTACGGGTCAGCAGCCCGGCGCCGACCAGGAGCACGACCGTGACGCCGATCTCCGCGGCCACGAGCACGCGTCGCATGCGGCTCGCCTGCCGCACCGAGACCGGCGCGCCGTCCTTCAAAGCGGGTGCGATCGTTGTAGAACTGCTTCGAAGGCCTGGAAACAGCACGCCGATGATCGTAACCAGCAGTGCGAGGGCCATCGCAAACGACACGACGCGGGCATCCACGCCGACTTCGTGCAGCCGGGGGATATCCGCCGGAGCGAACGCAATGGCGGCGCCCAACGATCCTGACGTGAGAACGATGGCCACCAGCGCGGTGAGCACGGCGCAGAGCGCGGTCTCCGCCAGATGCGCTCGCATGATGTGGGTCCTGCCGGCGCCGATCGCGAATCGAATCGCGATCTCCCGCGCACGCGCCGCGCGCCGCGCAATCGCGAGACTCGCCACGTTCGCGCAGACGAGCAGGAGCAGACAAAACATCGCGCCGAAGACGAGCAGCAGCCCGGTGCGGCTCGATCGTCCCAACTCTTCTCTCAGCGGCACCAACTGAACGCTCCAGTCGGCATTCGTGCGCGGATGATCGGCGGCGATGCGGGCGGCGAGGATTTCCATCCTGTCCGCCGCGGCTTCACGAGAGAGGCCGGGTTTCAGCCGGCCGACGACGCGCAGGAACCGAAAATCCCGAGGCGGGCCGTCGGGAAAACGCGCGCCACGATAGGCCTCGCGCATGTCCCATGGAGTCCAGAACGCGGCATCAACATCAGGCACGGCGAAGTCCGCAGGCATGACGCCCAGCACACGCCAGTTGCGGCCTTCAACGAAGACCGTTCCTCCGACCAGCGCCGGATCTGCACCGAGGCTTTGCCACAAACGATGACCGAGCACGAGGACCGGCTCCTGACCGCCAGTTCTGCCGGACGCGATCGAAGGCCTGCCAGGGTATTCCTGGTCCGCGAAAGTGCGACCGAGAAGGGGCGAGCGGCGGAAGACCTCGAAGAAGCCTTTCGTCACCTGGACTCCCGTGACCGGCGCACTGCCATCGCGGCCGCGCAGCGTCGCCGAGGCTGTCCACCACGCGGTGAGCGCCTCGAACGCATCGCTGTGCGCGACCCAATCCTCTACATTGCCGGGCGAGGGCCCCTCGCGCAGGCGCTCGCGCGGAACGTTCGACTCCCAGACCATGACCAGTTGTTCCGGGTTGTCGTAGGGCAGCGGTTTCAGGATGACGGCGTTGACCAGCGCGAACAGCGTCGTCGTGGCCGCCACACCCAGACCGAGCAGCAGCGACGCCGTCACTGTAAATCCAGGTGCGCGCACCAGCGATCGAAGAGCCCGTGCCAGATCGTGCCCGGTGCCGGCGATGAGGTCCCACAGCAGCGCGAACCACGTCGCCACAAACGCACGCCGGCCGCGCGCACGCGCTTCGTCCAGAAGCCGCTCCGCGTCTTCCTTCATCTCTTGCGCCTCGCGAGAATCGCGGCCTGCCCCGAAAGATTTCATGCGCGTGTCGAAGGGCCGCCCTGAGCGAAGTCGAAGGGCGCAGGGCCCGGCTCGCGCGGGCGAGATCGACGATCGCTTCGAGGCGCCGGACCTCGCCGCTCGAGCACGCGCTTTCCGAGTGGCGTCAGCGCAAAGTATCGCCGCCGCTCGTCATCATCGCTGGGCCGCTTCTCCGACTCCGCGATCCAGTCCAGCTCTTCGAGCTCGCGAAGGGTGCCATACATGGCGGCGGGCCACACGCGGACCTGTCCATCGGTGCGGGCCGCGACCTCCTGCATGATGCTGTACCCATGACGCGGGCCATCGGCGAGCGAAAGCAGAATGTGCAGGACCTTGGGCTTCAACGGCAACAGGTGATCGACGCTTCGCGGTCTGTCCGACATGCGCGCAGATTCTATCTCATTCAGTATATAAACGCGACCGTCACTACTTGCCAGAAATGGCGCAACTGAAGTTGCGCCCTACCGCCGGACCGTTTGCCGGCAACTCTGCCTGCCGGCAGATTTCCGTCCCGGAAGACTATGCTGGAGCGATGCCCGAACTCCCCGAAGTTGAGACGACTCGACGGCGAATCGCGCCGGCGATGGTCCGGAGGCGCTTCGTTTCGGTCGATGTGCGCCGGCCCGACTTGCGCGCGCCGTTTCCGGCGCGGTTCGCCAAACGGCTCGCCGGCCAGACCGTACTCGAGCTGACGAGGCGAGGGAAATACCTGGTCGCGCTCCTGTCGTCGGAGGAGACCCTGCTCATACACCTTGGCATGTCGGGATCGCTGCGAATCGCGCGGGCAACAGCGGCCGGGCCGCGGGATCCGCACGATCACGTGGTCTTTCACATGTCGTCGGCACGAGTCGTCGTGTTCAACGACCCGCGGCGGTTTGGCCTGATGGATCTGGTCCCTGCGGGGCATCTCGAGCGCCATCGTGCGCTGAGCCGTCTGGGGCCGGAACCGCTATCGGCCGACTTCGACGCGGCACGCCTGGCGCGCGCGTGCCGGGGCAAGAAGACATCACTGAAGGCGGCGCTGCTGGATCAACGTGTCGTGGCTGGACTCGGCAACATCTACGCGAGCGAGGCGTTGCACGTGGCCGGCTTGTCGCCGCGACGACGGGCGTCAACCCTCGCCACGGCGTCGGGTGCGCCCCGTGAGGCGGCCTTTCGCCTCGCGACTGCGATCAAACAGGTACTCGAGCGCGCGATCGCACGCCAGTCGTCGCGCGACGACGCGTATCGTGCGTCCCGGTTCCTGGTATACGAGCGGGAGGGCGAACGATGTCGGACGACAGATTGCGGCGGCACGATCCGGCGGCGCGTCGACGGCGGGCGGTCAACGTTCTACTGTCCGGTCTGTCAACGTTAGAGCGACAGGCGACTATCTCCTTGCCATCGGCCACTCGCGGGCGAGCGGTGGAAGCAGCCGCCGGGATGTTCGAACGAGAGCCGTCCATCGCGCGAACGTCCGCGCGTCGCGCGCGCTCCAGTCGAAGCCGTATGCCCGGCGGATCGCCGGCGGAAGCGATCCGATCGTGACGAGCTGCATCGCCCGGAATGCCGGCCAGGCCACGTGCCACCGGGGCGGATACAGCACCGCTCGTGCGAGCGTCCGGCTGGTGTCGGTGACGACGATCCTCCCGCCTGCCAGCATCTCGCGCATGTAGGCCGCGAGCTGAGCCGAGTCTCGCGGGCAGCCATCCGGCCGGCATCCCAAGCAGCGGCTCCATGATGGCCGCCTCCGAGCAGTAGCGATCGCGCTCGTGAAGGGTCAGGGGCCGCACGAGCAACTCGTAGGTGAGCGGAATCGACTCGAGCAGCGTGGCATGCACCCACCGTTGCAGTTCAGGATCGTGAGCGGAGTACCGTTCGCTCGCCCCGTCACGGACGTGGCCGCGCACTCGATTGTGGATCGAGTTGATGCCGGCAGCGGCCGCGATCATCTGCTCCGTATCGCCGAACGTGAGCGACAGCATCGCGCCGATAGACGAACGCAGCCTCCGGAAGCTGGAGAGAAGGCTGCCACGAAAGTAGCTGTGATCGTGCACGCCGGCGGCAACCGCCGGATGGGCCAGCTGAAGCAGGATGGCACGGCCCCAGCCGGCGACCACGATCATCTCGCGGTTGATCGTCCAGGTGATGCTGTCGCGACCGGGCCGTACATGATCCGATCGAAGCAGGCGTTCGCGCACTGCCTCGCGAGGAGTCTTCATGATGTCGCGACTGTGTCCTTCCATCGTGCGCTTCAGTTATCAGTTATCAGTTATCAGTGGCTTCGCGACTGAGAACTGACTACTGAGAACTGAAAACTGCTGGAATCATCGCACCGGGGAACCCGCCGTGTCCTGATGGACCCGTGAGCGTTGCGTGAGATTTTGGTGAGCGAGGCTCTGCAGGGCCTCCAGTTGTTGACATACATAGAACCACAATGTATAACGGTTCTACGTATGGACCTGAGCAAGGACCTGGTTGCCGCGTCCGCAACGCCGCTCGTGCTCGCCATCCTGGCCGAGGGCGACAGCTACGGCTACGCCATCATCAAGCGGGTGTCCGAGTTGTCAGGCGGTCACCTGCAGTGGACCGACGGCATGCTCTACCCCGTGCTGCACCGGCTCGAGCGCCAGGGTCATGTCGCGGCGAAGTGGGCCGCGTCCGAGAGCGGCCGGCGGCGCAAGTACTACCGGATCACGAAGGAAGGCCGGGCGCAGCTCGCCGCCCACCGGCAACAATGGAAGGCCGTGGACGGTACCCTGCGCGGCATCTGGATGCAGGCCTGCACCGTATGACGACCCTCGCCGATCAGCCGCTCGAGGAACAAATCGCACAGTGGCGCGCGTACTTGCGCCGCCGCCAGGCCGTTCACGGTCCCGACGTGGAAGAGCTCGAGGGCCATCTGCGCGACCAGTTGACGGCGCTCACCGAGGCCGGCCTCTCAGGGGATGAGGCATTCCTGGTCGCGGTGAAGCGCATGGGCAGCCTCGATGCGCTGTCGCGCGAGTTCGCACGCGCGCATTCCGAGCGGCTCTGGAAGCAACTGGTCGTGTCGCCCGATGCTGACGCACCGTCGAACACCTCGCGTTCCGAGCTTCTCGTCGTTCTGGGCCTTGCCGTCGCCGCGGCGTTGGCCGTCAAGATGCCGGTGCTGTTCGGCCATCCGCTCAGCCCCCGGGACGAAGTGCCGGCGTTCTACTTTCGCAACGCCAGCCTGTTCGTCTTTCCGCTGCTCGCTGTCTATTTCATGTGGAAGCGCGGGTGGAATGCCACAAGCGGTCTCTGGCTCGCGCTGCCGTTCGCCGCCGCGGCCGTGTTCGCGAACGCCTTCCCCTTCAATAATCCAGAACGGCTCGGCAACTACCCGCAGGGCAGCGACACGCAGTTGCTGACCGTTTTGCATCTTCCCATCGCCCTCTGGCTGGCTGTCGGCTTCGCGTACGTGCGAGGCCGCTGGTTCGCCGACGGCGGGCGCATGAACTTCGTACGGTTCTCGGGCGAGCTGTTCATCTACTACGTGCTCATCGCGCTCGGCGGAGGCGTCGTTACCGCCTTTACGTTCATGTTGTTCTCCGCCATCGACATGAATCCCGAGTGGTTCGTCGGGCCCTGGCTGATCCCGTGCGGGGCGGCGGGGGCCGTCATCGTCGGATCGTGGCTGGTAGAAGCGAAGCAGAGCGTCATCGAGAACATGGCGCCGGTACTGACGAGGCTGTTCACCCCGCTGTTCACGGTGCTGCTGCTTTCCTTTCTGGTCACGATGGCGTGGACGGGCAACCCCATCAACGTGAAGCGTGAGGTGCTCATCGGCTTCGATCTGCTGCTGGCGGTCGTCGTGGGGCTGGTGCTCTACGCCGCCTCCGCGCGCGACCCGCAGGCACCGCCCGACTTCTTCGACGGCCTGCAACTCCTGCTCGTCGTCAGTGCGCTCGCGGTCGATGCGGTGGCGCTGACGGCGATCGCTCAGCGCATCTCCGAGTTTGGCTTCACGCCCAATCGAGTGGCGGCGCTTGGCGAGAATCTCATCCTGCTCGTCAACCTGGCGTGGACGGCGTGGCTCTACGCGCGCTTCGTGCGTCGTCAGGGTTCGTTCGCGGAACTGGAGCGATGGCAGATCGCCTATCTGCCCGTGTACGCCGTCTGGGCGGCACTGGTGGTTGTCCTGTTCCCGCCTCTGTTCGGCTTCCGTTGAGGGAAGGACCGCTCACAGTTCTCAGTACGGCATCAAAAGCCGACTAGCGATCTATCCCCACATTACCGACAATCAAGATCTGGAGGTCTTCGGCGCAACCCGCGCCGATTCTGAGGACACATGGCGAAGGCGAAACGAAAGCCGCGTCTATCGAAGCGGGAGTACCAAGCCAGGGTGCAGGCGCTGCGCGAGAATCTCGTGCAAATGCAGGTCGGCATGAAGAACGTGCCTTTCAAGGTGTTGCTCCTGCTGGCCGGGCCCGAAGGCGCCGGACGAGGTAATCTCCTGCACGCCCTCACCGCCTGGCTCGACCCGCGGGGCCTGGAAACCTTCACGTTTTCTCCCCCGACCGATGAGGAGCGGGAGCACCCGCACCAGTGGCGCTTCTGGCGCAGCCTCCCGTCGATCGGCCGGATCGGTCTCTATGCCGGCTCCTGGTACACCGAGGCGCTGCGCGAGGCGGCTCGCGACAAGCGCGCGCGCGACCAGCTCCACCAGGAGGCGGAACGCATCAGGGAGTTTGAAAGACTCCTGGCCGACAGCGGCACCCTGATTCTGAAGGTCTGGTTGCAGCTCTCCAGAGAGGCCCAGGGTCGCCGGCTGCGGGCTCTGAGCGACGACCCCGAAACGGCCTGGCGCGTAACCGACGAGGACTGGCACCACCACCGGATCTATGACCGGCTCGCCAAAACGGCGAGACGCATCCGGAAACTGACGGACCGCCCAGGCGCCCGCTGGACCGTGATCGACGCAGAGGACGAACGGCGGCGGGACCTTCTGGTTGGCGAGTTGTTGCTCGCTCGGTTCAAGCAGCAGCAGAAAAAAGCAGCCCGGCTGAACCGGCGTATGGAGCCGCCGCGCGTGGTGCGGCCGCTGCGTCCTTCCGGTTTGCGGCGCTTGCTGGCTCTCCCCCTGGACCAGGATCTGTCGGAAGAGGGATATGAGTCGCAGCGCGAGAAGTGGCTCGGGCGGTTGAACCGCGCGGTACGCGAGGCGCTCGAGGCAGGCCGGTCGATTGTGTTTGTCTTTGAGGGCTGGGATGCGGCGGGCAAGGGCGGGGCCATTCGCCGGCTCACGAGTGCGCTTGATCCGCGGGAATACGGTGTCATTTCGGTGGCAAAGCCGAACGACGAAGAGAAGCACGCCCACTATCTCTGGCGCTTCTGGCGCCAGATCCCGCGCGACGGCCGCGTCGCGATCTTTGACCGGTCCTGGTATGGCCGGGTGCTGGTGGAGCGCCTGGAGGGTTTCTGTCGCGAGGATGAATGGATACGCGCGTTCGAGGAATTGAACCGTTTCGAGCAGCAGCTGACTGACCACGGCATCATCGTCTTGAAGTACTGGCTGCATGTGTCGCACGACGAGCAACTGCGGCGCTTCCGCGAGCGTGAGGCCACGGCCCACAAGCGGCACAAGCTGAATGCCGAGGACTGGCGAAACAGGAGAAAGCGCCGCGCCTACGAGATCGCGGTGGGCGACATGCTCGCCCTCACGGACCGGGAGAATGCCCCCTGGAATCTCGTACCGGCCGACAGCAAACGCTTCGCCCGAATCGAGGTGCTCCGCTCCGCCAGCCGCCAGATCGAGGCGGCACTGGAGGAGTGACGGGAGGCGGTCCGGCTAAAGCCGGACACTACGTTCATTTGAAAAGCGCTCTAATGTTCGTGGCGAAGCGCCACCAACGGATCGAGTTGCGTTGCCGCGCGAGCCGGCCAGACGCTCGCGGCCAGAGCCACGACGGCGAGAATCGCGGCAATCGACATGATGATGATCGGATCCCGGCCGGTGGTCTGAACGAGCAGCTCGGAGCTTTCGAAGATCTTGCCGACGCCAAACGCTCCAGCGATCCCAACGGTCAGCCCGACGGCCAGGTGGAAGAAAGACCGCCGCAGGAAGAGCCACATCACCTGGCTCGAGTCGGCGCCCAGCGCCGTACGCACTCCGATCTCCCGAGTCCGCTGCGTAACTGAATACGCCGTCACGGCGTACAGGCCGATTGCCGAAAGCATGAGCGCGATAAACGCGAATATCGCGAACATGCTGCCGAAGATACGAAACGGCCACCGCTGTTGTGCCAGGTTCTCGTCCATCGTCCGGATGTTGAAGAGCGGCAGATCGGGATCGATCGCACGGAGCTCTTCGCGCAAGAGCGACGTCACCGCGTTCGGGTCTCCCTCGCTGCGCGCCATCAGCATCATGAACGTTCTCGGATCGGCTCGATACGGCAGATACGCAACCGGATCGGTTTCGGCCGCGTTCAGGTCGCGTTGCCGCACGTCGGGCACGACGCCGACGATCGTCGCCGCGATCGAGAGCGGAATATCCGCTGCCGCCGGGGGCCCGAATGAGGGATCGAGCGTCACCACGATGCGGCGCCCGATCGGATTCTCGTTCGGGAAGTGCATCTGTGCGAACCGGTTGTTGATGACGGCGCTCTCATGGCCGGGCGTGCCATCGGCGACGGTGAACCGCCGTCCGCGAACGACCGGCAGCCCGATTGTGTCGAAGTACGCCGGATCGACGGTCAACATCGTCACGAGCGGCGGCTGTCGGCCGCCGGGCAGCGGGCGGCCGTCGATGGCGAGGCGTCTGGGAAAGCCGCCTTGCGCAGGCAGGTTGCTCGTCACCGTGACCGCCTCGATTCGCGTGTTCGTCTGCAACCGGTCCTGCAGCCGCTGGTAGAAGGCGAGCCGCTGTTCGAAGGATGGATACTTCCGCTCGGGCAGGGCCAGCGCCATCGTCACCAGCCGCGAGGTGTCGATACCCAGATCCATGCGATACAAGTTGAGGAAATTGCGCATCATGAACCCGGCCCCTGCCAGCAGCACGAGCGTCAGCGCGAGCTCTCCGACGATGAGCGCGCCGGTCCACCTGCGAACGCGAAGGCCGGACGCCCCCGAACGGCCACCCTCGTTCAGGATCTCATTCACATCCGTCTTCGACACGTGCAGCGCGGGCGCCAGCCCGAAGACGACGCCCGTGGCGAGGCAGACACCGAACAGGAAGGCGAACACGGTGCCATCCATCGTGAACTGAATCCAGTAGGGCTTGCCGACATCCTGCGTCGCCGCATCGAAGAGCCTGATGCCGACGATCGACAGCGCCAGACCGAGAACACCGCTGATGAAGGCCAGCGTCACGCTTTCCATCAGCAGCTGGCGGACGATGCGCCAGCGAGTCGCTCCAACCGAGACGCGAACGGCAATCTCGCGCGAGCGATGCGCCGATCGCGCAAGCAGCAGGTTCGCCACGTTCGCGCAGGCGATCAACAGAACGAACGCCACCGCCCCCATCAACGACAGGAACACCACGCGGATTGGGCCACCGTTGACGCGCTCATTGAATGTAAGCACCTGAGGCAGGACGTCCTTGTTGGTGTCCGGATATGCCTTGAGGAGCCGTTGCCCGATGGCGAGGAACTCGGCTCTCGCCTGCTCGATCGGTACTTCCGGCGCGAGGCGGCCGTACACATCGATCCCTCGGGCGTCGCGCTTCTGGGTCTCGATTCCGGGAACGAGCGCGAGCGGCTGCCACAGATCGGCGTTCTGTGGAAACCTGAAACCTTCGGGCATCACGCCGATCACGACCGAGGGGACGTCGTTGACGCGAATGGTTCGTCCGAGAATCGCAGGATCGCGACCGTAGCGATTCGTCCAGATACCGTTTCCGAGCAGCACGACTGCCGCGGCGCCGGGCCGATCGTCCTCGGGAGCGAAGTCGCGGCCGAGCACGGGCGCCTGGCCGATTACCGAGAAGGCGTTTGCCGAAACGAACGAGCCGCTGAACCGCTCGGGTGCACGCCCCTCGTCGCTGACGTTCATCGTCCCGCCCGTGTAGGCGGCCAGCGATCGGAATGTCTGTGTCGTACCCTTCCAATCTTTGAAGTCGAGGTACGAGACGCCGATGCTGCGGTTACGGGCGAGGTCGCGCGAGTTGAGTGCCAGGATCCGCTCGGGATCGTCGAACGGCAGGCCGCGAATCAGAACGGCGTTGACGAAGGTAAAGACCGTGGCATTGACACCGATGCCGAGCGCCAGCGCGACGGTCGCAACCAGGGTGAACCATTTGTCCTTGACGAGGAGACGGATCGCGAACTGCAGGTCCTGCCAGAGGCCCATGTCCCTAATACGTAAAATCACGCCGAAGGTTCAGAAGTTCATCTCGAGGTTCATGTGGAAGACTGGGCCGTTCGCGCCGACCGGCATCGGATACGCCGTGTAGCCGACGGGGCTCTTTTGCACGTAGATGTATTCGCCGTTCAAGCGCAGGCCGCGGCTGCCGGTGAAGTACCAGTTCGCGCCGCTGCGTACCTCCCACGGTTTACCGTAGTCGCCGAAGATCTGCGACCAGCTGAAGTAGGGTTGCACGAATTTAGGCACGGCCATGGCAGACGACTGCATCTGGTAGCCCGTGTCCTGGATCGGCGCGATGCCGGCGGTGTTGCTGCCGATGAAGTTGCTGAGACGGCGCCAGTAGAACTCGCCCTCGAGTGACACGCCTTTGTATTTGGCGCCGGCATCGAGGCTTACCATGTTCCAGTCAACGGTATTCACCGTGATGCCGGGACCGAACAGATCGGGCGTGAAGATGACGCTGCCGTCCGTCAGGCGAATCTGGCTGTTCTCGATGCCGTTGGTCCCCGGCTGGCTCTGCTTCTCCTCCACGCTGTGCGAGTAATGTATGCCGGCCCTGATCGCAGCTTTTTCGTGATAGTCGTAGTCGCCGAACGTACCGTAGAGACCGAACTCGCCCGTCGTCGGCAGCCACTGCAGCATATAGGACTGCGTGTCGAACTTGTTGTCGAGCTGCGCGGCGCTCACGCCGAGCGTGCTCAGGTTGTTGGCGAACATCGCCTGGTACTTCCATTTCGTGGCGATTTCGCCTTTCAGCCAGACGCCCGTCGTGTACGAGCCGCGAAAGAACTCATCGGCAATCAGGCGATCGTCGACGCCAAGCCAGTACGGAAACTGGCCTTCCGTGCTTCTGACGGTGGGCAGCGACGTGATGCCCGCACCCACGGTCACGTACCGGTTGAAGCTGTAGCTCAGGTTGCCGGCGCCGACGACCTGCGCGGGGTCGCCCTGTGACGCGTTCGAGGACCAGACGTAGAGGTAGTAGCGGAACTTCGGGGTCAGGAACCAGCCGCTGAACGGCGCAAAGAACTTCGCCAGCTGCATATCCTGGCGCCGCTGAATCGTTTGCGTGTTCCCGGACGCGTCGACGTAGCTTTCATCGAGGTTCCGCTGGTTCAGGTAGCGCGCGTAGCTGAACAGCCTGAAATAGATCTGACCCTTATCGCCGTCGTAGAGCAGAAAGCCGGCGTTCGGCACGTAGTCTGGCGCCTTCATTTTCTCCGGCTGTTCCTGCGGCGCTCCGGCCACGATGAATTCGGCGCTGCAGCCGTCCGAGACCCAGACGCCTTTGTCGTCGTAGCCCCAGGTCTTTCCCAGCAGGCACGCGGCAGTGCCGAACGATCTCGCGAGCACGACGCCAGACGATGTGTCGGCGGCGCAATGCTCGCGCGCGCCGGCTGTCGACGAGCACGTCACGCGGACGGGCTGCGGAGTTGTCGACGGCGGCGTCTGGGCGGCGTTGGCAGGTGCAGCGGGGGTTTGTGGTGCGGTCTGCGCCAGGCAATCGGCGGCGGCAATGCTGAAAAACATCAATCCGATCGGAAACCAGGCGAACAGCGGACGAACGGCGACACGCATCGACATCATCAGGGATCCCTTCGGGGCAAACAGGCGTTTGCCTGGAGGGCAAGCAAACGGGTTGCCCGGTCGATGAGTCTATTTTTCTGTGGTTTGCGGGGTGAGCCGGGCGGCTGCCTCCGGATCGTCGGAGGCAGCCACGAAGCGGCGAGTCGGCTGGCTATCTGCTGCCCGTCACAGCCTGTTTCTCCAACGCAATCTGCGCCGCCCTCCCGCAGCCCTGCGTCACCTTGAAGAAGTTCTGCACGCTTTCGGCGCCGACCTCATAGGGGTGCGGACCGTTCCCCCGCCCGGCGAGCATCCGGTTCCTGTCCACGGCATCGTCGAATTCCGAGTGATTCGAAATGAGAACCGTGGCTGCGCACCCTGAGACCGCGGCCCCGGCGAATTCCCTCTCATCACCAACGTCCGTGCCGGCCGCGGCGCCGCCCGGCCTGCAATAGCAGCGCACTCGAGCAACACACGCGCATTTTACCCGCGCGCCGAATGCAATCATGGCATGGCATTCGGACGGCATATCTTGCTGATTGGCTCAGCGCCGATTGAGCTCTATACTCCGGCCACGTTCTAAAAGGAGTCTGAAGATGTGCAAGAGCCACCGGATTGGCCTGACAACCGTCGCGGGAGCCGTCGTGGTGTTTGCGATGGTGGCAATGGCCGCGCCGCGGACATTCGTGCCGGATGTGACGTTTACCGGATCGAGTCTCACCGGCTGGCATGCCGTCGGACAGGCGGACTGGACGGCACAGAATGGCGAAATCGTCGGTACGCCGAAAACGGCCGATGGCGGCTGGCTGATCCTCGACAAGTCGTATCAGGACATTGGCGTCGTCACGGATTTTCGCTGCACGGCAGGATGCAAAACAGGGATTCTCTTTCGAGCTGAGAAAACCGCTGACGGAGGAATGAAGGGCGTTCTGATTTCGTTGAATGAGGGCGACCTGAACGCGTACAACGTCGTGCTCGATGCACACGGCAAGCAAGTGAAGCGGGAAAGGCTGGCCGCCGGACCAACCGGCCGCACCGACGTGGTGACGTACATGTATCCATCTGCGGAGGGTGGCGGTGCAGCGGCTGGTCGAGGCGGCGCCCCGCAGGGCTCCGGCCAGGGCGGCGCACCTCCTGGAGAAATGACGCCGGCCGCACCGGCCGGCGTGGAGCAGAAACTCGTCGAAGTCATGCGCGCGCGGCCCGCCGGGTCGCTGCACGGCGGTCAATGGAATGAATTGGAAATCATCATGGACGCGCAAGCGCCCAAGCTGCTCCTGAACGAAGGTGGCGTCACGCTGCCGGGCGCGGCATCCTACACGGGGTTCGGTCCGATTGCGCTGTACGTCGGCGGCAGCGGAGAAGTGCGGTTCAGGAGGTTTGGCTATAAGGACATGAACCGCTTCAACTACCCGACGGAAGAGACCTCCAGCCGATTCCGGATGCAGCGGTTGCGCGAGTTCTACGTGTCATGGTCCGCCGGAGTCGCCGACGTGAACCACGACGGCATCAATGATGTCGTGAGCGGCCCGTACGTCTACTTCGGTCCGGAATACACCACGTCGCGGGAAATCTACATCGCGGAAAGCTACGACGTGCACAAGCAGTATCCGCGCGGGTGCGCCGTCAATTTCGCGTACGACTTCACCGGCGACGGTTGGGCGGACCAGTGGTGCGCAACCGGCAACAACGGTATGGGGCCAGGCGTCCTGTACGTGAATCCGAAGAACGAACCACGCCGATGGGATCGTTACGAAGTCACCCCGGACGTCTGGATCGAAGAGACGGCTCTGAAAGATGTCGACGCAGACGGCAAGCCGGAATTGATCATGGGCATTCCGGGTGGAACCATCGTGCTGGCGCGGCCGGATCCGGCGAATCCCACGAAGCCGTGGATTCTGACGCCAATTTCTCAAGCCGGCCCCTGGGGCGCGAACAACTCACATGGGCTCGGGGTCGGCGACCTCAATCAGGATGGGCGTCTCGACATCCTCACGGCCTGGGGCTGGTGGGAACAGCCGGCGAAGGGAAGCACCGAAAAGCTGTGGCCGTATCATCCTGTCGCATTCGGCCGCCGGGGACGTTCGCAGGGTGCATCCGGCGGCGCGGAAATGGCCGTGTACGACGTCAATGGCGATGGCTTGAATGACGTCGTGACGTCTCTCGAAGCGCATGGCTGGGGACTTGCGTGGTTCGAGCAGAAGAAGGGCGCTGACGGAAAGCCGACGTTCGTCCGGCACATGATCATGGACAACTTCCAGACCGAGAATGCCGGCGGAGTGACGTTTACCGAGCTGCATGGCGCCGCGTCAGCCGACATGAACAGCGACGGTATTCCTGACTTCATCGTCGGAAAGCGTTACATGTCGCACTTCGGGTATACCGACCCCGATCCATACGGCGCCCCGGTGCTCTACATCTACCGGACGGTGCGAAATCCAAACGCTCCCGGCGGCGCCGAGTTCGTTCCGGAGTTGGTCCACAACCGTTCCGGCGCCGGATCGCACCTTGTCGCCATGGACATCAACAAGGATGGCGCCACGGATATCGTGACGTCGTCCACACATGGGACCTATATTTTCTGGGGCAAGACGGCCGGCACGAACGGCGCGGGGCGATAGCAAAGACTGGCGGCCGTCAGCCGGATGCGAGGTGCGCGGGGTCGTTCCGAAGATGTGTCAGAATCGAAAGTGCCAGCACGACTGCTACGCTCGAGGCGGTGTTTCGTGCCACATTGTCTGAAAAGACTCCTGGTCGTTGCTTCGATCGCCTTCATTCCATCCCAAGCGTTCGCACAAACGTCCGGTTCCACATCCACCCAAGCGCCTGGCGCAGCCCAGGTCGATGTCGGCGCCCTGGCCACGCCGGCGGGGCATGAAGTGAGTTTCGATATGGCCGGCTACGAGTATGTCGAGCCCGGCGATACGAGCATTTCGATCCACGGGCCCAAGTTCGGAGGCGGATATACGGGCACGATGTCACTCAATTCCAGCCAGCGCTGGTTTCTCCAGGGCGATGCGCGAGGACTTTTGGGCAGCGCCACCTACGATGGCTGGTGTTCGCCCTTGCTGATCACGCCTGACAGAACGTCGCCAAATGGCTGGGCGCTGGATCTCGGTGATCCGTCGCGCTGCAGTGAGAGCGGCGACCAGGATTGGTATGTGGAAGGCCGTGCTATGGTCGGCAAGGATTTCATCGGCCGCACATGGGGATGGTCACCCGAGATCGGCGTGGGCATCCGTCACTTGTCGAATGGCACGACCGGCAACCCCGGGCATCGCACGGAGGACTATCTGTACCTGCCAGTCGGCTTGACGGCACGCGCCGTCGCGGGTTCGCACAACGCGCTCAGCTTCAGCCTGGAATACGACCACCTGCTGCATGGCTGGCAAACGACGCGCGATTCGCAATTGGGCGGAGGGGATGTGCCGGCAACACCGATTGCACCCGCCTTCACGATCGAAGGGTTCTCCGACATCTCCTTCGATCAGCATTCAGGATGGGCGCTGCGCGCCAGTACGAAATATCAGGTGACCAGGCGGTGGTCGGTGGAGCTTCAGTACATCCACTGGAACGTCAACGCCTCGGCGGTGAACTCTGAGACGGCGACATTTACAGTCAACGGCATCACGGCCCGGCAGCAGCTCGGCGCGTACGAGCCCTTGAACAGGACCAACGAGTTCGTCGCCAAGGTCGGGCTTCGTCTTTAGAACCCAGGCCCCTACGGCTGCTCGAGCCCATCCAGCCACAGGAGGATCGGCCGGTGGCTGATGTTGTCGTACGACCCTTCTTCCGGCGGCCGCGTCCAGGGCCGAAGGGGGAAACCCCACGTCATGATCCGTCCGCTCGCGAGCACGGCCATCGACGTGGCCTCGTGCGCGGCGATCGACTGGACGCCGGCGAGTCCCGGGATGACGGCTGCAGCCCGTTCGTTGCCGGTCCGTCCGGGGTACGGCGTACCCCACGAGACGATCGTGCCGGCCTCGGTGAGCGCGAGCACATGATTGTGTCCGGCCACGATTCTCCGCACGCCTTTCACCCCAGGCACGAGCGCCGGCACGGCGCGATTCTCATCGGTCGCCGCGCGGCCGAGCCCGCCGGCGATCCGGTTTCCCCAGGTCATCACCGTGCCGTCCCGCAGGACCGCCGCGGAGAATCCCTGGCCGGCGGCGACGCCCACGGCATCCTTCACTCCGGAGACGACGACGGGCGCGTTGCGCACGGCGGTGGTGCCGTCGCCCACTTCGCCCGAGCTGTTCTCGCCCCACGCGCGAACGGAGCCGTCCTTCATCACCGCCAGCGAATGCGCGTAGCCCGCGCTGATCGCGACCACGCCGGAGAGCCCGGCAATCTCGACCGGGAACGGCGCGTACGGGTAGGCCGACGGCGACCGGTGGCGGAACTTGGTGACGGGCATCGGACCAATCCCGAGCTGCCCCTTGTCGCCGGTGCCCCACGCATACACGCGCCCGTCGCGCGCCAGCGCGAGCACGTGGTCCCCCATCGTCGAGACATCGACCGCATCGAACCGCACAGCGAGCGGGACCGGCACGTTCGAGTCCGGGCCCCAAGACGCGCGCTCCTCGAAAAACGAGGGCGGTGTCGTGCCGAGCTTGCCGTTGCCGGCATTGATGCCCCAGGCCAAGAGCGTGCCGTCGGCGCGCACGGCGAACGAGCACGCGACGCCTGCCTGGGCAGCGACGACCCCCGTCAGTCTCGACACTTTCGCGAGCGTGTAGGGCGGGAGCGATCCCTGCGGACCGAAGCCAAGAATGGCATCGAGCCCGTTAAACCCTCCTCTGTGCCAGATCTGCACCGAGCCGTCTGGCTCGACCAGCAGCCCGTGACTGGCGCCGAGCACCACGCGCTGTTTCGCGGTGGCTCGCGTCTGCGCGCGAACGAGCGCCGCGGGCGCGGCGAGCGGCGCCGAGAGAAGAAACGCGAGCGCCTCGCGCCGATTCACCTTCGTCACGGCGCCACTTCCTTGAGCCACGCTTCCGCCGCGGCGCGGGCTGCCCTGGTAGCCTCCGGTCCGGCGAGTACGGCCAGTTGCCACGTCACCGATTTCGCGCGGTGGGCCGGCGTGATGAACTCCATGCCGTCGGGGCCATCGGTCAAACGAATGATGCGCGCCGTGAAGTCGGCGTCCGCGGTCTCGTCGAGAAAGGCACGGAGACGACGCGCGACCAGCCGGTTCGGATCTCCGGGGAACCTGACCTCGAACTCATTGGCCAGCACCTTGTCCTGCGCCTTCCGTTCCGCCTCACCGGCCTCGATAGCTTTCTGGGTCCGCGCGCGCGTCTCGGCCATCTGCGCCTCCTGCTCCTTCATCTGCGCGAGAAATTTCTCGCGCTCGGCAGGTGGCATTTTCTCGACAATCTGGCGCACCATCTCCTGATTCGTCTTTATCTCGGCCGCCTGAGCCTCTGCCGACGGCCCCGGGCGTTCGGCGACCGGACCTGCGTCTTTCCGGAATTGTGCGTAGGCCGTTTTAAACGCCGGTGAACTCACGTGGGTCTTCGCCCACGCAAAGAGAGCGGTGGCCGCGGGGCCGCGCGCCGCCGGCGGCAGCTTGTAGAACGCGCGGTGACCGGCGAGGAAAATGCCGTTGCGCCGGTTGGCGCCGGCCGGCTCCGACTTCATCTCCTCGAACAGAAAGTTTCGTGCCGAGGCTTCGGTCAAACCGAGCTGAGCCAGCACGCCCTGCGCGACGATCGGCGCGGTAAACGTCGCGCCGGTCGCGAACGCCAGCGCCGCGGCCCCGACGAGAACCCGACACCCACACCATTGGGCAGGACTCCGCATCCGCACGTGACCTCCCTCATGTCTTGCGCGCCGATTTTACACTCGTGGGCGGGAGGCGCGTTACGGCAGAGTCTTCAGCCACATGTTGCGGAACATCGCCTTTACGTTGCCCTGGCCTTCCACTTCCACCGCCAGTTCACCCTCAGGGTTGCCAAACTTTTGATCGACATCGATCCAGACGGACATCAATTGGCCGTTGATGATGTACATGAAAACATTTCCGCTTGCGATGATTTGGACTTGAGTCCATTCAGTAGGCGTGAATCTACTTGCCAGATCCTTGGGATCGCCAATGGTGCCGATCAGTTCGCGCTTTCCGCCCTCGGAACTGAGTGTCACCATGCCACGAGGAGCCCCGCCTGGCCGCCGCGGCGGCAGGGGGTTATGGCCGAATTCGATTTGACCAACTCCACGTTGCGGGCCGTTGCAACAATCGCCCAGGTTGCCATTGGGGTTGAACGCGTAGTCGGCTTCGTATCCTCGAACTTCCCACGCAGTACCATTAGGCCTTACGGTGGGTCCGCCTTCAGGGATGCGCTTCTTGAGTTGTTCCGCATAAACATCGTCCGGGATGGCGCCCAGTCGAGTCGCGCGGAAAAAAATGCCAGAGTTAGTTCCTTTGCCTTCCAGTTTTACTTCCGTCTTGAATTCGAAATTTTTCAGCTTTCCGTTAAGAATCAGCCAGGCGGTGCCCGTGTTGGCGCCGTTGACGTTCCATATGGTTGGATGATCAACCGTGGACTCCCCCACGATCGCACCGTCTTCGACGCGCCACGCATTCTTGGAGCCATCCCACCCGTTAAGGGTACGGCCATCGAATACCTGCTTCCAGCCCGCATGGTCGTTGAAATCATACGTGAGCTGCTGGGCAGCCCCAGGCGCCGGGGCGACCCCGGCTGTTTGACCGTACATGACGGTTGCGAATGTCGTTGTGATTGCCAGAAGACATACGGATAGTAATCTCGCTAGATTGTTCATGTCGGTCCTCTCTAGACGTTCCACAGCACGGACTGACGCTATTGATCGATCTCGCGCTTCAGTCGCACGACGTTGCCGGTGAGGTTCTCTGTCGCGATCGAGACGTACAGCTCGCCATCCGAAATCGACATACTGAAAGCGACGCGGCGTTCAAGTCGCGCGACGAGCGCGGCGACCAATTCACGATCGATTGCATATAACTCCAGCGCCTCTGCCCGGTGGATCCTCTCGCCCGCGAGCTGGTTCAGGAATTGCCGCGGATCCTTATGAGTGTAGACGACGACGCGTCGTGCGGCTTTCGACGCCTTGTGCAGCCGGCGAGCATCCGGTGTCCCGATGTCGATCCATGTCGTGATCGCGCCGGTTGGATCGCGGACCGCGATGGCCGGCTCGTCGGGCTCCGACACACCGCGGGAGAACGCGATCCCGCCCCTGAACTCGAGCAGGTACGCCAGGAGACGCGTAATCAGATATTCGTCGGACTCGGACGGGTGACGAGCGACGCGCAGCGCGAGCGACTCGTACACCCCGCGATCGTTATCGGCAAGCTCGATGTCGAAGTTGTAGATGGTTGCCTGGAGCGCCATCTAGTCCATAGTCCAGATTGTTCTGGCGTATTATCTGCTCACTGAGCCGACAGATCGACTCCCACTCGAGGAGGACACTCGCCGTGACGATCAGAACCCTTCACAAGGCCGGCGCACTGGCTGCAGGTCTGGTTTCCACATTGTGCCTTGCTGTTCCGGCGCAGGCGCAGCGGACCGCCGTCGTCAACTTCGTGTGCAGTATCGAAGGCGCACCGGCGCAACTGACTGCCCAGGTGCAGGCGGTTAACGAAGCGGGGGTGTGGATCGATCCGTCAGGTCTGTTCGCGGGCTCTGTCTCCACGGGTAATGTGAATTACTTTTACCAGGGGACACTGACCTCGGCGACGGGGCGTTATTCCTTTACGGGCACGAATCAGTTCGCCGATTTTGTCGATCTGATCACGAATGATCGCTTTCGAGTGCAGATGATCCCCCAAGGGACGCAGTTGCTGCTGATCATCAATCCACAGGGACCCGGACCGGTACGGTATATGTGTCAGCAAGGGGGCGAATCAGCGAGCCAGCAGCCAGGCGACCCGGCGCCGCAAGGGCCCGCCGGACCCGTCGTCAGTTCTGACCCGGAACGTAGGGATTATGGGGTTCAGCCGACGAGGCAATTGCACAATGGCCAAATGCAAGGACCAACGCCTGCCGCCATTCCGGGCGGCCAGGTGATCACGACTCGAGGTCTGGTCGAGCTCGCGCAGGGCAACCACGGACCCTTCATTGTGTTCGACACGCTGGGCGGCCCTGAAGCGATTCGGAGCGCTATTCCGGCAGTGTGGGCTTCGGACGCTGGATCGTTCAACGACCAGGTGCAGCGGCAACTGGTGCAGGTGCTTCAACAACAGACAGCAGGTAGAAAAGAGATACCGCTCATCTTCTACTGCCTCTCCGATCAGTGTTGGACGTCGTATAACGCCGCGCTTCGTGCCATTAACGCAGGGTACACGAACGTCCTCTGGTATCGAGGCGGTATCGCAGCCTGGAAAGCGGCCGGCCTGCCGACGGTGCAGAGTAATGTCACGACGATCGGCCGTTAGTTGGATTAGGTCGCCGTCGCGAGCGACGATTCGCTAACGCACGCATGGCCGGAGACGGCGTTACGGGCGTCCGCATTTGCGAAGTGGCACTTCGGATCAGCCTCGCTGCAGACGGCTGTCACATCGAGCGACCAACCGCCGCCGGATCTGGCGACTCGAAATCACTGAAGTGCTGAAGTGCGATGACACTGACTGGGAAATTGCAGCCGATCTGACACGAGCGCCCTGAGATAGACATGTTTACGACTGCGACTGCAAGCGTGAACGCCATCGGGGCTTCAAGAGTTCAAGGGCAACAAAAACAAGTACGCCGGCCCCAAACGTCATTGAGAGATCGTCCGCGTGCAGTGGCCCGAAGCGGAACAGGCGGCTCGCGAATGGCCAGAGCAGGGTTAAGCCCAACATCGTCGTGACCGCAATCAGAACCCACGCGAGCGCCGGGTTCGGCCGCCGGAGTGCCGTGACCAGCGACGCGCTGAAGGAGCGGTTGACGAAGATGAGGCCAACAATCGTCAGGACCAACGAGAAGAATGTCAGCGCTCGAACCTCGGCTTCCGGCATCCCCCGCCGAGAGGCCACCATGAAGATGGCCGCAACGAGCACGAACGCGAAGGCTCCCTGCAGCAGGCTCCAGCCAATCAACGCCTCGGAGAAGAGCGGTTCATCTGGGGAACGCGGAAGGCGACGCATCACGTCGTCTTCCTCTGTTTCAGCCTCGAAGACAAGGGAACACACCGGATCGATCACCATTTCCAGAAATGCGATGTGCATCGGCCCAAACAGGATCGGAAAGCCGAACAGCAACGGTAACAACGCCAGCCCTGCGATCGGCACATGCACAGCGAAGATGAAGCCCATCGCCTTGCGGAGATTGTCGTAGATTCTTCGACCGAGCCGGACCGACTTGACGATGGAGCCGAAGTCGTCGTCGAGCAGGACGATCGATGACGCTTCCCGAGCCACGTCGGTCCCGCGCCCGCCCATGGCGATGCCGATGTGCGCCGCCTTGAGTGAGGGCGCGTCGTTGACGCCGTCGCCAGTCATCGCCACAATGTCGCCGTTCGCCTTGAACGCGTTGACGATGCGAAGCTTCTGCTCAGGCATGATCCGCGCGAACACCGTCGCCGTTCTGACGCGGCGGGCCAGTTCTGCCTCGGTCAGCTTCTCGAGCTCTTGGCCCGTGACGAGGTCTATGGCGTCGAGGCCTGCCTGACGGGCGATGGCCTGAGCTGTCGCCGGATAGTCGCCGGTGATCATGACCACCTTGATGCCAGCCGATCGGCATTCGCTCACGGCATCGGGCACGCTTTCCCGTAGCGGATCAGCGAGACCGACCAGACCCAGGAACTCGAACGCGAAATCGTGCTGAGAAGCGGGCCATCGATGTCCAGTGATCCGGGCGCGGGCAACACCCAGGATCCGGAGACCCTCGGCCGCCATCTGATCGACCGCATGCGTGAGATCGGCACGATCCGCGGCGCCGAGATGGCAGAGTTCGGCAATCACTTCAGGTGCGCCCTTGGCCGCGATGACGAAGTCCTCCCTGCCATCGGCCGCCTGCCACACGTGCGACATGGCGAGGAGGTCGGGGCGGAGGCCGTACGCCTTGACAATCGTCCATTCGGGACCATGCAGATGCTCAGTTCCCGCCAATGCCTGGCGGGCAAGTTCGTGGAACGCCTTCTCCATCGGGTCGAAGGGATCCTTCGCGCTGGCGAGCACACCGAACTCGACCAGTTCATGGAACGCGTCAGGCATCTTCGCGCCAAGCGGGTCACGAGGCCGAAAGACTGCGTCGCTCGTGAGTCGCAGCTCGGCGACCGACATCCGGTTCTCTGTGAGCGTACCGGTCTTATCCGTGCACAGCACAGTGGCAGAGCCGAGCGTCTCGATCGCGGCGGCGCGTCGAGTGAGTACACGTGCCCGCGAGATGCGCCAGGCGCCCATCGCCATGAAGACCGTCAGTACCGACTGGAAACTCTTCGGGCAGCATCGACATGCCGAGCGCAATGCCGCCGAGCAGCGCGTCGAGCCATCCACCTCTCAACGTGCCGTAGAGCAGCACCGCCAGAACGCTCACAGCGGCACCGACCATGGCGAACACCCGCACGAGCTGGCGGGTTTGGGTCTGCAGACGCGGAGGCTCGAGCTCCAATGTGTTGAGCGACTGGCCGATCTTCCCGATTTCGCTCAGGGCACCAATCGCGATCACCTCGCCGACGCCCGTCCCGCTCACAACCAGCGACCCTGAGAACACACACGGCAGATCGTCGCCGCCAGGACGAAGCCCTGCCGTCGACGCGTCATCTGATCTGGGAACCTTGCGCACGGGAACAGACTCTCCCGTCAACAGCGACTCATCGGTTTGCAGATCCTGGCTGTCGACGAGCACTGCATCTGCCGGCACGCGATCCCCCTCGGCAAGCACGACGAGATCACCACGCACCACTTCCCGCCCGGCGATGCGTTTGCGCTCGCCGTCGCGAATCACGAGTGCACGGGGGCTGGTGAGGTCGCGTAGCGCTTCCAGCACTCGTTCGGTGCGAGCTTCTTGAACCACCGTGATCAGGACCGACATCGATGCAAAGGAGAGGAGGATGACAGCTTCCTGCAGGTCGCCCAGCACTAGGTAAATGACGCCGCCGCCGAGGAGCAGCGCAAGCATCGGTTCGCGCAACACCTCGAGAACGATTCGAAACGGGGTGCGGCGATTCGCCCGCGGGAGTTCGTTGTAACCGTGTGTCTTCAATCGTGTCTGAGCATCCGCTTCGCTGAGACCACGGAGCGACGAGGGCGGGGTCATCGGGGCGCGCTATTGGTCAGGATGACTTTCAAAGCACCCTCCACCGCAGCGTTCGCAAAGGTATCGTACGCCTTCATCGCGTCCTGGAGCGCGAAACGGTGGGTCACAAGCTTCTGTGGTTGTAGCTTCCCCGATCGCACGACCTTCAGCAGCATCGGGGTGGTTGCGGTGTCAACCAGTCGGGTCGTGATGGTGATGTTGCGATCCCAGAGCTTCTCGAGATGCAGGTCAACAGACTTGCCGTGAACGCCGACGTTCGCCACGCTGTCTCCAGGCTTCACCTGCCCATTCAGAACGCCACATTCAAGGCCCGTCGGGAGGATGTCGCTGAGCATTACCAGGGCTTCCTCATTGGCATCGGCGGGGATGGAGTACAGGCTCGTGTCGGCATGTGGAATGCGCACGTACTCGGCCTGCGTCCCATCGATGGTGTTCCCCAGGATCCACCCACCGTGCCGGCAGTGTGAGTACATCGACCTCCGGCAGAAGTCGCATTTGCCACACGCGGTCACACAGGAGATCAGGACCTTGTCGCCGGCGCGAACGCTGGTGACACCGGCTCCGACACTCTCGACGATGCCGATACCCTCGTGTCCGAGAATGCGCCCGTCTGTGACTGTAGGTAAGTCACCTTTCAGAATGTGCAGGTCAGTGCCACAGATCGTCGACGTCGTGATGCGTACGACCGCGTCCGACGCGTCCGTAATCGTCGGCCGCGGTTTCTCCTCCCATGCACGGATGCCAGGACCGTGATAAACGAGGGCCCTCATTGAGGAGAAGGATCTCGTATCCCCTTCCATCTCGCCTTGCAATTCAGGACACACGTTGAAGGATGGCCCATCCCGGCGAACCGGCGATGTGCAATAGCAAACAACGGGTTTGCCTCGCAAAGACACCGCCGGACTCAGGAAGGGAGGCGCTCCGAGAGCCGGGAGTCCTCTCTCCTCGACGCCTGAAATAGGACATCGAATAGACAGGGACCAGAATCCTGCGTCTTGAGATTAACCCTTAGAGGGACCGTGGCAGTTCACAGGGAGTTTCGTCTTCTGGTCGCAACCGACGGGTCGGCGGCCGCCAACGCGGCAGTCGCGACCGCCGCTCGGTTTCCATGGCCTGCACGAACACGCGCGCAGGGCGTCACCGCTAGACAGGTTCCGCCAGCGTGGACCATGCGGACGCGGATCTTCTCGTCGTGGGCGCGCGGGGTGCGAAAGGTGAGGTGGTCCGAAATGTGTATACATATTTCGGACAAGAAATAGTCGTAGAAGTGAGAGGCCGCGCGCGTTCAGGCGGCCAACAACTTCCTGGCCATCCATCGAGCGTCGCTCGCCCGCTGGGGCCCGTCCACTTCGGACCCTGCGACAGCGCCATCGAACAGCACCATAAGAGCGCGCGCTGTCGCTTTCGGATCCTTCACTCCCGCCGCCGTCGTCCATTCGCGGAAACGCTCTGCGAACCACGCTCGCTGATGGTGAGCGATGGCGCGCGCCGGGTGCGCCGCATCGGTGAGCTCGCTCACCGTGTGCTGCAACGGACAGCCGCGGAAATCCTTCGACTCCGCCCACTCCACCACCCAGTCGAAAAACTTGAGCGCGCGTTGTGACGGCGGTGTGCCGGCGAGGTACGCCTCGATGCTCGCTCGGGCGTCCTTGGTTTTGCGCTCGAGGTACGACGCCACGAGTTGGTCCTTACTGCCGAAGTGCTGGTAGAGCGACGCCTTCGCGGCGTCGGCCTCCGACAGCACGCGGTCTATGCCGACGGCTCGCACACCCTCTTGGTAGAACAGGCGATCGGCGGCATCGAGGAGGCGGTCGCGGACGCCGATTTCAGAGGTTTTGGCCCGTTTGGTAACTCTCTGTGGCACCCCTTGACAATATAGACAGATCGGTCTATTGTCAAGGTCATGAATAGACAGAACGGTCTGTTCTCGGCTTTCCACAGGTGATTGCCGCCTTCAGTCTCGCGCATCGCGAGATCGTCAGGAGTCTCGACATGGGTTACGCACTTTCAGGCAGGACCGCACTCGTCACCGGCGCCAACCGTGGCATCGGCGAAGCCCTCGTGGACGCGTGCCGCTCCAGCTCGATGTGACCAACGCGGTGCAGATCGCAACCGCCGCCGCCACCGCGACCGACGTCGATCTCCTGGTCAACAATGCGGGCATCGTCGGCTTCTTTGGTGGCGACTTTACCGATCCAAAGTGGATTGAGGGCGGGCGACAGGAGATGGAAGTGAACTTCCTCGGCACCTTCGCGGTGACGCAGGCCTTCGCGCCAGTACTCGCGAAGAATGGCGGCGGCGCCATCGCCAACCTCAACTCGGTGGCCTCGTTCGTCAGCTTCCCGATTCTCGCGGCGTACAGCGCCTCGAAGGCCGCGACGCACTCGCTCACACAGGTCACGCGCGCGATGCTTCGGGAGCAGAACACGCAGGTGTTTGGCGTGTATCCCGGCCCGATTGACACCAAGATGGGCGAGGCGCTGACGCTCGAGAAGGCCTCGCCGGCGGACGCCGCGCGGGCGACGGTCGCGGGCATCATCGCGGGCGACGAGGAGATCTTTCCCGACAAGATGAGTCAGGGCACGGGGCCGGCCTTCTTCACGGATCCGAAGGGACTCGAGCGGCAGGTCGCAGGGGTCCCGGCCGCTGCCTAGGACTCGCAGGCTTCGAAAACTAGTCGAGAGACAACACATCAATGAAGGCATTTATCCTCGATCGTTACGGAAGCGCCGATCGCGTGCGGGCTGGCGACATGCCAGATCCGGAACCACGCGAGGATGACGTCCTGGTCCAGATTCACGCCGCTGGTGTCAACCTGCTGGATTCCAAGATCAGAAACGGCGAGTTCAAGAGTTTTCTGCGCTATCGCCTGCCGCTCATTTTGGGCCACGACGTGGCCGGGGTCGTGGTCCGCGTCGGATCTCAAGTGCGTCGATTCAAGCCCGGCGACGAAGTCTATGCGCGGCCGGCCGACGGGCGAGTCGGCGCATTCGCGGAATTCATTGCGATAAATGAAGACGACGTGGCGATTAAGCCCACTGCGCTCACCATGGCAGAAGCGGCTTCCATCCCTCTGGTCGGCTTGACCGCGTGGCAGGCGCTGATCGAAAGAGCGAACCTAAAGCCCGCACAAAAGGTACTCATCCACGCGGGCTCGGGTGGTGTGGGCACATTTGCCATCCAGCTGGCGAAGCACGCCGGCGCGACGGTGGCGACGACCACGAGCACGGACAACGTGGATCTGGTCCGAAGTCTCGGGGCCGACGTCGTGATCGACTACAAGAAGGAGGACTTCGCGGACGTGCTCCGTGACTACGACGTGGTCCTGAACAGCCTGGACAAGGTGACGCTCGAGAAATCTCTGCGCGTGCTCAAGCCCGGTGGACAGCTCATCTCAATCTCAGGCCCACCCGATGCCGCGTTTGCGCGAACTATCGGCGCGTCATGGGTCTTGAGAATGGTCATGGGTGCCTTGAGCCGCGGGATTCGAGCGCAGGCAAAGCGCCGGCAAGTGCACTATTCGTTTCTGTTCATGAGAGCGAACGGCGGCCAGTTGGCCAAGATCACGTCGCTCATCGATGACGGAATCATTCGCCCGGTCGTGGATCGCGTCTTCCCCTTCGCGTCGACAAAGGAAGCGATGGCCTACGTCGAAGCAGGACGCGCAAAGGGCAAGGTCATCGTCTCAGTGAGGGAATCATGAGTGCGTCGCAGAACCTGAAGTGCACTCGACGATGGAACCAGGAGGTGATCCTCTCATCAGGCGGCGCAATCTCGTCTAGCCACAGGGTCCAAAGTGCCTTGTCGCGAATGCGCGGCCCGATCCTGACTTCAAGTACCTTTCGAAACGCACCGCCTGTTCCTCGGTTGGGAATTCCAAAGAAACGACAACTGACCACGGTCGATGGGACAGCGTGTGTCCGCACGGACCGTGGTTGTGCCATTCGAGCCTTGCTCGCAGATCGTTGGTGATCCCAGCGTAGTGTCGTGAGGGGTCGACGTCACTGCGAATGACGTAAACGATGCGTTTCTCGATGCCGTGCATGCCATCGCGAACGCACGCATGGTGCCAACAGGAATCTCGCGGGAAACTGTAAGCGTGCTCGGACAAGTACGCGGATACTTCGATCGCGAACGTTCAAGTGGGTGGTTGAATCTGCGCCGTGGTCCGCGTTGCGTATCGGAATCACTGGCGTGCGACCACTCGAGGGGAGGTCCGACTTCGCCCGCTGCGCGGGCTTCGTCGAGACAGCCTTCGCCAGTGGTTACTCGCTTACGCTAGTCAGGCTACGACAGGACTGAGCCTGCCTAGCCGAAGCTCGGCGAAGCCGAGCGAAGGCTGGCTGGGAGGCAGGGATTCGAACCCCGATACCGTGGTCCAGAGCCACGTGTCCTACCGTTGGACGACCTCCCAATCTGGCGGGCCCGTCCGCCGAAGCTTCTGATGGTGCGGGAAGCGAAGGCGGGTGGAAACCCTGATTATATGAGAGGTCGAGAGCGGTGCACAACGCAACGTCAATGGCTAGAATACGGCGGCCATGACATCCACTCCGCTCCGGTGGGCCAACATCCTGATTGGCGGGTTCCTGGCGGAGTTGTGCGTCTTCGCCATCGTCTTTCCGGCGTTGTGGCTGTTCGGACAGCAAGCCTTCCTGGCGTCGATTCTCATCGCCTCTGCCGTAATGCCCTTCGTCTTCGCGGTGTGGGTGGGCCGGGTCGCCGAGTCGCGCTTCGTGCTACATGGCGCACTGGTGGGCCTCGTCGCCGCAGTGATCTATCTGCTTTTGGCGTGGGGACAGCCACAGCCGCTGCTCTACAAGATCGCTCACGGACTGAAGATCGCCGGCGGCATGGCGGGCGGCCTGGTGGCGGCGCGCCGGAAATCAGCCGTAACCACTAATCCCTAATCCCCAATCCCTATTTTTTCTTGCGCCCCTTTCTCGCCTTCAGCGCCAGCAGATCGGACTGTTCGTAGGCCTCCCGCAACCAGTCGGTCAGCGGCGCTTCCACTTCGTCACGATGCCGAATCTGAATCAGGTGTGCGGCCTTCAACTTCGACGGACGTTCGACCCGGCGCACCTGCGGCGCCTTCAGTACGCGTCCGAGGAACACCCACACCTCGAGGAAACTCTTCCTCGGCCGGACGAAGAAGTAACACGCCTTGCGCGAGAACATGATCGAGCTGTGCGAGGCGTAGATCCGCTGGTCGCCGAATTCGACCGCCGTCTCGCGCAGCCGCTCCCACGCGTCGCGCAGATCCTCTGACAGATCCTCGGTGAGCGCCGCCTCTGTCGTCGTCCAGCAGTCGTGCGGCTCCCCTTCTTCGATCCACTCTTTGCAGTGGTAGCACTGCCGCCGGGCCATACCCAATTCTAGCGATGATGAGACAGGGCTATCCGCCGTAGCCTTGGCGAAGGCGGGAAGCCTGCGCTACCGTTGCAATCCGTCGCCGACTGATGACAGGGCTAAAAGCCCTGTGCCACCGCTGATGTTGACACCGCGACGATCGTTCTAGCCAGGCGAGTGGGTGGCCGTTGCTGCGGCGCGGACCGCTGCGGCATCGCAGCGTGGTCCGGCCCCGTAGCTTCGGATTCGCGCTGCTGGAACGGTCGCCCAATCGCCTGGCTGCGAGAGTCTTCGTTGCCGGACTCTCCAGAACAGGGCTGAAGCCCTGCGCTACCGTTGCAATCCTTCGCCGACTGATGACAGGGCTGAAGCCCTGTGCCACCGCAGATGTTGTTGTCGTATCAATCGTGCACTCGCGGCTGTGTTCCGAAGTCGTGCCCCACGTGTACACAGGTTTCTCGCTTTGGCACAGTGGGCCGGTTCGGGACTCGCGAATTCCGGCCATATTTCAACGCTCGGAAGAAATCTGTAATCGGTACCACGATTGCGTAATCACCGGGCACAATGCGCGAGACCAACCGTCGACGTCACATCGAAATCATCCTCGGCAGGGCGATGGCGGCATGCCGCTACCCCGTTGCCGCCTGGCATCGCTTCTCGTTCAAATGGCGCGTGGTGACCGTGGCGGCCTACGTCGCCGCCAGCTACCTCGTCACGCTCGGTGTGCTGTTCGCGCTCGAGATCTGAGCCCGAGGACAGGGCTAAAGCCCTGTGCCACCGCGATAAGGCAGGGCTAAAGCCCTGCGCCACCGTTGCGGGAGAGGTTTCGGCCATCCCGATCGCCTCTTAGTCTCCTAATCTCTTGTTACGACTTGTTACGAACGCGGGGCGGGAATCGCGTGGACGCGGTGCTCCACTTCCGCGAAGCGCGCCTCGGCTTCGGGCTCCGGCCACAACTTGGCCACCACGATCGCGACCGCGAATGAAAGCGGGATGGAGACGAGCCCGGGATTGCGAAGCGGAAACCACGCGGAAGCGTTCTTCAGGATGTCGACCTGAATCGTCGGCGACAGATAGATCAGGATGAGGCTCGACGCCGTGCCGGCGAGCATGCTCATCTGCGCCGCACGCGTCGTGAAACGGCGCCAGAACATCGACAGCAGCAGCGCGGGAAAATTCGCGCTCGCCGCAATCGCAAATGCCAGGCCCACCATGTAGGCGACGTTCTGCCCCTTGAAGACGATGCCTAGCACGATGGCGAGCACCCCGAGCACCACCGTCGAGGCGCGCGCGACCCGCAACTGCTCCACATCCGAAGCGTCGCCGTGCCGTACGACGTTGACCCACAGATCGTGCGACAAGGTCGCCGCGCCGGCCAGCGTCAGGCCGGCCACCACGGCCAGAATCGTGGCGAACGCCACGGCGGATATGAAGCCGAGAAAGGCGTCGCCGCCGACGGCCTTCGCGAGCAGCGGCGCCGCCATGTTGCCGCCGGCGTCGATCGCGCGAATCGCCGGCTGCCCGACCAGCACCATCGCGCCGAAGCCGAGGATGAAGGTCAGCAGATAGAAGAATCCGATGAACGCCGTGGCGTAGCTCACCGAGCTGCGGGCGGTCTTGGCGTCGGGCACCGTGTAGAAGCGCATGAGGATGTGGGGCAGCCCCGCGGTACCCAGCATCAGCGCGAGTCCGAGCGACATCGCGTCGAAGGGGTTCGAGACCAGACGCCCCGGCCCGAGCACCGCGACGCCGTACTGGTCCGCCGCCGCCCTGAACAACGCCAGCGGATTAAATCCAAACCGCGACAGCGCCATCACGGCGAGCAGAAACGCGCCGCTCAGGAGCAGAACCGCCTTGATGATCTGCACCCACGTCGTCGCCATCATGCCGCCGAAGAGCACGTAGGCCAGCATCACCGCGCCGACGATCATCACCGCGAGCTCGTACTCGAGTCCGAACAGCAGTCGAATCAGGTTGCCCGCGCCCACCATCTGGGCAATCAGGTAGAACGCCACGACGGCAAGCGAGCCGACCGCGGCCGCCACGCGGACCGGCGCCTGACGCAGACGAAACGCGACGACGTCGGCAAACGTGTACTTCCCGAGATTCCGCAATGGCTCTGCGATGAGGAACATCACGACAGGCCACCCGACCAGAAATCCGATCGAGTAGATGAGGCCGTCGAAGCCCGACAACGCCACGAGGCCCGCGATGCCCAGAAAGCTCGCCGCGCTCATGTAGTCGCCGGCCAGCGCGAGGCCGTTCTGGAGTCCCGTCACGCTGCCGCCGGCGGTATAGAAGTGCGCGGCGCTGTGCGTCCGGCGCGCGGCGACGTAGGTCACGCCGAGCGAAAAGGCGATGAAGATGAAAAAGAAGAGCGCGGTCACTGCCCCCCTCGGAGCGTCTCGATCGCGGTGTCGTAGTGCTTGTTGGCCCAGCGCACGTAGATCCAGATCAGCACCCACGCCGCAACGATGACGAACGCGCCGAGGAGAATGCCGAGGCTCAGTCCGGGAACGATGAGGCTGCCGAGCAGCGGCTTGTTGTAGGCGACGAGCAGGATGAACCCGAAGTAGAACAGCATCATCGCCGCGGTCAGCGAGATGGCGATGCGCCATCGTGCGGCGTCCAGCTGCTTCAAGCGATCGGAATAGGTCACGGCGACCGAGTATAACCGCAGGCTCGATCGACGCGGCCGGCCGGATTGCACAACGCTGTAGTGTCCGCCTTCAGGCGGACCTCCGCGCGGTCCCGCTAAAGCCGGACACTACGTACCAAAGCGTTGTGAAAAAAGCGGCTAAGGCGCTGCCGGAGGAGCACTCGCCGTGGGTGCGGGCGACGGCACTGCCGCGACTGGCGCAGCAGCGGCTGGCGCAGTAGCGGCTGGCACAGTAGCGGCTGGCACAGACGTCGCGAGCACTCTGGCGTCGCTGTAGCCGGGCAACTTTCGAATCAGCGCGGCATCGGCTTCCGCGGCTTCTCGCGAGATGTACGGCCCCGTGCGCACCTCGAACATGCGCCCTTCGGGCGACTCGATCGGCCTGGTGATCGCGCGAAAGCCGGACGCCGCAAGCGCGACCGCCAGACGGTTGGCACGCTCGTATCCCGCGAAGAGCGCGACGCCAACCTCGAACGGCTGGCTGGGCGTATCGGTGGCCACGATCTGGTCGACAGATTCCGGCGGCGGCTGGGGCTTCGCCGCAACCTCTTTGGGAGGCGCACTGGGCAGCGCGGGTATCGCGCCGCTGTTCGCAACGGTCCTCTGCTGCCACATCCAGACCGCCAGAGCCACCAGCGCGGGCGCGACCAGACAAATGAGGATGATGAGGAAAGTCCTGCGCCGGCTGGAAGGCGCCTCGTTCGTCGAACCAAACATCTCCGGCGCGGGCTCGCCGATGGGCGGCATCTCGTCGGTGGGCTGCCGCGGCCGCTCGAAAAATTTCTCGCTCAGACCAAAGTCGTCAACGGGCTCGGCCGGCTCGGACGGAATCGCCGCGGCTGTAACCGCGGCGGCAGCCTTGGCTCGTAAGGGTGTGTGTAGAGATGGGGGCAGCGGTGCGGGCGCAGGTGCGGGCGCCGCCGCAGGAGCAGGTGCCGGCGCAGGTGCAGGTGCCGGCGCCGCCGGAGGTACAGGTGCGGGCACTGCCGCCGCCGCTGCTGCAGGGGCCACCGCCGCTGGTGCTGTCGTTACGGGTGCTATCGGCGCAGGTGGTGCCGTTACGGGTGGTGCCGTCAACTCCACCAGGCCGAGCTCGACGAGCGACCGCAACACGATGTCGGGGCCGATCGTAAAGGTTCGCGCCAGATGCCCATGGTGCAGCGCCCTATCGCACGTGAGATTGATGAGGCGCGGATTCCCCTTGGTGGCCCTGTAGATCACTTCAACCGCATCGTCGGAAAAGGTCACGCGGTCGGTGCCCCCGCCGGCGACATTCAGACGATGCGCGACGTATTCCCCCACGCCGGGGCGATCGAGCGCGGTCAGCTCGACCCTCACCGATACGCGCTGATCGAGCTGGCGCATCGAGTGATCCTTGAGCTTGGCCCGAAGCTCGGGCTGTCCCACCAGCACGAGCTGCAGCAGCTTCTCCGGCGATTCGAGATCGGCGAGGATGCGGATTTCCTCGAGCAGTTGCTGCGCGAGATTCTGCGCTTCGTCGATGATCAGGACTGCATACGCCTGCAGCGGCACGAGCGACTTGAGGAACTCGTACAACGGGTAGCTGAGCTCGGGCCGCGACGCGCCTTGAAGACGGCCGCTCCGGAGATCCTCGACCGACATCACGCCGAAGTCGAGCAACAGCATCTTCAGCAGGTCGTCGCGCGACACGAACGGATCGGGCACCAGCGTGCAGAACGTCTTCCGATCGAGCGCCTCGAGCACACTTCGGCACAGCGTGGTCTTGCCGGTGCCGGGCTCGCCCGTGAGCACGATGAGCCCTTCGCGGCGGCGGATGCCCGCGCGCAGCGCCTCGAACGTCGGCGCATGTGCCTGGCTCTTATAGAGAAAGCGCGGATCCGCGGACAGGCTGAACGGTTTTTCCTTCAGGCCGTAGTAGGGTTCGTACGTGAGGAAAGTCGACCGGCCTCCGGCCGCAAGGCTAATGTCAGCTCGCGTGTTTTCCCGCATGGGGTGCTATGCGTTTATCGGTCGTTCCGGCGGGAACTTGATGCTGAACGTTGTTCCCTCCCCGGCCCGGCTCGCGGCTGTTACCGTGCCGCCGTGCCGCTCGACAATTGCCTTCACGATCGACAGGCCCAAGCCGCTCCCGGACTGTCCTGTTCTGGCCGGATCTATCTTATAGAACCGATCGAAGACATGTGGCAAGTGCTCTGGTGAAATACCTGTGCCTGTGTCACTTACGGTGACCGTCACCCCCCCGCCCTCGATCGCCGCGTTCAGCGTGACACGACCCCCGCGGGGAGTGTGGCGCAGCGCGTTCGCGGCAAGGTTCTGCAGGGCCTGTTCGAGGCGCATCGGGTCGCCGGTGACGATTTCGGCACCGGGCCCCACCTCCGAGGTCAGCTCGATGCCCTTCTGCCCGGCGGCCTGGCCGTGGCGGGCAATCACGCGGCCGAACAGGTCTTCCAGGGGCACATCCTGCGCGTCGAACGTGTCGCCCCCGCCCTCGAGACGGGCAAGGTCCAGCAGATCGCCGACGATGTGCTCCACGCGCTGGGTTTCGTCGCGGATGATCGTCAGGTAGCGCTCGCGCGTGTCGGCATCGAGCGAATCCGCGTGCAGCGAGAGCGTTTCCAGATACCCGCGCATGCCGGTGATGGGCGTCATCAGCTCGTGCGAGACGTCCGCCAGCAGCGACCGTCGTATGCGATCGGCCGCCTGCAGCTGCTGGGCGCGCTGATGGAGATCGCCGGTCATCTGGTTGAACGCGTGCGCAAGCGCGGCCACCTCGTCGCCGCCATCTTCGCGCGCACGCGCGGTGAGATCGCCCGCGCCGACCTTGCGCGCGGCATCTTCGAGGCTGCGAAGCCGGCCGCGCACGGGTTTGAAAATCAGCACGGCGGCCGCGGTCGTCCCCAGCGCCACCAGCAGGACGCCGACGAGCGTCAGCGTGGGGCCCAACTGCCGGAACGTCGAGCGCGGCACGCCGACCACGACGCCCGCCGGCTCGCCGTTCACGAAGACGACGCCAGACGCGAGCCCGCGTCTTCCGCCGAACGCCCCCATGCGGGGCGGCGGAGGCGCACCGTCGGGACGCGGCATGCGCGGTCCGGCCCCGCGTCCTCTTCCGCCAGGCCCACGCATGAACGGCTCGGGCAAGTTGTTCAATCGATTGCGAACCTCGCGCACGAAATCTTCCGGAGGGCTCGTCTCGTCGGTCGAAATCACGCGACCGTCCTTCATGATCGCCACCAGCGGCAACCGTCCTTCGTACTCCTGCCGCAGGAACTGACGGATGTCGAGCTGCGGATTCGTGCTGAGCGCTTCGCCCAGATCGCGCGCGACGAAGCGCGCGACTTCCGGAGGCGCCGGACCAGGCCCGACTTCCATGCGCGAGATGAGGAACATCAGCGTCCCGCCCTGGAGCGCGAGCATCGCCGCCAGAAACAGCACGAAGCCGATGCCAATGCGCCAGTAGAGGCTCTGGTACCACTTAGGCATCGGCAAACTTGTAGCCGTCGCCCCAGACGGTGAGGATCAGTTGTGGATCTGCCGGATCGATTTCAATCTTCTTGCGCAGCCGCTTGACGAGCGTGTCGACGCTCCTGCCCGTCACGAACGATTGTTCCTGCCAGACGCGCGACAGCAGGCGATCGCGCGTAAAGACGATGCCGGGACTCGAGGCGAGCACGTAGAGGAGGTTGAACTCCTGGCGCGTGACGTCGATCGCCTCGCCGCGCACGCGCACACCGCGGCGGGCCGGCTCGAGATCGACGCCGTGAATCGAGAGCGGACGCATCTCGTCGCCGCTCGCCATCGGCGCGCGCGCACGCCGCATCAGCGCCGCGGCTCTGGCCATCAGCTCGCGCACACCGAACGGCTTGGTCAGGTAATCGTCCGCGCCGCTGTCGAGGCCCATCACCTTGTCGGCCTCTTCGCGCCGCGCCGTCAGCATCAGAATGGGCGCGTCGCGATTCGGCCCATGCCGCCGTATGGCGCGCGTGATGGTGACGCCGTCGACGCCCGGCAGCATCAGATCGAGAATGACGAGGTCGAAGCGCCGCTCGCTCGCCAGCAGCATGGCTTCCTTGCCATCGGCCACCGGCACGCACTCGTACCCCTCGACGCCCAGGTGCAGGCACACCAGGTCGCGAATGTTCTTCTCGTCTTCGACGACGAGCACTTTGCGTGTTTCCATCTCAGTCATCAGTCTTCAGTTATCAGTTATCAGCTATCAGTTTATAGATTTTAGATTCTAGATTTTAGATTCCCCCCTTCCGCCCCCGCTGCCACCGTCTTTTCACAATTCCGCCTCAGGACTGTCACGACGGGTCTCGTCTAATTAGAAAGACAGAGGTTGTACGTAGTGCCCGGCTTCAGCCGGGCCAACTGCCGGACCGATTGGGAGGATTCATGAAGAAAGCATTGATGTTCGTGGCGATTGTTGTGATGGGGCTGGCCGCATCGGTCCCCTATACCAACGCGGCGCAGGACCAGGGGCAGACATCGGGCGATCACGTCGGCCGTGGGCGCGGCCCCGGCGGACCGATGGGACGCGGCGGCCGCATGGGCGGACCGATGGGTGGCCCCATGGGCTTCGGTGAAGTGATGCGCGATCTCACCGACGCCCAGCGCGAGCAGGTGAAAGCGATTCGCGCGAAGCACGCCGACGAGATGAGGCCGCTCCTCGAGCGCGCGCGCACGGCACACGAGGCCATCGACAACGCGGTGATGTCGGGCAACATCGCCAACCTGCAGGCGCTCAGCATCGAAGTCGGCAACGCGGAAACCGAGCTCACCTTCGCGCAGGCGCGGGTGCAGTCCGAGATCTTCAGCGTGCTGACGGCCGAGCAGAAACAGATGATCGCCCAGCGACGCAAGCAGATGGAAGAGCGCCGGCAGGAAATGATGAAACGGCGCCAAGAGCGGGCTCAATAGGCGATCCTGACGTTCCGGTTCCAGTTCGGGTTCCGGTTCTGGTTCAGGGGTTCTGTTCCAGTGTTCCCGGTTCAGTTCCGCGGTTCACGAGCGCGAACTGAACCCGGAACCTTTATTCGGAACAGAACCTTGGAACCGGAACAGGAACCGGAACCTGGAACCACTGTTGCTCTATTCTCCCAGCATGCAGGTTTGTGTCCCATTAACTAGACGCTTTCTCGTCGGAACGCTGGCCGCCGCTGTCCTCTTTCTGGTAACCGCCCACGCCGAGGCGCAGGGCATCGGGTTCCAGGGGGGCGCCACCGTGGACCCCGAGCAGGCCTTCTTCGGCGCCCACCTCGAAACGCCCGAGATCTTCCCGAATTTCCGCTTCAGGCCGTCGCTCGACGCCGGCTTCGGCAGCGACTTCACGCTCGGCGCGATCAACGTCGAGTTTCTCTACTACATCGATCTCGGACGCTCGGGCTGGGCGCTCTATCAGGGCGGCGGGCCGGCGGTGATCTTTCTTCGCGTCAACGACGACACGAGCACGCACGCCGGCTCGTTCGCCACGTTCGGCTTTGCGCACGAGAGCGGGTTCTTCACAGACTTCCGGCTCGGCGGCTACTCCGCGCCCTCGTTGAAATTCGTCGTCGGCTATACCGTCCGCAAGAAAAACCCCTGAAAACGAGCAGAGCCTCTACGCCATTGTGAAGGCGTTTTCGGCGGCTCTGTCATCCCTTGAAGTGCCGCAGCCAATCAGCTTGCGCGCGATCCCGGGAGTCCGTCTGCAAAACGCGGCTGCGGCCCGGCGTTCGATGAGCGCGGGGACCCCCATCCCGCGCCACTTCACGTGCAGGCGACCACGAATCAATCGCGTCGTCATGGCTCGCGGTCGATGGGACACCCCTGCTTCAGCGCGAATCCGTGCGCAGGCGGCCGACACGGTTCACCTGACGCGCGAGAAGCCTGAGGGCATCGAGCGAGGATGAAAAGCGAAGATAGTGTCCTCGCGTCGGACGGACGCCATCGGGCCTCGCAGCGCGTCCGGCCCCGAAGCTTCGGATTCGCGCTGGAGCAGGGGTGTCCTATTGGCCGGTCACTTCTCGCTTAGGTGCGCAGGAAAGAGACCAGGCCGCGCAGGCGTGAGAGCGTCAACGGCTTACCCAGAAGCGCCAGCACCTCGAAAATTCCAGGGCTCACCGCTTTCCCCACCGCGGCGATGCGCGCCGCGTGGATCAACGCCGCGGCCTTGATGCCACGCGCGTCGGCGACGCGGCGTAACACGCGCTCGATTTCCATTTCATCGAACGGACCGGCGTCGCTCTCGAGCGCCTCGACGAGCGCGTCGACGTGATCCGCGAGATCCGGCGTCCCCAGGTGCTTCCGCACCGCTTCCGGATCGTAGTCCACGGCGGCGGTTAGAAAAGGCCGCGCCTGATCGACGAATTCCGGTAACCGCTTCACTCTCGGCAACACGATCCGGAGCACCCGCTGCAGCCACTCGCGGCGCCCCTCCGCGTCATACACCTCGTCCCATAATCCAGCCGTCTGCAGCAGCGGCTTCACACGCGCGACCAGCTCGGCCGGCGAGAGCTGCGCCAGGTACTGCGAATTGACCCAGTCCAGCTTTTCGGGATCGAACACGGCCGCGCCGCCGCTGATGCCGTCGAGCGTGAACGCCGCAATCATCTCGTCGCGCGACATCAGCTCGCGGTTGCCGCCGGGAGACCATCCGAGCAGCCCGAGAAAATTCACCATCGCGTCGGGCAGATAGCCGATCCGCTCGTATTCGGTCACCGACGTCATGCCGTGGCGCTTGCTCAGCTTCTTCTTGTCGGTGCCGAGAATCAGCGGCACGTGGGCAAATTCCGGCGGTGTGAGGCCGAGCGCCTGCCACAGCAGAATGTGCTTCGGCGTGTTCGAGATGTGATCGTCGCCCCGGATGACGTGCGTGATCCCCATGTCGATGTCGTCGGCGACCACGGAGAGGTGATAGATCGGCAGGCCGTTCGACCGCAGGATGACGAAGTCCTCGATCTGCTGGTGGTCGAACTCGATGCGGCCGCGTACGTGATCGATGTACGAGGTTTTCCCGTCGGGAACCTTGAAGCGGATCGCCGGCTGCACGCCAGACGCCTCGAGTCGAGCCTGCTCGCCGGCGCCGAGCGCGAGACAGGTGCGGTCGTACTTCCAGCCACCGCCCGCGCGCTCGGCGGCGTCGCGCTTGTCTTTCAAGAGTTCCTGCGAGCAATAGCACTTGTAGGCCCGTCCGTTCCGGACGAGCTCGCCGACCAGCTCGCGATGGCGCGCGAACCGCTGCGATTGAAAATACGGCGCGTGAGGACCGCCCACGATCGGCCCTTCGTCCCAGCTCAATCCGAGCCACTGCATCGACTCGAGAATGCCCGCCACCATCTCGTCGGACGAGCGCTCGGCGTCGGTGTCTTCGATGCGCAGAATGAACGTGCCGCCGTGACGTCTCGCGAACAGCCAGTTGAAGAGCGCCGTGCGCGCCCCACCCACGTGCAGGTATCCCGTGGGCGACGGGGCGAATCGAACGCGCGGACCCGGGTTCATGCCGGCCGATCTTATCCCGTGGCCGTACCGTCGTGCGTTCGCGAGGGGGCGCGCAACGTTGAGCACGCGTTTTTGAACGCTCTATCGTTTTTTGCGTACCGCGTACCAGAACTGACCACTCCTGCAGGCCCGCCGCTTGCAGTCCCGTTCCGGACGCCATCAGCAACAAGCTCGAAATCAGACAGTTACCCCGACCGGGCGCGGGAATGCGGCACAGGTCTCGCCTTTGCACCAGGCATCCCCCCAGGAAGATGAGCACGATCGCCGACATCGCCGAACCCGCGGCACCATCGACGGACGCTCAACCCTCGAAGCTGTCTCAGCTCGAGCAGTTGCTGAAGCAGGGGCGCGTGCACCTTCAGGAGCTGCGCGCGAAAGTCGAGCAGGCCACGAAAGAACGCGACGAGCTGGCCGCCAGGCTCGAAAAGCGCGACACCTCGCACGAAGAGCTCTGGGCCGAACAGGCCGAGATGCAGCGCGCCGACAGCGAGCGGCACGAGCGGGAGCTGCTGGAACTGCGTGCCGAGCTGAGCGAGGCCTCGGCGGCACGCGACATCGCATGCGCGCGGCGCGACGAGCTCGAAGAGAAACGGGTTTCACTCGAACGATCGCTGGCGGCGGCGACAGAGGAAGCGAACCAGCTCAAGGCCGACGCCGATCGCGCGGCCGAGCTCGCCAGGGAAATTTTTGAGACTTTCAGCAAATGACATCATCATCAGCGACCGCATTGGCCTGGCTTCGTTTCGAGCGCGTGAACAAAGAGCTCTGGATTCTGCTCTCGCTGTTTGCGATCGCGCTGCTCTTGAATCACGTGCTCTCTTCGCAGCAGATGGTGCTGGGCTTCTACGTGCTGCCCACGCTCGGGTCTGCCTACCTGTACGGCAAGCGTCAGGCCACGCTCACGGCTGTCGCGAGCGTGCTGATGGTCGTGGGGCTCATTTTGTACGGCGACGCGTTCGGCGCCGACCGCGCGCGCCTGGCGGCGGCCGCGGCGCCGTGGTACACGAAGTGGCTCGACGTCATCGTGTGGGGCGGCTCGCTCATCATCACCGGCTACATGATGGGCACGCTGTGCGAGCGGAAGAACGCGCAGGTGCGCGAGCTGCGCGACACCTATCACGGCATTCTGATGATCCTCCGCCATTTCATGTCGAAGGACAGCTACACCGAGCATCACTCGCAGCGCGTGTCCGCGTATGCGGCCACGCTGGCCGGGATGATGGACCTCGACACCGATCAGATTGAGGACATCAAGGCGGCCGCGATGCTGCACGACATCGGCAAGCTCGACATCAGCCGCGAGCTGCTCTACAAGGCCGCGAAGCTGACCAACGCGGAATACGAAGAGATCAAGCAGCACGTCAGCAAGGGCATCGGGCTGCTCGAGCCGGTCGGCGGCTCACTGCGTCGTGTCATTCCCATCGTGCTGGCCCACCACGACAAGTTCGACGGCTCGGGCTACCATCCGACCAAGGGAGAGGCTATCCCCATCGAGGCGCGCATCATTTCCGTGGCCGATGTGTACGATTCGCTGACGAGCGATCGGCCGTACCGCAAGGCGATGTCGCCCTTCGAAGCGCGGGACATCATCGTGAAGGGGTCGGAGAGCGAGTTCGATCCGAAGGTCGTGGCGGCGTTCCAGAAGGCGTTCCGCCTGGGCAGGCTCGAAGTCTGGTCCACCCCGATCTCTGCGGCCTAGCAGCCAGTTCTAAACAAGAGACTAAGAGATTAGGAGATATTTTTTCTTCTTCAAGAAAAAAGATCTCTTAGTCTCCTGATCTGCTGTAAAGAATCTGAGAATCTGATCAGGGTTGGTACACCAAGGCGCCGGTGGCTTTCAGTTGCCACGAGACGGGAGCACTCGCGCCGGTGCTGCGCGCCTGTTCCGAGGCGGCTTCCTGTTCTTCCGTGCCCGCGCCAATGCGCTCGATGACGCCCTGAGCCGCGGCGCGCTTTCCCTTGACGCTCGATGGGAACACGATGACGCCGTCATCGACCTTGATGAGCATCGTCTTCGTGTTCGAGCCCGCGTCGGGCGTGAGCGCCATCCAGCATCCCATGTGCATGCACACGGCCGTAACGGTCCCTTCGACGCGCACCGTCTTGCCTTCGAAGTCTGCGGGCTTGTCGATGACCTGCGCGAGCGGGGTCGTGTCCTTCAACGATACGCCGTCGCCGTAGGTCTGCGCCTCCTGCGCCCGCAGAGAAACAAGCGCGAGCACGAACGCGACGCCGAGCGAGAGAACAGCACGCGGCAACATGATTCCTCCTGGGTGTTAGCCAACCTTCGCGTCGGCTTGCCCTATTCTAGCGCGTCGAACCGAGCCGTCAGTTGCTGCGGCGCAGCCCGACACCTGCGTCGCCGTTTCGAGGAAGTGCCCGGGCGGCCCGTGTGAATGCAGGGGCGCATCCTGACCGGGCTCCCATCGGGGCAGATGTCAGACAGGTACACGCCGGTATGCCCGACGCGCGTGAAGAAGCCGAGGGCGCCGATGGGCTCCTGGACGATGAGGCCGATTTCGGCGCGTGCGGGGGCGGCGCTTGCGAAGACAAGACTCAGCGCAAGAAGGAGTGCAACAGCCAGCCCGTCGCCCCGTGTTGTCCGCATGATGAATCGACCATCCCCACCAAGGATAAGGAGCAGGATGGTGCTCCAGGGGGCCCGCCTAAGCGTGGCTGCGACGGCCCGCGTACAGCAGCATCGCGCCGCCGGCAATGGCCACGATCCCCAGCACCGGCGACAGCGGCAGCGTGTGCTCGCGTTCGGCAGTGGCATGGATGGGGCCCACGTCGATGACGGTATCGCGGCTCGTGTAGGTAATGCCCTGGTAGGCCAGGGCGACGACACCGAGCAGGATGAGGAGAACGCCGGCGAGTGCATTGAGTTTCATATAAACACCTCAGTCGTGAAATCGCGACGCCAGCCGAGTCGAGAAAGGCGTGAACGTCGATTCCGGCACCGCACTGGGCGGTCGCCCATTCGTGCGTTCATGCAAAAAGGATGGCACGTGACCCTGCTGGCAGGCTGTCTACAAAGGGACAGGCGACAAATCAATCTCAGGATGGTGTTCGCCGGCAGGGATGTCGGCGACAGGAATATACCCAGGGTGGGAAAAACTGGCGGTGAGGCAGGGATTCGAACCCTGGGTAGAGCTTTTAGGCCCTACAACGGTTTAGCAAACCGCCGCCTTCAGCCTCTCGGCCACCTCACCGCAGACGCTAAGTGTACGTGAAATCGGCACTTGCGTAAACGGCTCGATTCGAGCGGCGACGGTTTTTCGGACCGAGACCTGTGCAAATTAGGCCCGAATTATCAAACTTTCCCGTTCACGATCCGCTCTCACGTCATCACATTGAGTCGAAGAAATTGCTAATGATTCCGCGAGCCAGCCGCCCGTGTCCGGGATCGTGCAGCAAATTGTGCAGTAGTTCCCTTGGATTTTCTGGGCGCCACGATTGGCACCGATCGCGAGGTCAAGCCCACGGGCGGGGTCGGCCGCCCCGACGTTATCGCGGGGCAGCGGCGGGCGCCGAGCTCGCAATTACGCACGAACAAATCACGCATCGACAAAGCGGTGGACAGCGAATGCGGCAACGCTGCCCTCGATTGGAGCGATGATGGTTAGGCTCCGGCGCGACGACGGTTACCGTGAACGTCTCACGCGCTTCCGAGCGAGATTCCGGGATTTTAGAAAGCCACTGCGCGACCACTCAGGACCAATCGCCGAGAGTCGCGGCGAATTCCCAAAATCGCGGCGAATTCCCAAAATCGCTGCCGATAACCCGCGGCCAGTCGGTTCGAATCCCAGTCACCCAGCCAATCGATTCCGAAAGCATTGCTTGCCTGCAACTCCCCTGGAAGCCATGCGATGCAAGTTCTAAGAACGTCGCGCGGCTCTCGCATCACGGCCTCATCAGACGTCATCCCGCAATTGAGACCGACAGGGTTGCAGCAACAACTGCTCCTGCCTTACTCGTTCCGCAGCTTGGCGTTCAAGATGAGGGAAATTGGCGCGGATGTCTGTTCGACCACGGTATCGAGTAGGAACCCTTGCCCATCCGGCGCGACGATGTAGTTGTGCAGCGAGATGCCTTGTACCCCGCCGACCTTGGCCCGGAAGAGCGGAACGGCCGCACCAGGCCTCAGCGTGCTCCCGTCGGGCCGGAGCGCGATCGGAACCGCGATCAGCTGACCCGTGAGCGTGAGGTAGAACAGCTCCTGTCCATCGGCGCGCCACCGCGCCTGCACGCCCCCGTTCGCTGAGATTCTCACTCGCTCACCAGGACCCCGAAAGGGTTGCACATACACTTCATGCTGCCCGGACTCGTTCGACTGGTACGCGATCCACTTGCCGTCGGGTGAGAACTGCGCGTCGCGTTCCTCGAATGGCGTGCGAACCACCGCGAACGGCGCACGATCACCTTCGAGCGCCATCCCCCATATGTCCATGTCGTAGTTCGGTGCGAGGGTGATCGCGCGATACAACAGGTAGCGTCCGTCACGGGACCAATCGGTAACCTGTTTGGCTTGCAGCGTGTGTAGGAGCAGCCTGGCTGGGGCCCCGTCCAGCGTCTTCTCGAACAGCTCGAACACTCCGTCACGTTGCGAGGCGTAGACGATCCGGTCGCCTCCAGGCGACCATGCCGGGGCGATGTCCGGCAGTGGGTCGGACGTGAAGCGGATCGATGGTCCCCTCTCGAGGTCCAGAAGCCAGATATCCGTGTTCCCGTCGACGGTGCGCTGCATGGCCAAGCGTCGACGGTCAGGAGAGATCGATCCGTATGACGGACCGTGCGCTTCAGGTGTCCCGATCCGCGAGAGTTCCTTGCCCGCTCGATCAAACCAGATGAACTGCCGCTGGCCGCCCGCCGAACCGGTGCGATAGACAATCGTTCCCGTCGACGACGCGGCGATTGCCGGCAGGCCCGCGCCCGGTTCGGACGCGATGCCTTCGGCGAGCGCCATCGGCTCGCCGACGAGCGTGATCGTTGCTGGATCGAGACGATGCGCGAAGAGCGTCGAGTGCTGCAAATACAGCACGTGACTCGGTGGCGCGAAGACGGCTGGCGTGTCCGCGTCGAGCAGACGCCGGACAACCATCGTACCGAGCTCACCCACGTAGATGCCCCTCACCGTCGTACTTCCCATCGCATAGAACAGGAAGTGGCGACCGTCAGACAGGAACGCGGGCCCGCGATGCCCCGTCTGCGCTGGGGCAAGCTGTGTGGCCGGCACGAGCGGTGATCCCGAGACGGACGTTCGGAAAAGCGGGCTGTCGGGAACGAGCGGATGCAGAATGACTCCATCGCTGTTCCAGGCCGCGCCAGCAGGGACAGCGGCCGTCGAGATCGTCTGCACGAGACCACTCTCGATATCGATCCGCTTGATCTTGCCCTCCGCGAAGAACCCGATCGACCGACCATCAGGGGCCCAGAAGGGAAGCGCCGCGTGCTCGGTGCCGACGAGCTGACGCGTCGTGATGGAATCCAGGCCGCGAAGCCACAGTCGCGAGAGGCCATCGGCGCTTCCAACGAAGACGAGAGAACGGCCGTCCGGCGAGATCGCCAGCGACACCGGATCCGTCGTCGTCGGCGTCGTGATCTCGAGCCGCATTTCCGGAGCAGGCGGTGGGCGCGGCACGGGCCGCGTGAAGAGCCAGCCCGCGATGACGGTCGGTACTGCCACCGCCACGGCCATTCCCGCAAGGGCTAGCTTGAATGGCATTGTCCGGGAACCAAGCGCAGGATCCGTCGGCACAACCGAGAGCGGCTCTACGAGGAGCTGCTCGATCGGCGTCGCGGCTGGGCGCACTTCGAACAGGGGTGCATAGCCGCCCTTGGGCAATGAGATGCGCACGGTATCCGAGAGGCCGTCGGTCGCGTAGTACACATCGAGCCGGGACCGGAGGCGCGATGCCTCGACGCGAGCGATCGGATCGGTGCGCGGATCGAACTGCTCGCCGCGCCCCAAGGCCTCCGAACCCAGGGTGTACTCCTTCAGCCGATCAGCTCGTCCCTGAAGGCCCTCCTGGACGATGAAACGAAGCAGGCTCCTGGAACGCTCCGCGCCTCGGAACGTCGCGCTGCCGAGCACCCGTTCCAACTGCGCCGCGACCGCCTCCGGCGGAACCGGCCCTGTCTCCATGTCAGGTCGATTATATGGACCCCGACGGTTGCCAGGTCATTGAAACGCGACGTACGTAACGTAACAGCCAGCAGCGTAACCCGTTCCTACTTCCACGGCTCCCACCTGACGCGACATTGTGCGACAGCCTCAATCGCGAGGCGTGGCCAACTGGAGTTGGTGTTGAGGTCCGTCCATGCTTACCGAGACTGAACACCGGGTTGTGGTCGACGATCGTCGGTTCTTCGCGGGGATGGCGCTCGCGGCGCTTTCCGTCGTTTTCCTGGGATTCGCGACAAGCTACTACCTTTGGCCGATCACGCGGGCCACTCATTACCCAGCTGGTCAGCCGATCTCGTCGTCCATTCCCCTCATCGTGCATCTTCACGCCGCTGCCTTCAGTGCGTGGATTCTTCTGCTCGTGGCGCAAGTGAGCCTGGTCATGACGGGACGAGTAGCGGTACACCGGCGGCTTGGAGGCCTCGCTGCGGGGCTCATCCCGCTCATGGTGATCACGGGGCTGTTGACGGCGGTGCGGGGAGCGCGCGATGGGTGGAACCCTGGCGGACCGTTTCCCGATGCGCTCGGCTTCATGATCGTTGGCGTCGCGGATATCGCGGTTTTCACCGGCCTAGCCGTAGCCGGCCTCGCCTGGCGTCGTCGCCCTGACGTCCACAAGCGGCTGATGCTGCTCGCCACGCTTGGAGGGCTCATGTGGCCAGCCATCACGAGGATGCCGATTCTATCGGGGCGATTCGTGCCGATGTTCGCGCTCCTGAGCACACTCGTGCTCGCGCCTGCTGTCCGCGATCTTTGGCACGGCGCGCGGACTCGGTGGGTCACTCTCCTTCTGGGTCTGGGCATCTTAGCGACGTTTCCGTTGCGGACCGTCGTCGGCACCAGCGAGGCGTGGCGCGCGCTTGCCACCTGGCTGGTGCGATGAGTTCATCCAGCCACATGCGCGAGTTTGAGGCTCGACCGAGTCATGTCCGAAATCTGTATACAGATTCGGACTGGAGACTTGTAGGAGACAAACCAAGGCATCGATTCGGGCAATGATGACGGACTATCGTGCCCTTGGCATTTACCGCGGCATTGGCGGCCTGATTGAGGACGCGCCGCATCTGGCGATTGCCTTTCGGGCAGCGGTGGCTGTAGTTCACGCCTCGAAAGTGCCTCGGCATCTCTATCGGGGCACGTCTCATCAGCCTTGCGCCGAGGCACTTCCGATGAACGCTAACGACTTATGAGGAGTGATGGCCGCCGTTAGCGGGACAAACGTGGCGGCAGACCTCGGGCCGATGTTATGCAAACCACCCTAGTTCCCTGACGACTGGATTCGCGTATGCTGCGAGCCTCGCAGCGTCGGCCGAGATATGTTGGTCGGCCTACTGTTAGTTAGCCCATTGAATGGAGATTGAGCCTATGAAGCGCCTCGTAGTCGCCATCTTGATGGCAACGGCTGTGTGGAACCCGGCAGTCGCTCAAAGCCTTTCAGCGAATTGGGCCGAGTTGACCGCGGACGACTTCCAGCGGGCCTTGAGCGCAGCAAGCTACACCTGTGCCTTGCCATTCGGGGTCGTCGAAAAGCACGGACCGTCTGGGCCGCTCGGAACCGATCTCATCAACGTGAGGCAAACCACAGCGCTCGCCGCAAAGCTCGAATATGTCCTCATATTCCCGGAGTACTACTTCGGCCAGATTGCGGAGGCTCGACATCAGCCTGGAACGATTGCATACAGCACCGGGCTCCAGCTGCAGCTGCTACAAGAAACGGTGGCCGAGATGGCGCGCAACGGCTGCCGGAAGGTGGTGATCGTCAACGGTCACGGCGGTAACATTGTTCTTCTTCAACACTTTCTGCAGTCGCAGTTGGATTCGCCGAAGGAGTACGTTATCTACTCGCTGAGCGGTTCTGCCCTGGGTCCGAACCCGCCGGCGGCAACCAATCCTTCTCGTCCGGGCGTGGATGGGCACGCTGGAGAAAATGAGACCTCCCGGGTCATGTCCGCGAGGCCAGGCTTGGCGCATCCAGAACGAGCCGGTTTGGAATCTGGAGCCGACCAAAAGCGGCTCGCGTTGCCTGACGGAATAGACGTGGCGATTTCGTGGTACGCGCACTTCCCGAATCACTATCAAGGCGATGCGTCTGGCGCAACGACCACTAGGGGCGACGCGGTTTTCAGCGTGACCTCTGCCCGCGTTGCCCAAGCCATAAAAGCCATTAAGGTCGACACTATTGCGCCGCAGCTGCAACGAGAGTTCTTCGAGAGATCCAAACAACCAGGAGTTGCACCGCCGAAGTAACGCGGTGATGACGGTCCAATAGACTTCAACGAACGGGCTAGCACCGCCGCGGCGCAGTTGTGGCGTTACTCGCAATAAACGCCGTAGTGGCTTCCGACCGATCTTCGGCCAGCCTTTAGAGAGAGGAGAGCTGATGGATTACGCCGAAGAACAGCGACAGCACTGGAACAGTGCGTCGGGTCACGCGTGGGTTGCGTCCCAGATACTCGCTCGGCTGTTCGAGGCGCGTCGTCCCGATCAGCTGCTCCACGTTGGCTGCGGGACGGGATCTCGAGGTCGATGTTGCAGACGCCGACCGCGGCGTCCCACGCTTCCTGGAGCGTGAGTGGCCGACCGCAGACGGAGCAGCCGGCCAGCATCGCGTTGGCCAGGAAGCTCCCTCAACTTATTAGGAACGATGTGAGGCGTCGCGTTGGCGTGACGACAACTCGCGCAAGACGTCCGAGTTGTCGGTAACGACAGCGCCGCTAGCGACACTGGGTCGCCAGAAGCTCCGACGGTTTACCGTAGCGGAGTTCCTCCGGACTGTGCAGCAAATTGTGCAGTAATCCTGACGGATCACGACGCATCGGGAGACACAGGACAGAATTGCGATCGTGGGATTCTTTCAGGAAATCGCGAGTTTTGGCCTGTTTCGTCAGAGCGTGATGGGATCCGGTTCGGTTTAGCAAACCGCCGCCTTCAGCCTCTCGGCCACCTCACCCTTCGACCTTTCGACTATCGCTCAAGGTCGCCCCGAGCAACGTCGAGGGGCGACTCGCCTGAGCGCTCGCTCAGGGCAGGCCGCAGATTCCAAGTATACGAGACAGAGATAGTTACACGAAAGCCTTCCGCAGTGAAGCGGTGATGCCGGTCCGCCGGCACGGCGGAATTTCGGCGGGCGGTGCCGAAAATCCCGCAACGATGAACGACCGGCGCCAACATCACATCCGCCAACACCAGGAAACCGACGGTGGCTCATCATTTGCTTGAGTGCCATTGGAGGCACGTGATGGCCCGTGATGACAGCTACGCGTTCACGTACGGAGGTGTCCACGAGGCGCCGGACGTCTCGGGTTTGTTCACAATCTATAGTCCGCAGCGGAGAGTCTACGTCGGCGAAAGCGATGACATCCGCCAGAGCCTGTATGGGCTTCTTAATGGCTCGCCCGAGTGGATGGATCGTTTCGGTCCTCTGTCGTTTTCGTTTGAGCGGCTGCCCCGAGCCGAACGGGCCGCCCGCCAGCAAGCGCTTGTGGAGGAGTCGAATCCAGCGCAACACTCCGATTCCCTGCACTAAGGACACGAGATCGCGTCCAGCACGGGGCGAGCCGATTACGCCGCGTGTGTGCACAAATGCACAGCTCAGAAGAGGCGCGCGATACAGACTGAGGTGGACAGATCTGTCGGCACGCTTGAGGCCGCAACAACATGGAGGATCCGCGGATGGGGGCTCGTGCCCTCGGCTCAAAACCTTTGGAACATAACTGGGAACCGGTGCGCGAGTACACGACCGAGGACGACGTGCTCTACCGCCCCGAGGTCGGTGTCGCGAGCGGGTCGCGGCTGATGGCGTCGCAGAGCCCGAAGATCAGGGACATCCTCACCCAGATCGAACTGGTCGCGCCCACGTCCGCCACCGTGCTGCTGCTCGGCGAGACGGGAGCGGGGAAAGAGGTCTTCGCCGAGGCTATCCACGAACTCAGCCAGCGCCATCAGCGCCAGATGATTCGAGTGAGCTGTGCGGCGATTCCGAGCACGCTCATCGAGAGCGAGCTCTTCGGCTGCGAACGCGGGGCGTTTACAGACGCCATCACACGCCGGATCGGCCGCTTCGAGGCCGCGAGTCAGTCGACCCTGTTCCTCGATGAAATCGGCGATCTGCCGGCAAATGCGCAGGTCAAGTTGCTGCGCGTGCTCCAGGACCACGTGATCGAGCGGCTCGGGAGCACACACCCGATCAAGATCGACGTCCGCATCATCGTGGCCACCAACCGCAATCTCGAACACGCCGTCGCCGACAAGTCGTTCCGGGAAGACCTGTTCTATCGCCTCAATGTGTTTCCGATCGTCGTGCCGCCGCTTCGGGAACGTCCGGAGGACATTGCGGGACTGGTGTGGCACTTCGTCGACGAATTCGCGCAATCGTTCGACAAGCCGATTACGTCGATTTCGAAAGAGTCGATGCGAGAACTGCGGTGCTACTCGTGGCCGGGCAACGTTCGTGAACTGCGCAACGTCATCGAGCGCGCCGTGATCATGTCCTCCGGCCCTCGGCTGACGGCGCGCGTGCCTCGGCGTCCGCCACCCGGAAGGGCCCGCGGGGCGATGACGCTGGCCCAGGTTGAAGCCGAGCATATCCGCGCCACGCTCGAGAGCACGAACTGGCGAATCCGCGGGCAAGGAGGAGCAGCCGAACGCCTCGCCGTCAAGCCAACGACGCTCGAAAGCCGCCTGGCGAAGCTGGGAATCGAGCGGCCGCAGCCGCTTCTTCAGGAGTCACGAAAACTCTGAAAGGTTTGCCTGAGGAGTTCCACTATGGCAGCGAGCAGGGTCGGCCGGCGGGGAGCGGTGGGAGACCCGGGCGCCCGAGTGCCACCTCCAGAACGCCAGGACAATAGCGGCGGATCACCCTTCAAGCGTCAGATACCTTCCGGTCTGGGCTACATCGGCGCGGGGTTGCTTGCCGTTTGGATCCTCCAGTCGGTGATCGGGCCACAGCTGTCCCAGGGCGCCGAGATCCCCTACAGCGAATTCAAAACCAAACTCGCGGCTGGCCAACTTGTCGATGTCACCGTCGGGCCCACCATTGACGGCACCATGACGAACCCGGCGCCGAAGTCTCCCGATCAGGCGACGACTCGCTTTGTCACCCTGATGCCGTCGAGCGGCGATCCAGACCTGTTGAAGGAGCTCGGCGCCGCGCACGTGACCTATCGAGCCGCGCGTCCACCCAACCCCATCGCCACCTTCGTGCTGAACTGGCTGTTCCCGCTGTTGCTGGTGGTGTCCCTCTGGTCGATGGCCGGTCGCAGCGTCGCGAGTCGTGTCGGCGGCGGGATCTTCGGCGTAGGGAAGAGCAAGGCGACCGAGGTCAAGGCCGAGGACGTGGGCGTCACCTTCAAGGACGTCGGCGGTGCGGACGAAGCGATCGGCGAACTGCAGGAGATCATTCAGTTCCTGAAGACTCCGCAACGGTTCGCGCGGCTCGGGGGACGGATTCCGAAGGGCGTGCTGCTGGTGGGGCCGCCAGGGACCGGCAAGACGCTCATCGCGAAGGCCACCGCCGGGGAGGCCGGCGTCCGGTTCTTCGAAACGAGCGGCTCCGAATTCGTCGAGATGTTCGTGGGCGTCGGGGCCGCCCGCGTGCGCGATCTCTTCGAACACGCTCGCGCCGCTGCGCCCGCCATTGTGTTCATTGACGAGATCGACGCCATCGGCCAGAGCCGAGGGGGCGCGACGCGCATGATGGGGAACGACGAGCGGGAGCAGACGTTGAATCAGCTGCTGGCGGAGATCGATGGATTCAAAGCTGACGCGAACAGCCCGGTGATCATCATGGCAGCCACCAATCGCCCGGAGGTGCTCGACCCCGCGCTCCTGCGCGCCGGGCGGTTCGATCGCCAGGTGGTCCTGGGCAATCCCGATCTCACGGGGCGCGTGCAGATCCTGCGCATCCACAGTCAGCGGATCACGCTGGCGCCTGAGTTCGATCTCGAGCGCGCCGCGCGTGTCACGCCGGGCTTCAGCGGCGCCGATCTGGCCAATGTCATGAACGAGGCCGCCCTCCTGTCGGCCCGACGGAATGCCAGCGGGGTCTCGTTCGCCGACTTCGAAGCCGCGATCGAACGCGTGCTCGGCGGGCTCGAACAACGCAGTCGGGTCATGAACGCCAGGGAGCGTCAGACGGTGGCGCATCACGAGTGCGGGCACGCGCTGGTCGCGAGCCTCGTCCCGCATGGCGACCCGGTCAGCAAGATCAGCATCATTCCGCGCAGCCGCGGCGCGCTGGGCTATACGATGCAGATGCCCAAAGAGGATCGGTACCTCCTGTCTGTCGAAGAGCTCGAAGATCAGGTCGCCATCATGATGGGTGGCCGCGCCGCTGAGCGCGTCATGCTCGGAACCATCAGTACCGGCGCGGTGGACGATATTCAGCGCGCGACGCAGCTCGCGCGGCGGATGGTGACCGAGTTTGGCATGAGCGAGAAGCTCGGCTCGGTGCGGTACGCCGGGGATCGCCTGCGGTATCTGGGCGGCGCTGTCGACGAGGGCAGCGACTGCAGTGCCGAGACGCGGCAAACCATTGACGCCGAAGTGAGCCGGATCATCGGCGAACAGGCCGCCCGTGCCGAGTCGTTGCTCACCGCGCATCGCGACGCCCTCACGCAATTGGCGACCCGCTTGCTGGAGGTCGAAAGCCTCGACGGGAACGACGTTCGCGAGGTTCTGGCTTTATCGATTTTGCGAGAGTCGACGTCGCGGGCCACTCTCGCTACGGTCCCGCAAGATGACTGACACGAGCGGACCGTCGTTCCCTACGATGATTTCGCCATCACGAACCCCTCACGATTCAGACAGATCCCCCACTCGAACGTCATTCAGCAGGACGAAATCGTGTGTCTCTCGGGCCAACCACGCACGCACACCCTGACGCGTCGCAAACGTCACCGCTTGCCTGACAGCTTCTTCACGCGTCCGGATCAGGTACTGGCCGACACCCGCGGCGGTGTGCAGGACGTAGACCTCCCTGCCTTCTCGCCTCTCCTGTCGGATAACGATGTCCCCGTCGTCGGGGGCCGCATGAGCACACATAGATAGAGGGTCGATCACATCGGCCATACCGGCGGATCCTGTATGCTCGAACCCATTCAGCCGGTCTTCGACGGCCGAGTTCCGACACGTTCGTCGCGCAAGATGACTGATACGAGCGAGTTGTTGACCTTCCAGCCGCCGCTGTATTCGAGGTAGCCGAGCTTCCTGAACTTGTTCATGAAGAAGTTCACGCGTGACCTCGTGGTGCCCACCATGTCCGCGAGCGTCTGTTGAGAGATCGAGGCCGGCACGCGACGAGACTCGCCTGGCTTGCCGTAATGCGCCAGCAGCAGCAGCGCGCGGGCCAGCCGCTTGTCGCTGGAATTGAGCAACTGATCGACCATGTCTTCTTCGATGCGAATGTTCCGGGCGAGCATGTGAGCGATGAAGCGATCGGAGAAATCATGCTGTTCGGAGAGCAGGCGAATCATCTGCTGTTTCGGAACAATCAGCACGGTGGTCGCGGTCATCGCGGTGGCGGCTTCCTGCCGAACGGGATCGCCCACCACTGCACTCTCGCCGAAGAACGCACCCGTCTCGAACATCGCGACGACGGCTTCCTGGCCGTTGCGAGACACCACCGAGAGCTTGACGGCGCCCTTCTGAAGGTACATGACGCTGTCGGACGCGTCACCCTGGGAAAAGATGATGTCCCTGGGTTGATAGGTCACGACGGCTGACCCGGCGGCGGCGGAACGGAGAAACCCTTCCACGTCGAAGGCGGCGTTCGGTTTCACGATTCGAAGCGTGCGAGCCATCGCAGTTGTCCTCTGAAACGTGCCGCGCCTCACGACGCCTTCGCAACACGCTGGCCGGTTGCCAGATCCGCTTTGACCGGTCGGGAAGGAGAAACATCCCCATCGGTCAATCGCGCATACGCGCCGTCGAACGTCACACACAGGAACTTGTCCGACACGAGGGCGTCGAGGATCGCCGTGCACACCGCCCGCTCAACGCCACAGAGGCGCTGCGCTTGTTCGATAGTCAGCCGCAAACCCGGCATCTCCCGATATTCGGCGCGTATACGTGTGAGCAAAGCGTGATGCGGCATCGCAGCCTTCGATAGCGAGCATATAAAGTGTGGCACCCTGCCTGCCACACGGCTATACGGTGGACTCTGTAGGTCTTGGGACGTCTTGTGGTGAGGCGTTCAGGGCTCGATGATGCGGTTCCGGATCGCGTAGCGCACGAGCTCACTCATCGAGTGGAGATCGAGCTTGGCCAGGATGTGCGCGCGGTGTGTTTCCGCGGTCTTGGTGGTCATCCCGAGCACCACGCCGATCTCCTTGTTCGACTTGCCTTCGGTGAGCAGTTGCAGCACCTCGCGCTCGCGCGGCGTGAGACGTCCCGACGCACGCCGGTCGGGTGCCACGCGGCGTGCATCCGTTCGGCGATCCGCAACTCCGTGCACACGTTCGGTGAAGAATTCCTGATGGCCGAGCAGGGCGCGGATGGCCTCGACCAGTGTTCGTCCCGCGTCTGTTTTCAAGCACGTACCCGTGCGCGCCGGCATCGAGCACCTCCGTCACGACCTGATCGGATTCGTGCACGGTCAAGATGAGGACCTTGGCCGGCACGGCGCGCCGAATCTGGCGCGTGGCTTCCAGGCCATTCAACTCCGGCATGCTGACATCGAGGACCACGATGTCGGGCCGCAGGTCGATGGCCTTGGCCACGGCTTCGCGCCCCGTGCTCGCTTCGCCGCACACGACCCACCCCGCCTGCCCTTCCAGTACTGCGCGCACACCCTGCCGCACGACCTCGTGATCATCGGCGATGAGGATGCGGACGCGCTTCATGGGGTGTCCGCGTTCAGTGGCACGCCAACGCACACCGTCGTTCCCTTGTCCGTGAATTCGACGTCGAAGGTCCCACCCAGCTGACGGATGCGCTCTCGCATCCCCTGAATCCCCACGCCCAGCGTCTCGGGCTGGAGCATCCCAGTCCTGGTGTGTCAGCGGGTCACGAAGTCCGTGTCCCTGATCGTGGATTTCGAGCGCGACGACGTCGGCCGTCATCGTGAGACGAATCGAGGCGGTTGTGGTTGACGCGTGACGATGGACGTTCGTGAGACTCTCCTGCACGACGCGGAAGAGGGCCGTCTCGATCGGCCGTGGCAATCGCCCGACCTCGCCCAGATCGACGACCACCTGAATGCCGCTGCGCTTCGTGAAGCCCTCCGCGTACCAGCGCACCGCCGACAGCAGTCCCGCCTCATCGAGCAATGGGGGGTGCAGCAGATACGCGAGCGTCCGCACCTCTCGAGCACACTGCTCGGCCAGGGATCGACTCTCCGCGAGCGCCCGGCGCGACCGGGCGTCGAGCGCCTTCGTGGCTCGCCTCGACCACGTCGAGATTCATGGTCAGAGCGGCCAGGCGCTGACCGGTCGAGTCGTGCAGATCGAGCGCGAGACGCCGTCGTTCCTCATCCTGCAGGGTGAGCAGCCGGCCGGACAGACGTCGATACTCCTCTTCACGCTCGCTGGCTTCCTCCGCCATCGTGGCCTGCGCAGCGGCGGCTAACCGCTCATTCGCGTCCCGCAGCTGGCTCATGAGATCGTCGAGTTCCGCTCTGGCCTGCGCGGCCTCCAGCGTGGGCCTCGTCCGACAGGTTCTGCGCCTGAACCGCCGCGACGATCAGCCGCTCATTCGCTTCACGCATCTGGTCCATCAGCCGCTCGACGTCCGCGCGGGTCTGCGCGGCCAGGGCGCGACGAGGTTCGGCACGCGCCTTCGACCACGCTTCCGCGCCGCGCCGCGAACCACGCTCGCGCCGATGACGCGGGTCAGTCGAGGCCTTCTTCGAACGCCGTGTGCGTGACGATTTCATGCCTCACGACCTCGGTCGCCGGGTGGTCGGGCGACCAGGTGGCAGCCGGCTGCCGGGCGAGACCAGGTGAGGGCTCCCCGTGAGAAGTCCTTGATAGTCCGCGATCCGGTCACCGACGACGATGCCGTCGGCGGTGATCTCAAACAAGCGCAGGTCCTTCTGGTGGGCACTCGCGCGGACTTTGACGACCGCCATCACCCGCTTGAACTGGCCGTCGAGCTCGACATATCGCTGCAGGATGATCGCGTCGGTCAGAAAGGCCGTCCCGTGCGGACTGAACCGGAGATCCGTGTAGCTGTCCTCCAGTTCGGCCGTCATCATCACGGTGAGGCCCATCCCGGTCAAGGCCGCGACCAGGCGGTAGAGCGACTCGCGGAAGTCCTCGCGAAACGTGGGGGCGAGCGCGAGCTCGAATCCGGACAGCGAATCGATCACGACGCGCCGGGCCTTGAGCCGATGAATCGCCTCCGTCAACTCGTGCAGCGTCTCGTCGATCGAGAGATCCAGCGGGCGCGTGTGGATGATGCCCACCTGGCCGTCGCGAGCGGCCTGGTCAAGACCGATGGCGCTGGTCTGTGCGTATTCGCTCGGGCGCTTCTCGAACACCGCGATGACGCCCGGTTCGCCGCGACGGGCGCCCTCGCGGATGAACTCGCGTGGCGAGAACGGTCTTGCCCGATCCCGACGGTCCGGCGACGAGAACGGAGTAGTCCGGACGGAATGCCGCCGCCCAGCATCTCGTCGAGACCGGTCACGCCAACGGACAGCCGCGGCGGTCGCCGCTTCGTCTTGCCCGCGCCGCCTGCCGGTGACGTCTCCGGTGGCCCGAAGATCAGTCGCGGGAACACCTGAATGCCGCGGTCGGTGATGCGAAAGGTGTGCAGGCCGGGAATGGGCGCCTGGCCGCGCATCTTCATGACTTGCATCTTCCGCACCATCGAATTGCGATCGATGCTCTGGTACAGCCACACGAGGCCGTCCGCGACCGTGAAGATCGGATGGTCCTCGGTCTCGGCCATCTGAAACTCGCCGACAAGAAAGGTCGTCGCCTGCCAGCCGGTCAGCCGCATGCCCAGCTCCTGGACGAAGTGCTGCAGCGTCGAGCTGGCCGTTCTGCGTTGTGTCGCCTGCATGACCGATCGAAATGAGTCGACGATGACGACGGCGGGCGACGTCGCCTCCACCTCCTGGACGATGCGCTTCAGCACCTCGCCGAGCCCGCCGTCGCAGCGCCTCCTTCGCCAGGTTGACGAACCGCACCGACGCGTTCACCTTCGCCACGTCGAAGAAGTCGAACTGCTGTTGATAGCGGAGCATCTTGAGCGGTGGTTCGCCGAGCACGGTGAAGAAGAGCGCGGGCCGATCGGCGCGCGCCATCGCGAACATGATCTGCTGCACCAGCGTGGTCTTGCCGGCTCCCGGCGTGCCGGCAATGACATTGAACGAGAACTCGGGCACGCCGCCACCCAGGACAGCATCGAATCCAGGGACGCCTGTCGGCAGGCGACGGATCGGGACTTTATCGCTCATGTGATGGTTTCCTCGGTGTGTCGCCGGCGAAGTCGTCGGGCCACGCCTCGCACAGGAGACGGGTCGTCAAGCTCTCCCCGATGAATGACGCCAGTAACTCACCGATCGTGGCGAGCATGGCGACGGCAGCCTCGGTGGCCACGGCTGGCTCGTGCTGCTCGAGGGACCGCTGCAGAAGTGCGCAGAGCCCATCACGCTGATCGAATGCACGAACCGGCGCGAGCCCTGGAATGTCCCGTTGTGCCAGGTGCAGGCTGCGAGCAAGAATCGCGTCGACTCCGGCGTCGCCGATCAGTGGCGTCAACTGTTGAGCGAGGCGGTCGCACGCGCGGCGGGTCGCCGCGGCCATGGCTGGTGCGTCGGCACCCGTTCCAGCCTCTCGCGCCAGCATGCGCCGGAACACCCGCTGCCGCATGTTGTCGCTCGTCATGGGTCTTGAATAGCCGGTGACCAGATTCTACCTCTGCCATGGGCGGCGGGACGTTGCATTGCACTCTGGGCAGTCGCACAATGCAGATGGTGACAAAGGCGATCGATTCGAAGGTTTCGCGAAAGCGAGCGTCGCGGCGCCCGAAGAGTGCTTCCGTGGACCAACGCATGGCCCAGATGCGCGAAGCCAACGAGCACCTGGTTGTCGCCGCGGTTCGCGCACAAACGCTGACCGAGGAGGCCGAGGCTGTCAGCCATCTCAAGGACGATTTCCTCGCAATGGTGTCGCACGAGATCCGGACGCCCTTGAATGCCGTCCTCGGATGGGCTCGGATGCTCGAGTCGAAGCAGTTGCCGCCCGCGCGCGCGGAACATGCGATCGCGGCCATCGGACACAGCGCCTCAGCGCTCGCACACATGATCGACGATCTCCTGGATACGTCGCGAATCCTCAGGGGAGCCATTCGGTTGGCGCGGGAGCCCGTCGATCTCGCCGCCGTGGCGCAAGCGGCGCTCGACGACATTCGCCCCCTGGCGGAGAGCAAGAACGTGCATCTCGCATTCGATGTCGCTGCCGGCTCGCGAACGGTCAGCGGCGACGCCGATCGGTTGCAGCAGGTGATCTGGAATCTGCTTTCGAATGCGATCAAGTTCACCCCTGAAGGGGGACGTGTGTGTGTCTTCATCGAGTCTTCGAAGGAGCACCTGGAGGTCAGAGTCGTCGATACAGGACAGGGCATCGGTCCGGACCTTCTGCCACACGTGTTCGAGCGCTTCCGCCAGGCCGAAGGCGCGACGACGGAACGTCACACCGGACTGGGTCTCGGGCTGAGCATCGTGCGTCAGCTCGTGGAGCTGCACGGGGGAACCGTGCACGCGATCAGTCCCGGCGCGGGACAGGGTGCGACGATCATCGTTCGTCTGCCGGTGGCCGCTGGCGGCGCTCGCGCAGGTCAAGCGAGCGCGCTCGTCGATCGACGAATCGAGTCTTCGACGAGCTCGCCCGCTCCGCGTCTCCCGCGGCTCGACGGATTGCGCATCCTGGTCGTTGACGACGACGCCGACGGCCGCGCACTGACCTCAATGGTGCTGACGCTTGCTGGCGCCAGCGTGAAGGCGGTGGCGTCGGCTCACGAGGCGCTTCACGTACTCGACGTGGAGCAGCCGCACGCGCTGGTGAGCGACATCGACCTGTCGGATGGGAACGGGTACACGCTGATCCGGAAAATTCGAGAGCATGAGGCCGAGCACGGAGGCTTTCTTCCCGCGGTCGCACTGACGGGCTACGCGCGCGCCGACGATCGCGATCAGGCCCTCGCGGCTGGCTTTCAGGTGCATGCCCCGAAGCCGGTGGAGCCCGTCGCACTCACGGCCGCAATCGCGGCCATTACAGCGCATCTGAGGCCTGACGAACCCTGGCGCTGAAGCGCTGACTAATTCGGCCAGCAACGGAGCAGGACCCTGGACGACTCCTTGAAATCCGTGAAGCCCTGGGTGACATTCGCCGGCGGCGTGCTCGTTGTCGCTGTCTTGTACTGGGCACAGGCCGTCCTCGTGCCGTTCGCGTTCGCCATCCTGCTCACGTTCGTCCTCACGCCGCCCGTCACCTGGCTTCAACGGTGGGTCGGTCGGGTGCCGGCCGTGCTGGTCGTCGTCACGCTGGTGTTCGCGACGCTCGGCCTCGCGGGCTGGGGTCTGACCTGGCAGATGGACCATCTGGTCGACGACCTCCCCGCCTATCGCACCAATATTCAAACGAAGATCGCCGACGTGCGCCTTGCGGGCCGGGGAAGCACAGTCGAAAAGCTGCAGGAAATGTTGGCGGGCATCAAGGCCGACCTGGAAGCGTCGGAGGCACCGAAAGGAACCGTGTTGCGGCCCCTCGTGGTGGCCTCCAACCAGGTGACGGGTTTTTTGGGCTTCGAGTGGCTTGGGCCCGTCGTCGGACCGCTGAGCACGGCGGGACTCGTCGCGGCCATGGTCATCTTCATGTTGCTCGAACGCCGCGATCTGCGCGATCGCCTGATCGGGCTCATCGGACAAGGACTGCTCGCCACCACCACGAAGGCGTTCGACGAAGCCGGAGATCGCGTCAGCCGCCAGCTGTTGATGCAGTCGCTCGTGAGCCTGCTGTACGGCATCGCGGTGTTCGTCGGACTGTACTTCCTCCGCGTCCCGTACCCATTGGTGTGGGCGACGCTGGGCGCGGTGTTCCGATTCATCCCGTACATCGGTCCCGTGCTCGGCGCCGGCGCGCCGATCCTCGTCAGTCTCGCGGCCTTGCCGGGGTGGACGGGTCCACTGATCGTCCTCGCCCTGTTTGTCGTCCTCGAGCTGTTTACGAATCTCGTGCTCGAAACGGTGCTGTATGCCGGCGCGGTCGGCGTGTCGCAGGTGGTGCTGCTCGTGTCCGTGGCGTTCTGGACGTGGCTGTGGGGGCCGCTCGGGTTGCTGATGGCCTCGCCGCTGACCGTGTGCCTCGTCGTGCTCGGCAAGCACGTGCCCGGCCTCGCGTTCGTCGGGTTGCTGATGGACGACACGCCAGCGCTTGCACCAGAGTACGGCTTCTATCAACGCCTGGTGGCTCGCGACCAGAGCGAAGCGGCCGAACTGATCGACATCCACATCAAGACCGATCCGCCGGCGTCGGTGTACGACGCACTGTTGATACCGGCACTCAGTTACGCGGAGCGTGACCGCTTGGAGCATCGGCTCTCTTCGGACGAAGAGGCGGCGGTGATTGAAGCCGCTCGAGAGCTGATCGCGGACGCGGCCGAGACCATCCGCCGCCACGCGGAGAGGAAACCACCCGCCGCCGATTCCTCGCTCCTGGGACCGCGCGAGCCGCTGCGCGTACTGGGCTATGCAGTCAATGGGGCCGCCGATGAGGTGGCGCTCGCGATGCTGGCACATCTGGTGGAAGACCTGCCGATCGCGATGGAGATTACCGGTGCGCGCATGCAGGCGGTGGAGTTGGTGTCGTTAGTGACGAGACCGAACGTTCTCTGTCGTGTGCTTCGCCGATCTCCCACCCAGTTCGTCGTCGAAGACACGGTATTTGGTGAGGCGCCTTCGCTCGGCTCTGCCCGAGGTGCGAATTGCGGTGGGACGATGGGGACCGCCCGCGCTGGCGGACGAGAGCTCGCAGGCGCTCGCAGACGCGGGCGCCAATCACGTCGCCTCTCTGTTGATCGAGAGTCGCAATTACTTCGGCACCCTCCTGGAGATGCCTCGGCATGGCGCCGCGTCACGTGAAGAGGAATATTTCCCTCCCAGGGCGGAAATGTCCACGCGCTGAACGATTAACCCATGGCGTTGCTTTGCACGGTGATGGCTCATGCATTGCACCCGGATCGTGAAGGAGATGGACCATGTTGTACAACATTGCTATCGTCCTGTTAGTCCTCTGGCTGCTCGGTTTCGTGAGCGGCTACACGATTGGCGCATTCATCCACGTGCTGCTGGTCATCGCGGTGGTGCTGTTTCTCGTGGGGCTGGTGAGCGGCCGCCGGGTTGTGTAACCGGGCACAGCAGACCACGCTAACGAGGTGTTATGAACGGCAAAGTCGGTATTTGGATCGACCACGAGCGGGCCATCATGGTGTTCGCGTCAGAGGGTCGCGTCAGAACCAAGACGTTCGAATCTCGAATCGGCGCGCATCCTCGCTTTTCCGGCGAGCAGGATGGCGGAGGCGAGAAGAAATACGAGGAACGCCACGGTCAGGATCTTGACCGGTACTACGATGGCGTCATCAGCCAGCTCGGGCAACCTGAGGCCTTTCTGATCTTCGGGCCGGGCGAGGCCAAGCTGGAGCTGAAGGCACGTCTCAGCCGAACGAAGGCGTTTTCTGAGCGCACCGTCGATGTCGAGACCAGCGACAAGCTCACCGATCCGCAGATTGTGGCGAAAGTGAAAGAACACTTCGGAATCGCTCGCTGAGGACCGTCACTGGCCGTGGAGCGATGTCGCTCCAGATGACCACGCCGATGCTGCTGCCGTTCTGGTCCGCTCCGATCGAGACGGTGCTCGCCGAGCTCGCCGCGCGGCCCGACGGTCTCAGTCAGATCGAGGCCGACCGGCAGCGACTGCGCTTCGGTCCCAATCGCAGCACCGATACCCGGAAGATCACTCCGCTCGGACTGCTGCTGAACCAGTTCCGAAGCCCGCTCGTCATCCTCCTGCTGTTCGCGATGACGCTCTCCCTGTTCCTGGGCGAGACGACGGACGGGGCGATCGTTCTGGCGATCGTGCTCGGCAGCGCGCTGCTCGGCTTCCTGCAGGAATACCGGGCGAGCAACGCGGTCGCCAGGCTCCTGGCGGTGACCCAGACGAAAGTGACGGTGCTGCGCGACGGTCACGAGGTCGAGCTGCCGCAGGACGCACTCGTTCCAGGGGACGTGATCGTCCTTGCCGCGGGCGCGGCCGTTCCGGCCGACTGCCGGATCCTCCGTTCCACCGACCTCTTCGTGGACGAATCCACATTGACGGGAGAGAGCTATCCCGCCGAGAAGGGCGCGGGCAACCTCCCCGAGGTGACGCCGCTCGCGAAGCGATCGAACGCGCTGTTCCAGGGATCGCATGTGGTGAGCGGCACGGGCCGGGCCGTGGTGGTGCAGACCGGCGCGAACACCGTGTTCGGCGAGATCGCCGAGCGGCTGCGGCTCCGCCCGCCCGAGACGGAGTTCGAGCGCGGGCTCCGGCGGTTCGGCGCGCTGCTGATCCAGATCACCATGCTCCTCGTGATCGCGATCTTCGGCATCAACGTGTATCTGCAGCGGCCGGTCGTCGACTCGTTCCTCTTCGCGCTTGCGCTGGCCGTCGGCCTCACCCCGGAGCTGCTGCCCGCGATCGTGAGCCTCACGCTCGCCCGTGGCGCGCAGCAGATGGCCGCATCCCACGTGATCGTGCGCCGCCTCAACTCGATCGAGGACTTCGGCAGCATGAACGTGCTCTGCTCCGACAAGACCGGCACGCTCACCGAGGGGGTGGTGCGGCTGCACGCAGCTCTCGACACCGATGGCAACGCGAGCGACGAGGTCCTCCTCTATTCGCAGCTCAATGCCGCCTTCGAATCAGGTTTCCCGAACCCGATCGACGAGGCGCTCCGACGTCTGCCCTGCCCCGACCTCGGCGCATACGTCAAGGTGGACGAAGTTCCGTACGACTTCATCCGCAAGCGGCTCAGCGTGGTCGTGGAGCGTACGACGCCGTCAGCCGACACGTACCGGCACACGATGATCACCAAAGGTGCGCTGCGGAACGTGCTCGATGTCTGCGTCGAGGCGCGGTCGCTGATGGGCCGGGGTGCAGCCGGTACCGTGCCTGTCGCGGAGGTCCGTCCCGCCCTGCAGGAGCGCTACGAGGCTTACAGCGAACAGGGCTATCGCGTGCTGGGCGTCGCGGTCCGGGACGTGACCGGTGACCCGATCATCAACAAGGACGACGAGCAGCAAATGACGTTCATCGGGTTCCTGCTGCTCGAGGACCCGCCGAAGGCGGGGGCGCTCGACGCCATCGCGGAGCTCAGGCAGCTCGGCGTGACGCTCAAGATCATCACCGGCGACAACCGCCTCGTCGCCGGCAGGATGGGTCGGCACATGGGCGTGGAGCGACCGACCGTGCTCACCGGCGAGGAGCTTCGCCGCTTGAGCGACACCGCCCTGCTGCAGCGCGTGGGCGAGGTGGACATCTTCGCGGAGATCGAGCCGAACCAGAAGGAGCGGATCCTGGCGGCGCTCCGCAAGGCCGGCAACGTGGTCGGCTACCTGGGTGACGGGATCAACGACGCGAGTGCGCTCCACACCGCCGATGTGGGGATCTCAGTGGAGAGCGCGGTGGACGTCGCCAAGGAGGCGGCCGATATCGTGCTCCTGCGGCGGGACCTCGCTGTCCTCGCGCAGGGCGTCCGGCTGGGCCGGCAGACGTTTGCCAACACGCTGAAGTACGTGTTCATCACCACCAGCGCGAACTTCGGCAACATGGTCAGCATGGCGGGCGCGTCGCTCTTCCTGCCCTTCCTGCCGCTGCTCCCGAAGCAGATCCTGCTCAACAACTTCCTGTCCGACGTCCCTTCAATGACCATCGCCACCGACAGCGTGGACCGCGAGCAGGTGGATCGCCCTCGGCGCTGGGACATCCGGTTCATCCGGAACTTCATGCTGGTGTTCGGGCTGGTGAGTTCGGTGTTCGACTACGTGACGTTCGGCGCGCTGCTCTACTGGCTGCGGGCAACGGAGCGGGTGTTCCAGACGGGCTGGTTCGTCGAGTCGCTCATGACGGAGCTGTTCATTGTGCTCGTCATCCGGACCCGGAGGCCGTTCTTCCGCAGCCGGCCGGGCACGCTGCTGCTGGCTGCCACGCTCGTCGTGGCGGGCACGACGATCTTTCTGCCCTACACGCCGCTCGGGGCGCTGTTCGGATTCGTGCCGCTCTCCCCGCTGTTCGTCCTGCTGCTGCTCGGGATCACCGGCGGGTACCTCGTGGCGAGCGAGCTGGTGAAGGGATGGTTCTTCCGGCGATTCGCCTAGCGCTTTTCAAATGTACGTAGTGTCCGGCTTTAGAGAGCAGTTTTGGATTCCCTGTAGTACGTAGTGTCCGGCTTCAGCCGGACCGGACAAGGTGGTCGTCCCCCGCGGCAGCTGGATTGGCAGGGCCGCCGCGCGCAGCCGAAGCTCCGGGGCCGGACGCGCGCTCCGAGGCCCGACGAGGGCCGTCCGACGCGAGGTCCCAGTCTTCGCTCGGTCGACCTCGCTCGATGCCCAGAGGCGTCTCGCGCGGTCAGGCGACACGTGTCGGCCGCCTCCGCACGGATTCGCGCTGCAGCAGGCGTGTCCCATTGACCGTGAGGTTGCCGACGCGATCAGATCGTGGTCATGCCGGTGAAGTGGCGCGGGCAATCGGCTGGCGAGCGAGCCCGTGGACGCGTGAATGCCAGCGAACATCGGAAAACGCGGCGAGGCGTGAGAGTGCGTGGGGATGGGGGTCCCCGCGCTCATGGAACGCGGGGCCGCAGCCGCGTTTTGCAGACGGACTCCCGGGATCGCGCGCCAGCTGATTGGCCGCGGCACTTCAGGGATGACCACTTCAGAGATGACAAAGTCGTGCCTAGCCGGACCGGTACCCGCTCGGCCCGGACGCACTTGGGTTGGCGTTGCTAGCCTCGTCCGCTGCGCTTGCCGCTCTTGAACTGCTTTTGCCCCGACTGTTTGCCTCGGGGTTCTCCCATTTTCTTGTCAATCCGCTCTTGAGGCAGGAATTTCCGATGACGCTTCCCGGGGGCATCGACGAGTCCCCGGCCAGAACGCGTGGCCGAGGTTGCGGGCTGTTTCGCCGGTGTCTTCCGCTGTGACATGGCTTCACGATTCACATGAACCAGCAGGTCGGCAGCGCCATCCCGAATGCGGGCGATCTCTTTGGTGAGCACTGTGCGGTCGAGCCAGCCCTCGGCTTTGGCCTGGACGGTTCCGACCAACCACCCGAGTTGCTCCGCAAACGCGACAAGTTTTCTTTCAACGAGAACGTTCGTCGACTGCTCGTTCTGTGTGGCCTTACGCATGGTCATGAGTCCGATCTGTGGGATTTCGTAGCCAGAATCCGCATCCTCCTGCATAGTAACCCACGAAGAACTCAGGCGTCGATGAATCCTGCGTGATAAAGGAGCCAGCCAATGAGACAGATGCTCTGGATCCGATTCGTCGGGATGGCGATTCTCGCGGGGAGTGCGCTGGTGTCGGCGGCCTGCGCCTCCATGACCATCAATAAGGTCCTTGCCGACCCTTCCCGCTACGGAAATCGTGAAGTCCAGCTGTCCGGCGCGGTCGTCGACAGCTACTCGCTGGCCAATCAGGGGGTTTACAGGATTGATGACAACACGGGCCAGCTCTGGGTGGTGTCCAACAAGGGCACCCCTCGCAAGGGCGCACGGGTCACCGTCAAGGGAACGATTCGTGAGGGATTCAATCTCGGTTCGCTGGGCGATCAGATCAAGCTGCCGGGAATTGGAGCGGGACTGGTGCTGATGGAGTCGTCACACACGGCGAAGTAGGAGCAGAGGGTTAATCGGTCAGGCGAATCGATTGCGCCACGCGCTGGAACGATCGCTGGTATGCCTGATACTCGTTCTGCGGCGCGACGGCGATGCAGTAGAAGAGGTTGTCATCGCGGAGCAGCGTCGTAAAGACCGTGACCGTTTCTCCCCGTCCGGTCACTTCCGACACGTTGGTGAGTGTGGCCGTGAGCCCGTTCCGACCGGACAGTTTTGTGTTCTGGAGGCCGCCCGTCGCGCGCAACGAGGGATTCGATTGCGACAGACCATCGATGAATTCCTGAGTCGCTTCCTGAAGCGAGTGGATTTCGTTGCGAGTAAACCCAAGCTCCACGCCATGGGTAAAGACCGGGTGGCCCTGCACCTCACCGTACGCGCCGTCGGGCACGAACTTCACCGAGGCGCTCGCCGCAACCTCTTTCCAGTTGTCAGGTACGCTGACAGAAAACAGGTTCCCCTCGGTGTAGCTCTTATACCGCGATGACGGAGGCGCCACGCGAGTGCCGATGTCGCGCGCGTCGGGCGCCGGTTGTCGCGACCGGGTGGGCGTCTGCTTGCGCGTGGCCTGTTCGGTCGTCGGCGCCGGCGACATGCTCCGCAGCCGATCCTGCACGCGCGCGAATTCGCGGGAGTCGCCGGCCTGACCTTCGATTCGCAGATGCGAGGCCTCCTCTTTGATGTAGGCCTCCCGGTTCCCAGGATTGGGATGGTCGCTCAGAAACTGCGGGCCGCCGGCGCCACCCTGTTTCTCGATCGTCTGGAACATGTGCATGAGATCGAGCGGGTTGTATCCGGCGCGCGCCATCAGCTGCACACCCAGCAGGTCGGCCTGCTTCTCGTACTCGCGACTGTAACGAAGAAAGTACGTGCCCAACCCAAACTGGGTGCCCTGCGAGACGACCTCCCCGACGTTGCCACCGATGATGGCTCCCACAATCGCGCCGGCGATGGCGCCAATCTCGAAGGGCTGCGCCTTGGTCGCCCCGGCGGTCCCGTGCCGCAGCATCACATGGCTGAGCTCGTGCGCCATGACACCCGCGACCTCGCCCTCGACCGCGGCCGCCTGAATCATGCCGCGATTGATGTACATGGGCCCGCCCGGCAGCGCAAACGCATTGATCTCGCGCACGTTGATCACTTTGAAGGAGTATCGAAACTCGCGATGCTCCATCTCAGGCGGCATGACCTGCACCAGGCGCTGGCCGATTCGATCCACGAACGACTCGATACCGTCATCGCGCAGAAGCGGCAACTGCTGCTCGACTTCCTTCGCCGCCTGCTGGCCCAGTTCCACATCCTGTGCCGGCGTGTAGTTGTTCTTGGGCGCCGTGATGGGCGTCTGGGCGACGGCCAGCGAGGCAGTCACGGTGAGAAAGACGGTGGCCTTCACAAGACGGCCACGGAAACGTAGTCGGTTCGACATCGTCACCAAACTCCACTGGAGTCTGCGGAGACCTCAGTCAACCACTTTATGCCGCTCCTGCGTCGTCGGGTGTACCCATTTGCACAAGGGTCTGGGCCGAGGTCGTCACCGCGGCATGCGTCCGGACGCAACCAGCTTCGTCGTTGTCTTGCAGCAGACCCCGTTGTCCTCGACCCTTTCGGACTGCCCCTCATCCTTGATGACGATGGTGCCGCAGCCAAGGCCTGCGCATGCGGAGAAGCCGACGACGACAATGATTGCGAATCAGATGGCTCATGGGTCCACGAGAAAATCGCTGTCGTTGCCGGCCCGCGGCGTGCCCATTCGACAGCCTCAGTTCATCGCGAATACCAGGGCGGAACAAGTCGAACGGCCCGTTCGGCGGTAGCTGTGTGGCACCGATGAGTCGAAGTACATCGCGTCGCCGCTCTCGAGCAGGTGCTCGGTGGTCTCGATCGTCACGCCCAGCTCACCGGAAAGCACATAGATCATCTCCACTCCCGGGTGCTCGTGCGCGCGCGCCTTGCCCTCTGCCACCGGGTGGAACGTCGCGAGGTAGGCCTCGCACTTCGGCTCGGCTACCGGAAACGTCAGGCTCTCGAAATGAAACGCCGGATCGCGCCGGCCGGGCGCCTCGGGAAAGCGCAGGCGCGCGGCACGGCGGACGATGGCCAGCGCGCGGTGCTTGCGGTGATCGGCGAAGAAGTAGTCGAGCTCGACGCTGAACACCATCGCAATCCGCAGGAGCGTCGCCAGCGTCGGGAACATCCTGCCGCGCTCGAGCTTGGACAGGAGCGCCGGTGACAACCCCGTGTGGCGTCCGAGTTCGACCAGCCCGAGCTTCTTCCTCAGGCGCAGGGCTCTGAGCTTGCTCCCAATCTCGTAGCGGCGGAGTTCATCGGTCAAGGTCGGCTGGGCCACACATGCTCCATCGCCGTTCGGCTCCTGGATTTTACTATTAAGAAAAACTATTGCCCTTTTGAGCCTGCCGCTCAAACGACTTTCAGTATGCGATTGAATTGAGTATCAATCAAGTTTTTTTCTCATTAGTATCGATTCTCGAAAGCGGCGTGCGGTGTTTCCCGCACGCGTCACAAAGGAGAGCGACAGATGAAATCGATTTCGAAGGCGCTGTGGGTGGGTTCGGTGATGGCGGTGCTGGTGTCCTCGTCGGTCGGGACGCGCGTCAAGGCCGAGGCCGCGACCAGGGACATCGTCGACACGGCGGTCGAGGCCGGATCGTTCAAGACGCTGGCGGCGGCGCTGCAGGCGGCCGGGCTGGTGGAGACGTTGAAAGGGAAAGGGCCGTTCACGGTGTTCGCGCCGACCGATGCGGCGTTCGCGAAGCTGCCGAAGGGCACCGTCGAGGACCTGCTCAAGCCCGAGAACAAGGCCAGGCTGACGGCCATCCTGACCTACCACGTCGTGCCGGGACAGGTCATGGCGGCCCAGGCCGCGACGCTCCCGTCCGCGAAGACGGTGAACGGCGCGTCGCTGACGATTCACGCGACGGGCGGGAACGTGATGGTCGACAACGCCACGGTCACGAGCGCCGACATCGCGTGCACCAACGGAGTGATCCACGTGATCGACACGGTTGTCCTTCCGAAGTAGCAAAGAAGAAGGAGTCGAGGTGCAATGAAATTCGTCGCGCGAAGATCATCATCGTTGGGGGCCGTCGCACTTGCGGCGGTTCTTGGGCCGCCGGCCTGGGCTATCTGGTGATCACCGCCGGCATCACCGTCCGGTTCTAGCATGACGGGACGGCCTTTCGACGCTGTGCTCGTCGTCGCCTTCGGAGGCCCGGAGGGACCGGCAGACGTCCGGCCGTTTCTCGCCAACGTGCTCCGCGGCCGGCGCGTGCCGCCGGAGCGGATTGAGGAGGTGGCGACACACTACGAACACTTCGGCGGTGTGTCGCCGCTTGCCGCCATCACCCGGCGCCAGGTGGAAGGGTTGAAACATCACCTGGCGTCGCGCGGTCTGAATCTTCCCGTCTATCTGGGGATGCGCAACTGGCATCCCCTCCTGCCGGATTCACTCGAGGCGATGGCGAAGGACGGCGTCAGGCGCGCGATCGGATTCGTGTGCGCACCGCACCGATCCTATTCGAGCTGTACGCAGTACAGAGAAAACGTCATTCAGGCCCGCACGGCGGTTCTGGAAGCAGGGCTCGGCGATGTGTCCGTCACCTATGTCGGCGACTGGCACGACCACCCGCTCTTCATCGAAGCCAACGCTCGACGCGTGCGCGCAGCCATCGACACGCTTCAGCCTGGACTGCGATCGACCGCCCGTGTCGTGTTCACCGCGCACAGCATCCCCGCCGCCATGGCGGGCGCCGCCCGGTATCGCGCGCAGCTCATGGAATCGGCGCGGCTGGTGGCCGGGCGCCTTGGTGTGCTGGACTGGGCGCTGGTGTTCCAGAGCCGAAGCGGGCGTCCGGAGGATCCGTGGCTCGAGCCGGATGTGTGCAGCTACCTTCGAGCCGAGCGGGAACGCGGGCTCGCGGCAGCCGTGATCTGTCCGATCGGCTTCATCTGCGATCACATCGAAGTGCTGTACGACCTGGACGTGGAAGCAGCCCGGGTCTGCCGCGAGGCGCGGTTACCCATGGCGCGAGCCGCCACGGTGAACGACGATCCGATGTTTCTCGAGATGATGGCCGACGAGGTGCTGAAGACCTGGGATCGCTATCGCACGGGTGTTCCGCTGGGCCTGTCCCACGGAAACCACGGGAAGAACTCCGGCGTGCGCGCGATACAGGCGCGGTAATCGCCTGGCGAATCGCGCGACCGATCGCGTCCCGCAGTCCGGCGGGTCTGATGGGGAATACGGAGAGGGCGGTGGTATCCGTGACGACCGACCGGGTCTTCAATCCCTCTATCAATTCGCGCCCGACTCGAGCGTAGATGGGCGTCACGAGTCCGAGCCACAGGCTCGACAGGCGCGGTGTCAGCAGCGGAACGGAGATCAGCACACGCTTCAACCCGCGCTGCCTTGCGTACTCCCGCATCACGTCGCCGTAGCTCGCCTGGTCGGCGCCACCAATTTCGAACGTCCGATTCCCCTCGTCGGCAAGGTGGAGCGCGGCTTCGAGATATGCGAGCACGTCATCGATGCCGATGGGCTGCGCCAGCGTCGACACCCACTTCGGGCAGATCATGACCGGCAGACGTTCCACGAGCGCGCGAATGAGCTCGAATGACAGGCTGCCCGACCCGATGACGACAGACGCCCGCAACTCGATGACAGGGACCCCGCTCGCCCTCAGCACTTCACCCGTCTCGACGCGGCTCCTCAGATGTTTGCTGAGCCCCGCGTCACCCGCGACGAGACCGCCGAGGTACACGATTCGGCGAACCCCCGCTCGTCGCGCGGCTTCGCCAAAGTTGCGGGCCGCGACACGATCCGTCTCGAGGTAATCGCTGTGTGCCCCCATGGAGTGCACGAGGTAATACGCCACGTCGATGCCGGCGAGGGCGCGATCGAGCGACACCGGATCGAGCAGGTCGCCCGCAACCACTTCGGTCGTCGGCAGCACCCGCGACGCGAGCGCGGCCGGGTGGCGCGCGAGACACCGGAGCCGAATCCCCGCGGCTTCCAGGACGGGCACGAGCCGTCCTCCGATATAGCCAGTCGCGCCCGTGACGAGGACGGTTGGTATCTGCGGCCCTGCGGTCGCGAGGATGCGAGACATGGTATCTAGAACCGCCAGTCGAAGCCGAGGATCGGGAAGATGCCCTGCTGCTCGCCGAACTGCTGCGAGTTCGTGCGGCGGTTCCAGCTGTAGCTGGCGAAGTTGCGGCGGTTGGTCACGTTCTGCACGCCGGCAAACACGTTGAGCGGCTGCCCGCCGACTCTGAAAGTGCGGTCCACGCGGATGTCGATGCGGGAGTAATCAGGGGCCCTCTCGGCATTGACGCGCGTGAGGTCGTACACGCCGCGCCGCTGCGCCGTGGACACAGCCTGGTCGTACGGTGTGAACGGCCGGCCCGAGAGAAACGAGACTCGGGCCGAGAGCTCCCATCTCGACGAGAGCCGGTAACCACCGAGCAGGTTCACGATAAACGGGTAGTCGAACGAGCCGGGCCTCAGAACGCCGTCGAGCCCCGCGTGCCGCGTCCGCGAAAACGACAGGTTCCCCTGCCCGTACAGCTTCGACGACAGGCGCTGCTCGACGAAGAACTCGACGCCTTCGGAGTACCCGTCCCCCGCGCTCGTGAGCGGAAACAGGATCTCCCGCACGTTGAAGGTGTCGCCGATATTGGCCAGCGATACGGCAGGCAGGTCGCTCGCAACCGGGTAGTCGGCGTAATTCTTCCGATACGCTTCGGCGGTTACCCGCAGACCGGTGCCGGGCGACCAGGCGAGGCCGGTCACGTAGTGGTCGGCACGCCAGGGCACAAGCGATGCGTTCCGGGGAAATGCCGAGACGAATAGAAACGCCGGCTGCTGATAGTACGACCCGACGCTGGCGTTCCACGACAGCGCGTCGGTGATGCGCACCTTCGCACCCGCGCGCGGGCTGAACCTGGCCTTCGACAGGATGTGGTAGCGGTCGACACGTCCGCCGAGGGTCACGTTCACGCGCGAGCCCAGCTGCTTCGATGCCTGAAGGTACGCGCCGGTCTGGTACGACCGGAATTGTGTGTCGAGAAAGAGCGGATCGATGCCGGGCACCGGCGAATACGGCGTGTCGTTTCCCAAGGGCGATTCCGCCCTGTAGTCGATGCGAAACGCCTTCACGCTGCCACCGGTTTGCACCGTGTCGAACAACGGCACGTGCAGCGTGAGGTCGTATTTGATCGTCGTCTCGCCCTCGCGCGAGTCTTCGAAGTAGACGATGGGGCTCTGGGCGATGAGGTCCTCGGGGGGCACGTCCGGCGGCGGCGCGCCCTGTGCCACCAGGTCTTTCACCTGCTGGCCCACCCTGGCCTCGGAATGGGTGATGCCGAGCAGACCCACGCCGCGCGATCCGAAGATGCGCTGCCAGTTGAATCCGGTGGCGCTGCGCCAGCCGTCGTAGCGGATATCGAAGTTCGCGATCTCTTCCTCGAGGTCGGTGGACTCGGTGAGGCCCAGCCGAATCTCGTCGACGCCGGCGATGTTCACCACCCAGATGCGATCCCTGGGAGTGAGGTCGTACACCGCCTTGCCGTTGTACGAATAGTTCACCGGCACGCCGCCAAACCCCACGTCGTCGGTGAACACGTCAAGGAAGCTTCGCCGCGCCGACACGACCCACGATCCCTTTCCGGCGTTGATGGGCCCTTCAAGGATCGCACCCGCGCCGGCAAAGCCGAGCGTGGCCCATCCGCCGAACTCCTGACGGTTGCCCTCGCGTTGCGTCACCTGCAACACGCTCGACGTGCGGTTGACGTAGGGCGCGGGATAGCCGCCGGTGAGGAACGTGACGTCCTGCAGCAGTTGAGCGTCGAGGAGGCTGACCGTGCCGCCAGCCGACGCGAAGTTCGCGAAGGCGTTGATGTTGGGAATCTCGACGTTGTCCACCACGAACAGATTCTCGAGGGGGCTGCCGCCGCGGACGATGATGTCGTTGCGAAAGTCGTTGGTGCCGATCACCACACCGGGCAGGCCCTGCACGTAGCGCGACACGTCCTGCAGGGCCGCGGCGCTCTTGAGAATCTCGCGCGGCGCCACCAGAAAGCCCGAGTTCTTCACCTCCGCCGGCGCCTGAAACGCCGGGGCCGTCACGGTGATCGTTTGCTGGATGTTCTCCACCCTGGGCAACGTGATCTCCACGGCGCCATCCAGCCCGGCGCGCACATCCACCGGAGCGCTTGTAAAGGGCAGGCCCTCGAGCGGCAGAATCTCAAGGCGATACGCGCCCGCACGCAGGCCGTCGATGCGAAAGGCGCCGGCGGCGTCGCTGGTCGCGCACGCGCTGGTGTCGAGGGCACACACACGCACGCCCTCCGCCGGCGCGCCAGCCGCACTCAGCACCACGCCGCCAATCGCACCCACGCCAGTGGTGTCCTGAGCCGCTGCGGACGCGGTGACGAAGATCACGACCGCCGTGAGTCCGGCCGACACGATTGAGGACGCCCGTGGAAGCATGTCGCGGATTGTCCTCAAGCGGCCCGCCCGCCGAGGCGGATCAGTTGTGCCTGATACGCGGTGTAGTCGCGAAGGACGAGTCCCCGCGGGCTGATGAGTGCGGTGTGACGCACAGCACCGCGTCCGCCCGCCCACAGCTCGACCTCCTTCGGGAGATCGCGGACGATCGTGCGAAGTTCGTGCTCCCCGGCTTTCCGCGCCGATGTCGCGGTCAGCCCCAGCACCAGCACCTGTACGCCGGCAGATCTCACGCTCTCGACAATTTCGCGCGCCGGAAGATCGGGGCCGAGATACGCGACACCCAGGCCGCTGCTGGCGGCGAGCATGGCCGCGCCCAGCGTGCCGATCTCGTGGCGCTCGCCGGCCGGGGTCGCGAAGAGCAACCGGGTCGACACCTCCGGGCGCGCGTACAGCCGGAGGAACGAGCCGAGGATGTTCCGCATCGTCGAGGACATCAGGTGTTCATGCGCGATGCCTGCGGGCCCGCGATGCCATTCGTCGCCCACCTGCACCAGCACCGGCATCAACACGTCCTGGAGCAGTTCGAGCGGCGGCAGAGCCGCCGCGAGGCGGCCGATCTGCTGGTCGATGGCCGTGCCATCGTATTTCTGCAGTGCCACGGTGAGCGCGGTGGTATCGAGCGATGTCCGTGGCGGGGGAGCGACCGCCGGCGCCGCCTCGGCGGTCGCGGCGAGACGGCGCAGTTCCGCATCGGTGAGCCCGGCGAGGCGCCCGATGCTGTGTCCGTGTTCGACCGCGCCGCGCAGCAGGCGCAGGCGCGCAATGTCGGCGTCGGTGTACATCCGGCCCCGGTCGTCGCGGATGGGTGTGACGGCGCCATGGCGGCGCTCCCAGGCGCGCAGCGTGTCGATACCGATGCCCGTCAACTTGGAGACCGCCCGGATCGGGTAGCTTGCGGACGTCTCGCGTCTCTTGCTCATCGGGCCGCACTCCTCACGACCGCTGCGCACGCGGCCGACGCCACCGCTCCCCATCACCATCCCCGTTTTCCATCTGTGAGGAACGAGCGTATCGCGGCTCACGCCTCTTGTCAAGCTATTGTCATGGACAAAAGCTTGACATCGACCCGGGCGTACTGCTACTCATAAGGGCGGGATGAAGAACATTGCACACGACAGCCAGGCTGTTGAGGACACCGTGACTGAGGGAGAACTGCCGAAACGGGTGGAGAGCGCCGCCATCCAACGAGTGCTGGCGCAAATCCGACAGGTGGCGCCCACGCCCGCCACCGTCCTGCTGCTCGGTGAAACGGGAACGGGCAAGGAAGTGATGGCGCGGGCGATTCACGACCTCAGCCCGCGGCGTCAGCGCCGGATGATCGACGTGAGCTGCGCGGCGATTCCGGCGGCCCTCATCGAGAGCGAGCTGTTCGGCCGCGAAAAGGGCGCGTACACAGATGCGCTTTCGCGGCAGATCGGGCGGTTCGAAGCCGCCCACCAGTCCACGCTCTTTCTCGACGAGATCGGTGAAATGCCGATGGCCGTCCAGGTCAAGCTGCTCCGCGTACTTCAGGAGCGCGTGATCGAACGCCTCGGGAGCGCGCAGTCCGTCAAAGTCGACGTCCGTATCATCGCGGCCACGAACCGCAATCTCGAGAACGCAGTCCGCGACAAGACCTTTCGCGAGGATCTGTACTATCGCCTCAATGTGTTCCCCGTCGTCGTGCCGCCTTTGCGCGAGCGGGTCGAGGACATCCCCGCGCTGGCGTGGACCTTCATCGATGAGTTCGCCCGGTCGTACGGCAAGACCATCGAGTCGATTTCAGAGGAGAGCCTGCGCGAACTGCAGCGCTACCTCTGGCCGGGAAACGTCCGCGAGCTGCGCAACGTCATCGAACGCGCGGTCATCCTGGCAACCGGCCCCCAGCTGGTGGTGGCGGCTCCGCGGCTCGATGATCGGCGGATGGCCCGGAACGCGATGACGCTGACCGAGCTCGAAGTCAGTCACATCCGCGCCGTTCTCACGAGCACCAACTGGCGCGTCCGCGGATCAGGCGGCGCGGCGGAGCGTCTGGGCCTCAAGCCGACCACGCTCGAGAGCCGGATGTCCAGACTCGGCATCGCGCGCATGAAACCTGGTGGGCCGCCTGGGATCGAGTGGTGAGGATGACCCACGAACGCGTTCGTCTCGGGATCTCGGCCTGCCTGCTCGGGGAGCCGGTGCGCTTCGATGGCGGCCACAAGCGCGATCCGTTCCTCGTGGAATCACTCGGACAGTTTGTCGACTGGGTGCCGGTCTGCCCGGAAGTCGAATCCGGACTCGACGCCCCGCGTGAATCGATGCGGCTGGTGCAGGCCGATGGCCGGATTCGCCTGCTGGCCAACAAGACGGCTCAGGATCACACCACGCGCATGCATGGCTACGCGCGCCGCCGCGTCGAGGAACTGGCCGATGGCGAGCTCTGCGGCTACGTGTTGAAGAAAGACTCGCCCACCTGCGGCCTCGAGCGCGTCAAGGTCTATGGCACCGCCGGGATGCCGGTGAAGTCAGGACGCGGGCTGTTTGCTGACGCTCTGGTCACGCGCTTTCCCCTGCTGCCCGTCGAAGAAGAAGGTCGGCTCAACGATCCGCGGCTGCGCGAGAACTTCGTCGAGCGCATCTTTGCCTATCGCCGGCTCACGGCGTTATTTGCCGGACGGTGGTCGATGGGTGACGTCGTACGGTTCCACACCGCGCACAAGCTCACGCTGATGGCCCACCGGCCGGAGGCCTACCGTCGACTCGGGCACCTCGTGGCATCGGGCAAGGCGATGGCACGACGCGAATTCCAGGATCGCTATTCGACCGAATTCATGACGGCGCTCGGGACCATCGCCACTCCGCGCCGGCAGGCCAACGTGCTGCAGCACATGCTCGGCTATTTCAAGCAGACTCTCGACCGCGAAAGCCGCGCCGAACTGCTCGCCCTCATCGAGGACCATGCGGGCGGCCGTGTGCCGCTGGTGGTGCCGCTGACACTGTTCGCCCATCACATCCGGCGGTGCGCGGTGCCGTATCTGGCAGATCAGGTCTATCTGCGCCCGCATCCGGTCGAGCTGATGCTGCGGAATCATGTGTGATGGCGATGAGGAAGAAAGTCGTGGTCAACGATCGGATGCAGCGCGGCTACGCCTACTGGCGTACCGAGCCGGTCGGCCGGAACTTCGCGCCGGGGTTCGCGCCGGATCTGACGCCGAAAGAGATGCTGCGGCTCGGCGTCTTCGGCGGGAAGTACATGACGGACTGCCAGGAGGAGTTCCCACGCAGCTGGTTCGCCCGCGCCAGGCTGTGCGCCGAACGGCATGACGCGCGCCTGAACTGCTTCGGCGTGAACGCCTCGCAGTCGCTCAGCATCTGGCGCCGCAGCGGGTGGATCCACAGGCAGGATCCACGCGGGTGGTTCCAGTGGTATTGCCGCTACTACATGGGCCGCAGAACCGCCGACGACGCGAGGCAGATTCGACGCTGGCGTGCGATCGCCCGGCACATGGCGGCGATTCGGAAGCACTGCGAACCGGGCGACCTCGAATGCCGGAGGCGGCAGCGGCAGGCCGTCCTTCACTGGGCGTACGACAGCCGAACGATCTAGGAAGGGTGTGACATGCGCGTGTTAGTGATGGGCGCAACCGGTTTCATCGGCCGGGCGCTGATTCCGCGGCTCCAGTGCGACGGGCATGCCGTGGTCGCATGGGTGCGTTCCCCGGCGCGCGCCCGGACCCTCCTGGGTGCCGAGGTCGAACTGGTTCACGCCGACACCGCGCCCGATGGGTTGGTCGAGGCGATCGAGCGCTCGGACGCCGTGGTGAATCTCGCGGGCGAACCACTGATGGGTGGCCGGTGGACAGCCGCCCGCCGCGCCGTCCTCGAAGGCAGCCGCATCGCGGTCACCGCGCAGCTGGTGCGGGCCATGGCCGAGGCGAAGACCCGCCCGCGCATCTTCGTCTCCGGCAGCGCCGTCGGCTATTACGGCGACCGCGCCGATGAATTGCTGACGGAAGCATCGTGCGGCCGCGATGACTTTCTGGCTCGGCTATGCCGGCGGTGGGAGAACGCGGCCGAGGACGCTCACCGGCTGGGCGTGCGCGTCGTGCTGCTGCGAACCGGCGTCGTGCTGGGCCGGGCCGGCGGCGCGCTGGCGCAGATGCTGCCGCCGTTCCAGATGGGGGTGGGTGGGCCCGTCGGATCGGGAGAGCAGTACCTGCCGTGGATTCATCTCCACGATCTCGTGAAGATCATCGCCGTCGCGCTTGTCGACGAGCGGTATCGTGGGCCGGTCAATGGCGTGGCGCCGGAGCAGGCGACGAGCCGCTCGTTCGCGCGCGCGCTCGGGCGCGTCCTTCATCGCCCGGCCATCGTTCCGCTGCCGGCGCTGGCGCTCAAGGCGATCTTCGGTGAGGCGGCCAGCGTACTGCTCGCGAGCCAGCGCGTGGACCCTGGCGTGCTTCGAAAGCACCAGTTCGCGTTCGACTTTCCGACCCTGGACGCGGCGCTCGAGGATATTGTCGGGGGAACGGCCGTCGCGATCTCGCCCGCGCAATCGATGCCTGAAGGAGCCAGGGAGGCTCGCTACGAGCTGCGGACCCGGACGGTGATCGATGCGCCGCTCGACCAGACGTTCGCCTTCTTCTCGAAGGCCGCGAACCTCGGCGTGATCACGCCGGCTGCGATGCGATTTTCCATAGAGGGACAGCCGCCGCCGATGGCCGCGGGGACCGTGATCGACTATCGCGTGCGCGTCGGCCCCCTGCCCGTTCGTTGGCGCACGCGGATCACCACGTGGGAGCCTGGCCGACGCTTTGCGGATCTTCAGGAGAAGGGCCCGTATCGCTTCTGGTGGCACGAACACACATTTCAGTCCGACGGCGGGCGCACCGTAATGGAGGATCGCGTGTACTACACGCCGCCGCTCGGGCTCGTCGGGCGGCTGGCGAATCGCGTCTTCATCGGCTCGACCCTCAGGAAGATCTTTCAGTATCGAGGCGACGTGATCCGCCTCAGATTCGGAGTCGTCGCGTGACACGGCGGCCCTTCGACGCGGTGCTCGTCGTCGCCTTTGGCGGCCCCGAAGGTATGGGCGACGTGCGGCCGTTTCTCGCGAACGTGCTCAAAGGCCGCCGCGTCGCGCCCGAGCGCGTCGAGGCGGTCGTACAACATTACGAACACTTCGGCGGCGTGTCGCCGCTCGCCGCCATCACGCGTCGTCAGGTGGAAGGCCTGCGGACGCACCTGGCGGCCCGCGGACTGGATCTGCCTGTGTACCTCGGCATGCGCAACTGGCATCCGCTCCTGCCCGACACGCTCAAGACGATGGCGCACGACGGCGTCCGGCGCGCGATTGGCTTCGTGTGTGCCCCGCACCGATCCTATTCGAGCTGCACTCAGTATCGAGAGAACGTCGTCAGTGCGCGGCAGGCCGTGGTGGACGCCGGGCTGAGCGATGTGTCGGTGACGTACGTGGGCGACTGGCACCACCACGATCGGTTCATTGAGGTGAACGCCCGGCACGTGCGCGCCGCGCTGGACACACTGCCGGCGCCGGTCAGATCGGCCGCCCGCCTCGTGTTCACCGCGCACAGCATCCCGGTCGCCATGGCGGGCGCCGCGCGGTATCGCGCGCAACTTCTGGAGTCGTCGCGGTTGGTCGCCGAGCGCCTCGGCGTGGCGGACTGGGTGCTGGTGTTCCAGAGCCGCAGCGGCCGGCCGGAGGATCCCTGGCTCGAGCCAGACATCTGCGGCTATCTTCGCGCCGAGCGGGCGAAGGGGCTTGAGGCCGCAGTCCTGTGCCCCATCGGCTTCGTATGCGATCACATAGAAGTGTTGTACGACTTGGATCGCGAGGCCGCGACGGTCTGCCGCGAGGTCGGGGTGACGATGGTGCGCGCCGAAGCGGTCAACGACGATCCGCTCTTTCTGGATCTCATGGCCGACGCGGTGATGCAGACGTGGACGCGTTATCGGACCGGCACGCCGCTTTCATTGGCGCCCTGGAAGAAGATGTCCTCGAACTCGATGACACTCGGTGACGCGTCAAGTCTGAACCTGTCTATGTCACTAGACACATCCTGCAGCTATCGGCTATCCTGATCTCGTGACCGCGAAGGACCTGCGGCGCATCCTGAGGTCCCTCGGTTGCGTCGAGAGCCGGCAACGAGGCTCGCATCTGCGCATCGAATGCGGTCGCTGCGTGACGACCGTGCCCGTTCATGTCGGTGAAGACATCGGGCCGGGTCTCCTGCGCCGCATCGAGCGCGACTTGGAGCCGTGTCTTGGAAAGGGATGGTTGAGGAAGCCGTGAAGAGCTATCGCGTGTCCTACGAGCGAGACGAATCTGGCTGGTGGGTGGCCTCCGTACGCGGCGTACGCGGCTGCCATACACAGGGTCGCACTGTTGACGAGGCTCGGCGCCGCATCCGAGAGGCGCTGGAGCTGTTCGTCGACGGCGCCCGGAAGGCCCCCATCGTGGACCATGTGAAGCTGCCGAGTGCCGCGACAAGGGCGATTCGGGCTTACGCGAGCCTTCGCAAGAAGGCCGAGGAAGAAGACCGACGTGCAGCCCGCGCGGCTCGACGCGCCGTCCGGGTCTTGCGCGCCGGAAAACTGAAGATGAGTGCGCGCGATGCAGCTCGTCTCCTGGGGCTGTCGCATCAGCGCGTACACCAGCTTACGCAAGAAGAAGGGAACCGATAGGCCCGCGGGTCATGCCGCGGCCTCCATCGGCGCTTGGGTGGGTACCGGTTCGGCATGCTTGTGGCGATTCGCCATGTAGTAGAGGACAGGCACCGCCATGCGCGAGAGCAGCAGCGACGCCACCTCGCCGGCCATCAATGAGATCGCCAGGCCCTGGAAAATCGGGTCGAACAGGATGACCGCGGCGCCGACGATCATGGCGGCGGCGGTGAGCGCCATGGGGCGGAACCGCACCGCGCCGGCGTCGACGACGGCCTGATCGAGGGGAAAACCCTCGAGCAGCCGCAGCTCGATGAAGTCCACCAGGATGATCGAATTGCGCACGACAATGCCCGCACCGGCGATGAAGCCGATCATCGATGTGGCGGTGAAGAACGCGCCCATCGCGGCGTGCGCCGGCAGGATGCCAACCAGCGAGAACGGGATGGCGGCCATGATCAGCAGGGGCGTCTTGAACGACTGGAACCAGCCGACCACCAGCACGTAGATCAGCACGAGCACGGCCGCGAACGCGAGGCCGAGGTCGCGGAACACCTCGATCGTGAGGTGCCACTCGCCGTCCCATTTCATCGCGTAGCGCGAGGTGTCGAACGGCTGGACCGCGTTGTAGACCTCGAGCCCATAACCCTCGGGCAACGACAGCCGCCCGATCGGCTTGTTCATCTCGCGGATGGCGTAGACCGGGCTCCCGTTCCTTCCCGCCACATCGCCGGTGACGTACGTCACCGGCTGCAGATTCTTGTGATACAGGCTTGCCCCTTCCTGCGTGGTCACCGCGCGCGTGAGCTCGCCCACGGCAACAGGCCTGGTGCCCGCCTTCGCCAGGGCTTCGGCGGACGAGCCGCGAAGCCGGATCGACTGGACGGCTTCGAGGCTGCGATCCGCGCGTGGGAGGCGGAGCACGATCGGCACGTCCTCGCGCGCCCGTTCGTCGTGCAGCAATCCCACCGATTCGCCCGAGCCGGCCATCCGTACGACCGCCGCCACCGCCGCCGGCGAGAGGCCCGCCGCCGCGGCTTTCTCGCCGTCGACGGCGAGCGTCATCTTCGCGTGCGGGGCTTCGACGTACCAGTCGGTATCGACGACGCCCGGAGTCTCGTCGAAGATCGACTTGATCTGTGCGGCCACCGCCATCCGCCGCGCCGGATCCGGTCCGTAGACTTCCGCGACGAGGGTTTGCAGCACGGGCGGGCCCGGTGGCACTTCCGCCACTTGTATGGTCGCGCCGAATCGTTTCGCGATCGGCATCAGCCGCTCGCGCACGCGTCCGGCCACCTCGTGGCTCTGCACCGAGCGTTCGCCCTTCGCCACGAGGTTCACCTGCAGATCGGCGAGGTGCGGAGCGCGCCTCAGAAAGTAGTGCCGCACGAGGCCATTGAAGTTGTAGGGTGCCGATACACCCACGTACTGCTGGACGTTGACGACCGTCTCATCGTCCAGGGTGGCCGACGCCAGTGCCGACGCAACCCGTGCCGTCGTCTCGAGCGCCGTGCCCTCGGGCATGTCGATCACGACCTGGAACTCGCTCTTGTTGTCGAACGGCATCATCTTCATCGTCACCAGTTCGAGCGGGACCAGCGCGACGGCCGCCAGCAGCAAGGCCGCCACGCCCGCGAAGAAGATCGCGCGCCTCCTACCGCTGGCGATGAGCGGTCCCATCACGCGGCGATAGAGCCGCGTGATGAGATCTTCTTCGCCGTGATCGTGATGCGCGGAAGGCTTGAGCAACCGGACCGCGGCCCACGGCGTCACGACGAAGGCGACCACCAGCGAGAAGACCATCGCGGCCGACGCACCGACCGGAATCGGCCGCATGTAGGGCCCCGACAATCCGCGGATGAACGCCATCGGCAGGATCGCCGCCACCACCGCGAGCGTCGCGAGGATCGTGGGGTTGCCGACTTCGTCAACGGCGCGAATGGCGATCGTGACCAGCCCGATCCGGCTCCGCTCCTCGCCGGTCGTCCGCTCCAGGCGCGCCTGGCGGACGATGTTCTCGACCACGACGATCGCATCATCCACCAGGATGCCGATGGAGAAGATCAGCGCGAAGAGCGTGATGCGGTTCAGGGTGTAGCCATAGAGATAGAACACGAAGAGCGTCAGCGCGAGCGTGACCGGAATCGCGGTCAGCACGACTGCCGCCTCGCGACGGCCGAGGACCAGCCAGATCAGCGCCGAGACCGAGAGGACGGAGAGGAGCATGTGCCACAGCAGTTCGTTGCTCTTGTCGGCGGCGGTCTCACCATAGTCACGGGTGATGGTGAGATGCACGTCCGACGGCACGAGCGAGCCCTTGAGCGTGTCGAGCTTCTCGACCACGCGGCGAGCGACGTCGGTGGCGTTGGTGCCCTTCCGCTTGGCGACGGCAATGGTGACGGCCGGTTGCGCGCCGGACGTCTTCGACTGAAAGGTGACATACGACGTCGGCTCGGCGTCGCCGTCAACCACGTCCGCCACGTCGCGAACAAACACGGGACGCCCGCTTCCGGAGGTCACAACGGTGTTGCGCAGTTCATCGGCTGTGCGCAGGCGAGTCCCCGCTTCGAGGCCGGTCGTGACACCGCCCGTGACAGGGCCCGACGCGGTGCCGCGCACGTTGGTGCGGGCGATCGCCTGCTGCACCGAGAGCGGATCGAGATCGTAGGCCGACAGCCGGGCGGGGTCGATGTCCACGCGAACCTGCCGCGGGCGCCCGCCGATGATGCTCACTTCCGACACGTCGTTGACTTCAGCGATGGCCTCTCGCAGTTGGGACGCAAGCGATCGCAGCTGATCGTCCGCGTAACGCGCCGACCACACTGTGACGGCAAGGATCGGCACATCGTCGATCGAGCGCGGCTTGACGAGGGGCCCGATGACGCCTGGCGGAATGCGATCCGCATTCGCCGCCAGTTTCTGATTGAGGCGAACGAGCGCGGCTTCCAGCGGCTCGTTCACCGTGAAGCGCACGACGACCATCGACTGTCCGGGACTCGAGGTCGAGTAGACGTATTCCACGCCGGGTACTTCCCAGAGCAGCTGCTCCAGCGGGCGCGTGACCCGCTGTTCGACATCCGCCGGTGTCGCCCCTGGCATCTCGACGAACACGTCAACCATCGGCACGATGATCTGCGGTTCCTCTTCGCGCGGCAGCGCCACCACCGCCAGCGCGCCAAGCGCCATCGAGGCCAGGATGAAGAGCGGTGTCAGCTTGGAGTGGATGAACGCCGCGGCCATCCGACCGGCGACGCCGTAGGTCTTCGTCATTTACCGGCCTCCCACGCTGACGCGGCGTCCGTCGGTGACGCCGGCCGGCGGCGAAAGAATCACCACTTCCGACTCGGTCAGGCCTGCCAGCACTTCGGACTCACTGAGGCTGACGAGACGCACGGCCGCCACACCCTTGTCGACCACGAACACGGAGGTGAGCTGTCCGCGGCGGACGATCGCCGACGCTGGAATGGTCAGCGCGCGTCGCGGCGTCCCGCCAAATCGCGCCCTGCCGAATTCGCCGGATCGAAGGCGTAGCAGCCCGTGGGGAAAGTCTGGCGTCGCATCGAGACGGGCGAGGCGCCCCGCGGGCAAGGCGCGACGACCGAGAATACCGGGAGTATTTGAGGAAGGAGCAACGCAGCCAGCGGGGATGCATCGCCCGTCGAATGCAGTCAGACTTTCCCCACGGGCTGCCAGTGCATCGGGCAACGCGATCTTGACGAGAAACGCGCGCGCATCCGCGTCTACCGCCCGGCTGACCTCGACCACCGTGCCCGCGATCGAGGTGATCCCGTTCCCGAGGAAGACCGGGACGCTGTCACCGTTTCGAATCTGGGCGATGCGTGATTCGTCCACGCGAACCTCGAGGCGGAATCCACGAGTGTCCTCCAGGCGGAGAAGCGGCGTGCCTGGTGACACCATGTTGCCGGGCTCGACCATCTTCTCGGCGATCATGCCGTCGAAGGGCGCCGCAATCCTGGTGAAGGATTCCGTGGTGCTCGCCTGGTCGCCCGCGGCCCGGGCGCTCTCGACTGCCGACGCGGCCTGCAACACCCGCGCAGACGCACCGGCCACGCGCGCTTCGGCGCTCCGCAGCATCGCCGTCGCGTCATCGAGCTCCTGCGCGGTGGCAGACCGCCTGGCCTGCAGGCCGGCGATGCGATCGTGGGACGCGCGTGCGAGGGCCAGGCCAGCTTCCGCGGCCTGAAGCTCGGCCGCGGCCGCGTTCGAACCCTGTTCGGCGGCAAGCGCCGCCGAGCGCGCGGCACGGGCGCCGGCGGCAAGATCGTCGCCCTCGAGCACGATGAGCGTCTGGCCCTCGCGGACCCGATCGCCTGGCGACACGTGGACCTCGCGCACAGGCGCCAGGATGCGCGACGCGATCGTGGCCGTGGTGCGAGCCTGTACGACGCCACCCGAATCGATCGCCCTGGCCACGTCGGTCATCGCAACCCTGGGCGGTGGTGACGGCGATGGGTCCTGCCGCGTCGCTCTGAGCGGCGTCGGCACGGGGCGTCGAGCATCCGGCCAGCGTGGCGCTGATCAAAAGTGCTGCGGCAGCGGCCGCAACGATGACGTCATGACTCGCGGTGATCTGTTTCATGGCCTTCCTATCGCTCGTTGCAAGGTTGCTGTTGCCGTGAGCACATTCACACGTGCAGCGATCTGCTGGGTATCGGCCTGCTGCACCGCGTCGGCCGCGCGCAGCAGCATGGCCACATCCGTGAGGCCGCTCTCATAGCGGTCCCGGACAATGCGACGGCTCTCTCGTGCCTGATCGGCGGCCGCCCGTCCAACCGCTTCGCTCGCCCGCGCCGCCTCGAGCCGGGCGATCGCGATCTGCACATCGAGCCGCGCCATGGTCTCGGCTTTGCCCTTTTCGATCGCCCGACGCCTCGCCAGCTCGCGCGCTTCGGCGAGGCGGGCCTTGTCGGCAAAACCATGGAAGAGGTTGATCCGGACGACCGCGCCGGCCACCCAGCTCGACGACCGCGAGTTCCAGGCGCCGCCGTTCAGTTCCCACCCGCCCTGCGCGGCCACTTGCGGCAGGAACGCCGCCTGCGCCGCGTCCACTGCAGCGGACGCGAGCTGCTCCTGCTGTATGGCAAGTGCGACTTCAGGCCGATTCCTCAATGCTTCCTCTTCGAGGCCTGCGGGATTGGTGGTGTCGACAGCGATCGACGGTGGCTCGAGATCGAGCGAGGACATCGTGAACATCGCATCCAGTGGCTCGCCCATCAACTGATTCAGCCGGGCGCGCGCGATGCGTTCGTCCGACGTCGCCTGCACCTGCTGTTCAAGCGAGCGTGCCAGGTAGACGTCGAGCTGCAGGACATCCGCGTCGGTCAGCCGGCCGGCGTCGCGGCGGTTGCCGGCCAGCTCGCGGTCTACCCGGGCGGACTCGACCGCGGCCGCTGCCGAACGACCGGTTCCGACCGCGATGAGGACGCGACCAAACGCGTCGGTCACCGCTGCCGTCAGCTCATGGTCGACGAGTCGCCTGCCGGTGGCCGCCATGTCCCGCCCGATCGACGCGGCCCGGACATTCGCCGAGGTGGTGCGATCGAACAGCGGCTGTTCAACGGAGAATGCGGTGCGAAAGTTGTCCGTGGCATCCGGGTGATTGATCGCATCAAGGGCGAAGTCGGCCGCGGTGAACTGCCGCTGCGCAAGAAGCGAACTGAACACGAACACCGGGTGGTTGCCGCGCTGCCAGGACTCCGTGACGTCCACCCTTGGGAAGTAGCCGCCGCGAACCTGTGTGACGCGGTCGGCCGCTTCACGCTCGGCTGCAGCGGCTAATCCGACGTCGGGGTTGCGGGCCCTGGCGCGCGCAATCGCGTCCGAGAGCGAAAGCGGCGACTGCGCAGCGGCCGGCACGGCCACAAACAGGGTGGCAACGAGGAGTGGAACGACGAGGTGAGTTCCGCGCGTGAGGGCCTCGGTGATGTCTCTTGCGCTCATGGCCCGATTCTGCGGGACCTCCTTCTAACTAGCCATGCTCGCGCGGTTGGTTTTCTTGACGGTGAGTCCAGCGAGGCTGGAAGGCTTTGCGGAGGCGCCACGAAACCTTGCCGTCCGGCCGAACCTCGCCCGCACGGAGGTCGACTTGGCGCTCGTCAGCCTGTAAACTAAGAGAAGCCGCTGTAAACACTCCTTTCCTGTTTTTCAAGTAGTTGATATATGGGTACTCTCCTGATGTTCTTTGGTTTGTTCCGGCTGACGGGCTATGCCACCGACGTGCTGCTCGACAGCCGGCAGGTGCACGCGATCGTCGGTGAGCCCTCGCGGATGGACCACGCGGCTCCGGCGGATGGCCAGCTGACGGTTGTGTCCTGGAATATCGCGCAAGGCACACGCTACGAGCGTGTGCGTGACACGCTCGCAGCATTGGACGCCGACGTCTATCTTCTTCAAGAAGTGGACATGAATGTGCGGCGATCGGACTATCGCAACGTCGCCAGCGATCTGGCCCACGATCTGAAGTTGAACTGGGTGTTCGCTGGCGAATTCCAGGAGATCGGACAGTCGCGGCGAAACATTCCGGCCGTCACGGGCCAGGCGGTGCTGAGCCGGTATCCTATCCACAACGCGTTCGCGCTGCCCTTCGAGAACCAGGCGCGACTGCGTTGGAACCTCGACCCCTTCCAGCCCCGCCGCGGCGGCCGGCTGGCTCTTCGCGCCGAATCGGGTGGCCTGCTCCTCTACAACGCTCACATCGAGAGCGCCAAGAACGACCGGTTCCGCAACAAACAGGTTGATGAAATGCTGGTCGATCACCTCGAACCGAAACGCGCGGCCCTGCCTGTCGTATTCGCGGGAGACTTCAATACAGAGAATCTGCCCGACGAGTCGCCCGTCGTTCGGTCTCTGATCGATGAGGGCTTCGTCGATGCACTTGGCGCGCTGGACGCACCGCGGCGGCGGACCTCGGTCAACCATCAGCACCCGCTCGATTGGATCTTCATCAGGAACATGGCGTCCCAGTGGGGGCGGGTCATCGAGGTCTCAGAGGCGTCCGACCATTTCCCGCTCGAAGCCGCCGTCGCAGTCGGATCGTCATTCCAACTCGCCGCGCGGTGAGACCGGCTCCTGTCAGCGCGAGCTTCGCGCTCGCGCTTCCAGGAATGGCAGCAGCGCAAGACCGACCCCAGCCCAGATGAGCGCCCGCACGCGCCGCATCAGCGCCAGGCTCAATCCATGACTCGCGGCCAATCCCAGCGCGGCGGCCAGAACCGCGCTCCCGCCTTCTGCCACGCCCAGGCGGCCCGGCACCAGCATGCCGGCTGTGTTCACGATTTTCGTCACCGCCTCGAAAACAAGCGCCGTCCGCAGATTCGTGCCGCCGCTGAGGGCGCTCAATATCAGATACGCTTCGCCGACAAGGATCGCGTGCTGAGCGAGACAGAGGAGCGCGATCGCTGGCAGCACACCACTGCGGTCACGCCATAGCTGACGCGTGGCATCGAAAAAGGCCATCGCCCCGTCGAACCGTTGATTCGCCGCACGCCGCGCGTTGATATGACGGCGCAGGCGGGCGGCCAGCGCGACGGCGCCGAGCGCGGTGCCTGCCAACACTGCGACGAGCGCCGGCTGGTGAATGGCCGAGAGAAAAACAAGGAGAACGAACAACACCAATAGTGCCGCGGTCGCGTTGTACATGGCCCGCTCCACCGCCCCAGCGGCGATCCCCGTTGCGAGGGGAACAGAACCGCGGACCATGAGCGCCCGGATCGGTTCGCCGGTGAAGGGGCCCGCCCAGGTGAGATAGCCGAGCGCGTCGCCTGTGATCGTGGCGCCGATCGATTCGCTCCACGGCGGCCGCGCGTGGCGCGGAAGCGCCAGGCGCCACCCGGCCGTCTGGAGCGGATACTTTGCTCCGGTGAGGATCAGGACCGCCGGCAGGATCGAGCCAAGTCCGTGCAGCTGGTCCGCGATGCGGGCGGGACCGAGTTCGACAACCAAATACACGAGCAGTCCGAGACCGGCGGCCCCCAGCACTTGCACGAGCCGGTTTCGGAAGGGCGGTGACAGCCGGCCTCGACGGTCTTCGACCGCAGGCCCCACAGTGTCATCGCGCCAGGACGCCGGTGTCGAGTGCAACAATGGCGGGTTCGATCTCGAGACGGGCGCGCGTGAGGTCTTCGACATAGTCGATCTCGATCCATGGGAGTCCATCCGTGTCCACGGCGGTCAGCGTCCAGTGCCTCGCGAACTCGCGAAAAGCCAACGGCACCCAGTCGGTCTCGTGGCCAAGGGCTATCAGAGGTCCCAGAGAATCGGCCAGCCGAGAGGCGCCTTCGCGACTGAACTTCGCGACCCCGACGTTGTGCGCGTGTGCGCGCTCGCGAACGAGATCCTTTCCGAAGTCGACTACCTGAGATCCATTCAGCGTGACCTTCATGTCCTCTGCCTCGAACGCGTCACCCCGCTCGACGAGGACCGCGTCGGGGGCGGGCGACTGCAACAGGCGGTCGAAGAGCAGCGGCAGAGCGAGCACATCGGAATTCAATATGAGCACCCCGGCGCCGAGCTCTTCCCGGGCGAGCCAGAGCGAATACAGACTGTTCGTGCATTGCCACCGCGTGTTGTCGATATAGCGCGCGCGATCGACGAGATGGCGGCGGATCAGATCGCTGCGATACCCGACGACAACGGCGACGTCGGTGATGCCACACCGGCCGAGTGCGGCGAACTGATGTTCGATGAGCGACCGACCTCCTACTTCGAGCAGGCACTTGGGCCGGTCGTTGGTCAGCGGACGAAGCCGGCTTCCACTTCCGGCCGCGAGAATAATTGCTCTGGTCACAGCCACGATCAGACTCCTCTAGCCACGAGCGTTGACATTTCGAATGCCCGCGGGCGCGACCGAGACCCGCCGGGCAACGAATGGCTCCACGGCCAGGATGACAAAGGAGGCCACGGCGGCGCCGAATGCCCATAGATACAGCAACACCGGCAGCTGGTTGATGAGTGCCAGCGCCACGATGAGATGGGCGACGGTGCTGCGCTTGATCCACTGTCGTCCCCACCGGGCAAACCGATGGAATCGTGTGGCTGACGCCATCGCCTGGGCGGATGCGTCGTCGAATTGTCCCGGGTCGGCCGCCGCCACATGTTGTCGCAAGTACCCCGCGACCACGGCAACGACCAACGAGCCAATGAGCGCGACCGTTGCTGCCACACGATGCGTCTGTGCGCCGGGCAGACTCTGGCTGGCCACGGTGAGCGCAGCCAGCACCAGGAAGTAGGTGAGGTAATCGACCATCGTTTCGAGCCAGGCGCCAAACCGGCTGTCTCGCGCTGTCAGCCGCGCGACCTCGCCGTCGCTGCAATCGAAGATCATGCTTACGTAGTACAGAACGCCCCCGAGGAGGCCGGCGCCGTAACTGCCTCGCGCCAGGCACCAGGCCGAAGCGACCGCCAGCGCAAGACCGCCGAGCGTGACATAAGTGGGCGTCGCACCGAGGCGCACGAGCCAGCTCGTCAACGGCACGGAGAATCGCCGAATATTCTTCGTGAAGAAGGCTTCGCTCTCGCCACCGTTGAGGTAACGGACGTAATCTCGCTCAACCGAAAGGGTGGAGTCTTGCGGTTTTACGCGGCGGCAGAACGCACCAGCAAGCGGCAGCTCGCGGACGGTCGTCCGCGACGCGAGGCGAGTCACCATCGCCTCGACCGACCTACACGCGCGCAGTTCTGCAACCGCCGCGGGCGGCACCGAGAGGAGCAGCGGAGTACTCCCTTCGTACGCCGATGTAACGCCCTCTCCCCCTTTCGAGCCAACGAGGTCGCCGAGCACTGCCGGTGCGAACAACACGTTGGCCCCGACAATCACAACCCCCTCGTCGCCTCCGACCCCTTCGAGCGGCGCCGAGCCGGGCAGTTGCTGAATCACTACGATCCCCCTGGACCGCAGTCGCGCGGCGACGTCCGGACCGAGCGTGTGACTACCCCAGACGCGAACAGGATGGAGCCCGGCTCTGTGCGTCAGGAGCACCGCACGCTCGGTCAGCGTCAGCCCACCAACCGTAATTGGAAACTCACCATCGAAAATCAGCGCCGCACGCGTCGTTACCATATCTTCATCTTCCTCATCGTCGTCCGTTACCGGGGCACATCACCGGCGTCCCGGTCGAGCACCATGTCCACCTCGAACCACCAGCGGGGCCGGAATACCACTCGCACGGGCAGCGCGCGCAAGTCGCCCGACGAGCCGATGAACACGCGGAACTCCGTCTCATGGTGCGTCGTCCGGTTTCTCACTTGAAATCGCCCGTCCACGACGTTTGCGAAGGTGCCGGTCTTTGTCCGCAGTTCGGGTTCGAACTCGCACGACAGAAGCGACAGGTCATAGAGCGTCTGGTTGTAGACGTATGGAATAGCGCGCCCGGTCCTGGTCCAGTCGTCGCTTGCGCTGCGGCACGGGTCGACACTGGCCCTGATGAGGGAGTCCAGCGCGACCAGAAAACCCTTCTGCGTGCCAGGCGGCAGTTCGAAGGTACGCACCTTCAGCGGTGTGGGCGGGATCGACGCGAGCAGCGCATCGAGGTCGTGATAGGTAAAGTCCGCAGGCGCATGAACGATCATCGTGCCGCCTACTGCCTGGCTCCCGGTAATTCTGGTTCGTGCCGCTCTGAAGGTGCTGACGGTGACATCCCCTCGCGCGGTCTGGGCTTCGGCCTCCTCGATCGTCTCCTCGTTCGACTCTTTCATCACACCCAGAACGTCAGCGCTGTCGCCGTTCACCGATTCGACGATGAAGCCCCATCGGTTGATCCGCCTGGGGGCGCGGGCCGGATCGGAGCCGATCAGTAACTCGACTGCGCGGCGGCTACCCGTGCCCTTACGCCACGTAATCCGCGCGCGGCCGACGTTGTCGCGGCCGATCCAGATCAGCGGGATCGGACGAACCCTGGCGTTGACGGTGTATGAGTGCTCTCGCTCTGCCGGCATGCGCGCGCGAAGCGCCTCGTACGAGAAGGTGTCATGCAGGAGAGGCTCGGACGCCGACCCGAACGCGGCAAGACAGAAGACAATCGCCGTCGCAAGCTGTCCTCGCCGAAGCAGTGTCGAAGCCCGAATCACGTAAAAACACTCCTCCCTCGCCTCACCGGTTGGAGGTGCCGGTCGTGAATGTCGCGTAGTGGAATCGGGTCAACCCGAGCCACGTGTGGACACACGCAGTTGTGCAAGCGCTATGCCTCGAGGTGGTTCAACGCGCCCTTGACGTCGCTCCGTACTGGTCGACCGCGTATGTACGAGAACCGCGGTGTGTCGATCGTCCATCCCGTTGATTCCCAGCCACAATCGATGCATTCAAGAGACAGGCGACGAAGCTCGAAGTGAAGGATGAGGTCGTGTCCGCGCAGCGCGCACAATCTCCGATGCACGCAGGCGCCCAGCGCCCACTCGGGTGCCTGAGGGGCGCCGGACGAGGCGACGTGGAAGCCCACGTCATGTAGCAAGCGATCAGCGAGCATACCGATCTCACGACTCACGTTGCGGCGGCGCGGGTCTTGACGTCCATCGTCACGTCGTGCAGGGACCGCACCGTGATCTGGTTGTCCACGTGGGCGATGCCGGGCGCATTCGCGGCCGCGCGTTCGGCGACGTCCCGTTGCAGCCAGGTGCCGACCGTGCCCATCAGCGTCGCCGTAGTGCCCGACACTGTCACGGTGATGTGACGGGCGTCCACGTTGGCGTTCTGATGCAACGATTCGACAATGCGGTGGCGGACGTCACGAACAGCAGCCTTGGGCGCCACGGTGATGTGGTTCAACAACCCGCGCACGCCACGAATATGCCGAACAGCCCTTTCGGCGCTCTCCTTCTGATACAGCCAGTCCACGTTGCCCGTGAGCGAGAGATGGCCGCTGTGGACGACCGCTTGAACGGCCTCGGGAATCATGCTGTGGAGCTCCAACGCTCGAGCCGCGTCCTGGGCGATGTCGGCATCCGTCCGCTCCAGGCGAAGGCGAACGTCAATATCGTTGGCCACCGCTCGTACGCCGTGAACCCGCTTGGCGGCTCGCTCGGCCGCAAGCTTGCCGGCATACGTGTCGATGAAGCCACTGAGCGTCACCGACCCGCTCCTGGCCGCGACGCCCACCGCACTCTCATCCACCTCGGGGTCCCAGTCGAGTTGCCTCATCACCGCGTCGCGCACTCGAATATCAGCCTCGGTAAGCGTTACAGTGGTCACGATACCCTCCTCAGCCGTGCCGCAGCGTCATCACCGGACACGACGCTTCCCGCACCACGTGCTGTGCGGTCGAGCCAAAGAACAAAAGGTCGGCCGCGCCCCGCCCCTGCACGCCCATGACGATCAGATCGCTCTGTCGCTCTGCGGCAACCCGCAGAACTTCACGCCAGGGCTTTCCATGGGTCATCAACGACTCCACGGTGCAGAACTCGGGCGCGGTCGCGACCACCTCTTGAAGACGCCGGCGGAGCGCCTCCTCACGTTGCTTCACGAAACTGCCGATGGTCATGCCCGCGTCAGAGACAATATCTTGCCACGTCGGCAGCGCTCTCGAGTTCGTGCGTCACGACATGCAGCACAGTGAGTTGCCCGTCGGCTTCCTGCGCCATCGAGATCGCGTATTTCAGCGCGTGCAACGAGGAGTCCGAGAAGTCGACCGGGCAAAGGATCCGCTTGTAGAGGACCGGGCCCGCCGGCACGGCATCGGGTAGCCGTTTCGGCACGGTCAACACGGGACAGTTGGCCTTCCGCAGGACCTTTTCGGTAACCGATCCGAGAAGAAGGCGCTCGAATCCGGATCGCCCATGCGTGCCGATGACGAGCAGGTCGGCTCTCATGCCGGCCGCCTGTTCCAGGATTTCGGCGGCAGTGTCTCCTTCGCGGACCACCGCCTCAATAGTGATGCCGGGGGCGCTCTCCGCCTCGGCAAATGCTTTGGTGTCGGCCAGCAACTGGTCGCGATCTTCCGCGGTTAACACAATCGGCGGGAAGACGACCGGGCCCGGGCCAAACGCAGCGACCGGAGCTGGCGAGAACACCTGAAGAACCGTGACCGTCGACTCGTACCATCGGGCAATCGCGAACGCGTGGTCGAGCGCACGCCGCGAGTAGTCCGAGAAGTCGATGGGGCAGAGAATTCGTCGAATCTCGATCATCACAACCTCCTGCGTGGAGAGCAAGCCATGTGCCGCCACGCGCCGCCGACCCGCCTCACCATCCAATCGCCGACAGCCGGCCGGCTGGCCGGAAGTGAGAAAAACACCCACTCGCTGCGAGCTTTTCCGCTTTTCCGCATTTCACCGCAATCAGTGCGCAGCGTTCAGAAGGGCTGCCAAGGCACTGTGATTGCACGTTGAACAAGCATGACTGTTCCATGGCGATCCGCAGAGAGCTGGCGGTTTGCCGATCGGCGACAGGCAGGAGCCGCCCTCGCCCGTCAACTGCAACACTTCGCCGACAAACCCGACGTGGTGGTGCTGGCCCTTCCTCGGGGGGGCGTCCCGGTCGCTTACGAAGTCGCGCGGGCGCTTGGCGCGCCGATGGACGTGTTCGTGGTTCGCAAGCTTGGCATGCCCGGGCATCCGGAGCTGGCCATGGGAGCCATCGCCAGTGGGGGCGTACGCGTGATGAACGAGGACGTCGTCACCTGGTACCGGCCATCGGCATCAGCCATCGAGGCGGTGACCCGAGCGGAACTCGCAGAGCTGGAGCGCCGGGAGCGCGCGTATCGCGATAGTCGGCCGCCGTTGCCCGTCGAAGGGCGTACCGTCATCCTGGTCGACGATGGCCTGGCCACCGGATCGACGATGCGAGCGGCGGTGCTCGCGCTTCGGCGGCTTCGGCCATCCCGTGTTGTCGTGGCGGTTCCGGTTGGCGCTCGTGAGACGTGCGAAGCGCTTCGCGCGATTGCCGACGAGGTCGTGTGCGCGCTGATGCCGGAGCCGTTCTCCGCCGTCGGCCTCTGGTACATCGACTTCGACCAGACAACCGATGACGAAGTGCGCCAGTTGCTGTCGACCCAGGGTGCGGATGCCACTCAGCACGCGGAGCGCGTGATGCACGATACCTCGGCCATCGACACGGTGCGGCGCTACGCCGTTCCGGTGGACCTTGAATCAGCGGCACAGCGACTGCTCGAGGCGATCGATCCGGATGTCTCGTTGGTGCTGATCGGCGAAGCCACGCATGGCACGCTGGAGTTCTACCGGATTCGCGCCGACCTCACGCGCGCCCTGATCCGACAACGCGGATTCAATGTCGTCGCGGTCGAGGCCGACTGGCCCGATGCCTACCGCGCCAACCAATGGGTCCGGCTGTTCGGGACTGACAACACCGCTGAAGAGGCGCTCGCGGATTTCACGCGATTTCCGCGGTGGATGTGGAGGAACCGTGAGGTCGTGAGGTTCCTTCGCTGGCTGCGTTCCGAGAATGCGGAGCGCCGTCCGGATGCGCGCGCGGGATTCTACGGCCTGGATTTGTACAGCCTCCATCGTTCGATCGCACGTGTCATCGAGTACCTCGACAAGGTCGATCCGAATGCCGCGAAGAGGGCTCGTCAAGGCTACGCCTGCTTCGATGCCTTCGGCGAGGACGTGCAGCGGTACGGCTACACCGCCAGTCTGAACATCGAACGCTCGTGCGAAGACGAGGTCGTGGAGCAGCTCGTCGATCTGCGACGGAGGGCGGCAGAGTACGCCAGGCGCGACGGACGCATCGCCGCCGACGAGTACTTCGTCGCCGAGCAGAACGCGCAGGTCGTGCGCGACGCTGAAACCTACTACCGCGCGATGTTCCGGGGCGGCGCGGAATCCTGGAACGTCCGCGACCGGCACATGATGACGACGTTGAAAAATCTGCTCGACCATGCAGGCCGCGCCCATGAAACTCCCCGTGCCGTCGTGTGGGCGCACAACTCACACCTCGGCGATGCGCGCGCCACGAGCATGTCCGATATCGGCGAACTGAATCTCGGGCAACTGGTCCGCGAGCGGTTCGGGTCGAATTGCTGCTCGATCGGCATGACGACACATGAGGGCGAAGTGACGGCCGCGCACGAGTGGGACGAACCCGCCGCGCTGCGGACCGTTCGCACCTCGCTGCCCGGGAGCTACGAGCGTGTCTTTCACGACGTCGGCATGCCAGCCTTCACTGTGCGGCTATTGTCGCCGGAGGTGGCTTCCGCTCTTGCGGGACCCCGTCTGGAGCGCGCCATTGGCGTGATTTATCGACCCGAGACGGAGCGGGCGAGTCACTATTTCGCGGCGCGGCTGCCGCAGCAGTTCGATCTCGTCGTGCACGTGGATCGCACGCGAGCCGTGGAACCACTCGAACGATGGGGTCGGCATGAAGTCGACCTGCCGGAGACCTACCCGACGGGTGTGTGAGAAGGGCGATGATGCAACCAGCCGCGGTGCAGATAGACGCTGGACGGGTCCTCATCGAAGGCGATCTCACGATTCCAGTCAAGGCCGCCGGGCTCGTGGTGTTTTCGCACGGGAGCGGCAGCAGCCGCTTCAGCAGGCGGAACAAGTCCGTCGCGCAGGTGCTTCAAGCCGGTGGTTATGCCACCCTCCTGCTCGATCTGCTCACACGTCAGGAAGACGCGATCGACGAGCAGACGCGCGAGTACCGCTTTGATGTCGATCGACTGGGCCACCGCGTCGTTGCCGCCATCGACTGGACGGCAGGCCATCCACAGGTGGCCCGTCTGCCAGTTGCCTGTTTCGGCGCCAGCACGGGTGCGGCTGCCGCATTGATCGCAGCGGCCGAACGGCCGGAGATAGTACGCGCGGTGATCTCGCGCGGAGGCCGCCCGGACCTGGCGGGCTACGCGTTGCCGAAGGTGCAGGCCCCGACGCTGCTGATCGTCGGCGGCGACGACGAGCCGGTCATCGAGCTCAATCGAGCGGCCATGCGGCGTATGCGTGCGCCGGTGCAGCTTGAAATCGTGCCTGGCGCCACGCATTTGTTCGAAGAGCCTGGTGCGCTGGAATTGGTGTCGCAGCTCGCTCTCAAGTGGTGCACGACGTACGTGAAGGGGTCACCGAAATGATACGAGACGTGCCTGCCGGCGAGTGGGGATCGTTTCTGGAGGAATTCGGTCTCGAGCATCGCGCGTGGCTCGCGACTGTCCACGTTGTCGATGCCCGAGGGACCGTGACCCGCTCTGCTCTGATCCCGTTGAAGTCGGCGGCTGCTTCAGCCGATGCCGTGACGCTCGAGTTCCTCGGCGAGGCGCACTCATTCTCCGCGCACGCCCCATGCGCCTTGCGCATCCAGGAGACAGATATCGGGGCTGTTCAGGCGCTCGAGATTGATGGCCCGGACGGACAGTTCATCCGTCTGGCCTTCCGAGCCACGGCCACGCCGGAGCAGCTCGATGGACTCGCACCAGGAGAGCTGACCGCCGATCGGATTCCGGCTGTCTGCGCCTGATCAGGCGCGATCGACGATAGAGGCGACAACCGCGCCGCTGCCATACGCCAGCGCCGCAACAACAGCGCCGAGTCCCGACATCTCAAGCCCGGCCTTCCACCAGCGCACGTTCGCGATCAGCGCCCGCGACGCACCGACAGAGAACATCGCGATGAACGTCAACGCGACCGACGACGTGAATCGGTCGAACGGCAGTATCGGTATCATGTAAGGCATCAGTGGCAGGGCGCCAGCCACGACAAATGCCAGGAACGTTACACCTGCGTGACGGAAGGGGAACGCCTCTTCTTGAGGCAGGTCCTGTGTCTCGAGCACGCTCTCGTGCGAGCGGATCGACAGATAGTTGCCGACAGCCATCGACAGGCCGTCGGCGAACAGGTTTGCGGCGCCGACAATCAGGACCACACGCAGCGAAAGGCCACCGCCGGCCACACCAGCCACGACCGCGAACGTCGTGATAATGCCGTCGTTGGCGCCATAAATCAGCTCACGTACGTAGTGTCGCGCAGTTGCCAGCGGCCCTCGTGGCTCGACGTGCACAGAATGTCGGTTCATCAGATAACGACCCCAATTGAAATGATGTCAGCCGGTCATCGACGGATCGATTTGAGGGTCAGTGTTCCGCCGTCTGAGGCCGCAGTCAACTGTCGTCGCCGATTCGCATAGGCATACGATCATCGGCTCTGATATCGAGGTGCGACGTGAACGACGAGCACAATCATCGAACCGGCGGCCACACACACGGCGTGAGCCTGGACGCCGACGGGCGGTACTTGACCATCGCGTTCCTGCTGATTGTCGGGTTCATGGCCTTCGAGGTCGTGGTCGGCATCCTGGCGCACTCGCTCGCGCTCCTGTCCGACGCTGCCCATATGCTGACGGACGCAGGTGCGCTTGCGCTGTCACTCGTTGTCCTGCGATATGTTCGACGTCCAGGCGGCGAGGCGCTGACCTACGGAAGGCGGCGGGCTGAGGTGCTGAGCGGACAGGCCAATGGCGCTGTGCTCCTTGTGCTCGGACTGATCGTGATTTATGAGGCCATTTCACGGCTGATCGCGCCGCCCGACGTCGCCGGACTCGCCGTCACGATTGTGGCGGCCGCCGGCGTGGTCGTAAACCTTGCCGCGGCATGGGTCCTGGCGAAGGCCAATCGTCAGAGCCTGAACATCGAGGGCAGCTTTCAGCACATCCTGACCGACTTGTACGCCTTCATCGGCACGCTCATCGCCGGCATCGTGATCCTCGTCACCGGGTTCGACCGGGCGGATGCGATTGCGTCGCTCGTCGTGGCGGTCCTGATGCTCCGATCGGGTGTCGATCTCCAGCGCAAAGCGATCCGCGTGCTCCTCGAAGGGGCGCCGGAAGGGATGCCACCTTCCGACGTCGGCGTGGCGATGGCGCATACTGAGCACGTGAAAGAGGTGCACGATCTGCACCTGTGGGAACTTGCACCGGGCCATCCCATCTTGACGGCGCATGTGCTCGTTTCGCCCGGCGAAGACTGTCATGCGGTCCGCCACGCGCTCGAGCGGATGCTGCACGAGCGCTTCACGATCGCGCACACGACACTGCAGGTCGAGCACGCGCACCCGCAAATGCTGTCGATTCAGAGGGAGCACCGATGACCCGCAGTGTGCATAGAGAGCGGCACCGCACCGAGCGAATCGGCTGGCTGCGAGCCGCCGTCCTCGGGGCGAACGACGGCATCGTATCGACCGCGAGCCTGATCGTGGGCGTCGCGGCCGCAAATGCCGGCCCGAATGAAATTCTCGTCGCCGGCGTTGCCGGCATGGTGGCGGGTGCCATGTCGATGGCCGCGGGCGAGTTCGTGTCGGTCAGCTCGCAGCTCGACACCGAGCAGGCCGACGTGGCGCGCGAGCGGGAGGAGCTGGCCACTCAGCCCGAATTCGAGAAGAAGGAACTCGCGGAGATCTACGTGGGGCGAGGGCTGACACCGGAGCTCGCCACTCAAGTTGCCGACCAACTGATGGCCCATGACGCGCTCGCGGCGCATTCGCGGGATGAGCTCGGCCTGTCCGACGCCGTAAGCGCGCGCCCCGTACAGGCCGCCCTGACATCGGCCGCGACGTTCGCGGCGGGTGCCGCACTGCCTCTCGTCACTGCGCTCAGTGCACCACCGCCATATGTGGTACCAGTTGTGTCGGCCGCGTCGCTCCTCTGTCTCACGGCGCTCGGCGCACTCTCGGCGCGGACTGGCGGGGCACGCGTGCTCAGGGCTTCGGCGCGGGTGGCCTTCTGGGGCGCCCTGGCGATGGGCCTTACGGCCGGCGTGGGCTGGTTGTTCGGGACAGTGGTGTAAAGACTGACGTTGGATAAACTGTGGCAGCCATGCCAACTGAATCACTTCCCGAGTTGTTCACCCGATGGCTCCGCGCGTGGACGACCAGGGACATCGCCGCCCTCATCGACATCTATGCGGACAACTGCACCGTCGAGACGCCAACGATGGGAACCCTCAACGGCAGGCAGGCGCTCGAAGAGGCCGAGCGGAAGCTCTTCGCCAATTTTCAGGATATCCGCTTCGAAGACACGGAGGTGATGGTCGCCGGCAATCGCCTCGTGGCGACTGCCACGGTCACCGGAACGGATCTCAACGGCACCCTTACACGGCCGGGCACGCCACTTCGGTTTCCGGCCGTTCTGTTATGGACAACCGAAAACGGCCGGATCGTCAAAGAGCACCGGCTCTGGGATTTCAGTGGCTTTGTCCTGCAGCGCGTCGAGCGCGAGCTCAATGACGCGGCCGAGATTCAGCGATTGCTGCTTCCCCCCGGAGGCCTGACCGGCGACGGATTCGAAGTTGCGGCCTCGTCCATCCCCGCTCGCACGATCGGTGGCGACTTCTTCGACTACTTCGAGGTTCCCGGCGGCGGATTCGCATTTACGCTGGGCGACATCACAGGCAAGGGTCCCTCCGCCGCGCTTCTCGCGTCCTCGGTGCTGGCGATTCTCGCTACTGGCGGTCACACGGCGCATCCAGGTGCGGCTCTCGAAGCGACGAACCTGGCCATGCTCCGCCGGGCCGTGCCGGGAAAGTTTGCGACCGTGGTGTTTGCGACGCTCTCGAAGGACGGCCGCTTGACGTACAGCAATGCCGGACACAATCCGCCATTGCTCGTCGGGCAGAACGGCGTGCAATGGCTCCGAACCGGTGGGACGTTCGTGGGAGTTTTCGAACGTGCGCAGTTCGAGGAGGAGACGCTGCAACTGCAAGAGGGAGATCGGCTGGTCGTCTACAGCGACGGGATCACCGAGGCACGCAACACCGAGGACGCCGAGTTTGGAGAGGAGCGGCTCGTGTCCTGCGTCGAGGCCAACCGCGAGCAGGCGCCGGCGGCGCTCGTCAAATCGATTCTGGAGACCGTCCAGCAATTCTCAGCAGGGACAAGACAAGGTGACGATCTGACGGTGCTCGTCTTGTCGTGCGATCGCAGTGCGACATGACGTGAAACAGGAGATCAGAAGGTCCGGCTGAATGTCGAAGCGGATGAGACTTTCATTGGTGGCAAAGCCCGCAACATGCACTGCGGCCAAACGTAAGCGTCTCGGCATCTCGCAGAGCAAGTCCATGATCGGTAAGGTCGCCGTGATGGGCCTGTTGCAGCGTCACGGCACCGACGGAAGTCCAAGTCCGCACTCAGGTTATTGCGAACCGGAAGAAACATCACGCTTGAGCAGATCGTCGGAGAGCACGTCGAAGCTGGGGCCGCGCTGCTACACTGACGCGCTCCGCTCGTATGACCGCATGGCCGCGCGTGGCTACGTCCATCAGGTCATCGACCACGCCGAAGCCTACGTCGATGGCGCGGTCCACACCAACGGGCTGGAGAACTTCTGGGGCCTATTGAAGCGCGCCATCAAGGGCACCTACGTTAATGTCGAACCGTTTCATCTGTTCCGCTACCTTGACGAACAAGCGTTCCGCTTCAATAATCGCGCAAGCTAAGTGACGCGGCGCGATTTGTGTTGGCGTTGAATGCCGGACACTACGTACATTTGAAAAGCTCCGGGCTGGCCACAATCGATAGCGGCACATCCCTCTGCTACGCATAAGGTATATTCACATCTCGTCGACTTTCACATACATAACATTGCGGATCTCTTCTCACGTTCTCGTCGCGCTCGCGCTCGTCTTCGTATCCGGGCGAATGGCTCTCGCGCAAGCAGTGCTTCCAGATCCGGCACCGGTGACCGTCGAGACCACCACGGCAGAGCCGCCAGTCCGGCTCCAGATCGATCCCAAGGCACTCAATCTCAATCTCAATCAAGGCGCCGGCGCCAACGCGCCGGCCGGCGTGTGTGCGGGCTGTCCCCCGCGCCGGCTCGGGACGGCGTTCCTTCAAGTCACCTACGTCAACGTCTTCTACGAGCTGGCGAATCTGATACGAGGACAGGACACCGCGAAGATTACGCCCAAGACGTGGTGGACCAACATGAAACGCGGATGGGAGTGGGATCTCGATGACTTCGCCGTCAATCAGATCGGCCACCCCTACCAGGGCAACAACTACTTCACCGCGGGCCGGGCCAATGGCCTGAACTTCTGGGAATCGTCGGCCATCACGGCGTTCGGCAGCGGCACGTGGGAGTACTTCGGCGAAACGAACCAGGCGTCGCTCAACGATTTCATCAATACGACGATGGGCGGTATCGCCCTTGGCGAGATGTTCCACCGTGCCGCCTGGCTCGTGCGCGATACGCGCGCGACAGGCCGCTCCCGTCTCTGGAGCGAAATCGGCGCGGCGGCGCTCGACCCCATCACGGGGTACAACCGCTTTCGCTCGGGCGACGCGTCTCGCGTGTCGGACCCGCCGCCCGACCTCGTACCGTCCGAACTTGGCGCATTGGCATCGGCGGGCGTCGTGGCGCGTCGCTCAACAACAGACGACGCGGTCTCGAGCACGAACCCGTTTCTGGAAATGGATCTCCGATACGGCGACCTCGAAGCCGGGCGCAGCCGCACGCCCTACGATGCGTTCGGCGTCCGCCTGACGCTCGGCGGCGGCAGCGGGTTTAGCGAGGCGTACGTCCGTGGGCGTCTTCTCGGTCAGTCTTTTCGAAACGGCAGTCTGCACGTGGCGATCGAACAGGGATACCAGTACAACAACAACGCCGCGTATCAGTTTGGCGCACAATCCTTCCACGTGACCACTGGCTTCAACCGCCGTCTCAGCGATCGCACGACGATGTGGGGAACGGGCTGGGGCGGGTTTACCATCCTGGGCGCCATCGATTCGATTCCCCCTCCAGGGACCGCACCGCTTCCGGAACCGGAGGACGATGAGGACGCTGGACAGGGCGTGTCGACCGGCCCGCGGTTCTACGACTACGGCCCCGGAGGAAATTTCGGCGGCTTTCTCAGCGTGCGGCGCGACAATCGGCCGCTTTTCGTGCTCGCCTATGAAGCCCACCATCTGCACGTGCTCGATGGCGTCAGGGCCAATCACCTGATTCAACGCGTGAGAGCCGATCTGAACGTGCCGCTCCGCGGCCGGCTTGGCGCAGGGGTCACCGGCGAATTCTTCGACCGCAAAACCTACTACCAGGGACCAGGTGCCAAAGACGCGCGGTTTCACTTCCCGCAATTCCGGGTCGCATTGACATGGAGTGGATTGTGAGAGCATCCACGCTGGTCCTGTTCGTGCTGATCTGTCTCACACCGGCGCTCGCGGCCGGACAGAATCCACCCGCCAGCGGCTCGAACGAAGACGCCAGGCATCCGTGGATCGTCGTCGGGGGCGCATCGATGACGCTCCTCGGCGACTGCACCGGCTGCGAAGCGGACAACTATATTCACTCCCCGAGCGTCATCGCCAACGCCGGCGTGTCGATCACTCCACGAACCGATTTTGGCGTGGAAGTCCTCTGGACGCCGCAGACGCTTGCCACCGGCGATCGAACGCGCGTGACGTTCCTGATGGCGGCCGTGCAGGTGCGGCCGTGGGTCAGCCACGGATTCTTTCTCAAAGGCGCGCTCGGCATGGCGTTCCTTCGAAACTGGCTCGACACCGTCGAAGAGCAGGCGCCGCCGATCCGATCGAAGGCCTTTGCCCTTGGCCTGGGTGCCGGCTGGGAATGGCGTTTGCGCGGCCGCTTCGGTGCGCAGGTGTTCGGGTCGCAGCATGCGGCCGCTCTCGGCGATCTCGTGACGAGCGAGCGCACTGCCGAGAACGTGATGGGCAACTTCTGGTCCGTCGGCGCCGCGATCGTGATTCGCTGATGCGGTTATCAGTTTTCAGTTATCAGTTTTCAGTGGCTTCGCGACTGAGAACTGACTACTGATAACTGACTACTGATAACTGAAGACTGCTCTCTACACACGCGATGGCACGGCCTGCTGAGCCTCGGCGACCGGCAGGAGGCACCGGAACGTCGCCCCACCCTCGGCGTTGTTCTCGGCCCGGATCGATCCGCCGTGCGCGGTCACGATCGAACGGCTGATCGCCAGACCGAGCCCGAGGCCCTCTTCGCGGAACGTCACGAACGGCTCGAACACCCGCTCGAGCTGCCCGTCCGGGATGCCAGGACCGCGGTCCGCCACCACGAGCTCGACGAAGCCGTCACTGGCCATCGTCGAGAGCGCAAGGTGCCGATCGGTTGCGTGGTTGCCGTTCATCGCATCGCACGCGTTCAGCACGAGATTGAGGACCACCTGCTGCAGTTGCACACGATCGCCCAGCACCTGCGGAATCGTGGAGGGCAGCGTGCTCTTCACCGTGACGCGTCGAGACGCGAGCTCGCCGTAGGCGAGATCGACCACTTCGCGGGCCACGTCGTTCAGATCGACGGGTTGCAGCGCGATGTCGTCCTTCCGCAGCAGCGCGCGCAGGCGATCGATCACCGCGCCGGCCCGCTTGTCGTTCCTGATGATGTCGTCGAGCGTCTCGCGCAACAGCTCGACATCCAATGGGTCGCGATCCAGCACGTGGCGTGCGGCCTGCGCATTGCTGAGCACCGCCGTCAGTGGCTGGCTCAGCTCGTGCGCCAGCGCCCCGGACAGCTCGCCGAGCATCGCGACCCGGCTCAAATGCGCCAGCTCGCGCCTGTGCGCGTCGAGCTCCAGGTCCGCGCGCTTCCGCTCGGTGATGTCCCGCACGATGCTGAGAATCTTGTCGCCGTCACAACGGACGATGCACGCCTCGTAGAACCGTTCAGCGTCCTCGGTCCCGAGCGTGTATTCGACTTTCTCGGGCTCGTCCGAGGCGCTCGCGCGCATGAATCCCGCAGTGAGGGCGTCGGCGATCGACGGGGGCAGCACGTCCCGGACGTTCCTGCCCAGGAACGACGTCGGCGCGGCGTGCAGCTTCGACGCGTCTCGCGCGTGATAGTCGAGAAAGACCCCGCCGACCGTCGTCAGGAACATCCAGTCGGGAATCGCGCGCAGGATGGCCTGGTTGCGCGCCTCGCTGTGCCGCAGGGCCTGATACGCGCGCTGCTGCTCGATGGCGATACGGGCGATGTCGGCGGCCGTTTCGATCAGCCGCAGTTCCTCGTCGCACGGCTCGCGCGGCTCGCGGTAGTACATCGCAAGCGAGCCCAGCACCTTCCGCTGCGGCGAAAAGATCGGCGTCGACCAGCAGGCACGCAGTCCGAATCGCTGTGCCACGTCCCGAAGGCCCTCCCACAGCGGATCGGTCAGGATATCGGCGACGATGACGCGCGTGCCCCGGTACATCGCCGTTCCGCAGGAGCCCGCACGCGGACCGATGGACAGGCCGTTGATCCCTTTCACGTAGTCGTCCGGAAGGCTCGGGGCCGCACCGTGGCGAACGCTGACGCCGTCTTCGTCGAGCAGCAGCACGGTACACAGCATGCCGTCGGACTGGTTCTCGGCGAGACGCACCACGCTGTCGAGCACGTCGGGCAGCGACCTGCCGGTGGCGATCATCTCGAGCACCTGGTGCTGCCCGGCTCGAAACGCCTCGTCCCGGCGCCGTTCCGTGATGTCGCGCGAGATGGCCAGCAGCTGCACCACCGTCCCGTTCGCATCGGTGATTGGCGTCACGACGGCGTCCCACCACTTCGCCACGCCCGACATGGTCCGCATCAGGGTACTGAAACCGCCCGGACCCGCCGCGCCGCGCCACCGCGAGCGCGTCTTCCGCGGCTCGTCGAGCCTCGCCGTCGAAGAACTCCGCCATCGAGCGATTCAACAACCCCGAGAAATCCTTGAGCTCGAGCATGCGGAGCCCGACCGGATTCATGTAAAGAAGCCGTCCGTCGAGATCGAGGATCTTCATGCAATCGCCGGTGCTGTCGACGATGCGCCGGTTGAGCTCCTCCGCCTGACGCAAGGCGGCTTCACTGCGCTTGCGTCCGGTGATGTCGGTGTCGGTCCCGGCCATGCTCACCGCCGCGCCCTGCTCGTCCCGCGTCACCGACCCGCGCGCGAGAAACCATCGGATGCTGCCGTCGCGGTGGAGCATGCGGTGCTCGACCTCGTAGGACGGTGCCTCGCCTCTGATATGCGCCTGCGCATGTTCGAACACGGCGGCCGCATCGTCGGGATGCACGAGGCGTCCCCAGTCGTCGAGGTGATTGCGGATCTCGTGATCCTGGTAGCCGAGCAGTTCCTTGAGGATGGGATCGACGTAGATCTCGCCGGTCGCGAGATTCCAGTCCCACACGCCGACGCCTCCCGCCGCCGCGGCTCGGCGATAACGATCGTCAGGGCTCATGAAGCTCACCACGACACCGGGTCACCGAGATCGCAGAGGCGATCGCTGCCGACAGCACGGCATCGTCGAAGGGTTTGGTCACCAAAGGGGTATCAACGGCGTGAGGCGTGTCATGTGCAATCCGGTCGCCGTCACCGGTGATGAGGACGACGGGGGTCGGCACGATCCGGTTGCGCAGATGCTCGCGCAGCTCGAGCCCGTTCTGTCCGGGCAGACGCACGTCGACGATGACGCAGTCGGCGACAACGGTTTCGGCCTGGAAGGCCTCCGCCGATGCAAATACCCTGACCTGATGTCCCATGGAGCGCAGGAGCCGCGAGAGGGCCCTGCGAACATCGTCATCGTCGTCGACAATCGCCAACGTCATCGGCATCATCGTGCTCGTCACCTGCGCTGCCTATCCTATTGCAAATCGAGCATCTCAGGCCCGGGTGACGAGCGCGCCGATGACCATCAACGCCACACCGGCCCACGCCTGCCAGGTCAACGGCTCTCGCAGCCAGACAGCTGCCAGCATCACCGTGAATGCCAGACTCAATTTGTCGACCGGTGCCACCCACGACGCAGGCGCCATCTGGAGCGCGCGGAAATATGCCAGCCACGATATGGCGGTTGCGACGCCGGACAGCGCGAGAAAGACGAGCGACCGGCGCGACAGGGCCGGCACAGCGCGGTGCTCGCCGAGTCCGAACACGATTGCCCACGCGAATACGAGCACCACGACGGTGCGAATCGCCGTGGCGAGCGTCGAAGGCACGCCCTCGACACCGAGCTTCGCCAGAATCGCCGTCGCCGCCGCCGCCACCGCCGATACGAGCGCGTACGCGAGCCAGGACATGCGAATGACCTCCTCAAGGCGCCGTCAGAATAGAATGGCGCGGTGCAGCCCAGGATTATTCTGGCAGACGACAACGAATCGGTGTTGACGGCGCTGCGCCGGCTGCTGGAGCCCGATTGCGAGATTCTCGGCTGTTTTACATCCTGTTCATCGCTGCTCGACGCCGCGCCGCATCTTCTCCCGGACGTTGTCGTCCTCGACGTGAGCATGCCCGACATGAACGGCCTCGAGGCGTGCCGCCAGCTCAAGCAGAGGATCGCTCAGGTCAGAGTCGTGTTCCTTACGGCCAGCGACGACGAAGAGGTCGAGAATCTGGCGTTCGAAATCGGCGCGCTCGGGTTCGTGCACAAGTACCGCATCGCAACCGATCTGCTGCCAGCCATCCAACAGGCCTGCTACGGCTAGTGCGCTCTTCAAGAGTACGTCAGTGTCCGGCTTTAGCCGGACCGCGAACGTGTTTCGGCCCGCAACAGTTGGGTTGGCGTGGCTGCCGCGCGAATCCGAAGCTCCGGGGCCGGACGCGCGCTGCGAGGCCGCCCGCGCCCGCCCGACGCGAGGACACCGACTTCCGCCATTCATCCTCGCTCGGCTCCCTGAGGCTTCTCGCGCGGTCAGGCGTCAGGCATCGGCCGCCTGCGCCGCGCCCCGAGCGAAGTCGGCGCACGGCTTCGCGCCGCAGCAACGCCAACCCAACTGTTGCTGTGCGGAACAGGAACCGGAACCGTGCGTCAGCGCGCTTCTATCAGACGTATCGATTCTCCGACACGCTGGAAGGCAGTCTGAAAAGCCCCGGCGTCTTTCTCCTGCACGATCGTGAGGTAGTAGAACAGGCTGCCATCGGCCAGGAAGGTCGTGTAGACACCGATCAGCTCCTGCCCTCCGAGCGGCGAGGAATTGGAGAGCGGCGTCACGATGGCCGAGCGCTGCGAAATGCGAGTCGCCTGCTGGTTTCCGGCGAGACGAAGCTGAGGATTGTCCTGGGCGATGGCTTTCAACCAGGTATTTGTCGCGTCCTGCAGGTTGCGCGATCCCGCCTTCGTGATGCCGAACTCGACGCCGTGGCTGAAGATCGTCTGTCCGTTGAGCTGACCGTAGCCATTCTGCGGCACGACCTTGATAGCCGATTTCGACGCAAGCGTCGTCCAGTCGGATGGGACCGACGCCTGAAACACTTTTCCACCGTTGATATCTTTGTACTGGGTCGATGGTCGCGGCACCGGCTGCCCGGGGGTTCCCACCGATGGCGCCCCGGTGCCCGTCGACTCGTCCTTCCCGCGCGCGAGATCGCCCATCGATTTGGCCGGCGGGAGCGACGCGAACGTAGCTTTGATCGGCGTGAACTGGCTCGTATTGGCCGGGCTTCCCAGCGTCAGCGCCTCGGCCTCCTTCGTGATGTAGGCCGTTCGGTTACCTGGATCCGGATGGCTGCTCATCCACTGTGGCGCGCCGGAATCTCCGCCCGATTGCGCCTCGCGCGCAATCGTCTCGAACATGTGCGCAAGGGCCCGAGGGTCGTAGCCGGCCCGCGCCATGATCTGCGCGCCCAGCAGATCGGCCTGCTTCTCGAAATCGCGGCTGTAGCGCAGGAGCAACGTGCCCAGTCCGAACTGACTGCCCTGTGCGATCGCCGATCCGACCCCGCCGCCGACCACGGCGCCTCCAACAACGCCCGCGATCTGACCGAGCTGCAGCCACGGGTTCTGCGCTTTCGTGGCATTCGCGGTTCCATGTCGAAGCAGCACGTGAGACAACTCGTGCGCCATGACGCCCACGACCTCGCCCTCTTCGGCCGCGGCGTCGAACATACCGCGATGCACGAACATCGGACCGCCTGGAAGCGCGAATGCGTTGATCTCTTTCAGGTTTACCGGCGTGAAGGAATATTCGTAGACCGGCTGCTTGAGCTCGGGCGGAGCGTTGGCCACGAGCCGATCGCCCAGCGCCGTGAGGTAGCGGGCGATCTGCGCGTTCTCGATGATCGGATACTGCTTGCGAACTTCGGCCGCCCCCTCGCGTCCGATCTCGACGTCCTGCTGCGGCGTATACCGGTTCTTCGGTGGTTTCACCACCGTCTGGGCGAGGACACCCGCCACCGACACGGCAACGACCATCAAGATCGTCGTTGCGCGTGTCGATGGAAGCATCGGGTTCATTTTAGCGCGACCGATAACAGGCCAGACGAGTGTGTTCAGCGCTCATGGCATCTCCTCGACGAACTGAAAGAAAAAAGGCGGCGGTGCAGGAAGCACCGCCGCCAGGCCAGTACCGGGGATTGTGCGCCGCCGCGCGCCTTACTTCTTCTTCGGTGGTGGCTTGAACGCGTCCTGCACCTGTTTACGGATATCCCCGTAATTCTTGTTCAGCAGCTTCTCCTCATCCTTCGTGAGAATCCTGAACGGCACGCGCACGAGACTGTCCTTGAGCTTCACGTTGAGCCAGTGCTGCCCGTACTTGATCCCGCCTGGTACCTGGAAGAACAGCTGGCCCAGACAGGCGCGCTGAGTGCTCAGCTCGACTTCGTCATAGGACATCGCGCGTTGACCCAGCTCGGCGAAGAAGCCTATGCGGCAGGCGCGCGTCGCCCCGGGAGGAAAGTAGTTGATCGAGTCGCGCGTGACCCTGGCGCGATTCTGGAGCGCGCTGAGATTGGCGGCCCGGTACGCCTGGTTGTCGGCCATCGGAATCGTCTTGCCGTCGGGCATCTCGAGCGATATCGACTCGCGGACCAGCTTCTGGCTCCCCACGCCGTCGCGAAGCGTCGTCCCGAAGTCGAGGAGCATCCACTCTTCGCCAACAGACATGTTGGCGATGTGATATCCAATGATGGCGTAGCCCTCATTGTTGTAGGCGGCACGAACCCACGTCCCCTCGATGGTCATGACCTGGGGAACGCCGGGCTGTGGAATCTTCACGATCGGCTTCTCCTGAGCCGCGGCGGCGCCCCAGGCAGCCAGCTGTACCGTCATCAACGCAACCAGGGCCACCGACAACAACTTCAAAACTCTCATGAGATCCTCCTCAAACAATGCTCAGCAGCGCCGGCGGCCACGTCATGGCCCCCCGGCGGTGTGCGGATAGAGCAGCACGCATGCCAGCCTCGGTGCAATCCGGTATGGCTCGTAAGTGCTTGATGATAGGACAGAAATCCTCGTCCGGCGTCTGAAATATCGCAGGGCGTCTCCGACTAATTGAAAGAGGCTCCGGAATATCGGAACCCGGGAACAGGCGCGGGCGCGTTTCGCAGGCAGTTGGGTGAGGTCAGGCGCGCGGGGTATGGGCCCCCCTATCGGACTAACCCGTACGGGCGATGTGAAATTCGTACAACGTTCGCTAGCATCGGCCCCATGACTCCGCGCTACCTTTCTATAGTCACGATTTTGTCGGCCGTCATGGCCCTCGGCGCCTGCAACAAGTCGGATTCGGCCCGGTCGCCGCTCTCCCCCTCGCCGTTACCGGCCGTCCCGGGAGCGGCGGGCGCCACCATCAGCGGAGTCGTCAGTTTCGAGGGCGCGTCCACGGCCGGCATGACGGTGTCGGTCGCGGGTACCACGCTGGTCGCACCCGTCGACAGCAGCGGCCACTTTTCGCTGACGGCCGTCCCGTCGGGTGACATCGAGCTGCGGTTCAGTGGAGGGGCGATTGATACCTCACTCGCGATTGCCGGCGTGACCGACAACGACCAGATCCAGCTCGCCGTGACGGTCGACGGCGCGGCGTCGACAGTCACCTCTTCTCAACTGACCAGCTCGGACAGAATCGAGGTCAAGGGTGTGATCGCCAGTCTGAGCGGCGCCTGCCCCGACCTCACGTTCACGGTGAATGGCTTCCAGGCGGTGACGAACGCCTCGACACGTTTCGAGGACGCCCCCTGCAGTGGTGTTCAGACCGGGACGAAGGTCGAAGTGAAAGGCACGCGTCAGGCGAACGGCAGCATCCTGGCTCGGAAAGTCGACGTGGATGGCGTCGGACCTGATGTCAGGCCTGAGGTCAAAGTGGATGGCACCGTGTCGGGTCTCAGTGGCGCGTGTCCCGATCGCACGTTCACCGTAGCCGGAACGGCGATCGTCACGAACAGCGCGACCAGATTCGAAGACGGCACATGCGCCACGCTTCAAGCCGGCACACCCGTGCAGGTGAAAGGCACGCGGCAGCCGAATGGCAGCGTGCTGGCGTCGCACGTTGACATCGACAATCCCAACCCCAACCCAGAGGTGAAGGTTGAAGGGCCACTGTCGGGCCTCGGCGGCGCCTGTCCCGATCGCACGTTCACCGTGGCGGGAACGGCGATTGTCACCAACAGCGCGACCAGATTCGAAGACGGCACATGTGCCACGCTTCAGGCCGGCACGCCCGTGCAGGTGAAAGGCACACGACAGTCGAACGGCAGTGTGCTGGCAACCAGCGTCGACATCGATAACCCCGATCCCGAAGTGAAGGTTGAAGGGCCACTGTCGAGCCTCGGCGGCGCCTGTCCCGATCGCACGTTCACCGTGGCGGGAACGGCGATCGTCACCAACAGCGCGACCAGATTCGAAGACGGCACATGTGCCACGCTTCAAGCCGGCACACTCGTGCAGGTGAAAGGCACGCGACAGTCGAACGGCAGCGTGCTGGCCACCCAGCGTCGACATCGACAACCCCGATCCCGAGGTGAAGGTTGAAGGGCCACTGTCGAGCCTCGGCGGCGCCTGTCCCGATCGCACGTTCACCGTGGCGGGAACGGCGATCGTCACCAACAGCGCGACCAGATTCGAAGACGGCACATGCGCCACGCTTCAAGCCGGCACACTCGTGCAGGTGAAAGGCACACGGCAGCCGAACGGCAGTGTGCTCGCAACCAGCGTCGACATCGACAACCCTGCGCCTGACGTGAAAGTCGAAGGGATCGTGGCGGGTCTCACCGGCGCGTGCCCCGCGCTGTCCTTCAGCGTCAACGGCACGACCGTCGTCACCAACAGCACGACCCAGTTCGAAGACGGTCTCTGCACCACGATTCAGAACGGCACGAAAGTCGACGTGAAAGGCACGCAACAACCGAACGGCACCGTGCTGGCCGACCAAGATCGACATCGACAACCCGGACCCGGACGTGAAGGTCGAAGGGATCGTGTCGGGACGATCCGGCGCCTGCCCCGCGCTGTCCTTCAGCGTCAACGGCACGACGGTCGTCACCAACAGCGCCACGCAATTCGAGGACGGCCTCTGCACCACGATTCAGAACGGCAGCAAGGTCGACGTGAAAGGGACGCAACAGCCCAACGGCACCGTGCTCGCGACCAAGATCGACATCGACAACCCGGACCCCGACGTGAAGGTCGAAGGGATTGTGTCGGGACGATCCGGCGCCTGCCCGGCTGTCACATTCAGTGTTGGCGGTACGACGGTCGTCACCGATGCAGCCACGCGGTTCGACGACGGATCGTGCGGCACGCTGCAGAACGGCACGAAGGTCGACGTGAAAGGCACGCAACAACCGAACGGCACCGTGCTGGCCGCCAAGATCGACATCGACGACTCCGCACCCGAGGTGAAATTGAAGGGGACGGTGGCGGGGCTCGGTGGCGCGTGCCCCAGCCTGACGTTCACGGTGAACGGATCGGCGGCCGTCACCAACAGCGCGACCCGGTACGAGGACGGCGCATGCGGTTCGATCCGGAATGGGACGCGGGTGGAAGTCAGGGGCCCGCGGCAGCCGAACGGCAGCGTGCTCGCGGCCAAGGTCGACATCGACAACTGAGAGCCGTTACAAACATCGACGATCGACTGCCAGTCTTGAAAGCGATTCGGGCAGCGCGCGGCGGCATCCCGACGGAAAACCTCGACGATTTTCGACACGCGGCAGGCACGCATCTTGGTTACAGTGCCGCGTGTCGATCCTTATCGCCCTGTGCGTGCTCGCGGGATTCGCCAGCTATCTGATGACGCCGGAAGAGCGCGACCGCGCCCTGGTGACCATCCGCGCGGCGGCAAAGCGATTCCCTGAAACGGCGCGGGGCGGACCGACGACCCAGCCATTTGCGAAGGCCCTTGCCGACCGCACGCCCTGGCCGTTTGTCGCGCCCCTCTTCGGCGCCGCCTGCGTCCTCGTGTTCTTCTTGATGGCGCTCAGCACCGGCTGGGAGACCGACTCGCTGATTGCCTGGGGCGGCAACATCGGGCCTCGCACCACCAACGGCGAATGGCTACGGCTGGTCAAGAGCCTCGTTCGTGCATCCCGGATTCATCCACCTTCTGGCAAACCTCGCCGGGCTGGCCGCATTCGGCATCATCGCCGAACGGCTGATCGGCTCGATGGCATTTGCCACCGTCTGCATCGCGGCTGCGATTACCGCCAGTCTCGTGAGCCTGTCGATGAGCCCGCTGGGACTGTCGCTCGGCGCGTCTGGTGCGGTGATGGGCATGTACGGACTGCTCGCCGCGGCCGCGTGCCGCGTGTTTCTCAAATCGCGTGAGGCCCTCATTCCCTGGCACGTGGCCAGGCCGCTGGCGCCGCTCACCGGCGTCTTTTTCCTGTGCGCGCTCGTCACGGGATCGATTGCCGCGAAAGCCGAGTTCGCGGCGTTTCTCGTCGGTGCGGTGTGCGGCTTCGTCCTGACGCGCGAGATCGACAAGGGAAAGCCGCCGGTGAAGCGCACGGGCAAAGTGCTGGCGGCCACCGGAGCGTTGACGCTTGCGTCGGCGTTCTTCCTGGCCGGCATCGACGACGGGCGATCCGAGCTGGCGGCGATGGCCGCGCTCGAGCAGCGCACGGCCAAACAGTACGACGCCGAGGTCGATCGGTATCGGGCGGGACGCACGTCGGCGGACAACCTCATTCAGACGATCGAACGAGCGATCGTGCCCGAGTTGAAAGCCGCCGAACAGCGCCTCGACCAGCTCGACAAGGTGCCCGACAATCAGCGGTCCTCGATCGCGCACGCCGGCCAATATCTCGAACAGCGGCTGGAAAGCTGGCGCCTGCGCATCGACGGACTGCGCCAGCGATCGATTCTCGAAGCCCGTCAGTCGGGGCGGTCACGGCCGGGCTCGGGCAACCAGCCTAGAACCGAGCAAATACTCGAGAGTGCCACCGTGTCGCTCCGTCAGGCCGAAGCTACCGAACGTGTTGCTCTCGATGACCTGCGCGCGGCTGTCGCGATTCTCCAATAGTCTGCCAGGCGAGTACCTTTTCGAACAAAGAAGTCTTCCTCCGGTAGGACTTTCACTGATCGAATACGTGAGACGCCCCCCTACGATCCATTAACCTGGAGAACTACTCTTTTGTTGGGAGAGCTACTCTTTTGTTGGAGAGCTACTCTTTTGTTGCGACTCAAATTACTTTCGCGCGCTTCGTCTCCGCGTGTGTAAGATCGAAATCCGTAACGAGCGTACGGCGCATGCGGTCTACAACATCAGACAAACCAGCCACAACACGAACGCCCTCCGGAGAGCATCGCGGCGATCGCGTCATTCGTGTGCTGCTGCTCGCCGACGATCGCATCACGCGCGCCGGCGTGCGGATCCTGATCGAAAACGAGGCGGGCTTGAGCGTGGTCGGCGAGCACGCGCTCATCGACGATCCGACCAGCGTGCTGACGATCGAGCGTCCGCACATCGCGCTCATCGACGTCGATCGGAGCAGCCGCGATTTCGTGCCCGCGCTGATCGCGCGCCTCTGCAAGAAGACCCGCGTCATTGTCCTGACGAGCGTGTGCGACGCCGAGATGGCGTCGAGCATCTTCTGGTCTGGCGCGAAAGGCCTCGTGCGCAAGGATCAGACGCCGACGCTGCTGCTCAAGGCGATCCGCAAGGTTGACGCCGGCGAAGTCTGGCTGGATCGGCTCACCATGGCCCGTCTCCTCAGCGAGCTCTCGCTGGTGGGCGACGCGAGCACCATCGACGCTCCAAGAGCCGGGCGATTGACGCTGCGCGAGCGCCAGCTCATCACCGTCGTCGGGCAGGGTTTCGCCAACAGCGAGATCGCCGAGCGCCTGCACATCAGCGAAGCGACGGTTCGCAATCACCTCACCTCGATCTTCAAGAAGCTCGAGCTGCACAGCCGCTTCGAGCTGGTCATGTACGCGCTCCGCCAAGGCCTCATCAAGGCCCCGATGGCGCACGCCGCTACGACGACCCGGCGTCACGGCCGAATCAAAAGCGCATCCTGACCCTGTCGCTGACCAGGATCTCTACCCTATCGCGATCACCGCGAGCGTGTGTGCGAAGGCATGACGTGTATGCGATCGCTACATGGGATCGATCGCTGCATTCTCTAGGATCTCTACTCCACGATATTTTTCGCGGATCCTCCAATTGGCAGACGCTCGACGACAGACCACAATTTTTCGAAGGCGGAGCGCACGATTGTTCAATCCGGAACAGCGGCTGGACCTTCTGTTGGACGATTCTTGGCTCCGCCTGGCGCTCACTTGTG
>CAVVBP010000012.1:0-981892 GCA_963746535.1 Vicinamibacterales bacterium | reverse complement strand
AAAGTCCGAACGTCGGCAGCCCCGCCGCGTTCGTCAACGCCGTCATCGATGCGCTGTCTCCGCTGGGAGTGCGGCACCTCGACATGCCGCTCACACGTGACAAGGTGTGGCGGGCGATCCGCGACGCGGAAGCAAAGAAGGTCAGGTGAATCTTCAATACACCGGTGAGGAGAAGATCCCTGCCGGTCTGGACACCGTCTGGGCGTTCGTCACCAATCCCGAGAAAGTCGGGCGCAGCTTTCCCGACGTGGTCGACGTCACGGTGCAGGATTCCACCCACTTCGAGGCCGTCGTGAAGATCGGCGTCGGGCCTGTGCGTGGCAAGTTCAAGATGAAAGTTCAGCTCGTGCCTGCCGACTCGAAGCGCCGCATCGACATGACGATGTCCGGCGGCGGATTTGGGAGCACGGTCGATCTGATGTCTGGCGCCGACCTCGTCGATGCCGGCGATGGGACGACGCTGTTGAAATGGAGCGGCCAGGCCGAGGCGCGTGGCCCGATCGCCGCCGTCGGCGGGCGCGTGCTCGACGCGCAGGCCGAGAAGCTGATCGCGCAGGCGTTTGGCAACGTCCGCCAGCAATTGACGGTGTGAATCGGACGTTGTGTGCAGATGTCCAGGGTCACCCTTCGCGAGCGATTCTTTCCGCTGCATCAGTCCGACGCCGCGGATCGGTTTCTCGAGCGATTCGCGTGGGCCGTCGTCTTCAAGGCCGGCACGAGCGACAAGACCGTCGATGCGTGGCTGGTGGCGCAGAAGGTGCTGGAGCCCCGAGTGGATGTTGCCGTGGGCTTCATCCGGCTTCCCGAGGATCGCGCAGCGAGCGACCGGGTGAGCGCGCTGACGGGCATCGCGCACCGCAGTCCGCAGCTCATCCTGTTCAAGAACGCCAACGCGCTCTTCCATCTTGACGAGTTCGCCATCGTTCCCGACCAGCTCGTGCCGCTGCTCGGCGAGCAGCTTCCTGTCGAGTTGGGGCCTGCCGTGCGCAACGAAGCCGTGGTGACGCTCGAGCCGTATCGGGTTCTGCTGTCGACGTTCGTGCAGGGCCAGCTGCCTGAAGAGCGCTTCCAGTGGGGGTATCTGGATCGGCTGGCGAAAGAGGCGCTGTGGCGCGATGATGAGACGTTCGCGCTGTTGAACAGCCTGTTCGAGAACGAGTGGGGACGCGACGTGAGGGCGGCGCGGCTCGTCGCGGTGGAGTTTCAGGGACAGCTCGCAGGCCGGCTCGAGCCGCTCAGGGCGCGTGCCGAGCTGCTGCTCGAACGGCTGTCGGGGCGCTGAATACGCGAATGGGTTGATATGAACGCGATGGATCTCTTCGAGCAGATTGCGGCGTTACGGCGCGAAGGGCAGTCCTTTGCCGTGGCCACCGTCGTGGCGCGGCGCGCGCCGGTGTCGGCACACCTCGGCGATCGTGCGATCGTGTTCGCCGACGGCCGCATGGAGGGGTTCGTCGGCGGCGCGTGCTCGCACGAGATCATCCGGCAACAGGCGCTCGAGGCCCTGAAGGTACGGTGCAGCCGTCTTGTGTCGATTCGGCCGGACGCGGCCGACTCGGCCGCGGCGACCGGGGAGCATGTGATCGTCCCGATGACGTGCGTCTCGGAAGGCGCCATCGATGTCTTCGTGGAGCCGTTCGTCCAGGCGCGACGGCTCGTGGTCGTGGGGGCCACGCCTGTGGCCGAGTCGTTGGCGCGGCTGGCGCGCAGCATGAACTACGACGTGATGCGTGTCGTCGAGGGTCGCGAGCTTCGCGACATCGAGCAGGAGGCGGCCACGCTCGGTGTGACGGTCGTGGCACTCGATGCGCTCGAGGCGATTCTGCGTGAGAGCGCCGCGGGCATCCCCGATCTGTCGGCCGTCGTCGTCTCGCAGGGACACTACGATGAGGAGGCGCTCGAGTCGATTCTGAAATGCGGCGTGCCCTACGTCGGACTGGTGGCGTCGCGCACGCGAGGGGCGGCCGTGCGTGCTCTGCTCGAGGAACGCGGCGTGCCCGGTGCCGCGACGATCCGGAATCCGGCCGGGCTCGATCTGGGCGCGCGGACGCCGCCCGAAGTCGCGCTGTCGATCCTCGCGGAAATCGTCCAGGCGCGTCCAAGTGGTGCGCGCGTGGCGGCGACGGTATCGACGCCGGGAGTGCCCGTCGCTGCGCCGCCCTCGCCGGCGGCCGCCGTCGATCCCGTCTGCGGAATGAGCGTGACGATCGCGTCGGCTCGTCATACGGCGATGGTCGACGGCGTCGCGTACTACTTCTGCTGCGCAAATTGCCGCGCGAAGTTCCTCAAGGATTCCCAGGCATACCCGGCTTACCCATGACAGACGCTGCGGCTATCCACGACCGCTTCCGCGAACGCGGCTTCATCGTCGACGAGGCATTCGCCACCGCGCTGCAGATCATGCTCGCGCTCGAGAAGCCGCTGCTCATCGAGGGGCCGGCCGGCGTTGGCAAGACCGAAAGCGCGAAAGTGCTCGCCGAGGTGCTCGGCACCGAGCTCATCCGCCTGCAGTGCTACGAAGGGCTCGACGCGATGTCGGCGCTCTACGAGTGGAACTATCCGCGCCAGATGCTCCACGCGCGCCTGAGCGAGACAGAAGGTTCGAGCCTCGAAGAGCGTGAAGCGTACATGTTCAGCGAGCGGTTCCTGCTCAAGCGGCCCTTGCTCGACGCAATCACGCGCGAGCGGTCGCCGGTGCTCCTCGTCGACGAAGTCGATCGCGCGGACGAAGCGTTCGAGGCGTTCCTTCTCGAGGTGCTGGCGGAGTGGCAGGTCACGATCCCCGAGCTGGGCACGATCCGCGCGCGGCACAAGCCGCACGTCGTCCTCACGAGCAACCGCACGCGGGAGCTGTCCGATGCCCTGCGCCGGCGATGCCTGTTTCTCTGGCTCCCGTATCCATCGCTTTCCCAGGAAATCGAGATTCTCCACGCGCGCGTGCCCGGACTCTCGGACCGCCTGGCCCAGCAGATCGCGCGGCTCATGCAAGTGCTTCGCGGGCTGCCCCTGCAGAAGGCGCCGGGCGTGGCGGAGAGCCTCGACTGGGCGCTGGCGCTGATGAGCCTGCATCGCGAGCACCTCGACTCACCCACGCTGGAGCAGACGCTGGGATGCGTCCTGAAGGTGCACGAGGATCGCGGTGTCATGCACGCGCATCGGGCCGCCCTCGATCCGATCCTTGGCGACGGGCCCGGCACCCTCGAAGCCGGCGGGTACAACCTCGATACCGACTTCGGGTTCGGTTCGGTGTCGGCGCCGCGCCGCTGATGTACCCCTTCGCCAGCCTGCCGGAGAATCTCGCCGCGTTCTGCGAGACGCTGCGACGCCACCACGGCTTTCACGTCGGGCCTGGCGAGCTGCACGACGCCGCTCGTGCGCTCGACGTGGTGGATCTCACCAACGAGCGGGCTGTTCGCCATGCCCTTCGGCCCATTCTCAGCGGCACGCCGGACGACGTCATCGTCTTCGACGCGGCCTTCACGCAGTTCTTCTTTCCATCCTGCAGATCTTCGGCAGGATCAGAGGCCTTCCATCGGGCGGGAGGCAGGGACCGATGCCGACGGCCGCGAAACGGACGCCCAGCCCGCGCGTCATGCTCCGCGATCGGGGGCTGATGCGGACGATGCGTCCGCCCTGGGCGGCGGTCCGATGACCCCGCTCGAGTCGAGCGGCGACGGGATCGAAGAGGCGGCGATTTTCGCGCCGTCGAGCTACAGCCCGCTCGACGGTCGCGCATCGGATGCGCCCGAGTTGCCACGCATCGAGCCGGCCTGGCGGGATGCGGCGCGATTGTTCGTTCGCCGCCTGCACCTTGGCCTCTCGCGCCGCTGGCGGCCGGCGAGGCGGGGACGCCGCTTCGATTTTCGGCGCACGTTGCGGGCCGGCGTGCAGACCGGTGGGGAAATGCTGTCGGCGCGCTGGCTGCGGCGTCCTCGGCGAGCGCCGCGAATCGTGCTGCTCGTCGACGGCAGCCGCTCGATGAGCGTCTACACACGAACCGCTCTGCAGGTTGCGGTCGCACTGGCGAGCGCGACGATGCGGGTCGAGGTGTTCACGTTCTCGACATCGCTCCAACGCGTGACAGTCGACGTGCGGCACGCGGCGGCCGGGGAGTTGCGCCGTCTCGAGCGGCTGCATCACGCATGGGCGGGCGGCACCACGATCGGCGCGTGCCTTCACGACTTCCTGCGGCGGTTCGGAGAGCGCATGGTGGGAGGCGATACCGTCGTGATGATCGCGAGCGACGGACTCGACGTCGGAGCGCCCGGCGTGCTGCGCGATGCGATGCGTGAGCTACACCGGAGGTCGGCCGCCGTCGTGTGGCTGAATCCGCTCCTCGAGACAGAGGGGTACGAGCCGACCGCAACCGGGATGAGCGCGGCCCGCCCTTATATCAGTACGTTTGCCTGCATCAACGATCGGGTCGGGCTGGCGCGGTTGTCGCGGCTGGTGCGGCTGCGGGCGTGAAAGTGGTCGCACCGTCCCAATTCGGCCAGGCCGCTGAATCAGGGGCAATGGCGGGCGTTATGCTGCCTTTCGGTATCGGCACTGCAGATCCCAGTACTTCGGATCGGCTGCCATCTCCGCAAGAATTCGAAAGACCTCATCGTCAAACGTGTCGATGACGACGTAGCGTCCCTCACCCCGGTTTTTGGTGATGTTGGCGGCGGTGGGATATTTCGATTGGAGCAGATCGACGGCGGCGCCGTTCTCGATGAAGTATTCCTCCAGGATGTCGCCCTTGATTTCGTACCGCTGGAGGATGCCGTCCGGACGGTCGCCGTAGCGCATCATGAAAAACACGAGCCCGCCGATTTTGAGGGACCGCAGCAGATAGCGGCCCTCGTTATCCTTCTTGCGTTGTGCGGCCACATCTGGAGGCAGGTCGTCGGTGACCGGGTTGATGGCTTGCATGGCATACGAGGTGCCATCCTTCGTGAAGAGAAGCTGATCGGCACCCGGTGTGTCGCTCAGCTTCTCCCCTGGTATCCCGATCTTCTTCCACGAACCTTCGAGCGCGGGATCGACGAAGCCCTTGTCCCAGGTACGCGCCGAAGTTCGCGACCGACGTGCACGAACACAGCAGCAGAACCGCGACGACGAGGACGGCGTGCCGCTTCAGTGCCGTGCGGAAGGACGTAGTGTCCGGCTTTAGCCGGACCAGGTATGCCTTAGACAAATCCCAAAGTCCTCGCAGGGAAGTTTCGCAGATTCGGCAGAATGCGATCCAGATCGCCATCCGGCACGCCAAACCAGCCGGCCAGCGTCGCCGCGTACTGATCGAGCGCGGTCGTCGGAATCCAGTTGCCGCGATCGCCCGCATCGTCCGGGCCCGACAGCTCGTGCGTGGGGAACGTGCCATAGGTCAGGCCGCCCCGCACCGCCCCGCCAAGCACGATGTGATGGCCGCCCCAGGCGTGATCGGTGCCGTTGTTCGCGTTCGCGTTGCCCGTCCGGTTGAACTCGCTTTCGGTAAAGAGCGTCACCGCGTTGCCGACGCCCAGCGAATCGACCGCCCCGAAGAAGGCGCTGACCGCTTCGTCGATGGTCGCCATGAGGCCGCCGTGGCTGGCCACCAGGTCTTCGTGGTTGTCGAACCCGCCCATGCCGGCGAAGAAAACCTGCCGGTTCATTCCGAGCGCGCCGCGGACGGAGATGATCTGGGCCACCTGCGCGAGTTGCTGGCCGAGACCCGAGTTGGGAAACGCGACCGTCAGCGGCGGAGCGCCGGCCAGCGCCGCGTTGATCTCCTGCGCGGCGTGGAAGGCATCCGTGAGCACGCCGTTAGCGGCGCTCACGAGCCGCAGGCCGGTGTCGAAGGTCAGGAGGCGCTGCAGCGTATCGACCCTCGCCTGTGATGCCGCCTCGCTGTCGAACGTCTCGAGGCCGAACGAGTCTCCGTTCGAGAAGTTCACGCCCTTTGTGTTAGGCCCCGAGAGAAACAGCGCGTTGCCGCCGTTGACCGTGATCCCCGGCGGCAGGAAGCCGGTGTTGAGCGAGGCCACGATATCGTTCATGCGGCCGCCCCAGCCCGTTCCCCCACCGTTCGGATCGGAGCTCTGCCACTGTTGTGTTTGATCGGAATGCGAGTAGAGGTTACGCGGCAGCATGATGCTGTTGAGCGTGGCTTTCGAGGTCGGCTGCACGAGCGTGCCGACGTTGAAGACCATCGCCGCGACCTGCTGGTTGTACAGGCGCTGAATGTTCGGCAGCGACGGATGCAGCGCGTAGCCGTCCGTTCCCGCCGGCAGCAGGACGTCGGTCCCGAGCGCGACCGGGCCGCGCATGGTGCTGTACGCGTTATAGCGCGAGTCGATCGGCACGATCATGTTGTTCGAATCGTTGCCGCCGAAGAGAAACACGCACACGAGCGCACGGTAGTCCGACGCGCCCTGGGCGTGGGCCGTGAGCAATCCGAAGTGCTCCATCTGAGACGCAATGCCGGCCGCGCCGAGCGCGCAGCAGCCGCGAAGAAATTGACGACGGTTTCTAGACACGGGACGCTCCTTCTGTGTCGGGCAGGGCTGAAGCCCTGCGCTACCAACTAGGCAGGGCTAAAGCCCTGCGCCACCGATCGTTTGCCCTATCGATCCACCTGCGACCCTGCGATGACTAATGTGAGATAGAGCGCCGTCCGCGCGCGCTCGCCCACGTTCTCGACCGGCGTCACCCTGACGGCGGCGATGATTTGACTGCGCTCGGTGGGCGTGAGCCGGCCGCCCATGAACGTGAGGCTGCAGTAATCCACCAGCACCGCCGCGTCGCGGGCCCGTGACGTGAACGGGGTCCGATCGAACGTGGCGTTGGTGCCGAAGTAACCGGCAATCAGCGAGGCAGCGAAGTTCGCGCGCACCAGGCTGGTGACCGACGTGAGGATCTGGAACTCGGGTCCGCCCAGAGGCAGCCCGGTCGGTCCCACCGTGCCGCGCACGCGGTACCCCGGCGAGAAATAGCTGAACACCGACGGCGGGTAGAAGACCTTCTGGCCCATCTCCTCGGTCTTGTCCGCCATGAACGGGTGATCGGTGACCTGCGCGTCGAACGCACGGAGCATCGAGACCGCGAACAGCACTGGTTCGGCGAGCTTGCCCGACGTGGCCGTCGTGATGCCCGCTTCCGGATGCGTCAGGACGGCGCGTACCGACAGACGCGATGTCGCCGTGGCTCCCACTGAACACCGCCGCGATGTCGGCCACGTATCCCGGGCTCGGGTTCGACGTCACCAGTTGTTGAATCAGCTGGCGGCTGACGAAGGGAGCCATGTTGGGATGATTGAAGAGCGTGTCGAGCGCCTGCTCGAGGTCGTCGCTTGCCGACTGGCCGGCAGGGAACTGCCGGCCGAGGAACATCTTTTCCGTCACGTCGTGGTACGCCGGCACCGCTTCCATCGGAACGCGGTAGTTTTCTCTCGCGAGCCTGCGGGGAATCGTGGACGCGCTTCCGTCACCGAAGGTCCATCCCGTGAAGATTCTCGCGAGCGCCTTCACATCGGCCTCGGTGTACGCCGGCACGGGTGCGCCGCTGGCGTCAACGATCGGCGTGCCGTTCGGATTCAACAGCGGAATGCCGATCGTGAAGAGCTGCATGATCTCTCGAGCGTAGTTCTCGTTCGCCGGCACGCCCGTCACCAGCTCGCTGCGATTGTTCAGCATGTTCAGGTAGCTGCCCATCGCGGGATTCAGCGTGATGGTGCGCATCAGGTCGCGATAGTTGCCGAACGCGCCGTTCAGCAGTGCCTGGTGATACGTCACGATGCCGCCCGGCGAATCGACTTCGACCGCCGAGACGACCCAGATCTTGTGCAGCGCCCAGGCCACGCGCTGGCGCAGCTGATCGGACCCGGTCAGCGCGAGGTGCATGAAATGCTCCTGCGCCATCTCGATGGGCTGATCGAACAGCGTCGTCGGGTAGATCGACGCGGGCGCCGCGAACTGCTCGTTGAGGAATGTTTCGGCGCCGACCTCCTTCACGTGGTCGACATCGCCAGGACGTGGCCCCCAGGTGGCTTGCCGCAGCAACCGGAACGCCGCGGTCGTTTCCGGGTCGACGACGCTTGCCGCTCCCTCCGGTGTCGCGCTCGCTTCAGGAGAACGCGGGCTCTGGCCGCCATCGTTGGTGGCGATCACGTAGTAGTAGTAGGTCGGCCCGTTCTCGACGTTCGTGTCGAGATACGACGTGGCCGTCATCGCCGACGCAATCGCGACGCCCGTCCGTCCCGATCTCGTGCTTCGGAACAGGTTGTAGGCGGTCGCTTCCGGAACCGCTGTCCATGCAATCGAGACCTGCCGATCGCCGGCGGTCGCCGACACGCTCGACGGCGCCGGCGGCGCGGCAACCGGTGTCGCCGTGGCAGTGTCCGTCGAGGGGCCATCGCCACCCATGTTGTTGGCGGCGACGCGATAGGCATACGTCACGCCGTTGGTCAGGCCGGTGTTCTTGAAGGTCAGCGTCGTCACTTTCGCGACGAGCTTCCATTCCGGCGCTGCGTCCGAAGAACGGAAGATGCGATACGCCGTGGCGTCGGCGACCGCTTCCCACGTGAGCGTGACCCTGGCGTTGCCCGCCTTGGCTGCGAAATTCGCGGGTGCGCTCGCGGGTGGCGGCGGAACCGGCTTCGCGTAAGCCTTCGCGGACAGTCCGCTCGTACCGCCCGGTGCATGGGCGCGCACGCGGTAGTAGTACGTCGTGCCGTTGATAAGCCCGGTGTCGACGAAACTCGTCGCGGCCACATCGGTCGCAATCGGAGCGAAGCTCGTTTCGATCGTCGAAAGACTGCGGAGCACGGTGTAGGTCAACGCACCGGCAGATGGCTGCCAGGTGAGCGAGACCTGATGGTCGCCGGCCGTGGCGACGAGCCCCAGCGGCGGGGCCATCGGCGTGGCGCTGGCGTCGATCGAAAATGGTCCGTTGCCGCCCCTGGTGTATCCGGCGACTCTGTAGGAGTAGGGCGTGCCGTTGACGAGACTGCTGTTCGTGTAGACGAGACCCGTCACGGTGGCAATCGGCGTCGTGCCCCACACACCGTCGGTCGCTCGATAGATGCGATAGCCGGTCGCGCCGCCGACAGCCTGCCACGCGAGCGACACACGCGCGTTCCCGCCGGTCGCGGTCAACGTTGCCGGCGCCGATGCGGGTGGCGGTGGCGGAGGAGTTGGCGTTATGCCTGCGATGGCCGGCTCGGAGATCGTCATCGCAGAGATCAGACCAAGCGAAACGAATACGCGAGAAAGAGTTGAGCGTGTCACTGGAAGTCTCCTCGCAATCCGTGAGGGTCGGATGCGCGACGAACAAGACGACGGTCCTGCCGGGTTTGCCCTGAGGCAAGTTCCATTCCCGGGCCTAAGTTGTTGAAATTTTGCGAACGGGCGAGTCGTTCGATGAAATTTGCTGACGGTTCTGAACCCGGACTGCCAACTTCAGTGTTTTGCCGGAGGAAGGATCGATGGAAAGAGCGAGGCTGAAGTCGGAGCCGACTTCAGCCTCTTTCAAGCGAGCGTGCTACTTGAAGTACCAGTGGGCCGACACCGACATGTCGATCTTCTTCTGCGGGAATCCAACCGTCGAGACCTGCGACCATCGATAGTCGAGCTCCGCGCTGATCGCGAATTGCGGCATCGAGGGGAACGTCATTTCGGCTCCGCCGAATGTCTGAATCCCCATGCCGTTCTCGCTCCCGGACACTTCGAGCTCCGAGACCGGACGGCTCACCGACGTGCGAATCAAACTGCCGCCGCCGCCCACGTACGGGCGCGCCCAGAAGGAGTTGTTGATCGCGTCTGGCAATGCGTACGTCAGGCTCGGCGCGAATTGAAGAGACGTGACGTGCCCGGGGCCCTGCAGATTGCCGAGACGCGAATGCAGCACTTCGACCTGCAGGCCAAGTCGATTGCTCCACCACGTTCTCATGGTGGCGCCGAAGCCGGCTCCGAAGCCTGGCGTAAGGGCATTCATGCGCGCGCCCATCCCGACGGCGTGGCGAGGCACGACGTAGGTCATGCCGCCGTTCGAGCTCGCGTTGCGCTGGCCGTTGGCGATGATGCGATCGGCGAGTGCCGCCGGGCTGTCCGACATCGACGCGGCCGGCGCCGCGTCCGCGGCTGTCGACACGCGCACCGGAGCCGGTGTGGTGCGGCGCGCGATGGTTCCGGCATTCACGTGCACGAACGCCACGCCGCCTTCGGCGCCCGGCCACGACACTTCGACCCAGGAGCCCAGATTGCGCCTGACGTCGAGCACGGTGCCGATCTGTGCCTTTCCGACAACGGTGCTCGCAACGGTCGGCGATTTGTGAACCTCTGCCGGCGTGGCTTTCACCGTTAGCTGCGAGTCAAGCGGCGCGGGCGCTTGTGCGGATACGGGCGATGTGCTCGCGCAGAGCGCAACGGCCAACGCCAAAACGTGACGAGTCATGAACGTCCTCCTGGCTGCGACGACACGATCGTGTCGCCGTGATAACGCTTCTGTTAGTGCAGGCCGCGTAACCTGTTGATTCCATTCGTGCGCGGCCGATCCGCTTCTACAGGAGGCAAACGCTGTGCGAGTGCGTGCCGTGGGGTGGTGCGGCTGGGTGAGGTCGGGCTGGTCAGGCTGCCCGGTTCTTCTCGCGCTTGCCCAAGGTCAGGCGACTTAATAGACCGTACAGTATCAAACGGACCCAATATGAGGGGCTGGCAGGATCGCTGACCCCTAGGAATAGTTGTATTGCAGTTACAGTTTTGGTACTCTGCCGGCAACCTGCATCAAACGAAGACAGTGCCGCGACGCCCCCCAGCCCGTTCGCGGTGGTGATGAGACGGCGCATGTACCGGGAGACAACCGGAGCGTGCAAAGGAGTGCAAAGATGCGGACGATTGCTGTCGTCAACCAGAAGGGCGGATGCGGCAAGACGACCACGGCCATCAATCTCTCGGCGTTCCTTGCGCTGCAGGGACGCCGGACGCTGGTCGTCGACATGGACCCGCAGGGACACGCGACGCTGGGGTTGCTGCCCGACGCCGTTCAATTGTCGAGCACGATGTATGACGTGTTCATACAGCATCACTACGGTCGCGATGTGCGTCTGCCGAACATTGTTCAGCCGGCGCAACCGAATCTCGATGTGGCCCCCGCCGACATCCTGCTGAGCGGGGTGCCGGAAAAACTCGCGGGCGTGCCGAATCGCGAAAACTTCCTTGCGGAAATGCTCGGCGAGGTCGAGAGTCAGTACGACTACGCGATCATCGACTGTCCGCCTCACGTCGGGTTTCTGACGTTCAACGCGCTGTGCGCGGCGTCGGAAGCCATCGTGCCTGTCGATCCGAGCTTTTTTGCGCTCCACGGCATCGCCAAGCTTCTCGAAACGTTCGACGTGCTGTCGAAGCGAACCGGACACCACGTCGAGGCGCGCGCGCTCGTGACGCTGTACAGCGGTCGAAGCCGGTTCGCCAGGGATGTGGTCGAAGAGATCTTCAAGCACCTGGCGGGCGCACACTTCAATACCATCATCCGCCACAGCGTGAAGCTGGCCGAAGCGGCGAGTCATGGCCTGCCGATCGCCGCATACAGCTATCGTTGCACGGGCTTTGACGACTATGCCGGGCTGGCTGCGGAAGTGCTCGCGATGGAGGCGGCGTCCGCGGACCAGCCGGACTCGGACGTGGAGCCGCATTCGCGTCCGTGTGCGCCGATGCTGACCGATGAGGGCGTCGTGTTTGCGCTCGACGCACCACAGGCGCAACGCGTGCAGCTCGTGGGCGACTTCAACGAGTGGACGCTCGATGCGAACGAGATGACGCGGTTGGGAGACGTGTGGCAGTCGGTGCTGAAGCTGGAACCCGGCCGCTACCGTTACAGGTTCGTCGTCGATGGACGATGGTGCAGCGATCCGTTGAACGCAGAGGTCGAGCCTTCACCGTACGGCGGTGAAAATTCCGTCTGTGTCGTGGCAGAGATGCACTGAATGAGCGGATCGACGCCATTCGATGGCGGGCCGGCGCATGAAAGACGATCCCCAAGGCCGCTCGGGCGTGGCCTGGAGGAAGTGTCCCACTTCTTTCTCCCCGGCCCGGCATCTGCGACGCCCGGCGGCAAAACAGGCGAGGCCACGTCGGAACCGGCTGCGCGTCCCGTCGCCCGTGTCGGCCTCGCCGTGCTCCATCCCGGTCCGGCGCTCACCCGTGTCCAGGTCACGGACACGCTCAGGGAGTGCCGAAACGCGCTCGGCGACGACATCCTGGCCATCGGCGCCGGGATCGCGTGCAGTCCCTATGGAGAAATCGATCTCATCGCGCTGGATCTCGCTCACCAGTTGACGATCGTCGACGTGCAGATCAGGCTCGATGACGGCATGGTTGCGCGCGGGCTGAGCCACGTCGACTGGGCCGTACGAAACCTGCCCATCGTTCAGCGTCTGTACCCCAACTGGCCGATCAACATGACCCGCCCTCCACGACTGGTGCTCGTGGCGCCGCGCTTCTCGCTGGCGTTGAGAAGCGGCATTCGCCAGGTCGCGTCGCCGGCCATTTCCTGCTTCCGCTATTCGGCGGTCGATCTGTCGGGTGAAACCGGCCTGCTCGTCGAGCGGGTTTGATGCATTGGCGGTAGACTAGGCGCACTCATCCAGCCGTACCCGTTTCAAGGAGGCATGATATGCGCGCGAAAATCGCCGGTGGGTTTCTGCTCTGTTTCGTGTTGGCCGCAGGTGTCGTGCCTGCACTGGCGCAGGAGCCGCAGCGCGGCCGCGGAACGCCGCCGCCGCTCAGCACCGACCCGTACAACATCTGGCCGGCGAAGCAGCTGTCGACACCGGGCAGGCTCGGCAACTACGGACACTACAGCGCGAGCATCCAGCGCCGCGACGTGGGCGCCGCCCCCGAGACGCATACGGGCTTTTCTCACTTCCTCATGTTCACGAGCGGCGAGGGGAATGTGATTCTTGGCGGACAGATTGTTGATGGCCCGGATGGGAAGAAAGTGATCAAGGGGGGAGACACCCACAAGATCGTCCTGGGCGAGATGTATCACATCCCGATCAACACGGCGCACCAGGTCGTGCCCACTGCCGGCAGCTCGGTGACCTACTGGGTGACCAACATCAACGTGCTGAAGTAGCCGGGCACACGCCGTACAAACGCAGGGCGGGTCCTGCAGCGCAAGACCCGCCCACTTTCTACTTTTTACTTTCCACTTTCTACTTTTTACTTTCCACTTGCTCTTTTCTCATTTCGCCCTGCCCGTATATCCCTTCGCAATCATCTGCACCGAGAACAGGCACGACGGCGTGGCCACCCAGAGCGTCTGCTTGTTCGGTCCGCCGAACGCGAGGTTCTGCGGGCGCTGGGATGTCGGAATCAACCCGAGCGACTTGCCATCCTTGCTGAACACCTGTACGCCGGGCTGGATACCCACGTAGATGCGCCCTTCGGCGTCGACCGCGATACCGTCGGCGTGGCTTTCTTTCGCGCCGTTCAGCCCTTCGTACGGACCGAAGGCGCGCTTGTTCGTCAGCTTGCCGTCGGCGCCGATGTCGAACACGACCAGGTGGTCGCCGCTCGAGTCGGCCGAGTAGAGCGTTTTTTCGTCCGGGCTCAGCTGGATGCCGTGCGCGCTCGCCGCTTCGCCCATCTTCACAGCCTCGGTCTTACCCGGGGCGATGTAGTACACGGCCGACGGCTTGTCGCTCGGCAGCGTGAACCAGATCCCATCCTTCTTGTCCACGACGAGGTCGTTCGGACGGGTGGCAAACTTCGCGATCACCGACTTGGTCGGCTGAAGCACCGCGATGCTGTCCGCGGTGGTGGCGAGCAGGCGCCCCTTGGAATCGAGCGCGAGGCCGTTGGCGCGGTTGGTCTCTTCGATCACGACCGACAGCGCGCCGCTCTTGTCGATCTTGTACACCTTGCTGCCGCCCGGCTCGGTGAAGAGCGTGGTTCCGTCGGGCATGTACAACGGGCCTTCACTGCTTCGAAGCCCGTCCTTCACGATCGTCACCTTCGTGCCCTTGGCAACGACGCCGGGAATCCCGGGCGCGACCGTTTCCGTCGCGGGTGGCGGTGGTGCGCCACGACCGCCTTGAGCGTACGCCAATGCCGAGCAGAGCACACAGAGAACGACGACCGACAACTTTCTCATAACCCCTCCATGCAACAACCGGAACGTGCTGTGGTGTGTTTCGGACGAGATCCTACTGTGGCGCGCGGGAGATGTGCAACGCCCAGTGTCAATCCGTATAATCCCTGACGGAATGCGCCAGATTCCGTGTAGGAGTGGCAGATGAATCTTAGAGTTCAAACCATCACGCTCGCGATTCTCGTCACCACCGCCGTTGCCCCTCGACTTCGCTCGGGACAGGCCGCTCAGACGCCGCCGCCCGGGCGGGTTGATGGCACGGGTGGGGCGAAGACGTCGGCCCAGACACGCCCGCCCGACAGCCGCCGCCCGCGGGGCAGCGCGGTCGGGCTGCTCGGCTGGAAGGCGGGTATTCGATCCGACGCGTTCGGCCGCATTCCGTTCTCCGAAGCGGCGGCGAGAATCGACGCGGCCGGCGTCGCGTTTGTCGAAGGCGTCAGCACGAATCTCGACTACACGCTCAGCGGCCAGGCCCTCGCGGAGGTGAAAGACCGGCTCGCCCAGCTCGGGCTTCGCGTCGCCGCGTATCGTATCGATGCGATACCGTCTGACGCCGCGTCGCGCCAGAAGCTGGTGGACTTCGTGCGCGCGCTCGAAATCGAGCTCGTGCTGACGCGCCAGGCGACCGATGTGCCCGGCGTGACCGTCGCGGTGGAAGACGCGCGGGGCGTCTACAAACAGGGTGAGAAAACGCTCGGGGCCAACCTGCGCGATGCGGCCAGGGCCGCGCCGCTGCTGCTCGATCTGAGCCGGCAGCAGCCTCCCGAACGGCCCGAGTGGCCCAACAAGTGCGGCGATTGTGCGACGTCGCGGCCATCGACGCGCGCGTTGTTCTTCACGATCGATCCTGGCGCCGGCGAGAACTACGACAGGGCCGTCCGCGTGGCGCAAGGGTATCGCGTGAACGCGATCTCCCGCATGATGCCGATTACGACGACCGACGGGATTCCCGCGGACGAACGGCAGAAGATCGACGCGGCGGTGCCGCGGCAGGCGCTGGCAAAGCCCGCACGCGCGCGAAAACTGCTGATTCTCGACGTCTGTCCGGCCGGCGGCTTCTATCACACGACGATCGCGCACGGCAATCTGATGCTGCAGCTCATCGCGAAGTACACGGGCGCGTACGAGCCGGTGTTCGACAACAACCTCGACAACCTGAAATACCCGCACATCAAGCAGTACGACGCCGTGTTTCTCAACAGCGTCGTCGGCCCCGTGTTCTCGGATCCGGACGTGCTCGACGGGCTGATTCGCTACGTGCGCGAAGGCGGCGGCGTCGCGGGGCTCCACGGCGTCACGTTCTCGTCTCAGGACGTGCGCGAGTTCGGCGAGCTGATGGGCGCGCAGGAAGGCCCGCACCAGTACAACGGCGAGCCGGGGACGCTGAAAATCGACGATCCCGCAAGCCCGCTGACGAAGCATTTTGGCGGGAAGGGTTTCTCGATGATGGACGAGTTCTATCACTTCCCGATGACCGGTCCGTACACGCGCGAAAAACTGCACGTGCTCCTCAGCGTCGATGCCGATCGGAGCGATCTCAAGAAGTGGGAATACCTGCGCCCCGACCGCGACTTCGGGATGGTGTGGATCAAGACAGAAGGAAAGGGCCGCGTCTTCAACAGCGTGCTGGGACACCGGCCGGAGTTCTACATGATGCCGGACCTGGTGAAGCTGATGCTCGGCGGCATCCAGTTCGTGCTCGGCGATCTGCAGGCCGACACGACACCAAGCGCGAAGTTGGTAAAGAAGTAGGGCCGGCTTGCGCCGGGCGCTTCTTGTACGTAGTGTCCGGCTTCAGCCGGACCGTGATTTGTCTGAATCAGGTTGGCACACGTTGGACACTCGGCTTGGTGTTACTGCACCGCGAATCCGAAAGCTACGGGGCCGGACGCGCGCTGCGATGCCGCCTGTGACCGTCCGACGCGAGGACACCGACTTCGCCATTCGTCCTCGCTCGGCTCCCTCTGGCTTCTCGCGCGGTCAGGTGTAGACGTGTCGGCCGCCTGCGCATCGGCTTCGCGCTGCAGCAACACCAACCCGAGCGCCACGTTCACAAACCGATGAGTGCTGATGACGATTGGCGGGCGGTCAGGTAGGGCCCGGCTTCAGCCGGGCTGAGCTCTCCAAAACAGTACGTAGTGTCCGGCTTCAGCCGGACTGGTAACTTGTCGACAAAACACGTTGGCACTCGGGTTGGTGTTGCTGCACCGCGAATCCGAAAGCTCCGGGGCCGGACGCGCGCTGCGATGCCGCCTGTGACCGTCCGACGCGAGGACACCGACTTCGCCATTCGTCCTCGCTCGGCTCCCTCTGGCTTCTCGCGCGGTCAGGTGTAGACGTGTCGGCCGCCTGCGCATCGGCTTCGCGCTGCAGCAACACCAACCCGAGCGCCACGTTCACAAACCGATGAGTGCTGATGACGATTGGCGGGCGGTCAGGTAGGGCCCGGCTTCAGCCGGGCTGAGCTCTCCAAAACAGTACGTAGTGTCCGGCTTCAGCCGGACTGGTAACTTGTCGACAAAACACGTTGGCACTCGGGTTGGTGTTGCTGCACCGCGAATCCGAAAGCTCCGGGGCCGGACGCGCGCTGCGATGCCGCCTGTGACCGTCCGACGCGAGGACACCGACTTCGCCATTCGTCCTCGCTCGGTTCCCTCTGGCTTCTCGCGCGGTCAGGTTAAACGTGTCGGCCGCCTGCGCATCGGCTTCGCGCTGCAGCAACACCAACCCGACTGCCGCGTGTACTCTCATATCTCAGCGATGAGTGCTGGTGACGAAGAGCGGCCTTGGCTTCCAGAAGATCAGCAGGTCGGCTTGAGGGCCCTGTGTTCGCGAAGGCGGAAGCTTCGGATTCGCGCGGCGGCCACGCCAATCCAAGGGCATCCGTTGAACGCGTTCCTGGTCCGGCTAAAGCCGGACACTACGTACGATGACTGACAACTGATGACTGACAACTATTTGAACATCGACAGCTCGATCGCTTCGCCCATGGCCTTGTAGCCGGCGTCCGCCGGATGAAGGTAGTCGCACGAATCGTATTTCTCGAGGAACTTCTTCGGATCGTTCGGATCGCGCGTGGCCTTGTCGAAATCGATGACGCCGTCGTAGCCCTTGCCGTTCCGAATCCACTCGTTCAGTGCCTGCCGTTTCGCCTCACCGGCCTCGGTAAAGTAGGCGGCGCCCCAGAACGGCGTCAACGTGGCCCCGTAAATCTTCAATCCGCGCGCGTGCGCCTGGCTGATGAGCTGCTTGTGGCCGGCGATCAGATCTTCGGCGGTCGGCGTCGGATTCTGCCGCGCGTTGCCGATGTCGTTGATGCCTTCGAGCACGATGACGTGGGTGATGCCCGGGAGCGAAAGCACGTGGCGCTCGAAGCGGGCGAGCGCGTTGATGCCCGCGCCGACGGCCCTGACGTCGATGCCCGGCGGCACGCTGCCTTCGTTCAGCACGCGATTGCCGCCGATGCCCGCGTTCAGGACCCCCATCTTGATGCCTTGAGCCAGCAGGCGCTTCGCCAGGTGATCGGGCCAGCGGTTGTTCGTGTCGGGCGTCGAGCGCGCGCCGTCGGTAATCGAATCGCCGAAGGCGACCACGGCGCCGACGTTGTCGGGCGCCACGACGTCGACGTGCGAGAGCAGGAACCAGCTCTGCGTCCGGCCGACGATGGGAAAGGTCGTCTTGCCGGCGTGATTCCCGGTTTCCGAAATGTAGTTGGTCTGCAGCGCGGCGCCGTGCATGGTTACCGTGCCCGGCGTGTTGGTCGTCCCTGGCAAATACAGGTCGATCGCGAGGTCGGCCAGTTGCGGCACGGCGAAATCCACGGGGTCGCTGTAGACGATCGCGTTCGCGGGAATCGTGATGCTGGGTCTGCCGCTGAACGTCAACGGCCGGCCCGACCCTTGAATCGCGCTGTCCTTGTCACGAACCGCGAGATGCGCCGCGCCTACGGTGACCGTGCCGGTGCCGTACGCGTTGGTCAGCACGACCCGCGCGCGCGTGCCTCCTATGCTCGTGCGTACGACCTGACGCAATGTCTGATTCGTGAAGTGCAGGTAGGGCTGCGGCGCGAACGTCTGGCCTGGCGGCGGGACCACGGCGGGCGCGGGAGGCGCGCCGCATCGGGTGTTGACCATGAACGGTGGGAGGGCAGGTCCGGGAGCCGGCGGAACGGGGTTCTGGGGCCGTCCGACTTCCGCAGTGGCCCAGGTGCCGACCCATCGCTCAGTCCCCTGAGCGAACGCGGCCGTGTGGAGACCGGCGAGCAACACCACCGAGGACAGAACATTTCGCAGCATGGCGCCTTCCTTGTGGCGCAAATGCTAGCGGCAATGCGAGAAGCTGTCCAGCGTGCCGAGCCGGGCTTTCAGGCCACGCGCGGCGGCGCGGCCTGCGTGCCATGGTCGCCGCCGCCCCGGCGCTCGCGCAGCAGCAGGCGCCGCATGGTGCGGAGATCGTTCAGGATGCGGCTGCTCGCCTTGATGTGGTGCCTCAACTGTTCGATCTTGAAGCTGAGAAGGTGAATGGCCTCCACACCGCGGCTGATGACCATCGTATCGGCCAGCACGATGCGTTTGAGCTCTTCTTCCGTCGTGGCCTGGACTTCTTCCAGCACTTCGTCCAGGAGCTTCAGGTACTCGTGCGTACTCTCGATCGTGTCGAATGGATTTTGTGCCATAAGCCTGCCGTTGAGGGCAGTGCACGCGCAAGGGCCATACCACAGGCGACTATCGATTTCGCTGGAATCCCGGCGCCACCTCTCCACAAAGTCTGCCGGAGCGACGACAAAAATCAGAAGTAACACTACTTGTCGTCTCTGAAGTGCCGGCGGCACTTCACCGGCATGACCAGCATCCCTGATCGCGTCGGTACCCTCACGGTCAATGGGACACACCTGCTCCAGCGGGAATCCGTGCGCAGGGGCCGACACGTGTCGCCTGACGCGCGAGACGCCTGAGGGCATCAGCGAGGATGAAAGGCGAAGAGGGTGTCCTCGCGTCGGACGGTCGCCGTCGGGCCTCGCAGCGCGTCCGGCCCCGGAGCTTCGGATTCGCGCTGGAGCAGGTGTGTCCGATTGGCCGGGTCACGCCGAGCTGGAGAGCGGCGTTTCGCTCTGTGCAGTGATAGCATTCTGGTCCTTTCATGGCTTTGAAATGAGACGCGTCCTTCTGTTTTCTGCGGCGTCCGTCGTCCTTGCGGGCCTCGGGCTTCTTCAGGCGCAGCGCTCACCCGTGGGTGGCCGGCAGGTGCCCACCTTCCGCGTCGATGCCATGTGGCCAAAACCGCTGCCGAACAGGTGGATCATCGGCGCCGTCGCGGGCGTCGCCGTCGACAAGCGCGATCACGTCTGGATTACACATCGACCTTCGACGCTGCAACCCAACGAGACTCGATCGATATGGAAAGCGGCGCCGCCCGTGCTCGAGTTCGATGCGGACGGCACGCTGGTGTCATCGTGGGGTGGTCCGGGTACCGGGTACGAGTGGCCCCAGCTCGAGCACGGCATCTACGTCGACGACAACGACCAGGTGTGGCTGGGCGCCGGCGGCGAAAAGGACTCGCACATCCTGAAGTTCTCGCGCGATGGAAAGTTCCTGATGCAAATCGGCCGTCAGGGACAGGGTCGCGGCAGCAACGACACGGCGAATCTCGGCGCGCCGGCGAACATGATTCTCGACGCCGCCGCCAACGAGGTGTACGTCGCCGACGGCTACGTCAACCATCGCGTGATCGTCTTCGACGCCGCGACCGGCGCCTACAAACGTCACTGGGGCGCTTACGGCAACCCGCCCGACGATGGATTTTTCACAAGGGCGGGTGAGAAACTGCCGGGACCATTCCGTGGCGTCGTGCAGAATGAGAACCGCCCCAGCCAGTACGACCCGGCCGGCCCGCCCTCGCCGCAGTTTCGCATCGTGCATGCCGTGCGCATCTCGAAGGATGGTCTCGTCTACGTGTGCGATCGCACGAACGATCGTTTACAGGTCTTCACGAAAGCCGGCCGGTTCGTGAAGGAAACCGTAATCGCGAAAGACACGCTCGGCAGCGGCTCGGTGTGGGACGTCGGCTTTTCCACCGACCCGAAGCAGGCGTTTCTTTTCATCAACGACGGTACGAACCAGCTGATCTACGTGGTCGATCGGCAAACCCTCGAAGTCGTGAGCACGTTCGGAGGCGCCGGACACTGGGCGGGGCAGTTCTATGGGGCCCACAACCTCGCCGTGAACGCGAAGGGAGACCTCTTTATTACGGAAACGTATGAGGGGAAGAGGGTCCAGAAGTTCATCTACACGGGGTTGGGCACGCCTTCTGTATCCCCGTAGCACCACCGCGATTCGCGATCTCGTGTTCCAAAAAGGATCGTGAAGTTCTCAAGTTAGAGCACAAAGGTCTGCCTGCCAATGCACTTCTTCCAGAAAACGGAATACATCTCAGGGGTAGACAAGAGTCAGAGTGTGGTGCGACTTGTGCAATGGGCCTCACACCCGATCACCTTTGGAGGCCCCCATGGAGGAGCGCGAGGCGCGGCTGGCGTTGAAGCAGGAGATCATCAATCGCATTTGCGGAGAGTTCCTCGAAATGCCCGGGCTCGGGCTCAAGCGCGAGCAGGCCCGCCGGCTGTGGCACGTCGACGACGAATTCTGTGGGGAGATTCTGGATTTCCTCGTGGAGTCCCGCTTCCTCTGCCGCCGGTCGGACGGCCGTTACGTCCGCGCCGCGACCGCCTCGGAAAGCGTGGCGCTGTCCGCGGCCCGCGACGCCGTGTGAGTGTTGTGCCATAGCCTGCCCGCGCTCCCCCAGCTCGCGAGCAGCACCGCGCATCTTCATCCAGCCACGTGAACGTCACACTGTGATCGCCATCGCTTCCCCTTTTGGGGTGGTATGGCGATTGCGAAACCAGGCACCAGCGCACGCACGCGTCGTGAGCAGCGGACCGTGATCAGTCTGCGAATCGCGGGCAAATGTCCGCTGCCCGGCAGACTTTTCCGACCGATCGCTGCAGCGCTGGACCCTGATGAAAAACCTGGAGAGCACCGGCAACGTCGCGGAGGAACTCGAACGGCTCGCGGCACTTCACCGCCGCTACCGCGAAGGGGGCATCCACGTTCACGTGCCCGAAGGCCTCACCGATGGAGCGCGCCCGCTCGAAGAGCTCATCGTGGATCATCTGCCGACCTCGGCCGCTGCGCTGGACGCCGCATCGAGAAACCTGTTCTCGTCGCTGCCGGTTGCCTTCGATCCGAGCCATTCGATTGGTCCGTACCTCGCGACCGTCGATCGCGATGCCCACGGACAGCCCTATCGCTTTCTCGATATGGGCGCACTCATCGCCACGCAGGCATTTGGCGAGAACGAGCCCGACGTCGTGGCCGCGGTGGTGAAGCATCTGCCGTACACCTTCTCGCGCTACGCGCACTCGGAGTATCAGACGGGCGTCTCGCTGCAGCTGAAGGCGGCGCTGAATCGCATCGCGCCGGCCGGCACGCCCCGCCACTTCGTCGTCAACACCGGCGCCGAGGCGGTGGAGAACGCGATCAAATCCGTCCTGCTGAATCGAGTCAAGACGTCGGGCGAACCGGATGGCGGCTTCGTCATTTCGTTTGAAGGTGCGTTCCACGGCCGCACGCTCGGCAGCCTCGCGGTGACGCATCGCAAGAGGGCCCGCCTGGGATTTCCGACGTTCGACTGGCCGCAGGTGTCTTTCCCCGTCCTCGACGGCAGCGCCAAGCAGACCGCGCGCCGCGAGGAGAGGAGCCTCAAGCAGGTCTGGGACCTGCTCGTGTCCGGGCGCCTTCCGCATGCGGAGAAGAACAAGGAAACGTTCCGTCGCGAGCTGGACGCGATCGATGCGTTTCTGGCGGCCCCGGGGCAGGATGATCCGATCGCGTTCATGGCAGCCCAACGCGCCGCGCTGAGCGCCGACACCATCCGGCGCAGCCGACGCGTGGCTGCGGTGCTCGTCGAGCCCATTCAGGGCGAGGGCGGTGTCCGCACGACGAGCGCGCGATTCATGCAGCGCCTGCGCCTGCTCACGGGCATCTACGACGTCCCGCTGATGTTCGACGAGGTGCAAACAGGCTGGGGCGCGACGGGACGGATGTGGGCCCACGAGCTCTTCGACCTGCCGGTTCCGCCCGACGTCGTCGTCTGGGCGAAGAAAGCGCAGAACGGCGTGCTCTTCGTGAGCGAAGAGCTGGCGACGTTCTTCCAGGAAGAAAAGAAGTTCAACACGACCTGGGAAGGCGATGCGGTCGGCATGGTGCGCCTTCTGGCGGTGCTCGACAAGATCGATCTGGACCAGGTTCGCCGTACCGGCGCTCTCGCGCGCGAAGGACTCGACGCGCTCGCGGAGGCGTACACAGGTCTCATCGAAAACGTGCGAGGCGCCGGGGTCATGCTCGCCTTCGACGTCCCGCGTGCCGACCTGCAGGACGCACTGCGCGATCGCGCCTTTCGACGCGGACTTGTGCTTCTGCCAGCGGGGGAGCGCACACTCCGCTTCTACCCCCGCTACGACACGGAGCCCGGCGCGATCGCCGAAGGCCTCGCGATTCTGAAAGCCGCTGTCGAGGACATCGTCGAGGGACAGGCCGAGCCGCTGCCGTCGGCCCCCGAGATCGACATCCAGCTGCTCGATTACCCGCTCGAACGCCTCGAAGTCGTCGACATCACCGCGGCGAACTTCCATGAGCACAGAACGCAGATTATGGACGTCGAGACCGAGCACTACGGCTCCATGAGGCTGCGTGCCCCCGATGTCCGGCGAAACGGCGGACGACGGCTGCTGCAACTGCCCTGCGAGATGCTCGAGGCGACCCTGTCGAATGCCCGTGCCATCGGCGTGGCCCTGCGGGATGTGGTGAGCGGGCGCTTCGTGGCGTACGCCCTTGGAAGCGCGCTTGAAGACCACGACGAAGAGGGCGTGGCGTCGGACCCGTTCTTCGGCGACAACAACACGTTCTATCTGCACGCGACCGCGGCGCGGCCGTCGATGCAGAACCATCTGGCCGTCGAAAATCTGCTGCTCGACGTGATTCGCATCCGCGTGCTCACCGCGGGATTCGAATACATCTCCGCGCTCATCGAGGAGCGCGTGCAGCAGACAGGCCCTCAATGGCTGCAGCAGGCGCGGGTCATCCAGGCGGTCGACAACTACCTTCGCAGCGGCATCCGCTTCGTGTACCTGCAGCTGTCATCCGAGAAACGGCAGGGCCCGCGTGTCCCCGTCGGCGCGGAGCCGGCGCAATAGAGGCATCCATGACCGAAGTGGGCATGTGGATCGATCACCGACACGAACACGCGGCAGCCGGCGAGACCATCGCGGTCGAGAATCCGGCAACCGAAGAGACGATCGCTCTGGTCCCGCGGGCACAGTCCGCGGACGTGGCGGCCGCCGTCGAGCGTGCCCGCATCGCGTACCAGGACTGGCGCCGTGTGACGGCGCTCGAGAAGGCCAGGTTGCTGCACGAGGTGGCCGCCCGCATACGCGCGATGCATCGCGAGCTGGCAGAGACGATGACGATCGAGGGCGGCAAGCCCATGATCGAGAACCTCGACGAGATCGAGTGGACGACCGCGTGCTTCGACTACTACGCCGAGATCGGCCGCAACTCGCGTGGCAACTCCATTCCGCCCAGCTTCGAGCACCAGGTGAACTTCACCGTCAAGGAGCCGTTCGGCGTCGTGGCCGCCATCGTGCCCTTCAACTATCCGCTGCTCCTCATGGCGTGGAAGGTCGCGCCAGCGCTCGCGGCCGGCAACACGATTGTCATCAAACCAGCCGAGGAAACGCCGCTTGCCACGCTGATGCTGGCCAGGGCGTTTGACGTGCTGCCGCCTGGCGTCGTGGGCATCGTCACCGGCACTGGAAATGAAGCCGGAGAAGCGCTCGTGCGGCACCCGCATGTGAATGTGATTGCCTTCACGGGTTCGACCACGACCGGCAAGCACATCATGCGGCTGGCCGCCGATTCGCTGAAGCGGGTGAATCTCGAGACCAGCGGCATCGATCCTTTCATCGTCTGCGAGGACGCCGACCTCGAGATCGCCGCGCGCGGTGCGGTGTGGGCGCGCTATCTCAATGCGGGCCAGGTCTGCACGTCGGCCAAGCGCTTTTACGTCGTCAACGAGATTGCCGATGCGTTTGCCAGGCGGTTCGCCGAGCTGGCCCGGGAGGTCGTCGTCGGTGACCCGCGGAATCCCGCGACGGATATGGGTCCGCTGATTTCGAGCAAGGCGTTGTGCGCCGTCAAGCAGTCGATCGAACGAGCCGTGCGCGAGGGCGCGTGTCTCGTGACCGGGGGCGGCAGGCCGGCAGGCTGCGAGCGCGGTCACTTTCTCGAGCCCACGCTCCTCGACCATGTGACGCACGGCAGCAGCCCGACGCGCGAGGAGATATTCGGGCCCGTGGCCGCGATTATCCGCGTGCGTGATGTCGAGGAAGCCATCGCGCTGGCCAACGACAGCGAGTACGGGCTTGGCGCCAACATCTACACGAACAACCTGCGTTACGTGATGCGCGCGATGGAGGACATCAAGGCGGGCACGTTCTGGGTGAACGACCCGCTGACCGACAACGAAGCCGGTCCCTTTGGCGGTATGCGCCAGAGCGGCATCGGCCGTGAGCTTGGCGAAGAAGGGCTCGATGCCTTTCGCGAGACCAAGCACGTGCACATCGACTACATCCAGGAGCGCAAGGGCTACTGGTTCCCGTACTCCGAGCGCAAGTGGTGATGGGCGCCATCTCCATCCGCACGGCACTGCCGGGGCCGCGGAGCCTTGCGCTCGTCGAGGAACGCCGGCGCTTCGTGGCGGCGGGTGTGGCCGAAGCCAGACACGGCATCTTCTTCGAGCGGGCCGACGGTGCGCGTCTGGTCGACGTCGATGGCAACGTGTTCCTGGATTTCGGCGGCGGCATCGGCTGCCTCAATGCCGGCCATTCGGCGCCGCGTGTCATGACGCGCGTCCGGGAGCAGTTGGCCAAACTGCAGCACGCGTGCTTCATGACGGCGCCTTACGAGCCCTATGTGGCGCTGGCGCGGAAGCTCTGCTCAATCGTTCCGATTGCCGACCCCGTCAAGGCGGCGCTGTTCAACAGCGGGGCCGAAGCCGTCGAGAACGCCATCAAAATCGCCCGGGCGGCTACTGGCCGGTCTGCCGTGCTCGCGTTCGATCCCGGGTTTCACGGCCGCACCCTGCTCGCGCTCTCACTGACGAGCAAATCCTTTCCCTACCGGCACGGGTTCGGCCCGTTCGCTCCCGAGGTGTACCGGTTTCCGCTTCCGGACGTGCTGCGGCGGCCGTCGGGTACATCGGCGGAATCGTTTGTGGCGCATTCGATCGCCGAGCTGCACCGCTTTCTGACGAGCACCGTGCGGCCGGACTCGATCGCTTGCGCGATTATCGAGCCGGTGCTCGGCGAAGGCGGCTTCATCGTGCCGCCGCGGGAGTTCCTGGCCGATCTCGCCGCGACCTGCAAGGCGCACGGCATCCTTCTCATCGCCGATGAAGTGCAGACGGGGTTCGGCCGCACCGGGCGGATGTTCGCGTGCGAGCGCTTCGGCCTCGAGCCCGATCTCATGTGCCTGGCGAAATCGCTGTCGAATGGCTTCCCGCTTTCGGCGGTCGTCGGCCGCGCCGCGATCATGGATGCGGCACAGCCCGGCGGACTGGGCGGCACGTTCGGTGGGAACCCCGTCTCCTGCGCGGCGGCCCTCGGTGCTATCGAGACCATCGAAGAGGAAGGACTGTCGGATCGCGCCGAAGCCATTGGCGACCTCGTCAGATTGCGCTTCGAGGAAATGGCGTCCCGGTATCCGTTCATCGCCGATGCGCGCGGCGTGGGCGCGATGCGCGCGATCGAACTGGTTGAAGAAGGGACGTTGCGGCCCGATGCCGCTCGTACCGCACGTGTCCTTGCGCTCGCAGCCGCGCGGGGGCTGTTGCTCCTTTCGGCGGGCCTCGGCGGCAACGTCATTCGTACGCTGATGCCGCTGGTGATCACGGACGCTGAACTCGAGGAGGGGCTGACCGTGCTCGAGTCATGCCTGGCAGATGCCGCGTAATGGAAACGGGAGGCCCGATCGCATGAAGCCGCGCGTTGTCATTCTCGGAGGCGCAGGTGCGATGGGCCGGATCACCGCGCTCGACCTTCTGCGTACCTGCGGCAACAAGATTCACCTCGTGATCGCCGACCGCGACGTCTCCGCCGTGCGTGGACTTCCGGTCGAGACGGCACATGTCGATGTCACCGATCCGGGAAGCCTGCGAAAGGCACTCTCCGGCGCGTACGCGACCATCGCGTCGCTGCCGTATCGCTTCAATCTGGACGCGATGCACGGCGCGCTCGACGCTGGTGTGCATTACGTCGATCTCGGCGGCCTGTTCCACGTCACGCGACAGCAGCTCGAGCTGGCGTCCGCGTTCAAGCGGCGCGGCGTGATGGCCATTCTCGGCATCGGTTCGGCGCCCGGAATTGTGAACGTGCTCGCGGTAATGGCGTCGCGCGGACTCGACCAGGTTCGCGAGATCCATTGCGTGGTCGGCAACATCGATCAAACACGTTTTCGAAACGCGTCGCCGCTCGGATTCGGCTACTCGGCCGACACGCTGCTGGACGAGTTCACGATGCCGTCTGCCGTGTTCAGAGAAGGCAAGTTCAAGATGGTTCCGCCCCTCGATCCCCGCGAGCGCATGGCGGTCCAGTTTCCGGTCCCGGTCGGCACGATGGGCGTCGACACGACGCTGCACTCCGAAGTGGCGACCCTGCCGCTGTCGTTTCGAAAGCGCGGGATCCGCGAGGTCACGTTCAGGCAGGCCTTCGAGAAGGACTTTCGCGAGAAGCTCATGTTCCTCGTGCAACTGGGGCTGACCGAGACGTGCGCCCTTCCGTCGACCAACGGCCACGGCATCGTGCCTCGAGACGTGTTGATGGCGCTGGTCCGCCGTCTCGCGCCGCCGGTTCAGATGGGGAAGGCCGTTCGTTATGAAGTGTTGCGCACGGTCGTTCGAGGCACGGTCGGCCGGCGCCGCGTGATGGTGACAGCCGATTGCCACGCCGACAACCATGCCGGACACGGGATCGGACCCGACATCGATACCGGCGCGCCGCCCTCGATTGCCGTTCAGTTGATGCTCGCAGGAGAAATGAAAATGCGTCCGGGCGTCTGGGCGCCCGAGCAGGTCGTGCCGGTCGCGCCCTTCGTGCGCGAGCTTCGACACCGGGGAATGATCGTGACCTGCGGAACGGCATAGTGTGCATTTTCGAACACGACAGAAATGTAATTCACGCCTGTGTCACACTGCTAAAGCCCCCTTATGCTGAAGGTCGAACTACACACGCACACATCCGACGACCCGATTGATCGGATTCCACATACCGCCACCGAGCTCATCAATCGCGCCGTTTCTCTCGGCTATCACGCGCTCGCGATCACGCTGCACGAACATCAGCTCGACATTTCGGAGCTGACGCCGTACGCCAGGGAGCGGGGTCTCGTCCTGATTCCAGGTGCGGAGCGATCGATTGAGGGACGCCACGTACTGCTGATCAATTTCAAGAGCGGCACCGATGGCGTACGGACGTTTGCGGACCTCGCGCGTCTGAAGCAGCGCGAGCCCGGTCTCGTCATTGCGCCCCATCCGTTCTTCCCGGCGCCCACCTGCCTGCGAGGCGCCATGGATCGGCACGCGGAGCTCTTCGACGCGGTCGAATACAACGCGATGTTCACGCGGTTCGTCAATTTCAATAGACGGGCCGAGCGATGGGCGGCGGAGCACGGCAAGCCTCTCGTCGGGAACTGCGACGTGCACCGACTGCGTCAACTGGGCACGACGTATTCGCTGATTGACGCGGAGCTGCACCCGGACGCCATCTGCGCCGCCATTGCGGCCGGCCGGACGCGTGTCGAGTGCCAGCCATTGAGCCCCATCGACGCCGCAAGAACGATGAGCTCGCTCATAATTCAGGATGTCTTGGCGCTGGGCCGGCGGTCGACGGCCGTCGAGACGAAGCCCCGAGCCCGACTCACCCACGTGTAGTTCGCTTCGGCTCACGCTCGCGCCACACGTCTGCCGCTCCTCGCCGAACACCGGAGACACGAGCGATAATAGCGGGCTATGGCTATCGAATCGGTCAACCCCTCCACAGGCGACACGATCAAAACCTACGACGAAATGACGCCTCAACAGACGGCCGCGGCTGTGGCCGAAGCGCATGAGGCTTGGAAGACCTGGCGCAAGGTCCCTTTCAGGGAGCGCGCCGTGCCCATGAAGAAGGCCGCCGCCATTCTTCGGCAGCGGAAGGAAGAGTTCGCGACGCTGATGGCGCTCGAAATGGGCAAGCCTCTCAAGCAGGGGATTGCCGAAGCCGAAAAATCTGCGCTCGGCTGCGACTACTACGCCGATCATGCCGAGGGCCATCTGGCGCCCGAGACGATCAAAACGGACGCATCGAAATCGGGCGTGGCGTTCGAGCCTATCGGCGTCGTGCTCGCCGTCATGCCCTGGAATTTTCCCTTCTGGCAAGTGTTCCGGTTTGCGGCGCCGGCGCTGATGGCCGGTAATGCCGGCGTGCTGAAGCACGCGTCGAACGTGCCGGGTTGCGCGCTGGCGATCGAGCGGGTGTTTGTCGAGGCTGGATTTCCCAGGGGCGTGTTCAGAACGCTCCTGATCGGCAGCGGTCAGGTGAAAGCGGTCATCGAGAATCCGCTGGTGGCTGCGGTGACGTTAACCGGCAGCACGCCCGCCGGCAAAGCCGTTGCGGCGCAGGCCGGAGCGGTCATCAAGAAAACCGTGCTGGAGCTCGGGGGATCGGATGCGTACATCGTGCTCGACGATGCCGACCTCGATCTGGCGGTGAACACGTGCGTCACCTCGCGCCTGATCAATTCGGGTCAGAGCTGCGTCAACGCCAAGCGCTTCATCGTCGTCGAGTCTCTCGCGGCGGCGTTCACCGAGAAGTTCGTGGCCGCGATGAAGACCAGGAAGATGGGCGACCCCATGGCGGATGGCACCGACGTCGGCCCGCAGTCGCGGCCGGACCTGCGCGACGAGCTGCACAAACAGGTCGTCGACTCGGTGGCGAAAGGCGCGAAAGCGCTGCTTGGTGGCGAGATTCCGTCGGGTCGCGGGTCGTTCTATCCGCCGACGGTCTTGACCGGCGTCCGGAAGGGCATGCCGGCGTACGACGAAGAGCTCTTCGGGCCGGTCGCGGCGATCGTGACGGCACGCGACGAGGCCGATGCCATTCGGATCGCGAATGACAGCATCTTCGGGCTGGGCGCCGCGGTGTTTACGAGGGACGTGGCGAGGGGCGAGCGCGTCGCCGGTGAGCTCGAAGCGGGGTGCACGTTCGTCAACACGCTGGTCGCGTCCGATCCCCGCCTGCCGTTCGGCGGCATCAAGGAATCCGGGTACGGCCGCGAGTTGGGGAGCTACGGGATCAAGGAATTTGTGAATATCAAGACCGTTTATGTGAAATAAGTATTCGCAGAATCGCAGATTGGTGGATTGTTAGATTGCTGTGCGACGAAGAGCCGCAGATGCGCAATTAGGGGCTGCAAATCTTCCACTCCGCGAATCTGCGACTCTGCCGTTCGAGAGTTCTTCAGGTAAACCGTTCGGAGGACGCGTCGGGTAGGACACTCGCCGTGTCCTGAACTTCACCAGGTTACGCCCAGCGCGATTCCTGCTCACGATTCCTCCGAACGACGAACCACCAGATCGCAGGGATGACGGTCGACATCATGAAGCCCAGGATGACCATCGTCAGCCCGCCGATGCCTTCGACGCCGGTGCCGGTGAGGCTGACCTGCTTCTTCTTGTCCCCATTGAGCCGGCGCCACATCAGCCACTCGGCGACCACTGGATCGGTCGGCGTCAGGTTGAGCGCAACGGGAGGATGCGGGGCGTAGAGGGCCTGCATGACGAGCGCGGCGATGAGCTGGCGCCACAACCAGGGCCGCGAGTTCCGGCGCCGGAACTCTTCGATGATGTCGCCGGCGAGCGGCTCGTTATCGAGCGCGAGCCTTCCGAGCAGCGCTTCAGCGAGTCTGGGGGGCTTCGGGGCTGTCATACCGTCCCTCCCTTCAATTGAGCCACGCCCTTCCAGAGCGCGACGAGCGAGCGTTGCGTGTCCTTGACCGCCTTGAGTCCCTGCGGCGTCACGTCGAAGAATCGCTTGGCGCGGCCCCCGCGCTCTGGGCTGGGGTTGCCCATGCGCGACGACACCATGCTGTTGCGCTCGAGGCGCTCGAGGGCGGTATAGACCGCACCGAGAATCACGCTGCGCCGTCCGGTGGTTTCGATTTCGCGCGCGATCGGCACGCCGTAGGCCTGATCGCCGAGGCGCAGGATGGCCAGAAGAATCATCAACTCGAAGTCGGTCAGGAGGTCGCGTGCCATTTAATTACAAATTATGAATAAATTCAGCCGGGCGTGTCAACTGCTACCATCAGGCCCGAAACGAGGGGGGCATATGCGAATTTCTCTAGGCGTGCTTGCGTTGACGGCCGTTGTGCTCGGAGGACAGACGACGCTGGCCCAGACCCGGACATATCGGACGCTCAACGATACGTTCGCGCCGCCGCACTTCACGTCCCTCGACGCCTGGAACCAGCGCGCTGCGCACATCCGCGAACTGATTCTGGAATCCGCCGGGCTGATGCCCATGCCCGAGCGAACGCCGCTCGGCGCGCAGGTGTTCGGCGAGATCAAGCGCGACGACTACAGCGTTTCGAAGGTGTACTTCGAAAGCCTGCCGGGGTTTTTTGCCACGGGGAATCTCTACCGCCCTGCCGGCGAGGGCCCGTTTCCGGCGATTCTGTCGCCGCACGGGCACTGGGCGTACGGCCGCCTCGAGAATTCGGCCATTGCCTCGGTGCCGGGGCGCGCGATCAACCTCGCGCGCCAGGGCTTTGTCGTGTTCACGATCGACATGGTCGGCTACAACGACAGCTGGCAGCTTGCGCATCGGTTGTTCGGCGGGCCGCGCGAAAAATTGTGGGGTCTCGAGCGTCGCGGGATTGCAGTTGTGGAACGGTATCCGCGCGCTCGACTTTCTCGAGTCGCTGCCTTACGTGCGTCGCGACGCCATCGGCGCGACAGGCGCATCGGGCGGCGGCACGCAGGTCTTTCTCCTCGCGGCGGTTGACGAACGTGTGGCCGTCGCGGCGCCCGTCAACATGATCTCGCTCCAGATGCAGGGCGGCTGCCTCTGCGAAAACCAGCCCGGGTTGCGGCTCGACACGACCAACGTGGAAATCGCCGCGACGATTGCCCCGCGGCCGCTCTTGATGGTGTCGGCCACCGGTGACTGGACGACGAACACGATGAAGCGGGAGTACCCGGCGGTTCGTGAGCTGTATGCGCTGAGGGGCGCGGCCGATCGCGTCCACGGCGTGCAGTTCGACGCGCCTCACAACTACAACCGGGACTCGCGCGAAGCGGTCTACGCGTGGATGGCGCGCTGGCTGCAAGGCGCCCCCGCCGACGTGAAGCGCGAAGAGCGCGCGTTCACACCGGAGCCGCTGCCCGATCTGCTCGTATTTCATCAGCGGCCCGTACCCGACGGCGCGGTGACGGCCGCTCAACTCACTGAAAACTGGATTACCGCCGCTCGAAGCCAGCTGGCATCGTTGGCACTCGACGCACGAGCGCGCGCGCTGCGTCTGGCGCTGGGATACGGATCGTCATTACCTGGTGCGGCGACACCCGCCGGGCCGGGCAAGCGTCGAACGGCGATCGTCGCCGGGGCAGATCCGGCCCTGGAGCGCCAACTCCGTTCGGCGGGCTTCGTCGTGAAGGCGATCGAGTTCACGCCGTTCGATGCGGCCGAAGCAGAAAAGATTCCGCACTTCGACACCTACAACAGGACCGCCGCGAGCCAGCGTGTGGCCGACATCGTCGAGGCGCTGCGCGTGTCGCCCGACGCGGTGCTCGTGGCATCTGGAGACAACGCGCTCGCGGCTCTCCTCGCGTCGGCCATCGAGCCGGGCCGGAAGATGGTGGTCGATGTCGGCGACTTCGACACGACGAGCGACGCGGCCTTCGTGGAACGGTTGTACATCCCGGGCCTGCGCCGCGCGGGCGATCTGTCCACCGCCCTCGCGCTTGCGGGCGATCGCATCGCGATTCACAACGCCGGCAGCACGTTCACGCTTTCCGGCGCGAGCGTTCGCCGGGAAAAGCTCACGCCCCGCGAGATCGTCGCCCTGCTCAAGAAGAACTGAGGTGGTTTTCTCAAGGTTCGTCGGTTCGTTGAGTTCGTGGGGTTCGTCACCGAACCTCACGAACCTCACGAACCTCTACGAACTCTACGAACTCTACGAACTCTACGAACTTTACGAACTTTACGAACCCACGAACCTACCCGTTGAGTGTCTCGTTTTGAGGCGCCGGTCGCAAACCGTGAAAAGTTTGTGACGCGTATGTCTTTCGACCCCTGACGTCGTCTAATGGGATCAGAGGTCATCATGAACGCCACACATCGCGCGCTCAACGGGTTTGGTCTCGGCGCACGTGCGGGCGACACCCGGCTGGCGAGCGAGCCGCGGGCCTGGCTGCGCGCGCAGGTGCGGGGCGGTGCGCCGCTCCTTGCCGCCCCGGCCGAAGCATCACCCGCCGCTATCGCCGAAGCCCTCCATGCATTTCGGGCGGTCGGGCAGGCCGCCGGACAACAGGAACAACAACAGGCGCGGCAACAGGCTCGCCGGCGTCTGGTCCAGATTGCGGCCGCCGAAAGCCACGCGGCGCTCGCCCAGCGCGTCACGAGCGATCGTCCGTTTGTCGAGCGGCTCGTCGCCTTCTGGTCGAACCATCTGTGCGTGTCCACCGGCGCCAAGGTCCTGGTCGCGCCGCTGGCCGGCAGCTACGAGCGCGACGCCATCAGGCCTCACGTGCTCGGCCGCTTCGAAGACATGGTGCTCGCGTCCGCGCGGCACCCGGCGATGCTCGTCTACCTCGACAACTTCCAGTCGATCGGTCCCAATTCGCGCGGAGGACAGTTCAGCGGCCGCGGCGGCCGAGGCCAGAAGCGCGGGTTGAACGAAAACTACGCGCGCGAGCTGCTCGAGCTTCACACGCTTGGTGTTGACGGTGGATACACGCAGCAGGATGTCCAGGAGCTCGCGAAGATTCTCACCGGGTGGACGGTGGCCGGGCTGGTGCGGGGAGCGCCGCAAGTCACGGCGCAGCGCGGCCGCAGGCCGAACGGCCGGACCACCACGCCAGCCGCGGATCCGGACCGCAACGGTCCCATCGGATTCACTTTTCAGGCGCTGCTGCACGAGCCGGGTGCAAAGACGGTTCTCGGGGTGAAATACGGCGACGATGGTGAAGAGGAAGGCGAGCGGGTGATCCGCGCGCTCTGCCGCCATGCGTCCACCTCGCGCTTTGTCGCCACGAAGCTCGTCACGCATTTCGTCGGAGATCAGCCACCGGCGGCGGCGGTCGATCGCATCGCCCGCGTGTTTCGCGACACCCACGGCGATCTTCGCGCCGTGTCACTCGCGCTCGTCGACCTCGATGACGCCTGGAGCGAAGGGGCACGGAAGTTCCGCACGCCGCAGGATTGGCTCGTCGCCGCGCTTCGCGCGTTCAACGCCACCGACGTCAGCGAGGCCGTGCTGCCGCTGCTGCGTCAATTGCGTCACCCGCTCTGGTCGCCGCAATCGCCCAAGGGGTTCGGGGATACGACGCAGGAATGGGCCGATCCCGATTCGCTGCTGAATCGGGCCGAGCTCGCGCGCACGATCGCGAGACGTTTGAGAGTACAACGCGTCGATCCGCGCGGGCTTCTCGATCTTGTCGATATCCCGTCCGGAGATCCGCTGCGCGGATTCCTTGCCGACAACTCGATCCCCGCGGACGAGCGTGTCGCGCTCGCACTGGCAGGTCCTGCTTTTCAATGGAGATGACCATGAACCGCCGCACCTTCGTTCGCAACATGTGCCTCGGCGGCATCGCGACGTTCGGCTTTCCCGTCGTCAACTTCGCGCAGGTGAAGCAAGGCGGCCGGTTCGTCTTCGTCCTCCTTCGCGGAGGGTTTGACGGACTCGCGGCCGTGGTGCCGTTTGGCGATCCCTCCTATCGATCCCTCAGAGGCGCGTTCGCGTTCGAGGAATCGGAGCTGGCGGAATTGAACGACACGTTCGGTCTGGCGCCCGGCCTGGCGCCGATGCGAGAGCTCTGGCAACAGAACGAGCTCGTGGTTCTGCACGCGATGGCGATTCCCTACCGCACGCGAAGCCATTTCGACGGCCAGGCCATTCTCGAAACCGGCATCGATCGGCCTGTCGGATCGTCCGATGGCTGGCTCAATCGGCTGCTTCAGGTGATGCCAGGGGAGCGCTCGGGCATCGCGATCGCGTCGGGCATGCCGCGGTCGCTCACCGGATCGTTCAACGTGCAGACGTGGTCGCCGACACAGCTCGGGGCTGTCAGCGATGCCTATCTCGATCGTCTGTCGTCGCTGTATCGCACAGACAAAGTCCTGTACGGACGATTTGAAGCCGCGGTGCAGCAGCAGGACCTCGTCGGCGAAGAACCGATGGCCGGCGGCAACGCACGGCGTGGGGGCATCACGCCGCTCATGCGCGCCACAGCCAAGATCCTGCGTCAGGACGGCGGCCCGAACATCGCCGCAGTAGAATTCAGCGGCTGGGATACGCATGCGAACCAGGGCATGGCGGGAGGTGCGCTCGATCGGCTGCTCGGCCAGCTCGCGGAAGGATTGATGGCGCTTCGCACCGACATGGGGCCGGCGTGGTCGAACACGACCGTGGTCGTCATGACCGAGTTCGGACGCACGGCGCGACCGAATGGCACGCGCGGAACGGACCACGGCACGGCGGGCGCCGGGTTCGTGATCGGTCCGAAGGTCGCGCGCTCGACCGTGTTCTCCGACTGGCCCGGCCTTGGCGATCGTGCGCTGTTCGAAGGGCGCGATCTCAAGCCGACGCTCGATACGCGCGCGGTGCTGAAAGGCGCGATCGCGGCGGCATTCGATCTGACGCCGGCGCAAGCCGACCGCGTCTTTCCCGGTTCCACCGCCGTCCGCGGGACGTATGAATTAATGGGTTGAACGAACTTGACGAACCCCACGAACTTGACGAACCGACGAACCTTGTCCCCTCGTCTGCTATCGATCAACGTGGGACGGCCGCGGGAAATCGGCGGCCGGGACCCCTGGACGACGGGGATTTTCAAGAGTCCCGTGTCGGGACCGGTTCGCCTTTCCCTGCGGAATCTCGATGGAGATGGTCAGGCCGATCTGAAGGTGCACGGCGGACCCGACAAGGCCGTGTGCGTGTACTCCGCCGAGCATTTTCCCGAGTGGCGGCGCGAGCTCGGCGTGGAGGAATGCGGGCCCGCGTCGTTCGGAGAGAACTTCTCGGTTTCGGAACTTCGCGAATCGACCGTGTCCATTGGCGACACGTTCCGCGTCGGCACCGCCGTCGTGCAGGTCTCGCAGCCCCGCGCGCCATGCTGGAAGCTCGGACGCCGCTGGAATCGGCTCGACCTGCCGAAGCTCGTCATCAAAAGCGGCCGAACCGGTTGGTACTTCCGGGTGATCGAGCCGGGTGTGGTCGAGACCGGCGACGCGCTGACGCTCGTCGACCGGCCGTTTGCCCGGTGGACGATCGAGGCCGTCAACGGCGTCGCCTACAGCGCTGGAGGCGCGATGGATCTCGACGCGGCGCGCGAGCTGTCTCAGTGCCCGGTTCTGTCCGCCGCCTGGCGCGACGATTTTCGAGAAGCCGCCTCGTAATAAAATCTCACCGTGTCCGAACGGTATCGAGCCGACGATCTCGTCCTCTTTGCATCGCAACTCCTCGAAAAGGCCGGCATGCCGCGCGCTCGTGCGACCACGATGGCCGAGGTCATGGTCGAAGGCGACTTGCTGGGCCACGACACGCACGGGCTCGATCAGCTGGCCGGGTATCTCGAACAGATCAGAGACGGGCTGATGGCGACATCGGGAGAGCCCGAAGTGGTGGCCGATCTCGGATCGGCGCTGACGTGGGACGGCCACCGGCTGCCCGGTCAGTGGCTCGTGAAACAAGCCATTGCCGAAGCACGATCTCGAATCCTCGCGCATCCGGTCGTGACGATTGTCATCGGCCGGGGCCACCATATCGGCTGCCTGCAGGCGTACCTGAAACCCGTGACCGACGCCGGGCTCGTCATGCTCTTGATGTGTTCCGATCCGGCGGCCGCCGGTGTGACGCCGCACGGTGGTGTGCAGTCGCGCATCACGCCGAATCCGCTCGCAGCCGGATTTCCCACCGGCGGCGATCCGATTCTCATCGACATCAGTGCCTCGACGACGACCAACGCCATGAACAAACGGTTGGCCGCCAGGGGCGAGCGTTTGCCGGGCCCATGGCTGGTCGACGCGGATGGCCGCCCGACCGACGATCCGCGTGTGCTTGTCGGCGACAGGCCCGGCGCGATGCTGCCGCTCGGCGGCATCGAGCTCGGTCACAAAGGTTTCGCGCTCGCGCTGATTGTGGAGGCCCTGACGTCGGCGCTTTCGGGTCACGGACGATCGGAACGCCCGCGCCCGTGGACGGCGTCTGTTTTCCTCCAGATGATCGATCCCGACGCGTTCGGTGGCCGCGAGGGGTTTACGCGTGAGATGCGTCATCTCGTCGAGCTGTGCCAGGCGACGCCGGTGGCGCCGGGAAACCCGCCCGTCCGGCTTCCCGGCGAAGGTGCGCTCGCGCGCAGGCGCCGGCAGATGCGCGAAGGCATCGCGCTGCACGAAGGCATCGTGCCGGCTCTCACACCATGGGCAGAGCGGTTCGGTGTCGCCATGGTCACGCCACGCGCCGCGTGATGCCTTGCGCGAGACATTTCGCGACAACCGATCCGGTGTCCTCAGTGCGGATACACTCTTACGCGGATGACTCGTCGTGTCCTGGGAACCCTGGTGGTGTTCGGAGCTTTCTTGTCGTCCGCCTCTGGTGCCCCGCAGACTCCTCCTCTTACGACCACCGCTCCAAGAACGGCCACCGTCACGATCGCATCGGAGCCGATTGACGTCGACGGGGCGCTCACCGAGCCGGTGTGGCGCACGGCTTCCAAAATCGGAGACTTGATTCAACGGCAGCCCGACGAAGGCGAGCAGCCGACCGAACGCACGGACGTGATGCTGGTACGCGACGAGCGCAATCTGTACATCGGCGTGATCGCCTACGATTCCGAGCCCGAGCGCGTGATCGGCAGCCAGATGGCGCGCGACGCGAGCTTGATGGCAGACGACCGCATCGAAATCCTGCTCGACACGTTCCGCGACCAGCGCAGCGCGTTTTATTTCGCGACCAATCCGGCCGGCGCGCTGGTCGATGGCCTCGCGTTCTCGAATGGGCAACTGAACACCGAATGGGACGCCATCTGGGAGGTGAAGACGCGCCGCACGGACGAAGGCTGGGTCGCCGAGTTTGCGATTCCCTTCAAGAGCCTCAGCTTTCCGGCGGGACAGGAAGCCTGGGGCTTCAACATCGCGCGCATGGTGTACCGGAAGCTCGAAGACGATCGCTGGTCGGGTGCGCGCCTTCAGACGCAGTTCCTTCAGGTATCCGAAGCCGGCGAGATCAACAGCCTTGCGGGACTGTCACAGGGCGTCGGGTTGGATCTGCGCCCTTTTCTCGCCGGGAGCTGGCTGCGGCTGAGCGGCGATCAGGATGACGACGTCAAGCGCAAGCCCGGTCTCGACCTCTTCTACCACGTGACGCCGAGCCTCAAGCTGACTGCCACGTTCAACACTGACTTCGCCGAAACCGAAGTCGATGCGCGGCAGATCAACCTGACGCGCTTCTCGCTGTTGTTCCCGGAGAAGCGCGCGTTCTTTCTCGAGGGCGCTGGTGTGTTCAGCTTCGCCAGCACTGGACCGGAAGTGCCGGGAGGCATCCCCGCGACCGGCGCAGACCTGTTCCCGTTTTTCAGCCGGCAGATTGGCCTCGTCGGGGGCCAGGAAGTGCCGATCGATGCCGGCGTCAAGCTGACGGGTACCGTCGGGCGTACTGATATCGGTGTGCTGGACGTGCGTTCGGGCGATCTGCAGATCGAGGACCGGCTGATCGCCGAAGAAAAGAATTTTTTCGTCGGCCGCATCAAGCGCAACATTTTCCAGCAGTCGTATATCGGCGCCATCTTCACCGACGGCAATCCTGCCATCGGCCAGGAAGGGCGGGTGTACGGCGCCGATATGCGCCTGGCCACGTCGCGGTTTCTCGGCGGGCGGCGGAACTTCGTGGTCAACGCGTACGGCGTGCGAAGCGAGAATCCGGCGTCGCCGGGCAACGACTGGTCGTACGGCTTCTCGGCGAACTATCCGAACGACCGGTATCTGGCGCAGTTCGCGATGCGCGATATTCAGTCGAACTTCAAGCCCGCGCTCGGGTTCGTGCAGCGCGATAACGTGCGGATGATCCGGGCGGGCGCCAGCTACAACCCGCGTCCGCCGTTCCTGAACATCCTGCAGATGAACCACGACATCTACTTCACCAGGTTCACGAGGCTCGACAACGACCAGGTCGAGAGCTGGGATGTGTATGTCACCTGGTTGGACTGGCACTTCAAGTCGGGCGACAGCATGCACGGCTTCCTCGATTTCAACCCGACCTACGAGCGCCTCTTCGAGACGTTCCAAATCTCGCCAGGCGTGTTCCTCCTGCCCGGTGAGTACCGGTTCACCCGGTTCCGGAACAACCTGTTTGCGACGGCCGCCAAGCGCCCGCTCTCGGGGACGGTCAGCATCACGTGGGGCAACTACTGGTCGGGTCAGGCCGAGCAGGTGACGGCGTCGATGGTCTACAAGCTGCCGCCCTGGTTTACGCTGAACCTCTCCACGAACCAGACGTTCGCGCGTCTGCCCGAAGGGCATTTCATCGCTCGAATCATGACCGCCAACATTAACTACGCGGCGTCGCCGCGGCTCTCGTTCTCGAATCTCGTTCAGTACGACAACCGATCGAGGAACCTCGGGTGGCAGAGCCGGATCCGCTGGACGCTCGAGCCCGGCAGCGACCTGTTCTTCGCGTTCAACCAGGGTTGGATACACGAACTGGAAGAGGGCGAGGACAACGACAGCCTGCGGTTCAGACCGCAGGACACCAAGGTATCGGCGAAATTCCAGTATTCCTATCGCTTCTAGTCGTTATCAGTTATCAGTTGTCAGTTGTCAGTTGTCTGTCTGTCAGTTCTCAGTTATCAGTAGCTACGCGACTGAGAACTGACTACTGAGAACTGAAGACCGCTTCAGGCGCCGAACACGCTGTACTATTCGTCCACATGGCTTTCTCGAGCCGCCTGCTGCTCGTCCTCGCGGTGGCGGGAGCGTCGTGCCGGCCGGCGCCGGCCGAACCCCCGGCCGCGCGCGCCGCACCGAGCACCAGCCGGCAGCTCGGATCCTGGAACGGCGAAAGCAACACGACGCTCGGATTCGTGAGCGAGTCGGGATCGTTTCGCATCAACTGGACCGTGCAGAACAAGGACAACGCGCGGCCGGGTACCTTCCTCCTGACGCTCCGCAGCGGCATCAGCGGACGCGAGCTGAAAGTCATCGCCGATCACCACAGCGCGGGCGGCGGGAGCGTGGAGTTCGGCGACGACCCGCGGCTGTATGAGCTCCTCGTGGAATCGAAGGGCATCAACTGGTCGATTTCGGCAGAGGAGACGATGACCACGCGACGGAAATGAAGAAGTGCCACAAACTGATACAAAAACGCACCCGTCCGGCGCCGAAAACCCTGAAAACGCCCACAAAACAGGCCCTTTCCACTACAATTGAAGGCTCAACACCACGGAGACCAGGCATGACCGTTGGTTACAAGCTTCCCCGAACATTTCGTGGGCGTCAGGCGATTGCCGCGCTCCTGATCTCGATGCTCGTTCCGGTGGCCCTGGCGGCGCAGCAACCCGCCGAAGAGCCCGGCAAACCTGTCGATGGCCCGGCGTTCGGTGTGGCGGGTCCCCGCCCCTCGAAGATCGAAGGCCCCGCTGCCGATCGCATGGTGGCGGAGTGGATGCTCCGCATGGGCGGCAGCATCGTGCTCGAAGGGCAGCGCAAGCCGATTACCGATCTGGCCGACCTTCCCACGACCGACTTTCAGATACACACGCTGAACTTCACCGGCATCACGATGTATGCCGCGTCGTTACAGGACGAGCTGCGGAAACTGCCGCCCCTTCCGCATCTCAAGGAGCTGTACATCAACGGCCGGCTCTGGTACGACCAGCCGGCGCCGCGCGTCCAGGCCACCATCGCGCTCTTCAGCGAAGCGAAAGAGCTCGAGAAGTTCGTGATGAGCAAGCCCGTCCAGACCTACATCCCGTTCAACGATCTCGCGCTGAAGACGCTCACGTCGTTGCCCGACCTGAAGGAAGTACGCATTCACCAGACGCGCAGCTCGGGTATGTCGCTGGCGGCTTTTCCGCTGACGCACCTGGACTTGAACTACGTGGTCACGTTCAACGATGCGGGCATGGCCGGCCTGAAAGGGAAGACGACGCTGCAGCGGTTGTATCTGCGCGGCACGTCCATTACGGATGCCGGCATCCAGAACCTCTCCGATCTGACCAACCTGGTCGAGCTCGACCTGTCGGACGTGTCGATGACCGATCAGGGACTTGCGGCATTGTCGAAGCTGACGAAGCTGCGCCGCCTCAACCTGCAAAGCGCCGATGTGACCGATGCCGGCCTCGACGCGCTGAAGAACATGACGGCGCTCGAAGAGCTCAGCCTGTACCGGACGAAGGTAACCAACGCGGGCCTCGCGAAGCTGGGCGGCCTGACGAATCTCCGGACCGTCGATCTGCGCTACAGCCGTGTGACGACCGCGGGTGTGCGCGACCTGGCCGCGAAGCTGCCTAAAACCGAGCTCTTCATGCTCGAGTCTTCGCAGCGCGAACCGAAGCGCGCGATGGCGGCCTCGGATGTCGCGACCAGGGGCGACGCGGCCGTCGGCGAATGGCTCCGCGCCATCGGCGGCAAGGTGCAGATGGCCGACGGCAAGATCACCGCCGTTTCTCTCAACGGCACGTCGATTACCGACAGGGAATTCGTCGTGCTCGGCAAGCTGCCGCAGTTGACGCAGCTGAGCCTGCAACATACCGAGGTCAGCACAATCGGCCTCGAACAACTAGCCACGATCCGCACGCTGGAGCGCCTCGACCTCGGGCACACGCTGCTCGGCGACAATGCGCTGCCGATGCTCGCCTCGCTCACGAATCTGCGCGCGCTTCACATGCCGAGCACGCTCGTGGAAGGTACCGGCCTCGCGTCGCTGAAGGCGCTCTCGAACCTTCGCGAGCTCGATCTCGGGAATTCGCCAATCGCGGACGAGGGCATGGAACAACTGGCGCAGTTGACGGGCCTCGAGTCGCTCAACCTGCGCCATACCGACATCACCGACGCCGGCACAGGGCACTTCGCGGCCCTGAAGAATCTCAAGCGGCTCGACCTGACGTCGGTGGACATCACCGAAAAGGGCATTGCGGCGCTCGCGTCGTTGTCCGCGCTCGAAGATCTGGACCTGAGTTTCACGCGGTCTGCCGAGCCAGGTCTGGAAATGATCACGAAGCTCACGGGATTGAAGCGTCTTGGCCTCGAGCAGACGAGCATCACGGACACGGGCATGGCCTGGGTAGCGAAGCTGCCGAAGCTCGAAGCGCTCAACCTGAACTACACGCCGGTGAGCGACGCCGGGCTCGCGCAGCTCGCGAACAATCACGCGTTTACCGAGCTCAGGCTCGATCGAACCGACGTGACGGACAAGTCGCTGACGTGGCTCGCCGGGCAGACGAATCTGAAGTATCTCGATCTCTATCACACCCAATTGAGCGAACAGGGGTTCAACAGCGTTCGCAAGGCCCTGCCGAAGGCCGAGATCAACTGGAGCCTCGATGCGAGCCGCGCACGGCGGAGGACATAGCCGCATGTATCTCAGAGCATTCGTTGCGGCGGTCGTGTTGACCGCTGTGCTCGGCAGCGCGACCGATGCGCTTGCACAGGCGTCCACGAAGGATTCTCCCGAGGTGACGTACGCCCTCGAGCGAATCGAGCAGCGTGGCGGCTGGGTCGTGCGCGATAAAAACGGCGTCATCGTCGAAGCGTCGCTGGAACGGACGTGGGCGACCGACAACGACATCGATTTCATCGTCACGCTCAAGACGCTGAAGAAGCTCGACCTGTCGTTCACTTACGTCACGGACAAAGGGATCAAGAAGCTGCAGGCGCTGCAGCAGCTCGAAGATCTCACGCTCGACACGGCCGAGTTCCTGACGGATGCGTCGATGGCGCACCTGCGCGCGAACCGCGCGCTGAAGCGGCTGGTCGTGCGCGGCGTCGATATCACGGACGCCGGCATGCCGTATGTGGGTGAGATGACCGGGCTGCGCTACCTCGATATCAGCTACACGATGCTCGGCGACGTGGGCCTCGAGAACCTGCCGAACCTCAGCCAGCTCGAGACGCTGAAGATCGGTGCGACGCTGATCACCGGGCTCAACCTGAACTTCCTCAAGCTGCTGCCGAAACTGAAGTCGCTGAGCCTGAATGGCGTGCAGCGGCGCAACGCCGGCGCGTGCTGGACGCCGAACGTCACCGATCTCGATCTCGACACGATTTCGCTGCTGAGCGGGCTCGAAGAGCTCGATCTCGGCGTTGGCATCAAGCTCGGCATGGGTGGACAGCCCGCGGCGCCCGGCGGAGGCAACTGCCGGCTCACGGGCGGGCTCCAGATCAGCGATCTCGGCGTGGCGAAGCTCGCCAGGCTGAAGAACCTGAAGCGCCTCAACATCAGCGGCGCGCGTCTGTCGCCGGAAGGGTTGAGGACGCTGCGCTCGCTGCCGCTCGATCGGCTGAATCTTTTTGCGGCCACGTCGCTCGACGATGCGACGGGCGATGTGCTGGCGGGCATGCCGACGCTGACGTACCTCGACCTGTCGTACACGCAGATTGGCGACCAGGGTTTGCAGCGCCTGGGCAAGCTGCCGCATCTGAAGTATCTCTACATCACCGAAACCAGGGTCACGCCGGAAGCGGCGAATGCTTTTCGGAAAGCGCATCCCAATACGTTCGTGTCGTGGGCAAGGCGTCCGGAACCGCGCGGGGCATCATTGACGGCCGAAAAACCCGTCATCGAGGAATGACATGACATTCCGCATCGCGGGTCTCTCGCTCGCCGCCATTCTCATCGGGCTCCTCGTCACCGCTCCGCACCCGCAGGCGCAGGGCGCCACGCCGGATGCCGTCTTCTTTCAAACCCAGGTGATGCCGGTGTTCGAGGCCGCGAAATGCAGCGGGTGCCATACCTCGTCTGGTGTGGCATCGGCCACGCGGCTGCATTTTCCCGACAAGGACGCGCCGGCAGCCGAGGTTCAGGCGTTCGGGCTCTCGCTCGCCGCCCTCGTCGATCGCTCCAACCCGTCGCAGTCGCTGATTCTGGCCAAGCCGACCAACACGATTCGGCATACCGGTGGCGTTCGCATCAAGCCCGGATCGCCCGAAGAACAAATCGTGACGAAATGGGCCGCCTCGTTGGCCTCCACATCGGACGTCACGCTCGCGGCCATCACCAGGAAGCTGCTGGAGAGCGAGGGAGCGTCGGCGCCGAAACAGCTCGTCCGGCGCCTGACGCACTCGCAGTACGACAACACCGTGCGCGATCTGCTCGGCGACTACAGCCGCCCTGCCGAGCGATTTCCGCCGGAGGATTACGTCGACGGCTTCAAGAATCAGCTGACCGGGCAGGGTATGCCGCCGCTGCTCGTCGAGACCTACAGCACGTCGGCCGAGAAGCTCGCGCTGAACGCGTTCCGCATCGGCGACGTCAACGGGCTGATTCCATGCAAGCCGGCCTCGTTCAGCGACGCGAAGTGCCGCGACGCGTTCGTGCGCCGTTTCGGATTGCGCGCATTCCGGCGTCCGCTGAGCGATGACGAAGTGAAGCGGTACTCGGCGGTGTTTGCCCAGCAGGCGGGTGCGGGCAAGCGCTTCAACGACGGTGCGCGTGTCGTGGTCGAGGCGATGCTGCAGTCGCCGAACTTCCTCTTCCACGTCGAAGCGGGCCTCGACGGCCGCGACGCGGACTACGACATCGCCAGCCGGCTGTCGTACCTGTTATGGAACACGATGCCAGACGAGGCGCTGTTCGAAGCAGCGGCCAGGGGCGAGTTGAGCACGCCGGCGGGACGCGAGCGCGCGGCGCGGCGTCTCATCGAGAACGTGCCGAAGGGCCGTCAGGCGCTCGATCAGTTCTTCGAAGAATGGCTGCGCTTCGATCGCGTCGTCAATGCCGTGAAGTCGGGCCGCTATCGTGAGTTCACGCCCGAGCTGGCGCAGGCGATGGCCGAAGAGACGCGCACGATGCTGCACCACCTGGTGTGGAACGACCGCAATTTCATGGAGGCGTTGACGGCCGATTACAGCTTCCTGACGTCGGAGCTTGCCGAGATATACGGCGTGCCCGCGCCGAAAGATCAGTTCGAGATGGTGAAGTTCCCATCCGACTCGCAGCGAGCGGGCATTCTCGGACAGGGCACATTTCTGGCGTCGACCGCCGGACCGACCGACACGTCGCCGACGGCCCGCGGCATCTTCATCCGCGAGCGCCTGTTGTGCCAGCACGTGCCGCCGCCGCCTCCCGGTGTCATCACGACGCTGCCGGATCCGCTCACGGATGGGCCCGCGAAGGGCCGCCGGCAACTGATGGTCGAACACGTCGAAAATGCGACCTGCGCGTCGTGTCATCGGCTGATGGATCCGATCGGCTTTGGCTTCGAGCACTTCGACGCGATTGGGCGGTACCGTCCAACGGAAGCGATTCCAGTGCCCGGGCGCCGCGGCGGTGGTGGCGGGGGCCGGGGCGGTCCTCCGCCGATTCAGGTGGATATCAACGCGCAGGGAGAGATCGCGGGGATCCCGGACTCGGGCTTCTCGGGGGCGAAGCAGATAGGCGGCATTCTGGCCGACAGCCCTGTGTGTCAGAAATGCATCGTGCGGCAGATGTTCCGATACTCCTATGGAAGGCTCGAAACCAACGCCGACGAGAAGACCATCGATCAGTTGTACGACCAGTTCAAGGGCTCGGGGTTCAAGTTCAAGACCCTGCTGGTTGCGCTGGTGCAATCGCCCGAATTCTTGAGACAATGGACAACCAGGTAGGGCTCGGCTTGAATGTAGGGCTCGGCTTTAGCCGAGCCTGCGGAGGCACGTAATGCAGCTCAGTAGACGCACGTTCCTTAGAGGCATCAGCATGACCGGCGCGGCGGTCCAGGTTGGGCTTCCGCCGCTCGCGGCCATGTTCAACATGAACGGTACGGCCTACGCGGCCGAACTGGGGAAGACGGCCGCGATCGACAAGCGCTTCCTGATCTGGTGGAACGGCAACGGCATCCCCGAGCGCTACTGGATTCCCCGCGAGACGGGAGAGAACTACGAGCTGACGGCGTGCCTCTCGCCACTCGGCCGTGTGCGCGAATACGTGCACGTGCTCAGCGGCGTCGATAACGTCGCGGCCCGCCTCAACGGTCAGGGCAACGGGCACTTCAGCGCGCTGTGCGGCCTCATGACCGGCACCGCCTACACGGGCCGTGGCGCCGCGGGACCGTCCATCGATCAGATCCTCGCGGGCAAGATCGGGACGAAGACACGTTTCCGCTCGCTCCAGATCGGCGTTGCGCAGGAATCCCACGGCGAAAACGTCCATCGCAACATGACGTGGGCGGGCTACGAGCGCGCGCTGCCTCAGGAACATATCCCTCACAACCTGTTCGACCGCTTGTTCGGCGTCCGGGACGAAGGCTGGGTGAATCGCAAGAAGAGCGTGCTCGATCTCGTCAGCGGCGACGTGAACGCGCTGAAGCCGGTGCTCGGCGCCGCGGATCAGCAGAGGCTCGATCAGCACCTGACGTCGGTGCGCGACCTCGAGCGCGCCATTGCCAGCCTGCCGCCCGACTACGGCCAGCAGATCAAGGAGCCCGAGGACATCACGGATCTCACCGACTATCCGAAGATCGCGAAGATTCAGTCCGACCTGCTGATTCACGCGTTCGCGTCGGGCCAGACCCGCGTGGCGTCGTACATGTTGACCAAGTGCCAGAGCCTTACGCGATTTCCGTGGCTCGGACACTCGGACAACCGGCATCACGATTACACCCACACCAACGCGGGCACGCCGGCGCAGCAGCGCATCATGCGCGACATCTGCCGGTGGTTCGTCGAGGAGTACGCGTATCTGCTCGAAGGCCTGAGGGCCGTGCCCGAAGGCGATGGCAACCTGCTCGACAACACCGCGACGGTGTTCGTGCACGAGCACGCGGAAGCCGATCCGCACAAGTGCAACGGGCTGGCGATGCTCGTGGCGGGCGGCGGCATCAAGGGCAACACGCATACGAAGACGCACAACAGCGTCGGCGACGTCTACCTGACGCTTGTCGAGGAAGTGCTCAAGACCAGGCTCGGCAAAGACTTCCCGACGGCGGAAGAGAAAATGCACGAACTGGTCTAGGGAATCTGGAAAGTAAAAAGTAGAAAGTAGAAAAAGGCGTAGGGCGGGTCTTGTTCTTTAGACCCGCCCTCTTTTTTTGTGTACGCTCGGCTATGCGCGTCTGGCGCGTGTGTGCGCTGGCCATCGCCGCTTCGTCCCTTGCCGCCTGCCGTCACGCTCCGCCGAATGTCGGCGCGGCCCCGCCCGTGGCGGTCGAAAGCGTTCGCCTGGAGGGATTTGATGTCCTTCCCGCGGCGACACGCGAAAATCTCGAGCGCGAGCTGCCGATTCACCCCGGCGACACGCTGACCGACAAGCTCGAACAGACCGCCGGCGAGCGGGCTGTCGAGATCCTGCAGAACTCCGGCTATCCATACGGCCAGGTCAGCCTCGCGCGCGAGCCCATCGACGCGACACACTCTCGCATCGTCATGCGCGCGCAGCCGGGCACGCTCGGGTATTTCGGGCGCATCGACATCGCGGGCAATCGGCGCATCGACGATGCCATCATTCGAAGGCGGGTGGCCTACGCGCCTGGCGACCTGTTTCGCCGCAGCGCGATTGAGAGAACCCAGCAGCGGATCGGCACGCTCGGCCTGTTCAAGTCGGTCGAGATTCGAGCGCACGACATCGACAATCAGCCGGCGGAAGTACCGACGCTGATCACGGTGCAAGAGCAGAACCCGTGGCAGTGGAATCTGTCGATGAGCTACGCGGCGGGCGAGCGGCTCGGCCTGGACGGACGGATCAGCAATCTGAACTTTCTGGGGGCCGCCCGGCGGCTCGATCTGCAGGGCCGCATCTCGCACATCGAGCAGACCGGTGAGGTGGCGTTTACGCAGACCGAGGCGTGGCATCCGAAGCTGTCGCTCGGGCTGCAGGCGCGTCAGCAGGAAATCGACGAAGGCTCGTTTCTCGTGATGTCGCGCGGTGGCCAGGCCTCTGTCGGGTGGCAATGGACGCGGTCGCTCGCCACGACCTTCTCATACGCGGTCGCGCTCGAACGCAGCGACGTCGACCCCGATCTCGACGCGCTGGTGGGATTGCAGGACGGCATGCTGAGCGCCTGGTCGATCGATCTCGATCACCACATCGCGCCGCACGATCCTGGCGGGGCATCGCTGGTCGCGAGCATGGATCTGCCGCCGGTGCAGAGCGCGTCGTTGCACGTCGAACAGGCGGGCGGCTGGATGCCCGGCACCTTCAACTATTTCAATCTGATCGGCGACGTGCGCCGCTACTACCGCACCCGGGGCGATCGTCTCGTGTTCGCCGGCCGCCTCCGTTACGGCGCGATCGATCCGGCAGACGCCGATGCCGACATTCCGCTGCTGAAGCGATTTTTTCTCGGCGGCTCGACCGAGATGCGCGGATGGGGCGTCTACGAGGTGAGCCCGTTGTCCGCGTCGGGCGAGCCGGTTGGCGGGAAAGGCATGATGACGGCGACAGGGGAAGTGCGTTTCCGCCTGCTTCCACGCCTGTCCGGTGCCCTGTTCGTCGAGGCCGGCAATGTGTGGGAGGATCCATGGGCCGTGCACTTCGACAAACTCCTCTACGATGCCGGGCCAGGTGTCAGGCTGCACACGCCGTTTGGAATGATTCGTGTCGATTTCGGCTATCAGCTCAAGCCGTTGGACGGGCTCAGAATCGACGGGCAGCCGCAGGATCATCGCTGGCGGATCAACATCGGAATTGGAGAAGCGTTCTAAAAACCCTTGAGGTTCGTGGGTTCGTCGGGTTCGTGAAGTTCGTCGGTTCGTGAGGTTCGTGAAGTTCGTCAGGTTCGTGAAGTTCGTCAGGTTCGGAAAGTTCGTCAGGTTCGGAAAGTTCGTGCGTTAGCGGCGAACTTTGACGAACCCACGAACCGGTCGAACCCACGAACCTACGAACCCACGAACCTGACGAACCTGACGAACTCTACGAACTCTACGAATTTAACGAACTCTACGAACCCGACGAACCATTGTGAAACCTATCCTCGTTTCCCATCTTCTCGAGCCCGTCGACGCGCGTCTCGTCGAGCTGCTGCGATCGCTCACGCCGGCTGACTGGGATGCGCAGACAGTTGCGCCTGCCTGGAAGGTCAGGGACGTGGCCGCTCATCTGCTCGACACACAATTGCGCAAGCTTTCACGGGTCCGCGATGGGCACATGCCCGGGCCGCCGCCGCAGATACGCTCAGCGGCCGATTTGGTCGCGCTCGTCAACCGGCTCAACCGGGAAGGCGTCGAGATGTACCGCCGGTTGAGCCCGCCCGTGCTGATTTCGCTGATGGACGTCGCGTCGCGAGAGAGCGCCGCGTTTCACCAGTCGCTCGATCCGATGGCCGACGCGGTCTTCAGCGTGAGCTGGGCCGGCGACGAGACGTCACCGAACTGGTTCGACACCGCCCGCGAGCTGACCGAACGGTGGCATCACCAGCAGCAGATCCGGCTTGCGACCAACAGGCCCGGAATCATGACGCGCGAGCTTTATCATCCGGTGCTCGATTGCTTCATGCGTGCGTTGCCGTACCAATACCGCGCTCAGCAAGCGGAAGCCGGCACGTACGTGCGAATCAATGTGTCGGGAGATTGTGGCGGGAGCTGGTATCTCTCTCGCGAGGACGATCGGTGGATCTTGATCGAATCGCCTCGAGGCCGGCAAGTTTCTGAAGTGACGATTCCACAGGACATTGCCTGGCGCATCTTCACGAAGGGAATCGATCGCGACCGCGCGGCGGCCGAGACAACGGTGAACGGCGATCGTGTTCTCGGTCTGCATGTGTTGCGCATGGTCTCGATCATCGGGTAGTGGTGTGCTCCATTTAGGGACACACCTTAAGGTCTCCGAGTGCGAGAGTGGTCCGCGGTTTGCTCTCTCGCTCTCAAACCCCCAAGTGAGGTGCTCCAATGATTATGGAAACGCGAAGCTTGGCGCCCGACACGCACGGAATTATTTTCCGGGACGGAACTCTTTACCGGGACGGCATTCTTTCCCGGTTCTGGAATGCCTTCAAACACGGCTCGTGCTCCCTCGTGGGTCATCGTCAGGATCTCAAACTGGGCTCCGCGACGCTCGCGCTCACTTGCGATCGGTGCGGATGGACATCTCCAGGCTGGGCCGTCGGGCCGCGCGGAGCGACGGACGAACGTTCCTGAAGATTCGTCAGGCGATGATGCGTTGTAACGCGGACATGCTGAGGTTGCCGCCGCTCATCACGCACACGATCTTTTTGCCGACGAGTTGATTGCGCATCTTCACGGCGGCCATCAAAGACGCCGCGCCGGCGCCCTCGGCGAGATTCTGCGTCGCGCGCATCGCAATCCGGACGCCCTCCTCCAGCTCCGCCTCGGTCAGCGTCACGATGTCGTCGAGCTCGCGCTTGAGAATGCCGAACGTGAGATCGAACGTGTAACGTGTCGCCAGGCCCTCGGCAAAGGTCCCGATGCGGGCTGCCGAGACGCGCTCGGGTCCGCGCCACGAGCGCGCGAAGGCATCAGCTTCGACGGCCTGCACGCCGATGACGCGCGTGGCCTTTCCGAGGCCGGTTCGCACGATGCAGCAGCCGCAGGCGCCGCTGCCGCCGCCGATCGGCACGAGAATGACGTCAGGATCCGGAAGCGCGTCGAAAATTTCGAGGGCGTAGGTGCCGACTCCGGCGATGAGCATCGGCTCGTTCGCCGAGTGCACGTAGCGGCGTCCGGTTGTCTCCGTCTCTCGCTCCACCCACTCGCGCGCGTCGTCGAAGTCGTTGCCATGTTCGACCACCGTGGCGCCGAAGGCCCGAATCTTCGCGTTCTTCTCGGGGTTGTTGCCATGCGGCACGGCCACGATGCACGAGACGCCAAGACGTTCCGAGGCGAAGGCGATCGACTGGCCGTGATTGCCCGTGCTGGCCGTAATCACGCCGCGACGGCGCTCGTCTGCGGTGAGCGACCCAATCAGGTTGAGCCCTCCACGAATCTTGAAGGCCGCCGTGGGATTGTGATTTTCGTGTTTGACGTAGATGTCGAGGCCGGTCTCCGCGGCAAGCAGCGGATGACGCATGAGCGGCGTCGGCGACACGAGGCCTGTCAGCGCAGCGCGGGCAACGTAGATATCCTCCAGCCCGGGTTCGTTCATAACAGCGGCCGAAGAGTCTGTACCAGCTGATAACCGCCCGCGAGCGTCATCGAGAGAGCAGCCAGCCAGAGGCAAACCACCCAGACTGGACCGCTGTGAATGACCCCGGCAAGACGCTTGTAGTGAAAGTAGAGCGCGGCAGCGCCGATGAAAGGCAACATCAACGCCTGGCCGACGGCGCCAATGAGGACCAGCACGACGGGCTGTGGCATCAGGAAGTAAACGGCTCCGGAGGCAAACGGAAGGCCGATGCAGGCGGCCCGCACCGTTCGCAGGCGTGCGGCGTCATCCCGGTAGCGCGTGAGTCCGAAGAGCTGCAATGCATCGGCGAACAGACGGGCGTTCGACGCCGTAGCCACGAAGAACGTCGAGTAGAGCACCGCAAACGCCCCGACGAGGAATATCCAGGCACCGGTCGCGCCCAGCGTCTGCTGGTACATCTGTTTCAGCGTGTCGATCAGCTCTCGATCGGTCACCTGCATGCCCTGGCCGTGCAGTACGGCGGCACCCAGGATGTAGAACGCGAGCGTGGCGCCGGTGTAGATCAGCAGCGAGAGCGTGGCATCGGTGTGGAGCACGCGCAACCATCCTCGCAAACGCGTCTGCCAGGCGGCCGAGCCGTCTCTCGCACCGATGTGCCGTGCGTAGCCTTTTTCCAGACACCAGTAAGGGTAGTAAACCAGCTCGGACGCGCCGACGCCGGTAACGCCGAATGCCGCGAACGCCACCGTGAAGGAAGGTGGCAGATGGAAGCGAAGCCCTTCGGCAATCTGCGCCGACGAGACGCGATAGGGCGTCCACTGCAGGGCGACCATGGCGACGATCGTGCTGAGCGTGAACATCGCCACCATCAGCGTCGATCCGACTTCGACCGGTTTGTAGCGGCCCGAGACCAGGAGGAGCGATCCGGACGTCACTGTCGCGACGAGGAGCGCGTTCGGCGAAATGTTGAGGCCCATCGATTGAAAGACGAGCACGCATCCGCCGATGAGACCGGCGATCTGAAAGACGAGCCCGCAGTACATGAAGAGCCAGAACCAGAGGATCCACGATACGCGGAACCGCGGTCCCGGCATCGAGTTCAGCGCTTCGAGCGTCGTGATGCGCTCGACGATCACCAGGCGCGCCAGTTCGATCTGCACGAAGACCTTGACGATGCACGCGAAGATGACGAACCAGAGCATCGAGAACCCGCTCGCGGCGCCGACCTTCGGCGTCACGATGAGCTCGCCCGATCCGACGATGGCGGCGCTGATGATGAGGCCGGGACCCAGATGCGACGCCATGTCCAGCCACCCGCGCGGTGGGTTGAGGACGTCGCCGGCCGGATCCCTACCGGGTGTAGCTGCGTGCGTGCTCGAGCTCGGGGCGATTGGTGTCTGGCTCACTGGCGACCTGGAGCAGCTGTTTGTAGAACGTCACGGCTCGTGCGCGCTGGCCGGCTGCCTCTGCGGCGCGAGCGGCTCCGTACAACCCGTGGAATCGGTTGGGCTCCTTCTTGGTAGTCGCTTCGAATTCCACGAGCGCCTCTGCCGGCCGGCCGGCTTCGAGGAGCATGTAGCCGAGCAGTTCGCGCGCCGGTGCCAGTGGACCCGGAGAAACCGCCGACTTGTCCGTTCCGTCCTCGACCAGGGCCGCGGCGCGCAACAGCTCGATCCCGCGCGCCTTGTCGCCTTCCGCAAAGGTGACCCACGCGATCGCGATCTGGCGCTGGATTTCCACCTGCTCGGCCCAGTACGCGTCCTGCATCGTCTTCAGCGCGTCGCGGAGCGCGGCAAGCCGCTCGATATCGGCGGCGGCGGCGCCTGGATTCCCGGATCGGGCGGCACCGAGCGCACGTGCGAAGTGGCTGATGGCATCGGTGTGTGGAAACTTCGTGCTGTGTACCGTCAACGAGGCCGCTTCGGCCCACGCATTGCGTTCGAGCGCGTATCGGGCGGGAATCGCGGCTGTCGCATACACGCCGGCAACTCCGGGCGCCGCCACGCCGGTCGCGTTGACGTCCAGCCTCGCGGCCGCGGCGACCGCCTCGTCGGCGACGCGTCGTGCCGCCGCATCCTGGGCGATCTGCAAGTACGCGTAGGCCTGGTAATCCATCGCATGCAGTTCTTCCGATGTCGCATTTTCCTTGTGCGCGGCCTCGGCAGATCGGCGATTGGCCTCGATCGATTCCTTCCACAGGCCCACACGAGTGAACGTGTGCGATGGCATGTGCAGGGCATGCGGTACCGCGGGGGCGAGAGACGCGTAGCTGCGAGCCGCGCCCAGCGCCTTTTCGGCGAGCGGCGGATGATCGTAGGCGTGAATGATGTAGTGCGCGAGACCCGGATGCTTCGGATGTTCCTTGTAGAGCGGTTCGAGGATCGCCGCCGCCTTCAGTTGCTGCGTGTACTTCTTGTCGGTCGTCAGGGCCGTCTGGTTGACGGCCAGGGCGTAGAAGATACGCGCTTCCATGTCGGCAGGGAACTGCGTGACCAGCTTTTCCATCCCCTGCTCGTAGGCAACCGTGCGCGCGCGTTGCGTGCCCGCATCGCCGTCGGTGTAGAGGGCGGCTGCGGCGGCGATGTACGCGCGCTCGCGGGGCGTGGGTGAGCCGGCGGTCTGTGCTTTCTGAATCGCGGCCTGTCCCTGGGCGATTTGCTGCGGGGACCGCAGGCCGGCAAACGGATTGCCCCAACTGCTCAGGGCAATGCCCCAGTGCGCCATCGCGCACGACGGGTCTTTCTGCAGCACGCCGTTGAACGCGGCGATGGCCTGCGCGAACCAGAACGAGTGGAGCAGGGCGACGCCACGATTGAAATCCTGTCGCAGGGCCGGCGCGCACGACGTCTGAAAGCTGACGCCGGCGGTGCCCACAAGGTCGCCCCCTTCCTGGTGATCGTGTTGCGCCTGCGCGGGTGCGGCCCAGGCGAGCGCGAAAGACACGGCAAGGCTGACGAGCAGCTTCATATCAACCTCCTGACTCGGACCTGGCTAACCTACCACATCCCGCGCAGTTTCCCGGCGACGTTGACGCGGGCGGTGGAGTGAGCGGGCGCATCGGACGGTTCGTGGACCTCGGGCCACACGATCGCGTCGAGTCTGGCGATGACGGCCTTCGTCAGGAACCGGCTGCGCGTGCCGTACACGTGGCGGTCGCCGTTCTTCGGCTGATTGGTGACGTAATACTTGAGCGGCGCGACGAGGTGCAGGTCGTTTTTCGCGCGCGTCATGGCGACGTAGAGAAGACGCCGCTCTTCTTCGATCTGATCGGAGCGGCCGGTGGAGAACTCCGACGGAAAATTTCCATCGGCGACGTTCAGGATGAACACGGTGTCCCACTCCTGTCCCTTCGCCGAATGGACGGTCGACAGGATGAGGTAGTCCTCGTCGAGGTACGGCGTGCCCGAGAGGTCTCCGGTCACCGCCGGTGGATCGAGCGCCAGCTCTGCCAGAAACTGATCGCGCGTCGCGAACTGCTGAGCGAGCCGCTCCAGCTGCACGAGATCGGTCGCGCGCACGTGTGCCGAATCGTAGATGCGCTCGAGGTGCGGCTCGAACCACTCCCGGGTCCGGCCGACTTGCCCCTGCCACGGTCCCTCGGCGATGGCGAGGCCCGTCATCAATTCCACAAACGGCGCCCAGGTATCGGCGATGCCCGCGGGCGGGCGAAAGGCGGCGAACGCGGTCCACGAATACCCTGACTGCTCGAATCTCGCCACGACAAGCTCTGCCGTCGACGGTCCCATGCCGGGCAGCAGTTGCAGCGCACGAAACGCCGCAATGCGATTTTTCGGGTTGTCCGCCCAGCGCAGGACCGCGAGCAGATCCTTGACGTGAGCGGCTTCCAGAAACTTCAAACCGCCGTATTTCACGAAGGGAATGTTCCGGCGGGTGAGCTCCAGCTCGAGCGTGTCGCTGTGATGCGAGCTCCGGAAGAGGACCGCCTGCCGTTTCAGCGGCACTCCGCTCTCGCGCGTCGCGAGCACCTGCGCCACGACATAGTCGGCCTGGGCCTGATCGTCGGCAACCGTGACGTATCGAGGCGGCCGCCCGGTTCCCTTGGTCGTCCGCAACACCTTGCGGTACTGACGCGTGCCTTCGGCAATCAGCCCGTTGGCGGCGTCGAGAATGCCCTGCGTCGATCGGTAGTTGTCCTCGAGCGTGATGATGGACGCCGCCAAACCGTTCTCGCGGACGTACTGATCGGGAAAGCCGAGAATGTTCTCGACCGTCGCGGCCCGAAACGAATAAATCGACTGCGCATCGTCGCCGACCACGGTGACGCCGTCGCCGTTCTGGCGAAGACACTTCACGATGTCGGCCTGCAGCACGTTCGTGTCCTGATACTCGTCGACGAGGATGTGGTCGAACTCGCCGCCGATGTCGGCGGCCAGGCGTTCGTCGCACATCATCGCGTGCCAGTAGAGCAGCAGGTCGTCGTAGTCGAGCGCCTGATTGGCCAGCTTCTTTTCGACGTACGCCCGATAAAGCCCGGTGAGCTGCGATTCCCACTCGGCACACCAGGGGAACACCGCATCCAGCGTCTCGGCCAGCGGCCGTTGTGTGTTGACGCGATGCGAGTAGATGGCCAGGCAGGTGTCCTTGCGCGGGAACCGTTTGTCTGCCTTCGAGAAACCGAGCTCGTGCCGAAGCACGTCCATCAGGTCTGCGGCGTCGCCGCGATCGAGCACGCTGAAGCTTGCGTCGAGCCCCACGGCCGCTGCGTGACGACGGATGAGCCGGTTGGCGATCGAATGAAACGTTCCAGACCAGTGCAGGCGGACAGGGCTGAAGCCCTGTGCCACCGCAGCTCTCTGCGTCACCACATCGGTTGCAATCGCGTCCGGTTCGGTGGCACCAGGCTTCAGCAATGTCTGGTCTGTCTCGGTGGCGCAGGGCTTCAGCAATGTCTGCTCTGTCTCGGTGGCGCAGGGCTTCAGCCCTGCCATTGCGTTGCTCAGGATCCGTTGTGTCCGCCGCGTCATCTCCACGGCCGCGCGCCGCGAGAACGTCAGGAGAAGAATGCGCGCGGGGCTGGCACCCGCCAGCACGAGATGAGCGACCCGGTGCGCGAGCGTGTTGGTTTTTCCGGTGCCGGCGCCGGCGATGATGAGCAGTGGCCCGGATCCGAATTGCGCAGCCTGCCGCTGCCGTGGATTCAGGGAGGCGAATGCGGACGAGTCGTGCATTTGCTGCCTACTATAGCGCGTCTTTCGCCCTTTTCTTCGCCCCTCCGGATCGGCCCGAAAGGCTTGCGGCGTCTGGCCAATCCACGTATCGTTCTCGTTCTGGTATCCCCGTTTGCATCTCGAAGGGGCTGGCCACCCGCGGCTCTTTTTCTTCTTGCCCTGTTGCTCTCGTCTGCCTGCAAGGGTCCCGAAGCCGCTCCGCCAGCCAGGCAGTCCCCCGAACAGATCCAGTGGGAGTCGATCCGTACGTGGTCGGGCCGCGGCAGCCAGTACCTGGATTCCTTCCCCGCCGAAGGTGCGCTGCGGATCGAATGGGACGCTAAACGCGAGGTGGGTGCCAAGACACCGGGCAACATCCAGATTGTCGTGCACAGTGCCATCAGCGGCCGGGCGCTGGCGGGCCCAGTTGTCGATCACGCCGGAGAAGGCAAGGGCACCGCCTATTTCAGCGAAGAACCGCGAACGTTCTTTGTCGCTGTCACCTCAGAAGACCTGGATTGGAAGGTAAGTGTCTCTGAACGCGTGCGGTGAATTCGCGAATCTGCCAATTCAGAGTTCTCTCAGTGCGACGGGATCGGCAGCCGCGCCGCGCGGATCGCCGGGAACAGCCCGCCGATCAGCCCCATCAGCAGCGCGTAGATCAGGCCCATGCACGAGCAGCTCCGGCGTCACGCGAAAGGCGAACGCGACCTGGCTGAACGTCTGGAAGTTCATCGTCGAGGTCTGGTAGCCGTTGAACGCGAGGTACGCGGCGAGCGCCGCCGATCGACGCCGCCGATGAGCGCCGAGCGCCAGCGACTCGGCCAGCACCGACACGAGCACCGACGCCGGTGTTGAAGCCGAGCGCGCGCAGCGTCGCGATCTCGCGCGCGCGCGTCGCCACCGCCGTGTACATCGTCAGGATGGCGCCGAACACCGCGCCGATGCCCATCAGCGCCGGCGATGCCGAAGCCGACCGTCCGGATGAGCCGCGTCAGCGCCTGCGACTGCGCGGCGTAGTACTCGTTCTCGCGCCGGACCTGCACGTTCAGCTGCGGATTCGACGTCAGCCAGTCGCTGGAACGTGTCGAACGACGCCGGCGAATCGAGCCGCGCGAGCACCGACTGATAGGTGTTGCCGCGGCGATACGCGCCCTGCAGCACGCGCGCGTCGCACCAGATCTCGGTCTCCGCGACGCCGCCGTCCGGCTTCGAAGATGCCGACGACCTTCCAGCGTGTTCTGGCCGGACACGACCGTGTCGCCGACCGTCAGGCCCGCGAACTGCCCGCTCGCGCCGCGGCCGACGATCGACCTCGTTGGTGCCGAACTCGAACATGCGGCCTTCGACGATCGAGACTTCGTCGCGCACGTGCATGCGCTGCCGGCTCGATGCCGCGCATCGGCACGTTGGCCGGCGTGTCGGGCGTCGACCGCTTCGGCAGGTCGATGATGACGAAGAGCTCGGCCGACGCCAGCGGCCGTCTGGCCGTCGCGCCGGATGCCGGGCGCCTGCTTGATGATGTCGACCTCCGCGCCCGCCGAGGCCGCTCGTCATCTCGCTGTCGGCGCCGCTGCGCATCACGAGCGCGCGGTCGGGCGAGCCCGAGCCGTGCATCGCGGCCGTGAAACCCGCGGCGATCGACAGCACCGAGACGAACACGACGACGACGCCGGCGATGCCGACGATGGCGACGCGCGACGAGCTGAGCCGCTGCGGAATCGTGCGGAGGTTCAGCGGCGTGACGGCGAGCGTCTGCGCGATCCAGCCGAACATCGTCAGGTCCTCCTCAGCGCGTCGGTGATCCGCAGCCGCATCGCCGCGATCGCCGGCAGCGCGCCGGCGACGAGGCCCAGCAGCGACCATCAGCCCGACGCCGATCGCGACGTCGCGCGCCGGCAGCACGAAGATCGGCAGCATGCCGCTCGTCGGGTCGCCGCGCTGCACGATCAGCCACGCCAGCGCCGAGGCCGAGCCGCCCGCCGACGAGCGCGATGAACAGCGACTCGGCGAGCACCAGCGCCAGGATCGGCCGTTCGGAGAACCCGAGCGTCTTGAGCACCGCCAGCTCGCTCGTGCGCTCGCGCACCGACTGCGCCATCGTGTTGGCGGCGACCAGCAGAATCGTGAAGAGCACGGCCGACGAGAATGGCGATCATGATCGCGCCGATGTCGCCGATCTGCTTGGCGAAGCCCTCGACGAAGCCCTTCTCGGTCGTGGTCTTCGTCTCGGCCGACGAGTTCGCGAACATCTCGTCGAACGTCGCGCGCCATCTCCGACCGCCTGCGACGGGTCGGCGATCTTGACGACGTACCAGCCGACCTGGCCGTCGCCCGAGCGCGGTTCTCGTCGAGGTAGTCGTAGCGGAAGAAGAACTGCGTCTTGTCGACGCCGTCGTCGCCGTCGTAGATGCCGACGATGTTGAACTCCCACGTCGTGCCCTGCTTCGGGCTGCCAGATCGTGCCCGTGATGCGGAATCCGGTCGCCGATCTTCCAGCCGAAGCGCGTCGGCGAGGTCGCGGCCGACGATGGCGCCCTGGCGATCGGCGAGCCAGGCCTTCACCTGGTCGGGCGGCACCGTGAACTCCGGGTAGATCTTCAGGAACGGCTCGGGCTCGACCGCGATGTTGCGCGAAGAAGTTCGACGGGTCCTGGTAGATGCCGCCGAACCACGTCTGGTGCGTCGCCAGCTGCGACGCCCGGCACCGCTGCAGCCGCGCCTGGTAGGAGACCGGCAGCGGCATGATCAGGCTGACCTTGTGGATCAGCACCAGCCGATCGACGCCCGGCGATCTCGACGCCGAAGCGAGAACGCCGTCGCGGATCGTCATCAGGAGGCCGAACAGCAGGAACGCGATGAAGATCGACAGCAGCGTGAAGGTCGTGCGGACCTTGCGCCGCCAGCAGGTTGCTTCCAGATGAGCGGCAGGAACTTCATGCGGCCGCCTCCGTGCAGCACGCCCTTCTCGAGGTGCAGCGTGCGCGTGGCGCGCTCGGCGGCGTGCGGGTCGTGCGTGACCATGACGATCGTCTTGCCGTGCTCGCGGTTGAGCGCCTGCAGCAGGTCGAGAATCTCGTCGCCGGCCTTGCGGTCGAGATCGCCGGTCGGCTCGTCGCACAGCAGCAGCGTCGGGATCGGTGACGATGGCGCGGGCGATGCCGACGCGCTGCTCCTGGCCGCCCGAGAGCTGCCGCGGATAGTGCTTGGCGCGGTCGGCGAGGCCGACGACCTTCAGCGCGATGCCGACGCGCTTCTGCCGCTCGCGCCTTCGACAGGTTCGTCAGCAGCAGCGGCAGCTCGACGTTGCGCTCGGCGGTCAGCACCGGCAGCAGGTTGTAGAGCTGGAAGACGAAGCCGATGTGCTGCGAGCGCCAGCGCGAGAGCTGGCCGCCGCGCAGAGCGCGCTGATGTCGACGCCGCCGACCTCGACCGAGCCGCCCGTCGGCGGGTCGAGGCCGCCGATCAGGTTCGAGCAGCGTCGTCTTGCCCGAGCCCGACGGCCCCATCAGCGCGAGGAAGTCGCCCTGCGGGAATCTCGAGGTTCACGCCCTTCAGCACGTCGATGCGCTCGCTGCCGCGCGTGAAGTGCTTGTGGACGTCGCTGACCTGGACCAGTGCGTTCTCAGATGGCATCGCGTTCTGACCTCACCGCGTAACTACGAGGCTGCCCGCCGACAAGTTCGGCGGGCGGCGACACGACGACGCGTTCGCCGGCGTGCAGGCCGGCGACGACTTCGACGCGGTCGCCGTCGGTGCCGCCCGTCTGTCACCGCGCGGCGCTCGACGACGTCGTCGCCGACGACGAAGACGTACGACTGTGCTGCCGTCGGTCTTGATCGCGCGCTCTTCGGGCACGAGCGTCACCGGCCGCGCGGCCGGCGTCGGCCGCTGTCCTCGGCTTCGCTGCAGGAACGTCACCTTCACGCCCATGTCGGGCAGGATCCGCGGATCGAGCTGCTTGAAGCCGATGCGCACGAGCACCGTCGCCTTCTGGCGATCGGCCGTCGGCACCGTCGTGATCACGTGCGCCGGAATCTGCCAGTCCGGATACGCGTCGAGCACGGCCGTGACCGTGCTGGCCGGGCTTGCACGCGGTTGATGTAGCTCTCGTTGACGTCCACCTCGATCTCGAGCGAGCGCATGTCGACGATCGTGCAGATGCCGGTGCGCGTGAAGCCGCCGCCGGCCGACACCGGCGACACCATCTCGCCCGGCTGCGCGTCCTTCGAGATCGCGACGCCGCTGAACGGCGCGCGGATGATCGTGTTGTCGAGGTCGGTCTGCTGCAGCGTCGATCTGGCGCTCGGCGACGCGCACCTGCTCGCGCGCGCGCGCTGATGCGCGCCTCGAGCGAATCGACGTCGGCCTGCGCGGCGTCGACGTCGGCCTGCGTCGACGAGCCGTCTGCCGACGAGCTGCGTCACGCGCGCCAGCGTGAGCTGCGCCTCGGCGAGCCGGACCTCGTTCTCGCTGACGCCTCTGCGCGCGGCTTCGGCCTGCGCCTCGGCGAGCGCCAGCGCCGCGCGCGGCGTCGCGTCGTCGAGCCGCGCGAGCACCTGGCCCTCGCTGCACGGCCATGCCCTCCTCGACGTTCACCTCGACGACCTTGCCGGTGATCTTCGACGAGACGGTGGCGCGGCGGCGCGCCGTGACGTAGCCCGACGCGTTCAGCACCGACGCCTGCGTGCCCGCCGCACGCTCGGTGACGGCGGCGACCTCGACGTCGATGGGCCGTTCGCGTGAGAACCACCACCAGGCCGCACCGCCCGCCGCGGCGACGAGAAGGACGAGCACGAGCCACCCGACCCAGCGCCGGTTGGCGGGGGTCACTGGTTCTCTCTCGAGCTTCAGCGCGGCAAGGTCTTGGGTGAGATCGGACATTGGCAGATTGGAAGATTACGCCCTTCCGGCAAACTCGCGCGTTTCGGTGTGCACCCTGTACTTTTTCGCCGACTTTGATGAAGAGGGGGACCTGAATGGCGAGGCCCGATTCGAGCGTCGCGATTTTGGTCACGCTGCCGCTCGCGGTGTTGCCGCGAACGCCTTCCTCGGTGTCGCTGACGGTCATCTCGACGTGCGGCGGGAACTGCACGCCGATGGGGTTGCCGTTGAATTTCTGGACCTGCACGATCAGGTTGTCGACCAGGAGCAGCCGGTCGTCGCCGAGCAGCTCGGGCCGCAGCGTGAGCGTTTCGAACGACTCCTGGTCCATGAAGTTCAGCCCCGCGCTGTCCGCGTACAAATAGGAGGCCTCCACCATGACCAGGTCGGGCTCGTCGAATTTCTCGCCGGCCTTGAACGTCTTGTCGAAGACGGCGCGCGTCACGAGATTGCGCATCTTGATGCGTACGAGCGTCTGCCCTCCGCGGGCCGTCGGCCGGGAGACCTCGACGTCGAGGACGTGGTAGGGCGCCCCTTCGTATTCGAAGAACATCTTTCGCTTGATGTCGATTGCCTCGATCAGTGATGCCATTGGCGACAATTTTAGCCGTTTCCTTGGATGTATCGTTCCGCTACATATTTTTGACCGATGGGTGGCCCTTCCTGCCTATAATTCCCGCCTTACATACATAGAGACCAATGTCTCTCCAGCCCGGCGATCGCCTCGGGCCGTACGAGATCCTCTCCATCATCGGGTCAGGTGGGATGGGAGAGGTTTACAAATGTCGCGACACGCGGGTGCCCCGCACGGTCGTCGCTCTGAAGGTGCTGAGCCCCGCCCTTGCCGGGGATCCTGACTTCCACAAGCGGTTCTCGCGCGAAGCCAAGATTATCGCGGACCTCGACCATCCCCACATCTGCGCGCTGTACGAAATCGGCGAAGACGATGGCAGGCCGTTCATCGCTATGCCGATGCTCGAGGGACAGTCGCTGGCAGACCGGCTTCGCGGCGGCGAACGCGTGCCCATCATGGAGGCGCTGCGCATCGCTGTGGCCGTCGCGTCGGCATTGGCGCACGCTCATGCACGCGGCGTTCTTCATCGCGACGTGAAGCCGAGCAACATCATGCTCGGGTCGGACGGCTCGGTGAAGCTCGTCGATTTCGGGATTGCCCGAACCATGGCGCCAGGCTCTGCCGACGATACGAACGTCGACGCACTGACGGCGCCTGGTCGGCTGCTCGGCACCCTCGAGTACATGTCGCCGGAACAGCTGTCGGGCGATCTCATCGACGGCCGGTCCGATCTCTTCAGCCTCGGCGTCGTGCTCTACGAGATGGTGGCGGGGCGTCATCCGTTTCGCGCTGGCGAGCGAATGCTCACCGCATGCGCGATCCTTGAGTGCAAGTACCCGCCGATCGCTTCGACAGACCCCGTCGTACAGGCCATTGACGCACTCCTCGCGAAGGATCTGTCGCTCGAGCCGGACAATCGCGATGCGAGCATGGCAGTGTTTCTGAAGGAGCTCGAGTTTCTTCGGGGTGCGGCCGATCAGACAAAGCGCATGGAGCCCGTGCCGAGTAAACGCGAGTGGTATCGTGCCGTCGGAGCCGCCGTTGCCGCGAGTGCTGCGATTGTGATGATCGTCATCGCGCTCACGGCGGCATTGCGCGGCGGGCCAGAAGCGGAACGACCATCAGACGCCTCTTCGAGCAGCAGCGTCCCACGTTCCGCTACAGGTGGGACGGAGATTGTGAACGCCCGTCCCGCTGGGACCGATGGGAAACCTGCTCCCGCGAGCTACCAGCCGATGGGGACGTTTGCGGCCGCTCCGGCCAACGCCAACATCGCCGAGTTGGGGGTGACGCTATGGCGCCTGCGCCGATCGACCACACAGGATCGGGTTCGCCTGCTCGTGCACGAGACAGGAGCGGAGGAGGCGTGGACGCCCGAACGGATCAACCTGAACACGCCGTTGGCGACGGGCGATCGCGTCCGCATCAGCGTTGAGTCGCCACGCGAAGGGTATCTCTACGTCATCGATCGCGAGCGGTATGCGGACGGCAGCCACGGCGTGCCGCATGTGATCTTTCCGACACTCCACCTGAGCAGCGGACATAACCGGCTAGCCGCTGGACGGCTGATTGACATTCCATCGCAGCAGGATCGGCCGCCGTATTTCACGCTGACGGCGAGCCGGCCCGATCAGACCGCGGAGCTGCTGACGCTGATCGTGTCGGCGCAGCTGCTACCCGAGCTGACGCCGGGCGAGCAGGCGTTGAAGGTGACGCCGGAGATGGTATCGGCCTGGGAGAAACGCGGATCGTCGCAACTGGTCGGCCACCTCGAGCTTTCAGGCGGTGCCGGCCGTGCATGGTCTGAGGAAGAACAGCTCGCCGCTGCGGACACGACACGCCTGCTCACGCAGAGCGCGCCGCCGCCGCAGACGGTGTTTCGGATAGTGACGAGCGAGCCGGGGTTTGTGGTCGCCCAAGTGACCTTGGCGCATCAGCGCTGAGACGCGAGACAACAGCCGTAGGAGGCACCGTGGCAGGCAACCTGTATGAGGTACGGCTCTCGACTCGTTCCCGTGAGATCTGCGGGTTGATTGTGCTGGCGGGCGGACTCGCACACAAGTCTGTCTATTTAGTCGATGAAAGAACCGGAAAACGAATCCGCAAAGTCGGAAGGCACTTCTGCAGGAGCACGGCAGCCCCTCAAGCCGGAGACACCCTGAAGCTCTGGGCAGACAAGCTAGACGACAGAGGGGCTGATTTTGACTATGTAGCCAGTTATTACCCGGCAGGAAAGTCGCGATCGGCCGGGTTTTACCACCGAGCAATATTTCCACACGGGAAGGAGCCGGGAGATTGGGAAGCAGTCGACCAAGGTCGACGCCTCAAGATGCCGCGTACGGGACATCGATGATTCTCACAATAGCTGCATATCCACACAGAATTCGAGGATTTGACCACTGAAAGGAGAATTATGGCAGACAGTCGAGCGTACGTCCTGAAGGGAAAGTCGGGAGTCTGCAGCACCCAAGTAATCCTGGCTGACGGTTTTGACGTATTTCTCGCAACAGACAGCGTGAAAGGCAGATTGCTGCCGCATGCGGTTCATACCTGCTGCGATCCTCGGTCGCCGAAGTTCGGCGACAAGCTCTATATCGGCGACTTTGGTCCATGCCGGAATAAGTCCCACACCACAGCGCGATACATGACGAAGAAAGGTCTGCCCGGGTTCTATTACAGAGGTATTGGACCTGATTCACCTGATGACTGGGAGGCGGTTGACCATGGGCCAATCGAGTCGAAGATACTCAAGTCAAACAAGTCGAAAAAGAGGTAGACATGCCTCAAGAACGCGCAAGCAATTTGGCGGTCTGGTCTATTACGAGGATGACAGCCTTTCTGTTCGGCAGACAAGGTCCTTACACGGTTTATCAGAAAGGCAACAGAGAGGGGAAGATCTACCTTGCCGATCTTGGGAAGGTCAGAGTCGTCGAAGACGCTGGCGTCCAGGTCGACCGGTTTCTGGAAGACGGGTACCACACTTGCGCAAATTCGTGGAGGCCGAAAGAAGGGGAGACGCTGGATCTTGGGGATTTCTGGGAATCCGTCCCGAAGAGCGGGCGAAGGATCGCCACATATTCAGACTCGCAACGGCCCGGATTCCATTCGCCGCCGCGACCAGTACCATCAAAATTCCCAAGATGGCGGAACTGGATGCCTTTCTTTCGGTCATCGCCGCTTGATCCAAAAGAACCGGCCGATTGGGAGGCCGTGGATGAGGGTTAGGAATGGCCCTTGGCGTCTCACAGAAGCCTTTACAGGCGCAATCCTGCTGTGCGCCAGCGGTGGCAACCTCCCCGCGCAGGTGCAAACAACCTCGGAACTACAGTTGATCGAGGGCAATTCGTTCCGCCGTTCGATGCGTGGAGGCGAGCGACACAGTTTCTCCTTTGCGATGTCGGAAAATCAGTTTGTCCACATCGTCATCGAGCAGCGTGGCATCGATGTCGTGGCAGAGATCGTCGATCCTGGCAAGCAAGTGGTCTATCGTCAAGATACCCCGAACGATGCCGTCGGTCCTGAGTGCGTCGCCTATATCGCACATACGTCCGGCGAATTCGCACTGGTCGTCTCAACCTTCTCCTCCTCTGCGGCTGTACCAGAGGGGAATTTGGACATCAAGATCAATGCAGTGCGATCGGCAACCACGACAGATCAGCGACACGCGTTGATTGAGACATGGCTTTCAGAAGGCGGAAATCTTCGACGACAGAATACTCTTGAGTCACGCCCCAAGGCGCTCGAGTTGTTCAATGCGGCACTGAAGGAGTCTGAGAGCCTCAGCCTTCAACATGAAACGGCGGTGGCACTCTACAGCATCGGGCTCACATTTCTACGTGGTGGGCAAACGAGAGAAGCGGTTCCTTCCCTTTCGCGTCTTGTCCCAATTCTTCGGGAAGCCGGGTCTTCCATGTACGCAAATGCGAGCAACGCCCTCGGCGGCGCATATGACGTTCTTGGTGATGTCGTGAACGCACGGCGTCACTATGAACAAGCGCTTGAGTACTTTCGGAGGAACGGAGCCATTTCAGGCGAGGGCGTCGTCCGCAATAACCTCGGCAAGACCTATGCAGATGCGGCAGACTGGCAGCAAGCGTTGATCGAGTATCGACTTGCGCTCCCGCTTTTCAAGGCGGCGGGCGATCAGAATAGGCAGGCTCTTGCTTACTACAACATCGGCATGGCGCATATGGGTCTTGGCGATGGCGAACGCGCATTTGAATATCTTCACCAAGCGCTTGCGATCAGAGTGAAAACGGGGGACCGGGCCGGTCAGGCGGATGCCTTGACAAGTATCGGCCGAGTGCAAAGCGAACGTGGAGAACTGCCGGCTGCAGTTGACTCTCTGCGCAAAGCGCTGACACTGCGGGAGGCAATCGGCGACGAACGGTCGGAGGGGTTTACACGGACTCTTCTTGGAAGGGCCTATTTCGATAGCGGGAATTCAGAACTGGCACTCACGCATCTGGATCGGGCGATGAGTTCGAGGGTTACTGGTGGTGATCGACGGGGTGCTGCCGCAACGCAGCTGGTTCTCGCCGAGGTTCAGGCGAGAACCGGTGATCAAGGCGCAGCTATCCAGTCCGCTGTCGCTGCCTTGGCTACGTTCAAGGATCTTGGCGATGACAACAATGTGGCAAGGGCACTTAGGCAGATTGGTGAGTCCAGCGGAAAACTCGGACATCTCGAGGAGGCGCTCAATCGATTTCAAGAGGCGTCTGCTGCTGTGGAGCGCGTGAGGGGTCGCGTCTCGAATCCCGAGCTCAGAGCGACACTGTCCGGGAGACAACATGACATTCACTTCTCCCACGTCAATGGCTTGATGATGTTGCATGAGACAAGCTCACGACCCGAGCACCTCGCGGCCGCTTTGGAGACCAACGAGCGAGGCCGGGCGCGCAGCCTGATCGACATGTTGTCAGAATCCAAACTTGATATTCGTCGCGGCGTTGACAGTGGTCTGGTGAAAAAGGAACGCGATCTCGTTGATGTCATCGGTGTGAAATCCGAGCGGCTGATGTTGCTCCTCGCGAGGGACAAGAATTCCTCAGCAGCGCGTGCCCTCCTTCAAGATGTGAATGCTCTTGGCGCTGAGCTTGAGGAAGTCCAGTCAGCGATCAGGAAGGAGAGCCCGGAGTACGCGGCGCTGGTGGAACCAAAGACGCTGGACATTTCTCAGTTGCAGCAGCTTCTGGACGAGAACACGTGTCTGATCGAGTACTCCTTGGGGGAAGAGGCCAGCTACGCCTGGATTATGTGTCGTGACGCCATCAGAGGTGTTCGTCTGGCGAGCCGCCGCAACATCGAGGATAGCGCACGGCAGGTGTCCGCACTAATCACGGCGAGAGGTGCTTCTTCCATAGGCGAAACAGCGGGCGCCCGCCAGTTGCGAATTGCCGGCTCCGATGAGTCGTATAAGGATGCACTGCGTCGTTTGAGCCACCTGGCCGTGACCTCGCTAGGAGGTTTTGGTGATGCCACGAGACTTCTGGTCGTGGCCGATGGGGCGCTGCAATACGTTCCATTTGCCATGCTGCTACATCAGGCGTCGACCAATGAGGAGCGAACGCTGATAGCGGACTACGAAATAGTGACGATGCCGTCTGCGTCAGTGCTCGCGGTCCAGCGCGATCGGATGAGATCGCGTGCGAGTCCATCCGCGGGGATAGCCGTCATTGCCGATCCGGTGTTTGATCGTACCGATGCTCGATTGGCGAGATCATCGATCCCCGTCCCAACTGCTTCGGCTGACACGGACGACACAACCCGCATCCTCGAACACCTCAGCCAGCCAGCGGCGCCGGCCACGTCGGCCTCCGCGAAACCTCAATCCGTCATTCCCCGGCTTCCCTTCACGCGCAACGAAGCCGATGCCATCTTGTCGGTCGCTAAGGGTCAGAAAAACTTCCGTGCCGTCGATTTTGCGGCCACGAAGGACGCGGTGCTTGGTGGTGCGCTGAAGGACTACCGCATCATTCATTTCGCGACGCACGGCTTCCTGGATACCGAACGTCCGACGCTCTCTTCGATTGTGTTGTCGCTGGTCGATCGCAACGGCAAACCCCGCGACGGCTTCCTGCGTGCGCAGGAGCTGTACAACATGGAGCTCAATGCCGACTTGGTCGTGCTGAGCGCCTGTCAAACAGGGCTGGGAAAATCGATCGAAGGAGAGGGCCTGATTGGCCTGACACGCGGCCTGATGTATGCCGGCGCGCAGCGGGTTGTCGTCAGCTTGTGGAACGTCAGCGACCGCGCGACGGCCGCGCTGATGACCCGCTTCTATCAGGAAATGCTGGTGGCAGGAAAGCCGCCCTCGGCGGCGCTGCGCGCTGCACAGCTGGAGATAATGAAGATTAAAGGATGGGAGAGCCCCTACTACTGGGCCCCGTTCATTATGCAAGGCGATTGGCGTTAACGCGCCTTTTCAGAATCGTGTAGTGGGTCGCGGCAGTTGGGTTGGCGTGGCGGCGGCGCGAAGCCGTGCGCAGGCGGCCGATGGATGGCGCCTGACCGCGCGAGAAGCCCGAGGGCATCGAGCGAGGACGAACGGCGACGTGAGTGTCCTCGCGTCGCGCGGTCCGCTGCGGCATCGCAGCGCGCGTCCGGCCCCGCAGCTTCGGATTCGCGCGGCCGCCACGCCGACCCAAGTGCGGCCAGGCCGAACGGGGACCCGGTCCGGCTAAAGCCGGACACTACGTACATTTGAAAAACGCTAGCCTTTTACCGTCCAGCCCTTCTTCATGAGGCACTCCCGCACCCGATCCCGCAGGTCGCCCTGCAGCTCGATGGTATTCTCCGACACCGCCCCTCCCGTGCCGCAGGTGCGCTTCAGTTCCTGCGCCAGCTCCTTGAGAAACGCCGCGTTCTGGGGCAGGTCGTAGACGACCGTCACCGTCTTCCCGCCGCGTCCCTTCTTCTCCATGCGCAGCTTCGCGACGACACGGCCGGGGACCGATTCGTCCGCGTGCCGTTTGCTGCTGCACTTGCAGTCCTTCACCGGCCAGCCGCAGCCGGGGCACACCTTGCCGATGCCGGTGGAATACACGACCCGTCCGTCGCCCATCCGCTAAGTATCGCCTATTCGTTTTCTGTATCTGTTTTTCACGGGGCGCGCTAGTATCCGGACCCTTAATGGAGGTTCAATGACGACACCGACAACCGAAGCGCCGAAGGATCTGATTGGCTTTCTCGACTTCTACCTCGTGAAGAAGGCCCCGTTCCAGCTTCCGGATGGCGCCAAAGAGTGGATCGTGCAGTTCGGGCCGTGGATCACCGTGGTGTTGCTCGTCCTCACGCTGCCGCTGCTGCTGGTCGCGCTCGGCCTCGGCACCATCCTCATGCCGTTCGGCGGTGTCGGCTATGCCAGCGGCTTCGGCATCCTCACGCTGGTCGTCGTCGTCGAGATCGGCTTGATGATCGCCGCGCTTCCCGGCCTCTTCGCCCGGAAGATGGGCGGCTGGACCCTTCTTTTCTACTCGCAGCTCGTCAGCCTTGCCTATAGCCTGCTGAGCCGCAACATCGTCTCGGGACTGGTTGTCGGCTTGATCTCGCTCTACATCCTGTTCCAGGTACGGCCGCTGTACCACGAGTAGCGAATGCGTGTGCGTTTCTGGGGCGTGCGTGGGTCGGTTCCGTACGCCACGCCAGGTTCCATCGAACACGGCTGCAACACTGCCTGCCTCGAGATCGTCGGCGACCGCGAAGAGCGCCGGCTCATCCTCGATGCCGGCTCGGGCATCGTCGGTGTCGGCGAGACGCTGACCGGCGTCACCGACATTCCGATCCTGCTCACGCACTATCACTGGGATCACATCCAGGGCCTGCCATTTTTCGCGCCGCTCTATCGCGCAGGCGCGGCCATCACGGTCTGGGCGCCTGCGCTCGGCCGGAAGCTGGCCGACATCCAGGCGATCTTCGAGGCGCCCTTCTTTCCGGTGCCCTACGAGCGGCTTCCCTCAAAGCCCGCGATTCGCCTGCACGCCGACGGACACGCCGACGTCAACGGATTCGACGTGCGCGGGCAGCCACTGAACCATCCAGGCGGCGCGTTTGCGTACCGCATCAAGGGCACGACCGGCGATGTCGTGTACGCCACGGATCACGAATTCGGGAACGCCGATATCGACCTCGCGCTGGCGCATTTCGCGGTGGGCGCGCGCGCGCTCGTCCTCGACTCGCACTTCACGCCGGAAGAAATGCGGACGCACAAAGGATGGGGACACAGCGACTGGTCGCAGTGCGCGCAATTCGCCGCCGATTGCGGAGCAAAATCGCTGTGGCTGTTCCATCACAAACCCGGACGCCCCGACAGCGAGGTGAAGGAGATCGAAGCCGCCGCGAGAAAGATCTTTCCAGAGACATATGCGGCGAAGGAAGGGGTGGGGTTTGTTGTGTGAAAGTGAAAAGTGAAAAGTCAAAAGCAAAAAGTGGGGACCCTCAGTCGAGAAATCCCAGATCGGCCAGGATCGCTTTGGCCTTCGACACGCGCTGTTCGAGCAGCGTGCCAAACTCCTTCGCGCCGAGCTGGAGAGCGAAGTAGAACACGTTCGAGTCGCGCTCCACGTATCCGACGTACCACACCGAGGCATCTTCACCGGCGGGGCGGCACGCTCCAGTCTTGGCGCTCAAGCGCCACCGCGGCGTGCTGTCGGCCAGCATGACGTCTTTCGTCAGTGTCGTCGTCCGGGACGACAGGCCGAGGCGTCCCTCGTAGAAACGCTTCAGGAAAGCAACCTGCTCGTCGGCCGAGATGCGGAGCGTGCCGTCAACCCAGAATGGCCCTTCGCTTCCATCCAGCCCCCCGGCCGCAGACTCGTTTCCGTATGCGAACTGCGTCAAGAAGCGTGCTTCGGCGGGAAGACCCACACGACGTGCCAGGGCGAGGTAATACCACAGGGCTGAGACGCGATAGGCGGAACGAAGGGTGTGATCCTGCGCCCATGCGCCCTGTTGCTTGAGTGCCGGGTCGTACTTGACCAGAAACTCAGGGTCGGACGCCGTGTTGCTCTCGAGAAGGACGGCGGTGTGCGGGATCTTGAAGGTTGAACACGGTGCGAACCGCTGCGCCGCCCGCTCCGCGTTGTGGCGAACCGTCTCGCCGGTGCGGCCGTTCAGAAGGACGAACGCCCCATCGATACCCGCGAAGTGCCGGGAGAGATCCTGAGCGAATCCCTGCGAGCACATCAGCATCAACATCCCGCAAACGAGCTGCGTCCTATTTTTCACTTTTTACTTTTTACTTTTCACTTTCCCCCATATGTTACCAACGTGCGTAAGGCTGTTGCGGGGCTGACGGTCGGGCTGGCGGCGGCGCTCGTGGTGCTGGTGCTCACCAGCCTCGATGCGTTCCGTACTGTCGAGCTCAAGACCTACGACTGGCGCCTGATACGTACCGCGAATCCGCTCTCGGCGCGCAAAGACATGGCGCTCATCGAGATCGACGAGTACTCGCTGCGTAATCTCCAGCCGCATGCGGGCCGGTGGCCCTGGCCGCGCGTGGTGCACGCGAGCCTGGTCGAGTACCTCATGCGCGGCAAGCCTGCGCTCATCGTGTACGACGTGTTGTTCGCCGATGCCGATACGCGCGTGGGATTCCCGTACGGTGGCGACACCTGGTCCGGCGCCGAGTCCGATAAGGCCCTGGCCGACACGATTCGAAAGGCCGGCAACGTAATCCTGCCGGCCGACGCGACCTTCGTCGGCGAGACCAACGGCGAGCAGTCGTGGAAAGACCAGGGGTTTCGTCTGTCGTCCCCGGACGTGCTCGAGCGCCGCGTCATCTTCGAACCTGCCGGCGATCTTGCCGGCGCCGCGGTGGCGTTCGGCCACAATCTTCTCAGCTTTGACGCCGATGGTCCGGTCCGTCACGTCGTGCCGTTTGTCAGATCCGGCGACCGTGCGATGCCATCGCTCGGGCTCTCGGCGGCCCTGCGAACGGCGCGGATCGATCCGGCGAGCGTGCGCATCGACGGCACCTTACTGAGGGCGGGCGATCGGGTGATGCCGCTCGAGCGCCGCGAGCTCAACACGTCGGAAGGCCGGACGCGCTATCTGTGGGGGTTGATCAACTTCCGCGGCGCGCCGTTCCTGCCCGATATGAAAAGCCGTCCGTATCCGCACTATCCGTTCTTCGATTTGCTCTACTCCGAGGAACAACTGCTGGCGGGGCAAAAGCCTGACATCGATCCGTCGGTCTTTGAGGGAAAGATTGTGTTTGTCGGGGTGACGGCGTCCGGTCTCAAGGATGTGTTCGAAACGCCGTTTGCCGGCGGCGACATGCCCGGCATCCAGATTCACGCGTCGGTGGCGGACGACTTCCTGTCGAACCGGTTCATGCGCCCTGAATCGCCGATCGTGCGCGTGGTACCAGTAGTGACGCTGGCGCTCGCGATGGGGCTCGTCTCGACGTGGTTGCCGGCCTGGTGGGCCAGCGCGGTGTTCGTGGCAGCCATGGCCGCCTTTGTCTTCGCCGCGACGCGTCTCTTCGCGGGAGGCACGTGGATCAACATCACGCAGCCCGCGCTGGCGTCGTCGCTGGCGTTGTTCGGCGGCGTCGGCTACCAGTACTTCGTCGAAGGCCGCGAGAAGCGCAAGATGAAGCGGCTCTTCGGCCAGTACGTGTCGAGAGACGTGTACGACCAGCTCGTGGCCAACCCCGAGCTCGCGCGGCTCGGCGGCCAGCGGCGTCAGATGACGGTCCTCTTCTCCGACATCCGCGGGTTTACGACGGTCTCCGAGCGCGGCCAGCCCGAAGAGATCGTCGCCATCGCTGAACGAGTACTTCACGCGCATGGTCGACATCGTGTTCGCGCACAAGGGGACGCTCGACAAGTTCGTCGGCGACATGGTGATGGCCCTGTTCGGCGCGCCGCTCGACGATGCGGATCACGCGCGAGCATGCGGTCGACGCGGCGCTGGACATGATTCGCGAGCTGAATCGCCTGAACGAGAAGTGGACCGCGGAAGGACGGCCGGCGCTCGACATCGGCATCGGCATCAACACCGGGCCGATGATTGCGGGCAACATCGGGTCCGAGGCCATCATGAGCTACACCGTCATCGGCGACGCGGTGAACCTCGGCTCGCGGCTCGAATCGCTGAACAAGCAGTACGGGACTCGGATTATCATCAGCGAAGCTACACGCGACGCGCTCCCCGACCGATACGCGTTTCGGCCCCTCGGCGATGTAGTGGTGAAAGGCAAGACCAAGCCGGTGTCGATCTACGAGGTCAAGGAGAACCTGGCATGAAGCACAACGCCATGTCCGGCGTCAGCCGGACGATCATCGTCTTCGCCATTCTGGCGATCGGCTCGCCCGCCTACGCGCAGCTCGGCGGCATCATGAAGAAGGCGCAGGAAGCGCAGGAGCGCAAGGCGCAACTCGACGACCTGAACATCACCGAAGAAGAAGAGATCAAGCTGGGCGCCGACGTCAGCCTGAAGGTGCGCCAGCGGTTCGGCGTCGTCCAGAACGTGGCGGTGCACAAGTACGTCGCGCTCGTCGGCACGGTGCTCACCGAGCAGACGACGAGACCCAAGCTGCCGTGGACGTTCATCGTGCTCGACACCGATGGCGTGAACGCGTTTGCGGCCCCGGGCGGCTTCGTGCACATCACCCGCGGCGCGCTCGCCCTGATCAAGTCGGAATCGGAGCTCGCCGGCGTGCTCGGCCATGAGATCTCGCACGTCACGCAGAAGCACACGGTGAACGCCATCCGCAAGAGCAAGACGGTCCAGCTGGGCACCAGCGAGACGCTCGCCAATCGGGGCCAGTTCCTCGATGCGCTCGCCAACCGGGCCTACAGCATGGTGCTCGAGAACTCGTTCGATCGCGGCGACGAGCTCGAGGCCGACCGCGAGGGCATCCTGCTCGTACAGAAGATCGGGTACGCCGGCACCGGACTGTCGGAATTTCTCGCGCGCCTGGCCGAACGCAACAAGGGGGCGGCCGAAAAGAACGGACTCTTCGCCTCGCATCCCGAGACGCAGGAGCGCATCGACAAGGTGAAGCAGCTGGCGGCCTCCAAGCCGGGTGCGCTGGTTGCCGCGCGCTACACCTCGAACATCACGTATCAGCCGACCGAGCTCACCAAGATTGCCACCGTCGTCGAAGGGTCGGCGGGCCTTACGGGCAGCGAGCAGCAGAAGGCGGAAGACAAGAAGGCGGAAGAAAAGAAGGCGGAAGAAAAGAAAAAGGGTTTCGGCGTCGGGAATCTCACCAAATCGGTCTCGAGCGGCGGCAAGACCGAGCAGCAGGTCTCGGCGTCGGGAGGTGCCCGCGGAGTCGGCGCTGATCGGCTGGCGAAGGGCGGCGACAATCCGAATCGCGTGAATGGGGCGTTCACGCCGGCAGAGCTCCTGGCTTTCAAGAAGGGGATCGCTTAACCCGGCGTGTCACTCAGCGTCATCGCTGGTTTCGTCTTCCTGCTGGCGTCGCTTGGCCTGCGCCAGGCGACCATCAACAGGCACATTCGAGGCCGGCTGCTGTTCTCGGCCGGACTCTTCGCCGTCTACACCGTGGCGGCGATCGCACTTCACTCCAGCCTGCTCTGGCAGGATGCCCGACTCGAAGACACGCGCCGGCTGATCGGCGACATCAATCCGCTGGTGATGGCGTTTGCCATCGTCAACCTCCTCGTCGCCGCGACGCTCAATCCATGGAAACTCGATCGCCTGCCCGACCGTTTTCCGAGCATCGTCCAGGATTCGCTCATCATCGTCCTGTTCTCGCTCGTCGCCGTCCTGATTCTGCGCGACCGCGTTCTCACGACGACGGCCGTCGGTGCCGTCGTCCTGGGCTTCGCGCTGCAGGACACGCTCGGCAATCTGTTTGCCGGCCTGGCGATTCAGATCGAGAAACCGTTTCGTGTCGGCGACTGGGTCTCGATCGGCGGGCTCGAAGGCCGCGTGAACGAAATCACGTGGCGTGCCACGAGGCTGCTGACCAAAGCCGGGAATGTCGTCGTCGTGCCGAACGGTGTGATGGCGAAAGACACCATCACGAACTACTCGGTGCCCACCAGGCAGATGCGGCTGAGCGTCGAAGTCGGCGCGAGCTACGACGTGCCGCCCAATGTGGTGAAGGCGGTCATCACCGAAGCACTGAAGAACGTGGCGGAAGTGTCGTCCGTGCGGGCGCCTGAGGTTCGCGTGGCCGACTTCGCGTCGTCGTCGATCACCTATCGTGTGCTGTTCTGGGTGGACGATTTCGATCCGGCCGATCGCGCGCAGGATCAGGTGAGGTCGTACATCTACTACGCGTTCCGCCGCAACAACATCACCATTCCGTACCCCATACAGGTGGAGATGTCGCCCGAGGAAGGCGGCATGGTGGCGCCGACACTTCCGGCCGATGCCGGTCTGCTGGCATCAGTGCCGATGTTTGCCGCGCTGACAGACAGCGAACGCACGCAACTCGTCGCGGTGGGACGGCCGGTGATGTACGCGCGGGGCGAGGCGATCGTGCGACAGGGCCAGGAGGGTCAATCGCTCTTCATCATCAGGCGCGGCGAGGCCCGGGTGACGCTTGCCGGCACCGAGGGCGACGTGGCGCGCCTGCGCGAGGGCGATGTGTTTGGAGAGATGTCGCTCCTGACCGGCGCCGCGCGAACGGCCACCGTGACCGCGGTGGCCGACTGCGATCTCCTCGAAATCGACGCCGACGGGTTCCGCCGGCTGGTCATTGCGAACCCGTCCGTGCTCGAGCGAGTGACAAGTGTGACCGCCGCGCGACGCGAGGAGCTCGATCGCCACCGCGAAACGCACGCCGTCCCAACAGCCGTCGCCGAATTGCGCCATTCGTTCCTCACACGCGTGCGCGAATTCCTGCGTCTTTAGATCGCTTCCCAGTGGGTCCGGCTAAAGCCGGCTAAAGCCGGACACTACGCATATATACCGACTCTCCGGACTCCCGGGACTCCCTGACTCTTCCGGACTATTCGGCCTCGACTCCTGTATACTGAACTTCCCCCCCACAGCTCGCGCCCTCCGCCCATGGGAACAATATGTCTTCGTCCGGTGGGCTCCTGCGCCGTCCCGCTCGTGCCCTGTTCATTTCAATGGCCGTGTTCGTGCTGGCTCTGTGGATCGAGCTTCTGCTCGATCAATGGACGGGTCGATTTGTGTTCGTCGCATTTGCACCGGCGATCGCGATTGCCGCGTGGCTTGGCGGGACGACGCCCGCCTTCATTACGATTCTGTTGTCGGTCTTTTCCTGCGATCTGTTCCTCTTCGGACCGGGACACCTTCTCAACTTCGGCAGCGGCGTCGAGGCGGTGGCGCTCGCCATCTTCACCATGGGGTGGACGACGGTCGCTCTGCTGACGGCGTCGGCCGCCAGGCGCGTCTCGCAGGAACACGGCGACCGGATGGCCGCCGAGCGGGTGGCCGCGCAGGCGCACCGCCTGGCGCAATCGACGGCGGCGCTGGGACAGGTGCGCACGTCGGCCGAGGCGATCACGGCCGCGCTCCACGAATCGCTGCACTGGCTCAAAGCGGGCACCGGTGTCTTCTACCTCCTGACCGACGATCGCAGGCGCGTCGTCATTGCGCAGGTCGCCGGCTATCAACTTCAGGAGGGCGATTCGTGGGATCTCGACGATTTCGGCGACGATTCTCCGTTCGCCGAATCGATGCGCCGGCTGACGCCCGTCGTGACGGCATCCCTGCAGAGCCGCGGCGATGAGTACGAAGAGTGGTCCAACGCCGGACCGTGGCGCACCCGCAAGGCCGGCCTCGTGCTGCCCATCACGATCGAGCGGCGGGTCGTCGCGTTTTTGCAGATCGATTTCGACGAGCCGCGGGAATTCACCGTCGATGATCACGAGTACATCCACTCGATTTGCTCCCGCACCGGTCAGGCCCTGAACCGCGTGTGGTGGCACGAGTCGGTCGAACGCGCCCGCTACGATGCCGAAACGATGAAAGAGCGGGCCGACGAAGAGCTCGTCGAACGGCAGAAGACCGAGCTGGCCCTGCGGTCGAGCGAAACACGATACCGCGCGCTCGCCACGCGGACGACGCGGCTGCACGGCCTCACCGCGAGCCTGTCGGAATCGGTCAGCGTGACGGCGGTGGCCAACGCCATTGTCGATCAGGCGCGCATCGTCGTCGGGGCGGCCGAAGGAGATCTCAAGCTGCTCGGCGAATCCGGCAGTCCGCGGTCCGAGCCCGGCTTGTGCATGACCGCCGCGCTCGAGACCGGGCGTCCGGTCTTCGTCGGTTCTCTCGCCGACTCGCACGGGAAGTACTGGCTGTCGGCGGCGCTCGCCGCGGACAACGGCTTTGTCTCGCTCGCGGCGCTGCCGCTCATGGTGAAGGACGGGCCGCTCGGCGTCCTCGAATTCCGCTTCAGCGCGCCGGTGAACTTTGACGAGGAATATCAGGCGCTCCTGGTGTCCGTCGCGCAGCACTGCACGCAGGCGCTCGATCGCGCGAGGCTGTACGAACAGGCCGAGCGCGCGCGCGCGGATGCCGAGCGTGCGAACCGCCTGAAGGACGAGTTCGTGTCGACGGTGTCGCACGAGCTCCGGACGCCGCTCAACGCCATTCTCGGCTGGGCCTCGATGCTGCGTACCGACGCGATGGAGCCCGAGGTGTTCCCGCAGGCCGTCGAGTCGATTTACCGCAACGCCTCGCGGCAGGCCAAGCTCGTGGACGATCTGCTCGACTTCGCGCGCATGGACGGCGGAAGGGCGACGCTCGATCTCGACGCGATCGACGCGCAGAATCTGATTCGCGGCATCGTCGAGTCGGTCAGTCCGCTGGCGGCCGGCAGCCAGATCGACATCCAGTTGTCGCCGATTCCCGATGCCAGGCTGCAGGGCGACGTGAAGCGGCTCGAGCAGGTATTCGTCAACCTCATCGGCAACTCGCTGAAGTTCACGCCCCCGGGCGGGCACATCATGGTCTCGGCCCGCATCGTCAGCCGTTCGCTCGAGATTCGAGTGGCCGATACCGGCAGCGGCATCGAGGCGGAATTTCTGCCCTTCGTGTTCGATCGATTCCGTCAGGGAGACGGCACGACGACCCGGAACCACTCGGGTCTGGGTCTCGGGCTGTCGATTGCGAAGCAGCTGGTCGAGGCCCACAAGGGGACGATTCGAGCGGAGAGCGCGGGCAAAGGAAAGGGAACGGCGTTCATCGTGACGCTGCCCATCAGCGGTCACGACGCGGCGGAATCGGCGTCATCGTCCATCGAGCCCGCGGCCGACGTCCGCCTCGACGGCGTGCGTGTGCTCGTCGTCGACGATGAGAAGGACACGCGCGACCTCATCGGCCGGGCGCTGGAGGACCGGGGTGCCCGAATCAGCGTCGCGGATACCTCGCAGGAAGCGATCGAAATTCTCGAACGCGATGAAATCGACGTGTTGCTCGCCGACATCGCCATGCCTGGCGAAGACGGCTACTCGCTGATCAAGCGGATACGGGCCGGCGCCAGCCCGCTGGCCTCGATTCCCGCGGCGGCGGTAACGGCCCACGCACGAGATGACGAGCGCATACGGGCCCTGGCGGCGGGGTTCCAGGTCCACATGGCCAAGCCGGTCGAGCCGAGCGAGATTGTCCGTATGGTGAACCATCTGGCGCACGACCGGCGGCTCGCCCGCCGATCACAGGTGTAGCGCGCGGACGCGCTGCATGATGAGCGACCCGAGCTCGGGCTCGCTCATGCTCTCGATGCGCACGACCTCGCCCGTGGCGGCACCTGTGAACTCAATCCACCCCGAACAGAGTAGACTTATGTGTTTACCTAGGAGTGAGATTTGATTGACGAACGACTGAAGATTGCGGTTTTCATCGATTTCGACAACATCGAGATCGGTGTCAAGACCACGCTGCACACGCAATTCGACATCGCGGCGATTCTGGACGGTATCAAGGAGCGCGGGGAAGTGGTCACGAAAGTGGCCTACGGCGACTGGAAGCGTGCCGGCGACTACGGCCGGATGATGTCGCAACACGCCATTCGGATGGTGCAGCGCAACCTGACACCTGGCGGCGACAAGAACGGCGCCGACATCAACCTCGCGCTCGACGCGCTCGAGATGGCCTTCACCCACGATCACATCAATGCGTTCGTGATTGTCGGCGGCGACAGCGACTTCATCACGCTCGTCGAGAAGCTGAAGCAGTACGACAAGAAGGTGTTCGTGGTGGGCGGCCGGCAGTTCACGAGCCAGGTGATGCAGAAGAACTGCCACGAGTTCATCGCGTACGAGAACCTGGTGGTCAGGCGCCGCGACAGCGTGCCCCCCGGCCCGGGGCCACGTCGCGAGAACGGTGGCGTGACCGCGACGACGGCCGAAGTTGGAAAGGCGATCCCTCTCGTCAAGCGCGCGTTGAAAGTGCTGACAGACCGGGAAGTCTCTCCGCAGCTTGGCCTGCTGAAGAGCACATTGCTCCAGCTCGACTCGACATTTTCAGAGCGCGACTATGGCGTCAGCACCTTCCGCGACTTCATCGAGAAGCTCGCGAAGACGGGCGTGGTCACCTTGCGGCATGCGGGCCGCAGTATGATGGTCGAAGCCGTCGAAAGCGAAGGCGGCGTCAGGCTGCAGCCCGAGATCGCCGCTTCTCCTGCTGAGGCGAGCGAGCCTGCAGATGCGGGACAGCCTGCCCAGCCCATGCCGGCTGCCACGTCGATGGCTCCTCCCGCGGTTCGCGATCCCGAGCAGGTGCAGCAAATCGTCGACTACACGCGAGACACCTTCGCGCGTGCGCCGCAGTCGCCCCGATGGCCGATGTACGTGCGCCAGTTCAAGCAGTTTGTCAGGGGCGTCGATTCGAATTTCGACGAGCACAAGTGGGGCTTCGCGACGATCATGGAATTCCTCCGCGTGGTTCAGCGCGAGGGACTGTTCCGGCTCGAGCGCGATCGGCGTGGGCAGATCCGGGTGTTCCCCGGGGCGGCTCTGCAGCGTGAAACCATCCCGACACATGTGCCCGCCGAAGTCCAGTCCGACGATATCCGCGAGACGTTCGACTCGGAGTCGGTCGAGCCTCGTGAGGAAAGTATTCAGAGCGAGCCGCTCGATGAGCCGGTTCAGGCCGACGCCGCGATGGCCGACGTCATCGAGAGCGATGAACCGCCGCCTGTTCAGGTGAGACCGCGGCGCGCGCGCAAGACGTCGAATGTAGGCAAGCCGGCGGCTCGAAAGCCGACGGGCGCGAAAACGCCGCGGCGGCGGAAGACGCTCGTACCGGCCTAGTACACGTAGGGCGGGTCTTGCTTTGTAGACCCGCCCCTCCACCTACGGGTTTCCGCGCGAGTCGAGCTCGTCCCAGCGCGCGTAGGCGCGCAGGAGCGAGTCCTTCAACTCATCCACGCGCGCGAGCGCACCGGCAATGGCGTCGGGAGACTCCTTGTAGAACTCCGGAGACGCGACCGCCGTATTCAGCCCGTCCAGTTCGGCCTCGAGGCGCTCGATCAGCGCCGGAAGGCCGTCGAATTCCTGCTGCTCGCGGTAGGAAAGTTTCTTCCTGACTCCGGCATTGCCGTCCGTGGGAGCTGACGCAGACTGCCCCGATTGTCGATTGGCAATTGCGGATTGGGCGGGCGGCCTTTGTCGGAGCCAGTCCTCGTATCCGCCCACGTATTCCTCCACCCGTCCGTCGCCCTCGAATACCAGCGTGCTCGTGACGACGTCGTCGATGAACGTGCGGTCGTGGCTCACCAGCAGGAGCGTGCCCTGCCAGTCGAGGAGATACGCCTCGAGCAGTTCCAGCGTCTCGATATCGAGATCGTTGGTCGGCTCGTCCAGGATGAGCACATTTGCCGGCCTCGTGAACAGCCGTGCCAGGAGAAGCCGGTTCCTCTCGCCGCCCGAGAGAGCCTTGACCGGCGAATTCGCTCGCTCGGACGAGAACAGGAAGTCCCGCAGGTACCCATGCACGTGCTGCGGCCGGCCGTTGACCGTAACGGTATCGTTTCCGTTACCGACCGTTTCGAACACCGTGCGCTCGGGATCGAGTTGCTCACGCTGCTGGTCGTAGTACGCGATTTGAACGTGGGTTCCAAGGCGCAGCTCGCCGGAGTCGGGTGGCAGATCGCCCATCAGCATGCGGAGGAGGGTCGTCTTTCCCGATCCGTTCGGCCCGATGAGCCCGACGCGATCGCCGCGCATGACGCGGAACGCGGCATCCTTCACGATCGGCTCGCCGTCAAACGACTTGTTCACCGCGATGGCTTCGAAGACCATCTGCCCCGTTCGATCGCCGGCCTCGGCTTGAAGCCGGACGCGCCCCATCTGGCTTCGTCGCGATGCGCGCTCCTGCCTCATCGCCATCAGCGCGCGTACGCGGCCCTCGTTGCGCGTGCGTCTGGCCTTGATGCCCTGCCTGAGCCACGCCTCCTCCTGCTCCAGCCGCTTGTCGAACTTCGCGTTTCGCACGGCCTCGTTCGCGAGCCAGTCCTCTTTGTTGCGGAGAAAGGTCTCGTAGTCTCCGGGCCACGAGGTCAGCATGCCTCGATCGAGCTCCACGATGCGCGTGGCGACACGCCGCAGGAACGCGCGGTCGTGTGTCACGAAGACGACGGCGCCGGCGTAGTCGTCGAGGAACGACTCGAGCCAGGTCATCGATTCGATGTCGAGATGGTTGGTGGGCTCGTCGAGCAGGAGCACGTCAGGATGGGCCACGAGCGCGCGTGCCAGCAGCACCCGGCGCCGCCAGCCGCCGGACAACGTGTTGACGCTGGCATCGGCCGGGAGCCCGAGCCTCGAGATCACCATGTCGACGTTGACGTCGATGCGCCACGGTTCGTGCTCCAGCGTCTCGCCGAAGCCTTCGGCGACAACAGCTCGCACGGACGTGTCCGCTGAAAGAGGGACGTCCTGCACGAGCCTCGCGATACGCAGGCCCGGCTGGCGCCAGACGCTGCCGGCATCGGGTTGGACTTCACCGCTGATGATCTGCAGCAAGGTGGATTTGCCCGTGCCGTTTCTGCCGATCACGCATACGCGCTCTCCGGTGTCGACCAGGAGGCTGGCGTCGTCGAGCAGCGGCAGATGGCCGTAGGCCATGGAGATGTGGTCGAGCGAAACGAGCGGCATGCCTAGGAATGCGCGCGGATGGCTTCGAGAAACACGCCGCCGAGATCGTCGGCCTTGCGGGTGCCGACGCCTTTGACCGCCAGCAGCGCGTCGATGGACGTCGGCCGCAACCGCGCCATCTCCCGCAGTGTCGCGTCGTGGAAGATGACGTACGGAGGCACGCCCCGCGAGCGGGCGATCTCGAGCCGGACCGAGCGCAGCCGATCGAAGAGCGCGCGATCGACGTCCTGCCACGACTCGGCCTCGATGCGCGACTGCACGCGCGGCGCGCCCTTGACGGGCGGACGCTGGCGGGCGAGCGCCAGGCCAGGCAGGCTCTCCGGGTCCTTCAACAGCTCGAGACCTTTTGACGTGAGCGAGACGACAGGGTAGACACCGTCGCTCTGCCGCAGCAGGCCCGATCCGATGAGCTGCTCGATGTAGCCGCGAACCTCGGCGACCGATGCGTCAGGCAGCAGCCCGAACGTGGTGAGCCGGTCGTGCCCGCGGGCCACCACCTGCTCGCTCGCCTGGCCCCGCAGCACGCCGGCCACATGCGTCGCCCCGAATCGCTGTCCTACCCGCGCCACGCACGACAGAATCTTCCGCGCGAGCACGATGGGCTCTGGCGCCGTCTCGAGCTCGTTCAGGCACACGTCGCAGGCGCCGCAGCCGTCTTTATCGAATCGGTCGCCGAAATATTCCGACAGATGCCGGTGCCTGCAGCCGATGCTCGACGCGTAGCGCTCCATCTGCTGCAGCAGCGTGCGGCTGGCGTCGTTGAGCTCGCCGTTCTGCTCGAGCATCGCCCGCCATTTCATGAAATCGGCCGGCGAGTAAATGAGCAGGCACTCGGCCTCGAGGCCGTCGCGGCCGGCCCGGCCGGATTCCTGCTGATAGTGCTCGAGCGATCGCGGTGCGCCGGCGTGCACGACGAATCGCACGTCAGATCGGTCGATGCCCATCCCGAATGCCACCGTGGCCACGATGATGTCGGCCCGCTCGCTCAGGAACGCGTCCTGGTGGCGGCTGCGCTCGCCGTCTGAAAGTCCGGCGTGATAGGGCAGGGCTGTATGGCCAATCCCGGTCAGCCATGCCGCGAGGGCATCGACCTCACGGCGTGACGTGCAGTACACGATGCCGGCTTCACCTTTGTGCCGCGAAAGGACGTCGGCGAGCTGCTTCTTGAGCGTGGCGCGGGGCAGCGTCCGGTAAATCAGGTTCGGCCGATCGAACGACCCGACGAACTCCGCCGGATTCTCGAGACCCAGCTGCGTCGCGATGTCGCGCCGCACCCGGCGCGTCGCGGTGGCCGTGTAGGCATGCAGGCGAATCCCCGGCAACAGCTGCCGCAGACGGCCAAGCTGGCGGTACTCCGGCCTGAAGTCGTGTCCCCACTGGCTGATGCAATGCGCCTCGTCGATGGCGACAAAACTGACCTGGAGCGAGGAGAGCAGGGCGAGAAATTGCTCGGATCCTTCGCCGACCAGGCGCTCGGGCGACACATACAGCAGCTTGTACCGTCCCTGACGCAACCCGGCCACGACGTCTGTCTTCTCGCCTGGCGTCAGCGTGCTGTTGAACACCGCCGCCGCCACGCCGTTGCCGACGAGCGTGTCGACCTGATCCTTCATGAGGGAAATGAGCGGCGAGACGACAAGAGCCACGCCGGGATGAACGACCGCGGGCGCCTGGAAGCAGAGAGACTTTCCGGCCCCGGTCGGCAGCACGACGATGGAATCGCGTCCGGCCAGCACCGCATCCATCGCATCTTTCTGAAGCGGACGGAAGGTCGTGTAGCCCCAATAGCGGGAAATGGCTTCCTGGAGTTCGTCGAGCGTCATCGGCCGGTCGTCATTATCACCCGGCTGGTATGTCCGACGATCAAACCGAAACGGTTCCGGGATCCTTTTTCGGGTCTTCCTGGCGAAAAAGGATCCCGGAACCGTTTCGCTCCGAATATAGTGACTGTACGCCATGATTGATGCCGATGCCGAGGAAGCTCGACAAGGCGAGAAGCTCCTGACCGATCTCCGCAAGGCGCTGCTGCGTCTGCACAAGACGCTGCTGGACTGGGAACGGAGCGGTTACGAGCGCATTCATGGCCGTCAGTCGAGCAACGATCTGTTGAAAGCGCTGCTCAACGATCCGCAGTTTGCCTGGCTCCGGCCGATGTCGCAGCTCATCGTCCGGATCGACGAAATCCTCGGCGACAAGACGCCGCCGATGCGCAACGACGTGGACGCCGTCGTGGCGCAGGTGCGTACGCTGACGTCCCCCAACGAAACCGGCAATACCTACGAGCGCCGCTACGACATGGCCCTGCAGGAGCACCCCGACGCCGTGTTCGCTCACCGCGACCTGCTGGTGCTCTTCCGGGAAGACCGGACCACGAAAAAGGAATAGCCCGGACCGTAGTACGATCGGCAGAGTCCGTTGACCCAAGAGACCTATCCGCCCGCTCGCCTTGTCGCCCCAAAAGCGCACGACCACTTCGCGAAGCATGTTCGCGCCGCAAAGTCGCGGGGACAGAACCCGATCGCCGCGGTGCCGAGTGCCGACGTCATCGAGAGGATGATCAACGCCACGTTCTGGGCCAGCCTGCGGCGCGAGGAAGGCTACGTTCCGAAGATCTCGATGGCGTTCCTTCCGCCCGACCAGGACGAGTCCCCGCTGCTCGTCCATCACCCGATGCCGCTGACGCCGGCGACGCTCACGAAAATCGCCGCAATCGTGGAATCGGCGGGCATCCATCTTGGCGTGTGGGAGTACGACGGCCAGCTGTGCATCTGGGGTACGACCCACAACATTCCGACCTTCTGCTTCGTGCTCGAAGTCATCGAGCCGGGGCTCATGGTCATCAAGCACCATCGCGGCGAACAATCGGGCAAGTACGTGAACGTCGCGGTCCTCGAAGGCGCGCAGATCAAGTTCGTGGACGAAACCGCCTCGAGTCTTCCCGACTGTCCCGAGCTCGTGACTTCGATGCTCGGCTTCGATTCGCCCGCGTCGTGGATCGACTCCGTGAACATCCTCGTGCAGCTGGCCGTCGCCATGCGGCGCCACGGCCGCGGCGGATCGCTGCTCGTGGTGCCGTCGAACGACGAGAGCTGGCGCGAGTCGATCGTGCATCCGGTGGCGTACGCCGTCTCGCCCCCGTTCCGGGAGTTGACCGGGCTGCTAAAAGAGACGGGCGAGGGACGTCAAGCGGAGATCTGGAAGGAGGCGCTCCGCGAGACGGTGCAGTCGATCGCCGGGCTCACCGCGGTGGACGGCGCCGCCGTCATGACGGACCAGTACGAAATCCTCGCGTTCGGCGCCAAGATTCAGCGCCGCCGCGGCGCCGCGCCCGTGGAGAGCGTGAGGGTGACCGAACCGGTCCAGGGTGGAGTGCCGTCGACGTTCACGGCCGCGCAGCTTGGCGGCACGCGGCACCTGTCGGCCGCCCAGTTCGTGCACGATCAGCGAAACGCGATCGCCCTGGTCGCGTCACAGGATCGGCGCTTCACCGTGTTTGCGTGGTCTCCGTGCGAGGAGACCGTTCACGCGCATCGGGTGGAAATTCTGCTGATCTAGTCACCGAGTCGGAAGAGTACGTAGGGCGGGTCTTGCCTTGTAGACCCGCCATGGCATGGAGCCGTGGTGTTCGTGATGGCCGGGTCTAAAGAACAGACCCGGCCTACAAGCGAACGCTAGTCGCTGTCGATCACGAGCTCGTTCTCGACGGAGAACACGCCGGGGATCTCGCGGGCACGGATTTCGGCCATCCGCTTGTCGACTTCCGAGTCGACCACGCCCATCAACGTGGTTCGGCCGTTCTTCACGATGATATGAATCGGGTAAGTGCCGAAGGGTTGCAGGCCCGGGAATCGCCGCGACTGTTGGAGCTCGTACCGGGCAGTCGTCGCGCCGCCGGGTGAATACCGGGAGAGAGAGGAATCGCCGTAGATGTTGTAGAACGTGGCCCAGCGGATCTCATCGTCCATCGGCGAAGACGGCAACAGCTCGATCTGGTTGTCGACCTCGTCGACGCCCGGCACGCGCTTCACCGCACGCTCGGCATGCGACTTCAATCCACCGTAGGCATAGCCCATGAGCGTCACCTTTCCACGCTCGACGCCGAACGCGACGAAATCGAACACACCGTAGGTGGGCAGCTTCTGCAGCTCGTTCTCGACCTCGAACATCGTTTGCTTGTGTGAGAGCGTCTGCGCCACGGGCGTGGCCGTGGCAAGAAACGCAGCGGCAAGAATCAACGAAGCGAAACGCATATTGACCTCCATCCTCGACCCTCTAGGTTATGACTCACAAAACCGACAAAAAGTTTCCGAATCGCGTCACGGCGATTTATCTCTCATGAGACTCTACGAATCTCCGTGTGCTGCGGTTCGGGCCGCCACTCGAGCGTGTCGAGCGGGCTGATCGTGTCGCGCCGCAGCAGCCACTCGCGCCACGACACCTTGCCGCGCGCGCCAAACGGCGCGGTGTTCATCTGTGCCCGGAACGCCGACGCCGCGAGCCCCGGCACGGGCACGTGCACGATGCGCTTCCGCACGCGGTTCATCCGCATCCACACCGAAGCCGCGTCGGCCAGCGGCAGCACGTGCGGTCCGCCGAAATCAGCGAGGCGGCCGCGCGGCCGCTCGTCGAGACAACCGACCAGCCGCGCCGCGACTTCGCGCACGTCGACGCTCTGGACGACGAATGCCTTGGGAAGCGGAAGCACGAGCGGCACGCTGGCGAGTGTCTGGAGCTGATGCTCGACCGCGTGATGGAATTGCGTCACGCGCAGGATCGAAAAGGGAAGCCCGCCGCCCATGACGATCTGCTCGGCCGTGCGCTTCGCCTTGTAGTACGCGAGCGGAATGTCGTCGACCCCCGCCATCGACACATGCACGAAGTGCCGCACGCGTCCTTCGCGCGCCGCCCGCACGAGGCGCGCGGTTCCTTCGACGTCGACCTCGTCGTGACGCGCCGGGTCGGTGGCGGCGTGAATGATCGCGTCGACATCACCGACTGCCACGCGAATGCCTTCGCCGGTTGCCAGATCCCCGAGCACCCAGCCGGCGTCGCGGAATTTCGGCGACCGCACGCGGTGGCTCAGTCCGACGACCGAGTGTCCCGCCAGCGTAGTCAACCGGGCGACCTCTCTGCCCAACCGTCCCGTTGCACCCGTAATCAGCACCCTCATGCGTGATGGCACAGCAACGGCACTGCCAGCTGTACGCTGGATCAGGAGAGGGTCTCCAGGAGCCTGAAAAATGAATAACTTAGCGTCAAACAGCCCGGGCCGGACGGATTCCGCAGATCGCCGGAAAATCGTCAACCTGGCGTTTTTCACGCAAGCACCGTCCTCGCCAGGCGACAGGTATGAGAGACTGTCCGCTTCGATGATTGAAGCCACCACAGGACGAGACGTGGCGGCGCTGAGCGAGGCGGCCAACGCCATCGCCCCGATGTCGATGTTCGGCACGCTCCGCCGGGGCGCCGACAACCGCATCGTCATGCGGTACTGGCGGCCGAAGGGCTTCGGCGCGCATCGATTCGACGATCCCGAAGTGCCGGACCTGCTCCTGCCGGAGGCGACGGGATGGCACCAGGCGTCGGCGGACGAGCTCCGGTCTCCCGCGACGCCGGCGCTCGACGCCATCCTCTCGTTCATGGACGTCGGCCGCCTTGTCACGATTCCTTCGCATCATTCGCCATCGGTGCGCTTCTGGATGGGCGTTCGCGATGGGGCCCCGCTCGATTCCGATCGGCTGCAGCGCCTGGTAAACCTCGGTGAGCTTGGGTCGGCCATCTTAATCGGCACCGACGCTTCGGCATCGGAGCGCGAGCGGCTTCAGCGTCTGGAAGGCGCGGCGGAGCTTCTGCCCGAATTGTTCAGCGTGCTCGACATCAGGAAGGTCTTCGGGCGCGTGTCGGAGATTACGCGCAAGGTGCTGCCGCACGACGTGGTCGGCCTCGGGATGTACAACGACGACTTCAGCGAGCTCACGTTGTACGCCTGCAGCCGCCAGATGCCGGTTGGAGAGCCGGTTGTCGTCAAGAACGAGTATCCGCTCGTGACGACAAACTCGTGGGATCACCACGTGCATCACGATCTCTCAGCCGACGCGCTGGAACGGGACACCGAAGCTGGCCGCGCGGGATACCGGTCGTCGCTGCGCATTCCGATTCGATTCGGCGATCGCCTCATCGGCGGCATCAACTTCATGAGCTACGAGGCGGACAAGTACACACCTCTTGATGTCACCGTCGCGCGGCGCATCGCCGAGTACGTGTCGCTCGCGCTGTCGCACCATCGGATGGCCGAGGAAAGCCGCCGCACCGCCGCCCTGCGCGAGCGCGCCGCGAATCTCCAGATGCTCGACGGGCTGCTGAAGACGCTTTCCGGCGTGCTCGACGTACGTGAAGTGTTCGACCGCGTCTCCGATATCGCGCAGAAAGTGTTGAAGCACGACGCGATCTCGATTGCGGAGCTCATCGACAACGACGACCGCGTGCGCCTGCATGCGAGCCGGGGCCTGAGCGATCGTCCGCAGCCGATCGAGATCCAGGTACCGAACCGGAAGCTGGTCACCGAACACTGGGATTTCGTGCTCATCGACGACGCGCGGGCGGACCCCGACTACGCGCAGAGTCCCGGCGTGCTGGCCGGCATGCGGTCGATGCTCTTCGTGCCGATCCGCGTCCAGGGACGCCTCTGCGTCAGCCTCAACTTCTACGCGAAAGGCGTCGGCCAGTTCGTGCGCGACGATGTGGTCGTCGCGCAGCGTATCGCGGACCACGTCGCGCTCGCGATGTCGCATCAACGGCTCGCCGAAGAGGCGCGGCTGGCCGAAGAGCTGCGATCGAAAACCGCCAACATGGAGCTGCTCGACAGCCTGCTGGCCGAGCTGACCGATTCGGGCGAGCTGGCCGAGGTCATCGACCGCATTTCGACCGTGGCGCAGAAGGTGCTGCCGCACGATGCGATGCTCGTCCCCGTCCTGCTGCCCAATGGCACGCACGTTCGGATGCTCGCGGGCACGCTTCCCGGCGGGGCCTCCTATCCGGAAACGGCGGAGATCCCCCCGCATCTTCGAAGCTCGTCCTGGGAGTACGACATCATGGACGACGCCCATGCCGATCCGGTGCAGCGCAATCTGCCGTCGGCCATGCTCGGATTGCGTTCGTCCCTTCGCGTGCCCATCAAGTTCGACGGAAAGCTGGTGGCCGCGCTCGTCCTGTCGTCGTTCACGCCGGGCTTCTACACGCACAAGGACGTGATCATCGCGCGCAGAATCGCCGATCGTCTCGCGCTCGGGCTGTCCCACGACAGCCAGCAGGAGGCGAACAAGCGGGCGGATGCCGCCGACGCACGCGCCTCGCGGCTCGAATCGCGGGTGCGGGCGCTGACCGAGGAGCTCGACGCGCGAACGGGATATCGCCGCGTGGTCGGCGACTCGCACGCGTGGCGGCAGGTGTTGACGCAGGCGACGCAGGTCGCGCCCACAGATACGACGGCGCTCCTGCTCGGCGAATCCGGCACCGGTAAAGAAGTGGCCGCCCGGTTCATCCATCGGGCATCCTCGCGTCACGACGGACCGTTTGTGGCCATCAACTGCGCGGCGCTGCCGGAACAGTTGCTCGAAGCCGAATTGTTCGGGTTCGAGCGCGGCGCTTTCACGGGAGCGACGCAAACCAAGCCGGGGCAGCTCGAGCAGGCCTCGGGCGGCACGCTGTTCCTGGACGAAGTGGCCGAGATGAGCCCGTCGGCGCAGGCGAAGTTCCTGCGTGTGCTCCAGGAACGCGAGTTCCAGCGGCTCGGGGGCACGCGCGTGTTGCGGACCGACGCCCGTATCATCGCCGCCACCAATCGCAACCTGCCGCAATCGATCGAGCGCGGCCACTTCCGCGAGGATCTCTACTACCGGCTGAATGTCTTTGCGATTCACCTGCCGCCGCTGCGTGACCGGCGGGAAGACGTCCTCGCGCTGAGCGAAGCGTTCCTGGGCGAGATCGGCCAGGGGCTCGGCCGTCCGCCCGCGGGCATTTCCCGCGATGCGCGCGCCCGGCTGCTCGAGTACCACTGGCCGGGCAACGTGCGCGAGCTGCGGAACGTCCTCGAACGTGCCGCGATTCTCTGCGATGGCGGACTGATTCTCGCGGAGCACCTCGCGCTGTCGCTGCCGTCCCCCGCGCCGTCGCGTGTGTTTCAGACGCGCGGATCGATCGATGTCTCGCGGCTTCCCGACGAGCTTCCGGCCGCCGCGATGCCGGCGCGCTCGGCGAACGACATCCGATCGATCGAGCGAACGATGATCGAAAAGGCGCTTCAGGACTCGCGGTTCAACAAGTCGAAGGCGGCCGCCATCCTCGGACTCACCAGGGCGCAGCTCTACGGCCGGATGCGGCGATACGGGTTGGACTGACGGCCGGGGTCGGGAGGGGTTTTCGCGTGATTCTGGCGAAAACCCCTCCCGACCCCTCCAGCTACTACCTGGTTTGTTTCAAGCTGGCTTTCTGAAGGCGGGGATCGATCTGGTCGGCCACTCGTTCCCAGAGGCCGCTGTCGGTGGCGATGAGCGCCGCAATTTCGCTTTGACTGAACGAGAGCCCGCAACTGCCGGCTGCGGCGAGCGCGTGTTGGGGATCCGCGACGAAATGCTGCCGGAAGTCCTCGTCAGTTATCAGCCGGCCGATCAGAACCTCGATACAACGTTGCACAGTGCTCTTTCCTCCGGTCCCTTACTGGCAAGCGTTGCGCCATCGTGTCGCATTGTCGTCAGAGGCTTGTGGGAGAAGGGGTTAACGGAAATCGACGCCCGTACGGCGCCTCGACTGTCTGCGCGCGCACACTCGTGTTGCGCGGGAATCGACAACTTGCACGTTTCCACGCACATCGACGGGAGTGCAGTCAGACTGTCGATGCCGTGGCTAACTGGTGTGGTTCTTTGAACTTAGGACACCGGCTGGGCGTGTGCGGCCGGCTGGCGCGCCGCTTGCCTATAAAGGAGGTGATGTTGATGGAACCTTCCGAAATCAACCCGCCTGGCACCGTCCTCCGGCGCATTCTGCTGCCGCGGCGTGCCACGACCCCGCAAGTCTCTCTACAGAGTCAGCGCTTGGTCGTCACCGATCAAGCGCTGCTCCCAATCTTCTAGATCGTTTTTGTCGTACGTCAGTGTCCGGCTTTAGCCGGACGTTTCCACGGTCCGCCTGAAGGCGGACACTACGTACATTCAGGTCAGACCTTTACGGTGAGAATCAGCACGCAGCCGCCGCCTTCCGTGCGGCGCGCGTCGAGCGTACCGCCGTGCGCCTGGGCAATCCGCGCCGCGGCCGCCAGCGACGTGCCCGCCGGAATGCCACCGGGGCGCTCAGACCATTCCAGATCGGCCAGCCGCGAGAACTGATCCGCTGAGAGACGAAACGCGTCCTGCCGCATTTCGACGACGGCCAGGCCCTCGGACGTTCGCGAGGTGATGTGGATGCCGGCTTCGACGTTCGACGCCTCGACCAGCGAGACCAGCGTGCCGACGCACGCCTGAAAAGCAAGCGACAGCATCCGCGCATCGGCATTCAGCCGAATCGGCGCCTCGCCGAGATCGAGCGACACCGTCGTGCCGGTCAACCGCAGCTCCTCGGCAAATCCCTGCACGGTGTGCTCGATGATGGCGTTCAGCGACATCAGCCGCGGTTCGGGCGGCGGATCTTCGAGCAGAACGCGAAGCGCCTGGAACGCGCGGAGATTGCGCTCGACGCCCACCCGTGCCAGCGAGAGCCCCATTCGCTCGCGCAGCGGACGGCCTCGTGTCGGGACCAGGTTGAAACACGAAGCGACACCTTCGAGCTCCTGCGACATGTCGCGTAGCGCAAATGTGACCGGAACGCTCGTCGGAAACGCCAGCGTCGGTGCGGTCGCGTCGGACGGACGCCGACGCGATTCGAGCTCGTCCACGTAGTGCGCGTCATGACGCATCCGAAATCCAGACGGAAGGCCCTGACGGGGCGTCCGTGATTTGTCGAGGGGTGCTGGAGCCGGAGACGATTGCGATTCGATGTACTGATCGACGAACGATTCATCCAGGGGATCCGACATGGCGCCATTTAATCACGAAGCTCACGTCACGATTCGGAATTTCCCCGCGTCAGAAAAAAAAATTTCCGTCAACCACGAAATATTTCTGCCTCGTACGCGCGCCCTCTCGCCGTTTTCCCGTACGGCCGATAAATAGAACGGCATGCGCCTGGTCACTCGCCCGTTGTCGCTCGTCGTGATCGTCACATGGCTCGGCGTGATGGCCGTCCTCGTGCATCAATCCTATGCACAGGCCGGCGGCAACCTTGCGACCGATCTCGCGCGCTACGGATCGTCGGCGCAGTGGCGCGGCGTGTACTACCGGGGCGAGAAGATCGGGTTCACGGTCAGCCAGACCGTGCCGCTCGATGCCGCGGGGAGCGGAGACGGCAACGGCGGATTCGAGCTGCAGGAAGACGGACAGCTCCAGATGTCGCTCCTCGGCGTGCACACGTTCACGAAGCTCAAGACGCGGGCGCGCGTGGACAGGTCCTTCGAGCTCCAGTCGTTCGAGTTCGCGCTCGATCCCGGGACCGGTCCGATCACTATCACTGGCGAGATCCGCGACCGCGAGCTGGCGATGTCGATCGCGAGCGGCGGCACCACGCGCACCGAAGTGCGTACGCTCGCCGAGCGTCCGATGCTGACGCTCAACCTCGTGCGCCGGCTGGCGAACGAGGGTCTGACACCGGGTGCCAGGCACAAATGGATGGTGTTCGACCCGGCCACGCTGCGAAACGCGCCGGTGACGGTGAGCGTCGGCGAGCGCGAGGTCGTGCGTGGCGGAGCGGCGCCGATTCCCGCATTCCGCGTCGAAATGGAGTTCACCGGGCTCAGGACGACGGCCTGGATTACCGACACCGGCGAGATCGTCCGCGAAGAGAGTCCGCTCGGGTTCATCACCGTGCGGGAGACGGCCGAACAGGCGCAGGCGCTCGCGGTGTCGGGGCGGATGCGCAAAGACCTGCTCGAGTCGGCGGCGGTCGTGCCCGAGATTGAAGCGAAGACGCCGCCCCTTCCGCCGATCGGCGATCCGCGCAGCGTGCGGCGGCTCAGAATGCGGGTCACCGGAGCGGATCTGACGTCGCCCGATCTGCAGGGCGCCGGTCAGCGGGTGAGCGGCAACATGGTCGAGATCGTCGATGCGCAGAGCCTCGTCGCCGGACCCGCAGACGGCGACCTCGCATCATTCCTGGCGCCCGAGCCGCTCATCGAGAGCGACGACCCCGAGATTCGCGCCGCGGCGGACGAGGCCGCACGTGGGGTATCCGCACCTCGTGCACGGGCGGAAGCGCTGACGCGCTACGTCAACGCGCTGCTCCAGAAGAAACCGACCGTCAGCATTCCGTCTGCGCGGGAAGTCCTGCGGACCAAAATTGGCGACTGCAACGAGCACACGGCGTTGTTCGTGGCGATGTCGCGGTCGCTCGGCCTGCCTTCACGCATCGCGGTGGGCCTGGCGTACGTGCGCGGGGCGTTCTACTACCACGCCTGGCCTGAGGTCTATATAGAGGACCGCGCGGACCGTGGCTACTGGCTTCCGGTCGATCCCACGTTCAATCAGTTTCCGGCAGACGCGACACACCTCCGGCTCGCGCGTGGCGGGCTCGAGAAGCAGGCCGCGATTCTGCCGATGATCGGCAACCTCCAGATGACGATCGTCGATCTCGACGTGACGCCTGAATCGACGCCGATTCTGGTAGGTCGCGAGGCGGCCGCGGATGCGGCGCCGGCCGTGGCCAATCTGCCGCGACCGCGTGCGTCGCGCTGGTGCCTGCCGTGTTTCTTAGGTGGACACGAATGATTGCGATACACGAGCTGCGAAAACAGTACGGGCCGTTCACGGCGGTCGACGGCGTCGATCTCGACGTGCAGCCCGGAGAGATTCACGGGTTCCTCGGACCGAACGGCGCCGGCAAGACGACGTCGATCAGGATGATTGCGGGCCTGCTGAAGCCGACGTCCGGGCGCATCGTCGTCAACGGACACGATCTGGCGGAAGAACCAGAGGCCGCGAAAGCCTCGCTCGGGTTCATTCCCGATCGGCCTTACATCTACGAGAAGCTCACGGCCGGGGAATTTCTCCGGTTTCACGCAGGGCTGTACGGCATCGATGGCGAGGGGCTGGACCAGCGGGTGAAGGAGATGCTCGATCTCTTCGAGCTCGGCCGCTGGGAGCACGAACTGGTCGAAAGCTTTTCTCACGGCATGAAGCAGCGGCTCGTCATGTGCGCGGCGTTCCTTCATCGCCCGCAGGCGGTGCTCGTCGACGAGCCGATGGTCGGGCTCGATCCGCGCGGGGCCAAGCTCATCAAGAGCGTCTTCCGGCGCATGAGCGAACGTGGCGTCGCGATCCTGATGAGCACGCACACCCTCGAAGTGGCCCAGGAGATGTGCGATCGCATCAGCATCATCCTGAAGGGGAAGATCATCGCGCGCGGGACCGTGGACGAGCTCCGGAAGCTGTCGGGAAGCCAGGACGAGGAGTTGACGCCGGTGTTCCTGAAGCTCACGGGCGGCTCGGCGCTGCAGGAGATCGACGAGATCGTATGAACAGGGCTAAAGCCCTGTGCCACCGCAGCGAGTGTCCGCTCATCGGCGAGTGTCCGCTTATCGGTGGCACAGGGCTTCAGCCCTGTTAAGAATCTATGCAGGCTTTCACTTATCTCTTTCTGCCCGCGATCTGGTCGTCGCGAAACCGCGTCAAGCAGAGCCGGCGCGGCGATTTCGCGCGGGCGTGGGTGTTTGGAGGCGTGGGCGTTCTGGTGTTTGCCGCGCTCTTCTGGGGCGCGTTCTGGATTACCACCCAGCTCGATGCGTACGACGAGCTCGGCGACTTTCTGCTTCGCATCGGCCTGTCGTGGCTCTTCCTCACGTTCCTGTCGTTTCTGACCTTCAGCGGCATCGTGACGGCGCTTTCAACGTTCTTCCTGTCTGAAGACCTGCGGCTGCTCGTCTCGACGCCGATCGCGATTCGAAGCCTGTTCTACGCGCGCTTCGCGAAGACCGTCCTCCAATCGTCGTGGATGGTCGTCGTCTTTCTGCTGCCGGTCCTGCTCGGGATTGGCATCGCGCGCTGCGCGCCCTGCGCCTTCTACCTGACGGCGGTGCTGGCGGTCGCCCCGTTCTGCGTCATTCCCGTCGCGGCGGGAACGGGCACGACGCTGCTGCTCGTCAACGTTTTTCCCGCGCGACGCGCGCGGGACATCCTGATGCTGATGGGGCTCATGTTTGCGGGCAGCATCGTGCTGCTGCTCCGCTTCATCCAGCCGGAGCGGCTGCTGCGTGTCGACTCGCTGCCCGACGTCACCGGTTTCTTCGCCACGCTGCAATCGCCGGTGACGCCGATGCTGCCGTCGTTCTGGGCGGGCGAAACGCTGTTTGCCAGCCTGGCGGGCGGCCGCGACCTGCTCCATGCCAGCGCGTTGTGGACGACCGCGTGCGCGTTCACCGTGCTCCTGTGCGCCGCGAGCGAACGATGGTATTTTTCGGGCTTCAGCAAATCTCAAGAGGCTCGCAAAGCCCGCTTCACCAAATTGCAGATGCTCGACCCGGTTGCGCGGCTGCTGCCGATCTCGATCGTGCGCCGGACTCTGCTGATCAAGGACGTCAAAGTGTTCCTGCGCGACGTCACCCAGTGGTCGCAACTGCTGCTGCTCCTCGCGCTGGTGATGATGTACCTGTACAACTTTCGAGTGCTCGACCTCGATCGGATTCCGTACATGGCCGGCCTCATCAAAAATTTCTACGCGTTCCTGAATCTCGGCCTGGCCGGGTTCGTCATGGCCACAGTGGCGGCGCGATTCGTCTTTCCCGCGGTGTCATCCGAGGGCGCGGCGTTCTGGATCATCAGGACCGCTCCGATCGCCTTGCGCGATTTTCTCTGGTCGAAGTTCTGGTCGGGGCTGGTGCCGGTGCTGCTGTTGAGCTTCGTCCTCACGGTCGTGGCCAACGAGTTTCTCGCCGTCGCCCCGTTCCTGAAGGTCGTGACTGGCGCCGGCATTGCCTTCATGAGCGTTGCGCTGGTCGGTCTGGCCACCGGTCTTGGCGCGCGCTATCCGCGATTTGCTGCGGACAATGCGTCGCAGGTCGCGGGATCGCCGGGCGGCATCGCCTTCATGATTGCCGCCGTGTCGTACATTCTCGCGATGGTCGGCCTGCTCGGCTGGCCGTCTTCGCTCTACATGTGGCGAATGACCCGCATCCCGTTCCGGCCATTCCGGCCGGACGAGATTGCGCTGATTGCCGTCTGCTTTACCGCCGCCGCCGCTCTGAGCCTCGGTGTGTTCCTCTACGGCATGCGCACCGGTGTGAAGGCGCTGGAGGAGATGGGGTAGGCGGAGCACTCGTCCCGCGACAGCGCGGACCAAAAGAACGCCCCTGCATACCCGGCGGTGCGGGCGGTGGCGACGATGTTCTCGGGCGTGCGCCTCGATCCTCTGGTCGGAAACTCTCCAAGCAGAACCGGACGATCGAAGCCAAGCTCGGACACGTGTGTCTCGAGCGGTGGCTGATGTTTGAGACCGTCGTACCAGTGCACCTGATAGAAGTCGAGGCCGAGCTCCGTGTACCGATCGCGCCAGCGCACACCAGCCGAGCCGAGGGTGACGAGCTGACGGGTGGTCGAGCGAACGAGCAGGACGCTCTCATTGAGAAACGCGTCGATCTCGCCGCGCTTCACCGTCGTGATCCATTCGGGCTCGTTGATGATGTCCCATGCGAGGATGGTGCGCTCCTGCCCGCATCGTTCGAGCAACGGCCGGAAGACGAGATCGAGGAGCGCCGTCCGATGCGATCGATCGGCAATGAGATGCGCGCGGCCGCCCATTTGCACGCCTCGCATGGCCCTGACACCTGCGCACCAATGAAAGTCGAGCAGCACGAAGATAATCTGGATGCCGTGGCGCCCCGCCACGTCGAGCGCGGTTTCGACATCGCGTATGAGAAAATCATCGAGGCCCTTGGGACGCCCCCGCTCGGTGAAGCAGATCCCCGCGCGGCCATCGCAAAACAGGAACCAGCGGACGCATCGCACGCCCGATGCCGCGAGTTGCCGGAACGCGGCATCCGCCTCCATGCGTTCGGAAGGTTGTCCGATGCCGCCGTCGGGGCGCCATGCATTGCCGCCAAAATCGATGCCGTAGTGGACCCACGGCAGGTTGGCGCCGGTCAGGAACGTCGGCGGTAAGTTTGCATCTGGTGGCATACGCATGCAGGACCGTTCGATTCGCGTGTTTGGCCTCGTGTTGTCGATCTGCTACGCAACCGTCATCGTCTGGCTGTACATCCGCCAGCCGCAGACCGTCGCGGAGGTGACCGGCGGGCTGGCGGCCACTGTCGGCGCCTACCGCATCAATCAGCGGGCGTTCGACGACGGTCTGGCGCTGTTCCATCGCGACGAGCTCGAAGCGTCGCGAGCGGCGTTCGACCGCGCCGATCCGGCCGGCCGCGATGCGCTGACGCAGTTCTACATCGCCTATTCCTACTATCGATCAGGTTGGGGCCGTCTGTATCAGGACGACGTGTATTTCAAGAAAGGACTGGAGCGCGCCGACAAGGCCATCGAGCTCGCACCCGATGGCCGGCTGGTGGTTGACGATCCGCGTCTCGGCATGCACAGCGCGGACGAGCTGCGCGCCGAGCTCGCGCAGGGACTCAGGACGGAAGTCTCCGATTTCAACCCGATGCGCGTCTTTGGAACACGAAAATGAAAGCGACGACCGAAGCCTTCTACCTGCCGCTGGTGCTGTTCACGGTGATTCTGTTCGGCGGCATCAGGGTGGCCGAACGCATCGTCTTTGCGCCGCCGCCGCTGTTCACGCTGGTGCTCGGCGTCATGCTTTTCGGCGTGCTCGTGCGCGGGCAGGTGTTCGCGCCGGATCGGTTGATGAACACCTCGCGCTCGCCCATTTCGAATCTCAACGGTCTTGTCGTGGTGCTCACGACGTTCTTTGCCGCGACGCAGGTGTTCAATCTCGTGATTCCAGAGGCAGGCCTGCCGTTCGTGCTGTTCAACGTGTTTCTGTTCGTCCTGTTGCTCAACACGATGGCCGGCTCGCACGACCGGTTGTCGGTGCTCCGCAGCCTCGCGGTCGTCACGGGCGCCGCCTTCGTGCTGAAGTTCGTGGTGTTGGCCGCACTCTCCGAGCCGGGTGACAGCACGCTCAAACGCGTGCTCCAGACGATGCTCGAAGGCGTCACGCTTGGGACGCTGACGCAGCCGGTGCTCCATCGTGCGTCCGGCTACCTCGCGTTCTTTACGCTCGTCCTCTTCATGGTGGGCCTGGCCATGCTGCCTGGCCCCACGCACGTAACGTCGAGTCCCGCGGATCGATCCAGGATCGTGGCGCTGATAGAATCGGACGAGTGAGCGCGCGCGTCTTCCTGTTATCTCCAGCCAATTGCCGCGGACGACGGGCGAAACAGGTGCTGTCGCCCAAATCGACGTTCCCGGTCGCGACACGTTTGCGCGCCGGGGGTGTGCCGATTGGCGACCTCTTCGCCCACATGAGTGGCCTCTATTTTCGCGGGAAGATCACGTACGCGCGGAGGTTCGGGCACGCGTTCGTCATCACACCTGACGAGGGGCTGGTTCCCGCGGACACGACGATCACCTCCCAGGTGCTCGTCCGTTTTGCCGGCGCGGAGATCGACCTCGGCAATCCCGGCTATCGCGCGCCGCTCGAACGAACGGCGCGCGAGCTGGCTGAGGGGGTGGGAGACGCATCAGAGTTCGTGCTGCTCGGCAGCGTGGCGTCTGAAAAGTACGTGCAGGTGCTTACCGCGATTTTCGGATCGCGGCTCGTCTTCCCGTCCGATTTCGTCGGCAGGGGCGACATGAGCCGTGGAGGTCTGCTGCTGCGCGCCGCCGCGGCCGGCCGAGAGCTCGCGTACGTGCCCGTCATCGGCGCTGTCCGCCGTGGCGCAAGACCTCCCAGGCTCGATCCGGCGACGCGCGCTCCGTATACTCCCGCAAGGTAATACCTCAGAGGTAGGGCCCGGCTTTAGCCGGGCTTGAGCCGCTTTTTGCCGGCATCGCGCATATCTCTATGTGCGGATCAACTTCCGGCGGTGGGGTGTGTTCAACCTGGTCGGCTTTGCCGGCTTCCTGCTCCAAATCGGCGCCATCGCGCTGCTGACGCGTCGGGGCGGCCTGTCGCCGCTTGTCGCGACGGCGATCGCCCTCGAGCTGGCGGCGTTCCAGAATTTCCTGGCGCACAACCGATGGACGTGGGGCGACCGGCGCGAGGCCACCGTCGCCGGTTGGCTGCGGCGCTACTGGCGGTATCAGGTGGCGAAGACCGCCACGCTCGTCGCCAACCTTGCCATCACCACGGCACTCGTCTACGTGGGTATGCCCGCGGAAATTGCGAATACCGCCGCGGTGCTCGCCTGCGCCATCCCTAATTTCCTGGTCTCCGAGCACCTCGTCTTCCACAGCGTCTCCAACCCCTAATCCCTAATCCCTAATCCCTAGAGCAGTTTTGGATTCCCTGTAGTACGTAGTGTCCGGCTTCAGCCGGACCGGACAAGGTGGTCGTCCCCCGCGGCAGCTGGATTGGCAGGGCCGCCGCGCGCAGCCGAAGCTCCGGGGCCGGACGCGCGCTCCGAGGCCCGACGAGGGCCGTCCGACGCGAGGTCCCCGTCGTCGCTCGGTCAACCTCGCTCGATGCCCAGAGGCTTCTCGCGCGGTCGGTGTGACGGGTGTCGGCCGCCTGCGCAGGGCTGCGTGCCGCAGCCCTGCCAATCCAACTGCCTCCGCGACGCTACACGAAAATCGAAACCGCTCTAATCCCTATTGCCTACTCCTTTTTACTTTCTACTTTTCACTTTTCACTTTTCGTATACTCCCCCAATGCTGACAAGACGCGACGTGCTCAAGGCGGGAGTGGTGGCTGGTGTATCCGGACTCGTCGGACGCAGCGTGGCCGTTGAGGCGGTCGCTCCGCAGCCCAAGACCAAAGTGAGCTTCGAGGTGCCGGCCGGCGGATGCGATTGTCACGTCCACGTGTTCGGCGACCCCAAGAAATACCCGTTTTTCTCCGGCCGCGTGTACACACCAGAGACCGCATCGGTGGAAGAGCTTCGTAAGCTTCTGTCCTCCCTTCGTCTCGAGCGTGTCGTCGTCGTGCAGCCGAGCGTGTACGGGACGGACAATTCCTGCACCCTCGACGGCATGCGCGCGCTCGGAACTATGGCGCGCGGTGTGGCCGTCATCGACGAGAAGACGACCGATGCTGCTCTGGACGAGATGGGCAAAGTCGGCATTCGAGGCATCCGCCTGAACCTTGCGACGGCGGGGATTACCGATCCCAGCGTGGCGCGGCAGCGCTTCCAGAATGCCGTCGGGCGCGCGAAAGGTCGCGGCTGGCATATCCAGATCAACACGCAGCCTTCCGTCATCGACGCGCTCAGCGACATGTTTCAAGCCTCACCGGTGCCGATCGTCATTGATCACTTCGGCGGTGCGACCGGTGCTGGTGGAGTAAAGCAGCCTGGTTTCGGCGCGCTTGTGAGTCTTGTGAAGTCCGGGAAGGCGTACGTGAAAATCTCCGGCGCCGCCGACTCCGTGTCCAAGCTGCCCGACCTCGCCGACGCGACACCTCTGGCTCAAGCGCTCGTGGCCGCCAACCCGCAGCGCATTCTGTGGGGCACCAACTGGCCGCATCCCGACTCGAATCCGGTGCCCGGCCGCAAGCCGACCGATCTCGTCACCCACGTCCAGACAGACGATGGAAAAGTGCTGAACATGCTGCCGGTGTTTGTGCCCGACGCCGCAACCCGGCGGCTCATCCTGGTGGAAAACCCCGCGCGCCTCTACGGCTGGTAACGCGTCCGTCAACCATTTCGATCGTCCTGGCGTCAAACCGGCATTTGGGTCGAGGCGCATTTCGCCGCCTGTCTAGGCACTGCGCGCGAGGACTCTGGCCGTCCGCTCGTGGGACGGCGATCCCATCCACGGACGGCATCCTCATATACGAGGGCAAAAACCCTTGGGATTGGCCGGAAACAGGTGGCAGGGTTCTTGAGCTAACAAAGGGGTATCGGTCCCACGTCGAGATGATGCAGCACTGAGCAGTAAGGTGATGCAAACAACGTCGAGCGACCCACGGTCGCGAGACACAGGCCGTGGGGGTGGGGCCCCACGGCAAACAAAATATGGATGTAGCCAGACCCCCGGAAGTCGCGCAGCGCAAGAAACGGAACCGGATTATTGGCGGCGCCGCGGTGGCGCTGCTGGTGATCGTGACGACGGTTGGCCTGGCGCGGCTGCGCCCCGCCGCGCCAACGGTCGAGGCAGGCGGATTGTGGATTGAACCCGTCAAGCGCGGCACGATGCTGCGGAACGTGCGCGGTGTTGGTGTGCTGGTGCCAGACGAGATTCGCTGGATAACGGCGCTCACCGATGGAACGGTAGAGCGCGTGGTCGTTCTGCCAGGCACGCCGGTCGAAGCGGATTCCGTGCTGCTCGAGCTTACGAATCCGCAGACGCAGCAGGCGGCGGTGAACGCGGAGCTCGACCTGCGGACGGCGAAGGACAACTACGAAGTGCTGAAGGCCGACCTCGACCGCGATCTGCTCGCACAACGCGCCGCTGCCGCAACCGTGGCATCGGAGGCCGCGCAGGCGCAGATGAACGCCGATGCGGATACGCAGATGGCCAAGCAGGGCTTCATTCCGGAGATCCAGTTACGGAAGTCGAAGCTCCTCGCCGAGACGGCGGCCAAGCGCCAGAAGATGGAAGAGGAGCGGCTGGCCAACAGCGAGCGAACGCTCGCCATCAAGCTGGGGGTGCAGCAGTCCGAAGTCCAGCGCCGGGAGACGATCGCGACGCTCAGGCGGCAGGAAGCGACCGGGTTGAAGATTCGCGCCGGCTTCTCGGGCGTGCTTCAGGAAGTGCCCGTGCAGGTCGGACAGCGCGTGGCGCCAGGCGCCAACCTCGCGCGTGTGGTCGATCCGACACGCCTGAAGGCACAGTTGCAAGTCGCGGAAACGCAGATCAGGGACGTCGTCATCGGGCAGAAAGCGGAAATCGACACGCGCAGCGGCGTCTCCAGGGGCCGTGTCGTCCGCATCGATCCGGCCGCCCGGAACGGCACGGTGACCGTTGACGTGGCGCTCGACGAGGCGCTTCCGCGTGGCGCGCGCCCCGACATGGGTGTAGACGGCACCATCGAGCTCGAACGGCTCGACAACGTGCTCTACGTCGGCCGGCCGGCTTTCGCGCAGGAAGCCACGAAGATGAGCCTGTTCCGCCTGTCGCCCGATCGCTCGGGCGCCACGCTCACTCCCGTCGAGCTCGGCCGAAGCTCTGTGAACACGGTCGAAGTCGTACGGGGGCTCAACGTCGGCGATTGCGTGGTGCTGACCGACATGTCGCAGTACGCGGAATACGACCGGCTGAATTTATCCGGAACCCCGCCCTGCGGAACGCCGTAATAGGTTCGTAGAGTTCGTGTGGGTTCGTCGGGTTCGTCGGGTTCGTCGGGTTCGTCGGGTTCGTCGGGTTCGTCGGTTCGTCGGGTTCGTCGGTTCGTGGGTTCGTAAGGTTCGTAGGTTCGTAAGGTTCGTAGGTTCGGTAAGTGGGTGGTAGGGCTCGGCTTTGGTGGTAGGGCTCGGCTTTAGCCGAGCCATGAGGGAATATGGATCAGAATCTGATCAAGCTTGATGGCGTGAAAAAGGTCTTCTACACCGATGAGGTCGAGACGCACGCGCTGGGTGGCATCCACCTCGAGATTGTGCGCGGCGAGTATGTCTCGATTGCCGGGCCGTCGGGCTGCGGGAAGTCGACGCTGCTTTCCATCTTCGGGCTGCTCGACACGCCGACGGGCGGCGAGTACTGGCTGAACGGCAAACCGGTCGCCAACCTCACGATGCGCGAACGCGCGCGGACGCGCAACCGCGAAATCGGCTTCATCTTCCAGAACTTCAACCTGATCGGCGACCTCACGGTGTTCGACAACGTCGAGCTGCCGCTGACCTATCGCGGCATGCCGTCGGCCGAACGGCGGAAGCGGGTGCAGGACGCCCTCGAGCGCGTCGGCATGGCGCATCGCGCGAAGCACTATCCCAGCCAGCTCTCCGGCGGTCAGCAGCAGCGCGTCGCGGTCGCGCGCGCCGTTGCGGGCGAGCCGTCCATCCTGCTGGCGGACGAGCCGACGGGCAACCTCGATTCGAAGAACGGCGAAGCCGTCATGGAGCTGCTGCGCGAGCTGCACCGCGCCGGCGCCACGCTGTGCATGGTGACCCACGACCCGCGCTACGCGCGCCATGCCGATCGCACGATTCATCTCTTCGACGGACAGATCGTCGACGAGCAGACGGCGGCGAAGCTGAATCAGGAAACGGGGTTTACGAAAGAGTCCTGAAGAGCTGAGAGTCCTCGGAGTCGGAAGAGTCCAAGGAGTCTACGAGGGCTGGCACCAATAGGCCTGACCATCACACCGTACGATTTTCCAGCCATCTAGGGGCGGCACTGGCCATGCGTCTTTGGCCTTTACGAACCCGTCAGGACGACGGTATCGTGAGGAGGCTCGAGATGGCGGTTGTTGAAGAGCGGTTGACGGTGCTCGAGGTGAAGATGGAGGAAGTTGGAACCACGCTGGTTCGGATTGAGCGAGTGCTGGACGGCCTGTACGAGATCGCGCAGGGCCTGGACGTGAAAGCAGCGACGCTGGACCAAAAGGTTACTGGCCTCGACGAGAAATTCAACAGGCTCGATCGGCGCTCCGACAAGCTGTTCTTCTGGGTCGTCGGCATTCAGATGACAATCTTCATCACCATTGTGGCCGGGTTGTTCGGGATTGTCGCGAAGCTGATCTAAAGGCTCCCCATTCCATTGCGTCCGAATCCGGGACGGTAATCCCAGTAGCGAACGACCACGCACTTTTTCCACTGAAATCTTCAGGGTTTTCGGCCATACCGCTGGCAGTCTTCTTGAGTGATGCCAGCTCTCAGAATCAATGTTTTCAGATATCCGTTACGCCCTTCGCGGTCTGCTGAGCCGGCCGGGGTTCAGCATCGTGGCGATCTTGACGCTCGCGCTCGGCATCGGCGCCAACACCGCGATCTTCAGCGTCGTCAACGGCGTGGTTCTGCAGCCGCTTCAGTATCCCGATCCCGGCCGGCTGGTGTTCATCACGAGCCAGTTCGAGGGCATGTTCGATCAGTTCTGGGTGTCGGCACCCGAGTTCATCGAGTTTCGCGAGCACAACAAAGCCTTCGAATCGGTGGGCGCATACGCTGTCGGTGCAGCCAATCTGGGAACGGAGATTCCGCGGCGGCCCATTACAGCGAACGTGTCGCACGACCTGATGACGGCGCTCGGCGTTCAGCCGTTACGGGGCCGGTTGTTCACGCGTGAAGACACTCTGCCGAAAACCGAGGAAGTCGCCATCCTCTCTTATGAGCTCTGGCGCAACGCGTTTGGAGAGAACCCGGCCACTGTCGGAAGCCTCATCGACGTCGGCGGACTGCGAACGCGCATCGTCGGCATCATGCCGCCTGGCTACGACGTACACGACGAGAAGATCGAACTGTGGAGGCCGCTGCGCATCGATCCGGCGAATCCGGGCAACCGCGGCGGTCATTTCCTGTATCTGGTCGGCCGCCTCAAGCCCGGTCTGACGATCGAGCAGGCTCGGGCCGATCTCGAAACGCTGCTGGGCCTCTGGCCGAGCCTTGCTCCTGCCAATCGCCACGCCCCTAATCAGACGACGCATCGATACCGGATCGATCCGCTGAAGGACGACATGGTGGGCGAGGTGAAGCAGGCCGTGTGGGTGCTGCAGGGCGCCGTCGCGTTCGTGCTTCTCATCGCGTGCGCGAACCTTGCGAACCTGCTGCTGGCGCGTGCCGAATCGCGTCAGAGGGAATTTGCGGTTCGCACGGCGATGGGGGCGAGCCGCCGCCGCATGCTGCAGCAGTTCATCACCGAAGGCATCGTGCTGTCGGTCATCGGCGGTGCGTTGGGCGTGTGGCTCGCCACACTTGGCGTGCAGGCGCTCCTGGCCGCCAATCCCGACAGCATTCCGCGTGCAGGCGAAATCACCGTCGATTTCAAGGTGCTTGGTTTCACGCTCGGCCTGGCGCTCGTCACCGGAGTGTTTGTCGGCATCGCACCGTTGCTGCACCTCTCGCAGCGTTCGATGAACATCTCGCTCAGGGAAGGCGGGTCGCGGACGACGTCGGGAACGGCCAAAGCCCGCATGCGCGCGGCGCTCGTGGTAGCCGAGGTCGCGCTGGCGGTGGTGCTTGTCGTCGGTGCGGGTCTGCTCCTCCGCAGTTTCTGGAATCTGATGCACGTCGATGCCGGGTTCAGTCGCGAGAACCTGACGACGTTCCAGCTTGCCCTGCCGCAGAGCCAGTATCCGGAACCGGCCAGACGCGTGGCGTTCTACCGCGAGCTCATCGATAAGATTCGCGCCGTTCCCGGTGTGCGCTCGGCGGCCGCGATGACGGGTCTCCCCCCAAGCCGCGATGTCAATGCGAACGACACCGAATTTGTGGGCGTGCCGAGACCGCCCGCCGGACCGATTCACAACGTCGACTACGACCAGCAGGTGATGCTGGGGTACCTGGAAGCGATGGGCATCCCTGTTGTCCAGGGAAGGGGATTCACGGAAGCCGACGCGGCAGGCGCCGGCGGGGTCGTGCTGGTTAACGAGACGCTCGCGAAGCGGTTTTATCCCAATCAGAGTCCGATTGGCCGCGTGGTCAGGCGGCCCTCCCAATCGGGCCCGGTCTCGATGACGATCGTCGGCGTGGTCAAAGACGTCAAGCAGCGAGGTCTCGGCGAGGAAACGGGCACCGAGCTGTACCTTCTGGTCGATCAACTGCCGACAGTCGCCAAAAGCGCTCCCGGCACGCTGCATGTGGTCGTTCGTTCGAGTACACCGTTCGAAACGATCGCGCCCGCACTGCAACAGATCGCCCGCTCGATGGATGCGCGGTTGCCCGTCGTGAACCTCCGTCCGATGACGGAGGTGTTTGCCGAATCGATGGCGCGGCCGAGATTTCTGATGACGCTTCTCGTGGCGTTTGCCGTGCTGGCGTTGCTGCTCGCGGCGATCGGCACCTACGGCGTCTTGTCATATCTCGTCAGCGAGCGGCGTCAGGAGATCGGCATTCGCATGGCGCTCGGCGCCGAGCGCGGCACGCTGCTGGGCATGGTGATGAAGCACGGCCTGACGCTGGCATTCGCCGGGCTGTTGATTGGCCTGGCTGGCGCCATTGGCGTGACACGGTTGATGCAGACGCTGCTGTTCAACGTCCGTCCCGCCGATCCCGCGACGATGGTCGCGGTTGCGGTTGTGATTGCCGGCGTGGCGCTGGTTGCCTGCTACGTGCCGGCCCGCCGCGCGACGCGCGTCGATCCGCTGATCGCGCTGAGGTCGGAATGAACGGAGGTCAGAAAAACATGAAGCGACTGGTTCCAGCATGTGTGGCCCTGGCCGTGGTCTTCGTTACGGCGAATTTCCACGCACAAAGTCCGATGCCCTTCAAGCTCGGGACATTCGAACAGGGCGGTAAACCTTTTGTCGGCGTCGTCGTCAAAGACTCCATCGTGATCGATCTTGCGCAGGCGAGTGCGGCGCTCAAGAGTCCCGCCGCGAAGGTGCCGGCGCCGTCCGACATGAAAGATCTGATCGCCCGCTACGACACGGGCGTGCGCGCGCGGATTGGCGAGATTCTGCAGAACACCAGGCCGTTCGACGGGGCAGGCCGTCCCGCCTACGTCCACGATGTGAAGAGCCTCAAGACGCTGCCGCCCATCATGTATCCGACGACGATGCTGAACGTGGCCGTGAACTATCGGGCGCATGCGGCGGAGATGTCGGGAGGCCCGGCGGCGGGAGGGCCGGCGCCAGGCGATGCGCTGCCAGGCACGACGAGCGCGCCGGGCATCTGGGAGCGCAAGGCCGACGACAAGCGGTGGAATCCGTACATGTTCATGAAGTCGCCGACCATCGTGATCGCCAACGGCGAATCGATTCGCCTGCCGGTCGGCAGGACGCAAATCGACTGGGAGTGCGAGCTGGGCGTGGTGCTCGGTCGAACCGCCGACCACGTGTCGAGTGAACGGGCCGGCGACTACATCTTCGGGTACACGCTCGAGAACGACGTCTCCGATCGCGGCGGACGTGGTGATACGCGTCATGGGTCCGACTGGGTGCTCGGAAAGAACCACGACACGTTTGCGCCCATGGGTCCGTTCATCGTGCCGAAGGAGTTCGTGCCGAATCCGCAGAACCTCAACGTGAAGTTCACGCTGAACGGACAGCTGATGCAGGACGCGAACACCTCGCTGATGATCCATAACGTGTTCGAATTGATTTCCTACGGCTCGAACATCATCACGCTGCGGCCCGGCGACGTCATCGCGACCGGCAGCCCGGCCGGCGTCGGATCGGCGCGTAAGCCGCCGATCTTCTTCAAGGCCGGCGACGTGTCGGTCTGCACGTACGACGGCATCGGCACGCTCACCAATCCAATCGTGGGGCCAAAATGATCCTTTCAGATCTCCGCTTCGGCGTACGACTGCTCCTCAAGTCGCCAGTCACGTCCGCAGCGGCGATCCTGTCGCTGGCGCTGGGCATCGGCGGAACGGCGACGATCTTCAGTGCCGTCGATGCGGTGCTCCTGCGGCCGCTGCCGTATGCCGCGCCCGATCGGTTGGTGCTCGTGTCGGCAACCTCGCCGATGGCCAATCGCGGGACGCCCACCAGGCGCGGTGGTGACGCCACGCCGGCCGACTTCCTCGAGTACCGGAAGGGCGCCAGCTTCGACGGTCTCGCCGCGGTTGCGACAAGCGCCGTGAGATTGACCGGCGACGGTGTTCCGGAACAGGCACAGGCCGCTCAAGTGTCCGGAAACTTCTTCACGCTGCTTGGCGTGAATGCGATCGCGGGCCGTACGTTTCTCCCCACCGACGATCGACCCGGCCAGCCCGCGCAGGCTGTTCTCGGCGAAGCGCTGTGGCGACGCCGCTACGGCGCGCGTCCCGATCTGATTGGCCGCGCGATTACCGTATCGGACCAGCCGGTTGAAGTTGTTGGTGTGGTGCCTGCGAGCTTCCGATTCGAGCAGAACGCGGACTTGTGGCTTCTGGGGGATCGCGGCGTTCCCAGATTTACATCGATCCCGAATCTTGCCGAGAGCCGCGACGTCCGCATCGTGACGGTCGTCGGCCGGCTGCGAGATGGCGTATCGCTGGCCGAAGCCCAGGCAGAACTCGATGTCGTGTCGGCACGGATCGCGCGGGACTATCCCGCAACGAACAAAGGATGGGGCACCGCCCTCGATCCCCTGCAGTCCGCGCTCGTGGGTCATACACGACCCATGCTGGTGCTGCTCTTCGGCGCCGTCGCGCTGATGCTGCTCATCGCCTCGGTGAACGTTGCGAATCTGATGCTCGTGCGCACGAAAGCACGGGCGCTCGAACTGGCGATGCGCAGCGCGCTCGGGGCTTCGCCGGGACGCGTGCTGCGGCAGGTCCTTGCGGAGAGCTCGGTCCTGGCCGTGGCAGGCGGCCTGCTGGGCATGCTGTTCGCCGTTTGGGGTGTCAACGTGCTCGTGAGTCTGGCGCCTCAGGGATTGCCGCGCGTAGACGAGATCGCGGTCAACGGCCGCGTGGCGGCTTTTGCCCTGACGGCAACCGCCATCGTCGCCCTGGGTTTTGGCTTCTGGCCCGCGTGGCGTGCGTCGCGCACTCCGCTCGTTGCCGCGGTTCAGGGTGGCGTGCGAAGCACGATGAGCCACGAACGGCGTCGGTCGCAATTGCTGCTCGTCTCGAGCGAGCTGGCCATCGCTCAAGTGCTGCTCGTTGCAGCGGGTCTCTTGATCGCGAGCTTCGAGCGCTTGACGTCGCTCGATCCCGGGTTCGATCCGCACGAGCTCGTCGCCGCGGATGTCAGCCTGCCCGGCTCGAAATACCGCGAGGCGGCCGCACGCTTCCGCTTCCACGAAGAGGTGCTCGATCGTCTGTCTGCCGCACCAGGTGTGCGAAGCGTTGCAATGGCGATGCAGGCTCCGATGAGGCCGAACCCCGTGACGCGCGGCGTCTGGATTGAAGGACAACCGGCGCTGCCGCCGGGCGTCTTCAACCTTTCGGGTTACATGACGGTCAGCGAGCGGTACTTCGAAACGACCGGAATACGGCTGGTGCGCGGACGAAGCGTGGCGCGCGACGACACCTCGCGCACGACCGACGTGGTCGTCATCAACGAAGCGTTCGCCCGGCAGTACTTCCCGGGAGCGGATCCGATAGGCAAGCGCATCGGGTACGGTTCTCAGAACAGCGAGCACTACTGGCGCACCGTTGTCGGCCTTGCCGCGGACACCCGCGAGCAGCTTGGAATGGCGCCGAAGCCGATGGTGTATGCGCCCTTCCGCCAGGGCTACGATCCGTTCATGTCCTCCGCGTACATCGTCAAGAGCGGTCTGCCGGTTGCTACCGTCGGCGACATGGTCCAGCAGGCGGTGATCGCATCCGATCCGGATCAGCCGGTTTCCCGCCTGCGTCCTGTCGAGGCTGATATGCACGCGTCGATCGCGACCCAGCGATTCACGATGCTCATCGCCGGCATGTTCGCGACGCTCGCGCTGTTGCTCGCGGCCGTCGGGACATTCGGCGTGATGAGCCACGTCGTGCGTGGCCGGACGAGGGAGATTGGTGTGCGCATGGCGCTCGGCGCGACCAGGCAGAGCATCGTGCGACTCGTGCTTGGCGAGGTGGGAGCTGTGGTGCTTGTCTCGACTGCCGTCGGATTGGCGGTCGCGGCGATCGTTGGACCGTCATTCCAGACGCTCCTCTTCGAAGTGCGGCCGCGCGATCCCGCAACGATGGCGCTGGCTTCGTCCACGCTTGTCGCCGTGGCGATTCTTGCGAGCTACATTCCGATCCGGCGGATGCTCGCGCAGAATCCTCTGACCAGCCTGAAAAGCGACTAGAGTTAAAGCGTGGACCAGCTCGTTCAGGATCTTCGTTACGCCGTCAGGACACTCGTGAAGACTCCCGGCTTCACGATCGTGGCGATTCTGACGCTGGCGATCGGCATTGGCGCCAATGCGGCGATCTTCTCGGTGGTCAACGCCGTCCTGCTGAAGCCGGTGCCGTTTCCGGATCCCGATCGCCTCGTCATGTTCATGAACACCTTCCCGCAGGGGTCGGGGAACGGCGCATCGCCGGCGAAGTATCAGCACTGGCGTGCGCAGACACGTGTCGTGCAGGACGTGGCGGCATTTCGCAACAACATCGTCAACTTCACGGGTGGCGGCGTTCCAGAACAGCTGACCGCCGGCGAGGTAACAGCCGACTACTTTGGTTTGCTCGGTGCACCGGTATTCCGCGGGCGGACGTTCCTGCCCGAAGAGGCTCTGCCTGGTGGCGAGCGTGTGGTCGTGCTCAGCCATTCGCTGTGGAGGCGCCGCTTTGCGTCCGATCCGAACGTGCTCGGAAAGACGATGCTGCTGAGCGGCGATCCGCACACGATCGTTGGCATCCTCGGTCCGTCGTTCGATGTCGGAGAGTTCAGTACTCCGCCGGACATCTGGATTCCGTTTCAGATCGATCCCAACACAACCGACCAAGGTCACTATTTCAGCGCCGCTGGACGCCTCAAGCCTGGCGTCACCCTCGAGCAGGCCAAAGCCGAGCTCGACCGATCGTCGGCCGAGTTCAGGCGCAAGTTTCCCCGAAGCCTCGACGACAAGGAAAGCTTCAGCGTGACGCCGTTTCAGGAAGCGTTCGTCAAAGATGTGCGCCAGACGCTGCTGGTGCTGCTGGGCGCGGTGGCCTTCGTCCTGCTGATTGCGTGTGCGAACGTCGCGAATCTTCTGCTGGTGCGCGCGACGGGGCGGCGGCGCGAAATGGCCGTCCGTGCCGCGATCGGCGCCGGACGCGGCCGGATTATCCGGCAACTGCTGACCGAGAGCGTGCTGCTCTCACTGGCCGGAGGCGTCCTCGGGCTCGCCGTGGGATATCTCGGCATCCGTGCGCTGTTGACGGTCAACACGGCCGGGCTCCCTCGACTTGGTGAAAACGGCGCCCTCGTCGGCATGGACTGGCGCGTCCTTGGATTTGCGCTGGCGATCTCGATTGCGACCGGCATCCTGTTCGGGCTGATACCGGCACTGCACGGATCGCGCACGACCTTGAGCGACACGCTGAAAGAGACGAGCAGCCGTTCGGGCACCGGATTCCGTCACAACAAGTCGCGCTCGATCCTCGTCGTGTCCGAAATGGCGCTCGCGCTCATTCTGCTCGTGGGCTCGGCGCTGCTCATCCGCACGTCGGTCGCGCTGGGTCACGTCAATCCCGGCTACGACGTCAACAACGTGTTGACGATGCGGATGTCGCTGAGCGGGTCGCGCTTTCTGACGTCGGCCGGCGTAGAGCGGATGGTGCGCGACGGCCGCGATCGCATCCAGGGGCTGCCGGGTGTCGAGATGGCCTCGGCCACGTGCTGTGTTCCGCTGGAAGGGGGCTATGGGCTTCCATTCAACATCGTCGGGCGGCCGCAGGGGAAAGAGCCATTTCACGGTGGCGGAGGCTGGGCCACGGTCTCGCCGGGATACTTCGAGGTTTTCAAGATTCCTGTCAGACGGGGACGCACGTTCAACGATCGGGATATTGCAGGCACGCCACCGGTCGTCATCATCAATGAAGCGATGGCGAACCGGTTCTGGAAGGACGGCAATCCGCTGAACGACCGGCTGGTCATCGGCCGGGGGATCATGCGCGAGTTCGCGGATGAGCCGGAGCGGCAGATCGTCGGCGTCGTCGCCGATTCGCGCGATGGCGGCCTGAACAACGACCCGGGTCCGAAGATGTTCATCCCGCAGGCGCAGGTGCCCGATCCCGTCAATGCCTTGAACGTCCGGATTACGCCGATGGCGTGGGTGGTACGGACCCGCGTGACGCCGATGTCCCTGAGCGCCCCTATCCAGGAGCAGTTGCGGCAGGCCAGCGGGTTGCCGGTCTCGGACGTGCGGGCGATGTCCGACGTGGTATCGCGATCGACATCGCGCCAGCGCTTCAACACGATGCTCATGACCGTGTTCGGCGTGTCGGCGCTGCTCCTGGCCGCGATCGGTATTTACGGCCTCATGTCGTACTCCGTCCAGCAGCGCACGCAGGAGATTGGTATCCGCATGGCGCTGGGCGCGCTGGCCAGCGACGTCAGGAACATGGTCGTCGTCCAGGGGATGCGGCTGGCGATTGTCGGGGTCGTCATCGGCGTCGCCGCGGCGCTGGCGATGGCCCGAGTGATTGCCGGATTCCTGTTCGGCGTCCAGGCGCGCGATCCCGGCGTGTTCGTCGGCATCCCGGTTCTGCTGAGTCTCGTCGCGCTCGTCGCCGTCTGGCTGCCGGCGCGGCGCGCCAGCCAGGTCGCGCCCGTCATCGCATTGAGGACAGAATGATCACCGTCAGTAATCTCGAGAAGTCCGTGAAGAGCGGCGCCGGCGAAACGTTCCTGTTGCGGCGAATCAACATCACCATCAAGCCCGGCGAATTCGTTTCGATCATGGGGCCGTCCGGCGCGGGAAAATCGACGCTCCTGCACATCCTCGGGATGCACGACACCGATTGGCGCGGTGCGTACGAGCTGCACGGGCAGCCGATCCATGCCTTGAAGCAGAAGGATCGGCTCGCGCTGCAGAAGAAGCACATCGGCTTCGTGTTCCAGAGCTATCACCTGCTCGACAACCTGACGGTGTACGAGAACCTCGAAGTGCCGCTCAGCTATCGCGACGTGCCGCGGCCCCAGCGGCAGAGCATCGTGTCGGACGTGCTGGATCGGTTCCAGATTGTGGCCAAGAAAGATCTCTATCCGAGCCAGTTGTCCGGCGGACAGCAGCAGCTCGTTGGCGTGGCGCGTGCGGTGGTCGCCAGTCCCGCGATCATTCTCGCGGACGAGCCGACCGGCAATCTTCATTCAGATCAGGCGCGCGAGATCATGGAGCTGTTCAAGAAGCTCAACAACGACGGCACGACGATCGTGCAGGTGACGCACTCGGAGACCAACGCGCAGTTCGGGAACCGCATCATCAAGCTGCGCGATGGATGGATCGTCAATGACTGATCGGCCTTTGACCTACCTGCGCTCGGCCATCAGGTCGCTTCGCCGGACGCCGGGCCTCAGCCTCGCGGCGATCGCGTCGCTCGCGCTGGGCATCGGGGCCAATGCCGCGATCTTCGCCGCGTTCAATCAGTCGCTGCTCCAGCGCCTGCCGATCCAGCGCCCCGAGCAGCTCGTGACGCTGTCGGCGCCGGGCGACAAGAACGGGCGGGTCTCGGCCAGCAACTCGGGCCGCGCAGAAGCCGTCTTCAGCTATCCGCTGTTTCGCGATCTCGAGCGCGGTCAGCAATCGTTCACCGGTCTTGCCGCGCATCGCGACGTACCGGCGAATGTCGCGCACCGCGGACAGACCTCGAACGGGCTCGCCTTGCTGGTCTCGGGTAGTTACTTTCCCGTGCTCGGAGTGCGGCCGGCGCTGGGCCGGTTGCTGTCGGATGCCGACGACCAGACCATCGGCGTGCATCGCGTCGTGGTGCTGAGCCACGCCTTCTGGCGCTCGCGGTTCGCGAGCGATCCAACGATTCTGAACGACACGCTCACCATCAACGGTGAGCCGATGACCGTCGTCGGCGTGGCGCCACAGGGCTTCCGTGGCACGACGCCGGAGGACTCGCCGGAAGTCTTCGTGCCTCTCACGATGAGCGGGGCGCTCCACACCTACTACGACGATTTCGAGAACCGCCGGGACCACTGGCTCTACCTGATCGCGCGGCTCAAGCCGGGCATCAGCCGTGCGGCGGCCGAGTCGTCGGTTCAAGGTGTCTTCAGCGGCATCATGCAGAACGTCGAGTCGTCGCAGTTCAAAGGCACGGATCAGGCGCGTCAGCGATACGTGTCGCGCAAGCTGCTCCTGGCGGATGGGGCACACGGGCAGCAGCCGAATCGTGCCGGGATGATTCCGGTGTTCGTCCTGCTGTTCAGCTGCACGGGAATCGTCGTGCTGATCGCGTGCGCCAATATCGCCAACCTGCTGCTGGCGCGCGGGGTGTCGCGGGCAGGGGAGTTCGCGGTCCGGCTGTCGCTCGGCGCCAGCCGAGGACAGTTGATGACGCAGTTGCTGAGCGAGTCGCTGCTGCTCGCCGTGCTGGGCGGGCTGGCGGGGTTGCTCGTCGCGGCGCCGCTTCGCACGGTGCTCGGCGGGTTATTGCCGGGAACCGCCGCGGTGCCGGAATCCGCGGTGGATGTTTCGCTTCTCGCCTTTGCGTTCGGCCTGTCGGTGGTGACCGCGCTCGTCTTCGGCGTGCTGCCCGCTCTGCACAGCACGCGCATACGCGTGACGACGATGGCGAAGTCGCAGGCCGGCGTGACGGCGAGCGGTGGTGGCAGCATGCTGCGATCGACCCTCGTGACATCGCAGATCGCGCTGGCGCTGGCGTTGCTCGTCGTGGCCGGGCTCTTTGCGAGGAGCATCATCAACGTCGGCCGGATCGATCTCGGGATGCAGGTCTCCAATCTGACGACGTTCCGAGTGTCGCCCGTGCTGAACGGCTACACGACGGAGCGATCGCTGGCACTGTTCGAACGGATGGATGAACAGCTGGCCGCGCTTCCCGGCGTCAACTCGGTGACGCAGTCGACGATTCCTCTTCTGGAAGGCAGCGATGCGAGCGCGAATCTCACGGTGCAGGGGTTTGACGCCGGGCCGGATACCAACACCGATGCCAGGTATTCGTTTGTCGGCGCGCGCTTTTTCAGCACGCTGGGCATGCCGTTGATTGCCGGACGCGAGTTCACGTACGCCGATTCGGCCGCGTCGCAGAAGGTGGCCGTCGTCAACGAAGCGTTCGCGCGGAAATTCAACCTGCGCCGCGATGCCGTCGTCGGCACGCGGATGGAGCTCGGGCGGAACAGCAAACCGAAGCTCGACATCGAGATCGTGGGCCTGGTGCGGGATGCCAAGTACAGCGAAATCAAGGACGAGATCCCGCCGCTGTTCTTCCTGCCATACCGACAGCTCGCCGGGGGTGCGGTGAACCTGGTGAGGGGCGAGATGAACTTCTACGTGCGGTCGTCGGGGGATCCCGGCCAGACGAATGCCGCCATCACGCGCATCGTCGGCGATCTCGATCGCAATCTGCCCATCGAGAATCTCCGCTCGATGGAAGCGCAGGTTCGGGAGCGGACGGAAACGGACCGGCTGCTCGCGCGCGTGTCGATGGGATTCGCGGCGCTCGCGACGCTGCTGGCCGCAATCGGCCTGTACGGCGTGCTCGCGTACTCGGTGGCCCAGCGCACGCCCGAAATCGGCGTCCGGCTCGCGCTTGGCGCCGACGGCCAGCGCATTCGCGGCATGGTGCTGCGCCACGTCGGAAAGATGACGCTCGTCGGCGTGGCCGTGGGCCTGGGCGGCGCGATCGTTCTTGGCCGTCTCGCCGCGGCGCTGCTATTCAGGGTGGAAGGCACCGACCCGCCGATCATGGCTGTGGCGGTCACGGTGGTTCTGCTCGTCTCGCTGGCGGCGGCGCTGCTGCCGGCTTATCGCGCCTCGCGCATCGATCCTTCGCGGGCGCTGCGGTGGGAATAGAGACCGTGGCATCCAAGGCCCCGCGCATTCTCGTTGCCGACGATCAGAAAGACATCCTCGAGGCGCTTCAGCTGCTCCTCAAGAGCGAGGGCTTTCAGGTGCAGTCCGTCTCGTCGCCGGGGGCGGTGCTCGCGGCGGTGGACGAAGCCGATTTCGATGCGGCGCTCATCGATCTGAACTACGCGCGCGACACGACATCCGGTCAGGAAGGCCTGGAGCTGCTCGGGCGCCTTCAGGCCGGAGATCCGACGCTGCCGGTGATTGTGTTGACCGCCTGGGCCAGCGTCGATGTCGCCGTCGAGGCGATGCGCCGGGGCGCGCGCGACTTCGTCCAGAAGCCCTGGGACAACGCCAGGCTGCTCGCCATCGTCAGAACACAGGTGGAATTGAGCCGGGCCCTGCGCCGGGGACGTCAGCTCGAAGGGGCCGCGCGGCTCACCTTCGACGGCGCGCCGCCCCTGATTGCGAAATCACCGGCCATGAAACCGGTGATCGACCTCATCGAGCGGACGGCACCATCCGATGCCAACGTGCTGATTACCGGTGAGAACGGTACCGGCAAGGGATTGGTCGCGCAGGCGATTCACGCGCTGTCGCCCCGCGCCCCGCGGCCGATGGTGACCGTCAATGCCGGGGGCGTGTCCGAGACCGTCTTCGAAAGCGAGCTCTTCGGCCACGTGCGCGGCGCCTTTACCGATGCCCGCGCGGATCGCGTGGGGCGATTCGAGCTGGCCGAAGGCGGGACGCTGTTCCTCGACGAAATCGCCAACGTGCCGATGTCGCAGCAGGCCAAGCTGCTGCGCGTCATCGCGACCGGCGAGTTCGAGCGGCTCGGGTCGTCGCGCACGCGCCGCGTGGACGTGCGCATCCTGTCGGCGACCAACGCCCCCATCGACGCCGAAGTGGCCGCCGGCCGCTTCCGCCAGGATCTCCTGTTCCGGCTCAACACGATCGAGATCGCCCTGCCGCCGCTCCGCGATCGGCGCGACGACATTCCAGCGCTCGCCCTGCACTTTCTCGAGCAGCACTCGCGGCGGTATCGCAAGCGCCTCAGCGGTTTCGACAGCCCCGCCATGGATGCGCTCTTGCGTCATCCGTGGCCGGGCAACGTTCGCGAGCTCGAGCACGCCGTCGAGCGGAGCGTGCTGATGGCCGGTGGTCCGACCGTCGCGCCGGGCGATCTGGGCCTGCGCCGCAGCCAGGATGGCGCGCAAAGCCTCGAGAACATGGGGCTCGAAGACGTCGAGGCCTTCCTCATCCGCAAGGCTGTCTCACGCTACGGCAGCGTGACCGAAGCCGCCAAGGCGCTGGGGTTGAGCCGCAGCGCGCTCTACCGAAGGCTCGAGCGATATAACATCGAGCCGTGAAGCTCAGCTACGACCAGCGCATCCTGCTGCTGTCGATTGCGGCCGGCCTGCCCGGCACGATCGCCGCCGTGGTGTTGTTGTGGGTGGGCGACTACTCCACGCAAACCATCGTGACCGTCGGCCTGGCGATGCTCGTCTGCTGGTCGTTCGCGGCGTCGGCGCTGCGCCACCGCATCGTGTTCCCGCTGCAGACGATGGCGAATCTGCTCGAGGCGCTTCGAGAGAGCGATTTCTCGTTCCGGGCGCGCGGGGCGGTGCGCAACGATCCACTTGGCGAAACACTCTTCGAGATCAACGCGCTCGCCGACACGCTGCGCGACGAACGGCTGGGCTCGTTGGAGGCCACCGCGCTCTTACGGACGGTCATGGCCGAGATCGACGTAGCGGTCTTCGCCTTCGACGAGCAGCGCAGGCTGCGCCTCGTCAACCGCGCCGGAGAGCGGCTGCTCGGACGGCCCGCCGAACAGTTGATGGGCAGGACCGCCGACGACATCAGCCTGTCGGCGTGTCTCGACGGCGGGCCACGAGTCTTGAGCATCGCGTTTCCCGGTGGCAGCGGCCAGTGGCAGGTACGGCGCGGCGGATTCCGGCAGGGCGGACTGCCGCACACGCTCGTCGTGCTGAGCGACGTGGACGTTCCGCTGCGGCAGCAGGAGCGCGAGGCGTGGCACCGGCTGATTCGCGTGCTCGGCCACGAACTGAACAATTCGCTCGCGCCCATCAAATCGATTGCCGGCAGCCTCGACAGCATCGCCGCGCAGGATCCGATGCCCGACGACTGGCGCGAGGACATGCGGCGGGGGCTCAGCATCATCGCCAGCCGGACCGACGCGCTCAGCCGCTTCACATCCGCGTCCACGAAGCTGGCCCGATTGCCGCAGCCCAACATGCGCGATGTCGATCTGTCGGCGCTCGTCGAGCGTGTGGCCCGGCTCGAGATGCGAAAGGCGATTCTCGTGCAGCCGGGCGAGCCCGTCGCCGTGCAGGCCGATCCCGATCAGCTCGAGCAATTGTTCATCAACCTGATGCGGAACGCGGTCGACGCGGCGCTCGAAACCGGCGGCGCCGTGCGCGTGGGGTGGCAGCTGAACAGCCATCGCGTGTCCGTCTGCATCGAAGACGAAGGACCCGGTCTCGCGAATCCCTCCAACCTGTTCGTGCCGTTTTTCACCACCAAGCCCCAGGGATCGGGCATCGGTCTCGTGCTGGGCCGGCAGATCGCCGAAGCGCATGGCGGCACGCTGACGCTCGAACCGCGGCCGGGCGCCCGCGGCGGCGCCCGGGCAACGGTGACGCTGCCGACAGACCACTGACGCAATTATTCGCAGATTCGCAGACTGTGAGACTGGCCGCGTAGTACGTAGTGTCCGGCTTTAGCCGGACTTTCACGCGGTCCGCCTGAAGGCGGACACTACGTACTGAGAACTGAAGACTGCTCTAGTCTGCCAATCCGCGAACACTAGAAGAAACTCGCTCACACCGTGAGGTCAAGTAACAGAAGATCAGAAGTTCAAAAGGATTCTTTCAGGGAATTCTTTGATCTTCTGATCTCCTGATCTTCTGTTTGTTCGTCGTGTCTTCGTGTCGTCGTGTCTTTGTGTCTTCGTGGTCGTGTCTTCGCGGTCCTACCAGCGCTTCAGGTCGAGGCCGGTGATTTTCGGGAAGCTGCGGAGGTCGCGCGTTGCCACCGTGAAGTCGATGGCGACCGCTGTGGACGCGATGATGAGATCGTGCGGGCCGACGGCGGCGCCCCTGGACGCCAGCTCGGCGCCGAGCCGGGCGTGCACCCGCGCCACCTCGAGGTCGAAGGGCACGACGGGAAGTGTGGCGAGCAGGCGTTCGACGAAGCGCTCTGCGCGGGCCTGCTTCAACCCGCCTTTGAGCCTGTGGAGACCGTGGAGCAGCTCGGACGCCGAGATTGCCGCGATCGCGAGCTCGTCGTCGAGTGCTCCCGCCAGCGCCGCTTCGAGATCGAGCTCGCCGCGTTCGGCGGCGATGAGGCTGCTCGAATCGATCAGGATTCCCACCGGTTCTCCGGGACAGTGGGCTTGTTCAACGCTGTCATCCCCGACTCGACGGCCTTCAGATAGGCCTCATCGGCCCTGGGCAATGCCTTGATGATTCGAATCAGATCGGCGCCCGTGCAGCGGTTCTCGGACACGGCCACGATCTTGACGACCGGCTTGCCGCCCCGCTCGACGACGTATTCGGCTCGCTCGCTGCGCACCTGGTCGACGAGGCGGCCGAACGTCTTTGCCGCGGCGGTGGCCGATATCGCGCGCGAGCGGCCTGAAGGAACCCGGCGTTTCTTCATATTACGTATATTACGTAAAATACGCATCAGGGGTCAACGCTGCGCCGGAACTGGTTCTTTGCTATTCCGGCTTCACACCAGCTTCATGTCGAATCGGTCATCCTCACGCCGGTAAACCCCGAATAGCCAGGCCGTCGTCAAATGTTTCTGGTGCGAACCCTTCTCGTCGTGCTGTGCCTGGGCCTTGCCGCGCCTCTGTATGCGCAGCCACGCCCGGGCACGCTGCGACTCGTCGTGAAAGACGCGACGGATCTGGCGATTGCGGGTGCGAGCGTCAGCGTCATGTCGCCGGCCGGCGTCGCGCGCACCGCGATCTCCGGCGAACACGGCGAGGCCGTGTTCGACGCGCTGCCGCCGGGCGACTATCTCGCCCGCGTCGAATCGCCGGGGTTCACACCGCTCGACGTCAAAGACCTTCGTGTGCGCGCCGGCGCGCAGACCAGCCGGAACGTAAGGCTCGAAATTGCCTCGCTGGCCGAGGAAATCGAGGTGCAGCCGGCCGCGGAGGACACGCAACTGCTCGGCGCGTTCACCGAGCAGTTCACGGCCGACCAGCTGAGCGCGCTGCCCGACGATCCGGAAGAGCTCGCCCAGGTGCTGCAGCAGCTTGTCGGCGATGACGCCGATCTGCGAGTGAACGGCTTCAGCGGGGGCCGGCTGCCGTACGGCACGCAAATTCAGGAAGTGCGCGTGCGCTACGACGATGCGACCGGCAGCGGAAACGGCGGTCCGCGCGTCGAGGTTCGCACCAGGCCCGGCTCGGGCGGCTGGCGTAGTAACGTCGACATGAACGTGCGCGACGATGCGATGAACGCGCGCAATGCGTTCTCGGGCGAGCGGCCGTCAGGACAGACGCGGCAGTTCGCGTGGCACGTCGATGGTCCGCTGGTTCGCAACCGGACGGGGCTCTCGATGTCGATCGACCGTGCGGAGACCAACGAGCAGCAGGCCATTCGCGCGGCCCGGCTCGACGGCGTGTTCCAGGCCCTCATTGCGCAGCCGACGACGCGCACCGGGTTCGAGCTCGATCTTCAGCACGCCCTGAGTGCGGGCCAGGAGCTGCGCGGCGAGATCGACTTCCGCCGTCTCAACAGCCTGAACCAGGGCGTGTCGGAGTTCGACCTGCCCGAGCGGGCGTATTCGCGCGCGCAATCCGATGGCGAGATTCGGATCAGCCACCGCGCGACCATCCGGCGGAAATTCGTGAACAATCTGCGCGTGCAGTACGAGTGGCAGAACGTCGAAAGCCAGTCGGTCAGCGATGCGCAGACGATTCGTGTGCTCGATGCGTTCACCGAGGGCGGCGCGCAAATCAGCGGCAGCCGGCGGGATGGCGATCTGCAGATCGAGAATGAGCTGCAGTTCACCCTGAAGCGCGCGCACCAGATGGAGTTCGGGGCATCGATCAGGGGGAACAGTTATGCCGTCAACGAGGTGCGAAACCCGAACGGCACATTCACGTTTGCCAGCCTCGAGATGTACCGCGACCGGATCCCGACCACATACACGCAGCGCACGATCAACCCGGACGGTAGTTACTCACTCTATCGGTTTGGCTGGTATCTGCAGGACAGCTACCGCGTGAACCGCAGCCTCGTGATTACCGGCGCCGTGCGGCACGACCTGCAGACGCACCTGTCGGACTGGGCAAACTTCTCGCCGCGCGTGTCGGTCAACTGGATGCTGCCGGGCAAGAAGACGACGCTCCGCGGGAGCGTTGGAATCTTTCCGCAGTTCTTCCAGGGCGGGCTCTACGAACAAACGCTCTGGGCCAACGGCTTGCAGCAGCGCGATATCGTGATTTCGAATCCGGGATATCCGGATCCGTTCCTCGGAGGCATTCCTCTGGCAGCCCAGCCGCCGAGCATCGTCCGCGCCGATCCGAACATGGTCATGCCGTACACGCGACGGACGTCCGCCGGCGTCGATCGAACGCTGACGGGCTGGGCACGGTTGCGGGCCACCTACCTGCAACAGAGCGGCCACCATCTGTTTCGCAGCCGCGACCTCAACGCGCCGTTGAATGGCGTGCGGCCGGATCTGTCGCTCCGCAATCTCACGCTGCTCGAAACGTCCGCGCGATCCGAGGCGCGTTCTCTCGAGGTGAATGTGATTGTGAACTACAAGCCGCGCCGCCTGACGGCGAACATCGGCTACACGTTCGGCGAAGCGCTCAACGAAACGGATGGTGCGTTGACATTGCCGCCCGACAGCTTCGATCTCTCGCACGAGTGGGGACCGTCGCGCCAGGACATCCGTCATCGCCTGTCCGCGTCGATGAACACGTATTTGAAGGCCGGCTTCCGGGCGAACCTGTTTCTGAGAACGCTCTCGGGAGCGCCCTACAACATCACGACCGGTCTTGACGAGAATGGCGACGGCCAGACCAACGAGCGGCCGGTCGGCTTCGGACGCAACAGCATGCGCGGCGAGCCGATTACCAACATGGATCTTGGCCTCGTGTGGGAGCATTCGGTCGGACGGCGCGCACGGGTGAACGCCCAGCGCGGCGGCGGCGGGGAAGCGCGCGGCGGCGCCAATCGCGCTCCCGAGGGGCTGGTGCGCTTCGAGCTTTTCGTGCGCGCCACCAACGCGCTGAACCTCGTGAACCCTCAGAACTTCAGCGGCGTCAGAACGTCTCCGTTCTTTGGCCGCGCCACATCGGCCGCTGCCGCCCGCCGCCTCATAGTGGGAACGCGGGTCTTCTTCTGATCGTCCCTCTCAAGGCATTGATGTTTTGACGCAGAGGCGCAGAGCCGCAGAGTTTCTTTGAAACGAATTTCTCTGCGCCTTTGCGTCTCTGCGTCGAAACAGCGGAGTTCAGACGACCGGCAGGCTGAACGCTTTCGCGAGCGCAGGATCATCCTCGATTTGCAGTACGCGTTTGGCGATGTACTCGCCCATCACCGGTCCGAATTTGAATCCTTCGGCGGTGCCGCCGCCGGCCACCCAGACATTCGAGAAGCCTGGATAACGATCGACGATGAAATTGCCGGAGGCGCTCATCTCGTAGTGGCAGGCGCGAGTCTCGAGCAGGGGCGCCGTGGCCATGAGCGGGAAGCGCTCGGCGAGGAACGTGCGCGCGAGCGTGTCCTGGCTGCGATCGAACGCGCGATCACTCGTATCCGGGTCGGTGGGTGACGATCCGCGCAGGCGCACGCGAAATCCCCGATTGTCGGGCGGAAGTGCGGGCCAGCCGGTGACGCCGGGGAAATTGAAGCTCGGCAGATTGGGAAACGTAAAGCGGTCGCTGCCGGGCGGCGTGCCGAAATAGTGGACGTGGCCGAGCGGCGTCCGGATGCGCGAGGCCATCAGGTCCGGGAACGCTTTCGGAAACCAGGGTCCGAGCGCGAAGACGAACGTCCCGGCTGTGAGCGTCGCGGACGGTCCGCTTGTCTTGATGTTCTGCAGCACGGCACCGCTCCGATCGCCCATGGCGGCATACCCCATCAGAATCTCACCGCCAGACTGGCGGAAGGCCTCGGCCACAACCTCGCAGGCCCGCCGCGCGCGCACGACGCCCGCGCGGGGATCGTACAGGGCAAAGTTGACGTTCGTAAGATCGAACGACGGATACTGCTTTTTGACATCGTCGACCTTGAGCACCTGAAACGGAATGCCGAGCTTCTTCCAGACCTCCTGGGTCCGATCCGTAAAGGTCTCGGGTGCCGAGCGAAAGATGAGATCGCCCGTGTTGAAGAAGAGCCGCACCTTCATCTGGCGGCCCCATTCGCCGTCGAACTTCGTCCATCGGTCGAGCGCGCGGTTCGCCCAGGTTGCCCATAACTCCGCATTGGCGCCGCGGTCGCCGTACGAGCTGCGCACGCCGCGCGTCTCGTCGCCCGACGTCGCGCGCGAGTTTCCGGGACCGTACGCGTCGACGACCCTCACAGACGCTCCAAGCTGCCTGAGGTAGTACGCCGTCCAGCCGCCGAACGCGCCCGCCCCGACGACGATGACGTCTGCCGGTTTGCGCGTCTGCCGTGCCGCCGCGGTGCTGAGGGCGGCACCCGCCTGCACGGCGGCCATCTTTTTCAGGAAGTTGCGGCGGTCCAGGCTCATCGCCCGGCATTGTAGATCCACCAATCCCCAAAACTCCTATTGCCAGCCCATATGAGTTGATATATAGGTAAGCCATAGGAGTGGCGAATGAGCGGTGACAAATCGGACGTATGGCAGGGCACGCTGGCGCTGATGGTGCTCAAGACCCTCGAGACGCTCGGCCCGCTGCACGGCTACGGCATCGCCAGACGCATCGAGCAGACGAGCGGCCACAAGCTGCTCGTCAACTACGGCACGCTCTACCCGGCGTTGCTCAAGCTCGAACAGGAGGGCTACATCAGCTCCGAGTGGGGCGTGTCCGAGAACAACCGTAAAGCCAAGTTCTACAAGCTGACGCGCGCGGGGCGGCGGCAGGTGGAACAGGAAGAACGGGAGTGGAACAAGACTACGGCTATTCTCGCGAGGTTTCTCGAGACAAAGGGCTGAGGGCTTAGGGCTGAAGGCTTAGGGCTGAGGGCTTAGGGGAAGAGGGCTTAGAGGAAGAGGGCTTAGGGGAAGAGGGAGAAATCGTGATGAGAGGGCTCCGGGCGTTCGCGTTCCGTATAGCGGGCCAGTTTCGGCAGCGGTCGGCCGATCGAGATATTTCGGCCGAGCTCGAGAGTCACCTCGACCTGCACATCGCAGACAACATGCGCGCTGGCATGAGCCCCGAGAAAGCGCGACGCCAGGCGCTCGTGGCGCTCGGTGGTCTCGAGCCGACGAAAGAACGGTACAGAGACCTGGCGCGATGGCGGCTCGTCGAAGAGCTTGCCCGCGATGTGGTGGTCGCCTTCCGCATGCTGACCAGGGATCGCGGATTTGCGCTGACGGCGACCCTCGTGCTGGGCATCGGGCTCGCCGTCACCAACACGTTCTTTATTCTGATGAACGCGGTCGTACTTCGCGGACTCCCAATCGACGAACCCGACCGCGTTGTCATGATTCGGGCCCGGGACACGGCCGACCGGAACCTCGGCATGTCGTACGACGACTATCTCGACATGCGCATGGGCGCGACCTCGGTGTCTGGATTGGGGGCATTCACCTGGGCGTCGATGACGGTGGGAGATGACGCGCATGCCTCCGAACGGTTCAGGGGTTCGTACGTGTCGTCGAACGTTTTTCGTCTGATCGGCGAGCGGCCGATCGCAGGCCGCGACTTTCAGCCGCAGGACGATGAACCCGGCGCGCCGGTCGTGGCGATTCTCGGACGTTCGGTATGGGAATCGCGCTATGGCGCGAACCCGGCCGTCGTCGGGTCGACGCTTCGCGTCAACGGTGTTCCGGCGACCATCGTCGGCATCATGCCCGATCGCTCGAAGTTTTTTGACAATACCGAGGTGTGGCAGCCTCTCGTGGTGATGCCCCGCCTTCTTCAACCGAGCCGCGGTTCGCGGCAGCTCGACGTCATCGGCCGTCTGACGCCAGGGGCCTCGCTCGGCGATGCCAGGGGCGAGTTCCAGTCGAGGTGGTCGGAGTTGAGCCGGCGCTTTCCAGCGACGAACAGCAACTTGCGCCTCGTCGTGATGCCAATCGAGAATCAGTACGTCGGCGACTGGAAGAATCCGGCGTGGCTGGCGTTCATCGCTGCCGGATTGCTCATACTGGCTGTGGCATGCGCAAACGTCGCGAACCTCCACGTGATGCGAGGGACGCACCGTGTCAGGGAGATTGCCGTTCGCACATCCCTCGGCGCCACCCGCCCGAGAATCGTCCGCCAGCTTCTCGCGGAGAGCGTGGTGCTGGCCCTGGCGGGCGGTGTCGTCGGCCTTACCCTGTCGCTCCTGGCAGCGCGACTGCTGTGGGTGGCCACGCCCGAAGGCACGCTGCCTCACTGGATGCACTTCACCATGGATCCGCCGATGTTCGCCGTTCTGGCGGCGATGTGCCTCGGCTCGGCTATCGTCTTCGGCCTCGTTCCTGCCGTGCAGGTCTCGAAAAGCCATCTGAATCCCGCACTGAACAGCGGCACACGCGGCAGCAGCCACAGCGCCCCATCGCGATGGTTGACGTCGATGCTGCTCGTGGCGCAGTTTGCCATCGCGCTGGGCGCACTCGTGTCCATCAGCGCCGCTGCCCGGGAGGTCGCGGTCTCAAACGGCGTTGCCGACAGCGACGCTCGTGGCCTGCTGACGATGTCGATCGCGGTGCCGGGCGGACGCTATCCGACGCCAGAGCTCAGGAATGCGTTCTACGAGAGATTGCGCCGCGAGTTCAGTTCGGTTGAGGGAGTGACGCACGTGGCCTTCGCATCGAATCTGCCGCTGGGGGGTGCCGCGACGCGCGCGCTGATCCTCGAGCAACATGAGGCCAACGCCACCGCCGCGCGTCCGATGGTGCGAAGCGTCAGTGTCGGCCCGGGGTACTTCGACACGCTTGGCGTGGCGCTCGTGCGAGGCCGCGAGTTTACCGAGCAGGACGGAGCAGCGCAGCCGATGCCGGTCGTGATCAATCAGCGTTTCGTCGATCTGCATCTCTCCGGCAGCGAGCCGATTGGCAAACCGATCACTGTCGTCGTCGATTCAACACCTCGGCGCTTTACGGTCATTGGTGTTGCAACGTCGATCAGGCAGCGGCCGGCCCCGGAGATCGATCCCGTCGTGTATTTTCCGCTGCGGGGAACCGCGCCGTCGCAAATGTCTATCGTTGTGCGCGGTCCCGGCAATCACGAAGCGGTGGCCAAGTCGCTGCGGAACGTCATGCAATCAATCGACCCCGATGTTCCGCTGTATCGCATGATGACGCTCGAGGCATCGATCCACGAGATGAACTGGAATGCGCGCGTCTCGAACATCATGGCGTCGGCCGCCAGCCTGCTTGCCGTGCTCCTTTCGGCAATAGGGCTCTTCGCGCTGACCGCGCACGCAGTCGCGTGGATGACGCCGGAGATTGGCGTGCGCACCGCGCTTGGTGCCAGCCCGCATCATGTGCTCCAGCGGGTGCTGCGAAGAGCGGCCATCCAACTGGCGCTCGGCATTGCCGCCGGTGTCGCATTCGCCCTGGCGTGGAACCGGATCTTTTCGGGCGGGCAATCACCGTCAAATGTAAGTCCGATCGATTTCGCGATCGCGGCAGGTACGCTGACGCTGGTGTCGGTGGCCGCGTGTCTCGTCCCGGCCATTCGCGCCCTTCACGTCGATCCGATTACGGCGCTTCGATATGAGTGACAGAGATGAAGACGGTCATTGAAGAGATCGCGCGGGACGCGAGGTTCGGCGCGCGGACGTTCGTGAAGAATCCGGTCGTCACGATCGTCGCGGTGCTCAGCCTGGCGCTGGCGACCGGCGCGACGGCCGCGCTCTTTGGCGTGATCAACACCGTCATCCTGAGGCCACTGCCGTTTGCCGCGCCCGATCGAATTGTCGAGATCGCGGGCACGACGATAGAGCGCGACGATCTCGAGGCGCTTCGCCGGGAGAGCAGCTCGTTTGAATCGTTTGGCGAATACGCCCCGGGCACGCGCAACCTCCAGACCGCATCCGGCGCCGAGCGGGTGACCGCGGTCGTCTCCGATCGAGATCTGTTCGACGTGTTGGGCTCGCGGCCACTCCTGGGCCGGACGTTCCGTCGCGACGATGGGCCGGTGGCGGTCATCAGCGAGCGGCTGTGGCGGTCGCAATTCTCGGGCAGTCGGAGTGCGATTGGGACGTCCGTGATGCTCGACGATCGCCCTTTCACCATCGTTGGTGTCATGCCCGATCGCTTTCAGTTCCCCTATGGGGCGGCCTCGATTCTCCGGAGTGCGACAACCGAGTCGCACGTCGGGGTGTGGATTGCCGAGTACCGGCCGCTTCGCAGCCGCCTGAGCCGGCTCGTCGCGCGGCTCAAGCCCGGCGTTGTGCCTGAAGCCGCGGTCGCGGAGCTTGTGGCGGTCGAGCAGCGCAGGGCGGCGTTGGGCTCCGAGCAGCAGCGCGTCGAGCCTCTGCGCGTGCTGCCGTATGCAGACGCGGTGCTCGGTCCGACACGCCGCGCCCTCTGGCTGCTGTTTGGCGCCGTCGTGCTGGTGCTCGTCGCCGCGTGCGCCAACGTCGCGAACCTGCTGCTCGCGCTCGCCGGCGCCAGAATGCAGGAAGTGGCGACGAGAGCAGCGCTCGGCGCGTCGCGCGCGCGCCTGATCCGCCAGTTCCTGGTCGAGAGCCTGCTGCTGGCCACGGTCGGCGGGCTCGCCGGCATTGTCGTCGCGCGCTGGACGAGCCATCTCCTCGTGTCGTTCGCGGATCAACGTATCCCGCGCGTGAACGAAGTGGCGTTCGACTGGACGATCTTCGCCTTCCTGCTGCTGGTCTGCCTCGTCACATCTGCTGTATTTGGTCTGGCGCCGGCGCTTGCGGCGGGACGCATCGATGCAGGCCTCGTGACCAGAGAATCGGGCCGTGCGACGACGGGGCGCGAGTGGGCGCGCGTGCGGGACGTCCTTGTCATCGCGGAGGTCGCGCTCGCCTTCGTGCTCGCCAGCGGCGCCGGACTCGTGATGGACGAGATGACGCGCCTGCGCGAGGCGCCCAACGGGATGGCGACCGGCGACGTCGTGACCGTCCATCTCGGCCAGCCGCTGGCGCCTGGCGTCGAGCTGCAGTACTACGACATCGCCGAACGCGTCGGCCGCCTGCCTGATGTGCGCGCCGCGGGATTCACGCAGGTGCTGCCGCTGCAGAACTGGGGCTGGAACAGCGTATCCACCGGCTTCGTCGTCAAGGGTGCGCCGGCGAGAAACGAGCCGGCGTTTTCCATCGAGCTGCGCTACGTGACGCCGGGCTACTTCGAGGCGCTCGGGATTCCGATTCGCCGCGGCCGCGGTGTGCTGTCCGGCGACACGAGGAACGCGCCGCCCGTGATTGTGATTAACGAGACGCTCGCGCGGCGGTATTTCGGGGACCGCGATCCGGTCGGCGTGGTGACCAATCGCGGCCAGATCGTCGGCGTGGTTGGCGACGTCATGCAGGTGGCGCTCGACCGGCCTGCGGCGCCGGAGATCTACTTTCCCATGGCGCAGAACTGGTCGCAGGTCGCCGAGCTCGGCGTCACGCTGGTCGTGCGGACGAGCGCCGAGCCCGCCGCCGTCATCGATGCCGTGCGTGCGCGCGTGCGCGAAGTGAATCCGCAGATCGCGGTCTTCAACCCGAAAACGATGGAAGAAGTCGTGGCGGATTCTCTCTGGACGCTGGACCTGTATCGGTGGCTGATCGGCTGGTTTGCCGGCCTCGCGCTGGTGCTGTCGGCCGGCGGTCTCTATGGCGCGATCGCGCACGCGGTTACTGTCCGGCGTCGCGAATGGGCGGTGCGGCTGGCGCTCGGATCGAAGCCGAGCGATGTCATGCGGCTCGTGCTGCGGCGGGGATTGCGGCTGGCCGCGATTGGCATCGTTGCCGGATTCGCCCTCACGCTTCTTGCGATCCGTTTGCTCCCTGCCGATCTGCGGGCGATGGCCGACGCACCTGCGCCGATCCTGAGGGCGGTGGCGATGCTGCTGTTCGAGATTGCGTTGGTGGCGTCGCTGGTGCCGGCGTTTCGAGTCAGTCGCATCGAGCCCGCCGTGGCGCTGCGGGCGGACTGATAACGACTAGGGATTAGGGATTGGGGATTAGGGATTAGGAACACATGAGGATCCTGAGACGGGTGCTAGCACGGGTTGCTGGTCTGGTGCGTCGGCGCAGCGATTTCGATGCCGAGCTCGAGAGCCATCTCGACCTGCACGTGGCCGATAACATCCGCGCCGGGATGACGCCGGATGACGCGCGGCGCAACGCGCTCGTCGCGCTTGGTGGAGTGGAGCCCACGCGCGAACGGTATCGTGACGCCCTCCGTGCGAGCTGGCTGGACTCGCTCGTCAAAGACGTGCAGTTCGGCGCGCGAACCTTGTACCGCAGCGCCGGATTCACGACGCTCGCCATCGTGACACTCGCCGTCGGGATCGCCGCGACGAATACCGCCTTCACGATTGTGAATACCGTCCTCGTTCGCGACCTTCCATTCGATCGGCCCGACCGCATCGTCAGCATCGGCATCCGAGAGCGGGGCAACGATCCGCACGTGTCGTACGCCGAATTTCTGGAGTGGGAACGCGCCGCTCGGTCGTTTGCTGACATCGGCGCGCTCGAGCAGGCAAACCTGACCGTGGGCGATGCCGATCGGTCGCCCGAACAGTTTTCCGGCAGCTATGTGAGCGCCGGCACCTTTCGCGTGCTTCGAGTACAGCCTGCGCTCGGACGACTCTTCTCGAGCGAGGACGATCGGCCGGGAGCGACAGCCGTGGCCATCCTGGGTCATGACGTCTGGAGGAGCCGGTATGCCGGTGACCCCGCGATGGTCGGGCGCACCATTCGCGTAAACGTTCAGCCGGCGACCGTCATCGGCATCATGCCCGAAGGATTCGACTTTCCCTTCGAAGATCAGGTCTGGTTGCCGCTTGGCGCCGCTAGCTGGCTTGCACGCGAGCCTCAGGGCTCTCGGTCGCTCAGCGCGATTGCCCGTTTGGCTGACGACGCCAGTACAGCTCGAGCGGCGGAAGAGCTGAACGTCATCAACGCGACCATCGCCCGCGATCTTCCGGAGACGAACACAGGCACGCGCGTCGAAATCGTTCGATTCCGTCCGGGTATCGGCGCACCTTGGTACATCGTGCTTGGGGCGCTGATGGCCGCGGTTGGCCTGCTGCTTCTCGTCAGCTGCGCCAACGTTGCCAATCTCCTGCTGGCTCGTTCGCTGCAACGCGCCCGCGAGGTCTCTATCCGTTCGTCGCTGGGCGCCACGCGCTGGCGCCTTATTCAGCAGCTGCTGGTGGAGAGCGTGATGCTCTCGGTGGCAGCCGGGCTGATGGCTCTGCCGCTGTCGATGGCCGGCATCGGCCTGCTGCTGACGTTCGTGGCCGAAATCGGCAAACCGATGTGGATGGATTTCTCGATGGACCGGACGGTGTTGACGTTCCTCGCGCTGGTGTGCGTGGGAACGGGCGTGCTGTTCGGCGTTGTGCCGGCGTTATACGTCTCGCGACGTCCCGGAAGCGAAATGCTCAAACAGACGTCCAACCGGACCGGGACCGCCGGAATGTGGGCGCGCCGCTCGACCGGTGCGCTGGTCGTGGCCGAAATCGTGCTCACCGTCGTGCTCGTCACGGGAGCCGTGTCGATGATGCGCCACTTGATTGCGGAAATACGAGTGGGCCGCCTCATCGAGACGTCGGGGCTGCTGACGCTCAATCTCTTTCTGCCCGAGGAGAAATTTCCGGCGGCCGATCTCCGGACCGCGTTCTACCGGCGTCTGGAGGAGCGGCTGGCTGCACAACGGACGGCCTTGATTACGCTCGCGGATTCGCGTCCGCTTCTTGGAGGCACAAACCGCCGCGTGTCGCTCGACGGTCATGCGCCCATCACGGGCGAGCACCTTCCCAACGTGCAGACCGTGACCATCGGGCCGAGGTACTTCGATGTGCTGGGCGTGCGTTCGCTCCGAGGCCGAGAGCTCACCAGTGAAGATGGGGGGCCGGGCAGGGAAGTCGTAGTCGTGAACGCACGGTTCGCGGAGGAGTTCCTCGCCGGCGCCGATCCCCTCGGCCGCTCATTTGCGCTCGTCGGCGACGAGAACCTGCCTCGGCGCGTCACCATCGTCGGCGTCGCGCCGACGCTGCGACACGACGCGATGTCTCGCCCGATGTCGGTGGTCTATCTTCCGTATCTTTTCAATCCCACCGGCGCCCTGGTACTGCTCGCCCGTTCGGAGATGGGGATGATCGCCACCACGGCAATGCTCCGCGAAGAAGTTCGCGCACTCGACGCGGATCTGCCGCTCTTCAACGTCCGGACGCTCGATGACATGCTTCAGGAAGTGCTCTGGGTGAATCGCGTCTTCGGCGGCATGTTCGCGATTTTCGCCGGCATGGCGGTCCTCATCGCGACTGTCGGCATCTACGGCGTCGTGACCTTCGCGACCGCGCAGCGCACACAGGAGATAGGCATTCGCATGGCCCTGGGCGCGTCACGCGAACGGCTGTGGTGGACGATGATGCGGCCGAGGATCGTGCAGATAGGCATCGGCCTCTGCGCCGGAGCCGCGGCTGCGTTCCTCCTGCTTCGGCTGATGGGCGGACTTCTGGTCGGCCGATTCGGTCAGGATCCTCTGACGCTTGGCGCAAGCGCCGCATTCCTGCTGATGGTTTCTGTCGTGGCGATGATCCTTCCGATCCGGCGTGCGACGTCGGGAAGCCCTGTGGAGGCGTTGAGGTACGAGTAAAGAGCCCGAAAGGCAGGGCTAAAGCCCTGCGCCACCGAGGTGCGCGAACCGGAACAGAACCAGGGAACCGGAACAGAACCGGGAACCCGAACCGGAACGGGAACTGGAACCGGAACCCTTAAGCGGTGTCGAATCAACCATGCTTCGCGTTCACGACCTGACGAAGCGCTACGGCGCGCTTACGGCGATCGAACATGTGACGTTCGAGGTCCGGCCGGGCGAGGTGTTTGGATTGCTCGGTCCGAACGGTTCGGGCAAGAGCACCACCGTCAAGATTCTGATGGGCCTCATCGAGCCGACGGGCGGACGCGTCGAGCTCGACGGCCGCGAGGTGCTCGCGAACCTGCTGGAATACAAGGCCCTCCTCGGATACGTGCCCGAGGAGCCTCATCTCTATACCTATCTGACCGGCCCCGAGTATCTCCAGCTCGTGGGGCGCCTCCGCAATATCCCGGACGCGCTCCTCGACGAGAAGATCGATCGCTTCCTCGAGCTGTTGGGCATCTACGACGATCGCTATCAGACCCTGTCGACCTACTCGAAGGGCATGCGGCAGAAGATTCTCATCGCCGCCGCCGTCCTGCACAATCCGCGCATCGTGATTCTGGACGAGCCGTTCTCGGGCCTCGACGTCAGCGCGGCGCGGGTGCTGAAGGCGTTCGTCCGATCGCTCGCGGCCGAAGGCAAGATGGTCGTGTTCAGCTCTCACGTGCTGGAGGTCGTCGAGCAGGTCTGTTCGCGCGTCGCCATCCTGAAGGACGGGCGGATGGTCGGCCACGACTCGGTCGAGAACCTTCGCCAGACGCTGAAGCTTCCAACGCTCGACGCCGTCTTCGCCACGCTGGTGGAAGAGACCAACGTCGAGGGCCGCACCCGTGCGCTCGTCGAGGCGATGCACCTGCAATGAACCCGCCTGTCCCGGCGTTCCGGATTCTCTGGCGTACCTTTCTCGAGCAGTTTGCCGCCAACGAATCGGCGACGTCCGATCTTCAAATGCGCCGCGCCATCATCGGCGTGTTTGCCTTTCTGGTCACGCCTGGCATCTACATCATGATGTCGACCGTGGGCAGCTTCGAGATTCTCCGGCTCGTGGCGAAGGTCAGAAACATGCCCGAGCTCGTCGAGACACGGTTGCTGCAGATGGCCATCGTCTTCGTCGCGTACTCGATGGTGACCACGGGCCTGATCACGGTGTTCATCTGGGACACGCTGGTGTTCGACAAGCGCGATGCGATGGTCCTCGGGCCGCTGCCCGTGCCGGGGCGGACCGTCGTGTTCGCGAAGCTCGCGGCCCTGGCGACGTTCCTCCTCGGCGCCGCACTGCTGGTCAATCTCACATCGGGCGTTCCGTTCGGCCTCGTGACGGGAGGCAACGATGGCCTCATCATCAGGCACACGCTCGGACACTTCGCCGGCACGATCGGCGGCGCCGTCTTCATCTTCTCAACGCTCGTCATCGTGCGCGGTCTGCTGGTGCTCCTCGTTGAGCCACAGTTTGCCGCGTCGATCGGCTCGTTGCTGCAGTTCGTCTTCTTGAGCGCCGTCCTGTGCTTCATGATGGTGCCCACCGCCATGGGCGATTCGACGCCGGCCTTTCTCGACAAGCGCGCGGCCGAATGGTTGCCGCTGACCTGGTTCGTCGGGTTGTTCGAGCGCATTCGAGGCTCGCGGGCGGAAGGTCTCGACGTGTTTGCCGGGCGGGCCCTCATCGCGCTGCCGTTGGCGGTGGCCGGCGCGGTCGCCGTGACGTTTGGGGGGTACTGGAAACAGATGCGCGCGGCGCTCGCGCCATCTGCGCGCGTGGCGGCGAGCGCCCGGCTTCGCCGAGCCCTGGCCCGCGTGCTCGCCGGCCGCGATCGTACGGCGCGCGCCGTGTCTGACTTCATCCTCACGACGCTCGCGCGCAGCAAACCCCAGCAGGTGCCTGTGGCGATCGCCGGGTCGATCGCCGTGGGCATTATCAGCGTCGCGGTGTCGACGCGGCGCGGCGGGCTCGAGGCATTGTTCGTGCCTCGAACGGTCGTGCTCTGGATTCCGATGGTGATTGGCTACTGGATCATCATCGGCCTGCGATCGTCGTTTGCGATGCCGACGGAACTTCCCGCCGCCTGGGTTTTCCGCGTCCACTCGCGGATGCCGTCCGCGTCCTACTGGCTGGGTTTGCGCGCCGCGATGATTTCGTTCGCGCTGCTTCCAGCCCTGGCCGTGAACGCGCTCGTGGTCCTGCCTCTGGTGGGCTTGAACGTCGCGGCGTCGCACGCCGTCTTCGTCTGCATCGCCGTCACGTTCGGTGCCCAGGCCGCGTCGATCACGATCGACAGCGTGCCGTTCACGCGCGCGTATCCTCCCGGCCACACGAAGCTGAAGACGCGATGGCCGCTGTACTTCGGCGGGATGTACGCCATCGCGTACTGGCCCGTCCGATGGGAGCTGGGCGCGCTTCACGATCCGGTTGCGCTGTTACGTCTGGCGGCCGCGGGCGTAGCGGCGATCGTGGCGCTCGATCTGGTCGGCCGACGGGCGGCTCTCGACTGGAAGACGCGGCCCGAGGCGGAATTCGATGCCGACCCCGAGCAGTTGACGTTCCTGAATCTCGGTCCGGCGGCGGGGAGTCCGGTGCGGTCCGGGTAAGGCCGGGAAGGGAGAAACGGTTCCGGGATCCGTTTTCGTGGGTAACCGGCGAAAACGGATCCCGGAACCGTTTCTACTTTGCGACGTGGATGACGATGTAGTCCTTGCCGTCGAAGCCCTTGATGAGCTGACGCCGCTCGCGCGAGCGACGCTCGGGACCGCCGGTGGCAAAATTGCGCCGGCGCTGCTTCGTGCGGCGGTCCCAGATGACCTCGACGTTCAGCTCGTCGGCGAACTTCTCTTTGAGCTTTCTGTACGTTTCTGGCTTCGAACGGTCGACGATGATCAGCTTCATTGGAGTCCGGGCATTGTACCGCCGAACATAGGTAATATAGGAGGCTGTGCCTCGTGCCGGACATCAACGCCTTGCATGGCTGAAGCACGCATTCGCGGTCGATCCCCCAGGGCCCGTCGAGCCCGACGAGGCGCAGGCGCAGCTCGTTGAGCGCGTCTGCCGCGAGATCGTGCGGCGGCGGCTGACGACGCCCGCGATGATGGCCATCGAGATGGCCCGGCCGCTCAACTATCTGTCGGCGCAGGTCCTCACGTTCTTTCAGCCGTTCCTGACGATTGCCGGCGGCGCGGGCGCGTACGAGCAGTTCACGTCGTTTCTCGAGCAGCGCGGTTCGCTCGATTACATCGCGGCGCGCATCGAGGCGCTCGACGCGGAAGCGGCATCGACGGGTCCCCGCGACAAAAAATGACCCCGGCCGATCCGAAAAACGCCCGCGTCATTCTCGCCACCGACTGCGGCAGCACCACGACCAAGGCGATCCTCATCGAGAAGGTCGACGGCGTCTACCGCCAGACGCATCGCGGCGAAGCGCCGACGACCGTCGAAGCGCCGTTCGCCGACGTCACCATCGGCGTCGTCAATGCGGTGACCGAGGTGCAGGAGCTCGCCGGCCGCCGACTCATCGACGACGATGGCCGCATCATTCATCCGGCAACCGAGCGACGAGGGTTGCGACATCTACATCTCGACCTCGAGCGCGGGCGGCGGCCTGCAGATGATGGTGGCCGGTGTCGTGCGTGAGATGACCGGCGAGAGCGCGAAGCGGGCGGCGCTCGGCGCCGGCGCGATCGTCATGGACGTCATCGCGTCCAACGACGAGCGGCAGCCCCACGAGCAGATTCAGCGCATCCGCGAGCTGCGCCCCGACATGATCCTCATCTCCGGCGGCACCGACGGCGGCACCACCACGCACGTCGTGCAGATCGCCGAGCTCGATCGCGCCGGCCAAGCCGCAGCCCCGGTTCGGCGGCGAGTACCGGCTGCCGGTCATCTACGCGGGCAACAAGGACGCGGCGCCGCTTGTGCGCAAGGTGCTCGACGGCGCCGAAGGCTTCGCGCTGACCGTGGTCGACAACCTGCGGCCGGTGCTCGAGCGCGAGAACCTCGGCCCCGCGCGCGACGCGATCCACGACCTGTTCCTCGAACACGTCATGGCGCACGCGCCGGGCTACGACAAGCTGATGCAGTGGACCGACGCCCCGATCATGCCGACGCCGGGCGCGGTCGGAAACATCCTGCAGACGATCGCCGAGCGGCAGAGCATCAACGTCGTCGGCGTCGACATCGGCGGCGCGACGACCGACGTGTTCAGCGTCTTCGACGGCGTCTTCAACCGCACGGTGAGCGCCAACCTCGGGATGAGCTATTCGATCTCGAACGTCTGCGCCGAAGCCGGCATGCCGAACATCCTGCGCTGGGTGCCCTTCGAGATGGACGAGCGCGAGCTGCGCAATCGCGTCAAGAACAAGATGATCCGCCCGACGACGATCCCGCAGACGCTCGAGGCGCTCGTCTTCGAGCAGGCCGTGGCGCGCGAGGCGCTGCGGCTGGCCTACGTGCAGCACAAGGAGTTCGCCACGACGCTGAAGGGCGTGCAGCAGCAGCGCACGGTGGGCGACACGTTCAGCCAGAAGAGCGCAGGTCAGACCATCGTCGACAACATGAAGCTCGACCTGCTCGTCGGCGTCGGGCGGCGTGCTGTCGCACGCGCCGCGCATGCACCAGACCGCGATGATGCTGATCGACGCGTTCGAGCCGGAAGGATTCACCGCGCTCGCCAAGGACAGCATCTTCATGATGCCGCACCTGGGCGTGCTCGCGCAGGTGCATCCGAAGGCGGCGCTCGAGGTGTTCGAGCGCGACTGCCTCATCTATCTCGGGACGTGCGTGGCCGCGAAGGGCACCGGCAAACCCGGCAAGCCCTGTTTTCGCTATAGCGTCCGGTCATCTTCGCTCAACGAATCCGGACAGATGGCCGTGGGCGACATCCGCCTGTTTCCATTGGGCGACGGCGAGAAGGCCACCGTGGCCGTCGAGCCCGACAAAGCCTTCGACGTCGGAGGTGGTCCGGGCAAGCCGATCGAACGCGAGGTGCGCGGCGGCACCGTGGGACTCATCCTCGATGCGCGCGGCCGGCCGTTGCTGCTTCCAACAGACCGTGCGATAGGCCGTGGGCTCGTCGACGCCTGGGTCACCGCGCTGCAGTTGTATCCGCAGCTCGAACGCCAAGGATTGCGGGCATGACGGCCACAGCAGGCGGCGCCTATACGCCGGGTCTCAAGGTTGTCGCGGCCATGCGCTACACCGTGAGACGGCTCCTGCCGATCTCGGGCACCGTTGTGGTGAAGCCGGGCGATCGCGTGGACGCGCGACAGGTCGTGGCCGAAACCTTCATGCCGGGCGACATCTCGCCGCTGAACCTCGCCAAGCTTCTGTCGATGCCGCCGGGCGATGTGCCCGAGTGCATGACGAAGAAGGAAGGCGAGCGCATCGAGCCGGGCGACGTGTTGGCGCGAACCAAGGGCATCTTCGGAAAGTTCCGCCAGGAGTACAAGAGCCAGATCGCCGGCACCATCGAATCGATCTCCGCGGTGACCGGTCAGGTCATCGTCCGTGGCGCCCCGTTGCCGGTGCAGGTGAAGGCGTACCTGACCGGTCAGGTGGTCGAAGTGTTTCCCAACGAGGGCTGCGCGATTGAAGCGGACGTCACGTTCGTCCAGGGCATCTTCGGCGTCGGCGGCGAGACGTTCGGCCCCATCCGCATGGTCGCCAAGCGGCACGATCAGGAATTGACGGAAGACCTCATCACCCCAGATTTGAAAGATTGCGTGGCCGTGGGCGGCGCGCGCGTAACGGCGCAGGCCATCGCGCGTGCCCGCAAGATCGGCGTGGCGGCGATTATCGCCGGCGGCATCGACGATGCCGACCTCGAGGCGGTGCTCGGCTACAACCTGGGCGTCGCCATTACCGGCTCCGAGCGCATCGGATTGACCATCGTCATCACCGAAGGGTTCGGCGAGATCGCGATGGCGCGCAGGACCTTCGATCTGCTGGCGTCGCGCGCCGGCGATGACGCGGCCGTGAACGGCGCGACGCAGATTCGCGCCGGTGTGATGCGCCCCGAGATTATCGTTCCGCTTCGTGCGGACGCGCGCACCGGTGCGGTGTCGGAGGTGGTGACGGGGCGTCTCGCGATTGGCGCTCCCGTTCGAGTGATTCGCGATCCGTACTTCGGGCTCATCGGCCGGGTCACGGCGCTGCCGCCCGAGCCGCAGACGCTGCAATCGGGTTCGAAGGCGCGCGTACTCGAGGTCACGTTCGAATCGGGAGAGGGTGTTATCATCCCGCGAGCCAATGTGGAATTGATCGAAGGCGCTGGCGGACAGGAACCCTGATGCCGCAGATGGCGTGGCTCGACCCGACGCGTATCTGGTTTTTAGGGCTGCTCGTCACGCTCTGCGGAGCCGTGCTCGCCTACATTCTCGCGGCGCGCCGCGGGATGAAGATGAAGGTCCGCCGCATTGCCGGTCTCGAGGCCGTCGACGACGCCGTCGGCCGCGCGACGGAGATGGGCCGCTCGGTCCTGTACATCCCTGGTGTGCAGGACATGAACGACATCCAGACGATCGCGTCGCTCACCGTCCTCTCCCGGGTTGCCAAGACGGCGGCGGAGTACGACGCCCGGGTCGAAGTGCCCACGTCACGATCGCTCGTGATGACGGCCGCTCGCGAAACCGTTCAGGCCGCATACCTCGCAGCTGGACGCCCCGAAGCCTTTTCGCCCGACCAGGTGTACTACGTCACCGACGAGCAGTTCGGGTACGTCGCGTACGTGCAGGGGCTGATGGTGCGCGAGCGTCCGGCGGCGTGCTTCTACATGGGCTCGTTCTTTGCCGAATCGCTCATCCTCGCCGAAATGGGCAACGGCGTAGGCGCGATTCAGATTGCCGGCACCGCGCAGCCCGCGCAGTTGCCATTTTTCGTGGCCGCCTGCGACTACACGCTCATCGGCGAGGAGTTCTTCGCCGCGTCCGCATACTTGTCCGGCGAACCCGACCAGCTCGGCAGCCTGAAAGGTCAGGACGTCGGCAAGCTGATCGTCGCGGCGGGCATTTTCACCGGCGTGGCAGCCGAGACGCTCGCAAGCCTCACGGGATCGCCGGCGATCAGATCCTTTGTCGACTTTCTGATCAACCGGGTGCTGACCTGAGCCGGTCCCGATCATGAAGCGCACAGTTCCGTTGCTCATCACGGCGGTCGTGGGGTTCACGCTCATCGGGGCGTACTTCGTGCCCTACACGCAGAGCTGGGGCGAGACGGTGGCCATCTGGTTCGACGTGCTGGCCGCGATCGCGTTCATCCTGGGCGGCGGGAATCTTCTGCGCTCGCACTTGAAGCGCATCTCCGATAAGCAGCGGGGATGGGCGTACTCGATCATCGTGCTGGTGTCGTTCCTGGGGACGTTGTTCGTGGGCCTGGGGAAGATCGGCGCCGCGCCGTCGCCGCAGTTTCCCGACTACGGCTGGTCGGGCGCGTACCGCCAGACCGGCAGCGCGTTCTGGTACTCCTACCAATACGCATTCCAGCCACTGACGGCGACCATCTTCGCGCTGCTGGCGTTCTACATCGCGTCGGCCGCGTTTCGCGCGTTTCGCGCGAAGAACCTCGAAGCCAATCTGCTGCTCGGCACCGCCTTCGTGGTGTTGCTGGGACGCACGTTCGCCGGCGTGGCGCTGACCAACTGGATCGATCCGGAGAACTGGGAAGGGTTCCGGTATTTCACCGGGCTGCGGCTCGAGAATCTGACCGTCTACATCATGTCGGTGTTCAACACCGCCGGGAACCGGGCCATCATGATCGGCATCGCGCTCGGCATTGTCGCCACGTCGCTGAAAATTCTGATCGGCGTCGACCGCTCGTATCTCGGCAAGGACTAGAGCACTGGGCGCAACTAAAGTTGCGCCCTACCGTAGGCTGGGACACTGTAGGGCGCAACTTCAGTTGCGCCGGGCTGGGCAAGGAAGGCACTGTAGGGCGCAACTTCAGTTGCGCCGGGCTAGGGCAAGGAAGGCACTGTAGGGCGCAACTTCAGTTGCGCCGGGCTAGGGCAGGGAAGGCACTGTAGGGCGCAACTTCAGTTGCGCCACGGCACGGGAGATCGATGAGCGAGTTTCTGAGAAATCAGTGGTGGGTCGTGCTGGTGTTCATCGGCACGATGGTGCCGCTTGCCCGGCAGCTGGCGTCGACGGGCGTCATGGCGGGGCTGCGGACGCTCGATCGCCGCTGGATCTTCCTGCTCATGTTGTGGGCGGTACTGCTGCCGATCTACTTCATCGGCGTCACCGGCCGGACGTTTCCGGAACTGCCCAGCGCGCTGGCCCACGCCACGTTCGACGAGGTCGATCGCCTGTCTCCCGGCGATCCCGTGCTGCTGTCGTTCGATTACGACCCGGCGTCGGAGGGCGAGCTCCAGCCGATGGCGACCGCCTTCGTGAAGCACTGCGCCGAGAAAAAACTCAAGATGTACTTCATGGCGTTGTGGCCGGTCGGTCCGCAGATGGTGCAGAACACCATCGACAAGGTGATCCGCCCGGACTATCCGAATCTCGTGTACGGCCAGGACTACGTGAATCTCGGCTACAAGTCGGGGTACGAAGCGGTGATCAGGGTTATCACGACGAATATCCGCGAGCTGTATACCACCGACGCGCGCGGGACGGCGGTGCAGGACATTCCGATGATGAAGGGCATCACGAGCGTGCAGCAGATGAAGCTCATCATCAACGTGTCGGCCGGCTATCCCGGCGTCAAGGAATGGGTCCAGTACGCGGCGACGCCGTATGCCACGCTGCATCTGATAGCGGGGACGACCGGCGTGCAGGCGCCGCTCGTGTATCCGTACGTGCCGCGCCAGCTTCGCGGATTGCTCGGCGCGATTAAAGGCGCGGCCGAATACGAGAAGCTCGTAATTGACGCGTACGGCGGCCCGAACCCGGATCCGAAGTATCTCGAAGGGCTCCGGCGCATGGGGCCGCAGCTGGTCGCCCACCTGTTGATCATCATGCTCATCGTGGTCGCCAACATCCTGTACTTTGCCGACAAGCGGGCGGTGCGGCCGTGAAGCGCGATCAGCTCCTGTGGACGGTCCTCCTCGTTGCCGGCGCCGCCGGGCTGCTGGGCCGCGCGCTGTTCACCGACCCCGGCATGGGGCGCGAGTACGTTCACGTTGTCGCGGTACCCGCCGGCGCGACCGAGTACGTGCCGGCGACCTACGGCGAGTTCGCCCGCGCGGAGCAGGCGCAGCCGGGACAAACCGAGTATCGATTCAGTGCGCCGCGGACGGTCGGGCTGTGGCTCGCGGCGTTCTTCACGCTCGCCATCTTCTCGTTCCTGTATGCCGACAACCCGTTTTACAAGGTTGCCGAGTCGGTGCTCGTCGGTGTGTCGGCCGCCTACTGGATGGTGGTGGGTTTCTGGGATGTGCTCGTCCCCAATCTGATCGGCCGTCTGTGGCCGTCGCTCGTTCAGAACTGGGCGATGCCGGGGCTGCAGGGGGCCGAGGCCCAGCGGAATCTCTGGTACATCGTGCCGCTGGTGCTCGGCGTCATGCTGCTGTGGCGGCTCGCGCCGCGCGGCGCCTGGATCGCGCGGTGGCCGCTATCGTTCATCGTCGGCACGTTCGCGGGCCTGCAGCTGATCGGCTTTCTCCACGGCGATTTTCTCGCGCAGATCCGCAACACGATTCTCTCGCTCGCGGTCTTCGAAGCGGGCGGGTTCGATTTCTGGGCGTCGTTCAGAAACCTCCTCGTCGTCGGTGGCGTGCTGTGCGCGGTGACGTATTTCTTCTTTTCCATCGAGCACAAGGGCGCGATCGGTCGGGCGGCGAAGGTGGGCATCTGGTTTCTGATGATCACCTTCGGCGCCGCATTCGGCTACACCGTCATGGGTCGCATCGCCCTGCTCGCGATTCGCATCGAGTTCCTGCTCGATGACTGGCTGTGGCTGATCGATCCGTCGCGGCGTCGCGCCATCGCGATGCTTCTCCAGTCTTTACTGGGGGTCGGTTGAGAGAAGGGGTCGGGAGGGGTTTCCGCTCGCCCGCTCCGGAAACCCCTCCCGACCCCTTTCCGTGCGGTATGATCTCGCCATAGCTTCCACATTTCGTCTGATCTTCGTCGCCGCGCTCGTCTGCGTCGTCGAGGGCGTGTCCGCCCAGTCGCCCAGGCCGAATTCTGTCGTCGGCATCCTGCGCGCCGAGCTGCAGCGCAACGTCGACGTGCTGAAGAGTCAGCCGGTGCCGGCCTACTTCGCGGCCTACACGCTGCACGACAGCCACTCCACGCAGATCATCGCGTCGTTCGGCGCCGTCGATCGCAGTGAGGAGAGTCGTCAGCGGTACGCCACCGTCGAGGTGCGCGTCGGCGACTATCAGCTCGACAACACGCATCCGATTCGCGGAGACGCCCGCGCGAACTCGCCGCGGCTCGTCCAGGTGAGCCTGCCGCTCACCGACGACGAAAAGCCAATCAGGCTGGCGCTCTGGCGCGCGACCGATCGCAGCTACAAGCAGGCGAGCGAAGCGCTGACGCGCGTCAGAACCAACGTAGCGGCGAAGGTACAGGACGAGAATCCGTCGGCCGATTTTTCGCGCGAAGAGCGGCAGGAGCACGCTGATTCGCTGGCCGCTTATACCCTCGACACACGTTCCTGGGAGGCGCGGCTGCGCCGCGTTTCGGCGGTGTTCAGCGAAGACCCGCTCGTGCTGCGCAGTCAGGTCTCGATCGCGGTGGAGGCCGACAACCGCTACTACGTCAACAGCGAGGGCTCTCAAATCGTCACCGGCGATGTTGGCTGCCGGATCTTCATTCAAGGCGTCACGAAGGCGGAAGACGGCATGGAGCTTCCGCTGTACACGAGCTACTTCGCGACCTCGCCCGACGGACTTCCCGACGAGCGTCAGCTGATCGCCGACGCGCGCGCGATGATCGGCCTGCTCGCACGGCTACGCCGCGCGCCGGTCGTCGATCCGTTTTCGGGACCGGCCATCCTCACCGGCCGCGCCGCGGGCGTGTTCTTCCACGAAATTTTCGGGCATCGTGTCGAAGGCAATCGCCAGCGCAACGCCGACGATGGCCAGACGTTTACGAGCCGCGTCGGCCAGCCGGTGCTGCCCGCGTTCCTCAGCGTCACGTTCGACCCCACGATCGAGAAGGTCGGCAACGTCGAACTGATGGGGCATTACGTGTACGACGACCAGGGCGTGAAAGGGCAGCGCGTCACGGTCGTGGACGACGGTGTCCTGAAGACCTTCCTGCTCGATCGTGCGCCGCTGAAGAATTTTGCGAAGTCGAACGGCCATGGGCGGGCGGAACCCGGGTTCCTGCCTGTGTCGCGTCAATCGAACCTGCAGGTCGTGTCGTCGAAGACCGTCTCGCGCGAGCGGTTGATGGAACAGCTGCGCGAAGAGGCGTTCCGCCAAGGCAAGCCGTTCGGCCTGTTGTTCGACAACATCGAGGGTGGCTTCACGACGACCGGACGCGGGTCGGCCAACGCGTTCAACGTCCTGCCGAACGTGGTGTACCGCATCTACACCGATCCCCGGCGCGAGCCCGAGCTCGTGCGTGGCGTCGATCTCATCGGCACGCCGCTCGCGGCATTCGGCAAGATCATCGCCACCGACGATCAAATCGACGTCTTCAACGGCGTGTGCGGCGCCGAGAGCGGTGGCGTGCCCGTGTCGGCGTCCTCGCCGTCGTTGCTGGTCAGCGAGGTCGAAGTCCAGAAGAAGATGCAGTCGCAGGAAACGCGCCCGATTCTTCCGGCGCCGCCGGTGCGCGGTGGCAAGACATGACGCGCGGTCGATGGGCGATGGTCGGTGGGCCATGGGCGATGGTCGGCGCGCAGTGGGCGGGCAAGGGGCGTCCAAGCTGGTGGCACAGGGCTTTAGCCCTGTCAGTGGTTGCGCTTTGCATCTTGATCAGCAGGCCTTCCGCGCAGGAATCACCGACCCTTTCAGCCATGCAGGACGAAATGAAGCGGTCGATGGCCGAGTTGCGCATGAAAGGGGAGGCCGCGCCCTACTACATCGCGTACGAGGTGCTCGACCGGACGATGTCGGACATGTCGGCACGGCTGGGCGCGATCGTCGAGAATCCGCCGAGGCGCTCGCGCACGCTGCGCGTCGAAGTGCGCGTGGGCGACTACACGTTCGACAGCTCGCGCTTCGTGGTGCAGGGATTCGGTGGTGGCGGTGGCGGGCTGACGGGCGAGACGGTTCTTGCGCCGCTCGACGACGACTATGACGCGATGCGGCGCGAGATCTGGATCACCACCGACACGGCCTACAAGCGCGCCATCACGATGTTCGCGCGCAAGAAGGCGGCGTTTCAGAATCGCACCGCGAGCGATCCGATTCCGGATTTTTCCCCGGAGCCGGCCGTCGAGACGATTGTCCCCGGAGCGTGGCCAAGGCCCGACACAGCCGGGAGCGATCACGGCGACAGCGGGAGCGTTCGCCTGCAGGCCGACCGCAACAGCGTGCTGGCCCGTGTTCAGCAGCCGTCGGCCGTGTTCGGCGCGTATCCCGACATCGATCTGTCGGAAGCGTCGATCGCGCAGGTGCACGGGACGCGCTACTACCTGAACAGCGAGGGCTTCAAGACCGTCGCGCCGATTCATCTCGCGTCGCTCGCCATTTTTGCCGAGGCGCAGGCCGACGACGGCATGCCGGTGCGCGAGACCTATACGGAGGTCGCGCGCGCGGTTGCCGAGTTGCCGGCCCCGGCCGATCTCGTCGCCCGCGCCCGGGCGCTGGCAGCCGGAGTGAGCGCCGCACGCGTGGCGCCGATCGGCGAGGAATTCGCCGGTCCTGTGATGATCGACGGCATCGGCGGCGCGCAATTCATCTCCGAGACGCTCGTGCAGATGATGCAGGCACGGCGTCCGCCCGACACCGAAAACCCGCGCATGGGACAGTCCACGCCGTCCCCCTTTCTCAACCGGACAGGCCTTCGGGTGATGGCCGATTCGTTTGCCGCGAGCGACACGCCGTCGCTGACGCACTTCGAAGGCAAACCGCTCGTCGGCAGCTACACCGTGGACGACGAGGGGATGCCCGCCAAAGACGTCAGGCTGGTCGAGAAGGGCAGGCTTGCGACGTTGCTGACCAATCGCGTGCCGCAGAAACATTTCCTGCGTTCCAACGGCCACGGCCGATCGAACACGGTGCTCGCCGGCGTGTTCCAGCTGGAGAGCGCCCAGGCGATTCCCGCGTCGGATTTAAAGGCCAAATACATCGAGCTGCTGAAGGCGCAGGACAAGGACTTCGGGTACATCGTGCGCGGCGTGCGACCGGAGGGCCCTGGCGGCGCGGGTCCGGGCATCGACGCCGTCGTGAAGGTGACCCTCGACGGGAAGGAAACGCCCGTGCGCGGCATGCGATTCGGTTCCGTGGCCGCGGTGGCGTTTCGGGATCTGTCGGAAGCGTCGAAAGAGCGGACGGTGTATTCCTACCGCGCCGGCGCCACCTCGGCGGTGTCGGTTATCGCGCCGAGCCTCATCTTCGAAGAGCTGGAAATCCTGCGTATCCGCGACATCATGCAGAAGCCGCCCGTCGTGCCGTCGCCGCTGCGCTAAAAGGGGTCGGGAGGGGTTTTCCCCGGCACTGACTGGGAAAACCCCTCCCGACCCCTTTGTTCACACCTCTTCCCAGCGGAACCGTGCGAGCGCGAGCAGCCAGAACACGGCGGCAAATCCCAACAGCACGAGAATCGGCAGCAGTGCGGCGCTCAGCCCGAAACCGCGCCACGTCATCGCGTCGAACCCGTCGACCGCCCAGCGCGTGGGCATGATGAGAGTGACCGTCTGCAGCCAGGCCGGAAACACGAACGTGGGCACCCAGGCTCCGCCGAGCATCACCATGAGCAACGTCGCGAGCACAGACGCGCCGCGCGCGGCGTTGGGTGTCTTGCCGAGGGCGGCGATCAGCAGCCCGTAGGAGGCGGCCATCAGGGCCGACGCAATCGTGACCCCGATGAATCCGGCGACGCTGCCCTCGATGCGGACGCCCCACACCAGGATGGCAAAGCCGAACGAGACCAGCATGACCAGCGTGCCGATGATCGTGCCGCTTCCCACCTTCGAGCCCAGGAGCGTCAGCTTCGAGATGGGTGCGGCGCGCAGCCTTTTCCACAACCCGCGCTGCCGCTCCACGAGGATCTCGATCGCGAAATTGATGGCGCCCATCAGCATGAATTGAAGCCCCATCCCGGCGAACGAATGCGCGTAGCCGTTGTAGTTCGTGCTCTGTCGCGCGGTCATCGCCTCTTCCCGCACGTCGTACGGCAGGGTGATGCCCGGGGCGCGGCCGGTCGATGCCGTGTTTCCCGAGGCGTTGAATCGCTGCACCGACTCGAGCATGTCGCGCAGCAGGCGCTTCTGGTCGTCGGGCATCGCCGCAGTGTCGAGGCTTCGAATCGTGTCGTCAATCACCTTGCGGCCCCGATCGCCGGTGAACACTTCGCGGCTCACCGATTCCATGACGTGCTGGGTGATGAGCCCCCTCACCATGGCCAGCTCCATGCCGCGCGACGGGTCGTAGAGCAGCTGCAGCTGCGGTTTTTCGCCGCCCGAGAAGAACGCGCGGCCCGCGGCATCGCCAAAGCCCTGCGGAATGACGATGCCCACGGCCGCGCTGCCGCGGCGGACACGGTCGCGCGCCTGTTCGATCGAGGTGCTTTCGGATGAAAGGTTCTTGTCGGACGCCAGGGCCGCGGTCATGGCCCGCGAGATGTCGCTGGTGTCGAGATCGACGACGAGGACTGGAATGCGGGACTGCGTCTCGGTCGAGCGGCTGCCGGGAAACAACATGCCGAAGAACGACCCGATGGCGACAGGCATCGCAAACGCCAGGATCACGGCCCGGCGATCGCTCAGAAACAGCTTCAGGTCTTTCGCGATCAATGCGGCGAAGGCGGTCGGCACCATCAGTCGCGCAGGCTCCTTCCCGTCATCGTCAGAAACACCGATTCGAGCGTAAGGCGTCCGTCCTTCGATTCGACGTCCGGGCCGACGCGAGTGAGACCCGCCAGCGTGTCGTTGGCGATGACGCGGCCGTGATCGATGATGACGATGCGATCGGCCAGCCGTTCCGCTTCTTCCATGTAATGCGTCGTGTAGAGCAGGGCCTTGCCCTGCCGCCGAAGTTCGTCGAGGTTGTCGAAGATCGCGTTCCGGCTCTGGGGATCGACTCCGACGGTCGGCTCGTCGAGCAGCAGGATGTCGGGATCGTGCAGAAGCCCGGCGGCCAGATTGAGGCGCCGCTTCATGCCGCCGCTGAAGGCCTTGACGCGATCGCGTGCCCGTTCGGCAAGGCCGACGATGCCGAGGGCTGTCCCGATGGCGCGATCGAGTTCCACGCGTGTGAGGCCGTACAAAGAGCCGAAGAAGCGCAGGTTGTCGAACGCCGTGAGCTCGTCGTACAGCGCGAGGTCCTGCGGCACCAGTCCGATCCGGCGCTTCAGCGGGTCTGTATCACCGGAGAGGCGCTGCCCGTCGATACGCACATCTCCACGATCCGGCGTAATGAGACCCGCAATCATGGAAACGGTCGTCGTCTTGCCCGCGCCATTCGGGCCAAGCAGGCCGAGGATGCGCCCGGGCTCGAGCTGGAACGAGACCCCGGCGACGGCGACGAGCGTGCCGAATGACTTGCGAAGGTCCTGCACTTCGAGCATGTCTGTCTCCCGGCCGGCTGCGGTGAAGACGAGGATACCAAGGCGGAAGTTTCAATGCTTGAATATCCGACCTTATTAAGGTTAGATTTCTCTGCTTACCAACACACGTGCCGGAGGGTTTCATGAGAATACTGACTCGTCTATTCCTGTCCGCCGCGGCCGTCGCGCTGCTGGGTGGCGCGGCGCTGGTCGCGCAATCGAAAGCGACGGCGGAAAACGTGCCCACGATTCCGCACAGCTCGGTGCCGAATTTCTTCAAGCTGCCGCCCGACCTGTACTTCGGTGAAGGCATCGGGATCGCGACGAACTCGAAGGGACACGTGTTCGTGTATCACCGCAGCGGCGATACGCGGCTGTTCGAGTTCGATCCGAACGGCACCTTCGTGAAGGAATGGGGCATCGGTCTCTACGGCATCGAGTTCGCGCACCAGGTGCGCGTCGATCGCGACGACAACGTGTGGGTCGTCGACGAGGGGACGAACATGCTCATCAAGTTCAACCCCGCGGGTCGCGTCGTCATGGTGCTCGGCCGGCGGCCGGAGCCCGTGGCGGGCGCGACACCGACCAACACGCCGGACGGTCCGGTCCTGAACAAGAAGTATCAGTTCGGGCGGCCCACCGACGTCACGTGGGACGCGCAGGGCAACATCTTCGTCTCCGACGGCTACGTGAACTCGCGGGCCGTCAAGTACGACAAGAACGGCCGCTTCATCGCGCAGTTCGCGGGCGAGCGCGGCGGCGGGCAGAACCAGCTGAACACGCCGCACTCGATCAGCTCGGACGCGCAGGGCAACATCTACGTCGCCGATCGCGGCAACGCCCGCGTCGTCGTGCTGAACAACGACATGACGCTGAAGACGATGTATCCGAACGTCGGCAACCCATGGGCGGTCTGCGTCTCGCCTGGCCCGCATCAATATCTCTACTCGTCGAACTCGAACCCCGATTCGAACCCCGCGGCGTCGTGGGCGATTACGGGCGAGATCTACAAGATGGAGCTCGACGGCACGATCATCGGCAAGTTCGGCAAGGCCGGCAAAGGCCTCGGCGAGTTCAGTACCGTGCACGAAATCGACTGCCGCAATCCGGATCAACTGTTCGTCTCGGAAATCTCCGCGTGGCGCGCGCAGAAGATTCTGCTGAGCCCGCAGAAAATGCAGCCGGCCACCTCGTCGGCGGCGGGTCGATAAGGGGGCCACATGAAACGGACGCTCATCTTCATCGTCGGTGCGGCGCTGGCCGTCAGCGGCGGCCTGCTGTCGGGACAGACGGTTCCGACGATTCAGTTCGATTCGAACCCGATGCCGCTGGCGATGCCCGACAGCATTCACCTTGGAGAAGTCGCCGGCGTGGCGACCAGCTCGAAGGGCGAAATCTACGTCTACACGCGCACGGGCAACCCGACCATCACCATCGCGACGGCGCGTGCCGTTGCGCACGGCGGGGGCCGGCTGTTCGTGTTCGATCGCGCGGGCAAGTACATGCGTGAGATCGGCCAGGGGATCTACGGATTCCTGCAGCCGCAGCAGGTGCGCGTCGATGCGCAGGACAACATCTGGATCGTCGATCAGATGTCGACGCAGGTCGTGAAGTTCGATCCGAACGGCCGCGTGCAGATGGTGCTGAGCCGGAAGCCCGAGGCGGTCACTGTGCCGAATCCGCGGATCGCGCCGCTGCCGACGGGCATTCCCGTCATCATGCCCGAGCCCGCGGCAGGCGGAGGCCGGGGTGGTGGTGGCGAACGTGGCGGTGGCGCGGGTGGCCGCGCCGGCGGGCCGGCTCCGCTTCCAGGCGCCGGTGTCGAAGGCGAGAGCTTCAACCGTCCCACCGACGTCGCCTGGGACGCGCAGGGCAATATCTACGTCGCTGACGGGTATGGCAACGCGCGCATCGCGAAATACGATCGGAACGGCAAGTGGCTCAAGAACTGGGGATCGCGCGGAACGGGCCAGGGGCAGTTCAACATCGTGCACGGCATCGCGATCGACGCACAGGGCAACGTGTATGTCGGCGACGAAGGCAACAAGCGCGTGCAGGTGTTCGATAGCGAGGGCACGTTCAAGACGCAGTTCACCAACGTCGGTGCGCCAACCGCACTGTGCCTCACCAGGGGGGCGCAGCCAGCTCTGTACGTGGCGCACACCGGCGACCCGGACGGGATGGAAGATGCCGCGATTTACAAGGTCGACCTCCAGGGCAACGTGCTCGGCAAGTTCGGCAGCGCGGGCAAACTGCCGAAGGAGTTCGGTCTGGTGAATTCGATCGACTGCCGCAACGATAACGAACTGCTCGTCGGCGAGCTCGCCAACTGGCGTGTACAGAAACTGACACTCCGCGCCGCGAAGTAGACTTCCGCAACTCCACGGGTGCAATCGGTCGCATCACACCGATTGCACCCGCGACACCTCCCGCTTACACTGAGAACATGGGTCGAGTGCTCCTGCTGTCGCTGTCTGCTCTTTTCGTGTCCACGAACGTCGCGGCGCAAACCGCGCAACCCGCAACGCCTTCAGCACCCAAAGCCACGACGTTCAAGCCCGCCGCGCTGGTGATTCAAGTGTCCGACACGCTTGGCGCGCCGCTCGGCGGAACCATGATCGCGGCGACTGGTCCGGTGTCGCGCGAAGGGGAAACGGCGGCCGACGGTTCGCTGCGCCTGATCAACCTCCGGGCGGGCACCTATCGCCTGCGATTCGCCCGTGAAGGATCGATCACGCTCGAGCGCGAGGTCGCGGTGCGCGCGGGAGAATCGTCGACCCTCGATGTGGCGCTCTCGGCAGCACCGCCTCCGCCGAAGCCCGAGCCCGTCCCGGTGCCGGTGCCAACAAAGGATCTGGGCGCTCCGGGCGATCCGAAGGTCACACCGGTGCCGGCATTCCTGGAAAAGAACTTCATCGGAGGGCGTGAAGGGCGCAAAGAGTCGCCGCTGGGCTGTACCTCGTCGGGCAAAGCGACGCTCTTCCAGTTGCGCGATTCGTGGGTGGCCCACACCCACGACGACTCGGATGAATGGATTTACGTCGTGGCCGGAGAAGGCGTGTTGCGCATGGCCGCCGCAGAGCAGCACTTGCAGGCAGGTACCTTCAGCCTCGTGCCACACACCATGACGCACGCGCTGATTCCCCAGGGTAGAAATCCGCTCATCGTGATTTCCGTACTGTCGGGGCAAGCTTGTAAGAGCTAGGAGAAGTTCCGGTTCCGGTTCCTGTTCCGGTTCGTGGAGGGCGATGGATTCAGTACGCCATCGTTTTCTAGGAACGCGAACCCTGGACTCCCGGGACTCTTCCGACTCTTCGGACTCTCCGGACTCCCTAACTCTCCTCGGACTCTCCGATTCTCCTCGGACTCCCCGACTCTTCGTCAGGCATGCCTCTTGCTCGTTCCACCGCATGGGCATGCGCGCACTGGCTTTGACTGTCGTCTTCTGCTGCACAGCCACGCTCACCGCCCAGAATAAGGATCCTTACAAGAAGGTCGACAACGACGTCAGGCTCGAGGCGCTCCGTCACGCGCAGGTCTGGACCGACAGCCCGATTGCCTCGAAGGACATCAAAGCCGGCCCGCCGGATGCGCCGGGTTTTCGGCCCGAGGCGGTCGTCACGTGCGAGTACGTCGAGAAAAAGCAGACGGGCACGCCCAAGTTCGATTGCGCGATCGACAGCGACGACGAGATTCGCGTGAAATATGGCGACGAGAACGGGGAGATCTACTCGGAAGTAGCCGCGACGCGGCTTCTATGGGCGCTGGGATTTGGGGCCGACCGTGTGTATCCCGTCAAGGTCGTCTGCAAGGGATGCCCGGACGATCCGATGAAGCACCCGCAGAAGACGTCCGCTACGCGCGAGTTCGCGGCGGCCGTCGTCGAGCGGAAGCTTCCCGGCGACGAGATCGAGCTTCACAGGAATTCCGGCTGGGCCTGGGTCGAGCTGACGTTCGTGGATCAAACGAGCGGCGGTGCTCCGCTGGCGCAACGCGATGCGTTGAAGCTCCTCGCGGCGATGCTTCAGCACACCGACAACAAGCCCCAGCAGCAGCGAATCTTGTGCCTCGACAAAGTGCACGGACTGCAGCCGCAGCAGGACGGACGCTGCACGCGCCCGTTCATGATGATCAACGACCTCGGCAAGACCTTCGGGCGCGCGACCTTCACGAACGGCGACGGCAAAAGTGCCGCGAACTTCGAGGAGTGGTCGAAGGTGCCGGTCTGGAAAGACGATAAAGGGTGTGTGGCGCGCCTGTCGAAGTCGTTTTCGGGCTCGCTCGAAGATCCGGTGATTGGCGAAGACGGCCGGAAGTTCCTGGCCGGACTGCTCGCGCAGCTGACCGATCGCCAGATGCACGACCTGTTCGACGTCGCGCGGTTCAGCAAACGCGATCCGCGTACATCTGTGGACGATTGGGTCCGGGTCTTCAAAGAGAAGCGCGACGCGATTGCCGCCCGTCACTGCACGAATCCCGCTCTGTAGTACACAGAAGATCAGAAGGTTTGTTTTTCTAGAAATCTATTCTTCTTGTCTTCTGATCTTCTGTTCAAGGGATTGAGGATACCGCCTGTTTCCAGGCGGTCGTCACGTGTGACACGACGTCAGCCACGCCCACGTTGTTTTTCACCTGCGTGAAGAGAAACGGTCCCTCGCCCCGCATCTTGCGCGCGTCCCGCTCCATCACCCCGAGGTCGGCGCCGACGAGCGGCGCCAGGTCGGTCTTGTTGATGATGAGCAGGTCCGATTGCGTAATCCCTGGTCCACCCTTGCGGGGAATCTTGTCGCCGCCCGAGACGTCGATGACGTAGATCGTGTAGTCGGCGAGATCGCGGCTGAACTGGGCGGCCAGGTTGTCGCCGCCGCTTTCCACGAACAGGAGCTCCGGGTTCAGCGACTCCATCAACCCGTCGAGGGCGACGAGATTGGGGCTGATGTCGTCACGAATGGCCGTGTGCGGGCAGCCGCCGGTTTCGACCGCGCGGATGCGTTCGGCCGGCAGGGCCTCGTGGCGCATCAGAAATTCCGCATCCTCCTTCGTGAAGATGTCATTGGTGACGACGCCAAGCTGATGACGGTCGCGAAGCGCCCGGCACAGCGCCAGCAGAAGGGCGGTCTTCCCGCTGCCCACCGGCCCGCCGATTCCCACAGTGAATGACCGGGCGCCGTAGTCGCGATGCTTCCGGCCGGCACGCTGGGCAAACACGCCCGGGGTTGTCGGATCGTCGTCGTGATCGTGCGGGTGCGGTGCGTGATGAAAGACAGGTTTTGCCATGAGTACCCTCTTACGATTGAAACAACCGCGAATACAACCGATCGTGCGTGGACTGGAAGAGATCGACGAGCGGCGCCGTCTGCGCGATGTCGCGGGGCGCGAGCTCGCCGCAGCGGCGGATCACCTCGTCGATGTCGCCGGCCAGCGACGCCTGGATTTCCTGTGCCTCGTAGCCGCCTATCAGCCCGAGCCGGACCGCGGCCGATAGGGTACTTCGAAGGCCGGTGAACAGAAACGCGCGCTGCGTGTCGGCCAGCGGGATCGCCAGCGCGCTGAAGATGGCGCCAAACATCGGCGCGTGGTGCCCCGCGAGCCGGTGCTGGTGAACCTGCGCCTCGATCGATGCCATAGAGATGTGCGGAAACGATCGCGCCACGCTGGCGAGCAGGGCACGCCCCTGCGCGCGGCTGGCGCGGTTGGCCACGGGATTCGAGAGGAACACGTCCGACAGTTCATCGAGCGTGACGAGGCCGTCTGGCTGCTGATGGGCCGCGGTCACCAGCGGCAGCGCGGCCCGGCCCGCTTGCGTCAGCGCATGCCTCGCGAATGCACGAACCGTGTCCGACGTCACATGGCCGTGTTGCATCGTCGCCTCGAGCCCGCCCGAGTGCGCAAATCCTCCGGAAGGAAACCCGGAATCGATCAATTGCCAGATCAACAGGCTCATTGTGTCCTTTGAACAGGAGATTAGGAGACTAGGAGGAATTCTTTTTGAAAAGAAAACTCTTGGCTCTCTTTCGTCTCCTAGTCTCCTGTTAAAAGAGAAAATACCTCTGTGCGAGCGGCAGCACCGACATCGGCTCGCACCGCAGTTCCTCGCCGTCGGCCGTTACGATGTAAGTTTCCGGATCGACGCGCATCGCCGGCGTGGCGCCGTTCAATTTCATGTCCGATTTCGTCAGCGATCGGCATCCGCCCACCGCGTGGAGATTCTTTCGCAGTCCGTAGCGTGCGGCCGCGCCGTTCTCGAGCGACACCTTCGACACGAACGCGAGGGAAGTCGAAGCCCCCGCGGATCCGTAGCCCCCGAACATCGGCCGCATGACGACTGGCTGCGGCGTCGGTATCGACGCGTTCGCGTCGCCCATCTGGGACCAGGCGATGAAGCCTCCCTTGATGACGAGCTCGGGCTTGATGCCGAAAAACGCCGGATGCCACAGCACGAGGTCGGCGAGCTTGCCCACTTCCACCGATCCGATCTCGCCGGCGACGCCGTGCGTAATCGCGGGGTTGATCGTGTATTTCGCGACGTAGCGCCGGATGCGCATGTTGTCGTTCACGCCCTGCTCGCCCGGCAGCCGTCCGCGCTGGCGGCGCATCTTGTGCGCGGTCTGCCACGTGCGCGCGACGACCTCGCCGACGCGTCCCATCGCCTGGCTGTCGCTCGAGATCATGCTGATGGCCCCGAGATCGTGCAGGATGTCTTCGGCCGCGATCGTTTCGTTCCGGATGCGGCTCTCCGCGAACGCGACGTCTTCGGGAATGTTCTTGTCGAGATGGTGGCAGACCATGAGCATGTCGAGGTGCTCGTCGAGCGTGTTCACGGTCAGCGGACGGGTCGGGTTGGTAGAGCTGGGCAGCACGTTCGACTCGCCGCAGACGCGGATGATGTCGGGTGCATGGCCTCCGCCGGCGCCTTCGGTGTGATAGGTGTGGATCGCGCGTCCCTTGAACGCCGCAATCGAGTCGTCGACGAAGCCGGACTCGTTCAGCGTGTCGGTGTGAATGGCGACCTGCACGTCGTACTTGTCCGCGACGGTCAGGCAGCAGTCGATCGCCGCGGGCGTCGATCCCCAGTCTTCGTGCAGCTTCAGACCGATGGCACCGGCTCGAATCTGCTCGTCCAGGCCCTGTGGCATCGAGCTGTTGCCCTTGCCGAGAAAACCGAAGTTCATCGGCAGGTCGTCGGTGGCCTGCAGCATGCGCTCGAGATACCACGATCCAGGCGTGCAGGTCGTCGCTTTCGTACCGGTGGCGGGCCCGGTACCGCCACCAATGAACGTCGTGACGCCGCTGGCCAGTGCCACGTCGATTTGCTGCGGGCAGATGTAGTGGATGTGTGCGTCGATGCCGCCGGCGGTCAGGATGAGTCCCTCGCCTGCGATCGCTTCCGTCGTCGCGCCGACCACGAGGTTCGGCGATACTCCGGCCATGACGTCGGGATTTCCTGCCTTGCCGATGCCGGCGATGCGTCCGTGTTTGACGCCGACGTCGGCTTTGTAGATGCCGGTCCAGTCGATGATGAGCGCGTTGGTGATGACAAGATCGAGCGCGCGATCTTCGGCGACACCGGCGGCCTGGCCCATGCCGTCGCGCAGCACTTTGCCACCGCCGAACTTGCACTCGTCGCCGTACGTCGTGTGGTCGCGCTCGACCTCTGCGACGAGATCTGTGTCTGCCAGGCGCACGCGGTCGCCCGTTGTCGGTCCGTAGATGTCGGTGTAGTGCCGGCGCGGCATGCGGTAGCTCACAACAGACCTCCCCGGACGACGCGGTTGCCGGCAATTTCAACCAGCGCGACCGTTTTTGTTTCACCTGGTTCGAATCGGACGGCCGTGCCTGCGGGAATGTCGAGCCGGCGGCCGGCGGCGGTGGCGCGATCGAAGTCGAGCGCTCGATTGGTCTGGGCGAAGTGGTAGTGGCTGCCCACCTGAATCGGCCGGTCTCCCCGGTTGGTCACCTTCACCTGAACCGGTTCCCGTCCTTCGTTGATGACGATGTCGTCTCCGCCGACCATCACCTCGCCTGCCCGCGCGAATTCGGTCGATGGGGTCGGGAGGGGTTTTTGCCCGGCATCCTGAAAAACCCCTCCCGACCCCGTCAGACCCCGTTTGGGGGGGGCCGGCAGGAAGCTGCCGTAGAGCGCGAGGTCGATGTCGCCGTGTTCGGCGGCAATGGGGTGATGGACGGTGACGAGCTTGCTACCGTCCGGGAACGTGCCCTCGACCTGCACCTCCACGATCATCTCGGGCACGTGCTCCATCACGTCGGCGCGCCCCAGCATGCGCCGCCCGAGGTCCATCAGCTCCGCAACCGACCGGCCGTCGCGAATCAGCTCCATCACCTGCGTGCTGATCAGCGCCACCGCTTCGGGATAGTTGAGGCGCACTCCACGGGCGAGGCGCTTCTGTGCCAGGTAGCCCGCCTGATGCAGGGCAAGCTTGTCGAGCTCGTGCGGCGTCAGATGCATGAGGTCACCATTTCCTGCTCCAGAGATCGTCGCCGATGAGCGGCGAGAGAAATGCCATGTGCTCGCGCAGCGTGCGGCCGACCCGTTCGACGCTCGTCCCGGCCATCCGCAACAACGCTCCGCCGTCGCGAAGCCTCGACGCGCTCAAGACAAGATCGCCATGTGTGTCGATTGACGTGCGCGACGTGCGATCGAGCATTGCCTCCGCCGCCGCAGCGACGGCCGGTCCCGTCAGGACGGCGGTCAGGATGACGTCGAAGCGTCCCATTCGCTCGGCGATCGAGTCGAGGTCGGGCTCGAGCACGATCGCGTCGAAGACCATCGGCCGGGTGTCGCGGTTGATGTCGAGACGGCTGGCATACCGGGAAAACAGCCACCGCTCGCCTGCGGCATGACGGCCCGACGTCATCCAGTCGACCACCACAAGGCTCGCATCGGCGGCGAGGTCGTATCGCTGCGTCTGCGTGAAATCTGCGTCGCGGAAACAGACAATCGGGTCGGGAACGACGGCGAGCAGTCCCTGCTCGTCGACCGTTGCCGAGACGTGCTGGCTCGACGGCCGCAGCGATCGATAGACCTTCGTCGACGCCTGTGTCGTCAGCAGCGCGCGTGCACCAGGCGTGACGTGCGCCGTCACCCGGATGTCGTCGCCGCCGACCAGGCCGCCGCCAAGTGTCGCGACGTACACCCAGCACGTGGTGCCGCGCGCGTTCGTCGTGACGAGCTTCGCGGGGCTGGTCGCGAACGCTCGCGTCAGTACCGTTCCCGATCCGCTGCGCGTGAAAGTCAGGTTTGCGGTGCCCGCCGCGTGCGCTGTCGCCGGTGTCGTCACAGTCAGCGCGCGATTCTAGCTGATACACCGCCGCAAAATCGCGTCCTGTAAACGACGTTCACGATTGTCGGAAAGGGTTCCGGGATCCGTTTCCATGTATTGCTTCGAAACGGATCCTGGACCGTTTCCCGGTAAGTGCTGTGTTTGGCGTACCGGCAAGGCTATTGCAGTTCAAATCCCTCGACGAGGAGGACTGACATGATCAAGAGATTGACGATATCGGCCTGTGCCGCCGCGATGTTGACCGCGATGTCGGCGACGCCTGCGCGTGCGCAGGGCGGGCCCATGGATGCACGTACTGAATTCACCTTCAACCAGCCGGTCGAGCTGCCGAACGTGACGCTGCCGCCAGGAACCTACGTTTTCCGTTTCGTGGACGCGACAACGGGAAAGCGAGTGATGCAGGTACAAGCGAAGGACGCGGGCAGCAAGAACTACGGGATGTTCATGACGATCTCGGCGCAGCGCCCGAAGGCATCTGACAATGCCGAGCTTCGTTTTCTCGAGACGCCTGCCGGCCAGCCGGCCGCGGTGAAGACATGGTGGTATCCGGGCAACACGATCGGCCGCGAGTTCATCTACCCGAAGTCGCAGGCTCGCCGCCTTGCCCAGAGGACCAATCAGCCGGTGCTGACGACCCAGGCCGAGAACGTGAGCAACGAAAGAATGGAAGCAACTAACCTGGCGTATGTGTCGCCGAGCGGCGAGGAAACGCCCTTGACCGACGAGCAGCTGCTTGATCGAGCCGCGAATACGCCGCCCGTCGGCACCGTCGAGGCGTCCCAGAACACGGCGGCCACTTCTGGTGCCGCGCCGCGGCAGGAAGGCGCGATGGCGCGCGCGAGCCTGCCGAAGACGAGCACGCCGTTGGCCGGAATCGGCCTCATCGGGCTGATGTCGCTTCTCAGTGCAGCGGCCCTCAGATTCCGGGCGTAACATAGCAGGCAGAGCCGACTCGTCCGTGGCCCATCGCGTGGTCGATGGGCCATGGGCCACGGGCGATCGGCGATGGTCGATGCTGATGACACGCCTTACCTGTACCGTCGCGTGCGCGATGGCTCTCCTGACAAGCCAGTCGAGCTCGGCTCAAGAGCCGGGACTCACGCCGCATTTCTCCACGGAATCGCAGCTCGTCGTGCTCCATGTTGCGGTCCGGGACGGAAAAGGCGGTTACGTCGGCGGCCTCGGTCAGGAATCGTTCCGCGTCCTGGATGAGAAGCGCCCGCAGGACATCCGGTTTTTCAACAGCCAGGACGCGCCGGTGACGGTCGGGCTGCTCATCGACAGCAGCGGCAGCATGTCGTCCAACCGCGACATGGTGATTGCCGCCAGCCTGGGGTTCTCGAAAGCCATGAATCCGCAGGACGAATTCTTCGTGCTTGGCTTCAATGAAGACATTCACACGCCGCTTCCAGCAGAGAGTCCGTTCACACACAGCGAGCCAACGTTACGCGTGGCGCTTGTGCAGGCCATCAAAGCGCGCGGACAGACGGCGATCTACAACGCGGTGAACACGGGGCTCGACTACGTGCAGAAGGGCGGCTACCAGCGGCAGGTGCTCATCGTCGTGAGCGACGGTGGCGACAATGCGAGCGCCACGACCCGCGCGCAGGTACTTGCGAACGCGCAGGCGTCCAACGCGGTGATCTATACGATCGCGCTCGTCGACCCGCTCGACACGGAAGCCGACCCGGGATTCCTCGCCGATTTGTCCGAAGCGACGGGTGGTGTCGCGTTCCGGCCGAAGAACATCCACGCGATCGACGAAGCGCTGCAGCGCGTCGCACGCGACATCCGCAGCATGTACACCATCGGCTACGTGCCGTCGGACGTCGTCGCCAGGCGCGGCAGGAAAGACGATCTCAGGCGCGTCACGGTCGACGTCAGATCGCCGACGGGGCAAAGGCTCGACGTTCGCACGCGCCGCGGGTATCTGCCGGGCGCGAATCACGCGGACGGCGATGCACGCTGACGCTGCGATGCGAGTGCGCACGTGGTTGATTCGCGGGCTGCTGGCATTCGGCCTTGCCTGCCTTCTGGTCTACCTCGCGGCCACGGTGAGCACCTGGCAATATCAGCGCGAGGCGAAAGTCCGCGTCGAAAAGATGGTCACCATGGAGCGCCCGCCCGAAGTGCGGGAATACGTGCCGGACGTCTCCAGGCTTCAAACGGGAGAGATCATCGGGCGCGTGGACATTCCGCGCCTCAAGCTCTCGGCGGCGATTGCCGAGGGTGACGACGAAAAGACCCTGCGCAAGGCCGTCGGCCATCTTCCAGACACGCCGTTGCCGTGGCAGCGCCAGGGCAATGTCGGTCTCGCCGCGCACCGCGATGGGCTCTTCCGGCCGCTCGAGAAGATCAGAACCAACGACGAAGTGCGCGTCGTCACCCCGCGCGGGGAATATCACTACCGCGTGACGAAGAAGCAGGTCGTCAATCCAGACGACGTGTGGGTACTGGCCTCGACGTTGACTCCGACGATTACGCTGATCACGTGCTACCCGTTTTCGTTTGTCGGTAACGCGCCCCAGCGGTTCATCGTTCAGGCCGAGCTGGTGGGGCACGTGACAGGATCCGTGCTCACCGGGACGGTCGTCCAATAGCGAAACACCTGTAACGAATCACGACAGATTGTCCGGCACGGCCAAAGGGCACCAAGGATCGCTACGCGGTCGACACAGGACGAATTTCGCGCACGGGTCGTGCCACCAAGAAGAAGGACGCCATGAAAATCGGCATTCCCGCTGCAGGCGGAGCCGGCGGTACTGCGAATCAGAAAGTGAAGAGTAAAAAGTGGAAAGTAAAAAGTAAAAGGAGCAGGTAGAAAGTAGAATCTGGGGAGCAAGACGAGTTTCTTACTTTTCACTTTTCACTTTTTACTTTTTACTTTTTACTTTCAACTTTCTATTTTCCACCCGTGTCCCTCCAGTCCGTCTTCGAGTGGTTCACCCAGGGGGCGATCATCCTGCTGGCCGCCCTCATGGTGATCCAGTGGGCGCGATGGCGCGACCGCGTCTCGCTCGATATCTGTCTCGTGTTCGGCTCGCTGGCGGCCCTGCTCGTGCTCGAGCGGTCGTTTCGTCTCGCCGAGATTCAGGCGCCGTGGATGCGCCCGCTCGGCGTCAGCGTGCTCCTTGCGCATCCGTACCTGCTGCTGCGCGTGGTGCTGCACTTCAGGCCGGTGTCGCGCGCGTTCTTTCGCGCGGCGACGATTGGCCTCCTGATTTCGCTGCTCGTCACCTGGGTCTCCGAATGGCCGTTCGAGTCGCCGATTCTGGTCGTCTTCTCGATTCTCTACTTCATCTGGCTTCTGTTTTACGTGGCGTTCGCCTTTCGCAAGGGCGCGACGTCGGCCGGCGGTGTCACCCATTGGCGCATGAAACATGCGGCGCTCGGCGCGATGCTGCTCGCGGTGGTGTTCGTGGTCGCGGTCGTCATCGCATTTCTGCCTGAATTCGGCAATGCCATTGCCGCGCTCATCCCGGTTGCCGCGCTCGGTGCGGCGCTGAACTACTACTTCGCGTTCGCACCGCCCTCGGTGCTGAGGCGTCTGTGGCAATCGGCGGCGCTCTACGAGTTCCTGGCCGAGCGCGCCCTGTCCGTCGAATCGCCGTCTCAGACCGGATTGTTGACCCGCCTCTGCCTGTTCGTGGCGCCCACCGTTGGCGCCACGGGCGCGTCCGCGGCATTGTGGGACGCCGAGCGGGAGCAGTTGATCGTGGCGGTCAGTCGATGGGGCTATCTCGAACCGGGACGGTCCGTTCCAGACGGGCGATTGCTCGACGCGTGGCGCACGAACCGCGCGATGCTGGTGAAGGACTACGAATGGGTGCTCCCCGGTGGCGCGCCTGGCAGCGTGTACGTTGTCCCGATTCCGTGCGAAGTCAGCGCGCGCGGCCTGCTGTTTGTCGTCCTGCCGAAAGCGGCGCTCTTCGTGGGCGACGATCTCTCGCTGCTGCAGGTGTGCTGCAACGAAACCGCGGTGCAGCTCGACAACGCGGTCATGCGCGAACGCCAGCAGACGCTCATCGGCGAGCTGGGCGATCGCAGCGAGCAGCTTGCGGCCGTCAACAAGGAGCTGGAAGCGTTTTCGTACTCCGTCTCGCACGATCTCCGCGCACCGCTCCGCCACATCGCCGGCTTTACCGAGCTGCTGCAGCGGTCTCCGGGTCCGGACCTCGATACCACGCGGACGCGGTACCTGCGCGTGATCGCGGAGAGCGCGGTGAAGATGGGGGAGCTCATCGACGCGCTGCTGGTGTTCTCGCGCATGGGCCGGGCCGAGATGCTGCACACGAGCGTCGACCTCAACACGGTCGTGCGGCAGGCGCAGCGCGAGACGATGCAGGCCGATCCGGCGCGTCCGGTCAGCTGGGTGATCGAGCCGCTGCCGACGGTTCCCGGCGATCCCGGGATGCTGCAGCTCGCGTTCACCAACCTGCTGTCGAACGCGTTGAAGTACTCGCGCGGCCGCGACGATGCGCGAATCGAAATCGGATGCGGGAACGGGTCGGGCGCCGAAGCGGTGGTGTTCGTGAAAGACAACGGCGCCGGGTTCGACATGAAGTACGCGAGCCGGCTCTTCGGCGTCTTCCAGCGGCTTCATCGCGTTGAGGAATTCGAGGGTACTGGAATCGGCCTCGCCAACGTCCAGCGCATCGTGGTCCGTCACGGCGGGCGGGTATGGGCCGAAGCCGAGCTGGGTAAAGGGGCGACCTTCTTCGTGGCGCTGCCCAGAACGGGCCTGCAGTAGAATGTAACAGTTGTTACATTATGCGGATACGGATCTTTCCTTGGCTGTTCGGTCTGGGTAGCGTTGGGTTGGCGGCTGCGTTCGGTGTGCATGTGACGGCGCAGGGCCCGGTGCCGTCCAGCCGCCTGACGGCCACGCCACCGACAATTTCGACGCCGCAGCCCGCGGCGAACACGTCAGACGTCAGCGCCCGCTACGTCGGCTCGCGCGCCTGCCAGCGCTGCCATGCAGCCATGTACGAACGGTGGTCGCACACGCGCATGGCCAACGTCGTGACCGACCCGAAAGTGAATCCGGATGTCGTAGTCGGCGATTTCAGCAAGCCCAATCCGCTTGTCGACTTCAAGCTCGATGACGTGGCGTTCGTATACGGCACCAAATGGAAGCAGCGCTACTTTCTGCGCAAGGACAACGACTACTATCCCGCCAACGCGCAGTGGGACATCGTCAATCGGACATGGCGGGCGTATCACGTGCAGCCGAATACCGAATGGTGGCTGCCGCACTATCCGGCCCAGCCGGGTGACAACTCCACGCGGCCGACCGGACCGCTGTGCGACGGATGCCATTCCACGAACTACGACGCGCAGACCAAGCGCGTGACGGAGTGGAACGTCGGCTGCGAGCGGTGCCACGGCCCGGGAAGCGATCACGTCGCACGCCCCAGCAAGGCCACTATCGTGGATCCCTCACGGCTCAACTACGTCTCGGCCAACGACGTCTGTCTGCAATGCCACACCCAGGGAAGGCCGGTGAAGAATCCGAACGCCGGCCAGTTCTACGACTGGCCCGTCGGCTTCCACGTCGGTCTGGAGTTGAAGAATTTCTGGACGACTGAAGAACACCATCTCGGCGAAACGACGTTCACGCACTTCGCGGACGGCACCGCGAAGAAGAACCGGATGCAGGCCAACGACTACGTGGAGAGCCTCATGTACCGGCGGGGCGTCACCTGCTTCAGCTGCCACGATGTGCACGGCACGACCCACAACGCCGACCTCATCAAGCCCCCGCAGCAGTTGTGTCTGACGTGCCATGGACCGAGCTCGCCGAATGGTCCGAGATCCGCCACGATCGAAGAGCACACGCATCATCCGGCGGGAAGCCGCGGCAGCCAGTGCGTCGAATGTCACATGCCGAAGATCGAGCAGACGATCGCCGACGTGAACGTGCGGAGCCACTCCTTCAAGTTCATCACGCCGTCGATGAGCGAGCAGTACAAGATTCCGAACCCGTGCATCGTGTGTCACACCACGCAGACCAATGAGTGGGCGAGGGAGCAGTTGAGGAACTGGTCAGGCGTCTCGCCGTGGCGAGTTCAGTGATCGGTGCGTGCTCGGGCGTTGTGCCGGGAGGCATGGCGACTCTGGGCGTGCTGCTTCTAACCGCCGCCCCCGTGTCCGCACAGCAGGACCGGTGCAGGTTTCTCTGCGAGCCGACGGTTCTCGTCGAACCGACAATCACCTTCGAGAAAGATGGCACCGTGTTCGAAGGCATTGTCGCGCTCGACCTGGCGACGCCGCTTCCGCGCCTGGGCGTGTCGCTCGAGGCCATCACGAAACCTTTCAGCGACGATAACGAGGTTGAGCTGGAGGCGGAGCTGAATCTGATCTGGCTCGAGTCTGAGCAGACCGACGGATGGCTGTCGTCGCATTTCGACATCGTCGACAAGTTCAGCCCCGCCGAACGGCCGGAGGACACGCGCGCGTACACCCACAAGCTGAACTTCGAGCTCGACACCGCGGTCGCGGTGTTCAACCGCCTGCCCGAGACCAATTGGTTTCACGGAGTGGAAATCGAAGGGTCGCTGGACTACGTGGCCACCGGGCTGCCGAAGGACGCAAGCCGGTGGTCGTTCTCGCTGGTCTTCGTACTCCCGCTCGCCCGAGGGCGATAACAGGCCGCCTAGAGAGCGCTTTTCAGAACCGTGCAGCGGGTCGCGCAGTTGGGTTGGGGTTGCTGCGGCGCGAAGCCGTGCGCCCCTCGACTTCGCTCGGGGCGCCCTGAGCTTGTCGAAGGGCGCAGGCGGCCGACGGATGGTGCCTGACCGCGCGAGAAGCCCGAGGGCATCGAGCGAGGACGAACGGCGCAGTGCGTGTCCTCGCGTCGCGCGGTCCGCCGCGGCATCGCAGCGCGCGTCCGGCCCCGGAGCTTCGGATTCGCGCGGCAGTAACGCCAACCCAAGTGCGTCCGGGCCGAGGGGCACCTGGTCCGGCTAAAGCCGGACACTACGTACATTTGAGAGGCGCTCTAGTCTAGGGCGTGACGAAGACGCGCAGCTTTTTCGGTCTGACATACAGGCGCTCGCCGATTTTCGGATTCAGCGCGTCGTACTGATCGCGCGCGACCTCCACCTGCAACAACGCACGCTGGTCGTCGATGAGCTCGAGCTTGACGATGGCGCCGGCGAGGTTCGCCGTTTCGAGAATCGCCCACAGGCCGTTGCCGCTGTCGGCGCGGGCGACGTCCAGTTCGTGCGGGCGCGCGTAGCCGGACGCGGCTTTCGGTTCCGCGGCCTGGTGCTGCGGGTAGTCCACGTCGAGCGGCCCGAGCAGCGCGCGCCCCTCTTCGACACGCCCGTGAAAGATGTTCACGTTGCCGAGAAAGTTCATGACGAACGGGCTGGCGGGGTGCTCGAAGACCTCGACGGGGCTGGCATCCTGCTCGACCTGGCCTTCGTTCATGATCACGATGCGATCCGCCAGCTCGAGCGCTTCCTCCTGGTCGTGCGTCACAAAGACGCTCGTCAGGTGAATCTCTTCGTGCAGCCGCCGCAGCCACCGGCGCAGCTCCTGCCGCACCTTCGCATCGAGCGCGCCGAAGGGCTCGTCGAGCAGCAGCACCCTGGGCTCGACGGCGAGCGCGCGCGCCAGGGCGACGCGCTGGCGCTGTCCTCCTGAGAGCTGGGAGGGATACCGGTCTCCGAGATAGTCGAGCTGAACCAGCTTCAGCAGGTTCGTGACTTTGTCCGTAATCTCCTGGTTCGACGGACGATGCGCCTTCGGCCGTACGCGGAGGCCGAACGCAACGTTCTCGAACACCGTCATGTGCCGGAAGAGCGCGTAGTGCTGGAACACGAACCCGACCCGCCGCTCGCCGACCCGGCGATTGGTGGCGTCCTCGCCATCGAACAGCACGCTGCCCTGGTCGGGCGTTTCCAGCCCGGCGACGATGCGCAGCAGCGTGGTTTTGCCGCAGCCGGACGGTCCCAGCAACGCCACCAGCTCGCCCGCGCGCACCTCGAAGCTGACGCCTCGAAGCGCCTCGAACGCGCCGAACTTCTTGCTGACGTTCCGGATGTCAATGCCCATTTGGATTTTAGATTCTAGTTTCTAGATTCTAGTTTCCAGACTCACCTGTTTGGTCCGCATTTCCACCACCGTCTTCAGCACCAGCGTCACCAGTGCGAGAAACGCCAGCAGCGAGGCCACCGCGAACGCCGCCTGAAACTGATATTCGTTGTACAGAATCTCCACATGCAGCGGCAGCGTATTCGTGAGGCCGCGAATGTGTCCCGACACGACCGAGACCGCGCCGAACTCGCCCATCGCGCGCGCGTTGCAGAGAATCACGCCGTAGAGCAGGCCCCATTTGATGTTGGGCAGCGTGACGCGAAAAAACGTCTGAAAGCCCCCCGCCCCCAGGACGCGCGCCGCTTCTTCTTCCTGCGACCCGGTCGCTTCCATCACGGGAATAATCTCGCGGGCGACGAACGGGAACGACACGAAAATCGTTGCCAGCACGATGCCCGGGACGGCGAAGACGATCCGGATGTCGTGGTCGGCCAGCCACGGGCCGAGATACCCCTGGCGCCCGAAAAGCAGCACGAAGACCATACCCGAGATGACCGGCGAAACGGCAAACGGCAAGTCGATCAGCGTGATCAGCAGTTGCTTGCCGCGAAACTGGAATTTGCCGATCGCCCAGGCCGCGGCGACGCCGAAGACGAGGTTCGCGGGCACGGCAATGATCGCGGCGGTCAGCGTCAGGCGCAGCGCGGCCATCGCGTCCGGTTCGGTCACGGCGCTGAGATATCCCTCCCAGCCGAGCCGGAACGCCTGGGTGAAAACCGCGATCAGGGGAACGGCGAGAAACAGGAAGAGAAAGCCGAGCGCGATGGCCGTCAGCAGCCAACGAATGGCCGCCGGTTCGGTCAGGCCCTTCTTCGGATCGCGCGCGCGGCCGGTCTGCACGTGAGCCATCAGATCGATCCATCCCCGCGCCTCATTGCGCCAGCTTCCTGCTGCTCCAGCCCTGAAGGGCATTCACCGTCAGGAGCAGCGAGAACGAGATGAGCAGCATGACCACCGCGATGGCCGTTGCGCCGGCGTAGTCGTACTGCTCGAGTTTGGTGATGATGAGGAGCGGCGAGATTTCCGTCCGCATCGGCATGTTGCCGGAGATGAAGACCACCGATCCGTACTCGCCGACCGCCCGCGCGAACGCGAGCGCGAAGCCGGTGAGCCAGGCCGGATACAGGTAGGGCAGGATGATGCGCGTCAGCACCTGGCCGCGCGTGGCGCCAAGGCTGGTCGCGGCTTCCTCGATTTCGACGTCCAGGTCTTCGATAACCGGCTGCAGCGTGCGCACGACAAAGGGCAGCCCGATGAACACCAGCGCGATCGTGATGCCGAGCGGCGTAAACGCGACCTTGATGCCCATTCGTTCGAGCGGGGCGCCCAGCCAGCCGTTCGGCGCGTAGAGGGTGGTCAGCGTGATGCCGGCCACGGCCGTGGGCAGCGCAAACGGCAAATCGATGAAGGCGTCGACGATGCGCTTGCCTGGAAACTGGTAGCGGGCGAGCACCCACGCGACCACGAGACCGAACAGCGCGTTGATGCCGGCGGCGGCGAGCGCGGCGCCCACGCTCAGTTTGTAGGACGCGACCACCCGCGGATCGCTGATCGTCGCCCACATCGTGCTCCATCCCATCGTCGCCGTCCGTGCCGGGAGCGTCAGCAACGGCAGAAGCACGATCAGGCAGAGATAGAACAGCGTGAAGCCCAGCGTGAGCCGGAACCCCGGCAGCACGCTGCGGCGTGCGACGCGCTTCATGCGGCCGGCCACTTACCGTGCACCGGGCCTGTAAATCTGATCGAAGATCGCACCGTCGGCGAAATGCGCTTTCTGCGCGTTGTCCCACCCGCCGAATGCCTGATCGATCGTGAACAGCTTGACGTTCGCGAAGGTGCCCGAATATTTGGCGGCCACCTTTTCATCGCGTGGACGGTAGTGATTCCTGGCGGCGATTTCCTGGCCTTCCGTCGTGTACAGGTACTCGAGATACGCGCGCGCAACGGCGCGCGTCTTCTTCCGGTCGACGACGCGGTCGACGACGGCCACCGATGGCTCGGCGAGGATGCTCAACGACGGCGTAATGATGTCCACCTTGTCCTTCGACTCCGCAATGGCGAGGTAGGCTTCGTTTTCCCAGGCCAGCAGCACGTCGCCGATGCCGCGTTCGAGGAACGTGGTGGTCGAACCCCGCGCGCCCGAGTCGAGCACGGGCACGTTCCTGTAAAGCGTGGTCACGAATTCACGCGCCTTCGCGTCCGACCCTCCCGGCTGCGCTTTCGCGTATTGCCATGCGGCCAGATAGTTCCAGCGCGCGCCGCCCGACGTCTTCGGGTTGGGCGTAATCACCTGGATTCCCGGCTTCACCAGGTCGTTCCAGTCCTTGATGCCTTTCGGATTGCCTTTCCGCACCAGGAACACAATCGTCGACGTGTACGGCGCGCTGTTGTGCGGAAGAAATTTGATCCAGCCGGGTGTAATGAGGCCGGCCTTCGAGATAGCCTCGACGTCGTAGGCCAGCGCGAGCGTCACGACATCCGCGTCGAGCCCGTCGATGACCGAGCGCGCCTGGGCGCCCGACCCCGCATGCGATTGCCGGATCGTCACCTTCTGTCCCCCGGACTTTCCAGCCCAGTACCTGGCAAAGGCTTCGTTGAACGCGCGGTACAGCTCGCGCGTGGGGTCTGTACGAAACGTTCAGCAGCGCCGTTTGCGCGTGAGCGGGCGTCGACAACGCGATGAACAGCAACGCGGCGGCCGCCGCGCGAACGAAGTGCGTCTGCATGAGCTCTCCTGAGCGCTTCAAATGCCGAGCTGAGCCCGGAAGAAAATCACGTTCTCGGTTGCGCGCGCCGAGGTCGCGGTTTCGCCGAACTCCGTGCGCTCGTAGTTCAGGTAGTACTTGAACACCGACGCGGGATGCCAGTTGACGCCGATCGTGAATTGATGGGCGCTGTCGCTGGCATTCGTGCCGGCAAAACCCGACGAAAAAATGTCCTCGTCGAAGTCCACGACCGAGTAGCGCGCCACGATCTGCAGCGCGCCCCAGTGCCCTTCTTCCGGATCAAAGGGTTGGCGCGGCCGTACGATGCCTCCGGTCGTGGTTTCGCCCGTGAGGAGGTACGACCCGGTGATGTTCCATCCCATGTTGGTGAACTCACGCGTGACGCCCGCCTGTACCGCGTCCTGTGTTGATTGCATCCACTCGACGAATCCGCCGAACCCTTTGTAGTAATAGAACATCGACGGCGTGACGCGAGAGCGGGTCCCGTCGGCCATCGCGCTGGAGGCGTACGTGAAATATGGCTGGCCGACGGACGTTCGAAAAATCGGCAGGGCGCCGACCTGGTTGCCGGTCGATCCGCCGATCTGAAAACCCAGGCCGGTCCAGCGGCCGGGCGCTTGCCCCGCCGATCGGAACGGCTGAAGCACGATGCGCCCCTCCAGGTCTTTCCCATGGTTCAAATCGGCGTCCAGGAGCGAGCTGGCGCCGTCGGGAACCCCGTTGAAGACGCCGCCGGCATAGTAGAACTTCGGGTTCAGGTTGCCCTGGATCTGGAATCCGACGTCGCGATTGGGGACGAGGTTGTTCGCCACCGAGCGCTCCGGAAAAAGGAGAAAGGCGTCACCGAGCAGCAATTCGTAGCCGACGGGGCTCTTGTCCTTACCGGATCGGACTCTCAGCTTCGGAGAGAAACGGATGTCGAAGTACGCGTCGGCGACGACCGTCGCCCCATTGCCGAAATCCGGCATGATCTTGAAGTCGAAGTAGCGCGCGACGCGGCCCGACAGCGTCGGCCGGAGTTTGCGGAGCGCGAAGGTGTTGGTGATCGGACGCTCGCTATCGATGGAAAACCGTCCATCGGCCTGGGCGACGATGCCGATGAGCAGACGGTTGTTGCCATCGGGCGACTGAATGAAGAATCCGTCCTGCCAGCCGGCAGCCGGCGCCGATGGCGGCGCCGGTTGCTGACCGGACCAGGCAGGGGCGGGAAAAAGCAATACTGCGAGCACGAGACCACGTATGGACGATTGAAAGGGCATAAGCTCTTTAGCTTAACCGAGCCCTCAGTTCCCCGACGAACGCAGCGACATGCGCAGCGTCACGCCAAACGTTCTGGCGTCTCCAGGTTGACCCACGTAAAGCCCCGTATTGCCTGGCGCCGCGGTCAACAGTTCGAAGTAATCCCGATTCAGCAGGTTTCGTGACCAGAGCGACACGCTCCAGCCATCGGCCCATCGGAAGCCCACGCGTGCGTTGACGAGCGCGTAGCCGTCGACGACGAGATACTTCGACGCCGTCGCGCTCGATGAGAACGACGATCGGTAGCTCGTGTCGATCACGCTGAAGAATTCTCCCTCCGTGCCGAGAATCCTTCCGGGATTTGTGGTACTCTCCGCCGAGTGACGCCGCCCACTTCGAGATGCCGGGCAGCGGCGAGCCGGAAACGTCCTTCACCTGGGGTCCACCGGTATCCTCGAGCGGCGGCGGCGCATCGGGAAACGACACATAGCGCCCGTCGGTATACGCGGCGGCGCCGAAGAACGAGAGCCGGTCGTTGACTCTGGCGTTGCTGTCGATCTCGACGCCGCGCACGCGTACTTCTTCGGCATTGGCCAGATAGCCGCGGAGAACCCCGACGTCGGCGTTCACGACCTGCGCCTGAAAATCCTTGATGCCGGTGTTGTAGATCGAGAGGTTGGCGGTGGCGCGGTCGAACGGCTCCGTTTTGAGGCCAAGCTCGATGTGCCGTACATCCTCGGGTCTCACGGTTGCCGCCGAGAGAATCGGCCGGCCAAGCGCGTCGGTCGGCAGGCCGTTGAGGTTGAGCCCGACGGACTTGAAGCTCGTCGCGTAGGTCGCATACGAGTTCACGCGCGATGCCAGCTTGTAGGCAGCGCTGATCTGGCCAGACAGGTTCGTGTCGTCAACATCAGCGGTATAGGCCTGCGGCGCGAGAACCGAAAGTTGGAGCGCGATGAGCGCGGGGTCGGTCGTCTGAAGCCCGCCATAGACCTGCTGATCGAAGTTCACGTCCTTGCGGTCGTAGTTGAGACGAAGCCCCGGGAGCACGCGCAGCCGGTTGGTGATCGACCATTCAATCTGGCCGAACGCGGCCGCGCTGGCATTCCTGAACCTCAGGTACTGGTTGAACCCGTACCCGTCGAGCAGGCCCGGTGTGGCCGCGGCCGGCGTTGGCGCCAGAAGAAAGCGCGCCGCCGCGTCGCCTTGTTCCTGTTTGAACGACGGGTCGGAATCCAGGGCCTGGTGAAAGAAGAACACACCACCTACGACGTTGACGCGCGACGAGACCGGACCGGCATAGCGGAGCTCCTGCGTCCACTGTGACTGGATGGATGGCGCCGCCGACACCGGCGTGACGGCGAGACCGATGAAGTCGCGGTCGTTCGACGGCTTCCAGTCCCAGTACCGGAACGCGGTGGTCGAGTTCAACCGGCCGGGCCCCACTCTCCAGTCGACCGTCAACGTGGCGCCACCGAGATCCTGGAACGACCGCATCGGCGTGTCGACGTCGGTGAGTCGATCGAACGCGTTGAAGCTCGGAGGCGTGTAGCCGAGATCCGCCGCAATCTGCGGGTACTGTCGATTGGCCGGGCGCAGCGTAGGGGCGACGCCGGCGACGACCTGCGTGTAGCCTTCGGGACGCTGTCTCGTGTAATCGACGGAGAGCGTGATGGCGGCGAGATCGGACGGTGTGTAGAGCAGCTGTCCGCGCAGTCCCAGATTATTGAGGTCGTTCAGGTCGCTGCGGGTCACAGTGTTGAAGAGCGTCCCGTGGCGTTCGGTGCCAGAAAACGCCAGCCGGCCGGCCACCTTGGGGAACAGACGGCCCGAGAGCGAGCCTTTCGCCTGCGCAAATCCGAGATCGCCATAGTTGAGCTCGAACGCCGCCTCACGCGTAAACGAGGGTTTCCGCGTCGTCACGTTGATCGCACCCGCCGTCGTGTTCTTGCCGAAGAGCGTGCCCTGCGGCCCGCGCAGCACCTCGATTTGTTCGAGGTCGAGAAAGTCCAGCGTCGCCGCTGCCGGACGCGCGTAGAAGACTCCGTCGATGTACATCCCGACGCCGGGTTCGATGCCGTCGTTGGTCAACCCGAACGGTGCGCCCAGCCCGCGGATCTGCACCGATGAATTACGCGGGTTGGTTGAATAGAACTGGACGGTGGGAATCTGCTCCTTCAGCCGGTTGACGTTGAAGGCGCCCGTGTCTTCGACCAGACGGCCGCCGACGACCGACACCGGAATGGGCACCTCCTGGGCGACTTCCTCCAGGCGCCTGGCCGTCACGACGACCGCTTCGGTTACGCGTGAGGGCGTCAGCGTGATGTCGACGGTGAGGGTCTGCCCGGCGTCGAGCGCGATCTCGCGTGGCGGCGTCTCGAATCCGTCGAGGCGGGCCTCCACTCGGTACTGCCCGGGGCCGAGGCCCGCTGTGCGATAGGTCCCCTCGCTGTTGCTGACGAGCTCGAGTGAGACACCGGAGCGTTCGTCGATAATCCGGACCGTTGCACCAGGTATGGCCCCTCCGGACGAATCACGGACGGTTCCCGTGATGACGCCGGGCTCGGGGGCTTGTTCGGGGAAGACAAGGGACGGAAAGGCGAGAGCGCCGACCACTATCAAGAGACGAACGAATATCTTTCCAGGCATTTGTGTTCTCCAGGTCACCCAACGTTGAAACCACACGCACGAGGACGGCGATCCGCCCCATGGACGAAGTCGTGGTCGAGGCCGACGGGTTGACTAGGAGAAACGGTGGAGGGTTTGCGTGAGAGACCTCTTACCTAGCGTCCGCCGGCACGATACACGAGCATCGACAACAGGCGGTCGAGCTGGCGTGCCGGAGAGGCAGATAAGAGACGGGCAAGACCCAGGAGTTATACCCAGAGACCGGGAAACCTGTCAAATCTCTGGTGTCAAATCTCTGGCGGTGATGGGGAAACTTTACCACTACTGGTAAGTCTTACGGGGCTGAGGGGACGCCTCCAACGACTATCCGTGCGCATAGACGATATGTCGTGGGCCAGCCTTCGCTTACACTGTGGTTCATGAGCGACGACAGGCCCAAAAGCGCCGTGGAGCTGGCCATGGAGCGGCTCCGCCAGAAGGACGCTGACAGCGGCGTCGTGGATCGGCCACCCACCGAGGAGCAGAAGGCCGCCATTGCCGACGCCCGGAGCCTGCACGCGTCGAAGCTGGCCGAGCTCGAAATCCTGCATCGTTCCACGATGGCCGGCATGTTCGATCCGGCGGCCCGGGTGCAGGCCGAAGACGACTATCGGCGCGAAATCGGACGGATTCATGACGATCTGGAACGGAAAATTGGAAAGATACGAGGAACGAGGGGTTGATTTCCCCGTCCACATTCCAGACAATGTGCTATCACATATCCTCGTGGTTCAATAACGAGGTGTCACCGTGCCGTCTTGGCGTCCTGCACAGAATTTCTCACCGAGAGCTCTTAGCACAGACGGACACGGCACGTGTTGTGCAATGTTACCTTCGGATTTTGCCCAAATGCGTGGAATACCCTGCAGGAGGATACACATGTCGCGACGATTTGGAATCCTGACCCTTGCCAGTGCATTGTTTTTGGTCACTGGCGACGCGCGGGCTCAGGGCCAGGCGGGGATGGAAGAAACGGTTCGCCCCGCTACTGTCAGCGTTTATGGAGACACGGGTCTCTGGTTCGTTCCCACCGGCGAAGTACTGCGCGACCGTACCTGGTCGGCAAGTGCCTACCGGCTGAACTGGGACGTCCGCCAGGGCTTTACCGACATCTCCCACTTTGAAGGCACGTTTGCCTATGGTGTGAAGAACCGCGCGGAGATCTTCGGGTCCGTACGGCTGATCACCCGAATCGACCGCGACACGCGACCGCTCTTCGGCCCTGGCGGCGATAAGTTCGGCGGCGTCGACAACAACTATCCCTTCGTGCGCCAGGGTTGGACCGGCAACGACTTCGGCGACACGTTCTTTGGCGCCAAAGTCGCTCTGACGTCAGCTTCGCGCATGAATCCTGTGTCTCTCGCCGTTCGCGGCATGGTGAAGTTACCAACGGGCTCGGCGGACAACGGCTCCGGTACCGGCAAGATGGACTTCCAGGTCGACTTCATCGGCAGCAAAGAAGTCGCGAGCGTCGCCGAGGTCTCGGGCAGCATCGGATTCCGTCACCGCGGCGATCCGGATGAATACGATTTGTCGAGCGGCATTCCCTTTGGCGTCGGCGCCCAGTTCCCCACCCGAAGCGCCCTGAAGTTCACAACCGAGTGGTACGGCGAGATTTTCAACGACGACGTGGTGACGAGGCTCGTCAGCCCCGCGCCGGCCAGCATCATCGGCGACGACGGCAGCGTTCCGCTGGTGACGTCGAATCTCCCGCTGCAGTCGACGTTGATGTTCGGTGCCACCTGGCAGACTCAGAAGGGGTTCTTCGCCGGTGCCGGCATCAACTGGTCGGCGAAGGCTGAAGATCGCGAAGAGCTGGGCATCGACAGCGACGACAACTTCGGGACGAAGTTCGGCTGGCAGTTCCGCATCGGGTATCACCCCGGCGTCGCGGGCATCCCGGTTCCGATTCCGCCGCCCCCGCCGCCGCCGACCCCGGCGCCGGCGCCGCAGCACACGCTCACCGTCGATGCGCAGTGCAATCCGTGCACGGTGGAAGTCGGCGCGACGTCCAACGTCACGGCGACCGCGATGGACTCGATTGGCTGCGTCATCGTGTATCAGTGGAGCGCGCCCAGCGGGAAGCTCGCGAACCCGGCGCAGCAGAACACCACGTGGACGGCGCCGAATACGCCGGGCACCGTGCCCGTCACCGTGACGGCGACCTGCCCGACCGACAACATGAAGGCGACCGACGTGGTGAACATCAACGTGGTCGCACGGCCGGTCAAGCAGATCGTCTTCGAGGATGTCTACTTCGACTTCGACCGGTTCAGTCTGACCGACGCCGCGCAGCGCATTCTGGCGCAGGCGGTGGACGCGCTGCGCGCGGATCCGACCCTGCGCGTGCGCATCGAAGGCCATACCTGCAACATCGGGACGGCCGAGTACAACCTGGCGCTTGGCGATCGGCGCGCGCGCTCGGTGCAGCAGTACCTCGTGTCGAACGGCATCGGGGCCGATCGGCTCACCACGGTGAGCTTCGGCGAAGAGCAGCCGAAGTACGACAACTCGCGCGAGGAAACCCGCCGGCTCAACCGCCGCGCGGCCATGACGGTACAGCTCGTCGCCGGCAACTAAGGGAGACTGTTTATGAACCGCTACGTAAACATCGGCTTGGCTTGCACGTTGGCGGCCTTCCTTGGCGCCGCGATCGAGGTGTCGGCCCAAGCAAAGCCGGCCGCGCAAGCGGGCACGACCGTGAGTCTGGGAGCGGTCCGCATTCCGCGGGCCGTGAAAGCCGATGGCCAGGCGCTGGCCGCCGGCACATATCAAGTACCGCGTCACCGAAACGCTCGCATCACCGCAAGCGGCAGGACAGACACCTCAGTACGAACGCTGGGCGGAATTCCTGCAGGGCGGCAAGGTTGTCGGACGTGAAGTCGTGACGATCGTTCCCTCAAGCGATATCAAGCAGGTCGCCGAGATGACGCCACCGCCGGCCGGTGGGTCGCGCTCGGAAGTGCTCAAGGGTGGCGATTACCTGCGGCTGTGGATCAATCGCGGCGGCAACCACTATTTGATTCACTTCAATATCTGAGTCAGTCGGTGGTGGTAGGTAGTAGGTGGTAGCACGGCTGCCCCTACCACCTACTACCCCACCACCCACCAGGTACCACCACCTACCAGCTACCACCTACCAGCTACCAGCTACCACCTGTTTCGAGTCCGTCCTCTTTCTGAACCACTTTTTCAGTTTTCTCAGGCTTTTCTGCAGGTAATTCGGGCGTACGCCTTGCAATGGCCACTCGCGCCATGCCTCGTGCGCAGCAGCTCGCCGCGGTCGAAGTGATAGACAATGCGCTCGTGCTGACGTGAGCCGATGCTGATGCCGCGAGCCATCATCGTCATCGCGCTGGTTCTCGCCGTGTCGGCGTGCCGCGAGACCGGCGACGTGCAGGTGTCGTCGATCAATTTCGAAGGCAACACCGCCATCAATGACGCGGCGCTCAAGTCGGTCATCGCCACGCGCGATAGCAGCATTCTTCCGTGGTCGCGCAAACGCTTCTTCGATCGTCCGGAGCTCGATCGCGATGTCAGCCGCATCGCGGCCTATTACGCCGATCGCGGCTATCCCAAGGCCAGGGTCGTGGGCGTCGACGCCAGGCTGAACGACGCGAAAGACAAGGTCGACATCACGGTGCGAATCAACGAGGGTGCGCCGATCGTCGTCGAGAACATCACGTTCGAGGGGCTCGACGCGCTTCCGGCCGATCACCTCGAACTGCTTCGAGGCCGGCTGCCGCAGGTGACCGGCAGGCCGAGAGACCAGGCGCTGATTCTCGCGTCGCACGACATGGTCGTCGCCGAGCTGCGCGACCACGGTTTTCCTTACGCCAACGTCCGCATGCTCGAGCGGCCGGGGTCGTCGGATTCCGCGGTTCAGCTGGCGGCGGCCGCCGAGGTCGGGCCCAAGGCCGTGTTCGGTACGATCACGATTGAGGGCGATGTCTCGGTGGGTGAAGACGTGATCCGCCGCGAACTGGCGTTCAACGAAGGCGCGCTCTATCAACTGAGCCTCCTCACCGAAAGCCAGCGGCGCCTCTACGGCCTCGAGCTCTTCCAGTTCGTCAATATCGCGCCCCGCCTGCCAGAGGATCGGTCTCCCCAGATTCCGATCGTGGTGACCGTCGCGGAAGGCAAACATCGGCGTTTCGAACTGGGCGCGGGATATGGCTCCGAGGAAAAGGCACGGGGCCGCATCAACTGGCGCCACGTCAACTTCGGTGGTGGCGCTCGTGTCGGCGAGGTCGAAGGGCGGGCATCGTCGCTGGTGCAGGGCGCCCGCGCCAGTGTGAAAGAGCCGTATCTCTATCAGCGCGGCCTTTCTCTGGAGCTCGTCGGGTCGACGTGGTGGGCCGACGAGCCCGTGTACGAATATCGGAGCAGCGGCGGCCGCGTCATCCTGCGCAAGGACTTCAGCCGCACCGGTGCGGGTGCCACCCGCGGCGTTCACAACGCGGTCAGCGCGTCGTTCATCCAGGAATACGAAGACTATCTGGTGAACCCCGATGTCCTGGCAGATCCGACGTTTCGCGACGAGCTGATTGCGCTGGGGCTGAATCCCGAAACCGGCCGCGGGAAGGGCACGGTGGCGGCGCTCGAGCTCGACTTCGAGCGGAACACGTCGCAGCAGCCCCTCGATCCGCGCCAGGGCTACATGGTGTCGACCCACGTCGAAAAGGCGGGGCAGGTCCTGCGCGGCACCTTCGTGTACACCGAGTTCATGGGAGAGCTCCGCGGATACCTTCCGCTCGGATCGCGTGTCGTGGTGGCCAATCGTGCGAGGGCGGGAACGCTGGCGGGGCGGAGCGCGTCGCTCATCCCGTTCTACAAGCGCTATTTCGTCGGCGGCTCCAACAGCGTGCGCGGATGGGGACGCTATCAAGTCAGCCCGCTGACACCGTCGGGCGACCCGATCGGTGGACGCACGCTGCTCGAGCTGTCGACGGAAGCTCGATTCGCCGTCCGCGGTAAGCTCGGTGGAGTGCTCTTCGTGGACGCGGGCAACTCGTGGCTTGACGCCTGGAGCGTCAGGTTCCGCGACTTGCGATGGGCAGTGGGTCCGGGTCTGCGGTATGACACGCCGGTTGGACCACTGAGGGTCGACCTGGGCTTTCAGGTGAACCCCATCGATGGTCTCGTCATCGATGGAGAAAAGGCAACGCGGACGTGGCGAGTTCACTTCAGCATCGGCCACGCGTTCTAAGCGCGCGCGCGTCGGCGAGGCGCGCGATGCGGCGGCTGGCCGCGTACGTCGCGATTGCCGTGCTCTCGCTGCTCGTCCTGCTTGGCGCCGGGATGGCGGTCACGCAGACGGGCTGGTTCAAGAACTGGCTGCGGCAGAAGGCGGTCTCGCAGGCCGCGCAGTATCTCAACGGCGAGCTCACCATTACGCGGCTCGGCGGCAATCTGTTCACCGGCGTGGCGCTCGAGGGCGTCGCGCTGCGTCACGAAGGGCAGACGGTCGTGGCCATGGACAGGCTCGTCGTCCAGTACAGCCCGCTCACCATGATCTCGCAGGGTGTCATCCTCGACTCGATGACCCTGGAAAACGCGACGATCCTGCTCCAGCGCGACGACGCCGGCTGGAACTTCAGGCGCTTCGTCAAAACCCGGCGCAATACCGGCGGCCGCGGTGCGCCACCGATCACGATGCCGTCGATCGCGATGAACAACAGCCACGTGATCGTCAAGGATCGCGATCGGCTCGTCGAAGATCTCACACGCCTCAACACACGGTTCCGCTTTGCCTACGAAAAGCCCGGCATCGCGGTCTCGATCGGCGAATTCTCGGCGCACGCCGTCGAGACGAGCGTGCGGAGCCTGGCCGGCGATCTGCGGTTCGAGAGCGGTGCGATTGTGGTGCGCAATCTGGCGATGGCGACCGATCGCAGCACGTTCGTGACCGCGCTTACCTACAGTGGCCCGAAGGATCGCCGGCTCGACGTGCGGCTCGATGCCGAACGCCTGTCGCTCCCGGAGATCGGACGCTATTTCCGGCCGCTCGCGACCATCCGTCTCGAGCCCGCTGTCGACATCGTCGCGCGCGGCACACTCGACGCGCTCGACATGAACGTCGACGTCGTGTCGGCGGCCGGCTCTGCGCGCGGGCCGCTCGTGGGCCACTTCGGCAGCGGCTCCAGGAGTCTCGAAGGCCGGCTCGATGTGAGCGACGTCGACATGAAGCTCATCCTGAACCGCGAGGAATGGAAGACGCGCGTGACTGGCCAGGCGGATTTCGACTGGACCTTCAGCCCGGCGAATATTCGTTTCAGCTTTGCCGGTCCACAGGTGGAAGGCCTTGGCTATCGCGCGACCGACGCACGCGCGAAGGGGAACTATCAGCCGGCGCTGCTCAGCTTCGATGCGAGCGGCAGAGCCTACGGGGCTGCTGCAACCACCCGGGCGACGTTCCGTTTTTCCACGCCGGCGCGGCCACTCACTTACAGCCTCGAAGGGACCTTCCGCGATCTCGATCTCCGGCAGCTGCCAGAGCGGATGTCGATGCCGAAGCTCGCCACGCAGGCGGCCGGCACGTATCGGTTCGAATCGAGCGGGCGGAACTGGACCGGCCGTGGCGAGCTTCAGCCATCGGTGGTCGAAGGCGCACGTCTCGATGCGGGGACGCTTCTCGGCATTGAATCGCGCGAGGGCCGGCTCTCGTATTCGGCGAGCGGCAACGTGGCAGACCTGAACCCGCGCCGCTTCGCGGCGCCCCTCGACGTCAGCTGGCTGAACGACGATCGCCTCGGCGGGTCGCTGACCGGCACGTTCACGTTCGAGGGCAGCGGCCGCACGGTTGACGATCTGGTGATGCAGACGAAGGCCTCACTTACCGGCTCGACCCTGGCCGGCGCGCGCTTTCCCCGCGCCGACGTCGATTTTCAGATGCAGGACAGGCAGATCCGCGCGAACTTTTCGGGGCCGTTCGAAGCACTGCCGGGCACGCTGTTCACGGCGCGAAAAGAGCTGGCTGATTCGTCTCTCAATGGATCGGCCGACATGGCCGTTGTGGTGTCGGTCCCCGAAACCGGATCTGCCGAACTCGAGGAAGTGAACGGCACCACGACGCTGGTGTCGTCGACCATCGCCGGCGTGGCGATCGAATCGGGCCATGTCGATGGATCGTTCGCCAGCCAGATCGCCGACATCAAAGAGCTCGTCCTGACGGGACGCGACATGGCTGCGAGCGCCGCCGGTACGTTTGCGTTTGGCGACAGTGGCGAATCGACGCTCGCGTTCGACGTCGCGGTGACCAACGTCGAGCCGCTCGCGAAGCGATTCAATCAGCCGCTCGCGGGGTCCGCGCAGATCGTCGGCGAGGCCACGGGGCCGGCGTCGAACCTGACGATTACTGGAACGCTGGGCGGCAACCGCCTGCAATATGGCAGCAGACTCGACGCGCTCACGCTCAAGAGCCTGTATACCGTGCAGGTGCCCGACTTTGACTTCGATCGCGCGAAGGTCCAGGCCGATACCGGCGCGACGTTCATGACCATCGCCGGCCACAACTTTCCACGCGTGACGGCGAGGGCGGCCTACGATAACAAGCAGCTCGAGTTCGAGGGGAAACTCGAGGAAGAGCGCCGTTCGCTCGCCCTCGGGGGCAACGTCCTGTTTCATCCGGAGCACGACGAGCTTCATCTGCGTGGGCTCGACTTCACCGTCGGCCAGACGCAGTGGTCGATGCCGAAGGGCCAGGAAGCGACAGCGCGCTATGCGAACGACTCGGTGACGCTGGAGAATTTCGTGCTGCTGCGGGGCGATCAACGCCTGACAGCGGCCGGCACGGTGGCGATGGGCGCCGAGTCCTCGAACCGCCCCAACAATCTCAACGTGCGGCTCGATAACGTGCAGGTGCAGGACATCAACGAGCTGATGCTGGGCAACCAATCGCTCACGGGCGTGCTGAATGCGACCGCCGACATTCGCGGCACACGCACCAATCCTCTCGTGCAGTCCGACTTCTCGATCACCGGTGGAAAGGTCGAGGGCGTCGACTTCAACTCGTTTGCGGGGAAGGCGAATTACTCGGGGCGCGCGGTCGATGTGGACGTCCGTCTCGAGCAGTCCGTCTCCGCGGTGTTGACCGCCGTCGGCACCATCCCTGTTCCGAACGGGCCAGGCAGTGCCACGCGAACCGGTGAGATCGATCTCGCGGTGAAGAGCTCTCCCATCGACATCGCGCTGCTGCAGCCGGCGACGACGGAGCTGACGAATTTGAGCGGGCAGTTCGGCGCGGATCTTCGCGTCACCGGTACGCTCGAGTTGCCGCTTCTGAACGGTCTCGTCGAAACCAACAACGGCGGGTTCAGGGTCGCTGCCACGGGCGTGACCTACGCGAACGCGATTGCGCGCCTGGTCTTCGAAGGCGATCGGCTGCTCGTCGACAGGTTCGAGCTGAGCGACGACGGCCGCGATCGGCTCGTCGCGATCGGCGAGCTCGCATTCAAACGGCACGGCGTTGGCGAAATGAACCTTCAGATATCGGCGTCGCGCTTCCGCATGCTCGACAACCAGTTCGGTGACCTCCAGGTCGAGACCGATCTGCGCGTAACGGGAGAGGCGACCAGGCCCACGATTACCGGCGAGATTCGAACCGATTCAGGGCGGCTCGAAGTCGATCGGATTCTCGACCTGCTCAGAAATCCCTATCGCACCGAAGCGACCGTGGCGACCGAGGCGGAATCCGCGACCGTCGAGACCGGCGTGTTCGGCGACGATCCGAAGTCGGGCTTATACGACACGGCCACGATCGACGTGCGCCTCAGCCTGCCCGACGACCTCGTGTTGCGCGGCCGCGACATGCATGCCAGTTTTTCGCGCATCGGCATGGGCGACATGAACATCACCGTGGGTGGGGATCTGCAGATTCGCAAAGCGCCGGGAGGCGAGCCCGATCTGGTGGGCACCGTGACCGTCGTGCGCGGCTTTTACGATTTTCAGGGACGCCGGTTCGAAGTCCTTCGCGACAGCCAGATTCGCTTTCAGGGCATCAGACCGGTCGATCCCGCTCTACAGGTCGACGCGCAGCGCGTCATTTCGGGCGTCACGGCGATCGTGAACATCAGAGGAACCGCGCGTCAGCCGCAGGTGCGCCTGTCGAGCCAGCCTCCGCTCGACGAAGCGGACGTGCTGTCGCTCATCGTGTTCAATCAGCCCATCAATCAGCTGGGTCAGGGAGAACGGTTGAACCTGGCCGAGCGCGCGGGCGGGCTGGCTGTGGGATATCTGGCCTCGCCGCTGGCCAATTCGATTGCCGACGCGCTCAACCTCGATATTTTCGAGATTCGCCCCACCGGCGAAGAGAGCGGCCGTCCTTCGATCGCGGTGGGACAGCAATTCGGCTCGCGCCTGTTTGTCTCCTTCCGGCAGGAATTTGGCTCCGAGGACTTCAGCCTGCTATCGTTTGAATACCGGCTGAACGACCTGCTTCGGCTTGTAAGTACTGTTACGCAGGGATCGCAGCGTTCACATCGGCTACAGCGTCTTGATACAACCGGTGTCGATCTTATTTACACTATCAGCTACTGAAGGGCCGCGTTAGGTCTTGTACTATGGACCAAGGGCCGCTACTATGAGCTCAGCACGCGGAAGCCTCTGTCGGCTTTCCCGACAGGTGGAACCTGCAGTGGTCAGTCCGGCGTCGCACAAGCGTGTAATCCGGGATTTCCGCGCCGTTTCGAAGCGAAGCACGACGGCGCGGCCCTTGCTTTACTAGACGCGGGAGCGAGTCATGGTTATCGATAACGTTTTTGGTATCAACAACAAGCAGCAAGACGACCACGTCGGAGCCGGCCTCGTGGCCCGCGGCGTTTCGTCGATTTCGCGCCAGATCGCCCGATGCTGGTGCGGCATGCACGGGCATGTCATCATGCTGCACTTCGAGCCCAACAAGCTGTCGTTGCAGTGCTCGCTGTGCGGCTATGAGACCGAAGGCTGGGAAGTCGGCCGGTCGCTGACAGCTCGCCGTCAGGCGAACAATCTTCAGGCGCGTCCCGAACGCCGCCGCACGTTGCGGCCGCTGCCGACCAACGCACGGTTGGCCTCATAGAAGGGCTCTGGTGGGTCGCCATGGCTGATCTGACGACGACGAATACCTGGCTTGCCATCCTGGCCGTCGTGAGTCTGGTCCAGTTTCTGATGGTGTGTGTCGCGGGTGTCTTTGCCTATCGCTTGTACACGAAGGTGACGACGACCATCGACACCGTCGAGCGCGTGCACATCGTGCCCCTGCACGCCCGCGCGGACCACGTGCTGAACGAAGTCGAGAAGGTCACTGACAGGCTCACGCGTGCACAGGACACTGTGTCGGAGGTCTTCAAGCAGATGGCCGGTACCGGCAGTGCGGTGGCGTGGGCGATGAAGGCCAGGACCTGGCCGATCGTCGGCGTGCTGCAGGGCTTGAAGTCGGTCGCGGCTGTCGTCATGAAAAGCAATGGCCGGAAGACCGAGACCGACAGGTCGTACGGCGCTATGTAAGCTTTTACTGCACTCCCTTTTTCTAAACTCCTGAAAATCGACCGTTTTGTGCAGGTACGCGCGTTGCACTTGTACGCGCGACCGGATTCCTTTCCGGATCCTCAGTATCGCTCCCCATTGCGGGAGCAACCACAAAAGCTGGGAGGCGTCTCCGTGACGCCTCCTCTCGCCCTTCTCGAAAGATGTGGCGATGCTGTGGAGTGTTCAACCGCAGAAGAATTGATGACGACCGGGGGTGGGAATAGTTAGCATGAAGGGACCAGACACCAGACCAATGCCGGGCCGCACCAAAGCGAACGGGCAATCCATCGGGCCGTCGTCGGAGCGCAAGCAGGATCCCGCGAAGCGGCCTGCGTCCGAGGTCGACGGCTTTTCAGACGACTACCTCAGCGTCGTCGCGCACGATCTACGCGGATCGCTCAACAGCATCATCGGCTGGGCCGAGCTCATCAAGCGAAAGGCGTTGAACGAGTCGGGCAACGTCCGTGCGGGCGAAACCATCATCCGCCAGGCGAAGCAGCAACTCGAGCTCGTCAACGAAGTCGTCGATACGTGGAGACTGTTGTCGGGCAACCTTCAGCTCAAGCTCGCTCCGGTCGATGCGAAGGAGCTGGTGAACACCGCGGCGTACGCCGCCAAAGAGGGCAGCACGAAGCCGGTGTCATTCGATTTCCAGCTTGAAGCGCTGCCCGCACCGCTGCTCGCCGATGGCGCACGGCTGAGACAGGCGTTGATCGGTCTCTTCAACAGCGCGATTCACTTTGCTCCCGAACAAGGCACCGTCGAGGTCGGGCTGAAACCCGCGGGGAACGGTATGGCCGAGCTCACCGTGCACGATTCGGGCGTGGGCGTCGATCCTGAAGCGTTGCCGTACCTCTTCAGCCGACAGCGGCCGAAGGATCCCGGCAAGCACTCCGCGCGAGCGAAGTACGGACGCGGCCTGGGGTTGATTCGCGACATCATCGATTTGCATGGCGGCACGATCAAGGCCGAAACCGATGGCGAGACCGGCGTGACGTTCCGCGTCGTGCTGCCCCTGCAGGCCGCACCGCGCGCCGTGCGGGTGGACAAAGCCCGCGAAGTGAAGGAGAGCTCGCGGGCCGAACTGCGTTCGCGCCTCGCCGGCACGCGGGTGCTGATCGTGGACGACGATCCCGACGCGCGCGAAGTGGTGGCGGCCATCCTGCGCCATTACGGAGCATCGGTCATCGTGGCCACGTCGGTCTCGACCGCGCTCGTGGCGCTCCGACGCGAGCAGGTGGACGTGATGGTGGCCGACCTCGGGATGCCGATTGAAGATGGCTACGACCTGATTCGTCACGTGCGCAGTTCGGAAGTCGACAAGATCGCGCGCCTGCCAGCGGCGGCGCTGACGGCGTACACGACCGAAGAGGATCGCGATCGCGTCCTCGCGGCCGGCTTCCAGTTCCATCTGGCCAAGCCGGTGGACCCGGCGGTACTCGTGGCGACGGTCGAGCGGCTCAGGGGCGAGACGCTGTCGGTTCACTGACGCGCGTATTCGTTTTGTACACTTCCCGCCTTCCAGTACTCCGCCGGTTACGCTCGTCCGATACGCCATAAAGGCAACGTCTTATCTTGGCGTATACTGCCGAACCGCATCATTAGGAGGCAGATTTCATGGCGGTCGAACGAGCTGCTGGCGGCTCAAGTCTTATCGACGTTCTCGATCGGGTTCTCGACAAAGGTATCGTGATCGACGCATGGGTTCGCGTGTCGCTCGTGGGTATCGATCTCATTACTGTCGAGGCACGAGTGGTCGTGGCATCGATCGATACATACCTGAAATACTCAGAGGCGGTCGGCCAGTCGGTGCCCGTGGCGCGCCCGGCGCTGGAGTCGCGGCCCTACGACGAGCTTGCCGCCGAGAACCAGGCATTGAGGGCGGAGCTGAGCAGTGCAGCCGGGTCACGACGGGCCGTGGCGCGTCGCCGGCGACCGGGGGTGTAGCGATCCATGGCGAAAAAGACCACCAAACCGAAAGCACGCCGCGCAATCAAACGCGTCGTGCCCGCCGCGGCGAAAACCGCCACCAGGGCGGCGCGCGAGAAAACCGCGTCGCGGCGCGCCACCGACGAGTCCCAGGTCGCGGTCGCCGAGAGCCTTCGGGGAAAGTACGTGTATTGCGTGATTCAGTCCGCCGATTCGCTGAAGTTCGGCGCGGCAGGCATCGGCGACAACGGCACGGAAATCCATACCGTGCACTATCGCGACCTCGCGGCCGTCGTGTCGGACGTGCCGCTCGGCGTTCTCGACTCGACGCGCGAGAACGTGCTCGCCCACGAGCGCGTGAACGAGATCGTCATGCGCGATCACACCGTCATCCCGATGTCGTTCGGCACGATCTTCAAGACCCGCGACGACATCGTGGAGCTGCTGCGCTCGGCGTACGACGCGTTCGGCGACGTGCTGTCGAAGATGCAGGACAAGATGGAGTTCGGCCTCAAGGTGCTGTGGGATCGCGACTCGATCGTGAAAGACATCGAGGACGAAGACGAGGACATCCGCCGGCTCAAGAACGAGATTGCGCTGCAGAAGGGTTCCACCTACTTCGCGCGCATGCAGTACGGCCGGGCCATCGACGCGGCGCTGCAGTCGCGCTCCGAGCGGTACGTGAGCGAAATTCTCGATCGCCTCCGGGACGTCGCGGTCGCCTCGCGCATCAACAAGCCGATTGGCGACAAGATGATCATGAACGCGGCGTTCCTCGTGTCACGGGACCAGGAGGCGGCGTTCGACACGCGCGTGAAGTCGATCGCCGCGGAGCACGAGAAGCTCACGTTCAAGTACACGGGCCCGTGGCCGCCGTACAACTTCGTCAACATCCGGCTGAAGCTCGAACGCGTCTGATGTTTCTTCTCGACAGCCTGCTCGTCAACGGCATCTCGTTCGTGCTCGACAAGGTCGCGACCATCGCGGACCAGGAGCTGAACGATCCCGATCGCCAGCGCGAGCGGCTGCTCGAGGCGCAGATGAAGCTCGAAGCCGGCGAGATGACCGATGAAGAGTTCGCGGCGATCGAGAAAGACGTCTTCGAGCGGATTCGCGAGATCAAGGCGCGTGGCGACAACCAGCAGGCGGTCGTCGATGACGAGCATCGCGTGGCGGGAGTTGAGATAACCGTCGTCGACGACGCGTCGTGACTCGAGCCCAGGCCTCCGCTACCTACGTTTACTGCCTCGTCCAGTCCAGCCGCGCGCCCTCTCTGCGCGGCGTGCCCGACAGCGTTCCCGGCGCCGGCGCCCCGCGCCTCCTGTCCTTCGATCGCGGCACGTATGCCGTCGTGGCCGATGCGCCGCTCGACCGCTTTTCCAGCGACGCGCTTCAGAAGGACCTGGAAGACGTCGAGGCGATCTCGCGGCACGCGCTGGCCCATGCCTCGGTCGTCGAGTTCTTCTTCCGGAGCGCGCCGGTCATTCCCCTCAAACTGTTCACGCTGTTTTCGAGCGACGAGGCGGCCGGCCGGCAGCTCGGCCGGCGCCGCGCGGCGCTGCGGGGGATGTTCGCGCGTCTCCGCGGCCGCGAAGAATGGGGCGTCCGCATCGTCGCCGGCGAGCGCGAAGCCGAATCGGCGCGGACGCTCGAGAGCGGCCGCGATTACCTGCAGGTCAAGAAGCGCCTGCACGAGCAGGCCGCGGCACCGCCGCGCACGATCGTGCGGGCCGTCAACGGCGCGCTGGCGTCGCTCGGGAAGGCCGCCGTCAAGACACGGAAGGAAGCATTCCCACCGCCGGGTGCGGGACGCCCGTACGTGGCCGGCGCGTCGTTTCTCGTGAAAGCCGGACGGCGCGCCGCGTGGAAGAAGCTCGTCGCACGAACAACGGTGTCGCTCGCGAAAGGCGGACATCGCCTCGAACTGAGCGGGCCCTGGCCGCCGTATCGCTTCGTCAGCAGATAGATGGCGCGACGGAAACGAGCGGCGTCTTCCGACTGGCTGTTCCCGAACATCTCGGCGTCCGACCAGGACGAGCCGCAGTCGTCGTTGCTCGACGTCGTCGACAGGGTGCTGAACAAAGGGGCCGTGCTCAACGGCGATCTGATCCTCGGCGTGGCGAACGTCGACTTGATCTACGCGAAGCTCTCCGTGCTCCTGTCCGCGCTCGACAAGGTGACCAGGGATCCGGTGTTCAAGCCTGTCGCGGCGGGCCCGTCCCGAGCCCAGTCGAGGGAACCTCGCAGAAAACGCAAGCGCACGCGGCGCTGATCGGTATCGATCGTGCAGTCGCATCTCGCATGACTGCACACATCAACACACCTCAACGGCCCGGGTCGGATCCTCGCGATCGCGAACCGGCCGACGAAGCCCCTGCGACGCCAACCGATGAGCCGCCACCAGTCCCGGTTCAGGATCCGCCTGTTACCGAACCGAAAGCGCCGCTCACCGTGACCAAAGACGACGGCAAGAAGCCGCGACTGTAGCGGTTCCATACGCACGATGCGCGGCGATGGCACACGTTGTCGCGCATCGTTTCGCGCCGCGCCGCAGCGTCACTGGCACACAGCGTGCTTTCTCATGGGTGACTATTTTCTGGAGGATGCGATGCTTTGGACCCTCTTTCTCGTGTTGGTTGTATTGTGGATGCTCGGCGTGGTCAGCTCGTACACACTGGGCGGCTTCATTCACGTGCTGCTCGTGCTGGCGATTGTCGCGCTGCTCGTGCAGTTGATTCAGGGCCGGCGTGTCGTCTAGCACAAGGAGATTGCCGTGGACAGTCAACGTCAGCTGGGCAAGGTGATTGCGGGCGCGGCCATTGGTGCCGGTTTCGCGTTCCTGTTTCTCACGTCGAAGGGCCACCGGCTTCTCGACAACGCCGAGCCGTGGCTCGACGGAGTGATCCGCGACTTGCAGCGGCTGCGCCGCGCCGCCGGCAAGGCACGGGAGGCCATCGACGAGGGACGCCGCTCGTTCGCCGCGATGTCCGATGCCGTGCCGTTCGGTCAGCCGCGCGACCGTGAGTGGTCTTCCGGCCCGCGACACTAAGTAACGACAACACAACTCTGAAACGAACAACGCGCCGGGGAGCGATGCGCGCGAAGGCCGGGATTTGACAGAAGATCAAAAGATCAGAAGAGAGATGTTTCCTTCTGACCTTCTGATCTTCTGTTTGTCGTCTAGAACCGGAACGCGGCGCCCACGTCCCACTTCCAGAAATCCAGATCGCCGAGATCGAAGTCGACACCGCCTCCGGGGTTGTCATCGGTGAGCGCGCGGAAGTAGCGGACGTCGCCGCGGAGGCCGACGTGCTCGCTGAAGAACGCCATGATGCCGCCGCCGACGTTGATGGCGAAGTCGTTCGAGCTGAACCGGTCGAACAGCTCTGACTGGTTGTGCGAGACCCGCATCAGTCCCATTCCGCCCGTGACGTACGGCCGCACCTGGCCACCGTGACCGCCGATGGGAACGCCAACGATGAGGTTGCCCATCAGGCTGGCTTGTGAGATGTCGGGAGTGGTCGCCGTGTCCTGGACGAACTCCGGCGTGAAGTTGAATCCGAGCTCCGCGCCGAAGATGCCGCCGCCCATGAACGCGGCCGTCGCGCCGTAGGACACCCGATTGCCGGGCTGGTTCTCGAAGTCGCCGCCGAACAGTGACCCGACATACGGCGTCAGCACGACGTCCGCCCGGGCCGGCGCGGCCGGCACGAGCACGAACACCGCCAGAACTGCCGCGATTGCGTATCGAAGTTTCATGATGACTCTCCTCTGTTGTTGTGATTCATCGCCTCCCCGCGCCTTCAGAATGTTCTCGTCTCCCCCTACTCCGCGACTCGCAACGCGTTCGCGATGCTTTTCACGCCGGTGATGCTCATTGCCAGCTCGTTGATGCGCCTGCGTTCCTGTTCGTCTTTCACGACCCCCGAGACGCTGATGTCGCCGTTGGTGACGAGAATGCGGATCTGGCGGTCCTTCAAGCGGGGGTCGCGGCGAATGGCCAGGTCGAGGTCCTGACGGATGCCGCGATCGGCTTCGGTTTCGGGAGCCGCCACGGCGGCAACCGTGTCGTGCCGGGATTCGACCCGCGTGACGCCGCTCTGAGAAACCGGCGCAGGCGCCTTCGTTTCAGCGTGACAACCCGCACACGCGGCGAGCACGAGCGCGACAGGTAATGACGACCGCATTGGCACTGTAGAAGTTACGTAGCAAAGTCCGGTCCTCCAGGGAGTGTGCGCCGGCCCGAAATTGCGTCACCATAGACAGCGTGGTCTCGTGTCCGGAATTTGTTCGTTCTGCGTTACACATAGTGCGGTAGCGGTCAGAGGCACGTCTGGCACGTGACTTGAAGTAGTCGCGTGGAGACCAATTCGTCATCAAAGGAGAGTCGGCAATGTACGAACCACACTACGAGGAAGAATCACGCGGTAGCGGTTTTCTCATCGGGCTGTTGTGCGGCACCGCCCTCGGCGCCGCCATCGGACTGATGTTCGCCCCGAAAGCTGGCTCCGAGTTCCGCCAGAAGCTCTACGATTCGACCGGCGATCTCCGCCGCAAGGCGTACGAGACTTACGGGCAGGCCAGCGAACAGGTCAACGAAATGGTGACCAAGGGGCGCCAGGCCGTGGATCGGGGCCGCGAGGCATTCGACAACGCTCGCCAGGCCGCATCAGGGCAGGGCGCCAACGGCAGCGCGGCGGACTTTGGCACGAGCGCGCGCTCCGGGGTGGCGGATTTCAGCGCTGGTTCACGAACGACCGGCGGAGCTTGACGCGCGCGTGACGCCGCCGTAGTGTCCGGCTTCCGCCTTCGCTGAAGCTACGGCGGACCACCGTAGCCCTGGCGAAGGTGGTCCGCCGGACCGGTTGTTTTTCCGGCACGGCCGGAGATCGGTGAGGTTCGCCCGACGGCGGACATTCCCCCCACAATTCAGGCACAACACGTGCATTTTGTCCTCCATCGAGTCAGAAACACGCCAGAAATGGTATTGATTAAATACAATCTGTAGTTAAACAATACATATTGGACCTGGAGAGTGAACAAATGGCAACCCGCGTTCTAATCATCGATGACGACCGGGATACGGCTGATTTCCTCAAATTGCTCGTGGAACCACGAGGAGATCTGGCGAGAACGGCGGCCGACGCGGCCCAGGCCCGTGAGATTCTCCGCTCCTGGAGGCCCGAAGTAGTCCTCATGGACTTGATGCTGCCCGACGCGGACGGCATCGACCTGTTGAAGAACTTCAAAGAAGCGAGTCCGGACACGCAGGTCATCATGGTCACCGGCTACGGGAGCGTTCCCAAAGCGGTCGAGGCCATGAAGGCCGGCGCCTTCAGCTTCATCGAGAAGCCGGTGGATGCCGACGTCCTGCTCGTCATGCTCGACAGGGCCACCGAGAAGCTCGAGATGTCGGCCGAAAACAAGCGGCTGAAGGAAGAGCTCCGCGACCACACCAGCTTCGCCAACATCGTCGCGCGCAGCGACAAGATGCGGCAGCTGTTTCATCTCATCAAGTCCGTCGCGCCGACCGACGCGAGCGTGCTGATTCATGGCGAAAACGGGACCGGCAAAGAGCTGGTGGCCAGCGCCATCCACGAGCACAGCAAGCGCAAGAAGGGCCCGTTCATCAAGATCAACTGCGCGGCGCTGCCGAGCGAGCTCATTGAATCGGAGCTGTTCGGGCACAAGCGTGGGGCGTTCACGGGCGCGGTGTCGGACAAGACGGGTCTGATGGAGCTGGCCGATGGCGGCTCGCTGCTCCTGGACGAAATCGGCGAGATGCCGGCCAGCCTGCAGGTGAAGCTGCTTCGCGTCCTGCAGGACCGCGAATTCCGTCCGGTGGGCGGCAGCCGCGTCATTCAGCCGAACTTCCGGCTCATCTGCGCGACCAACATCAACCTGGATGCGGCGCTCGGTGAAGGGAAGCTGCGCGAAGACCTGTACTTCCGCATCAACACCGTCACGCTGTCGATTCCGCCGCTGCGCGACCGTACCGAAGACATCATGTTGCTCGGCGAACACTTCCTCGATCGCTTCTCGGGCCAGCATCAGCGCAACATCCGTTCGATCAAGCCCGACGCGACGAAGGCGCTGCTGCGATACCGCTGGCCGGGCAACGTGCGCGAGCTCGAGCACGTCATCGAGCGCGCGGTCATCGTCGCCGAAGGCAACGACATTACCCTCGACGATCTGCCGCCGACCATTCGCGACGCCGAACGGCTGCCGAGTCAGACGGGGTTCGTCATTCCGCCGCATCACACGCTGGAGGAAATCGAGAAGCTCGCCATCCTTCAGACTCTGGAGCGCACGCGAGGCAACAAGCGCAAGGCCGCGAGCATCCTCGGCGTGTACCGGCCGACGCTGTACAACAAGCTGAAGAAGTACAACCTGATCGAAACAACGGAGCGCGCGCCGAAAGCCGCTCAGGCGGCTCCGGCGCCCGTTGCGCCGGCACCACCCGTACCGCCGGTGCCTGAAGCCTGAGGCTGCTCTGACAGAAGTCGAGTTACGCCGCTGTCGTTTCACCACCCGGCAGCGTGAGGACCTCGCCGGTGATGTAGCTGGAGTCGGCGTTCGAGGCGAAGAACACGAAGGCCGGCGCAATCTCTTCGGGTTGCGCCGGCCTTTTCTTCATCCCGACTCCCGGACTGGGACGGATATTCGATTCGAGACCGGGTTTCGCCGAGATATACTGGCGCACCTCAACTGACGCTCTCTATGCCTAACGAATCGATTCAAGTTGGTCACGCCCGGGCGAGCGGCCTCGTCGATGTACTCGATCGCGTACTCGACAAGGGGCTGGTGATCGCCGGCGATATCAAGATTTCCATCGCCGAAGTCGAGCTGCTGACCATCCGCATCCGCCTGATGGTCTGTTCGATCGACAAGGCCGAACAAATCGGGCTGGACTGGTGGCGTCACGATCGTCATCTCTCGCTGGGGAGCGACGAGCTGGCGGTGGAAAACGAGCAGCTCAAAGAAAAAATTCGACGACTCGAGCGGCAGCTGGAAGCGGCGCCAGGGACAGCGCAGCGCGCTCCCCGACTGCGCGCCAAGCGGCTCGATCGGCGGTGAACGTGGTGGCAGGTTGCCGAGGAGGCAGTGAATGGCCGTAGAACGCGCCGCAGGCGGCTCGAGTCTTATTGACGTTCTCGATCGAGTGCTCGACAAGGGTATCGTCATCGATGCCTGGGTGCGCGTCTCGCTCGTGGGTATCGACCTCATCACCGTTGAAGCGCGCGTGGTGGTGGCCTCGATCGATACGTATTTGAAATATTCCGAAGCGGTCGGTCAGTCGGTGCCGGTCGCGCGGCCGGCGCTCGAGTCGCGGCCGTACGACGATCTGGTCGCGGAAAATCAGGCACTGCGGGCCCAGCTCGAAGGCGTTTCGGCGGGTGGTGGGCGTGCCGTGTCGAGGCGGCGCCGTCCGCGCGCGTGAGTCATGAACATGCGAGTGTCGCGCACGTAGACAACCATGGCCCCGGGGTCGGTAGAAATCGCGGCGCGATCGGCGGTGTTGGCGGAAGCGAAGCTGGCCCTGCTCGAAGAACTGCACCGGTGTTCGACGGCGGCGGCTGCCGCGCAGAGCACCGTTGAGTGGCTCCTCGCCCACTCGGGCGCCGAGCGCACGGTGTTTGCGGCCCCCGACCACGTACGCGGCACCCTGAACGGCATCGCGGGCGCCGGCGTCACGCCCCGCCAGATCAGGCGGCTGTCCCTCCCGCTCGACGACACCAGGCACCCGTTGATCAGCGCGCTGACCAACGGATCGGCCGTTTCGTTTCACAGCACGCGTGACGCCCGCATCGGGTTCCTCGGCGAGGCCCCGTTTACGTCGGTCAAGGTAGGCGGCGGCTCCGTGGACGATCCCGCGCTTGGGCTGGTGCTCATCAGTCCAGCGATCGACATGCCGCCTGCCGGCGTCAAGTGGGTCGCCGATGCGCTCGGGCGAACCCTGCAGCGCGTGGGCGCGCCGACCGTTGCGTTCGGCGATGAAGATCCCCGGCTGCGGCGGGAGCACGCGCTGCTCTTCAACATCATCAACGCGGCGACCGATCCGATCCTCTTCACCAACATCGAAGGTCAGCTGATCATCGCGAACACGCGGGCCGAGATGCTCTTCGCGGCGCCCGACGACGTCAGCGAGGGACGGCGGCGCGCGGTGCAGCTGAACAACATGTTCTTCTCGGCGGCGTTGTCGCGCACGGCGCTCGGTGAGGGCGAGGCCGGCCGCCGCGAGCTGTTGCTGGTCGACCCGACCGAAGGATCGGATCTGCTCTTCGAGCTGCTCAGCACGGTCGTCAGCGATCCGCGCGAGGGCACGGGAGTCGTGTCGATTCTGCGCAACATCACCGACCTGCGCATGGCGACGAGGCAGATCGACGAAAACTACGCCAAGCTGCGCGCGGCGGAGGCCGAGGTGCGCGGCGAGCGCGATCGATTGAACCTGCTCATCGATTCGGTGGCCGATCCGATTATCGTGACCGACCAGGAGGGCGAAATCTCGCTGATGAACAATCCCGCCGAGCGCCTGTTCACCGTGGTGCCCGGATCGGGAGAGGAGGCGCAGCGGATCGTCCGCGCCAACGACGCGCACTTCACGTCGTTCGTCTCCGGCCTGTTGTCGACCGGCTGGGAGACCACGCGGCGCGGCGAGATTGCGCTCATCGATCCCAATACGAACAAGCTCGTCCCCGTCGAAGGCCTCGCGGCCAAGATGCTCTCGGAGGTCGGCGAGCTGACGGCCGTCGTCACCATCCTGCACGACCGCACGGAGGCGATCGAGCGCAATCAGCTGTACGAACAGCTGAAGCTCGCGTCGGACGAGCTCGAAGGAAAGGTTCGCGAGGCCACCGCGGAGCTGGCCCACCAGAACGAGCTGCTGCGGCGCCAGGCGCTCGAGCTCGAGCAGGCATCGGCCGCCAAATCGCAGTTCCTCGCCAACATGTCGCACGAACTCCGCACGCCGCTCAACGCCATCCTTGGATACACGGCGATGATGCTCCAGGGCGTGTCGGGCGAGCTGAGCGCGCCTCAGCGGCGGAATCTCTCGCGCATCGATGCGAACGCGCGCCATCTGCTGACGCTCATCAACGAAATTCTCGACATCACCCGCATCGAAGCCGGCCGCATGCCGATCCAGATCGTCGCGTTCAACCTGCCCGAGCTGGTGCGGGAAGTCATGACCGAGCTCGAACCGATTATCGCGAAGTCGCGATTGCAGGTCGTGTGCAAGCTGCCGTCGGACCTGTCGACGCTGCGCACCGATCGTCAGAAGGTGAAGCAGATCCTGGTGAACCTGCTGAGCAATGCCCTCAAGTTCACCCAGAAGGGGAGCATTACCATCAAGGCTCGGATGGCCGGCAGGCAGACGGTGACGGTGGCGGTGATCGACACGGGCATCGGTATTCCCAAGGACGATCATGTGAAGATCTTCGAAGACTTCCGCCAGGTCGACAGCACGCCGAGACGCGCGTATGGTGGCACGGGTCTTGGTTTGTCGATCTGCCGGCGCTTGACGACGATGCTGAGAGGGTCGTTGAAAGTGGAGAGCCGGCTGGATCACGGGTCGACGTTCACGCTGACCCTGCCGACGTCTTTGAAGAATTAATGATGAAAGTGATGTGATGGTGACAAAAAACAAGAACGAGCCGCTCGTGCTGGTCGTCGACGATTTTGCCGACGCCCGCGAGATGTACGGCGAGTATCTCAAGTTTTGCGGGTTCAGAGTGGCCGAGGCGCAGAACGGCGTCGAGGCGATCGACAAGGCCAAGCGCTTGAAGCCCGATCTCATTCTGATGGACCTGTCGATGCCCGTCGTCGATGGTTGGGAAGCCACGCGCCGCCTCAAGGCCGACGCGTCGACCAAGGGCATCCCCGTCGTGGCGCTGACCGGCCATGCCATGGCTGGCCATTCGGAAAGCGCGAAAAGCGCCGGATGCGATGTCGTCATCACCAAGCCGTGCCTGCCGCACGACCTCATCAAAGAGATCAAGAAAGTCATCGGCGCGCCGGCCGGAGCGGCCGTCAAAGCCAAGCGTCAGGGCGCGTGAAAAAAAAGACACCCGGGAAAATTTTGCGCACCCGTCCCAAGCGCACCCGGCGCACTTCTCGAACCCTACGAACTTCACGAACTTCACGAACCTCACGAACCTCACGAACCCCACGAACCCCACGAACTAAACGCGCCCAGCCTGTTCGTTGGAATCCCGATCCCGAAGACGTGCAGAAGTCGGTCGTACAGCTTGTGCTCAGCCTCATCGAGTTCATCCGCAAACTGATGGAACGGCAGGCCATCCGGCGGCTCGAGGAAAAAACCCTGACGCCCGATGAGCTCGAGAACGTAGGGAAAGCGCTGATGAAGCTCGAGCAGACGATTGTCCTCATCGCCAAGCGGTTCAAGCTCGATCCGAAGGATCTGAATCTCGATCTTGGCCCGATTGGGCGCCTGCATTAGCCCACGTCAGTTCGTCGGGTCCTGATACAACGTTTAGTCTTCCAGTAACGGATTTTTCCGTTGGCATTCAACCGTACCGGCGGCCTGCAGTCGGCCGGAAAGGGCACATTAGTTGCTGTGTAATCGGCAGCATGAACCGGGTGACCGCTGTTTACGGCGTATTTACATTTCTGATCGGCCTGTCCGCGCAGGGGCTCGCCGGCGCGCCTGGTCCGGCGCTTCCTGCGCCGGCGTCCGATCGCGAAGCGGTCGAGCGTTTCCTGTCCGAGATCGAGAAGCCCCCGGTGGCCTACCACGCGCGGCGCAGGCTCGAAGCGTCGAGCGCCAGGCTGAAGGAATCGGCGTGGCTGGAAGCGACCACCGAATACGATCCGGTCGCCGGGTTCAGATATGCGATCGTCGCGCAGGGCGGATCTGAGCGCATCGCGCGACGCGTGCTGAAGCGCGTCCTGGACGCCGAAAAAGAGAACACCGCCGCCGGCGAGTGGCACAAAGGCAACCTGTCGCGCTCCAACTACTCGTTCGATCTGGGCGGCCACGACAGCACCGACATGCTCCGGTTGCGGCTGACGCCGCGGCGTCGAGACCCGCGCCTCGTGCTCGGGTCGGCGTTGCTCACCGTGAAATCAGGAGACCTTGTCCGCGTGGAAGGGCGGCTCTCGAAATCGCCGTCGTTCTGGATCCGCTGGGTCGACGTGGCGAGCAGCTACGCCCCGGTGGGCGGCACCGTGATGCCCGTCGTGATCGAATCGACGGCCGACGTCCGCATTTACGGAATATCGACATTCCTGATGACCTACGACTACAAGATGGTCGACGGGCAAGCGGTCCACACACCCAAAGAGCTCGCCGAGCGTTAGATCGCCCGCCTTCGCGCACCGACTTCTGAAATTCCCGTCCGGGCGTATGCTAGTGCCAGTGGCCGGCATCGAGTTCCTCCTGAACGGTACGCGCGTGCGCGTCGACCATCCTGCCCCGCAGATGACGCTCCTCGACTTCATCCGATCGCGCGGGCTCACGGGATCGAAAGAAGGCTGTGCCGAGGGTGAATGCGGAGCATGCGCCGTTGCACTGGTGGAACCGGACGGCGCGGGATCGGCGTATCGCGTCGTCAACAGCTGTCTGATGTTTCTGCCGATGGCGGCGGGCCGGGAAATCTACACGGTCGAATCGCTGGCGGCCGGTGGAGAGCTCCACGATGCCCAGCGCGAGATGGCCGCGGCCGGCGGATCGCAATGCGGCTACTGCACCCCCGGGTTTGTCGTCAGCCTTTTCGCGGAACAGTACCGGCGAGATCGAACCGGTCCCTGTGACACGATGGCGCTCGCCGGCAATCTGTGCCGGTGCACGGGGTATCGTCCTATTCGCGACGCCGCCCTCGCGCTGGGTCCGGCGCCGGATGACACGTTTCGCGAGCGCCTGAGCCGCCCGGCCCCGCCACTCGACGAGCTGTCGACCGCCGGTTTCCTGCGGCCGGCCAGCGTGGACGCGTGCGTGTCGCTGCTTCGCACGTCTCCCGACGCCAGGATCGTAGCCGGCGCGACCGATCTCGCGGTGGAAGCGAATCTCTTCGCGCGCCGCTGGCCGCTGCTCATCAGCCTCGACGCCATCGACGAGTTGCGCGAGTTTTCCAGCGACGACGAGCGCGTGAGAATCGGATCGGCGCTGCCGCTCAATGAAATAGGCCGCCGCTGGTCCGATGCGCCGGGCGTGTTTCACGAATGGCTCACGCTCTTCGCGTCGCCGCTGATTCGCAACCGCGCGACGCTCGGCGGCAATCTCGCGACGGCCTCTCCCATCGGTGATGCGGCGCCGCTGCTGATGGCGTTCGACGCCGTGGTGCATCTCGCCGGCGCTGATGGCCGCCGGACGATCCCGCTGTCCTTGTTCTTCATCGCGTACCGGAAGACCGCGATGGCGGCGGGTGAGATCATCACGGCCATCGACATTCCGAAACCGCTGCCGCAGTTCGTGCGCTTCTACAAGGTTGCCAAGCGCAAGCTCGACGATATCAGCACGGTGGCGGCGGCCATGTCCCTCGACGTTGATGCGCAGGGAAAAGTGCGGCGGTCGCGGTTCGCCTTCGGCGGTGTTGCCGCGACGCCCGTGCGGATCGCCGAGGCGGAAGCGGCTATCGCCGGGCAGGTCTGGAACGATGCGGCCGTCGAGCGGGTGCAGAGCATTCTCGATCGGACGCTGCAGCCGATGAGCGACCACCGCGGTTCCAGGGAGTATCGCCTCGAGGTGTCGAAGAGTCTGGTCGAGAAATACCAGTGGGAGCACGCGCTGTGAAGGTGGCGGGACGGCCGATGCCGCACGAGAGCGCCGGCGCGCACGTCACCGGCGAAGCGCTCTATGTGGACGACCTTTGCGGCCGATTCCAGAACCTCCTTCATGCGTGGCCGGTGTGCGCACCGCACGCGCACGCCCACATCACGCAGCTCGATGTGCTGCCGGCGCTGACCGAGCCCGGCGTCGTGACGATCCTGACGCAGGCCGATGTGCCGGGTGAAGGCGACAGCGGTGCGAATCGCCACGACGAGCCGCTGTTTCCTGTCGAGGTGCTTTTCTACCACCAGCCGGTGGCCTGGGTGCTCGGCGAATCGCTCGAGGCGGCCCGTCGTGGCGCCGCACGCGTCGAGGCGGAGTACGCACCGCTGCCGGCCATCCTGACGATCGAACAGGCCATCGAGTCCGACAGCTTTCTCACCGACCAGCTTCGCATCGTCGATGGCGACACGCGGGATCTCGATCGGAGCCCGGTGCGCGTCAAGGGAGAGTTGAGGATCGGCGGCCAGGAACACTTCTACCTGGAGACGCAGGCCGCGATCGCGTGGCTGGACGAATCGGGGTGCATGGCCGTGCACTCGTCGACGCAGCATCCGTCGGAGACGCAGGAGATCGTGGCGCGGGTCCTCGGTGTGCGCCGCAACCAGGTGACCGTGGAGTGCCTGCGCATGGGCGGCGCCTTCGGCGGCAAGGAAGTGCAGGCGAACCCGTACGCTGCCATCGCCGCGCTGGGTGCCTGGAAGACGAAGCGCCCCGTTCGCGTCCGGTTGACCCGCGAGCTCGACATGGCGATCACGGGGAAGCGCCATCCTTACCTCGCGCGATACGCGGCCGGCTTCGAGGCCGACGGCCGGCTCAACGCCATTCGCATCGAGCTGTACTCGGACGGCGGCTGGAGCCTCGACCTGTCGGAGCCGGTCATGTGGCGGTCGATGTTTCACGTCGACAACGCCTACAAGCTGCCGGCTGTCGAGGTGACCGGCCGCGTGTGCCGCACGCATAAAACGTCGCAGACCGCGTTTCGCGGATTCGGCGGGCCGCAGGGCATGCTGGTCATCGAAGAGATGCTCGCACTGGCGGCGCAAACGTTGAACCTTCCCGCCGACGTCGTCCGGGAGCGCAACTTCTATCGGGAGGGCGACCACACGCACTACGGCGAACGCGTGCGCGACGCCGTCCGCATCGAAGAAATCTGGAATACCTTGAAGGCGTCGAGCGATTACGACAGGCGGCGAAGCGACATTGCCGCGTCGAACGCCCACAATCGTCACTTCAAGCGCGGCCTGGCCATCACGCCCGTGAAGTTCGGCATCTCGTTCACGGCGACGTTCTTCAACCAGGCCGGTGCGGTCGTCCTCGTCTATCGCGACGGCACGGTACAGGTGAATCACGGCGGCACCGAGATGGGGCAGGGCCTTTTCACGAAGATCCAGCAGATCGCGGCCGAAAGCTTCGGCTTGCCCGCGTCGCGGATTCGCGTGATGTCGACGCGCACCGACAAAGTGCCGAACACGTCGGCGACCGCGGCTTCGTCGGGCAGCGACCTGAACGGCGCCGCGGTTGAGGATGCGTGCGTGCAGATCAGGACCAGGCTTGCCGTGGTGGCGGCCGCCATTCTCGACTGCGATCCCGCCGACGTGCGGTTCGAGGATGGACACGCGTCGGCGCGAGGAAAGGGTGTCGAGTTCGGTGCGCTCTGCGAGACCGCGTACAAGCAGCGTGTGTCGTTGTTCGCGGAAGGGTTTTACCGGACGCCCGATATCCACTTCGACTTCGCCACGTCGCGAGGCAACCCGTTCTACTACTTTGCGTACGGTGCGGCGGTCTCCGAGGTCGAGGTCGATGGTTTCACCGGACAGTGCCGTTTGATCAGGACCGATATCCTCCACGACGTCGGCGATTCACTCTCGCCCATCGTCGATCGCGGGCAGATCGAAGGCGGTTTCCTGCAGGGCGTCGGGTGGCTCACGATTGAGGAGCTGCTGTGGGACGAGCGTGGACGGGTGAGCACGGCGGGTGCGTCCACTTACAAGCTGCCGTCGTGGTCGGAAGTGCCCGACGTCTTCAACGTCGCCATGCTGGAGCGTGCCACGCAGCCCGGCGTCGTGATGGGCAGCAAGGCGGTGGGCGAGCCTCCGTTGATGCTCGCATTTTCGGTGCGCGAGGCTATCCGCGATGCGATTGCCGCCTTCGGGCACGGGCGCGCCTTTACCTTCGATAGTCCGGCCACTCCCGAGCGCGTGTTCTTTGCCGTCCGTCAGGTACGCGCGTCCGAATACACGACCGGGCGATGACACCGGTCCGCACTCAGGCCGAGCTCTTCCGCGCGACGATTGTCCACACGCCGGTGAATCCGTTTTCATTCGAGACAGGGGATCCGCAATCGCTCGTCTGTTTCGAGGATGGCGGCCTTCTGGTTCGCGACGGCCGTGTCGTCCGGTGCGACAACTACGCGGCCGTGCGAGACGCGCATCCTGATGCGGTCACCGTGGATTGGCGTGGCGGGTTCCTTCTGCCTGGATTCATCGACGCGCACGTGCATTTTCCACAGGTGCGCATCATCGGCGCGATGGGGCGTACGCTGCTCGACTGGCTCGACGCGGTAGCCCTGCCCGAAGAAGCCAGGATGGCTGACACGGGCTATGCCGCGGAAACCGCGCGGCTCTTCCTGCGCGGCCTCGCCGCGCACGGCACCACCACGGCGCTCGTGTTCGGTGCGCATTTCGCCGATGCCACCGCGGAGCTCTTCGAGGCCGCCCGTGCGTCGGGATTGCGCATCGTGTCCGGGCTCGTGGTGTCCGATCGCCTGTTGCGACCGGAGCTCCACGTGACGCCGGAGCGAGCCAACGAGGACAGCAGACGGCTGATCGAGCGGTATCATGGCCGCGGCCGTCTCCGGTACGCGGTGACGCCGCGCTTCGCGTACTCGACGACCGAATCGATGCTCGAGGTCTGCCGGCAGTTGATGGCCGATCATCCCGATGTGCGGCTCCAGACCCACATCAACGAGAACACGAGTGAAATCGCCGAGCTGCGGCGCCTGTTTCCGTGGGCGGCCGATTATCTCGCCATCTACGAACGCTACGGGCTCAGTGGAAACCGGTCCGTGATGGCGCACAACGTTCACCCAACCGCATCCGAACTGACCCGCCTTGCGGCGCTGGGCACGGCCGTCGCCCATTGCCCGTGCAGCAACGCATCGCTCGGCAGCGGTGTCTTTCCACTGAAGCGGCACGTGGATGCCGGCGTTACCTGCGCCCTGGGCACCGACGTCGGCGGCGGGCTGGGGTTCGGGATGCTGAAAGAGGGGCTGCACGCCTATCTGATGCAGCGGCTTGCTCCCGATCCCATCGCCCTCGACGCGCCGCGGCTGCTCTACATGGCGACGCGCGCGGGGGCCGAAGCCCTGGGCATGGAGGCAGACGTCGGCGATTTTCGTCCGGGGAAGGCCGCCGACTTCGTGTATGTGCGTCCGCCCGAGGGCAGCGTGCTCGAAGGCGTCGTCCGGCGTGCCGAGGGCGTGCCGCAGGCGCTCGCTTCGTTGTTTACGCTGGCCGGCGCCGAAAGCGTGCGCGAAGTGCGCGTGGAAGGGGATATCGTATTTTCGAATGCCGATTGACGAATGCCGATTGAGGCCTGTCAAGTAACGAGCTGACGACGATGGACGATGGACGATGGACGATCGACGATCTGAACCGGCTCGATCAGGCCGGTTTCCTCAAGGCCGTTGGCTGGGTCTTCGAAGGCTCGCCGTGGGTCGTCGATCGGGCCTGGGCTCTGCGGCCGTTCGCGTCGCTCGATGCGTTGCACGATGCGATGATGTCGACGGTCGCGGCTGCCACGATGGCGGAGCAGCTCGATCTCTTGCGCGCCCACCCGGATCTCGGTGCTCGTGTCGCCATGACCGAGGCGTCGAAGCGCGAACAGTCTGGAGTGGGCCTCGATACCCTGGCGCGCGACGATGTGGATCGGCTTCAGGCGCTGAACAAGGCGTACCGTGAAAAATTCGGGTTTCCGTTTCTGTATGCCGTCAAGGGCAGCACGAAGCAGGATGTGCTGAATGCGCTCGAGCGGCGGCTGACGTCGGCACGCGATGCCGAACACAAGGAAGCTCTGCGGCAGGTCTATCGCATCGCCCGATTTAGATTAGAAGAAGTGGTGAGACAGCCCTGAAGGGCTGTGCCACCGTTACGATTCAGCAGACGAATGGTGAGGCAGCCCTGAAGGGCTGCGCTACCGAAAATTCGTGCCTGTCAATCTGTAGCGCAGGACTCTAGCCCGATCGTTGTAGCCCGATCGTTGTAGCGCAGGGCTTTAGCCCTGCCGGGAGTAGCGCAAGTTCAATGGTATCGGTGGCGCAGGGCTTTAGCCCTGCCAGGAGCGCACTTGAATCGATTCGCATCGGGACCAAAACGGAACTACTACGGCAAGGGTGATGTCATCGCCTATCGCCTCAACCGAGACGGCCGCGCGCCTGAAGGCCGAAGCCCCGTCTTTGGCGCCAGTGTGCTTCTGCTCGTCTACGGCGACACCTTCTGGAAGACCTACACCGAGGGCGACAACAGCGGCCTTGTCGCCACCGATTCGATGAAGAACTTCATCCAGCGCGAGACGATGAATTTTGGCGGGAACGATTTGGAGGAGTACTGCCGGTTTCTCGGGGAAAAGTTCCTGGCCAAGTACGCCCAGGTCGAAGGGCTGCAGATCTCGGCATCGGAGATTCCCTACGCGCCTCTGGGGACGAGCGTGGCGTTTCGACCGGCGGGTCCCGACCATGCCACCGCGCGTCTCGAGCTGACGCGCGCGGGCATCACCGAGGCGGTCTCCGGTGTGCGCGGCTTCAAGCTGCTGCGCCTGGGCGGCAGCGCCTTCCGCGGATTCGTACGCGACGAATACACGACCCTGCCCGACCTCCACAACCGGCCGCTGCACATGTGGCTCGACCTCGAGTGGACCTACATCCGCCCTGACGAGGCGTTCAGCGCGGGCACGGTCGTGGCCCGCGCGCGGCAGATCGTCCACGACGTGTTTGCGTCGTTCGAGTCGGGCAGCATTCAGCAGGTCATCTACCAGATCGGCACAAAAATGCTCGGCGAGATCCCAGCGATTGCCGAGGTGCACCTCGAGGCGAACAACCGCACTTGGGATACGATTGCGGAGCGTGGCGAGGAACTGGGGGTCTACACGGACGCCAGGCCACCCTATGGGTGCCTCGGACTGACGCTGACACGGACACGGACACGGGCGTAACAGAAGATCAAAAGATCAGAAGGCTGGAAGCTTGTTCTTTAACAAAGAGTTCTTCTGACCTTCTGATCTTCTGTTCAAAGAACTATGGCGCGAATCTCGACGCACGTTCTCGACATCACACGCGGTACTCCGGCGCACGGCATCGCCGTCGAGCTGCACTTCGTGAAGGGCGCCGAACGCCGGCTCATCGCGGCGGTGACCACGAATGCCGACGGCCGGACAGATCAGCCGCTCATTTCCGGCGATCAGCTCGAGACCGGCATCTACGAGCTCTCGTTCCACGCGGCGGACTACTTCCATCGCCTGGGCATTGCGCTGACCGACCCGCCGTTCATGGGCGTCATCGTCATCAGGATCGGCATTGCCAGTTCCGCCGGCAACTATCACGTGCCGCTGCTCGTCTCGCCCTACGGTTACAGCACGTACCGTGGATCATGACAGCAGAAAGACGTTGCAACCAATGCCGAGCGACCGAAGGTCGCGAGGTACAGATCGCGGGGGTGGGGCCCCGCGACCCTAAAGAATGACATCACCCGAGCAGGCCCGCGAAGTGATTCGCTGGTGCCGGCAGCTCGCGAAGCTGTCTGACGATCGCAACGCTACGACGCGGACGTTTCTCTCGAAATCGATGCGTGACGTGCACACGGCCCTGGCAGCGTGGATGGCACGGGCCGGCATGTCGGTGCGCGTCGACGCGATCGGCAACATCAGAGGCACGAAAGAAGGGGCGACACCCGGTGCACCGCGCTTCTACATCGGCTCGCACCTCGACACCGTCCCGAATGCCGGGGCCTTTGACGGCGTGCTGGGTGTCGTGCTCGCGATTGCGCTCGTCGAGCGCGTCAAGGAGAAACGCCTGCCGTTTGCGATCGAGGTCGTCGGATTTTCAGACGAAGAAGGCGTTCGGTTTGCCGTGCCGTTTCTCGGCAGCCGCGCGATGGCCGGCACGTTCGACATGGCGCTGCTCGACCGCGTCGATCAGGCCGGCAAGAGCGTGCGCGATGCCATCCGAAACTTCGGTCTCGAGCCGAATCGCATCGCCGATGCGCAGGTGCCCCCGAACGCGCTCGGCTACCTGGAGTTTCACATCGAGCAAGGACCTGTTCTGGAAAACCTCAACCTCCCCCTTGCCGTCGTCGACGTGATTTCCGGGCAGACAAGAGCTGAGCTCACGTTCGTGGGCGCGGCCGCCCACGCGGGCACGACGCCGATGAAGATGCGCAAAGACGCCCTGGCGTGCGCCGCGGCGTGGATCGCCGAAGTCGAGCGCGAGGCGCTGGCGACGCCGGGCCTGGCGGCCACGGTCGGCAAGATCGCCGTCGAGCCTGGTGCGGGCAACGTCGTGCCGGAGCGCGCGGTGCTGTCGCTCGACGTCAGGCATCCGGCCGATGGGATGCGCAAGGCCGCGGCCGAACGGCTGACGCGAGCAGCAGAGGAAATTGCGTCGCGGCGAGGCCTGACGATGACGTGCGCGCCGCGCCTGGATCAGGCCTCGGTTGCCATGGACGCGTCGATCGCGGCGCTGCTCGATCGCGCGCTCGAGCGGACCGGCGCACCGGCGCACCGCATGTCGAGCGGCGCCGGCCACGATGCAATGATTCTTGCCGCCAGGATGCCGGTCGGCATGTTGTTCCTGCGATGCGAGAAAGGCATCAGCCATAACCCCGCTGAAAATGTCCGCGAAGACGATGTGGCCGCCGCTCTCGAGGCCGGCGTGACGTTTCTCGACGAGCTTGCGAGCCGAAAATTTGACTGACACATTCGTCCGCGGCGGCACGCTCGTGTATCCCGATCGCCGCATCAGGGCGGACCTGCGGATTTCCGATGGCCGCATCGTGGAGATCGCCGAAGAGCTGCCGGGCGCCGGACATGAAATCGACGCACGAGGTCTTCACATTTTTCCGGGTTTGATCGACGTGCACCTGCACTTCAACGAACCTGGACGGACCGGCTGGGAAGGCGCGGAAACCGGAAGCCACGCCCTCGCGGCCGGTGGCGGCACGCTGTTCTTCGATATGCCGCTCAACTCGACTCCGTGCACGGTGAACGCCGAAGAGGTCGATCGCAAGCGCCAGGCGCTGGAGGCATCCTCGGTGACCGATTTTGGTCTCTGGGGCGGTCTCATCCCGGGATCCGTCGAGCACATGGCGCCGATGGCCGAGCGCGGCGTCGTGGGTTTCAAAGCGTTCATGTGCGATTCGGGTCTACCGGAATTTCCGCGCGCGGACGACCAGACGTTGCGAGATGGCATGCGCGAAGCGGCGCGGCTCGATCTGCCGGTCGCCGTTCATGCCGAGAGCCAGGAAATGACGAGCGCGCTCGCGGCCGCGATGACGGGATCGACGGCGCGCGACTTTCTCGATTCACGTCCTGTCGCGGCCGAGCTGGAAGCCATCGCGCGCGCCACCGACATCGCCGGAGAAGCCGGCGCGCGGCTTCATATCGTCCATGTGAGTACGGGCAGCGGCGTGATGAAGGCGAGAGAGGCGCGCGAGCGGGGCGTCGATGTGTCGGTCGAGACCTGTCCGCACTACTTGTTCTTCACCGGGGAAGATCTCGAGACGATCGGCGTCGCCGCGAAATGCGCGCCGCCGCTGCGCGATCCGGACGACCAGGCGGAGCTATGGGGGCATGTCGTCGACGGGCTCGTCGACCTGATTGCCTCGGATCATTCGCCGTCGGAACCGTCGTTGAAGAAGCCTGGAGACTTTCTCACGTCGTGGGGCGGTGTGGCGGGCGTGCAGTCGACCCTCGCGGTGCTCTTCGAGCGGGGGCTCGACGGCCGGCGTCTGCGGTTCGAGCAGATTGCGGGTCTCGTGGCGGCCAATCCCGCGCAACGCTTCCGAATCCCATCAAAAGGTGCGCTGACGCCGGGGAACGACGCCGATCTCCTGCTGCTCGACCCGGCGCGTTCGTATACGCTGGAAGCGGCGCACCTGCTCCAGCGCCATAAAATAAGCCCCTATATCGGCTTTGAGTTCAGCGGCGTGGTCGTCCGGACCATCCGCCGCGGCGAGACGATTTTTCTCGACGGCAAGATTGTGGCCGAGACACGCGGCAGATTCGTGCGGCCGGTGCACCCGTAACGGTAGTGCGGGGCTTTAGCCCCGCCACGATCCACATCGGTGGCACAGGGCTTTAGCCATGATCCAATTCGGTGGCACAGGGCTTTAGCCCTGTAAGACAACATCATGTCTGATTTGCTGATCAAGGCCGGGCCCCACACACTCAAGGGCCGGCTCGAGACCGAGAAGGCGCCGCTGACGTGCGCCGCCTTTCTCGAGATGCTGCCGTTCAAGGAAAACCTGCTGCACGTGCGGTGGAGCGGCGAATCCATGTGGGTGCCGCTCGGCAACCTGGCGGTGAGAGTGCCGCCGGAGAACGCGACGACGTATCCGTTGCCGGGAGAGATTCTGCTGTATCCGGGCGGCGTCAGCGAAACGGAAATCCTCATTCCATACGGGCGCACGCAGTTCGGCAGCAAGGCAGGCCTGCTGGCCGGCAACCACTTCCTGACTATCGTCGCCGGCGCCGAGCACCTGACCGACCTCGGCCGGTTGGCGCTGTGGACGGGTGCGCAACCCATCTTGATCGATCGCTACGATGACTGAGGTGCGCTGGTTCGGCCATCCCCGCGGTCTCGCGACACTCTTCTTCACCGAGATGTGGGAGCGCTTCAGCTATTACGGGATGCGCGCCATTCTCGTGCTGTTCATGACCAACCAGGTGAGCACCGGTGGCATGGGCCTGGACGATGTGACCGCGACCGCGATCTACGGGCTTTACACCGCGGCGGTGTATGTCGTCGCGCTGCCCGGCGGCTGGATTGCGGATCGAGTGCTCGGTCTTCGGCGGTCGGTGTTCTGGGGCGGCGTCATCATTGCCGCCGGTCATTTCACGCTCGCGATTCCCAACATCCTCGCGTTCTACCTGGGGCTCTCGCTCATCGTCGTCGGCACCGGTCTGCTGAAGCCGAACGTCAGCGCGATCGTCGGCGACTTGTATCCCGAGGGCGGTGCGCGCCGCGACGCCGGATTCTCGATTTACTACATGGGCATCAACATCGGCGGCATGATGGGCCCGCTGGTGTGCGGCTATCTCGGCGAGGTCATCGACTGGCACCTCGGCTTTGGCGCCGCCGGTGTCGGCATGGTGCTCGGGCTGATTCAGTACTCGCTCGGCGGCCGGCATCTCGGGACGGCGGGCGAACTGCGGCCGGAAACGAAGTCGCCGGCGGCCCGAAGCGCGGCCAGCCGATCGCTTTTTCGCGCGGTGGGAGCGCTCGTTGGTCTCGGATTAATTCTCTGGGCGCTGCAGTCGATGGGCGCGGTCCGGCTGACGCTCATCGCCTTCGTCGATTGGGCGGGCCTCTTCATCGTGTCGCTCGCGGCTGCGTACTTGCTCTACGTCGTGACGCTGGGTGGATTGTCGACTGCGGAAAAGAAGCGCATCGGCGTCATCGCCGTGTGCTTCCTGGCCGCCGCATGTTTCTGGTCGGGGTTCGAGCAGGCGGGCTCGTCGATGAACCTGTTTGCCGACCGCCTGACCGATCGCGTGTTTGGCGGATGGGAAATGCCGGCGAGCTGGCTGCAGGCGGTGAACGGCCTGTTCATCATCCTGCTCGCGCCGATGTTCAGCGCGCTCTGGCTCTGGATGGGAACGCGCAATCCGTCGATTCCCACCAAGATGGGAATGGGGCTGGTGTTCCTGGGTGTCGGCTTCTCCGTGCTGGCGTGGGGTTCCACCAACGCGACGCTCGAGAATCCGGTGAGCCCGAGCTGGCTCGTCGCCACGTACTTCCTCCACACCATCGGCGAGCTCTGCCTGAGCCCGATCGGGCTGAGCAGCATCACGAAGCTCTCGCCGGGGCGCTACGTGGGCCAGATGATGGGCATCTGGTTCATGGGTGCCGCGCTCGGTAATCTCGTCGCCGGGCGTGTCGCCGGCCTCATCGAATCGCTGCCGCTGCCGCAACTCTTCGGCGCCGTGACGATGTTCTCGGCCGCGGCCGGCCTCGTGTTGCTGATCTTCGCCAGGCCACTCAAGGGATGGATCGGGGATGCGAAGTGATTGCCAAAAACCTCTGTACGTAGTGTCCGGCTTTAGCCGGACCGGGGACACGTTTCGGACCGGACGGAGTAAGTTGGGTTGGCGTTGCTGCCGCGCGAATCCGAAGCTCCGGGGCCGGACGCGCGCTGCGATGCCGCGGTGGACCGCGCGACGCGAGGACACTCACTTCGCCATTCGTCCTCGCTCGAGGCCCTCGAGCTTCTCGCGCGGTCAGGCGTTACCGTCGGCCGCCTGCGCACGGCTTCGCGCCGCAGCAACGCCAACCCAACTCCCGGACCCGCTTTCTCGGTTTTGAAACGGTTCCCAGTCTGTTCCAGTGGTCAGGGAAGCGAGTACGCGAGGATCGCATCACCCGAGCCGAACTCGTTCCCGCCACCTGCCGCGATCACCACGAATTGCCGTCCGTTCGCTTCATACGTCATCGGCGTCGCGCGCCCGCCGGCCGGGAGCGGCGCGCTCCATAATTCCTTCCCCGTGTCGATGTCGAAGGCACGGAACATGCGATCCAGCGTGGCTGCAATGAAGATGAGCCGGCCTGCAGTCATGATGGGACCGCCGAGGTTGGGCATCCCGAGGTTGACCGGTGGTTGTGGCGCGCCGGCCGGCATTGGCGGAGTGCCGAGAGGCACGTCCCAGAGCCGCTGACCGGTGCGCAGGCTGATGGCGACCAGCGCACCGAAGGGCGGCGGTGAGCACGGGATGAGCCCCGGCCCCAGCAGGAGCCGGCGTCGCATGACGTACGGCGTGCCTTCCATCAGCGTGTACTCGTAGCCCTGGCCGAGCCGGCTCGATTCCTGCCGCGCCGCGCTGAGATCGAATCCCTTCGCCGGAATCAACTGCACCATCGCCGCAATCCGGTTCACGGGCACGACGACGATGCCGGATTGGTCGTCGGCGGCCACGCCGCCCCAGTGCGCGCCGCCGATGTTCGACGGCATGACGAGCGTGCCCTCGAGGCTGGGCGGAGTGAAGATGCCTTCGTTTCGCAATCCCGCGATCAGTTGCCGGCACGCGGCCTGAGCCTCGGGTCCGATGCCGAACGCCTGATCCGCCGTGAGGCTGTGCGGACTCAGCGGCGGCGTCAACGTGGTGAATGGCTGCGTTGGCGACGCTTCTTCGCCTGGAATCGTGCTCGCGGGGACTTTGCGCTCTTCGACCGGAAAGATCGGCACGCCCGTCTCGCGATGCAGCACGAACAGTTGTCCGGTTTTGGTCGCCTGCACGACGGCTGGAATCGTCTTACCGTCGCGCGTCACGTTGACGAGCGCGGGCGGAGACGCGTTGTCGTAGTCCCAGAGGTCGTGATGGACTGTCTGGAAGTGCCACACGACCGCTCCCGTCGATGCGCGCAGAGCGACGATCGAGTTCGCGTAACGGTTATCACCCAGGCGGAGCGCGCCGTAGTAGTCCGGCGCGGCGCTCGACGTGGGGAGAAACACGAGATCCCGTTGAGGATCGGCGGCGATCACCGACCAGACGTTAGCCGCGCCCGTACGCGCGGCGCTGCCGTTCTTCCAGGTCGCAAACGCCGGATCCTTCGGATCCTGCGGAATCGGATCCCACGTCCATCGCAGCTGGCCCGTTCGAGCGTCGAAAGCGCGCACCTCGCCGCTTGCCGGCGCCGGCCGTGAATTGTCGGCGATGGCCGATCCCGTGATGACCAGATCGTTGACGACGAGCGGCGGCGACGTTACTTCGTAGGCCGTCGGAAACGCGGGGCGGACGCGCAGCGCCTCGCGCAGGCCGATGGTGCCCTCTATACCGAAGACGACACAGGGATAACCCGAGGCTGCATCGAGTGAAATCAGCCGCGCATCCATCGTCGCCACGTAGATGCGGCGTCGGCACGGCGCGCCCGGCTTCAATGTGGTGTCGAGCCAGGTCGAGACGCCGCGACTGGCGAAGTCGCCGTAGCCAGCTTTCGGATTGACCCTCGCGTCGTAGCGCCAAATCTCGCGGCCCGTCGCCGGCTCGAGCGCCATCACTTTCCCCAGCGGCGTGCTGATGTACATCACGTTGTCGACGACGATCGGCGTCACCTGAAGCGAGGGTTGTCTCGGGAGATCGAGCACAGGCTCGCCGGATTGATAGCGCCACGCGACGACGAGCTTCGCCACGTTGTCGCGGGTGATGCGTGTCAGCGGCGAGAATCGTGTGCCGCCGGCAGTGCGGCCGTAGAACGGCCAGTCGTTTGGGGCTGGCGTCTGGGCGATGGAAACGGCCGCCAGCGATGCGAGGGCGATTGCGAGTCCAATGGTGCGTTTCATGGTGTCCACCGCGATTTTAGCGTCTGCCAGTCGCAGTCAACAAACCGGCGACGGCGGAGGGCTTCTCGAGAAAGATGGCGGCAGAGCAGACGGTTCACACCCTTCTGTCAGTCTGTACTCTGACACCCGAAAGAATCACAATTTCGCCATTTCTATTTGTGCTAGCATCCGCGCACTCCGCACTCATCGGTTCGATCGTCGCGACGCGTCGGTGGAATCTCAGTTTGGTTCTCCGTAGTGGGCATCTAGTCAGTACTCATTCGACGGACACTAACCGGTTAGGGGATTAGGAGGCGACTATGCCGGAACCGAGCGGTCGCAGCGAGATTCGGGTGGCCTGGTTAGCATTCGCACAGAGCACGGGAGCACTGCTTGTCCCATCGCCCGACGATCGCCCTCTCGATCAGTTTCTGCCATTCCGAGACAAAGTTTTGGCCTTGGTCCAAAGCGAAGCGTTCCTCAAGGATCTCGACGCCGCTTGGATCACCTTCTCCACCAACAGCCCCAACGGTGAGGTTAGTGATGCTCTCCTCATGGAGTTGCGGGCATTTCCCTTTTCGGTCGAAGTAGCTAAGGCAACAGCCCCAGCAGCTCCCGAGTCCAAAGGCTGGTGGACCAAGATGTTTGGTCGAGCTTCGACCGTTACAGGTAGCGTCAAGGATCTCGTCGACAACCTCCCTCCTTTGGCCAAGGGCGGAATCACACTCTTCAAGGAGCTGGTCGACTTGTTCAAAAGCAACGACTGAGCGCACTAAAGCCGTCGAACAAGGGGATGAACCTGGCTATGTTCGCGTCGACAATGCAACCGCAGCCCTCGCAGGTTATCCCCGCTGTTAGACGGATTCGTTTCAGCAAATCAAGATGGACATTGTCCCTTTACTCACAGCGGAGCAAATCGGCGTCTTGTTGCAGGGCATAACCCTTGCGGCTGGCGGCATCGCCTTTTGTGTTGGTCTTTGGCGGCACTCGAAGTCGCAAACATGGAAGAGGCACGAGTTTGTGGCGGACGAATATCGAGCATTTATGTCAGATTCTCTGGCGCGGAACGCGATGTTGATGATCGACTGGGGAACTCGAAACATCGAGCTGTTTCCCACGCATCCCGATTACAACGCTCGTTTTGTACTGATTACGAGACCAGCGTTGCACCAAGCGCTCGTCACTCACGACAAGATGAATCGGCCATATACGCCGACGGAGGCTGCCATCCGGGATTCGTTTGATGCATTCTTTGGCGGGCTCGAGCGCTTCGAACAGGTGATGCAGGCAAAGCTGGTTGAAACCGACGACTTGCGACCCTATTTGTCGTATTGGATTCGGGCGATCTCAGAAGAAGTGAACCCAACGCTCCGCGGCTTGCTTGACGAGTATGTTCGTTTCTACCACTTTGACAACATTCGCCCGTTGTTCAAACGGTACCAAAGTGACTTTGGTCAAGGCCCGCGCGCGAAGCGCGAGGAAGTTCATCAGGTTCAAGAACGTTACGAGGAGTTGATTGAGAAGCGTGGCTCGCAATCGCTAACCGTCTAACCGGCCGCTGCAGCCGACGAGCGGCGGATGGCTAGGCTCCTTCGAGAAACCGTGCCCACCGCTCGCGGCTGAGCGGTATTGCGTTAGGCAGCCTTGCGATCCATTGATGCCAATCGGGGTGGTCACGGAGGTGAAACAATGTCGTACGTGGCAGTCGTCTTCGTCGTCGGGGCGCTCATCGCGATTCACGAGTATGGCCACTTGCTGGCGGCGAAACTGTGCGGGATCCCCGTGAAGCGATTCTCCATTGGCTTCGGGCCTAAAGTCCTCGAGGTCACACACGGAGAAACATCGTATTGGCTCTCCTGGATCCCGATAGGCGGTTACGTCCTGCCGGCGATCGAGCAGGACGACTTCCGCGACCTTCCCGCGTCTAAACGGCTCACATTTGCCCTTGGCGGGCCGATGGCCAACGTGATCGCGGCGTTCATGAGTTTATTCGTCCTCGGGCTCGCTCAGTTCAACTTGCCAGTATTCGGCGCCACTTCGTTTGCCGCAACCCAGGTGTGGACGGGGCTGCTGCAACAGATCGATGGGCTCTCGGCGCTGGTTACTGATGTCGAGCAACTCAGCGGGATTGTCGGAATCGTTGCTGTTGGAGGTGCCCAGTTCGGATCCTCGCTCACCGGCTTGCTGACGTTCTCGGTGTTGATCAATCTAAGCCTGGCTGTGATGAACCTGTTGCCGCTGCCTCCGCTCGACGGTGGGCGAATTCTCTTCTGCGTTCTCGAGAAGATCTACCGGCCCGTGGTCACGGTCGAAGCTCCCATGACCTTGGCCGGGTGGACGATGGTGTTGGCGTTGATGGTCTATCTGACGGTTCAGGATGTCGGTAGGATCCTGGCTTAGCGAAAGTATTCGATCAGAAAATAGACGGATCGGACCTGAGCGCTGCCTGACAGTCATGAAGGAAGTTCCACATCAGTTACTCGAGTTCCTGCACCGATATGATCCGGCGATACGGTCATTGGCGCTCGATCTTCGGACGCTGATCCATGAAGAAATGGCTCCGTGCCATGAGTACATCTTTGCCATGCGCTCGAAGGTTGTCCTCTTGTATGGAGCGACCGAGCGAGTCATCGACGATGGTATCTGCCATATCAACGTGTTTGTTCGGCAAGTGAATCTCGGGTTCTCGCGTGGCACAGAGCTCGAAGATCCTGCCGGCGTACTTCAGGGGACCGGCAAGGCGATGCGTCACATCACCTTGAAGGCATCGATCGACCTGAGGCGTCCGGACATACGAAGCCTTCTTCAAGAAGCCCGACGCAATGCCGGCCTGGCTCGACGGCAACGATCTGCAGCAAGAGTAACTACGAGAGTGAAACAAGGAAACCGGCGAAGCGACTCTCGTTGCCAAGCGACATCGACCTGAATGGGTGGGGACATGAGCCGCCGAGGCTGAAAGGGTCGTTAGGCCGGAAACAGATCGTAGATCCAGCGAATGTGATGCAGATCGCAGGAAGTCGCTGTTTCGTGTGTGGCCAGAACATCGGTGTGATGCGGGATGGTGCTGGGTGTGTAACCTGCCAAATCGCTGTTCACAAGACTTGTATTGGCAATCAAGTTTGCCCGAAATGTGAGAAGCCCTTCTTCACTGCGGAGCGGATTCATTCGACACCAAGCACCAGCTTAACGAATGATCGACCCACAAGCGTGACGATCCTCGCCTGGCTCGCGTTTTTTGGTGTGCTGCGGTCAGTCGTTCGGGCGATGGCGGCTTTTCTGTTGATGGAAAACGACGCAAGCGCCGGCATGGTGTCCGCCATAGGCGCGATCTTTGAGGGCATAGTGGCGCTCGCCCTCGGTTTAGGTCTCCTCAACGGTGACGACTGGGCGCGCAGGCTGTACTTGTGGGGTTCCCCGATACTCATCGCTCTCGATCTGGTACTGAACGATGCAGGCGCGCGATGGCCGGGGCGATGGCCGACGTTTTCAGTGGCAGTGGTCGCATATGGCATTTGGGCGTATTTTCTCACTCGCCCCAAAGCGGTTGCGTTTTTTCGCAAGAATAACCGGAAAGCAATCACGACCTGACAGCGCGATGGAGCATCGGCGCCGATATGACTGTGAGCGCCGAGGCTCATCGCGGCAGGTACCTGGGTTGGTGTGGTTGAGACATTTCAAGAGAGCCCTCAAATGCGCATAGTTCTCGGAACCTTCGCGATCGTCACTCTTTGTGCCGCGTGCAGCGCGCCTGCGCCCCAGTCCGTTTCCAACACCGCGGCAAGTGACACCGCCGCTCATCAGGCGCACGAAGCCTATGTGACGGCGATCAACTCGAACAACCTCGATTCGCTCCTCGGCATGCTGACCGACGACGTGGTGTTTCTATCCGCGCACGAGCCCGTCATGGTGGGCAAGGCCGCAGTCAAGCCGTGGCTCGAGGGTTATCTCAAGGCGTTCAAGACGCACTGGGATAAGCCGGTTCAGGAGTTCGTCGTCAGTGGCGACTGGGCCTTTGAGCGGTACTCATACAAGTCAACCGACACGCCTGTGGCCGGGGGTGCCGTGGTGGAGGACACAGGCTGGGGTCTCGTGCTCTACCATCACGACGCGGATGGCAAATGGCGCGTGGCGCGCGACGCCTGGGGCCCAGATCACCCACCCCGACAGGCCTCGCAGCCTTCTTCCCATTTGGAAGCTGAACGGCTTCCCGATGTTCCATGCAATACGGTTACATCTCGCAATGGAGACGTCGTTGCGATGGACGGTTTCTGGACTAACACCCAGAACGGGGTCAGAAATGTTTCGGGGAAGGTCAATGACGTTCGGACGGATGTCCCGTCCGAAAGGATTCGGGCCATCGTCTTTGATTCGGTGGTTTCAACTTGTGCTCAAGGCACGATTTGGTTGACGGACAACTCGAAGGCGCCCTTCTTTACGTGCAACACAATCAAATACGCCTCGCGGTCTGGTGAGGCCGCCAGCAGTCCAACGCAGATCCGGTCCATAAGTCAGTGCAAATGAGGCTTCTCGACAAGACGACGTGAAGAACGACGTCCTGCGAACATCGTCGCGCATACTGTCGTGGACGGCATGGCGTTGGTCATCATTCCGGTTCTTTCAAGCGTTCGATAAGGTCGGGCGAGATGACACTCAATAGATGCGCCGCGGTTGAGCGTGAGGTAGTTAGCCAGACGAAGAGGCGGTGGGCAAAATGACAAAGCATCTAATGGCAACTGGACGAGTCATTGGTGTCTTGGCCGTGTTCGCGTTGACGACCGCTCTCGCCTCGGCGCAAGAGCGCTATGTCTCGGCTTCAGTCGACAAGGGCGGAGTTCTCCGAATCGTCACGGCCACCGGCTCGGTTGTCGTACCTGAGCGAGAGCCGGAGCGGAAGTCCATCGGGAAGCAAGTCGGGTACGACGACATCAAGATTTCACCCAATGGTCTGGCTGTCGGTTGGCGGGCTCTCTATCCAAACTGTTGCACGTCGTATCCCATTCCGCTGGCGCTGGTCGTCTACTCGAACGGACACAAGCGTTCCTACACAGGAAACGGTGTCCCCATTTGGGAGTGGCGGTTCATGGCGGCGGCAACCCAGATCGCCTTCAGGCAGGAGACCGTGCACGGTGGTCTGAGCATCAACTACGAGTTGCGAAACGTCCTCACCGGTGAGCTGGTCGCGCGATACAGTCCGGAGTACGGCCCGGACAACCGGCCGCTGGACGTTCAGCAAATCCCCGAATGGGTCGCGGCTTTCAATTCGGCTCAATAGGTCGGAGGTAGCCGCACATGCTCAGCACCGGAAGAATCACCGCCTTCATCGCCAGCGCTCAGCCAGAGCGCGCGAAACAGTTTTACCGCGACACGCTTGGTTTGCGGTTGGTGAGCGACGACAACTTTGCTGTCGTCTTCGATTGCGCCGGCGTTCAGCTGCGAATCCAGAAAGTCGAGACGTTTCGACCGCACCCCTTCACTGCCCTTGGGTGGCAGGTGCCACGCATTCGCAGGAGTGTGTCCGCCTTTGCGGCGCGGGGTGTGATCTTCGAGCGCTATGGTTTCATGGAGCAAGACGAGCTGGGCATCTGGCAAGCCCCGAGTGGGGCAAAGGTCGCGTGGTTCAAGGATCCGGATGGGAACCTGCTCTCTGTGACAGAGATGGGCCCGCAGCGCAGGCGTTCGAAACCGGCGAAGTCGCCCCGGGTAAAGGTTAAACGTCGAGGGCCGTGACGGTCCCGTCGGCTCGCGCGATCGTCGCCGCAGCTGAAGCGGCGCGTTAGACAGCAGCAAATGAACACGCCAACTTCCAACACTGGCGCACGAACCAGAGCTATTGGGTTCGCTATTGTGGCCGCCGGTCTCGTGATCCTCGTGTGGCGAGGCATCCAGGCGACGCACGCCGCTCAACGGTGGCTTCACAATCGCGTGTTTGATCCGTCAGTGGCGGAACTTGACGCGATTAATTTCTGGATGAACTGCGGCGGGTCGGCGTTTGGCGCGGTGCTCGTCTGGGTGGGTCGCCGGGTGCTCAAACGCTAGACTCTTGCGAAGCGCCCTGCAGAGGAGGAGCCCAGAACCAAACGCCATGTGGTGGCTCGTTATTGCGATACCGGCCGTAGGCCTTGGGGCTCTCGCTGGCCTTCTGTGGCTTGGCGCTCGCGAGCGTCGTACGACAGGGGCTGAGCTGGCCACGCTGAGATCGATGTCGGGCGCTGAGGCGGAACAGAAAGCGCTGGCTCTCCTGGGCCGCGACGAGATGTTTCACACGCGTCCCGCCACGCAACAGATCAACCGTCCGGATCTGCCTGCTCACGTGAACGCGCTGTTGAATCGGTACGATGAGATCGTGCGAGGCGAGTTCTGGATAGGAACGGCGGCCCTCACTCAGCCTGCCCGTCTTCCCGGGTTCATCAAGATCGGCGAAGACTTCGAGTTTACCGAGATTCTCGTGCGACCTGGCGATCAGAAGATCTACATTTCTTATGGCGAAGGACCGCAGTCATCCTCTACATTGGAGACGGAAGAAACGAACTGGCACGAGATCGTCATCGCTTCTGGCGTTCAACCGGCTGGCGCCTGACAGGCGATTTGCCCGGAGAGACTCGTGAAAGCAATCGTCCAGGATACCTACGGCTTCGCTGACGTCCTTCAGTTTGCGGACATCGCCCGCCCCGTCGGTGGCGATGACGAGGTGCTGATCCGCGTGTGCGCGGCGAGTCTTCATGTCGGTGACTGGCATGTCATGACGGGCCTGCCGTACATGCTCCGCGTGGTCGGCTTCGGCCTTCGCGCGCCAAACGTTCGCGTGCGCGGTATGGATGTGGCGGGGAAGGTCGAATCGGTCGGCAGGAATGTGACCGAGTTTCGCGCGGGAGACGAGGTGTTCGGTACCTGCGAAGGCGCCTTCGCCGAGTACGTCCGCGCACCTCAGGGAAACCTGGCGCACCGCCCGGCAAACCTTACGCTCGAGCAGGCGGCCACCATTCCCACCTCGGCCTTCGCCGCCCTCCAGGCAGTTCGCGACCGGGGCGAAGTGCGATCGGGGCACAAGGTGCTGATCGTCGGTGCCGCCGGCGGCGTCGGAATGTTCGCTGTGCAGATCGCCAAGTCGTTGGGCGCGGAAGTGACCGGGGTCTGCCGCACGTCAAACGTGGACATCGTCCGATTCCTTGGCGCCGATGACGTTATCGACTACACCATGGAGGACTTCACCTCGGACGGCCGCAGGTATGACGTCATCCTCGACACTGGAGGGAATCGCTCGTTGTCAGAGCTCAGACGCGTACTCAACCCGCGCGGTACCATCGTGCTGGTTGGGGGTGAAGGAGGTAACCGGCTGCTCGGAGGCGTGGGCAAATGGATCCAGGCGCTCCTGTTATCTCCTTTCATCGGCCAGAACCTGCGGCCTCTTTCGACAAAGCCGAACAAGGCGGACCTGCTGTTCGTGAAGGACCTCATCGAGGCCGGCAAAATGACGCCGGTTATCGACAGAACGTTTACGCTGAGCGAGGTCCCTGACGCATTCCGATATCTGAAGGACGGGCGGGGACGGGGAAAGATCGTGATCACGGTCTGAATGACGGTTAGAGGCGGAGAAGAATCATGACGGATTTCGCTACCAAACGCCTGCCTGTGAATCGGGATGCTGTGGCTCCGGATTTATCCGACGTGCGGCTTCTGCTGGAGCTGCGGGGAGGAGGCATGGCCCACTTTGAACTCGGTCCCGGTAGAGCCTCGAAGGCAGTCGCTCATCGTACGGTCGAAGAGATCTGGTTCTTCCTTTCTGGCCGCGGCGAGATGTGGCGTTTGCAGGACGGCCGGGAAGAAGTCGTGCCGGTCGGCCCCGGTGTGTGTTTGACCATCCCGCTTGGTACTCACTTCCAGTTTCGCTCATTCGGTTACGAGCCGCTGGCGGCAGTCGGCGTGACGATGCCGCCATGGCCAGGCGATGGTGAAGCGTACGAGGTTGAGGGGAAGTGGGAACACACAGCCCTGACAAATTGACGGTACCCTGGAGGCAGGAGGATGGACCGTGGCATCACGTATTGAAGAAACGACGGAGGACCAGCGGGGCAAACGCTGGTCAGACATGCGCGAACGGAACGCGTGAATGGAAAAGCCATGATCGAACACACACTCGACAAGGCGCATTCGATTCTGCACGTCAAACCCCAGGCCAGGCTTGAACAACGCGACTTCGCGCAGCTCGCGTCAACAGTTGACCCCCACATCGAAGAGGCCGCTAAACAATGGATCATGGACCGCTCGAAGTCCGGCTAAAGCCGGACACTACGTACTACCCAGTCTCGCGCGCGTTCAGAACCAATCCCTAATCCCCAATCCCTAATCCCTAATCCGTGGGTTTCCCGTTATAGTCCGTCGTATGCCGATCGTCGTCTCGGACTTCGTCGAGCTTCAGGAAGACATTTCCGCGAGCCCGCTCTGGAATCACGATCTCGCGCCCACGCCGTTGTCGCGTCGCACCTGGTCGACCTATCACATCGCCGCGCTGTGGATCGGCATGAGCGTGGTGATCACCACCTACACGCTCGCGTCGGGACTGATGCAGCAGGGCATGACCTGGTGGCAGGCGATGATGACCATCCTCCTCGGCAACACGATCGTGCTCGTGCCGATGATCCTCAACGCGCATGCGGGCACGAAGTACGGCGTGTCGTTCCCGGTGCTGTGCCGGGCGAGCTTCGGCGTGAAAGGCGCCAACGTGCCGGCGATACTGCGCGCGCTCGTCGCGTGCGGCTGGTTCGGCATTCAGACCTGGATCGGCGCGCTCGCGCTGAACACGCTGCTCGCGGCCGCTGGCCCGGCTGGAGCGGCATTCGCGGTCGGGATCTGGATCTCGTTTGCGGCTTCTGGCTCGTCCAGGTGTGGATCATCCTGAACGGGCTCGAAGGCATCAAGAAGCTGGAGGGCTGGTCGGCGCCGCTCCTGCTCGCGCGGCGGCGCGCTCCTGCTCGGATGGGCGATCGTGCGCGGCGGCGGGCTCGGCCACATCCTCGCGCAATCGTCGCGGCTGCAGCAGCGCACCGTACCGTTCTGGCAGTTGTTCCCGGCGGCGCTGACGGCCAACGTCGGCTACTGGGCGACGCTCAGCCTCAACATCCCCGACTTCACCCGCTACGCGCGCAGTCAGCGATCGCAGGCGCTCGGGCAGGCGCTCGGCCTGCCGGCGACGATGACGGCGTTCGCGTTCATCGGCGTGGCGGTGACGAGCGCGACGATCGTGCTCTTCGGAGAAGCGATCTGGGATCCGGTCGTGCTGATCGCGCGCATCGGCAACGCCCGTCGTCGATCATCTTCGGCGCGCTCATCATCATGCTCGCGCAGTTGACGACCAACATGGCCGCGAACGTCGTGTCGCCCGCGAACGATTTTTCGAGCCTCGCGCCGAGACGCATCAGCTACGTCACCGGCGGGCTCATCACGGCCGTCATCGGCATCGTGATGATGCCGTGGAAGCTCTACGCCGATGCGTCGGCCTACATCTTCACGTGGCTGATCGGCTATTCGAGCCTGATGGGTGCGATCGGCGGAATCCTGATTGCCGACTACTGGGTGATCCGGAAACGCCACCTGTCGCTCGAAGATCTGTTCAAGCTGGACGGGATGTACGCCTATGACGGCGGGGTCAACCGCCGCGCTCTCGCCATTCTCATTGTGTCGATCCTGCCCGTCGTGCCGGGCTTTGTCCGTGCCGCCCTGACACCCGGCGGCCAGGTCGCCCATCCCACGATGTGGGATTCCCTCTATACCTATGCCTGGTTTGTGACCTTCGCCCTGAGTTTCGCGTTGTACATTGCAACATTCAGAGGGCCTCGGCCGTCTCATACTGGGTGGGCATGACCAAATCGAGAAAACGGGCCGCATACGGCGGGGCCGTCATTGTGCTGGCCGTGGTGGGATGGGGTGCTTCGTCCTATTTCAGCGCGTCGGCGGCCATCCCGGACTCGAGGCTGGTTACCGTGGAGCGGGGCACCATTGCCCGATCGGTGGTGGCTACCGGCAAGATCGAGCCGATTACCAAGGTCGAAATCAAGTCGAAGGCGAACGGCATCATCAAGCTCCTGCCGGTCGAGGTGGACCAGGAGGTCGAGGCCGGGACGGTGCTGGTGGAGCTCGACCGCGAAAACCTCATGGCGCGCGTGCGAGAGGCGCGGGCCACGCTGCAGGGTTCGAAGGCGGCGCACCTGGGGGCCGAGGCGAACTACGAGAAAAGCCGCGTCGAAGCCGAGGGGCCCGAAGTCGAGTTCGCGCGGCGGTCCTACGAGCGGGCGAAGAGCCTGTACGAAATGAAGCTCATCGCGCAGCACGAGCTCGAAAATTCGCGCACCCAGCTCGACCAGGCCGAAAACAAAAGGCGCGCCGCGGAATCGCAGCTCTCCGTTGCGAAAGCTCGTGTGTCGGAAGCCGCTGCGAACGTCGCGCAGACTCAGGCGGCGGTCGAGCGCGCCGAAGAAGAGCTCGCGAACGCCACGATCCGCGCGCCGATACGGGGCCGCATCCTTGCGCGCGACATCGAGATTGGCAGCCCGGTGTCGTCCATCCTGAACATGGGCGCGGCCGCGACGTCGGTGATTACGATGGGCGACATCTCGCACGTGTTCGTGCGCGGCCGGGTCGACGAGACGGAAATCGGGAACCTGCGCCTCGGACAGTCTGCGCGCATCCGCGTGGAGACGTTCAAGGAGCGCACGTTCCAGGGGAAGGTCACGCAGATTTCGCCGATGGGCGTCGAAAAGGACAACGTCACCAACTTCGAAGTCCGCGTGTCAATCGAGAACCCCGGCAACGAGCTGAAGGCGAACATGACGGCCAACGCCGAGATCGTGCTCGAGGAGCGGGCGAACGTGCTGCTCGTGCCCGAGGCCGCCATCAGCTACGACGCCTCGCGCAAGGCGACCGTCGATGTCGTCGACAGAAGCCAGCGCAGCGGACGGCGGAAGGTGCCGATCAAGGTCGGCATCAGCAACGGCACCCGCACGCAGGTGATGGAGGGACTACAGGCCGGCGAAAAAGTGGTACTACCGAGCTAGAAACGGTTCCGGGATCCGTTTTCAGGCCCGGTAGGGCGCGGCTTCAGCCGCTCAGACCCGCCGGTAGGGCGCGGCTTTAGCCGCGCAAATTCATGAAAGAAGCCCTCACACAATCCCTCGATAACCTTCGCACGAACAAGCTGCGAAGCTTCCTCACCATGTTCGGGATCATGTGGGGCGTGATCTCCATCGTCATCCTCTCGGCGATGGGAGAAGGCTTCCAGCGGGGCAACCAGGCCGTCCTCGAGGAGCTGGGCAAGAACATCGTCGTCATTCGAAACGGCCGCACCAGTCTGCAGGTGGGCGGCGAGCGGGCCGGCCGCGTCATCCGCCTCGACATCGGCGACGTCTACGAGCTTCGGAACAAGTCGCGGATGATCGAGTACCTCAGCCCCGAACTGATGCGGGGGGCGGTCTCGGTGAAGAGCGCGTACAACGCGGCGTCGCTGCAGATGAGCGGCATCTGGCCCGACTTCCAGACCATTCGCACGATCGAGGTGTCTCACGGCCGTCTAATCAACGAAGCCGACAACGACAGCGCCCGCCGCGTCGTCGTCATCGGGCGCGAAGCGTCGGTCCAGTTGTTCGCCGACAGAGATCCGATTGGCGAAGAGGTGAAGTTGAACGGTCTCAGCTACACCGTCATCGGCAAGATCCGGCAGAAATTTCAGGATTCGAGCTACAGCGGCCGGGACGAGTTGCGGCTGTTCGTGCCGTACGAAGCCATGCGGCGGGATTTTCCGTTGATCGGCCCGAACGTCACGGCGGACTCGCTCTCGGCGATTATCGCGGCGCCGTACCTGTGGGTCGCGAACTCGCTGCGCGAAGAGTTCGACCGCAGTGCAACCGGGAGTGTGTTCAGCGTCTTCGGCCAGACGATGATCGAGAAGGAAATCCGGCGCATCCTGGGACCCGTCAAGGGATTCGACCCGGACGACAGAGAAGCGCTGTCGCTCTGGAATACGGCGGTCGAATCGGTCATGTTCAGCAAGATGATGCAGAGCATGAAGAACTTCTTCCTGGGCGTCAGCCTCATCACGCTCGTGCTCGGCGGCATCGGCGTCATGAACATCATGCTCATTGCCGTCCGCGAGCGCACGCGCGAGATCGGCCTGCGGAAGGCGCTGGGCGCAACGAGCCTCAGCATTCATCGCCAGTTCATCGTCGAGGGCCTGGCGATCACGCTGCTCAGCGGCGTGATGGGGCTCGCGGCCGGATGGGGGTTGTGCCAGTTGATCAACATGCTGCCCATGCCGGCGCGCTTTTCAGGAATGATCATCACGCCCGTAACGGGGTTCGTCGCCGCGGGCGCGCTCGCGATCGTCGGCCTGCTCGCCGCTCTCTATCCGGCTTCTCGTGCCGCGGCGCTGCCGCCGGTCGAGTCGCTTCGCTACGAAGCCTGACATGCGCCTGTATCGCGAAGTCATCACCCAGGCCCTCGCCTCGCTCGTGGCCCATCGATTCAGGGCCGGGCTCACCATGCTCGGCATCTCGTGGGGCATCGTGACGGTCGTACTCCTGATGGCCTACGGCAACGGATTTCAGCGCGCGATCATGTACGGCTTTCGCAACGCGTTTTCGCCGGGGACCATTCTCGTCGGTGGTGGACAGACGAGCATGCAGGCGGGTGGCGAGCGGTCAGGGCGGCGAATCATCCTGAAGCCGGCCGATGTCGACGCGATCGGCGAGCTTGGAGCGCTGAAGTTCGTCAGCCCCGAGTACATGCAGTCGGTGCCGATCACCTATGGCCTGCGGCAGACCACCGCGGGCGTGCGCGGCGTGGCCCCGGAGTACGCCGTCATGCGGTCCGAAACGGCCGAGTTCGGACGGTTCCTGAATCATGACGACGTCGAGAACCGCCGGCGGGTCGCCTTTCTCGGCTACGAAGTGGCGCGGCGGCTGTTCAGCAACATCCCGCCGGTCGGCGAGACGATTCGCATCAGCGGCGTGGCGTTCGAGGTCATCGGCGTCATGCCGAACAAGGCGCAGATCTCGAATTACTTCTACCCGGACAAGCTGTCGGTGTTCGTGCCCTATTCGGTGAACGAGCGCGAGAACGTCGACAACATCCTTTTCCAGGCGATCACGCCGGAGCTGCACGAGCAGGCCATCCGTCAGGTGCGCGAGCTGCTCGCGACGCGGCACCGCTTCAACCCGCGCGACACGCGCGCGGTGAACCTTCGCGATACCGGCGACTCGGTGGCGATGATCACGGGCATCACCGACGGGCTGCAGTTCGTGCTGTATTTCATCGGCACGCTCACGCTGATGATCGGAGGCGTGGGCGTGATGAACATCATGCTCGTGTCGGTGACCGAGCGCACGAGAGAGATTGGCGTGCGCAAGGCGCTCGGCGCGCGCCGCCGGCACATCCTGACGCAGTTTCTGCTCGAGGCGCTCACCATCACCTTCCTGGGCGGCATCATGGGAGTCGTCTTGTCGTATGCGCTCGTGTGGTTAATCGGCACGCGGCCGTTTCTGGCGACGCTGCTCGACGATCCGACGAGGAACACTGATATCAAGCTCGTCATGTCAAGCGGCATCCTGCTGACGTCGAGCGGGATTCTCATGCTGGCCGGGGTTCTCGCCGGGTTGTGGCCGGCGGTGCGCGCGTCGAGACTCGATCCGATCGAGGCGCTGCGGTACGAGTAGACATGGCAGATGGCAGATGGCAAATGGCAGAAGATCAATGGGCGATCACGCCGGTAGCGCAGGGCTTTAGCCCTGCCTTGCGCGTTACGACTGTCGGTTCTTTGAGAGCTGAAAAATCGACGTCGAGCGATTCGCGACGTACAGCCCGGGCTCGACCTGCGACGCGTTCTGCACGCGGGACGTCGGCCCCATCCTGTGCGTTTCGGCCCGGACGTCGCCGACCCGTACGTCCATGCCGACCAGCACCAGAGAGAGCACGTCGGCGAATTGCTGCAGCAGCTCGGACGACTCCGGCCGGTTGAACCCCGCTTCTTCCACCGTCAAATCACTGTCCACCTGCAGCGTGCCGAGCAGCGGTCCGTCGATGTCCTCGGGATTGAAGATCGGCACGCTCAGGATGCTCTTCAGCGTCGGCCTCACCCGCGCCTGCTCGGCCGCCTGCATCCCCCAGGCCGGCGCGGCCGTAATCTGCAACAGCACGAGATCGGCAACGGCCGCACGGCGCTCGGTCACCGCCTTCCCGCTGGCGGCCGCCGTAGCGCCGACTTCGAGGTCGCGGTCCGGGTCGTACTCCATGTTGTAGGCGGTCGCGGCATGCACCTGACGGCGCGTCCCATCGGGCGAGAACGTCATCATGTTCGCCCGCACGTGGCGGTCGGGACCCACGAAAGATCGCGCGCACGTCTCGAGCAGCTCGCGGACGACGGGTTCCTGCGTGCCTGCAAGCGCGATGGCCTGAGCGGACTTCTGCCGTGGCTCACCGGTCGCAAACGGATCGGTGGCCTGCGGCGCCGGGACTGCCGGGGCGGCGCCGGCCGCCGGGACTTCGAGCGGTCCGATGAGGGCCGACAGCGATGTCGCGAGCTGTCGGCGCAGTTTCATAAACCGTGGCATCTACAGTAACCTACAGCCCGTTAGTCCGATGAGCGGCCGAATTGCCATCAACCTCACCGTTAACGGGGCTCGCTATGAGCGCGAAGTTGAACCGCGCCTGCTGTTGAGCGATTTCATCCGCCAGGAGCTCGGCCTCACCGGCACCCACGTCGGCTGCGAGCACGGCGTCTGTGGTGCGTGCACAATTCTGTTCGACGGTGAGGCTGTTCGCTCTTGCATCATGCTTGCCGTCCAGGCGGACGGACACGAACTCCAAACCGTTGAATCCCTCGCCGGTCCGGCAGGCGAGCTGAACCCATTGCAGACTGCGTTCCGCCAGGCGCATGGCCTGCAGTGCGGCTTCTGCACGCCCGGTTTCCTGATGACGCTGACGGCGTTTCTGCGCGACCACCCGCAGCCGTCCGACGAGGCGCTGCGCGACGCGCTTTCGTCGAATCTCTGCCGGTGCACGGGCTACCACAACATTTTCGAGGCCGCCAAGCTTGCCAGCCGAGCACCGCTACCTTAGCGCCCGCGTCGCGCGAAACGAGGACGCGCGGCTGCTGACGGGACGAGCGTTGTTTGTCGACGACGTGCAGCTTCCCGGCATGCTGCACGTGGCGTTCGTGCGGAGCGAGCACGCGCACGGCCGCATTACAAATGTGGACGTAAGTGCGGCAAAACGGCACACCGGTGTCCACGCCGTCTACACGGCGGCCGATCTCGGAAGTTTCCTGAAGCCCGGACCGGTTCTCGTGACGCCGCCGCCGATTCCAAATTTGATATTCCACGGCTGCACCCAGCTGCCGCTCGCGCAAGACAAAGTGCGCCACGTGGGCGAGGCAATCGCGATGATTGTGGCCGACAGCCGCTATGTCGCCGAAGACGCGGTGCGCGAGGTCGTCGTCGATATCGATCCGATCGACGCAGTCGTCGATCTGGAAAGAGGGCTCGCCGCCGGCGCGCCGCTCATCCACGAGCACCTCGAGTCGAACGTCGCGGCGCACGTCGTGCAGCGGAAAGGCGATTACGCGTCAGCCAGGACGAAGGCGGACACGATCGTCAAGCGGCGGTTCTTCTACGATCGCGGAGTGTCGGCGCCCATCGAAAACAGGGCCGTGGCGGTCGAGTGGAACGACAGGTCCGAAGAGATGACGATCTGGGACACCACCCAGGCGCCGATTCCGATCCGGAACGGGCTTGCGCGCATGCTCGGCTTGCTCGAATCGCAGGTGAACGTGATCGCGCCGTTTGTCGGCGGCGGCTTCGGGCCGAAGATCATGATGTTCTACCCCGAAGAGCTTCTGCTGCCGTGGGCGGCGATGCGTCTGAAGCGGCCGCTGAAGTGGACGGAAGACCGCCAGGAGAACTTCTACGCCACGACGCAGGAGCGCGGACAGGTGCACGACGCCGAAATGGCGCTGACCAGGGATGGACGCGTCCTGGGCGTGCACGACGTGTTCCTGTTCGACACCGGTGCTTACGATCCATACGGGCTGACGATCCCGATCAACAGCCAGTGCACGCTGCTGGGACCGTACGACATCGCCAACTACGAGAGCGAATTCACGGCCGTCTTCACGAACAAGACCATCGTGACGCCCGTCCGTGGCGCCGGCCGCCAGCACGGTGTGTTCGTGAGCGAGCGTTTGCTCGACCTGGCAGCCCGCGAGCTCGGGATCGATCGTGTCGAGATTCGCAAGCGCAATCTCATCGGGCCCGACAAGTTTCCGGTCAACCACGAAATCATGTTCCAGGATTCGGCGCCGCTCATCTACGACAGCGGCAACTACCTTCCCACGCTCGAGCAGGCCGCCGAGATCATCGGCTACGAAACATTCATTAGAAAAGAACAGCCGGCGCGGCGGGCGGAAGGTTGTTACCTCGGTATCGGCGTCGTGTGCTACGTCGAGGGGACGGGCATTGGTCCGTACGAAGGCGCGCGCGTCACCATCGAGCCGAGCGGCAAGGTGCGCTGCGCGACGGGCGTGGGCACGCAGGGACAGGGACACTTCACGGTGTTCGCGCAGCTGGTCGCCGATGCGCTTGGCGTCGACGTCGAAGACGTGAAGGTCGTGACGGGCGACACGCGCGAATTTCACTGGGGCACCGGCACGTTCGCCAGCCGGGGGGCGGTGGTGGCGGGCAGCGCCTGCCATGCGGCCGGCATGGCGGTGCGCGAGAAGGTTCTCAACCTCGCCGCGTCGTTGTTGAGCGTGACCAAAGAGGACCTGGAGCTTTCTGGCGGCCGCGTCTACGTGAAAGGCTCGAAGGACCGCGGGTTTTCGCTTGGTGAGTTGTCCGGCAAGGCCAATCCGCTTCGCGGGGCGGTTCGCCCGGGTACCGAGCCCGGCCTCGAGAGCACGGCGTACTTCGGGCCCGATCGCGGCAGCACGGCGAGCGGCGTGCACGCGATGATCGTCGAAGTGGACCCGGAGACCGCGATGGTCGAAATCAAGCGGTACGTCGTCGTCCACGATTGCGGCACGATCATCAACCCGATGCTCGTCGAGGGACAGATCCACGGCGGTGTCGCGCACGGCATTGGCAACGCGTTCTACGAACAGCTCGTCTACGACGAACAGGGTCAGCTGCTGAACGCGTCGTTCATGGACTACCTGATGCCGACGGCCACAGATGTGCCGCCGATCGAGACGGCGCATCGCGAAACGCCTTCACCCTACAACCCCGTGGGACTGAAAGGCGTCGGCGAAGCGGGTTGCATCCCGACAGGCGCGTTGTTCGCGCAGGCCGTTGAAGACGCGCTGGCCGGATCCGGCGTGGAGATCACGGAAATTCCATTGAGCCCGAACAGGCTGTTCGAATTAATCGAGGCGGCGAAGAAATGATTCTCAGCGGCACATTTACGTTCGAAGGGCCCAGGGCGCGCGTGTGGGAAATCCTCCAGGATCCGGCTGTCCTCGCCAAGGCGCTGCCGGGCACGAAGACGCTGACGCAGGTGGGCGAGGATAAGTATCAGGGCGTCATGAAAATCAGCGTCGGCCCTGTCAATGCGGCCGAGTTCGCGATGAGCGTCGAGCTCAAGGACAAAGTGGAGCCGGAGAAATTCTCGATGGTCATCGATGGGAAAGGCGGCGTCGGCTTCACGAAGGGAACCGCCTCGATCGCGCTCGAGGAGCAACCCGGACCTGTCACGGTAATGACCTACACCTCCGACGTCCAGGTGGGTGGCAGGATCGCCGCGGTCGGGCAGCGTTTGCTGGAGTCGGTCGGAAAGATGATGACCAGGCAGGCGCTGGACGCGTTGAACAAGGAGTTGAAGGCGCGCTTGTGAAACCTGCTTCGTTTGAATATTTTCGGCCACGGACGCTCGACGAAGCGTTATCGCTGCTCGCTGAACATGGCACGGATGCCAAGCCGCTGGCCGGCGGCCAGAGCCTCATCCCGGCCATGAACTTCCGGCTCGCGACGCCGTCGGTGCTGGTCGATTTGAACGGGCTCACCGAGCTCAGTTACGTCCAGGATGGCACGGGCGAGCTGAGGATCGGCGGCATGACGCGTCAGCGCGCGGTGGAACGAAGTCCGCTCGTCCGCCAGCGTTTCCCGTTGATTGCCGAGACGATGCCACACATCGCGCATCCGGCGATTCGCAATCGCGGAACGATCGGCGGCAGCCTGGCACACGCCGATCCGGCCGCGGAGCTGCCCGCCGTGATGGTGGCGCTGAACGCGACCTTTGCTGTGGCCGGCAATGCAGGAATTCGAGCCGTTCGCGCGTCAGAATTTTTCACAGGGCTCTTTTCGACAGCGCTCGAGCCCGGTGAGTTGCTGACGCAGATCAGCATTCCGCCCGCGCAGAAACGCAGCGGCTTTGCCTTCCACGAGATTTCGCGGCGCCACGGCGATTTCGCGCTAGTCGGCGTGGCCGTCGCCGTCCGGCTGGACGCCGCCGGCCGCTGCGAAGACGCGCGAATCGCGCTCCTCAGCGTCGGCGACCGGCCGATGCTCGCCGAACAGGCCGGCCGATTGCTGATCGGCCAGATGCCGTCCGCGGACTCGATTCGAGCCGCGGCCGAGACCACGGCGGCACACGACATCGATCCGTCGAGCGACATCCACGCATCGGCGAAATACCGGCGGCAGTTGGCGAACGTATTGACACGGCGCGCGTTAGAGCGCGCCTTTGAACGGGCAAAATTATGAAAATTTACGATCTGTCCCAACCGCTGAACGAACAATTTCCCTTCTGGCCGTACTACCCGCCGTTCGAGGTCAAGTACATCAAGCGCAAGGCCGAGCATGGCGTCAACGCGCAGTACATCATGACGTCCAATCACATGGGGACGCACCTCGACGCTCCCCGTCACTTCGTCACCAACGGCCGCACCATCGACGAGATCCCCGTCGAATGGCTGTGCGGGCCCGGCGTCATCGTCAATCTCTCGGATGCGATGGACGAGCTCGATCTGTACACGCCGAAGATGATCGAAGACCGCGTCGAAGTCAGGAAGGGCGACCTGCTCTACCTGCACACCGGCTGGCACAAGCACGCGCAGTTCGGCGACAAGGCCGACGAGGAGAAGTACATCCATCGTCATCCTGGTGCTCATCCCGATCTCGTGCCGTGGCTCCTCGAGAAAGAGATTCGCATCTGGGGCGTCGATTGCGTCTCGACCGACCACCCGATGAACCTGCCGATCGGCCGCTTCCTCGGCAAGGGCGCCCACGGCCATTGCGATCGCGTGCGCAAGCAGGCCGAAGAGAAGTTCGGCGGCAAAGAGGCGGTCGACAAGCTGTTTCCCGACTCGGCCTATCAGCTGACGCACAACGCGCTGTTCCCGAAGGACTGCATGCACATCGAGAACCTCGGCGGAGACATCGGCGCTCCGGAGCTGCAGAACAAGCGGCTGATTCTCGGCTGCTTCCCGTGGAAGTTCAAAGGCGGCGAGGCGGCATTCTGCCGCGCGGTGGCGTTTGTCGGAAGCTGGTAGGTCGCGACGTCGGTTAGACCCTGGTAGCGCGACTGAAGTCGCGCCCTACCGGATCGAGCTGCCACACGCGAGTGAGTAAGGCCCGACATCGGTTACCGTCGGCAGGGCGCGACTTCAGTCGCGCTGCGGTTAGCCTTGGTAGGGCGCGACTTCAGTCGCGCTGCGGTTAGACCCCGGTAGGGCGCGACTTCAGTCGCGCACATACGAATGAGCAACCTCACGACTCTTCCGGCGTCGGAAATCCATAGAAAGATCGCGGTCCGCGAAATCTCGGCCGTCGAGTACGTCGAGGCCTGCCTCGAGCGCGTCGACGCGCTCAACCCGGCGTTGAACGCGATTGTCACGCCCAATCCGCACGCCCTCGATGACGCCGCCGATCTCGATCGTCGTCTCGCGGCCGGCGATGCGCCTGGCCCCCTGTGCGGGTTGACCGTCGGCATCAAGGACGTGACGCCGGTTGCCGGGCTGCGGACGACGTATGGTTCGCCTATCTATGCGGACCACGTGCCCAAAGAAGATGCGCTCGTGGTGCGGCGTCTTCGAGAAGCAGGCGCGATTATTCTTGGAAAGACGAACTGTCCCGAGTTCGCCGCCGGCGCAAACACGTTCAACGAAGTGTTCGGCCGCACCCGCAATCCGTGGGATCCGAACAAAACGGCTGGTGGCTCGACCGGTGGTGGCGCTGCCGCGCTGGCGACCGGGATGATCGCGCTGGCCGAAGGCACCGATCTCGGCGGATCGCTTCGCATCCCTGCCGCCTTCTGCGGCGTCGTCGGGTTGCGGCCATCCATCGGGCTGGTGCCAACCTGGCCGACCGATTGGGCGTGGGACACGCTGCAGGTGACCGGGCCGATGGCGCGCACGGTGGAAGACATGGCGATGATGCTCCAGGCGATCGCCGGCCCCAGCGAGTACTCGCCGTTCGCCCAGCCGATCGACGGCAGAGACTTCGTGCGCGCGTCGAGAGGCGCGCGCAAGAACCTGCGCATCGCCTACTGTGCCGACATCGCGGGCATCGGCGTCGATCCCGACGTGGAGGTCGTGTGCCGCGAGGCCGCGTTTGCCCTCGAGAGCAAAGGCGTCACGGTCGAGGAGATCGACCTCGACCTTTCAGCGGCAAGGCCGGCATTTCTGTCGGTTCGCGGACTGTGGTTCTGCACGCAGATGTTCCCGCGGCTCGACCAGCAGCATCGCTTCGGCCCGAACGTCGCCAACAACGTGCGGTCGGGCCTCGAGGTGACCTCGAGAGACATCGCGGCGGCCGAAAACTACAGGGGTCACCTGTGGCATCGGTTCCGCGAGTTCTTCGGCGAGTACGATCACCTGCTGACGCCGTGCGTGGCCGTGCCGCCGTTTCCCGTCGAGCAGAACTACCCCGACGCAATTGCGGGCAAGCCGATGAAGACCTACATCGACTGGATTGCGCCGACCTTCGTGCTCAGCCTCACCGGCCTGCCGGTGGCGTGCGTGCCGGCCGGACTCGATTCGACCGGCATGCCGGTCGGGTTGCAGGTTGCGGGGCGTCAACTGGGCGAGGAATCAGTGCTCGCGCTGGCGGCGCAACTGCAGAGGCTTCGTCCGTTGCCACGCCTGCCGGTGTAGTCTTCGCGCACAGAAACACTTCTCTGTCGAGCGTCGCGGCAGTTGGGTTGGCGTTGCTGCGGCGCGAAGCCGTGCGCCCCTCGACTTCGCTCGGGGCGCCCTGAGCTTGTCGAAGGGCGCAGGCGGCCGATGGGTGACGCCTGACCGCGCGAGAAGCCTCCGGGAACCGAGCGAGGATGAATGCCGAAGTCAGTGTCCTCGCGTCGGGCGGGCACGGGCGGCCTCGCAGCGCGCGTCCGGCCCCGGAGCTTCGGATTCGTGCGGCAGCAACGCCAACCCAAGTGCACGGTCCGAGCGTGCCTTGGTCCGGCTGAAGCCGGACACTACGTACTTGTGGGGCACCACCTACCTTTGAAGGTGCTCTAGCGTTTTGCTTCTATCGCACGCCGTCGCGACCGGGACGGGTCGGGACGAGGCACCGCGGACAGGAGCGTTTTCGAATACTCGTGCTGCGGATGCTGATAGATGCTCTCGGCCTCGCCGATCTCGACAATCTGCCCGTTGAACATGACGGCAATGCGGGTCGAGATGTGGCGCACGACCGAGAGATCGTGCGCGATGAAGATGTACGACAGGCCGAACTCCTGCTGCAGGTCCTGCATCAGGTTGATGACCTGCGCCTGAATCGACACGTCGAGCGCGCTGACCGGTTCGTCGGCGATGACGATCTTCGGATTGGTCGCCAGCGCGCGTGCGATGCCGATGCGCTGGCGCTGCCCGCCTGAAAATTCGTGCGGATAGCGGTGAATGTAGTCGGGCGAGAGGCCGACCTTCTCGCAGCAGCCACGACACGCGGTCCCGCCGTTCGGCCGGGGTCTGCTTCGTGTGGATCTTCAGCGGCTCTTCGACGATCTGCCCGACGCTCATCCGCGGATTCAGCGACGAGTACGGATCCTGGAAGATCATCTGGATGTCGGTGCGGTACGGGCGCATGCCGCTCCTGCCGAGCGGCGCCAGGTCCACGATGCCGTCCGGGTGGTGATAGAGGATCTCGCCCGAGATCTCCACGCGGTAGCTCATCGCGCGCAGGATGTTGACGATCGCGCGCCCGACCGTCGTCTTGCCGCAGCCCGACTCGCCGACCAGGCCGAGCGTTTCGCCCTGATTCAGCGTGAACGACACGCCGTTGACCGCGTGCACCTCGCCCTGCCTGCGCAGCAGCAGCCCGCCGAAGACGGGGAACCTGACGTGCAGGTTCTTGACTTCGAGGATTATCATGCCTGCCTCGCCGAAGCGCCGAAGGCGCGAAGGCGGGTTCGTCAGTGATTCCGTACAGGTGGCAGCGGACGAAATGTCCGGGAGCCCGTTCGACCAGCGGCGGTTCGATGTCGGGGCACGGCTCGAAGCGATCGGGACACCGCGTCACGAACTTGCAGCCGACCGGCAGGTCGAGGATGTCCGGCACCGATCCTGGGATGATCGTCAGGCGTTCGGCCCTCGGCCCGTCCACGCGCGGCAGCGATCCGAGCAGGCCCCGTGTGTACGGGTGCAGCGGGTTGTTGAAGAGCTCGTTGACCGGCGCGAGCTCCTGAATCTTGCCGCCGTACATCACGGCCACGCGATCGCACGTCTCGGCGACGACGGCGAGGTTGTGCGTGATCAGCAGGATGGCCGAGTCCTTCTGACGCGCCTTCAACTCGAGCATCAGGTCGAGAATCTGCGCCTGAATCGTCACGTCGAGCGCGGTGGTCGGCTCGTCGGCGATGAGCAGCGTCGGGTTCAGCGCGAGCGCCATCGCGATCATGACGCGCTGGCGCTGGCCGCCGGAGAACTGGTGCGGATACTGCTTCATGCGCGCGGCCGCAGCGTCTGGAATGCCGACCTGCTGCAGCATCTCGACGCTGCGGTTGAACGCTTCCTGCTTCGAGACTGTCTCGTGCGCGAGGTTCACCTCCATGAGCTGCATGCCGATCGTGAACACCGGGTTCAGCGACGTCATCGGCTCCTGGAAGATCATGCTGATCTCGTTGCCGCGGACGTCGCGAATCTCGTCGCATCGAGCTTCAGCAGGTCGCGTCCCTTGAAGAGAATTTCGCCAGCCACGATCCGCCCGGGCGGGTCGGGAATGAGCCGGAGCACGCTCAGCGCGGTGACGCTCTTGCCCGATCCGGACTCGCCGACCAGGCCGAGCACCTCGCCCGGATAGATGCTCGAGGTCGACGCCGTCGACGGCCTTGGCGACGCCGGCTTCGGTGTCGAAGTACGTGCGCAGCCCGCGAATGTCGAGGAGCGGACCTTGCCGCGCCGAAGCGTCTTCGCGAGGCGGGTCATTGGAGTTGTGAGAACTCCTTCGGATCGAACGCCTCGCGCACGGCCTCGCCGATGAAGACGACCAGCAGCAGCGTGACGAACAGGGCGCCGAGCGGGAAGAAGACGAGCCACCACTTGCGTCAGGTTCTCCATCCCCTGGCCGATCAGCTCGCCCCAGCTCGGTGTCGGCGCCGGCAGGCCGAAGCCGAGGAAATCGAGCGCGACGAGCGACGCCGATGTTGGCGACGATCGACGAACGGCGCGAAGGAGACGACCGGCGTCAGCGCGTTCGGCAGGATGTGCCGGAACATGATCCCCGTCTCGGACACGCCGGTCGCGATCGCGGCGCCGACGTAGTCCCTGCGCCTTCTCGCGGTAGAACTCGCCGCGGATGTAGTAGGTGATGCCCATCCAGTCGAAGAGCGGCGAGGATCACGACCAGCAGCCAGAACGACGGCTGCAGCAGCTGGATGCGTCCCGGGCACGATACACCGGCACGACGATCGAGCTGATGATGATGATCGTGTAGAGGAACGGCAGCGACGACCAGATCTCGATGACGCGCTGGCCGAGGATGTCGAGCTTGCCGCCGAAGTAGCCGAGCAGTCGCGCCGATCGCGATGCCCGTGCCGTTCGGAGAGAAGGGTCACCAGCATCGCGAACGTCAGCGAGATGTTGAAGCCGTAGGCGAGCCGCACGAGCACGTCGCGCCCGCGATCGTCGGTGCCGAAGAAGTGCTGCGCGAGACGGCGGGTTGGGCGGCGGCTCGGCGAGGTCGAGCAGCGATTCGTTCGGGCCGTACGGATATGGCGGCATCAGCACCCAGTTGCCCTTGCTCTCGGCTTGCGAACTGCTTCTTCAGCTCGCGGTAGTCCGGCTCGCCGAACGCGGTCATGCCCGAACTCTGACGCGGCGTGATATGCGCAGTATCGGAAAGTAGTAACGGCCGTTGTACTTCACGACAAGCGCTGATTGGTCATCAGCAGCGGCAGGAGGAACGACAGCAGGTAGGCGATGGTGATGAGCAGGAACGAGTAGTAGCCGCGCTTGAGGCGGCGGAACTTGCGAAGGCGCTCGTCGGAACTGGGTCTCAGACCGGACGGGGCTCATTTGAAGCGAATGCGCGGATCGACCACCGCGTAGATGATGTCGGACAGGATGTTGCCGACGAGCATCAGCAGGCTGCCGATCGACCAGGATGCCGAGCGCCACCGGGTAATCGCGCTGCAGGATCGAGGTGTAGCCGAGATAGCCCATGCCGTCGATGTTGAAGACGCGCTCGATCAGGAACGAGCCCGCCAGGATGAGGCTGATCACGTGCCCGAGTCCGGTCACGATCGGAATCAGCGAGTTGCGCAGCGCGTGAACGAAGATGACGCGCCGTTCGTGAAGCCCTTTCGCGAACGCCGTCCGCACGTAGTCCTGCGCCATGTTTTCCATCAGCGAGTTCTTCGTCAGAATCGTCAGCGTCGCGAACGCGCCGACCATGTAGCAGAACACCGGCAGCAACATGTACCGGATCTGCTCCGGTGATCTTCTGCCCCAGGCTCAGGTACTCCCAGTTGTCGGGGCGGAATCCGCCGAGCGGAAACACGCTCCAGAAGCTGCCGCCGCCGAACAGCACGAGCAGCGCGGTGCCCAGCGCCCAGCCGGGGACCGAATACCCGAGAAACACGAGAGTGCTCGTGACGAAGTCGAATCGGCGATCCGTGCTTGACGGCCTTGAGGACGCCGAGCGGCACGCAGACGAGGTAGCTGAGGAGAAAACCGGTGAGGCCGAGGAAAATCGAAACCGGGAAGCGCGACTTGATGACGTCCCACACGGGCTCCTGATAGATGTAAGAATTGCCGAGATCGAGCTGCAGGACGTTCCAGAGCCATTCGATATAACGGATGTGAACCGGCTTGTCGAAGCCGTAGTACCGCCGGATCTCCTCGATGGCGCTTTCCGGCAGCTGGACGGTCATGCTGCCGGCCTCGCCGCCGCCGCCTTCCATGGTCGCCATCCGGTAACGCATGATCTGGCGTTCGACCGGTCCGCCGGGCACGAAGTGCATGATGACGAACACGACGAGCGTGATCCCGATGAACGTCGGGATGATCAGCAGCAACCGCCGGAGAAAGTAGCTCGTCACCTGGCCGCCGCTTGCGACGCCGCTTCACGCTTCCCGTACTCAACCCAGTACCGATCATCGCTTGGCCCTTCTCCAAGGCTGATCGAGGAATCCTTTACGGCCGCTTCCACCTGGCTCGCCTTGGCTGGATCGAACCACCACAGCGATGTAATGTCCCGGTAATCGCCGATCCGCGTCAGGATGCCCTGGGGATATCCGAACTTGTTCCAGAAGACGAGACGCTGGAACGGGGCGGCCCACTGCAAAATAAAGTGGTGCTCGTTGGTGATGATTCCGTCGAACTCGCGAAGAAGCTTGATACGCGCGTCAACGCTGAATTCCCGCTCGTAAACGTCCATGATCTCGTCGGCGCGCTTGTTCTTGAAACCCGTGATGTTATTCGTGTTCTTCTGGTCGGCGAGTGAAGAATGGTAGTTGGCCCTCGGGCTTGGAAACACTTCGCCCGTATAGCCGACCATCGCCATCTGAAACGCCTGATCGTCCATGAGCTTGACGAGCGTTTCCCACGTCACGAGCCTGAGATTCAGCGTGATGCCGACTTTCCGCAGATCTTCCTGGTACACCGTGAAGTAGCGTTCGAAACCGGGATCTCCATACACGAGCTCGAGGCTCATGGACTGGCCGTTGCGGCTGAGCCTTCCCGCGGAGTCGCGGTCTTTCCATCCCGCTTCGGACAGGAGTTGAAGCGCGGTACCAGGGTCGTACTTGATCTTTTCGTTGTTTGGATTCTCGTACATGCTGAATGCGAACATCGAATCCATCGGCACGTACTCGTTGAAGGCGAGCTTTGCGATCATCACCTCCCGATTAAAGAGATGGCGCAGGGCTTTCCGCACGCGGATGTCGTCGAAGGGCGCTCGACGGGTGTTCATGGCGATGCCCTGAATCCCCTGCGGCGTGTTGTTGAACACCTTCCGCCGCTGATTGAGGCCCCGCTTCATGTTGGGATAATCCAGTTCCTGTACCCACTGCTGCGCGCGCCTCAGGACGAACAGGTCCAAGTCGCCGCGCTTCACACGTTCGAACTCGAGGTTTTCGTCCCGCACCACGTGCTGGTTGATGACGGCGAAGTTGTTCAGGCCCACGTTCCGGCGGTCCTTCTCGGCCCAGTAGTCGTTGCGCTTGCGCATGCGGACGCTGTTGCCCTTGTTCACATCCTGCTCGGTGATGACGTACGGTCCCGAGCCGGGCAGCATTGTGTAGTTGTATTCCTTGATGTAGGCCGCCCCGGTGAGGTTCTTCAATTGCGCAGCCGGCATAATGAACAGCAACTGACCGAAATAGAGCAGATTCTGCCAGTTCACCGTTTTGGCCTTGACCGAGACGATGTATTTGCTTTCCGCGCGCGGGACTTCGAAATTCGAGAAGATCAGCGTCTGGGCTGGATCCTGCAGGCTCTTGTCGGTCACGAGTTTCCACGTGGCGACGACATCGTCCGAGGTCACCGGGGTGCCGTCCGAGAATCGCGCATTGGGATTGATGCGGAACCGGAACGTGAGCTTGTCCGGTGAGATCTGCCAGTGGGTGGCCAGGGCCGGGATATACGCCAACGTCGTGGGATGCAGATTCACCAGTGTTTCGTACACCATCATGTTGACCATCTGGGTCCAGGCCGTGACGTTCGGCCCGTAGTACCTCAGCGTCGACGGAAAATCGGACATGTTGGCGTGCTTGAACTCGCCGCCCTTGACCGCTCTTGGATCGCCGATCAGATCGAAGTCGGTGCTGGTCTCCCAACCTGCGCCGGTGAACCCTTTTCCACCTTGTTCTGCGGGCACCGCCGGATCCGCGCCGGCGTCGGCATTCGGAAAAACCGGATACGCGTTCTTGTCGAGAGAAACGTTTGATGGGGTATGTGTCGAGGGCGAGGCTCCCGCATTGCTAGCCGGCGGCGGGGCCGAGCCTCCACCACACGCGGTCGTCAGCAGTGCCGCTGCAGCAACACCAGTCACCCACACCGTCAATCGTCGTCTCACATTACCCTCCCGACCTTCGATTCTATCAGGGGATCCATCGCTGGTCAGGGATTGGGGACTAGGGATTGGGGATTAGAAAGACGAAGGGCCGGCATTTTGCGTGCCGGCCCCCGTGAAGAACTGAAAACTGACGACTGAAAACTGACGACTAGTTGAACGTATACCTGAAGCTGAACATCACCTGATACACGTCGCTCAGGTTGGTCCCCGTTTCGAACGACTTGGTGACGAGCTGGTTGTTCACGACGGTCATGCGATACAGCGGACGCCCCTGCGCATCGGTCAGGGCAGCCGAGGGCATCGTCAGAATCTGGGCGCCGTTGGCCGCCGTCGTCGAGACGACCGCGCGCTGGCTGACGCCCCAGTCGTGGTTCAGCAGGTTGCCGAAGTTCGTGATGTCGAGCCGGAACTGACCGAGGTTGCGCTTGCCGCCGATGTTCTTGAACACGTCCTGAATGAAGCTCAGGTCCATCCTGTTGAACATCGGATAGAACAGCCCGCCGCGCTCGGCGTACTCGCCCCGATGCTTGCTCAGGTACGAGTCCTGCTTGATGTAGGCCTCGAACGCCGCCACCTGCTCGTCAACCGTGAACACCCGGCCGTTGCTGTGCGTGAACTGCTGGAAGTTCATTTCGGACGCGTCGCGCGGAATGTAGATGAGGTCGTTGCCCGAGAAGCCGTCGCCGTTCATGTCGCCGGCAAACACGTAGCTGAGGTTCGACGAGAAGCTCGGGATCGAGGGCTTCGCTTCCCAGAATGCCGACATCGTCGTCGCGCCGAACCCGAAGTACGACTTCGTGTATGACGTGGCGATGAACATCCGGTGGCCCTGCGAGTATCCGGAAAATCCGAGCCCCGGGTTGTTGGGGTCGCCGGCTTGCTGGTTGTTGGCAAACGTCGAGAACGCCGTGGAACCAGGATCGATCGTGTTCCTCGACTCCCCGTAGCTGTAGGCGCCTTTGATCGTCCAGCCGTGGAACATGTTCTTCGACAAACTGCCTGACAGGTTCCACGAGGAGCCGATGCTCTGGTTCTTCATCACGAACGCGCTCGTGATGACGTTCGGCAGCGTGTTGTTGATCCGGTTGGCCGTATAGCGCGGCCGGTTGTCCGGCCCGCTGAACGCGGCCTGCGCCGCCGGCAGGTTCGCGTTGATGTAGTACACGCCGTTCACGTCCTTGTTGTAGAGGTACTCGACCGTGCCGACCACGCCGCCCGGCAGCCGATGATCGACGCCGATGTTCGTGCGCCACACCTGCGGGAACTTGAAGTCGGGATCGGTGACGTTCAGTTCGAAGCTCGCCGCCCCTTCGCCGGTCACGTTCGCCGGCTTGTAGCGATCGATGTTCGGGCTGAACGGAAAGTTCCTGGTGTTCTGCGCCGAGATCTCGCCGATCAGCACGCCCGTATTGCCCAGCTGGTTCGAAATCCAGACATACAGCGGCGGTCCTGTAAAGAGACCGGTACCCAGTCGCACCTGCGTGCGGCCGTTGCCCGTAGCATCCCAGTTGGCGGCCACGCGCGGCGACCAGAGAATCTTCGGGTCGGGCATCTCTCCGGTCTGGTACTGGACTGGCGATCCGTCCTGGTCGCGGAAGGTCAGCGCGTCAGCTTTGGCGTTCTGATAGGCGGTGTTCTTGAAGACGGACACGTCGAGCCTGACGCCGGCGGTGACCGTCAGGTCCCGTCGTGGCCGCCATTCATCCTGCGCGTACCCGCCGCTGTACCACACCTGCAACGGCTGCAGCGGCTTTTCGAGACCCGGCACGTTCGTATAGCGCACCTTGAAGAAGCGCAGCTCGACGGGCGACGTCGTGCGGTTTGGATTTGCGAGATAGTCCCTGGCGTCGGTGTAGAAGTCGGCCAGCGAATTGTAGGCGTAGTCGCTCTGCGGGCAGCAGCTCCAGAACACGTTGTCCGAGTGGTACCGCTGCGTGGTCGCGCCGAACGTGAACGTGTGCCGCTCGCCGAACTTCGTGAAATTGTCCTGGAGCTGGAAGGTGTTGTACCGCAGTTCGTTCTGTACCGTGAACGGCTTCGGAGCCGAACGTCGTGTACGCCACGCCGCTCTGCAGAATATCCACAACGGGAACAGCTCGCCGATATCGCCGCGGCTCTCGTCGTTGGTGGTGTACCCGCCGATGAGGCTGTTCGACATGTTCTGGCCGACCACCCAGTTCCATTCACCGATGCCGGACTTGATGTTTTCCAGAACGTTGTAGGTCGAACGGCCGTATGCCAGGTGGTTAGTGCTGAAGGTCGGCCGCCCGATGCCTGCGGATGAGGAGCTCGATGGATAGCTGGCCGAGCGCGAATCGAGCTGGTTGTACCGGAAGCTGATCTTGTTGCTGTTCGTCATGTTGTAGTCGCTGCGCACCAGATACCGCTTCGCAGGCGTCAGATCCGGGAGATCCTGGTACGGGCCCGTGTCGTACTTGAAGTTCTGGCTGAGGAACGCGCTGAGCTCGTTCAAGTCGGATGCGAGCACGCGCGTGACGCTGCCGCCAACGGGTTCGCCGCCGTTGTTCGCGCGAAACGTCGTCAGCGGGCGGTTGTCTTCCTCGTTCTCGTAGTTGCCGAATACGAACAACCGGTTCTTGACAACGGGTCCGCTGCCCCAGACACCGGTATCGCGGAACGTGAAGACGCCGGGGTTCACCGCCAACCCCCTGGCTTCGGTGCCCACAATCCCTTCGTTGCGCATCCGGTGATAGAACGAGCCGCTGAACTGGTTGGTGCCGCTGCGCGTTACGCTGTTCACGGCGGCGCCGATGAAGTTGCCCTGTCGAACGTCGTACGGCGCGACGCTCACCTGAATCTGCTCGATGGCTTCGAGCGAGATCGGCGCGACGTTGGTGCGATCGCCCGGCTGGTTGCCCAGCCCGAAAGAATTGTTGAAGTAGGAACCGTCGACCGTGATGTTGTTGAGACGATGGTCCTGCCCCGCGAACGAGTTGCCGCTGGCCTGGGGCGTCAGCCTCGTGATCGACTCGATACGCCCGGCAATCGTCGGCAGGCTCGCGATGTCGTCGCGGCACCACGGACGTCGCCGCGCCGGTTCTGGTGGAGGCAAACACCGGATCGGTTTCTGCGGTCACATTCACCTGCTCGGCCACCGTGATCGCTTCGACACTGACGTTGACGTCGGTCGACAGGCCGAGGTTGATCGTGATGTTCTCGACGGTCTTCGGCGCGAAGGCCGCGCCGGCGCCGCCCACATACACGACCTGCACCGTGTAGGGCCCGCCGACGCGCATGTTCGGGATCGAGTAGCGTCCATCCGCGCGCGTCGTCGCCTCGTAGGTCGTCCCCGACGCTTCGTGAATCACAATCACGCTGGCGCCGGCGACCGGCTGTCCCTGTGTGCCGGTGACGATACCGCCCATGCTGCCGGTGGTGACGCCCTGCGCGGCCACAGCTGCTGAAGACGCGACGATGCACAACGCGAGAACCGCGAGACGAGCGATCCACGAACTGCGGCCTGAAATCATGATGTGCTCTCCAGAGAAATCCGATTGACGGAACCGCTGACGGCTCCTGACGCCAATGCTACGTCCGGGTGGCAACGGACGTGTGACGGACGGTCGAACGAAGGATGAAGTGCGTTGAGGCTCAAAAGATCTAACCGGAATGATGGATGTAACGGACGAGCTTACGGAGAAGAACGCTGCCACCCGAACGGAGGTATTCTGACCGGCTTTGCCGCGCTGTGCAACCCGGTCCGCGACCGCGTCGACGCTTTTGTCGCATGCCTGTCTGCGCACACGCGTTGCGGGCAGAGCTCCGCTCGCAGGCGGACGCCCTCGGTATTACTGTGTAAATCTCTAAATTCTTGGATCGTTCAGGCGGATGTGGCCTGGTCTGTCAGTGCTTCGACGTCGTGCCGATCCAAATTATCGGCGAGCAGCGCCAGCACTTCGCGCGTGGCCTTGAACTTGGCCGGCGACACGCGTGACAGCGTTCGCGAGACGGCGGCTTCGATGGCGCCGACGGCCATGTGGCTCATGCGCCGTCCCTTGTTCGTGAGCTGAATCCGCAGCCGGCGTCGATCGCGCACGTCGGGCTGCAGTTGCAGAAGCCCGCGCTGTCCCATCTGCTGCAGCACGCCGGTGAGCGTGCTCGGATCGAGGTGCAGCACCTTGGCGAGGTCGCCCGCGGAGATACCGGGAAATTCGTTGACGACCTGAATGATGAGGCGTTGACGTCCCGTTACGCCGTACTTCGACTTCATGTATCGAGATGTCGTAGCGAGCCCGTGGTTGATCGCCCAGAGCACGCGCAGGAAGTCGAGCGCCTGTCCGAGCGGCCGCGCCTCGTACGGCGTGGTGGCAGCAACAAGTGGGGCAGCGCCAAGGGTGGTGTCTTCGATCGGTTTCATCACTTCTCTATAACGACGGCCCATGTCCTGTTGCTTACCGTATCATGGGAATTGAAAGTTTTCTCTAGGGACCGAGCCGGAAATTCGTCCAGCCAGTTCTTTTTTTGAAATATAGGACACGATCGTGCAAACGATGCGGCTGTCCCTGCCAAAACTCGATACATTCCGCGACAATTCGAAAGCCTCCCCAGAACGGCGGACAGGGGATCTTCTTGTCGCCGAATCGCGCCGCGACTTTCTCGTACTCGTCGATGAGAAACGATCGTCCTGACACTCTCGCGCTCTGCGGCGACGCCCACGCGCTGATCCGGCTCTCGCGCGGACGCGTGTGAAAATATCGTTCGGATTCGGCGCGCGATAATTTCTCGACGCGGCCTTCGATGCGGACTTGCCGTTCGAGGCGCGGCCAGTGAAACACGGCGGCCGCGTGAGGGTTCTCGACCAGGTCCGCTGCCTTCCGGCTGTTGTAGTTCGTGTAGAAGACAAACCCTGCGCGGGGGGAGCCGCGATGCAGCACCATCCGCACCGACGGACGCCCGCGTCGCGTCGACGTCGCGAGCGCCATCGCTTCGGCCAGCGGTTCGCCCGCGCGTTCGGCGTCGCGCAACCAGCGATTGAAGAGGATGATCGGATCGGCCGGACAGCGCTGAAGCGCTGTGCCACCGGTGCCCTGGCGCTGAAGCGCTGTGCCACCGCTGCTTTGGCGCAAATTCCCGCCGCCCTCGCCTGTATTTCCTCGCCGGTGGCGCAGGGCTTCAGCCCTGCCTTTTCCCGGCGTCTTTTTGCCCCGCATTGGCCTGCCATTCTGCCATATGCGAGAATTGTCATCTCATGTCCAGTCCCAGCGCCGAGAGAGGTCCTGAAGCGCCGGCGCGCGATTTCATCCGCGAGATCGTCGCGCAGGACCGCGTCTCGGGCAAACACGGCGGCACGATCGTCACGCGCTTTCCTCCGGAGCCCAACGGCCGCCTGCACATCGGCCATGCCAAGGCGATCGCCATCGATTTCGGCATCGCCCAGGAATTCGGCGGACGCTGCAACCTTCGCTTCGACGACACCAACCCCGTCAAGGAATCGCAGGAGTACGTCGACGAGATCGAGCGCGATATCCGGTGGCTCGGCTTCGACTGGGGCGAGCACCTGTATCACGCGTCGGACTATTTCGAGCAGCTCTACACGTGGGCCGAACAGCTCATCCGCGACGGCAAGGCGTACGTCGACAGCCTGAATGCCGACCAGATGCGCGAGTACCGCGGCACGCTCACCGAGCCCGGCCGCGAAAGCCCGTACCGCGAATCGATCCGTCGAGGAGAACCTCGATCTGTTTCGCCGCATGCGCGCCGGCGAGTTCGAAGACGGCGCGCACGTGGTGCGCGCGAAGATCGACATGGCGTCGGGCAACATCAACATGCGCGACCCGGTCATGTACCGGATTCGCAAGACGCCGCATCAGCGGACCGGCGACGCGTGGGTGCATCTACCCGATGTACGACTGGGCGCACGGCCAGTCCGATTACATCGAGGGGGTCACGTACTCGCTCTGCTCGCTCGAGTACGAGGATCACCGGCCGCTCTACGACTGGTATCTCGAAGCCCTGGGCCTGCGTCCGCCGCGCCCGCGCCAGATCGAGTTCGCGCGCCTCAACCTCAGTTACACGGTGATGAGCAAGCGCGTGCTGCTCGAGCTCGTCGAGGGCGGGCACGTGACAGGCTGGGACGATCCGCGGATGCCCACCATCTCGGGGCTTCGCCGGCGCGGCTACACGCCCGAGTCGATCCGCAATTTCTGCGATCGCATCGGCGTCGCCAAGCGGAACAACGTGGTCGACATCGCGAACCTGGAGCACGCGATCCGCGAAGACCTGAACGTGCGCGCACCGCGCGTGCTCGGGGTGCTCCGCCCGGTGAAGGTCGTCATCGAGAACTATCCGGACGGCCAGATCGAAGAGCTCGACGTCATCAACAACCCGGAAGATCCGTCGGCCGGCACCCGCAAGGTCCCCTTCGGGAAGGTCCTGTATCATCGAGCGCGACGACTTCATGGAAGTGCCGCCGAAGAAGTTCTTCCGCCTCTCGCCGGGCAACGAGGTGCGGCTGCGCTGCGCGTATTTCATCCGGTGCACCGGCGTGGTGAAAGACCCGAACACAGGCGACATCGTCGAGCTGCGCGCGACCTACGACCCGGCGACCCGCGGCGGCGATTCACCGGACGGGCGCAAGGTGAAAGCCACACTGCACTGGGTGTCGGCCAGCCACGCGGTCGACGCCGAGGTGCGCGTCTACGACCGGTTGTTCACTCACGAAGATCCCGCGGGGACCGAGAATTACCTCGATCACGTGAATCCGGCATCGCTCGAAGTCATTCGCGCCGCCAAGGTCGAGCCCAGCCTCGCCAATGCACCTGCCGGCGCGCGCTACCAGTTCGAGCGCCTCGGGTATTTCTGCGTCGACCAGGACTCCGGGCCGGGCGCGCTCGTCTTCAACCGCACGGTCTCGCTCCGAGACACGTGGGCGAGGATCGCGGAGAAGTCCGGTACGACCAAGTAACTGCCCTGACGATAAAACAAGAGATCAGAAGGTCAGAAGATCAAGGTTTCTTCTGATCTTCTGGTCTTCTGTAAGAAAGCGCCACGTCCTGTCTTCTTCGTGTCTTCGTGTCTGGTCCCCGGTTGGAATATAGTTGTCGCTTCCAGATGAAGCTGTTCGACGGCGCAAAGATCCCATTCGAGCCGGTTGATCCGAAGAACTTCGTCGGTTCGGCCCGCGTCAGGCGGCTGCCCATGGTCGAGGACGGCCGCCAGTCGGTCGTCGTCTATCTCGTCGAGTTCGAGCCGGGCGGACGGACCAACTGGCACCGCCACAGTGCATCGCAGCTGCTGCTCGTCAAGGAGGGGAGCGGTTTGGTCCAGAAATGGGGCGAGCCGGTCCGGACGATTGCCGCCGGCGATGCGATCTGCATCGAGCCCGGCGAAAAACATTGGCACGGCGCGGCGTCTGGGACAAGAATGTCGCACTTCGCCGTCAATCTGACTCTGACCACTGAGTGGCTCGAGCCCGTATCGGACGACCAATATCGTGCATCCTGAGCTGCAAGAAGCCATCGACTTTCACGAAGCCATCGTCGCCGAGGCCGGCAAGGCGCTGGTCGGATACGAGACGGAAAAGGCGCTCGCCAACGTCGTGCTGATGTCGGAGATTCCGACGACTTACGACCAGGACGAGAAGCGGCAGGTCAACGCCGGCAACCTCCTGCTTCGCGGCGTGCCCGGGATCGGCAAGACATTTTTCGGCGTCATCATCGCCGCCATCAGCGACGCCAAGTTCGCGAGGATCCAGGGCCGCGCCGATCTGCAGCCGACCGAAGTGGTCGGCTTCCAGATGATCAACCCCGCGACGGGGGCGTTCATCACCGAGTTCGGCCCGCTCGCGTCCGCTGAAGTGATCCTGCTCGACGAGATCAACCGCATCCCGCTCAAGTCGCAGAGCGCGTTCCTCGAAGGGCTGCAGGATCGCAAGATCACGGTCGGCAAGACGACCTACGACCTGCCGACGTTCAGCTTCGCGATCGCGACGATGAACCCGGTCGAGCTGGGGCAGGGCACGTTTCCGCTGTCCGAGGCGGCGACCGACCGCTTCGCCATCATGGTGAACATCGGCTATCTGCCGCCCGAGGAAGAGCAGAAGCTGGTGAACTTCGACTTCAAGCAGGTCAGGCTCAACAAGCTGATGTCGAAAGAGCGCATCGTGCAGCTCCGCGGCGTAATCACGCGTGAAGTCTTCCTGCACGAGAAGCTCGGCAAGTACATCCGCAGGCTCGTCGGGGCCACGCGGCCGTACAACGAGGATACCGACTGGAGGTTCCACTCTCCGTCGGAGCTGGTGGAGCAGCACGTCGACCTTGGCGCGTCGCCGCGCGCCACGATCGCGTGGGGCCGCCTCGTCAAGGTGTGGACGCTGCTGGTCCGCAAGCGCGACGACGTGTATCCCGAAGACGTGCAGGATCTGGCGAAATACATCCTGGCGCACCGGATCTGGCTGGGCCCGCACGCGACGAGCCACGGCGTGACGCCCGAACAGGTCATCGAAGACATCATCACAAAGGTGCCGATTCCGTGAGCAGCGAAGCCCCCGATCTCGTCGATTTCGCCGACATCAGTGAGATCGAGCTTCGTGTGATCAAGAGGATGAAGGAATACACCCTGGGCGATCACGGCAGCGTGTTTCACGGGACCGGTGTCGACTTCGTGGGACTGCGCGACTGGCAGGCCGGCGACCGGCTGTCGTCGATCGACTGGCCGCAGTCGACGCTCACCAACTTCAATCCGCTGGTCATCCGCGACTACGAGCAGCCCGGCACCGCGCCAATTGTCGTCGTCGCCGATCAGTCGCCCTCGACGCGGTGCGGCACGGGCGGCACGCCGATCGCGGCCGGCGTGGCCCGGGCGATGGCGACCATCGGGCTGTCGGCCGTGTACTTCCAGGACATGTTCGGCATCATCACGTTCGACAAGGGCTTCGCCAGCATGGCGGCCATCCGGCCGCGCGTCGGCCGCGGCCACGTCATCCATTGCCTCGACGCGTATCAGGGGCGCGTCGGCATGGAAGAGGTGAAGTCCGGGCTCCGGCTCGCGACGACGATCGGCGGGCATTTGCGGCGGACGACCCTGTTGCCGGTGATCTCGGATTTCCTGTTCGCAGATGCCGCCGAGCGCATCAAGGAAATTGCCGAACTCGCCTCGGTGCACGACGTGTTTCTCGTGATGATCGACAGCGCGTTTGCGTTCGCCCTGCCGGATGTCTCGGCCGGATGGGTGAGCGCGTTCGACGTCGAAACGGGCGAGACGCGCCTGGTGTCGAGGCGCGAGCTGCGGAACCTGTCGGAGCGCGTGGGCGCATGGCAGGACGATCTCGAGCGGCAGGCGCACGATCGCGGCATCGACGTGTTGCGGCTGGGTGTCGATCAGGAGAAAAGCCTGCCCGCGCTTCTGGAATTCGTCATGGTGAGGCGGTTGAGAAAAGCATGATGACGCCAGGGACTAGGACGCCAGGGATTAGGGATTGGCGATTAGGGATTGGGGTAGCGACGGGTGTCACGCTGATGCTCGCCGTGTCGGCGCCGCGCTCGTTGTCCGCGCAGAACCCCGCGAATCTGCCTTCGCCGTCTCGCCGCGGCTCCGGTGCGGCGAACCCGACGAACCAGACGAACCCCACGAACCACGACCCGACGAGCCCCACGAACCCGACGAACTCAACGAACCCGACGAACTCGTCCGACGTGTCCGTTCCTCCAATCGAGTGCTGGTGGAAGACCGATCGCAACGCGGTGAGCGTCGGCGAGCACTTCCAGCTGACCCTGACGTGCGCGGTGCTCGCGACCGATCGGGTGTCGGTGGTCGTGGACGAGTCGAGCCTCGAGCCGTCGGCGCTGCATTTGACGCCGTTCGAGATCATCGGCGGGCAGCGGTTTCGCGACATCCTGAACGCGCCGCGGAAGTTCTTCCAGTACCAGTACACGATGCGGGTCCTCGGCGAGGAGTTCTTCGGCAAGGAAGTTCCGCTGCCGCGTCTGCAGATTACCTACAAGGTGCAGAACTCGCTGCAGGGCGGGGCGGCGCTCCAGGGGCGCGAGGCGCAGTATTCGCTGGTGCCGGTGCCCATCCGGGTGCTGTCGCTCGTTCCTCCGGGCGCCGTGGACATCCGCGATACTCCGACCGACACCTTCGGCGACGTCGAGACGCGCCTCTTCCGATCGAACATCTTTCTTATTGTGGCGGGCGTCGCGTTTCTCGCCGCCGGCCTGATGGTGGTGATGCTCCTGGCGCGCGCGGCCGTCAGGCGCCGCGCGTCGACGGCGGCGCGCCATCGAACGGTCTCGCCGATGACCGTGCTCCGCGCGGCCATCCGCGAGCTCGCGACCGTGCGGGCGGAGAGCTCGCGCGCCGGTTGGACGGGCGAGCTGGCCGGGCGGGCGGCAGCAGCCGTGCGGCTGGCTGGGGCCGTGGCGTTGTCGCGTCCGGTGAGTCATAAGGAAGTGGATCGCCAAACGTCGGCCAGTGAAGGTCAGGTGGCCGCACCAGCCGGGCTCGCCACCCTGCGAGGGAAAACCACGATGCTGTCGGCGGCCGTGACGCCCGAATCGTCGGCGTCGAACGGCCATACACGCCCCGGAGGGCGTGGCGCCGAGTTGTGGCGGTCGCTCAGCCAGTCGTTGAGTGTCTTCACAACCGCGAGGTACACGCGCAACGGCACGCTCGACCAGGCGGCGCTCGATTCGGCGCTGGCCGAAAGCGAGGACGCCGTGAAGCGGCTGCGTGTCCGCCAGGTCCTTCGATTCGGCCGCAGGAAGCCGCACGCCGAAAGCGCGGGTGCCCGACCCACATGGGCACGCTGAACGCGCTCATCGAGCTCGTCGCGCACACGTTGGGCGAGTGGCGGGACTCGGGCATCGCGGATCTCGTCTTCCCGTCGAAGAACGCGGCGCTCCTGGCGACGGTGCTGCTGGGCCTGATGGCGGCGATGCTGGTCGTCTGGCGTTCGCTGCGGGGTCGGCTGGCCGGCCGCACGGCGATCACACTGCCGGCGGTGCTGCCGCGCATCCGCCGCTCGCCGCTGGCGTTCGTGCGGCATGTCCCGTTCCTGCTGTTTCTGGCGGGACTTCCGTTCTTCTGCCTCGCGCTGGCCGATCCGCACTCCACCTTGTCGGCCAAGCAGGTGTCGTACCCGGGACGCCGCATCGCCGTCATCATGGACGCCTCGCTCAGCATGCTGTCGCCGTTCAGCGGCCAGCAGCTGAAGACGCAGAGCGACACGGCCTTCTCGAACACGATGGCGGCGGCGGAGTATTTCATCCGCGTCCGCATGAAGGGGCACTACCGCGATCTGATCGCGCTCGAGCAGTTCGGGAACGAGGCGTACGTCATCACGCCGTTCACGACCGATTACGACAACCTGCTGCTCAGCCTCAAGATGATCAGCGACGTCAACGAGTGGCAGCGCTTTCCCGATCAGGGGACGATCATCATGAAGGCGATCGACGAGGGGGTCGACCTCTTCAACGCCTTCAACTTTCTCGAATCGTCGGGCAACATCATGGTGATCTTCAGCGACGGCCAGGACAACAACGTGCAGATCGGCAACATGTCGCTCGATCAGGTGCTGAAGAAGGCGGTCGACAACAAAGTGCCGGTGTACATGATCCGCACGGCGTACGCGCGCGGTCTCTTCGACGTCGTTCCGGATCAGGTGTGGAAGAAGGCGATCGATGCCACCGGCGGGCGTTTCTACCCGGCGGCGAGCCAGGAAACGATCATGCAGGCCATCAAGGAGATTGACGCGGCCGCGACCGGCCGCGTGAACGTGCGCGAGTACGCCGTCAAACAGCCGCGGTACCAGAAGTTCGCGCTGGCCGCCGTGATGCTGTGGACGCTCGCGCTGGGGCTGCAAATGAGTCTGCGGATGTTCAGGACGTTTCCCTGAGCACGCGCGCAACCAGGAGCCAACATGCGGCGCGCAATTCCGATCCTCGTCGTTGCCATCGTGCTCGCCCTGCTGGGCAGCGTCTCGCTGTCGGCGGGACTCTTCGAGCGCAGAATGGCCATTGCCCAGGAAGACATGGCGGTGCTCGACTTCGTCGATCCCGCGATTGAATACGCGAAGCTCGAGGAGGAGATCGCGGGCGTGCCCCTAGTCGCGGAAAACGCGCTCAAGGACATCCATCGCCGCCGCGCGACGCTTCAGTACTGGCAGAAGGATTATGCGGACCTCATCGAGGTGGCCCGCCAGGCGGCGACGGCCGATGACGCCGCGTCGGTCGATCCGGAGATGCGCGTGCTGGCGGCAAACGCCCTGTATCGCGTGGCGCAGCGCGGACCGCAGGATCGCGTGACGCTGCTCAGGAATCTCGACGCGGCGGTTCGCGCCTACAACGAGGCGCTGCGCGCGGGTGTCGAGCGGCAGGACGTCGCCTTCAATTACGAGCTCGCCGTGCGGATGCGCGAAGAGGTTGGCGCCGGCAAGCGGAAGGCGCTCCAGAACATGAAGGCGGAAGACGTCGAGAGCGATCCGAACATGCACGGCGATCCCGGCGAGCCGCCGAAGGATCTCAAGGTGGAGCAGTTCCAGATTCGGATTCCGATGGATCCGAAGGAAATCAAGCAGAGCCAGGAGCAAGCCGCGGGTACCGGCGCTGCGCGCCGGAAGCGCGGCTGATCTTGGCTAGGGATTAGGGATTGGGGATTAGGGATTAGAAAGTGTTCGACCGATTGATTGATTTCGAGTCGTTGCGATTCGGCGAGCCGCTGTACTTGTGGCTGCTGGCGTTCCCTGCCCTGCTGTTCGTCCTGTGGTGCTGGCACGTCATCCGCCGCAGGGGCGACGCGCGGAGGTACCGGGCGGCGCGGCTCATTCCGGTGCGCGAGCGGTTCGCCCCGGTCGGCGAGCTGGCGTTCTGGCTCGCCCTCATTGCTGCCTTGTCGCTGACCATCCTCGCGATCTCGAGACCCCAGGGCATCACCGCGATCGTCCGCAGTCCCGGCGTCGATATCGTGCTCCTCCTGGACGGCTCGACGTCGATGCGCGTGCGCGACATGGGGACCGATCGCTGGCAGCGTGGGATGCAGTGGGTGCGCACGCTCACCAAGACCCTCAGCTGGACGGGCGATCGCATGGCGATGGCAACCTTCGCCGACATCGCGGTGCCGCAGGTGCGGCTGACGCGCGATCCCAACACGATCCTGTTCTTTCTCGATCACCTGGACGACGCCCCGACGTTCCGGCTGGAGAACGAGACGAGCTGGAACACGAACGTGGAAGACGCGATCTACTGGGGCGTCAAGCTCGTCGACACCGACATAGAGATGTACGGCCCGAGCAAGAACGCCCGCACCTTCGTGGTGATTTCCGACGGCCAGGTCTGGAGCGGCATCGTGCAGCGGGCTCTCAACGAGGCCGCCAAGCGCGGCATCGCCGTGGACGTCATCGGCGTCGGCACGTCGAACGGCGGCATGATTCCGCTGCCGCGCGACGACAAGGGCATCGTGCTGGCGGGTTTCGAGCCGATTCGATCGACCATCGACCGGACCTCGCTGCGCGAGATCGCGCGGGCCGGCAACGGCGAGTATTTCGAGATCGGCACGGCGCCCGACGAGCAGATCGCCGCGCGCATCATCCAGAACGCGGCACGCCGCTCGGGCAACCAGCTGGTGGACGAATCGCTCGACGAGCTCTATTGGTACCTGCTCGTCGCCGCCGCCGTCTGCCTCGGGCTGGGCGTACTCTTCGTGAAGCAGAAGCTGCAGCTCGGCTTCGGCCTCGCCGCGGCACTTCTGATGCTCGTCCTCATCTCCGGCCTGCGGTCATAGAAACAACCCTCTTAAGACCAACTGCTCCACGCGCCAACGCCGTCCGGCAGTCGGGCTGGCATTACTGCGGCGCGAATCCGAAGCTCCGGGGCCGGACGCGCGCTGCGAGGCCCCCTGCGACCGCAGACGCGAGGACACTGACTTCGCCTTTCATCCTCGCTCGGGTCCCTCAGGCTTCTCGCGCGGTCAGTTGTAGACGTGTCGGCCGCCTGCGCACGGCTTCGCGCTGCAGCAACGCCAGCCCAACTGCCGGACGCCGAAACCTTGTCTGGTGCAACCAATGTCCCACTAGATGACCCGTCCACGCACGCCATGCGGGGAACGGATCCGTCTGCAAGCGGCCGTGTTCGTGCCGCGTCAGTTCCGGCCGCGGCGCAGACGGGTCCGTTGCCCGCGTTGGCGCGTGGAAGGGTGTGGCTGGCACTACTTCAGCGGTGGCGTCGATGCGGGCGGACGGCGGTGATGCGTGGCCTGCTCGTACGAGTACGCCAGCTTGATCAACGTCACCTCGTCCCAGGCCTTACCGAAGAACGTGATGCCCGCCGGCAGCGTGCCATTGCGCGTGTAGCCCATCGGCACCTGGACGGAGGGGAAGCCGGTGGTGGGTGAGAACACCTGGCTGTTGTCGCCGTGCGGCGTGTTCAGATCGCCGATGAGCCGCGGCGGATTGCTCCACGTCGGATACACGAACGCATCGAGCCGCTCGGCCTCCATCGTCTTCATGACGGCCGCACGAAACGCCTCGCGGTAGTCCGCCTCGGCCTTGCACGCCGGTGTTTCGGGGCCGTTCTCGGCGCCTTCCTGCGCGCGCTGCAGCCGCAGCTCGACAGAAGGATGAAAGTTCCGGCTCTTGATGATCTCTTCCACCGAATGCACCGGCACGCGGTCGGCCTGCGCCGCCAGATAGCGATTCATGTCGTACTTGAAGCCGCCGCAGGCGGGACCTCCGGGCACGCGCTGCACGTGGGTCAGATCGACCGCGGCGGGATCGACGATCGTCGCACCGGCCCGCTTCATCGCCTCGATCGCCGCCATGAACACCGAGACGATCTCCGAATCGGTCGTTTCGCGCTCGTACGCCTGCCGGAGGATGCCGATGCGCGCGCCCTTCAACGCGTCACGGACGAGCGCCACCCGGTAGTCGGGCAGTGCCGCCGGACGGCCGCCGGGGCGAAGCCCCGGCTGCACGTACTCGCGCGCGAGCGTCACGGGGTCGTTCGGATCTTCGCCGGCAATCACCTGGAATACCGCGACGGCATCTTCGACCGTGCGTGCCATCGGACCCGCGATGTCGGCGAGCAGGTTCAGCGGCGCCACCCCCGCTCTGCTCGTCAGCCCCATCGTCGAGCGGATGCCCACCAGGCTCTGGTGCGAAGACGGGCCGCGAATCGAATTGCCCGTGTCGCTGCCGAGACCCACCGCGCCGAAGTTCGCCGCCACGGCCGCCGCCGTTCCGCCGCTCGAGCCCGCGGTGACGCGATCGAGGGCGTACGGATTCTTCGTGTAGCCGGGGAGGATCGAGCTGATCGTCTCGTATGGCGTAAAGGCGAACTCCGCCATGTTCGACTTTGCGAGCACGATCGCGCCGGCTCTCCTGATGCGCTGCACCTGGAACGCGTCCGTGTTCGACACGAATCCCTTCAGCGACAGCGAGCCGTCGGCGCTCTGCAGTTCCATCGTTTCGAAATTGTCTTTGACGATCGCCGGCACGCAATGGAGCGGTCCCGCGGGGACGCCGGTCTTGTACCGGCGGTCGAGATCGGCGGCCTGCTTGAGGGCGGCGGGATTCGAGACGACGAGCGCGTTGAGGGCCGGTCCCTTCTTGTCGTACGCGTCGATGCGCCGCAGGTAGTGCTCGACGAGCGCCTGGCAGGTGAGGCGGCCGGCCTTCATCTCCGCGTGAATGCCGGCAATCGTGGCCTCCTCGATCGCAAACCGCTGTCCGCCCTGCGCGGCGGCAATGGCGGTTGCCAGTGCGATCAGAGGGAAGAGCAGCCTGTTCACATGTGCCTGATCATGGCATCACCGAACTCCGAACACTTCACTTCCTTCGCGCCTTCCATCAGCCGCGCGAAGTCGTAAGTGACGGTCCTGGCCGAGATGGCGCCTTCCATCCCCTTGATAATGAGGTCCGCGGCTTCAGTCCAGCCCAGGTGGCGGAACATCATCTCGCCCGACAGCACAACCGAGCCCGGATTCACCTTGTCCTGGCCCGCGTACTTCGGCGCGGTGCCGTGCGTGGCTTCGAAAATGGCGTGGCCGGTCAGGGAATTGATGTTGCCGCCAGGCGCGATGCCGATGCCGCCGACCTGCGCCGCGAGCGCATCCGACAGGTAGTCGCCGTTCAGGTTCGGCGTGGCGATGACGTCGAACTCGTCCGGCCTCGTCAGCACCTGTTGCAGCGTGATGTCGGCGATCGAGTCCTTGATGACGAGGCCTGCACCGGGCCTGCCGTCAGGAATTCTGCACCATGGCCCCCCGTCGATTTCGACGGCGCCGAAGAAGTCTTTCGCGACCTTGTAGCCCCAGTCGCGAAAGGCGCCTTCGGTGAACTTCATGATGTTGCCCTTGTGCACGAGCGTCACGTTCCTGCGCTTGTACTTGATCGCGTAGCTGATCGCGCTGTGCACCAGACGTTCGGTGCCGAGATAGCTGATCGGCTTGATGCCGACCCCCACCATCAGGCCGACGTCACGTTTCGGCGCACCGATCGACTCGAGCAACCGCTGCCATTCGCGGCTGGCTTCAACCGTGCCGAACCGGATCTTCTTGAACTCTTTCGGAAACTCCCGCGCGAAGAAATCGAGAATCTTCTGCGCTTCCGGCGACCCCGCGGCGTACTCGATGCCGGCGTAGATATCCTCGGTGTTCTCCCGGAAGATGGCCATGTCCACCTTTTCAGGGTGTTTCACGGGCGACGGAACCCCCGTGAACCATCGCACGGGCCGCAGGCAGACGAACAGGTCGAGCATCTGCCGCAGCGCGACGTTCAACGAGCGGATGCCGCCGCCAACCGGTGTCGTGAGGGGGCCCTTGATGCCGACGAGGTACGTGCGAAATGCATCGAGCGTCTCGTCCGGCAGCCAGCTGTTCACCTGCTTGAACGATTTCTCGCCTGCCAGCACTTCCTTCCACTGCACCTGCCGGCGCCCGCCGTACGCTTTTGACACAGCGGCGTCGAACACCCGCACGCTGGCGCGCCAGATGTCGGGCCCAGTGCCGTCGCCTTCAATGAACGGAATGACCGGATTGTCGGGGACCTGGAGCTGGAGGTTGCTGCTGATCGTAATTCGGCCGTCTTGCGTCATACGGGTGTCGTGTCCTCGTGAAGGAAACAGTCGAACGAAGCTGTTAATCCTATCACCTGAGAATTCCGCGAGATGCCGCCCGCGGCGTTTTCAGGCCCGAAAAAGAAAAAGGGCGCCGGATCGCTCCAGCGCCCTCAGCCCTAAGCCCTCAGCCCTTAGCCCTATTTCGCCAACGTCCGGACAAAGTTGACGACGTCCGTAATCTCTTCCGGCTTCAGCCGCTTGCCGAGCGCGGGCATGTTGCCGATCTCGGTCTTCTTGCCGTTGGTGATGGCTTCGTTGATTTGCGCGTCGGTCACCTTCGACATGACCGCCTTGTCCGCAAGGTTCGGAAGCTTGCCCTTCAGGTTCTTGGCCGCAGGACCGTCTCCCTGGCCTGTGGCGCCGTGGCACATCACGCACTGGCGTTTGTAAAGCGCCGCGCCGTTGGTAATCGATTCCGGGCTGGCGGCCGCCGCGGCGGCGGGCTTCGCCTGGCCGGCGGCATACACCGCCGTCATGCACAAGAGGGAAAGAGCTCCGGTCAATGAAAGGAAGGATCTCATCGTCATAATTACACCCAGTTTACCTTAGTCGCCCCGGCCCCGTTGAGGGCGGTCTCCACCGTCTGACGCAAGCCGTCGGGACATGCGACGGCGAGCACGATGCCTCCATCCACGACGCTGGGATCGTAGGGCAGGTTCTTGAAGTTGGGCAGTCCCAGTTCGACCAGCAGGCCGACCAGCGTGGCGAGCACGGCGCCCAGCATCGTCGTTTCGTAGGTGATGAGGCCAACGGTCCACGGCGCGACGATGGGCATGCCGCCCTTGATCAGCGGGTAGTTCAACGCCGTGATCGTGGCGAGTGCGAAACCGCTCAGCAACCCGATGGCGGCGCCAGAGAGCGCCCAGGCGCGCAGCTTCGTCGGTTTCTTCTCGGGAATGATCCGTTCGCCATGAATCGGCTGCGACGACATGACCTCCATCGATTCGGGATCGATGCCGTCCTTGATGAGGCGCCGCACGGCGACGCGCGCTTGCGTGTGCTCGGCGAACTTGACGAGGCAGGTCTGGGCCATAGTGAGTCTGAAACTAAGAACTAGAAACTAAAAACTAAAAACTGACGACTAATGAGCCGGATGAACGTCCCCCTCGACCGTCGAGCCGAGGCTGGCAGGGTGAGCGGATTCGACGGAATGTTTGGCTACGGTGTAGCCCTCTTCGATCTCCCAGATTGAAATCATCGGGCTGAACTTGGCGAAAAGGAAATACAGCAGGACGAACAGGCCGAGCGTGCCCGATGCGATAGCCGCTTCAGTCAGCGACGGGAAATACGTACCGTAGTTGTACGGCAGGTACGGATGCGTGAGCGTCGGCACGATGATCAGGAACCGCTCGAGCCACATGCCGACGAGGATGCAGATCGACGCGATGAAGATGAGCGGAATCGTCCGCAGCTTCTTGATCGCCAGGATCGGGAACGGGATCACGAAGTTGCAGACGACCATCGTCCAGAAGAGCGGCGCGAAGCGGCCCGCTCGTCGACCAGAAGACCGCCATCTCGGCTGCCTCGTTGCCGTACCACGTCAGCCAGGTGCTCGGTGAACACGAAGTAGCCCCACAGCAGGCTCATCGCGAGCAGCAGCTTGCCGAGGTTCTCGAAGTGGATCGGGTGCAGGTACTCCTCGAGGTGCAGGAACTTCCGGAGCAGCACCATCGCGATGATCAGCGCGGCGATGCCGCTGAAGATCGCGCCCGACGACGAAGTACGGTCCGAAGATCGTGCGAGTGCCACATCGGCACCGGCGCCATCGAGAAGTCGAACGACACGATCGTGTGCACCGACACGGCGACCGGAATGATGGCGATCGCCATGATCTGCATGGCCGTCTCGAGCCGGATGCCACTGCCCGTTCCGTGCCCCGCCAGCCGAGCGCGAGCACGCCGTAGATCTTCTTGCGCCAGCCGGTGGCTTGATCGCGCACGAGCGCGAAGTCGGGAATCATCGGCAGGAACAGGAACAGTGACGCTGCCGGTCAGGTAGGTGTTGATGGCGAAGAAGTCCCACACCAGCGGCGACCGGAAGTTCGGCCAGATGTGCCGGCTGTTCGGGTACGGGATCAGCCAGAAGAACAGCCACGGCGCGCCCGAGGTGGATGATCGGAAACATCGCGCCGATCATCAGCGCGAACGCCGTGATCACTTCGGCGCAGCGCGTGACCGGCCGGCGCCAGCTCGGCGTTGCACGAGCGCGCAGAATCGCCGAGATGAGCGTGCCGGCGTGGCTGATGCCGATCCAGAAGACGAAGTTCGTGATGTAGAAGCCCCAGAACGACGGGCGGTTCATGCCCGCCATGCCGATGCCGTATGTTCAGCTGGTAGAACCAGGCCACGAGCACCATGCCGGTCACCGCGAGGAGCAGGGCGACGCAGGACGTAGAACTCGCGTCCGGTCTTGAAGAGCGGACCGCAGCAGGTCGCGATTGATCTGGGCTTCCGATGGATGAAGCGTGCCGAGTCTGAGCCACGTCAGGCGTCCCCTTCCTTCAAGATAGGTGACGTTCGGCCGGGTGCCGAGCTCTTCGAGCAGCTCGATACCCGCGGCGCGAATGCGACAGCCGCGACACGTCGCTCTCGGGATCGTTCAGGTCGCCGAACACGATCGCCTTCGCCGGGCACGACTGCGCGCAGGCCGGCTGGATCTCGCCGTCCTGCACGCCGCGCTTCTCGGCCTTGGCCGTGTCCTGCGCGCGACTGGATGCGCTGCACGCAGAACGTGCACTTCTCCATCACGCCGACTCTGCGGACCGAGACGTCGGGGTTGAGCTGCACGTTGCAGCGGCTTCGGCCACTCGGGGTTGAAGAAGTTGAAGAAGCGCGACGTTGTAGGGGCAGGCGTTCGCGCAGTAGCGCGTGCCGATGCAGCGGTTGTAGACCTGCGCGTTCAGGCCCTCGTCGCGTGTGATGGCTCGCGTAGGTCGGGCAGACCGGCTCGCACGGCGCCGCGTCGCACTGCTGGCACATCACCGGCAGGAACTGCAGCCCGGACGTTCGGGAAATTCGCCCTCCCAGTAGCGCTCGACGCGAATCCAGTGCATGCGTCCGGCCGCGCGCCGCCTGCTCGTCGCCGACGATCGGCAGATTGTTCTCGGCATGGCACGCCACGACGCAGGCCTCGCAGCCCGTGCAGCGGTCCAGGTCGACTGTCATTCCCCACTGAGGCATTGGAACTCCGAAACTGAAATCTAAAATCTAGAATCTGAAATCTTCAAACTGAAAACGGATAACTGAAAACGGATAACCGTTTCCTACCGATGCAGCGGATGCTCGTGATGCTGGCGAGCATCGCTGGCGCCGAACCGTACCAACCTGACATTCCGTCCCGTTTTGGTGATGCCGACGCGCACGCCGGTCTGCAGCACCGCGCCCGTTGTAGTGTCGACGACTGACTGGCTGATGCGCAGGGGATTCTCCCCGCGATTCTGCGCGTAGCGGCCGAATTGTGTATGTCCCTGACCCGCCGGAATCGCGATGACGTCCGGGCGCAGGCCTGGATACAGAAATGCCGGGAGCTCGATGATGCCGTGCGCCGATCTGATCGTCAGCACGTCGCCTTCGTGGATCTCCATCCCGTGCGCCGTTTCCGGATTGATTTCGACCCACGATCCCCACATCACGGTGGTCATCGGGTCGGGCATTTCCTGCAGCCACGGAAGATGCGCGCTGCGTCCATCGGCGAACGCGGCCGACGGATAGATGTGCAGCATGTACGGCATCCCGGCGGCGTCGCCCGCGAAAGGCCGTGCGGCCACCGGCTGCGATGGCACGACGAAATTCATGCGCCCGGAAACGGGGTCGGGAGGGGTTTTCGATCCCTTCTCCGCGAAAACCCCTCCCGACCCCGTTTGGGCCGACGCCGCAGGCGCGGGATTCCACCATCCTCCCGCGGCGGTCACCTTGCGATAGAACGCCTCGAAGTCGGCGTCGACCGTCGAACCCGCCTGCAGCGTGTGAACCGAGCGGAACGATTCCTTCACCGCAGCGGCCATGTTCTCGAACGGCAAGGCTTCGGCTGCCTTCCCTCCGAGTGCCTTCGCCGTTTCGATCAGGACGTCACCGGGGTCACGCGTCTGCCATCGTGGCTCGACGACAGGCTGACCGAGCGTACGCACCGCGAATCCAACGCCCGGTTCCGGCACATCGTCGACCCATCGCTCGAGCGTGACGTGGCTCGGCAGAATCAGATCGGCCATGACGGAGGTTTCGTCGAGAAACGACGCCAGGCTCGCGATGAACGGCACGTTCGCGAGCGCCGATCGCAGCTTGTCGGCTTCAGGCAGCGAGTAGAGAGGATTGGTGTCGAGCACGACCAGCGCCTTGATCTGGCTCTGCCCGATCGCACCGATGAGCGAGTGAATGTCGGTGTGAGGTGCCGCTCCCTGCGCGGGTACTGGTCCGCTCGTGTCATCGGCGCCGAACAGAACGCCGCCCTGGCGGCCGTATGCGCCCACGAGCGCATTCAGCGCGAAGATCGCCGTCAGCGACGCGACGTCGCGGCTGTCGCCGATGGCGACGCTCGGCCGGCGCGCGGCGAACTCTCGCGCGATGCGCTGGATTGACGCGGCCGGGACGTCGATCGCGGCGGCCACTTTTTCTGGCGCGTAGTCGCCGAGCGAGGCCGACCATGCCGCGAACCCGTTCGTCCTCTGATTCACGAAGTCGGCGTCGTAGAGCTTCTCGTTGACGATCACGTGAGCCATGGCGAGCGCGAGCAGGCCTTCGGTGCCGGGCTTCATCGGCAGCCACTCGTCGGCGCACGCCGCCGTCTGCGACAACCGCGGCTCCGCGTGGACGAACTTGCCGCGCACGCCCGGGCGTCCCTGGCGGAACTCGCCGTACGAGTGCATGTAGCGCACGGGCGAGAGGAACGTCTCGAACAGGTTCGCGTTGAACGACAGCAGATAGTTCGCGCGGGCGAAGTCGACGGCTGGAAGCCGCGAGACGCCGGTCACCAGTTCCATCGCCTTGCGGATGGGCGCGGGATCGAACGGATCGTACGAGACGACGTTCGTGCCGAGGCCGGCGGCGAAGCGTTCGACGACGGCGCCCATGGTGCCGCGGTTGCGGCGGCCGGAGAGGAGCGCGATCGCCTGCGGCGAGGCTTGCTGCTGCTGCAGCGCGGTGACGAGCTGCTGCTGCGCCTCCTTCCAGGTGATGGGTTGATACTGCCCCGTGCCGCGCGGTCCGAGGAGCTTGAGCGGCGTCTGGATGCGATCGGGGTGATAGAGCGCCTGCACGCCGGCCTGCCCGCGGGCGCAAGTGCCGCCCATGCTGATCGGGTGCTCGGGGTTGCCCTCGATTTTCTTCGCTTGTACAGCCTTGACGCGTTTCTGCTGTCCGTCGATCGTCCGGATCGATTCACCCTGCATCACGCGAACGGTGATGCCGCATCCCGCGGCGCATTGCTGGCAGAGCGTTCGCACCCAGCCTTCTTCGCCCGGCACGAACCGATCTTCGGAAACGAGCAGCGGAATCAGCTGCTGCGGTTTGCCGCACCCGTCGAGGATGAGCCCGGCGGTGCCTGCGACGCCGCCGGTTTTGAGGAAATCGCGTCTTTTCATTTGCTATTTGTGGCAGACGAGGCAGTCGATGCTCACTTGTTTCTCCTTGTGGCAATCGATGCATTTGCCCATCGTCCATTTGACGTTTTCCCGCATGTCCATCATCTGGGCCATGTCGCCGTGGCACGTGGAACACTCGACGCCGGCTTTCACATGCCGCTTGTGCGTGAAGTTCACGGCGGCCGAAGGGGCGAAGCCGTAGACGCGCACCCATGGCGGCTCTTCACCCGCCTTGGCGAACGCGGCGAGCTTCTGAATCTCGGGGCTCTCGGGTTTGACGTTTTCGTGGCAGACCATGCACTCGGTTACGCTCGGAATGGTGGCCGCGATCGATCGGTCTGCGTTCACGTGACACGTCAGGCATTCCATCTGGTTGTCGGTCACGTGGGTCTTGTGCGGGTAGGCAACGGGCTGCTTGATGGGACCCGCGGGCCAGAAGGCGGCCGCTGCCGAGGCAATCAGCAGAGTCAGCACAACAGCGCCGAAAACGAATTTACGCATGCGTAGTCTGTGCTCAGGGAATTAGGCTTGCCGTGTCGAGGCGCGAAAGTTTATATCGCTTTGAGTACCGAAGTCTAGGGACGGGAGGCCGCGAACGGCGCGTTTTGAGAGGGGATCGGCTCCGGTGTGTAGGGGAGATTTCGTACGTACTTCTCAACCCACTCCATCTCCACGTTCATCTTGTAGAGCTGGTGCGCGGGTTGCACCCAATCGTGGCCTTCGCGCGGTGCGATGTGGACCTCGCTGGCCACCCCTTGTGCCTTGATGGCGCGACTCAGCTCCATCGCCTGCGACATCGGCACGCGGGGATCGTTCTCGCCGATGAAAAACAACGCGGGCGTGCGGACCGCCGTGACGTATTTCAAGGGAGAGTGCTCCCAGTACGTGTCGATGGGCGGGTTCTTCTGCCAGAGCGTGCCGCCGAACCACAGATCGCGATCGGAGCGCGTGTCCGATACGCCATACAGCGAGATCCAGTTCGCGACGCCGGCTCCCGAGGACGCCGCTTTGAATCGCGTCGTGAACGTGATCAGCTTGTTGGCGAGGTGCCCGCCCGCGCTCCAGCCCATGACCGCGAGCTGATTGGGATCGGCGATGCCCATCGCGACGACGCGTTCGACGCCGGCCAGCACATCGTGGTGGCTGTTCTTGAAGTAGCCGCCAATCGGCTCGCGGTAGAACGCGTTGCCATACCCCGAGCTGCCGCGGTAGTTGGGCCGCAGGATCGCGTAACCGCGCGCCGCCCAGGCAGGCTGGTAATAAAAGAAGATCGATCCCCATCCGAATCGATCGGACGCTTCTGGTCCGCCGTGCAGTTGCACGATGAGCGGGTAACGCGTGCCCGGTTTGTAGTCGAGCGGATACGTGAGTACGCCTTCCACGCGCGCGCCGTCGATGCCCTTCCATTCGATCCGCTCCTGCCGCGGCAGCGCGAATTCGCGATCGAGGTAGTCGTAGATGCCGGTCACGCGTTTCGGCGCGGCGTCGCCCGGCGTCCACGTCCACACGTCGCCGATCCGCGTGGGCTCGTCGATCATGAACACGTGCCGCCCCGACACCGTGCTCCATGACGTCGGCACGAGCGCGTGATCCCCTGTCGTGACGGGCTTCGGCGTGCGCGACGCGAGGTCGACCTGAAAGAGGTCCAGCCGGACGCCGGTGTTGACGAGCATCCAGATCGACTTGCTGTCGGCGGCCCAGCCCGCGCGCTGCACTTCGTACGGAAAATCCGGCATCAGCGCGCGCGTCTGGCCTCCTGACGCGGGCACGAGAAACAGGTTCGCGTTGTAGTACGGCTCCTGCTTGTGATTCGCCCGCGCGATGAACAGCACCTGCGAGCCGTCCGGTGCGAGCTCGCCGTCTTCTTCTGGGATCGCATTCCTGGTGAGCTGCACGGGCGACGTGCCATCGGCCGCGATGTTCCACAGCTCCATCCTGTCGGTGTCGGACGGAAGCTGCGTGGGCTTGCGGCTCAGGATGATGCGGTGGCCGTCTGCTGAAATCCTGTAGGCGAAGACGTAGTAGTCGCCGCCGGTGATGCGCGTTTCGATTCCATCGGCGACGGCCATCTTCCACAGGTGCCGCTGCCGGTACTCGTCGAGCACGCGGACGTCGCCTCGAAGCTGCTGCCGCGCGCGTTCGGCATCGGTCGGCGGATCGGACGCCAGGAAGTAGACCGATGTCCCGTCGGGATGCCATGAAATGTCGGCCACACCGGTTCGCTTGGAGACCTGGCGCGGCGTACCGCCCGCGGCCGGCACGACGAACACGCTGCCGCGCAGGAGAAAGGCAATCGTAGAGCCGTCTGGCGACCAGCGCGGGTTGTAGGCGCCTGCGTCGTCAACGAGCTGGCGAAGGCCGGTGCCGTCGCTGTTGATGCGCCAGATGCGCGGCACGCGCTGGTTCGCGGGCCAGTCGGTGGTGGCGAGCACGAACGTCAGGCTTCTTCCGTCGGGAGAAATTTGAGGATCGCCGACGCGCGGGATATTCAGCAGGTCGACAAGCGTCATCGGACGCTTGACGTGCTGGGTGGAGGCGCTTGACGTCAATGCCAGGCAGACGGCCAGCAGAACGGCCGGGAAGCAGCATGAACGCGCTGGCATGGAGGTCAAGCGAGTATAAACTGTCAAAACAGGCTTCAGACTTCGGGCGTCCGGCCCGAAGCCGGCAGGCCAGAGGACAGCCATTAGGCAGTAGTGTCCGGCTTCAGCCGGACCGTCTGGAGCACCATGTCTGACCGTAAATATCGGCAGCGCGGCTATCAGGATTCAGGCCGCGACAAGCAGCCTCGTCAGAGTGGACCGCGTCCGCCCCAGGCGCCCAAGCCGCCCGCCGACCGCATCGAGACGCGTGCCGACAAGGCCGAGCGCCGCGCGCTCGAGGGGCGCGCGCCGAGCGTGCCAGGTTTTACCGAGGTCATGCGCTGCGCTCGCTGCGGCAACGTGTTTTCCGATGCCATTGCGGCCGATTCGCGATGCAAGCAATGCGGTACCGACCTGCGAAGCTGCGCGCAGTGCGAGTCGTTCGACACCGGCCAGCGATTCGAGTGCACGCAGACCATTCCCGTGCGTATCGCGCCGAAGGACGTGCGGAACACCTGCGAACTCTTTTCCCCGCGCGTGACGGTCGAGCGCGAGACGCGATCGCCGGCGCAGCCGCAGGCGCCGAACAGCGCGCGCAAAGCGTTCGATGACCTCTTCAAGTAAGGTTCGCCTCGTCTTCTTCGAACAATCGATCGGCTGCGAGACGTGCGCGCCGACCAGGCGCGCGCTCGAGCAGATCGTCGACGAGAACGAGCACGTCGAGCTCGAAGCGCTCAATCTCGTGCTCGACAGGGAGAAAGCCGCCGAGTACGGCGTGGATCGAGTGCCCGCGGTCATCATCGAGGCGCCCGGACGCGATCGCATTCGTTACTACGGCGCGCCGCTCGGCTACGAGTTGCCCACGCTGGCGGAAGCCGTGCACATGGCGGCGACCGGCGAAACGCGCCTCAGCGACGAGAGCCGCGCGCAGCTGAAAGCACTGACGACGCCGGTGCATCTGCAGGTGTTCTACACGCCAGGCTGCGTCTATTGCCCGCGGATGATTTCCCTGGCGAACCAGGCCGCCATCGAAAGTCCGCTCGTGACCAGCGTGGCCATCGATGCCGCGGAGTTCCCGGATCTCGTCCGGCGCTACAACGTGAACGGCGTGCCCAAGACGGTGATCAACGATTCGCTCGAGCTGATGGGTGCCGCGCCCGAAGACGACTTCATGGCGGCTCTTGCCCAATCCACCGGGGAATAGGGATGGGACTAGGGATTAGGGATTAGGGATTGGGGATTAGGGTCGTTCTCGTTCTCCTTACGTTGTGGCTCGCTTCGCCCGTCCTGGCGTTGGCGCAGACGCCGGTCGCCTATCGCGTCAGCTTTCCGGAACCCGAGCACCACCGCATGCAGGTGGAAGTCACGTTCCCCGACGTGCCGGTGGGAACGCTCGAAGTGGTGATGTCGCGCACCTCGCCCGGGCGGTACGCGATCCATGAGTTCGCAAAGAACGTCTACGACGTCCAGATCGATGACGGCGCGGGGGGATCCCTGGCCGTGGCGCGTCCCGGTCCGTCGCAGTGGAACGTCAGCGGCCACAGCGGCACGGTGCGGGTCCGCTACAAGGTGTTCGGCGATCGGATCGACGGCACGTACCTCGCGATCGACGCCACGCACGCGCACCTGAATATTCCGGCCTCGCTGATGTGGGCGCGGGGGCTCGAGCCACGGCCCGCGCGCGTCACGTTCGACGCACCCGCCGACTGGAAGATCGCGACCCAGCTGCGTCCGACGAGCGATCCGCGCACGTTTACGGCCGCCAACCTTCAGTACCTGATCGACAGTCCGACCGAGCTGAGCAGCTTTACCTTGCACACGTTCCAGGTGGATCGGGAATTCCGGATTGCCGTGCACCACGACGGAGCTGACGCCGAGGTCGAACGCTTTGCGGCGGGCGTGCAGAAAATCGTTCGAGAAGAGCGCGCGATCTTCGGCGAGTTCCCGGCCTACGAAGTGCCGTACACGTTCATCGCCGACTACCTGCCGGGCGCGGCAGACGACGGGATGGAGCACAGGAACAGTACGGTCGTCACGGCGCCGCACGGCATGCGGATGCCCGACGAACAACTGTCGCTCCTGAGCACCGTCGCACATGAGTTCTTTCACAGCTGGAACGTCGAGCGCATTCGCCCTGCATCGCTCGAACCGTTCCGCCTCGACGCCCCGAATCCGTCGAGCGAGCTCTGGTTCGCGGAAGGCTTTACGAGCTACTACGCCCCGCTCACCATGCGCCGCGCCGGGTTGTGGCCGGTCGATGAATTCGCCGGCCGCCTCGGCTACCTGCTCGACGGCGTCATACGAAGCCCGGGGCGCAAATATCGCAGCGCCGAAGAGATGAGCCGCTTGGCGCAGTTCGTCGACCAGGCCGCGTGGAGCGACGCGTCCAGTTTTCCGAACCACTTCATTTCGTACTACGACTGGGGTGCCGTCATCGCCCTTGGGCTCGATCTCTCGCTGCGCGTGCGCTCCAATCACCAGGTCACGCTCGACGATCTCATGCGGCGCGCGTGGCAGGAGTTCGGGCGGGTACCCCCGCCGGCCGACGGCGTCGTCGCCAGGCCCTACACGACCCAGAATCTGCGCGACCTCCTCGCGGAGGTCTCACGCGATCGCGCGTTTGCGGACGAGTTCTTCAACCGGTTCGTTCACGGGCGCGAGGTTCCCGATATTGCCTCGCTTGCCGCGCATGCGGGGCTCGTGTTGAGCAAGCGGAATCCGGGCCGCGGATGGATTGGTCCCGTGTCGCTCGAATTCGGCGCGAACATGGCTCGCGTGACCGAGCAGACCATCGAGGACACCCCGGTGTATCTGGCCGGCCTCGACCGTGGCGACGAAATTCTGTCGGTCGACGGCGTGGCCATGAGCAGCCGGTCGCGGCTCGACGATATCGTCCAGCGCCATCGCCCGGGCGACGCCATCCGCATGTTGATTCGCCGCCGCGGCACCACGCGCGAGCTGACGATCACAATCGCGGAGGACCCACGGCTGCAGTTCGTCCCGGCGGAGCAGCTCGGACGTCAGTTGACGGCCGCGGAGCGGACGTTCCGCGACGCGTGGCTCTCGTCCCGGCAGTAGCCATCCGCCTTCGCGCCGCATTTCTCATCGCTTCGGCGCGACAAGCCCATCGCACCCGCCGCACCGGGCAATCACGTCATATACTGCGGCTCTGAATGTCCGACCCATCTCCGCGCATCTGGACGCGCACCTATCTCACCGTCATGGCCGTCGAAGTGCTCGTGCTGCTGGGCCTGTTGTGGCTGCAGCGCCACTACGGGATCTGATCCATGCACCTGCTCGACTGGGGAGTGATGGCCGCCTACATCGCATGGCTCGTGTGGGACGGCGTGAAGCGAACCAAGCTCGAGCGCACCACCGAATCGTACTTCCTGGCGAACCGATCGATGCCGTGGTGGGCCGTTGGTCTCTCGGTGATGGCCACGCAATTGAGCGCCATCACGCTGGTCGGCACGACGGGGCAGGGCTACACCGACGGCCTGCGATTCGTGCAGTTCTACTACGGGCTGCCGCTCGCGATGGTGATTCTCTGCCTGACGCTCGTGCCGTTCTTCTATCGAGCCAGGGTCTACACGGCGTACGAGTACCTGGAGCGGCGCTTCGATCTCAAAACCCGCACGCTGACGAGCGGGCTGTTTCTCGTGTCGCGCGCGATGTCGTGCGGCGCGATCGCGGCCGCCCCGGCTGTCGTGCTGTCGGTCGTGCTCGGCTGGAGCGTCACGATGACGACGCTGCTGATTCTGGTGCCGGCGGTGATCTACACGATGCTCGGCGGCGTGCAGGCGGTGACCTGGACCGACGTCAAGACGATGAGCCTGACGATCGTGGCGCTCGTCGTTGCGATGGTGTTCCTCGTGCGGGGACTGCCCGACGGCGTCGGCGTGGACGATGCGCTGGCGATTGCCGGCGGCACGGGCCGGCTGCAGGCGTTCGATCTGCGCTTCACGCTCACGGAAACCTACACCTTCTGGTCGGGCATGCTGGGCGGCCTGTTCCTGATGCTGTCGTATTTCGGATGCGATCAGAGCCAGGTGCAGCGGTATCTCACGGCGAAATCCGAGGATGCCGGAAAGACGTCGTTGTTGATGAGCGCGTACTGGAAGATTCCTCTCCAGGTCCTCGTCCTCATGGTCGGCGTCTTCACGTTCATGTTCTATCTGTTCAACCAGCCGCCGCTCCTGTTCAACCCGATTCACGACCAGCGCGTGCGGACGGGCGAATCGGCGCCGGCATACGAGGCGCTGCAGCGCGAGTTTCAAACGACGTTCGACGCGCGCCGGCAGGCGGCGGTCGACATGGCCGCGGCCCGCCATGCGCACGATGTCGGCGAACAGGCGCGCGCGACCGACGAGTTCAGCCGGCAGGATCGGGCGTTGCGATCGATCAGGACGAAGGCGGCATCGCTCGTCAAACAGACGACGGGCGACTCGAGTTACAACGACGTGAACTACGTGTTCCCAACCTGGATCATGACGGCGCTTCCGATCGGTATCGTGGGGCTCTGGATTGCCGCCATCATTACGGCCGCGACGGATTCGATTGCGGCAGAGCTGAACTCGCTGTCGACCGCCTCGGTCATCGACTTCTACAAGCGGCTGTTTCAGCCGTCGGCCTCGGACGCCCACTATCTGCTCGTGTCGCGGGCCACCACCGGGCTCTGGGGCGTGTTCGCCGGCTTTGTCGCCGTGTACGCGAGCAGCCTCGGGTCGCTCATCGAGGTGGTGAACCGATTCGGGTCGTTTTTCTACGGCTCGATTCTCGGCGTGTTCATGCTGGCGATTCTCACGCGCCGGGCGACGGGTACGGGCGCCTTCGTTGGCCTCCTCACGGGCATGGCGTCGGTGGCGTCGGTTGCCTTCGGCCGGCCGGACATTTCGTTCCTGTGGCACAACGTGATCGGCGCCGTCGTGGTCTTCGCAGTCGGATCCTTCGTAAGCCTCTTTACAGAAGATCAGAAGATCAGAAGACAGCCATGATCCTGCTGAAACTCACCTTCTGATCTTCTGTAAAGAGCAGAGCAATCTTCGGATAGATTGAAATCGAACCGCGGGTTATCGTCGTCTGTATGACTACCCAGATTGAACAGATACAGCGCGCGTGCGAGATCATCCAGGCGAATCCGGAGGAGCGCCACACGCTGGGCGCCCTGGCGGGACAGGTGGGCCTGAGCCGGTTTCACTTCCAGCGCGCGTTCACCGAGGTCGTCGGTATCTCGCCGAGGGCGTTTGCGGAGGCGTGCCGGCTTGGTCAGGTGAAGCGCGCGCTGAAGAAGGGCGACCGTGTGACGCCCGCAATCTACGACGCGGGTTACGGATCGAGCAGCCGGTTGTACGAGCGCGCGGACGCCGCGCTCGGGATGACGCCGGCGACCTATCGAAAGGGTGCGCCGGGCATCGAGATCGATTTCACGATCGCCGATTCACCGTTGGGCCGGCTGCTCCTTGCCGCCACGGCGCGCGGAGTGTGCCGGGTCATGATTGGGGACAACGATCGCGCGCTCGAAAGGGATCTGCGCGCGGAATTTCCCCACGCGATCGTGAGGCCGAACGTTCGCATCCTGAGCGCACAAGTGCGGGCGCTCCTGGAGCACCTGCGCGGCCGATCGCCGCACGTCGATCTGCCGCTCGACGTGCGCGCCACGGCCTTCCAGTGGCGCGTCTGGCGCCAGCTCCAGGCGATCCCGTACGGCGAAACCCGCACCTACCAGCAGGTCGCGGCCGCAATCGGCAGGCCCGCGGCCACACGCGCGGTGGCCCGTGCGTGCGCGACCAACCCCGTCGCGCTCTTGATTCCCTGCCATCGTGTCGTGCGTACGGACGGGTCGATGGGAGGGTACAGATGGGGGACGGTGCGGAAGGAAAAGCTGCTGAGGCGGGAAAAAGCGCGGGCGGAAAATCTCAAGGGTTCGTCAGGTTCGTTAAGTTCGTAGAGTTCGTGGAGTTCGTCGAGTTCGTAAGGTGCCACCCCAGCCCGCCCTGACTCTGCGAACTTCGAACCCAACGAACCTCACGAACCCACGAACTTGACGATTCCCCCGAAGTTGCCGATCCGAACGATCCTGTGAGTAGAATGACCTCACTTTGTCCAAAACGCATTACGGCACCAGCTTCTGGCTGGACCGTTTTCCTTCATCCCGTCGCCCGTCCTATCCCCGTCATCGCGGCCACCTGGAGACCGACGTCGCCATCGTCGGCGGGGGTGCCATGGGTTGTGCGACGGCATACGTGCTGGCGGCGGCCGGCGTTCGTGTGGCGCTGTTCGAAGAAGGACGGATCGCCCAGCGCCAGGCGGGCAGGGGTACCGGCATCGTCGTTCATGAGCCGGAGCCGTTGTTCTACAAGCTTGCGAAACAGCATGGGGTGCGCGACGCGAGGCACATCTACCAGGGCGCGCGCCGCGGATCGCACGAATACCTCGCCGCGCTGAAGCGCCTTCGCATCGAGTGCGGCCTCGAGATTCGCGACGCCGTGCACTTCAGCACCACGCCTGACGGCATTCAGGAGCTTCAAAAAGAGTACGCGGCGCAGCGCGACGCCGGGCTCGAGGTTGCGTCGATCAAGGGAACGCCGCTCGTTCGCCGGGTGGGCGCGAGCGGGTTCGGCCTCATCACGCACGGCAACGCCAGCGTCGATCCCTACAAGGCCACGCTCGGGTTCGCCAGGGCCGCCGTCGCCCGGGGCGCGCAGGTGTTCGAGCAGTCGCGCGTCACGCGCATTCGCCCGAGACGGCGGACGGTCGAGATCAAGACCGATGGCGGTACCGTCACCGCGTCGAAGGTCGTCGTGGCCAGCGGGTATCCGATCGACGATTTCAAACCGTTGCGGCGCCGATTCGTCCGCTCCGACAGCTATATCGTGCTGACCCCCGAGCTCCCGGCTGCGGTACGGCGCGAGATGACGCCGCCGGACTTGATCCTTCGCGACACCTCGGCGCCCGACCATTGGACGCACTGGACCGGGAATCGCGTGCTCTTCTCGGGCGCCGATCAGTCCAGCGTGCCCGAACGCGCGCGGGAACGCGCGATCGTGCAGCGCACCGGGCAGTTGATGTACGAGCTGTCGGTCATGCGCTCGGCGATTTCCGGCACGATGCCGGAATACTCGTGGGACTCCGAGTACTCCCGCACGATCGACGGCGTGCCGTATTACGGTCCTCATCGAAACTACCCCCATCACTATTTCGCGTTCAGCGGCGGCCCGGGCGGCCTCGGCTTTTCGTTCGCCGCCGCGCGCATCATTCTTCGCCACATCCAGGGCGAGCCCGAGAAGGGCGACGAGCCGTTCTCGTTCGTGCGGATCCGGGAATGAGCCAGGTCGACCTGCTCGCCTTTGGTCCGCATCCGGACGACCTGGAAATCGGGTTGGGCGGAACGCTGGCCAGGCAGGCGGCGCTGGGTCACACTGTGGGACTGTGCGACCTGACGCGCGGCGAGATGTCGAGCAACGGCACGCCCGAAGAACGCGTCAGGGAGGCGGAAGAAGCCCGGACCGTGCTCGGAGCGGCCTGGCGCGAGAATCTGGGTTTGCCCGACCGCGCGATCGGCACCTCGGCCGATCACACCCGCACAGTCGTGGAGCTCATCCGGCGGGTGCGGCCCAAAGCAGTTGCCATCCCGTACTGGCAGGATCGCCATCCTGACCACCGGGCCGCCGCGGAGATGCTCAAGGACGCCGTGTTCAACGCGAAGCTCAAGCGGTACGCGGCCGCGGGCGAGCCGTGGCAGCCCGCGTGGGTCTGCTTTTACTTCATCAACGACGCCGCGCCGGTGTCGTTCGTCGTCGACGTGTCGGACTACTACGAGGTGAAACGCCGCGCGCTGGGGTGCTATCGGAGCCAGTTTTCCCGCGCAACCGGCGACGCCGAAACGCGTCTAAACTCTCCAGGGTTCAATCAGCTCATCGAAAGCCGGGATGCGCAGTTCGGGGCCCTCGCTGGTGTAAGGTTTGCTGAAGGGGTCGTGGTGAACGAGCCCGTGGTCCGGGATCATTTGCTGAAGTAGGTTGGGATGAACATCGGAGTGGTGTGTTACGCCTCGGTTGGCGGCAGCGGCATCGTCGCCACCGAGCTGGCGAAGTCGCTGGCGCGCCGCAACCATCAGGTGCATCTGATCAGCACCGAGCCTCCATTCCGTCTCGGCGAGTACGAAGCCGGGCTTGCGTTTCACCGCGTTCACACGCCCACGTATCCGCTCTTCCGCGAGCCTCAATATCTGCTGTCGCTCGCCAACAAGATTGTGACCTTGTCGCGCGAGTTTTCGCTCGACATCGTGCACGCGCACTACGCCATTCCGCACGCGACCGCCGCGTACCTCGCCAAGCAGATTCTTGCCGCGACCAATGGCAGCCCCGATGCGAAGGTGCCGAAGGTCATTACCACGCTGCACGGCACCGACATCACGCTGCTCGGCAGCGATCCCTCGTACTCGGAAACGGTCGCGTTCTCCATCGATCAGTCCGACGGGGTCACGGCGGTGTCGGAAAGCCTGCGGCGCGACACCTACAACGCGCTGCCGATCAAGCGCGACATCCGCGTCATTCCGAACTTTCTCGAGTGCGATGAGCACAAGCGCCGCGAGCTGCCGGAGCTGCGCGCGCGGCTGTGTCCGCCGTCCAAATACGACAAGCTGATCATTCACCTCTCGAACTTCAGGCCGGTGAAACGGGTGGATGCCGTCGTGGAGATCTTTCAGCGGGTGCGCCAGGAGGTTCGAGCGAAACTCATACTCGTCGGGGAAGGTCCCGAGCTCGGCCGCGCGATGCGCATGGTGCACGACTACGGTCTGGCGTGCGACGTGGAGGCCCTCGGCGAGCAGGATCAGGTCGTGCCGCTCCTGTCCGTGTCGGATTTGTTCCTGCTTCCGTCGGCGCAGGAAAGCTTCGGGCTGGCCGCGCTCGAAGCCATGGCGTGCGAGGTGCCCGTGGTGGCTTCGCGGGTGGGCGGCCTGCCCGAGGTCGTCGAGGACGGCGTGTCCGGACTGCTCGCCGATCCCGAAGACATTGACGGCATGGCCAGGCACGCGATCAGTATCCTCAGCGATCCCGCACTGCACGAGCGCTTCGCTCGCGCGGGCCTCGAGCGCGTTCGGCGCCACTTCTGCGCGCGCCGCGTCGTGCCGCAGTACGAGGCGTACTACCAGGAAGTCATCCGGGACGCGACATGACGGTCTGGCGTGCGAGCCTTCTCGTCGGCGTGATGCTCGCCGTGCAGCTGAGCGCGCAATTGCGCGTGCGGCCCATCGATCTCGAAGACGGATCGGTTGGTCTCGGGCTGATGCTTCGCCAGCTGGGCACCACCGCCGTGTTCATGCAGGCGACGGCCCATCCCGACGATGAGAACAACGCGCTGCACGTGTATCTGAATCGGGGGCAGGGCGTCCGCACGATTCTCGCGACCGCGACACGCGGCGACGGCGGCCAGAACGAAATCGGACCCGAGCTCTACGATCCGCTCGCGGTGCTCCGAACCGAAGAGCTCGAGGCGATGCACCGCTTCGACTCGACCGAGCAGTACTTCACCCGTGCCATCGACTTCGGCTACTCCTTCAGCATCGAGGAGACGCTCGAGAAGTGGGGCAGGGACGAGATTATCGGCGACTACGTCAGGCTCATCCGCATGACGCGGCCCGACGTCGTGCTGGGGATGCTTCCCACCGGCACCGCGGGTGGACTTCACCATCAGACGTCGGGCTTGCTCAGCCGCGAGGCATTCAAGGCGGCCGGCGATCCGTCGCGCTATCCCGATCAGATTCGCGACGGCCTCATGCCGTGGCAGCCGCGCAAGTACTACTACCCGTTGGGCGGTCCTGGCGGGGGCGGGCGCGGCCAGCCGGCGCCGGCCGGCGGCGCGCTGCCGCTCGGCGCGCTGAACGCGGCCTCTTTTGATATTTCCGGGTTCGATCCGCTGCTGGGCCGCACCTACGTCGAGGTCGGGACGGAAGAGCGTGGCATGCACAAGAGCCAGGCGATGGCCGGCCTCCTGGCGCTGCCGTCGGGCCGGACGCAGCAGCGATTTCTCCTGATGGATTCGCTCGTGCCGGCCGTCTCCGGCGATGAACCGTCGTTGTTCAATGGCATCGATACGACGATTCCTGGTCTCGCGCTGCTGGCGGGGCCGTCCGCTCCCGCGCCGCTCGTCGACGGATTGCGTGCGATCGCCAGTCACGTGTCGGCGGCGCAGAAGACGTTCGCTGCCGGCGATCCCTTCGCCACGGCTCCGTCGATTCTTGCCGGCCTGAACGCCGTACGAACGCTCCGTCAGCAACTCGGCACGATGGGTCTGTCGCGAGAGGGGCAGTTCAACATCGATCAGCGTCTGAAGACCAAGGAAGACCAGCTCAACGAAGCTGCCGTGCTGGCGCATGGCCTCCGCGTGGAAGTGCTCGCGGATGATGGCGTCGTCGTTCCCGGACAGAATGTGCGCGTCTCGATCAGCATCGGCGATCGCGGCCGGCCGATGGCCGTGTCATCGATCGACCTGAACGGATTTTCGGTTCCCGCCACGTGCCAGTCGGGTCCTATCGAGGTGGGCTCGGTCTACCGCTGTGAGGCGGCGACACAGATTCCGGCGAACGCGACAATCACGAAGCCATACTGGAAACCGCTGGCCAGAGCGGCCCGTTACGAATTCGAGCCCGACGCGCCGTTCGGCCTCCCGTTCCGTCCAACGCCCTTCCGTGTGTCGTTCGCGCTCTCGGCGGGCGGCACCGACGTGCGCTTCGATCGCGACGTCCAGTTCAGGTACGAAGGACGCGAGCTCGAAGGCGAGAAGCGCATGGAGCTCACAGTCGTGCCACGCCTGGCATTGCGGGTGAGCCCGTCGATCGCGATCGTGCCGGCGGGGCGCGGGGCCACGGCCGCCATCGATCGGGAAGTCCGCGTCACGGTCGCCAATTACGGCCAGGGTGCGGCAGCCGGTCAGGTGCGCCTGGACGTCCCGTCGGGCTGGACGACGACGCCTGTGCAAACACTCAACTTCACGCGCGAAGACGAGTCGCAGACGGTGCGATTCACGATCCGGCCCGGGGCGAAAACGGCGATGGGGCAGTACGTCGTGACATCGCTGGCCACCGCCGACGGGCAGAACTTCGGCACTGGCTTTCAGATCGTCGAGTATCCGCACGTGCGCCGCCGGCAGCTGGAGATTCCCGCCGCGGTGGCCGTGAAGGTGATGGACGTGCGGCTGGCGCAGAATCTCACCATCGGTTACGTGATGGGAACCGGGGATGACATTCCCGCGGCGCTTCGCGGTCTGGGCGCGACGGTTCAGCTGCTCGACGCCGACGAGCTGTCCTGGGGCGACCTCGCCCGCTACAACGCGATCTTCATCGGCGTGCGCGCGTACGACAGCCGGGACGATCTGCGCGCCAACAACAAGCGCATTCTCGACTACGCGGCGTCGGGCGGCACGGTGATCGTCCAGTACAACCGGGCCAGCACGTGGACGCAGTACGCGCCGTTTCCACTCGGCTTCAGCAATACGCGGGTCACCGACGAGAACGGCCAGGTTCAGATTCTTTCGTCCGATGATCCCGTCTTTCATTTTCCCAACGAGATCGGCAACGCGGCCTGGAGCAACTGGGCGCAGGAGCGCGGCACCTACTTCGTGGTGGCCGACGATCGGCGCTACACCGATCTGATCCAGATTCAGGAGCCGTTCGAACACAACGCGGGATGGAAGAAGGGCGCGCTCGTGAGCGCCAGCGTGGGCAAGGGGCGCTGGATCTTCGTCGGTCTCGGCCTCTGGAGGCAGGTGACCGCCGGCACCGACGGCGCGTATCAACTCCTCGCCAATCTCGCCAGCCGAGGCAAATTGCCCCGGTAGAAATCGCCTTGGTAGTGCGGGACTTTAGTCCCGCCTCGGTCCCGCCATCGCTGACACGTAATACCGGCCGCGCCTGGAGCCGAAACATCAGGTGCGGTGCCCACACTCAGCGTCAGCAGCATTCTTTCCGCCCTCTCCTACGCGCTCGACCTCACTGAGGGGCACCCTCGCGGTCATTCAGCGCGGACGTGTCTCATCGGCATGGAGCTGGCGCGCATCATCGGGCTGCCGGAAGCCCAGCAGCAACACCTCTTTTACGCCCTGCTCTTGAAAGACGCCGGCTGCTCCGCGAACGCGGAGCGCATGTTTCAGGTGTTCGGCGGCGACGATCAGGCCGCCAAGCGCGGCGCCTGGGAGCGCGACTGGCGCACGCTTCGTGGCAAGGCGTCGTACGCGCTGAAGTTCGCGGAGCCTGGCGGCACCCTGGGTGCCCGGATCAAGCGCTTTCTCTCGCTTGCCGGCGGCGGACGCGAGGTCGGCCGGTCAATCTACAAGATCCGTTGCGACCGTGGCGCGGAGATTGCGCAGGGCCTTGGATTTTCGGCGATGACGGCCGAGGCCATACGGTCGATGGACGAGCACTGGGACGGCGGCGGTTACCCCGAAGGACTGAAAGGCCGGAACATCCCGCTGCTCGCGCGAATTGTCGGCCTGGCGCAGGTGGCCGAGATTTTCGCCGAACAGAAGGGGCCCCATGCCGCGCTCGCCGTCGTGCGCGCACGTCGCCGCCGATGGTTCGATCCCGGTCTCGTGACGGCGTTTGCCTGCGTGGCCGAGGACGCGTCGGTCTGGCGCCGGGTGACGTCGAACGAGCTCGACAGGGAAGTGTCAGCCGTCGAGCCGCAGGTGCTGCCGTTTGCCGTGGACGAGCACAGGCTCGATCAGATCGCGGCGGCGTTTGCCTGGGTCGTCGACGCGAAGTCGCCCTTCACGTTCCATCATTCGGAGCGCGTGGCGGAGTTCGCCACGTCGATGGGCGGGCAGATGAGCCTCTCGAAGGCGGAATGCGTGCGGTTGAAGCGCGCGGCGCTGCTCCACGACATCGGCAAGCTCGCCGTGCCGAACCGCATTCTCGACAAGCCGGGACCGTTGACCGACGACGAGTGGGGAGTCATGCGGCTTCACCCCTACTACACGTTTCAGATTCTCGAACGCGTGCCGGTCTTCGGCGAGTTCGCGTTCGATGCCAGCGCGCATCACGAACGGATGGACGGGCGCGGCTACTACCGCAATCTGCGGGGCGATCAGCTGTCGCTGAGCGCGCGGATCCTCGCCACGGCCGACAAGTTCGACGCCCTCTCCGCCGATCGGCCCTATCGCCAGGGCCTGCCGCGCGATCGTGTCTGTGACGTGTTGAGCGCGGATGCCGGCTTCGACCTCTGTCACGATTGCGTGGCGACGATGAAAGATGTCGCGGGTGTGTAATACTTCTCAGTTCACATGCGCCAGCCAGTTGCGGTTCTGACAGCCGCTCTCCTGGGATGTTCGGGATGGCTCTCTCTCGCTGCCGCGCAGGAGCGCGCGGCGGAGCTGGGCCCCACCATTCTCCAGCAGCCCGCGGTGAAAGAGGCGGTCGAGTTCGCGCGCACCGCCGAGATGCAGACGATCGACGATCAAATCCGGCTGTGCGAGGTCGAGGCGCCCCCGTTTCAGGAGGCGAAGCGGGCCGAGCTGTATGCCGCGATGTTCCGCGAGGTCGGGCTGAAGAACGTCCGCATCGACGCCGAGGGCAATGTCATCGGCGAGCGCCCCGGTGCGAGCCCGCGCCCGCACCTCGTCATGAGCGCCCACCTCGACACCGTCTTTCCGAGCGGCACCGACGTCAAGGTGCGCCGTCAGGGCTACGTACTGCGCGGAGCCGGCATCGGCGACGATTGCCGCGGGCTTGCCGACCTGCTCGCGGTAGCGCGGGCGCTGAACAAGGCGTCTGTTTCGACGCCGGGCACCATCACGTTCGTCGGCACTGTCGGTGAGGAAGGCCTCGGCGACCTGCGCGGCGTGAAGCGCCTCTTCGACGACTCGCTGAAGAACCGGATCGATCGCTTCGTGTCGATCGATGGCGAGGGGCTCGGGATTACCCACGTGGCCATCGGCAGCACGCGGTACCGCGTCACCTTCAAGGGACCCGGCGGCCACAGCTTCGGATCGTTCGGCACGGTCAATCCCGTTCACGCGCTCGGCCGGGCGATCGCGCGCATCGGCGACTTTCAGGTGCCGGGCTCTCCGCGCACGACCTTCAACGTCGGGCGGATTGGCGGCGGTACGTCGGTGAACGCGATTGCGAGCGAAGCCTGGATGGAGGTGGATCTCCGGTCTGCCGACGCCGCGTCGCTGCGTGCGCTCGAGAAGCAGTTCCGCCAAGCGGTCCAGGACGCGGTGACGCAGGAAAACGCGCGCTGGAGCAGCCAGGCGCTGACGGTCTCGATCGAGACGGTCGGATCGCGTCCCGCGGGCCGCGTGGCGTCGGGCTCGCCGATCGTCCAGGCGGCGATCTCGGTGTCGCGTGCGCTCAATCTGCCGATCTCGTTCGCCGAAGGGTCGACCGATTCGAACCTTCCCCTCAGCCTCGGGATTCCCGCGGTCACGATCGACACGGGCGGCCGCGGCTCGGGCGCCCACACCGACCACGAGATGTTCGATGCAACAGACGCATGGAAGGGGACGCAACGCGCCGTGCTGCTGGCGGTGGTCCTCGCCCAACCCTGATTCGTTGGTTTACACTTCTATTTCGATGGCTCCAGCGAAGGCGATGCCCCCCATCAAGCGGACGAAATTCAAGCTCAGCAACGATGAGCTGCTCGAGATCTACTACTGGTTGAAGCTCATCCGGGCGTTCGACGAACGTCTCAGCCTGGGCGTGCGCCAGGGCAAGGTGCGCAGCGGCGTGTATACGGGGATCGGGCAGGAAGCGATCATCGTCGGCTGCTGTTTCGGCTTGCGGCCCGATGACTGGATTTTTCCCCTGCACCGCGACCTGGGTGCGCTGCTGATGAAAGGCGTGAGCGCGCGCCAGATGATGGCGCAGATGTTCGCCAAGGTGACGGGCCTGTCGAAGGGACGCGACTCGGCGCTGCACAGCGGCGTCAACGAGCTCGGCATCTTCGGCAACACGAGCATGCTGGGCGCCAACCTGCCCGTCGCGGCGGGCGTCGCGCTGACCATGAAGATGGAAGGCACGGACAGCGTGTGCGTGGCGTTTTTCGGCGAAGGCGCGAGCAACACGGGCGACTTTCACGAAGCCATGAACTTCGCCGGCGTCAACAAGCTGCCCATCGTGTTCATCTGCGAGAACAACCTCTACGCGTATTCGGTGCCGATCGAGAAGAGCATGGCGATCGAGGACGTCGCGGTCCGGGCCGAGGGCTACGGCTTCGACGGGGTCGCCATCAACGGCAACGACGTGCTCGCCGTGTTCCAGGCGATGAAGGGCGCCAGACGCCGCGCCCGCGCCGGTGAGGGTCCGACGCTCATCGAGTGCAAGACCTACCGATGGCACGGCCACTCGGAGCACGACAAGGCGTTCTACCGCACGAAGGAAGAGCTCGCGATGTGGAAGAGCCGCGATCCGCTTCCGACCTTCACGACCTATCTCGAGCACATGAGCGTGCTGACCGAAGAAAAGGAACAGGAAATCGATCGGCGCATCAAGGACACGCTCGACGATGCCGTGCGGTTTGCCGAGGACAGCCCGGATCCGGCTCCGGAAGAAGCCGTCACCGACCTGTACGCATAGATCGCTGAGTCATGGCCAAGGAACTTTCCTACCTCGAAGCCATTCGAGACGCGTTGTTCGAAGAGATGCGCCGCGACCCGAAAGTGTTCGTCCTGGGCGAGGACGTCGGGCCGTACGGCGGAGCGTTCGGCGTGACCGCCGGCATCGCGGATGAGTTCGGCGAGGCACGCTGCCTCGACACCCCGATCTCCGAATCGGCGATCGTCGGTGTGAGCATTGGTGCGTCGCAGCGCGGCTATCGCCCGGTCGCCGAGATGCAGTTCGCCGATTTCATCACCTGCGGCTTCGATCAGATCGTGAACCAGGCCGCGACGCTGCGGTACCGCACGGCGGCCGCGCCACGTGCCCCATCGTCGTGCGTGCGCCGGGGGGCGGGAATGTGGGCGGCGGCCTGTATCACTCGCAAAATCCCGAAGCGTGGTTCGTCCATCGCGCCGGTCTGAAAGTCGTCGCGCCCTCGACACCGTGGGACGCGAAGGGCCTGCTGAAGGCGGCGATCCGCGACGACAACCCCGTCATCTATTTCGAGCACAAGTATCTCTACCGCCGTGCCAAGGGACCGGTGTCCGAGAACGACGAGATCGTCCCCATCGGCGTCGCCGCCGTGCGGCGCCCCGGCAGCGATGCCACGCTCGTGACCTATGGTGCGATGGTGCAACCCTCGCTCGAAGCCGCCGATCGGCTGGCCAAGGAAGGTGTCGAGGTCGAGGTGATCGATCTACGGTCGCTGATGCCGTACGACAAGGCCGCGATTTTTGCGTCGGTCGAGAAAACCAGCCGCCTGCTGATCGTGCACGAGGACGTGAAGACGCTGGGGATCGGTGCCGAGCTGGCTGCCGTCGTGGTGGAGGAGCGATTCGAGGCGCTCGACGCGCCCGTGATGCGGGTGACCTATCCCGATACGCACCCGCCATTCTCGCAGGTGCTCGAACACTACAACCTGCCGAACGCCGACAAGATCGCCGACGCGCTGAGACAGCTCGCCGGCTACTGAGCGCGCCGACGTCGCGCGAGGTCAGGCAAATGGATGATGGCAGATGGCAACGACTGCCATGTGCCATCTGCCATTTGCCATGACGACAGTTATTTGTTCTCCTTCAGTCCCGCCGGCATGGCGACGTCCGCGGCCGTGACGTTGGTCGCAATCTTCAGCACTTCGTTGTTCATGGTCATGAAGGTCACGCGTGCCGGGTTGGCATTCGCGGCTGGCGTGGATCCGGTCTTCTGTTCCGGTGGTGGCTGTTGCTGCTGTTGACGCTTCCGCATGAAGCCGCCAATGGCGCCACCGATCGACGTGGGAGGAGGCGCCGATTCGTTGGTTGACGCCGTCGAGGTCGACGTCGACTGGTTCGCGGCTTCCTCTTTCACCTGCTGGGCACTCTTCACCGCATCGATCTTCGTGATCGACTGAATCGCTGTGCCGCCCAGGTCTTCTTTGCTCAGGCGCGCGAAGGCATCCTTGAGGCCGGGGTACATCGCCAGCGCGGTCGCCATCTGCTGCGCGTCGGCGGCGACCTGCGGGCCGGCCAGTTTCTCGAAATAGCGGCGCTCGAAATCGCCGATCTCCTTGAGATCGACCTGCTTGGTGAGCCAGTTATCGACGGTCATCACCAGGCCGCCGCTGTCCTCGATCGTCTTCCCCTTCTCACGAACGGTGATCGTGGCGACGACCTCTCGCGTGTCGAAGCCGTTAATGGTTTTCGTCTGACCTGTGTTCTTGATATCGAAATCGACTTCCATTTCGGCTTCTTTGCCCTGTTGCGGCTTCTCCTGCGGTTTCGCCGTGGGATCCGCGGTCTTTTCCTTGGCGGCGGCCTCGCGGGCCTTCGCCTCGGCCTCGCGCATCTTCTGGCGCATCTGTTCGAAGGTCGTCACCTTGTAGGTCTTCTTGCGCAGGTCGATGTCGTAAATCTTCTCTTCCCGCAAATCGACGATCTGCGCGGTCTGATCGCCGGTCGTCGTCATCTTGCGATCGCCCGAGACGGCCACCGTCGAGACGGTGCCTTCCCGAGCGGACTTGCCGCCGAAGAAGTTGACGACACTGCCGAGCATGCCCGCGAACGACACCTGATTGCGCTCTTCCTTCTTGACATCCGCGCGTGCGGGCGCTGCCGCGAGTACCACGGCGAGCGCGAGCGCCGCTATCGTGAATTGGCGTGTATTCATGAATGCAGTCTCCTTCGTCACAAGGGGGAACCACTGGATATTTTAGGACAGGACGTTCGACAGCGCGTCGTCGATATTGGAGTATCGGAAAGAAAAGCCGAGATCAGTAGCGCGCACCGGCAGCGCGCGCTGTCCGCCCAGGAGCAGCGCGTCGGCCATTTCGCCCAGCGCGAGGCGCAGCGCGAAGGCGGGCGCCGGCAGCAGACTGGGCCGGTGCAACGCGCGTCCGAGCGCCCTGGAGAACTCGGCGTTGGTGACCGGCGCGGGACTGGTGGCGTTCAGCGCTCCGCGCGCGCCTTCGTTCGTCATCGCGAATGTCACAAGACGTACCCAGTCCTCCTTGTGGATCCACGGCATGTATTGACGTCCCGATCCGAGAGGACCGCCGACGAACAGTTGAAACGGCGGCAGCATTTTCGCGAGCGCGCCACCCTTGCGATCGAGCACGATGCCGGTCCGTACGAGCGCCACGCGCGTCCGATCGGCCACCTGATTCGCCGCCGTCTCCCAGGCTTCGGCGACGCCCGCCAGAAAATCCTTTCCCTGTCCGGACGACTCCGTGATCGTTTCATCGCCGCGGTCGCCGTAATAGCCGACCGCGGATCCGCTGACGAGGACTTTTGGCGCACGGGCCACCTGGCGGATGGCGGCTGTCAGGCTTGCGGTCGCCTGCAAGCGGCTCTCACGGATTTTCTGTTTCTGCCGCTCGGACCAGCGCCTGGCGGCGATGGACTCGCCCGCGAGATTGACCACGGCGTCGGCGCCATCGAGGGCCGCGGCCCACGCGCCGCTGGTGCCGTCGGGCGTCCAGGAGACATGGGTCACACGGGGTTGTGGGGGCATCTGCACCGGGTTCTGGCGAGTGAGCACCGCGACGTCGTGGCCGTCGCGCATGAGGGCCTGTGTGAGGGCGGTGCCAAGGAAGCCGGATCCGCCGGCAAGGGTGATCTTCATAGGCCAAGGATAGGCCGCTTGACAGGACGGGAGTACTTGAGTTAACTAAATGGTCAGTTAATTAATGGCCCGGCCCAAAGCCCCCACCTCCGACACCCGGCAGCGCATCCTCGCCGCTGCCGCCGGCGAATTCGGCGACCACGGCTTCGCCGCGACCACCATCGACCGCATCGCCAGGCGCGCACGCGTCAACAAGGCGATGATTTACTACCACTTTTCCGACAAGCGCGCCCTCTACACCTCCATCATTCGCGACGTCTTCCGGCCCATCACCGAACGCACACGGGCCGTCATCGCCGACGATCTCCCCGCCGATCGCAAGCTCGACCGGGTGATCGAAACCATCGTGGCCTCGCTCGACGAATCGGCGCATTTCCTCCCGATCTTCCTGCGTGAAATCGCCGACGGTGGCGCGCATCTGGGACCCGACGAGCTGGCCCTCATCGCAGGCATGTTTGCCGCAGTCAGCGGCGTCATCGCCGAGGGCGCCAGACAGAAGGTCTTTCAGCCGGTCCATCCCGCACTGGCGCACTTCACGATCATCGCGCCGCTCGTGATGTTCCGTGCGGCCGCACCCGTCCGCGCCCGGATCAGAAACGTGCGGCACATCGATATTCCCGAAGCCGACTCGGCCACACTGGTCCGGCATCTACAAATGGTGGCAAGGCGCATGCTGAGTCCCGAGAGTCAAAGCGTCAAAGAGGCGGCGAAGAGAGGCTTATGAAAGCGATCACTGTGTTGTTCACGATGACGGCGGCCCTGCTGTGCGGCGCGTGTCAGGAACAGGCGCCCGCGACCGCCGCGCGCGTGTCGGGTCAGGTGGATGCGACCGAAGTGCAGGTGGCTCCGGAAGTGGGCGGGCGCATCATCGAACTGGCGATTCAGGAAGGCGATCGCGTCTCCCGGGGCGACCTCATCGCGCGCCTCGATTCCCGGGATGCCGACCTGGCGCTGAAGCGCGCCGAGGCCGAACGCGCGCAGGCCGACGCGCAGCTTCGGCTGCTGCAGGCCGGCTCGCGCCCCGAAGACATCAGGCAGGCCGAGGCGCAGGCGGCCGCCGCGGCGGCCGATGTGGCCGCGGCCCAGGCCGACCTCTCCGCGGCCGAAACGGATCTGCAGCGATTCGAACGCCTGCTGCAGTCCAACTCGGGGTCGCAAAAGCAGCGTGACGACGCGGCCACGCACAGAAACGTGGCGAGAGATCGCCTTGCGGCCGTGCGAGCGCGCGAGGCCGCGGCCGGCGCCACCGTGGCGCGTCTGAAGGCCGGCGCGCGCCGCGAAGAAATCGAGGCGGCCCGTGCGCGCGTGGCGGCCGTGGACGCCCAGATTGCGACGCTCGAAAAATCCAAGGCCGACGCCACCGTGACCGCTCCCATCGACGGCATCGTCACCGAGCGGCTGCTCGAGCTGGGCGAGATGGCGGCGCCGCGTGCGCCGATCGTGGTGTCACCGATCTCGATCACGCCTGGGCGGAGGTGTTCGTCGACGAGCCGCATGATTCCCCGCATCAAGCTGGGACAGGCGGCCACCGTGTTCACCGACGCCGGTGGGCCGGGCCTTCCGGGAAAGGTGAGCTACGTCTCGTCGAAAGCGGAGTTCACGCCGCGCAACGTGCAGACGGCCGAAGACCGGTCGAAGCTCGTGTACCGCGTCAGCATCGCGGTGGACAACAAGCAGGGCGATCCTGAAGCAGGGCATGCCCGTCGAAGCGGAGATACCTTTTCAGTAAGTGAAAAGTGAAAAGTGAAAGAGTGGAAAGTGACATGAAAGCGCTCGAGCTGGATCGCGTGACGAAGAAGTACGGCGACGGTTGTGGCCGTGCGCGATCTGTCGTTTGTCGGTCGAGCGCGGCGAGATGTTCGGGCTGATCGGGCCGGACGGTGCGGGCAAGACGACGACGATTCGCCTGATGTGCGGGCTGCTGAAGCCCGACGACGGGGCGGTGCGGGTGCTCGGCAACGATCCCGTGAAGGCGCACATCACCGTGACGCAGCGATCTGGGCTATCTCTCGCAGCGCTTCAGTCTGTATGGCGATCTGACCATCGACGAAAACATCGCGTTCTTCGCCGAGATTCACGGCCTTCGCATGGGCGATCCGGCCATCCGCGAGCGGCGCGAGCGGCTGCTCGAGCTGACGCAGCTGACGCCGGTTCCGCTCGCGTCTCGCCGACGCGCTGTCGGGCGGCATGAAGCAGAAGCTGGCGCTCGCCTGCACGCTCGTGCACGAGCCGCGCATCATCCTGCTCGACGAACCGACGACGGGTGTCGATCCCGGTGTCACGCCGCGAGTTCTGGAAGCTGCTCTCGGAGTTTCTCGCGCCAGGGCATCACGATTCTCATGGCGACGCCGTATCTCGACGAAGCCGAGCGATGCTCGCGCGTCGCGCTGCTGCACGAAGGACGGCTGCTTGCGCTCGATACGCCGAACCACCTGCGGGCGGCCTTCCAGGGCGACGTGATCGAAGTCATTGCGCCGATCGCGATCGCGCCATGGGCGTCCTGGAACGGCTGCCCGGCGTGGTCGATGTGCAGTTGTTCGGCGAGCGGGCGCACGTCAGGTTCGAGCCCGGGCGCCGAGCTGGCCGATCCAGATCGCCTGCGGGCGGCACTTCAGGCCGCGGCTGTGAACGTGGACGGCGTGCGGCGGGTGCCGACATCGCTCGAGGACGTGTTCATTACGCGTGTTTCCAAGGAAACAACATGAAACGCCGATTGCTCGTCGCTCTCAGTCTTTCCCTTATGGCCGCGGCCGATGCCGCTGCTCAGACCGGATCCGTTCGCCTGACGCTCGACGAAGCCGTATCGCGAGGCCTGGCAACCAGCCATCGTCTCGACGAGTTGAGCGCCCGCCAGGAGGGCGCGCGCGCCGTCGAAGATCAGCGAAAGTCCGCGGGCCGTCCGCAGCTTGCCGCGCGCGGCAGCTACATCCGCACGAACCACGTTCAAGAGTTCAGCGTGCCGAGTGCCGTTCCCGGTGTCCGGCTGCTGATCTATCCCGATCTTCCCAACAACGTGCAGACGGGCGTGGACCTGCAGTGGCCGATCTACACGGCGGGCCGTGTATCGGCGACTCACGCGCGCGGCCGGCGCCGAGGTCGAGGCCGTCGCGCCAGGATCGCGACGCCGCGCGTGCCGATCTGAAGCTCGAAATCACGCGATCGTTCTGGGCGGTGATTACCGCGCGGGCGGCGGCTGATGTCGTGCGGCAGGCCCTCGACCGGATCGAACGCGCACCTCATCGACGTGCGCAATCAGTTGGACGTCGGGCTCGTTCCGCCGAGCGATGTCCTGACGATCGAAGCGCAGCAGGCGCATCAAAGGACGCTGAGCATCGAGGCGACAACATCTGGCCGAGTCGACGTCGGCCGAGTTCCGGCGCCTGGTCGGCCTTGACTCCGGAAGCGCCGTTCGAACTGGCGGCCGTTCTCGGCCCGGAGGGTCCAGGCGCTCCCATGCCGCCGCCGCAGACGTCCGTTCCAGCGCCTGGCGCGGCATTCGATCTCGCGAAAGCCAATCGGGCCGAGCGCAAGGCGCTGCGAATTTCGCATCGATGCAGCCTCCGAGCGCGCCAGTGCCGCATCGAGCTGGAGGCCTGCCGACAATCTCTGCGCTGGGCGGGTACGATTTCGCCCGGCCGAATCGCAAGATTTTTCCGCTGCGCGAGGCGTGGCAGTCGTCGTGGGACCTGGGTGTCCATGTCCGCTGGTCGTTCTTTGACGGTGGTCGCGTGCACGCCGAAACCGCTGAGGCGGCTGCCGACCGGCGTGGCCGTGGAAGCGCGCTTGAGGGAGTTCGACGGTCTCGTGCAGGTGGAGATCCGACAGCGGATGGCCGATCTGGACTCGTCGCGGGCGTCGATCGAGGCCGCGCGGTCCGGCGTGCGCTCGGCAACCGAAGCGCGACGCGTGCTGGCCGAACGGTTCAGCGCGGGGGTTGCGACCAACACCGACGTGCTGATCGCAGCAGGTCGCGCTGCTGCAGGCCGAGCTCGATCGACCCGCGCGCTGGCCAACGCGCAACTGGCCGCGGCGCGGCTCGACCGCGCGCTGGGACGATGACCGGACACGACGCGATTGTCGTTCGCGATCTCACGCGGCAAGTTCGGCGCGCTTTACCGCCGTCGATCACATCAGCTTCGAGGTCGTCGCGCGGAGAGATCTTCGGCTTCCTCGGCGCCAACGGCGCCGGCAAGTCGACGACGATCCGCATGATGTGCGGCTTGCTGAAGCCGACATCCGGAACGGCCGTGGTCGATGGCGTCGACGTCAGCCGCGATCCGGAAGAGGTGAAGCGGCGAATCGGCTACATGTCGCAGAAGTTCTCGCTCTACGAGTTGCTGACCGTCGAGCAGAACATCCGGTTCTTCGGCGCACTCTACGGCCTCGACGGACGACCAGGATCGCCGAACGCGTCGCAAGTTCGTCGTCGAGATGGCCGGTCTGGCGGGGCGCGAAGAGCACCAAGGCGCGCGACCTGGCCGGAGGCTGGCGCCAGCGGCTGGCGCTCGGCTGCGCCATCCTCCACGAGCCGCGCATCGTGTTTCTCGACGAGCCGACGGGCGGCGTCGACCCGGTCTCGCGCCGGCAGTTCTGGCGCCTCATCGAGGATCATGTCGCGCGACGGGCGTCACGATTCTCGTCACCACGCACTACCTGGACGAGGCGGAGCATTGCCATCGCATCGCGATCATCAACGCCGGCAAGCTGGCGGCCATCGGCACGTCGCGCGAACTGAAGCACGTCTTCGCCGAGCGTCCGATCCTCGAGATTCACTCCGCGCCGTCCGGTGGACGTGATGAGCGCGCTCGAACGAGATGGACGGAGATCGAGAAGACGACGATCTTCGGAACCGCCGTCCACGCGGTGCTGAAGTCGGGCCGAGATCGACGTGCCGGCGCTTCGACGAGTCGGCTGAGCGCGCAGCGGCCTTGAGATCGGCGGCCATCGATCGCGTGATGCCGTCGCTCGAGGACGTGTTCCTCGACGTGGTGGAGCGTGCGTCATGAGAAAGGCGCTCGCCGTCGGCCGCAAGGAATTCCGCCAGATCGCGCGCGATCGCCGGTCGCTGCTGGTTCTGCTGTTCGTGCCGGCGTTCTTTCTTCTGCTCTACGGCTACGCGCTCAACTTCGACGTGCAGCACATCCGGCTGGCCGTCGAGGACAACGATCGGACGCCGGCGAGCCGCGAGCTCGATGTCGGCGTTCGTCAACTCCGGCTACTTCGATCTGGTGGCGATCGGTCGACCAGCGATCGCGAGTACGAACGGCTGATCGATCAGCGGCGACGTGCGCGTGGTGCTCGTCATTCCGCCGGGCCTGGCAGGAAGAGCTGCTCACAGGCCAGCGCGTTCCGGTGCAGGTGATCATCAACGGCGACAACTCGAACACGGCGGCGACCGTCATGGGCTATGCCCTTCGGATCCTGCAGACCGCTTCGGCGCAGTATCAGGTGCGAGCCGTCGCGCGGCCAGCCGTCGGGCCCGGCCGATCTGCCGTCGAGCCGCGCGTCTGGTACAACCCCGAGCTGCGCAGCGCGCTGTTCCTCGTCCCGGGGCTCATCGCCTACATCGGCATGATCTCGGCGGTCATCTCGACGGCGCTGTCGGTCGTGCGCGAAAAAGAGCGGGGCACGATGGAGCAGGTGCGGATGGCGCCGCTCGGCACGATCGCCTACATCGTCGGCAAGACGCTGCCGTACTTCTGCATCTCGCATGGGCACGTCGATCGCGCGTCATTCTGGCGTCGATGGTGCTGTTCGGGCTGCCGATGAACGGCTCGTGGCTGCTGCTGCTCCTGTCGCTGTCGCTGTACCTGGCCGGTGCGCTCGGGCTGGGGCTGATGATTTCGACGCGTCGCCGAATCGCAGCAGGTGGCGTTTCAGATGGCCATGCTCGCGTCGTTTCTGCCGACGATGATGCTGTCGGGGTTCGTGTTTCCGATCGCGAGCATGCCGGCGCCGATTCGGGCGATCACCTACATCGTGCCGGCCCGCTATTTCCTCGTGGCGCTCCGGGCCATCGTGCTGAAGGGCGCCGGGCTCGCGGTGTTCTGGCCGCAGCTCGTCGCGCTGGCCGCTTACGCCGCGTTCATGCTGACGATGGCGTCGAGGCGGCTGCACAGGCAGTGGACATGAGACGCATCATCTTCATGATGTGGAAGGAGGTGCTCGAGCTGCGGCAGGACCCGCGCATCTTCTCCATCATCTTCATCGCGCCGATCGTGCAGCTCACCGTTCTCGGCTACGCCGCGACCACCGACGTCCGCAACGTGCCGATCGTCATCGTCGACGCCGATCGCAGCGCGGCGCAGCCAGGCGCTCGATCAGCCGTTTCAGCGCCGTCCGGCACGTTCACCATCGTCGACGTCGTCTCGAGCATCGAGGACGTCGATCCGTACCTCGAGGGCGGCCGTGCCTGGATGGCGCTGTCGATTCCGCCGCGCTACGGCGAGAGCGTCGCGACTGGGCGGCCGGCCTCGCTGCAGATCGTGGCGGACGGATCGGACGCGAGCTCCACGAACATCGCGATGGGATACGCGAGCAACCTCATCGCCGGCTACGCGCAGGATCTCGTGGAGCAGACGGCGCGATCGGGCCGCGGGCGCGTCGCGCAGGACGTCGGGCGGTCGGGCATCGAGCCGCGCGTGCGCGTCTGGTTCAACCCGACGCTCGAGAGCCGCTACTTCATGCTGCCCGGCATCTTCGCGCTGCTGCTGCTGGTCGTGACGTCGAACCTGTCGTCGATGGCGATCGTGCGCGAGCGCGAGGTCGGCACGCTCGAGCAGCTGAACGTGACGCCGCTCGGCCGCGTTCAGCTGATCGTCGGCAAGCTGCTGCCCGTACGGCGCGATCGGGCTGATCGACGTGATGATCGTGCTGCTGGTCATCGTGTTCTGGTTCGAGGTGCCGCTGCGCGGCAGCTTCTGGCTGCTCGTCGCGATGAGCTGCGTCTACCTGCTGACGACGCTCGGCCTGGGCCTGTTCGTCTCGACGATCTCGAACACGCAGCAGCAGGCGATGATGACCTCGACGTTCTTCTTCCTGATGCCGATGATGTACCTCTCGGGCTTCGTCTTTCCGATCGAGAACATGCCCGATCGGCATTCAGCCGCTCACGTACCTGATTCCGCTTCGCTATTTCGTCATCATCCTCCGCGGCATCTTCCTGAAGGGCGTCGGCCTCGAGACGCTGTGGCCGCAGGCGCTGGCGCTCTTCGCGTGGGGCGTGGTGATTCTGACGCTGGCCGTCTGCGATCGAGCAAGCGGCTGGCCTGACAGAAAAAGCCAAAACAAGAGATCAGGAGATTATGAGGTCATACTGGAAAAGACTTCTTGTCTTCTGACCTTCTGATCTTCTGTTTTTGATACGCTTTCCGGGATGTCTGAGACCGCCATCCTCGAACGGCTTCGACTGACGACGGAATTTCTGAACGCGGTGGCCGACGACCGATCGGTGCTGAACGGCGCGGACCGGGAAGAGCGGCATCGGTTTCTGCAGGCGGTGGCGCGTGTCTACAGTCCCGACCGCGCCGAGCGCCGGCTGATGAAACGCGCCGCGGCGCGCGATCGCAGAGCGGCGCGTAACAAGGCCGAGCAGGCCAAACGATCCGAGACCGGCATCCAGGCTCTTCGGCGTAAACCGACCTTTCACTCGCCGAACGTGTTCCCACCCTCGCGCTTTCAGCAGCAGGATGTCGAGGACGAAGACGCTCCTGGAGAATCGGCGGCGCCCGGCGTCGCCAGGACCATCGAGCCTCGCCACTGCTACGTCTGCAAGCAGGCATACGACGAGATTCACCATTTCTACGATCAGATGTGTCCATCGTGCGCCGAGCTGAACTTCGCGAAGCGCACCGAGCTGGCCGATCTCGGCGGGCGTGTCGCCCTGCTCACAGGAGGGCGGGTGAAGATCGGCTATCAGGCCGGGCTCAAGCTGCTCCGGTCTGGCGCGCATTTGATCGTGACCACCCGTTTTCCGCGCGATTCCGCGGCACGCTACTCGCGCGAGCCCGACTTTGGCGAGTGGGGCCACCGGCTGGAGATCTTCGGCCTCGACCTCCGGCACACACCCAGCGTCGAAGCGTTCTGCCGCGAGATGCTGCGGACTCACCGGCGGCTCGACTTCATCGTCAACAACGCGTGCCAGACTGTGCGGCGGCCGCCCGCGTTCTACGCGCACATGATGGAAGGAGAGCGTGCAGCGCTCGAAGCCATGCCCGAGCACTCGCTGAGGCTCGTCGGCGAGTACGATCGTCCGGCCGTTCCTGGAATCGCACATGCGCCGAGCCTGTCTCAGGTGCCCTTGCTCGTCGAAGAGCTCGTGTCACAAAACGAGCTATTCCCGGCGGGCCAGCTCGACCAGGATCTGCAGCAGGTCGATCTGCGTGGGCGCAACTCGTGGCGGCTGCTCCTGCACGAGGTGGCGACCGTCGAGCTGCTCGAAGTACAGCTCGTCAACGCCATCGCGCCGTTCATCCTGAACGCGCGGCTGAAGCCGCTGATGACCCTCACGCCGGATCGCGACAAACACATCGTCAACGTGTCGGCGATAGAGGGCCAGTTCTATCGCCGGTTCAAGACCACGCGTCATCCGCACACGAACATGGCGAAGGCCGCGCTCAACATGATGACGCGCACATCGGCCACTGACTATCACCACGACGGGATTCACATGAACAGCGTGGACACCGGCTGGGTGACCGACGAGGATCCGGTGGAGATCGCCGCGCGAAAAGAGATCGAGCAGCGCTTCAGCCCGCCCCTCGACAGCGTCGACGGCGGCGCACGCATCGTCGATCCGATTATTTCCGGGTTCAACACCGGGAAGCACATGTGGGGACTGTTTCTGAAGAACTACCGGCCGACCGACTGGTGAAGAAGGGGTCGGGAGGGGTTTTCCCACGGACAGGACCGACGTGGGAAAACCCCTCCCGACCCCGTTTTCGGTACACTTGCCTCACGTGAAACAGTCTGCTCTCATCAAAATTTTGGCAGGCGTCGTCCTGCTGGGCCTGTTCGCCTTTCTGTTCGTGCGTTCGCTTCACGACACGCGAACCGCGCCGTACACGGTGCCGCCGCAGCATCTGCGAACCTGGACGCTGGCGCTCGAGCACGCGTCCAAGCCCAACGATCCGGTTCTTGTCCTGCGGCCTGCCGCCGAGCTTGCGAGCGGGCTCTTCAAGCAGATATTTGCGCGGTCGATGGAATCGCTGAACACGCCAACGGCGCCGGCCTTGTCGGTCGTATTGAAGAGTGAGTTCGATCGCGACGTCGGGGATCAGATGCCCGAGGATGCGCTGGTCGCGGCGGCACGCGCCGCCGGGGTCGAGTCGGCTCCGACGCCGCGCTGTCTCGTCCACCGTCGCGTCAGCGAGCCTGGCCGTACCCGTCAGGTTTATTTCGTCTCGTTCGACGCGCCTGCCATCGTGCAGTTCCGGCGGCAGCTCGGCCTCGATTCGGAAGCGCTGTCGCCAATCGTGTTCGTGGCGGGCGCCGACGCCGACTTCAACTCGTGGCTTCCGCAGCGGGTCAGCGAGACCGACTGCCTCGCGCCCATCGACGTTGGCGATTGATGAGCCTGTACGAGATCCCGTTGACGACAATCGACGGCCAGACGGTCACGCTCGATCGCTACCGCGGAAAAAGGCTCCTCATCGTGAACGTGGCGAGCCGGTGCGGGTTCACGCCTCAATACAAGGGACTGGAAGAGCTCTACCGGCGGCGCAAGGACGATCTCGTCGTCCTCGGGTTTCCCTGCAATCAATTCGGCCGTCAGGAGCCGGGCAGCAACGAGGAGATTCGCCAGTTCTGCGACGACTACTGCAGCGTGACGTTTCCGTTGTTCGCCAGGATTGAGGTCAACGGCGCGAACGCGCATCCGCTGTTTCGCTTTCTGAAAGCGGAGAAAAAAGGATTTCTCGGGCGTGAGGCGATTGCGTGGAACTTCACGAAGTTCCTCGTTGGCCCCAACGGCGACGTGTTGAAGCGCTACGGCTCGCGCGTAAAGCCGGAAGCCATCGAGAAGGAGCTGTACGGGTTCGTAGGTTCGTAGGTTCGTAGGTTCGACAAGGTATTCTCATGACAGACGACGAGACGTTCCATCGCATCCTGGTTCTCATCTCGTTGTTGATTTTTCCGATCACGATCTTCCATCGCATCAGATCCCAGGCGACCGGTGAAAGCCTCGACCGCTGGCAGGAGGGGGCCTTCATTCTTTTCACGCTGAGAGCGATCGGCGGCGCGACCATGATCGGATTCTTCGCGTATCTCGTGAATCCGGCATGGATGGCATGGTCGTCGACGCCGGTTCCTGTGTGGTTGCGCTGGACCGGCATCGGACTCGACGTGCTCGCAGGATTGTTGCTCGTCTGGACTCTCCGCTGCCTCGGAAAGAACCTCACCGATACGGTCGTGACCCGCCGTGAACACACGCTCGTGACCAGGGGACCGTATCGTTGGGTCCGTCATCCGTTCTACGATGCCGTGGCGCTGTTGCTGACGGCCAATGCCCTCGCGGCGGCCAACTGGTTCTTGTTCGTTGGCGGTGCGCTCGCGCTTGCGCTGATCGTGCTGCGCACGAAAAGGGAAGAGGATCGTCTGGTCGCGCGATTCGGCGACTCTTATCGCGATTACATGAATCGCACCGGACGATTCCTCCCGAAGCTGGGATGAGATAGTGTCCTCATCCGAACACACGAAAGGTGCCTGGTATGTCGGGCTGGCGTACACGCTCTGGGGCTTCTTTCCGATCTACTGGAAGGTCCTCGCCGGCATCTCATCGCTTCAGCTCATCTGCCACCGGATCGTCTGGTCGCTCCTCGTACTGGTCCTGCTGATTGCGCGATCGAAGGATTGGGGAGAGTTGTGGCAGGCTGTTCGGACCCCTCGCGTCATCGTTGTCTATACGGTGGCGGCGCTGGCGATTGCCTTCAACTGGCTGGTCTTCGTCTGGGCCGTCAGCGTCAACCAGATCGTGCAGATCAGTCTCGGGTATTTCATCAATCCCCTGCTGAGCGTCGTGCTGGGCACGCTGATCTTCCACGAGCGGCTGCGGAGACCGCAGTGGATATCCGTGGCGCTGGCGGCCGCCGGCGTGTTGTATCTCACAATCGCCCTGCGCGAGCTGCCCTGGATCGCATTGTCGCTGGCCGCTTCGTTCGGCACGTACGGTCTGATGAAGAAAGTCGCGCCGCTGAGCGCCGTTCATGGGCTGGCGCTCGAGACAGGCATCCTCTTCGTGCCGGCGGCGCTCTACCTGCTCGTCGAGGCGCAGGCGGGACGCGGCGCGTTCCTGCATTCAGGGCTGCTGCGCGACAGCCTGATGCTCGCCGCCGGTCCCACGACGACGCTGCCGTTGCTGCTGTTTGCGGCCGGTGTCCGCCGGATTCCGCTGTCGCTTGTCGGCATGCTCCAGTACATCAATCCGACGATGCAGATCTCCATCGGCGTGCTGCTCTACAACGAACCATTCACCCGTATTCAGCTCATCGGGTTCGGCCTCGTGTGGTGCGCGCTCGCGCTGTTCGCGATCGAAGGATATGCGACGCGACGCTGGCCTCAGCTCGGCGTCACCGACGTGTCCTGAGCCGGCGATCATTTTCTCGCGCGAATCGTCAACTGTTTGTCCCGGGCGTTGAACGACACGCTGTCGAACAAATGCAACGGCAGCAACCCATCTCCCTCGAGCCGGTTGCCGGAATCGCGCGAGACGAGCGCCACCGGCTGATCTCTCACCGTCACATCGCCAAGCTTCAGCTCGCGAAGAATCATCGCGCGGGCATCTTGTCCGCCTGACAAGCTGTGCACCGACAGGGCCGCCGACGCGGGCTCGAGCGGGAGCGGCGTGCGCCCGTCGCGCGCATACAGGACGAAGCCGTTCGAACCCGAGTCGGGAACCAGCAGGACCGGAGCCCGAGCGCCGTGCGACCCGAGGCGCACGAGATAACGTCCCTGCTCGGCGACGAGCGGAAGTCGCGTGGCACCGTCGCGCGCATCGTCATCGGTCCACGACAGACGATGATGCCGGTAATCGAGGGTATAGTTGAGGGCAAACAGGAAGTCCTGGCCGATAATGCCCTCGATGTTCTGCCGAATCGCGGCCAGTTGTGCCGAATCAACAATCGACACAAGAAGGCCGTCAAACCGTACGGCCCCGATGGCCGTCTGATCCAGTTTGACGACCGGCCGCATCTCGCGGCCCGTCGTTGTCGTCACCGGCGTCCTGGCGATGAATTCCAGGTTGAGCCCGTCGGCGAGCGATCGACTCATCACCGAGTGACTCGAGCCGGTATCGAGCAGAAACAGAAACGGACCGCGACCGTTGACGTGCACGGGGACCACGATGGCGCCCGATGCGTCGATCGAAAGCGGCACCCACGACGAATCGGCGGCTGCGATCGAGCTCGACACGATGATGAGAAACGCACTGATGAACGATTTGACGGGCACTGGCGGCTCCTTTGCTCTTCGAGGAGCCACGATGCGCTGCGAAGACGGGCCAGGTCGTGAGGCTCAGATGAGGATTCGCCGGAGACGCGTGATGTTTCCCCCGGGAGTTATGAGGAAGTTGTGATGGCGCCGGAAGTCCTTGAATTCGGTGATGTTAGGGTCGACCTCCGGCGGCTCTCGGTGTCGCGGGCCGGGCAGCCCGTGTCGCTCGAGCCGAAGACCTTCGACGTGCTGCGCTACCTCCTGGAGCATCGCGATCGGCTGGTGACCAAGGACGAGCTGCTCGACGTGGTCTGGAAGGACACGTTCGTGACGCCCAACGTCCTGACCCGCGCGATTGCGCAACTGCGCAAGGCGCTGGGAGACGACGCGTTCGAAGCGAAGTACGTCGAAACGGTCGCCAGGCGCGGCTACCGGTTCATCGCTCCAGTGGAGACCGGCCACGCGCTGTCGGCCGCATCGTTTGTGTCTTCGGCCGAACCCGCTGCCGCAGCGGTGGCCTTACCCCAGATCGCCGCCGAGTCGCGGCGTCCAGGCCTTGCGGCGTTTGCGATAACCGCATTGCTCCTTGCCGCCATCGGCATCGGCGCCTACGCCTTCCGGAGCCGTGGTTCGACTGCGGCCGTCGATCAATCGACCACGCCGCCGCTTTCGCCACGCCGGTTCACGACCGAGAGTCATTCCTACTCGTTTCCGTCGATCTCACCGGACGGGCGGACCGTCGCCTATTCGTCCGATCAGAGCGGCTCGATGGAGATCTACACGGCGGGTTTTGCCGCGGGCAAAGAGATGGCGCTAACGAGCGACGGCGGCCAGAACATGTTCGCGGACTGGTCGCCGGACGGGCAGCGGATTGCGTATCACTCGAGAAAGAAAGGCGGCATCTGGATAGTGCCGTCGGCCGGCGGTGTCGCGCGTCAAGTGGTCGATTTCGGATCGCAGCCCGCCTGGACGCCGGACGGCCGCCAGCTGGTCTTCTCGTCCGACGCGGGAGGTATGGCGGCGCAGTCGGTGCTGTGGATCGTGGGCGCGGACGGCAGCGATCGCCGTCAGTTGACGAAGCCGGGAGTGCCTCGCGGCGGCCACTCCAGGCCGTCGGTATCGCCAAACGGAAAACTCGTGGTGTTCGCCGTCTCGCACGGGCACCTGATTACAGAGATCTGGACCGCGTCGATGGATGGCTCTGTGCAATCCAAGATCGGACTCGGTGCGGTGCCGCACTTTTCGACCGATGGCCAGGCCGTCCTCTGGGTGGGCCGAACCATCGAAGGCAACGACACGTTGATGCGGGCAGCCATCGATGCCGAGGGTGTGCCGACCGGGCCGCCGCAGGCGATTCAGACCTTCACCGGCACGTTCGTGGGAGATTTCTCCATCGCGCGCGACAGCACGACGGTGCTCTGGCTGATTCGCGCGTCCGCCAACCTCTGGTCGGTCGATGTTCCCGCGCACGGCATCGCACGCGCGGTTCCGCTGACCGCCGATGACGTCCGCAACACTCAGCCGCGTCATTCGCGCGGCGGGATGATCGCGTTCCAGCAGTTCGCCATCGGCCAGCCGCCGACCACCTGGATCATCGACGAGGACGGCGAGCGTCGCGAGCCGCTGACCGTCGGGCTGTCGGTCGGTGTCTGGGGGCCGCAGTGGTCGCCCGATGAGAAGCGGCTGTTCGTCTACACCGGTACGCCCGATCGCAAATGGTCGTTTGCATGGCTCGACGTCGCCACGCGCCAGTTGACGCCGATTCCTGTGTCGGCGGAGGGCGTGATGAACCCGCACCTGTCGCCGGACGGGCGCGAGATCGCGTTCCACCTCATCGAAGAAAATGGCGTCATCAACGTCTGGAGGCAATCGCTGGAAGGCGGGCCGCGAACGCAGGTGACCTTCGACGGCGAAGCCATGTCCTACCCGGCGTGGTCACCCGACGGCAAATCGATCGTGGTCGAGACCAAGCGCGGCGATCACACCCACATCGGCGTCGTACCGAAAGACGGCGGCCCGGTCGAAATGCTCGTCACCGAACGCGGCCAGAGCTGGCCGTTTTCCTGGTCGCCCGACAACGATCGCATCGTCTTTGCGGGACAGCGCGACGGCGTGTGGAATATCTACACCGTGTCGCGGACGACGAAGCACGTGCGGCAGATCACCGACTTCACGTCGGTAGAGGGTTACGTGCGCTATCCGAGCTGGTCGCGCACGCGGCAGACGATAGTCTTCGAGCGCGCCGAACAGCGCGGCAGCCTCTGGACGGTAAAACTCCCATGATGTATCGGCAACTCGGTAGAAGCGGCTTGAAGGTGTCGGCGATTGGCCTGGGTTGCATGGGCATGTCGCAGAGCTATGGGACGCCCGACGCCGACGAATCCATTCGCACCATCCATCGCGCCCTCGACCTCGGCGTCACGCTCGTGGATACGGCGAACGTGTACGGCAAGGGAGAGAACGAAGAGCTCGTGGGCCGCGCCATTCGCGACCGGCGAAAAGATGTGGTGCTGGCGACGAAGTTCGGTCTCAGCATGGGAGCGAGCGCGATGTCGGCGGGCGTTGACGCCCGGGCCGAAGTCGTCAGGCCGTCGTGCGACGCGAGCCTCGCCCGTCTCGGTGTGGACGTCATCGATCTCTACTACCTCCACCGGGTCGATCCCAATGTGCCGATCGAAGAGACGGTTGGGGCGATGGCGGATCTCGTCCGCGAAGGGAAAGTGCGCTTTCTCGGGTTGTCGGAAGCGGGTCCCGAAACGTTGCGCCGCGCGGTGAAGATTCATCCGATCGCCGCGCTTCAGTCGGAGTTCTCGCTCTGGTCGAGAGATCCGGAGCGGGCCGTGCTCTCGGCGTGCCGCGAGCTTGGCATTGGCTTCGTGCCATTCAGCCCGCTCGGCCGCGGGTTCCTGACCGGCACGGTGAAGGACACCGGCGGTCTCGTGGAGAACGACGTCCGCCGGCACTTGCCGCGCTTTCAGCAGGAAAACATTTCCCGGAACGTGCGTCTGGTCGAAGGTCTCGAGCGCATGGCGCGCTCGAAGGGCTGCTCGGCGGCACAGCTCGCGCTCGCGTGGCTGCTGCACAAAGGCGACGACATTGTGCCCATCCCGGGCACCAAGCGCCTCCGCTACCTGGAAGAGAACGTCGAAGCCGTGAACGTCACGCTGACGCCTCGAGAGATGAGCGAGCTCGACGGGGCGTTTCAGACTGACGCCGTCGCGGGCGAGCGCTACGGACCTGAGAGCATGGGGCTGGTGGAGCGAGCGGAGTAGGAAGGGTTCCGGTTCCAGTTCCCGTTCCGGTTCTGGTTCAGGATTCTGTTCATGGTTCCGGGTTCAGTTCCCGGTGCCCGAACAGAACCAGCACCAGGAACTCGAACAGAACCAGCACTTGGAACCCGAACGGGAACCGGAACCGGAACAGGAACCCCACATGCACTATTTGTTGTTCTACGAAGCCGGTGCGGATTATGCGGAACGGCGGCAGCCGTTCCGGGCGGCACATCTCCAGCACGCGCGTAACGCGGTCGCACGCGGCGCGCTCGTGCTTGGCGGCGCGCTGGCGGATCCAATCGATGGAGCCGTGCTGCTGTTCCGCGGCGATTCGTCAGCCGCCGCGGAGCAGTTTGCGAAGACCGATCCCTACGTGACGAACGGCGTCGTCCAACGATGGCATGTGCGCGAGTGGACGACGGTGGTAGGAGCTGACGCTGAATCTAAAATCTAGACTGACGTCATATCAACGTTGCAAATGAGCCGCGCGCGGCACCGACGCGATACACGGACAGTCAAGCGCGTCGGCTCCATTTGAATGTTATGCCGCCCCTTTTTTGGGTTTTGTGTGCAGTGCCTGGATCACAGCCTTGGGATTTCGCGCCGCCACCCGGAGCAGAGCCAACGCCGGACCGTCCGGTGTCCGACGGCCTTGTTCCCAATTGCGGAGCGTTGCCACGCTGACCCCGATCATGAGTGCGAACTCCGTTTGTGACGCGCCGAACTTCACACGGACGGCCTGTACATCCGTCGGGCGGAAGATAGTCGTTCTGGATGGCTGTCGTGTCCCGCGTCGAATCTGTCCGGCCTGCCGCACGCTGGTGAGTAAGGCCTGAAATGCCGCGTCCTTCATTTGAACTCCTCCCGAACCACACGGCCAAGCTGTCGCGTCTGCGCCGAAGTCAAATCACCCTGCTCATGCTTCGTGTAGACGTACAACATGTAGAACGCTTGGTCGTGGGGTGCCCAGTAGTAGATGACTCGCAGCCCGCCGCGCTTGCCCGTGCCGGGGGTTGCCTATCGGATCTTGCGCAGCCCTCCGGAGCCCTGAATGATCGGCCCTTGCTCCGGGCGCAGCATCAACGCGATCTGCTCTCGCACGAAGCCGCGATCCTGCGCTGACTGCGACGCGGTGGTTGACTGCCAGAATTTCGCAGGCAATGACGTGAACTGCCCCAGGAGACACACAGAGTAACCTTCTCAAGGCGCTGATCTTATCGACGCAGGATGAACGCGCGGACCGGCGATTGGCTGTAAGGACCTCGCCGAGGCAGACGTGCTGACCCGGACGTTCATCCACAGTCCACTGCTCGGCGGGAGCGATCGGCTGACTGGCACGGCCTCGCGAATCCGTGCGGAGGTCGCCGAGTCGGGAAGCCTGGTCGCGCGAGAAGCCCGAGGGAGACGAGCGAGCACGAAGTGCGGAGTCAGTGTGATCGCGTCTCGTGGCCTGTCGCGGCATCGCAGCGCGGCCCGGCGCCGTAGCTTCGGATTCGTGAGGCCGTGACAGTCAGCCGGTCGCTTGATGGATTCAGGCGAGCTCTGCCGAAACGAGCCGGACTTCGGATGAGGTGCGAAGGCGGGCCGAACGCGTCATCGGTCCGGCTAAAGCCGGACACTACGTGCTCTCTGCCATTTGCCATCTGCCATCTGCCATGACGGTGATCATCTGATAGCGACGCCCCACGGACTCCGGCCGCCGGGCACCGTCGCGATGACCGCCATCGTCTCGGCGTCGATGACCGAGATGTCGTTCGACGGGCCGTTGGCGGTGTAGAGCCGCTTGCCGTCGGGCGAAATGCCCACACCCCACGGGCGCTGGCCCGCCTTCACGGATGCCACGACCTCGTCTTTGGCCGTATCGATGGCAAGGAGCATCGTGCCCCGGCCGGTGGTGACGTACACGCGCTTGCCGTCGGGCGCGGCGGTGACGCCCATCGGCCTCGCGAGCTCGCCGGTGATCTTCAGCGTCTTGGTCACCGAGTGATTTTTCGTGTTGATGACGTGCACGGTGCCGCCGTTCTCGGCCGTGATGTACGCCTTCGAGCTGTCGGGCAGAAATTCCGACGATCGGGGGCGCGCGCCGACCTCGAACTGCTTGATCACCTTGTTCGTGGCGGTGTCGATGACCGTAATCTGATTGTCCTCTTCCGACGTGACGTACACCCACTGACCGTTCGGGCTCGTCGTGACTCCCTCTGGCTCGCCCCCGACTTTCACTTCCCCGACGATCTTGTTGGTGGCGACGTCGATGATGCTCGCCACGCCCGCGTCCTCGTTCGACACGTAAACCTTCGAACCGTCCGCGCTCAGCGAAATCTGTTCCGGATCCGATCCGCTGGTCAGCACGGTCGTGACCTTCCGCGCACGCGATGTCGACCACGCCCACGCCGTCGGCGGTGCGGTCGGGTGGCGGCAGCTTGCTCTCATCCGTTCCCGGCGGCGCCATCGGCGACCCGCTCAACGCGACGAACAGCTTCGTGCCATCCGGGCTCACCTTGATGCCCCTCGGTCTCTTGCCGAGCGCGATCGTCGTGACGACCTGGTTGGTGCCGCCATCGATGACGGTCAGATCGCCGCCGATTTCATTGGTGACGTAGACGTAGTACGGCGCCTTCGGCGGCTCGGGGGCCGGCGCTGCAGGCGGCGGCGCCGCGGCTTGCTCGGATGGCGGCGTACCGCCGCCGCACCCGGAAATCGCGGTCAGCAAAATCAGCGAAGGACAGCGTGACTCGCGTACGTTCAGACCTAATCCCCAACCCCTAATCCCTAATCCCTTGATCTCATTTCAAGTCTCCTAGAATCCGGATGGTCTGATCCAGAAACTTTCCTGCCACGTGCCGCCCGGCTTGATGTACTGAAGCTCTTTATAAACGCCCTTGTGCGCGAGATTCAACGCGTTGGTAATGCCGGCCATCGGCTCGAAGCAGATGAAGTTCGGCGTCGCTAGTGGATTTGCCGGAGGCGTGCCACCGCGCGCGGGCGCGGGAGGCGGTGTCGCGGCCGGCGCATTCGGATTCGGCGGCGGAATCTGGCTGCCGAGTCCGGTGTTCAGGGGATTTGGCGAGTAAATAACCAGCGACCTGTAATTCGGTCCCTGACTGATTTCGAGTTGCTGCTTGCGTCCCTTCAACACGACCGTTGCGCGCCCCTGCGAATCTTTGATGAGATCGCCGAACACGTCGTCCAGGTTGTAGTCCTTCAACGTGCCGCGGTTGTTCGGAAAGAACTTGGCCGTCGATTCGGTGGCGCCGGTCGGCACCTTGCGATAGTCGAGCAGCCAGCGGGCGCGCGCCGGAATCGTCACCGTCCACTCTTCGCGCGGCGAGTCCGTCAACTGATAGTACGGATGCCATCCGAGCGAGACGGGCATCGGATCGGGAGCGTGATTCGTGATCTTCGTGATGACTTCCAGCGTCCCGTCCTGCAGCCGGTAGGTCACGTCCATCGTGTGCGCGAACGGCCACTGCTTCATCCAGTCGGCCTGCTTGCTCGTGTCGAGCCGGCTCGTCACCCATGCGGCCTTGCCGTCGGCCTTCACGTCGACGACCTGCCACTGATCGGTACGGCTCATGAAGCCGTGAATCGGAATGGCGCCGGTCACGTTTCCCAGGCTCATGTCGAACGCATAGCGCTTGCCGTTGGCGTAGAACGCCTGCTCGTCGAGGCGATTCGCCCACGGCGCGAGCAGCGGAATGCCGTGCAGGCCCGCCGGTTTCACCTTGAACTCATCGATCGACTTGAACGGGAACCGCAGCACGTTCTGGCCTTTCACCTTCATCTCGTAGGCCATCATCCCGACCGACGTGATGATCGACACGACCGTCTCGTTCTTCTTGTCCTCGAGCTGAACGACGTCGCCATTGCGCCGCGCGTCGTACTGCTGCGCCCATACCGGGACGGACACCGCAAACGACCACAGCATCACGCCGAGGACGACCGTGCTTTTCACGCGCATGACGCTACTCCTGTACAGTGAAGCTGAACACCACGTTGCCCGCCGCGAGAGCGACAAACTGCCGGCCGTCGATCGCGTAGCTCAGCGGGGATGCCGAGTGATTGCCGCCGGTCTGGAAGTGCCAGAGATATTTCCCCGTCTTCGCGTCGAGCGCGACGATGTTGCCGTCGCGCGAAGAGACGAACAGGACGTTGCCGCCGGTGGCGAGCACGCCGTTGGTGAGCGAGCCCTGGAAGAGCGGATACAACCACATGGTCTTACCGGTTTCCGGATCGAGAGCCTTGATGCCGGCGTTGGGCGCCGGCTGATTCGGACCGCGAGCCGGCGGCGGTCCTGCAGCCCGGCCCCGCCCGAGGTACTGCTGCCCGCGCGTGACGGTCTGTGTGGCGCTCGTATATACGGCGCCACCTTCGGAGAACGCGAGATAGAACCATCCCGTCAGCGGGCTGTAGGACGGCGCCTGGAAGTTCGTCGCACCTCCGACGGTCGGATACACGAGCACGCTGCCCTTTTCCGTCGAGTTCGTGCCCGGAATCGGCTTCGGCCGTCCGTTCGCGTCGAACCCCGCGTTCCAGTTCTGATAGATGAACGGCGTGCCGGACAGGAACTTGCCATTCGTTCTGTCGAGCACGTAGAAGTGGCCGTTGCGATCGGCGTGCATCAGCAGCTTGCGCTTCTCGCCGCGCCACACGCGATCGACCAGCATCATGTCCTGCACCGAATCCCAGTCGTGCCCGTCATCGGGCGTGAACTGGTAGTGCCACTTCATCTTGCCCGTGTCGGGATCGAGCGCGATGACGGAATTGCTGAAGAGGTTGTCCATCTCGCCGCGCGCAACGCGATCGAATTCGGGCGCCGGATTGCCGATGGGCCAGAACACGAGATTGAGCTCGGGATCGAACGTGCCGGTCAGCCACGTGGGTGCGCCGCCGGTCTTCCAACTCTCGCCTTTCCACGTGTCGTTGCCGAATTCACCAGGCGCGGGAACGGTGTACATGCGCCACCGGCGCGTCCCGGTCGCGGCGTCGTAGGCGTCGAGGTGTCCTCGCGTCGCGTACTCGCCGCCGGTCATGCCCGTGATCACCATGTCCTTCAGGACGAGAGGCGGGCTCGTGATGCTCGATCCTTCCATCGTGTCGACGACTTCCACTTCCCACAGCGACTGGCCGGTTCGCGCGTCGATCGCGATGAGCCATCCGTCGAGCGTACCGACGAACAGCCGATTGCCGAGCATGGCGACGCCTCGGGCGAACGGGTTGATCTCGTACGGGTTGACTGTTTTCTGCTGACGCGTCCAGCGCCAGATCTGACGGCCCGTCCGGGCGTCGAGTGCCGTCACGGTGGCCGGACTGCCGCTGCCGGTCGTATACATGACGCCGTCGACGACAATCGGCGTCGCTTCGAGCACGGAATTCCCGCCGAGGACCGGGAAGCTCCAGGCCGGCTTCAACTGACGTGCGTTCGCCGCGGTGATTTGCGTCAGCGGGGAATAGTGCGTGCCCTGGTAGTTGCCCCAGTACATCGGCCAGTTGTGCGGCTCTGCGCTCGTATTGACCAGACGCTGATACGGAATGCCGCCGGTGATTTGCTGCGCGACCGTCTTGCTGAGGTCGCGCGCCTGCTGCATCCGGAGGAAGCCCACGAGGTTGGTGATGTCGTCGGCCGACAGCCGCTTCGCATAATCGTTCGGCATCAGCGACTGATTCTCGACGGTGACGGGCGTCTTGTTCTTGTCGATCAGATGGAGACGGCCCGAGGCGTCGACGATTTGAGCGGAGAACGTGTCTTCGTTTCTTCGCACGCCGCGAACATCACGTCCGTCGGCTCCCTTGAAGACGAGGGTCACCGGAGGAGGACCACCGCGTCCCCCGCCGCCGCCGCGCGCGCCCGGCACGGGCGGCAGCGGCTCGTTCGGCGCCATGATTTTCTGACGGATGGCCACCGTGGTCAGGCGGCCGGCGTTGGACAGATCGGGACCGGTCACGCCGCCGCGCGCGTTAATCTCGTGACAGCCGGCACAGCCGGCGCGGCCGAAGAAGAGCAATTCGCCCGCCGCGATGTCTCCTTCCGGCATAATGGCGCCGCGCGATGGTCCGGTAGACGCCGCGGTGCTCTGAAGGCTTCGAATGTAGCTGACGAGCTGCCACACCTGCTCGTCGCGAAGGCCCTTGTAGGGCGGCATCTGCGTGCCCTGGACGCCCTGGCGGATCGTGCGGAAGAGGTCGGCGTCGCTGTCGCCTTGCTTCAATCCCGTGGTGTTCAGCGCGGGACCGCCGCGCCCGGGATCGCCCACACCGGCGGCGCCGTGGCATGTCTGGCAGGTGCCGTCAAACGTCCGTTGGCCCTCCGCGGCGGCGGTCAAGCTGGCCGCCAGCGGATTGGTCACGGTATCTGCCGCCGGCGGCTGCTGCGCGAAAAGCGCACCGGTGGCGACAGCCGCAATCGCGCATGCGACGAGTTTGATCCGATTGTTCATAGTGTCAGAGACTATAACCCATGGCCCGAACACCCTCGTCCATGAAAGAGCTGGGCACCGACGCTCCCGACTTCTCGCTTCCGGACGTCGTGACCGGCAAACACGTGTCACGACAATCCGTTGCAGGTCCGAAGGGAATGCTGGCGATGTTCATCTGCCGGCACTGTCCGTTCGTGAAGCACGTGCAGGACGAGCTCGCCCGCATCGCGCGCGAGTACGCCGGCCGTGGCGTGGGTATGGTCGCCATCAGCGCGAACGACGTGACGTCGCATCCTGAGGACAGCCCTACGAAGCTGGCCTATCAGGCAAAGGAGCTCGATTTCAACTTCCCGTATCTGTTCGACGAATCGCAGCAGGTGGCTCGCGCGTACGACGCGCAGTGCACGCCCGACTTCTTTCTCTACGACGGCCAGGGCAAGCTCGTCTACCGCGGCCAGCTCGACGACAGCCGTCCGGGGAACGACATCCCCGTGACCGGAAAGGACCTGCGCGCCGCGCTCGACGCCGTTATCGCGGGCCGGGCCATCTCTACCGAGCAACGTCCGAGCATCGGCTGCAACATCAAATGGAGATGAACGCGGGAGCGATGACCCGTGTCGTGCAGTTGCGGCAGGGTTCGACCAGGCGCGTCGCTCGCGTCGATGAACCGTCGTTGCGACTGCTCGCCGACACCGAATCGGTGTTCGCGCTGGCCGGCGACGCCATCGCCGCCCGAGTGCCGTTGAAGACGCTCATCGATCGCCGCGTGACGTCGGAATGCCTCGACTACGATGCGGTCTACTCGGGGACGTCGCCATGGCGCCTGCTCGTGCCGATCGATCATCCCGAACCGGCGCGGTGTCTCGTATCGGGCACCGGATTGACACATTACGGCAGCGCCGTTAGTCGCGATCAGATGCACGGGCATGCGAGCGTAACGGAGCGGGGCGAAGGGGCCCCCGCGAGTGAAGCGAGCGATCCGGGGGGCAGGGGCCCCCGGATCAAGGAAGACTTGACCGACAGCATGCGGATGTTTCGGATGGGCCTCGAGGGCGGCCGCCCGGACGCGGGAAGAATCGGCGCGGCACCTGAATGGTTCTACAAAGGCAACGGGACGGTGCTGCGCACGAGCGGCGACGTGCTGGAGGTGCCCGGATACGCGGAAGATGGCGGTGACGAGGCCGAGGTCGCCGGGGTCTATGTGGTCGATGCCGAGGGGCGTCCACGCCGCATCGGGATGGCCGCCGGCAACGAGTTTTCCGATCACACGTTCGAGAAGCGGAACTACCTGAACCTCGCGGGCTCGAAGCTCCGGACCTGCGGGCTGGGTCCCGAGCTGGTGATCGATCCGGTCTTCGATCTCGTGCCGGGCCTGGTGAGCGTCGAACGGGCCGGCCAGACGATCTGGCAGCGCGCGATTGCAACCGGCGAGCGCGAGATGTGTCACACCGTTGCGAACATCGAGCATCATCACTTCAAGTTCGAGGCGCACCGGCGGCCCGGTGACGTGCACGTGCACTACTATGGAGCCCACACGCTGAGCTTCGCCGACGGCGTTCGGCTCGTAGACGGCGATGTGATGGCGATTCAGTTCGAAGGATTCGGCCGGCCGCTGCGAAATGCGGTCCGTATCGCGGCTCCCGTGAACGAGCCGATTAAGGTGCTGTCGATTGTCTGACGCAGTGAAGATTTGCCGTTTTGTCGGCGCAAACAACGACGTTCGCATCGGGCTCGACGATGGGGGCACGCACGTGCTCGATCTGGGACCGGCGGGCGCTGGAGGGGTGACCGAGCTCTTGGAGAGTGGGAATCCCGTCGAGGCAGTGAGCCAGCGCGCTCGCGGAACGTCCGCGCGGCACGAGGCCTCCAAAATACGGTTCGCCCCTCCGGTCGAGCGCCAGGAAATCTGGGCGGCCGGTGTGACCTACCTCCGCAGCAAGACCGCCCGGATGGAGGAGTCCGATTTCAGCGCGACGGCCTACGATCGGGTGTACGACGCCGATCGGCCTGAAATCTTCTTCAAGTCGATTGCGGAAAAGGTCGTCACGGGCGGCGACGCGGTCGGCATCCGGCGCGACGCGCGCTGGAGCGTGCCCGAACCGGAACTGGTGCTCGTGCTGAACTCTCGCGGCAGCGTGGTCGGCTGCACGATCGGCAACGACATGAGCTCGCGCGACATCGAAGGTGAGAATCTCCTCTATCTGCCCCAGGCCAAGGTCTACGATCGGTCCTGCGCCATCGCGCCCTGGATGCTCCTCGGCGCAACCGAATCCGAGGTCCGTGACTGGACGATTCGCATCGCGATCCACCGGGGCGGAAAGCCGGTGTTTTCCGGCGACACGTCTGTCGGCAATATCAAGAGAAGCTTCAACGAGCTCGCGTCGTACTTGTTCCGGTCCCAGAAATTTCCGAACGGTGCGATGCTGCTGACTGGAACGGGCATTGTGCCTCCCGACGAGTTCACGCTTGCCGAAGGCGACGTGGTCGAAGTCGAGATTCCCAGGATAGGCGTTCTCCGGAACCCTGTCGTCATTGTGTGACTTATGGCTGAACAACCTGTATTGATTGACGGTCAATGGCGCGCCTCGCGGGCGGCGTCGAGCTTTCATGCCGTGAACCCGGCTACCGGCGAGCGGCTTCCGGATTCCTATCCGATGAGCGGTTGGGAGGATTGCGACGCCGCGCTCGAGGCGGCCGCACGCGCGGCCGACGAGCTTCGTCGCACGCCTCCGGATTCGATCGCCCGCTTCCTGGCGCGTTTCGCCGAGCGCATCGAAGCCATCAAGGGCCCGCTCGTGGAGCAGGCGCATCTCGAGACGGCACTGGCGAAATCGCCACGCCTGGCCGATGTCGAGCTGCCCCGGACGACGAGCCAGTTGCGGCAGGCGGCCGACGCCGCACTGGAAGGTTCGTGGGCGCTGCCGACGATCGACACCAAGAATCAGATCCGCTCCTGCTTCGAGCCGCTCGGACCCGTCGTCGTATTCGGCCCGAACAATTTCCCGTTCGCGTTCAACGGCGCAGCGGGTGGAGACTTTGCGGCGGCGATTGCCGCGGGCAATCCGGTGATTGCGAAGGGACATCCGCTGCACCCGGGCACATCGCGGATGCTGGCCGAGGAAGCGTTTGCCGCGGTCAAGGAATGCGGCTTGCCGCCGGCCACGGTGCAGCTGATCTACAAGATTGACCACAAGTCTGGAGAGCGGCTGGTTTCTGACAAGCGGGTTGGAGGAAGCGCTTTTACCGGCAGCCGCGGAGCGGGCATGGCACTGAAGGCGGCGGCCGATCGTGCCGGCAAGCCGATCTACTTGGAGATGTCGAGCATCAACCCGGTCGTCGTGTTGCCGGGCGCTCTGGCCGAACGCGGCAGCAAGGTCGCGGGCGAACTTGCCGCGAGCTCGCTCATGGGAGGCGGACAATTCTGCACCAGTCCCGGCCTGGTGGTGCTCTTTGCCGGCGAGCGAGCCGAGCAGTTCATCAACGAAGTGAAGCAGGCACTCGAATCGGCGCCGACGCCCGCGCTCTTGTCATCAGCGGTCGCCAAAGGACTGGTCGCCAGCGTGAAGACGCTTCGCGGCGCGGGTGCCGCAGCTGGCGACGGCCGAGCGCGAACCGGCCGCGGATTGCGCGTATCCCAATACCCTGCTTCGCGTCAGCGGCGCGGACTTTCTCAACAATCCCGAGCAGTTGCAGACCGAAGCGTTCGGCTCGACCTCCTTGTGCGTCGTCGTCCGCGATGCCGTTGAGGCCGAGGCGGTGCTGATGCACCTCGAGGGGAACCTCACAGGATGCATCTACTCTGATACCGGCGGCGGCGACGACGTGCTGTATGCGCGCCTCGCGCCGATCCTGCGCCAGCGGGTCGGCCGTCTGCTGAACGACAAGATGCCCACGGGCGTGGCCGTGAGTCCCGCCATGAATCACGGCGGCCCGTTCCCGGCGACCGGTCACCCGGGGTTCACGGCGGTCGGGATTCCCGCATCGTTGCGGCGATTCGGGATGTTGTGCTGCTACGACAACGTGCGAGAGCACCGCTTGCCACCCGGCCTGCGCAACGAGAATCCCAACGGGCTGATGTGGCGCTTGATCGACGGCCGGTATACGCAAGCCTCTTGCATCTGAAACACGATCTGAAACAGAGTTTCACGTTCTGATATGACCATCACTCGGCTCGATCCTGCGTTCGACACTCTCGTCCCAGGCGACGCGCGCGTTGAAAAGGTTGCCGGCGGGTTCACATTCATCGAAGGCCCGCTGTGGCGGCCGTCCGGCGCCCTGTGGTTCAGCGACATCGTCGGCAATGTCGTGCGGCAGTGGTCGCCGGGTGGCGGTGTCGTGGAGTTGCTGAGGCCGGGCGGCTACGACGGGCATCACCTGCCTGCCGGCGGGTTCGTGGGTCCCAACGGCATGACCGCCGCGCCGAACGGCGACGTGCTGTTGTGCCAGCACGGTAACCGCCGCATCGTGCGCATCAGCCGCGACATGACCGTCACCACGTTCGTCGACAAGTTCCAGGGCAAGAAGCTGAACGCCCCGAACGACATCGTCTTTCGATCGGACGGCACCCTGTACTTCACCGATCCGCCGTATGGACTGCCGCTGCAGGATGACGATCCATCGAAGGAGCTGCCCTTCAACGGTGTGTTCAAGCTGCAGAACGGAAAGCTCGACGTCATCATCACCGACCTCACGCGGCCGAACGGGATCGCGTTTTCGCCAGACGAGAAGACGCTGTATGTGTCCAATTCCGACGAGCGCCAGCGCATCTGGATGAGGTACGAGGTCGCGGCAGACGGGAACGTCAGCAACGGCCGCGTGCTCTTCGACTCGTCGGGTTTCAAGGAAGGCGGCGTTCCCGACGGCATGAAGATCGACGTGCAGGGCAATATCTGGGCGACCGGGCCGAGTGCGGTGCTCGTGCTTTCGCCGGAAGGCAAACACCTCGGCAGCATCGTGCCGCCGGAGGATCCGGCCAATTGCGGCTGGGGCGACGACGGACGCTCGCTGTACATCACGGCAGAAACCGGTCTCTATCGCGTTCGCACGTCTGTAATGGGCCAGAAGGTGGTTTACCTATGATTCAGGTACACGTGGACCTCGGCATCGATCCTGCCAAAGAGCAGGAGATGACGCGTTATTTCCAGACCGTGTTCAGGCCGGCCGCGCAGAAGTTTCGCGGCTACATCGACGTGCGGATGTTGAAGATTGTCGCCGTGCCCGTCGGCACGGCCCCGCCCGGCATCAACTATCGTTTCTTGATCATCTACGAAAGCGAAGAGCTCCGGCAGAAGTGGGTGGCCTCGGAGATCCATCAGGAGGTCTGGGGCGCCATGGAGAAATTCGCGGCTCCGGGGTATACGGTTCTGCAGTTCGATGTGATTTGAAAGGACGCTATGAGAAAACAATTCTTGACGCTTGCATCGATGTTGGCCGTCGCCGGCGCGATTTCGATCGCCCAGCAGGGGACGCCCGTCAGTCCGCAGAAGCTGCCGCTCGCCGAGCGCATCGCGCACACCGAGCCCTCGAAGTATCGCGACTCGCCGAGCGTGCACGGCGGGCCGGGTCAGTTGAACTACATGGGCCTGTTCAACGCGAGCTCGCTCGACACCAACCTCTACTTCCTGCACCGCGGCATCATCCAGCCGAAGAGCGGCATCGGCGCGCACTTCCACAACCAGTGCGAAGAGATGTTCGTCATCTTCGACGGCGAAGCACAGTTCACGATTAACGGCCGCACCTCAACGCTCAAGGGCCCGGCGGGCGCGCCGACGCGCATGGGCAGCATGCACGCGATTTACAACGCCACCGACAAGCCCGTGCAGTGGATGAACATCAACGTGTCGGCGCGCAAGGGTGTGTACGACGCGTTCGACCTGACCGATGGCCGCGTCGGCGTGCCGATCGACCCGATTCCGGTGTTCATGACGATGCGGCTGGATCAGTCGCTGCTGCGTCCGATCGATGCGCTGAACGGCGGCAAGGGGACGGTGCAGTACCGGCGCGCGCTGGCGCCGAGCGTGTTCCTGAGCGCATGGTCGTATGTCGACCATCTGTTGCTGCCGCCGGGGACCTCGAGCGGTCCGCAAGCACTGGCCGAGGTGGGCGAGTTCTACTACGTGATGAGCGGGCAGGGTAAGGTCACGATCGGATCGGAAAGCGCCGAGATTCGGACGGGCGATGCCGTACCGATTCAGCTGAACGACAGGAAGTCGTTTGAAAACACCGGGACGACGCCGCTCGAGTTCCTGATTGTGGGCGTCGCCAAGGATGCCGATCGCAAATACGACGTGGTGACTGCGCCGCCGATGCCGGCGCGCGGCGGTCGCGGGGGACGCGGTCAGTAGGCCGGGGCCCCTCATCAGTAGGCCGGGTCCTTTGGACCCGGCGCATCTTATGAACAAAGAGAAGCTGTTCGTCACGAGCTGTCTGTCCATCGGGACCGCCGCGATGGTGTTTGCCATTCGCGGCGACGTGGCTGGCCCGATGAGCGCGGCGTTCTCGATTACCAACGAGCAGATGGGATTGATCTTCAGTCCCGCCTTCTGGGCGTTCACGATCGCGATCTTCATCAGCGGCAATCTCGTCGACGTCATCGGCATGCGCACGTTGCACATGCTCTCGGCGCTGGGCTTTATCATCGGCGTGTCGCTCGTCATCCTCGCGCCGCGGCCGAGTGCGCCGATCGCGTCGCTGCTCGATCACCCGGGCACGATGATGCTCTATGTCGGGTTCTTTCTCTTCGGGCTGTCGCACGGGCTTGTCGAGGGCGTCATCAACCCGTTGATCGCGACCATCTACAGCACCGAAAAGACCAAGAAGATCATCGCCGTCCACGCATGGTGGCCCGGCGGGCTGATCGTCGGCGGGCTGGCGGCGGTGACCCTGTCGGCTCTCTTCAATGCGAGCTGGCAGCTTCGGCTGTCCCTGATTCTGATTCCCGCCGTCGTCTACCTGGTCATGGCGTTCTCGCTCTCGTATCCGCAAACGGAGCGGGTGACGTCGAATGTCTCCACGGCCGAGATGTGGAGCCAGGCCATGCGGCCGCTGTTCATCGTGCTGTTCATCTGCATGTGGATGACGGCGGCCACCGAGATGGGCCCCGATCAGTGGTTCCCCACTGTGATGGGCGAGCTCGTGCCGCAGCTCAACCCGGGCGCCGGCAGCGGTGTGCTGTTCCTTGTCTACACCGCGGGACTGATGTTTGCGCTCCGGCAGTGGGCGAGCGGCCTCAGCCACAAGTCACCGCTCACGACGCTCATCGTCAGTTCGCTGTTGGCAGGGGTCGGTCTCTACTGGCTCGGAGGCCTCGACAGCAATTCGAACGCGCTCGTGGCGTTTGTGGCCGCCACGCTCTTCGGCATCGGCAAGACCTTCCTCTGGCCGACGATGCTGGGCGTCGCCGCCGAACAGTTTCCGCGCGGGGGCGCGCTGGTGCTCTCGCTGCTCGGGGGCGCGGGCATGTTGTCGGTCGGTCTCGTGGTGCCGCTGATGGGCGAGCGCATGGATCAGTTCGGGCCTGGCGCCGCGCTGCAGATGGTCGCGCTGCTCGGCGCGATTCTCGCCGTGATTTTTACGGGCGTCTGGTTCTACTTCAAGGCGCGCGGCGGCTATCGCGCGGTCGCGATTTCGACCGTCACTGGCCGATAGCCCCTCGACTGCGCTCGGGGCGGGCCGCTTCCTGGGTCAAGCCCAGGTTTCTGACGACGGCGATCGTCGATTTCGACTTGTTCAGCGTGTAGAAGTGCAGGCCCGGCACGCCTTCCCGTAGCAGTTCCTCGCACTGGCGCGTCGCGTACTCGACGCCGTACTCCGCCGCCGCCTCGTCATCCGATCCCCGCTTGTCGAGCTCGCTGGCGAGCTTCTGCGGAATGTCGGCGCCGCACAGGGCCACGAGCCGCTTGATCTGTGCCGTGCTCAGAATCGGCATGATTCCCGGAACGAGGGGCACCGTCACGCCGAGCGAGGTCAGATAATCCCGGAACTCGAGGTAGTCGCGGTTGTTGAAGAACAACTGCGTGATCACGAAATCGGCGCCCTGATCGATCTTGTGCTTCAGATGGTGCCAGTCTGTACGCTTCCCCTCCGTTTGCGCGATGTGCCCCTCGGGAAAACCGGCCACACCGATGGAGAAGCCGCCCATTTCCTTGATGAAGCGGACGAGCTCCCATGAGTACTCGAATCCACCTTCGGTCTTCTGAAAATCGCCCACACCGCCGGGAGGGTCGCCCCGCAGCGCCAGGATATTGGTGATGCCGAGCGCGCGCGCCCGCTCGAGCACGGCCGACGTCTCTTCGCGTGTGGCATTGACGCACGTCATGTGCGCCATCGCGGTCAGCCCCTGCTCGCGCTGAATGCGATCGACGATGGTGAGCGTCTTCTCGCGGGTGCTGCCGCCGGCGCCGTAGGTTACAGAGCAGAAATCCGGTTTCAGCTGTCCGAGGGCCGGGATCGTCTTCTCCAGGAGCGTGCGCTCGCCTTCGGGTGTCTTGGTCGGGAAGAATTCGAATGAAATGACGGGCCGCCGTGTGCTGCCCGCGGCAGCAAAGATGTCGCGTATGAACGGCATGTGCAGATATCCTATCGCAATGAGGATCATCGTGTGCCTCGCCGTCGTCCTCTGGGTCGCGCCTCTGGCGCATGCGCAAAGTGGTTTCGAGTGGTCGCCGACGCGCAGGCTCATGAAGGAGGATTTCCGCGGACGCGTGCCGGTGCAGGCTCGCAACTCCTCGCTGAGCTGGCTGCACATCGAAACCTCCTGGGAATGCGTCGTCGGCGAGCTGGTGGCCTCGGCGCACGCGATATTCGACCCGTCGCAGTCGTGGTGGCGGACGAGCTACGGGAACATATGGGGGAACGCCGGCGAGCGCACGACCGCGAGCCAGGCCCAGATGCAAGCGCGCCGCAACGTCATGCAACTGGACAGACAGCTGCTCGATCACGAGCAGCTGCACTTCGATTTGGCGGAGCTGGCGGCCAGGAAGATCAGGAAGCGGTTCGGGGAGTTCAAGGACGCCTGCCTCGACCCCGGCGGCACCGAGCCGATTCAGACGATGGTGATCGAGGTCGATCGCGAGCTGCAGGAAGAGCAGAGCAAATACGATCTGGAAACGGGTCACGGCACCAACGTTCGGGCGCAGGATCAATGGGCGCAGCGGGTCAGGGCAATGCTGAAATAAAGAATTCTACCGATTCTTCACAGCCTCTTGACCTGCGCGCACATCCACTAGCGTCAGCACCGCGGCTCCTGCAATAAAGAACACCATCACGCTGAGAATCGCGCTGCGGCTCGAGCCGGTCGCGCGGCTGGCCACTTCGAACGCCGCCGGGCCGGCAATCGCGCCGAACTTCTCGAAGATCGAGAAGAACCCGAAGAACTCCGACGACCGCTCTTTCGGAATCATGCTGGCAAAGAGAGAGCGGCTGAGCGCCTGGCTTCCGCCCTGCACCGAGGCGACCATGAGTGCGAGCAGGTAGAAGTCGCGCTCGGTCTTCATGTAGTAGCCCGCCACCGTAATCAGCGTGTAAACCGCCAGCGCGATGAAGATCGACGTTTTCGCGCCGATGCGAGCCGGCGAGCATTCCGAAGAGGAAGGCGAACGGAATGCCGACGAACTGCACGAGCAGGATGGCCGTGATGAGCGCCCCCTGGTTCAGGCCGAGCTCGGTCCCGTAGCTCGTCGCCAGTCTGATGATGGTGCCGATGCCGTCGCTGTAGATGACGAAGGCGACGAGGAGCAGAAACGCCTGCCGGTACCGTCGAAGATCGCGAAGGGTGTGGACCAGTCCGAGGAGCGAGGCCCGCATGAGCGCGACGGTCGAGCGCGCTCCGGCGCCGACGACCGCCGGCTCGGGCACGCGGCGGAACAGCGGGATCGAAAACAGCGCCCACCACAGCGCGACGCTCAGGAAGGACAGACGCGAGGCCTGCCCCGCGTCGCTGATGCCGAATGTCGAGGGCGAGAGAATCCAGGCCACGTTCAGCGCGAGCAGCAGGCCGCCGCCGAGGTATCCCAGGCCAAAACCCGCCGTCGAGACGCGATCGATTTCGTCTTCGCGCGCCAGGTGGGGCAGGAACGAGTCGTAGAGCGTGAGGCTCGCGGTAAATCCAACGTTGCCGATGCCGAACAGGATGGCGGCCAGCAGCCAGTCGTTTCGATGCACGAGCACGAGGCAACCCGCGGCGATGCAGCCAATCGCGGTGAACAGCCCGAGCAGGCGCTTCTTGATGGGCGCGTAGTCGGCCAGCGCCCCGAGAAACGGCGCGAGAATCGCGGAGGTCGCAAGCGCGATGGTCGTCGTGCGCGCGAGCAGCCGGGTGGCTTCGCCGGCGGGCAGATTTGCACCGGCGACCGACGTGAAATACACCGGGAAAATGGCGGTGATGATGGTGGTGGCGAACGCCGAGTTGGCCCAGTCGTACATCGCCCACGCGCGAATCTCGGGGCGATGCAGCCCCACCCGTGTCAGAAGGTCTTTCGCGCGATCCATTCCCGCATCAACGAGTCGACGACGACATAACGATCGTTCTCACGCGCGACGAGGTCCTCTCGCGCCAGGGCCTGCAGCGCCGCCTGCACCGTGGACGCGCCACCCAGCCTGTAGCGGGTGCGCAGGTCGGCCGAGAGCAGTTCGCGCCCGTCGGCCAGCACGACGGCCCGGAGGGTCGCGCGCTGGGGGAGCGTGAGGCGCTGCCACATGGCTTCGAACATCGTTTCCTGCTCGGCCAGCAGGCGATGGAGCGTCGCGTGGAGATCCTCCACGCCGATCCGCCGCTTGCCCGCGGCGCGCGCATCGTCCCAGCTCTCGTGCGCCAGGCGCTGAACGTCGTAGGGCATGTTGCCCGCGAGATCCACGATGGCGTGTCCGAGCCCCGCTTCGGGCTTGATGCCGGTTCGTGAAAACCGCGATTCGATGAAACCGGAGAACAGATCCGCCGGGATCTTCTCGAGGCGCATCACCGGACCGGCTTTGTAGAACGGGCGCTTCGGGCCGAGCATCCGTTCCATGAGGCTGGGCTCGGAACCGGCGAAAACGTACCCGACGCTGCGCTGATGCTGCACGGCGGCGCGCATGGCGTGCTCGACGCTGCCGCCGTTGAACCCGTTGATGGCCTGGAACTCGTCGAGCGCGACGACAATGCGCGCCTTGCGGACTTCGCTGAGGCGTCCGGGCAGCAGGAACACGTCGGCGGCAAGGCGCGAGATGTCGCGATCGGTCCGCACGCTCGGAAACTTCACCGAGATGCCCATGACGCCGGCGGAGTCGGCTTCGAGGCGCAATTCGGGTTTCGCGGTGCCAATTGCGTCTTTCAGCCAGGCCCGCGCCTTGTCCCAGCCGCTCTGCATCGCCAGGAGCGAGCGCGTGTAGCCTTCCAGGAACGCGAGGTAGGAGCTGTAGCTGCTGACGGTCACCTCCGCGGTCAGGGCGCCGCCCCGGGCCACCGCGCGCAGCGCCTGGTGGATGAGGGACGACTTGCCGTACCGCCTCGGCGAGATCAGAAAGACCTTCTGGCCCGAGCCGAGGTCGCGGACGAGGCGATCGAGCTCGTCGAGACGGTCGACGAACGCCGCTGCGGGCACCACCTCGCCGTATACGAAGGGATTTTCCATTACGTCAATCTACGTAATCGTTACGGATTATAACGTAATGGGGCCGCCGCGCGCATGGTGCGAGTTCTATTGGGGCGATTGCCAGACGGCGCGGCCGACGAAGAACGGACCGAGCCGATCCAGGTAGAGCGACGTCTGCTGGGTCTTCCGCATCGCCTGGACGATGTGCGAGAGGGGGAAGAGGGCTTTGCCGAGCAGGCCGATGACGAAGTCGTTGTCGCTCTTGTCGAGGCCGTGGCAGGCGAGACGGATGTCGTGCGCGTAGTCGCCCGCGCCGTACGACATGCCGATGGCGCCGTGCTCGGCGAGGATGACGCGCTGCTCCTCGGGGGCAGCTGGGCAAACCGCCCGTTCCGGCGCAGGGGATACCACACGGCCCAGGGCCAGTCCGTGTTCAGCACCGTGCGCCTCGGGCGGTGCAGGATGGCTTCGGCCAGGTCAGGCTCGTAGCCCAGCGCGTAGGTGCGCCCCAGCATCGTGAACTCCGGCTTGGCGGTCAGGGATCCGAACGGACCGCTGTTGAGAAGGGGCCGCATCGTGTCGAGAAAGAAGTTCGGATCCTTCGTCAACGACAGAATGGCGACACCCTGAGGGTCGTTGGCGTCCTCGTAGACGGCGCCTTCGACACCGGCATTCGACAGCGCGCTCGAGACGGCCCGCGAGTCGCGGCAGCCGCCATACACCAGCAGCTGCATGAACAGCCGTTCGTCCGACCGCTGCGGTTGTCCGTTCTTCATGCCGCCCCGCTCGGCGATGTCCGGCGGCTCGGGCCCTCGTCGCGTCTGTGTCTCGGATGACATTGGGTTAGATTCTAGATCTTTAAGGTTCCGGTATAAACCGCCATGCCGACGACCGCATCGATGCCGAGCGCATCGAGCTCGTCAATCTCGGCCTGCGTGGTGACGCCCCCCGCGGCGATGAGCGGCCGGCGCGTGGCGTCGCGCACGGTGCGGATGGCCGCGATGTCGGTGCCTTTCATCAACCCTTCCTTGTCCACGTGCGTGTACAGGAACTCGCCGCAATACGGTTCGAGCGCGCGGACGGCATCGGCGGCCGTGGTGCCCGTCGTCGATTTCCAGCCATGCGTCACGACCCGGCCCCCCTTGCTGTCGACGGCCCCGACGATGCGCTCCACGCCGACGGCCTCAGAGAAACGTTGGGCGCTCGCCGTGTCCGGCAGGCCGTCCTTGAACATCGCCGAGCCGACGATGACCTTCCTGGCCCCGATCGACGACAGCTCGATCGCGCGTTCCGGCGATCGCACGCCGCCGCCGACCTGGCAGGGCAGCCGTCTGCAGATCTCGCGCACCAGCCCGTCGTTCGAGCCCGAGCCCATGGCCGCGTCGAGATCGATGACGTTTACTCGTCGAAAGCTCGAAAACCGTTCGATCCAGTAGTCGAGGTCGGTTGTTTCGATGGCCAGCTTCTCGCCCTGAATCAACTGGACGACCTTGCCGCCCTTGAGATCAATCGCCGGGATCAGCATGTCTACAGCCGCACCGGAATGCCCTGGTCGCGCAGCATTTCCTTGAGGTCGCGCACGGCGTGCTCGGAGAAATGGAAGATCGAGGCAGCCAGCGCCGCATCGGCGCAACCGTCGGTGAACACCTCGGAAAAATGCTCGAGCGAGCCCGCGCCGCCTGATGCAATGACGGGAATCGGCACGGCTCTCGAGACCGCCGCGGTCAGCTCGCAGTCGAAGCCTTTCTTGGTGCCATCGCGATCGATCGACGTCAGGAGAATCTCCCCCGCGCCGCGATCGGCGGCCTCCCTGGCCCACTCGACCGCTTCCCGCTGGGTTTCGGCGCTGCCGCTCCGCACGTAGACGAGCGCCCGGCCGTCCACCCACTTGGCGTCGATCGCGACGATGGCGGCCTGGCTGCCGTAACGCGAGGCGAGCGTCGTAATCAGCGCCGGATCGGTGAGCGCCGCGGTGTTCAGGCTCACCTTTTCCGCTCCGGCATCAATGGCAGCCGCGGCGTCATCTTCCGAGCGGATGCCGCCCCCGACGGTCAGCGGGATGAAAATGCGTTTGGCCACAGCCGAGACGGTGGCGGCCAGCGCGCGGCGTCCCTCGAGCGTGGCCGTGACGTCGAGAATCACGACCTCGTCGATGCCTTCCTTGTTATAGCGCTCGGCCAGCTCGGCCGGGTCGCCGGCGTTTCGCAAGCCTTCGAAGTTCACGCCTTTGACGACCTGGCCGTTCTTGACGTCGAGGCAGGCGATGATGCGTTTAGAGAGCATTGAGAAAATTCGTCAGCACACGAAGCCCGATCTCGCCGGACTTCTCTGGATGGAACTGCACGCCGAAGACCTGCCCGCGTTCGACCGCGCTCGCAAAAGGCACGACGTGCGTGGTCACCGCGATCGCTTCGTCGGTCACGGGCGCCGCATACGAGTGAGTGAAGTACACCTGGGAGCGATTGCGGATGCCCTCGAACAGCCGTGAGGCTCTCGGAAACTCGAGCTCGTTCCAGCCGACGTGGGGCACCTTGTTGGGCCATTCCGGCTTGAGGAGCTGGCACTGGCCGGGCATCAACGCCAATCCCTCGCAGCCCGGGGCCTCGGTGCTGCCTTCGAACAGCCACTGCAGTCCGACGCAGATGCCCAGGAGCGGCCGGCCTCGCTCGACGACGCCCAGAATCGCGTCGCGCCACTCGCGGTCGAGCGCCGCCGTTCGCGCGAAGTTGCCGACGCCCGGCACGATGACCCCTTCTGCCGTGTCCAGGTCCGCGGGCCGCTGCGGTGTCTGCACGTCGGCGCCAACGGCCGCGAGCGCCTTGCGGACCGAAGTCAGGTTTCCGGCGCCGTAATCGACGAGGGCGATCACAACAATCCTTTCGTGCTGGGAAGCGTGCGTAGAAGCTGCCTGTCGCGGGAGCACGCCACGCGCAGCGCCCGGCCGAACGCTTTGAACACCGCTTCCACGTGATGATGGCTGGAGCGGCCGTAGAGCACCTTGAGGTGCACGTTGCCGCGAACCCCCAGCGCAAATCCCTCGAAGAAATCGTGCACGAGCTCGCTTTGCAGATCGCCGACCCGGTCGACCTTCAGGGCGAGATCGACCACGGCATGCGGACGGCCTCCAAGATCGATGGCCGCGACCCCGAGCGTTTCGTCCATCGGCATCACGAAGTAGCCCGCACGGTTGATACCGCGCCGGGTCCCGAGCGCTTTGGACACGGCCTCGCCGAGCGCGATGCCGAGATCCTCGACCGTGTGGTGCTGATCGACGTCGAGGTCGCCGGTTGCGCGCACCTCGAGGTCGAACCCGCCATGGCGCGTCATCAGCTCGAGCATGTGGTCGAGAAAGCGAATGCCCGTGCTGACGTCGTACCGGCCCTTGCCCTCGATGCCGAGGCGGACGCGAATCTGCGTCTCGCGCGTTCGCCTGTCGATTACGGCACGGCGCACAATCCCTCCAGCGCTTCGACAACGACTTCGGTGTGGCGGACGAGGCCCGCGGTGACCCGGATGCAGCCGCCGCAGCCCGGCTCGCGCGAGCGGTCGCGTACGAGGATGCCACGTTCGCGGAGCGCCCGGACGATGTCGGTGGCGTTGCCCGATCGGCTGACGTCGATCAGCACGAAGTTTCCCGCGCTCTTCCAGTAGGACAGGCCAAGTCGATCGCACGCCGCATACAGAACCTCGCGCGATTCCACGACCTGCGCGCGGTACCAGTCGAGGTAATCGCGGTCGCGAAGGGCCGCCCGCCAGCCGGCGGCCGCGAACACGCTGAGGCTGAACGGCGGTATCGCCTCGCGCACCGGCTCGAGCCGCGCGGGATCGCCGATCAGGCAGCCCGCGCGCAGTCCGGCCAGACCGTGGGCCTTGGCAAACGTCCGCCCGACGACGACGTTCGTGTGCCCGCCGAGCTCGGGCAGAAACGTCTCGCCGCAGAAGTCGAAGTACGCCTCGTCAATCACGATGGTGACGTCGGGCGGCGCGCATCGCACGATTTCGCGCGTCGCGTCGCGCGGAATGAGCTGGCCGGTGGGGTTGTTGGGATTGGTCAGAAAGATGATTCGCGTCCGATCCGTGATGGCGTCGCAGATCTCGCGTGTCGGGAACTCGAAGCCGGGCTTCGGATCGACGGCGACCATGCGGCCACCGGCCGCCTTGATGAACACCGAGTACATTTCGAAGGCCGGCACCGGGACGATTGCTTCGAGCGATCCCACAGGGTTGCCGTTCATCCGGAACGCGCTCACCGTCAGGGCCCAGAGACCTTCGTCCAGTCCGTTGGTCAACGCAAGCTGAGGCTCCGTGACGCCCAGGTATTCGGCGCATTCGCGAACGAGCGCGCTGTAGTTCGGGTAGTACGCGACGTCCTCGGCGGAGATCTCCCTGATGGCCTCGATGACGGCTTGAGAACAGCCTCCCGTGTTCTCGTTCATGTGCAGCCGCAGGGCACCCTGCCGATCGCCAGGACGCACGTAGGTCATCGCGACGCCTCCGTGACACGCCGCGGAAGACCAAGCCGGACCTCGATCGATCGCGCGTGTGCCTCGAGCCCCTCTTCGCGCGCAAGCGTGATGACCGTCGAGGCGAGATTGTCGAGTCCTTTGCGCGTCATCCGCTGAACGGTCGACACGCGCACGAAATCGGCGGCATGCAGGCCTCCACGGAACCGGGCGGCGCCGTTGGTCGGCAACACGTGATTCGAGCCGATGGCGTAATCGCCCGCGACCTGGGCCGTGTACGAGCCGACGAAGATCGCACCGGCGGAGCGCACCTGGGCGGCGAAGCGGTCGTCGTCGCAGACGAGGTGCTCGGCGGCGGCGCGATTGGCGAGCTCCGCGGCTTCCTCCCGGTTGACCGCGACGATGATGCCGCCATGCCGCGCGAGCGACTCGCGCGCCGGCCCCTTCGCCGGCATCTGCAACGAGACCGAACGTGCAACCCTCGATGCCAGACGCCGGCTGCTGGTAATCAGAATCGCCCGCGCCTGCGGATCGTGCTCGGCCTGTGCGATCAGATCGGCGGCGATCCATTCCGGGTTCCCGGTGTCGGACACGATGACGATCTCGGTCGGCCCGGCGTAGAAATCGATGGCGCAGTCGCTGGCGACGAGTGCCTTGGCGGCCGCCACGTACCGATTGCCGGGCCCGACGATCTTATCCACACGCGGCACGGTGCGCGTGCCGTACGCCATTGCGGCAACAGCCTGCGCCCCGCCCATTCGGAACAGCTTCGTCACGCCCGCCGTTCGCGCAGCGGCCATGACGACGGGTTCGGGACGCGGGACACGCGACGATGATCTCGCCGACGCCGGCCGCGCGCGCCGGAATGGCCGTCATGAGCAGCGAGGAGGGCAGGGGATAGCGCCCGCCCGGCACGTAGCAGCCGACGCGATCGAGCGGCGTGACCCGCTGTTCGACGCTGACGCCCGCCTGGTCTTCACGGTCCAGCCGCGCGGCCGCTGCCGGCGGGCGACTTTTTCGATGTTCCGCGCGGCGGCCGAGATGGCCGCGCGGACTCGCGGCGGAACGCGGGCGGCCAGTTCTTCGATCTCATCGGGCGAGACTTCGAGTGGGCCCTCGAGCCGGTCGAAGCGCCGCGCATAGTCGAGGAGCGCGGCATCGCCTCGCCTGCGGACGGCCGACACGATGGTGGCCACCCTGGTGGCGATACGGCGATCGTCCTGGCTCGGCGGCCGCAGCAGCCGCTCGACGGCCTTCGCGTTGCGCGGAAGTCAGGATTCGCATCACACGCACGATCTTGTTCAGCGGATACTCGACGATGCCCTGCGCGCGCGCCGACTTGAGCCGCGGAATCAGATCGCGCACGGTTCGTTCTTCGATGATCGTGTTCACGGCCACCCATCCGTCTTCGCTGAGCGGCGAGATCGTCGGCCGCTGCAGCGCCGGCAGCAGCGCGAGGACGGCCTGCAGATCGTCGCGCCGGACGTTCAGCATGATGCCGACGCGTCCCTGCGCCTCGATGGCGGCCTTCAGCAACAGCGAGATGTTCTCGATCTTGGTTCGCTTCCACGTGTCGCCCATGCGCCGCGCCGTTGGCGATCAGCTGCGTGTTGCTTTCCATCACGGTGTCGAGGATGCGCAGCCGGTTCGCGCGCAGGGTCGATCCGGTCTCGGTCGCCTCGACGATCGCGTCGGCGAGGACCGGCGGCTTCACTTCGGTGGCGCCCCAGGAGAACTCGACGTTGACGTTCACGCCGAGGCGATCGAAGTACGCCCTGGTTGCGCGCACCAGTTCGGTGGCAATCGTGGCGCCTTCGAGATCCTGCGGCGTCTTGAATCGGGAATCCTCTGGCGCGGCGAGCACCCAGCGGACTTTGCCGAAGCTCTGCTTCGAGTAGATGAGATCGGCCACCGGGACGAGAGACGCCGGCGTGGCCAGGCCGCTCTGGTGTTCCGCGATCCAGTCCTGGCCGGTGAGACCGCAGTCGAGCACGCCGTCGGCCACGTATCGGGCCATTTCCTGCGCGCGAATGAGCATGCACTCGATCTCGGGGTCGTCGATCGAGGGAAAGTACGACCGCGAGCTGACGTAGATGGTGAACCCCGCGCGCGCGAAGAGCTGCACGGTGGAATCCTGGAGCGATCCCTTCGGTAGGCCGAGCTTGAGCATTGGCATGGTTAGTTGGCGAGCTCTCTGAAGCACGAGCGAGCCCCGGTGTGGCAGACGTTGCCGTCGCCGAGGCGCTTCACCTTCATCAGGATCGTGTCGTCATCGCAGTCGACCAGGATCTGCTGGACGGCGAGCTTGTTGCCCGACGTCTCGCCCTTGGTCCAGAGCTTCTGCCGCGACCGGCTGTAGAAGGTCGCAAACCCGGTTTCCTTCGTTGTGGCGAGCGCGGTGTCGTTCATGAAACCGACCATCAGCACTTCGCCGCTTTCAGCGTCCTGAACGACCGCGGGCACGAGCCCGTTTTGTTTCGTGAAATTCTATTGTCATAAACAAAAAACCCCGCCGGTTATGGCGGGGCAGTGGATGCTCGGTATGTGATCGTCTCGAACTATCCGCAGCTCCGCCGGCCCGTCACCGTGTGGTGATGGTGATGATGGTGGTGCGGCCGGTGGCACACGGACGTCATGAGGCTTTTAGCCTACTGCACGTCGCAAATGGTGTCAAACTGTCGCGCATGAAAGCGATTCGCGTGCATCAATTCGGCGATCCATCAGTGATGAAGCTCGAGAGCGTTCCCGATCGCCCGGCCGGACCGGGGCAGGTGCTCGTCGGCGTGAAAGCCGTCGGTATCAACCCGGTCGACACCTATATTCGCAGCGGCGTGTACGCGTCCCTCCCGACGTTGCCTTATACGCCAGGCGTCGATGCCGCGGGCACGGTTGAAGCCGTTGGCGCCGACGTCACCAGCGTCAAGGTTGGCGACCGTGTGTACCTGAGCGGCAGCGTGGATGGGCGCGCGTACGGATCGTATGCGGAGAAAGTGCTTTCGAACGTCGATCAGGTGCACCATCTGGCCGGCCATGTCTCGTTCGCCGAGGGCGCCGGCGTGGGCGTGCCGTACGTCACCGCATGGCGGGCGCTCTTCCACAAGGGGGATGCGCGTCCGGGCGAAACGGTCCTCATCCATGGCGCGAGCGGCGCGGTCGGCGTCGCGGCGGCGCAGATCGCGAGGGCTGCGGGCCTGGTCGTGTTCGGCACGGCGGGTACCGATCGCGGCCGCCAGCTCGCGCGCGAGCAGGGCGTCGGCGAGATCTTCGATCACACCGCCGCCGGATACGAGAAGGCCATCGTGGCCAAGACCGGCGGGCGAGGGGTCGATCTCGTCATCGAAATGCTCGCCAACGTCAATCTGGTGCGCGATCTCGAGCTCATCGCCAAGCACGGCCGCATCATCGTCGTCGGCAACCGCGGCGCACTGGAGTTGAATCCCCGGCTGATCATGGCGAAGGATGCCGTCATCAAAGGCATCACGAACTGGAACGCGTCGCCGGCCGAGCTGGCCACCGCGCACGCCGCGATCGTGGCGGGCATGGAGCGATCCGGATGCAAGCCGCAGGTCGGCAGGGAGACTGCCGCTGGCCGACGCGCCACGCGCGCACGAGGAGGTCATGAAGCCCGGCGCGTACGGGAAAATCGTTCTGATACCCGAGGGTTCGTAGAAGTTCGTAAAGTTCGTAGGGTTCGTCGGTTCGTAAGGTTCGTACGGTTCGTAAGGTTCGGGTTCGCGAACTGCGAACTCCTTGAACCTTACGCACCGCACGAACCCACGAACCTCACGAACCGCACGAACCAAACGAACCCACGAACTATACGAACTATACGAACCCACGAACCCCACTTGTACTAAACTTTTTCCTGGATGCCCCTCTCCGAATTGTTCCTCGTCATCGCCGCCCTGATCATCGGCCTCGTCGGAGGCGCGCTCGCTATTCGCGCGCTCAAGGTCCGACAGCGGCAGGATGAGGGAGCCGTGGCCGTTCGCGCGCTCGAACAGCGGCTCGACGTGATGACCGCCGAGATGAACCGCACGTTCGCGCAGGCGCTGCAGCAGGCGACACAATCGCTCAACGGCACGATCGGCAGCGTCCGGGACGAGACGCGGGCCGTGAGAGAAGAAACGCGCGCGGCCATCCAGCAGCAATCCCTGCAGGTGACGCAGACGCTCGGCGACCTGAAAGCCACCAACAGCCGCATCCTCGAACAGAGCCGCAGCCTCGACGAGTTCCAGCGGATGCTGCAGTCGCCGAAGCTGCGCGGCGACTTCGGCGAGTTCACGCTCGAGCAGATGCTCGCGCGACCTGCTGCCGGCCGAGCAGTACGAGATCCAGGCGTCGATCGGAAGCGGCCGCGTGGACGCGCTCGTCCGCACGCCGTACGGCGCGCTGTGCATCGACTGCAAGTTTCCGCTCGACAACTTTCGGCGCGCGCTCGCGGGCCGACAGAACCGGCCGCCCGCGACGCGGCGATGAAGCAGTTCTACTCGGACGTCCGCGGACGCATCGAAGGAAATTGCCGATCGCTACGTGCTGCCGCCGGAGACGCTCGACGTGGCCTTCATGTTCGTGCCGGCCGAGAACGTCTATTACGAAGTCATCGGCCGGCCCGAGCTGCTGACCTACGGCCGCGAGTCGCCATGTGGTGCCGGTTTCGCCGAACACGATGTACGCCTACATTCAGGCGCTGGCCGTCGGCTTCCGCGGCATGAAGATTCAGGAAGAGGCGCAAGCGCGTGCAGGAGATGCTCGCGCAGCTGACGCACCCGGTTCGACAAGTTCCAGGATCACTTCAGCATGGTCGGGCAAGCATCTCGACAACGCGAAGAGCCAGTTCGAGCGGGCCATGCGCGATGTCGAGCGCTTCGACGCGACCCTGGAGGGCGTCAGGATCGGCCGCATCGAGGAAACGCAGCAGCAGTTTGCCGAGATTCGGGCCGCTCAAGCTCGAGTAGCCGTGTGCTGTATCTCGTTCATCACGGCGACGCGGTCGGGCCCGACGTCAATCCGATGCGGCCGCTGTCCGATCGTGGCCGCGTCGAGGTCGACATGCTCGCGCAGAAGGCGGCCGAGCGCGGGAGCGAAGCCCGACGTCATCTGGCACAGCGGCAAGCTGCGCGCGCCGGCAGACCGCCGAGGCCTACTGGAAGCGCTGCAATCCCCTCGCAGCATTTGCTGCAGCGCGCGGGCTGCAGCCAACCGATCCCACGGGTTGGATCGTCGATGCGATCGCAGGCGACGACCGGCACATCATGCTCACCGGACACTTTCCGTACCTGCCGCGGCTGCTGGGGAGATTGCAAACCGGCATGGCCGATGCGATGCCCGCGGATTTTCCGCTCAACGGTGTTGTTGCGCTGGAGCCGGTTGAGGGGCGATGGGTGGAACGGTGGAGGCTACGGCCCTAGATGGCAGATGGCAAATCGCAAATGGCAAATCGCTCTGCCATCTGCCATTTGCCATCTGCCATGACTGAGGTCGGGTTATCGCTCGACCGTCACCGTCGCGGGCGAGCCCATGCGAACGGTGACCGTGGAACCCGCCGGTAGTGTTGCGGCATTCGGCTCACTGGCCGCCACGGCGACGCCGCCGCCAGCCGCGCCGACCGTGCTGCCGATGACCGCGCCTTTCTTGCCGCCGAAAATCGCACCGAGCACCGCACCGCCCACCGCGGCGCCGCCAATCTTGGCCGCGCTTTCGCGCGCCGGCGACTCGCCCTCGCGGTAAATCGTTTCAGTGTTGATCGGCAGCCGGGTGCCGTCGGCCAGCACGATCGTATGGAAGCGGATGCCGAGGCGCGCCTGATCCTTCAAGCGCCCGCCGCGTTCGACCAGCGTGACAGACCCTTCGGCTTTCGCGCCGGCAGGAATCGCAACCTGATCGCGAACCTTGACGTCGCGCGTCACGCGCGCGCCGACTTTATCCTCGAGCTTCGCGCGCTCGGTGGTGACCGCCGTCTCGACTTGCAACCCGATGACAGAGTCCGCTGGAATCACCAGCTCGTCGTAGACCTTGCGTGGCGGCTCCGTCACGACCGGTGAGCGTTCAACCGTCGTGTTCTCGACCGGCTCGATGGCAGGTGAGACCGGAGGATCCGACTGGCGCGCTGGGCGGCGTGTAAACGGGCGCCGAGGGGCTGTTGCCGCCGTAGCTCGGCGACGTGCGCGCGCGCTGTGACGGCGCGGGCGACGGCGCTCGCGATGGCGCCGTGGTCCGGCGAACGGTGCGCGCAGGGGCCGGCGCAGGCTCGGTCACTGCGGGTTGCGGCTTCGGCTCGGCAACCAATGCCTGAGGCGCCGGCTCGACGGTTGCCGCCGGGGCGCTCGTAATGCTGTTCTCTGTCTCCGTGACCGCATTGCCCGTTGAAGCCGCGTACATCGGCACCGGTTGTGCCGAATCGGACCCGTTGTGCAGGACGGCCAGGTAGGCGCCTCCGCCCGCTGCTGCGAGGCCGATGACGGCGATGGCTCCTAATGCGGCCGGTTTGATTTCCATGGGACTTGACTCCTCGGTCACTCTTGACAGCAAGGCCCGTACCCACCTCGATACGGCAAAAGTGGCGAAAAACCGCGTCTTTCTGGCCAGTTGCGGCCACCCATGTCCCCTTCGGACACCTCGATTGTCCTTCCAAGGGAGCAAGGGCCTGCGTGAGATGATAAGCAAGAAATGCCGGATTGTGACGTCGCCGTCGTCGGGGCCGGGGTGATCGGGGAAGCCATCACCTACGAGCTCGTGGCACGGGGGGCGTCGGTGACGCTGGTCGATGGCCGGGGGACCGGCCTTGGCTCGACTCAGGCGTCGGCGGGCATGCTTGTGCCGTATCTCGAGGGCTTTGGCCGGCCGCTCCTGCCGCTCGCCGCGCGCAGCCTGGAGATGTACGACGCGTTCGTCGAACGCGTGTCGCGCGACGCTGGAATCGGCGTCGCCTATCGCCGCACTGGCTCACTTCAAGTCATCACCGCCGACGAGCCGTTTGGTCACTTTAAGCAGATTGCCGATGACATGCACCGCGCGGGACTCGACTGCGAGCTGCTGGATGCACAGGCCGCGAAGGAGGCCGAACCGCAGCTGACGCCAGACGTCGCCGGCGCGCTGCTCGTGAAAACGCACGGGTTTGTCGCCGCATCGGAGCTGTCCGGCGCGCTGGCCGCGGCTTCGATCAAGCACGGCGCGCGCATTCGTGTGCCCGCCCACGTCAAGCGGATCGAGAACCACGACGATGTCGTGGAGATCCATTTCGAGAACGACACGCCGATGACCGCCCGGGATGTTGTCGTCGCCGCAGGAAGCTGGTCGGGACAGATCGACATCGACGGCGTACCGCCGCTGCCGGTCCGCCCCGTGCGAGGGCAATTGCTGCAGCTCTCATGGGACGGGCCGCCGCTGCGCCGAATCGTGTGGGGACCCCGATGCTACCTGGTGCCGGTTTCCGCCGGCTCGATTCTCGTGGGTGCGACGGTGGAAGACGCCGGATTCGACGAACGGACGACCGTGGCAGGCGTACGAGGCCTGCTCGACGGTGCGTGCGATCTCGTGCCGCACCTCTGGCAGGCGGCGTTCGTCGGTGCGCGCGTCGGTCTGAGACCGGCGACGGCGGACGAGATGCCGATCATCGGGCGTTCGGCGAGGATGCCGGGGCTGGTGTACGCGACGGGCCATTTTCGAAACGGCGTGCTGCTGGCCCCGCTGACGGCGCGCATGGTGGCCGATCTCGTGCTCGACAACCGTGAGGATCCGCTGCTGGGCGCGACGAAGCCGCAGCGGTTCGGGGAGTATTGATATGGCGATTCTGTCCGATCAGGAAGTGCAGGATCAGCTGAAGGGGCTGACGGGCTGGACGCTCGAGGGCCACGCGATCAAGAAGCAGTACACGTTCAACGATTTTCCGGCGGCCGTCGCGTTCGTGGGCCGTCTGGTTCCCGACGCCGAAGCCGCCGATCATCATCCCGACATCGTGATCAACTATCGCAAGGTGACGCTGCTCTACAGCACGCACAGCGAAGGGGGACTCACGCAGAAGGACTTCGACGGCGCCGCCATGGCCGATCGGAAGGTCGCCAGGACGTAATGAGGCCCGACCTCAAGAAGAACTACAGCTCGCGCGAGGTCGCGTCGCTGACGGGACTCTCGGCCCGCCAGCTCCAGTGGTGGGACGCCCGGAGGCTCATCAAGCCGTCGATCGCGTCGCATCGCACCGAAGCCGGCGGCTTCACCGAGCGCCGCTACTCGCCGGTCGACCTGTTCGAGCTCGCTGTGCTCGCCGATCTCCGGCGAAACGGGCTGTCGCTATCCAAGATGCGTCTGCTCATCGACACGCTGCGCAAGCGGTTCGGCATCCGGCTGTTCGACGCGATTGGAGGAGGAGGCGCGATTACGCTGCTGACCGACGGAAAGGAGATCTACGCGCGCACCGAGAGCGGCCAGTTCTTCAACCTGCTGCGCGAACCCAGCCAGCCGCTGCTCGTCGTCGGCAACGAAGGCACGTTGAAGGAATTGAAGCTGCGTATGCGCTCGAAAAGCCGCCGCAAGAAGAAAGCGGTTGGTTCCTAGCTGATCGGAAAGATTTTTTCGAGATCGTCCGCGGGGCGCGCGATGACGTGGACGCCGACGAGCTCGCCTACACGCCGGGCCGCTGCCGCACCAGCGTCGGTGGCGGCTTTCACCGAGGCAACGTCGCCGCGCACGATGGCCGTCACCAGGCCCGCATCGACCTTCTGCCAGCCCACGAACACGACGTTGGCCGTTTTCACCATCGCGTCGGTCGCCTCGACCATGCCCACAAAGCCGCGCGTTTCGATGAGGCCGAGCGCGTCGCCAAGCTCGGATCGGTTGGGCGCGTTACTCTTTGGCCGGTCTGCTGTCATTGTGAGAGGTCATGCTATCACGGTTGCGGCGGCCCCATCGTGAGATTCAGATTCAACGTCTGGCCTTCCGTGAGCGAAAAATTCTGCGCGCCGATGCGCAGCTGCTCGAGCACGGCGGGATCGTTCTGCATGCCGTTCTCGAGTGCAGGGACGACCGCGGCCATGTAGCGTCCGGGCGGCAGGCCCTTGATGGTGAACGTGCCGTTCTGGTTCGGTCTCGAGGTCTGCACGAACCGCGACTGCGCGCCCCAGAGCTTCGTGTCTTCTGGAAACGCCACGACGACATAGTCGTTCACGGGTTGCCCGCGCGGATCGCGCACGCCACCGGTGACCTCTGTGAGCCGATTCGTCATCGTGATCACGACGTTCGCCACGTTGGTGCCGGGCTTGAATTCGAACGGCGTGTCTGTGACGTCGGTGCCTTCGACAGTGACGCTTTTCAGCGCCCAGCCCGACGGCACGCCCTGAACGCGAATGAGCCGCGGACCCGCGAGACCGCGAAGCTCGAACGTGCCGTCTTGATTCACGCGCCCGCCGCCGAGCGCGCGTGCGGACATCACCATCGCCACCGGTGACGCTGCGCCGGCCGACGGGTTGGCGACGACCTGCATGTTCGATTGCGGGGCGGTCTGTCCCGGGAAGACCACGCGCCCCGACATGGTGACGCCTGGTGTCGTCACGACGGTGAGATTGTCGATGTCGCCCGACACTGCCAACGGCATCGACGCGAACTCGAGCAGCGACAGATTGATGTCCTGCAGGTTCCTGACGTTCTGCGGCCGCTGCTGCACGTCGAGCACGTATTCACCAGGCGGCACGCCTGTCAGCTGAAAGCTGCCGTCGGGACGAATCTGGTTGCCTCCGCCGAACGCCGCGCGAAGCATGCCCATGCCGTTGGCGCCGCGGGGCCGCAGCATGATCATCCCACCGGCAAGCGGCCGCCCGTCCGATCCCATGACGATGCCCGAGACGCGCGAGAGGCGCGCCGGGACCAGCGGAAACGCGACCGAGCTCAGCTCTTGGCCGAGTGTCACGGTGACAGACTGCGCCTGGGTGACGTCAACGACGCCCGGATAGTACGTGCCCGGATATCCGACCGGATCCGGCTGGTTCATGGTGTCCGGGTTCTGATTCAGGCGCAGCGACGCCTTGACGACATAGTCGCCCGGCATGAGGCCGAAGACTCGAAACTGACCGAGGTCGTCCGTCTGCGCGACGCGCCCGGCGTTGACGAGCTGGCGCTCCCCGTTGACGAACTGATAGCGCATCGCCTGCACCTGGACGTCGGTCATCGGATCGCCGAACTCGTCTGTAATCCGGCCGGTGATGACGCTGCCGCGGGGCAGGCTGAAGTCCACTTTCTCGACGGCCTGGCCATCGGCGATGTCGAGCGGCTTGCCATTTTCGAACGGACGAGCCTGTCCGTACTCGAGCGCCACGTACCCGGCGCGATTTACGAAGAGGCGGTACCGTCCCGCGGGAAGATTCAGCAGCTCGTACCGGCCGTCGCCGTCGGTCGTCACCACGCGGTTGAAGCGCGCTTCGCCCGACGTCACCCGGATTTGCGCGCGCCGAATCGGCGATCCCGTATCCGCGGAGACGACGCGCCCGGTGATTTTCGCGTTTCCGGCGGGCGTCGCCTGCGAGGCGTCGCGCGGCGGCTGACCCAGCCTGCCGCGCCCACCAGGACCCTGACCTCGCCCGAGCGGTCCCGGGCCGGGTTCCTGCGCTGAAGCAACCGATGCGATGAGGACCAGAGCGAGAACCGTGAGTCTATTCAGAATCATGTTTCGAGTCCGGGAGTCCTCGAGTCCTGGAGTCAGAGAGTCCGGGAAGTCCGGGGTTCGTCCCTTCGTGTTCTTTCCTGCCTTCGTGTTCGTCGTGCTCTTCGTGTCTTAGTGGTACTACGCTACTCGATTAACGAAAGTTCGAGCTGTTGAGTTTGCCCGGGCGCCAGATGAAACGACGTCGCGCGAGGTCTGATCGCCTCGCGAAATGCCGGATTCCACTGGATATCTTGATCTATCGTCTCAAAGGCGGCCGCAAGATAGCCACCAGCGGGCAGGTTGTTGATGCCGAACGTGCCATCATTCCGCGGCGAAAGCAGTCTCAGAAAACGGCCTGGGACGGCGCCTTCTGGAAGGTCGCTCGGGAACACGACGACGACATAACGAGCGACCGGTTTGCCGAACGCATCCACGACGGTCCCTTTCAAGTCCTGCTGCCGGTCGGTGAGCACGATCTCGAGGTCCTTGATATCTCCGCGGCTCGAGTCGGTACGGCACGTCGGTCATGTCGGTCCCGTTGAGCGATACCGATTTCAACAGCCAGCCTGGCTGGCCGGCCCTGAACAGCATCTTTCCGAATCCGCCCTTCACCGTGAACGAACCGTCTTCGGCGATCCTGCCATTGTCCCGATCGGAAGACGGAGACCGTATTCCAGCCCCGGTGTCGATAATTTCAACGAAGACCTGCGACGAGGGTCGAGGCGGCGAGGCCCCTTCGTAAATTACGCGCCCGGCGACAGTGGTGCCGGGGCCCGTTGTCACGACAAGCCCCGTGAGATCTTCTGTCCCTACCGACAGCTTCACCGACGTGAACTCCGTCTGTTTGAAGAAGTCCGGCATACCGCCCGGAGCTGATGGACTGACGTCGAGGATGTAGTCGCCCGGCGCCACGTTGTTGAGTTCAAAGGCGCCGGAGGCATTCTGGACGCGGCTCCCGCCCTCGGATACACCTCCGGCTGTTCTGAGCGCGAGACGTGCGCCTTGCAGTGGTGTTCCGTTGGACGATTGAATGTAGCCGGAGATACGCGCGGTGCGGCCTTCACGCATGGAAAAACTGGCGCTGACTTGTCCGCTTAGCCCAATCTCGAAGCGTTCGGCCTCGTGCGGATTTGTCGTACCCGGATAGTACGTGGTCACGAGACGCTCGCCACTCTCGACGGGCTCGCCCCGCGCGACGAGCACGTACGTCCCCGGCCCGAGCCCCGCCACACGGAACGCTCCGCGGTCGTCGGTCGTCACCTGCAGGGGACTGAAAGGAAAGAGGCGCTCGCCGTTTGGCGAATACGCCACTTTGAGCGTCGTCATCCGGATTCCAGGGAGTGGCTCACCGTTTGTGTCCGTGAGCCGACCGGCGATGACACTGCCGCGCGGAAGAACGAAGTCGAGCCTGTCGGTCGTCGAAGACGTCACCGTCCACAACTCGCTCCGCGCGAGGGGATGCTTCTGGCCCGCGCGCATCGTGACAAAACCCGGGCGCGACGCAGAGATCAAGTACCGTCCCGCTGGGACTTCGTCGAAACGATACTGGCCTCGCCGATCGGTGACAGCCGTTCTGTTGAGACGCGGAGCGACTGCCGAGCCGCTGCCCATGAGTTCGACGCGGGCTCCGCGCAGCGGTGCGCCTGTGTCCGCTGCAGTGACGTGTCCTTCGATGGACGAGTACGCTTCGGTATTGTCCGGTTTTGCCGGCTGCCCAATGCTGGGCACAGGCGTACCTGTGGGCATCCGAGGCGCCGGAGTCTGGGCTGCCCCGACGCTCAGTGCCACAAAGATCAGCGGAATTGCAAGAAACCTCATTGCCCGCAGTTACTGCATCAACTGCAACTCGATCGTGGACGATTGCCCTTCCATAAGGCGGAATCGCTTTCCCGACGGTTCAACCTGCTTGCGGAATGCAGGATCCCACTGGCCTCCCTGCTCGAGCGATTCGACGGCGACGGCGAAATAATCACCGGGGGGCAGCCCTTTTGTTTCGAATCGCCCCTGCTGATCGGGCCGCGCGATGCGCACATAACGGAAACTCAGCGCCGACGTTCGAGGCGTTTCTGGGAAGATGGCAACGGTGTAGTCGGTGACCGGCCCCAGCGCGGATCTCACGGTACCTGAAAGCGTCGTCTGCTTGTCGGTCAGGACAATCTCCACACCGGTAACGCTGCCCACATTGGAAAGGTCCAGTGGAGTCTCGGCGATGTTGGCGCCGTTGAACGTCGCGGACTTGATCGACCAACCGACTGGCGGTGGGCCGAAGCCCGCGACTCCCGGCGCGAAAAGGACGCGGCCAAACGCACCCTTGATTTCGAATTGACCATTCTGATCGATCGTTCCGGAATTGTTGTCGAGCATGCGGAACGACGCCGCGCCGAAGGGATCGCCGGGACTCAGCACGATACGGGCAGGCTTTGGAGTGGACGTACCTTCGAAGATCACCCTGCCAGAAATCGTTGCGCCCGGACTGGTCGTGATCACCAGCCCGCTGATGTCGCTGCCATCCGCAGTGACTGGGATCGACGCACCCTCCGCATCCGACGCGCCGGCACGCGGCATGACCTCGAGCCAGTGTTCGCCGGGCGGGACGTTTCCGATGCTGAAGCTTCCATCAGATCCAATTCCCGGCCCGCTGCGCATGCCGAAGCCGTTGCCGCTTCGTGAACGAATGGTCATCATCACGTTCGTGACAGGTTGCCCTGTCGAACTGCGCACCATGCCGCTGATCTTCGTCATTCTGCCCGTGACCATCGGGAACGACGCGTGGGCTTCTTCGGCAACGCCAACAGTCACCTGCTGGGCCTCTTCGGCATTGACCGTGCCTGGATAGTACGTGACGCCATGACCCTCGTAGTCCGAAGGTGCTGCTCCGATGCCAGGCATCATGACCATCGTCTCAGACGGGTTTCCGCTGACGATGTACGAACCAGGCATGAGTCCATAAAGGCGGAATTCGCCGAGATCGTTGGTCATGGCGTTGAAGAAGCCGTTGCCTGTGGGAACGAGCTGCCGCTGGCCGTTCGGCAGATATTGATGCCGCATCGCCTGCATTCGAATGCCCGCGAGCGGCTCACCGAGCTCGTCGGTGACGCGGCCGGCGATGACGCCGCCGCGGGGAAGCGCGAAGTCGATCTTCTCGACGATTTGCGCATCTCCGACATCGAGCGGTCTGCCAGACTCGAACGGTCGCCGCTGCCCGAACTGCAGCGACACGTATCCGTTGCGCGTCACGAAAATGTTGTAGCGGCCGGCGGGCAGCTCGGCGAGCTCATATTTGCCTTCAGCATCCGTGTTGACGCTGCGATTGATGCGCAGCTCGCCGGACGAGATTCGGATGGTCGCCCGCCGCAGGGGCGTCCCGGTGTCGGCCGACACGATGCGCCCGCGAATGCGCGCCGTGCCGGTTGGTGTGGCTGAGTTGTCGCGCGCAGGAACCTGCGCGCGCGGAGCCGGCTCGCCAGGACGCGGCGCTCCTTGAGGAATCGCAGGTGTTTGTGCGGGTGCGACAGCAGCACAGAGGAGAATGGCGGCGGCCATCGAAGCGATTCGCATGGCGTCTACTCCACAATTGGAAATTCGAGCTCGAGGGTTTCGCCTTCCTTGAGCGCGAACCGTCGGCCGAGTTGTTCGATGCGCTTGCGCAGGTCCGGATCCCATTCCTCTCCGGGCTGTACACCCTTCACGGCGAGACCAACGTACTCGCCTGGAGGCATCCGGTTGATTGTGGTTTGACCTTTAACAGGGCTCGCGTTGTGTTGAAAGCGGACGCCGACATCGCCGGGCCTCAGGTTCGCCGGATAGACGACGAGCCTGTAATTGGATTCACGTTCGCCTCGCGCATTCTTTGCGAAACCCACGAGGCGCGACTGCTTGCCGATTGGCAGGGCGAAGTCGATGGCGTCGACAGTCTGTCCATCGACCAGTTCGAGGGGCCGACCGCTTTCGAACGGATAGCGTTGGCCGAATTGAAGTGTGACGTAACTGGCCTGGCTGACGCTGAGGGAATAGCGACCGGCGGGGAGATTGACGAACTCGTAGCGGCCTTCCGTATCGGTGCTGGTGATCCGCGTAGTCTGATTACCAATCGCAACGGCTCGGACTTGCGCGCGCCGAAGTGGCGCGCCCGAGTCAGCTGTAACAACACGCCCGCGCAGCTGTGCGGTGCCGATCGATGGCGAAAGAACGGCGTCCCGTGGTGGAGCAGCGGGCGAGACGGGTGCCTGCGCGAAAGCCCCGCGTGTGAGGAGGATGATGCCGGCCGTGAGACCCAGGAAGCGCACTCTCATGACCTCCCGACGGCGATGAAACGTCCCTTAGCCCTTAGCCCTTAGCCCTAAGCCCTCAGCCCTGAGCCCTGACGTGTAACACGCAATTAGACGCCGCGAATCCGCACCCGGCTCTGTTCGCGCATGAATTGCTGCACGTAATACGGTCCGCCGCTGCCCCGGCCGGTCGAGCCGCTGGCTTTCCACCCGCCGAAGGGGTTGATGCCCGGCCAGGCGCCGGTGGTGGCTCCCGCCCGTCGATTGGCGTAGGTGACGCCGGCCTGAATCCGCTCGAAGAAGGTCTTGAGGTCGTCCTCGTTCTCCGAATAGATACCGGCGGTCAGCCCGTATTCCGTGCGGTTAGCGAGCTCCAGCGCTTCGTCGAGCGTCATCACGTCGGCAATTACGACGATCGGCACGAACAGTTCTTCGGAGAACAGCGGGTGGTTGGTCGGCAGGCCGTCGATGATCGTCGGTTCGACGAAATATCCGCGATCGAACGGCGGCGTAGTCATGCGCTTCCCGCCGACGAGAATCTTTCCGCCGTCTTTCTTCGCGCGCTCGATCGCCGAGACGTACGTCTTGACCGCGCCCTCGTTGATGACCGGCCCCATCCACACGTCGCGCTCCAGCGGGTTGCCCATCTTGATGCGCTTTGTTTTCTCCACCAGCATTTCGACGAACTTGTCGCGCACGCCCTTCTCGATGTAGGCGCGCGAGCACGCCGAACACTTCTGCCCCTGTGCGCCGAAGGCCGAACGCATGACGCCGTCGGAGGCCTTGTCGAGATCGGCGGTGCCGGTGACGATGGCAGGATTTTTTCCGCCCATCTCGATGATCAGCGGCCGCGGTACCGACCGCGCCGCATTGTCGCGCATCAGTTTCAAGCCCACTTCTTTCGAGCCGGTGAACACGATGCCGTCGATGCCCGGGTTGTCGATCAGTTCCTGTCCGACCGTGGATCCCGGTCCCGTCACGAAGTTGAACACGCCCGGCGGCAAGCCTGCTTCGATCACCATCTCGGCGAGCTTCGCGCCGAGCAACGGCGTGTCGGAGGCCGGTTTGAACACGACTGTGTTGCCGGCCGCGAGCGCGCCGCCAACCGGTCCGGCCGCGAGCGCCAGTGGAAAATTGAACGGAGAGATCACGGCCCAGACGCCATACGGACGCAGCACGCTGTAGTTCTCTTCGCCGGGTCCGAGCGTGCCCATCTTTTCGACGAAGCCTTTGTGCTGTTCGATTTGATCGCAGTAGTACGCCGCCAGGTCTGCGCCCTCTTCGACGTCGCCGACGCATTCGAGCCTGTTCTTGCCGACCTCGTAGCCCATCAGCGCGGAGAGCTCGTACCGGTGGTTGCGAATCGCGTCCGCCATCTTGTGGACGAACGCGAGGCGTTCCTGCCACGGCCGCGCGGCCCAGGCCGGATACGCGGCCCGCGCCGCGTTGACGGCCGACTTCACGTGCTCGCGCGTGCCCTTCTGGAAGTGACCGATGACGATGCTGGTGTCGATCGGGCTGCGATCGTCGAATCGCTCGTCGGCCTTCAGGTGTTTGCCGTCGATGTAGAGAAGGTGCTCGCTGCCGAACGAGCGGGGGACCTCGGCGATCGCCTTGTCGAGCTCGCGGTGCAGATCCTCGAGTGATTCTCCACCGAGCGTTGCGTAAGTGATTTTTGTGGCCATAAGTAGTCTGGACAGGGCTGAAGCCCTGTGCCACCGATGTCAACGTCGGCATCGTCGGCGACAGAGCTCATTGCGGTGTAATCACGCTGTTATCGGTGGCACAGCCCTTCAGGGCTGCCTAATCGTTGGAACTGGCTGCCGGCGGGCGTTGATACACGATCTTGCCGTCGAAAATCGTGACCGTCACGGCGCTCTCGCCGAGCGCGTTTGGACGCGCCTCGAAGATGTCGTTCGACAGGATGACGATGTCGGCCAGCATCCCGCGCGCGAGGGTGCCCTTGCGCAGCTCGTCGTACGACGCATAGGCCGCGTGGGTCGTATAGGCGTCGATCGCGCTGCGTAATTCTCCCGGAGCCGACACGGTTTCGTGGACGGCCTCGAGCGGATCGAAGGGCCCTGCGGGCCAGTTGCTGCCGAAGAGAATGCGGGCCTGGCCCTCGCTCAGCAGGCTGTCGTCGAGGCGAATGCGACGGGTGCGTACCGGCGTGCCGTTGACGCTGGTGGCGTGCTCGAACGCGTCGACCGTGGCGTGCACATCCGAGCCGCTCGCCGTCTTCACCATCACGTGCCAGTCGTGTTTGTCGAGCAGCGTCACGACGCGTTCGATCTGCTGGGGCTCGCACGGACAGGTCACCAGGACGCCGCCGAGCTTCAACGCGGGATCGTCGGGGAATTCTTCGCGAAGCTGGTTCAGCTCGTTGATGCGGGCCTCGGTAATCGTCGGCGTCACGACGATCGATTCCCAGACGCGAAGCTCGAGATCGCCGTCTTTCCGGATTTCGTCGAGCAACTGCAGTTCTTCTTCGCTCGAGCTGACCGACTGGACGCTCGTGATGCCGTGCCGGTGCGCTTCGTCGATGGCCGCACGCAGCGCCGCAAGTTTTTCTGCACGAGTGGGTTGCGGTACGGCACGGACGGCCATATCGACCGCGCCGTCCCTGAGCACGCCGGTGGGCTCTCCGGTCCGCCGGTCTCTGACGATCCCCGACGCGCGATTACGCGTCTTACCTGTGAGGCCGGCAAGCTCGAGCGCCCTGGAATTGGCCCACGCGATCTTTGCGTGTTCGCTCGCGATGAGGACCGGCCGATCGGGAACGGCGCCATCGAGCATCTTTCGGGGGTGCGTGCTGGCGCCCAGAAGGTCCGAGTCGGCATCGCGCGCGACGAGCCACGGCAGTTCGGCGTTGTCTTCGGCGTAGTGGCGAAGTTCGGTTTCGACGTCGTCGATCGTTGAAGCCGCTGAAAGATTCAGGTGTTCGAGCGTGAGCGCGCCGCTCATCAGGTGCACTTGTGCGTCGTTCAGGCCCGGAAGCACGCGTCGCGCCGTGCGCATCGAGCACCACGGTCTGGGCGCGGCGCAGCCGCTTGACCTCTCGATTCGAACCGACGCGGAGAATCTGGTTGCCGCGGACGGCCACGGCTTCCTGGAGCGCGGCGCCTCCGCCCGGATAGACCTTGCCGTTGACGATGATGAGATCGACCGGGCCGCTGGCATCGTCGCGCTGGGCCCCGACGATGAGACCGGCGATGAAGGTGGCTCCGACGATGACGACCACGAGAATCGTGGTCAGGCGCGTCGCCATTTGCTGATATAGCGTAGCATTTGGGGCCCTGTTAGAGGAGACGAAAGATGGACGTCCTGGTGAGTACCGACTGGGTTAAGAGCAACCTCGAGAATCCCAAGGTCCGGATTGCGGAGGTCGACGTCGATACGGCGGCCTACGATCAGGGTCACGTGCCGGGCGCCGTCGGCTGGAACTGGACCACGCAGCTGTGCGACACCCTCGTTCGCGACGTGATTCCCAAGGACAAGCTCGAAGAACTTCTCGGCGCGTCGGGTATCGACAACGACACGACCATGGTCGTGTACGGTGACAACAACAACTGGTTCGCCGCATGGGCGTTCTGGCAGCTCAAGCTCTACGGCCATCAGGATGTGCGCATCATGGACGGCGGCCGCAAGAAGTGGCTCGCGGAAGGGAAGGATCTGACCACCGAGCGCCGCGAAGCCGCCGAAGAAAGTGTACAAAGCGAAAGATGCAGGACAAGTCGATCCGCGCGTTGCTGCTCGACGTGCAGAAGTGCGGTCGAAAAGCGCAGCGCTGCGCTCGTCGATGTGCGCAGCCCGGCTGAATTCACGGGAGAGATTCTTGCGCCTCCTGGACTGCCCGAAACCTGCCAGCGTGGCGGTCACATTCCGGGCGCCGAAGCATGCCGTGGGCGAAGCTCGCGAACGACGACGGCACGTTCAAGAGCCCGGTCGAAATCAAGGCGCTCTACGACGGTGTCGGGGTGAAGGGCGACAAGCCGGTCATCGCCTACTGCCGGATCGGCGAGCGGTCGAGCCACAGCTGGTTCGCGCTCAAATACCTGCTCGGCTACCAGGACGTGAAGAACTATGACGGGTCGTGGACCGAATGGGGCAACCTGGTCGGCGCGCCGGTGGAAAAGCCATGAAGGCCGAAGACTACACAGAACGGCGCGACACGATTGACGGCTGGCCCATCAACATCGTCACGTACAGCATCGGCGGGAAGTACTACTGCACGATCGACAACGTCGACCCCGGTGCGCGCTTTGCGCGCGCCGAGGGCCCGGCGCGCGACGAGGTCGAGCGTAAGGCGCTCGAAAACGCGAAGAAGTATCTGGGGCAGACCCGGCGGTTTCCTCAGGTGTTATCGCGGTAGCGCAGCCCTTCAGGGCTGCCTCTGACTGAAGCCCTGTGCCACCAGTCTCGAGGCAGGGCTAAAGCCCTGCGCTACCTGTGGTAGGGCGTATCTGGTAGGGCTCGGCTTCAGCCGAGCGTCGGTGGCGCAGCCCTTTAGGGCTGCCTTGCAATCGCGGCTGCGAGCGCACGCCCGGTGAAGACGCGAACCATCGCCCTCCGATATTCCGCGCTCGCGTGCAGGTCCGAGTTCACGTCGTCCAGGCCCGCATCGGCCAGGCGCGAAGCCTGCTCGAACGTGGCCGCCGACGGCTGTTTGCCGGCCAGCGCCGCTTCCACTTGCGTCAGGCGCGTCGCGTTCGGTCCCGCGCCGGTCACGCCGACCCGGGCCGAGCGAATGACGCCGTTGTGCACGTCGAGCGCGGCCGCCACCCCCACAATCGCGAAGTGCGACGCCCGTTGATACAGCTTGGCGTAGGCTGCGGTCTTGACCGGCGCGAAGCGCACGCTGACGATGATTTCGTCGGCCGCGAGATCGACTGTAAACAGCCCGCGGAAGAACTGCGGCGCCGGAACAGACCGCGATCCTTTCGGGCCCTTGATGTTGATCTCGGCGTCGAGCGCGAGCAGTGCGGCGGGATAGTCGGCTGAAGGATCTGCATGCGCGATGCTCCCGCCGAGCGTGCCTCGATTGCGCACCTGTGCGTCGCCGATGGACGCGGCCGTTTCCGCGATGAGCGGGCACTCCTGGCGCAGCATGGCCGAGGACGCAACGTCGTGATGCACCGTGCCGGCACCGATCTCGATCTTGCCGTCCGCCTTTCGAATACCGCGCAGCTCCGGGAGGCGCGCGATGTCGATGAGCGCGCCCGGCTGGCTGAGCCGGAGCTTCATGACGGGGATCAGACTGTGTCCGCCCGCGATGAGCTTGGCTTCGCCGTTGGCGGCGCCGAGTTTCGCCAGCGCGTCGTCGAGCGATGTGGCGCGTGTGTATTCGAATGACGTCGAAATCACGAGTGGCCTCCCTGAATGATGCGCCACAGCTTCTCGGGACGCAGCATCATGTCGACGTGCTTCACCCCGAACTCGCTGAGGGCATCGACCGCCGCCGCGACAATGCTCGGCGTCGAGCCGAGCGTGCCGGCTTCGCCGACGCCCTTCGCGCCGAGCGGATTGACCGGCGTGGGTGTCGTCGACGCCGTCAGCTCGAACCGTGGGAAGTCGATGGCGCGTGGAAACGCGTAGTCCATGAACGAGCCGGTGACGAGCTGGCCCGATTCGTCGTACACGACCTCCTCGATCATCGCCTGCCCGATCCCCTGGGCGAGCCCGCCGTGGATTTGTCCCTCCACGATGAGCGGGTTGATGCGATTGCCGGCATCGTCGACGGCCACGAGCTTCAGGAGCGTCGGTTCGCCCGTCTGACGATCGATCTCGAGCATCGAGATGTGGCAGCCGAACGGGTAGGTGAAGTTCGACGGCTCGAAGAACGCTTCGCCGCTGAGCCCCGGCTCCAGACCGGGCGGAAGGGTAACCGGCACATACGCGAACGACGCGACGCTGGCGAATGGCTTCGCAGAAGCCGGTGAGCCCTTGACGGCGATGGCGCCGTTCTCGAACACCAGATCGTCCTCGTGCGCTTCGAGCATGGCGGCGGCGAACTTGGCCATCTTCGTCTTTACCTTGGTGCCCGCCATCTGCAGCGCCACGCCACCGACCGCCTGCGAGCGGCTTCCAAACGTGCCGATCCCCTGCTTCACGACCGCCGTGTCGCCGTGCAGGATCGTGACGTGCTCGAGCGGCACACCGAACTGGTCGGCCAGCATCTGCGCGAACGTCGTCTCGTTGCCCTGGCCGTGGGGCGATGCGCCCGTCGTCGCCGTAATCCGGCCATCGCGCTCGACGGTGACCTGCGAATACTCCCATCCGCCAGTCCCCATCGCCGATGATGGGCCCATGCCGCAGACCTCGACGTACATCGCCAGACCGAGTCCGACGAGCCGCCCCTTCGCCCGTGCGGCGTCGCGTTCGGCTTTCAGCTGCGCCCAACCGGCCTTCTCGAGCGCGAGGTTGAGCACTTTTTCGTAGTCGCCCGAGTCGTACTCGGCGCCCATCTGCGTCTTGAACGGGAACTGGTGCGGCTGGATGAAGTTTTTCCGCCGGATCTCCGCCGGGTCCATCTTCAGCTCGCGCGCGAGCATGTCCATGGCGCGCTCGACGAAGTACGTGGCTTCGGGCCGGCCGGCGCCTCGATACGCATCGGTGGGCGTTTTGTTGGTGAACACCTCGGTGAGCGTGGCGCGAATCGCGGGGATGTTGTACGTCGCGCTGGCCATCAGCTGCGTGAGGGTCGGAATGTCCGCGGTGAAGAGCATGTTGTACGCGCCGATGTCGGCGATCAACCGCATCTTCAGTCCGAGCACGGTTCCATCGCGCCTGGCGGCAAGGTCGACATACCCGAGGATGTCGCGTCCGTGGACCGTGGCGACAAATGCTTCCGATCGGTCCTCGATCCATTTCACTGGAATGCCGAGCCGCCTGGAGACCGCCGCGGCCACGTACTCTTCGCCGTAAATGTTGATCTTGGCGCCGAACCCTCCGCCCACTTCGGGCGCGATCGCCCGGACCACATCCTCGCCGAGCCCAAGTTGCTTCGCGACGAACGTGCGCAGGATGTGCGGGTTCTGCGTCGACGACCAGATCGTCAACGTGCCCTTGCCCGGCTCGAAGTGCGCGACCACGCCTCTGGGCTCCATGGCAGAGGGCGCGAGCCGCTGGTTGATCATGCGCTGCGAGATGACGACCTCGGCCTTCTTGAACGCGTCTTCGATGGCGGAGTCGTCGATCGTGCGCGAGCTGCCGGAGCCGGTGACGCCCGTGCCGCTCGGCACCAGCAGCGCGATGTTGTTGGGAAAGTCAGCGTGAAGAACGGCGGGCTTTCCGGTCATTGCCGCTTCGGGATCCACGACAGCCGGAAGGGTGTCGTAGGTGACCTCGATGGCCTCGGCTGCGTCGCGTGCCACGTACCGATCGCGCGCGACGACGACCGCAACGGGCTCGCCGGTATAGCGCACCGTATCGACAGCCACCGCGCGATGCTCGGGCGAGGGCGCAGGCGTTCCAATCGGCATCGGCCCCAGAATTTCGGCGATCTGTGCGCCGGTGAACACCGCTTCGACGCCGTCCATGGCCTCGGCCGCGGTGGTATCGATGCCGAGAATGCGTCCATGTGCCACGTCGCTGCGCTTGAACGCGAGGTGCTGCATGGCCACCAGCACCACGTCGTCGACATAGGTTCCGCGACCCTGGATGAGACGCGGGTCTTCTCTGCGCTTGACGCGCTGGCCCACGAGCTTCGGCAAGACGGGAGATTTGGACATCGATCAGCTCCGCTTCGCGGCGTTCTGGATGGCGTTGACGATGTGCTGGTAGCCGGTGCAGCGGCAGAGATTGCCGGAAATCCCTTCGCGGATCTCACGCTCTGACGGCTTGGGGTTGTCCTCGAGCAGCGTGACGGCCGCCATGATCATTCCCGGCGTGCAGTAGCCGCACTGAAGCCCGTGTTCTTCCCAGAAGCCGGTCTGCAGCGGATGCAGCTGACCGTCCGGCGCGAGTCCTTCGATGGTGGTAACGGTCGATCCGTCGGCCTGTACCGCGAACATGGTGCACGACTTCGCGCTGCGCCCGTCGACGAGCACCGTGCACGCGCCACACTGGCTCGTGTCGCAGCCGATGTGTGTGCCCGTGAGACTCAATTGCTCGCGAAGGAAATGCACGAGCAGCGTGCGCGGTTCGACGAGTGCCTTGCGGACCTTGCCGTTGACGGTGATGGAAATCGCAGTCATGTGCTCCTTGGGTGGTGAAGAGGCGCCCTAGCCTACCCCAAAAGAGTCTGACGGCGGAACTCGTCGAGCGTGGCGCGCTTCTCGGTCGCGGCGACGAGCGGGAACGTCTCGAGGACATGTTCGAAGTCTTCAGAGGTGAGGCCGTAGGAGATCGCGGCCAACGCCTGGACGCGCGTGTAATCCGAAGGCAAGTACGAATGCCTCAACGCGTGCGAGAGCTCGACCACGTTTTGAAACAGCCGCGAATCGTACGGCGGCTTCGGCACCCGGAGCGCTTCGACCGTGGCCGAGCCGAGATGCGTGGTCATGACCTGCCGCACGAGATAGTTCGCGACGTAGCTGTTGAGCATGGCGCAGAGGAAGGCCTGGTTGTCGCCGGACAGGCGTGTCTTCAGGCAGAACAGCGAATGCGTCGTCACGACGCCCGCCGGCAGGATCGCCGCGATCAGCGAAAGGCGATTGGTCGAGCTCGCGACATCGCGATAGGCGAGCCGGGCTCGCGAGAATGTGGCGTCGGCATCGAGCAGTCTCGCGGCCGTACGTTCCGCGATTCGCGCCGGTGCCTGGTCCACGTGCACGCCGAACGGCTCGATGTGCTTCCCTTCCAGCACGGGCATCCCGCCTCGTCTCGAATGAAAGTGCACGCGGTCGTCGGTCGCGTTGAGCTCGCGGCCGAACGTCACGTTCCAGCCGTCCGATGCGTCGAGGCGCCGAATGGTATGGACGATCCGGTCGAGGATGCGAAGGTCGGCCACGGCGCGCAACTCGGGGATGGCCAGCTTGCGTGCGTCGAGGTCTGCAAGGAAGGCCGGCGTCAGCACGATGGGGTGTGAGGGAGAGACGGCGCGATCGCCCGCGTCCGGAATGGTTTCGAGCTCGTCGGTGTCGTCGACACCGAACCTGCAGCGGATCTGGCCTGTCGTCGCGCCCGCGGTCGCGGTGCAGATCAGGAAGCGAACGCTCCGGTGAATCGGAAAGATGGCCTTGCGATTGTCGAAGCCGGTAATCGTGTCGACGCTGGCGTGCGTCAGCAACTCGCGCCGGAGAAGAGCCGATGTGTGATCGGTCGCAAACCCCGACGGCAGGACGAGGCCGATGCGCCCGCCGCGTCTGGTGAGCGTGATGGCTCGCTCCAGAAAGATCTGATAGCGGTTGATGTGACCGCTCGCCTGATGCCGGTACACTCCCGATCGCCGGAAGAAGTGCTTCTCGGATCCATCCGCCCGCAGCATGTCCCAGGGCGGGTTGCCGACGACCGCGTCGAAGCCGCCGTTGTTCAACGGCCGGCCCGCGTCGTCGAAGTACGCTTCGGGAAATTCGAGCATCCAGTGGAAGAAATGATTCGTGCCGGCAATCTCGCGGGCCTGGCCCAGCAATGGGTCGCGGAGGCGGTCCGGAAGCTCGGAGCGGCCGCGAGTGAGCGCATCGACGAGCGCCGCGAAGACAGCCGGACCGGGCGCACGAACCCGATCGGGCCACATCCAGCAGGCGCACCAGAGATCGGCAATCGACTTCCAGTCTGACGCCGCTCTCAGGCGGTCGAGGCGGCGTTCCTTCTCGCGCACGACATCGGCGGTGTCGTCGCGCGTTTCCGCGAGCCAGCGCCGCTCGGCGACGGCCGCTGCGAGCGACGGCTCGAGATCGGCATCCGTGAAGAGTGGCGTATCGCGACGCGGCGAGGTCCGCGACGTCACACCAGGCGGCTGACGTGTCACGTCGACCGGTGACGCGCCCAGCAGGCTGTTTCCGCAGGCGAAGTGGTGGTCGAGAAATGTCAGGGGCTTGCCGGCCGACAGGGTGGCCAGCCACAACGAGAGACGGGCGAGCTGAACCGCGGTGGGATTGAGATCGACGCCGAACAGGCAGCGTTGGGCGATGAGGCGCCTGAACGCGGCGCGATCGGATTCCTCGATCTCACCTTCGTGATGGACGTGTTCGTCGACGAGCGCCCGTTCGTAGGCGCGTGCAAGGTAGCGGCACGCCGACACCAGAAAGGCACCGCTTCCCATCGACGGATCGACGACGCGAAGGCTCAGGATGCGCTGGCTGTCGGCGCCGTCCACAAGCGGGTGCAGCGTGCGTCGCACGACGTAGTCAGTGATGGGCTGCGGGGTGTAGAACGATCCGGTCGTCTTGCGCGCGCGGCCACCCTTTCGGAGAACGATCCGCCGCGGTCCTTCGTCGGCGATGACGGGCTCGTAGTCGAGCACGCTTTCGTAGACCGCTCCGAGCTGCTCGACGCCGAGATCGCGATAGTTGATTCGTGTCCGCTGGCGTCCCGAGGTGGTGGTCGAGAGCGCGAGCAGCGCGCGCGCGGCGACACCATCGTCAACGGCGCACGATTCGGCGATGGGGGAGCGTGCCGGCGAGAACAGCCGTCCGTTGAAGGGCGGGACCACGAGGCTGCCGGCGTGACAGCCTCTGTGCGCGAGGCGCGAAATGGCCTGGAGCGTTTCCCACAGTCCGCGTTCGGGCTCGGGACTCTCCGCACGGCTGCGGAGCGATTCGATCGTGTAGCTGTCGCGATAGAGCGGATGCCAGTTCGGCACCAGCCGCCGCGATTCCGCGAACATGAGAAATAGAAGGCGATAGACGACGGTGAGCGACTCGTCGAGCAGCCGCGGCAGCGTATGCCTTCCGCACGTGTGCAGGCCGCCGATGAGATGTTGAACCGCCTCGATGACACCAAAGCGCAGCGAGCGATTCACGGCCTGGCCATGCCGCGCGGAGGATCGGATCACCCGATCGATCAGCGAAGCCCCGCCGTCGGGCCGAAAAGCTTCTTCGCGGAGGATGCCCCAGAAGACGCGGAAAGTCGGCAGGTGTTCGATCGCATGCTGCAGGTTGAATTCCAGATACGCGCGCGAGTACGTCCGCTGGGTATCGACGAGGCGCCACTGGTGACCGTTCGTGCAGAACACCCACGGCGCATCGCGATCGATACCACCCCTGACCGCATCGCGCCAGAGTGTGTCGAGCGATGTGGTCCAGGTCGAGGCCATCAACACGAGACGGCCGGGAGCGCCGGTCAACGTCGCGTACCGCCGGTCGTGCTGCACCGCACCGACGCTGGGAGACACTGTAAACCCGAGCCGTTCGGCGACCGGGGCGGCGGCCAGGTCCCAGACGGCCCGAGCACTCGAGGCGGGTCCCAACCGTGAGCCGTCGCTCGACCACCATCGCGCGAACGATCTGTGCGCCGCGCCCGCCGATGCGTCGCCGAGGCCGCCCGCGAACTCCTGGTGCAGCACGCACCGGGCGAAATGGTGAGAGACGAGCGATCCGGTCAGTCCGATCAGCATGCCCCGATCAACATGTGAGGAAGACCAGCGCCACGTCCGGATCGTCGCGAAGACAGATTCGCGTGTCGGCCTCGCGCAGGTTTGCATGAGCGTGACTTTCGATCTGGATCGCGTCATGTCGCTTCTGACCGTCCAGATGCCCGGTCACGGCACGGGTGTCGAACAGGCCGGCCTGCACGAGAGTGCCGGGCAGAGACGCGGCGTTCCGCGCGATTTGCCGTTCACGCGCGATGGCGCCGAGGCTCCACTGCGCCCATTCGGTCTCGAGCGCCTTCGACCGCAGCTCGGCGTGGTCTCTTGCGACGCGCACCAGGTGGGGATGAATCGTGGCCAGCGCGGCTGTTGCGGCAACCCGGACGTCTCTCCGCGTCTGGTTGCGCGTGCCGATCCGGAACGGCACGCGCACAGGTACGAACGTGTCCTCGATCAACCGTCCCGCGAGCGTGACGAGACCAACGCGCATGAAGGCGACCAGGCAATGACGAAGCCCATGTGCGGACTGGAGCCGCTGGCGCCGCAGACACGTGACGGGAATCTCCCCTTCCGGAAGTTCCGTGCGAGGTGCGACGCGTGTGCGTGCCATCGCCATGCGCTTCGCTTCGGCTTCCGCAAAGCCTCGCATTTCGGCGACGGCGGTGCAGGTGTGTTCTGCGCTGCGACGTTGCGCCGGCTCCGACCGGTTGATGACGCACGCTGCCAGCTCGATTTCGCTCATGCGAATGCACGCGAGCCGCTGCTGGAGCCGCGCGAGCACGTCGCCTTCCGCCGTACCCGCGGCAAACAGGTTGATGGCGTGCACGGTACGCGTCTGGCCGATGCGATCGACCCGCCCGATTCGTTGCTCGAGCCGAATCGGATTCCACGGCAGCTCGAGATTGATGACGAGGCGGCACGTCGCGTGAAGATTCAACCCTTCGGAACCCGCATCGGTCGCGAGCAGGAGGTCGGCGGCGCCGCTCGAGAACGACGCGACGGCATCGAGCCGTTCCTGTGGCGTCTGGCCGCCGTGTAATGTCGCCGCTTTCCGGCACGTGCCGATGGCGGCGGCAATCGCGTCGAGCGTGTCGCGGTACTCGGTGAAGACGATAACGGGTTCGCGGACCCGCCTCAGGATCCGCTCGAGCGCGTGCAGTTTCCGGTCGTGGCACTGCGCGGGCTTTGCAACTTCGATGAGTGCCCGAAGGACGTCGCGCTCGTCGTCGATGCGATCGAACGCGGGTGCTTGCGGCATCTGCGGCTCGTCGGAGGCGTCGGTTTCGAGGTCGAAGGGCAACGCCTGCTGAGCGGGCGCCTCTGTCGGTCGGATGAGCCCTGCGAGACGACGCTCGAGCGACCGGACGAGTGAATGCGCGCACGAGAACGCGCGCTTGGCGAGCACCATCGCCACCAACTGGGCGTCCTGCCTGCCCCGATCGCGGCCAATCTGCCAGAGCGCCGCAAGATAGGCCGCGAGGCGACGGTGCATTTCCATCGCGTCCGAGCCGGGCCGTACGCCAAGCAGGTGCGCGCGGCGCGTTCGAGGAAGACCTGCCTGCTCGCGCGTCCGTCTGAACAGCAGAATCGATTCGGCCGGGTCGAATCGTCCGAGGCCGCACAGCGCGTGGAACGCGTGATCGTCGCCGGCGTGGGGTGTGGCGGTGACGAGCACGACATGACGCGCGCGCGTGGCGACAGCCTGTACGGCCTCGTGCCGCTGGGGTGCGACGGCGGCCTGATGCGCTTCGTCCACGATCACGAGATCCCAGATCTGGGACCCCAGCGCCCGGAGCACTTCGGGTTGCTTGACGAAGTCGATCGACGTAATGACGACCGATTCGATGGTCCATGGATTCACGTCGAACGGCAGCGAGGCCATAAGGATCGACAACGATGAGGCGTCGATGACGACCGCTCGAACCTGGAAGCGTCGCTGAAGCTCGTCGGCCCACTGCTGCCGCAGGCCCGATGGCGCGAGGATGAGCGCGCGATTGCACCAGCCGCGCCGGCGCAATTCGGCTAGCATCAACGCGGCCTGTATCGTCTTGCCGAGGCCCACCTCGTCGGCCAGCAGGAATCGCGACGCGCGGCCCTGGATGAGCGCTATGGCCGGCTCGAGCTGGAACGGGAGGATGTCGATGGCGGCATGCTGCGCCGACCGCAACTGGCCGTGAACGCGCCGTTCCGACAGCAACGCCGCGAGACGGCCAGCCCAGCGTCGCGGCGTCATCGCGCGAAGGCGGGGAATGCGGGCAGTTGGGACGGGACGATCGAAGGGCAGCAGGATCTGGCAGCGACGACCGGCGCCAGGCGAGCCGGCGCTCGACAAATCGAGCAGCGTCGAATCGGCAAACGCCGTTGCCTCTTCGACCACCCACCGCTCTCCGCGGACCGAGACGCGATCGCCGGCCGTAACGCGCACGGCTGACGATTGGCAACGTGCGTGCCGCTACGTTTCGGGGCTGGTGGGCCTCAGGATGGCAATTGTTGCGCCCAGATGCGACGCCGTGTCGTCAAAAAATTCCACGACCAGCGGGTGGCGTTCGAGCACCTGCTGTACGATGCCGCGCTGCACGCCGCGGCCCCGTCCGTGAATGAGACGGACTTCGCGGAAACCGGCACCCTGCGCCTCTTTGAGGTACTCTTCGACGACAGAGGGGATGTCTCGTGGCGCGAACGGATGCAGATCGAGCGCGCCTTCGATGGGGATCCGGAGCGGGTCCTGATCTTGCACCGTCTTCAGGGCGTGTTCAGGTCGGAGGCGTCTTGTCGTAGCGGGCGGTGACCTCGGTCTTGATGCCGCCGCGCACCGAAAAGTCTCCGACGACGGTCATGCGGCGCGGCTGACACGCGGCCACCAGGTCGTCGAGAATCTGGTTGGTGACGTTTTCGTAGAAAATGCCCTTGTTGCGGAACTCAACCAAGTAGTATTTGAGGGCCCTCAGCTCGATGCAGAGGTGGTCGGGCACGTAGGTGATGCGAATCTCGCCGAAGTCGGGCAGCCCGGTCTTCGGACAGACCGATGTGAACTCGGGACATCGGATGGCAATCTCGTAGTCGCGGTTCGGCTGCGGATTGGGAAACGTCTCGAGCGTCGGGCTTGACATGATCGAAAAATTCTAGCATCTATGGGCTGAAACACGAGGTTTCCACGCGCGCCTCATTTGACAGCATGGGAAGCGCGCGCTAGGATACGGCGTTTTTTTCAACTTCGTAATCCGCACGTGACTTCGCGCGCATCGTCACGTACGGCCTTACCACGCGCGCTCAAGTCAGGGGGACGCCGATGGCGGACGCCCGTAGAATGGGCAAGTCGGAACTCTTCTCACACTTCGCCGAGCGGTTCGAAGTGAAGCGGACCCAGGCTCGCGAGTTTTTCGACGAGCTGACGGCGCTGGCTGAGAAGGAATTGAAGCGGTCGGGCGAATTTGTGCTACCCGGGATGGTGAAGCTCGTCAAGCAGCACCGCAAGGCCCGGATGGGGCGCAATCCCGCCACCGGCGAAGCGATCAAGATCCCGGCGAAGACCGTCGTCAAGGCCCGGATCGCCAAGCAGCTGAAGGACGCTGTTCTGCCGCGCAAGTAGCGCGCACCAGTAGGCGCAGGAGACACAGAGATCCCCCCTCTGTGTTCTCCGCGGTCTTGCGGCGGCGGCTCAGGCAGCGTCGATCCGTGCCAGCGTCCGGCTGTACACCGTGGCCGGCATCAGCCGCGCCACTCGCCACTCCAGATCTCCCAGCGAGCTGCCATCGACAATGATGCGATCGCCTGGGCCGAGCACCAGCTCGGAGCTGTATCTGCGCGTTCCGCGAGGAGTGGTCACCTCGAAGTAGTTGATGGCGTAGGCTCGTCCGTCAACGTTGATTTCGCCTGTCTTGACGAGCGTTCGTGTCGGCATTGTGTCCTCTTTCTTTCAGTCTGTCGTGGGGCCCCACCCCCACGACCTGTGCCTCGCGTCCTCTGGACGCTCGGCGCCGATCGCGGCGACTGGCTGCTTAGTGAAGCGTTGAGAATGCACATTCCCAACCTCCACGACCCGTTCCTCGCGACGTGTCGCTCACATCACACGCCTTCACCCGGCTGCCGCTGCGACCGCCACCGGGCGATGGGCAACAGGGAAGCGCATCGTGAAGGTCGTGCCCTTGCCGAGCTCGCTCGCGACGGTAATCGTGCCGTCGAGCTGCTCGACGATGCGCTTGGTGATCGCGAGTCCCAGCCCGAGTCCGCGCTTCTTGGTGGTGACGAAATCGTCGAAGATCGCGCCGAGGCGGTCGGCGGGGATGCCCGAGCCGGTGTCGCTGACGCTCACTTCCACCTTGTCGCCGGTCTTCGACGTGGCGATCGTCACGCGGCCCCCGGCCTGCGTCGCCTGAATCGCGTTGGTGATGAGGTTGCGGTACACGCGGCCCAGCGCGAAGACGTCGCCCTCGATGATGACCGCCTCTGAGGCGTACTTCGATTCGAGCGCGACGCCCGATTCCTCGGCGAAGCCGCGCATCGATTCCACGATGTCGGCGACCGACCGGTTCACGTCGAGCGGGAAGCGCTCGACCGGCGCCGGGCGCGCGACGTTGCGGAGGTCGTCGAGCACGCGCTTGAGCGTCTCGATTTCGCGGTCGATCGTGCGCGTGAACGTCTGGCGGTACTCGGGGTCGTCGAAGACGCGCACGATGAGCTTGCAGCTGTTGCCGATGTTCTGGACCGGGTGCGAGAGGTCGTGCACGAGGCCGGCGGCCATGCGTCCGAACATCGCCTGCCGCTCTTTCTTCCGGACGTCCTCGGTGAGCTCGACGAGCTTGTCGGCCATGCTGTTGAACGAATCGCCCAGCTGCTTGAACTCGTCCCTGGAGGTGATCGTGACGCGCTCGTCGAGGTGGCCTTCGGCGACCGCGTTGGTGCCGCGCATGAGCTCGAAGATGGGGCGGATGAACGATCGGCCCATGAAGTAGCCGACCGACATGGCCACGCCGAGCGCGAGCGCGATGACCAGCACCAGCTGGCGCGTCAGCTGATCGGCGAGGGCGTAGGCTTCGCCGCGCGGCTGTTCGACCATGACGGTCCAGCCGAGCGGTTCGAGAGGCGCAGCCACGCCGAGCATCTGCACGCCGCTGTCGTTCGTATACTCGAGCGACGCGCTACGGGCGTCGCGATTGCCGCGCACCAGGCGCACGAGCGGCTGATTCGCGAGGTTGTCGCCGCGCGCGACGCGGGCCTTGTCGTTCGGGTTGCCGTGTGCCACGAGTCTGCCGTCTGGCGCAATGACCAGCGCGTACCCTTGGTTACCCACGCGGATGCGGTCGACCATCCGCCACATCTGCTCGAGACTGATACGACCAACGAGCGATCCCGCACTCGCACCGACCTGCGTCAGCTTGATGCGGACGTCGGCCGTGGGCAGGAAATCGTCGTCGATGGCGATGGGTGACAACGTGGTTGTCGGACTGAAGACCGTGCCTGACTGCGAAAACTGAAGCTGCGACTGGCCGACCCGGCTCGAGACGAGCTGTGTGCCTGCCGCGTCAAAGAGCGCGATTTCGCGGAACTCCGCAAAATCGAGGACGGCATTCTTCAGGATCCGGTCCTGCTGCCATTGTTCGAGGTTTGTGTTCGAGAGGTTCCCCGCGACCGATTGGAGTATGTCGATATTGGTTTGGACGTAGAGGCCGATCTGTTCGGCGACGCGCCGCGCGACGTTTTCGTTGCCGGTGATCACCGATCGACGGGTTGCGTCGCGAAGGGAGTAAATCGAGACCGCACCGTACAGCAGCAGCGGCAAGATTCCTGCGGCGCCCAGCAACAGTGCGAAGCGGGAGGTGATGCGTCTCAATTCACGACCTGTCCGGGTACCGTTGCCAGACGCCAGTCGCTTATCGTCATCCGAATATCACCACCCGGAGCCTTGACGACTTCGAAGCGGCGGCTCACAGCACGAGCGGTTTCGCCCCAGGCGAGAAAGATAGCCGGAGGATCGTCGAACATGGCGCGTTGGAACTTGTGGAACGCTTCGCGATACTCGGTATCGTTCGCAGCGAGCGCAACACCTTCGAGGGCCGCATCGGCTGCTGAATTGCTATACCCGGAGAACCTGTGCAGGCCAGTCGAATGCCAGAATGCAAACGGGCGGCTCACGCTGAAGCCCGATATCATTTCCATCAGCACCACATCAAAATCCTGATTCGCGAGACGTTGATTGAATTCGTCGAATGACACGGAGCGCAGCTCCATGTCGACACCCACTTCAGCAAAAGACCGCTGCATCAAGAGTGCGAGGCGCTCCCACAACTGAAAGTTTTCCGGAATCAAGCACGTGAAACGAAGTCTTGGAGATCGACCCCGGACCACGGTTTGTGGGCCCGCATGGTTCGCGATGGCAGCGGCCGCGCGCCCTGGATCGTAGGAGTATCTGAGTGCAGAAGGGTCATAGGCCCAGTGCAGAGGCCAAGCAGGTCCGTTCGCAACCATGCCGTGACCTCGAAAGGCCCGCTCGACTACGGCGTCCCGATCGATCGCATAGTTCAGAGCCCGGCGAATTTCGACATTTTGAAACACGGGACGCTTTGCGTTGAAAACGAGAGCGTACACGTAGTTGCGAAGAAACGGATAGAGCGTCACCGACGCTTCGGACTCAAGAAATTCACGTGATTCAGGGCCAACCTCATAGAGAAAGTCGGCTTCGCCACGCATGGTTGCCGCCCAAGCCGTGCGAACTGTCGGGTACAGGCGCCAGACAATGCGCTGCACTGCGCCGATTCCGCGATAGTATTTCGCGAACGCAGCCATTTCCACTTCGTTTTCAGAACCGTTGCCGACAACGTAGGGTCCGGTCCCGATGAGGTTTCCGTTCACATCGAGCTTGGTTATCGGTGTCTCGAGATCATCCAGGAGCAAGCTTGACCGCTGGCGAAGGTGAATCGCTATTTCATGTGGACCGGCAGTGCTGATGGATGAAACGTGCTGGAGTCCGGGGCTAAAGCGACCCTCCCGAGTGAGCAGAAATCGATCCAGCGAGTTCTTGACCGCCATTGAATCGACTGGGCTGCCGTCATGAAAGGTGGCTGTCGGGCGGAGCGTGATTGTCCAAGTGAGGCCATCAGACGACTGACTCCAGCTCTGAGCGAGGCGAGCAACGGGCCTGCCGCTGATGCTCTGAGTCGTCAGACCTTCCAGACTGGCGAGCCTCGCAGCTTGCGCCACTCCGTGGAGGGCATCGCGACCTGAGGGATAGGGGAATCCTATCGTGAGTGTCGTGGATTCCTGGTTCAATTGCTGCGGCGACTGGGTCGATCTGGTTCCTGAGCAGGACGTCAGGAAGGTCGCGACAGCAAGACCAAACGCACAGACAGGCCACAAGCCGAAGGCTCGTATGGTGGCAGGTGCGCTTTGCGGGCGGAGAGACATAGTGGAATGCCGACAGACTCAGCGTAGTCACCGGCGTGCAATCGCACACCGATGACTACGCGGAGCTGTCGAGGAAAGTCTCGGTCCGAACGCCGTGAAGCTTCAGTCCGGCGCGCCGGAAACTATTTGTCGGAGTCAACCACCCAGGGGCAGTAGTTCACAGGCTTCGCGCTCTCTTTACCCGACTTGATGACCTTGATCTTCGCCATGATGATTCTCTCCTAAGAAGCGCTGGCCGCCTCATGCGCCAGCGAAACGAGTGCCGATTCAAAGGCCGGCTTGTGACACGTCGGCATGTTCATGTCCCCAAGCTCGGTATGCGATGCGACCGAACAGCCGCCCGCGCAGACCGGAATAAACGCGCAGTCTCCACACTTGTGCCAGGCCGCCAGGTGCTCGAAGCGCTCGGCCGCCGACATCCGCCAGCTTTCCTTTCGATCGTCGATATGGCCGGTCGCCAGCGTCGGCTCGCCCGTAAACCCGGGGCACGCGTAGGTCGCGCCATCCGGGCCCACTGTGTACGCGTGACGCTTGTGGATTTCGCACGGGCCCATATGGACGCCGTCCACCGTCGCGAACCCGCGCTTCTTGGTCTCGTCGCGCAGATAGGACAGTCTGCTCGTCGACGAACTGGCAGGTATCGCAGATGCTCGACCCGCCCGAGCCGGCCGCCGTCATGCACGTGCCGTTCAGCGGCTTGTCGCTGATGACCGTGAGCGGAATGATGTTCTTCGGGACCTGACGTCTCGCGCACGATCGGCTTGAACGCCACCTTCACGAGCTTGTCGGCGAACTCCTGCTCCTTCAGAAAGTCGAGCAGCGCGGGATAGCTGGCTGCCGAGTCGACGTCGAAGTTGCCGCCCGATCGCAATTCGCACCTTGCCCGGCGACCTTCCGGACGTTCTCGATGATCCGGTCGAACGTCCCCTGGCCCCCGCGCAGCGGCCGCATCTTGTTGTGCGTGTCGCGGTCGCCGTCGAGCGTCACCTTGACGTAGCCGAGACCGTAGGGGAGCAGCCGATCGACGAGTTCCTCGGTCAGCAACAGGCCGTTGGTGATGATGCCGAGCGCCAGCGTCACGCCGCGCTTCTGGCACGCGGCAAACGCGCGCTCGGCCTGGTCGTAGACCACCGGCATGTTCAGCAGCGGCTCGCCGCCGAAGAAGGTCAGCGTCAGCCGCTTGGGCTGGAGCTCGTCGAGCCGCTGCTCAATCCAGGCCGACAACCGCGCGCTGTCGTCGAGCGACATCCTGTCGGCGTGCTTGTTGTAGTCGCCGTGGTCGCCCTGGAAGCAGTAGTCGCACGCAAAATTGCACTGCAGCGTGGTCAGCACGGTGACGCGCAGCTGCTCGGTGTCTTCGCGATAGTCCGTGAAGAACTTGTTCGAGCGCCTTCGGTGTCGCTGGCCCGGCTCGGCACGATGAAGCCGTGCTCGGTCAGCGTCACCAGGGCCTCGCGGTCGTCGTCGTCCAGCCGCTCGGGCGCCAGCGACGCGGGATTGTCCGACAGACGATCGAGCAACCCGGCAATGTCCTGCGAGACGATGAGCTGCGCGTCCGTGAGGGTGTTCATGAGGAACACTTCGCCTCGTCTCCGGAAGCGGGACACGAAGGTTGAACATTGACTGTTGCATAGGGCGCTTATTGGGACAGCTGGGATGAACGCGTCGGGTAGTAGCTCTGGGGTCGCGTTCAGACCCGTAGCGTTCTTGCACCTCCCTTAGAGCAACGCTCGTTCCACTTCGCTTCACACAAAATCCGCTTCGGTAAATCTCTGTGAACTAAAGACTTTTACTGATGGTTGAGTGGTGTTCAGCGCGCCCGGTATTTCGAGGACGGCCAATGACTTGGCCGAGCTGATGCGGCACACGTTCGGCGCGAACTTTCTAAGTGACTAGAAAATCAATCGGTTAAAAGATCCGCCAGCGACTTAGCCGGGGCGGCCAAGTTTTTGGCCGGGGTGTTGGGGAGCGAACTGATGGAAGCGATGGGAAGAATCAGGCGCCGCGAAGTTTCTTGGCGAGCTCGCGGATGTCGAGCCGATCCATCTTGAACTTTAGGGTGCTCAGCGGGATTCCGAGATAGCGCGCCGTCGCGGTCACGTTCCATCCCGATTTTTCCAGCGCGCGCAGAATGAAATTCCGCTCGAACGTGTTCGTCGCTTCCTGGAACAGGCTCTCGCCGGGCGACGACACGCGGTCGAGCTGTGCGAAGTGGAACTCGAAGGGCAGGTCCTCGTCCGTAATCCACTCCTTGTCGCCGACCGCCACCAGCCGCTCGATGAGGTTCTCGAGCTCGCGGATGTTCCCGGGCCACCAGTAACTTGACAGGATCTTAAGCGTCGAGTCCGAAATGCCCTGGATCTGCTTCCGGAAGCGGACCTTGTAACGGTTCAGGAAGAAGCGCGCCAGCTCGGGCAGATCCTCGATGCGATCGCGCAGAGGGGGCAGCTTAATCGGGATGACGTTGATGCGGTAGAAGAGGTCCTCGCGGAAGCGCCCTTCCTTGACCGCCTTTTCGAGGTCGACGTTGGTCGCCGCGATCAGCCGGAAATCGGTCTTGATGGGCTTGGCGCCGCCGACCCGCTCGATCTCCCCCTCCTGAATCGCCCGCAGCAATTTGGACTGCAGCTCGATCGGCAGATCGCCCACTTCGTCGAGAAACAGCGTGCCGCCCGACGCCAGCTCGAACTTTCCGAGCTGCTGTTTGAGCGCGCCGGTAAACGACCCGCGCTCGTGCCCGAACAGGGTGCTTTCGACGAGCTCACGCGGAATCGCGGCCAGGTTGACCGCGATGAAGGGCGCGTCGGCGTTGCCGCTCTCCCGATGGATAAGGCGGGCCAGCAGCTCCTTGCCGGTCCCGCTTTCACCAAGCACCAGCACGGTCGCAGAGAGCTTCGCCACCTTCTGCACCAGATCGACGATGTCGCGCGTCAGCTTGCTCGGTCCGACGATGAACTCGCGGTCGCCCTGGTCGGCCACCTGCGCGCTCAGCGTCATCACCTGCCGGTTCAGATCCTGGCGTTCGCTCGCGTTGTGCACGAGCGATCGGATGGTCTCGTATTCGAACTCTTTCGTCGTGTAGTGGTAGGCGCCGAACTTCATCGCCTGCACGGCGGTCTCGATCTCGGTAATGGCCGAAATCATGATGACCTCGACCAGGCTGTAGTTCTCCCTGACGATGCGGAGGACGTCGAAGCCGCCGATGCCGGGCAGCCGCACGTCGAGCAGCATCAGGTCGACGTCTTCGCGGTTGAGAATGGCGAGCGCCGCCTCCCCGGTTGCCGCGCGCAGCACGCGATACTCCCGCCCGAGAATGGCGTTGAGCGTATCGCGCATCCCCTCGTCATCGTCGACGATGAGGACCGTCTTCGGTTTGGGACTCATGGAAAGAGCAATCGGCATTGTATCTCACGCGCGCGAAGAGCGGGGCTTGCTTGACAGCCTCTGGTAGCTCCAGTAATTTGCCCAGTTTGGAGCTCACATGGCGAACGAGTTCGATGTAGTCGTGATCGGCGCTGGTACCGGCGGCTACGTCGCCGCGATTCGCGCGTCGCAGCTTGGACTGAAGACGGCGGTGGTCGAGAAGCAGAAGGCGCTCGGCGGCACCTGCCTCATCTGGGGCTGCATTCCGACCAAGGCGCTGCTCGAACACGCGCACGCGCTCAAGGTCGTGCAGAACGTCAAGGAATGGGGCGTGACGATCGGCGAGGGCGCCGTCGGCATCGACATGAACCAGGTGCAGGCGCGCAAGGACAAGGTCGTGACGGGCCTCACCAAGGGCGTCGAGTTCCTGTTCAAGAAGAACAAGATCGAGTGGATCAAGGGCACCGCGGCCGTCACGGGCCGCGGAACGGTCGAAGTGGTGGACGGCGACAGACAGAGCCTGAGGGCCGGCAAAGAGATCGTCATCGCCACCGGATCGATGCCACGCAGCGTGCCGGGCATCGAGATCGATCGCAAGCGCATCATCACGAGCGACGAGGCGATCGCGCTTCGCGAAGTGCCGAAATCGATGGTCATCCTCGGCAGCGGCGCCGTGGGCGTCGAGTTTGCGTCCATCTTCCGGCGCTTTGGCAGCGAGGTGACGCTCATCGAGCTCCTGCCGCGCATCGTGCCGGTCGAGGACGAGGCCATCTCGGCCGAGCTGGCGAAGTCCTTCAAGAAGCAGGGCATCGTCGTGCACACCGGTACGAAGGTGACGAAGGCGTCGGCGGGTCCGGGCGGGGTGGACGTCGAAGCGCAGCTGCCCGACGGGAAGACCGAGACGATCAGAGCAGACTACCTGCTCGTTGCGACCGGTCGCGGGCCGGTCACGCAGGGTCTGGGCGCCGAAGGGCTCGGCCTCAACATGGATCGCGGGTACATCACGGTCGACAATCTGTTCCGTACCGGCGTGCCGGGGGTGTCGGCGGTGGGCGATGTCATCTCATTTGGCGCCGCGGGACGGCCCGCCGTCGCGGCGTCAGGCGCCGCTTTGGCGCGCAAGCCGCATCCGCAACTTGCGCACGTGTCGTCGGCCGAAGGCATCGTGACCGCAGAGCGCATTGCGGGGCACGACGCGAAACCCATCAACTACGATCACGTGCCCGCGTGCACGTATTGCGATCCTGAAATCGGCAGCGTCGGGCTGACCGAGCGCGAGGCCCAGGAACGCGGCTTCGAGGTGCGGGTCGGCACGTTTCCGTTCTTCGTGCTTGGCCGCGCGAAAATGGCGGGCGAGACGGAAGGGTTCGTGAAAATCGTCGCCGACAAGAAGTACGATGAAGTGCTCGGCGTGCACATGATCGGGCCGCGCGCCACCGAGCTGGTGGCCGAGGCCACGCTTGCGCTCAGGCTGGAGTGCACCGTGGAAGAGCTGGTCAGAACCATCCACGCCCACCCGACGTTTTCCGAGGCGGTCGGCGAAGCGGCGCATGCCGCTCATGGGGCGGCGATACATATGTAGTTTTCAGTTCTCAGTTTTCAGTTTTCAGTTACTGCGACTGAGAACTGATAACTGATAACTAAGAACGACGGAATTCACGAAAATGGCCAAACAGGTTGTGATGCCGCAGATGGGCGAGTCGGTTGCCGAAGGCACGATCGTCCGATGGCTGAAAAAGGTCGGCGACGCGGTCGAGCGCGACGAGCCGCTGTTCGAGATCTCGACCGACAAGGTCGATGCCGAGATTCCATCGCCCAGCGCCGGTGTCCTGAGCGAAATCAAGGTACGCGAAGGTGAAACGGTGCCCATCAACACCGTGGTGGGTGTCGTCGACGAAACGGCGGCCGGCGCGTCGACAGTGAAACCCGCGGCGGCATCCGCACCGGTGGCCCCGAAAAGTCCGGCCAGGCCCGCAGCGAGCGCATCCACCTCCGCGCTGCCTGCGCAAATCGCTCCGGCGGGCAGGCCCATCGCCCCCGCCTTCGCGCCGTCTTCGCAAATCGCTCCGGCGGGCAAGCCCATCGCACCTAACGCACCCAGCAGACCGTGGTCGGCGGCTGAAGCGCGCGCGCTGCGGCTGTCGCCGGTTGTCAGGACGATCGCGCGCGCGCATCACGTGGACGTGCGCAACATCGCCGGCAGTGGCGCCGGTGGCCGCGTCACGAAGAACGACATCCTTGCGTACCTGGACGCCGGCGCACCCGCCTTCGCGCCGTCTTCGCAAACCGCTTCCGCCTTCGCACCAGGTGCTACGGCGGACAAGACGGCGGGCAAGCTTGTCGAACCCCTCGCACTTCTCGCACCTAATCCAGCGGCGATCGCAGGGCTGGACCCGGCGCGATTCGAGCGCACGCCGATGAGCGTGATGCGCCGGAAGATCGCCGAGCACATGGTGACGAGCAAGCGCATCTCGGCGCACGTGCACTCGGCCTTCGAGATCGACTTCACGAAGGTCGACGAGATTCGCAAGGCGAAGAAGAACGAGTACGAACAGGCCGGCGGCAAGCTCACCTACATGTCGTTCATCACGAAGGCGTGCGCCGAGGCGCTCCGGAAGGTGCCCATCGTGAACGCGTCGGTCGACGGCACCGACGTGATTTACAAGAAGGACATCAATATCGGCATCGCCGTCGCGCTCGACTGGGGCCTCATCGTGCCGGTGTTGAAGAACGTCGACGCCATGAGCCTCGTCGACATCAGCAGGGCGATTGCCGATCTCGCCGGGCGTGCGCGCGAGAAGAAGCTGAAGCCCGACGAGGTGCAGGGCGGCACGTTCACTATCACGAACCCCGGCGTGTTCGGTGCGTTGTTCGGGATGCCGATCATCAGCCAGCCGCAGGTGGCCATCATCGGGATCGGCGCGGTGGAGAAGCGGCCGGTGGTCGTCAACGACGAGATCGCGATCAGGCTGCGCGCCTACATGGTGCTGGGCTACGACCATCGCATCATCGACGGCGCGGTGGCCGACGAGTTCATGCAGGTCGTCAAGAAGGCGATCGAGAACTGGGACGGAAATACGTAAAGGTTCGTGGGGTTCGTTAAGTTCGTGGGTTCGTCAGGTTCGTCAGGTTCGTGGGTTCCAGTTTTTGCCGCGCGCGACGAATGCGGAGCGCGCGAACCTCACGAACTTGACGAACCCGACGAACCCCCACGAACCAACGAACCCGGTAAGATCTAAGTCGTGCGTAGTCTAGAGGTGAGGCGTCTCGGCATGCTTCCATATGCCGAGGCCAGCGAGCTGCAGCGCGCGCTGGTCGAGGAGCGACGCGCGGACAGAGTCCCCGATCTGCTCCTCCTCCTGGAACACCCCCACGTCATCACACTGGGCGTCAAAGTCGACGCCTCGCGCTCGCACCTGACGGCCACCCCGGAGCTGCTGTCGTCACGGCAGGTTGACGTGCACGAATCCGGCCGCGGCGGCGACATCACGTACCACGGCCCCGGCCAGATAGTGGGATACCCCATACTGGACCTCCGGCCCGACCGGTGCGATGTGCACAGATATGTGCGCGATCTGGAAGAGGTGATGATTCGTGCCGCCGGCGATTTCGGCCTGCAGGCGGCCAGAATTCAGGGCCTGACGGGAGCCTGGCTCGGTGCCGATAAAGTGGGTGCGATTGGCGTGCGTATCTCCCGCTGGATTACCAGCCACGGCTTCGCGTTCAACGTGTCTACCGATCTCGACTATTTCAAGCTCATCGTGCCCTGCGGCATCTCGGACGGCGGCGTGACGTCGCTGTCGCGAGCGCTCGGCCGCCCTGTTGCCATGGTGGAGGCCGAGACGTCGCTCGTGCGCCATTTCGGCGACGTCTTCGATCGCGAGGTCGTCGAGTCGGAGTCGTGGCGCGAAGCAAGGGACGCGGCGAGATGACCAAGCGAATTTATCGCCCTACACCGCTGACGGTCACCGCCGTGGCGACGATGGTCGCGTCGATCTCGGGCACGGTCGGCTACATCATCGGCCGCGCGCCCGCCCTGCCTCCCGTGCTGCCCATCCACTTCGATCACGAGGGCATCGGCGATCGGTTCGTCCGCGCCTCGTATCCCATCGCGCTCGTGCCCGTGTGGATTCAATTGACGCTGGCAGTCGTGTTCGGGACGATCGTGGCCGTGCTGCTGTATCGCACGCAGCACCGGCGCAGCGCGGTGGAAGACAAGCTGATTCGACAGGAGCGCGAGCGCATGCTGATGACCGCCGAGGCGATCAGCCTGCTGGCCGCCATCTGGATCACGTTTCAGGGACTCCTGGCGGTGCGCCTGATCATCATGTGGCAGGCCATGTGCTGCGGTGTCGGTACGATCTACTACCAGGCGCTCTTCGTCTGCGTCGTGCTGTCGGTCATCGTGGGCATCAGGGCCGCCGTGTACCTGCAATATCCCAAGCCGGTCGTCAGGGAAACCGATGCGGCCCACTGGAAGTTCCGGGGGGTGTACTTCAACCGCCATGATCCCGCGCTGTTCGTCCCGCTTCGCAGCGGCGTGGGCTGGACGCTGAACTTCGGACGCCCGCAAGCCCTTCTGTTTCTTGGGGTTTTCCTGTTCGTCAGCATCTTCGGTCCCCTCTTCATCTTCAGGGTCCTGCTGCTGGGGGAATAAACCTGCCCCCCCGGGTGTTCTATTCAGCAGAGGACACCATGGCCCAGGCAGCAACCACACGCAATCTGGTCGAACGGCTGAAAGCCCACGACCCGGCAGCAGTGGCCGACCTGTCCGACTCCTACGGGGCGAAGATTTACCAGCTTGCCTTCCGGTACCTCCGCAACCGCGAAGATGCCGAGGAAGTCGCGCAGGATGTGCTACTGAAAGTGCATCAGAAGATCGAGGCGTTTCGCGGCGACGCGGCGCTCTCGTCCTGGATTTACCGCATCACGTTCAACGCGGCGATGTCGCGGCTTCGCGAATTCAAGCAGCACCTTCCGAGCGCCCTGGAGCCGGCCATCGACGAAGAGACCGGCCGGCCGCTGAAGCGCGATGTCGTCGACTGGTCGCCGCTCGCCGACGAAGAAACGCTGCGGAAGGAAATGCGTCAGGCGCTCGTGCGCGCGCTGAAGGACATGCCGGCTCTCTACCGGGCGCCGGTAATTCTTCGCGACGTGCAGGGTCTGACGACCGAAGAAGCGAGTGCCGTCCTGCACGTGAAGGAGCAGACGCTCAAGTCGCGCCTGCATCGAGGGCGGCTGATGCTGCGGGAGCAGCTGGCCGACTTCGCGAGCGGATTGTCGATGCACTGAGTCCGTACAAAGGTAGGGCTCAACTTAAGTTGAGCCCTACAAGTTAAGTTGAGCCCTACGGCCTGTTCGTCAGCTCGACCGTCGCCCGTATCTCCTTGCCGTCGCGCAGCACCACCACGTCAACACGGTCGCCGGGCTTCTTTTCGCGCAGCGCGAAGGTGAAGTCGTACAGCGTCTTGATCGGCGCGCCGGCGAACGAAATCATCACATCACCGCCTCGCAGGCCGGCTTTGGCCGCGGGGCTGCCCGTCCGGACCTCGGCGAACTTCACGCCCTGCCCCTCGTTCGCGAAATCGGGGACCGATCCGAAATACGGGCCGTAACCCGATACCGCGCCCACATTGCCGGTGGAATGGGGATCCTGTTCCTGCACCGTATCGACGAAGTCGGGGCGCCCGGCGCGACTCGACAACTGCCTGGTCAGCGCCAGCGCGAGGTCGGCCACGGCCGCGCCGCCGCGTGCGTCGATCTTGTCCCAGGTGTCGCTCGGCCGGTGGTAGTCGGAGTGAAAGCCCGAAAAGAAATTGACCGCCGGAATCTTTCTCAGCAGGAACGTCGCGTCGTCGCTGGCGCCGGCGCCGGGCCCGCCCCGCATGGCCCTCAGGTTGAGGGGGCTGACTTTTTCGGCGGCTTTGAGGTCGTCTTCGATCGAGGGCGCGCTGCCCAGGCCGTCGACCATGATGCGCCCGCCGGCGCGGCCGATCATGTCGAGGTTCACCATGGCGATCGTCTTGTCCAGCGGCGACGTCGGGTGATTGACGTAGTACGACGAGCCCAGCAATCCGTGCTCTTCGCCCGCAAACGCCATGAAGATCACGCTGCGCTTGAATTCCTGGCTCGCTTCGACGGCCGCCTTCGCCATTTCGATCACGCCCGAGGTGCCCGACGCGTTGTCGTCGGCGCCGTGATGAATCTGGCCGGTCGTGTTCTGCGACATCGAGAAGCGCCCGCTCCGGCCAAGGTGATCGTAGTGCGCGCCGACGATGACCGTTTCGCCCTGAAGCGCGGGATCGCTGCCCTTCAGCAGGCCGATCACATTGCGCACGGGACGCCGGACCTTCACCGTGCGATCCACGGCGTGGAGCGTCACGTCGCCGAGCTCGCGCGATTTGGGGGAGAAGTCCCGGTCGATGTCGTCAGAGATGGTGTCGAGGTCCACCCGGGTGCCCAGCGCGCGCTGCACCATGTCGCGTGACACATAGAACACCGCGAGACCGTATTCCTCGGCCTGCGGTTCGCGCATCCATCGGCGGAACCGTTCGAGTGCGGGGCGATGATTGGGGTCGTCGACGACCAGCATGGCTTTGACGCCGTGATTTCTCGCCACCTCGACTTTGCGCATCATCGTCGAATGAATCGTGTTGGTCTGCCCTTCGAAGGCGCTGCGCGCGTCGTTTTCCTGGGGCTCGTGCGTGAAAATCAGCACGGCCTTGTCGGTGGCGTCGATGCCGGCGTAGTCGTCATAGCGCTGGCCGGGCGCGGAAATCCCGTAGCCCGCAAACACGAGGGGCAACGTGTCGCCCGGGGACGACTGATCGCGTGACGTCGACACGATCTCGTAGTCGCGGCCGATGTCGAACGGGATCGAGCTGCGCCCGGCCTGAAGCGTGAAGACGTTGCCTGGTTCGACTGACAGTCCCGTTGTCATCTCGAAGCGCTGGAAGAACGTGCCGTCGTCGCCCGCGGGCTCGAGTCCCGCGTCCCGGAACCTCGCGGCGATGTAATCCGCGGCGGTCTCGAGACCGGGGCTGCCGTTCCCACGCCCCTCGAGGTTGTCGGATGCCAGGAACTTCACGTGCTCCATGTAAGCCTTCGGATCGACACGGCGCGGATCCGCGCCGGTCGACACACCGCCGAGAGAGAACGCGATCAGCGCGACGAACAGACGTTTCATTGCAATACCTCATCGACGACGACCTTGTCGCGTCCGGTTAGTTTCGGCGACGTGACGCGGTCGAGCCCGCCTGAGCCAAGTGTGACGGGCCAGGCACAGACTGGAGCCCTGGTCCCATTATCGCGGTCGAGCGACACGAACGCACTGACAATGCGGCGCGAGTTGCCGGCAACCGCTTCGGCGAACAACGCCGCCGCCGTCCCGAGCGCGCCTGGACCAGGCGGCCACAGACCGTGCAACCGCCTTTCAATCTGATTCAACTGGGGTGGGCTCAACATGGTGAAGATGCTGTGCCCGGCCACCGATGCCTCGCTCCATGGGATGGCAATCCGGTCTGGTGGCTTGCCGAGCACCGCGAGTGCGACCTGTCCGGACGCCGCGCGGGCCTCGAGGGCGACCAGCGCCCGCGCCGTCGCCGCATGCGACTCGGGCGCCGACCCGACCACGCGACGCCGTGGAACGCCCAACTCGTCGATCCCTTGCTGCATCAGCTCGCGTTGTCCCGCGCCCGCACAAATCAGGACCGATCGATCGAGGCTGCCGCTCGTGACCAGCCGGCGCAGGAGGGCGAGTCCCGCCTCACCGGCCCATTCGCCCGATTCCGCGGCGTCGGCCAGGATGATGGCCGACGCGCCGTCGGCGGCCGCCCAATCCCGCGCGGATTCAATGCGCGTGTCCGAGCGGGAGATCGGTCCCGACTGCAGCAAATCGAGCGCCTTGCCCGCGGCGATCGAGGCCTTCTCGTCGATCAGGCGAACCGTGTCGACGCGCGCCCGCGATGCCAGCGCGCGAGCGACGGCTCCGCCTATTTCTCCCGCGCCGATAATCGCAACCAGCGACATCAATCGTAATCGCGGGGCGACGTCAGTGCCCCTTGAGCCATTCGGGCGGTTCTGACTTCGTTCGTCCGACCCGCTTCAACTCCTCGCGCATGTCGGGATTGCTCAGAGGGTTGCTGAACTGGGGATTGGTGAGGAACTTCTGGTCGGTCAACGAGCCGAGAAACGCCACGAGGTCGTCGGTCTCTGCCGCCGTGACGATGAAGCCGCGCACTTTGTCGCTCTTCGGCCGGTCATACTTGCCGCCCGTCGCGTAGTGCGCGATGACGCCTCGCAGCGATGGGATGCTGCCGTCATGCATGTACGGCGCGGTTACCGCGATGTTGCGGAGCGTCGGCGCGCGGAACTTCGCCGGCTCTGCCGACACGCCTGTGTCGTGGAAAAACGCTTCGGGGTCGGACGGCATCGCGCCTGTGAAGATCGTGGGGCCCGAGATGTTGACGCTGCCGTGGCACTCGCTGCAGCGGAGCCGGTCGGAGAAAAAGAGCGCCGCACCGCGCCTGGCCGCATCGGACACGCCGCGACGGTCGTCGAGATACAGATAGCGATCGAAGGCCGAATTCCCCGACACCAGCACGCGCTCGAACGATGCGATCGCTTTGACCACGTTGGCGAGCGTCACAGGAGATGTCTCGCCGGGAAACGCCGCGCGGAACCGCTCGGCATAGGCTGAATCGATGGCGAAACGCGCCAGCACTTCCGCCTCGTTGCCCTTCAGGCCCATCTCGACGGGGAGCTCGTTGTTCATCGGCACGTCCATCTGCGACTCGAGGCTCGAGCGGCGATCCTCCCAGCCGAACGAGGCGTTGTAGGCGACGTTGGCGAGCGACATGCTCGAGCGCGGATGCTCGCTGCCGGTCGATCCGATGGCCCGCGCGAGGCCGTCGGTGAACGCCAGCGCCTGCTGATGGCAGATGGCGCACGAGTACGTGCCGTTGCCCGAGAGCTGCGGGTCGTAGAAGAGAAACCGGCCGAGCTCGACCTTCTCCTCTGTCAGCGGATTGTCGACGGGAACTTTCGGGACGGGAAACCATTGCGGCAGACGGCTCGCGAAGAACGCCGCCGCCGACGGTTGGGCCGCCGCGGGCCACGCAAGGACGACGACGAAAATGAGGCCCGCCAGGCCCAGCCAGTACTTCACGCGGGCTACCTCCAGTCGGGTGAGTTGTGTCCGAGGTTCAGAACCGAGGCCGCGAGCGTGTCGCGCTCCTGCACCCAGGCGTCGAATGCGTTCAGCGTGGCCGCATCCACGCCCGCCGGATCCGTGCGGCGCTTTGCCACCCATGCTTTCATGGCCTTCATCAGCACGTGGCTCGTCATACGGTCGCTGACGAACAACTGCATGTACGCCTGCTTCGCCTCGTCGAGGCGATTCAGGCCAAGGTACGCCTCGGCTCTGTATTCAATCGCCTCGGAAAACGCCGGCGACAGCTTCAGCGCCTGTTCGTAGCTCTCGAGCGCGCGTGCGTAGTTCCCCAGCTTCCGGTACGAGTAGCCGAGATTGTTGTGTGCCCGGTAGTTGCCCGGCGCCAGTTTTACGGCGGTCTGGAAATCCTTGAGGGCCGCCTCGTAGTCCTTGCGTGCCTGCCTAGGGTTCTTCGTCTCGAGCTCGTCCGCCCTGGCGAGACGCTTCAAGCCGCTGTTCATCGCGTCGGCCGCGGCCGCGTCGGGCGACTTCTTTGGCGCCGACGTCTCCTCGGTTTTGGGACGGATTGCCAGCAATCCCGAGCCGGACAGGACCACAAGCAGCGCCGCGAGCGCGGCCATGTGACGTGACATTTCGGGCTCCCTCTGTGATGCTATTGTAGCCGTTTGACGAGGCCCCGCCGCCTTTCTTCCTGGCTGGCCCTTGCGGGAATTTTCCTTCTTTGCCCGCAATTCGGGGAAGCTGTGGCCGCGCAGCCGCGCGGACCGACGAGTGCCGACCGGTTCAAGCAATGGCTGGAGATCGTGGGCTCGCACACGCCGGGCGACCCCGGCAAGGGCGCCGTCGAGGTGTCCACCTGGTCGGGCAGCGAGCTCGAAACGGTTATCGTCGACGCCAAGCGCCACGCGCGCGTGCTGGCGAAGCAGAACCTCGACGAGGCCAATCAACTCCTCTTGCGCGGCGCGGCCCTCCACGCCGATATCGCCAGGCTGATTCCCGACGACACGACCCGGCGCTGGGAAAAACAGCAGAGCGTCTACGTCATCAAGGACGGCCGGTGGGAGGGGCAAAGGTTCCTCACGATCCATTGGCAACTGGGCCGCCTGCTGCTCGACGGCGTCATGCCGGTGCCTGCGGCCAACTCAAGCGTGCACGCCTGGTATCGGGCATCGTCAGCCGAGTTGATGCGGATTCAATCGCTCGTCGAGGCGATGACTCACCTCAGCCGCGGGTTGCAGATGTTTCCGAAAGATGCCGTCCTGCTGTTCTACAGGGGCGTCCTGCACGAGCGGCTTGCGTCGCCGCTCCTCCAGGCCGGCTCCAAGTCGCTGGATGACGACAATCGAGGAATCTCGACCATCGGCACCGTTCAAGCCGAGCTGACGCGCGCCGAGCGTTATTACCGCGACGCGCTCGTGAACGATCCCGACCATGCCGGCGCGCGTCTGAGGCACGGGCGTGTGCTGGGGGAGCTTGGCCACCACAAAGAAGCGATCGCCGATCTGCGCCGCGTCGTGGATGACGGCGCGAGCGGCGCCCGCCTGTATCTCGCCCATCTCTTTCTGTCGAGGGCCTACGAAGCGCTTGGAGAGTACGACGCCGCTCGCGCGTCGCTCGAACAGGCGGCGGCGTTGTACCCCAACGCGCAGACGCCGCGCCTCGCGCTCAGCAACATCGCCAGGCGCGTGGGCAGCCGTGCCGCCGCGCAGCGGGAGCTTCAGATTCTCGCGAAGCTGCCCGATGCGGAACGGCAGCGGGAGGATCCCTGGTGGGATTATTACGATCAGCTCTGACGCTGGCCGGCGCGCTCGCGCTGGCAGTCGCCCTCCCGCTGGCGCAAACCTTTTCAAGCCGAATCGAAGCGGTCCGCGTGGACGTGCTCGTCACCGCAAACGGCCAGCCGGTCCAGGGCCTGGTGCCGGGCGATTTCGAAGTGCTGGACAACGGCGTGCGGCAGACGGTCGATCTCGCCAGCTTCGAGCAGATTCCCCTGAACGTCGTACTGGCCCTCGACATGAGCGCGAGCCTGCAGGGTCTCCGGCTCGGCCATTTGCAGGCCGCGGGCAGCACGGTGCTCGACAGCCTGAAACCTGGCGATCGCGCGGCGGTAGTGGCGTTCAGCCACATCGTGTCGGCCAATCAGTCGCTGACTGAGGATCTGGATCGCGCGCGGGCCTTGCTCTTCCAGAATCGCGGCGAAGGCCTGACGTCGCTCATCGACGCCGCGCACGCCGGCATGCTCATCGGCGAATCCGACGTGGGACGCTCGCTGCTCATCGTGTTCAGTGATGGCGTCGACACGTCCAGCTGGCTCGATGCCGAATCGGTGCTCGAGACCGCGCGGCGTGGCGACGTTGTCGTGTACGGAGTGGAAGTGGGTGCGCGGCGCGCGAGCTTCCCGCGCGATCTGACCGAGATTACGGGCGGACGGCTCTTTTCGGTCGAGTCGACTGGCGGGTTGTCCGCGGTGTTTGCGAAAATTCTCGAGGAATTCCGCAACCGTTATCTGATCAGCTATTCCCCTGACGGTGTCGCGGCGGGCGGGTGGCATCGCCTCGACGTGCGCGTGCGGAATCGCAGCGCGACCGTCAAGGCCCGTCCCGGCTACTTCGCTGGACAGGGCTGAAGCCCTGTGCCACCAGCGATCTGACGCCGATAACGTGGCACAGCCCTTTAGGGCTGTCATATAGTTTGGCCATGGCGTCTCTCGAGGGGAAGGTTGCGATCGTCACCGGTGGTTCGCGCGGCATCGGGCTCGCCGTTTCGGCCGCGCTTCTGCAACGCGGCGTTCACGTCGCGATTACCGGCCTCAACAAGGACCATCTCGAAAGGGCGGAAGCCGACCTGGCCAGGGTGGCGGCGCAGGGCGCGCGCGTGCTGCCGTTCGCGGTCGACGTGCGCGATCATCTGGCCGTGGCCTCGCTTGTCGACGAGACCGTCCGGCGGCAGGACGGGCTCGACATTCTCGTGAACAACGCCGGCGTTGGATGGTTCGGCAGCGTCGAGTCGCAGGGACACGACGACTGGCGCCGCGTGTTCGACACGAACGTGACCGGCATCTTCAATTGCTGTAAGGCGGCCGTGCCGCATCTCAGGCGCCGTGGCGGCGGCTACATCATCAACATCAGCAGTCTGGCAGGCAGCAACCCCTTTTCCGGAGGCGCGTCCTATTGCGCGTCGAAGGCGGCGGTCGATGCGTTCAGCGAGGCGCTCATGCAGGAAGTGCGTCAGGACGGCATACGCGTCAGCTACGTCAAGCCGGGCTCGGTGAACACGGATTTCATGGGCCACGCCGATCCACAGAACGACTGGAAACTGCGCGCCGAGGATGTCGCGCAGGTGGTCGTCGATCTCGTGTCGCACGACGAGCGCAGCCTTCCCAGCCGCGTCGAAATCAGGCCATCCAAGCCGCCGAAGAAGTAGCCGCACGCATGCCGGACTCCATCGCCCATTTCAAGATTCTCGAAACGCTGGGTTCTGGCGGTCTCGGCGAGGTGTATCGCGCTCGCGACACGAAGCTGGGGCGCACGGTGGCCATCAAGGTGATGCCTCCGTCGGTCACGAACAACGCGGCGAAATTCGATGCGCTGGGGGACGTCGCGCAGCGCCTGACGCGCCTCTCGCACCCGAACATCACGATGCTCTTCGAGGGCGGACAGGTCGACAACTGCTACTACCTCGTGTTCGAGTTCGTGCAGGGAGAGCCGCTGGCGTCGCTCATCAACGGCCGCTCGCTGCAAGTCAGGCGAGCGCTGGAGTTCAGCATCAACCTGGCCGACGCTCTGGCCGACGCGCACGGGGCCGGGCTGATTCACGGAGACATCAGGCCCGACACGATCGTGATCACGCCCAAGGACCGGGCGAAGTTCATGAACTTCGGCCTCGCGGCGTTTACCGGCGGCGGCGCGGGCCGCCTGAGCACGGCCGCGCCCTACGTCTCGCCCGAAGAGCTCGCCGGCAAGCCGGCAGATGCGCGCAGCGACATCTACTCGCTGGGCGCCGTCATGTTCGAGATGTTCACCGGTCGCCAGCGCGCGCGGGGACTGGTCTTGAGCGGCCTGAATCCAGGCGTGCCGGCCGAGCTCGAGCAAATCATCGCGCGCATGCTCGCGGCCACCGTCGAGCATCGCGCACAAAGCGCGGCGGCGATTGCGGCCGAGCTTCGCGGCGTCGCGACGATGGTCGACACGCGCACCGAGGCGGCGGAAGCCGCCGGGATGGCAGAGCCGGTCCGTCACCGGCCGAAGGGCGGGAAGGGCAAGGCGGTCTTCATCGTCCTCGTCGTGCTGGCCGGCCTTCTGGCGGCCTGGTTCCTGACGAGGCCCGTCTGACGCATGGTCATCGAAACGCGCTCGGTACCGCCGTTCCAGAAGAACGGCTATATCGTGGCGTGCGAGACGACCGGGGAAGCGATCGTGATCGACCCCGGCGACGAAGTGCACGCGTTGCTCGAGATCATCGACAGCCGATCCTTCGCGGTGCAGAGCATCCTGCTGACGCACGCCCACATCGATCATGTCACTGGGGTGGGGCCGGCGCGGAAGGCGCTGGACGTCCCCGTGTACCTGCACCGCGACGATCAGTTTCTCTACGACGCCGCACCTCAGCAGGCGCTGTTTTTTGGAGTGCAATGCGGCGAGCTGCCCCCGATCGACCACTACTACAGCCCGGACACGCAGCTGTCATTCGGTGAGTACGAGGTCAGCGTGCACCACACGCCGGGGCATTGCCCGGGCGGCGTCTGCCTCGCCGTGGGGCGGCGGGGTATGAAGAAGGAGGATCTCTTCGTCGGCGATACGTTGTTCGCCGGGTCGATCGGCCGCACCGATCTGCCAGGAGGCGACTACGCGACGCTGCTTCGATCGATTACACAGGTGCTGTTTCCATTCGGAGACGATGCCAGGGTGCACTCGGGCCACGGCCCGCAAACCACCATCGGCGCCGAGCGCCGCACCAATCCGTTCCTGCGGTAGGACGATAGGGGTCGGGAGGGGTTTTCGCCGAAAACGTTGCCTGGAAAACCCCTCCCGACCCCTTCTTCACTCCTCCCAGGACACGACGAGGTCGCAGCGGCCGACTGAAAGTTTGTCGCCGCTCTTGAGCGCCGCCGTCTTCACCCGCTTCCCGTTGACGAACGTACCGTTGGTGCTGCCGAGATCCTTGACCTCGAGGGAATCGGCCGTGGCAGTCAACTGGCAATGCAGCCGGGACACGAGCGCGAAATCGACGATGAATTCCGCGCCGGTCGCGCGGCCGAGCGTTTTAATGGAGCCGGCCGGCAGCCGGAACTTCACGGCCGGGCTGGCGGGATCGTTCGTTTCCAGAATCCACATCTATTTTGACGGGGGCGCCGGCAACGTTTTGATGAGCCACGCGGCGAATTCGCGCGTGGCCTCAGGACTGATGCTGCGTTGTGCCAGTGTGCCATATTCGGCGACGTCGCCGGTGACGGCGTGCGCGAGGATATGGTTGAGACCCGCCAACTGGATGAAATCGGTCGCCGCCGCGCGTGGGCGCGATCGCGCGAGCTGGGCGAGCTGCTCGCCGTGATGAACCGGCAACTCGCGATCGAGCATCGGCTGCGCGACGAGGATCGGCTGGCGAACACGCGCCAGCGTCTTCGACGGATCGAACTGCAGAAAACTGCGGTAGAGCGGTGTGTCGACGCGGCGCCGGATATCCACCGTGAGGTTCTCCCAGCCCTTGCCGGTGATCACGGCGTCCATGATCTTCTTCTGCTGTTCGATCGCGGCCTCCAGCGGCGGGCTGTTGGCCTCGCCGCCACGTTCGAAGAACACCCGCTGCTGTTCGAGCACCAGCTCCGTTCCGGGAATCGATGGGGTTGCCACGAGTGCCAGGGCGGCGATCTTCTGCTCCAGTTCGCCGGCGAGCAGCGAAATCCAGCCGCCCTCGCCGTACCCGACAAGGGCGATGCGTTTTGGATCCACATCGCGGCGCTTCGAGAGATACGTGAAGACAGCACGCGCGTCGGCGGCAAACTCCTGCAACGTCGCCGCCTCCTGCCGTCCGCCGCTCTGCCCGGTGCCGCGCTCATCGTATCGTGCGACGACGAACCCCGCGTCGGCGAACGCATTCGCGAACTGCGCGAACAACGGAATCCCTGCAACGAATTCGTCGCGATCGCTTGGGGCCGACCCCGACACCAGGACGACCGCCGGCAGACGCACTGGCGCCGGCTTTCTTCCCGGCGCGGGCGTCGCTTGAGCCGCGTCGAGGGGTCTCGAGACGGTCGCGGCGAGGCTGAACCCGTTTGCCGGAACAAAGACGTCTTCGTCGTTCGGTCGCGCCATCGTGACCAGACGCGCCGCGACACCGGCGATGTCGTCGCGTACGACGCTGAGCATCTGCGAGGGGAGGTCCAGCCGAAGGAACCGGTTTCCGTCGGTCCAGACGTCCATGTCGACCGTGGCGCCGCTCTCACCGAGCAGCAGCTTCCAGCGCCGCGCGGCGATCGTCCGGCCGGGAACCTGAATGGTTTCGTCGGTTACGGTGTTTACCGTAACGGAAACGGTATCCTGCGGTGCGATGAAGATTTCGAGCTTCCCGCCGGGCTTCTGCGACGGCAGCCTGGCGGCCAGCGCCTCGTACGAACCAAACACGAGGCTCGGCACCACGATCGTGTCCGGGGCGACGGTGTTCTCCCGCTGTTGAGACTGGCCGTCCTGATTGATGTCGCTCGACGCGGTCGAGCCGGCGAAGTTCGTGCGAATCGCCCACTTCTTCGAGGCGGCGCTCATGTTGACCGTCAGCTCGATCGGCTTCCACGCGGGATCGTACCTGGCCTCCCAGTAGTCGATCGCGACGTTGATCGGCGCGCGCAGCCGTCCGGATCCCCGGAGCGTCCAGCCTTCGGCCGATTCGAAGACCGTGACTTCCTCGACGCCAGTGTCGGCGCCGCGCAGAAACACGCGGAAGGTGCTGGCAGAGGTGCTTTGAGCGTCCGAGCGGATGCCGGTTGCGACGATGAGCGCCGCAACAACGGTAAGATATCTGGGAAAGGGCACTCGCAATCAGGATAGCAGATGTTTTCTCTCAGCCAGTACACCGCTGCCCGCACGTCGGCCGTGATGATCGATCGGTCGGCGCTCGGAACGATCGCGCTCACCGGGGCCGATCGCCGGACGTTCCTGCACGCGCTGCTTACCAACGACATCGCGGGGTTGACGCCGGGCAAGGGCACGTACGCCGCCTACCTCACGCCGCAGGGCCGCATGATCTCGGACATGCGCGTCATCGAAACCGGGAGCCGCATCCTGCTGGGTGTCGAACGCGAAGTCGCCGACGGGCTGGCCCGGCGACTCGACTCGTTGATCTTTTCGGAAGACGTGCAGGTCGTCGACGTCAGCCGCGAGATCGAAATGATCGGCGTGCACGGACCATCCGCGCCGGCGCTGACGCAGCGTGCGACCGGCCTGCCGGTCGACACGCTTGCGAATCAGTACGACAACGTGACATCTGGCGACGTGACGATCGTGCGTGACGACGCCCTCGCGCTGGCGGGATTCGACATCCATGTGCCTTCGGCAGAGGCGCACGTCCTGCGCGAAAAACTGTCGGATGGAGGCGCCGTCACCGCGAGCGCCGGGACATACGAGACGTTGCGCATCGAAGCGGGCCGACCGCGTTTTGGTCTCGACATGACGGCCGACACCATTCCGCTCGAAGCGGGCATCGAGGATCGGGCCATCAGTTTTACCAAGGGGTGTTACGTCGGCCAGGAAGTCATCGTGCGGGTCACGCACCGCGGCCACGGCCGCGTCGCCCGTCGTCTGGTGTCGATCGTGCTGCCGGCCGGACGCGTGCCCGGACGGGGCGATGCCATTCTTGCCGGCGATCGGCAGGTCGGCGAGGTTACCAGCGCAACGGAGTCGCCGAAGCTGGGTTCGGCCCTGGCGCTGGGCTACGTCCAGCGCGACTATGCGGCGGCCGGTACCGCACTGACGGTCAACGGCTCACAGGCTCGCGTGCACCAAACCGTCGATTAGCTCCGCATCGGCAGGCGGAAAGTCCATCGACTTGAACTCGTCGCGGGCAATCCACCGGAGTGCCTGACCCAGCATCGGTTCCGGATCGCCCATCAACTCACCGCGAAAAAAGTGCAGCTCGACCGTGCGTTCAGGGTACGTGTGAGCGGTATGAAAGATCTTCCGCAGGTTCGAAATGCCTGCGTTCAGCTCTTCCGAGATTTCGCGCGCCAGCGCCGCTTCATGCGTTTCGCCCTCGTGCACCTTGCCGCCGGGAAATTCCCAGCAGCCGGCGAGATGCGTGCCGTCGAGCCGGCGGGTCACCAGGAACCGTCCGTTGCGCTCGACGACGGCCGCGACGACGACGATGCGCTCAGGCATGTCTTTCGTTGTCAGGATTGTGCGGATAGGCCTCGCACTGGGACGTCATGGGGCAGATCAGGCACTTTGGTTTTCTGGCCGTACAGAGCGTGGCGCCGAAATCCATGAGCGCCTGGTTGAAGTCGAACGCCCGGCGGTGCGGCACCAGCGCGGCGGAAATGCTCCAGAGCGTCTTTTTGGTCGCGTGCGCTTTCGGCACGCCTTTGCCGATGAAGACGCGGAACAGCACGCGCGCGACGTTGGTATCGAGAATCGCGGCACGCTCGCGGAACGCGAAGCTGCGAATGGCGCCGGCGGTGTACGCGCCGATGCCCTTGAACGACAGGAGCGTCGCTTCGTCTGACGGCAACTTGCCGCCGTAGTGCGCGACCGCCTCGCGGGCGATGGCCTGCAGCCGCTTGGGCCTGATGTTGTAGCCGAGCGGATACCACGTGTTGGCGACATCCGTTTCGGGGGCATCCGCCAGCGCCTCGAGCGACGGATAACGGTCGAGCCACTCGTGATACTTGGGCAGCACGCGATCGACCTGCGTCTGCTGCAGCATGATCTCGGACACCAGGATGTGGTACGGGTCCGACGTTTCGCGCCAGGGGAGCGTGCGGCCGTTCCGGTCGTACCAATCCAGGAGCTTCCGGCGGAACGTGCGACGGGCCGGAGGGCGCGGAACCTCCGCCTGCGGTTTCTTCTTATTACGTATACTGACGGCCATGAAGATTTACACGCGCACCGGTGATGCCGGCGGGACGGCGTTGTTTGGAGGTCAGCGCGTGTCGAAAGCCGATCCCCGCGTCGCCGCGTACGGCGATGTCGACGAGCTCAACGCCTGTCTCGGCGCCGTGCGCGCGCAAAGCGAGCTGGCGGGCGATGTGGCAGCGATGCTCGAGCAGCTTCAGAAAGACCTGTTCGCCATCGGCGCGCGACTGGCCGATCCGGCCGAGAGGATCGCCGAGCGCGTCACGAAAGTGGCCGTCACCGATGTGGACGTCCAGCGTCTCGAAGACTGGATCGATCGGTTCGAAGGCGAGCTCCCGCCGCTGCGCCGTTTCATCCTGCCCGGCGGCAATCGCGCCGGCGCTCTGCTGCATTTGTCGCGGACCGTCTGCCGGCGAGCCGAACGCTCGATCGTGGCGCTCGGCGTCGAGATCGTCGAACCGCATCTGCTGGCGTACGTGAACCGGCTGTCGGACTTGTTGTTCGTCGTGGCGCGCGTCGTCAATCATCGCGCGGGCCAGCCGGAAATCGAATGGTAAGGGGTCAGCACCGCTTTTCGAGGTCCAGTTTGACCGCGTCGAAGATTCTTCTCGCAAGTTCCTGAGACACGCGCTCGCGCACGGCGCCGCATTCCACGAGCACCGTCCCGCCCGCCGTCTCGATGGCGACGTCCCATCGATCGCGTGCGATGCCTTCCGGGCGGTCCTCGAAGGCGGTCGGCTGGCGCGCCGCGCCGCTCCAGCGGGGCGACACGAACGCCGCGATGGGCGATCCGTTGATGAGCACCCGCACGGCCACAATCGCGCCCTTGTCGATCGCGGTGGCGCCGTAATAGAAGTGCTCCTCATCTTCCGTGAACAGCGTCAGTTCGGGATCGGTCGGCAGTTCGACGATGATCGTCCGGCCCCGGCCGAGCTCCCGCTCGCGCGCGTGCTGATGACGCTTCCGGTAGAAATGCAGCGTCGTCAGCAGGCTCAAGGCGGCGAAGATGAGCGCGGCGGCGACGAGCGCCGCTAGCAGGTCGCGCATGAGGGTGCGACCGGTCCGCTACAATATCCGTCTTGCCGATACGAGATCATGTGACCGGGCCTGACGCGACGTCGGTGCGGGCGGCCTATGCCGAGTGCGAGCGGCTCGCACGCGCGCACTACGAGAATTTCCCGGTGGCCTCGTGGCTGCTGCCGGCGCGCATGCGTCCGCACGTGGCGGCGCTGTATGCGTTTGCGCGAACAGCCGACGACTTCGCCGACGAAGGTCAGCACTCTGCCGATGAGCGGCTCCGGTTGCTGGACGACTGGCAGCATCGGCTGCACGCGTGCGTAAGGCGGGAACATCCAGAGGATCGTGTGTTTCTCGCGCTCGGCACGACCATCCGTGACTGCGATCTTCCGCTGTCGCTCTTCGACGATCTGCTCAGCGCGTTTCGTCAGGATATCACGACGCATCGATACGCCACGTGGAGCGGCGTGCTCGACTATTGCCGGCGCTCGGCGAATCCGGTCGGCCGGCTCGTGCTGCGCATCGCGGGGCACCGCGACGCCCGCCTCGATCGATCGTCCGACGCGCTCTGCACGGCGCTGCAGTTGACGAACTTCTGGCAGGACTTCGACCGCGACTGGCAGAAGGGGCGTCTCTACGTGCCGCTCGATGATGTGCGCGCCGAGAACGCCCAGTTCCGCGACCTCGACGACCGGCGTCTCACCGACGGCTGGCATCGGGTGTTACGCGGCGTCGCGGCCCGCACGCGCGAGCTGTTCGAGGGCGGGCGCGAGGTCTGCGACCGCGTCGATGGCCGGCTCCGGCACGAGCTCCGCGTCACGTGGCTCGGCGGCATGCAGATTCTCGATCGCCTGGAGCAGCGCGACTACGACGTGTTCACGTCCAGGCCGACGCTCGGCGTGGCCGACACGCCCGCATTGCTGTGGCGAACCCTGGCCTGGAGCCGCCGGCGGCGCGGAGGAGCGGCGGCAGAACCATGAGCGGGCGCGCGACGAGCTTCTACTATGCGTTCCTGGCGCTTCCCGCTGACAAGCGCAACGCCATCGTCGCGGTCTGGGATTTCTGCCGGGCCGTCGACGATGCGGTGGACGAGCCCGGCGATCGGGATCCCGCGAGTGCCCTGACCGAATGGCGCGACGAGGTCGCGCGGGTGTACGAGGGGCGCGAGCCCGCCACCCCGCAGGGACGCCAGCTCCTGCCGTACATTTCGCGGTTTACGCTGCCGCGGTCGGCGTTCGAAGATTTGATCGATGGCGTCGCGATGGATCTCCGCCATACCCGCTACCAGACCTTCGACGAACTGCGGCAGTACTGTCTGCGCGTCGCGTCGGCGGTGGGCCTGATCTGCGTGGAGATCTTCGGATACCGCGATGTGCAGACGCGCGACTACGCGATCGATCTCGGGATTGCGCTGCAGCTCACGAACATCGTGCGCGACGTGGCGCCCGATCTGAACCGGGGCCGGCTCTACATCCCGGCGCAGGATCTCGAGCGCTTCGGGTGCACCGAGGCGGACCTGCGGGCGGGCGTGGTGACCGAGAAGGTCCGGCAGCTGCTGGCCTATGAGGTGGAACGCGCGCGGACGTTCTACAAGAAAGCCGAGGCGGCGCTGCCGCGCCATGACGAGCGCCGGCTGATCGCCGCCCGTATCATGGGTGCGATTTACTATGCCCTCCTCCGCGCGATCGAGCGGGCGGGCTATGATGTTTTCCGCCAGCACGTGCGGGTGTCGCGCCCACGGCAGGCGTTGATCGCCGGTGTCACCTGGCTGAAAGTGATGGTACCGCTGAAATGATATCGCCCGACGTTCTCATCATCGGCGCCGGCGTGGCCGGGCTTCGCGCGGCCGTCGCCGTGGCCGCGCGTGGCGCACGCGTCACGGTGCTCGAGGCCAGACCGGTCCTCGGCGGGCGCGCGACGGCCTTCGACGACCCGCGCACCGGCGAGCGGGTCGATAACGGCCAGCACGTACTGCTCGGTTGCTACGACGACACGTTCGCCTTTCTCCGCCAGATCGGGAGCGAAGAGCGCGTGCGCGTGCAGCCGAATCTCGAAGTGGACTTCGTCGACGGCGGGGGCATCCGCAGCCGGCTTCGCCTGTCGCCGATGCCGCCGCCCATGAACTTTGTATCAGGTCTGCTCGACTGGCCCGCGCTCGGCTGGCGCGATCGGATCGCGGCCTCGCGGCTCATCGGGCCGATTCGCATGGCGCAGGCTGAGCAGAAGGCCAGGAAGCAGGGGCAGTCCCCCACACGCATTGCCGCGTCGCCGGGCGAAACGGTGCAGGAGTGGCTGATCAACAACGGCCAGACGTCCCGCATACGGGAGATGCTGTGGGAACCGCTGGCGCTCGCCGCGCTGAACCAGTCGGTGCGGACGGCTGCCGCCCCGCCCTTTGCCGCCGTGCTCGCGCGGATGTTCGGCGACGGACCCAGGGACGCGTCGCTCGGATTGCCGGTGTGTCCGCTGGACGAGCTCTACGCGGAGCCGTCCCGCCGCTTCATCGAATCACATGGTGGCGACGTGCGCGTCGGCGCGCCTGCGCGAATCCATCTGCGGAACGGGCACGTGGACTACGTCGAGGCTCGCGGCATGCGCCTGGTTGCCGGCGCCATCGTCGTCGCCGTGCCGTGGTACGCGCTGAGCGACCTGTTTGCCGGCGACACCGCGCCGATGGAGGGACTTCAGAAGGCCGCGTCCGCGACCCAGCCGTCCCCGATCGCGAGCGTCAACCTCTGGCTCGACCGGCGTGTCCTGCAAACGCCGTTTCTCGGCCTGCCCGGTCGAGTGATGCAGTGGGTCTTCGACAAGGAACAGATGTTCGAATCGGGCACGTCGCATCTGACGCTGGTGTCGAGCGGCGCCGACGAGGTGATGGCGTTTCAGAACGAAGACCTGATCGCGCTGGCGCTTCGGGAGCTTCGTGAGGCGCTGCCCGACTCGCGTGCCGCAAAGGTGTTGCGCGCGTCGGTCGTCCGGGAGCGGCGCGCGACGTTTTCGCTCGCCCCTGGTCAGCCGAAGCGGCCGGAGACCGCCACCGAGGTGCCGCGCCTGGTCCTGGCGGGAGACTGGATCGAGACCGGGTTGCCCGCGACGATCGAAGGTGCCGCCGCGAGCGGCCGTCTTGCGGCCGACAGCCTGTCATGAAATCTGTCGTCGTCCACTATCAGGAGATCGCGCTCAAAGGACGAAACCGTCCGTGGTTCATCGCGCGGCTGGTGCGGAACTCAGGGCCGCGACGAGCGATCTCGACGTCGACACGGGTCGTCTCGAAAATGGGGCGCATCGAGGTGATGCTCGGCTCGACGGACGCGTGGGAGGCGGTCGCGGATCGGCTGCACCACGTCTTCGGCATCGCGAATTTCTCGAACGCGGCGCTCGTGCCGCTCGATATCGACGGCATCGCGAGGGCGATTCTCGATGACCTCGGCGATCTGCAGGTCGCCACGTTTCGCGTGTCCGCCCGCCGGGCCGACAAGCGCTTTCCCCTGACGTCGCCGCAAATCGAGCGCGAGGTGGGCGGACGCATCAAGCAGGCGAAGGGATGGACGGTCAACCTCGACCATCCCGAGTTGACGATCCATGTCGAAGCGCTCACCGGCGAGGCGTTCTATTACTTCGGCAAGGAACCTGGCGCGGGCGGCATGCCGACGGGCGTCGAGCGGCCGCGTGGTCGTGCCTGCTATCGGGCGGCATCGACTCGCCGGTCGCGGCGTACCGAATGATGAGGCGCGGCTGCCGGGTGATTCCGGTCCACTTTCACAGCTATCCGATTCTGTCGCGCGCTTCGCAGGAAAAAGTCCGCGAGCTGGTGGGGCTGCTGACGCGGTATCAGCAGCACACGCGGCTCTACATGGTGGCGTTCGGCGAGATCCAGCAGCAGGTCATGCTCGCCGTCCCGCCCCCGCTCCGTGTCGTCATCTACCGGCGATTGATGGTGCGGATCGCGGAGGCCATCGCCGGACACACGCACGCCGGGGCGCTCGTGACGGGAGAGGTTGTCGGGCAGGTCGCGTCCCAGACCCTCGAGAACATGGCGACGATTGCAGCGGTGACGACGCTGCCGATCCTGCGCCCGCTCGTCGGCATGGACAAGGACGAGATCATAGTGGAAGCCAAGCGTCTCGGTACCTATCCGATCTCGATCATCGAAGATCAGGATTGCTGTCAGCTGTTCACGCCGAAGCATCCCGCGACCAAAGCCAGGCGCGCGGACATCGATTCCGCCGAACACGCGCTGCCGATCGACGATTTTGTCCGTCAGGCCGTCGAGGCGGCGGTGGTCGAAGACTTCAGGTTCCCTGCCGCAGTGCGACAGACCCACGCCAGCACGTAACGCCCGGGCTCGAGCCGGACCTTCAACGCATTGCGTGGACCCAGGTGATAAAATGTTGCCTTCTAAGGGAAGGGTGAATTATGGCAGTTCAATCAATCGGCTCGAAAATCGAAGAAATCCTCGGCGATGAGGCTGCGGCGCTGCTGCAGCACCAGTGCAAGACGATTCCCCGGGAGCTCGCTCCATCTGCCCGGACCCGATTACGTCGATCGTATCTACAGCCTGGCCGATCGCCCGACGCGCGTGCTGGGCAGCCTCCAGTCGATGTTCGAGCCACGGGCGTCTCGCAGGCACCGGCTACGTGTCGATCCTTCCGGTCGATCAGGGCATCGAGCACTCGGCGGGCGCGTCGTTTGCGCCGAACCCGCTGTACTTCGATCCCGAGAACATCGTGAAGCTGGCCATCGAGGGCGGCTGCAACGCGGTCGCATCCACGCTCGGCGTGCTGGGCTCGGTGGCGCGCAAGTACGCACACAAGATTCCGTTCATCGTGAAGCTGAACCACAACGAGTTCCTCTCGTATCCGAACACGTACGATCAGATCAGGTTCGCGCAGCGTGCGTCAGGCGTTCGACATGGGCTGCGCAGGCGGTGGGCGCGACGATCTACTTCGGCTCCGAGGAATCGAAGCGGCAGATCGTCAGGAAGTCTCAGAGCTGTTCCAGCAGGCGCACGAGCTCGGCATGTGCACCGTGCTCTGGTGCTATCTGCGCAATCCGGCCTTCAAGACGAAGGAAGAGGACTATCACGTTGCCGCCGACCTCACGGGCCAGGCGAATCACCTGGGTGTGACGATCGAGGCCGACATCATCAAGCAGAAGCTGCCCGAGAACAACGGCGGCTACAACGCGATCCAGAGCTTCGGCAAGACGCACAAGAAGGTGTACTCGGATCTGTCGTCCGACCATCCGATCGATCTCACGCGCTATCAGCTCGCGAACTGCTACATGGGCCGCGCCGGCCTCATCAACTCGGGCGGCGCATCATCGGGCGAGAGCGATCTCAAGGAAGCCGTCAAGACCGCCGTCATCAACAAGCGTGCGGGCGGTATGGGGCTCATCTCGGGCCGCAAGGCGTTCCAGCGGCCCGATGAAGGAAGGCGTGGGGCTGCTCAACGCGATTCAGGATGTCTACCTGAACAAGGATGTCACGATAGCCTAGTCAGAGGTTCCGGTTCCTGTTTCAGGGTTCGTGGTAGCGCCAGAATTCCCGAGCGCGTTCTTTTCTTAACAAAGAAGATGGCGTACTGAATCCATCGCCCACCACGAACTGGAACAGGAACGGGAACCGGAACCCCGTTAACGTTTGATGGTTTCTGTCCCGCTAACGGGTCCGTTGCACGACGTGCCGGAGTAGGTCACGACGATGTTCGACGTGCCCTGGAACGTGCCGGATCCGGTGAGGTTGAACGGGCACGTCGCGCCGCCTTTCGACGCGGTGCCCGTGGCTGCCCAGGGAATCGTCGTGTCGCCGTGCGTGGCCGTCATGGTACCAGCCAGCGTAATCCCGTCGGCACAGTTCGCGGCGAAGTCGCCGGATGCCTGACTCCCAGACTGGGACGTGATCTTCCACTGCAGCCCGCTGCAGCTCTGCGCGGCGGGTGCCACGGCCGATCCGTTCCACGTCCCGATGTACGACCGGACCTCTGTGTTCGAGTCGGGGCTCGTTGGCGAGCTGAAGAGGTTCTTGATCGAGTCGAGACCGAGACATGCGGTCGAGTTCGCCGCGAGCGCGATGACCAGCGCAGTTCTGAGAAGCTTCATGTCCTTTCATATCGGGTCAGGCGGGCTCCGCCTGTAGTCCGCCCGTCCAGCGTCCATGAATCACTCAATCTGCGAATCTGCGAATCCGCTGATTCCCAATACAATCTAGTTATGTCACTTCTCAAGGTTGCCCGGATGGGGCACCCGGTCCTGCGGGCCCGCGCGAGAGAAGTCGAGCGCGTCGAGCTGAAGCACGCCGCCATCCAGAAGCTCATCGACGACATGATCGACACCATGCACGAGTACCACGGGGTCGGCCTGGCGGCGCCGCAGATTCACGAGGGACTGAGGATCTTCGTCGCGGCAATCGCGCCGCAGGAAGAGGAGCCGCTGTCCCCCGGCGACGATCCGATGGTGTTCATCAACCCCGTCATCACGCCGGTGGGGAACGAGATTGTCGAGGACTGGGAGGGCTGTCTGAGCATCCCCGACATCAGGGGCCGCGTGCCACGGGTGCGCACGATCAAGGTGAGCGCGCTCGATCGGACGGGAAGCCCGATCGACATCACGTCGCACGATTTTCCGGCGCGGGTGATTCAGCACGAGACCGATCACCTTGACGGCGTGCTCTTCTTCGATCGCATGCGGACGTTCACGTCGCTGGCGTTCCTCGATGAATACGCGAGGTACTGGTCCAAAGGCAATGGGGACTGACAGGGATCTAGGATCGCGCCTGGCGTTTCCTCTCGGCCGCCCGTTCCGCTTTGCAGCCGTTCCAGCTCCACCTCTGAGTGATCGGCGAACTGTCATGGCGTCGGCGATGGCGCGATGGCCGGCCTCGTCGGCGATCGAGCGTGTGCATCGCCTGGCAGATGCGCCGGTACGCGGGATGTCCCTGCGGCGCCGTCCGCAGCTCGATGACGTGCATCGCCTCGCGCGCGTTCATCTCCATGTAGAACCGGACGCGGTACGCCATCGACACCGCGTACGGTGCGACCGCAGACAGGCCGGCGGCGTGCAGCGAATCGTGCAGTTCGGCCGACGCGTCCATCACCTCGCGTCCAGTCGTCGTGGGCGCCGGCGTCTTCGATGGCATCGGGCTCGACGTAGCCGTGGCGCGCGCCGAGCGGCTGCCACTCGAGGGTCAGCAGGCGGTGACGCTGCAGATCGCGGAACGCGCCGTAGTCGGCGAGGACGTCGAAGCGATACGCCGTGCGCTCGAACGCGCGTCCCGGCTTGTGGCGGCGATTCTCCCGGCGCCCGATGTACGCCTGGAGCACGCGCGCGCGGTCGTCGGCCGACATGCGTCGCGCCACGTCGAGCAGCTGGTCGTCCGGGCAGATCGACACGGCATACAGCGCCGCGGCGACCACCTTGATTTCGCCGTCGGGATCGAAATCGGTGAGCGTCACTTCGGGACGCGGCTCGCGGCTCGACATCCGACAGAAGATCCGTCGCCGACGCTCTCGAATCGCTGTCGCGCGTCGCGGCGAGATAGGCTGATCCAGCGGCCGCCGCGCTCGGGCTGATCGACGCGTGTCAGGAACGCGGGCATCACCTTTCGCAGCTCGGTCAGCATGAGGTCCGCGTATTCGCGGCATCTCTGCCAGCGGGTTGCGCGCGCATGCGGAGCAGCAGCGCCTCGTACGCCTGGCCCGTTCCGAACAGGCCGACATTCGATTGCGTCGCCGCCGGCAGCAGGCCCGCGCAGCGTATCGAGCGCCTTGGCGCGAATCGCCGCGCGATACACGCGCGTCGCTGTCGGCCGCCTCTTTCGGATACCGCGCGCGGAAATGCGCCTGCATCGGCTCGAATCCAGCGCGCGTAGGTCTCGAATGCCGCGATCGAGCGTGCGCTTGATAGCGATCCGCCAGCGGCGATGCCCGTCGAGCTCGGTCGGGACGTGGTACTTCCAGCGGCCGTCCGGGTCGATCGGTGTACGGCACGTAGCGCGTCGACTGCTCGAGATAGGCCATCAGCCGGCCCCACTCGAGCACCTTGGTGAGCACGTTCGACACGCCTTCGCACGCGAGATGCACGCCGCCGAGCTGGGCGACCGAGTCGTCGCCGTAATCGGCGAAGACCTTCGCGTACAGCTTCTCGGCCCGCTCGAGGCCCACTTTGCTCTCGCCGACGCTGCTGCGTGCTCGCACGTCCTTGTGGAACTCGTCGAGGAACAGCCGCCGCAGCGACTTCGCCGATCGCGAGTACCGCGCGAAGAGCGCGCCCTTCACGGTTTCCGGCAGGTTGGTCAGCGCGAAGACGGGTCCGTCGAGATTGGTGAAATACGGCGCGAGCGCGCGTTGTTCGTCTGAGGTGAATTCAGGCACGGCGTCAGGGTACACTAGTCCGGCTTACGCTGGACACTACGTACTGATGCCCGCCTTTCGATTTCGCCACCAATTGCGCGCGCGTTTCCGCGACTGCGATCTGTTCGGCCACGTCAACAACGCGGTCTACTTCACGTACATGGAAGAGGCGCGATGGGCGTACTGGCGCGAGCTGACCGGTGACTCTCCGCAGGGCCGGTTACCCGGCCTGATTCTCGCGCGTGCGGAATGTGACTTCATCCGGCCCGTGCTGGCGGGCGAGCGCGTCGACATCTGGCTGGGCACGGTCAAGATCGGTCGCACGAGCTTCACGCTGGATTGCGAAATGCTCGACGAGGCCGGCGCGGCCGTTGCGAAGGGACGCGCGGTGATGGTCACCTACGATTACGCCGCCGCCAGGCCCGTGCCGGTGCCCGACTGGGCGCGCACCCGCATCGAAGACTACGAAGGACGGCAGTTGTCCCGCCCCTAAGATATAGTTTCTGAACGATGTCCCTGCTCGTCACGCCTGAAGAGCTCTCGCGTGAGCTCGAGTCGTCTTTGCCGCTTCTTATTGATCTTCGGCCCGTCGAAGATTATTGCGAGAACCACCTGCCCGGCGCCGTGCACCTCGACCTGTTCGGGATCAGCAGCGTCGATACCGACCCCGCTCCGTTGAACGCGTTTTTCTGGATCATCGAGCACCTGCTCGCGTCGCGCGGTGTATCCAACGACGTGCCCGTGGTGGTCTACGACGAATCGTCGGGCGTGAGGGCGGCGCGCGCGTTCTGGTTTCTCGAGTTCTTCGGTCACCCGAATACGCGTCTGCTCGACGGTGGCTACAACGCGTGGCTGAAGCGACAATTGCCCGTAACCCGGCACGCGTCCCGGCCGAAACCGACCGACTGGAAAGGTACGCGTGACGCCGGCATCCTCGCCGGCTGGCGCGACGTGAACGATCGGCTGGGCAAGCCGGACGCGGTCATCGTCGATACGCGAAGCGACGGCGAGTACTGCGGCACGACCGTCCGCGCCGCGCGCGGCGGCGCTGTGCCGGGAGCGATCCATCTCGAATGGACCAACAATCTCGGTCCCGATGGCGCGTTCAAATCTCAGAACGACCTGAAAATGATGTACGAGCAGGCCGGGATTACGCCGGATCGTGAGGTCGTCACCTATTGCCAGGGCGGCTATCGTGCCGCGCATTCGTACCTCGCTTTGCGGCTGCTCGGCTATCCGCGCGTGCGCAACTACGTCGGATCCTGGAAGGAATGGGGCGATCGCGTCGATCTGCCCATCGAACATCCGAACAAACCGTAAGCCGGGGCCAAGAGGGATCATGGAGAACATCGATAAAGTCGTTGACTACATCAACGTACAGCGCGACCGCTACGTCGACGAGCTGAAACAGTACCTCGCCATTCCGAGCATCAGCGCGCTTCCGCAGCACCAGGGCGACGTGCGGCGTGCCGCGGAGTGGAGCGCCGATCACCTCAAGGGTATCGGCCTCGAGAACGTCAGGCTGATCGACACACCGGGAAACCCTATCGTCTACGGCGAGTGGCTCAACGCCCCCGGAGCACCCACGATTCTGTTTTACGGCCATTACGACGTGCAGCCGGTGGATCCGGTCGAGTTGTGGGAATCGCCGCCGTTCGAAGCGACCGTGCGCGAGAACGAGATCTACGCGCGCGGCGCCGCCGACGACAAGGGTCAGGTGTTCATGCACTTCAAGGCCATCGAAGCGCACATGAAGCAGACCGGGCGGCTGCCGCTGAACATCAAGGTGTTTCTCGAAGGCGAGGAGGAGGTGGGCAGCCTGCACCTGGACGAGTTCGTACGCCAGAACAAGCCGTTGCTCGCGGCCGACGTGGTGGTGATCTCGGACTCGGCCATGTTCGCGCGCGAGATTCCCTCGATCTGCTACGGCCTCCGCGGGCTCGTCTACTACCAGATCGATCTCCGGGGCACAAAGAGCGATCTTCACTCCGGCGTCTTCGGTGGGGCCATGGCAAACCCGGCCTTCGTCCTCGCTCAGATACTGGCCCAGATGAAGGACAAGAGCGGTCGTGTGAAGATCGCCGGCTTCTACGATGACGTCAGGGATCTCACCGAAGCCGAGCGCGCCGAATGGAGGAAGCTGCCGTTCGACGAGAAGAAGTACCGGAAAGAGTGGGGCGCGCCGAAGCTCGCCGGTGAATCGGGCTACAGCGTGCTCGAGCGGGTGTGGGGACGTCCGACATTCGAGGTCAACGGGCTGCTGTCGGGCTTTACCGGCGAGGGGCCCAAGACCGTGCTGCCCGCGGTCGCGATGGCGAAAGTCAGCATGCGGCTCGTGCCCAACCAGGATCCCGACACGATCGCGAAACAGTTCGAGGAGTACGTCACCAGGATTGCGCCCCCGAGCGTCGAGCTGAAGCTCACGAGGCTGCACGGCGGCAAGCCGTGGATGGCCGAGTTCGACAGTCCGTACATCCGTGCGGCGGGACGCGCCATCGAGAAAGGCTTCGGCAAAACGCCGGTCTTCACGCGCGAGGGCGGATCGATACCGGTCGTCGCGACGTTCCAGGAAGAGCTCGGCATTCCGAGCGTGCTCTTCGGCGTCGGCCTGCCGGACGAAAACGCCCACGCGCCCAACGAGCGGCTCGACCTGGGCAACTTCCACGGCGGCGTCATTGCATCGGCTCATCTTTACGAGGAGATCTCCAAGCTTCGGGGATGAGCGTGCCCTCTGCCATCAGCCATCTGCCATGACGCGTCAGCATGCTTGAAGTCATGGACCGCCTCGAACAGTTTTACGGGCCGCTGCCGCAACCGCCCAGCGAGCCCTTTGCGCTGTACGTATGGGAAGTGCTCGGCGTGCACACCACCGCGGCGCGCCGCGAGGCGGCGATGAGCGCGCTGCGGCGCATTCCCGCACTCACGCCGGACTCGATGGGACGGGCTCCCCGCGCGAAGCTCGAAAGCGCGGTGGCGCTGTCGGGACCGTACCGTGAAGAGCGGTTGCGCGCGCTTGTGGCGGGCGTCGACGTGTTCAAGCGACATCGCGATCTGGCCGACCAACTGCGCGGTGACGCCACGGCGGCCAGAGACGCGCTCGCCCTGCTGCCGTATCTGACGACGATTTCCGGTCAGCGGCTGTTGCTGTTTGCGGGCCATCATCCACTGTTGCCAGACGATCCACATTTGCAGCGAGTGCTCGCGCGGCTTCAAGCCGCCAGCGACGCGGTCTCGCGCGAGCTGGGCGGCGTGTTGACGGCCATGCAGCGGGCGACGCTTTACCTGTCGCATCACGGCCGATCGACGTGTCTCGAGTCGAATCCGTTGTGTCACGTGTGCCCGTTGCGGTCGGAGTGTCCGTTTCCGAGTGGAGTGGCGGCATGAAGGTGACTTCCGGCAACCTGGCGGTCGCAACCGCGATGATCTTCGTCGCGGCGTCGGGCCTGCCGGCGGCGGGCCCGGCGTTCGTCGACATGACGTGGATGTCGGTGTCGAACATGTACTACGAGCTCGGCCCGCTGCACATCGTGACCGATGGCTACATCACGCGCCTCCCTCAAGACGACTTCTTTGGCGGTGGAGGCGGGTACGCCGGAACCAGGAGATCATTCACGCCCGATGTCGCCGCCGTCACACGCGTCATGAACGCACTCGGCAAACCATCGCGGGTGAATCTCCTCCTGACGGGCCACAGCCATTGGGATCACTCATTCGACACGGCGACGTGGTCGAAGCTCACGGGCGCCCGCATCATCGGATCGAAGACGACGTGCCTGCAGGCACAGGCCCAGGGTGTGCCCGCCGAGCGCTGCCGTGCGGTTTACGGCCGCGAAGTCATTCCGCTCGCCGACGGCGTAACCGTGCGAGTGATCCGATGGAACCATAGCGGTGATCCCGCGGTGAACCCGGAGCAGCACAATCCTGTCGAGCTGAGCGCCGTTCCCGTACCCGATCCGAAATCCGGCGGGCTGCGGGCTGGTGTGGCCGAGGACTTTCCCAACGGCGGAGGGAATCGTGCGTTCCTGTTTACCGTGGACGGACCGGACGGGCGGTTCAGCTGGTTTTTCAATAACTCGGCGAGCCCGGTCGATCTGCACGTGCCGATTGTGATCGACGGCACCGACTACGGTGCGCCGATCGAGAATCTCAAGCTCGCGATGCGCGAGGCGAAGCTGGAGTCCGTCGATCTCTGGATTGGCTCGAGCGCGGTGGCCGTGGCGAAGCTGGTCGTGCCTGTCCTGAAGCCCCGGGCGTTTATCCCGGTCCATTGGGACGGCCTGTTCGGGGCGTTCGAAGCGGGCGTGCCGAAGCCGTATGCGGATGCGGGCCTCGAGGGCTTCCTCAAGGCGTCGGGCACCGCTGTCGTGAAGCCTGCGCAATACATGGACAAATGGCGGCTCGATCGCAAGGGCGTGAGGCCGGTGGCGAACGTAGAGGTCAAGAAAACGCTTGGGTTCAACTAGACGAACGGTCAAGGCCCTCATCTTCGATTTCGATGGACTCATCGTCGACAGCGAGAGCCCCGGCTTCCAGGCGTGGTCGGAGCTGTATGCCTCGCACGGCTGTTCGCTGCCATTCGAAAAATATGCCGCCTGCATCGGTACGCTCGACGGGTTCGATCTGCAGGGATATCTCGAGGAGCAGTCGGGACAATCCTTCAGTCGCGCTGAACTGGAAGAGGCGTGCACCAGGCGGTGGCTCGAGTTGATGCGCGCGCAGCCGGTTCTGCCAGGCGTCGCCGCGTGTGTGACTGGCGCGAAGGCGCGGGGGTTGAAGCTGGCCATCGCGTCGAGCTCGACCCAGACATGGGTGACGCGCAATCTGAAGAAATTCGCGCTGCTCGACCAGTTCGACGCGATCTGCACGCGAGACCATGTCGCGGCCGTCAAACCCGATCCCGCGCTGTACCAGCTCGCGCTCGAGCGGCTCGACGTGACGGCCGATGAGACAATTGCCTTCGAGGATTCGCCGAACGGGATTCTCGCCGCGAAAAGAGCCGGGATCTACTGCGTCGCCGTTCCCAACGAGCTGACGAAGGATCTGGCGCTCTCGCTCGCCGATCATCGCCTGCGCTCGCTCGAGGAGTTCAACCTGGACGATGTCTGCCGCCTCCGCTCGCAGAGAGGATTAGGCGAGCTCCGGCGAGCCTCGCGGAAGCGCGCCCGTGAGTGACGGCGCGCGAAGCCGGGACGTCATCGCGATCGGCGGAGGCGGCTTCGTCGGCGATCCGCAGAACCTCGCTCTCGAGAAGTACCTTCTCGACCAGTCGTCGAAAGCACGGCCGAACGTGCTGATGATCGCAACGGCCCGTGGCGACGACGCCGGCTATGTCGAGAAATTCCATGCGGCGTTCGGATCGCTCGGCGCCACGACCCGGGACCTGCCCTTTTTCCACCGTACGCCGGACTTGCGCAGCCTCATCCTCGATCAGGATGTCATCTACGTCGGCGGCGGCAACACCAAGAGCATGCTGGCGGTCTGGCGCGACTGGGGGCTGACCGACATTCTCAGGGAAGCCTACGACGCGGGCATCGTCCTGGGCGGCCAGAGCGCGGGCGCGATCTGCTGGTTCGAACAGGGCGTCACCGATTCGTGGGCCGATCGTCTGCGCCCGCTCGACTGTCTCGGGTTTCTTCCGGGGAGCTGTTGTCCGCACTACGACGGCGAAGTCGAGCGCCGGCCCGCGTACCACGCGCTGATAGAACAGGCGCAGATCCGCCCGGGCTATGCGATCGACGATCGCGTGGCCGCGCACTTCAGGGACGGACACCTCCTGCGGGCCGTCTCGAAGAAAGCCGGAGCCACGGTCTATCACGTTGCCGTCGACGCCGGCCGCGTCATCGAGCAGCCGCTCCAGGCAATCCTGCTCGCATGATTCCGCGCGTGTGCGCCATCAGTACAAGTACGCAGGTGTCCGCCCGGATTAATTGGTTATCATACGGATTGCTTGATGAACGAAATCGACGACCGAGTCATGCAACGACATGCGCTGCACGTCACGCGCTACGAGACCGCAGAGGCGTTTCTTCACGTAGCCGAGCCTCTGATGATGATGGCGGAGGCCGAGAACAATCTCATCCTGAGCATCGCGCAGGGGATCGCGCGCAATCCCGCAGCGGCGGCGCGCCCATATCTGGCCACGGTCGGGAGCAGCGCCGGCGTCCACGCCTGCGCTGTCCACCTCGCGCCGTACAAGCTCGTCATCACGCGTGCCAACCGGGATCCGATCGCGGAACTGGCGCGGGACGCGTTCCAGGCCGTGCCCGATCTCGAAGGCGTCAGCGGTCCATCGAGATCCGTGGACGACTTCGCGCTGGCGTGGCGCCGGTTGTCGGGCATCGCGCCGATGTTCGGCAAGCGCCTTCGCATTCACGAAACGCGCAAGCTCGTCGAGCCCGATCTGCCTCCGGCATCCGGACAGCTTCGACAGGCGACCGCCGACGATCGCAGCCGGCTGGCGGACTGGACCGTTGAGTTCGTGCGGGAAACGAAGGTGCCGGATCTGATCGATGCCGATCGGATTGTCGCCGATTCGATTGCGCGGGAACGGTTGTACGTGTGGGATGACGCGGGTCCCGTGTCGATGGCGGCCTGGACGGGAAAGACGCCCAACGGCGTTCGCATCAACTTCGTCTACACGCCACGAGAGCTGCGCGGCAGAGGATACGGCACGGCCTGCGTGAAAGCCCTCACCATGCAGCAGCTCGAGCAGGGTAATGCGTTCTGCTGGCTCTATACGGACGTGACGAGTGCGGCCTCGCCCAGTCTCTTCAAGCGGATCGGCTACTGGCCGGTGTCGGACGTCAGCGAGTACTACCTGAAATAGTCGCCGGTCGACAGCCGCAAGGCGACAGTCGAGGGGCACCTGTCGGGTCAGCGAAGATTCAGTTCAGCGAGGCGACGCGACGGCGGAGCGTCTTGACGTGCTCCCACAGTTGCTCGTGATCGCTGCGGCCTTCTTCGTCGACCTCCGATCCGGCGCTGAAGTGAAGGTACTGCTGCAGGTCGCGCAGCGCGGCGGAGAAGTCGTTCATGTGATAGGCCAGCAATCCCCGGTCTCGCAGCTCGGCCAGCGCCGGCGGATCGACCGCAAGCAGCAGCTCCGTGACGTTTCGGGCCTGCGGGAACGAGTGCAGCCGGACGTAGATGCGCTTCAGGTTCAGCAGCATGCGCGTCAGCATCTGCGGTTTCGTCGCCGGCGCGAGCAGAGCCGGATCGAACGCCGCCTCCTCGCCGATATGCCGCTGCAACAGGCGGCGGCAGTCGTTTTCCGACAGCCGCGCCCCTCGATGAAACGGATCGAGAATAAGCGGCGTGAAACGCATGAGGAAGTGTCCCGGAAAGTTCACGCCGTCGATGAGAATGCCGGCGCGCCGGGCGACCTCCATATAGACGAGCGCAAGCGTAATCGGAATGCCCGTGCGGCGCTCGAGGACTTCGTTCAGGAAGCTGTTGCTGGGATCGTCGTACCGGTCGCGGTTCCCCGTGAACCCTTCCTCGTCGAACAGATACGCATTCAGGATGTCCACCGCCGTCTCGGAGTGGCGCGAGTCCACGAGACAGCCGCTGGCGACGAGGCGTTCGTGCGCGGCCGCGCCCATGGCATCGAGCCGCTCCAGCGACGGTCCGGGATCGAGCGACGGGCACTCGAGCTTCGCGATCATCAACGCCGGCGTCGCCAGGTCGCGGTCGGCGCTCGCCGCCATCTTCGAGAATTCGTTGATGAACCGTTCTTTCATCGCGGGACTCCATTATCGCGCAACAGTTCCTCGATTCTCGACAGCGTCAGATCGCCGAGCCGATCGACCACGAGATCGGCCACGCCGAGTTCCGCCGCCGGATATGTGTGAGTGACGGCAATACAGCGCAATCCTGCCTCGCGTGCGGCCGCGAGGCCCCAGTGCGAGTCCTCGATGGCAATGCACGAGGGCGGATCGACCGCCACACGATTGCGAATCCTGGCCATGGCGAGCAGATACAGGTCGGGCGCGGGCTTGCCCCGGACGCCGTCGGACGCGGAGGCGATGGCCGCAAAGTACTGCCGGAGCCCGGCGCCGTTGAGCACCTTTTCAATCTCCGGTTCGAGGGCCCCGGAGGCCACGGCGAGCGGAACGTGCCCGGCGAACATCTTCACGCAGTCGGCCGCTCCCGGGAACAGAATCGCCGCGCTCGACAACATCTCGTCGACCACATGCGACTTCGCCTCCACCCAGCGATCGATGGTCTCGGCCGTCAACGCGAGGCCCTGATCCTTCGCCAGCGCCCGAAACAGCCCGACATCGTCATAACCGAGATATCGGGCGTAGTAGTCGTCTTTCCGCAGATCGATACCGTCGGCGGACAGGACCGTCTGGTACGCGCGAAGGTGCAGGGGCTCGCTGTCGGCGATGACGCCGTCGAAGTCGAAGAACACGGCTTGAAGCCGCTGGAGGCTCAAGGCAGACGCTCGCCGGCGCGAATCGGCAGGGACAGCACGCTCTCACGGGGAGGGTACGGGCAGTCGTACGACGCGTTGTAGTAACAGTACGGGTTGAATGCCTTGTTGAAATCGATCGTATACACGCCGCTCGCCGTCGCATCGAGTTCGAGATACCGGCCTGCCGCATAGGTTTCGGTCCCGCTCGTCATGTCCTTGAACGGCACGAACAGGCGCTTCAAGCTGGCGCCTTCTTCGACATAGGCGCCAAGCGTCATCGGCTGGCCTTTCAGCGTGAACTCGAGCACGCCGACGCGCTCATGTTTTCGAATCTTGCCAGCCGAGGTCACCATCTCGACGGGAGTGCGCTCGGTTGACGGATTCAGTGAGGCAGGCACGGCGTAGTCCGGATCCGGCGGGAAGTATTTCAGCGGCAGGAACTGACCGACCTTGGCCGCCGGCACCGGCTCGTTGGGCTGGTCCCTGAACGCCTGATCTTTTGCCGCGCGTTCGACTTGAATCCGACTGACGTAATCGCCACCGGTTTCTTCCGGAGGTGGGTTGCCCGCATTGCAGCCGCTTGCTCCGGCAGCTGCGAGCAGGACGATGAGGACCGTTTGCAGGCACTTCATTGAAAGATGTAGCTTCCCCGGCGGACGGTCTCGTCGGCAATCCGGCGCCGTCTCTTAACGGTATCAATCGGCGTGACCTTGAGCAACCGTCTCAACGCGGCGAGATGGGTGCGGAGCGTGTCGCCTTCGGCCATGGCGGCCAGTACCTGCCTGGCGGACGCGTCGATCCGGAATGCCGCGTCGTTGATGAAAATCGACGCCGCGTCGACGTGGTAGGCCGCCATCTCCCCGCGAACCGTCGACGCTCTCAGCAGGGCACTTTCCGCGCACGCCAGCGCAATGACGATATCGGCAATGGCGAGCAGAACCTCCTGCTCGTTGGCCAGGTCTTCGCCGTAGCGCTGCATGGCGAGGCCGAGCGACATCAAGGCGACTTTTCTGAACGCGCGCACGGCCGCGTGCTGCTCGTCGAGCGGATCCTCGCCGCGAGACTCGGACGCGCCCGGGCCAGCGAGAATTTCGTCCTGGAGCTTGCGGGCAGCCGCGATGAGCGGGAGGTCCCCCTTCAGGCCACGTCGAACGAGCATGCCGGGAATGAGCAGGCGATTGATCTCGTTGGTGCCCTCGAAAATCCGGTTGACGCGCGCGTCGCGGTAATGCCGCTCGGCCGGGTAGTCGCTGACAAAGCCGTTTCCGCCGTGAATCTGCACGTTCTCGTCGAGCACGAACTGCAGCATCTCGCTGCCGGCCACTTTGGCAATCGAGGCTTCGACGGCAAATTCCTCCAGTGCCGAGAGCACCGCGCCAGGTGTGGTGTTCCGCGCGATTGACGCGTCGATGAGGCCGGCCGTGCGGTACAACAGGCTCTCGACGGCGTAGGTCTGCACGCTCATCTCGGCGAGCTTGTGCTTGATGGCGCCGAACTCGGCGATGGGTTTTCCGAACTGCCGTCGCGAGGCCGCGTATCGCGCGCTGTCGCGGATGGCGCCGTAAGCGCCGCCCACGCACATCGCGCCGAGCTTGAAGCGGCCGAAGTTCAGCACGTTGAACGCCACCTTGTGGCCCCTACCGACCTCGCCCAGCAGGTTCGACGCGGGCACCTGCACGTCCTGCAGAATCAGCGGCGTCGTCGACGACCCGTGCAGCCCCATTTTGTGCTCTTCGTTCCCGGTGCTGACGCCCGCGAACCCGCGCTCGACGATGAACGCGGTGAAATGCTCCCCGTCGACTTTGGCGAAAACGATGAAGACGTCGGCGAAGCCGCCGTTGGTAATCCACATTTTTTCGCCGGTCAGGGCGAAGCCGCCGTCGGAGGTACGGACCGCCCGGCACGAAGCGCTCAACGCATCGGACCCGGAGCCGGACTCGCTGAGGGCATACGCGCCGACCAACTCGGCCGAGATCAGTTTCGGCAGGTAGCGCGCTTTCTGCTCGTCGGTGCCGAAATAGAGAATGGCGCTGAGCGCAAGATTGCTCTGCGCGCCAAACGTCGAGCTGAACGAGGCGCTCCCCGAGGTGTGGCTGCTGACGACGAGCGCGGCAGTCTTGTCGAGCCCCACACCGCCATATTCCTCCGGCGCGTCGACTCCAATCAGCCCCAGCGCGCCGGCACGCTGCAGCAGCTGCCGCGCGAACGCCCAGTCCTTCTTCTCGAGGCGCTCGATGCCCGGCACGACTTCCTTTTCGACGAACTCGCGCGCCGTTTGTGCGATCAGCCGAAGCTCGCCGGTCAACCGCTCCGGCGTCAGGATGCATGCCGCATCGCCGGGTTCGAGCATCCACGCGGCGCCCTTCATGCCACACGCTCCAGAATGCCCGCCGCGCCCATGCCTCCGCCGACGCACATCGTGACCAGGCCGTATCGAGCCTTGCGCCGCTGCATCTCGTAGAGCAGGCTCGTCGTCAGTTTGGCGCCCGTGCAACCGAGCGGGTGGCCGAGCGCGATCGCGCCGCCGTTGACGTTGAGACGCGCCTCGTCTATGGGCAGCTCGCGCAGGCAGGCAAGGACCTGAGCGGCAAAAGCCTCGTTCAGCTCGACGAGATCGATGTCGTCGAGCGAAAGCCCGGCACGCGTCAGCACTTTTTTGATTGCGGGTACCGGTCCCGTGCCGAATCGCTCGGGTGCGACACCGGCGGTGGCGAACGCCACGAACCGCGCCAGCGGCGTCAGGTTGCGCGCTCGCGCGAATTCTCCGGAGGCGACGACCACGGCCGAAGCCCCGTCGCTCGTCTGCGACGAGTTGCCGGCTGTCACGGTGCCGTTGACGTGAAAGGCCGGGCGCAGCTTGGCCAGCGCGTCGAGAGACGTGTCGCGCCGGGGTCCTTCATCGGCCGAGAACGAGCCGACGGCAATCGTCTCGTCGCGAAACTTCCCGGCATCCAGAGCGGCCAGGGCTCGCTGATGACTGCGGAGCGCAAACGCGTCCTGTTCTTCGCGGGATATGCCGTGGTCTCTGGCGTGATTCTCGGCGACGAGGCCGGTGGTCAGAGTACACATCTGGATACTGGTCGACCAGTGTCGGATTGGGCGCCACCTTGTGGCCGCCCATCGGCACGAGGCTCATGCTCTCGGTTCCGCCGGCGATGATGACGTTGGCCGAACCGGCGACGATTCGGTCGGCGGCAAACGCGATGGCTTGCAGCCCCGAGGCGCAGAACCTGTTGATGGTCACCGCCGAGGCTTCGACGGGCAGCCCGGCGCGAAGGCTGGCGATACGCGCGACGTTCAGCCCCTGCTCGGCTTCGGGCATCGCGCAGCCGAGAATCACGTCGTCGACGTCGGACGCCGCCAGGCCTGGCGCGCGCTTCAGCGCCTCGCGGATGGCGAGCGCGGCAAGCTCGTCGGGACGCGTCGTGCGGAGCGACCCGTTCGGGGCTTTACCGACGGGCGTGCGGACCGCGGAAACGATGAGCGCTTCAGCCATCGAAATCCTGCAGCAGGTCTTCGATGCCGTCGCCGACTTCAGAGACTTTGCCGTCGAAAAGATGATCGGCCCCGTCGATGACGACGAGCTCTTTCGGCTCGGACAACTGCCCGTAAAACTTTCGGATCTCTTTCAACGGAATCACCTCGTCGCGCTCGCCGTGAATGAGAAATGTCTGCTTGCCGGCCTCGACGACCGCGGAGTAGTCGTAGCGGTTGACGGGGCAGGCGATGCCAATGAGCGCCGTGACGTGGGGATCGGCGGCTCCGACCGTCATCCCGACCCACGAGCCGAACGACATGCCTCCGGTCCAGACCTGCGTCACCTCAGGATACCGCGCTCTCATGAACTCGAGTGCCGCCCGGAAATCCTCCTGCTCGCCGGGACCGCCGGAAAATGCCCCGGCACTTCGTCCCACGCCGCGGAAACTGAATCGGAGCACGGGCACGCCGATGCGGGCGAGGGCCTTGGTCGCGTGATACACGGCCTTGGTGTGCATCGTGCCGCCACCGGTCGGCAGCGGGTGGCCCAGCACGGCGATCGCGCGCGGCAGGTTTCCGGCCTTCGCGTTGATCAGGCCCTCCATCGGCCCGGCCGGGCCGTGAATCGCCACGTCGGTGAGACGGATGTCAGTGTCGTCGGTCATAGGGTCCGCGAAAATGTCGAAACAATGTTCGCAAAACGATCGGGCGCGAGCACCGTTCCCAGATGGCCCGTTCCCTCGAACAGCTGGAAGCGCGATCCGGGTATCAGGTCGAGATATTTCATGGTTTCGTCACAAGGCACCACCTGATCGAGATCGCGTTCGCCCGTCACGACCAGCGTCGGGGCCTTCACACACGTGCAATCGGCTTCGAAGTTCTGCCGCTCGGCGAGCCGCGCGCGCAGGCTCATACGTCCGGGCACGCCTGGCGCCCTGGCCACGTGCCATGCGGCTCTGACGCACGCGTTCAGACGCGCCCGCGGCGTCGGATGGAGCGCCCGTACTTCCCGCCAGCCGCGCCGGACCGCACCGGCCGCGAACAGCGGGCTCGTCAACAACGGCCAGGCGACGTAGCGGCGTTGATGCTGGCTCAGTTTCCAATCTGGTCCGGGCGTCGAGACCAGAATCAGTCCGCTCACGCGGTTGCTCCGCTTCGCGGCGTATCGAAGGGCGATGAGGCCACCGAACGAGATACCGCACATGATGACGTTGGAAACGCCGGACGCGTCGAGAAGCTGGTCCAGATACTCGACGAACACGTCGAAGCCCGTCTCGGCGCCGAACGAGAGTCCGCCGGGTTCCCCGGGAAGCGACGCCGTAATGACCCGATACTCATGCGCGAGCGCCTGGACGGAAGGCGCCATCCATTCCCACCGCCCTTGAATGCCCGGCACGAGCACCAGCGGACGACCCGCTCCTACGTCGACCATCAGTTTCTCAGGGTCTTGCCCGTCTTCAACGTGTACTGGATGCGTTCGAGTGTCTTCGGCTCGCCGCACAGGCTGAGAAACACCTCGCGTTCGAGGTCCAGCAGTTGATCTTCGCTGACCTTCCCGGCGTGAGGCAAGGAACCACCCGAAAGAATCCACGACAGCTTGCGGCCGATCATCGCCTCGTGATCGGTGATCCGTCCCGCCCGCCATGCGAGGTGCACGCCGAGATCGAGCGTCGCTCGAATGGCCTCGCCGCCGACCGGGATGGCGGCGGGCCGTACCGGCGGACGATATCCATCCCTCACACGCTTCAGGGCTTCCTGCTTGGCGTCGAACACGAGCCGGTCGCGATTCATCGTCAGGCCGTCGACGCTCCTCAGATATCCGAGTCCGAACGCGTCGCTTCCCGACGTGGACGTTTTCGCGAAACCGATAGTCTCGAACGCTTTCTGCGGGCCGAGCCGCAGCAGCATCTCCTTGGTCCCGCCTCCGGCGGGAATCAGACCGACGCCCACCTCGACGAGCCCGAGGTAGCTTTCGGCCGCGGCCTGCACGCGATCGCCGTGCAGCACGATCTCGCAGCCACCGCCCAGCGTCATGCCGAACGGGGCCACGACGACCGGTACGTCCGAATAGCGAAGGCCGGTCGTGGCCTTTTGAAACGTGCGAATCATCGCATCCACTTCGTCCCAGTTCTGCTCCTGCGCCTCGAGGAGCAGGAGCATGAGGTTGGCGCCCACGGAAAAATTCTGTCCTTCAGCCGATACGACGAGCGCCGCGAAGTTCTGCGAGGCCTCGCGGACGCCGCGCTGGAGCATGTCCAGCGCATCGCCGCCGATGGCATTCATCTTCGAGTGCAGGGACACGGCCAGCACCCCATCGTCCAGATCGATGAGGCTGGCGCCGGCATTCGCGGCCACGACTTTCTGACGATCGCGGGCGCTCCGCAGGATCTCCACCTCCGGTCCGGCCGGCGGGAGCGGCGATGTTCGAAACGGCGGTGTTTTCAGCCCGATCGCGTCGGCCAGCTCGAAGGGACCCAGCGGCCAGCCGTATCCCCAGCGCATGGCGCGATCGATGTCGTCGATTGACGACGCGATCTCAGGCGCCACCTCTGCCGTGTACTGGAGGGACGCGGGAAGCGTGGTCTGGAAAAATGCCGTGACGCGGTCGGTGCCCGAGGACAGCTTCCGCATACGCTCGGCGAGCGGAAGAGAGGCGGCCGCGTCGAGTGACGGTAGCCTGACAGGCTGTCGCGGCCTGTATTCCATCGTTTTCGGATCGAGCGCCCAGATGTCACTGTCGCCGGCCTCATTCTTCTTTCGCAGGTAGAAGCCGCGTCCCGCTTTCTCGCCTATCCACCCGCGGGCGAGCATCTCCTGCACGAACGGCGGGAACTGGAACTCGGCACCGCGGCCCTGAGGCAGGCGTGCGACGAGATCGTTCGCGACGTGCACGAGGATGTCGAGGCCGGCGATGTCCACGGTCCTGAAGGTCGCGCTCTTGGGCCTGCCGATTGCTGCCCCGGTCATCGCGTCGATTTCCTCCACCGTGTACGTGCCGGCGGCCAGCGCGTCGAAAATCCTGACGAGACCGTGCATGGCCAGGTGGTTCGCGATGAAGCCCGGTGTGTCCTTTGCAACAACGATGTTCTTGCCGAGGCGGCGATCGACAAACTCGCGGAGGATCGCGAGCACACTGGGATCGGTTTCAGCCGTTGGAATGAGCTCGACGAGCGTCAGATAGCGAGGCGGGTTGAAGAAATGTGTGCCGACCCAGTGCCGCCGAAAATCGTCGCTGCGGCCTCGGGCCAATGCGGTGATGGAAAGCCCGGACGTGTTCGAGCTGACGATCGAGCCAGGCCTGCGCGCGGCGTCCACCCGCTCCAGGAGCGCACTGCTTCGCGGCCGCCTGCTCGATGATGGCCTCGATCGTCCAGTCGGCCTGCTCGATCAGGTGAAGGTCGGCGTCGAAGCCGCCGGTGCGGACGCGTTCGAAGACCTCGGGCGTGTAGAACGGATCCGGCTTGAGCGTTCGTGCGCGCTCGAGACCCTTGCGGGCGGCATCGGCCGACACATCGAGCAGCGTCACCCCGTATCCGGCATTGGCGAGGTGCGCGGCGATTTGTGCGCCCATGGTGCCGGCCCCGAGTACGGCAGCCGATCGAATTTTCAGTGAAGCGGACGGCATCATTCGCCATGTTACACTCTCGTCACTTCCCCTCTTCAACCTGGAGGCCCCGATGACACGGCCGCTCACGTCCATGCTGGCTGCGTGTTGTCTGGCCGTCACCTCGGCCGCGGCAGGGCAGACGCGCGCGACGACGGCGGATCTGTCGGGGACGGTCGTCGATCAGTCGTCCGCGGTGCTGCCCGGAGCCACGGTTACGGCCCAGAACGTCGACACCAACCACGTTCGAAGCGCCATCACCGACGAGCGCGGCCAGTTCATGATTCCGGCGCTGCCGCCCGGCAGGTACGACGTCCGGGCCGAGCTGCAGGGGTTTTCGCCGCGAACCCTCGAGCGCGTCGTGCTCGCGCTCGGGAGCCTGATCGACGTACGCCTGACGTTGAATGTCGCGGGCGGCCAGGAAACGGTGGACGTCTCAGTGGACGCGCCCGTCATCGATACGCAGCGAACGGCGGTCTCGAGCGTCATCGCTCAGGATCAGATCGACCGCCTGCCGATCAACGGCCGCAACTTCATCGGCTTCTCGCTGCTGACGCCGGGAGTGGCTCGACCGATCGCACGCCGCAGCAGGGCGCATCGGGCACCTCGGGCCTGTCGTTTGCCGGCCAGCGCGCGCGCTCGAACAACATCACCGTGGACGGCCTCGACAACAACGACTCGATCGATCGGCGCCGTGCGTGCGACGTTCAGCCAGGAAGCGGTCCGCGAGTTCCAGGTGCTGACCAACTCGTATTCGGCCGAGTTCGGCAAAGCCTCGGGCGGCGTCGTGAACATCGTGACCAAGAGCGGCACGAACGCGTTCGACGGCAACGTGTTCTTCTTCGTCGGAGATGATGCGCTGAACTCGAAGGAGCACTTCGAGCGGTTCGATCCGGCCGGTCAACCAATCGATCGCAGGAAGGCGCCCTACGGCCAGAAGCAATACGGCGCGACAGCTCGGCGGGCCCATCAAACGCGACCGGACGTTCTTCTTCGCGTCGTTCGAGCGGCTCGACATCGACGCGAACAACTTCGTGACCATCGACGACACGAACAACGTGGCGTTTCTCGGGCAGAACTTCGGGACACCGGCCGCGATCCTCCGGCGTGCCGGCTTCGCCGTCGAGACGGGCCACGTGCCGTATCGACATCCAGCTCGAGCCAGATCCTCGGCAAGATCGATCATCAACTGAGACCGAATCACTCGCTGGTCGCGCGGGTCAACTGGGCAGACGACTTCAACGAGAACATCGAGCCCTTCGGCGGCAACGTGGCGCGCAGCCGCGGCGCCGTGCTCAACAGCAACGACCTCATGGTCGCGGCGTCGCACCTCTGGGTGCGCTCGGCGCGGATCGTGAACGAGATCCGTTTTCAGATCGCGGGGCGCGATCAGACCGTGGACTCGCTCGATCCGACGATGCGGCGGGGCATGCACGCTCGAAAGCCAGGGTGGGCCGACGCTCGAAGTGCTCGGTGTGGCGAGCGTGGGGCGACAGCGGTTCACGCCACAGCCGCGCAGGAACGTCCGCTACCAGGTGCTCGACACGCTGAGCTATTTCACGGGTCCGCACCAGTTCAAGACCGGTTTCGATTTCAACTACATCGACGCCACCGAACAGAGCCTTCCGCTGCACTTCGGCGGGCGGTACATCTTCGGCAGCATCCCGGCCGCCCAGGCGCCGCTGCTCGGGCTCCCTCCAGTCGAGGTACCGGCCATCGTGGCCGTGCAGCTCGGTATTCCAGGCCGGTACGTCCAGGGTTACGGCAATTCGGAAGCGCCTTACAACTACAACGACCTTTCGCTCTTCGTGCAGGACGACTGGCGCATCACGCCGAGGCTGACCGCCAAGCTCGGCGTGCGCTATCAGGTTCAGGGGTGTCCAGAAATCAGCTACCTGGTCACCGGATACAACGGGGCGTACACGTTCCCGAAGGATGGGAACAACATCGCGCCGCGTCTGGGGATCGTCTGGGATCCGACGGGCGAGCGGACGACGACGGTCCATGCGGCCTACGGCATCTACTTCGACAATCTGGTGACGGGCATCGCGGGGATCACCAAGGGGATCAACGGACGCGATCGCGTGCGGACGCTGGTGGGCGCGCTTCCCACGACAATCGGGGCGTGGAACGCGCCGGGCCGGAAGCTGCCGGAGCCGGCCACCGCATATCCGAGCCTCGTCATTTCGATCGACCCCGGCCTCGAAACGCCGTACGCGCACCATCTCGCTGCGGGCTTCGAACACGAACTGCCGGGACAGATCGCGCTCTCCACCGACGTCATCTACGCGCGCGGCTTCAAACAACTGTCGACGCTCGACTACAACCCGCTCGTGCCGTCGCTGGGCGCGAACCGGCGTCCCTCGGATGTGAACGGCGTTCCGGGCTCATCGGCATCGGTGCTGCAATACACATCGTTTGGCGAGACGTGGTACCGCGGCGTCACCTTTGCCGCCACGCGGAGATTCACCGATCGGCATCAGCTCATGATGAGCTACACGCTTTCAAAGGCCGAGGACAACGGGACGGATTTCCAGAGCGAGTTCATCGCGCAGGACAGCGGACGCGGGAGGGATCCCGGCGATCCCGATGGACTGCCGGTCGGTTTCGATCCCGATTCGGAAAAAGGGCCATCGGTGCAGGATCAGCGCCACCGGTTCGTGGCCAGCGGCATCTACATGCTGCCGCATGAAGTGGAACTCTCGGCCATCGTCGCGATGGGATCGGGGCGGCCTTACAACATTCTGGCGGGCGTCGATCTCAATGGCGACGGCGATGGCGGCGCGACCGATCGCGCCAGGGCCACGCTGAGCGATATCGGCACATCCATCTACCGGAACGCCGGCGTGCTGCCGATGCAGGCGAGCGTCGATCTCAGGGTGTCGCGCCGATTTCCGGTGGGTGGCATCACACTCGACGGGATCTTCGAAGTGTTCAACCTATTCAACCGGTCGAACTTCATCGCGGTGAACAACGTGTTCGGCACCGGCTCGTACCCGTCTGCACCGATGCCGACCTTCGCTCAGTTCACGCAGGCGGCCCCGCCAAGGCAGGTGCAGCTCGCGTTCAAGCTGGGGTTCTAACGCTGAGGGGTTCCAGTTCGCCTTCTGGTCTCAGAATCAAAACAAGAGAACAGAAGATTAGCTTGTAAAAGTCTAGTCCACCAACCCCTGCTGAATACCGTAGTGCATCAGCTCGGCCGTCGTGCGCATGTTCATCTTTTCGAGCACGCGTGCGCGATAGGTGCTGATGGTCTTGACGCTCAACGAGAGCCTCGTCGCGACCTGCGACACCGTCAGTCCAGACGCGATCATGCGCAGGACCTGGTACTCGCGATCGGACAACGCTTCGTGCGGAGGGCGTTCCGAGTCTGGCTGCGCGTGCGTGACCAGCTCCTCGATCACCAGGGGATTGAGGTAGCGGCGGCCAGCGATCACTTCGCTGACGGCTTTCACCAGCTCGGTCGGGGCGCTGTCCTTGGTCAGATAGCCGGCAGCGCCCGCGTTCATGGCCCTGCGCGCGAACTGATCGGGTGGATGCATGCTCAGCACGAGCACGGGAAGCGACGGACGCTCCCGGCGCAGATCCTTGAGCAGGTCGAGGCCGCTGACGCCGGGCAGCGTGAGATCGAGGACCAGGACATCCCACGCGGTATTGCGGACCTCGCTCAATCCCTCTTCGGCGTTGGCCGCCTCGCCCACGAGCGCTGGATGAAATGCGCCCGAGAGCACCTGCTTGATGCCCTGGCGCACGATGGGGTGATCGTCGACGAGAAGGATACGAGTCATGTTTTGCTGCGTCGTTTCGTGGATTCCTGTGTCCTGGGAACGTTCGCCGTAATGGTGGTGCCACGCCCTGGTGCGCCCGCGATCGACAGCCGGCCGCCGAGCAGCCGTGCGCGTTCCGTCATGCCCAGCAACCCAATCGACTCGACGCTCGAGCGCTCGGCGCTCGTGATGCCACGACCATTATCGCGAATCGTCAACGTCAGCGTTCTGCCGCGCTCGCGAACCGCGATCTGCACGGCGCCGGCGTGCGCATGGCGAGCCACGTTGGTCAGCGCCTCCTGCAGAATCCGGAACATGGCGAGCTGACGCGTGCGATCGGCCGGTTCGTGCTTCAGGCCCCACGCCACCCGGCAGCGGATGCCCGTGCGCGACTGGAATTTCGTGGCCTCCCACTCAACCACCTCGCGCAGCCCGAGGTGATCGAGCACGGCGGGGCGCAGGTCGCTCGAGATCTGGCGCACCGACTGGATGCTCACCTCGATGAGCCCCGTCAACGCCTGCAGCTTGTTCACGAGCTGGTTGCCGGGCTTCGGCTCGCTCTTGCACAGCTCGTCGACCAGCCACATGAACTCGAGCTTGAGGCTTGTCAAGACCTGGCCGAGCTCGTCGTGCAGTTCCCGTGCAACACGCGCACGCTCTTCTTCCCGCGCGACCTCCATTCGGAGCGCCAGGGCGTCGAGTCCGTGTGCACGGGAAGGCCGATGTGCTCGCCGCGTCTGCCGGCGTCTGGCAGGCGCGCGTTTCATGTCTCGCCTGCGGTCATGACAGATGCAAAAGGAGGCTGTACGGCGTAAGTATAGCCGTCCGCACACCTGCGCCGTTCTGCCAAGGCAACCAATCTCTATCCGTTGTCGGATAAAGACGGACATGCGAATAGCCATTCGATCCAATAATCCGAAGTTCTGGAATATGTGCTATGTCCTGCAGTGTACTGCCCGCTCCGATGGCGTCCCAGACAAAAACCGCTCTCCAAGGGAACGGGCGTACGATTGGCTGATGGCGATGGCGGGAAGGGTGCGGTCGTGATGCCCGAGCTGAAACGGATCGTCCTGGCAGAAGACAATCCGAACGATGTCGAGCTGACGCTGGCGGCGCTCGCCGAAATGAACCTCGCGAACGACGTCGTCGTGGTGCGTGACGGCGCCGAAACGCTCGACTATCTGTTCCGCCGGAACAGCTATGCCAACCGGCCCGCCGGCAACCCCGCGGTCCTTCTGCTCGATCTCAAGATGCCGAAGGTCGACGGTCTGGAAGTACTGAGCGCGCTCAAGGCCGACGACACGCTCAAGACGATTCCCGTGGTCATGCTCACGTCGTCGCGCGAGGAACAGGACCTCGCCCGCAGCTACAAGCTCGGAGCGAACGCCTACGTCGTCAAGCCCGTCGACTTTCGCGATTTTGTCGAGGCGGTACGGCAGCTCGGCGCATTCTGGGCCGTCGTCAGTGAACCGCCGGCCTAGTAGGCGGTGACTTTCTCGATGGCTCTGAGAATGTCGTCGGTCTGAGGCAGGATCACTTCTTCCAGTTCCGGCGCGTACGCCACAGGCGTGTCCATCGCGCCGATCCGCGTGACGGGTGCGTCGAGGTACTCGAACAGTTCCTCTGAAATCCTGGCGGCGATCTCGGCGCCGAAGCCGCACGTCATCTGATCTTCGTGCGCCACGATCACACGGCTCGTGCGCTTGACCGCTTCCGCAATCGTCTCGAAGTCGTACGGCTGAATCGTCCGCAGATCGATCACGCCGGCGCTGATGCCATTTTTCTCGGCCATTTGCGCGGCGAGGAGCGTTCGCTGCACCAATGCCCCCCACGTGACGATGACGACATCATTGCCGGGGCGGCGCTCGGCGGCGCGCGCGAACGGGATCATGTAGTCAGGACCCGGATAGACGGACTTGTTGTACGTCTGGCGGTACAGGTGCTTGTGCTCGAGGAACATCACCGGATCGTCGCAGCGAATGGCCGTGCGCAGCAGCCCCACGGCATCGGACGCGGTCGAAGGAAACGCAATGCGCAGGCCGGGACAGTGCGCGAAGATACTCTCGCCAGACTGGCTGTGGTACACGCCGCCGCCGCGCAGGTATCCGCCGATCGCTACGCGGATGACCACCGGCGCCTTGAACGAATTGGCCGAGCGGTAGCGCAGCATCGACAGCTCGTCCCGAATCTGCATCATGGCCGGCCAGATGTAGTCGAAGAACTGGATCTCGACGACCGGCTTCATCCCGCGCACGGACATGCCGATCGAGCGCCCCACGATGTTGGCTTCGGCCAGCGGCGAGTTGAAGACCCGATTGTTGCCGAACGCGCGCTGCAGTCCGTGTGTCGCCTTGAACACGCCACCTTTGCCCGGCACCTTGTCGACGATGTCGAACTTGCTCGCGTCGGCGACGTCCTGGCCGAACACCACCATGACAGGATTGCGCTGCATCTCGTCGTGCAAGGTCCGGTTGATGGCCGCCACCATCGTGATCGGATCGCCCTGCGGTGCTGGCGCGGTGTCGAAGGCATCCGATGAGGGATCGACGTCCGGGGAATACACATACAGACCGGCGGTTTCGGGTGCGGGGCGCGGCGCCTTCAAGGCGCGGTCGGCGGCGTCGGTGATCTCGGCGTCGACTTCCTTGCGAATCTCTTCAAGCTCCTTCTCGGTGGCCAGCCCCTCCGAAAGAAGGAGCTTCGTAAGGACCAGGATGGGATCTCGTGCGGCTTCCAGCTCGCGCTCTTCGACCGTCTTGTAATTGCGCTCGTCGTCGGAGTGAGAGTGCGAGTAGGGCCGAATCACCTTCGCGTGAACGAGGGCCGGTCCCTTCCGTGCCCGGGCATACGCCACCGCTTCGCACAGCGCGCGATAGCTCTGCACCAGATCAGTGCCGTCGACGCGGATGACTTCGAGGTGCGGGAACGATTCCACCAGGCGCGAGACATCGCCGCCGGCCGTATGGTATTCCGCGGGGCACGAGATCGCGTACCCGTTGTCTTCGACGACACAGACAACCGGCAACTGTTCGTTGCAGATCGTGTTGAGGAACTCCCAGAACTCGCCCTCGCCCGTGGCGCCATCGCCGATCGAGACGTAGGTGACCTCGTCCTCTTCGACCTGCGGGGAGCCGAAGCCGAGCTTCGGCAGCCGCTTCGCCGCTTCGGCGCTGCCGGCGCCCTGAAGGCACTGCATGCCGGTCGCGCTCGACCGGTTCATGATGTGCAGCGACGGCTTGCTCCAGTGCGACGGCATCATCCTGCCACCTGAGGAGGGGTCATCGGACGACCCCACGGCCCCGAGCAGCATCTCGTAGGGCGTGAAGCCCAGCATGAGCATGAGCGCACGGTCGCGATAGTACGGAAAGAACCAGTCGTAGCCGGACTTCAGGGCCATGCCCGCCGCCACGAGGACCGCTTCGTGGCCTGCGCCGCTAATCTGAAAGAAGATCTGGCTCTGGTTCTTGAGCTGGATTTCCTTGTCGTCGAGGCGTCTCGACAAGACCATCCATCGGTAAGCTTTGATCAGTTCGTCGCGGGTGAGGCCTTCGTGAGAGCGCCGGGCCCGGGCGTGCGTTTTGTGTCCGTTTGTCACTGTCGACTTCATCCGCGCTCCGCCAACAGCGAATTATACATCGGCGCCAAATGGTATAATCGCGTCCCAAGGCCGCCGACGCAAGCGGTAAAACTCCACACAATTGCAACCGTACCGTCTGTTCCGCTGGGACGAGATCGCTCTCGAAAAAGTCACCGAGATGGTTTCCCGGAAATTCGTCTCCGGGGAACGGGAGACCATGGCTCAAATCTACCTGAAACGCGGTGCCCTGGTGCCGCAGCATGCTCACGAGAGCGAGCAGATGACCTACGTGCTGCAGGGAGCGCTGAAGCTGCTCGTGGCCGGCGAAGAGGTCACGCTCCGCGAAGGCGAAGTGTTGCACATCAAGCCCGGTATTCCGCACCAGGTTGAGGCGCTCGACGACACGTTCGTCCTCGGCGTCTTCAGCCCGGTCAGGCAGGACTGGGTGGATTCAGGGGGGACACCGTGACGTGGATTCTGCTGGCGGTCATCGCACTGGTGGTCGTCTGGGCGATCGCCCTGTACAACCGGCTCATCGGTCTCAAGAACCAGGTGCTCAACGGCTGGCGGCAAATTGACGTGCAGCTCAAGCGGCGGCACGACTTGATTCCCAACCTGGTCAATACCGTTCGCGGCGCCATGGAGTTCGAGCGGGACACGCTGACGCAGGTGATGGAAGCCCGGGCCCGGGCGGTGTCGGCGACTGGTCCGGCGGATGCGGCGCGCAAGGAAGGGGAGCTCACGCAGGCGCTCGGGCGGCTGTTCGCGGTGGCCGAAAACTATCCCACGCTGCGCGCGAACGAAAACGTCAAGATGTTGCAGGAAGAGCTGACCTCGACCGAGAACAAGGTCGGCTTCGCGCGGCAGTTCTACAACGACATCGCGACGACGTTCAACACGGCCCAGCAGACCTTTCCCTCCAACATGTTTGCCTCGGCGTTGGGCTTCAAGCCGTCCGAGCTGTTCGAGATCACCGATGCCACCGAACGGCAGGTGCCCGCCGTCGATCTCTCGATGAGGAAGTAGGTCTGGCGCGGAATCTCTACGAACAGCAGGCGGCGAACCGTCGGCGCACCTGGGCGGTCATGATTGCCTTCGTCGGGTTTCTCGTGTTTCTGGGGTTCGGCTTCGACGTGTTTTACATCGGCGAAGGCGAGCTCACGTTCCCCATCGGCAGTCTGGCCGCGCTCGGGATCGGCAGCGTGTCGGCTCTGACCAGCTACTACTCCGGAGACCGCGCGGTGCTGCTCTCCACCGGCGCGATGGCCCTCGATCGCGCCCTCTCCAGCGCAGCCGGCCCGGACGACACCTACAAAATCCGCCAGCTCGACAACGTCGTCGAGGAGATGAGCATCGCGGCGGGCCTGCCGAAGCCCAGGGTGTACATCGATTCCCGATTCGGATCCCAACGCGTTTGCCACGGGCCGCGACCCCGAACACGCCTCCATCGCGGTGACGCGCGGGCTGCTCGACAAGGTCACGCGCGACGAGCTGCAAGGTGTGGTGGCCCACGAGCTGAGCCATGTGCGCAACCTTGATATCCGCCTGATGACCGTCATTGCGGCCATGGTCGGCGCCGTTGCGCTGCTGTCGGATTGGAGCAGCCGCGGCATGTCCTCCGGCTCGCGCGGCTCGAGCAACAGTCGAGACAACGACAAAGACAGCGGCGCCGCCGGACTGATTCTGCTGGTCATCTGGGTTGTGGCGATCGTGCTCGCGCCGCTCATCGCGCAGGCGCTGGCGATGCTGGTATCGCGGCGCCGGGAATTTCTCGCCGACGCCACGGGCGCCGAGCTGACGCGTAATCCTCTCGCGCTGGCGAGCGCGCTGGAGAAGATCGATCGCGAGGCCGCGCCAACACTCTCCGTCAAACGCGGCACGGCGCATCTGTGCATCGCCGATCCGCTTGGCCGTGCGATGGGACTGCGTGAAGGGTTCCTGCCGGATCTGCTCGCCACTCATCCGCGCATGGCCGACCGCATCACGGCACTGAAGCAGATGGCGTATCAGGCGTAATGGCACCCGCGGCTCGTGCGTCCGATTTCGGAGCCTCCAGTCACGGATCCGGCCCACGACCGGGCAGCGGTCGCGCTCAACGCGGGGCGCTCGTGCTGCTCCGGCTCTGCATTGGCGTCTTCATCTTCTTTTTCGGCGTCGAAAAGGCATCATGGCTGCTTGACGCGGAGCCCCTCACCAGCCAGCTGTCGGCCTGGATGGCTGGAGCCACGCCGATCAGCCGCTGGTATCTCGAGCGGCTTCTGCCAGGCGCGCCCGTATTTGCGCGGATCGTGCCGATCGGATCGGTGCTGGCTGGTCTCGCGTTGACGCTGGGCTTGTGGACGAGGATGGCCGCGGCCGTTGCGCTCGTGATGGTCTTGAGCCTGCAACTCGGCGCCGGCGCGATGTTCCGGTACGCCTATCTCATGGACGCGAGCGGACTCCCGCTGGTGGGAGGGCTGGTGGCACTGATGATCGGAGGAGAGGGGAGGGGAAAAGTGAAAAGTGAAAAGTAGAAAGTAAAACGCCCTCTTCGTTCCTACTTTTCACTTTTCACTTTCCTTCACTTTCTAGTGAACATGCTTGTCCCAGTCCTTCTTTCCCCCTGAGTACACACCGAATTTCTTCCGCGCGCGGTCCATCTTCCATCGCAGGTAGCGATACCGCACCTCGTTCGCCGGGCTCAGATGGCGGCCGCGAAGCATGACGTATCCGGCAACCAGTCCGCCCAGGTGCGTGATGTGCGCGATGCCGCCGCCACTGTCGCCCATCGCGGAAAGCAGAGCGATGAGGCCCATGATCATCACGAAGTATTTCGCGGGAATCGGAAAGACGAAATACACGTAGATCGGTCTGTTCGGAAACGTGAGACCGTAGGCGAGCAGCAGGCCGTAGATGGCGCCTGAGGCGCCTATCGTGACGACGTCGAACATGCGCGCCGTCTCGGGAAACGGCAAGAGCGACACGGCGATCGTCGTGATGGCGGCAACGATGCCCGTGACGAAGTAGTACCGCAGGAAGAAATTCGTGCCCCAGATTCGCTCGAGCTCCGTCCCGAACATCCACAGCGAAAGCATGTTGAAGAAGATGTGCCCGATCGTTCCGTGCAGGAACATGTAGGTGACCGGCTGCCACAGACGGAACGACTCGAAGATCGCCGCAGGCACCAGACCGAGGAACTGCTGAACGGCGAGCCGGGACAATGGCGGCATGAGCGCCATCACGATGAAGACCGCGACGTTGACGGCGATGAGCGCCTTCAGCGCGGGAGAGAGCGGACCTGGCCCGAACGAGAACGACGAGGACGAGTCGCGCGACGGGTAACGGCGCATCGGTTCGAATCTACCACGTTCAGGACCGTAATCAGTGGCGCAGGGCTTCAGCCCTGCCAAATACCCGTCGTCTCAGATCGGCGAACTCCTCGAGTCCCAGCAGATGGGTCGCGACGGCCAGCACGCCGAGCCCCACGGCAATCGCGCCGCCGACGCGCACGCCCTGGGCGATGACGTCGACTCCTGCGAACGGAATGTGCAGGAACCGTTCGGTGTAATACGCCGCGCCCGCCATCACGATCGACGCGCACGAGATCTTGAGCACGGCGGTGACGAGACGCCGTCCTTCGAGGCCTCCAAGACGGGCGCGAAGCACCAGTATCAGAATGCCGGCGTTCAGCAACGCCGAAAGGGCCGTGCCCAGCGCCAGCCCGCGATGGCCCAGCGACCGCACGAGGACGAGGTTCAGGCAGATGTTCAGCGCCACGCTGGCGCCGCTGGCGATGACGGGCACGCGGCTGCTGCCCATGGCATAGAAGGCCGGGGAAATCAGCTTGACCGCCGAGTAGCCGATGAGGCCCGGCGCATAGAACGCGAGCGCCGCCGCCGTCGCGGCGGTGTCTGCCGGCGTGAAGCGCCCGCGCTCGAAGATCAGCGACACGATCGGTGTGGCGAGCACCGTGAGTCCGAGCGTGGCTGGAAGGTTCAGCAGCAGCATCAGGCGCAGGCCGCTCACGACCGCGTGCCGGATGCCCGCATCGTCGCTCGTGGCCGCGTGCGCCGAGATTGCCGGCAGCGAGGCGGTGGCAATCGACACGCCGAAGAGGCCGATCGGCATGTACATCAGTCGGAAGGCGTAATCGAGCCACGACACGGCGCCGGTGCCGAGACCGGCCGCGAGCCAGCTGTTGACGAACAGGTTGATCTGCACCGCGGCGAGGCCCGCCACGCCCGGCACCATGAGCCGCCCGATCTCGCGGAGCCAGGGATCGTGCCAGTCGAGGACGCGGTCATAGCGGAATCCCTCGCGGCGTACCTCCGGCCACTGGAGCAGGATCTGCCCGAGCCCGCCCAGCAGCGTGCCGGCGGCGACGGCCACGATCGGTTCGACCCCGAAGCGCGGTGCGAGCGGGACGAAGAGAACCGCGCACGTAATCGTCGCGACGTTGAACATCGCCGGCGACAGCGCGGGCACGAAGAAATGGTGCAGTGCGTTCAGCATCGCCATCAGCACTGCGGCCACGGCCACCATGCACAGGAACGGAAACATCAGCCGCGTCAGGCTGATGGTCAGCTCCAGCTTGCCGGGCACGCCGCGGAATCCGCCCGCGTACAGGCTGACGAGCGGTTCGGCGAACACGATGCCGGCCAGCACGATCGCCCCCGACGTGAGGAGCAGCACGCTGATGACGTTCGACGCGAGGCGCCAGACGGCGCCACGGTCGCCGGCCACGAGCGCGCGGGTGAACGTCGGCACGAGCGCCGCGCTGAGCGCGCCCTCGGCAAAGAGATCGCGGAGGACGTTGGGGATGCGAAACGCGATGCGGAAGGCGTCCATCGCGTCGCCGGCACCGAAGAAATAGGCGAGGACCTGATCGCGAATGAGACCGAGCACCCGGCTGGTCATTGTCGCGATGCCGATGATCCCTGCCGATCGAACGAGCTCTGATGTGGGGTGCGCCTGTCGGTCTGGTGCGGTGCGGGTCCTGGACTGCAAGACCTGCTCTAGGGTTGAAGCTTGCGGCGCACGATCTCGTTCACGGCTTTCCCGTCGACCGTCTTGCCCGCCAGCTCGGCCATGACGGCTTTCATGACCTTCCCCATGTCCCTGGCCGAGGTGGCGCCCGTCGATGCGATGATCGCATCAATCGTGCGCTCGAGATCGGCGGCATCGACGGCCGGGGGCAGGTACGACTCGAGAATAACGATCTCCGCGGTCTCCTTGTCGGCGAGGTCCTGCCGCCCGCCCTTGAGGAACTGGTCGATCGAGTCGCGGCGCTGTTTGACCAGCGCAGAGACGACCTGGAGTGATTCGTTGTCGTCGAGCGCACGGCCTCGTTCGATCTCCCGGTTCATCAGCGCCGTCTTCAGCATGCGAAGCGTGCTGAGCCGCAGCGCGTCTTTCGCTTTCATCGCGCCGGTAATGGCGCGGTTAACGTCATCTGCAAATGTCATGGTGATGTGTCAGTCCCAGTCGCGGATGCCGACGTCCTGGTCCGAATCGCCCAGCGTGATGTGCCAGTCGTCGGTGTCCTTGTAAAACTTCGGCGGCACGGTCACCGCGTTGATCTTCATGGCCAGCGTCAGGGGGTGAGGGCGCATCTGAAAGTACCCCGAGTGCCGCATGATGCGCCGGAAGCCAAGATGCGCCGCGTAGCAGCGGATCTTGTCCGACCCGGCCTGCCGCGCTTCGGCGTCGACCCACCGAAGGAGCGTCTTGAAGCCGATGTCGTCGTGCGTGTCGGCAAGAAAGTCGACGAGCAGCGTGACGCGGCCGCGCGGTTCCTGCGCGTGGCGATACACCGCATATCCTTCAGGCTTGCCGTCGCGCTTGAGCGCCGCCACCGAATACCGTACGTGCGGTGGCTCGATGAACTTCCAGTTCAGGTAGGCCGCGTCTCTCCGAACCGCCAGCTCGAATCGATCGGCGAGCCGCTCCCACAATTCGGTGAACGACGCGTCGAAACGGCGGATCGGCTCGACATCCGCGCGAAGCGGACGCACGCGCGCGGCGACGCGCACGATAGGCAGCGTGACGGCCGAGACGAAGCGATTCAGGGTATTGGGCCAACGCGGTACGCGGACCGCGCGGCGTGTCAACGGTTTCACCAGCCCCGGAATCGGCGGGACCTCGGGAAAATGCATCTTCTTCAACAGCCGCGACGACGCGCTGGACAGGCCCAGGCCGAGGGAGGCGCCCACGCTGCGATCCCAGGCGCGAAACAGCTCCTCACCAAGCCCGCGACGCTGCCGTTCGGGCGCGACCATGGCGTCCATTCCCCATGCCGCCTGAATCTCTTTGCCGCCCAGGGAGAGGCGAACGGGCATCGTCGCGTAGTGGCCGATAATCGTCGGCCCTTCCCGTACGACCCACAGCAGCGGTGCGCCGTCCGGGTTGTTCGGATTGCGTCGGTATTGCCAGTCCCACCGCAGCCGGCTCGCGGCGGCGGCATCGGGTCCGAACACGCGGCGATAGAGCGTCTCTATACCGCGCTGGTCCTCCGGCCTGTAGCGATCGATTTCGGGCATTGTCGTCCATCGTCAATCGTCCATGTCGATCGTCGGTCGTCTGGAGTTCCAGACGATGGACGATGGACGATCGACGATTGACGTTGAATTGTATCGCGACGGACGCGAACTTCAGCGATCGGGCTGCGGTGGCCGCGGCCGCGTAATCGGCGTGGTCGTAACCCCGTTTGACGTGGCCGGCGGCGGAGGCGGCGTAAACGTCGGTGCCGTGGATGTGCCGGCAGGCAGGGTTGGATTCGACGGTGTGGCAGCGGTGCCTGGCGCCGACTGCGCGGGCGGCGCTTGCGATACACCAGGCAGCATCAGCGGTGCTGAAATCTGTGTGGGATTCGGTGCCGGAATGGGCACCAGTCCCGCGGCTGCGGCTGCGGCAATCGCCGGGTCCTCTGACTGGTCTTCGGGCGGTTCGGGCATCGCCCCGGGTGTCAACGCGGGCTGCGGCGGCCTGAGCTGCGTGAAATTCGGGCCAGGCTGCATGCCCGGGAAGGCCGATGGTGTCTGCGGCCGGCCTGCGGCGACAGCCGCCGTCGTCGCCATGACGAGAATACGGTCGTAAATCGACGCATCGGCGACGAAGGTCTCGCGCGGCCGCGCCATGTACCCGGGCACCGTCCGCAGAATGATGTCGAGCGCTTGCTTCTCGGGCACGTCCTGCAGCTTCAACGTGACAGGGCCGCCCGTGATGCGCTCTGCGTTAAGGATCTGCGTTTTGCCGATGCGTGCCCACTCGGTAAGAATTTGCCGAACCGTGACGTCCTGTGCATCGAGCGTCACACGCCCGTTGCGGATGGACATCTGCAGCCCGGCGGCCCCCGCGGGCGGCGCCGCCAGCATCATCAGACAGAGGCCGAAAACAAGCCTGTTCATGAGGTTGAACGCAACCTCGATTATAAATCAGGACCCGTGAGTGCGGAAATATTCGATGACTTTCGTGATGATTTCATTCAGCTGCACTTTGGGCTCGTACCCGACGAGATTCTGCACCTTGCCGAGGTGGGGAACCCGCCGCGGCATGTCCTCGAATCCCGCCTCGTACGCTTTGTCGTAAGGTACGAACTCGATCGTCGAAGACGAGCCGGTACGCTCCTTCACCATTTCCGCGAGCCTGAGAATCGTCACCTCTTCCATGTTGCCGATATTGAAGACCTGTCCGACCGCCCGAGGCTCGCTCACGAGCTTCAGGAGGCACTCGACGACGTCGCCGACATAGGTGAAGCTGCGCGACTGCGTGCCGTCGCCAAAGACCGTAATCGGCTCGCCCGCGAGCGCCTGTCGCACGAACGAGGGCAGCACCATGCCGTACTGGCCCGTCTGCCGCGGGCCCACGGTGTTGAAGAATCGCACGATGATGACCGGAAGGTCGCGCTCCTTGTAGTAGGCCAGGGCGAGGAACTCGTCGATGGCCTTGCTGCAGGCGTACGCCCAGCGATGCTTCACCGTCGCGCCCATCACAAGGTCGGCATCCTCCCTGAACGGCACATCGGTGCTCTTCCCGTAGACCTCCGATGTCGAGGCGATGACGACTTTTTTCTTTTTCTTGTTCGCGTGTTTCAGCACGACCTCGGTGCCGTGCACGTTGGTTTCGATGGTGTGCACGGGCTCTTCGACGATCAGCTTCACGCCAACCGCGGCCGCGAAATGAAAGATGACGTCGTTGCGATCGACCAGCTCGGCGAGCAGCGGCTCGTTGGTGAGGGTGTCGATGGCGTACTTGAAGCGCGGATTCGGCTTCAGATGCCCGATGTTGCGGATCGAGCCGGTCGAGAGATTGTCGATGACGTCGACGTCGTGTCCGGCGTTCAGCAACGCCTCCGCCAGGTGGGAACCGATGAAGCCCGCGCCGCCGGTGATTAACGCTCTCAAGATGCTTCCTTTCGCACGGCGCGGGCGACTGTGTTGACGGCTTCGGTCGAGAGGCCGGGATACAGCGGGAGCGACAGCACTTCATTCGCGGCCCGCTCGGCCTCGGGACAATCGGCCCGGCCCAACGCCGCGAATGCCGGCTGCTGTGATATGAGAACAGGGTAGTGCACGAGGGTTTCGATTCCAGACTGGCGCAGACGGTCCTGCAACTGCGTGCGCCGCTGCGCGCGGACCGGGAACAGATGATACACGTGTCCCCGATCCAGCTCTCGCGGGACGGTGACGCCGGAATCGGCGAGCGCGAGCCGATACACGAGCGCGAGCAATCGTCGTCGCTCGGTGTGCCGGGCGAGCACGGGCAGCCGGGCTCGCAGAATCGCCGCCTGCAGTTCGTCCAGGCGGCTGTTCACCCCGATCTCGACGTGATGATAGCGATCGGTCTGGCCACCGTTTCTCAGCCGCTTGATGCGATCCGCAAGGGAGGCGTCGCGCGTAATCACCGCGCCGCCGTCGCCGAGCGCGCCAAGGTTCTTGGTGGGATAGAAGCTGAACGCGCCGGCGATGCCGACGGTGCCCACCGGACGAGTCTGGCAGGTGGCGAGGTGCGCCTGGCAGCAGTCCTCGACGAGGGCCAATCCTCTCCGCTTGGCGAGCGCCTCGAGCGCCGGGAGATCGGCGGGCTGGCCGTACAGATGCACCGGCATGAGAGCGACCGTCCGCTCGGTGATCGCGCGTTCCGCAGCGGCAGGCGAGAGAGTCATTCTCTCGGGATCGATGTCCGCGAATACGGGGCGCGCGCCCGCCATCACGATCGCCAGCGCGGTGTATGCCGCGGACAACGGCGTGGTAATCACTTCGTCTCCCGCGCCGATCCCGAGCGCTCGAAGGATGAGCGCGAGCGCGTCGGTGCCGTTGCCGACGCCGACGGCGTGCGGCGCCCCCGAGATCAGTGCGAACTCCCGCTCGAAGGCCTCGACCTCGGGGCCGAGCACGAACCATCCGCGATCGATGACACGCTTGATGGCGTCGTGGACCTCCGCCGATTCCTCGGCGAGATGAAGATCCAGAAAGGGAACGTTCATGCGACCGGCGAAGGCGTGGGCGTGGGATCGTCGAGGTATTCGCGCGCGTGTGCCCGGTAGTACTCGAGCGTTCTCGCGAAGCCCGTTCTGAGAGACACACGGGGCTCCCAGCCGACTGCCCGCCGAAAACGCGTCGAGTCGGCGAAGAAGCTGCCGATGTCGATCGCCTTCTTTTCCGATGGCCATGATACGTACCGGACGCTCCCGGCGCCGGCGACGTCTATCAGCATCGCCACGAGATCCTTGTGCGAAATGGGCTCCGTGCCGCCGACGTTGAACACGTGGCCGTTGCAGGCGTCGGAGGCGCCCGCCCGAAGGAACGCGTCCGCCGCGTCGTCGACGTAGACGAAATCGCGAATCTGGGAGCCGTCGCCGAAGATCTGAATCTCGTGCCCTTCCAGCGCCAGGCGAATGAACCAGCCGATGAATCCCTGGCGATTGTGCCTGATCAACTGGCGCGGACCGTACACGTTGGTCAGGCGCAGCGAACACGCCCGCACCTTGAAGACGTTGTTGTACAGCAGGTGGTAGTTCTCACCGGCCGCCTTGTTGATCCCGTTGACGTCGATCGGGCGCACGAGATGATCCTCGGTGACCGGCAGGGAATCGGGCTTGCCGTACACCTGGCGCGTGCCCGCGAACACGACCTTGACACGGGCATTGAACTTCCGGCACGCCTCGAGGATCGACAGCTGGCTGCGGCAGTTGATGTCGAGGTCGGTGTACGGATCCTTCATGCTGTCGATGTGGCTGACCTGGCCGGCGAGGTTGAAGATGACCTCGCGATCGCGCACGAGATGGTTCATCGTGCTTTCCTGCCGAACGTCGGCGATGTTCACCGTGACCTTGTCGGCGATGCCGTCGATGTTGAAGAAGTTCGCGCCGGCGTCGGGAATGAGCGAGTCCATGAGCAGCACGTTGGCGCCGAGCTCGACCAGACGGCGGGCGACGTTGCTGCCGATGAAGCCGAGGCCGCCCGTGATCATCACGCGCCGGCCGCGGTAGAACTCCAGATACGGCTCGACCACTAGAGCACCCGAGTACGCTCGCCGGTGGGCGCGGACGCCTCGGCCGGCCGCCGGTGTGTCTGCCGCACGACGAGCGCGAACCAGAGTTTCATCACGTCCACGGCCGTGCGGAACACGCGCGGGAAGTTGAAGAATTGCGAATGACCGTGCGCGCGATGGTAGTGGTGAACGGGGACCTCGACGATCGTGAAACCGGCGTCCTGGATCTTCTTCATCATCTCGAGGCAGATGACGCCGCTGTTCTTCTCGAGTCGCACGGTGTCGAAGATCGAGCGCCGGAGAAGCCTGAAGTCGCAGTCCACGTCGCGCACGTGCAGCCCGAACAACGTCTTGACGGTGTGATGGTAAATCCGGCCGATGATGATGCGATGCAGCGGATCCGCGCGGCTGATCTTGAAGCCGTTGACCAGATCGGTGCCGGGCGCCATCTTCTGCCACAGCGCTTCCATTTCGGATGGGTCGTACTGGGCGTCGCCATCCGTATAGAAGATGATCTCCTTCGAGGCGGCGCCAAACCCGCTGCGAAGCGCGCCACCGTATCCCCGGTTCACGGTGTGGGTGACCACTCTGACCTGCGGGTACAGCCGGGCCAGCTCATCGAGAATCTGCCCGGTCGAGTCGCTGCTGCCGTCGTTGACGACGATGACTTCGTAATCGGGCGTCAGCTTCGAGGCCGACTGAATGGCCGTGATGACGAGGCTCGCGATGGTCCCGCTGTCGTTGTAGGCGGGGAAAAATACACTGAGACCAGGCGACTTCGTCGGATCGGCGGCAGGCATCTTCTAGGCGAGGACACGTTAATACACTAGCGCCTCAGGCGCAATCGCCACGGCACGATGACCGATTCCAGGAGCACGCTCGACGAGAGCTTCGAAGCGCCTTCGCGCCGCTCGACGAAAATGATCGGAATTTCCCGTATACGGCACCCCAGTTGCCGGGCCATAAAGAGCTGCTCGACGAGAAACGCGTAGCCGTCCGCCACGAGCGTGTCGAGCGGCAGCCTGGCGAGCGCGTCGCGGCGCCAGCAGCGGAAGCCGGTCGTGCAGTCCTTCTCCTCGAGTCCGATCACCGACCTGACGTACTGGTTCGCAAAGCTGCTGAGGATGATGCGGTACAGCGGCCAGTTCACCACGCTGACGCCGTGCAGGTACCGGGATCCCAGCACGAGATCCGCGCCGGCCGCGGCCGACGCCATGTCCGGCAGGTACTTCGGATCGTGCGAGAAGTCGGCATCCATCTGGAAGATCAGCTCGGCGCCATCGGCAAGCGCCTGTTTGAGGCCTGCCACGAGCGAACGTCCGAGGCCTCGCGCACCCTTCCGGTGGATGACCGTGAGCCGGCCGGCGTAAGTCGCCGCCAGCTCGTCGGCAAGGGCGCCGGTTCCGTCCGGCGAATCGTCGTCGACGACGATGACGCGGTAGCCGCCGTACTGAAGGATCGCCGATACCAGCGCTGCCAGGTTGTCGCGTTCGTTGTAGGTGGCAATGACGACGGCATTCATCGAGGCCCCTGCAAGCGCATCGCGGAAATCTGCTCGGAGACCAGACCCACGAGAAAGATCACGACCGCGAGCACGAGGAGCAGTACCGACGAGTCGGTCATGTCATGGCGCGTCGCCACCGTCCAGATGGCGTAGCCTGCGCCCAGGGCGAAAAATATGCCTGAAATCGGCAGAAAAATTCGGAGCGGGCTGAAGATCGTGACGACCCTCAGCAGAATCATGAGGAAGCGCGCGCCGTCGGACACGAGCTTGATCTTCGACTTGCCGAGTCGAGGCGCGACCGAAATCGTCTCGAAGCGCACGTTGTAACCGGCTTTCACGAACGCGAGCGTTGTCGTGGCCGGTGTCGAGAATCCGTTCGGCAGCAGATGCAGGAATTCGCGAAGCCCGCTCGTACGCGCCGCACGAAGTCCCGATGTGAGATCCGGAATGTGCCGGCCCGTGAGATAGCTGGCCAGCCAGTTCAGCAAGTGGTTGCCGGCGTAGCGCGCCGCCGATGCCTGCTGGTTCGCGCCCGTCCGCGCGCCAATCACGAGATCGTACTCGCCAAGAAGGTCGACCAGCCGCAACCCGTCGGCCGCTGAATGCTGTCCGTCACCATCGATGATGAGAACGAACTCGCCGGCGGCGTTTCTGATCCCGGTCTTGACGGACGCGCCGTTGCCCTTGTTGTAGGGGTGTCTGATGACGCGCGCACCAGCCGTTGTGCCAACGCGTGCCGTCTCGTCGGACGATCCATCGTCGACGACGAGCACTTCGCACCAGTTCGCGGCCCCGCGCAGCGACTCGATGACGGTGCCGATCGCCTCCGCCTCTTCGAACGCGGGAATGACGACGCTGACGGTGGACGGATCAGCCACGAGTGCGAAATCGTATCATGGTGTAAACTGGGGGCGAAAATTTAGCGTAAGCCTTTATAAATCTAGATTTTACCCGTTGACATCCCCATACCCGTCCTCTACTATCGCCGTGGACTTTTTTGGAGAGAAATGGAGTAGCCGAGCGTGCTTCGGGGCAACTCGCCGGCGAAAATTGATGACCGGGGGAGACTCAAAATCCCCAACGGGTTCCGCTCGCTTATCGAGGATGAGCACGGGCGCGACCTGTTCGTCACCAGTCTGCACGGCGACTCGGTGCGCCTGTACCCGATGACGGTCTGGGCGGCCATCGAGAAGAGGCTCTCACAGATCCCCTCGTCGCATCCATCACGGCTGAAATTTCTCGACCGCGTGAACTTCTATGGTCAGGTCTCCGAGATCGACACGCAGGGCCGCGTGGTGATTCCCCCGCGCCTGCGCGAGTCGGCCACGATGGTCGGCGAGGTGGATGTGTTCGGCCAGTTCAACTACCTCGAGGTCTGGAACCACGAACGGTTCCTCGCGAAGCTCCAGCGCGAGCCGTTCACAGACGATGACGCGCGGGCGTTGTCTGATTTGGGTCTGTAGGACCGATGGCGCGGCACGAGCCCGTCATGACGCGCGAAGTGCTGTCGTTTTTGCGGCCGGAGAACGGCGGCGTGTTCGTGGATTGCACGGTCGGGATGGGCGGGCATTCGCGAGCGCTGCTCGACGCCGGAGCCACGAGAGTCATCGGGCTCGACCGCGATCCCGCGTCGCTCGCGATCGCCGCCGAAACGCTGGGTGTCTACGGCAATCGCGTAGAGCTCGTGCATGCGGATTATCGGGCAATCGAAGCGGTTCTTGACGCCCGGGGGCTCGATCGCGTCGACGGCACCGTCACCGATATGGGGATGTCGTCGTATCAGCTCGACGGCGAAGGACGGGGTTTCAGTTTTCAGCGTGACGATCCGCTCGACATGCGGATGGACACGTCGTCCGGTCCCACGGCCGGCGATCTCCTGCGCGACTCGGCGGAGACGGACATCGCCGACGCGATCTACCGGTTCGGCGAAGAGCGGTTCTCGCGGCGCATCGCACGGGCCATCGTCCAGGCTCGCGAGTCGGCGCCGCTCGCGACCACCGGGCAGCTCGCGGCGATCGTGAGGAGGGCAGTGCCGAGGCGCGGATTTTCCAGGATCGACCCGGCGACGCGCACGTTTCAGGCGCTTCGCATCTGGGTCAACCGCGAGTTGGAGAACATCGACGATTTTTTGAGGGTCGTGGCGCGTCGTCTTCGGAAAGGGGCGCGTCTGGTCGTGGTCACGTTTCACTCGCTCGAGGATCGGATCGTCAAGCACACGCTGCGTGCGCTGGCTCAGACAGACGGCGCCCGTATTCAAGTCTTGACGAAGAAGCCGATTACCCCCCAGCCCGACGAGTTGGAACGGAACCCCCGGGCGCGCAGTGCAAAACTCCGCGCGGCGGAGTGCGTGGTGTAACGAACTCAGAACCGAGAACCGTACCGATCGAGCAACTGACTGGGGCAGCACATGAGCTCATCCGCAGAAGCATTCGAATACGCCATCAAGAAAGACGTACGGAACAACCCCATCGTCCGGGAGGTCGACGAGCGGCGGCTGCGCGAGCAGTGGCGATCGGTGGCCTTCGGCGTGCTCTTCGTGGGCGTGCTCCTCTTTTCCGGATGGCAGCGCGTCGAGCTCCTGCAGCACGGCTACCGCCTCGAGCAGATGCAGAAAGAGCGCGGCGACGAGGAGGCGGCGAACCGCCATCTGCGGCTGGAGATCGAAACGCTCAAGTCGCCGCAGCGCATCGAGCGGCTCGCGACGACGAACCTGCACCTCGTCACGCCGGATACGGGCGCCGCGATTGTGATCGAGCGCGTGGTGCCCGGCGAACCGCCGCCGGCGTCTGTCGTCGCCCGAGTCAGGGAGGAGTAACGCCGTGAGCGAGCCGACCCAGGACAAGTGGCGCGCGACGATCCACGGCCGGCTCCTGCCGGCGGCGGTGATGTTCGTGCTGTGGGCCGTGAGCATTCAGGCGCGGCTGCTGTACCTGCAGGTGCACAAACACGACGACCTGCAGGCGCGGGCGGAAAACCAGTCCGAGCGCACGATGGACATCTCCGCCAAGCGGGCGGAGATCGTCGATCGTCACGGACGCGTGCTTGCTTACAGCGTCGACGCCGACTCGGTGTTTGCGGTGCCCAGCGAGATCGTCGATGCGCAGCAAGCGGCAAAGCGGGTCTGCGACGCCCTGACCGATTGCGCGCCGAAGGAAGAGCAGACGCTCGCGGCCAGGATGCGTCAGCGGCGGGCGTTCGTATTCCTTCGCCGCCGGGTGACGCCGCACCAGGCCCAGCGAATCGCTCAGTTGAATCTCGAGGGCGTCAGGTTCGTCCAGGAAGATCGCCGCTTCTATCCGAAGAAACAGCTGGCGGCCCAGCTGCTGGGATTCGTCGGCGTCGACAACAAAGGTCTCGCCGGGATCGAAGCGTCCTACGACAACCAGATCAGCGGCGCTCAGGGAAAGCTGCTCTACCAGACCGATGCCCGAGGCCGCGCCTTCAGCCGCCTCGAGCGCCCGCCGACGGCGGGGGCGACCGTCGAGCTGACGATCGACGAGTACTTGCAGCACGTCGCCGAACGGGAGCTGCGTGAAGGCGTCGCGCGCACCAGGGCCTCGGGCGGCACGGTGTTGATCATGTCGCCGACCACCGGCGAAATTCTCGCGCTCGCGAACGAGCCGACGTTCAACCCCAACGCCTTTGCCAGCGCGCCGCCCGAGCATCGCCGGAATCGCGCGGTACAGGACCTCTACGAGCCCGGCTCGACGTTCAAAGTCGTGACCGCGAGCGCCGCGATCGAAGAACACGTCGTCGGCGTGAACGACATCATCGACGTGTCGGGCGGGCATATCCGCTTCGGATCGCGCGTGATCGACGACACGCACGACTACGGCCGCCTGTCGTTCACCGATGTCATGGTGAAGTCGAGCAATGTCGGCGCCATCAAGGTGGGGCTGAGGCTTGGCGCGGAGCGCCTCGGGATGTACGTGCGCCGTTTCGGATTCGGCCGCGCGCTCTCGCCCGACTTCCCCGGCGAGACGACCGGCATCGTCTGGGATCCGAAGCACCTGGACATGAGCGCGCTCGCGTCGATGTCGATGGGCTACCAGGTCGGTGTGACGGCGCTGCAGATGGTGGCGGCAGTGAGCTCCGTGGCCAACGGCGGCGATCTGCTTCAGCCGCGCGTGGTGCGCGCGCTCATCAAGGACGGCAAGCGTCAGGATGTGAAGCCGACGATCCTCGGGCGCACGGTTTCGAAAGATACCGCGGCGACGCTGACCGACATCATGGAGCAGATCGTCAAACGGGGAACCGGGACGTTTGCCCAGGTCGAGGGCTACACGATCGCGGGAAAAACGGGCACCGCGGCGAAGCTCGTCAACGGACGGTATTCAAAGTCGGACTACTTCGCGTCGTTCGTCGGGTTCTTCCCGTCGCGCAATCCCGTTGCCACCATCATCGTCGTGCTGGATTCGCCACACGCCATGGGGTACTACGGCGGGCCCAACGCCGGGCCGGTGTTCCAGCGGGTCGCGGCGGCCACACTGCGGCACTTCAGCATTCCGCCGACGCTCAACGCCCCGCCGCCCGTGCTTGTCGCACGCCGGACGAGCCCGCCCGAGATTCAGCCGGTTCGCAGCGAACGGGACGCCGCGATCGTGCCCGTTGGAACCAGTGGCGACGTGCGCGATCTTCCGGATTTTCGCGGGATGAGCGCGCGCGAAGCCCTGCGCGGCCTGACCAGGCTTGGCCTGACCGCGCGGCTGAAAGGCACCGGCGTGGTCACCAGCCAGACACCGCTCCCCGGAACGCCAATCGAACCGGGTATGGCGTGTGAGCTTCGCCTCGAACGTTCGGTACCGGCCGTCGTCGCATCGCTCGAGCCATGAAAGTCGCGTCGTTGCCAGGCATTGATATTCACGGAGTGGCGTACGACTCGAGGCGCGTGCAACCAGGCGACGTCTTCATCGCGTTGAAGGGATTGAAAGCCGCCGGAACCGATTTCGTGGACGATGCCATCCGCCGGGGAGCTGTTGCGGTCGTCTCCGACGAGCCGGAGCCGGCAACGTCCACGGTGCCATGGATCACGGTTCCCGACGCGCGAGGCGCGATGGCCTTGCTCGCGGCCGAGTTCTACGGGCATCCCAGCCGCTCGATGCAGGTGGTCGGCATCACCGGCACGAACGGCAAGACGACAACCGCGTATTTGTTACGCGCCGTTTTTGACGCGGCCGGTAAAAAGTGCGGGCTCATCGGAACCGTCACGTATTCGACCGGCGACGAGGAACTGCCCGCATCGCGCACCACACCCGAGGCACCGGATGTGCAGCGCATGTTTCGGCAGATGGTCGACGCGGGTTGTGGCGCGTGCGTGATGGAAGTGTCCTCGCACGCGCTGGCGCTCCGGAGAGTGGACGGAACGACGTTTGCGGCAGGCGTGTTCACCAACTTGACTCGCGACCATCTCGACTATCACGGCGACATGGAGTCGTACTTCGCCGCGAAGCAGCGGTTGTTCGAGATGCTGCCCGCCGGTGCGCCCGGGGCGATCAACCTCGACGATCCCAGGGGCGAGACGGTCCGGAAAGCGACCGCAACGCCGGTGACCTACGCCATCCACAAGCCGGCCGATGTCACGCCGGGTCCCTTGACCCTGACGTTCGACGGCCTGGAGTTCGACGCGCGAACGCCGAAAGGCAGCGTGCGTGTGAAGTCGCGTCTGGTCGGCCGTCCGAACGTGTCGAACATCCTCGCGACGGTCGCGGTCTCGACGGCGCTGGGGCTCCCGGTCGCCGCCATCGAACGCGGTCTCGCCAACCTCGACGGCGTGCCCGGACGGTTCGAGGTGGTGTCGGATGCCCGCGACGACATCACGGTCGTCATCGACTACGCGCACACGGATGACGCGCTGAGGAACCTGCTCGAGACGGCCCGCCCGCTGGCTCAGCGCCGCGTGATCACGCTCTTCGGGTGTGGGGGCGATCGCGATCGCACGAAGCGGCCGCTCATGGGCGCCGTGGCGGCCCGGCTGAGCGACGTCGTCGTCATCACCTCGGACAACCCGCGCAGTGAGGATCCGTCGCGCATCATCGACGAGATCAAGCGTGGCGTTCCGGCGGCGTCCGATCGCGACGACAAGACGACGTTTGCCATCGTGGATCGCAAAGAGGCGATCGAGTTCGCGATCAAGGCGGCACAACCCGGCGACCTGGTGCTGCTGGCCGGGAAAGGGCACGAGAAATCGCAGTCCATCGGTGCCCGGGATCTGCCGTTTGACGAGGCCGACATCGCGCGCCGCGCGCTGGAGCGGAGACGCTGACGCCGGACACGATCGCGGCGGTCGTCGGTGCGGCGGTGTCGGGACAGGGGCGTGAGCGGGAGATCGCGGGCTTCTCGATCGATACGCGAACGATCGCGGCGGGCGACATGTTCGTGGCGATTCGCGGTCCCCGCTTCGACGGCAATGCGTATGTCGTCGAGGCCGTGCGCAAGGGAGCGGCGGCGGCCATGGTCAGCGATGCGGGCCTGATCGGCGTGCCGGAACTGGCGTCGACACCGCTCGTCGTCGTGCCCGATACGGTCGTGGCGCTCCAGACGCTGGCCAACCGCGTACGGCGCGATTCGGGCGCGGCCGTCGTGGCGGTGACCGGAAGCGCAGGCAAGTCGACGACCAAGGAGATTACGGCCGAGTTTCTGTCGGCGCGATACAAGGTCTTCCGCAACAAGGGGAACCTGAACAATCACATCGGGCTTCCGCTCTCGCTCCTCGAGCTGAGCAGGAAACCCGACATCGGGGTGCTCGAGCTGGGAATGAACCACTTCGGAGAGATCAGTGCGCTCGTGAAGATCGCCGAGCCCGAAGTGCGCGTGTGGACCAACGTCGGTCCTGCCCACCTCGAGTTCTTCGGAACGGTCGAAGCCATCGCCCGGGCGAAAGCCGAAATCATGGAAGGCGCCGACAAGGATGCCTTGCTCGTCGCCAACGCCGACGACGATCTCGTGATGCGTCATGCGGCGTCATTCGCCGGACGCGTGCGCACCTTCGGTGTCGAGCGGCCGGCCGACGTCCGGGCGCTCGCGGTTCGCGATCTCGGCATCGATGGCAGCGCCGCGCTGGTCCGGACGCCGATTGGCGAAGCGGAAATCAGGACGCCGCTGGCGGGAGCCGCGAATCTCTCCAACATCCTGGCGGCCGCGGCGGTCGCGATCCGTTTCGACGTGCCGCTCGGCGACATCGTCGAACGGGCGGCATCGCTGAGACCCGTCGCGAGGCGGGGGGAAATCATCCGCACCAGGCGGCTGACCATCGTCGACGACTCGTACAACTCGAACCCGAGCGCCCTGTCGCGGGCGCTGTCGATGATTGCGGGCGAGACGCGCTGTCACCGGCGGGTGGCGTTCATCGGGGAGATGCTCGAGCTTGGTGAGGCCTCGGCGGCGCTGCACCGCGCGTCCGGCGAAGAGGCGGCGCGGGCCGGCATCAGCGAGCTCGTGGCGGTCGGAGGGGCCAGCGCGCGGGCGCTCGCGGAAGGCGCGGCCGCCGCCGGCATGGCCGGCGCCCACGTGCACTACGTCGCCAGCAGCGACGAAGCCGCGGATCTCGCGCTGACGCTCGTGAAGCCCGGGGATCTCATTCTCGTGAAAGGGTCGCGTGGCATTCGTACCGAAGTTGTGGCGGATCGCCTCAGGGCGGAGTTCGCCTGATGCTCTACAACCTCCTGTTTCAGTTTCACAACCAGATTCCTGTACTGAACGTCATTCAGTACATCACGTTCCGCACGGCCGCGGCGAGCCTGACGGCGCTCGTCATCAGCCTGCTGCTCGGGCCGTGGCTGATCCGCAAGCTGCGGGAATTTCAGATCGGCCAGATCATCCGCCACGAAGGGCCGGCGTCCCACGCGCCGAAGGCCGGTACACCGACGATGGGCGGCCTTCTGATACTGACGGCGGCGGTCGTGCCGACGATATTGTGGGCGGATCTTCGCAACGTGTACGTCTGGATCGCCGTGCTCGCGACGGCCGCGTACGGCGCGGTTGGCTTCGCCGACGACTACCTCAAGATCGTGCGACGGTCGCACCACGGCCTTTTGCCGCGATACAAGCTGCTCGGGCAGGTGGGCGTCGCGCTGCTGGTGGGCGCGACGCTCATCTACCTGGCCGACTACAGGCAGCCGCCGTTGTACACCACGCGGTTGATCTTTCCCTTTTTCAAGTCGCTGATTCCCGACCTCGGCTGGTGGTACATCCCGTTCACCGTCGTCGTTCTGGTCGGGGCGTCGAACGCCGTGAACCTCACCGACGGTCTCGACGGGCTGGCCATCGGCACGTTCGCGATTGCGGCCGCCGCGTTCACCGCGCTCGCCTATGTCACGGGGCACAGCGTGCTCGCCAGCTACCTCCTCCTCGTTCACTTCTCGCCGGCGGCGGAGCTGACGATCTTCTGCGGATCGCTGGTGGGCGCGAGCCTCGGATTCCTTTGGTACAACTCGTATCCGGCGGACATCTTCATGGGCGACGTCGGATCGCTGGCCCTCGGCGGCGCGCTGGGGACCGTCGCGATCCTCATCAAGCAGGAGCTGCTTCTGCCGCTCGTCGGCGGCGTGTTCGTGCTCGAAGCGCTTTCCGTGATTATCCAGGTGGCGTCGTTCAAGCTGACCGGCAAGCGTGTGTTCAAGATGGCACCGCTGCACCACCACTTCGAACTGATCGGATGGAGCGAGCCGAAGGTGATCACGCGCTTTCTGATCGCGGCGATCATCTTCGCGCTCTTCAGCCTGACGACGTTGAAACTCAGATGAGCTTCTCTGTGCGCGGACAGAACGTGACGGTCGTGGGAGCGGCGCGCAGCGGCGTCGCGGCCGCCCTGCTGCTCGCCGATCGCGGCGCGCACGTCGTGCTCACCGACGCGCGGTCCGGGCTGGAGCCCGCCGAGACCGGCAGGCTGCAAGCCGCCGAAGTTGCGCTCGAGCTGGGCGGCCACCGGCTGGCGACCTTCACGTCGGCCGATCTGCTCGTGCTGAGTCCCGGCGTGCCGCTGGACCAGGCGCCCGTCGTCGCGGCGCGCGAGAAGGGCGTTCCCATCATCGGCGAGATCGAGCTCGCGTCACGCTGGCTGAGCGGACGCATCGTCGCGATTACCGGGACGAAAGGAAAGTCGACGACGACCACGCTGACGGGCCGCATGTTCGATGCGGGCGGTCTGCGGGCGATGGTGGGCGGCAACATCGGTACTCCCCTCAGCTCGCAGGTGGCGGTCTCGACGCCGGAGACATTTCATATCGTCGAGGTGAGCAGCTTTCAGCTTGAAACCATCGAGACGTTTCATCCGTGGATTGCGGTGCTGCTGAACCTGTCGTCGGACCATCTTGACCGGCATGGCTCGATGGCGGCGTACAAAGCGGCGAAGGCGCGGATTTTCGAGAACCAGACCGAAGCCGACTTCGCCGTCGTGAATGCCGACGATCCACAGACGCTGGCGATGGCCCGCGCCAGCCGCGCGAGAACGATCGTCTTTTCCGTCAGCACGCCGGTCGTGCCGCTATCGTCGATTCGGCTCCTGGGACGCCACCTGTTCAGCGACGTCATGGCCGCGGCGACGGTGGCGAAGATTGCTGGCGTTTCGCACGACGCGATGGTGCAGGTGGTCGAGTCGTTTACCGGGCTCGAGCACGCGCTCGAACCCGTTGCCGTGATCGACGGCGTGCGCTTCGTCAACGACTCGAAGGCGACCAACGTTGACGCCGCCGAGCGAGCCATCGAGAGCTTCGAGCCGGGGCTCGTCGTCATCCTGGGCGGGCGTTTCAAGAGCGGAGATTTCTCGCTTCTCGAAAAGCCGCTCAAGGCGCGCGACGCGCACGTGGTCGCGATTGGAGAAGCCACGCCGCTCATTCGCGAAGCCCTGGATGGGCGCGTGCCGGTCGAGGCGGCCGAGTCGATGCCGGCCGCCGTCCGTCGATCGTTCACGCTGGCGAAAGCGAAGGGAGGCGCCGCCACGGTGTTGCTCGCACCGGCGTGCGCGAGCTTCGACATGTTCCGCGATTACGCGGAGCGAGGTCGGGTGTTCAAGCAGGAAGTGATGAAGCTGGCCGAGCGGGGCGGGGGGCCCCCGCGAGAAAACAACGAACGGTGAACAGTCGTCAGTCGGCTGCAGGCGAATAGGAGCTGGCTGCTGGGAACGCAGGCTGCCCCGGCCTGTGAAGCTGGTGTCCCACTCCCTGGGCTGACTGATGACTGTTGACCGTTCGTGGTCGCTCCGCGTGAGCGGAGCAGGCGAACGATGTTCACCCTCTTTCTCGGCCTTGCCCGCGAAACCCTGTAGGGGCCGCCGGCAAGGCGATAACTATGGCCCGAAAACTGAAGTCCGACAAGGTCCTGTTCCTCGCCACCCTGCTCCTGGTGTGCGCGAGCGTCGTGATGGTCTACAGCGCCTCGGCGGCCCTGGCGATGAACCGGTTCAACCAGCCCTATTTCTTCCTCGTCAAGCAGGCGATGTGGGCGGCGCTGGGCCTGGCCGCGATGAGCGTCGCCATGCGGTTCGACTACCGCAACTACCGCCAGCCTTCCTTCATCTGGGCGTCGCTCGGGTTCGTCGTGCTGGCGCTGGTCGCCGTGCTCTTCAGCTCCCCCATCAATGGCAGCCGCAGGTGGTTCGGTGTCGGAGGGTTCGGCGTGCAGCCCTCGGAACTGGCGAAGCTGAGCGCCATCTTCTTCATTGCCGCTCTGCTCGAGCGGCGGATGCACCGCATCGACGACATCCCGTACGCGCTCATCCCGATCGGCGTCGTCATGGGCGGGCTCGTGGGCCTCATCCTGCTCGAGCCGGATCTCGGGACGGCGATGACGCTGCTGCTGATCGCGGTCGCCATGGTGTTCACGGCCGGCCTGAGCTACCGCTACATCGTCGGCGCCGTGCTCTGCGGCTTGCCGGTCGTGTACTTCATCCTGATGAGCGCGTCGTACCGGCGCCGGCGGCTTCTGGCGTTCTGGGATCCGTGGAGCGATCCGCTCGGCGACGGATTCCAGGTCATCCAGTCGCTCATCGCGGTCGGCTCGGGCGGATTCGTGGGCCGCGGGTTCATGTCGGGCGTGCAGAAGCTGTTTTACCTGCCGGAGCCGCACACCGATTTCATTTACGCCGTCATCGGCGAAGAGTTCGGCCTGGTCGGGACGACCGTCGTGCTGGCGTGCTTCATAGTCATCGCCTGGCGTGGATTGAAGATTGCGATGGAGGCGCCGGACCGCTTCGGCGCGTTCCTCGCCGTCGGCCTCACCACGATGATCGCGGTGCAGGCGTTTTTCAACATCAGCGTCGTGCTCGGTCTGGTGCCGACCAAAGGCATTCCGCTGCCGTTTGTCAGCGCAGGCGGATCGTCGCTGCTCATCAGCCTGCTGGGCATGGGCATTCTGCTCAATGTGTCGCAGCACTCGGCACCGGCGTCGTGAGCGGAGGCGGTCTGCATGCGCGTGGTCATTGCGGGAGGCGGCACGGGCGGCCACCTGTTTCCCGGGCTGGCGGTTGCGCGCGCCTTGAAGGCGCGGCAGGCGGATGCGCAGATCTCGTTTGCCGGAACAGCCGCGGGCATCGAGGCCCGTGTGATTCCGCCGACCGGGTTCCCGCTCGATCTGATCCGGAGCGCGGGCCTGAAGGGGAAGTCGATCGTCGCACGGCTGCGTGGAGCGCTGCTGTTGCCGCTGGGCGGACTCGATGCCTGGCGTCTCGTCAGCCGCCGCGACCCGCAGGTCGTGATCGGCGTGGGCGGCTACAGCTCGGGTCCGGTCGTCGCGATCGCGGCGCTGCGCGGCATTCCGACGCTCGTGCTCGAACAGAATGCCGTGCCCGGGCTCACCAACCGGATGCTGGCACGGTTTGTCAGCCGCGCGGCGGTGACCTACGACGCCTCGCTCGCGTATTTCGGCGCGAAAGGTTTTGTCAGCGGCAATCCGGTTCGGCGCGAGTTCCTGGAGGGTGGAGATGATCCCAGTCGCGACGCGGCACTCAACGCTTCCCGGGTTCGGGTCCTGATCTTTGGCGGCTCTCAGGGGGCGCACGCAATCAACATGGCCCTGGTGGAGGCGGCGCCGCGGCTGGCGGCCGCAGCCGCAACCCTCGATCTCGTCTGCCAGACGGGGACGCGGGATTTCGATGTGGTTCGAGAGGCGTTCGAACGGCACCGCGTGCAGGGCCGCGTGGAACGGTTCATCGATGCGATGGACCGAGAGATGAAAGCGGCGGGGCTCGTCGTCTCGCGCGCGGGCGCGACGACTCTGGCGGAAGTGACGGCGGCGGGACGGCCGGCGATTCTGATTCCACTGCCGACCGCGACCGACGATCACCAGCGCCAGAACGCGCGCGTGCTCGAGAGCGCCGGAGCGGCCGAGCTGCTGGAGCAGAAAGACATGAGCGGTGACCGTCTGGCGGACCGCATCATCGCGCTGGCTGGCGACCGCGACAGGCGGCTTCGCATGTCGTCGGCCGCCCGGCAGCTCGCCAGGCCGCGCGCGGCGGAAGAGATCGTGGACGCCGTCATCGCGATCGCCCGGCGGCGCGATTCGGTATGAGCGGCGTACTCGACCAGGCGAAACGGATTCATTTCATCGGGATTGGCGGCATTGGCATGAGTGGCATCGCGGAATTACTGGTGAATCTCGGCTATCAGGTGAGCGGCTCTGACGTGCACCTGACGGACATTACCGCACGGCTCGCGTCGCTCGGCGCCCACATCACCGAGGGGCACGACGTCAGCCACGTGCGCGATGCCGAGGTCGTCGTGTATTCGTCCGCCGTGCGGCCGTCGAACCCGGAGATCGTCGCCGCCCGCGAGCGGGGCCTCGCCGTCGTTCCACGAGCTGAGCTGCTGGCCGAACTGATGCGTCTGCGTCAGGGCATCGCGGTGGCGGGCGCGCACGGCAAGACGACCACGACGTCGATGATCGCGCTGGTGCTCGACGTCGCCGGCCTCGATCCGACGGCGGTGATCGGCGGCCGCGTCAGCTCGTTCGGCAGCAACGCCAAGCTCGGGCGCGGGAAGTATCTCGTGGCGGAGGCCGATGAAAGCGACCGATCGTTCCTGAAACTTTCACCGCGATTTGTGGTGATCACGAACATCGATCGCGAGCACCTGGAGGCGTATCGGGATTTCGACGACCTGAAAGCCGCGTTCGTCCAGTTCGCCAATGGCGTGCCCTCGAACGGCGCCGTCATCCTGTGCTCGGACGACCCGCATCTGCGGGAGATCCGCGGCGCGATCAAGCGTCATGTGGTGAGCTATGGTCTCGACGATACCGCCGATGTCACGGCAGTGGACGTGCAGCTGAACGGCTTCCAATCCCAGTGCACCGTGCGCGCGCGCCGGCCCGGCGGCCGTGCGGTCGAGCTCGGCACGCTGCAGCTCTCGGTGCCGGGGCGTCACAACTGCCTCAACGCGCTGGCGGCCGTAGCGATGGCGCGCGAACTGGGCATTGCCTGGAGCGATATCGCGCGCGCGCTCGCGGGATTCCACGGTGCCGAGCGGCGGTTCCAGCGCCGCGGCGAAGCGAACGGCGTGCTGGTCGTGGAGGATTACGGCCACCATCCCACAGAGGTCGCCGCGGTGATCGCGGCGGCAAAGCAGATTGCCACGGGCCGCCTCATCGTGGCGTTTCAGCCGCACCGTTTCACGCGAACGCAGTTTCTCATGCACGAGTTCGGTCGAGCGTTCGTCGGGGCCGACGTCCTGATGATGACCGACATCTATCCCGCCGGTGAGGAGCCGATCCCGGGCATCACGCTGGACGCACTGGCGAGCGCAGTGCGGTCCGATTTCAAGGGAGAGCTGAGCCTTGTGCCCGCCTTGCACGAGCTGCCCGCCGCGCTGGCGGCGACGGCCAGGCCAGGCGATCTGGTCGTACTGCTCGGTGCGGGCTCCATCGGGTCGATCGCGGCCTCCGTCGTCCATGCGTTGCAGGAGGGTCGCTGATGGCTGTCGCCGCACCCTCGGACAAGCGTTTTCGCCGGTCGCACGTCAAGCCGGCGCGCAGGCGCAGCGGGCTGTGGTTGCGCCGGCTACGCGTGGCGGCGACCGTTGTTGCGGCCGCGCTTGCCATCTACGCCGGACGTCGCGCGGCGACCTCGCTCGCGGGACTCGAGATCTTCCGGGTCGATCGGGTGAACGTGCGTGGAAACCATCGCCTGTCGAGCGGCGAAGTGCTCTCGCTCGTCGGCGGACTCCGGGGCCGGAGCATTCTGGCCCTCGACCTCGAACAATGGCGGCGCAGGCTGCTGGACTCGCCGTGGGTGGCCGACGCGTCGCTTCGACGCACGCTGCCGTCGACGGTCGACGTGATGATTCTTGAGCGCACGCCGCTCGGCATCGGCCGCATCAACGGCTCGTTGTTCCTGGTGGACGACCGCGGGACGTCGATCGACGAATACGGACCGAACTACGCGGATCTCGATCTCCCGATCATCGACGGCCTGTCGGCGGTGCCGGGCGACGAAACCACCGACATCTACCGCGCGCTGCTCGTGCGCAGGCTGCTCGATGCGCTCCGCGTGCGAAACATGGCCGGCCGGATTTCGCAGATCGACGTCAGCGACGCCCGCAACGCGATCGTGCTCCTCGACGACGATCCGACGCTCATCCAGCTTGGCAATGAGCGGTTCGTCGAGCGGCTGCAGTCGTACTTCGAGCTGGCGCCCGCGCTTCGCGAGCGCGTGCCGGCTATCGACTACGTGGATCTTCGATTCGACGAGCGGGTCTACGTCAAGCCGTCGAAGGACAGGCCGCCGGCCGTCAACAGGAACGCAACCAAACCTGCTCGAACGACGCAGACGGGTTAGGGGGGGTATGGGCAGTAGAGAGCGATATCTGGTCGGGCTCGACATCGGCACGTCGAAGGTGGCGGCCATCGTCGCCGAGCTGATGGACGATGGCAGCCTGGAGATTATCGGCATCGGCGTGGCCGAAGCGAAAGGCATTCGCCGCGGCGCCGTCGTCAACCTGGAGGCGGCGGTCGAGAGCATCAAACACGCCGTCGATGAAGCCGAGCTGATGGCGGGCGTCGAAGTCGATTCGGTGCACGTGGCCATCTCGGGGCCCCACATCAAAGGCTTCAACAGCCGCGGCGTGATTGCCGTGGCCGGCAAGAACCGCGAGATCACCCGCGACGACGTACGTCGCGCGATCGACGCTGCCAAGGCGGTTGCGCTGCCGACGGGACGCGAGATTCTGCACGTGCTGCCCCAGGACTTCGTCGTCGACGAGCAGGACGGCATCGGCGCGCCGGTGGGTATGACGGGTGCGCGCCTGGAAGTGAACGTGCACATCGTCACGGGCGGGTCGACCGCGACGCAGAACGTCGTCGCGTGCGTGAACCGGGCGGGCATCAGCGTGGCCGACACCGTCATCGAGCAGCTGGCAGCGAGCGAAGCCGTGCTGACGCCAGACGAGAAAGAGCTGGGTGTGGCCATCGTCGACATTGGCGGCGGCACGACCGACCTGGCGATTTTCGAGCGCGGCAGTCTGTGGCACACGGGGGTCGTCGGCATCGGCGGCGATCACTTCACGAACGACATCGCCGTCGGTCTCCGCACGCCGATTCCCGACGCCGAGAAGCTGAAGCGCAAGTGCGGATGCGCGTTGTCTTCGCTCGTGGACGAAGACGAAACGATGGAAGTGGCCAGTGTCGGCGGCCGCAAGCCGAGGCTGATGGCCCGACGCGTGCTGTCGGAAATCCTTCAGCCCCGCGCCGAGGAAATCTTCCATCAGGTGTGGGACGAAATTCGACGCGCGGGCTACGAGAAATCGCTGAACTCCGGCATCGTCCTGACGGGCGGTGGCGCGATTCTCGAGGGCATGCCGGAGATTGCGGAGCAGATCTTCGATCTGCCCATCAGGCGTGGATTGCCGGCCGGTGTCGGTGGTCTTGCCGATCACGTGGCGAATCCCGAGTTCGCCACGGCGGTCGGTCTGGTGTTGTACGCGCAGAGAAATCACATGGGCGAAGCCGGCCGGATGGTCGGTGCGGGCGCGTTCGGGCGCGTGGCCGGTCGGCTGCGTGGGCTGTTCAAGGAATTCTTCTGAGGGGAGGCCCCTAATGGCTGAAGTGCGAGAACACTCGTTGCGTTTGAAGCTGGCCGAGGAGATGCGCGCCGGGGCGCGCATCAAGGTCGTCGGCGTGGGCGGCGGCGGCAGCAATGCCGTCAACCGCATGGTGCAGGTCGGCCTCGAAGGCGTCGAATTCATCGTCGCCAACACCGACAAACAGGCGCTCGAACAGAACGCCGCACCGATCAAGATTCAGATTGGCGCGAAGCTGACGAAAGGCCTCGGCGCGGGAGCCGATCCGAATGTCGGACGCGAGGCGGCGCTCGAAGACACCGACAGCCTCATCCAGGGGCTCACCGGCGCCGACATGGTGTTTGTCACCACCGGCCTTGGCGGTGGCACCGGCACCGGCGCGGCGCCGGTGATTGCCAGCCTCGCGAGCGAGCTCGGGGCGCTGACGATCGCGGTCGTGACGAAACCGTTCAAATTCGAAGGCAAGAAGCGGCAGCAACAAGCCGAGCGCGGACTCGCCGCTCTTCGCGAGTGCGTCGATACCATCATCACGATTCCGAACGAGCGGCTGCTGGCCATCGTCGATCGCTCGACGACCCTGCCGGAAGCCTTCGCGACCGCCGACGACGTACTGCGGCAGGCGATTCAGGGCATTTCCGACCTCATCCTGGTGCCTGGGCTCATCAACCTCGACTTCGCCGACGTCAAGACGATCATGTCGGGCATGGGTCTCGCCATGATGGGCACGGGGATCATGTCGGGCGAGAATCGGACGCTCGAGGCGGCCAAGGCGGCCATTTCGAGCCCGCTGCTCGAAGGTGCGTCGGTCCAGGGCGCGCGCGGCGTCATCATCAACGTGACCGGTGGCCACGATATGTCGCTGATGGAAGTGAACGAAGCCTCGCTGCTGATTCAGGAAGCCGCCCACGAAGACGCGAACATCATCTTCGGCGCGGTCGTCGATCCCACGCTCGAGGGGCGGGTGAAGGTGACGGTCATCGCGACGGGATTCGAGCTCGGTGCGGCGCGTCCGTCCGCGTCGTCGGGAACCCAGACGCCCGTGGATCTGCATCAGTACACGACACACCTGAAAGAGAAGATCGAAACGCCCGCACCGGTGCCCGCCATGGACGTCAGCCGTCTCTCGATTGCGAGAAGACCGACGCTGGACCTTGGGGCGGCAGCACCCGCACCGGCGGTTGTAACGCCGCAGGCGAAAGCGGCAATGAGCGGCGCGGACGATATCGATCTCGACGCCCTGACGGCGTTCGACGTGCCAGCTTTTCTGCGGCGGGAGATTTAGGGTGGTAGACTGAATATATCCACGGTAATCGAGATCGCCTTCGACGCAGGCTGAGTGTCCTGCTGCCGGGATCGTTGTCATTCAGCATCCATGAACTCCTGGCAGCAGAAAGAAGCCGCAAAGGCCACCCTCGCGAAGGAGGTCGGCTACATCCGGAAGCCGCACGCCGATCGGCTGCGTGTGGCGCTGGCATTTCCCAACACGTACTACGTGGGGATGTCGAACCTCGGCTTCCAGACCGTGTATCAGCTGTTCAACGCGCACGACGACGTCGTGTGCGAGCGCTTTTTCCTTCCGCCGAAACAGCAGCTGAAAGAGCAGCTCGCCTCGCGAACCCCGATGGTGACGCTCGAGTCTCAGTCGCTCGTCCGTGACTTCGACATCATCGCGTTCTCGGTGTCGTTCGAGTGGGACTACACCAACATTCTGACGATGCTGCGGCTGGCCGGCGTGCCGGTGCGCGCGGCCGATCGCACCGCGCACGATCCCCTCGTCGTCATCGGCGGTGCCGTGACCTTCGTGAATCCCGAGCCGCTGGCCCTGTTCGCCGACGTCGTGGCCGCCGGCGAAGGCGAGGTGCTCGTCCCTGGCCTGGTCGATTCCTGCCGAGAAGGACTGGCGCGCGGCCCGTTGCTGAAGTCGCTCGCCCCCAAGCGCGGGTTCTACATTCCGTCGTTGTACGACGTCGAGTACAACGCGGATAACACCATCCTGAAGTTCGTGCCCAGGGAAGGCAGCGGCGCGCCGGCTGTAGTGAAGAAAGCCGCACTTCCGACGACCGAAGCGGTCGATCCGCCCTGCACGCGCATCTTCACACCCGACACCGAGTTCGGTTCCCGGTTTCTCGTCGAGGTGGTCCGCGGCTGCGCCAATCTCTGCCGTTTCTGCTGGGCGGGGTACAACTACCTTCCGGTACGCGGATTTCCGGCCGACCGCATTCTCGCGCGTGCGCGCGAGGCCCGTGCGCACGCGAAGCACGCCGGCCTTGTGTCGATCGCGCTCTGCGATCACCCGGAGATCGAGCGCATTCTCACCGGTCTGGCCGACATGGGCTATTCGATCAGCCCGGCGTCGCTGAGGCTCGACGATCTGACGGAGACGATCGTCCGGTTGCTTCGCGCCAGCGGCGAAAAAACGCTGACCATCGCGCCGGAGACCGGATCCGATCGTCTGCGCCGCGTCATCAACAAGACCGTGACGAACGACGAGATCCTCGATCGCGCCGAGCTCATTTTCTCGAACGGCATCGAGAACCTGAAGCTGTACTACATGATCGGCCTGCCGACGGAAACCGACGACGATCTCGTCGCGATTCGCGATCTGACGCTGCAGCTGCGGGAGATCATGCTGAAGCACGCGAAGAGCAAAGGCCAGATAGGGCGCGTGATCGCCAGCGTGAACCCGCTCGTCCCGAAACCGTCGACCGCATACCAATGGCTTCCCATGGAGGATCCGGCTGTGGTCGAAGCGAAGGTTCAGCGGCTGCGCGCGCTGACATCCGACATCGACAACGTCTTTTTCAACATCAAGTCCGAGCGTCATGCGTTCTACCAGGCGCTTCTTTCGCTGGGCGACAGGCGTGTCGCGCCCGCGATCGAGGCCGCCGAATCCAACGGCGGCGACTGGCGGCGTGCCGTCGCCGACACCGGGGTCGACGCCGCCTTCTATGTGTTCCGCGATCGCACGGGTGACGAGGTGCTTCCGTGGAGCATCATCGACGGCGGCATGAAAGACACGTTCTTCCGTGGCGAGCTCGACAAGAGCTTCCGTGAGGAATGGACGCTGCCGCCCAAGCGCGCGGCGGAGAACGCGAAGCTGATACCGACGATCTGAACAAAGACGGTTCGTGGGTTCGTGGGTTCGTCAGGTTCGTCGAGTTCGTGAAGTTCGTGAAGTTCGTGGAGGTCGGTGGTGCGGTGTGTGGTGACGCGGTTCGCGCACACCACGTTGAATACGCGCGAGTGTCATCCGGCTTGAACCGACGAGCCTGACGAACTCGACGAACCCCACGAACCAGACGAACCGATCCCCCCGTTTATTCCGCCACCGCCAACTGCTCTTCGTGCTCGCGATAGGCCTGCAGAATGAGGTCGCGAAGGCGTTCCTGCGCCGTCGAGTCGGCGATCGGCCGCAGGAGCGCGAAGCTGCGCCGCTCGCCGTTCACCGAGTACTGCCGCGCCGGAAACGTGACGTTGCGGCCCGAGCCGTTGCGGCGTTCCCACACCGCGAAGCCCACCAGCTTGAGACCCTGAAAATACCCGTCGTCGAAGTGCACTTCTGCTTCCGCGAGCTTGCCTGGTGGCGTGCCCTTGTCGTTGGTGGTGATCTTGACCGTCATATCAGCTCCTTCCGCGCACCTGAAGGGCAAGCCCGATACCAGGCGGCGCGTTCCAGAGCCGTTCTGTCAAGATCCTGACCGGCAAGACGTTGCGAGGCCCCGGATGCGTGGGCGCGAGCGTCGCCGCGGCATCCGTGCTGGCGATGACAACTAGAGGAGCAGCATCACCTGCGCCAGCGCGAGCGTTTCGGAATGGGTAATCGTCAGAAGCGAGCTGTTTGCCTTCAACAGCGCGAATCGACGGCCGGCGCCGCCGTGAAACCGCAGTTGCGGGGGGCCGCCCGGCGCGCGCACGACCTCGATATCGCGCCAGAGCACGCCTTGTGAATGCCCGGTGCCCAACGCCTTCATCGCCGCTTCCTTGGCGGCAAACCGGCCCGCGAAATGCGGGACCGGATCGCGCCGGCGCGTGGCGTACGCGATTTCTCCTTCGGTGAAGATGCGGCGGAGAAACCGGTCACCGTAGCGGGCGATCGTGGCGGCGATGCGATCGATTTCGGTGGCATCCAGACCGATGCCGATAATATTGGTGGACATGACGGACCTCCCTCAGCCTAGCGGCGACTTCGAATGGGTGCAAGCGCCATGGGGTGCGGCGCTCCGCTGCCGGCCGCTCGAGGCGATCGCTCCCCATTGCTTCACGACGCGCGATCTGGCGCTCGACGGCGTGCGCGACGAAGACGGCGGAAGCTGGCAGGTTCTGAGCCGATCCATGGGGGTCGAGATCGACGGCCTGGTTCGCCTGCGGCAGGTGCACGGCGCCCAGGTGTACGTCGCGGACAAAGGGGTCGGGAGGGGTTTTCCAAGTGATGCCACCGGAAAACCCCTCCCGACCCCTTTTTCACCCGCTTACGACGCGTGGCCGGAAGGCGATATCGCCGTCAGCGACGATCCGTCGGTGGTGCTCAGCGTCAGGGCCGCCGACTGTGTTCCGGTCCTGCTGGCCGATCGTCATGGCCGCGCAGTGGCGGCGGTGCATGCTGGATGGAGGGGGACGGCGGCGGGAGCCGTGATCGTGGCGGTTCGCGCGCTCGCAGAGCGCTTCCGCACGAAGCCGGCCGACGTGATCGCCGCGGTGGGCCCCAGTATCGGCGCGTGTTGCTATGAAGTCGGTGCGGACCTCGCCGGACACTTCTCGGCGCACGCCGAGGCGGCGCGATGGTTTTCGGACGACGCCAGGCCCCGGCTCGACTTGTGGAGCGCCACGCGCGACCAGTTGACGCGCGCCGGCGTGCCGGCGGCGCAGGTACATGTGGCCGCGCTCTGTACCTTCGACCACCCAGCGTTGCTGCATTCGTATCGCCGTGACGGTGCGCGTGCGGGGCGGTTGGTGGCCGCGATCAGAAGTGCGCGCGGTAGGACGCCTTGAAGAAGAACGCACGCGCGTTCTCTCTATATCGATCGAAGTGCAGCTCTTCGTACACCCGTCCGTAGAGCGACCCGTACCCCGCATGCACCACGGTTCCCGGTGACAGCTCGTAGGAAGCGAGAAAGTCGCCCAGCACGCGCTCGCGTGACGAGTCGAACTGCACGACGGCACGGATGAAGAATCGCGGGCTGAACTGATACGTGTTCCGCATATTCACGATGTGCACGTCGTACACGTGCTCGCCCGTGCTGCGGTTGTGGAACGTGACGAAGCTATATGACGTGTTGCTGTTGACGCGCGGGTGTGGCTGGAGCCCGACACGGAAGTTCGCCGTCCGGCGACGCCCCTGAAACGGCGCTTCCTCGTCGTAGTAGATGCCCGGGCCTTTCTGCGCGCCGCCACCGAGACTCAGCCAGCGCAGAATCTGCACGCTGCCGTCCACCATCACCCTGCCGACGTCGAACTCCTGTCCCGCATACGTTTCGTGACCGTTGCCGTAGTCCACCCGCAGGTACCCGGCGCGCGTGAAATTGAAGCGCACGGCCGGCAGGTAGAACGTTTCGGTCCCTTCCTGCACGCGATCGTTGGCGATCGCCGTCCAGAAGAACGGGTTGATGCGTTTGATCCATGTGAAACGCGGATGCGAGGGATAGAAGTTGATGGCCTGGTACTGCCAGCCGCGCGTCACGCCGACACGATTGATGAACGCCGTGTCCATCCGGAAGCCGCGATCGTAGTGCTCGAGCTGGCCGCCCACGTCGAACCGCCGCGTGCTGTAGAAGTAGGAACCCTGGCTGCCGATCCCGTTGCTCTTTTCACCCGTCACCGACTGCGAGTGTGTCGTGAGAAACGATCCGTTCGCCGAGAAATGCTCGCCCTTCTTGACGCTGACGTCGCCGCCCGCGACGCGATTGTAGTCGGTTCCATACTCCGTATCCGACAAGAGCATGCCGACGTACTGCCCGCGCCCGAAATTGACGACTTCGCGCCCGACCGTGAACAGTCGCTGGCGCGTCCCCTCGACCGACGTGTCGGCCGATGACAGCACGCCGAAGGTATGCCGGCCGGCGGCGCCGGTCAGCTTCAGTCCGGCGCTCGGATCGACGATCGTGCGCGTGTGCACCGCGGTGCGCATCGTGGCGTCGCCGTTGGTGCCGGCGAGATTGAAGAGGCCGAGTCCTTCCATGAAGAACGGCCGCTTCTCGCTGAAGAACACCGGGAAGCGCTGGTTCACTTCGACTTCGAACTGATCGCTCTCGACCTGGCTGAAGTCGGGGTTGACCGTGGCGTCGAGCGTGACGGCCGACGTGATGCCGTACTTCACGCTGACGCCGAAATCCCCTCGCGCGCGCGTCGACTTCCAGCCGAGCTCGTCGCGGCGAACCTGATTGGTCGAGAACGTCGAGCTCGGAATGACATCGAGCAGGAGCCGTGACTGCAGCTGGTCGAACACGATCGATGCGTTGGCGTCGAACACCCATTTGCCCGATGGCATCTCGGGCCACGAGGTCGACACGCCGGTGCGGCTGAGGCGGCGCCAGAAGAGCACACCCATGCGCACGTCGGTGCCGCTCTGGAAGCGGATGTTTTCGAGCGGCACGCGAATCTCCGCCGACCATCCGTCGGAGCCCACGTGGCCCGCGCTCTGCCACACCCAGTCCGGCGCGAAGTCTTCGCCGTTGCTGCCGCTCTGCAGCGCGTCCATCTGGATGCCGCTCGGGTTCACGAAGAGGTGATACGCCAGTTGTCCGGCGTGGCTGGAATCGAGGCTCAACCCGACCCAGTCGTCGTTGAACGCGTTGTCGCGCCGGCTGATGTTCGTCCGGATGCGATCGGGCTGCGTGTCGAGGCAGCGAAACGCAAAATAGATGGCCGCGTCGTCATAGGCCACCCAGACAGAGGTTTTTTCGGCGGCGGCCTCGCCGCGCATCGGGTTGTACGACATCCAGGTGTCCAGCGGGAGGGGGTCTCGCGACCACGCGTCGTCGTCGAGCACGCCGTCGAGCTTGGGCGGGGTCGTCAGGCGGTGGGCGGTCAGCTGGGCTGCCTGTGCGGGCTGGCCATGGCTATCACGCGGAACCGAGACCAAAATCAGGCAAATCCAGGCAAAACCGGCCGCCAAACGCATTGCAACCTTAGACGGAGCAACAGGATCCAAGGTTGCAGTAGGCTTTTGCAACCCGGATCGCCGAATTTTCGTAGAGAAACAGAGGGCGTGCCTGCCACCGACGTCGAACTGGTTCGTGGAGCGCTCGATGGGAATGAATCAGCGTTTCGCGACATCGTCCAGCGGTATCAGCGACCGATTTTCGGCCTGATCGTGCGGATGGTCCGGGACCCGGCGCGGGCCGAGGAGCTCGCGCAGGACGCGTTCGTCAAGGCGTTTCGCGCCCTGCACACCTACGATGTGCATCGAAAGTTTTCGGCATGGCTCCTCACGATTGCGCATCACGTCGCCATCGATGAAGTGCGGAAGGGCTCGCTGGTGACCGAGCCGCTTGAGGAGACGACAGAGGACGGTACGCGGATGCGCGAGTTTGCCGACACGTCGGCCGCGACGCCGGCGGTGATCACCGAACGCATCGAGCTGGCCGGCGCCCTGCGGAAGGCCATCGCGCGGCTGCGGCCGGACTATCGCGAGGTCGTCGCGCTGAGATACGAGCGCGACCTCGACTACGACGAGATCGTGGAAATCACCGGACTGCCGATGGGCACGGTCAAGAGCACGCTGCACCGCGCGCGCAAAGAGCTGGCGGAGCATATGGAGAACCTGGGATGGACCCCGACAACCCGCTGAACCTGCCCGGCTCGTTGAGCGATGAAGAGCTGCGTGCGCTCTTCAGGGGTGTGGAAACGCCGGCGCCGTCGGATCAGTTCGTCGCGCGCACGATGCGGGCCGTCCGGCGCGAGCCCCTGCCGGCCGGACGCCGGGCGCTGCGGAACCCGCTGACATCGTTGGCCGGGTGGGCGGCTGTCGTCGCTGGAGTGGCGCTTTCATCGTTGATGCTCGTGCTCAGCCATCCGATTTTCGCGAGTGGTCTCACCACTCTCGTCAGTTACGGCGTCCGGATTGGCATGTCGATGATGCAGTTTGTCCCGACCGGCATCGCGGTGGTGGACGTGTTCAGCACAACAGGCCTCGCCGTCGCGAGAGCCGCGGCCACGGTGGAAGGTACGACCGGTCTCGTGTTGATGGGTGTCGTGTGCGCGCTGTCACTCTCGGCTCTGCGCCGGCTGCTCGCTTCTGAAGGGGAGGACTCGCAATGGCAAGAACTTTCTTAGTGCCGCTTCTCATCATGCTCGCCGTCATGACGGGATCGGCTCAGCCGCGTGTCGATGGCCTGCGCCGTCAGCTCGAAGCGCGGTTCGAGATCCTGCCCATCGCGAACGGCGTCGTGCTGCGGCCGAAGTTCAAGACGTCCGTGCGATCGATCGAGCTTGCGGGCCAGACGATCGCGATCGACGGAACGCCGGTGACGGGCGCGGAGCTCGGCGAGCGGCTCGGCAGCAACAGCGATCTCGTGTTGCAACTCTCGTATCTGGACAGCGACGCCCGCCGGGCGCTGGCTCGTGGCGAGAAGCCCGCTTCGGAGAAACCCACTTCGGAAAAACCCGCAGATGCGGCGGCGCCGACGATGGCAGAGCCAGGTTCTTTGCCAGATCAGGCGAGAGTACCTCGCGCTCGCAGGCGGGAAGATATCGTCCGCATCGGCGGGAGCGTTGCGGTTGACGCCGACGAGAGTGTGCGTGGCGACGTCGTGGTCATCGGCGGTGCCGCGACCATCAACGGCGAGGTCGACGGCGAGGTCGTGGTGGTGGCGGGGTCGGCGAATTTCGGACCACAGGCCGATGTGCGCGGCGACGTGACGGTTGTCGGCGGCATGTTGACGCGCGATTCCAAGGCGATCTTTCGCGGGCGCCTTCAGGAAGTTGGGTTTGGCGGCGTCCCGTGGCGCGGTGAATGGTCCCATAACCGAAACTGGGACTGGATGAGCGGCATCTACCCCGTGGCGCGTTTGACCACCACGCTCGTACGCATCGGCCTGCTCGTCCTGCTCACCGCTCTCGTCCTCTTCATTGCGCGCGGTCCGGTCGAGCAGATCGCCGATCGCGTGGCAGCCGACCCGGTGAAATCGTGGTTCGTCGGCTTTCTTGCCGAGATGCTGTTCATCCCGGTGATGATCATGACGGCGATTCTGCTCGTCATTACCGTCGTGGGGATTCCGCTGCTGGTCCTCTTGCCCGTGGCCGTCATCGCGGGGGGAGTGGCGATGCTCGTCGGCTTTACAGCAGTGGCGTATCAGATCGGACGGCTCTTGCAGGAGCGATTCGATGTGCTCCGTGCGAGCCCATACGCGGCCACCTTCGTGGGCATCCTGTTGATCGTCTCGCCGGTCCTGCTCGCGCGGCTCGTCGGGCTTACCGGCGAAATGACCATGGTCTGGCCGATCGCCGCGATTGGCTTCCTGTTCGAATACATGGCGTGGACGGCCGGCCTCGGGGCGGCCGCGCTGGCGCGCTGGGGACGGCCGACGGCGCCGCCTCAAGCACTGGCGGTCATCACCGGTTCGTCAGGTTCGTCGGGTTCGTAGGTTCGTTGGGTTCGTTAGGTTCGATGTGCAAACACGCCGCGATATTCCTGCGGGAGCACGGCATTCAGCCCGCTGCCGTCGAGCGGAAACGGCCGTTCGGTTCCCCGTCATTGCGACTGGCAAGATCCAGACATTCCGCGGTCCGGGATACCGTGCGAGTTCCGGACAGAAACTGCGGCATCCGGCAACTCCTAATCCCCAATCCTTAATCCCCAATCCCTGGTCTGCTGGCTTTCGTACCCTCATCCATCGCGAGATTGGCGAGCCGATCGGCGTCCTTGTTCTGCTCGCGGCGCACGTGCTCGTAGGCGATGCGGTCGAGGCCCATTGCAATCGTGCGCGCCTGCTGATAAAGCGCCTGGAGGCCGGGATTCTTGACGCGATACTCGCCGCGCATCTGCTTGACGAGCAGTTCTGAATCCGACTTGATACGCACGTTCCGGTGCCCATGCTGCTGCGCATACTTGAGCGCGGCCACGAGACCGTTGTACTCGGCGACGTTGTTGGTGGCCGACCCGAGATATCCGTTGAATTCCTCGACGAGCGTGCCCTGCTCGTCTTCGATGCGGACCCCGTAACCGGCAGGGCCGGGATTCCCGCGCGCCCCGCCGTCGATATACGCGACGATGGCCATTCAGACCTGAGGCACGGAAGCCGGGGCTTCGCTCTCGCCGACGAAGTAGAGGATCCGCTGGCAACTGTCGCACTGGATGATCGACGCGTTGCGACGGATTTCGTTGAACACCTGCGGCCGCAGGCGTACGTGGCAGATGGTGCACAGGCCGTTCTTGGCCTCGGCGATTCCCACGCCTCTGCGGCCCTTGGCGACGGTTTCGAACGTGCTGAGGACGCTTCGATCGATTTCCGTGATGAGTTTCTGGCGCGCCTCCGTGCAACGGTCGATCTCGGCCTGCAGCGTCGCAAGCTCCGCGTCGAGCGCCGAACGCTCGGTGGCGATCTCCTTCTCCGACGTCTTCAGCTCGGCCTCGCCCTTCTTGAGGCCGGCATTCAGCTCGTCGGACTCGAGCATGACCTCGAGGATGCGATCCTCGCGCCCGCGGATGTCGTTCTGCGCCGCCTCGATCTCGTGGAGCATCGCGGTGTATTCGCGGTTGGTTTTCACCTCGAGCAGCTGATCCTTGTACTTCGCCAGGCGGGTCTGAACGGCCGCGACCTCTTTCTCTTCGGCCCGCCGCTTGTCGGCGGCGGTGGCGAGACGGGCCTTGAATGCGGCGACCGCATCGCGAGCCGACTGCAGCCGCGCGTCCAGCGTCTGCGCGCGGGCCGGATGGTCGGCAATCCTGCGCCGCGCGTCTTCGGCGGCGGTTTCGAGACGCTGCAGCTGGATGAGGCGGGTGAGATCAGTGTTCATAGCCGCCTCCGCCGCCGGGCTTCGGCGGGCCAAGCAAAAAAAAAGCCCCGCGCGAGCGGGGCTTGGGTCGAGTACATGGGCATAGCGGCCCGCTGATGCCTTACGGCATCGGGCGGGGTGCGGTGGCCGACAGGATATGTGAGTGTCATCGTCGTTCATTCAAAGCGATCCGCCCAAGAAGGCGATCCGCCTTCGCCAAGGCTACGGCGGACAGCCTTCGCGCAAATCGTGAGCGAAGGCTGGTGGGCCCACCAGGATTCGAACCTGGGACAGGCCGGTTATGAGCCGGCGGCTCTGACCGCTGAGCTATAGGCCCGTTGGTGAAACAGTAAGTAAAAAGTGGAAAGTCTAAAAGTAGAAAGGATCCTCGCGCGCCACTTTTTACTTTTTACTTTCCACTTACCAGAAACTACCCCGTTCGTCCTTCCAGAAACGCGCGCAGCTTGCGGCTTCGCGACGGATGCCGCAGCTTGCGCAGCGCCTTGGCCTCGATCTGGCGGATGCGCTCGCGCGTGACCGCGAAATTCTGCCCCACCTCTTCGAGCGTGTGCTCGCTGCCGTCGCCGACGCCGAAGCGCATCTTGATGACGCGCTCCTCGCGCGGCGTCAGGGTCTTCAGCACCGACTCGGTCTGCTCCTTGAGGTTCAGGTTGATGACCGCCTCGGCCGGCGACACCACCTGGCGATCCTCGATGAAGTCGCCAAGATGCGAATCTTCCTCTTCGCCGATCGGCGTCTCCAGCGAAATCGGTTCCTGCGCGATCTTGAGCACCTTGCGGACCTTCGAGACCGGGATGTCCATCCGCTTGGCAATCTCTTCCGACGTCGGCTCGCGCCCGAGCTCCTGCACGAGGGCGCGCGACGTGCGGATGAGCTTGTTGATGGTCTCGATCATGTGCACCGGAATGCGGATCGTGCGCGCCTGGTCGGCAATCGCGCGCGTAATCGCCTGCCGGATCCACCACGTCGCGTAGGTCGAGAACTTGTAGCCGCGGCGGTACTCGAACTTGTCGACCGCCTTCATGAGGCCGATGTTGCCTTCCTGAATCAGGTCGAGGAACTGCAGCCCGCGATTGGTGTATTTCTTCGCGATCGAGACGACCAGCCGCAGGTTCGCTTCGACGAGCTCCTTCTTGGCCTGCTCCGCCTGCACTTCGCCACGGTAGATCGTATCGAGCGTCGCGCGGAGGTGCTCGGTGGTCTGCTCGAGCTCGTCGGTGCGCACTTTCACCGCCGCTCTCAATTCCTTGATGCGGCGCTGCATGTTCTTCTTGTCGTCGTCCTTCAGCTTCGGCGGCTTCTTGCCTTTCGGGTTGATCTGCCGCTCGATGCCTTCGGCTTCGCGCTCGATCTTGCGGACCGATTCGACCTCGTCCTTGATCTGCTCGATGAGCCGCCGTTTCACGAGCTCGGTGAACTCGACCTCGCGGACCAGCTGCGACAGCTCGACCTGCGCCCGCATGACGGCCCATCGCGCCTTGCGATACTTCCGCTTCTGGCGCGTGTCGGTGCCCCGCGCTGTCTCGTTGAGCTTTTCTTCGAGCTTCTGCACGACCAGGCGCTGCTTCCGGATCGCCTCGATCTGCTTCAGCACTTCCTTCGCGCGCTCGTCGACGCGCTCGTCCGTAATTTCGTCGTCCTGGAAGATGACGAGCTCGCGGATGGTACGCGTGCCGGCTTTCAGCTGGTCGCCCATCGCGATAATCATCTTGGCGACGGTCGGCGTGCGCGAGATCGACTTGATGACGGCGAGCTTGCCGCGCTCGATGCGGCGCGCAATCTCGACTTCCCCCTCGCGGGTGAGCAGGGGAACGGTGCCCATCTCGCGCAGGTACATGCGGACGGGGTCGTTCGTCTTGTCCAGCGCGCCGGGGGTGAGGTCGAGCTCCATTTCCTCACTGCCCTCGGCCGTGCGATCGAACTGCTTTTCCTGCAGGTAGGTCTTCTCGGAGTCGACGACTTCGATGCCCGCGCTGCCAAACGTATTAAACAGGTCGTCGAGCTCGTCGGACGAGGTAATCTCGGCCGGCAGGAGCTCATTGACCTCGTCGTACAGCAGGTAGCCCTTTTCCTTGCCGATGGAAATCAGCTGCCGTACTTCGTCGTATTTTTCTTCAATCGACAAGCGTTCCTCCTACTAACCGCGAACCCGACATGATAACCGAAGACAGGGGGCCAGGCCCTACGTTCCGCCAGGGCCGCCCTCGTTCAGCGAAAGATGGGGTCTGCCCCCTTTTCGCGCGCCAGCACCTCGATCTGATGCAGGAGATCGCGTTTTCGCTGCCACAACGCGTTAATTTCCGAATCGTGTTGTCCACCGAGTTCTTGCAGGCGATCGATTTCCCGCTGGACGGCCGCCTGTTCGCGCTCGCATCGAAGCCGCTGGATGGCACGTGCACATTCAGCCGCTGGAGCCTGGGGACCGGCGGACGCGGCGATGCTGGTGACGAGTTGGACCTCCACAGGGTTTAGACGCTCGAACAGCGCAGAAGGCAACACCGCAGCGGGTCGGTCGGCCACGGCGCGAGCGTGTTCGAGGACGCTCCGCGTCGCCAAACCTTCTAAGTCATTATCCTGCAAAATGTTGAGAGCTGCCAGCCCCTGCGCAGTTTCGTGAACCAGCGCCCAAATCAGCCCCTTTTCGGCCTGTTTCACCTGCCCGAAGGTGGGAAGCCCCCTTATGACTCCGGGATCGACGCGTTTCTGGACAGCGGCTTTGCGCACCTCCGCGCGAATCGCCTCTTGAGTAATACGAGCCTTGTGGGCCAGCCGTTCACCGAATTGTTCGCGGCCGACCTCGGTGGGGATGCGGGCGGCCACCGGAAGCATGGCCGTCAGAAACTGCCGGCGACCCTCGTCCGTGGTCAGGTCGTGGGCGGCGGCTGCACGGTCGAGCAGATACTCCAGATACGGCTGCGAGCCCTTCAGCAGCTCGACGTAGGCGTCCCGGCCGCGCTTCTTGACGAAGCCGTCCGGGTCGTCGCCCGGAGGCAGCACGGCCACGTTCACCTCGAACCCCTCGGCGACGAGCAGCTCGCACGATTTCGCGGCCGCGCCCTGGCCAGCGGCATCGGGATCGAAGCTGAGGATGACCTTTGCCGTGAACCGTCGGAGCAATTGAGCCTGGGCCGAGGTCAGCGCGGTGCCGCACGATGCGACGACGGGAGCGATGCCTGCCTGCACCAGCTGGGCGAAATCGAAGTACCCCTCGACCAGCACGGCATACCCGAGCCGCCGGATGTCGGCCTTGGTGAGATTCAGTCCGTAGAGAGTCCGGCTCTTGACGTAGATCGGTGTTTCCGGCGAGTTGAGATACTTCGGCTGCTGGTCGGGTTCCATCGCCCGTCCACCGAACGCGACGATCGAGCCGGCATCGCGCGCGATGGGAATCATCAGCCGGCCTCGAAATCGATCGACCGTCTGTCCGTTGTCGCGCTCGACGGCCAGGCCGCTGCGCACCAGCAGATGCGGCGCGAGGCCGTCCTTGTTCAGCGCGGTCTTCAGTCCCTCGAGCGATGGCGGCGCATACCCCAGACCCAACCTCTTGATCGTTTCGGCTGTAAGACCGCGCTCGTGCAGCATCCGCATCGCGCGTCCGCCGGCCGGAGTGCGCAGTTGTGCCTGAAAATAGTCAGAGGCGCGCTCGTGCACCTTCAGCAGCGCCTCTCGCTCGGTGGCATCGGCGTGTGATTCGCGCGCGCCGACCTCCTCGGGAATCGGCATGCCGAACTTCGCCGCGAGCTGCTTGACCGCGTCCACGAAGCCGAGCTTTTCCTGCAGTTCGAGAAACTTGAACACGTCGCCGCCGGCCCGGCAGCCAAAACAATGAAAAAACCCCTTCTCGCGGTTGACCTGGAACGACGGCGTCTTCTCGGAGTGAAACGGGCAGAGGCCCTTGTAGACGGCGCCCGACTTCCTGAGCGACACGTACTCCTGCACCACCTGCACGATGTCGGCCTGCATGCGCAGGTCGTCGATGAATGACTGAGGAAAGGGCACGGGGTGATGAGGAAGCTTAACTAAGATCCAGAATCTAAAATCTAGAATCTATAATCTGAAATCAACAATCTAGAATCTGAAAACATTCTGCCAATCTCGCAATCTATCAATCTTTCAATTCAGCGATCGTAACCCCCCCGCCGCCCTCTTGAGGCGTGGCCGCGCGGACCTGTGTGACCAGCGGATGTTTGTGCAGGAACTCCACGACGGCTTCCTTCAAGCGGCCCGTCCCGAATCCGTGGATCAGCCGGACGGTGCGCTGTTCGCCGAGGAGGCTTTCGTCGAGAAACTTCTCGAGGCGATCGATCGCCTGATCGACCGTATTGCCCACGAGCAGGAGCTCGCTCGACCCGGCGCCGTCGCGCGGCTGCAACTGCACGTTCACTCGCACCGGCGCGGGCTCCGGCCTCGGCGGCGGTCCCCCCAGCACCCGTAGCTCCGCGGTGTGCACGCGGAATCGCTTGCCGCGCACCTCTACCTCGGCTTCGCGATCGTGGACATTGACGACGATGCCTTCGAGGCCGAGCGCGCCGAGGATGACGCGGGCGCCGACGTTCACAACAGGCGGCGGACCCGCGTCAGGGAGCGGCGCCGGCGCTTCGTCCTTGCGATACTTGTCCACGAGCGCATCGATGGCGGCCCGCGCGTCGCCGCGCAGGCGGCCTGTATCGCCCGTGGTCGGCGCGGTCGCGACGTTCCGGGTGGCCTGCTCGGTCAGCGCGGCTGTCTGTTTCTTCAAGTCCGCCACCACCGCGTCGATTTCCGCCCGCGCATCGCGCATCCGCTCGTCCAGCTTCTCGTTCAGGCGCAGCTTGAACGTCTCTTCGCGCTGGCGCAATGCCTCTTCGCGGACGCGCGCGCGGCTGTCGGCCTCTCCAAGGGCTTCGCGCTCGCGCTTCACCAGCCGCCGTTCGTGCTCGAGCGCACGCAGGTCGGTGTCGACCTTCGCCAGATGCTCGGCGAGCTGCGCCTCGCGCTCGGTCAGATTCTTCCGTGCGCTGTCGATGATGGCGCCGTTCAGGCCCAGCCGGCCCGCCATCTCGAGCGCCAGGCTGCGGCCCGGCGAACCGTACTGAATGTGATAGGTCGGTTCGTACGTATCCGGCGTAAATCCGAATGCGGCCGCTGTGACGCCACCGGTGGTGGCGGCGTACGTCTTCAAGGCTTCGTAGTGCGTCGTCGAGACGACCGTGGCCCCACGGGCGCGGAAGTGCTCGATGATCGCGACACCGAGAGCGCCGCCTTCGAGGGGATCGGTTCCCGCGCCCAACTCGTCGAGCAGTACCAACGCCGGCAAGGCGAGCGAACGGTCCATGCCCGCGATGTTGGTGATGTGCCACGAAAACGTGCTCAGGTTCGCCGCGATGGATTGCTCGTCGCCGATGTCGGCAAAGACAGAACGGAAGACTGGAAGCCGCGCGTCCGCGGCAGGCACGAACAATCCGGCCTGTGCCATCAGCGCGCTGAGGCCCGCGGTTTTCAACGCCACCGTCTTGCCGCCTGTGTTCGGTCCGGTGATGAGGAGCACCGTGATCGGTGGAATCAGGAGAATGTCCACCGGCACGGGAGCCCGCGCCGGCATGTCCCCTCGAGCGGGACGCTCGGCATCGTCCAGCCGATCGACGACCGCAGGGATCAGCAGAGGGTGGCGCGCCCCTCTCAGTTCGAGCCGGCCGTCGGTGGAGACGACAGGCGCGACGCCAGACGTGAGACGCGCCACGCGCACCTTGGCTTGCAGGATGTCGAGCTCGGTGGCCGCGTCGATCGCCTGTCGCAACTCGATCGGTTTGGTCCGGAAGAGGTCCGTCAGCTGCCGGAGAATGCGATGGACTTCTTCCCGCTCCTGCTGTTCGAGCGCGACGATCTCGTTGTTGATCTCGACGGTGCTGAGGGGCTCGAGATAGAGGCTGGCGCCGCTGCCCGAACTGCCGTGGATGATTCCTGGAATCGCAGAGCGATGCTCGGCCTTGACGACCAGCACGTAGCGGCCGTCACGGTCGCTGACGACCTGGTCCTGCAGGTAGCGTGAGGTGTCCTTACCCCTCAGATAGGATTCGAGCGTCGACCGCAGCCGCGCCCGCTGCTTCCGCAAGTGCGTGCGCAGGCGCCCCAGTTCCGGGCTCGCATTGTCGTTCACCTCGCCGGGCGGATCGATCTTGCTCCGCACTTCGCCGGTCTGGCTCTTGAACGAGCCACAGTTGTCGGCAATCGTCTTCAACGTCGGGAACGGACCATTCGCGCGGCGAATCGCAGCGCACGTGAGCGCGACCGAATCGAGAAACTCCGCAAACGCGAGCAGCCGGGCCGGCTCCAGCGCGCGGCCTTCGACCGCCAGCGCCGAGAGCACGGCTTCGAGATCCTCCGAGGCGTTCAGCGAGAACTCGGGGTTCGTGTCGAGATATCTGACGGCTTCGGTCGTGGCCGCCACCAGCTGCGACACGCGGTGCGGATCGGTCTGCGGCTGAAGCTCCGCCAGACGTGCCGCACCAAGGGGCGTCAGCGCGAAGCCGCGGACGACCTCGACGATGCGATCCCACTCGAGTGCGCGTAATGTGCCAGTGTGCATGAACCTTACAAGTGATTGATTCTGCTTGCAATCGCCGCGGCGCCAAACCCGTTGTCGATGTTCACGACGGAAACGCCGGCGGCACAGCTGTTCAGCATGCCCAGGAGTGCCGCCAGCCCTCCGAAGCTCGCACCGTACCCAACGCTGGTCGGAACCGCGATCACGGGCACCCTCACGAGCCCGCCCACCACGCTCGGGAGTGCTCCTTCCATGCCAGCCACGACGATGACCGCCCGGGCGGCCATCAGGCGCGCATGCTCCCCGAGCAGCCGATGGATGCCGGCGACGCCGACGTCGAACAGGCGATCGACCGAATTGCCCATCACTTCCGCCGTCACGCACGCTTCCTCGGCAACCGGCAGGTCGGAAGTGCCCGCGGCTGCCACCAGAATCGTTCCACGGCCCTCCAGCACGTCGTTCTGACGGCACGTGATGGTCCGGGCAACAGGGTGAAAGGTTGCGGCGGGCACGACCGTGTGCACGGCCGAAAACGCCTCCTCGCTGGCACGCGTGACGAGCAGCGTGTGCCCGTGCGCGACGATCTCCGAGGAGATGGCGGCAATCTGCGCGGGGGTCTTTCCGAGGCCGAAGACCACTTCCGGGAAGCCCTGGCGAAGCTCGCGCTGATGATCCACCCGCGCGAACCCGAGATCTTGGTACGGTTGTGTCAGCTGCGCATTGACGAACTGCAGAAGAGACTCGGCGGCGGCTTCGGGGGCGATCTGGCGGTCCCGTACCTGGCCCAGCAATTGCTGCAGCCCGGCCAAAGTGCCGTTTGGAGTATAATCTACAGACGTTTTGCCGCCCGCGTTGCTCACTGAATGACTCCTTCTGACACCATCATTCTCGTCAGCTACTTCTTTGTTTTGAGCATCCTGGCGGTTTACGGCTGGCACCGCTACTACCTCGTGTATCTTTACATGAGGCATAAGGATTCCCAACCGGTCGAACCGGCGGCGCTCGACCCGCTGCCGGTCGTTACCGTTCAGCTGCCCATCTACAACGAAATGTATGTGGCTGACCGGCTTATCGAAGCCGTCTGCCGCCTCGATTACCCTCGGGAACTGCTCGAAATCCAGGTCCTGGACGATTCAACCGACGAGACCTGCGAGATCGCCGAACTGGCAGTCCGCCGCCATGCGGCGCACGGCATCGACATCAAGTACTTCCATCGCACAGACCGCACAGGCTTTAAGGCCGGTGCGCTGGAAGCCGGTCTCGACGTGGCCCGGGGCAGCTACATCGCCATCTTCGACGCGGATTTTCTGCCGGCTCCTGACTTCCTCCACAGGCTCCTGCCGCACTTCGCGGATCCGAAAGTCGGCATGGTACAGGCCCGGTGGGGACACATCAATCAGGATTACTCCCTCCTGACGAAGATTCAGTCCATCCTGCTCGACGGCCACTTCATCCTGGAGCACGGCGGCCGCCATCGCGCGGGACGGTTCTTCAACTTCAACGGCACGGCCGGCGATGTGGCGCCGGGAGACCATCGGCGACGCCGGCGGCTGGCAGCACGACACGCTGACCGAAGATCTCGACCTGAGCTATCGCGCGCAGCTGCGCGGCTGGAAGTTCATCTTCCTCCCCGACGTCGTGGCGCCGGCTGAAGTGCCGGTGGAAATGAACGGCTTCAAATCGCAGCAGCACCGATGGGCGAAGGGCTCGATTCAGACGTGCCGGAAGCTGCTGCCGCAGCTGCTGCAGGCGGATCTGCCGCTCGACGTGAAGGCGGAAGCCTTCTTCCACCTCACGGCGAACTTCAACTACCTGCTCATGTCGGTGCTCTGTGTGCTGATTTTCCCGTCGATGGTGATCCGCTACGAGATGGGCTGGTACGAGATGCTGCTCATCGACGTGCCGCTGTTTTTCGCCGCCACCATGTCGTTCTGCAATTTTTACATGGTGTGTCAGCGGGAGACTACACCGTGACTGGGTCTCGCGCCTCCGCTACATGCCGTTTCTGATTTCCATCGGCATCGGCCTGTCCGTCAACAACACCAAGGCGGTGCTCGAGGCGCTGTTCGACAAGAAGACCGAGTTCACCAGGACGCCGAAGTACCGGATCGAGGGGGACGGCGACGAGTGGGCGACCAAACGGTATCGGCAATCGGTCACGATGCAGCCGCTCATTGAGCTGGGTCTCGGGTTCTATTTCACGGCCACGGTCTTCTACGCGCTTGCCAACGGCATCTATGGAACGCTGCCGTTCCTGGTGCTCTTCCAAATCGGCTTCCTCTACACCGGCCTCCTTTCCATCGTGCAGCAGTTCGCCGGCGACGGCGTCGTGCTGAACACGCAGGAAGCGGACACCCAGTAGTCGCAAGGCGCAAGTCGAGGGTCGGTAGTCGCAAGGCGAGTCGATAGTCGACGTGGGACTTCCGACCAGCCCTGCGACTCGGACTTCCGACTTGCGCCTTCCGACTGACTCCACCCAGTACGCTATCATCCCCGTAGTGGCCGTCGACACTCCTGCCAAAGCGGGTCTCGAAGACATCGTCGTGGCGACCTCGTCCATCTGCTACCTGGATGGCGACCGCGGCGTGCTGGCGTATCGCGGCTACGACATCCACGATCTCGGCCGACCACGCGACGTTCGAGGAAGTCTGCTATCTGCTGTGGCACGGACGGTTGCCGAATCGGGCCGAGCTGGGCGATCTGCAGTCGCAGCTGGCGGCGGCGCGCCGGCTGCCCGAAGGCGTGCTGCGCCTCATGCGGTCGCTGCCGCCGGTCGAACGGCGATGGACTCGCTGCGCACGCTCGTCTCGGCGCTCTCGCATTACGATCCGGATGCGGACGACATGTCGGCCGAGGCGAGCTATCGCACAGCGTCACGTCTGACGGCGCAGCTGGGCACGGTCGTGGCGACGTTCGGCCGGCTGGCGGCCGGAGGGGGCGTCGATCGAGCCCGATCCGGCGCTCGGCCACGCCGCGAATTTCCTCTACATGCTGACGGGCGAGCGGCCGAGTCGGCTGGCGGCGCGGGCGCTCGACGTCGCGCTGGTGCTGCACGCCGACCACGAGCTCAACGCGTCCACCTTCGCGGCGCGTGTGGCGGCGGCCACGCTGACCGACATGCATTCGGCGATCGTCGGCGCGATCGGCGCGCTCAAGGGGCCGCTCCACGGCGGCGCCAACGCCGACGTGATGCGCCTGCTGCTCGAGATCGGGCAGGACGCGACCGACCGAGAAGGTCGAAGAGATCGTCCGCGCGAAGCTGGCGCGGAAGGAAAAGATTCCGGGCTTCGGCCATCGCGTGTACCGCACCGAAGATCCGCGCGCGACGCACCTGCGGCAGATGTCGCGAGAGCTCGGCCAGAGGGCGGGCAACCGCAGCTGGTTCGAGATGTCGCAGCGCATCGAGGCGCTGGTCAAGGCGCGAGAAGAAGCTGAACGCCGAACGTCGATTTCTATTCGGCGTCGACCTACTACGCGCTCGGCATTCCGATCGATCTGTTCACGCCGATCTTCGCGGTCAGCCGCGTGTCGGGCTGGACGGCGCACGTGCTCGAGCAGTACGCCAACAACCGGCTGATCCGTCCGCGCGCCGAGTACATCGGTCCGGAGTACCCGCAGACCTACATTTCGCTCGATCGGCGCTGAGGGTAATCCGGCTTCAGGCTGCAGACTTCTGGCGCCAGGCTACCCAAGGTACGATCAGTAGCTGCGATCGTGCTCACCCGAAGCCCACGGCCCGAAGCCTGACACCCTTTCATGAATCCACAACTCGTTCGCAATTTCTCCATCATCGCCCACATCGACCACGGCAAGTCGACGCTGGCCGACCGCTTCCTCGAGCTGACCGGCGCGCTGCAGGCGCGCGAGATGGAAGCGCAGGTGCTCGACGCGATGGATCTCGAGCGCGAGCGCGGCATCACCATCAAGGCGCATCCGGTCCGCCTGAACTACACGGCGCAAGGACGGGCAGACCTACGTCCTCAACCTGATCGACACGCCCGGGCACGTCGATTTCTCGTACGAGGTCACGCGCTCGCTGGCCGCGTGCGAAGGCGCGCTGCTGCTGGTCGACGCGTCGCAGGGCGTCGAGGCGCAGACGCTCGCGAACGCCTATCTCGCCGTCGAGAACAACCTCGAGATCATTCCCGGTCATCAACAAGATCGATCTGCCGGGCGCGCAGCCCGAAGAGGCGCGGCGACAGATCGAGGAGATCATCGGCCTCGACGCGATCGGGCGCCATTCTGGCGAGCGCGAAGGAGGGCATCGGCGTCCCGGAGATCCTCGAGGCGATCGTCGCACGGCTGCCGCCGCCGGCGGCGATCGCCGACGGCGCCGCTCAAGGCGCTGATCTTCGACTCCTGGTACGACCCGTACCGCGGCGTCGTCATCGTCGTCCGCGTGCATCGACGGCACGCTGCGGCCAGGGCATGAAGATCCGGCTGATGGCGGAGGGCCAGGACTACGAGGTCGAGCAGGTCGGCGTGTTTTCACCCGAAGCCCGTCGCCGATCGACGAGCTCGGCGTCGGCGAGGTCGGCTTCCTCGTCGCCAACATCAAGAAGGTCAGCGACGCGAAGATCGGCGACACGATCACCGAGACGGCCCGGCCGGCCGCGGAGCCGTTCCCCGGCTTCAAGGAGCTGAAGCCGATGGTGTTCGCCGGCCTGTATCCGGTCGAAGGCCACGAGTATCCCGAGCTGCGCGACGCGCTCGAGAAGCTGCGGCTGAACGACGCGTCGTTCTTCTTCGAGCCGGAAACGTCGGCCGCGCTCGGGTTCGGCTTCCGCTGCGGGTTCCTCGGGCTGCTGCACATGGAGATCGTCCAGGAGCGGCTCGAGCGCGAGTTCAACATGGATCTGGTGACGACGGCGCCGGGCGTGCTGTACCGGGTGACGACGACCGACGGCGAGGTGCACGAGATCGACAGCCCGGCGAAGCTGCCGGACGCCGGACGCATCGCGAAGATCGAAGAGCCGGTCATCACGGCGATGATCCTGACGCCGGCCGAGCACGTCGGCGGCATCCTGCAGCTCTGCCAGGACAAGCGCGGCGTGCAGAAGATCGCTGGAGTACCTGAGCGCGGACCGCGTGCTCATCACCTACGAGCTGCCGTTCAACGAGGTCGTGCTCGACTTCTACGACAGGCTGAAGACGCATCTCGCGAGGCTACGCGTCGCTCGACTATCATGTGACCGGCTACTGGCCGTCGCCGCTCGTCAAGCTCGACATCCTCGTGAACGGCGATCCGGTCGACGCGCTGTCGATCATCGTCCACCGCGACACGGCGTACGAGCGCGGCCGGGCGCTGGCCTCGAAGATGCGCGAGCTCATTCCGCGCCAGATGTTCGAGGTGGCGATTCAGGCGGCCATCGGCGGCCGCATCATCGCGCGCGAATCGGTGAAGGCGATGCGCAAGAACGTGCTCGCGAAGTGCTACGGCGGCGACATCTCGCGCAAGCGCAAGCTGCTCGAGAAGCAGAAGGAAGGCAAGAAGCGGATGAAGCGGGTCGGCAAGGTCGAGATTCCCGCAGGAGGCGTTTCTGGCCGTGCTGAAGATGGGGACGGAGGGCGGAGTGAGCGAGGAGCGGGTTCAAGAAGTCGACTGCGCGCGAGTACTTCGAGTCGATCGTCATCGCGGTCATCCTCGCGCTGTTCATCCGGACGTTCGTCGTCCAGGCGTTCAAGATTCCGACCGGATCGATGGAGCAGAACCTGCTCATCGGCGATCATCTGCTCGTCAACAAGTTCGTGTTCGGGCCGCACCTGAGCGGCGTCGAGCGTGCGCTGCTGCCGATGGACGACATCGAGCGGCGCGACGTGATCGTCTTCAAGTATCCCGAGGAGCCGGAGCGCGATTTCATCAAGCGGGTCATCGGGCTGCCGGGCGAGACAGCTCGAGGTGCGTCACAAGAAGGTCTACATCAACGGCACGCGCTCGACGAGCCCTATGCGTATTACCTGGAAGGCCGCCGCCCATGCCGCACGAGATGGACCCCGGCGATCGGCAGCCGTCGACGGCGATCCGCGCGACAGCTACGGTCCGGTCACGGTGCCGCCGAATCATTACTTCGTGATGGGCGACAACCGCGACAACTCCCAGGACAGCCGCTACTGGGGGTTCCTGCCGCGCGATTACGTCAAGGGCCGGGCGCTCGTCATCTACTGGTCGTACGAAGCCGAAGAGGGCAACGTGCTGACCGGAACCCGCTGGAAGCGGCTGCTGCACCAGGTGCGGTGATCGGACGAGGACAGGCATGAAAACGATCATCAAGCTCGTCGTCGCCGCGCTGGTCGTGCACGCCACCTATCGTGCAGCCGACGTGTATCTCCGGTACTACAACTTCCGCGACGACGTGCATCAGATCGCGCAGTTCGCGGGGCGCCAGACCGACGCCGAGCTGCGCAACAGAGTGCTGGAGGCGGCGCAGCAGCGGGAGGTCCCGCTCGACCCCGGGGTGATCACCGTGCGGCGTAAGCCGAATCACCTGCTCATCGACGCGACCTACTCGGAGCGCATCGAGCTCCTGCCACGATACTTCTATCCGTGGGAGTTCAAGCTCGACATCGACGTGCTCACGATCTCTCCGTAGAGAACGACAGCACGCGCGCCACCTGGGCGACGGTCGTCCCGGCGATCCGTACCTGCTTGATGCGGCGTCGCGCCCCCGATTCCACGCGGATATTCCGAGCCGGCAGCTTCAGGATTTCTGAGAGAAACGCGACGAGCGCGTCGTTGGCGGCTCCGTCCACCGGAGCCGCGGCGAGACGAACGAGCAGGCGGCCTTCGCGGATGCCGGCGACTTTGGTGACGCCGGCGCGGGGGATGACCTTGACGTCGAGCGAAACGCCGTCAGGCGTTTCCCGAACCCAGCCGGCGGATGTCATTGGACGCGTTGGGCGATGCGGGCGCGTCGGCTCGACCGGTGCTCGTCCCCCGGCCCGCGCCGCCCTGAGCGATGTCGAAGGACGGGCCGCCCTGAGCCATGTCGAAGGACGGGGCGCCCTGAGTCGCGTCGAAGCGCGGGCGGTGCAGGAGGATCCGCTCCTCCCGTTCTCGCTGTTCCTGCTCGCGCACGAACTCGAGCGTGCTGCGCAGCGCCGACACCGACGCCTCGAGCGTGGTCTCGACCTCGCGGCGCTTCATCTTCATCCCGTCGATCTCGCGCTGGATGTCTTCGAGGCGCGCCTGTGTCTTCTGGAGCAGCAGGTCCGAACGGCCCTCGGCCTCGCGCACGATCTGCCGTGCCTGCGCCTCCGCGTTCGTCCTGATGTCGTCCGACACGCGCTGGGCGGTGACCATCGTGTCGCGCAGATCCCGCTCGTGCTCGCGGTGCTGGTTCAGCAGCGCTTCCATCTTCGAGATTTCCTGCTGCAGCCGATCGACCTCGCGCAGCGCGTGCTCGTAGTCGTCGGCGACTTCAGTGATGAGCGCAAGCACTTCGGCGCGATCGAAACCTCGAAACGCGGTGCGAAACCGGAGCTGGCGAAGATCGAGCGGACTGACTTTCATACCGTGGTCTCCAAGGGATGCCTTCTGTATCAAACAGTGCGTTTCCCGAAAATGGCCGTGCCGAGCCGGACGATCGTGGCTCCCTCGCGCACGGCGACGTCGAAATCGTGGCTCATGCCCATGGACAGTTCCCGCAGCATCGCGGGATCGGTGCCCTCGCTCACGAGCGTGTCGCGGAACTCTCGAAGCCGGGCGAAGTACGGCCGCACGGCGTCGGGCTGCTCGAGAAACGGCGGAATCGTCATCAGCCCGACACAGCGTGCCGACCGGCAGCTGGCAGCGGCCCTGACGATCTCTTTCGCTTCCGCAGGAGTCGCACCGTGCTTGGTCGCTTCTCCGGCGAGGTCTACCTGGACCAGCAGCTCGGGCGCGACGCCGGCCTCAGAGGCCGCCGCGTCGATGGCATCCAGCAGCCGCAGGCTGTCCACCGAGTGGATGGCACTGACATGAGGGACGGCCTTTCGGACTTTGTTCGATTGGAGCGTCCCGATGAGATGCCACCTGATCTTAAGGTCGGCCGATCCGGCGATTTTCTGTAGGGCTTCCTGTACGCGGTTCTCGCCGAAGTCCTCCTGTCCGGCCGCCACAGCGGCCCTGACATGGTCCAGGCTGAACGTCTTGGAGACGGCGAGCAGGCGGACATCCTCGGGCCGCCTGCCGGCCGCCAGGGCCGCCTCGCCAATGCGCCGCCGGGCGTCGGCCAGGTTGCGCGCGATGTGGGAAAGAGGGTCCATCAAAGAAAAAAGCCGGGTTTAAAGAAAAAGCCGGGTCTTGGGAAACAAGACCCGGCCTACGAACCTGACGAACCGACGAACTTCACGAACCCACGAACTTACGAACCGACGAACTATTTCAACATCGGCTTGAGCGCTTCGAAGGTCGTCTTCGCCTCTGCCGCGTTCTTGCCATTCGGCTCGAGTTTCAGGTACATCTCGAATTCCTGGGCCGCTTCCTTGAGTTTGCCCAGATTCAAGTTGACCTTGCCGAGCATGAAGTGCGAGTCGGCGTGATTGGGATTGACCTTGACCGCCGCTTCGAACGTCGAGCCCGCCTCCGGCGAACTTGTTCGCGTTCCACAGGCCGACGCCGGCGCTGTAAAGCGAGTCGGCGTTGCCGCCGCCACCAGCCGCGACGCTCAGCTCTGCAGCCTTCGCCGAGGCGGCCGCGGCCTCGTCCATCTTCTTGTCGGCCGTGTAGAGCGCGGCGAGCGCGTTGTACGCTTCGGGGTAGTTGGGCCGCAGCTCGATGGCCTTCTTGAACGCCGCTTCGGCGCCTGCCGAATTCTTCATCATCTGCTGCGACACGCCGACGTTGAAGAAGCAGTCGGCGCAGGTCGGCATCGCGGTGCCGGCGGCGGTGAACGCGTCGACCGCGGCCTGGTGATTGCCGGCCTGGGCGGCCGCGACACCGGCTTCGAAGTACTTCTTGATTTCCTGGTTCTTCTTGGCCTGTTCCTCACTGACACGCACGGCCGCCGACAACTTGAAGTTGGTCGTGGTGAAGTTGCCGATCTTCACGGACACGCGGGCTTCGTCTTCGCCCACGCCCTCCTTCTTCGCCACGACGAGATACTGCCCCGATTTGGGCAGCGTGCCGATGATGTAGTTGCCGTTCTTGTCGCTGGTCGCCTGCCATTTCTGGCCGCCTTGATCGGGGATCGCGGTCACCAGAATCTGTGCGCCCTGGACCGCGGCGTCCTTGTCATCGACGACCTTGCCCTGGACGCGCCCCGTCTGCGCGAAAGCAGGGATGGCCAGGGCGAGAATGGCGCCCGCGATACCTGAAGTGAGCGTCCGCCGTCCGAGTTTTCCGGAAAACATGTCAGTCCTCCACAAAGACCTTGATATCGGCTAAATACAAGGAAAACTAGCCATTAGTTTACACGAACCCGCCCGCCGCGGGCTCGCTCGGGTCGAAGAACCGGCGAATGTCGTCGCGGTTGCGCGTCACGGCGGCCGGCGGCAGCGACGCGAGAAACCGGCGGCCGTAGCCCTTCGTCCGCAGACGGGGATCGAGCACGGCCAGCACGCCGCGGTCGTCGCGGTGGCGGATCAGGCGGCCGAGTCCCTGCTGCAGCGTCAGGATCGCCAGCGGCACCTGGTACTCGCCGAACGGCTCGCCGCCGCGCGCGCGGATCGCGTCGATGCGCGCGGCGGTGATCGGGTCGCCCGGCGACGCGAACGGCAGCTTGTCGATGATCACGCAGCTCAGCGCCTCGCCGACCACGTCGACGCCCTGCCAGAAGCTCGACGTGGCGAACAGCACCGCATTGCGGCGTCTCGCGGAACTGCTCGAGCAGCTGCGAGCGCGGCGCCGTGCCCTGGACGAGGATCGGGATAGTCGACAGCGCCATCTCCGCGATCGCCTGCACGGCGCGCAGCGTCGCGTAGCTGGTGAAGAGCACGAACGCGCGGCCGCGGCGTGCGCCTCGAGGATGCTCGATCACCTCGCGCGCCGGCGGCGGCGGTGAAGTCCGGCGAGCGCGGGTCGGGCATGCGTCGGCGGCAGGTAGAGAATCGCCTGCCGCCGGAAGTCGAACTCCGACGGCAGCTGACGAAACGCCTCGCGCCCGATCGTTCCGAGCCCCAGGCGGCTGCGGATGTAGTCGAAGCGTGCCGTCGACCGTCAGCGTGGCCGACGTGAGCACCGTCGCCCGCATGCGGTCGAGCAGCAGCTCGCGGACGATGGTCGACACGTCGATCGGCGAGGCGCGCAGAAAGATTCCGCGGCCGCGGATCTCGACGAAGTAGACGTAGTCGCGTTCGTCCGCGCGCAGGAGGAAGCGCAGCTCGTCGCGCAGTTCGCCGGCGCGATGCGCCAGGGCGGCCAGATCCATCTTCGTCGCTTCATCGGCGGCTTGTCCGGATCGGGTCGGCGGAGGCTTGATCAGCGCAGCGGTCGGATTCGACCGCGTCGAGCGCGCCGATCAGCGACCGCGGCAGCCTCGTAAAACGGTTCCGAGCGTGCCGCTGGTGGCGCGCACCCGGTTCTCGTTCGCCTGTGCGCGATCGCACGGGCAGCCTGCGCCGACGATCGCTGAAGAAGGCGCGGGCGCGGTCGCGCAGCGCGGTCGAGCGCGTCGCGCAGCGCCGGCCCTTGCTCGCCGGCGACGCCGGTCGCGATCAGCCGCTCGACGTCGCGCGCCAGCTCCTCGAACCGGTAGTTGCTGACGGTGAAGCCGAAGTACTGCGTCGCGACGTCCTCGAGCTGGTGCGCCTCGTCGACGATCGCGTGGCTGCACGCCGGAATGACCTCGCCGTACGCGCTCTGCCGCACGGCCGCGTCGGCGCACAGCAGGTGATGGTTGACGATGACGACGTCGGAGTCGGCCGCGCGCTGGCGCATGCGCGTGACGAAGCAGTCGTCGTAGCGCGGGCACTCGGTGCCGAGGCAGGTCTCGGCGGTCGCGGAGACCTCGTTCCAGAACGGCAGATCCTCGGGCAGATCCTCGAGCTCGGCGCGATCGCCGGTCTCGGTCTCGCCGACCACTCGCTGATGATCGGCAGGAAGATCTCCACTGCGGATTCTCCGAAGAGCTGCAGCGTCCCGCCGGCGGCGTCTTCGCGAAACGTCTCGAGGCGGTGCAGGCACAGGTAGTTCGCGCGGCCCTTCATGTAGGTGGCGGTGAACGGCACGCCGAGCGCGTCGCGCAGCGCGGGGATGTCCTTGAAGTAGATCTGTTCCTGCAGGTTCTTCGTGCCGGTCGAGACGAGCACGCGCTGGCGGCTGAGGATGGCGGGGACGAGATACGCGAGCGTCTTGCCGGTGCCGGTGCCGGCTTCGGCGAGCAGCACGCCGCCGTCCTCGAAGCGCGTCGGCGACGGCGGCGGCCATCTCGAGCTGGCCGGCGCGGCTTCGAAGACGGGCAGGGCGCGTGCGAGCGAGCCGCCGTCGGCGAAGACGGCGGCGACGCGGGCGAGCAAGGCGGTCTGCCCTCCGTGACGTCGCGGGGGTCACGCTCCGGGTACAGCGGGAACTTCCGGCACAGCGTCTCGACTTCCGCGTCGGACCATTGCCGAGCGCGCCGTCGTCGTCGGGCGTCTTCAGCGCGCGCGCGATGAGCTCGCCGATCGTGTCCATCTCGCGTTCGCGCATGCCGCGCGTCGTGACCGCCGGCGTGCCGATGCGGATGCCGCTCGCCACCATCGGCGGGTTCTGATCGAACGGGATCGCGTTCTTGTTGACCGTGATGCCGGCCTTGCCGAGCGCCGCCTCGGCGACCTTGCCGGTGAGGCCCTTCGAGAAGACGTCGACGAGCATCAGGTGGTTGTCGGTGCCGCCGCTGACGAGCCGGAAGCCGCGCGCCGACGAGCACGCTCGCGAGCCGCCTGCGCGTTGGCGACGATCTGCCGCTGGTAGGCGGCGAACGCCGGCTCGGCCGCTTCCTTGAAGCACACCGCCTTGGCCGCGATGATGTGCATGAGCGGGCCGCCCTGGACGCCGGGGAAGACGCGCCTTGTCGAGATCCTTCGCGTACTGCTCGCGGCACAGCACCATGCCGCGCGCGCGGCCCGCGCAGCGTCTTGTGCGTCGTCGTCGTGACGAAATCGGAGTGCGGCACCGGGCTCGGATGCACGCCGGCGGCGACGAGCCCGGCGATGTGCGCCATGTCGGTGACCATCGGCGCGCCGACGCGTCTGGCGACCGTCGCCGATGCGCGCGAAGTCGATGACGCGCGGATAGGCGCTCGCGCCGACCATGATCATCTTCGGCTTGTGCTCGTCGGCGAGCCGCGTCGAGCTCGTCGTAGTCGATCCGCTCGTCGTCCTTGCCGCACGCCGTACGGGACGATCGTGTAGAGCTTGCCGGAGAAATTCAGCGGGTGGCCGTGCGTCAGGTGGCCGCCGTGCGCGAGGTTCATGCCGAGCACCGTGTCGCCCGGCTTCAGCAGCGTGAAGTAGACCGCCATGTTCGCCTGCGCGCCGGAATGCGGCTGCACGTTGGCGTGCTCGGCGCCGAAGAGCGCCTTCGCGCGCGTCGATGGCGCAGCGTCTCGGCGACGTCGACGAACTCGCAGCCGCCGTAGTAGCGCTTGCCCGGATAGCCTTCGGCGTACTTGTTCGTCAGCACCGAGCCGGCCGCTTCGAGCACGGCGCGGCTGACGAAGTTCTCCGAGGCGATCAGCTCGAGGCCGTTCGTTCTGCCGGTGCAGCTCGTTGCGGATCGCCTGCGCGAATCTCGGGATCGGTCTCGGCGAGCGTAGCGCCAACTAGTGTAGGGCTCGACTGAGTCGAGCCCATCGCGCGTAACGGGCATCAGCTTTCAGCGTCATGAGTCGTTCGATCTCCGCGATCTGATCGAGGCGGCGCTGGTGGCGCCCGCCTTCGAACGGCGTGTCGAGCCACAGCGTCGAGAATCTCGTCGGCGAGCCCGAAGGCGACGATGCGGCCGCCCATCGAGAGCACGTTGGCGTCGTTGTGCTGCGCGCGACAGGCGCGCCGTGTAGAGATCGTTGCAGAGCGCGGCGCGGATGCCGCGCACCTTGTTGGCGGCGATCTGCTCGCCCTGGCCGCTGCCGCCGAGCACGATGCCGCGGTCGGCGCGTCCGGCGGCGACGGCGCGTCCGACGGCCGCGCAGATCGGCGGATAGTCGACCGACGCCTCGCTGTGGGTGCCGTGATCGTCGACCGTCGTGCCCGAGCCGGTGAGCGTCTCCTTCAGATGTTCCTTCAGCAGAAAGCCGGCGTGATCGGCGCCGATCGCGATGCGCATGAGGGGAATCGATAATACGATACGGTTCGAGACCTCACGAACCGAGAACCGTATGGAATCAACCATCACCGTCATCCGCCGCGCGGTGAAGAGCGCATTCGACAGCGGCCACCTCTGGATCTACCGCGCCGACGTGGTCGGGCGGCCGTGCCGAGGCCGGCGACGGTCGTGCGCGTGGCCGCGCCGGGCGGACGGCTGCTCGGCACGCGCGTTCTACAGCGACCGGTCGCAGATCGCGCTGCGGATGCTGACGCGCCAGGACGAGCCGGTCGATCGCCGCTTCTGGCGCGCACGGCTGGAGCAGGCGCATCGCGTTCCGCGATCGCTCGGCATCGACGCGACCGCGTACCGCCTGCGTGCACGGCGAAGCCGACCTGCTGCCGTCGCTCATCGTCGATCGCTACGGCGACTACCTCGTCGTGCAGGCGCTGTCGCAGGGGATGCGATCGGCTGCTGCCGGTGATCGTCGCAGCCTGCTCGGCGAGCTGCTGCAGCCCGCGGGCATCCTCGCGCGCAACGATCCGCGCGTGCGGCTGCTCGAAGGGCTCGAGCAGCACGTCGACGTGCTCGACGGCGACGTGCCCGACACGGTGCCGATCACGAGAAGGCCGGATCGAGTACGACGTCGACCTGCGGCACGGGCAGAAGACCGGGGCTGTTCCTCGATCAGCGCGAGAATCGGATCGCCGCCGCGCAGTACGCGCGCGGCCGGCTGCTCGACTGCTTCAGCTACAACGGCGGCTTCGCGCTGGAGCTCGCGCCGCTGCCGCGGAACGATCGCGATCGACATCTCGGAGGACGCGATCGGCGCGCGTCGCGCGCGAACGCCGCGCGCAACGGCTGACGAACGTGCACGTCGGACGGCGAACGTGTTCGACGAGCTGCGCGGCGCTCGAGCGGCTGGGCGAGCGCTTCGACACGATCGTCCTCGATCCGCCGGCGTTCGCGAAGAGCAAGGCCGCCGTTCCGAAGGCGATCGCCGGCTACAAGGAAATCAACCTGCGCGCGCTGAAGCTGCTGAACGCCGGCGGCATCGCTCGTCACCTGCAGCTGCTCGTACCACGTCAACGAAGCGATGTTCGCCGAGGTCGTCTACGACGCCGCGCTCGACGCGCAGGACCGACGTGACCGTCGTCGAGAAGCGGATGCAGGGGCGCGATCATCCCGTCCTGCTCGGCGTGCCGGAGACCTACTACCTGAAGTGCTTCATCCTGCGGAAGCTGGCATAACTCGAAACTAGGGATTAGGGATTGGCGATTAGGGACTAGATTCGTCTTCCAATGAAGCTCTACAACGAGCTCGCGTCGTGGTGGCCGCTCATGTCGCCGCCTGCCGAATACACCGAGGAGGCGGCGTTCTATCTAAAGGCGATTCAAGGCGCCGCCCGTTCGCCGGTTCATGCCGCGCTCGAGCTTGGCAGCGGCGGCGGGCATAACGCCTCGCACATCAAACACCACCTTCGCGAGATGGTGCTCGTCGATGTGTCGCCAGGGATGCTGGCGATGAGCCGCGCGTTGAATCCCGAGCTCGAGCATTATCACGGCGATATGCGCACAGTGAGGCTGAATCGTCAGTTCGATGTCGTGTTCGTCCACGACGCGATCTGCTATATGGCGACCGAATCCGACTTGCGCAAGATATTCGAGACCGCGTTCGCGCATTGCAAGCCCGGAGGCATCGCGCTCTTCGCCCCCGACTACGTGCGCGAGAACTTCGAGCCAGGTACAGACCATGCCGGCCACGACGATGGCACCAGGGGCATGCGCTGGGTCGAATGGCGATGGGATCCCGCTCCAGGCGACACGAGCTATTTCGTGGACTACGGGTATCTGCTACGCGAAGCGGACGGCTCGGTGCACGTCGAACACGATCGACACGTCGAGGGCCTCTTTCCGCGCGAAGACTGGCTGAGCTGGCTCTCGGAAACAGGGTTCGAACCCAAAGTCGTCCCGCTGGAACTGACGGAAATCGATACGCAGACGCTCGAAGTATTCGTGTGCGTCAAACCATCTTCCTAATCCCTAATCCCCAATCCCCAATCCCTAGTTTGTTTAGGTTTCGATTTCGTATCGGTCACGCAGTATCGCAACGTGATGCCGGACATGCCCCGCCATGATGTATGCGATGGCGCGCGCCGACACCACTCGGCCGTTGGCGTTGCCGAGACGGCCCCAGTGTTCCTCGGTCCAGCGGCGGATGACCCACAGGTTCGCATGACGCACGGCGGCGAACTCGTGCGCGAGCTCCTTGACGGGCCGTTCGTCCGAGTCGGCCCGCGCCACGTACTCCTTTTCGTCGAACCCGGGCAGCGGTTTCTCCTCGCCGCGGGCGATGCAGAACGCACGGTAGCCCATCACGCGCTCGGTGTCGGTGAGATGGCCGAACACCTGGCGCACGCTCCACTTGCCCAGTGCGTAGCGATACAGCTCGTCTTCGGGGGCGATGCGATCGGCGAGCGTCAGAAGCTCGGCGGGCTGTGCGTCGAGTGCGGGAAGGGGATCGGTTTCAGGAACGCGCGCGATATACGCAGCGTAGAACTCCGTAAATTCGTGAGAGGCGGGACGTGGCATGGTGAAACCTCTGGAGCACTAAGATCACTAAGAAAGCGTTCCTGACAAGATCGCAAAGTAAGCAATCCCGGCAAGATCACCAGGAAATCTTATCTTAGTGATCTTGTCTGGATCTTTTTCTTTGTGTTCTTAGTGATCTCAGGGTTCGGAGGTCTTTGCGGGCCGTGAGGCCGTGATGACATTCCTGTCATCACGGCCCCGGAGTGTGAACGGACTAGAAGCCGAACTTGATGCCAAGCTGCAGCTCGCGCATCGGCTTGCGCGTGGCCGTGATCTGCCCGTACTGCGAGTTCGCCACGTTCGTGTTCGGATCCTGCCAGACCGGCTGGTTGAACGTGTTGAAGGCCTCGAGCCGGAGCTGCAGCGACTTGCTGCCGCCGAGCCCGAAGTTCCGGATGATCGACATATCGAAGTTGAAGATCCCCGGACCCACGATCGAATTCCGGACGGCATCGCCGTAGGTGCCCGTCGGCTGTTGCACAAACGCCGCCGTGTTGAACCACTGCTGAATCGTGTTCGGGCCGTCGTTGGGATCCTGGCCTGAAACCAAATTCGGGCGATTGGTGCTGCCGGTGCCGGCCCGATCGGTGCCGGTGTTCGGGTCGCGCGCGAAGCCGCTCGCCAGGCTCAGGATGTTGGTGATCTGCCAGCCGCCCAGGATGGCTCCACCGACGCCGTCCTGCAGGTACTTCTTGCCGTCGCCGAACGGGAGCTCGTAGATGATCGACGAGCCAATACGGTGGCGCACGTCGAAGACCGAGAGGCCCCACTCGCATCCGCTCGAGACTTCGTCCGCCGCGCAGTTGCTGTTCTGCGGGAACAGGGCGTCGCCGTTGAGCGTGCGGATACCGCTGCCGCTGTCGGTGGACTTCGAGAGCGTGTAGCCGATGAGCGCCGCGAACCCGTTGCTCATACGCCGCGTCAGCTTGGCGCTCAGCGAGTTGTAACGCGCTTCGGCGACGTTGCCGATCGTCTGCACCCGTGTGAACTCCGGATACGGCCGCCGGTCCTGCGTACTGCCGAGGCCGGGGATGACCTCGTTGCGATCGAACATGCGCTCGAGCTCGGAGCTGCGCGAGCCGAGGTAGCCGATTTCAATCGCCGAGTTGCCCCCGATCTCGCGCTGCACGTTGAAGAGATACTGCAGCATCCGGGGGGTGGTCCGGTCGAAATCGTTGCCGAGTACGTAGTGGAGGGGGACGCAGACGATTGGCGGCTGCACACCGCAGGCATTGGCCCCCCCCGAGCCCGCGAAGGGCGTGTTCCAGTTCTGATTGAAGAACTGGTCGGAGGTGTCCTGACGGCGCCCGGCCGCGTTGCGGGCCATGTCGAAGCGCGGGTTGCCCGTGTCCTGCATGTAGAACATGCCGACGCCGGCGCGAATCGATGTGTTGCTGGCCGGCGTCCAGGCCCATCCGACACGCGGCGCGAAGTTCAGCTTGTCGTCGTCGACGAGACGGTTGCCGAGGCGTCCGTCACGTGCCGTCTGCATCGACGGAGCGAAACGGATGTTGAAGTCCTCGTAGAAATCCCCTTCGCCGATGCGCACCAGGGTCGGATGCCGCGACTTGTCGGCCACCGGCAGCCCCTGGTCGAAGAACGGCATCGAGGCATTGATCAGCGTGCCGGCCTTGTCCTCGAACGGCGGGACGTATTCGTACCGAATGCCGAGATCGAGCGTCATGTTGTCGCGCATGCGCCAGGTGTCGGTGAAGTAGTAGCTCTGGCTGACCGCGCGGAATTCCGTCACCGCCAGCTGGACCGACAGCTCGGAGAGCCGCTGGTAGCCGAGCAGGAAGTCGGCAAACGACGGCGCGATAGGCATCGCCGTGCTGTTCAACGACCCGGTCGCCCGGCCGTCGAACTGGAACCCGCCGCGCGGGAACTGGTTGCCGACCTGGTTGTACTGGTCGAAACGGAAGTGGGCGCCGGCCTTGAACGAGTGCCGGCCCTTGATCCACGACACGTTGTCGATGAACTCGAACATCTTGTTATCGACGGTGTACGGCCCCTCGGTGCTGTCGCCGAAGCCGCTCAACCCGTTGATGCCGATGCTCGGAATGCCCCAGGCGTCCCCGGGAATGGGGGACATGCCAGGGATGGCCAGCTCCGAGGTGACGTCCCGCACGTTGGCGAGCTCGCGGCCGAACGTGTTGTAGAAGGAGTTGTATCCGAACCGGAATTCGTTGACGACGGTCGGCGAGAGCGTGCGGGTGTTGCCGACCATGACCTGGTGGATCTTGTTGTTCAGCTTGGTGCCGTTCTGTGCCAGCGCCGGGCTGATCTCGCTGTCGCGGCTGTGGCTGTATCGGCCCATGAAAGTCGAGGCCGCGTTCTGGACGAAATCGAAGCGCTGCGTGAACTGATCTTTGTCGATCACGCGATCCTGGATCGACGTGTAGTTGTTCACCGTGCCCGTGGCGTCGGTGCCCGCGGCGGTTGGCGCGGGATAGAACTCGAGCAGCTGCTTCGAGGTCTTATGGATGCGGTTGGCCGGAATCTGGTTGCCGGGGAACGTCGCGCACGTCCGCACGCCGGACGCGCTGGCGACCGTGCAGGTGGCCGGATCGTACAGCGGCCCCGAATACGACGAGAAGTCGCCCGTCCTCCAGTCGTTGCCGGCGGCAGATTATAGTTTTGCTGGAACTGCTTGCGATCGCGGTAGCCCTCCCAGTTCGACATGAAGAACACTTTGTTTCTCCAGATCGGACCACCAAGCGTGTAGCCGTACTGGTTCCAGCTGAACGGCGGCTTCGGCAGCGCCGCCTGCGCGGCCGAGAACGAGAACGGGCGCGAGTCCATGCTGTCGTGGCGGAGGAACTCGAAGATGGAGCCGTGGAACGCGTTCGTGCCGGACTTGGTGACGACGTTCACCTGGCTCGCCGCACGGCCGAACTCGGCCGAGTAGATGCCGGTCTGGACCTTGAACTCTTCGAGCGCGTCAACCGACGGCAACAAAATGTACGTATTGAAGTTGACGTCGGTGTTGTCCGTGCCGTCGAGCGTGTAGTAGTTGTACTCGCGCCGCTGGCCGGCGATCGAGAAATTCTGATTGGCGCGGGTACCGCCCTGGCGATCTCCTGCCTGACCTGCGCCCGCGAACTCTGAGGTGACGTTCGTGCTCAACGCGATGAGCGACAGGAAGTTGCGTCCGTTCAACGGCAGCTCGACGATGCGGCGGTTCTCGATGACGGTGCCGACCGTCGCGTTTTCCGTTGTGATGAGCGGCGCGACGCCCGTGACTTCGGCGGTCTCGGACAACGTGCCGATTTCCATCGTGAAGTTCACGCGGACGGTTTGCTCGACGTGCAGCTCGATCGCCTGTTGCGACGTCTTGAAGCCCTGCAGCTCGGCCTTGACGACGTACGGGCCTGGCGGCAGTGCGGCAAACGTGTAGATGCCGGCTTCGTTGCTCGGCATCTCGCGAGCTGCGTTCGTTCCGGTGTTTGTTGCCGTCACCGTGGCGCCGGGAATGATCGCGCCCGATGCATCTTTCACTTCGCCGGTGATCGTGCCGAGTGTCTGCGCACCGGCCGGCGCACACACGAAGACGAGAAACGCCAACGCCAAGGGGAGGATTCGCCGCATGACTGAGCTCCTTCTTGAAAGTGCCGTACAGTCAGACCGCCGAGGTCGATAATCGATGGTTGAAGTGCTTCAGATTAGGCGCTCTGTTCGTTGCTGGTCAAGAAAAATTCGTGGGACTTCCAAACACCAAATTATTGGATCAAAATGCGTTTTACTGGATTTACAACTGTTCACGCTTGACGCAGGGGGGAGTCGTTCCCGCACAATGCAGTTATCTCCTATGACTCGATACTGCGCGCTTCTTCTGCTCACGACAGCCGTTGTTCTTCAGTCGCCGGTTCTCTACGGACAGCAGTCGCAGGCGCCTGAAGTCACCTTCCAGGTCGAAGTGAACTACGTCGACGTCGACGTCGTCGTCACCGACAACCAGGGAAACTTCGTCACAGGACTCACGCGCGATGACTTCGAGGTGTTCGAGAACGGCAGGCCGCAGAAGATCGACACGTTCTCGCAGGTCGGTATCCCCGTCGAGAAGCCGATCGACTTTGTTCATGAGGGCCGGCTCGTCGTGGCCGACACGCAGACCAATCGCAAGCCGTTCGACGGTCGCGTCTATGTCCTCGTGCTCGACGATCTCGACGTCAGCGCGATGCGCAGCACGCACCTGAAGGACGCGGCTCGAAAGTTCGTACGCGAGTTCATGGGCGCCAACGATCTGGCCGCCGTCGTCTATACGAGCGGGCGGAGAGATGCGGCGCAGGAATTCACCAGCAATCGCGAGCTTCTGGTCGCGGCCATCGACAAGTTCATCGGGCAGCGCATGCGCTCGCTCAGCCTGGAGCGGCTCGACTCGTATTACCAGACCATCGCATTCGGCTATACCTCGCAGACGACGCCCGATCCGAACACTGGATCGATCAACCAGCAGGACCCGGCGGGCTACGGCCGCGTGTCGGACCCGACGGAGCTCGAGCGCGGGACACGTGCGCTGACGGTCCTCGACACGCTGAAGAACACGGCGGAGTTTCTTGGCAGCGTCCGTGGCCGACGCAAAGCCCTGCTGTTCTTCAGTGAAGGCCTCGACTATCCGATTCGCGACGTCTTCGGAGCGCACGACGCGACGGTGGTCATCCGCGCGAGTCAGGACGCCATCTCGATGGCCGCGCGCGCCAACGTGAACTTCTACGCGGTCGATCCTCGCGGCCTGGCCGGCATGACCACCGAGTTCATCGATGGGGCAGGGCTCGCGAGCGGAGTCGGCACTCCCGGTCCCATCCTGCTCGTGCCGGGCAGGAACACCCCCGCCAGTGGCATTACGGGGGCCGGGGGCGGCACGTTCGACGTGCAGGCCGAGTTGAGGCAGGAGTTCCAGACGTCGCAGGACACGTTGCGGGAGCTCACCGAGGAAACGGGCGGCTTCGCGACGCTGGACACCAACAACGTGGCGCCGGCGTTCGAGCGGATCGTCGACGCCAACAGCCGCTACTACGTGCTCGGCTATTATCCGCCGACCCATCCGCGCGACGGCCGGTTCTACAAGATCGAAGTGCGCGTCAAGCGTCCGAACCTGCGCGTCGAGGCGCGCAAAGGTTACGCCGCGCCGAGAGGACGCACACCCGAAGAGCGCAAGCGCGACGAAGAGGCGCGCGCCGCACGTGACGCGCGGCGTCCAGACGGCAAGACGAACGTCGACGCCGTTGCTGACCGCGTTGGCGAGTCCGATTCCTCAGAGCGGTCTCACGTTCACGGTGCAGGCCGCGCCGTTCAAGAACACCGCGAACGAGGCGTCGATCGCCCTGGCCATCGAGCTCGACGGCAGCAAGCTCCCGTACAGCGAGCCGAATGCGAAGGGCATGGTCTCCAACAAGATCGAGCTGTCCTTCTTCGGCCTCAACGCCCAGGGCAAGGCGATCGCGCCGGCCTGGACCGAGCTTGACCTCACGCTTCGCCCCGAGACGCGCGATCGGGTGACCGCTCACGGTGTGCGCGCGAACCCGCGGATCAGCCTCGCTCCGGGGCGGTATCAAATAAAGGTTGGGGCGCGCGAATCGGTGGGTGGCCAGGCGGGTTCGGTGTTCTACGACCTCGAGGTGCCCGATTTCCGCAAAGAGAAGCTCATGGTCGGCGGGCTGCTGATGACGACCCCATCGGTGCAGCAGACGCCGAGCATCCAGCCGGATCCGAACGTGAGCAACAAGCTGTTGCCCGCGCCGGCAACCAGCCGCCGCGACTTTCCGCGCAGCGATGTGCTCGCGCTCTATACGGAAATTTACGACAACGACACGTCGCGCCAGGCGCGGCGGATTGACGTGACCGTACGGCTGGTCGCCGAGCGCGGCCCCGACGTCATTGTCAGCCGTGACGAGCTCGAGAACGGCACAGCCGCATCGGGCGAAAAGCCGTGGGAGATTTACGGGTACGCGAAACGGATTCCGTTGAAGGAGCTCGCGCCCGGCCGCTATCTGCTGCGTGTGGAGGCCGCCGTTCGCGGACGGAACGAGCCTCTGGCGACGCGCGAAGCGGTCGTCACGGTCCTTGAATAGTCGTCGAACGCGTCGTTCGCGGGCCCCATCACCGCTGCAGCAACCCGTCCTTGTACAGCTGTTCGCGTAACTCGCCCACGCCGCGGACCTTGCGTGCGCCGAACCCCGCCGCTCTGGCCGCCGCGACATTCACCTCGAGATCGTCGAAGAAGATGATGTCGTCCGCCGCCGCCACGCGGGCGCGGTCGAGCGCGATGCGGAAAATCGCCGGGTCTGGTTTGCACAGACCGACCTGATGTGACGAGATCGCGAACTCGAAGAGATCGAGGATCCGCAGCTCGTTCGCGTTGCGCGCCCAATGCAGCTCGTTCGAGTTACTCAGCGCCGCGAGCCGGTAGTGGGGGCGGAGCTCGGCGAGCAGCTCCCGGGCGCCGGGAAGCACGCGCCTCGTCCACGTCGTGAACTTCGACAGAAACTCGTGGCGGGTGAGATCGACGTCCCAGTCCTTGATGAAGCGGTCGGCCCACTCCGACGGACTCAGTTGTCCGCATTCGAACGCGCTGGTATGCGGGCACTTAATCCACCGGTCCAGAATCAGGTCGGGCGTCGACGGCCACCGGAGATGCTGTCCGAGCTCGGTCGGCCCGGCGAATTCGATGAGGACGCCGCCAAGATCGAAGAGCAGCAGTTCAGCTTGCAATTTGTAATCTCCCAATCTTCCAATCTACCAATCTTCCAATGCGGTATAGTGTGATTTACCGCCAGGGGTATCCCGCTGATGACAGCGGCGATTGAGACAAAACCCTTGGAACCTGCACCGGTTGACACCGGCGAAGGGAGCGCGGTCCCGCCTGGTTCCGCCCTTCCGTAAGGAGATTCCGATGGCCGCGCATGATACACACCCCAATTCCCGCAAAGTCCACGTCGGTCCGCGCCGCGTCCCCGTGCGCGAGATTCGGTTGTCGGGCGGTGAGCCGCGCGCTGCAGGTCTACGACACCAGCGGGCCGCAGGGGCACGACGTGCGCGACGGATTGCCGCCCGCTGCGCCGGGAATGGATCGAGTCGCGCGGCGACGTGCAGACCGTACCGCGGACGTACATCCCTGACTCGACGCGCCGTGCCGAGCTGCCCAAAACGCTTTTCCGCGCAACGCTTCGCGGCAAGGACAACGTCACGCAGCTGCACTACGCGCGCAAGGGCATCGTCACGCCCGAGATGGAGTTCATTGCGACCCGCGAAGGGTTCGACGCCGAGTTCGTGCGCTCGGAAGTGGCGCGCGGGCGCGCGATCGTTCCGGCCAACATCAACCATCCCGAGCTCGAGCCGATGGTCATCGGCCGCAATTTCCTGGTGAAGATCAACGCGAACATCGGAAATTCGGCCGTCAGCTCGTCGATCGACGAGGAGGTCGAGAAGCTGCGCTGGGCCATTCTGTGGGGCTCGGACACGGTGATGGATCTCTCGACCGGGAAGAGACATCCACGAGACGCGCGAGTGGATCCTGCGCAACTCGCCCGTGCCCATCGGCACGGTGCCCATTTACCAGGCGCTCGAAAAAGTCGGCGGCCGTCCGGAAGACCTGACGTGGGAGATCTATCGCGACACGCTCATCGAGCAGGCCGAGCAGGGCGTCGACTACTTCACCGTGCACGCGGGCGTGCTGCTGCGCTACATCCCGCTGACCGCGCGGCGTGTCACCGGCATCGTCTCGCGCGGCGGGTCGATCATGGCCAAGTGGTGCCTGGCGCACCACAAGGAGAACTTCACTTACACGCACTTCCGCGAGATTTGCGAGATCATGAAGGCCTACGACGTCTCGTTCTCGCTCGGCGACGGATTGCGGCCCGGGTCGATCGCCGACGCGAACGACGCGCCCCAGTTCGCCGAGCTCGAGACGCAGGGCGAGCTCACGAGAATCGCGTGGGAATACGACGTCCAGGTGATGAACGAAGGGCCGGGACACGTGCCCATGCACCTCATCCGCGAGAACATGGAGAAGCAGTTGAAGTGGTGCGACGAGGCGCCCTTCTACACGCTGGGTCCGCTCACGACCGATATCGCGCCAGGCTACGACCACATTACGTCGGCCATCGGCGCGGCGATGATCGGCTGGTACGGAACGGCGATGCTCTGCTACGTCACGCCGAAAGAGCATCTCGGCCTTCCCAACCGGGACGACGTGAAGGCCGGCGTCATTGCTTACAAGATCGCCGCGCACGCCGCCGATCTCGCCAAGGGGCATCCGCGCGCGCAGGCCTGGGACGATGCGTTGTCGAAAGCGAGATTCGAGTTCAGATGGCAGGATCAATTCAACCTGTCGCTCGATCCGGTCACCGCGCGCGCGTACCACGACGAGACGCTTCCCGCCGAGGGCGCGAAGGTGGCGCACTTCTGCTCGATGTGCGGGCCGAAGTTCTGCAGCATGGAGCTGACGCAGCAGGTGCGCGACTACGCGAACGCGCACGGCGTGGCCGAAGCCGACGCGCTCGCAGCGGGCATGCAGGAGAAGTCGGAAGAGTTCAGGAAGAAGAAAGAACTCTATGTCGCGAGGACGGACTGAGCTCCCAGATGGTTCACGGTTCCTGTTCCGGTTCCAGGTTCGCGGTGGCGCCTCGAGCGCAGTAGCGCAATCGTTTCTTGAATGACCGCGTACTGACTCCACCGCGCACCGCGAACTCTGGAACGAGGAACGGGAACAGGAACTCCGTCGCGCTAGCGCGGCCCGGGCGGGACCGCCACGATCTGGATGATTGAGGGGAAGCGCGCGGGCTTTCCGTTCTTCTCGGGATTCATGTAGCCTGCACTGCCGTTCCACGTGTAGTCCTTGATCGTCACGCCCGGCGGATACGCCATCGTCTCTTCACGGTAGCGTCCGACTTCGAACAGATGGACGGCCGGAGCATCGAACACGAGCGTTCCCTTTGTCTTCAACGCGCTCTGGTAGTACTTGACCAGAGCCGCGAACGGCATTTCGCTGCCGAACAAATGGTATTGCTGCCCGCGCCCGGCGTCGTAGGTGGCGATGAACTGTGCGTTTGGATAGATCGGAAATCCCAGGACGGCTTCGGTTGGCGGTGCCGGCTTTGGCACGGCGGGGGGTTCGGGAGCCGCAGGCGTCGTCGTCGGGGGCGGCGTAGCGGTTTTCGGGGGTGCCGGCGAGGGACGAGGGGGAGCCGGCCGGCCCGGAAAGGGTTGAGGCGTTTGCGCGGCCAGCTGCAGCCAACCGGCAGCAAACACAACAATTATCGTGAACCCGACGCGCCGCATTCGCACATTATATCGGGTACGATAGACCCTGGCTCTCGAAACCGCCGTCGCTCGCCACTCGTCTAAATGCATATATGAATAACTCTCTGAAAACTGTCCTGCTGCTGGGTCTTCTGAGCGGGCTCCTGCTTGCGATTGGCGACCTGCTCGGCGGTTCGCAGGGTCTTGTGATGGCCTTCGGCTTTGCGGTCGTCATGAACTTCGCGTCGTACTGGTTCTCCGACAAGATCGTGCTGAAGATGTACCGGCGCGCAGGAAGTCGGGCCGGATCACAAGCTTGCGGTCGTCACGCGCCGGCTGGCGACGCAGGCCGGTCTGCCGATGCCCAAGGTCTACGTCATTCCCGACATGTCGCCGAACGCGTTTGCCACCGGCCGCAACCCCAGCCATGCGGCGGTCGCCGCCACGCGAGGGCATCCTCCAGCTGCTCGACGACGCGGAGCTGGAAGGCGTCATCGCGCACGAGCTGGCGCACGTGAAGCACCGCGACATCCTGATCAGCTCGGTGGCGGCGACCGTGGCGGCCGCGATCATGATGGTGGCGCGCATGGCGCAGTTCGCGGCGATGTTCGGCGGCGGCAGCAGCCGCGACGAGCGGGGCGGGTCGAACCCGATTGCGATGCTCGCGACGATCATCGTTGCGCCGCTGGCCGCGACGCTGGTCCAGGCGGCGATTTCGCGGTCGCGCGAGTTTGCTCGCCGACGCGGGGGGCGCCAGAATCGCGGGTACGCCTTACGGCCTCATGAACGCGCTGCGCAAGCTCGAGGTGCGCATCGAAGCGGATTCCGCTCGACGCGAATCCGGCGACGTCGCACATGTTCATCGTGAAGCCGTTCTCCGGCGGCGGGCTGCATGAGCATGTTCAGCACGCATCCGCCGACCGAGCAGCGCATTCAGGCGCTGATGAACCTTCGATAGTCATGGCGAATGGCGAATGGCCGAAAATGCCATCTGCCATTTGCTATCTGCCATGACACGTCAGTAGTCCAAGGTCCCCTGCTCTAGGCCGCCTCGCGGGTGGCGTATTTCCGGTTCATTCTCATCCCGCCGCGTCACCCGGTGTTTCTTCTGCAGCATCTTCACCATGCCGCGAACTTCCTTCGCGTACGACTCGGGTGCGTACGCGCCGCGATAGAGCGTCCGGTACTTCGTCGCCAGGACGGGGAAGTGCTTCTCCAGATAGTTCATGAAGTGCACGCGTGTGCCGTCCTTCAGGTAGAGGAGGTTGGTGCCCATGAACGCCGCGCCATGATCGGCGATGGCCTTGATGGTTTGCTCGAGCCGGGCGGGTTGTGACGTGAGGCCAGGCACGATCGGATTCATCAGGACGCCGGCCCGCACGCCCGCGTCGTTCAGCTCGCGAACGGCGCGCAGGCGCTGCAACGGATGCGCTGTGCCGGGCTCGAGCGTCCGCCAGGCCTCTTCGTCCACGGTCGGCACGCTGACGTAGACCGTGCAGCCGGCGCGCTTCGACAGCTCCTGGAGCACGTCCTTGTCGCGCACGATCATCGGGCCTTTCGTGATGATACCCGCCGGCGTGCGCGAGAGCGCGAGGGCTTCGAGCGACCTGCGCGTGAGCTTGTACTGGCCTTCGATGGGCTGGTAGACGTCGGTTGCCGTGCCGACGGCGACGTACTCGCGCTTCCACGACGGCTTGTCGAGCTCCTTCCGGAGCACCTCGACGAAGTTCCGCTTCACCAGGATCACCGAAGAGAACGCATCGTCGCTGTTGAGCTCGAACTGGACGTGATAGCGGCGGGCGAAGCAGTAGTGGCAGCCATGCGTGCACCCGCGATAGGGGTTCAACGTCCAGTTGAAGGGCATGCCTTTGACGGGATTCAGAGCGGAGCGGCAGATGACTTCCTGATAGGTCGCGCCGTCGGCCAGATGTGCGGCGTTCGTCAGCCCTTCGGCTGCGCCGTGCTCCTTCACCTGGCGGGCGACTTCGCGGGTCGTTGGTTTCGGAGGGGCGAGATTAAAGAGGAGAGGGTGCGTCTTCACGGCGGCATGGCATCTTCGCCTTTTCTTCGCCAATAATCAAGGAGATCCGCCAAGGTCCGATCCAGTGGGATTTCGGGCTTCCAGCCAAGCTCTCGCTCGATGCGCCCGCGATCGCCCAGCAGGACAGGGTTGTCGCTCGGCCGGTAGCGGCTCTCATCAACTTTGATCGTGACGGGTACGCGGCTCAGCGAGACCATTCGTTGGAGCACGTCGCCAATCTTGTAAGTGGCCCCGGCGCAGACGTTGTAGATCCTGCCGGGTTTCCCGCGCTCGACGATGGCGGCATACGCGCGAACCGTGTCGCGCACGTCATGGAGGTCGCGCGCCGCGTCGAGATTGCCGACCGCGATTTCCGGCGGGCCCTGTCCCAGCTCGATTCGGGCGATCTGGCGGGCGAACGACGGGGCGGCGAACGACGAATCCTGCCCTGGTCCAGTGTGGTTGAACGAGCGGGAAAACAAGACCTGCTGTCCGTCTTCCTCGATGCCGCGCCGGCCGAGCATTTCCTGTGCGAGCTTGCTGACCGCGTAAGGCGTGGCCGGTCCAGTCGGATCGTCCTCGCTGAGCGCGCGATCCGACTGGCGGTACACCAGCGACGAGCCCGTGACGAGGACGCGGGCGTTGACACCGGCGATGCGCAGGGCCTGCAAGAGGTGATGCGTGCCCAGCACGTTCGCGGCAAATGTGTCGCTGACGTTGTTGAAGGACTGTCCGACGTGCGCGACGCCGGCGCAGTGATAGACCACATCCGGCTTCAGCGTTGAGATGGCGCGCCGCACCGCCTCTCGATCGAGCAGGTCGACGTCCTGCCGTGTCCAGGGGGTGACGGCGACGCCCGATTGCCTGAGGTGTTTGACGAGATGGCTGCCCGCAAAGCCGCGGGCACCTGTGACCAGGACGCCGCTCACGGCCGCGAGCCGTACTGAGTCTGGTGGTACGCCCGGAAGGCGGGGTCTTCTTCTTTAATAGGGCGCCACCACCACTGGTTGTCGCTGTACCAACGGACGGTGTCCGTCAGGCCCTGCTCGAACGGCACCTGAGGCTGCCAGCCGAGCGCGCGCAGCTTCGTGGTGTCGAGGCTGTAACGCTTGTCGTGACCCTGCCGATCCTGCACTTTCCTGATGAGCGTTTCGGGGCGATCGGCCAGACGAAGCAGCATGTGTGTAAGGTCGACGTTCCGGACCTCGTTGCCGCCTCCGATGTTGTACACCTCGCCGAGCCTGCCGTGTTCGATGGCGACGTCGATGCCGCGGCAGTGATCCATGACGTGCATCCAGTCGCGGACGTTGAGGCCCTCCCCGTAAAGCGGCACCGACGCGTTATCGAGCGCGTTCGTGATGAAGAGCGGGATGACTTTTTCCGGAAACTGGTACGGCCCGTAGTTGTTGGACGCGCGGGTGATGATGACGGGGACCTCGTAGGTGGCCCAGTAGCTGTAAGCCAGCCGATCGGCGCCGGCCTTGCTGGCCGCATACGGATTCCGCGGCCGCAGCTCGTCGGTTTCGACGCTCGAGCCCTGGGCGACGCTGCCGTACACCTCGTCGGTCGAGATCTGGATGAACCGGCGGAGCCGCTTCGCGGCACGTGCCGCCTCCAGCAGGACGAACGTGCCGATGACGTCGGTTTTGATGAATTCGCCCGCCTCCAGAATCGATCGGTCGACGTGGGTCTCGGCCGCGAAGTGCACGACGATCTCGGACTCGAGGACCAGCGGCGCCGCCACGGCGGCATCGGCCACGTCGCCCCGCACGAACCTGTGGCGCGGGTTGTCGATGACGTCGTGGAGCGTCTCCATCCGCCCGGCGTAGGTCAGCTTGTCGAGCGTCGTGATGCGCCAGTCGGGGTGTACGTGGAGGGCGTGGCGCACGAAGTTGCTGCCGATGAACCCCGCGCCGCCCGTGACGAGCACATCCACCATTACGTGTCTCCAGCCGTCCGGCTCGAAGCTGCCCGCGCCAGCATCAACGGCGGCCAGCTGCTGTCGCGTGGCGACGTGATTGGGTTTGTCACGGGCCAATCGATGGCAAGCGCGGGATCGTTCCACGCGACCCCGGCCTCGTGGTCGGGTGAGTACTCACTCGACGTGTGATACACGACGTCGGCACGCTCGCTCAGCACGCAGAATCCGTGCGCGCACCACGAAGGAATGTAAATCATCTTGCGGTCGTCGGCGGACAACTCTGTTCCGACCCACCGGCCCATCGTCGGGGAATCGGGCCGAAGATCGACCGCCACGTCGAAAATCCGGCCGGCGATGACCCGCACGAGCTTGCTCTGCGCGTGGGGAGGCCGCTGGTAGTGCAGGCCGCGCAACACGCCACGGGGCGAGCTCGACTGATTCTCCTGCACGAAGACTTCGCTGATACCCGCGGCCGCGAACGAAGAGCGCTTGTAGATTTCCCTGAAGAAGCCCCTGCCATCGCCGACCTCATGGGTCTCGATCAGCAGCACTTCGGGAATCGCGAGTCGCTCGAATCTAAACGGCATCGTGGTCGAGGATGTCCAGCAGGTATCGGCCGTAACTTCCTGTCATGCCTTGCGCCAGACGGCGCACGTCATCGGCGGAAATGTATCCCAGGCGGAAAGCGATCTCCTCGAGACACGCCATCATCAGGCCCTGACGTTCCTCGATGCTCTGTACGAAGTTGGCGGCGTGCAACAGCGCCTCGTACGTGCCCGTGTCGAGCCAGGCGATGCCGCGTCCCAACCGCTCGACATGCAGCGCCCCGCGTTCGAGGTAGGCGCGATTCACGTCGGTAATTTCAAGCTCGCCGCGGCCCGACGGTTTGAGCGACCCGGCGATATCGACCACCTGATTATCGTAAAAATACAGGCCCGTGACCGCCCACTGCGACTTCGGTTTCCTGGGTTTCTCGACGATGCTGACGGCCCGGCCGTCGTCGCCGAATTCCACGACCCCGTATCGCTGCGGATCCTTGACGGTATACGCGAACACCGTTCCACCTGTTTCGCGCACGCTTGCCGAACGCAGCACGTCGGTGAGCCCGTGTCCGTAGAAGATGTTGTCGCCCAGCGCGAGCGCCACGGAGTCCGAGCCGATGAACTCGCGGCCGATGACGAAGGACTGCGCGAGCCCTTCGGGTCGCGCCTGGGCCGCGTATTCGAGGTCGAGCCCGAGGTGGCTGCCGTCGCCCAAGAGCCGGCGGAAGAGGTCGAGATCGGACGGCGTCGAAATGATCAGGATCTTCCGGATACCCGCCAGCATCAGCGTCGAGAGCGGGTAATAGACCATCGGCTTGTTGTAAATCGGCAGGAGCTGTTTGGAGACGACCAGCGTGAGCGGATGCAGGCGGGTTCCGGCCCCGCCGGCCAGCAGGATCCCTTTCATTGCTGCGTCAAAGTGTAGAACATTATCCGGCGCGGCGGCCTGTCACTTGCCCGGCATCCCGCTCATCGCGCCGAAGATGTTCGACACGTTGCCGATGCCGCCGAGCGTGACCGAGAAGTGGAATCGCGAGTCCTGGGGTACCGCCGACGTGGCAACCCGGCTGAGATCGATGAACTGGTATTCGGCCGAGAAACCGCAGCACTGCGCGTTGTAGTAGCCGGCAATGCGGTGCTGGAGCAGCGACTGGCTCTTTATGTCCCAGTTGAGCTGGTGGATGAAGCCGTAGCGGTTCTCCTGGAACCGCAGGTTCAGGTTGGAATTGAAGTACTGGCTCGGCCTGATGCTGTTCGCTCCCAGAGCGTTGGGCCGGAAGCGCACGTTGCTCCAGTCGGCCAGCACCGACACGCGTGGCTCTTCCCACCCGCCGCCGGCGCTGAGCCCTCTGAAGCGGCTGTACCGTCCGTCATAGTCGGTCCTGAACGTCCCGGTGACGCCGTTGAACGGCGACGTGCGGACGGACAACGAGACGGGCGAAAACTTCGAGACGGGTATGACACCGGTACGGGAGCGCTGCTCGGCGTCCGACTCAATCGAGCGGGCGTCGGTGTAGTACGTCTGCCGCAGCGACGCGGTGATCACCTCGCGCGGGATCGCGCGCGGGCCATCGACCGTGCGCTTGGCGTAAAACCGCGTGTTCATGCCGTAGGCGAAGGACGTCGCGTTGCCGACGATCCGATCCGAGCCTTCCAGCTTCGGAATCGCGTTGAAGTTGTCGATAGGGGTCCGGTAGACGTACGACATGAACGGCTCGATCGAGTGGCGGAAGCGCTGTGCGTACGAGCTCTTGGGCGCATCCCAGATTCTCACGAGCGTAGGGCCGCTCACCTCGCTGCTCAACTCGAGAAAGTGCCGGCTGATCGATTTGTCGAGCCGGCCCTGGACCGTGTCTCCGTTTAGCGGGTTCGTGGGGAGGCTCTCCGACCAGAAGGTGTTCGCGAAACGTGCGGTGGTATTTACGGCCAGGAACGCGAGCTTGTTGAACGGAAAACGGATGGCCGGCGTGACGTCGATCCGGTGAACTCCGTCGTCCCGGGTCAAGACGCCTTCTGCGTCGTGGCCTCTGGATTCAAGACGAAGGTATTCGGAGTTGAGCGATGCGTAGATCGGCAGTTTGGGAAGCAGGCGGTCGGGACGCGACAGGTTGATCCGCGGCGTGTTGCCGCGCACCGACGACGTGCTGTTCTCGGCGAAATACTCGTTGCGATCGACCGTCCCGGTGATGCGAAGGCCTTTGGTGGTGCCGCTCACGGAGCCGCCGTACGACCGCGTTCGCTGGGAGGCGCGGAGGATGTCTGTGCTGTACACCTGGTTGACCGTGAGGTCGGACGAATAGTCGGCGCGGCCCTGAGCGTACCATCCTCCGCCCAGCTGCTGGCTCATGTTGCCGTACGCCCCGTACGCACGGCGTCCAGCCTGCTCGACGTTCGAACCGTCGACGACGTAGGTGGTGGGATGTTCGTCGAGAAACGTCGTGCGCAGGTTGCCAGAGCCGCCGAGAGAGAGGTACCGATATTCTCCGGCGATGGACTGGCCCGTCTTCGAGTACCAGTCGTGCAGGATCGTGGCGTCCTGGCTGCGGTTGATCGCCCAGAAAAACGCGTTGCTGATCGTCTGCCCCTTGTAGCTCGAGGCGCCATAGCTCGGCATCAGGAAACCCGTGTTCCGGTTGTCCTTGCTGAGCGGGTAGTACATGTAAGGGAGATACAGCGCCGGCACGCCTTTCACCTTGAGCATCATGTTCTTCAGCAGGGCGTAGTGATCGACGCGGAGCCGGAGCGATCCCGACGTCATCTGCCAACGCGGGTTGGCCTGCACGCACGACGTGAATCCGCCCTTCGAGATGATGTAGGTGTCCTCGCTGACCTTCTCGAGCGTCTCGCCGTAGAACTGCACGTCCGGATCGATCGTGCCCGGCATGCCGGGGTCGGCCTGTTTGCCGAGTGCCGCGAACCCTTGCGCGGTGTAGAAAGTGCCGAGGCGCGTCTTCGCGTTGAAGTCGGCGCGCTCGGCGGCAATCTGATGACTGGGCTCGATGAGCAGCACGTTGCCGGTCGCGACCAGCCGGTTGCTTTCGACGTAGTACTCGACGTAGTCGGCGTAGAACTTCATGTTGCCCTGCTCCATCTCGACCGCTTCCCGGAAGATGATGCGGTTGTCGCCGAGGCGCTCCTGTATCTGTGCCAGCACCGTGTCGAAGCCGGGAATATCGGTGATTTGTGCGGCGGCGAAACGGGGCGCCGCAAGGAGCAGAGCGATGGCAACCAGGGAGCCCCGGAACAGATTGATCATGCAGACGTAAGCGAAATCAGCAGGCTTTTCGAAGGATACCCCGCACGCGCGGAGGAGGCAAGCGCGACGGCTCGCGAAAATCGCTACAGATCGCGCACCGATGGGCCGAGGGCGCCGAGGATATCGCCGACGAGAAAGATCGATCCGGCGACGCACGCCACCGGACAGCGCCGCCACGCGCGCTCGAGCGCGCGCTTCGGGTCGGGTTCGACGTCAATCTTCGCTTTGGGTGCGATCTTGCGCGCGATCTGCGCCAGTTCCGCCGCCCCGTGGGCCCGGGGTGTCGCCGCTTCGGTCATGACCATCGCCGAGGCCGCCGGGAGCAGATTCTTCAGCATGAGCGCGACGTCTTTGTCGCGCATCGCACCGAAGACGATCGGAAGCGGCTCGGGGAACTCGCGCTTCAGGTAGCTCGCGAGGACCCACGCTCCCGCCGGATTGTGAGCCGCGTCGAGCAGCACGCGGCGTCCGTCCGGGACTTCCACCATCTGCAGGCGTCCCGCCCACTTGACGTCGCGGATGCCGGCCACGATCGATTCGGCGGGCACGTTGACGACGCGTCCCAGTTCTTCGAGCAGGCGGACGGCCACCAGGGTGTTCGGCACCTGATGGTCGCCCCGCAGGCCGAGCGGCACCCAGCCGTAGTCGCGCGTGGGCGTCCTCAGATGAAGAATCGTTCGGCCGTCCTCGATCTTCGACTTGATTCTGACGTTCGAGTCCGCTTCGATGAACTCGGCTCCCGCGAGATCGCACATCGACACCAGCACGTCGCGCGCCTCGGTCGGGACGGGGCCGACGACGACCGGAATGCCGCGCCTGATGACGCCTGCCTTCTCGGCGGCGATGGCCGCGAGCGTATTGCCGAGATATTGCTCGTGATCGAAGTCGATTGACGTAATCGCCGCGGCGATCGGTTGGGCGATGTTCGTGGAATCCAGCCGTCCGCCGAGACCCACTTCGAGGACGGCCATCTGGACGCCCGCGCGCCTGAACAGCTCGAACGCGATGGCGGTCGTCACCTCGAAGAACGTGGGTGGCGCCTCGAGGCCGCCCGTCGCGACGAGCCGGTCGATGAGCGTCCGCACGTCCTCGATCATCTGGTTCAGCACTTCCGTGCGAACCGGCGCGCCGTCGATCGCAAACCGCTCTTCCAGGTGGACGAGATGCGGAGAGGTGTAACGGCCGACGCGCAACCCCGATTTGCCGAGCGCGCAGTCGACCATCGCGGTCACCGAGCCCTTGCCGTTGGTGCCCGCGACCAGAATGCTCTTGAACGTTTTCTGCGGGTGGCCGAGCGCCGAGGTCAGCGTCTCGATGTTCGCCAGACCGAACTTGATCCCGAACTTCTCGAGCGAAAGAAGGTATTGAAGCGGATCCATTAAGGGAGACCAGATTCTGGTTTCTAGATTCTAGATTTCAGTTTCTAGATTGTAGATTCGAGTATCTGGAGCTACGGCTCCGTGACGGCCACGGGCTCCGGCGGGGCCGCTTCCACCGGCTGCTGACCCATGAAGCGAAGCGCCTTCGCGATGGTGCCCTTCATCTCGCGCCGATCGACGATGAGGTCGAGCATCCCGTGCTCGAGCAGGAATTCGCTCCGCTGGAATCCTTCGGGCAGCTTCTGCCTGATCGTCTGCTCGATGACGCGCGGTCCGGCGAAACCAATCAACGCTCCGGGTTCCGCGATGTTGAGATCCCCGAGCATCGCGAAACTCGCGGTGACGCCCCCGGTCGTCGGATCGGTCAGCACCGAAATATATGGAACGCACTCCTGGTCCAGCCGCGCGAGCGCCGAGCAGATTTTCGCCATCTGCATCAGCGACAGGGCCCCTTCCATCATCCGCGCGCCGCCCGAACAGGACACGATAATCATCGGCCGGCGCGTGGCGAGCGCGCGCTCGATCCCCCTCGTGATCTTCTCGCCGACGACGACGCCCATGCTGCCGCCGATGAACGAGTACTCCATCGCCGCCACGATCGCTTCGTAGCCATCGATGCAGCCACGGGCCACGACCACGGCGTCTTTCATCCCGGTGGCCTCGATGCTGGTCTTGAGGCGCGTCTTGTAGGGTTTCGTGTCGGTAAAGCCGAGCGGGTCGGTCGACATCAGGCCGGGGTCGTATTCAGTCCAGGGGCCGTCGAACAGCGTCCGCAGTCGATCGAGCGAGCCCATGCGGAAGTGGAAACCGCACTTCGGACACACGCTCATGTTCTGCGCGAGATCCTTGTTGTACAGGATCTGCGAGCAGCCCGTGCACTTCACCCACAGGCCTTCAGGGACGCGGCTTGGCGCGGCGGTGTCGGCCGCGATGCCCTTGCGCACCTTCTTGAACCAGGCCATATCTCGCGACTTTACCTCAACCGGGTGCGCGGCACGTAGTACCTCGTGCCCCGACCCATTGTCTTGATTTGCTTCACCAGATCGTCCAGCGCCTCATCGTCGTCCTGGGGACGGAACTCGGAGCCTTCCACGACCAGCAGCGAGGTCGCCGTGTAGTGAAAGAAGAAATGATGATACGCCTCGTTCAGCTCGCGCAAATAGTCCACGTCGGGCAGGAGCGAGGGGCGCTCGGGCTCGCGGGCGCGCGCCTGCAAACGCTTGAGCAGGACGTCGCTCGGGGTCTGGAGGTAGATGACGAGATCGGGCGTCGGCACGTCCTGCGCGAGCAGATCGAACAGGCGCTGATAGATGAACAGCTCGTTGTCGTCGAGGTTGAGGTACGCGTAAATGCGATCTTTTTCAAAAATGTAATCGCAGATCGCCACCTGTGAAAACAGATCGGCCTGCCGGCGATCGACCAGTTGCCGGTGCCGGTTCAGGAGGTAGAAGAGCTGCGCCTGCAGTGCCGCACCGGGACGATCCGCGTAAAAATCGGCCAGGAAGGGATTTTCCGGATCCTCCCGGACCAATGAGGCGTCGAGTCTCGCCGCGAGCCGTTCGGCGAGTGCCGACTTGCCTGCGCCAATCGGACCGTCTATCGCGATGTAGCGAAACTCCAACCCGCCGCAGTGTACCAAATCCGCCGTCGCGGCTGGGCGCTTTGGCCGAGCGGCCTTCGCACTTTTGCACTCCTCGCACCTGTTATATTGGGGTTGGCATGCTTCGCCGTATTTCATTTGCATTTGTGTCTCTGGTCGCCGTGGGGTGCGGAACGGCTCCGCTGCCCCCGCCGGTCGTGACCCCGTCGTTCGAGACGAAAATGTCGTGGATTCTCCGCCTCGAGGACCAACGGATCCTTCGCGACGCGAGCGCGCCGGTCGTGCCGCCTCCGATCGTGAAGCCGCCGCGCAAAGGCGAGGTCGTGCCGCCTCCACCGCCGCCGCCTCCCGATCTGGTGCTGTTGTTGAACGATACCGAGGCGCGCACCCGCCGCCGCGCCGCGATTGCCATCGGACGCGTCGGGTTACCGGAAGCCGTGCCGGCGCTCGTCAAGGTGATGCAGTCGGATGCCGATCCCGAAGTCAGGCAGATGGCGGCGTTCGCGCTCGGACTGATCGGCGACCAGTCGGCCGTCGAACCGTTGCGTGCCGCCCTCGCCGATCCGTTGCCGCTTGTGGCCGGTCGCGCCGCGGAAGCGCTCGGGCTCATCGGCGACACGGCGTCGGCGCCGGCGATCAGCAAGATGATCGTGGCCAACGCCGCCGCTGCTGCCGCGCTTCCGGCCGACGACAGCCGCGCGCCTGCAGATCCGGCGGTCGAGGCCTTCAGGCTCGGTGTGTACGCGCTGACGCGGCTGAAGAGCTACGACAGCCTGGCGACGTCGCTCCTCGGGCCCGATGGACAGCCGCGCGTGCAATGGTGGCCGGTGGCGTATGCCTTCCAGCGCATCGAAGACAAGCGGGCCCTTCCGGTTCTGATGACGCTTGCGCAGACGAGCAGCGCGTACACGAGAGCGTTTGCCCTCAAGGGGCTTGGCGCGATCGGCGACGAATCGGCCGTCCCCGTCATCCTGGCGTCGATCGATGCGGCGCATGCGACGAGCGGCGTCACGATCGAAGCCATCCGCGCGATCGCGCGCCTCGGCGACGAGCGTGGCGAGCCGGTGCTGACCAAATTGCTCTACACGCGCGGGTTGAACCCGATGGCGCGGTCCGAAACGCTGTTGGCGCTTGGAGAATCGGACGGCCCCGTCAGTGTGGATGCGTTCGTCGATTTCATGGGCGATCCGCTGCCGAACGTACGGCTCGCGGCGCTGCAGGGATTCGCGAAGCGCGACGATGACACTTTCCTCACCGTGCTGTCGGGGCTCGATCCCGATCCCCACTGGAGCGTGCGCGCCGGGCTCGCGACCATTCTCGGCACGAAGGATCCAGAGCGATCGTTGCCGCGGCTGATGCCGATGCTCGCGGACAGCGACATGCGTGTCGTCCCGTCGGTGCTGACGGCGTTGACGAAGTTGAAGGCACCCGATATTGCGAAGATCCTGTTCGAACATCTTGGCAAGGAAGACGTGAACGTCCGTGCCGCGGCCGCGTCGAACATCGGCGAGACCCTGCCGGACGGCGGCGTCGAGGCGCTGGTGGCGGCCTACAAGCGCGGCGAAGCCGATCTCGTCATCGACACGCGCGCGGCTGCCATTGATGCGCTTTCGAAATACGGCGCGACGGCCGCGGTGCCCACGCTCCGCACCGCGCTGGCCGACAAGGATTGGGCGGTAAGGGTGAAAGCCGCCGAACTGCTGAAGACGCTCGATCCGACGATCGACACTGCGCAGGCCATCAGGCCCGCACCCTCGTCGCGGCCGGTCAAGTATGAGACGCCGGCGCTCGTCACGCCGTCGGTTTCACCCCACGTGTTCATCGAGACGGCGAAAGGCACGATCGAAATCGAGCTCGACGTGCTCGACGCGCCGCTCACCTCGGACAGCTTCATCGCGCTGGCCCGCAAGGGCTACTTCGACGGTCTCACGTTCCATCGCGTCGTGCCGGATTTCGTCGTTCAGGGCGGCGATCCGCGCGGCGATGGTGAGGGCGGGCCGGGCTTTACGATTCGCGACGAGTTGAACCAGGAGCCGTATCTGCGCGGCACGGTCGGCATGGCGCTGTCATGGCGAGATACCGGAGGCAGCCAGTTCTTCATCACCCACGGCCCGCAGCCGCATCTCGACGCCCGTTACACCGTCTTCGGCCGGGTCGTTACGGGTATCGAGGTGGTCGACGCGATCAACCAGTGGGATGTCGTGACGCGGATTCGGGTGTGGGATGGGGTGCAGTGAGCTGAATCTGGAATCTGTGAGAAGACAGGAGGCGATCGGTCCGACCGCCTCCTGAAAGGGGCCTAGCGCTTCTTGCCGCCCTTTTTCTTGCCGCCTTTTTTCGCCATTTGCGTCTCCCCCCTCTCGTCAGTAAGGTTGCGAGAACCCTTCGGCTCGTCTACCGCGAAGCCTCTGCCGCCTGGCACGTCAGCTCGCGTGTAACGGAACGGTGCTCGCTGTGCTCTTGCTGGGAATGATCAGTGCCGCTAAAAAAAAAGAGGGGGTGTCATTGCTGAGCACCCCCGGAACCGGTCGGACGGCTATTACCGCTTCTTGCCGCCCTTTTTCTTTCCACCCTTTTTCGCCATTCTTCCTCCTTGAAGTTTGACTCGCTCAGCTGAAAAGCCCGGACCGAGGTCTCACAACGGGTGGTCTGAGCCATCCACCCTCATACAAGATGTAGATTATGGATGAGAAAAATTTCATGTCAACAAAAAAGTGATTGAAAACACAAATTTTTTGAGCTAGGTCAGCGGCACACTCGCGTCGCCGGCGGGCGTCTCATCGCCGCGCGAAGTTTCTCATTCAACTCCAGACGATCGTCACGAGGCGTCTCGCGCTGGGCGCGTTCATAGGCGGCGATCGCATCCGATCGTCGTCCCGATCGATCGTGCACGACGCCCAGTTGATAGTACGCGCGCGCGAGCGCGGCGTATGGCGCAACGGGCTTTCTGGCGATCACCGCGTTCAGCTGTTCGATCGCGCCGCCGCTGTCGCACAACGCGTCGAGCTCCTGCGCCACGCCGAGTCGCGCGTGCACCTCCGATATCTCGGACATCGCGATGCGTCCCGTCTGCGCGCCCTCGAGCATCGATCGGTAGGTCTGCAGCGCCGCCTGATGGTTGCGGACGTAGTTGCCCTGCACGTCGGCGAGACGGAGATGGAACACGGGATTGTGCGGGTAGCGGTCGCGCAGCCCTTCGATGAGCCGCAGCGCCGTCGTGTGCTGGCGTTCGTACCAGAGATAGATGAGGTGAAGCTGGTAGTCGGCTTCGCCCCGCATCAGCACCCCCTTGGTGCGCGTCTGCTCCATTTCACGCAGTCCCCCCTCGCGATCGCCGCCCGGCAGAAACATCAGCATCGCAATCAGGCGCGCGGCGCGTGGCGCGATGGCCGCGTAGTAGTGATACAGCCCCAGCCCGAAATACGCGTCTCCGAGGGCAGGATCCATCTTGATGGTGAGCTGCAGCGAGTCGTGGATGCGTTTGCCGTCCCGTGCGGCCGAGAGATACTGGCCGCGAAGCCCGCGCAGGAGCACGCGCGTTCCGTAGGCGCCGCCCAGATAGAACCAGGCTTCAGCCCGCTTCGGCTCCTTCGCCACCCATGTTTCGCAGGATGCGATGGCCGCGTTGATCTGGTTCATCAGCGCGGTGTCGCCCGCCGTGTCGTCAGGATTCACGAGCAGGCGCCAGTAGCCGTTCACCGCCGCGATGACGTCGCAGGCCGGCTGTGGCGCCGGCGGGCACGCGGACTTGAGCTGCCGCGCCGCTTCGTCGAAGCGCGCCTCGAGGACGAGCTCGTACGCCTTGACGAGCGGCTCGGGCGAGGTCAGGCCCGCCGCTCCGGCAGATGCCGGAGACAGCGCCAGCCCGCCGCAGATCGCGCAGAGAACCTGGAGAAGAGAGAACCGTTGCGCTCTCTGTGGCACACCACACGTACGCGCCGTCATGCTCACGGCAAGGTCGTGCGGATTTGCTGTTTCTCTGCGTGGCGCTCGCGCGCGAGCGCGATGAGTCGATCGAGCAGCTCGGGATAGGACACCCCCGACGCGGCCCACATTTTGGAATACATGCTGATCGTGGTGAAGCCTGGAATCGTGTTGATTTCGTTCACGTAGAGCGTGCCCGTGCCGCCGTCCATGAGGAAATCGACCCGCGCCATGCCCGCACAGTCGACCGCGCGGAAGACGTCCACTGCCAGCCGCTTGATGTCGCTTGCGACACCTGGCGGTAACTCGGCTGGGATGATCACGCGCGAGTCGTCATCCAGGTACTTGGCCTGGTAGTCGTAGAACTCGCGCGATGGGATGACTTCTCCAGGCACGGATGTTTCGGGATGATCGTTGCCGAGCACCGCCACCTCGATCTCGCGCGCGTTGGGCACCGCCGCTTCGATCACGATCTTGCGGTCGAACTCGGCCGCGGTGTTGATCGCCGCGGGCAGCGCCGCTTCGCTCTTGGCTTTGGAAATACCGACGCTGGATCCGAGATTGGCCGGTTTCACGAACACCGGATAACCGAGCTGTCGGGTCACGTCGTTCGTGATCCGCCCGGGTGCGGAGATCCACTCGTTGCGCAGCACGACGAGGTACTTGGCCAGCGGCAGGCCGCGCGCCGCGAATATCAGCTTGGCCGCCGCCTTGTCCATACCGACCGCCGACGCGAGCACGCCTGCGCCCACGTATGGAATATTGGCGAGCTCCAGCAGCCCCTGCACCGTGCCATCTTCGCCGTACGGACCATGCAGCACCGGAAACACGACGTCGAGCGCGAGGCCGGCGACGGCGGGGCTGGCGCCGCGGTCGATCGTCATGATCTGTTCCTCGCTCGGATGGGCGACGAGGTGCGCTTCGCGTCCGTCACGCCCGATACGCCTGGCGGCATCGGCGCGGCTCTGCTCGATCACGGCAGCCGCGGAGGAGGATGACGGGAGGCGGTCGGCGATGACCCAGCGGCCGTCCTTCTCGATCCTGATCGGTATGGCTTCGTAACGCGCGTTGTCGAGATTCTGGACGACCGCCGCGGCCGAGGCGATCGAGACCTCGTGCTCGCCCGATCGGCCGCCGTAGATGACGCCTACCCGAAGTTTCGTCAAGGTGGGTACTAATATAACTGGCTGAAGTCATTCATGTCCGAATTCAGTTTCACCGTCACCCACACACACGGCGCCGCACGGCGCGGCGTGCTGAGCACTCCGCACGGCGTCGTCAACACGCCGGCGTTCATGGCCGTCGGGACACAGGGCGCCGTGAAGGCCGTGACGCAGCGCGATCTCGAAGATCTGGGATCGGAGATCGTGCTCGCCAACACCTATCACCTCTATCTCAGGCCGGGCGCCGATCGGATCGCGCGGCTGGGCGGGCTCCACGCATTCATGGGCTGGGACAAGCCGATTCTGACCGACAGTGGAGGCTATCAGGTGTTCAGCCTGGCCGCGCGGCGGACGGTGGAGGAACAGGGTGCGACGTTCCGCTCGCACCTGGATGGGAGCGAGCATCTGCTGACGCCCGAATCGGCGGTCGAGATTCAGGCGCAGCTTGGATCGGATGTCGCGATGGTGCTCGACGAATGTCTCGAGTATCCGGCATCGCACGACCGTGCGCGCGAGTCGCTCGAGCGGACGTTGCGGTGGGCGAAGCGGGGGCGCGACCACTTCACGCGGTTGCGTGAAAATAGCTCCGGGGCTCCCGGAGCTATTTTCACGAATCCCGGACAGGCGCAGTTCGGCATCATCCAGGGGGGCACCTACACGGATTTGCGCAGGCGTAGCGTCGACGAAACGGTCGCCATCGGGTTCGAGGCCTATGCGATCGGCGGCCTCAGCGTCGGCGAGCCCATCGCAGAGATGTACGACGTCACCGAGGAGACCGCGCGGTGGCTGCCGCCGGATCGACCGCGGTACCTGATGGGCGTCGGCTCACCAGTTGACCTGGTGGAAAGCGTCGCTCGAGGGATCGATATGTTCGACTGCGTACTGCCGACGCGCAATGCCCGTAACGGACAGCTATTCACGAGCGCCGGTCGTCTGAACATCAAGAATGCCGAGTTTGCGGAGGATGAACGTCCGGCCGATCCGGAGTGCGCCTGCTACACCTGCCGTCACTTCTCGCGTGCCTATCTGCGCCATCTTTTTCTTTCCCGTGAAATGACGTCGGCCACCCTTAACACGTTGCATAATCTCCACTTTTACCTTGACACCATGCGTCGGCTAAGGGAGGCTATAGTGTTCTCCACATTGGAGGAAGTCAGGCAGAGTTACCGTCGCGTGTTTCCAGCCCAGCGGTACCGCTGCGGTCGAGTGTCCGGCAGGCCGGGCACGACGTGAAATAGTCCGGCTGAAGCCGGACACTACTGTATGAATGTCGGTCTGTACAACCTGATGCTGGCCATGGGCACGCCGCCGGGTCCTGGCGTCAATCCTTATATCCAGCTGATTCCGATCGCGCTCGTGTTCGCGATCTTTTATTTCATCATTCTCCTGCCGACGAAGAAGAAGCAGAAGAAGCTGCAGGAGTTTCTCGACGCGCTCAAGGTCGGCGACCGTGTGGTCACCACCGGCGGCATCTACGGATCGGTGGCGAAGGTGGACGGCAATACCGTTCAGCTCCAGATTGCCGACAAGGTCCGCATCGAGCTCGCCAAGAACGCCATCGCCGGTTATCAGGGACAGGAGTCGCTGGCCGACAGCACCAACTAACACCATGTCGAACTTACAGTGGAAGCTCGTCCTCATCTCCTCCGTCTTCATCATCTTCTTCGGGGTGGGCGTGTACCCCATCCTCGCGACGCGCTACAACCTGCCGGCGCCGGGATGGCTCCGCGATCGCCAGCTGAAGCTGGGGCTCGATCTCAAGGGCGGCGTGCACCTCGTGCTGCGCGTGCAGACCGATGATGCGCTGCGGGTGAAAACCGAGCAGGACAGCGGCCGCCTTCAGGAAGAGTTGAAGCGCCGTTCGGTGCCGGCCACCGTCGCGATTCAGAACGTGACGACGTTCCGCGTCGATGGCGTGCCGCCCGCACAGGACCAGGCATTCCGCCAGGCGGCCGAGCAGGAGTCCATCGACTTCGAGCGGAGCACCGGTACCAACGGCAGCTACACGTTCTCAATGCGACCGAACGTCGCGCAGGCCTTGCGTGAGGAAGCGGTTGTGCAGGCCCGCCAGACGATCGAGCGCCGCGTCAACGAGCTGGGCGTCACCGAGCCGAGCATCGCGCAGCAGGGCGCGGAGCAAATCCTGGTGCAGTTGCCGGGTGTTTCGGACGTGGATCGGGCGAAGGAAGTCATCGGCTCGCCCGGCATGCTCGAGCTGAAGCTCGTGGAGCAGGGGCCATCGCCGAGCCGCGAAGATGTCCTGCGCAGTACGGGTGGTGTCGTGCCCCCCGACATGGAAGTGCTGAGCGGCGGGCGCGAAGCGGCGGCGGGCGGCGGTCCGATGTACTACCTCGTCCGGCGCGTCGCCGCCGTCACGGGCCAGGATCTTCGCAGCGCGCGCGTGCAGCTCGACGAGAACAACATGCCTGCGGTGGGCTTCACCCTGAATGCGAGCGGGTCGGCCGCGTTCTCGCGGGTGACCGGCGAAAACGTCGGCCGCTACCTCGCCATCGTGCTCGACAAAACGGTGCAGTCGGCTCCGACCATCAACTCGCGCATCGCCGGCGACGGGCAGATTGCTGGCGGGTTTACGCAGGAGGAAGCGCAGAACCTCGCGCTGATTCTGCGCTCGGGCGCGCTGCCCGCGACGCTCACCTATCTGCAGCAGCAGACGATCGGCCCGACGCTCGGCGCCGACTCGATTCGCGCGGGCGTCCTGGCATCGCTGGCGGGCTTGGTGCTCATCGTGGCGTTTCTCCTGGTGTACTACAAGCTGTCGGGGATCAACGCCATCGTGGCGCTGGTGATGAACCTCATCATCCTGCTGGGCATGATGGCCTATGCGGGCGCCGTGATGACGCTGCCCGGTATCGCGGGCTTCATCCTCACCATCGGCATCGGGGTCGACTCGAACGTGCTGATCTTCGAGCGCATCAAGGAGGAGCTCGACGCGGGGAAGGGCGTCAAAGCCGCGATCAACTCCGGCTTCAGCCGGGTGTTTCTGACACTGGTGGACACGCACATCGCCGGCTTCATTGCCGCGGCGTTCCTCTTCCAGTTCGGCACCGGGCCGATCCGCGGGTTTGCCGTGACGCTGACCTTCGGGTTGATTTCCAACCTGTTCACGTCGACGTTCATTTCCAAGGCGCTCTTCGAGGCGGTTCTGTCGGGACGCCGGCAGGTACAGGCGCTGTCCATCTAGCCATGCATATTTTCAAGAACACGAACTTCAACTTCCTCCGCTGGCGCTGGCAGGCGATGGCGCTCTCGGCCCTCGTCATCGGCGCCGGCTTCTTCGTCATTCTGACGCGGGGCATCCCGCTCGGCGTCGAGTTCTCGGGCGGCACGAACCTGATCATCAGGTTCACCGCGCCGGTCTCCGAAGATCAGATCCGCACCGCGTTGCAGTCGATTCCATTCGAAGTTCAGAAGTACGGCGAACCCGAATCGAATCAGATGCTCATCCGGTTGCCGCAGACGCAGCAGGCGGAGGAAGCGGGCAATCTGTCGGCCGACGTACCCAAAGTCGATCAACTGCTGAAGGCCGCCAGCATGCCGGCTTTCAAAATCGAAGGCACCGAGATTGTCGGGCCCACCGTCGGCGCCGAGCTGCGGCGGCAGGCGATTTACGCCACGCTGCTGTCGATGCTGGGCATCACCGCCTGGATTGCCTTTCGCTTCCGCGTCTCGTTCGCGCTCGGGTCGATCATCGCGACGTTCCACGACGTGTTCGTCACGCTCGCGTTGCTCGCGTTCTTCGGCTACGAGATGTCGCTCAACGTGATCGCGGCGATGCTGACGATGGTCGGCTACTCGATGAACGACATGATCGTCATCTTTGATCGCGTCCGCGAGAACACGCGGCTGCAGAAGCGCGAGCCGCTGGAGACGGCCATCAACACCAGCCTGAATCAGACGCTTACCCGGACGCTCATCACCTCGGGCACGGTCTTCATCTCGGTCATGGCGCTGTACCTCTTCGGCGGAGAAGTGCTCGAAGGGTTCGCGTTCACGATGCTGGCCGGCACGATTGCGACGACCTATTCCGGCTGGTTCATCGCGCCGTCGCTCGCGATCATGCTCAGCCGCAAGCCGTCGGCCGCCCCGGCGCGCGCGGTTGCGGACGATGCGTCCGGCGCGCGGGCGAAAGGTGAGAGTGCCGCCGCCGGCGCGCTCGAGCAGCCGTCCCGCAAATCGAAGTCGCAGCGCAAGGCCCGCGCGACCTAACACGCTCTACCGTTCTTCGTGACGCTCTTAGCTGCGGCGCTGCTCGGACTCGTACAGGGGATCACCGAGTTTCTGCCTGTTTCGTCGACCGCGCACCTGCTGCTCGTCGGCGACGCGATCGGCCACGAGGATCCAGGCGGGGTCTTTACCGTCATGATCCAGCTGGGATCCATCTTCGCGGTCGTCTGGCTCTACCGCCAGAAGATCGTCGCGGTGCTGTCGGAGCTTTCGACCAGCGCCGAGGCACGGCATTTCGCGGTGGCCGTCATCATCGCGACGATTCCCGTCCTGGTCGCGGGCGCGCTCTTTGCCGATTACATTCAGTCCGTCCTCTACAAGAGCCCGTCGGTCTTTGCCGGCGCGTTCATCGCCGGCGGCATCGTGATGCTGCTGGTCGAACGCCTGCGGCCAGTACCCGTCGTGCTCGACGCCGAGCGCACGCCCCTTTCGCGTGCGTTCGGGGTCGGCCTGTGCCAGATGCTGGCGCTCGTGCCCGGCGTCTCGCGCTCGGGGGCCACGATCATCGGCGGGCTGGCGATGCGCCTCGACCGCGCCGCGGCGGCGGAGTTCTCGTTCTTCGTGGCGATTCCCACCATGTTTGCGGCGTCGGCCCACGAGTTCCTCGAAGTGCGCAGCCACTTGACGAGCGCGCGTGCCCTGGAAATTCTCGTCGGCTTCACGATGGCGTTCCTCTCATCGCTTCTCATCATCAAACCGTTCCTCGGCTTCGTGCGGCGGGCGGGTTTCGCGCCCTTCGCGTGGTACCGCATCGCGCTCGGCCTGGCGCTGGGTGCCGGCATCTGGGCCGGATGGGTGCGGGGATGATTTACTGGCTGCGCAGGCGGTTCGTCACGGGGTTTTTCGTCCTGGTGCCCCTCGTCATCAGCTTCGTGGCGCTGGTCTGGGTATTCGACGTCGTGGACGGGTTCACGAGATCCGCTCTACCAGCGCTATTTCACGACGGGCGACCAGGAGGTGCCGCGGGGCCTGGGCATCATCACGACCGCGGTGGTGATCCTGCTCGTGGGCGTCGTGGCCACCAACGTGCTGGGCAAGCGTGTGCTCCAGCGTGCCGAAGGGTATCTCCTGCGTATTCCGGTATTTCGGACAGTGTATGCCCCGGTCAAGCAACTGGTCCTGGCCTTTTCGCCCGATAACCAATACGGGTTCAAGCGCGTGGTGATGATTCGAACGGAGTCGCGGGGCTATATACTTGGATTTCTAACCAAGGAGTTTTCCATCCAGTCGGCCGGCCAGACCGAATCGCTCATCGCCGTCTATGTTCCTACCAATCATCTCTATCTCGGTGACGTGGTCATTTGCCGGCGCGAGCACGCGTTCTTTCCGGACATCAGTGTCGAGGACGGGATTCGCGTCTTCCTCACCGGCGGCATGACGCTGCCGCCTCGCCTTGCCGACAAGAGCGTTGATAACGTGACGGGGAGATCATGATGAAGTGGTTCGTCCTAGCTCTGTTCGCCGTCCTGGCGATGGCGACGGAAGCCTCGGCCAGGCAGCAGCCCGACGCGGCGCCGGCCCACGCGGGTGGTGGCGAGGCGAGCCTCGTGCTGCCCGACCTCGGCCAGGTCAGCATGCTCGGCTACAACTCGAGAACGCTGCTGGTGCTGGGCGTCGGGGTCTGCGTGCTCGGACTGTTCTTCGGTCTCGTTTCCTACTCGAGGCTGCAGAAGCTGCCCGTGCATCGTTCGATGCTCGAGGTGTCGGAGCTCATCTACGAGACCTGCAAGACGTATCTCAAGACGCAGGGGCGGTTCATCCTGATTCTCGAGGTGTTCGTGGGGTTGATCATCGCGCTGTACTTCGGCCTGATCCTCCACTTCCCGCTGTCGCGCGTGTTCATCATCCTGCTGTTCAGCCTCGTCGGCATCGGCGGCAGCTACGGCGTCGCGTGGTTCGGCATCCGCGTCAACACGTTCGCGAATTCGCGCACGGCGTTCGCGAGCCTGAGAGGGAAGCCGTTCCCGCTGATGGCGATTCCGCTCGAGGCCGGCATGAGCATCGGCATGCTGCTCATCAGCGTCGAGCTCTTCATCATGCTCTGCATCCTCCTGTGGATCCCGCGCGACCTGGCGGGCTCGTGCTTCCTGGGGTTCGCGATCGGCGAGTCGCTCGGCGCCTCGGCGCTGCGTATCGCCGGCGGCATTTTCACGAAGATCGCCGACATCGGCGCGGATCTGATGAAGATCGTCTTCAACATCAAGGAGGACGACGCGCGCAATCCCGGCGTCATCGCCGACTGCACGGGCGACAACGCGGGTGATTCGGTAGGTCCGAGCGCCGACGGGTTCGAGACCTACGGCGTCACCGGCGTCGCGCTGATCACGTTCATCCTGACGGCGGTCGCCGACGAGACCGTGCAGGTGCAGCTGCTCGTGTGGATCTTCATGATTCGCGCGATGATGGTGGTCGCCAGCGGCCTGTCGTACCTGCTCAACAACATCATGGTGCGCGGCAAGTACCTGAACGCCACGAAGATGAACTTCGAGGCGCCGCTCACCTCGCTGGTGTGGCTGACCTCGATCGTGTCGGTGGCGCTCACCTACCTGATTTCGTACCTCCTCATCCCCGGGCTCGGCGACGGCACGATGTGGTGGAAGCTCTCCACCGTCATCACGTGCGGCACCCTGGCCGGCGCCATCATTCCCGAGCTCGTGAAGCTCTTCACCTCCACCGAGTCGGCCCACGTGAAAGAGGTCGTGATCTCGTCGCGCGAGGGCGGCGCGTCGCTCAACATCCTGGCGGGCCTGGTTGCGGGCAACTTCAGCGCCTACTGGCTGGGATTGAGCATCGTGTCGCTCATGGGCATGGCCTACCTGGTGAGCCTGATGGGCTTCGACGCGCTGATGATCGCCGCGCCGGTGTTCGCGTTCGGCCTCGTGGCGTTCGGCTTTCTCGGCATGGGTCCGGTGACGATTGCGGTCGACTCGTACGGACCCGTCACCGACAACGCGCAGTCGGTCTTCGAGCTGTCGGTCATCGAACAGCTGCCGGGCATCAAGGAGGAGATCAAGCGCGACTACGGCTTCACGCCCGACTTCGCGACCGCCAAGCACCTGCTCGAAGAGAACGACGGTGCCGGCAATACCTTCAAGGCCACCGCCAAGCCCGTGCTCATCGGCACCGCCGTCGTTGGTTCGACGACGATGATTTTTTCGATCGTCGTGCTGCTGACCGCCGGGCTGACCCAAAACGTAGAGAAGCTGTCGATCCTGCACGCGCCGTTTCTCCTGGGATTGATCACGGGCGGCGCGGTCATCTACTGGTTCACGGGTGCGTCGACGCAGGCCGTGACGACCGGCGCCTATCGCGCGGTGGAGTTCATCAAGGCGAACATCAAGCTGGACGGTGTCGAGAAGGCGTCGGTCGCCGACAGCAAGCGCGTGGTCGAGATCTGTACGCAGTACGCGCAGAAAGGGATGTTCAACATCTTCCTGGCCGTGTTCTTCTCGACGCTGGCGTTTGCGTTCCTCGAGCCGTACTTCTTCATCGGCTATCTGATTTCGATCGCGCTCTTCGGATTGTTCCAGGCGATCTTCATGGCCAACGCCGGCGGGGCCTGGGATAACGCGAAAAAGGTCGTCGAAGTCGAGCTGAAGGAGAAAGGGACGCCGCTCCACGCCGCCACCGTCGTCGGCGACACCGTCGGCGATCCGTTCAAGGACACCTCATCGGTGGCCATGAACCCCATCATCAAGTTCACGACGCTCTTCGGGCTGCTGGCGGTCGAGCTGGCGGTCCAACTGACTGCAAATCAAGGGCCGGGAGTCACCCGGTTCCTCTCCGCGCTGTTCCTGGGCGCCTCGCTGGTGTTCGTCTGGCGGTCGTTTTACGCCATGCGGATCAAGTCGGGCGGCGCCGCGTGACCGGATTGTGACAAATCGCTGAAACCGGCGGATTTGTACGGCAAACTCACCCGTTTTGCGGGTTGACATTGCCAGTACCGGGTCATATGATTCGCGGGTTTTCCTAAAACGGCTGGATATTTTGGGTGATCCCCTCAAGTTCGCCGCCTTTCGTGCCGAGGGCATCCGGGCGGGCGGACGGGGATGGCGCGGACCATAATCCCAATTGCGGTGTCTAATCCGAGTGCCCCGTTTAATTGACACTCGTTTTTGGGACGTTGGATAATCGCCGACCCTTCAACTTTCGGCAGGAGGATTGACGTGGCACGCGAGATGTTCGGTGACGTCGTGAAACCCTCGATCACCGTGGGGAGCAAGCAGTGGTACACGCTCCCGCTGTCGATCCTGGCGCACGTGGCAGTCATCGGTGTATTGATTGTGATACCCCTCCTGGCGGCCGACGTCTTGCCGACGCCGCCGGAGATGATGGGCGCGTTCGTGGCAGCGCCACCTCCGCCGCCGCCGCCACCACCACCACCGCCGCCGCCGCAGGCCGCGGCGCCGAAACCGGTCATGGAAGTGAATCCGTCGGCCGCACCGGTGCAGGCGCCTTCGGACATCAAGCCTGAAACCGGTCTCGACGTCTCACAGGAGCGCGTCGCGACGGTCTCGGGCGATATCGGCGGTGTCGTCGGTGGTATTCCCGGCGGCGTGCCCGAAGCCCCTCCACCCCCCCCGCCGCCCCCGGCTCCCGTTCGAGTCGGCGGCGCCATTCAGCCCCCGAAGAAAGTCAGAGATCAGAGTCCGGTGTACCCGCCGATCGCACAGTCGGCGCGCGTGCAGGGCGTCGTGATTCTCGAAGCGACCATCGGCCCCGACGGCAAGGTGCAGGACGTGCGCGTCCTGCGTTCGATTCCGCTGCTCGACGCGGCGGCCATCGAAGCCGTGAGGCAATGGCAGTACACGCCGACGCTGTTGAACAACGTGCCGGTGCCGGTCATCATGACGGTGACCGTGAATTTCACTCTACGGTAGTAGTCGCCCACGGGTCCGGCCGGTGCCGGGCACTACGGACTTTTCTCTTTACTTAAGGAGCGGACGATGGAAGGCGGACTTGACTTAATTGAAATGTGGCGTCAGATGGGCTTCGTCGCGAAAGCCGTGGCCTGGATTCTCTTCTTCATGTCGATGTGGTCGATCGGCGTCGCCGTCGAGCGCATCTACACGTTCATTCAGGCAAAGAACCAGTCGAAGATCTACGCCCCGCAAGTAGCGAAGCACCTGAAGGACGGCCGCCTGAAGGATGCCATCGCCATCTCGACCAACAAGAACTATCGCTACAGCCACCTTGCGAAAGTCGTGCTCGCCGGCCTGCAGGAGTACCAGTTCCAGCAGGACAACGCGGGCGGCCTCAGCCGTGAGGAGCTGCTCGACACCGTGCGCCGCTCGATTCAGCGTGCGACCGCACTGACCGCCAACGACCTGAAGAAGGGCGTCAGCGCCCTCGCGACCATCGGCGCGACGGCGCCGTTCGTCGGACTGCTCGGCACGGTCGTCGGCGTCATCAACGCCTTCACCGGTATCGCGTCGACCGGCTCGGGTGGTATCGGCGCCGTCTCTGCCGGTATTGCCGAAGCGCTCGTCGAGACCGCGCTTGGACTGCTCGTGGCGATTCCGGCGGTGTGGTTCTACAACTACCTCACCGGCCGCATCGAGTATTTCAACGTCGAGATGGACAACTCGTCGTCCGAGCTGGTGGACTACTTCATCAAGAAGACTGCTTAACTGGAGATCTAAGGATCTAGAGATCGGGAGATCTCTCAGATCCCCAGCTCAGTCGATCCAAAGTTAGAGGAGTAACCGTTATGTCAATGGATGTTGGCGGCGCAAAAGGTGGCGTCAAATCCGATATCAACGTGACGCCGCTCGTCGACGTCATGCTGGTGCTGTTGATCATCATGATGCTCGTCGCGCCGATGCTCCAGAAGGGCGTCGACGTGAAGCTGCCGCAGGCCGCAAATACCACCGACAAGCCCGAGATCCAGGGGCAGACGGTCGTCGGTATTCAGGCCAACAAGCAAATCTTCCTGAACTCGGTGCCCGTCCGCCAGGCGGATCTCGGCAGTCGAGTCGCGGATCTCGTCGCGAGTTCGGCCGAAAAAGTCGTTCTCATCAAGGCCGACCAGGACGTGGACTACGGCACGGTGATGGAGACGATGGACAATCTTCGAGCGGCGGGAATCGAAGACATGGGCCTCATCACCGATCCGAAGGCGCGTGCGATGGGAGGCAACTAATGACCAAGCACGGACACGCCCACAAGCATTTCGGGGCGGAACTCAACGTCAAATCGAAGAGCCTCCAGGCGAGCTCGGACATGAACGTCACGCCGATGATCGACGTGCTGCTCGTGCTGCTCGTCATCTTCATGGCCGCCCTGCCGCTGACGCAGAAGGGCCTCGACATCAACCTGCCGGCGGAAACGCAGCAGGCCCAGCAGCAGCAGGTCGACAGCAGCCAGATCGTGCTCGAGATGTCGGCCGACCGTATCATGTCGGTCAACAAACAGCCGGTTGCCAACCTCGGCGAGCTCGAAACGCGGCTGCGCACCATCTTCGAGCAGCGCCAGGAAAAGACGATGTTCATCACCGCCGCTCCGACGCTGCGGTACGGTGAAATCGTCGCCGTCATCGACGCGGCCAAGGGCGCCGGCGTCGAGAAGGTCGGCATCGTGACCGAAGGCATGCGCAGGGCCGCAGGCGTCACGGGGAACTAGGGAAAGTAAAAAGTAGAAAGTAGAAAGTAAAAAGTGGAAAGGCCGGTGCCTCGCGGTGCCGGCCTTTTTTTGTTGGTGGCGCAGGGCTTTAGCCCTGCCGTACCTCACTTCCGTGCGTTGCTAGGCGAAGAACCTGCCGATGTAGTCCCGTTCCGCCGCGCCGAGCCAGGGCGGGCCACCCGCGGTCGCGTTCTCGGTCGCGCGCTCGGGCCTGGAGGTGGCAGGAATCGCCGTGTGGCACCGCTGGTCGCTCAAGATCCACTTCAGCAGGGCCTGTGCCCAGGTCGTCACGCCGAACGCGCGCAGCGGCTCGAGGTCGCCCTGCGCCGGCGGGCGCCGCAGCAGGCTGCCTTCGCCGAACGGCCGCATCACGATGACGCCCAGGCCGAGGTCGGCGGCGAGCGGAAGGATCGTGCGCTCGACCTCGCGCTGACGCGGGTTGTAGGGAACCTGGATCGCGCCGACGCGGCCCGTCTTCATGACGGTCGCCAGCTCGCCAAACGCGCTCGAACTGTAGTGGGTGGCGCCGACGACGCGAACCCGTCCAGCGTCGCGCTCGGCCTCGAGCATCGCGAGATGCTCGCGCCAGTTCACGAGGTTGTGCACCTGGTAGATATCCACGACGCCGTTGAAGAGTCGCATGGCCCGATCGACCTGCTGACGCCCCTCGCGCGCCGACGACGCCCACACCTTCGTGGCCACGATTGCATTCGCGCGACGCGACGACAACGCATCGGCCAGGACGCGCTCCGCTTCGCCATACATCGGTGAGGAATCGACGAGGTTGGCGCCTGACGCCAGCGCCCGATCGATGGTCGCGTGTGCATTGGCTTCGACCGCTGCCCCTCGTACGTCGAACGTGCGCCACGTGCCCAATCCAACAGCAGGAACGGTGAGGCCGGTCGAACCGAAGCGTCGAGTGTCCATGCCTTGGAAACTGGTCGAGCAGGAAGGCGTAAAAAGAAAAGGCCGCCCAGCATCAACTGAGCGGCCTGGAACTACGTCCCTGAGCCCTGAGCCCTGAGCCCTTAAGCCCTAAGCCCTAAGCCCTGATCAGTTCGCCCCCGAAGCCTGCTTCTTCTTCAAGCCGGCGGCCCGCTCTTGAAGCTGATTCGCTTCGGTGAGCATCGCCTTCTGCCGTGCGGCATCTTTTTCGATAGCGGCCTGATTTCTAAGCAGCAGACCCTTGTATGCGACCGCGTCGACGTAGTCGGGGTTCAGGGCTAACGCCTTCTCGACCGCCTCGAGGCCCTTCGTCGCGTATTCCCGGCGCTGGGTTTCGTTGAGGCGGGTATTGCGGTATCCCTCGTCCCAGTAGTAGCTCGCGATGGCCTGGTGCGCTTCGGGGTTGTTCGGCTCGAGCAACGCGCGCTGAGAGACCGCTTCGATGAGCTTGTCGAACTCGGCCTGCCGCTGATAGTAGCCGGCGAGCCGCTGGTAGACGACAGGTTGCTTCGGCGCCGCGTCCTTGGCCTTCAGCAGCATGGCCTCGGCCTGTTCGAGCTCGCCCGCGTCCTCATAGATCTGAGCAAGGACGAAGTAGTTCGTCGTGTCGCTCGGATCGAGCTGGATCATCCTCTGCACGATGCCTTCGGCTTCGACGGGATCGTTCAGCTTGTCCGGGCCGTACGCGGCCACCAGATAGTCCATCGACAGCTTCTTCATCTTCGGGTCGGCTTCTTTTTCAGCGGCGAGCTTGTAGTTTTCGATCGCCTTGGTCAGAAGCGCGTCGTTTTCAGCCTCGCCCTTCCGCGCTGGTTTGTAGAGGTTGTCGTAGCTGTTGCCGAGGAAGAAATAGGCATGGACCAGATTCGGATCGGCCGCGGTCTGCGGATCCGAGATCACCTCAGCGTATCGTGCGGCCGCCTCGGTATAGTTTTGAGCCTGGTAAGCCGTGTTGGCGTCTTTGAATGCTTTCCGCGCCTGGAGATTTGCCAACTGGCCACATGCCGACAACGCCACGGTCGCGACCACGGCGGTTGAGGCCAGAATCGCCTTGCTTCGCACACGCATCAGATCCCCCTTCAATTACGAAACCGCGCGAATTTTGGAGAAAAACCCGCCAAGTATATGAACGCCCTAAAGCCAAGTCAAGGATGCTTTAGAATGTCCTAACCATTTGCCGATACTTGGGTTAGACACCGTTTTGGCCGTTTGGTTCTCGCGGCAGGGTCGGCGGTTCGGGGGCGGCCGCCACAAACAATGATTCGATTCGAAGACCTTCTCGAGCAGGTGCGGACCTACACCTCGGACGAGGAACGCGAGTTCCTTCGCCGGGCCTACGTGTTTTCCGCATTGGAGCACAAGGGACAGGTGCGCCATTCCGGCGAGCCCTACCTGGTGCACCCGCTCGAGGTGGCGAGCATCCTGGCCGACATGCGGCTCGATCCCGTCGCCATCGCGGCCGGCCTGTTGCACGACGTCGTCGAAGACACTCTGACGACGATTGAGAAGATTCAGGAGCACTTCGGTCCCGAAGTGGCCCATGTCGTCGAGGGGGTCACCAAGATCAGCGCCATCCCCTTCTCCTCGAGCGAAGAGCGGCAGGCCGAGAACTTCCGCAAGATGCTCCTGGCCATGGTCGACGACATCCGGGTCATCCTCGTCAAGCTCGCCGATCGTCTCCACAACATGCGTACGCTCTCGCACATGTCGGAAGATCGGCAGACGCGCACGGCCCAGGAGACGCTCGACATCTACGCGCCGATTGCCAACCGCCTGGGCATGAGCAAGATCAAGAACGAGCTCGAGGAGTTGTCGTTCAAGTACCTCGATTCGGCGGGCTACCAGTCGCTGACCGCGAAGGTCGAGGGCAAGCGCAAGGCGGCCGAGGTCGAGATCGACTATCTCAAGAAAACCATCATGGCGAAGCTGAGCGAGGCTCAGGTTCCCATCAAACAGGTGGATGGACGGCTCAAGCGTCTCTACAGCATCAACCAGAAGCTCAAGCGCCAGCGCATCGAGCTCGACCAGGTGTACGACTTCGTCGCGCTGCGCATCATCACCGACAGCGTGAAGGACTGCTATGCCGCCCTGGGCATCATCCATCAGACATGGTCGCCGGTGCCCGGGCGCATCAAGGACTTCATCGCCATGCCGCGCCCGAACGGCTACCAGTCGCTGCACACGTCGGTGATCAGCGAGCGGGGCGTGCCGTTCGAGGTGCAGATTCGCACCGAGGAAATGCACCGTCACGCGGAGGAGGGCATCGCGGCGCACTGGAAGTACAAGGAAGGGCGCATCGGCGACCATCGCGACGAGCGTCATTTCCAGTGGCTCCGGCAGCTGCTCGAAGTTCAGCAGGAAGTGCGCGACCCGCACGAGTTCATTCAGAACCTCAAGGTCGACCTGTATCCCGAAGAGGTCTACATCTTCACGCCGAAGGGGCAGGTGAAGGCCTTTCCCCGCGGCGCGACGCCGATCGATTTCGCCTACGCCATCCACACCGATATCGGCCACCAATGCGTTGGCGCGCGGGTGAACGGCAAGATGGTGCCGCTGCGCACGCGGCTCCGCAACGGCGATATCGTGGAAATCGTCACCAATTCCGGCCACAAGCCCAGCCGCGACTGGTTGAATTTCGTCGTCACCGCGAGAGCGCGCAACAAGATCAAGCACTTCGTCCAGGCCGAAGAGCGTGCCCGCAGCGTGGAGCTCGGCAAGCGGCTGCTCGAGAAGGAAGCCCGCCGCTTCGATCTGAACCCGGCCACGCTCTTCGACAGCGAGGTGTTCAAGAAGCTGGCGGCCGATTACGGTGCGAGCGACGAGATTTTCGCGGAAATCGGCTACGGGAAGGTGGCGCCGAGAAAGCTGCTGGCGAAGCTGGTCCCCCAGGAGGAGCTGAAGGAGAAGCCGCCGGAAACCGGCGTCGCCTCGGTCGTCCGCAGGGTGCTGGGCGTCACGGCAGCGGGCACCGGCGAAGACAAGATCAAGGTTAGCGGCGTCGACGACCTCATGGTCGTCCGCGCGCGCTGCTGCAATCCGATTCGCGGCGAGAAGATCGTCGGCTACATCACCCGCGGCAAGGGTGTGTCGGTGCACTCGGCGTCGTGCCCGAACGTCATGAACCTGCTGTACGACCCCGAGCGGCGCATCGACGTGGAGTGGGATACGGCGGCGGACACGTCACGCTACATCGTGCGGCTGACGATGCAGGTGGAAGATCGCAAGGGGATTCTCGCGGACGTCAGCTCGCGGATAGCCGCCATCAACACGAACATCACCAATGTCGAGGCCACCGGCGCCGACAGCGATCATCTCGGCCGCATCAACATGGCCGTGGAGATCAAGGACGTGAAGCACCTCGAGAAAGTCATCAAGCTGCTGAAAGGCGTGGAGGGTGTCCTCGACGTCGAACGTTCCGCCGCCCGCCCGTAATCACCAAGGACACGAAGGTACAAGCCGACAAGATCACAAAGAGAAAGAGACTCTTAGTGTTCTTGTGTGTTTCAGCTTAGTGATCTTGGTGATCCGTTGTTCTGCTCAGCCAAGAAACGCAATCACATCGACTTCGATGCGGGCGTCGCGTGGCAGACGTGCGGCCTGGATGGTCGAGCGGGCAGGCTGGGGCGGCGTGAAGAACGTCGCGTAGACCTCGTTCATTGCGGCGAAGTCGGAGAGATCCGCGAGATAGACGGTCGCGCGGACCACGTGCTGGAACGACGCGCCCCCGGCCTTCAGGATTTCCCCGATGTTCTGGAACACGCGTCGCGTCTGGTCGGCGATGCTGCCACCAACCAGCTCATTGGTCGCTGGATCGATGGGAACCTGACCCGAGACAAACAGGAACTGACCTGCGCTGATCGCCTGCGAATACGGCCCCAGCGCCTTGGGCGCCGACCCGGTCGAAACGGGGGAGAGCATCGTCAGGCGGCTTTGGTGACTTTGTTCGAGCGCAGGCAGCGGGTGCAGACGCGGATACGGCGGACGCCGCCGTTGATCATGGCGCGAACAACCTGCAGGTTCGGCTCGAAACGGCGGGGGCTCACGTTATGCGCGTGGCTGACGATCCGGCCGACGACGGGCTTCTTCCCGCACACTTCACAACTCTTTGCCATTACTTCCTCCAGAAGGAACCGGTCATTATAACTCAAGGAATGATGATCGACGAGGCCGGAGCGGTCGGCGTCTCGGGCGTTTCCGTTCCCGGCGGGGGCGTCAGCACGCGGGCGAACAGGTGCTGCAGTTCGCTGGGCCCCCGTCCCGGGTCGGTGCCCGCCGAGGGATAGGCGGCCATCGTTCTGGCACCGTGCTCGATGCGTCGCAGCGCAATGGCTGCGTCGCGTTCGAGTGCAGAACCGGCATTTTTTACCACCTCGGCCACCATGGTCTTGAGCTCGCCCATCAGCCGCGATGCCGCCACTGATGTGGGCTGATGTTCGTAAACGATGCCACGCGCCGAGGTCTCGAGCGTCGAGGCCAGCGCGCCCGCGGCCTGGGCGATATCGTCGTCCACGAGCTTCTGCAGACCCTCGGACTGGTGGCGCGATGTCAGCGCGGCCAGCATCAGGAATACCCGTGCCTGGCGCTCCGATAACCCCTGCATCAGCGGCAGCATGATGGCGCGATCCATTTCCTGCTGGCGCTGCACAACCGCGGGAGGATGGCTGCGGGATGTAGACAAATATCCGCAATCCGGCGGGCAGTTAATCTCGACGAGGCGTTTTGTGCCGCAACATACCGCGCAGATCTGCTGATTCAGGGCGGGGCACGCCCGCTTGGCTTTGCGTTGGTTGCAGACCGGACACGGCATAGTGTGGGGAATCGTCCTGATTGGTTAAACCGTAATTGTCCTCTATTAACGACCTTGTCGCTCGATGTCGTCAAACCGAACCGCCAGGGGCTCGCCGGCGTCTAATAGTTACGAGTTTCGAAATGGCGGGAGAGCCAATGAACGGAATGAGATAAGTCTAGTGTGATGAGGGAGATAGACTCAAGCAGATCGGGGAGGTGGAGCCCGTGATGGGGAAAGGCAGCCTTTTTTTCCCAGTCCCGCCGCTTCCTCCCTGCGAAAGTCCCCCGATTCTCCAAGACAAACTGAGTGCGACGCGTAGGCATCCTATTTGCATTAGGCGCAGCACGAACGGTTCGGGTAATGACTAGATTTGAGACACGGCGGAAGGAGTCGGAATCATGAAGACGACGACAGGCAAACAGACCTCCTCAGTGAACGAAGCCCGCTATTCCGATCTGAAGCGGATGCTCGAGGAGCGCCGTAAAGAGATCCTGAGCGAGGTTCAGGGTCGCATTCGGGATCAGCGAGAAGCGGATGCGTGGGGCAAGGTCAACGAAGTCCTGGACGCCGGCGAGAGTTCCGAAGCCGATATTCAGGAAGACATCGAGTTCGCGCTGATTCAGATGAAGGCGGAAACGCTCACCAAGGTCAACGACGCGCTGCATCGGCTCGAGGTCGGCAACTACGGCTACTGTGCGGACTGCGGCGGAGAAATCTCGGACAAGCGCCTCCGGGCGCTGCCGTTCGCGGTGCGGTGCAAGGATTGCGAAGAGGGCCGGGAGATGGCGGTCGAACGCGAAAAGGTCGCCGCCCAGAAGCGTAACGGTCCGGCGTTCTTCTTCGGAGACGTGTCAAGCTAATACGGCGTCCCTTCTAACAGGCTCCGCCGTCACGGGCGGAGCCTGTAGCCCGCCCGCACGAACAAGAAACCGCGACAAGTTATAAACTGCAGGACCAACGGGGGGTGTCACCATGGGTCGTGAAGACGAGCGTCTCGAAATCGCGGAAGCGTCTGCCGAGCATCCGGTCGCGATACCGAGCGAGCTGCCGATTCTTCCGCTGCGCGACACGGTGTTGTTTCCGAATTCGTTTCTGCCGCTGGCGGTCGCCCGCGAAAGCTCGGTGCGCCTCATCGAAGAAGCGATCAGCGGAAGCAAGCTCGTCGGCGTGTTCACGCAGCGCGACGCGTCGGTCGAGGAGCCGACCCAGGACGATCTCCACCGGATCGGTACCGCCACGCACATTCACAAGATGTTCAAGCTGCCAGACGGCAGCCTGCGCTTGATCGTCCAGGGCCTGTCCCGCCTCCAACTGGAGTCGATCACGGTCGCGCGCCCGTACCTGCGGGCCCGCGTGAATCCGGCAGACGACACGGTGCGGGACGAAGACCGTCTCGAGATCGACGCCCTCCAGCGGAACATCAAGACCAATTTCCAGCACGTCGTCTCGCTGTCGCCGCTCCTGTCCGACGATCTGCAGGCGCTGGCGATGAACATCACCGAGCCGGGCCGGCTCGCCGACTTCATCGCGTCGAGCCTCGCCACGTTGAGCACGGCGGTCAAGCAGGAAGTGCTCGAGACGGTCGACGTGCGCTCGCGCCTTGATTTGCTCAACCGCCTGCTCATCAAGGAAGCCGAGGTGCTCGAGCTGGGGTCGAAAATCCAGTCGCAGGTGCAGTCGGAGGTCGGGAAGAACCAGCGCGAATACTTCCTGCGCGAGCAGATGAAGGCGATTCAGAAAGAGCTCGGCGAAGGCGACGATCAGACCAAGGAAGTCGAAGAGCTTCGCGAAAAGATCGAAGCCGCCGGCATGCCGGACGCGGTCAAGAAGGAAGCCAGGCGCGAGCTCGATCGCCTGACGAGAATGCCGGTCGCGGCCGCCGAATACACGGTCTCGCGCACGTATCTCGACTGGCTGATCGCGCTGCCCTGGGCGAAGCGTACGGACGAAGTGATCGACCTGGCGCGCACCAAGGGCGTGCTGGACGCGGATCACACCGGTCTCGAGAAGGTGAAGGACCGCATCCTCGAGTACCTCGCGGTGCGGAAGCTCAACCCGACGATGAAGGGGCCGATCCTCTGCTTCGCGGGTCCTCCGGGAGTCGGCAAAACGTCGCTCGCGAAATCGATTGCCAATTCACTGGATCGGAAGTTCGTGCGCGTCTCGCTGGGAGGCATGCGCGACGAGGCGGAGATTCGCGGGCATCGCCGGACGTACATCGGGGCGCTGCCGGGCCAGATCATCCAGGGGCTCCGCAGGGCGGAGTCCAAGAACCCGGTGTTCATCCTCGACGAAATCGACAAGCTGGGATCGGACTTCCGCGGCGACCCGAGCTCGGCGCTGCTCGAAGTGCTCGACCCTGAACAGAACAACTCGTTCCGCGATCACTATCTCGACGTGCCGTTCGACTTGTCCGAAGTGCTGTTCGTGACGACGGCGAACGTGCTCGACACGATTCCGCCGCCGCTGCGCGACAGAATGGAAGTGCTCGAGCTGCCGGGGTATACCGAGGAGGAGAAGCTCAAGATTGCGAAAGAGCACCTCATCGCCAAGCAGGTTGCGAACCACGGGCTGACGGCCGAGATGGTGTCGTTTACGGATGACGCCATCCGCCTCGTGATTCGGGGCTACACGCGTGAGGCGGGGGTCCGCAATCTCGAGCGCGAGATCGCGTCGCTCATCCGAAAGATCGCGCGGCGCCGTGCGGAAGGGCAGGAGGAGCCGGTCAGCCTCACGCGCGATACCGTCGTCGGGCTGCTCGGCGCGCCTCGATACCTCGACGAGGAAATCGAAGAGCGCACGAAGAACCCGGGTGTGGCGATCGGCATGGCCTGGACGCCGGTCGGCGGCGAAGTCCTCTTCATCGAGGCGTCGCGCATGCAAGGCAGTGGCACGCTGACCCTGACGGGCCACCTCGGCGACGTCATGAAAGAGTCGGCCAGGGCGGCGCTGTCGTGGTTCCGGGCGCACGCCGCGCAGTTCAACGTCGATCCCGATTTCTACAAGTCGGCCGAGATCCATCTGCACGTGCCGTCGGGCGCGATTCCCAAGGACGGGCCGTCGGCGGGCGTGACGATGGCGGTGGCGCTGGCGTCGGAGCTGACGGGCCGGCCGGTTCGCGGCGACATTGCGATGACGGGCGAGATTACCTTGTCCGGGCGCGTGCTGCCGGTCGGTGGCATCAAGGAAAAGGTGCTGGCGGCTCGACGGCTGGGAGTGAAGGAGATCATTCTGCCGCGGCAGAACGACAAGGACGTGAAAGAGGACCTCAGCGAGGAGCTTCGCCGCGACCTGACGATCCACCTGGTCTCGACCATCGACGAAGCCGTGCTGCTGGCGTTGACGCCGTCGACGACCTCGCACCGCGAGCGGCGCACCGGCACGCGGGTGCAGGGGACGGTGCAATGAGTCGCAAGGCGCAAGTCGGTAGTCGGTAGTCGGTAGTCTCAAGGCGAACTCGCCCTGCGCCTGACCCAGACTTGCGCCTCACGACTTTCGACTTGCGCCTTGCGACTACGCGATCAGCGTAAGTCCCACAGCCGTCTTCATATCTCGAATCTCACCGGCTTTCACCATCCGCCGTACGTCCTCGACCGCGAATTCCTTCACGTTGAGAATCTCATCAGGGTCCTGATGCGCGGCGGGCTCGTCCGGGCGGGGATCGCGCAGGCCTGTCAGCAGAAAGAAGTTCATCACCTCGTCGCAGAAGCCGGGTGACGGGAAGAAGCTGAGCAGCTTCTCCGCCTTGCCGGCGATCTTGCCGACCTCCTCGTGGCACTCGCGCAGCGCGGCGTCAACCAGGCTCTCGTTGGGCTCGAGCGTGCCCGCGGGCAGTTCCCAGAGCCACTCGTCGACCACGTAGCGGTACTGGCGAACGAGCAGAATGCGATCCGGCGCCGTCATCGGCATCAGCACGACAGAGCCGCGATGACGCACGACCTCCATTTTCACGGTTCGGCCGTCCGCAAAGACGACCTGGTCGACCGTGATGTTGAAGACGCGTCCCTTGTAGATCGCGTCGGACTGTCTTACGTCAGGGGGTGCTTCGCTCATAGTCGTCCGGCAGGATCTCGTCGAGAACGGTTTGCAGATCGGGCGGCAGCGGCGCTTCGAACTCCATCTTACGTCCGTCCGAAGGGTGATGAAACACGAGACGTCCCGCGTGCAGGAACGGGCGATCGAGGCCGAGCACGGGCCGAAGATCGCCAGGGACTCTTCTGCGGAGGCCACCGTACACCGCATCGCCGACGATCGGATGCCCGATCTCACTCAGGTGCACGCGTATTTGATGTGTGCGCCCGGTGGCGATCGCTACGTGTATCAGCGTGACGCCAGGTATCTGCAGCGCGGCGGTGATCCGCGTGGCCGCCGATCGTGCGCGGCGCGCGCGTGCCGACATCTTCTTGCGGTCGGCCGGGTCGCGGCCGATTGGCAAATCGATGCGGCGGCCCGCCTGGACGACGCCCCACACCAGCGCGACGTATTCCTTTTCCACCTCGCGATCGTGGAACTGTCGCGCGAGCTCGGCGTGCGCGCGGTCGTTCTTGGCCACGACCATCAGGCCCGAGGTTCCGCGATCGAGGCGATGGACGATGCCGGGCCTCAGTTCTCCGCCGATGCCACTCAGGTCGTCCACCTCGTGCAGCAAGGCGTTGACGAGCGTGCCCTGCGCGTGACCGGCGGCGGGATGGACCACCATGCCTGCGGGTTTGTTGACGACGATCAGGTCCGAATCCTGGTAAACGATGTCGAGGTCGAGATCCTCGGGCTCCGGCGCCGCGCCCGTCGGTTCGGGAATTTCGATGCCGACGGCGTCGCCTCCGCGTACCACTCGATTGGCTGGAACCGCCCGGCCGGCGACGGTGACTTTGCCGTCTTTGATGAGGCGCTGAATCTGCGAGCGCGAGTGGCCCGCCAGCACGCTCGTGAGATACCGATCGATGCGGATGCCCGCCTCTTCAGGAGAGACGGTCAGATCGTGGCGGGGAGACATAGATGGCCTCGGGTCGAAGTTCGGCAAGTTCGGCAAGTTCGTATAGTTCGTATAGTTCGTAGGTTCGTAGGTTCGTGGGGTTCGTCAGGTTCAGAGGTTCGACGCTCGCGCGAACTGTTCGAACTCCACGAACCTACGAACTTTACGAACTCACGAACTTTACGAACCTCACGAACCACGTGCATCTTTTCATGCCGCACGCCTGGCGGCCTTGGCCGGCTCGGGCGAAATCGTGCGCCGCAGATAGATGAGCATCGCGAGGCTGAGTGGCGCCAGCAGGACCGAGATGAACTGCGACGTCGAGAGCCCCATCACGAAGCCGCGCTCGTCGGCGCGATAGAACTCGATGATGAACCTCGAGATGGCGTAGAGGAGCATGTAGCCCCAGAACGTGCGGCCGGGGTAGGGACGCCCTTTCTTCTCGGTTACGAGCAGAAAAATCAGGATGAGGAGCTCCGCGCCCGCCTCGTACACCTGAGTGGGATGCAAGGGTACGTTCAGCGGAGTGCCGACATTGGCGGCCGCAAAGGGATCGGTGAACGTCACGGCCCAGGGCACGTTGGTCTGGCGTCCGTAGCAGCAGCCGGCCATCAGACAGCCCATGCGGCCGATGACGTGCCCCAGCGCAATGCCCGGCGCGAACATGTCGCACGTCGTCCAGAAGGGCAGGGCGTGACGCCGGATATACCAGAACGCGACGAGCGTCGCCGTGATGAGGCCGCCGTAAAACACGCCGCCCGATCGCGCAAGCACGAGAATCTCGTCCGGGTTGTTGCGGAAATAATTGAAGTTGACGACCAGGAGCAGCAGCTTGGCGCCGACGAGCGCCGCGATGACGATGTAGACGCCGAGATCGAGCAGGCGTCCGGGGTCGAGACGGGCCTTCCGTCCGCGGACGATGGCGAGCTGCAGCCCGGCCAGATAGGCGGCGGCCAGCATCACTCCGTAGGTGTAGATCGTCAGCGGCCCGATGCCGAAGATCTCCGGGATTTCAAACAGTCTCGGATACACGTCCTACTCCAAGCACGTCGAGCAACATCAGAACCACACCAACTGTAATCGCGGAGTCGGCGACGTTGAAAGCCCAGAAATGAACGCCCCGCCAGTACACGTCGACGAAGTCCACCACATAACCCACTGTGGCGCGGTCGATGAGGTTGCCCACCGCCCCGCCGAGAATCAAGGCCAGACCGTAGCGCGCTATCTGCTGCGTTGACGGCAGGGTCAGCGCGTAGCTGGCGACCGCGCCAAGCGCGATCAGCGCGACGATCACCATCACAGCCGGCTTGTACGCGAAGTCGACGCCGTTCAGCATACCAAACGCCGCGCCGGTGTTTCGCACGTGCGTCAGGTCGAAGAACCCCGGGATGACCGTCACGCTCTCATACAGCGGCAGCCGGGCCCTGACGGCAGCCTTGGTGGCCTGATCGAGCGCGACGATGACGGCAACCGTGACGAGCTCCGGCATACGGCCCAACCGTTGTCCCGTCCCCAGCGGTCTCGTGGCGTCAACCGCACCCATCACGAGTTGACACCCTTCGACACGCTCAGGGTGTCCCGAGCTTGTCGAGGGACAGTCTCGGCCAGTGCGCCCTGGCAGCGATCGCAGATACCGGGTCGAGCCGGATCGGACGACACGTTGGGTACATACCGCCAGCAGCGCTCGCATTTGACGCCCCTGGCACGATCGATTGAAATTTCCAGCCCCCCACCCCGCGTCCCTTCGCGCACTTCGACCTCGGAGACGATGAAGAGCATCGGAAGCTGGGCTTCCTGCGACCTCAGGAGAGCGAGGTCGTCTCCTGTCGCAGACAACGTCACTTTGGCCTGGAGCGAGCTGCCGATCTGCTTGTCCTTGCGCAACGGCTCGATCTTGGCCAGAACCTGGTCGCGGACGGCGATCAGCCGTTCCCATCGTGTCGTCAGGGCCGGATCGTCCAGTGCATCGAGCGAGGCCCCATCGGGGAACAACGCCAGGTGCACCGACTCCTCGCGCGAGCCCGGCAGGTACTGCCAAAGCTCGTCGGTCGTGAACGACAGAATGGGCGCCAGCAGCCGGGCGAGGCCGTCTGCGATGACGTACATCGCCGTCTGGGCGGAGCGCCGCTCTTTCGAGCCGGACGCAAAGGTGTAGAGACGATCTTTGGAGGCGTCCGCGTAAAACGCGCTCAGGTCGACGGTCGTGAACGCGTTCACCGTCTGGAAGATCGTGCTGAAATCGTACGCGTCATAAGCGGCGAGCGTCTGCTTCGCGACCTGGCTGTAGCGGAGCAGGATGTACCGATCCACCTCTTCGAGTGCGTCGAAGGGCACGCGATCGCGCGACGGGTCGAAGTCGTACAAGTTCCCGATGAGATAGCGAAGCGTGTTCCGGATCTTTCTGTACGCCTCGGAAGCGCGCGTGAGGATTTCCTTGCTCACGCGAATGTCTTCCCAGTAGTCGCTCATCGCCGCCCAGAGCCTGAGCACGTCCGCGCCGCTCTGATTGATGACGTCCTGCGGAGCGATGACGTTGCCGATCGACTTCGACATCTTCTGTCCATCGGTGTCGATGACGAAGCCGTTGGTCACGACCTGCCGGTATGGCGGACGTCCTCGCGTGCCGAGGCCGAGCAGGAGCGAGCTCTGGAACCATCCGCGATGCTGGTCGCTGCCTTCGAGGTAGATGTCGGAGGGCCAGGTCAGCTCGGGCCTGACGGAGAGAACCGCCTCGTGGCTCGACCCGGAGTCGAACCACACGTCGAGAATGTTCATCTCTTTTGCGAACGTCGTCCCGCCGCACGACGGACATGCCAGTCCGGAGGGGAGGAAGTCCTCGACTGGCCGGTCGTACCACGCGTCGGCGCCATGGGCTTCGAAGATCCTGGCCGCGTTCTCGACCAGGGCCGGCGTGGTGATCGCTTCGCCGCACTTGGTGCAATCCACCGCCGGAATCGGCACGCCCCACACGCGCTGGCGCGAGATGCACCAGTCGGGCCGGCTCGACACCATGTTGTAGATCCGGTCGTGGCCCCACGCGGGAATCCATTTCACGTCGTTGTCGATGGCGCTGATGGCCGCCTCGCGGAGCGTTTGCGGTGCCTTGCCGTCGGCGGCGATTGCGGGGTCGCCGTCCATACGGATAAACCACTGCGACGTCGCGAGGAAGATGACCGGGTTATGACACCGCCAGCAATGCGGATACTGATGGGAAAAGTTCGATCGATGCAGCAGCCGGCTGCGTTCCTTGAGCGCCTGTTCGACACTGGCGTTGGCATCGAACACACGCTGCCCCGAGAAGAGCTCGACGCTCTCGAGGAAATGGCCGCCGGGTCCGACCGGAGCGTAGATCTCGAGCCCGTACTTCTGGCCGGTCGCGAAGTCGTCGGCGCCGTGTCCGGGCGCTGTGTGCACCGCGCCGGTGCCCGCATCCAACGTCACGTAATCGGCCAGCACCGCGATTGAATCGCGCGCGTACAACGGATGGCGGAAGCGGAGCTTCTCGAGGTCGGCGCCCTTCATTTTTGCAACGGGCGCTCCGAAGGCGAGCCCGGTCGCCTCGGCCACTCGGGACGCGAGTCCTTCGGCCATGATGACGGCGCGACCCTCGAGATCGTACGCGGCGTAGTCAAACTCGGGGTGAAAGGCAATCGCGAGGTTGGACGGAATCGTCCACGGCGTCGTCGTCCAGATGACGACCGACACGTTCCGTCCGGCGAGCTTCGGTACCCGCTGCGCGATCTCGGCCTGGCTCTCTGGCGCCAGCGCGAACTCGACATAGATCGACGGCGAGACGTGGTCGGCGTACTCGACCTCGGCTTCGGCGAGCGCCGTGCGGCAGTGGATGCACCAGTGCACCGGCTTCTTGCCTTTGTAGACGAGCCCCTTCTCGACGAAGCGTCCGAACGTCCTGGCGATGGCCGCCTGATACCGATAGTCCATCGTCAGGTAGGGTGCGTCCCAGGTACCGAGGATGCCCAGCCGCTGGAACTGTTCGGTCATCGTGCCGATGAAGCGCTCGGCGTAGGCGCGGCACGCGCGGCAGAACTCGGCCACGCTCATCTCGCGCTTTTTTGCCCCGAGCTCTTTGTCGACTTTCAGCTCAATGGGCAGGCCATGGCAATCGAACCCGACGACGTACGGTGCGTCGTAGCCCGACATCGATTTCGATTTGACCACCAGCTCTTTGAGAATCTTGTTGATGGCCGTGCCGATGTGAATGCTGCCGTTCGCGTACGGGGGGCCGTCGTGGAGCACGAACTTGGGCTTCCCCGCCCGAGCTCCGCGCAGCTGTCCATACAGGTTCATCGCGTTCCAGCGGGCGAGCATCTGCGGCTCGGCGACAGGCAGATTCGCCTTCATCGGAAACTCTGTTCGCGGGAGATTGAGCGTGTCTTTCCAGTCTGCCATGGAATACTGGATTGTACTTCACGCCATGGCTCTGGCTGGATGGCTCTATGGCAAATGGCAGGGACCTACGGTTCCCAGATTTTGACGACGAAATTGCCGCTGTTGTCGGCGACGTGGTCGTCGTTGACACCCAGGAACAGACGACCGTTCGCTGGCATGTTCAGGGCGTTGGTCGTATCGCCGATCGAGAACGGTTGTCCGTTGCCCACACGTCCGATGAGGGCGCCCACCGGAATCAACGGAATCGGCGCGCTGTCGGTGTGCCGGGCTTTCGTCGCACCCGACGCCCGCGCGATGTCTTCGCCGTTGAAGCTGAGGCGGATTTCACCTGACGGTTCGAACCGCAGGTGCTGACCACGCGTCACATTGATGCGGGTGTTGGTCCATACGACGTTCGATGGCACCACGACAGTTCGCGCGTTCGGCGGTGCGGCAGAACGAGCCGGGTCGTCATCGCGACCGCCCTGTCCTCGTCCGGACTGGGCGTACGTCTGGGCCGCTAACGCGACTGTCCCGGCCAGGAGTGCAACGAGAAATGGTTTGCGCACGACGTCCAGCCCAATCTATCAAAGCAACGAGCTTGCCAATACATTCTCGCCGGTTGCGCTCACCGAAGCGGGGCGAAGCGGCCGCTATAATGGACAGCATATGACATCGACGGTTCTGGACAACGGGCTGAAGGTGCTCGTACAGGAGGTGCATACCGCTCCGCTGGCGTCGGTCTGGTGCTGGTACAAAGTGGGCTCCAAAGACGAAGTCACCGGTCTTACGGGTGTATCGCACTGGGTCGAGCACATGAATTTCAAGGGCACCACGAACATCCCGCGCGACCAGGTGAAAGGCATCATCGAGAAGTTCGGCGGCAGCTGGAACGGCTATACGTGGATCGACCAGACGACGTACATGGAAACGGCGTCAACAGCCGGCCTCGACCGGATGCTCTTCATCGAAGCCGAGCGGATGGCCAATTGCCTGTACGACCCCGACGACTGCGAGTCGGAACGAACCGTCATCATTTCCGAACTGCAGGGCAGTGAAAACGATCCGGATACGCTGCTCGAGCAGGACGTGATTGCCGCCGCTTACAAGGTTCATCCCTATCGCCATCCCACGATTGGCTGGCTGTCCGACCTCCGGACGATGAGCCGCGACGATCTTTATCAGTACTACCGGCGAAACTACATTCCCAACAACGCCACCGTGGTCGTCGTCGGCGACGTCGAGACCGGCGACGTGTTGCGCCGGGTCGAAAAGCAGTTCGGCGGCATTCCACCGGGTGGCGCCCCGCGGCGCGTCAACGTGGTCGAGCCTGAGCAGTTGGGGGAACGGCGTGTGGAGGTGTCACGGGAAGGCACGACCGCTTACCTCAAGCTTGCCTACCATGCGCCGGCGGTCGGCGATGCCGATTTCTTTCCGATGCTCGTGCTCGATGCGATCCTCACCGGGGCCAAGGGCATCAATCTCTGGTCCAGTTTCCGCACGCCGCCGCCCCAGCGCAGCGCCCGGCTGTATCGCGCGTTGGTCGAGCGCCGGCTTGCATCCAGCGTTGGCGCGGGGTTGCTGCCGACCGAACATCCCTTCCTGTACCTGGTGTCGGCCACGGCCATGGAAGGCGTCGGCTTGCAGGACGTCGAAGCGGCGGCGACGGACGCGCTGAACGAGGTGGCCAGCCATGGCATCACCGAGCGCGAGCTGACCAAGGCAAAAAACCAGCTTCGCGCACGGCTCGTGTTCGAGAACGACAGCGTGACCAACATCGGTCATCAGCTCGGCTACTTCCAGACGGTGGCCAACCTCGACCTGTATCAAGATGCACCCGGCCGCATCGCCAGCGTCAACGCGAGCGAAGTAAATCAGGCGGCCAGGAAGTACCTGCGAAGCGACCGCCGCACCGTCGGGTGGTTCACCCCGAGTGGTGGAGACGCGGAATGAATACCGATCTTCAAAAGGGGATCGCCGCCGGCAGACACGTGCTGGGTAATGGCACCGTCGTCATCAGCAAGGAAGCGCGCACGGTTCCTGCGGTCACGATTCAGGTCGGCGTGCGAGCGGGCAGCATCTACGATTCCAATGCGCTGCTCGGGCTGAGCCACTTGACGTCGCGCGTGCTCGACCGCGGCACGCGTGAGAAGTCCAGCGAGCAGGTTGCCGAAGCCCTGGACGAGCGTGGCGTGTCGTTGAGCGTCGGCGCCAACCGCCACGTTATGTCGGTCAACTGCACATGCCTGGCGGAGGATTTCGAGGCCATGCTCGAGCTGGTCGGCGAGATTGTCATGCAGCCGGCGTTTCCCGAGGAAGAAATCGAGAAGCGGAAAGGCGAGGTCGCCAACGCCATCCGCCAGGACGAAGACAGCCCCGCGGCCATGGCGATGCTGACGCTCTTCGGCCTGCTCTATCCCGAACAGCATCCGTACGGACGCCCCGCGAAAGGCACGCTCGAGAGCATAACGAGAATCGGGCGGAGCGATCTGGTGGAATTTCACGACGCGCGGTTTGCGCCCGCCGCGACCACCGTCATCATCGTCGGCGACGTCGATCGCCAGCGCGCCGTCGCCGCCGGCGAGAGAGTGTTCGGCGGATGGAGGAAGTCTGCCGCCGGTGATGTGACGCTCGCGGGCGTGCCCTCGGATCGGCCCAGACAGGAGCGGGTCATTCCGATGATGAACAAGGCGCAGGCCGACATCGCGTACGGCTTCACCACGATCGTCCGGAGCGATCCGCGCTACTACGCCTACACCCTGATGAACAACGCACTCGGGCAGTACGGCATCGGCGGACGGCTCGGCGACAGCATTCGCGAGCGGCAGGGGATGGCGTACTACGTCTTCAGCTCGTTCGACGCGAACGTCGTCGAGGGGCCGCTCGTCGTGCGTGCGGGCGTGAACCCCTCGAACGTCGATCGCGCCGTCAAGTCGATCGACGAGGAAATGACGCGTCTGACGAAGGAGGGATTGGCGCCCGAAGAGCTCGCCGACTGCAAGCAGTACCTGATCGGATCGATTCCCCGGCTGCTCGAAACCAACGGCGCCATTGCGACCTTCCTGCAGACGGCCGAATTCTTCGGCCTCGGCCTCGACCACGATGTCCGGCTGCCCGCGCTGCTCGATGCGGTGACGCTGGACGATGTGAATGCCGCGGCGCGGCATACGCTCGACACCGCCCGTGCGTCGCTCGTCGTGGCCGGGCCCTATCAGAAATGAACCAGACCGCGGCGGTCTTCTTCGACGTGGATTTCACGCTCATCTACCCGGGCCCCGCGTTCCAGGGTGAAGGGTACGAGGCGTTCTGCGCTCGGCACGGTGTGGCCGTTGATGCGGCGCGCTTTCCGGACGCGGTGATCAGCGCGTCGCATATCCTCGATCGCGACCAGGATGCGGTGTACAACCCGCAGATCTTCATCGACTACACGTCGCACATCATCAAGGCGATGGGCGGATCGGGCGCGGGTGTGGAGCCCTGTGCGGCGGAGATCTATAGGGAATGGGCCGCCTGCCAGCACTTCCAGCTCTACGAAGACGTGTTCGAGGCGCTCGAAATGCTCGCCGCGCGCGACCTCGTGCTGGGCTTGATTTCGAACACGCACCGTTGCCTCGACTCTTTCCAGGAGCACTTCGAGCTCGACGGGCTCATCGACGTGGCCGTGTCGTCGTCGCAGCACGGGTTCATGAAGCCGCACCCGAGCATCTTCGAGGCGGCGCTGAAGCTGGCGGGCGTGCGAGCCGCGGACGCGGTGATGGTGGGCGACAGCCTGACGCAGGACATCGAAGGGGCGAGGCGTATCGGGATGAGAGGCGTGCTGGTGAGGCGATCCGACGCAGGTGGCCACGCGCCGGACCCGGGCGTGCCGGTTATTCGGAGTTTGAGGGAGCTGCCTTCGCTGCTGTGAGAGAGGGCCCTCCGCTAACCGGGCGGCCAGCTCAGCGAACGGCCGCCGAGCACGTGCAGATGGATGTGGAACACGCTCTGTCCCGCCTGAGGACCTGTGTTGAATACGGTCCGGTAACCGAGATTCGACACGCCGCGCTCGCTGGCAAGTACCGCCGCACGCCTGAACATGCGGCCGACGAGCGCATCGTGCTCGGGCGTCAGGTCGTTCAGCGATCGAATGTGTGTTTTTGGAATGACGAGCGCGTGCAGCGGCGCCTGCGGGTTGATGTCCTGAATCGCAATCAAGTCCGCGTCTTCGTACAGCGGCTTTACCGGAATGATGCCCGCGATGATCTTGCAGAAGAGACAGTCCTCGTTCGTCATCGTGGCGCTTCGTGATTTCTGCGGCAGATAACCGTGCGCGGGATGTCCTGCAGGTCGTGCCGTATCGCCACCAGGTCGAGAGTGCTGACAACGTCCACCAGGGCTGTGACGGCATCGTCCTGACCGAGGCCGAATTCCATGATGAGCAGGCCGTCAGACGCCAATCGCGCGACCGCCGCTTCGAGCACGCTCCGGACGCCGTCGAGGCCGTCCACGCCGGCAAACACGGCCACCGGCGGTTCGTAATCGCGCACTTCCGGTATGAGGCCGGGCTGGGACACCGACGGCACGTACGGCGGATTCGAGACAATCACGTCGGCGATCTCGTCGATGCCGTCGAGAAAGCTCGTCTCGATAAACTGGATCTGATCGGCGACACCGTGCCGCAGGGCGTTCTGCCGCGCGATCTCGAGCGCGCTGCGGGACACATCTGTGGCGATCACGCGGGCGCCGGGTATCTCGCGCGCCAGGGCGATGGCAATGCAACCACTGCCGGTGCCGATGTCCATGATGACGGGGCGCGTATCGCTGCCAATCCGCGCGAGCGTCTCTTCGATGATGAATTCCGTCTCGGGACGCGGAATCAGCACATCGGGGCCGACCTGGAATTCCATGCCCCAGAATTCCCGCATGCCCAGGATGTACGACACGGGCTCGCGGCGCTCGCGCCGCGCGACCAGCGGTTCGTAGTTGAGGAGGAAGACGGTTGTCGCCCGCTCGTCGCGATCGGCGAGGAAACGCGCGCGGTCCCACCCAAGCACCCGCCGCGCGAGCACCTCGGCGTCGAGGTTCGCGGAATTGGCGCTGATGCCTGCCGTGACGAACCGATCGCGCGCGCCACGCACCAGGTCGTGGATGGTCAGCATGTTCAGTTGGCCGTCGCTTCCTTCAACTTCTCCGACTGGTAGTACATCGTGACGTTGTCGAGCAGCTCGGAAAGGTCCCCGGAGCTCAACACCTCGGCGAGCTGGTGAGTCGTGAAGTTTACTCGATGATCGGTAATGCGGTTTTCTTTGAAATTGTAGGTACGGATCTTCTCCGAGCGTTCGCCGGTGCCGACCTGGCTGCGGCGGTCTTTGGCGATGGCTTCCTGCTGCTTGCGCATCTCCATGTCGTAGAGCCGCGAGCGCAGGACGCGCATGGCTTTCGCCCGGTTTTTGATTTGTGACTTCTCGTCCTGCTGGGAAACCACCGTCCCGGTCGGGATGTGCGTAATGCGGACGGCCGAATAGGTCGTGTTGACGCTCTGCCCGCCGGGTCCGCTCGAACAGAATGTGTCGATACGCAGGTCCTTGGCGTCGATCTGGACGTCTACTTCCTCGGCCTCCGGCAGCACCGCGACGGTGACCGTCGAGGTGTGAACCCGGCCGGACGCTTCGGTCGCCGGCACGCGCTGCACGCGGTGAACCCCGCTCTCGTATTTCAGCTTGCTGTACGCGCCTCGCCCTTCGATGGTCGCGATGACTTCCTTGACGCCGCCGACGTCGCTCTCGCTGGTCGACATGATCTCGACGCGCCAGCCCTGTTTCTCCGCGAACCGGGTATACATCCGGTACAGCTCGTAGGCAAACAACGCCGCCTCTTCACCGCCCGTGCCCGCGCGGATCTCCAGCACCACGTTCTTCTGGTCGTTCGGATCTTTCGGGATCAGCAGGATCTTGATTTCGGCGACCAGGGCCTCGCGCCGGGCGTCGAGGCTCTTCAGCTCCTCCCTGGCCAGCTCGCGCATGTCCGCATCGTCGCCCTTGGCCAACTCCTGGTTGTCCTCGATCTCCTTGAGGACGCCTTTGTACTCGCGGTACTTTTCGACGAGCGGCTCGATCTCGGCGAGCGCTTTCGCGTGCTTGCGATACTCGTTGGAGTCCGACTGAACGGACGGGGTCGCCAGGAGCGCGGAGAGCTCCTCGTAGTTCGCTTCAACGGAATTGAGTTTCTCGAGCATCCTTGTCTTCTTAACAGAAGGTCAGAAGATCAAAAGAAATTTTTCGTCTTCACCCGCCGGACACCGGTGGGAGAAACGCCACCTCGTCGCCATCGGCCACCATGGCCGTCATCCTGGCGTAATCGGCGTTCACCGCGGACGAAACAGACGACTCGTAGCGGGCCATCTCCGGAAAATCGGCCACCAGTCCCCGCCAGACGTCCGCAACAGTCGCGCCGGTCGGCACCTCTCGCGACAGATCGCTCGATCGGGCGATGTCGCGCAGCCGCGCAAAGAGCCGGACCGTCACGCGCATGCGCGTCGCACCGCCTCCAGCCGCGCCGCTTCGTCGTTGGGGTTGGCGGTGGCCCCCTCGATCCAGACCTCGCCACCCTCGAAAAACTCGTGCTTCCAGATGGGCACGATCTGCTTGACCCGCTCGATCACATATCGGCACGCGGCGAACGCATCCGCACGGTGCGCACTGGCCGCCGCGATCACGATGCTCGCCTCGCCGATGGCGAGCGGTCCAATACGGTGATGCACAGCCACCCGGATTCCCGGCCACTCGCGGCCGGCCTCGCGGCAAATCTGATCGAGGGCCTTTACCGCCATCGGCTCGTACGCCTCGTATTCGAGGTGCGTGACCAGCCGGTTCAAATTGTTGTCACGCACGACACCGATGAACGTGGCGACAGCGCCATGGCCTCCCCCGATCGACACCAGTCGAATCAGCGAATCCAGGTCAAGCACGTGGGACGTCACCGCGATTGGGTTCATGCCGAACCCTACGATTATAAAGACAATTCCCAGAAGTGGTTGAGGAGGCGCGCGCCCCGCCCAATCTCGAACGAGTGCTCGATGGCGCCGGTGATGTACCGCTTGGCGTGCCCGACCGCCGATGGAATGTCGTCGCCCAATGCGAGACGGGCGGCAATTGCCGACGCGAACGTGCAACCGGTTCCGTGAACGTCGCCTACAGCCACGCGTGTGGCCTCGATCTCTGTGAACGTGCCGGCGTGCAGCAGCACGTCGACGGCCTTCGGCCCCGCCAGATGTCCCCCTTTGACCACGACCGCCGCCGGGCCAAAGTCGAGGATGCGCCTGGCGGCATCCCGAGCCTGGTCGAGGGACTGGATTCGCATCCCCGATAGCGTTTCGGCTTCGGCGACATTGGGCGTCACGACCGTCGCTGCCGGAAGCAGATTCGCCTTCAATACTGAGACGGCGTCGGGGGCCAGCAGGGTCCGGCTTCGGGGCCCGGTCGCCACCAGGACGGGGTCGACGACGAGCTTCAGCCGGGGAATCCGGCAGACCCTGTCGGCGACCACCCGCACGATATCTGCGGTGGCCAGCATGCCCGTTTTTACTGCCGCAATTTCGACGTCATGCGTGACGGCATCGATTTGTGCCTGGACAAATTCCGGCGAGAGGGCAACCACGTCACGGATGCCATCAGTATCTTGTGCGGTGACGGCCGTCAACGCGGAGACACCGTAAACGCCAAGGGCGGCAAACGTCTTCAGGTCGGCCTGGATGCCCGCGCCCGCAATGGAATCGCTGCCCGCGATGGTGAGCGTCGTACGCATGGGGCTGAGCTACCGGCCGAAGATGAGGAAATACTGATACGGCAGAAACTTGTGTTGTTCCACGAGCCTCAGCCCGGCGGTCTGCGCCTGCGCGATCACGACGCCCGGCGGCACGCGTTCTTCGGGCCCCGGCCCCGGGCCGCCTTCGCCCTCGCGGTAAAAGATGATGCCGATGCGTCCCTGAGGCTTCAACGTTCGTACAACGTTCTGCAGCAGCACGACGGGGTGTTCCGCCTCATGAAAGGTGTCGACGATGAGGACGGCATCCGGTTTGGCGTCCGCGGGAAGGCTCGGGTCGTCGTCGTTGCCGAGCACCGGCGTGACATTGGTCAGGCCCTCGCGCTGCATGCGGCGGACGATCGCCTGAATCATGAGACTCTGAACGTCGCCCGCATACACCCTGCCGTTCGGCCCGACGCGGCGGGCGAGTCGTGAGGTGAACCAGCCACCGCCAGCCCCCAGGTCGAGGACCGTCGTGCCCTCGGCGATGTGCAGCGCGTCCATCACCTGGTCGGGCTTCTGCCAGGCCTCGCGATCGGGCGGTTCGAGCAGGCCCAGATCCTGCGGTGCGAAGAGTCGAGGCGTGCGCGGGGGCTTTTGCGCAGCCGGCTTCTGCTGAGCGGACAGCATGCCGGAGTCCACCACCGCGAGCGTGAGAACGAGGACGATGGCCCTGAGGTTCATTGGTCTGGTGCCGTCATGCGTTCGGGCGCGAGCAGGACGTCGAGCTCGCTGTCGGTCAGGATGCCGCGTTCCTTCGCGATCTGCCGAATCGATTTTCCCGTGCGCACGGACTCTTTCGCAATCTCGGCGGTGGCCGCGTACCCGATGCGAGGGCTCAGCGCGGTGGCTACCGCTGTACTGCGGTCGAGCAGCTCGCGGTTCCGGGTGGCGTCGGCTGTCATGCCCTCGATGGTTTTCGTGGCGAGCGCCGTCATCGCCGCGCGGAGAATCCGGGACGCGTGCAGCGCGTTCCAGGCGATGACCGGCATCATCACGTTCAGTTCGAGCTGTCCGGCCTCCGCGGCCATCGCGACGGTCAGATCGCAGCCCATCACCTGATAGCACACCTGGTTTACCATTTCGGGCACCGAGGGGTTCACCTTGCCCGGCATGATCGACGAGCCCGGCTGCACGGCCGGCAGTGCGATTTCGGACAGACCCGCGCGCGGCCCCATGCTCAGCAGGCGCAGGTCGCTTGCGATTTTGCCGAGCTCGATCGACAGCCGCCGCATGGCGCCGGAATACGCCGCCACGTCGCCCATGCTCTGGGTGACTCGAAAGAGGTTGGCGGCGCGCCGAAGCGGAAGCTGCGTGTACGATCGCAGGTGGTCGACCGCGGTTTTCGCATAGTCCGCGCTCGCGTTCAAACCTGTCCCCACCGCGGTGGCGCCGAGATTCAACTCGGTCAACTGTGCCGACGCCGCGTCGACGTCGTCGGCGCCCCTCTGGATGCACGCCGCATATCCGCCGAACACTTCTCCCAGCGTGATCGGCACCGCGTCCTGCAGGTGCGTCCGCCCGACCTTCAGGATGCCTGCGAACTCGTGCGACTTGCGCTCGAGTGCGGCCTGCAGATTGCGCGCGCTCGATGCGAGCGGGCCATGATCGATCAGCAGCGCGAGGCGTGTGGCCGTCGGGAACACGTCGTTGGTGGATTGCGACATGTTCACGTGATCGTTCGGATGGACCTTGTTGTACGTGCCTTTCGGCGCACCCAGTATTTCCGCGGCGCGGTTGGCCAGCACTTCGTTCGCGTTCATGTTGTGCGACGTGCCGGCGCCCGCCTGGTAGACGTCGACGATGAACTGATCGCGGAGTTGGCCGGCCAGCACTTCGTCGGCCGCGGCCATGATGGCCTGGCCGATGTCGCCGGGCAGGTGATCCATGGCCGTATTGGCCGCCGCCGCCGCTTTCTTGACGAGTATCGTGGCCGTCACGAGCTCGTCGGGTGCGCGGAGGCCACTGATCGGAAAGTTCTCGGCGGCGCGCTGGGTCTGGATTCCGTAGTACGCGTCGGCCGGAACGTCGTGCTCGCCCAACGGATCGCGCTCGCGGCGAACGTGGCGCTTGGCGTCCGTTTTCATCTCAGTACGTAGTCTCCGCCTTTAGGCGGACCTTGTCCACAGCCGGACGGACCTTGTCTATACTACCCGGATGCTTCCACGGTTTTTCGACAGCGTGCTCGACCTGGTCGTCAGGACGTCGACCGATCTGCCCCCCGACGTTCGAGCGGCCATGAAGGGTGCGATGGGGGCCGAGCAACCTGGTACGCAGTCGTCGCAGGCGCTGAAGATCATCGCGCTGAATATCGATCAGGCCGCCGAGGGCGAAGGCGCGATCTGCCAGGACACGGGAATGCCGACCTTCGAGGTGCACGTGCCGCGCGGGACGGATCAAATCTGGATGCGCCAGCAGATTCGCGAGGCCGTGGCGAAAGCGACCAGGCTCGGGAAGCTTCGGCCGAACTCCGTCGATTCGATTACGGGCGAAAACTCCGGCGACAACCTCGGCCCGGGCACGCCCATCATTCATTTCGATCAATGGGAAGAAGACGACATCGAGGTGAAGCTGATTCTCAAGGGCGGCGGCTGCGAGAACATGAACATTCAGTACTCGCTGCCGGCCGAGCTCCCGAACCTCGGCCGGGCCGACCGCACGCTCGATGGCGTGCGCAAATGCATCCTGCACGCGGTCTGGCAGGCACAGGGCAAAGGCTGCGCGCCAGGCGCGGTCGGCGTGTGCATCGGCGGAGATCGCACGTCCGGGTACGTGCACGCGAAAGAGCAGCTGTTCAGAACCCTCGACGACATCAATTCCGACCCGAGGCTTGCCGATCTCGAAGCGAACATCATGGGCACAGTGAACACGCTCGGCATCGGCACCATGGGATTCGGCGGCGACGTCAGCCTGATCGGGTGCAAGATCGGCGTCCTCAATCGACTACCGGCCAGCTTTTTCGTGTCGGTGGCTTACGACTGCTGGGCGTTCCGGCGTCTCGGCGTCAGGCTCGATGCCCGCGATGGCTCGATCGTGCGATGGCTCTATCGCGATCCCAGCAACCCGACGATTCCGATGATGGATCAGGAGGGCTTCGTACGTTCCGGCCGCGAGCTGCGTCTCGAGGCGCCCCTCGACGAGGCGACCGTGCGGTCGCTGAAGGTCGGCGATGTCGTGCTCGTGTCGGGCCGGATGTACACCGGACGCGATGCCGTGCACGCGCACCTGATGAAGCACGACCCGCCCGTCGATCTGAAGGGCTCGGTCCTCTATCACTGCGGTCCCGTCGTGAAGAAAGAGGGGGAGCGCTGGACGGTGACGGCAGCCGGGCCTACCACCAGCATCCGTGAAGAGCCATACCAGGCCGAGATTCTTCGCCGTTACGGCGTTCGTGCCGTCATCGGCAAGGGTGGCATGGGAGCGAAGACGCTGCAGGGACTGAAGGAAACGGGTGCCGTGTACCTCAATGCCGTCGGCGGCGCGGCACAGTACTACGCGCGCTGCATCGAGCGAACCGATGGCGTGTCGCTGACCGAGTTCGGCACGCCCGAGGCGATGTGGCACCTGTGGGTCAAGGACTTTCCGGCGATTGTCACGATGGATGCCCACGGCAACAGCCTGCACAAGGATCTCGAAGCGCAGTCGGCCGGGAAACTCCAGGCGCTCAGTACGTAGTCGCTCAGTACGTAGTGTCCGGCTTCAGCCGGACCACTGGGACTCGCTCAACATGTTGTTGCCCGCGGCTCGATCGCGTCGAGATTGACGAGTTCCGGGCGCCGATAGCCACGCTCCATCGCTCCCCGATCGAGATGCATCGTAGCGAGATCCTCGATCGCGACGAGCGGGAACGGGGTAGGCTCCGCGGTGTCGATCACTTTGGTGTAGCCGCCGCACGCGCCGCACAACTCGACACGCCGCTGGGGCTGGTCGACGTCCGGAGCCGCCGCCACGAAGTTCTCGCCAGCGTGTCCACAGTAGATGCAGCGGTGCGATTGGAGCGACCATCCGAGCGCGCAGTACGCAGCAGCGCAGCACACGCGCCGAATCCTGCGCTTCGATGTACGCCGGCCACGATCCGCAGAACGGGCAGTAGCCGCGGTCCCAGCCGAAAGAGGGGTCGGGAGGGTTTTTCTCGGGATCGGTCCGAAAAACCCTCCCGACCCCTTTTTCGGCCATCGACGATGCCAGCTTGTGCGCGAGCGGGCTGCTGGCCAGCTCGCCAATCAGCCACAACAGGTCGGGTGAAAAACCCATGTGGAGCGCGCTGGTGCGCAGCGCTTCCTGATCTCGTGCCAGCGAAACCCTCAGCAGCGAAATGGCGTCTATAGTACGGGCCGCAACAGCCTCACCGATGTGACGGGCGCTGTCGCCGGCCCCGCCCTCCGCCAGTGCGGTGCACAACGGCGGGAGAAACTCGCCGAGCTGGAGTGGGATATCGACTGATTCATTCCGCATAGCGGGCACGCCGCGCGTCCGCTTGTCCGAGACCACGACCGGGCTCAGGTTCAGCGAAACAGTCCCTTCGAGGCTGGCCGAGGCGTCGACGAGGAGCCCGAGGAGGCGCTGCTGAAGCGCGACGGCAGGGGCCAGATCGGGCGATTTTGCTTCGATTTCGGCCCATTTTGCCGCTGCGAGGCGCCACAATGGGTCGTGATGACGGGGTGGCACAACGGGCCAGTATTGTATAATTTCCTCAGTGGGTTCCGGTGTTTGACCCAGGAGAAATCACATGATTAATGTCTCGTCTTCAGCAGCCTCCAAGATTACGGAGCTTCTGGCCGAAGAGCAGAAGCTCAACAGCGGCCTGCGGGTGTTCGTGCAGGGCGGAGGGTGCTCGGGCTTCCAGTATGGGTTGATGATCGAGGAAAACGGCGGCGACGACGACCAGGTCTTCGAGTCGAACGGCGTCAAGCTGTATGTCGATCCCATCAGCATCCGGTACCTCAAGGGCGCCGAGGTCGACTTTGTCGAGACCGTCACCGGCGGCGGCTTCACGATCAAGAATCCGAATGCCACGTCCACGTGTGGATGCGGCTCGTCGTTCACCACCGAAGAAGGCGGCGGCGGCGGACACCATCACTAATAGAGTGAAGGAGCGATCCTTCCCTCCTTTTCCGGGTTCACCTGAAGCGCATGCAGACCATTGATGTCGATCGCGTGCGCCCGGCTGGCGGCAAACGATCCAGCAAGCGCGATTTCATCATCAGTGCCTTCCTCCGCCAGGAGGGGCACCTGAGTGCTGACGATCTCGTCGATCTCATCCGCAAGGAAGATCGCGGCATCAGCCGGGCCACCGTCTACCGTACGCTGCAGTGGATGATGGACGCGGGGATTGCCCGCAAGGTCGATTTCGGCGAAGGCCGTTTCCGATTCGAGCATTCCTACCGCCATCCGCGGCACTTTCACCTGATTTGCAAGACCTGCAACCAGTCCTTTGAGTTCCTGAGCTCGGACATCGAGGCGCTGATTGAAGAAGTCGCGGCTGCCAGGAAGTTCGTCGGCAAGCAGAGCGTCGTGCAGATCTACGGCACATGCGAGGCGTGCCAGACCGGCCGGCCCGCCGAGGCCAAGGGCGGGACCACCGAGATGATCTTCGCCCGCGATGCGCTTCGCATCGCGATCGCGACCGAGCGCAGCGGTCTCGAGTTCTACACCCGCGCCGCGCGCATCACGCAGGACGCACGGGGACGGACGATCTTCCAGAAGCTGGCCGAGGAGGAGAAAGAGCATCTCGGCACGCTCGAAGCGCGCTACGCGCAGCTGCTCAAGAACGACCCGCAGCTCGAGTCGCGTCCCGCCTTCCTGTTTTTCAAGGGCGCGGCCAACGGCCTGTTCGCCGAGGGGGCGGAGCGGCTCTCCAAGGGCGTCAACGATCAGCAGGCGCTGCTCATTGGCATCAAGTGCGAGCGCGGCTCGCATCAGTTCTTCAAGAAGTACGGCGAACGGTTCGAAGACTCGGAAGGCAAGCAGATCTTCATGGAGTTTGCCGCCGAGGAGAAGCAGCACTTCGAGCTGCTGGTCCGCGAGTACAAGAACCTCATCGCTCGCAAAGGACGCCGGCGTCCGGCCCGGCAGCCGAAACCCGTCAAGACGCGCCGGCGTGTCAACGCCTGACGCGTGATCGATCTTCACCTCCACACAACCGCGTCCGATGGCCTGTACGATCCGGCGGCGCTCGTCGATCTCGCGTGGCGCGCCGGCATCCGCACGATGAGCGTGACCGATCACGACACGGTGGCGGGTTTGCCAGAGGCCGCGCATGCCGCGGCATCATCCGGCATCGCCTTCGTACCCGGGATCGAGATTACGGCCGTTCACGAAGGCAGGGACGTACACGTGCTCGGGTATTTCATCGAGACCGAGACCCCCGGACTCGACGCCTTCCTCGAGGAGCAGCGGGCCGATCGTGTGCGGCGTCTGAGCGCGATTGTCGACAGGCTTGCCGAGTTGGGGAAGCCCGTCGATCGCGACGATGTGCTGGCCTCGCCCCGTCCCGGCCAGGCGCTCGGCCGGCCTCTGATTGCGAAGGCACTCGTCAAAGCCGGTCATGCGGCCGACATGCGTGAGGCGTTCGATCGGTTGATCGGCGACCGCAAGCCCGCGTTCATCCCCCGGAGGGGCCCGACGCCTGCCGAGGTCATCGCCATCATCGGCCGGGCGGGCGGCCTCGCGTCGCTTGCGCATCCGGGACTATTGAAGCGCGATGACCTGATTCCCGGGATGATCGACGCCGGCCTGACGGCCATCGAGGCCTTTCACAGCGAGCACGATACGCCGACGACAGAACGCTATCTGGACCTCGCCGCGCGCCATGGCATTCTCGTGTCGGGCGGATCCGACTATCACGGCGAGAAAGAGCGGCGACGGACGTCGTTCGGCACGGTCGGTCTTCCGCACGATCGCTTCGAAATGCTGAAGGCGCGGGTCGCGCGCGTCACGAGGGACGGTTGAATGGCGTCAGCCCTGCTGACGGCAATTTTCGCCTCGATTACCGGCATCGTCGCCGCGATGTACCTCGGCTACCAGAGCGCGAGTACCGGCGGGCTCGCGCAGCACATCTCGATCGGCATCTTCAGCACGATGATCACGCTGCTGGCCCATTCGATGATGATGTTCTACTTTCTCGGCAAGGCGAAGGCCGTGAGAGAAGCGGCGGCGGAAGGGGGCCTCTCGAAGGACTTCGAGCGCCGCATCGCGGTCGTCCGGGCCCCTGTATTTTCTGCTGCGACCGTGGCCATGCTTGCGACGATGACGACGGCGCTCATGGGCGCGAGCGTCGATACGGGCGTTGTCCCGACGTGGGTGCACAACGTGCTGGCGATCACGGCGCTCGTGGCCAACCTTCGCGCGCTTCAGCTCGAGATCAGGGCGTTGATGGAAAGCGGGCGCGTGGTCGCCGAAGTCAATCGGCTGCTTGAGTAAATGGGGCCCGACCCCTTCATCCTTACGGATGTGGAGAAGCAGTACGGAGGCTTGAGACCGCTCCGGGTTCGCGACCTGCGCATTCCGGCTGGCGCGGTCACGATGCTGGTCGGCTTCGATCGCCCGTCCGCCGAGGTCTTCATCAATCTTGTGACGGGCGCCACGCTGCCGGACAAGGGCGAGGTCATCAGCCTCGGCCGCTCGACCGCCAGCATCGTCAACAGCGATGAATGGCTGACGTTTGTCGAACGCTTCGGCATCATCAGCGACCGCATCGCGCTGCTAGAAGGCATGACGGTGGCGCAGAACCTCGCCCTTGCATTCGACCTGCACCTCGAGCCGGTGCCGCCCGAGACCATGACTCGCGTCACGGCGCTCGCGGCAGACGCCGGCATCGCCGCATCGACGCTCGACATGCGGGTGTCCGAGGCGTCGCCCCTCGTTCGCGCCCAGGTGTATCTGGCGCGCGCGCTCGCGCTCGATCCGGCCGTGCTCGTCCTGGAACATCCCACGGCCAGCTTGTCGCCCGAGGAGGGGAGTCATTACGCGGAAATTGTGAAAGCGGCAGCCGGCCGGCGAGGGCTGACGACGATCGGTCTCTTGATGGACGAGAGGTTTGCGAAGGCGGCCGGCGGCCGGCTGCTCGTGTGGCAGCCGGCTACCGGTGAAGTGCGCGGACGATCGCCGCTGAAGTTCTGGTGATGGCGAAAAAGGGGTCGGGAGGGTTTTTCGGACCGATCCTGCGAAAAACCCTCCCGACCCCTTTCCCGCTTACTTCTCGACGTTCACCGTGATCGTCTGGCAGAAGCCTTCGATCGTGCGGTGCAGGTCGTCGCCGAGCTGCAGCGTGAGCTTGTGCTTGCCGGGTTCGAGCTGCACGTCGATTTCAGTCGCGCCCGTGCCGAAGTGCACCCACGACGGCGTGCCCTTCACGATTTCCGTTCCAGCCGGCAGACAGTCCATGTCGATGCCGAGGTGATGGTGGCCCATGCCCGCGCGAACCTGTTCGGCCGTGATGGTTTCCTTCGGAACCGGTGCGAGCTCGTATCCTTCGAGGCCGAATTTTGCCTTCACAGGGCTCTTGACCGTCGCGCCATCCTGCGGTTCGACGAAGAAGACACGGCGTGCCGGCGCCGCCGTTGGAGCGGGTGCAGCCGCGGGGGCTTCAGCGGGCGGTTGCGCTGGCGGTTCCGATCCGCCGCACGCGCTGGCCGCAACGACGAACGCGGCGAGGGGCATCAATTGGGCGAACGTGCGAAGACGTGACTTCTGCATCATTGACTCTCCTTCGAGTAGACAGAACTATCCGTGTGACCTTACTTCACGAGGATTCCGCAGGCAATCGCATTCCCGGTGTGATCCCGGCCCCAGCGGCCGCCCCACCTAAGGTGTCCCGAGAGGCAGCCCGCAACGCGGTGGCCGTCACGCGGTCCAGTGCCGTGAATATGTACACCATGGAACGGCGCCGGAATTGTACACCGCGAAGGCACACCAGACACTCGGGGCCATTGCGCAATTTTCGGCGCAAAGGTGCTGCCAAATAGCTGAAGATTGCTGGTATTGTAGAGCAAGACCGGCTACGAAGGAGTGCGCCATGCCTAAGGGCACGATCAAACGACTCGTACGAGATCGCGGCTTCGGATTTATCCGTGACGAAGGTGGACAGGAGTGGTTCTTCCATCGCAGCGGCGTCCAGGGAAGCTTCGATCAACTTGCCGAAGGCCAGCGCGTTTCCTTCGACGAAGAATCGTCTCCGAAGGGCCCGCGCGCGGGCAACGTGCGTTCGGAATCGTGATCTGACGATCGTTCTCTTCGACATCGATGGGACGCTGATACGTACAGGTCGCGCGGGCAGCCGCGCGATGAATCGCGCGTTCGACGACCTCTTCGGTATTCCAGATGCCTTCGACGGCATCCAAATGGCGGGCCGCACGGATCGGTGGATTCTCGACGACGCCGCCGCCCGTGCCGGCGTCGATTTGGGCGGCGACACATTCGAACGTTTTCGCGAGCGGTACTTCGCTCGCCTTCTCGAAGCGCTGCCCGAGCCGCGTCCCGGCACATGTGTGCTTCCCGGTGTGCGGAATCTGCTCGAAGCGATCGACGCGCGCGGCGACATCTTCCCGGGACTTCTCACCGGTAACTGCGAAGAAGGCGCGCGCATCAAGCTCGAGCATTTCGGTCTGTGGAAGTTCTTTCGCTGCGGCGCGTATGGCGACGCGGTAACGGATCGGAATCATCTGTTTGACGTCGCCGTCAAACGCGCCGAGGCGTGCGGCGCGCCGCGCGTGACGCCGGGCAACGTTATCGTCGTTGGCGACACCGTGCTGGACGTGGCGTGCGCGCAAGCCGCCGGCGCCAGGTCTGTGGCCGTCGCGACCGGACCGGTCGATGCCGCGACGCTCAAGTCAGGTGGCGCAGATATGGTGATGCCCGACCTGAGCGACACGGACGCATTCCTGCGATTCGTTTTTGTACAGACCTGAAGTGCGACGACGTTGTCGGAAGGTACGCCGACGAAGGCCGATGGGTGCCCGGTGCCGGGTGGCACCGGCAGGGAAGCGACTAACTCTCTACGAGACGAACATCTCCGGCGCGTGGTCCCTTCTGAGACTCCTCAGGAGTGAACTCGACGCGCTGACCTTCCCGCAGCAACTCAAAAACCGCGCCGCGGACAGAGCTGCGATGGAAGAAGTGTTCGATTCCTCCCTCATCGCGGATAAACCCGAATCCCTTGTCGATCAAGAGCCGTGCGATCGTGCCGGTCGGCATACCCCTGTCCTCCGAATGTTCCCACCGTTCGCGTGAAAGCCGCGTAACTTCTTAGAGATGCGGCCTTTGGGAGCCTCTCCGGTTGAGAACGGGGCCAGTGTAGGTGCTTCAACCTACGAAGTCAAGATGCGACAACTTGCCACGTTTCCTCGTCCTCGTCGGCCTCGGGGTCGAAATCCTCGTCCCCCTCCTCGAGCTCGGCATTCTCGTCAAACTCTTCATCTTCAAGGATTTCGTCGTCTTCGTCGTCGACGTCCGGACGGGTCTGCATGGGGTGCCTTCGGGCGGCTATTCCGCCGGGGGTTTCGCAGCAGCTGGAGCAGGCGCCGCAGCCGCGCCGGGCTGGGAGGGGTAGGTGGTCCAATAATGTCGCCCGCAACGTTGGCACACCCAGAACTGATTGGGCTGCCAGGGCGTGCCCGGGGCCGGGTCCCTGAGCTCCATCTGGTCGCCACAACGCTGGCAACGCACCTTTACGCCCACATCGCTCATGGAAGGGATTCTATAGTAGTTCCCAATCGTCGAGTGATGCCCGGAATTTCAGCCATCATCCTTGCCGGCGGCAAGTCATCGCGGATGGGACGTCCGAAAGCCCTCCTTCCCATCGGAGCGGCGCACGAGACGTTTCTCGATCGCGTGACGCGCACGCTTGCCGATGCCGGCGTGGAGGACATCGTGGTCGTCGTGGGCGCCGACGCCGCGATCATTCGCAACGCATCACGACCGGCCGTGGGTGTCCGGTTTGTGGACAATCCGGATTACGAACGCGGGCAACTGACGTCGCTGCTGGCCGGGCTGCGCGCCGTTGACACGGCACACGCGCCGGCCGTGCTCGTGACCCTCATCGACGTCCCGCTCGTCAGCGCCGACACGGTCCGAACGCTCATCGCCGTGCAACGGGAGCGCGGCGCTCCGATTGTGCGCCCCGTGTCGAACGGTCTGCACGGGCATCCGGTGATCTTCGGGCGCGCGCTCTTCGCGGAACTGCAGAACGCCGATCCCGCGTTCGGCGCGAAGCCGATCGTTCGCGCTCACCAGGCCGAGATGATCGAAGTAGCGGTGGACGACGAGGGCGCGTTCACCGACATTGATACGCCGGAAGACTACGAGCGCGTCATCGGTCCGCTACCGACATAGTCGAGAAACCAAACCGTCGTGCTGCGGTGGCACAGGGCTTCAGCCCTGTCTAGAAACCAAACCGGATGCCTCCGTTCACGATCCGTCCTTCGAGCGGTCCCCACACGTCGACGGTCCACACGCCAAGCGGCCCGCGCGTTGGCCTCACGAGCGGGTCGTACGACGTCTGGCGGATGTTGGAGAGATTTTCCACGTTCGCGAACAGGCGAGCCCGGCCGGCGCGCCATTCGGCAACCGCTCCCCACATCAGGTACGGCACGCTGTCGCGCCGATATGGCGACTCGTCGATTTGCTGTCGTCCGGTGTAGAAGAACTCGACGCCGAGACGAAGACGTTCCTTGATGCTCCACAAGCCATCGACACCGGCCGTGTGACGGGGATTCAGGGGCACCTCGCGGCGGCCCGGCTCGTCCGGATTTGCCTCTGTCGACCACACATACATGTAGGTGGCGATGAGATCGAAGGTTTCCACGTGGTAGCGCCCGATCAGTTCCGAGCCTTGCGTGCGAACCGGCCCCTCCGCGTTCTCGATGGTGTTGCCCTGCAGGTAGAGCGCGGAGTCGATCCGTGATTGAAAGAGCGTGGCGTTCAGCTCGAGCACGCGGTTCTTCCATCCGAGATCGAACGACGCGCTCCGGCCACGTTCGGGATCGAGATCGCCGAGCGGTTGCAGCTGCGAAAGCCCCGCGGCTTCTGTTTCTTCGATAAACGGCGTCGGCGCGACGAAACCCGTGCCGGTGGAGAGCCTCGCCGTCCAGCCCGAGGACGAGCGGAGCAGCGCCGAGACGCGCGGACTGAAGAAGCTGCCGTACACGTTGTGAAAGTCGCCGCGCGCGCTGGCCGACACCGCCAGCCAGCTCGTGACGGGGAAGTCGTCCTGTGCGAAGACGCCGGGCACGACGTGGTTGTAATCGAACACCGGCAGATCGCGCGATGCGTACTTGTCGCGCTGCAGGGCCGCGCCGACGACCCACGTGTGCCTGCCGCTCTGTCCGGTCATCGCACCTTCGCCGAACCAGGTGTGATGGAAGTCGTGCTCGAGCGTCGGCCCGAACGTGTGATCGTGCCACTGGCCCAGGCCCGAGCTGCGCAGGGTGAGAAACCTGGTCGATCCCATCGGCAGGCGCGCCACGACACCCGCATCGAACCGGTGCGTCGTCAGGTTTTCGGGAAACGGCTGGCCGTCTGGCGCCACGCGTCCGGGCATGGTTCCCCCTTCGCGCCCTTCGGCCATGCCGCCAACGGTGAAGAACACCGATCGCCCCGACCCGTCTTCCCACATCACGCGCGGACGCGCAGTCACGCGCTCGTAGCTCGGAAGATCGGTCCACCCGTCGGCGTCGATGTCGTTGCGACTTTGAAAATGACCGCCACCGAGAAACGTGTAGCCCCAGTTGCCTTCGCCACGTGACGAGAGCCAGACCACGCCGTCGGTGCCGCCGCGCGATGTGCGGTTGACGAGCACTTCGCGCTCGGGACGATCGCGTTGCGGCTGGCGCGAAATGAGGTTGACGACGCCGCCGAGCGCCGATCCGCCGTACAGCGCCGACGCCACGCCCTTGATCACTTCAACCTGTCCGAGATCCATCGGCGGAATCTGCAGGATGCCGATGGTCCCCGCGGGCCCGTAGAGCGGCAGGCCATCGGACAGCACTTGCGTGTAGCGCCCACGCAGGCCCTGCACGCGTATGCCTGCCGCGCCCAGCGAGGGTGACGTCACCTGCACGCGCAGGCCGTTGGTCTCGGTCAGCATCATCGAGACGTCGCCGGGCGTCATGAAGACTTTTTCGTCGATCTCTTCCTGTGGGACGACCTCGACGCGAATCGGCTCGTCCTCGACGCGCCGGCCCGTGCGGGTGCTCGCGACGACGGTGACTTCGTCCTCGAACGACGGGTCCTGCTTCTCGTCGTTTTTCTGTTCGTCATCCGGCTTCGCGGGGGTTTGCGTTTCGGCAGGTGGTGGGTCCTGCCGAGCGGCGACACCGGCGCCGTTCAGCTGCAACGCGAGGAGGAGGAAGAAGCAGGAGCGGACCAACGGTTCGCGATCAGTTTGAAGGGACATCTTCATTATATCAGTCGCGATCCGATTGGTATTTCGTCCGGGCTCTGCGCTAGGTTTGAAAGTTTCTGCGCTCACATGCCTCGTCCTCTATTGGTGAACCGTGGCGGCCCGATATCGCATCGAACCTACCGACGCGCGCATCAGCGCTGAAGCATCTGGCTAATTTCAGAGGGAGAAACGATGAATTTCAAAGCCCGCCGTCATGTTGCCCTTGCCCTCGCGGTGCTTGGGTTGACGAGTGCCTGCACGCGTCCGGAGGCCCCGGCGGCAACGGCAATTCAGGGTGGACTCGACCGGACGGTGTTGCCGATCCACGAACCGCCTGCCCAGGCGATCAGGGAACTGGACGCCCGCAACGCCACTGCGCCGCCGCGCTTCGAGGTAAAGGCGCCGCAGGGCGCGCCGAACGTCGTCATCGTCTTGATCGACGACATCGGCTTCGGCGCCTCGAGCTCCTTCGGCGGTCCGATCAGCATGCCGACGCTCGAGAAGATGGCGGGCAACGGCCTGCGCTACAACCGCTTCCACACGACCGCGCTCTGCAGTCCGACGCGCGTCGCGCTCCTGACCGGCCGCAACCACCACGTCAACAACGCGGGCGCGATCATGGAGCTCGCCACGGGATTCCCGGGCAATACCGGCATCCGGCCGGGGAGCGTGACACCGCTCGCGCAGATCCTGCGCCTGAACGGCTACAGCACCGCCGCCTTCGGCAAATACCACGAGACCCCGCCCTGGGAGGTCTCGGTCTCGGGCCCCTTCGACCGCTGGCCGACCGGCTCGGGCTTCGATAAGTTCTACGGCTTCATCGGCGGCGAGACCAACCAGTGGGCACCGGCGATCTTCGACGGCGTGACGCGCGTCGAGCACGACAATTCGCCGACTTATCACTTCACGACCGACATGACGAACCAGGCGGTCAAGTGGGTGAGCGCGCAGCACTCGCTGACCCCGGACAAGCCGTTCTACGTGTACTTTGCCACCGGCGCGACGCACGCGCCGCACCATGCGCCGAAGGAGTGGATCGCGAAGTACAAGGGCAGGTTCGCGAGCGGGTGGGACAAGCTCCGCGAGGAGACCTTCGCGCGCCAGAAGGCGATGGGGATCATTCCCCCCGACACGAAGCTGACGCCGCGGCCCAAGGAGATTCCGGCCTGGGACGACATGAACGCCGACCAGAAGCGCCTGTTCGAGCGCCAGATGGAGACGTTCGCCGGATTTGCCGAGCACACGGACCACGAGGTCGGGCGGCTCGTCGAGCAGCTCGAGACCCTCGGCGAGCTCGACAACACGCTCTTCTTCTACATCGTCGGCGACAACGGCGCGAGCGCCGAGGGCGGCCCGGAGGGCGCCTACAACGAGATGATGGCGCTGAACGGCATCGTGGGCACGTACGACCAGATGAAGGACCACGTGGACGACTGGGGGAGCCCCGCCACTTTTCCGCACTACGCGATCGGCTGGGCCTGGGCGACCAACACGCCCTTCCAGTGGACCAAGCAGGTGGCGAGCCACTTCGGCGGCACGCGGAACGGCATGGTCCTCACCTGGCCCTCGCACATCAAGGCGAAGGGCGAGATCAGGAGCCAGTTCCACCACGTGATCGACGTCGCGCCGACGGCGCTCGAGGCCGCCGACATTCCCCAGCCGAAAATGGTCAACGGCGTGGAGCAGCGCCCGATGGACGGCGTCTCGGTGCTCTACAGCACGGAGGACGCCAAGGCGGCGGACCGGCGCAAGACGCAGTACTTCGAGATGTTCGGCAATCGCGCGATCTACCACGAAGGCTGGGTCGCAGCGACGCGGCACTCGATCCCCTGGCTCATCGCGCCCTTGCCACCGCTAAAGGACGACAAGTGGGAGCTCTACAACATCGACAGGGACTTCAGCGAGGCGGATGACCTCGCGGCGAAGAATCCGGAGAAGCTCAAGGAACTCCAGGACCTCTTCATGCAGGAGGCCGAGCGCAACCACGTGCTGCCGATCGACGACCGCCGCTCGGAGCGCTTCAACCCGGCGATTGCCGGCCGGCCCGATCTCCTCAACGGGCGCACGACGATGACGGTCTTCGACGGGATGACGGGCATCATGGAGAACGCCTTCATCAACGTGAAGGGCGTGCACCACACCATCACGGCCGAGGTCGTGCTTCCGGATGCGAAGACGGAGGGCGTGATCATCGCGCAGGCCGGCTACTTCGGCGGCTGGGCGCTCTACATGAAGGGCGGCCGCGTGGTGCACGACTACAACTTCTTCGGGCTCACGCACACGAAGGTCGCCTCGAAGGCGCCGCTCGCGGCCGGCAAGCACACGATCGTCTACGAGTTCGTCCCGGACGAGGCGAGGCCCGGTACAGGGGGCAAGTCGACGATCAGCATCGACGGGCAGTTGGTGGCCGAGGGCCATATCGCGAAGACGGAGCCCTTTGCCTTCTCGGCCGACGAGGGCGTGGACGTCGGCGTCGACAACGAGACGATGGTCTCCGACGACTACAAGCTGGGCGCCACGGACTTCAAGGGCGAGATCGTCAAGGTGACCGTCTCCCAGCTTTGAGCCGGCAGGCGCCGTGAAAGGAAGCGCCCGTTGCCCGCGGGCCTATTTGAGAAGAACACGCACGACGGCGACAGTCACACGACGGCCGCGGCGGCCGTCGTGTGAGCATGAGGTGACTATGCGGCAGTGCCGGCCGGCGGGCCCACGGGCACACCGCTGACGGCATAGGCGGGCATCGGCGCCGGGTAGCCGGCTTCTCCAAACGCCTCGCGCAGGATGCGATTGGTGTCGAAGTAGACCTGCCAGTAGTGCTGGTTGTTGCAGTACGGCCGGACGCAGAGCAGCGGTCCGGCCGGTGTGAACTGCAGGACGTCCACGTCGGGCGCCGGCGACGCCATCACGTTCGGGATCGTCGCGACCCGCTGCTTGATCAGACCGATGGCGTGGCGGTGATCGACCGAGTGGCTGATCAACGCCGTCAGATCCACCCGTCGATACGGATTCGCCGAAAAGTTCTGGATGTTATCCGAGAAGATCTTGCCGTTACCGACGATCGTATGGACGTTGTCCGGCGTATCGATCGTCGTGGCGAACAGGCCGATCGCCTGCACAGTGCCGGTGACGCCTCCGGCGCTCACGAAGTCTCCCACCTTGAAAGGCCGCAGGAAGACGAGAAAGGCTCCTGCTGCGAAGTTGGAGAGCAGTCCGCCCCATGCCACGCCAATGGCCACGCCGCCGGCGGCGATCAGCGCGGCGAACGTCGTGGTTTCCACGCCGAAGTAGCCGAGAATGGCGACGATCAACGCCACGTTCAGCACAACCCCCAACGCGGTTTCCATGTAGCGCGTGAGCGTGACGTCCAGCTGCTGCGCCGCCATCGTCCGGGTGAACAGCCTCCGCGCCAGCGAAATCAGCCAGCGCCCGACGAGCCAGAGCGCGAAGGCTCCGGCGACCTTCCACGCTGCCGCGACGAGCACCACGCTCGCGCTTTGAACAAGCGCATTGACATCCATGACAGTCCTCCGTAGTTGACGATCCCGTTTTCAACCGCCTTCAGGGGTCCTGAACGACGGTGCCGGCAAGCACGGGCATTGACGGGGTGCGGTGAGGCTCACAGCCTGTCGTGAGTGTCTGGAGCCGCACTCGTCTCCGAATCGCACAATCCCGAGGGAAAATGCGGGTCAACGTCCGCCGCCGGCCGCGCGATGCACGAGATGTACCCGCCTCCGGCGATCTGCGATACTATTGAAAGTTCAGAACTCCCCAAAGTGGGCCAGTAGCGCAGTTGGGAGCGCGCATGAATGGCATTCATGAGGTCACCGGTTCGATCCCGGTCTGGTCCACCAACTCCAAGTCGTTGATTCTAGACGACTGACGGCACCACCTGAACGCGAAACGGCAGCCGACGCAGCATCTCGTCGACGAAGCGAATCGCCGTCGCCTGGTTGCAGGCGTCGTAGACCTTGAGTACGCGGACGCGCGTGCAGTCGTCGATGGCGGTGAACTGACAGAGCCGCTTCCGCGTACTAGGAATCCGCTCGAGGAACTTCACGTCCATTTGCAGGCGATGACCGGGCTGCGGTTTCTCATACCGCTGCCACCGCTTCGCGTGTGACCGGTGCTTCTGACTGCTCGGGAGTCGATTCATGTCGTGCCGCACCAGGATGCGATGTACGGACGACACCGCCAGAGACCGCTGATGAAAGCGTTTCAGGTAGTCGGCAATCCTGCCTGGTCCGAAATGGTAGGTCTGGCGGACTTGCCGCTCTACACGCTGCGGCAGAAGGCAGCCCCGAACGCGATCCGGAAGACGACCGATCCTGGACGCGCGCTGATCACCGGTGTATGGGCCGACGTGAACAAGTTTAAGGCCCCAGCCCTCCGCGGTCTGGCGGGACACGCACCATACTTCCACAATGGCTCGGCCGCGACGCTCGAAGACGTCATAGACGCCTATGAAGCTGCGGGTTCCAGTTCAATTTCACTGCGCAGGAGAGGGCGGACATCGTCGCCTTCTTGAAGTCGCTGTAAGTAACACTCAGCAGAGCACACGCAGAACCGATAAGCATGAGGCGAGGGTCGAACTCCTCGCCTCTTCGGTTTTGTAATTCGCACAAGCGACAACCCAACCACCGCCCGCCACCATCCAATTTGGTCTTGAGGGACTCATGAGGGGTTTTTCACGCGATTCCCGCGTTAGCAGACAGACGAGGAATCGCGATGAATGTCAGCCGGATCGCTGTCATGACCCTCCCGCTGATCGGATTGACCTGCATAGTGCCTATGGCAGAAGCCCGCGAAGGGCAACCCGCCGAGCTGATCGTCCACACCTATAACTACGCAGGTGTGCACGCCGACGACCTCGCTGCTGCGCGCCGGCACGCGGAAAGTATTTTCAAGAGCGCGAATCTCACGATTTCCTGGATCGACTGTCGAACCACCGGGCGTGACGCACTCGATATCTTTCCGACCTGCCGTACCGATCTGCGTCCCTCTGAGGTCATGCTGAGAATCATGTCTGGCGGTGCGCCAATGGTCGATCAGGTCACTTCCCTGGGCTTTTCGTTGGTGAATCGCGAGAACGCTCACACCGCGTGGCTGTCGAGCGTCTTCGCCGACCGAGTGGTGACGCTGGCAGGCCAGGCCGGAATCCATCCATCGCTGCTCCTCGGCCGGGCGATCGCCCATGAAATCGGCCACCTTCTCATCGGCTCTACGGAACACGCCCGCCTGGGCCTGATGCGGGCGTTCTGGTCGCACGCCGAACTCACCCACGGCAGCGGCTCCGAATGGGTGTTCCTTGAGAAGGAAGCCAGAGCGATGCGGTCGTCGCTGTTGACCCGCGTCACCCGGAACGCCCTCGCACGTCGCTGATCGATCCGAGTCAGAGAAGCCCAGACGGCACCGAACTTCAATCTGCGCTACCCTATCTCACGCTCGCACGATCGGCGGCTTATCCTCGAGCCGTCGGGCGAGGGCGCGGATGCAGTCCAAGTTCGCAACAACCAGCTGGAGCCAGGTATTGGCGGCACGCGAGGCTCCTTCATCCGAGTCGCGACGCGCGCTCGATGTCCTCTGCCGCACCTACTGGTATCCGGTCTACGCATACGTTCGGCGCCACGTGGGCAACGCCACCGATGCCGGCGATCTGACCCAGTCCTATTTCGCCGAACTCCTCGAGAAGAGTTACCTCAACGACTACGATCCGGACCGGGGACGTTTTCGAGTATTTCTCAAGACGTCCGTCAAGCACTTCCTGTCGAAACAGCGCGAGAAATCCGAAAGCTGGAAACGCGGCGGGCAGGCGGAGGTGTTTTCACTCGACGCCCGCGATGGCGAGGGGCGTTATCTGTACGAACCCGCGGACCAGCTCACGCCCGAGGAAATCTTTGAGCGACGGTGGACGCTGACTCTCCTCGAACGCGTCCTCGCGCACTTGAAAGCCAGGCACACCGAACTCGGGTCAGGCGAGCAGTTCTCGCTGCTCGAGGGCTATCTCACTGGACGCGACGCGGACACTCCTTATCATCAGATCGCCGCCAGGCTGAACGCATCCGAGTCTGCCGTCAAAACCGCGGTCCATCGTCTGCGCCGCGAATTCGGTCAGCTCCTGCGGGAGGAGATCGCGGAGACCGTCGCCGGTCCAGACCAGGTTGACGCGGAGGTCCGCCACCTGCTCGGGGTGGTAAGCCCGTGGCGTCAGCCACCACCGGATTGATCGCGTAACCTTTCCGATCTGTTCCGTCATTAGGAGAGATGGACCCGGCCGCTATCACCAGGCTTCTACGTGCGTGGGGCGAGGGAGACGCGAAGGCTGGCGACCGCCTCATGCCCCTCGTGTACGCGGAGTTGCGAAAACGGGCGGCTGCCTACCTCAGACGGGAACGGCCGGGTCATACGCTTCAGCCGACGGCGCTCGTGCATGAAGCGTACGTGCGGATGGCCGGCCAGGATCGAGCCGCGTGGAAGAACCGGGCGCAGTTTTTCGGCGTCGCCGCGTGCATGATGCGGCGCATTCTGGTCGATCATGCCCGAGCCCTGAACATGGCCAAACGTTCGGGCCGGCTCATCAACGTCGAACTCCGGGACGACCATGCCGTCGTGGCGGCGCCCGACATCGATGTGCTGGCACTCGACGAGGCGCTCACCCGTCTTGCGGCATTCGATGCGCGCAAGACGGCAGTCGCAGAATTGCGGTTCTTCAGCGGGCTGTCGGTTGAAGAGACCGCACAGGTTCTCGGCGTGTCGGTTGCGACGGTCGAGCGTGAGTGGCAGGTTGCCCGTGCGTGGTTGTATTCGGCATTGAAGGGATCCGTAACCGCGTCAACATGAATCCCGATCGCTGGCAACAGATCACCGAGGCGTTCCATATGGCGCTCGATCGCGACGCCGCCGCGCGCGCTGCCTACCTCGACGAGGCGTGTGCCGGCGATCCGGCGTTGCGTGCGGAAGTGGACGCAATGATCGCAGCGCATCTGCGGGCCGGCAGCTTTGGCAAACAGCCTCTCGGTGTCCCGCCCGGACTGAACGACGCCGGTAGCGCCGGCCGGTGTTCGCACTGCGGCTCCCCGCTCCTCGCGGAACCCGGCCTTCCCGGCATGTGTCCTCAATGCCTCCTTGGCCTCGCCCTGCAGGAGCCGGACGCGTCCGACGGCCGCTTTCATCCCGGTCGGATCATCGGCGATCGCTATCAGGTGCTCGAAGCGCTTGGTCACGGCGGCATGGGCGATGTGTTCAAGGCGTTCGATCTCAAACTGCGCGTCCATGTGGCCCTCAAAGCCATTCGCGCCGACCGTGCTGCCAGCGAACGAGCGCGAGAGTCTCTGCGAAGCGAAGTGCGATCGGCGCGTGAAGTCGTATCGCCGAACGTCTGCCGGATCTTCGACCTGGTCGCCGCGGATGGGGAGGAGTTCGTGTCGATGGAATACATCGACGGCCTCACGCTGGCGGAACGTCTTCGAGGTCTGCGACCGGTGCCGTTGCACGAGGCACGAGAAATTGCCTCGCAGTTTCTTTCGGGACTGGAGGCCATTCACAGGGCCGGCCTCGTGCATCGCGACCTGAAGCCCGAAAACATCATGATCACGACGGCCGGGCGGGTGGTCGTCATGGATTTCGGGCTGGCGAGCATGGCAACGGATGACCCGGGCCGCACGATTTCCGGGACGCCGGCGTACATGGCGCCCGAGCAGGCCCGCGGCGAGGGAGTCGATCCTCGGGCCGACGTATTCGCCGCGGGCGTGGTCCTCACAGAGATGCTCGCAGCGTCAGGAGAACTGGCGCTCGGCACGCGCGAGGACGTCTGGCGCGCCGTCCGAGAGGTTCCTCCGCGTGTGCCGGATGGTCCCTGGAAGCCGCTGCTGAAACACGCACTCGCACCGAAACCCGAAGAGCGCTTCTCGTCAGCGCACGAGTTGGCGCGCGCGGTCGAAGGCATCGCGCTTCGCCTCCCGGGATTCGATCAGCGAGATCCCTATCCCGGCCTGGCATCGTTCACCGCCGACAACGCCGAGTTCTTCTTCGGACGTGAGATCGAAGTCGAAACGGTTTTGAAGAAACTCGAGCGGCCGCGCCTGCTGGCTCTCATCGGCCCGTCTGGTGCCGGCAAGAGCTCGTTTCTGCGCGCCGGCCTCGTGACCTCGCTGCCCGATTCATGCATGGCGGCGATCGCCAAGCCAGGCACGCGGCCCTTCCAGTCGCTGGCTCACGCGCTGGCGCCTCTCTTGGCCGGCGATGCCGATGGCGTGCACGATCTGCTGCGGTTCGAAGAAGACGACGTGGCGATCCAACTCTTCCAACGTCTGCGGCGGCGGCAACACCGCACCCTTGTCATCATCGACCAGTTCGAAGAGCTGTTCACGCTGAGCCCGGTCGACGTGCAGGCATCGTTCGCGCGGATGTTGAGCAGGCTGGTCCTCGAGGCGGACGTTCGCGTCATCCTGTCGCTGCGCGACGACTTCCTGATCCAGTGTCAGGCGCATGATGCCCTGCTGCCTGCCTTCGCAGACGTGACGCCGCTGGGACTGCTCGGTGTCAGCAGCATGCGCCGCGCCCTCGTCCAGCCCGCGTTGGCCTGCGGCTACCGCTTCGAGGACGAAGCGCTGGTCGACGAGATGATCCGGGACGTCAGCCGCGAACGTGGAGCATTGCCGCTCCTTGCGTTCGCGGCGTCGCGCCTGTGGGAAAAGCGCGATCGAGAGCGTGGTCTTCTGACCCGGGAAGCCTACAAGGAGATCGGCGGGGTCGGCGGTGCCCTCGCGCAGCACGCCGAGGTCACGCTCGAACGGATCGGCCGAGAGCGGATCCCGCTCGTTCGGGAACTGTTTCGGAACCTCGTCACGTCGCAAGGCACGCGCGCCGTGCGAGAACGCGACGAGTTGCTCTCGGTGTTCGACGGCAAGAGCGACACCATGGGCACTCGGGCGGACGCGGAAGATGTCGTAAACGCGCTGGTCGATGCGAGGCTTCTGAACTCGTATGTCCAGGCGGGCCAGTCTGGCGACAACCAGCAGTTGCTCGAAATCGTTCACGAGTCCTTGCTGTCCGCCTGGCCGCGGCTGGTCCAGTGGCGTGCACAGGAAGCCGACGGTGCACAGATTCGCGACCAGTTGAGGCTTGCGGCGCAGCTCTGGCGCGAGCGTGGTCGCTCGGAGGATCTCCTGTGGTCCGGGACGACGTATCGAGATTTCGTCGTCTGGCGGGAACGGTACCCAGGTCCGCTGTCCGCAAACGAATCCGCGTTCGCTCACGCGTCTGAGCAGCTGGTCCTCCGGGGCCGACGACGGAAGCGGGTGGCGACGGCGAGCCTTCTGGTCGCAGCTACTCTGGTCTCCGTGATCACGTTTGGGCTCTGGCGCCAAAGCGAATCATCACTGCAGCGTGCCGAGGCAGAGACGCTGCGAAGCGAAGCCGGCAAGCTCCTGGCCATGGCCGAGCGCGAGTCTGAACGCTATCCCACCGCTGCGCTCGCGTACGCGATCAAGAGCCTGGAAATCACAGACACCGAACCGGCGCGGCTCCTCGCGCTCAAGATCCTGCAGCAAGGGCCTGTCGCGCGTATCGCCAAGGTTGCTTCGGTGCCTGGTTTGGAGCACTCGGCGTTGGACAGCATCGATTTCAGCCCGGACGGCGAGTGGATCGCGTGGGCAGGCCAGGAGCGGGTGGAGACTCTCGACCGGCGTGGCCAGGCACGCCTGGTGCTCGGAGATTTCGTGAGGTCGCGCGGGTGGACCGTCCACACTCGCTTTACTCTCGACAGCAGGGCCCTGATCGCAAATCGAGACGGCGATGTCCGGCTCTGGTCGATCCCCGATGGTGCGGAGCTGTATCGTGGACGCGCCGAGCCCGGAGCCAGCTTGATTGTCCGCACAGCACGCGATGCGTTTCTCCTGCTGACGTCGACGCCCACTCGCACCCTCGCCCAGACATGGCCTCTCCCGCCCGGTCGACCGTCGCTGATCGGATCGTTCGAGCTTACAGGCCCACTCTCGGCGACCGCCGGAGCAGTCGCCTACGTCTGGAACAACGAAATTCACGTGCGATCGCTTCTCAACTCCGGCGCAAGACCGAGAGTCGTTGCCCGAACGGCAAAGCCTCCCACATCCCTCGCGCTCTCGCCCGACGGGACCGTCGTTGCAAGCGCGGGCAGCACAGAAGAGATCCGGTTCTGGCCGGCAGCGTCGAATTCATCGGACGCGATCGGAGGACGCGAAGCGCCCGCCGGTGTGGTCGGGCTCAACTACAGCGACTCCGGAAAGTCACTCGTCGCGGTGAGCTTCGGTCATGGCTACCCCATGTACTCGGTCTTCGATCTCACCGGACCGGCGAACCTGGTTCCGACCGTGCTCGCCAAAGGCGATACGAACAGTGGAGGTGCGGCGGCGCTCGATCCGAAAGGGCAATGGCTGGCCACATCACACGGAGCGGAGGTCGCGTTCTGGCCCCTGGCCGGTCCCTGGGGCAGGGTGTTGGAGTTGGGTCAGCCCGCGCGAATAGTTGACTTCGTCGGCGACGGTTCACGCGTGTTGACCTTGAACCTCGACAACAGCGTGCTGGACCGACCCCTGCACGGTGGAACCGTCCGACAAGTGCGTCCAGCTACGACGACGGGACCGTCGCTCATGCACATGATTCCCGATCCTGCCAGGCGTCGGGTGGCGCTTTCCGGCACTCGAGGACACATCGAAGTCGTCGACCTCCAAACAGGTTCGACGCAGTCAATGTCCGGAGTCCCGTCTGCCACGCTCCTTGGACGGCCGGCGTTTTCTGAGGACGGTCGCTTGCTGGCGGTCGGCGTGCTCGGCGGCAGCCCGGACACGTTTCGGATCCACCTGTGGAATCTCGAGACCGGAGAAACGACGACCTTCGGTCCGTTCGGGCAGAGCGGCGCGTCGATCCGGGGCATCGCCTCGGTTCAATTCGTCGGAAACGACCAGATCTATGCGTCGGTGAGTGGCAAGGGCATTGTCGCGGTCGATCTCAGAACCGGCGCAAGCCGGCTGATGTCAAACGTCTCTGGCGCCCTCGTTCTCTCCCGCGGCGGACAATTCGGATTTGTCATAGAGGCGAATGTGGGGGGGACACCACGTCGAAGGGACATGCCGCTCACACGGATCGAGTTCGAGCGCGGCACGTCGTCTCGCGTGAGCACACATGGCAACGCCGTCAGTGCTGTCGCCATTGACGCAGACGACCGATGGGTTGCAACAGGCAGCTTCGATGGGACGATCCGCATCGGGCCGGTGTCCGGCGACGACCCACATGTGCTGCTGAGCCAGGAGGGAGGCGGCGCGATCTATTCACTGTCGTTTTCTCGTGACGGCCGTTGGATCGCCGCCTCGGGCGAAGGATTCAGACTCACGGTCTGGCCAGTGCCCGACCTGTCGAAGCGCCCTTTCCACCACAGGCCACTCGACTCGCTGCTGAAAACGCTCGAGACTTTCACGAATCTCGGGGCGGTACCAGACGCCGCCGCTCCGAACGGGTACAAGCTCGAGCCCGGTGTGTTTCCCGGCTGGGCGAATCCTCCCGAGTGGTGACGCACGCCGCGCTCATGACCAGGTCAGCTGAACGTACGCTCCTCGTCTTCGCATTCGTCGTGCTGGCGTTCGTCACCGCCAACGCACAGGAGCAACACGCGGCGCTCGAAGGCTCGGTGCGAGATACGCAAGGTGGTGCGATGCCGGGCGCCCTCGTCGTCGCGCGCACGAGCGGGGGGTTGACGGCCGAGGCCGTCGCCGACGGTGCAGGGATTTACCGCTTTCCTTCGTTGCGGCCGGACACCTACGAGCTGTCGCTCGAGCTCGACGGCTTCGCGCCGGTGCGAATCACGAACGTCGCGCTCACGCTCGGCCGGCAGCTGAGGATCGATCTGGTTCTGGTTCCCGCAGGTCTCAGCGAAACGGTCAACGTCACCGCACCGTCACCGCTGCTTGCCGTTGGCCAGAGCGTTCGTGCAATTAGCCTGCGCAGCGACGTCATCGAAAAAATGCCGCGTGGCCGCGATTTCATGTCACTGGCAGTCGGCTCGGAAGGTGCCAGCAACGAGCCGAAGCTTGGTGGAGTCGGAATCGACGGCTCGACGGGCGCGGAAAACCGCATCGTGCTGGACGGTATCGAAACCACGGACACGTGGCTCGGCACGCCAGGGCAGTTTCTCGTTACCGATTTCGTCGAGGAGTTCCAACTGAAGTCGTCTGGGTACAGCGCCGAATATGGGGGATCGACAGGCGGGGTCGTGAACGTGATCACCAGAAATGGCGGTAATATCTGGTACCGCGAAGCACTCTTGTACTGGTCGGGTGATGGGCTCGACGCTACTTCCCGCCAGGTGTTGCGCGTGTCGCCAACCGACGCGAGCCGGGCTGAGTACGTCACCTACGCCGAGGACAACTACGATCAACTCGACCCTGGATTCACTGTAGGTGGTCCGCTGGCGCGTGACCGGGTCTGGATGTTCGGGGGATACGTGCCCTCGTTTCGCGACACGGTCCGATCGGTGATCTTCCGCGACGGCTCGTCAGGCCCTTACCGTCAACAGTTGGCGCGGCACCACGCGACGGCGAACATCAATACCCAGTTCGGCTCGCGCTGGCGCGCACGCGGTACTTTCAACTCCGGATCCCAGCGGCAGGAAGGGCTGCTGCCTCCACTGGACGGCAGCGGCAACCCGAGCGCGAATTTCGCGATCGCCGATGTAACGGCGAATCATTCGACCTCGCTCGCCGTCGACGTCATCCCGAATACGCGATCGTATTTCGGCCTGAAAGCGGGATATTTCTATCGGAATCTCTACAACGAGGGCGTCTATCAAGGCGACCGATTTCTGTTTCAGACACCGTCGCTCAATCTGCCCGGTGTCCCTCTCGCGTACCAGCGCGCGCGCTTGTACACGAACGTGCCGTCGAATAACGGACGAGCGCGAGGCAAAGGACCCCGACTCGCCGCGCAGTTTGACGGCACGTTGTACGCCACGGGACTGGGCCGGCACGAATTGAAAGCAGGTCTGCAAATCGATCGCATCGGCCTCGACGCGCTGTCGGGAGCCACCGGCAACGGGATCTCCGTGTACTGGGACCAAAGTTTCATGAGTACAAGAGGACCGCTCGGCTATTACCAGGTGACGAGCAACGATCGTCTCCCTAACCTGGGAGCCATACAGCAGGGCGAGGCGAGCGTGACGAACCTCGGCGTGTTTCTTCAGGACGCCTGGACGGTTGGGAAGCGGCTGACGATCCAGGCGGGGCTCCGTGCCGACAACGAACGCGTCCCTTCCCTTTCCCCGGATCCGCGGATTCCGGACACGGCGATTCATTTCACGTTTCTCGACAAGATCGCGCCGCGCTTCGGTGTGTCGTGGGACGCATCGGGGGACGGCAAGACGAAGGTGTACGGCTCGTGGGGCGTGTTCTATGACATCACGAAGCTGCAGCTTTCGTTTGGATTCGGTGGAGTCTCGTCTGTGGCCTACTGGTACACGCTGGACTCGGGCGACATCGGCGGGATCGTTGACAACCCCGATTGTCCTCCTGTCTGTCCCGGAACGTTGATCTCGCGCTCGATGGTTGGCACTACTCCCCTCAACGATCCGGCTGACAATCACATCGATCCCGATCTCAGTCAGACAAAACTCCAGGAAGCGGTCGCAGGCATCGAGCGAGAGCTGAAGCCGTTCCTCTCGGCGAGCGCAAGGTACGTGCATAAGCAGATCGACCGCGCCGTCGAGGATCTCGGTACACGTGGACCGCTCGAGAGCGGAACGACCTATTGGATTGCCAATCCCGGGTTCGGCGTGGCCAGTGGTTTTTTTCCCGAGCGAACCACAACTGAAATCCCGTATCCCGAAGCCACGCGTCAATACGACGCCCTCGAGATGAGCATCGATCGCCGGCTGCATCGCGGCTGGTCCGGCCGGGTCTCATACACATGGAGCCGGCTCTGGGGCAACTACTCGGGTCTTGCGCAATCTGACGAAAACGGACGTGTGGCGCCGAACGCGGGACGCATGTTCGATGTGCCAATGACGATGTTCGACGAATGGGGTGAGGCGGTGTATGGCGTGCTTGCCACCGATCGGCCGCATCAAGTGAAGGCCAACGCGCTGGTCGACTTTCCCATCGGGACGAGCCTCGGCGTCCGGTGGTTCGGGCTCAGCGGCGTCCCGCGCTCGAGGGAGGCGGCGTTCATTCCTGGAGTGGCGGCTCCAGTGATGTACCTCGGCCGGAACAGCGATGGGCGTCTGCCGTTTCTCAGTCAGCTCGATCTGCACATCCAGCACCAATGGCGTCCTGGCGGTCGAACCCGGCTGATGCTGAGCGTGAATGCGATAAATGTGCTGAACCAGGCAACCGCCATCAACTACTTTCCGACTGAACTGTTCCAGGGTCAGGCGATCGCCATCGACGAGTCGACGTTCTACGGCGGCGTAGATACGCAGGCGCTGATCGCCGACCAACGGCTGGTGCGAGATCCCCGGTTCATGATGGACTCGGAATTTCAGGCGCCACGCACGATTCGGCTCGGCCTGAAATTCGGCTTTTGATCGAGCCGATGCTTCGCACTGACCATCGCCGCCATGCAGATCCACGAGGTCGTGACCGCCCTCCGATCACCGTGGCAGAACGCCTACGTCGAGCGTTTCATCGGATCGATCCGGCGTGAGTGCCTCGATCACGTGATCGTGTTGAGTGCCGCGGGGCTGCAGCGGGTGGTGCGGGATTGCGTCGCGTACTTCATGCGGTCGCGGACGCATCTCGGCTTGGACGAGGACTCATCTACTCCGCGGCCCGTGATCTCCCCAAGCGCGGGTTGTGTCGTCGCCGTTCCAGAGGTCAACGGACTGCACCATCCTACGATCGCGCGGCCGCATACCGTAGCGGGGCGCAGTACCTCGACTATCCCAAATACTGCGCACGTCATCACAGTACGCTGACGATCGAAGACGCGTTGATCAGACATCCGAAGCTTCGAGTCTCACTGATGCACGCAGGCTGACTGCAACGACGTAAAACAGCGTAAATCGTTGAGCGGGGGGATTATGCAGCGTCCTTGAACGCTCCAACCAGTTCGAACCAAGGCTGCAGCCGGTTCCATCTGGAGAAAATCTGGTCCACCAACCTTCGCTCCCCAGCAATCGAGCGGGAGCTTCGGTTGGCGAGCCAACCTTCTGGCGAAGGTTGCCCACCATCGCGCCGAAGGCGCGACGGTGGGCCCCCTCCTTGATGAACGAGCTACGGGTGGCAAGCCACGCGAAGGGTGTCCACCGTAGCGGCGCATGCGTGAGTTCAAGCCGCGAAGGTGGACCTTCTGCCTTCAAAAGACCGACCAGTTGTTCACGGTGCTCTGCAAGTACTGCCATTCCTGAATCTATCGCGATTGCAGGAACTGCGAGCAGAAGCCAACGTTCTCGCATAGCCAGGGTTTCTAAGCGGCAATCGGCTTGCACTGGAACCCAGCTTGATCAAACCAAGAACGATTGTGTACGTGCTTCGCAGCGTGCAGACGCCGATTCGCTACTACACCGGCGTGACGTCGGATCTTCATGCGCGGTTGGAGGACCATAATGCAGGTCGATGTGTGCACACATCCGACGGTCGCCCATGGCAGGTCGACGTCATCGTTCGTTTGCCGATGAACCCCGCGCGCTGCAGTTCGAGCGTTATCTGAAATCAGGGTCCGGCAGCGTCTTTGCGAAACGGCATCTCCGCTGAGGTTGCGTCCGCTAGCGTTGTCCAAGGTGTGCAACGCCGCGCGATTCGGGTGAGCTCCTGATGGACGAGCGGGAACGAACGCCAGCATACCCTCCACGTCGAGCACGACGACAGACTCCATCGGCGGCGTACATTACGATGAAGCAAGCTGTGCTTGGGCGGTGAGGCAGCGATTCGGACCCTGGTGACATTCGGGCCCGTCGCGCGCTAGGCGGTGCCAGAACGACGTGGACAGATTCAGCGGCCCGTCAGGGTTCTCGTAACGTCCGGCCCTTTGCCCACGCAAGACGTTCATTGTTACGCTGATGACACCGGTCAGCGCGCGTTCGCAACGAGTTCACGCGTGCGTCGCTCTCTATCGCAATCGTTGATCGCTCAGGTCGCGGGCTGAAATATCTCGCGATAGTTGAAAGGTAGGACGGTGGGCGCGTAAGGACTTTGAGTCCCCATGCCTCGGTCCGCCCCTGCCCACACCGCGCGCGACGCCCATGGCATCGATTTCGAGCGCCAACGGTCAAGTACGAGGCGATCTATCATTGGCGCGCCGAAGCCGTGGGAGTTGGATCCCTCGCTCGCGGGGAACTCCGGACGCTTCACCCCCCGCCGCATCCTGTTAAACAGCTGGTTCATTCAGAGGCCTACACGAATGCGCACTACGAAGGTCATCGCACTGCTTGTTGCATCGGGACTGCTGTTGAACCTCCGGGCATTCCCCGCAGCCGCGGGTCAGGGCGACAGATCACCCGTCGCTACGGCCGAGCCCCCGATCGGTCTGCTCGATGCGGTGCAGTCCACGCTGGCTCGGCACCCGCTGCTGGAGGTTCAGCGGCAGCAGGTCGAGATCAGTCGAGCTCTGAAGCAACAGCGGAGTGCAGAGTTCGATACGCAATTGCGGTTGACGACCGCGCAGAGTCGAACGAACACACCCTTGACCGAAGTCGAGCGCGCCGGCGACGCCGTGTCAGGCCTGTCCGCCGACACATTCACGGCGAACGACCTGGATCTGACCGGCACCGCCCATCGCCTGCTCCGATCGGGGCTTACCATCGGTCCAACCCTCGTGATGAATCGCGCGACTGACAACCTTCAGAACCCGGATGGAGTCAACCGGACGCGCGTCAGTTTTGACGTGACCGTTCCGCTGCTGCGGGGCAAGGGGCGGGACGTGGTGACGGCACCCGAGACGGCCGCCGAGATCGAGGTACAGGCGAGTCTCTACGATCTGAACCAGGAGATCGCGGATTTGGTACTGTCGACGGCCACCAGCTACTGGCAGTACGTCGCGTCGTTGCGGCAGCTCCAAATCATCGCGGAGTCGGAAGCGCGCGGCCAGGAGTTCGTGGCTGCCGTGACGACGCTGGTCCAGGCGGACAAGTTGCCGAGAAGCGAGATCAATCAGGCGCAGGCCAATCTGGCAAGCCGCGCCGCGGGCCGCATTGTGGTCGAGCAGCAGGCAACAGAAGCCCGGTCGAGCCTGGCGCTGGCCATGGGATTGACCCCCGAACAGCTGGCGCAGTTACCGTCACCGGCCGACAGCTTTCCGGACGGCATCAGCCAACCTCTGCCGTCGCTCTCTCCGGAACGCCTTCGCTCTCTCATAGGACTGGCGCTCACACGTCGGGCGGACTACCTCGCAGCGGAGAAAGCGCGTGAGGCCGCTGACGTTATCCGCCAGTCGGTCAGCAACCGGCTTCGGCCGCAGCTGGATCTCACGATCAGCGCCGGATATTCTTCGCTGCACGAAGGGCGGCGCGCGAACGAGTTTCTCGTGTCCCCGTTCACGCGCATGAAAGGGCCGAACGCGGTCGTCGGCTTCCGTTATGAATCGACGCCCGCCAACAATCTCGCTCGCGGCGAGTTAGCGGAAGCCGAAGCGTCATATCAGCGCTCCCTGCTCTTGAGGACGGAGCGGGGTCGGGTGATCGCCAATGACGTCGTGAATGCTCTGACGGCCATCTACACCGGCGTCAATCGCCTTAACCGGGCCAATGAGGCAGTAACCGCGTACCAGGCGGCGCTCGAAGGAGAAAGAGATAAGCTGCGTCTGGGGGTCGGCTCGATTATCGACATCCTGACGATCGAAGGCCGCTTGACGGAGGCCCTTCTGGACTTCGTGAGCGCGCAGCAAGCGTACGCAGTGAGTCTGGTTCAGCTGCGACATGCTGGAGGCCTGCTGGTCGAGCCCGATCAGCCCACGCACTCGTTCGAACGAGACGTATTCTTTCGGCCACCGCCTCAGGCGTATCAAGGCCAGTAAGGGGGTCGGCAGACAATATGGAAGCGTCGAAAACATTCAGGAAAGTAGCGCTCGAACGGATGTCGTCACCCGAGCAGCTCGATCAGCTCCTGCGGGTGACGACACCGAAGTCGTGGCTCGCCTTGCTGTCCCTGGTCGCGTTGCTGATAGTGGCTGTCGCGTGGGGTTACTGGGGCCAGCTGACGACGCGAGTCTCTGGACAGGGTGTGCTGATCAGAGCCGGCGGCGTCCAGAATGTCGTTCCGCTCGGCGCGGGTCGGGTGGTCGACATCAGGGTCCAGGTGGGCGATCACATCGCCGTGGGTCAGGTGATCGGGACCGTGGCGCAGCCGTCAATTCTGGAGAGGATCCGTGGCGCTAAGAGCCAACTCGCCGAGGCGACCAGACAGAGCGGCGAAGTGCTCAAAGTGCGCTCCGGGCGAAGTCGCCTGCAGCTCGAGTTCCTGAAGCTGGAGCGCGCCAACGTCGAACAGGAGATCGAAGGACTGTTGGCGCAAGTCAAAGCCATCCAGGAACAGATTCCGGTGGATGAAGAACTGCTCGCCAAAGGGCTCATCACGAAGCAGCAAGTGTCGTTGACCAGAGCGAAGCTCGAGGAGGCGCAGGCCGCCGTTTCTGCGAGGCGAGCCCGGCTCGTGCAGCTCAACAGCACCGAGTTTCAGGCAGGAACGGAAAACCTCGAGGCGAATCTATCGCAAGAGAACAAGATCGCAGACCTGACGCGCGAAGTGGAGGTATTGGAGAAGCAGCTGGAAAGCGAATCGACCGTGGTCAGTCCGTACGCAGGGCAAGTGCTCGAAATCAAAGTCGCTGCGGGCAGTCTGGTCCAGGTCGGTACGCCCATCATCAGTCTGCATCCCGACGTAGAGAGACTGGAAGCCGTGCTTTACGTTCCAGCCGAGAGAGCCAAAGAGCTGCGGCCCGGAATGGACGCCGAGATTCTGCCCACAACGGTCAGGCGAGAGGAATATGGGTTCATCCGAGGCAAGGTCGTGTTCGTGTCCGACTACCCGGCGACCGAAGCAGCGTTCATGAGGTTGTTCGAGAACGCACCGCTCGTCCGGTCATTGAGCGCGGGCGGACCGGTCACCGAGGTGCGCGTGGATATGGCGACCGACGGCACCACACCAAGCGGCTACAAGTGGTCATCTCGGCTCGGTGCGCCTGTCACCCTCAGCGGCGGCACGCTGTGCGTGGGCGAGATCGTCACACGCCAGCAGAGCCCGATGAGCCTGGTTATTCCTGAGATCAAGGCTGCGATCGGAGTGAGGTAAGAGCGACGTGTTCAAGCGCACGCGGGCGAGGACGCCCACCGTCATCCAGATGGAAGCCGTCGAATGCGGGGCGGCGGCCCTGGCCATGGTGCTCGGTCACTTCGGGAAGTACGTTCCGCTCGAGGAGCTGCGCGTGGCCTGCGGCGTCTCGCGCGACGGCAGCAAAGCCCTCAACATCGTCAAGGCGGCGCGCGGGTTCGGCTTACTGAGCAAAGGCTACAAGAAGGAGCCGGCAGATCTCCGCAAGCTGCCGCTGCCCACTATTGCGTTCTGGAACTTCAACCATTTCGTCGTCGTCGAAGGCTTCAAAAACGGGCGCGTGTATCTGAACGACCCCGCTTTTGGACCGCGCGTCGTGTCGGACAACGAGTTCGACGAGTCATTTACCGGCGTCGTGCTGGTGTTCGAGAAGGGGCCGGACTTCGCGGAAGGAGGCGACAAGCCGTCGATCGTGAGGGCGCTCAGCGACGCGTCTGCCCGGAAGCCGGCTTGCTCTGGCATACGCCGTCGTGGCGACGCTGGCGTTGGTATTGCCGGGACTTGTCATTCCGGTCTTCCAGAAGACCTTCGTCGACGACATCCTCATCCAGGGTTCCCGGACGTGGCTGAGGCCACTCCTTCTGGCGATGGCCGTGACCGCGATCGTCCGGGGTCTGCTGACGTATCTCCAGCAGCGCGGATTGTTGCGCATGGAGATGAAGCTGGCGCTGGGCGCGTCGAGCCGGTTCCTCTGGCACGTGCTGCGACTGCCGATGGAGTTCTTCGCCCAGCGGTTTGGCGGCGACATCGTCTCCCGCGTCGAAATCAACGACACGGTCGCGGGACTGCTCTCCGGGGAGTTGGCGACCAACCTCGTGAATATCGTGATGGTGGGATTTTTTGCCGCCCTCATGTTTCGGTATGACGCCGGGCTCACAATGCTCGGGGTCGGCGTCGCGTTGTTCAACCTGCTCGTCCTGCGCCTGCTCGCCCGCAAGCGGAAGGACGCCAACCTTCGCCTTCTGCAGGAGAGGGGCAAGCTGGTGGGTACGTCGATGGCGGGCCTGCAGAGCCTCGAGACACTCAAAGCCTCGGGCACGGAGTCCGAGTTCTTCAGCACCTGGGCCGGGCATCAAGCCAAAGTCCTCACGTCGGAGAGCGAACTGGGCGTCGTGGCGCAATACCTGTCGGCGTTCCCGCCTTTGCTGACGTCAGTCAACGCGGCGGCCGTGATCGGCCTTGGCGGCCTGCGAGTGATGGACGGCGTGCTGACCGTGGGGATGCTGATTGCGTTCCAGAGCCTCATGCAGAGCTTCATCGAGCCGGTCAACAGATTGGTTGGCCTGGGTGGACTGCTGCAGGAAGCCTCCGGTGACATGAGCCGGCTGGATGATGTACTGCGCTACGCAGAAGACCCGCACGTGGCGGCAGAGGAGGCCGATGTTGCTGCCGCGCGTACGAAGTTGGAAGGTTTTCTCGAGTTGCGCAATATCACTTTCGGATACAGCCGGCTGGAGCAGCCGCTGATTTCCAATTTCAGCTTGATGCTGAAGCCGGGCCAGCGCGTGGCGCTGGTCGGAGGGTCGGGCAGTGGCAAGTCCACGGTGGCCAAGGTCGTCGTCGGTCTGTACCGTCCATGGGAGGGAGAAGTCCTGTTCGACGGGATGAAACGCGGAGATATTCCGCGGAGTCGTCTCGCAAGTTCCGTAGCGATGGTCGACCAGGACATCACGCTGTTCGAGGGCACGATCCGCGACAACCTCACGCTGTGGGACGACACGGTCGAGGAGGCCGCCCTTCTGCAGGCGGCCAAGGACGCCTGCATCCACGACGACATCACCGACCGGCCCGGCGGGTACGACTACGTGATCGAAGAGCAGGGACGGAACTTCAGCGGTGGGCAACGACAGCGGCTCGAGATCGCGCGTGCGCTCGTCGGCAATCCGCGGATTCTGGTGCTCGACGAAGCGACAAGCGCCCTCGATCCGCTCACCGAAAAACAGGTCGATGACGCCCTCCGCCGCCGCGGCTGCACGTGCCTGATCGTGGCCCATCGCCTCAGCACGATCAGAGACTGCGACGAGATCATCGTGCTCGAGAAGGGTGTCGTCGTGGAGCGTGGAAGCCACGACGCGCTTCTGGCGAGCAATGGCCCCTACGCGCAGCTCATCAAAATCCGATGACGAACCCTGATGACCGCGTCATGAGCGGAAATGCCGCCACCTTCCGTCTGGGCGATGGTGCGAAAACGTGGCTCGTTGAGCACGGGAGCGTCGATGTGTTTCTCGTGCGATCGCGAGACGGAGAGACGGTCGGGGCCAGACATCACCTTCTGCGCGTGTCCCAAGATCGAGCCCTCTTCAGCGCCGCACGATCCGGTTCAGATTCGATGGAGCTTCTCGCTTCACCGACGCCTGATGCGCGTCTGCGTGAGGTGTCGCGCGAGCAACACCGGCACCCAGCCGTCGGCGAGAAGGCACGCGCGGTCGAACTGCTCGATGCGTGGATTCACGATGTGTCGAAAGCACTCGCGGTGGATGTGCCGCCGAAGGTCTTCAGCGTCCTCGAGACGGGAAAGCAGACGGTTTGCGAAAAGCCGGGAGCATTGCTTCCACGGAGCGGGGTGGTATGGCTCACCCTCGTCGAAGGCGCGGCACGGTTTCTGGGCGATGACGCCATTCCACTGGTGATTGGGAGGCCCTTTCCAGTAGCGGCCTCCGCTTGGATCGAAGCAGCGGAAAACAGCAGGCTGGTCGTGACGGACACGGCGGCGTCTCTCGAAAAGGAGGCGCTGTGGGCCGGCTTCGACGGATTCATGGCAGCGGCGCTCGACCGTGCGGTGCGAAACGTCGAGCTGGCAGCGAGGAAAGAGGCGGCCCGACTCGAGCGGAGGGGTCGGTCGGATCAGAACAGGCTCGATCTGGCCCTGCGACTGCTTTCGGCGCCGCTCGAACGAGAAGGGCTGGTCGAAGAGACCGGAGACGATCCGTGGCTGCTGGCTTGCCGCGCCGTCGGTCGCGTGGCGGGCATCGAGTTCAAGCCCCACCCCGATCGCCACCGGGTGAGCCTGCGTGATCCAGTGAGTGCGATCGCCGCGGCCTCAGCGGTGCGAACGCGGACCGTCGCCCTCAAGGGAGATTGGTGGCAACAGGATGTCGGCCCGATGGTCGGCAGGCGCGAGGCAGGTGGCGCCCCCGTCGCGCTGTTGCCGGTGTCGCCGCGGCGCTACCAGCTGTACGACCCGGTGACGCGCAGCAGGACACCTTTGAATGCGGCAGAGGCGGCCTCGCTCGAGCCATTTGCCTGGTGCTTCTATCGCCCTTTTCCCGCGCGTGCGCTGACGGCGCGAGACCTGGTGCGGTTTGGCCTCAGCGGGTCCACCAGGGACCTGGCGACTGTGCTGATGATGGGAGCCGCCGTGGGCCTGCTCGGAATGGCGCTCCCGATCGTCACCGGAGTCGTGTTCGATTCGATTATTCCCGGAGCAGACAGGAGTCAGCTCCGGGTCGTGACTCTGCTTCTGATCGTGGCGGCTGTCTGCGGTTCCATATTCCAGGTTGTTCAGAGCTTCGCGCTGCGCCGCATGGAGGCAAAGATGGACGCGACTCTGCAGGCGGCTGTCTGGGATCGCCTCTTGAGTCTGCCCGTGCCCTTTTTCCGAGACTACACCGCCGGCGATCTCGCGATGAGAAGTCTGGGCATCAGTGCGATGCGCCGTCTTGTGACCGACTCGGTCACGTCTTCGCTCCTTTCGGGTGCCTCCTCGGTGTTCGGCTTCGGCCTGCTCTTCTACTACAGCTGGCGGCTGGCTCTGCTGGCCACCGGCCTCACCGCGGTGACTGTGCTTGCCGCGACCGTAACTGGCTCCATGCAGCTCCGCTATCAGCGCGAGTCGATGGCTGTGGCCGGACGGCTCTCCGGGATGTTGCTGCAACTCGTGAATGGCGTGTCGAAACTACGAGTGTCGGCTACGGAGAACCGGGCGTTCGCCGCATGGGCCAAAGAGTTCAGCCGCAAGAAGGAGATCGCCTTCAAGACACGCGCCCTCTCGATCGGCTTCTCGGTTTTCACGTCGGTCATTCCCGTCCTGAGCGCCGCCGCGATCTTCTGGGCATCGTCGCGGGTCCTGGACCAAAGTGCGGAGAACGCGCTGTCGACCGGATCGTTTCTGGCCTTCCTTGCAACGTTTGTGCAGTTTCAGTTTTCCGCCCTTGCTCTGAGCGCGGCTTTTGTCTCGCTGCTCAGCGTCGTCCCGCTCTACGAGCGGGCGCTTCCGATCCTGAGGGCTCTTCCGGAAACCAGTCGCGCCATGACCGATCCGGGCGAACTGGCCGGCAACATCGAAGTCAAACATGCGACGTTTCGGTATCGTCCCGACGCGCCGCTCGTGCTGCGGGACGTTTCGATCAAGGTTCCGGCGGGACGCTTCGTGGCCATCGTGGGCCCTTCCGGCAGCGGGAAATCAACGCTCTTCCGGATGCTGATGGGGTTCGAAACTCCTGAATCTGGTGCGATCTACTTTGATGATCAGGATCAGGCGCACCTCGACGTCCAGGCTACGCGACAGCAGGTCGGCGTTGTTCTGCAGAGCGGCAAGTTGCTCACCGACTCTCTCTACAGGAACATCGTGGGAAACGCGAGGCTGACCATGGAAGACGCGTGGGCGGCTGCGACCATGGCCGGCCTCGAAAAGGACATCAAGGCGATGCCCATGGGCATGCACACGATGATTTCCGAAGGGGGCGGCGGCCTGTCGGGTGGGCAGCGCCAGCGAGTGATGATTGCGCGCGCCATCGTGAAGAAGCCTCGCATCCTGCTGTTCGACGAGGCCACGAGCGCGCTCGACAACGAGACCCAGGCGATTGTGAGTCGCAGCCTCGAAAGCCTGCAGGCCACGCGCATCGTGATCGCCCACCGCCTCAGCACTATCGTGCATGCGGACTACATTTACGTGATGGAGAAAGGCGTCGTCGTTCAGGAAGGCACCTATCAGGAATTGATACAGCAGCAGGGACCGTTCGCCGATCTCGCCAGACGGCAGACGGCCTGATGCGAGAGGGATGACATGAGAAAAGCGCTCTACTTCCTGGGTATCCTCGATGACAGAGATGTGGACTGGATGATTCGCAACGGGCGGAAGATGACCGTTGCGCCGGGCACGTTACTGATTGAGCAGGGGAAGGCAACCGATTGGCTGTACTTCGTTCTGGACGGCGCCTTCGTGGTCTCCACGCGGGCGACGCCGCGGATTGCCGTGCTCAAAGCGGGAGAAGTCGTGGGCGAGATTTCGTTCGTGGATGCGCGGCCACCAGTCGCCAGCGTGCGCGCGGAAGTCGAATCGATGGCAGGCGCAATCCCGCGAAGCGCGCTCGCGAGGAAGTTGCAGGAGGATATCGGCTTCGCCGCCCGCTTCTATCAGTCCGTCGCCGTCTTTCTTGCCGACCGCTTGCGCAAGACGACCGGCAGCTTAGGAACAGAGGAACTACAGCTCGACGAAAACATCGAAGACGCTGACGAGCTGGCCCCACATCTGATGGCCAACATTTCGATGGCCGGCCTGCGCTTCGCCGAGATGCAGCGGCGCCATTGGGGGAAGCCTAATAGCTAGTTCAAATCGGCCAGCAGGCCGCCCTGGTAGAGCCGATCCAGCCACGCCGCGACGTCGAGCGCGGACATTCCCTGAAGGATCATGCGGTCGGTGATCTCATCCGCGGTGAACGTCCCACACCGAATCAGCTCGCCGAGCTCGGCGACGAGTCGGCTTGCTTTCGCTCCGTGCTGCCGGTAGCGGGACGTCAGGACGAAGCCGTCCTCTCGCGGGAGATAGGTCAGGTCCTCGCGGAATGCAATCCGATCGGCTGCCTCCTTATGCTCAGGCATGGCCGCCTCGACGCATCGGTGGAGAACATCCCGGAATTCGGCCGCGTCACTGAATGTTCCCTCGGCGTGGACGATGTATCCCAGCGGCCAGCGTTCGGATGCGAAGCATGGGCTGACCAGCTTGATGGTCCGGTCGAGCATGTTCACCAGGTAGCCGCAGGTGCACTCGATGGTTCCCTGGGTCACGTTCGGACGGAACGGCTCGTCTTGCACAAGACGCTCTTCAGCTTCAATCCGGTCGTGCCGCGTCAACGTGCGCCCCGATCGGGCCTTGTGCGCGAGGGCGCCCCGGTTCTGGAATGCGAGGCCCGTGTTGATCAGTTCCTCCGCGGAGAACGTGGCATGTATTTTCCGAAGCTCGTTGACCGTAAGGACTGAGAACCGGTCGAAACTGGGGGGTATGAGGTTCTGGACGCTGAGAAGCTCACGCGTCCAGGCGATGTTCTTTAAAGGCCGCGCGGTGGTCGTCTGCGGATGGACCCCATACAGTTCGCGCACGTCGCGCAGGAACTCGAAGTAATCGGGGTTGTCGGTGGGATCGGTTGCGTGAAAGCAGACCGCCGTCCTGCATCCGGGTCCAAACACGTCCCAGCCCGCACTCAAGACGTCCCGCCAGAGCTGACGGTTTTCAGGGGTATACCCGAAGTAGTCTTTCAGCTTCGGCGGGTCCCATGCGCAGAACCAGCATTGTACCGAGCAGCCTCTGCTCAGCTCGAAGGCGAAGAGCGGGAAGGTGTTCCGCTCGCCGTCACTCAGGCACTCGCTCTTCGCTCGGCGAATCTGACGCCGGCGCCATGACAACGCGCGCGGGACTATCGGGAGCGACTGACCCTCGCTGAGCCGAAGCTGTTCGGCCTGACCGGTCGTCCAGGCGTCCCACAACTGCCCAAGCGGATACGTACGGATCTCGTCGAGGATTTCTTTTCTCGCGTCCTCGGTCCGACACTCGGGAGCAACGAGCTTGCAGAACGGCTGAAGCGCGGACCCCGGCAGGTCGATACCGGCGCCCTCGAGAAGTCCGTCGAGTGTGGCAGGACTCTGCCACGCAGCGTGACGAAAGTCCTGATCCCCACCCAATCGCTCGAGGAACCGCTTCGTATGCGCAATATCGTGCCGGCTCGATCCATCCAAGCCGACGCTGAGCTTAGTCATGACCGCACGGTTCCAACGCCCTTCGTCAGGTCCACTGAATAAAGGCTCCGCCCTTCCACACAAAAATATTCCCGGCGCCTCCCGCGACTGATTCCAGCTGGGCGTCCGTCAGTTCCCCTTCCGAGATGACTTTCTGCACATCGGCAACGCTGAATTTGTACCCTTTCGCGTTCGCGGCCTTCACGATTGCCGCGTGGTCGGTTCCCGCCGCCTTGATGCTGGTGCGCAGGGCCTCATTAGACTTCAAGTCAGTGGTAAATCGTTCGATTTCAGCGTTCATGCTCAGCTCCTCTTCCGTGCGGGGAAGTAAGTGCGTGCCCGGTTATGTTGCGTTCGGCGTCTTGCCTCAGTCCCACCTGATGAAGGTTCCACCCTGCCACGTAAAAATAGTGCCCTTACCTCCTGCGACCGACTCCAGCTGGGCGTCCGACAGTTCTCCTTCCGACACCATTTTCTCGACGTCGGCCAGCGAGAATTTATACCCTTTCGCGTTCGCCGCCTTCACGATAGCCGCGTGGTCGGTCCCGACCCCCTTGATATTGGTGCGCAGGGCCTCGTTGGACCTCAGGTCATTGGTAAATCTTTCGATTTCCGCGTTCATGCTCAGCCTCCGGTGAGAGTTGGACAACGCGAGTCGAGAGTCCGCTATCGTTGGCCTTTCCGTTCACAGTGTCAACAAGTTTCGCCGGCTTACCGCCATGCAGTGGGATTGCGTAAAGGACGCATCCGGTCCGCCCGGCGCTGCACTGTGCAACGACGATCCGCGACGAACCTGGGTTGCAGTTTGTCGATGCAGTCGCAAGCGCGATCACGAACGCGATGAATGGAACGCTGCCGGCGCCGCTTTGGTCGTCAATGACGGCCGGCGCGACGTGGGCCCCTACGTGATGAACGAGCTACGGTTGGCAAGCCAGGCAAGGCCTTTCACACGATTGACACGCCCCGGCCGGTGTGGAATGCTGCCCCACAAAAAATGATCATCGACGCTCGCACGCTCGCTGAAGGCGCGACGCTCGAAGCGGATGTGTGTATTGCTGGCGCCGGCGCAGCAGGGATGACCATCGCGCTGGATCTGCGTGCGTCCGGTCTGTCAGTCCTGCTGCTCGAGAGCGGCGGCGCTGAACAGGAACCGGAGGTGCAGTCGCTCTCCGAGGGCCGGATGATCGGCATCGACACCTGGAGTGTTCGCACGATGCGGATTCGCGCGCTCGGTGGCACAACGGGACACTGGGCTGGTTGGTGCCGCCCGCTCACCCCGCAGGATTTCGACGCGCGTAATTACATTTCGCTGAGCGGCTGGCCGATCAAATATGCCGATCTGGTCCCGTTCTACCGCCGCGCGTGCGAAACCGTCCAGATTGCCGAGTTCGATTGGAACTCGGCCGCCCGAGCGAAGGCGTCGGGGAAGGCGCTGTTGCCCTTGAGCAGTGCCATCGACCAGCGTTACTACCAGTTCAGCCCACCCACGCGTTTCGGTCGCGTCTATTCGGATGCGTTGGCACAGGCGGACGACGTTCGCGTGATCACATTTGCCAACGTGCGGGATGTCCGCCTGGATCAGCGGCGCGGACGCGTTGAATCGTTTGCCTGCCGCACCTTGCAAGGCAACACCTTCAACGTTCACGCCGGCCGGTATGTGCTCGCGCTGGGAGGCATCGAAAACGTCCGCGTGCTGCTGGCCTCTCGATCCCAGGAATCCGACGGCGTCGCGAACGGCCATGGTGTGGTGGGCAGGTACTTCATGGAGCATCCCCACTACTACGGCTCTGTGGGCGTAGTCCATCCATCAACGGTCGACCTTTCCTTTTACAAGCGCGGCCCGTCGGATCTCAAGCGGGCAGACGGGACCACCGTTGAAACGCTCGGCGCGCTTGGCCTTGCAGCCGAAGTGTCGCGCCGGGAGAAGCTCCTGAACTTCTCGGCGACGTTTCAGGGGCCACGCGCCGGACGCGCGGGTCCGAGCAAGGCAGAGAGCGCCGTGCTCCCCGCGAGTGCTGCGCAGGCCCTGGTGACGCGCGGCGACGGTGAGGTCAGTGCGACCGACCTGACCGTGAGGTCCGAGCAGTCGCCGTTTCGGGAGAGCCGCATCACGTTGACAGACGATCTCGATGCGCTGGGAATGCCGAGAGTGGCGCTCGATTGGCGGATCGATCCGGAGGATGACATTCGGATGCGCCGCGCGATGGTGATTCTGGCGCGCGAACTGGGCGCGGCAGGTCTTGGGCGCCTGTGGATTCCGGGCGACGCCTCGCGCTTCGCCTGGCGCCAGGACCCCGGCGGGCATCACATGGGTGCGACGCGCATGGGGACCGACCCGGCCGTCAGTGTCGTCAATGCCGATTCCCGGACCCATCAGGTTGAAAATCTCTACATCACCGGCGGTTCGGTCTTCACGACAGGGGGAGATTCCAATCCAACCCTGACGATCGTGGCGCTGGCCCACCGGCTGGCGGATACGCTGAAGCGGGGCACTTCCACGGTGAGGAAGAGCGCATGAAGAGCTATCCCAGACGCGAGTTCCTGTTACGAGCGCTGGCGGCGTGCGGCACGCCGTTCCTCATGCCTTTAGGATCTCTTGAAGGCTGGCAGAAACCGCAGCCGGACACGGCTGCCGCCAGCTATTTCGGAGTCCGCATCGACGCAGCTCGGGCGATTGGCGGAGCTTACGTGCGGCACCTGGGACTTGACACGAGCGCTGAGTCGATACGCAAGGCGTCGCTGAGTACGCTCAAGATCATCGAACGGGCTTCAACCAGGCAGAATGCGATCACCGCGCTGGAACTTGCGGTGCGTCGCGACTTCCAGCAGGGACGATCGGTGCAGCTCGAAGGATGGATTGTCTCCCGCACGGAAGCGGAACTCTGCGCCCTCACTCTCCTTCCGGCGACGAAACAGGGCTGAAGCCCTGTGCCACCGATAACCGACAAGTGTCATCCTGAGGCCACGATTCGTTCATGACCGAGATCGATCAGTATGTTCTGGGCTACCGCCAGGCGGAACAGGAGCGGTTGCAGCAACAGGCACAACAGCTCGCCCATGAGTCGAGCTGGTTGTTCGATCAAATCGGGGTTGCCGGCGGTGCCCGCGTCGTCGAAATTGGCTGCGGTCCTCACGGGTGCCTCGATCTCCTCTCCGAGCGGGTGGGCCCATCCGGTCGCGTGGTGGGTATCGAGCGCAGCGCGGAGGCCGTCGCGCTCGCTCGCACGCTCGTCGCACAGCGCAACCTCGGGAACGTCGACGTCGTGCAAGCGGACGCTCGAGACACCGGGCTGCCCAGGGCGTCTTTTGATCTCGCGACGTTGCGCCTGGTTCTCGTCAATGTGCCTCAGCCAGCGCAGATCGTTGCCGAAGCGGCCGCGCTTGTTCGACCGGGTGGCTGGGTGGCATTCCACGAGGCCGACTACGTCAGCCACGTCTGCGACCCGCCACTGGATGCCTGGTCCCGGCTTCTCGGACTGCTGGAGACCTACTCGGAGATGAATGGCATCGATCCGTTCATCGGGCGCAAGGTGCCGCGCATGCTTCGCGAGGCCGGGCTGGCCGATGTGCGTGTCAATCCCATCATTCAGGTCTACCCACCGGGTCACGGCCGTCGCAACGTGCTGCTGGATTTTTCAGAGAACCTGAGCGAGCGGCTCGTGGCCCGGAACCTGATCGGAGAGGGAGAGCTTGCGGGGTTGAAGGCCGACCTGTCGCGGCATCTTGCCGACCCCGGCACGCTCGTCGTCTCGCACCTTTACCTGCAGGTGTGGGGGCGCAAGCCGAGGGACTAGGCGGTCCAACTCCATGCCTGAACACGTTCCCGACATTCGTCGCGCGCCGTCCTCCATCGGCGGCACAGGTCGGCGGACGCGTCCTGCCAGTGTGGATAGGCGAATGTGAAACCTTGTTCGAGCAGGCGTGTAGGGACGACCCGCCGGCTCTTCAGAGATCAGCTCGGTTTCGGTGCGCATGAAGACCGCGCCGATTTCGAGCATCCATCGCGAGGCGGGCAGGCCGAAGGACGCACCCCAGGCGTCGCGCAGCATGCGCATGAACTCGGCGTTCGGCAGAGGATTGGGAGCCGCGACGTTCACGATGCCGTGTATGTCGCTCCGATCGATCAGCCATCGAACGGCCGCGACGAAGTCCTCCTCGTGGACCCAGGACACGAACTGATCGCCGCGACCGGCGGTTCCCCCAAGGCCCCGACGAACGAGACCCAGCAGCGTATCGAAGATCCCACCCGGGTCCGGGCTCAACGTCAGCGCCGATCGCAGCGCGATCTTACGCGTGCGGCGTGTCACCGCAGCGTCGAACTCACGCTCCCAGGCCGTGGCGACGTCGATACTGAATCGCCACGTGCCGGGCGCGCGAGCTTCACCGCCCCCGAGTACGCCCGAGTACTCGTCGTTCGGTGCGTCAAACCGATGCGCATAAATCGTGGCGGTGCTGGCTTGAAGCCAGACGGCGGGGGGACGCGTGGCGTCGGCGATCGCTTTCCCTACCAGGCGTGTCGCGACGACACGCGACTGCAGAATCTCCCGTCGATTGGCGGCCGTGTAACGGCAGTTGACGCTGCGGCCCGCAAGGTTGATGACGACATCGCACCCGTCGAGCTCGCGTTCCCAGTCCCCGCGGCTCGACGCATCCCACTTGACGACGCGCCACGGCCGGGTTTCCGGATGGCGGCTCAACACAACGACGTCGTCACCGTGGCGATGAAACGCGCGAGCGAGGATCGTTCCCACCTGGCCGGAACCGCCGGGAATGACAACCTTCATCACACCCTCCCCTCGTCTACGAATCGGCCTCGGAATTCCGGTCGCGGCATCACGCACTGATCGTACCGGCCGAACACACGATACCGGGTGCGCGCGACGACGTCGTACACCCGGTCCCTGATCGCGCGCGGGCAGATTCTGGCGATGAGCAGGGCCTTCCACGGCCACCCGAGCTCGTGGAGTGACGAACAGCGCGGCGTCGCCCTTCGCGTAAAAGCGCGGGCCCGAGGTCTGGAAGTTCGCGACGACATAGAACGTCGTCAGGTCCTCGGTCCTGCGTCCATACCGCGCCACCATCGCCTGCCCGGTGGCGCTTTGCAGCGAGGCGAACTGGAACGCGGCGCGCCGATCCCGTTCGAGCACGAACTGCACCGACCGATTGCAGAGCCCGCAAACGCCGTCGTACAGGACGAGGTGCGCTGCCTGATGTCCCGATGGCCCTTGCGCGGGTACCCGAGTCATGCTCTAATATTAATGAACATGTTTACTAAAAATGTCAAGCGGCGAAAACGGGGCCGGCCGCCCGGCCAGACCGCACAGGGGGCGGCGGCAAAAGAGCGTTTGTATGCCATCGCCCTGCGCCTCGTCGCCGAACGCGGCTACGACGCCACGACCTTGCGCGATATCGCTCGAGAGGCAGATGTCAGCGTTGGGCTGCTGTATCGCTACTTCCCGAGCAAGCAGGCCGTCGTTATTGCTCTGTATGACGAGTTATCCATGGAGTACGGCCGCAGGGCCGAACAGATGCCTCAGGGGAGATGGCGCGACCGTTTCCTGTTTGCGCTGAAGACGAGCGTGTCGGTGCTCGAGCCGCACCAGATGGCATTGCGTGCGTTGACGCCCGTTCTGGTTGGCGATCCCGAAGAGGGGATCTTCGCTCCCGGTACGGCGTTCTCGCGTCTTCGCGTCCAGCAGGTGTTCGAGCGCGCCGTTAACGAGGCCACTGATGCGCCCAGGCAGCCGCTCGCGGAGGCGCTCGGGCGGCTTCTCTACCTCGTTCATCTGGCGGTGCTGCTGTGGTGGTTGCTTGACAAGAGCGCTCACCAGCGCGCCACGTCATCACTCGTTTCGCTCACACAGCAACTGCTGCCGTCCGCGTCATTGGCGCTTCGCGTTCCGCCGGTGCGAAGGTTTGTCGTCGCGTTCGACGAGCTCATCCGTCAGGCGCTTTTCTCGAACCCACTGTGAGGGATTCATGTTTCTGGCACGCCGTCCATCGCCGCCTGTCATCGATCGTTTCCTGAGGGATTCGCGCGATCTGCCAACGTCATATGGGCCGGTCGGTCTCCTCAAGGACGCCTGCCCGGACCGCCGTGTCGACGAGGAAGTGGTGGCGATTGGCCACGGCCGCGAAGACTTCGAGCGGGCGCGAGCGGCCCTCATGGCCTGGAAGCAATGTGACATCGGCTGGCTGCAGGTGTTTCCGCAGCGCACGCCGGTCGCCGTCGGGACGATCGTGGCCGTGCTCATCCGGCACCTCGGTTTCTGGTCGCTGAATGGCTGCCGGGTCGTATACGACCTGGGTGACAATCGCGACGCTCGCTTCGGTTACGCCCACGGCACGCTCGTCAACCACGCTGAGGCGGGTGAGGAGATTTTTGAAGTCTTTATCGATGCCGGGACCGGCAACGTGATGTATCGAATTCGCGCGGCATCGTGGGCGCGCGCGCCCCTCGCCCGGCTCGGTCAGCCGGTCGTGCGTCTGCTCCAGGCGCGGTTTCGCCGCGACTCCGTGGAGGCGATGAGGCGTGCGGTGCGCCTCCGGAACTGACACGAGACTCCGTAGGGATGGAGTCGGGGCCCACCCCTCCCGTCCGCTCACCCTCGACTGAATCGCGCCGAAGTCTTTGAATCCCAACATTTCCAGCGCGACGCCCTGTCGCAGGGCGACAAGGTACGCGGTCTGCTTGCGGCATTCCAGGAAACGGGCCGATGCTCATCCGCCTCCTCGTCGCCTGCTCGCTCATGGCGCTGTGCGTCACCGTCCACGCCGCCGGCGTGACCTTGGCGATCCGGAAACTACGCGGGATCGCCATGCGGGCTCAGGGGTTCTGGCCCAGCACGAGGCTGTTCATTCTCGTCGCGGTGTGGATGGTGCTGCTGCACATCGTTGAGGTCGCCGTCTGGGCCGTGGCCTATGTCTGGCAGGGCGCGATGCCCGACATGACCACGGCGCTGTATTTCAGCGCCGTCACCTACACGACCACCGGCTACGGCGATGTCGTGCTGCCCCAGCCATGGCGGCTCGATGGAGGAGTCGAGGCGCTGACCGGCATCCTGATGTGCGGTTGGTCGACCGGATTCTTTTTCGCGATCGTCAACCGCCTCTATATCTCGCAGAGCGCGAGAACGGACTCCTGACATGCCTGCTTCCTTCAAGCCGTCGATGAACTGGCTGCTGGCATTTGTGCCCATCTCGATCGCGCTCGAACGGGCGCATGCGCCGGCGCCCGTGCTCTTTTTCTCGGCGGCGGTGGCGATTCTGCCGATTGCGCGGCTCATCGTGCTCTCGACCGAACAGACTCGCCACGCGCACGGGCGACGCCGTTGGTGGTCTGCTCAACGCCACCTTTGGGAACGCGCCGGAACTCATCATCGGCGCTGGTGGCGCTCAGGGCCGGCTATTTCGACATGGTTCGCGCCTCGATCATCGGCGCGATTCTCGCCAACCTGCTGCTGGCCACGGGCGTGGCGTTCTTTCTCGGCGGGCTGCGGTCTCACACGCAGGATTACAACGCGGCCGCGGCGCGGCTCTACAGCTCGATGATGTTGATCTCGGCGATGAGCCTCGGCGTGCCCAGCGCGTTCAATCGCTTCTTCTCGCCGGAAGGCACCATTCACGCGGAGAAGCTCGTGAACCTCGGCACGGCATTCGTCCTGCTGGCCGCATACGGTTTGTATCTCGTGTTCCTCCTGAAGACGCACCCGGACTATCTTCGAGAGCGTCACGGTCAGCGAGGCAGAACACGGGCACGAAGGTCCGCAATGGAGCGTCGGCCGGGCCGTCGGCAGCCTGATCGGCGCGTCCGCGCTGGCGGCGTGGATGAGCGAAATTCTCGTCGGGGCCGCCGAGGGTACGGGCACGGCGCTCGGCATGTCCGAGGTATTCATCGGGATCGTGTTCCTGGCGGCCATCGGTGGCGCCGCCGAGAGCGGGTCGGCGATCGCGATGGCCCGCAAGAACAAGCTGGATCTCACCATCGGCATTGCGATGGGCAGCAGCATCCAGATCGCCCTGTTCGTCGCACCGGTTATGGTGCTCGTCAGCGGCTTCATCGCTCCGCAGCCCCTGGAGCTTTCGTTCAGCCGGGCGGAGATCGGGACGCTCTTCCTCGGCGTGCTGGTTGGCGCCATCGTGGTCGGCGACGGCCGGTCGAACTGGTACAAGGGCGTTCAACTCGTGCTCATGTACGCGATGATCGCCATCCTCTTTTACTTCCTGCCGGACGCCCCGCACTAGTCAAAGGACTGTGAAGGGGACTTCTCGAGTTGTGGCATACTCCGCACTTCCATCCGGCAAAGGGGGGAGTTTCGGAATGCGTCGCGTGTTCTGGCTCTGGTGCTCGGCGGGACTCCTGACCGTCAGTCTGTGGGCGCAGGCGCCGCAGAATCCAGCATTGCCCGGAGCGGCGACCGCGTCACCGATTCCCGAAACCAATCCATTTACCTCGGAGAGCGATCTTCGAGCCGGCGAAGCGCTCTTTCAAACCCATTGCACCTACTGTCATGGCTCGTTCGGTGAAGGGGGCCGCGGCGCCGATCTCACCACAGGCGTCTATCGCCATGGCGGGCGCGATCCGGAGTTGTACGCGTCGGTTCGGAACGGTATTCCAGGAACAGAGATGGCGCCGGTACGCGTCAGCGACGATGACGTCTGGAGGATGATCGGGTTTGTGAAGCGCCTGGGCTCGCGCGGCCTGCTTGAAAAAGCCCCGGGCGATCCGGCCGCGGGCCGGCTCGTGTATCAGAAGTCCGGTTGCGTCTCGTGCCACCGTATCGGCAGCGAAGGTGGCAACCTCGGGCCCGATCTCACCGAGATCGGCCGTCGCCGCGGCTTGAAGTTTCTCACCGAGTCGCTCGTCAAGCCCGAAGCAGAGATCGCGGTCGCGTATCGCGCGGTGCAGGTCGTCCTGAAATCGGGGCCGACCGTGACGGGCCTGCGATTGAATCGCGATGATCTCTCCATCCAGCTGCGCGACACGCGCGACAACCTCCGTTCGTTCCTGATGCAGAACGTGCAGGACGTGCGCTACGACAAGCCGTCGCTGATGCCGGCCTACGCGTCGATGAATTCGACGGATCTCGAGAACGTCATCGCGTACCTGAACTCCTTGAAGGGGGTGCCGTGAGATCGAAGCGAGCCCAGGCGTGGATGGTTGCGGCGTGCCTGTTCATGGCAGCCTCGTGGACGCTGAGCGGTCAGGGACAGCCCGTCACCTACGAGCGACTGCTCAAGGCGGATCAGGAGCCGGGCAACTGGCTCATGTATTCGGGCACCTACAACGGGTGGCGCTTCAGCAGGTTGAACCAGATCAACGTGCAGAACGTGAAGAACCTGCGCGTCAAGTGGCTCTTTCAGGGGCGCCACATCGAGAAGTTCGAAACCACGCCGCTGGTGGTGGACGGGATCATGTATCTCACTCGTCCCGAGAATGCGATTTACGCGCTCGACGCGCTCACCGGCCGCCAGTTGTGGACCTACGAGTACCGGAATCCCGAACGCACGTACAACTGTTGCGGCAAGAACAACAGAGGGCTCGCCATCCTCGGCACCACGCTTTTCATGAACACGCTCGACATGCACGTGGTCGCCGTGGACGCGAAATCCGGACGCGAGCTGTGGAAGACCGAGATGTTCGATCACGCGGCGGCGGGTGGTTATGCGGCGACCGGGGCGCCGCTCGTCGTCAAAGACAAAGTGATTGTCGGCATGGCCGGCGGCGAGCGCGGCGTCAGCGGATTTCTGGATGCGTACGATGCCAGGACAGGGAAGCACGCCTGGCGCTTCCACACGATTCCTCAACCGGGCGAGCCGAACTTCGGCACCTGGGCCGGCGACTCGTGGAAGACGGGCGGCGCATCGACCTGGAATACCGGGTCCTACGATCCGGACACGAACACGCTGTTCTGGGGCACGAGCAATCCGTGGCCCGACTACAACGATGAGTTTCGCGCCGGGGACAACTTGTATTCGTGTTCTGTGCTGGCGCTCGATCCCGACACTGGAAAGCTGAAGTGGCACTACCAGTTCACGCCGCACGACCTTCACGACTGGGATGCCACGCAGAACCCTGTCCTGGTGGACACGGACTTCCTGGGACAGCCGCGCAAAGTGCTCGCGTGGCCGAATCGCAACGGGTTCTTCTACCTTGTCGACCGCACGAATGGAAAGTTCCTGTCGGCAAAGGCGTTCGTCAAGCAGACGTGGAACGACGGATTCGACTACGAGAACAACGGGCGTCCGAAGGTGTTGCCCGGCACCGATCCGACACCGGAAGGCAACGACAAGGTGTGGCCGGGTATCGACGGCGGCGCGAACTGGATGTCGCACAGCTACAGCCCCCTGACGAAGCTGCTCTATGTGTTCGCGCGTGAAGAGCGCCGCGTGTACACCAGGAACGCCATCCAGCATCCGACGACCGACCCTGCCGCGACCCCGCAGACCCCCGACGCCGGTCCGGTCGATCGACGCGTCCGCGGCGGCTACGATGACTGCCTCGTCGCCGGCATCGACTGCGGCAAGCGGCTTCCGACATTTGCGCCCGAAGAAAGTCACGGCAAGGCCGTCGCGATCGATCCGGCCACCGGCGCGATCAGATGGGAACATCGCGTCCTTTCGCCTCCGTGGGGCGGATTGATGAGCACGGCAGGCAATCTCGTGTTTGGCGGCACTATCGAGGGCGTGATCTTTGCCCTGAATGCGACCACCGGCGAGCGGCTGTGGACGTTTTCCAGCAACGGCCCGGTCTACGGTACGGCGATCAGTTATCTGGCCGATGGCAAGCAACTCGTCTCGATCCCGGCCGGCGACCTGATTGTCACGCTCGCGCTGGATTGAGTGCATCAAGTCCAATTTGTTGGATTTCCCCAGAGTTTTCCACAGGACAATTCAGTTGCTTTCCGGAGCAGTTGTTTTAGGATGCACGGCACACCACAAGCGGCGTTCGTACCCACGCGAGAGTAGAACTTTCCATCGGCGCTTTGGAAATCCAAGGAGGCGAGTATGGTCCATCTCCGATTTTTGGGCAGCGCACTCACAATCCTTCTCACACTAAGTACGGTCGCATTCGCGCAGGGCACGGCCGATATCGTCGGCCGCGTCACCGACACGAGCGGCGCCGTGCTGCCCGCGGTGACGGTCACCGCGGAAAACATTGCGACCAAGAACGTACGCACGACGATCACCGGCGACACGGGTGACTACGTGTTCACCCTTCTGCCGATCGGCGCCTACACGGTGAAGATCGAGTTGTCGGGATTTCAGACGGTGACGTCAAAAGTCGAACTGGCGACCGGCGACCGCGCGCGTGTCGATGCCAAGATGGATCTCGGGACGGTGCAGGAAAACCTGATCGTCACGGGCGAGTCGCCGCTGCTGCAGACCGACTCGGCGACGGTCAGCACGCTGATCGATCAGAAAACCGTGCAGGATGCACCGATCCCGGGTCGCAACATCATCCGCATGGTGCAGCTCGTCCCTGGTGCCAACGAAGGCGCGCTCAGCTCCCTGGCCAACGGCACGCGTCCCGACGAGCGCCGGCAGACCTCGTCGGTGTCGATCAACGGCGTCAACGACGTGCTGAACAACCAGCTCGTCGATGGCATGGACAACAACGAACGCTCGATCGGGACGGTCGCGATCAAGCCGTCGATCGACGCGATTGCGGAAGTGCGCGTCCAGACCAACATGTACACGGCGGAGACCGGCCGCACGCTGGGCGGCGTGATCAACATCATCACGAAGTCCGGCAGCAACGCGTTTCACGGATCCGGATTCGAGTTCGCCCGCCACGAAAAATTCGACTCCCGCCAATTCTTTGCGCAGGGCAAGCCGGAGAATCGGCAGAACCAGTTTGGCGGCAGCTTTGGCGGACCGCTGCGCCGGGATCGGACGTTCTTCTTCGTCGACTACGAGGGCTACCGGATCAAGCAGGGCGTGCCGACCGTGGTGACGGTGCCGACGGCCAAGATGCGGGCCGGCGATTTTTCGGAGCTGTCCACGCAGATTTATGACGCGCAGAACGGGCGGACGGCCTTCGCGGGCAATGTGATTCCGGCCGGCCGCTTCGATCCGATCGCGGTCAAGTACATGCAGCTCTATCCGCTGCCGAACGGCCCAGGGCTGGCGAATAACTTCTCGTATACGAACAACCGCACGCAGGACAACGATGCGACCGACATCCGCATCGACCACAAGTTCGATGAGCGGAACACCGTGTTCGCCCGGTATTCCTACAACAAGACCGACACTCTGACGCCGAGCCTGTGCCCGCCGACCCTCGTCGGGGGCAAGAGCGTCGACCCGACGTGTATTGTCGGCGGCGCGGCGACGGGCAACTATGCCGGGCCGAACTACACGACGGCGCACAATGTGATCGGCAACTACGTCCGCGTCCTGAACGCCACGACGATCATGGAAGTGAAGGCCAATTACTCGAAGCCCGACATCCTGTCGCTGGGGCCGAACAACAATTCGAATTACGGCGATTTGTTCGGGGTGCCGAATGCGAACACCGGGTCGCAGGAAACCAGCGGCTTACCGCTGATGGAAATGCGGCCGACGACGATTGCCGCGCTGGGCGAGACGCAGTGGGTGCCGCTCCAGATTTACAACCGGACGAAACAGTTTGCCGGCTCGTTCAGCAACACGCGCGGCGCACACAACGTGCGCGTCGGCGCCGGCGTCGTCATGAGGAGCTTTGGCGTGCTCCAGTCGAATTCGGCTCAGGGGCTCTGGGGCTTCGACTCCACGCCGACCAACAGCGGCGCCACGGGTCTGGGGGGCAACGCGTTTGCGTCGTTCCTGCTCGGCTTCCCGACCGACGTGCGCCGGCTGTACACGCCTGGGATGCCCCATTACCACACCAATGAGCCGAGCGTGTACTTCCAGGACGACTGGCGCGCGAAATCGTGGCTCACGGTCAATCTGGGTATCCGCTACGACGTCTTTACGCCCCTCACCGAAGAGGATAACCACCTGTCGAACTTCGTGCCGTCGCTGGGCAAACTGCTCGTCGCCGGCGAGAACGGCGTGGGCCGGACCGCGGGCGTCAACACGGACTATTCGGACATCGGCCCCCGGGTCGGGTTTTCGGCGTCGCTGCCGTCGCAGATGGTCCTGCGCGGCGGCTATGGCCTCGCCTACTATCCGAACAACAAGAACGCCGGCGCGTTCATGAAGAACCCGCCGTTCACGGCGAACTACGGCCCGAACACGAGCCTGGCCCAGTCGGGAGGAGCGCCCAACCTCTTGCTCAAGGATGGGCTGCCGGCGGTCGTGTTTGCGGATCCCAGTCAACCGACGGGCAACGTCATCGGCACCGACATCAACTTCAAGTCCGATCGCGCCCAGCAGTTCAACCTGATGGTCGAGAAAGAATTCTCGGGCAACGTCGTCACGGTCGGGTATGTGGGCTCGCGCGGCGATCGGCTGCAACTTGGCGTGGCGATGAACTACAACCTGGCGCCGGCCGGGGCGGGCGGGGTGAATTCACGGCGGCCGTATTTCTCGCAGTACCCGCAGATGGCCAACGTGAACATCCTGTCGAACGTCGGCAAGTCGACCTACAACGCGTGGCAGTTCGTCTTCAACCGCCGCTACCGCGGCGGCCTGACCGCGACCTCGCATTACACCTGGTCGCACTCGCGGCAGTACACGCCGGTGCCCTGGGACTTCAGCAAGTTCGAGTGGGGCGACACGCAGCAGTTCGACGTCCGGCACCGCTTTGTGGCGACCGCGAGCTATGAGCTGCCGTGGGGCAAGGAGTTGACGGGTGTCGCGCACGGCTTCCTGGCGGCCTGGCAGGTCAACCTGACCGGGTACCTGCAATCGGGCGTCGCGTATACCGTCGTCAATGCGACGTCGCGGACCAACACCGGCAACAATGCCGGGACGTTGAACGGGGGCGACCGTCCGAACGTCAACGGCAATCCGAACCTGCCCTCGAGCGAGCGGACCGTGCAGCGCTGGTTCGACACGAGCGTCTTCTCGGCGGCGGATAACTTTACGTCGGGCAACGTGGGGCTGTCGCTGATGCATGGCCCTGCACAGCGACGGCTCGACTTCTCGATCTTCAAGGATCTGTCGCTCGGCGCGAACCGCCGGCTGCAGCTCCGAATCGAGACCTACAACATCACGAATACACCGAGCTTCTATCTGCCCGACTTCAATTTCGGGAGCGCCGGGTTCGGCAGTATTTCGAGTACCGGTAATTCAATCCCGCGGCAGATGCAGTTTGGTGTGAAGTACCTCTTCTAGCGTTGTCCGATGGTACGCAGTGTCCGCCTTCAGGCGGACCGTGAAGGTCCGGCTAAAGCCGGACACTGACGTACTACACGGAAGCTTGACTCTCAGAAGGTGTAGCTGGCGACAACCACGGTTACGTTGTCCTTGCCGCCCGCCGCAAGCGCGAGATCGACCAGTCGACGGCACGCCTCTGCCGATTCACGGCACTCGACCAGCACCTGGCAAATCTCGTCGTCATCGACCATATCCGTGAGGCCGTCGCTGCACAAGAGCAGTCGATCCCCGGTTATCAGCCTCAGCCGGTCGACGTCGACCTCCACGTCCTCGTTGGAGCCTCCAAGGGCATTGACGAGGATATGACGCGCCCCGAAGCTCGCAGCCTCCTCTTCAGAAATCTGGCCGCTGTCGACGAGCAGCTGCACGTAGGTGTGGTCTCGTGTCAGGCGAAGGAGGCGAGCGTCGCGAAGCAGGTACGCGCGCGAATCGCCCACGTGGACGATCTGGAGCTGGCGGCCCATGCTGCGGGCCGCCGTCAGCGTGGTGCCCATGCCACGGACAGTCGCATCCTGGCGTCCATGCTCGATGAGCAGCGAGTTGAGGTGTCGAAACCGCTGCTTGGAGCGCTGTTTCGCGACGCTGGCGACGGTCTGGTCAAGGCGGAAGATCCAAGCGGGCATGGCGAGAACCAGCTTCACGAGCCCGCTGAGAGCCATTCGGCTCGCAAGCTCGCCGCCTGCATGGCCGCCCATGCCGTCGGCGACGACCATGGCGTAGCCGGCTTCCTCCGCACGTTCCGGCACCTCCCCGGGTGGGAGAGTAGTAAGTACGGTCTCCAGGTAGCGCCCGATGCGCATCACGATGAAGTGGTCCTCATTGCGGGCTCGGACTTTGCCCGCGTGAGACAGCCCGCTCACATCGACGTGCCCGCACGAGGTAAACGGCTGTGCGGTGTCATCCAGGATACTCGTCGTATTTTCGAGAGCGTGACGCCGGTCTTGAGTTGCCATATTTGAGATCTCGCAATGGCTGTTAATCTGGCAATACTAGCACCATGAAATGGAATGGCAGCGCATCCGTCGCCAGGCGGATCGAACACGCCGAAGCCACGATGATTGGCGAGTTCGGCCGGGTCGCCGCCCGTCAGCTCGGCGATCAGAAGGTGTTCATCGCCAATTGTGCTGGTGGCATCGCGGTGGCCGCGGGGCCCGGTGCGCCGTACAGCAAAGTGGCCGGCCTGGGTTTCGAGCCGATCGACGAATCTGCGCTTGCCGCGGTCGAGAGCGCGTACGCCGAACGCGCGACGCCTGTGCGCGTGGAGCTCTCGTCGCTGGGAGGTCCTGAAACAGGCACGTTGCTCACACGGCGCGGGTACACGCTCCAGGGATTCGAGAACGTTCTCGCGATATCGCTTCCAGCGCCGCAACGCGAGATCGCCGGGACAGCCGTGGCGCGGACTGCGGAAGCCGAAACCGTGCGGTGGATTGACGTGCTGGCGTCGTCGTTTGCCGCGCCCGATACCTACGACGGTCCGATCGTCGAGGAGCACGTCGATCGCGGCGCCCTTGACGCGCTCCTCGAACAGACCAGCGAGATCGACGGCTTCATGGCATACCTCGCGCGGCGAAACGGGGAGGTCGCCGGCGCGGGTGGGATGCGCATCGCGGACGGCATCGCGCAGCTGTGCGGCGCCGGAACGCTGCCTGCTCATCGCCGCCGCGGAGTGCAGACAGCCCTCCTGCAGCAACGTCTCGCCGATGCCGCGCATGCGGGGTGCGACATCGCCGTCGTCACGACACAGCCAGGGTCTGTGTCGCAGCAGAACGTTCAGCGTCAGGGGTTCGAGCTGTTGTATGCGCGAGCGATCCTGGTGAAGGCCGCTTGTACGTAGTGTCCGCCTTTAGGCGGACCTCGTGAAAGTCCGGCTAAAGCCGGACACTACGTACTACTATCGCTCCAGCAGCGCAGAGGACTCGTTATCCAGAAACACCGTCACCGCCGCGTGTGTCTGTAAGATCGATGCGGGCGCTCGAGGAGAGATCGGCCCCTCGATGCAGGCCTTCACTGCTCTGGCTTTTCGCGAGTCGGGCACGACACAGATGATTTCCAGCGACTTGAGAATCTGTCGAATCGACATCGAAATCGCCTGAACGGGCACTTCCTCGATCGCCGCAAACCAGCCTTCGCCAACCTGCTGCCTTCTGCACGCGTCGTCGAGTGTGACGATGATGTAGGGCTCTTCGGTCTCGAAATCGGCCGGCGGGTCGTTGAATGCCAGATGGCCGTTCTCGCCGATGCCGACAAACGCGATATCGATGGGAGCCGATGCCAGCTCGCGTCCGACCGCGACGGCCACGCGCGTGGCGTCGCGCTCCGCGTCGAGCAGGTGATAGCGCGTAATGCCGGCCTTGCTGATGAAGCGCTCCAGCAGATATCGCCGGAAGCTCGCCGGATGGCCGAGCGCGAGGCCGACGTATTCGTCGAGGTGGAACATCTCCACGCGTGGCCACTCGATGCCCGGCTGCGACACGAGGGCTTCGAGGAAATCGAACTGGGAGGTGCCGGTGGCCGCGACGATCCGCGCGCCGCCCGTGGCGTCGATGGCGTGTCGGATGGCGCGGCCGGCGTGATCGGCGGCGGCACGGCCCAGCGAGCGACCATCACTGCAGATGCGGACGTGCATACAGCCGGCGACTGACGTCCGCGTCAGTATTCGGTGAACATCCGCTGGATATCGCCTGGCGACTGGGTCTTGGTCAGCGCCAGCATGAGAAGGATGCGGGCTTTCAATGGCGTGAGGTCTTCGCCGCCGATCATGCCGTCGCGCACGCGCGTAGCCGACTGTGCCGCAATGCGCCCGCTGCCGGTTCGAGTCGCGGCAACCACGACCACACCCTGACGTTCGGCGTAGCTGATGCCCGGCGCGAGCGATCCGCCCGTGAGATCGGCCCCTGCGACCGCGATCACGATGCCCTTGGCCCCTGCATCGACGGCGGCACGCAGCAGGTCGCTCGACGCGCCCTGGTAGAACATCATGATGTCGACGCGCGGCAGGCCGGCGAGTGCCGAGACGTCGAACTCGGCCTTCTGCGTGTGACGTTTGAGCGGCTCGCGATAATACACGACGCGATCCGGATCGACGACGCCGAGGATGCCGTACGGACGGCTCTGGAACGTCTGCACGCGCAAGGCGTCGGTTTTCGACACCTCGCGTGCCGAGTTGATTTCGTCGTTCAGCACGACGAGCACGCCCTTGCCCCGCGAGTCTGGAGATGACGCAACCCGGAACGCATCGAGCAGATTCGCTGGCCCTTCGTACCCCAGCGCTCCCGCGTTGCGCATGGCGCCGACGAGCACGACGGGCCTGTTGGCCTTGACGGTGAGGTGCAGGAAATACGCCAGTTCCTCGAGCGAGTCCGTTCCAGACGTGATGACCGCGCCGGTGAGCCCGGGATCCTGGTCGAACACCTCGTTGACGCGCCGCGCGAGCTGCACCCATTGGTCGAGCGTCATGGCCGTGCTGGCGACGTTCGCGAACTGTTCCGGCTCCGGTCGCGCGATCCGCTGGAGGCCCGGCACGAGCTGCAGCACCTCTTCGGCGCTCATCCGCGTGCCGCCGCGGGTGGCGATGGTCCCGCCAGTCGCGATGAAACGGATCCGTGGGAGCTCGTTCTCGGCCCAGGTGTTGATGCCGCCTGCGGCACCGAGCACGATGGCTGTGACGACGATGGCGGCAACGTGGGGTTTCTTGAGGAGACTCGGCGTGAAATCTACTATACCGTATTCGCCCGATGCTGGTGCGCGCGGTTGAGCCAGTCGCTCAGATGCGTCGCGGCTTCGTCGGGTGTCTCACCATAGAACGGCATCATCGCCGTCGGCACGCCCGGAATCCGCGCGATATGGGCTCGCCAGCGTTTCTCGGATATCCACGTCACTTCAATGACGAACGGACGCCCGGCAATGATTTTTTCAAAGCAATGTTGCACGACGATAGCGCCGATAAGTCGACAGGTTGATCCCGAAACCGGGTTGCTGGGGAGCAGCGACGATTCTACGTACCCCGAGACGGGAAACAAGCGAAACGAAGTACGAAGGCCGGCATGGATCGCGGAGCTGCCATGATTCGCTCAGAATCTGACGCAAAAAAAATTTTGCTGTCGCTTGCTCAACAGGAAATTCACCATTCGTCCACAGGTTTTCCACACGCCGTCGCCCTCGAGTATGGGGCACGCCTTTTGACGGCGATGAGGAAACAGTTTTGCGCAGTTCGGCACGAACCTTGACTGACTACGTACGGCCCATTACTCTGAACTCCATCCATGCACGCTAGACAACGCATGATGCTGGCCGCCGTGATGGCCGTTGTGGCCGTGGTGCCGGCATTCGCCGAGTCGGTCACGCTGCTGCGGGTCTTTCTGAACGACGGCACAGCCATCGTCAGTTATGGCGAATACGCGCGTGTCGGCGATCGCGTGGTCTTTTCGATGCCGGTCGGCGACGTCAACTCCGGCCCGGCGGGCGATCCCAGTCTGCATGTGGTGAACCTGCCTGTTTCGGCGGTCAACTGGGTTGCCACGGAGAAGTACGCCGCATCGGCGCGCTACTCGCATTACATGGCGACGAGCGCCGAATCCGATTACGCCGTCCTGGCGGGCGAGGTGGCGGCGGTCCTGAACAGGATTGTCCTGACAAAGGAATCGAAGGCGCGACTCGATATGGCCGTCGATGCCCGCAAGCGGCTGGCCTCGTGGCCCCGCGATCACTACGGATATCGCGCCGATGACGTCCGCGAAATGCTGGGCATGCTCGACGAGGCCATCTCCGATCTGCGGGTGGCTGCCGGCGAGACCAGCTTCGCGATCGATCTGGTTGCGACACCGCAGGCGCCGCCCCCGGAACACGTACCATTGCTGAGGGCACCGACACCGGCCGAGGCGATTGCGCAGGCGATTGCCGTGGCCAAGGTCTCGGATGTGGCATCCGATCGGCTCTCGATTCTCCGGACCGTCGTTACCGCGATCGACAACCCGAAGAACGCGCTCCCGGCCTCATGGGCGCGTCCGACCCGCCGATGGGCCGTCCACACCATGGGCGACGAGACGCGCGCCGGGAAGGCCTACGCCGAGCTGAGCTCGACGATGCTGAAGCGCGCGACCGTGGCGGCTTCGCGCGCCGATGTGCGCGCCGTGCAGGGTGTCCTCGCTGCCGTCATCCGCAAGGACGTCGAGCTGGGCCGCAAGCGGCCCGATGAGATCAATGCGTTGATCGAGCAGGTGCGAATCCAGCTCGATGCCGCGCGCCGCCTTCGACTCGCGCGCGACAAATGGGCCGAACGCCAGGGCAGCTTTGCGGCGTATCAGAGGAATGTGGCCTCGATCGTCGACGTGCTGGAGCGGGTGCAGGGCACGCTCGACGACATCAAGCATCTCGCGGGTTCGGATGCGGCGGTGCTGGTGGCCTGGGGCGAACGGCTGGCGGCCAACGCCAAGGTGCTGAACGGGCTGTCGGTTCCCGACGAACTGAAGCCGCCGCATGCGCTGCTGGTGAGCACCATCAACCTTGCGGAAACGGCGGTCAGGAAGCGCAGGCAGGCGGCCGTGACGGGCGATCTTCAGCTCGCCTGGGATGCGTCTTCGGCCGCGTCAGGATCAATAATGTTGTTGATCAAGGCAGAGGAGGATTTGGAGGCGGCTGTTCGCCTTCCCGACATAAGGTGATAACGCCCCGCCAGACTCGTCTCTACAGGGTCCCCGACCTTCGGAGCTTTCAGCGTACCATCCGTCGTCTCCTCTCCCATTCCGATGTTCGCCGTGCGCGCCGTTCGGCGGCCATTGTGCCCAGCGCGGCGGCCGCCGACCAGCTTCGGCGCACGCTCGAGAATCACCAGCTGCAATCGCAATCGTCTGCCGACCGGGCGCTCTGGATGCCGCAGATCCTCACGCGATCGGGCTGGTACGACGCGATGCATGCCGGCCTGCCCGTTCCGCCCCGGCGCCTCAGCGCGCTCGAGCGGGAGGTGCTGCTCAATGCGGCGGCGCGCGATGTCTCGAAAGACATCGCGCCGCCATTCCGCCTGCGTCCCGGCCTGCTCGTCGAAATGCTTGGGCTCTACGACGATCTTCGGCGCCGCGACGTGGCGATCGAGACGTTCGAGCGAGTGCTGACGCGCGAGCTCGAGCGCGACGCCGATGCCGATCGCGGCGCCGATCGCCTGCTGAAACAGACAACGTTTCTCGCGGCGGCCTTTCGGGGATACGAGTCGCGCCGGGACGCAACCGGTGCGGTCGACGAGTACGCCTTGAGGACGGCGCTCATCGAGACCGTTCCCGCCCGGCCGCTTCGTCAGGTCGTGCTCACAATTGCCGAGCGGAGCGTCGACGCGGCGGGGTTATGGCCGGCCGACTTCGATCTGCTGACGCGTGTGCCGCAACTCGAACAGATCGACATCGTGGCGACGCACGCGACCATCGCCGCGGGCTTGCTCGATCGGCTCGAAAAATTCATGCCCGGTTTCGAGGAAGCCGAGCTTCCGCCGGATCCCGAAGAGGTCGTCGACGATTCGACCCGGCCGGTGCTCGCGATCCCATCCCTGGAGCGGGTGGTGACGGTGAGCCGCGACCGGGAGGACGAGCTCACCTCCATCGCCGCGACGATCAAGACCACCGGAGGCTCGGATTTCGATCGGAGGGCGGTCGTGTTCAAGCGCCCTCTGCCGTACGTCTACCTGGCGCGTCACGTCTTTGCGGATGCCGGCATTCCATACCAGACATTCGATGCGCTGCCACTTGCCGCCGAACCCTATGCCGCCGCGCTGGATCTCGTGTTCGAGTTCGTGACGTCGAACTTCACGCGCGAGCCCGTCGTCGCGCTGCTTGGCTCGCCCCACTTCTTGTTCGAGGTCGATGGCGTTCCGCTTGGTCGAGGCGACGTTGCCGCGTTCAACCGGGGCCTGAGCGACGAAGGGTACTTCGGAGGTGCCGATCGGTTGCGTGCGTTTGCTGATGCCGGACGGTGGAAGGCCGCGAAGGCGGCCTCGCGAGCGACGGAGGAGCTGCACCCGCTCATGGAGGAAGAACGCCCATCCGTGCAGCTCGATGCGCTGCTCTCGTTCCTCGACGCACACGACCGGATTCCGCCGGCAGGCGATCCGCTGCGCGAGCGGCATCTGCGCGCTCGCAGCGCGGTGCTGTCGGCCCTGCATGGTTTGCGGCGGGCTCATCACGATCTGGACGATTCGCCGGTCGCGATTGCGAGCCTGGCCGCCATGGTCCGTCGATGGATCGAAGGGCAGACATTCGCACCCCGTGCCGGTACGACGGGCGTCCAGCTTCTCGACGCGCAGGCCGCTCGATATGGGGAGTTCGACGAGGTGTTTCTCGTCGGTCTCGTCGAAGGGGAGTGGCCGGAACGGTCGGCCACGAACATCTTCTATCCGTCGTGGCTTCTCAGCCAGCTCGACTGGCCGGATTCCCGCGTCGCGCTCGCCGGCCAACGGGCGTCATTCCAGGACTTGACGCGGCTCGCTCGCCGTTACACGTATCTCTCCACCTTCGAGCTCGAGCACGAGGCGATTGTCGGGCCGAGCGTCTTTCTCGAAGACGTCGAGCGGCTGGGGCTAGAGACGCGACTCGCCGAGCCGCGAGTGGCGTCAGGGCTGTTCGTGCACGAGGCGCTCACGAGCGATCCCGTCATGCCTTCGGCCGTCGCGGGCGAGGCCGCCGATTGGTTGAGCCTTCGACTCGGACGCTCCGATGCGGCGTCCGACCGGTTTCACGGCACGGCAGCGTCATACCGGCCGGCGACCTACAGCGTCAGCGCGCTCGAGCGGTATCTGCAATGCCCGTTCAGATTTTTCTCGGAGCGTGTCTTGAAGCTTCAGGAAGATCCCGAGGACGAAGCCACGCTGAATCCGAAAGAGCTGGGGATCTTCGTCCACGAGGTATTTCAGAAGTTCTTCGAAGAGTGGAATCGTCAGGGACATCGCGGAATCACGCCGGACAATCTGCCGCTGGCGCGCACGCTCTTCGGCAGCGTCATCGAGCCCCTGCTCGCCACGCTTCCGGATGACGAAGCGGCGGTGCAGCGCACACGTCTGCTGGGTTCAGCCGTCGACGAAGGGCTGGCCGAGGCGGTGTTCCAGGCCGAAGCTGAATGGGAGACCCCCGTCGTCGAACGGCTGCTCGAGCATTCCCTCGAGGGCGAGTTCGAGATCCAGACGGAAACGGAGACACGGCGCGTCGCGCTGCGCGGGAAAGCCGACCGGATCGATCTGCTCGCGGACAGGACGTTCCGCATCATCGACTACAAGTTGAGCCGCGCACCCGATCGAAAACAGGCGCTGCAGCTGCCGATCTACTCCGTCTGCACGGTGCAGTACCTGCGCCGGGCGCGAGCCGAGGAGTGGGAAATGGGGCAGGCGGGCTACATCGCCTTCGGCCAGGAGCGCCAGTTCGTGCCGATGCTCGCGCGCGGAAAGAGCCGGGACGAGGCCCTGCTTCAGGCGCAGACGCGCTTGCTCGATGCGGTCGATCGAATCGAGCGGGGCGAATTTCCGCCAACGCCCGCGGACACCATCATGTGCATGCGCTGCCCTCACGCCGGCGTGTGCCGCAAGGATTACGTCGGTGACGTCTGACTGGCTGCCGTTCGGCGAGGAAACGGTTCCGGGATCCGTTTTCGGGGAATCTGGCGAAAACGGATCCCGGAACCCTTTAACGGACGATGGACGATGGACGATCGACGACGCCGCGCGCGCGCGCGCGGTCGATCCCGCCCACAACGTCGTGCTCGAAGCCTCTGCCGGCACAGGCAAGACGCATGTGCTCGTGGACCGCTACCTTAATCTGCTGACGAGAGGCGTCGAGCCGGCCAACATCCTCGCGATCACCTTCACGCGCAAGGCGGCGGCCGAGATGCGCGAACGCATTCTGCAGGAAGTCGGCAAGCGCGCGGCTGTGGCCGGACCCGACCGGGATCGGTGGCGCGACGTCCGCGAGCGAGCAGGAGATATCGCCATCAGCACCATCGATGCGTTCTGCCTCGCGCTGCTCCGCGAGTTTCCGCTCGAGGCGAATCTCGATCCCGGCTTCGAGATGGCGGACGAGACACAGACGCCGCGCCTGATGGAGGAAGCGCTCGATCGCGCGCTCGACATCGGCCGCGGGCTGGCCCGAACCGACGACAACGTCCGGCTGCTCTTCGCCGAGTTGCGCGAGCAGAGGCTGCGCGACGGCCTCGCCAACATGATCGACCGAAGGCTCGTCGTCGATGACGCCATCGACCGCGCGCTGGCCGGCGGTCCGCGCGACCTGACCGCCGAGCGCGCGTGCGAACAGGCGTTCGAGCGCCTTCGGAACGTGTTTCGAGGGCTGACGGGCGGCGTTGAAGGGTTTCTCGCCAATGGCCCGATACATCACCGCCGCTGGGTGATTTTCTCCAGCGCCATACGCCAGATAGCGAGCGGAACGGTGCCGGCTCCGGGTCTTGCCCGCGGTGTGCTCGACCGGATCGAGGCGCACTTCCTCAATAAGGACAGGCAACCACGCCAGCGGTTCGATGGGTATGCCGCGAAAGACTGCAAAACGCCGGAAGGCTGGAAGATTCACAAGACCGACGTCCTGACTGTGGCCGGTCCCGTCGCCGACGCGCTGAAGGGGTTCAGACGCGATCTGAATGCGGTCCTCTCTCGCGCGGTCCGCCGTGTGTACCAGATTGCGCTCGGCCAGTACCGCGACACCCTCGATTCTCACGGTGTCCTGGATTTTTCCGAGGCGCTTGCGCAAGCGTTGCAACTTCTCGCGCAGATGGAGGAGTTCGCGCGCAGCCGCTATCGTCTGGAAGGACGGTATCACCACGTGCTCCTCGACGAGTTCCAGGATACGAGTCGCGCACAGTGGGCGCTGGTCGCGCTGCTCATCCGATCGTGGGGCGAAGGGAGCGGCGTGGCCGAGGCCACACCGTTGATGCCATCCATTTTCATCGTCGGCGATCGAAAGCAGTCGATTTACGGTTTCCGCGACGCGGACGTGGCCGTAGTCGACGAAGCCACGAGCTTCGTCGATGAGCTGCGGCCCGATCGCGACAGCCGGCGCGCGATTTCGAGGAGCTTCCGTGCGGTGCCGCAACTGCTGGCGTTCGCCAACGACCTGTTCACCGAGATCGAAAAGGATGAACGCCGCGACGCTTTCCGGTTTTCCGACGACGACCGGTTTCCGGTACAGATGCCCGTGGCACCGGCCGATGCACTTGGGATCGTGGCCGCGCCCGGCGTTGCGGATCATGCCGAGGCCGTCGCGGCGGAAATCCGCCGCCTGCTCGACACGCAGGCCCTCGTGCGCGATCAAGACACAGGTGTGGCGCGTCCCATCAGTCCCCGGGACATCGGCATTCTCTTTCGCACGAAGGACAGCCATCAGGACTTCGAGAAGGCGCTCGAGCGCTGGCAGATTCCCTCCTACGTTTACAAGGGTCTCGGATTCTTCGAGGCGGACGAGATCAAGGACGTGCTCGCGCTCCTGCGATATCTGGCGTCGCCCGAGTCGAACCTGCGCGCCGCGGCGTTCCTGCGCTCGCGATTCGTGAGGTTGTCCGATCCCGGAGTGCAGGCGCTTTCGCCCAATCTGGCGTCGGCGCTCTCAGGGAGCGCCGACGCCGGCAGGCTCGATCTCGAAGACCAACTCGTGCTCGAGCGGACCCGCACGAGCGTGGCGCGGTGGCTGGATCTCGTCGATCGCCTGCCGCCGGCCGAGGTACTCGATCTAGCGCTCGACGAAACAGCGTACATGTTCGAAACGCGAGGGCCCCGCGTGCGGCAGGCGCGTGAGAACCTGAAGAAGATCCGCGCGATGGTTCGAAGGGTCCAGAACCGCGGGTACAGCACGATGTCGCGGCTGGCCGATCACCTCGAGCGGTTGACCGCCGGCGACGAGTCCAATGCGGTGGTCGATGCCGGCGATTCCGTGAGCCTGATGACGATTCATGCCGCGAAGGGGCTGGAATTTCCGGTCGTGTTCGTGGTGAACATGAGCCGGGGGACCGGAGGCGGCCGCCGCGCGATTCGTATCGTGTCCGACGCGGGCAGCGGGCAGGCGTGGTTGAGCGTCGGCGACTTCAAGTCGGAAGCGGATGAAGATGCCAGGGCGAAGGATCGGGAAGAAACCAAACGCCTGTTATATGTCGCTGTCACCCGCGCGCGCGATCGTTTGTATCTCGCGTCGGAGGTAAAGGATGCGAAGTGGCGGGCGTTTGGCGGGAGCCTCGGCGATCTCCTGCCCCCTGGCATCAAGGCGCGCTTCGAAGCCGCAAGCATGGCCCCCGCGCCGGAAACGACCGAGTGGGTCGCCGTGTCTGGGCAGAGCCATGTGTTTCGGGTGTGTTCGTCGATCGTCGATCGGCCATCGTCGATCGTCCATCGTCTGGATGATGGCGCTTCGCCGATCGACAATGGCAGGTCGCCGCTCGCCGCTCGACGATGGCCGATGGACGATCGCCGATCGACGATCGAGCTTCCCCGTGTCGCGGTGACGGCGGCCCGGGCCGCGGCTGTAGACCAACGCCCGCCGAGCGACGTCGATGTCCGCAGAAGCCTTGCAGGCACTCTGGTGCATCGACTCTTCGAGCGATTCGGCGCGACCTTGCGAAGCACAGCCAACACCCAGGCGATCGAAACCGAGCTTGCCAGGTTGATTCGCGATGAAGAAACGGTCGAGGCCGGTGATGTCGATCGACTGTTCCGGCACACGCGCGACGCGTACCTTGCCCTTTGCGCGACACCGGCGCTGGTCGACGCGCTCGACTCGGGCGAGGCGCTGTTCGAAGTGCCGTTTTCCGTGCGACCGGCATCTCATGAGTTGATCCTGCGTGGCACCTTCGACTGCCTCATCCATCGACGCGACGGAGGCATCACCGTGCTCGAGCTGAAAACCGGGAAGCCGGTACCCGATCACGAGCGTCAGCTTGCCATCTACCTGCTGGCGGCACGCGCGCTCTTTCCCGGTACTCCAGTGGACGGTACGCTCGTCTATGCAGCGCCCCGCACTATATGACCTTCGTCATACGTACTTACCCGCATTGGAAACCAAAACGGGGGCATCAACGTCCAATAAGTAACGGAGGAAAGAGGAAAGATGCCGATTGCGGATCGTCAGTTACCCACACCAATCACGGCGCAGTTCGAGTTCGAGGCGCTCAAGGCGTTGCCGTGTGGTTGTGTGGCGTCGGTTCACCGCACGCTGGATCCCGGGTTGTCTGTCGTGTCGCTCGAGGCCAAGGGGACGTATTGCGGGATGATGGATCACGTGATGGGGCGCACCACCGCCGTGCCGGCGAGGCTGACCGACGAGTTCGACCTGGACCTGGAATCAGACTACTGACGCTCGGCCCACAGGCGCGCGTGCGCCTCGGCTTCGGCCTGAGTCTCACCCACAATCAGCACCGGCTGTTCAGGTGCGCCTCCCGAGCTGCTAACCAGCCACGCCACCCAATGGGGGCCGTGGGCTTCGCTGCGAATCTCGAAAGTACCCTGGCGGGTCGTGACGGTCTCGGCCATGAGGGGTCCATTTTATAGCCGAATTTCGCGAATTTCGGCGAAAGTCCGCAAAAAGTCCAAGTTTTCGTTGCGTTCTTCGGAAGCCATCCCATACAATCCGTGCGCCCGGTCCTCACGAGCGGTTTAGACGCCGTGGGCCCGGACGAGAGGAGCCGCGATTTGACCCTGACGTGTCCGAGTTGTGGAAACAGCCAGAATTTTCTCGTGAAGACCCTGCAGATGCACGTGGTGCACCTGGAGGATTCGCGTGTCGAAGTCTCTGAAGAGAGTCGCCCGGCCGTCTTCGAGGTGCTGTGCGACGAGTGTGAGACCGCGCTGAACTTTGAAGAGTTCGAAGACGCGCTCCGCAAAGAAGTGCTGCTGACGCTGGGCGCTCGCTAGGCACCCCCTTCTTCGCCTCCGAACCGGGGGCGTCGCTCTACATTCAGGTTTCTTCAGCTTCTTCGAAGTGATCGCACTCGGGACAGACCCACTCGCGCAGGGGTCTGGACCTGGTTTCACGCGTGCCGGGTACGCGATCGATCTGTTCGCGTGTCTTGAGCCGCATTTGCTCGCCGCAGACCGGACATTCTTTCTGTTCCATGCGTGTAATTTCGCGTGTTTTCGGATGCTAGCACTCGCGCTCGCGCCTTGACAAGGCGCAGGCGCGAACCTATCGTACGGTAAGTCCGATGCGTCACTACTCGACACGCCCTCGCGATGACGGCCGCGCCGCACGGCGCGACCTCGTGACGCCGCTCGCGAGTCCGCACCGCTGGTTCGACGACGAAGTCGCCATCGATTTCCCGTCGTTGCACGGTGCGGTCGAGCGTGCGCGCGCCGGTTTCGCGGCCGCGTCGAGCGAAGACGATCATCGGCGCCAGCTGTCCGCCGAGCTCATCCTGTCGCCTCGCGAAGCGTTCGACGGCGTCACGGTGCCGCTCGATCTGCCCGTGCGGCGCATCTGCGCCGCCTGCGGCGGCCGTGGAGAGACCTGGCCAGACCCCTGCGATCACTGCGATGGCAGCGGCGAGGCGCTCGGCCGCCATCCCGTTCGTCTGGTCCTTCCGCCGCGAGTGCAGGACGGCGACCGGTTTGCCCTTTCCGTGTCCGCACCGTCCGCTCCGCCGACACGCGTGGAAGTCCGTGTCGTCCTCGGTTGAGCGGCAGCCCTGAAGGGCTGCGCCACCGAGACTATCCCTATGAAACGGTAGCGCAGGGCTTTAGCCCTGCCTCTGACATAATAAGAACAATGGTCACAGAAACGTCGGTCCTCGGCGCGCTCATGGTCGTGAAAGATCCCGACCTGAATCGGGACATCGTCACGCTTGGCTTCGTCAAGAACCTGCAGATTGACGGCGGCCGCGTGGCGTTCAGCATCGAGCTGACGACGCCGGCGTGCCCGGTCAAGGATCAGATGCGCGACCAGGCGCGCGCGGCGGTGTCGGCACTGCCTGGCGTGACCGCGGTCGAGATCGAGATGACGGCGAGCGTGCGGGCCGTGGCGTCGCCCGATGGCGGACGTGCGCCGGTCGAGAACGTCAAGAACATCATCGCGGTCGGCGCCGGCAAGGGCGGCGTGGGCAAGACCACCGTGGCGGTGAACCTCGCGATTGCGCTTGCGCAATGCGGCGGGCGCGTCGGGATCATCGACGGCGATATCTATGGTCCGAACGTGCCGATGATGCTGGGCATCGACACCCAGCTCACCACCGACGGCCAGAAGATTATTCCCGCCGAAAAGCACGGCATTCAGGTGATTTCGATGGGGTTCATGACCTCGGACGACTCACCGGTCATCTGGCGTGGTCCGATGCTGCACGGCGCGATCCAGCAGTTTTTCCGGGACGTCCGGTGGGACAACCTCGACTATCTCATCGTCGACATGCCGCCCGGAACCGGTGACGTGGCACTGAGCCTCAGCCAGACGGTTCCCGTGGCCGGCTCGATCGTCGTGACGACGCCGCAGCAGGTGTCGCTCGCCGACAGCCGGCGCGCGATCCGGATGTACCAGAAGCTGAACATCCCGACGCTCGGGGTGATCGAGAACATGAGCCACTTTGTGTGCCCGAACTGCAGCCACGAGGCCGATATCTTCGGTCATGGCGGCGGGCAGACGATGGCCGAGAACATGAAGGTGACCTTCCTCGGCCGCATCCCGATCTATCAACCGATTCGCGAGGGCAGCGATCAGGGCATCCCGCTCATGCTGAGCGAGCCCGAGTCGCCCGCCGCGAAGGCGTTCATGGCGACCGCAGAGCGCGTCGCGGCTGAAATTTCGATCGCGAGCTACAAACGGGCGCCGATTCCGCTGACACCTGTGCGGTGAACATCCCCTACACGCAGCACACGCTCGAGAACGGCCTGTGCGTGATCGTCCACGAGGATCGCCGGCTGCCGATGGTGGCGGTGAATCTCTGGTATCACGTCGGCTCGAAGAACGAGCAGCCCGGGCGCACCGGATTCGCGCACCTGTTCGAACATCTCATGTTCGAAGGCTCCGAGCATTACGACAAGGGCTACTTCCATCCGCTGCAGGAAGCCGGCGCCGCCCTGAACGGATCGACCAATCCCGATCGCACCAACTACTGGGAGGTCGTGCCGACCAACGCCCTCGATCTCGCCCTGTGGATGGAATCCGATCGCATGGGATACCTCCTGCCGGCGTTGACCGTGAAGAAATTCGAGACGCAGCGCGAGGTCGTGCTGAACGAACGCCGCCAGAACTACGAGAACCGGCCCTACGGGCTCGCGACCAGCGCGATTCTCGCCGCGCTGTTTCCCGCGGATCACCCGTACCACTGGATGACGATCGGCGAAACCGCCGATCTCAACGCGGCGACGTTTGACGACGTCCGCGAGTTTTTCAGCACCTATTACCACCCGTCGAACGCGTCGATCGTAGTCGCGGGCGATGTCGACGCGGCTGACGCGCTCGAGCGCGTGCGCGCGCATTTCGAGGAGATCCCGGCGGGACCCGTGCCGGCGCCCCTGCGGCCGATTGCCACGATCGAAGAAGAGCGCCGCCTGCTGCTCGAGGATCGGATCGAGCTGCCACGGTTGTATCTGGCCTGGCATTCACCAGCGATGTTCACCGATGGCGACGCGGAAATGGACCTGGTGTCCGATCTGTTCGCAAACGGCAAGGTCTCGCGGCTGTATAAGTCGCTCGTGTACGAACGGCGGATCGCGACCGAAGTGATGGCCTTTCAGAACTCCCGCGAGCTCGCGGGATTCTGGCAGGTCGTGGCCACCGCCGCCCCCGGCCACTCGCTCGAGGAGTTGCGGCAGGCCATCGACGCCGAGCTGGACCGGTTGACCGACGAAGGCCCCACGGCCGACGAGATCGAGCGCGGACGCGCGCAGATCGAGGCGCAGTTCGTGTACCGGCTGCAAACGCTGGGTGGATTCGGTGGAAAAGCCGATCAGCTGAACGCCTATTCGGTGTTCGTCAACGACCCGGGCTACTTCGAGAAAGACCTGGCGCGCTACGAGGCCATTACCGCTGACGATTTGCATCGCGCCGTGCGGATGCATCTCCGCAAGCACAACCGCATGGCGTTGAGCGTGGTGCCCAAAGGAAAATTATCGCTCGCCCTGCCGAACTCGACCCCGGCGGTGGTGTCATGAGTCCCGGGGTCCCGCGACAGAAAATAGACCGGTCGCGGCTGCCGAGTGTCGGCGAGCCGCCATTGCTGCGCTTTGCGCGCATGCACAAGTCGCGGCTCCCAAACCACCTGTCACTCTGGTCGGCCGAACATCGAAGCCTGCCGGCTGTCACGTTCCTGCTCGTCATGCCAATCGGGTCGGCCGCCGATTTCGAAGGATTCGAGGGGCTTGCGGCGACGACGGCCGACATGATCGACGAAGGGACGGGCAATCTATCGGCGATCGACGTGCATGCGGCGTTGGCGCGCCTGGGCGCCCATCTCGACGTGGACGTGTCTGCCGATGCCACAATCTTCACCTTGACGACGCTCGCGAGGTTTTCGCGGCAGGCGCTGTCGCTCATGGCCGACTGCGTGGTCCGCCCGAGGCTCGACGAGGCGGATTTCGATCGCATCCGGCAGCTTCGGCTGACGCGCCTCGTGCAGATTCGCGACATGCCTTCGGCGATTGCCGATCGCGCCTTCATGCAGGTCGTGTACGGCACGCATCCGTACGGCCACATGGCTCTCGGCATGGAGGAGTCGCTGCGGCAGCTCACCATCGACAAGGTTCGGACGTTTCACTCGCGTCTCTACCGGGCGTCGAACGCCACGCTGATAGCGTGCGGCGATATCGGTGCCGCGGAGTTCGGCCAGATGGCAGCGGATGTCTTTGGAAGCTGGACGGACGCGAATCCGGACGTTCCGCACGATTGGGCGATCGCGCCGCCACCTGTCATGCCTGTTCATCGGTTCGTACTGGTCGACAAGCCCGGTGCGGCGCAGAGCGAGATTCGCATCGGCGAGGTTGGTCTTGCGAGAGACACGCCGGACTACCATCCATTGATCGTCCTCAACATGATCCTCGGCGGGCAGTTCGTGAGCCGCATCAATATGAAGCTGCGGCAGGAGAAGGGGCTGACCTATGGGGCCAGAACGGCGTTCGATTTCCGGCGTGGCCGCGGACCGTTCATTCTGCAGACCAGCGTGCAAAGCGATGGAACCACCGAGGCCGTGAAAGCGTCTTTACTCGAGATTCAGGCGATCCGGGGCGACCGGCCTCCTACCGTCGAAGAGGTCGAGGTGGCGAAGGCGGCCCTGACGCGCGGATACGCGCGGAACTTCGAAACGGCAGAGCAGATAGCCAGGGCCATGGCCCAGCTCGTGTTGTACGGGCTTCCAGACGACTATTTCGACACATTTACGTCAAAAGTGAATGAGGTGACGGTCGAACGGGCCCGGCAAGTGGCGGCCGCACACCTCGATCTCGACCGGTTAGCAACCGTTGTCGTGTCTGACTCGTCTATCGTGTTACCGCAGTTGGCGGCTGCGGGCCTGGGGGAACCGACTCCGCTATTGCCCAGACTGTGAACACCATGCGATCGTCGCGGCTCAGCGTCAGCCTGTCGGCAGGTATCGCCATCATTGCGGCGATCTTCGCCGGGGCGCTCATCTGGCTGCTGCTGTCGGACCCGATCACGGTGGCCGACGCCGTCGAAACCGGCGACGTCGCGCCCCTGTTTTCCGCCCTGGCCACGGTCATCTACCAGGCATTTCTGAACCTGCTGGACTATCTCTAGGAAAAACGGTTCCGGGATCCTTTTTCGCAGGGCCAATTCACGAAAAAGGATCCCGGAACCGTTTTCTCACAGATTCCTGTCGAGAAATCGCGCCAGCCAGAACCCATCCAGATATTTGAACGGCGTGATGCCGGTGGAGTAGTGGCCGCACGGCAGCACGCCCACCTCGTGAGGAATGCCGCGGCGCTCGAACTCGGCGACCAGATCGCGCGAGAGATCAACGGGGAACGACAAATCGTACCTGGCATAGATCAGCAGGGTCTTCTTGCCGCGAACGCGATCGAGGTAGACCTGCGGGCTGATGGGCAGCCACAACGATCTCAAGCGCTCGAGGTCGATTGCACCCTCGAGACTCTCCCGTACGTGCGAGGTGGAAAGCCCCCGCCACACGACATCGGCGAAGTAGGGCGAGATGTGGTTGAGTGCCTGCGCCTGGACCAACGGCTCGTGCGCCGCGGTTAGGAGCGAAAGACACGACCCGAGGCTCGTACCGAGAATGCCGATGCGTTCGTATCCCTGTCCGGCGAGCCAGGCAATCGCGCGACGCGCATCCATGACCGCCTGCCGGCAGGCCTGGACGGTCCGTCCGATGTTGGCGCTCACGATATAGTCGGCCCGGGTCAATTCCGCGGGTCTTCGCGCGTGATGGTAGGGAAGGGAAAGGCGCAGCGCGCTCAGGCCGAAGCGGTTCAGCAGGCGGCACAGCCCGATGTGCCCGTCGGGCTGGGCATTCCACTGCGGCAGCACGAGGACGGCACGCCGCCGCGACCCGGCGCGGAAATACATCGCGTGCACTGTGTTGTTTTCGCGATAAGGTGTGTGCATGGGGCTCGGGAACGACAACGCACCCGTCGCGCCATCCACGCCGGGCCGGAGCGTGAAATCCGATGTGACGGGAATGTCGAAGAATTGCTGGCTGTTCCGAACGGCCTCTGAGGCCCAGTCGAGCAGGAGCTGTTCGGGCGAGGCCCCGGGTCGCGCACCATTGGGCTCGATCCAGTCGAGCCCCCACTCGAACGGCCGGACGACGCGATCCTTGCTGACGGCGTGAAGCCGCCGCTCCCATGTGTGAAACAACCCCGCGAACACGATGTCTCTATAATATTTCAGGTACGAGATGCACTTCCTTTTACGCCTTCTGATCAACGCAGCGGCGCTCTGGGTGGCCATCCAGCTCGTCGGTGGAATCGATCACCAGGGCAGCGTGTGGTCGCTGCTGTTTGTCGCCCTCGTGTTCGGCGTGCTGAACGCGAGCGTACGACCGCTGTTTCTGCTCCTGTCGCTTCCGTTTGTCATCGTGACGCTGGGACTGTTCATCCTGATCATCAACGCGCTCATGCTGCGGCTGACGAGCTGGGTCTCGGGATTGCTCGGCCTGGGCTTTCACGTCGAGGGATTCTGGGCGGCGTTCCTCGGTGGCCTGATCGTGAGCGTGGTCAGCCTGATGCTCTCGATCTTTACGGGTGAGCGGAAGATGAGGGTGCACGTGGAGTCACATACGCCTCGCACCTGAGCGCGACGCCCGCCAGCGCGCCGGTCTGATTCCGCCGCCCGATCAGTTGCAGCCCGCAGGGCAGGCCTTCCGGCGTATCGCCGCAAGGAAGCGAAATCGCGGGGTGACCCGTCAGGTTGAACAGCTGGGTCAGTCTCAGTGAGATCGGCCTGAGCGGTTCTTCCACCGATTCGATCGTCACCGTCGTCGCGCCAATCTTCTGGGCGGGTACCGGCACGGTGGGCAGCGCAAGCGCGTCACAGCTCGAAAGCGCGGCATCGACGGCGGCGCGCATTGGCGCTCGATCGCCTTGCGCTTTCACGTACTCGTCGCGCGAGATCCTTCCACCCATCTTCAAACGGTCGCGTATACCGCTGGAGAAAGCTTCGGGCGTCTTCTCGAGCGCTTCGGCGTAATGGGCAAATGCTTCCACGAGGGCCACGTTGACATAGGTCGTGGCGATGTCGGGCATGCGGCCAGGTTGAATATCCGTGATGATGGCGCCGGCCGCCTTCAGACGGCTGATCGCTTCCTCGAATCGCGCGCGCACGGCGTTGTCCAGCTTGTCCAGGAAATAGCCGCCCAGCTTGCCAATACGCAGACCCTGCACCGGTTCGACGGAGACCGGAGGCGCCGGCGCGCCGGCGAGCGCCGCGTAGATCGCCCACGCATCGCGCACCGTCGGGGCGATCGGGCCGACATGGTCGAGCGAAACAGACAATGGCCAGACGCCCGTCGTCGGGATTTCGCCGAACGTCGGCTTGAGGCCGACGACCCCGCACGCGGCCGCGGGAATCCGAATCGATCCGCCGGTATCGGTGCCAATCGACGCCCAGCCCAGGCCGGCCGCCACGGCTGCCGCCGAGCCTCCGCTCGACCCTCCAGGAGATCGGCTGATGTCACGGGGGTTGTGAACGGGTCCGAATGCCGACTCGTCGCTGGTGGTCCCGAGCGCCAGCTCGTGCAGATTGCACTTCCCGATGATGATGGCGCCGGCCTCGCGCAGCCGCGATACGACCAGCGCATCGGCATCAGCGACGTGTCCTTCGCGCACCCGCGACGCGGCCGTCGTCGGCGCACCCTTCACGTCGATGAGATCCTTGATGGAGATCGTGCGGCCATGCAGTGCGCGTCGCGGACGCCCCTGGCGCGCTTCGTCGTCGAGCGCGCGGGCCGCGGACATGGCCTCGGCCTCGAAGACGGTGATGAACGCGTTGAGCGTTGGATCAAGGGCCGAAATGCGTTCGAGCGCGTTGCGGACTTCTTCGGCCGCCGAGCCTTCGGGCCTATCGCTCGCCGTCATTTGTTCTCAGAACTCCATGTGGTGCGAGCAGACGCTCGAGGGTGTCGCGTGCAGAGAGATACGTCACGTCGCAGACGATCAGATCGAATGGTCCGGCAAGCTTGTACAGCATCCGTCGGGGATCGCCACCAATCACGGTCACGCGTCCTGAAAGGCCACGCACCGACAAGAACCGGCGCGCCTCGTCGGCGCGCGCCGGATCGCCTTCCATGAGGATCAACGTCCCGTCAGGTGCAAGCGCCGCGGTGGGCGATGAGGGCGCATCGTTGACTGCGACCCCAATCGCGAGCACGCGCCTGGCCCCGCCAGAGACATTTTGGTACATGCGAGGCGATTGTACGCTGCCGCTCGATGCGTTGTAAGCTGTCACAAAACCATGCGTCTGACGAAAATCATCGCCACGATTGGACCCGCAAGCCGAAGCGAAGATGTGATCGCCCAGATGATCGATGCCGGCGTTGATATCTGCCGGTTGAACTTTTCCCACGGCAACCACCAGAACCACGAGGAGACCTTTCGACGAATCCGCGAAGCCGCGGCGCGTGCAAAGAAGGTCGTGGCCATCCTTCAGGATCTGAGCGGGCCGAAGATCCGAACGGGCCGGCTGAAGGATGGGCGTCCCATCGACTTGAAGGACGGCGCGACGATTCGCATCGTGGCCGGCGACGGCGAAGGCGATGCAGAGCGCATCTACACCACCTATGCGGAGCTGGTCAAAAAGGCCAGGGCGGGCGGACAACTGCTGCTGGATGACGGCAAGATCCAGCTGGCCATCGAAAAGGCCGACGGCCGGGAGATTCTGGCGCGTGTGATCGAAGGCGGCGTATTGGACGAGCACAAGGGCATCAATGCACCCGGGGTTCAGTTGTCGGGCGAAGCCTTGACCGCCAAGGATATCGACGATCTGAAGTTCGGTGCGAAGCTCGGCGTCGACATGGTCGCGTTGAGTTTCGTGCGCAGTGCCGACGACATGTGGCAGGCCCGTCAAATCCTCACGGAAGTGGGCGCGGCGTTCATCCCGCTCATCGCGAAGATCGAGCGGCCTGAAGCGCTCGATCATCTCGATGAAATCCTGAAAGTCTGCCAGGGCGTCATGGTGGCACGTGGCGACCTGGGACTCGAGATGCCGCTGGAAAAGGTGCCGACCTCGCAGAAGACGATCACGCGCAAGGCCCGCGCGTGTGGTATTCCGGTCATCGTTGCCACCCAGGTGCTGGAGTCGATGAGGGTCGAGCCGAGGCCGACGCGTGCGGAGGTCAGCGACGCCGCCAACGCCGTCGACGACGGCGTGGACGCCATCATGTTGTCGGGCGAGACGGCGGTGGGAATGTATCCCGTAAAGACCGTGGAGACGCTCGATGCCATCATTCGGGAGGCCGAGCGCATCGGTCAAAGCCATGAGGGCGTCACGACTTCTCCGCCACCGATTGTCGAAGTGCCGCGCGCACCCCACGCACAGGCACTGTGCGAAGCGGCCGTCACGCTTGCGGAGCATTGCAACGCGTTTGCGATCGTCGCGATCACGCGGCTGGGCAATGCCGCGCGCGTGCTGTCGGCGCTTCGTCCAAAGACGCTGATCTTTGCGTCAACCGAAAGCGACGTCATCGCCAGGCATCTGACGATCTATCGAGGCGTCGTCCCGCTGACGACGGGCATTGGCAAGGATGTCGATACGACGGGCGTGCTGCTGAAAGAGGAGCTTCGCAGCCGGGGGCTCGTGCCGGCCGGTTCGAACGTCGTCTTCATCAGCGCGAACACGCGCCTCGAGCGCGCCGATCAGAATTTCGTCAACGTGCAGAGATTCGAGTGAAAGACTCCCAGGACTCCAGGCGTCAGCTTGCCTCTAAGTACTTCTTGAGAGACTGCAGCGCGCGTTCCCAGCCGGGCGCGATCACTTCGTAGTACCGCTTCCACCGATCGCCGTCCTCGGACGCCCGCTGTGTCACCTTGACGAGCGTGATTTGAGGATTGTGTGCGCGCTGCAGCTCGCACTGCACCTCGAGCGCCATCGGGCCGATCGGGTTGCCGTCGGGCGGCAGCCAGAATGCATCGGCGACGAAGAACTCCCGTTCCGGTTTGTAGTCCATTACCGTCCCGTGCAGCGTACCTCCGAGGCGCCCGAGCATCTCGTCGGCGAACTCGGTCGGCTCCCATTCCAGCGCATATGCTCCGAGCACGCGTGGCACGGTGACCGATCGGGTGGTCTGCCACCACAAGGCGAGCGCGCGCGGGTCGAAGAACGCCGACATGACGCGCGCGGGCGACGCAATGATGGAAATCGAGCTGGTGAACGATGGATTCATGACCCGCTTTGGCGCGCCCGCCTGATTTGATCGGCGTGCTTGTGGGCGTGCTCGGCGTAAATTTCGAGCCAGCGGTCCACGCCGTAGGTGCCGTGTTCGGGATGCGTACCGGTTTTCGCGAAGTCCGCGTCCGTCATGCGATCGAGCAGATCGCCCGTCGAGCTGCGCGCCGCCTGGAAGGCGACGAGCGAGCTGGCGATCGGCCGATCGTAGTGGAGACGCCTGGCGAACTCCTTCTCATCGTACGCCCGAATAGCCGCGTTCTCTTCGGCAACGAGCAGACGCAGCCGGATAGCCGACGTCATCTCGCTGTCGGCCAGGTGGTGGACGATCTCGCGGGCACTCCATTTGTTCGGCGCCGGCCGCGCGTCCAGTTCGGTCTCCGTCGCGCCGTCGAGCGCCGCAGCCACTTCGCGATACCCGTCTTTGTATCGGGCGATGAGCTCCGCGCGCCGATTAGCATCCACAGGACCTCCTCTTGCCGGGTCTGAAGAGCAAGACCCGGCCTACACCATCATATGTAGGGCGGATCCTGTTCTTTGGACCCGCCCTGCCTCAATACAACAAGAACGGCTGCCGCTCGGTGCGGAACCGTTCGTGATCCTGAAGCCAGCTGTAGTACATCGTCCGCACCGGCAGCCCGGCCTCGATCTGCTGACGAAGCTGGCTCGAGCCGGCGAGGATATCGAACGGCAGCTTCTCGTGCTCGTACTGGTACGGCGGCTGACGCCACTGAAACGCCGACGGATTCTGCATCCGAATCTCGACCAGCACGGCAACCGCGCTTTCGACGGCGCGAAACTCCTGGCGATCGAGTACGTGAATCTGACAGCCGCCGCAGGCTTGCTTGGCGTGCTTCTGGAAGGTCGGTTCGAAGACCACCGGCCTGAAATGCACGCCGGGCAGATCGTAGGTCCGGAGCTTCTCCGCGAGCGCCTCGGCATCGACCCACGGCGCGCCGATGAGCTCGAACGGCCGGGTCGTGCCGCGCCCCTCCGACACGTTCGTGCCCTCGAACAGCACGGTGCCCGGATACACGACCGCGGATTCGACCGTGGGCACGTTGGGCGACGGCATCACCCATGGCAGCCCGGTGTCCTCGTAGTACATGCTGCGCCGCCAGCCTTCCATCGGAACGACCGTCAGATCGGCGCCGATGCCGCCGGTGTCGTTGAAGAACCGGGCGAGCTCGCCGATCGTCATGCCATGCCGCATCGGAATCGGGAACTGCCCCACGAACGACTCGAAGCCCTTGACCAGCATCGGACCTGAGACCGTGTCGCCCCCGATCGGGTTCGGGCGATCCGTGACGATGACCGGCACGCCATGTTTCCTGCCGGCGCGCAGACAGTTGGCCATCGTGTAGATGAACGTGTAGATGCGCGACCCGACATCCTGCAGATCGACGACCAGCACGTCGAGCCCGGTTCAGCATCTCGGCCGTCGGTTCCCGCGTTTCACTGTAGAGCGAATAGACCGGCACGCCGCGAGACGGGTCGCTGGCGTGGGCCGTCTCGATCATGTTGTCCTGCACGTCCGCTCGAAATCCATGCTGGGGACCGAAAATTGCGGCCAGTCCGACCTCGGGCGCCTCCGCGAGCACCCGGACGATGTGCTGGAACTTCGCGTCGATCGAGGCCGGGTTCGAGACGATGCCCACGCGCTTGTTCTTCAGCATTCCCGATGCCAGCAGTTGCTCGGAGCCGAGCCGGACCCTCGTCGTTTGCCATCGTTGTCGTCATTATGTCTGCACCACCTGCCATCCGGATTTTTTCGCAATCACCACGACGACGAGCGGAACGAGCGTCGCCAGGAAAATCGCCAGCCATCGCGGGTCGAAATGGAACGATCCCGAGCGCATCGAGTCCTCGATGCGTGTCGAGGACCAGGAACGCCGTGCCGATCGCGCAGAGCCCGTGCGATTCCTGGACGATCACCCTGCGCGTGTGAAACGGCACGTCTGACCTCTCGGTATCGGCCGAAGGCCGGGATCATGGCAGGCACCTCGCTTGCCCACGCTCTGAAGTGGTCTCCGAAGGTGGTCTGGAGAAAGGCCTCTTCGCGCGCGGCAATGCGCTCGTGGTAGATAAAGCTCAAAAGCACCACGATGAGCGGCAGGTACCACGTGCCCGACAGGAGCGCGCATCCGAGCGCCACGAGCGTGTTGGCGACATACAGCGGGTGGCGGACGATCGAATACGCCCCCCGCGTCGACAGCGAATCGGCCGTGGGCCGTCGCGTACCGCGGGCGGAGGTGCCATGCGGCGCGGTGCCGATCACGAATGCCCGCGCGGCGAGCCCGGACAACGCGACCAGGAAAGAAAAGACCTCCCACGCGAACGTCGTCGTGGGGCGATCGTCCGCGACACTGAGCAGAAAGAGGGGAACGAGCACGAGGGGCATGTAGCTGCGCCAGCGGAACAGGGTGTCACCGGTGGTGGGCAGCTCTTCGGCAATGGGGCCGCGGGTGCGGCGCGCGTCAGTCATGCAGCGGCACACATTTTACAGGAACGATGTTTGCTCTCTAAGGACGCATGAGAATCGCACATCGTTTAACTGTATCTCTGCCATACATGTTTGTTTTCACACTCCTGCTCCTTCCCTCGGCGGCGGCTGCGCAGAAGGTATCGGAGCCCGACGCACGACAGACGCTGGCCGTGCAGGTGGCGCTTAATAGAGCGGGATTTTCGACCGGCGAAATCGATGGGAAGAGCGGTCCGAAAACGCGTCAGGCCCTGGCGGCGTATCAGAAGTCCACCGGGCTTCAGCCCACCGGCATTGCCAACGAAGAGACGCTCGCCTCGTTGAAGGTGTCGGGCGGCGCCGTCGTGCGCTATACGATCTCGCCCGAGGACGTGGCGGGTCCGTTCATCGGCAGCCTGCCGGACGACATGATGGAACGCGCGAAGCTCGACGCGTTGTCGTATGCGTCCGCGCTCGAAGGCCTGGCCGAGAAATTCCACAGCAGCCAGACATTACTGCAGGCCCTGAATCCTGGAGCGAAGTGGACCGCGGGAGAGGAGATCTCAGTTCCCGGTGTCGAGCCGTTCGAACTGCCGTCGAAACCCGCGGCGGCGAGCGGTGTGAAGAGTACATCAGGCTCGAAGCCGGCCGTTGTGGCGCAAGGTTTCGAGATTGTCATATCGGGCGCGGACAGGTCGCTCGTCGTGCGAGACGCCTCTGGCAAGATCCTCATGTACGCGCCGGTCACTGTCGGCAGCGTGCGCGATCCGCTGCCGGTGGGCCAGTGGAAAGTCGTCGGCGTTTCGTGGAACCCGACGTTCAACTACAACCCCGATCTGTTCTGGGACGCCGATCCGTCGCATGCCAAGGCGAAGATTCCCGCCGGCCCGAACAACCCGGTGGGCGTGGTGTGGGTCGACATCAACAAGGAGCACTTCGGCCTGCACGGTACGCCCGAGCCGTCGACCATCGGGCGCACCGAGTCGCACGGCTGTATTCGCCTGACGAACTGGGATGCGACCAGGCTTGGGCGGCTCGTCGGACCGGGGACACAGGTCATCTTCCAATGACGATCCGGCACAGGCGTCGATCGGGTCTTCATGCTGAAGTGATTGCGCCGTGGGTGACGCTCTCGGTCATCCTGCTCGTCTGGTGGGCCGGTGCGAAGACGCTCGGCCTGGCGTGGCCAGGAGCGGACTACGCTCCGCCGTTCAATGCGGGCGTCGATTCATCCGTGCGTAAATCGTCGCCGCTCGACAAAGACGTTCCCGACACTTCGGTGGCAGGAAGCCGATCGCGGCCCGTCATTTCGGCCGACACGAGAGTGCTCGCGTCTGACATGGACGAGTTACGTGGACGATCGCTCGCCGTTCCCGTGCGCGGACTCGACGCGGACGATCTCGTGTCGAGCTTTCACGATGCGCGCGGCAGCAGCCGGCAGCACGAGGCGATCGACATCCTCGCGCCGCGCGGCACTGATGTGCTTGCCGTGGACGACGGCACGGTCGCGAAGCTCTTCACGAGCAAGGCCGGCGGTTTGACGGTCTATCAGTTCGACCCGTCAGACAAGTACGTCTATTACTACGCGCATCTCGACCGTTATGCGCCGAACCTGAAGGAAGGGTTCGCCGTGCGGAAGGGAGATGTTCTGGGCGTGGTTGGGACAACGGGCAATGCCCCGGAGAACACGCCTCACCTGCACTTCGGGATTTCGAAGATGGATCCGGACAAGCAATGGTGGGGAGGGACCGCGCTCGACCCGTTTCTGGTCTGGCGCGATCCCTCAGGTGAACGCTGAGCTCCCGATCTCTTGTTACTTCTCGGCGAAGCAGTAGAAATAGCCGTTGCCGCCGGTCGACACGAGATTCGGATTGCTGCAGCCCTTGCTGCCGTGCGCCGAATTCCACGACGCGTTGCCGCCACCGGTGCGATCGAAGTGCCCAAGCTGCGCGCTGCCGGTCGAGTTGCTCGTCCAGTTGTTGCAGGTCTTGTCTTCGCCCGCCGGGAACGCACGGCCGGCCGTCGTCGAGCCGGTCAGAATGTCGTGCTGGTTCAGCGGTTTGCCATCGGGGCCCATGTCGCCCGCGCCGAGTACCGGCGTCTGCTTTTCGGTGAGCGCGGTGGTCTTCGAGAGGTTGCTGCCGAGCTGTGCGAGCTCGACCGTGTCGCCATGAAGGTGTGCGACGTCGCGCGCGACGATGCCGCCGCGTGAGTTCGCCCATGGCCCCTGGCCGATACGATCCCTGGCGTTGACGGCGTTCGGACCCTGCGTGCTCAGGTACGCGCGCCAGACTCTGTCGCCAGCCCCTTCACGGCCCGACGCCGCGGCGAGCTTCTGGCAGTGAGCGTCGGCACCCTGGAGCCCTCCGAGGTTTCCGCCATCAAGCCCGACGCTGGTGACGAAGAAGCCCATCGGCTGAGGCGGTGCGCCGCCCTGACGGCCTTGCTGCGCGGCGAGGATCGAGCCGGCCACGATAGCCGCGACGGCGGCAAAAACAAACATACTTCTCTTCATCGCGATCTCCTTTAGCTGTGGTATTGCTCGCGTGAATGTAACACAAGGGCCACGTCTTTTGGTCTACCATCGGCTGGCAGTACGCGGTGTCCGGTGTTTGCCGGACCATGGAGGCGACATGACCGCTTCGCTTTCTCCAATCCACCGTTCCGACGAGCACGAGGAGCCTGAGGGCGGTACGATGTCGTTCCTCGAGCATCTGGACGATCTTCGCAAACGTCTCATCCATTCCTGTATGGCGCTGGCCCTCGGTATGGGTCTGGCGTTCGCGTTCATGGAACCGCTGGTCACCTTCGTGATGGCGCCCACGCACCGGGCGCTGCCACCCGGCACCGAGCTGATCTTCAGCAGGCCGACCGAAGGCATTTCCGTTTTCCTGGACGTCGCGTTCATGGCGGGGCTCGTGCTTGCGGCGCCCATGATCATGTACCAGGTCTGGTTGTTCGTCGCGCCTGCGCTCTACGCGAACGAGAAGAAGTTCGTGATTCCGTTTGTCGCGCTCACGGCCGTTGGAACCGTTGCCGGCGCGGCGTTCAGCCATTACGTCCTGTTCCCTTCGATGATGAGCTTCTTCGCCACCTTCACGATGGCCGGCATCAGGTTCGAGCCGCGGGTCGAGTACGTGTTCGAGCTGTACGTCAGGTCGCTGGTGGGCATGGTGCTGGTGTTCCAGATTCCCACGCTGTCGTTCTTCCTGACGAAGATGCGCGTGGTGACGTCGCGGTTCCTCTGGCGCAACCTTCGCTACGCGATTCTCATCATCTTCATCGTCGCGGCGGTGCTGACGCCGTCGCCGGATCCCTGGAACATGACGATTTTCGCGATGCCGATGCTCGCGTTGTATTTGATCGGCATTGGCGTTTCGTGGCTGGCCGAACCCAAACGGCCGAGGTCGAATCATGCCGGTCTGCGGCTGGTGTTCGCCGCCGCGGTCCTCGATCAGGCGTGGAAGCGCCGGACGTTGCAGCGGGCGCGATGATGGACATCACCTATCGATCCCGGGCGGTACGCGCGCTCGTGCTGCTGCACGACGAGCACCTGCGGCGGTTTCTCGAGACGTGGAAGCGGGCGCATGCACTGTCGGTGGCGCTGCCGGCTACCGACGATCCTGCGTACGCGTCGCTCGACACGCTGCTTCGCCACGTGCTCGGCGCGGCGCGGGGCTACATGACGTGGATGTGCGAGATGCTGGAGCTGCCCGACCCGGGTATTCGCGTCCCGCCCGAGGCGCCGCGGCTTTCGGCCGACGCCGATGCGTTCATGGAACACGTTCTGGCGCAGTGGCGTGCGCCATTGAAGGATGTGTCGGACGAGGAGCTCGATCGGCCCGAGTATCTCTCGCGCTGGAAGACGCGCTACTGCATCGACGCCATGCTCGAGCACGCCGTCATGCATCCCGTCCGGCACGCGTTTCAACTTGAAGAGCTGATCAAACATGAGAGTCGGGAGAGTCCTGGGAGTCGAAAGAGTCTTTAGAATCGGGGAGTCCCCGGCGACTCCCAAGACTCTTCCGACTCTCAAAGACTCTTCCGACTCCCGAGACTCTTTTCGACTCCCCGGACTATTCAGACTCTCAGTGTGGAAGCTGATTCAGCGCTATAACGCGGAAGCCGGATCTGTCTGCGACGCGGCCGGAACTGACGCTGCACGAACACGGCCGCTTGCAGACAGATCCGTCTCCCGCATGGTGTGCTGAATCAGGAAGTACGTAGTGTCCGGCTTTAGCCGGACCGTGGGTGGAGGCTGATTCAGGCCTACAACGGCAGAGCCCGGGGACTCTTCCGACTCCCCGGACTCTTTCGACTCTTAAGGACTCTCCCGACTCTCAGGACGGCTGCGGGACGATCCGGATGTAGGGCTTCGGCGATTTCCAGCCCTGCGGATACACCTTCCTCGCATCGTCGTCCGACACCGAGCCGGCGATGATGACGTCGTCGCCCTGCTTCCAGTTAACCGGCGTGGCCACCTTGTGCTTCGCCGTCAGCTGCAGCGAGTCGATGACGCGCAGCACTTCGTCGAAGTTCCGGCCCGTCGTCATCGGATAGGCGATGATGAGCTTGATCTTCTTGTCGGGACCGACCACGAACACGTTGCGCACGGTCTGGTTGTCGGCGGCCGTGCGGCCATCGCAGCTGCCCTCGAGCTCGGCCGGGCAGCATCCCGTACGCCTTCGAGACTTCGAGCTTCGTGTCGCCGATCATCGGATAGTTCGGCGCCTCGCCCTGGGTCTCCTTGATGTCGTTGGCCCAGCGCTTGTGGTTGTCGACCGGGTCGACGCTGAGGCCGATGACCTTCGTGCGGCGCTTGTCGAACTCGGGCTTGAGCTTCGCCATGTAGCCCAGCTCGGTCGTGCACACGGGCGTGAAGTCCTTCGGGTGCGAGAACATCACCGCCCACGAATCGCCGATCCACTCATGGAAGCGAATGGGGCCGTCGGTCGTGTCAGCCTGGAAGTCCGGAGCCGTATCGCCAATCCGCAAACTCATCGCGCACCTCCTTAATTTCCTTCGATCGAACCAAGGAAACTATCAGTTTTTCGGGCAGTCCGACAAGCCCCATCTTGCGGGACCCTGGCCTCACCCCATGTATGCCGCCCACACAAACACATGACGGCGCCGCGCGGCGAGTAACGGCCTGCATACCGCTCCCCGCCGGATTTCGAGCGTAATCCGGGCAGGCCGGATCGTCTCCGACGCGGTCTGCCCGTGAAGTGGGGCCGAGTGACTACTTTCCGAGCGGGAGCTGATCCGCCAACCTGACCGTCCAGAGGTTCGTCGGTGCGTCGATCGGGGTTGCGATACCGAAGTCGTTGTCGTTGATGATGTCGACGCTGTTGGCGTTGCGGATGGACAGGCCTTCCAGCTTGTAGGTCCAGAAGATCCGTTCGGCCGCGGGCTGATTCTCGTACTCCTCGAACACGACCTGCGATGAGACATGCTGTGGGACGCCAGAGGCAGCCGTTTGTTCTGGAACGAGCGAGTTGTCGTATAGACCGCTGATATCAGTCGCGCCTTGAAGGTCAACCAGCACCAGTCGGACGCCGCCGATGCCCGGTTCGTCACTGCGTTCGAGCAGCAGGAGTTTGGTCGGTCCCACCCAGGCCATCGCGCTCAGTTTGAGGGCGCGGGCGGTGTTGCCCGCCGGGTAGACGGCCGGGTCACTCATCCTGTAAATGTACTGGGCTGTTACGAAGATGTCGTACGGATTGCTGACGTCCAGCTTGAGGATGCGGAGGACTCGGCCATTCCTGCACACACTGGTGCCGCCAGAGCACCCCACCTCGAGCGGACTCTGCGTCATCGTGTACGCGGTCCGCTGGTCTGGCGAAATCGCCACGCCCTCGAAGCCGCGGTTCTTGCTCCGCTTCGCGAGCACCGCCGGAAGGTTCGCGCTCACAAGGATGCTCGAGCCAGGCAGCGCCTTGCCGGTGGGAATGTAGCGCTTTTCGATGACGCCCGTCGCGAGGTCTCCAACGAACACCGACGGCCTGTTTTCCTCGACACCGAGGAACTTGTCGTTCGGCAGGAGCGCGAAATCCTCCACGTCCATCCCGTCCACATCGAACCCGCCGGCGCTTGTGCACGGGTTGAAGAACGATTTGTCGTCGTCGCCACTGAGATTACTCAGGCCAGTGATGCCCGAATTGTCGCCGCCGATCAGGTTCACAATATTCAGCAGCTCGATCGCTCCGCCGTGCGCACGAAACTTCACGATGGCGGGCGTGAACTGCGGCAGCGGGTGGGTTTTCCCGTCTGAGCTGCCGCTGTCGCACGGAGGAGTCGTATCGGGAAAATGGTCGACGTTGGGACCGCGGTCGGTAATCCCCAGGTACTGGTTGCCACCCAGCGAGATAAGGCCCGAACCGATGGCCGGCTGGTCGTCGACCACGAGGCCGTTGGCCGCCGCCGTGTTGAGTTCGCTCTGCGAGTACCCGAAATTCGTCAAGCTCGTTGGCGCCAGCTCAAAAAACGCAAGAAGCTTCGCGCCACGTGCCGGGCCGCCCGCCGCCCCGAGGTGAACAACGCCGGCGGCCGCACAGGCGGCCACGACAATCAACGCCAAACCGATTCGAGTTTTGGAAGTATGCATGGTCGGAGTCTATGGAGCGCTCTTGACCATGCAGTGAAGGACCCATCAAGGGAATGTAAAAACCGTACGTTGTCGAAAGACAACGCCGATGTCACAGGGGGGGAACCTGACCACGACCTCGCGAACCGGGGCACGACCTGCGACGTCGTTGTGGATAGCGCTGTAGCCTACTTGACGGTGACTTTCACGTAGGCGTTCGTCCAGCAGCACACTTCGCCGTTGCCGCCCTCGCCTGAGTAGTCGTTCGCGAGCAACGTGCAGCACGTAGTCGCCGGGCGCGCTGAACGTCGCCAGCGTTGTCCCCTTTGCCGCTGAAGCGGCTCGTCGACCTTGCCGCCCTTCGAGACCTCGAGCTTCGGTTTCTCCGCATCGAATGTCACGGCGCCGGTCCGCGGTACTTCGACCAGGTGAACTCCACCGGCGAGCGGCCGTCGCGCATCGGCGCGTTCGTGCCGCTCGAGTACTTCCCGTCGTCGTCGACCCAGGCGGTAATCGCGAGCGGCGCGCCGACAGTTGCCGACAGTGTCGACGCCCTCGCGAGCAGCGCGACCGGGCCCTGGACGCGGGTCCCGTCTTCTGCGAACCGCACGATCGGCGGCGTGTTGCCGACGGCGACGTCGGTGAACGGGCTGACGATGTAGTCGGCGATGCAGGCGCAGCGGAATCTGCGTGGTCTGGCCGTTGACCGTCAGCGTCCACGTGAGCTGCTGCTCGGGGCTGAAGCTCCTTCGGCACCGGGACGATGAACATGCCCGTGCCGGCGCGCAGGCAGAAGTGCGTCGGCTGCCCCAGGTCGGGCCCGCCCGGCTCGATGCGGTTGTTCGGCCCGATCGGGACGTCCAGCGCCTGCTTCAGGTTGCGATTGAAGTAGCCGACGAGGAAGCTGTGGCGTGCCGTCCGGGTTGTCGAACCAGCCCTCGAACGCGCCGGTGACGCTCGCGCCGAACTGCTTCGGCGGCTCGCTGGGAAGCACGGGCGTCTGCTGCGCCAGACACCCAGACGCCGCCGGCCAGCAGCAGGACCGCGCGGCGGACAGCCACGTCCGACGACACGACCGACATCTTCACTCCGCGCGGCTGCTACCGTTCTGCCGCTCGTGCGTTCGTGCCTTCGCCTTGCGCTCCGCGAGCATGCGCCTTGTACTCGTCGTCGGTGAGATAGACGACGTTCATCCAGGCGTGCGCCATCTCGTCGACGGTGCGGTCGCCGTAGCCGACCCACTGATCCGGATCGGGGTTGTTCTTGTTCGCCTTCGTGTTGTCGTACCACGCGCTCACGTGGATGATCGTGCCCTTCGGGAACGAGCGGCGCCGCGTCGTCGTCGTAGATGTAGTTGGTCATCCAGTTGAAGTTGAAGTTGCCGACGTAGCTGACGATCTGCGCGGCTGCCGTCGGGCAGGATCGCTTCGACCTGCATCGCCTTGCCGCGCAGGTGGAAGTGCGGCTGGAAGTTCGTGATGAGCGTGTTCTCCTTCAGCACCGTGAAGCCTTCGGTGTGCGCGATCGAGTTCGGCGGGATGTCGAGGAACTCCGCGCTGTCGCAGGCCCGGTGAAGCCGATCGAGGTAGCTGCGCTTCTTCGGCTCCTGGCCCTTCGGGTAGAACCAGATGCCGATCTCGGACCCGCCGGTGATCTCCTCGCCGACGGCGTGAATGTGCTGGTCCCACGAGATCTTCTCGCCCGGCAGGATCAGCTTGCCCGTGCCGTCGGCGGAACAGGTCGTAGCCCTTGCCGATCGCCCATTCCATCAGCTGCGGGCGGCGGTTGACGCAGATCGTCGGCGCGGACGCGGCGCGCGCCGGGCCGTTCGCGGTGCCGGTGTTGACGGCGTCCGGGTCGTCGTTCAGCACCAGATACGCGATCGAGTGGTGCATGATCTTGCGGCCCTTCAGGTTCGTCGGGCGAATCTCGACCATCCTGACCCAGCGCGGCTCGGTGATCGGGATGTCGCTCATCGGGCGGTACCACACGTCCTGGTGCTACGGCGGGCATCGTGTACTCGGACGACTTGATCGACGAGGTCGGGCGGGCCGAAGCCGTCGCGCTCACCCTGCCACTCGTTGTCGGTGACGAGCGGCTTGGGCGGCGGCAGGTCCTTCGGGTCGCCCTGCGGCGCGCCGCCGTCGACCCAGCGGACGATCGTGTCGATCTGCTCGTCGGTGAGCGACATGTCGTTCTTGAACTTCTGGACGCCGACGCTGCGGTCGATGTGCCACGGCGGCATCTGGCGCGCGACGACGCGCTCCCTGATCGACCGCGCCCACGGCCGCGCCTCCTGATAGGTGATGAGCGACATCGGCGCGATCGAGTTCGGCTGATGGCACGCCTGGCACTTCGCCTGGAAGATCGGCGCGACGTCCTTCGAGAAGGTAGGCGTCGCGGCAGTGCCCTGCGCCCACGCGGGGGCGGCGCTCGCGGCGGCCACCACCACTCCGCCCGACAAAAGCCACGGACTCAGACGACCCATATTCTGTCTCCTCGGTCGTTGACGCGTGAAGAGCAGGCGTTCGCGTGCAGCGCAGACTGGCCGCCTGTCGCACAGCGATTATGACGCGCGTCGGCGCCGTGTCAAGCGGGCCGACGTGTCGGGATCTGGGATACCTACGCCGGAGTCCAAGGGTTCATGGTCCGCTTCACGGGGGGGCGTTCACGCTCAGTCCGTCGCGGCGATCGCCGTCCGTTGTCGGCGTCCCACTTCTGTCCTATACTTGAAAGTCCTCAGGACGCGGAAGTGGCGGAACTGGCAGACGCACCAGCTTGAGGGGCTGGCGGTAGCAATACCATAGGAGTTCAAATCTCCTCTTCCGCACCAACCTTCGCTTAGGATTCAGGCAAGGTTGTCGCGCCGAAGTCTTGGCGACGGCGGGACCTCCGTGCTCGCACCGAGCTACGGCTGGCAAGTCAATCTTCAGAAGCTCAGCTTTTTGCTTTTCTAGAACTATCGCGGGCAATCACCTGCGGCGGGCCGCCAGCCCTCGACGTCGATGAAAATCTGATTCCCAGCCGGGCTTCCCCGTCGGCCGCCCGTCGGGTCCGGCCCAGGCGTGATCGTGCCCGCCGCCTACGCCGACTCCAGTCGGATCAAGCTGGCCTTTCTTCATGATGCCGGTGATCGCGATCATCGATCCTTCGTGAGCTTTGATCTCCGCCATCGTATCCTTCGGTCCATTCATGCGTAAATGCATCCCTGGCGGAATGTAGACGCTGCCCGGCTCATCGACAGTGCGGGGAGCGGCAGTGAAGATGTAACCCTTAGTGCAACCGGGAATCGTCACGCGCACGGAGTTTTTTGGCACTGGTTTTCTTTCCTGCGCGGCCAGGGTCCCGCCGAACACGATCGCAGCGACGATCAGAACGGCGGTAGTCTTCATAGGCCCTCTGCGCTGATTGTGCGCCTTTTCGATCGCCCGAATCCAGTCCACGCGAACCTCGCCGTGACGCTCGGCTATGTCCTCAGCGGGCACAACAACTGAACGCGCCAATTCCATTGGCGCTCTTCAACCCTAAATAGCGGTTTGCGTTCTGGCGTGCTTGGCGTCGTAGAGCGCCGCGTCGGCCGCTTCGACCATTCGCACTCTCGGTTTTCTCCGTGTGCGAATCCGGCGCGAATCTGCCTCCATTTTCGACAGAGCAGCTTCGAGTCTGAGCGGTGCGCTTTGCAGATACTGCGACGTCGTCGTGATGTTGCCGTGTCTCCGAGGCACGCGTGGACTTCGTGCAGCGCCGCGCCGGACTCGAGTTCCGCACCAAACGCGACTAGATATCAGCAGGTAGAGGTACCTTCTTTTCTACCTACAGAAATTCCCATCAGGCGGTGACGCGCGTGTATTTGTTGAACCACGCGATGGTGCGGTTCCAAGCCTCTTCCGCCGCCGGCTTGTTGTAGCGTTCCGGTGTGGCGTCATTGAAGAAGCCATGCACGGAATTCGGATAAATGTGGCCTTCGTGCGTGACGTTGTTTTGCTTCATGGCCGCGTCATACGCCGGGTACGCGTCCACCAGCTGCTTGTCGAGCCCGCCGTGGTGAACGAGTATCGCCGCTTTGATTTTCGCGACGTCCGCCGCCGCCGGCGCGCCGCCGTAAAACGGAGCGGCTGCCGCCAGATCCGCACCGAGCAGAGTCGCCAGCTGATTGGACACGCCACCGCCGAAGCAGAATCCGGTGACCGCGACTTTCCCGTTCGAAAGTGGATGAAGTTTCAGCCACTGCGCGGATGCGATGAAGTCCTGGGTCAACTTCGCGCGATCGATCTTGCCGAAGAGCTGACCGCCTTCGTAATCGTCGTCCGGATAACCGCCGACCGTCGTCAGGGCGTCTGGCGCGAACGCCATGAAGTTCTCCAAGGCGAACCGCCGCGCGACGTCCTGGGTATGCGGATTGAGTCCCCGGTTCTCGTGAACGACGAGCACGGTGGGCAATTTCGTCGGTGTCTGGGTGCGCGTGTCCTGGCTGAATGGCCGGACGAAATAACCCCTGATGTAACCATTCCCACTGGGTGAAGGGATGGTTTCCCACGTCGCCTTGATCCGCTCGTCGTCCTTGCGGACCTGCTGCCCCAGCGCATAGTTCGGCATCAGCGCTTCGACAATCGCCGCGGTCGTGAGTCCGGCGACCGCGAAACGCCGTCCAACCGTATCCATGAAATCACGACGGGTGATCTCACCGTGAATGTATTGCGTGTACAGTTCGACCGCCTCCGCGGGAATCTTCATTCTCGGTTTGTCTGTCGTTTCCGCCATTGAGGCGCTCCTTTCGGCTTTTCGACGGGGAGGATATCACAAACTCAGAACCAGCTTGAGAGGCTGGCGGTAGCAATACCATAGGAGTTCAAATCTCCTCTTCCGCACCACCACTAAGCAACTGCATTTGAAACGCTTGGAAGGCTCTCTTCGGCGGGAGCTTGCTCCGTTTCGACTTTTTAGGAAATGGAATTTCTGATCTTACTTAAGGCTCTCCCATTTTCCTGAACGTTTGGGCGTCGAGACACGCGGTCGAGTTCCGGCGCGCTTCAAATCAAACGACGGAAGCATCCAACTCTCAATCCGACCGCCTGCGTTAGAAAGGAAGACCTCGGGCTGTGACCAACACGCGTTGGCCCGCGAGATATCCTCGGACCCGGCCTCGACGATTTCCCTCATCAGACACGCAATGGAGAGCGGCCGATCGTCGCTCGACGGCGTCAGTTTCGGCGCGCGCACGGCGAACAGTGTGGAATAGCTATCCAGGAAGTCCGATCGCGACAGCGTCGATTCATGTGCGGGCAACGGATCGGGGTCGGAAATGGTAATTCGCGCGCCGTGATCGCCTTGAACGACGATGATGGCGTCCCTTGCGAGATCTGGCGGGATGGCGTCCAGCAAACGATCGAGATGCCTGTAGACGCAGCGCAACTGCTCGGCGTAACGCGAGTAACGCAGGGTCCGACTCTCGGGAGTGTTCATCGCGCCGTAGGGCGCTTCCGCCGCCATCCTGGTGAGCCACTGCGAAGGGGGCAGCGCATTGCAGGCGGCGTCGAACACGTACGGGCTGTGCGGCAGGAGCACGTGCGCCATGATGAAGTCGCCGCGCTTTGCGGTAGCAACCTCACCCGCGAGGTGCTGCAGTTCCTCCAGTGCGACGAGCGGACCCATCGTGTTCGCCCGGTACTGCCAGCTCGGCAGCGTGACTCCAGCGTTCAGGAGAGCGGAGCGGACCTTCCTATATTGGAACGATGCCTCACGGTACAACTGCGTGCGCACGAAATAGATGCTGAGCAGTGCCTCGGTCTTCTCGACTGCGCTCAGCGGCGTCGAATCGAGCGCGCCGATCCCCGTGTGGTCGTACGTGTGGCAGGTCGTGCGCGGCAGATCGCCGCAGACATCGAGAAACGTAGATTGATGGACCCTAATCGTGTAGCCGTCGCTCAGAAGCTCTTCAAAGTACGCGTTGCGCGTCAGCCTCCACGTGTATCCGACTCCGGGCCTGGACCACAGACCGGGTTCGAATCGGCCGGGCGAGAGATTGAACGCGTGGCCGATCGATCGGTGGGTATCGAAGTGCTCCGCGTAGGCCGATCTAAACAGCCGGAACCCGTGGCGGAAATAGAACGCCTCGATGTCATCGGCGAGCTGCCCGCGGCCGATCTCCTCCAGCCACGTGAGACCAATGTGGGCATCGAGCACAATATGCACGATCAGCGGACCGCTTGCGGAGTCAGAGGATCTTGGCGCAACGGGCGGCTCGCGATTCTCTGCTGGAATCGGCTTCAGCACGGTCGCGACAAACACGACGGCGCCCGCGACCGACAGCACCCGCGTGGCGTGCGTGATGGCAGGAGCGAGCGCAGCGCCCAACAGGGCAAATACCGCAGCGAGACGATAGCCGTCGCGCAGCACACCGAATTGGCTGTCGATGAAGAGCGTAAGGAGCAGCGCGAGCACTGCTGGCGCCACAAGCCACCAGCGCCGCGCCACGATGGCAAGCGTGAACGCGACCGCTGCCAGCGCGCCAAAGCACAACAGAATCTCGACGCGCAGCAACGGATAGTGGTAGTGCTTCAGAAACGCCAGAAACGGCGCGGCCAGGACGAAGAATGAGGCTGCGGCAAGTTCAATCGTGCTGATTGGTGGCAGGACTCGCATGGGATCGAATCAAAAACAGAAATCTAAGTCTCTGTGTCAGTACGTCGGCCGCAACCGGAGGGAACTGCAATGAATTAGCGTGCAAGCAGAAATTCATATAATTTCGCAGACGAGTCTGAGGCGCATTGGTTGGCGGCAAGACGTGCTGGTGGCTGTCGCGCCGGAAACGGCGCAGCCGTGTAGGCGAACCACTCACTGCGAAAGTCCGGCTAAAGCCGGACACTACGTGCGGCACCGCTACATACTGCACTCCTGAAGACTGACGACTGAGAACTGAAGACTGCGTTAGACAACGCGCTTCGTTCTGGCGTGCTTGGCGTCGTAAAGCGCCGCGTCGGCCGCTTCGACCATCCACAGAACATCAACGGGTTGCAAGACGCGCGGATCGTAGGTGGAGATCCCGATCGAGGCGGTCACCGGGTACTTCTGACGCCGCGCGTCCTGCGCGATCGCGAACCTGATGCGCGTGGCCAGCAGCGCAGCCTCGACGCTGTTGGTGTTGGGACAAACAATCGCGAACTCGTCTCCGCCAAGACGGACCGCGTAGTCGGTCTTCCGCAGCGCGCGCGCGATCGCCCGGCCGGTACCACGGAGCAACGCATCGCCAGCAAGATGGCCCCACCGATCGTTCACCTGCTTGAACTTGTCCAGATCGATCAGCAGCAGCGACAGGCTCTGCCCGTAGCGCGCCGAGCGCGCCAGCTCTTCGTCGATCCGCTGCCGCAACGCCCGTCTGTTGTGGAGGCCGGTCAGCGGATCGATCGTGGTCTCGGTCAGCAGCCGGTCGGTCTGGGAGCCCAGCGCTGCGCCGAGTCCGACGAAGAGCGCCATGACGACGATCCCGAGGTAGAGATAGGTCGCGGGATCGCGAAGCACTTCCGCGCGCACGGTATCCAGGCTGAAACCCGCGGGACTCAACCGAATCAGCACCAGGCCGGCCGCGACGGCGAGCGCGGCAGACGCACCCATGATCGGGTACGCCACCCGGCGCGGGACTTCCGTGTGCCACCACGCACGTCCCGCGTGTTCGATCGGGGTGCGAGTGGTCCCCAGCGCATCGTCATGTGCGCGCGCAAATTCGTGAAGGGCCTGCCGATCGAGGAATCCGCTGTCAGCCGGCAGGCCGCTGACGAGAGTTGTCACGATCACTGCGTGAGCAATCGACGTGCCGTGTCACGCGTGTACGGCGCTGCGCGTGGGTTCGCATCGATGCGCCACTCAATGTCGTGGACAGGTGACGAAAATCCTGCAAGTTGGAGACTATTCCCCAATCTACCGGTGGCGGGTCGCATGTCGCTTATCGCCGCAATCTGAAGCGCGCGATCGTTTCCCGCCAGCGACGCGCGAACGCACGGTCGAAATCCGCGCGCTCCATCTTGAAGGCATCGGTAAACGCGCGCTGGTGATCCCTGGTCGTCTTGAAACGCTCGAAGTAGCCGATGACGGCAGGCACGCCGCGCATCTCGATGAGCAGCTCCGCGGCGATGAAGGCTTGCGCGTACAACGGCGCCTGCGATCGCCGCTGCGCATCGACCCATTGCGGAAACGTCACGAGGTTGTCGAACGGCGCGGGAAGGAGCCCGAACGGCGCCCGGATCAGCGGCCTCAGGAGCTCGTCGCGCTGCGCATCGAAGGACGTGAGGCCCAGCTCTGCCGTGACTCGATAGGACACCCATTCGGCGAACCCCTCTCGCAACCACTGCTCGGAGTTGCCGCGTGTGCCGCCGCCGAACCGGTATTGCAGCGAGTGGACGAGCTCGTGGGCGACAAGCGTGACGCGGTGGGTCCGATCGAATCTGTCCACGATGCCGGCATTCACGAGCACGGCCCTGGCCCCGCCGATCGCGGCAAACGCCGAAGCCGAGCGGGCCAGCTCGGGGGGATAGCCGACGTTCAACAGCTCCTCTTCGAAGCTATGGCGATCGCGAAGGAGCACGAGCTCCACGTCGACGCGCGGAAATCCGAGCGGTTGCTGCAGGACATCCAGAATGGCCGCGAGGGCGTCGTGATAGCCGTCCAGCTTTCGCTCGCCGGCGGCCGCAGCGGCCGATGGGGGGACAACCTCGACAGGCGTGCGGGTTTTCCCGCAGCCGGCCGCGAGAATCGCCATGACGATGACGCCCAGGCTGAACGGCGCGTGCATCGATCGAACAATAACATGATGTCAAACGTATTGGCCTGTGCTGAGACATAATCAGCCGGCCCTGGAAGGGGGCACATACTGGAGGCGGGATGAAGGGATTGAAGATCGTCGGATGGGTTCTCGCGGTGCTCGTGATTCTGTTGGCCATTGGCATTACCGCGACGATTGGGTGGAAGCCGTTCTTCGGCCCCAGCGCGCGTGCGCTCACCGACCGCCGCTTCGAATCGACGCCCGAACGTCTGGAGCGCGGGAAATATCTCACCGAGAACGTCACGCCGTGTTTCGGTTGTCACAGTCCGCGTGACTGGTCGAAGAACGAGTCGCCGGAAGCACAGGGCATGCACGGCGCCGGGATGGCGAACTTTCCGTTCGAGGGGCTGCCGGGCACTGTGCACGCGCCCAACATCACACCCGACAAGGAGACCGGCGCGGGGAACTGGACCGACGATCAGCTGGCGCGTGCCATTCGCGAGGGTATCGGCTTCGACGGCCGCGCGCTCTTCCCGATGATGCCTTACGAAAATTTCCGGCACCTTTCGGACGAGGATCTTGCGTCGATCATCGTGTACTTGCGAACCATTCCGCCGGTGAAACAGCAGGTTCCAAGGACAGAGTTGATCTTCCCCGTGAAGTACCTGATCAAGAATGCGCCCGCGCCGATCACGGAGCCGGTGCCGGAACCCGATCTGTCCACGCCCGAGAAGCGCGGTGAGTACCTGGTGACGCTCGGGGTGTGCCGCGACTGCCACACGCTGATGGAAAACGGACAGCGCCTGACTCAGCTCGATCTCGCTGGCGGCGACCTTCTGCGCGGGCCGTGGGGAGCGGTCACGAGCGCCAACATCACGCAGTCGCCGTCTGGGATCCCGTATTACGACGAAGCCCTCTTCCTCGAGGTCATGCGCACCGGAATCGTCAAGGCACGGCCGCTCAAGCAGACCATGCCGTGGTGGTACATCCGCGGCATGACCGACGATGATCTGAAGGCCATGTTTGCGTATCTCAAGACCGTGCCCCAGATCCAGCACCGCGTAGACAACAGCAAGCCGCCGTCGATGTGCAAGGTCTGCGGTCGCGAGCACAACGGCGGCGACTTGAATTGATGCTCAGTACAGGAACTCGCGTCCGGTGGTGTCTCCGTCGGCATACCAGGCGGTGATGCGGCGGGGCTCCGATCGATTCGCTTCGCCAAGCACGATCGTCGCATCGAGCTTGGACGAATGTTCCCGAGTGACGCTGCGCGTCAGCGCCAGCAGGTACAGCTTCGACCGTACCTTGTTCCTGACCAGCACGACGTCAGCGCCGCCGTTCGGGTTGGCGATCTCGAAGACGTAGTCGCCGGCCGGCAGAACGGTGCCGGGCAGTGTCACGGATGTGCGAAACGAAAAGTACGTGGCTCGATTGAAGGGCGACGCAGTGGCCGTCAGCGTGGCGGCCAGGATACCTGCGGCGGTCAAAACGCACGCGGTGGCGATCGTTCGTCGAAACATTGTCTGCCTCCTGTCGGGAGAACTACGGTCGAGGAGGGCGGATTACCCTCTGCTGTAGATAACGCTCCGACAGCGAGAATCAAACACGCTCACACAACGCCGCTGGCGCGGCTTACTGTTCCGGGGGATTCTGGAAGCTGACTCTCCGGGCCCAGACGCCGACGGCCGACTCGTTCTGATCGGACAAGAGCGGCAGTTCGGCAAGCTCGCTTCCCGGTCGAAGGCGCTGCAGAACTCACGGCGCTGAGACCGCCCACGCCGCGCAGCACTCCGACCGCCGAAGTCGACAGGGGCAGGCTGCTCGACCGTTCGACCCAGCTCGGCACGAGGGAGGGAGGCCAGCAACTGCTCGAATTCAACGAGCCGCTGAGGCGTGACGTACAGAAAGAAGTGTTCCTGTCCGCCGGCGCTCGTCACTTCCCAGAAAAACTGTTGGCCGGCCTTGGTACCCGGCAATCGCATCATCTGAGTGTGGGAAATCGGATTCTCTGGTGAAAATCCCGGCGAGGGGAAACAGCAGGAACGACTGACCGGCATCATCGCGGTTGACGATGTAGACAAACACTGGCTGAGAGGTGTTGATGACGGCGAACAGTTTGTCGTTAGGTCGCACGCGACTGCCTTGCGTGAGCCGCACCTCTAATCCATTTCTCGAGGCATAGAAAGAGACAGCGACGTCGTAGGACGCGTTGGTCGGGCTGGAGGTGGTGCCGGGCGAGCTCTGCGCAATCGGCCGATCGACGCCGGCCTCGCGTGTCCCTCCGACTTCGGGTCGCGATGCCATCCAACGTTGAGACGCGCTGAATCCGACGACTAATACGGCAACAGCCGCGGTGCCGACGGCAAACGACTTCCACTGCCGCCACCTGTCCAATGCCTTGGGCACATCCGGCTTGAAGGACTCGCCCGCAGCCGACGCGAGGGCGTTGCCGAATTCGCCAGCCGAGCTGTAGCGATCCGCTGGATTCGCGTGCGAGTGCTCGTTCGAGAACGTTGATAAAGACTGGCGAGAGATCGGGCCGCACGTCTCTCAACGGCTGCCGTGTGCCTGTCCGATGCGCCGATTCCAGATCGACACGAGTCTTACCCTTGACCGGGTAGTCGCCCGTAACCAGGTGATAGAGCAGCACGCCGAGGCTGTAGATGTCTGACTGCGCGGAGGGTTTCTCGTTCTGAAACAGCTCGGGCGCCAGATAGAGCGGCGTTCCCGCAAGGGTGTCTGCCGTTTCGGGTGCCTGTATGTCGCCGCCCGTTCCGAAGTCCATCAGGACGATACGGCCGCCTTCTTCGCGCAGCACGTTGTGAGCCTTGACGTCCCGATGGATGAGGCCCGCGCCGTGGACCGCGGCGAGCGCGTGGCAGAGGTCGATGCCGATGGGGATGGCTTCGCTCACGCCCATCGGGACCTTGCATCGTGAGCTGCTGCTCCAGGGTGCGGCCGGGAATCAGCTCCATCCACAAACCGAAGTTCCCGTCGTGAGAATCCGCGCCAAACACCCGGACGACGTTCCGGTGGCGCAGGCGCGCCAACAGTCGCGCCTCCTTGATCACACGTGAGAGATCGAAGGCCGGCGAGACGCCCGAGGGCTTGATCACCTTGAGCGCCACTTCGCACGCCAGCCGCGTATCCCACGCGCGATAGACGCTGCCGAAGGATCCTGCGGCCAGCGCTTCTGAAATGCGGAGATGACCCCACAGTTGACCGACCTGCAGTTCGGCCGGGGCACCGGGCGCGCGTACGACGTCGGCCATTTTTGACAGCACCTGCAGCTCTCGCACGAGCGCGAGCTCCGAGTCATCGCGAGCGCTCTCTTCTGCGAGGCCCCAGTCAATTCGGGATCCTTCGGCGACGGCCGAGGCGAGGTCGTCCAGGTGCGATTGGTCAGCCACGGGCCATCTCCTCAGCCAGTCTCACGAGTGCGCGTCCCACGGCGACGCGCGCCGCAGAGGGCGTGGGCTTGTCAAAGAGCGCAGCGATCTCATCGTTGGAGAAGTCGAGCTCGAAGCGGGCGACGATCAATTCGCGCTCCTGCGGCTTCAACCGTGCCAGAGCGGCCTCGTAGCGGTCGAGCGCCTCTCGCCCAATCGCCAGCTCCATGGGCGAAGGATCGTCGGCGGCATGTTCGTCCTCCAGCTCTTCACCCGCCGGCTTGCGACGGGCACTCCGCACCTCGTCACGGACGCGGTTGACCATGATCTGGCGCAGAAACCCCTGGAAAGCCCCTTCGTGGCGCGGATCGAACTTCTCGAGCGACACGAAGGCCCGGCACATGACTTCCTGCGCGAGGTCGTCGGTGTTCAGCAGGCTGCGGGAATTGCCGGGCAGGCGGCCATGCGCCCAGCGGCGGACCCGGGGCAGGTACCGCGCAAACAGCGCTTCACGTGCGAGGTGGTCGCCGGCCTTGGCGCGGAGGAGGAGCGCGAACGAAGCCTCAGCCGAACCAGTGGCGTCGTCGCCACGGGAATCCGGACGCGCCGCTTTGGTGTGGTCGGCCATGCTCGCCAGCGTTGGCAGAGATGGGCCGATTATAGCTCCAGGCCTGAGGATGACTTCCGCCGTTGCCGAGGGGGTGATAGGCATAACAGTTCGTTTGGAGTTGTCGCCTGTTGCAGGTATCAACGTCCGCCGCCCCACCTGCGTACAGTCACCCAGCCGTGTTCGCTTTTGGCGCCCGCGGCGTTATGCCCAGACGTCAGGGGGAAAATCCCGCAATCTGTTGCTGAGGCTCGGTTTCGCATTGAGCCAGGTGAGGACAAAGATGGCCTCGAGATTTCGGCACAAGTCTATTTCGGCACGGTGGAGCCGCCTCTACTTCCAGTCGCCCGCCGCCACGAACGCACCCCAATGGAAGGGATTTGTGCTCTGCCCTTTGGCGCGCCGTTCACGCAACCGCGCCAGGCTTGCCTGGTGAACCGCATCCGCGGTTGAGAGGCCCGCGCGAAATCGTCCGTCGTACAACGCGCGCATCCACGCGCGCGCAGCCTGATCCCCAACCGACCAGAGACTCATGACAACGGTGCGCGCACCAGCGACCTGAAACGCGCGGCGCAGGCCCAGGACGCCCTCCCCCGCTCTGATTTCTCCAACGCCCGTATCGCACCCGGAAAGCACCGCCCACTCGACCCCTTCAAGGTTGAGCGCTGCCACTTCCTCGGCCGTGAGGATGCCGTCTTCCTCGTGGTTACCGGCTTTGGCGCGACGGTTCGCGCCGGCGAACGCAAGGCCCGAAAGGTGCAGGGGGTTCTCGACAAAGGTCTGTACCGTGGTGAGGCCGCCGACGGCCCGGGTGCCGCTGGGCGCAATCGAGCAGGAGTCGCTGAGGAAAAAGCCGTGTGTGGCGACATGCAGAATCCGGTATCGGTGCGCCTGTTGCTTGAACATCACCTCGCTGGCATCGCGACCCATGAGGGACCGTACAGGTTCGGCGGCGGCGCCTGCGTTGGCACGAGTCGTCCAAAGGTCGGAGAGCTCCCGCACTTCCTGCAGAGTACCGGGAAGGGGCGGAAAAGTAATTGTAGAAAGCCCGCCGCAGATCTGCCCGGCTCCGCGGACGGCGACCTGCGTATTCGTCGGCTTCTGCAGAGTGGCCGGGTTTGAACCAGCATCAAGAGCCGTCTGATCATCAAAGGAGGCCCCGCCTACGGCAAGAAGGCCACGTTTGGCCGACTCGCCCGATGCCGGCACGATGTCGCGCTCGGCCGAAAGATAGTGGATCACCGGGCCCGTTTCGAGGAGGTACGACGTTGTCCCGACCGGAAGCGCGGCGAACGGTACCAGGCTCAGCGCGCCATCTGGCACGATGAAGAGGCGGACGACACCGTCGAGGTGGTTCGCAACCGGATCCCAAACCTGTTTTCTGAGCGCGGCACCGCTGACCCGCGACGATCTGACAGGCACAGGTGAATTCGTCGACCCGCCGCCCGCGGCTGCGATTCCGCGCCGCCACTCGGCGACAAGCCTCTCTATCGCACCGGCACCTCCGAGTGGAATCGCCGTAAGGGACGCGCCAGGGCGAACGACGAACGCAACATAAGAGGGAACCTCTTGCAGTGCCGGCCGAGTGCCAACGCTCGACCCTGGCCCGGCCACGGGCATTGGAAAGATCGTGCGGTCGTAGCGGACAAAGGAGACGAGCGCGCTATCCGGCGGAATGCCCGCAGCGACTTCCTGGAGTCCGATCCGTGCACGACTCCGCTCCGCCCGGAACTCGGCGCTTTGCTCGGCGAACGTCCGTTCGGCGGCCTCGCTCTCGTTCCGCGCCTCTTCAACGAGCTCGGCGTAGCGAGCCGCAGGAATCTCGCCCGGACCTCGCACGATCAGGTTGGCGAGCCGCTGCCGCGCCAGCGCGAATCGTTCGGCACTGAGGGCAGCTGGCGAATCCTGGCCGAGCCCAGCGCCTCGACGCGCCGCCATTTCGTCAAGCACCATGGCGCGACTCCTGATCGCGGCATCGAGGCCTCGCACCTCCGCGTCCGGGATTGAGCCGACAAGAGACAGGATGAGATCCAACCCCTTTGGGCGGTTCGCGGCATAGCTCAACGATTGTCGTTCGGGAAGGTGGGCAAGCGTCAGTCGCAGGTGGCTGCGAGAGACATCTTCTGCGCTCGCCGCAGCGTCCACCGCCGAACGCATGTCGCCTGACGCGGCTAGTGTCAACGCGAGACCGGCCTGCGCGTCCGCGAACGCTGGATGCGCAGGGCCAAAGACCTTCTCCCGAATCGCGAGAGCCCTCTCGAAGTATCGTCTCGCATCGACGACAGCCCCTCGTCTGAGTTCGAGCCGGGCAAACTGCGTGAGCGCCGTCGCGAAATCCGGTGCGTACGGCTCGTGCTGTTGTTCCCAGATGAGCACGGCATTCCGACCCTGCTCGTACGCGCGCGCATTCTGACCGAGTTGCTGCAGCGTCGCCGACAGCGCTTCGAGCGTTCGAGCGACGTCTCGATGCTCCGTCCCGACGATTCGCCGGCGAATGGCCAGCGCCCGCTCGAGAAGAGGCAGCGCTTCGGCAGGCCGGCCCTGCTCACGGTAAACGACCGCAAGATCGGTCAATCCGCGAGCAACATAGGGATGGTTCGCTCCGAGCGTTCGCTCCCAGATCGCGATGGCGCGGGCGTGCTCTCGCCGCGCGGCCTCGTAATCGCCGAGGTGCGCATCGACGATCGCCAGGTTGAGACGTGTCGTAGCGACGCCGTCGTGCCACGGTCCGAAGTGCGCCTCAAACGTTTCGCGAGCGCGCTCGAACCGCGCACGCGCAGCCGCATAGTCGCCAAGCTCGAAGTCCGCTCCCGCGACGCTATTGAGATAGGCGGCCGTCTCGTAGTGGCCCGGACCGAACTCGCGCTCCAGAATCCCCAGCGCACGAACGCTGAACTCACGCGACTGCGCGAGATCGCCAAGATTGGCCAATGTGCCCGCGAGATAACGTAGAGCACGTGCCACGGTCGGATGATCCCCACGGAGCGTACGCTCGGCGAGTCCCAGTGCGCGTTCGGAGGCAAGCCTGGACTCCTGCAGCCGGCCCTCGAACCAGAGCTGCTGTGCCTGCAGATTCAACGTCTGAACGTAGTCGGGGTGCTCGGGGTCGATGGCGCGCTGAATCTGGTCCGCCCGACGAATAGGATCTGCCGCCTTTTCGTACTCCCCTTTTCTCTGTCTGGCAAATCCGATGAGTTCCAGTGTCCTGGCCACGTCCGCGCTCGTGGGACCGACCAATGTCTCCTTCAGGCGAAGACTTCGGTCGAGTACGCTCTAGAGCCCGGTCATGTTGACCTGCCGCGATCAGGGCTGAGGCCAGCCCGTCAAACGCGTGGGCGAGATGGACATTGGCCGATCCCCGGTTCTCGTGCAGTGCCATTGCCCGTTCGAAGAGCGCAATCGCGCGGTCGTACTTGCTCGCCGCGACGAACGTCTCTCCGAGGTTGACCAGGGATATGCCTAGCGCCTCATGGGAGGGACCCAGCAGGGCTTCTTTCGTTTCGAGCGTCTGCTCTGCCAGGATCAGCGTGCCTGGCACGCCGCCCCGGCCATTCAGGAGAAGCGCCCGGACCAGACGGTCGGCTGCCGTCGCCGCTTCGAGGGTGCCGTCGCCGAACTTCACGCGTGTGTCGTCGAGACTTGCGCGAGCGTTCGCCTCTTCGCTGTCGTATGTGCTGAGCGACTGGGACGCCTGGCTCGCCGCCGACGCCGTGACGGGCGGACGCGCGCCGAGAAACAGCGCGGCGATCGCTGCGAGCATCGCAATGCATGACGCCCCAACGCTCGTTGCGCGCATCACACCAGCCTAGCCTGAGATCATGATCTGTTTCACTTCCGCGGAGCCCGCAGTTCCATCGCTCCGATCACCAGCTGTTCGATTGTTTTCCTCGCGGCTGCATCGCCCTGGCCGCCGTTTGCAGGGGCGCCGGAGCGTCCACCGGACGGTGCCCCGGGCGGTGCCCCGCAGGCGCCAACGGGAGAGACGAACGCGACAACGAAAAACCCGCCGAGGCTGGTCGCCCTGCGGAAGAGATCCACGGGAGTGCCGCCAGGCATGTTCCGATCCATCAGGCTCTGGAGCTGCCTCGCCCGGTCGACCTCCTTCGTAACTTCAGCCGCCCGGTCGACCTCCTTCGTAACTTCAGCCGCCCGGTCAACCTCCTTCGTAACTTCAGCCGCCCGTTCGGCCTCCCTCGTTTTCGCGTATTCGATCTCCCTGGAGCGCCGCTCGGCTCGAATACGAGATTCCTCGAACATCTTGCTCTGCGCCTTGAACATCGCAAATGGGTCGGACATTTATCCCTCCTCAGGTGCTCAAGAGTTGTGCTTCTGCCAGCGAGTAGACGAGCCGGCTCCAGCTGGTTTCCTGCGTGAACCGAAACTCCTCATATAGCTTTCGAACGGCCTCGAACTCACTGGTGAGTGCGACGTGGGGGGCGTAGAGGCTGATGCCGTTGAGCTTGGCGGTGTCCACGCCGTTTCTCCCATGCTCTACAACAAACGGTCGTCCTTCTCCGAGGAGGCTTTTGTCGACGACTTCACGAGGGGCCGCGATTAGGAAGTCCCCCACGGCCCGTGCTGCCTCTATCACCAGGCTGTCACCGCTTTCGCGCATCAGGTTGAGGCACAAGTCCGCAACGTCGACATAAGCTTTGTACGGCTTCGTCTGCGATCGGCGGAAGATCTGTGCGATCAGATCGCGGGTGTCCGGTCCCCGACTGATGGCAAGGTTCAGCGTCGTCGCAAGAACCTCTGTGAGCGCGAAGAGCTCGGGTGTCCGCTTGAGATCCAGCAGTGTCAATGACACGGAGCGCTCGGATGGCACGTACGACTCGCAGTATCTCCGCACGGCGTACGTCCCGAACTCCGCCGGGCCCATCAGCCGGCCGGCTGGAAATCGAAGTCGTTCAAGGACGCGATCGTACGGCCAGCCCGGAATCGGCACGCCCACTTCCGATCCCAGCAAATACTTCGCGAACGGGGCAAGCTGACACGCCATCTCGACGGTCGAGACGTCGCACGCATCGAAGCCGACAACATCCAGTGTTGGAGGATGCTGTCCATGGTATACCTCGCGCATCCGATTCTGGAGACGCCGAAGGACCGCGCTCAACTCGACGAAGTCGAGCGCATCTATGGTGCCGCGACGTGTGGGGGCATGACCGATCGCGAAATCGTACGCGTGGCCCCACAGGACCAGCAGCGAGTTGTCTGCTTCTGCATGTTCGTACCCCCTTTTCATGAGGGACGACTCGATGAACTGAGCGAGCGCCCAGCCTTCAGCTGTTTCGCGCTGCGACTCGGGCACGATCTCTTCGCTCACGCCCAGGTGGTAACGCACCGGCGGCACGCCATATGCGTGCACTTGGACGAAGATGTTCAGGGAGTCACAGGAGCCTACCGCCATCATCTCTTCGAGATCGCTGATGGCCGCTTCAACCAGAGGAGCGTTGCCCTCCTCGGTCTCGGTCCCCATGAACACCATCACAGTCCACTTCCGGGCACGCGCACTACCGAGGGAGCTCGAAATCATGGGGGTCATGGCGCCATCCTCACATTCTTCGCACCAGTGGACGCACACCCGGATGGGTTGAACTCGATTGACGAACGGCAACCAACGCCTTGGGTAACGAGCGGGACGGCGAGTCTAGCCCAACGACCTTCTCTCGTAAATACTTTTGCGCGCACTTAAACTTATGGGTAATAACGACGGCGAGCAGCATTTCGAACACGAGTCCGGGTTCGTGCTCGCACGAATCGCCATGCGCCGGAGCGGTCAGGGTTCACTTTCTGAATCGGTGCCGCGCGTGCCACAATCGCCGCCATGAAAAGAGCTTCACTCCTCATCCTCGTTGCGGGCATTACTGCCGGAGCGGTCACAAGCCTTGCGCAATCGCCCAACCCGTTCGGCATCCCTTCCGCCGACCAGCCGAATCCCGGGTCGGCCATTGATACCGTTCCCGGTTCGCGCGCGCAGGGCTGGCTGGTCCAGGGACGCTCCGAGGTGCTCGCACGCCACGGCATCGTCGCGACGAGCGATCCGCTGGCAGCGCAGGCGGGCCTCGAAATCCTGCAGCAAGGGCGGCAACGCGATCGACGCGGCCGTCGCGACCGGCGCGGTGCTCGACGTCACGTCGCAGAACGACACCGGCATCGGCGGCGATCTGTTCGCGCTCGTCTATGGTCGGCCAAGGACAAGAAGCTCTACGCGCTGAACTCCGGCGGCTGGGCGCCGGCCGGCTGGACGCCGGAGTTCTTCACCGGCAAGCTCGGCGTGAAGAGCGTGCCGGGCAGCGGCGTGAACGCGGCCACGGTGCCCGGCGCGATCTCCGGCTACGACGCGCTGCTGAAGCGCTTCGGCACGATGACCTTCAAGGAGACGTTCGAGCGCGCGGCGCGGATCGCCGACGAAGGCTGGGGCCAGGCCGAGCGCCGCCACTCCGATCTGCGCGGCGCGACCAACGGCCTTCGCGCCGATCCCGATTCGCGGCAGACGTTCCTCGAGGGCGATCGACGCGCCCGACGCTGTACAGCATCATCCGCAACCCCGGCGCTGGCGAAGGCGCTGCGCCTGCTCCAGAAGCACGGGCGCGACGCGTTCTACGGGCGACATCGCCGCGGCCATCGTCGCGCAAGGTGCAGGCGAACGGCGGCGTGATGACGCAGGAGCGATCTCGGCGAGTTCCAGTCCGAGTGGGTCGAGCCGATCTCGACGAACTATCACGGCTACGACGTCTTCGAGCTGCCGCCGCCCGGACAGGGCTTTGCCGCGCTCGAGATGCTGAACATCCTCGAGGTGTGCGTGCCGAAGCTCGGCATGAACCTCGCCGACGCTCGGGCCCGTCGATCCGATGTACTGGCACCTGATGGTCGAGGCCAAGAAGCTCGCGTACTCGGATCTGCTCGCCAAGCAACGGCGATCCGAAGTTCGCGACCGTGCCGGTGAACGAGCTGCTCTCGAAGTCGTACGCCGCGACGCTTGTGCGGCAAGATCGATCCGAACGCCGCGTCGAAGCCTCGCGTGCGGCGGCGGCACTCGACGGCGGGACGATCTATCTGACGACGGCCGATCGCTGGGGCAACATGGTGTCGCTGATTCACAGCGTGTTCAGCGTCTACGGCAGCCGCGCGACGCGTCGGCGCCATACGGCTTCGTGCTGCACAACCGCGGCAGCGCCTTCTCGCTCGATCCGAAGAGCCCGAACGTCGTCGCGCCGCGCAAGCGCCCGTTCCACACGATCATCGCCGGCTTCGTGATGAAGGACGGCCAGCCGCTGATGACCTTCGGCAACATGGGCGGCAGCGTGCAGCCCGAGACGCACGCGCAGCACATGGTGAACCTGATCGACCTCGGGCATGAACGTGCAGATGACGACCGACGCCGCGCGCTTCACGCACAACCAGAACATCAAACGTGCTGTCGCTCGAAGCGAACCTGTTCAATCTGGTCGGGCGCCGCGCTGAAGGCCAAGGGGCACGAAGTGCGGGCGGTCAACGGCGGATCGGTCGGCGGCTACCAGGGCATTCTCTTCACGCGCGATCCGCGATTGCCGGAGCCGACGTTCGATCGCGCAGCGTCACCGACGATCTGCCGGTCAACGGCGTGTATCGCGCCGGCTCGGACCACCGCAAGGACGGTCAGGCGGTGGGATGGTGAGGAGAGCGGGAATTGGCAGATTGGTAGATTGGTAGATTGAGAGATTGATTGAGGGATTGGTGGAGTGTCGGATTACTTGGTAGGGGGTGCCGGAGCGGGCGTTGATGGAGCCGGTGTTGACGGGGCCGGTGTGCTGGCGGCGGGCGAGGCCAGTGGCTTCGACGCGGGCGTGGCTGGCCGCACTGGGGCCGCCGTGCCGCTGACGACCGAGCTGCCACCGCGTTGCCCGATGATCGACAACGTCAGCGCGAGCACCATGAAGAGCACCGCCGCGACCGTCGTCGCCTTGGTCAGGAGCGTCGCGCCCGAGCGCGCCCCGAACGCCGCCTGACTGCTGCTGCCGCCAAACGCGCTGGCGATATCACCGCCGCGCCCCTGCTGCAGAAGAATCACCAGCGAGAGCACCAGGCACACGAGAACGTAAAGACCTACGAGAAGGTAGTACATATGTGCGTTTTACCGTTTACCGTTATCCGTTTACCGTCAGAACGGTGAACGGCAGACGGTGAACGACTACTCCCAAACCACCCATTATACCGCCTGACGCCGGCTCCTGACGATGATGTCGTAAAAGGCCCGGACGTCGAGGCTGGCGCCGCCAACCAGGGCGCCGTCGACGTCGGGCTGGGCCATTAAATCACGGATATTGTCGGGTTTGACGCTGCCGCCATACAGCAGCAGGCATTGATCCGCGGCCGCGGCGCCGAACCACTGCCGCAGGCGTGACCGGATGTGCGCGTGCGCTTCGCCGGCCTGGGCCGGCGTGGCCGTTGCGCCCCGTTCCGATCGCCCAGACGGGCTCGTAGGCCACGACGAGCGCGCCCACCTGATCGCCGTTGAGGCTGTCGAGGCCCCCTTTGATCTGCCGATCCAGCACGTCCATCGTTTCGTTGCGCTCGCGCTGGTCGAGCGTTTCGCCGATGCAGACGATCGGCGTCAGGTCCGCGGCGATGGCCGCCATCGTCTTGCGATTCACGGTGACATCGGTTTCGCCGAACAGCGTGCGGCGCTCGGAGTGGCCGATGATGACGTATTCGGCGCCCGCTTCCTTGATCATGCCGGCGCTCGTTTCGCCGGTGAACGCGCCTTCGTTCTCCCAGTACATGTTCTGCGCCGAGACCGCGACGTTGCTGTTGCGCGCCGCTTCGGCAGCGGCATGCACGGCCGTGAACGGCGGCGCCACGACGATGGTGACGTCGTTGACGTCCTTGATCAGCCCGCGCAGTTCCTTCACGTACACGGTCGGTCTCGTGCACGGTCTTGAACATCTTCCAGTTGCCGGCAATGAAGGGAGTGCGCATATGTCATTGCGCGACCGAAGTCGCGCCCCTGGTTGCGCGACTAAAGTCGCGCCCTACCGATTAGAAAGTGCTTCGACGCCGGGCAACTTCCGCCCGCCGAGAAATTCCAGCGACGCGCCGCCGCCGGTGGAGATGTGCGTGATGCGATCGGCGACGCCGGCCTGATTGATGGCGGCGATCGAATCGCCGCCGCCGACGATGGTCGTGCCTTTGACCTCTGAGACGGCGCGCGCGATCGCGTTCGTGCCGTTGGCGAACGCCGCAATCTCGAACACGCCCATCGGCCCATTCCAGACGACGGTCTTGGCATCGCTTGATCATGCCTGCGTACAACGCGATCGTCTCCGGCCCGATGTCGACGCCCATCCGATCCGCCGATCGTCGCATCGCCGACGTCAAGCGTCTCGCTGGGCGCACCCGCTTCGAGCTTTGGCGTCACGACATGATCGACGGGCAGGCCGAACTGCAGGCCGCGCGCCTGTACCGTGCGCTTCGATCTCGCGGGCCGCCTCCATCTTGTCGTCCTCGACGAGCGATCGGCCCACAGGAACGCCGCGCGCCTTGAGAAAGGTGTAGGCCATCGCCCCGCCGATGACGAGCCGATCGACGCGTCCGATAAAGTTCTGAATCACTTCGAGCTTGTCCGACACCTTCGCGCCGCCCGAGAATCGCCACGAGCGGGCGGTCGGGCGACGCGAGCACGCGGCCCAGGTACTCGAGCTCCTTTTCCATCAGGAGTCCGGCGGCGGCGTTCGGCACGAAATGCGTGATGCCCTCGACCGACGCGTGGGCGCGATGGGCAGAGCCGAACGCATCGTTGACGTACAACTCGGTCAGGCGAGGCCAGCTGCTTCGCGAACTGCGGGTCGTTCTTTTCTTCCTCCGGATGAAACCGCAGATTCTCGAGCAGCACCACGCCGCTGCCGCCGTTGTGGGCGGCATCGACCGCGGTCTTCGCGGCGTCCCCGACGCAGTCGGACGCAAACGACACCGGCCGGCCCAGCAGCGCCGTGGCGCGTGCGGCCACCGGTTTCAGGCTGTACTTCGGATTCACCTGCCCCTTCGGGCGGCCCAGGTGCGAGGCGAGAATCACCGTCGCCCCGTGATCGAGCGCGTAGCGAATCGTCGGGAGCGACGCGCGGATGCGCGTATCGTCGGTCACCTCGCCGTTCTCGAGCGGCACGTTGAAGTCGACGCGCACGAACACGCGCCGGCCCTTCAGGTCGAGATCTCGGATAGATAGCTTCATTGATCGGCCGACTGTCGACTCGACGTCGACTGTCGACTGTCGACTGTCGCTTCGACTAGAGTCCCCTCTTCACCATGTAGGCGCAGCAGATCGACGCAGCGGCTCGAGTAGCCCCACTCGTTGTCGTACCACGAGAGGACCTTGACGAAGTCGCCGTCCATCACCTTCGTGTACGGCCGATCGAGCGATCGACGAGTGCGGGTTGCCGCGGAAGTCGATCGACACGAGCGGCTCGGTCGACGTACTGCGAGGATGCCCTTCAGCGGACCGTCCGCGGCGGCCTTGAACGCGGCGTTCACCTCGTCGCTCGTGGTCTTCTTGTCGACGAGCACCGCGAGATCGACCACCGACACGTTCGGCGTCGGCACGCGCATCGCGATGCCGTCGAGCTTGCCCTTCAGCTCGGGCAGCACCTCGCCGACGGCCGTCGCCGCGCCGGTCGTGGTCGGAATGATCGACAGCGCCGCCGCGCGCGCGCGCCGCAGATCCTTGTGCGGCAGGTCGAGCAGCTGCTGATCGTTCGTGTAGGAGTGCACCGTCGTCATCCAGCCCTTCTTGATGCCGAACGTCTCGTGCAGCACCTTGGCGACCGGCGCCAGACAGTTGGTCGTGCACGACGCGTTCGAGATGATCTGGTGCTTCGCCGGATCGTACTTGTCGTCGTTGACGCCCATCACGACCGTGATGTCGGGCCCCTTGGCGGGCGCGGTGATGACGACCTGCTTGGCGCCGGCGGCGATGTGCTTGGCGGCGGCGTCGCGGTCGGTGAAGAGGCCGGTCGACTCGAAGACGACGTCGACGCCCAGATCCTTCCAGGGCAGCTGCGCCGGGATCGCGGAACGACAGGACCTTGAACTGATCGCCGTCGACGGCGATGCCGTCGCCCTTCGCTTCGACACTGCGCTTGCAGGTTGCCGAGGACCGAGTCGTACTTCAGCAGGTGCGCGAGCGTGGCCGCGTTGGTGAGGTCGTTGACCGCGACGAAGTCGATCGTCCTTGTTGCCCATGCGCCGCGCGCATGATGTTGCGGCCGATTCGCCCGAATCCGTTGATGCCGACCTTCACAGCCATACGGTCCTCCGCCTTCCCGATGCCAAATGTGCCGCAGCCAAAAGGGGATTCTAATGCTACGATCAGCCCTGCACGAAATCCCACATACATGTACGTCGTCTATAGCTTTCTCATTCTCCTGTTCGGCGTCGCTCGCCTCGCCGTACCTGGTGTATCAGGCGCTCCGCTACAAGAAGTACATCGGCAGCCTGCGGCAGCGGATGGGCTATCTCCCGGTGTCGTTCAACCTCGACGGCGACGAATCGATCTGGATTCACGCCGTGTCGGTGGGCGAGGTGCTCACGGTGCGCTCGCTCGTCGGCGATTTGAAGCGCCGTTATCCGAAGCTCAGCATCTTTCTGTCGACGACGACGATGACCGGGCAGCAGGTGGCGCGGCGGAACCTGCAGGACGTGGACGCGGTGTTCTACTTTCCGTTCGACCTCGACGTTCGCCGTGCGGCGCACGCTGCGGCTGGTGAAGCCGCGGCTGTTCGTGATGATGGAGACCGAGATCTGGCCGAACCTGCTTGCGGCAGTGCCGCCGCAGCGGCGTCGCGACCGTGCTGGTGAACGGCCGCATCTCGTCGCGCTCCTACCCGCGCTACAAGCTGGCGCGGCCGTTCTTCCGGCGGGTGCTCGCCGACGTCGATCGCTTCTGCATGCAGAGCGAGGAGTCGGCGCGCCGCCTCATCGACATCGGCGCCGAGTCCGTCGCGCGTTGTCGGTGACCGGCAGCCTGAAGTTCGATTCGCTCGGTGGTCCCGTCGCGCCCGCGCTCGAAGCGCGCGGGCAGAACCGCGTGCTGCGGTACTTCCGCATGACGTCGGGACGGCCGGTGATCGTCGCCGGCAGCACGATGCGCGACGAAGAGCCGTTCGTGCTCGAGGCGTTCAGGCGCATCAAGGCGAGCGTTGCCGAACCCGCTGCTCATCATCGCGCCGCGCCATCCCGAGCGGTTCGCCGAGGTGGTGCAGCTGGCGCGCGACCTGGCGTTCGTCACGGTGCAGACGCACCGATCTGCCGATCGACGCCGAGCCTCGCGCCGACGTGGTCATCCTCGACACCATCGGCGAGCTGGCGCAGGTCTATCAGATCGCCACGGCGGTGTTCGTCGGCGGCAGCCTCGTCGATACCGGCGGGCACAACATCCTCGAGCCGGCGGTCTTCGGCAAGCCGATCGTCGTTCGGGCCGTACATGCAGAACTTCAAGGAAATCGCCGAGGCCTTCATCGCGCATGACGCGGCCATCCAGGTCACGAGCGCGCGTGGTCTCGAGGACGCGCTGCTGGCGCTCCTGACGGATCCGGTTCGGCGGGCCCGGCTCGGCGCCGCGGCACGCGCGCTGGTCGATTCGAATCGCGGGGCCAAGGACAAGAGCCTCGCCATGATCGCGCAGTTGCTCCCGCTGCGTGACGGTTCGATGGGGGTTGTGCGGCCGTTCCGCGTGGTGCATTGATGCGCCGGGTCTTGAACAGCAAGACCCGGCCTACGTACTGACTGACGCGCCGGGTACGTATCGCACGTAGGGCGGGTCCTGTTCGTTGGACCCGCCGACAACCAAACTTGCTGACTATTCTGTACAGCCAAATTGCACGCGCACGCCGGCGCTACTACGAGCGCCGGCCGCATCTCAGGCGCCGTCTGGCGGCGCCCGTCATCAGTGTCGGCAATCTCACCGTGGGCGGCAGCGGCAAGACCCCGCTCGCGGCCGGAATCGCCAGGATGCTGCTCGACATGGGCGAGCGCCCGTCGATTCTGAGCCGGGGATACGCGAGAGAAATCGTTGAAGACGGGACCGTCATCGTGAGCGACGGGAAGACCGTGCTTGCCGATGTCGCGCGCTCGGGAGACGAGCCGCTGATGCTGGCGCGCCAGGTACCCCGCGCGGCCGTCCTCGTGTCGTCGAGCCGTTACGTGTCGGGCCGCATCGCCGAAGCGAAGCTCGGTTGCACGGTGCACGTGCTGGACGACGGGTTTCAGCATTTCGATCTGGTGCGCGACGTCGATCTGCTCGTGGCGCCGGCGACGCTGGACGACACGCGCACGCTGCCGTTCGGGCGGTTTCGCGAGCCGCTCGATGCGGCCGCGGCGGCGGATGCGCTCCTGGTGGAGATCGAAGCGCCGCACGGCAGGGCTGAAGCCCTGCGCCACCACACGGCGCAGACATCGGAAGGCAGGGCTGAAGCCCTGCGCTACCTGACGGCGCAGGCGGGGGTGCCGGGCCACCCGGCATCGGTGGCACAGGGCTTTAGCCCTGTCCGGGTAGATGCGGTGGCACAGGGCTTTAGCCCTGTCGCACAGGACTCCGTGGCACAACTGGCGGCGCGATTAAAGGTGCCGATCGCGTTCGAATTTTCCCGGCGCATCGCCGGGCTGCCCGCCGACCGGCCCGCGTTTGCGTTTGCCGGCATCGCGCGTCCGGAACGTTTCTTCGACGATCTGGAAAAGGCCGGCTGGAGGCTGACCGGACGGCGAGCGTTCGCCGACCACCATCGATACTTGGATCGCGAGATCGACGACATCGCGGCCGCGGCCGCCGCATCTGGTGCGCAGGTGATTCTGACGACCGAAAAAGATCTCGTCCGTATACGGCCCCGCGCCAACATCGTGGCTGTTCCGCTCGAAGTCGTCCATCGCGCCGTCGTTCGGTCCCTGGCTCGCCGAACGTCTGCGCACCGCGCGCGCCCCGGGTAGCGTCGCATGAGGCAGTGGCTCGAGTACCTCGCCGTCAGGTCGGTGGCCATGGCCGTCCGGCCGTTCCCGCTCTCGGCCGTGCGGCGCGCCGGAGAGATCTTCGGCCTGCTGTTCTATCTGGCCGATCGGGTACATCGCCGGATTGCGATCGCGAACCTGCAGGTCGCATTTCCCAAGCGATCGGAGAAACAGTGCCGCGCGATTGCGAAAGCGATGTTCCAGCATTTCGGGCGCCTGCTGCTCGAACTGCTGAAGTACAGCCTCGCTGCCTGGCGAAACGCAGCTGGCGCTCGTGGAATGGGAAGGCGAAGAGCGTGTGCGCCTTGCGCTCGCGCAGGGCAAGGGCATTCTGTTCTGCACTGGACATTTCGGATTCTGGGAGCAACAGGCACTGGCGCATGCGCTGAAGTTCGAGCCGATGGCCGTCATGGCGCGGCCGCTCGACAACCCGAAGCTGCACCACCTGCTCGAGAGCATCCGGACGTCGAACGGCAACCCGGTCGATCTATCGCCGGGGCGCCGTGCGAAAGGCGCTGCGCCTGCTGGCCGAGGGGCAAGGGCGTCGGCGTCCTCATCGATCAGCACATGACCAGCCCCGACGCGATCTACGTCGATTTCTTCGGCCGTCCGGCGGCGACGACGTCGACGCTCGCGGCGCTGGCGATGCGCACGGGTGCGCCGGTGATTCCGCTGTTCGCGTTTCCGCTGCCGGGCGGCCGCTACCGGATGATCTACGAACATCCCGTCGAGCCCCCGCCGGCAGATACGGCCGATGCGGTTCGCGAGTTCACGCAGCGCTGCACCGACGTCCTCGAGATGCACGTGCGGCGTCATCCTGAGCTATGGTTGTGGATGCATCGCCGGTGGCGCGACGCGCCGGGCCCCGCGCTCGACGCCGCGCCCGGCATGTTTCCTGCTGCCAAGGCCGATCTGGAACCCGACACGTGAGCATCGTCATCCTCGCTCCGAACTGGCTGGGCGACGCCATGTTCGCGCTCCCCGCGATACGGGACGTGCGGCGGCATTTCGCCGGACGTCCGCTGACGATCGCGGCGCGCCCGTCTATTGCGCCGGTCTTCCGGGCCGTGCCGGGTGTCGATCACATCAAGGTGCTCGAGCCGGGAAAGGAGGCCACGCAGATTGAGGCGGACATCGGCATCCTCTTTCCCAACTCTTTCCGATCGGCGTGGATCCTGAAGCGGGCCGGCGTCAGAGAGCGCTGGGGATACGGAAGCGACTTCCGGCGTCTGCTGCTCACCAGGGCCGTGCGCCGGCCGAAGCGCCGAGTCGCGTTTCCGGAGTACTACTCGAATCTTGTGCGAGGTCTCGGCATCGAGACGGGACCCCTGGCGGCGGAACTGAAGCCGGCGCCGGTGATACGGGCGGCGGCGTTGAGACTTCTGCAGGACCGCGGATGGAACGCGGATCGTCCGCTCGTCGGCATCGCACCCGGCGCCGCGTTCGGTCACGCCAAGCGGTGGCTGCCAGGCCGGTTCGTGGAACTGTCGAAAATCCTTGCCGACGAAGGTGGCGTCACCTGCGTGCTACTCGGTCGCAGCGAAGATCGTGATGCCGTACTGGAAGGGGTCCCGGTGCTTGCACCGCCCGGCGCGACCACAAAAGGACCTGCGCGTCTGATCGATCTCATCGGGGTGACGGATCTGACGATGCTCATGGGCGTCATCTCGTACTGCAGCGTGGTCGTGGCGAACGACTCGGGTGCGCTGCATCTCGCGGGAGCGCTGGGCGTGAAGGCCGTCGGTATCTACGGGCCGACCGACGAGCGCTACAGCGCGCCGATTACGCCCTACGAGGATGCGCACAGCATCTCGACCCTTTCCGAAGATGTGTTCTGCCGGCCGTGCTTTCTGGCCGACTGTCCGATCGATCACCGCTGCATGAAGCGCATTCCGACCGAGCGGGTCTACGACGCGGTCCGCCGGTTTCTCCAGGAGAGTCCCTCGTGACCCAGCACCGAGCCGTGTTCCTCGACCGCGACGGCACGATGATCGAGGATGTCGGCTATCTCGATCGCCTCGAACGGTTGAGACTGTTCCCGTACACTATCGACGCCGTCCGCCTGCTGAACGCCGCCGGCTTCAAGATCATCGTCGTCACGAGCCAGAACGGTATTGCCAACGGTGTGCTCACCGAGGAATTCCTGGGCGTGGCCCATGCGCACATGTCGGAGCTGTTTGCGGCCGCCGGCGGGAAGGTCGATGGGTACTACTATTGTCCGCACTCGCCGCATGCGCCGGTCGAGCGCTATCGCACCGACTGCGACTGCCGCAAGCCGAAGCCCGGTATGATACTGGCGGCCGCGCGCGACCACGCGATCGACCTCGCGAGTTCGATCGTCATCGGCGATCGCTGGCGCGACATTGAGATGGGGCTCGCGGCGGGCACGAAGGCGATGCTGGTCGAGACCGGCTATGGCAGAACCGAAGCGGCGCGCCGTCCGCCGGCGATTCCACCGGTGCCCGTGTTTGGAACGTTGATCGAGGCTGTCAGCGTGGTGATACGAGGGGCCTGACCCCTTTTGTCTGTATGGCGATTCCGAAGTCGATACATCCCTTGCCCGGTGAAAGCGAGCGTGAGTCGCGGCTGCTGACGCTCGTCGACGCGTTTGGCGGGAAGCGCGTCGCCATCATCGGCGATCTCATTGCCGACGAGTTCATCTACGGCCGGGTCGCGCGCGTGTCGCGCGAGGCGCCGGTGCTGATCCTTCAGTACGATTCGACCGAAATTCTGCCCGGCGGCGCGGGTAATGCGGCGAACAACGTGTCGGCGCTCGGCGGCCGCGCCCGGATTGTCGGGCTCGTCGGCAACGACGAGTCGGGCAGGCGTCTTCGCGCGAGCCTGCGTCGCGTCGACACCCGCGGCCTCTTGCGGCCGCTCGGATTTGCCACGCCGGTGAAAACACGGATTCTCGCCGGCGGCATTCACACCGCCAAGCAGCAGATCGTCCGCATCGATCGCGTCGTGTCAACTGACTACGGCGACAAGACCCGCGCCGCGTTCGCCAGGGCCGCATTGAGCGCCGCCGCAGACTGCGATGCGATTCTGTTGTCCGACTACGGAACAGGGCTCGTGACGCCGGAGCTGGCGGCCGCGATCAGCCGGAAAGTACGAGCCGGCCGCGCCGGCGGCTGGTGCCCGTTCTCGTCGACTCACGTTACGACCTGATGAAGTATCGCGGGCTGACCGCGTGCACGCCCAACGAGTCCGAGGTCGAGCTGGTGCTCGAGACGAAAATCGGCGACAACGTGAGAGCGCTCGAGCGAGCCGGACGGGAGTTGTTGAAGCGCACGCGCATGAGCGCGGTGCTGATTACGCGAGGCAGCCGCGGCATGGCGGTGTTCGAAGCCGGCAAGCCGACCGTGCACGTGCCGATCTTCGGATCGGATGAGGTGGCCGACGTGACGGGCGCGGGCGATACGGTCATCGCCACGATGACGCTGGCGATTTCGGCGGGCGGGTCGTTTTACGAAGCCGCGAGGCTGGCCAACTATGCCGCCGGTCTCGTCGTGATGAAACGCGGCACGGCGACGGTCTCGCCCGATGAACTGCGCGAGGCGATAGCAAAAGACCATGCCGGTTCAGGGCTGAACGCTTAGAGAATGGGGCGAGTGCTCAGCGAAGACGCTCTTGCGGCGGCCGTGACCGCCGATCGCGAAGGCGGACGGACGATTGCGTTTGCAAACGGGTGCTTCGACGTGATGCACGTCGGTCACGTGCGCTATCTGGCCGGCGCCGCGGCGCAGGCCGACCGGCTGGTGGTCGCCATCAACGATGACGAGTCGGTGAAGGGATTGAAGGGACCAGGCCGCCCGATTCTGAGCGGCGCCGATCGCGCGGAAATGGTGGCGGCGCTCGAAGACGTGGACTACGTCGTGCTGTTTCCCGACCCGGATGTGCACCGCCTGCTCAGGCTGCTCAAGCCCGATGTGCATTGCAAGGGCACCGATTACACGCCGGACACGGTGCCCGAGCGCGAAACCGTCATTGGCTACGGCGGCCGCGTCGCCATCGTCGGCGATCCCAAGGATCATTCCACGCGCGATCTGCTCGTTCGCATCAAGTCGAGCGGGGCAGGGGATTCGCGCGATTGAGCCACCCCCGCGCTTCGAAGGTTCTCATCGTCAAGCTGGGATCGCTGGGCGACATCATCCACGCCATTCCCGCCGCCGCCGCGATTCGCCGCGCGTTTCCTTACACCGAGATCGACTGGCTGGCCGACGCGCGTCATCGCGAGCTCATCGATCTCGTGCCGATCATCGGCCGCAGGATCCTGATCGATACGAGCGCCATGAGCTCGATCGCGCGCACCGTTAGCGAGTTGCGATCGAGGCGCTACGATGTGACGCTCGATCTCCAGGGCCTTCTGAAGTCTGCCGTGCTCGCACGGCTGTCAAGAGCGTTGCGCGTGATTGGCTTCCCTTCTGATCTTTTGCGGGAACGCGCGGCGCGTGCGTTCTACACCGAGACGGCGGGCGACGCACAGCCTCACGTCATCGACAAGAACATGTCGATGTTGAAGGCCATTGGAATCCGGACGCCCGATCTCGAGTTTCCACTCGACGAAGGCAACCCGCGCGCGGCCGCGGATGCGCGGTCGCGGCTGGGTGTGCCCGACGGGACGCGCTTCGCGATCATCAATCCAGGCGCGGCGTGGCCGAACAAGCGCTGGCCGCCGGTGTATTTCGCGGAGGTGGCGCGCGCGCTCTCTGCGCGCTACGGCCTGCGATCGCTCGTGCTGTGGGGGCCGGGCGAAGAGCAGCTGGCACACGACATCGTCGCCGCGTCCGATGGCGCCGCCGCCGTGTCTGACGCAGACGAGCGTCGCCGATCTCGTGGCGCTCGCGAGAGCGTCGGCGCTGATGATCTCCGGCGACACCGGTCCGATGCACATTGCCGGCGCCGTCGGCACGCCGCTGGTGGGCATCTTCGGTCCGACCGATCCGCAACGCAACGGACCGTGGGGAGAAGACGACCTCACCGTCTCGCGCTATCGCAGCTGCGACTGCCACTATCAGCGGCGCTGCCACATCTCGGGCTGGTGCCTGCTCGACATCGCACCACGCGAAGTAATGGATCTGGTCGATCGGCGCCTGGCGAAACATGCTTGACGGCATCGCCGCGGTGTTCGCGCGCATGCGGGTGCCTCTCGGGTTTTTCGTGGCGGCCGCGGTGCTCTGGCTGTCGCAGCCGACTCCGAGGTCCCTCGTGATTGGCGCTCTCGTGGCCGCAATCGGCGAAACGCTGCGCATCTGGGCGGCGGGCCATCTCGACAAGGGGCGCGAAGTGACGCAATCCGGTCCGTACCGGATGACGCGGCATCCTCTTTATGCCGGCTCCGCGATCATTGCGGTGGGCCTGGCCATCGCCTCGGCGCGTGGGGTGGTGGCGGCGTTGATTGCCGCTTACGTCGCGATCGCGATCGGGTCTGCCGTCCGGCACGAGGAAGCGAGCATGCGCGCGGCGTTCGGAGACGAATACGAGGCCTACGCCGAGTCGCGGGCGACGCCGGTCGAGCGTCCGTTCAGCTTCGCGCGAGCGATGAAGATCAACAAGGAGTACAAAGCGGTCGCGGGCCTTGCCGCGGTCGCCGCGATCCTGGCCGTGAAGGCGGCGCTGCACCGGTAGGTCGCCCTATAATCTGTTTGAAGGAGGGCGGTTAGCTCAGCGGTAGAGCACCGGCTTTACACGCCGGCTGTCGGGGGTTCGAACCCCTCACCGCCCACCAGTTTTCACATCTCCGCACCGTTCTGCGGGCGCCTAACCTGCGGCGGTCCTTCCTTCGTGATGCGTGCTGACTCCGGTGCCGAAACAAGATCCGGATGCTCAGCCTTACGCCTTCATCCGGCACGACCCGCGGGCTTGTCGGCTATGGCATCGCCGTTCTCGTGGTGGCCATCGCCGGGCTTGTCACATGGGCCATTTATCCCTGGCTCAGCCCCAGCATCTCGCTGTTGTTCTTCCCGGCCGTGCTCGTGTCGGCCATGTTCTGCGGCTATGGGCCCGCGATGCTCTCCACGCTGCTCTCGACGCTGGTGCTCGCGTTTATGTTCGTCCCGCCGCGCTACTCGCTGAACATCGGCATCGACGACCTTCTTCGATTGGGCGCCTTCACCGTGGTCGCACTCGCCATGGCCTGGATCAGCGCCGCTCGCAAGAGCGCCGAAGACGCGCTCCGGCTGTCGCTGCGCGATCTCGAGCGGGCCATCGGCGTGCTGCGGCAGGTTCGAGAATGGCCCTCGATGCTCGATGCCGACTCGACTGATGAGATCCGCACGCTGCTGCGGCACGCGGCCGGCGTCGTCGGGGCTTCTGACGCACTCGTGATGTGGGAGGTCGAGGAAGAGCCGTTGGTCAACGTGGCGGGGGCGTCCGACACCGACGGGGTGACGCAGCATCGCCCCGAGGAGTTCGAGACACCACAGACCGACCCGATCGCGAGACGCGTGGCCGGTAGAGCCGTCGTCTGGGCGGGATTCGAGGAACAGCATTTGTCCGGACGCATGTTCTTCATCGAGCTGCCCGCGCAGGAGGTGCCATCGGCGATCGATGTCGTGACGCGCGAAATGGGAAACTCGCTCGAGCGCCATCACCTGGCGAGGCATATGCGGCTCCTGGCGGTCAGCGACGAGCGGATTCGACTCGCACGCGATCTTCACGACGGCGTCCTGCAGTCGCTCACCGGCATCCGCCTCCAGCTGCAGACGCTGGCCGACAGCGCGAAAAGCCATTCGCGCGATCATCTGTTCGCCATCGAGCGCGCGCTGGCCATCGAGCAGCGAGAACTTCGACTCTTCATCGACAGCGTCAGGCCGTCGGCGCATCCGCCCGAAGAGCCGACGCCGCTGGCCGACGGGCTCGAGGAAATGCGCGAGCGCCTCGAGCGCGAATGGAAGACGCCGATCTCGATCCGCATCGCGTCGCCGATGGCATCGTTGCGGCCGCCGACCTATCGGGCGGTCCGTCTGATGATTCATGAAGGCGTTGTCAACGCGCTCAAGCACGGGCACCCATCACGCGTCTCGGTAGCCGTGCAGAAAACCGGCGATGTCCTGCGGCTGGTGGTGCAGGACGACGGACGTGGATTCACGTTTGTCGGAAGGCTCGAGCATCCGGCGTTGATCGCATCGGGGGCCGGGCCCGGCAGCCTCCGCGATCGCGTCAGCGCGATGGGCGGCACCATGGCGGTCGAGTCGAGCCAGCGGGGCGCCATGGTGGAGATTCTGCTGCCGCTTTAATCGACGAGACCCTTCTGCTGCGCGTAGAGCACCATTTCCAATCGCCCTTCCACGCCCAGCTTTTCGTAGATGTTGTGCAGGTGCACCTTGACGGTGCCTTCCGAGATCGAGAGCCGCTCGGCGATGCCGCGATTGCGCAGGCCTTCACCGGCCATTCGCACGATCTCGAGCTCGCGCGGCGTCAGCGCTTCCGCGGCGCGCACGGCCTGCTCCTGACGTTGAAGGACCGATCGCAAGGCTCGCGACGCCATGTCACGATCGATCCACTGGAGCCCTTTGTGCACCTGGCGGATGCAGTCCAGAAGGGCATCGGTCGGCGATTCCTTCAGCACCACGCCCGTCACGCCGAGCTTCATCGCTTCGACGAGCTCTTCATCCAGGATGTTGGCGGTCAGCAACACCGAACGGCACGCCAGGTGTTCGCCTGCCATCATCCGAAGCAGATCCAGGCCGCTCTGACCCCGCATGCGTAGATCGAGCACCAGGACATCCGGCATATTGGATCGAACGCCGGCCAGCGCGCTCTCCGTGTCGGTAAACGACGCGAGCACGGTGAAATCGGGCTGACGCTCGAACAATAGCCTGAGTCCCTGCAACACGATCGGGTGATCGTCGACGAGCGCAACGCGGATGGCTGTCATTACCTATGTCCAACGGTATATCGGCCTGTACCGTTGTCCGTATTCACAATACCCCATCGAATCGCTACGCTGCAGTATGAGCAAGCCCGCAGGCGGCCCCGCGATCGACCCGGGCTTGATAACGGCGCAGGACGTCGTGGATCGGCTGCTGTCGATCAAGCGTCTCAAACGGCTCGCCTCGATGTGCGTGCTGCCGGCGGTCCGGCGGGACGGACAGTGGATGTTTCGCCGCAACGATCTCGAGGCCTGGATTCGCGAACAAACCCAGACCAACTGGGCCGAGTGATTCGGGAGGGTGGATGGTACGCCTGGTTCTCATCGTCAGTCCGGACGCCGACGCGCGGGCCCAGAGAGTAGAGTGGCTCCAGGCCGAAGGCTTTCTCACCGACGCTGTGGCGACGTTCGAGGAAGGCCGGGAGTGGCTCGCCAACACGCATCCCGACGTGCTGGTCACCGACGTGCGTCTCGATGGCTATAACGGACTGCATCTGGCGATCGTCGGGTTGAGAGGTCGCTTCACGCGCGCGGCCATCGCCATCGGCGCCGCCGATCTGGCACTCGCGAAAGAGGCGAAGTACCACGGCGCGGGATTCCTGAGCGAGCCGTTCACGCGCGAGGCACTGGTCGACTGCATCCGCGAGCACCTTCGTGTCCATCCCCGCCGGGCGCCCGCGGAACGGAGAAAGAAGCGTACCTCGAGGGGAATGCGCCTCATCTCGTCGCGCCGTTCCACTCCCGCACGTCCGGACTAGTGGTCCGCTATCAAACCCGCCAGGCCCGATCGTCGATTTCGGAAAAAGTGGATATAATCTATGGTTTCGGCACTGGTTGCCGAGCCGTAGCAGTGGCCCATGCGGGGCCGTAGTTCAGTTGGTTAGAACGCCGGCCTGTCACGTCGGAGGTCGCGGGTTCGAGCCCCGTCGGCCCCGCCAATTAGAAGTGACCGAAACGCCCGATTCATCGGGCGTTTTCTTTTTGGGCCCCTCATTCCTCGAGGTCACCGCCGCGATTTAGGATGGCCTTGTCGTCCGCTGGCTCAGCATCTTCCAGAACCTCTCGGAGGCCGGCGAGACGGTGCACGACCTCGAGCTTCGCTCTCGCGCGCGGCCGACCCCATGTGTCGACGCGTGAGAATGCGCCCGCCAGGAATAGCTCGAGGCATGGGTCTCTCGTGTTGATGTGTGTGGCTATTGCAGAGATCTTATTGCCCCTGCGACGAAGGCGGCACCATCCCCTTGATCCGGAAATAGGTCACCAAGTTGCCGTAGTGCTCCTGGAGGTGACCCGCGTTCAGGATCAGCGGGAGCGACCGCGCGCCTTTGCCCATCCCGAACGGCAACGCGACGGTCTCGCCGGCGCGCTTGTCGTCGAGCGCGGTATACGCGGCGTCGCAATACGCAATCGACTCGTTGAGCGCCTTGATGATCTGCGCCCGCGTCGTCGCGGTCTTCTCGAATGCGGCTTCCGCGTGCGGCGATGTCTCACCCTTCGCCGCCGAGCAGAACACGTAGTTGGCGCCCGCCACGTGAGCCAGGATCTGGCCGAACGTCCGGACCGTGTCCACCGGGCGGAAGCCGTAGTCTGTTTCGGGCATCATCTCGGCCGACCGCGTCAGATTCCGCTTGGCGCCGTCCCACGCCGCGCGAACGCCCGTGGCGATTGGATTGGCGGTCGGCAGCGATTGGGCCGACGCCGGAACGTCGCAGACGACGAGTGCGCAGAGGGTTGTCACGAACATCAACAAGACATGCATGGACTCGGATTATATCTGGCGGCCCGGCCGGTGGAGTACAGCTGCAAATCCTTCACGCGCGAGCACCTTGCGCCACTGACCTATGAGGGAGCACTGTTCACCTCCGTGTCCAGCGCGCTCAACGACAGGGCAGGCCGGCGTCGCCCGCCGATCTGCCAGATCTCTTGGTGCTGAATCGGCCGGGTATGTTGGTTGCCCCGCTGGAGTAGACTGACTTGGATGCGGTTCCCGAAGTCGGCGTTCGTCCTCGCTGGCGCGCTGCTTGCCGCCATGAGTCTTGTCTCCGCAGAAGAAGTCTTCGAGGGTCGCCGATCGATCATCCTGCAAGGCGCCGATGCGCGATTGGTCGTCGACATCCTGGGCGGCTCCATCGTCTCGTTCGAGCTGAATGATCAGAAGCTGAATCCGTTGCGTTGGGCCAATGCGGGACCGGCGGACAAGCCCCGGCAGATGAGCCACTTCTTGTGTCTCGACCGGTGGGGGCCGCCCTCGGACGCTGAGCGGGCCAACGGCATGCCGTTCCATGGAGAGGCCGGGCTGGTCGAGTGGCAGGTCGTCGACCAGAAGGCGACGACTGGGAGGATGAAGGCGACACTGCCTCTCGCCGGTCTCGAAGTCGAGCGCAGCGTCTGGTTGGCGCCCGAGGGCTCGTGGTTCCAGGTGCAAGAGACCGTGACCAATAGGAACAAGCTGGGACGCATCTACAACATAGTCCAGCATGCCAGCATAGGCCCGCCATTTCTCGATACGAGCGTCGTGGTGGATTCGAATGCGCTACGCGGATATCCGCGCGGGGGCTCGATGCCCAATCCCGAAGAGCCCAACGCGCTTTGGCCGAAGGCGCCGCGCCCGGATGGGACGGAAGCGGACGTCCGCCGCTTGATCGACGACAGCACGCCCGATGTCGTCTCCTACGTCATCAACGGGGAGATCGGTTGGGTCACCGCGTCGAACGCCGCGAAAGGCTTGCTCATTGGCTACATCTGGAGCAGCGAAGAGTACCCGTGGCTCAATGTTTGGCGGCGTCTCGAACACGGCGTTCCGCTGGCGCGCGGGCTGGAGTTCGGCACGACGGGCCTGCACGAGCCGCCGCCGACGCTGGTGAAGAAGGGGACGATCTTCGGGCGCCCAGTCTATCGTTACATCGACGCCGCTGAAGGCCAAACGCGTTCGTACATCGGCTTCTTGGCGAAGATTCCGGCAGGCTTCCAAGGAGTCGATAACGTCATGTTGCAGAACGCCAAGCTGACGCTTACTGAACGCGGCGGCGGCTCGCAGATCTCGATTGCCGCACCGCCGTCGATTCGTCCCTCGAACCCCTAGGCGAAGTCAGCAAGTCGAAGGGCAACCCTCCTCCATTGCGAGTGGGCCCGCAGGCCGAACGGCCACTGCAGGTGGGACCAAGAGTTCCTGAGTGGGGCCGATTTTGCTCACTCGGCTTCGTGCACTTCGTTCGCCGCGCGAATCCCGCTCTCCAGCGCCCCTTGAATCCAGGCGTGATACAAGCTGCAGTGCTCGCCGGCGAAGTGCACGCGCCCTTCCGGCGCCACGATGGCGGCCTGCAGGTCGGTTTGCTGGTCCGGCGCGAAGAGCGCGAACGCGCCACGTGCCCAGCGATCCGCGTACCAGGCGTAGCTGACTCCGACCTCGTATTCCTCACGAATGCGCGGATGGATGCGTGCCACGTCGTCCAGCGCTTCTTCCAGCCGTGTTTCCGGATCCATCGCGCCCCATTGCAGAGCGTCCTGGCCCCACGTATACGATGCGAGCAGCACGCCGCGCGTCGTGTCCGTCGCCGAGGCCGGATAATTCATGCGCCGGATCGGCAAGTCGGTCACGGTCGCCCCGCCGACAATCCCGTCCTCGTCCTCCCAGAACCGATGGCGAACCTGGAAGAGGATCTTCGTCGAGGCGTGGTAGTTCAGCTGGCGGATGGCGCGCATCTTCGCGCGCGAGAACGGTCGGCCGAGCTCGATGGTACGAAGGCACGGAAACGGCAGCGCGCACACGCAGTAATCGGCGGTGACCGAAAAGCGGCCCGATTCGGTCTTGTAGTGGACCGTCACGTCGGCGTCGGTCTGGTCGATGGCGCGCACCTCCGCACCGAACCGCACCTCCTGCTGCAGCTCCGCGTAGAACGCGCGGGGCAGGCGATCCATCCCGCCCTCGATCGTCTGCATGTCCACATAGGCGCCTTCGAGGTCTTCGCGCAGCACCTCCATGACGGCGTTGTTCATGTCGGCCTCGACGAAGTTCATCACGGCGTAGTACTCGATGGCGCCCCGGGAGAAGTTCCGGTGCTTGAGGAACTCGTAGAGCGAGATACTGGTCGAACTCGGCACGGATCTGCTCCCATGCCGACGGCCCATCGCGGTCGAGCAGCGCCTTGATGTCGGCGATCGCCGCCGTCCACAACTGGTCGGCCGTCTTGCCGCGTTCGTGCGGCGCGAGATCGAACGGCAGCCGTTCCGGCGATCGCTGCGCCTCCTCGAGGGTCATGCGCTGCCCGCAAATGTGGACGAGCCCCTTCGGGTTCCCCATCACGAACGGCGTCAGCGCCAGGTTGAACCTGGCGCAGTACTTCAACGTGAGATCGTGCGAGCGGGGGATCCGCATCGCGCCGAATTCCGCGTAGAGGCCCGGCGCGAACTCACGGCAGGTGAGCACGCGGCCGCCGACGCGGTTCTGCGCTTCGAGCACGACGATCTCGTGCCCCTGGCGCTTCAACTCGTAGGCGGCGACGAGCCCTGCAAGGCCGGCACCGAGCACGACGATCCGCTTGCGCGCCCCGGGATGGCCGTCCAGCCCGTCGCGGACGACCCGAAGGGTCTCCTCAGTCATGCGCGAATGATAGAGGATCGATGCTGCATTCATTCGAATCTCATGGAACGCTCATGATTCGGTGAGGACTTCGCGGCTGGTTTTCGGTCACAGTGGTGGATATGACATCCACTGTGACGAACAACGTGAAGGCGGCCGCCCTCATCGCCCCCGCCCTGGCCGTTGGCGTCCTCGTGGCGGCGTACGCGGCATTTCAGATTCATGCGGTCAATGTGACCGCGCCTCTTTTCGCGCAGTCGCAGGACGTGCCATCGGTCATCGATTCGGCGCCGTCGCCGCAATATGCGGCGGCCGTCGAGCGCGCGCGCGAGCTCGTGCGCGCGGCCGTCCTGGAGCAGAACCTGCCAGGCGTCTCGGTGGCGGTCGGGGCGGGCCTGCCCTCCGGAGCCTTGGCGGGTGCGGGCCTGCCCTCCGAAGCCTTGGCGAAGGAGGGCGGCACGATCGTCTGGGCGGAAGGATTCGGATGGAGGGACGTTGACACGCGGACGCCGGTCACGCCGAATACCCGATTCAACATCGGCACGGCGGCATCCGCGGTCACTGCCGCCGCTGTTGCGACGCTCGGGCTGACCAACACCGGCGCTGACTCGGCGGCGGAGTGGAGTCCGGAGGCAATCGGCGAGCCGGGAGAGGACTTCCCAGTCTTCACGATCATCCGCCACGTCATCTTCCAGCCGATCGGCCTGGCCCCCGCCGAGTACCCATTGCCGGACGATCGCGCGACGTTCTACGTCCCGCGATCTGATGACAACCCACTCCGTGGCAGGCGGCTGATGTACATGCGCGACCTCGCGTGCTGCGCGGGGACGCTGGCGTCCTATTCCACGGCGTCTGATCTGGTGCGCGTCGGCCTGGCGAACGGCGGCAGCATCAACGGCGAGCTGGCGGGCGGGATGGTGATGTCGCTGATGACGCTCGGCGACAGCGGCATCGTCGTCGCCGTGCTGTCGAACATCGCGCACGCGAACACGTCTGCGCTCGGCCTGAAGATCGGAGACGCGTTCGCGAAACAGGCGCGATGAGGCATCCCGCGGTTGATTAGCGACGGAGGCAACCAGGCCAGTCCCAACATCGTCTATAGTCTGCACCCGCTCCACAGGGAGGTCCCTGATGCTCAAAGACATTCGTTACGCCGTCCGGCTGCTGACCAAGCAGCCCGGATTCACCGCCATCGCCGTCCTCACGCTGGCGCTGGGTATCGGCGCAACGGCTGCGGTCTTCAGCCTGATTGAAGGAGTCCTCCTCACTCGTCCTCCCTACTCGAACCCCGATCAGCTCGTTCTGATTCAACCGGTTCGCACTGACAACCGGACCGGCATCCGACGCTGGCCAGCGCAGCTCTGGCTGGAATGGCAGCGCGAGGCGAAATCGTTCGAGTCGATCGCGGGATACGGCTGGTCGTTCAACTTCCTCGTGTCGGAGGACGGCAGTGAATCGATGGAAGGGATGAGCGTCACACGCGAGTACTTCACACTGATCGGCGTGCAGCCGCTCCTCGGACGAACGTTTGCCGAGTCGGACACCAGGTATCCGCCGGCGCCGGTCGTCGTCATCAGTTACGACCTTTGGCAGCGCAAGTTCAATGGTGATCCGAACGTCGTCGGGAAACCGCTCCGGATGAGCCGCCGCGACACGCCGCCGACGATTATCGGCGTGATGCCTCCCGGCATCCGCTTCCTGCCGACGCCTGCGGCCGCGCAGGAACCGAATTACAACGTCAACGCGCGCGTGGAGTTCTGGACGCCGGCGGTGCCGAATCCACAGCGGCTGAAACAGTCGACGGCAGATCTCATCGCCCGTTTGCGAACGGGCGTCACCCCGGAACAGGCGCAAGGCGAATTGGAAGTGCTCGTGAGACGGCAGGCGCAGGCCGATGCCGATTTCAGCGGTCTGATGCCGCGGCTGCAGCCGATCGCGGACGAGATGAACGCGGAGGGCCGCAGGATTCTCCTGCCGCTGCTTGGCGCGGCTACGCTCGTTCTCCTGATCGCGTGCGGCAACGCCGCGGCCCTGCTGCTCGTGCGCGGTCTCCAGCGTCAACAGGAGTACGCACTTCGCACCGCACTCGGCGTCGGCCGGGTCGCCCTGTTCCGTCAGGTCACCACTGAGAGTCTGCTGCTCGCCGTCTGCGGCGGTGCATTCGGCATCGCGCTCGCGTTCGGTATCGTGAATGTGTTCAAAACGATCGGCGGACACGCCATCCCGCGACTCGACGCGGTCACTGCGGGATGGCCCATGCTGTTGTTCGGCGTCGGCGCGGCCGTCTTCTCGGCGCTCGTCGCCGGCATCGTGCCGGCGAGCCGCGCGTCACGCATGGATCCGATGGGGGTTCTGAAGAGCGCAGGACCAAAGTCGAGTGCCGGGCGGGCGGAACGGCGGCTGCTCCGCGGTGTCACGATCGGGCAGACCGCGCTGACGCTGGCGCTGCTCGTCGGCGCCGGGTTGCTGACGCGGACGATGATGAACCTCTCGCAGGTGGCGTCGGGCTACAGCATCGATCGCATCCTGAATATGACCGTCACGGCGGTCCAGGGCGACTGGATCGGCTTTCACACGCGAGCGCTCGAAAGAGTCTCGGCGCTTCCCGGCGTCGAGCACGCGGCATTCGCGTGGGGCGTGCCTCTGACGGGAAACAGCTGGCCCGGTGCGATCGATGTCGAGGGGCAGCCGCCGGCTGCCAGACCGTCCGACCGCCTGGCGTTGCCGATCCGATCGGTGACGCAAGGGTACTTCGAGCTCCTGCAGCTTCCGCTCGTCGAAGGGCGCGACTTCAGGTCCACCGATAGCCCTCAGGCGCCTCGCGTCGCGATCATCAACCGAGCGTTCGCCGAGCGCTACTTCAGCGGCCTGACGGCGATCGGCAAGAAAGTCTGGCTCGGCCCGCGCGACCAGCCGGCCCACGAGATCATCGGCGTCGTCAACAATGCGCGCACGAGCGATCTCACACGCGCCGCCGAACCCGAGATCTACATGTCCCTGTGGCAGAACTCTGCATTCTCCAAGGATCTGATCATCCGAACCGCCGCGGATCCGCGGTCGATCGCCGCCGCCGTGCAGCGCGAGCTGCGCTCGGTGGATCCGACCGTGGCGGTCGAGAACATCAAGACGCTCGAGCAGGTTCGCGATGATTCGCTGGCGTCGCGGATATTTGCCACACGACTGCTGGTCGGGTTTTCGATCGTCGGCAGTCTGCTCACGATGGTCAGCATCTACGGAGTATTGTCGCTGTCGGTCGCCTCGCGGCGGCGCGAGCTCGCGATCCGGAGTGCCCTCGGCGCGCAGCGTGGCGACATCGGCAATCTGATCCTGAACGAAGCAGGGCGGCTGATTGCCGGTGGCGTCGTCGCTGGCATCGTCTCGGCGTTTGTACTGGCACGGGCGCTGCGATCGTTTCTCTTCGACGTCGAGCCGACGGATCCGTGGATGCTCGTTGGCGCCAGCGTACTGTTCGCCGCGATAGGTCTAGCGGCGTGCTGGATGCCGACGCGCCGCGCAGCAGCAGTCGATGCGCTCGAAGCTTTGAGAGCTGAGTAATCCCGTGCATAAGTTCCAAGCTCAGCGTCTTCAGCGGGATCTTCGGCCTCGACTGCCGTAGTATTCACGGCGACCGGAGGTCGCTTGGCGAGTGTTGCGCAGGCTGTTGTCATCGGAGTCCTGGTGCTCGTCGCCGGCACGATTCCGCGCAATCTCCTTTTCGCCGCAAATCTTCGTTACTACCCGGGCATCCCGTGGGCCATCCCTCTGACGGCTCTGTGGGTGTGGTGTGTATGGCGATACCTTCAAGGCGCCGGCCCTCCGAAAGAATCCGCCGCGAACCGTCGCGGAAATCTTCGCGCCAACCGGATTGCCGGCACCGTGTGGGCCTGGGCACTCTTCGCCGGCGGGCTTGGCATTGTTGCGCTGGTTCTTGGCTTGCGGCTCGCGAACCGACTCGTCGTACTGCCACCACAGCAGCTCCCTGACCTGGGAGATGTGCCCGAGAGCACCGTTCTAGCGTTGCTCTTGATGGCCGCGCCAGTAGCGGGGATCGTTGAGGAGGCGGCGTTTCGCGGCTACATGCAAGGTCCGATCGAGCGGCGCTACGGATTGGCCACGGCGATTCTGATCACCGGCACGATGTTCGCCATCGTGCATCTCGACTTTACGCTGATCCTGTGGCCGTATTACGTGGCCGTTGCGGCCATCTACGGCACCGTGACCTCTCTCACCAACTCCATTCTGCCAGCCGTCGTCCTGCATACGGTCGGCAACCTCTATTCCAATTTCGATCTGTGGCTGAACGGCCAGGCGGAATGGCAGGCAGCGGGGAAGGGTTCCACCACGTTGATTTGGGTTGGCGGAACCGACGCAGCGTTTTGGATGTTGTCCTTCTGGTTCGTCGCGGTCGCGACGGTCATGGTGTGGGGATACTTCAGGCTCGCGCGATCGACGGTGATTCGATAGCAATTCATGTGTCCAATACGGGACAGCCGGCTCCCGCAGGAATTCGCTAGGCTCTAGGTTCGGTCAACCCCTCATCTGTTTCTCCCCGAAAAAACTCCACAACGAAGGAGACGCTCGCGGGGTCCCTTTCTGTCTCGCCGCGCAGGAGCAACGGATGACCATTTCCATAGGGAATCTCACAATGAAACATTTCTCGTTTGCAGGCTGCACGCTCGTCGTCGTCGGTCTTGTCGTGTCGGCATTTGGCGTGTCGATGCTGGCCCAGGGCAACTCGTCCGTTGGCAGCTGGGAGCTGAACGTCGCGAAGTCGAAATTCAGCGCCGATCCAGCCCCAAAGAGCGTCTCGCTGAAGATTGAGGCCGCCGGGATGGCTGCGAAGACGACAGTCGACGCAGTGGCAGCGGATGGCGCGAAGCAGCATTGGACCTACACCGCCGCCTACGACGGCGTGGACGCGCCGGTCACCGGCACTAACCAGTATGGGGACATGGCCTCTCGGAAGCGCATCAGCGGGACGACGACCGAGACCACTTTCAAGAAAGCCGGCAAGACGACGTTCGTCAATACCATCGTGGTGTCGGCCGATAGCAAGATGCTGACCGTGACCTCCAAAGGCGCCGCCGACGCGGAGGGCGCCGCCGCGGGCAGCGTCATGGTCTACGACAGGCAGTAAGTCCGGAGCAGCGCCAGACATTGAAGTCCTGGCGCTGCTCGCGCACCAGGTTGGCGATGCGGTACTGAAATTGCTGTTCCAACGGTGAGCGAGGGCATGATGAAAAACTCACCGTCTCCGTTAACGCGAAGCCTCATCGTCGGTGTCTTGCTTTTATGCACTCTTGGCGCGTCAGAGTGGGCTGCGGAGAGCGCCGGCCGCGCGGACAAGACGGTCAAGCTGTCAGGATGTCTGATTCGCGGCGAGGGCGATTCCGGATACCTGCTGATCAATCCTCCGGCGGAACCGTCGTTGAATTCGCCCGATCGGCAGGTCAGGCCAAGCGTCCTGGGAACGAGCGGGGACTATGCAACGATCTTCTATTGGCTCGAAGGGGACGGCGACCTGAAACAACACATCGGCCACCGCGTCGAAGTGGAAGGCGACCTGAAAGACAACGTGAAGGACGGCGAAATCAAGACAGAACGGAAAGATAACTGGACCGAAGTCACCGTGAAGGCGGACGGACGGACGATGAAGGCGAACGTCCCCAACACGTCAATGTTTCCGGTTTCGGCACGAGACAAGGAACGCAAGAGCGACATCCTGGTTCGCAGAGTCGACGTCGAGCACGTGCGCATGGTGGGTGCGTCGTGCAGCGAATAGAACGTAGAAAGTAGAAAGTAGAAAGTGAAAAGTGAAAAGTGAAAAGTAAGTAGGAAAGGCCTTTCACGTTTTACTTCCATTTTCCGGCCCCAGCCCCCTCCCGGGGCCGCCCCGGATAGGGTGTATAATGTACCCGTTAGACCGTACTGAGCCCGCCAGCGTTCGTCGAGTGCCCCCTCCTTTGGGTGCGCGCCGACAGGCCCACTTCGGCCACCGATCGGAGCGCACATAAGACATCCGTCAAGTCTGTATTCCGGCTCTACGTGTATCCATCGTTGCAATTCAAGACGGGTTCAAAGGGGGACTGATATGTTCAACAACATTTCCATTTCCAACGTCAATTCAAAGTGGCTTCTCAGCGGCTGGCTCGGTGTCATGGCCGTTCTCGTCGCGTTCAGCGTGGGCTTGCACGCACGTGTGTCGACAAGCGCGTTCCTGCTGGCGCTTGGCATGGCGCCACCGATTGTCTTCATGCTCATGCGCGCCGGCACGCCCGCGCCGACGGTTGCGGAGATCCTTCATGCCGCAACGACGAAGGATGGCCGCTCATGAAGCCGGCCGTTCCGTGCCCTGCACCCGCTCTTCAGGAAGACAGCGATGTCAGCCCGGCGATGCCGAGTCAGCCCGTCGAGGCCGATGAACCGGCACCGCCTGTCACTCCAGTGCGGGTCGTCGTGCCTTTCGGCGACTTTCTCGAGCGTCGCAAGGAGCGATATGGAGCCGCGTCTGAAGTCGCGCGCCAGGACGCCGAAGGGAGCCGAAAGTAATGTCTGAACACAATGGCGACCGGGCTCGATTCCAGAAGAATCGAAAACGCAAGCTGGCATATCGGGAGCGAGTGCGGCTGCTCGTGGCGAGACTTCGCAAGAAGACGGATGAGGCCGCCCCGGCCGATGTGCGTGCGCGCACGGTCGCGCGATGACCGATGTGCTCTGGATCTCTATTGCCGCGGTTGCGTTGACGTTCTGGGCGTACCGTCACTGGCCGCTTCGTGCGAAGGACCTCGGCAGGATCAGCCCGCAATGGCTCCAGGAGCATCGCAATGAGACCCGGGAGCGGTGATGGGCCCCTAGAAAGTAAAAAGTAGAAAGTAGAAAGTGAAAAGTGGACTTTTGCCTTTTCACTTTGCCTTTTCACTTTTCACTTTTCACTTTTAACTTTCACTCGTGGCTTATAATCCGGGCCATGCGTTCAAACATCCTTCGCGTGCCCGGTGTGCTGGCCGTCTTCTGCGTTGCCGTCGTAACGGTGACGGCGCAAGGCGTGAAGAAAGAGCAAATCGCCGGCATCTCGACCTTCTCCCGGCTCGATACCACCATTGCCTGTGGCGGCGCGACCAGCGTCGACGCCATTCCCGAGCTGAAGAAGATGGGCTACCGATCGATCATCAACGTGCGCATGGCGAGCGAAGCCGGAGCCGCTGTCGAAGCAGAAGGCGTGGCCGCCCGTGCCGCGGGGATGAATTACATTCACCTGCCGTTTAATCCGCAATCGCCCGATCCCATGCTGATCGACAACTTCATCGCCGCGGTGACCGCGGCGGACAATCAGCCGGCCTACATCCATTGCGCCGCCGCCGGCCGTGCCGCCGCGCTGTGGATGATCAAGCGTTGGAAAGCCGATGGCTGGGACGAACAGCGCGCGCTCGACGAAGCAGTGGCGCTCGGATTGAACGAACGCTTCAAGCCGTTCGCGCTCGAGTACATCCGCACGCACGCGCGTTAAGAGTTGTCAGTTCTCAGCTGTCAGTTCTCAGTCGGTTCTCAGTTGCGAACCGTCCGGCTGAAGCAGGCCATGACGTAATCGTGGGCGCGAGACCCAAACGCCTCGCCATGCGGCGCGACGATCTCTCGTCCAGCCGGACGTGTTCGTACAGCGTCAGTTCCGGCCGGCAGGACGAGAGATCGTCGCGCGGCGTTGGCGGCGTTCACGCACTGCGTCAACACGGTGGATGACAGGGCTGAAGCCCTGTGCCACCGGGATGGAGAATCGCCCGGCTAAAGCCGGGCCCTACCGCGAGAAATTCGCGCCGCAATCTTCCAATCTGCGAATCCGCGAATCTGCGAATTCGGGTCTCAGGAAAGGTCACTCCGTGCGGAGTGCCGTGATCGGCGACACGGCGGCCGCCCGCCTGGCCGGAACGATCGCCGCGAGGAACGCGCAGGCGGCGAGCGACACGATGCCCGCGCCGAGCGCCAGCGGATCCCAGAACCTCACACCGTACAGCTGGGCAGAGAGCAGATAGCCGGCGCCGACGGCCAGCGGCAGGCCGAGCACGAGACCAACCGCCACGCGGCGGAACGCCCCCTGCAGCACCATGCTGAACACGTTCGCCTGCGCCGCTCCAAGCGCCATCCGGATGCCGATCTCGTTGGTTCGTTGCGCGACGCTGTATGCCGTCACTCCGTACAGCCCGATGGCCGCGAGCGCCAGGGCGACGAGTCCGAACAATCCGGCGAGGCTGGCGACGGCGCGCTGCTGATTGAAGGCCATGTCGATCTGCCGCTGCAGCGTCCTGACCGACGCCACGGTGAGATTCGGATCGGCCTCGGCGAGCGCGCGCTTGATCTGTGGCTCGAGTGTTCCGGTCGGCACGTCGGTCACCAGCAGCAGCCCGGTGATGAAGTGCGACTGTTTGTCGATGCGTTTCATCATCGGGTTCTCGTAGTCGACGGCCTGTGCGAGCGGCACGTAGAACATCGGGTTGGCCGGACGATTGAGCGCGAACCCTGCGAACTTCGCATCGCGCACGACCCCCACGATGCGGAAGGTGTTCACGTGTTCGGGCATGTTGAGGCCGAAGTGCTGATCGAGCGGGTCCTCGCCGTTCTTGAAGAAGCGCTGGACGAACGCCTCGTTCACCACGGCGACCGTTTCCGCGTTCTCGTCATCGGCGGGCGTGAAATGACGGCCTTTGACGATCCCGACGCCGAGCTGCTGTAGATAGTTCGCGCTCACCCTGTCCCAGGAGGAGCCCGTCGAATCGGTGGGAGCCGGCGGCGGGTGACCCGCGATGAGCACCCCCTCGCCCCAGTTGTCTGTCAGCGGGTTGTAGAGGGCAAGACCGGTTCCGCGCACGCCCGGGACGCGACCGAGCCGCTCTTCGACGTTGCGATAGAGCGCGGTGAGCCTCTCAGGAGTGTAGGTCGCGGGCGGCCGGTTCATCGACACCAGGACGCGACCGGCAATCTCGTACCCGAAATTCTGCGTTTCAAGGTTGTTGAGGCTGCGGGCCAGCATCATCGATCCGGCGACGAGCACGACCGAGATGGTTGCCTGTACGACGAGGAGGGCCCTGCGCGCGACCGACGATCGATCGCCCCTGATGCGGCCGGCTCCGCGGAGCGCATCGATGGGATTGGTGCGCGTCGCAAACCACGCCGGTGCGGCGCCGAAGATGAGACCGGTCGCGAGCGCGAGCGTGAAGGCGAATGCCAGGACGAGCGGCGCTGGACTGGTCTCGATCGGCAGGAACGTGGCGCCCGCGAACGCGAGCGCCACGAGCAGCCGCGCCGTGCCGATCGCCACCACAAGGCCCGCGATGCCACCGGCCACGGCGAGCACGAGGCTCTCGACGAGCGCCTGCGACACGATCGTGCGGCGTGACGCGCCGAGCGCAAGCCTGACGGCTGTCTGACCGCGCCGCGCCACGGCGCGCGCGAGCAACAGGTTGGCGACGTTGGCACAGGCAATCAGCAACACCAGCCCGCACACCCCCAGGAGGATTTGCAGACTCCGTCCGTATTGCTCCTTCATGATGGCGACGCCGGCGCCGGCGGGCACCACGTTGATGACCTGCTGCGAGAGGCTCTTCATAACGCCGGGCATCCAATTGGCGGGGTAGCCCGACTCGTGCTGAATCCATTGATGAAGAATCCCTGTGAGCCGCGCATCGACGCCGTTGGTCGTCGCACCAGGGCGCAGCCGGCCAATCACGCGCAGCCACGCGCCCACGGACTGCCGAAGCAGGGAAGTCTCGCCGCTGATCACCGGCTCTTTCTGGAGTGGAATCCAGAGATCCGGCGGATCGGCGCGAAGTGTCTCGCCGAAGAAGCCCGGCGGCGTCACGCCGACGACGGTGAACGGATGACCCTCGACGACAAGCGTGGCGCCCAGGATGGACGGATCGCCGCCGTACGTGCCCTGCCACGCGTGATGACTCAACACGAGGACGGGCGGCGAGGCCGGCGAATCGTCTTCTGGCGCGATGCCGCGTCCGATGAGCGTGGGCACGCCGAGCGTCGAGAAGTAGTTGCCGGCGATGAAACTCGACCGGAGAGGTCTTGCGGCCGTCTCCACGTCCTGCCGTCTTACCCCGTAGCGCGACCCGCCGGCCTGAAACACCGTGACCTGCTCGAATTCGGGCAGCTCGGCTTTCAGGCGCTCGAACAGCGGAAACGAAAACATGCCCCACCGATCTTGCGAGCCGCCCTGCACGCAGCAGTTGGCGCCGTCACCGATGCGGTACAAGCGAGCCGGATCGCTCACCGGCAGGGAGCGCAGCATCACCGCGTGAATGAGCGTGAAGATGGCCGTGGTGCCGCCAATGCCGAGCGCGAGTGTCAGTACCTGCAGTGATCGTGAACACGCGCGCGGTCCAGAACTGTCGCAGCGCGTAGCGGACTTCACCGATGAGTGTGCGCAAGCAGGACTCCGTTCGATGCCATGTCGGCGTGTCTCTATGACTGGCATTAGACGGGGCAGAGGTTCGATTAGTTGCAGTGAAGCCGCGTGACGGTCCGGCTAATGCCGGACACTACGTACTACTTCCCGAGCAGCGGAAGCGTGTACTGAATGTTGAAGTCCACCAGCGCAATCGCCTCGGTGGTCAGCGCTTTGCCGGATTGTGCCGCGACATCGGTGCGCAGCCCCTGCAGGATGCTGCCGGCCTGCTCCGGCTGGCGCCGTGAGATCGCGCCGCGTGCCGCCTGCAGCTTGTTGGTGATGTCGCGCGCGATGGCGTCGGTCGAGATCCAACGCAGTGTGCGAGCCTGCGCCACCTGACCCGCGAGTGCCGCCAGCAAGGCATCGGCCGTTCGTGTCACCGGGGCGGCGGGTGCGAGCGTCATCCCCGTCACGCTTCGCGACTCGATGTACTGCTCGAGCTCCTGCCGGAATCGGTCCGCTTCGCCGGGATCATCGCCTGCCTCCGTGACGGGCGCAGTGTCGGGGTCGACATGGGGAGCCAGAGTAAATCTCCTGAGCGCCGGCGGACCATGACTGGCCAGCGAAAATCCGGCAAGCCGCTGCTTCGGCAGCACCAGACTCTTGTCGTCGGTCGATACCCAACGCGCGGTCGCATCCGTCCCGACCGTTGTCCCCCATCCTGGCTGCGGCGCCGACAAGCCGACGGGAACCGGCGCGTCCGTTTTCAGACTTTTGACCGCGCCGGGAGACGTGACGAAATATCCCGGGCCGTTCTTGAGGCCCGCGGCAGACGGTACCGGAGCCCCGGCCGGCATCGAGATGTCGATGGCCATCCTGGCAATGCCGGCATTGCTCCCGGCCGCGTTCTCGAGAGTGTATCGATACACGAACACGTCCCCCGCATCCCTCGCGACGGACACATGTAGGCGCGCCGTCGACAATGACGGCGGCTGAGCCTGCCCGCGGCCTGCCGTGGGGACACCGAGGGCAATTAAGGCAATCACCAATCGCTTCATGCGGCCCAGTGCCATGTTAACGGGTGGGCGGCAAACCTTTCGGGTCCGATGGCGTCTAATCCGGCATACACGAAGCTTCGCGTTCGGTCCGGAAGGTGCCACAATAGTCAATTCGCGCAAAATGGGCCGAAAATATCTGATTCTGGCGCTCGTTCTCGTGGCGGCCGTGGGCGGCATGGCGCTGCTGCAGGGGTCTGGTGGCGAGGACGATACGCCGGCGAGCTCGACCGGGTCGATCCATGCCGCGAGGGGCTCGTTCGTACGGACGCTCCGAATGACCGGAATCATCGAGTCGATCGGCTATCACAACGTCACGGCGCCGCGGCTCGTGGGCGTGTCGGGCCCTACCGGTAATGCGCTGATCATCACGAAGCTGGCGCCGAGCGGCTCCCAGGTCGCTGCCGGGGCTCTCCTCGTGGAGTTCGACCGCCAGAACCAGCTCAAGGCCGCGCTCGACCGCCGCGCCGAGTACCTCGACCTCGAGGAGCAGATTAAGAAGAAACGCGCCGAGCACCAGCAGACCCGCGCCACCGACGATGCGGACCTCGCGCTCGCGAAGCATGCGGCCGAGATGTCGGCGTTGGAGATGAGGAAGAACCCGCTCCTTCCGCGCATCAACGTCGAGAAGAACGAGCTCCGCCTCGAGGAGTCGGAAGCCAAGTTGAAGCAGTTGCAGACGACCTTCGACCTCAAGCGGCAGGCGGAGCAGGCGGAAGTGCGCATCCTCGAAATCCAGCGCGACCGCGCCCAGACCGCGATGAAGAACGCCGAGGGGAATGCCGACCGGATGCTGGTACGGTCGCCGATTCCCGGCATCGTCGTGTTGAGGATGAACTGGCGCGCGGGGCAGATGGTCGAGATTCAGGAGGGCGAGGAAGCGCGCCCCGGCATGCCGATCATGCTGGTGGTCGATCCGTCGGCGATGCTCGTCCGCGTCAAGGTGAATCAGGCCGACGTGCACCTGATGCGCGTGGGGCAGCCCGCGCGCATTTCGCTCGATGCGTATCCCGAGCTCGAGTTCAAGGGCCGCGTCGAGCAGGTCGCCCCGGCAGGCGCTCCGAGCCGGCTGACCGAGAAGGTGCGCAACTTCGTGGCGATCGTCAGCATTCAGGGGAATCACCCGAAGCTGATGCCCGACCTTTCCGCGGCGGTCGACGTCGAGCTGGAGCGAAAGGACAACGTGATTGTCGTGCCGCGAGACGCGGTTGCCGGGGAGAAGGATCACTTTTCGGTCGTCGTGATGGAAGGCGATCGCACGCGGACCCGCGACGTCACACTCGGGCCGATGAGCGACCACGAAGTGGTGGTGGCGTCCGGCCTCGAACCGGGCATGGTCGTCCAGCGGCATGTCTCGCACTAACGCGCGAAACATCGCCGGATTGGTCGTGGGCGTGGTGGGCCTCGTCGCCATCGCGCGTGCGAGCGGCATCTTCGGACGTGGCGACGCGATCGACGTGCCGACGACACCCGTCATCCGCGGCGAGTTCATCGACTACCTCCAGGTGCGGGGCGAGGTGAAAGCCGTTCGATCGGTGCCGCTGACCGCCCCGACCTCGGCTGGAGATCTTCAGATTCTCGCGCTCACGAAGAACGGCGAGAGCGTCAAGAAGGGCGACGTCGTCGTCCGGTTCGATCCGGTACCGGTCGAGCGCACGCACGCAGAGAAGCTCTCGGAGCTCAAGCAGGCCGAAGAAGAGATCGGCAAGACAGAAGCCCAGTACCGCATTCAGGAGCAGCAGTCGGAAACCGACCTGGTGAAGGCCCGCTACGACGTGCAGCGCGCCGAACTTGACGCCGTGGACCACAAGTTCCTGGCTGCGCTCGACGTCGAGCAGCGGAAGCTCGCGCTTGCGAGCGCCAGGGAGAAGCTCAAGCAGGCCGAACGGAAACGCGAGGCGCTCAGCGCCATCGCGCAGGCCGAAATCGGGAGCAAGCGGCAGAAGCGCGACAAGGCGAAACTGGACGTGCAGCAGGCCGAGCGGCAACTGGGCGCGCTGGAGCTGGTGACGCCGGTCGACGGCGTCGTCACGATCATGCCGAACTGGCGGGCCTGTTGCCCGCCGCCCGAGTTCAAGGCCGGCGATCGCGCGTTTCCGGGGCAGGTGATCGCCGACGTGCCGGATCTGGCGACGCTGCGGATCAACGCGCGGCTCGAGGAAGCCGAGCGCGGCCGCATGCAGCCCGGCCAGCAGGTGATCGTGCGCGCCGACGCGCTCCCCGATCGCGAGCTGTCTGGCAAGATCGGCGAGATCAGCACGCTCGCCCGTATCGATTTCTCGAACTGGCCGCCACAGCGCAACTTCGATCTCAGCGTGCAGCTCGACCAGACGGATCAACGGCTGCGCCCGGGCATGAACACATCGGTGCGCGTCGCCATCGATCGCGTGCGCGATGTCGTGCTCATCCCGGTACGTGCGGTGTTCGAAAAGAACGGCCGCACGGTGGCGTACGTCGCGAGCTCTGGAGGCGGGTGGGAAGAGCGCCTGCTGCAGATCGCCCGTCGCGGACAGGAGCAGCTCGTCGTCGGCGACGGGGTGCGGGCGGGCGAACGAGTGGCGTTGAAGGATCCGATTCCGCCGGTGAAATGATGAAAATCAGCTGGTCAATCCTCGGCACGCTGGCGGCGGTGCTGGTCATCGTCGCCCTGGTGGCCATTCCGACCCAGGGCGTGCAGACCGGCGGCGCCGTGATTCCGACCGCGCATGTGATGGAGGGCGACGTGCCGGTGGTGGTTCATGCCACCGGCGAGCTGCGACCTGTCCGTTCGGTTGGATTGGTGGCACCCGCGATCGGCGGTCCGCTTCAGATCCTTCACATCATGGGCACCGGCACCCCCGTCAAGGCGGGAGATGTGGTGGTCGAGTTCGATCTGAGCGAGCAGACCGAACGGCTCGCGCAGTCGCGCTCGGAGCTCGAACAGGCGGAGCAGGAGATTACCAAGCTGCGCGCCGACATCGTGGTGCAGCAGGCGCAGGACCAGGTGACGCTGCTGACGGCGCGATTCGATGTGCGGCGCGCCGAGCTCGATGCGCAGGCCAACGAGATGCTCAGCGCGGTCGATGCCAAGAAGAATCTGCTGACGCTCGAGGAGGCGAAGCGGCGGCTCGCACAGTTCGAGACCGATCTCCCGTCCCGCGACGCGACTAGTCGCGCTTCGATCGCGGTCGCCGAGGAAAAGCGGAACAAGGCGCGGCTCATGATGGAAACCGCGCAGCGCAACATCGACAACATGCGCATTCGCGCGCCCTTCGACGGGCTCGTGGCCGTGAAAGACAACGACAGCGTCGGCGCCGCCTGGACCGGCGTGGTTGTTCCCGAGTATCGCGCCGGCGACACCGTCTATCCCGGCCGGCCGGTGGCCGAAGTGCTCCACGAGTCGGGACTCGAGCTGCTGGCCAGGGTCACCGAATACGATCGCGCGCATCTTGTTGCGGGACAGAAGGCCGAGGTCGCCATCCACGCCGTGCGGGGCGATGCTCTTCCGGCGACGATCAAGTCCGTTGCGGGTGCCAGCCGCCGCAGCGACTTCTTCGGGTGGGACTCGACGCGGATGTTCGACGTCAACCTTCAGGTTTCCGGCAATGCCTCGTACCTGCGTCCCGGGCTGACGACGGAGGTGCAGGTCAAGGGTGATCCGATCAAAGGCGCCCGGTATCTGCCGCGTCAGGCGCTCTTCGAGCAGGACGGCAAGCCGGTGGTCTTCGTCCGGCGCGGACGCTCGTTCGAGCCGCGTGAGGTCAAGGTGTCGGACCGCACCGAAAGCCACGTCGTCGTGGATCTCCCTGTCGGTACCGAAGTCGCACTCCGGAACCCGCTCTCGGAAGACAGAAGGAGCGGTTCGAGCGCCGGACCGGTGAAGCCGGGCTCGGGAAGCTGACCGTGAAGCGGTTCCTGCCGGATCCGAATTCCGAATTCGGGACGTGGCTGCAGGACCTGCAGTTTGGCCTCGACAATCTCCGCGTCCACAAGCTGCGCTCGCTCCTGACGATGCTCGGGATGATCTTCGGCGTCGCGGCCGTAGTCGCGATGCTGTCGATCGGTGCCGGTGCGCAGCAGCAGGTGATGGCCTTCATCGAGCAGCTCGGGGTCAGGAACGTCATTGTGGAGGCGCGCGAGACGATCGATCCCCAGGCATTCCAGAAGATCAGGCAGACCTCGCCCGGGTTGACCTTCCAGGATTTCCGCGTCGTGCGAGCCACGCTCGAAGGGGTGACGGCCGGGACGCCGCGCAAGCGCTTCGTGCCCTCGAAGATGCTGCCCAAGCCGCAGCGCGACATGCCGACGGTGTACGGCGTGATGCCCTCGTATATCCCGATCGGCAACCTGCGCATCGCCGCGGGCCGCTTCTTCGACGAAGGAGAGAACGAGCGTGCGATACCGGTGGCGGTGCTCGGCGAGGGAGCCAAGGCGGCGCTCTTCGGTCCCGACGAAGCGGTCGGGCGTTACATCAAGGTCAACGAGCAGTGGCTGCGCGTCGTCGGCGTTGCGGGTCCACAGCTGAGTGTCAGGAACGAAACGGTCGGCGTACCTGAGCAGGACCGAAACAACCTGATTTACGTGCCGCTCTGGACGGCCATCCTCCGGCTCGAAGACAACTACAGCCGGTTCCGTGACGAGATCGACGGCATCTATCTGCAACTCGAGCCGGGCGTCGACAGCGTGTCGAGCGCCGAGGTCATCCGCGGCATCCTGAACGCGTCGCACCGGAATACGCCCGACTTTTCGGTGATTGTTCCGGCCGAGCTGCTGGCCGAACAGCGGCGCACGCAGCGCATCTTCGAGATCGTCATGGTGGCGCTGGCGTCGATTTCGCTCCTGGTCGGCGGCATCGGGATCATGAACATCATGCTCGCCAGCATCCTGGAACGGACGCGTGAGATCGGTGTCCGCCGCGCGCTCGGAGCGCGCCGCCGTGACATCGTGCGGCAGTTCCTGATCGAGACCGTCCTGATCTCGTTCGTCGGAGGCACCATCGGGGTCGTCGTCGGCGTGGGGATGTCGCGCCTGATCGGTCTTCTGGCCGGCTGGTCGACCATCGTGACCGCGAGCTCCATTCTTCTCGCGTTCCTCGTGTCGGTGACCATTGGCCTCATCTTCGGTCTCTACCCAGCCCGCCGCGCGTCGCGCCTGGACCCGATCGAGGCGCTCAGATACGAATAGCGTGGTACCCTGCCGAGATGACCCGGCGTGCCTTCGTGTTCGGCATACTGGCGACGGCCGCGGCAGCGTGCGCGGTAAAGGTTCGGCCTGCCAGCGTGCGCGCGGGATTCGTCCAGCGCGGGCTCGCAAGCTGGTATGGCGATGGGGACGGATACGACGGAAAACTGACCGCCAGCGGCCGACGCTTCGACAAGAACGCCATGACTGCCGCGCACTTCGACCTGCCGTTCGGAACACGGATCAGAGTACGGAACCTCAAAAACGATCGTCACGTCGATCTCACGGTCACCGACCGCTTTCCGGCCGGGACACTGAACAAGGGGCGGATTCTGGATGTGTCCTACGGAGCGGCGAAGAAGCTCCGCATGGTGGAAGATGGGGTCGTGCCGGTGGAGATTACTGTGCGAGCTTGACGGAGGCCGACTCGTCACGCCCGAGGTACTTCGGCAAGTTGGCGTGATTCACCTTTACGGTCACGATCTTGCCCGCGCGCCCGAGCGTTCTGGTGACGGCCTCGTTGAGCGTCATCGTGATCGCTCCGCCGTCACCGGCGGTGACGACCAGCTCGCGCGCGGCTTCGAGCGTTTCCTGTTCGCCGACGTCCAACAGCCTGTTGATGGTTTTCTTGCCGTCGACCCACGCAATCACCCAGCTCGCGGAGCTCGCCAACAAGGTCATCTTCAGCGGCTCGTTCGCGATCGCGCCGGCGTCAGCAGGAGCAGGAGCAGGCGCAGGGGCAGGAGCAGGGGCAGTCGGGTCACTTTTTGACGCCGTTGCCACCGGTACAGGACTGGTCTTCACCGCGACGATTGTTGGAGGCAGCGCGCGTCTGGATGGCAGCGTCCGCGGCCCGGATGAGTGCAGCGGCTTGATCGGCCGCGCGTCCAGCGTCTCGAGCGGCGTTTCGGCTGACATGAAATCGCCAAGTGGGTTTGTCGGCATGCTGCTCGCCCAGCTTCGAAGCGTGTCCCATTGCGCCCATCGTCTCGGCGCCGCAAACGTCATGACGCCTGCGAGGACGATGGCGAGGACCACAACCGAGGCGACGCGCGTCCAACTGCCGGATTCGTTGAGGCGAATCCTGGTTGAGTAGCCCGCCGTGCCGATGTCGGCCACCTTCTCCGCAGCCTCCCGCTCCGCGGGCGGATAGCCGTGAGTGACCGGGCTATCGGGAAACTGCTCGACAAACTCCGTGACGATGACCTCGGGATCCAGCTTTACCGAAGTGGCAAACGATCGTACGTATCCCCGGCCGAGCACGCCGCCCGGCATGTTCGCAATTTCGTCGCGCTCGAGCCCTTGAAGGACGGACAGAGAGATTTTCGTGGAATCCGCGATCTGTCGCAGTGACAGCCCGCAGCGTTCACGTGCCTTCTTGAGCTTTGCGCCTACCGTTGCTCGCGTACGTTTTCGGCTCATCGAAAATCCGAGCAGGTCCAGGTGGGGGGTGGCGACCGCCGCCACATTACATATCGGCGCCGGCGCTGGCAGAGAACAGGTCGTTATCTCCTTCGCCAAATTTGAGATCGCGCGCCGAAACTTGTCAGCCGCGTGCGCCCGTGGCGGGCTTACGCTTCGGGATTTCACACAATTGCACGGGCGCATCGATTGCAGCACCGCGGCCGGTCCCATGCCCACATCCATTCGACTGTCATCGTTGAAAAAGACCCACGCCCTGGCGATCGCCGTGCTGGCGATCGCGGGCGCGGCCACGACCGGAAGCGCGGTCACGCGCCGCGCAAACGTGCCGTCCGCTTCGACTGCGTACGACCCTGCGAGGCGCGCGGCAGAATTCACCGCGGCACGCCGGCGCGACGACTTCGCCGCGATGCAGGCCTACAGACCGGGATACGCATTCTGGCAGCACGTCTTCATCATGCCCGACCACTCGATCGCGTACGGCAGCGGTGTGGATGGACGCCTGCTCGCGTTCTTCCCCACGAAGGGCGATTGGACGCGCGATGCGGTGTGGGGAGATCCCGCGCTCGCCGACATCCTCGACGGCGAGCCTCTCTCCCGCAAGCTTGGTGAGCGGCGCGAACAGGTCGCGACACTCATGGAGCAGCAGACCGGGCCGGTGATGTACAACTCGACGCGCGGCGATGCCTTGCTGCCGAACGCGCGTAAGTACGGACGGTTTGTCGGCGAGTGGGCGGCGATCTACGAGCGGTTCGGCGTGCCCGCCGACATCGGCCTGGCGCAGGCCGTTCTCGAATCGGGCCTGAGCCCGTCGCGCCGCTCGGAGGCGAACGCCGTCGGCTTCTGCCAGTGGCTGCGAAAGAACTGGATGCGGCTGAACCGCCTCTCCGATGCCGTGATCGATGGCAACAACCAGACGACGCAGGCGCCTTACTGCGCGGCGTACCTGTCAGTGCTCGCGACCAAGTACGGGTCGTTTATTCCCGCGCTGTCGGAGCACAACGCCGGCGGGACGAATGTCGGGCGGGCGCTCATCAACGGCGAGCGGCTCGGCCAGACCGATGTGCGCGCTCGATACCTTCTGGGTGCGCAGCTCGCCCGCGACCTTCGCGCGCTGCCCGGTGCGGATTACGCGGACGTCGTGCGCACGTACGGGCCCCGCTCGTACCTCTACGCGGAGATGATCTTCGGCAACTCGTTCAACGTCAGGAACCTGATGGAGTCGGAACCCCAGGTCCCGATCCACGCGATGCGCACGACGCGAGCGATCTCGTTAGACGAAGTCCTCAGCCGGACGAATCTCTCCGCGGAGGAGGTACGTCGTTTCAATCCGTCGCTCGTCAAGCAGGTCCCGGCGCAGTCCACGATCTACCTCCCGTTTCACGTCAGCGAGTTTGGCGAGGACGTGGCGTTCTGGCGCGCCCCACCGAGCGTGCTGTATGCCACCGTCCTGGACGACTTCGTGCGCCTGCCGTCCGGCGTGGAACGCTGGGACAATCCCACCTTCCAGCCGGTCCTGAAGGAATTTCGGCGACGGTTCAAGGCCACGCAGACGGAAGAAGGGAACGTGATGGCAACCGTGTTGACGTATGCCATGGACCAGGCTTACACGAGCCCCCGGCGTGCCCTGTTGGATGAGTTCCGGGACAGCGACAGGGTGCGGCAACTCTTCAAGAGGGGTGTGCTCGAGCTCGACGCCGTGCAAGACGCCGAGGGCAAGGAGCACCCGCAAGGCGCTGAACGGCGCTCGAGCTCCATGCGGCACTTGCAAATGTGGGATGGCTTCCCACGCACGTATCAGCCCGTCTTGTACGCCTCACCGAGCCAGCAGCTGACGCGCATGTTCGAGCCGTAAGCTCGCTGACGACACCGACCCCTTGATGTGGTCAGTTGCGTGCGAAGACGACCGTCGGGAGGATTGGTGAGCCAAACTTTCGCCAGTTGGAACCAGCTTCACGTCTGGCTCAGGCGCATGGAAGCCCTCCGACAAGCAGCTTGACGAAGCGCAACCGTGCGTTTCTTGCGGCTCAGGGGCACGACTTCCGCTACAGTTCGTTTCGTGAGATCAGAAAGCCGACCTCACCGTAGCGCGACACGGAGTCTAACGATGGCATGCCCACCGATCAGCCGTCGAGCGGCGCTCGCACTGCTTGCGGGTGCGCCGCTTGCGACGCGTCTCGCGGCACAGGCGCGGCCGCCACAAATCCGTCGCGTCATTCCGGGCAACGACCACACCCTGCTCCTCGAGCCGGATGGGACGCTGAAGTGCTGGTCGACCGGCCCGACGCCGAACACCTCTGGACACCTCGGTCAGGGACACTTCAACGCGCTGGAGCCGTACAGGCTGTACACAGTTCCTGGCCTCTCCAACGTCGTGTCCGCTGCAGCGGGGTTGGACACGTCGTTTGCGGTGCTCGCCGACGGGCGAATCCTGTCGTGGGGGGCGAAGGGCAACGCAGGCATCCTCGGCATCACACCGCTCGCCGAGGTCGAGGTGAGCGCGGAGGCCCGGGCCAACACCGCCACACCAACTCCTGTTGCCGTTCGATTTGACGCGGTCGACCTGTCCCTGGGAGCTAACCACGCCCTGGCGCTCGCACGCGACGGCTCTGTGTGGACCTGGGGTGATGGAGGACAGGGCCGCCTCGGCATCGGACCGCTCCCCGTCATCAATTTCAAGACCCACCGGCCCGACGCCATGAGCTTTCTGCCATTCCCCGTACGCATTCCTGGTCTGACAGACGTCGTCGCTGTCAGCGCGGGACTCGACCATTCGCTAGCGCTCCTCAGGGACGGCACGATCCGGGCCTGGGGGGCAAACAAGTTCGGCCAGATTGGCGATGGCACGACCGTCGATCGCAGAACGCCAGTGACCGTTCAGACCGGGAAGGCCGTGGCCATCGCGGCGGCCCGCGGCAGCTCATTCGTCGTCCTGGCGGACGGCACGGTGTTGTCATGGGGAGAGAATGTCTCCGGAATGCTCGGACGTCTGATCAACGACGATGCTGACGCTGTCATACCGCATCCAGCGCCAACGGTTGTGCCGGGTGTGGCTGGCGCGCGCGCGGTATACGCGGGCAATGGTCACATGCTGGTCCTCACCAATGCCGGAACCGTGATCTCGTGGGGATTTGACGGGCACGGACAGACTGGACAGGGCGTGACGGCGGCCGGTACGATCGCCCGTCCCCCGAAAACCATCAACGGTCTCACCGGTGTTCGCTCGGTGGCCACACATGGATGGACGAGCGTTGCCGTCCTCAACGACGGCCGGATCATGTACTGGGGTGACATTCGCCCGTGGATTACGCTCCGCGGCGTGCCCAGGAGCCTGAGCACGTCGCCCGTCCTGCTGAATGTTGACGGATTGAACAACCCGTAGAGTCACCATGAAGACAGTGCGCCAGCGAACGACGAGGAACACGCTGCTGGTTGAGGCAGTGCTGGCTACTGCGGTGCTGGCTCTGCTCGACGGAGCCGTTCTGGCGCAAACCGTGCTCGCCCAGCTCGGCTGGACGGAGGCGGCGGCTCGTGGGCTGGTGATGGACGAGGCGAAAACTTCGGGAGGGTCGCGTAGCGAGGGCAAACTGCCCGTGGCCATCATGGACGCGTACCAGAAGATCCCGGTAGCGGCTCGGGGCCCGGTAACAACGGCCCTCGTCGGGTGGATCAAGGCGCACGTGAACTCACCGGCCTTCGCGACCGCCTACGAGCGAATCCGGACAGAAGAGAAACCGCAGACCAGGCAATATGCGCGTACGATCGATGAAGAGATGAAGCAACTGCTGGACGAGAATCTGGCAGGCCTCGAGAACGCGAGGCAGGCCGCGGCGTCCATGTCGGCAGCCGATCGAGAGAAGCTCCTCGCGAGCCTCAAAGACATGGAAGCAAAGATGCGCAGCCCAGAGTTGCAGAAGGCGCAACGCGCGGCGCTCGAAGCGGACCGTGCACAAGGGGCAACTGGCGAGGGTGAGAGCGTGAAGCGCTGGCAGGAGAACTTCCCCGCCGATCCTCAGGTGCTCGTCGCGCGCCGGCTCCGCGAGTTTCTCGACGCGACGGCAGATGTCGACTTCGCGAAACGGAACAGGCCTGTCATCAGCCTCGGGGGAGCGATGCAGGGATACTGGGTTGACCCCGCCTTCAACAGCGAGCCGTGGCAATGGCAGCACGCCTTCGTTGCGGGCAACGAGGCGACCACCGCCGCGCGCGCGGCGGCCGAGGCGTGGCTGAAGGAGATCGGCGCCAAGTGAGGTGGTCTCTGCGGAATCTTCCATGCGTGATCGTGATCGCGGCGGTCGCGGTCATGGCTTCGGCGGCAGCGCCTGCGGCCGGGCGGCTCCCCCAGTCACCTCAGGTAGTCCCGCCGGCCTCCGCACCGGCGCCGCCACCGGCGACCAGTGAAGACCTGATCGATCAGGCGCTCGCGGCAAAGTCAATCGACGCAGAAACCGCACACAAGTACCGTGTCTTCGCGGCCTTCGGCGACTCGCGATTGCCGGCCCGCTACCGCGGGAACAACGCCGGAGGCCCTGAGCCGAGCCAAGCGGTGGCCGCCGCCGGCGCACTCCTGGGGACATTCTCCGCTCAGACGCAGGCAGACCTCGCGCCGTTCTTCATGCGACCGGATGAACCAGGGAGCTGGGTGACGCTGGAGTCGGTGGCTGGACTGCTTCCCACCGAAGTGCAGGCGCTAGCGCCCAACAGCGGTGGGTGGCAATCGTTCCCCGCCGTCGGCGGCCGGGCGAAAGTGTGGGCGCAGAACCGCTATCAGGGCGACGCCGCGAAAGCTGAGGCCCTCGCAGCCGCGCTCACGACTCTCATCTGGAAAAAGCTGGACGATGTCATGGGCCCTGCACCGGCAACGGATGCCGGCCTCGCCCACAACGGCGGTGACGGTGCGTTGGACTTCTACCTCGTTCACGCTCCAAAGACTGGTGACATTTGGGCGGGCTTCGCACCAGCCGCCGACCCACGATCCTGGTGCGGGCCGTCGCGGTACATCATGATCGACAGCCAGCGTCCGCTCGTCGGAAACGCTAAGACCAACGGCATTCTCGAGATCGCCGCGCACGAGTTGATGCATGCGATCGAATTCGCCTACCCGACCGGCGGCGATTGTGCGGCCAGATGGATTATGGAGGCAAGCGCCACCTGGGCAGAGAACTTCGTCTATCCCCGTCCGGACAGTGAGCATTCCTTCGCGGAAGATTTCCTCGATACTCCCGACCGGTCGATTAACGAGGGCACGACGTATCCAAAGTCTCGCATCTACGGGGCATACTTGCTGCCCTATTTCCGCGAGATGACAGGCAGTGACGGCCCCCAGTTCATGCACAAGATCTGGGACAACATGACCACGATGGACGACCTGGCGGCCGTGGATGCCGTCCTCGACAGCGGCTTCGAGAAGACCTGGCCGAAATTCCTCATCCAGAACTGGAATAGGCCTTCGGTGCCAAGCGGGTACAGAGGGTGGGACCGTCTGGCCACAGGGGCTCGCCCGTTTGGAATGAAGAGTGTCAAGGAGCCATGGACACCAATGTCGGCGAAAGCCGGCCCCGCGATCGAGAACATCACGTTTGGGTTTGGTCTACCCTACCTGGCCGGGCAGTATCGACACTTTGTCTTCGATGGCTCGGTCAAGTCCGTCCTGTTCAGGAACACCGTCGCCGAGGAGGGCATGCCGCATACCACCGTCTGGGCAATCGAGAAGATTGGAGGCACGTGGAAGGCGCCAGTCGATTGGACGAAGGAGTTTCAGAAGGCCTGGTGCCGCGATGAAGCCGACCAGGATCTCGAAGAGCTGGTGGTCATCTTTGGCAACAGCGACTGGAAAGACAAGAAATCGCTCAACCCTGCCAAAGAGTCTTCGGTCAAGGTTTATCCGACGGGCTGCACCTCGTGGGTTGGCACGGTCACGGCGACTTACACGCAGGATGAACCGACGTTTGGGGCGATGCGTCAGACGGCGACCACGTCAGTCCGATTCGAAGTGGACCCCGACCAGCTCCCGACCGGCGGTCCACCCGAGTATTGGATCTTGACGGAGGGGTCGATGGCCTGGACAGTCTCCGCCACAGGCGGAGCATGTACCGGCAACTTTGCAGGGGGAATCGCACTCAAGCTCGACTCCACCGGCAATCACCCGGCCGATCTTCGCATCTGGGATGCCGGGAATCCCGTGACCCCGCCAAGCCGGCCCGTCCTCAGGTACAACGTGGTCGTCGGTCCAGTGCCCGATCAGTCCACTCCCCAGTTGACCTTCACCTGCAAAGGCCGCCCAGCAGGCGCGCCGGAGATGAAGCTTGCCCCGATTGTGATCGACACCTGGTTCGGGAACGATCCGGACGGGCACAACGTCTCGCAGGATGGGAAGATGCTCGAGGACACTTATGAGACGGCCCGCTCGCCAATCGCCAGAGAACGATGGACTTGGACACTGCATCCTAGCCCATAGCCACGCGCTGCTGCCACCCGGCTCGAGACAGAGCTCGGGTCTCTCGCCTGTCCTGAATCGCAGGACATCGTCCATGAAATTCGCAATCACATCGCGGAGGCATCTGCCACAGGAAGGCCGCTCGATGCCATTCTCGAGGCGCTCGGGGCTAAAGCCGGACACTACGTACTACATGGAAGTGCTCAAAAGACAGGAATTCCCTTTACAGGTGTCGGGCGACCCTTCGATTCGATCGTCGCTATCAGCGCCCGGGCTCGTACGAGCGCGTTCCGCAACTCGAGCAGCCCCTGGCGTTCCTCGGGGGGAAGCGGCAGGTACTGCGCCACCATGTTGACCAGCCCCTCGTCGGTGGCCTCCGGCGGGACCTTCGAATCCCCGCCCTTCGTGATGAGCTCTTCCAGCCGCTGACGCTCTGTGCGAAGGGACGCTCTTTCATCGTCGTTCAAGACCTCGGGTACGACGTCAACACGCGCGAGCCGGTAGAGCCGGCTGTCGTCTTCGCCCGAGACGCGAAACTTCACGAGCCCGCGGAGGGTAATCCTGAATCGTCCGCCTGGCAGCTCTTCGGCTTCGTCGATGACTCCAGCGCAACCGATCTCGTAGATCGGCGGACGTCCCGCGTAGTTCGCTTCGAATCCCGGCTTCAGCGTCGTCATGCCGATGATGCGATCGCCCTTCAGCGCGTCGGTCACCATCGCTCGATACCGCGGCTCGAAGATGTAGAGCGGACGCGACACCCCCGGAAAGAGCGTTGGGACTTCGAGCGGGAAGATGGGAATGACCGACGGAAGCGCGGATTGCGCGGGGACAATCCCGCCAGCGGCGAGGACGATTGCCATCGCGCACGCGAGTCTCTTGAACGGCATGTGTCTCCAGGAGACTATTTCATAACTGCTCTGAGTGGCACAGGAGTTTAGTGAGGTGGCACAGGACTCTAGTCCTGTCCGCCAGCCGCCATGTTGACAGGGCTGAAGCCCTGTGCCACCTTCGGCGGCGATTGGGCGGTTTCCAGAATCGTGCCGCGCGGCGCGGTCGTTGGGTTGGCGTGGCTGCGGCGCGAAGCCGTGCGCAGGCGGCCGATGGGTGACGCCTGACCGCGCGAGAAGCCTGAGGGCTTCGAGCGAGGACGAATGGCGAAGTAAGTGTCCTCGCGTCGCGCGGTCCGCTGCGGCATCCAGCGCGCGTCCGGCCCCGGAGCTTCGGATTCGCACGGCAGCCACGCCAACCCAACGCCGTCCGGTCCGAACTTACCCGGTCCGGCTTCTAAAGCCGGACACTACGTACATTTGAAAAACGCTCTCTAGGCGCGACGAATCAACGGGCGGACCGAGGCCATCACGATGAGGACGAGACCGAACGTGCAGACGATGGTCGCCCCCGTCGGAAGGTCGAGAAGCACGGAGAAGTACATTCCCAGGATCGAGACGAGGATGCCCATCACCCAGCCGATCGCGAGACGCGAGCCGACGGTGCGCCCGTACAGCATCGCGCCGACCGACGGCACGATGAGGTAGCAGAAGACGAGCAGCACTCCGGCAATGGCCACCGAGCGGGTGACGACGAAGCCGAAGGACGCATAGAACAGGAAATCCCAGAAGCGCACCGGAACACCGCGCGCCGCGACACGCCCTGGGATCGATCGAGATCTCCAGAAAGCGCTTGCGGAAGATCCAGTGAAAAATTCCGATGGCGGCGTAGATCGCGCCGGTGACCCAGACCTCGGGCCACTGCACCGACAGGATGTTGCCGACCAGCATGTCCTTCAGGTGCTCGGCCTCGCCGGTGGCCTTGCTCATGGCGAGGATGACCGCTGCCGACGCCACCGCGTAGGAGATGCCGATGATGGCCTCCTGCGGAATGTTCGCTTCGTGCCCCTTGATCATCGCGAAGACGAGCGCACCGACGAGCGTCGAACGCCAGGCTCATCCAGTAGATCGTCGGGCTCGTGCGGATCGTAGCCCTGCCACACGCCGATGGCCGCGCCGAGCGACGCGATCTGCGCGAGCGAGAGGTCCACGAAGATGACGCCGCGCTCGACGACGTGCAGGCCGAGGTAGGCGTGGATGCCCGCGATGATGAGCGCTGGCGGCGATCGCCGGAAGCAGAAACTGAAAAATCGCCCACTCCATTCGCTACCTACTTTCCCGTCGTCCGCTTGAGGGCCGCGACCACGGCGTTCACGTCGTAGTCGAAGAGCGCGATGTAGTCGGTGGCTTCCTTGCTGCCGCCGACCGACGGGGCCAGCACGAGCACCTCGCCGCCTACCTGCTTGCCGATCGCCTGTGGCGTCTTCGAATCGAAATAGGGCTCGACGACGATCAGCTTCACGCCCTGCTTCTTCATCTCCGCGATGAGGTCGATCGTGTGCGACGGTCGTGGGCGGAATGCCCGGCTTCGGCTCGACATAGCCGATCACGTTCAACCCGAAGCGCTCCATGAAGTTCGGCCAGGAGCGGTGATACGTCACGATCTTCGTTCCCTTGTAGGGCGCCATCGCTGCGTCCCAGCGGCTTCTCGGCGGCCGCCAGCCGCTTGTCGAACTCCGCGTAACGCTGGTCGAAGTAGGCGCGATCGGCGGACGAGAGCTGACCGAGCTTGTCCTTGATGGTCTGTGCGATGCGGCGGCCGTTGGCCGGGTCGAGCCAGTAGTGGGGGTTGCCCTGCGGGTGGACGTCACCCATCGCGCGCGTGATCTGCCCGGTCGGGAATCTCGAGGATCCTCACGTTCGCCGAGGCGTCGAGGTAGCCGTTGCCGCCGGGCTGAATCTTGGCGTTGCGGCTGCTGGTGAGGAGCGGCGTCAGCCAGCCGATCTCGAGCTCGCGGCCCGACGACGATCAGCAGATCCGCGCGACTCACCTCGAGGATGAAGCTGGGCTTGGGTTCGACGAAGTGCGGATCCTGATATCCCTTCGCGAGCCCGACGACCGTGACCTTGTCGCCGCCTACCTCTCGTGCCAGCGAAGCCAGGTCTTCCGTCGTGGCGACCACGCGCAACGCCGCGGCAGACGGGCGCGCCGCCATGGCCACGAGCGCCGCGGTGAAGAACATCAATCGAATGAACACTCGCATCTGGATACCTCTCTAGAACGGATGCGCGCCGTGCGCGCCAATCGCGAAGTTGATCTGAAACAGGAACTCGTTCGCGTCGGTGCCGTCCGCGTAGTTCGTGCGCCGGTACTGTCCGCGAACGAGGCTGAACTCGGTGGGCTTGAACGTCAGATGGATCGATCCGCCCGAATCGTGCAGGTCGGCCTCGAGCGGGCGGCCCGATCGATCGCCCCGCACGCCCATGAACCAGCGCCGGGCAAACTGGTAGTCGCCGCTGGCATAGAATCCCGAGGCGTCCTGCCGCTCGCCGGCCGGCATCGCCTGACGGCTCCAGATGATCTCGGTGCGGCCGACGAATTGACGATAGATCGCCCGTCGCAGCGGCCGATACCGGAACGTGGCGTCGAAACCGATGCGCTGCGTGTCGAAATCCGGAACGAGCGCGCTCGGGCCGGACGAGTAAGTGGCGCCGAGATCGAGATTGGTCCCTTCGGTCAAATCCCGGTAGCCACGAATCCGGCCGAGATAGTTCAGGTCCGAACGCGTCTTGCCGCGAAACACATCCGTGTCGCCCCGGTAGACCTCGCCGATGGCGTCGATGTACATGAAGCGGTTTGGAATCAGCTTCGACAGCGAGAACCCCGAGTCGGCGATCCCTTCATCGCCGCCGAACAGGCTGCTCAAGACGAGCGGCCGATCGACCCACGGAAGGACGTGGGTATGCATCGTGTTGACCTTGCCAAACTGCGCGCGCATCTTGCCGGCCTTCAGGAGCAATCCCGCCGGCAGCGCCGTGAACGTGACATAACCTTCTTCGACTTCGAGTCCTTCGGGGCCGGCCGAGAGAAAGAAATCGGCACGGGCGTACGGATCGACGACCGCTTGAAACGCCGCCTCCACTTCAGTGAGCGAGAGCGACGGCTCTTCGCTGAACGGATTCTTCCCGGCGGCACCGGCGAAATTGCCGAGGACCGAGATGTCGGGATTGAACACTTTCGAGCTGCCGGCCGCGGCTGCAGCCGTCTGCAGCGCCGGCGCTGCCGTCGAGGTGTCCGGTGCCGGCGCAGAGACGGCGGAAGCGGGCGGCTCCTTCGCTTCGGCGAGACGCACCTCGAGTGCCGACAACCTGTCCTGGTACTGCTTGCGCAGTGTCTCGAGGTCGGCCTTCAGTTGATCGATCTCCTGTCGCAGTGCCTGATCGGCGGTCTGGGCGAACGAGGTCGCCGGGATCGCCAGCAGACAAACCGAAGCCAGGCACGCCTGCGCGAGACGGAACGGCTTCACGTGAAACCTCCCAAGCCCCGCGCGTTTGCCCCGCGGGCGGCTTGAACTTACTGATGACGGACGCAACTCGCACCGCAGGCCACAGGCCATGCGTGTGTGAGTCGACCGGATGAGCTGGAGGTCAGGCGATCGGAGGCGCGCGGGCGGGACGGCTGGTCGATGCAATCTGCTGTAGCTCGACAACCGGCGCCTTCGAGACGAGTCCGACGTAGCTGCGTGGAGTGTGCGGAACAGGGAGACTTGGACTCTTGAACCGGCCGCTCGACACCCACCAATGACAAATTGCGCAGTGAGGTGCACCGACGGGCACGACACGTGCGCTTATGTGGTGTTCCGACGGGTCGTGACGGGTGATGGCCGGACTGCACTCGTCATCGTTCTCCACGCCGTGCAGCAGCAGCGCCGACATCGGCACGGCTGTGAGCAGCGCAACCGTCAGGGAGACGATCACGAGGCGGACGCCTCGAACGAACAAGCGCATCACTTCCAGAGTACAGTACGACAGGCCGGTGAAGTCAACAGCAACAACAAAAGTCACCTCAGCGTCAGACAAATCAACGGGTGCTCAATTTTGCGAACCGGGCTTCGTTGAAATCTCCCAATGAAAACGCGTGTTTTCGAGCGTGACCGCAATGCGTGACGCGGGCACCGTCTTTGCCTTCTGTGGGACTCCAGACAACCTATGGAAGGAACGAATCAAAGCTCGCGGCCTCCCCGTGACGAGTACTCGAACCTCATCGCAAACGGTTTGGTACTCTGGCGAATCCGGATGGAGGGGCGCGCCGATCGACTGGGGATGGTGTTCGAACTTCCAGAAGGATTGTTCTTCGTCGTGGACGACGATCCCGAGGGCTCAACGCCTTATACCGTCCACGAAGAGCATCCCGACGTCATCAGCCTGGTCGATCGCTCTGAAGACCTCAGGCAGTCGCTCTGCAAGTGCGGATGGGTTGAAGTCGACGAGGACTGACGCCCGCAGGTTCCTGTTCAGTTCCTTGTTCCGTTCGTGGAAGGCGATGGACCCAGTACGCCATCATTCAGAAAGCGCGACCTGGATCGGTAGGGCGCAACTTCAGCGACCTGGATCGGTAGGGCGCAACTTCAGCGACCTGGATCGGTAGGGCGCAACTTCAGTTGCGCACGTCAGTGATCGCTATTCCGTTGCTGCCGATTCGAAATCCACTGAAACTGTCGCGCGCCGGCGTTCGGCGGAGATCGTCGCGCGACGTGTGACGCCAGGCAGTCCAGGATGAATCACTCTGATCGTGTACGCGCCGGCGGGCAGATATCGCACCGTCACGGGCGTGACGCCGCGGTTGATGCCGTTGACGAGCACGCGCGCGCCGGACGGCGTGGACGCGATCGTCAGTTCTCCATCGATCTCACCCGCACCGGACGTCGACGTCGCCGTCGTTTCGGGCGTCGGTTGTGCGGGCAGCTCGATCGACGAGCGTGCGGCCGCGGAAGGCGCGGACTCAGAGGTCTCGACGATGGACGGTTGTCCCGCGTCGATCGCCAAGGGAGCTGATCGAGCCTCGGGAATGACGCGTGCCGGTGCTGGTGCGACCGGCGCCAGCCAGCGCGCGATCGTGTACGTCACGGCAAACGTCACGGCCAGGATGATGGGAATCGTGACCGGCGTCAGGCGCCGCGGCCTGGGCGAAGGAAGGGCAGTGCTGGATCCGCCGGCCGTCTGAAACTCGCGACGGAAGTGCTCGATCACCTCGCGCGGATCCAATCCGATCGCGACGGCGTACGCGCGGAGATAACTCTCCCGGTAGAACTGGTTCGCCGGCCACTTCGACAGGTCGTTGCGCTCGAGATCCTGCAGAAAGGCGACGTTGATTTTTGTACGCGCCGCGACCGCCTTGAGCGAGATGTCTCTGCGCAGGCGGGCTGCCCGGAGCGACGCGCCGAAGGTCGGCGGGACCACCGCGTCGGGCGAGTGTTCGATCAGTTCCACCGGAGCTACTCCGTACGTCGATCGTATACCCAATTCGCAGCTATCGTGAACCGTTCCCGCCACTTACGGACCCTCCTGCAAGATTTTCCCGCGTCTCCGTTCTAAGACCAGGAGGATTCATGACGCACAGCTTCGCTCGAATAGTCATCGGCGGTCTCGCCCTCTTCGCCGGTTCGGGAACCCTCATGACTGCTTCAACGGTCCACCAGCCGGTTTCGAACGTCGACATCCTTGTTGGCGGGACTCCCCAGCGCCGGTATCTGCACGACGGGCGTTTATACGTCGAAGCGGTCAAGGGGCGGGAATACGCCATCCGGCTTCGCAATCCCTATGGAGTCCGCGTGGCCGTGGCGTTATCAGTTGATGGCCTCAACACCATCGATGCGCGCCATACGACGGCGTCCGACGCACGCAAGTGGGTGCTCGGTCCTTATGAGACCGTCACTATCAGCGGATGGCAGACGAGCCGGACCGAGGCTCGCCGCTTCGAATTCACAACAGAGGAGCGGTCCTACGCGCAGGCGCTGGGACGCGGAGGTAATCTCGGCGTCATCTCCGCGGTGTTTTTCCGGGAGCGCGTGCAGACGACCAGGTCGGAGACCTCAAACGAGGCGCGTCTTGAAGCGCCGGCTGCCGAGGGGAAGAGTGCGCCCCAGGCAAGCGCGCGCAACCGGGATTCGGAATACGCCGCGACCGGCATGGGCCGCCAGACCGACCACGCGGTGACGCAGGTGTGGCTCGACCTGGAAGACACACCGGCCCAGACCGTCAACATCCGCTACGAGTACCGGCAGCAGCTGGTGAAGCTCGGCATCGTGCCGCCAAGCGTGCCGGTCGACCCGCTCCAGCGCCGCGAGCAGGCGCGTGGGTTCGAACCGGGCTTCAGCCCGGAGCCGCCGCGTCGGCGGTAAGAGGAAGCGGGCAGTCAGGGGGCGGAACTGAAGTTCCGCCCTACAGCCTCAACGGAGCGCTAAGATCACCTTACCGTGGGAGGCTGCATGCGAATGTCGCGCCCGGCGTTGGCGTCGCTTATCGGTGTCGTCCTGGTGGCGGGTACGCAAAAGGGCTCTGCGCAGGCGCCCCAGCCCCAGCCCGAGCCGCGCCCCTTCCAGACCGAAGTCAACTACGTGCGCGTCGACATGTACCCGACGCTCAACGGCAAGCCGCTCGCCGGGCTGGCTGCTGAAGACGTCGAACTGCTCGAAGACGGTGTGCCCCAGAAGATCGAGCAGTTCGAGCACGTCTCCATCACGGGCCCGCGCCCCCAGACCACAAGGCCCGACCCGTCGTCGGTGAACGAGCAGCGGCGTGCGGCTCAGGATCCGCGGGCTCGCGTGTTCGTCCTGTTCCTCGACCCACGGCATGTGGATATCCAGGGATCGTTGAGAGTCAGGCGTCCGATGATCGACGCGTTGAATGCGCTCATCGGCGGCGACGATCTGATTGCGGTGATGACGCCCGACATGGCGGCGAGGGGCCTCACCTTTTCGCGCCGCACCGGCAGCATCGAGCAGATGCTCACTCCGCACTGGGGCCAGGAAAACTGGATAGGCACGAAGGATCCGGTGGAGGCGCGCTACGACGCGTGCTACGGACCGCCGATCATCGATGGCGAGTGGATGGCGCAGCAGATGATCTTGCGGCGGCGCGAGGGGCTGGTCCTCGATGCGCTGGAAGACCTGGTCAAGTTCCTCCGTGGGCTTCGCGAGGAGCGAAAGGCGGTCATCACGATCTCCGATGGGTGGCCGCTGTACGGACCGGATCCCAAACTCAGAAAGCCGCTGTTTACGCCCGACGGACGATCCGACACCTTCGGACAGGTCGCTATCCCCGTTCCCGTCCTGGGTACCGATCCGAAGACGGGAAGGCCGACGACGAAAGATCCAAAGGGTTCTGGAGTGACGGTGTCCAGCGATGGTCGGAACGTGACCGAAGGCACCATCGATCGTGCCTCGTGCGAAGTCGATCGCTATTCGCTGTCCGATATCAAGAACGAGACGCGGTTCACGAACATCATGCAGGCGGCGAACCGTTCGAACGTGTCGTTCTATCCCATAGGGCCGAGCGGATTCTCCGCCTCGGCTTCACCCCTTACCCCGCGGCGGCAATCGCTCCAGACGATGGCGGACATGACCGATGGCCTGGCTGTTCTGGAGCCGTCGTTTCTCGATTCCGGTCTCCAGAGGATGGTCGACGATCTCAGTTCGTACTACCTCGCCGGCTACTATTCGGCGGCCAAGGCGGATGGCCGCTTCCACAAGATCACCGTTCGCGTGAAGCGGCCGGGCGTGCAGGTTCGCGCGCGCGCCGGTTATCTTGCGGCATCGGCGGCCGAAGCCAATTCACGCGCCGCCACCACCGTGTCGTCGCCCGATGCCGCGGAAGCGCAGCTCGTGACGCGGGCGCTGAATCCCCTCGCAGGTCTCGGCCGCGAGCGGCCGCTCTATGTTCAGGCTGCCGTCGCCAGGAACTCTTCCGGTGCAGCGGTCGTGAAGGTTGTTGCCGAAGTTCCTCGCGGCAACGCGCGCGGCGACGACTGGAGTCAGGGCGGGCAGATCGATGCGACGCTGCGAACAGCCTCGGGTGAACTGGTGATGACGGAACGCTTCGCGCTGACGGCGGGCACGTTTGTCGCCGAATTTCCATTCACGGCCGGTGCTCCGCTCGCGCCCGGCGACTACGACGTCCAACTGCGCGCAAAGGGTGTGGCGGTGCTCTCGCCGGCCGTCGACACGGTCCGTCTGACCATCACGTCGGATTCTGCCGGCGGCGCCCTGTTCCTGCGCAGGGGGCCCGGCACCGGCAACCGGGACGTGTCGACGGCCGATGCGCGGTTTCGACGTTCCGAGCGGTTGATTCTGGAAACGCCGACGACCGCACCGGCAAGTGGCGCGACCGGGCGTCTCCTCGATCGCACGGGCAAGCCGTTGAACGTACCCGTGACGGCCACCATTCGCGACGGCGCTGACGGATCGCGCTGGCGGCGCGTCGAAATTACCCTGGCGCCTCTGGCTCCAGCCGACTACATCGTCGAATCGACGTCGGGCAGCGAGCGCACGTTGACCGGCTTCAAGGTCGTGCCGTGACGCGCGCACACAGTCGGCTTGCGCTGCTGGTTCTTCTCGTGGCCGTCGCTCGTCCGGCGGCCGCTCAACGGTTTCCACAATTCGTTCCCGCGCAGGGCGACTTCGTCGTCAAGAACTTCAAGTTCAGCTCGGGCGAAGTCCTGCCCGAGGTGCGTCTCCACTACCGGACGCTTGGCAAGCCTCAGCGTGACGCATCGGGGATGGTCCGCAACGCGGTGCTGATTCTGCACGGTACCGGTGGCAGCGGTGCGGTGTTTGTGGGCAACCCGTTTTTCGCCCCGCAGTTGTTCGCGCCCGGCGCCGTGCTCGACGCCGACCGTTATTTCCTCATCATGCCCGACGTGCTGGGGCACGGCCAGTCGGCCAAGCCGAGCGACGGCTTGCGGGCGAAATTTCCGCGCTATGGCTACACCGACATCGTCGAGGCGAATTATCGCCTTCTCACCGAAGGCCTGCGCGTCAACCATCTGCGGCTCGTGATGGGCACGTCGTTGGGTGGGATGCTCACCTGGGTCTGGGGCGAGCGCTATCCCGACTTTATGGATGCGCTCCTGCCGCTCGGCAGCCTGCCGACGCAGGTGAGCGGACGAAACCGCCTCTGGCGGCGCGTGATTGCCGACGCGATCCGCAACGATCCCGAATGGAAAGGCGGCAACTACGTCACGCAGCCGCAGAGCCTGAAGACGGCTCAGGAGATGCTGTTTCTGGTCAGCAGCAATTCCGTGCTTCGGCAGCGGATGATGCCCACGCTCGAGGAAAGCGACGCCGTCATCGACGCCGTTGTCGAGAGCGGCATCAAGAGCTACGACGCGAACGACCTGCTGTACGCGATCGAGGCGTCATGGGACTACGATCCGGGACCGTCGCTCGAGAAAATCCGTGCGCCGCTCTTCGCGATCAACTCGGGCGACGATCTGATCAACCCGCCGGAGCTTGGAATCCTGGAACGTGAAATCAAGCGCGTGCCCAAGGGGCGCGCGATCATGATTCCGTACGGCCCGCAGACGCAGGGGCACGGCACGCATTCAGTACCTGCCTTGTGGAAACAGTATTTGGAAGAACTGCTGAAGATTTCAGAACGGTGAGACCGTCAGGCTTCGACCACCTCGATGCCCATGTCGTCGGCTTCGAGGCGAAAGAAGAATCCGTCGGTGAGGCCGTGCTGTGCGACCCAGCTATGGATTTTCAGCGCCACCGCCTCGACCTTTTCGACGTCGTTTCTGCCGGGCATCCGTTCGTGTGCGGCGGCCGTGAATCGCAAGGCGCCCGAGATCGGGTTGGTGCCGCTCCGGTCGACGCGCAGGCGGACGACGTAGGCTTGGCGGCTGCTGGACGTCTTCTCGCGCTCGATGCTTTCCTGGTAGATCGTGCCATCCGATCCATCCGGCCACCGCAACATGCATCCGCTGATGTCAAAGGTCATAGGCTGTTAGTCTAAACGCAGTCTGAATTCTAAATGATGATGCATGCCGCTCGATCCCTGAGAAGGAGTCCCGGCTTCACCGTCGTGGCGGTGCTGACGCTCGCCCTCGGCATTGGCGGCGCCGCGGCCATCTTCAGCGTGGCCGATGCCGTCGTGCTCCGGCCGCTGCCCTATGGCGACCCGGAGCGGCTGGTCGCCATCTGGATGAGCAATCGCGACCGGAACCAGCCGTTCGTCGAAATCTCGTATCCCGCATACCGTGAATGGCGCAACCGGAGCCGCCAGTTCGAAGCGGTTGCGGCGATGTCGTCGGTGAACGACGAAACGATTCTGACGGGACGAGGCGATCCGATGTCGGTCGAGGGCCGATGGGTCACCGGGGATTTCTTTTCGGTGCTGGGCGTCGCTCCCGCGTTCGGCCGTGGGCTCGCCCCGGATGACGACCGGCCCGGTGCGGCCGCAGTCGTCGTCCTCAGCGATCGGTTCTGGCGCGATCGGCTGTCGGCCGGGCGCGACATCGTCGGCCAGTCGCTGACGCTCGACGGCAAACCCCACACGATCGTCGGCGTCATGCCACCCGGATTTGCGTATCCAAAGGGCGCGCTGTATTGGACCGCGGTCGCGCCTGCCGGTGGAGATCAGCTCATCGAGAATCGCAACATTTTCTGGATGGTCGGCCTCGGCCGGCTGCGTCCCGGCGTCGACGATGAGGGGGCACGAAACGAGCTGACCGGCATCTGGCAGCAGGCGCACCGTCCGTTCTTCCCACCGGATGCCTACCGTTCGGCGCTCACGCCGCTGTCTGACACGATCTTTGGTCCGACACGTGCGGCGATGTTCGGCCTTCTCGGCGCGGTCCTGCTCGTGCTGGTGATGGCCTGCGCGAACGTGGCCGGGCTGCTGCTCGTGCGAGCCACCAGACGCCAGTCGGACGTCGCCGTTCGGCAGGCTCTGGGCGCGAGCCGCAAGCACCTTGCGCTCGAGGCCCTTGCCGAGACGTCCTGGCTCGCACTCGCCGGGGGCGTCGGCGGTCTCGTGATTGCCGTCGCGGCCACACCATTGATTGTCGCGTTGTCCCCGGCCGATGTTCCGCGGCTCGAGTTCGTCGCCGTGAATATGCGTGCGTTCCTGTTTGCGGCCGGCGTTTCGGTGCTTGTCGCGCTCGTGTCGGCTCTTGCACCCATCACGCTTGCCGGACGACGGTCGCTGGGCGACGTCCCGCGGCGGGCGAGTCAACGTGTGATCGGGGGTGGCACGCGCACCGGTGCTGCGCTGGTCGTGGCCGAGATCGCGATTGCGGTCGTCGTCGTGGTCGCGGCGGGGCTCGTCGGGCGCAGCTTCGTGAAGCTGGGCCAGGTGCCGCTTGGATTCTCCTCGGATCGGCTGCTCACGGTCCGCATGACGCCGAAAGGCGAGCGATACGACAAGACGCCGCGCGTCAGCGCGTTCTACCAGCAGGTGCTGGAGCGCGTGCGCGCCGAGCCTGGAGTGGCTTCGGCGGGCGCGATCACGATCCGGCCGCTGTGGAGTACGGTCGGATACGACGGAATCTTTACCCTGGAAGGGCAGTCCGACGCGGACGCACGGCGTAATCCCCACGTGAACTTCATGGCGGTGAGCGCCGACTACTTCCGCACGATGGGCATTCCGCTCCGGCACGGGCGCGTCATCACCGATCGCGACGCCTCGGGCCAGCCGGGCGTGGTCGTGGTCGGGGAGTCGATGGCGGCGCGCATCTGGCCGGGGCAGAGCGCGATCGGGAAACGGCTGATGGTTCCGATGCCCGGAACGCCGTATCACAAGACCTGGCTCACGGTGGTCGGCATCGTCGCCGACGGCCGGTATCGCGAGCTTCAAGCCACTCGGCTCGACATGTACATGTCGCATCTGCAGGCCGACACGCCGCTCGGCTACCTCGTCGTTCGTGCGACTGGAGAGCCGACGGCGCTCGCCTCGAGCATCCGCGCCATCGTGCGGTCGCTCGACGATACGGTCGCCATCACGGAGATCGCGTCGATGGATCAGATCGTGTCGCAGGCGCTGGGGACCCCGCGGTTCGCGGCGATCGTGTTCGGCATGTTCGGGCTGGTGGCGCTGGCGCTGGCGGCTCTTGGTGTGTACGGCCTGCTGGCCTACGCGGTGGCGTGCCGCACGCAGGAAATCGGCGTCCGCATGGCGCTCGGTGCGCGCGTGGCCGACGTGCTCGGCGCCGTTCTTGGCAGCACGATCCGGTTGACGCTCGCCGGCATCGCGATCGGTCTCGTGTCGGCGGCGCTCGTGGCGCGGCTCGTCGAAGGACTGCTGTTTGGCGTCCGGCCGTCAGACCCGGTCACGTTTGCGATGGCGCCCGTCGTGCTCGCGCTCGCCGCGCTCGTCGCATGCCTCGCCCCGGCGCTGCGCGCGGTGCGCGTCGATCCGCTGGTGGCCCTCAGGTACGAATAAGACTAGAAGCAGTTTCAAAACTGCCTGTGATGTGGCACAGGACTTTAGTCCTGTCTGCCAGCCGCCCGATCGACAGGGCTGAAGCCCTGTGCCACCTTCGGCGGCTGGCGCACTGAGCAGTTTTGAAACCGTCTCTCGTACTACGTACTACCCGGATGCTTGACGATGAGCGGGTGGCCGAAGCTGCGTTCGAACCGCTTGTCGAGATCCTTCGCCAGCCAGGACGGCAGGAGCGGTACTGTCAGGGTCGTTCGCCGGCCGGTCTTGCAATCAACGGTGATCCCCCGGCCGTGTGGGCACCGCGCTTCGATCTCGTCGGCCAGCGCGAGCACAATCGCGGCGCGCTCGAGCCAGCCCTCGTCAACGAGCTCGCTGGCAAATGTAATCGACGGGATCACGGCATTGCGGTGCCCTGCTCGTTGCACGATGGCGGCGATGAGGCCCAGCTCCTCGTGCGAAAAGCCGGTGAGGTCGGTCGTCAGCAGGATTTCCGCGACGTGTTCGTGCCGATCGAGGACGTCGAAACTGCGGCCGATGTCGAGGACGTGGGCCGCGCGGTCGAGGGCGAGGCTGATGCTTTTCGGGGCTCTTGCGAGCAGCGCCCGCTGCAGCACCGCCGCCACGCGGCGGCGTCGCGACGCGGCATCGGATCTCCAGCCGCTGAAGCGCGAGATCAGCGAGAGCAGCGACGCTTCCTTCACCGCATCGGGCGAGCCGATGGGCATGTTCAGCATTCCGAGCGCAACGCCCTCGCGGACGCCCTGGCCCGACACGAGGATCGTCTCCGCGCGCACGAACTCGGCCAGCGTCTGAATCGCGATTGCGCCGCCGACGATGGAATCGGCGCGCTCGGCGCTCAAGCCTGGAATTTCATCGCGTCGCTTTTCGCGGACCGCGGCGAGCCGATCGACGACATCCGCGAGGCGATCGACGGAGAGCTCGTATCCGTGCAGGCTCGTAATGGGGTATTTGCGCGTTTGACGATCGATCTTGGCCAGGTTGCGCACGGTCCCACCGGTGCCAACAAGGCGGTACGTCGATGTGACCGGACGAATGCGCTCCCTGGCCAGCCGCCTTCGCACGTGATCGCGCAGGCGTCGCAGCTGTTTGTGGCTGGGGGGATCCGAAGTGAGAAATTTTTCACTCAGGCGAAGCGCCCCAAACGGCAGGCTCGTGGCGTGAACGAGCTTGCGGCGCTCGAACCGGGTAATCTGCACGCTGCCGCCGCCAAGATCGAAGAGCAGCCCGTTCGACACCATCAGCCCTCGCACGGCGCCGGTGAAGCCGAAGCGCGCTTCCGTCAGGCCCTCGATGATTTCGACGTGGATGCCGAGCTCGCGCCGCACGCGCCTGGTCAGGATGCCGCCGTTTCGCGCATCGCGCATGGCGGCCGTGGCGACCGCGACGATGCGCGTGGCTCCCGCGCTGACGGCGATGGCGCGAAAGTCGCGGAGCGCCTCCATCGTGCGCGCCATGGTCGCTTCGCTCAGCTCGGCGTCCTCGTCCACGTCGTGGACGAGGCGAAGCGGGGCGCGCGACCCGGCAAGCAGCCGCAGGTGTCCGGCCGTGTCGCGCTCGAACACCATCACGCGACCCGAGTTCGAGCCGATGTCGATGACGGCGATGGGGTTTCCGCTTCTCACGCGCCTGGCCGGAATTCTATCTGGGATCCGGGCAGACGGCTCTTCGATGTGTGTATCATCAGTCCCACATGACCAGGGCTCCAGCGCCCGCATACGCGGGCCGGGTCACGGGCGAACAATCGCCGCCTGCAACGGTCCCGTTTTCGCAGGAGATGCTCGACGAGGGAGCGCGGCGCATGGTCTGGCTCGCCGCGGTTGTGGCCATCGGGATCGTGGCGTGGCATGTGGCTCAACGGTTCGCACAGCCGCAGATTGCGCCGATTCTCGACGATGCCGTAAACCGCCTGGCCGCGCTGCTGGTGGTGCTGACGGCTGTTGGCTTGATCGCGCTGCAGCGTTACGGCGTCGTCACGTCGCTGACGCTGCTGGGCCTCGGCATGGGGTTCGAGATTGCGGCCGCCTTGTCGATAGGGCTCCTCGAGACATCGCTCCCTTTCGATGCCACGACTCGAGTGCTGGGGCTCTCGGCAATCGGACCCCTCATTGTTTTTGCCGGTGCCCAGATTCCCACCAGACCCGGCGTCCGGCTGACACTCGCGCTCGGGGCCGCGACGATGTGGCCGCTCGCCCTTTGGATCAACTCCAACCGCTTTGCGTTCGTGAACGAGTCGTCACGTGCGGCATGGGTCTGGGCGGCGATGAACTATCTGTTTGCGATCCCCGCGTTCCTTCTGGCCCGGCGCTCGTACAGAGCAACTCAGGTGGTGCCGGCGGTGCAGGAATTGGGAAGCTATCAGTTGATATCGCCAATCGGTGAAGGCGGCATGGGTGAGGTGTGGCGTGCCAGGCACAAGATGCTCGCGCGTCCCGCGGCCATCAAGCTCGTGAAACTCGATGCCGGGCAGGCCCACCTGCTGGCTCTGCGCTTTCATCGCGAGGCCAATGCCATCGCGGCGCTGCAGTCACCGCACACGGTGTACCTGTACGACTTCGGCACGACCCAGCAGGGACGGCTGTACTACGTGATGGAACTGCTCGACGGCATCAGTCTGCAGACGCTCGTCACCACATTCGGTCCGCAGCCAGCCTCGCGCGTCGTGGCGATTCTCCGGCAGACGTGCCGGTCCCTGGAGGAAGCGCATCAAAAGAAGCTCGTGCACCGCGATCTCAAACCATCGAATGTGATGCTCTGTCAGGTCGCGACGACCCGCGATTTTGTGAAGGTGCTCGACTTCGGTCTTGCCAAGCCCTTTGGTACCGCCGAGACCGCCAACCTGACGGTCGACGGGGTGACTGTGGGCACGCCTGAATACATGGCGCCCGAAGTCGCGGGCGGCAGCAGACGGATCGATGCCCGCGCGGATTTGTACGCGCTCGGATGCGTCGCGTACTTCCTGATCACCGGAACGCTCGTCTTTACCGATTCGAGCTCCATCGCCATCGCCCTCAAACACATGAAGACTCCGCCTGAACCTCCATCCCGGCGCAGCGGCCGGTCCGTCCCCGCCGATCTCGAGCGCATCATTCTGAAATGCCTCGAGAAAGATCCAGGGGCGCGCCCCGCCTCGGCGCTGGACGTGGAGCGGATGCTCGCCGCGTGCAACGTGCCGCCATGGACCGATGAGGACGCCTCGGCCTGGTGGACGCGTCATTTGCCTCCGACCTCTTCTCTGCGTACCTTGTCACAGGCACAGCCCCGATGAAAACATCCGAGCCACGAACCCTCGTTACGCATCCAGAGCTGCGGTCGCACCAGTCGCTGCCGTACTTCAAAGTACTGGGCGAGCAGCCGAAGAACCTGCTCGAGCGGCTGCTGTCGGTTTTCGCGGACGTTCGCGCCGGCGAAGGGGTAGGCACGCTGCTCCTCGCTATGAACATCTTCCTGCTGCTGGCTGGATATTCGGTGATGAGGCCGGCAAGGGATGGGCTCATCCTCTCTGAAGGCGGCGCGGTGGCCGCCTCGTATTCCGCCGCCGCCCAGGCGGTGCTGTTGACGCTCGTCGTGCCGTTTTATGGATGGCTTGGCACACGTGTCGATCGCATCCGGTTGATCTCCATCACGATGACGTTCTTTTCATTGACGCTCCTCGGTTTCTGGGCGGGTGGGACGGCCGGGCTCCGGGAAGGGATTGCGTTCTATATCTGGATCGGTCTTATCAACGTCTTCATCGTGTCGCAGTTCTGGGCGTTCGCGAACGACCTGTACACGGAAGGTCAGGGGCGCCGCCTGTTTCCATTTATCGGCGTCGGCCAGTCGCTTGGCGCATGGGCAGGCGCCTCGGCGGTCACGCCGCTCGTTCGGGGCCTCAACTACACGCCCTACACGCTGATGCTCATGGGTGCGGGCTTCCTGATGGTGGCGCTGGTCATCACGCTCATCGTCAACCGGCACGAATCCAGGCGCGCCGAGCCGGAGGCCGCCGCGGCGAGCGTGGCGACGCTCGGTACTCAGGGTGGGTTCGAGCTCGTGTTGCAGGACCGCTATCTCTTCTGGATCGCGATCCTGATCGTTCTCCTCAACGTCGTGAACACGACGGGCAACTACGTACTGAACACGCTCCTCGTGGACGAATCGGTCCGTCGATTCGGTTCGGGCGAGAGCGCCCTCGTTGCCAGCCGGCAGTTCATCACGGCGTTTTCGGGCTCGATCAGCGCGACCGTCAACCTCGTGGGCTTCCTCGTTCAGCTCTTCGTCACGTCACGCGTGATTCGGTTCATGGGGGTTCGCGGGGCGCTGTTCATTCTCCCGGTGCTCGCCTTCATCAACTACGCGATTATCGCGGTCGCCCCAATCCTGGCGGTCGTGCGCATCGGAAAAATTCTCGAAAACAGCACCGACTACTCCATTCAGAACACGCTCCGCCAGGCGCTGTTCCTGCCGACATCGCGCGAGGCCAAGTACAAGGCCAAGGCGGCGATCGACACCTTCTTCACGAGGGCCGGGGATGTGGTCTCAGCCGGGTTCGTCGCGATCGGTCAGGTGACCGGCCTGCCGACAGCGGCCTTCGCCGGCATCAACGTCGCCCTGACTGGTGTGTGGTTGTGGGTCGCCGGTCAAATCGCCAGGGAACACCGCAAGAGAACGGTGTAATCACACGGTGGCGCGTGAGCCCCGTCCTCGCCTTGTGAGGACTTGGGAGTGATAGGATGGCCTTTGAATCGGCCCCGCCGTGACAACGCCATCACGATCGGACTCATCGTCGGCAGTCGTGACCGCGATCATCTGCGCGGCTCTTGTCACCGCGCAGTTCGTGGGGGCTAAAGCTGCGCGCGACGCGCTGTTTCTCGCCAGGCTCGACGTGACCGCGCTTCCGGCGATGGTCATCGCCACATCCATCTTTTCCATCTTGCTGGTGGCCGTGAACGCGAAGGGGGTCTCGCGGCTCTCGCCGGCGGGATTTGTCCCGTGGGCGTTTGCCGTCAGCGCGGTGCTGCTGGTCTTCGAGTGGACGCTCCTGCGGATCCTGCCGACGATCATCCCGGTCGTCGTCTACCTGCATATCTCGGGGATTGGTCCGATTCTGGGGTCGGGGTTCTGGCTCGTCGTCTCGGAATGTTTCGATCCGCGGACGGCCAAACGAAGCTTCGGGCAGATCGTCGCCGCCGGCACGATTGGCGGGCTGCTGGGCGGGTTGCTGGCCGAGCGCGTCGCGGTGTTGCTCGACATCGGCGCGATGCTGCCGGTGCTGGCCCTGTTGAATCTCGCCTGCGCCTGGCAGGTCAGTCGCCTCGCACCGCCCCGGACCGCGCCACGGCATTCAAGCGAGTTCTCACCCGAGCTCACGCCCGAGCCGGCCTGGTCGGGCGTTCGCGTGCTCGCCGAAAGGCCTTACTTGCGGCAGCTCGCGCTGCTCGTTCTCCTCGGCACCACCAGCGCCGCCCTGATCGACTACCTCTTCAAGGCCCAGGCGGTCTCGACATTCGGAACCGGGGAAAACCTGCTCAGGTTTTTTGCCATGTATTATGCGGCCACGAGCCTCGTGACGGTGGCCGTGCAAGCCGCGCTGAACAGCCTGGCGCTCGAGCACATGGGGCTCGCACTGACAACCGCCACGCCGTCGCTCGCGCTTGTGGCCGGCAGTCTGGGCGCACTGGCCGCGCCGGGACTCGAGAGCGCGATGGTCGCGCGCGGCGCGGAGACGGTGTTCCGCAACTCGCTGTTCCGCTCGGCCTATGAGGTGTTCTACACACCGATACCGACCGGCGAAAAGCGCGCGGCGAAATCGATTATCGACGTCGGCTTCGACCGTGTCGGCGATGCTGTCGGCGGCGGTGCCATCCGATTCATCCTGCTGCTGGCGCCCGCCGTGCAGCATACGGCGATCATCGCTGCGACGATCCTCACCGCGACTGCCGGCGCGTTCGTGGCCAGCCGGCTGAATCGGGGCTACATCCAGACGCTGGAGCGGAGTCTGCGCGACCGCGCCGATGAAGTCGATCTGTCCGACGTCCGCGACTTGACGACGCGAACGGCGATATTGAACTCGACGTGGCGATCGCAGACGCTCGCGGCATCTCTGAACCCAGCGGAGTCCGCGCCCGCCGATGCGGCCAGACCCGGAACCCAGAGAGGCATGGGTACGCTGGAGCCCGAGGTGGTGGACATCATCAGGCTGCGATCGCGTGACCGCGATCGCGTTCGCTCGGTGCTTCGCCGCGGCGACGAGTTGACCCCCGCGCTGATTCCGCATGTACTCCCGCTGCTGGCATGGGATCCGGTCGCCGACGACGCCATCGCGTCGCTGCGCCGGATCGCTCCGCGCCACGTCGGGAAACTCGCCGATGCGCTTCTCGATCCATACGAGGAGTTTGCCGTGAGGCGGCGGATCCCTCGAGTCCTGAGCGTCTGCCGTTCGCAGCGTGCCGTAGACAGCCTGCTGATGGGACTCGACGACATCCGGTTCGAAGTCCGTTTCCAGTGCGGACGCTCGTTGGCCACGATCGTGGCCGCACAGCCGGACGTGCGCATCGATTCGGCTCGCGTCTTCGAGGTGGTGCAGAAGGAGGTGGCGGTCGGTCGCCCGGTGTGGGAGGGACGGCACCTGCTCGACGGTCTCGACGAGGGCGATGCGGACACCTTCGTCGACGAATTCATCAGGAACCGTGCGACCCGGAGCCTGGCGCACGTGTTCACGCTGCTCTCGCTCGTGCTCCCGGCCGAGCCGCTGCAAATCGCGCTTCGCGGCCTGTACGTGGACGATCAGAATCTCCGCGGGACCGCGCTCGAATATCTCGAGACCGTGCTGCCCCCGGTCGTTCGCGAACCGCTGTGGCCGTTCCTCGAAGATCGCCGGGGTGCGAGGTCCTCTCGCGGGCACGATGACATCGTGGCCGACCTGGTGCGATCGAACCACTCGATCATGCTGAACCTCAAGGAGCTCAAGCGACGGGCCGACGAAGCCGAAGGCAAAAAGCGTGAAGGGCAACCGACCTGAGATGACCTGAATGGGGAACGTCATGGGAGAACACAAGCACAAGCAACGCATCGTACCGCGCGAACAGACTCCCGTGCCCGGCGGGGCGCCGACGACGCATGGCGGTGGCGGCCTTCCAGACGACCTGTTGAACGAGCAGGTCCAGCGGCTCGCTCTGTTCAGTCTCCTGGGTGTCGTGCTCTGGACGGCTGGCCTGGTGATGGACTACGTGCTGGAGCTCACGACGCCGACAGTTTATTCGCTGGTGCAGACCTGGAAGTTCCGGGTTGTCGAAGTGGTCGGCATCATCACGTCGGGGCTGACCTTCCTGTATTTGAAGTACGCCCGGCATTCTTCATACGCCAAAACGAACGCGAGCCTGGGCTACATGCTGCTGTGTGCCGCCCTGATCGCGGCGATGAATACGTGGATTTCACCACCGCCGCTCAAAGGGCAAATCATCCAGGTCTCGTGGGTGGCGATTCTGGTGCTCGTGTATTCGATGATCGCGCCGGTGAATCCTGGCAGGCTGCTGGCCGTGTCGCTCGTGGCGGCGTCCATGGATCCGCTTGGCGTCTGGTTCGCGCATCTGCGTGGCGTGCCCGTTCCGTCGCCCCTTCAGACGTTCGTACTGTTCTGGCCGAACTATGCGTGTGCGGGATTGTCGGTGGTCCCGTCGCGCTTGCTCCGTCACTTCGGCCGAAAGCTGAGCAAGGCGCGAGAAATGGGCAGTTACGAGCTCGTGGAGCTGCTCGGGCACGGAGGCATGGGTGAGGTCTGGGAGGCCCAGCATCGCCTGCTCGCGAGACGAGCGGCCGTCAAGCTCGTGCGTCCAGAGCTGTTGGGCGCGGCGACCGAGGCAGAGGCCAGGCTGGTGATCAAGCGGTTCGAGCGCGAGGCCCAGGCGACAGCCGCATTGAGCTCGCCGCACACCATCAATCTCTTCGACTACGGCGTCACCGATCAAGGCGTCTTCTACTACGTCATGGAGTTGCTCACGGGGCGCGATCTCGAATCGCTGGTGCGGACGTTCGGACCGCTCCCGGCAGACCGCGCGGGCTACCTGTTGCGTCAGGTCTGCCATTCCCTCGCCGACGCGCATGCGCGTGGCCTGGTTCACCGCGACATCAAGCCCGCCAACATCTACGTCTGCCGGATGGGGCTCGAGTATGACTTCGTCAAGGTGCTGGATTTCGGTCTCGTGAAGGTGAACGGCGATCGCGCGCAACTCGGGCAGACCGCGCTCACGGCCGAGCAGAAGACGACGGGAACGCCCGCCTACATGGCGCCGGAGATCATCCTCGGTGACGCGAAAGTGGATCGACGGGCCGATGTGTATGCGCTTGGCTGCGTGGCCTACTACCTGCTGACCGGCCAGCTGGTGTTCGAGGCCGACACCCCCATGAAGATGCTGCTTCAGCACGTGCAAGCCGAGCCCGTACCGCCCTCTCAGCGGACCGAGCTGCCGATCCCGCACGATCTGGAAGCGCTCGTGCTCTCATGTCTCCAGAAGGACCCGGACAAGCGGCCGCAGAACGCGGAGTTGCTGCTCGGGATGGCCTGCAGCTGCAAGTGCGGTGACCGATGGACGGCCGAGTCCGCGAAAGCCTGGTGGCGGACACATCTACCTGAATTCACGCGGCCGCTGTCGCTGGGCGATTCCGTGTCCGACGGCGCAGGGCGCGCCGTGATGCTGCACTAGAGAGCAGTTTTGGATTCCCTGTAGTACGTAGTGTCCGGCTTCAGCCGGACCGGACAAGGTGGTCGTCCCCCGCGGCAGCTGGATTGGCAGGGCCGCCGCGCGCAGCCGAAGCTCCGGGGCCGGACGCGCGCTCCGAGGCCGACGAGGGCCGTCCGACGCGAGGTCCCAGTCTTCGCTCGGTCAACCTCGCTCGATGCCCAGAGGCTTCTCGCGCGGTCAGGCGCCGTCCGTCGGCCGCCTGCGCCCTTCGACAAGCTCAGGGCGCCCCGAGCGAAGTCGAGGGGCGCACGGCTTCGCGCCGCAGCAACCCCAACCCAACTGCGCGACCCGCTGCACGGTTCTGAACAGCGCTCTAGTTTTCAGTAGTTCAGCGTGTGCGCAGACTGACAACTGAAAACTGACAACTGAAAACTGCTCTTTAGAGATAGCTCAGCCACACGGATCGGTTGCGGGCTTTGACGCCGGCAAACCATCGGCAGAGCGGATAGAGCGCTGCGACGATCGCCAGCCAGATGACATACACGATCCACAAGTCGTAGCCGTAACCGGATGGATAGTCGGTTGGCGGCCCCATCAGCGACGGCGGAAAATCGAACATGAAATCGAATCGGCCGTAGCGCATCCATGCGAGCCCGATGGCGGTGAAGTGGATCGCGTACCAATGGATGACGTAGAAGAAGAGAGGGACCCGTCCGAAGATAAGGAACGGATTGCGGTCGCTCACCGTCACGCGCTCGAGGGCGCTCAACGCGACGAGCGCCGGCCCGAGCGTGACGAGCAGGAACATCAGCGACGGCGGATATTTCGAGACGCGCAGGAACGAAAGCAGCGTCATCTCCAGGCTCGATTGCGGCGCCCATGGACTGGGATCGCCGTACACGTTCACCAATCGGAGCAGCACGAACGCGGCGGTCAGCGAAAGCCCGGTCACCATCAGAAAGCGCCGGCGGTCGTTCGACTCGAGATCGAACACGCGGCCGAAGCAATAACCCGCCGACATCACGCCAATCCATGGGATGAGCGGGTAGACGGCGAACGCGATCCGTCCGCCGGGCAGCTGCACGATGCTGGGACCTTCGTGGAGGATTTTCCAGACCCAGCCGAACGAAGACAGATTCTCCGACCGGATGCCGTCGAGCAGGTTGTGCCCGGCGATCATCGCGAGGCTGAAGACGACGAGCGTTCGCCACGGCAGGAAGATCAGCGCTGAAAGCGCCACCATCGACCAGCCAATCGCCCAGATGACCTGCCAGACGACCACGCGATAGGAAAAATTGAACGACCCGGCCAGGAGGACCAACGTCATCTCGACCACGACGAGCCACAGTCCGCGCGTCCAGAGGAACCGTGACAGGGCCGCCTTGCTCATGCCACGCCGCATCGCGAGCGAGGATCCGGTGCCGGCCAGGAACACGAACACCGGCGCGCAGAAGTGGGTGATCCAACGCGTGAAGAAGATCGCCACGCTCGTGTGCGTCAGATCTTCCGGCGAATAAAGCTGGGCGCCGCTATGGAAGAAATCGCGGACATGGTCCAGCGCCATGATAACCATGACGATGCCGCGCACGAGGTCGACCGATTGGATCCGGGGCCGTACGCGGGGCACGGGGGCGGCCGACGGGGCGGCCGCCGGGTGAGGGACCGTGACTGCCACGCGCGCACTATAGTCCAGCGCACGCGATTGTCAGAAATCGGGCCGTTGCCCGACAACTTCGTGCCGCGTCGTTTTTGCGTTGTGCTGACGTAAACGTCGCACTACGCTCGACCGTGGAGGCCCTTCAATGGTGCGAGTTCTCGTGTGCCTGTTCGCTGCCTGCCTTGCCGTTTCGACCTCGGCCGAGGCCCAGTTTCAAATTACGACCGGCGTGATTCAAGGATCGGTCCTGGACTCGACCGGAGGAGTGCTTCCCGGCGTGGACGTCACCGTCGTCAACGCCCAGACCAATCTGTCGCAGAGCCAGTTGACCGATTCGTCGGGGCGATTCGCATTCCTGCAGTTGCCGCCCGGCCGCTACAAGGCGACGTTCCGGTTATCGGGCTTCTCGACCATCGAGCAGGACGAGATCGACCTCACCGTAGGGCAGTCCCTCAACCTCACCCTGCGCCTCGCGGTTGGAAACGTCTCCGAAACGGTCACCGTCAGTGGCACGCCCATCGTCGAGACGACACGTGCCGCGGTTGCATCGACGCTGAATGAGAAGACAATCGAGTCCACGCCCATTCTCGGGCGGAAGTTCGAGGACCTGCTGACCTTGACGCCCGGCGTCAGCATCGTGCAGGGGCCCGACGGCGACGAGATTACCTTCGCCGGGCAGCGCGGCATCTTCAACAACATCAGCCTCGACGGCGGCGACTACAACAACGGTTTCTTCGGCGAGCAGGCCGGAGGCCAGCGTGCGCCGATCGACATCACGATGGACGCGGTGAAAGAGTTTCAGGTGATCGCCAGCGGTGCGCCGGCCGAATTCGGCCGCACGGCGGGCGGTGTCGTGAACGTGATCACCAAATCGGGCGGCAACGACGTCACCGGATCGCTCTTCTACTTCCAGCGATTGGAAGGGCTCACCGGCGACTTGTCCGACGGCACGAAGCTCGAGGAGTTTCATCGCGAGCAGTTCGGCGGCACGATTGGTGGGCCGATCAAGCGCGACAAGACCTTCTTTTTCGCGGCGCTCGAGGGCATCACCGGCGATTTCCAGCGTCCGAATCTCGGAAGCCCCCTCGGCACGCCGTGCCCCGTGTCTGCGCCGACCATTCCGGCCAACGCGGCGCTCATCAACTCGCAGCCAGACTGTCAGCGCGTGGCGCTCCTCAATTTCTTCCAGTCGCGCCTGGGCATGGACGAGAGCCTGCCGATCAATCACCCGATCACGACGATGGCGATGCTCCTGAAGGGTGACCAGACCGTCGGCGCGGCGAGCCGGCTGTCCACCTCGTACAACTTCACCCATTCGCGCAAGGACAACGAAACGTTCGACGTGGGCACCTACGGTCCTTCGGCAAACGGCACCGAAGGCGACCCGGCGCACATCAATGTGCTGAACGCGAACTACTTCACGACGTTCGCCAACAACAAGCTCAACGAGTTTCACTTCACGTACTCGCACGAGACGCGGCCGCGCACGTCGAACGAGTCCCCGCTGGCAGCCGATACCGGCATCGGATTCGCGCCCAACTTTCGGTTCGGCGATCCGTTCTTCCTGCAGCCGAACGTCGACGAGACGGTCTGGCGCACGCAGTTGAAGAACAACCTCTCGATCGTGCGCGGCGGCCACACGTGGAAGATGGGCGGCGAGTGGATGCACACGATGAACGACCAGGTCTTCCGCGGATTCTTCACGGGCCGGTATCTCTTCGACGGCGTCGAAGGGTTTCTCCGGTACACCTCACCTGCAGCGGCCGGCGGCTTCGGCCCGCGCACAATGGGCTGCAGCGGTGGCGTGTACGTGACGCTTCCCACGCTGTGTCCGGCGGGTACGTCGCCGACGGGCGGTCCGCTGCTGTTCTATCTGCAGGGCGCGGGCCGCTCCGGTCTGGCCACCGATGCGACCGGCGCGTCGAGAATCACCAACGACGAATTCTCGCTGTTCGTGCAGGACCAGTGGCACGTGCGCCCCAACGTGACCCTGCAGTACGGCCTGCGGTGGGACGCCCAGTTCATGCCCGACACCGTGGATCCACAAACGACGGCGTTCGCGCCGTTCCTGAACAACCCGAAGTTCCCGTCCGACGGGACGATTCCCGACCAGGCCGCCATGTGGCAGCCGCGGGGAGGTGCGACCTGGGATCTGCGCGGCGACGGCAAATCGGTCGTGCGCACCAGCGCCGGCATCTATTTCGCCCGACAGAACATGCTGAGCCAGGTCGGCTCCGTCACGACCAACGGCCTGCAGCAGCAGACGATTTTCGTCAGCACCGATAACGTGCGGCAGTTCGGCGCCACGCCGCCTGTGTGGCCCAGCGTCATCACGCCGACGGCCGTTCCGGAAGGGCAGTTTCCGCTCTTCACCGGCGTGCGCGTGTTCCACCGCGACTACGCGAATCCCCGCACGACGTCGTTCAACGCCGGCTACGAGCAGGAGATCGTGCCCGATGTGGCCGGCTACGTGGACTACATGTACGCCCGCGGCAGCAACCTCACGCGCTTCATCAACTACAACCGCGCCGACGCCGGCAATCCGTTCGGCCCGCAGCTCGACGAAACGATGGTGACGACGAGCCTCGGCAAGTCGGATTACCACGGCCTGACCCTCGGCGTGCGCAAGCGCTTCTCGCGCAGCTATCAGCTGGAGGCGAACTACGTGCTGTCGCGCGACAAAGACGACGATTCGAACGAGCGCGATCCCTTTACCGACCGGGCCTTCAATTTCAACGATCTGTCGCTCGATTACGGGTACTCGGATCGGGACATCCGGCACAAGTTCAACCTCTTCACCTACGTCGTGGCGCCGCATGGTATCCAGGCGAGCGGGCGGGTACAGGCCCGCGGGGCCCAGCCGATTACGCCGAACCCGCGCGTGCAGAACGGGGTCGATCTCGGACGCAACACGCAGCGGAAGGACAACGAGTACTTCAGCTTCGACTGGCGGGTCTCGCGGCCGTTCCAGCTCAAAGGCGATATGATGTTGATTCCGACGATCGAGATGTTCAACACCTTCAACAACGCCAACAACATCAACCCGCTGTCGACGCCGGCACTGTTCAACTTCGACGGGTTCCTGCGAACCGGAGTGGGAGACCCGCGTCAGGTGCAGCTGGCGATCAAGATGACGTTCTGACGTGGGCGTGATGGCGTCGCTGGCGAGGGAGTTCGAGCGCGAAACGCGGACGACCCGCCGGCTGCTCGAACGCATACCGGCGGACAAGTTCGGCTGGCGGCCGCACGAGAAGTCCTATACGGCCGGAGCGCTCGCGTCGCACATCGTCGACTGCGTCAGGTGGGCCGACGAGATCTTCGGGAAACACGAGTTCGACCTCGACCCGGCCGACTTCAAGTCGTACCGGGCCGAGTCGCTGGACGATCTTCTGCGGGCTTTCGACGAGAAAGTCGCGAAGGCCCGACAGACCCTGAGCACGGCCACGGACGCGGCGATGCTCCACCCGTGGCGCTTCAAGGTGCGAGGGAAGTTGCGGTTCGAGCGGCCGAGGCCCGACGTGTTCCGCGACTTCACGCTCAGCCACCTGATCCACCATCGAGGTCAGCTGTCGGTCTATCTGCGGCTGCTGAACGTGCCGGTGCCCGGGGCCTACGGTCCGAGCGCGGACGAACAATTCTGAGCCACACGGCTGGCCGACAGGACTAAAGTCCTGTGCCACCTGGTGGCGCGCTCGCCAGGCGACGACGGTGGCACAGGGCTTCAGCCCTGTCCTCGTGGCAACGTTACTTGATGGCAGGAAAGTGAGGCTTCAACGCGGCGAACCAGGCTTGCAGGGCGTCGGGCGGCTGCGGTGTTTTCGCCTCGCCGTCGAGCACGACCTGCCGCGTTCGCAGCGGTTGTCCGTAAAACGCCTCGTTTGAATCTCGATCTTCGCGAATCGACGATCCGTTCAGGCTGATGCCCGCAAACAGGCCACGCGCCCGCGAATAGCTGAGGATCTCGGCGCGCATCTGCACATCGGTCGAGGCCCACGCGCGCTTGTCCTGGCTTCTCACGCTGAGCACCCCGCGGCCGTGATGCCCGCCGACGATGAAACCGCCCCGCAGGGTTGAGGGAAAGATGGCGATCCCCTCGGCTTTCGCGAGCACGGAGGACGGAATGGCGCGATCGGGCGCCTGCATGATTTCCTGGAAGACTTTCCCCGCTTCACGCAGGCGATCGGCCTGATCCGACTGTGCGCGGGCAGGAGCCGCGAAGGCAAGGGCGACGAGGGTGGGTAGAACGAGCCTGATAAGGCCATTCTACCCGAACGACGACCACCTTCCCGGATTCAGGATGTGCCTACGCGGCCGGCGCCTCGGTCTCTTCGGATATCTCCGACACCAGCGCTTCGGTCGTCAGCAGCAGCGAGGCGATGGAAGCCGCGTTCTGCAGCGCCGATCGCACGACCTTGGTCGGATCGATGACGCCCGCGTTGACGAGGTTTTCGTATTTGCCGCTCAAGGCGTTGAAACCACTCTCTGGTTCCATCGTCTTCACGTGCGCGACCACGACCGTGCCTTCCTCGCCGGCGTTGTTGGCAATCCACCGCAACGGCTCTTCGACGGCACGCGCGATGATGTTGACGCCGACCTGCTGATCGCCTGTCAGCTTCAACGTGGCAAGCGCCTTTGCCGCACGGAGAAGTGCGACGCCGCCGCCTGGCACGATCCCCTCTTCAACGGCCGCCTTCGTCGCGTGCATGGCGTCCTCGATGCGGGCCTTCTTTTCCTTCATCTCGGTTTCCGTAGCCGCCCCAACCTTGATCACCGCGACGCCGCCGACGAGCTTGGCGAGCCGCTCCTGCAGTTTCTCGCGGTCGTAATCGGATGTGACCTCGTCGATCTGGGTCCGAAGCTGCCTGACACGGCCTTCGAGGGCCTTCTTCTCTCCGGCGCCTTCGATGATCGTCGTGTTGTCCTTGTCGATCGTGATCTTCTTCGCCGCGCCCAGATCCTCGAGAGCGATGCTCTCGAGCTTGATGCCGAGATCCTCGGTAATCGCGCGTCCGCCCGTCAGAATGGCGACGTCTTCGAGCATCGCCTTTCGCCGGTCGCCGAAGCCGGGCGCCTTCACCGCCGCGACCTGCAGCGTGCCACGCAGCTTGTTGACGACGAGTGTGGCCAGCGCTTCGCTTTCCACATCCTCGGCGATGATCAGCAGCGACGAGCCGCTTTTCGCGACTTTCTCCAGCACCGGGAGCAGATCCTTCAGGTTCGACAGCTTCTTTTCGTAGATGAGAATGCGCGGATTCTCGAGCACGGCTTCCATCCGCTCGGGGGAGGTCACGAAATAGGGTGACAGGTACCCGCGATCGAACTGCATCCCCTCGACGATCTCGAGCGTGGTGTCGATCGTCTGGGCTTCTTCGACGGTGATGACGCCGTCCTTGCCGACTTTTTCCATGGCCTCGGCGATGACCCGGCCAATCGGTTCGTCGTTGTTGGCCGAAATGGTTCCCACCTGCGCCACCATGTTGCCGCTCACCGCCTTCGACATTTTTTTCAGCTCGGCGGTCACGACCTCGACGGCGCGATCGATGCCGCGCTTGATGTCCATCGGATTGGCGCCGCTGACGACGTGCTTGACCCCCTCGCGAAAGATGGCCTGTGCGAGCACGGTCGCCGTTGTCGTGCCGTCGCCGGCGAGATCGGATGTCTTGCTCGCCACCTCGCGCGCCATCTGCGCGCCCATGTTCTCGAGGCGATCTTTCAGGTCGATTTCCTTCGCGACCGTGACGCCGTCCTTGGTAATCGTCGGCGAGCCGTACGCCTTGCCGAGAATCACGTTGCGCCCTCTGGGTCCGAGGGTGACTTTCACCGTATCCGCCATCTTGTTGATGCCGCGGAGCACCGTCTGACGGGCCTGCTCGCCGTACACGATTTGTTTGGCCATTTAACTCTTCTTCTCCGTCTTCCTGGTGGCGTCGTCGATGACGGCCAGCACTTCGTCTTCTTTGACGATGAGGTACTCCTCACCGTCGAGCTTGATGTCCTGGCCGGAATATTTTCCAAACAGGATGAGGTCGCCCGACCGTACATCCAGCGGGATCCGCGTGCCTTCCTCGGTCATTCTCCCGTCGCCGACGGCAACCACTTTTCCCTGCTGCGGCTTTTCTTTGGCGGAGTCGGGGATGATGATCCCGCCGATTTTCTGCTCGCCTTCATCGAGGCGCTGAACGATGATTCGATCGTGAAGAGGTCTGACATTCATAGGCTCAAGTCTGTCGCGCCCGCCGGTTGACCGCTGTACCCGATTGCACAACCGGGGACGGACAACCGGTCTAGAGTGGATCCATGTTCAGGCTGATTCCGACCATGAGACGCGGCTCCGCGACCGCGTTGCCACAGGCAGCGGCGGACTATCCGTCGGTTGAGGCGGCGCGCCTCGGCGCCGCCGAGCTGCTGCGCGAGGATCGCATCCTCAAGGTCATGATCGTGCGTGCGGGCGGCTACGTGGAATACGTCGATCGCTAGGGAACGGCCGTGATGCGGACCATCGCCGAGCCGAGCTCGTAGAAGTCGGGGACTCCGCAGCTCGTGCACATGACGCGCCAGCCGCGTATGGAGCGCTCGCCGGGTCTCGAACCATTGTTCGACTGGTGCACCGCCAGCGGCGCGCCGCATCCCTTGCAGATGAAACCGACCCACGCCTGATCGCTGGCCGCGGCGCCCGTGCCACCGCCACCGCCTTCGTGCACCTTCTTCATCGCCTGCGTTCTGTCAAGCATCGGCCCGCCTTCCGCGTCCAATCGTTCGAGCGTAGCGATCGTGATAGTTCTCAATGATGCCCTTGATCGATGGTGCCGGCTGTTGTCTCGGCTCGACGGCGACCGGCGAGTCTCGATGTGCGATCCACGACGCGAATCCGCTGGATGATTCACCGAGAAGCGGCCGCGGCCAGAGCGAGAAGGATGGTTGAAACCTGAGCATGCGCAAGTGTCGCGTACTCCGCAACCCGGAGCTGTCTCCTATAGAACACCCCTCCATGCGCTGTATAGCACAGACATGACCGAGGCCGGCGACTAGAGTTGCGATGAGGTCAATCCATGGACAGGAAATGGGTCGTCGCGGTCGCGGCTCTGATGATGCTTGCAACGGTGTCTGTCTCGTCGTACGCGCAGGAGCCGCCGGCAGAGCCGTTTGTCCGGGGTGTCATCAAGGATGTGGCGCTCGATCCGACGACCTACGCTCCCGCACTCATCACGTATGGTGCGATGCGTCTCGATTGGAACAGCTCGCAGGTGTTCTTTCGTAACGGATACGTCGAGCAGAACGCGGGCTACACGATCAGCGGGTTCAGCAATACCGCGCCGATCGGCCGTGGGGCCGGCAATCGGCGTATCGCAGGCGATTCCATGAGCGTGCTTCAGGTGTCGCTCGTGCACAACGCGACGGCACGCGTCATCGAGCGCGGGCTGGCCGGGCGATACCCGACGCACCGGAAGCTCATTCGCGTCGCGTGGCGAATCGAACGGATCGCGGCGGCGTCGTACCTGTCGTACATCAAGTCAGCCGCGCATTTCCGACAATGGCGGAAGAACGACTGGATGGCTCAGCAGCTCGGAATCAAGTAGGCCCACCTTGTTACGTGTGATTGCCAGGATCGTCGCCGCCGCGTCCGCGGTGGCTATGGTGCTGGCACTCGCCGAATGCCGGCACGTCTACTTCAGCCGCCACAACCTGCCCGACCTGGGGCCCTTCACGCGTTTTGAGTTTCCGACGATCGGCCACGTCTACGACGCCGGCGGAAAACCGCTCATCGAACTGGCCCGCGAGTACCGCGAGATTGCGCGCTACGAGGACATTCCGCCAATCGTCCGTGACGCGATTCTGTCGGCCGAGGACAAACGCTTCTTTTCTCACAACGGGATCGACTACGTCAGTCTGCCGCGCGTGATCGCGAAGGTCAGAGTCGGCATGCTCGTGGGCCGGCTTGTGAGGCGGGGGCGGCACGATGAGGTGGAGGGAGCGGCGCTGTTTCCGCAGGGAGGATCGACGATTACCCAACAGGTTGTGCGCGGCAATTTTCTCCGTCGCGCGACAGCACTGGAGAACAGCTATGAGCTTCGCCACACCGGGCGCCTGGCCCGACTGCTGTCGTCGGTCATGGGCGCGCGAAGCGTCAACATGGTGGCCCGCAAGCGCGAGGAGATTCGGCTCTCGCTGTGGCTCGAACAGGAGATGCGCCGGCAGTTCGGGTCGAAGCGCCGCGCGAAGGAAGAGATTCTCGCCCGCTACGCGAGCGCCGTCTACATGGGCAACGGTCAGTACGGGTTCGCGAGGGCGGCAGAATATTATTTCGGCCGGCGACTCTCGACGTTCACACCCGCGGATGCCGACAAAGCCGCGCTGCTCGCCGGCATTGCCAAATCGCCGCGCGACTACGCGCCGAGCGTCGCGCACGCGGGCCTCGTCTTACGCCGGCGAGACCAGACGCTGACCCTGATGCGCGCCAATGGGTTCATCACGCTGGAGGCAACCGCCGAAGCCCGGCGACGCGGCCTTCAGATCGTGCCCCGCAACCGGCGCGAGGCGCAGCAGGCGCCTGCCGTGGTCGAACATGTCCTTCAGGAATTCAAGGCGCTTCGCCCTGATCTCAGCGTGGAAGATCTTCTTCAGGGACGCATCCAGTTGCATACGACGGCGGATGGACGCGTGCAGCTCATCGTGAACGAAGCGTTGGAGCATGGTCTCGAGCGCTACGAAGAGCGCCACCCGAACGCCCTGGGAATCATCCAGGGCTCGGTCGTCGTCCTGGCGAACCGCGATGGAAGCATTCTGGCCGAAACCGGCGGCAGGCGGCTTTTCAACGGTCGCTCGGCCACCTACAGCGACTACAACCGCGTCACGCTGTCGATGCGCCAGCCCGGATCGGCGATGAAGCCGTTCGTCTACCTCGCGGCGTTTCGGAGTGGCGGCTTCACGCTCGAGACGCTGGTGCCGGACGAGCCCATCAGCGTGCCGAATGGCGAGGCCGGTCCGCCGAAATGGATCTCGAACTACGACGGCAAATTCAAAGGCCTTATCCCGCTGCGTCAAGCGCTCGCCGAGTCCAGAAATGCGGTGGCCATATGGATCGCCCAGCAAGTCGGGATCGACAGCGTTCTGCAAACCGCCCAAAGTCTTGGCGTCCGCACACCTCTTGCGCGTTACGCCACGACGGCTCTGGGTGCGTCCGAAGTGAGCCTCCTGGAGCTGGCCAATGCGTACCGGACCATCGCGTCGGGCATCGTTGCCGAGCCGTATGTGATCCGCGCCGTCATGGAGGATTCGGGAGAGGCCGTCGCCGTTCGTCGGCGTGGACCATCGCCCACTTTAATCGATGGCGCTGCGCTGTCGCTCATTCAGGAAGGCTTGCGCGGTGTGGTGCGGCTTCCCACAGGCACGGCTCATGCCCTGGCCTCGCATGGATTCCCGATTGCCGTCATGGGAAAAACGGGAACGACGAACGAGTTCAGAGATGCGATCTTCGTGGGCTCGACATTTGGTTCCGACGGCATCACCGCCGCGGTCCGGATCGGCTTCGACGACAACCGTTCTCTTGGATCGAGAGAGACCGGGGGGAGACTGGCGCTGCCGGTGTTTCAGGAATTGATGCTGGCCGTGTACAACGCAAAGATCCTCGGCGCCGCGCCGGCGTTTCCGGCCCGGATGGAAGAGGGCATCACGGCCTCACTGCTGCCGCCCGATCCTCTTCCTGCGACAGATGTCGTTGCCGATGGCGTCGCGATACCTGTTCACCGCGTAGGGCAGCAGAGCCTTGCACCCGATCAAACCGATGGGCTCCTGCAGAGCCCACAGCTCCTGCCCAGGTAGCGGTCGACTGTTCTTTCAGGGATCGATGATCGGCGCCGTCTCGAGGAATCTCGCGAGCTTGGGATTGTCAGGGAATTCGCGCGCGAGCCCTCGAGCAATCGTCGTGGCTTCGCGTAGTTGCCGGTCGCGCACCAGCATTTCCCACAGCGCGAATTCGGCTTCGACGCGGACGAAGAACTCCGATTCGGCGGCCGCGGCTTCGCGCGCGCCGAGAAATGCCCGTTTCTTGCTGCCGCCCCCGAGCACCCAGCGCGTGCCCCTCGCCATTTTGGTGTCGACGATGTAGTCGATCCAGGCTCTTGCCACGCGAGCGCGCATGTGGCGTGGATTGTTCTTGAGCGCCGCGTCGAGCGACCGCCTCGCTTCCCAGTACTCGCTCCAGCCGGTCTTGCGGCCGAGGGTCTCCAGGTGCAGCCACACATAGTTCAGGTTCAGTTTCCCAAGAAAAAACAGTGCATCGGCGTCGCCAGGGTCTTGCTGCAGTCGCGCACGAGCAAGCGCCTGGCCCTTTGCGGTGTCGTGGAGAAACACCTTCAGCAGCTCCGGGCAGGCCACGCACAGCTTGAAGGCTTTTCCTTTGTCGGCGTCAGGGCCGAGCGCGTCTCTCAACTGGAAGTGCAACGCAGAGGTGCGGACCTCATACGCGGCCAGCGCGTCGACGTCAGACCCCTGCAGGTCGAGAGCCAGGTCAGCCGCCGCCGGGTATCGCGCGTTGAAAAACGCGCGCTGCGCGTCGGCCAGTGTGGCCCCCCCGGCGTGGACAGGGACCGACGTGGCCACCGTGAGGATGGCCGCCAGCAGAACGTACGAAAGCGTACAGGTCAATAGATCTGGAAGTGTATGCCGCGAGGTCCGCCCGGCGCTGTCTCGAACTGAACAGTGTCTCAGATTTGAACAGCCTCGGTGCATGCATTCCTGTCACGCTGACGGCTAGCGAATTTCCCCCCAGCACGCGATGGAGACCCGCCCAGGATGCAGTCAGTCCACGGAGGAAAAACGGACACGCACAGTTAAAGGCAGTTGCAACAGGGAGGAGCAGATGCTGCACGAATTCATTGCCACACACCGCGACGAGATCATCACACGCTGTCGCGCGAAGGTGGCCACGCGGTCGATTGCATTGTCGGCCGACGTGGACGCGGATCACGGCGTCCCCGTGTTTTTGGAGCAGCTCGTCAAGGCCCTCCGCCTGGGTCTCAGGTCCAATCCCGAAATTGCCAACAGCGCGGTTCAACACGGGCATGACCTGCTAGCCCAGGGGTTCACGGTCTCTCAGGTCGTGCACGATTATGGCGACGTCTGTCAGTCCATCACGGAGCTCGCGGTGGAGAAGAACGCGCCCATCCCGACGGATGACTTTCGCATGCTGAACTACTGTCTCGACGACGCCATCGCGGGCGCCGTCTCCGAGTATGGGCGCGAGCGAAATCAGTCCATCAGGGATGAGGAGATCGCGCGCGGGAGCGAACGCCTTGGATACCTGTCTCATGAACTGCGGAACCTGGTGAATACCGCGATCATGGCATTCGAGGTGCTCAAATCGGGGAATGTGGGAGTCGCGGGAAGTACGGGGAGCGTGCTCAATCGAAGCCTTCTCGGGTTGCGCGCGCTCGTCGGCCGGTCGCTCGCGGAGATCCGGCTGACGCACGGCGTCCAGAATCGGGAGCGATTCCTCGTTGCCCCGTTCATCGAAGAACTTGCGCCGCAGACACGCATGGAGGCCGAGTTACGAGGTATCACGCTGACCGTGCTGCCGATCGACAGCGGAGTCACGATCGAGGGCGACCGCCAGGTGCTCGGGGCGGTGGTGACAAACCTCCTGCAGAACGCCTTGAAGTTCACGCGCCCTGGGTCCACCGTGACGCTGCGGGTCGGGGCCGGCGCCCAGCGCGTGCTCATCGAAGTTCAGGATGAATGCGGCGGCCTCGTAGCTGGAAAGGTCGATGAGCTGTTCCGCCCGTTCGAGCAGCGTGGGACCGATCGAACCGGCATGGGCCTGGGCCTCGCGTTCAGCCGATGGGGCGCCGACGCGAACCACGGCCGGATCTACGCGCGCAGCCTTGCCGATCGTGGATGCGTCTTCACGCTCGACCTGCCACGCATGCAGGGTTCATCTGTCGTCGCCGTCAATCACTAGGAGGATCTCATGGCACCTGCAAGAGGCGATTCGAAACCCTGCACCCACGTCGAGTGCATCGGACGAATGCAATTCAGACGGGAAGCGGAAAGCGAACTTCGCTGGGTGTGCGACAAGAACCCGCAACATTAGCCAGCCGGGCGGAACCCGCGTCCGCGGTGTCTGACGGGGCGGGCTGCTAGTTGGAGCTGAGCTTGCTCGCGTCCTGCATATCGCGGAGATCGCGCCGCATCTCCTCGACGCTCTTCATGCTCTCCAGCGTCGCCTTGAGCGTGTCGGCGGTTGCGCGTACAGCTTCTACCGCGGCCTGACGAGCCGCATCGGCGGCGTGCCGTGCGTCCTCCGAGGCCGATCGGGCCGCCTCACCCGCTTCGCGCAGGTGCTCCCGTTCCTGGCGCACGGTTTCGAGCGCCTCACGGTGCTGGTCGCGGATCACCCGCGCGTCTTCCGCCAGTTGCCTGAAGCGTTCCGCCTCATTCCTGGCAGACTCCGCTTGTTCCGCGGGAATGCGATCGGTGGCCATGCCAATGCCCGTTCGAGGTTACCCTCGAAGCGGATCCCGGCCTCCGATGACGCGGACCAGCACGCCCACTATCGCGATGACCAGGAGGACGTGGATGAACCCGCCAAGCGTGTAGGACGAGACCATGCCGAGTGCCCACAGGACGAGGAGGACGATGAGGAGTGTTGAAAGCATGATAGATGTTCCATCCCGTCGTCGATCGTAGAGCCATCTATGAGTGACGTATGTACTCTTGTGCACACGCCCTGCTGTGCAATCGGACACACACGACTCTCGCACACCTGACCTACCATCGTTCCAGTCGGCCGTCGTCCCGCAAGGACCCTCCGAGTCGGCCACTTCAGAACGTCGATACAGAAAGAAGGTCCAAGTGAAAAGAATCGTCATCGCTGCGGCGATGGGTCTGTGCATGGTGTCGCTGGCGTCAAAGGTATGACCCGGACGCGTCGTCATGCACCCCGCGCCGCCAGAGTGCTTCTGGCGGCCGGCGTGCTCGCTCTGGGATACGTCGCGTACGTCGTCGCAGACACGAAGATGTATCAGGCGATTGAGCAGCGGCGTTTTGAGAATTTGCGAGGGGTCGCCGCCACTTCACCCGAGCCGATCGGCGGCGGCGTGATTGGAGAGATTCGCCTGGCCGTGCTGTTGCGAGCGGCCGTGCCTAGTGAACGGCGGTGAGGACGCGGTCCGCGCGAAAGGTTTCGAGGTACTCGAGCGTCGTGAGCTGGTCCGACGTGTACCAGAGATCGCCGCCTTTTCCTGCCGCCAGCCGCGCACCCCTGGCAACGGCATACTGCACGGTCCAGCCGTCGCCCCGGAATACCAGCGACATCGCGTCGTCGTCCGGCATCGCGGTCACGATCAACAAGTGGTGTCCACCTTCGACTCGAGATACCACGATGTCGTTCAGTTTCAGAACGCTTCGATTCTCCAAGCGCAGCCTCCCCACGCGTCCGCGTGGTCTCGATATCACTCGACCCTGACGTTCTCGCCTCTTGGCCCTTTCGGTCCATGGCCAATGTCGAACGTCACCGACTGACCCTCGCGGAGCTGGTCGAACGCGGTCTGCACGCACGCCGACTGATGGAAGAAATATTCGGTCCCGTCGCCCGCGGCGATGAATCCGAACCCTTTGTCGCTTACAAGACGTTTGATGGTGCCGGTTGTTGCCATTTGCGGATTCCTTATCGTGTGTGCGTTGATTCGCCGGGTGAAACGTCGACTGTGCGCGCCGCGTAATGAGCGTGTGGTGTTCGCCCGCGGGCCTAAAAGAACCGCACGCTCATCAGCACTGCCGACGAGAGCACAACGATGGCCAGGAAGACGAACATTTTTCGCCTGGTCGCACGATCGTGTGCCGCGCCGCGCGCCTGCCATGCCGCCCAACGCTCTGCGAAACCGTCGTCGACGAATGGTTCTGATGACATGCTCCGACATTAGCGGATCGTCACAATGCCGGCTGTGCTGTTCAGGACAGCGCCGTCACGCCTCGCCGCGTATTCTCAATACGTGCTCTGGCTCATCGTCGGCATGGTCGTCACGGCTGTCGTCGTCACCATGTGGTTGTCGCGCTGGATGGGTCGCGAGGAGGGGTTGGGTTGGGTCAGCGGGCGGTGGCTCGCGGAGTTTCGGCGGGATAGTGAATCGTGAGTGAACTGACGACTCTCTCAGCAGCAGCGCTGGTGTTTATGGCGCTCGCGATGTGGGTGGCGCAGCCGTCACGCTCGTGCGTGCTGATTGAAGAACCGCGCCGGCACTTGCATCTGGACCGTCAGCTGGACCGGGAACACCTGCAGCGGGATGGCCTGAAGATCCGTGCGGCAGCCCGGCGCTACGCGTCCAGCCTGTCGTCCCAGTCCGTTGACAGAGAGATAACCAAATGCGAGGAGACCCTCGCTCGCCACCTGGCGGCCGAGCATGACGTGCCCGTCGAAGACGTATACGAGGCAATGTCCGCTGAGCCCTGATCGTCGGGCCCGCGGGTCGGCCCACTACGCGGGTTTGACGTTTTCGCCCCTCGGCCCCTTCACGCCCTGCCCCACGTCGAATGTCACAGCCTGACGCTCGCGCAGCTGCTCGAATGGGGTGTCCGTGCAGGCCGATTGATGAAAGAAATACTCGGTGCCGTCAGGTGCCGCGATGAATCCGAAGCCTTTTTCCGTGACCAGTCGTTTGATTGTGCCGTTCATCGATGTGCCGGGCCTTTCGTTACGATTCGGGGCGCTGTTCGAGCTGCGCGATTCTCGCGACGGCTCGTTCCCGAAGCTCCGCGGACTCCGTGGCAATCTGTCGCTCGCCGGCTCGCTCTGGCTGCGGCCGGCGGCGATCGAGCGCCGCGATGAACTCGTGGAGACGGGTAATAACCAACATCTACCAATGTTACTCGGTTGGGGCCCGGATCCGGTGTGTTATTTGATACAGCGTGGTCAGGGCCTGAACCCCGCCTTGTTTTCGGCCTTGGCCTTTTCCCGCGCCGCAAGCGAGTCCTCGGCGTCCTTTTTCTGCCGCGCGAGCTCACGCTGCGGCGCCTCGGCGGCGTCCATCTGGACGGCGGTGGCGCTGGCCTTCCGGGCGAGATTGTCGAGCCGTATGGACGTGACCACGAGGCGGAATGCATCAGGCTGCGCGCCGCGCAAGAGCGTCACGGAGTACTCCGCGTCGCCCCAGATGGCGATTGGCGTTTCGAAGAGGCCGTACCCGGCTGTCTGGGTGCCGATCGGCCTGGACGCCAGCCGGGAGGGTCCATAGGTCTCGCTGACCGCGGCGATCATGTCCGCTGCCGCCATGCCTTCCGTGCGGCGACGGTCGTAATCGACGATGACCGTGTACAGCTGGTTGTCGTAAAACCTGAACAGCATCGTGTCGACCGGATCCGTCTGGGGCGATTCGCCCCGGGCGGAGTATCGCGGTCGCCATTCCAGCTCCACGATGGCGGCGGGACGTGCGTGAATGACCTTTGCCGCCGTGGCCATGGAGCCCGTCAGCTTTTCTACCGAGGCGACATCGCTACCCAACTGGAACTCGCGGTAGCTGAAGGGTTGCTGCGCAGCGATCGTCGACGCAACCAGCAGAACCATACCGGTGCAGGACGCAATGGCGCGATTGTTCATGAACATGTTCCGAGAGTACCTGAAACCCGAGCCCCCAGCTGTGCCGAACTGCACAGACCAGATCATGGCGAGCCGTTTATAGTCCGGGTATGTCACGGGGGATGCGTCCCAGTCCTTCACCGTCTGGCGTCAAGCCAGCGCGCAAGCCCGGTACGACACAACGTCAGTACCTGCGGCTGCCAGCGGTTCTGCAACGCCAGATTGAGCACATTTATGTGCAGCTGGATGCACAGTTGACGCGCCTTGCGGAAATTCAGCTTCAGTTCGACGATCTGCGTTCAAAAATCAGGCATTTGTAGCTGCGGCACCCTGGATCTGCGGTAACATTTCGGCCAATGCCACGGCCCTCAAAGAAGCCAGCCGCGAACGCGAACCCGGCTGCGTTCGATGCCGAGCGGTTTCTCACCTCCTCTAGCGTGTCCAAGAAGGTCGTCGAATACCGTCCGCGTTCCGTGATGTTCGCGCAAGGCGATGCCTCCGACAACGTCATGTACATCCAGAAGGGGACCGTCAGGCTCTCGATCTTGTCGCGTGCGGGAAAGGAGGCCATTGTCGCCATGCTCGGGCGCGGCGATTTCCTCGGGGAAGGTGCGCTCGCCGGGCAGCGCGTGCGCATGGCGACCGCGACCGCCGTGTCGTCCACGACCGTCCTCGTCGTGCCGAAGAAGCAGATGATTCAGTTGCTCCACGAGGAAGCGGGGTTCTCGCAACTGTTCATCACGTTCATGTTGTCGCGCAACATCCGCATCGAAGAGGATCTCGTCGACCAGTTGTTCAACTCCAGCGAGAAACGGCTGGCCCGGACGCTGATGCTGCTGGCTCGCTATGGGATGGAGGACAAGCCGCAGGGTGTGCTGCCTCACCTCTCGCAGGAGACGCTCGCGGAAATGGTCGGCACGACCCGGTCGCGCGTCAATTTCTTCATGAACAAATTCAGGAAGCTGGGATTCATCGAATACAACGGCGGCCTCAAAATCCACTCGGCGCTCCTCAGCGTTGTCCTGCACGACTAGCCGTCCGGCGCTTTTGTTTTTCCCAAAAACGGCCTAGTATCCGCGGGTATGTCACTCGTCGAACCCGGAAAGAAAGCGCCGGCCTTCACGCTGAATGACCAGGACGGCAAAGCGCACAAGCTCGCCGATTACGCCGGGCGGCCGATCGTGTTGTATTTCTATCCGAAAGACGACACGCCCGGCTGCACCAAGGAGACGTGCGACTTTCGAGACCGTCTGCCCCGGTTCAAGACCGCGAAGGCGGCGGTCTTTGGCGTCAGCATTCTCGATGAAGCGAGCAAGGCGCGCTTCGCCGGCAAATACGACGTCAACTTCCCTCTACTGGCCGACACCGATCACGCCGTCGCGGAGAAGTACGGAGTCTGGCAGCAGAAATCTCTGTACGGCCGCAAGTTCATGGGCAACGTCCGCACGACGTATCTCATCGACGCCGACGGCAAGGTGGCCCGCCGGTGGGACAACGTGAAGGTCGACGGCCACGCCGAAGACGTGCTCCAGGCCGTCAAGGATCTGTAAAGCAGTCATCAGTTTTCAGTTCTCAGTTTTCAGTTAGAACTGAAGACTGACGACGACCTGCGCCTTACGACTGCCGACTTGCGCCTAACGACTATTTAGGCAGCCGCTCCCTGGGTATGCCCACCGCGACGGCGATGTTCCGCAGCGCCTGCTGGACGACTTGAGCGTTGGCCGGTCCGAAGCGTAGAAGATGCTTCTGCGCCGGCGACAGCGCCTCGAGCCGCGAATCCTCGAACGCGTAGCCTATGCCGTGCGGCACGACGCGCACCGGATCCTTCAGCGTCGGCGTCGAGAGCAGCTTGACGATGGCGCTCTCGAACGTCGCGTCGAACGAAGTGTTGTATCCGAGATCGCGATGCGCTTTTTCCATCAGCGGCTTCAGCGTCGCGTACAGGCGCGCACAACCTTCCGGGTCGAGGGCGCCCACCGCAGAAGCGATCGGCGTATATCGCTGGTAGCTGCGCGGGTCGATCGTCATCCGTCCGTTCCGTTCGATGATCTGGAAGCGGGCCTTCGGGCGCATCTGATTCACGTGCACGCCCGGCGATTCCTCCGCGGCAATGTTGGACACGACGACGGTGAAGTTGCGGACGAGGTCGTCGGTCGCGAGCCAGGCCGCCACCGTCGGGTTCGACGACAGTTCGGAGACGAGCTTGCGGACCAGGCCGTCGCTCTGCTCGATGGGCGGAAGCGTGATCGCGGGTGCGCCGCGCCCGGCCGCTGTCGAATCCGCGGCCGCAGGTTTCGGCGCGCTCGTCTGGGTTTCCGGAACGGCCGGCGATCGGTTGAATACGTAGTAGGCGAGGCCGCCTGCAACGACGAGCAGGGCTACCACGATCCACAGCCGGTTCGATTTGAACGATTGCAGTGGTGGCGGCTGGTCTGGCGACTGGCGCAGCTCGTAGTCTGAAAGGTTCTGAGCCATTCACCATTCTGTCACGCCTGCGCTACACTCGCGAGAAGGAAAGCCCATGTTCGCCCGTTCGAAAATGCTGGTTGCCGGGCTCGTGATGAGTTGCCTCGTGCGCCCCGTGCGCATCGAGGGGCAGGCGGCGTTCCCCCCGCGCCTGGAGGAATACCTCACCAAGGTCGTGAAGCTGACCGTGGAGGAGCGGCGCGCGCTTCAGAGTGGAGCGCCTTTCGCGAGGCAGCTCGAAGGCGATCCGGCCAAAGAGGTCGGCGTGTTCGGCGCCATCTGGATCGCGGCGCCGATCGCGCGCTACGTGGCGGCGATGCACGACATCGAGCGCTTCGAGTCGGGTGGCGGCTTCCGCGTCACGAAGAAGGTGGGCGATCCGGCCCGGCTCGAGGATTTCGCCGCGCTCGTGCTGCCCGACGATGACGTGCAGGATCTCCGAACGTGTAAGGTGGGCGACTGCGAGTTGAAAGCGAGCGCGGAGACTCTCGTCCGCCTGAAGAAAGAAGTGAACTGGTCGGCGCCGGATACGAAAGCGCAATTGGAACGGCTCGTTCGGCAGATAGCGCTCGACTACGTCAATGCCTACCGCCAGGGCGGCAACGCACGCCTCGCCGTGTACCGGGACTCGACGAATCCAACGTTTGTCGCCAACGAGTTCCGCGAGCTGTTGAAGGGGCTGCCAGAACTCGCCGCGTATCTGCCGGACATGCGCCAGTACCTCCTCGACTACCCGAAGACCCCGGCCCGGCCCATCACGTCATTCATCTACTGGCAGGAGGCCGAATTCGGTCTCAAGCCCACCATCAGACTCAATCACGTCGCGATTCAGCAAGAGCAGGACGCGACGATCGTGGCGTCCAAGCAGCTCTATTCGAGTCACTATTTCTGGACCGCGCTCGAGCTGCGGGTGCTCGTACCCCAGGCGTCTCGTGGTACAGGCTTCTGGCTGGTGATGGTCAATCGCAGCCGCTCGGACGGTTTGAGCGGGTTCGTCGGCAGGATGATCAGAGGGAAAGTCCGCGAGAGCGTCCGCAGCGGGCTCGAGTCGGGGCTGACCGCCACAAAGAAGTACCTCGAAGGGCGCTGACGCCGAACGCGCGGCGAAAATTCACGCCATCGGGGAAAAATCCCCACCGGCCGGCCGAACGTGCGCGCGATCAGGCGCAATCGGGCAGATTTCGCGGGTACGCCGCTTGCTCATGCTGTTGCGGAGGCACTGCATGAACGCGCACCTGGCTGTTGCCGCTGACCGGGATCCGCTGACGCTCCTCAAGCTGATGAACACGATCGTGGCGTTCATGGGCGGCGCCATTGCCGCCGTGTTTGCGCTCGCGATTCTTGTGACGGCCGCCGGGCTCGTGTTGACCGCGGCGTTCGAGGTCGTCCAGTGGGTAGCCCATCTGATATAGGGCCACCTGATGTCGGGCCACCTCAGGTAGGGCGGAACTTCAGTTCCGCCTGACTCGTTGACACGCCGATCAGAACAGCTCGTTGTCCCCCGATTATTCACGAGAATGCTAGGATTCCCGCATGCGTCCGCTCGAGCGCATGGGGTGGAGCGATTTCTTCGCGCGGCAGGTCGCGGAAGAGTCGACGAGACCCTCTGTCGCGCGCGTGGTGGAAGAACAGCGAGGCGCCTATCGGGTCGCGGGTGACTTCGACGGATGGGCCGAGGTGAGCGGCCGATTCCGTCACGACACCCGGATAGCGGCAGACTTTCCCGCGGTTGGCGACTGGGTCTGTTTGACGGCCCCGGCGGCGACCGAGCGCGCCATCATCATCCGTCGTCTCGACCGCCGCAGCACCATCTCCAGAAAAGCCGCCGGCCGTGCCGTCGAAGAGCAGGTAGTGGCCGCCAACGTCGACACCATCTTCCTGGTCACGGCGCTGGCCGAGGATCTCAATCCCCGGCGTATCGAGCGCTATCTGACGGTGGTGCGCGACGCCGGGGCGGTGCCGGTGGTGGTGCTCAACAAGACCGACTTGAGCGCCGACCCGGTCTCCGACGCGGCAAACATTTCCCGCCGCCTGCCGTTCGTCGATGTGCTGGCCGTCAGCGCCCGGCAGGGCGACGGTCTCGCCGCGCTGACCGCGTATCTCGCACCAGGCCAGACGGTTGCCCTTATCGGCTCTTCCGGTGTCGGCAAGTCCACGCTCGTGAACCGGCTGCTCGGGCAGGATCGCCTGAAGACGGCGACCATCCGCGAAGCCGACGGGCGGGGGCGTCACACCACGACGGCGCGCCACCTGGTGGAGCTGCCGGGCGGCGCGCTTCTCATCGACACGCCGGGCATGCGCGAGTTGCAGCCGTGGGTGGACGAGACGGCGGTGGCGGAAACCTTCGAGGACATCGCCGCGCTGGCGGCCGGGTGCCGTTTCGGCAACTGCGCCCACCAGACCGAACCGGGATGCGAGGTGAGGGCAGCCGTCGCGCGCGGCGATCTGGACCCCGAGCGGCTCGAGCACTACCGCCACCTCGGACGTGAGGTCGCCTTCGAAGAGCGCAAGCGCGACAAGGCCGCGGCAGCCGCCGAGAAAAAACGCTGGAAGAAACTCCATCAGGCGGCCAAAGAGATCTACCGGAACAAGGAGCGAGGCGGGTTCTGACGGCGGGTGCAACACGCGCGAAGAGCGGCGACAAGCTTGTGACCAAATTTCGTCAACCCAACAAGTTTGTGGGTCCTGGTCGTCACGCTCCACGAAATCCGCTATGCTTCGCAACCTCCTCGCACGGCATGAGTTCTCCATGTATGACCACAAATAAGGAAGCGACATAAATGTCGCTCATTTCCCTCGAGACTGACGTTGTCGTCGCTTCGGATAGACACGAGTGCTCGCCCCGTCGAGCGCCATCGGCGGCGGGAATTCTTAACAAAAACGTCGAGATTGGGTGGTCAGGCGCGGTGAGCGCCGGTTGGCGCTGATCTTGATAAGCACGTACCTTGGAAATCGTGTCCTTCCGTCCGCAATTGTGATTCCGGAAGTCTCGCCGGCTGCTAGAATGCACGGCCACCTGCGTTCGAAGGACACACGAACGACGACGCCATCATATTAAAGCGCAGGAAGCGGCGGCCGACGGCCCCGCGACGAAGGAGGACGACAGCATGGGCTCAGCGGTATTGGGTGAAGCGATCAGCGCAATACGCGACTGGTCTGAGACGAAACGGAAGGAAATGCCGAACGGGAAAGGCACGTTCGGTAGTCTCGTGTTCAACGACGCCGAGCAGCAGAAGCGCTTGCCGAAGCCCGTCTACGACGCGCTGCGACGCACGGTGACGCACGGGGAGGCCCTTGATGCGTCGGTGGCCGACGCGGTGGCCGCCGCGTTGAAGGACTGGGCGACCGAGCACGGCGCGACGCACTACACGCACTGGTTCCAGCCGCTCACCGGGATCACCGCCGAGAAGCACGACTCGTTTCTCGCGCCCGTCACCGACGGGAAAGCGGTGTACGAGTTCTCGGGCAAGGAGCTCGTCAAGGGCGAGCCCGATGCGTCGAGCTTTCCGTCGGGCGGCATGCGCTCCACCTTCGAGGCGCGCGGCTACACCGCATGGGACCCGACCAGCCCGCCCTGGCTGCTGAAGAGCGGATCGGCGACCACCCTCGTCATCCCGACGGCCTTCGTCAGCTGGACGGGAGAGGCGCTCGACAAGAAGACGCCGCTGCTGCGCTCGATGGAAGCGCTCTCGAAGCAGGCCGTGCGCGTGCTGAAGCTCTTCGGCTCGAAGGCCAACCGCGTCGTGACGACGTGCGGTCCCGAGCAGGAGTACTTCCTCATCGATCTCAACTTCTATCTCTCGCGTCCCGACCTGATTAACGCCGGCCGCACGTTGTTCGGCGCAAAGCCGCCCAAGGGACAGGAGCTCGAAGATCAGTACTTCGGCTCGATCGCCGAGCGGGCGATGGACTTCATGTCGGAGGTCGAGACCGAGCTCTACAAAGTGGGCGTGCCGGTGAAGACCCGTCACAACGAGGTCGCGCCGAGCCAGTACGAGATCGCGCCGATCTTCGAGAACGCCAACCTCGCCACCGATCATCAAATGATGACGATGGAAACGATGAAGCGGATGGCGCCGAAGTTCGGCCTGGCGTGCCTGCTGCACGAGAAGCCGTTTGCCGGCGTCAACGGATCGGGCAAGCACCTCAACTGGTCGATGAGCGACAACCTGGGCAACAACCTCCTGGGCCCGGGCAAGAGCCCGCACGACAACGTCCAGTTCCTGGTGTTCTGCACGGCGGTGTTGCGCGCGGTCAACAAGTGGCAGGGTCTGCTCCGGGCGAGCATCGCCAGCGCGGGCAACGATCACCGGCTGGGCGCGAACGAAGCGCCGCCGGCGATCATCTCGGTGTTCCTCGGCGACATGCTCACCGACATCTTCGAGCAGATCGAAAAGGGCGGGGCGAAGAGCTCGAAGAGCGGCGGCGAGCTCGATACCGGCGTGATGGTGCTGCCGAAGCTGCCGCGCGACTCAGGCGATCGCAATCGCACGAGCCCGTTCGCGTTCACCGGCAACAAGTTCGAATTCCGTGCCGTCTCGTCGGGCCAGAGCATCGCCTACCCGAACATCGCGCTCAACGTGGCGGTGACCGAGTCGCTCGACTACATCGCGACCGAGCTCGAGAAGCTGACCAAGGGCGGCAAGTCGGTCGAGCAGGCCGCGGGCGAGCTGCTGCCGAAAATCATCAAGGAAAACAAGCGCATCATCTTCAATGGCAACAACTACTCGAAAGAGTGGGAGAAGGAAGCGGGCAAGCGCGGGCTGCTGAACCTGAAGAACACGGTGGATGCGCTGCCTCAGCTCACCGCGAAAGAGGTCGTCGCGACGTTCGAGAAATACAAGGTTCTCAACGAGCGCGAGCTGCACGCGCGCTACGACATCATGGTCGAGACCTACAACAAGACCGTGAACGTCGAGGGGCAGTTGATGGTGCTGATGGCCAACCGGTACGTGCTGCCGGCGGCGCTCGAATACCAGAAGGACGTGGCGCAGAGCGTGTCCGCGGTCAAGCAGGCCGGCGGCAAGTCGGTCGAGGGCAAGAAACTGCTCGACAAGGTGACGAAGCTGACCGACAGGCTGAAGGCCGGCACCGACAAGCTCGAGAAAGTCCTGGCGCACGAGGGGAACGGATCGGCCGAGAAACACGCCAAGCACTACCGCGACAGCGTGATTCCGGCGATGGCCGCGGTGCGCGAGGCCGCCGACGAGCTCGAATCGCTGGTGCCGCACGCGATGTGGCCGCTGGCGACCTATCGCGAGATGTTGTTCATCAAGTAGGTGGTTTCGACGCAGAGACGCAAAGTCGCAGAGTAAAGAACGTCCAAAAACTCTGCGCCTCGGCGGCTCTGCGTCGTTCTTTTTCGCTACCGGGGATCAAGGTCAATCGAATAAATCACGTCGCCCGCAAGATTCCTCAACTCCACGGTCATCACGCGCGACTTCCCTGAAATCCTGACGAGGCCGAAGAACTGCAGGCCGTCGCTGGGCGGGCGGTTCGGCCGGCTGCCGGGCGGCACCGCCGAGAAACGGAGCTCGGGCCCGAACGTTCCGTCGAGCTCGTTGGGGCCGAACGTGCCCGCGTTCAGCGGCCCCGCCACGAATTCCCAGAACGGATCGAAGTCCTTGAATCGCGCGCGCTCGGGGTCGTAATGGTGCGCGGACGCATAGTGGACGTCTGCGGTGATCCACACGACGTTGCGAATCCGCTGCTGCCGCATGAATCGAAGCAGGTCGGCGATCTCGTGCTCGCGGCCGAGCGGACCGCCGGCATCGGCGTTGGCGATGGCTTCGAACCGCGTGTCGCCGTCTCGGACGACGAGGCCGATCGGAAGATCGCAGGCAATGACCTTCCAGACCGCGTTCGACGAACGCAGCGCGTGCTTGAGCCAGACAATCTGGTGCGCGCCCGCGTGAACGGTGCCGGCCCCGGGCACGGGCTGGTTGTTGGCGGAGTTCGGTGCCCGGTACGTGCGCAGGTCGAGCGCGAACACGTCGACGAGCGGGCCGTACGCGATCGAGCGGTAGATCGGCGGGATGGGGCCAGACGTGAGCCGAATCGGTGCGTACTCGAGGAAGGCGCGCCTCGCGTTCCTCGCGAGCACGTGGATGTCCTTCTCCGTGTATCGATCGTCGTCGGCGAGGCTCATGCCCGGGAACCAGTTGTTCTTCACCTCGTGGTCGTCCCAGAGCCACAGCTGGGAGATCTCGGCGTTGAACCGGCGGACGTTGTCGTCGAGCAGGTTGTACACGTAGTTGCCGCGGAACTCGTCCAGCGTCTCCGCGACCTTCGACTTCTCCGTCGTCGTCAGGTTCTTCCACACCGTTCCGTCCGGGAGCGGAATCTCGTCGGGGACCGGCGAGTCCGCGTAGATCGTGTCGCCGCAGTGAATGAACACGTCGGGTTCGGCGCGGCGGATCGTTTCGTACATTCGCATGCCGCCGAATTCCGGGTTGATGCCCCAGCCCTGCCCCACGGTGTCTGCCGACCATGCCAGCGTGACGTCGCGAGTGGTCGCCCGTGCGGAGAGAAAGCTGCCGCTGTAAGGCACGCTAAGGCTGCGCGGTTCGGCGAGATCTTCGAACTGCACCCGATAGAAGATGCGTTGATCGGGCGGCAACCCGGCGAGATCGACACGCGCGGTGTACCCCGACGGCTCGCCGGCCGCCGGGCCCCGGACGCGATGCGCGTTCTGAAAGGACTCGGTCGTCGACCACTCGACCAGCATCCGTGCCGGACGGTCGGTGCGGCTCCAGATGATGGCGCGATCGCGCGTGACGTCGCCGCTGGACACGCCATAGGGAATGCCCGGTCTTGCGGCCGCCTGCCGCAAGAAGGCGGGAGACCATGCGAACCCGCCAGCCGCTTTCAGCGTCGTCGCGAGAAATGCCCGGCGTCCTCGAGAGCCACGATTCATGGCTGGCACTTTAGGTTATAGTCCTTTGCCATCATAGCCGCGAAAGCGGAACGGGAGGCTGGGCGATGGATACTCACGTGAAGGTCCTCGCGGTCCTGTATATCGTCTTCGGCGCGCTCGGCACCCTGGCCGGGCTTGGTCTGATGGCACTTCTCAGCGTCATCGGGGCGGCGGGCGCTGCCTCCGATCCCGATGCATGGCTCGCGCTGCCCGTTCTCGGTCTGACAGGAGCAGCGCTCGGCATGTTCATGCTGGTCCTCTCACTGCCCGGCATCGTTGCGGGGGTCGGCCTGCTCAAATACCGGCCATGGGCGCGCATTCTGACGATCGTGCTGTCGGCGCTCAATCTGATGAACATTCCTTTCGGAACGATCCTCGGTGTGTACGGGCTGTGGGTCATGTTGTCCGATGCAGGCTCGCGACTGTTCGCACCACCGAGTGTCAGCACGTAGATCTGTAGATCTAGAGATCTAGGAGGGCATTCATGTCTGCTCCTTTCAGCCGCCGCGATTTGTTGCGCGGAGGACGCGACGTCGCGGCCGTGTTGAGCCTGTCGACGCTCGCCGGAACCGAGACGCCACTGGTCGTGGCGCCCCTCGAGGCCGCACAGAACACGGCGCGCGCGAGCGCCGATGCGTACCGATCGATCGGCGTGAAGCCTGTCGTCAACGCACGCGGTACGTTCACGATCATCAGCGGCTCGCTGATGCTGCCGGAAGTCCGCGCGGCGATGGACGCCGCGTCGCGCCACTACGTGCATCTCGATGAGCTCGCCGAGTCGATTGGTGCTCGCCTGGCTACGTTGACCGGCGCCGAATGGGGTCTCGTGACGGCGGGCTGTTCCGCGGCGCTCACGCACGCGACCGCCGCGTGCCTGACCGGCGGCAATCCCGATCTGCAGGTCCGCCTCCCGAACCTCAGCGGCTTCGCCAAAGACGAGGTGATCATCCCGAAGCACTCGCGCAATGTCTACGACGCCGCCGTCCGCGCGGTCGGGACGCGCATCATCGAAGTGAGCTCGGTCGACGAGCTGCAGGCCGCGCTCGGTCCGCGCACGGCGATGATCTACGTGCTGGCCGGCACGAGCGCAGACCAGAGCGTGCTCAACACGAAGGCGATCGCGCAGGTGGCCAATCCCAGAGGTGTGCCGATTGTCGTGGACGCCGCCGCCGAGATTCTTACGATCCCGAACGTCCACCTGCAGAACGGCGCCACGCTGGTGGCCTATAGCGGAGGCAAATGCCTGCGTGGACCGCAGACCGCCGGGCTGCTGCTCGGCCGCAAGGATCTGGTGCGCGCGGCCTGGGTGCACAGCGCGCCGCACCATGGCCCCGGGCGCGCGCTGAAGGTCGGGAAAGAAGAAGCCATGGGCATGCTGGCGGCCGTTGAAGCATGGGTCAAGCGCGATCATGATGCCGAGTGGAAGCGCTGGACGTCGTGGCTCGATCACATCTCGCACCGAGTGTCGGCGGTTCCCGGCGTGACGACCAACGTCACCGAACCCTCCGGACTGTCCAATCGCACGCCTTCGCTGCGCATCTGGTGGGATCCCCAGCGCTTCGGGTTTTCCGGTGAAACCGTCGCGCGTACGCTCTTCGAAACGGAGCCGAGAATCTATCTCACCCCGGGACGCCGGCCGGGCCCGCCCGTCGAGACGGGCGTCAACGTGACGCCGTACATGATGTCGCCGGGTGATGAAACGGTCATCGCCGACCGGCTTCATGCCGTCCTGACGTCGCGGGCGCTTCGCGAGCCCGCCGCCGAGACGCGAGCGCCTGCGGTCGATTTGACCGGCCGCTGGGACGTGCGCATCGAGTACGCAGCCGGCTCGTCCACGCATACGCTGCACCTGAGGCAGAAGGGTAACGAGGTTGACGGCACGCACCAGGGTGACTTCGTGGCCCGCGATCTGAGCGGGACGATCAACGGAAGCGACGTCAGCCTTCGCAGCAACTACGGCGGTCAGACCGGAGACGCGCTGTCGTTCACGTTCACGGGAAAGGTTGCAGGGAGCGAGATGTCGGGCGACCTCGACATGGGCGAGTATCTGGGCGCGAAGTGGAGCGCGAGGCGGAAGTGAAGTACGTAGTGTCCGGCTTCAGCCGGACCGTTGCAGTTGCATTCGCCGTCGCGGTTCTGGCCGCGCAGCCCTTCGCCGCGCCCCGGTATGACTTGCTGCTGCGCGGTGGCCACTTGATCGATGCGCGGAACAGCATCAGCGCCATCCGCGACGTGGCGATTTCCGGAGGGAAGGTTGCGGCCGTCGCGCCGAAGATCGATCCCGCTGATGCCGTCAAAACGGTCGATGTCAGTGGGCTCTTCATCAGCCCCGGGATCGTGGACATTCACACGCACGTCTACGCCGGCACCGGCGAGGCGCGTTCGTATGCCGGCGACAACAGCGTCTATCCCGACATCGTGGCGCCCCGCTCGGGCGTGACGACGGTTGTCGACACGGGCAGCTCCGGGTGGCGCAACTTCGAAGACTTCAAGCAGCGCATCATCGATCGCGCGTCGACTCGTGTCCTCGCGTTTCTGAACATCGTCGGCCACGGGATGCGCGGCGGGAAGTTCGAGCAGGATCTGAACGACATGGCGGCGCAGCCGACCGCCGACATGGCGCGCCGCTATCCCGGGATCGTCGTTGGCATCAAGACGGCGCACTATTCAGGACCCGAATGGGCGCCGGTCGAGCGGGCCGTCGAAGCGGGCGCACTCGCCAGCCTGCCAGTGATGGTGGATTTCGGCGCGCGCCGCAACGAGCGGCCGCTGTCGGAACTGGTGATGGTGAAGCTGCGGCCGAACGACATCTACACGCACGTCTATTCCGGGATTCGCGGAGAACAGGATCCGTCGGGCAAGGTGAACCCGGCGCTCTGGGAAGCCAGGAAGCGGGGCGTTCTCTTCGACGTCGGCCACGGGGCCACCAGCTTTGCGTGGCGCATCGCGGTGCCGGCGATCAAGGAAGGATTTCTGCCCGATACGATTTCGACCGACATTCACATGGCGAGCCTGAGCGGCGGGATGAAGGACATGCCCAACGTAATGAGCAAGTTTCTCGCGCTCGGTCTTCCGCTGGACGAGGTGATCCGGCGGACGACGTGGAATGCCGCTCGTACGATCCGCCAGGAGGCGCTCGGACATCTCTCGGTCGGCGCGAATGCGGACGTGGCCGTGTGGCGCGTGGAGAAAGGCCACTTCGGGTACGTCGACGGCCCCGGCGTGCGCCTCGATGGCACACAACGGATCACGTGCGAGCTCACGTTGCGCGACGGCAAGGTTGTTTACGATCTGAACGGTCTGACGGCGACAATACCGACAACCCGGTAGGGCGCGGCTTTAACGACAACACCGGTAGGGCGCGGCTTTAGCCGCGCTAGGAGGATCCAATGACATCGAACCGCCGTAAATTCCTCGCGAAATCCACGGCCGTTGCTGCCGCCGTTGCGCTTCCCGCGGCGGCGGGCGCGCAGACGACGGCGGGGCAGAAGCCCGTGAAGCGCGTGATCTGGCCCAACGGCAAGCCGCCGGAGAAGCCGCCCCTCTTCAGCGGCATCGTCACGTTCGGCAACATGGTGTTCATCGCCGGCATCGGGGCGCACTTCAAGGGAGACATCGGCGAGCACACCAAGCACGTGCTCGACGAAATCGAGAAGCGTCTCCTGTCGGTTGGCTCGTCGATGGAGAAGGTGCTGAAGGTAAACGTGTACCTGAACGACCTGAAGGACTACGCGGGGATGAACGCCGCGTTCCAGGGGCGTTTCGGCCTCGAGCCGCCCGTGCGCACGACGATCGCCGCGGCCGGTGGCATTCCTGGCGATTCGCTCGTCGAGATCGATTGCATCGCGGCGATCTAAGTCACGGACACAGAAGATCAGAAGGTCAGACAATGATTAGATTCAATCCTTCTAATCTTCTGAGCTTCTGTTCACGTCCGCACGTTAGAGCCGTTCCCACGTCCGTGTAGACGTAGTGTCCGGCTTCAGCCGGCGCCGGAGTTGGGTTGGCGTGGCTGCGGCGCGAAGCCGTGCGCAGGCGGCCGACGGGTGACGCCTGACCGCGCGAGAAGCCTGCGGGCCTCGAGCGAGGATGAAGAGCGAAGTCAGTGTCCTCGCGTCGAGCGGTCGCGGGCGGCCTCGCAGCGCGCGTCCGGCCCCGGAGCTTCGGATTCGCGCGGCAGCGACGCCAACCCAACTCCGTTCGGTCTGAACTTACCGGTCCGGCTCAAGCCGGACACTACGTACATTTTGAGAATCGCTCTTAGTCTCCTGTAAGGAATCACCGCCACTTGAGATCGCGCGTCATCACTCCAAGCCGGCGCCCGTCGTGTGGCGGCCGCCACATCGGGTCGACTTTCAGCACCACCCATTGGGAATCGGGTTTGCCGTCTTTGGTCGCAGGATCGAGCTGGTAGCTGATCGTATGCCACTCGTGATCGGTCAGCTTCTGCGTGTCGATCACCTTGCCCCGAACCTCGATGGTGAGCGTTTGAGGCATTGGTGAAATCGATCGCACGCCCAGCTCCAAGCCCTTTGCATCGGAAGGTACATGCACATAGGAGATCGGGCCGCTCCATCGAAATGTCGTTCCGGTTCCTTCGCGCTCGGGTCGGTAGAGCCCTCGCGAGCGGCCGCCGGGGTCGATACCCGGCGCGTAGATTGGCTCCTCCGACTTCCAGGCCTGCCCATCGATCACCGGGCCGTTAATGGTGAACACATCCATATAAGGAAAGTGATCGGCGGCCCAATCCGCGCTGCTCCACGGATAGACCGCGAAGGTGCGCGGCCGCGGGGCGTGTTCGTCTACTTTCATCGCGGGCGTGCCGGGAAACGGATTCTTCAGGCCCATCGTGTCGACGATGGTTGCGGGGATGTCGCTGATCATCGTCGGCGCCTGCGAGATACGGATCGGGCCGGTGCTGTGCGGCGGCTTCACGACGAGCAGCGCAAGCGCGCTGCCAGACATGTTCGACAGAGGACCTCCAACCGTGTCGCGCTCGCCGGTGAACCCATCCGGCGTGATCGCAATGCCATGATCCGACGTGATGAGCACCATGCTGCTGTCGTAGATGCCAAGCTCGCGCAACCGGTCGAGAAACTCGGCGACCAGCCTGACCGCACACCGGGCCTGGCCCGTGTAGAGCTCGCGCGACGCGCGCTTGATGCCGATGTAGTGGCAGTCTGCGTCAAGCGTCATCGGCCAGTGGGGAATGCCCACGTGGACGTACTTGTATAGCGGCCGGTCGTGGGCCACGTGCAGTCGTGGCGTGAAATCCCTCATGAACGCTTCGGCGTTCACGGGGAAATGACGGCGGCCGGCCGTGTCGGAGTTGTCCTGGCCGAACGCGTTCTGCAGCCGCCACGACTGGTTGTTGTAAATCGCCGGCTTCAGCAGGTGAGGGGAGTGCCGGAAGAGCGACAGGTCCGCGAGCTGCCAGGCCGTGAATCGCACGTACGCGTCGTAGGTGACATACGGCGTCGGAAGACGGTAGTAGTTGGTGGCCGACGCTTTGTCGAAGATCAGACCTGAAATCGCATCCACCTGATAGCCCTGCGAGCGCATCACCCCGAAAATCGATCCACGCTTGAAGACCCGATTCATGAACCGGCGCATCGGTTCCTGATTCCGGTACGGCTGTCCTGTCAGCATCGTCGGGATGCTGACGATCGTCGTCGGGAACGCCCCGGCGTGATCGGCGAAGAACGTGAATCCCGAGAAGCTGCGGTCCATGTCGGCGCGTTCCGCTTCGATGATGTCGAGGAAGACATCGGACTGAAAGCCATCGAGCACGAAGTGGAACACGTTCTGGGTCGACGAGGCCTCGAAGATGGCGTCCGGCGGCCCTTCCCATTTCGCCCGCGCTTCGGGGTTGGCTTTCGCGGCTGTTACGACGAGAAGCGCCGCCTGCAGGGCGACGAGGATACGGCTCGCGAACACCGACACGGTAAATAGCCGCCGCGCGAAAATGGTGACGAGGAGCGGCAGCCCGATCCAGAGCACCGGTTCGTAGCGATTTCGCCAGGCCTGTCCCGCCCAGTCGATGTCCTCGCCGTTCAGCACGCCGTAATCGCCCACGATCAGGTTGCCCTGTATCCAGAGGACAAGACCAAGACCCACCAATCCGACGAGGTAGTGGCGATAGAACCGCTCAGGCAGCGCCAGGCCAATAAGGATGAGCACGCCGGTGACCCCGAGGATCATCGGCGCCAGGTGCACGAGGATGCTCGAGAACGGCGCGCTGAACTCTTCGGGGTTTCCGGCATACAGGGTATGCGGGCCGAACAGAAACAGTTGCAGCGACGGGAGCAGCGCGGGAAACAGCAGAGCGAGCGCGCGGCGCCAGCGTGAATCGGGCATTTCTCGACGCAAAGTATAGCGTGCAGGGCAAATCCGCCCTGCTCCCCCCAAGGGGTGAGGTCAAAGATCCGAGGCGAATTCGACGCAAATAACCCGATAATGGAGACAGTCAACGTGACAACGATGCGAATGGTGTGGCTCGCGGCGGGCAGCATGCTCCTGTGTGCGCCTATGTACACCCGGCAGGCTTCGTCGCAGGTGCAGAAACCCGCGGCAACCGACGTGTCCTCGCACGCGTCGCTGGTCAACCGGTCGTGTGTCAGCTGTCACAGCGACAAGCTCAAGACGGGCGGTCTCTCGCTGCAGCAGGTCGACGTGACCACCGTGAGCGCTGACGCGGCGGTGTGGGAAAAAGTCTTGCGAAAGGTGCGTTCGGGCGAGATGCCGCCGCCCACCGTGCGCAATCGCCCGCAACCCGAGGAGCTGACCGCGTTCGCGAATTTCCTCGAGTCGAACCTCGACCGGGCGGCCGCGGCAAGCCCCAATCCAGGGCGGGCGCCGGTCCACAGGCTGAACCGCGCCGAGTACAGCAACGCGATTCGAGATCTGCTGGCGGTCGACGTCAAGCCGGGTGAGTGGCTGCCCGTCGACGATTCGGGTTACGGATTCGACAACATCGCGGCGGTGCTCTCCACCTCGCCGGCGTTGCTCGAGCGCTACATGTCGGCTGCGCGCAGGATCAGCCGGCTGGCCATTGGCGATCTCACGATCAAGCCCTTCGAACAGATCTACGACGCCCCGCGCGACCCCAATAAGGGTGTCCGCAACGAGCGGCTTGGCGACGAGCTGCCGTTCGATTCGCGCGCGGGCGTGTCGGTTCAACACTACTTTCCGGTCGATGGCGAGTACGTGTTCAAGATCCGCATCCCGGGAGTGCAAGCGACCGGTGAGGAACAGGAGATCGAGCCGTTCCAGATGCGAGTGCCTGTGAAGGCGGGGCTCCGTTCAGTGGGCGTCACGTCTCCTCGCGAGAACCTCAAGGCTGAAAGCGAAGCACCAGGAGCCAGGGGAGGCGGCGCCGGCGGACGAAGCGGGGTTCCCCAGGTGCCCTATCCGGTCGATCTCCGGCTGGACGGCGCCCGGGTGAAGCGTTTTGACGTGCCGGGGGGCACACCTGAAGTCCGGCAGTTGATCATCGGCGGTCCCTACAACGCGACCGGTCGAGGCACGACGCCGAGCCGCACCAAGATCTTTACGTGCGCGCCCAAGACCGAAAAGGAAGAAGTTGCGTGCGCGCGCACGATTCTCGGCACGCTGGCGCGGCGTGCATTCCGGCGTCCTGTTGTGGCGGCCGATATCGATCCGCTCCTGGCGTTTTACGAGAAGGGACGAAAAGGAGGGGACTTCGACGCCGGCATTCAGCGCGCGCTCGAAGCCTTGCTCGTGTCTCCCGACTTTCTGTTCCGTGTCGAGCGCGATCCGGCTCGCGCGCTGCCGGGCAAAGCCTATCCGGTGAGCGATCTCGAGCTGGCTTCCCGGCTCTCGTTCTACCTCTGGAGCAGCATTCCCGACGATCAGCTGCTCGACCTCGCCGAAAAAGGACGGCTGAAAAACGCGACCGTGCTGCAGCAGCAAGTGCAGCGCATGCTCGCCGACCCGCGGTCCGAAACGCTCGTCTCGAACTTCGCCGGGCAGTGGCTCCATCTGCGCAACGTCGAGACGGTGACGCCCGACCCGGTGATCTTTCCGTTCGACGAGGCGCTGCGCGACGCGTTCACCAAGGAAACCGAGCTGTTCGTCGCCAGCATCGTGCGCGAGGATCGCAGCCTGCTCGATCTGCTGACAGCCGATTACACGTACGTCAACGAGCGCCTGGCCGAGCACTACGGCATTCCGAAAGTGTACGGGTCGCAGTTCCGCCGCGTGACGCTGTCCGACGCCAATCGCCGCGGGCTGCTGGGCCAGGGCAGCATCCTGACGGTGACGTCCTATCCCAACCGTACGTCGGTCGTGCAGCGCGGCAGGTGGATTCTCGAGAATCTGCTTGGAACCCCGCCGCCGCCGCCGCCGGCAGACGTCCCCGAGCTGGTGGCGAAGAAGAACGGCAAGGCGCTGTCGCTGCGCGAGCAGATGGAGCAGCACCGTGCCAACGCCGTCTGCGCCGCGTGCCACGGGCGGATGGATCCGATCGGCTTCGCCCTCGAGAACTACGACGGCGTCGGCAAATGGCGCGACGAGGATGCGGGCGTGCGGATCGATGCCACCGGAAGGCTGCCGGACGGCACCGAGTTCAGCGGCCCGGCCGGGCTCACGCAGTTGATGGTGAGCAAGTATCGCGAAGACTTCGTGCGGACCGCCATCGAGAAGCTGATGACCTATGCGCTCGGGCGGGGCGTCGAGTCCTACGACGCGCCGACCATTCGCGCCATCGGCCGGCAGGCCGCGCGCGACAACTATCGGATGTCATCGCTGATTCTTTCGATCGTGCAGAGCACACCGTTCACGATGCGGACTGCGCAGAACACCAATTAGGAGCGGAGTGATGATTCTCACCAACAAAACCTTACCCCGTCGGACGTTCCTGCGAGGTCTGGGCACAGCGGTGGCCCTCCCCGTACTGGATTCGATGTTTCCGGCTTTCACCTCGCGCGCATCGGCGTGGCAGCGCGCCAAGGCGCCGGTGCGGCTGGGGTACGTGTATACGCCGAACGGCATCATCGGGTGCAGCGACAAGAGCCCGAAAAAGTTCATGTGGACGCCGACGGCTGCCGGCGCGAATTTTCCGTTCAGCCCGACGATGAAGTCGTTGGAGCCGTTCCGCGAGAATCTCGTCGTGTTCAGCGGCCTGGCGCAGGTGACCGGGCGGGCGCTCGGCGACGGTCCCGGCGATCACGCGCGCGCCACCGCAACCTGGCTCACCGGCATTCATCCGTACAAGACGGGTGGCGCCGACTTCAAGCTGGGCGTTTCGGCCGATCAAATCGCCGCGCAGGAATTCGGGAAGCAGACGCAGCTGGCCTCGCTCGAGCTCGCGCTCGAACAACCGCTGCTCGCCGGCAACTGCGACTCAGGGTACACGTGCGCGTACATGTCGATGTCGTGGCGAGGCGAGACGAGCCCGCTGCCCGGGGAAATCAACCCGCGGGCGGTGTTCGAGCGGCTGTTCGGCGATGGCGAGAGCACGTCGGCGGCCGATCGGAAGGCGCGGCTGGAGAGCCAGAAGAGCGTGCTCGACTACGTGACATCGACGCTGACGCGTCTCGAGGGCAGCCTTGGCGCCGGCGATAAGCGCAAGCTCGACGAGTATCTCGAAGCCGTCCGCGATATCGAACGCCGGATTCAGCGCGCCGAAGAGCAGAACGTCCTGATGCAGTTGCCGCACATGGAGCGGCCGAGCGCGATTCCGGACGATTACCTTCAGTACTGCCAGCTGATGATGGACCTGCAGGTCATCGCGTGGCAGACCGACATGACGCGCGTCACGTCGTTCACCATGGGCCGCGACGGCAGCAACCGTGCCTATCGCGAGATCGGTATTTCCGACGGCCATCACTCCATCTCGCATCACCAGCAGGACCCCGAGCGCGTGGAGAGGCTGATCAAGATCGACGAGCTGCACACGTCGCTCTTCGGGTACTTGATGCAGAAGCTGTCGGAGACGCCCGATGGCGACGGTACGCTGCTCGACCACTCCCTCGTGGTGTTCGGCAGCAGCCTGAGCGAGTCGAACATCCACACGCACGACGATCTGCCGATCGTGCTGGGCGGCAATGCGAACGGCCGGATAAAGGGCAATCGCCACCTCGTGTACCCGAAGGAGACCCCGCTGAACAACCTGTTCCTCAACATGTTCGATCTCGCGGGCGTGCCGCACGTGGCCGGCTTCGGCGACAGCACGGGCCGACTCACGGATCTCTAAATGGTTCGTGGGTTCGTCGGTTCGTCGGTTCGTCGGGTTCGTGAGTCAGGTGCGACGGCAGGGCTAAAGCCCTGCGCCACCGCTGATCTGAACGCGACCGCTGACCTGAGCGCTTGTACGACGATAGTTCCGGTAGCGCAGGGCTTTAGCCCTGCCTTACAGCGGTGGCACAGGGCTGGCCAGCGGTGGCACAGGGCTTTAGCCCTGTCGTACCTGATCCTTACCCTCGCATTTTCGGTACCCCTGCTCGCCCAGCAGAAAGATCTGCGCCTCCTCGACGCGGTGAAGCGGCGCGACGCGAAAGCGTTCCAGTCGTTGCTGCGCGCCAAGGCCGACGTCAACGCGGCACAGCCTGATGGCGCGACCGCGCTCGCCTGGGCGATCCATCTGGGCGAGCGGTCGATGGTCGAAGCGCTTCTTGATGCCGGCGCCAGGTCGAATACCGTTGACGAGTACGGCGAGACGCCGCTGACGCTCGCCGCCGCGAACGGCGACGCCGCGCTCGTCCAGCGGCTGATCGCCGCCGGCGCGAAAGCGAACACCACGCGCTGGAACGGCGAGACCGCCTTGATGATTGCCGCCGGTGCGGGCAGCGTCGATGCCGTGCGTCAGCTCGTGCTGCATGGCGCCGACGTGAACGCCGCCGATCCTCGCCGCGGCCAGACCGCGCTCATGTGGGCCGCCGCGGAAAAGCACGCCGACGTGGTCAAGGTGCTGCTGGAGATCGGGGCAAACCCAAAGGCCGTCTCGAAGAACGGGTTCACGCCGCTGGTCTTCGCGACGACGAAGAACGACGTTGATACGATTGCCGTCCTCCTGAAAGCCGGCGCCGACCCCAACTACACGCTGCCATCGGGAAGCAACCCGCTGATAGTGGCGATGGCGTACCGCCACACGGCGGCGGCGATTGCGCTGCTCGATGCCGGTGCCGACTTCAACAGCCGCGATCGCTCGGGCAACACGCCATTTCATCTGGCCGCGCAGGTCGGCGACCTGGCGCTCGTCAAGAAGCTGCTCGAGAAAGGCGCCGATCCGAACGTCCGCACGCCGCGGTCGCAGCTGCCCGCGGGCGGGGGCGGTGGTGGCGGCGGCTTCCGAACCGCCGCCGGCGAGCAGACGCCGTTGATGATGGCCGCGCGCGGCGATTACGAAGAGATCATGCGCGCGCTCGTGGCGGGCGGCGCCGATCCGAAGCTGAGGGCGCAGGACGGGTCGAGTGTCCTGATGGCCGCTGCCGGAGGCGCACGGCTGAAGACCTTCACATACGCCTACGAGCTCGATCCGGACGTGGATGTGGTTACGACGCCGACGCAGAACTCGATCATGCACGTCGCGGTCGGCATGAACGGCCGAACGCAGCCCGAAGTCGTCGAAGTGATGCAGTTCCTCGCCGATCGTGGCGCGAAGCTCGACGAGATGAACGCGGCGGGCCGGACGCCCATCGCGCTGGCCGACGGTCTGCCGGTGGACCTGGCCGTCGATCTGCTGACCAGGCTCATCACCGAAAGCGGTACGACGCCCAAGATTCCCTCGAAACGCTGAATGCGCCCCACAACAACGCTCGCGCTTTCGTGCCTGGCCATCACAGTCGCTCTCGCGACAGGCATCGTCAACCGGACCGTTCACGCGCAGGAGCAGGTGAAAACCGTTGCGGATGGGGTGTACACCGAGGACCAGGCCGATCGCGGCGCGGCCGCCTACGACAACGCCTGCAGCGGCTGTCATCGTCCGGATCTCGGCGGTGCAAACGGTCCAGCGCTTCGAGGCGATCGGTTCGCCAGAATCTTCGCCGGCAAGGATTTGAAAACGTTCTACACCAAGATTGCGACCACCATGCCGCGCGGCGCGCCGGCGAGCATGGGCGACACTGTGTATCTCGACATCGTCGCGCACGTGCTCAGGGAGAACGGATTTCCGGCGGGGGCACAGGATCTGACGGCCGAGGGGCTCTCGAGCATCAACGTGTTGCCGGGCCGGCCGAAGCCCCCACCACCCGTGGGCGACTTCTCGTACGTCGAGGTCGTCGGGTGTCTTGTGCCGGGGCCCGAGAATACATGGCTGCTGTCGAAGGCCAGCGAACCCGTGGGTCTGCGGCCGACAGGATCGCCCGCGCCGGACAAGACCGCCGCTGCCGCGACCCCACTCGGCACTCAGGAATTCCGCCTGCTCGATGCGATGGCGTACGATCCGCAATCGCACAAGGGCGAAAAAATGTACGTCAGGGGCCTTCTGATCAGATTGCCGGGTGAACAGCGGATGACAATCAGCTCGATCGATTCGATCGCGCCAGGCTGCCAATGATGCGCGTCGTACTCATAGCGGCATTTGTCCTTGCGGTGACCATCGGCGCGGCGGCGCAGTCGACGGAGTCGACCGCGAAGACCGTGTGGGACGGCGTGTATACCGAGGATCAGGCGGCGCGGGGTCAGCATCAGTACGCCACGCACTGTGCAAACTGTCACAGAGAGGACCTGAGCGGTTACAGCGGGCTGCTCCGAGGAAGCCGTTTCATGGAAAAGTTCCGCGAGGCGAGCCTGGATCTGCTCTTCGACAAAACCAGGACGACGATGCCGCGCGGTGCGGCAGGGAGCCTCAGCGACGAGGCCTACGTCGACATCGTGAGCTACGTGTTGAAGATGAACGAATTTCCCGCCGGGTCCGAAGAGCTCCAGGCCGGGCAGCTCGCGAACGTTCAGGTCGTGTCGAAGACCGGACCCGAGCCGGTGCCGAACTTTTCGCTCGTTCGCGTCGTGGGTTGCCTGACGCAATCGGACCGGGCATGGTTGCTGACGAATACAACCGAGCCGGCCCGCTCGGGCAACCCGCAGCCGAGCGCAGAGGAACGGAGCGCCGCCGCGAACATGCCGCTGGGCTCGGAGACATTCGACCTGATGGTCTCGGCGGCCTACTCGCCCGAACGCGCGATCGGCCAGAAGGTGGAAGTCCGCGGGTTTCTGATTCGGCGCCCGACGCTGAGCCGGATTAACATCACGTCGCTCGAAACGCTGCAACCCACTTGCGGCGGCTAGAGCATCCTAAACCGGTGTGGCGTGGCATGAGCAGTTGGGTTGGTACCACACAGCAATCGAAATCGCGCGAGTCGTCTTTCTCGCCGTTCTTCTTGTCTCCGGGCCACTGGCGGCCCAGCCGGCTCGACGGCTGCTGTTTGTCGTCGTACCCGGTTCGACCAGCCAGGTGGAATACCAGGGCGTCGGCATCCTGGTGTTCGATATCGATGCCGGCCACAAGTTCCTCAAGCGCATTCCTACATGGCCAGTGCCGGCGGGGCAGCAGCCCGAAAACGTGCGTGGCGTGGCGGCCAACGCGCGAACCGGGCGTTTGTATGTCGGCACGGTGAAGCGCCTGGCGGCATTCGATCTGGCCAACGGGAAGATCGTCTGGGAGAAAACCTACGACGGCCGCTGCTGCGATCGCATTGCGCTGTCTCCCGACGGCGCGACGATCTACGCACCCTCGTTCGGAACCCCGAAGTGGTACGTCATCGATGCCGAACGGGGCGATCTGGTCACGACGATCAGCGTTCCCGGGTATCCGCGGCAGACCCTTTTTTCACGTGACGGTGCGCACGCATTCCTTGCAGCATGGGAGTCATCCGTCCTGACCGTCGTCGAGACGAAGACGCACAAGCCGATCAGGGAAACAGGGCCGTTCTCGAGCTTTGTGTGCCCGTTCACGATCGACGGCAAGGCGTCGCGGGCGTTTGCGAACGTCGACGGCCTGGTCGGCTTCGAGGTGGCGGATCTGCAGACCGGACTGGTTCTCGATCGCGTGGTCATCGAGGGCTACCAGATGGAGGCGGCAGGCAAATTCGAATGCCCCAGCCACGGCATCGCCCTTACGCCGGATGAAAAAGAACTGTGGGTGGCCGACGGCGTCGACAACCGCATTCACGTGTTCGATGCGACGGCCTATCCGCCCGTTCCCGCCACCACGATCGAGGTTCGCGCGCAGCCTCGCTGGATCACGTTCGGGATCGATGGCCGGTTCGCTTACCCCTCCACGGGCGACGTCATCGACACCCGATCGAAGAAGGTCGTGGCCACGCTCGAAGACGAGCGCGGGGCGTTCGTGCACAGCGAGACGATGATCGAGATGGCGGTTACGGCAGGACGCTTCGATTGAGCAGATCCATCCGGGTGAACTCGCGCGCTTCGGCAAACGCGATGTTCTGCAGCGCGCGCTCGGCCATCCGATCGTTGGCTTCGACGGTGTTGCTGCCGACGTGCGGCGTGAGGATGACATTCGGCAACGAACGCAGGTCGCCGCTGCCTGCCGCCGGAACGTAGGGCTCGCGTTCGAACACGTCGAGCGCGGCTCCAGCCAGGCGGCCGCCAGCCAGCGCATCGAAGAGAGCGGGCTCGTCGACAACCGCCCCGCGGGCCGTGTTGACGAGCCAGGCCTTTTGGTCGAGCAACGCCAGACGCTCGCGATTGATGAACCTCGCGTTGTTGGCGTTGGCGGGAATATGGATGCTGACGAAGTCGGCGTCGCGGACAGCGGCTGAAAAGTCGTTCGTCACGGCGTGAAAATGTTCGAGGGCGGCCGGCGGAGCCGAGCGCGGGCTGGTGCAGCCGACGACCTGCATGCCGTAGCCGAGCGCGGCGATACGCGCGGCCGCGCGTCCGATCTCGCCACACCCCACGATCGCCAGCCGCTTTCCCCGCAGTTCGATCCCCGTGGCCGGATTCCAGACGCTGGTCGCCATGGCTGCCGCCGCCGGGACGAGCTTTTTGGCCGCCGCCGCGACGAGCAGCATGGTGTGTTCGGCCACCGACTGGTCCAGCACGCCCGGTGTGTTGGTGCACAGCAGGCCGGCCTCCGTCGCCCGCTTCAAATCGAGGCCGTCGTACCCGACGCCGAAGCGCGCGATGACGCCACCACGGGGCAACGCCTCGTAAAGGGCTCCCGCGAACCGGCGGCCGCCCACGATGACGTATCGGGCCTGCAACTTCCTGACGGCTGCCGCCAGATCTTCTTCGTTTCCGGGCGTGCTCAGGCATTCGAACCCCCGCGCGTTCGTGAAGAGAGGTTCCGCTTTGCCATATTCCGTGTCGGTGACGAGGATTTTCGGAATCGTATCCGGCATGCTCGGGAGAAGTTATCATTAATCCCCTTAGTGGCCCTGCCCATCGCCTCCACCGCGGCGGATCCGGGTGATACCCGCGTCCGGCGGAAAGTGCTCGCCATGACGGTGACGCTGGCGGCCATTACCTATCTCGATCGAGTCGCTATCGGCGTGGCGCGGCCGCACATCGCGCGCGATCTCAATCTCGATTCCACGCAGATGGGCTACGTCTTCAGCGCGTTTTATCTGTCCTACGCGCTCTTCGAGATCCCGACGGGCTGGTGGGGCGACCGGGTGGGCACGCGGCGCGTGCTGACGCGCATCGTCTGCTGGTGGTCGTCGTTTACCGTGCTGACGGGCTTCGCGTTCAGCTATCCGTCGCTGCTGGCTGTGCGTTTTCTCTTCGGTGCGGGAGAAGCCGGCGCGTGGCCGAACGTCGCGCGCACGTTCTCGCGCTGGTTTCCGCGGCGCGAGCGCGGCACCGTGCAAGGCATTTTCTTCATGGGCGCGCACCTCATGGGTGGACTCACTCCGCTCCTGGCGACCGCGCTGCTCGGGATCATGGACTGGCGGACGATGTTCGTCCTGTTCGGATCGATAGGGTTTATCTGGGCGTTCGCCTGGTTTCGCTGGTTTCGGGACGGGCCATCCGAGCATCCCGATGTCAGCGCGGCGGAGCGCGCCTACATCGAAGATGGTGCCGCGGCCGACACCGGTCACTTGCTGGAGGCCACACAGTGGAAGAGGTTGCTGGCCAATCGCACGGTGGTCTGCCTCTGCCTGATGTACTTCACGCAGACGTTCGGCAATGCGTTCTACGTCACCTGGCTGCCGACCTACCTCGCGTCGAGAGGCCTGACGGGGGTTACGGGCAGCATCCTCGCGGGCTGTCCGCTGATGTTCAGCGTCGCCGCCGATTTTTTCGGCGGCGTGACCACCGATCGTGCGGTGAAGCGGCTCGGTCTCCGGCTCGGCCGCATCATCGCCGGCGGCGGTGCGCTGGCCGCGGCGGGGCTTTTCACGATTTCGGGGACGTTCACGTCATCGCCGGTTGCGTCGGCGTTGCTCATTGCGCTTGGAGGCGCCTCGTCGAATTTTCTGCTAGGTTCGGCCTGGGCCACGTGTCTCGACATCGGGGGCCGGCGGGCGGGTTCGGTGAGCGCGGCCATGAACACGTCGGGCCAGGTTGGCGCGATTTTCAGTCCCATTCTCGTGGCGTTCGTGGTTCAACGATTCTCGAATTGGAGTGCGCCGCTGTATCTGACCGGAGGTCTCTTCCTGCTGGGTGCGACGTGCTGGCTGTGGGTCAATCCCACAAAACCGGTTTCCGATTGATGGATTTTGCGGCGTAGGGCTCGGTTTCAAGTAGGTAGGGCTCGGTTTCAAGTAGGTAGGGCTCGGTTTCAAGTAGGTAGGGCTCGGCTTTAGCCGAGCGCAGAAGGGCGCGAACAATGAAAAACACGAACAGGCGGGAATTCCTGCAGTCGGCGCTTGCCGTCGCCGCGGCCTCGCGGCTCTCTGCCCAGACTCCCGCTGCAAACGAGTGGGGCGGGCCCGTGCTGGACATCCACTTGCATCTCAGGCAGACCGCGGATGGGAACGCGATACACCTCGATGGGGCTGGCGTCACGAAGGCCGTGCTGCTGACGAACGTGAACGCCGAGGATCGCGCGAAAGCGGTGGTGTCAGCCTATCCCGGCCGGTTCGTGCGATTCGCGAGCATCGACGTCAGGCAACCCGACGCGATTGACCAGTTGCGGAAGGCCGTGCAGAACGGCGCGATCGGCTTCGGAGAAATCAAGTCGCAGGTCGAGGCCGCGGGGCCCGAGATGCAGCGCGTCTATGCGCTTGCCGCGGAGCTGAACGTTCCCATCACGATTCACTTCCAGGAAGTCACCCAGCCTGGAAGCCAGGGCGTGTTCAACACCGGGCTGAAAAAATTCGACGCCATGCTCAAGGCGTTTCCCAGGACGACGTTCATCGGTCATGCCGATGCGTTCTGGGCGAACGTCAGTGCCGATTATGCCGAGGACACGTCCTATCCGAAGGGGCCGATCAAGCCGGGCGGTGTGACCGATAAGTTTCTCGGCGATTACGCAAACCTGTATGCCGACATGTCGGCGAACTCGGCCAACAACTTCCTCACTCGCGATCCCGAGTTTGCCGCCAGATTTCTCGAACGGCATCAGAACAAGCTGATGTTCGGCAGCGACTGCCCGTGCCCCGACGGCCGTGGCGGAACCACGGGCCGGTGCGTCGCGCGCGCCACGCTGACCGCGCTGAAGAAACTGGCGTCACCGAACGTGTTCAGGAAGATCACGTGGGAAAACAGCACGCGCCTGCTGAAAATTCCAGCGTAGAGGTCCGGCTGAAGCCGGACACTACGTACTGTTGATATGAGTAGAGCAATCTCCACTTCCGTGTAGGACGTAGTGTCCGGCTTCAGCCGGACTTTCACGAGGACAAGAGATGAAGCGCATGGTCCAGGGCCTCGGCGGTGTTGTGGTGGTGCTCGTTGCGTCCACGGCGTCGGCCCAGGCTCCTTCTCCGGCGGTCGCCACCTATCAGAGCCGCTGCGGCAGTTGTCATGGAGCCGCCATGACCGGTGCGAGCGCGCCGGCGATTCTGACGTACGTGAGATATCACACCGACGCGGAAATGACGGCGGCGATTGGTGGACGGCACACGCCGCCTCTTCGGCTGGATGATGCCGAACTTCGCCAGGTGCTGGCGGGCGTTCGCGAGCTGGCGGGGACAAATCCCGCCATGGCGACGGGCGGCTTCACGGGCCGGCGTGGAGGCGGTGCGGGTCCCGAGGGCGCTGCGGCTTCGGCGCGCGGTACCGGTCCCGCCCGGGAAGGCGGTCCGGCGCGCGGCGGTGGTTCGCCGCCAGGGCCTGCCGCGAGCGAGCCTGCGCGCGGATCGACGGCTGTCACTCGAGCCGAGACGGTCACCATCAAGATGGCAGACGGGCGCTCGCGAACCGGCATGCTGTTCGCGCAGTCAGAGGTGTCGGCCGTGCTGCTGGAAAACGGCAAGTACGTGCCGCTCTCGAAAGACGGCGACGTCTACCGGGAGAAACCGATTGCACCCAAAGCGGATTGGACGCACTACGACGGCAGTCTGACCAGCAATCGCTACAGCCCGCTGGAGCTCGTCAACGCATCCAACGTGCAACGGCTGGGTGCCGCCTGGATTTTTCAGATTGCCGGCAATCCTCGAGCGGTGCAGTCGACGCCCGTCGTGCAGGACGGCATCATGTACGTCACGGGCGCGAACGAAATCTTCGCGCTCGACGCCACGACCGGCCGCCAGATCTGGACCTACAGCCAGCCCCGCACCGAAGGCATCCTCAGCGAGGGCGGCATCGGGACCAATCGCGGCGTCACGATCGGCGGCGACAGGGCGTTCATGGTGACCGACCACGCGCATCTTCTGGCTTTCAACCGGTTCACGGGAGAGAAGCTGTGGGATGCGGAAATGGGATCGCATGCCGACTCTTACAGTTCCACCTCGCCACCGTTGCCCGTGGGCGATCTGCTCATCGTGGGCGTCGCGGGCGGCGAGGAAGGGGCGCGCGGCTTTCTCGATGCCTATCGCGCGTCGACCGGCGAACGCGTGTGGCGGTGGTATTCGATTCCGAACCGCGGTGAAAAAGGATCGGAAACCTGGGTCGGCCAGGCGCTCGAGCATGGCTGCGGCGCCACCTGGATGCCCGGCTCGTACGATCCGCAGCTCGACTTGATTTACTGGGCGATCGGCAATCCGTGTCCCGATTTCGCGGGAGAAGAGCGTATTGGCGACAACCTCTACACATCGAGCGTCGTCGCGCTGAACGCGAAGACGGGCGAGCTGAAGTGGTACTACCAGTTTTCACCCCACGACACGCACGACTGGGACGCCGTCCAGCCGATGCTGCTCGTGGACGACATGTGGAGGGGCAAGCCGCGCAAGCTGCTGATGCACGGCGACCGGAACGGCATGTTCTACGTTCTCGATCGCACGAACGGCGAAGTGCTGCTGACGTCGAACCTCTCGACGAAGGTGACCTGGCACAAAGGGTTCACGAGCGACGGCAAACCGATTGTCGATCCGGCGTCGATATCCACCAAAGAGGGCATTGCCGCGTGCCCGGCGGGCGGTGGCGGCGCGAATTTCCAGGCGACGTCGTATAACCCCACGACGAAGCTCTTCTACGCGCGTGTCAGCGACAGTTGCGCCATCTACACGTCGCACGACGATCCGCTGGCCACGGCCGACAACCGGTGGTTCGGCCGCGGCACTCCCGGCGCCCAGGCGCGCGAGCAACTGACCGCGCTGTTGAAGGACTATCGGACGGGCGTGTTCATCCGGGCGATCGATCCCTTCACTGGCAAGAAGGTGTGGGATCTACCCGCTCCTGCAGGGCGGTCGGGCGTGCTGTCGACGGCGAGCGGACTGATCTTTCTCGGAGGCGGCGGAGGACTGCTGGTGGTTGACGGCAAGACGGGCAAGCCTGTCTGGAACGTCAACATCTCGCAGACGACACAAGGGTCTCCGATGACGTTCATGGTGGGCGGGAAGCAGTACATCGCCCTGCCCGGGACGAATTCCATTACGGCGTACATGTTGTACTGATGCCTGCTATGGCAAATGGCAAATGGCAAATGGCAGAGATACATTTTGCCATCTGCCATCTGCCATCTGCCGTGACAGAAGGTCTTACTTCCCCGGGTGCGCCGCGTACGGCCCCACTTCGACCTTGCCCTGTGTGTCCTTGTCTTTTCCGAGCTCGGCGGTGACGCCGTTTGCGATGGCGGCCGTCTCGCTCGCGTTCTGGAAGCAGGTGAAGTCGGGACGATCGCGCCAGGCCCAGGGACCGCAGAGCTTCTTGCCGGCGGCGAGCGCCGCGTCGTGCACCACGTTGATCAGACGTTCGTAATCGGGCGTGCCCTGGGCGTAGCCCGAGAAGTTGCCCAGGTCGCCGCTCGCGGCGAAGACCGCGTCGACGCCCGGGACCTTCGCGATCTCGTGCGCGTTCTTGACGCCTTCGATCGTCTCGATCATCAGGACGAGCACGATGTTGTCGTTGATGGTCTGCCGGTAGCCGCCCGGTACGCCTCCCCACATGGCCGCATCGAATCCCTGTCCGCCTCCCTGACTGCGCCTGCCGAGCGGCGGGAAGTACGTCCAGTCGCGCGCCTCGATGGCTTCCTGCACGGTATCGACGGTCGGGACGACAATGACCAGCGCGCCCGCATCTGTTGCGTGCTGAATCTCGCGCTCGTCGGCGTACGCGACGCGCGCGCCGGGCACCGCCCTGGCGTGCGGGCAGGTGCGCCACATGCGCGCGGCCTGCGCCCAGTCGCGATCGTTGTGCTGCTGCTCGGTCCAGATGAAGTCGTATCCGGCATTCGCCATCGCGCAATAGGTGAGCGGATCGGTGGAACTGAACACGGTGCCACCGGTCACGCGGCCGCCCGCCTTCAGCTTCGCCTTGACCGGGTTCCACAGCTTCGAGCCCGCTGGCGCTGCGGTGTTCGGGCCGTATTTCCAGGTCGCCGGATCGATCGACCCGGTATTGACCGCACCGGGCAGCGGTTTCTCCTTGGCTCCGCTGTTCGTGCCTGCCGGCGCCGCCAGCGGGAACTTCGTCTTTCCCGCCTCCGCGTTGCCGGCGTATGGGTCGGCGGTTGCGGGTTTTTGTCCCCCCGCCTGAGCGTAGAACGTGACCATTCCAAGAGCTGCGCACAGGGCCACAGCGAAAAGCATGCGTTTCACGTCGATCCTCCTTCGTTCGTCCAGCCTTCGCCCGCTTAGGCGGGGCTACGGCTGGCAAGTTATGGCGCGCTCACGCTGATGGGCGTGCCGTCCCTCAGGGCGGTGTGCCCCTGGGTAATGATCAGTTCGCCGGATTTGAGCCCCGATAGTATCTCGATATTTTCCGCATCGACAAGGCCAATTACCACGGGGCGGCGCTCGGCGACATCGCCCGCCGCCACGACCACGACCGGCTGTTTGGGGTCGTCCTTCAGGACGGCAATGGCCGGGACGAGCGGGACGTTCGATTTCTGCTCGGCGTCGATTTCGACGCCAACCTGCGTGCCCGGCCGCAAGTCGGTCGGCGTTTCGAACGCCAGGGTGATTTCGACCGTTCTGGCACCCACCTCTGGAGTGGGGCGCGACAGCACTCTAAGCAGCACCGGCGTCGCCGTGGCGCGTGATTGGGACACCGGTACGCCACCTACTGCCGCCGCTCCTTCCGCGACGGCCCTGCCGATGGCGCCGACCACGAAGCGCCCGGCATCGGCGACCGAGACGGTCGCGGTCACCTGCACCTGTTTCGGATCGATCAGCCGGAGAATCGCATCGCCCTCTTCGGGCCGCACGGCATCGCCCACGTTGTGCAGCCGTTCGGTGACCGTGCCGTCGAAGGGCGCCCGGACTGCCTGGTTCTGCTGACTTTGCGTTTCGGTCGCCGTCGCGGCCGCCTTCGCCGTCAGCAGCTCGCCCTCGGCGGTGGCGAGCTCCCGCTCCGCATCGGCCATCTCGCTGCGCGATGCTGCCCCCTGAGTCACCAGCGCATTCAGTCGGCTCTGCGCCAGCCGCGCCTGCTGCACGCGAAGCTCCGCTGCCTTCACACCGGCGGCGTCGACGACAGTCTGCGCACGAAGCGAGGGGAACTCGAAGCGTACGAGCACCTCGCCGCTTTTGACAGGGTCGCCGACGTTCTTGGTGACTTCGGCAATACGTGCGGGTTGAGGTGACACAACCGCAAAGGTCGCGCTCGGGAGCGTGGAGACGATACCGGTCGCACTGACCGTGCCGCGGATGTTGCCAAGACGCACCCGTTCGACGAGGACTGGAACCGCCGGTTCTGCTTCGTTTTCGCGCTGGCTCGCGCGCCGGCATGAGGGTAGGGTGGCCACGAGCAGGAGGACAGGAACGACTGACGCCCGCATTGCGAGATTCGCAGATTGGGAGATTCGCAGATTGATTGGCAGACTGTCAGATTAGAGCATTCTTTGAATCAATCTTCCAATCTACCAATCTGCGAATGGTGTGTCAGGCGCCCAGAGTTCGGGGGCGCGCTGTCGGAAGCCTGGCTCGTCCGGCGAGGGGGGCGACGATCTCGGCCAGACGGTTGAAAACCCGTTCGTAGCCTTCCTTCTTGTGCAGCAGGTGTGCCTGATTGCGTCGAATGCAGTCCTCCTCCTCCTTCGTGAGGCTGAGGCCGGTCAGCACGACGACCGGGAGACTGACGAAACGATCGTCGAGACGCATCAGCTCGAGCACTTCGATGCCCGAGCGGTTGTCGTCGAGGCCGATGTCGAGAATCATCGCGTCGAGCGAGGCGGACGACTGCTTCAACCGTTTGAATGCGGTGTCGGGATGCGAGGCCACGAGCACGTCGTATCCGTACAGGCTCAAGAAGTCTTCGAGCATGTTTCGGACGGCGATGGCGTCCTCGACCACCAGAACTGTACGTCGAGTCCGCTGTGGGGTCACGCAGGCTACCTCTCCAAATCGGATGCCAGTGGGTAAATTTTTCACTGGTGCAAATCACCCCACTTTTGCTCATGTTCGCGCGCTCTTCGCGCCTGCGGGTGTTCTGCGGCGGCACACGGGCCGTCGAGATCTGTTATGGCTGTTACGGTAATGATACGATTCGGCGAAACCATGGCTTTCCGGGAGGTTACGGGGCATCGGCGCTTGCTGAGCCTGCTCGCGCGCGCCATCGCCCGCGGGTCGCTGACGCCGAGCCTGCTGTTGTCGGGACCCGAAGGGGTCGGCAAACGGCTGACAGCCGTGTCGATCGCGCAGGCGCTCAACTGCACATCGGTGGCGCAGGGCTTCAGCCCTGCCATCCCACTGGATGCATGCGGCACGTGCCCGGCCTGCCGCCGCATCGCGCGCGGGGCATTTGCCGACGTGGAAATCATCGAGCCCGGCGAGAACGGCTCGATCAAGATCGACCAGGTAAGAGCGGCGATCGATCGCGCCGTGTTTCGTCCCTTCGAAGGACGCCGGCGGGTCACCATCATCGATCAGGCCGACGCGCTGGTGGAGGCCGCTCAGAACGCACTCCTGAAAACCCTCGAAGAGCCACTGCCCGCGTCGGTGTTCATCCTCGTCACCTCGCGTCCTGACGTGCTGCTGGCGACCGTGCGCTCGCGCTGCGCGCATCTGCGATTCGGCCGGCTGCAGGTGGCCGAAGTCGCAGCGGTGCTCGAGCGCTCGCAGAAGTACTCGCATGCCGATGCGCTGGCGGCCTCCGCCGTGTCCGATGGCAGCGTCAGTCGGGCGCTCGATCTCGATTCCGGCGAGTTTGCCCAGGCTCGATCCGACGCCGAGCGCCTGCTCGAGGTGGCCGCGCGCGATCCACGCACCCGTCTGGAGCGGGGCAAGGATCTTCTGAAGGGAGGGCCCACGCCCGCGGCCGAGCGCGAGCACCTGACCGCGCGACTGCAGGCGATGACGTCGGTGCTGCGCGATATCGGCCTGCTGACGAGCGGCGCCGATGGGGGCTTGCTGGCCAACCTCGATCGCCGCCCCGCGCTGGAAGCGTTGTCGCGCTCGCTCGGTGTCGATCGCGTCGACCGCGCGTTTACGGCCGTGGCCCGCGCGCAGGACGCGCTCGACGCCAACGTCGGTCCCAAGGTCGTCGCAGACTGGCTGGCAATTAATGTCCACTAACTTGCCATATGCGCCAGTCCGCTTCGTTTCCGTCAAGTTTTCGCCCATCGGGCGGCCCCAGACATTTCTTCTGAACGATCTGGCGTTTGCCGACGCGCCCCTCACGGCCGGCGAGAAGGTCGTGGTGCAGTCGGGCGACGGCACTGCCGTTGGCGCCGTGGTTCCCACGCCATCGACGGTCATGGAGCGGCGTCACCTGCCCGAGGAATCGCCCAACCGCGTCGTCCGGAAGGCAACGGCCGACGACGTGATGGTGCGGCTCAAGCGGCAACAGCGCGAGCAGGAAGCGCACCGGGTCGCGCTTCTGAAAATCCGCGAGCGCGGGCTGGAAATGAAGCTCACACGCGTCGAGCAGCTGTTCGACGGGTCGCGGCTGATTTTCTATTTCACGGCCGAAGGCCGCATCGACTTCCGCGAGCTGGTGCGCGAGCTGGCGTCCGAGTTCCACACGCGAATCGAGATGCGCCAGATCGGCGCGCGCGACGAAGCGAAGATGCTGGGCGGCTACGGATCCTGCGGCCGGCCGCTCTGCTGCACCACCTGGCTGAACGCTTTCGAGCCGGTGTCGATCAAGATGGCCAAGCAGCAGGACCTCAGCCTGAACCCGTCGCGGCTCTCCGGCCTCTGCGGCCGGTTGAAATGCTGTCTCCGCTACGAGCTGCCGAACGCGAAGGGTGTGAAGGGGGGCGGATGCGGCGACGAGGGCGGGTGCGGCAACCCGACCGGGTGCGGCACGGGCGGCTGCGGATCGTGCGGCGACGGCGATTGTGGATCTTGCGGGGACTAGGGATTGGGGATTGGGGATTGGGATTGGTTCAAACCAGAGTAACCCTACGACTCCATGACTCTTCAGACTCTCGCGACTCTTCGGACTCTCCCGACTCTACCGACTCCGAGACTCTTCCGCCCGGCGCCATCGACCGGCAGCACCGGCGCGGCAAACAAGGGAAGTCGGCGTGGCAAACCACGGCGCCAGCGTCTGTTGTTCACTGCCATGGCGCTCAGGCCAGGGATGGCCTTCGCGGAGGTGGCCGGCTTCGTGGTTTGTCCACTTCGCCATCACGCCGCCTTCATTGTTTGCCGTCCCGGCGCTGCCGGCCGCTGCCGCCAGTACGGACTCGTATGACTCTTCCGAAGATCCTCCTGATCTCTTAATCTCCTGTTGAAAATGTCGTTGCCGCGAATCGGAATAACCGCCGGCGATCCGGCCGGCATCGGTCCCGAGATCGCGCGCAAGGCCATGAGCGACCCGCGCGTCGTTGCGGCGTGTGTCCCGCTTTTTTATGGTTCCGAACGGGAGTTTCCGCCGGGAGTGCTCTCGGCTGAGGCTGGATATGCGGCGTACGAGACCATCGTGCGCGCGGTGCGCGATGCCGAGGCGGGCGGCATTGACGGGATCGCCACGGCGCCGATCAACAAAGAGGCGCTGGCGCTGGCCGGCCTTCCCTGGCGCGGGCATACGGAGATGCTGGCCGACCTCACCCACACAAAGCGCGTGGCGATGATGTTCTGGTCGGAGAAGCTGCGCGTGGTGCTGGCGACCATTCACATTCCGCTCGCGCGGGTTCCGTCGGCGCTGACGATCGAATCGGTGATGGACATCATCGACCTCACCTGGCGCGAGCTGCCGCGCTTTGGCATCGCGCGCCCGCGTATCGCGTTGGCGGGTCTCAACCCGCACGCAGGAGAGCACGGTGTCCTCGGGATCGAAGAATCGCACGTGCTCGAACCCGCGGTTGCCCGCAGCGCGAAGGCGGGCATCGACATTGCCGGCCCGTTCCCCGGCGATACGATCTTTCTACGTGCGATGCGAGGTGAGTTCGACGCCGTGATTGCGTGCTATCACGATCAAGGCCTGATCCCGATCAAGATGGTGGCGTTCGGCCAGGCGGTCAACGTCACGCTCGGTCTGCCGATCATCCGTACGTCGGTCGATCACGGGACGGCATTCGACATCGCGGGGAAGGGGATTGCGGATCCCGAGAGCATGGTGCAGGCGGTGCTGCTGGCGGCCCGCCTGGCTGCCGGATCCCGAAGCCATGGCATATAGTCTCAACGGTAGTGGAGGCTCAACGGTAGCGCAGGGCTTCAGCCCTGCCATGACCCATGGCTGAAAAAACCGAGCGCGAAGCCGCGCAGAAGAACATCGCCGAGAACCGCAAGGCGTTTCACGACTACCACGTCATCGAGACGTTCGAGGCTGGCGTGGCGCTGCTCGGCACCGAAGTGAAGTCGATTCGTGAAGGACGCGTGAACCTCCGCGACAGCTACGCGCAGGTGAAGGACGGCGAGGTGTTCGTTCACAACGTCCACATCCAGCCCTACTCGCACCGCGGCTACGCCGACCATCCTCCGCTGCGCGCGAGAAAGCTGCTGCTGCACAGCCACGAAATCCGGAAGCTCATCGGCAAAACAATCGAGCGGGGCATGACGCTCGTGCCGCTGCGCCTGTATTTCAAGAACGGGCGCGTGAAAGTGGCGCTCGCGCTGGCCAAGGGCAAGCAGGCGCACGACAAGCGCGACGCGATCAAGCAGCGCGAGGTGGACAGAGAGACACGGGCAGCGGTGAAAGAGAGAAGGCGATGAAACCGTCAACGCAGTACGTAGTGTCCGGCTTCAGCCGGACCGGACCACAGTACGTAGTGTCCGGCTTTAGCCGGACCGGACCACATACGTAGTGTCCGGCTTTAGCCGGACCGGGTGTCGATGAGAGTGCTCGTGACGGGCGCGCGCGGCCAGCTTGCCGGCGCGATCGTCCAGGCGTACGCGGACACGGCGCAGGTGCTGGCCTATTCGCGCGGCGATCTCGACATCACCGATTTCGGCGCCGTGATGGCGAGGGTGCAGGCCGACCGGCCGGATGTCATCATCAATTGCGCCGCGTATAACAATGTGGACGGCGCTGAAGACGAGCCCGAGGCGGCGCTGAACGCGAACGCGCTTGCCGTCCGGTGCCTCGCGCGAGGGGCGGTCGACTGCGGCGCGTCGCTTGTTCACTACAGCACCGATTTTGTCTTCGATGGAAGAGGGTCGCAGCCGTACACAGAAGAAGACGCTCCGAATCCCCAAAGCGTGTACGCCCAGTCGAAGTTGCTTGGCGAGTGGTTTGCGCTCGAGGCGCCCCGCGCCTTTGTCCTGCGCGTCGAGAGTCTGTTTGGCGGCGACCAACGCGAAGAGCTCGGTCGATCGTATCGCCCAGGCGATCGCTCGAGGCGAGGAGGCGAAGGTGTTCCGGGATCGGAGCGTCTCGCCAAGCTATGTGGTCGATGTGGCGGCGTCGACGAAAGCGCTGGTCGAGCGCGGGCGTCCGGGCCTCTACCACTGCGTCGGCACCGGTTACGGCACGTGGCTCGACGTGGGACGCGAAATTGCGCGCATCATGGGCAAGGAAGGCGACGCCCGCCTGGTCGCGATGTCGGTTGCCGACGTCACGCTGCCCGCGCCACGGCCGCAGTTTGCGGCGTTGTCGAACGAAAAACTGGGCCGGATTGTTCCGATCCCGACGTGGCAGGATGCCCTGCGGCGGTACCTGTCGCGCCCGGGCGCCTGATCACCGCGGACATTCTGGGGTAAAATTCCACCTCGAATGGCCAAACGCGCGCTTATCACCGGCATTACAGGACAGGATGGCTCCTATCTCGCGGAGCTCCTGCTCGAGAAGGGCTACGAGGTCTTCGGTGTCGTCCGGCGATTGAGTGCGCCGAACGACTGGCGCATCGATCATCTGCGCGATCGCGTCACGCTGTGTCCGGGCGATCTGCTCGATCAGCTGTCGATCATCCGTCTTCTCGAGCAGCACAAGCCGGACGAGTTCTACAACCTCGCGGCGATGTCGTTCGTGCCCGCGTCGTGGGACACGCCGCTCCTGACGGGCGAGTTCAACTCGCAGGGGGTCACGCGCGTGCTCGACGCGATCCGGACGGTCAATCCCCGGATCAGGTTCTACCAGGCGTCGTCGAGCGAGATGTTCGGCAAGGTTCGGGAAATTCCGCAGACCGAGGAGACCCCCTTCTACCCGCGCAGTCCGTACGGCGTGTCGAAGGTGTTCGGCCACTACATCACCGTCAACTATCGCGAAAGCTACGATCTGTTCGCCGTCTCGGGCATTCTCTTCAATCACGAGTCGCCGCGCCGCGGCCTCGAGTTCGTGACGCGGAAGGTGACCGACGGCGTCGCGCGCATCAAGCTGGGCTCGGCCGATTCGCTGGCGCTCGGCAACCTCGACGCGCAGCGCGACTGGGGCTTTGCCGGCGACTACGTGCGCGCGATGTGGCTGATGCTGCAGCAGCCGAAGGCCGATGATTTCGTCGTCGCCACCGGCATCAGCCACTCGGTTCGCGAGTTGGTCGAGATCGCCTTCGCCCGCGTCGGTCTCGACTGGCAGAAGTACGTCCGAACCGATCCGCAGTTTCTTCGTCCCGCAGAAGTCGATCAACTGATTGGCAATCCGGCGAAGGCGAAGCGCGTGCTTGGCTGGGAGCCGAAGGTGGACTTCAAGCAGCTGGTCGAGATGATGGTGGATGCGGATCTGCAACGGCACTCGGCTGGCGCGCGCGCATCCGTCGTCGTGTGATGCCCGCCTACTGAGTGATACGCACACCCGTCGGAGCGGAAAGAGGGGGAGCAATCCTGAAAATCTGCCCCGTGGAATAGCTGACGAGGTAGAGTTCGCCCTCGGAATCGACTCCGAACGCGCTGATGTTGCCGGTGGTATTAATGCCGCCGAGCTGGGCCGTATGGTTCTGAAGGTCGGTGACGCTCGCCTCTCCACGTCCGTCGATCACGAGTCGAAGCGACCACACCCGTCCAGTCGAAAAATCCGCGAAGAAGTAGCGTCCTTTGAATGCCGTTCCTAGACGGGTTCCCCTGTAGACGAATCCGCCTGACACCGACTGGCCGTCGGCCCGGCCGTATTCGAATACGGGATCGGAAAGCGGCGGATAGGCAGGAGGAGCCGTCGTGATGTGATCGTGCGCACCTTCACGGTTCCGCCATCCGTAATTGCGGCCGCCCGCACCCGCAGGCTCGTAGTTGATCTCTTCGCGGCTCGACTGCCCGACGTCGGCGATGATGAGTGCGCCGGTTCCCCCGGTGCCTTTATCAAAACTGAATCGCCATGGGTTTCTGAGGCCGAATGCCCAGATTTCGGGGAGCGCCGATATGGGCATATTGTCCACGAACGGATTGTCAGGCGGAACCTGATAGCCGTTGGCGTGTCCGTCCGCTACGCTGACATCGATGCGCAGCATCTTGCCGGGGAGCTCGGTGGGACTTTGCGCCCGGTTGAAGGGATCGTCGCCCGGGCCTCCGTCACCCAATCCGATGTAGAGGTATCCATCGGATCCGAACGCCAGATCGCCGCCGTTATGATTCGTGGCCGGTCCACTTTGGATGAAGGGCACATTGCCGATCGAAGCCCATACGAGATCGAACCGGGTTGATGTGTCGGCCACAAGCGGATTGGCAACGGATCGCTTGGTACCGCGAGATTACCGAGTGGCCCGACGGGTTCGTATAGCTGATGTAGAACCGGCGGGATGTTGCCGTATCCGGCGGGAACGCCAGCGAAAACAGGCCTTGTTCGCCGCAGCAGCTGATGAGCCCGCTCACGTCAAGGAATGGAGTCGCGAGCACGTTCCCGTTCTGCACGACGCGGATCAGTCCGCCCTGCTGGACAACGAACTGAACAGCCGGGTTTGTCGGATCCTGTATGAAGGCCACCGGCAAGGTGAGCCCGGTCGCGTGGAGCTCGCTCCTGATTTGGGCAAACCCATTGACGTGCGCTCCCACCGATATAAGCGTGCAGAGAACCACAATGCGAGAACGGGTCATGACCATGAGTCGATTGAAGCTGCGTCCGTCGATTAAGTGCACATCCTGCTCCATCGAAGCGTTTCGCAGCTCACGATTTTCTTTCCGCCATCAAGATCGTAACGTGACTGCTGGGATCGTAACGTGATTTGCTCCACGGATTTGGATTGTGATTCAAAAGGGCGAAGCTCTGAACTGAACCTCGGCGCACAGCCCTATTCGGGTGCAGAATACCTTCATGCGAGAATGGGTCATTACTATGGGCCGATCGAACCGGTGTCTTGGGTTGTGTGTCGGCCTCCTGCTCCTTTCACGCGCTGCGCAGGCGGCGACTCTCACCTGGGATCCCAACCCAGAGCCTGGCATCACCGGATACATCGTGTCGGTGGGCACTTCACCCGGGACGTACACCCAGAACATCAACGTCGGGAACACCACGAGCTATGTCTTCAACGATCTAGATCCCTACCGCACGTATTACTTCGCTATTAGCGCTTACGACGCCGCCGGGCTGACCAGCCCCTATTCGGGAGAAGTGATCCGTCCTGCGCAGGCAGCACGCACTCCGGATTTCGGAACGGTGGGCACTGGGCCGTCCGGGACGGCGGATCTCATCTGGCAGCACGACAGCGGCCTCCTTTCTGTCTGGTACATGGACGGCCCGAACCTGGTCGACGCGGCTTACCTGACCCCAAGCTCCGTGTCCGATACGAACTGGCGAATCGCGGGCACAGGCGACTTCGACCGCGACAACAATATGGATCTGGTGCTGCGGAACAGTGTGACGGGTCAGGTGGACGTCTGGCTGATGGAAGGGGTGAACCTCAGATCCGTAGGTGTTGTTTCGACTGTCCCGGACGCCGCATGGAGAATTGCGGCAGTTGCCGACATGAACGGTGACTGGTACCCGGACCTGATCTGGCAGCATGGAACAATCGGTAATCTTGCGGTGTGGTTCATGCAGGGAACCTCGCCAATTGGATTCGCACGGACGTCGCCCGGCACAATCCCTGTCAATACCTGGTCTATTGTTGGCGCTGGAGATTTCAATGCGGACGGCAGCAGTGATCTCATATGGCAGCACAAGGATGGCTGGCTGTCTGTGTGGTTCATGAATGGGGTCTCTCTGGTCGATGCCAGGTATCTGAGTCCGAGTTCCATCAGCACGAGGTGGAAAGTCGTTTCCGTTGCCGACTACAACTCGGATGGGCGCCCGGATTTGATCTTCCAGAGGGACGACGGCTATCTCGGAGCGTGGTTCCTTGACGCTCTCAATGTGGTCAGTTCACCACTGCTGAATCCGTCCGTTGTGTCTGGCGGGAAATGGAAGATCGTTGGTCCGAAGTAAGCCCCCTGATATGCGCTACGTTGACATCACTGTCAATGATCGCAATCCGATTAAGCGATGGATTCAACGGCGGCGATTCAAGGATGCGCTCGATGTCCTCGATTCCCGACGCGCCAGCCGCACGATAGACATCCTGGATTTCGGCGGTGGCGATGGTGAGTTGTTGCGGCAATGCCTGCAGCTCCGGTCCGACGTGAACGCGGCGCTGTTCGAGCCCACCGATTCTCTGAGAGAGCAGGCGGAGTCGAAACTGTCGCCGTGGCCGCAGGTGAGGATTACGGGAGATCTGAAGGCGCTTCCCAGGGTGGCATTCGATTTCGTGTACTGCCTGGAAGTCTTCGAGCATCTGCCCGACGGGCCGGCCGACGAGGCGCTGGAGAACATCCGCGGGTTTCTCAAGCCGGATGGGTTTGCCGTGATTGGCGTCCCGCACGAGATATTCGCCCCAGCGCTCATCAAGGGCATGTTCAGAATGGTCAGGCGCTACGGTGCGTTCGACGCAAGCCCTCAGAACGTCGCGAGCGCCGCGCTTGGACGGCCGCCGCAAAATAGGCCGACCAGGGAAATCGCGCCGGGCTTCTCGTACCATCATTACCACGTTGGGTTCGACTACCGGCGGCTGGAGAAGAAGTTCCTCTCCCGTTACCGTATTGAGTCGCGGTGGTTCAGCCCGGCGCCGTTCCTTGGAGCGGCGCTGAACTCCGAGGTGTATTACCTCCTCAGACCCGCATGATCCTGAGAAAGAGCACGGCAAGGTAGCGGGCCCTCAGCGCGGCAAACACAAGAGGGAGGGTGAGGATGCCAAGCGGACCCGCATGCTTTCGGAAGTAGCGGAACACGCTCGCATGGAATGCCCTGATGGAGGCCGTGCTGGATTTGCTGCTCCGGCCGCACAGGTGCGTGACGCTGGTGGAAGGCACATACGCCGTGGACCAGCCGGCATCCTTCATTCGCCGGCAGAGATCGGCGTCCTCCCAGTAAAGAAAGAAACCTTCGTCCATTTTCCCGATACTTTCAAATATGTCCCGGCGGATCATCATCGAGGCGCCGGACACCCAGTCGACCAGCATCGGCTCACGAACGTGGTCGCCGGTCAGGAGGTTCCGACGGGTCAGCGGGTTGGATGGCAGCAGCTTCGTGAGCCACGTTGTCCGGCCGCCGAACGCGGTCGTAATGTCCGGAAATCGGCGGGCTGAAGCCTGGATCGTGCCGCCTTCATCTCTCACCATCGAACCGGCAACGGCGACATCGGGGTGGTGCGTCAACCAGGTCACGAGCGTTTCGCAGACGGATTGTTCGGCTTCCGCGTCAGGATTGAGCAGGTAGAGATACTCACCCGATGCAGCGGCGGCGCCGCGATTGACGCCGGCGGCGAATCCAGGATTGTCCTGCGTCGCAATGAACCTGACGTTCGGGAATTGGTGAAGAAGTCTTTCCACCTGGGGTGAACTGGTGTCGTGGTCGACGACAATTACTTCGACGCCGATCGTCTGTCGTGAAAGAGAAGACAGGCACGTCGCGAGCTCGTCGTAGGCATGGTAGTTCACGATGATAACGGAGACGGCCGGACTGCTCATGAGCGCCGCTCCTGCACCGCCCGCTGATAGCTGTCGAGAGTCAGCCGCGCCGTCCGCTCCCAGGAAAACGCCGCCGCTCTCAGTGGGCCGAGGGCCTGCAATTCGGCCCTGCGAACGGAATCGGTCAGCAGTCGTCTGAGTCCACGCGCGATGTCCTCCGCGCTCGCCGGATCGACCAGTTCGGCGGCATCCCCGGCCACTTCCGCGGTCGCTGATGCCCTCGAGGTGACTGTTGGGACACCACATGACAATGCCTCGAGGACGGGAATACCAAATCCTTCATAAAGAGACGGGTACACGAACACCCGCGCTCCTGCGTACAGGGCGGGAAGGTGCTCCTCCGGCACATATCCGAGGGTTCGGACGCGGTCGCCGAGACGGCGAAGGGCGCCGGTGAATGTGTCTACGTGCCATCCGAGCGAACCCGCCAATACGAGGGGAGGGACGGAGCTGTCCGATTTGCAGAGCGATTCGTAGGCCTCGAGCAGGCGCGCGAGATTCTTCCTGGGTTCGAGCGTCCCGACAAAAAGAACGTACTGGCCGGGAAGGGAATAATGCCTTCGCACGTCGTCGATGGCACTGCCGGGAATATCCGTTCGATATGCGGATGAGACGGCAAGCGGCGTCACGTCGATGCGTTCGGCCGGCGTCCCCAGCCAGATGATGGCGTCCTTTTTCGTGTGCTCCGAAATGGTGATGAGACGATCGGCGCAGCGGGCCGCTCTTGGGATCATCCCGCGAAAGAACAACCGTTTGAGGCGCGTGTGATACTCCGGCATCACAAAGAAGGTCAGGTCCATGATTCCCACCACGGACGCACAGGGAAGCGTACGGAGCGGACGCGTGTAGTGCGGAGAATGCAGCAGATCGAGTCGAAGGTCTCTCGCTAGCGCCGGCAGCCTGGTCTGTTCCCAGAAGAGCCGAAGCGGTCTGGATGGCAGCCTGACAGGCACCGCTCGAAAGTTTGGTTTGAGAAGCTGCAGCTCGTGGCGCATCTCCTCACGAACGATCAGGCTGTACTCGTGGGTGGTGTCGACTTGCGTCAGCCCGCTGATGAGCCCTTCGAGATAGAACCCGACACCGCCGCGCAGCCTCGGAATGGCGGTGAGATCGATGCCAAATCGCGCCATCAGGCCGTATCGGAGTCGCTCTCGGGAAGCCCCGCCCCAAACGCAAGGGCGAACCACAGGAACGACATGTTGTATCCCGGGCTGGTCATCCAATAGGCGAGGATGCCCGCAAACGCCATGACGCATGAGAGTGCGACCCCACGCATCTCGAGCGATCCCAGGGAGCCGGCGCGTCGACACGCCGTGTGACCTGTTTCGAGCAAGAACCCCGTGAAGAACAGCGTACCGATGATGCCCGTCGTTGCGATGACATTCAAAATGAAGCTGTAGAAATGGTTGAAGGCGATGTCAGTTCGGCTGCCGAGCGCCAGAGCATACTGGTCCATGAGCAGCAAAGGGCTGCCAGGACCGACACCGAGCAGTGGGTAGTCGGCGACCATCTGCAGGCCGGTCACCTGCGCCGAGATTCGCTCTAACGCCGAGCGGTCGCGTATCAGCGTCAGCCACTGCTCATCGAAGAACACAGGCGCGACGGTGATGCCAAGGACCGTCAGGACGATGGCTGGCACCAGCCATCGCGGACAGGGTCGATGGGCGATGACGCCTGCGGCAGACATCGCCAGCAGGGCGGGCAGGGCTGACCTAGAAAAGGTGAGAAGCAGAGCACACGCAATCAATGCTGTCTCCACCAGAACACGAAGCGTGACGCGCTTTTTCCATTTGCCGGCCGCGAACGCAAGCCCCACGATCAAATACCCGGCCCAGAACGTCGGCTCGGGCGCGGAGCCAAACGGACGAGGGAAGGAAATCCAGCTCCCACCGCCGTGCATGTTGAGGGTGTTGGCCTTGAAGTAGAGATTCGACGTTCGCAGCCATTCGCTGTAAGGCCACCCCCACAGCACCGATCCGAACTGGTAGAACGTCAGCAGGGCTCCCGCGCATGCCGTCAGGACGAGCACATTCCGGACGCAAAGAATTTCCCTGTTCGATTGGAGGCGCAGCGCCGCGGCGACGACGATGTAATGTGCCGCCATGAGCACGAGAATGGCGAGCTGGAACAGATTGGCCTTCAGGAAAGACGAGTCCTGGGTTCGCAGGAATGCCAGTGTTCCCGAGAGGCAGGCAATGAACACCCACGCGACAAGGAGCAGCACGGCGGTGTCATCGAGCTGCTGCTTCAGGGCGCGGGGATGGACCGCCACTGCTGCAGCGAGTGCTCCGAAAATGATCCAGGGGAGAACGATCGATCTGTCGCCGAGCCGGAACACTTCGAGGTCCATCGCTGGCAAGGCCACCGTCAGCGCAATCAGCAATCCGAAGGTCAGCTTTGCCAGGGCAGACGGGGAGACGCCGGCCATTACGGGGCCGATCGTACCGCCGGATTCGAAAGATGGCCGCGGCCCATCCGCCCGCGCATGTAGTCTGACAGTCCCTTCAATGCCCATCGGACTTTGTTGAACTTGCCGGAGAATGCCCATTGTGCCAGCGTGACGGCTCGAGTGAACATGAAATAGAGCCAGAAGACCCAGTAGCCGGGCAGCGACCGGGCATGCTTCCTCATGAAATACAACCGATTGCGTGTGGAATAGTACACCGAGGTCGGTGAAAGGTCGGTCGAGCCTGTCGCGCCACGCTCGAAATGTCTGAGCCGCGCGCGAGGGTTGAGGAGCACGCGAATTCCAGCCCGGCGCGCGCGCACGACGAAATCCGTGTCGTCGTAGTACATGAAGTATGCGGCATCCATGATGCCGATACGCTCGAACACGTCGCGATGCACCAGGAGACAGCACGTGTCAGCCAGGTCGACCTCCTTCGCTTCGGCCTTTCGGTCCAGTGCCGGTCCGAGAAACGTTTCCCGGAGTCGACCCAGGCGCCAGTCGAAACTTCCTGCGTGGGAGTTCGAGAGGTGAGGGTCCTCCCAGGTCAGCGTGTAACCGCTGACAATCGTGTCCGGGCGTGCGACCCGCACGAGTTCCTCCAGCATGTCAGGTGCCGGGAGGATGTCGTAGTTCAGCAGGAGCACATAGTCAACTTCGCCGGCACGACATGCCTGGATCCCGATGTTATTGCCCGCCGCGACGCCAAGATTCTGCGGCTGGCGCAGCATCCGCACATCCGGAAACTCGCGGCCGAGTTCTTCCGCCGAGCCATCGTGTGAAGCATTGTCGACAAGAAAGACGATGAAGCTGCGGTAGGTCCCGGAAACGAGGGCTCGTACGCAGTCAGCCAGAAATCTCCGGCCGTTGTAGTTGACGATGACGACACCAACGGCCGGTGAGTCAGGATTCACGGGTGGATCGCAAAAGACCCAATGCGGACAGCTCCTGATTGGCATCGCGCTCGGTGTGCGACGATGCCTGCTGATCGGCGGCCCAGCTCAGGAAATCCGCAAGCCCGGCCGCAAGCACGACGTTCGGCTCGTAGCCGAGCAGCTGACGCGCACGGGTGAGGTCCGCCACGCAGTGGCGAATGTCACCGACTCTGTAGTCGCCCACCACAACCGGCATTCGCGCGCTGCCGAGCGCTTCGCACATGGCAATCGCCAGCTCATGAATAGTCGTGCGCTGACCAGAACCAATGTTGATTGTCGACGCACCGCGCAAAGGCCGTGAGAGCGACAGCATGATGGCGGCAACCACATCGTCTACGTGAACGAAGTCGCGGCTCTCCCGTCCGTCCTCGAATACCCTGGGTGCGTCTCCTCTCCGGATGGCGTTGAAGAAGTGAGTAAGAATGCCGGTGTACGGGTTGCTGAGAGACTGTCCCGCGCCGTACACGTTCTGGAATCGCAAAGCGACAACAGGAACACCCGACGCGTGGCTGATGTTGGATCCCAGCAACTCCTGAGAGAGCTTCGTGGTGCCGTAAACGGACACCGGCTGCGTGGCGCTTTGTTCTTGCGTCGGCAGCGACTCAATCACGCCAGCGCACTGCGGGCAGGCAGGTTCCCACAGTCCCTGGTCGAGCCGTTCCTGAGGCCGAAGGGGCGGAAACACGTCTCCGCAAGTGCCGCAGGAATAGCGTCCCTCTCCGTACACCGCGCGCGACGAGGCGATGACGAGGCGCTCGCACCGCGACTCGCGTCCGAGAAGGGTCTCGAGGAGGACGGCCGTGCCATTGACGTTGCCATCGACGTACCGATGCACGGCATACATCGATTGCCCGGTGCCGGTTTCCGCGGCGAGGTGAGCGATGAAGGTCGATTCCTTGACCGCGGCTCGCACCGCCTCCGGATCCCTGATGTCCCCGCGGCGAAAATCGCAATCGTTGAGCATCCATTCGGGAAGGGCCGGATCATGACCGTGGACCTGGGCCAGCAGCGAATCGAGAATCCTGACCGTCCATCCCTCCTTGAGGGCGAGCCGTGCGAGGCGTGTGCCGATAAAGCCGGCGCCGCCCGTGATCAACAGGACTGCTTTGCTCATTCCGTTTTGCGAAGCCGGTAATATTGCACCACGCCAAAGTACTTGAAAAGCGTCGTGGAGAGCAGGTCGAGCTTGAGGAGGTTGAACACCCTGCGCAGCCCGTGGTCGAAAAGCAGCCAGGGTACGAGAATCGCCTTCCTGATCCCCATCCAGAGATCCGTCCCCCGGAAATCAGCGACGTTCAGTTTCGCCTGATGCAGTTCGCGCTGGATGCTGAAAGGCGTCTGAAAGTGCTCGAGCTCTTCCGAATGGTCCGCATACGTCCACTTTTCGCGCCCGCCGTGGTGCAGGCGGTCGAAGATCAGTTTGAAGATTCCCACGACGTTGAAGTAGTTCGGCGTGCTGAGCACGATATCGCCGGTGTCCGTAACGGCCCGGCGGAGCTCGCTCAAGCACGCCTGGACATCCGGCAGGTGCTCGATGACCTCGGTGATGATGACCCTGTCGAATCGGTTCGACGCAACAGGCAGCGCCATGGCATCGCCAACGACGAAGAGGATGTTGGGATACTCCGCCGCCCGTTGCTGTGCCAGGTGGATGGCCCCCGACGAAAAGTCCACACCGATGATGGCACGCGGCCGCTGAGGAAGCAGGTGCTCGAGACTGAACTGTCCCTGGGAGCATCCGACGTCCAGGACCACGCGATCGGTGACGCTGCCAAGCATCCGCTTGGTGACCCGGAAAACGGTCGGCAGCGACGTCCCACCCACCGTCGCCTCGTAGCGCGCGCGCAGACGCCGAAGGGCGTCGTCCTGTCCAGCCGGCAAGAGGACGAGGAGGTCGTCGACGATCGGATACGATGCGTGGCACGCCAGGCACAAGGCCTGCTCGCGATCCGCCCGCAGAGACCCCTTGCAGACAGGGCATGCGAGATAGTTGGTGATGAGGGCCTGCTTCTCGGGTGACAGAACGCTATACGGCATCTGTCCGCCGGCGCCAGATGGCTCGGAAATACGTGCGTTGGAACTGCTCATACCGGACGCGCCAGCAGTAGTAGTTGTCCAGCCATGACACGGCGCTGGCTTCGTGAGCATTGTATCTGCTCAGATCGACCAGATCGAACCCCAACGGTCTGATGGCGTCCGTGATGGCCTGCACGCTGATGCCGTCCCGATGGTAGTGGTAGTCGGCGTAGGTGGTGTCCTGGCTCTCCCATGTCCGATGCTCGTTCTCCCGCCTGTCTGCGCTTCTCAGCATGCGGTTGGCTCCCCGCGGGATGACCGACCATAACCGGCGCAGCGCTTCGTGACTTCGTGCGAGTTCCGCCTTGTGCGCGGGCTCGTGCAGCAGGTAAAGGAATCCGCCCGGTCGAATCCGTCCTGCAAGCCGCTCAAGGGAGTCGACATAGTCCGGTAGATGGTGGGCGACCGAGCTCATCGACGCCAGATCGAACTCGGCATCCCCTGCGTCGGCCAGGAACCGGTCGACATCGAACTCGACCACTTTGCAGCGAGGTGCCAGGGCAGGTGACGCGTCCAGCTTCCTGGAGAGCACCTGAAGCATGTCGGTGGACATATCCACCGCCGTGACCATCGCTCCCTCCTCCAGAAAACGCATCGTCAGATTACCCGTGCCGCAACCGAGATCGAGCACCCGCGGCTGGTTGTTCGAGTCTCTCAGGTGCCGAAGCATCATCCGGATATCGGCTGTCTGCAGCCATTGCTCGTAGCTGTTGCGCATGTGGGGGTGAACCGAGTCGTACAGCCCCGCCATGGCGCGATGCAGCGTCTGGTTGTCTTGCAGGATACGAACGGCATCGTGATCGGATGTCGTCATCACGCGTTCTCCGTCTTGAGCATGGACAGAAGCAGCGTGCCGACACGTTCGCCCGAATGGCCATCGACCCGGAAGCATTGTTCGCTTACGAGACGAGCCCTCGCCTCTCGATCGAGGGAGGGATCCGCAAGATAGGCAGCGATCAGCGCGAACAGGTGTTCCTGGCTGGTGGCGATGCGGACACCGCCCGTCTGGACCAGCTTTGTGTAGTGGGTGAATCCGTAGATCCTCATGACCGAGTCTTCCGGGGGCACCGTCTGGTAGCCGTCGAAGCCGATGTTGACGATGGGCGTGTCCACAATGGCGCTGTCGATGGTGAGCGTCGAACCGGCGTTGATGGTCACATCGGAGTATCGCATCAGATTCGCGAGGTGGATCATATCGCTCTCATCGACGTCCCATCGGAGATTCTGGGAGTTGACCGCGGGGAGATCGAGGTGGACATGCGGGTAGGTCGACGCGATCGTCCGGAACCGGTCGAGATTTTCCGAATGCTGTGTTCCCCTGCTGATGACCTGGGGGTGGAGGCGGATCACGATCTGCGCATCGACACCGAAGCGGCCTTCGGCATTCGCTCTCGCCAGAATGTCCGCGATGTCACCGTTATGGGGAAACAGCCATGGCGTGACGGTACCGAGCGTGATGAGTTTCCGGCGTGGGTCGAGATCCAGTGCCTTGAAAAAGCGCTCACGCTGGCACGGTTCTTCGGGACGTGCGTACACATCGAAATGCGCCACGCCTGCTACATGCACCAGATCCGCAGGGTAGTCGTGCAGCTCCCGCGCTTCCGCCTTCATGATGTCGTTCCAGACGATCAAGTGATTTGGACGGGCTGCCATGTGGCCCTTCGACGTGAGGTTGTCCCAGCTGAGCACTACGCAGGCTGTCGGGACGTGATGACGGCGCGCGGCGCGAAGCAGATGCGCATCAGCCGGAATACTGCCGGGCGTGCCCGTCACGACAAGCCCTGGATCGTACTTGTGAAAGAGGGCGTCATACTGCGACCCGGGAAACAGTCGCGCTTCCAATGCCATCCAGGCACGTCGAGCGGCCGGGATGCGGCCGAAGACGCTGTTGAGGAGCCGAATGGTGGTGTACGTGAAGCGCCGGCTGCGATGAAACCGTTCATTGAGTGCGTGAATCGTCCGATTGAGCCGGAGATTGGCCAGGACGTACCGGCGGAAGCCGGCCATCCGATCTTCGAGCCGGGTGGTGTTCATAAACAAGCGTTCCAGAAACACTCCAGGACCGGCGAATTCGCGAACGAAATACTGGTCGTTGGCATTCGGCGTCAGGATGACGATCTGGACGCCGTTGTTTCGCAGGACTCGAAAGACATCGGTGCGCAGGAGGTCACGCGCCTGGAAGCCATGGCTGATGGAGAGAAAAATCGTCTTCATGACGGGCCGACCATTGATTGCGATGCCATCCGCCGGGCGTTCGAGACGGCGCCGTTCCGAAGCTCTCTGAAGAGCGCCGGAACTCTGCGAGTCACCTCCACCACATCGTGAGCCGCATAGCCCTTCAGCTTGACAAGGGCTCCCAGGGAAATCGCGCACACAAGTGCGCCGCCCGCGACTCCGGCGGAAGCCGCACCGATCAACCCGGCATGGTGTGCGAGCAGCCAGAGTAGAAGTGGGCTGACCAACCCGAGCACCGTCACGATCGCGCTTGTGAGTCCGGGTCTGTCCTGCATGTTGAACACCGTCCAGCAGAGCCCGGCCACCGAAAGGAAGAGCGTGCCGGCAAACAAGATGGTTGCGGGCCACGCCAGCGCTGCGTAAGCGCGTCCGTAAATCAGGGGCAGTGCGATCGGAAAAATGGCGACGGCTGCGAATACCAGCACCAACGAGAGGATGGTCAGCATGACCAGGCTGCCAATGATGAGGTCCCGATCGCCGGCCTGGTCCCGCTGGCGGTCAACGAGCAGATTCTGGAAGAGCGAGTTGTATATGCGCAACGGCGTCATGCCCAGCTCACGGAAGCTGAGCGCCACAGCATAAAGGCCGACCTCCGTCGGAGGCAGTACCAAGGCAACAACCAGAATGTCCACTCGACCGCTGAGCAGCTTCATGATCTCCGCCCACTTGATCCGGAGGCCATACAGATAGCACTCGCGAGCGCTGACCGTATGAGGCTCGGCCGCCGGAGCTCGACTGAGAAGATAGAACGCCTCGCTAGCGACAATCACCACCTGGACGAGCGCCAGCGCGCTGATGAACGCCCTCCACGACGCGCCACTAATCCGAAACGCGACCAGCACGCCGGCGAGCTGCAGAATCGTCGTCAGCGTCGAGAATCCCACGTAGGTCGCGTATTCAGCCCTGGCTAGCACGAGAACCGGAAGGACGTTCGCCGCCGTGGTGGCCCCGACAAATATCACGATCACTGCTGCGAATGCGGGCGGCGAAACGCTCTCCTTCCACGAATCTGGACCAAACAGCATGACGGCCGCCATGGCGGTACCGACGAGCGTCACGCAGATCGCGATGTGACGAAACAGGATGCGGAGCAGCACCGGCAACGCCCCGGAGCGATGTCGAGCGAAAAACGCGTACGCGTTGCCCAGACCGACGTCGTTGAGCTGGCCCAGCAGAAGAATGGACGCAAGCAAGGTGGAGTAGCCGGCGAGCTGGCGTGGGCCCAGCAGCCGCGCGACCACGACGCTCAAGGCGAAGCTCAGCGTGATGGCGGCCATGGTGCCGGTCGCGAGCGTGCCAAGCTTGCGGGTTAGCCCCTCGGCCCATGAGGGGGATGGCTTCATTCCTGGGTATGTCCGTGAGAATGACGCGTCCTGATGACACGCGCGGGCACGCCAGCGACAACGGTGCCATCCGGCACATCGCCGATGACAACGCTGTTGGCACCGACGACGCAATTCCTTCCGATGTGGGCGCCGGGCAGCACGCTGACATTGATGCCGAGCCAGGCACCCTCTTCGATGCGTACGGGCTTTGGCGTGGCCGGGCCCTGATGCATGACTGGAACGTTCGGGTCGCCAAAGCGGTGATTGTGATCGCAAATAAAACACCGCGCCGCGATGAGCACATTGCGGCCGAGGACCACCTCTTGCGCGACGGCGATGACCGCATCCGAGCCGATACGCGTATCCTGCCCGACGAAGAGGCGGCCATCCGCTGAAACGGTGAATACGCTTCGACGCTGCACGACCACGCCCCGTTCAAGCGTAATGTTCGATCCTCCCTCGACACAGAAGTCAGACTCGATGATGACACCCCTGAAGAGGTGCGTGAGCCGGAACAGCGCGCCCGCAAGCCGGCGTCGGAGAAACAGCCAATGCACCCGGAGGGCGAACAGCGCGGTCACTTCAGGCCAGGCCCAGCGCGAAGCGCTGCAGCCGAGTCCATCCACCTAAAGGAAGCCAACCCCAATTGGTTTCTCGCGGCCTGTATCCGAAGCCCGAGTCGTAAAAGGCCACGTACGCGAGACGAGGCTCCGTGCATCGGCTCCCGAGGTGATAGCAGTTCTCCGAATCCACCATCCATGTGGTCCCTGCCGATCCGGTCAGCGCGCACGCAGCATCCAGCCGTGAGTACTTGTTCATCTGCTCATCGGTGAGATAGTGGGCGAGATATTCGGGGACTGCCATCGATTCCTTCTTTGGGAGGACCGTCAGCGGCCCATTCGCCGGGAAGACATCGGTGGCGTACACGAACACTTTGATGATGGCAAGATCGCGCCGGTCGCGATGCCACAGCTGACTGGCCATGGGCCCGGCGCCGAGTGGCTTCGAATAGAGCAGTTCGACGGAATTGAGGAACGGCGCGCACCTCAGGTACCGCGCGACGGTCGTCAGGATGCGCTCATCGAGCGCGAACTGCAGAAAGACGCTCTCCCTGGTGTATTCCGAAGCGCCGAGGAGCTGAGAAAAGAACGGCTTGTTCCCTCTCTGCGGCAATGCCTCGGCATCGCGCAATTTCTGACGGCAGGCCTCGGTGAGCGTGTCGACGGACGCGCGGTCCGGTTCCAGTTGCACGAACCCCACCTCGTCCAACAACTCGATCGGAAATCCGCCCACGGCGTCCAGCGCACGCGCACAAGAGCGACGTGCCGCATACTCACGGCTTCCTCCCAGAATACGAAGAGGACGGGATGACTTGTCGAGCTGCCGTCTCACCAGATCGCGCACAAGGACCTTCGCGCTGGAGACCGTCGACGGTGATGTCTGCATAGTGCTCATTGAAGTTGAAATTCGCGGGCGCCTGCGCGCGCCCGAAACGCAAGCAACGCAAGCAGGGCGCCTGCAAACCCGAGGGTGCCCGCCAGTGCGGCACTCAACCAGACGTTTGGGGCGGCCGGCAGGCCAGGTGCCGAAGGAGGATCGACAACGAGGATTCGCACGTTTCGGGCTTCAGTCGCCTTTTTTGCGTCCTCCATCCGTCCCATCGCCGTACTGTACGCCTCCTCCGCCCGGCGCTGTTCCAGTTCCACGCGGTCGATTCGCCTCCTGGCGTCATAGAGATCGCTGAGTGCCACGCTTTTCGATTGTTTCGCCACGACTTCCCGTTCAGCTTGCAGGCTCTCGACTCTCACCCTCGAAGATGCCACCGCGTAGTCAAGCGCATCGTACACAGGATCCGGGCTGTTTCGCGGGCCAGGGGGCATCGCGGCCTCTCCCCCGGCGGGAAGAGGCGCACTCTCCCGTCTGACGCGGCCGGCGAGCTCCTTTTCACCCTGCGACAGCCGGGTCTTCTCGGCGGCGATCTCGGCGTCCAGTTCGAGCAGGCGCTCCCTGCGTTTCATCGAGGAATCCGCTTCGGTCTCGAGCCGTTCCAGCTGAACCGTGTTCCGAAGGTCGAACAGTTCCTTGCCCACGTCGTCGAGATGCCGCTTCGCTTCCTCAACTCGTTTTTCCAACAACTCGTTGGTGACGAGCGTTCCGCCATCCGTCTCGATCTGCCGGTTCAGCGTCGTGGCCACCTGAATAAACGCCGCCAGCGCCTTGCGAGCCGTGTCAGCAGACGCAAGCCGGAGCGTGACCTTGACGTATGCCGTGTCGCGCATCTGGCTCACCCGGAGACGATTCGCCACCAGTTCCCCGGGCGTGAGGGAATCCGGTGGCTGGTCTAGATGAAATTTCTCGATGATTGAGGCAGCCGCTTCGAGATTTGCCAGAAGCGCTCGTACGTTTGGGGTCGACGACGTGTTGGGCGGTGTTCCAGATTCGTCACTCTGAGCGACGAGCAGGGTCGTGCTCGATTCGTACAACGTGGACTGCCAGCTGACGACAAAAGCGGCAATGGCCGCGCACACGACGGCGGAAGCGATGAGAACCCGCCATCCATGCCATACCACCTCCAACAACGGGCGGTCGTGGGCAGTGCGGGCAGACTGAGAACTAGGCATTTCTGAATTCGACGTGACGAGTCGAGAAAGGCTGCGAGAACAGAATCGAATTGTACCTAGGGTTCCTCAGAGGGTCAACGAACGTACCGTGTTCGGGGAGACACCGGTATGGCTCGTATTATGACACTGTCGCTGCTGTACGCTGACGAAACCCACATGGCGCGGTCGATCCTCTTGCTGAGTGCGATGAGAGCACCTGTGACGGCGATCAGCCTCTTTCATAGCCAACTTGGCCGGCTGATCGGCCGTCCAATTCGCCTCGCTGGGTATCTGGATCACACCGATGTGCCGCTCGCGTACTACGTGACGGGACAAAAACGACAAGCCGCGTGGCTGCGCCCTGGGCGTGCGGCCTCAGGACGCCGTGCGGTCGGCCGACAGAAATGCGTAGAGATAATCGGCCCTTTTCTCCGCTTCGAGCGTCGCGGTCCAGATTCGGTCGAAGGCAGGGCTCAGTGGTGTCTCTCCGGCGGCGCCGTTTGGCCGGCACTCTCGCAGCCAGCCCATGAAGTTCGAAAACGGAAAGCGGTGCTTGTACACCACCTCGCATGTCGAAAAACCGGCGAGGGCGGCCGCCTTTGCCAATGACGCTTCATCGAAGTAGTACAGATGCACGGCGCGATAGAAGAACCGCCGGTACGCGTCGGAGCCGGATGCCATCAGCACATCGCGAAGGTTCGGCGTGCTTATCAGCGCAAGGCCACCTGGAGCGAGAAGCGTCCTGAGTTCGCTGAGAAATGCTGTCGGCGAGTCGAGGTGCTCGATGACGCTGAAGCACACAGCCACGTTCACCGTGTGAGCATGTTCTTTGAGAGCTCCCGTCAGATCCGGGAAGACGGCATGTCCACGCCGCTTGAGCGCGTCGTGATACCCGGTGGTCGGCTCGATGGCGATGGTTCGCGAGCTCATGCCGCTGACGGCGTCGAGAAATGAGCCGCCGCCGCAGCCGACGTCCGCGATCACGCGGCCTCGCAGCGCCACCCGTTCATTCAGCAGCGCCACGCGCCCGGCCTGCTCGCGGTCGTGCGTGCTCTGGAAGCTCTCGACGTCGGCCTCCTCGCCGACATCCTTGCGGTACGTGCCATCCGCGTAATACTCGCGAGTGGTGAGCCGCGGCTCCTGCAACGCTTCGACCGTGCACTCCCCGCACTTCACAACGCGTCCGTTCCGTTCCTTGCCGAACACACCGTCCCGGATCGGACCTTCATAAACGACCGTCCACGCTGAACGTCCGCAAACTCCACAGGGAAACATGGACATCATGCCCTCTGTTTCATGGCCGTCTCGACTTCGGCGAAATCCTCGATCGTGTCGATGCTGACGAACGTCCCCTCGAGCACGATCGCGCTCGAACGGTCGGGCAGCGTCGTCCGCAGCTCGACCAGCGCTCGTCTCGTCAGCGCGTATGCCACGCCATTGCGATAGTAGGTCGGGGGGAGCTCCTGCCGGGCAACAATCGTGCGCCCGCGATCGTCGAGGAGCGTCATGCGCCCGTCACGGTCGAGAGTCAGCTGCTTGAACGCGTGGTACTTCAGCGGCATGCGGGAAACCGTCCACACGGCATCCCACCCGCCTTCGATGAGGTGTGCAACGGTCGCCTTCACGTCAGCGTGACTCCGCAGCGGCGACGTCGGTTGCAGCATGACCACCACATCGAAGGTCATCGCGTACGCCCGCTCGCTTTCCAGGAGCGCATGAAGGAGCACATCCGTGTCGCCGATGCGATCGCCTGAGAGCTCCGGCGGGCGGTAGAACGGCACGTCGAGGCCGCTTTGCCTTGCCACTGTCGCAATGGCCTCATGGTCGGTCGAAACGACCGCTTGATCCACCCACTCTGCCTGCCGCACCAGGTCGCCGGTGTACGCCAGCAGCGGCCTGCCTGCGAGCGGCTGGATGTTCTTGAGCGGTACTCCCTTGCTGCCGCCCCGTGCCGGCACAACGACGAGGATTCGCCGATCGTGCATCATCGGTGGCTCTCCGCGAGATGGAGCCGCGGTGGCAACTCCTCGAGCGCTCTCAGGATGGACGGATCATCAGGCAGATCGCCACCCCGGCTGCGAAATCCGAGAAACGCGCAACCGAACAGCCGGGCCGCCTGGGCATCCAATGCGCTGTCGCCGATGAACAGCATAGTGTCAGCTCTCAGCTGTTCCTGCCTTGCGATGGTCTCGAAGTTCGCGACCTTGGAAGCGGGTCGCCCGTACACGCCTTTGAAGTGGTGTGTCCAGCCTCGGAGCGCGACGTACCTCTCGAGGGGCTGCCGCGGAGTCGCGGAATTGATGAAAAGAGGGAACCCAGCCGCCAGCAACGGCAGCATCGCCGAGGCCCCGGGTTGCTCCGCACAGCGCGGAATCTGTTCATCACACACCTGCGCGTAGGCCTCCACGTACTGAGACAGGAGTGCCGGCCGGCGGATCTCGGCCGACTCAATCTTCTCGATAATCGCCGTGATGACCTCCCGGCGATCGCCATGGGCATGCTCCCGTAAGCATTGCTCGACGATGCCCGTCGAGCCCGGCAGATGCCGGAATACCTGGAAGTATGCCTCTCGCTTGATGTGATTCGAATCGATGAGCACGCCGTCGAAATCGAAAACGATGCAGTGCGGCTTCTGTGTCATGCGGCCGGCTGAAGGTTCAGCCGATCGACCAGCTTTTCGGCAAAGGGCTGGTGCAGCGACGAGGTCGGCAAGCTGACGTATCGATCCATGACGGGGGAGTAGAAGAGCGTGTGTGCGATTGAAGGCAGGCATTCATCGACCGCCTGCGTGGCGCCCGGCCACTTTGGCGAACGGTACTCGTCGTACACGATGACGCCCGTGACGCGAGGTCCCAGATGGCGCAGGCAATCGCAGTAGCTTTCGTAGAGATCCACATCGAGATTCAAGAGAGCGATGCGGGCCGGGTCCTCGGCGTGCGGGAGTGTCGCTGAGAAGAAGCCAGGCACCAGGCGCACCCTCTCATCAAAAAACTCGGGAAGTCCGCCCCGTCGAAAGTGATCCCTGACATGGTCGATGCCTGTATCACTCCAGAGGTCGCCACGGACAGGCATCCTTGGAGACTCGTCCTGAACGGTGGGCTGCGGGAACCCCTCAAACGAATCAAAGCCGTAGAGCATGCGCCTGGCGCCGGCCCTCGCCATGAACTGCCCGAGCATGAAAAGCGTCAAGCCACGCCCGACGCCACATTCGACCACATCCCCGGCAAGTGTCGTTTCCTCGACCGTTCGAAGGATGGCGTGGAAACCCACGACCTTTTCGACGTAGCCGTTGTAATAGAGCGGCGGGTAGTACTGTGCGAGGTAGCGGAAGGTCCGTCGAGCCGGATTCGTCATGGCGAGCCGGCTGTGACGCAGCAATGTCCGCAACAGCTGTCCCATCGCTAGATCTGGTACCGGCCCCACTGGTTGACGATCGTCTTGCGGGCAGTGCCCGATTGATTGATGCTCTTGTCCTCGTAGTACGAGTCGTCTTTGAAGTGGGTCGTCGAGATTTCCTCAAAGACGACGCCGGTCGAGGTCCAGAACTCGTGCCAGACGCCCTGCTGGATGAGCTGAATATCTCCCGGATGCAGGGTGCGCCGTCGCCCTTCGACCGTCATTTCGAGCACTCCCGAAAGCACCTGGAACGTCTCCTCCTTCCGCTTGTGATAGTGAGAAGGATGGCGCTGGCCGGGAAACTGAATCACGAGCTTCTTGCAGTAGCTCCGATTGACGCACGTAATGATGATGATGCCCACCTCGGCAAATCGCGCGAGGCCATAGTGGTGCGAAAACTCGGTTTCGAACTCGGTGGGTAGAGCGATCCTGGCGTCGTTCAGCATCGCCTTGGCGGTGTGGATGGCGGTGAACAGCACCTGCTTATCGACGTTGAGGGGAATATCCACGTCCGCTGTCATGACGGGTGCGTCCTGCTGCAGCGGCTGCCGCAGCAGGACACCCGCCCTGAATTCACCGGAACTGAGCTGACCAGACGCAAACGGCATGGCGAAATAGACATCCGCTGCGGCCATCTCAACCCCCGCCTTCAAAGGCCGTCGCGCGTACACGCCCCTCTTGAGCGACTCGAGCGCTTCGGTCTCGACCGCCGGCGCAGGCGGACGGGACAACGATCCGCACAGCGTTCGGGCCTTGGTCGCAGCTTTAATCCACGCGTCGATTTGCTCCGGCGTCGACGAATAGGCATTGAGCGCGATCTGCTCGGTCCGAATGCCCACATGGCGTTCGAGTATCCTCGCGCCCTTCGCGATCGCCACCATCACCGGATCGGTGTCATCCGGCCGTTCGTGAGTCGAGAATCCGACCACCTTTTCGGGATAGCGCCTGCAGAGAAAGTCGATCTGATTGAGCTGGAAGTGCTGGTCGGGAGTCGGGTAGATCGACACGCAATGCATGATGGCGAAGCTCGTGCGGCGATGCTCGAAAAAACTCACGAGATCGTCGATTTGTTTCGCAGACAGTCCGCCGGTCGAAAACACCACCGGCTTGTTCGCATCGGCCACCTGCTCGAGCATGGGCCAGTCTGTTGCCGAGCAGCTCGCGACCTTGAGGATTTCGATGTCCAGCTCGCGGCACATCGCCACGGACGGTTCGTCGAACGGCGTGGCCATCGTGATGAGGCCCTCGCGGGAGACCTCCGACGCCAGCGACGCGAAGTCATCGCGGGAGAGGCTGGTCGAGAGAAAGCGCGGAATATGCTTGTTCGCGCTGCCAGAGCGGTGCGTTGGGTGAATGAAAGAGGGGAGATCGCGCAGCTGGAACTTCAAGGCTCCACGGATTCCATTCGTGCGAGCGACCTGCCCGATTTCGCGCACGATACGCCGCGCGTGCTCGACCTGCCCTTGATGGTTGTTGGCAAGGTCGAACACGAAGAGACCATCGAACACCGCGTTGCGGTCGTTGACGTTCGTCATCACAGGAGTATATCGATGGGCCGCTGCGTCCGTTGGGAGTCATGGGCGGCGGTGATGACCTCGAGTGTGTCGACTCCGTGAACCAGATCGAGCGGCGACGGAATCCCCTGTTCCCAGCACGTCTCGATGTGCCGGAGCTCGCAGATGAAGTCGTCGGGCCTGGTCTTGGGCACCACGTGGGTCTCATCGTCACGGCCGGGGCGGCGAACGATGACGGCGTCCGCGCCGGGCTGAAAGCCGACGTGCCATTCGAGAGCGCCCTTCGTCCCTTGAATTTTTGCCCATTTGCGGAATGGAAGCGTCACCACGTCCTGCACGACGCGACCGAACATGCCGGTGTCCGTTTTGAGCGTGAGGAGACACAGCCGATCGTATGCGACGGTGCCGTCATCCACGTAGTCAAGCGCCGCCTGCACCGTTGCCACTCGTCCGGCACCGCAGACGTGCGCGAAGTGCTGCCACAGGTTGAGGGCGTGCGAGTGCTCGCCGCTGGCGCCGCCGCCTCGCTTCCAGAAGCCGAGATAGCTGTCCCTGGGCCCTGAGAGCCACGAATGCGCTCGAAAGATGTCCGCCCAGTGCTCCCGGAACTCCACATCAATCGTAAGCACATCTCCAATCGTCTGCTTCTGGATCTCCTGCCGGACCATGTCGGCCGCTTTGCCGACGGCGTGATCGTACCCGATGAAGACGCGAACACCCTCGATTCGCGCTCTGTTGACGAGCTCAGAGACGTCCGTATGCGGCGGCGCCAGTGGTTTCTCGATCAACACCGCCTGCGGGTGCTCATCCAGCGCCTGCGCCGCCAGCGGCATGTGACTGTCCGGAGGTGTACCGATGATGACCAAATCCGGTCGTGACGGAACGGTCTCTCGCGGCGTGGCAAGCGCGATCTGCGAATCCCAGCTCCCGTACCGAGAAGGAAACAATTGTGTGCGCATTCGCTCGAGGGCGGCGGGATCCGTATCGACGACGGTCACCTCCCACCCCAGCTGACGGCATGCATGCGCGTGATGAGTGCCGACTGAGCCTGCGCCGATGATTTTGACCTGCTTCACGCCGTTGAATTGTACATCGAGTGGAACAGTCGACTTCTGACGGCCGATCGCTCGAGACTCCGCTCTTGCAAAGCCGGCGGAGCCCTACTATCCTCGGCGATGTGTCGCAGCTAGGCGTGACGCTCGGTTGATCTGAGATGACGACCCAGCTCTTCTCGAGCGCCATCGCGGGTTTCTCGCTCTCGGTTCTGCTCGTCCCTCTGTGCCGCCTCCTGGCTATCCGGCTGGGTTACGTCTCGAAACCCCGCAAGGATCGCTGGCATACTCACCCGACACCGCTGTTTGGCGGAATTGCGATTGCCCTCACGGTGCTCGTGCTCAGCCCGCTGCTGGTCGATTCGCGTCAGCTGTTCGGGTTCCTCGTCGGCAGCGCCGCCGTGTTCGTCGTCGGCGTCGCGGACGACCTGATTTCGCTGAAGCCGTACACGAAGCTCGTGGCGGAGATCGCTCTCGCGTCCATGTTCGTCTTCTTCGGTTACCGGCTGGCATGGGTCGAATCCCTGACGCTCGACGCGTTGCTGACCATCCTCTGGATCGTCGGGCTGACCAATGCCTTCAACCTGCTCGACAACATGGACGGGCTGTGCGCTGGCGTCGGCCTCATCGCGGGTACGACGCTGCTGGCGTCTCTCGTCGTGACCGTCGGGATGACAGCCCAGGCCGAATACCTGGCCATTCTGCTCGGAGCGACCGCCGGATTTCTCGTCTATAACGTGCATCCCGCACGAATCTTCATGGGCGACAGCGGGAGCCTCTTCATCGGGCTCAATCTCGCCGTCCTGACGGTCTCGCATTCCGGCGACGGCGACGAGTACCTCCAGCGTGCTTTCCATCATCGCGGGTCCGGTACTGATTCTGCTCATCCCGATCTTCGATACGAGCCTCGTCACGACCTCGAGACTTCTCTCCGGGCGCAGTGCGGCGGTTGGCGGGCGCGACCACTCGTCACACAGGCTTGTGGCCATCGGTCTGTCCGAGCGTGCGGCGGTGGCGGTGCTTTGGGTCCTCGCTGGACTCGGCGGCGGGCTCGCCGTCGCGATCAGGGGATTCGACAACGAATGGTCGAGCCTTGGCGCGGTCATCTTCTTCATTGCGATGGTGATTTTTGCCGTGTATCTGGCGCATGTGCGCGTGTACGAGGACGCCGATCGCGCGAAGCTGCGGCGCAGCGGCTTTACGCCCTTTGCACTGGAGTTCATGTACAAGCGCCGGGTTGCGGAAGTGCTGCTCGACGTGTGCCTCGTATGCATTTTCGTACTACTCCGCGTACCGGCTTCGTTTCGAGGGAGGCGAGTGGACGAGTGCGTTTCCCCGGTTCATTTCATCTCTTCCGATCGTGGTTGGTGTTCAAGCCGTCACGCTGTTTGCCGTGGGCGCGTATCGGGGGGTCTGGCGTCAGTTTGGACTCATGGATGGGGTCGCTCTCGGGCGGGGTGTCACGCTGGGAACCCTCACCAGCGTCTGCCTCATCGTGTTCGCGGACCGCTTCGCGGACTATTCCCGATCGGTGTTCGTGATACACGCCGCGCTGCTGATGCTGTTTCTGACCGGCTCACGCGCGTCGTTCAGGCTGATTGGCGAGTTTATTCGTCGGCGCAGGCACGAGGGCCGTCGGCTCGTCATCTATGGTGCCGGCGACGGCGGTACGGTCGCGATTCGCGAGCTTCTGAACCCGGCTTCGGGTGGTTTCAGGATGGTTGGGTTCATTGACGACGACCCGAGAAAGTCGCGAGCGCGCATCCAGGGGTATTCGGTGCTCGGGGGCTACGATGCCCTCCAATCGCTCGTTGAAGATGGTGGAGTGGATACGGTCGTGATCAGCATCCGTTTGATGGATGTCTCACGGCTGCAAGCGCTCCAGGAGCTGTGCGCCGAGCATCACGTGGAGTTGTCGAGGATCCATTTCGAACTCCACGAGCTTGTGGCGGTGTCGTAGGAGCGATGCGAAAACCTAAACCTGGACAGCCGTACGCTGCTGCTCGTGCGCGATGACGGCTTCGAGAATCTCCTTCAGCTGAATCATCGGCTGGTATCCGACGAGATCCTGAATCTTGCGAAGATCAGGCACCCGCCTCGGCATGTCCTCGAAGCCGGCCTCGTAGGCCTGGTCGTAGGGAATCGTCACGATTGGCGAAGAGCTGCCGGCCATGCGCCTGATGGTCTCGGCGAGCTCGCGGATGCTGATTTCCACGTTGTTGCCGATGTTGAACACTTCGCCCACCGCGCGCGGCTCCTGCACGAGCGCGATCAAGCCCCGCACCACATCACCCACATACGTAAAGCTTCTCGACTGCGTGCCGTCGCCGTAGACCGTGATCGGCTCGCCCAGCAGGGCCTGCCGTACGAAACTCGGAATCACCATCCCGTAGCGTCCCGTCTGCCGCGGACCCACGGTGTTGAAGAAGCGCACGATGATGACCGGTTGTCGCTTTTCCTTCCAGTAGGCAAGCGCGAGGAATTCGTCGATCGCCTTGCTGCACGCATAGGCCCAGCGATGCTTCGTCGACGGGCCCATCACCAGGTCGGCGTCCTCTCTGAACGGCAGGGCGAGGCTCTTGCCGTACACCTCCGACGTCGACGCGATGACGACCAGCTTCTTCTTCTTGCTGGCGTGCTTCAGCACCACCTCGGTGCCGTGCACGTTCGTTTCGATCGTGTGAACGGGCTCCTCGACGATGAGCTTCACGCCCACCGCGGCGGCGAGGTGAAAGACGACGTCGGCGCGATCGATTAGCTCAGCGAGCACCCACTCGTTCATCACCGTGTCGATGGTGTACTGAAAATCGGGCGAGCGCTTCAGATGCTCGATGTTTTCAATCGATCCAGTCGATAGATTGTCGAGCACGTGAACGTGATGGCCCTGCTGGAGGAGGGCTTCGGCCAGGTGCGATCCGATGAAACCCGCGCCGCCGGTAATCAGTGCATGCATCGTCCCGGCATTGTATCAGGCGCAGGAGTCCAAGTACAGCGCATCACTCCAGGCCGCGCCTCGATCAATGATAGTGTTCACTCGCTGACATGCCGCGAATCGCATGGTTCACGCCGCTGCCCCCCGTCAGGTCCGGCATCGCACAGTACAACCGGGAACTTCTGCCGTCGCTCGCACACGTTCATCAGATCGATCTCTTCGTCGATGGACGGCCGGAAGACGTGAGCGCCCCGGACGCCGGGATGCGCGTGTTCAGCGCCTTCGATTTCGCCTGGCGCGAACGCGAACGTCCATACGATCTCGTCGTCTATCAGCTCGGCAACGCCCCCTGCCACGACTACATGTGGGCCTATCTCGTCAGGTATCCCGGTCTCACCGTCCTGCACGACGGGCAGCTGCACCACGCGCGCGGGCGGATGCTGCTGCAGCAATGGCCGCCGCGGCAGGACAACTACCGGCACGAGTTCTGGTTCAACCATCCCGACGCGCGAAAGGGCCTCGCTGAGCTCGGCGCCGTCGGTTTGCTGGGTTCGCTGACTTACCTCTGGCCCATGCTGCGCGTCGTCGTCGAGTCGAGCCGCCATCTGCTCGTCCACAACGAATGGCTTGCCGGCGACATTCGCGAGAGCTACCCGGGCGCGGCCGTTACGGTTGTTGAGATGGGCGTGCCGGCAGCGGCACCACGCGCCGATGCCCGGCAGCGGATTCGAACGCGGCACGCTATCCCGGACGACGTGATCCTCTTCACGGCGTTCGGCAAGATCACGCCGGAAAAGCGCGTGCGGGAAGCCATCCGGGCGATGCCCGAGATTGTCGAGCGCACTCCAAACGTTCACCTGCTGCTTGCCGGAGAGGCCGTCGAGTACTACGACATGGCGCGTGAAGCGTCACGTGCCGGAATCCAGGAGCGGCTCACCATCGCGGGGTATGTCGACGACGACGAGATGGACGACTATCTCGCCGCGTCAGACGTGTGCTTGTGCATGCGGTGGCCGACGTCGCGCGAGACGTCCGCGTCGTGGCTTCGTTGCCTGGCCGCAGGCAAACCGACGATATTCACGGACCTCGTCCACACGGCCGGCCTCCCGGCATTCGATCCCCGCAGCTGGACGATCCAGGCCGGTACCGCGCCGGTGGGCGTGAGCATCGATATTCTCGATGAGGCCCATTCCTTGAAGCTCGCCATGCGGCGGCTCGTCACGGATGAGAAGCTGCGCAGCGCGCTCGGCGCCAACGCGCACCGGCTGTGGGCCGAACGATTCCAGCTCGAAGGTATGGCGGCGGGTTACCAGGACGCGATCGAGCGAGCTCTGCAGACGCAACGCCCCGGGGCTCGCGGGAACCTGCCGTGGCATCTCCGGGCGGATGGGACCGAACACGCCGGATCGCTGGTGAAGGAAATCACCGGCTCGGAGTACTATCTGCGCGATGCCGATTGAGGAAAAAGGGAGCGCCGACGAGCTCGCCCGGCTGAAGACCGAGCGTGACGAGGCCGATCGCCGCTACAACGACGCCCTCACGAAGCTCGACGCCGCCATTCAGAAGCCGCGCGACCTTCCGCATCCCCCGCCTCGCTACGATGAGTTCCAGATTACCCCCCTGAACGAGCGGTGGGAGATCCTGCCGCTGAAGCCCGAAGAGGGAAGCGGGTGGCTGCGCCGGGTCCGGATGCACGCATGGGCGATGGTGGCGCCGCTCTTCGAGCGCCAGCAGGCATTCAATTCTGCTCTCGTCGATCATGTCAACCGCAACATCGCGATGCACCGGGAAACGACGCGTGCGATGGAAGCCACTATCGCAAGGCTGCGCGACGACCAGGAACGGCTGATCGAATACCAGACGCTGCTCGTGCTGTACGCGCAGCAGATTACGCCGTACGTCGACACGAAGGATCGACAGGTGGCAGGGCTGACGCACGCGTTCGCCGCTGGATTGAGCAGTTTGAGCGATGAGGTTCAAAAGCGATGGGAATCGCTTGCGGCGCGGCAGCAACGGTACGAAGCGCAGGTGGGCGATGTCCAGTCGACACTGGGCGTTATGCACCGCGTCACCCAGACGCTGAAGCGCGAACTCGAAACGGGTGCGTTGGGTGCGGTAGGTGTGACGGGTGCGACAGGTGCGACGGGTGCGGCGGCGGCGTCGTCGCTTGACGCCTATAAGTACGTCGGGTTCGAAGATCGTTTCCGCGGATCGGCCGAGGAGATTCGCGAGCGTTTGGAGGCCTACGTGCCGCTTTTCGCGGGGGCCAGCGATGTTCTCGACGTCGGTTGCGGCCGCGGAGAGTTTCTCGAGCTGCTGCGCGCGAAGGGCATTTCGGCGCGTGGAGTCGACCTGAACGAAGAGATGGCGGCCGTGTGCCGCGAGCGCGGCCTTCAGGCGACGTCCGGCGACGCACTCAGCTACCTGGAGGCCCAGCCAGACGGTTCACTTGGCGGGGTTCTGGCGGCTCAGGTCGTGGAGCATCTCGAGCCGGGCTACCTGACGCGGTTCCTCGAAACCGCGTACCACAAGCTCCGGCCGGGATCGAAGATTGTCCTCGAGACCATCAACCCGGCGTGCTGGTACGCCTTCTTCTCGAGCTACATTCGCGACATCACGCACAAGCAGCCGCTGCACCCCGACACGTTGCAGTTCCTGCTGAGTGCCAGCGGGTTCCAGAACGTGATCGTTCGCTACAGCGCGCCGTTTCCGGAAGAGGCCAAGCTGCAGCCGCTGCTGCAGGCGCCGGGCCCGATCGAGGAAACCTTCAACGAAAACGTGCGCCGGCTGAATTCGCTGCTCTTCACATATCTCGATTACGCCGCCATCGGCGAGCGACTCTCCTAGAACGTACAGATGCCGCTGGTCACGGCGCACCTCGTCGCACTTGCCTACGGATTGGTTGCGGCGCTGTTGTCGCTCGCCGTGTTTTATCTGATTGGCCGTCTCGTCATTCCCGAGCGATGGCAGAGCGCTCTTCGATGGCCCGATGCCATGATGCTGGGCCTGACGCTGTTCGTCGTGCTTTGCAGGATCGCGATCGGGTGGCGCAACATGCCGATCAAGTACGTCCTGTTCGTCCTGGCCGCCATCGTCTGCGTTCCGGCGCTCAATCGGCTGCGTTCGCTGCGAGTCACACTCGCAGACGGCCAGGGCATCGGAGAAGCCCGCATGTGGATGCTCGACTTCAGCTTCCTATACGTCGTCGTCTACATCCTGACGCCTTCGGCAGGTCCCGCGTTTCTCCCGCTGGGGCCGGGCGACAACCTGACGCTCGTGACGTTTGCGAGATACGCCCGCCAACTGTTCGAGTCTGGCGCGACGGCCATCGAGATGGCGCCGTTCGATTACTTCCACAGTCCGGCGAGCATGTACGTGCTGGCCTGGCAGTCGCTGGCGTTCGGACGCGATCCGTTGCAGGCGGCGATGCCCACAATGCTCCTCGTGGCTTCGCTGTTTGGAATGGTGGCGGCTGAAACCGCCCGAACGGTTTTTGGACTGACGCACCGGGGCTCGATGGCGATCGCCTGTGTGGTCGTGTCGGGGCCGTTGTTCCGCTGGCTGCTGGGTGCATACGGCCTGGCCGAAGTGCTGGCCGCAATCGCGCTGCTCTACATGCTCCGCGCGTTTGGGCGGCTCCTGGTTGATCGGTCGGCCGCTCTTGCTGCCGCACTCTCGGCAGTGATGGGCGGAGTGCTTCTGATGTCTGTATTGTCGCCGCCGGCCGGATGGGGACAACTGGTCTACAGCCGGAATCGCGGCTCTTCTGGACCAGCTTTCACTGGCGTCACTGCTTGGACTACCTGCCAGGACTCCGACGCTCACCGATTTTCCGCGCGAAGCCAGGTTCGCTTCCATCATCGTGCTTGCGCTAGTGCCCGTTCTCTGGGCCGCCGTTGCCCGCGGCGTTCGCGGCATGGGCGCGCTCGATTTGCCGGGCATCACCGAGATCGATCGGCGACTCGCCAGGGCGCTGGCACTCTATGCGATCGTCGCACTGACGGCCGGAAACGTCGTCGTATACGCGGTGAGCCGCCCCAGAGCGGCTCGAAGGCCTTTGGAGTGGCGTCAACTCGACTCCCTGAACCGCCTGTCGTTCCGTGCTTTTACATTGAAGACTTCAGACGAGCCGGCCGATCTCTCCACGGCTCTCGTGCTGTATTACCTGCCCGGCCGCAAGGTCCAGGTTTTCGGGCGTGCGGTGGCGGCTCAGGATCTGCCGCTCGACGAAGTCTCGAACGATCAGCCGCTCGTTATTCAGAACGTCGGCTGCGCGAGTGCGGGGCACGGCGATGCCGTATCGGTCGAGCGCATGGGGTGTGTCCTCATGGCGCCTCCCAGCGTGACGCTGGGGACCACGTATCCGTTCAATCAGACTTTCCTATTCCTTGACTTCGACTACATGACGCCCCGGGAGCCGGGAGGACGCTGGAACACGAGACCGACGCTGCAATTGCAGGTGAAAAGCGATTCACGGAGAGTGCCCCTCGATCGCGATCTGTTCCTCAACCTTCTCGTGAATCCCATGACTCCCGAAGGCACAAAACCCCGCCAGCTGGTCTTTTCATGGGGCGTCGACCGGCACGGCCAGGTGCTGCTTGGAGAGCGCCGATGGATCAGTCTCCCGGTGCAAAACCGCGACTGGAAGGGGAATCGACTTCGGATACTTCCAGTGACGATCGCCTTTCTCGATGGCCGGGCCGTTCTCTTCAACGAGATCGCGTTGACTGACGAACCGCGTGGTGGAGTAGTGGAACCCAACTAGTTGCGTTGAGTGCGACGGGTGCGGTGGGAGCGCGCAGATCGACACCAAATCCTAGGACTCGTTCACCGGGGCCTCGCGTCCATCGGGTCGTACTGCCGCAGGCCGCGGGTGTAGAGGCGGACGAGCACGTCCGCGATCGGACGGGGCCAGAGTCGTTGAAGCACGGAGACGTCCTCGGCGGCTCGATGCTCGAGGGAGACGACGGTCGCCGCCTCCGAGTGGATCGTCCGATGCACGAGCGGCTCGCGAATGTAGACGAACGCGCCCGGACGGCCGGCCAGATTCCAGCCAGGCCACCCAGTCGAGATTGCTCTTCAGCTGTTCGGAGAAGGTGAAGTCGGGCACCGCGGCTCGATTGAGCATCACCGACGAGCATGGGATGGGGTTGCCGAACGACAGAAGGAGCCGCTTCCGCTGCATCGACCGTATCCCCTCCGCGCCCAGGAAGACGCCATCGCAGATGAGTTTCTTGACGCGCGCGTTCGGACCGGGCTCACCAGTATCGCCGTGCGTCTCCGCCGCCGCGGTGAAGACGAGCGTCGCCCCGGGAGTGTGCGCGGCTGTCTTCAGGCAGCGTTCGAGAAACGCGGGGGCTGTACCAATCGTCCTGGTGCGCCAGCGTCACCCATGGCGTCGCCGCACGCGAGAGTGCGAAGTTCCAGTCGGCGCCGATGCCGCCGCAGACCGGGTTCACCTCGATCGCGACTCTGCCCCTGCGCGCTACCTCGTCGAGGTACGCACTTGGCGTGGAAGTCGTGATGAGGATTGGAGACGGAGTTGTCTGCGTTCGCAGCGATTCGAGGCAGCGATCCAGCCAGACGGGCTTTCCATACACGGGCACGACGAACATGTGTTCGTCCAGGACACGAGTGCTCACGCTTTGCTCGCCTCAATCATCACCGTCGCGCCAGCCCCGGCGGCCGCTTCCGCGATGGCGAACGGGGTGGCCGCACTTACCAGCGACAGATATAAGGCGTGCCTGACCCATGAGCCGACCGCCGATTCGGAGACCCCGATTCTATGTTGACGCATCGCTCGCACCTGCGGATCGAGAGACGGGCACAGGCTCGATGCGAGTGCCGGCGCGTTGTCGCGGAGGTTGAAATGCCGGACGCGTTCCACGACGAACCCGCACGAGTCGAGGAGCGCCTGGAGCGACGAAGCCGAAAAATCGACGATGTGACGAGGTACATCAAGGCCCCTCCACTTCGCGCCGAACAGCCGCGATTGCCAGCTGTCGATGTTGGGGACCTGCAGCACTACACGCCCGCCCGACCTGAGAACGCGATGGACCTCCGTCAGGATCGCGCGGGGATCGAGCACGTGCTCAAGCACGTGAAACATCGTGACTACGCCGAATGAGGCGTCGGGAAAGCACGCGCCGGCGAGCGTCTCAGTCACGACCTGCACCCCGTTTTCGCGAGCGGCGATGGCGGCAGCCTCCGGCGATAGATCCAGGCCGAGCACGTCATGTCCTTTGGATTGCAGAATCCCGATCAATGTGCCCGGCCCGCACCCGACATCGAGCAGCCGGACCGGCGACGGACCATCACTGGCGCGCGCGGCAGCCTGTTCGACGAACGCGACGTGGTCGCGAAGCGCAAGCCGCCGGTATATGTTCTCGAGCCGAGTGAGTGCGCGCGAGCTCGGAGCCCACCAGTAATGCGGGGGATAGAACCCGGGAATCTCCGCCTCGGTCGGCGGCGGATTCAGGAATAGCGAGCAGCACACCGTGCAGCGAGTCAGCTGGAACACGCGCGATGTCGTCTTCAGCATGACGTCGGTACGCGAGAATGCGGGCGTCGAGGCGACGTTCGAACAGACCGGACATCTCATAGGCTTCTGGCGCGAACGGGTACGCGTTTTCCGGACGGTTGACTCGAGTGTGAGCCCAACGAGTCACGGTCCTTCAAGCGTGACGCTCGGGCGTCGGTTGTGGACACGGTTCGACAAGTCAAAGCGCTCATCGTCCGGGCTCCAAGCGTAGTTCGGCCCGCATACCCAATTCTATGAGAATGGTGGCTCTAGACAACGCGGCCAAGAACCCGGCGGCTCTCATTGATTGGGATATAACGATAGCTGATCCACCATGGCCGAGAGGAATTCAGCAAACAGTCCCCTTGGCATGGCGACGTTCGATTTGGCATAATCCCGTCCGGTGACACGGGTAATCCGCGGGCCCTCATGAAAAGCCTGACAGCCGGCTTCGAGATTATTCGAACCGACTCTCCGTTGTTCTTTCGACGGTGCTGACTACGGCCGCTGGAAAGACCACCCGCAATAATTCCGTTGGAAGCGCAGTATCTCGTGCTGGCGCTCAAGACGTGCCATTGCGACGCGGTTTCTTGCCGCGGCTGACAGCCGTGGAGATCGGAGCCGCGTTCGTCCCGACGCCTCAAGGCGATGTGTGGCGCAGGGTGGTCCTCGGCGCCGAACCGCGCCCGTGGCCTTCGTTTCGGCTGACCTATGAGTTTTCGCAGGCGCGACGTTTTGTTCTGGAGTTGATGAAGGACGACCCCTCCGCCATCCTCATCACCACCGAGGATTCGTGGTTTTATGCCGAGCCGAAAGCGGATCGATCGCGAATCATGCGATCCGAGCTATGCGCCGCGACTCTATATGCGTCGCACATAAGCGGGCCAGTCCGGTTCCTGATTCTGGAACCGGACCCGGGCACCGATCCGCTGCGAGTCAAATGGCCAGATGCGCCCTTCACCGGTCGCGATTGCTGGCCCCAACTGCCCGGCGTGCAACTGCTCCGACAATTTCCAGAGGAACGGTTGAGAGTGCTGCAGGCGGACATCCCTGCGGAGACACGGCTACAGATCAGGCGTCCATGAAATGCCGACCGTCCAATCGCCGCGCCCGTCGAAGCGGGCGATCAACAGCGGCCATCGCCGACGTTTGCTGGATTTCTTCGTCGTCTCAAGCCCAGGATGCTGAGAAAGAAACTCGACAGAACGATCTGATACCCCAGTGTCAGGCAGACCGCGGACGGAACAACCACACGAAGCAGGGTTGTCGGATCCATGGCTCCAAACGACCGGGCCATCCATAACGTAGCGGCGTATGCCGTGCCCGCCAGACCAAGCATCGCGATAACGCCACCTATGGTTGCGCCGACTTCGAGCGTGACGTAACCAAACAGCCGGTCAAGAGCAGGATCTTGCGGGAGCAGGCCTTCGGAAATGGCGAAGATCTTCGTAAATACCGCAAAAACCACGGACTGAAACCCGACAACGATCGCAAGTCCGGCGTAAACCATCGTGTGAACGTCTATTCCTATCGTGCCGAGACGACGCGCGCCGGGGAGTATCCACAGCATCACAGCCATGCCGACAACCATGATCACTATGCCGGGATACAGAAACAGCCATCTCGGACTGTACATCAGGAGAAATCGAAGATGTCGCCATCCGTCGCGCCAACTGCGCAGATGAGGCGGTCGTGATCGGCCATCCTTCCACAATATGGTCGGTACTTCTGTCACCCGCATGCCGAGCAGCGTCGCCTTTACGACGAGCTCGCTCGCAAATTCCATCCCGGTCGTTCGCAGGTCCATCTCTAAAGCCGCGGATTTGACGAATCCTCGGAGGCCACAATGAAAATCCCGAATTGCGGATTTGAAAAACAATCGCCCGATTGCCGTGAGGACGGGGTTTCCAAAGTACCGATGAAGTGGGGGCATGGCTCCGGGTTTGATACCCCCGCGGAACCGATTTCCCATGACCAGGTGATTCCCATCGCGCAGCGCTTTCAGGTAGGGCATGAGCTCGGCGAAGTCGTAACTGTCGTCGGCATCGCCCATGATGATGTATTTGCCGCGTGACTCGAGGATTCCCGACATGAGAACGGCACCGTAGCCTCGCTCTTCGACGGAAATAACCCGGGCGCCCAGGCGTCCAGCAATCGTTGGCGATCCATCGGAGCTGCCATTGTCGGCGACGACGACCTCTCCACTTACATCGTTCGCTCTCAAAAAGCTCTGCGCCTTCTCGATGCATCGACCCACGGTCTCTGCTTCGTTCAGACAGGGCATGAGGATTGTCAATTCAACCGGTACCGCGTCAGGGGTCACGGAAGCCTCTCTACTGAAGCTGACGAGTGCGAGATGCGTAGCGCTCGGATCACCGAGGAGTCTAAATGACTACGTCGGGACGTAATTCTCGAATCAGCTTCCGAGGCGTGCGGTCGGAGAAGAGCGTCACGTAATCGACGAACCGTAGCGCCGCGAGCATTTCTGCACGCTGAGGCCCCGTTCGGGGATCCCCGTTCACTCCGACGACGAGGAGTTCTCCGCGGGCGCGCGCATCCTGCAGCGAGCGAAGATCGTGAACGTTCAGCGACTCGAACGCTCCGCTCGTAAACACCACCGTCGATCCGTGGGCGCGCGCGTCGCGGATTCTTGCCGCGGCGGTGCTTCGCGACAGCACCTTGGAGCGGGCCTGCGAGGATTCGCCACCCAGCATCCAGGCGAGCGTTCCTGAATCCGCGACAGCGGTGCCGACCATGCCAACGACAATACCCGCCGCGGCGTTTGCCGCACGTGCGGCGTCCCGGAGGTCCATCCCGCCCGCCACGGCCATTGTCAGCACGGCCGCTACCGTGTCGCCAGCGCCTGTGACGTCGAATACCTCATGGCGCTGCGAGGCGGTAATGTGGGTTCGCTCGATTCGGCGGCGATCACGCTCGAAGAGATCCATGCCATCGGCACCGCGGGTCACGAGCAGCGCGCGAAACCCGAGGGTTCGAATCAGGAATTCGGCACGCCGCCTGACCGCGGCGTCGCGGCTCGCCGCGCCGACCTGCGGCGCCGCTTCGGCGAGCTCTTTCTCGTTCGGGGTCAGTATCTGGGCCCCGCGATACTTCCGGAAGTCGTGCCTCTTCGGATCGACAACGGTGAACGGCCTGTCGCGCCCCTCGAGAATCGCCCGCAATACCTTGTTGCTGAGAACACCCTTGGCGTAATCGGAGCACACGATGCCGGCAACCCGGGATCGCGCGCGCCGGATTGTCGCGATGACTCGATCTTCATCACGCCTGCTGAGTGCGTGGCGGGATTCCCGATCGATGCGGAGCATGTGCTGGCCGCGAGCCATGACTCGCGTTTTCAGCGTCGTCGGTCGATCGCTGGATTGAATAACGCCAGACGTGTCGATGCCCGCCTTCGAGAGCGCGCGAGTGAGCCATCGGCCTGGATCGTCCTTCCCGACAACGCCCACGAGCCGCACCCGGCAGCCGAGCGCCGCAAGGTTGAAGGCTGCATTCGCGGCGCCGCCCGGACGATCGGCCTCGCGCTCCCATCGCAGCACCTGAACCGGCGCTTCGGGCGAGATGCGTTCGACATCTCCCCAGATGTAGTGGTCGCACATGATGTCGCCGACGACGAGGATCGGCGCTGACGGAATCGGCAGCTCAGCCATTGGGTTTTGAGATTATCGCCCAGTCGCCCACTTCGACCGCACTGCGCTCGACTTCAGCGTCCGGTACCTCTGCAGGCCGGATTCGAAGGTCGATTCGATGAAATCGTCGCGATGCAGGCTCAGGCATCACGACCTTTGCCGTATGCCACTCGCGCCCGGTGAGCGTCACCGCTTCGCCGCCGCCGTCGTCAACGAGCACGTCCACGATCACCGGCCGATCGTCGTTCGAGCGCGAACGCAGAGGGACGTCTACCTGGTGTGTGCCGGCAGGCACAAAGAAGCTGGATCGAGACGTCATGACCTGTTTTGCCGAGAGCCCGTAGCTGACCCGGGAGAAATCGACGGTCTGCGCTTTGGCCTGAACCCTCCACGGCATCGACACCGCGAGAAGTGCGAAGACGACAGCCACGAGCGCGTGCGCATACCGGACGCTCGAGGTTGCGAGCGACCCGGCCGCGACAACACCAAGAGCCAGCCAGAACGGGTACGCCACCTCGGGCACGAGAAGCGGGTGGCCTCCCAGCCAGGACAGAACAAACGCCGCCAGGCCGACCATCACGGGAGCCGTCACCAGATCCGGCGTCGAGGACGGATCGCGCCGACGTCGGAGGGCCAGGGCGAGCAGAGCCGAAAAGACGAGCAGCCCGACGATGCCGAGCTCGCCGGCAATCTGCGCGAAATTGTTGTGAGCGTTTTCTCTCTGGTAGAACACGAGCAGTTCCGGCGCCGCAAAATGGTACGACCACAGCGTGTACTGGCCGACGCCAACTCCGAACAGGGGGTTGGCGACGAGCATTCGCCAGGTTGTGCCCAGGAACAGCCACCTGATCTTCACGGCATACGACGCTGAGGGACCGAAGTAGCTCGCGGGGTAGCTGCAACCACAACCCCACGCGCACACGGGACAACGTGACCAGCGTGAGACAGCCGCTTCTTCGCGCACGGATGATCCGTCCCGTCGCCGATGTCGCGACAAGACACGCGGTTACGAGGATGACGGCCACCACTGCGGTTCGCGACTGGGTCAACACTGTCGCAACGAGCAAAGCGAAGCCCGCCCGCCAATCCATCCAAACAGAACGCGACGATGGCCATGGCCAGACCAAACGCGATGAACATGGCCATGGCGAAGAACGAGCCGGCCGCATTGACGTCGGCAACATGTGCGCTCCACCTTCGGTGAAAACCAGGTCCATGAGCGCAGTTCGCCCTTCTCCCGCCTGGACGAGCTCCATCGCGACAGCCTGCAAGGTCAGCAGAGAAGCGGCAAGGACGGCGCCAAGAACCAGCACCCTCGCCAGCCGGCGTCTGAAATTCGCGCGACAGTTGTCGTGTCTCTGGCCGTGAAGAGCAGAAGCGCCACTCCTTCGAGCAGAAGCATGGCGTGAAAGACCATTCCGTAGTTGCCGAACGTCGGCGACGTAACCCAGGCTCGCGTACGTCAGCACGTCCTGCGCAAAGGGCCACGGAAGTCCCGCTGGATCTGCAGGAACCAGATCTGCTCTGCGCACGATGCGGCGACGACGAGGCCGAACATCAGCGCGGCCGATTTCGAGACGCGTCGAAGGAAAGATTCGAAACTCGCGAAGCGTCCACCCGCGCACCAGCCCCCCGGCGAGAAACGCAAGCACGAGTGCTTCGGCGCCGCGAATCGACGAATCGAGCGTGCGGCTGCCGACCTGTCCGAACGGCACCAGGGCTGCGAGCGTCAGCAGCCCGTACTGCGGTCGAAAATACGACAGCACGGCCATGCCCAGAACAGCCGCCTGCATCCAGGAAGAAGCGCGAGGACTCCAGAACGTAGACTGGAACAGCAGCAGAACGATCGCGGTGAAGACGCCGAGCAGCACGAGGACGACCCGTCGCGTCATCTGCGTGAAGTATACTTTGCGCGGTGTCGGATCACTTTCCCCGCGTGCGGGATCTCTCCGTCTGCGTCGTCCTTCCCGCGTACCACGCGGCGAAGACGCTGAAGGCCACACTCGAGCGGATTCCACCGGGCGCCTGCCGCGACATCATTCTCGTGGACGATGCGAGTACCGATGACACCATCGAGGTGGCGCGCAATCTCGGGATCAAGGTCCACCAGCACTCTGTGAATCGCGGATACGGCGGCAACCAGAAGACCTGCTACCGGCTGGCCCTCGAGACCGACAACGACATCATCGTCATGCTGCACCCCGACAATCAGTATGACGGCGCGCTCATACCCTACATGACCGGCTTCATCAAGGCCGGCGTGGTCGATATCGTGCTGGGGTCACGGATCAGCCGGCGGGAAGAAGTGCTGGCCGGAGGCATGCCTCCGATCAAGTACGTGGCGAATCGCTTTCTCACGATACTCGAAAACATCGTGCTCGGGCTCAACCTGCCCGAGTACCACACAGGATACCGTGCGTACCATCGCCGCGTGCTCGAGACGATCAACTTCGAAGCGTGCTCGGACGACTTCGTGTTCGATCAGCATTTCCTGGTCCAGGCACGGGTTCACGGCCTGCGAATAGGCGCGGTGCCTGTTCCCACGCACTACGGTCCTGAGTCGAGCAGCATCCCGCTGGGCCGCAGCACGAAATACGCCTTCGGCACGCTCGCGGCGCTCGGGCGGTATGTGCTGTATCGTGCCGGCTGGACGTCTCAGCATCTCTTCCGGCGCCGGCCGGAGGCGCACGCGTCCGTTCACTCGCCGGCCCTGTAGAGCACGACACGCGGCCCCTCGGGCCCGGGGTTCGTGAAGACGTGCTCTTCCGGGTCCTCGCGGTTTTCCCACTTCCGATCGATGGCATCCAACGTGATCGGGCGATACGAACCGCCGGCGAGCTCTCGCTCCACCCACTCGATGGCCGCTCGTTCGGCCGGATAGACTTTCGTGCGATGCCGTGGCCAGATCCAGGTGACACGCATGTCGGCCGGAGGCAGTTGAGCGGTTTCGCCGCCGAACACCGTGAGCGTGGTGTGGAATTTCAGCGGCAGCTCGCCGTACGTGGTGACGATCACCTCGCCGGCCCGCGCGCGCGCGTTCAGGAATTCGACTGCCGCCGCAATCGGCCCGCGTGGTGGATCGCGGAGCTCCTGAATCATCTGAGCCATGGGCACGCTGACCGCCAGCGAGCGCTCGCGCACGTTCACGATGCCCGTTGCGCGAGCCAGAGAGGCGAGCAGCGCATGAGAAAGCACGTGCGGCGCCGTTGACGTGACGAGCGCCGCGATCGCCACGCCCGCGGCGAGCCTGCCCAACCGCCCTCTCGACCACAGCACGGCCAACCCCAGCGAAGCCACCACCAGGATCAGCGGAAGGACCGGCACAAGGTAGCGAAAGAACCGGAACGGCGACAGCATCGCTCCGCCAAGGCCTCCCATCAGGAGTACCGCGGCGAGGATCGTGGCACCGCGCACCTGGCGGAAGAGCCCCAGGCCCGCGGCAATCAGGATGACCGGCAACGGCAGCACGTGAGCGTCGATCTGGCTGGCATAGTAGGGCATGCCGTGCCAGAGTCGAATCGGTACCGCGGCGAGGCCGCCGTAAGTGTGACGAATCGGCGCGGAGAGACTGACGGCCGTCCACGCGACCAACACCAGCGCAGCGGTCGCCCATGGCACCCAGAAGCTCGAGGCTCGCCGCGATGTTCCAGGTGCGGCAACGATCCAATGGAACGCCGTTGCGCCAAGAAGGCCAATCGCCGTGACGTCGAAGCTCAGGACAAGGAAGATCGCGGCAGTGGCGAATGCGGCGGGTGCCAGGCCTGAGGGACGTTGAAGCCGCACACGCTTCAACAGCGCGGCATAAGTGCCCGTGACGATCAGCACGAGCATCGCCGTCAGCGCGTAGTACCGGCACTGCCGCGAGCAGACGATGAAGGGGACGCTCGTGGCCGTCAGGAGTGCGGCCATGCGCGCGGCCGTCTCGCCGCCGCCGATGCGGCGTACCGCCCAGGCGGCCAGCGGCACGCACATCCAGCCGGCCAGCGCAAACGGCAGGCGAGCCGACCAGCTCGATTCGCCGAACCACTGAAAGCTGAGTGCCGTCAGGTACGCCTGAAGCCAGGAGATCTGAAAGTAGATTCCCCGCAGGCCCGCGTCTGCGCCAGTCACTGCAGACAGGCTGTCCGCTCCGGCTCCCACCATCGGCACGCCGTGACGCAACACCGATCTGCCGAGAAGTGCCGTCTGTGCTTCGTCCTGCCAGAGATAGGGTACTGCCAAGACCAGAGAAAAATAACGGCAGAGACAGGAGCGCAAGAAGCGCGACCACCCAATCGGGATGCCAGCCGTGGTCATCAGGAATCGTGGGTGCGTGTGCTCTGTACAATCCCGCTCCGGGAGAAGTATCATCCCATGAGAGTCGCGCGTTGGGCGGCTCCCTCCAGGGCACCATGAAAATTCTCTCTTTCGAAAGCTACGACGAATACAAGGGCGTTCAAGTCAGCGCAAACAAGCTCAAATTCAGCCAGGTGTATGCCGAGGATCCCGAGCTGAAGCGCATTGCCGCACATTTCCTGAAGCATTGCGGCGGCGAAGGGCTTGGCCTGTGCCACGGCGTTCGCAATGGCTACGAGGTTCGCAAGCTCCGTTCGCTTCTGCCGGGCGTCAACATCATCGGAACGGACATTTCACCCACCGCGGGGCAAGTTGAGAACTGCATTGTGTGGGATATGCACGAGATCAAGCCGGAATGGGCCGGCGCGGTCGACTTCATGTATTCGAACTCGTGGGATCACGCCTACGATCCGAATCTCCTGTTCGCCCGATGGAGCGAATCTCTCGCACCAGACGGCCGCCTGTATCTGTCGTACACCGATCTGCATTCCGAGCGGGGCGTCAACGAGAATACGAAAATCGACGTGTTTGGCTGTTCACTGGATGAGCTCGTTCGGATCGTGCAGCCATGGCTCGTCGTCGACGAAATACTTGACGTCGCCCCCGCGCTGACGCTGCAAACCTGGAGGCGCCGGCTTGCTTACCTGCGCGAAGGGGAGCTCGAGAAAGCTCTCACGGCACGATTGACGTCGAGACGGGTCCAGATACTCGTACTGCGCCCCTCGCGCTGACGGTTACTCGCTCAATCGAGCGCCCGCGCGCCGCGCGTACGGCGCACGAGGTAGTACTCGTTGAACGGCCTGTCATCGGTAATGACGACGGTGCGGTCGGAGACCAGCATCTCCTCAACGGGAATCCGTCTGCTCAGTACGGCCGACACGAATGCTCCGGCATCGCGCAGGTTGCCGGTGTTCCACTCAACAAGATCGTGACGGGCGGCTTCGGGGAGCCTGCCCAGAAATTCCTCGGACGTCGGTACGGCGATCGGCGTCATCGACGCGGTGAAGTGCGTGCCCCACCCGTCGAACGACCGGAACGCGACGACGTGCGGGAACGACTCGACGAGCGAGCGGGCGATGGCGCTCTCGATCAGCGACTCGCCTTTTGGCGCCCATTGTTGAACCAGGCCTCCCGGGTTCAGGTGCGCTTTCAGGATGTCGTAGAACTCCGTCGAATAGAGCAGGCTCGAACCCGCAGCCTCGAGAGGCGGGGGCGGGTCGATCGTGATGACGTCAAACGTCTTGCGGCTGCTGTTCAGGAACCGGCGCCCGTCGTCGATCACGATGTGGCCGTTCGGATGTTTCATCAGCGCCGGCGCATCGTCGAAGTAGTAGGGGAACGCCTCTGGCACGCTCCGCGCGAGGTCGACGGCCGTCGTGTCGACGTTCCAGTCGAGCGCGGAACGAAAGGTCGTGCCCATCCCGAAGCAGATCACCGCGATCGAACGCGCGCGGCCGTGAAATGCCAGCGGCATGTGCGCCATCAGCTTGGTGAGGGGCGTCTGGGACGTGATCCCGATACCGTTCACGCGCAGCTGTTTGTTCAACCCTTCGCCGTACGACAACACCGTCGCGGTGTGATCGCGCCGCACTTCCGCAGGTATTCCCGGAGGCGCGTCCTCATAGCTGACGACGACCAGCGTCGACAGCACCAGCATCACCGCTGTTCCGGCGGCCGCCACGGCCCGCCAGCCGGCCGCGAGAGCCGGCGACTTCCAGACGCCTGCAAGGAGGATCGCGAAAGGAAGGGCGAGCACGACGAGACCAATCCTGGCGCCGAGCCGCGGCAGCAGCAGATATCCCGCGACAAGCGGACCGAGCACGCACCCGATGACGTTCACCGCGTAGGCCTTGCCGGCGCGACGAGGGTCGTCGTGCGAATAACGATCGATGAGTCCCGGAGTGAGGTACCCGAGCACGAGACAAAAGGGCAGGATGCTGGCCAGCGCGATCGCGACCCGATGCCAGCCGAAGCGGGCGTCGTTGGCGACGATGGGAAGAAAGCTCGTCAGCGCCAGCAGCACGATGAGCTTTGCCGTAGACACGATCGCATGACGGGCGACGTGCAATCTGTAGAGCCAGGATCCCAGCCACGTCGCCCACAGGTACACAACCAGCAGTCCCGCGAAGGAGTACACGTAGGTGCCGAGCACGGGCGTGAACACACGCGTCCAGACGACTTCCATGCCCATCGACGAAAAGCCGGTGATGAAGAGAATCGACAGCGCCTGTGCGGCCGACTCCTCTTCGCGCGGCCTGGAGATGTGCTCGCGAGTTCCGGGAGCATATTCCTCCCGACCCCGCAGTACGGGAGTCTGCCGGCCAAGCCACACGCTGGTGGCGGCGATCATCATGTTGACAACCGCGGCGCAGCGCAAGGTGCCGCCGAATCCGAAGCTCTCGACCAGCACCAGTGGCGTCAACGCCGCACCCAGCGAGGCGCCAAGTACGTTCGCGAGATACAGGAAGCTGAATCGCGTCTCATCGCCCAGGCCGGCGCTCCGGATGAACGCCAGCATCAGCGGAAACGTCGCACCCATGGCGGTGCAGGCCGGGAGCAGCGCGATGGCCAGCACCGCACCCGAGTAGACGAGATACCGGAGCGAATCGATTTCTCCAGCCTGCAGGAGCGCCCGGGAACCCAGATCGAACAACAGAGGCACGACGAGCGCGCTCGCCGCGATGATCGCTTCGGCGGCGGCATACAGGTAGATGGGCGATCGGTGCGTGCGCCGGGCCCAGGCCGCCGCGATGCTGCCGGCCTTCCACGATCCGAGCGCAAGTCCGAGCATGAACACGGAGACCACGACCGAAAGCACAGGCGTGATGATCCCGAACGATCGAAATGCCAGCCGTAGCCACACGATCTGGTACACGAGGCTGGAGAAGCCCGAGAGCACGAATAGCAGGAACAGGATCTGCGTTAGCATAGGCGCGTGTTCCGCAAGCGGGAGTGGATGCTTCTTGCCGGCCTGCTAATCGCGTACAACATCAATCTGAGGCAGGTATCGTCCTACGATACGTACGCGTCGCGATTCGTGCCCATCAGCATCCTGCGCGACGGCGATGTGATTCTGGATGAGTTCGTCCCGGAGGAAACGAGGCGGCACGCCGGAGAAAATTCGCTCTCCGATAATTTTGTCTACGTCCGCGGTCATTTTTACGATAGTCATCCACCGATAGGGCCGCTGCTGGCCGTGCCAGTGTACGCGCTCCCGGCCTGGATTGGAATCCCGCGGAACGCAGAACTCGCGGCCAACCTGTTCTCGAAACTGGCCGCCTCGCTCATGGTGGCCCTCTCGGCCGTCGCGATCTTCCGCGCGTCGCGTCAGGTGTTGACGGCGGGTGCCGGGCCCGAGGCGCGGGTCCCGGCCGACATCGATCGCGTGGCGATGCTCGCGGCGATCACCTACGGTCTGGCCACGTCGGTCTGGTCCACGGCGAGCCTTGCAATGTGGACGCACACGCCGGCCGTGCTCGGCTTCGCCTGCGCGCTATGGGCCTTGACCAGCGGTTGTGCCGGTCTCGCAGGCGTTGCGGTCGCGGCGGCCAGCTTTGCCAGGCCGGCGACGGCACCCGCGGCGGCGCTGCTGGGATTGTACGTGTTGCATCGCGCATGGCGCGATGGAGGGAACAACACACGCACAAACCGTTACGCCGATGTGATGCGGTTCGTTGCCGGCGGCGCACTCGCGGGATTGGCCGGCGTTCTCTACAACTACTGGTTGTTTGGAAACCTGGTGGGCGGCGCCCCGTTCCGAACGGAAATCTGGCTGCGCGAGTTTGGAACGCGCGACATGTTTGCCGGCTCGCTGCCGATGGGTCTGGCCGGACTCACCGTCAGCCCAAGCCGCGGGCTCCTGATCTACTCACCGATCGTGCTGGTCGCGGGTTACGGTGCGATGCGGGCGTGGAAATCTTCATCGACGATCGATCGACGATCGGACGATGGGGCTCTGCTATTGCGCTATGTCAGCCTCGCGGCGATTGCCGTGCTCCTGACCTATTCGAAGTTCATTGCCTGGTGGGGCGGGCACGGCTACGGGCCGAGGTATCTGACGGATGCCATGCCCTTCTTCGGCCTGCTCTTCGCGCCGGGATTTCTGCCGATCGTCGAACGAGGCTCGCGTGCGCGTGTGGCCAGAATCGCCGTGACAGCCGTACTGGTGTATTCCGTCTTCATTCAGGCTGTGGGTGCGTTCTGCTGGCCGGAATCGTGGACCGTGAGCCAGAGTCCTCCCTATCGCTACCGCCTGTGGGATTGGCACGAGACGCAGATCGAGTCGTGCCTCAAGGACGGCCCACGCATCGATCCCGCGGCGAAGCGCCTGCTCGCGAAGCTTGGCCTCTGGCGTCGCTCGTAGTGTCCGGCGTCTCAGCCGGACCGCGTGCTCGACGGGCTCAACCACCGGACGAGCAGGTGCTTCCCGGGCACGCTCACCCGCTGGAGCACTTCGAGTTCGTTAGGGCCCATGACCCGCAGCACGCGCAGGCCGACGAGCACGATGACAACCCCGAGGAGCGTCAGCGCCGAGGCTTCGACGACCGACGTGCCCCAGACCTGGCGGATGGCGGATAGCGTCAGCGCCATTGCCGTCGAGACAAGCGTGACCCGCGCGGCAAAGCTCCACGGGAATCGCACGTCATAGGCCCGCCGCGCTCCCACGTATCCGATGAGCGATACCGCCAGCCGGCTCCCACCGAGCACGAAGGCCGCCGGGACCAGCCCGAACCGGCCGGCGACCCAGACGAACAACGGAGCTCCCACGATCATCGCAAACTGAGCGCCGAGCACCGCACGATATCGCTCATCCACCCACAACACGAGCACGGCCACGGCGAGGGCGGTCTCCGCGAACAGCAGCGCAACCAGTACGCGGGCAACGGGCACCGCGGCCGCGAACGGTCGGCCGTACAGCAGCGGCAGGTAGTCCGCCACCATGACCCACAGACCAAACCCCGCGGGCACGACGAAGAGCACCTGGACCTTGTTCATCAGGTCGAACGCTCGCTGAAGCTGCGTGTGTTCGCCGGCCGCCAGGACGCGCGCGAACGCCGGGCGATAGACACCGCGGAATCCCGACACGACGAGCGTGACGGTGGACGACGCCACGAAGTAGCTGGTGGCGAACAGGGCCACCGGCTCTGGCCCGCCAAGCAGGCTCACCAGGACCGGACTTGCGAATGCCGGCGTGGCAAAGTAGAGCGACAGATCGCGAAAGTAGGTTACGCCCGAGAGCTTCCAGATACGTGAACGCGACGGTACCCCTTCATGACGCTCGTGTGGCCCCTCGGCGACCGTGCCGAGCTCCTTCTTCACCACAACCATTGCGACGATCGCCGTGAGCACCGCCGAAACACTGAGCGCCGCGATCACACCCGCGATACGAAATCCCACGCCGACCATGAGCGCGGCGAGGCACACATCGAGCAGGCCGTTGAGAAGCGAGAGCAGGTTGACGCTCAACTGTCGAAGGAACGAATCGAGTGCCCGGTAGAGGTAATCGAGCAACGCGCGGGCGACGAGCAGCGCCGAGATCCATCGCAGGTAGATCGGGCCCTCTGGACCAAGATTGAGCTGCGCGGCGAGCGGTTCCGCGAACGCATTGAGGATCCCGACGACCGGCAGCAGTACACCGAGACGAATCCACGCGAGCCGCCACACCAGTCGAGTTGCCGCCCGTCTTCCTCCCCGAACCTGCAGCTCGGGGATGAACCTGGGCAGGGAACCCGCCAGGCCGAGGCTGGAATAGAAAAGAATCGAGTTGGCGATTCCGAGCACGACGTCGTAGACACCCGATTCGAGGCCGAAGCTGCGACGTATCAGGATGGAGAGCAGCACGCCGGCGGCCGTGACGATCGGCAGGAGCGCGGTGTTCCAGAACACCGATCGCGAAACCTGGTGCAGAAGGCCGGTCCCCGGGCCGGCTCCGCTCACGGGCGATGGTTCAATCACCCGCGTGCCCTCGAGACCTGGCGGTAGATCTGCTCGGTCTGCATCGAGATGCGTCTCCAGTCGTGGCTGGACAGAATCTCTCGACGATACTGCCGGGCGTGCTCGCGATAGCGCGGCGAGTCGAGCACCTCGACGACGTTCCGCGCAAACTGATCGAGATCGCCGAACCGGTGCAGGAGACCGTACTCATACTTCGGCACGAGCGACTGCATGATGCCCACAGGAGTGCCCACGAGTGGCCTGCCACTTCCCGCCGCTTCGACGGCGACGATGCCGAACTGTTCGTACTGGGAAGGGAAGAGCACCGCATCGGCGAGCTGGTAGTAGCGGGCGATTTCGCGGCGATCGGTCATCGCTCCGAGCAGAACGACGGCTCGCTCGAGCCCCAGCTGCGTGAGTCGCGCGGCAAACAGCTGCCGTTCGCGTGCGTGCACATCTCCAATCATGATGAGCCGCAGTTTCCGCCCCGCGGCCAGCAGCCGCTGAACGACCTCGAGCGTATCGAACGCGCCTTTCGGCGACATCACCTTGCCGACAAACAGCAGGACCTGCTCGCCGGGATCAATTTCGTGGCGCTGCCGCAGATCGTCGACCTCGTAGTCCACCTCGAAGAGCTGCGAGTCGACGCCGAACGGCACGATCGTGTGCTCCGGCAACTCGAAGCGGTCGCGCCGCAGCAGGTCGGCTTCGTTCGCCGACTGGGGAATGACGTGAGCGGCGCGCCGGACGAGCCGGCGTCCCATCGCGGCGTCGAACGAGCGCCGTTGCCACGTCAGCGGATTCAGCATGTAGACGGGCGTGCTCACGTGAGGCGTGTGCCGGAGGGCCGCCGTCGCATGGGCAAACACGGTCCCGAAGAAGTAATAGCCGACGGAGTGCACCACATCGACGTCGTCAAGCGATCGATAGCCGGTCGGCGTCATGAGGCCGGGAGTGAAATAGTACGGCGGATGGTTGGCCAGCGCGGTGGGAAACCGTGTGACCAGCAGGTTCGGTCCCATGCGTTCGCAGGTGCTGCGACTCGATGACAACGTCGTCGTCATCACCCGGACGTCGTGACCCTGCGCGGTGAGGTACTCAGTAAGGCGTCCGGTATAGGTGCACAGGCCGCTGACATCGGGCCAGAACTTGTGGCAGAACAGGGCGATTCGCATGCAGGGGGTGATATACTTCGCGTCTGCTGAAAAACGGGTCCATAGTACCTCCACACCGCCTCGAATGCATGTTCCACCACTAGCTCAGCGCCTGCGCGCGGCTCCCTGGGTGCTTCTGGTCGTTGTATTCGTGATCTCGCTTCCCGCAGTCACGGTTCGCTTTTACGCGTCGGACGAGATCGAGTACTTCGCCTATCTGCGATCGATGTGGTTCGACGGGGATCTTTCGTTCGACAACGAATACCGGTACTTCTTCGATCGCGGCATTGCGCGGGGATGGCGCTTCGAGGAGACCTTTCTCGCCGGTACGACGGCAACAGGCCTGCGAATCAACTTCGCGCCCGTCGGTTCGGCAATACTGTGGTCGCCGTTCTACGTTCTCACTGATGCAGGCGTGAGAGTGGCCCGCGCCATCGGCAGCGACGTGCCGGCCGACGGCTATTCGAAGCCCTACATCGCGTCGGTCGTCCTGGCCTCCGCCCTTTACGGCTTTCTGGCGATTGCGCTCTCGACATATGCGGCGTACCGGGTGGTCGGCAATCTTCCGGTGGCGACAATCAGTGCCTTCGTCGTGTGGCTGGGGACGCCGCTTCTCTTCTACATGTACCTCGCGCCCGGGTTCTCGCACGCGTGCTCTGCATTTGCGGCCGCGGCATTTTTCGTGCTCTGGTTGCACGTACGCCGTCAGTGGTCGATGGCAGGCGTGATCGCCCTGGGGATGTGCGCGGCCGTCATGGGAATGGTCCGCGAACAGGATCTGTTCATGGCCATCGGCCCGGCCATCGACTTCGTGGTGTGGGCGTCGCGCAAGGTCAAATCCGGCAGCGTGTCCGTCTCAGCCGCCGTCGTGCGGGCCGCCGCGGGAACCGCGACAGTCGCCATCTGTTTTCTGCCTCAACTGCTGACCTACGTTGCGCTGTTTGGAAGGCCCACTCCTTCCTCGACGGTTCAAGGCAAGATGACGTGGACCGCCCCGTATGTGCTGAAGGTGCTGGCGTCGCCGTCCAACGGCCTGCTGTTCTGGACGCCAGTCGCGCTGCCGGCGCTCGCCGGAGTCGTCTGGCTGGCGAGCCGACGCCGGCACGCCGGCGGGCCGGGCGCCGGCGGCGATCCCGACGAGCGCTGGTGGATTGGGTGCATCTGCCTCGTGACGGTGCTGACACAGTTCTATATCGGAGGGGCGTTCGAAACGTGGGCGGGCGCGGGCTCGTTCGGCCAGCGGCGCCTCGTGGGGCTCACGATCTTCTTCGTCGTCGGGCTGGCGGCCTTCATCATGGCATGGCCGAAATCCGTGCGGCGATACGCCGTCTACCCGATCCTGGTGCTGGGCGTCTGGTGGAATCTCGGATTGATGGCGCAGTTCGCGACGCGCCTGATGGATCGGCAGCGCCTGGATCCGCCGCTGAACGCGTACCATAACTTCGTGACCATCCCACGCCAGGTGCCGGCACTCGCGTATCGATACCTTCGCGATCGTCAGTCGTTCTATCAGCCGCGGCTGCTGCCGTGATTTCGTCGCGGCTGCTGCAACTCGTCAGGTGCCCCGACTGTCACGATCGCCTCGAGGGCTCTCCGCCGCACCTGCGCTGTCGAGGGTGCGGGCGGACGTTTGAGGGAGCGAGCGAGGATTTTCTCGTGCTGCGCCCGGGCGAGGCCTTCGGCGAAACGACAAAGTTCCTCGACGAGAGCTTTCACTCCGACGGCAGGGACGAGACCGTCTCTCCGCCGCTCCTGTCCGCCGCCGTGCGGAACACGATGCTCCGGAAGTTCCTCGACATGGGGCCTGAAGACATCGTGCTCGATCTGGGCTGCGGCAGCGGCCGGTTCTGCGTGTGGAGCAGCGATTCACGTGCGCACGTCGTCGGCATCGATACAGGCACGTTCTTCGCCCGTGAGGCCAGGTCTGGCGTGGATCTCGTCGTCGGCGAGCTGCGCAAGCTCCCGTTCGCGGGCGGGTCGGTGACGAAGGCCTACACGATAGACGTGCTCGAACACCTGTCACCCGAAGGGTTACGCGTGACGCTCGCCGAGATGGCACGCGTGCTCGCGCCAGGTGGGGCGCTCTTCGTCTACACGCACGTGCGCCAGAAGTCGATGCTGGCGCCGCTGTTGCGCCTGGTCGCTGCCACCGCCTCGGCGATCGAACGCCTCGGGTTCGCGGATCTGACCATCGAAAAACTCCGCAAGACGGATCACCTGAACCCGCTGATGAGCCGCGCGCACCTGGACGACGTGGCGGCCGAAGGCGGGTTCAGGGTGGCGCGATTCACGTACTACACGCCGCTCCTGTCATCGATCGCGGAGAACATCCTCGTGCCGGTTGCCGCCCATGCGATGGCCCGCAGGGCCGCGCGGCACACGTCAGGAGCGGCGGCTGTCGATCGCGGCGCCATGCGCACGGCCCGGCTGGCGGCCAAGGAGCGGATCGCGAAGAAGGGGCTGGCATATCGAGCGCTGCAGGCGCTCACGCAGGTCGTCATGCTGGACGTGGTGCTCTTCGGACGGATGCGATCGGGGCCGTTTTTTGCTTTGTTGGTCAAGAGGTGAAGATCCTCTACTCGGCCATCGATCAGACGGTGCCGGCCGCGAACGGCGGGTCGGTTCACGTCAGGTCCGTCGCCGATGGATTGAGTGCGCTGGGGCACGACGTGCACGTACTGGCCTCGCCGCCCGGCGATGGCGGATCGTTTCCTGCCGGGCCGGTCACGTGGTGGGCGATGGCGCCGCCACTCGGGAACCGCCGGCTGCGCCTGCTTCGGGCCGGCGCTGTGGCGCGCCGCGCGCGGGCGATCCGCCCCGATGTCGTGATCGAGCGCTACTACAACTTCGGCGGCGAGGGTCTCCTGGCCGCGCGCCAGGTCGGTGCCCTGGCGGTGCTCGAGGTGAATGCGCCTGTCGTGGACGTGCCGGGCTCGGCCAGGCAGTGGCTCGACCGCCTCGCGATCGTTCAACCCCTCCGGCGGTGGCGCGACTGGCAGTGCCGCACCGCGGACCTGATCATTACGCCGAGCACACGAATCATTCCAGACAGCGTTCCCGCTTCGCGCGTGTTTCAGACGGAGTGGGGCGCCGATACGGCCCAATTTCGGCCCGGAGCGCCCGGTCCCGTCCCGTTCACGCGAAATACCGGCGACACCATCGTGGTGTTCGCCGGGGCATTTCGCGCGTGGCACGGCGCCACGCTACTCGTCGAGGCGATGCGCGCGTTGCACGGCTTTGGCAGACGCGACATCAAGGCCGTCCTCATCGGAACGGGTCCCGAGCTGGTCCGCGCCCAGCGTGCCGCACAGGGGTTGGACACCATCACGTTCACAGGTGCGCTTCCACATGAGGCGATGCCCTCGGCGCTGGCGTCCGCCGATATCGGCGTCGCGCCGTTCGACGTGGCCAGGCACGCGCCGTTGCAGATCGACTTCTACTGGTCGCCGCTGAAGATATTCGAGTACATGGCGGCTGGCTTGCCCGTGGTGGCGCCGCATCTCGATCGCCTGACACGCATCGTCAGGCACGACCGTGAGGGCATACTCTATGATTCGCGTGAGCCCGATGCCCTGGCGTCGGCGATCTCGCGTCTCGCGGACGATGCGGAGTCGAGGCGGCGTCTGGGCTCCGCGGCCCGGGCGCGCGTGGTCGAACAATTCAGTTGGCAGCGTCATTGTCAGGCGCTGGAGCACGCCATACGGTCCGCACGCGATGCGCATCCTGATCGCCACTGACGCGTTTCCGCCGAACTCGGGCGGCAGCGGGTGGAGCACGTACGAGCTCGCGAGAGGGCTGCGCGCGGCGGGCCACGAGATCCACGTCGTCCGGACCTATTCGGAGCGCGATCCGGTTCCCGGAGAGTACGACGGCTTCGCGGTGAAAGGCTTTCCCGCGTTCGCGCCGCGCGTGCCGTTTCTCCGCAACTACGTTCGCAACGAGCGGCTCTACGAGCGGCTGAGCGCGTATCTCGTCACGGTGATCGAAAGAGAGCGGATCGATCTCGTTCATGCGCAACACGTGCTCACAGGGCCGTCCTCGGTGAGTGCGGCGGCGCGGACCCATATTCCGTCGGTGTGCACCGTTCGGGATTACTGGCCGCTCTGCTATTGGAGCGATGTACTTGCGGACCCCGCGGCCGGCACGATTTGTCCCGGATGCTCTGCGGCGGCGATGACCCGATGTCTCCGGCCTCGAACGGGAGTGGCATGGCCGCTGACCTTGCCTGTCATCCCTTACATGCGGGCGAACTTGCGCCGCAAACAGTCAAGCCTGGCCGATGCGAACGCGATCGTCGCCGTGAGTCATTCGATGGCCCGTGCACTCAAGGACCGCGCACCTGAACTCGCCCGCGCGCGGATCGACGTCATGCCCAACGGAGTTGGTGTATCCGCCGTTCGCGCGCAGGTTGACGCGTCGCCGCGGCCGATGGCCGAACCATATGCGGTGTTTGTCGGGAAGCTGGCGAAGAACAAAGGCGTAAGCGCCCTGGTAGGTGTGGCCGAACGCGCCCGTCTCGAGATGCCGCTGGTGGTCATCGGCGACGGTCCGGAACGGGCATCGCTCGAGAAATCGGCTGCAGCCGCGGGGCGGGATGTCCGGATGCTCGGCTGGCTCGACCGGCGCGACGTGTTCCGCTGGCTTCATCATGCGAGGTTGCTGATGTTCCCGTCTACATGGCCGGAGCCGTTGAGCCGGGTCCTCATCGAAGCCAGTGCACTGGCCGTGCCCATTGCCGCGATGAACACCGGTGGCACGCCGGACATCATCCTCGATGAGGAAACCGGCCTGCTGTCGGACTCCGTTGACGGCCTGGCACACGACGTCGCGCGCCTGGCATCCGATGCGGCGCTTGGCACTCGCCTCGGCGCAGCAGCGCGGAAGCGGGTGGAGACCATGTTCGATCTTCCGATCGTCATTCAGCGAATGGAAGGTCTTTACCGCGAGCTCGCCTCCACTTCGGCAAATCGGAACCGGAATGCGATCGCGTGAAGGCCAGTCCCTGCGCGTGGCCGTGCTCGCGCGCTCGGTGTATCCGCTGCACCGATATGGCGGACTCGAACGCCATGTCTACGATCTCGTGCGTTGCCTGCTGGCACGGGACGTCCGCGTGGTGCTCATCGCGCCACCCGACGCCCGAGATCGCCCGCGCGACGTGCATGCGGATGCGGTGTTCCGGCATCCCAATCTCACGACGCGTCGGGTGCCGTACACGACCTTCCCGTTCGCGAACAGACGCGGCACGACGATCCTGGATCGGAGTACCGCGTACCCGCTGTTCGGCCTGCGTGCAGGACGTCTGGCCGCCGGGCTCGCCATCGCGGGCGAGATCGACATCGTGCACGGGCTGGGGGCGAGCGCGCTCGGCTATGCGTCGACGAGATTCGACCCCGGCACGCGGGTGCCGTTCGTCTTCAATCCGCAGGGCATGGAGGAATTCGGCGCCACCGACCCGTCGCGAGCGCCGCTGAAGCGGATTGCGTACTGGCCGCTTCGTACCGCCGTTCGCCGCACTGCGCACGCGGCGGACTGCGTCATCGCGACCGATCGATCGCTCGTGAATCCGGTACTCGACCATCTTCAGGTCAGCTCGAACGTCGTCCGGGTGATTCCGAACGCCATCGAGCTGGCCGAAAGCGACCGGCCGGCCGTGGCCGATCGGGCGAGGGGGCTTCGCGCCCGCATTGGCCTTCAACCGGAGGACGTGCTGCTCGTCAGCGTGGGCCGGCTCGAGGCGAACAAGGGATTCAGCGTGCTCGTTCGAGCGCTTGCCCATCTCGTTCAGCGGCGTGCGTTGCCGCCGCGCTGGCGCTGGGTGCTCGTCGGCGACGGTCCGATGCGCGGTGAACTGCAGGGCCACGCCGTGGCGGCCGGCCTCGGCGACCACGTCGTGTTCTGCGGCCGTCTCGAGACGGACGAGCTCCACGGTTGGTACGAGGCCGCGACGTTGTTCGTTCATCCGACGTTGTATGAAGGCAGCTCGCTCGTGACACTCGAGGCGATGGCTCACCGGCGCGCTGTCGTCGCGACGCGCGCGGGCGGCCTGCCCGACAAGGTCATTCCGGGCGCGAACGGCTGGCTGGTCACGCCAGGCGATGCGGAGACGCTGGCCGGCAGCATTGCCGAGGCGCTCTCCGATCGGCACCGGCTCGTGGTCATGGGGAACGCCGGTCGCGCGCTCGTCGAGCGAGAGTTTTCGTGGGCGGTTGCGACCGATCGGCTCCTTGACCTGTACCGGGAACTCCTCACCTCTGGCGGTTCGTTGTAGGCTTCTGACGTGCGTGCCGTTATCGTCTGCCTGGCCCTGGTTCAACTCGCGATCTCTTTCGTCTACATCCTGGCGGGCGAGGCGACGATCAACGCGTTCCTGACCAACGACGATACCTACTACTACCTGCAGACGGCGTGGAATGCGCGTCATCTCGGGTTTGTCACCTTCGATGGGATCAACCCGACCAACGGCGTGCAGTTTCTGTGGTTCACGATCCTCTACGGCCTCGCGTTCCTCGCAAGCAACAAGCCGATGTTTCTTGCCGTCGCGTCGGCGGCGGCGATCGTCCTGACCTGTGTGCCATACCTCGTCATCTGGCGGCTTCCGCGCGAAGGCTCGAATTCACGCCAGACGTTCGTCTCGGTCTTCATGGCGCTCGTCTGGTTTCTCATTTGCGCCTATCGACCGAACCGCTACCTGACGGGCCTCGAGTCGCCTCTGCACGCCGCGATGATCTGGACGATCGTGCTTCAGTACGTGCGGATCCGGCGTCTTCTCGCCCTTGGCGCGCTCGCCTCATCGTCGGTCCTCTTCTTCGTCGTGCTGCTGGTGCTGAACACATGGACCCGGCTGGACAGCTTTGGCCTGTCGGCGTCGTTTCTCATTCTGCTGCTGTTGACGATTGACGGGCCGCTGCACCCGACGCATCCGACTACGTCACTCCGCCGATCCCTGCCTGTAGGTACCTACGCCGCTGGCGTTGCCGTGATTGTGGCGGGAGCGGCTGCGCTGTTCGGGTTCTTTCAACTGTCGGGCGGCAGCCTGCTGCCAGTTAGCGCTCTTGTGAAGGGGTATCAGGTCGACCGCTTCAGCCTCGGCGCTTTCTACAACTGGTCGCTCGTGCTCTTTCCGCTGAGGATTCAGGGCGCCAACCTGCTGAACATTCTGGGCATTGTGGCGATGTGTGCCTCATTCTGGAAGCTCGTGCGCCTGCAGGTCGATGCCGGTGACACCGACGTTCGGGCGATGCGGCTCGTGGCGATCGCCCTTGGGGTTTCGGTGTTCATCCATTCGCTGGTCACCTTCGGCATGTTCCGCTACTACTACTTCTGGTATCTGTCAGCGTCGTTCACCTACTGGACGATCGTGTTCTCGTCGTTGCTGGTCGAGTTCGTCGAGCGCAGGGCCTGGGGGCTCCGCCGGACAGCCGCCGTCGGCGTGGCCGTTGCCGTTGTGCTCGTCAGTTCCTGGCGTTTGACGGAGCCGGCAGAGAACCTGGCGGCAACGCGCTACCGGGCGGCGAAGTGGATTGAGGCGAACGTGGGCAACGAGACGATCGTGGGATCGTTCAACGCGGGACAGCTCGGCTTTTTTTCCAACCGGGCGGTCGTGAACCTCGATGGACTGATCAACAACGTGAGCTACTTCGAGGATGTCCTTCGAGATCCGTCGCCTGACGCGCTTTCCGCGTACATGCGGAGGGTGGGCATCGATTGCGTGGCTGACTACGCGCTTGGCCGGTGGCGCGAGTCGATCGAACGCGAGTTCACGACAATCCAGCAGTTCGAGCTCGCAGAGGGTGGCGCGTTGAGGGTCATGACGCGATCTTCTCGAACTTCACGACCAGCACCAGCGCCGTCAGACGCTGCAGCCATTTCGCATACGGACGGTCGCTGAGGGCGCGCGAGAGGCGGTCGTTAAGGGCCGCCGTGCCCGGCACCAGCTCCGACGCCATGTACAGGCTGACGTGCGAGTGGTCGACGAGCCTGAGCCCATTCGCCCTCCCAAGCTCCCTCAGTTCATCGACCGTCATCTGCCGGTGGCGGATTCTGGAATCCTTCACCACGGTCCGTTGCGGCGGCCGTATCTGGCTGGGCCGGCCCAACGCGCGCCTGAGCCATTTTCCCGGCGCCGAATCGAGCATCGCACGAATCGGCCGGTCGAGCTGCCTCGAGCGATTGCTGCCATTCGGGACGGTGACGATGATGTGCCCGCCGGGCGTGGTGACCCTGACGAGCTCTTTAAGATGGCTCACGGGATCTTCCAGGTACTCGAGCACGCCGATGCTCAACACGAGATCGACCGAGGCGTCCGGCGCCGCTATCGCATCACCGTCGGCCACCTTGAATTCATGAGCGGGGAACAGCCGCCGGCATTCCGCGATCATGTTGGGGGAGATGTCGATGCCGAGGTAGCGCGTGCGTGAGGGGTCGAAGAGCTGGACGAAGTCGCCTGTACCGCAGCCGACGTCGAGCGCCGAGCCGACCGGCAGGTTCGCGACCATGCGCTCGACGGCGCGATACCGCATCGCGTACACGTGGTTTCTCAACCGATCGTGCCAGGTCGGCGCGTAGCTGTTGAAGTGAGTCCGGATGAGATCCTTGTGCGTTGTCTGTGTCGTGTTCACCGTGCACTCGCCACGCCCGCGATATCGCGTGCCGCGTCCGCTCCGGCCTTGTAGGCAGGATTGTAGAAAGCGGCGTCAGGGTCCCTGAAGTATATCGCGCACAGGTCGGCATACTCGTGCAGAGGTAAGACGAAGAAGCCCTCGACGTAGCGGGCTTTCGGAAGCAGGCGGATGTTGAACGCGTTCAATCCGAGAATGTAGTGATCGAATTTGCGAATCTTTATCTGGGACTTCCACATCCGGATGGCGGCCGCCTTCTCTTCCGCGACATCGCTGATGTCGACAACGACGTTCGCGATGACGGGCGAATACACCTGATAGCACCAGAGCTCGGTGCTCCTGGGAAGGAGACCGGCCTGCCAGGCGTGCCACAACAGCTGATTGGCCCGGCGATGATCGTCGTGATCGTCGAACAGCACCGGCAGGAAGAGCGCATCGATCGGCTCGGCCGACAACGCGGCGCCGAGCCGACTGACGCTGTCGTCTGTCAGCGGAATGCCATGAACCGGGAAGCCCAGGAATTCCGTGCGGTATCCGATGTGGCGGGCGACCTCCGCGGTTTCAGACATGACCTCGCCCGCGGGCTTGCCCGACGTCAGGTAGATACAGCGGATATCCGCGCCGGCGTGACGGGCATGAATCAGTGTTCCTCCGGCGCCGAGCATCTCATCGTCGGGGTGCGGCGCGATGATCGCAATGTGCTTTCCCCTGGGGAAGCTCATCTCGAGCGGCTGGAGCGTCTGGCTGAAGCGCATCGTCGAGACCACGCGCGCGCACGCCTTGAGATCCGTGAGCGATGTCCAGTCGCGAACAAAGAACTTGTAGGTCTGCCGGCTGTTGATCGTTCGCTCGATCCGCCTGGTCAGTTTGTACGCGTACGTATCGCCTGGCCGTTTCCTCACGACGGCGGACAGTCGACTGGCGACAATGGCGACGCCCACGAACACCCAGAGCGCCTGCCAATGCTGCGGGTCGGACACGCTCCAGACTTCGAACGGCGGCAGCAGAAAGTAAACGAACGCGAGCGTCGCCGTGATGGATATGACGATCGAGATAAGGAGGGATGAGAGGGTGCCCGTGACGAGCACCGCCAGCAGCAGCAGCAGGGCCGCAACTATCGGGTTGGGCTCGTCCTGGACGGCCCGCAGCGCGCCGGTCACCACGGCAATCGCGACCAGGCCTGCAAGCCCGGCTCTGACATCCCGGCCCTTGGTTATTCGCCCCAGTCGCCCGGCGAGCGCGTTGGCCATATGATTGCCTCGGTCCCAAATCCTAGCAGAATGACGTTTTCCGCGACCAAAGGCGGCCGGCCGCGACACGCACTCGAGTGCGGGCTGACCACTCGTCTGCCCGATGCCGCCACTCGATCGGCTCTCACGGAGTTTTATCGGACGAACGCCGGATATGCCCACAAACAGGCCGGTCACGACCGCTTGTACTTCCGGCGATTGATGCCGGTGATGGAATCGGTCGCCCTTGGGGAAGCACCGCGGGTGCTGGAAGTCGGCTCGGGAGCCGCCGGCGCCTTGCACGCTTTCCTGGCTGCCCGTCCCGGTGCGAGCGGCTTTGCGATGGAGGTGTCGGCGCCGTCGCTCCAGCGCGCTGCTGAGACCGGAACCGCGGCGCTGCGGCCGATAGCCGGCAGCGCGCTGGAGATCCCTTTTCGAAGCCAGTCGCTCGACGCCGTCATGGCGTTCGAGGTCATCGAGCATCTTCCAGACGTCGGGCAGGCGCTCGACGAGATGCTCCGCGTGCTGCGGCGGCCCGGGCATATCATCATCGGCCTTCCGAACCACGCGTCGCTGTGGACGCCGATCGAGGATCGTCTCCGCGGCCGGACGCGCCGTGCGTTCGGTGTCGAGCACGGCCGAGGGGCGTGGCGGTGGTGGCGGCGGAACGCGGGGCTGGCCTGGCGGAAGCGTCTTTCGCCGAGGGTTGAGTTTCTGTATCGCGAACCGATTCTTGACACGGCCCAGGGTGGCGACGCAGATGCGGTCTACTATGCGGCGCCGCTCGATCTGTTGCGCTTCTTCCGGAGCCGTGGCGCCGAGCTCGTCACGAGCAGCGCGCGGGTCCGGCTGGGCTGGCTTGGACGCGTGCTGCCGGTCGAGCTTCAGGGATCGACGGTGATGGCCTGGCGGATCGACTAGAAGCGGTTTCAAAACTGCCTGTGATGTGGCACAGGACTTTAGTCCTGTCCGCCAGCCGCCCGATCGACAGGGCTGAAGCCCTGTGCCACCTTTGGCGGCTGGCGCACTGAGCAGTTATGAAACCGCTTCTAGGTGCGTGAGGTGCGTGAGGTGCGCACCTGTCGCACTATGGAGCGCGGACGATCATGCGGTCGAGCTTGAATAGCGGGAGCTGACCGTTTCTTTCGCCGAGATCGAGGACGATTTCGCTGATGGCCGGACGAATCGGATCGGCCGGGATTCTGATCGTCAGGTCCTGATAACCGGTGGCATTCATCGTGAGCCTCGTGAGTTCACGCCCTTCCAATGAAACACCGACACGATCCGGCACCGGCCCTGGTAGCGCAGAAGCCCGCAGCACGAGCTCGACCGATCCCTTCGGCAGCGACACGAAGATGACGGCCTTCGACGTGACCGGGCGCGCGTATGTCACCTCGGCTCCACCGCCTGACCGCTCCCGCTCTTCGAACGACCATCCAGGACCGAGAAACCGGTGGGCGGCCCGCGGACCCACGTCGATGTCGCCCGCTTCGAGCCTGACGGTCGGATTCCAGAACGATCGTTCGGCGTGCCACGAGGCCGCATCGACCAGAGGGCCGTCGATCGTCAAGACATCGATGCGGTCGAGATAGTCTTTCGGGAAGCGCTGCCGCGGGTCGTACATGCCGAACGTGCGCGTCCGGGGCTGTTTCGGGTCGCGCTCGATCATGGACAGATCCGAAGATCCACCGGGCAGCCCGAGGATCTCGAGCATCGTCGGCTGAAGGTCGATGTGTGCGGTCGGCGCGTCGGAAATTGAAATGGGGCCGTTCCGTCCGGGCGGCTTGATGAACATGACGGCTTTCGCGGTCCCGACTGTCGCGGGCAGCCGCGTGGCCGACGGTCCCGGCAGAAGCGAAAGACTGTCGCTCGTTCCGGCGAAGCCCATCGGCTCGAGGTCGGTCCCATGATCGGACGACACGATGATGAGGCTGCTGTCGTAGATGCCGAGCGCCCTCGCGCGATCGAGGAGCGCGCCGATGAGCTTCACCGCGCATCGCGATTGCTCGAGGTACGACTGGCGCGACATGTCCGTGAGCCCGAGGAAGCGGCAGTTGCGGTCGACCACGATCGGGCGATGCGGCACGCCCACGTGGAGCAGCTTGTAGACCGGCCGATCGCGGCCCACGTCCATCCGTGCGGTGAAGTGCTCGACGAACGCCGCCGAATTGCTCGCTTCGTGTCTTCTAATCTGGGCAGGTGAATCGCCGCGATCCATCCAGATCGCACGGTAAAACGCGTCGGGATGCGCGACGCTCGCTTCCTTCAGCCGGTGCGGCACGTGCCGGAACAGCGAAAGCTCCGCGAGCTCGCGAGCCGCCACCGCACGGTAGTCGCCCTGGCTGATGAACGGCTTTCTGATGCGGAAGCGTGCGCCCTTCCAGTTCGGCGCCGATTCCGGACCCAGCCACTCCTCGAACGACTCAACGGGCACGATCGACATGGCGTCGACGTCGTAGCCGGCGCGGCTGACCTTGTCGAGAATGGACGCCCGCTTGAACGCGTCGCGCACGAACTCCGGTGCCGGCCTTTCATTCCGGTACTCGAGACCGGTCAGCATGGCCGGCATGCTCATCGATGTGGTCGGGAACGCGGCCGCGTGATCGGCGAAATAGACGAAGCCGCTGAACTGCCTGTCGAGCACGGCACGATCCTGCTCGAGGATGTCGGCGAAGACGTCCGACTGGAACTCGTCGAGCACGATGTGGATGACGTTCTTCGTGGACGAGAACCGATAAATTTCGGCTGGCGGTTCTACCCACTGCGGCCGTTGTGCCGCGAATCCGGCATCGGTGGCTGCGACGGCAATGGCCTGGACGCCGATGAACGCGGCCGATGCCAGGGGGGCGATGCGGCTCACCTGGCGCGAGAAGATGGCGGCCAGCAGCAGGGCAATCAGGAACGCGCCAGTTTCGTACGGGGCGCGCCCGGCGTGTTGTGCGAGGTTCAGCTCCTGTCCTGCGACTCCGCCGTAGTCGGCATTCCACAGATTGCCCTGACCCCACAGCGCCAGCCCCGCACCAAACAGGATCGCGGCGTACAGTCCCGCGAGTCGACGAGAGAAGAGCGCCACGACACAGCCGGGACCGAACAGGAGGAGCCAGTGAATGCCCATCGTCTTGAGCAACCACGGCGCTGCAATCTGGATGAACGGGACGGCGAACTCGCCCGTGTTGTTCGCAAAAATCGTGCGGGGACCAAACATGAACACGACAGCAGGACCCAGCAGCGCCGGGGCGGCGACGAGCCACAGACGGCCGGCATACTCGCGAGCGCTCTGCGGCGCCGCCGCGGTACGCCACGTCCCGAAGTTGCGCGCCGCGAGACCGCCGACGAGCAGCACGGTCAACCCTGTCCACAGGAACGGTCTGATGCGGCGCAGCCCGCGTGCCACGCCCACAACACGGACATCCCGGGCATCGACGCGAGCGGTGAAGAGCTCGCCTTCGAGAAACACCGACGGCGGCTGGCCCGAGAGTGCTCGCTGGACGTTCAGCGCCATTCCCCCGGCGAACTGCTGAAAATCCACCGAGAGTTCGTGCGAGCCGGCGTCGAGCGCGACCTGCCGTCCGATCGTCCGCATTCCCTCGGTCAGGTTGCGTCTCAGCAGCAGCTGTCCGTCGAGCCGCAGTTCGACCTCGTCGTTGCCGCCGGCGAAGAACTCGACGGTCCGTGCGTCGGGCAGGAAGAAGAAACCGCGCCATCGCGCGCTGAACTGCTGGCGTGGCTGTTCAGCCTGGTTCTCGAGAAATGCGAGGGTGATTCCGGAGGCCAATGATTCGACGGGCGCACCGCGAAAGCCTGTCTGCCCGTAGACCGATCGAACCACCCCGGACCGCGCCACGGCCCTGTCGATCAATGAAGGAGCCGCGGAGAGCACGCCCGCGAGCGCCACACCGGCTGCCATTCCCCGCGCGAACCTGGAACTCGTCATCGCTCGTCGAAACGTTCACGCGATCGATGGGTTATCATGTTTTCGCCCGATGAACGACAGCTGGACGCATCGATGGAAGACGGCACTTGCACCGGCTCTGTTGGTCACGCTTCCCCTGTGCCTGTTCGGCCCGTTCACCATCTATTCGGGTAACGAAGCCGAGTTCACCGCGAGCTTCTGGGTGCTCGTGCGGCCGCTCCTTCTTGTCGGGGCGGCACTTTCGCTGGCGCTCATCATCATCGGCCTGCTGCTCCCGGCAAGGATCTTCCGCGCATACACGGCGCTTCTCTTTGGATTGGGAATCGTCTTGTGGATCCAGGCGAATTTTCTTGTCGCCGACTACGGGTCGTTCACCGGCGCCGCCATCGACTGGACGCGTGAATCGTGGCGCAATCCCTACGAGATCGGCATGTGGCTCATCGTGCCGATCCTCTGCGTCGCCGCAGTGAAGTACGTGTTCCCCGTGGCGGCGTTCGCCAGCGGAGTCCTCGTTCTGCTGCAGACGGCGACGCTGGCCGCTTCTGCCGTTCATGCCGATCCGCGTACCCGGTCTGAATGGAACGGTCCGGCCGACACGATGTTCGAGTTGTCGAGAACCCGGAACGTGATTCACCTCGTCCTCGACAGCTACCAGTCGGACCTCTTCGGCGAAATTCTCGAAGCCGATCGGGCGGCGCTGGACAAGAGCCTGTCGGGCGCCGTGTTTTTCGCCAACCACACCGGCGCGTTCCCGACGACGATCGTCAGCATCCCGGCCATGCTGACCGGCAGGGTGTACCGCAACCAGGTACCGCTGCAGCACTACAACCGCGACGATTTCAACCAGGGATCGCTGTTTCAGTCGATGCGAGCCGCGGGTTATCGCGTCGACAGCATCACGGAGTTCCAGTACGACAGCAATTCTGCCACGAACTTCTATCGCATGCGGCGGCCGTACGTCAGCTTCGCGGAGTACGTCCAGTTCACGACATGGCAGCTTGCCGATCTCTCGCTCTTCCGGCACGCCCCCCATGTGTTGAGGCCGCTGATCTACAACAATCAGGCCTGGCGGCTCCAGACGATCTTCGGTCCGGGCGATACGAGTACCCGGCGCTACCATTCCAGCAACGGACAGCAGGTGCTCGGCGACTTCGCGAGGCGCTTCAGGCTGGCGACCGACGAGCCGGTCTACAAGTTCATTCACGTCGGCATTCCGCATCCGCCGGCGGTGGTGACGGCCACGTGCGAGTTCGCCGGCGTCCTTCGCCTGACGCGCGACAACTCGAAGGCCCAGGCGCGCTGCGCGGTCACCAGGGTGGCTGCCATATTCGATCGCCTGAAAGAACTGGGCGTCTACGACGATGCCCTGATTGTGGTGTCGTCGGACCACGGACTCGGCCACGCGCCGCCGCGCTTCGCAAACGATCGTCAGATTCCTTCCGGGAATGTTTCGGTGCTCGCCGGCAAGGCCATGGCCCTGCTCATCGTCAAGCCGCCTCGAAGCAAGGGCGCCGTGCGCATTTCATCTGCGCCCACGACGATCACCGACATACCCGCCACCATCCTGGATGCGGTCGGGGTCGCGCACACGTTGCCCGGCGAGCCCGCCTTGAAGCTGGCCGACGACGCCGTTCGGCACCGCCCGTGGGCGTTCTACGCCTGGGAGAACGAAGACTGGAGGCAGCGCTACTTCGACTCGCTCGACATCCTCGACATCAACGGCCGCGTACTCGACGGCAACAGCTGGACGTTGAGCGACACGATTTATGCGCCGGAGGGCACGACAGAGGAGGTCCGCATCAGGGGCGTCTACGACACGCATCGGAGCCGGTCGGGTTTGACGTATCGCTGGACGGCGCCGGTCGCGTTCTTCCACGCGCCTGCCAACGCCCGCGGACTCGAAATGAAGATCCGCTCCATCGCCCCGATGCCGCAGGCGGTGAAGTTTCGCGCCGGCGACCGTGTGCTCGACACCGTGACGCTCAAAGACCAGGAGTGGGTGACCGTCAGGCAGAACCTGCCGGCCGCAGAATCTCCGGCGGCCAGGTGGGTAGAGCTGCGCGTCGATCCTGCCTGGACTCCGCGAGGAGAAGCACGCACGCTCGGCGTCCAGGCCCGCGATATCGCCTGGGTGCGATAGGTGCGTCATCCAATCATCTCTTCCGCCGCGCGCAACACGCTTGCCGTCGAGATGCCGGCCAGACAATCAGGGATTACACCAACACAACGCTCGGGCGGGCGTCGCATCAGGTTGCACGGGCTGCAATGAATGTCGATGCGCACGATCTTCGAGCGCGGCGACAGCGGCGCGTAGCGCGAGGGCAGAGACGGGCCGAAAATCGCGAGGATGGGCGTGCCTACCGCCGCGGCGAGGTGCATCGGCCCGGTGTCGCCGGTGATCAACAGCTTGAACTGTTCGAGCACCGCGGCAAGCACCACGAGATCGGTTTCAGGCGGCAGCTCCAGAAGCCGCACCCCCGCCGGCCACGCGGCACGCACGGCGTCAACGACCGGCTTGTCGCCCGTCGAGCCGACGAGCATCACCGATGCACGGCCCGATCGTACGAGTTCGGCACCCACTTCTGCGAAGCGAACCGGGTCCCATTCCTTGACTCGGCGTCCGGCGGCCGGCTGAATGCCGACGAGCGCACGATCCCCGGCGCCCGCGACCAGCGTGGCCGCTTTACGGCGCGCCTCATCCGGAATGTTCAGTCTGACGTGCGGGTACTCGCCGGCCGGCTGGTGCCCGAACGCGCGCTCCACCAGTGCCGCTGCATTGACCGCCACGTGCGCGCGCGGATCCGGCGCAATCGCGTCGGTGAGCACCGCCCCGCCCCCGCCCGAGTTGAACCCCACACGCCGGCTCGCCCCTGACAATGCGAGCAGCAGGTTGCTGCGGATGTCGGGCTCGAAATTGATGGCGAGGTCGTAACGACGACTGCGCCATTCGCGCGCGCGTTGAACGAGCGCCCGCCATTTATCCCCTGCTCCCTCGCGCGCCATCCACGGCACATCGAGCGTTTCGACCGCGTCGATTCCCGGGATGAGCTGCGCGAGCGCCCGGTTCCACCTTCCGACGACCAGATCGATGCGCGCCTGAGGCGCCAGCCGCCTGATCGATGCGATCGGGTCGACGACCATGAGCAGATCGCCAATCCGCTCGAGTCGAAGGAGCAGTATCCGTTCGGGCGGGTCCGTCGATGCACGGGCCGCGTGCGGCCATCCAAACACACGTGCAGTCCGAAGGCCCGCATCGGCAAGCCCGACCAGCATGCGTTCCTGCCGATAGGGAATCTGCAGGTGCTTGAACACTACCGAATCTCGGCCTGGTCGACCATGACTCCGAGTGCGCGGTCATCGGTACCGCCCAGGACGTCGCGGGGCGTCCACGTCGTGCTTTCGATGCGCACCTCGGCGGCGCGATGTGTCTGTGCCAGCTCGGCGGCAAGCCCGGCAGGCAAGGCAAACACGTGATCGCGGAACTGCCCATCCGGCTCGGCCGTGCCAATCGGGCGATCCGCCAGGAACACGGCCACACGCGCGGGCGCGAGCTGGCGCGGCCGTCCGCCGCTCATGCGAAGCACCACCTCGCGGGCGTCCGCTCCGATCCTGGAAAACGAGAAGTACGACCGATCGCGGGTCCAGCGGAACGTCACCCCGTCACCATCCATCCGCTCTTTGCCGTGAAATCGAACGAGGTTGAGATCGTCGGCGCCTCCGACGTCTATGCGGAATGCGCCGTCTCCGATTTCGCCGTCATCGGCAAACCGGTAGATGGTCAGGTCGAAGGGCACCATCCGGACGCGATGCGGATAGTGCAGATAGTCCGTTGGTTCGTATTCCGGCACGGCGAATCGCTCGGTTGCGACCGTTTCGACGTGGATGCCGGGCGATACCAGGTCTGTTCCACCGCCCCCGATGAAGTACACCTTCTCATAATGGCCCCGCGCCCAGGTAAGGAACTCGGCAAACGCAGGCTTGTCCGGCCGCGGGCTGTAGAGAACCAGCACGTTGCGAGCCCAGATGTAGGACAGCGGAAGGGCAAGAGTATGGAGATCCGACGCAGCGCGGGCTTCGACCAGGACCAAGTCGTTGTCGCCGAAACGCGCGGCGAGACGCTCGATCTCCGGAATCATTCCCGCGTATTCCACGTGCGTGCGAATGGGCTGCGACGCGGCGAGGTAGTGCCGCCCGAGAAAGAACACGACGACGAGGCCGGCGGCGGCTGCAACGGATCTGATTCCCTTTTTCCCCATCCACACGGGCGCAAACAGCGCGGCCGTTGCGAACATCAACGTGCCCGGCAGAATCTCGGTCAGAAACCGCCGCGCCAGCCAGAAGTGTTCGGGCCAGACCCTGAGCTTATAGAGAAACAACACCGATAGCGTCGTGACGGCGAGGATGAGCGCGGGAGCCCGCCAGAACTTTTGCCAGACGACGAGCGCGTAACCGGCCATGGCGAGCCAGAGCGCGAAGCGCGTGACATAGAGGTCGGCGAACGTGCGCACCGCGTGCGCATCGTGCGCGGCAAGCAGCCCGGCCGGCTCGCGAAAATACAAGGCGTAGATGCCGCCCGCGATGACAGCAGCGATCAGTGCGACCGGCAGCCACTTCCTCGTGGCGGCCGCGACCTTCGGACGGCGAACGGCGTACAAGAGCGCACAGATCGCGAGGACGGACACGGCAAGGGCGGCATGGTGCACCGGTCCGACGACGTGCTGAAAGTAAAAGAGCGGGACGTCGATGTACGGTCGCACCTGCGTCAGATAGTAGATAGCTGACACCGTGATCCACGCGGTCAGCGTCGCCAGAAATCCTGCACGGACACGGTGGCCATCCACGTGCGCCAGCAGAGATGCCGCCACGACCGGGCCTATCACGACGATCGCCGGCAGCCTGGTCATGAAGACCAGTCCGAGAAGCGAAGCGGCGATGGGACCGAAAAACGGATCCTCGTCTTCGTGTGCGTACGCATGGGCGAGCAGCGCCGAAAACATCAGCGCCTGGGTGACGATCTCGGAGTTTGGATAGCGGGCATACCACGTCTGAATGACGTGCATGCTCAACAGAAGCGCCGCCGCTGCGGCCGGAACCGGTCCGACCAGACGCCTGGCTGCAAAATACACCGCGAGAACGCCGAGGATGGCCCACCATGCCATGACGCGCCGCGTTCCTGTCACACCGTCGAGTCCGTACGCGATGGCGATCCAGACAGGGTACCCCTGTGGAAACTGGGCGGTCACCGCGCCTGTCTCGGGGTCACGCAGGTGGAAGCCCATGAATCGCAAGCTGTAAAAGGTCGGATTCTCCGAATAGGGGAAGAACAAATCGCGTGAGGACTTCGGCACCGCTGCCGCGACGCTGTCCGTCGTGACGAGCGACTGCCGTTGAGCGATTTGAATGCCTTCGTTGACGTAGATGCCGGGATCCCGGCCGCCAACGACGTATTCAGCCGCGGGCGCCGCGAAGTACATCCACGTGCTTACGGCGACGAGCCCCGCCGGCAACAGCGCACTCCAGTCCGGCTTGCGCGAGGTTGGCCCGAGCCGCAGGTTCCCGAGCGATGCCCCCGCGAACAGGCCCGCGAGTACCGTGTTGCACCAGACCAGCGTCGTGAGTGCATAGGCACCCATGGCAGCGAGCAGAAGGGCTACGGTGGTCGTGATGCCGATGCTGATGACGACCGACCAGAACACCCGTTCATCGGCCGGCAGCGACGCCCGCTTCGCGCGATCGCCGACGGGAAGCCGGAACAGGATCGCTCCCGGCAGATAGGCGATAGCGATCAGGCTCACGATCGTCAGCATCGCTGGTAGACGGCCTCGAAGTCTTCAGCCACGCGAGCCCAACTGTGCTCGCGCTCCACGAGCGCTCGCGCCTGTCGGCCCATCGCGAAGGCGGCCGACGGCTCGCGGAGCAGGCTGTCGATGGCGTCGGCGAGGGCGCGGCTGTCGCGCTCGGGCACGAGGCGTGCCGTCTTTCCATCCGTGGCCATCTCGCCGATACCGCCTACCGGAGTCGCCACGAGCGGCGTTCCCGAGGCCATGATCTCCATCACCACGTTCGGAAGCCCGTCGACGTTCCCGGCCGCATCGTGCACGGACGGCGCGACCGCGACGTCCGCGGCCGCCACGAGCATGGGCACCTCGTGGTGCGGGACGTTGCCGAGCAACAGGACGTGTTCAGCCACCCCCGCGGTTCGGGCGCGCGCGCGCAGCTCGGCTTCGAGATCACCATCACCCGCGATGGCCACTCGAATCAACGGGTGCCGCAGCCGGAGAAGGCCTGCTGCATCGATCAAGTGTTCGAACCCCTTCTTTCTGACGAGCCGGCCGATGGCGACGACCATCGGCACATCGTCGCCGATGCCGAGTTTCGCGCGAACGCGGCGCCGGGCTTCCGCATCGGGCCTGAACCGTTCGGGGTCTACGCCATACGGGATCACGCTCGAGCGCGAGGGGTCGGCGCCAATCGCCACGGCGCGTGCGCGCAGGTCTTCGCTGCACCCGGTGACCCACCGTGCCCGGGAAAACACCATTCGTGCGGCCAGTCGGGCGGCGGCATGACGCTCGGCGACGAACACGTCCGATCCGTGGAGGCTCACCACGAGCGGAATCGATCCGGCGGCGGCGGCCCCGATGACCCCGCCCGGCACGACCCAGTGTGCGTGCACGATCGTGGCGCGTTTCTTCCGGGCGACGCGAAGCGCCTTGAACCATCCGGCCAGCACCGCCAGTGGCGCCGCGGCGATCGCCGACGATCGCAGCCGCACGTCGGCCTTCATCCCTTCGGCGTAGCCAAACGTGTTGAGGCTCGCCACCGGCGCGTATCGAAACAGATGGAAGTGGACGCCACCGTCGAACTTCGGGCGGTCCCACTTCGGATGCCATGGAGCGACGACGTGCACGTCGTGTCCGCGCGCGGCGATCCCTTCGGCGATGGGCTGCATGAAGCTGCCGACCGAATCGCCGTGGAACCGGGGGTACGACGAGGTGACCATCACGATCGAGTGCCGCGGCGACGAAGGCACGGTGCATCGTACAGGACTGGGCTCCCGCGATACAATGATGCCGCTTTCGAGCGAGGATGCCGATTCAGCGCGTCATTGTCTGCGAGGTGCAGGTGCCGTTCGTGCATGGCGGCGCCGAGTACCTCGTTCGCACGTTGCATCAACAGCTTCGCGCCCACGGATATCAGGCCGAGCTCGTCAGCATTCCCTTCAAGTGGACACCCAAGAAGGAAATTCTGGCGCACGCGGCCGCGTGGCGCCTGATCGATCTGAGCGAGAGCAACGGTGCGTCGATCGACCTCGTCATCGGAACGAAGTTCCCGTCCTACTTTGTCCGGCACCCGAACAAGGTGGTCTGGCTGCTGCACCAGTACCGCGCCGCCTACGAACTGTGCGGGACCGAGTACAGCGACTTCACTCACGACGACGAAGACGTCGGGCTCCGGCAGTCGCTCATCGATCTGGACACGAAGATGCTCGGCGAATGCCGCCGGCTGTTCAGCATCGCGCAGAACACGTCGAACCGGCTGGAGAGGTACAACGGCCTGGCGGCGAAACCGTTGTACCCGCCGCCTCCCTTTGCCGAACGTGTGCAGCCGGGCCCATACGGCGACTACGTCCTCTTCGTCGGACGGCTGGAATCAATCAAGCGGCCCGATCTCGCCGTCCGCGCCATGTTGCATGTCGATCGTCCCGTACGGCTGGTCGTCGTCGGGGACGGGACGTACCGGAAGCAGACCGAGGAGCTGGCCGCCGCGCTCGGCGTGTCGGACCGGATCGACTTCGCCGGTGCGGTGGGCGAGGAGGACCTCATCAATCTGTACAAAGGCGCGCTTGCGATCGTATACACGCCGTTCGACGAGGACTACGGGTACGTGACCCTCGAATCGTTTCTTGCCCGGAAGCCGGTGATTACCGCAACCGATTCCGGCGGGCCGCTGGAGTTCGTTCGAGACGGCGTCAACGGCACCGTCGTCGAGCCGCTGGACGAAGCGATTGCTGTTGCGATCAACCGACTCGCCGCGGATCGGTCGAAGGCCGCACGCCTGGGTGACGCTGGATACGAACGGGCGTGCCTCGTGACGTGGGATGGCGTGATCGAACAGCTGGTTGGAGAAAACGGTTGAAGAAACTGATCGTCCAGATTCCCTGCCTCAACGAAGCCGCAACGCTGGCGGCCACTCTGCGTGACCTGCCGCGACACATCCCTGGCGTCGATGCCATCGAAGTCCTGATTATCGACGATGGGTCGACCGACGACACGGTGGACGTGGCACGTGCCAACGGAGTGACTCATGTCATCTCGCTCCGGAACCGGCGTGGCCTTGCTGCGGCGTTCACCACGGGCATCGACGCCGCGTTGAAGCAGGGAGCCGACTTCATCGTCAACACCGACGGAGACAATCAGTACGCCGGCGAAGACATCCTCAGGCTCGTCGCCCCCCTCGTCAGTGGGGAGGCGGATATCGTGATTGGCGATCGCAACGTGTCGGCGCTCGAGCACCTGTCGTGGACCCGTAAGCGGCTCCAGCATCTGGGCAGCTGGGTCGTGAGGCAGGTCTCGAACACGAAGGTTCCCGATACGACGAGCGGGTTTCGCGCTTACACGCGCGAGGCGGCGCTGCGCATGAACATCGTGTCGGACTTCACCTACACGCTCGAGTCGATTATTCAGGCGGGCAAGAAGCGCATGGCCATCGCGCATGTGCCGATCCGATCGAACCCGAAGACGCGCCCCTCGCGTCTGTTCGGCAGCGTGTGGACCTACATCAAACGCTCCGCCTCGACCATCGTGCGCATCTACGCGATGTACGAGCCGTTCAAGGTGTTCACGAGCATCGGGTTCTGCATCTTCGCGGTCGGGCTCGCCATCTCGTTCAGGTTTCTCTACTTCTATTTCAACAACGATGGACAGGGGCACCTGCAGTCGTTGCTGCTGGCGGCGGTGCTGATGATTGTCGGCTTCCAGGTAATGCTCATCGGCCTGGTTGCCGATGTCATCTCCGCCAACCGGAAACTGCTCGAGGACTTGCTGTATCGCGTCCGATCGATGGAGCTGAGGCCGAAGGACTAGGACGTCGGCTCTTGCCTTGAGCGATGAACGAGATCGATGTTGCAGTCATCGGCGGAGGCGTTGTCGGCCTCGCCGTGTCATTGGCGCTCGCCGAGCGGGGTGCAGGCGTCTGTCTGATCGAGCGCGATTCGAAACCCGGCCGCGGGATGAGCACTCACAACAGCGGGGTCATCCACGCCGGCATCTACTATCCGCCCGGCACGCTGAAGGCCAGGTTGTGTCTCGAGGGACGCGATCGTCTGTATGCCTTTTGCCGGCGGCACGATGTGGCTCACCAGCGGTGCGGCAAGTTGATCGTTGCAACCGCCGAGAGCGAACTCGAAGAGCTCGGGGCGCTGTGCGCTCGCGGACAATCAAACGGCGCGACGTCGCTGGAGATCGTCGGCGCCGACTTCATTCGAGGCAGGGAGCCTCATGTTCGAGCTGTGGCAGCGATATGGTCGCCGGATACTGGCATCATTGAGGCAGAAGCCCTGATAAACGCGCTGAGCCGGTTGTGCCGCGCCAACGACGTTGCGATGCTCGTCGGGACACCGGTCGTCGATGCAGCTGCATCGAACGGGGGAGTCGAGCTCGTCACTCCTCGCGAACGTTTCGTCGCGCGAACCGTCGTGAACGCCGCTGGTCTCCACGCCGATAACGTGTCGGCGATGCTGGGTGGAAGGCGTTTTCACATCAACCCGTGCAGGGGCGAATATGCCGAGCTAGCGAGTTCGAAACGGCACCTCGTGAACGGCCTCGTGTATCCGCTGCCGCATGCCGACGGATCAGGTCTGGGTGTGCACCTCACCCGCACGACATGGGGCAGCGTGCTGATCGGACCGACGGCGGCGTATCAGGATTCGAAGGACGACTACGAAGGCGCTCGCCTGCCACTCGAGGCCTTTCTCCAGCCGACACAAATTCTGTTACCAGAGATCGTGTTGGCCGACCTGCAGCCGGGTGGCACGGGCATCCGCGCAAAACTACACGGACCGCATGAAAAATTCGCAGACTTTCTCATCGAGCGTGATGCCCGTAACACGCACCTGATTCACGTGGCCGGAATCGAATCGCCCGGCCTCACGTCGTGCCTCGCGATTGGCGAGATGGTGGCCGATCTCTGGGGCGAAGGGTGAACTCACGTCGGGTTCGTCAGGTTCGTGGGTTCGTCAGGTTCGTCGGTTCCGGACCCGCGAACCCCCGAACCCCGCGAACTCCACGAACCTCACGAACTCCACGAACCCCACGAACCTACGATACGATATCGTGCTCATGCCGTCTCAGAAAGTGCCGCTGCTGGATCTCAAGGCGCAGTTTGCGCCGATTCGCGCCGACGTGCTCGACGCGATAACGCGGGTCTGCGACGCCCAGCAGTTCATTCTCGGTCCGGAGGTCGAGGCGCTCGAGCGCGAGCTCGCGGCATTTCTCCACGTTCCTCACGCGATTGGCGTCTCGTCGGGCACCGACGCGTTGCTCGTGGCGCTCATGGCGCTCGACGTGGGTCCGGGCGACGAGGTCGTGACGACGCCGTTCTCGTTTTTCGCGACAGCCGGAAGCGTGGCCAGGCTGGGCGCACGCCCGGTGTTCGTCGACATCGATGCAGCGACCTTCAACATCGACACCAGTCGTATCGAAGCCGCCATCACACCGAAGACCAAAGCCATTGTACCGGTGCACCTGTTCGGGCAGAGTGCCGGCATGGACGCCATCACCGAAATTGCGACGCGCACCTCCGTGCCCGTCGTCGAGGATGCGGCCCAGGCCATCGGCACGGAATATCGCGACCAGATCGTCGGCGGGCTCGGGGCGATCGGATGCTTCTCGTTCTTTCCCACGAAGAACCTCGGCACGTTCGGTGACGGAGGGCTGGTCACCACGCGTGACGCGGCGCTCGCGCGCAAGATGCGCGCGATTCGGCAGCATGGCGGAGAGGTGAAGTATCACCACGACTCGGTCGGCGGGAATTTCCGGCTCGATGCGCTCCAGGCCGCAATTCTGCGCGTAAAGCTCCCGCATCTGAATGCCTGGACGCACGCGAGGCAGCGTAACGCGGAACGATACGATGTGATGTTTACGGAAGCCCGTTTGACCGACATTATCAGGCTTCCGGTGCGTGCTTCGGACAGCACGCACATCTTTCACCAGTACGTGATTCGGACACCCGAGCGCGATCGGCTGCGCGCGTTTCTGCAGGATCGGGGTGTGGGCACCGAGGTCTACTATCCGGTCCCGCTTCATCTGCAGCCATGCTTCAGCGGACTCGGGCAGTCGGCTGGCGCGTTCCCGAAAGCCGAAGCGGCCGCGAAAGAAGTGCTGGCGCTGCCGATTTATGGCGAATTGACCGAGATACAACAGCGATGGGTCGTCGAGGCGATCCGCGAATTCTTTCAAAAGAGAGCGTGACCATGGATTTGCTGGCGCGAATCAAGAGTGGTGAGGCACGGGTCGGCATCATCGGCCTCGGATACGTCGGGTTGCCGCTGGCCGTGGAGTTTGCGAGAGCCGGCTTGCACGTGATCGGCTACGACGTCGACCAGTCGAAGGTCGACATGCTGATGGCCGGCAACAGCTACATCCCGGATGTGCCCAGCGAAGAGCTGGCGGCGGTCGTGAAAGACGGCTCCTTCCGCAGCACCACCGACCAGCGCGAGCTGGCCAATGTCGACGTGATCGACATCTGCGTGCCCACGCCGCTTCGCAAGACCCGCGACCCGGATCTGTCGTACGTGGTCAAGGCGATCGAAGCGACGGCGGCTGTCCTGCGCAAAGGGCAGCTCGTCATTCTCGAGTCGACGACGTATCCGGGCACGACAGAAGAGGTGGCGCAACCGGAGCTCGAGAAGGGCGGTCTGAAAGTGGGCCGCGACTTCTTCCTGGCGTTCTCGCCCGAGCGTGTCGACCCCGGCAACAAGACCTACACGACCAAAAACATTCCGAAGGTCGTGGGCGGCATCGACGAAATGAGCACCGAGCTCGCCGCCGCGCTGTACGGCAGGATCGTCGGGAAGGTCATCAAGGTCGGCAATACCCGCGTGGCCGAAATGGTGAAGCTGCTCGAAAACACGTTCCGCGCCGTCAACATCGGCCTCGTGAACGAGATTGCGCTGATGTGTCACCGGCTCGACATCGACGTCTGGGAAGTCATCGATGCCGCCGGGACCAAACCCTTCGGGTTCATGCCGTTTTACCCGGGCCCCGGGCTTGGCGGCCACTGCATCCCCATCGACCCGTTCTATCTGTCGTGGAAGGCGCGACAGAGCGGCTTCGAGTGCCGGTTTATCGAGCTGGCCGGGAACGTCAACGGATCGATGCCCGAGTTCGTCATCACCCGCGTGACCGACGCACTCAACTCGGTGAGGAAGAGCATCAACGGCTCGAACATCCACATCCTCGGCGTGGCCTACAAGAAAGACGTGGGAGATGTTCGCGAATCGCCGGCGCTCGACATCCTCGAGCTTCTGCACCGGCGTGGCGCGACGATCAGCTACACCGATCCCTTCGTGCCGTCGCTGAAGCTCGCGGAGATGACGCTGGAATCGACCGATCCGGGCAAAGGCAGCGTCGACTGCGCGGTGATCTGCACGAACCACTCGTCGTTCGACTACGACGCGCTCCTGAAGAAGTATCCACTCATCGTCGACACGCGGAATGCGTTGCGAGGCATGAAGGGCCCGGGAGTCTTTCGGCTATAGCGATCCGGGACGCGCCTTCCATCCGTAGTGCGTGTCTGCGGTTGACTTGCTTCTCCGGTGAGCCATAATCTCGAGCAACCATGTCATCCGACTCAGTCGCCGCAATGAACGATCGGGTCGGCGTGGTCATTCCCGCCTACAAAGAGGCCGACAATATCGCCAACCTCATTCGGGAAATTCTGGGACACGTTCCATCAGCAGCGATCGTCGTGGTCGATGATTCGCCGGATCTGGCGACGCAAGAGGCCGCCGACCGTCCCGGTTTACTGCACGTGAAGGTCATTCATCGCGACAAGAAAGGAGGCCGTGGATCGGCAGTGCTGGAAGGCGTTGCGCAGTTGCTGCAACAGGGCTGCACTCAAATCCTGGAAATGGACGCTGACTTTTCACATCCGCCCTCCCAGATTCCGTCGCTGCTGAAAGAGGCCACCGATCGCAGGCTGGGCCTGCTCGTCGCCAGCCGCTATCTGCCGCAGAGCCAGATTCAGAACTGGCCGTTGTCGCGGCGCCTGTTTTCCAGGTGCTCGAACATTCTTGCGCGTGCCGTGCTCGGCGTCCCGATCGCTGACTATACGAATGGTTTTCGCGTCTATTCGCGGCCAGTGGCGGAGACGATTGTGTTGACGTGCGGAAAAGAAGGGCGCGGGTTCATCGCCCTGAGCGAGATTCTGGTGAATCTCTATTACCGAGGTTACGCGGTTGGGGAAACGCCGACGATTTTCGTTAATCGCGCCCGTGGTGAAAGCTCCGTCAATTATCAGGAAATACGAGACGCCCTGACCGGGCTCATCAAGATCTTCTTCTTGAGGCGCCGGTTGGCGCGTGGCAAGGTTGTCGCACGAGAGACGCCCGATCCACGAATCGACACAACGGGGCGGCGCGGCAATCCCGAGGCGTTGTAGTCGAATTCCGAGACGCGTTGCTCATTCGACACTGTGAATGCGCGTCGCAACCGAATGTCAGAACGGCCCCAAATTACATGACAGACTGGAAACAGGTCATTCGCGAGGAGTGGTATCGCCGGCATCGTGCGGCCGAGCCGCCCCCGTTTTTCCCGCTGATCAGCCAAAGCTTCGACGACCGGGAAATCATCGCGACGGTCGATGCGCTTCTGACTGGCCGGCTCACCATGGCCGATCAGGTGCGCGGCTTCGAAGTGCGTTTCGCCAAGTACGTCGGCGCGAAGCATGCCGTGATGGTGAACTCCGGTTCCTCGGCCAATCTTCTGGCACTGGCCGCGGCGAGTAATCCGGCGCGCAAGACCCGCCTGAAACCTGGCGACGAGGTTCTGATTCCGGCGGTCTGCTGGTCGACCTCGCTCTGGCCGATCGTGCAGATGGGGTTGAAACCGGTGTTCGTCGATGCCAACCCTGAGACCTTGAACGTGGATGTCGATGATATGCGGCGGAAAATCACCCGCAGAACACGAGCGCTGATGGCGGTGCATATTCTGGGGAACGCCGGGCCGATGGAGGAAATCCTGAAAATCGTCAGAGAGCGTGACCTGCTGCTGGTCGAGGACACCTGCGAATCCCTCGGGTCACGTTTCAAGCGCGGCTATCTCGGCAGCTTTGGCGATTTTGGCTGCTACTCGTTCTACTATTCGCATCATATTACGACCGGTGAAGGCGGCATGATCGTGTGTGACACGCTCGAGGATCTCGATTTGCTCAGATGCCTGCGCGCGCACGGCTGGTCGCGTGACTTGTCCAACCGGGCTCGCGTCGAGAAAGCCAACAAGGACATCGACCCGCGCTTTCTCTTCGTGAATCTCGGCTACAACCTGCGTCCGCTCGAAGTGCAGGCGGCGTTCGGCCATTGCCAGCTGGATCGGCTGGCCGACATGAATGAAATCCGGAACGAGAATCGCGAGCGGATCGTCGCGGCGCTGCGCGCGCATCCCCAATGGAACGGGCAATTTGAATTCCCCGTCGCCAGCAAGGATGTGGTTCCGGTCTGGTTTGGCTTCGCCGCCTTGCTGAACCGGAGGCATGTGAGGCATCACGCGGCGTTCCTCAAGTACCTCGACGCCCACGGCGTGGAGAATCGTCAGGTGGTGAGCGGTAACTTCAGCAGGCAGCCTGCGCTCAAGTTGCTCGGTCTGAAATTCCATCCAGGCGATTTTCCTGGTGCCGAGGAAATCCACCACCGGGGTTTCTTTAGCGGACTTCACACCGAGAAACTCACAGACGGGAAAATACGACGGCTCGTGGCCATTCTCCTTGGCTATCACTTCGGGTCCTGAACCTTTGCCGCGCCGTTCCATGATGCGATGGCTCGACGAGCGCCCGCGAAGTCTGCTCGTGGCAGCCGCCATCCTGGGTCTGGCCGCACGACTGGCATTCGGCCTGCTGTACTGGGTGGACAAACCACTGACCCACGACGAACGCGAGTATCTGGAGCTCGCGGGCAACCTGGCGGCAGGTCACGGTCTCCGGTACGATCCGCTTCCTCCTCAACCACCGGACGAAGTTCCATTCCAGCGCTTTGACCGCGCGCCAGGGTATCCGACCTTTCTGGCCGCCGTCGTGTCGTTTGGAGCCGCCGATGCGCAACCACGTTCGACTCCTGCCGGCATCAAGGTGGTCCAGGCGGTGGTAGGCGCTGTTGGTGTTGTCGTCATCGGAATCCTGGCGGTGCGGATCGGGGGGCCGGCTGTCGGCGCAATCGCGGCCTTCGGGGCTGCGTTGTACCCGCCGCTTGTCTGGATCTGTGCGTACGCGTTGAGCGAAGCCTTGTACTCTGTGCTCGCGCTGGCGTGCGCACTGGTTCTTTTCGGCGCCGCAGCATCACCGCAACCGGGTCGACGCTCGCCCGTCGTGGCGCTCGTGCTCGGTGGCGCACTGGCGGGCATCGCCGCGCTGGTGCGTCCTGTCATGGTGCTGTTTGTCGGCCTCTACGCGGCCTGGCTGGTTTTCCGGCGGGTTCCGGCGCATGCCGCGGCTTTTGCGCTGGGCGCGGCGATCGTCATTGCTCCCTGGACAATGCAGGCGAGCGAAAGGGCGCATCGGTTCGTCCTGATTGCGACCGAAGGGGGTGTCACCTTCTGGACCGGAAACCATCCTCTTGCGAGTGGTGAGGGCGATCTGGCCGCCAATCCTCAACTGAAGAGCGCGGACATTCAGTTGCGTTCCCGTCACCGCAACCTGGATGCCGACGCGCTCGAGCCGATCTACTACCGCGAAGCGTTCGACCATATCCGCGCCGATCCGGCGCGGTGGGTCGTCGTGATGATCCGAAAGCTGGTCTATACGTGGATCCCAGCTGGCCCTTCCTACCGGCTGCACTCGACGCTGTATGCTGCGACATCGATTGCGTCGTACGCGGTTGTGCTGCCGTTGGGCCTTGCCGGGCTCATCCGGCTGGTCCACGCGCGCCGGGTGCCTGCCCCGCTCATGCTGTTGGCGGCATCGCAGGTGCTGGCAGGGTTGATCTTCCTTCCGCAGGAACGCTATCGGATTCCGGTGATCGATCCGGTGCTGCTGATATTCGCTGCCGTGTGGCTGACGTCGCGCGCCAGAGCGGCTTTCACTTCGCCCTAATCTTTACTTCACGACGCCAGCCAGCGGGCTGCTGGCGCTCGCGTACATGCGGCGTCCCATTCTGCCGGCACGGTAGGCGAGACGGCCGGACTGGACGGCGAGCTTCATGGCGGTGGCCATGGCGATGGGATCCTGCGCTTCGGCGATGGCGGTGTTCATCAGCACGCCGTCCGCGCCCAGTTCCATCGCGATGGTGGCATCGGACGCGGTTCCCACACCCGCGTCGAGGATGATGGGCACGCGCGAAAACTCGCGGATGATGCGGATGTTGTTGGCGTTTTGAATGCCCAGGCCGGAGCCGATGGGCGCGCCGAGCGGCATGACGGCCGCGGCACCCGCATCTTCCAGCTTCCTGCAGACAATCGGGTCGTCGGTCGTGTAGGGCAGCACGACAAACCCTTCCTTCACGAGAATCTTCGTGGCGACGATCAGTTCCTCATTGTCCGGGAACAGCGTGCGTTCGTCGCCGATGACCTCCAGCTTCACCCAGTTCGAGAGCCCCGCCTCCCGCCCGAGCCGAGCGGTGCGCACCGCGTCATCGGCGGAGTAGCAGCCGGCTGTATTCGGCAGCAGCGCGATCTTGTCCGTGTCGATGTAGTCGAGCAGCGATTCCTTCGTGCGATCGCTGATGTTGATCCGGCGCACCGCCACGGTCACCATGTCTGCGCCCGACGCTTCGTGCGCCCGCTGCATGACCGCAAAGGAAGAATACTTGCCGGTGCCAACGATGAGGCGCGACGCGAACTCGCGCCCGGCGATGACAAGAGGATCCGACAAGGGATCCGATAAGGGATTAGGGATTAGGGATTGGGGATTAGTCATGGCCACCACCCACAAAATTCACAATCTCGACCTGGTCGCCGTCCTGAATCTGCGTACTGTCATAGTGGGCGCGCTTGACGACGTTCAGATTGTGCTCCACGGCCACGCGGCGTGGATCGATGTTCAACTGCGCGAGCAAAGCGGTCAGCGTCAGCGGACCGGCGAGCTCGTGCGGCTCGCCGTTCAACGAGATCGTCATTTTAGCTCACGAAACCGGTTCGTAATCGGGTAGCGGCGATCGCGGCCGAAGTTCCGCCGGCTGACCTTGACGCCGGGAGGAGCCTGCCGGCGCTTGTACTCGGCGACATACAACATCTGCTGGACCTTCATGACGGTCTCCCGCGGCGCGACGGTGGCGGCCAGCTCGTCGACCGACTTCTCTTCCTCGATCAGGCCGGTGAGGATCGCGTCGAGCTCGTCGTAGGGCGGAAGCGAATCCTGATCGGTCTGGTTCGGTCGAAGCTCGGCCGTCGGGGCGCGTGTCAGCGTGCGCTCGGGAATGATGTCAGTCGCCCGGCTCTTCCCGAGGCGCGGGCGATTGGCGTTGCGCCAGCGGGACAACCGGTAGACTTCCGTCTTGTAAAGATCCTTCAACACCGAGAACCCGCCGCACATGTCGCCGTACAAGGTCGCGTAGCCAACCGACATCTCCGACTTGTTGCCTGTCGTCAGCAGCATGTACCCGAATTTGTTGGAAAGACCCATCAGGAGCAGGCCGCGGATCCTCGCTTGAAGGTTTTCTTCGGCGACATCGCGCGCGCGGCCTTCGAAAACGGGCGCCAGCGCCGCTTCGGCCGTGGCCATGACGTCCGCAATCGGCAGCGACAACAGCCTGATGCCCAGGCGGTCGGCGACAAACTGCGCTTCTTCCATGCTGACCTGGCCCGTGAACGGCGACGGAAGCCGAACGCCGAGCACCCGCTCCGCACCCAGCGCGTCAACCGCGACGACGGCGCTCAGCGCGGAGTCGATGCCACCCGAGAGCCCGAGCACGATTCCGGGAAATCCGTTCTTCGCGACGTAATCCCGCAGCCCGACGATGAGCGCGTTGTACGTGTCCTCGAGTGGATCGCCGGGCGGTTCGACGTGGCCCGCCTCACAGGACCAGCCATCGGCTGTCTTTCGCCAGTGCGTCATCTCGACCGATTCTTCCCAGCCGGCCAGCGAGCGCACCAGGTTGCCACGGCTGTCGACCGCGAAGGATCGTCCATCGAAGACGAGCTCGTCCTGGCCGCCCACCTGGTTCACGTACGCGAGCGCGCGGTTGGTCTCTCTCGCGCGCGCGCGGGCCAGCTCGAGCCGCGTCGGGAACTTGCCGGCCTCGAAAGGAGACCCGTTCGGCACGAGAAAAAGCTCCGCTCCCAGGCGCGCCAGATGCGCGGTGATCGCGGGCGTCCAGATGTCTTCGCACACCGGCACGCCGATCGTGACGCCTCGGAAACTGACGGGGTCGGGCATCGGCCCCGGCGCGAATACCCGCTTCTCGTCGAAGACGCCGTAGTTCGGCAGATCCGACTTGAAGCGCGGCGCGATCGTTCCTCGATCGATGACGATGGCCGCGTTGTACACCCGGCCGCCGTCGCGCCAGGGGGTGGTTGCGACCAGAGCGGGACCGCTGCGGCTCTCGCGCACGAGGCAGTCGATGGCGGCGTGACACGCGTCGACCACCGATGGACGGAGGACCAGATCCTCTGGCGGGTATCCGATGACGGCGAGCTCTGACAGCACCACGAGGTCGGCGCCGCCAGCCGCGGCACGCTCGCGCGCGGCGCGAATGCGCGCGAGGTTGCCGTCGATGTCGCCGACCGTGGGATTGAGCTGCGCGAGGGCGATGGTCAACTGCATCTGAACCGCTTGTTCCCCCTCACACTCTAGCATGCACTAAAATCACCGCATGCAAATCGGAGTGCCCGCAGAACGGTTTCCGGGAGAGCGCCGTGTCGCGCTCGTGCCCGCGTCGATCGCCGCGTTGAAGAAAGCGGGTTTCGACGTGCTGATTGAGAGTGGTGCTGGTGCCGAAGCCGGGTTTCCGGATTCGGCGTACCAGGACAAAGGTGCCGGCATCGCCGCGAGCCGTGCCGATGTGTTCGCGGCGGAGGTGGTGCTGCAGGTGCGCGCCGGCGACTTCTCGAGCATGCGCGCGGGGCAGGTGATCGTCGGTATGGCCGATCCCCTCGGCTCGCCTGACACCGTGCGCGCGATCGCGGCGCGCGGCGTCACCGCGTTCGCGCTCGAGCTGATTCCGCGCATCACGCGGGCCCAGAGCATGGACGTCCTGTCGTCGATGGCGACCGTCGGCGGCTACAAGGCCGTGCTCCTGGCCGCCGGCACGCTCCCGCGCATGTTTCCGCTGCTGACGACCGCGGCCGGAACCATTACGCCGGCTCACGTGTTCATCGTGGGCGTTGGCGTGGCCGGATTGCAGGCCATTGCCACCGCCCGCAAGCTCGGCGCCGTCGTCGAGGCGTACGACGTGCGTCCGGCGGTGAAGGAGCAGGTCCAGAGCGTGGGCGCGAAATTCGTCGAGCTGCCCCTCGAAACCGCGCAGGCGGAAGACAAGGGCGGATATGCGAAAGCGCAGGACGAGTCCTTCTATCAACGCCAGCGCGAAATGATGGCGCGCGTTGTCGCCTCGAACGACGTCGTCATCACGACAGCCGTCGTTCCCGGAAAGAAAGCGCCGGTACTGGTGACCGCCGAGATGGTTCGAGGCATGGCGCCAGGCTCGGTCATCGTCGATCTGGCCGCGGAGCGAGGCGGCAATTGCGAGCTGACGCGTCCCGACGAGGTCGTCGTCGAGCGCGGTGTCACGATCCTCGGCCCGACGAACCTGCCTTCCACCGTTCCGTATCATGCCAGCCAGATGTATGCGAAGAACATCACCACGTTTCTGCTGCACCTGGTGAAGGATGGCGCCGTGAAGCTCGATCCGGGCGACGAGATCACACGGGACACGCTGATCGCGCAGGGCGGGGAAGTGGTGAATCCGAGAGTGAGAACGGCGCTTGGGTTGCCGGAGTTGGTTGCGCGCTGATCAACCGTCAGAACTGAAAGTAGATGAACTGCGCACCTTCAAAGCTCCCGAACAGCAGCACGAGATAGAAGACTCCAGCATAAAGGGCATACCGAACCGGCGGCACCAGCTGAAGCGGGGCTGATTCAGAATCCCTCCTGGCCTGGTAGGCGTGCACAACCATCAGCGGGCCGACGATGGGCACGATCGCTGCGAGCACGGCGGGCAGCGTAAAGAGCGTCGGTAGCAGGTCGACGGCGACACGACGGGTCAGATCGGACACCTGGCTCACCGACTCGGCACGGAAGATCAGCCAGCCGTAACAGGTGACGTGGAACATGATGATGGTGAGCACCACCCGCCGCCAGTTCAGCCCTGGAGCGACAGCAATGCTGCGCGCGGCGCTCCATCGTCCGATGCCACGTGCCACGACCAAGGCAAGGCCCTGATATGCACCCCACAGGTACGAACCGCCAGTCCGCGCCGTGCCAGAGCCCGCCAAGCACCATCGTGATCATGAGGTTGCGCAGCGTCGCGATTTCGGAGCCACGGCTCCCACCGAGAGGAATGTACAGGTAATCCCGCAGCCAGGTTGACAGACTGATGTGCCAGTGTCGCCAGAATTCCTGCGGCGAAGCGACGAAGTACGGAAACCGGAAGTTGATGTTCAGTTCGATGCCGAGGAGTTTCGAGATGCCGCGGGCCATGTTCGAGTATCCGGCGAAATCGCCGTAGATCTGGAAGGCGAAGGCGTAGGTCGCGACGAGCACCTCGGTTCCGCTTGCGGACGAACCGGCGTGATAGGCCGACGAGACGATCTCCGCAAGGTTGTCGGCCACGAACATCTTCTGGAAGAGACCCCACCCGAACAACCACATGCCTTCGATGTTCTGCTCGGGTGTGAGCGTGCGCGGCCGGGCAATCTGTGGCAACAGCCGCGACGCACGCAGAATGGGCCCGGCCACCAGGTGCGGGAAGTACGCGACAAACAACGCGAAGTCGATCAGATTGGACTCGGGGGCGATCTCGTTGCGATACACGTCGATCACGTACGAGAGCGTCATGAACGTGTAGAACGAAATACCCATGGGGAGGACAACGTGCAGCGTCACCGCGTCGAGGTGCCACCCTGCGACCGCAAACATCCTTGCAAGGCCATCGGCAAAGAAATTGAAGTACTTGAAAAAGCCCAGAACGCCGAGGTTGTAAACCAGGCTGACGATGAGCGCGAGGCGGCGTTTGTGCGGTGAAGACTCGCTACTGATGTAACGCGCCATCTGAAAGTCGATGATCGTCGATCCGAGAAGCAGCGCCAGGAACCGCCAGTCCCACGCGCCGTAGAACACGTAGCTCGCGGCGAGCAGCATCAGGTTCTGCGCCCGATGCGGCAGCACGCGGTACAGTCCGTACACCACGGCGAAGAACACCGCGAACTGAACCGAGTTGAAGACCATCAGCTACGGCTGCCCGGGATGAGCCCGCTAGCGATGAGGAAGCGCACCATCGCGTCGGCCGCGACCTGATGGCCCCTGGCCGTGAGGTGCGAGTTACGCACGAAGTGCAGCGTGGAGACGTCGCGCGTGGAAGCGAACACCGGAAGCAAGTTGAGTATGGGGTAGCCGAGCGGCGTCAACGCGCTGGAAAATCGCTCGGTCGCGGCGTGCCGCTTCACCACTCGTCCCATACCGGTCGCGGCTGCCGACAAGCCCTCGAACTCGGCATCGTTGGTTTCGAACCGTGCCGGCATCAATACGAATGCGACGGCCGCGCCATGCTGCTGCGCCTCTTCGGCGATGCGGCCAAATGCGTGCGTGGCGGTCGTGAGGCCTTCACCCACCATGTCGGGCGGGTCCTCGAGATAGGTCGCGAGCGGCCGTTCGGCGACGGCATTGGAGACGCGCGCGCGGAGCTGATCGGCGCGCTGGCGAACGACCTGGAGAACGACGCTCGAACGGACGATGTCGCGCATCGGCGAACGAGGGCGTGCGGTGTCATTTCCCTGCGTGATTCCGCCCGCCGCGAGCGTCGCACGGGCGTCGAACGCCTCGATGGCGTCGTTTCCGACCGAGACCAGAATCAGCACGATATCGGGGTCGAATTGCGCGGCTACATGACGGTAGAACAGCCACTGTTCGACCGGACCATAGCCCTGGACGCCACCGTTGATGACGCGCCAGCGAGAACCGGTTCCGGATTCGTTCAGGCGGGCTTCGAGACGCTCGCCCATGGTGTCGCGGAATGGGACCTGCACTGCGAAGACGTACGAGTCTCCCAGGATCAGCACACGGCGCTCACCCGCTGCCTTTGGCCCGATGGCGTCGTCGTCACGCACGCCTTGCGCGTTGATCGCGAGCTCGGTGTCAAACTCGGACGTCGAGTACCGAATCGTTGCTCCAGGACGCAGGCGATACCCCACCGGGCTCTCCGTGATGAAGAGCGACTGGAACGCGGCTCCCGCTTCGGATTGGCCGAACACACGCAGGCCGGCTTCGAGGATCGCGAATTCGGCCACCATGATGATCGCGATGAGGCTGCATTGCTTCATGAAAATCGAGATTCGGTGCATCCTGCCAGCTCTGAACCTCCGTGAACTTACTGCGGGAGTTTGGCTTCGCGCAACGTCAGGTGGAACGAGCCGACCGCCAGCTCTGACTGTATCTGCACGGGCACACGGTTGGGCGTGTCGCTGATCCAGAGGTGAATCGGCCGGCCGTTCGGCTGACCATCATCGCTATAGAGCATCGTGCGCAGCCGGAAGCTCTGAAAGGGGCCCGCCGGCGTCTTTACGGCTTCCATCCCCGTCACCGTGACCTGCGCGCGATAGCTGCGGCCACCGGTGGCCACCGGAATCGTTTCCTTTGCGCCGACTTTGAGGGGCAGCGCGCGCATGACATAGACCGCCGAGAGCGCGTCCTGCGTGAATGCCGGAATGGCGAACTCGCGCCTGGTGTCCTTCGCGGTGGTGTTTTCGAACGTGGCCTTCCGGGTGGCATTGTTGAAGATGGTCACCTTCATCTGATGCCGTTGGCCTTCTTCGCTGTAGACGCCCGCACGTTGCGGCAGCAGCGTGTACACATCCATCAGCACGTCGGCCTTGTAGTACAGCGTGTAGACCTTCGACATGAGCGGCGTTGGCCGCGCCTCGGCGACGACGTAGTAGGCGACCGAGTTGTACGACGGGCGCTTGGCCTGCACGTGCATCGTCACGGTGCCGGCGCTCACGTAGTTCGAGTACGACACGTCGTAGGTGAGCAGTTCGCCCGCCTGGAACGGAACGCGCACTTCGCTGCGTGATTTCGCAGGCGCCGTCGGTGTGGCGGGAGCGGCCGGCGCGGCGGGAGCGGGACGGGCCGGACGTTTTGCCGTCTGTCCACTCAGAACCTGGACGCCCGCGAGGCATACAAGCACGAGCACGCCTATCTGTTTCATCCTACCTTCCAGCCGTCGTCCTGAAGCTGACGCATCTGCGCGGTGCAGCGCTCGATGAGCTCGGTCGCGTCTTCGATGCGATCGACACGCTTGTGCCCGGCGCTCGACGTCATCACGAGCAGAAATCCTGGGCCTTCCTCGTCGCGGCAGATCTCGTACCGAATTTTTTCGCCGTCCCGATCGAAAAGCCAGACCACCTGCCTAAGGTACCACAGCCCTCTAGTGGCTGAGAGCGAAGGTTGCCGCTCCGAGAAGCCCGGCGCCCGGGTTCAGAATCACTTTCACCGGAATACGCGTGATGAGCGCTTCCATTGGTGACTTATTTTGGAACGCTTGCATGAAAAGAGGCCATTGCAGGGCCGGAAGGATGCGTGGCGCGATGCCGCCGCCGAGATATATGCCGCCGGTGGACAAGACTGTCAATGCGAGATTGCCTGCCGCGGCACCGTACGCCGACACGAACACTTCGAGCGTGCGCGTGCAGTGCGGGCAGCCGCCTTCGAGCGCGCCGCGCGTGATCGCGGCGGACAGATGATCGGTGGCCTCGGTGGTGGCGCACGTGTGCGGGAACAGCAGCCTGTGGATGTGCGTGAGTCCCCGTCCCGATACCACCCGCTCCACGTCGACACGCCCGAATTCTGCTGCCAGCGCGGCGGCGAGCTTCTGTTCGTCGGCGTTGCGGGCGGCAAAATCCACATGACCGCCTTCAGACGCGCGCGGGACGAGTCGTCCGTCGATGTTCGGGAGCACCGCGACGCCCAGGCCCGTGCCGGCGGCTATCAACCCGACGCTGCCGCGAGGGTCGGTCACGCCTTCATGGAGTACGGCAATCTCGTCGGAGTTGAGGACCGGGATCGACCACGCCAGCGCTTCGAGATCGTTCAGCAGATGCCCGCGCGCGATCGATACGTCCCGTCGAAACTCCTCGATATCAACGAGCCAGGGCACGTTGGTGAGCCGCGCCCGCGTTCCGTCGACCGGCCCGGCGACGCCGAAGCTCGCCGCTTCGATCTCGGACGCCCGGATTCCGGTATCACGCAGAAACTGCACCGCGAGCGAGCCAAGATTGTCGTAGTCGAGCGTGCGATACGTGCGCGAGTCGATGAGCGCCGGACGCGCCGCACCCGGCGTGAAAAGACCGATGATGGTTTTCGTCCCGCCGAGATCGCCCGCGAGCAGCATGGTCCACGATTGTAGTGCGAGCCGAGGGGCCGTAGCGGCCTGGCGCGCCGAAGCCTCGGCGAAGGCGGCCTTGACTTCTACTCTGGCCTCATTCATTCTCGCCGAAACGTTGCCTTCGCAATCTTCAAGACTCCCGCTCGCCGATGAGGTCGTCGTATTCACCGGAAAGCTGTCGTCGCTCGGCCGCAAGGAAGCCCAGGCGCTCGTGATCAGACTCGGCGGCTCGTCGGCGGACGAAGTCTCCGCCCGGACTACGCTCGTGGTGGTGGGCGCCGAAGGATTCGCCGGCTCGGAGAAGAGCGAGAAGCTGAGGAAGGCCGAAGAGTCCGGCGTGCGCGTGATGAGCGAGAACGATTTCTGCCGCATGGCGGGGATCCACCCGCCCGAGGATCTCAAGCAGCAGTATTACGGCCAGCGGGATCTGCTGAGCATGTATCCCGGCCTCCGCCAGGACCATTTACGGTATCTGGAAAAATGGGGCCTCATCCGGCCGGTCATGCGCACGCACACGGAAACGTATTTTCCGTTTTCCGATCTGCTGCTGATTCGGCAGGTGAGCGCCGATCTCGCGTCGCTGCCATTCCGGACGATCCTCCGATCGCTGCAGGCCGAGCGGAGCGGGCAGCTCACCTTCGACTTTCGCATCGACGCACAGCCGGCCCGCATCATCAAGCTCACACGCCCCAGGCCGAAAGAGCCGGGCAAGGACGCGGCCCTGCCGGTGCCGGCACCTCAGACGCTCGCCGAAGAGTACTTCGTCAAAGGCTCGGCGCTCGACCTGGACGAAGCGCGTCACGGCGCGGCCGCCACGTGGTACCGCAAGGCGCTCGAAATCGATCCCTATCTGGTGCCGGCGATCATCAACCTTGCGAACATTCACTACGGCAAGGACGAGCTGGCGGAAGCGCAGGCGTTATACGAGCGGGCGATCGGACTCGACCCCGAGTTTTTCGAGGCGCACTTCAACCTCGGCAACATCTACCACGACCTCGGCCGCTTTCAGGAAGCGGCGGCGTGCTACCGCACGGCGCTCCGCCTGAACGGCAATTACGCCGACGCGCACTTCTATCTGGCCATTACCCTCGAGAAGACGGGCCACTCGGCCGAAGCCAAGCCGCACTGGCGCTCCTACCAGCTGCTGTCGCCGAACGGCGAGTGGGTGGAGTTGGCGAGGGAGTTTTCTGAATAGAGCATTGGCAGATTGGAAGATTGGGAGATTGGAAGATTACGGAAAGCCAGATTACAAAAAGCTTCTGACTGCTTCGTAATCTACCAATCTGCCCATCTACCCATCTTCCAATTGGTGCGTCAGCTCAGTACCCGTAGTCTTCCGGGGACCGTTTCTTCGGTATCCGTCGCACCTTGTAGAACTGGCAATCGGGGCACCAGGCTTCGGCGTCGAAGCCGGTCGTGCCGGCCATGGGCTGCACGTCGCGGTGCGAACAGAAATCCTGCGGGTTGCCGTCTTCCGGCGGCTTGCGCCAGCGACAGCTGTGGTAGCGCTGAACAGCCGCGGACTGCGCCGGCGTCTCTTCAGGCGTCGCAATCGCGGTCGGTTTCGACTGTGGAGAGCTGGAATCGTCGAACATGTATTTTGATGGCTAACGGGCTCGGAATGTAATGATGCCGCGGACCGGATCGTACGGTGAAACCCCGACAGTCACGCGATCGCCTGGAACTACCTTGATCCGAAAACGGCGCATGCGGCCGCTCAACTGAGCGAGCACTTCATGCCCCGCATCGCATTGCACGCGATATAGACCTCCGCTGTGTACCGCCACGACCGTTCCCTGCATATCGATCAAATCGTCTTTGCTCAAACTGGCGCGAAATCCTTTCAGGCGCGTCTGCCCGGAGACAAACGTTCGAGCGTTCGAAAGCTCCGCAATACGGCCATCGCATGCGTGTCTTCGAGCTCACTGCTCGCAATGATTGTGCCACAGATGGAGACTATGCTCCAAGATTTCGTACGGCCTTCTCGACCTGCGACGCTAAGTGTGTGTAATCATCGCCACTTAGCTGCATCGGCGCCCCGAACACCACGCGCACCGGACCCGGCTTCGCCATCTTCCATTTCTGGTGCAGCACGCGGTCGATGCCTTCCAGGCGAACGGGCACGACCGGCACCGCCAGCCGGGCCGCCATCATGCCGATTCCCGGACGGAACGGCGCGATTTCTCCATGGTCGGTGCGTTTGCCTTCGGGAAATATCAGGACCGAGAAGCCCTCGTTGATGAGATCACCGGCATACCGCAGCGTCTGCAGCGCGCCGGCCTCGCGCTGGGGCAGCGGGAACGTATTGAAGAACGCGGCAGACAGGTAGTACTTGAGGCTCTTGGCGACTCGCTGTCCGCGCGAGTACTGGTCGGGGAAGAAGTGCGCCTTGAAGAACTCCTTGGCCATGGCCGTGGCGACCCGCCGGCGCCATCGGCCGGGGAGCGCCGCCAGGATGACGGGCACGTCCATATGGCTCTGATGGTTGGCGGCGAAAATCACCGGCCCTTTGATCCCCTGCAGGTGCGGCAGTCCGTCGACGTGGATCCAGGCGAACACCCGGGTCAGCGGAAGCAGAAATCCCGGGAGCGTGACCCGGCGAAGCGCCCGGAACGGGAGCGTGCGATTCCACGTCGGGAAATCCACCGGCTCGGGCGCCTCCACTCGGGGCGGGGCGGCCGCCAGGCGCTCCAGATCGGCCACGGTCGATGCGTTCGAGAAGGCGGCTTCGTCGAGCGTCGTGTTCAGCGTCTCTTCGAGCGCCACCATCATTTCGATGCGCTCGAGCGAGCTGAGCCCGAGCTCTTCGAGCGTGGCCGCAGGATTGACGGTGCGCCCCCCGGCATACCGGGCAATGACCGACTCGACGCTCGTGCCGGGCGATCTCGCCGAGGCGGGTGCCGCGCCGGTCTGCAGCCACGCGCGAATTTCGTGACGTTTCAGTTTCTTCGTCCCTTCCGTTCGCGGCAGCTCGTCTTGCGGCCACACGCGCGCGGCTCGAATGCGCTGATGATCGGCCAGCTGCGCGTTGGCGATTCTGACCACGTCGTCGGGACTAGATACCTGGTTCGACGATGAGCGCGGCGTGGACGCGCTCTTCACCGTGCTCGGTGACGCCGACGACCGCCGAGTCTTTTACTCCAGCGATGGCATTGACGACGCGCTCGACATCTTCCGGAAAGACGTTGAGCCCTTCGGGCGTCACGATCATTTCTTTCTTGCGCCCGCGGATGAACAAACGTCCCGCTGCGTCGAGCTCGCCGATGTCTCCGGTGTGGAACCAGCCGTCTTCGAATGCCGCGCTCGTGGCTTCGGCCGCGCCGTAGTAGCCGGTTGTGACGTTGTCGCCGCGCACCAGAATTTCTCCGTCTGGCGCGATTCTGATATCGACGCCCGCGATCGCCTTGCCGACCGATCCCTTGCTCGTCGAGAAGGGATGGTTGAGCGTCACAATCGGCGCCGTCTCGGTGAGGCCGTACCCCTGGACGACGACAAATCCAAGGCGTCTCCAGAACGACTCGAGGGACCCTTCGAGCGGCGCGGCGCCGACGACGAACGACCAGAACTTCAAACCGAACAGACGATGGATGGCGCGATAGCGCCACCATCGCTTTGCAACGCCTTCGTTTGTCGCGGGCACTTCGCGAATCTCTGGATGGAGACGCGCGACATGATCGGCGAGCACGTCGAGAATCTTCGGCACCGAGACGAGCACCGAAATGCGGCGTCGTTTGATCTGCCGGACGATCTCGTGCGGGTTGTACCCGCGGATGAACACGACCGTGCCCTGCAGCATCGGCGGCACGAACGTGGCCATCGCCTGTCCGAATAAGTGACTGAGCGGTAAGAGGTTAAGGAATCGGATGGGTGAAAAGGGGCGGGCGTACGTCCTGTATTTCCTGACTTCTCGTTCGACCGGCACGATGTTGGCGAGCACGTTGCGGTGCGTCAGCACGACGCCTTTCGGCTCGGCCGTCGCGCCCGACGTGAAGATGATCTCGACGATGTCGTCGCGTGTCACTTGAACGGGCACGAACGCCGAAGGATCGAGCGCGCGGAAATCGATGTCGGAAAGTTTCCACGCAATTGGGTCGTCTGCCTTAGCGCCGAGTTTTAGGTCAGCTAACTCAACATCATCGCCGAGCAAAAGTATTTTGGCGCCGACGATGCGTGCAACGCGTGCCAGAAAATCGTGAGATGCGCGGAAATCGATCGGTACCGCGATCGATCCGTTCAGCAGGCATCCCCACAACGCGATGATCCACTCGGGCCGGTTCTCGCTCCAGAAGACAACTTTGTCGCCTTTCCCGAGGCCCGCGGCTTGCAAGCGCGCGGCAAACCCGCGCGCGGCGCGCGCCGTTTCTGCGTACGTGTACGATCGCGTCCGAAATCCATCGTCATAGACGAAAAAATTTCCACGTCCCGTGGAGACATCGTCGAAAAAATCGAGTAAGGTATCCCGACGCATCGACTGAATTATGATGTAGGAACCTTCATGCGAATCTTCCTCACAGGTGCGACAGGATACATCGGCTCCGCAGTCCTCGATGCGCTGTTGCGCGCCAATCAGCAGGTCACCGCGCTCGTGCGTACTCCGGCCGCAGCCGATGCGCTCGCATCGCGCGGCGTCGCGCCCGTGCTTGGCGATTTGCGAACCGTGAAATCGTACCGCGGCGCGGCCAATGCTCATGATGCGTACGTCCATACGGCGGCGGATGCGAGTCCCAGCCGCGAAGAGGTCGATCTCAAAGCGCTCGAGACGCTGCTGAGCGCCGCATCCGAGAGCGCGAAGTTCTGGCCGGTGTCGTTCGTGTACACGTCGGGTCTCTGGGCTCTGGGATCAAATGCGCAGCCGATGGACGAGTCGGCTCAGGTGAATCCAGAAGGTTTCCGGGGATGGCGGCCGGCGCACGAAGAGATGGTCCTGCAGGCGGCCGGGCCGAACCTGCGGACGGCGGTTATCCGCCCGGGCATCGTGTATGGCGGAAATCGCGGAATTGTCTCGGATTTATTGAAAAACGCGCTGAACGGCCTGATTCGCGTGATTGGCTCCGGCGACAACTACTGGCCGCTCGTGTACGACCGCGATCTGGCCGATCTGTACGTCCGCGTCGCCACTCTCCCCGAAGCCTCCGGTGTGTATCACGCGAACGATGAAGGCGACGAAACCGTCAACGCGATCGTCGAGGGCATCGCGAGCCAGATGTCGATGCCAACCGACGTGCGGCATGTGCCGCTCGAAGAAGCCCGCAAGAAGCTCGGCGCCTATGCCGACGCGCTGGCGCTGAATCAGCGCGTCCGCGGTCCGCGCGCCCGCGCGCTGGGCTGGTCGCCGACGCTGCACTCGGTCGGCACGAACGTCCCGCGTCTACTGGAAGAGTTCCGCCGCGCGCAAGAGCGCGCGGCCTGATCTTCGGTGTCCTGACGCAGAGCCGCAAAGCCGCAGAGAAATTCCTTTTCAAGAGCTCTGCGCCTCGGCGCCTCTGCGTCGAGACACCTCATGAGGTAGCGCAGGGCTTTAGCCCTGCCCCGGCTTTACCAACTGCGCAGCCAGTGCGATGCCTTCCTCTGTGGTCTTGATTTCCCCGTCGAGTTGCTTCTCATAGATCTGTTTCAACAGCGCGCCCATGTCGGGGCCTGGCTTCATGCCGAGATCGAGAAGATGGCGGCCGAGGAGCAGCGGCCTGGGCGGGCTGCGATCGACGCCGAGCGCGCGCGCGCGTTCGAGGAACCAGTCCATCGCCGTGCAATCGAAATCGCCGGTGCGCCCGAGACAATCTGATTTCGCGAGCCGCGCGAGCAGCTCGAGGTTGGCTTTTTGCGCAAGACGGCGGAACGCGCCGTCCGTGAGCGTTTCGCGCACCTTGTAGAGCATGCCGGGCTTCAGATGGTGCGCGACGAGCCCGAGCACCTGCGTGCGCACGTCCTTGCCGTCGAAGGTGTGGATGTTGAGGCGATCGAGAAACGCGGTGGCCGGCGCCACACCTTCTTCTTCGTGATTCAGCGATCGGATGCGCCCGTCAATCCATGCGGTCGTCGCGGGCTTGCCGAAATCGTGCGTCACGGCGCCGAGCATGACGATCAGCTGATCGGCGTGGTCGAGATCGTCGATGCGCCGCCGCGCCTGGTCGATGACCATCAGCGTGTGCACCCACACGTCGCCTTCGGGATGCCACTCGGGCTCCTGCTGGCAGCCGACGAGCGCTTTCAGCTCGGGAAACAACTGATCGACGACGCCAAGCTCGAGCGCGAGCGCAAATCCGATCGATGGCCGCGCGGCCAGCAGCAACAGCTTTTCCAGCTCTCCCCAGATTCGTTCCGCCGGCAGATCGTCGAGCCGAATCGCGCGGCACAGCGCCCTGGTTTTCCCGTCCAGTGTCAGCTCGAAGCGCGCCGCAAACTGCAGCGCACGCAGCACGCGGAGACTGTCGTCGGCAAACGTCGTCTCGTCGACGACGCGCAGGACCTTGCTGTCGAGATCGCGCCGGCCCTCGAACGGATCCTCGTAGGTCGTCCGTGAGCGGATCCCACGAGATGGCGTTGATGGTGAAATCCCGCCGGCGCGCGGCGTCCGCGAGCGACATGTCGGGGTCGCCTTCGACGACGAAGGCCTTGTGGCCGCGCCCCGACTTCGACTCGCGCCGCGGAAGGCCGATGTCGATCGTGCCGATCTTGTAGACGGGAAAGCTGTGTCCGATCGGCTCGACCCGGCCGAACGGCGCGAGCAGTTGCGGAAGCTTGCCGGCAGGAATGCCGAACACCTCCATATCGATGTCTTTCTCGTCTGAGGTAGTGCCGACCTTCAGGTCGGCCGCTGCGGCAAGCAACCGGTCGCGTACCCATCCACCCACGACGAGGGCGCGACCGCCTGCATCGCGCACGGTCTGCGCGATTTGCTTGGCGATGATGAGCCCGTGACGCGTTTCCTCCATTTCGAGATGATAATGGCGAATCATGCGCAATCGAACTCCCGCACTCGCCGCCGTTCTGGTGTTTGCCGGCATTGCGGCCTACGGCCAGGCGCCGCAGACCGAGCGTCATCTGTCGAATGTGACCCAGTTGACCTCGGGCGGCGAAAACGCCGAGGCGTACTTCGCGCCGGACGGCAAGCAGCTCATTTATCAGACCAACCCGGGCACGCCGGATACCTGCGACCAGATATTCACGATGAACGTCGATGGCTCGAACAAGAAACAGTTGAGCAAGGGCGGGCGCACGACGTGCGGGTACTTCTTTCCGGACGGCAAGTCGATCATTTACGCGTCGACCCACCTCGGATCGGCCGCGTGTCCGCCACGGCCGAGTTTTTCGCGCGGGTACGTGTGGCCGGTCTATCCCGATTACGACATCTTCCGATCGTCGCCCGACGGCTCGAACGCGAGGCGCCTGACGAATACATCCGGGTACGACGCGGAAGCGACGATTGGACCTGACGGCCGCATCGTGTTTACCAGCGTTCGCGACGGCGACATGGAGATCTACTCGATGAACGGCGACGGCTCTGATGTGCGCCGGCTCACGAATCGGGCCGGACCGGATGGTGGGCCCTGGTTCTCACCCGACGGCAAGCAGATCGTGTTCAGAGGACGCCCGATCAGCGAGGCGAAAGAGCTGGCCGACTTCCAGGGATTGCTGAAGGAAGGGCTGTGGCGTCCCACGACGCTCGAGATTTTCGTGATGAGCCGCGACGGCAGCAACCTGCGTCAGGTGACGAAGCTCGGCGGCGCCAACTTCGCCCCCGCCTGGCACCCCGACGGCAAGCGCGTCATCTTTGCGTCGAACATCAAGGATCCGAAAGGCCGCGATTTCGACATCTTCATGATCAACCTCGACGGCACCGGTCTCGAGCAGATCACGTTCAACAACACCTTCGACGGATTCCCCATGTTCTCGCCCGACGGGAAGAAGCTCGTCTTCGGCTCGAACCGGAACGCGAAGACCGAGGGGGAGACCAACGTGTTCGTGGCGGACTGGACGGAGTAGGGTCGTCGGGCGCAAGTCGAAGTCTGAGTCGCAAGCCTAGGTCCAGCGCCGTTGCGACGGCCGAGCAGTTCCACCTCGAATATCAGCTCCGCGTTCGGCGGGATCACCCCTCCCGCGCCGCGGGCGCCGTAGCCCAGGGCGGGGGGAACCGTGAGGCGCCGTTTTCCGCCGATTTTCATCCCGGCCACGCCCTCGTCCCATCCTTTAATAACCTCGCCGGCGCCGAGCCTGAACTCGAACGGGTCGTTCCGATCGACCGACGAATCGAACTTCTCGCCGGTCGTCAGCCAGCCGGTATAGTGAACCTTCGCTTTTTGTCCGCTGCTTGCAACAGCGCCCGAACCGGCCTGGAGATCCTCGAATTTCAGGCCCGAAGGGGTCGTCACGACGTCTCCCATGGTTGCGTCTCCTAAAGTCTTGATGTTATATTCGTCAGGTTGTATTGGAGTCAGGAAACCCTATCTGACTCCGAACCGCACGGAAGAGGCTTCAAGGCCACTTTCCTTAGCACGGCTCGCGGAAGGACCGCGGCGCAACACAACATTATCAATAGCGTATTGCATCGGGCGCCAAGCCATTGCGGCTTCTAGGCCCGACGCGCTTTGAGCTGATGAGGTTCTACCTCATTCGCTGGTGGAGTTTTTTCTCGTGCCGACTATCAGTCAGCTTGTCCGCCATGGTCGGATGAAGATCGTCAGCAAGACCAAGAGCCCCGCGCTGCAGAACAGCCCGCAGAAGCGCGGCGTGTGCGTGCGCGTGTTCACGCAGACGCCGAAGAAGCCGAACTCGGCGCTTCGCAAGGTCGCGCGCGTGCGCCTGACCAACGGCATCGAGGTGACGACCTACATTCCGGGCGTCGGCCACAACCTGCAGGAGCACTCGCTCGTGCTCATCCGCGGCGGCCGCGTGAAGGATCTGCCGGGCGTGCGCTACCACGTCGTGCGCGGCACGCTCGACGCGGTCGGCGTCCAGGGGCGCAAGCAGGGACGTTCGAAGTACGGCGCGAAGAGACCGAAGGCGTAACGCCCTGGGATTGGGGATTCGGGATTAGGGATTAGACATGCCGAGACGAAGAGTTATCGCGAAACGCGAACTGGCGCGGACCCGCTCTACCAGAGCCCGCTCGTCACCCGCTTCATCAACACGGTGATGCAGCGGCGGCAAGCGGAACACGGCCGAGGGCATCCTCTACCGCAGCTTCGACATCATCAAAGAGAAGACCGGCGACGACCCGCTGAAGGTGTTCAAGAAGGCGGTCGACAACGTCAAGCCGAGCCTCGAGGTGAAGTCGCGTCGCGTCGGCGGCTCCAACTATCAGGTGCCGGTCGAAGTGAACCCGAACCGCCGCCTGTCGCTCAGCATCCGCTGGCTCGTCGGCTACGCGCGGGCGCGCGGCGACGGCAAGACCATGCAGGAAAAGCTCGCGAACGAGTTGCTGGACGCGGCCAACCTGCGGGGCGGCGCGGTGAAGAAGCGCGAAGACACGCACCGGATGGCCGAGGCGAACAAGGCGTTTGCTCACTATCGCTGGTAAGTGACGAAAGTGAAACGTAAGAAGTAGAAAGTATGCCCAGGTCACATTCGTTAGAGAAAACGCGGAACATCGGCATCATGGCGCACATCGATGCCGGCAAGACGACGACGACAGAGCGGATCCTGTTCTACACCGGTATTACGTACAAGATCGGCGAAGTGCACGAAGGCACCGCCGTCATGGACTGGATGGAGCAGGAACAGGAGCGCGGCATCACGATCACGTCCGCCGCCACCACCTGCTTCTGGCGCGATCACCGCATCAACATCATCGACACGCCCGGTCACGTCGATTTCACCGCCGAAGTCGAGCGCTCGCTGCGCGTGCTCGACGGCGCGGTCGCCGTGTTCGATTCGGTGGCCGGCGTCGAGCCGCAGTCGGAAACCGTGTGGCGCCAGGCCGACAAGTACCGCGTGCCGCGCATCTGCTTCGTCAACAAGATGGACCGCATCGGTGCGGACTTCAAGCGCACCTTCGACCAGATCATCTCCAAGCTCGAAGCGAATCCCGTCGCCATTCAGCTGCCGATCGGATCGGAAGACCATTTTGCCGGCGTCATCGACCTCGTGAAGATGAAGTCGATTACCTACAAGGACGAGACGATGGGCGCCGACTACATCGTCGGCGAGATCCCGGCCGACATGATGGACGAGGCGAAGCACTATCGCGAGCAGCTGATCGAAAAGGTCAGCGAGGCCGACGACAAGATTCTCGAGAAGTACCTCCGCGGCGAAGAGCCGACCGAAGCGGAAATCAAGGCGGCGATTCGCAAGCGCGTCAACAGCTCGGTCCGCGAGAAGGGACAGGGCGCGTTCGTGCCGGTCATCTGCGGATCGGCCTTCAAGAACAAGGGCGTCCAGCCGCTGCTCGACGCGGTTGTCGACTTTCTGCCGTCGCCGCTCGACGTGCCCGCCATTGCCGGCATCGACCCCGACAAGAAGGTCGACCCCGACCATCCGGAGGCCGCGCTCATCGAGCGCCCCGCAAGAGACGACGCGCCGTTTGCCGCGCTCGGATTCAAGATCATGACCGACCCGTTCGTGGGTCAGCTCACGTTCTTCCGCGTCTATTCGGGCGTGCTTGACCTCCGGCTCGACCGTCTACAACGCGACGAAGCAGCGATCCGAGCGCATCGGTCGCCTGCTGAAGATGCACGCGAACAAGCGCGAAGAAATCAAGGAAGTCTACGCGGGCGATATCGCGGCGGCCGTCGGACTGAAGAGCGTGTCGACCGGCGACACGCTCTGCGACGAGAAACATCCGATCGTGCTCGAGTCGATGGATTTCCCGAAGCCGGTCATCTCGCTGGCGATCGAGCCCAAGACGAAGTCCGACCAGGAGAAGCTTGGCGTCGGGCTCCAGAAGCTGATGGCCGAGGATCCGACCTTCCAGGTGCAGACCGACCAGCAGACCGGCCAGGTCATCATCGCCGGCATGGGCGAGCTGCACCTCGAGATCATCGTCGACCGCCTGAAGCGCGAGTTCAGCGTCGAGGCCACGGTCGGCAAGCCGCAGGTCGCCTACAAGGAAACGCTGACGCGCCCGGCCGACGGCGAGATGAAGTACGCCAAGCAGACCGGCGGCCGCGGCCAGTACGGCCACGTGAAGATCCATCTGTATCCGGGCGAGCCGGGCAGCGGCTACATCTTCGAGAACGAAACCACCGGCGGTTCCATTCCGAAGGAATTCATCAAGCCGATCGACCAGGGGATCAAGGAAGCGCTGACGCGCGGCGTGCTCGCGGGCTATCCGATCGACGACGTGCGCATCGAGCTGTACGACGGTTCGTTCCACGAGGTCGACTCGCTCGGAAATGGCGTTCAAGATCGCGGGCTCGATGGCGTTTCAGGATGCCGCCAAGAAGGCCAAGCCTGTGCTGCTCGAGCCGGTGATGCGCGTCGAAGTCGTCGTCCCGAAGGAACACATGGGCGACGTGATGGGCAACCTCTCGAGCCGGCGCGGCCAGATTCAGTCGCAGGAAGACCGCGGCGGCACGCAGATCATTCAGGCGCGGGTGCCGCTGTCGGAGATGTTCGGCTACGCCACCGACCTGCGGTCGCGCACGCAGGGCCGCGCGACCTACTCGATGCACTTCGATCGGTACGAGCAGGCGCCGTCGAACGTCAGTGAAGAAGTCGTCGCGAAGGCGCAGGGGAAATAGCAGGGCTCCGGGCTCATGGCTAGCGGATCTAGGGGCGCATTAGCGGACTTAAGGCCGAGCTTAGCGAGGACAGAAACAATGAGTGCGATGTTCAGCGACAAGATTCGGATCCGCCTCAAGGCGTACGACTCGCGCGTGCTGGATCAGTCGACGACCGAGATCGTCGACACCGCCAAGCGCACGGGCGCCCGCCTCGCCGGCCCGATTCCGCTGCCGACGGCGATCAACAAGTGGACCGTGCTGCGCTCGCCGCACGTCGACAAGAAGTCGCGCGAGCAGTTCGAGATCAGGACGCACAAGCGCCTGATCGACATCTTCGAGCCGACGCCGCAAACCGTCGACGCGCTGATGAAGCTCGATCTGCCGGCCGGCGTCGACGTCGAGATCAAGGCGTTTGGCAAAGAGCACGTTAAATAGTTCATAGTCGTCAGTTTTCAGTTATCAGACTGAAGACTGACCACTGAAGACTGAGAACTTTCTATGGTCACAGGAATCATCGGACGCAAAGTCGGCATGACGCAGCTGTTCACCGAGGACGGCTCGGTCGTGCCCGCGACGGTCATCAAAGCGGGCCCGTGCGTGGTCGTGCAGCGCAAGACCGCCTCCACCGACGGCTACGAATCGGTGCAGCTCGGGCTCGTCGACAGCAAGCCGGCGAAGGTGACCAAGCCGCTCGCCGGTCATTTCAAGAAGGCGAACGTACCGCCGACCCGGGTGTTGCGGGAAGTGACGCTCGCGAAAGACGGCGATCCGAAAGTCGGCGATCAGGTGCTCGTCACCATGTTCGAGAACGGCGAACGCGTCGACGTCATCGGCACGAGCCGCGGCAAGGGCTTTCAGGGTGTCGTGAAGCGCCATCACTTCGCCGGCGGCGCGGCGACGCACGGGTCGATGTTCCATCGCGCGCCCGGGTCGATCGGCGCCTCGTCGTTCCCGTCGCGTGTCGTCAAGGGCATGCGTGCGGCCGGCCGCATGGGCGGCGAGCGCGTGACGGTTCGAAACCTGAAGGTGGCCAAGGTCGATCCGGAAAACAACCTGCTGATCGTGCGGGGCGCTATACCTGGTGCGCCCACCGGCTACGTCATCATTCGCAAGGCTGTGACGGCGAAACGGATCAAGGTCGCGCAGGTTGAAAAGCCGAAGGGCAAGAAGCAAAGCTGAGGGCTAAGGGCTCAGGGCTGAGGGCTTAGGGCTAAGTTATGAAGATCGACATTGTCAACACAGACAACAAGAAGGTCGGCTCGCTCGAGCTGAGCGACGAGGCGTTCGGCGGCCCCGTGAATGACGCGCTCATCTGGGAGTCGGTCGTGCACACCAACGCGTCGGTGCGCCGCGGCACGCACAAGACCAAGAACCGCGCGAACGTGGCGGGGAGCGGCCGCAAGCCGTGGAAGCAGAAGGGCACCGGTCGCGCGCGGGTCGGCAGCGTGCGCAATCCGTTGTGGCGTCACGGCGGCACCGTGTTCGGCCCGCAGCCGCGCAGCTACGATTTCCAGCTGCCGGGCAAGGTGAAGCGCGGCGCGATTGTCGCCGCCCTCGCGCAGCGGGTTCAGGATGGTGCGCTGGTTGTGGTCGACGCGTTGAGCGCCGCCGAGAGCAAGACGAAAGGCGCGACCGAGTTGTTGAAGCGTCTTGGCGCCGATGGCAAGGCCCTGCTGATTGACGTGAAGCCGGACGAGAAGCTGGGGCTCGCCGTTCGCAACATCCCTGGCGTGCAGTTCCTCTCGAGCGCGCGCGTGGCGGCGCGCGACGTGATGGACGCGTCGAAAGTCATCGCGACCAAAGCGGCCGTGGAGAAACTGCAGGAACTGTGAGCAGGCGGGTCCACAGGACCCGCCCTACGGACAACTGACAACTGAGAACTGAGAACTGTTCATGAAACTGACAGACGTCATCCGTCGGCCGCTCATTACCGAGAAGACGTCCATCCTGCGCGAGCGAGATGGCCGGACGATCGTGTTCGAGGTGGCGACCAACGCGAACAAGACGGAAATCAAGCGCGCAATCGAGACGCTGCTCGGCTCGAAGGTCGAACACGTCCGCACGGCGATTGCGCACGGCAAGGTGAAGCGTCAGGGACGCTTCGCCGGTCAGCGCTCGGATTGGAAGAAGGCTTACGTGAAGCTGCGCGAAGGGGAAAAGCTCCCGGAGTTCTTTGAAGGAGCCTGAGGCTGAACATGGGCATTAGAACCTATAAACCGACGTCACCCGGACGGCGCTTTCAGACGGTCCAGACATTCGACGACCTGACGACGAGCAAGCCGCACAAGCCGCTGGTCGAGAACCTGCACCGGTCGGGCGGCCGTAACAATCACGGCGAGCTCACGTCGTGGTGGCGCGGCGGTGGTCACAAGCGGCTGTACCGCATCATCGACTTCAAGCGCGACAAGAAAGACATTCCGGGAAAAATCTCCACGATTGAGTACGACCCCAACCGGTCGGCTCGCATCGCGCTCGTCACCTACAGCGACGGCGAGAAACGGTACATCCTGCAGCCGCTGGGCATGAAGGTCGGCGATAGCGTGATCGCCGGCGACAACGTGGACATTCTTCCGGGCAATGCGCTGCCGCTGAAGAACATTCCGCTCGGCACGATGCTCCACAACGTGGAGCTGAAGCCGGGCAAGGGCGGACAGATTGCCCGGAGCGCCGGATCGTCGGTGCAGCTGGTTGCCAAAGAGGGCGACTATGCATCGGTGAAGATGCCCTCGGGTGAGATTCGCCACATCGCGATCGTGTGCTACGCGACCGTCGGTCAGGTCGGCAACCTCGATCACGAGAACGTGTCGATCGGCAAGGCCGGCCGCAACCGCTGGCTCGGCTGGCGTCCACACAACCGCGGGGTCGTCATGAACCCGGTCGATCACCCGCACGGCGGCGGTGAAGGCAAGACGTCGGGCGGACGGCATCCCGTGTCGCCGTGGGGCCTGCCGACCAAGGGATACAAGACGCGCAATCACAAAGCGACAGACAAGTTCATCGTCCAGCGCCGGCCGAAAGGCGCCAGGTAGCCGCTATGAGCCGATCACTGAAGAAGGGTCCCTTCGTCGATACGCCGCTGCTCGAGAAGATCGAAGCGATGAATCGCACGAACGAGAAGAAGGTCGTCAAGACCTGGTCGCGCCGCTCGACCGTGGTGCCCGAAATGGTGGGGCACACGCTCGCGGTGCACAACGGCAAGAAGTTCATTCCGGTCTACGTCACCGAGAACATGGTCGGACAGAAGCTCGGCGAGTTCTCGCCGACCAAGACGTTCAAGGGGCACACGACGAAGACCGAGAAAGCCGCGCAGATGGCCGCGGCCGCGCCGGCTCCGGCTGGCGCAGGCGGCGCCGGTGCGGGTGGTGGCGCGAAGGCGGGTGCCTAGTCATGGCGATTGAAGCGCAGGCGACAGCTCGATACGTCCGCACCTCTGCCCAGAAGGCGGGCCTGGTGATGGATCTGATCCGCGGCCGTGACGTGAACCGTGCGCTGGCCACACTGCAGTTCACGCGTAAAGGCGTGGGGCACGACATCTCCAAGCTGCTCCGTTCGGCGATCGCCAACGCGCAGCAGAAGGATGGATTCGGCGGCGACGTCGATCGCCTCTTTGTGTCGGCGTGCTACGCCAACCAGGGGCCGTCGATGAAGCGGATTCGTCCCGCCCCGATGGGCCGGGCGTTTCGCGTGGTGAAGCGCACGGCGCACCTGACGGTGCATGTGGCGGAGCGGCCGCTGGACATCGCGGAGGTCGTGGCGGAACCGGCAGCGAAGCGCGGTGAAAAAGCGCCTGCGGTGAAAGCCAAGGCGGCGCCAAAGGGCGCGGCGAAGAAAGCCACGGCGCCAGCCAGGAAGAAGACGGCGCCGGCGAAGAAGAGTGCGGCGCCCAAGAAGAAATAGGGCTGAGGGCTAAGGGCTAAGGGCTGAGTGAAGCGTTCAGCGCTTCGACAAGCAGATTAGCGTGCGGTGGGTGCGATAGGTGCGGTGGCGCAGGGCTTCAGCCCTGCCGGCACGTAATGGTAGCGCAGGGCTTCAGCCCTGCCAGGAGCAAATGTGGGTCAGAAAGTTCATCCGTACGGATTCCGGCTCGGATTCAACAAGACGTGGAAGTCGCGCTGGTTTGCCGATCGCGACTACGCGAAGCTGCTCCACGAGGATCTCGCGCTGCGGGCGGACCTGAAGAAGCGGTTCTCCCACGCAGGCGTTGCCAAGATTGAGACCGAGCGCGCCGCCAACAAGCTGAAGATCGACATCCACACGTCCCGGCCGGGCATCATCATCGGCCGCAAGGGCACGGAAGTCGAGAAGTTGAAGGCCGAAATCCAGAAGCGGACCAACCGCGAGGTCTTCATCAACATTCAGGAGATCCAGAAGCCCGAGCTCGACGCGCAGTTGATTGCCGAGTCGGTGGCGATGCAGCTCGAGAAGCGCGTCGCCTTCCGCCGCGCGATGCGCAAAGCGGTCGAATCGGCATTGCGGTTTGGCGCGCGCGGGATCAAGGTGCGCGTGTCCGGCCGACTGAACGGCGCCGAAATCGCGCGATCGGAGTGGTACCTGCACGGCCAGCTTCCGCTGCAGACGCTGCGTGCCGACATCGATTACGGCTTCGCCGAGGCGAGCACGACGTACGGCCAGATCGGCGTCAAGACGTGGCTCTACAAGGGCGAGCGTCTGACTCCGAAGAGCCCGCGCGAGGAACAGGAGTTCCGCGAGCGCGCTCCGCGCCGGCCGTCTGGCCCGCGCGATGCGCGGCAGTAAGCCTGAGGGCTGAGGGCTTAAGGCTCAGGGCTGAGGGGTTGGGGATTAGCTCGGCGAGTGACGCACTAAGCAGTGAAGCGTCGCAGCCATAGCCGAGCGACCGCAGGTCGCGAGGCACAGGTCGCGGGGGTGGGGCCCCGCGACAGAGTAAAAGAAGACGTGACGTTATGTTGATGCCAAAGAAAGTGAAGTATCGGAAACAGCAGCGCGGCCGCATGAAGGGCAAGGCGTGGCGCGGCTCCGACGTGTCGTTCGGCGACTTCGGCCTCCGGGCGCTCGAGCCGTGCTGGCTGACCGACCGGCAGATCGAAGCGGCCCGCGTGGCCATGACGCGGTTCATCAAGCGCGGCGGCAAGATCTGGGTGCGCGTGTTTCCCGACAAGCCGATCACCAAGAAGCCGCAGGAAACGCGAATGGGCAAGGGCAAGGGCGCGCCCGAGCAGTGGGTGTGCGTCGTCCGGCCTGGCAAGATCTTGTTCGAGATGGAAGGCGTGACGGCGACCGAGGCGCGTGAGGCGCTGACGCTCGCGGCGTCGAAGCTGCCGATCCTGACGAAGTTCGCGACCCGCTTCGCCGAGGAGAAAGCGTCATGATGGATGTGGCCGAACTGCGAGATCTCTCGGTCGACGACCTGCAGGCGCGCGCCAAGGAGCTCGAGGATCAGCTCTTCCGGATGCGGCTGCAGCAGTCGCTCGGCCAGCTCGACGCGCCGCTCAAGCTGCGGTTCACGCGCCGCGATCTGGCGCGCATCAAGACGGTGATTACGGAAAAGCAGGGGAAGGCGTAATGGCGGAAAAGTCTGAAAAAGAAGGCGTCGTCGTCAGCAACAAGATGCAGAAGACCTGCGTGGTCGCGGTCGAATGGCAGGTGCGTCACGGGCTGTACGGCAAGACCGAGCGGCGCACGTCGAAGTTCGTCGCGCACGACGAGAACAACACGGCGAAGATCGGCGACCGTGTCGCCATCGTCGAGAGCCGTCCGCTGAGCAAGCGCAAGCGGTGGGTCGTGACGAAAATCGTCCGGCCCGCGGCCACGGTGTAGTTGTCAGTCATCAGTTGTCAGTTGTCAGTTGTCAGTTGTCAGTCATCGGTTTCAGGTCTGAACACTGAAAACTGAGAACTGAAAACTGAAGACTCTGGAGATCAGTCATGATTCAGATGCGATCGATTCTCGACGTGGCCGACAATTCGGGCGCGCGCAAGATCGCCATCATCAACCCGATTGGCGGATCGACGGGACGCTACGCGCGGCTCGGCGACATCGTGACCGCCTCGGTCAAGGAAGCGATTCCCGACGGCACGGTCAAGAAGGGCCAGGTCGTGAAGGCCGTCATCGTCCGCACCGTGAAGGAGCAGCGCCGGAAGGACGGCAGCTACATCCGTTTCGATCGCAACGCGGCGGTGCTCATCAACGACCAGCGCGAACCGATCGGCACGCGCGTGTTCGGACCCGTCGCGCGCGAGCTGCGCGAGCGCCGGTTCATGAAGATTATTTCGCTGGCGCCAGAGGTGCTGTAGCGCAACTGAGGTGCTGTAGCGCAACTAAAGTTGCGCCCTACCAGGACCACCGGTAGGGCTACCAGGGACCACCGGTAGGGCTACCAGGGACCACCGGTAGGGCGGAACTTGAGTTCCGCCGTGAGAAACAGATATGTCGCAACTGCAGAGTCCGATTCGGAAGAACGACAACGTCCTCGTGATCGCGGGCAAGGACCGCGGCAAGAAGGGGCGGGTGTTGAAGGTCGAACCGCTGCGAAACCGGCTCGTCGTCGAAGGCGTCAACATGATCAAGCGCCACACGAAGCCGAACCCGCAGCGCAACATCAAGGGCGGCATCGTCGAACGCGAGGCGTCGCTGCATGCGTCGAACGTGCAGCTCCTGTGCCCCGAGTGCGGTGCGCAGACGCGTATCGGCCACAAGCTGCTCGGCGATGGCCGCAAGGTGCGGATCTGCCGCAAGTGCGAGGGAGTGGTGGACAAATGAGCCGCATGCGAGAACGCTACGAGAAAGAAGTCGTGCCGGCGCTCACCAAGGAGTTCGGCTACAAGAACGTCATGGCCGTTCCGAAGATCCAGAAGGTCGTCGTGAACATGGGCCTCGGCGAGGCGACGTCGAACGCGAAGCTCATCGAAGTCGGATCGGCCGAGCTCGCGAGCATTACCGGCCAGAAGCCGGTGGTGCGCCGCGCGAAGAAGTCGATCGCGGCCTTCAAGGTTCGCAAGGGCCAGCCGGTCGGCACCAGCGTGACCCTGCGCGGCGAGCGGATGTACGAGTTCCTGGACCGCCTGCTGGCGATCGCGCTGCCGCGCGTGCGCGACTTCCGCGGCGTGTCGCCGAAGGGGTTCGACGGTCGCGGCAATTTCACGCTCGGACTCAAAGACCAGTTGTTGTTTCCGGAAATCGACTACCTCAAGGTCGACAAGTCGCGCGGCATGAATGTGTCGGTCGTGACGACGGCACGGACCGATCAGGAAGCGCGCAAGCTGCTTCAGTTGATCGGCATGCCGTTCAGGCAGAACTGAAAGCTGAGAGCAAAAAATGGCTACAACGGCAAAGATGGCGAAGGAACTGAAGACACCGAAGTTCAAGGTCCGGCTGCGAAACCGCTGCCACTTGTGCGGCCGGCCGCGCGCCTACCTGCGCAAGTTCGCGCTGTGCAGGCTGTGCTTCCGCAAGCTGGCGCTCCAGGGCGACGTCGCGGGCGTCACTAAGAGCAGCTGGTAGCAGGTAGTCGTCGGTTTTCAGTTGTCAGTTCTCAGCCGTGATGAGAACCCCTGAAAACTGAGAACTGAAAACTGAGAACGACAGAGAACAGACACTATGACAGATCCAATCGCCGATATGCTCACGCGCCTTCGCAATGCCGTCATTGCGAAACATCCCCGTGTCGATGTGCCCGTGTCGAAGCTGAAAATCGAGATCGCGCGCATTCTCGAAGACGAGGGCTACATCCAGGGCTACAAGCTCGTGGACGAGAAATCGCCCGAGGCCGCCAAGGCCGTCGCGCCCCGGCAGCTCATTCGTATTGTTCTGAAGTACGGGCCGCACGGCGAGAAGGTCATCACCGGCGTCGAGCGCATCAGCCGGCCCGGCCGCCGCGTCTATTTCCGGAGTACAGAAGTTCCGTCGGTGCTCGGAGGGCTCGGCACCAGCATTCTGACGACGTCGCGCGGCGTCATGACGGGCCGCGCGGCACAGCGTGCCGGCGTGGGCGGCGAAGTGCTTTGCAACGTGTGGTAGCACTCGGAAATAGGGATTAGGGATTGGGGATTAGGGATTAGCCAATGTCGCGAATTGGAAAGAAACCGATTTCGTTGCCGAAGGGCGTCACGGTCAAGGTCGCGCCCGGCGCGCTTGATATTCAGGGACCGAAAGGGAAGCTGACGCAGCGCATGCCGCCCGGCATCGCCTTCGAGGTCGTGGACGGGCAGCTCAAGGCGGCCCTCGAGCGTGAGGATCCCGAGCTCGGCAAGTTTCACGGGCTTGCGCGGAGCCTTGCGGCCAACGGCGTGCTCGGCGTGACCGAAGGCTTCAAGCGCGAGCTCGACATCGTCGGCGTCGGATACCGCGGCGAGGTCAGGGGCAAGCAGGTCGTGTTTGCGCTGGGATACTCGCACCCGGTGGTCTTCGACGTGCCCACCGGCATCGACATCGCGATCGACAAGCAGACGCACGTGACGGTGACCGGCGTCGACCGCCAGCTGGTGGGGCAGGTCGCCGCGAACATCCGCCGGCTGCGCAAGCCCGATCCGTACAAGCAGAAGGGCGTGCGGTACACGGGCGAGCAGTTGAAGAAGAAGGCCGGGAAGACGGGCACCAAGTAATGGCAAATGGCACATGGCAAATGGCAGAAAACGCCTGAAGCCGGACGCCTGAAGCCAGACAGCGAAGAGAGCATATGCGTATCAAGACTCGAGAAGATCGGCGTCAGCGAATCAAGCTGCGGCTGCGCAAGCGCATCGCGGGCAACGAGCAGCGTCCGCGCCTGACGGTGTTCCGCAGCCTGGCGCACATCTACGTGCAGGTGATCGACGACATGACCGGCAAGACCGTGGCGTCGGCGGCGACGACCGAGCCCGCGCTGAAGTCGGGATTGAGCGGCAAGACGCGCGGCGGAAACAAGGCGGGTGCGGAGTTCATCGGCCAGACCATTGCGCAGCGTCTGAAGGACAAGGGCATCACCAAGGTCGTGTTCGACCGCAACGGCTACCTGTATCACGGCCGGATTCAGGCGGTGGCCGACGCCGCGCGCAAAGCAGGCCTCGAGTTCTGACGCACCATTGGCAGATTGGTAGATCGGCAGATTGGTAGATTAATTTTATGCAGCGTATTCGCGAGAAGATCGATCCATCGCAGCTCGACATCAAGGACACCGTGGTGTCGATTAACCGCGTCACGAAGGTCGTGAAGGGCGGCAAGAATCTGAGCTTCAGCGCGCTCGTCGTCGTGGGCGACGGCCATGGCGTGGTGGGGTTTGGCGTGGGTAAAGCGAAGGAAGTGCCGTCGGCCATCAAGAAGGGGATCGAGTCGGCGAAAAAAGGCCTGATTCGCGTGCCCCTGCAGGGCACGACGATTCCGCACCCGATTGTCGGCAAGTTCGGATCGGGCGCCGTCTTGCTGAAGCCGGCGCCGGACGGCACCGGCATCATCGCGGGCGGCGCGGTGCGCGCGGTCGTCGAGTCGGCGGGGTTGCAGAACGTGCTGACCAAGTCGCTGGGATCGGCCAATCCGCACAACGTCGTGCGCGCCACGTTCAACGGGCTGGCGTCGCTGAAAGATCCGGTGATGGTCGCGCGGCTGCGTGGCAAGGACCTGGAAGACCTTGTCGCTTCAAAGGGTTAAACCGCCATGCCAAAGAGAACAGCCAAGCCGGCCGGCGACAAGCGTGTCAAGGTGACGCTCGTCAAGAGCACGATTGGATTTGGTCGGAAACAGGCAGCCGTGGTCGAAGGGCTCGGGCTCCGCCGTCTGCATCACACGATCGAGATCGCCGATACGCCCGCGACGCGCGGCATGATTTTCAAGATTCGTCACCTGGTCACGGTTGCGGAATAGTGACTGGGGATTAGGGATTAGCGCTTATGGATTTATCAAATCTGAAGCCTCCCAAGGGGGCCAAGCATTCGAAGAAGCGCGTCGGCCGCGGTCATGGCTCGGGCCAGGGCACGCAGGCAGGGCGTGGACACAAGGGCGCGAAATCGCGCTCGGGCTTCAAGCGCAAGGTCGGCTTCGAAGGCGGCCAGATGCCGCTCAAGCGGCGCGTGCCGAAGCGCGGGTTTCACAACCCGTTCCGCATCGAGTACGCCGTGGTGAATCTCGATACGCTGGGCGAGCGGTTCGACGCGGGCACGGTCGTGACGATCGATCTGCTGCGCGAGCGCCGGCTGGTGCCGGCATCGGCGGATCGGGTGAAGGTACTCGGCCGCGGTGAAATTTCGAAAGGGTTGACGGTGCGCGCGCACAAGTTCAGCGCCGAGGCGGCGAAGAAGCTCGCGGCGGCTGGCGGCGCGGCAGAAACTCTGTAAGCACATGGCCATCGACAGCGTCAAAAATCTGTTCGCGATCGCCGAGCTGCGCAAGCGGCTGCTCTTCACGCTGGGGCTGCTCGTGGCGTACCGCATCGGGAGCCACATCACGATTCCGGGCGTGAATCTGGCGGCGCTTCAGCAGCTCGCCGAACAGGCGCGCGGGACGATGTTCGGGTTGTACGACATGTTCTCGGGACGGAACCTGTCGCAGATGACGATCTTCGCGCTCGGCATCATGCCGTACATCAGCGCGTCGATCATTCTCCAGCTGCTGACGGTGGTCTGGCCGTATCTCGAGCGCATTTCGAAGGAAGGCGAGCTCGGCCGGCGCAAGATCACGCAGTACACGCGCTACGGGACGATTCTGCTCAGCGTGGTGCAGTCGCTCGGCATCGCCATCTGGCTCGAGCGGTCGACGCAGGTGGCCGGCGGGCTGCCGCTGGTCTACAGCCCGGGCTGGGGCTTCCGCCTGATGACGGTGCTGACGCTGACGACGGGCACGACGCTCATCATGTGGCTCGGCGAGCAGATTACCGAGCGGGGCATCGGCAACGGCATGTCGCTCATCATCTACGCGGGCATCGTCGTCAACGGGCCGCAGGCCATTTTGACGACGTTCGATCAGCTGCGAACCGGTCAGCTGGGCCTGATCCGGCTGATCCTGCTCCTCTGCGTCATGATCGCGGTGATTGCCGCCATCATTTTCGTGGAGCGCGGCAGCCGCCGCATCACCGTGCAGTACGCGAAACGTGTGGTCGGCCGGCGCATGTACGGCGGCGCGAGCACGCACATTCCGCTGAAGGTCAACACGGGCGGCGTCATCCCGGTCATCTTCGCCTCGTCCATTCTCGCGTTTCCGGCGACGCTGGCGCAGATGTTCGCCAACGACCCGACGCACTGGATGACGCGGGTGACCGATCAGCTGCAGATGGGGATGCCGCTGTACAACCTTCTGTACATCAGCCTGATCATCTTTTTCGCGTATTTCTACACCGCCATCATCTTCAATCCCGATGACGTGGCGGAGAACATGCGGAAGTACGGCGGGTTCGTTCCGGGCATCCGTCCAGGCAAGCGCACGGCGGAGTACATCGACACGATTCTGACCCGCATCACGCTGGCGGGCGCGATTTACCTGGCGATGATCGCGATTCTGCCGGAGTTTCTGATTACCGGGTTCAGGGTGGCGCCGATCCCGTTCGTCGGCGAATGGCTCGATGCCAACCTGCCGCGCTTCATCACGCAGGGCATGGGCGTGCAGTTTTATTTCGGCGGCACGACGCTGCTGATCATCGTCGGCGTGGCGATGGACACGATTCAGCAGGTGGAGTCGCAGCTCATCATGAGGCACTACGACGGCTTCATGAAGAAGACGCGTATACGAGGCCGCCGCGGCTAGATGGGCCTTCGCGTCGTGATGCTCGGCCCCCCGGCGTCGGGCAAGGGGACGCAGGCCGTGCTGCTGGCGCAGGCGCGCGGGATCCCGAAGATCTCCACGGGAGACATGCTGCGCGAAGCGGCGCAGAACGGGTCGGAACTGGGGATGCGCGCGAAGGCGCTGATCGATCGGGGCGAGTTTCTCGGCGACGACGAGATGGTGCGCATCGTCAAGGAGAGGCTGGCGCGGTCCGACGCCGCGGGTGGGTACATCCTCGACGGGTTTCCGCGAACGGTGCCCCAGGCACAGACGCTCGATACCCTGGTGCAGGGAACGCCGCTCGTGATCATCGATCTGGCGGTGCCGGATGCGGAGTTGTTGAAGCGGATGCAGAGCCGTCGCGTGTGCAGCAGGTGCGCCGCGATTGCGGAGCCCGGCACCAATCCCGACGCGTGCGAAGTGTGCGGGGGCCGGCTGATGACGCGAGCTGATGATGAGGACGAACAGGTGAGGCACCATCGCCTCGCGGTGTATGCCCGCGAGGGCAATCCGCTCGTCGAGTACTACCGCGGGCGGCCGACGTTCCGATCGATCAACGGAGCGCAGACCCCCGATCGGGTTGCAACAGACCTGGCGGCACAGATCGACGCCATGGCGTCCGCGGTGCAGGCATGATCGTGTGTCGCTCTGCGGCAGAGTTGCAGCGGCTGCGCGATGTGAATCAGCTCGTCGGCCACGTGCTGGAGCAGCTGCGGGAAGCGGTGGCGGTCGGCGTGACGACCGAAGAGCTCGACGCGCTGGCCGAGCGGGAGATTCGCGCGGGCGGTGCCGTGCCGGCGTTCAAGGGCTACAAAGGATATCCGGCGACGATCTGCGCGTCGGTGAACGAGCAGGTGGTTCACGGGATTCCGTCGACGAAGACCGTGCTGGGCGATGGCGATATCATCTCGATCGATCTCGGCGCCAGGATGGGCGGTTTCTTCGGCGACTCCGCGGTGACGGTCGGTGTCGGACAGATCTCGACGCAGGCAGGCGATCTGCTGCGTGTGACGGAAGAGTCGCTGTGGAAGGCCATCGAGGCGGTTCGTGCCGGCGCGCGCGTATCGGATATCGGGCACGCCGTGCAGAGTCACGTCGAGAAGTTCGGCTTTTCGGTGGTGCGCGAGTTTGTCGGCCACGGCATCGGTTCGGAGCTGCACGAAGAGCCGCAGATTCCGAACTACGGGGAGCCCGGCCGCGGCCCGAGGCTCGCCGAGGGCATGGTGCTGGCCATCGAGCCGATGGTGAACGTCGGCGATGCGGGTGTCAGAGTACTGAAAGACGGCTGGACGGCGGTGACGTCGGATCGCAGCCTGTCGGCGCATTTCGAGCACACGGTCGCGGTCACGTCCGATGGTTGCGAAGTGCTCTCGCGGGTGAGAGCAAAGGAACAAGCGAATGAAGGTACGAGCGTCAGTCAAGCGCATTTGCGATAAGTGCAAGATCGTCCGTCGCCGCGGCGTGGTGCGGGTGATCTGCTCGAATCAGAAACACAAGCAGCGGCAGGGCTGAGACCCTGAGGGCTCAGGGCTTAAGGCTTAGGGCTTAGGGGCTTAGGGCTCAACGTTTAGGAGATTTGTCATGGCACGAATTGCTGGCGTCGATCTTCCGCGAACCAAGCGGGTGGAAATCGGCCTCACCTACATCTACGGCATTGGACGGCATCGTTCGAACACGGTTCTGACTGAAGCGGGCGTGAGTCCGGATATCCGCGTCAAGGACCTGTCCGAAGACGATGTGCGTAAGATCAGCCGCGTGCTCGAAGAGCAGGGGGGCGTGGAAGGCGATCTCCGCAAGGAGATCTCCATGAACATCAAGCGGTTGATGGAGATCGGCAGCTATCGGGGCGGGCGTCACCGCCGTGGCCTGCCCGTCAGAGGCCAGCGGACGCGCACCAACGCGCGAACGCGCAAGGGCCCGCGCAAGGGCGCCGTGGCGAAGAAGAAAGTGGAATAGCCGTTCACCGTCGACCGTTCACCGTTTGCCGTGCGCGTCACGAGCCACGGTAAACGGCAAACCGTAAACGGCAAACGAAACAGCGAAGGACGAACATGGCAAAGACTGACGCAGAAGGCGCCGCACCCGGAACGCCGGAAAAGGGCGAAAAGGGAGCGAGAAAACCCCGCAAGACATTCAAGAAGCGGGGCGAGAAGCGGATTGTGCACAGCGGTTACGCGCACATCCACGCGTCGTTCAACAACACGATGATCACGATCACCGACACCGAGGGGAACGTGATTGCCTGGTCGAGCGCGGGCGGCGTCGGATTCAAGGGCTCGCGCAAGGGGACGCCGTTTGCCGCCACCCAGGCCGCGATTGCCGCCGGGAACGTCGCCAAGACGGTGGGGCTGCGGTCGGTGGAAGTGCGCGTCAAGGGGCCGGGATCGGGCCGCGAGTCGGCCATCCGCGCGCTGCAGACGATCGGCATCGAGGTGAAGTCGATTCGCGACGTCACGCCGATTCCGCACAACGGCTGCCGGCCGCCGAAGCGCCGCAGGGTCTGACGCGAGAAACTGGAATAGGGAGTGGTTTCAGATTCTAGTTCTTAGATTTTAGTTTCTAGTTTCAAGAGGAACACTTAATGGCCCGTTACGTAGGTCCGGTGTGCCGGCTGTGCCGGCGAGAGGGAATGAAGCTCTTCCTCAAGGGGGAGCGCTGCTACACGGAAAAGTGCGCGATCGAGAAGCGGAACTTCCCGCCTGGACAGCACGGCAAGACGCGGAAGGCCAAGCTCGTCGGCTATGGCGTCCAGCTGCGCGAGAAGCAGAAGGTGAAGCGCATTTACGGGGTGCTCGAGGATCAGTTCCGCCGCTATTTCGAGTCGGCGGAGCGGCAGCGCGGCATTACCGGCGAGACGCTGTTGCAGCTGCTCGAGCGGCGGATGGATAACGTGATCTACCGGCTTGGCCTCGCGACGTCGCGGCCGCAGGCGCGCCAGCTCGTGCGCCACGGCCACTTCCTCATCAATGGCAAGAAGGTCGACGTGCCGTCCTACTCGGTTCGCGTGGGCGACGTGGTGACCGTGCGCGAGTCGAGCCGGAACACGCCGGCGATTCAGCACGCCATCGAGGAAGTGAAGGGGCGCGGCATTCCCGAATGGCTGTCGTTCGACGCCAACGGCATGACGGGCAAGGTCGGATCGCTGCCCACGCGCGAGCAGATCAATCTGCCCGTGCAGGAGCAGCTGATCGTCGAGTTGTACAGCAAGTAGCGCAGGGCTTTAGCCCTGCCTCACCCAGTCACCGGCCCGCAGCCTTACAGACCTGCGGTGGGAGGCCGGTGATCACACTCGCAGGTCTGGTGTGTTGGAGGGCTACGGGCCCTGAGCCCTGAGCCCTTCTAACCCGTAGGGAGGAATAGAGATGTTGTGGAAAGGTTTTCAGCGTCCCAAGCGGCTCGAGTTCGAGCGCGAGACATTAACAGAGCGTTTCGGCCGGTTCTACGCGCAGCCGTTCGAACGCGGCTTCGGCACGACGATCGGCAACGCGCTGCGCCGCGTGCTGCTCTCCTCGGTTGAAGGCGCGGCGATCACCGCCGTGAAGATCGACGGCGTCCTGCACGAGTTCTCGCCGATTCCTGGCGTGGTCGAGGATGCGACCGACATCATCCTCAACCTGAAGCAGGTACCGCTGAAGATGCACACCGACAGCACCAAGACGCTGTACCTGCGCGTCGAAAAGGCGGGCGAGGTGAAGGCGCGCGACATCCAGACCGACGCCGACGTCGAGATTCTCGAGCCGGATGCGCGGATTGCCACGGTGTCGGAGGGCGGCAAGCTGAACATGGAGATGCGCGTCAAGCGCGGCCGCGGCTACATCTCGGCCGACAAGAACTTCGACGACGATCTCGGCATCGGCTGGATTCCGATCGACTCGGTGCACTCGCCGATCAAGAAGGTGAACTACCTGGTCGAAGCGGCGCGTCTCGGACAGACGACAGACTACGACAAGCTGACGGTCGACATCTGGACGAACGGTTCGGTGACGCCGCGCGACGCGATCTCCCTTTCGGCGAAGCTCGTCCGCGATCACCTGAACATCTTCATCAACCTCGACGAGTCGGCCGACGAACAGGCCGACGCGCAGACCGAGCCGCAACAGACCGGATCGCTCAACGAGAACCTCGACAAGAGCGTGGAAGAGCTCGAGCTGTCGGTGCGGTCGTACAACTGCCTGAAGAACGCGAACATCCGGACGATTCGCGAGCTCGTGCAGAAGACCGAAGGCGAGATGCTGAAGACGAAGAATTTCGGCCGCAAGTCGCTGAACGAGATCAAGGAGATCCTGCACAGCATGGGGCTGAGCCTCGGCATGCGCATCGATCAGCCGGCGGGAAGCCGGTCGGAATAGGAAGAAAGTAGAAAGTAGAAAGTGAAAAGTAGAAAGTGAAGGGTGAAAGTTTTTCACTTTTTACTTTTTACTTTCAACTTTTCACTTACAGGATCACCTATGCGTCATAGAGTTGCACATCGAAAACTGGGCAGGGTAACCGAGCACCGGATTGCCATGCTCCGCAATCAGGCGACGGCGCTCATCCGCTACGAGCACATCGAGACCACGGTGCCGAAAGCGAAAGAGCTGCGGCCGTTCGTCGAGCGCCTCATCACCATCGCCAAGCGCGGCGTGGCCGCGGGCGATGGCAAGGTGCTGCACGCGAGACGGCTCATCGGGCGCGACCTGGTGGACGGTGAAGTTGTCATCAAGCTGTTCGATACGATCGCGCCGCGCTTTGCCGATCGTCCGGGCGGGTACACGCGCATTCTGCGGCTCGGCTATCGCCGCGGCGACAGCGCCGAAATCGCGCAGCTCGAGCTCGTCGGCAGCGAGTACGATCCCAAGGCCGAGAAGAAGCCGGGGAAATCGGCCCAGGCGCCGAAGCCGAAGTCTGGCGTTGGCGGCCGCCTGCGCGCCGCGGCCAATCGCCTCCGCGGTAAGAAGGAAGAAGACGACTCGGCCGAAGCACGGAAAGCCGCGAAGGGCGGCCAGACCAAAGGCCGGACCGCCAAGCGGACGACGCCGCAGAAGGCGGGTTAGATCCTGATATGGCAGATGGCAGGTGGCAGATGGCACAGCATGCCGTCATCCATTTGCCATCCGCCATCTGCCCTGAGCAGCGTCAGCTCTATTTCATCGGTCCGTAATCGGTCGAGTTCATGAACACGGACTGGACCGACGTGCCGACCTGCATTTTCTTGGTCACTTCCGTCCATTCGGGATCCGTGCGGAAGGCATTCCACGCCGCGTCGCGAGCCGCCGCATCCTTGTACGCCAGCAGGTAGATGAGCGTGCTCTCCATGCCCGCATTCAACGGCTGCCAGAAGCCGACAATCGTCATGCCGTGCTTACGGAACAGGCGATTGGTGTTCTCGCGGAAGCGCGAATGGAGCAGGTCGATCGAGCCCGGACCCTCGCCCTTCACGGTGTAGGTCCTCAGCTCGAAGCAGCGCGAATCGGACGCGATGTTCTTGCCCGTGACCCCTGGGCCGCACGGGGGGGTGGGGGCCGCTCCTCCACGCTGCGGCGCGGGAGCCTGGGCCTGAGCGGCGGCGGCGAGCGACACGACCAGCACGCCCGCCATGAGAATCGAAGAAATATTAGGAAACCGCTGGATCATTGAATGCCTCCCTTGTGAATACCGGGGGGCGAGTCTAGCAGAATTCTTGACAGTGGAATATCCTGAGAGCATACATAAAGCGATGCTGGCGACCCTTGCGGCGATCGTCCTGTCGGCGGCCATCGTGTCGGCGCAGGGCCCCGTCACCAACCGGATGCCCGCGACTACCCTGCGCGGTACCATCGTCGAAGTGACCTGCTTCCGGCAGCAGGGAGCGGCGACCGTCAGCAGTCCAGAGCAGATGGCGTGCGCCAAACAGCGCGTCGCGGCCGATGGGCGGCTCGGCATCCTGACGGAAGGCGACGGGCTGTTCCAGATTACCGGCGCGTTCGCCGCGAACAAGTTCGCGAAGGTCGCGCCGTTCATCGGTCAGCGCGTCGATCTGAGCGGCGCCGAAGTCGTCATCTCGAACAACTACGATTACAAGAATTTCGAGGCGGAGAAGATCGCAGTCGTCAAAGGCAAATAACGGGGCCCGCGGATCACAAACAGTGGAGGCTCTAATGAGATCTCTTTCAGTCCTTGCGGCGGCGGCGCTGGTCATGATGTTGACGGTCGCCTCGAACGCACCCACCTTCGCGCAAAGCGCTACGGCGGGCAAGCAGGAGACGGCACCGGCGGCGGTCACGTTCACCAAAGACGTCGCGCCGATTCTGCAGCGCTCCTGCCAGAATTGCCATCGCCCCGACTCGAACGCGCCGATGTCGCTCATAACCTACGAAGACGCGCGCCCCTACGCGCGCTCGATCAAGACCAAGACGACGTCGCGGCTGATGCCGCCCTGGCACGTGGAGCGCAACATCGGCCTTCAGAAGTTCAAGGACGATCCGTCGCTCACCGAGCAGGAGATCGCGACGATTGCCGCCTGGGTCGATCAGGGCGCGCAGAAGGGCAACATGGCCGACATGCCGCCCGCCCGCACCTTTGCCGATGACGATGTGTGGCACATCGGGAAGCCCGATCTGATCGTCGAAATCCCGCAGCCGCATGTGGTGGCCTCCGCCGGTCCCGACGTGTGGATCGACTACATCGCGGACAGCGGCCTCATGGAAGATCGGTACGTGCAGGCGGTCGAAACCAAGCCGGGTCCCGGCGCGCGGACCGTGATGCACCACCTGCTGACGTACCTGATTCAGGATGTTCCCGAAAGCGAGAAGCTCGTCGGGCTCGACGACGTTCGCCAGACGCAGACCGAGACGTTCCTGAACGAATATGCCGTCGGGAAGAACGGCGATATCCTCCCGGACAATACCGGCAAGCTCATGAAGGCGGGCGCGAAGGTCCGCTTCAACATCCACTACCATTCGAGCGGGCGCGAAACGACCGATCGCTCGCGCGTCGGCATCAAGTTCTATCCCAAGGGCTACGTGCCGAAGTATCACCAGATCTCGCTGCAGATCGCGTCGGCCAACAGCGAACTCGACATCCCGGCGGGCGTGGTGGCGCGCAGCGAGGGTTACTACCGTTTCGACAAGCCGGTGCAGGTGACCGCGATCCAGGCGCACATGCACAACATCGGCAAGCGGATGTGCCTCGAGGCGATTCTGCCCAGCAACACCACGCTGCAGCTCAACTGCATCGGCTGGGACTTCAACTGGCACAAGGTCTACAACTACAAAGACGAAGTGAGCCCGCTGCTGCCGGCAGGGACGGTGCTGCATTCCACGCTGTGGCACGACAATACGAAGGCCAATCGCGCGAATCCCGATCCGAGGAACTGGCGCGGATACGGCCAGCGCACGGTGGACGAAATGGGGTTTGCCTGGGTGACGTGGACGAACCTCGAAGAGGCCGACTACAAGGCCAAGGTCGCCGAGCGCAGCAAGGTGAAAGATACGAACTAGAATCCGGCGTTGTCGTTTACGAAACAGTTCTATGAGACAACTCGTCGCGTTGGTCGTGCTTCTCGGGCTCGCCATCGCCGCCTCCGCGCAGGAGGTGGCGATGAGCGAGATCAAGTTCAACTCGGGGCAGAGCCTTCAGCCGGCCTATGAAGGGTGGACGCGCAACGCCGACGGCTCGCGCAGCATGTGGTTCGGTTACATGAACCGCAACTGGGAGGAGACCCCCGACGTTCCCGCCGGTCCCAACAACGGTTTCGGCGCGTCATCGGAAGACCTGGGGCAGCCCACGCATTTCCTTCCGCGCCGGCAGGCGTTCGTGTTCAAGGTGAACGTGCCCGCCGACTGGCCCGTCGACCGCGACCTCGTGTGGACGGTGACGGTGAACGGCACCGCGCTGAAGGCGTACGGCTCGTTGTGGCCGGTCTGGGAGATCGACGAACAGACGATGTCGGCGAACAACGGCGGACGCACCGCGAGAACGTTCGGCGAGCCCGTGAACAAGCCGCCGACGATTCTCTCGGAGATGCCCGCGCAGAAAGCGACGGTGGGACAACCGCTGACGCTGGTGCTGCCCGTCAGGGATGACGGGAATCCGACGCCGGAGACTCGCGCCCGTGGAACGGGTGGGCCGAGAAGCCGCGGAACGCCGGGGCCTAACGCCGGTCCACCGGATCCGTTTGCCGAGGCCGCTCGCGGACAGTTCCGCGTGAAGTGGGTTCAGTACCGCGGCGCCGGGAAGGCGAAGATCGCGCCGTCGGAATCGACGGTGCTCGGCGCCGACGGCAGGCCGAACCTCGTCGAGGGCAAGTCGTCGACGAAAGTGACCTTCGACAAGCCGGGCACCTACACGCTGCGCGCGTACGCGCTGGACGGCGACGCCTTCTTCGTGACGCAGGACGTCACTGTTACCGTAACGAACTGACGCAGTCGTCTGTCATTCCGCCTCCACCTCAGCCCCACGCTCTGCCTTGCTCGCCGCGATGATCTTCGCCTGAAGCGGACTCGGGACTTCTTCGTAGTGCGAGAACTCCATGTGATAGCTGCCGCGCGCGCCGGTTGCCGACGTGAGATGCTGCTCGTAGGTGAGCATCTCGGACATCGGCACCTGCGCCTTGATGACCGTCGTGGCGCCGCGCGTGTCCATGCCGGAGATGCGGCCGCGGCGGCCGTTGAGGTCGCCCATCAGGTCGCCGGCGAAGTCTGACGGCGCGTACACCTCGACGTTCATGATCGGCTCGAGGATCGTCGGCCGTGCGCGCGTCATCGCGTCTTTGAACGCCAGCCGGCCGGCCATCTTGAACGACAGCTCGTTCGAGTCGACGTCGTGGTACGAACCGTCGAACACCGTGACCCGGAAATCCACCATCGGGAAGCCCGCGAGGTAGCCGCGCACGCGGGTTTCCTGGATGCCCTTCTCGACAGCCGGAATGAACTGCCGGGGAATCGACCCTCCGAATATGTCGTCCACGAACTCGAAGTCGGTGCCCCGCGGCAGCGGCTCGACTTTGATCTTGCAGTCGCCGAACTGGCCGTGGCCTCCGGTCTGTTTCTTGTGCCGGCCGTGCGCCTCGGTGGCGGCCTTGATGGTCTCGCGATACGGAATGCGGGGCGGCTTCAGGTTGACGTCCACGCCGAAGCGCCGCTTCAGCTTGGCCACCGTCACTTCGATGTGAAGCTGTCCCTGTCCCGAAAGCAGCAGCTCCTTCGTCTGGGGATCGCGACTGTAGCTGATCGACGGATCCTCCTCCTCGAGCCGGTGCATCGAGGTGCTGATCTTGTCTTCGTCGCCGCGGCTCTTCGGCTCGATGGCGTATGACAACACCGGTTCCGGGAACTTCGTGCTGGGAAACACCGCCGGGTCGCCCTTGTCGCCGAGCGTATCGTTGGTGAGCGTGTCCTTCAACTTCGGGACCGCGCCAAGATCGCCGGCGTGCAGCTCGGGCACGTTCGCCTGTCCCTTTCCCTGGAGCAGGACCACATGGCCGAGGCGCTCGGGCGTGTCACGGGTCTTGTTGTGCACGGTCGAGTCGGCCTTGAGCACGCCCGACATGACGCGGAACATCGTGATGCGGCCCGCGAACGGATCGGCAATCGTCTTCCACACGAACGCAGACGCCGGCCCGTTCTCCGAGAACGGGCGCACGGTTTCTTCCTTCGTCTTCGGGTCGAGCACCGTCACCGGCCGCTCGGCCGGCGACGGCACGTAGCCCACGATGGCGTCCAGGAGCGGCTGAACGCCGATGTTCAGCAGGGACGAGGTGCACAGCAGCGGAAAGACCTTGCCCGACGCCGTCGCGCTGCGCAGCCCTGCCACGAGCTGCTCCTGCGTGAGGGTGCCGGCTTCGAAGAACTTCTCCATCAGCGATTCGTCGTTCTCGGCGACCATTTCGATGAGTGCCTCGCGCGCGGCGGCGGTCTGGTCGGCCAGCTCGGGCGGGACCGGCGACTCGCTGAACTTGCCGCTGCCATCGGGCAGGAACACGTAGGCCTTCAGCGCCACGAGATCGACAACGCCGCGAAACGACTTCTCTTCGCCAATCGGGAGCTGGACCGGAACGACGGCGCGGCTCAGCGCACCGTGAATCGACTGTAGCGAGCGTTCGAGGCTGGCCCGCTCGCGATCGAGACGGTTGACTACCACGAGCCGGGGCAGCCCGGTTTCCTCGGCGGCCTGCCACGTCTTCTCCGTCTGCACCTGCACGCCAGAGACCGCGTCGACGACCACAATCGCCGCGTCGGCCACGCGCAGGGCCGCGCGCGCGTCGGCCAGAAAATTCGCCATGCCCGGCGTATCGATGAAGTTGATTTTCGCTTTGTTCCACTCCGCGTAGGCGAGGCTGGCCGAGAGGGTGTGCTTGCGCGAGATTTCCTCTTCGTCGAAGTCGGTGACGGTCGTGCCGTCGTCGACCTTGCCGAACCTGTTGACCGCTCCGGCGTCGAAGAGGGCGGCCGAAGTGAGCTGGGTTTTTCCGGAGCCGCTGTGGCCGACAAGAGCGACATTCCGGATGTTCGCCGCGTCATAGACCTTCATAGACGGTAGTCCTCCGAAACGGGATCCCGGTGCGGCAGCCGCGCCGGGGTGACCAAAGGGGGTGAACGGCCATCATAACCCGACCAAAACCGGTACGGGACGGTTGTTGTTCGGATCGGGCGGCCCGGACGTTGTAACGGGTGAACCCCCCAGGAGTCGCCTTCAGAAATGGAGAACGCCATGATCTACTTTGAGCCTGCAGCGGACGAACGCGGGCAGTTACGCGAACCCCAACGGCCGGGTGATCCCTTGATGAGCGACGAGCCGACCATCGAGCTCGTGGTGAGAGCGCGTCAAGGCGACCGGGCCGCCATGGAAGCCCTGCTGCAGCGCTGCCTCCCGCCTTTGAAGCGCTGGGCGCACGGCCGTCTGCCGCCGGCGGCCCGCGGCCGCCTCGACACCGGCGACCTCGTGCAGGAAGCCGCCTTACACGTGCTCGGCAACCTCGGGACCTTCGAGCCGCGCCACGTCGGGGCCATGCAGGCGTACCTGCGGCAGTCGGTGATCAACCGTATCTGCGACGAAATCCGGCGCATCGGCAGGCAGCCCCCGCCGCTCGAACTGCCCGCCGATCACCCGTCCGACAGCACGTCTCCGCTCGAGGATGCGATCCGGCAGGAAGAGTACGAGCGCTATCGGGACGCGGTGGCCCATCTCTCGCCAAAGGATCGCGCGCTCATCGTCGCGCGTATCGAAATGCAGTGGAGCCTCGCCGAAATTGCACACCGCTACGGCCTGCCCACCGTTGACGCGGCGCGCATGGCGGTCAGCCGCGCGGTAAAGCGTCTGGCCGCGGATTTCTCTGCGCGCAACAAGTCGTGACGCCAGCAAGGGCAGGCGTTCGCCGGCGCGTGTCCGTGCGTTAACTATAGAGAGCGGGCGGCTGATGCCGACGCTGACAGGAATCCAAGGAGGACAGAATGCGTATGCGAAGAATCGTTCACATCTTGTGCGGCGTCGTGCTTCTCGGCGTCGTTGCGACCACGCCCACCGGGGCCATCGAGAACGCCCGTCACACGACCCACTTCACGTTCAGGGCTCCGGTTGCGCTGCCGGGCGTCACGCTGCCGCCAGGCTCGTACGTGTTCGAGGTGATGAACCCCGACATGAGCGCCGACCTCGTGCGCGTGGCCAACCGCGAGCGCAGCAAGACGTATACGCTGCAGTTCACGCGCCCCGTGCATCGCAATCGGCAGGGAGACATGAAATCGACCATCACGCTCGGTGAAGCGGCGAGCGGCGCCGCTCAGCCTATCAAGACGTGGTTTCCCGAAAACGAAACCACCGGCCGCGAGTTCCTCTACTAGTACCTACCTTTCACCCGCCCTGCCTGACGATATGGCGGGGCGGGCTTGCCTTTTTTTGCACTGATGCCTTCCTGCTGTCTACGGTTTACCGTTGACCGTTTACCGTTTGCTATCTTGTCGTCTCGTTTTATGCCCGTCGGGATGCGTCCCTCAGCGCTGGCGTTCGAGAGCGATTGATGCTTTGACTGACTTCAGCAGCCCTGTGATGACGGCCTTTACGTCGGAAACTTCCTTGCTGACCGCCTTCCTATCGGCGTCGGGCAGAAATTTGAGATCGCCGGCAAGCATGACGTAGTACTCGAGTTCGCCAGCTGAACCGAGTGCGATGGCAAGTGACTGTGCCAGGGATCGCTGCCCTCGATAGCAGCCCTCGGCGATGTTCGCTGGAATCGACACCGCAGCGCGCCGCATCTGAGACGTCAAACCAAACATCTCTTCTCTGGGAAAGTTCGTCGTCTTCGCGTACGTGCGAAGGACCAATAGATGAGATTTCTGCCAGGCCTCGAGCTTGTGGTAGTCCTGCATCACGTCTCCTCCGCTCCATGTTGAAATGCGAACGAAACGGCCAAGGGCGAACGGCAAACGGTCGACGGTAAACGGTAAACGCTACTCGTACCTCAACGCTTCAATCGGATCCAGCCGGGCGGCGCGAATGGCGGGATACATGCCGAACGCGATGCCGACGGTGGCGGAGAAGCCGAGTCCGATGGCGAAGGACCAGATGGGCAGGGAGATGGGAAAGCCGGTAGCCAGGTGGGCGATGAAGCCGATCGCGCTGCCGAACAGGATGCCGAGCACGCCGCCGATCGACGTCAGCACGACCGCTTCGGTGAGGAACTGAAAGAGCACCTCGCGCTTGCGCGCGCCCAGCGCGCGCCGGACGCCGATTTCGCGCGTGCGCTCGGTCACCGAGATCGACATGATGGCCATCACGCCGATACCCCCCACCATCAGGGCGATCGACGAGATGACGACCAGCGCGAAGAACGTCGCGCTGCTGATTTGATCCCAGAGCTTCAGGAACTGATCCTGCGTCTCCATGTTGAAGTCGTTCGGGTCGTCGAGCTTGAGGCCGTGGCGGCTGCGCATGATGCGCTCGATCTCGGCCATCGCGTCGGCCACGCTGACTCCGGGCCGTGGTTGAACCGAGATCTGGACCGGCATGACGACCGAGTTGCGGAAGACGCGTACGGCACGCAGGCCGAAGATGCGCTGGTAGCTCGTATACGGGATGACCACGAAATCGTCGGCGCCCGAGCCGAACCCGCCGGCGGCCCGCTTGGCATAGACCCCGACGACCTCGAATCGCTCGCTTCCCACGCGCACCATTTTGCCGATCGGGTCGATGCCGCTGTTCGCAAACAGCAGCATGTAGGGCGTGTTCCCGAGCACGACTACGTTCTTGCGGTACTGCACTTCGGTTCCGTTGAAGAACCGGCCTCCGAGGAACGGGATGTTCGTGCCTTCCTGGAACTTCTCCGTCGTGCCGAAGACGATGATGGGCTTGGTCCGCTGATCGCGGTAGAACACGCGCTGCTGGATCGAGCCGGGACCACCGCCACCGAGTTCGACGTCGACTGTCTGCAGAAGCGCTGCCTGATCCTCGATGGCCCGGCTGTCGGCAATCGTCAGGTTCGGCCTGTTCAGCAGCGTCTTCAGCTCGTCGCCGTTCACGAAGTTGGTGAAGCTGAACCGGGAGATGATGATCGTGTTGGGGCCCAGCTGCTGAATCAGCCCGCGCAGCGACTGATCGAATCCGCGGATGAGCGCGGTCATCGCGACGATGGACGTGATGCCGATGACGACGCCCAGCACCGTCAGGCCCGAGCGCATCTTGTTGCTGCGCACGGTTTCGAAGGCCATGATGATGACCTCGCGAATCAGGCCGTAGCGAATCTGGGGTGCCTTCATTCGCGCCTCAGCGCTTCAATCGGATCCAGCCGCGCCGCGCGCAGCGCCGGATACAGACCGAAAAACAGCCCGACGATGGCGGTGATGCCGATGCCCAACGCGACGGACCACAGCTCGACCGACGCCGGAATCGGCGTGAATCTGGCGATCGTCGTTGCGATGGCGGCACCGAGCAGCGTGCCGATGACCCCGCCGAACATCGACAGCACGACCGACTCGGTGAGGATTTGCGACGTGATATCCGATCTGCGCGCGCCTAACGCTTTGCGCAGGCCGATCTCACGCGTGCGCTCGGTCACCACCATCAGCATGATGTTCATGATGACGATGCCGCCCACGACCAGCGACAGCCCGACGACGCCGACGAGCACCGCGAAAATGCCGTTGGTTGCCTGGTGATAGATGTCGAGGATCGTATCCGACGTGAAGATGCCGAAGTTGTCGGGCTGTCTGGGTTTCAGGCGGCGAGCGCTTCGCAGCGCCATCATCGCTTCGTCGGTAGCCGCGCCTATCTGCGACACGTCGCGCGGCTTCACCGAAACGGACAGTCGCGGTCTCGACCCGAACATCATCTGAAACTGCCCGAGCGGGATGACCACGAACTCGTCCTGCGAGCGGCCAAGCAGCGTCCCGCGTTTGGCGCTGACGCCCACCACGCGGAAGTGCATGCCTTCAATCTGAATCGTCTTGTCGAGCGGGTCGAGATCCGCGAACAGGCGGTCGGCGGTGCCCCAGCCGATGACGGCAACAGGCCGTGACGTCTGCACTTCCGCCGGGCTCATCAGGCGTCCGCGCTCCGCATCGAAGCTCGAGAAATTCACGTAGTCGTCGGTGACACCCTGGACGCGGGTCTGATCGATCGATCGGTCGCGGTAGGTGACGCGGCCGTTCGAACTGGCGTCGGCCATCACCGACCCGGCCAGCTCGCTGTTGCGCCGGATCGCACGCACGTCGCCCAGCGTCATGCGCGGGTTGTTGCGCACCTTCTCGAACTCTTCGTCGCTGCGCGTGATGGGGTACTGCTGAATGTTGAAGGAATCCGAGCCCGCCTGGTTGAGAATCGCCGACTTGACCGAGGCGTTCAACCCCTGGATGAGCGACACGACCGCGATGATCGACGTGACCGCGACAATATTGCCGAGCACGGTCATCAGCGAGCGCAGCTTGGCCGACCAGATGGCACTCAGTGCGATGCCCGCCGCGTCGAGATACTTATTCATCGTCGATCGACGATCTCATGATCCGCCTCCGGCATTCCGGTTCGCGTTCGGGCTGGTCTGCACCCGCACCGGGTCGCCGTCGGCCATGCCGCGGACGCTGCTGTACGGGCCCGTGATGACCTGGTCGCCGGATTTGGCCCCCGAAAGCGCCTCGAAATAGCGATCGCCGGCAATGCCGATCTTGATCGGCAGGAACTCCGCGCGTCCATCCTTGATCAGGAAGACACCCTCAGTTTCTTTCCGCGTCTGTCCCGCCTCGAGCTCGACCGGCGGCGTCGCCGCCGGCTGGTTGCCGCGGCCTCGTTCGACCCGCGGCTGTTTCACGATGGCGCCTTTCGCGTCGTAGATGAGTTCGCGCACCGCAACCGCAGGAATCGGAACCGCCACCACGTGCGAGCGCGTGGCGGTGGTGATGTCCGCAGTGCAGGTGAATCCAGGACGCACGTCGGGCACGACTTCGTCGAGCACGACGACGACCTTGAAGTTCGTGGCCTGCTGCGATTGTTGCTGCTGCTGACCGGTTTGCTGGATCGGGCTGTTGCCAATTTCGGTGACGTGCCCCTTGAACGTGCGCTCGGGCATGGCATCGATGGTGATCTTGGCCGGCTGTCCGACAGAGACGTTGGGAATGTTCGTTTCGTCCACCTCGACTTCCGCCTGAATCACCGACATGTCGGCGACGGTCAGCAGCACCGTCCCGGCGTTGTTCATGGTGCCGACGACCGCCGTTTCCCCTTCCTGGATGTTCCGGCGCGTCACGATGCCCGCAATCGGCGACTCGATGCGCACCTTGCTGAGGTCGAACTGGGCGCTGTCGAGCTGCGCGCGATCCTGCCCGAGGCGCACCTCCTGCGTTTTCACCTGCTTCTCGCGCTCGACGAGCGCCGATTGCGCCAGCCTGACGTCGTTTTCCGCGCGCTCGAGCACCTCGCGCGGCGTGAGCTGCATCTTCCAGAGCTCCTGCTGCCGCTTCAGGTTCTGCTGCGCGACCTGCAGCTGGACGCGGGCCGTCTCGACGCCCTGGCGTGCCTGGTCGAGCGCCGACTCCGCGCCGCGAAGCGCCGCCTGGCCGCTTTCCACACGCGACCGCAGCGTGCGCGGATCGATCTGCATGAGGAACTGGCCCAGCGCGACGCGGTCTCCCTCGTTGACGGCCAGATCGACCACGCGTCCCGATGTGTCGGCGCTGATGTTCACGAAGCGCTTCGGCTGAATCTTTCCGGACGCCGACACGACCGCCTCGAGGTCGCGCGTCCGAATCGTCTCTACCGTGACATTGGGCGCGGTCGTCCGGCGGGTCCACCACGCGTAGCCGCCGGCCGACGCGATGAGAACGAGCGCGACCAGCGCGATGATGATTTTCTTGTTTCGCGACAACTAAACGCCTCCTCGAAGAGCCTGCGTCAGCGCGAGCGCGACGGCGCCCGCCGCGTAGGCGCCGAACAGCCAGCGCGCAATCGGCAGCGTGCGCGTCCGGTACAGCAGGCTCAATCCCAGCGCAACGAGAACGACCCACCACAGGACAAACACGTCGAGCGCGCCGAACAGACGGGCGGGAAACGTCGATTCGCTGAACGAGGGCAGCACCATGCTGAGACTCGTGGCGCCGCCGAGCGACTCGCGTGCGTAGTTGACCGGCGCGGCGACCAGTGCACGCACGGCGAAGATGGCCGAGGCGTGCACGACGATCGTCAGTACCTGGGCAAACGTCGCGTGGCCGTTACCCGTTCGATTTCCGAAGTATTGCAGGGCGCCCGCCAGCGCCAGCCAGCCGACCGGCCACCCGATGAGAATCACCGCCGCGCTGATCGCCGGGCGGTACGGCACGAGGTCGCGAAGCGCGGCATACGTCTCGTCGGTGACCACCGTGCCGAACGATTCGAGTTGCCGCACCTGCTGATCGAGCGCGGCGAGCTGGCCGACGCGTGTCAGCAGAAACCCGACGCTGCACGCGGTGGAAATCGTCACGATGACGAGCGCCAGAGCGAGCGACTGGGGGTTCGCGATGGCGCCGGCGAGCGTCGCGCGAGGCGATCGCACCATGCCGGCCACCTGTCGTACGGCATCGGCCAACAAAACGCATTACTCCTTATGGTTCTTCACCTAAGACGAGCACGGGTGCAGCATGGTTCCGTGGTAGCATTCCCCGCCGTGTTCAACCTTGTCCCGAAGGAAATGTTCTTCACCAAGGGTGTCGGCAAGCATCGCGAGAAGCTCACGTCCTTCGAGCTGGCGCTGCGGTCGGCGGGCATCGCCGCGTGCAATCTCGTTCGCGTGTCCAGTATCTTTCCGCCCGGCTGCCGCATCATGTCGCGCAGCGAGGGTATCAAACGGCTCAAGCCCGGCCAGGTGACCTTCGTCGTGATGTCCGAGACGGCCACACGCGAGCCCCACCGGCTGATCGCGGCCACGGTCGGTGTGGCCATTCCACGAGATTCGAAACTCTACGGCTACCTGTCCGAGCACCACAGCTTCGGCGAGAACGAGGACACGGCCGGCGACTACGCCGAAGAGCTCGCCGCCGAGATGCTGGCGACCACGCTCGGTCTCGAATTCAGTCCCGACAAGAGCTGGGACGAAAAGAAGGAAGTGTACCGGCTCTCCAATCAAATCGTCCGCACGCAAAACGTGACCCAGACCGCCGTCGGCGACAAGAACGGCCTGTGGACCACGGTCGTTGCCGCTGCCGTGCTCGTTGGGTGAGACAGGGCCGACGCCCTGTCCGCCAAACCTGATATTAGACACCGCGCCCGGCCGCTATGCCAGCCATCGGCACCGGTGGCGTGCACCATCAGGGCTGTAACATGCGCGGATGCGCATTTTCGTTGTCTGCACGGTCCTTCTCGTCTTTGCCAGTCCCGCCTCGATCGGCGCCCAGACATTCGGCGACGTCGGCACGCGAGCCGAGGGCATGGGCAGCGCGTTTGTCGCCGTCGCAGACGACGCGAGCGCCGTCTATTGGAACCCGGCGGGGATTGCCAGCGGGTCGATCTTCGATCTTCAGGTCTCGGTCGCGAAAGGCTCGACCGTCTTTGTCGGTGCCGCCCTGCCGGTCTTCGGCCTGAGCTATTACCGGGCCCACCAGGCCGCCCGTTTACCTACAGTTTCACCCTCGCCTGACCGAGAAAACGGGGGATCGGGACAGGTGCCGATCCGTACGCTCACGACCACGAACGTCGGCTTCACAGTCGTGCAAACCGTTGTCCCTGGGCTTGTTATAGGTACGACGACCAGAATCGTATCGGGGGAGGTCGAGCTGGCCGAAGGGCGGACGACCTTCGATTTCGATGCAGGGGCCATGGTGTCGGCCTGGGATATCAGGTTCGGTCTGGTGGTCAGGAACCTCCGGGAACCTGAGTTCGCCACGGAGTCGGGGCCGGTGACGATGAAGCGGCAGTTTCGAATCGGAGCCGCGCTGACGCCGCGGTCCGCGACTTCGGGGGTGCATGGGCCGTTTTCGCTGGCGGCTGATGCCGATCTCACGACCACGCCTGGGCCATTCGGGCTTCGGCGCGTCGCGGCGGTCGGCGGGGAGTACTGGCCTGGGCGTGGTCTTGTCGGGGTTCGTGGCGGGGTTCGCTGGAGCACGCTGGGCGACTCGAGCCGTGCACTGTCCGGCGGAGTCACCGTGAGGCTACCGAAGTCGACGTATGTCGAGGGTCAGTTGACCAAGTCGAATGAATCGGACGAGAAGTCGTGGAATTTCGGTGGTGGAATAGCATTTTAGGTCAGTTACTGACAATTAATGTCATAATCATGAACTCTCCATGGCCGTTCGCATCGGCGAACTTCTCCTCAAAGAGAAGCGGATCACTCCGGACCAGCTCCAGGAGGCCTTGAACTACCAAAAGGCCAATGGGGGGAAGCTCGGCTTCAATCTGGTCAAGCTCGGCTTCGTCAAGGACGAGGAGCTCACCTCGCTGCTCAGCAAGCAGTACGGCGTCCCCTCGATCAACCTCGCCCAGTTCGAAATCGACCCGGCGGTCATCAAGCTGATTCCGGCCGAAACCGCCCAGAAGTATCAAATCATCCCGCTCAGCCGCTCGGGCGCCACCCTCACGATCGCGATGACGGACCCGACCAACGTCTTCGCGATGGACGACATCAAGTTCATGACGGGCTACAACGTCGAGCCCGTCGTCGCGTCGGAGACGGCGGTCAGCGAGTCGATTACGCGGTACTACGCGCTTGGCAAGCCGGCCGCGGTGGGCGGGAGCGTGATGGGCGGTGCCAGCGCGCTCGAAATGGCCGCCAAGTCGATCGAGGAGATGTCGATCGCGGGCGCGGACGACGTCGAGGTGCTCGCGGACCTCGAAGAGATCAGCGCCGAGTCGCTCGAGAAGCAGGGGGGCGAAGCGCCGGTCATCAAGCTCGTCAACGTCGTGCTGATGTCGGCCATCTCGAAGGGCGCGAGCGACATTCACATCGAACCGTACGAGAAGGAATTCCGCGTCCGCTACCGCATCGACGGCATTCTCTACAACATCATGGCGCCGCCCATGAAGATGCGCGACGCCATCACCTCGCGCATCAAGATCATGTCGAAGCTCGACATCGCCGAGAAGCGCCTCCCGCAGGACGGCCGCATCAAGATCCGCTACGCCGACAGCGGCAAGTCGAAGGACATCGACTTCCGCGTCTCGTGCCTGCCGACGCTCTTCGGCGAGAAGATCGTCATGCGTCTGCTCGACAAGGACAAGCTGATGCTCGACATGACGAAGCTCGGCTTCGAGCAGGAGTCGCTGTCGCGCTTCGAGGTCGCCATCGGCAAGCCGTGGGGCATGGTGCTGGTCACCGGGCCGACCGGCAGCGGCAAGACGAACACGCTCTACTCATCGCTCGCGAAAATCAACACGCCCGAAACCAACATCATGACGGCGGAAGATCCGGTCGAGTTCAACCTGCCCGGCATCAACCAGGTGCAGGTGCGCGAGAACATCGGGTTGAACTTCGCCGCGGCGCTCCGCTCCTTTCTCCGTCAGGACCCCAACATCATCCTCGTCGGCGAAATCCGCGACTTCGAGACCGCGGAAATCGCGGTCAAGGCCTCGCTTACGGGCCACCTGGTGCTGTCCACGCTGCACACCAACGACGCGCCCAGCACGATCAACCGCTTGATGAACATGGGCATCGAGCCGTTTCTCGTGGCGAGCTCGGTGAACCTGATTTGCGCGCAGCGTCTCGTGCGCCGCATCTGCGCGAATTGCAAGGCCGATCAGCCGATGCCCGCGCAGGCGCTCGTCCAGGCAGGCTATTCAGCCGAGGATGCCAAGAGCGTTGTTCCGAAGAAGGGCAACGGCTGCGAGAAATGCAACAACACCGGGTACAAGGGGCGCGTCGGTTTGTACGAAGTGATGGAAGTCACCGACGAGCTGCGCGAGCTGATTCTCGTCGGCGCGTCTGGTCTCGAGCTGCGTCGCAAGGCCATCGAGGAAGGGATGCTCACGCTGCGCATGAGCGGTCTCCGTAAAGTCAAGGACGGGCTGACGACGATAGAAGAGGTAGCGAGGGAGACGGTGAAGTAGATACCTGTCATGGCAGATGGCAAATGGCTGATGGCAGGGGCGTATTGCTGCCATGTGCCATCTGCCATTTGCCATGACGGCCGAAGTTGCGAAGTCAGCGAGGGAACAATATGCCCCCAACATTGCCTGAATTGCTCAAGATGACCGTCGACCTCGAAGGCTCGGACCTTCACCTGTCGATCAACACGCCGCCGCAGGTGCGCATCCACGGCAAGCTGCGCCGCATGGACATGCCCGAGCTGAATCCGACCGAGACCAAGCAACTCGCCTACAGCGTCATGACCGACACGCAGAAGAAGCGTTTCGAAGAGACGCTCGAGCTGGACTTCTCGTTCGGCATCCGCGGGCTTGCGCGGTTCCGCTCGAACGTGTTCAACCAGCGGGGCGCCGTCGGCGCCGTCTACCGGTTGATTCCGGAGCAGATCAAGGGTTTCAAGGATCTCGGCCTGCCGCAGGTGCTGGCGACGCTGTCCGAGCGGCCGCGCGGGCTCGTGCTGGTCACCGGGCCGACCGGCAGCGGCAAGTCGACGACGCTGGCCGCCATGCTCGACAAGATCAACGACGAGCGGAACGAGCACATCCTGACGATCGAGGATCCCATCGAGTACATCCACCAGCACAAGGGCTGTCTGGTGAACCAGCGCGAAGTGCACAGCGATACCAAGGGCTTCAGTGAAGCGCTGCGCGCCGCGCTCCGCGAAGACCCCGATATCGTCCTCATCGGCGAGTTGCGCGACCTCGAGACGACCGAAGCCGCGCTTCGCATCGCCGAGACGGGACACTTGACGTTCGGCACGCTGCACACCAACTCGGCGGCGCAGACGATCAACCGCATCATCGACATGTTCCCGGCGCACCAGCAATCGCAGATCCGCACGCAGCTGTCGCTCGTGCTCGAAGGCATCGTCTGTCAGGCGCTGTTACCGAAGATCGGCGGCGGCCGCGTGGTCGCCCAGGAGATTCTGGTGCCGACGCCCGCGATTCGGAACCTGATCCGCGAGGACAAGATTCACCAGATCTACTCGTCGATGCAGGCCGGACAGGAGAAGCTCGGAACGCAGACCTTCAACCAGTCGATCGCCACGTTGTACATGAGCAAGCTGATCACGCTCGAAACGGGCATCGGCGCGTCGTCCCTGAAGGACGAGCTCGAGCAGATGATCACGCGCGGCGTGGGCGTGGTGCAGGGGGCCGGGCTCGGCGTGCGGCCGGGGATGCCGCGGCCGCCGGTCGGGACGGTACGTAGATGACATGTCATGGCAGATGGCACATGGCACATGGTGGAGGGCATAGGGGCTCTGCCATTTGCCATCTGCTATTTGCCATAACCGCGAAGTGAGCGAAGAGAGCGAAGGTACTCAGCTATGCCTACATTTGCATACTCGGGCCGTACGCGCGGAGGCGAGACGGTCAACGGCGAGCGGATCGCGGACAACGCCGACGCCGCCGTCGCGGCGTTGCGACGCGAGCAGGTGCTCGTCACGCGGATTGCCCCGACGAAGGAGAAGGCCGCGGCCGCCGGCGCCGCCAGGAAAGGGAAGCTCGGCAAGAAGGTCAATTCCAAGAACATCGCGGTGTTCGTCCGCCAGTTCTCGGTCATGATCGACGCGGGCCTGCCGCTCGTGCAGTGCCTCGAGATTCTCGGCAATCAGGAAGAAGACAAGAACTTCGCCGAGACGATTCTCGCGACCCGATCGGATGTCGAGAGCGGCGCCTCGCTCGCCGACGCGATGAAGAAGCATCCGAAGGTGTTCGACCCGCTGTTCACGAACATGATCGCCGCCGGCGAGGCCGGCGGTATTCTCGACACGATTCTCAAGCGGCTCGCGACCTACATCGAAAAGGCCGTCAAGCTGAAGGCGCAGGTCAAGTCCGCGATGATCTACCCGATCGCGGTCATCGTCATCGCCGTGCTCGTGGTCGGCGTCATTCTGTGGAAGGTCATTCCGACGTTCGCCTCGCTCTTCGCGGGCCTGGGCGCCACGCTGCCGCTGCCGACGCGTATCGTCATCGCCCTCAGCAACTTCCTCGTCAGCTTCATGCCCTTCATCATCGTGGGCATCGTCGCCATTTCGTTCGCCTTCAAGTCGTACTACGGCACCACGTCCGGCAAGTACCAGATCGACGGCATCACCCTGAAGATGCCGGTGCTCGGCATGCTGATGCGCAAGATTGCCGTCGCCCGGTTCTGCCGCACGCTCTCGACGCTGCTCAGTTCGGGTGTTCCCATCCTCGACGGCCTCGAGATTACCGCGCGGACGTCGGGCAACTCGCGGGTCGAAGAAGCCATCCTCGTCACGCGCAAGAGCATCGAGCGCGGCGAGACGATTTCGGCGCCGCTGAAGGAGACCGGCGTGTTTCCGCCGATGGTGACGCAGATGATCGCGGTCGGCGAAACGACGGGCGCGCTCGACACCATGCTCTCGAAGATCGCCGATTTCTACGAGGAAGAAGTCGACACGGCCGTGGCGGGCCTGCTGACGCTGCTCGAGCCGCTCATGATCGCGTTTCTCGGCGGCGTGGTCGGCGGCATCGTCATCGCGATGTATCTGCCGATCTTCGACCTGATCAGCCAGCTGGCGGGATAAGGACGAGCGTGGCGGAGCGCGACATTCGTCGCAAACTCTTCTGGCTGATTGCCATTCGCGTCGGCATCAGCACGCTCCTCCTCGGCTCGGCGGTCTTCGTCCAGCTGACGGCGCCCGGCACGTTTCCGGGCGAGCCCCTGTTCCTGCTCATCGGCGCGACGTATGCGCTGAACATCCTCTGGTCGCTCACGCTGAAATGGGCGGAGCGGTTCAGATGGATGGTCGACATCCAGCTGGCCTGCGACGCGCTGATCGTCTCGGGCTTCATCGCGGTGTCGGGCGGCATCACGAGCTATTTCGCCGCGCTCTACGTCCTTCCGATCGCGGCGGCCAGCAGCGTGCAGTTCCGCCGTGGCGGCATGATGATCGCCACGCTGAGCGCGCTGCTCTACGTGGCCATCGTCGTCACGCAGTATTTCGGACTGGCCGATCTGCTCGGCGTGCCGTTTCTCGAGCACAAGGGCACGCTGCCGCCGCTCCGCATCGTGGCGTACATGACGGGGCTCAACGTCTTCCTGTTCTTCTCGATCGCCTTTCTCAGCGGCTCGCTTGCCGACCGGTTGCAGCGCGCCGGCATGCGGCTCGAGCGCCAGTCGAACGAAATCGCCGACCTGCAGGCATTCAACCAGCACGTCATCGACAGCCTGGCGAGCGGGCTCGCGACGACCGATCCGCAGGGACGCATCGTGACCTTCAATCGCGCGGCCGAAACAATCACCGGCTACACGTCGCGGGCCGTCGTCGGCCGGCAGATCGAGGAGGTCCTCGACCTGCCGCCCACGGTGGCCTCCGAGCTCATCAGTCTCGCCGGGCCGGGGCGCGGCCGCCGCGTCGAAAGCCCGTTCGTGACCGGCGATGGACGTCAGATCGAGCTCGGCTTCACCGCGACGCAGTTGCGCACGCCAGGCAACGCCGGCCTGCTGTTCGCGTTTCAGGACGTCACCGACATCAAGAAGCTCGAGCGGGACGCCCGCCTGCGGCAGCGGCTCGCGGCGGTCGGCGAAATGGCCGCCGGCATCGCGCACGAAATTCGCAATCCGCTGGCCTCGATGTCGGGATCGATCCAGATTCTCCGCCAGGAGCTGCCGCTCACCGAAGAGCAGGCGCAGCTGATGGACATCGTGCTGCGCGAATCGGAGCGGCTGAACGACACCATCCGCTCGTTCCTGGCGTACGCGCGGCCGCAGCGGTTTTCGATTGCGCGGATCGATGTCCGCCGGGTCTTGAACGACACGGCGCTGCTCCTGAGAAACAGCTCGGAGCTGCACGACGGGCATGTGATTGACGTCCAGGTGCCGGCGAGCGAAGTGCCGTTCGAGGCCGACGAAAACCAGATCAAGCAGATCGTCTGGAACCTGGCGACCAACGGCCTGCGGGCGATGCGTACCGGCGGGCGTCTGACGCTTGGCGCGCGCATCGAATCGGCGGAGGGCGCGAACGAACTTGTCGTGCTCGAGGTGTCGGACGAGGGCGTGGGGATTCCCGCCGACGAGCTCGATGCCATCTTCCAGCCGTTTCGCGGCAACTTCGCAAAAGGGACGGGTCTGGGGCTTGCGATCGTGCACCGGATCGTCAGCGACTACAGCGGCGAAATTCAGGTGAGCTCGACGCCAGGAAAGGGCACGATCGTCAGCGTGCGTCTGCCGGTTCGTGTGCCGGCCACTGCATAATTGGGTGCGATGAATCAACCAATATTGTGTCCCTGAACAAAGAACTCGACGACGCCGAACCCGGAACGGGCAGCCCGGAATCCGGAGCCAGCACCGCGCGCCTGCTCGTCGTGGATGACGAGCGGTCGATGCGCGAGCTGCTGTCGATCGTGCTGCGCCGCGAGGGGTACGACGTCGTCCTTGCCGAAAACGGCCACAAGGCGATCGACGAGCTCGAGCGCGGCCGCTTCGACCTCCTCATCTCCGACATCAAGATGCCCGACATGAGCGGCGTCGAAGTACTGCGGGCCGCCAAGCGGATCGATCAGGACATGCTCGGCATCATGATTACCGCCTTCGCGTCGGCCGACACCGCCATCGAAGCGATGCGGCTGGGAGCCCACGACTACCTCAGCAAGCCGTTCGACGTCGACGAGCTGAAGATGAAGGTCCGGAACGCCCTCGAGCAGCGCCACCTCCGGCAGGAGAACGTGCTGTTGAAGCGGGCGCTCGGCTCGAGCCACCAGTTCGCCAACATCGTCGGGCGCAGCGAGAAGATGCTCGCGGTCTTCAAGCTCATCGAGCAGATCGCCCGCACCGAGAGCACGGTGCTCGTGACCGGCGAATCGGGCACCGGCAAGGAATGGGTGGCGCGCGCCATCCACTTCTATTCGCTGCGGCGCGATCGTCCGTTCGTCGCGCTCAACTGCGGCGCCCTGCCCGAAACGCTGCTCGAATCGGAGCTGTTCGGCCACATGAAAGGCGCGTTCACGGGCGCCAGCGGCAACAAGAAAGGGCTCATCGAGGCGGCGGAGAAGGGGACGCTGTTCCTCGACGAAATCGGCGAGATGACCCCGATGATGCAGGTAAAGCTCCTGCGCGTGCTGCAGGAGCGCAAGTTCCGCCGGCTCGGCGGCGTCGAAGAGCTCGAGGCGGCGATGCGCGTCATTGCCGCCACCAACCAGGATCTGACCAGAATGGTGGCCGACGGCAGGTTCCGCGAAGATCTCTTCTATCGGATCAACGTCATCCCGATACAACTGCCGCCGCTCCGGGAGCGCGGCGAAGATATTCCGCTGCTGGCGGAATACTTTCTGTCGAAGTATCGTGATCAGATGGGCAAGGACATTCACGGCATCTCGCAGGAGTCGATGGATCTCCTCGATGCCTATGAGTGGCCCGGCAACATCCGGGAGCTCGAAAATGTCATCGAACGGGCCGTCGCTCTCGAGAAGAGCCAGATGGTGCTGCCCGAAAGCCTGCCCGAGCACATCGTTCGCCGCGTGCCGAAAGGTCCGGCGGCCGCGGGTCTGCTCCCCGAGTCGGGCTTCAATCTCGAGGAGCACGTCGAGGGGCTGGAAAAGGAATACATCGCCCAGGCGCTGGCCCGTGCGGATGGCGTGCAGGTACGCGCGGCCGAGTTGCTCGGGATGACCTTCCGATCGTTCCGCTACTACGTCAAGAAATACAATTTGAAATGATGCGGTTGCCCGCCCGCGGCGACAGGCCGATGGCGTTCGCCCTCCTGGCGCTTTCGCTGGTCTATCTCTGGTTCTTCGTCCCACGAGGCTGGATTCCGCACGACGAAGGCATGCTGGGCCAGTCGGCCGAGCGAGTGCTTGCCGGCGGACTGCCTCACATCGACTACGAGGAGCCCTACACTGGCGGGCTGACGTGGGTGCACGCGGCGGTGTTCAAGCTGGCCGGCATCGATCTTCTGTATCTGCGGTGGCTGCTGTTTGCAGGAGCGGTGGCCGCGCAAGTGCTCACCTACCTCATCCTCAGGCGTTATGTAGAACCCGTGGGCGCCGCCATTGGTGCATGGGTGGCGCTCGGCTGGAGTTTCCCCAACTACTTCGCGGCGCTCCCCTCGTGGTGGCTGCTCGTCTGCGCCCTGGCGTGCACATGGTCGTTCGTGCGCTATGTCGAGACCGGGCGACCGATCGACGCGGCCCTTGCCGGTCTTGCCGCCGGCGTGTCCATCCTCGTCAAGCAGACCGGACTGTACGTGCTGATGGCGCTCGTCATGGCGCTGGTGTATGCCCCTGGCAGTGAGTCGCACCAGCCCTCGCGCCGGGCGCGGGTTCCTGCCGTCGCCGTGGCCGTTGCCGGAATCGTGCTGGCGTTCTGGATTCTCAGAGCACGTTTGTCAATCTCCGATCTGTTGTACCTGCTTCTGCCCATTGGCGCGTGCTGCCGGCTGTTGTTTTCGGCTGGCGACAGCAGTGCGCAGACCGGATCGCAGAATCTTCTTCGCGGACTGGTGCCGGCGCTTGCCGGCGCTGCTGTCCCGCTGGTGTGCTTCGTCGCACCGTATGTTCTCGATGGGCAGGTCGGCGCGTTGATCTACGGCGCGTTCGTGCTGCCGCAGCGACGTGTGCAGTTCGCAAGCTTCGAGATGCCGCCGGCGCACTGGATCTTCGCCGGTCTCCCTTTCCTGTGGGCTGTTGCTCCGGTGTCGCCACCCGCTCGATGGCCACTGCGAGGCTGGTGGCCCTCGGCGATTGTCCTTTCCCTGGCAGCGGCTGCTCTGGCCGTGCGTGGCCTCTACAGCCCATCCGTCTACCAGCTGATCTGGCAGTCGGCTCGTGGCGTGACCGCGCTCCTGCCTGTGGCGATTTGTGTGGTGCTCGCGGCGCCACGTGTGCGGGATGTGAAGGAACGGCGGATTCTCTTCGGGATTGCCGCGATGCTCGCCTGGGCTTCGCTCGTGCAGTTTCCGTTCAGCGCGCCGATCTATTTCTGCTACGTCACCCCGTTGGCTGTCTTGTCCGCGGTGGCCCTGGCCGGCAACTCTGGCGTGGCCACGCGTCCCGCCTTGCCGGCGGCCGCCGTGCTGCTGCTGGTCTTCTCGCTTGCCAGCATGAACCGGGGCTACGTCTACAACCTCGGCGTGGTGCACGAGGTGATGGCGCCGACCGTGCCGCTCGAGCTCGAACGCGCGAGCCTTCGAGTGGGCGAGCCCGACGCGGTGATGTACCAGCGCCTCATGAAACTGATCGCGGCACGCCTCGGCGACGGCCAGCTCGTCGCCGGCCCGGACGCCCCGGAGGTGTACTTCCTGACCGGCCGTGTCAGCCCTTCGGGCACGCTGTTCGATTTCTTCGACGATCACGGTTCTCTGGAGGGTGGAACGAACGATCTGCCGGGATGGCAGACCGCGCGCGTCGTCGTGCTGAACCACAGCCGCCGGTTCTCGCTCGGACCATCAACCGCGTTTGCGGCCAGGGTCCGGGAGGAGCTTCGGCATTCGAGGGCCATCGGGACCTTTGAAGTGAGGTGGCGATGATGGCCCGCGTTGGCGTCGCGCTGACGGTTGGCCTGCTGCCGCTCTCGATCTATGTGCTTCGCCTCAATGGCGTGGCCGGCATGATGGTCGACGACGGGTGGTACGTGATGCTCGCGCGGATGCTGGCGCGCGGGGAAGGGTACTGGCTGATCAGTTCGCCGTTCGATCACATTCTTCCGCTGTATCCGCCGGGGCTGCCCGCGCTCCTTTCGATCGGGTTCCGGCTGTCCCCCGAATTTCCAGCCAATGTCTGGCTGCTCAAAAGCCTGTCGGTGGCCGCGATGCTCGGCGTCTCGTGGCTGAGCTATGTCTACCTCCACCGGGATCGTGAGTTGCCGCGTGCGATCGCCGCGTGCGCGGCGTCGGCGATTGCCACGACGCCGGCGCTCGTCTTTCTGGCGACGTCGACGCTCATGACCGAATGCGTGTTCACTTTCGCCGTGTTGAGCAGCGTCCTCGTCGTGCAGCGCGCGGTCAATGCGCCGACAACCGGTCGCGCGTTGCGGCTGGCGGCGTTCGCGGCGGTGCTCGCGGCATCGGCGATGCTGATTCGCTCGGCGGGCGTCGCCGTCGTGGTGGCGTCGGGACTCTTCCTGCTGAAGGAGCGCCGCTGGCAATGCGCGGCCACTTTTGCCGTGGTGGCCACCGCCTGTTTGCTGCCATGGACGATCTATTCGCGCACGCACGCCCCGACGCCGGCGCAGCAGGACGCGCACCGTGGCTCGATTGTGTACGGGTATACCGACCAGTTGTGGATGCGATGGGCCGGTGCGCCGATATCCGGCACGATAACGCCGCGCGATCTTCCCGCCCGTGTCGCCACCAACGCCTTTGATATCGCGGGCCGCAGCGTCGCCGGTATTTTCGTGCCGACGATCTTTCGCGGCAGCGCTGAAAGCGGCGAGGAAGTCGTGGCCCTCGGCGGCGTTGTCTCGTTCATGTCGGCCAGCATGGGCAGCGCCACTGGAACCGCCATGATATCGCTCGCGATCAGCGCCCTGCTGCTGGCCGGGTTCATCGCGAAGGCTCGAGAGCGCATCACGGTCGCAGAAATTCTGACGCCGATCGCGCTCACGATCGTCCTCTTGTGGCCGTTCTGGACGTTCAGGTTTGTCCTGCCGCTGACACCCTTTCTGATGACGTACCTGCTCGCCGGCCTGCAGGTGGTCGCGGCGCGCGTGTCTCCCGCGGCCGGCGCCCAGCGCGCGCTGCCCATCCTCAGGATCGCGCTTCTTTCGATTCTGGGACTCCATGTGTACGACCATGCGGCGTACCTGCTGGCCGCGCGCGACGCCGGATCGATTGGTTGGATTGCCGATGCCGAGGACGCCGATCGCACGCTGGCCTGGGTGCGGACGCACGTGCCGCGCGACGCGATTGTTGCGAGCACAAATCCCGCGCTCGTCTATCTCCAGACCGGTCTGCGATCCGTCACGCTCGATCACGTGACGAGCAACTGGGCGCACTGGCGGCAGCGAGGCGTGCGCTATCTCGTCTGTCTTCTTCCGCTCGATGTCCCGTCAACGCCAGTTGCGGGCGAGCATCGCGTGGTGTTTCGTTCCGCTCGGCGATTGTGGGTCGTGGAAATCGACCCGAAGCATTTCTCAAATTGACAAATAGTGACAAGCGAAAGTGACAACGTTTGTCATTTTGCGATGGCGTCTGGTAAAATCAGTAGTTCATAGAAGTCCCGTAACGCCCTATTAAATCAAGCAGATACAGAGCCTCGGCGCGCACGGTTTGGAGCTGGTATGGGTGTTGCCATTAGACCGGGCGTCCCGACGGCGCGCTTGGCCGTCGATGCGTAACTCATCACGGCTGAGCGCCGTAACAAGGAGAGAGATATGCGAACCGGAAACAACAAAGGCTTCACACTGATCGAGTTGCTGATCGTCGTGGCCATCATCGGCATCATCGCGGCGATTGCAGTCCCCGGCCTGCTTCGCGCCCGTATCGCGGGCAACGAAGCGTCGGCCATCGGATCGATGCGCGCCATCAGCAGCGCGAACCTGAACTGGATGACCAACTGCGCCGGCGGCCGCGGCTATGCGGACGGCCTGGACGACCTCGGCATCCCGCCGACCTCGGGCGGGCAGCCGTTCATCAGCCCGGACCTGTCGACGACCGGCACGATCAGCAAGAGCGGCTACGACATCACCTACGCGGCGGTCGGCACGGCGATCACGGGCATCACGACCTGCTCGACGGTGACGGCGGCGACGCCGTTCTACGAGGCGATGGGGGCCCCCTCGGCGCCGAACACGACTGGCGTGCGCTTCTTCGGCATCAACGAGAACAACACGGTGTTCGAGGACGGCGACTCGAGCCCGGCGGCGGTGACGTTCAACGCGACGACGCGCGCGGCGACCAACGGGACGGCCCTGAAGTAAACGAATCTATCCGACAGCGATGCGCTGTTATAAGGAGACTCACATGCGAACCGGAAACAACAAAGGCTTCACGCTGATCGAGCTGCTGATCGTCGTGGCCATCATCGGCATCATCGCGGCGATTGCAGTCCCCGGCCTGCTTCGCGCCCGTATCGCGGGCAACGAAGCGTCGGCCATCGGATCGATGCGCGCCATCAGCAGCGCGAACCTGAACTGGATGACCAACTGCGCCGGCGGCCGCGGCTATGCGGACGGCCTGGACGACCTCGGCATCCCGCCGACCTCGGGCGGGCAGCCGTTCATCAGCCCCGACCTGTCGACGACCGGCACGATCAGCAAGAGCGGCTACGACATCACCTACGCGGCGGTCGGCACGGCGATCACGGGCATCACGACCTGCTCGACGGTGACGGCGGCGACGCCGTTCTACGAGGCGATGGGGGCCCCCTCGGCGCCGAACACGACTGGCGTGCGCTTCTTCGGCATCAACGAGAACAACACGGTGTTCGAGGACGGCGACTCGAGCCCGGCGGCGGTGACGTTCAACGCGACGACCCGCGCGGCGACCAACGGGACGGCGCTGAAGTAAACCACCGATAGAGCACGAAGCGACTGACAGGAGGACGGGTTCATGCGCGGCCATGGTGACAAGGGATTCACGCTAATCGAGTTGCTGATTGTCGTGGCCATCATTGGCATCATCGCGGCTATCGCAGTGCCCGGCCTCCTTCGCGCTCGTATTGCCGGCAACGAAGCGTCGGCTATCGGATCGATGCGGGTCATCAACAGCGCCAACCTGAACTGGATGACCAACTGTGCGGTCGGCCGCGGGTATGCGGACGGCCTCGACGACCTCGGCATCCCTCCGAGCAGCGGCGGCCAGCCGTTCATCAGCCCCGACCTTTCGGCGACGGGGACGATCTCCAAGAGCGGCTACGAGTACACGTATTCCGCCGTCGGTACCGCCATTACGGGGCTGACGACCTGCTCGTCGGTGACCGCGGCGACGCCGTTCTACGAGGCGTTTGCCGGGCCGGCTGCGCCGAATACGACGGGGGTCCGGTTCTTCGGCACCAATGAAAACCAGACGTTGTTCGAGGACGCGGATTCGGCCCCGTCGGCCGTGACGTTCAACGCCACCACCCGTGACGCCACCAACGGCACCGTCGTGAAGTAGGGCCGCCAGGCCCTTCAGAACTCAACGACTTTCGGCCGAGCAGCCGATAATAGTAGGGGCATGCTCGCGATTCGCACGGAGAATCTCACCAAAGACTTCCGGGTCGGGTTCTGGCGCCCGAGGCCCTATCGCGCCCTCGACCGCTTGAACCTCGAGGTCGCTCAGGGCGAGACCTTCGGGTTTCTCGGCCCCAACGGGGCCGGCAAGACGACGACGCTCAAACTGCTGTTACAGCTGATTTTTCCGACGTCAGGCTCCGCTGAAATTCTGGGAAAACCTGTCGGCGACGTCGGGGTCAAGCGGCGCATCGGCTATCTTCCCGAGAGTCCGTACTTCTACGACTACCTGACAGCCGAGGAGCTGCTGACCTATTTTGCCGACCTTCTGGGGTACGGCGGCCGGGAGCGAACCGAGCGGGTCTCTGCGTTGCTCGATGAAGTGGGCATCGCGGGAGAGCGGCGCATGCAGCTCCGGAAGTTCTCGAAGGGCATGCTCCAGCGCGTCGGCATCGCGCAGGCCCTGCTGAACGATCCCGAGGTGGTGTTTCTCGACGAGCCGATGTCGGGGCTCGATCCGCTCGGCCGGCGCGAAGTGCGCAACCTGATTCTCAGTCTGCGCGATCGCGGATGCACCGTGTTCTTCAGCTCGCACGTGCTGTCGGATGCGGAAGCGTTGTGCAACCGTGTCGCCATCATGGCGGGCGGCAGGCTCGTCGCGAGCGGCCGCATCGCCGACCTCCAGGCGTTTCAGGCGCATGGCTGGGAGCTCGTCGTGGGCAACCTGACCGCCGACTCGCTCGAACGTCACCGCGCGCGCGTGCGTCGCGTCACGCCGCTCGGTCACGATCGGTATTCGCTGGAGCTGCCGCTCGAGCCCGCGCCCGAGCAGCTGCTGCGCGATCTGATCGCGGCCGGCGCACACCTCGTCTCGCTGAACCCGATGCGCGAGACGCTCGAAGATTTCTTCATCAAGAAGGTCGGGGAACAGCCAGGCTCGCGCTTTGTCGACGACAGCCCGGCCAAGGCATCGTAGATGAGGGTCATCCGCACCATCGCCATCAGCGTGTTCAGGGAGTCGGTCCGCGACAAGGTCCTGTACAACCTCGTGTTTTTCGCGGTGTTCCTGATTGGCGTGTCGTACCTGCTGAGCCAGCTCACGGCCGGGCAGGACGTCAAGATCATCAAGGATCTCGGTCTGGCGGCGATGTCGCTGTTCGGCCTGTTCATCGCCGTGTTCATCGGGATCGGCCTGGTGTCAAAGGAAGTGGAGAAGCGCAGCATCTACGCGCTGCTCGCCAAGCCCATCACGCGCCAGCAGTTCGTGGTCGGCAAGTACTGCGGCCTCGTGTTCACGCTCCTGGTGAATCTGGCCATCATGACGGTGGCCTACTACGCCGTGCTCGGCGCCGTCGCCTGGATCGCCGGCGCCTGGTTTCGGCCGCAATGGGGCGCGCCGGCCCTCGACCCCGCGCTGCTGAAAGCGATCGCGATGATTTTCCTGCAGCTGGCGATGGTGACCGCGCTCGCGCTCTTCTTTTCGACCTTTTCGAGCCCGATGCTGTCGGCCGCGCTGACGTTCGGCCTGTACTTCGTGGGCCATTTCAACGCGGACCTGAAAAATTTCGAAGCGGTCGTCGATTCGAAGCCCGTCGTGTTTGTCGCGCGGGCGCTGTACTACCTGCTGCCGAACCTCGCTCCGCTCGACATCAAGAATGAGGTCGTCCATGCCGTGCCGGTCGCGGCGGGCTACCTCATGCTGAACACCGCGTATGCGCTCGTCTACATCGCCATCCTCGTGTCGTCGGCGACGTTCATCTTCATGCGGAGAGACTTCAAGTGACGTCGCGGAGGCACGTCGTCAAGTTCGTGGCTGCCCTGGTGGTGTTGCTCGTGCTCGTCGTGACCGTGCAGGTGGTCCGTGAACGTGCGTACGCCTTCAACCCGGTCGAAGAGGATGTCCTCTACGTCCGATCGGGTGAAGTGATGAAGCGGGCTTCACTCTCCTACGACGCGGTGATGGCAGACGTGTATTGGATTCGCGCGCTGCAGCACTTCGGCCGGGAGCGCCAGAAGGAACCCGCGGACCGGCATTTCGATCTGTTGTATCCACTCCTCGATCTCACGACGACGCTGGATCCGCTGTTTACCGTCGGGTACAGGTTCGGTGCGATCTTCCTTGCCGAGCCGCAGCCGAGCGGTGCCGGCCGTCCCGACCAGGCCATCGAGCTGCTGCAGAAGGGGATCGCGTCCGATCGGGCGAAGTGGGACTACTACCAGGACATCGGGTTCATCTACTACTGGCACCTGCACGACTACGAACACGCGGCCGAGTGGTTCCGGCGCGGCGGCGATGTGCCGGGCGCGCCCTGGTGGCTTCGCACGTACGCGGCCGTCATGCTCACACGGGGCGGCGATCGTCAGGCGTCGCGAAGCATGTGGATCCAAATCGGTCAGACCGAGGACCAGTGGCTTCGCAGTACCTCCCAGACGCGGCTGGCACAGCTCGACGCGCTCGATCAGATCGACACGCTCGGGAAGATCGTGGCCGAGTTCACGAAGAGGACGGGCCGGCGGCCACAGTCGTGGCAGGACGTGGGTGCGGCCGGACTCATCCGTGGCGTGCCGCTCGATCCCTCGCGCATGCCGTACCAGCTCGACCCTGAAACCGGCGAAATCGGCGTCCGGCGCGAATCGCCGCTCTGGCCGCTGCCGACCGAGCCGGCGGCCGCACCCGAGCTGAAGAACGCTGTGCCGCCGGTACCCAAATGAGCGCTGTCCTCGCCCTCTACGTCACGATGCTCGGCACGGCGGTCGGCAGCTTCCTGAATGTCTGCATTCATCGGCTGCCCCTGGGGTTGTCGCTGGCCTGGCCCGCCTCGCATTGTCCGGGCTGTCGCGCGCCAGTCAAGCCGTACGACAACATCCCGATCGTGAGCTACCTGTGGCTGCGCGGACGATGCCGCAACTGCAAGGTGCCTATCTCGATCAAGTACCCGATCGTCGAGCTCGTGACGGGCGCGATGTTTCTGGGTGCGTTCCTCCTCTTCGATTCGCCGGAGTTGATTCAGCGCCTGCTGTTCGGATGCGCGATGGTCGTGCTCTTTGTCGTCGACCTCGAGCACCGCATCCTGCCCGACGTCATCACGCTGCCCGGCATCGTCATCGGATTTGTGTTCAGCTTCTTCATGCCGCCGGGCTGGGTCGACTCGCTCATCGGCATCATTGTCGGCGGCGGGTCGCTGTGGCTGCTGGGGGAGATCTACTTTCGCGTCCGGCACGAAGAGGGGATGGGATTCGGCGACGTGAAGATGCTGGCGATGATCGGCGCGTTTCTCGGCTGGAAACTGATGCTCCTGACGCTCATCCTGTCGTCGTTGATCGGCTCGATCGTCGGCGTGACGATGATCGCGCTCCACCGGGGCGACATGAAATACGCGCTGCCGTTCGGGACGTTCCTCGCGCTCGGCGCCATCGCCGCCAGTACCGCCGGCAGGCCCATCATCGACTGGTACGCGTCGTTCTTCGTATGAACGGCTCGGTCAGCGTCATCATCGTCCTGACGGCCATTGTCGCGGCGCTGATTGGCGTGCTCGTGTACGCCATGCTGAGGTTTTCGGCGGCCGCCCGCGACGCCCGCATGAGCCTGCGCGAGACCCGGACCGAAACCGCGTTTGTGACCGCCGCCCTGCACGACGCGCTCACCAAGGTGAAGGCACAGGAGCGCGTGATGACGGCGCGGGCGGAGGCATCCGAGCGGCTGAGCAGCGAGATCGTCGAAAGCCTGACGTCGGGCCTGCTCGTGGTCGACAGCGACGGCCACCTTCGCATTCTCAATCCGGCGGGACGCCGCCTGCTGCACCGGGACGAGAGCGCACTGGGCCGCCAGTATCGCGAGGTGCTGCCCGAAGAGCTCGCGCAGGTCATCGAGGGATGCTTGACGGTCGGCACGCCGGTGTTCCGGCGAACCGTTCAGATCGGCAGGTCGGCGGCACCGGCCTACTTCGGTGTCAGCGTGTCGCCGCTATCCGGCCAGCCCCACGGCGCGATTTGCCTCTTCACCGATTTGACGCCGGTCGTGGAGATGGAAGAGCAGTTGCGGCTGAAGGAGAGCCTCGCCCAGGTCGGCGAGCTGACGGCCGGCATCGCCCACGAATTCCGTAATGGCCTGGCGACGATTCATGGCTACGCGCGGCTGCTCGATTTCAAGGCGCTGCCTGCTTCCTATCATCCGCATCTTCGCGGCATCCGCCAGGAGACCGAAGCGCTGGGCGAGGTGGTGACCAACTTCCTCAACTTCGCGCGGCCCCAGCAGCTGATGCTCTCGCCGATCGACGTGCGCGCGGTGGCCGAGCGCGCCGCCGACGAGGTGCGAAGCGAGGCGCGGGCCCATGGCGGAGACGTGGTCGTGAAAGGGGACTTTCCCGTCATCGAAGGCGACGATGTGTTGCTGCGGCAGGCCTTCAGCAACCTGCTGAGGAATGCCGTCGAAGCGTGCGTCGACGCCTCGACGCCGCCGCAGGTGGTCATCGACGGGCGCCTCGAGCCGGGGCATGTCAGGGTGGTGGTCGAAGACAACGGGCCCGGGGTGGCCGTACCCGATCGGGAACGGATATTCAGGCCCTTTGTCACGACAAAAGGGCGCGGAACCGGGCTTGGGCTCGCCCTGGTGCAGAAAATCATCGTGACCCACAACGGCCGCATACAGGTGGCGGCCGCGTCTGGCGGCGGCGCGAGCTTCCAGATAGTCCTGCCGACGTCGGGTTGACGACCGACTGAAACGTAATTTTGTGTCCAGATCTGATCCCTGCTTCCCCGAAAACAATTCCGTCATTCGGGCCGCAAGTCACTCACCCATCAACGAATAACCCGGCTCAACGGGACGCCATCGATCGGCCCTCCTTTTGCGGTAGGGGGGAGCGTGGTTATGCATTCCCGTGAACGTGGGTTCTCACTCGTCGAGGTCATCGTCGTCGTGGCCGTCATCACGACGATGATGGGCCTTGCCGTCGGGGTCACGATGAACGCGGTCTCGGCCGCCAAGGCCAACAACTCGACCGGCGCGCTGATGAACGTGCTCGAGGTCGCGAGAAACCAGGCCACGTCGCAACGGCGCGACTTCCAGCTCGTCTTCACCCTCCCGAACAAAATCGAGGTTTACCGTGTGGAGGTCCCGAGCAATGCGACCACGCTCGTGCAGACCGCCTATCTCGAGCAGGGCCAGTCTTACAAGCGCTGGACGAGCATGGGAGACCCGGATTTGTTCGGTCATGCGGGAGAGATCGCATTCGGATCGACGCCGACGATCCGGTTTACCAGCGACGGCTCGCTCATCGATTCGAGCGGCGACGTCCTGAACGGCACCTTGTATCTCGCCATCAACGACAAGCAGGACACGGCGCGCGCCGTCACGATTTTCGGCGCGACCGGTCTGATTCGATCCTGGAGCTGGAACGGCACAGCATGGGTGAACTGATGACGCCAAATCGCTTTCGCACACGCGTTTCGTCCGAAGAGGGCTTCTCGCTCGTCGAGGTAGTCATCTCGGCCGGTATTCTCGCGACGGGCCTGCTGGCGCTGGCCGGGTACATGGCGTACGGGCTGGCGAACGTCTCCGGGTCGTCGTTCGCCGTTCTCGCCCGTGAAAAGGCGAGGGAGGCCGTCGAGAGCGTGCACACGGCACGCGACACCGGCCGGCTGACCTGGGCCAAGATTCAGAACGATACCCAGACCGGCGGCGTGTTCAAGGCAACATTCGAAGATCTCACGACGCCCGGCGCCGACGGCCTCGTCAACACGAGCGACGACGGCGCGATCGAAGAGCTGAGGAGCCCGGGCCCTGATGGCACGCTCGGAAACACCGACGATGTGCGCCAGCCGCTGAAGAATTTCAAACGCCAGATCTTGATCACCAATTTGATGCGCGATGGCGAGAACTCCGATGAGGTGAATCCCAACCTCCGGAAGATCACCGTCACGATCAAGTACACAGTGCAGGGAGTCGAACGCTCGTATGTCATCACGACCTACGTGTCGTCCTATTCATAAACGAAGATGGTCAGTCTTATGACTCACGCCAAGACACGCCAGGCCGGATACAGCCTCATCGAGATGATGGTCGCGATGGGCGTCATGACGGTCGTGATGGGTGCGACCGTGGCGTCGCTCGATCAGGCTACGAAGATGAACAACGCCGCCGTGCTGATGACGGGCGTCAACAACGGGCTCCGCACGGGCATGGACCTGATGATTCGCGACATGCTGCAGATCGGATCGGGGCTGCCGACCGGCCACGTCGTCCTGATTCCGTCCGGCACCGGCGCGGTGCAGATGAACATTCCAGGCTCGCCGTCAACCGCGGCCATCCTGACTCCGGTGGGCGACGTGGACTGGGCCGCCGTGATTCCCGGTAACGGGATTGGCCCGACCATCAACGGCGTGGCCACCGACACGATCACGATGCTGATGGCCGACAACAACTTCGTCGACATGCCGCTGACGGCCATCACGAACACGACGATCGACATAGCCGCGACACATCCCGGTACCGGACAATCCATCAACATCCAGACCGGTGTCGATCGACTGCAGACCGGCCAGCTGCTGATGCTCGAGAAAGGGTCGGCCACGACGCTCGTCCAGATCACGAGCATCAGTTTCACGAGCCGCCGTGTCACCTTCGCCAACGGCGACTCCCTCAAGCTCAATCAGACCGCGGCAGCCGCCGGCAACGTCGTCGCGCTGCGTGCCGCCGATCCGCCCGACACGCTGACCAACGGTGTCATCCCGACTACGGCGACCCGGGTGCGCATGATCAGCTACTACCTCGACACGTCCGTGCCGTTGCATCCGCGCCTCGTGCGGCGCATCAACAACGGCCATCCGACGACGTTCAACAACGCGTCCGGCACGGCCGTGGCGATCGACATCGAGAACCTGCAGTTCACCTACGACCTGGTCGACGGCGTGACCAATCCGTCGAACGTCGCATTCGTGGCCGCCGACTACACCGCCTCGGGTGCCTGCAGTCCGAATCCCTGTTCGCAGGTGCAGGTTCGAAAGGTCAACGTGGTGATGATGGGGCGGTCGCCGAATCCGTTGCCGGGCAAGTCGACGGTGTACCGGAACACGCTTCAATCGCAGGTGAGCCTGCGCGGCATGGCGTTCGTGGACGAGTATCTGGCGCCGTAGCAAGACAAATGGTAGTGCTCGGCTTCAGCCGAGCGATGGTAGTGCTCGGCTTTAGCCGAGCGATGGTAGTGCTCGGCTTCAGCCGAGCCGTTTGGAGATCCTTATGAAAACGGTTTCACATCGCTCTGGCGAATCTGGTGTCGTCCTGCTGACGACGTTGTTGATCCTGATGATCGTGGCGGCGTTGATGGCGGGCTTCTTCGCAGCCGTCAATACCGACGTGCGAGCCACCGCCATCGACCGCGATCAGACCCAGGCCTATGCCGCCGCGCACGCGGGCCTCGAAAAACTGACGTCGGATCTGGCGCAGCTCTTCGGAGAAGACTTCAGCCCGGAAAAGGACGAAATTCTGGACCTGAACGACTTCCCGCCCAGCATCTCCGGCTTCGAGTTCAAGGAGCCCGGCGGTGTTGCCGGATCGGGCTACAAGGTGTCGTTCAGCAAGACCAACTCGTCCGGCGATCCCCTGCCGGAAGACAGCAACGGCAGCAACATCACGAGCGGACCCTACAAAGGGTTGAAGGGCATCATCACCAAGTATCCGATCACGATTACGGCGCGCTCGACGACCGGCAACTCCGAGGTGCGTCTCCGCCGCGAGCTGCAGACCGTCGCGGTGCCCGTGTTCCAGTTCGGCGTGTTCTCCGAGACCGACCTTTCGATCTACGCCGGCGAGAACTTCGCGTTTGGCGGGCGCGTGCACACCAACGGCAGCCTCTTCCTCTGCCAGCAGACCAGTCTGGGCACGATGACCTTCAACGATCGCATTACGGCGGTCAACGAGGTCATCCGCAAGTACTGGTCGAACGGACAGGCGAACGCCAGCACGACTCCGTCGTGCACGAACAACGTGATGATTCCGACCTCGACGTCGACGACCCGGAACCTGGCGCAGTCGCCGAACGAAGGCAGCGTGTCGGGTATGCCCGGATCGTCGGCCAACACGAACTGGACGTCGCTTTCGACCGGTACCTACAAGAGCTACATCCGCACCGGGTTGACCGGGGCGAAAAAGCTCGACCTGCCGCTGGTTTCACAGGGAGCCACGCCGGTCGATCTGATTCGCAGACCCGCGCTCAATTCGAACGAAGATGACGCCAACCCGCAGGTGTTCGCGCAGCGGTTCTTCTCGCAGGCGAGCGTGCGCATTCTCCTCTCGGATCGCATGAACGACATCAAGCAGTTGCCGACGGTCACCAACGACAATCCGATTCTGCTCGAGGGCGACTGGGTTGCATCGCCACCGGCTGGATACGGGCCGGTTGACGGCACGCACCCGCCCATCGCGCGGTCGCTCGGCCCGATGTCGTTTACAGCAGGCAGCAGCAACACGTCCACCACCATAAAGATGCCGAGTTCGACGGCGCTTCCATCGCCGTTTCTCGTGCCCTGCCAGTCAGGAGCGTGCGCGAGTGGAACGAGTTTGACGATCGGCACGAATACCAACGTCGTGTGCAAGAGCAAGACGGCCACGACCCTGTTCGGGTGCAACCTGCCGTCGGCGGTTGCCAACGGCGACACCGTTAGCGCGACTCTGGCATCAGGCAACACGGTCACCACCACGGTGAACGGCGTTCCGACCGGGACCAATCCGAACAAGGTCGTGACGTTGAACACCCCGACCGGCGGCGTATCGGCGTTCACGACGGCACCCTTCTCGGTGAACACCTTCTTCGTCAACGGCAGGATTTACACCTGCACGGGATACGACGACACGACGTCGCCGAAGCAGTTCACCGGCTGCGCGGGTGGGACCGCGCCAAACAGCGCGACCGTCACGTCGGCGGCGATGGCCGATCAGAACACGCCGACCATCGGCAGCTATATCAAGGTCGAGATGCAGGACGACGACGGGGACTGGGACGACGTGACGATGGAGATTCTGAACCTCGGGATCGGCGCGCCGAACCAGGCAGGTTCGATCTGCGCGGATCCGACGCCGGACGCCGTCATCCGCATCCAGCGCCTGCGCGACAACGCCGGCGCCAATTGCCCCTATGCCAGCAGCCGGGTGTCGTCGGACTGGTGGCCGAACACGCTGTACGACCCGCGTGAAGGCAGCGTGCGCGACGTGGCGACCACCGGGCCGATGACGATGGGCGGCGTCATGCAATACATCTCGCTCGACGTCGCTAACCTGAAGAAGTGGCTCGATGGCACCACCGGGACGAACGGCGATGATGCGCTCAACAACAACGGCTATATCGTCTATTTCTCCGACCGCCGCGGAAATCACGACAGCGCGGACAGCGACAAAGAGACGGGTGAGTACGGGTTCGAAGATCAGGTGAACTCGACAACGTCGGCGGGCACAGCCGACAGCACCCTGCAGACCGGCGAGGACATGAACGGCAACAACTCACAACAGCTGTACGGCAGGATTCCATCGACGGTCGGCAGCAATATTCCGGCCGGGGCGCAGGCGCCGTACGACTCGAGCACCAACAGCACGCCGACCGCCCAGATTACCCAGGCGAACGCCGGCCAGGCGCGCGTGAACAAGGTGGTCCTCTTCCGCCGCGCGTTGAAAATCGTCAACGGCGGTATTGTCAGTGGCGTCAGCAGCCTCCCGACGTCGGGGCTCACCATTGCGTCGGAGAATCCCGTGTACGTGCAGGGCAACTACAACGCGACGACCGCCGTCAACGTCGATCCTCACGTGCCGGCTGCCATCATCGCCGATGCCATTACGGTGCTGTCGAACGTGTGGACGGACGCGAACATGTGGAACAACCCGAACGACGTCAATGGCCGTCTGGCCGACAGCACGGGATGGCGGTTTGCGGCGCTCGCGGGTAAGGGCGTCGTGTTTCCCTACTGCAGTTCGTCGTGTGGCAGCCCTGGCGACTTGTTCGGCACCGACGGCGGCGCGGCGAACTTCCTTCGCCTCCTCGAGAAGTGGTACACGAACAGTCAGGTGCTGAGCTACAAGGGCTCGATCGTTTCCCTGCACAACAGCCGGCAGGCGATTGGGACTTACAAGTTTCCCAATACCCACATCTACACGGGCGGCACGCGAAACTTCTCGTTCGACATCGACTTCCTGTCACCAGCGCTGCTGCCGCCGGGGACGCCGATGTTCCGCGACGTCAACACGCTGACGTTCCGGCAGATCCTCCGCCCGACACAATAGCGCCGTATTGAAGTATCTGCGCCGCGACGTGGCTGTTTTGGCCATGTCGCGCGCGCGGCCACTCGAAACCCCAGACATTTCACGCCCACGGCCGGAGCGCGCCTTGCACCAGTCCATCGCGTGCAGCGTGGCTTCTCGCTCGTCGAGACCATCATCGCGACCGGCCTCATCGTGGCGGCACTGGTGACGCTGGCACAACTGCTGGCCATCGGCGTGCAGGCGGGCGCCGCCGCGCGCATCCGTACGACGTCCGCGCTTCTGGCTGGCCGCAAGGTGGAAGAGCTGCGGGCGCAAACGTGGGAAGCCGTGCTCGGAGACGGTCGCGAGTCGGTCGAGTTCTTCGACGGCCAGGGAAGTCGTGTGTGCGGGGAGACGCCGATGCCGTGCGGGGCGGCGGCCTACGTCTGCCGATGGTCGGCCGGGCCGGCGGCCTTCAACGCAAACGTGCTCGTCATCGAGGTCGACGCGGCGGCCATCGCCACGCGTGCGGGCAGTACGACGCTCGTCAGCGCGAGGGCGCGAAAGCGATGATGCGCGAGCGCGGCTTTTCCCTCATCGAGCTCCTCGTCGCGATGTCCATCATGCTCGTCGCGTTGGCGGCGGTGTTCAGGTTGATCAATCCGGCCTCTGGAACGTTCGACATGGAGCTCGAGCGTATCGAGATGCAGCAGCGCGTGCGCGCGTCGGCCGACGCGATCTTCAATGAGGTGCTCGTGGCGGGCGCGGGTGCGGCGATTCCCGCGGTCGCGCCGTTTCGCCGGGGAGAACGGAATCCGGATGCGCTCGGCTCGGCGTTCGCCGATCGTCTGTCGGTGTCCTACGTGCCCCCCGACGCGGGCGCCGAGGATACGGCAACCGTCACCTTCTGGCTCCGGACGGATCCCGACGAAGGCACTCAACTGATGCGATACGACGGACGGCAGAGCGACGTGCCCCTGGCCGACCGCCTGTCGAGCCTTCGATTCGACTACTTTGGCGCCAACGGAGAGGCGATCGACCGCGGGAGATTCACGGATGGTCCATGGGTGACTGGCGCAAGCGGGCAACCGTTCGACGCCGATCTGCAGGCGATACGTCGAATCCGCATCACGCTTCGCGTCTCGCCCGTTCGCGTCTTGCTGCGCACGCCCCTTCCCGATCACGAGATGGTGATGGACGTGTCGCTGCGTAACCTGGATCGTCCGTGATGCGCGCGTCGATCCCGCCGGTCGCGGAACGTGGCGTCGCGCTCGTCATCACGATCATGGCCGTCGCGCTGCTGTCGGCCCTGGGCTTGTCGCTCGCGATGATCATCGATACGGAGACGAGAATCTCCGGTCAGTTTGCCGGCGGGCGCGAAGTGTTGTACGCCGCGGACGCGGCCATAGAGATCGCGGCGCAGGAGCTCGCTGGCGTTGGCGACTGGAATCTCGTGCTGGCGGGCGAAGTGGTGTCGGCATTCGTCGACGGCGCGCCAACCGGACAGCGGACCCTCGGCGACGGTCGGCAGATCAGCTTGTCAGCCGCGACAGACCTGGCGAATGCCGAACCACGCCCGTGGGGTCCGAACAACCCGCAGTGGCGGCTGTTTGCGTTCGGCAGGTTTGGCCCAGCGTATATCATCGCGTGGGTGGCCGACGACCCGGCGGAAAACGACGGTGATGCCACTCGCGATGGCTCCGGCGATGACAACCCTGGGGCTGGCATTGTGGCCCTCCGCGCCGAGGCCTTCGGCCTGGACGGGGCCCACAAGGTCGTCGAGGCGACCGTACGCCGCTCGTTGGAGGATCCTCTAAACCCTAGTATCGAAATGGTTTCCTGGCGCGAGATTCGCTGAAATCCATGCTGAAGGCCGCTGTGCGATCGGCCGATAAGATGAGGAGTATGCCCAAATCTCATTACCTCCTTGGCCCGGCCTTCGTTCTCCTGCTGTCGAGCGCGACGGCAGCCCAGAGCCTTGCCGACGTCGCCAGAGCAGAAGAAGCCCGGCGCAAGACCATCAAGGGGACGGGGAAGGTCTATACCAACGACTCCCTTCGCGGACCAGATGGTGGAGAAGCGCCTGCGCCTCCGCCGGTTGCCGCGACACCCGCATCGGGCGGCGACGCCAAGCCGGCGAACCCGGCTCCAAGCGAACCGGCTCCCGATCGCGGCAAGGATGAGAAGTTCTGGCGCGCGCGCATGGCGTCCGCGCGGAGCGAGCTGCAGCGCACGCAGGCCTTTCACGATGCGCTGCAATCGCAGGTGCAGGCGCTCTACACGGAATTCGTGGCGACCGACGATCCGGCGCAGCGCGCGGTCGTCGAGAAGAAGCGTCTCGCGGCGCTCGCGGAACAGGAGCGCGTGAAGGGCGACATCGCGAAGCAGACCAAGGCCATCACCGAGATAGAGGACGAAGCCCGTCGGGCCAGTGTGCCAGCCGGCTGGCTGCGTTGACGCGGCGCGCGCCAGCGGTGGCTCCTTCCATCCTGCTCGTCGAAGACAAAGACTCCCTGAGAACGATGCTCAAGCTGGCCATCGAGGGCCAGGGGCATGCGGTCGTCGAGGCTCGCCATCTGGGCGAGGCGAAGCAGGCCATGCAGGAGGATCGTCCGACGCTCGTGCTCACGGACCTTCGCCTGCCTGAAGGTGACGGATTTGGCGTGCTTCGCGCCGCCAAGGAACTGGATCCTGAGCTGCCGGTCATCGTGATGACGGCCTATGGCAGCATCCAGGATGCGGTGGCCGCCATGAAGGAAGGGGCCCTCGACTTTCTCGCGAAGCCCGTCGATCCCGATCACCTGCTGTTGATGGTCGATCGCGCGCTGGCGCAGCGGAAGCTCATGACCGAGTACATCCTGCTGAAGGAAGAGCTCGGCGCGCGCCGCGGAGCGCCGCAGATTATCGGCGACGCCCCGTCGTTGAAGCACGCGATCCTCGCGCTTCAACGCGCGTCCGGATCGGATGCCACGGTGCTGCTCGAAGGCGAGAGCGGCACGGGCAAAGAGCTGTTCGCGCGGGCGCTGCACGCGCTGAGCCCGCGATCGGACGGTCCGTTTGTCGCCATCAACTGCGCGGCGATTCCCGACAACCTGCTCGAAACCGAGCTCTTCGGCCACGAGAAGGGGGCGTTCACCGGCGCGGTGGCGCGCAAGCCCGGCAAGTTCGAGCTGGCGCATCGCGGCACGCTGTTTCTCGACGAGATCGGCGATCTGCCGCTGGCGCTCCAGGCGAAGATTCTGCGCGCGATCGAGGAGAAACGTTTCGAGCGTGTCGGCGGCACGCAGTCGCTGAACGTGGACGTGCGCATCGTGGCTGCGACCAACAAGGCGCTCCGTGCGGGTGTCGCCGCCAAGCTGTTCCGGGAGGATCTGTACTTCCGGCTCTCGGTGTTCCCGATCTCAATTCCTCCGCTGCGCGACCGGCAGGTCGACATCCCCATTCTGGCTCGCCACTTCGTCGAGCGGTTCTGTCGCGAGCTGAAGAAGACGCCGGCGATGCTGGCGCCTTCGGCCATCGAGGAGCTGCAGAAGTATCACTGGCCAGGCAACGTACGCGAGCTCCAGAACTGCATGGAACGCGCGGTCATTCTGTCGGAGAGCGACACCATTCACGCCCGGCACCTGAATCTGACGCTGCACGCGCCGCTGCCGGTGCCCGAGCCGCCCAACCCGTGGGACACGTTCGACTTTTCTGGCACGCTCGCCGAGGTGACCAGGCGGGCGCAGACCGAGGTGGAAAAGAAGAAGATTGAGCATGCGCTCAAGGACGCGGGCGGGCACGAGGGCCGCGCTGCCGACATGCTTGGAATGGGCTACAAGCCGCTCCTGGCGAAGCTCAAGGAGTACGGGTTGAAGTAGTTGCTTGTCATGGCAAATGGCAAATGGCAAATGGCACATAGCACATGTCGCCAGAGTTAGTAACCGCCTCTGTCGGGTGACGATCGCGCGGTCCGAATCGCGCTTCTGATCATCGCAAGAAGCTGTCTGGCCTCACTCAACTCCCATTTCACTTCTTCCGCACGCACGATCTCATTCTTCACCGCCATCCTCAGCCAATAGCTGGATTCCCTGGCTTCCTTGCGTGAGATGCTCAACTTCGCAATGAAGTCGGCCTTCGACTGGGCCTCTTCTGCTTCTTCCGCATTTGCACCAACGGAGGTGCCGCAGTCCATCAACTGCGTCGCCACGAGGCGGCCTGAGGGTCCTTGCGGATAGATCCGATCGCCAAGCTTCAGGATACGAGATCCAAATTCGAACGCACGTTCACTGATGATCGCCGAGGTGTTACCCATGCAGATCAAGACATCAATAAGAGTGCCACCCGACATTTCGCCGTTTACGAGAATTCAGTGAGTGAGAAGCAGCGACGAAGCAATCTATTCACAGCCTCGGCGTGCGAGCAGCTGCAGATTCTGCCATCTGCCATCTGCCATCTGCCATCTGCCATTTGCCATTTGCCATTTGCCATGACAGGGCTCACCCATTGCCATGACAGGTCTTATTTCTTAAGCCCTACGCGCTTCAACGCCTTCGCCAGCTCATCCTCGGCCACGTCGGTGGCGGTCGTCCAGCTCCCGATGCCCGTGCACAGCACGTAGTGCAACGTGCCATTCACCACCTTCTTGTCGTGCCGCATCGCGTCGAGGACGTCTTTCGTCGACAGGTCGCCGACGGGCGGCAGCGGCCCGAGCTTCATGATGATCTTGCCGAGTGCCTCGCGGTCGGCCCCCGGCATGACGCCCCGCGCCACGGCGATTTCGGCGGCGACGATCATGCCGTAGGCGATCGCTTCGCCGTGCCGGAAGCGCTTGTACTTCGTGACGGCCTCGAGGGCGTGGCCGGCGGTGTGACCGAAATTCAACATCCGGCGTGGACCGCTCTCCCGCTCGTCCAGCCCGACCACGGTCGCCTTGATCGTGCAGGACTCGCCGATGATCGGCACGAGCGCGTCGGCCTTGCGGGCGAAGATGGCGTCAATGTCGCGGTCGATACGCTCGAACAACGCGCGGCTCGACGTCATGCCGTATTTGATCACCTCGTAGAGCCCGGCGCGGAACTCTCGTCGAGGCAGCGTTTCCAGGAGTGCCGGATCGATGGCCACCAGCGACGGCTGATGAAACGCGCCGATCAGGTTTTTCCCGAGCGCATGATTCACCCCGACCTTGCCGCCGATCGCGCTGTCGACCTGCGCGAGCAGCGTCGTCGGCACCTGCACGAGCGAGATCCCGCGAAGGTACGTGGCGGCCACGAAACCCGCCATGTCGCCGATGACCCCGCCGCCGACGGCAATGATGAGGGCGCCGCGATCGGCTTCGAGCTTGATGAGTGATTCGTACGCGCGCGCCGCCGTCGAGAGCTGCTTGAACTTCTCGCCATCGGGAAGGAGGATCGTGTCGGTCTTCGGCAGGGCCTTCGACAGCGTCTTGCCGTGCAGCTTCCACACGAGCGGGCTCGACACGAAAAACCGGTGCGAGGCCGGCTTCGGCGATGACTCGATGAGCCGCCCGAGCTGGGCCGTCACGCCGTGTTCGATGTAGATGGGGTAGGACTGCGATCCGGTCCGGACGTCTACACGCAGCATTTGAAGATTATGTCAGCAGCCGTGGGCTAGTATACGTCCGGTGGATGTACGCGGCGACTTCATAATCGTCGGCAGCGGAATCGCCGGGCTCCGCGCGGCGGTTGAGCTGGCGACGGCGGGCGACATCGTCATCATCACGAAGGCCGACCCGAGCGAGAGCAACACCGAATACGCGCAGGGCGGCATCGCGGCCGCGATCGGTCCAGACGATTCCCCGGAGCTGCACGCGCGCGACACGATCGTCGCCGGGGACGGCCTGTGCGACGAGCGTGCCGTCCGCGTGCTGTGCGAGGAGGGTCCGCGCTATGCGCGCGAGCTCGTCGAGTGGGGCGCCAGGTTCGATCGTGACGACGAGGGGCGGCCGGCCCTCGCATCGGAGGGCGCTCACCGCGTGCGGCGCGTGCTGCACGCCGCGGATGCCACCGGGCGCGAGATCGGTCGCGTGCTCTGGGAGCGCGTGTCGTCCACGACACGCATCCGCGTGCTGCAAAACACGCTGGCCGTTGGCGCCATCGTCGAAAACAACCGGTGCGTCGGCGTCCGATTCATCGGCGACGGTGGCGAGCCTGGTGAGGCGCAAGGTCGAGCGACGTTGCTCGCGACCGGCGGCGCGGGCCAGGTCTTCGCGCAGACGACCAATCCCGAAGTGGCGACCGGCGACGGCATCGCGCTGGCGTATCGGGCCGGTGCGCGGGTCGCCGACATGGAGTTCGTCCAGTTCCATCCGACGGTGCTCGACGTCGAAGGCGCGCCGCGGTTTCTGTTGTCGGAGGCGCTTCGCGGTGAGGGCGCGCGGCTGGTCACAGCTGCCGGCGAGCCCTTCATGACGCGCTACCACCCGTCGGGCGATCTGGCGCCGCGCGACATCGTCTCGCGGAGCATCGTGCTGGAATCTCAGCGCACCTCAGGACCGATCTTCCTGAGTCTGCGACACATGGATGCCGACGCGGTCCGCCGGCGATTCCCGATGATTGCCGTGACGTGTCTCAAGGCCGGCTTCGATCTCGCGCGCGATTTGGTGCCGGTCGGGCCGGCGGCGCACTACCTGATGGGCGGCGTCGAAACCGATCTGGACGGACGTACCTCCATCCCGGGCTTGTTTGCCGCGGGCGAAGTCGCGTGCACGCGTGTCCATGGCGCGAATCGTCTGGCGAGCAATTCGCTCCTCGAAGGCCTGGTGTTCGGCGCGCGCTCCGGCACGGCGATGACGGGCCCGATACGCGAGCCCGATCTTCCGCCGGCAATCGAGGGGTCGGGAGGGGTTTTCGCCAAGCATCCGCCCGGGCGAAAACCCCTCCCGACCCCTGAAATTCGCGAGCTGATGTGGACGTCGGTCGGCCTTTTCCGCGAGCGCCCGGGCCTCGCCGATGCCGTTGCGGTGCTGAACCAGGAGCAGGCAGTACTCGACGATCATCTGGCGGCCGGCGTGGGACTCGATCGCGAGGGTTGGCGGCGAGCAAGCATGGTGACGGTCGCCACCCTCATCGCAAGAGCGGCACTTCGGCGCGAGGAAAGCCGGGGCGGGCACTTCCGCACCGATTTTCCCGCGCACGACGATCTAAAATGGAAGGTTCATATCTCCGATCATCGATGAAACAATCAAAACTTCTCTTACAGACCTACCGCGAAGCGCCGCGCGATGCCGATGTCATCAGCCAGCAGTTGATGATGCGCGGCGGCATGATTCAGAAAGTGGCGGCGGGCATCTACGACTATCTGCCGCTGGCCCTTCGCAGCATCCGCAAGTTCGAAACTATCGTGCGCGAAGAGCTCGAACGCGACGGCTGTCAGGAGCTGCTCATGCCCACCGTGCAGCCCGCCGAGTTGTGGCAGGAGAGCAGCCGTTGGCAGTTCTACGGTCGCGAGCTGCTTCGCTTCAAGGATCGCAAGGGCGCCGACTTCTGCCTCGGTCCCACGCACGAGGAGATCATCACCGATATCGTGCGCAAGATCGTGAAGAGCTACAAGCAGCTGCCGATCAACCTCTTCCAGATCCAGGCCAAGTTCCGCGACGAAATCAGGCCCAGGTTCGGCTTGATGCGCGGCCGCGAGTTCATCATGAAGGACGGCTATTCCTTCCACGTGGATGATGCGGACGCGGACCGGGAATACTGGCGGATGTTCGAGGCCTACAAGCGGATCTTCACGCGCCTCGGCGTGAAGTTCCGGCCCGTCGAGGCCGACAGCGGCGCCATCGGCGGCAGCTTCACCCACGAGTTCCACGTGCTGGCGGGCAGCGGCGAAGACGCCATTCTCAGCTGCAACGCGTGCGAGTACACGTCGAACGCCGAGAAGACCGAAGCACCGGCCATTCCCTATCCCTATGGCTCGGAGCCGGTCCTCGAGTTGAAGCACGCGCACTTCCACACGCCAGGCATCGTGCAGATGGAAGAGCAGGCCAGGGCGTTCAAGGACGGCGAGCACGACGGCCTGCCGCTCGACCACGCGTCGAAGTTCTATCTGTATCGCGCGGCCAGGGGTGCGACGACGTGGGATGTCGGCCTCGTCCTCCGCAGCGATCACGAGCCGAATACCGTGAAGATGAAGAACCTCATCGGCGCCGATTCGCTCGATCTCGTGCCGCTCGAGGAGGCCGAGCGCCGCGCCGGCACGAAGTCGGGGTTCATCGGTCCGGTCGGGCTCGATGTGCCGATGTACGCGGACAGGAGCCTTGAAGGCGCGTTCAACCTGACCTGCGGCGCGAACAAGGAGGGCTACCATCACTTCGGCTTCAAGCCCGATCGCGACCTGAAAGACTTCAAGGGCTTTCACGACCTGCGCATGGCGCGTGAGGGAGATGCCTGCACGCGCTGCGGCAAAGGGACCTACGAGGCCTTCCGCGGCATCGAAGTCGGCCAGGTGTTCAAGCTGGGCACGAAATACTCGACGTCGATGAACTGCGTGTATCTCGACGATGCCGGCGCGGAACGTCCGATGGTGATGGGCTGCTACGGCATCGGCATCACGAGGACGGTCGCGGCCGTCATCGAGCAGAACTACGACGCCGACGGCATCATCTGGCCGTGGCCGGTCGCGCCGTATCACGTGCACGTGGTCACGCTGGATTCGGCGAAGCCGGAGATTTCATCGGTCGCGAATCAGATTGAGGCCGATCTCGAGTCCGCGGGCTTCGAGGTCCTTCACGACGATCGCGAAGGCCTCAGCCCGGGCGTCAAGTTCAAGGACGCCGATTTGCTCGGGATGCCGTTGCGCCTGACGGTGGGCGCCAAGGGGCTGAAAGACGGTGTCGTCGAATTGCGGGATCGCCGGATAAAGGAAGTGGTGAAGGTGAAGCCCGAAGACGTGCTGACAGCTGTGGCGGGCGCGCGGGACCGGATGGGGGTCTGACATCAGGACAGCCCTAAAGGGCTGTGCCACCGTGCTGGATGGGCAGTGCCATCATCCTGGATGGTCTGTGTGTTAGATGTCTCGGTGGCACAGGGCTTCAGCCCTGTCTAAAGTTCTTCGCTTTCTTTCTTCTTCTTGCCGACCAGCCACGCGATGCCGATGCTGATGATGTAGAGGCCGATCATCGGCACGGCGACGATTGCCTGGCTGGCCATGTCGGAGCTCGGCGTGATGACCGCCGCGACGATGAAAATCACGAGTATGGCGTACTTGAACTGCCGCGCCATCCATCGCGCGTTGACCACGCCCATCCGTGCGAGGAAGAACACCAGCGCCGGCATCTGGAAGATGGCGGCCATCCCCAGCAGCATCCGCATGTAAAGGCTGAACGAGTCCTCGATGCGCGGCATGAAGGATACGAGCTCGCTCGAGAAGCTCGCGAAGAACCGCCACATGAGCGGGAAGGCGACGTAGTGCGAGAAGGCCGCGCCGCTGATGACGCCGACGGTCGACAGCACGACGAAAGGAATCGCGTAGCGCCGCTCTTTTGTGTAGAGCGCCGGCGCCACGAACAGCCACACCTGCCAGAAGATCAGCGGGGCCGAGATGAACAGCCCCGCGATGACCGCGATGCGGATGTACAGCATGAACGCTTCGGTCGGGTACGTGTAGATCATCGTCTCGCCCGGCCGGAGCGCCTGTCGCAGGGGCAGCATGACGAACGAATAGATGTCGTCGATGAAAAAGGCGGCGATGCCGATGCCGAGGCACAGGGAAATCAGCGCACGGATGATTCGTTTCCGGAGCTCGTCGAGGTGCTCCAGAAACGACATCTTGCCGCCGCCTTCGTCGTCGTCGAACCAGCTGTCTGACACGTCGCGCGTTTGAAGAGTCTCGTGTGCTCCGCGAGTGGAGACGAGCTAGCCCACGCTCTCGCGGGGCGCCGTCTCACCCTCGGGCGCGGTCGTGGCGACGGGGGCCGGGCTGGCCGGCGGCGTGGCGGCGGTCGGTGGAATCTGAGCGGACTTACGCGCATCCTGCAGCTCTTCGGTGCGGATCTCTTCCTCGAGCGTGTTTTTCAGCTCGTTCGAGGCGCGTTTGAACTCGGCGATGCTCTTGCCGAGCGACTTGCCCAGTTCCGGTAGTTTTCGGGGGCCGAAGATGATCAGCGCGATGACCGCAATGACCACCATCTCCGGCATTCCTATGGGACCCATAACTTGGCTTGCTCCTTCGATTTCGAGTCTTAGATTATACCTTCTTTCGTAGTAACATTTTACGTGACTATGCGCACCTACCGTTCGGTATCCATGGCGGCGTTTGCCATCGCCCTTTCGGCGCTGGTAGGCGGCTTTCTGGGGGGGCGCGTCCTGGCCACCCAGGACGGCCTGCCGGAACGCATGAACGTCTTCACGACCGCGCTCAGGCAGGTTGAGCAGAAATACGTCGAGCCGGTCGAGTCGGATCGCGTCGTCTACAGCGCCATCAACGGCATGCTCCAGACGCTCGATCCGCACTCCAGCTTCATGGATCCGAAGGCCTACGCGCAGCTGCGCGAGCGGCAGGAAGGCCACTATTACGGCCTCGGGATCAGCATCAACGTCATCGACGGCGACATCACCGTCATGTCGCTCTTCGAAGGGTCCCCCGCCTACAAGAAGGGGATCCGCCGCGGCGACGTCATCGCCCGGATCAACAGCGAAGACGCCAAGGGCTGGACCAGCGAGCAGGCGGTTCTGAAGCTGCGCGGACCACGAGGGACCCCGGTTCAGGTGGCGATTCGCCGCGCCGGCTACGACAAGCTCGTCGATGTCGAGGTGGTGCGCGACGAAATCCGGATTCCGAGCGTGCCCGCCGCGTTCATGATGAACGAGACGACGGGATACATCCAGCTTCGTGATTTTTCGGAAACGACCGATCGCGAGCTCGGCGCGGCGCTGCGCGACCTCACCAAGCAGGGCATGCAAAAGCTGGTGCTCGACATCCGCGAGAATCCGGGCGGACCGCTCGACCAGGCGATCAAGGTGTCGAACCGGTTCCTGCGCAAAGGCGACCTCATCGTCTATACGCGAGGACGCATCTCGAATTCCGATCAGAACTACCACGCCGTCGAAAACAGCGATTACACGAACATCCCGATGGTCGCGCTGGCGAACCGGCGCAGTGCGAGCGCGTCCGAGATTGTGACCGGCGCGCTGCAGGATCACGACCGCGGTCTCGTGGTCGGCGAAACGACGTGGGGCAAAGCGCTCGTGCAGTCGATTTATCGCCTCAGCGAAGGCGCCGGGCTCGCCCTGACGACCGCGCACTACTTCACGCCGGCGGGGCGCCTCATCCAGCGGCCGTGGGATGAGAGCTTCGACGAGTATCTCTCGTATACGACGCGCGAACAGGACCCGAACGTGCAGCATTCCGCGTCGCAGTTGAAGTACACGCTGCGCCTCGGCCGGAAGGTCTACAGCGGCGGCGGCATCGAGCCCGACTATCGCATGGCGGGCCCGATCGAAGGCTTCAACCCGGGCAAATTCGCCCGCCGCCTCCATCCGACGATGTTCGGGAACTACGCGCAGCGGTTCGACCGCGAAGGAGACGACCGGTTCGGCAGCGCCACCGATCAGAACGTTCGCCGGCGCCTGACGCGCGATTTCACCGTCGACGACGCGATGCTGCAGGACTTCAAGGCGTACGTGAAGTCGCAGCTGCGCGATCCGAGCCAGTTCGACGAGGCGGGCTTCACCGCCGACGTCGAGTTCGTCCGGGCGATGCTGCGGTACGAGATCGACGTCGCGTTGTTCGACGTGGCGACGGCGAGGCGGCATCTGCTGGAAAAAGACCCGCAGGCGCAGTATGCGTTGTCGCTGATTCCAGAGGCGGAGAAGCTGCTGCGCGCCGAGCCCGCCAAGGGCACGCAGGTCGCCAGGAAGTAGGAGCCCAAACCGGAGGCCGCTTCAGGCGGATCCCAGGTCACCACCCCTCTGACAGGGTTAGGTCGGCTTCCCTACTACTTGTAGCGCTCTAGTTTGTCCTTGCCCCTATATTTGGGGCTTGTTACACTGGCGACCGTTTCCGGGCCCGGGGCAGTGGCCCGATTCGGCCGCGTTGGACACCTCACTGGTCAGCTTCATCGAGCGCCACCCAGCCGCTCGTTACCTTCCGCGGGAAACGCGGCGGGTGCCGCGCGGCTTTTTTGTCTGTACATCCACCGCTAAACGGTTTACGGTAAACGGCTAACGAACTTATGCGTCTTCAACAACTCGAGATCGCGGGCTTCAAGTCGTTCTCCGATCGGTCGCACCTCTCCTTCGATCGAGGGGTGACGGCCATCGTCGGCCCGAACGGCTGCGGAAAGAGCAACGTCGCGGACGCCATTACGTGGGTGCTCGGCGAGCAGAGCGCCAAGAGCCTGCGTGGCGACCGCATGGAAGACGTCATCTTCAACGGCAGCGACGCGCGCAAGCCGACCGGCGCGGCCGAAGTGCGGCTGCGGCTCAGCGACGTGCTGTCGACGCCGATTAGCGTTGACGTGCCGGTGATTGACCCGGGCGGCAACAGCGAGGCCGACGACGACCGGCCGTCGGTCGCGCGCACGATTGAAGTGACGCGACGCCTGTATCGTTCGGGCGAGAGCGAATACCTGATCGACGGCGAGGTGTGCCGGTTGCGCGACGTGCACGAGCTCCTGATGGATACCGGGCTCGGCGCCAAGGCCTACGCGATTATCGAGCAGGGCAAGATCGGCATGATCCTGAGCTCGCGTCCGGCCGATCGCCGACAGCTGATCGAGGAAGCCGCCGGGATTACCAAGTACAAGGCCCGCCGTCGGGCCGCCGAGCTGAAGCTCGAAGCGGCACAGCACAATCTGACGCGCCTGGAAGACATCATCTTCGAGCTCGAGAAGCAGTTCGGATCGCTCAAGCGCCAGTCGGCAAAGGCGCGCCGGTACAAACGGCTGCGGGACGAGCTGAGGCATTGGGAGAAGCTGCTGTTCGCCGGCCGGTATCAGGAGTCGGCGCACAAGATCGAATCGCTCCGCGCGCGGCTCGCCGACGCGCATATTCGTGAGGCCGCAGCGTCATCGGCGGTGGCGGAGGCCGAAGCGGATTTCAGCCGCGTGCGCCTTTCGCTGGTCGATGCCGAGGGCAATGCGACCCGTGCCCGCGAGGCCGTTCATGCCTGCGAGCTCGACATCACCCGCCGGCAGCAGCAGATTGACTTCAACCGGGAGCAGATCGCCGCGCTCGCCGCGCGCGCCGAAGAAGTGCGCGCGGAGCTGGCGGCGCTCGAGGCGCGCCGCGAGCCGGGACGCCTGCTTCTGACCGATCGCCGCGACTCGGCGGCCCGTGCCCTGCAGGAGCAGCATCTTGCCGCCGGCGAGCTCGCACGGATCGACCAGGAATACACCGAGGAGAACCGGCGCATCGAAGGACTCGAGGCCGACGTCGAAGCCGCCCGGTCGGAAGTGTTTTCGGCTCTGAATGTGGCGACGACGCTGCGTCACGCCATTCAGCACGCCGAAGAGGCCAGCCAGCGCGTATCGGAAGAGCTCTCCAAGCTGGGCGTCGAAGAGTCCGAATTGCGGATGGAGCGGGAGCGGCTGGACGACGATCGCGCAGTGACCTCCGACGGGCTGCGGCGCGCGAAGGAGGCGATCGAGGCGTCGCTTCACGCGAAGACGGCCCGCGAGACCGAGCTGGCCACCGCGCGCATCGAGCTCGAATGGAAATCGAACAATCTGCAGGCGCGCGAGCGCGAGCTGGCGGGACTATCGGCCAGGCTTGCGTCGCTGACGGATCTGGAGCAGGCGCGGGCCGGATACACGGACGCCGCGCGTATCGTGCTGCAGCAGGCGAACGGCCGCGTGGGACAGCAGGGATCGGTGGCCGACTACCTGGACGTGGAGCCGAAATACGAGCGCGCCGTCGAAGCCTGCCTCGGCGATCTGCTCCAGCACGTCATCGTCGCGAGCCACCAGCAGGCGCAGGCCGGGCTCGACCTGATTCGCCAGGAAAACGTCGGGCGCTGCGGCTTCGTCGTGCTCGAGGGGGCCGAGCCGGCAGTAGTGTCCGGCTTTAGCCGGACTACACCCGGTACGTCCGAGTTGCCGGCCGGTCTCACGCCACTCCATTCGGTGCTTCGCATCAGCGGCCCGCACGCCGGCGCGATTGATGCTGCCATGCCAGACGGATTCATCGCCGACGATATCGGCGCGGCGCTGCAAGCGGCGTCCTTCACCTCGTCCTGCATCGCCACGCTGGCGGGCGATATCGTGCGTGGACGCATGCTCGTGTCGGGCGGCGGCAAGGACGAAGGGCGCGCCATTCTCGGCATCAAGCGCGAAATCAAGGAGCTGCGCGATCGCATCGCGGGTGAGGAAGCCGAGCGCGACCAGTCCGTGTCGGAAGTCGCCGCGCTCGAGACGCGCATCGCCCATGCGTCGAACGCGCTTTCGGCCGTGACTGCCGATCTGCATCGCGAAGAGAAAGCCATCATCGGCCTCGAGCTGCAGTTGCAGCGGTCGGCCGACGATCTGCAGAAGGTGCAGAAGAAGTTCGAGCTCCTGGAAATCGAGCGCCGTGGCGCCGACGAGCAGCGCCAGGGGCTCGAGGCGCGGCAGCGCGAAGCGCGCGAGTCGATCGCGCGGCTCGAGCGGGAGCAGCGGGCCGCCGACGAGAAGCTGTCGCAGGCTCAGCACCGCCTCGGCGATGCGCGCGAATCGCTTCAGGCCCTGGCCCGCCGCGCGGCGGAAGCGAAGGCGTCGTACGCGACGCTCGTGGAGCGCTCGAGCGCGCTCGACGCCGAGGTCGCACGCCTCGAGGAGAGCAACAAGGATCTCGAAGCGCGCGTCGGCGCCGCGGAAACGAGCGGGGCCGATCTCGAACGGAAGAGCGCCAGCCTGAAACGGTTGATCGACGAGACCCTTCAGATGCTCGATCGCGACGGCGAACGGCTGGACTCGCTTTGCGGGGGCGTCCGTGAAGCCGAAGAGTTGCTGTCGGATTTGCGGATTGAGGCCGATCGCATCGAAAAGGGGACGCGCGAGTCGAGGAAGGTGCTCGAAGCGCTTCATACGGAAGTGGGCGAGCTCGAGGTGACGCGCGCGACCGAAGAGAGCCATCTGACGCACCTGGCACAATCCTGCGTCGATACCCTGCAAATCTCGCTCGAAGAGGTAGTGGCCGAAGTGCAGCAGGCCGCTTCCGCGGTCGAGTCCGGGACCGGGACCCAGGTGGGGACCGGGACCCAGGTAGGGCGCGACTTTAGTCGCGCCGACGACGATGAGATAACTGACGATCCCGAGGAGGGCGCCGATGCCCTTCCCGAGCCCGTCATCGCGGCATCGGCCACTCCCGAGGAGCACATCCTGCGCCTTCGTCAGAAGATCGATCGGCTCGGCCCCGTCAACATGATGGCCATCGATCAGTTCGACGAGCTCAACACGCGGCATCAATTCCTGACGACCCAGCGCAAGGACCTGACCGATTCGATTGCGGCGACCGGGGACACCATCAAGAAGATCGACGAAACGAGCAAGGTGCGGTTCCGCGAAGCGTTCGTGGCCATCAGGGAGAACTTCCAGGGCACCTTCAGCACGCTGTTCGGCGGCGGGCACGCGACCATCGCGCTGCTCGACGAGACCGACGTCCTCGAGAGCGGCATCGAGGTGATCGCCTCGCCGCCCGGCAAGCGTCTGCAGAGCGTTCAGTTGCTGTCGGGCGGGGAGAAGGCGCTCGCGGCCATCGCGCTGATGTTTGCCATCTTCAAGTACAAGCCCAGCCCGTTCTGCGTGCTCGACGAGATCGACGCGCCGCTCGACGATGCGAACATCGGGCGGTTCGTCGAGATGCTCCAGGGCATGCAGGAGCACACGCAGTTCATCATCATTACGCATAGCCGCAAGACCATGGAGATTGCCGACCGGCTGTACGGGGTGACGATGGAGGAGCCGGGCGTGTCGAAGCTGATTTCCATCGAGTTGAACTAGAAAAGGGCTCCGGGAGCCATTTCCGGGACGGAACTTCCGGGCGGTTGGCCTCGTCAGGTACCAGTACCTCATGCACCCAGCCCTTCGCCCCGGGCCAGCCACCCTTCTGGCCGGCCTCAGCGTCGTTTTCAGTTTGGGGTGCGACGTCACCATCAAGGATGGCGACGTCTCCGTCCGGCATCTCCAGGGGCGTGCCACGGAGTCCTGGGTCCGCAAGTACCCGCTGGAGCCCGGGGGACGGTTCCGGATTGCGAACAACAGCGGGCCCATCGAGATAGTCGCCGGGGAGGCCGGGACGGTCGAAGTGGCCGCGACGATCGCGGCGACCGCGATGACCGACGAGCGGGCAGCCGAATCGATTCGCGGGGCGAAGGTTGACGAGACCGTCGCACCCGATCATGTGGCGATCGTGGCCGAATCCCCCCGCCGCGGTGGCAATCTCGAGATGAGCTTCAAGGTGACGGTGCCGCCGGATGCGCACGTCGAGGCTACGCTCAATAACAGCCGGCTGACGGCCGACGGTTTGCGCGGACATATCAAGGCCATGGTGGTGAACGGCCGGATCGAGCTCACTGGCATGCGGGGTACCGTGGATGCGGCGACCGTCAACGGTTCCGTGTCGGTGAAGATGGCGGAGATCACCGGACGCGTCCGCGTGGAATGCACGAACGGTCAGATTTCGATCGAAGTGCCGAAAGACGCGAAAGCGACGCTCAACGTGCGCTCGGTGAACGGCGGCGTCACCGTTACGGGACTGAACACGCAGGAGTCCTCCACCGGGCGCCGTATTCGCAGCGTCGAATCGCCGCTCAACGGCGGCGGACCGGAGATTGACGTCCGCGCGACCAACGGGCGCATCACGATCGAAGGTAAATAGGGGTGCGGTGAACGAAGACAAAGCCACCCGCTACCATCGTCTCGGACGCCGGGCGGCGATGCTTTCGACCGTCTGGACCGGCGTCATCCTTGCGGGCCTTCTCTTTCCTGGCGGCTCGGCCGCCCTGCGTGACTGGGCCGCGTCGATCGCCGGTTCAAGCCCCACGCTCACCGTTGCGTTTTACATCCTGGTGCTTTCGGTCCTTGTCGACGTCGCGACGCTTCCATTCAGCTTCTACCGCGGGTTTCTTCTCGAGCGACGCTATGGCCTGTCGACGGAAACGAGGCAGCACTGGTTCAAGGACCATGTGAAAGCGGTAGCCATCGGTGTGCTGTTCGCTGAAGCGGCGGCGGTGTTCGTGTACTTCACGCTGCGGCACTGGCCGGAGTGGTGGTGGTTAGCGGCCGGCGCCGGGTATTCACTGGTCACGATCGTGCTGGTGAACCTCGCACCGGTAGTGCTCCTGCCGCTGTTCTTTACGTTCAAGCCGTTGCAGAAGGAAGTGCTGCGCGATCGTCTTCAAGCGCTCGCGTCGAAGGCGGGCACTCGCGTCATGGGCGTCTACGAGTGGACGCTGAGCGACCGGACGAAGAAGGCGAATGCGGCGCTCACGGGCATCGGCCACACCCGGCGCATTCTTCTCTCGGACACGCTGCTCGCCGACTACTCAGACGACGAGATCGAGGTGATCCTGGCGCACGAGCTCGCGCACCATGTGCATCGCGACATCTGGACGTCGATCGTCTTCGACATGGCGCTGACGTTCGCGGGATTTTTCGCGGCGCACTATCTGCTGCAATGGGCGGTGCCGTTTTTCGAGCTGCGCGGCGTCGCCGATCCCGCGGGCGCGCCGGTGCTCGTGCTGACGGCTTCGATCCTCGGGCTGTGCCTGAAGCCGGTCATGAACGCGGTGTCGCGTTCGCACGAGCGGCGCGCCGACTCGGTACGCCCTCCAGATGACCAGCAATCCTTCCGCGTTCATTACCGCGATGAAGCGGCTCGGCCAGCAGAATCTCGCCGAAGAGAACCCGTCGCCGCTGGTGCAGGCGTTCTTCTACACGCACCCGCCGATCAAGGAACGTCTCAGCGCCGCGCAGCAGTGGAAGGCCGCATAGCCGGCTGGTTTCAACCCAAAGACGCCTTCGTTGGGCCGCGTCCAATCCTGACGAACGGGTAGGACAGGTGTGCCTGCCGGATCGCGATCCAGCGTCTACCCTTTTCTGACGTAGACGCGCGTGGCTGTCTTCGGGCGCTCCTTGCTGTGCGCTTCCCGGAACTCGATGACGAGCCGTCCGTCCGGATCCAGAAGCCAGATCGAGCCATGGCCTGTCGTCACGGGGAACCCCGTGGCATCCGCGGCCGTGCTGTTTTCAGAGATGATCAGCTGGGTCCCGAAGAACCCGACACTCAAGGTCAGCTCGTGCTGGCGTCCACCGGGTATGCCGTCGACGGTGCCACGAACGCCGAAATCAAACGTGCCGGCCGCCGGATGGCTCCCGCGTTTGGCCGTGTGCTCGACGCTGACGAAGCGCTGCGTCTGGGTGACGAAGAACTCTTCGACGGCGGAAATCTCGAGCGTGTCCGGGTCGTCTGGGACCGGCCGCTCGGAGGTCAGCACCCACGCGCCCGAAAAGTCCGTGACTCTGGACTGCGCGCCGGCGAGCGGCGCGAGGAAAAGGGCGGCAAGTGTGCACGAGCCGAGCAGTGACCGCACGAGTCTGCACTCCGTTTGACACCGTTTCTGCCGGGTTGTTCGAGCGCAAGAATCCGCTTGACATATATAAGTTTTCACTTATATTAGTAATGACTTATATATGACGCCCGGACCCACCCTGGCCGAACGCCTTGCCGTGCTGGCTGACCCCACCAGGCAGGCGCTCCTCGACCTGCTTCGCGAGAAGCCACAGCGCGTGGGCGATCTGGCCGCACGGCTGCCCGTCAGCGGTCCCGCGGTGTCGCAGCATCTCAAAGTGCTCCAGAAGGCCCAGGTGGTGCGCGACGAGTGGCGCGGCACCAGCCACTACTTCAGCCTCGACCCGCACGGGTTCGACGCGGTCAGACAGTACGCCGAAGTCATGTGGCAGGACGCGCTGAATGCGTTCGCGGATTACGTCAACCAGCAAGAGAACTTGCCGTCCGTGAAGCGGCGCAGGGGGAAGAAGCGATGAACGCCGGCCAGCAACTCAATCTCACGCCAGTGGTGAAACGCGTCGTCGTCAAGTGCGGCGCCGAAGACGCGTTCCGGTATTTCACGGCCGATTTCCAGAAATGGTGGCCGTCCCACACGCATTCGGTCATCGCCATGTCGAGCGACGGCGCGAAGCGGCCGGTCTCGTGCACGATGGATCCGCGAAGCGGCGGCCTCATCGTCGAACACGGAGAAGGCGACGAACGATACGTGTGGGGCACGATCGTCACCTGGGACCCGCCGCGCAAGGTCGCGTTCACCTGGCACCCCGGCAGCGATGCGAACCTGGCGCAGACCGTGGAGGTGACCTTTGCAGGAGTCGCCGGCGGCACCGAAGTGGTGCTGACACACGGGGGTTGGGAGCGCCTGGCCGAGCAGGCTGCGGCGACGCGCGAGGGCTACGACAATGGCTGGGAAGGTGTCTTCAGGAGCGCGTACCGGGAATATGTCGATGCTCACGCCTGAGTTGGACCAGCGGTTGCGGTCGCTGATCGAGACGGCGGACCAGTGTCACGCCGTCTCAGGAGGCTACCGCCTGCGCTTCGCACGCAGTCACGCGACGCTGCAGTTCGTGATCGACGCGATCGACGCCAACCCGGCGCTTCGTTTCCAGATGACGAGCGACCACACGGGCGCGCGCTGGCTCGAGATCCGGATGCCCTACGAGCCGGCGGGGCGTCCGCCCGGCGAATCGGCGTCGAGAACGGCGGTTCGTTGTGTAGTGGCGTGATCGAGGGGTCCGGCTAAAGCCGGACACTACGTACTGAACGCTACGCGCGAACGAGTGCGGGCTTCAAACGTTTGAAGAACACGAGGCCGACGAGCACGGCCAGTATGAGACCCGACCAGATGGCGTTGACAGGATCTCTCAGGACGAACGTCCACGCGAACGTCCACGCGAATGTCGCGCCCAGCATCGTCACGGCGAGCAGCGCCGCGCCGGCCGTCTGCGTTCGTGGAATCAGAATCAGGATCGCGCCGGCCAACTGAAGCGCCCCGGTCACGTATCGCCCTGTCTGCGATCCGCCCAGGCGGTCGAACGTGGACACCCACACCGCCGCACCGAACAACTTCCCGGCGGCGACGTTCAGAAAGTACAGCGCCAGGACGATACGCGTCAGGCGAGCGGCCATACTTTTCACTTTTTACTTTTTACTTTTTACTTTTTGCTTTCTACTTTCCACTTTCAACAATCAACTCCCCGACCATCTTCTTACAGCCGTCGTCGACCGAGAGGTTGCAGTAGATCGGAAAGCGGCCGGGCTGATCGGCCCGGAACTCGAAGACGATGGGCTTGCCCGGCTCCACGCGCTTGGCGATGCGGTATTTGTCGATGGTGAAGCTGTGCGGGATGTCGTCGGTGGAAAAGCTCACCCGCACGAGGTCGTCCTTGTGAACGACGATGCGCCCGGGACTGAATGCGTACTTGTGCGCAGAGACCGTGACCTTGCGCTCGCTGCCGCCCTCCTGCGCCCGTGCCAGAAGGCCGAACAGCGCCAGCATCAGTACGAGTGCCGAGCGCGCCGCGATAGTCCCGGCAGAGGCCGAAAGTGAGGACGTCATGATGTTCTCCTTCCGGGGGAGGCGGGTGCAATCCCGAATCGGCGGATTCGCGGATTGGAAGACTGGCAGATTGGGGAGGGCCGAAGCCCGGCCCCAATCGCTCACCCAGTCACAGACTTTAGTTTACTCCGATTTGCGCGATGGCCCACCCGCGCTGGCGGCGGCGCCTTCGTCCTGCAGCAGCGCCTTGCGGCTCAGGCGGATCTTGCCGGTGGGATCGATGTTGATGACCTTCACGAGAACCTGCTCGCCTTCCTTGAGCTCGTCCCGCACGTCCTTGACGCGGTGGTTCGCGATTTCCGAGACGTGGAGCAGGCCGTCGGTGCCGGGCATGATCTCGACGAACGCGCCGAAATCGGTAATCCGCTGCACCTTGCCCATGTAGGTCTTGTTCAGCTCGGCCGTAGCCGTCAGCTCCTGGATGATCGCGATGGCCTTCTGCGCCGCCGCTTCGTCGGCCGACGCGACGTTCACGCTGCCATCGTCCTCGACATCGATCTTGACGCCCGTCCGGTCGATGATGCTCCGAATCATCTTGCCGCCCGGCCCGATGACGTCGCGGATCTTGTCCACCGGGATCTTGATGGTGATGATGCGCGGCGCGTAGGTCGAGATATTGCCGCGCGGCGCGGTCAACGTCTTGGCCATCTCGGCGAGGATGTGCAGCCGTCCGCGATGCGCTTGTTCGAGTGCCTCGCGCATGATGCTGGCGGTAATGCCCGTCACCTTGATGTCCATCTGCAGCGCGGTGACGCCGTTGGCCGTCCCTGTCACCTTGAAGTCCATGTCGCCGTAGTGATCTTCGGCGCCCGCGATGTCCGAGAGGATCGCGTACTTGCCCGTCTTCTCGTCCATGATGAGGCCCATCGCAACGCCGGCCACCGGCGCGCGAAGGGGTACGCCCGCGTCCTGCATCGACAGCGTGCCGCCGCACACCGTGGCCATCGACGACGACCCGTTCGATTCGAGAATGTCAGAGACGACCCTGATTGTGTAGGGGAATGCTTCCTCCGATGGAAGCACCGGCAGAAGCGCGCGCTCCGCGAGCGCGCCGTGACCGACTTCGCGCCTGCCTGGACCGCGCAGGAACTGCACTTCGCCGACCGAGAACGGCGGGAAGTTGTAGTGCAGCATGAAGCGGCGGTACACCTCGCCTTCGACCGTCTCGATCTTCTGCTGGTCGTCCGAGGTGCCGAGCGTGACGGTGACGAGCGCCTGCGTCTCGCCGCGCGTGAAGACGGCCGAGCCGTGGACGCGCGGAAGCACCCCGACCTCGGACCAGATCGGGCGGATCTCGTCGAACTTGCGGCCGTCGAGCCGCACGCGCTTGTCGAGCACTTCGTCGCGCAGCACCTTCTCTTTCAGTCCCTTGAAGATAGCCTTCGCCTCGACCTTGCGCTGCACTTCGCCTTCCGGGATGTCCGCGATGAGATCTTCCAGCACCTGGTCCACGGTGCTGTAGCTCTCGAGCTTGTTGCGCACGCGCATCGCTTCGCTCAGCGGAACGAGGACTTTCTCCTCGACCTCGCGGTAGAACGCGTGGTTCACTTCCTTCTTCGGCGCCTCGCGCTTCGGCTTGCCGGCCTCTTTCGCGAGCGCGTCGATCGTGTCGACGAGGCGTTTGATGGCGTCGTGGCCGGCTTCGAGCGCCTGTACCACTTCTTCTTCGCTGATTTCCTTCGCGCCGGCCTCGACCATCACGATCGCGTCCTTGCTGCCCGCGAGCACCAGGTCGAGCGAGCTCTTCTTGCGCTGCTCGTAGGTCGGGTTGATGATGTACTGTCCATCCACCTTGCCCACCCGCACTCCGGCGATCGTCTTCTGGAAGGGGATGCTCGACAGCGCAAGCGCGGCAGAAGCGCCGGTAATCGCGAGCACGTCCGGGTCGTAGTTCGCGTCGGCCGAAAGCACCAGCGCGATAATCTGCGACTCGTAGCGCCAGCCTTGAGGGAAGAGCGGCCGAATCGGTCGATCGATCACGCGGCTGGTGAGGACTTCCTTCTCGGAAGGCTTGCCCTCGCGCTTGAAGAACCCGCCCGGGATGCGTCCCGACGCGTAGGTGTATTCCTTGTAGTCAACCGTCAGCGGAAGAAAGTCGATGCCTTCGCGGGGCGAACTGGACGGCGCAGGCCGTGACAAGGACGACCGAATCGCCCATCCGGACCAAAGCGGCACCATCGGCCTGCTTGGCATATTTTCCCGTTTCGAAGGAAAGGGGAGTGCCGTTGATGAGAACTTCTTTTCTATACATTTGTGCCTCGGGAACTTGCGTATGCCTCGGATCGTACGTCGCGTCCGGCTCTGGCCGGACCGACGGCTACTTGCGGATGCCCAGTCTCCGGATCAGCTCGGCATAGCGTTCCGAGTCCTTGCCTTTCAGATAATCCAGCAGGCGACGGCGCTGACCGACGAGCTTGAGGAGACCGCGGCGCGAATGATGATCTTTCGCGTGGGTCTTGAAGTGTTCGGTGAGATAGCCGATGCGTTCGCTGAGAATGGCAACCTGGACTTCAGGAGAGCCGGTGTCGGAGTCGTGGGTGCGGTACGAGGAGATGAGCTCGGTTTTTCGATCTTTGTTCAAAGCCACGGGTCGTTTACCTCCGCGAGCGGCCCAGCAGATGCCATCGGTGGGATCGCATGGTCCCCGGTCCGCCGCAATGTGTTAATCACAAACGAGTAATTTTAGTCCAGTACTACGCCCGGATGCAAAAGCCCTGCGACGCCGCCGGCGCGCGGTTCTGCGATCGCCACGAGGCGTCCGTCGGGGTGCAGAAGTCGGACACGGCCGCCCTTGGAGAGGCCCGTCAGGGCCGCGGTCCCCCTTACGTGTGACGGGCCAATGAACCCGCCGCGGGCGGCGAGCGACGCTCCCTCAGGGGTGAGCGTGATCGCCGGAAGGGACGGGAGCAAATCGCTCAGCGGTATCACACGCGCGGCGGCCTCTTGCGGCTGCCGATCGATGAGGTCGAGACCGACGGCCTGCGAGATCGAGAAATCACCGCTTCTCGTCCTGACGAGGCCGGCGAGATGCGCGCCGGTGCCAAGGCGGTTGCCGATGGCATCGGCGAGGGAGCGCACGTAGTAGCCGGCCGAGCACACCAGGCGCACGCGCAGGAGGCTGCCGCGCCACTCGAGCACGTCGAGGGCGGTCACCGTGACTTTCACGGGCTGCAGCCGCACGGGCGCGTTCCTGCGCGCGAGGTCGTACGCGCGGTCGCCGTCGATTTTCTTGGCGGAATAGGCGGGCGGCTCCTGCAGGTACGTGCCGCGGAACTCGGCGACGGCTTCCTCGACGAGCGACGCGGTGAGGTCGGACACGGCGCGCGTGCGCTCGCGTGTCACGATCTCGCCGCCGCGATCCAGCGTCGTCGTGCTCACGCCGAGCTCGATGTCGGCTTCGTACTCTTTGTCGGCAGACGACAGGAATTGTGCGAGCCGCGTGGCCTTGCCCAGGACGAGCGGCAGCACGCCAGACGCCAGCGGATCGAGCGTCCCGGTGTGCCCGACCTTCGGCTTCCCGGCCTGCCCGCCGAAGCGGGGAGCGCGAAGGAGGGCGCGGCGAACGACCGCGACCACGTCGTGCGACGTGGGTCCGGCCGGCTTGTCGATGACGATGACGCCGTCGGCGAAAACCGTTTCAGATACCACAGCCATCGTGCCTTCTCGAACTCAATTCTTTGGCAAACCTTACGCCAGCGCGCGGTTCAGCTCGTCGACGAGCTGACGGCGGACGTCGGCATACGGGCCGTTCAATGTGCAGCCGGCCGCGTTCTTGTGGCCGCCGCCGCCGAACCGGTTGGCGACACGGTTCACATCGACATCGCCCTTCGACCGCAGGCTGATGCGGAAGGTCCCGGGCTCGACTTCCTTCAGGAACGCGACGGCCTGAATTTCCCTCACGGTCAGCGGCATGTTGATGAGCCCTTCGGAGTCTTCGTGCGTGGATCCGGTGGTGCGCAGCAGTTCGAGCGTCAGCGCGGCGAGCGCGGCCCGCCCGTTCGCCTCGAACTCGAGGTTGTGCAGCACGGCGCCCATCAGCCGCAGGCGCCCCATTGTGCTGTTGTCGTAGACGGCCCGGGCGATGGCCTCGGGTTGAGCCCCGGCCTCGGTGCAGCGCCGGCAGATCTCGAACGTCCTGGGCGTGATGTGCGAGAAGTGAAACCCGCCCGTGTCGGTCAGGATCGCGACGTAGATATGGGTCGCGATTTCCGGCGTCAGCGTCACGCCGAGCGCCTCGATGACGTCGAACACCATCTCGCCGCAGGCCGCGGCGCGCTCGTCGAACCAGTTGATCGCGCCGAAATTCGAGTTGCCCGGATGGTGATCGATGTTGATGACGAAGTACTTCTCGAACCCGTCGACGCCGGTGCGCGACAAGTCGCCGCATTCCATCACGATCGCGGCGTCGAACTGCCCGTGCACGGTCGGTGACACCTGAATGTCGCGGACTCCGGGCAGCGCCTGGAACTGCGGCGGCGTGGGATCCCTGTCCACGAGCTGCACGTCCTTGCCGAGCTGCCGCAGCGCGTAGGCCATGGCCACCTGCGAGCCGATGGCATCGCCGTCGGGCCGGGCGTGCGATGTGATGACGAAGCGCTGCCGCTGGAGAATGGCGTCGCGGATCTCGGCAATGCGGTTAGCGGTCATCAGTCTCCGAAGAATCGGATGTGTCGGGCTGGACCGCCTGCTCGTCGGCAATTTCCTTGAGGAGCTGCGCGACGCGATCCTGGTGTCCGATGCTCGCATCGAACTCGAAGTGAATCTCGGGCGTGCGCCTCAGGCGCAGACGCTGGCCGATCTGCCGCCGCATGAACCCGGTCGCGCGCTCGAGCGCACGCGCGGTGTTCTGGCGTGCCGTTGCATCGCCGAGGCTGGTGTAGTACACGCGGGCGTGCTGCAGGTCGGCCGTCACCTGCACGCGCGTCACCGTGACGAACCCGACACCGGGATCGTGCAGCTCGCGCGCGATCATCGTCGTGACCTCGGCGCGAATCTGATCGGCGACGCGTTCGGGTCTGGAACCCTGGCCCATAGGAAGAAAGTAAAAATAAGTAAAAAGTGAAAAGTAAAAAGTTAAGCCGTTACCCTAGAAACTCTACCTCAGTACGTGCGATCAAGCCTGGCTCCACGCGCTCGATTTCGGTGACCACGGCGGCAAGCTCGCGGTCGGCGTGCTTTTCCTCGTTGGAGACGGTGACAACGCTGAGGCCGGCCCGCTGCCAGAGGTCGTTGTATTCGACTTCGGCAACGGCGACGTTGAATTTCCTGATGCGATCCTTCACGCTCCGCAGCACCATCCGCTTCTCTTTCAGCGACCGGGCGCCGGGAATATGGAGCTCGATGGAGAGGTGGCCAATCACCATTGCGGATTCTCGATTGACGATTGCCGGAATTCGGCAATCGCCAATCAATGTGGCAATCGTCAATCGCGAATATGGCAATGCGGGCTAGGCCGAAACGGCTACGCGTTCCACCGTGAACACTTCGATCACGTCGCCCACTTTTACATCGTTGTATTTGTCGAACGCGATGCCGCACTCGAAGCCGGCCTTGACCTCGCTCACGTCATCCTTGAAGCGCCGCAGAGAGCTGATCTTCCCTTCGTGCACGAGAGCACCGTTGCGAACCAGCCGCGCCTTGGTGTCGCCGCTGCGTGTGATGCGCCCGTCCACGACGTAGCAGCCGGCAATCGTCCCCGCTTTCGGAACCTTGAAGATGTTCCGCACCTCTGCCGCGCCCAGCCGTACTTCCTTCAACGTCGGCTCGAGCAGGCCCGTCATCGCTTTCTTCATCTCGTCGGTCACGTTGTAGATGACGGTGTGATGGCGGATGTCGACCTCTTCGCGCTCGGCCAGTTGTTCGGCGTTGCGGTCCGGGCGGACATTGAACCCGATGACGACGGCGTTCGATGCCGACGCGAGCAGCACGTCCGATTCGTTGATGGCGCCCACGCCCGAATGGATGATCTTGATGCGCACGCGATCGTCGCTCAACTTCGCCAGCGTGTCGGCCAGCACTTCCGCCGAGCCCTGCACGTCCGACTTGATGACGATGGGCAGGTCCTTCATCCCGCCTTCGGCAATCTGCTGCTGCAGCGATTCCAGCGTCAGCCGGCTGCCTTTCGCCCCGAGCGCCTTTTCCTTGGCCATGCCCTGGCGGTAGGTGGCAATCTGCCGGGCCTTGGCCGCGTCGGCCAGCGCCTGGAACGCATCGCCGGGCTGCGGCAGCCCGGTCAACCCGAGCACCTCGACCGGCGTGGAAGGCGGCGCCAGCTTGATGGGCTTGCCGCGATCGTCGATGAGCGCGCGCACGCGGCCCACAATCGGACCGGCGATGAACGTGTCGCCGACGCGGAGCGTGCCGTCCTGCACCAGGATGGTCGCGACGGGACCGCGTCCGCGATCGAGCTTCGACTCGAGCACCGTGCCCGACGCATTGCGCTTCGGATTGGCCTTGTACTCGCCGATGTCGCTGACGAGGAGAATCATTTCGAGCAGCGTGTCCAGCCCTGTCTTCTTCTTCGCCGAGACCGGCACCATGACGGTCTGCCCGCCCCAGTCTTCGGGGACGAGGTTCAGATCCGACAGCTCGCGCTTGACGCGCTCGGGGTCGGTGCCCGGCTTGTCGATCTTGTTGATCGCCACGATGATCGGCACGTTCGCCGCCTTCGCGTGGTCGATCGCTTCGCGCGTCTGGGGCATGACGCCGTCGTCGGCCGCAACCACGAGCACGACGACATCGGTGACTTTCGCACCGCGCGCGCGCATCAGGGTAAACGCCTCGTGGCCAGGGGTGTCGAGGAACACGATGTCGCGTTTGTTGGCCGTGGTCACGTGATACGCGCCGATGTGCTGCGTGATGCCGCCGGCTTCGCGCTCGGCGACGCGCGCCGTGCGGATCGCGTCGAGCAGCGTGGTCTTGCCGTGATCGACGTGACCCATCACCGTGACGACGGGCGCGCGCGGGATCGTGTCTTCCGGCTTCACTTCGTCCGCTTCCACCTCGAGCATGTCCTGCTCGAACGTGCGCAGCTGCACTTCGGCACCGAACTCGCGCGCGATCATCGACGCCGTGTCGGTGTCCACGGTGCTGTTGATGGTCATCATCAGCCGCTTGTCGAGCAGCTTCTTGAGGACGTCCTTGACGCGCTGGTCGAGCTTGTCGGCGAGGTCCTTCACCGTCATGCCTTCGACGAACGTGACGGTGCGCGTAATCGGTGGAGGCGCGACCGAGGCCATCGACTGCGACCGCACGTCGCGGCGCTGTTCGCCGTCCGGGCGCCGGCCCATCTGCGGCCGCATCGGCGGCGGCGTGAATCTCGGCGCTCCAGGACGCTGCTGGCCGACACCCCCTGAGGGGCGCATGCCCTGCGGCGCCTGTGGCGGACGGATCGGCGGTGTTGGCAACGGCCGCGGACCGCCAGGCGGCATGTTCGGCCGCATTGGAGGCGGATAGGACGGACGCTGCGGCGCCGGACGCGTCGAGATACCACCCGGTCCGCCGCCCGGTCCGCCGGGTCGCGCGAGGTTGCCGGTCGCCGGAGGCAGCGGAGCCGTGGGCCTCGGCGGCACGATCTTGTCGGATGGGCGAAGACGAGGCCCCGAGGGCCGGGTTGGCATCGCAGGGACGGCCGAGGTTCCTGGCGCGTTCGGTTCTTCGATTCTCAACCTGATGCTCGGCGGCACCATGCGACCCTGTGTCGGCACAGGCCTCGGCGGGGCCGCGGGTGCGGCTGCGATCGGCCGAGCGGGTGCAGTCGGTGGTTCAATGACAGGTATGGATGGCAGTATCTGTTCCTCGCTGGATGACGGAGGTTCGAATGTTTTCGCGATCGGCGTGGGCTCTTCGACCGGTTCCACAACCGGTTCGGGCGTGGGCGGCTCCTCGTATTCCGGCTCTTCGACAACCGGAGAGGCGGAGATGGGTGCGGCCGCAGGCGCCGGGGGTTTGGCGGTCTTGACGAGGCGCGGCGGCGCCAGCGTGGGTGCCGCCGGCTTCGCGGGCTCCGCCTTCTTGGCGCTGGCGGCCGGCTTCTTCGCACCGGGCTTGGCGGCCGGTCCCTCGGCGAACATGTCGCCGCCCGGCAGCGTGATGTTGCGCTCGCGCGCGAGCCGCTCGACGAACTGGCGCGCCACAACCTCTTCAATGGTGCTGGACGCGCTCTTGAGCTCGATGCCGTGCGCGCGCTTCAGCAGTGCGAGCACTTCCTGGCTGCTCGTGTTGAGAAGCTCCGCGACCTTGTAAATACGAACTGTTGCCAAATAAATCTCCCGTACTGCGCTCGGTGGTGGCGCAACTGAAGTTGCGCCCTACCCTTTGTTCTGCGTCTTCGTCCTGACTGCTTCCTGGCAGGGCGCAACTTCAGTTGCGCCACTCCCATCCCGGATCGCGCCTATGCCTGCTCTTCCTCTGCCGGCGCTTCTCCGCGTACGGCGGCGAGAATCCGCTCTGCCGTCTTCGCGCCGATGCCCTGGACCTCGGATAACGCGTCGACGCTGGCGAGCGCGATCTTCTCGGTGCTGTCGTAGCCCGCCGAGATCAGCCTCTGCATCGTCTTGTCGCCGATGCCGGCGATCGAGAACGACGGAGCCGCATTCTCCGCCTCGTCCGCGACAGCCGCGGCCTGTTCGGCCTCAGCCGGTTCGGTCTCAGCCTGTTCGGCATCCGCCGGCTCCTCGGTCGCGCTCGAATCGCCCACGAACCCTTCGAACTGTGCCTCGATCTCGCGCCGCTTCTCTTCTTCGCTCTTGATGTCGATGCGCCAGCCGGTGAGCTTCGCGGCGAGCCTGACGTTCTGGCCCTTCTTCCCGATGGCGAGCGACAGCTGCTTGTCCTCGACGACGACCTCGACCACGCGCTCCTTGTCGTCGACAATCGACACGCGCTGCACTTTCGCGGGGCTGAGCGCGTTGGTGACGAGCGAAACCGGATCGTCCGACCACTCGACGATGTCGATCTTCTCGCCGCGCAGCTCGCGGATGATCGCCTGCACGCGCGTGCCCTTCATGCCGACGCACGCACCCACCGGATCGACATCGCGCTCGCGGGAAAACACTGCGACCTTCGCGCGATCGCCGGCCTCGCGCACGGCGCCGCGAATCTGCACCGTGCCGTCGTAGATCTCCGGCACTTCCTGCTCGAAGAGCTTCACCAGCAGGGCCGGATCGGTGCGCGACAGCACGATCTGCGGGCCCTTCGTGCTGCGGTTGACGCCCTTGATGACGGCGCGCAGGCGTTCGCCGGGCGCGTAACTCTCCGCCCGCGACTGCTCCTTGCGCGGGAGGCTCGCCTCGATGCGCCCCAGCTCGACGACCATGTCGCCGTTCTCGAAGCGCTTCACCGTGGCGTTCACGACCTCGCCGATGCGCTGGCTGTACTCGCCGAAGATGTTCTCGCGCTCGGCCTCGCGGACCTTCTGGAAGATGACCTGTTTGGCCGTCTGCGCGGCGATGCGCCCGAGCACTTCCGTGGGCTTGGGAAACTCGATTTCCATGTCCACTTCGGCCTCGTCGCCATACAGCTGCTGCGCTTCCTCGAGGGAGATCTCGGTCGCCGGATTCTGCACGTCCAGCACAATCTGTTTGACGGCGAACAGATCGACCTGGCCGGTATCCTGATTGAAGCGCGTCTTCAGGTTCTCGTTGGTCTTGTAATACTTCCTCGAGGCGGTCAGCACGGCATCCTCGATGGCGGTGATGACGACATCCGCTTCGATGCCTTTCTCTTTCGCCAGTGCCTCGATTGTCTGCATCAACGGGTTAGACATTGTTTGATCCGGGGCCCCTCAGCCCTCAGCCTTCAGCCCTCAGCCCTCAAAACTCCACTTCCAAGCGAGCGCGAGTGACGAGCGCGAGCGGGATGAGTTGCCGCTTTCCCGGCGTCGTTTCCATCACGATCGCATCGTTCTCGAAACCGCCCAACCGCCCCTCGAAATGCGTCTGTCGATCGACCGGATGCGAGACCACGATTTTCGCGAGCCTTCCCGCGAACCGCCTGTAGTCGCCCGCGTTGCGCAGCGGCCGATCCAGCCCGGGTGACGACACCTCGAGGGTGAAACTCTGGTCGATGACTTCCTCGACGTCCAGAATCGCGCTGACATCACGGCTGACGCGCTCGCAGTCCTCGATCGTCGGCGACAGATCCGCCCGCCTTCGCCGCTCGGCTTCGTCGGCGATGGCCGCGTCGCTGTCGGCAAAGGGCACGTCGAGAAAAATCCGCAGCATCCACCCCGTCGACTCGCGCCGGAACTGAACGTCGAAAATCTCCAGGTTGTACGAGCGGGCGACCCGCTCGGCGACTCCGCGAATTGTGTCAATGAGCAGCGTAAAACCACCCCCAAAAACAAAAAGTGGGCACAGGCCCACTTTCAGGTCTTGCAGGCTCTTACGAACCTAAAAGTTTATCACAAGGGCCTGTCTACTCCGGGGCGGACCACGAGATCATATTCGCGGGAGCCCACGATTTCCGCCTGAAAAATCGCCCCCGGTCGCAGGATTTCGGGGTCCGCCTCGGTGAAGTAGACGACGGGGTCGATGTCGGGCGCCTGTCCGGCCAGCCGGCCTCTCCAGACGAGGTCGTGCTCGGGGGAGGGGCCGTCGACCATCACCTGAACGTGGGTGCCGATGCGCTGCTTCTGGGCCCGCGCCACGATGCGCTTCTGCTCGGCCATCAACGTGTTGCGGCGTTTCGCCTTGGTCGCGGCAGGGACGTCGTCCGGAAGGTCGTGCGCCGTCGTGCCTTCCTCGTGCGAATACGTGAAAACCCCGACATGGTCGAACCCGACCGACCTGACAAAGGCACAGAGTTCGTCGAACTCCGGCTCGGTCTCGCCCGGGAATCCCACAATGAAGGTTGTTCTCAATGAGACGCCGGGAACGCGGGCGCGGATCCGGCTCAGAAGCTGCTCGTAACCCTTGCCGGTCCCCGGCCGCTTCATCCGTCGCAACACGGCGTCAGAGGCGTGCTGCAGCGGCAGGTCGATGTACTTGCACGACCTTGTCGCACTCCGCCATGGCCTCGAGGATGTCGGCGGTAATGGTCGTGGGATACAGATACAGCAGCCGGATCCAGTCGATGCCGTCCACCTGGTTCAGCTCGCGAAGCAGCGTCGGAAGGGCGGCGCCCTGGGCCAGGTCGCGGCCGTAGAACGTGGTGTCCTGCGAGATCAGGATGATTTCGCGCACGCCTCGTGCGGCGAGCGACCGTGCTTCGCGGACGATGGAATCGATCGGCCTGCTGCGGTAGTGACCGCGCAGCGTCGGGATGATGCAGAAGGAGCACTTGTAGTCGCAGCCCTCGGCGACCTTGATGTAGGCGAAGTGGCGCGGTGTCGCGAATACGCGGGGCTCGGCGTCATACAAGTACGTTGGCAAATCCCGGGATTGGGGATTAGGGATTGGGGATTGGTCCTGAACGAGCCTTAACGGTATCTTCCTGGACTTGAGTGCTCCCTCGATGGCGCCCACAATCTCCGGCACGTCGCCGGTGCCGAGCACGGCGTCGATCTCGGGAATCTGCGCCTTCAGCTCGTCGCGATAGCGTTCGCCCAGACAACCCGTGACGACCAGCCGCTTGCACGAGCCGCTCTTCTTGAACTCGGCCAGCTCGAGAATCGTGTTGACGGATTCCTCCTTGGCCGAATCGATGAACGCGCAGGTGTTGACGACGAGGACCTCGGCTTCCGAAGGATCCGGCGTCAGCGTGTGGCCGCCCTCCTGGGACAGCCCCATCATGACCTCGGAATCGACGAGGTTCTTCGGACATCCGAGCGAGATGAAACCAATCTTCATGGTGTCACCCGATACATCATCCTTGGAAACGGCGTCGCTTCGCGGACGTGTTCGAGGCCGCAGAGCCACCCGACGACGCGCTCGATGCCCATGCCGAAGCCGCCGTGCGGAACCGACCCGAAGCGGCGCAGGTCGAGGTACCACTCGAACGCTTCCTGCGGCAGGTTGTGTTCCTTGATCCGCTGCAACAGCACGTCGTAGCTGGCGAGGCGCTGGCTGCCGCCGATGATTTCGCCGACGCCTTCCGGCGCGAGCACGTCGACGCACAACGCGAGCTCGGGCCGCGTGGGGTCGGGCTCCATGTAGAAGGGCTTGATGCTGGCCGGATAGCGATGGATGGCCACCGGCCGGTCGAAGTGCTGCGAGAGCACGGTTTCGTCGGTGCCTCCCAGGTCGCCACCCCACTCGAACGGTTGCCCCTTCTCGTTGAGCAGCTTCACGGCGTCGTCGTACGAGATACGCGGGAACGGCGATTTCACGTTCTCGAGCTTCGACGTGTCGCGCTCGAGCGCTTTCAACTCGCGGCGCCGTTTGTCCAGCACGCGCGAGACGACGGCCACGACCAGGCCCTCGGCCAGATCGATTACATCGTCCAGCGTGGCGTAGGCCATTTCGGGCTCGACCATCCAGAATTCCGTGAGGTGCCGCCTCGTCTTGGATTTCTCGGCGCGGAAGACCGGACCGAAGTTGTAGACACGCCCGAGGGCCATCGCGTTGGCCTCGGCGTACAGCTGGCCGCTCTGCGTCAGGAAGACTTTCTGGTCTTCGAAATAGTCGACGGGAAAGAGCGTGGTCGTGCCTTCGCACGCCGCGGGCGTAAAGATGGGCGTGTCGGCGAGGATGAACCCCTGGTCGTTGAAGAAATCGCGGACCGCGCTGATCACTTCATGGCGAACGCGGAGAATCGCCTGCTGTTTTTCAGAGCGGATCCACAGGTGCCGGCGATCGAGCAGGTAATCGACGCCATGTTCCTTCGGCGTAATCGGATAATCGATCGACGGCGAGACGATCTCGAAGTCCGAGACGTCGAGCTCGTACCCGCCGGGCGCACGGCTGTCCGCGCGCACCGTTCCGTGCACGATGACCGCGGTCTCCTGCGACAGATGGTCGGCCTGCTTGAATTTCTCGTCGCCGACCGTCGCTTTGGACACGATGCCCTGGATGAACCCCGTGCCGTCGCGGATCGACAGGAAGTGAATCTTCCCGCTCGACCGCCGGTTGTGGAGCCATCCGCGGATGGTGACCTGTTTGCCGTCGTGCTGCGCGATCTGATCGATATAGGCAATCATTCGATTTCGAACGCGGTCAGCTGGGACGTGTCCATCATCAGCGCTTCGAGCCGCCGGCGTGCGCTGACGGCCTTCGCGAGCACTGTTGTGGGCGACTCTGCGTTCCTCACTTCGTACATCAACACTCCATCGTAGCCGATCTTTTCCAACGCCATCACGGTGGCCGCCCAGTCGATGCTGCCCTGGAAGGGAACCAGGTGGTCGTCGCTCTGCCGGCGGTTGTCGTGGATGTGCGTCGTGACGAGAAACTCCGACGTCGTTTCGATGGCCTCGGCCGTGTCGCCGAGCATGTGCGCGTGGCCGACATCCATGCAGATGCCGAGATCGGCGCCTTCGAAGCTGCGCTCGATGATCTCGATGAGATCGGGGGCCGTCGAGAGGGTGTTGCCCATCACTTCGAGCGCCACCGTTACGCCCACCGTCTCGGCCATGGACTGGATCTCCTCCACGCTGCGGATCGCCGCCTCACGATGGTTCTCGTCTGGTCCGGGCTTCCAGGCCTCGGGCACACCGAGGTGCACGACCAGATACTTGAAGGGAATAACCCTGAAGATGTTCAGCGCCGCCGCCATTTCGCGGAGCGTCGCCTTTCTGGCGTCGGCGTCACGAGCCGCGGTTGAGAACGTGCGCTGACCTCGTCCGTTGACGAACACGTCGGTAATCGGGGCGTGGACGGAGTGCAGATCGAGGTTCGCCTGGGTCAGCCAGTCTTTCAACGTCGCGATCGCCGTCTCGTCGTGATAGTCGAAGTGGCTGCGCGTGGCAAACAGCTCGACGGCCTCGAATCCGCTGGCGGCAATCTCGAGGACGTGCGCCAGGTCCAGCCGTTGTTCGTGATACAGGTGAGTCGAAACACCAAATTTCTTCATATACACCAAACATCGATGCCAGGCCGGGTCTCAAGAACAAGACCCGGCCTACATACGTAGGGCGGGTCCTGCTCTTTGGACCCGCCACTCTAGAACAGAATCTCGCGCAGGCGCGCGAAGCGCGGGTACCGCTCCAGGTTCGTGCGCACGTTGCTCAACGTCCTGGGGATGTACTGGATGTACACCGGATTGCGCCGTGCGGTCGTCTGATGGCCGAAGGTGCCGAGCGCCTTCAGATTGCGCTGCACCGACATGAGATCGAATCGCCGCCGGTACTCCGAAAACGCATCGGGCGTCGCGTTGGCCGGGCTGCCAAGCTTCAGATATCCCCGGATCAGGTCGTCGACGCGCGCATCCGGCAGGTCCACGTACGAGTCGCGCAGCAGCGACGCCAGATCGTAGGTGTCGGGCCCCATGCGGGCGTCCTGGAAGTCGATGATGTACAGGTTGCGGTCGTGCAACATCAGATTCCGGCTGTGGTAATCGCGATGGCACAGCACGCGCGGCTCGGCCGCGAGCTCGTCCACGATTCGCAGGAACTCCTCGTTCAGCGCTTCGCGGGCGGCCGCCGTGATCGAGGCCCCGTGATACGCCTCGAGGAAGTGTTTGACGAAGAAATTCATCTCCCACATCAGCTTGTCGCGATCGAACGCGACGCGATACGGGATGAACTCGTCCGACTCGAGCTCGGCACCCCTGCGCTGCATGCGAAACACGAACTCGACGGCCTGGCGGTAGAGCGCGTCGTGGTCGGCGGGCTGCGTCACCCCGAGGTGCGCCTGCAGCGTCACGTCCCCGAGATCTTCGAGAATGAGGATGCCGAGGTCGTCGGCGTGGCCGGCAATGGCCGGAATCGGCAGCGGGATGCTGGTGAACAGCCGGCACACGTTCACGAACGGCAGCTCGTCGTAGACAAACGGGGCGTCGTACACCGCAAGCACGACAGAAGGGTTGTCGGGCCGGAGAATGCGGAAGTATTGACGCGTCGACGCGTCTCCGGTGAGCGGCACGACGCGCACCTGCGGATCCGCAAGCTTCGCGCGATGCAGGCACTCGTCGATCCGGTCCCGTGTTTCCTGCACTGCGGTCGAGGGTGTGTCCATCAGCTGAAGTCCGTCACGTCGAGCCGTCCGTCTTTCTGAATGATGGCGCAATTCTGGAAGCTCGCTCCAGAAAGAATTTCCACCCCGTCGGCGATGATACAGCGCCGGAGCGTGGCGCCCTTGCCGATGTGTGCGCCATCCCAGACCACCGTATCGACCAGATGCGCCGTCCGGTCCACGATCGAGCCGGGCCCGATCTGCGGACCATCGCCCTCCGCCCTGCCGATCGCGAGACACGCCTCGAGATAGTCGGCCGGCGTGCCCACATCCCAGAACTCAGCTTCGCACAGGAATGCACGCACGTGGCCGAGGTCCTCCTTGACGAGCTCCTTGTAAAGACTGCCGATGCTTTCCGCCGGCTGGTTCAGCGGCAGCCGGGCGAATGCCGACGGGTGCGCCATCTGCACGCCGACGACGTGATACGAGCGCACGGGCGAACCCTTGGGCACGACGCTGTGAAAGCGTCCCGTCGAGTCGACGATGAGCCCGCCGTACCGTTCGGGCCATCGATTTGGCATCACCGCGATGGTCACGAGCGCGCCGGTTTCACGATGGTTCGCTGCCAGCGCGCCGAGATCCACGTTCGTCAGCGTATCGCCGTTGATGATGAAGAAGTCATCGTCCGGCAGGAGCGACAGCGCCTTGCGCGGCCCTCCGGCCGATCCGAGTACCGGCGACTCGAACGAGTATCGAACCCGTACGCCCAGATCGCTGCCGTCGCCGACCTGCGCCGTGATGGTTTCGGGCAGGTAGTGAAGGTTGAGGACGAAGTCCCGCACGTCCTGCTTCGACGCGTAGCGGATGATGCGGCGCACGAGCGGCTCGCCCGCCACGGGCACCGCGGGCTTCGCCCGTACCCACGACAGCGGCCGCAGCCGCGTACCGAGACCGGCCGTCAGGATGAGAGCGGCGTGAGGCAGTTAGGAGTCCTCGAAGAGCATGTCGGCGAGCGGCAATCCGTGCTGCTCGCAATGCTTTACGTAAAGCCCGCGATAGGAGTCCGTCAGGTAGTCGGCGGGCTTCCGCGCGAGCGCCTCGGCGGTCTGGCGGATGCCCTGCTCGCCACCTTCGATTTCGACGAACGTGCCAACCGGCGTCTCGTCAATCGCAATGGTCACGTCTTCGTGCGCGAACTCCTCGCGGTACTTCTCGTAGCGGAACCACACATGAAAACCGAGCTCTTCGAGCACGTGCATCAGGAGCAACCCGTCGCCGACGACGGTTTCCAGTTCCTCGCGCAGCTTCATCGGTGAGTTCTGAACCGGGCCCTTGAAGGTGAGGAGCGTCTTGCCGCACTCGAGCCGGACGCGGAGCACGCACCGGCGCTGGCGCAGCTGATCGTCCCGTGTGTCGAGCAGGTAGTCTTCCTGCAACCGTCGGCCTCGCAGCGGCGTGGCGCCGGTCGCCAGAATCGCCTGCCTGGCTTCCTGCGCGTCGCGAAAGCAGAGTTTGATCTCCCGCTCCAGAGTAGCGGCCATCACCGCATTTTATACTGCGCGGTTGGGCGATGGGACCATTTAGACGGCAATCGTGCGCCGCGATCCACGCCAGAACAGACGCCGGATGAACACGTAGATGGCGAAGCATTCGAGGGCGAACGGCGGGAAGCCGAAATAGCCGAGAACCGGCATTTCGAAGATTTTCACGTTGCCGACGATCGGCACGGTGTAGATCCACTTCGCTCGCGCCCAGAAGTTCCAGAACTCCCACAGCCCGCCGCAGATGAAGCCCGCGATGAGCAGATTCGTCGTCCGTTCGTACGTGCCGTTCCGGAAATCGCGCAGCAGCGAGTCGTCGCCGGACCAGGCATTGATCGGGTCGAGCAGAAAAATGAAGCCGAGGAACACCGGAGCGGCCAGGTACGGGGACGGCCAGATGATGGGCAACAACAGCATCGCGGCGCCGAACACGACGCTCACGTAGTCGGCGGTCGCCAGCTCGTAGTCCACGCGCAACAGCCGCCGCGATTCCGCGTCGGCTTCGGTCGAGCCAGTCCTCCGCCCGCCTCGAAGAATCGCGACGAGCTCGGCGGTCTGGAAAATCCCGGGCCAGACCGTCGCAAACGCCCACGCGTACCCGACGTAGCGCAGCACCAGGTTGTCGGGAAGATTGATGTAGTACCAGTTCTTGATGAGCAGGTTATAGCCTTCGAACACGACCCATAACGGAATCGACATGAACGCGAGGAACACGAACTCGCGGAAATGCCTCGTCAGCCACGACGAACGGCGCTTCGTGTAGATGATCCCGTCGAGGATGAGGATGTATCCCGTCCAGGCAAACGGCGTGTGCCACGTCCAGAAGGGCTCGACGTGCGCCAGCATCGCGCCCTCCGAGAGCACGAGCGTGACGACGCCGATCCAGAAGTGAACAGGAAAGCGCATGTGAGCCGATCGCGCGTTACGTGAGGCGCACGCGGTAGGAGCATCCCTTCAGCGCGGGCGTGCCGACGCCCTTTCCGAACAGGAGCACCTTGTGCGTGCTGCCGAGCCCGCCCGGCAGCAGCAATGTCTTCATCGCCAGACGTTGCTGCAGCGAGAGGTTCTCGAGCTCGGCGATGCCCAGGCCCAGCATGAAGTATGTCTGATCGAGCCGCGCGAGCACATCGAGTCCCGACCGTTCGGCCGCTCGCGTCACCGCGGTGAGGTCCACGTGTGCCGTGATGTCGGTGTCGCCGGGCTCCTGCAGGAAATCGACCGGCTGCGCGTGTTTCTTGAACGACGTCAGCGTCCCGGCCGCGTGTGAAACGCCGTAGAGCTCGCGCTCGTCGTGGCCGTAGTCGATGATGACCAGAAACCCCGTGTCAAGCGAGGCGGCCGCCTGCGTCATCCAGTCTTCGGCTGCCAGGTTCACTTCGGCGCGCCATCCCACCCGCATCTTCGCGCCCGCGCGCGCGAGGTATTCCGCGATGCGCGGCGTGGAGGTTTGCCCGAACCGCTCCACGAACCGGTCGCCGGAGATGTCGACGAACACTTCGCGCAGTCCATTCTCCGTCATGACGACGACGTGGGTGGGCAGCGCGTCGAGCAGTTCGTTGGCCAGGATGACGCCGGAGACGTGTTCCGGCAGGGTCGTGCCGCTGTGTTGAAGCAGAAGCGCATGCGGGCCGAGGGTCTCTGTCTGGGCCGCGCGCGCGGTGGGGGACCGCTCGACAAGAGAGAGCCGGAGGGCGGAATAGAACGCCGGGTCGTTGCGGCGCGCCGCGTCGAGGATGTCGCGAGACAGGCGCCCGTTGCCGGCCCCGCACTCGACGAGGTCGAAAACGGTTCCGGGATCCGTTTTCGCGCGAACGTCTCGAAAACGGATCCCGGAACCGTTTTCGAGCACCCGCCACATCTCGGCGAACTGCGTCGCCAGCAGCTCGCCGAAGATGGGGCCGACGTCGACGCTCGTAAAAAAATCGCCCGCGCGTCCCGTTTTCTGGGCCGCGCGGGCGTAGTAGCCGAGCTCCGGATGATAGAGCGAGAGCTCCATGTACTCCGCGAAGCTGATGGGGCCGCTCGTCCGGATGCGATCGGCGACCAGCTCGCGGAGCATCAAATCACAATGACGACTACTGCTTGCGAACCGTCACGAACTGCTCGTCGCCGCGGCGGTTGATCAGCATGCCGACCGCGCGTCCGGCCGGCACCGCCCGCAGCGCCGCGCTCGCCTCGTTCTGGTTCGCTACCGGGCGGCGATTCACCTGCAGAATGACGTCGCCGGGCTGCAGCGCGCGCGCCGCCGGGCTGTCGGGATCCACATCGGTGACGACCGCGCCGCGGATGCCCGCCGGGAGCTCGAACTGCCGCGCGATGTCGGGCGTCACGTTGTTCAGCGTGATGCCGAATCCCGCACCCGAATCGCCGCCGCCGGTATCGCCGGCATCGGCCTGCTTGGGGGTTTCCGCCTCGAGGTTCAGCTCTTCGACGCGCACGTTGAACGTGCGTTCCTTGCCTTCGCGCACGACCTTGAGCGGAACGGTCGTGCCGGGCGTCGTGGCGGCCACGAGCGCCGGCAGATCGTCGCTGCGGTTGATCGGCTTGCTGTTGAACTCGACGATCACATCGCCCGGCTCCACGCCCGCGGTGGCCGCCGGTCCGGGCGGCACCTGCGCGACGACCGCGCCGCGCCGATCCTTCAGGCTGAGCGCTTCCACTTCATCCGGCGACACCGGGCGCACCGACACGCCAATCCGCCCGCGGGTGATCTTGCCCTGGCGGAGGCCCGGCAGGACATCCCGAACCGTGTTGATGGGCACCGCGAAGCCGATGCCGATGTTGCCGGCCGTGCCGAACGCCGATCCGCCGCTGTAGATCGCCGTGTTGATGCCGATGACCTCGCCGCGCACGTTCAGCAGCGGGCCGCCCGAGTTGCCGGGATTGATCGCCGCGTCGGTCTGAATCAGCGGCTGGCGGCGTCCAGGCGTGAAGTCGAACGCATTGCGTCCCGTCGCGCTGACCACGCCCACGCTGACGGTGTGCGCGAGGCCGAACGGGTTGCCGATGGCCATCACCCAGTCGCCCGGCTCCATCTGGGTCGAGTCGCCGAATTTCGCGACCGTCAGGTCGCGCGTCGGTTTCTCGACGAGTTGGATCAGCGCGCTGTCGGTCAGCGGATCGCGTCCGACCACCCTCGCTTCGTAGTATTCCTCATCCTTGTCGTCGAAGAACTGCACTTCGATCTTCGTCGCGCCTTCGACCACGTGGTTGTTGGTCAGGATGTAGCCGTCCTTGGCGATGATGAAGCCCGATCCAGCGGCTTGCGTTTTCTCGCTGTTGCGCGGTCGACGCTGTGGCGGCTGCTGCTGTTGACCGCGCGGATTCTGATTCGGTCCGCCTGGCGTCCCGAAAAACCGCTCGAACAGATCGTCGCTTCCGCCCCCGCCCCCGCCGCCGAAGAACTCGGTCAGATCCTGCGTCCGCTGCCGCGACTCGGTGCGGATGCTGACGACCATCGGCGACTGGGTCTTGGCGATGTTACGAAATGTCGTGGCATCCACGGGACCGCTGAGCGGTGCCGTGTTGGTCGCCGGAATCGCCATCGTCTGGGCCGACGAGACCGGCGACAGATCGAGGCGTGAGGCGATGACCATGCCGACCACCAGCGACGCCATGGCGACGAGGACGACATAGAAGATCGTCGTTTTCCGTGTAGATGAACCAAACAAAGACATGTCTGAAACCTCCGAAAAATCCGGATGAAAACGCTTACGCGAGCCGAACGATTTCCGTTTGCGCGGGGCCGGTCACGAGCGCCTCGCGTTGGCCGTAATACATGTTGATTTCCGTACGCACGCCGAACGAGTCGAAATACAGCCCGGGTTCGATGGTGAAGCCGGTGCCGGGAAGCAATCGCCGGTCGTCATGGCTCTCATAGTCGTCCATGTGCACGCCGTTGCCATGAACCTCGCGCCCGAGGTTATGCCCGGTACGATGCAGAATCCGTTCCCCGAACCCGGCCTGCTCGAGCACCTGCCGCGCCGCCCGGTCGACCTGCCACCCCCGCAGGTCCCGCTGCTGGCGGGCCGATTCCTGCACGAGCGCCACCGCCGCATCGCGCGCCTGACCGATGGCCCCGAACGCGCGCGCCATCTGGGGAGGGACCTCCGGACCCGTAAACCCTACCCACGTAATATCGGCGTATACCGCCTGCGGGTTTTCCTTCTTCTTGCCCCACAGGTCCAGCAGCACCAGTTCGCCCTTCCGGATGGGCCGCGAGCGGCGCGCGGTCGGCAGATAGTGTGGATCGCCGGCGTTTTCCTGGGCGGCCACGACGGGCGCCGAGTCGCTGACGAGGCCTTCTTCTTCGAACCAGGACGCCATCTGCTGCTGAACGGCGAACTCCGTCAGCGCGTCCCCGTCGCCGACGCGGCCGGCAATCAACGCGAACGCGCGATCCTTCACGCGATAGAGCGCCGCCGACGCCTCGCGATGCGTGGCGAGCGCGGCCTCGTCCCAGACCGCTTCGAAGCGCTGCACGAGATCTCCCGACGACTCCACGTCGATGCCGCGGCTGCGCACCAGTTCGACCGTGCCGGCGTCGATGCGCGAGATATACGGGATGGCACAGTCGCGCGAATACTCCATCGCCACGCGCCTGACGCCGCTCAACAGTTTCGTGAGCCCGGCGTCGAGTTGCTGACGTCCGGCATAGATCGTCTTCTCGCCAGGCAGGGCATCGAGTGTTTGACGCTCGATCGCGTGCACGAGGCCCCGCGGCTCGCCGCTGGCGGGCACCAGATAGAACCAGCGGCGCGTCGTCATTTTTGCGCCGTTCGCGGTCCCGGCCAGCCGCGCCGCGATGGGATTCGAGCCGTGAAAGTCGTAAAGCAGCCAGCCGTCGAGCCCCTCGGCTTTGAGCGATTGCTGCACGGCCGCAACATCGAGTGGCATGGTCTGAAGTAGTGTCGGTGTCAGCGTAAGCGTCCGGCTTCAGTCTGGTGGTCTACTGTCCGGATTCCGCCGGACTGCAAGAAAACCAGTATAGCCGCTCCCACTACTTGGACGCCCGACTTCCCCTGTTGGTTTGCTTATAATGGGGAAATGCGCGCCGTCACGATATCTTCGGTCGGCCTGGTGCTCGCGACCGCTCTCGCGGCGGCGCAGCAGCCGCCGTCCCCGCAAGAGCCAACGACGCCGCCCACGCCGGAGGTCACCTTCAAGGTCGAGGTGAACTACGTCGAAGAGGACGTGCGCGTGGTCGACCGCGAGGGTCGTTTCGTGCGCGGCCTGAAGCGGGAAGATTTCCAGGTGCTCGAGGACGGAAAGCCGCAGAAGGTCGAGACCTTCGGCATGGTGGACATCCCCAACACGCGGCCGCGCACCCCGTTGTATCTCGGCCCCGACGCGCTGCCGATCGAGCCCGATGTTGCGGTCAACAAGCAGGTGCTCGACGGCCGTCTCTACCTGCTCGTGCTCGACGACTATCACGTCGCGCCGCTGCGCAGCCAGAACGTGCGCAACATCGCGCGCCGTTTCGTGCGCGAAAAGCTCGGCCCCGACGACCAGGCCGCGGTGGTGGTGACGAGCGGGCTGCGGCGGGCGTCGCAGGACTTCACGCAGAACCGGCGGCTTCTCATCGAAGCGATCGACAATTTCCTCGGCCAGAAGCTGCCGTCGGCCGGCGTCGAGCGCAACGAGAAGATGTCGCGCGAGATGAACGCGGCCGGCGCACCCATCGACGATGCGGGCGATCCGATTCAGATCGATCCGGCCAACCGCTACATCGCCGACGACCGGGTCGCCGAGCGCACCTTCCAGGCGCGTCAGGCGCTGAACTCGCTGCGCAGCATCTCCGAATGGATGTCGGCCATCCAGGGGCGGCGCAAGGCGATCATCTACATCAGCGAAGGCGTCGACTACAACCTGTTCGACATTTTCACGGGCGGCGATCCGACCAACTTCAACTTCGAAAACTTCAACATGATCCAGACCGAGACCTACGACACGATCGCTGCCGCCTCTCGCAGCAACGTGCAGATCTACTCGGTCGATCCGAGAGGGCTGACCTCGATGGGTCAGGAAGACATCGAGATCGGCGGGCTGGCGGCGGGCGCGTACAACCTCGGGCCCAAGCAGCTTCTGCAGGAGCTGCAGTCGTCGCAGATGAACCTGCGCCAGCTTTCGGAGGAAACGGGCGGGGTCGCGTTTGTCGGCCGCAACGATTTCAACGCGGGCTTCGATCGCATCGTCGAAGAGAACAGCCAGTACTACGTGCTCGGCTACTACTCGACCAACGACAAGCGCGACGGCAAGCTGCGCAACATCGGCGTGCGCGTCGCGGGATACCCGGACGCGCAGGTCACCTACCGCAAGCGCTACGCGGCGCCGCGCGGCCGTGGCCCCAGGAACACCGCGGCGGGCAAGCCGCTCGACCCGACGAAGAGCCTGAGTGCCGATCTCGTCAACACGATGACGTCGCCGTTGCCGAAGACCGGGATCCAGCTTCGCGTCAGCGCCATTGCCAAGAAGGGCGCGGCCAAGGCCACCGACGTGGAAGTGCTCATCGACACGCTCGGGCGAGACCTCACGTTCACAGACAAGAACGGCACGTTCGTCAACAAGCTGTCGATGCAGGTGGGCGTCTTCAATAAGGAAGGGAAGTCGATCTTCGCCGAGCGTCCCGACGTGGATCTGAACCTGCGGCCCGAAAGCCACGTGCGCGTCACGCAGAACGGCGTCCGCATCCTGCGCCATCTCTCGCTGCCGCCCGGACGCTACCAGCTGCGCGTGGCGGCTCAGGACAGCGGCAAGGTGAAGCAGGGCAGCGCGCACCTCGATATCGACGTGCCGGACTTTACGAAGGAACCGCTCGCCATCAGCAACGTCGCCATCGCGTCGACCGCCGATCGGTCGGTGTACTCGCCGCCGAAGCCCGGCTTCGATCCTTTCAATGGGCTGCTGCCCGGATCGCCATCGGCGCTTCGCCAGTTCCCGAACAACAGCGAGTTTGCCACGGCGGTCGAGGTGTACATCAACAAGCCGACACCCGTACACACCTTCGACGTCACGACGGTCGTCCGGGCCGATGACGGACGCGTGGTGTTCAACCACAGCGTCGAGCGTTCCACCGACGAACTGCACGGGACACCCGGCGGGTTTGGTTTCACCGAGCGCATTCCGGTTCAGAACTGGACGCCGGGTCTCTACGTGTTGCAGATCGACGCGAAGTCGCGCCTGAACGACATCGCGCCGGCCTCACGCGTCATTCAGTTCGAGGTCAGATAATGAGCAGAGCGTTCGGGGTTCTCTTCCCGCTTTTCGTCGCAGTGTGCTTCACGCAGCCGGCTATGGCCCAGACTCCAGCGTTCACCACGATTGTGAAGGGAGACGCGAGCGAACAGCAGACCGCGCGGCAGGTGACCGCGCGCACGGCGGCCGAGTGGAAAGCCCTCTGGAAAGACCACGCGCCGAGCGCACAGATGCCCGCGGTGGATTTCAGTAAGGACATGGTGGTCGGGATTTTTCTGGGATCCAGGCCGAGCGCCGGCCACGAAGTGGAAATCGTGGGCGTCCGGACCCAGGAAAAGGACCTGGTCGTCGAGTACGTCCAGAAGCAGCCCGGCCGGGGCACGCTGGCGGCGCAGATTCTGACCGAACCCTTCCACCTTGTGGCGGTGCCGAAGTTCACCGGCACCGTGCGGTTCGTTCAAGTACCCGCAACGGCTCGATAGCTGTCAGGGCAGGCACGATACCCGTCATGGCAGATGGCAGATGGCAGATGGCAGGGTTCTGCCATTTGCCATCTGCCATGACAGCGTCAGCTACGTATTCGGCCCCGCCTTGATCTGCTTCTGCTTCACCGGCTTGACGGTCCCGTTGTTCTGTTCGAACTTGTATTGCGGGTTCGTCATTCCCGGGACTTTCGGCGACCGCAGCGTAATCGTGGCGACGTCGAGCGGCTGAAGCGGCACCTTGAGGCGCTGCCGGTCGCCCGTGCCCTGTAGCGGCTGGCCGTCCTTGTCGTACCAGAACTCGCTGATCTGCAGGCCCACGATCGAGTTGACGGCCGACATGTTCTTGACCTGGAAGGTCGTCACGATGGTGTTGCCTTCCAGCTTGGCCGTCTGAACGAAGCCAAGCTCGGCCTGCCCTCGCAAGGGCGGGGCCGACTTCTTCAACACCGACGTGGCGCCCGAGGGGGCCGGCGCCGGGGCCGGGGCAGGCTTCTCCTGGGCAAACACGGTCATCGACGCAGGGGCTGCCAGGGCAACCGCAACCGCGAAGGCAATTGCATATCGCACGCGCATCTTCAACTCCTTAGGAACTGGATCTGGGGCGCATTATACGCAAGAAAAGGCTTCGGGAGCCTTTTTCAAGGGACCGCTCTCCGAAAAGGCTCCCGGACCCTTCCCTACATCTCCCCGTTCCAGTCCTCCGGCTCGGGGTTAATCGACCGGATGATCTCCATGTGCCATTTGCCGCCCCCCCAGGGCTCGATGACCTCGGTGGCGACCACATCGACCAGGATTTCGGCGAACGTCCGCCCTTCCGGGTCCCCTTCGAGGTGGTAGGCGGGCTCATCCCAGCCGAAGTTGGGGTAGAGCACGATGGTCAGAAACAGGTCGTAGCCGTCATCGACGACGATGAGCTGGCCGCAGGGCCGCTTGGTGGTCGAGTGATAGATCAGGTACTTCTCGGCGCTGTGCGCGCGGATATACCGCTTGAGCGCGAACTCGCGCGCGACGATCTCTTCAATGGCGATCTTCTTGTCCCAGCAGTCGCGGCAATAGCGCTCGTCGCCGCGTGGCTCTGACACGTCCTTGGCTCCGCACAGGGCGCAAACCTTCTTAGCGATGGACTTGCGGGGCACCTGAATCCTTAACCTGCCTGGCCGCAGGCGCGTACATCTCCTCCACGTACTGCTTCAGCATCCGCGCCCCGCAGAAATGCGGCGCCACCGTGCGGATGCATTCCTTGACGATCTGCAGCCACGCGTGCGGAATTCCCTGCTCATCGCGCTGGTAGTAGGTCGGCGCGACCTGTTCCTCGAGCAGCCGGTACAGCGAGTCGGCATCGGCCGCGTCCTGCGCCTCGGGATCGTCCATGTTCTTGCCGCCGTCGATCACCCAGCCGTTCGCGCCGTTGTAGCCTTCGGCCCACCAGCCGTCGCCGATGCTCAGGTGCGGCACGCCGTTGAGGCCCGCCTTCATGCCGCTCGTGCCGCTCGCTTCGAGCGGCTTGCGCGGCGTGTTGAGCCACACGTCGCACCCCTGACTGAGGAAATGCGCGACGTGCAGATCGTAGTCGTCGACGAAGGCGATCCGTCCGCCGTAAATCGGGTCGATCGCGTGCCGGTAAATCTGCTGCAGATGGCGCTTGCCCGCGTCGTCGGCGGGATGCGCCTTGCCGGCAAACACGATCTGCACGTGCCGGCGGTTGGACGACAGCAGCCGGATGAGCCGCTCGGGATCTCTGAAGATGAGCTCCGGACGCTTGTAGGCGGTGAAGCGGCGCGCGAAGCCGATCGTCAGCGCACCCGGATCGAGCAGTGGTCCGGCGGCGACGACGGCCGCCGCGCTGACGTCTTCCTGCGCCCACCGATCGCGCGCCCGCTGGCGGATGAAGGCGAACAGGAAGCGCTTCAACGACTGGCGCGCGCTCCAGAGATCGGTATCTGGAATCTCGAGCACGCGATTCCAGTACTCGGGATCGTCCTGCCGATCGTTCCAGTCGGCGCCCACGTATCGATCGAGCAGCTGCGCGATTTCGGCGGACATCCAGGTCGGCATGTGCACGCCGTTGGTGATCGAGGTCAGCGGGTGCTGGCCGTTGCGCTCGCGCTCCTGCAGCAGCGGCTCCCACATGGTGCGCGTGACGTCACCGTGCAGGCGGCTGACGCCGTTCGAGAAATCCGACGTGCGCAGCGCGAGGGCGGTCATGTTGAACTGCCCGTGGTGCTCGCCGAGCGCGAGAAAGCGGCCGCGGTGTTCGGTAAGCGGACCCCACGCGCCCTGCAGATGATGCTCGACGCGATCGAACTCGAACGCATCGTGGCCCGCGGCCACCGGCGTGTGCGTCGTAAAGATCGTCGCGCGCCGGACGGCGGCCAGCGCTTCGTCGAACGTGATGCCGTCGGCGAGGTGTTCGTAGATGCGCTGCAGCACGACGAACGCCGCGTGGCCTTCGTTCAGATGCCAGACGGCCGGCGCGATGCCCAGCGCCCGAAGGGCGCGGACGCCGCCGATACCGAGCACGATCTCCTGCTGCAGCCGTGTTTCCCGATCGCCGCCGTAGAGACGCGCGGACAGGTCGCGATCCTGCGGGGCGTTCTCCTCGAGGCCGGTATCGAGCAGGTACAGATTCACCCGCCCGGCCGACACTTTCCAGACGTTGGTGAGCACGGCGCGGTCGCCCAGCGGTACCGCCACCACGCACGGCGAGCCGTCCGGCTTGAGCGCCTGCTCGATCGCCACGTCGGGCCAGTTGAGCCGCTCGTAGACCTCGAGCTGCCAACCCTCCGGCGACACGGTCTGGTGGAAGTACCCCTGCGGGTACATGAAGCCCACGCCCACGAGCGGAATGCCGAGGTCGCTCGATTCCTTGCAGTGGTCGCCGGCGAGCACTCCGAGACCGCCGGCATAAATCGGCAGCGATTGATGGATGGCGAACTCCGCCGAGAAGTACGCGATGGGGGTGTTCTGCAGATCCGGAAACCGGCGCGCCATCCACGTGTTCGTGGCCGCGTACGCCGCGTCGAGTCCGGCCACCGCTTCGTCGTAGGTGGCCAGGAAGCCTTCGTCGCGCGCCACGTGCTCCACGCGCTCGCGCGAGACGAGCCAGAGCATTTTCACGGGGTTGTGCGCCGTGGTCCGCCAGAGCTGGTAGTCGAGATCGCGGAACACCTTACGAGGGGCGTAGTGCCAGCTCCACCAGAGGTTGGCGGCAAGCTCTTCGAGCCGCCGAATGCGCTCGGGAAGGGGCGAAAGGCCAGCGTAACGAGTCATCGAACCACCGATCGTAGTCGGGCACCTTCGTTTGCGTCAATCAAGCTGCGCCGGTATTCGCGCAACGCGGGGGTTCGCGCGGCTATCCATGCGGTTGCCACGAGACAGCCGAGGCCGCCGGTGACGACCGACGCGCGAGCACCGATCCACTGCGCCACCGATCCGGCCTCGAGCTCGCCCAGCATGGGCCCCCCCTGGAAGAACACCATGTTGATGCCCGTCATCCGCCCGCGCAGATGGTCTGGCGTGCCGAGCTGCCTGATGACGTTGCGAAGCACCATGCTTACTGTATCGGCCGCACCGGTCGCGGCGAGACACATGAAGGTGAGCCAGAACGATTGGGACAGACCGAACAGAATTGTCGCCAGCCCGTAGACGCACACGGCCCGGATGAGCACCACGCCGCGCCGCTCGATGCGCTCGATTCCGTGCACCATGACGAAGCTCGTCACGACCGCGCCGACCGATGGGGCCGCGTACAGCCAGCCGTAGCCCCGCGCACCAACATGCAGCACGTCCTGCGCGAAGATCGGCAGCAGCGCGGTGGCCGACGAGAAGAACGTCGCGAAGAAGTCCAGCAGCATCGTCGATCGGATGATGGGCGACGAGAACACGAATCCCAGACCTTCGCGCACCGCGCGCACGCTGATGTCGCCGGCCTCGCCGGCGGCGCGCGGCGGTACGTCGCGCATCATCAGCAGCGACACGATGACGCAGATGAACGACACCGCGTTGACGGCGTACACCCACTTGACGCCGAGCGTCGCGATGACGATGCCGCCGATGGCCGGGCCCGCGACCGACGCGATCTGAACCATGATCGCGTACAGGCTGATCGCGTTGGGCAGGTGATCGCGCGGCACGAGCGTCGGCATCAGCGACTGGCGCGCCGGACCGTCGAACGCGCCTGCCGCCGCGCCAACGGCCGCGAGGGCGTAGATCGGCCACACGTGATCCAGCCCGAGATGCGTCAGGAGCGCCAGGACACTCGCCGTCACCAACATCGTGGTTTGCGTGAAGAACATCACGCGCCGGCGATCGGAGGCGTCGGCGATCGTGCCCCCCGCAATCGAGAAGAAGACGATGGGCATCAGCCGTACGAGCCCCACCATGCCGAGCGCGATGGGCCGGTGCTCGGGACCGACGAGCAGCGCGACGTGCCACAGGATGGCTGCCGTCTGCATGTAGGAACCGGAAAAGGAAATCAGCTGTCCGGTCCACAGCAGGCGGAAGTTGCGATGCTGGAGCGCGGTGAACGGCGACGGAGCGTTGGTAGCCACAGGCAGGCAGATTTTATGATGTAAGATTTGCGCCGTATGCAGTTCGATTTTATCGACGGTCTTTTCGTGCTGATGCTGGCGACGTTCATCGGCCTCGACGTCATCCGGCGCGTCTCGCGATTGCTGCACACACCGCTGATGTCGCTCACCAACGCCATCTCGGCCATCGCCGTTGTCGGGGCGATTCTACTCGCTGGCGAGCAGGAGTCGCGATTGAGCACGGTGCTCGGCGCCATCGCCGTCTTCGCCTCGACGACCAACATCGTCAGCGGGTTCCTGATTACCGATCGCATGCTCAAGATGTTCAAGAAGCGAGAGCCAGTCTCAGCAGGGCAGGCGAAATGAGCCGCGAGCGGCGCGGGGCGATGGGGCCCCGCAAGCGAGCGGCGAGGAGCGGGTGTTGGGGCCCCGCGACAAGTAGATGAATCAGCTGATTCAGCTGGTCTACCTCGTCGCGACCGCGCTTTTCATTTTTTCCCTCAAATGGATGAGCGATCCGGCGACCGCACGCCGCGGTGTGTTTGCCGGCGTCGGAGGCATGGCGCTCGCCATCATCGGCACGCTGATGCACCCGCTCATCATCGGCTACAGCTGGATCGTCGTGCCGCTGGTCCTGGGGGCGCTGGCGGGTGTTCCGCTGTCGTGGGTCCCGCTGACGGCGGTGCCACAGCGAACCGCGCTGTCGCACGCGTTCGGCGGTCTCGCCGCCGGCCTGGTTGGCACCGCCAAGTATTTTCTGTGGGCCGAACACCACGAGCTGACCACGTTCCGCATGGGCGCGATCGCGCTCGAAGTGATCCTGGGGTATCTGACGTGCACGGGCAGCCTGGTCGCGGCCGGCAAGCTTCAGGAAGTGATTCCGACGCGGCCGATCATGTACCGCGGCCAGAACGTCATCAACTTCACGCTGCTCGTCGCCGCCGTGGTGATCGCCGTTCTGCTGATGCTCGATCCGAGCCGCACCGCGCTCTTTCCAGCGCTCATCGTGCTCGCGCTGGCCTTCGGCGTCCTGCTGGTGCTGCCGATTGGCGGCGCCGACATGCCCACGGTGATTTCGCTGCTGAATTCATATGCGGGGCTCGCCGCCGTGGCGATGGGCTTCGTGATGGAGAACAAGCTGCTCATCACGGCCGGCGCGCTCGACGGCGCGTCGGGCCTCATCCTGTCGATCGTGATGTGCAAGGCGATGAACCGGTCGTTCACCAACGTGTTGTTCGGCGCGTTCGGCCAGGTGAAGGCCGTCAGCGGACAGGTTGAACAGCGGACGGCCAAGAGCGCGACCGCCGAGGACGCCGCGCAACTGCTCGAGAACGCCTCGAGCGTCGTCATCATTCCGGGATACGGGATGGCGGTATCGCAGGCGCAGCATCGCGTGCACGACCTGTACGAGCAGCTCGCCAAGCGTGGCGTGGATGTGAAGTTCGCGATTCATCCCGTTGCCGGCCGCATGCCGGGCCACATGAACGTCCTGCTGGCTGAAGCGGAGATTCCCTACGACCGCCTCGTCGAGATGGACGACATCAACCCCGAGATGCCGCGGGCGGATGTCGCGCTCGTGATCGGCGCCAATGACGTGGTGAACCCGGCGGCGCGCCTCGACAAGAACAGCCCCATCTTCGGCATGCCCATCATCGACGCCGACAAGGCCAAGGTCGTGCTGGCCATCAAGCGGTCGATGAACCCGGGCTTCGCCGGCATCGAAAACGAGCTGTATTTCGCCGACAACACGCTGATGCTCTTTGGCGACGCGAAAGGCGTGATCGGCGAGGTCGTGAAGAATCTAAGCGGGCAGGCCGGTATTCACTAGCCACGAAATACCAAACAAGAGATCAGGAGATTTCTTGTTCGAATTTGCCTGGAAACATTTCTCCTGATCTCCTGACCTCCTGTTTGACTTCCGTCTTCGCAACGGGGACCGGCAGCGGCTCTGCTTCGTAGAGCCGGCGCGTGTTGCCGATGGCTGAGATGATGGCCGTGATTACCAAGCCGATCGCACCGACGATCCCGCCCACGTCGAAGAGCAGCATCCGCACGCCAAACACCGTGACCACCGGCTTCACTGTCAGCATCAGCGCCCCAACCGCAAGAAGGATGCGCAGCTCGGTGGGACCAAACCCCCAGAACGACATCTGAAATCGGCCGACGCTGTAAGTCGCGAGAAAGATCTCGATCGAGAGGATGTAGTACGCGACGAGGAACGCGGCGGCGATGATGGGCGTCATGTCGCCCGCAATGGCCAGCCCGCTGATGACGAAGAGGATGCCGAACGTATCGAGGATGTGATCGACGTAGAAGCCGTAGCGCGGCCGCTGGTGGCCGCGCACGCGCGCGACCGTGCCGTCGAGGCTGTCGCCGAACCAGTTCAGCGCGAGAAACGGGATGACGCCCGCCAGGGCCCACTGCATCTGGTGCCACGTCGCGAAGCACACGCCGACCATGAACATCGACACCAGGCCGAGCCCGGTCAGGTGATCTGAGTTGATGCGCTCCGGCAGGCGCTCCGCGATCCAAATCAACACGCGGCGCTCGATCCCGGTGAGTAACCCGCTCGACTGACGTTTCGCCTCGATAAACCCGTTTGGCATTCCGCCTCCTGGTTCGATATGCGCAAACGGGAGGCGGAACGGCTCAGGGGGGCTGGGGCAGGGCTAAAGCCCTGCGCTACCGCCGTTTCCGAGACACCTGCCGTACTTGCGGCCGCCGCGTTTCTTCGCCATGAGACCTCCGCGTGTCCGATTACTGGCCATGTTGTCCATGGACGCTTCCATCGCCGCGATCCGTACGTTGCATGAATTCAGAGAGACGCGTGGGAGCGCATCGGCTATCGAAGCAAGGAACAGGCCGGAAACTTGCAACAAGTCGCACGACCAACCTTCGCTCACCGGCTACACGGTGCGAGCGTCGGTTGGCAGGCTTTTGTTGATGGAGGACTCAATGGCTGAAGACCACAAGAGCGGCGGTCAGGTATCGCGCGACGAGTTGATCGACTTGCTCAACGAAGATCTTGCACGGGAATATCAGGCGATCATTGCGTACGTTGTTTACTCGCAGGTGCTGAAAGGCGCCGAGTACATGGCGATCGCGAAAGAGCTCGAGACGCACGCCGGCGAAGAGCTGGCGCACGCGCTGACGATCTCGAAATTGATCGACTACCTCGGCGGCTCGCCGACCGTCACCGCCAAACCGGTGAAGACGTCAGAAAAGGCCGAGGACATGCTGCGTTTCGATCTCGACAACGAGAACGACACGATCAGGCATTACCGCGACCGCGTAAGGCAGTGCGAGGTGCTGGGCGAGTACGCCATGGCCGAGCATCTGCGCGACATCCTGAAGCAGGAGCAGGAACACCAGATCGACCTGGCGACGGCCCTGGGCGAAGAGGTACCGGACGTGTCAAGAATGAAGGCCGACAAGGGCAAGGGCCAGGCGGAAGAAAGGGCGATTCACTGAAAGCGGCGGCCGCGCGTTTCCGGTCCGAGCCAGATGAGCGCCGACACGGCCAGTCCCGACACCGCGATCGACACGGTCATGGCGGTCGACAGCGTCCAGCCGTCGTCGACCAGGTGCCCGATTGCAAACGACGTGAACGATCCTGCGAGAGCGCCGGCGTGATAGCAGAATCCCGCGCCGGCGCCGCGTACGTCGCTCGGAAATCGCTCCGTGAGGTACGACGGGAACGCGCCCCACATGCCGTGCGCCCCGAATCCAACAGCCAGCGCGCCCGCCAGCAACATTGTGGAATCCGTGCTCGTGACGTAGAGCGGTGCGCAGGCGACGCCGAGAAGGGCGGCCGTGGTGACGGCTCCGCGGCGGCCGAGACGTCCTTCAGAGACGCCGCCCCAGAACGCCGACCCGGTAATGCCCCCGATATTCAACGCGACGATGTAGGGAAGGGTGTTGAGCCCGCGGCCCTGCAGAAACGTGGCGTACCAGTAGGTGACCGAGTAGTACGAGACCATGAAGCAGGCCGCGAGTGCCGAGCAATGGATCGTCGTGCCGACGAGGTCGCGTTCGAAGATGCGCGCCAACGAAACCGCGGTCTTGCGCCGAGCCGCACCGGCCTGGCGATCCAGGGCGGTCCAGACCGGGCTTTCGGTCACGCTCGAGCGAATCCACAGCACGAGCATCGCCGGAATCGCGCCAATCCAGAACATCGCCCGCCAGGCCTCGTCCATGCCATCGCGAAGCACCGGGTAGAGGGTCTGGATGACCAGCGCGGAAGAAATGTAGCCCCACGCCCACGCACCCTGGAGAATGCCGGCCGCGGCACCTCGGAGCCGATCGGGAAGATGCTCGAGCGCGAGCGGCATGCCCGCCGCCCATTCGCCGCCCATGCCGATGCCGAAGAGCGCGCGGCAGGCGAAGAGCATCGCATAGGACGAGGAGAACCCGCTCAACACGGTGAAGAGCGAGAACCAGATGATGGACAGCATCAACGGAAGCTTGCGTCCCCAACGATCGGCCGCGGTACCCGCGGCAGCGCCGCCGACGAGCCGGAACATGAGCGTCACCGTGCCGAGGGCGCCTGCCAGCGCGTTGTCGATGGTGAAGCTGCGCTGAATATCGGCGAGCACGAATGTGAGGATGGTGAAATCGAAGCCGTCGAGCATCCAGCCAAAAAACGCGGCGGCAAAGGCACGTTTCTGCTGGGGCGTGAGGGCGCGGAACTCCCGGAGGAACTGAATCACTGTCTGGTACTAATACACCATCATCCCGATTCTGCAGATATTTCCAGCCGTTTAGGGTGGCGAGTCTCTTGCTAGGGCTCACTAGCGTACATGCGCAGCCACACCCGATCGATTCTGCTCGCGGTCCTGACATGGCTCGTGCTCGTGCTGCTGGCGGTGATACCCGCCGGCGCCGGCATGCGTTCGCAGGCGCCCGCCTTGCCGGCTACGCAGGCAGATCAGCCGGACAATCCGCTGTCCGCCAACTCGCTCGAGACCGCGCATCACCAGTCGCTTGGATCGTGGGAGGTCGATCTTCACGCGTTCGTCGCGCTTCCGCTCGCGACCCTGCTTGGAGCGGCACTCGCCCTGCGGCCTCGCCGCCGGGGCACGCCCGAGCGATCCTCGCAGGTGGTGCAGACGCAAATCATCCTGGCGATCATCGGTGCGCTGGTCATGATCGTGGTGGGCACCAGCCTGGCCCGCGCCTTCGGCGTCGTGGGTGCGGCCGGCCTCGTGCGCTACCGCGCCAAGATCGACGATCCCAAGGATGCCGGAGTCATGCTGACGACGCTGGCGATTGGGCTTGGGTGCGGGGTGGGCGTCTACGGCCTGGCGCTGTTCGCGACGGTCTTTCTGGTGGCCGTCCTCTGGGTCATCGAATCGTTCGAGCCGCGCGCCCGTAAGGTGTTCATCCTCGAGGTTCGATCGAAGGAAGCCGTCAAACTGCAGCCCACGGTCGAGGCGCTTCTGCGGCGGCGCCGCGTGAAGTACGAGCTTCGGGAATCGAAGCCCGAAGAGTTCTCCTTCCTGGTCCAGATGCCGATGGACATGAAGACCGACGGCATTTCCGCGGAGATCATCGCGCTCGATCCGGATCCGGGTACCGGTGTGGAGTGGAAGACCGAAGGCAAGAAAAAGGCGGCTTGAGGCGTATGCATCTGATCACACAACCGAAAGACAGTCTTACGCCGCTCATCGTGGCGATCAAGAAAGCCACCAAGCAGATCGACATCACGATTTTCCGCTTCGACGTGAAAGAGCTGCAGCGCGCGCTCGAAGGGGCCGTGACACGCGGCGTCAAGGTGCACGCGTTGATTGCGCACACGTCGGGCAGAGGCGCGAATAGACTTCGAAAGCTCGAACTGGACCTGCTCAACGCGGGCGTCACCGTTTCGCGCACCGACGACGACCTGGTGCGCTACCACAACAAGATGATGCTCGTCGATTGCGAGACGCTCTACACGCTCGGGTTCAATTTCACCAGGCTCGACATCGAGAAGAGCCGGAGCCTGGGGCTGGTGACCAGGAACAAGGGGATCGTCGCGGAAGGCCGGAAGCTGTTCGAAGCCGATTCGACGCGCCAGCCCTATACGGCCGGGCACGACGCCTTCCTCGTGAGCCCCGAGAACGCGCGGACCGGCCTGGCCAGCTTCATCAAGAACGCCAAGAAGGAACTGCTCATCTACGAGATGAAGATCAGCGACCGCCAGATGATCAAGCTCCTCCAGGAGCGCGCGAAGGCGGGCGTCGACATACGCATCATCGGCAAGGTGTCGAAGAAGGCGGAAGGCTTGACGGCGGAGAAGATGCCGGGGATGCGGCTGCACCTGCGTGCCATGCTGCGTGATGGCCTGGAGATGTTTCTGGGCAGCATGAGCCTTCGCGGCATCGAGCTCGACAAGCGCCGCGAGGTGGGCGTCATCATCAAGGAGCGCGCGGCCGCGAAGCGTTTCCGCGAGCTCTTCGAAGAAGATTGGGCGCAGACCGACAGCGGCAAGAAGAAGACGGACGAGAAAGAGAAGAAGGAAGAAGCTGCGGCCGTCGCGTCGTAGAAAGGGGTCGGGAGGGGTTTTCCCGGAAGTCTGAGGAAAACCCCTCCCGACCCCTCTTTTCAGTCGAGCAGTCCGAAACTCCAGAACACCTGCGCGCCTTCACCCCCGCCAAACCCCACGTCCACACGGCCGAGTGTCCGCCCCTTGCGCACGTAGCTGAGACTGAAGCCGGTTGACGTGTGAAGGTTGTCGAACAACTGCGATACGCGGGGCGTGACCTGGCCTGAGTCGACGAAAACCGACGAGTGGATGGAGCGATGCAGCGGGATGCGATATTCCGCCTGCATCAAGAGGGCGTTGCGATCGCGGAACCGGTAGTTGCGGAAACCGCGCAGCGTCGCGCGGGTACCGTCAGAGCCGATGAGATCCGGCCGGAACGCTTTCAGACCGCCGCTGCCGCCCAGCGCGTACTGCAGATGGAAGGGCACCTCATCGCCAGGATTTGTCCAGGCGAAGAAGCTGTGCAGCGTCAAAAGTTGTCCTGACCTGAGACCGGGAATACGCTGCTGCATTTCCGACTCCCAGCGGTGAAAATTGAATCTCCCGTCCCCGTGGTCGCGAACGCTTTCCAGCGCGAGCTGGTAGGTGCCGCGATACTTGTCGGACGCGTTGAGCTGTTCCTGGTCTGTAATGTCCGCAACAGCCGGATACATGAACTCCACAAAGCCCCTGTACCGTCCAAACGTTCGCTCGACGGAAAACCCTCCCGGTACGCTGGATTCGACGAATCGCTGCTCGATCGACGGAACGGATTGATTGACGCCGGCGCCGACATCGCTTACGTAAAGAGCCGCGCTGCCGCCGATCCGGAACGACGGGACGGGCCTATGCCATCCTCTCGCCCCTACGGTCGACTCGCGAAGCGAGAACGCCGACCGATCGGCGATCGCTGTTGCCGGCCCGATGCCGAAAAAGTCAATCCTGTTCATATCGCGGACAGCGCCGAACGCACCGAGTTGGGAACGCTTCGACAGTGAACGCCGTCCAAACTCGCCCTGGAGCAGCCAGTAGCGTCGCAAGGTCACGATGGCATCGCCTTCGCGGTACCAGTGCTGGTCGTCGGGGGAGTCATAGCCCACGCCGACCCCGAGTCCACCTCCCGACACCACGCCGCCGATGATGGGATGAACGGGATTGTCGAACGAATCGATCACTTTCCTGCCCCACGATGGGACCGGCAGATCCCCCAATCCTCCGCCTGAACTCTGCGCGCTCTGCGCTTCGGCCGTCAGCGGCAAGAGCGCGGCGACGAGAAGGCACGTGAGGGTTTTCATGAGACAGGGAAGATGCATGAGGCGTGCCCGATCACGGTTTCGACCGCGCGGGGCGTCGGTCGGTTTCAAAACTGCCTGTGATGTGGCACAGGACTTTAGTCCTGTCCGCCAGCCGCCCGATCGACAGGGCTGAAGCCCTGTGCCACCCTCGGCGGCTGGCGCACTGAGCAGTTTTGAAACCGCCTCTAGCCTTAGCCTAGGCGGCTTCGCCCAGGAGCGCGAGGAACTCTTCGCGTTCGAGGCTGCCTTGCACCAGCAGAGCCTCCGCCATGCCGTCGAGCACGGCGCGGCGGCGGCTCAGCGTGTCGACGGCCTGGTCGAACGCACGCGTCAGGAGCGCCTCCACTTCGGCTTCGATCCGTCCAGTCGCCTCTTCGCTCCACTCACCCGACGCCGGGTCGCCCGCGCGCCGGCCCCGATTCTCGTGGCTCTGGAACGCGCCGATCGTCGACGACATGCCGAACTCGCACACCATCCGCCGGGCCAGTCCGGTTGCGCGCTCGAGATCGTTGGCGGCGCCGGTCGAGAACTTGCCGAGCGCGATGTGCTCGGCGGCCCTGCCGCCCAGCAGCACCGCGAGGCGATCCATGAGCTCGTCTTCCTGCAGCAGGTTGCGATCTTCGGGTGTCTGCTGCATGTAGCCGAGCGCGGCGAGCCCGCGCGGGACAATCGATACTTTGTGCACCGGCTCGGCGCTCGCGGTGAGCTCGGCGACGATGGCGTGCCCCGCTTCGTGGAACGCGACGATGCGGCGCTCCTTGGTGTTGATGAGCCGGTTCTTGCGCTCGAGGCCGACGACCACGCGATCGATCGCGGCGTGCAGCTCGGGCATGCCCACTTCGCTCTTCTCGTGGCGTGCCGCCAGAAGCGCCGCTTCGTTCAGCACGTTCTCGAGATCGGCGCCGACCATTCCAGGCGTACGGCGCGCGACGTACTCGAGATCCACGTCTCCCGCCAGCTTCACCTTGCGCGCGTGAACCTGCAGGATGGCATGGCGGCCGATGCCGTCGGGGCGATCCACGAGCACCTGGCGATCGAAGCGCCCGGGCCGGAGCAGCGCGCTGTCGAGAATTTCGGCGCGGTTGGTCGCCGCCAGCACGATGATGCCGTCGTGAGAGTCGAAGCCGTCCATTTCGACGAGCAGCTGGTTGAGCGTCTGCTCGCGTTCGTCGGTGCCGCCGCCGCCGTGCGATCCCGCTCGGCTCTTGCCAATGGCATCGAGCTCGTCGATGAAGATAATCGCCGGCGCCTTCGTCTTGGCCTGCTCGAAGAGCTTCCGGACGCGCGAGGCGCCCACGCCGACGAACACTTCGATGAATTCAGAGGCGCTGGCCGAGAAGAACGGCACGCCCGCTTCGCCCGCGACAGCCCGCGCGAGCAGCGTTTTGCCCGTGCCAGGCGGTCCGACCAGGAGCGCGCCCTTGGGCACGCGTGCGCCGAGCGAGGCGAACTTCGCGGGGCTGCGCAGGAATTTGACGATCTCTTCCAGCTCTTCCTTGGCTTCGTCCACGCCGGCCACCGAATCGAAGCCGGTCGGCGGGCGCGCGTTCTTATCGCGCGCGCGCAGGCGCCCGCGAGTGAGCGCCGTCATCGACCTCACGGGATTCATGCGCTTGTACGACAAGCCGAGGATGAGCACGAACGTGAGCCCCGCGACGATGCCGAGGACGAGGGCGACGTTCGATTCGTCCGACCTGATGCCCTGATAGGTGATGTTCTTCGACTCGAGCAGCGGGACGATCGCGTCGTTGGGAACCGGCGTCGCCACCCACAAGGCGGGCGCGCCGGCGCGACGCGCGCTCTCGGTTGGCGTCGCGCGCACCTCGGTTGGCGACATCCGCACCTCGCGCACGTCGCCCTGCGCAATGTGACGCTTCAGCGTGCTGTACGGAATCTCAACCGTGTCGTTCTTGCTGCAGCCGGCGGCGCCGAGTGCCACGAACAGGAGAAGAAGGAGAAGACGCGTCCAATACATCAGTGAAATCGGAGGGGGAACCCACTTGGTAGTGTAGCAAGGCCGCCGGTCGTGACCGACCGGAAAATGTCCGTGAACGGTGTTTACCGCGCCAACGCCTTCGCGATCGCACCGCGCAATTCTGTAGACTCCGGCGTCACCGCGCTCGGGAAGAACGCCATAACCGCCCCGTCTTTCCCGATCAGGTATTTGGCGAAGTTCCACGACGGCAGATTCCCGCTCGAACCGAGAAACGTGTAAATCGGCGACTGATTCGGGCCGGGACGCGTAACGAGCTTGGCGAACATCGGAAAGGTGACACCGTAGTTCTTTCGGCAGAACTCGGCGATTTCTTGCGCCGTGCCCGGTTCCTGGGCGCCGAAGTCGTTGCTCGGAAAGCCGAGCACCGAGAATCCCCTGGCCGACATCTCGCGGTGCAGCTTTTCCAGCCCTTCGTACTGCGGCGTGTAGCCGCACTCGCTCGCGGTGTTGACGACGAGCGTCACCTTGCCGCGATACGCCGCGAGGTCCGCGGGCTGGCCGGCGAGCGTCTGCGTTTTGAGATCGTAAAAGGACGATCGTTGCTGGGACATGAGCGGTGCGGCCGCGAGAAGGATGAGAGCCGCCGGGACGGCAAGCCATCGTACGTTCATGATCGCTCAGGGTAGCACGGGCCCGGGACGGGCCACTACGCGTCCCCTGAGGACTGCCGTTGCAGTGACGGCTTCTCGCAGAAATCGTTCATGAAAATCTCAACGGCTGCCGGGTCGGCATCGGAGAACTTCACGCCGGTCCGGTAGACCGACAGGCTCGTGCCCGGCTGCTCGTAGGTCACCCAGACGACGCGCCCCTTGCAGATGAGCTGTCCGGTCGCGGTTGGCACCACCATCCGCACCAGCTGGTTCGGCTTGACCGCCTGCCTGAGCAGGGCCTGGGCACCGCCGAGCGACAGGTCCACCAGCTCACCGGGGATGGCGTCGACGACCACGTCGATGCCGCGCCGGATCCGGATGCGCTTGGCATCGCGCGCCTTTTCCGAGAACTGCAATGGCTTTTTCGGCGCGGCGGGCGCAGGGGCCGGAGCCGGACTGGCCGGCGCCGATGCCGGGCGGACGGCCTTCAACGGAGCGGGTTTCGCGGGGGCGGGGGCGGGAGCCGGCACGGCTCGCGCCAGCGCCTCCTCAACGGACGCACCACCCGGTTCGCGCTCGCGCACCATCTGCGAGAGCGCGCTCGACAGCTTCTGGCTGACCCCCTCGAGTTGCCGCCATTGCGCGTCGGCGGCGGCTTTGGCCGCCGTGATGGTCTTGACCTGCTGGAGCAGATCGGCGCGCTCCGACGTCAATGCCTGCACCTGCTGTTGAGCGGCAGCGAGCGCCATGCTGTTGGCCTCGGCCTCGCGTTGCGCGGTCTTCAACTGCGTCTGCATCGCGAGCATCTTCGCCTGCGCGGTGTCGATGGCCGTCGTCACTTTCTTCTGTTCTTTTTTCGCCTCGTCGAGCGCCGAGCGCAGCATGATGTTGGCGGCGGTCTCGGTGCTGAGGCGCGCGCGCAACTCCACTTCGATCGCCGCCAGTGCCTTCGCGGCCGTGGCTTCGGCCTGCTTCCGCGCGTGCTGGGCGGTCTCGGCGACCGCGTCGGACACGCGCTTGACGGCGGCGTCGATCGTGGCGCTGTTGTCGGTGTCGTCGAAGGCGCCTTCGATGGACGAGATTTGCAGATCGAGCGCGGTGCGCAGCGACCTGAGATGCTGGCGCCAGTCGTCCGAGACCTGGCGGGCCAGCGTCTCGAGCTGGGCGCGAATCTGGGCTTTCTCGTCCTGGTTGGCCATCATGCTTAAGGCGTCTGAATTTCCATCAGCCGCTCAGCAATTGTGGTACCGCGCAATTCCGCGGATTTCGAGTCGATCGGGCCCGTTTCAGCCCACAGTTTTGAAAGAGAGAACCGATTCCTGTAACCAGGGCGCGTCTTATTTGGCCGGTTCGGGCGCACCTTCTTCCTCGGTCACGAACACCTCGGCAATGATGCTCACCCGGGCTTCCCACCAATGCCCGCCTTTCACCGTGCCATCGGACAGCGCGACGGTTCCATGCGCGTGAACGGTGGACAGTCCCTGGGCGTTCACCGTGATACTGCCCATCAGCGACACGATTTCCGCTTCCTCGTTGAGCTCGATCTTCTTCTGCCCGACCCCGCGCTCGACATCGGTCCACCCGAACAGCCCCTTGTTGATCGCCCCGAGCGCCGTGAAGTGTCCGTTCCGGATGTGATACTTCTCAGCGAATTCGGTGAGGCCCGAGAGGATGTCGTCGCCCTTGGTCATGTTGACGCGGTAGGTCCTGGCGCCTTTCCCGAGATCGGTCACCTTGAGGCCCGGCGCGAGTCCTTTGCCCGGGCGGGTTCCCCTGGGCACGTATCCTTCAGGTGTGGGCGGCGGATTCGTCGTCGCCTGCTGGGCCGTCACGGCGGGGCCGCCGGCCAGGATGAGTCCGCCGACGATCGAGACGGAGAGGACACGGACGATTCCTGAGCGAATGCTCATGGTGCACCTCGCGTGCACACTATCGGGGCAGCGGTTTCCGGTGTCAAGCGGAGCAAAAACCCGGCATAATCCCCCTTTCAGGAGGGCCGCGTATGAAGAAGTTCTTATCCCTTTTGGCGCTGGTCGCGCTCACGACTTCGCTCGCCGCGCAGGGAGGGACCCCCAACACGCTCACCGCGAAAGAAAAGGCCGAGGGCTGGAAGCTCCTGTTCGACGGCGCGACGTTGAACAACTTCGTGCCGCAGGGCAAGGCCCTGTGGAAGGTCGCCGACGGCGCGTTGAAGCCCGAAGGCGCCGGTGGCTGGCTCGCGACCAAGGAAGACTTCACGAACTTCCAGCTTCACGTGGAGTTCCGGACGAGCGCGCCGAACATCAACAGCGGGGTCTTCCTGCGGCGCGGACGCCAGGACGGCGACTCGCACCAGATCGGCTACGAGCTGCAGATCAGAAATCCGTCGCCGGAAGACAAGGCCTACGACGGCAAGGACGACAACCACAACGCGTATTACACCGGCAGCTTTTCAGGACATCTGAAGAGCAAGAACGAGCCGACCGTCATCATGGGGCAGTGGCACGCGTTCGACGTCACCGCGCAGGGCGATCACTTCGTCGTGATGTTCGACGGGAAGAAGGTGCTCGACGATCGCCATGCCGAGTTCAAGTCGGGGGCGATCGGGCTGCAGCGCACCGGTCAGGACATCGAGTTCCGAAGCGTCAAAGTGAAGCCGCTGTAGGTTCCTGGGTTCCTGTTCCGGTTCCCGTTCGGGTTCCGGGTTCAGTTCCGGTTCCAGGTTCAGTTCGGTGCCGGTTCCTCGTTCGTGGTGGGCGGTGGAGTCAGTACGCCATCTCTTTGAAATAGATGCGCGCACCGCGTTCATGCGCCACCGCGAGCGGGAACGGGAACCGAACTGGAACCGGAACTGGAACTGGAACTTTGAGGTTACGAGTGATTCGGAGCGACACCAGATGGCGAAGGTTTATGTGATCAGTTGCCGCGATGCCGGCGTGGAGTGCGACTTCGAAGCTCGTGGCGCCACGCTGGACGAAGTGATGCAGCAATGCGCGGACCATGGGACCCAGGAACACAACATGAAGGGATTTGGCCCGGACCTGTACTTGAAGATGCGGCGCTGCGTCCGGATCGTGGACGAGGGCGAGGCGGGTTCAGCGAACTGACGTATCGATCGGCGGATAGATCCGCGAGTGCACGAGGCCGGGATGGCGCGTTCCATAGCGAGCCGGTACATCCTGCGTCCAGTTGCTCGGAATCGTCAGGCAGAATGCCAGAAGAGTCGCCAGCACGAGCGGCTGCCAGAGCGGCGGGTTGAGATCGGCGGCAGGATACGAAGCGGTCTGTCGTGAGGCACGTCCCACCAGGCGTTCCCGCTGTTGCAATCGAGCGAGCAGCATTACTCCCACGATCATCATGACGATGTTCAGCGTCTGGCCCGTGCCGAGCGCCAGACGGTGCGTCGGATAGTCGCGAAGGAGATCGATGAAGATCCGCGGGAAGGCGTACCAGAACACGAAACGAGCGGCGGTTGCGCCTGGAGTCGGATTGGTGCGCCTGACCCACAGCAGGTACGGCACGAGCAGGATGTTCTTCGCGCCGTCGTACAGGACGACCGGGTGTCGAAATCCCTCCGCATAGGGGAACTGAACGCCCCATCCCACGTCGGTCACGGCTCCCACGATCGCGCCATCGATGAAGTTGCCGATCCGGCCAATGCCAAGCAGAAACGCGCCCGGGAATCACCAGGGCGTCGGCCAGTGCCCGGAATGGCTTGCGGTGCAGACAGCTGAACACGGCAGTCCCCGCCGCGGCGCCGACGAGCAGTCCGTGTGTGGCCATGCCGCCGAGCCAGTACGCGGGAATCAACGAGAAGGTGCTCTCGATAGAACGGCCACTCGTCGAACGCGACCTCGATCGCGCGGCCGCCGACCAGCACGCCGATCGCGATTGAGGTTGTGAGGGAGTACACCTCAGCATGCGTCAGCCGGAGGTGATGCCGGGCGCGCCGGAGGTAGCAGAAGAGATTCAGGAACCCGAGGCTGTAACTCAGGCCATACCACCACACATGAATGCCGCCGACCGAGGCGATGACGGGATCGATGTGATGGACGAAGCCGGGCCCCATGCCACTGGATGCGAATTCACCACCCAAGCTGGCTCACGGCCGGGATTCGACAGAGACCGTTAGTTGCCGTACGTGACGCCGGGGTACATCACGTTCAGGACCGCCCAGAACAGCGGGTCAAACGCGACGTCGAAGACCTGCCAGGCCACAATCAACCCGACCATGCCGAAGGATGAGGCCATCAGGAACTGCTGATACCGTCGGCCCGTTTCATCTCCCAGTAAGAGCACGACGGCGGCCGAGCCATCAAGAGGTGGCAGCGGAATCATGTTGAGGCACGCCATCATCAGGTTCATCGAGAACAGGACGCTCAGCACGAACGTGACGCCCGGCCACATGCCGCCCTGGTCGGTGGCGACGATCGATTCGAACCCCGCCGAGTTCGGTGGATAGAACACGCCGCCGGCGACGCCAATGTGAATCGCCACGACGCACACGAGCGAGATGAGGAGATTCGATGCGGGGCCGGCGACCGCCATCCAGCCCGCGCGCTTCGGGTGCCGCAACGCCCACTGGGGATTGTACGGAGCGCTGGCGTAGCCGAACGGCCAGCCCGACAGCAGCGTGGAGATGACGGGCAGCAGTACCATGCCGACGGGTTCCCGCTGAATGTGCGGACGAGGATCCAGCGAGACCTGTCCGCCATGGTACGCGGTGAGGTCGCCGCCGCGTTTCGCGGCCCATGCGTGCGCCGCCTCATGGAGCGTCGTCGAGAACAGAAAGGCGATGTAGTAGACGAACCCGTTTGCGAGGTGATCCATGTTGCAGTGCCGAAATTCTTATCGGCGCTGCGTGGACTGGGGATCAGCGAGGAAGAAAAGTGTACGATTCTGGAACCCGCGCTAGCACCCACCGCCGTGAATGCTCAACACTGGTCCCGTACGCGGCATCTCGAGGATGTCGTAGCTGACGCCTTCGTAGCCTCGCATTTCCATCACCCACACGCTCGCTCGCCCGATCCGCAGCACGCCGAGGACGCGCCCCCGGCGTCGCACGGTCTCCCCGCCCCTGTAGATCCCACCGTCGGCACTCACGATCGAGATAGAGAAGGGTGACGACGCGAGCCATCCACTTGCGTAGGATTCGACTCGGCCGTAGCGTTTGCGAGCTTCGAAGTAGTAGTAGTCGACTTCAAAAAGTCGATCGCGCGCCAACGTCGTGATCTGAACGGGGACGCGTCCGCGCTCGTTCGACGGAATCGTGATTCGTGGTGGTACTGAAGAAGCGCGTTCGGCCTCCAGTGCGTGAGTCAGCTGCACGATGAACCGCGCCACCCGCCTGCTCGAATCGTCCGCTTGGTGCACCATGTCCTCGACGCGCACGGTGGAGACGTTGCCGTGAACGGCAATTCCAGCCATCAAATGTGGTGCCTCCAGCTTCGCCTCGGACGTGGGCGCGTTGGTGGCGAACCCCTCCTGTCTGCTGCAGTGCGCGTCGGTCGTGACCAGGTCCTTGATGGCAAGCGGACGAGGATCACCAGCGTTCCACGCGACATAGGTCCATCCCTCCCGCGGAACGCGCGGCGCGTCCAGGAGCTTGAACAGGCCTTTGTTGCCCTCGGTGACGAAATACCTCAGGATGGTCCAGGCTTCGTTCTCCCTGGACGCGAGCGGCAGAAGAATCCCGTCGCCGCGGACGACGCCGAGGATGAGACCCGAAGATTGAACAGGCCCTGGCGTCTGTGCGCGACTCGCATGGCCCGCGGGCGAAGAGGCAATCACGGCGGCGATGAAGGAAAGCCAGCCGAAGCGCGTCAGGGACGATCTCACTTCATGATCTTAACCAGGCTCGTCGCGACGCTGGGCGCGTTCTATTCGGGAGCTTTGCCCGGCCAAGACTGTTATCGTCCGAATTCAGCTAACGACGGTTACCGGGCCGGCGCAGCGGCTCGCCTTTGAAGTAGATCACCACGACGAGAAGAAGGACCATCCCTGCGAGAAAGACGAGCGGCGAATATTCGTCAACAGGGAGTGGTGGCGTAAGAACCACCGCACTGAACCAGGCCACCAGGAATAGCCAGCCTTGCCAGTTCTGCGGGGGGCCCCATCCGTAGCCGGATGGTTTCGCTGGAAACCAATAGCGATCTTCGCGTTTCATCGGCTGACCGCTTTTCGGCTAGCAATCGGATCGTCTTCTCCTGAACTTCTGATCTCTTGTGTTTTCTTGGGCCAGCTATCAGCGGGCCGGGGAGTCGAGTGGTGCTGTGGTACGGGAGCCCGGCAAACTAGCTCCCGCCGACCTTGCGAGGACCACGCGCGCGCGGGACAAAGCCACGAGCCGTCTTTGCCTTCCAGGGCTGATCCGTTTGCGCTTTTGGTGGCCGTGTCGGGGTCGTGGCAACAGCCTCCGTTGACGGAACGGGGTCCTGGGACGCACCCTTGGCGCGCGCCGAGCTCGCCGCGGCCTCGTCCTTCGACAAACAGCAGTGCTTGTATTTGCGTTTGGAGCCGCAGTGACAGGGCTCGTTCCGTCCCGGGCGGGCAATCATCTGCGTCTGAACAGTCATTCTGTTAAGAGTGTACTTCAAGGCCTAGGTCCGCCTTCGCGGCTGCGCTGCTCCGGCGCGACAACCTTCGCGTGAAGGGTGGCTCGCCAACCGAAGCTCATGCTCGGTACACGATGAGCGAAGGCTGGTGCGGAAGCGGGGATTTGAACCCCGATGGGATTGCTCCCACTAGCTCCTGAGGCTAGCGCGTCTGCCAGTTCCGCCACTTCCGCAGTGGTGAATCGCCGGGCAGGAAAACGACATTATACGATAAGGGCATTCATCAACTCGGCTGATGGCCACGCGGCTCTGGATCCTCCTCGGCCTGTTCTGTTTCAGCGATGGTCTGCGCGTCAACTTTTCGACCCGGCAATATTCGCTGGAATGATGCACGTCGGTGCTTTGCGCTTCTTCGGCCGATTTGCGAACGTGACGGCTCAAGGCCGCATCCGTGATGTGGTGCTCGACGCTTACGCAGCCTTCGCAAAGGAACGCGTTCAAGCCGGCTGTCCAGATTCAGCGCAATGGTAGACTGAACAACGACTTAGCAGCAGCGACGGTCATGAAGAAGTCCCTACCACCGACAATACCCACCGAGATAATTGAGAGGAAAATTTACCTGGTCCGCGGTCATAGGGTCATGCTCGACAGCGACCTGGCTGGGAAGCCACATTTCTAAGATCACAAATTGTGACCTTAAAGACGGGTAGGGGAACGCACCGAAAATTTCTCCCGTATGTATTTACCGAGCAGGGTGTCGCCATGCTTTCCAGTGTGCTGAAGAGCGAGCGAGCCGTTCAGGCCTCGCGCCGCATCGGATTTAGCACTGAAGACGAAGAGTAAATAAAACCTCTGCACATGTCACATCCGACGCGCCACGTGGCCACGCGGCTCTGGATCCTCCTCGGCTTGTTCGCTCTCAGAGTGCTCGGCCAGCTGCTCGTGGCCGCGGGCGTGGCGCCGTTTCTTCCTCCGATGGACAACTGGCAGTCCGGCCTGTTGCCCTATCCGCTGCTCGTCCTGTCGCAGATGCTGATCTTCGGCCTCTTCGGAACCGTGTGCGTGCAGTTCACGCGCGGCCGCGGCTATTTCGTGCGGTATCACACGTGGCTGGCCACACCACTCTGGTTCGTCGGTTGGATCTACGCCGCCGGCATGGTGGTGCGGTACGCGTTGCTGCGGAGGGACGCGATTCCGGTGGTGTTTCACCTGGTGCTCGCGGGCTTCCTGCTCGCCGTTGCCCACCATCATCGCCACATCGCAGCCCCGCGCTGACCCCGCCGGCGATTACAAAGTCAGACAAGCCTGGTGAACCCGATACCAGAAAGGGAAGAAGTTCCTCATTTAGCAGACAACTAGTTCTCTGTACGGCACACAAATCCCCCCGCCCCAAACTTTTCAGCCTTTCATCTGAAACTCGCCCATTGGTGTGACTTGTGCATAGGGACGGGCAGGAGAACACTACTGTGGATGGTCCAGACTCACGGCGGGGAAAGCTTCCGGAAATCCGTGCGGAAGAGGACACGATCACGTTTCTCATCACGGTAGGTTTGCCGACTGGTGTGCCGGGACGCTTGTTCCTGCGCTGCGACCGTGACGGAGAAATTTACGCCTCGATCGCACCGGTACCTCCGAAGAACCGGCGCTAGCCGACGCGCGGTCTGTTTACGACGCACGACGTAAACAGGGCGCGCGCCGGGCCAGCGTCGCTCGCCCAGGCGCGACTTCTTCGCATCGCGGACTCCTTCCGCGAACTGCACAAACCAACAATCCGAACCGGCGAACTCCAAAAATCAGTAGCGATCCGTGTAATCTGGTCGGGACAAAGGAGTCCGTCATGGCCAAGGGCCGCCTGTTCAAGTTTTTCATCACCTCCGTCATCCTGTTCGGCGTCGTGACCATGGCGGCGATCGTCGGCGCCTGGATCATGGTGCGCCGGGGGCCCAGCGTGCCCGACCACTCGACGCTCGTCCTCAGGATCGGCGGCGAGCTCGCCGAGTCGCCGCCCGACGACGTGCTCGGCCAGGTGACGGGAGGCGCACGCGTCGAAACCGTACGGAGCTACGTCGATGCGCTGCGCCGCGCCAAAGACGATGCGCGCATCGAGTCGGTGCTCATCGTGCCGACGCCCATCGCGTCCCCCTTCTGGGCCAAGGTGCAGGAGATTCGCGACGCGGTCGTCGACTTCAAGAAGTCGGGCAAGCGCATCTCCGCCTACCTCGAGTACGGCAGGCGAGCGGGAGTACTACCTGGCATCGGCGGCCGACCGGATTTACCTGATGCCGACGAGCGGCGCTCGACGTGACGGGCGTCGCGACCTACGAGGTCTTTCTCAAGGAACCCTCGACAAGATCGGCGCGCAGGCCGACTTCGAAAAGATCGGCGACTACAAGACCGCCCCCAATCAGCTGACGCAAACCACCTACACGCCCGCGCACCGCGAGATGACCGAGTCGCTGACGCGCGACATGTACGACCAGCTCGTGCGCGGCATCGCCGAGACGCGCAAGAAGAGCGTGGAAGAGGTCCGCGCGCTCATCGATCAGGGGCCGTTCCTGGCCGACGCAGGCGTTGAAAGCCGGCCTGGTCGATGCGCTGGCCTACGAGGATCAGCTCGACGACCAGGGCGCGGTCAGCAAGAGCGGCACGGTCGAAGGCGAGCGCTACGGCCGCGCTCGGGCCGCCTCGCCGCCGTACGGCGCGCCCCGCGGTGGCTGTGGTTTACGTGACTGGCGTCATCAACTCCGGCAACGGCGGATACGATCCGCTCAATGGCGAGGTGACGGGGTCGATGCGCCTCGTCAAGGCGATCCGGTTGGCACGCGCCGACGATCAGGTGCGCGCGATCGTGGTGCGCATCGACAGTCCAGGGGGATCGAGCATCGCGTCGGACGTGATCTGGCGCGAGCTGACGGTGACGAAGAACGAGAAGCCCGAGCGCCCGGTCGTGGCGTCGATGTCCGATCTGGCGGCGTCGGGAGGCTACTACGTCGCCATGGCCGCGCCGAACATCGTCGCGCAGCCGGGCACGCTGACCGGGTCGATCGGCATCTACGGCGGGAAGTTCGTGACCGGCGGTACGTACGAGAAGCTCGGCGCGCACATCGAAGGCGTCACGATCGGGCGCAATGCCGGCCTGGAATCGCCGCAGCGGCCGTTCAACGAGAGCGAGCGCCAGAAGCTGCGCGAGCAGATCGGCAGCTTCTACAAGGGCTTTGTCGAGAAGGTGGCGGCGGCGAGAAAGATGCCGGTCGCGCGTGTCGATCAGCTCGCGCAGGGGCGCGTCTGGACCGGCGCGCAGGCTCAGCAGCACGGGCTGGTCGATGCGCTGGGCGGGCTCGATCGCGCGATCGCGCTGGCGAAAGACCGCGCGGGCATTCCGGCGGATACCCAGGTCGAGGTCGTGACGTATCCACCCAGGCGAACGCTCGCCGAGATGCTGATCGAAGAGCTGACCGGCGAGGGCGGCGATCGCCAGCTCGAAGCGATGGTTTCTCTGGTTGGAGGGATGCGCACGGCCGAACGCCGCGCGCTGGGACTGCTGACCGCACCTGCGAGGTTGTTCAACCCCGGCGAGCCGCTAGCGTTAATGCCAGTTACTTTCCTTCGGTGATTCGACGCAGAGGCGCAGAGTCGCAGAGAACTTGAAGGAATTACTCTGCGTCTTTGCGTCTCTGCGTCAGGACACCAGGATTATCCGATGGCGCGCTTCAGGGCCTCGGGATCGACGTCGATCTTCATCTTCGCGCGCGCCTTTTCCATGTAGGCCTGATAGAAACGCGCGCGGCGCTCGCTGAGCATCTCGATGCGGAACTTGTCCTTCGCCATCGCGTAATCCGCGGCGCTCACGTCCTGGCGCGACGCCACCTTCACGATGGCCGCGCCCTGCGGCGTCTGGATCGCGCCGCTGACCGTTCCCGCCGGCGACGAAAACGCCACCGCCTCGATTTCGGGGCTGCGGCCGATGTTCGGGATGACACCCTCGCGCGCGATAGGATTGGTCGTCACCGCCTCGAGACCAGCCGCTTTGGCGGCGGCCTGGAAGTTCGCCGCGGTCTTCAGCTGTGCCGCGAGCGCCTCGGCGCGCTGCCGCGCGAGCGTCATCGCGCGATCCTGAATCACGTCGTCACGCACGCGGCTCCGAACCTCGTCGAGCTTCGGCACGTACGAGTCCTGCTTGGCCGACACGTAGAACAGGACGACGCCCGTCGGGCCGGGAATCGGCGCGCTCACGGTGTTGTCGGCCTGAGCGAACGCGGCCATCGACACCTGCGACTGCGGGCCGAGGCCTTCAATCATGCCGCCCTGCGAGAAGAAACCGGACTCTTCAACCCTCAGGCCTCGCGACGCTGCGGCCTTGTCGAGATCCGGCGGCGTCTTGGCCGCGGCGGCCAGCGCATCGGCGCTCTGCTGTGCCTGCGACTCGGCCTGCGCGCGCGCCAGCGCCGATTCGATTTCCTTGTAGACGTCCGGATCGGTCACCGGCCGCACGAGGGCCGGCTTGCGATCGGTCACCTTGATGATGTGATAGCCGAATTCCGTCTTCACCAGGTCGCTGATCTCTCCCGGTGCGAGGGCGAACGCGGCGGTTTCGAATGCGGCCACCATACGGCCGCGCGAGAAGTAGTCGAGGTCGCCGCCCTGCGGGGCGTTGCTTTCATCCTGCGAATACTTCTTCGCAAGGCCGGCGAAATCGGCGCCCGATTTTGCCTGCTTCAGTATCTGCTCGGCTTCGGCGCGGACGGCCGCATCGTCCTTGCCTTCGGTCGTCAGCAGGATGTGGCTCGCGCGAATCTGCTCGGGTGTCGTGTACTTGCCGAGCTGCGCGTTGTAGTTGCGCTCGACGTCTTCCTTCGACACCTTCACCGTGAGCGCCACCTCGGCGGGATTCACACGCACGAACTTGATCTTGCGCTGGTCGGGAATACGGTAGCTTTCCTTGTTCTTGTCGAAGTGCGCGGAAATTTCCGCGTCGGTCGGATTCGCCTGGGTCTTGAAGTTGTCGGCGAGCACCGACACGACATCCAGCGTCACCTTCTCGTTGCGGCGTTTGTACTCGCGCTCGAGATCGGCATCCGACACCGACATCCATTCGGTGAGACCCGCCCGGAACTTGTCGAGAATCAGACCTTCGCGCACCGACGATTCGAAGACCGCCGGGGTAATCGGCGGGTTCTGCTGTGCGAGCAACTGGCGATAGCGCTCTTCACCGATGAACTGCCCGCTCTCCTGCAACCCGGGAATCGCCATGATCTGCGCCCGGACCTCGGCGTCGCTCACCGAGATGCCCGCCCGCTCGGCTTCGGTCAGTTCCGCCTTCTCCTGAATCATCTGCTGCAGCACCTGCTGGGGCACCTGCATCTGCTGGAGGATTTCTTCGGTCACCTTGCCGCCGTACGACGCCCGGTACGCCTCCACCTGGGCCCGGTAGCGGCGACGGAAATCGTTCACGGAAATGGACTCTGAATCGACGGAAGCCAGCCGATCGCCAGTGAGCCCCGTCGACTGGTCGGGTCCGAGGAAGTGCGGGATGTAAAACACGGCGAAGGTCAGGACGACCAGCGCCAGGCTCCATTTCAGCCAGGCCTTATGGCGCCGCATCCGATCGAGCATCGTCATTACAGGTCAAACCCCCTCAGAAAAATCCTTCAATGGCCGATAAGACAAAGAGTTGAGGCGGATAATCGTAGCATCGACTCTGTAATGACGAGCAAATCCGTGTTTTGGTTGGGCGACCTACCCCTTTCGCGCCGCTGTGTCCGCGGCGAGACTGATGGAAGCCCTATGGTAATATTTACGTAATATAGAAGGACTTAGCGGGAGTTTGCCTTCTCACGAAGATGCCGGGTGCACCGCGTACCAATCCAGCCGTCCCCCGCGGCGCTCAGGCAGATCTGGCCGCCCGTCTCCAGCTCGGAGGGAGCGATCTGCAGGACCGGCTGAATCGCCGGGACACGCTCATTGAACTGATCCGATCGGTCAACGCGACGCTCGACCCGCGGAGGGTCGCCGAGGCGCTGTTGGGGCAGGTGCAGACATGGTTCCCCGCCTCGTGCTTCGCTGTCGCGGTCCAGGACGGTTCGCGGCACGCGTCGCTGATCGCCGAGCGCGGGCCGTGCGAGCCGTACACCGACGGTCTCGAGCGGGTCGCGCGATGGATTACCGAGCACAACGAAGAATTCATGACCGCGAACCTGGCGACCGACGAGCGCGTGCCGGAAGGACCGGCGGCGGCCGTCATCGGGTTTCCGCTGCGCTGCCGCGCGCGAACGATCGGCGCGCTCGTGGCGCTCGATCCGGCCCCGTCGAGGGACATCCCGCGGCTGCAGCCCGAAGTCCTGACGGCGCTGCGGACGATGCTCGAGATCCCGGCGCTGGCGCTCGACACGATGCTGCACGTGCGCCGGGTCGAGGCACTGTCGGTGACCGACGATCTCACGAGTCTGTACAACTCGCGGTACTTGAACCAGGTCCTGCGGCGTGAATCGAAGCGCGCCTCGCGTAGCGGCCGCCCGCTTTCGCTGTTGTTTCTCGATCTCGACGGGTTCAAGTCGGTGAACGACCGGCACGGGCACCTGTGTGGAAGCCGCGCGCTGGTCGAAGCCGCGAGCGTCATCCGCGGGTGCGCGCGCGAAACGGACGTGCCCGCCCGCTTCGGCGGCGACGAATTCGCCTTAGTGCTGCCCGACACGGGCAGCGAGGGCGCCGTGGCCGTCGCCGAACGCGTCCGCGAGCGCATTGCCGCGCACGCGTTCCTGAAGGCGAGCGACGGCCTGGACATCCGGCTGACGGCGTCGGTCGGGGTGGCGACGCTGCCCGACGTGGCGGCGTCGGCTGAGGAATTGATTAAAGCGGCCGATACCGCGATGTACCGGGTGAAGGACCACGGCAAGAACGGCGTGGTGCTGGCCACGGAACCGGTTGCATAAGTACGTAGTGTCCGGCTTCAGCCGGACCTTAAGGAGTTTATGAGCCTTCGTTCGGTCTTTTCTCTCTTCTCGAGCGATCTCGCGATCGATCTCGGCACCGCCAATACGTGCGTGTACGCGCGCGGCAAGGGCATCGTGGTGAACGAGCCGTCGATTGTCGCCATTAACAAGCTGAACGGCCGCGTCGAAGCCGTCGGCCGCGATGCCAAGGAAATGCTCGGCCGCACGCCCGGCAACATCGTGGCCATCAAACCGATGAAGGATGGTGTCATCGCCGACTTCGAAGTCACCGAGAAAATGCTCACCTACTTCATCAAGAAAGCGCACAATCGAAATGTGTGGGTGCGCCCGCGGATCGTGATCGGCGTGCCCTCGGAGATCACGCAGGTCGAGAAGCGCGCGGTGAAAGACAGCGCGTACCGCGCGAAGGCGAGCGAAGTACACCTGGTGGAAGAGGCGATGGCCGCGGCGATTGGCGCGGGCATGCCGATTACCGAGCCGTCGGGCAACATGATCGTGGACATCGGTGGCGGGACGACCGACATCGCCGTCATCTCTCTGGCCGGCATCGTGTACAGCAAGGCCGTGCGCGTGGCGGGCAACGAGATGGACGAAGCGATCATCCAGTACATCCGCAAGACGTACAACCTGCTCATCGGCGAGCGCACGGCCGAGCAAATCAAGATCGAGATCGGCTCCGCGTACCCGCTGGAAGAGCGGATGACGATGGAAATCAAGGGGCGGCATCTCATCGAAGGGGTGCCCAAGACGATTACGATTACGGACGAGGAGATTCGCGAGGCGCTCACCGAAACGGTCAACGTCATCGTCGATGCCGTGCGCGTGGCGCTCGAGCGCACTCCGCCGGAACTGTCGGCGGACATCGTCGATCGCGGCATCGTGCTCACCGGCGGCGGCTCGATGTTGAAGAATCTCGACAAACGTCTGAGAGAGGAAACCGGCCTGCCCCTCGCGATGGCGGAAGATCCGCTGTCGTCGGTTGTGCTGGGAGCCGGGAAGATGCTCTCGGACTTCAACCTGCTTCGGAAGATTTCAATCGACTAGGCCACCTTGCAGTCCATGGCCACGGATTTTCGTCAGCGCACGGCAGTGCTTTTCATCGCTGTGATGCTGGGGCACGTCATCCTCATCTCGGCGCAAGTGAACTCGCGCGGGGGCGTACCGCTGCTCGAAGTCGTCACCTTCGGTGCGTTCGCGGAAGTGCAGCGCGGCGCGGCCGGCTTCACGGGCGGCTTTCGCGGTTTCTGGAGCGGCTACGTGGACCTGCGCGGCGTGCGCGCCGAGAACGAGCAGCTCAAGCAGCAGCTCGGGGCGCTGCAGGTGCAGTTTCAGCAGGAGCGCGCGCGCGCCGAGCGTGCCCGGCAGCTCGAGCGGCTGCTCGGCTTTCAGAACGACCTGAAAATCGAGACGCTGCCCGCAGGCGTCATCGGGGCCGGGTCGACTACCGATTTCCGCGTCATCACCATCGACCGCGGCTCCAGAAACGGGGTTGTGACCAACATGGCGGTCATCGCACCCACTGGTGTCGTGGGCCGCGTCGTCACGCCGACCCTGCACGCGTCGAAGGTGCAGCTGCTGATCGACCGCAACGCCGCAGTAGGCGCGCTGGTCGAACGATCGCGCGCGCAGGGCATCATCGTCGGGCGGGGCGAAGACACCGTCCGCATGGACTTCGTGGCGGCCACGGCCGACGTGAAGGTGGGCGACACGATCGTGACGTCGGGCATCGACGGGATCTATCCAAAAGGGTTCGTGCTCGGGCGGGTCGAGGACGTCGCCAACGGCAACGGCATTTACAAGGCGGTGCGCGTGCGGCCGACGGTTGATTTCAACCGCCTCGAGGAAGTGCTGGTCGTCAAGACGCCGCCGTCGCAGGCGACAGCCGAAGAGGGTCCCTCGTGAGGGCAATCGGCATTGCCCTGGCCATAGCCATAGCGCTGGCACTGCAGACCACGATTGCACGCTTTTTCACACCTGGTGCGGGGCTCGTCGATCTCGTGTTCGTCGTCGTGGTGTACATCGCGCTGAGCGGTGGGCCCACCGCGGGGCTGATCGCGGGTTCGGTGGCCGGCCTGGCGCAGGACGCGCTGGCCGCGACCGGGGCGCTGCAGATTGCCATCGGCGCAGGGACGGTGACCACCCGCAGCATCATCGGCATCGGCGGGCTGGCCAAGACCGTCGTCGGGTTTTTCAGCGGAATTGTGGGCAGCCAGTTCATCGTGGCCCGGCCCCTGCCGCGGGCGCTGGTGTTCTTCACAGCGACGGTCGCCCATGCGATCATATTCGTAGGCCTGTACCGGGTCATCGATCGGGCGTACGAGCTCCCCACGTTCGGGGCGATTTTCCGCCAGGCCGGGGCGAACGCGCTGGTTGGCGTGCTGATATTCCAGATAGCCGACGTGCTGCCGGGCTTCGTCGATCACCGGCGCTCGATGGGCGGGCGGATGAGGATCAACCGGCGGCTCGACTAGGGCTTAGGGCTGAGGGCTTAGGGCTGAGGGTTCGGGGTTTAGGGTTCAGGGGTAAGGGGTTAGCAGGATGTCTGATTTCAGCGGATCCACAGACGATCGCCGAAGTGTCACGATTCGGCTCGGCATTCTTCAGGTGGGATCCGCCGTCGCGTTCACGCTGATCGCGTTCAGCTTCTGGTACTTCCAGGTCGTCCAGCACGAAAAATACAAGGAGCTCGCCGAGAACAACCATCAGCGCACGATCGCGCTGCGCGCGCCGCGCGGCGTGTTGTTCGATCGCGACGGGCGCCCGCTTGTCGAAAACCGAAGCTCCTTCACCATCTCGATCGTCCGCGAGCACACCAAGGACATCGGCCACACGATTCGCGTCTTGTCCGAGGTCGCAGGCCTCGATCCGAAAGACGTCACCGATATCGTCAACAAGCACAAGCGCGAGCCGACCTATCGACCGATCACCGTCGTAGACGACGCGTCGCTCGCGCAGGTCGCGGCCGTGCTCGCGCGGCGGCTGGAGTCTGAGCTACCGGACGTCCAGGTCGAGGAAGTGCCGACACGTCTGTATCCTGCGGAGGCGTTTGCGGCGCACCTGTTCGGCTATGTCGGCGAAGCCAGCGAAGGGCAGGTCGAGGCCGACGGGCTGGAGAGCGGCGCCATCGTGGGCCAGGCCGGCGTCGAGAAGATCTACAACAAGCTGCTGATGGGCGAGGACGGCGCGCGCCGCGTGAAGGTCAACAGCATGGGGCGCGAAATCTCCACGCTCGAAGAGATTCCCTATCACGAGGGGCGCCGCGTGCAGCTGACCATCGACGCGGACCTGCAGCGCGCCGCAGAGGATGGGTTCAGAGCAGGCGGGTTCAACGGCGCGGCGGTCGTGATGGATCCGAGGACGGGCGAGGTGCTCGCGTTCACGAGCCGTCCGGGATACAACCCGAACGACTTCGCGGCGGGCATCGATCGCGCGACATGGGCGGGGCTCAACACCGATCCGTTGAAGCCGTTGCAGAACCGCGCGATACAGGGCCTCTACTCGCCGGGATCGACCTTCAAGATCGTGGTGGAGGTTGCCGCACTCGAAGAAGGCGTCGTCAGCCCCGATTTCAGAGTGTTCTGCGGTGGCAGCGCCGTGTTCTTCGGACGCCCGTTCCAGTGCTGGAAGAAGGGCGGCCACGGCAGCGTCGACATGCGCCACGCGTTGGAGGGATCGTGCAACGTGTACCACTACACGATCGGCAACATGGTCGGCGTCGACAAGATTCACAAGTGGGCTACGTTGCTCGGCCTCGGTGAAAAGACCGGCATTGATCTCCCGAACGAGATTGAAGGGCTCGTGCCGTCGACCGAGTGGAAGCGAAAGCGATACAACGAGAAATGGTACGCCGGCGAGACGATTTCCGTCTCGATCGGCCAGGGACAGGTGTCGATTACGCCGATCTCGCTCGCCGTCATGATGTCGACGGTGGCCAACGGCGGCACCCGCTACGTTCCGCACCTTCTGAAGGCGGTGGACGAGGGTAAGGGGTGGCAGCCCGTGCAGCCGCCCGAGCCCAAGTCGCAGGTGAAATTGAAGCCCGAGACGATCGCCGCGCTGCACGACGGGTTGTACATGGTGGTCAACGGCGCGGGGACGGGTGGCCGCGCGCGGATTCAGGGCAGGGACGTGTCGGGCAAGACGGGTACGGCTCAGGTGATCTCGCTGCAGGGCGGGCGGAAGGCGGCGGGCCGCACCGAGCGCGACCTCCGCGATCACGGCTGGTTCGTGTTCTTCGCGCCGCGCGACAACCCGGAGATCGCCGGCGTCATCTTCGGCGAGCACAACGAGCACGGCGCGACGTCGGCGCCCATTGCGAAGCACGTGCTCGAGACCTATTTCAACAAGAAGGACCATCTGCCGCTGCCCAAGCTGTCGATGCCGGGGCCGGACCCGAATCTCGAGCGGGACGAACCGCCCCTGCAGGATCCCGCCACCATCGCCGAGGCGGAGCCGCGCCGGAGCGCGCAGCGCGCAGGCGGGAACTGATGATCGAACGACGCCTTTTTCTTCACATCGACTGGCTGCTCGTCGGCGCGATCTTCTGTCTGTCGATGATCGGCGTGGCGATGATCTACAGCACCACCGGTGGCTGGAGGCTGCCGGTTGTTCAGCTGTACGCGGTCATCATCGGCGCCATCGCCTTCGTGATCTTTCTCGCGGTCGACTACCGCGCGCTCACCGACAAGTCTCATTTCGTCTATCTCGCGCTCATCGGTCTGTTGATCTACGTGCTGGCCTTCGGCACGACCGCGGGCGGCGCCCGCCGCTGGATTTCGTTCGGGTCGTTCAACCTTCAGCCGTCCGAATTCGCCAAGCTCGGTGTGGCGCTCGTGCTGGCGAAGTTCTTCGGCGAGAACCGGCGGGGCGCGCCGACCTCGGGCGACCTCGTCATCGGAGGGTTCCTGGCCGGGATCCCGCTCGTCCTCATCGCGCGCGAGCCCGACCTCGGAACCGCCGTCACGCTGCTGCCGATTTTTCTCGGGATTGGATATGTCGCCGGGATGCGCACGCGCATCCTCGGCATCCTTGCGGTTATCGCCATCATCGCGACGCCGATCGCATGGAATTACGCGCTCAAGCCCTATCAGAAGAGCCGTGTGGAGACCTTCCTCGATCCGTCGCTGGATCCGAAGGGCGCTGGCTATCAGCAGATCCAGGCCCAGATCACGGTGGGATCGGGCGGCTTGTGGGGTAAGGGCTATCGCAAGGGCACCCAGGGGCAGCTCAGGTTCCTGCCGGTGGCCCACAACGACTTTATTTTTTCGGCGCTGGCCGAGGAGCAGGGTTTCGCCGGTGTCCTGGTCGTGCTGAGCCTCTACCTGATTGTGATCTGGCGCTCGCTCGAGGCCGCCCGCCTCGCCAAAGATCGGCTGGGCGCGTACCTGGTGATGGGCGTGCTGTCGAGCTTCCTCTTCCAGGTGATATACAACATCGCCATGTCGGCCGGGCTGCTGCCGGTCAAGGGTTTGACGCTTCCGCTGTTGAGTTACGGAGGGTCGTCGATGATCGCCACGCTGGCGAGCTTCGGCCTCGTCCTCAGCGTGCGGATGCGACGGTTTACTAACTAGTTTTCCATCCTTGCGTAGGGCGCGACTTAAGTCGCGCGCTACCGGTGGATGCAAAGGTCACGGATCGGAAATGAGCACCGCTTTGCGAACACTGATCATCGTCATTCGCGCGCTCTGCTCGGCTTTCACCGCCGATCCGCCATGGAGCTTCGCGAATGCAGAAGGAAATGATCATCTCGGCCAACGGGCACGAGACGATGGTCGCCATCCTCGAGGAGGATCTCGTCACGGAGATCTTCGTCGAGCGCGAGCGGCATCGAGGAGTCGTTGGGAATATCTACAAGGGCCGGGTCTCCAAAGTCCTGCCCGGCATGCAATGCGCGTTCATTGACATCGGCCTCGAGCGCGACGGGTTCCTCTACGTCTCGGACGTCGTCAACACGATCGAGGAGTTCGATCGGCTCGACTCGGGTGACGACGACGAGCACGACGGAGCCGGCGGCAACGGCCGGAGCGACGGCCTGGCCGCCGTCGCGCAGCGCGCGGAGGCGGGCGATCGGGGCAGGGGCCGCGAGCGCGGGCCGCAGCCGAAAATCGAAGAGCTCCTGAAGGAAGGCCAGGAGATTGTCGTCCAGGTGGCCAAAGAGCCGCTGGGCACCAAGGGCGCGCGCCTGACGTCGCACGCCACGCTGGCGGGCCGCTTCCTCGTCTTCATGCCGACGGTCGACCACGTCGGCGTCTCCCGCAAGATCGACTCGCGCGAAGAGCGCAGCCGCCTGCGCGGCATCGTCAAGAAGTTCCGCGAGGAGCATGGCTTCGGAGGCGGGGTGATCATCCGCACCGCTGCCGGCAGCCGCCCCGACGCCGACATCCTGAGCGATCTCGACTACTTCAACGACATCTGGAAAGACACGCGCCACAAGTTCGAAACGTCGCGGGCGCCTTCGGTGATTTATCGCGAGCAGAGCCTGGTCGCCAAGCTGCTGCGCGATCTGCTCACCGAAGAATTCTCGGCGATCCGCATCGACAACCAGCAGGAACACCGGCACGTGATGGATCTGGTCGCGCGCATCATGCCCACGCTGGCGTCGCGGGTGAAGCTGTACACGAAGGATTATCCGATTTTCGAGGAGTACGGCGTCCAGGCCGAGATCGACAAGGCGCTCAAGAGCAAGGTGTGGCTCAAGTCCGGCGGCTCGATCGTCATCAACCAGACGGAAGCGCTCGTGGCCATCGACGTCAACACGGGGCGGTACGTCGG
>CAVVBP010000011.1:0-967628 GCA_963746535.1 Vicinamibacterales bacterium | reverse complement strand
CGAGGGACAAACTCCGAAAGGGGTCTTCCGCAAGGACTCTCGTAGAGGTGCTGCATGGCTGTCGTCAGCTCGTGTCGTGAGATGTTGGGTTAAGTCCCGCAACGAGCGCAACCCTTGTCCTCTGTTGCCATCACGTTATGGTGGGCACTCTGAGGAGACTGCCGGTGATAAACCGGAGGAAGGTGGGGATGACGTCAAGTCAGCATGGCCTTTATGTCTGGGGCTACACACGTGCTACAATGGCCGGTACAAAGCGTCGCAAACTCGCGAGGGGGAGCTAATCGCAGAAAGCCGGTCTCAGTTCGGATTGTAGGCTGCAACTCGCCTGCATGAAGTCGGAATCGCTAGTAATCGCGGATCAGCATGCCGCGGTGAATACGTTCCCGGGCCTTGTACACACCGCCCGTCACATCACGAAAGCCGGCTGCACTAGAAGTCGCCACACTAACCCGCAAGGGAAGCAGGCGCCTAAGGTATGGTCGGTGATTGGGGTGAAGTCGTAACAAGGTAGCTGTAGGAGAACCTGTGGCTGGATCACCTCCTTTCTAGAGCTATGTCGCACCGAAGCCCGCAAGGGTGGACGTCGGCACTCTAAAAGATCGATCTGGTAACACTCGCTACGGTTTTTGTGAACGCAGCTCTATCTAGTTTTGAGAGAACCGGCACGGGGAGAGCTTAGAGCTAAGGGCATAGGGCTGAGCGTTAGAGCCCTCAGCCATAAGCCCTCAGCCCTAACTGAGTTCTTTGAAAAGCCGGGCCTGTAGCTCAGCTGGTTAGAGCACACGCTTGATAAGCGTGGGGTCAGTAGTTCAAATCTACTCAGGCCCACCAACCTTCGCTCGCTGGATTCAGACGAGCTACGGTTGGCAAGCCAGCTGAAGCCGAGGGTTGCGCGCCGTAGCCGGAAGGGCGAGGGCGGGCAGCAGAGTAAGGAGTACTTATTGAGATTGCGTAGTGCCTAGCGCGCGAAGGTAAGTTTCGGAGTCGACTTCCAACCTTCCTTCCACCGCGCACAATCAAGCACTGCTCAATTGATACGGGGAATTAGCTCAGCTGGGAGAGCGCCTGGTTTGCAACCAGGAGGTCACCGGTTCGAGCCCGGTATTCTCCACCAGCCTTCGCCCCTTGCGGGGCCACGGCTCGGCAAGCCAGCGAAGGCTGCCGCGCCGAAGCGCGTAGCGCGGAGGCGGGCTGGACACAAGGTTTGGGTCTTTGAAAGAGTTTCGGTGAGCGAGTGAGGCTCTTGAGTCTCGCGCCCACCGACGTCGGGGAGATTGTTGAGGCTGTCGTTTCGCCGCCCCTGCACCGCAAGGTGCGGTGGCGTGGCTTCGGCGAGCCAGGCGCTTGATCGCTCGAGCGCGCCAATCGAACCGACGTTAACAGATTCGCTTGCAACTGCTGTGAGCGGACTCCCCAGCGAGGGAGCGGAGCGTCCTGAGTGGAATCGAAGGACGCGAGCGACCGAGCCGGGGCTTGGGGGCTTGGCCCCCAACTGATCTTTGACAACTGAATATTCTGCAAACGGTAGTTTTTTCCGACCACAACACCAGTCCGCCGGAGCTGTCGCATGAGCGAAGGCTGGACAAGCAGTGTTGCATGGAACTGTCGCAGGCCAATCGACATGCAAACGATTGGTACAGCGTCAGTTTCGAGTTTCTTATGGTCAAGCTACTAAGGGTGTACGGTGAATGCCTTGGCGCCAGAAGTCGATGAAGGACGCGGTAAGCTGCGATAAGCCCCGGTGAGCTGCAAATGAGCTTTGACCCGGGGATCTCCGAATGGGGAAACCCCCTCTGGCTAATCCCGAAGGATCCTCCGCTGAATACATAGGCGGTGGAAGACAACGCAGGGAAGTGAACCATCTCAGTACCTGCAGGAACAGAAAACAATAGTGATTCCGCTAGTAGCGGCGAGCGAACGCGGAACAGCCCAAACCATCGTGCTTGCACGTTGGGGTTGTAGGGCCTGTCAGGCCGCAAGGCCGGCGAGTGACAAACCAGTCAGCTAGTCGAACGATCTGGAACGATCGGCCATAGACGGTGACAGCCCGGTAGACGACAGCTGACTGGCTCGCTGGACAGGTTCCTGAGTATCGCGGGACACGTGAAATCCCGTGAGAATCTACGAGGACCATCTCGTAAGGCTAAATACTCTCTGGTGACCGATAGTGAACCAGTACCGTGAGGGAAAGGTGAAAAGAACCCCTGTGAGGGGAGTGAAATAGTACCTGAAACCGTATACCTACAAGCAGTGGGAGGGCTATGCCGGAGCTTCGCTCCGGAATGCCTGACCGCGTGCCTTTTGCATAATGAGCCGGCTAGTTATTCTCAGTGGCAAGGTTAAGCGTAAGCGAGCCGTAGCGAAAGCGAGTCCGAAATGGGCGACGAGTCGCTGGGAATAGACGCGAAGCGAGGTGATCTACCCTTGGCCAGGGTGAAGTGCGGGTAACACCGCGTGGAGGCCCGAACCGGTGTTGGTTGAAAACAGCTCGGATGAGCTGAGGGTAGGGGTGAAAGGCTAATCAAACCTCGTGATTGCCCGTTCTCCTCGAAATGCTTTTAGGAGCAGCCTCGGGAGGTCGGCGTTGGTGGTAGAGAACTGGATGGACTAGGGGGCTTACCAGCTTACTGAATCCAACCAAACTGCGAATGCCAACGACACGTATCCCGGGAGTGAGACGGTGGGGGCTAAGCTTCATCGTCGAAAGGGAAACAGCCCAGACTATCGGCTAAGGTCCCAAACTTTGTGCTAAGTGGGAAAGGATCTGAAGACGCTCAGACAACCAGGAGGTTGGCTTAGAAGCAGCCATCCTTTAAAGAAAGCGTAATAGCTCACTGGTCAAGCGGCTTTGGGCCGACAATCCAACGGGGCTCAAGCACAAGACCGAAGCCATAGAATAGACGCGGATCCTGCGGGATCTGCATATTGGTAGAGGAGCGTTCTCACAGCCGTGAAGCCAGACCGAAAGGACTGGTGGAGTGGTGAGAAGTGACCCTGCCGGCATAAGTAGCGATAAGAAAGGTGAGAATCCTTTCCGCCGTAAGCCTAAGGTTTCCTGAGGAAGGTTCGTCCGCTCAGGGTTAGTCGGGTCCTAACGCGAGGCCGAAAGGCGTAGCGGATGGATATCTGGTTAATATTCCAGAACTACCTAGAAGACGTTATCACGATGGGGAGACGCAGGAGGCTATGCGAGCCTACGATTGGACGTGTAGGTTCAGGCCTGTAGGGGGATCCGCCAGGCAAATCCGGTGGGTCACATTCCCTGAGGGGTCATAGCGAGGGCCGCAAGGCCCGCAAAGTCGCAGACGCCACGCTGCCGAGAAAATCCTCTAAGGAGTCTTTTGGGTACCCGTACCGCAAACCGACACAGGTAGGCGAGGAGAAAATCCTCAGGTGCGAGTGAGAACCCTCGTTTAGGAACTCGGCAAACTCACCCCGTAACTTCGGAAGAAGGGGTGCTCCGTTAGCGTTAGCGGCCTCGCGCCGCGAAGCGTGAGGGAGTTGCAATAAAGAGGCCCAAGCAACTGTTTACTAAAAACACAGGGCTATGCTAAGTCGAATACGACGTATATGGCCTGACGCCTGCCCGGTGCCGGAAGGTTAAAGGGAGAGGTTAGCCGCAAGGCGAAGCTTCGAGCTGAAGCCCCGGTAAACGGCGGCCGTAACTATAACGGTCCTAAGGTAGCGAAATTCCTTGTCGGGTAAGTTCCGACCTGCACGAATGGCGTAATGATTTGGGCGCTGTCTCAACGAGGGGCACTGCGAATTTGTGGTACCGGTGAAGACGCCGGTTGCCCGTGACTAGACGAAAAGACCCCGTGCACCTTTACTACATCCTAGTAGTGAATGCTGACGCGGTATGCGCAGGATAGGTGGGAGACTTTGAACCCGGGTTCTCGGACTCGGGGGAGTCAACGGTGAGATACCACCCTTAACGCTTCGGCGTTCTAACCTCGTTCTGTCATCCAGATCAGGGACACTGCTAGGTGGGTAGTTTGACTGGGGCGGTCGCCTCCTAAAGTGTAACGGAGGCGCGCGAAGGTTCGCTCAGGCTGTTTGGAAATCAGCCATAGAGTGCAAAAGCAGAAGCGAGCTTGACTGCGAGTCCTACAAGACGAGCAGGTGGGAAACCAGGCTTTAGTGATCCGGTGGTTCCGCGTGGAAGGGCCATCGCTCAACGGATAAAAGGTACGCCGGGGATAACAGGCTGATCCTAGCCAAGAGTTCACATCGACGCTAGGGTTTGGCACCTCGATGTCGGCTCATCACATCCTGGAGCTGTAGCAGGTTCCAAGGGTCCGGCTGTTCGCCGGTTAAAGTGGTACGTGAGCTGGGTTTAGAACGTCGCGAGACAGTTCGGTCTCTATCTGTCATGGGCGCAGGAGATTTGAGTGGGGCTGACCTTAGTACGAGAGGACCGGGTTGGACGGACCTCTAGTGTACCGGTTGTCGCGCCAGCGGTAGCGCCGGGTAGCTACGTCCGGAAGGGAGAAACGCTGAAGGCATCTAAGCGTGAAACCCTCCACAAGATGAGATCTCCCTGAGCCGTAAGACTCCTAAAGGCTCCTGGAAGATGACCAGGTGATAGGTCGGGTGTGTAAGCGCAGCGACGCGTTGAGCTTACCGATACTAATCAGCCGTGAGGCTTGACCATATTCTTCTTCGTTCCCGTGCACGGCGGAACGCTGCGTGTCGTGAGACTGGTAGCGAAACTGCCGTGTGCAGTGATGGTTCGGATGAAACGACCGTTTGCAGAATATTGCAGTTGTCGAGGATCAGTCGTGATCTTTGAAGAGATTGTCTGGGACGACTCGGCTACGCGCTACGCGTCCGGCTTGCGAGCCGGACGCCGCACGGCCGGACCCCAGGCAGCAAGTTTGCCGGTGGTCATAGGATCAGGGTCACACCCGTTCCCATTCCGAACACGGAAGTTAAGCCTGATACCGCCGATGGTACTGCATGGGAAACTGTGTGGGAGAGTAGGTCGCTGCCGGCATTATTACTGGAAACAAAAAGCCCGCTGTGTGAAAACGCAGCGGGCTTTTTTGTTTCTCCATTGGTAGATTCGCAGATTGGTAGATTGTGAGATTGTTGGTTGATTTTCACATTGCCAGAATGCGGGCGTTCGCGCTGACGGTCGCTCTTGCCGCCGCGGTGGCGTCCGGACTGGCACAGTCGCCGGCCGCCGACACCGCGCTCGAGGCCTTTCTCGCCGAATTGCAGCGAGCCCTCACGTCTGGAGATCGTGAGGCCGTCGCGGCCATGATCCGCTACCCGCTGACAGTCTCGATCGCCGGTGCCGGCCTGCGCGTGCCGGTCAACGGCGCGGCAGACTTCGTCGCGCGATACGACGACATCGTGACCGAACCCTTGCGCGACGAAATCGCCCGCGCATCGATGTTGCCGCAACCCGGACGCACTCAGGTTGAAGTGACACCGGCCGGACTATTGATCGGATCCAATCTGGTGGTCGTGGAACGTGCAGCCGGGCGCCTGCAGATCGTCTCCCTCGTCGTCCCGCAGTTCGAGAGCGCCGGGGCCGCGGCGACGACACCAGCGATGCACCAGGAACCGCGTCGTGTCAGCATTCGCGTCGGTCCCAGGCCCACGCAAATCGCGGGTTCGCTCGCCGTCGACATCATCGATTCGTACCTCGTGTTCGTGCCGAAAGGACAGACGCTTGCCGTCCAGCTCCAGCGCGTACCGGCCGGCGCGGCAGTGATTCGCGTGGCCCGCGAAGGCACAGGAACACCGTTGAACCCGAAGATGATCGAAGGGCGCTCGGTTTCGGGAACGGCGACCGACGGCGGTAACTACCGCATCGAAGTCCGCCGTCTCTCCGACCAGGACGCGGCGTCGCTGCCGTATGTGCTGTCGCTCTCGCTTCGCTGAAGTTCACGCGTATGATCCTGCGCCGGCAAGTTGCTATTCGCGTCTCATGGCCTGAAAGGAGCTCGATGGAACAGTACATCCGGGCAGTGCTTGCCGCATCGATGATTGTGTCGCTTATCTCGGTTCCGAATGCCCAGAGTCTCGGCTTTTCTGCTGCTGACAGTCAGGAACTCGCGTCATACCGGCTCACGATGGACACCGCGAACAAGGTACACGCGGGGATGCTTTCACTGATTCAGGATATCGCCGACGGTCCGGAATTCGAGGCGGTCCAGAAGACGAACGCCGAACTGGAGACTCTTTCAAAAAGGGAGGAACTCACTGAGGCTGAAGCCGAGCGGTTCAAGAAGCTGCAGCTGCAAGTCGAGCAACAACTGGACGCGCTCCATCAGGCTTTCGGCGATCTGGGCCTGACCAACGTGGGGAGCCTGGACCAGATGGAGGCCAGGGTGAAGGCAAACGCGCGGTTCATCGGAGCGCTCGGCAGGACCGGCTTAACAGCGCGTGACTACTCGAAGTACCACCTTGCGGGGTTAATGGCAGGGATGGTCGCGGGCTTTCAGAAGTCAGGCATCCGTCAGGAGCCGCCCAAAGAGCTGGAGCGAGTCCACCCTGACAATGTGACGTTCCTCCTCGAGCATCAAGCAGAGCTGACTGCCCTGATGAAACAAGTGGCTGAGCGATCGAACGCTCTAGTTGCCCTAGTTGATCGCTGAGATGAACAAGCCCGACGTGAGAAATCGCGTCGGGCTTTTTGTTTTTGGTGACTCTGCTATAAGTAAGCCCACCGTCCGGCACCCAGTTGCAGGAACAAGGGGGTGTATGTGGCTCTCAGACGAACGTTGACGATCTCTGCCACGTTGGTTGCGTTGTGCTGGGGAGCGATCGCGGCCCAGGAACCGGCTCCCGCCGGGCGAGGCCGGGGCGGACGAGGCGGCCCGCCACAGTATTACTGGGTGCAGAAGACCAGGGGCGGTGTGTACGTGCCGCCGAACAGACCGCTCACCCGCCTCGCGGATCTCAAGAAGAAACACGCCGGCCAGGCCAACTGGAAAGAGATGGCCGTCAGAGACAAGGAACTTCAGGCCGAGTACAACTCGGCCGCGCCGGGAAGCAAGATCTCGACGAGGTTCCACGCCGGGTTTTCGAACATCATGGTGGTGTTCGAGGGAGAGATGCGCTGGGACATCGAGAACCAGCCGTCGTTTGTCTCGACTCGAGGCTCCATCGTCAACATCCCGCCGATGACGATGTACTCGTATGAAGTCATTGGAAGCCGACCGGCGATCTGGATTGATGTCAACCCGACGCATGTCGATACCGTCTATCAGAACGAGCCGCCGCGCATCGCCGGCGCGGTGCCCACGAAAATCTCATTCAATCGTCAGCCCGCTCGATACATCGAACCGAATGTGGCCCACTGGAATCTGTTCGAATCCGCCAAGGCCCATCCCGAAGCGCCAGGCGGCGTGCGCGTGCGGACCGAACATTTCTACGCCAACGCCAACTACGGTTTTGCCGATCCCAACGATCCGCTGAATCCGAATCGGGGCAATCCGAATGCCCGCGGGCGCGGCGCCGCTCCGCCGGCAGGTCCGTTCAATCCCAAGGTGCCGTTCGGCCACCTCCATGCGGATTCGGCCGAGTGGTGGATGGTAATGGTCGGGCAGATATCCGGAAAGTTCGAAACCGGTGAGGTGATCGGCAGCGAAGGCGACATCCTTTATGCGCCACCGTTCACGTGGCACCAGATGGCCAACCACGGTCCTGGTCCTTCGTGCCGGCTGACGTGGGGCGCCTACGACCCGGTCAATTTCAACTACGTGCCGGCGGAATAGCGCAGTGACACTTCCAGACGGCGCAGGAGGCTTTTCATGATGCGAACGTGGGCGGCAGCGGTCTCGGCAGTCATCGTCGGCGCAAGCGCCGCGAGCGTCGGCCAGACGAAGCCCGTCGAGAACACCGCGCTTGTCCCGCGTGTGGCGGCCGCGCAGTTGGCGCCGTTCAACGGCGTTGGCGTGACGTTCGGTCATGTCCATCTGCTCGTCAGCGATGTGGAGGTCCATAAGCAGTTCTGGACCGAGGTGATGGGGGGCACGTGGGTCGCTGGTGGCCCACTGCAAATGGTCCAGTTTTCGGGTGCTTACATCGTTCTGGAGAAACAGCCGGCGTCCGGGCCACCGGACGGATCGGTCCTGAATCACTTTGGACTGGTCTACAAGGATCTGCCGGCGACGCTGGCGAAGTGGAAAGCGCTTGGAGCCGACGCTCGCCAGGGCGGCAACCCGAATCAGGGTTACGTGTGGGGTCCTGATGGGATCAACATCGAGTACTACGGCGACCCGGCCCTTCCCGTGCCTGTGAAGATGGACCATACGCACTCCTTCGTTCCCGACATCAAGGCGTGCCAGGAGTGGTACCGCAAGGTGTTCGGCGGCGTGCCGGGGCAGCGGCCGCGTGTGTCGAACCCCGGTTGGAATGAAGTCGTGCACTTTCCCGGGATGACCGTGACCTTTGCCGCGGGAGCGCCAACGCTTCTTCCCACGAGCGGACGGTCGATCGATCACATCGGGTTCGAAGTGAAAAACCTCGACGAGTACATCAGGAAGCTTGCGGCGCTGGGCATCGCGCTGGACGCCACACCACGCCAGATCCCGAACACGCGAATCAGGGTCGCCTATCTCACAGATCCCTGGGGAACGCGCATCGAGCTCACTGAAAACCTGCCCTCCGCCGCCCGAACGAGAGCGAGCGTCCGATGAGTCGCCAACGATCTGGTCTTCGGTACGGATGGTCAGCTCTCGCGGCTCTGACATTGGCACTCGCAGCATTGGGAACCACAACGGTGCACCCGCAGCAGGAAGACGCCGGTCGCGGGCCCGGGGGACGCGGGCGCGGTGGGCGCGGAGGAAGGGGAGGCGGCGATGCCATCATCCCAACCGCACTCATTGCGGAGCGGGGCTTGCGGGCAGACGACTTTCCCACGCTCCGAAGCACGACCGGCGACGTCTACGTCTGGCAGGATGTCCACGCGCTCGGGTTCCTGACCAACGATCTCGTCGTGATCACGCCTGACGGCGTGCTGGTCGCTGATGGCCAGGGAAGTCCCGAAGCTGTCAGAAAGCTGGTGCAGGCGATCGGACTGCTCACGCCTCAACCTATCAAGTACGTGGTCGTCTGCTCGGGGCACGGCGACCATACCGGAGGCAACGAAGCGTTTCCGTCGACCGCGACATTCATTGCCAGCCCGGCATCCCAGGCGAGCCTCGCGCGGCAAGCCAGGACGCCGGGCGCCGATGGCCGGAAGACGATCGTGCCAACCGAGATAGTCGCCGACCGGCGAATTCTCAAGATGGGCGGGACGGAAATTCACATCGTGAACAATGGCCGCTCTCACACCGGTGGCGATATCCAGGTGTATTTGCCCCAGGAAAAGGTGCTCTTCGCCAGCGAGACGTTCTCCAATCGCATCTTTCCGTCGATGGCCAATGCGTACCCGACGGAGTGGATTCAAACATTGAAAAATCTTCGGCAGATTGACGCGACCTTCATCGTCCCCGGACACGGGTTTCTCGATCCGGCGCCCACGATGAAAGCGGAAATCGCCGAGTTCGAGAAAGCGCTGGAATACGTCGTGGCCGAGGTTCGCCGCGCACATGGTGCGGGCCTGAACGTGGAAGAAGGGCTGAAGCAGGTGGATTGGGGACCTTACCGCACCTGGTCGGTGGCGGAACGGAATGGGCCGCCTGCGTTCCGGCGCATTTACGACGATCTGGACGGCAAGCTCCCGCCGAAGCCGGCGCCTGATCGCCGCCCTTAATGTTTGACGAATCCGGCTGATTCTCGTACAACACAGACTCTCCGCTACTCGTTCGGCGTTCAGCTGCTCGCCCTGTTGCAGGTCCACTATGTCCGGGTTGTGTCCGATGTGAGGAGGAGCGATGAGAACAACACTGGTGAGAATCCTGACGGTTGCGGTGCTGTGCGCTGCCATTGCGGGGCTGCGCGCCGATCAGGCCCCTTCGCAGCAGGGACCGCCGCAGCCAGCTCGTCAAGGCGGCGGGGGACGCGGCGGACCTCCACAGGGCGGCGCGGGCCCCATCAAAGTGATGTTCGTCACCAAAGGTCACGCCTACGATCGCGAAGGACTGGCGCTGATGCTCGACGCGCTTGGCAAGGACATCAGCTGGTCGCATGTCGAGCACCCGGCGGCCACCACGTTCTTCGATCCGAAGAACGCCGAGTTGTTCGACGTCTTCGTGTTCTTCGACGCCCCCGGGCGGCAACGGATCACAAGGCCAGACGGGACACAGGGGTTTGAAGATCCCGGACCGGCCGCCAAGAAGAACCTGCAGGCACTGATGCAGGCCGGCACGAAAGGCATGGTGTTTCTCCACCACTCCCTCGCGGCGTGGAATCACACATGGCCGGAATACACCGAGATGATTGGCGGCGCGTGCGATTGGGGCAGCCCGGTCACCTTCAAAGGCAAGGAATACCCGAACTCCGGTGCGCAGGGAGGCGTCAAGCAGCGGATCACCGTGGTCGACAAGGCCCATCCGATCACGCAGGGAATTGGAGAGGGATTCGACATCACCGACGAAACGTATCTCTGTCCGTACGCGCCCGAGACGGTTCACCCGTTGCTGACGAGCGATTTCAAGGCCGTGGATGCCAATTTCCCCAATCGCTACGCGAGTGGCTGGAGACATCCCGAGGTCGCGGGCAGCGATCTCGCCGGCTGGGTGAAGGTCTCCGGCAGAACGCCGATCGCGTATTTGCAGAACGGTCACGATAGGACGGCGTGGGAGAACCCCGCGTACCAGACGCTGGTGCTGAACGCGATCAAGTGGGCGGCATCGAAGGAAGCCAGGGCGTGGGCGGTGGCCAACGCGAAAACCGGCACGCCGGCCGCGTGGCGTCCGGGCGGGACCAACTAGACGATACTCACACTCATTGACCGGCTTCAGAGCCAGAAGCCCGGTGCGGCCGCTGTCGCACCGGGCTTTCCTCTTGCATCATGAACATCACCTCGCTGCAGTCGCACATTCTCCAGGAAGAGACGCGCTATCCCGGCGCGACCGGTGATTTCAGCTGGATCCTCTCGGCGATTTCACTGGCCGGCAAAGCGATTGCGGCCAAGGTTCGCTGCGCGCGCATCGAGGACGTGCTCGGCGACGGTGGTGAGTCCAACATCCACGGCGAGACCCAGCAGAAGCTGGATGTCATTGCCAACCACATCCTGATGACGTGCCTGGGCAGCCGCCCGACGATCGCCGTCGTTGCGTCTGAAGAAGACAACGAGCCGACGATCCTCAAGCGCGGCGTTGATGGCGGGAAGTACTGCGTCGTCTTCGATCCGCTCGACGGTTCATCGAATCTGGACGTCTGCGTCAGCGTCGGCACGATCTTCTCCATCCTCAAGAACGATCCGACGATTCCCGGCGCCGTCGAGACGCTGTGCCAGCGCGGCTCGAGTCAGGTGGCCGCCGGCTACATCCTGTACGGTTCGTCTACCGTGTTCGTGCTGACGACCGGCCATGGAGTGGACATGTTCGTGCTGGACCCCTCGATTGGATCGTTCGTGCTCGTGGCGAGCGGCGTGCGTATTCCCGACGCCGGCAAGATCTACTCGGTGAACGAGGCGAATCGGCAGACGTTCCCGGCCGGCATCCAGCGCTACCTGGATTGGGCGCACGGCGAGGGGTACTCCAGCCGCTACATCGGGTCGATGGTCGCCGACGTGCACCGGACGCTGGTCAAGGGGGGCGTCTTTCTGTATCCGCCCACGCGACAGAATCCGAAGGGGAAGCTGCGGCTCATGTACGAGGCGAACCCGATGGCGATGATCGTCGAGCAGGCCGGTGGCGTGGCGGTGGCACCCGCCGTGGCCGAGGGGGAACCGCCGGCGCGCATTCTCGACATCCTGCCGGAGGGCATCCATCAGCGCACCAGCGTCCTGCTGGGATCGCCGCGCGAAGTCGAACACGTCGTTCGCCACTTGTAGTTTGACGAATCCCGCCGATTCCCGTAAAACACTCCCATCTATCGGTACCCGCCGTCTAGAGAGCGACCAGAGGAGGAGCCATGCGTACCAGACTCTCTGTCGTCGTCGCCGTCGTGATCCTTTCAGCCTCACCATCCTTTGCACAGAATTTCGGCCAAATCACCGGCATCGTGGCCGACTCGACGGGAGGCGTCCTGGTTGGCGCGACCGTGACGGTGACGAATACACAGACCGGAGCCACGGCCACGCAGCAGGCCAACAGCGCGGGCGTGTATGTCTTTCCGAACCTGCTTCCCGGCATCTACAACGTCAAGGTCGAGATGGACGGCTTCGTCGGCGCCACACGCAGTCGCGTCGAGATGCAGATCCAGCAGACGATCCGCATGGACTTCCGTCTGGAGCTCGGCACGCTCAGCGAAACGGTCGAGGCAGTGGCCTCGTCGCCCATGATCAGCACGGAAGACCTGACGATCGGCACGGTCATCGAGAACCGCCGCATTGTCGAGCTGCCGCTCAACGGCCGCAATTTCCTCAAGATGGTGGAGCTCACGCCGAACGTCTCGGCGAGCTTCTCCGGCTCGGGATCGTCTGGGCCGCGCCAGGGCGGCGACCGGTCGACCCAGCAGCTGTCGATTGGCGGCGGGCGACGCGAATGGAACTACTTCACGCTCGACGGCATCAACAACACGGACGTGAACTTCAACTCGTACATCTTCCTGCCGTCGATCGATGCGCTGCAGGAATTCAAGGTGCAGACCGGCGTGTATTCGGCGGAGCTCGGCCGCGAGCTCGGCCAGGTGAGCGTGACGACGAAGGCGGGCACGAACGTCTTTCACGGCTCGGTGTTCGAGTTCGTCCGGAACGACGCGTTCGACGCGCTCCCGTATGCGTTTGCCGGGGCCGTGTCGAAATCGAGTCCGTTCAAATGGAATCAGTTCGGGTTCACGCTGGGCGGTCCGGTGCAGCTCGGGCCGGTGTTCAACGGCAGGGACAAGCTGTTTTTCATGACCAACTACGAGGGATTCCGCCTCCGCAACCAGCGGGAGACGCCCTTCAGCGTGCCGTCGGTTGCCATGCGCAACGGTGATTTCTCCCAGGTCAGCACCGTGCTGAGAGATCCCCGGACGAACGCGCCCTTCCCCGGGAACGTCATTCCGACAAACCGCATCGATCCCATCTCGAAGGCGCTGCTCGACTACTACCCGGCTCCCAATCAGCCGGGGACGAGTCTGGTGAACAACTACCTGGCGGTGAACCAGAACGAAACCAACAAGAACCAGTTCACCACGCGTGTCGACTGGGTGGAGAACCAGAAATCGACGTGGTACGGCCGGTACAGCTGGACGGACGAAGGCATTTTCACCGGAGGCATTCGCCTCAACGGATCGACTGTCGACACGAGCGCTCATCAGGTGGTCGTGGACAATGCGCGCGTGCTGACCAACACGCTCGTCAATGAGGTGCGCGTCGGCTACAACAACTTCTTCAATCACGCCGGCGGAGAGCTCAACAACGTCTACGATCCCATCACCCAAATCGGCCTCAAGCTTCCGACGCCGATTCCCGAGGATGCCTGGGGAACGCCGAGCATCGGCATCGCCGGATTCTCGGGGTTCGGTGACAATTCCGAGTCGCCGTTCGTCAACCGCAACGCCAACATTCAAATCATCGACAACCTCTCGTGGACGCGCGGCAGGCACTTTCTGAAGGTCGGCGGGGAGTTCCGCTTCGACAACTACGACCAGGATGGCAATCAGTTCGCCAGAGGCTCGGCGGGGTTCGCCAACAACGTCGCCACTGGCAACGCGTTCGCTGACTACCTGCTCGGGTATCTCAACACCTGGTCCTACGCGTCGGGACTCGCTGTCGCCCGGCTTCACGCCACGAGCCAGGCGTATTACATCGCCGACACGTGGAAGATCCGGCCGAGCGTGACCGTCAATCTCGGGTTGCGCTACGAGTTCATTCCGCCGTGGACCGACTCCTCGCAGAGGCAGATAGTGGCTGACATACCGCTGAATACCCAGCAGCCACAGGTGCCCGATAAGTCTCTTCATCCGGTGCTCGTCCGCGCAGGGACTGGTGATTTCTATCAGGACGCGAACATCAGGTATTCGCCAGACATTCAGGTGACGCGCGACGGGCGCTTCGGCGACCGTCCGATCAAGGCCGAGTACACGAACTTTGCGCCGCGGCTGGGCGTGGCGTGGAGTCCGACGGAAAAGTGGGCCTTTCGTGCGGGTGCGGGACGGTTCTTCGTGCAGGACATCGGCAACATCGTCTTCGACAAGAACCGGAACCTGAACGGCCGGCTCACCGTGCAGTCCACCGCCACCAACCTGATTTCCACCTGGCAGGATCCGTTCAATTTCGGTGGATCGAATCCCTGCAATACACCCGCAGGCATTGTGTGCGTTGTAAGGCCTCTCGTGCTGACGGACCAGATCGATCGGAAAACGCCGTCCGTCGATCAGTACGAAGCAATCGTCGAACGTCAACTCAGCGACAACACGGCGCTCGAGGTCAGCTACCTCGCGACAGAGGGGCACGATTTGCAGCGGTGGATCAATCTCGCAAACCAGCCGGTGCCCGGCACGTCGACTCCCGCCGAACGTTCGCCGTTTCCGGAGTTCGGCTTGTTCCAGGGCGCGGCCAATGTCGGCTACTCAGACTACAACTCGCTCGGCGTGAAGCTGACGCGTCGTTATTCTGACGGCCTGACGGTGCTGGGCGCCTATACGTTCTCGAAATCGACAGACAATGGCAGCGGCATCCGAACGCTGGGCACCGACCCCTTGAATCCGCAGAACTCCTACTGCCTGTCGTGCGAGGATGGGCCATCCGTATTCGATCAACGCCATCGCTTCGTGACGTCGGTCGTCTACGATCTGCCGTTCGGTCCGGATCGTCGCTATCTGAGCGATGGGGGAGCCCTGGGACAGGTGGTTGGCGGATGGAAGGTCACGTCCGTCGTCACGCTCGCCTCGGGATTTCCGTTGACCGTCTCGGCGGGTGAGGACACGGCCAATATCGGGAACTGCTGCCGGCCGAATCGCGACTTCAACGTGAGCACGAAGTCGGACGATCCGACCATCGATCGGTGGTTCAACACGGCAGCCTATTCCCGGGCGCCGAACGGTACGTTCGGTACCGCCGGTCGCAGCGAGGTGATTGGGCCCGGCATCATGAACTGGGACTTTTCGCTGTTGCGGGAGTTTCATTTCTCCGATGGGCGGCCGTATCTGGAGTTCCGATTCGAGGCGTTCAATTTCCTGAACAATCCCAACTGGGCCGAGCCCAACACGACGCTGTCGAGCGTGGCGTTTGGCAGAATCAGTGCGACGCGAACGGACATGCGGCAATTGCAGTTCGGATTGAAGTTCATCTTCTGAGGATCCCTGGCAGGTCCCACAAGAAAAGGGCCCCGAAAATCGGGCCCTTTTCATCGCCCAATCTCCAATCCTTCGCGCATCACCCTGGCCTGTTCCGGCGTGAAGAGCATTTCGCCCCGACTGGCATCCCGAAAATCTGATCGCCCCCATTTCTTGCGCATCAGGCCTGATGAGCTGTGCGGCTTTGATGGCAGGAGCAGGTGCCCCATCTCGTGCGCCAGTGCCGCGCCCAGGACGATGGTCTTGGCGGAGTGGTAGCCGGCCGACACCTCATCGACACGATGATTCAGCACGTAAGCGAGGCGCCCTCCCTCAGTACCGCTGGCGGGCGCATACCCCATCGCGTCCTTCATCTGATGCATGAGGTCCGCCTGTTCACGCGAGAGGAGCGCGACGGTGAGACGCGCACCGCTCGCGACCCAGACGATGTCGATGCCGGCGGCTGCGTAGATGCGTGTCACCTGTTTCTGCGCCGCCGCGACGTCGGGGTCTGGGGCGTGCGCGTCGTTCCGGAACCTCACTGTGAGCGTCAGGTTCTGGGCCTCAGCAGTGCCGTTCAGACTACCCAGCACCATCATCACAAGACTGCCCGCGAGAATTCCGGTTGCTTTTGCCATCTCGTCCTCGGATAGAGAGGCGCGAAAGGCGGGCGATAACTGGCACGGGCGATTTCAGGCGGGTTATGGCTTAGAATCCGCCTATTCCAGACAACCGACACGGTCCAGACGGCGCGAAGCGGACGCCGGAGGTGACCCAGCTTCTCCTTGCGTGGCGAAGTGGGGATCCGGCGGCGTTGGAAGAGCTCACGCCGTTGGTCTATGAGGAGCTCAGGCGCCTCGCCCGGCACTACATGGGGAACGAGCGCGTGGGGCATACGCTGCAGGCGACGGCGCTCGTCAACGAGGCCTATCTCAGGCTCGTCGATATCCACAAAGTCCAGTGGCAGAACCGCGCCCACTTTTTCGCGATGTCGGCGCGGTTGATGCGCCGAATCCTCGTGGATTCCGCACGGTCCCGGAAATACCAGAAGCGGGGCGCGGGCGCTCAGAAAGTGTCGTTGGATGAAGGACTGCTGGTCGTCGAGCCTGGCCGCGACCTCGTGGCGCTCGATGACGCGCTGGAGGCGCTGGCGCAGGTTGATGAGCGCAGGAGCAAGGTGGTCGAGATGCGTTTCTTCGGCGGGCTGAGCGTCGAGGAGACGGCCGAAGCGTTGGGCGTATCGGTCGACACCGTCATGCGCGACTGGAAGCTCGCCAAGGTGTGGCTGTTGCGGGAACTGAAAACAAGTACGTAGTGTCCGGCTTTAGCCGGACTTCACGACGGTCCGCCTGAAGGCGGACACTACGTACTCGTGGAAAATGCCTTAGTTGCCGCGCGCGCGACGGAATTTCTGCAGTTCCGCGCTCACGGCATCACCGGCCCCAACGGCCGCAGCGGTTTCGAACGCGCCAGCGGTTCCGATCGACCCCTCGCGTTTGTAGAACCCGAACATCGCCGCGCCGCTGGTCACCGACCGCGCGCCCAGCACCTCGATCGTGTGCCGCAGTTCGTGGCCGATCGATGCCATCACATCCCGGTCGGCTCTGCGGACGTCGATTTTCACCCACAGAAATCGACTGCCGCGCGCGCCCGTGACGTTGATGAAACACGCCCGCATGCCTCGACCGCACGTGCCCTCCTCGACGTAGACCACACTATCGCTGGCATTGATCGTCTCGACCATCCTGCGAAAGGTCGCTGACTGCTCGGTCGCCTGAACAATCAACGCTCTGATGGCGGGACTGCTGGATCGCACATGTGGGCCTGTTGAGGCTGTCTCGTCTGCAGCTTCTGCCATCCGCGTAGCCCCTGCCAACCCCGCCACCATCAGCGCGCTCACCATCAAATACCGAGTGGTCGTGGTCATGTCCCGTTCCCCCTCGGTTGGTAAGGCGGGAACTGGGCGCTGGATCTCGCAGACCGGACGAGATTTGTTTACTGTTTAGAATCAGCTACTTACGGGCCAGGAGTTGAATGTGCCCCCAGTCGACGCCGTTCTGTTTGGAACAGCTGACGCGAATCGTTGGACGTATCGTCGTCGAGCCCTTCGATGAAGACTGAACGATGGCATCAGATCTCGCAGCTTTACGGCGCCGCTCTGCCGCTTGGTGGAAGCGAGCGGGCTGACTTTCTGCGCCATGCCTGTGCGAGCGACTCCGCGCTGCAGCGGGAAGTCGAGTCGCTGTTCGCACACGAAGGTGCAGCGGAGAATTTCTTGAAGCATCCACCGGCGTTAGAGACCGGGGACTCGAACATCGATCTCATCGGCCGGCAGATCGGTGCCTACAAGGTCGTGTCCCTGCTGGGCATCGGCGGGATGGGCGAAGTGTATCGCGCGCGCGACACAAAGTTGGGGCGCGACGTTGCGCTGAAGGTGCTGCCGCGGGCGTCGGCGGGTGATGCACAAAGGCTGGCGCGCTTCGAACGCGAAGCGCGTGTGCTCGCCTCGTTGAATCATCCGCACATCGGTGCGATCTACGGCGTAGAGGAATCCGGTGATGTGAGGGGACTCATTCTCGAGCTCGTCGAAGGCCCTACGCTGGCCGATCGCATCGCGCGTGGCCGGCTCTCCCTGCATGAGTCGCTGCGGATCGCTGGACAGATTGCGGAAGCCCTGGAGGCGGCCCACGAGAAGGGAATCATCCATCGCGATCTGAAGCCCGACAATATCAAGGTCACCGCTGACGACAACGTGAAAGTCCTGGATTTCGGCCTGGCGACGGTGCGCGATGTGGGCGGCGCGACCCTGGATCTTTCGACCGCGCCGACGTTGATGAGGACCACGCCAGGAATGATCCTGGGGACGGCGCCGTATATGTCGCCGGAGCAGGCGAACGGGAGGGAAGCCGATCGCACCTCCGACGTGTGGGCATTCGGGTGTGTTCTCTACGAGATGCTCACCGGGCGTCGCGCGTTTGACGGCGGAACGGCCGGCGAGATTCTCGCCGGAGTACTCAAGACCGATCCGGATTGGCACCAGCTCCCTGCCGGAACGCCGGAGGGCATACGGCGCCTCTTACGCCGCAGCCTGCAGAAGGATCAGAAGTCACGGCTTCGCGATATCCGCGACGCGCGTCTTGAGATAGACGATGTTGAGGGTGGGACCCCGCAGGACGGCCCTGTTGTGGAGATATCGTCACGAAGGCGGGAGCGGCTGGCGTGGGCGTCGGCGCTGGCGGTCCTCACGCTGATTGCTGCCACGGCAGGCCTGTGGGCTCTCCGTCCATCCCGTGCGGCTCCCGAATTGCGGCTCGAAATCAACACGCCTCCGACCGGGGATCCGTCGCTCGCAATGTCGCCCGATGGGATGAGGATTGTGTTCGCGGCGAGGTCGGCAGGCCAGTCTCAATTGTGGCTGCGGTCGCTGGATTCTTCGTTGATGCAGCCGTTGGCAGGGACAGAGCGCGCCTCATCACCGTTCTGGTCGCCCGACAGCCGTTCCATTGGGTTCTATGCGGATAACAAGCTCAAGCGGATGGACGTCGACGGCGGATCGGTGAGGACACTGGTGTCCGACGTTCCCAGCCTTCTCGGGGGCGCGTGGAACACCGACGGCACAATAGTTTTTTCGTCGAATCCCGGCAGACCGCTGGTCCGCATCTCCGCTGAGGGCGGTGAACCCTCCGCCACGACACGATTCGAGTCGCCGCAACAACGAAGTCATTCTTCACCACAGTTCCTCCCCGATGGTCGGCACTTTCTCTTCTTCGTGACCGGTAGCCCAGAGGCCCGGGGCGTGTATATCGGCCAGCTCGACAAATTGGACACGACCCGTTTGTTCGACGCGGATGCACCAGCCGCGTATGCAGCCACCCGGCATCTGCTTTTCGTTCGTGCGGGAAAGCTGTTCGCGCAAAACTTCGATCCGGACCGGCTGGAACTAAGGAGAGAGCCGTTTTCGATTGCCGAACACGTGACCGATCGAACGACACTCTCCACATCGGCCGCGGGGCCTATCGCCTATCGCACACCTTCATCAGACAGTGGCCAGCGACAACTTGTGTGGGTCGATCGGTCCGGCAGGGAAATTGAGAGGGTCGTGTATCCCGACACCCAGTCACAAGGTCCGTCGCTGTCACGCGATGGGCGCCGCGTCGCAGTGTTCCGACATGCGAACGGGAATACGGACATCTGGTCGTACGAAACGGGCCGGCGCGCGTGGGACCGGATCACGTTTGACTCAGGCGATGACATTTTTCCGCTCTGGTCTCCCGATGGCCGCCGCATCGTGTTCGGCTCCCGGCGCGGCGAAATGAACCTTTACCAAAAGCTCCTCAGTGCCCCGCCAGGAAGTGAAGAACTTCTGCTCTCGACGCCACAGCCGACGTTTGCAATGGACTGGTCGGCCGACGCACGATTCCTGCTGTATGACAGCCTCGCTCCAACGCGGGGGTGGGACATCTGGGCGCTGCCACTGGAGGGAGACCGAACGCCGTTCGAGGTCGTCCAGACGGACTTTAATGAACGTCTCGCACAGTTCTCTCCTGACGGAACATGGATCGCGTACCAGTCAGACAAGACCGGTCGCTTTGAGATTTATGTCCGGCCGTTTCCCGGTCCCGGAGGAGACTCGCGGGTATCCCTCGATGGTGGCGCGCAGGTGCGCTGGAATCCCAACGGCAAGGAACTGTTTTATGTCGCGCCGGATGACCAGCTGATGGCGGTTCCGATCCGCTTCCCAGCGGACGGCGGGAGCGGCGACCCTGGCACGCCGGTTCGGCTGTTCGCGACCAATGTGGGCAGCACCGCCATCAACACCAACAGACAGCAATACGTCGTCTCTCCGGACGGCCAGTCGTTCGTGATGAACTCCGTTGTCGGCGAAGCCAGCACGTCGCCCATCACAGTCATTCTGAACTGGACGCCGAACCGCAAGTAAGGCGCGGCTTGACGCTAGGACAAAAGAGCGGCATCGTGTGGGGCAGCAGGACCTTCATGTCGAGCACACAATACGGAGTCGCACTCGCAAGTATTGCCGTCATCGGGACAATCGGCGGATGGTCAGCCGCCACGCGCGCCCAGCAAGGCGCAACGTACACCGAACCGCAGGCCGATGCCGGTCAGGCCGCGTACGTGCAGAGTTGCGCCGCATGTCACGGCCGGACGCTCTCGGGCGGCGGTGAGGCGCCCGCGCTCGCCGGCACTCCTTTCATGGACACCTGGGGTTCTCAAACAACGCAGGCGTTGTTCACGCGCATCCGTGAGTCGATGCCACCTGAAAACCCAAACGGTCTTTCGGCGGATACATACGCATCGATCGTGGCGTTTCTTCTGAAAGCCAATGGCGCCCAGGCTGGCCCGAGCGCGTTGACACCCGCGACCAGCGTGCCAATTGCGTCGATCGCAAACGGTCAGATGCCCCCGAGCCTGACGGCTTCGGCCGCCGCACCAGCGCGAGGCCGTGGCCGCGGCGGGCGTGGCCGGGGAGGAGACGACGACTCCGCGGCACCGCCTCCGCCGCGAATGGGCCTGACCGTACCCAGCACGATTAAAAGCTACAGCACCATCACCACCGAGATGCTCGCGAATCCTCCCGATGGCGATTGGCTGATGCACTACCGGACGTACTCAGGCTGGAACAACAGTCCGCTTACACAGATTACGACGAAGAACGTAGGACTCCTTCAGTTGAAATGGGCGTGGCCGCTCGAAGATGGAATGCGACAGCAGATCACGCCGATCGTGCACGACGGCGTGATGTTCCTGTCGACGAACATGACCAACACGGTCCAGGCGCTGGACGCGCGGACGGGAGACTTGCTCTGGGAGCATCGCTTGGGGCCCATCGGGACAGCAGGTCAGAACGCGACGCGGACGATGGCGATGTACGGCAACCTGGTGTTCTACCCAGCGACCGACGCCACGTTGTACGCCCTCGACGCCCGCAGTGGAAACATCGTCTGGAAGACCAGGCCAGCCGAATTCCCCGATGACAAAATCGGGGGCATCATGATGGCGAAGGACAAGTTGCTCGTCGGCATCACGCGTTGTAACGAACTGGATGCCCGCGACCATTGCTTCATTGCCGGCTACGAGGCCAATACCGGAAAGCTGCTGTGGAAGTTCTACACCGTCGCACGGAAAGGCATGCCGGGCGGCAATACGTGGGGTGAGCTCACCGACGACCAGCGCTCGGGCGCCGACGCGTGGATTGCCGGCACCTACGATCCGCAGCTCAACCTCGCATTCTGGGGCACGGGCCAGGCGAAGGGATCGAGCCGCGATCAACGCGGATCCAACGGCGATGCGCTCTACTCGAATACCACGCTGGCGCTCGATCCCGACACCGGCACACTCAAGTGGTACTTTCAAAATGCGCCTGGAGAAACGCTCGATCTCGACGAGGTGTTCGAGCGCACGCTGGTCGATCACGGTCAGCAGAAGACGCTCATGACCGTCGGCAAATCCGGCTTGATGTGGAAACTGGACCGCGTGACGGGCAAATTTCTCGACGTGAAGGAAACGGTCTTCCAGAACGTGTGGGCGGCGATTGACATGAAGACCGGCCGGACGACGTATCGCGACGATATCCTCGAGAAGAAGCCCGGCCAGGCCGTGGCGTCCTGTCCGAGCCCGTCCGGGGGCCACAACTGGCAGGCCACAAGCTACGATCCGTCCAACGATTTGCTCTTGCTCCCGCTCAGCCAGAACTGCGCGATGTACGGCGGCGGGCCGCAGTTGTTCTACGAGATGCCGGGAACCGACGGCAACCTGGGGCGCCTGTCGGCTTACGAGACCAACACCATGCGACCGGTCTGGAGTTTTCAACAGCGCAGCCCGTTCCTGACCGGCGTCATCTCCACGGCGGGAGGTGTCGGGTTCGTCGGCGACTTCGATCGCACGTTCCGCGCGTTCGATATCAAGACCGGTAAAACGTTGTGGGAGACGCGGCTGCCGACGACGGCGCAGGGGTATCCAACGACATTCAGCGTCGGAGGCGATCAGTTCGTCGCCGTGCCCACGGGCTACAACGGCGGCAGCCCCGAGCAGAAGCCGACGACGATGTTGCGAGGAGAGATTCAGCGGCCGACGATAGGCCACGGCGTGTACGTATTCGGGCTGCCAAAGCGGACGGTCGAGTAACCAAATGCGAACTAAGCAGACGAAAGACGCAAACAAGATCCGGAGCGTAAGCGACGGCAGCGCATGGGGGTGGGGCCCCATGCGGATTAAGAAACGTCTGACTGCGGCCGTGGTGACCGTTCTGTGCTTCGCGTTATGCCTGACGCTGGCAGCAGCAGAGAAGTACCAGGTGTACTTGTCGCCGATGCCGTTCAATGATGCGACGCAGCCCATCATGCAGGGCAAGGGCACCGCATCGGCCACGCTCGACGGCGACACGCTGTCCATCTCCGGAACCTTTACAGGCCTGTCGGGTCCAGCGACGAAAGCACGCCTTTCCGTGAGCAGAGGACCTGGTATTCACGGTAACGCGCTGGCGGATTTGACGCTGACGGGCGACGTGGCGGGCAAGGTCACGGGCCAGGTGAAACTCGATCCAAGCCAGTTGGTTGCCTTACGGGGCCGCAGACTCTACATCCAGATCGATAGTGAGAAAGCGCCTTCGGGTCATCTGTGGGGGTGGTTGCTCGAGGAGCACGATATCGCCGGCCAGGACGTGCCGCAGAAAGGGCCTTGGTACATACCGCCGTTTGCCGTCAAGACCAAGTGAAACTGAGCAGAGGTTTTCAGTTCTCAGTCGTCAGTTTTCAGGGGAACAACAGGCGCGCGCGATTCGTCTCAGAAGCATGCCCAGGCTCACTATCGCACGCCTTGTTCTGACCATCGTTCTCGTCGTCGGGGTGGTTGCCTCGTTTCTGCTCGATTGGAGCGCGAACCACCTGCTGAACCCGGCGTGGCCCGGGCACGCCCGGTTCCACGGGGCGTTGGTCCTGTTTCTCTTGGCCGGTGTCTCTGCCACAGGTCTATGGCTCTTGTGGCGGGATTCGAAGGAGCCGCAGGTCGGCATCAAGGCCGCCGCCGCGATTTCGGCGTCTTTCTGGACCCCGCTCTTCTACATCACGTCGGTCCTGCCGGGATCGACCGCCTGGGCCGGTGATCCCGCGGCCATTCCTACCATTGCCGGCCACGTCTTCTATCCCAATCTCGCCGTGGCTGCCGGTTTTCTGGCGTTGACGGCGCTGGGGTGGAGGATGGCCCGCCCGGGTACCGTTTGACGCAGAGACGCAAAGACGCTGAGTCTGCTTATAAAAAATTCTCTGCGGCTCTGCGACTCTGCGTCGAGCACGGGAGATCGTGAAATCGGCTCTCACAATGTGAAACCCGCGGCGATATACTGGCCCCCGTTTCAACGGGCCCCGCGACACAGAAGGAGGGCATGTGAACATCGATCGAAGAACGTTCGCAAAATCCTTGGCCGTCGGCACGGTGGGCGGGTTCTTACGTCCCTGGGACAGCCCCGTATGGGCTCAGGCGGCGCAAAGCAAAACCCCTCCCGCGCTGGCTCGCGCCGCCGCTGCCTTGCCCAAGGCCATCGTCACGAAAGTCCGCGTGCTGACCCCGAAGACCGGGTCGAATCGGAACAGCCTGACCGCGGCATTCAACCAGAGCAACATGATCATCCTCGTCGACACCGACGCAGGGATCACCGGCGTGGGCGAAGGCGGGTCACCGGACCTCGTGGCGAGCCTCGCCCCGATCGTGATCGGCCGAAACGCGTTCGATACCGAGTTGATCTGGCAGCACATGTACATGGATCCGTTCTATTCGCCTGGCCGCGAAAAGATTCACGCGCTCGGCGGCATCGACATGGCGCTGTGGGACATCAAGGCCAAGGCGCTGAACGTGCCGCTCTACATGCTGTGCGGCGGCAAGGTGCGCGAGCACGTCCAGTTGTACGCGACAAGTGGACTTCCGCGCGACGTCAAGTCGGGGCCGAGTCTCAAGGAGAGAGCGGAAGCGACGATGGGGTCCGGGTATTACGTGTACCGCGTTGACGGAAGCATTCAGCCGAATCCCGGATTTGACGGCGTCCTCCGGGGCGGGGGTGCCGGTGGCGGTCGAGGAGCTGGCGCAGGACCGGAGGCGGGCGCTGGTCGCGGTGGCGGCGCGGGACGGAGCGGACAGATCTTCGACTCGCGCGCGCGGATCATGGCTATCGCGAAGGCCGCCGAGCAGATACGAGAAGGGATCGGTCAGGAGGGGAACTGGGCGATCGACATCCACCAGAAGTTCGACTTTCACGAGGCCGTCGAGATCTGCCGCCTGATCGAGCCGTTCCGCCCGTACTTCGCCGAAGATCCGGTGCGGGAAGAGCAGTTCCGGACGCAGATTCCGAAATTGCGGCTGCTGACGAGCGTACCTCTCGCACCTGGAGAAGAGTGGGGCCAGCGCTGGGAGTTCAACACGCTCGTCGAGGGCCGCGACATCGACTTCGCGCGCGCGACACTGCCCAATGTCGGCGGCGTAACAGAAATGCTCAAGATCATGGCGATGTGCGACACGCACAAGGTCGGCATCGTGCCGCACTTCACCGGTCCGGTCGGCACGGCCGCGCACATTCATACGATGACGGCGTTCCCTGGGCAGGTCGTCATGGAATACAACTACGGCGCGGCCCTTCCTCCCTACCTGACGGAATTCGTCGATTTCCGAGAGGGGAAATGCTGGCCGAATGATCGGCCGGGTCTGGGAGTGTCGGTTGATACGGCGCAACTCACGCAGGTGGCCGAACACACAGAGGCGATACGTGGGAACACGTACCGCCGGCGCGACGGCTCGCCGTCGCATTGGTAACATCGTCGATCGTCCATCGTCGGTCGTCGATCGGGCATCGCCCGATATCCAGACGATGGACGATCGACGATGGACGATCTATGGTTACCGGACGACTAGTCGATCCGTCACTTGTCTGACACCTTCCGTCTCTTTTGCGAGCGCCACTGCACGCTCCTGCTCGGCTCGCGAATGCACCGTCCCGCTCAGCGTCACCGTGGAACCCGTCGTCGTCACGTCAATCGTGCGTGCCTTGACCAGATCGTCGAGCACCATCTTTGCCTTGATTTTGGCCGTCAGCCTTCCTTCATCGAGCGACGCGCCGGCGGTAGCCACCGCCTTGGCCGCCTGTTCGCCAATCTCGGCTCCCCGCTCACGGGCTGCTGCCGTATCGATTGAGAGTGGTGGGGTCTCCGCGGCCGAAGGCACAGGCTGCCTGAACGAACCACCTGTCCAATAACCGAACAGATAGAAAGCCCCAGCGACAAGAACCAATGCCACTAAGACGAGTTTTACGAGCCCTCTGACCATTTCACACCCCCTGGCCTTTGTTGTTTCAAAAAGGCGCGAGTGTTGAGTGCACATCGCGCGCCAGGATCGGTGGCTGCCTTACCGTGCCAGCGGGATGACCTTCGACTTGAGCAGCGCACGATCTCTCGTCACGAGCGGGATGTTCTGCACGATGCTCGTTGCGCCGATCAGTTCATCGGCGGGATCGCCGCGGACGTCGAGCCGCGTGCTCGCGCGCGCCACTTCCAGCGTCAGCGGCCAGACATGCACCCGCGACAGCACCCGGACGACATAGGCATCGTCGAGATCCAGAGCGATCCTTCCGAGCTGGCTCAGCTTGGCGATTTCCCAGAGCACGATGGCCGAGATGCTCCATGGCTCGGCGCTCAGCAGACGGAGCTCGCGCCGGGTGAGTGTGCCACCGAGGGCATGGAGCAGAACGTGCGTGTCAAGATTCAGCATCCCACGATAACCCTGTCGAAAGCACCGAGCCCTTGATGGTCAGCTTGCCGGCCAGCGAGCCGATGAGGGTTGCCGGGTCGATGCCGGCCGGGATCAGCCGCGCGACCGGCCTGCCATGTTTGGTGATCACGATGCCCTCGGGATCCACCTGATCGATGAGCGCGAGGCACTGTTCCTTGAACTTCGCCGCGGCAATCCGCTTCATGGCCATATTATATAACTGGTCACATAAAATGACCAGAATGGCGTCTGGGGCCCGGTGGAAGATGCCCGCAGTTCACCCATCAACGTCGTGCTCAACTGGCCAGCGGCGCTGGCAAAGGCGCGATAGAGATATTTGAAGTCTTCAGTTATCAGTTGTCAGTAAGAACACTGAAGACTGATAACTGAGGACTGAAAACGCCTTCCTGCTAGACTCAACCCCTCATGGCTTCAACGCTTACGCATCTGCAGTGTTCGCGGGATACGTGCGGCAAAGTGCTGCCGCATACGTCTCTGCAGAATCTCTGTCCCGCCTGCAAATCGCCGCTGCTCGCCCGGTACGACCTGACGGTCGCACGGCGCACTCTGAATCTCGACGCACTGCGCTCGCGAGTGCGAACGATGTGGCGGTACGAAGAAGTGCTCCCAGGACCTCCGCACGTCACACTCGGCGAAGGGATGACGCCCTTGCTTCACGCCCATCGTCTCGGCGATCGGGTCGGGCTTCAGCGTCTCTACATCAAGGACGAAGGACTGAACCCGACCGCGTCGTTCAAGGCACGCGGACTGTCGGCCGCCGTGACAATGGCCAAGGCACTCGGGGCAGCTACCGTGGCGCTCCCGACGGCGGGGAATGCCGGCGGAGCAGCTGCCGCGTACGCGGCCTCGGCGGGTCTGGCGTGTGTCATCGCGATGCCGGCCGATACGCCGAAGGCGAACATCATGGAGTCCCGGGCGTTCGGCGCCGACGTGCGCCTGATCGACGGGCTCATCTCCGATTGCGGAAAGTTCATCGCGGAGCACGCACCCGCTGAGCACTGGTTCGAAGTGTCGACGTTGAAAGAGCCCTACCGTATCGAAGGCAAGAAGACGATGGGCTACGAATTGTGGGAAGAGTTCGGCGGCACGTTGCCGGACGTGATTATCTATCCTACCGGCGGGGGCGTTGGATTGATCGGCATGTGGAAGGCCTTCGAGGAACTCGAAGAGATGGGCCTCATCGGCCCAGAGCGTCCCCGCATGATCGCCGCGCAGGCGGCGGGTTGCGCGCCCATCGCCAGAGCCTTCGAGCAGCACCGCGAGAGCTCGGAGTTCTTTTCAAATGCCGCCACTCTGGCCTCTGGTCTGCGGGTGCCGAAGCCTCTGGGAGACTTCCTGATTCTCGCGGACCTCTATGCCAGCCATGGCGAGGCGGTTGTCGCCACCGATGATGAAATGCTCGCGGCCTGCCGCGACATGGCAGCGCTGGAAGGCGTGTACGCGGCGCCGGAAGGCGGTGCTGGTCTGGTGGCGATTGAAAAGCTCGTCGAGCAGAAGAAGATTCAGCGCGACGAGACGGTCGTGCTTTTCAACACCGGCAGCGGGTACAAGTACGTCGAAGCCTGGCAGGCCGCTCTCGAAAGCTGAACGGTGAGGCGCGACTGGAGATCGTTCCACCTCCTGGGCGGGCCCGCCGCGTTCCTCGTGCTGGCCCTGACGCCGGTCCTGCCGATGGCCTATCCGGCCCGCGCCAGCGTGGGCCTTCTTCTGTGGATGTCGTGGTGGTGGATCTTCGAGCCCGTGAATCTGGCCGTCACGGGATTCCTGCCGCTCGTCGTTCTCGCGGTGTTCAACTTTCTTCCCGTCGCTGCGATCCTGCCTTCGTATTCGCAGGATCTGATCTTCCTGCTCCTCGGCGCCAATATTCTCTCCACGGTCTGGACGCGTTGGGGACTGGATCGCCGCATCGCGCTGGCTTCGCTCATCGGCGTGGGCACCAGCACGCGGCGGCAGATCATGGTGTGGTTTGCGATCGCCACGATCCTGAGTGCGTTCCTCCCGAATACGGTGGTCGCCGCGGCCATGATTCCGATCGTCCTGGCCATGCTTCGATTCATCGGCATCGACGAGATTGGCAAGAGCCCGTTCGGGTCGGCACTGATCATTGCCATCGCCTGGGGGACGAGCGTCGGCGGGTTCTGGACGCCGCTCGGAGGCGCCCCTAATCTGCTGACCATCAGGCTCCTGCAGGATTCGGTGATCGCGCACGAGTATCTCTTCATGACGTGGGTCACGCGCCTGCTCCCGTTCACCATCGCAATCGCCGTCGTCTCGTTCGCCTTCATGAGGTTTGCGTTTCATCCCGAGCGCGAGCACGTGGAAGGCACACGCGACTACTTCGCGAGCGAGCTTCGATCGCTCGGAGCGCTGACCGTGCCAGAGAAGTGGGGGCTGCTTCTGTTCCTTGGCGCGACGACGCTCGCGTTCACGCGCGAGTTGTACGCCTCGCTCCTGCCGGCCCTGAATCCGGCTTATGGATTCCTAGCATTCGCCATTCTGTGTTTTGTGATTCGCCACCGGGGAGAGCCGTTGTTGAAGTGGGACTACGCCCAGGCGCACATGACGTGGGGCTTGTTCTACCTCTTCGCCGGCGGCGCCGCGCTCGGCGAGATCCTCAGCCAGAGCGGGGCGGCGAAATCGGTCGCCGACATGCTGGTTCCCTTCGCCGGGGCAGGAGGGTTTCGCGCGGTCTTCGTGTTTTCGTTGATGACGATGATCATCACGCAGATTACGAACAACACGGCCGCCGTGGCCATCATGGTGCCCATTACCATCAGCACGTTTCAGAGCCTTGGCGCGAATCCGGTGCCGATGGTGTATATCGTCGCTGTCGCCGGAAATTGTGGATTGATGCTGCCCTCGTCGGCAGGCGGTCCTGCGGTTGCGGCCGGTTATGGCGTGAATCTCAGAACGATGTTCTCCCGGGGACTGTGGCTCGCCGCCCTTCTTTGGGCCGTAATCGTGGTGATTGGCTATCTCGTCGCTGCGTATTGGCCGGGATTTGGGATTGCCTGAATCTTGGCTGAGCAGTTACCCTCAAAGAACCAGGAGGAGGCCATGTCTGCATTTCTCCGCGTGCCGTTGGCGGTCGTCGCGATTACGTTCCTTGCACCTTATGCAGCCTACGCGCAACGTGGTGGCGGTGCGCAAGCCCAACTGCCCGAAGGTCCTGGCAAGGACGTCGTTCAAAAACGCTGCGTGACGTGCCACGCGCTCAATCAGATTACGGGCGCTGCCGGGTACGACCAGGCTGGCTGGAAACACGTCATCGAATCGATGATCGCGCTGCCCGCCGATCAGATGACGGCCGCCACGCAGTACCTTGCGACGAATTTCCCCGAAAAGCCAGGCCGGCGTCCAACGCTGGTTCCGGGACCCGTCAAGGTGTCCTTCAAGGAGTGGATGGTGCCGACCCTGGGACAGCGGTCGCGCGATCCGCTGCAGATGGCCGACGGCCTCATCTGGTGGGCCGGCCAGTACGGCAGCCTCGTCGGCCGTCTCAATCCCAAGACCGGCGAGATGAAGGAATTCGAGCTGCCGCCGGAGGTCAAGCCGCACAGCATCATCGCCGATCGGTCGGGCAACATCTGGTACATGGGAAACGGCAACGCCACGATCGGCAAGCTCAACACGGCGACGGGCGGCATCACCGTGTTCAAGATGCCCGATCCCAACGCGCGCGATCCGCATACGCCGATGTTCGATCACAAGGGACGGCTGTGGTTCACGCTTCAGGTGTCGAACATGGTGGGCCGCCTGATCCCTGAAACCGGAGAGATCAAGCTGATCACCTTGCCGACGGCCGACGCGAGGCCGTACGGCATCAAGGTCGATTCAAAAGGCGTGATGTGGGTCTGCTACAACGGCAGCAACAAGCTGGCGAGCATCAATCCCGAGACGATGGAGGTGCGTGAATATCCGGTGCCGACGCCCGGTACGAGAATCCGCCGTCTCGCGCTCACCAGCGACGACATGGTGTGGTACGTCGATTTCGCGCTTGGATTGCTCGGCCGGCTGAATCCCGGGACCGGCGAGGTAAAGACGTGGCCGTCACCCAGCGGTCCGCGCTCTCAACCCTACGCGATCGCGGTCGTCAACGACGTCATCTGGTACAACGAATCGTACCAGCGGCCCGATACGCTGGTTCGATTCGATCCGAAAACCGAGAAGTTCCAGAGCTGGGCGATTCCGTCTGGCGTCGGCATCATCAGGCACATGACGGTGTCGCCCGATGGAAACCTCGTGTTTCACCAGAGCAGCATTAACCGCATCGGGCTTGTCATGATCGGGACCGGCAATTGATCGATCGCAGCACGAAGATCACCAGCCGTTCAGTCCGGTAATCCGAACGCGATGATTGCAGAACCCGAAGCGACCGCTACGAATTGCTTCTGGTCGAACGAGTAGGTCATCGGCGACGCCTTCCAGTTCTGGTTGGTCATGAAGCTCCATAGCGGTTTTCCGTTGGTGCCATCGACCGCGGCAAAGGCGCCGCTGTCGTCACCGAAGAACACCAGGCCGCTCGCGGTGCTGAGGGTGCCGCCCCATGACGTGACGGGGCCTACCTGGGGCACTTCCCACGCAACCTTCCCGGTTTGAATGTCGATCGCGCGAAGGACGCGTTGCGCCGGCTCGTTGGGCGCCTGCACGAACGAGCCGCCCATGTATCCGCGTCCCGCCGCCCATTCCATCGGGACCTTCGTGAAGACGCCGCACTTGTCGTTGGTCTGCACGTAGTACAGGCCCGTGGCAGGGTTGTACGACGTCGAGTACCAGTTCGAGGCGCCCTCGAGTGAAGGGCACACTCGCTGGCCTTCGAGCGACGGCTCCATGCCGGGCACGCGCAGCGGACGCCCCTGCGGTGACAGACCGGTGGCCCAGGTCACGTTTTTGGCGTACCTGGTGCCCAGCAGGAACTCGCCGCTGGTGCGATCGAGGACGTAGAAAAACCCGTTGCGATTGGCTTGCACGAGCAGCTTTCGCGGCTTGCCTTGCCAGTTGGCGTCGATGAGGGCCGGCGTTTCCTGCGCGTCGTAGTCCCACACGTCGTGCGGGGTGAACTGGAAATGCCACTTCAGTTTTCCCGTTTTGGGGTCGAGCGCGAGAATCGAATCGGAGTACAAGTTGTCGCCGATCCGGTCGTCGCCGTAGAGATCGGGCGTCGGATTCCCGGTGGGCCAGTAAAGCGTGTCGAGCTCGGGGTCGTAAGTGCCCGTCAGCCATGTCGCCGCGCCGGGATGCGCGATGCCGCCGCCCTTCCATGTTTCCGATCCGGGCTCACCCGGCGCCGGGACCGTCCAGAATCGCCAGACTTCCTTGCCGGTCGCCTGATCGAACGCCGCGAGAAATCCACGCACGCCTTCGTCTCCGCCCGACGAGCCGGTAATCACCAGATTGCCGACGGGAAGCGGCGCCACCGTGGCGTTGTAGTTCACTTTCCAGTCGGCCATTTCGGTTTCCCAGACGAGCGCGCCGGTAAACCGGTTGAGCGCGATGATGTGTGCGTGGTCCGTGACCATGAACACCCGATCGCCCGCGACGCCGACGCCGCGATTGATGCCGCCCGCCGCGTTGCCCGTGAGATTTCGCGTTCTCGGGCGCGAGTAGTGCCAGATCTCGCGGCCCGTGCCCGCATCGATCGCGTAGCACTGGTTGGCGCTCGTCACGTACATCACCCCATCGACCACCACCGGCGTTCCCTGCAGCGTCGACGTGTTCGGCAGGTTGAAGATCCACTTCGGGACCATGCGCGAGACATTGCTTGTCGAGATCTGCGTGAGCGCACTGTGCCGGTACCCTTTGGTCTCGCCGTTGTAGCTCGGCCAGTCGGCCTGTGATGTTACGCGGCGGTATCGCGCCCCGTCTTTCCGCAGCAGGTACAGCTTTCGATCGTCTCCGAGCAGTTGCAGGTCGTCGGGACCCTGATTCAGCACCAGCCCGCTGAGCGGTGTGCCGGTCGTCAGCGTGACTTTCATGGGTACCGGACCGGAGCCTTCGCGCGGGCGCAGCGATCGCAGAAACACAATCAGGTCCCGCATCTCGGTACTGGACAGATTGCCGAATGCGGGCATGCCGGCCGTCGGCAGCCCCTGCTGGATGACCGACGTCAGCTCGGCATCGGTCCGTGCCGGCACGCGCATCACAATTGAGGGTCCCAGCTCGCCCCCGTCGCCAGTGGTGCCGTGGCAGGACGCGCAGCGGCTGGTAAAGACCACGCGCCCGGCGTCGGTCGATTGGGCGTAGGACGCAGTTGCGACAAGGGTGACAAGCACGCACAACGCTGCACGACTCGCGATCATTGAGCAGTCCTCTCTAGGTGAGACGCGATACGACTGAAAGTATATTGCCGTTGCGGAGATTCGCAAGCGAAGGACTGAAGGCCGACAGGCCTGAAGGCCTGTGCCACCGCAGGAACCTTCTACTTTCTACTTTTTACTTTCTACTTTTTACTTTCGGTACGTCTTGCTGAATCCATTGCGCGTGTTCAGCACCGTGAAGGTGCCGTTCTGTTGAGCGGTCACCTTGATCCAGTAGGCAGGCGTGTGGGGAGGAGGCGCGTTACCGCGGCCGCCGCCACGGCCGCCTCCCGCGCCCGCCTGCGCACCCGGAGCACCGGCTCCGCGGGGCGGTGGGGGCGGGGCCGTCAAGAGGTTCGCGATCGTCGCGTTGTCGTCGATGTTCGCGACGAACACACCGGGCGCGTTGTGGTCCATCATCACGTTGTACGACCAGTGGAGCTGCCACAGATCTTCGAAACCAGGAGATGACTCCAGCGTCTGGAACGTCTCGACGGCGCCACCTTTCCGCGTGCCGTTGTTCATGATGGCGACGCGCGGTCGAAGCGCGTGCACGAGCGCCGGGGCGCTCGATTGGTTGATGCCGTGATGGGTGGTCAGATAGAGGTCGACGGTGCCGATGCGGTTTGTCGGACAGGCCAGACGGCCTTCGTGATTCCAGGTGAGATCGCCAAGATCGATCGTTCGGAATTCGCCGAACGTCAGCACGAAACCGGCCGAATAGCTGTTGTCCGGGTCGAAGACCTTGCTCAAGTCCTTTTCCGCGAAGTCCGCGCACGACGGATTAGGACGGCCGGCTCCTGGAAGGTTGGTTTTCAGGACCTCACCCGCCGACGACACGAACGTGATATCGAGTCCCGGGATGAGAACCTTGTCGCCGGGTTTGACAATCGTGCGTGTGGCGCCGGCCCGACTCTGCTCGTATGCCTCGTGGAAACCCTGGCTGCCGGCCTGGTCGCCTTCCGCGGTCGGCCCGTGATCGTAGAACCGCTTGATCGGGATCCGCTTTGACAGTTCAGCCAGGCCGCCGATGTGATCGCCGTGATAGTGCGTCAACACGAGATGGTCGAGCTGCTTTACGCCGGCGTCGTCGAGCGCCAGCATGATGCGATCGGTGTCGCGCGTTCCCGGGTTACCGGTATCGACGAGCAACGATTCGCCGGAGGGCGCGACAAACAGCGTGGCCTGCCCACCCTCCGTGTCGACGTAATAAATCTGCAGCGTTTTTGCCGGCGATTGTGCGGCGAGCGGCGGGGCCATCAACCCCGCCGCCAGCATCAGTCCAAGGAGTGCGCGCACCATGAGATCCTGCTTCAGCTTCAGTAGTTGAATTTGATCACGAACGTCACAAATCGCATGTACGTCCCGTTGTTGGCGGTAATCCGTCCGAACTGCGTCGAGGTCGGGTTCAGGTTCGGATCGGCGTAGGTCTCGTGGTTGAACACGTTCAGCGCGTCGACGCGGAACTGCATCGTCTTGTTGTTCCCGAGCCTGACCGTTCGCGCGACGTTCATGTTCAGATGGTTCAGGCTCGGCGCGCGCACGCCGTCGATGCGGAAGGGGAAGGTGCGCTTCTGGAAGTTTGCCGGGACCTTGGCCGGATCCTTCTCGAAGCCGGCGTCGGTGTTGAACCAGCGATCGAGTGTGGGACTGTCGAGCGCGATGTCGTCGGTGTCGCCGTAGAAGAAGATGTTGCTGGGCCATTCGAGCAATTGGCCGGGCTGCCACTCGAACGTGCCGCCGACCTGCCAGTCGCTCACGATTGCGGCGACGATGCCGCCGTCGTTGAGAAACGGCTTCGCGGTGCCGAACGGGAGCTCGGCGATGAAATTCGCCGTCACCCGGTGCGGCCGCCCATCCTGCGTCGATTGCCAGATCGTCGGCTCGCGTTCGTATTCCTCCACCGTGCGGTTTTCACGAAGGCGCGTCCCTGTGTAGAAGGCACTCGCCGTGAATCCGTTGGCGAACCGCCGCATGAGGCTGATCTCGATCGAATGCGCTCTGTTCGCCCCCACCGCCAAGTCCCTGTACTCGAGACCGTCGCCGCTCGACATGTGAGGGAAGGAACGCAGCAGCCGGTTGCGCTGGATGGTCGGGCTGGTGAAGAAGGCGTTCCGCGCCATCTGGTTGTAGAGCGTCGGATTCGACGTCCTCAGCGGTTCGAAGTTGCCGATGAAGAATGGGTTCGTGACGTTCGCGTTCATCAGGTTCTGCTGCGTGACGTCGCGGACGTTGCTGCTGTTGAACCACTGTTCAGGCAGGTAGTCCTGCCGGATATTCCGCTCGAGGAAGTCACCACGGCTCCCGTTGTACGCGACCTCGACCGCCATGTTGCGGCTGATTTCGCGCTGCACGCTCGCGCGCCAGCGCTGAACGCGCGGGTGTTCGCGGGCGGGGTTGTTGGCCTGGAGCCGGGCACCGAGCGACGCATTCGCACCGAGTGCATCGCCAAGCGGCTGGTCGAAGCGGCCTCCAGGTCGCGTCGGAAACGGATCCGTCATCGGCGAGATCCCTCGCTTTGGATCGCCCATGATCCAGTTCTGTCCGAAATCCACGCTCGAAACACTGGTCGTGGTTGCGCTGTATCCAAGCTGATTCAGGGCCGGCGTAGTGAAGTTGGTGGCATTCAGCACGTCGTAGTACATGCCGTATCCGCCCTTGAACACGGTCTTCTCGTCGATCGACCAGGAACCTGCGATGCGGGGCATCCACATCGACTGTCCGCCCCAGGTCAGACCAGTCTGGCCGGGGCTGCTGGCGTAAGTGGTTCCGCCGTGCACGTCGAACGCGCTTACCGGCAGCTCCGGAATCGGATTCCTGGCATAGGCCGCCTCGGCGAGCTGAGCGATCGCCACATCGGCGTTCGGATCGAAGCCGAGCATCAGCTGATCGTTCTTCTCCCTGACGCCGGTCTCGTATTCGAAGCGAAGACCGACGTTCAGCGTCACGTTTTCGGAGACGCGCCACGAGTCCTGGAAATAGCTCCCGAGGTAGTGGTTCGAGGCTTGAGACTGGGCCGTCATCTCGCCTTCCACCCGGGTAGGAATGCCGAGCATGAACGCGGCCCAGGGAAGTCCGAGGTTCGACGCGCCCGTCGTATCGTCGGCCTGCCGGGTGTAGGTGTTGTCGAACACGAAGTTTCCTGAGGCGTTGCCAGGGAAGTTACGGAAGCGATTATGCAGGCGGTAGTCGGCCCCGCCGCGAAGGGTATGAGACCCACGAACCTGGCTCACGTTAACCTGCCCCTGGTAGTGTGTGCCCTGGTCGAACGTCCCGGAATTGTCTGAAAGCACCTGGTAGAAGTTGCTGTCCGTGCCGCCGAAGTTGATCCGAGGCAATTGGCAGGCCGTCACCCCACCGAAGTCTCCACGAGCCTGGCAGAACTCGTCCATGTAGGAGGGTAATCCAATGCTGCCCGGCGTCTGCTCCTTCAGTCCCAGGCGTTGATCCGTCTCCAGAAAGCGGTTCACGCCGATCTGGCTGTCGATCACGGTATCGCCCTGGACCCGAGTCCAGTTCCCGGTGCCGGCCCAGGTTTTTCGTACGCGCGATAACGCGTGCAGACCGGGGGCACTCTCGTATGTCCAGTCTCCCGCGCCTTCGGTGAAGTGGCTGCCGCTCACCCGTCCGAAAAATCGATTCTTGTCCGAATGGTTGAAATCGATGCGGACGCCGTAGACGTGGCTTCTGAGCGGATCTGGTTGTGCGGCGTCGTAGAAGTTGTTGAGCGGCTGCTGATTCGACGCCGCTGGATTCTGGTTCGGGTTGGGCATGATCCCGGTGTAGAGCTTGTACAGCGGGTTTGTGATGCGATCGGCCGGAATTCTGTTGTTCGGAAACGGATCGCGAATGACGTGCCCCGGCCGGTTCGGATCCGGTCGCGTCGTTAACGGGTCGTAGATTATGTACTGAGCCGGATTGGGCAGCAACAGCAGGTCGGAGAAGTCGCCGGCCAGGTGGTTGTGGCCGGGATCGTTCCTCGGAATGGTCCGGTTGGCCGCTGACTTGCCGTTGAAATCGTCGTGCCCGTAGGAATAGTTGGCGAACATGAAGAGCTTGTTGGTACCGTTGATGACGCCTGGAATCTGGACCGGACCGCCAAAGGTCATCGAGGCGTTGTGCGACGCGCCATCCTCGTAGGCGCTCCGGGCGCGCGGATTGGCGTCGAATACGGCATCCTGAAATCGATTCGGCGGATTGAACTTGTTCGTCCAGGTCTGATAGTTCAAGGTGCCACGCGGCGTGTTCGTGCCGGCTCGGGTCATCATCGAGATGCCCACACCAGTGCCGTGTCCGATCGACGCGGTGAAGTTGGTCGACTCGACGCGCATTTCCTGCAGCATGTCCGTGTTTGGCGACGTCGACATCTGCCGGCCGACGCCGTTGTTTGATGCGCCGTCGATCGACCAGTCGACGCCGCCCACATTGCCCAGTGGGATTGCGTTGGTGGTGGGCCCGCCGACGAACCCCTGGCCGGCAAATGGAATCACGCCTCTGGCGCTCATGCCCGGTGCGAACCGCGCGAGCAGGAGTGGCATGTTCGACTGCACCGGCAGCTCGGCGATCTTCTTCTCGTCGAGCACAAGCCCCTGCCTGAGCGTCGTCGTTTCGATCAGGGCCGCCTCGCCGGTGACGGTAATCTCCTCGGCAATCGTGCCGATCTCCATCGACAGCTGGAGGTCGAGCTGCTGACCGGACCCCAGCGTGATGCCGCTCCGTCGAAGGGTCTTGAAGCCCTCCATCTCGATGATGACGTCGTAGTCGCCGGCGATGAGGAGACGGGCCTCGAAGTAGCCGCTGCTGTTGGTGGTGAGGGTTTGGGTGACGCCGGTGCCGACGTTGGTTACCTTGACAGTTGCGCCAGGGATGATGCCTTGCTCATCGCGAACTGAACCCGCAATCGTGCTCCTCGTTTCCTGTGCGATCACCGGAATGCCCGTCAGCAACAACAAGAAGCCGATGATCCAGAACTTCCGCATACAGGCTCCTCTCTGAGCTCCCCGAAGGGCTCCGCAACGCGCGAAATGTCGCGCATGATGAAACTCGATCCCGCATGGTAGGATGTGCGCCACACCTTAACACGAAAGGCGGGCTCCATGATCAACCGCAGATCGCTCCTCAAGGCTCTTGCTGCAGGCGCGGGGGCGGCGCTGTTTCCTGGCACTCGCGCCGAGGCCGCGCTTCCCAAAGCCAAAATCACCCGGGTGAAATGCTGGTCGCATCCCAGCATGAATCGATCGTTCAACCAGAGCGCGATGCTGGTGACCGTGGAGACCGATATCGGCATCACCGGCATCGGCGAAGGCGGCTCTCCCGACCTGATCCAAGATCTTGCAGGCAGCCTTATCGGTAAGAGCCCGTTCGACATCGAGCGCATCTGGCACCACATGTACATGGACCGCTTCTATCCGCCAGGGCGCGAGAAGGTCCACGCACAGGGCGCGCTCGACATGGCGCTGTGGGACATCAAGGGCAAGGCCGCCCAGCTGCCCGTGTACGACCTGCTGCACGGTGCCACGCGCAACTATGTGGAGTGTTATGCGACCACGTTCAGGCCTGCCGGTGCGGCAGCAGCCGGACGAGGCGCGGCTCCGCCGGCCGCTCAAGCACAGGCCGGTGCCGGTGGCGGTCGAAGTGGTGGTGGCGCGATCGCCAATTCTGGGACAGCGCTGCGCGAACGGGCCCGCGCGGCCATGGAAGCGGGCTATCGCGTCTTTCGAGTGGACGCGTCGATCGGCGGCGCCATTCCCGACAACGTGTTCAACACCCACGAACGGGTCCGTCTCGTGGCGGCCGCCTGCAAGGAGATCCGCGCCGGCGTGGGTGAGGGCGACTGGATGATCGACTTTCACCAGAAGTTCGATTTCGCCGACGCGCTCCGTTGCTGCAAGCTGATCGAAGACTACGAGCCGTACCTGGTCGAAGATCCCGTTCGCGACGAGCAGGCGCTCGAGGAGATACCGAAGCTCCGCACGATGACCACCTGCCCGCTGTCGCACGGCGAAGAGTGGGGCCAGCGGTGGGACTTCCATCGCCTGATCTACAACAAGGACATCGACTACATTCGGGCCACGCTGCCCAACGTGGGCGGCATCACCGAGATGGCGAAGATCATGGCGCTCTGCGAGACGTCCGCCGTCGGCATCGTCCCGCATTTCACCGGGCCGGTCGCGACCGCCGCGCTGGTGCACATGATGTCGACCTTCTCGGGTTCGGCGCTGATGGAATACAACTACGGCGACAATCCGCCGGTGTACCTTCCCGAGTTCCTGACGTTCAAGAGCGGCAAGCTCTACAGGAACGAGCGGTACGGGCTGGGTGTGACGGCCGACTTCAAGGCGCTGACCCAAATCGGCGACTACGACCAGGCGCGACCCAGTAACGTGTACAGCCGGCCCGATGGATCGTTAACGCACTGGTGAAGGTTCGTCTAGTTCGTAGGTTCGTAGGTTCGTAGGTTCGTGAGGTTCGGGGGTTCGTCGGGGTTTAGAACCTCACGAACCCCACGAACCCCACGAACCCCACGAACCGACGAACCCACGAACCGTTTTCCTTCCCCCTGCACCCTTTCGGCGCTCTGGGCCGTATTATGAGAGCCAGCCCTGCCCTGGAGCGCCTGATGCGACCTTATCGCTTCCTTGTCTGGATATTGATCGCGCTTTCCGCGGCATCCCTCGGCTACGCCCAGCAGCCTTCTGCCCCCTCTGCCGAACTCGACACCTTTATGCAGCAGGTGCTCGCGCGGCGCGACGACAACTGGAAGAAGGTTCAGCAATACATCCTGGACGAGCAGGAGCGCGTCGAGTTTCGCGGGCCCGCCGAAGCGCTGCTATGGGGCCAGAAGCGGGAGTACATGTGGTACCCGCGCGACGGGTTCTTCGTGCGCAGCCCGGTGCGTTTCAACGGCGTCACGATCAAAGAGAGCGAGCGCGAGAAGTACGAGGAGAATTTCCTGCGGCGCGTGAAAGACCGTGACGAGCGTGCCAGGAAACGGAATCTCGAGACCGAAGGCACGGTCGCGGCGCCGTCCGATCTCCAGAGCCTCATTCAGCAGACCCGGGAACCGCAGTTCATCTCCTCTGCTTACTTCCTGGAGTTCAAGTTCGAGGGCGGCCGGTACGCGGTGGTCGGCCGAGAGACGATCGAGAAGGTGCCGGTCCTCAAAATCGAGTACTACCCGACCAGGCTCTTTTCCGACGAGCCATCCACGCGCGCCGAAGCGCGGACGAACCAGGTGACGGGCCGCAAGTCGGAGGACGATCGGTACGGGAAGGCCGTTCAGCAGATGATGAACAAGGTCTCGCTCGTCACGTTGTGGGTTGAGCCGGCGCAAAAGCAAATCGTCAAATACACGTTCGACAACGTCGGGCTCGACTTCCTGCCGGCCGCCTGGCTCGTCCGTGTGACCGACCTGCGCGCAAACATGCTGATGTCGGAGGTGTTCGCGGGCGTGTGGCTGCCCAGACGCATCGACATGGCCGGCGCCTTCATCCTCGCGGGCGGGCCGTTCTCCGTGTCGTACGACGTCCAGTACTCCGGCTATCGCGAAGCGACGACCGGAACGAAGTACCTCGGTCCGAAGAGCCGCTGACGTGCGTTCGGTCGTCGTGTTCGTTCTTGCCGCCCTGGCAGCCGCGTCTGCCTCCCTCTCTGCCCAGCAGGAGGTGATTGCCGTCATCCAGGTTCACGGCAACACCATTTCTCCAACCGACGAAGTCATCGCTGCTTCTGGACTGATGGTGGGCGCGCCGTTCTCCGAATCCGTGCGGGCCGGCGCCGAAGAGCGATTGCGAAAGTCAGGGCGCTTTCACGACGTCGAGGTGCTGAAGCGGTTCGCGTCGATTTCCGATCTCACACAGATCACGGTCCTCATTCAAATAGACGACGGTCCGGTTCGCATCGATCCGCCGATACCGGGTGTCCCCGGCGGGCTGCCATCGGCCGGAAGCATGCCGCAAGCGGTCCGCCGCGGACCGCTGAACGTGATGTTCGCGCCCATCCTGACCGCCGAAGACGGATACGGGCTGACCTACGGCGCGCGCGTCGCCATCGCCGGCCACCGCAACACACGGCAGCGCGTTGTTGTGCCGCTAAGCTGGGGGGGAGACAAACGCGCGGGCGTCGAATTTCAGAAGGAGTTTTCCAGCCGCTTCGCGCCGGACCTGCGTACGGGCGTGATGGTTCAGCGGCGCACACACCCGTTTTTTGAATCAGATGCCGACCGGAAGCGCGTCTGGGGCCGGGCGGATTGGGCCGTCAGCAGACAGCTCAAGGCCGGCAGCGAAATCGCCTGGCAGCACTCGACCCTGCTGGTTGAGCACACCGATGCGCGCTCGATTGGCGCCGATCTCGTCTTCGACACGAGAATCGATCCGCTGATGCCGCACAACGCCGTCTATGCACGTGCGGCCGTGGAGCACCTTGCGTTTTCACCACGGCCGGCGGTCAGAGTGGAAATCGATGCGAACGGTTACATCGGGCTGTATCGCGGGATCGTCCTCGCCTTGCGCGCCCAGCGAGAGGACATCAGCGAGCCCGCACCGGACTTCTACAAATCGATCCTCGGCGGATCCATGAATCTCCGGGGGTTCCGGGCGGGCCACGCCGTCGGCGACACTCTCACCGCCGGTTCGGCGGAGATTCGAATGCCGTTGAGCTCGGCCCTGCGCATCGCGCGAGTCGGAACCAGCGTTTTCTTCGACGCAGGCACCGTCTATGACAAAGGTGAGCGCCTGGTCGATCAGAAATGGGAACGTGGAATTGGTGGCGGCGTGTGGCTGACAGCACCGCTCTTCCGGGTCAGCTTCATGGTGGCCCGAGGCCTGGGCTCCGGCACGCGCGTGCACTTCGGCGCCGGCTTAACCTTCTAGCTGCGTCGCTTTGACGGAGAGCCGCAGAGCGCAGAGTCTTGCTTGGCAAAGAATTTCTCTGCGGCTTTGCGTCTCTGCGTCGAGCCCTGCCGCCCGCGGCGGGCCTGCGCTACCGCTGTAGCATAAGGAGATGCGCCTCCGGGAACTCGTCGACGCCTCGAATGCCGTGGCAGGCACTCGCGGGCGGCTCGAGAAGATCGCGATCCTTGCCGAGCTTCTCAAGAAAGCCGGGGCGGACGAAATCCGCATCGCCGTCGCGTTTCTCTCGGGTGCCCTTCTGCAGGGGCGTATCGGCATCGGATGGTCGACCATCGGCGAGATGCGCGGGGTGCCGGCCGCGGCTGAGCCGTCGCTCGATCTCCTGGACGTCCATCGAGCGTTCGATCGTGTGGCCTGCGTCAAAGGCGCAGGCGCGTTGAGGCTTCGGACGAGCCACTTGACCGACCTGTTCGGTCGAGCCACCAGCAGCGAACAAGACTTGCTTGCGCGCCTCTTGTCGAGCGAGCTGAGGCAGGGCGCACTCGAGGGCGTGCTGACAGAGGCGGTGGCCAGAGCCGCGGGCGTTTCCGGCGATGCTGTACGCCAGGCCGCCATGATGTGCGGCGATCTCGGCGAGGTGGCGTGCGCGGCGTTGAACGAGGGTGCCGCCGCCCTGGCAAGGTATTCGATCCAGATATTCAGACCAGTCGATCCGATGCTGGCGTCTCCCGCGGAATCAGTGGAAGAGGCGCTGGAGTCGTTCGGTGAGGCGGCGTTCGAGCTCAAGCTCGACGGGGCACGGATTCAGGTCCATAAATCCGGCGACGATGTGCGCGTGTTTTCACGCGCGCTCCGCGACGTTACGGCGGCGGTGCCGGAAGTGGTCGAAGCCGTGAGAAGCCTGGCCGTGGGTGAGATCATTCTCGACGGAGAAGTTCTGGCGTTACAGCGCGCCGGGATGCCGTTGCCATTTCAGGAGACGATGCGCCGATTCGGCAGGCGCCTGGACATCGATCGGTTGAGGACCGAGTTGCCGCTCACACCGTTCTTCTTCGACTGCTTGTACATCGATCGCCGTCCGCTGACCGCGATTCCCCAACGTGACCGTTTCGCCGCGCTGATCGACGTGGCGGGTATAAGAAGTGTGACAGCGGTGGCGCAGGGCTTCAGCCCTGCCGGCAGCCTGGTCGTGCCACATCGAATCATCAGCGAGCCGTCGGCCGCATCTCAGTTTTTCGAGACAGCGATAGCCATGGGTCACGAAGGCGTGATGGCGAAGTCTCTCGACGCGCCGTATGCGGCCGGCAGCCGTGGCAGCGCCTGGCTGAAGATCAAGCGCGTGCAGACGCTCGATCTCGTCGTGCTGGCCGCCGAGTGGGGCAGCGGGCGGCGAAAAGGCTGGCTCAGCAATCTTCATCTCGGCGCGCGTGATGCCGAACGGGGCGGGTTCGTCATGCTCGGCAAGACATTCAAGGGCATGACCGACGAGCTGCTCGAGTGGCAGACGTCCGCCCTCGTCGAACGCGAAGTGCGCCGCGAGGGACACGTCGTGTTCGTCAGGCCCGAACTGGTCGTCGAGATCGCGTTCAACGATCTGCAGGAAAGCCCGCAATATCCAGGAGGTCTCGCCCTTCGGTTCGCGCGGGTGAAAGGCTATCGTCCCGACAAGACGGCCGGCGAAGCCGACACGATACAAACACTCCGCGACATCTACTGCAGGGCGACCGGGCGTTCCGCGCCGGTGACGAAGGCCTGAGCCGTGCCCGAGCTGCCCGATGTCGAGCTGTATCTCTTTGCGTTGCGCCCGCGCATCGTCGGGAAGACGATCGAGCGAGTACGGCTGGCGACGCCGTTTCTGCTCAGGTCGGTTGACCCGCCGCTGGAGGCGGTCACGGGCCGGACGGTGACCGGCCTGCGGCGCATTGGCAAGCGCATCGTCTGGGAGATCGAGGGGAAGCTCTTTCTCGTCTTCCACCTGATGATCGCGGGCCGGTTCAAATGGCGGGAAGCCGGCGCCGCCGTACCGCGCAAGGTGGGGCTTGCGGCCTTCGATTTCGCGGGCGCCACGTTGCTGCTGACGGAGGCTGCCACGCAAAAGCGCGCCTCGCTCCACGTCGTCGGCAGCGAAGACACGCTCTCATCGTTCGATCCCGGCGGCCTCGAACCGATGACCAGCAGCGTGGATACATTCGCTGCGGCGCTCCAGAAGGAAAGCCACACGCTGAAGCGAGCGCTTACCGATCCACACATCTTCAGCGGCATCGGCAACGCGTACTCGGATGAGATCCTGCATCGCGCGAAACTGTCGCCCTTCAAGCAGACGCGCCAGCTCGCGCCGGCAGAGATCCGCCTCCTGCACACGGCGACGCTCGAGACGCTGGGGGAATGGACGGAGAGACTGCGCGCGCAGGCCGGAGACATGTTTCCGGAAAAGGTCACGGCGTTCCACGATGAGATGGCCGTGCACGGCCGCTTCGGCCAGCCCTGTCCGCGCTGCGGCACGCCGGTGCAGCGGATCGTCCATGGCGAGCACGAGGTGAACTACTGCCCCGAATGCCAGACCGAAGGGAGGCTCCTCGCCGATCGCGCGCTGTCGAAGCTCTTGAAGGACGACTGGCCGAAGACGCTTGATGAGATGGAACGAAGGCGAAAAAGATGACAATACGAAACAGGAGACTAGAGCGTTTCAAATGTACGTAGTGTCCGGCTTTAGCCGGACCGGTACACGTGTCGGGGCGGACGGCGTCGGGTTGGCGTTGCTGCCGCGCGAATCCGAAGCTCCGGGGCCGGACGCGCGCTGCGATGCCGCGGCGGACCGCGCGACGCGAGGACACTCACTTCGCCTTTCATCCTCGCTCGATGCCCTCGGGCTTCTCGCGCGGTCAGCTGCAAACGTGTCGGCCGCCTGCGCCCTTCGACAAGCTCAGGGCGCCCCGAGCGAAGTCGAGGGGCGCACGGCTTCGCGCCGCAGCAACGTCAACCCAACGCTTCTGGTCCCGAAATGTGTACCCGGTCCGGCTAAAGCCGGACACTACGTACATTTAGGTTTTCGACCTTTCAGAAACCGATGATCACGCCGAGCGAGGGGCCGATCGCTTCGATGTCAGGGTTGCGATCGGGTCCCGCGATGCCGGAGTTCGAGATGTGGATGACATCGAGCGTTGCGATGGCATCCAGATGGCCGTTCAGCCGCCATGTGAATCCGCCGCCGCCAATGGCGAGGTAGTTGAAGCGTGTTCCGCGTGGTGGGGTGGCGACGGCCGCGTCAGACACGCCGAGATCGAATTGCCAGAACGCGGACGCACGTCCGCGCCGGTAGATGCGCCCGCGCAGGCCGGCCGTCAGACCGAGCAGGCGCGAGTCGTTGAGACGTTGCGAGACGTAGAAGATGCGCTGACGGGCCGTCAGAACGAGACCGTCGCGCAGGCCGTAGGTCACGCCCTGAATGATGCCGTACAACTCCTCGTGAGAAGGGTTGTAGTTCCACGCTTCCAGCGCCGCCTGCACCCCGAACTCGACGTGCCATCGGCCTCCGGCAAACGGATCGTTGGGAGGTGAAGGCGCCTGGCCCTGGCCGAATGCCGCGGCGGGCAGCAGCGCGAAAAACAGAAGCAGAGACGCGGTCGGGAGAATTTGCCGTCGATACAGGTGCGCTATTGTATAGCCCATGCGTGTGCCGAGCGTTGCCGGCGTGCTGCTCGGCATGTCGCTGCTGTCTTCGAACGTATCGGCGCAAGAGCAGCTCGCCATTCGATCGGATTTTCTCTTCTACGGCGACAACACCGAGTTCAAAAACCCTTTCCGCGAAGGCGAAACGATTTTCGGCGCCGCCGCGCGCGTCGCGGCCGAGGTTGGCCTCAACGACCGTGTGACGATTTCGGCGGGGGTCTTCGGCAATCAGCGATTTGGCTCCGAAGACGCGTTCGAGCTCGTGCGGCCCGTGCTCTCGATCACGGTGCGCGGCCGGCGATCGTCGTTCGTCTTCGGCACGCTGCCGGCTCCAACGAGCGCCATCGACATCGGACCCGATCGCGACGGTCCTCACGCCCTGTTGCCCGCGCTTCAGCGCGAGACGCTCTCATTCGATCGTCCGTATGAGCCGGGCCTGGCGTGGACGTTCGAGGGCTCGAAGCTCCGGCATCACTTCTGGCTTGAATGGCAGCAGTTGAACACGTCCGAGCATCGGGAGCGATTCGACGGCGGGATACGCACGGTGTATCGCCTGTCCGACGTCGTGGCGATTCCCGTGCAGCTTCATGTCGTGCACGAGGGAGGACAGCTGTACAACTCGGGCGTGGTTAGAGACAGTTCGGCGGTTGCGACGGGCGCGACACTCACGGGCCATGCCGGTGAAACCGCCAATGTTTACGCGCTGTCGCTCGATCTGCTGGCGGTGGGCTCGCTGTACGTGCCCGATCGCGGCCAATCCGATCTCAGCCGGGACGGCATCGGGTTTTTCGGCCGCGCCGCCGTGGAGCACGCAGGCTGGCGCGGGCACGCGATCTTCTGGCGAGGCCGCAACTACATCAAGGACGAAGGCGATCCGAACTATCAGTCGATGACGCGTAGCGGCGATCGCTACATCGGCACACGCGATTATTCGGAAGCCGGCCTGACGCGTCGATTTACGCTGACCCCGTCGGCGGTTATCGACGTGTCAGGCCGGCTGCACCGCGTCGAGGGGCACTACGAGTATTCGTACCGCATCCTGAGCGTCGTCTCAGCGCGATGGAGGGTGCGCTGAGACTTCCTATTGCCGCTGGAGCGCCCAGAGCGCACCCAGGAATGAGACGCCGGTGAAGATCACGAACGCGACCGATTCCAGCCAGATACGGGATGGATCGCCGAGCCCGATTGTGGCATATCGAAGCACGTCGACGTGCCAGGTGATGGGATTCGCCCAGGAGAGTTGCCGCAACGGCGTGGGCAGCGGGTCCACGGGGTAGAACATCGAGCTGGCGAACAGCAGAACGAAGTAGAAGATCGACGTCACCGTGTTGAACACGTCGTTGCCGCGAATCAGCAGCGCGAAGATGGCGTAGAAGAAAAACCAGGCGGCCGTACCGATGAAGACCGTTGCCGTCAGAAGCGGCAGCGACTGCCAGCGGATCGGCACGTCCAGCACCACATCGGCCAGCACCACCGTGATGAGCGCCTGGGCCATCGATACCATGAGGTTGAAGAGCGTCTTGCCGAGCAGATACTCGGCGCGCCGCATCGGATAGGTCAGCATCTCGTAAAAGATGCCGTTGTCTCGATCCATGAAGAACGACCAGGCCGTGTTCGACGCGATGCCGAAGCTCGCCATCCCGAGGACCCCGGCCAGGAAGAACGCGTTGTAGTCGACACCGATCCCGGGGGGCTTCATGCCCATCGCCTGCGTCATGCCGACGCCGAAGACGAGGAGATAGCCGAGGGGATACAGCAGATCCCAGAAAATGAAGGTCAGGTTCGTCGCACGAATCTTCCCCTCCCTGTACATGATGGCGGAGAGTGCGCTCACGTGCCGCTCCGGGTCACCGCGTCAGGCTGCCGCTTTGCGGTCAATTCGATGAAGATGTCTTCGAGGCTGGCTCCGGAGACCTCGATTCTGAGCACGCGGCCGAGGCGGCCGAGGTGCGCCACGAGGTCGAGCACCCGGCCTTCCTGTTCGCGGACCGTGATCACGGCCGAGTTCTGCGTCACCTCGATGCGCGTCGGGTGGTACGCCGAGACCGCGGCCTCGAGCGAGCGAGGGAGCTCGTCAAACGTCACCGAGATCTCGTACAGCCCGCCGGAGAGCAGCTTCAGCGTGTTGATGTCGCCACGCGCGGCCTCCCGGCCCGCGCGCATGATGAGGATGTCGTCGCACAGCGCTTCCGCTTCGCCGAGAATCTGGGTCGTGAGCACGATCGTCCGGCCCCGCGACGATTCTCTGCGCAGCCTGTCCATGACCGACCGCTTCAGGATGGGATCCATGCCCGTCGAGAACTCGTCGAGAAAGACGACCGGCGTGTCGATCATGAACACCTTGGCTACCTGAACGCGCCGTTTGAAGCCGCCGCTCAGGTCCATCACCTTGCGGTTGGCCTCGGAGCGAAGCTCGAACTGATCGAGCACGTCCTCGGTGCGATCGCGGATGGCGCGTGGCGATAACCCGTGAAACCGGCCGAACGTGCCCAGGTTGTCCACGATCGACAGGAACAGATCGACGGCGCTCTCCTGGATGACGACAGAGATGCGTTTTCGCACCTCGAGTGGATCCTTCAGCGGGTCGACGCCTTCCACCTCGATCTGCCCGGACGAGGGGCGCAGCAGCGTCGTCAGCATCTTCAGCGTGGTCGTCTTGCCGGCGCCGTTCGGTCCGAGCAGGCCGAAGATCGATCCCCTTCGCACCGAAAACGTCAGGCCATCGACCGCGCGCACGTCGGGCTGGCCGCGGCGTCTGAAGATCTTGACGAGGTCGCGAACGACGATGGCGGAATCGCCCATGGGTGTCCCATCTGAAAAACGGGGTCGGGAGGGGTTTTCCTCTGCACGGTACGGAAAACCCCTCCCGACCCCGTCAGCCTACCGGAGATGGCGGAGAAATCGAAGCATTCCTTCGATCATCGGCCGGCCGGTGAAAAGGGCGTCGTCATTGTGATCGGCGTCGGGAATCACGAGCAGCGACTTGGGCTCGTTGGCCGCTTCGAACACGCGCCGGCTCTGTGCGGCCGGTACGATGTGATCCGCCTCGCCCGCGATCACGAGGATTGGCGCTCGAACGCGGGGAATACGTCCCAGCGTTTCGAACCGGTCTCGAAGCAACAAACCGACCGGGAGCCACGGGTAGTGATGGCGGCCGACCTCGGTCATCGACGCGAACGGCGATCGCAACACGAGCGCGGCCGGGGGATGTTCCGTCGCAAGTTCAGCGGCGACTGCCGTCCCGAGCGATTCGCCGAAGTAAACCACACGCGCTGCATCGACGTCCGCGCGCGCCAGCAGCGCGCGGCGGGCCGCGCGCGCATCGAGCCGCAGGCCGTCTTCAGTGGGCGTGCCGGGATTGCCGCCGTACCCGCGATAATCGAAGACAAACACGGCCAGGCCCGATCGCGACAGCGCATCGGCCAATGCGGCGCGGTGCGCGCGGTTTCCGGCGTTGCCGTTGAAGATCAAGACGACGAATTCCGGCGTGGCGGTGCGGCTGATGAACCAGCCGTGCAAGGTCAGACCGTCTGTGGTCGGAAACGTCACCGGTACGACGCCGCTGAGCCCGATGGTGCCCGGATCGGGCACGTCCGAGGACGGAAAATAGATGAGCTTGCGCTGCAGCGCCCAGACGAGAACCAGCATCGCAACAAGCACGATGCCCGACGAAAGCGCGAGTCTCACGGCATCGCGAGTCTAACGAATCTGGTAGATTGGCGGCATGGACATTCCAAAGAGCGACGAGGAATGGCGGGCGAGGCTGACGCCGGAGCAATATCAGGTCCTGCGCAAGCACGGGACCGAACGGGCCGGGACGAGTCCGCTCAACAAGGAACACCGGGACGGTGTCTTCAGATGCGCAGGGTGTGGACAGGACCTGTTCGCCTCGTCCACGAAATTCGACAGCGGTACCGGCTGGCCGAGTTTCTGGGAGCCACTCGAACAGGCCGTGGAGACGACGACCGATCGCGCGTACGGAATGGTACGCACCGAGGTGCACTGCGCACGATGCAAGGGGCATCTCGGGCACGTGTTTGAGGATGGCCCACGACCCACGGGGCTGCGCTACTGCATGAACGGGGCTTCATTGGATTTCGAGCCCCAAGGGCCGGATCTGAAGGGCAAGATCCGGCCTACTTAGGTAGTTTTTTGGGCGAAATCCGGCCCTTTGGCCCCCAAAACGCTGTTTTTCACGGGAACCAGACCGTAACCTCCGAAGTCTAAATAGACGTGAAGAAGAATACCCCGGTGAAGCTGGAGTACGAGGTGTGCGGCCGCTGCGGGGGGCTGTTCGACGACCAGGGCGAGAACGGGTGGTGGGTCGAACGGGGAGTCTGGTGGCATGAGTGCCACGACGAACAGCCCGCCCGGATTGTGGTTCGCAAGCTCACGAGAGTCGCGTAAGCGGGCGGGCGGAGACCATTTATGATGTGCGGATGGCTGCCATCGATCTCCGCTCCGACACTGTCACCCGGCCGTCTCCCGCCATGCGCCGAGCCATGGCGGAGGCCGAGGTTGGCGACGACGTCTTTCTCGAAGATCCCACGCTGAATTTGCTGCAGGAACGCGCGGCCGCCGTCTTTGGCCGCGAAGCCGCGCTCTTTGTCCCGTCGGGCTCGATGGGCAACCTCACCTCCGTCATCGCGCACACGCGGCCGGGCCAGGAAGTCATCTGCGAAACCAACGGCCACATCTACAACTACGAGATGGGCGCGCTTGCCGCGGTCGCGGGTCTCCTTCCACGGGTCGTCAACGGCGAAGACGGCCTGCTGTCGTGGGACGCCATCGCGGATGCGATACGTCCGAAGGTCTACTACCGGCCGCAGACGTCGCTGATTTGCCTCGAGAACACCGTCAACATGGCGGGCGGGACGGTGTACCGCACGAAAGTGGTCGAAGAGATCTGCGATCGCGCTCACGCACAGGGGATTCGCGTGCACCTGGACGGCGCGCGCGTCTTCAACGCGGCCACGTACCTGGGCGAGCGTGTGGAGGCGATGACCAGGCCGTTCGATTCGGTGCAGTTCTGCCTGAGCAAGGGCCTCGGCGCACCGGTGGGATCGATGATCGTGGGCAGCCGCGAGTTCATCGAACGCTGTCGATCGATCCGGAAAATGCTGGGCGGCGGCATGCGTCAGGCGGGCGTGCTCGCGGCCGCCGGTCTCGTGGCGCTGGAGGAAGGACCGAAGCGCCTGAAGGACGATCACGACAACGCGCAGATGCTGGCGCAGAAGCTCTCGCGTGTGCCCGGCATCGCGCTGAATCCTGAAAAAGTTCAGACGAACATCGTCATCTTCAGCGTGAAGCCCAGCGGGTTGTCGTCGGCGGATTTCCTGTCGCAGATCTCGTCACGTGGGGTTCTGGCCGTGCCCGTCGATCGCGATCGTGTGCGCATGGTGACGCATCTCGATGTGACACGCCGCGACGTCGAAAGCGCGGCCGACATCGTCGCTTCCGTTCTTGGTTGTACCGTGTAAGATTTGTCGATGCTCCGCGCCGCTGTGCCGGTCGCGCTTGTCGTTGCGGCATGTGGGGCGGCATTTGGCGGCAGCCGCGCGGTGGCGCAGGCTCCTGAGCTCGTGCCCCTGCTCAACGGGCTGGCCGAGCGCACCCAGCAGTACTACGACCGCTTCGTCAGCATCATCTGCACCGAAGACGTGGTCCAGCAGGATCTGCGATTCAACCTGCAGCCGACAGGAAAGCCCCGCACGACCGTGTTCGAGTTGAGCGTGTCGCGGGATCCAGACGCAAAAGGCGAGCGAGTCTTCCGCGTCGATCGGACACTCCAGTTTGTCAACGGGCGTCCCGCGCGCAGGAACCAGAAGCCTGGCTGTACCGATCCGAAGACCGGCTCGCCGGAGCCGCTGGCGTTCCTGCTCGGGGAGAATCAGTATCGGTACCGGTTCACCATTCCAGCGGAAGGATTTGGCGGCCCGCCCGGCACGCGTGCGATCGACTTCATCGAGTCGCCTCCAGAGAGCGTGCGCGTGACGTGGGAAGGCACCTGCTTCCAGGCCGAAGGCGGCGGGTATCAGGGTCGCGTCTGGTTCGATCCGATCTCCTACGACGTGTTGCAGGTCGTCGTACGGTTGTCAAAACCGTTCGCCGTTCCGATGCGCGCCGGGTACATCGGGCTCGATCCGGTCATCAGGGTCGAACGATCTGAGATGACGCTCCGCTTTGCCCGTGTGGAATTTCAGCAACCCGACGAGCTCGTCCTGCTGCCCGAATCGATCGAAACGCTGACCGTGTTCCGCGGAGCCCCGAGCCTGAAGACCATCCAGAAATTGAGCAATTTTCGCCGTTTCCTCACCAAGTCCGAGATTCGCCCCACGTCGTACTGACGCCCCACCGAAAACGGTTCCGGGATCCGTTTTCGAAGGGGCATTCCCGAAAACGGATCCCGGAACCGTTTTCGGTGCTGGCCTTACGTTTGCTTAATATCAACGCGCGATGCTCGATGTGTACAGAAAGCTGACGCTCGGAAAGCGCCTCTGGATCGCGCTTCCGCTGGCCGGCGTGCTTGCACTCGTGCTCATCCTGGTTGGCCTGTCGATTCCCATTCGCTCGGCCACGATCAAGGCGCGCGTCATCGAGCTGCTTACCGAAGAGCTCGAAAGCGAGGTGACGATCGACACGCTCGAAGGGCACCTTTTTCCGCGCGTCGCCGTCAGCGGCCGGGGCGTGACCATACGGCATAAAGGGCGCACGGACGTGCCGCCGATCATCGCGATCGAGCGGTTCGAGATCCGTGGCTCGCTCGGCGATCTCATGAAGGAGCCGCGGCACGTCTCGGAAGTCCGTCTGCAGGGGCTGCGAGTGACGATTCCACCAGGCGACGACAACGACGACGACGGCGGGAAGACCGAAGGCGAATCGCATGCGCGCGCCGAACGGCTGCCGCACGTCATCATCGATCGGTTCGAAGCGCCCGACACGATCATCACGCTCGTTCCGAAGAAAGCGGGGAAGCAGCCGAAGGTCTTCACCGTTCATCATCTCGTGATGGACTCGCTCGGCATCAACGAGACGATGCCGTTCATCGCGACGCTCACCAATCCCATTCCAAAGGGTGAAATCGAGACGTCGGGCACTTTCGGGCCCTGGAACGTCGCGCACCCCGCTCGCACACCCGTGACCGGCCAGTACGTCTTCGCGAACGCGAACCTCGATACGATAGAAGGTCTTGCGGGCGTGCTCAGTTCGACCGGAGCGTTCAACGGTCCTCTCAACCGCATCGAGGTCAGCGGGACGACCGATACGCCGGCATTTCAAGTCGATGCGGGCGGTCTTCCGGTACCGCTCAAGACGCAATTCGACGCGGTCGTGGACGGCTCGGACGGCGACACCTATCTGAACAAGGTTGACGCGACGTTTCTCAACACCAGCATCAGCGCGCATGGCGCGGTGGTGGGATTCGAGGGCGTGCGCGGCCGCCAGATCGAGGTGGACGTCACGATTCAGAACGGACGCATAGAGGATCTGCTGAGGCTCGCCGTCAACACCGATCGGCCGATTCTGCTGGGCACAGCGCAGCTGCAGGCGAAGCTCGTCATCCCTCCCGAGAAGAAGAAGGTGATCGACAAGCTGCAGCTTCGCGGGCAGTTCGTGCTGTCGAAGGCCACGTTCACAGACCCGACCGTGCAGACCAAGCTCACCGGACTCAGCCGGCGCGGTCAGGGTATGAGCGCCGACGAAGCTATCGGCGACGTCCTCTCGAACCTGAAGGCCCGCTTCACGGTCGAGAACGCCACCGCGAGCTTCTCGAGCCTCACGTTCTCGGTTCCGGGGTCGGCCGTCGAGCTTGCGGGACAGTACGGCCTGCGCGAAGAGCGGCTCGATTTTCGCGGCCATCTGAAGATGAAGGCGCCGCTGTCCGAAGTCGCCGGCGGAGGCGTGAAGGGATTCTTCTTGAAGGCGATCGATCCGTTCTTCAGGAAACCCGGCGCCGGGACGGTCATCCCGATCAAGATTACCGGCACGCGCAAGGCGCCGAAGTTCGGCCTGGATATGTTCTAAGTGCAAGCCATGTAGAAGAAAATGCAAACAAGAGATTAGGCCGTTTTCACGCGTAGTACGTAGTGTCCGGCTTTAGCCGGACCGGGGAAGTTGCGACCGGACGGAGTTGGGTTGGCGTCGCTGCCGCGCGAAGCCGAAGCTCCGGGGCCGGACGCGCGCTGCGAGGCCGCCCGCGACCGCTCGACGCGAGGACACGGACTTCGCTCTTCATCCTCGCTCGAGGCCCGCAGGCTTCTCGCGCGGTCAGGCGTCACTCGTCGGCCGCCTGCGCACGGCTTCGCGCCGCAGCAACCCCAACCCAACTACCGCGTCGTGCCACACGATTCTGAAAAAGTGCTCTGGGAGATCAGGAGGCAGCACCCGGGCAAGCCGTACAATTCCTCCTGATCTCCTGATCTTCTGTTTGTGTTTCTGGTCTGAAACGGTTTCGTGGTGAGGTTCAGTGCGTCATCACGTACACCATCACGTTGATCGCGATGGCGTACCCTTCGGGCGAGAAACGATAGAAGTACTCCACGTCTTCGCCCTCGCGCTCCCAGGTATCCGAGATGTCGGTGTTGTGCGTCATCAACACCATCAACCTGCCTTTTTCGTCGAAGATCCCCTTCGTGTTGACGACCGCGCTGTCGGAGCCGCGCTCCGAGGTCTCGCCGCCGTTCCGCCGCCACTGGCTGATCGCGGGAACCTGCAGGATGCGCGTCACGGAATAGACCGTCTGGAACATCGCGTGCGTCACGGGGATGTCGACGATGGGATATTTGTCGCGCGGCAGCACGCGTCCGATTTCGCGCTGCCAGACGTCCCAGGCGCGCGACCCCCAGAAGTCGTCGCTCCACATGAAGCCGCCCTTCCGGAGGTACAGGCTCAACTGCTGGACGTCGGCGTCGCTGAAACGCGCGGTGCCCGCATCCTCGATGTGCACGAACGGGCAGCGGAAGAGGTTGTCGTCTCCGCTGCTGGGCACGACGAAGTACTCGGGGTCGCCTTCACCGTCGGTGCTGACTGGAGTCTTGGTGAGCTCGGCGAAGCGGATGCTGAAGTTGATGTCGGCGCCGGGATAGTCGGTGCGCCAGCCTTGACCGCCGGCTTCGCGCCAGGCGCTGGGGTACATGAGCCGGCAGAAATGAAACCGGCCGTCTTTGATGGCGCGGGTCGGGTAACGCGGCGGCTCGCCTCGCCACCCCTGCCACAGGTCTCCCCCTGACCAGATCTGGCTGTACGCCGCGGAGGCCACCAGGATGGTGGTCAAACCGATGCCGATGGTAAGGCGGCGGGAGGGCATCTGCGGTTCTTGGTTCTCGGTTCTGGGTTCTAGGTGCCGGTTCAGGGTTCCAAGTGCCCAGAACCACAGAACCGCAGAACCTGAGAACCTAGAACCGCCGGTTCACTTCGATGCTCGCGACAACGACCGATAGTACTCGTTGACCATGTCGCGGAATCCGCGAGGCACTTCGTCGGTCGCCGTCAGCGCCGGCTGATCGCCCTGCGAGTCTTCGACTTTGCGGCGCAGGCTGAATTCGAAGCGCTTCAGTCCTTCGGCGACCTGGGTCTGCAGCCGCTCGAGCTCCCGCGCATCCTTGTACACCCGGTCATCGTCGAGCTGGCGTATCTGGCGCAGAATCTCGTCGAGATCGGCAGCCGGCACGCCGTCGTTGCGCAGTTGATCGCGCAACTGCTGCGCTTCGTTGCCCCAGTACCGTGCCTGATCGCGGAACTGACGGATTTCGCCAGGTGAAAAGACGCGCTGTCCCCATCCGCCCCAGTCGTCGCCATTGTAGTTGGCGCCGCGGCCGCTGCCATTGGGGCCGTCACGGCCATCGCCGTTGCGGTTTCCGTCCTGTCCGCCCTGTCCCTGCTGGCCGCCCTGTCCGCTCTGACCCTGCTGACCTTGCTGGCCCTGTTGACCCTGTTGGCCTTGCTGACCCTGCTGTCCTTGCTGACCCTGCTGTCCTTGTTGGCCCTGCTGACCTTGTTGGCCCTGCTGACCTTGTTGACCCTGCTGACCTTGTTGACCCTGCTGGCCCTGTTGACCGCGCTGCCCGTCTCGCATCTGCTGCTGCATCGAGTCGAGGCCGCGCACGAGATTACGCGCGCGGTCGAGATTGTTGGCCATGCGATTGGACTTGTCGCCCTGCCCGACTGCGCCTGCCGCCTCGTTGAGCTTGCTCCGCAGCTTGTCAATCTCGCTGCCGATGTTCTTCTCGAGGTCTGGGCTGGTCTGTCCGGTCTGACGCATCAGGCTGCCGGAGTAATGAATCTGCTCTTCGAGACGGTTGTTCCGGATGCCGTCGGCCGCTTCCTGCAGCTTGCGCGACGCGTCGCGCTCGTTGCGCCGCATTTCACCAGACATGCGATCGATCTGCTTTTCGAGCTCGTTGACCTTCGCCTCGAGCTCGTACTTCTTCTGGCCGATCTGCCGCCCGCGATCGTTGGCGCGCCCCGTGCTGTTCGACTGTGAGAGCCCGAGCGCCTCCTGCGACAGCTCGCGGTGCTCGCGCGCGATCTCCTCCGCCTGCTGCTGCGCGGTCTGCATGTCGCGCTGTCCGCGCGCGCCCTGCTCCTGCTCGAGCCGGCGCTGCGCCTCGCGCAGCGTGCCCAGCGCGGCGCTGGCCTGACCCGACGCGCTCGGGTCGCCCGACGACGCGGCGCGGCGCATCTGATCGGCAGCCTGTTTCGCGGCCTGTGCCGCCTGCGCGAGATCCGGGCGATTGCGCTCGCGCGACAGACGCTCGAGCTGCCGTGCGACCTCTTCGGCCTGTTCGGCCAGCGCGCGCTGGCTGGCCCCGCCGCCCTGCGACATCTGACCGGCGAGCGCCTGCTGGCGCTGCCGCTCGGCTTCCTGCTGCTGGCGCCGCGCGAGCTCGCGCAGCTTTTCCGTCAGCGCGTCGATCTGCTGGTCGGATTGCTGCTGCTGCGCGCTCTGAGCGGTCTCGTACTGGTTCGCGAGCTTGTCCATGTCCTGCTTGAACAGCTCGGCGAGATCTTCAGACACCGACCCGGCGCCACCGCCGCCGCCACCGCCACCGCCGCGCTGCTGGCTGACCTGCTTCTCGTACTCTTCTTCGGCACGCTGCAGCTCGGCGAGCGCGCGATTCTCCGGTTGCAGCGCATCGTTCGGCGCCTGCGCCTGCAGCTTGCCTTCGGCCGCTCGCATTTCCTCGGCGGCTTTCGGCAGCAGCTCGGCGATGCGCTGGAACGCCGGATCCGGCTCGACCAGCCGGCTGTTCATGCGTGCCACCAGCCCTTCCACCTGTTCGCGGAGCTTCGACTGAGAAAGCGCCACGACGACCAGGCTTTCGCGCAGCTTGGCGGCCGTCATCGTCTTACGATCGCGGACGATGTTGTGGGTGGCCGAGATAATCTCGCGCTGCTGCTGCGAGAGCGCGTCGACCTGCATGTTGCCGCCGCCCCCGCCTCCACCGCCCCCGCCCATCGACATCGCCGACCGGAACTGCTCGTCGAGCTTGCGCACGCGGATGAAGTACAGATCGCTCGAGACGTTTCGTCCGATGTTGTCGGTCGCGCGCGCGAAGTAAGAGACTGAATCGCCCGGAGCGACCTTCAACTCTTCGAGATAGAACGTGTGGGCGGCCGACACCTCGGGCAGCGCCTTGGTCTTTGAATCGACCAGCTTCTTGGTCTGTTCGGGTCCGCCGTTCACCGAATAGACCAGCTCGAGCTGCTGGACGCCGAAGTCATCGTCGGCCCGCGCCTCGACGGCGAGCTCTTCGATCGGCGAGGCCGTGGTGTCGCGTCCCGGCTTCGCAATCGAGACGCTCGGCGGCTGATCTTCGAGGACGTCGATCGTGTACTGCGGCGAGGCGTTGACGAGCTTGTTCTCGGGCCCGCCCTGCAGTTCGACGCGGTAGAAGCCGTCCTTGGTAACGGGAATCGTCGCGGTAAAGACGTCGCCCTCGAGCGCGAGAGGCAAGGTATTGCCGCCGTCCAGCACGATGCGTCCGGTCGGCGCCTTCATCGTCGGCATGATGCGGAGGCGGACCTGCGTGCCCTGGAGCACGGCGATGTCGCCGCCGTTTTCAATCTTGCGCGGCGAGAGTCCCGTGTACGAGGGAAACACGTACTCCATTTCCATCTGCTTCACGTACGGCAGGTCGGCCGCGTGCAGCGTGAAGACGTCCGATCGCACGCCGCCCGATTCGACGAAGTAGTCGATCGAGCCGGGCAGATCGAAGAGCACCCCCTCGAAGATCTTCGTGTCGTTGTTGAACACCATCGGCACGTGCTCGAACGGCGTGTTCAGCGCCTTGCGGATGAGCAGTTCGGCCTTGTCGGCCTCGAAGCCCTGGATGGTCGCCGTAATCGTCTGATCGGACCCGCGCGGCACGGTAGAGCTGCCGGGCTTGACGGTGATGTGATACGGGCTCGCCTCGAGCAGCCCACCGGTCATGATGAGGAGCGCCGAGGCGCCCTGGCGCAAATATGCCGGTCCGAGAATGAAGATCAGGAGGGCCAGCGCGACGGCACCGCCAATCGCTGTGGCATAGCGCCGCAGAGGCTGCGCTTCCAGCCGGCGGCCCATCTCGATGTGTCCGCATTGCTCGATCGCCTGCTGGACGAGGCGGCGCGCCAGATCGGGCGAATGGGACGGGGATCCTTTTTCGGCCTCGAGCGCGCTGAGGATCGCGGTCTCGAGCGAGGGCTCGCACTCTTCCAGATAGAGCGCCACCTGTTCATCGGTGACGCGGCGCCACTGCGGCAGGACGAAGAAATAGCCCGCGAGCGCGCCGAAAATCATGACCATGCCGACACGGAAGGCGATGATCGACCCGGGGCTGAACTTGAGGCTCTCGAGCGCGTAAGCCGAGAGGAGCAGCGTGAGGAGGAAGCCGGCCACGACGAAGGCGGCGCCCCGCACGGCAAGCTTCAGGCGCCATCGTTTTCGGATGTCCCGAATGATGCCGGTCAGCTCCGATCGGTCGCCCGCAGACACGAGTTCGTCAGCCATGCTGTCCCCCCGGTTAATTAAAGTGATCGTAACACCTTAGACGGAGTCAGGCAGGAAAAAGGCGGTCGAAATTGGTGCCGAAGATGCACTCCCGGACCTCGGCGTCCACGCCCGCGGTTTCGAGCGCGCCGGCCTGCGCCTGATAGACCTCCCGGTTCCAGCCGCGCGGAAAAAACGACGAGTCCGTGCCGAACAAAAGGCGATTCGGGCCCGTCACCGCGAGCGCCTGCCGGAACACATCGGCGAGGGTGAGCGCGGGGTGATAGGCCATCCAACGGTTGGTACTCGATGTGTCGAGGTACACGTTGGCACAGAGATCGGCCACGAGCAGGGCCTCGCGAAACAGCCCCGCGCCGAAGTGCGGGATGATGAAGGGCACGTCGGGGAAGTCGGCCGCCAGGGCGTGCAGGTCGAGCGGGTTGCCGTAGCGCACGTCGAAACGGCTTGGCAGACCCAGTTTCTTTCGCACGCCCACCGAGAGCGCGCCGCAATGGACGAACACCGCAGTCCCGGCGTGCGCCGCCGCCAGTTGAACGATTTCCCGCACCCGCGCATCCTGCAATGGATAGCGCTGCATGGCCGGAAACAGGCAAATCGCGCGCAGCCCGAGCTGACCGAGCGCATTTTCCGTTCGAGCCACGGCGTCGGGCGCGGTTGGATCGAGCATGAAGAAACCCACGAAGCGCGACGGATGACGTGCAATGGCTCGCGCGACGGATTCTTCATCGCCCGGCACGCTCGCGATTAACGACGAGCGCCGGACACCGCCGCGATCGAGCGCATCAACCCAGCGGTCGGCGAGATCGTCCGCCGATCCCGGTGGATCCCACTTGAGCGCGGCGACGATGTCGGCAGCAGACTCGGGCGCCAGAGGCGACCGTTGCCGGCCGAGGGTGGCGAAGAATGGTTCGGAAAAAAAATGGCAATGTGCGTCGTTCATAAGAGTCGCAAGGCGCTAGTCCACGCATCTCATCATCGCCAGAGACCGGGGCTACATCTCGGAAGAGGAACGTGCCGCTGTGGGCGGCACATACATAGAAATTTCGAAGATGCTGACGGCGTGGATTAACTATCTTCAACGTTCGAACTGGCGTCAACGCGGGCAGCCGCCGGAGGATGCTGTTGATTGACTTGCGCCTTAAGACTCCCGACTAGCGCCTGGCGACTCAGTTCGCCGCCGTCGGCGTAATCCGCGTCCCCTCGACCGGACCCTTCATGCGATTGGAGATCGCGGTCTCGGCGCCGAGCAGCGCGATGCCGGCCATCAGCAGATACCACCAGAAATTCTGGCGCCGCTCCTGATCCTCGGGCGTCAGCGTGGCGGCGTCGGCCGAAGCCGGATTCACCGTGCCCGGGCGACCCGAGAGCGCGGCGTTCAGCTCCTGAGTATCGAGCACCGACAAATCGGACTCGGTGGTGTCGAGGTTGGCGGCGATGCTTACGGTGCCCGCCTGGTTCGAGCGCCCGTGCACTTCGTAGAAACCGGGTTGCTCGAGCTGCACGGGTGTCGGGGTTCCGGACTGTTCGATGCGCTGGCCCATCGGGGTCAGGATCATCGCGCCCGTCCCGGTCTGCAGGCCGAGGCCCGACGCGCGAAGCAGATGCCCCGGATCGACGACGTTGCCGATCGTGAAGAAGTTCGCGGGCTGTTCGTAGGTGGCAAGGTGCCGGACGATTTCGTGCACGAAGGGCAGGTAGACCGGCTTCAACGCCAGGTCGTTCCAGTAGTTGTCGAGCGTCGAGGCCCAGAGCAGCACGTTGCCGGATCCGATCCTTCGCTCGGCCATCGCGACGGCGCCGTCGTCGAACCGCGAGATGACGCGGCGGCTGGGCGCCTGCTCGCCTTCCTTGTCGCCCGCCGGCTCGGGTTTCATCGTGATCGCGCGGTACCGGAAGAACCGGGCGGTCGTCAGGTTCCCGCTGCGAGGCGCCTTGAACAGCTCGAGCACCGGGTGGCTGAAATCGAGCTCGGCCAGCGCGCCGCCGCGGCCGGTGCGATCGACAACGGTGCCCGGCACGCCCGGAAGCAGGTCGTTGGAATCGGTACCCCAGTTCGCACGTTCGCCGAGCACCACCAGCAGGCCGCCGCCCTTCGACACGAACGCTTTCAGCTCCGCACCCGAGCTCAGTGCGGCGACGTCGTTGAGGATGACGACGCGATGGCGGTCGAGATTGGTCGAGCCGACCGACTCGCCATCACGCATGTCAACCTGGAAGGCGGGCGCGCTGCCAATCGAAAGGGCCTTCTGCAGATAAAGGCTCGCCTCGCGCGACGCGCGCGACGGCTCCACCAGAAGCACCGAGACCCGCTGCGCAGGTGAGACGACGAAATGGAATGTGTTGTCCAGCTTCAGCGCATCGTCGCCGATGCGGACCGTGCCACGCGTATAGGCGCGGCCCAGCGTGAACGGCTGGAACGAAATCGCTGCCGGCGCGCCCGGCTGCACCGACACCGTCTGCGCTTCGACCGCGCGCCCGTCGAGCTCGAGAGTCACCCGGAGTTTGTCCACGGCGGACGGCCCGCGGTTGATGACGTTGGCCGCGACGGTAATCCGCTCCTGGCCCGAGAACGTCGATCGCTGAGGCAGGACGTTCGAGACGGTCAGGTTCGGCGTCTGCGCATCGGCGATCGGCACCGCCCTGAACGTGGTTCCCTCGGGCAGCCGGAGATTTTCGTCGCGCACCCATCCACTTCGCTGGAAGTCGCTGATCATGACGACTTCGCGCGACTGCAGCGTCGATTCGGCCAGCACGCGCTGCGCGAGCTTGAGGGCGGGCGCGTAGCGCGTGGCTTCGGCGCTCAGCTTTGCGGCGTCGATGGCCGCTGTCACGCGCGAGAGCTCTGCCGTTGCGCGCACTTCCGCCTGCGCGCTGGTGCCGAAGAGCACGAGGGTGGCGTGATCGGTTGCCGTCAACCCCTGGACGACCTGTCGCGCCTCGGCCTGCGCGCGCGCCCAGCGATCGCCGTACCCCATGCTGTAGGAGCGGTCGAGCAGGATGACGACCTCGCGTGGCCCCGACACGTTGGCCAGCGCGAGGATCGGCCGGTCGAAGAACGGCCGCGCAAACGCCAGCACGATCAGCAGGATCGCGGCCAGCCGCATGGCCAGCAGCGGCCAGTCGCGAATCCGGCGCCGGCGAACCGACTGATACGGAATCTTCTCGAGGAACATCAGCGACGGAAACTCGACCACCTGCTTGCGCTCGCGCTGCGTCAGGTGGATCAGGATCGGGATGGCGAACGTGAGGAGCGCAGCGAAGAAGAGAGGTGCCAGAAACGCCATTTATCTCACCCGGCTCAGCCGCTGGCGCGCGGACAGATATTTGAACAACGCGTAATCGAGCGGCGTCGCGGTGTTGACGAGCGTGTAGTCGACGCGGTTCTGCGAAAACCGCGAGGTCAGCGCGGCCACGTGCTCCTGCACGAGCGATTTGTACTGCGCGGCGAGCGCCGTCGGCACGACCGGAATCTGCTCGCCGGTCTCGAGGTCCTGGAAGCTCGCGGCCTCGGTGAAGTTGAAGTCGATCTCCGCGGGATCGAGCACGTGAAACACGATGAGGTCGTTGCCACGGAACCGCAACGGCTTGACCGCGTCCATGATGACTTCCGGCGATTCGTACCAATCGGAGATGAGGACGAGAATGCCGCGGCGGCCGAAGTGCTCCGCCATTTTCTGCATCGGCACCTTGAGGTCGCCCTTCCGTTCGGGCTTGGCCCGATCGAGCGTGTGCAGGACGCGCTCCAGGTGCTTCGCCGACGGCGGAATGTGCGTGACGATGTCGTTGTCGAAGGTGACGCAGCCGATGCGGTCCCGCTGCTTCTGCGCGAAGTAGGCAAGGCACGCGCCGAGATACTTGCCAAACTCGAGTTTCGAAATACCGCGGCTCGCGAAATCCATCGACCGCGAGATGTCGAGGATGACCGAGAAGTTCGCGTTCGTGTCGGCTTCGTACTCCTTCAGGTAGTACCGGTCGGTCCGCGCGTACAGCTTCCAGTCCACCCGGCGGATGTCGTCGCCGGGCATGTAGCCCCGGTGCTCGGCGAAATCGACCGACGCGCCGAAGTACGGCGAGCGGTGCAGCCCGTTGATGAATCCATCGACGACGGTTTTCGCGAGCAGCTCGAGGTTGCCGATGCGCGCGAGGACCTTCGGGTCGACGAAACGGGCGCCGGGGAGGGAGTGCTGTTCCATGTCTCACGTCATGGCAGATGGCAGATGGCTAATGGCACGGATACCTATGCCATCTGCCATGCGCCGTGTGCCATCTGCCATGTGCCATCTTTGCTACATTCCCGATCGGGGCGTAGGGACCGCTTCCAGCAACTGATCGATGATCGAGTCGCTCGTGATGCCTTCCGATTCGGCGTGGAAGTTCGTCAGCACGCGGTGGCGCAGCACCGGGTGCGACAGCGCGCGGATATCGTCGAAGCTCACGTGATAGCGGCCGCTCGTGAGCGCGCGCGCCTTCGCGCCCAGGATCAGGTACTGCGCCGCGCGCACGCTCGCGCCGAACGCCACCCACTTCTTGATCACCTCGGGCGCTTCGTTGGCCTTCGGACGGGTGGTGCGCACCAGTTCGAGCGCATAGCGCATCACGGATTCGGCCACCGGCACCCGCCTGACGAGCCGCTGGAACGCCACCAGGTCGGCGCCCGTCACCGGACGCTCGAACTGCGGATTCAGAATGGCCGTCGTCGTTCTGCACAACATCATATTCCTCGTCTTCGGGCGGATGCTCGATGACGATGTGGAACATGAAGCGGTCGAGCTGCGCTTCGGGCAGCGGATAGGTGCCTTCCAGCTCGATCGGATTCTGCGTCGCGAACACGAAGAACGGCTCCTCGAGCGTGTAGGTGCGCCCCTGGACCGTGACGCGATGTTCCTGCATGGCTTCGAGCAGCGCCGACTGCGTCTTGGGCGGCGTGCGGTTGATTTCGTCGGCCAGCACGATGTTGGCGAAGATCGGCCCGGGCGCGAACACCATCTGCCGCCGTCCGGTCGCCGGGTCCTCCTGGATGATGTCGGTGCCGGTGATGTCGGACGGCATCAGGTCGGGCGTGAACTGGATGCGGTTGAACTTGAGGTCGAGCACCCGCGCCATCGAGTGGATGAGCAGCGTCTTGGCGAGGCCGGGCACGCCGACGATGAGGCTGTTGCCGCCGACAAACAGCGTCAGCAGCACCTGATCGACGACCTCGTCCTGGCCGATGATGAGCTTCTTCAACTCCTCGATGATGCGCTGACGCCCGTGCTTCATCCGATCGGCAAGGGCGACATCATCCTGCTCCATGTCCTGTTCGATCTGCGCCACGTAACCCTCCAAGCTCTTAACCCTAAGCCCTAAGCCCTAAGCCCTATTTACGCAAGATGTCTCACCCGCCGGTAGCTCCACTCGGCCAGCATGACGCCGAGCAGCAGGAACAGCACGATGGGCATGTCCCAGAGGTCGCGCTCTTCCACTGTCGTGACGCCCCGTCCGGTGTACTTCACGTCGTCGGCGAGCGACGAAACGGTCTGCGGCGTGTAGTAGACGCCGCCGGTCTCTTCCGAGATGCGACGCAGCAGCGGCGCGCGCATCGCCGCGTCGAAATACTCGCTGTCGCTGGGTGCCACCCGCACGTGCCCGACGTTCGTACCGAGGGTGGCCCCCGAACGAGACGCCTCGACCTTGGCTTCGTACGATCCGTTCTCGGTCGGGGTAAACGTGCCGCGGTACTCGCCGTTGCGCTCGCCGGTCCACTGCAACGGCACGTCGATGACGGCGCCCTTCGGCCCCGTGACGTGCGCGGTCACGGCGGCATCGTTCACCTCGAGGTAACCGGGGTCCGACACCTCGGCGATGAGCGTCACCGCTTCCCCCGGCTCGACCTGGTCGGGCGCGGTCGTCAGCTCGACCTGGTCCGGTACGCCGTCGACCAGCCAGCGCATCAACTGGCGCCAGTAGGTTTCGTGGGTCATGTCTTCGACGGCGATCTTGGCGTCCATCTGCCACGTCCACGAGTCGTAGATCGGGAAGGCGAGCGCCTTGCCACGTCCGTAGCGCTGGTACGCGAGCGCGATCGATTCGCGGCCGCCCTCATCGACACCGCGCAGCAGCGTCGTCGCCCCCGGTTTGACCTGGCGAATCGGATTCACGCTGATGACCGGCGGCAGCGTGCTCCATCGCTTGACCGAGCCCTCTTCGGTCTTCTCGATCTGCGTGACGGCATGTGACTGTCCGGGCCGCGTCGGCGTCACCTGCACGCGGGTCGTCGTATCGGGCTGCTTGGCTTCGAGCACGACCGGAAGCGCGTCGGCGACCGGCGTTCCCGCATACCCGCCCTCGGCAAACGAGCGGCGACCACCGATCATCATGAGGCCCGCCGCCGCGCCGGTCCGCGAAGTCGGCAATCATGCGCAACTGGTCGCCGGTGAAGGCGTTGGCTTCGATGCTGCCGAGAATCAGGCCGCGATACGAGAACAGCTCGTCGCGCGTTTTCGGAAAGCCCGCCGCGAGCTCGTCGGGGCTGTCGATGAGAATGCGGAAGAACTTGGTGTCGGTCGTCCGCTGCAGCACGACGAGCTGCAGATTGGGGTCGTCGGCCACGGCGCGGCGGATGAACTTGACCTCGAAGTGCGGCTCGCCGTCGAAGAAGAGAATCTTCTCCTTGCGGTCCACCACGTCGAGCAGCACCTCGCGCACGTTGTTCTGGGTGATTTCTTCGCCTTCCTGCTGCGGAATGCGGAATCGGATCGTTCTCGGGCCGGCTTCGTTCGCCGTGAAGTGCACCTTGACGGTGGTCGGCTCGCCGTCGTTGGTCAGCGCGACATCCTGCGTGCTCAGGATCCGGCCGGAGTCCTCGACGTTGAGCGGCACCGTCGTGCCGCGGAACCCGCTCTGCGACACGATGACGTCGAGCGAGAGGTTCGTGCCCTTGAGCACCTGCTTCGGCGTGCTGACGCGGCTGATTTGGATGTCGCGGCCGAGCGTTTCACGCCCGACGCCCACCGTAAACACCGGAACCTGGCTCGCGCGGAGGCCGAGCAGCGACTCCTGGATGGAAGACTCTTCGGTGTCGGCGCCGTCGGTCACCATGACGAGGCCCGCCAGGGGCAGACCCGTGAATTCGTCCTTCGCGCGCTGCAACGCTTCGCCGAGCTTGGTCTGCGTGCCGTCGAACGACAGATCGCGTGCGGCCGCCACGCGATCGGTGGACGACGCGAAGCGGAAGACGCGCACCGCATACCGGCTCGACAGCGCCTTCATGACCGGACTGTCCGGGGCGAAGGTCGCGCCGACGAATTCGCCACGCGGCTTGCCCTCGTGGTCGGCCACCCGCATGCTGCGCGAATCGTCCAGGAGGATACCCAGGAAGTTCTGCTGAGGGACGGACGCCCGCAGGATCAACACAGGACGGAACAGGCAGAACAGGACCAGGGTGACCAGGCAGAGACGCAACGCCGTCAGCACCGTGCGATCGATCCAGCTCGCTTCGCCGGGCGCGCTCCGGTAGGTGAGCACGGCGGCCAGCGCGGCGGCGGCGGCCAGTCCAGCCGCGATGTACACAGGAGAGCCGAATGCGAGGCGCAGTTCGCCCTGCTGGAACACGTAAGGCGAATACTTGAAGAAAAACGCAAACAGCGAGTCGAACACGGTGCTCTCGGCTGACCTCTGTTCTTTATGGCAACTGTAAGGCCATTCTACTTCGCGTTTGAATGACGAACGCAACCCCCTTAATATTTGCGCGTCGATGCACCGGTTCGTCATAGCGGCGGTGGTGGCCTGGGTGGGCCTTGCCACCGCCGAGGCGCAAACCACAGAACCGTTCAGATGGGCCGGTGACGCCGAAGGCGGTGCGCCTTATGTCGAAGCCGATCCGGCCGACCCGTCCCGCGTCGTGGGCTTCGACGCCGACCTGGCCGAGCTCATCGCGCGCGGCCTCGGACGCGAGGCGCGCTTCGTCGAAGTGGCGTTCCAGTCCATCGATCAATCGATCGCGCGTGGCGACGCCGAGATCGGGCTGAGCGGCATCGAAGACACGCCCGCGCGCCGCGCCGGCTACGCGGTCACCCTTCCTTATTATCAGTTTCGCGAGGTGCTGAGCGTACGGGCGCCCGACGCCGGACAATTTCGTACGCTGGCCGACCTCCGGGGCCGCCGCGTCGGCACCCTCAGCGGAACGATCGCCTACGAAATTCTCCTCGCGGCCGAGCGCGACCACGGCATCGTGGCCGTGTCCTATGAAGACGACGTGCACCCGTATTCGGACTTGTTGATCGGCCGGCTCGATGCCGTGCTCCTGGACAACGTGCTGGCCGAGCGGCGTGCGCGGACGACGCCTGGATTCGTCACGCATCCGGAGGCTGTGGCGACGTCCCACTATGTGGGCGTGCTCGCCCCTGGAAACGACACCCTCCGCGACCGCATCAACGAAATCCTGAAGCAGGCGATGAAGGACGGCCGCCTCGAGGCCATTTTCCGGAAGTGGAACGTCTGGAACGACGACCAGCCGCGGCTCTTTGCCAGCGCGCTGGCGGGTGAACCCATCCCGCCGATTCTGGGTTATGCGATCGAGGGCGTCGCCGCGATGCCCAGGGGAGACGCCACGCGCCGCTACCTGCCCTCGCTCCTTCGCGCGGCCCTCATCACGCTCATCCTGTCGTGCGGCGCCATGCTGCTGGCCGTCGCCTGCGGCGTCGTCATCGCGACGGGCCGCATTTACGGAGACAAGCTCACGCGCGCCCTGCTGACCGGCTATGTCGAGCTGATTCGCGGCACGCCCTTGCTCCTGCAGTTGTTCGTGCTCTATTACGGCATTGCCGAAGCCATCCGGCTGCCGGCCTTTCTCGCCTCGCTCCTGGGTCTCGCGCTGAACTACGCGGCGTACGAGAGCGAGATCTATCGCGGCGCGTTGCTGGCGGTGCCGGTCGGCCAACTCGAGGCATCGCGGACGCTCGGGTTCACCGACTTCCAGACGCTCAGGCTCATTCGAGGACCGCAGGCGTTCCGGCTCGCGCTCGCCCCCATGACCAACGACTTCGTGGCGATGTTGAAAGACTCGTCGCTCGTGTCCGTGTTGACGGTGGTCGAGCTGACCAAACAGACGCAGATTTTTGCGACCAACGTCGGCAGCTGGGTCATTCCCGGCGCGATCTGCGCGGTGTTGTATCTCGCGATGTCGCTGCCGCTGGCGGCGCTGGCCCGCGCGCTGGAGCGGCGCTGGAGGATGCAGACGCTATGAAGACGCTGGCGCTCCGCCAGGTCGAGCTGCGGCGCGGCGGACGCGTCCTGGTCTCGAGCCTCGACCTCGATGCGCAGCCTGGCGATCTGATCGCGCTGCGCGGACCGTCGGGATGCGGCAAGACGACCATCCTCCGCGCGATTGCCGGCCTTGACGCGTTCGAGAGCGGCACCATCGACGTGGGCGAGGCGCGCCTGGAAGGCGGCAAGGCGCCCGATCGCACGATGCTGCACCGCCTGCGCCGGAGCGTCGGGCTGGTCTTCCAGTTCCATTGCCTCTTCGAGCACCTGTCCGCGCTGCAGAACGTCTGCCTCGCGCCGGTGCATGTCTACGGCACGCCGCACCGCGCCGCCGAAGAGACCGGCGCGCGATCTGCTGCAGCAGCTCGGCGTCGAGGCCCGCGCGGGCGCGCTGCCGCGGGAGCTCTCGGGCGGCGAAGCGCAACGCGTGGCGATTGCGCGGGCGCTCGCGGTCAATCCCCCGGTGCTGTTGATGGACGAACCGATGGCCTCGCTCGATCCGTCGCGCCGCGCGGAGCTGGGCGCCTTGCTGCAACGCCTGACCACCTCGGGACGCACCCTCCTGGTTACGACGCACGACGAGCGGTTTGCCGAAGAGTATGCGACGCGTGTGCTGACGATCGATGGCGGGCGGGTGGTGGAATCTGGAATCTAGAATCTAAAAACTAGAATCTAGAATCTTCGAAGAGATCCTGGATTTCAGTTTCTAGATTCAGATTCTAGTTTCTAGATTTTAGATTTTAGATTCTATGTTTTATTTGGGACAGTCGCCCAGCCGCTTCGCGTCCACGGCCATGGTCACCTTCTGACCGCTCATGTCCATCTGGATGTTGCCGACGTACGCGTCTGTTCCGCTGTACTTCATCTCGCCCGCCATCGTCATCGGCTGTGGCTTGGTGCAGACCATCTTGTAGGTCGCCGTGGAGCCGCTCAAGTTGTAGTCGCTCAGCTTGCAGTCGTTCTTGCCCTGTTGGCCAGTCGGGATCGCCGACTGCGGATCCTTCAGCATTTCAGCCGTGATGCACTGCGTGTGCTTCATCGGGGGCATGTCCATCCCGGGCATGCTCATCTTCATCGTCATTTCCCAGTTGCCCGCGCGCATCGGCGACTGCTGGGCAAGAGCGGTCCACGAGAGTGCAAATGTGAGCAGCGCGATCGTACTCAGTCGAACCTTCATTGAGTCTCCTTTTTGACCGACCTGGGTCGGCACTACGAATCCGGCCACAGCCAGGCGGCGCCCCGGACGCCGCTGGAATCGCCGTGCCGGGCGGCCACAAGAGGTGTATCGGACGAATCGGAAAAAACGAAAGGTGCCCAGAGTTTCGGCACCCGGCTGTACAGCCCGTCGATATTCGACAACCCGCCGCCCAGGACGATGACGTCGGGATCGAGCACATTGATGATACTCGCGAGCGCGCGTGCCAGCCGGCTTTCGTACACCTCCAGAGCCCGCGACGCGCCGGCATCGCCCCGGTCGACGAGCGTCACAATCTCTTTCGTGTCGACGCGTCTCCCGGCGATCGCCTCGTAGGTCGCCGCCAGACCGGGGCCCGAGAGAAACGTCTCGATGCAGCCGTTGCGCCCACAGTAGCACGCAGGGCCTGGATGTTCGTCGCCCTGTGGCCACGGCAGCGGATTGTGGCCCCACTCGCCGGCGATGCGATGCCGTCCTTCGAGCACGCGGCCGTTCACCACCACGCCTCCCCCGGTGCCGGTGCCGAGAATCACGCCGAAGACCGTGTGCGCGCCCTGTCCCGCGCCGTCGATCGCCTCCGACAACGCAAAGCAGTTGGCATCGTTGGACAGGCGTACGGGCCGCCGCAGCGCGCGCTCGAGATCGCGATCGAGCGGGTGGCCGATCAGCCACGTCGAGTTCGCGTTCTTGACCAGCCCCGTCGCGGCGGAAATGGCGCCGGGGATTCCGACGCCGACCGTTCCGGAGTGTCCGCGCTCCGATTCGATCGCGGCCACGAGATCGGACACCGCGCGGATCGTCGCGTCGTAGTCGCCACGCGGCGACGCGATGCGGCGGCGCAGCACCTCGCGGCTGCCTTCGATGGCGATGGCCTCGATTTTCGTCCCGCCGATGTCGATGCCGATCCGCATCGCGCGCTACGGCGCCTCGCGGACGAGCGCATCCAGATCGAGCGGATCGGCCATGTGCATGGCGAGATTGCCGGAGGCGTCGCGCGGCCACTCAGACTCCGGCCGGTCGCGCGTGAGCTCGATGCCGTTGCCGTCGAGATCGGTGAGATAAATCGACTCGCTGACGCCATGGTCGGCGACGCCCTGAATCGGCACGCCGGCGTCGAGCACGCGGCGAACGGCCGTTGCCAGATCGCGCCGGGACGGGTAACGGATGGCGAAATGGTAGAGGCCCGTATGGTGCGGAGGTGCCGGAGAGCCGCGCCGGCTCTGCCACGTATTGAGCCCGATATGGTGGTGGTAGCCACCGGCCGATACGAAGGCTGCCTGATCGCCGAGACGCATGATCTGGTCGAAGCCGAGCACGTCGCGGTAGAAGGCAAGCGCGCGATCGATGTCGGACACCTTCAGGTGGACGTGGCCGATGCCGGTGCCCGCGGGAACGCGATAAGGCTCCATTACAGAAGTTTACCTGTCGGCGGAGGACTCATGCACATGCGCAGGTTCGTCATCGGCGCGATCGTCGGCGCGGCGCTCCTGGCCAATCCGTTCGCGGCCGGCGCACAGGACGACACGGAGGGATCGAAGGATCATCCGATGCTGTCCCGCTTTCCCGGATACTACATCGAGGATTACGAGGCTCAGGATTTCAGCTCGTACGACTTTCAACTCGCCGGCGACAAGGAGCAGAAGGTCGAAGGCCGCTACTGGCAGATCGCGTACTGGCTCAAAGAAGGCGCGAAAAAGGGCGGGCCCGTCCAGATCGGCCGCAATTACGCCAACCTCTTTCTGAAGAACGGCGGCACGCGGCTGCTCGAGGATCTCGATGCGGGCGGCGGCATCCTGACCGCGCGCATGCCGGCGGGCGGCAAGAACATCTGGCTCGAGGTCGACATCAGCAACGACGGTGAAGTCTTTACGTTGACCGTCGTCGAAGAAGCGGCGATGGAGCAGAAGGTCGAGTTCTCGGCGATGGAGCTGTCGACGATCCTCAACGAGAAAGGATCCGTGGCGCTGCACGGAATCCTGTTCGACACCGGCCAGGCCACCATCAGGGACGAGTCGAAGGGCGATCTCCAGGCCATCGGCGATCTGTTGAAGCAGCAGCCGGCGCTGCGCCTCGAGATTCAGGGGCACACGGACAACGTGGGCGCGCCCGACGCCAATCGCCGCCTGTCGGAAGCACGCGCGGCGGCGGTGAAGCAGTACCTCGTGGCCAATCTCAGCGTGCCGGCCGATCGCCTGACGACCAGCGGCTTCGGCGATGCGAAACCGGTCGCCGACAACACCACCGAGCAGGGAAGGGCGCAGAATCGACGGGTCGAGCTGGTGCGGCGATAGGATGAAGGGGTGTCACACCCCGCGCGGTACGTACAGATCGCTTTCGACGATCCGCGTCTGGATGACTACCGGCGTGTTTCCGACGGAGACGCGCTGCGCCAACGGAATCTCTTCGTGGCCGAGGGCCGGCTGGTCATCGGCCGGCTCTTCGACAGCGGACTTCAGGTTGTTTCACTCCTCGTGAACGAAGCATCGCGCCGTGCGATGGAGGATTCGATCTCGCGCCTGCCTGACGATGTGCCCGTATACATCTGCGATACCGGGGCATTCGGCTCGATCACCGGGTTCAACCTGCACCGCGGATGCCTTGCACTCGCCGTGCGTCCACCCGAGCGTACGATGGCCGACGTGGCGCGCGATGGCGATCGCCTGCTCGTTCTCGAGGGCATCACGGATCCCGACAACGTCGGCAGCGCGTTTCGAAACGCGGCGGCCTTCGGTGCCCGGGTGCTGCTGAGCCCGACCTGCTGCGATCCGATGTACCGGAAAGCCATCCGCACGTCGATGGGGAGCGTCCTCGCCGTGCCCTATGCGCGCCTGAACGACTGGCCCGGCGATCTGTCCGCGGTCAAGGCGCAGGGCTTTACGCTTGCCGCGTTGACGCCGCGCGCGCATGCGAGAGACCTCGCCGCGTGCGAGGCCAAAGGTCGAATGGCGCTGCTCGTGGGAAGCGAAGGACCGGGACTGACGCCGGAGGCCGAGCAGTTTGCCGACCTGGCCGTGCGGATACCGATGACCGGCGCGGTCGATTCGCTGAATCTCGCGACCGCCACGGGCATCGCGCTCTATCACTTCCGGTCCGGCTGAAGCCGGACACTACGTTCAGAGCGGTGTCCGCCCCTAAGCCCTAAGCCCCAAGCCCTCAGCCCTGCCAAGGGTCGTGATACTTTGAACGCGAATGTTCGGTTTCACAGAACGCCGGCACGCTTTCCTTGCCGTGTTGCTCGTCGCTGCCGTCATTCCTTACTTCGTGAATCTGGGTGTCTCGTCGATCTGGGATGCAAACGAGGCGTTCTACGCGCAGACGCCGCGGGAAATGATGGAGGCCGGCGACTACGTCTCGCCGAGCTTCAACTTCCAGCTGCGCATGAACAAGCCCGTCTTGTCCTACTGGAACGTCGCCGCGTCGTATCGATTGTTCGGCGTCTCCGAATGGAGCGAGCGGCTGCCGATCGCGATCGGCGGGGTGGTCATCGTGGCGACGGCCTTTGCGCTGGGACGGCTGCTGGGCGGAACGGCGGCCGGGCTGATGGCCGCGCTCGTGCTGGCGACCTCGCCGCGGCTGCTGCTGCTGGCGCGGCGCATCATCATCGACGTCCACATCACGATGTGGACGGGACTGGTGCTGTTGTGTTTCGCGCTGGCCGAGAGCCGGCCCGAACGTCGCCGTCTTTATCTCTGCCTGATGTACGTCGCGGCGGGCTTCGGAGTGCTGACCAAGGGACCGGTGGCCGTCTTCCTTCCCGCGGTGGTGTTCTTCATCTACCTGGCGACGCTCGGGCGGCTGGGCGATCTGCGCCGCATGATGTTGCCAACGGGGGCGATCATCAGCCTGGCGATCGCGGTGCCGTGGTACTACCTGCTCTACCGTGAGTACGGCTGGCAATACATCGGCGGGTTCCTGTTCGGCGAGAACCTCGGACGCTATGCCGAAGCGGTGGGCGAGCAGTCGCGCGGCCTTCTCTTCTACATCCCGGTCATGCTTGCCGATCTGTTCCCCTGGTCCGTGATGATTCCGCTCGCTCTGTGGTGGGCGATCGGGGAACGGCGTGCGAGTCGAGTGGCGTGGCTGCTCGTGATCTGGATCGCGGCGATCGTGACGTTCTTCTCGTTTTCGGGTACGAAAGAAGATCTCTACATCCTTCCGATCGTGACGGCCGAAGCGGCGCTCATCGGCACGATGCTGACGAAAGCCATCGAGGGTGATTCGGTGAAGACGCCCGTCGTCTGGGGCCTGGGGCTGACGGCCGTGCTGCTCGTGGCCACCGGCGCGGTCATGGTGTGGGCGTTCGCCGTCGCCAGGGGTTATGCGCTGGCCGGCGCGACGTTCGCCGGTGCGGTGGCGGTCGCCGGAGGCGCTGGTGCGCTCGTCTGGTCTGGCCGCCGCCGCGTGCTCGAAGCCGCGTCGAGCCTGTCCGCCAGCCTCGTCCTCATCATCTGGTGCGTCGTGCTCTACACGCTGCCCGATTTCGAGCGATACAAACCGGTCCGGCCCTTCTCCGAGCTCATTCGCGCGCGCGCGAGCGTCGGGGCCATCGTGGGATCGTACAGGTTCGCGCTGCCGAGTATGGTCTTCTACCTGCATCGGCCCGTGATGGAGGTGCTGCTGCCCGATCATCTTCAGGCGGTGTTTCACTCGACGAGCGACGTGTACTTCGTGATGACCGAGAGCGAGTACGCGAACATCAAGGATCGGCTGCCGGTGGAAACCTACGTGCTCGCGCGTCAGCCGATGTTCGACATCAAGGCCAGAAACTTTCTCGACGGTTCGGAACTCCCGCAATTCGTCCTGGTCTCCAATCGTGAGTGAGTGTCCGATCCCCTGCAACCTGTGCGGATCGTCCGACGTTGACGTGATCGGTGACCGCGATCGCGATGGGCGCCCCCTGCGCACCACGATCTGCCGGAAGTGTGGACTGGTATGGTCGAACCCGCGCCCGAGCGAAGAAGAAGTCCGGCGCTATTACTCGAGTGAATACCGGCTCGACTACAAAGGGCAGTCGACGCCATCGCTGCGGCATATCGCGCGATCGGGCCGGGGCGCGCTGAACCGCTATCGGGTCCTTGCGCCATTCCTGGAGCCGGGCGACCGGATTCTCGATGCCGGGGCCGGCGGTGGAGAAGTCGTGTACGTGCTTCGCCGGCTCGGGTTCGACGCGTCGGGGCTCGAGCCGGACCAGCAGTACGCGCGACACGCCCGCGAAACGCTCGACGTGCCGGTGGCCACTGGCTTCGTTCAGGATGCCGCCTTTTCTCCAGGAAGCTTCAACGTCATTACGATGTACCACGCGCTCGAGCACGTCGAAGATCCAAACGCCATCCTCACCCGGCTCCGCACGTGGATCGCCGAGCGCGGGGTGCTGTTGATTGAAGTGCCGAACGTCGAGGCGCGGTGCTTGTCGCCTGGCCACCGGTTTCACTTCGCGCACTTCTATAATTTCAGCCGTGCCACGCTCGAGGATCTCGGGCGTAAAGCCGGGTTCGATCCGGTCCAGACGAAGACGTCGCCGGACGGGGGAAACCTGATTGCGGTCTTCAGGGCGGCGAGTGGGCCGCAGCCCTGGCGTGCGGATGCGGCGAATTACCTTCGCACGTCGAACGCCGTGAAACGGCACACCGCGCTCAGCTACTATGCTTCGGCCTCGCCGTACGTCGGCCCGTTCAGCCGGCTGCGTACGTACGTCGCCGACAGCCGTGCCGCGCGCGGCTGTGAGACGCCCACTCAGGTACTGGATAGATTGATTACGGGGCGCAACTGAAGTTGCGCCCTACCGATGAGGCCGCGGCGGATTTCGTAGGAGATCGCCGCATTAGGTAGGGCGCAACTTCAGTTGCGCAAATGGACACAACCGTGAGCGCCATTCCAGTCGAGTACGCCTCGCAGAGGAAGATCCGCACCCGCAACAAGCTGTACTACCGGTTCAATCACTGGCCCATCTGGATTTTTGTGTTCTTCATCGCGCCGGGCCCGCTCACCTTCGACCTGTTCGAGCGGGGATTCGACCGCCGGATGGTGATCTGGCTCGCCGCCGTGATGGCAGGCACGGGAATCGCGGGCGTACGCGGGCGCCTTCCGGGCGTCGAGCCCGCACCCTACATCATTCGCTTCACGGAGGATCGGCCGAATCCGCTCTATCGGCGCGTCTGCTACACGTTCGCGTGGAGTGCCGCCATCACCTTTGCGCTGCTGAACATCGCCGGCCTGGTCGTGGCCGTCGTGACCGGCGAGTGGTATCTCAAGCAGATCTACCGCTACGCGTATTTTCCAATCGCCGGCACCGTATGGCTGCTTGGCGCCCTTGGCCGGCTTCCTCGCGTGATGCCGTCGACCCAGGGCGAAGGCCACGAGCGGCGCTACTTCTACGGAACGGTGTGGGCGATGTGCATCGCGCAGCCGGCGCTCTGGCTGATGTGGTACGTGCTGCCGAATACGCGCCTCGGCAACTCGCTCAAGCTGTGCATCTTCGTCGGCATCATCGCGTTTGTCGGAAACCTGGCCCGCATGGGACGGTTGCCGCGAACGCGGCCCATCGTGCCGGGCGAGTTGGCGGTGTCTGATTGAAGGTGCCGAGGCGTTCGATGAAAAAGGGTCGCGGAGCGGCGCGGGGCGCAGGGGCCCCGCAAGCGGAGCGACCGGAGCGGGGCGAGGGGCCCCCGCGACTAAGAGAAGAAGAAGGCTGGGCCGGCTGGGATGATTACGCGCCCTTCTACGACTGGGAAAACGCGCAGACGCTCGATCGCCGCGACATCGATTTCTGGCGCCGCCTGGGGAAGCGGGCCAACGGCGCCGTACTTGAGCTCGGCTGCGGCACCGGACGCGTGACCATTCCGGTCGCGCGTGCCGGCGTTCGCGTGCTCGGCGTCGATCGATCGGCGGACATGCTTACGCATGCGCGCCGGCGCTCGAAGCGCGCCCGTCTGGGCACGCGGGTCTCATGGATTCGCAGCGACATCCGTCTGCTGCCGTTCCGACTGTCGGCACGCTTCAAGCTCGTCATGGCGCCGTACGGGATTCTCCAGTCCCTCGTTCGCGAATCCGATCTGAAGGCGACGCTGGCTTCGGTTGCACGCGTGTTACCGAAGGGCGGCATCTTCGGCATCGACCTCGTCCCGGACCTCCCGGTCTGGAAGGAGTACCGGAACAGGGTGCGATTCCGGGGAGCGCGGCGGGGTGGCCGGTCACGCATCACGCTCGTGGAATCGGTTCGCCAGGACCGGAAAAAGAAGCTCACGATCTTCGACCAGACATACGTCGAGTGGCGCGGCCGCCGCCGGCGCGCGCACCGGTTTTCGCTCGTGTTTCGTACTCTTACCGTACCGCAAATGACCAGGCGCCTCGAGCAGGCGGGTTTCCGGATCAAGGCCGTACTGGGCGATTACAACGGAGAACCCTGGGATCCCCGCGCGGACGTGTGGTTGATTCTGGCGGAAAAGGCGTGATTCACGGCGGTTCGTGGGGTTCGTCAGGTTCGTCAGGTTCGTCGGGTCGGTCAGTACGTAGTGTCCGGCTTCAGCCGGACCGCGGGGCCGTAGTAAGATCGCCCGATCCTTTCACTGGAGCTTCATCATGTCCGGCCATTCAAAGTGGCACTCAATCAAGCATAAAAAGGGCGCGGCTGACGCCAAGCGCGGCAAGGTCTTCACCCGCATCATCAAAGAGTTGACCGTGGCTGCGCGCGGGGGTGGTGGCGACCCCGACATGAACCCGCGCCTGCGGACGATTATCGCGGACGCCAAGGCCGCGAACATGCCCGCCGAAAACATCAAGCGGGCCATCCGCCGCGGCACTGGCGAAGAACCGGGCGTCAGTTACGAAGAGGTCAGCTACGAGGCCTATGGTCCCGGCGGCGCCGCCGTCATCATCGATACGCTGACCGACAACAAGAATCGCACGGTCGGCGAAATGCGCCACATGCTCGAAAAACACGGCGGCAATCTCGCGGCAGCCGGTGCCGTGGCCTGGATGTTCTCGAAGAAGGGCTACATCGTCGTCGAGAAGTCGAAAGCCGACGAAGAGAAGCTGATGAACGCCGTGCTCGAGGCAGGTGCCGACGATTTTCAGGACGATCAGGACAACTGGGAGGTGCTGACGACTCCCGACGTGTTCCACGCCGTGCACGAGGCGGTCAAAGCCCTCGGGATCGAGCCCGCCACCGCCTCGGTGTCGATGATTCCCCAGAACTACGTGAAGCTCGAAGGCAAAGTTGCCCAGCAGATGGTGAAGTTGATGGAAGCGCTCGAGGACCACGACGACGTCCAGCACGTGTACTCGAACTTCGACATCGAGGAAAAGGAGATCGAGGCCTCGCTCGCGTGAAGGTCTTTGGGATCGATCCCGGCTCCGCGCGCACCGGATACGGATGCGTGCAGAGCGATGGCACCCGCCACCGCCTGGTTGTCTGCGGCGCGATTTCGATTGCAGCCCGTAAGCCTTTCCCGGAAAAGCTCGAAGTCATCCACGCCGAGCTCGGCGCGCTTCTGGCGCGCTACCGCCCCGACTGTGTCGCCATCGAGAATCTCTTCCACGCCGTCAACGCCAAGAGCGCACTCAAGCTCGGACACGCGCGAGGCGTCGCGATGCTTGCCGCCGTCGAAGCCGGCGTGCCGATCGTGGAGTACACCCCTGCCGAAGTGAAGCAGTCGGTCGTTGGCTATGGCCGCGCGGAAAAGGGCCAGGTGCAGTCGATGATCCGGTTGTTGCTCGGCCTCGCCGAGCCGCCGACGCCGTTCGATGCGTCGGACGCGCTGGCGATCGCGATCTGCCATCTGCACAAGATGAACCACGGTGGCGCCGACGCCGCGTCCCGCGCCCCGCAGCCGGCCAGCCGCGCCACGAGCTGGCGCGCGTTTCGTCCACGCTGATGCGGGTGTTGGGCGAGAAGACATGATCGCCCACCTTCGAGGGCGCCTCCTGGAAAAGCAGCCGAACCGCGTCGTCGTCGACGTCAACGGCGTCGGCTATGACGTGCACGTGCCGCTCTCGACGTTCTACGAGATGGGCGACCCGGGCTCCGACGTCTCCCTTCGCATCCATACGCACGTCCGCGAGGACGCGCTGAATCTGTATGGCTTCGCCACGCGGCTCGAGCTGCAGATCTTCGAGCGGCTCATCGGCGTCAGCGGCATCGGCCCGAAGCTCGCGCTGGCCGTGCTGTCGGGCATCGAGCCGAACGAGCTCGTCTCGGCGATCCGCACGGCGAATGTCGCGAGGCTCACGGGCATTCCCGGCATCGGCAAGAAAACGGCCGAACGGATCGGGCTCGAGCTGAAGGACAAGATGGCGTCGTTCCTGCCCGCGGACACCGCCGTCGCGGCGCCCCTCGACGACACTGAAGCGTTACGTACCGACCTGCTTTCGGCCCTGATGAACCTTGGCTACCACCGCCCGCTGGCCGAGCGCGCCGTCAGTGCGGCGATGAAAAAAGCCGGCGGATCGAGCTTTGAGGCGTCTTTGAAGCTGGCGTTGAGGGAACTGGCGACGTAAGCGCGAGGTTCATCAGAAAGATCAAAGCGAAGATTGCTGAGGGGCTCGCCGTCCCATAAAATCCCTCCAGCATGTCCGACCCGAGGATCGTTACAGCTGCCCGGGTCGATGAAGACGCCCAGTATGAAGCGGGGCTGAGGCCCCGCACGCTGGACGACTACATCGGCCAGGAGCGTGTTCGCGCGAACCTCCAGGTCTCCATTGCCGCCGCCCGGCAGCGGCGCGAAGCGCTCGATCACGTACTGCTCTACGGTCCCCCCGGTCTGGGCAAAACGACGCTGGCCTACGTCATCGGCCAGGAGCTCGGTACCGCCGTGCGGGCGACGGCTGGTCCGGTGCTCGAGCGTCCCGGTGATCTCGCCGCGATTCTGACGAGCCTGGGCGAGCACGAAGTGCTGTTCATCGACGAAATCCACCGGATGCCGCCGGCGATCGAGGAAGTGCTCTATCCCGCGATGGAGGACTACGAGCTCGACATCATCATCGGCCAGGGCCCCGGCGCCCGATCGATCAAAGTCCCGCTGCAGAAGTTCACGCTGATTGGCGCGACCACGCGGGCCGGGCTGCTCACCGGACCGCTCCGCTCGCGCTTTGGCATCGTGCATCGCCTCGACTTCTACAACGACGCCGACCTGCAGGAGATCATCCAGCGGTCGGCGCGCATTCTGAACGTGCCCGTCGTCGAGGCCGCCGCCGCGGAGCTCGCGAGGCGATCGCGCGGGACGCCGCGTATTGCGAACCGCCTGCTCCGCCGGGTGCGCGACTTCGCACAGGTGCGCGCCGACGGACGGATTACCGAACAGGTGGCGGCCGACGCCTTGACGCTGCTCGAAGTCGACGAACACGGCTTCGACGATATCGACCGGCGGCTGCTGCGGACGATCATCGACAAGTTCGGCGGCGGGCCGGTCGGCATCAACAGCATCGCGGCGGCGATCAGCGAAGAGAAAGACGCGATCGAGGACATTTACGAGCCGTTCCTCATTCAGATCGGGTTTCTCGATCGCACGCCCAGGGGCCGCGTGGCCACCGCGCTGGCGTATAACTATTTCGGACTGACGGCGCCCGGAAGGGGTTTGTGGTGAAAACAGCCGGTTTTCGCACGGTAAAAATCAGCGGTCTCGCGACTTACGTACCGCCGCGGCTGCTGACCAACAAAGATCTCGAGAAGCTGGTCAACACGAGCGACGAATGGATTCTGCAGCGCACGGGCATCCGCGAGCGCCATGTCGTCGAGCCGGGAGTCGGCACGTCGGATCTGGCCGCGATCGCCGCGCGTGCGGCGATCGCGCAGGCGGGCCTGACCCCCGAAGACATCGATTTCATCGTCGTCGGCACGACGACGCCCGACATGATGTTTCCGAGCACGGCCTGCCTCGTCCAGGAAAAGATCGGCGCCACCAAGGCGTGGGGCTTCGACCTTGGCGCGGCCTGCTCGGGGTTCACCTATGCATTGACCACTGCCGTTCACATGGTGGCGGCCGGCACCCACACGCATGCGCTGGCGATCGGCGCCGATGTCATGTCGAGCATCATCGATTACACCGATCGGTCCACGTGCGTGCTGTTCGGCGACGGCGCGGGTGCGGTCGTCGTGAGTCCCGCGACCGACGGCTGCTGCATCATCGACTTCACGCACGAGATCGACGGGAGCGGGGGAGAGGCGTTGTGCATGCCGGCGGGGGGCAGCCTCAAGCCGGCCTCGCACGAAACCGTCGACCAGCGGCTGCACTACGTGAAGCAGGATGGGCAGGCGGTCTTCAGATTTGCCGTCCGTAAGACCGAGGAGATTTGCGCGCGCATCATGGCGCGCAACAACGTGACCGGGCAGGACATCGACTTGTTCGTATCCCACCAGGCCAATCGCCGCATCATCATGTCGGCCGCCGAGCGGCTGGGCCTGCCGCCGGAAAAGGTCGTCATCAACATCGAAAAATACGGCAACACGACCGCGGGCACGATTCCGCTGGCGCTGACCGAAGCCGTCACCGACGGACGTCTCAAGAAGGGCAACCTCGTGCTGCTCGCTTCGGTCGGCGCGGGGTTCACGGCGGGGTCCATGCTGCTTCGCTGGTCAATCTGAGCAATTCCGCGCCGAACCGAGCAAATCTGTGTCGACCAGACCAGCACAACTTGTGCTGTTCTGACCCATCACCGTTAACACATTCAATTCCAACGGTTTGAGGAGTACATGCTCGATCTCGTGTGCCGTTAGGGCACAACAGGGACTCGGCACGCCCGCCGTTTGCCGGATGCTGAGAAATCGCGTAACTGCATGTGCAAGCTTTACTTATGGTTCCAATATGACACGAAACGACATGCTGGTAAGCGCCTTGCTCTTTCTGGGGTCGCTATGGAAAAGATGCCTTACCAGGAACAAACGCGAATTCAGACCGGCTCGATTCCCTTCGATTGGCATTTCGGTCTTCCATCGATTGCCGGAGAGAAGGTCACGCTTCGTGAAGTTCGTGAGAGCGATGCGCCGGCACTGCTCGCCATGTTGACGAGCGACGAGGTTGCCGAGTTCGTATCTCCCCTGCCCCGGACGGTGGACGGCTTTCTCGGCTTCATAAAAGAAGCGCACCACGAGCGCACGCGCGGCAACAGCTTCTGCTTCGGCGTCGTGCCCAACGGGTACGACGATGCGATGGGACTGTTCCAGGTGCGTCAGCTCGAGCCGGGCTTCGGCAGCGGCGAATGGGGCTTTGCCATCGGGTCGCCCTTCTGGGGAAGTGGCGTGTTTCTCGAGGGGGCCCGCGCCATCATCGATTTCTCATTCGGCGTGGTCGGCACGCACCGGCTCGAAGCGCGCTCGATCACGACCAACGGCCGCGGCAACGCGGCGCTGCGAAAAGTCGGCGCGATGCAAGAGGGCGTTCTTCGCCGGTCGTTTCAGCGCAACGGCCGCTACTTCGATCAGATTCTGTGGTCGATTCTGAAGGAGGACTGGCGACAGTCCAAGGCGGTGTGGGGGCCGAGGCTCCACTGATTGTTCGAAGGGTCTGCGAAAGGGAAGAGAACCATGAGAAGGAGCGCGACAATGAAACGTAATGACGGCGCACAAAAGACGGTCGTGCGGTCGAAGGCGGTCTGGGGCTCGCGCGCTTCCCGGCGCCGCGGTCCGGCCCCGAAGACCGGACGCCGTGTGAGATAGCAGCAGGTTCGTCACGAGGGCGGGTCACCCACCTCCCTGGGGGGCCCGTCCTTTCTTCAATCTCCGCGCACCGCCACCACACCTTCGGCGTCTTCTCGCACAATAGAGGCAATGAACGTTTCCGACTTCAACTTCGATCTGCCTGACGAGCTGATCGCGCAGTCGCCGTCCCCGGATCGCGGCGGGTCGAGGTTGCTCGTGCTGCACAAGAACACGGGCCGGATCGAGCACACGCACGTGTCCGAGCTCGCCATGTTTCTCGGCGACGGCGATCTGCTCGTGGTGAACGACACGCGAGTGTTTCCGGCCCGGCTTCTCGGGGTGCGTGTCCCGAGCGGAGGGGCTGTCGAGTGTCTGCTCCTCGCACAGCTCGATGCCGATCCTTTGTCAGCGGCGCCCGGGACGTCGCGCGATGCTGGCGAGGGGCGGTGGGATGCGCTCGTCCATCCAGGACAGAAGCTCGCGCCAGGGGCCCAGATGGTGTTCCGCGGCTCCAGGCACGTCGTTCGCGGCGAGATTCTCGAGCGCCATTTCCACGGACGGCGCACGATCCGCCTGTGGGTAGACGAGGGGGGGCCGCTCGAAGATGCCATCGATGACATCGGACACGTTCCGCTGCCGCCGTACATCAAGCGCGACGATACGGTGAGCGATCGCGAGCGGTATCAGACGGTGTATGCCCGCGAACGAGGCTCGGTGGCCGCCCCGACCGCCGGCCTGCATTTCACCCCCGAACTGCTCGGCGCGCTCGACGCGCGCGGCGTGGTGCGCGCGGCCATCACCCTCCATGTCGGCTACGGCACGTTCCAGCCGGTGCGCGTCGAGACAGTTGAAGCGCACAAAATCGACGCCGAACGGTTTTCAATCAGCGAGCGGGCGGCGGACGCCATCAATCTCGCCCGCCGCGAGAAGCGCCGCGTGGTTGCCGTCGGCACGACGACGACGCGCGCGCTCGAGGCGGCCGGACGCGCCGGCCGCGGCGTCATCACGCCTCAGTCTGGATGGACGGACCTGTTCATCTATCCGGGATTCACGTTCGGCATGGTGGATGCGCTGATGACGAATTTCCATCTGCCGCAGTCCTCGCTGCTCATGCTCGTCTGTGCCTTCGCCGGACGTGAGGTGGCGATGAACGCCTATCGCGAAGCGGTGGCGCGGCGTTATCGCTTCTACAGCTATGGTGACGCCATGCTCATTCTCTAAATCCGAATTGGCAGATTGGGGGAGATTGAAGGATTGATAGATTGTTGTGAGATTGAAGAGCGACGATAGAGAGATTTGGTCCGGGGGAATCTGTCGATTGACCATCGTCAATCCGTCAACATTCTGCCAATCTACCCATCCACCAATCTGCCAATGTAGAATTGTAGGATTCGCCGGTGTAGCTCAGTTGGTTAGAGCACGCGGCTCATATCCGCGTTGTCCGGGGTTCAAGTCCCTGCACCGGCACCACCTTTAAGAGCTTAGGGCTCAGGGCTGAGGGCTTAGCCTGAGCCCTGAGCCCTCAGCCATAAGCCCTTTCATGAGCATCACCGACTCCGTCCGTCGCACTGTGCGGAAGTACGGCTTGCTGCCGGCTGGCAGTCGTGTCGTCGTCGCGCTTTCGGGTGGCGCCGACTCCGTGGCGTTGCTGTATCTGCTGCGCGAGATTGCCGAAGAAGAAGGTTTTCAGGTCGCCGGCGTCGCGCACCTGAATCATCTCCTGCGTGGCGCGGATGCCGATGCCGACGAGCGTTTCTGCCGCGAGTGCGCATCGAAGCTCGACCTGCCCATCGATGTCGAGCGCATCGACGTCGCCGCGCTTGCGCCGACGCTGCAGGCCTCGATCGAGCACGCGGCGCACGTCGCGCGCTACGAGTTTTTCGAGCGTGCGGCGACGCGGCTGAACGCGACCCACGTGGCCGTCGCCCATACCAAAGACGACCAGGCCGAGACCTTTCTGCTGCGGCTGCTCCGCGGCGCGGGGCCGCGTGGTCTCGGAGGCATGCATCCGCGCACCGGCGTTGTCGTGCGGCCGCTCGTCGAAACGTCCAGGGCCGCGGTCAGGGCGTTCGTGGCCGAAGGCCGGCTCGAGTTTCGCGAGGACGCGTCGAATCGCGATCTCGCGATTCCGCGAAACCGCATCCGCCACGAGCTGCTCCCGCTCGTCGAGCGGTCGTACGCGCCAGGCATCGTCGATGCGCTTGATCGCGCCGCGGCGATCGCGCGCGAGGACGCCGAGTATCTGGACGGGGCGGCCGGCGACGCGGCCGCGCGGCTGATCTTCCGCACCCGTGCGGGCGTCGAGCTCGACGCGGACGCGTTGCTGCGGGAACCGCCGGCGATGGCGCGCCGGGTGATTCGACTTGCGCAGCGCGCGGTCGCGGGCGCGCACTTCGTCGGGTTCGATGCCGTCGAGGCCGTTCTGACGCTTCGCGGTGTCTAAATCAACAGGCCAGCTCGATATGCCCGGCCATCGCGTGAACCGCCGCGGCAACCGGCTCGTCTTAACAACAAGCCGCGGTCGCGAGAAGCCTCTTCCCGCCGCCGACTTCAGTTATCCCCTCGACATCCCGGGGTGGGTGAAGGTGCCAGAGGCGGCCTGCACCATTTCGGCCGATATGAATACTGTGCCGTTCGGTCGGGTGGCCAAAGAGGTCTGGCGACTGACCGGGCGTGGGGACGAGGCCGTGCTGGAAGCCGGCCGGCTGGCAGGGCCCCTCCTGGTGCGGAACCGGCGTCCGGGCGACAGGTTTCGGCCCCTGGGACTGGAGGGCCGAAAGAAGCTCCAGGACCTGTTCGTGGATGCCAAAACCAACCGGGCGGAACGGGAAATTACCCCCGTCATCGTTGACCGAACCGGGCAGATTGTGTGGGTTGCGGGGCACGGTCTGGCAGAGGCGTTTCGGGTCACGGAGACCACAAGAGACGTGGTAATCTTAAAACGGATACCTATTTAGTCGTGTTCAGTCCGTGGGAGGGCATAGGGTGAACTCCACGTTAAAAAGCTTGGTATTTTGGATGGTCCTGGTCGTGGTGGCGGCCGGGGTGTGGAATTTTTCGACGAAGTTTCAGACCCCATCAAAGCCCGTGCCGTTCAGCGACTTCATGAGGGACGTGGAGGCTGGACGCATCGAGAAAGTCACCATCACCGGCCAGGAAATCTCGGGGATTTTCAAGGCCGACAAAGAGACCTTCCACACCTACGCGCCCAGCCAGTACGACGGGCTCGTGAACAAGCTTGACGCCCAGGGCGTGCTGATTCTGGCGAAAGAGCCGACGCAGAGCCCGTGGGCCCAGCTCCTGTATTCCTGGGCGCCGATTCTCCTGCTGATCGGCTTCTGGATCTTCTTCATGCGCCAGATGCAGAGCGGCGGCAACAAGGCGCTCTCGTTCGGCAAGAGCAAGGCGAAGCTCTCGTCGAGCTCCCAGAAGAAGGTGACGTTCAAGGACGTCGCCGGCGTAGACGAAGCGAAGGAAGAGCTCCAGGAGATCATCGAGTTCCTGAAGGAACCGCAGAAATTCCAGAAGCTCGGCGGCCGCATTCCGAAAGGCGTGCTCCTGATGGGGCCTCCGGGAACCGGCAAGACCCTGCTGGCCCGGGCGGTTGCGGGCGAAGCCAACGTGCCGTTCTTCTCGATCAGCGGCTCGGACTTCGTCGAGATGTTCGTCGGCGTCGGCGCGTCGCGCGTGCGCGACCTGTTCGAGCAGGGCAAGAAGAACGCGCCGTGCATCGTCTTCATCGACGAAATCGACGCCGTGGGTCGGCACCGCGGTGCGGGCCTCGGCGGCGGCCACGACGAGCGCGAGCAGACGCTCAACCAGCTGCTCGTCGAGATGGACGGGTTCGAATCGAACGAGGGGGTCATCCTCGTCGCGGCCACCAACCGGCCCGACGTCCTCGACCCGGCGCTGCTGCGGCCCGGCCGCTTCGATCGCCGCATCGTCGTGAACCGCCCCGACGTGAAGGGGCGCGAGGGCATCCTGACGGTGCACACACGCAAGATCCCGATGTCCGACGACGTCGACGTGCAGGTGCTGGCGAGAGGCACGTCCGGATTCTCCGGCGCCGACCTGGCGAACCTCGTGAACGAGGCGGCGCTCAACGCGGCGCGTTACAACCGCAAGACCGTGCGGATGATCGACTTCGAGTTCGCGAAAGACAAGGTGCTGATGGGGTCCGAGCGCCGCTCGATGATCATCAGCGACGAAGAGAAGAAAATCACGGCCGTCCACGAGGCCGGGCATGCGCTGCTCAGCGTGCTGCTGCCCAACGCCGACGATCTGCACAAGGTCACCATCATCCCTCGCGGGATGGCGCTGGGCCTCACGCAGCAGCTGCCGGTGGATGAGAAGCACAACTATTCGCGCGACTACCTGATCGACCAGATTGCGATTCTGCTCGGCGGCCGCATCGCCGAAGAAATCACGATGTCGGGCAGCATGACGACCGGCGCCGGCAACGATCTCGAGCGTGCGACCGAGCTGGCGCGCAAGATGGTGTGCGAGTGGGGCATGAGCGAGGCCATGGGGCCGCTCACCTTCGGCAAGAAGGAAGAGCAGATCTTCCTCGGCCGCGAAATCGCGCAGCATCAGGACTACAGCGAAGACACGGCCTTGCATATCGATCGGGAAGTGAAGCGGTTCATCATCGACAACTACGAGCGTGCGCGCAAGGTGCTGACCGAGCACCAGGCCAGCCTCGAGCAGGTGGCTGCCGAACTGCTCGTGCGCGAAGTGCTCGACGGCGAGCAGGTACGCCGCATCGTCTCGGGGCTGCCGCTCGAAGAGGTCAAGCCGAAAACGCCGGCCGGACCTGTGTCGCCGGCTCACGACGAAGAGCACGGCCGTCGCAAGGAACGTCCTGGAATCGTGCCGCCGCTGGCGGATCCCCTACCGCAGGAATGAAAAGGCTCCGGGAGCCTTTTTAACGAGCTTTCGGGCTGATTACCTTTGCGCCCTCGAGCCAAGTTCAGCCTTCCACTCCCGGGCGGACGGGCTTTGCACCTAGGGGCCCGCACGCTCGTGATGGGCATCCTCAACGTCACCCCTGACTCCTTCGCTGACGGCGGGATCGACCTCGACCCCGGTGCCGCCGAGGCTGCTGCCATCGAAATGGAAGCGCGCGGGGCCGATCTCATCGACATCGGTGGGGAATCCACGCGTCCGGGGTCGGAGACCATCACCGCCGACGCCGAGATCGCGCGAATTCAGCCCGTGCTCAAGCGGCTCGCGCGATCGGTCCGGGTTCCGCTGTCGATTGACACGTCCAAGCCGGCGGTCGCGGAGGTGGCGCTGGGCGAGGGTGCCACTCTCATCAACGACGTGACGGGCCTGCGATATGATGCGGCCCTCGCTGAAATCGCCGCTCGTTCCGGCGCGGGGCTCATCCTGATGCATGCCCGCGGGCGTTCCCGGGACATGTACAAGGAAGCCAGATACGCCTCGGTGCCCGCGGAAGTCGCCGCGGAGCTTCGCGCCAGCCTCGAGCGCGCGCTCGCGGCTGGAGCGAAACGCGAGTCGGTGGTGCTCGATCCCGGGCTGGGATTCGCCAAGCGGCCGGAGCACAGCTTTGCCGCGCTGGCCTCGTTGCCCGAGTTCGCCGCGCTCGGGCGCCCGCTCCTCGCCGGGCCATCGCGCAAGTCGTTCTTGAGCGCGGCGATTGGCGAACGTGCGCCGAACGAGCGAGATATGGCGACGGCGGCCGCCGTGACCGCCGCCGTGCTGCTGGGTGCGCACATCGTACGCGTGCACAATGTTCCCGACATGGTCGACGTGGTGCGCGTCGCCGACGCGATACGCAACGCCGAGACGTAAGCGCGCATGCTGAACTGGCTGCCGGAAATTCCCAACGTCCCCGCCGTCACATGGTGGGATGTCCTCGACATCGCCATCGTGACGGTGGTGATCTACGAGGTGCTCAAGGCGATTCGCGGCACGCGCGCGATTCAGATGGCCGCCGGATCGACGCTGCTCGTTTTCATGTTCTACGTCTCGCGCTGGGGGCATCTTCAGACGATCGACTGGCTCATCCGGAACCTTCTGCCGTACATCGTCTTTGCCGCCATCGTGCTCTTTCAGGCCGATATCCGCCGCGCGCTCGCGCACTTCGGCCGCGCGCCGTTCTTCCGGTACTTCCTGATGCCGGAGGGCGCAGAAGAGACGATCGAGGAGATCGCGGTCGCCGCGACGCAGTTGTCGATCGCCCGCATCGGCGCGATCGTCGTCATCGAGCGGCAGATCGGGCTGCGCAACTATATCGAGGCCGGGCTTCCGCTCGATGCCCAGCTGACCTACGATCTGCTCGTCAGCATCTTTCAGCCGAAGTCGCCGCTGCACGACGGCGCGGTGATTGTGCAGAACGATCGAGTGGCCGCGGCGGCCTGCTTTCTGCCGTTGACGATCAACCCGCTCCTGGCCAGGAATCTCGGCACGCGGCATCGCGCCGCGATCGGACTGACCGAGGAAAACGATGCGGTCGCGGTGATCGTGTCGGAGGAGACCGGGCGTATCAGCGTGGCACTCGACGGCAGGATTGAAGGGCCCTACGACGCCGAAGAGTTGAAGCGCCGGTTGAGGGTACTGCTGAAATGAGCGCCGGAAACTAGTGCGATACAACCCGTTCGCTCACGGCGGCCTGAAAATCGTGTCGGTGGCCATCGCGGTGCTGCTGTGGATGATGGTGTCGTCGCAGCGCGCGTCGGTCGAGCGCGGTCTGCGCATTCCGCTCGAGTTGCAGCGGCTGCCCGAGAATCTCGAAATGGTCGAGCCGCCGCAGGAAGCGGTCGACGTGCGCGTGCGCGGCAGCGCCGATGCCATCAGCCGCATCTCGCCCGGCGATCTGGTCGCGAGCGTCGACCTCAGCTCCGCACAGCCAGGCCGCCGGCTGTTTCATCTGTCGCCCGACCGCGTCAAGGCGCCGTTTGCGGTGGCCGTCGTGCAGGTCACGCCTTCGTCGGTCGCGATTCGGTTCGAGCCTTCGGCTTCGCGGATCGTGCCGGTGACGCCCTCGGTCGAAGGGGAGCCCGCGCCGGGGTTCATCGTCGGGAAGATCGCCGCCGACCCGGCGACGGTCGAGGTGGTCGGTCCTGAAAGCCTTCTGCGCCGCGTGACCGAGGCCATTACCGAACCCCTATGGGTCGGGTCGGCTCGGTCCGATGTACGGTCGAGCGTCGTTGTGGGCGTCGCCGACGATGGCGTGCGGCTCAAGACCGCGCGCACCGCGATCGTGTCGGTGGCAATCGTGCCCGCGCCAGCGGAGAAGCAGCTGTCGAGCGTCCCTGTCCGGCCGCGCAATCTCGCCGGGGGCCTTTCGGCGAAGATTTCGCCCGCCGCGGTCAAAGTGCGGGTGAGGGGCATGCAGGACACCATCGCGAAGATCAGAGATACTTCGGTTGTCGCGTACGTCGATCTCGACGGAATCGGGCGGGGGGAGTACGGACTGCCCGTGCGGCTGGAACCGGCCGCCAACGTCGGCATCGATCAACTTGATCCCACTATCGTCAGCATCCTCGTCGAATGACCCACGCATTGTTTGGAACGGATGGCATCAGAGGCACCGCGGGCACGTTTCCGCTCGATGTTCAAACGGTGCGGCGCGTCGGCTCGGCACTCGTGCAGGCGCTTCCGGGACCTGGTGCGAAGCTGCTGATTGGCCGCGACACGCGGGAATCCGGCATCTGGATCGAACGCGAGCTCGCCTACGGGGCGCGGCTGGCGGGGTCGACCGTGCAGAGCGTGGGCGTGGCGCCGACGCCCGCGGTGGCGTATCTCACCGGCTCGCTCGACTTCAACGCCGGTGTCGTCATCTCGGCCTCGCACAATCCTTATCAGGACAACGGGATCAAGGTCTTCTCCGGCGCCGGCGTGAAGTACGGCGGGCACTTCGAGGAGCGGATCGAACGCCTCGTCGCGGATGCGTCGTGGCAGGTGCCGGCGGGGGAAGCTACCGATGTCCCGCACGCGGACCATCTCAGGAAGTATCTGGAGCACGCGCGGGCCGTCCTGCCCAGGCCGGAAGCTCTGGGCCGCGTCCGCATGGCCGTCGATTGCGCGAACGGCGCGATGACGGCGGTGGCGCCGGCGCTGTTTCGCGAGCTGGGTTTCGAGATCACGCTCCTCGGGACGGATCCCGATGGCCGGAACATCAACAAGGGCGTGGGCTCGACGCATCCGGAGAAGCTGGCCGAGGTAGTACGGCAGGGTGATTTCAGACTCGGCGTCGCGTTCGACGGCGACGGCGATCGCGCCATCCTGATCGACGCCGGCGGCCGTGTCATCGACGGCGACCACGTGATGTTGATGTGCGCCAAGCAGATGAAGGCCGACGGCCGGCTGCGCGGCAATGCCGTGGTCGCGACCGTGATGAGCAACATCGGGCTCGAGATCGCGCTCAGGAACCTGAACATCGAATTGGTTCGCACGAAGGTCGGCGACAAGTACGTGATGGAGGAAATGCAGAAGCGGGATCTTTCTCTCGGTGGCGAGCAGTCGGGGCATCTGATTTTTTCCGAGCATCTGTACACAGGAGACGGACTCATCACGGCGCTCAGCGTCCTGCACACGATGGCGGCCAGCGGACGAGAGCTGGCCGATCTGGCCGACGATCTCACGACCTATCCCCAGGTGCTGCTCAACGTGCGCGTGCGAGAAAAAGCGGAGCTCGAGAAGATTCCCGAAATTGCCGCCGTGATGAGAAGCGTCGAGAGCCGGCTCGGCACGAACGGCCGCCTGCTCGTTCGCTATTCGGGAACCGAGCCGCTTCTCCGGGTGATGCTCGAAGGGCAGGATCCGGAGGAAATCGACCGCTGGGCGCGTGAGATAGCCGATGCCGTCCGTAAAGCTCTCGGTTAACGTCAACAAGGTCGCGACGCTGCGGAACTCGCGGGGCGGCAACGAGCCCAACCTCGTCGAGTCGGTGGCGACGTGCATCAAGGCCGGTGCTCCAGGTATCACGGTGCACCCGCGCGCCGATGGACGGCACATCAGGACCGAGGATGTCCACGCCGTCGCAGAGCTGCTGAAGGCATCGCCCCATGTCGAGTACAACATCGAGGGGGATCCGCGGCCGGATCTGCTCGACCTGGTACTGAAGATCAGGCCCACGCAGTGCACGCTCGTACCGGTGAAGCCCGGCGAAGTGACGAGCCAGGCCGGCTGGCCACCGCGCACGTCGGTCGCGGAGATTTCGTCGGTCGTGAGCCAGATCAAGAAGATGGGCGTCCGCGTCAGCATGTTCGTCGATCCGGTGCCGGAAGCCGTGAAATGGGCGGCTGCGGTGGGGGGCGATCGCGTTGAGCTGTACACCGAACCGTTTGCGCGCGCGTTCGAATCGGGACGCGGCGAGGCCAGCTTCAAGACGTACGCCGACGCTGCGGAGCTCGCCCACGCGCTTCGCCTCGGCGTGAATGCGGGGCACGACCTCGATTTGAAGAACCTGCAGATCTTCCGGCGCCTCCCGCACCTGCAGGAAGTGTCGATCGGACACGCGCTCATCAGCCATGCGCTCTTTGTCGGTCTGCATCAATCCGTGGACGATTACCTGAATGCGCTCCGCTAACGGTCTTGCCGCCGTGTGCGTGCTGATGTGTCTCGCCGTCCTAGGCGCGGCGTCGCCCCGGCGGGTCACGTTTCGTGCGGCGGACGGCGCGACTTTGAGTGGCGCGTACTACGAGCCGTCACGCCGCCCGGCGCCTGGCATCCTGCTTCTTCACATGCTGAGACGGTCGCACACCGACTGGGATGCGGCGGCCGGTCAGCTATCGGATGCGGGCTTTGCGGTGCTCTCCCTGGATTTCCGGAGCGGCGACGACGTCGCGGCGCTCGCGAACGATGTGAGGGCCGCCAAGTCGTTCCTGCGCGAGCGGCCTGAAGTCATCGGCACGGACCTCGGCATCGCCGGCGCATCCATTGGCGCCAACCTCGCGCTCGTCGACGCGGCGGACGATCCCGGCGTCATGTCGCTGGCGCTGCTGTCGCCGGGGCTCGACTACAAGGGGCTGCGCACCGAAGCGGCGATGAAAAAATACGGCGGGCGCTCTGCGCTCTTGATTGGCAGCACCGGGGATCCGTATTCCGCGCGATCGATCCGGCAGCTGATTACGCTCGGCCCGGGGGCGCGCGAAGTGCGTTTTACCGAGGCCCCGGCGCATGGGACCGTGCTGCTGTCGCGCGATCCGGGACTCGTCGGCGCGTTGGTGGACTGGTTCAAACGAACACTATAATGATCGGACCGTGAAACTCGAGTCCGTCGTCTACGCTGTCTCCGGCATTTTCTTCGGCCTGATCGCCGGCTGGATTATCGGCAGCCAGCAGGTCGCCATGTCGTCGCGGCCGGCGGCGCCGCCGGCCGCCCAGAGTGCGCCGCAATCCGCGCCGTCGGGATCGGTCCCCGGCACGCCCCCGCCCGCGATCCTCGACGAGTCGAAGGTGCAGGCCCTTCGCACGGTCGCCGACAAGGACTCGACGAACGCGGTGGCCCGCGCGCAGCTCGGCAATCTCTATTACGATGCCGGCCGCTACACCGACGCGATCAAGTGGTATGCCGATTCGCTGGCCATCAATCCGAAAGACGTCGACGTCAGCACCGATCTCGGCGTGAGCTACTACTACAACAACCAGCCCGATCTTGCCATCAAGCAGCTGGAGCACTCGCTGCAGCTCGACCCGAAGCACACGAAATCGCTGCTGAACATGGGCGTCGTGCGTGCCTTCGGCAAGCAGGATCTGAAGGGCGCCACCGACGTGTGGCGCCGCCTCGTCGAAATCGCGCCGGACAGCCTCGAAGGGCGGCAGGCGAAACAGGCGCTCGACAGCCTTTCATCCGCCCACGGTAACGCGCAATGAGCCAGAGGGCCGAGGATGCGTTTCGCGCCGACATCGTCGAAGTCGGCCGGCGCATGTACGCCCGCGGCTACGTGGCCTCGAACGACGGGAACATCAGCATCAGGCTCGACGACAACACCATCCTGACGACGCCGAAGAGCGTGTCGAAAGGGTTCATGACCACCGACATGATGGTGGTCGTCGATCTCGACGGCAAAAAGATTCGCGGCGTGCGGGACGCGTCGTCCGAGCTGCTGATGCACCTCGAGGTCTACAAGAACCGCCCCGACGTCCGCGCGGTCGTGCACGCGCATCCGCCGACGGCCACCGGATTCGCCGTCGCCGGGATTCCGCTCGATCGCGCGGTGCTGGCCGAGGTGATTACGACGCTCGGCAGCATCCCCATTGCGGAGTACGGGACGCCGTCAACGCCCGAACTGCCCGCGGCCGTGCGCAAGTACATCAAGGCGCATGACGGGTTGCTGCTCGCCAATCATGGGGCGCTGACGATCGGCGCGGATGTGTACGGCGCGTACTACAAGATGGAGACGATCGAGCATTTCGCGAAGATCAGCCTGGTGACGCGGCAGTTGGGTCGCGAGCACCTGCTTTCGCGCGACGAGGTCGATCGCCTGCAGAAACTTCGAGGCAGCTACGGCATCAAAGCGCCCGCACCCATTTGCGCGGATGGATCGGAACCGGCGGGCGCCGATCAGGCGGATTGCCAGATCGTCGAGGCGCCGGAGTCGCGCGCGCGTCTCGTGCCCACCGATCCTTCGGCAAGCTCAGGATCGCTCCGAGTGGAATCGAGGAGCGATCCGGCGGATTTGGACGGGGAAATTCGGCTATCATACCGCGAGCTTACGGCACTCATTGAGGACGCCGTGAAGGCTCTATTGGGAGGTCAGCATGGGTGAGGCGCTCGGCATGGTCGAAACCAAAGGACTCGTCGCCATGATTGAGGCGGCGGATGCGATGGTGAAGGCCGCCAAGGTGACTCTGGTCGGTTGGGAGAAGATCGGCGCGGGGTACGTGACCGCCATCGTGCGAGGCGACGTTGCGGCCGTGAAGGCCGCCACCGATGCGGGCGCGGCTGCGGCCCGCCGCGTCGGCGAGCTCGTGTCGGTGCACGTCATTCCACGGCCGCACGCAAATCTCGAAGAGGCGCTGCCAATCGGCAAGTCCGGGGTGAAGGTGTAGGCAGTCTTCAGTTGTCAGTATTCAGTCATCAGTGAGAGCTGAAAACTAAAAACTGAAAACTGAGAACTCACCATGATTCTGGCAAAGGTGGTCGGCACGGTCGTGGCGACCCGCAAAGATCCGCGCCTGGTCAGCAGCAAGCTGCTCATCGCGCGTCCCATGGATCCCAAAGGCAAACCCGAAGGCAACTATCTCGTGGCGATCGACACGGTCGACGCCGGATTCGGGGAGACGGTCCTCATCGTCAGCGGCAGCTCTGCCCGCATGGCCGCGGGTTTGAAAGATTGTCCAGTCGACGCTGCTATTGTCGGCATCGTCGACGCTATTCAGGTTGACGACTAAGCAGATCGGCAATCGTATCAAGATCCGGAGCGTAAGCGACGGCAGCGCGTGGGGGTGGGGCCCCACGCGGACCAAGAAAAGACGACCAGATGCAATTAGGCCGCGTAGTCGGCAACGTTGTCTTGACCCTGAAAAACGACACGCTCGACGGCGTGACGCTGCTGCTCGTCCAGCCGCTGTCGTCGTCGCGCGAGCCGGTGGGCCGTGTCATCGTCGCGGCCGACTCGGTTGGCGCGGGTGTCGGCGAGCATGTGTTTTTCGTGCGAGGCAAGGAAGCCAGCTTTCCGTTTTATCCCGTCGAGGTGCCGGCAGACGCCGGCATCGTGGGCATCGTCGATCAATGGCACATCGGGTAGTACGCAACAATGTCATGGCAGATGGCAAAGGGCAGATGGCATGGGCGTGCTGTGCCGTTTGCCATTTGCTATGCGCATTTGCCATCTGCCATTTGCCATGACGAGCAACAGATCATGCTGCTAGCCCGCGTGACCGGCACGCTCGTTGCCACTCAGAAACATCGCAAGCTCGAAGGCGCGAAGCTGCTGTTCGTGCAGCCGCTGACGCTCGAAGACACGCCGCGCGGGCCTGAGTTGCTTGCGGTTGATGGCGTCGGGGCGGGCGTCCACGAAAAAGTGCTGATTGTGCTCGAAGGCCGTTCGGCGAGCGACGCGATCGGCCAGAAAATGGCGCCGGTCGATGCGGCGATCGTCGGCATTGTCGATCGGGTGGATCTGTCATGAACGAAGACGACGTCCGCGCGCTCGTGCGCGAAGCCATCGAGCGGCATCTGGGCAGGCCCGGAGAAACGGGGTCGGGAGGGGTTTTCCCCGGATGTCGCGGAAAACCCCTCCCGACCCCGTTTCTCCCATGCCAGCCACGTCCTTCTGAAGGTTCTTCCCGGCAGCGAGGTCGACGAGGGCATGTGTGTCATTGAGCCGGCGGTTCGCTGCAATCACTGCGGGTTCTGTCAGTCGTACGGGCACTAACCATGGCGAAGCATTCCATCCTTGTGACTTACAAGTTGCCGTCCTCCGCGATCGAGCCGCTCGCGGCGGTCGGAGATGTCGACGTGTACCGGGACGGCGTGCTCAGCAAGGACGATCTCATCCGCCGCGTGAAAGGGAAGCACGCGCTCGTGGTCGCCGCGCTCGACAAGATCGACAAGGACGTGGTGGATGCCGGCGCCGATTTGAAGGTCATCTCGAACGTCGCCGTCGGGTACAACAACCTCGACGTGCCTTACGCGCGCTCGAAAGGCATCATCCTGACCAACACGCCCGACGTGCTGACCGACTCGACGGCCAACATGGCGATGACGCTGATCCTGTCAGTGACACGGCGTATCGTCGAGGGCGATCGGCTCGTGCGCCGGGGCGACTGGAAGGGGTTTTCGCTCGACTTCATGATCGGGTCGGAGATTCGCGGCAAGCAGCTCGGCATCGTCGGGCTCGGTCGAATCGGGCGGGCCGTGGCCGAGAAGGCGAGCACCTTCGGCATGACGATCGCGTACCACAATCCGTCCGCGCGCGCGGTTGCCGGCTACGAGAGCATGTCGCTCGATCAGCTTCTCGCCACCTCAGACGTCGTATCGCTGCACGTGCCGCTGTCGCCGCAGACCAAACACCTGATCGACCGCACCGCGCTGACGCGCATGAAGCGGTCGGCCTACCTCATCAACACGTCTCGGGGTCCGGTCGTCGACGAAGATGGATTGGCGTGGGCGCTGCGCGAGGGGGTCATCAAAGGTGCGGGGCTCGACGTCTACGAGAACGAGCCACACGTGCATCAGGGGCTCCTCTCGCTCGAGAACGTCGTGCTGGTGCCACACATGGCCAGCGCGACAACCGAAACGCGCGCGGCCATGTACGACCTCGTGGCACGGAACGTCGTGAATGTCCTTAACGGCCAGCCGCCCCTCACGCCCATCCCGTAGAATTCGGCGGTCGAGGTGTCCGACCCCATTCCGACCGAGCAGGTGATGCGGAGGCTTGCGATCGCCATTACCGGCCTCGAGCTGCCCGCCGTGGAAAAAATCTCCGAATCGCGCGCGGAAGATCCGTTTCAAATCACGATTGCCACGCTGCTCTCGGCTCGGACGCAGGATGCCACGACCTTTGCGGCATCCGAGCGGCTCTTCAGCGAAAGCCAGCACACCCCAGGCGATGTCGAAGCTCACGGTGAAGCAGATCGAGAGACTCATCTACCCGGTCAGCTTCTATCGCTACAAAGCCCGGTACATCAAAGCCACCTGCGCAAAGTTGTTGAAGGAGTTCGGCGGCAGGACGCCCGGCACGATGGAAGAGCTGCTGACGCTCCCCGGTGTGGGCCGCAAGACCGCGAACCTGGTCCTGATTCTCGCTTACCAGAGCCAGCAGAACATCTGCGTCGACACGCACGTGCATCGAATCGCGAACCGGCTCGGATGGGTGCGGACGCGAACGCCGGAAGAAACCGAACAGGCGCTGTATCGCGACCACCGAATCGCGGTGGTGGCCCTACATCAATCTGTATCTCGTGACGTGGGGACAGAACGTGTGCCGGCCGGTATATCCACGATGCCCGTCGTGCGCCATCCAGGATCTCTGTCCGAGGATCGGCGTGACTACCGTGAGCCGGACGTCGCCGGAAAACTATCCTTTGGATCCGGCCAGCGCTTCCGAATCAGGTACGTAATCGCGATCGCGAGCCCGTAGCGTCGCGGGATGGTCAGCAGCAGGGGCAGCGCGAGCGATCCGAAGAAGACGAGCCCCATCCAGAGGCTGCGCACGCGAAAGCCGAAGAACAGAAAGACGATACCAATACCGATTGGAATTCGATCGGTGACGATCCACACCCACCACACGTCGCCATAGTCACGCTCGTACAAATATCCGCAGGCGGGGCAGTGGCGATGCGGCGTGTTCCACCGGATGAACAGCGGTCCCTGCCCGCAGTGGGGGCAATGCTTGCTCCAGCCGCGGCGGATGGATTGCCAGAACTCGGCGCGGGAAACGCGGCTCATTCGAAGAGCAACGGGGAGAGCTGCGGCGCGGCGCCGGTCGTGACAATCGAGACCGTCTCCGGATAGCGCTCGACGAACTCTTTCGGGTACGTGCCGGTCACCGGTTCGCCGAGCTGTTCTTTGATCATGACGGCGTTCACGACCGCCTTCGAGGCGAAGTGATTGTTGAAGTAGAGGTAGAACTTCTTGACCAGGCGCCGGGCCGCCCCCGCCGTCTCGGAAAAGGATTTCAGCTCGTCGGCCGAGTAGAGGTAGTTGTATCGATCCTCTGCCTTGTCGTGCTTCCACCACTGCGCCGCATTCCGGCCGTGCAGCCGCATGTAGTAGAACCCGGCAATGTTCGGGCAGCTGATTCTGACGGATGGACAGCTTGAACTTCGGTTCGTCGATTTGCGTCAGCGCGGCGTTGTGCCGGTTGAGCAGCGACAAGGTCGAGCCGAAATCGTCGCTCCAGCTCCGATGGCGCAGCTCCACGGCCATGGGATAGTTCGCGAAACCTGCTCGAGCAGCTCGTCGAGATAGGCTTCGGTGCCGGCGGTCTGCTTGAAGCTCGGCGGAAACTGCGCGAGGAGCGCTCCGAGCTTGCCTGCCTCGGCGAGCGGCTCGATGCCGCGCCGGTACTCGTCGATGAGGTCCGAATCGAGCCGGGGTCCCGACGCGCCTTCACCATGGGTCAGCAGACGGTACAGCTTCAGGGAGAATTCGAAGCCGGCCGGTGTGCGATGAGCCCATGACTTCGCCACCGTGGCTTTTGGCTGACCGTAGAACGTCGTGTTGATTTCGACCGTGTCGAAGTGTTCGGCGTAGTACGCGAGCTCATCGAACTTCGGCCTGGCCGCTCCTTTCGTCGCTCGCGCCTTCGGGGCGGGCGGATAGAAGATGCCGTTCCAGGTGCCCCGGCCTGAAGGATAGCTCCAGCCCGACGTGCCGATCCTGAGGTTGGTCAACATCTCATTCTAACGTCTACAATTGGCAGGAGCGGGCGTTCGGCCCGCGCCAGAACCGTGCTGACCATCAACGAGATTTTCTATTCAATCCAGGGCGAATCGACCTATGCCGGAAAGCCGTGCGTCTTCGTGCGGCTGGCCGGATGCGACCTGAGATGCACCTGGTGCGATACGGCATATGCGTTCAACGAAGGACAGAGAATGTCCGTGGACGATGTGCTGCAGCAGGTCGACCGCTATGGCAGCCCGCTCGTCGAGGTCACCGGCGGCGAGCCTCTGCTGCAGGACGACGTGTATCCGCTGATGGAACGGCTGCTCGACAGCGGCCGCACGGTGCTGCTCGAAACCGGCGGGCAGATCGACGTCAGCCGCGTGCCGGGCGGCGTCGTGAAGGTCCTGGACGTGAAGTGCCCGGCGAGCGGCGAGTCGGAGAAAGTCGAGTGGAGCAACATCGACAGGCTCGGGTCGCGCGATCAGGTCAAGTTCGTCATCCAGAATCGCGCCGACTACGAGTTTGCGCGCGACATCCTGACGCGGCATGCCCTCGACCGGCGCTGCGCCGCGGTGCTGTTCTCGCCGGTGCACGGCGTGCTCGATCCAAAGGATTTGTCCGCGTGGATTCTCGAAGACCACCTGCCTGTCCGGCTGCAATTGCAGATTCACAAACACATCTGGGGTCCGGATGTCCGGGGCGTCTAGCAAGGCCGTCGTGCTCTTGAGCGGGGGGCTCGACTCCTATACCGCCGCGGCGATTGCGCGGGAGTCGGGCTTCGATCTCTACGCGCTGACGGTCAACTACGGCCAGCGGCACGCCCATGAGATTCTGGCCGCGCGCAAGGTGGCCGGGGCTCTCGGCGCGAGCGCGCATCGCGAGCTTGCGGTCAACCTCAGCTCGCTCGGCGGATCCGCATTGCTGGGCGACGGCGATGTGCCCAAGAGCGGACCCGACCCGTCGGTCATTCCGTCGACCTACGTCCCGGCCCGCAACACCGTGATGCTGGCGCTGGCGCTGGCGTGGGCCGAAGTGCTGGGCGCGTACGACATCTTCATCGGCGTCAATGCGCTCGACTATTCGGGCTATCCCGATTGCCGGCCCGAGTTCATCGAGGCATTCGAGCGTACCGCCACGCTCGCCACGAAAGCGGGCGTCGAAGGCGGCCGCTTCCGCATACAGGCGCCGTTGATATCAATGACGAAAGCACAAATCATCCGGCGCGGCGTGTCGCTCGGCCTCGACTACGGGCTGACGCACAGCTGTTACGATCCGCTGCCGACGGGCGCGCCGTGCGGCCAGTGCGACAGTTGCGTGTTGCGCGCGCGCGGCTTCGAAGAAGCCGGCCTGATAGATCCGCTGGTGGCTCATGTCGTTTGATCGCCTCTACTACACCGATGCCTATCTCGTGGAGTTCGACGCTGTCGTGCGCGAGGTGCAGCCCAAAGACGACACCTGGATAGTGACGCTCGATCGGACGGCCTTCTATCCAACGTCGGGAGGGCAGCCGTTCGATACGGGCACCATCGATCAGGCACACGTGACGGACGTCGTCGATCGGGAAGACGGCGGGATCGCTCATGTCGTCGATCGCGCGCTCGAACCGGGCTCGCGCGTACGAGGGCACGTCGACTGGGGCCGCCGCTTCGACCACATGCAGCAACACACCGGGCAGCATCTCCTGTCGGCGGCCTTCGAGCACGAAGCAGGCGCGAAAACCGTGAGCTTCCATCTCGGGGCGTCGGCGTCGACCATCGATTTACACAAGGAACTCCTGGCCGAACAGATCGCGCGCGTCGAAGATGCGGCAAACCGGATCCTCTGGGAAGATCGCGAGGTGTGTGTCAGGTTCGTTACCGCAAGCGAGGCGGCGAAGCTGCCACTTCGAAAGGAGCCCGCGCGCGAAGGAGAGCTGCGCATCATCGAAATCAAGGACTACGACCTGTCGGCGTGTGGAGGGACGCACGTCTGTCGAACCGGCACCATCGGCATGATTGCCGTCTCCGGCTTCGAGCGGTTCAAGGGTGGCCTTCGGGTTGAGTTTCTCTGCGGCGCTCGCGCGCTTCGCTCGTACCGCTCGCTGACAACGGCCGTCGACGGGAGTGTCCGGCTGCTGTCGGTCCTTCCCGACGAGTTGCCGTCGGCCATCGAGAAGCTCCAGACGGCGGGACGGGCCCAACAGAAGGCGCAGGACGCCTTGTACGAGCGCCTGGCCGTGCATGAAGCGGCGAGCCTCGTGGCTGCCGGTCAGAAGATCGGTGATCGCACCTTCGTGGGCGCCGCCGTGCCGGGATGGGATGCGTCAGGATTGAAGAAGCTTGCGGCGTCTGCCGCCAGCAGGCCTGCGACGGTGGCCGTGCTGCTGACTGCCGAATCGCCGTCGCTCGTCGTGATCGCCCGCTCGCAGGACCTGACGTTCGATACCGGCGCTGTGCTGAAGAAATTGATCGAGCGTTTTGGGGGCAAGGGCGGCGGCAAGGGATCGATGGCGCAGGGTGGGGGTCTTACTGCGGACCCGCGGGCTATTCTGGATGCCGCGCGGGAGTTGGTGAGCTCAGCATTGGTAGATTCGTAGATTGGTAGATTCAGATTGCCGTAATCTCTCGATCTGCCAATCTTCCAATCTGCCAATGCACCTATCGTGCAACCGCCCACGCGATAAAGCGTTCCGTATAGCTCAGCGCGATGTGTCGCCCCATCCCGTTCGGCACCGCATCGAACGCATGTTCGGCCCACGGCAGCTCGAGCAGTACTGACGTCGCTCCCGCCTTTCGAAGCGCGGCGTCGAGCGTGCGGCCGAATCGCGCCTCGACGATGTGGTCGCGCGAGCCGTAAAAACTCAGGGTCGGCGCCGACGCGCTCGACACCCAGCTGATCGGCGATGCGTGTCGATAGTGTTCGGGCTTCCGGTCGGGCGTCCCCCCGATGAACATCTCCAGGATGCCGCGCACGTTGGCGGGATCGGGCCGAGGCGGGCGCCGCCACCCCTCCTCGAGATCGACCGGTCCGTAGTAGTTCACCACACCGCGAATCGCGGACGGCCCTTCCTGATACGCCAGCCGCATCGCAAGCTGCGCCCCCGCGGATCGGCCGACCAGCACGATTCGACTGGGGTCTGCGCCGAACTTCGGCGATTCGTTCTCGATCCACCACTGCGCCGTCCGCACGTCTTCGATCTGCTCGGGCCAGATCCATTCAGGGGCGTGGCGATAGTCGATTGCCACCACGACGTAGCCGCGTTCGGCGAAGTGGCGCGAGAACCACTCCTGGCTGGTTGGTGCCCCGCTCTGCCAGGAGCCTCCGTAAATCTGCATGATCACCGGGTAGGTGCCCGGAGCAGCAGGCCGATACACATCCAGCGACAGTGGCACTTTCGAGAACTGGACGCCTCGCGTGACCGTGATCGCACCCGGTCTTGCAGCGGGCAGTGTGACCGTCGTCTGCGCCATGGCTGCGTCAAAGGTTCTGAGTGCAAGCGGGAGCTGAATGACGGGTACGAGCGTCAACACGGACGCGGCGGCGGCGAACACCAGCGCCAGCCTCGCGGTGCGGTGCTGCCGGGCATGGCGCCGCGAAAGCACGCAAAGAACGATGCCGGCGGCCAGGAGGACGGGGCTGAGCTCTGGCGCTCCCACAGCGAGCGGCAGCAGAGACATCGTGGGAGCCGGAATCAGAATCCAGACCGACACGAACAACAGCGCCGCGGAGGCGGCGAGGGCGAGCGAGATCAGAATCCGGCGCACGCCGGAATTATGGCGTATGGGCGCCGATCAGCGCGCGCACCGCCGCGCGTGCATGTTTGGCGACCAGCTCGGCGGGCTGGACCGCCGACATCGCTGCGGCACCTTCGAGGATGAGCACGAGTGAAGAGGCGAGCACATCTGGCGATTTCATGCCCGCACGCTTCGAAAACTGTGCGAGCAGCCCGTGCAGCCACGCTTTGTGCGCGTTGGCCAGCTCGCGGGCCTGCGTCGATTCGGGCGACTGCACGGCCGCGATGACGAGCGGACAGCCGTGAAACCCTTCGGAGGTCAGCATCTCCGCATGGGCCAGCATCACCGCCATCAGCTTCTCTTCCGGATCGTCGCACCCGGCAGCGCGCTGCTCGATGGACTGCCGGATCTGCTGTCCCCGCCGCTGCAGCGTCTCGAAGACCAGCGCGTCTTTCGATCCGAAGAGGTTGTAGATGGTCGGTTTGGTCAGCCCGGCGTGGTCGGCGACCCGCTCGGCGGTAATAGCGTGCAGCCCCTCTCGATAGAACAGGTCGCCCGCCGCGTCCATCAGCCGTTCGCGGTTCGTTGGATAGCGAGTCATGAATTTGGATCGCGCGTCATATATTCGTGACTTGACAGAGTATACCGTCCGGTAAACACTTTTACCAAGCAGTAAAACCTCGTAAGGACATTACCCGAAGGATTTTTCCGGGGGGACCCCTCTAATCCTATGAGCGCCATGCCTGACGAGCCGCAAAGGGGCACCTTCCGCGACAAGGTACTGGTGCGCCGTCTGCTCGAGGGCGAGGAGGCGGCTTTCCGGCTGTTTTTCGATGGGCACTTTCCCCGCCTCTACCGGTTCGCCCTGAGCCGCACCGAGGGGAACCACGACGCCGCCGAGGAGATTGCGCAAAAGACGCTCATTACGGCGATGCGCAAGCTGCACACATTTCGAGGGGAGGCCACGTTGTTTACCTGGCTGTGCGCGATTTGCCGACGGGAGGTGTCCGCCTGGCGCGTGGCACGCGGAAGGCATGCCGCGCTGATGCTCTCGGAAGACGCGCCGGAGATTCGCAATCAGCTCGCGGCGCTCGCATCGGTCGCGGCACAGCAGCCCGACCAGGCGTTCGATCGGGGAGAGACGGCGCGTTTAGTACAGGTAGCGCTCGATCTTCTGCCGGGAAGTTACAGCGAAGTCCTCGAGTGGAAATACATCTACGGTCTGACCGTCAACGAGATCAGCGAGCGCATGAGTACCGGGCCGAAGGCGGTCGAGTCGCTGCTTGGCCGCGCGCGTCGATCGTTCCGCCAGGTGTTTCTGGTGCTGGCGCACGGACAGGTGGTTTATGACTCATAACACCGATCCCCTCGCCGACCTGCTGCGCGCGGCAGGGCCGCGCGAAACGGCGCCGGCCGAGCGCGCGCGGCGTGTCGAGGCCGCGGTGCGCCTCGAGTGGCAGGACGTCGTGCAGACGCGGCTCGGCCGCAAGCGCGCGGCGTGGATCGCGGCGAGCTGTCTCACGAGCGCCGCGCTCATCGCGCTCGTGTTGCACGCCCATGCCGGTCAGGTGCCCACGCAAGCGGCAGCGACCCCCTCGCCCTATGCCCGCCCGCTCGTGATGCGGACCGCGGCGTCCGAGGGCCATGGCTCGTACTTCCGCGCGAACAACGAGGATCGGCCGCCGGACCGCGGTGTGCCGCGTCACATGCTGGTGACCTACGCGGTACACACGAGATGATTTCACCCGAACACGATCTGATGATTCTGAGCCGCCTCGTGGGCGGCTGGCAGGGCACGCTGCAGCACCGCGCGGCCCCGGAAGAGCCGTTCCGGCAGTTGCCGGGGACGTCGGAAAACCGGTGGGTGCTCGGCGGCCGGTTCGTCGAGATGACCCTGCGCGCGGGAGTGGGCGGCGACAGTTGGTCGGCCGTCCTGTACATCGGCTACGAGCGCAGCGAGCGCCGTCACGTGCTGGTGTCCCTGGAGCCTGGTGATCGCCGTGTGACCACGCGCCTCGGACAGTGGAGGCCCGAGCTCGATCGCCTCGTGCTGACGAGCGATCAATCCATCGTGGTGTGCGACATGACAACGCCGGGTCAGTTGACGCTGGAACTGTCGGAGGAAACCGTGCCCGGCCACGAGTTCATCCGGTTCAGAGCGGAGTACCGGATGGCGTCAGCGCCCGTGCACGTGAAGCCGTCCGTGGCGAGACACCAGCGGAGATTCGTCATCGCGTAGTGAAGGTGGCCAGGCGGATCAACGCCTGGTCCGCGGCGGCATCGATCACGCCGCTTGCCACTGTGAAGTTGTTGGCAATCATCGAAAATACCAGCGTGTCGCCATCGGCCGTCTCGACATAACCTGCAATAGCCCGAACGTTGTCCACGGTCCCCGTCTTCGCCCGGACCTTCCCTTCCGCAGCCGTCCCGGCCAGCCGTCTCGCGAGCGTGCCGTCGCGACCCGCAACAGGCAGCGATTCAGCGAAGGCAGACGCATGCCTGGCATCGCCACGCATGACCTGCAGGATGCGCACGAGCGCCTCGGACGTGACGTAGTTGTATCGCGACAGCCCGGAGCCATCGGCCATGACGACGCTGTCGTCCGGGATGTTCCACCGCTGAAGCACCTCGCGCGCCTTTTTCGCACCCATCGCACCCGTCGCACCCGACGTCACCCATTCGCGCCGAGGTGGCGTACCGCAGAAGATTTCGGCGTATTGGTTTTGACTGACCTTCATCATGGACGACACGAGCTCGCCGAGCGGCGGAGACTGGTGCGACACCAGCGTGCGGGCGCGGGTGAGGTCGGGTTTCGATTCGAGCTCATCGATGTCGATGGCGTCGCCCGCCACCTGGATACCTTCGGCGACGAGCGCCTTGCGAAGCGCCGAGGCGAAGAACCGAGTGGGATTGTCGACCGACGCCGTGCGCACGAACGGCGCGGCTTTCGCCGGAATCTGTCCCTGCACGAGCACGCGTGACGAACCGGGGAGCCGCTGCAGTGTCAGTGCGCCATTTCCAGATTCCGCTATGGTGACGAGCTTGTTCTCGACCTGCAGATCGGTGCCATCCGGCCGCACCTGAATCGTGACCGCGTCGCCTTCCTGAGCGCCTGCACGAATCAGGAGATCGGCCGACCCTTCGTTGTATTCAAGCGCGCTCGTCGGCGCCGAGTACCCATAGGGCAGGTTGTCGAGCGTCCAGCCATCGCCGATCCCGCGATCGTCGAACAGGTCGTCGTCGCCGATGATGCCGCCTTCGATGCGCGTAATGCCTGCTTCGCGCACCTGTCGCGCGATGGCGCGAAGCGTACCTGGCGTGTCGCTACGTTCGCTGATGCTGGGGTCGCCACCTCCGACGATGTACAGGTCGTCGCCGAGGACGCCGCTGTCGATGGGCACCATCGCGACGATCCTGGTCTCGAACCGGTAGTCCCAGCCGAGCGTCTCGGCCGCCGTCGCCGCGGTGACGATTTTCATCGCCGACCCCGGCATCATCAGCTTCGCGGCGTTGAGCGCGTACAGGCTTGCCGAGCCGTTGACCGGCCTCACGAGAACGCTCCAGAACGAGCGCTCGAACTGCGCGGTCGTGAAAATGGTGGAGAGGTCGGCCTGAAGGCGATCGGCGGCGGAGAGCGTCGCCGGTGAGGCCGGAGTGACGGCCACAGGTTTCGGCCCGCCGCATCCGTACACGGCGAGCACGGCGGCCAGGGTGATGGCTGCGCGCGTCACGCCATCATCTTACTGAATGCCGTCGAGCTTCTTGATGGCCGCTTCGTATTTGCCGGCCTCGAGTTTCAGGGCACCCGGCTGATCGGCACGCGTGGCAAACACCGAGGTTCCGGCGGCGCCAAACGTCACGCGCTCTTCCTTCTTGCCGTCATCGAACTTGACGACGATGGTGGCTGCCGGTTTGTCGTGGCCGGTGGCCGGCCCCGCCCGGTCGACGAAGCTTTCCGCGCGAAGGTTCGAGAAATCGAGCAGCGCTCCCTCGAAATTGCTCGAATCGACCGCTTTGTCCGCGGGGATGACCTGTTTCCACGTGTCCACCGGGTTCTCGCCGGTGCCTTTGACACGCTCGAACGCGCGCACCGTGCTGCCGCGTGTGATTTCGAAGCGCGTAGTGTTGTACGGCCGGAACTCGAACACTTCCTTGCGCCGCAGGTCCGCGACCGTTTTCTTGAGCTCTCCGGCGACACCGTTGTTCACGCTGAAGACCGCCGTTTTCGACGGATCGCGTGCCCACACGGTGCCCGCCTCTGCCTCACCGCCCAGCTCGAACTTCGCGGTTGCCGATCCCATGCCGAGCGTCGCCACGACCTGCGGCTTGTCGAGACCGTACTGCTTCAAGTCCTTGAGGTCTTCCGGTCGATCCTTCAGCGCCGTCATCTGGGCCGACTGAAGCTGTCCGATGATGCCATTGACGCTGACGAAATCGGCCGGTGCCTGCATTGGCTTCACGAGCTTCCAGTCCTCGCCGGTCTTCTCGAGCCGGATGGTTTCGGTGCCCGAGGCAAGCTCGAGCGAGTCGACCTTGCTCTGGTCGAATGCGAGGGCGGCCTTGTCGCGGAAGTCGAACGTCGACTTGTTGAGCGTCGTGTCGAGCGTGTTTCCAACCAGGAACACGCGATTGCCTGATGGAAGCTTGGCGTACAGGCCGGTGCCGCCCGGTGTCTTGTCGCCTAAGAGCACGCGCCTGGGCTCTTTCTCGCCTTCGACGCGGAACGTGACGTCGATGCGCGGCTCCGCGAGCCCGTAGGGCTTGAGGTCGGCGGCGTTCGGGTCGACTTCGCGCTCTTCTTCCATGTTCGCGAGGTTCGTCACGACGTCGCTCACGCCGTTTCGATCGGCCGGCGCTTCGATGGGCTTGACGATCGACCAGGTGTCGTTGGCGCCCTTCTTGAGCGCCGTGACTTCGCCGCTCGTCGACTTGATCTCCAGCTCGTTGATCTTGGCGGCGTCAGACGTGAAGACCTTTTTCTTGGCGTTCTCGTCCGGGATCTCCCTCTTCGATTCGACGAAATACAGATATCCGCCGAAGGCGAGCGCCACGACGAAAAGGATGAGAGTCGAGCGGCCGCGGCCCATCTAGCGCCTCTTTGACCAGGTATAGACGCCGGACCCGAGAATCAGGCCGGGGATGACCAGGAGCGACAGCCACAGCAGGTTGCGCTGCTGGTCGGCGGTCATCGTGACGCGGCGATCGCCGGCGTCACGGGGATGAATCGAGATCAGATCCTCCTGCTGCGTCAGCCAGTTGGCCATGTTGACGAAGAGGTCGGCATTGCCCTGGATGCCCGACGCGGCATTCGAGGCGAAATCGGAATCGCCGACCACCATGACGCGCATCTGCGGCTTCTTTGGCGCATCCTCGCCTGTGGCCGGTTTGGCGCCTTCAGCAGGCTTGTCTGGCGTGGCGGGTGCCGGTGCGTCTGGCGCGTCCATCGACAGCGAGAGTGCGATCGTGATGGGGCCTTTGTGGTCGCCAGCCGCTTCGTCCATCGCGACCTTGCCGGCCATCAGCGACTTCACATCCGCCTCCGACCAGCTTCGCTCGCTCGTCTGAAGCAGGTTCTGCGTGTTGGCGAGGCCAAGCTCTGCGCCCGCTTCGCCCTTGACCGACTGTGCGAGCGGAAACGCCGTGAGCAGGTCGAAGTTTTCGGTCACTGGATGCGACGGATAGCTGATCACGACGGGAACCGTGGCATCGCCGCCGAACATCTTGCCCATGCCGCTGGCGTCGATGACGATGTCGTGCCCGACGCTGATGCCCCATTCCTTCAGCAGCCCTTCCACGAGTGGCGTCGGATGCGTCCCTTCTCCGATGACGGGATCAAGCATGAAGAGCGCCTTGCCGCCCTTGCGCAGGTAGGTCCGGATGGCGTCGACCTCAGGCTTGAAGTAGTCCGTCGTCGGTCCGGCGATGATGAGCACCGAGGCGTCAGCGGGAACCCCTTCCGGCATCTGGGCGAGCGCTATCTTCTCAACCGTGTAGTTGTCGCGCTTCAGCACGTCCACGACGTTCGTATAGCCCGCGCGGTCGTTGCCGAGCGTGTCGCGCTCACCATGGCCCTGGACGAAATACGCCTTCGTCTGGCGGCCGGTCGTCACCTTGATGAGGTTGTTCGTCAGCTCCTGCTCGCGATCGCTCATCACCTTTTCGCGCCGGCCCGCGTACTCCATGACGACCGTGCCCGGTGCGGCGATATCGTATTCACGCGCGCGAATCGGCTCGCGATCCATATCGACGTACTCGACCTGGATGTTCGAGCTCGCGTTGGTGTACATCCCGAACGCGTCGCGGAACCGTTGAAAATTTCCCGGCGCCTCGAACACGAGCACCTTGACGGGCGTCTTCAGCCCGTTCAGCACCTTGACCGTCTGTTCCGACAGCGTGAACGAGCCGGCGGCGGTCAGGTCCCATCGCTTGTCGCGCCGGCTGACGGCGTAGTTGATGCCCACGAGGATGGCGAGCACGGCGATGACGCTGATGCTCATCATCGCGCCGAGCTTGGTTTCGCGCTTCTGGAACGACCGGCCGATCTCGCGCCACTGGCTCAACGTGTAAAGGCCGACGCACACCAGACCGCCGACGGCCGCCCAGTACGCGTATTGATCCCATTGCGGACGAAACAGTCGAATGACCACGCCCGCGAAGACCAGCAATGTGCCGATCCATCCGACAACGCCGAGAATCGTGTTAAGCATGCAGACTCACCCGCGCCAGCGTTCGCTGTCGACCGACTTCGCGGTCAGGAACAGCCCGAACGAGATGAAGCTCACGTAGTAGACCAGATGGCTCACCGACACGACGCCCTTCGAGAAATCGTCGAACCGTTCGGTAATCGACAACGCCGACAGCACTTTCTGCATGGTCGGCCCGGCCGATTCCGACATCCAGTTCAGCGTCCACAGGAGCAGCAGGACCGCGAACGTCACCATGCCGGCCACGATTTGATTTTTCGTCAGGCTCGAAATGAGCAGGCCGATCGACAGAAACGAGGAGCCCATGAGCAGCAGCCCGAGATAGCCGGTGACGATCGGCTTCCACTCGGGATTGCCGTAGATGAAGAGAATGCCGACGTGAACCCAGGTCACCAGCAGCATCAGCGCATACAGCGCCACGGCACCGAGGAATTTGCCGAGGACGATCTGCGTGTCGGTCAGCGGCGAGGTGAGCAGCAGCTCGATCGTGCCCGAGCGCTTTTCCTCGGCGTAGGTCCGCATCGTGATGAGCGGCAGCATGAACAGCGCGACGACGGCGACGTTCTGCAGCAGCGGACGGATGGCCATGGTGTTGATATTGACCTGCCCGGCGCCGGGCATGCCCATCTGCAGGCTCGCCTGGAGGAAGAAGCTGACCGACACGTAGTAGAACCACCCGAAGACCAGCGCGAAAAACCCGATGACGATGTAGGCAATCGGCGACGCGAAATACGACTTCAGCTCTTTCTGCGCGATTGTCAGCACGTTACCCATTCGACGCTTCCTCCAATTTCTCCTCGGCCTTCTCTTCGGTCGTGAGACTGAGGAAGATCTCTTCGAGGCTCATCCGCGACGGCCGCAGTTCGAGCAGGCCCCAGTTGTTCGAGACCACGATGCGCGCCAGATCGCGGCGGATGTCGCGGCCGCGCTCGCTGCTGATCTCGTACGCGACGACGCCGTTGTGGGCGCTGGAGACGTTGACGCCGACGACGCCTGGAACGCCCCGCAGGGCGGGCGTGGCATCCTCGCCACCCGCATCGACTTCCACATACATCGTTTCCGAACCGCGCATGCGGGCGGTGAGATTGGCCGGCGTATCAATGGCGACCACCCGGCCCTTGTTGATGATGACGACCCGGTCGCAGGTCTGGGAGACTTCCGGCAGGATGTGCGTGCTCAGCACGATCGTATGCGTGCCGGCCAGTTCCTTGATGAGCTGGCGGGTCTCGATGATCTGCTTCGGATCGAGCCCCGCGGTCGGCTCGTCGAGGATGAGCACCTCGGGGTTGTGCAGGATGGCCTGCGCGAGCCCGACCCGCTGCCGGTAGCCCTTGGACAGCTTCCCGCAATGGCGGTTCGCCATGTCATCGATTCGCGTGCGCTTCATCGATGTCTCGACCCGCTGTTTGCGTTCGCTCGCCGACAGCCCCTTGGTCTTGATGCGCGCGACAAACTGCAGGTACTCGCGCACCGTCATTTCGGGGTAGAGCGGCGGCGTTTCAGGAAGGTATCCGGTCCGGCGCTTGGCCTCGATGGGCTGGTCGAAGACGTCGAAGCCGGCGACCATGGCCTTGCCTCCCGTCGCCGGCATGTAGCCGGTGAGGATGCGCATGGTCGTCGTCTTGCCGGCGCCGTTCGGGCCCAGGAAGCCGAGGATTTCTCCCCGCTCCACCCGGAAGGTGAGGTCATCGACCGCCGTCACGCGGCCATATCGCTTGGTGAGGTGCTGAACCTCTATCAACTGGCGTTCTCCATGAATGAGTCGATGTAAGCTTTTCGGAGCGGCTGCGACCGTGCCACCAACCCCCAATCCTAATAGAACGGCCTCAAACGCGGCAAGGGGCGTGGCGGCGCTGTTTGTGATACTGGCACTCGCGCTGACGGGGGCCTGGTGGTGGATTCACCGCTCGATCCCACCTTTAGACGGCCGGATCCCCCTTGCCGGTCTGCAAGGGCCGGTTGACGTCCGATTCGACGCCTTCGGCATTCCTCATGTCTTTGCCCGATCTGATGAAGACGCTTGGCGGGCGGTGGGCCTTCTCCAGGCCCGTGACCGTCTGTGGCAGATGGAGTTGTACCGGCGTGCGGCATCCGGCCGGCTGTCGGAGGTCCTCGGCGCCGCCACCGTCGTCATCGATCAGCGTTTTCTGACGCTCGGATTCCGTCAGGCCGCGGAAGAAGAATGGGCGCGCACGCCGGCGAACATCAGGACGGCGTTCGAGCGCTACGCGTCGGGTGTCAACGCCGCGATGGCTGTGCCGCGCGGGCGGCTTCCGCTCGAACACCAACTGCTCGGCCTCGCGCCCGAGCCGTGGACGCCCGTGGATTCGCTGGCCATCAGCAAACTCTTCTCGTGGAGGCTCGGAGAGAACCACAGGGCCGAGCTGCTTCGCTATTCCCTCGCCGGGCAGCTTGGCGCAAGGGCCGCCAGCCTGTTTCCCCAGGTGCCCGACTGGGCGCCCGTGATTCTGAAATCGCCCGTCAGCACGGACGCGCCGGCTCGAGTGGCCGCGCTCCGCAACCTCGCGGGCCTCGAGTGGCTTGCACCCGACGGCCCGGGAATGAGCAATGCCTGGGTCGTGCACGGATCGCGGACCTCATCGGGCCGACCGATTCTTGCCAACGATCCGCATCTTCAGATCGAGATGCCCGCGGTGTGGTGGGAAGCGCATGTCGTGTCGGATACGTTGAACGTCACCGGCGTGACGATTCCGGGCATCCCGTTTGTCATCATCGGCCACAACGAACGGCTCGGCTGGGGCCTGACCAACGTCGGCACCGACGTGCAGGATTTCTTCATCGAGCACCTGGACGCGTCGCGGCAGCGCTATCGCGTCGGGGACGAGTGGGTGCCGCTGCAGGTGCGGCGACACGAGATCCGCGTCAGCGGGCGCGACGAGCGAGTGGTGTTCGACGTGCGGTCGACGCGACATGGCCCGGTCCTGAATCCCGATCAGTGGCGCGAGGTCTATGCGGGCGATCCGGCTGGACCTGAAGCGCTCCAGGAAACGGTCCTCGCCCTGAAGTGGGACGTTGTCCGCGAGGGCCACTCGGCGAGTGCCTTCGACGCGCTCGCACGCGCGACGGACTGGCAGGTGTTCGTGAAAGCCGTTCGACAGTTCACCGCCCCCGCGCAGAATTTCGTGTATGCCGACATCGACGGCAACATCGGTTACGCGATGTCGGGTCTCGTCCCGGTCCGACATGCTTCCGATGGATCCGTCCCGGTCGACGGCGCGGCCCCAGGTGCCGACTGGCACGGCTGGATCGATCCCGCGCTGCTCCCCGCGGTGTTGAACCCGCCAGGCGGACAGATTGTGACGGCGAACAACGAAGTCGACCGCAGCCTGCCGTTTGTCGTCACGCGCGATTGGGTGGCGCCGTTCCGCGCGCAGCGCATCACCGAACTGCTCGGCGACCGGCGAGGGTTCGATGTCCGCGCGATGCAGGGCATTCAAGCCGACGTGACGAGCCGGGCGGCCGACTGGCTTCTCAAGGCGATCGAGCTGCCTGAATCCGTCAAGGAGTTGCAGACCTGGGATCGCCGGGTAGACCATCGGCCCGTCGCGTTGTTGTTCGAGGCGTTCGAGGAGGCGCTCTGGCGGCGCACTTTTGCCGACGAGTTGCCCGAGCCGCTCTTTGGCGAGTTCTATCGATATGCGGCGAACGAGCGTTTTGCGGGCCTGCACGCGATCATCACGGACGAGCGCTCGCCGTGGTTCGACGATCGGTCCACGCCGGACGTCGTCGAAACACGCCGCGATATCGTGGCGCGCGCGGCCGCCGATGCCGTTTCAGGCCTCCGGCAGCGACGGGGTGAGCCCGCGAACTGGCGATGGGACGAGGTTCACGCCGTCAAGTTCTCACACCCGCTGGGCGGTGGCGGACGCGTGCTCGACTGGTTCTTCAGCCGGGGCCCGCTGCCGATCGCGGGCGACAGCATGACCGTCAACAAGACGACCACAAATCTGCGCCGTCCATACGCAACTTCCGATGCGGCGTCGTACCGGCAGATACTTGATATAGGGGCGTGGGACCAGTCGCTGGGTATCATCACGACAGGGCAGTCAGGGCACCCGCAGAGCCCCCACTATTTCGATCAGAACGTGCTGTGGCGCGAGGGGCGATACCGGCCCGCGCCGTTCACCCGCGCGGCGGTCGAGGCCGCGACGGTGTCTCGATTGGAGTTGGTGCCGTAGGCCCTCAAGGGGCTGGCTGAGATGCACTGAGACTTCGGTGGCACAGCCCTTCAGGGCTGTCTGAGGCGACAGGAGAGATCAAATGGCGGTAGAAGTCGGCAGCAAGGCACCGGAATTCACGCTCGTCAACCAGGACCGGCAGAACGTGTCGCTCAGCGGCGAGCTCGGTGCGAGCAACGTGGTGCTCGCGTTCTTTCCCGGGGCGTTCAGCGGGACGTGCACCAAGGAGTTCTGTAACTTCCGCGACACCATGAGCAATTTCAGGAACATCAACGCGAAGGTGCTCGGGATCAGCACCGATACATTCTTTGCGCTCAAGGCGTGGGACGATCAGCAGAAGCTCGGGTTCCCGCTGCTCAGCGATTACAACAAAGAGGTCATCCACCAGTACGGCGTCGTCAACCCGGACATGATTGGATTGAAGAACATCGCGAAGCGCGCCGTCTTCGTCGTCGACAAGGGGGGCGTGGTTCGCTATCGCGAGGTGCTCGAGGACGCGCGGAACGAGCCCGATTACACGAAGCTGAACGAGGCACTCAGTAAGATTGGCTAACAAGCAGGTCGCGTGCGCCGTCTGCGAAATCCACGCCGAGTCGGTCTTCAAGATCGAAGGCATGGATTGCCGCGAGGAGGTGGCGATTCTCGAGCGCCGGCTGAAGCCGCTGCCCGGGCTCGAGGATCTCGTTCCTGATCTCGTCGGCCAGCGTCTGCGTGTCCGTTACGACGCCGCGAAGCTCTCGACGTCGGCGATTGCCGAAGCGGTCGCCGAAACGGGCATGCGTGCGTGGCTCGAGCACGAAGAGCCGGTCGGCCATACCTCCGCCGCGACGGCTCGACAGATGCTCGTCGTTGTCTCCGGCATCGCGCTTGGCGCGGGCCTGTTGCTGGATTTTCTCGGTCTGCCCTCGCTCGTCGTCCGCGCGATCTTCCTCGTCTCGATCCTGACGGGCGGCATCTACACGGCGCGTCGCGCGTGGGTGGCGACCCGCGTCATGTCTCTCGACATCAACGTCCTGATGCTGGTGGCCGTCATCGGCGCCATGATCATCGGCGAGTGGTCCGAAGGCGCCACGGTGACGTTCCTCTTCGCGTTTGCCCAGATTCTCGAGGCGCGCAGCATGGATCGCGCGCGGAACGCGATTCACGCGCTCATGGACCTGACGCCGCCCGAGGCGCTGGTGCACCGGAACGGCGTCGAGGCGCGGGTCAAAGTTGACGATGTGCGGCTCGAAGAGGTCCTCCTCGTGAAGCCCGGCGAGAAAATTCCGCTCGACGGCGTCGTCGTGTCGGGAACGAGCCCCGTCAACCAGGCGCCGATTACCGGCGAGTCGCTGCCGGTGGAGAAGTCTGCCGGAGACGAGGTGTTCGCCGGCACCATCAACGGCTACGGGGCGCTCGACGTTCGCGTCACGCACCTGCGGCAGGACACGACGCTGGCGCGCATCATTGCCCTCGTCGAGCTCGCGCAAGCGCAGCGCGCCCCGACACAGGCATTCGTCGAGCGCTTCGCGCAGTGGTACACACCGGCGGTGATCGCGATTGCCGTCATCGTGGCACTGGTGCCGCCGCTCGTGATGGGCGAGCCGTTCGGGACGTGGCTCTATCGGGCGCTCGTCCTGCTGGTCATTTCGTGCCCGTGCGCGCTCGTCATCTCGACGCCCATCGCGGTCGTGTCGGCGATCGCGACGGCCGCCCGCAAGGGCGTGCTGATCAAGGGCGGCGCGCATCTCGAGCGGACGGGCACCGTGCGATGCGTGGCGTTCGACAAGACGGGGACGCTCACCAGAGGTTCGCCGCACGTGGTCGAGGTCATCCCGCTCAACGACACGGCGATCGACGAGATTCTCGAGATTGCCGCGGGACTCGAGGCGCGTTCGGAGCATCCGATCGGCCGCGCCATTCTCGCGCGCGCCGTCGAGTCGGGCATCGCGTTGCCCCAGTCGCGGGAGTTTCAGTCGATACCCGGCCGTGGCGCGGAGGCCATCGTGGGAGGCGAACACGCCCTCGTCGGCAATCATCGGTTGATCGAGGAGCGCGGGCTTTGTAACGCCGCGATTCACTCGAAACTCGATCTCCTTGCGGCGTCGGGCCGGACCGTCGTGCTCGTCGCGCGGCAGGAGCGCCCGCTCGGCATCATCGCGCTGGCGGATCGATCGCGCGAGACGGCGCGCGAGGCCATCGAAATGCTCAGGCGCCAGGGCATCGTGCGGGTCGTGATGTTGACCGGCGACAACCACGCCGCCGCCGACGCGCTCGCGCGCGAGCTCGGCGTCGACGAGACCCACGCCGAACTGCTGCCGCACGACAAGGTCGAGGCCGTGCAGAAGCTTCGCGAACAGTACGGGACGGTCGCGATGGTGGGCGACGGCGTCAACGATGCGCCCGCGCTGGCCGCCGCGGACATCGGCATCGCGATGGGCGCGGCCGGCAGCGATGCGGCGCTCGAGACCGCCGACATCGCGTTGATGGCCGACGAGCTGCTGAAGATTCCGTTCGCGATCCGCCTGGGTCGGGCAACCTTGCGTAACATTCACACCAACGTGACGCTGTCGCTCGGTTTGAAGGCCGTGTTTCTCGTGCTGGCCATCACGGGTTCGGCGACCTTATGGATGGCCGTGATGGCCGACATGGGTGCGTCCCTGCTCGTCATCGCGAACGGCTTGCGCCTGCTGCGCGCGGACTGAAAGAGGGGTCGGGAGGGGTTTTCGCCGTCGCGGCCGAAAACCCCTCCCGACCCCTCAGATACCCCTCAGATAATCCTCACCCGCGAGACGCGCAGCCCGTCGACGGCTTCCACCCGCAGCGTTCGTGTTCCGGCGTCCACGATGTCGCCGACCACGGGCCGCCTGCCAAGGCGCCCCAGCATGTAGCCGCCGAGCGTCGTGTACGTTTCCTCATCGATATCGAGGGCGAACTGCTCGTTGACGTCAATGACCAGCGCCAGGCCATCGACCTCGGCCGAGCCATCCGGAAGCTGTCGAATGGGCATCGACGGGGCCCCTGAGCTGAAATCGCCACGTGACCCCCCGACAATCCGTTCGACGACGCGCTCGAAGGTGACGAGCCCGGCCGTTCCGCCGTATTCGTCGATGACGATCGCCTGGTGCGTACGGTGGCGCCGCATCTGCCGCAGCAGCTCGTCGGCCTTCATCGTCTCGGGCACCGTCAGCGCTTCCCGCGCGATCGTCGCCACGCTGAACGCCGGCGTCGCTCGACTCTCGCCCGGGACGCTCTGCGCCGCGTCGAAGAACGGCGGCGACGCCAGCGCGCGGACCAGATCGGGCACGAGCATGATGCCCACGATGTCGTCGAGCTCGCCGCGGTACACAGGCAGGCTCGCGTGCCGGCCGCGCCAGACAAGGTCGACGACTTCGCCGATCGTGGCGTCGGCTTTCACCGCCGCCATCTCGGTGCGCGGCAGCATCATGTCGGCGGCCGTGAACTCGGCGAAGTGAAAGACGCGGTGCAGCATCTGTTCTTCGTCCTCCTCGAGCACGCCCGCCTGCTGGCTCGCCGTGACCAGCATCTTGAGCTCTTCCTCCGAGTGCACCAGGCCGTGCCCGCTCGCCTGTTTCATGCCCAGTAACCTCACAACGGCCCAGCCCATGGCGTTGAGCGCGCGTATGAACGGATGGAAGACGCGGAGAAAGATTTCGGTCGGCTTCGCGACGAGGAGCGACGTCTGCTCGGGATACTGCAGCGCGATCGTTTTCGGCGCGAGCTCGCCGAGCACGATGTGGAGGGCCGTGATGATGCTGAACGCGATGGTAAACGCGACCGTGTGGGTGGTGGCGATCGAGACCGGGCTCGGCAGGCCGTGCAGCAGCGGCTCGAGCATCGACGCGAGCGCCGGCTCGCCAATCCAGCCGAGGCCCAGGCTGGCCATCGTAATGCCGAGCTGCGTGGCCGCGATGAACTGGTCGGGATTATTCAGCGCGCGCCGCACGGGCCGCGCCATCCGGCTGCCTTCGGCCAGCAGCTGGTCGATGCGCGTCTTGCGCACCGAAATAATCGAGAACTCGGCGGCCACGAAAAACCCGTTGGCCAGCACCAGCGCCAGCACCGCGCCCACGCGGATGCCGACGTCGAGGACAAGGTTGTCCATGGACGGAACCTCCGGTGTTGATGTTACTGGAACGGCTAGGACTTTCTGCTGCTGAAGAAGTGCGCATCGACGAACTCGTCGACGGCGGCCTGATCCGGCTGTTCGACCTTCTCGAACTGCAGGCCCATGCCGTGGCGGCGGTCGCTCCACGCCACACGCCCCTCGGCGTCGATGTCGCGCTTGGACCCCGGCAGGCGGAACCTGAGGCGCACGTTCGAGCCGAGGTCGAGCGGGCTCGTGGTGCGGATGGCGATGCCGCCGCGGCTGAGATTCAGCGTCAGCGCCGCCGCGATGGTGTTGCCAAACCGGTAGGCGATGGGAATGCCGAGCACCACGCGCGGGCTTCCGCGGCGGTTGAAGTTGTCCGGAAAGAGATGCGGCGCGAGCGACGGCAGGATGTGCTGGACGGCGCTGTATTCGTTGACGTAACCGGCAACCCCGAGCGCCGCGAGCTCGCGCACTTCGTCGGCGCTGGTAATCGTGCCGCTGAAAATCAGGATCGGCAGCCGGCCGTCGTCGAGCTTGCGGATGCTGCGTACGAGATCCACCCCGGCGGCGTGGGGCAGCCGCAGATCGATCACCAGCAGATCGATGTCCGCCAGGTCCGCGCGCACGCGGGCGAGCAGCTCGGCGGCGCTTCTCACCGTGACCGCACGATGACCGGCACTCTCGAGTGCGGTTTTGAAGCGGTCCCGGACGAATGCCGTGTCATCGGCAACCAGGACGGTTTTCACGCCGGCTGTGCTGGTGGTCATGAAGAGGTAGAACTCTCATGAGATGTATCGGAATGCGACCGCAAAACCGTTAGCGTGCGTTGCAGAATTTATCAGGTTCTCGCTATAATCCGGAACAAATGGCTACCTGCCCAGAATGTGACGCCGAGATAGAAGTTGACGAGTACGACGTGGACAAGGGCGACCTGGTCAGCTGTCCAGAGTGCGGCTCGAACCTCGAAGTCACGGGCCTCGCGCCGATCGAACTGGACATCGCCGGTGACGACGACGACGACGACGACGACGAGGGAGGAAGAAGCCGCCGAGGAAGGCGACGTGGAAGATCTCGACGTCGAGGATGAAGAGGCCGAGGAGGAAGAGGACTGGGACGAGTGACGCCTGAGCTGCGCGCGATCCTCGTCGACCTGCGCTCGGTCATCGTGGCGTTCAGCGGCGGCGTCGACAGCGCGTACCTGGCCTGGGCGGCGACCGATGTGCTCGGCCGCAACGCGTTGTGTGTCACCGCCGACAGCCCCAGCTATCCCGCGCATCATCGCCAGCTGGCGTTCACGGTGGCCCGCGAGTTCAACCTGAATCACCAGGTCATTCTCACCGGCGAAACCGATCGTCCGGAATACCGCGCGAACCCCGAGAACCGCTGTTACTTCTGTAAGCACGAGCTCTACACGCGGCTGACGCAGATGGCCCGCGAGCTCGGGCACGCGCACGTGGCCGACGGCACCAACGCCGACGATCGCGGCGATTATCGTCCGGGACGAGTGGCCGCGCGGCAGTTCGGCGTGCGAAGCCCGCTCGACGAAGCCGGGATGACAAAAGCGCAGATCCGCGAGGCATCGCGGCTCGCCGGCCTGCCGGTGTGGGACGAGCCCGCGTCGGCGTGCCTGTCGTCGCGGATCCCGTATCACCAGGAAGTCACGCCAGAAAAGCTGAGACAGATCGAGCGCGGCGAAGAGGCGCTGCACGCGCTGGGATTCCGTGTGTGCCGCGTCCGCCACCACGACACGCTGGCGCGCGTGGAGGTGGCGCGGGAAGATCTCGTGCGCGCGTTCGAACCCGGCATGCGGGATGCCATCGTCCGCGAGCTGCGGGCCGCCGGGTACGAGACGGTGACGATCGATCCGAAAGGCTATCGCACCGGCAGCCTGAACGAAGGCCTCATCCTGCGGCAGATTTGACCCGCCTTCGCCGATAGCGCTCCGCGCGGCAGGCCCGACTATGCGAACCTCTCGAACAGCGATCTGGGCGTCCGCGCTCGCGGTGGTCTTTCTCGTCGCGCATCTCACGTCTCTGCCTCCCGCGCTCGAAGATCTCGACTCGATGAACTTCGCGCTCGGCGTGCGCGATTTCGATCCGTCGAAGCATCAGCCGCATCCCCCGGGCTATCCCGTGTTCATCGCGCTCGGCAAGCTGTCGCATGCCGTCTGGCCATCCGATGCGGGTGCGTTGTCGTGGTGGAGCGCGTTGTCCGGCGCCCTGTCGGTGTTTCTGCTGCTGGCGCTCTTCCGCAACCTCGAAGCGCTCGATCGCGCCGCGCCCGCCGCCGACCGTGAACGGCGCGCCGCGCTCGCGACCATCGTCGCGATCGCCTCGCCGGTGTTCTGGTTCACGGCGCTGCGGCCCCTCAGCGATGCCACAGGGCTCGCGTTCGCGCTCGCGTCGCAGGCGTGTCTGACCGGGGCATTCGTCGAGCGCCGGCTGAATTCCGACGGCGGTCCGCAGGCCATCGCGGCATCGGGCCGCCTCATCGTCGCCGGCGCGCTCATCGCCGGGATCGCCATCGGCGTCCGCGCGCAAACGGTCTGGTTGACGGTGCCGTTGCTCGCGTTCGTCCTGGTCGATCGCGCCGGCCGCGGCGCGGCGGGTGCGGTTCTCGGCAGCGCGATGACGTTCTCGATCGGCGTGCTGGCCTGGGCGGTGCCGATGATCGTCGCGAGCGGCGGCTTCATCCGCTATCGCGCAGCCTTTGCCGGTCAAACGGCCGAGCAGTTCACCGGCCTCGATATTTTCCTCAGCAACCCGACCGCGCGGCGCATGGCGCTCGGCATGGTGGCCGCGCTGGTCGAACCATGGGCGCTGCCGCCGCTCGGCTGGCTCGTGATCCTCATCGGATTCGCCGGCTTCGTCTATCTTGCGTGGCGGGCGCCGAAAGCCGCGACGCTCGTCATGGTGGCGTTCGTGCCGTACGCGATCTTTCACCTCGTCGTTCAAGAGTCGTATACCCGATACGCGCTCCCGCTCGTGGTGCCGGTCGCGTACCTTGCGGTCAAAGGCCTCTCGGCGGGCGGCACGATCATCGCGACGCTTGGCAGCGCGGCGATCGTCGTGGTGTCGCTGGCCACGACGTTACCGGCGGCGCGCGCGTATTCGGAGAACCCGGCCCCGGCGTATGTCGCCGCGGACGACCTCAAGACGCTCTTGTCGAGCCAGCCCGGCGTCATCGGCGCTCATCAGCGATTTGCGCGCCTCCTTGAAACCCGCGATTTCGGTGAGACCAGGATTCTGCCGTCGCCGGTCATGAACGAATCGCGCGAGCTCGCGGCCTACTGGCTCGGCGGCGGGACGGCGCCGGTGTGGTATCTCGCCGATCCGGCGCGAGGCGACCTGGAGCTGGTCGATCCGCTCAGCATCAAGCGGCATGCGCATTACACGTGGGCGTTTCCGCGCGAGTCATTCATCAGCGGCGTGCGTCCCGACGTCGTCGATCTCGTGCGCATGGAGTCGCCTCCGGGCTGGTTTGCGGAAACCGGATGGCATCTCACGCCAGAGACGCTCACCTTTTCCGAGCGCCAGGGCCGAAGCGAAGGCGTGGCGCACGTGAGAAACCGGCAGGAAACGGTTCTGCTCGTCCTCGGCGCGGAAAGCTTCGAACCAGCCGGCAGCAAACCCGCGCGTGTGTCGGTGACCATCGACGATCGCGGGATCGGCGAATGGGAATTGGAGGCGGGGGCCCGTTTCCTCAAACGCGTGACGCTCGACTCGGGTGTCCTCGCCGCCGGTACGAGCTTCAGCCGCCTCGTCGCCGCATACAAGGGGGCAGATGGCCGCCCCGAACGCGTGCGTCTGACGCAACTGATGGTCGCCCCACCGCAGGCGATGTTCTTTCTCCGCTACGCCGGATGGAACGAGATGGAGTACAGCGATCAAATGCAGCGCCGCTGGTGGTGGACGACCGGCCGTGCCGAGACTTTCGTGAACTCCGGCGGGCGCGATGTCACGCTGACGCTGTCGGGCGAGTCGCCGCTGAGATATTTCGACACCGCGCCGCATGTGACGATTCGTGCCGGCAATCAGGTGTTGGCGACCGCCGAACCGGGAGCGGATTTCAGCCTGCGGGTGAGCGTCCCGGCTGCGGCCCTTGCCGCATCGGACGGCCTGATCGCCATCGAGACCGATCAGACGTTCGTGCCGAACCAGCGATCGGGCAGTCCCGATCGGCGCACGCTCGGCCTGCGTATCTTCGACATGAAGGTGGAGTAGAAGAGTTCACGTCTTCTCAAGGCTTTCTCGCCAGGCACAGCACCGAGCTTCCGAAGGGCATATCGATACCGGCCGCTATCAACTTCGACTCGAGAATCAGCGCTCGGGACAACAGCGCGTTCACGGGCTCGGGCGGCATGTAGAAATCGCCGGTGTTTTCCGCTTCGGGCTTCACGCCGCGCAGCCTCTGCAGGGCGCGAACGAGCGCCGTAATCGGGAAGAGCGATGCGTTCGTGTAGGTCATCCGGACGATGCGGAATCCCGCTCGCTCCAGCTTCTCTCTCAACTCGCGCGTGGTGTACCGCCTGACTTCGCCGCTAAGCGTCGAGTGATCGCCTTTGAGCATGGCCAGCGCCGCCACGTTGACGACGATCGCCCCGCCGGGGCGCAAAACCCGGAACATCTCGGCAATCGCGGCCTGCTCGTCGGCGTCCTGAAGGCAGTAGAGCACATCGAACGACGCGACGACGTCCATGGAGGCATCCGGGTAGGGGAGCCGCGTGACGCTGCCTTGTGTCAGGCGAGTGCGCCCGCGCGCGTGGCCGAACTGCAGCCCCCTCCACAGCAGTTCCACGCCGAACGGTACCCCGTAGCTTTCCAGCAGCGCGAGGTTGGCGCCCGTACCGCATCCGGCGTCGAGCACCCGTGGACGGGAGATTCCCTCGGTCGCCCCCTTCAGGAGAGTGTTGACAAAGCGCCTGAAGCCGATAAACCAGAAGTGCCGTTGTTCCGCATGGAATGTGCGGTCGAGGAGCGCGTCCATCGGCGCCGCATTCTATCCGGAGGCTCCCCGAAATGCCTGAGATAATTGACACTCCGTACACCGCCTTGGTACTCTCTGTTCGCAAATCATCCGCTCACTGCACAATTCAACCGAGGAGATTCTCATGCGACGTTTCCTGCTGGTAGGCGCGCTCTGCGCCATCCTGGGATTGACGGCGGCTGCCTGCAAGCGGCCTGTGCCGCCCCCGGCTCCTCCACCGGCACCGCCACCGGCGGCACCCGCGCCGCCGCCGCCACCGCCACCGAAGCCGGCACCTCCACCACCACCGGCGCCGCCACCGCTGACCGAAGATCAGATCTTCGCCCAGAAGACCGTCGAGCAGATCAACGCCGAGAAGCCGTTGGGCGATGTGCTCTTCGACTACGACAGCGCGACGCTGCGTGACGATGGCCGATCGGCGTCAGCAAGAAACGCCGACTATCTGAAGCGATGGACGTCGGTGCGCATCACGGTTGAGGGCCATGCCGACACGCGAGGCACGTCGGAATACAACCTCGCGCTCGGCGAGCGCCGGGCGGCCGCGGTGAAGCAGTATCTCGTCAGCCTGGGGATTGGGGCCGATCGCGTCGTGACGGTGAGCAAGGGCAAGGAACAGCCTGTCTGCACCGAGGAGAACGAGGCCTGCTGGCAGCGGAACCGCCGGGGATTCCATATCGTTACGGCGAAATAACCCACGCGGTTCGTTGGGTTCGTAAAGTTCGTGGAGTTCGTGAGGTTCGTGAGGTTCGTAAAGGTTCGTCGGGTTCGGTCGGTTCGTGGGCGCGAACCTACGAACCTTACGAACCGACGAACTTTACGAACCTTCCGGTTTCCCCTCGATCATTCGTCTCAATCCCTCTTCCGACACCCTGTATTTCGCCGCCTTTCTGCCGTCGATCGTCAGCACGGGAATTTCGAGGCCGTATCGCTCGAGGAGGTCTCGATCGCTGGAGATGTCGATCTCGTCGAGCACGACATTCGGCCGGCCCGCGATCGTCCGATGGACGAGGGCCTTCATCTCGTCGCACAGATGGCAGCCGGGCTTGCCGTAGATCGTCAGGCGCACGTGGCGGCGATTTCTTCTGCGGCGCTTCGTGGATCGGCTGCCGCGACAATCGGACGGCCTACCACGAGATAGCTGGCGCCTGCGGCCAGCGCTTCCCGGGCGCTCAGCGTGCGCGCCTGGTCGTCGGCGGGGGCCGAAGAGGCGCGGATGCCAGGGGTCACAATCGTCAGCCCGGGAAAACGCGCGCGCAGCGTCTCGATCTCGCGCGGCGATGCGACGACGCCGTCCAGGCCCGCGCTCAGCGCGAGGGCGGTAAGCGCTTCGACCTGGCGATCCATCGGCCGGCTAATCCCGATCTCCACGAGCGCCTCGTCATCGAGGCTCGTCAGGGCGGTGACGGCGACGATAATCGGCGCCGGTCTGTTCGCGGCCGATGCGGCCTCGACCGCCGCGCGTTTTGCGGCGCGCAGCATTGCGGAGCCTCCCGATGCATGGACGGTCATCATCCAGACGCCGAGCTTCGTGGCGGCTGCCACGGCTCCGCCGACCTGATGCGGGATGTCGTGGAACTTCAAGTCGAGAAACACCCGGTGGCCCTGCTCGACAAGGCGCCGGACGAGCGCCGGCCCCTCGGCAGTGAAGAGGGTGCTGCCGATCTTGATGCCGCCTATCTTTCCCCGCAGGCGGAGCGCGAGCTCGGTGGCGTGAACGGCGTTGTCGACGTCGAGGGCGACTAGGAGCTGATCCATTCCTTCTCGCGCGCGCTGGTGTCGATGGTGCCGATCAATTCCGAAATCGTTTTCACGCCCTGTCGTTCGCCGTACTCGTGGAAGCCATCGAGCAGTTTCGGCCAGATGAACGGATCGGCGAAGTTCGCGGTACCGACCTGTACGGCAGACGCGCCCGCGATGATGAATTCGAGCGCGTCCGACGCGCTCGCGATGCCGCCCATGCCGATGATGGGAATGCGAATCTTCTGACGGCACTCGTAGACCATCCGCACGGCGATCGGTCTGATGGCCGGACCGCTGAGGCCGCCGACGATGTTCGACAGCTTCGGCCTGCGCGTTTCGACGTCGATCGCCATCGCAAGGAACGTGTTCACGAGCGACACAGCGTCGGCGCCCGCCTCTTCGGCGGCTTTGGCGATGGAGCTGATGTCGGTGACGTTTGGCGTGAGCTTCGGGATGACGGGCAGCCTCGTCGCCGCGCGGACTGCCCCGACGACATCGGCGGTGCCGTGCAGGCTGCATCCGAACGTGATGCCGCCTTCCTTGATGTTCGGGCACGAGATGTTCAACTCGAGGGCGGCCACACCTTCGACGTCGGACAGGATGCGCGCCAGCTCGACGTATTCCTGCAGCGTCGTGCCGCAGATGTTGACGAAGACGACGGCGCCACGCGCCCGCAGCTCGGGCATCTTCTCGGCGATGAAGCGATGCACGCCGATGCCCTGGAGGCCGATCGCGTTCAGCATGCCGGCGGGCGTCTCGACGATGCGCGGGGGAGGATGACCTTCGCGTTCGGCGAGGAACAGCCCCTTGACGGCAACGCCGCCGAGCGACGAGAGGTCGATCATCTCGGCGTACTCGGTGCCGTACCCGAAGCAGCCGCTCGCCGCAATCAGCGGATTCCTGAGCGTCAGCGAGCCGATTCGAACTGACAGGTCCATGGTTCGTCGCGTTTCATTGCCACACGATATCGCTGCCGCGGAACACCGGGCCGGCGAGGCACGATCGGACGAGGTGCGATTTCCCCTCCGGCGTCCTGACGGGAATCACGCAGCTGTAACAGCCGCCGAGTCCACAGCCCATCACGCGCTCGACCGACACCTGCGACGGCCGTCCATGCACAGCGGCGAGCTTGGCCACCGCCGCGAGCATGCGCTCGGGGCCGCAGGCGTAAATCATGAGGCCGGCGTTGTCGCGAGACGCGTTCAGGTCGCGCTCGAGCGGCACGGTTACGCGGCCGCGATCGGCCACCCATTCGCGGCTGCCGGGGTTGAGGCCGGGGTCGCCACGGCTGCCGTCTTCCGTCGTGAGCACGAGCTCGACGCCCAGCTTTTCGAACGTGTCGAGGTAGAACAATTCCGCGGCCCGGCGCGCGCCGTAGTAGAGCTTCGTCCGGATGTTTCGCGCACGCAGGGTCTCTGCGAGCGTCGCAAACGGCGCGAGGCCGACGCCGCCGGCCACGAGCCACGCTTCATCGGGCGCGGCAACGGGAACGAACGGCCGCCCCAGCGGTCCCAGGCACTGAATGCGATCGCCGGGCTTCGCGTCGAACAAGAGCCTCGTGGACGGGCCGATGCGCTTGCTGATGAGCGACAACCCCACGATGCGGCCGTTTTCGGTGAGCACCTCGAACACCGAAAAGGGGCGCCGCAGGAGCGGCTCGAGACGTTCGCCCGCCTTCACCATCACGAATTGGCCGGGCAGCGCGTGCCCGGCGATATCGGGCGCCGCGAGCGCCAGCACGTTGTAATCGGAAGAAAGGTGGATGTTCGAGATGACCTCGGCGACGACGTCCTGCGGCACGTTGAAAAGTATATCGCGGCCATGGCAGGTATGATGTCCCCTCCACATGCAGTACCTTCGCATGCTCACGAACTCGATGCTGGCAGGCGCGCTCGTGGGCGCCTATGTCGCGCTCCTGGTGCTGCAGCTGAACCCGACGGTTCAGCTCAACTCGATGGCGGTCGCGCGCCTGGTGCTGACGTGGCTGGCCTTCTACGGCGTGCACGCGACGGCGTTCTTTTACGGCCTCATCGTGCTGCGCCAGTTGCTGGCCGTGGAAGTGCGTTCGCCGGGATGGGTCAGCCTTCGCCTGCTCGCGGCGTTCGGCACGATCGCGGTGTCGATGAGCACCCTCGTCACCTGGCTGAATCTGTACGGCTTCCGGCCGGTCCTTGGCCCCGACGCGGCGTCACGCATGACGGACGGCGCGGTCGTCCTCACATTGTGTGCCGCGATGTGCGCGGGCCTGTCGCTGCTGCAGCGGCGATTTGAGTACAGCCGTGGCGTCCTGGCGGCGGTGTTCGGGCTGACGCTGGGGGTGTCGATCGCGGGGCCGCTGTATTTCCGGGGGGCGGGCGAGTCCCTTCCGCCGCCGCGCACGCCCGTGGCGCCGCAGCTGGCGCCGGCGCAGTCGAGCGCGCGCGTGCAGATGATTCTGCTCGACGGCGCCTCGCTCGACTTCATTGCCCCGAATGCCGCGGGGGGCCGGTTCCCGAATTTCGGCCGCCTGCTCGACAGCGGCGCGGTGATGCACCTGGCGACGTTGCGGCCCACACAGCCCGCGCCGGTGTGGACCGCGGTGGCCACAGGCAAACTGCCGTACAAGTCGAGCGTGTATTCGGCGGCGCGCTACGTGGTGCCGGGATCGGCCCAGCCGCTGGACCTCCTGCCTGACTTCTGCTTCGCGCAGGCGCTGCTGCGCCTCGGCTTGATCGAGGAACAAGAGCGCGCGTCCGATGCCGTGCGGGCGAGGCCGATCTGGGAACTGTTGAGCCGGTATGGCGTGAGCGCGGGCGTCATCGACTGGCCGCTCACGTATCCCGCGCATGGCGTCAACGGATATCTGATTACCGACGAGTTCCTGCATCGCGATCCGACGTCGGTGCTGGCGTCCATCGGTGAGCCGCCCCTCGCGTATCCACCCGATGTCGTGGAATCGGCGCGTCTGGCGCGCCTGCAGGCCGCTCCTGAACAGGCGGCGGTGGCGTTTGCGTCAGGTCTGGGCTCGGGAACCGAGGCTCGCGAGGGGCAAGGCGTGCCCGCCGTCGCGCTCGCCGCCGACGCCGGGTCCGAACAGATCGCGCAGGTGTTCAGCGGGCTTCGTCCGGTGCAGTTCACGGCGGTGCGCTATCCAGGCATCGATGCCGTCGGGCACTACTACCTCCGCTACGCCGTCCCGCGCGCGTTCGGCGACGTGTCTGACGACGAGCGGCTGCGGTACGGACGCGTGCTCGAGCAGTACTACACCTATCTCGACGGCATCGTTGGCCGCGCGATGGCGTCGCTCGGTCCCGAGGATTTGCTGCTCGTCGTGTCGGGGTTCGGCATGGAGCCGCTCAGCCTGGGCAAGCGCCTGCTCGAGCGGCTCGTTGGCGATCGGGATTTGAGCGGCAGCCACGAGCGCGCGCCCGACGGGTTCGTCATTGCGTTCGGCCGCAACGTGGCGAAAGGAAATTTTCCCCGCGCGTCGGTCGTCGATCTCGCGCCCACGGTGCTGTATTACTTCGGCCTGCCGATCGCGCGCGATCTCGACGGCTTTGCGCGCACCGATATCTTCACGCAACGCTTCACGGAACTGCGGCCGATTACTTTCATTCCGTTCTATGACGCTGAGTCTAGAAACTAGAATCCAGTATCTTCGGCGAGATCTCCGAGAAGATTTCAGATTCTAGTTTTTAGATTCCAGATCCACGGTATACTCATCCCGTCTCTTTAAGAGCGGCCCTGAGAGGCCGAGAAGAGCTATGAAGACGCGCACCGCCCCTCTTTCGAATTCTCCCAACACCATTCTGCCGTCGAGGTGTTCCTGATGCCGGTCATCATGGATGCCGATCGTCTGGGCCGCACGCTCACGCGCATTGCCCACGAGATTCTCGAGCGCAACCGCAGTATCGAGCGCCTGGCCCTGGTGGGCATCCGCACGCGCGGCGACGTGCTCGCGAAGCGCCTCGCCGCCGTGCTCGAGCAGATTACGAGCGCACCGGTGCGGACCGGCGCGCTGGACATCACGCTCTACCGGGACGATCTGATGCGTCACGCCGTCGGTCCGCAGCCGGTCGTGCGCCGCACCGAGATCCCGTTTTCGATCGACGACCAGAAGATCCTGCTGGTCGACGACGTGCTCTACACGGGGCGCACGATCCGCGCGGCGCTCGACGCGCTGATCGATTTCGGCCGCCCGAGAGAAATTCAGCTGGTCGTGCTCGTCGATCGGGGGCACCGCGAGCTGCCCATCAAAGCAGACTACGTCGGCAAGAACGTCCCGACCTCACTCAAGGAAACCGTCACCGTGCGGCTGACGGAAACAGATGGCGCCGATGAAGTGTCGGTGAACCAGGCGCAATGAGGACGAGCCCATGACGATGCCACAAGTCGCACCCATTTCGAAGCTGAAGCACAAGGATCTGCTCGGCATCTCGGATTTGACGCCCGACGAGATCCTGCTCATCCTCGACACCGCCGAGGCGATGCGCGAAATCGGCGAGCGCCCCATCAAGAAGGTCCCCGCGCTGCGCGGCAAGACCATCGTGAACCTGTTCTTCGAGGCGAGCACGCGCACGCGCACGTCGTTCGAGATCGCCGAGAAACGGCTCAGCGCGGACACGCTGAACATCGCGGCGCAGACCTCGAGCCTCGTGAAAGGCGAGACGCTGGTTGATACCGCGCTGAACCTCGAGGCGATGGCGCCCGACATGATCGTCCTGCGCCACGCGTTCTCGGGCGCGTGCCACCTGCTCTCGCGCATCTGCCAGGCCGGCATCATCAACGCGGGCGACGGCATGCACGAGCATCCGACCCAGGCGCTCCTCGACGCGTTCACCATCCGCGAGCACAAGAAGCGTATCGCCGGGCTGAAGGTCGCCATTGTCGGCGACCTCCTTCACAGCCGCGTGCTGCGGTCGAACGTGCTGTTGCTGACCAAGCTCGGCGCGGACGTGTGGGTGAGCGGCCCGCCCACGCTGATGCCGCCCGGCATCGAGCGCCAGGGCGTTCGCCGGACGACCTCCGTGGACGAGGCGATCGACGGCGCCGACGTGGTCATGCTGCTGCGGGTGCAGCTCGAACGCATGCAGGGGGCGTTCTTCCCTTCGCTGCGCGAGTACTTCAATGTGTTCGGGATGACGCGCGAACGGCTGCGCCGCGCGAAGTCCGACGTCATCATCATGCATCCCGGACCGATGAATCGTGGAGTCGAGATCGATTCCGATGTCGCCGACGGTCCGTACTCGGTGATTCTCGAGCAGGTGGCCAACGGCGTGGCGGTCCGGATGGCCGTGTTGTATCTCCTGGCGGGTGGAGCGGAACATGAGACGGCTGCTTAAGGGCGGGCGGGTCGTTGACCCGGCGAATGGACGCGACGGATCGTTCGACATTCTGATCGACGGGGAACGCATCGCGCGGGTCGGCAAGGATCTGCCGGCAGACGGCGCGGACGTCATCGAGGTGCCGGCGAATTTCGTCGTGACACCGGGGCTGTTCGACATGCACGTCCATCTGCGCGAGCCCGGGCAGGAGCACAAAGAGACGGTCGCGACCGGGACCGCGTCGGCGGTGGCCGGCGGGTTCACGGCCGTGGCGTGCATGCCCAACACCTCGCCGATCAACGACAACGCCGGCGTCACCGAGTTCATCCTCCAGAAAGCGGCGCACGCCAACCTCGCGCGCGTCTATCCGATTGGCGCCGTCACGAAAGGATCCAAAGGGGAGCAGTTGGCGGACATCGCCGAGCTGCGCGCGGCCGGCTGCGTGGCCATCACCGACGACGGGTGGCCGGTGAGAACCGCGCTCATGATGCGGCGTGCGCTGGAATACGCGAGCATGTTCAACATGCCGGTCCTGGAGCACTGCGAGGATCCCTCGCTGAAGGGCGAGGGGGTGGCCAACGAGGGGTACCACGCGTCGGTGCTGGGCCTGCGCGGGATTCCGGGCGTGGCCGAATCGATCATGGCGCAGCGCGACATCGCGCTCGCGGAAATGACCGGCGGGTCGGTGCACATCTGTCACATGAGCGCGGCGACGTCGCTGCGGGCCGTTCGCGAAGGCAAGCAGCATGGCGCGCGCGTCACCTGCGAGGTGGCGCCGCACCATTTCACGCTGACCGACGAGTCGCTCGCGACGCCCGTGAGCTACGACACGAACATGAAGATGAACCCGCCGCTGCGAGCGGCATCGGATCGCGACGAAATGCTCAAGGGGATCGCCGACGGCAGCGTGGACGTGATTGCGACCGACCACGCGCCCCATCACTACGACGAGAAGAAAATGGAGTTTGATCTCGCCCCGTTCGGGATTGTCGGGCTGGAGACGTGCGTCTCGATCTGCTTCGAGCGTCTCATTCATCCCGGTGTCATCACGCTGACGAGGATGATCGAGCTGCTGTCGACCAACCCGGCACGCATTCTCAATGTTCCCGCGGGGACGCTCAGCGAGGGCGCCATCGCCGACATCTCCGTTCTTGCGCCCGATCTGCAGGTGACCGTCGATCCGTCCAGGTTCAAGTCGAAGGCGCGCAACACGCCGTTTGGCGGCTGGCAGTTGAAGGGCGGAGTTGCCGCGACGATCGTGGGCGGCCGGACCGTCTACGTGAACGATCACGCGTCGGGAGCCGGGCGCTTTCAACAGGCGTAGGTGTCGACCCACGTGTCCCGCGCCGCTCGTGCGACCCAGCCGTCCCTGAAGCAACGACTGGACGCGCTGTACGATTCGTTCAACTGCGTAGATTCCGCCACAGACCCCATACACGTGGTCCGGCGCTTCAAGCATCCGGCCGATCGCGAGATCGCGGGATTCTGCGCCGCCGCGCTCGCCTTCGGCCGGGTCGGGAGCGTGCTGCAGTCGATCGAGCGCCTCTTCGCCGTGATGGGGGCATCTCCCTCGGCCTACGTGCGCGCGTTCGAGCCGCGGCGCCAGTTGAAGGACCTCGAGCCGCTCGTCCATCGGTGGACGAGGGGCGCCGATCTCGCGGCGCTCGTCATCATCCTTCAGCGCATGCTCCAGAAGGGATCGATCGAAGCGTTCTTTCTGGAGGGGTACGATCCCGGCGCCGCCGATGTGTCCGGCGCGCTCGACTCGTTTTCCAGGCGCGCGCTCGAGACGAATCTGCGCCCCGCGTACGGCAATCGACGGCCCCGTCCCGGTGTCGGCTACTTCTTTTCGCGGCCTTCGAGCGGCGGGGCGTGCAAACGGCTGAATCTATTCCTGCGCTGGATGGTGCGCCGCGATGCGGTCGATTTCGGGATCTGGACGCACATTCCCGCCTCGAAGCTCGTCGTGCCGCTCGACACGCATGTCATCCGCGTGGGCCGGTGTCTGCAGTTGACGCGATACGCCAGCCCCGGTTGGAAGATGGCGGCCGACATTACGGCATCGCTGCGTGCGCTCGATCCCGACGATCCCGTGAAGTACGACTTCTCGCTATGTCACATCGGCATGGCCAACGCGTGTGGCTTCGGTCGCGCACAGGGCGATGCGGGATGCCCGCTTCAAGGCGCATGCAACCCGGGAGGCGGGCGCTCAAAACTAAAATCTAAAAACTAGAATCTAATCTGAGAATTTCAGATTCTAGATTCTAGATTGTAGTTTCTAGATTCCATCTTCTGATAGACCCCCAGCGTCTTCTCGACCATCTGCTCCGAACTGAACAGGCGTCTCACGCGCTCGAGGCCGGCGTGGCCCATTCGCGCTCGACGATCCGGATCCTTCAGCAGCGTCGAGATGGCCGCGGCGAGCGCTTTGGCGTCGCGCGTCGGCACCAGCAGGCCCGTTTCCCCGTGCGACACGACTTCGGGAATCCCTCCGGTGTCGGTGGCGACCGTCGGCTTCGAGAGCGCCATCGCATCGAGCAGAGAAGTGCCGAGCCCTTCGAAGAGCGAGCTCATCACGAACACGTCGAAGCTCTTGATGAACGACAGGATGTCGGCGCGGAAGCCCGGCAGCACGACGTGCTTGTCCAGATGGAGGTCCTTGATGTGCCGTTCGAGCGACGGCCGGAGCTCGCCTTCGCCGAGAATGACGAACCGCGCGTCGGGCACGTCGCGGACGACCAGGGCGGCGGCATCGATCAGATACTTGTGTCCCTTTTCCTGCGTCAGCGCCGCGACAGCGCCGACGACGGGCGCGTGCGTGGGCAGCCAGAATTCGGCATGGATGTTCACGGCCGGTTCCGCCTGAATGCGGTGGAGATCGATGCCTTCGTACACGGTCACGACACGGGCGGGATCGATGCCGTCACCCACCAGCATCTGATTGATCGCATTCGAGGCGGCGATGAAGCAGTCGACCTGGTGGTATTTCCAGCGCGAGAATGCGTGACCCTTCAGGTGGAACGCGACGCGCCGCGACGCGACCAGCGGTGGGCAGTGTCCCGAGGTGAGGAACGACAGCGCCAGCGACGCCAGCGCGACGGCGTGCGGGTCGTGCGCATGCACGATGTCGGGCTTCAGATCCTTGAGAATGCGGGAGAGCTTCCATCCCGCATGGAGGTCGACCTCTGCCCGCGATGCCAGACGAATGAGGTCGTGCCCTTCCGACGCGCGAGTCGCCAGCTCGCCCTCGGGATGGGCCACGAGCACGGTGCGGTGGCCCCGTTCGCGCAGCCCGAGCACGGTCAGCAACACCTGGCGCTGCCCGCCTCTCCAGGTCTTCGCCGTGTCGATGTGGATCGAGAACACGTCAATCCCGCTGAAGTTCCCACAGCTTGGCGAACTTCAACATCACGTAGTACGAGTTCACGAGCGAGATGATCAGTCCCGGCTTCCCGTCGCGAAAGCCGCGTTTGAGGATGTAGTTGCGCGCGAATGCGGCGGGCGGATGGAACAGCAGCTCGAGCCGCGTCGCGCGTTTGCCCTTCTCGAACATCTGCCGGGCCGCGAGCGTCGTATAGCGGTCCATGCGGATGAGATGCTCCGAGAGATCCTTGTAGGGATAGTGCTGAAGCTCGCTCTTCAGATATCCGGCCAGGCCCGTGTTGAGCGCGACCGACTCGTGTACGTACATGCCGTCCCAGTGGGCGTGACGCCTGTCGTACAGGCGAAGCTGGTAGTCCGGATACATGTCGGTCGTGCGCATCCAGCGTCCCAGATAGAACGACACGCGCGGCATCCTGAATCCACGCACCTTCGGCTCCGATTTCAGCAGCGCTCGAATCTCGTCCGCGAGCTCCCGCGGCACGCGCTCGTCGGCGTCGAGCGAAAAAATCCAGTCGTGGGTGGCAAGGCTGGCGGCGTGGTTCTTCTGATCGACGTAGCCCTTCCAGGCCCGGACGTACACGCGGCTGGTGAACTGACGGGCGATGGTCACCGTCTCGTCGGTGCTCTCCGCATCGACGACGATGATCTCGTCGGCCCACGCGAGGGATCGCAGCGCATCGGCGATCGTGTCGGCCTCGTCTTTCGTGATGATCGTGGCGGTGACCGGCGGCACGGTAGCGGCATCGTATACTACGCGCGCGATATGAAACAAAACGACGCGCTGGAGCTCTATCGACTGAAAGGTGCGTACCTCGAGGGACATTTCAGGCTCTCGTCGGGCTTGCACAGTCCCGGCTATCTCCAGTCGGCGCTCGTCCTGCAGCACCCGGCCGATGCCGCGACGCTCGGGCTCGGTCTGGCCGTGCAGGTGAAGAGCCTGAAGCCATCGGTCGTGCTCTCGCCGGCGCTGGGCGGCCTCATCATCGGCCACGAGGTGGCTCGCGCGCTCGGCGTGCGTGCCATTTTTGCCGAGCGCGCGGGCGGTTCCGCGCTGACGCTGCGCCGCGGGTTCGCGCTCGCGCCGGACGATCGCGTGCTCGTGGTGGAGGATGTGTTCACGACAGGCAAATCGACGCGCGAGACGATCGACGTCGCCCGGGACGCCGGCGCGCAGGTCGTGGGCGCCGCCGCGATCGTCGATCGCAGCGGCGGGACGATCGATTTCGGCGTCCCGTCACACGCGCTCGTGCGCCTCGAGGTGCCGACCTACGAGCCGGACAGCTGCCCGCTGTGCGCTCAGGGCGTGCCGGTGGTGAAGCCGGGGTCGAGGCCTACTTAGCCACAGGGTTCCTGTTCCTGTTCCGAGTTCGCGGTGGCGCCAGAATTCCCGAGCGCTTTCTTCTTATTCTTAAGAAGATGGCGTACTGAATCCATCGCCCACCGCGAACTCGGAACAGGAACACGGAACAGGAACTCACCGCTCATGCGTACCTTCAAGGTGATTCTTAGTTACGACGGCAGCGAGTTTTCCGGCTTCCAAAGCCAGTCGAATGCGCGCTCGGTGCAGGCTGAGCTCGAGGCGGCGCTCGCGGAAGTGGAAGGTACGCGTGTCGTGGTCCATGGCGCCGGCCGAACGGATTCGGGCGTGCATGCGCTGGGACAGGTGGCCAGCTTCAGGTTGGCCAATTCGATTGGCGCCGACGATCTGCGCCGGGCCCTCAACGCGAAGCTGCCCGGGGACGTTCGCGTGCTCTCCGCCGAGGAAGCGGCGCCCGGCTTCAACGCGCGGTTCCACGCGCGATCGAAGGTTTACCGGTACCGGATCTCCAACACCCGCGTGCTGAGTCCGTTCCAGCGCCGGTACGCGTGGCACATTTCGCGGTCGCTCGATCTCGACGCCATGCGACGCGCCTCGCGCGAGTTTCTCGGCCAGCACGACTTCGGCTCGTTTCACGCGCTGGGTAGTGCCGCCAAGACCAGCATCCGTACGATGACGCAGTCAGACTGGGCCGAGGAACCGCTGGCCGGCGGCGGACGTCTCCTTACCTATGAGATTGCCGGGACGGGCTTCCTGAAATACATGGTTCGCACCATCGTCGGCACGCTGGTCCAGGTGGGCGACGGACACCGGACGGCCGACTCGATCGGTGCGCTGCTTGGTGCGAAAAGACGCGCAGCCGCGGGCCCAACTGCGCCGCCGACGGGCCTGTATCTCGTTCGCGTTGATTACGATGCGGCCGGTCCGGTATCCTTCACCTAACGCCGCGGGGCGCCGAAGAACGATGTCGCTCGAACAGCTCCTGGAAAAGATTCCACGGGGGTCTCCCGACGAAGGCCTCGCCCGCGAGGTCAATTTCGAGGCCCTTCCGGCACACATCGCCATCATCATGGACGGCAACGGACGCTGGGCGGCGCAGCGCCATCTCCCGCGCGTCGAAGGTCATCGCGCGGGCATCGAGGCGGTGCGCGAAGCCGTCGAGACCTCGGCGCGCCTCGGCATCGGCGCGTTGACGTTGTATGCGTTTTCGGTCGAGAACTGGAAGCGCCCGGTCACCGAAGTCACCGCGCTGATGACACTGCTCAAGCGCTATCTGCGCCTCGAGCTCGACACGCTGAATCGCAACAACATCCGGTTCCAGGTCATCGGCCGCAACGACGAGCTGTCGCCGGACGTGCTCGCGGAGCTTGCCGCGGGACAGGAAGCGACGTCGCGCAATACCGGCATGCTCTTCAACATCGCGCTGAACTACGGCGGCCGCGCGGAAATCGTAGACGCTGCCCGCCGCGCGATGCAGGCCGGCGTTCGGCCCGAGGACCTCGACGAGCGGAAGTTCTCCGAGTTTCTGTATACCGCGGGACAGCCGGATCCGGATCTGCTGATTCGTACCGAGCGGCGAGATGCGCGTCAGCAATTTTCTGCTGTGGCAGATCGCGTACGCCGAGATCTGGGTCACCGATACCCTCTGGCCCGACTTCCGCCGCCGCCATCTTCTCGAGGCCGTGCTCGCGTATCAGAAAAGAGATCGCCGATACGGCGGCATCAATCCCACCCCCGCGCTCTCACGCTAGTGCCCGCCAGAGTCATCAGCGGAGCCGTACTCCTCGCCGGTGTCATCGGCGCGCTGTGGTTCCTGGCTCCGATCTATCTCCTCGGGGTTGCGCTCGTCGTCGCGCTGCTCGCTTTTCGCGAGTACCTCGACATTGCCGCACGCGCGGGCGTCATGGTGTCGAAGCCGGCGGGCGCGGCGGCGGTGGCCCTCGCATGCGTGGCGGTCGCCATCCCGGGGATGCCGGTCGAGGCCGTGCTCGCGGGCACGACGCTCGGGCTGTCCACGCTCGCGCTGGCGCAATCGTTGACGAACGAGCGGCCGGGGAGCGAGACCAGTGGCGCCCTGCCGGCCGCGGCAATTGCCGCGTTTGCGCCGCTCTATATCGGCGTGCCGCTCGGCCTGCTTGCGGCCACCCGCTGGATGCTCGGCCGCGAGGCGGCGCTGCTGCTCATCCTGACCGTCGCGGTCAGTGATACCTTCCAGTACTACAGCGGCCGCATGTTCGGCCGCCGCCTGCTCGCGCCCGTCGTCAGCCCCAAGAAAACGGTGGAAGGGGCGATCGGCGGGCTGGTTGGCGCGGTGCTGGCGCTGTCGGTCATCGGCATCTGGTGGCTGCCACTGATGAGCCTGCCGGGGCGGATGGCCCTGGGACTGGCAGTTGCCGTGGTTGGCATCGTCGGCGATCTCTTCGAGTCGCTGCTCAAACGCAGCGTGAACATGAAGGATGCGTCGTCGATCATCCCCGGCCATGGCGGTGTCCTCGATCGGATCGACGCCCTGCTGTTTGCGGCTCCCGTGTTTTACGTGTTCGTGAGGTACAGCTTCTAGCATGAAACGACTCGCGATTCTGGGTTCCACCGGCTCGATCGGGCAGAGCGCACTGGACGTCGTGCGCGCGCATGCCGATAAGCTGAAGGTCGTCGCCCTTGCCGCCGGGTCGAATGCCGGGCGCCTGCGCGAGCAGGCCGTGGCCTTTGGCGTGCACGTCACCGCGCTGGGATCGGAAACGGGCACCGCTGGTCTCGTCGCGGTCGCGACACATCCCGACGTCGACATCGTGCTCTGCGCGTCATCGGGCACCGCGGCGCTCGAGGCGGTGCTGGCCGCGATTGAGGCGGGCAAGACGATCGCGCTGGCCAACAAGGAAGTCCTGGTGATGGCGGGCTCGCTCGTGACATCCGCGGCTCGCGCCCGCGGCGTCGCCATTCTGCCGGTCGACAGCGAACACAACGCGATTCACCAGTGTCTGCACGGCCGGCGCCGCGAAGAGATTCGCCGGATTATTCTCACGGCCTCCGGCGGGCCGTTTCGCGAAATGCCCGCGGCCGCGATGTCGGACGTGAAGCCGGAAGCGGCGCTGCGCCATCCGACGTGGCGGATGGGCAGGAAGATCACCATCGATTCCGCGACGTTGATGAACAAGGGCCTCGAGGTGATCGAGGCGCATTGGCTGTTCGACCTGCCGGCCGGTCAGATCGACGTGGTCATTCATCCGCAGTCGATTGTCCATTCCATGGTCGAGTTGTGCGACGGGTCGATCATCGCCCAGCTTGGGGGTGCGGACATGAAACTGCCGATACAGTATGCGTGCTCTTACCCCGATCGCTGGGAAGCGCCCGTGCCACGGTTGGATCTCACCGCCATCGGCCGGCTCGATTTTCACGAGCCGGATCTCGATCGGTTCCCGTGCCTGCGGCTCGCGTATCGTGCCCTCGAGGCTGGACCCAGCTCTGCCGTTGTGCTGAATGCAGCCAACGAGGTGGCTGTCGCGTCTTATCTCGAAGAGAAGATTTCGTTTGTCTCGATTCCGAGGGTCATCGAACAGACCATGGACGCGCACGCGGCTCAGCAAGTGGCCACGCTCGAGGAAGTGCGCGAGCTGGATCGCTGGGCCCGCCGCTATTCCCAGAACGCCGCCAGAGAGTTAGAATTGAAGGTCTGAGGTTGTCGTTTTGACCACACTGCTGGCGTTTCTCTTCGTCCTCGGCGTCCTCATTTTCGTCCACGAGCTGGGCCATTTCGTCATGGCTCGCCGTGTTGGCGTAAGAGTTCTCAAATTTTCACTGGGCTTCGGCCCGCGCCTCGTGGGTTTCAAGCGCGGCGATACCGAATACGTGGTCAGTGCCATCCCGCTCGGCGGCTACGTCAAGATGGCGGGCGAGAATCCCGACGACCCCCGTTCGGGCCGCGACGACGAGTTCCTGTCGAAGAGCAAGTGGGAACGGTTCCAGATTCTCATCATGGGGCCGTTGATGAACCTCATCCTGGCCGTGGTCGTGACGGCCGGGGTCCTGATGAACGGCGCCGAGATTCCAGCGTTTCAGTCCAAGCCGCCCGTCATCGGGCAGGTCATGCCCGGATCGCCGGCCGAAAGAGCCGGCCTCCGCGTGGGCGATCTCATCGTCAGCGTGGGTGGCCGCGACGTCCACACATGGGAGGACTTCTTCATCGGCGTCGGCACGCGTGCCGGTACCCCGACCGAAGTCACGGTTCTGCGCGGCGGCAAGCAATTCACCGTGCCGGTGACGCCGACGCCGCAGACGCGCTTTGAGGTTGGCGATATCGGCGTCCTTCCCGACTCGCATCCGCACGTGGCCTCGGTTCGGCCGGGCTCGCCGGCGGAACGCGATGGCCTCAAGGCTTCCGACGTCATTTTCCGGGTTGATGGCGCCACCACGACCTTCACGCGCGATTTCATCGAGGCGATTTCCAAGAAGCCGAAGACGCCGGTCAAAGTCGACATCGAGCGTGCCGGCGTGATGCAGCAGTTGACGGTGGTCCCCGAGGCCAACACGGGCGGCTGTCCGTCGCTTCCGGCGGGCGCCGGTTGCATCGGCATCACCATCGGCGAGGATGTCACGCGCATCAAGCCGGGCCCGGTCGACGCGCTCGCCCTCAGCTTCAAGCGCAACTACGAATCGGCCGGCCTCATCTTCAGGACGATCGGCCAGCTGATCACGCGGGAGACCTCGACGCGCCAGCTCATGGGGCCGCTCGCGATTGCGCAGTTGTCGGGCGAGTCGGCGCAGCAGGGCTGGGTACCGCTCTTCGCGCTGATGGCGTCGATCAGCCTCAACCTCGGCCTCCTCAACCTGCTGCCGATTCCGGTCCTCGACGGTGGCCACATCTTCATCATGGGGCTCGAAGGCCTCGCGCGCCGTGACTTCAGCATCCGCGTGAAGGAAAAAATGTTCCTCGCGGGATTTGCCGTCCTGCTGATGTTGATGGTCACCGTCATCTACAACGACCTCACACGCATTCCCATCATCGAACGACTGATGCCTTGGCGCAATTAGTGCAGGCCAGGGTCAGATAGTCGATCGTTCTCCCCCGATCGCACGGATCGTGTCATCGGTAATGCCCGGGTGCGCCCGGAGCATGACATCAGAAGGAGACAGGGTGATGAAGGCATGGATTCTCGCGGCAGCGGTTGCCTGCGTATCGGTGGTGTCTCTCGGGGCTCAGGGACAACTGACAGCGGCCGACATTCAGCGGCTTCAGGACGCCGTGTACGACGCCGGCGCCGACGTCTCGCGTGTACGCGAGCGCGATCCGAAGCTGGCCGAGTCGCTGCAGCGCGAGCTCGATGAACTGCGCGAAGAGGTGATCTATCTCAAGGTGAAGCTGCGCAAGGAGTCGAGCGTGCCTCGCTCGGAATATTCGGGCGTGCGGGATCGGATCGATCGGCTGCGCAGCGACGCGCGCGGCGAGCCGGCCCACGCGACGGGCTCGACGCGGCCTCCCGCGTCCGATGAGCGGCTCAGCGCCACAGAGGTTCCGGTCGGTACCGAGTTCGACGTCCGGCTTCAGTCGCGCCTCAACTCGGGAACGGCGCGCGTCGAGGATCGGTTCGATGCGACCACCATCGTGCCGTACGAACGCAACGGACGCACGCTCGTGCCCGCGGGCTCGGTGATGCGCGGCGTGGTGAGCTCGGTGACGCCCGCGAGCCGCGGCATCAACCGCAAGGGAGAGCTGACGGTCGTCTTCGATCGATTCACCATTGAAGGCCGGACGTATTCAATTCGAGCCACCGTGATGCAGGCGCTGCAGGGCGAGGGCGACACGGGACGAGTGGCGGCCGGTGCGGGTGTGGGCGCCATCATCGGCGGCATTCTGGGAGGTGTGCGCGGTGCGCTCACCGGCATTCTCATCGGTGGCGGCGGTACCGATCGCCGCGACGGAAGGGAACGAAGTGGACCTCGCGCCGGGAACGGTGCTGAGAGTCAGGCTCGACGCGCCTCTCGATGTCGCTGAGTAGCATGAAACCCGTCATGGCAGATGGCGGATGGCAAATGGCACACGAAGCGTTGCCATCTGCCATTTGTCATGACAGGTATCAGATCTCTTTCAGGGCCTCCCGTGCCGCCCTGATCGTCGTTTCGACGTCGCGCCTGGTGTGCGCGCCCGACAGAAACCACGCCTCGAACTGCGATGGCGGCGGGTAGACGCCGCGGGCGAGCATGCCTTTGAAGAACATGCCGTACTTCGCCGTGTCGGCGCGCAGCGCGGTTTGATAGTTCCTCACCGGCGTCGTGGTGAAAAACGGCGTCAACGCGGAACCAATCCCATTCACCTGCAGCTCGACCTTGGCACGACGGGCCGCGTCGGCCAGGCCGTCGGCGAGCTGCGCCCCGAGATCGCTCAGATGTTTGTAGAGTCCCTTCGACAGCCGCTTGAGACTCCACAATGCCGGCTGTCATCGCGAACGGATTTCCCGACAGCGTGCCTGCCTGATAGACCGGTCCGGCCGGGGCGACCAGCCGCATCAGTTCCGCCCGGCCGCCATAGGCGCCCACCGGCAGGCCGCCGCCGATGATCTTGCCGAGGCACGTCAGGTCCGGCGTGACGCCGGCTCCACGCCTGCGCGCCGCCGGTGCCGACTCGGAATCCTGAAATCACTTCGTCGAAGACGAGCAGAATCCGGTAACGCGAGCAGATCTCGCGAAGCCCCGCAAGAAACCGCGGCTCGGGCAGCACGACGCCCATGTTGCCCGCGACCGGTTCGACGATGAGCGCGGCAATCTGATCGGGAAAGCCCTCGCAGAGCCGCTCGACCGAGGCGAGATCGTTGTAGGTGGCGAGGAGCGTGTCTGCAGCCGTCGCACGCGTCACGCCCGGGCTGGTCGGCACGCCCAGCGTGGTGAGGCCGGATCCGGCCTGCACGAGAAAGCCGTCGGCGTGTCCGTGGTAGCAGCCCTCGAACTTGATGATCTTCTCGCGTCGCGTGTGTGCCCTGGCGACGCGCACGGCGCTCATCGTCGCCTCGGTGCCCGAGCTGACGAAGCGGACCATTTCGAGCGACGGCATGTAGCCCGCGTACGACCTCTGCCGAGCCTGACTTCCAGCTCGGTCGGCGCGCCGAAGCTCGTGCCTTTTCGCGCCGCCGCCGCGAGCTCTCTGACGAGGCCTCCAGGCGCGTGGCCGTGGACGAGCGGGCCCCAGGACATCACGTAGTCGATGTACGAGCGGCCGTCCGCGTCCGTGATGCGCGATCCCGAGGCGCTGCGGATGAAGAGTGGCGTCCCCCCGACGGCCTTGAAGGCACGCACGGGACTGTCGACGCCGCCGGGAATGACGGTTTGGGCACGCGCGAACAACTTCGCGCTGGTCGAAGGGCGTTGGGCCATCGTGCTATTGCCCGTTACGCAACGCCCGCGCCGCGTCGCGCGCGTAGTAGGTGATGATGATGTCGGCGCCGGCGCGAGCGATCGACGTCAGCGACTCCATCATGACGCGCGGTTCGTCGAGCCATCCGCGCGCGGCTGCCGCCTTGAGCATCGAATATTCGCCGCTCACCTGATAGGCGGCCGTCGGATAGCCGAACGTTTCCTTCACGCGGTGCACGACGTCCAGATACGGCATCGCCGGCTTCACCAGGACGATGTCCGCGCCTTCGTCGATGTCCTGCTCGACTTCGCGCAGCGCTTCGTCGGCGTTCGCCGGATCCATCTGATGCGTCCGGCGGTCGCCGAACTGCGGGGCAGAGTCGGCGGCCTCGCGGAACGGGCCGTAGAACCCCGAACAGTACTTCGCGGCGTACGACATGATCGCCACGTTCTCGAACCCGCGCTCGTCGAGCGCCTTTCTGATCGCGCCGACGCGTCCGTCCATCATGTCCGACGGCGCCACGATATCGGCGCCCGCGATGGCGTGCGACACCGCCGTGCGCACCAGCTGATCGACCGTGGCGTCGTTGACCACGTCGTGGCCCTCGAGGATGCCGCAGTGGCCGTGCGACGTGTACTCGCACAGGCACACGTCGGTGACGACGACCGTATCCGGCGACGCGCGCTTGATCGCGCGCACCGCGCCTTGCACCGGCGCATCGGCGTCGTAGGCGGCCGAGCCGATGTCGTCCTTCTCCGCGGGCAGCCCGAACAGCAGCACGCCGGGCACGCCTTCTGCGCGGGCGGCGTCCGTCTCGCGCACCGCCTCGTCAACCGACAGCTGAAACACGCCCGGCATCGACGGCACTTCGCGGCGCACACCCGTTCCGGGCGTCACGAAGAGCGGGTAGAGAAACTGCTCGGCGGAGAGGCGTGTTTCGCGCACGTAGCCGCGAATGCCGCCCGTCCGGCGCAGGCGCCGGGCACGGCGAACCAGGTCGAGCGTGTGGGCGGTCTTGACGGGATTCATGAGGGTAGTTTACGACGGACAGGGCTAAAGCCCTTGCCCTTCAGGGCTGTCTGGCAGGCACTTCTACAGGCTGGCGAAAATGCTCGACGATCGCCTCCACCAGCGCCGGAATCGTGTACTCCTTCGGCATGATGGATGTGTGGATGCCGTATTGCTCGGCCGCCTCCGCCGTCACCGGTCCGATGGCGGCGACCTTCGTCGCGTTGAGCAGATCGGGGGCCTGTTCGGCGCCGAAGATCTGGACGAAGTTCTTCACCGTGGACGCGCTCGTGAACGTGACGACGTCCACCCGCTTCTCGAGCAGCATGCGATAGATATCAGGGTCGCCTTCGCGCTCGATTTCCGCGAGCACCGTGCGGTAGGCGGTGACCTCGGTGACGTCTGCGCCGGCCTTGCGGAGCTCTTCGGGCAACACCTCGCGGGCGATGTCGGCGCGCGGCAGGAGAAAGCGCTGCCCCTTGATCTCGCCGCGTTCCCGCAGCGACTGGACGATCGCCTCGGCGCGCGACTCGGCCGGCTGGAGATCCACCCGCAGGCCCTGCCGTGAAAGACGTTCCGCGGTGGCCGGACCAATCGCGACGAGCTTGACGCCCTTCAGATCGCGGATGTCCCCCTCGCCCGCGGCGAGCCGCCGCATGAAGAAATCGACGGCATTGGCGCTGGTGAACACAATCCAGTCGTAGGTGCCCGCGCTCGCGACCGCCTGGTCCAGCGGCCCGTAGTCGTCGGGCGGCGCGACCCGGATCATCGGTGCTTCGATCGGCTCCGCGCCCAGCGATTCGAGCAGCTCGACCAGCTCGCCGGACTGTTCGCGCGAGCGCGTAATCACGATGCGCTTGCCGAAAAGCGGGCGCTCGTCGAACCAGCGCAGGTGCTGCCGCAGTCCCACGACGCGCCCGACGACGAGAATCGCGGGCATCGTCCGCATGTTCTTCATCTCCGCGAGCTCGCGCAGCGTGCCGTCGGTCGTGCGCTGGGTTGGAAGCGTGCCGTCGTAGATGATCGCCGCCGATTCGTCTTCGTTGAAGCCGTTCGCGAGCAGCGCTTTCAGAATTTCCGGCAGCTGTCTGCGGTCCGGCATAGCAGACGAGCGTACCGCCGAGCCGCGCGAGGCTCGCCCAGTCGACGCTGGGCGGCGTGCTGCTTTCATCCTCGTGGCCGCGGACGAACGTCACGCTGTCGCCACCGCCCGGATAGGTCAGCGGAACGCCGGCATAGGTGGCCGTGCCGATGGCTGCCGGAATGCCCGGGGACCACTTCGAACGGGATGCCGTGCTCGTGCAGGAACAAGGCCTCCTGTCCGCCTCGATCGAACACGAAGGGGTCGCCCCACTTCAGCCGCGCGACGATCTTTCCTTCGCGCGCCTTTTCGACCAGCAGGTAGTTGATGGCTTCCTGATCGAGCGGCTGAGGCGCGGCCAGCCCGACGTCGATCTTCTCGGCGTCCTGTCGCGGATAACGGAGCAGCCGCGGGTGCACGAGGCGGTCGTAGAGCACGACGTCGGCTTCAGCCAGCCGGCGCAGGCCGCGTACGGTGATGAGCCCTGGGTCGCCCGGGCCGGTGCCGATGAGATACACCATGGGGCGCATTTACGTCAGATGGAGCGAGTCCGGGTTGGGGGCCGCGCCGCGCGACGCTTCGTTGAGAATCGCCGCGGCTCCCTGCCGCAGCAGTTCGTCGGCCACTTCACGGCCGAGTGCGGCGGCATGTGTCCGGGGTCCAACCTTCTTATAGCGGATGACGCGCGCGCCGTCGAGTGACGCGACGATCGCCCGCAGCTCGAGGTCCGTTGGTCCGGCAGGCACGGCGACGCCGCCGATGGGCATCTGGCACCCGCCGCCAAGCGCGATCACCAGCGCGCGTTCGGCATCGAGAGCCGCCAGGGCGTCGGCATCGGCGATCTTCGCGACGCGCGCCGCGTCGACGCGTCATCGCCGCGCGACCTCGATGGCGATGATGCCCTGGCCCGGCGCGGGGATGCACTCATCGAGCGGCACCAGCGTCGAGATCCGGGAGGTGAACCCCAATCGCATCAGCCCGGCGGCGGCCAGCACGAGCAGATCGTACTCGCCCGCATCCAGCTTGCGCAGGCGTGTATCGAGATTCCCGCGCACGTTCTCGAACGACGCTTCGTGGAAACAGCCGTGTGCAGTTGCGCGATGCGGCGCACGCTGCCCGTGCCGATGCGCTCCGGAAAAGGTTCCGGGATTCGTTTTCGCAGGCGTCCCCGCGAAAAAGGATCCCGGAACCCTTTCCGGCCGGCATCACGAGCGCATCGCGCGGATCCTCGCGCGCGAGCACGGCGCCGACCTCGAGGCCATCGGGCAGCACGGCCGGCATGTCTTTGCTGCTGTGCACCGCGAGGTCGATCTCGCCGCCCAGCAGCGCGTCCTCGATTTCCTTGACGAACAGGCGTTTGCCGCCGATTTCGGAGAGCGGCGCGCTCCGCCAGCCGATCGCCCGACGTCTTGATGACGACGATGTCGCATACGACGCCGCCGGCCGATTTGAGGCGCTCGGCGACGAGCCTCGCCTGAAAGAGTGCGAGCTGACTTCCTCGGCTTCCGAGACGAAGGGGTGTCACTGGGCAGGTTTCTTCGACGATCGACCGGATCCGGCGGTGGTCAGCGAGCCGTCGTCCGCGGCGTCGTCGCGCGTGAGGCCGAACAGCCGGTTCAGCGCGTCGCTGTAGGCGGCGACCGTGTCGGCATCGGAGGCTGCCTTGAGCTGCTCGGTGGGGCTGATCAGCAGCTTCTCGACGATCAGTCTGGTGATTTCTTCGACGCGTGCGCGTGCCTCCGGCGGCAGCGACGCGAGCTTCGGCTCGAGCCGTCGCAGTTCGGACTGCCTGATCGCCTCGAACCGCTGCCGGAGCGCGACGACCGTCGGCACCGCGCCGCGCGAGTTGAGCCAGCCGAGAAACTGCCCGACTTCCTCGCGCGACGATTGCTTCCGCCTGCGAGGCGGCCGTTCCGCGCTTCGAGAGGTTCTCCTGCACGACTGCCTGCAGATCGTCGATGTTGTAGAGGAACACCTGCTTCGAGATCGCCCGCGCCGGCTTCCACGTCGCGCGGCACGGCGATATCGATGACGAACAGCGGCCGCTGCCGCCGCGCCTTCATCGTCTGCGCGATCAGCGCGCGCGAGATGATCGGCACGCTGGCGCCGGTGGCCGTGATCAGGATGTCCGCTTCGACGAGGCCGCGTGGAGCGATTCCCACGGCATCGCGCTGCCGCCGATCGTTCGCGCGAGCGCGGTGGCGTGCGTCGCGGTACGGCTCATGATGATGAGGCGGCCGATGCCCTGCGCCTGCATGTGAATCGCCGTGAGCTTGCCCATCTCGCCCGCGCCGAGCACGAGGACGGTGCGGCCTTTCAGATCGCCGAAAATCTTTCGCGCCAGCGTCGACGGCCGCGTAGCTGACCGAGACGGCGCCCTCGGAGAGCGCGGTTTCCGTGCGTACGCGCTTGCCGGCGGCGAAGGCCGAATGGAACAGCTTGTTCAGCATGGAGCCGGTGCAGCCCATCTGCGAGGCGACGCTGAACGCTTCTTTGACCTGACCGAAGCATCTGCGGCTCGCCCACGACGAGCGAATCGAGCCCCGCGCGACGCGGAACAGGTGCGTCACCGCATCCTGTCCCGTCTTCGCGTAAATGTGCGGCGCCAGCTCGGTCGGCGGGGATGCCGTGAAACTCCGACAGGAACGCGCTCGATTGCCGAGCGCGTCGCATCGGGGTCGTCGCAGCCGACGTAAAGCTCGACGCGGTTGCACGTCGAGACGATCGTCGCCTCGTGCTGCGCCGCCGCGTTCGACAGGGCGGTCAGCGCACGATCGACACCACGGGCCGAGAAGTCGAGCCGCTCTCGCAACTCGATCGGCGCGGTGCGATGACTGACGCCAACCAGCAGAAGCTGCATGCTAGAAGTTGTGGCTCGTCGTGAAGAAGTAGCTCACCGGCACGAAGTTCAACAGCACGATGCCGAAACCGACCGCCGAGAGCCACGCCGCGCGCCGCCCGCGCCATCCGATGGCGCGCTGCGCGTATAGCTCGAACGAATACACGGCCCAGCAGAGGACCGCCACGAAAATCTTCGGATCGGCCATCGACATCGACGAGGGCGCCGAGCTCGCCGAGGGCTGAAGCTGCGAGGCCCAGATGCCGCCGGTGATGAGGCCTGCGGTGAGAAACAGCCAGCCGATCTTCACCGCGCGCAGGTTCATCTCGTCGAGCACGTTCAGCGACGGCAGGCGGTCGTAGAAGAACCCGAGGTCCTTCGCCTTGATTTCCTTGAACTGCAGCACGTAGGTGACACCGAGCACGCCCGCCAGGGCGAAGCTCGCGTAGGCGAAGAGCAGCGACGAGACGTGAATGCCGAACCAGGGGCTCTCGAGCATCTCCGAGCGGGGCTCGGAGAACGACCCGCCGAAGGTCGGGATGGCCTGCAGCGCGACGAGGAGCGGCAGGATGAACACGCCCATCGCCCGCTCGCCGGTCGTCAACTCCAGGTACAGGTACGAAAGAGCGAGGAGCCACACGAAGGTCGAAATGGCGGTCGTGGCCGTCGTAGAGGGCACGTGCCCCGCGCGCATCGTCTCCATGCCGATGACGAACGTATGGGCGAAGGCCACCAGCACGAGCAGCACGGTGGCGGTGCGGTTCGTGCCGAACGTGCGCTTGGCGAACTGCACGGCATACGCCACGCTCGCGGCCGTATAGAGCAGCAGCAGAAGAACGTTCATTCCGATGATTATCAGCGAAAAGGGGTCGGGAGGGGTTTTCGCGGGATGCCGCGAAAACCCCTCCCGACCCCTGTCCGCTACTTGACTGACGCGGCGGCCGCCGTCGGCGCGAAGTACCCCTGTTTGGTACGCGCCTGCGTGTTCGGCCGGGCGATGCGAACGACGAGGCGCCGCCAGGCGCCATCGCGCCGGGGATTCTTGGAGGTGTAGCCAATCGTGTACTGGCTCGAGAGCTCGTCGTAAATCTGCCCGTAAACAGACGCCAGGCTCTTGACGTCGGCGGGGAAGAACGCACGGCCGCCCGTGTCGGTCGTCAACTGGCGCAGGGCGTAGGTGGCCTCGCGGAATCCCTTCGACTGGTTGCCCGTCGCGTCCTCCATCAACCCAATCGCGTAGATCGCGGTTTCCGATCGTCGCGCCAGGTCGAGCACGTCGTCAAAGGACACCAGGCTCGAGGTGTCTTCGCCGTCCGAGAGCAGTACGATGGCCTGACGCCGGATCTCTTCCTCCTGCCGGACCGGAATCTTCTTCAGACCCTTCAGGGAGATGTAGATAGCGTTGTTCAGCGACGTCGATCCCCCCGCCACGGTCTTGCGAATGGCCTGCTCGAGGTCGGCCGTGTTGCTCGTAAACTTCTGCAAGATCTCGGCGCGGCTGTCGAAGCCGATGACCTCGCCCAAGTCGGCCGGCCGCAGCTTCCGGACGAATCCGATGGCCGCGTCCTGGGCCGAGGACATCCGATCTTCCATGCTCGAGCTGGTATCGATGAGCAGCGACAGGGCAACCGGCAGGTTGGTGCGATTGAAGAGGGTGAGCTCCTGCTTCACTCCGTCTTCGAAGATTTCAAAATCATTTTCAGTCAGGTCCGTCACATAGCGGTTGGTGGAGTCCGTGACGGTGACGTTCATCGAGACGACGTCGATGGCCGATCGGAACGAGGGCTGTTGCGCGTCCAGCAGCAACGGCGGCGCCAGCGCCGCTGCCAGCAGCACATAGATCGGCCTGAATTTCATGGTCCTACCCAAGGCCAGTATAGGTTTGCCGTCAGGGGGCGTCAAGCACGTCCCGTTGCGCAAAAACCCTTGTAAATCTTAGATTTGCGTTTCTTGACGGTTGTTGGCCCGCATGCTATAAACACGCGGTTTCGCGGCTTTGTCATCCGGCGGTCACTCCACACGATGCTCAACGCGTATATTCCGATCTTCATCTTCCTGCTGGTCGCCATCGGGTTCGCGCTTTTCACCCTGATGATGTCGCAGCTGGTGCAGTCGAAGAAGTACAACAAGGTCAAGCTCGAGCCGTATGAGTGCGGGATCGAACCGGCTACGGACGCGCGCGACCGCTACAGCATCCGCTATTACCTCGTCGCCATGCTTTTCGTCATCTTCGACGTGGAGACGGTGTTCATGTTTCCGTGGGCGGTCATCGTCGACGAGCTGGCGCTGTTCGGCCTGATTGAAATGATTGTCTTCCTGGCGATTCTGGTGACCGGATACGTCTACGCCTGGAAGAAAGGCGCGCTGGACTGGGCCTGACACCTCGCCGGTGCCCGGACCCTTCGACCAACCATGACTGAGCCCAAGGACCCCAAGGCAGCAGGCGAGACACCTGCGAGCGACGTCCCGGGAGAAGCGCCGCCCGCGGCACCGGCGACGCCTCCGGCCGCCGCCGCGCCGAAGCCGGCTGCTCCGGCCGCGCCCAGACCAGCTGCGCCGGCCGCCGCCAAACCGGCAGCACCTGCAGCCAAGCCCGCGGCCGCCGCGGCGCACGACACGAAACCGGCGCCGCCATCCGGTCCGACCGATCCACCTCCACCGGCGGGGACCGAGATTCCGTCGTTCATTACGGCGCTGCAGAACGCCGTTCCCGGCGCCGTCGAGCAGATCAGCTTTTACGTGGGCGACTGGACGGTCATCGTGCCGGTCGCGAAGCTGCTCGAAGCGGGCCGGTTCCTGCACGATGCGCCGGAAACCGCCTTTGACTTCTGCTCGGACGTGACGGCCAGCGACTGGCCGCCGCGACCCCAGCGATTCGATGTCGTCTACTGCCTGTTCTCGACGCGTCACCGCAAGCGCCTCCGCTTGAAGGTGCGCGCCGCGGAACAGGACCCCGTGCCGTCAGTCACCGGCATCTGGCCCGCGGCCGACTGGCTCGAACGCGAGGTCTACGACCTGTTCGGCGTGAACTTCACCGGTCACCCGAATCGGAAGCGGATTCTGATGCCCGACGACTGGCAGGGCCATCCACAGCGCAAGGACTACCCGCTCGAAGGTCCGGGCGAATTGCTGATGGAGAACCCGCTCGACTGGTTGAAGCTGAAACAGGCGAAGGAAGAGGCGGAGATCGAATAGCGAATTGGCAGATTGGTAGATTGGTAGATTGGTAGATTGGAAGATTAGGAGAGATGGCAACAGAAACCCGTCAGATGTTCGACACCGAGGAGCTGGTCATCAACATGGGACCGCAGCATCCCAGCACGCACGGCGTGCTGCGCGTGGTGCTGCGCCTCGACGGCGAGAAGGTCGTCGGCTCCGAAGTCGTCATCGGCTATCTCCATCGCGGCATCGAGAAGCTCAGCGAGAACCGCAACTGGACGCAGATCATCCTCCTCACCGACCGCATGGACTACGTCGCGGCCGCCACCAGCAATGTCGGCTACTGCCAGACGGTCGAGAAGCTGATGCAGCTCGAAGTGCCGCGCCGCGCGCGGTACGTGCGCACCGCCATCTGCGAGCTGCAGCGCATCGCGAGCCACTGCCTCTGGCTCGGGACGCATGCGATGGACATCGGGGCGATGACGGTCTTCCTGTACGCGTTCCGCGAGCGCGAGTTGATCCTGGATTTGTTCGAGGAATACTGCGGCGCGCGGTTGACGTACAACTCGATGCGCATCGGCGGCCTTCCTCTGGACATCCCGGTCGGCTGGGACAAGAAAGTGCTCGAGTTCTGCAACATCATGTCGGAGAAGGTGGACGAGTACGAGGAGCTGCTCACGCACAACCGAATCTGGCTCGAGCGCACGCGCGGCATCGGCGTGATTACGGCCGAGCAGGCGGTTGCGATCGGACTGAGCGGTCCGCCGCTGCGAGGCTCGGGCGTACCCAAGGACGTGCGCAAGGACGAGCCATACGCGGCGTACGACGAGATGAAGTTCGACGTGCCGGTCGGGACGGCCGGGGACACCTACGACCGCTATCTCGTGCGGCTCGAGGAGTTCCGCCAGTCGATCAAGATCATCCGCCAGGCAATCGAGGGCCTGCCGGAAGGACCCATCGTCGGTAAGGTGCCGCGCCTCATCAAGCCGGCGGCGGGGGAGACCTACCATGCGATCGAGTCGCCGAAGGGAGAAATCGGCTACTTCATCGTCAGCGACGGGAAATCGACCAACCCCTACCGGTTCCGCGTACGGCCGCCGTCGTTCTGCAATCTCCAGGCGCTGCCGCAGTTGATCAAGGGACACCTGGTCGCCGACGTCGTCGCGCTCATCGGTTCGATCGACGTCGTTCTCGGAGAAGTCGATCGATGAGTCCCACTGTCATCGACACATACGTCATCCCTCTGATCAAGATTCTGTTCGTGCTCAACGCGACGCTCATTGGCGTCACCTACATGGTGCTGCTCGAGCGAAAGGTGATTGCGTGGGTGCAGGTGCGCCTCGGGCCGATGCGCGTGGGACCGTACGGCGTTCTACAGCCCATCGCGGACGCCATCAAGTTGATCCTCAAGGAAGACATCACGCCGACGCGCGCCGACAAGTGGGTGTTCACCGCCGCGCCGATCATCGTCATGGTGCCGGCGCTCATCACGTTCGCGGTGATTCCGTTCGGCTCGACGGTCCATCTCTTCGGCCGCGACGTTCCGCTGTACATCACCGACGTCAACGTCGGCCTGCTGTACATCGTGTCGGTCGCCTCCATCGGCGTGTACGGCATCATCCTGGGTGGATGGGCGTCGAACAGCAAGTTCCCGCTGCTCGCGAGCCTCCGCGCGTCGGCGCAGCTCATCAGCTATGAAGTCGCGGTGACGATGACGCTCGTCAGCCTCATCATGACGGCGGGCTCGTTGAGCATGGTGCGCATCGTCGAGGCGCAGAACGAGGCGAACCTCTGGTTCATCTTCGTGCAGCCGGTGGCGTTCGTGCTGTTCTTCATCGGCGGCCTCGCGGAAACCAATCGCGCGCCCTTCGACATGGCGGAAGCGGAGCAGGAGCTGACGGGCGGGTTCCACACCGAGTACAGCGGCATGCGGTTCGCGCTGTTCTTCCTCGCCGAATACGCCAACATGATCGTCGTCTCCTCGGTCGCGACGACGCTGTTCCTCGGCGGATATCTGGCGCCGTTTCCGAACGTCGACGCGCTCAACTTCCTCGACATTGTGCCCGGGTGGATGTGGTTCCTGCTGAAGACGTTCGTCTTCCTGTACGTCTTCCTGTGGGTGCGCGCGACGCTGCCGCGCTACCGCTACGACCAGTTGATGCGGCTGGGATGGAAGGTGCTCATCCCGGTGGCCATTGCCAACGTGATTGCGACGGGAATCGTCAAGGTGTTGCTGTAGCGGTATGGGCGAAGCGATAGCGTTTTACGTCATTTCAGCGTTCATCCTCGGGTTCGCCGTGCTCGTCGTGAGCACGAAGAACACCGTGCACGCCGTGCTGTTTCTGGTGCTGAACTTTCTCGCCGTCGCGGCGCTGTACGTGCTGCTGACGGCGCAGTTCCTCGCCGTCATCCAGGTGCTCGTGTACGCCGGCGGCATCGTCGTGCTGTATCTGTTCGTCGTCATGCTGGTGAATCTGAAGCGCCCGCCGGAAGACCATTCGGCGCCGCAGCGGCGGGGTTGGCTCGGGTTCGCGCTCTCGGGTGTGGTGCTCGCCCAGCTGGCGGCCATCCTGGTCTGGGGCGGCGCCGGTGTGGCGACCGATTCGAGCGCCGCGCAGACGAGCGACCTCGCGCTGAACAACGTCGAGCGCATCGGCATGCTGCTCTACGCCGACTATCTGATCCCGTTCGAGGTCGCGTCGATGCTGCTGCTCGTCGCGATGGTGGGCGCCATCATCCTGGCGAAGAGGGAGCTGTAATGATCACGCCGACCCATTACATGCTGCTCTCGGCGGCGCTGTTCATCATCGGCGTCGCCGGCGTCATGATGCGCCGCAACATCATCGTCATCTTCATGTCGATCGAGCTGATTCTGAACGCGGTCAACATCAACCTGGTCGCGTTTTCCTATCAGCTGCAGAACGGCATCGGGCAGGTGTTCGCGATCTTCGTCATCGCGGTGGCGGCGGCGGAAGCCGCCGTCGGGCTCGGCATCATCCTGGCGTTCTATCGCAACAAGGAAACGATCAACATCGACGAAATGAATTTGATGCGTTGGTAGTCCCCGCGACTAAATATGGACCTGATCTGGCTCATTCCGATTCTCCCAGGCATTGGCGCCGCGATTAACGGGCTGATCGGCATTCGCGCGTTCAACAAGCAGACGGCGGCCCTGGTGGCGTGCGGAACGATGGCGCTCGCGCTCGCCCTGTCGCTCAATGCCTTCTGGCAGCTCCTCGGCCTGCCCGCCGAGGCGCGCGATCACGTGGTCACGCTCGGCTACTGGATTCCGCCGATACCGCTCCAGACCGTGAACGGCATCGGCGCGTTCGAGATCCCGTGGGCGTTCCGCCTGGATCCGCTGTCGGCCATGATGATTCTCGTCGTCACCGGCATCGGCTTCCTGATTCACGTGTATTCGACGGCCTACATGCACGACGAACCGCGCGGCGGGTACGCGCGCTTCTTCTGCTATCTCAACCTGTTCTGCTTCTTCATGCTCGTGCTCGTGCTCGGAAGCACGTTCCTGACGATGTTCGTCGGCTGGGAGGGCGTGGGCCTCTGCTCGTATCTGCTCATCGGCTACTGGTACGAAAAGAAGAGTGCGTCGGATGCCGGCAAGAAAGCGTTTATCGTCAACCGGATCGGCGACTGGGGCTTCGTGCTCGGCGTCTTTCTGATCTTCTTCACCTTCGGCACGCTCGACTTCCGCGCCGTCGCCCACGGCGCGTCCACGATGCCGGTCGAAACGCAGTTCGGCGTCCTCTCGCTCATTTGCCTGCTGCTCTTCGTCGGCGCCACCGGAAAGAGCGCGCAGATTCCCCTGTACGTCTGGTTACCCGACGCCATGGAAGGCCCGACACCCGTGTCCGCGCTCATCCATGCGGCGACGATGGTGACCGCCGGTGTGTACATGGTGGGCCGCAACGCCGTGCTCTTCAGCCACGCGCCGATCGTGGCGCAGGTGGTGATGATCGTCGGTGCGCTCACCGCGCTCATGGCGGCCACGATTGGCCTCGTGCAGTACGACATCAAGCGCGTGCTCGCGTACTCCACCGTGTCTCAGCTCGGCTACATGTTCCTCGCGATGGGCGTGGGCGCGTATGCCATGTCGCATGGCTGGACGCACATCGGCCTCGCCGCGTTTGCCGCCGGCGCCTTCCACCTGATGACGCACGCCTTCTTCAAGGCGCTGCTCTTCCTCGGCAGCGGCTCGGTCATCCACGCGATGGGCGGCGAACAGGACATGCGGAAGATGGGCGACCTCAGGCGCTACATGCCGGTCACCTACATGACGATGATGATCGGCACGCTGGCGATCGCGGGCATCTTTCCGCTGGCAGGTTTCTTCAGCAAGGACGAGATCCTCTTTCGCGCGTTCCTGACCAACAAGGCGATCTGGGTCTTCGGCGTCGTCACCGCGCTGATGACCGCGTTCTACATGTTCCGGCTCATGTCGATGACGTTCCTCGGCTCGTATCGAGGCCCCGCGTGGGAGCACGGTGGGGCTCACGGCGCCGACGCACACGGGCACGGACAGGCGCACAAAGCCGGGCACGACGATGGCCACGCGGATCACCATGACGATGACGCCGCGCACGGTCACGGACACGGGCCATGGCATGGTCCGCACGAATCGCCTCAGGCGATGACGCTGCCCTTGATGGTGCTGGCTGTCGGCGCCATCGTCGCGGGCTTCGTGAGCATTCCGCCCGCGCTCGGCGGCGGAGCGGCGCTGGAACATTTCCTCGAGCCGAGCCTGACGGCGCCGGAAGCCGCGACGCCGGCGGCGGAAGGGACGGCCGCGCAGGCGGCAGAACCCGCCCGGGAAGCGGCAGTGACGGAAGCGGCCAGTGCGGAAGCCGCGCATGGAGAGCCGCACATTTCCCATGGCGCCGAGCTTGGGTTGATGGCGTTCTCCGTGATGATTGCGCTTATCGGCATCTACACGGCGTACAGGTTCTACGTCGTCTCGCCGTCAACGGCCGATGGCCTCAAAGAGCGGTACGCCGGCCTCCACTCGCTGCTCTACAACAAATACTTCGTGGACGAGCTCTACAACTCGACGTTCGTCGGCGGCACGATGAAGAGCGCGTTTGGCCTGTGGGCCTTCGACCGGCGTGTCGTCGATGGCGGCGTCAACGGATCCGGGTGGTTGACGGTGTTCATGTCGTGGGTGTCGAGCCTCGTCGATCGGTACGTGGTCGATGGCGCCGTGAATCTCGTCGGGCGCTCCTCGGAGGAATCGAGCTTCGTCTTCCGCCGCATCCAGACCGGGCTTATCCAGAATTACGCGCTGCTGATGCTGGCAGGCGTGTGCGCGTTTGTGAGCATTTATTTGCTCGTGAGGTAGTCACGTGACGAATGCCGTCGGGTTTCCGCTTCTCTCGCTCATCCTGTTTCTGCCGCTCGCCGGCGCGGTGCTGCTGCTCTTCATTCCGAAGGAGAAGAGCGGCCTGATTCGGATGGTCGCCAATCTGGTCGCGCTGGCGGGGTTCCTCGTGTCGGTGCCCTTGTGGTTCCAGTACAACACGCAGGATCCGAACTACCAGTTCGTGGAGAGAATGACCTGGATTCCGTCCATCGGCGCCGAGGTACTTTCTCGGCGTCGACGGCTTCAGCGCCCTGCTCGTGCTGCTGGCGACCCTGTTCGGCTTCATCGCCATCCTGTCGTCATGGACGGCCATTACCGAGCGCGTCAAGGAGTACGACATCTTCCTGCTGATCCTGCAGACGGGCATGGTCGGCGCGTTCGTCAGCCTCGACTTCCTGCTGTTCTTCCTCTTCTGGGAAGTGATGCTCGTGCCGATGTATTTCCTCATCGGCATCTGGGGCAGCGATCGCCGTCTGTATTCGGCGATCAAGTTCTTCCTCTACACGCTGGTCGGCAGCGTCATCATGCTGCTGGGCATTCTGGCGCTCTATTTCTACAACGAGAGCGTGACGGGCCAGTACTCGTTCGACATCACGCAGTTCCAGCAGTTGAACGTGCCTTACAACCTGCAGTGGTGGGTCTTCCTGGCGTTCTTCCTCGGGTTTGCCGTGAAGGTGCCGATGTTCCCCTTCCACACCTGGTTGCCCGACGCACACACCGACGCACCAACCGCGGGCTCGGTCATCCTGGCCGCCGTTCTGCTGAAGATGGGCACCTACGGGTTCATCCGTTTCTCGCTCCCGATCCTGCCGGACGCGACCCAGGCGTTCACGCCGATGATGGCGACGCTGGCGATCATCGGCATTGTGTACGGTGCGCTCTGCGCGATGGCGCAACAGGACTGGAAACGGCTCGTCGCGTACTCGAGCGTCAGCCACATGGCGATGGTCATGCTCGGCATGTTCTCGCTCAATCCGGTCGGCATCATGGGCAGCATCGTTCAGCAGCTGAACCACGGGATCTCGACTGGCGCGCTCTTCCTCCTCGTCGGAAACATGTACGAGCGGCGCCACACGCGCCTCATCTCCGAGTACGGCGGATTGTCGAAGGTGATGCCGGCCTACGCCACGATCTTCCTGATCATGACGATGTCGTCGATCGGCCTGCCCGCGCTGAACGGATTCATCGGCGAGCTGCTGATTCTCCAGGGCGCTTTCATCAAGAGCAAAATGTGGGCGGCGTTCGCGGCCAGCGGCGTGGTGCTCGGCGCGGCCTACATGCTGTGGCTCTATCAGCGCACGATGTTCGGCAAGATCGAGAACCCGAAGAACGAGCACCTGCAGGATTTGAATCTGCGCGAGTTCGCCACCTACGCGCCGCTCCTGGTGCTCGCCGTCTGGATCGGTCTCTATCCGAAGCCGTTCATCGATCGGTTGCAGTCGTCGGTGAATCGCGTGGTGATGCGGATTGACCCGCAATATCGCGCTCAGGCCTCGATCGTGAACCCGAACGCGACCCCGAACCCAGCACCCAGCACCCAGAACCTCGAACCGCGGGGATCACGGTAGTGCCTGCCGGCATCAACCTCAGCGACTTCTACTACCTCCTGCCGGAGATCGTGCTGACGATCGGCGCGCTATTACTGCTGCTTGCGGACCTTCTCGTCCCGCGCGACAAGCAGTCGATTCTCGCCTGGGTCACGCTGGCCGTGCTCGCCGCCACGGCGATTGCGCTCGTCCCGGTGGCCAACGCCAACGTCCAGATTTCGCGCGGGCTCGTTGCCGTCGACACCTTCGCGTTGTTTTTCAAGGTCGTGTTCCTCATTTCGGCGGCGCTCACGGTGCTGATGAGCGTGCGCTACCTCGAAGTCGAGGGCACCCGGGCGGGCGAGTATTACTTCCTCATCCTCTGCGCGACGCTCGGGATGATGTTCATGGCCGGGCGGCACCGATCTCATCACGCTCTTCATCGGCCTCGAGACGATGGCGATTTCGTTCTACATCCTGACGGGCTTTCTCAAGCCGAGCCGCAAGTCGAACGAAGCCGCCGTGAAGTACTTCCTGCTGGGCGCATTTTCCCTCGGGATTCTGCTCTACGGCATGTCGCTGATGTACGGCCTGTCGGGGACGACGAACCTGCGGATGATTGCCACCGGGCTGGCCGGGCAGGAACGGACCCGCGCCTGATCCTCGCGGTCATCCTCGTCGTCGCCGGCATGGGCTTCAAGATTGCGGCGGTGCCGTTCCACATGTGGGCGCCCGACGTGTACGAGGGCGCGCCGACGCCGATCACCGCGATTTCTGTCGGTCGGATCGAAGGCCGCCTCGTTCGCGATGCTGCTGCGCATCTTCATCGAGAGCCTGCCGACGATGCGCGAGTCGATGGCCGGCGCCGCGCCGCTGGGCGCGTCGATTCCGGACATCGGCTGGGGCACGATGTTCTACATGCTTTCGGTCGTCACCATGACGGTGGGAAATTTCGCGGCGCTGACGCAGAGCAACCTGAAGCGGATGCTCGCGTACTCCTCGATCGCGCACGCCGGCTATCTCCTGATCGGCGTCGTCGCCGGAACCTCCCGCGGCGTGACAGCGATGCTCGATCTACCTGTTCGTCTACGCCTTCATGCAGCTCGGCGCGTTCACGGTCCTCGTCGCTCATGCGCCGCGAGGACGTCGTCGGCGACGAGCTGAAGGATTTGAACGGGCTGTTTTTCCGCCAGCCCGTTCGCCGCGGTGGCGATGCTGCTGTTCATGCTCTCGCTCGGCGGCATTCCGCCGACCGCCGGCTTCATGGGCAAGTTCTGGCTGTTCGGTGCGGCGATCGAGCAGAGGTACTACTGGCTGGCGGTCATCGGCGTGCTGAACAGCGCCGTGTCGCTGTATTACTACATCCGTATCGTCGTCTTCATGATGCTGAAGAACGAGCCGACCGGGTCCGAGCCGAAGCAGAGTCCCGCGCTGGCGTTCGCGATGGTGGCGGCGGTGGTGGCGACGCTGCTGCTCGGGGTGTATCCGCAGCCGCTGTTCGAGTTCGCGCGAGGCCTCGGCCGCGACGCTGGGCGCCGCGCCGGCCAGCCAGACGCACTGCGGTGAAGACGGGGTCGGCAGCGGTTTCACGGGGGACGGCGCCGGAAACCCCTCCCGACCCCGTTTTACGTGCAAATCGGCGAATTCAGGCCGGAAAACGTCGGATTGGCGCTGGTGAACTTTTTCACAAGGTATGCTATATTCAGCATGCCTGACGAATCGGATTTCCTCGCCGCGGTCGATGCGCGTTCCTGCAGGACAACGTCCGCAAAGCCGGACCCGCAGCGGCTGCCAGCTACACGCTGATTGGCGCCATCATCCTGCTCGGCGGAATCGGATACGCGATCGACGCGTGGCGCGGCACCGCGCCCTGGTTCCTTCTGGGTGGTCTGCTGCTGGGTCTCATTGTCGGCTTCTACGAGCTGGCAAAGACTGTCTGGGGACAGGACGCGCGGCGCAACGGGTGAGAGGTAAGGGAACGCGTGAATCCGGTGTTCTGGCTCGCAACGGGCAGCGTGGTCTCGGCGGCGCTTCTCGGTGCGCGGTTCGGCGCGGAAGTGTGGCTCGGCATGCTCGGTCCGCTCGCGGTCGTCAGCGTCACCTGGGTCATGACCGAGCGGATCTACAGAACGAATCCGGCGCGGCTGACCGCGGTGATGATCAGCGGCGTTCGCGGGCAAGCTGCTGTTTTTCGGCGCGTACGTTGGGTTGGCCGTGGGCGTGCTTGGCGTCCGGCCGGTACCGTTCGTCGTCAGCTTTACCGGCTACTTCATCGTGTTGCACGCTGATTGAGGCGCTCCTCTTGAAGCGCCTCTTTGTTTGAAACGAAGCGATCATGCAGGCTCAGGAATCCGCGGCACAGGCAGCACAGGAAGCGGCGCAAGCCGCCGCCCATGGCGGCGAGCACGCGGCCTCCGGTGCGTTCAACGCCGGCGAGACGATCATCGAGCACGTCTCGAACAGCTCGCTCGAGCATCCGCTCATCCATCTGCCGACGATCGCCGGCATCGACTTGTCGGTGACCAAGCACGTGTTCATGCTCTGGCTGGTCGCCGCCATCGTGTTCATCGTGGTCGACCGTGGCCGTGCGGCGATACCTGAGCCAGGACCGGCCGGTGCCGACGGGCTTCATGAACGCCCTCGAGGCGGTCGTGCGATTCGTGCGCGACGACGATCGTGCAGCCCAACGTCGGACGCAAGTGGGTGAACACCTGGACGCCGCTCATCCTGACGTTCTTCGTCTTCATCCTCTGCGCCAACGTGATCGGGCTGATCCCGCTCTTCGACGTCATCGCGCTCCTCGACCACTACGTCCTTCACACCGCGCGCCGACTCGTTTCTGAAGCAGCGTCGTGCACGGCGGCACGACGGCGACGGCGAACTTCAACGTCACCGCCGCGCTGGCGTCGATCACCTTCGGCGCGATCATCGTCGCCGGCTCGAAGGCGCACGGGTTCGTCAAGCACTGGAAGAACCTGGTGCCGCACGGGCTCGCGTGGCCGATCTACATCCTGCTGATCCCGATCGAGATCATGGGCATGTTCGTGAGGCCGTTCGCGCTCACGATGCGACTTGCGGCCAACATGACGGGCGGCCACATCGCGATTCTCGCGATTCTGTCGTTCGTGTTCCTGTTCGCGGAGATGTTCGGCAGCGCGCTGGCGGGCATCGGCGTCGGCCTGGCCGTGTCGGTGCCGCTCGCCGTCGGCATCTCGGCGCTCGAAATCATCGTCGTGCTCGTCCAGGCGTACGTCTTCACGCTGCTGACGGCCGTGTTCATCGGCATGGCCATTCACGTTCATCACTAGAGAGACTCACACGAAAGGATCGAGAATGACTAGCGTGCGTTTCGTCCGGAAGGCCCTCATGGTCGCGATCGTGTTCGCGGCGACGTCGAACGTCGTGTTTGCCCAGGAAGCGGGGGCGGCGCTCGGGCGCCGTGCTCCACTACTTCGGTGCGGCACTCGGGCTGGGCATGATCGTCATCGGCGCGGCTCTCGGCATCGGCAAGCTTGCCGCCGCCGCGGCGGAGGGCATCGCGCGCCAGCCGAGCGGCGGCTGCGCAGATCACCGGCGCCGTCAACCTGCCCGCTCTTCCTGCTCGAAGGCGTCGCGATTCTCGCCGAAGTGTTCGTGCTGCTGATCGTGCTGATGAAGTAGGAGACGACATGAACAACCCGCTGGTCCAGCCCGATCCAGGGCTGTTCATCTGGACCATCCTGACCTTTCTCGTGCTGCTGACGCTGCTCGCCAAGTTCGCCTGGGGGCCGCTGCTGCAGGCGCTCGACGGCCCGCGAGGAGACGATCCGCAAGGCGCTCGACGACGCGCAGAAGGCGCGCCAGGAGCTCGAACGGCTGAATCAGGAATCGGCAGCGATCATCCGGCAGGCGCGCGTCGAGGCCGAATCGATCATCGGCGCGAGCCGCGCCGACGCCGAGCGGCTGCGGGACGAGCTGCGCGAGAAGGCGCGCGCCGAAGCCGACGGCATTCTCAAGAACGCCGAACGGCAGATTCAGCTCGAAACCGCGCGCGCGCTCCAGCAGATTCGCCGCGAAGCCGTCGACCTCTCGGTGGCGATCGCGTCGAAGCTGCTTCAGCGGAACATCACGAAGGAAGACAACGAGCGTCTCATCGACGACGCGTTGAAGCAGCTGCAATAGGCCTGGTGGGTTCCGGTTCCCGTTCCAGTTCCTAGTTCGCGGTGGCGCCTGGATCGGGAGGCGCGTTGTTTTCAAGAAAATGATGGCGTATTGAGTCCGCCGCCCACCACGAACGCGGAACCCGGAACAAGGAACCCGGAACGCCGCGCGCTATTGTTTCAACAGCGCGGCGGCGCGCTGGCCATCGGGGGACGCGGGATCGAGATCGATCACGCGCGTCAGATGGCGAGACGCCGCGGCGCGATCCCCGGCCGCGTTGGCGAGCGCGGCCAGTTTCATCAGCGGCCGAGTCCAGACGGCGTCGGCGGCTGAGGCTTTCTGGTACCAGTTCTGGGCCTCGGCCGCATTACCCTGCGCTTCTTTCAGCACACCCATCGCGAACAACGCGCCGGGATCCTCCGAATCCGATTTCAGCACTTCCTGGTAGGCCGCCTCGGCGTCGCCATACGATTTCTTCGCGAAATACGAGTTGCCGATCTGAAGGTTCACCAGCGTCAGCGCGGGTGCCTTCGACTTGATTTCCCGATAGGCGGCAATCGCCTGGTCGTGGCGCCCTTCGTCGTACAGCACGGCCGCCGCGGCGAGCTGCGAGGAGAGCGACTTCGAGTCGATGCCCGCCAATGCGCCGAACGCCTCGGGCGATTCGCGGCGTTCCAGCTTGATGTCCAGGTTGGGCGCGGGGCCCGTCAAGCGAAGCGCAAGCGGGAGGGTCATGGGATCGAAGCCAGGAGCTTCGAACGTGAGCTGCCATTCACCCGATCGGCTGATGACGAAGACAAAACGTCCGCGGTCGTCGGTCGCCGTCGTCAGGGTCAGCGGCGTGCCGAACGAGCGTCCGCCTCCGGTCTCGGCGCGAACGATGACGCCCCGCAGCGTGGCGCCCGTTTCGTCGCGCACGACGCCGCCGATCCGGCTGGTCTGTGCCCACGCCGGCGCCGACAGAAACACGGCGACCAAAGCAGCCGCCAGACGGAAAGTGAGGTTGTTCGCCATAGAGCGAGTATATCGCCTCCACAATTGGGTGCGATAGGTGCGTCAGGGGCCGCCTAGTCCGCCGTGCGCACGCGGCCGCGCAGGGTTTGCCGCATCTGGGCGGCCTCGCGCGACGAAAATCCCCAATTCGCGGGCTTCAGGCCCCGCAGTTCGTCGTGCGACCAGAGCGCCCGCATGAGACCCAGGCGGGCGTGCTCGGCGCTTCCCAGCAGCAGATGCCCGATTTCGTGGGCGATTGCGCGACCCAGCAGGACCGGCATGCCCGTCGAGGCGTTCCCGGCGACGGCGCTCACGCGAAACAGGTCGACCGTCATCAACACACCGCCCCGCTCTTCCCGATCCACCATCGACTCGCCCAGCGCGACCAGCCGCTCGCCCTCTGTGGCATTCGCAGGCGTGCGGTCGACGAGCCTCAACATCAGATCGCGTCCGCGCGAGAGCGGGTCCGTGCACGGCTCACCGCCGGTCCGGCCCGGCACGCGGCAATCGACCCACAGCACGGCAATCTGCGCGCGCCTGAAGATCTGTTCGGCCTCCGTGCGCGCGGCCGCGAGTTGATCGTGTGCCACGTTCGCGTAGTCGTACGTTCTGATGACGACCGTGTCCTCGAGTCTCGACGCTCCCGCGAGGGGCGCCGCCGCGAGGATCATCAGCGACGACATGAAGCAGAAGCAGAGCGCAGCCTTCATGCGCTCACTTTGCGGCCGCCGACCGGGTGCCTCAATGCACGCGAGGTGACCCGAAGGAGAAACGTTGATGACCTGCTAACGCACTGCCTGAAAGAGGCTTACATGACCTTCATATTTTGGTGACATGGCTCGAACGCGCGTGTGGGCTGGTAGACTTCTGTTATTCCCATGTTGCCCCTCGAACGCCGGTCGTCCAGCCTGCGGAAATTCGGCTCGTTCGAGGTCGACCTGCGTGCGCGGGAGCTCCGCAAGGGAGGCATCCGCATCAGGCTTCAGGATCAGCCGTTCGAGATTCTCGCCGTCATGCTCGAACGGCCAGGGGAAGTGGTGACACGGGATGAGCTGCGGCAGCGCCTCTGGCCGGCGGGCACGTTCGTCGACTTCGAGCACAGCCTGAACGCGGCGGTCAAACGGCTCCGCGCCGCGCTTGGCGACGATGCCGACAATCCGCGGTTTGTCGAGACGCTGCACCGGCGTGGATACCGGTTCATCGCCGCGGTCGAAGCCGAAGGGCAGCCCGTGCGCAACCTGCACGTCGTCAGGCCGACGGCCGCGCCTCCAATGAACAACCTGGCCAACGTGCGGCTCGTCGTGCTGCCGTTCACGAATCTCAGCAGCGATCCGGCGCAGGAATATTTCAGCGACGGCCTCACCGAGGAAATGATTACGCAGATCGGACGCCTCTGCCCGGGCCGCCTTGGCGTCATCGCGCGTACCTCGTCGATGTTGTTCAAGAAATCGACGAAAAGCGCCAGCGAGATCGGCCGCGAGCTGTCCGCCGATTACCTGCTCGAAGGCAGCGTCCGCGGCGACGGCGACCGCATCCGCATTACGGCACAGCTGATCGAAACGCGCACCGAAGTGCACCTCTGGGCCGAGACCTACGATCGGTCGATGGGAGAAGCGCTGAATCTGCAGACCGACGTCGCGGCGCATATCGCGCGGTCGCTCGCCATGGAGCTGGTGCCCGATCAGGTGGACGTGCTTGGACGCGCCACGCCGAGACGCACCGAGGCGTATCAGGCGTATCTGAAAGGGCGCTATCACTGGAACCGCGGCGGATTCGACGCGGTCACGTCCGCGATTTCGTACTACGAGCGGGCGCTCGAGCTCGATCCGCAATTTGCCGCGGCCTATTCCGCGTTGGCGCGCGCGCAGATAGCGCTCGCCGGCTATTTCAGAGAACCGGGACGGCCGTACCTCGAGCGGGCCCGCGCGTCGGCGCTGCGATCGATCGAAATGGACCCGGGCATTTCGGACGCGCACCTCGCGCTCGCCGAGATACGACGGATGCTCGAGTGGAACTGGCGCGTGGCCGAAGACGAATACCGGACGGCCATCGCGCTTTCGCCGAGCTGTGAGTCGGCGCACCGCTTCTACGCGCAGTTTCTCGCGTCGATGTCGCGCTTTGGCGAAGCGAAGGCCGAGGCCGATCGCGCCTGCGATGTCGATCCGTTCTGCCTGGTCGTGACGACCAGCGCGGCGTGGGTGCGCTATGCCGCCGGCGAGTTCCCGACCGCGATCGATCGCAGCCGCCACGTGCTCGACATGGAAGCCGGGTTCGCGCCGGCGCGGCGGCTGTTGGGGGCTGCACTTCTCGGCGCCGGCAGGCAGGACGAGGCGGTGGTCGAGCTGACCGCGGCGGTTGGGCCCGATGCCGATGACTCGATTTCGCTGGCCTGGCTCGCGCATGCCAAGGCGCTCGCCGGCGCGCGCGAAGAAGCGAGCGCGATCGTGGCGGGTCTCGAGGCGGCGTCGCGCAGCCGCTATGTGCCGGGCTACCACCTCGCTCTGGCGCATGTGGGGCTGGGGCATCGCGACGCGGCGTTCGGCTTGCTGGAGAAAGCGTTCACCGATCGCGAACCAACGGTTGCCAATCTCAGGGTGGAGCCTCGGTTCGACCCGCTTCGCCGCGACCCGCGCTATCACGCCCTTTTGCAGCAGCTTCGTCTCCCCGACTAAGGGTCAGGCCCCCAAAAAGGGTCTGACCCTCCTTCGGCTTTTGTGACATACTGCGCCCACAATTCCGCCAGAATCGCTTTGATTTCCACGGGTTTTCGAGGAGGAATCATGACTGCACGGAGGATCATCGTCGTCGTGCTCGCGCTCGCGAGCCTCACGATCGGGATGTATGCGCAGGGTGGTGGCGGCCGGGGAGGTGGGCGCGGCGCGGGTGCCCCGGAACCCATCCAGCCGGGCAACCTGATTACCGGCGCATGGGGTGACCAGGCGCTCAAGGCCGATTCACGCGGGTGGGGCTGGATGGTCAAGTCGTACCTGAGCCCGACGACGCAGCGGCCGCTGTACAACCAGGCGAAGGAGAAGCTCCTACAGGACAAGCAGGTGACGAGCGTCACCATCTCGACCTTCAACCCCGAACAGGTCCTGTGAGTCCAGAAAGCACTGGGACTACATCTGGTTCGAGATGCAGCACAGCACCCTGTCCTTCAATGAAGTGCAGAGGATGATTGGCGCCTGCCCCGGCCCCGGCGGCGGCGCTCCGATGATCCGCATGCCCGACGCGCTCGAAGCCAACATCCAGAAAGCGACCGACCTCGGCGTGCTCGGCGTTGTCGTGCCGACCGTTGACGATGCGCTCGAAGCGCGCGACGCCGCCCGCTTCTCGCGCTATCCACCGTTCGGACGTCGCAGCTCGGGCGCCGGCACGGCGGCGGGATTCTGGGCGAAGGTGCCGGGCGGCTATCGAGCCACGATCAACGACAACTTCCTCGTGGTCGTCATGCTCGAGACGCTCGAGAGCATCATCAACGCCGACGAGATCGCGAACACGTTCGGTCTCGACGTGGTCATCCAGGGCAATAGCGACCTGTCGCAGTTCTCGGGATGGACGCAGAGCGACGAGCGCTACAACCACCTGCTGACCATCAGCCACAACGCGACGCTCAAGGCGGGCAAGTACTGGGGCAACGCGGGGCAGCAGTATCTCACCGGGCATCCGCTGAGCCCCGACACGCGCTTCGTGCAGAACGGTCCGTCGCACGATGGCTTCGCCTTCCCGGCTCGCGGACGCGGGGCAGCCGAAGCGCCCGAGCCGACCGTCGGCGCGCCCGGCGGCGAGCAGCCGACCGGCGCGGGACGCCGTGGTGGCGGCGCGCCGAAGTAAGTCGACGGGCGCAAGTCGATAGTCGAAAGTCGAAAGGCGCAAGGCGGGACATCCAGGCAGGCTGGATTCCTGCCTTGCGGTTTTCGAACGGAGGTACACGTGAAACGGAATCATTGCTCCATCATCGCCGCCGCGTTCGCGGCGTTCGCCCTCAGCGTCACGGTTTCCGGCCAGCGGGGTGAGAAGCCGCCGACGGAGAAGCCCAATCCTGTGCACACGCATATCGGCCACGTGATGACGGCGTGGAAGGAAGTGCCGACCGGGCAGGGCTTTCTACCCGTCGCCGTGGGCGACGCCAAGATCGCGCTGGTGCATGCCGGCTACATGCAGAAGGCGACTGACCTCGACGCTATCAAGCTGCATGCGGGGCACGTGCTGAACGCGCTCGATCCGACCATCGAACCGAAGGGCCCTGGCTCGTTCGGCGTCAAGCGCGCGGCTGCCGGCGCCATGACGCACGCACAGAACGCCGCGAAGTCGGAGGGCGCCTCCAAAGGCGTCCTGACGCACACGGAGCACGTGTCGGCGTCACTCGAGAACGTTGGCCACTGGACGGACGAGGCCGTCGCGACGGCACAGAAAATTCGAGCCGCGACGTCGGCGGCCGAAGCGGCGCCGCTCATCACGCAGCTGCTCACCCAGCTCAACACCATCGCCAACGGCGTCGACGCGAACAAGGACGGCACCATCGGCTGGCAGATCGGTGAAGGCGGCCTGGCGCAGGCGCAGCAGCATATGGGGCTGATGATGAAGGGCGAGGGACTGCAGTAGTCGCGAGGCGATAGTCGAAAGTCGTCAGGCGAAAGTCTTGGGAGGCCGCCGGGAACTATTCCGGCGGCCTTTTTCTATCTCGGCGCGGATCGCTTGAACTCCGCGGTGGGGACCTTGTCCGGAGAGACCTTGGCGTACTGCTGCGCGATCGTGCCCGCCATCGCCTTCATGCGTGCGGGAAGGGCGGTGGCAACGGTGGCCGACTCGTACGCGCCGCCGGTGCGCTTGAGCATCTCCAGCGTGACGTTGCGAATCAGGCTGGTGCCGGTCGAGGTCAGCAGGATGGCGTTGACCATGACGCCCGTCTTTGTCAGCCCCTGCAGCATCTCGTTCACGCTCTTGTCGGAAATGCGCTGGCTCATGTCCTGGCCGTCGGTGCTTACGATGACGATCATCGGATAGCGCCGCTTCACGGTGCGCATGTAGCGGTCGTAGACCTCGTGCACCGAGCCAATCAGCGCGTTGCCCATGCTCCGCATGTAGTTGATCTCGCCGATGGCCTCCGCATGGGATCGCTGGGCAGCGGGCCCTCCTGTGCGGACGCGACGGCGGGCGCGGCGAGCGCGAGCGCACAGACGATGGCGACCGAGGCAGGTTTTTGCATACGCAGAAGAATGGATCTGCGCGCCGCGTACGTCAAGATGGGGGAGTCACATTTGATACAGCATCAGGTACACGATGACGCCGGTGACCGACACGTACATCCACGCCGGAAACGTCTTTCTGGCGATGCGTTTGTGTTCGACGTATCGCCCGCGGAGCCCGCGCGACAGCGTCGAGATGGCCATCGGCAGGATCGCGGCAGCCAGCACGATGTGCGACAGGAGAATGGCGAAGTAGACGTAGCGGATGACGCCCTGTCCGGTGAACGGACGTGACCCCGCCTGGGCGTGATAGACGAGGTACGAAATCAGGAACAGCGTCGACGATGCGAATGCGCCGAGCATGGCGTTCCTGTGGGCGTTGATGTGACGGCGCTTGATGAGCACGTAGCCGGTGAGGAGAAAAATGCCCGAGATCGCGTTGAGCGTGGCGTTGACCGTCGGAAGGATGGTGTAGTCGACCATTCCTTCTAGAGCCGATCCACGATCAACATGCCCCAGAGCAGGGGCAGATAGGTAATCGAGCCGAGGAACAACAGCCGCGCGCGATCGTCCAGGCGCTGCCGCGCAAACGAGATGGCCAGCCACAGCAGACCGATCCCGCCGGCCGCGGCGCCAACCGCGTACGCGGGTCCGGTCATGTGCAGGAAGTACGGCGCGAGGCTCACGGGAACCAGCAGGAGCGAGTACAACACCGCCTGACGCGCTGTGCTGCCGCCGTTCGGATGCACGACTGAGAGCAGCGGAAAGCCGGCGCGGGCGAAGTCGTCGCGATAGAGCCATGCGATGGCCATGAAGTGCGGAATCTGCCAGACGAACACGATCGCGAACAACGCCCAGGCTTCGGGCGTCAGGGCACCCCGCGCGGCGACCCACCCGATCATGGGAGGCAGGGCGCCAGGCACGGCCCCCACGAGCGTGGCGAGTTGAGACCGCCGCTTCATGGGCGTGTAGATGAGGTTGTAGGACACCAGCGTCAGCAGCGCGAGGAACGCGGCCAGAAGGTTCGACCGGGTCGCGACAATCAGGAGACCGGCAGAGGCGAGCCCGGTGGAAAAGATCGCGGCTTCGGCGGGTGTCAGACGGTGAGCCGCGAGCGGCCGTGTCCGTGTACGCCGCATCAGGCTGTCGGTGTCGCGCTCGTAGATCTGATTCAGACCCGCCGCTCCGCCGGCCACCAGCGCGATGCCGGCGACCGTCTCGACGAGCCTGGCGATATTCAGTGACTCACCCGCACCGAGGTAGTACCCAATGGCGGCCGTGACGATGACGAGAGAGTTCAGCCGAGGCTTGGTCAGCGCCAGGTAGTCGGCAAACCGCTGCGGAAGCGTTGCGGGAAAAGGCTCCGGGAGCCCTTTCGTCGAGGCCAGCTCTTTCATGCGTGGGCTCCCGACTGCCCCAGCTTCGGCGCAACCGGCTGACGGACCCGCACGGCAACGGGTGCCGTGCCCTCGAACCGGACGCGATAGGACCGCAGCGTCAGCACGAGCGACGTCGCGAGCGTCAGCGCCCCGCACGCGACATGCGCGGTGTTGATGGCGATGTCTTTCGCCGACCAGATCACGAATGCGCCGAGCGTGATCTGAGCGAGGAGGAAGCAGACCAGCGCGGCCGCAGGGCGGCGCAGCTCCGGGCGGTGCGAATGGTGATAGAAAACGTGCCCTGCAGTGGCGGCGATCGCCAGCGTCACGACGACCGCGCCCACGCGGTGCGCGTAGTGGATCGCAATCTGCGGCGTCCACTGAGGCGGAAAGAGCCCGCCGAAGACCAGCGGAAAATCCGGAATGGCCAGTCCGGCGTCGGAGTGGCGCATGGTGGCGCCGACGATGACCTGCGTATAAATGAGAGCCGTCGTCGTCGCGGAGACGCGGCGAAGCATCCCATCGTCGACGGGGTCGGACGTTCCGTCAGTCCAGCCGCGCGAGGTGAAAAGGGAAATCGCGATCGTCAGACAGAAGAAAATCTGCGCGAGGCCCGCATGCGCGGTGGACACGGCTGTCGGAAGAAACCACAGGACCGTGATGCCGCCGAGCAGCCCCTGCACGCAGACCGCGCCGAGCGCCGCAAATCCCAGAGTGCGCATCCACCGGCGGGGCTCCGCGCGCCAGAGCCAGAGGGCCAGGATGATGGTGAGAAACCCGACGCCGCTCGCGATCAGCCGATGGCCGTGCTCGTAGAGAATCCCGCCCACCATGTGCTTCATGGGGAACGTGAACATGTTCCAGCCGTAGCTGGTCGGCCAGTCGGGAACAGCCAGCCCCGACCCGGTGCTGGTGACGAGGCCACCCGCGACAATCAGAAGGACTGTGGCTGCTGAGACGAATTTCGCGTATCGGTGAAGCCACATGGGGGATCAGATGTCGAATCAAGGTTCCGGGTTCCGGGCTCTGGTTCTGAGTTCCAGCTTCCGGGTTCCGGAACAGAACCCGGAACCCTGGAACAGAACGCTGGAACCCGAACGCGGAACCGGAACATGAAACGGGGAACCCGTGGAGTCTAGTTTGCGCCCGCAGGAGCCTTGAAGGTGAAGTTCGCGTCGGACTTCGATTCCTTCGCCGCGACGGTCACTTCCAGCGTCTGCGTACCGAGCTTCTCGTGCCACGCCGCCAGGGTGTACTTGCCGGGCGGCAGATTCGGAATGCTGAAGGTGCCGTCGTTCTTCGTCACGGCGAAGTACGGATGGTCGAGCACACCCACGTACGCGTTCATCCAGCCGTGCACGTCGCACTTGAACGGAATGACGACCGCCTCTTCCTTGACCGTAAACGTGTGCGAGGTCTTCATGCCCTGGATGGGCTGTGCCGTGTTGAACTCCTGGTTCGTTTTCGGCATTGCGTGGATGTTGTGCAGCGTCGCATCGCTGTTGAGGATTTCGATCGGCTGTCCGACCTGCACGCCGAAGACGTGCGGCACGTAATGACAGGCATGCTGATCGAACGCCACCGGAGTGGTCGGTGCCGGAAACGTCCCGCTCAGCCCGCTCTGCACGTAGACGAACACGTTGCCGAGCGCGCCGGCATCGCCGACGAACGTTTCCTGGGCCGTCGTCTTGCCTTCGTTGGCTTTCATGCACGCCGGATCGGCCTTCATCTGAATCGGCGCATTGGCCGGGGGCGTCCCTTCCAGATTCACCTTGCCTGCAACTGTTGCCGCCGTCGCCGGGTCAACGGTGACCGCGGGCGTTTCGGCTGCCGGCGCGGGCGCGGGCTGGCTCCCGCCGCCGCAGGCCGCGACGCCGAAACTCAGCACGAAAGGAACGACGAGAAGTCTTGGATGCATCTACACTCTCCTGAAACGTAAAGAAACCACACCAAACAAACGCAATATTTACGTAGGGGACCCTGCTCGAGTTGGTACCGCTACGGGGATTCGAACCCCGGTCCCGTGGCTGAGAACCACGTGTCCTGACCCCTAGACGATAGCGGCCCGATAAGTCACGAGAACAGCTAATGTTAGTCTGCACGTTTGGGCGGGTCAACCGGGGCTCGGACCGCTTGCGCCTCGGCAGAGTCGCATATAGAATCGCCCAACCAATTGAACAAAAGGGCTCGGCGTCCCTTCCCCGTCGGCAAAAATTGATCTCTCAGCGGCAGGCTCGACGTCGGTCGAGCCAGGCAAAAAGGAGTCACGCAGTTGGATAACGTGACCACAGCGGGACACGCACCGGTTGGCCACGCGCATAAAGCGCATGCGCACGATCATCACCACGAACAGAGCTTCGTGACGAAGTGGATTTTTTCCCAGGATCACAAGGTCATTGGGATTCAGTACACTCTCACCGCGCTGCTCTTTCTGCTCTTCGGCTTCGGACTGATGGCGCTGATGCGTTATCAGCTCGCGTTCCCGATGCAGCCCATCCCGGTCATCGGGTCGCTGCTCGGGGCGGCGAACGCCCCGGGCGGCATCATGCTGCCGGAGTTCTACAACCAGCTTGGCGCCATGCACGGCACCATCATGGTGTTCCTCGGCGTCGTGCCCCTCGCCGTCGGCGGCTTCGGCAACTACGTGATGCCGCTAATGCTCGGCGCACCCGACATGGCGTTCCCCAAGCTCAACATGGCGAGCTACTGGGTGTATTTCGTCGGCGGCGTTATCATGCTCACGAGCTTCTTCATACCCGGCGGCGCCGCGCAGTCGGGCTGGACGTCGTATCCCCCGCTCTCGATCATCACCGCGACCAACGGCCAGACGTGGTGGCTGATGGGCATGATCTTCCTCATCACCTCGTCGTTGCTGGGCTCGATGAACTTCATCGTGACGATCATCCAGCTGCGCGCGAAGGGCTTGGGATTCTTCCGGCTGCCGTTCTTCGTCTGGGCGCAATTCGTCACCAGCTTCCTGCTGTTGCTGGCGTTCCCGCCGCTCGAAGCGGCCGGCGTGCTGCAGTTGATGGACAAGGTGGCGGGCACCAGCTTCTTCCTGCCGACCGGCCTCGTGGTCGGGAATCGTCCGCTCGACGTGTCGGGTGGCGGCAACGCGCTGATGTGGCAGCACCTCTTCTGGTTCCTGGCGCATCCTGAGGTGTACGTGCTGATTCTGCCCGCGATGGGCATCGTCAGCGAGATCATCGCGAACAACACGCGCAAGCCACTCTGGGGCTATCGCGTGCTGGTGTACGCCATCATCTTCCTCGGGTTCATGTCGTTCATCGTGTGGGCGCACCACATGTTCATGACCGGCATGGGCACGACGATGAATTCGTTCTTCCAGACGACGACGATGATCATCTCGATCCCGTCGGTGATCATCCTGAGCGCGCTGTTCCTGTCGCTGTATGGCGGGTCGATTCGCTACAACACGCCGATGCTCTTTGCGCTGGCGTTTCTGCCGATGTTCGGCATCGGTGGCCTGACCGGCCTGCCGCTGGGGCTCTCGCCGAGCGATATCCACCTGCACGACACGTATTACGTCATCGGACACTTCCACTACGTTGTCGCGCCGGGAACGATCTTCGCGCTGATGGCCGGCATCTATTACTGGTTCCCGAAGGTGACCGGCCGCCAGATGAACGAGGTGCTCGGCAAGATCCATTTCTTCGGCTCGTTCATCTTCATCAACGGCATCTTCTTCCCCATGTTCATCCAGGGGCTGCACGGCGTGAACCGGCGCCTGTACGACGGCGGCGTGCAGTATGCGCACGCGCAGCCCGTGCTGCACTGGAACCAGTTCATGTCCTACGCGGCCTGGGGGCTGATGCTGTTCCAGATTCCGTTCATCTTCAATTTCTTCTGGAGCATCTGGAAGGGCAAGCCGGTGGGGTCGAACCCCTGGCATGCGACGACGCTCGAATGGACCGCGACGACGTCGCCGCCGCTCGCGCACGGGAACTTCGAAACGGTGCCCGAGGTGTACCACGGCCCGTACGAATACAGCGTGCCCGGGCGTTCGCAGGATTTCCTGCCGCAGAATCAAAAGGATTAGGGAGACCGAATGGAGATTCCATATACGGTAGAAGTCCGGCCCGATACCGGACTGTCGAACGGCAAGCTGGGCGTCTGGCTCTTCCTCGCATCGGAAGTGATGCTGTTCTCCGCGTTGTTCTCGTCGTACATCCTGTTGCGGGTCGGCTCGGTGGAATGGCCGCACGGGTCGCAAGAGCTCAGCGTGCCGCTGGCGTTCTTCAACACGGTCGTGCTCATTACGTCGTCTGTGACGATGGTCATGGCGTGGGCATCGTTGAAGATGAACGACTTCGGCAAGTTCAGGATGTACCTCGGCGCCACGATTCTGCTCGCGCTGACGTTCCTCGTGGTGAAGTTCTTCGAGTACGAGCACCACCTGGTGGCCGGCGAGGGCCCGTGGCACAACACGTTTTACGCTATCTACTTCACGATAACCGGCCTCCACGGCCTGCACATCGTCGGCGGCATCATCGTGAACTCGTACCTGTGGGGACCCGGCGCGAAGATGTGGCAGACGCAGAAGGAGCGCTTCACCAACCGCATCGAAATCGCGGGGTTGTACTGGCACTTCGTCGACCTGGTGTGGATCTTCCTGTTCCCGGTGCTGTATCTGTTGTAGTGCGGCGGGTCCAAAGAGCAGGATCCGCCCTACATAAGTAGGCCGGGTCTTGCTTTCCAGACCCGGCGCCGATTCTGGAGGCTGAATGGACGCGCACGCTAGTCACGATATTCAGAGCCACGTCAAAACCTACTACATGGTTTTCGGCGCGCTGATGGTGGCGACCTGCATCACGGTGGCTGTTTCGTATTTTCACCTGCCTGTCCCGCTGGCGATTACGGTCGCGCTCATCGTCGCCACGATAAAAGGATCGCTCGTCGCGCTGTTCTTCATGCACCTGTCGAACGAACGGAAGCTCATCTATTACGCGCTCGCACTGACCGTCGTGTTCTTCACCTTCATGATGTTCGTGCCGCTGCTCACGAATTCCGACAAGATTCCCGGCACGACCGTCGGAACGTCGTGGTAATGCCATGTCTTTGAAGTGGTTTCACATCGTGTTCATTTCGCTTTCCATGCTGATCTCGCTGGGATTCGGCGTGTGGGGGCTGTTCAACCAGTTCGCGGTACTGGGTGTGATGTCGCTCGTCGCGTCCGCGGGGCTGGTCGTCTACGGGAATTACTTTCTCGGGAAGGCGAGAAATCTGGGCGTATGAGGAAAACGGTGGCGACGCTCGTCACGACGCTTGCGCTGCAGGCCATTCCCACGCTGGCCATGGCGTGCCCGGTGTGCTTCGGCAATGCGGACTCGGCCCAGACCAGGGGCACGCAGGCCGGCATTGCGGCTCTGCTCGTCGTCACCGTGGGCGTGCTGGCGTCGATTGCGGCCTTCTTCTTCATTTATCTTCGGCGGCGGATCAGGATGTTCGAAGAGTCGAACGGAGGGAGTTATTAGATGGGCGAGTTGATGGGCCGATTCCTCGAGATTCCGGTGGCGGCGTCGGCGCACGCCGGCGAGATCGATCGGATGACGATTCTGACCCACTGGCTGATGGCGATTCTGTTCGTCGGCTGGGGCACGTTCTTCGTCTTTACGCTGGTTCGGTTCCGGCAGGGCGCACACCCGAAGGCCGACTACCAGGGCGTCAAGAGCCACGTGGCGAGCTACCTCGAGTGGGGCGTCGCGCTCATCGAGCTCGTGCTGATCGTGGCGTTCGCCATTCCGGCATGGGCGGCGCGTGTCGATGGCTTTCCGTCCGAGAGCGAATCGACCGTGGTGCGCGTCGTGGCCGAGCAATTCCAGTGGAACGTCCACTATCCGGGCACCGACGGACAGTTCGGCCGGACCGACCTGAAGCTCGTGGCTGCCGACAACCCGCTCGGCATCGATCGTTCCGATCCGGCGGCCAAGGACGACTTCAACTCGATCAACCAGCTGGCGCTGCCGGTCAACAAGCCGGTCATCGTCCACCTCTCGAGCAAGGATGTCATCCACAGCTTCAGCCTGATTCAGATGCGCGTGAAGCAGGACACGATTCCCGGCGAGAGCATTCCCGTGTGGTTCACGCCGACGATGACCGGAGACTGGGAGATCAACTGCTCGCAGCTGTGCGGCCTGGGCCACTACCGGATGCGCGGTTTCTACTCCATCAAGTCGCAGGCCGACTACGACGCCTGGCTCAAGGAGACGGCCGCGGCGGAGCTGGGCACGAAGTAAGTGAAAAGTGAAAAGTGGAAAGTGAAAAGTAAAAAGTAAAAAGTAAAAAGGAATATGGAGGGCCGGCGTGAAAACGCCGGCCTTTTTTATTGATGCGCAGAGTCAGGACGATTGACGCCGAAGTCGCCGGCGAAGCCGTACGGCTCATCGTGGAAGGCGGGCCCTCGGTGCCCGGCCGCACGATGATGGAGAAGCTGGCCTGGCTGCGGAAAGGCGGCGAGGAGCTGAGACAGGTGCTGATGCTCGAGCCGCGCGGACACGCCGGCATGCACGGCGCGCTGTTCACGGAGCCGGTGTCGCCGGGAGCGCATGCCGGGCTGTTGTCGATGCACGCGGCCGGGTTTCCGGTGGTGTCGGGCGAGGGTGTGATTGGAGCCGTGACGCTCGCCCTCGAGAACCGGCTCATCGAGGGGGTCGACAGCGAGCTTCGGATCGATACGCCAGCGGGTCTCGTACGGGCCGCCCCGCGCCGCGATGGCGATCGCGTTTCGAGCGTCGCCCTGACGCTGGTCCCCTCGTTCGTCCATACCCCAGCTCTGCCGGTGCAGACAGCCACGCGCAAGGTGATGGTCGACATCGCGTTCGGCGGCGAGATTTACGCCATCGCCGACAGCGAGGCAACCGGCATTCCCGTCGACATGTCGAACGAGTTGAAGCTCGTCCGCATGGGACGCGAGATCAGGGACGCCATCGGCTCGAAATTGCCGGTTCACGGCACGATTTTCACCGGGGCGCCGCGCGGGTCGTCCGATCTGAGAACCGCGACGGTGCTCGATGGCGCCGTGCTCCGCCGTTCGCCGGGAGCGACCGGCACGGCGGCGCTACTGGCCGTGCTCGACGCGATGGGGCTGGTCGTGGATGAGGAGCGGTTCCGCCACGAAGGCATTCTCGGGACGGTCCTGTACGGCCGGGTCGAAAGCCGCCAGCGATTGGACGATGTGGACACCATCACGCCGGTCATCGAAGGCACGGCCAGAATGACGGGAGTGCATGAGTTCCTGAATTGGTAGATTGGAAGATTGGAAGATTGCGGCGGGTCCCAAGAACAGGACCCGCCCTACTACGTAGGCCGGGTCTTGCTCTTTAGACCCGGCTAGTTGGACTCCGCGGAAGCCAGATAGCTCTTCCGCGCGCGTACCGTCATGCCGGGGCGTTTGACGCGAAGCCCCAGGCGATGGATCTTGCCGTCGAGCTGTCCCGGCGTGAAGCCGATGACGTACTGGCTGTGCAGCTCCTGCGCCACGCGCGTGAACGTCGGTGCCAGATCGGCCGTCTTCTCCAGCTCGAAGTAGCCGCCGCCGGTCTCTTCGGCCAGCCGCTTCAGGCCGCTGTCGGGCTTGGTACGGACCTGGCGCGATCCGTTGAAGTAGTCGCTCCGCAGGCCGACCGCGTAGATCATCGCTTCGTTCGTGCGCGCCTGTTCGAGCACGTCGTTCACGTTCACCCGGCTGCCGGTGTCGTCTCCGTCGGTGAACACGAGCACCACGCGCCGGCCGTCGATCTTGTGGAGCCGTTCCATGCTGGCCGCGATGGCGTCGTAGAGCCGCGTCGGGTTGCCGAAGTCGAGGTCGCTGAGCGCCGCGATCAGCGTGTCGCGATTGTTCGTGAACGCGGCCGGGAAGAACTCGATCTTGTCGTTGAACGCGCCGACCAGCCCCTTGTCTTTCGGCAGCATGCGGATGACGAACTGTTCGGCCGCGCGGCTCAGAAGCTCGAGATTGCCGGTCATGCTCGCGCTCGTGTCGAGCATGACGACGACGGTGATGGGCTGGACTTCCCTGACGAACAGATCGATCGACTGCGGCTTGTCGTTGTCAATGACCTCGAAATCTTCCTGCGTCAGATCGGGAACAAGCCGCTTCTGGGCGTCGATCACCGTGGCGTACAGGGCAACCGTCCGGGTGCCGGTCCGGAACGTCGGCTGTTGGCCTAAAAGACCGCCGCCGCCGCCGACGAGCAGGCCGGCCACCATAAGCCGAGTGCTTAACTTCATGGGTTTTCAGTAGTTTACGCAAACGGTCCCCCGCCACGCAATTTGCAAATCCCGACTTGACCGGTCGGATATCCGTTGGTTAAACTTGAAAACGAGACCGGATCTCACTTTCGGTTCCCAAACGACGGACGCGAACCATGCTGCAGGCCTTTATCATCACCCTCCGTGAAGGACTCGAAGCGTTTCTCATCATTGCCATCAGCCTTGCCTATTTGCGCAAGAGCCGTCGATCGGAACTGATTCCGGCGGTCCACTGGGGCATCGCGACCTCGCTCGTCCTGAGCATTGCCGCGGCCTGGCTGTTCTATCAAGCGAGAAACCAGGCGCTGTGGGAGGGCTTGCTCGCACTTGCCGCGGCGGTGTCGGTCGCGTCTTTGACCGTGCACATGTGGCGGCATGCGAAGCGCATCAAGCGCGACATCGAGGGACACCTGCAGTCGTCAACGTTGAGGAACGGCAGCGCGGCGTTCGCCGGAGTTTTCCTCTTCACGCTGCTCATGATTACCCGTGAAGGCATGGAAACGGCGTTGCTGATGGGAACCCTGCTGTTTCAGATGCAGGCGCCGCTCGAGATGACGGCCGGCGCGCTCGGCGGTGTGCTGCTCGCGGGCTTCGTGGCGTCGCTCTGGTCGCGCTACGGCCACCGCGTCAACCTCGGGCTGTTCTTCCAGGTCACCGCGGTCTTCCTGATGGTCTTCGTCGTCCAGTTGCTCATCTACGGGTTCCACGAGCTCACCGAAGCCAATATCTTCCCGTACAGCGAACCGCTGCACATTGCCACCGAGCCTTTCGGCCCCGATGGTCTCTACGGCAAGTGGCTCACCTATCTGCTCGTGGTGATGCCGATGGCCTGGCTGCTGTTCGCGTCGATGTTCGGCAACCGGAAAGCTATTCCTGCGCAGACAGCGGCACAAGTAAACTAAGGCCCGATGCGAATCGCGATTCGCGGCCTTGTTGCTTCGTGGGTCTTCGTGTCGTCGCCTTTCGCATTCGCGCAACTGCCGCAAATCGCGCTCCCACCCGGGGCGGTCTCCCTCGTCAACCAGGATCGAGCTGGATCGCTCGTGGCATTCTGTGCCGATACGGGCGAGCCGGACATCCGCAAGGGGGCCAAGACGATCCGCGCGACCGGCGTGTGGGCCGGAGAGCCGTCCAGCCTGCACAGAGTGCAGGCCGGTCAGGGCGCATGCGATCCAGCCTGGTCGCCGGACGGCCGGCGGCTGGCGGTGACCGCGGCAGAGGGGCTGTGGGTCTTTCCCGCCAATTCCGCCGAAGGCGACCTGCGCGTCGAGGCGAAAATTCCGCTCGGCAGTTCAACCGAGTTCAGCTTTCGGATTTTTACTCACCCGGAGTGGTCGCCCGATGGCGTGCTGCTGGGCGTTATCGTCAGCAACGGTGGCACCTCGTGGGTGGAAGTCTTCGAAGCCAACAGCGGCAGGCTGTTCTATACCTCTCCGCCTGAAAACTATTCGTTCAGCTGGAGCGGCCCGCGCCACCTGAAGCTCGCCAAGACCGACATTCACCTTCCAAACCGATGAGCCCGAGAGACGGGGCCGGACGTCAGGCGTACCTGGACTGGGTGCGCGGCGTCGCCGTCTTGATCATGGTCGAGGCCCACGTCTTCGACGCGTGGACGCGTGTCGAGGATCGCGCGCGACCCGTCTTCGGGAACGCCATGGTGCTCGGCGGATTCGCGGCGCCGCTCTTTCTGTTCATGGCCGGCGTTGCCGTCGCGCTGTCCGCCGAGTCGAAAAACCGCAGGACCGGAGACCTCGAAGCGTCATGGCGGGCCGCCGAAAAGCGTGGCTGGCAGATCTTTGGTCTGGCCTTTCTGTTCCGTTTGCAGTCGTACATTCTCAGCGGTGGGTACAGCGCGGCGAGTCTGCTGAAGGTCGACATCCTGAACGTGATGGGCCCGGCGATGGCGGCCGCGGCTATCACCGGGCGGCTGACGTCGGACAAACGGCGTCGGGCGGTGCTCCTTGCGGTGGTGGCGCTTGGGGTCTCTCTCTTGACGCCCCTCGTGCGCGCCACAACCCTCCTCGACTGGTTGCCCGACCCGGTGGAGTGGTACTTCCGTCCCTCGCCCGGCCGCACCAATTTCACCCTCTTCCCATGGGCCGGGTTCGTCTTCGCCGGGGCCGTGGTGGGGGAGGCTATCGACGGCCTGAGGCCCCCTGACCGGGCTCGATGGCTTCAGGTCGGGCTCGCCGGCATCGGCCTGTCGATGGCATTCCTGGCGTACAAGGCTCGTTTCTCCCGTCGATCTATGCGCGGTCTGAGTTCTGGACCAGCTCGCCGAGCTATTTCGTGCTTCGCGTCGGGCTGCTGACCACGCTTCTGCCGGTTGGCTATGCGTGGGCGCACCTGCCCTTGCGCCATAAACTTAGTTCCTGGAGTCCTTTAGAGGAACTGGGCAAGTCGTCGCTGTTCGTCTACTGGATTCACGTGGAGATGGTGTACGGTTTTTTCAGCCGTCCCGTCCGTCGCGCGCTGAGCGTCGAACAGGCGGTCGCGGCCTACGCGCTCTTCATGCTGTTTTTGTTGGGGCTCCTTCACCTGAAGAACAGGCTCGTGGAGGCAAGGGCCATCTATCTAACTGACAGCAAATCTGTTATATAGATCGACCCAGACTCAGTAAAATTCGCGAACCTTTTAACTCGCACTCGGCCCGCCTTCGCGCGAGGCAAGCCCGGCAGTGTCCCTATGATCAACGTGGCCGCTATTCGAATGCAGCAGTTCGGGGTTCAGTTCTACCAGGCCTCTCTTACGGCAAGCGACATCGACAAACTCGTGCGCTTCGAGGTCTTGAGCTACGGCCAGCAAGCCGAGCCTCCGGTGCGGGGCGGGAAGCGGCGTGGCACCCCTTCGAAGGTCAATTGGGACCTCCTCGAGCGGCGGATCGCGTCGAGTGAAAAAGCGTACCAGCGGCAAATCATCCGCCGGAAAATCGACGAGCTCGTCCAGTACTACGAGCAGTGCCGGCAGGCACGGGACCTGCCGTCGATTCCAGGCGCCGTCATCATCTCCTGCGACGAAAAACTGACGTTCCAGGCGGCCGACGACAACTCTCGTGTCGGCGTGCTGAAGGTGCCCGAACGGGAAGGCATCCTGCGCGCGATCGACGGACAGCACCGGCTTCTCGCGCTGCACGCGGATATCGATCGGTTCGGCGAGGAAGATTTTTCGGTGCCGGCCATCATCTTCGATCGGCTTCCCGAAGACCACGTTGTGCAGATGTTCGTGACGATCAACGCCAAGCACACGCGGCTGAACGCATCGCATCTCGTGAGCCTGTCGGGCCGTCAGCTCTACCGCGACGATGCGCTGGCCATTGCCCACGATATCGTGCGGGCGCTCAACGATCGCGACGATTCGCCGCTGGTCGGCGAAATCAAGCTGCTGGGCGTGGGGACGGGACGCGTGGCGCAGGCGCCCCTCGCGCAGGAGCTGAAGAAGCTGTTTGCGACCGACGCCTTCGGATCGAAGAACAAGTCGGCGTTCTACGAGGACATGAAGAAGTTTTTCGTGAACTATTTCAAGCAGATCGCGCTGGTTTTCGGTGGCGCGTGGAATGGCCGCAAGTACAGCATCAAGAGCGCAACGGCGTTGCGCGCGTTCATTCGGGTGGCGCCCGACGTCGTGCGCCGTCTGGACCAGGAACACGCCGAGCGGGGCGATTTCCGGGCGATCGGCCGGGTGATCTCCCCGTGGGGACGCCGCATCGGCGACCTTCGCTTCGAAACCGAAGGGCAGTGGAAGCGGCAGGGCACGACCGTCGAGTCCCTTTCGAAGGAACTGCGGCTGGCTTTGCAGTATCCCGAAGGGGCGGCCATGTAGGCGGGTTCGGCGCGTCCCGACCGATCATTTCTGTAATCCGAATCACGGTTCTGGCATCACAAACGATGCAGAACTGCAAAATTCTTAGCAATTCTGATGGCCCGCCACTTGCGATCCAAAGTGGTGCGTCGTTGACCTGTAAAACGCGGCAGGTGCCGTGAGCTGGGGGAGCCGGGTCGGCGGCGTGATTTTGGGGCATCGCGTCAGCGATGCCCCTTCGTTTTTTCAGGCGTCTTCTTCAGGGGTCGGGAGGGGTTTCGATATACTGCGAACCGTGAGCCCCCAGCGATTGATTGTTGCCATCACTGGAGCGACCGGCGCCATCTACGGCGTGCGGATGCTCGAGATGCTCCGGGACGCGGCCATCGAGACCCACCTCGTCATCAGCCCGTGGGGACGCCGCACGCTGATCCACGAGACGGCCCACACCGTCGACGACGTCCAGCGGCTTGCTACCGTCACCTACCTTGCCAGCGACCAGGGCGCGGCTATTTCGAGCGGTTCGTTTCTCACCATGGGCATGGCCATTGTGCCCTGCAGCATGCGCACGCTCGGCGCGGTCGCGCACGGGCTGGGCGACAACCTCATCCATCGCGCCGCCGATGTGGTGTTGAAAGAGCGCCGCAGGCTGTTGCTCGCGCCGCGCGAGGCGCCGCTCAGCGAGATTCATCTCGACAACATGCTGAAGCTCTCGCGGATGGGAGTCGTCATCTGTCCGCCGATGCCGGGTTTCTACCAGCGTCCCGAATCCATTGACGACCTGGTGAACCACAGCGTAGTGAGAATGCTCGATCAGTTCGGCATCCACGTCGATGGTCCCGGCCGCTGGGGTGAAGAGTTCGCACTCGGCGTGCCCGGCAAAGTGACTCCCGAAGATTCCGAGAACTACTGATGTCGAGCGGCGAGGAGCGGGGCGGGGGGCCCCCGCGACTAAAGATCGACCTTAACGCCGACATCGGCGAATCGTTCGGCATCTACACCATCGGTCACGACGAGATGTTGCTTCGGAGCATCACCTCCGGCAGCATTGCCTGCGGATTTCACGCGGGCGATCCGTCGGTCATGCGTCAAACGGTTCGCGCCGCCTCTCGAGCGGGCGTGTCCATCGGCGCCCATCCCGGCTTTCCCGATCTCCTCGGCTTTGGACGTCGTGAAATCAAGATGGAGCCTCGCGAGGTGGCCGACCTCGTGCTGTACCAGGTTGGCGCGATCCATGCCATGGCGAAAGCCGAAGGCGTCGCGCTGCGTCATGTAAAGCCGCACGGCGCGCTTTACAACATGAGCGTGCGCCGTGCCGAAATCGCCGAAGCCATTGCCAGGGCCGTCGCGTCGTTCGATGGGGCCCTCGTGCTGGTGGGATTACCGGGATCGGAGCTGCTGTCCGCGGGCGCCCGGCTCGGTCTTCGCGTGGCAGCCGAAGCCTTTGCCGATCGGTCGTACGAGCCCGACGGCACGTTGACGCCGCGGAATCTCTCGGGCTCGGTGGTGTCGGAACCTGGCCGCGTCGTCGAGCGGGCGGTTCGCATGGTGCGCGACGGCACGGTTGCCGCGCGCGACGGGTCGACGTTCTCGCTGAAGGCGGACACGATCTGCGTACACGGTGATACGCCGAATGCGGCCGAGCTGGCGGCAGCGGTACGGCTCGGTCTCGAGCAGGCGGGTATTGATGTGAAGGCGATGTGATTATCTCGGGCACTCGTTTCCGAGGAACCCTCCACCACCGCAATAGGTCGCGTCCTGCAACTGCATGAGCAGGCCGTCCGGATCCGTGAAATACAGTTCCGGCGTTCCACCTGGCGCGCCGCCACGATTTTCCATCCGCATCGTCACGTAGTGCCGAAGGGGACCGGCAGGCCCCTGCGTGCTTTCGCGTGGCTTCAGCCCGAACGATTCAAGCGTTTTCAGGACGTCGTCCGGTTTGAAGCCATCCAGGCTCCAGCACGCGTGGTTGATGGTGGCCCGGCGCGGCACTGCCGGCGTGCCGCCACGGCCGCCCGCCCCTCCCGCGAACATCAGGAATTGAGTGGTGGGGCCCACCGCGAGCGCGGGCGCCGTCGGGCCTTGATAGGCACGGATCGAAAGGCCAAACAGCTCCTGGTAGAACTGATTCGATCGCGCGGCGTCGCTGGGCGAAATGGTGAGATGGCTCACGCCTGACAGTGCGATCAGCCCCTTCGTGCGCGCGGGCACGATCGTGGCGCATCTGCTGCCGAGCGGTCCCGAGCCTCCACAAAAACTGACGTCCTGCAGTTGGCAGACGATGCCGTCGGGGTCGCCAAATCTCAGGTCGGCGCCACCGTCGCGCATGGTGACGGTCGCCTTCAGCGGGCCGATGGTGCCGGCCTTTGTCACACCTTTCGCGGCGAGTGTTTCCATGACGCGATCGACATCGAACGCGTCGATGCCAAGGCCGAAATGCGTGATGCTTGGCGACGCATCACCGTCAAGAGGGCGGATCGCAAGGAACTGTGGACCAGCGCCCACTCGCAGGATTGTCGTCGTGTCCATGCGCGCCTGAACGGGCATACCGAAGAGTCCCTGGTAGAAGTCGATCGAACGCCGGGGATCGGAGACCGCGATGCCGAAATGGTTGAGCGTGCGCACGCGGATGGGCGCCGGACTGGCCTGGGCTGCGAGGGAACTGCGCAAAGGACGGCCGAACAGGGCGCCGAATGTGCCGAGCGATACGAGCAGAGCACGGCGTGACAACAAGTGGGACTCAGGCATGCGGGAACACCGTCAGATCACTTTTCGCATCGGCACGAAGTCGATGCTGCATCCACCCGGCAGCGCGTAGCTGCGCCGACCAGCCGACACATAACCATGCCCGGCATAGAGCCGCTCTCCTGGAAGCGTGGCGACGAGCTCCACGGCCGCGAATCCGGCCGCCTTCGCCTCGTGCTCGCACAACGCGAGCAGCCGGCTGGCCAGTCCCCGTCTTGCCCAATGCGGATGGACGAAGAAGGCGCGGATCCGGGCCGGCTCGGTCCCGGGATCGAGCAGGCGCGACTCGCGGCGGTCGTACGCGTCGCCGCCGAAGAGCGTCGCGCGACGGCTCCAGCCTCCACAGAGCACCAGTTCTTCCTCGAAGCCGAGGAAATAGGTGCCGTCTCGAATCATCTCGGTGTCAACACCCCATGCCCCGAGAAGCGCGGCCTCGATTTGTTCGGAGGTGTAGTCACTCGCACCAAGCGCGCGAGCAGAGGTCGCGATGAGCGCGTGGATTGACGGGACATCGGCGAGGGTCGCCTTCCTGATCGTCACCGCTTCGTGCACCGAGTCCGACCTCGTCATCACAGGCTCACTTCTTGACGTACTTCGTCACGCCCCGCATTTGCGCCTCCGCGGTATAGACGTTGCCCGCGGTGTCGATGGCAATGCCTTCGCCCATGGTGCCATCGGGGGCATTCGTCATGTGGGGCGGCACGAAGATGGTCACTCTTCCGTCCTTGAGGCTCCCGACACGGATGCCCCTCTGCCAGCCCGGGTGAACTCGTTCGGTCGACTCCGAGTCGGCCGTGTAGATCACATCGTTCTTGTCGATGGCCAGCCCACTGGTGCGACCGAAGGCATCGTACTCACGGATGAACGTTCCCTCCTTCGTCAGGATCTGGATGCGATGGTTGTGGCGATCGGCGACGATCAGCCGGCCCTGTGAATCGAATTCGAGCGCGTGCGGCGTCCGAAACTCGGCAGGCCCGGTTCCGGCTTTGCCGATCGCCCTGACGAATTTTCCGCTCCTGTCGAAGACGGAGATGCGCCCGACCAGGTTGGGATCGGCCACGTCCGTATGGCTTTCCGCCACGTAGATGTCACCATTACGCGGGTCTGTCACGACGTCGGTCGGATCGGTCAGGGCGTCGGGAGGATTTCCCCTGACGCCCGGTTTGCCCAGCGTCATCAGAACCTTGCCGTCGGGACTGAATTTCACGACGACGCTTCCCTTGTTGCCCTCTCCTGGAAACTTCTTGAGGTCGTCCGGGCTCGCCGCTCTCGCGTCGGTTACCCACACGTTCCCATCTCGATCGACATGGATGCCATGCGGCCACACGAACATCGCTCCGCCAAAGCTTCTGATCTCCTTCCCTGATTCATCGAAGTGGTGAACCGGGTTCGCTTTGGTGCCGAGACAGCCTGGGGTCGTGCCTGGCGAGCAGCGGTCGGTGGCCCACACGGACCTGCCATCCCGATCGATCGCCACGCCGTTGGAGCCGCCCCACGGTCTTCCTTCCACCTGCAGCTGTGCCCAATCGAGGATGACGCGATACGGATTGGCGCCGCTGTTGACGGGCTGAGCCTGGTCCGTCTGAGCGGTACCTCCTCGTTGCGTCAACACAATGGTCCCGTGCAGCACGACCCAGGCGACGACGATCGGTGCCGTCAACGGGAATCTGACGAAAGCTGAAACGGACATCGCGAGCCTCCTTCCGTGAGCAATATAATCCCTCTTCATGATGATGACGCGTCGAGATGCCGTGGCCTCGGTCGCCCTGTTTGCCGAACTGCTCGCGTCCGCCCGTGACGCCCACGCGCAGACGCAGCCAGGACCAGCGACACCGCCGGGATCGACACGTCCACCGGTGTTCAAGCATGACCTGCCGAATCTGACGATGGATGACTGGGAAGTGACGGTCGAGCTATGTCGACTACGCGCCCGGCCGCGTGGGCGCGGCGCATCGCCACCCGGGCTTCGTCCTGGTCTACGTCCTCGAGGGCGCCGTCGTCGCCAGGATTTCGGGACAGGGCGAAGAGAAAACCTACACCGCCGGACAGATGTTCTACGAACAACCCGGCGCGACGCACGAAGTCTCGAAAAACGCGAGCCAGACGCAGCCCGCGCGGCTGCTGGCGATGATTTTCGCGAAGAAAGGGTCGCCGCTGACGACGCCCGCTTAGAGGAGTTTCTAGCGCCGCCCCTTCATGTCGGTGTACGCGGTTTCGATGAGCTTCATGAGCGCCGTCGCATCGACGTCACGCTCGGGCCTGAGTTTCACATGGCGCATGAACTTGCCGGTGCCTTCCAACAGACCCATCGGATCGGCGATCTCGGCGCCACGAAAGAACCCGACGTTGACGTGAGCGGTGAAGGCATTGACATAGCCAAATGCGGCATCGCCCACACACGCGGTCGGATGGCCATCATGCAGTAACTCTCGAACATCGTCTCCGCAGCCGCGCATCGCCTCGAACCAGCGCTGCGCGATTGTCCCCAGTGCACCTGAATGCTCTTGCATCCAGGCGTCGATTGCCGGATCGCGCTTGACCGAACTGGGGAAGCGCATGAGTTGGTTCGTTGGCGATTTCATTCGATCCTGAGCCACATTCCTTGCCTCTATCTGGGACCTTCCAAACGCCGGTTAATCCCGGAAGGCTCTTGGGTTGACGTGCCTGCATCGCAAATCCGAAGCTCCGGGGCCGGACGCGCGCTGCGACGCCGCCTGTGACCGTCCGACGCGAGGACACCGACTTCGCCTTTCATCCTCGCTCGGCTCCCACTGGCTTCTCGCGGGTCAGGCGCCTCATGTCGGCTGCCTGCGCACGGATTTGCACTGCAGCCACGTCAACCCAACAGCCCCGCGGGACCAGGTCACCCTTGCCCATCGATCAGAACGCCTGATTCTCCGTATCGGCAAGAAGCACGGCTGAGTCGTCATGCGCGGCGGTTCCGGCCAATTGACTCAATCGTCGGACCCTGCTCGTCCTGAGGAACGGAATCGCGACCCCTCAGCCCTTCTTATGTTCCTCCACCAGCGCCCTTCGCAGCACTTTCCCCGTCATCGTCTTCGGCAGTGACTCTCGGAACTCGACCTGCGCCGGCGTCTTGTACGGCGCAAGGTGCTCGCGGCAATAGGCGCGAAGCTCGTCCACTGTTGGCTGTGTGCCGTCCCGCGCGACAACCCAGGCTTTCACCACCTCGCCTTTGACCGCGTCCGGAATGCCGGCGACACCGACCTCCCGCACGCCCGGATGAGCCGCGAGTACCTCTTCCACCTCTCGTGGCCACACCTGATAGCCGCTCGTCTTGATCAAGTCCTTCTGCCGATCGACGATGAAGAGGAACGAGTCCTCGTCGAGATAGCCGAGGTCGCCGGTGTGCAGCCATGGGCCTTTGAGGGGTCTGCCTGATGGATCTTCGGAATGCACGCGGAGCGAGCGAGTCGTTTCGTGCGCGTTGTTGAAGTAGCCTTCCATCAACTGCGGCGCGCGAAGAATCACTTCGCCCGTTTCGCCGTTCGGTAGAACGGTCGTGCCCGTTTCTGCATCGACGATGGCGACCTCGACGTCGGGCAGGGGAATCCCGACCGACCCCACCTTGTTGATACCGTTGAGCGGATTCACGACGCACGCCATCATCGCTTCGGTCAGCGAGTAGCCCTCGACGATACGGCCGCCGGTCAACTCTTCGAATTGCGCCTTTGTCGCGGCCATCAGCGGCGCGGCCCCGGAAAACGACGCACGAATGGAACTGAAGTCGACCGACTGGCTCCTGACCTTCGGGTGGTTGAGGAGCGCGATGAAGAGCGCGGGTACCGCGCTGAAGAGCGTGGGTTTCACGGTCTCAATCGTTTTGAGCAGGTCGTCGATGTCGCGAGGGTTCGGAACGAGCGCCATCGGCGTGCGGCTGACGATCGAATGGCTCTGCACGCCGACGCACGCGTATACGTGAAACAAGGGCAGCGGGACCAGCGCGATATCGTTCGGCGCGTGTTTCGGTGGATGCAGCCACGCGTTCAGCTGCATGCCCGCCGCCACGAGACAACGATGCGGGCCGACAACAGCCTTCGGCAGGCCCGTCGTGCCACCGCTCATCAGCATGATGGCCGGATCGTCTGGTTTGGGGGCGCGACTGAAGTCGAGCCCTACCGATGCGTCGGCGGCCGATGCGTTCGCCTTCAGACAGTCCTGAAACCAGGCGTCGCCGGACTGGAGATCGATCCGATGGCCGTCCTTCTTTTCCTTGAACAGCGTGAAGAGCGCGCGAAGAAGCGGCGGCAGGTATTCCTTGATGCTGGTGGCGATGACGTGCCGGACCTTCGTATCGCGCTGAAGGTCTTTCACCCGTTTGTAAAACGGCGTCAACGTGACGATGACCTCGATGCCGGCCGCGTTAAGAGGCTCCCGCAGTTCGGCGCCGGTGTAGAGAGGATTCAGGGGCAGCACTATGGCCCCAGCCTTCCACGCCCCAATCTCGGCAATCAGGAACTGCGGGCAATTCGGCAGCAGGAGGGCTACGCGGTCTCCCTTCTCCACACCCGCTTCCGCGAGCGAGGTGGCGAACCGGTCGCTCAGCCGATCGAGATCCGCGTACGAGATTCGGTTGCCCTTGAACAGGATCGCCGGTGCCGAGGGCACTGCCAAGGCGGACTCGCGCAGGAAATCGACAAGCGTTTTTCCAGGATACGGCGCGAGGCTCGGAGGGACTTCAGGATCGTAGTGCCGAGTCCACGGGGCAGCCATTGACGCGCGTGCGTTCACGCACTGGATGCGTGGTTGCCCATCAAGGTCAGCAGCAGCGCCTTCTGACTGTGCAGGCGGTTCTCGGCCTGATCGAACACGACAGAGGTCGGCGATTCGAACACATCGGTGGCGACTTCTTCGTTGCGGTGGGCGGGCAGGCAGTGCATGAACACCGCCCGATCGCGAGCGGCGCGCATCAACGGCGTGGTCACCTGGTAGCCGTCGAACGCGCGCTTGCGTTCAGCGGCCTCGGCCTCCTGTCCCATCGACGTCCACACGTCGGTGTACACCGCGTCGGCGCCCTTCACCGCTTCGAACGGATCGCGGAACAGCTTGATCTCGGCGCCATGACGCGCCACCCGCATCGCCTGTTCGACGACCGCTGACGGCAGCTCGTACCCGTCGGGCGAGGCGATGTGGAAGGTCGTTCCGAGCATCACCGCGCCCTGTGCCAGCGACGTCGCGACGTTGTTGCCGTCGCCGATGAACGCGACGACCCGCCCCGCCCATTCACCCCACACGTCTTTCAGCGTCTGGAGATCGGCGAGCGCCTGACACGGGTGCTCGGTGTCGCTCAACGCGTTCACGACGTGCATGCGTGGCGCCGCTTTGGCGAACTCGAGAAGCGTCGAATGGTGGTACGTGCGCATCACCACACACCGGACCCATCGTTCGAGGTTGCGTGCCACGTCGACCGCGGGCTCGCGCTCGCTGAGGGCGGCCACCGGAAACGGGGTGATGACCTCGCCGCCAAGCTCGCGAATGGCGATTTCGAACGTGCAGATCGTCCGCAGCGAGGGCTTCTCGAAGATGAGCGCCACGTGCGCGCCGCCGAGCGCGTTCGACGTGGGTGCGTTCCGGCCGAGCGCGCGATCGCGCTTGACGCGCGCGGCCAGCGACAGGCAGGCCTCGAGCTCTGCGGGCTCGAAGTCGAGGACGGAGACGAAATCTTTCGCGCGAACAGATGATGGCATGCGTCTAAATGGCCCGGCTGAAGCCGGGCCCTACGTTCGGTAGTCGGCGTTGATTCTGACGTACTCGGCGCTCAAGTCGCAGGTCCAGATGGTCGCGCGGTCCGCCCCGCCGGTGCCCAGATCGAGCTCGATGTCGATGTCTTTGCCCGACAGGTGAGCGGCGGCCCGCTCGGCGTTGGCATCGTGGGGCTGACCGTTCTCGAACAGCACGATGCCGCCGATGTGAACGGCCGCGTGCGAGAGATCGAAGGGGACGCCCGATCGGCCCGCGGCCGCGACGAGCCGGCCCCAGTTCGGGTCGCCGCCGTGGATGGCCGTCTTCACCAGAAGCGAGTTCGCAATCGTGCGGGCCGCGCGCTCGGCGTGCGCCCATTCGCGTGCGCCTGTGACGGTGATGCTCACGAGCTTGGTGGCTCCTTCGCCGCCGCGCACGATGCCGAGCGCCAGCTCCTTCGATACGGCCCGTAAACCGGCCTCGAGTGCTGGATAGGAGGATTCGTCGATGGCCACGCCGCTGGCCCCGTTGGCCATGGCAAAGACGGTGTCGTTGGTCGAACACTCGCCATCGACCGTGATGGCGTTGAAGGTGTCCCGCGTGACGGCCGACAGCGCCCGCTTCAACAACGCAGGCTCCACCTGCGCGTCGCACGTCAGGAACGCCAGCATCGTCGCCATCATCGGCTCGATCATCCCGGAGCCCTTCGTCATGCCCCCCACCACGAAGCTGCCTGCCGCCGTCTCCACGCGGACCGCCGTTTCCTTCGGAAACGGATCGGTCGTCATGATGGCCAGCATCGCGTTGTGGTGTCCGTCGCTCGTCAGCGCCGCCAATGCTTTCGAGACGCCATCCTTGACCTTGTCGAGGCTCAAATCGACGCCGATGACGCCCGTCGACGCGACGAGTACCTCCTCGGGCCGGCATCCCAACTGACGCGCGACGAACTCGACCGTCGAGCGCGCCACGCCCATGCCGGCATCGCCCGTACACGCGTTGGCGCAGCCGCTGTTGCACACAATCGCGCGGGCGCGTCCCTTCGATCGTTCGAGATTCTCGCGCGAGACGACGACCGGCGCGGCAATCGTCTTGTTGGTGGTGAAGACCGCGGCCGCGCTGACGGGACGGTCGGCCGTCATCAGCATGACGTCGAGCGGCCAGGCGTGGGTTGCGGGCTTGATGCCGGCATACACGCCGGCGGCCTTGAAGCCCGCCGGAGCCGTGATGCCGCCCTCGATCTTCTGGATTCTCGTTTCGGTCCTGGTGGCTGCGTTAGACATGCAGGTTGGCGGTGGGCTGGGTCTCGGGTGTGACGTCGAGGTCCATCACCATCGCGAATTGTTCGCACTTCCGGAACAGCGGGCAGCTGCGGCAGTCGGCCATGATCTTTTCCGGCAGCCAGGTGTGCGGAACAATCGAAAAGCCCATGTGCGCGAAGTACGCCGGCTGATGGGCGAAGACACAAAGGTCGCTGTAGCCCGCGGCAAGCGCGCGCGACCGCAGCTCATCCACGATACGGCGGCCGAGGCCCTCGCCGCGCCGCGTCTCGCCAACCACGAGCGAACGGATTTCTGCGAGCGACGAGCTGAGCGGCGCCAGCTCTCCGCACGCGATGATCGCGCCACGGCCGTCGACGCCGACGATGAAGCGATCGACGCGCGCCTCGAGCTCGCTCAGCTCGCGGGGCAGGAGATGTCCAGCCTGCTGATTGCGCGCGACCAGGTCGTGAATGCGCCTGGCATCGCTCCGGACCGCGGTCCGCAGCATGGGAGGGCGACGCCGGACGGACTTCTTCATGTCGTGGCTCCTGCGAGGACTTCGCTGAATGCCGCATCGAGCAACCCGAGCGCCCGATCCAGCTCGGCCTCAGTGATGACGAGCGGCGGAAGCAGGCGGATGACTTTGCCTGCCGTGCGATTCACGAGCACGCCCTGCCGGATGGCGGCTTCGTGCACCTGCGTGGCGTCCATGTTCAGCTCGAGGCCCCACATGAGGCCCGCGCCTCGAACGTCCACAATCGCGGGATGCTTCTGCTGCATCGCCCGCAGCCGGGCTTCGAGGTGCGCGCCGGCTTTCTTCACGTGCTCCATCAAGCCTGCGGTCAGCTGGTCGAGACAAATCAGCGCCGCACGGCAGGCGAGCAGGTTTCCACCGAACGTCGTGCCATGGTCTCCGAATGCGAGCGCGCCCGCAACCTCTTCTTTCAGGATCGCCGCGCCCATCGGCACGCCGCCGGCCAGCGCCTTGCCGACCGAAATCAGGTCGGGGCTCATGCCGAGCTTCTGAAAGTAGAACGGCTGTCCCGTGCGGCCGAGGCCGCACTGCACTTCGTCGGCGATGACGAGCGTGCCGGTCTGCCTGCACACGGCGCCGACGGCATCGGCGAATTCCTGTGTGATGGGACGTACGCCGCCTTCGCCCTGAATCGGCTCGAAGATGACGGCCGCGGTTTTGTCCGTCACCGCGGCGCGTAGCGCCGACGGGTTGTTCACCGGTACGAACCGCACGTTCGGGATGAGCGGCATGAACGGCGTGCGATAGTGCTCGTCCCACGTCGTCGACAATGCGCCCATCGTCCGGCCGTGGAAGTCGCCTTCCATGGCAATGATTTCCGTGCGGTCCTTCACACCTTTGGTGTGCCAGTAGCGCCGCGCGAACTTCAGGCAGGCCTCGACCGCTTCCGCGCCGCTGTTGCAGAAGAACGAGCGCGACAGCCCCGACAACCTGGCGAGGCGTTCGGCAACCTGGCCCTGTAGCGGATGAAAGAACAGATTCGAGCAGTGGATCATCTCGCGCGCCTGCTCGGCGATGGCGGCCGCCAGGCCCTCGTGGCCGTGGCCGAGCGCCCCGACGCCGATCCCCGCGAGCAGGTCGATGTATTCGCGCCCTTCCTCGTCGTACACACGAACGCCCTTGCCGCGCACCAGCACGATCGGCGTGCGCCGGTAGGTTTGGACGATGTGTTTCGATTCGAGCTCGCGAACCTGACTCGTCATGATGCCCTTTTGTTGATTTGTCGGCGTGATGCCGCTGTACCTTTGGTGATCCGCGTGCTTTTGCCGGCTCCCGCCGCGCGTCCGTGACGCGCGAGCACCGCGAGCCCGGCCAGATCCTTGCCGTCGGCGACGAATACTTCCCGGGCGCCTCCGTCGATGGCGCTGCGGCAGGCCGTGAGTTTGGCGATCATGCCCGCCGTGGCCACGCCGCCGGCGATGAGCGCGTCGATGTCCTGGAGTGTCATGCCGGCGATGGTCGAGCCGTCGCGCTCGAGCACGCCGGCGGTCGCGCCCGCGATGATCAACCGCGGCGCCTTGAGACGCCCGGCGATGTGCGCCGCCAGCGTGTCGGCGTTGACGTTGAACAGTTCGCCCTCGCGGGATGCCCCGATGCTCGACACCACCGGGACGTAGCCCTTCCGGCACAGATCGGTCAGCAGCGCGGGTTTCTCCTTGCCCGTCGGCTCGCCCACGCGTCCAAGGTCGACCGTCACCCCGCTGGTGGAGACGTGCGGGGGCGCGGCTTTAACCCGGCCGACACCGGCATCTGCGCCCGTGAGGCCCACCGCAGGCACACCGGCCGCTCCCAGCGCCGCCACGAGCCTGGTATTCACGAGGCCCGCCAGCACGCTGACCACCACGTCGAGCGTCGGCCCGTCGGTGATGCGCAGCCCGTCGACCTGCCGCTTCTCGATGCCCATTTTTGCGAGCGACGCATCGATCTCGCGGCCGCCGCCATGCACGATGACCAGCGGCGTCGTGCGGCTGAGCCGGCTGATGGTCGATGCGAGGGCCGCCACGCGCGCGGGGTCCTCCAGCAACTCGCCGCCAAATTTCAGCACGACCGGCTTCATACGGGCAGCAACCCGGTGCGCTCGTCGCAGCCGAGCATGACGTTCATGTTCTGAATCGCCTGCCCGGCGGCGCCTTTCACGAGGTTGTCGATGACGGCCACGAGCACGATGCGGCCGCCGCCGGCGTCCACCCGCCACCCGATGTCACAGAAATTGGTATAGGCGGCGTGCTTGATTTCCGGCAGCGTCTCGCCCGTAATCCGCACGAACGGTGCCGCGTGGTACGCGCTGCTCATGACGGCCGCCACCTGCGCCGATGTCGTGCCCGGCTGGAGCTTCGCGTAAATCGTCTCGAGAATGCCGCGATCGAGCGGGACCAGGTGCGGCACGAACGTCACCGGTGTGCCGAGCTCCTGCTCGATTTCGGGCTGATGCCGGTGGCCGAAGAGACCGTAGGCCGACACGCTGCCGTGATTCTCGGAAAAGTGCGTGCGTTCGCTGGGCTTCTTGCCCGCGCCAGAGATGCCCGATTTGGCATCGATGACGATCTCGCCGGCCAGGAGTCCGGCTTCGGCAAGCGGCTCGAGAGCAAGGAGCGCCGCGGTCGGATAGCACCCCGGGTTGGTCAGCAGCCGTGCACGCCGGATGGCGTCGTAGTTGCGCTCGGTGAGCCCGTACACAGGCTCGAGCGACCCCAGCTTCGTGGCGGGATACCACTTCTCCCGCGCGGCCGCATCGCGCAGGCGGAACGCCCCGGACAGGTCGATGACGCGCACGCCGCGATCGACGAGCGCCGGCGCGATGTTCGCCGCGGCTTCTTCGGGCAACGCCAGGAACACGACGTCGGCGCTCCCGGCCAGTCTCTCGGCCGAAAACGGCTCGATGACGCCGTCCCAGATTTTCGCGAGCGCGGGCAGCGTCCGCGGCGGCCCATCCGGAGACGAGGACATGGCCGAGGCGACCCGCACGCGGGGATGGCCCGCGAGCAGCCGCAGCAGTTCCTGTCCGGCGAATCCGCTCGCGCCCGCGATGCCGATTCTGACGGCGTCGCCCGCGCCGGCCGGCGCGGCCATGCGTTCGGTCAGTGAGGAAGTATCCATTGCAAAGCATAAATATACAGCAGATCGCGCGAGAAATGTGTATGATAATTCGCAGCTCTGTATGGTTATGAAAGCACGCCGGCAGGCGGCCGTCCTGCAGCTCATCGCGAACGAAGAGATCCACAGCCAGGAACAGCTGCGCACGCGGCTGAAGGCGCAGGGCTACGACGTGACGCAGGCCACGCTGTCGCGCGACATCCGCGACCTCGGCCTCGTCAAACGGTCGGCGGACGGCGCCTACCAGCAGCAGGGCGCCGAGCCGCAGGTGCCGCCGGGCGCCGGCGTCGCCCTGCAGAAGGCGATGGCCGAATACGCCAGCGCCGTCGCCTGCGTCCAGCAGCTCATCGTCGTGCGCACCGGACCGGGCCTGGCCCAGCCGCTCGCGCTGGCCATCGACCGCGCGAAGCTCGACGAGGTTGTGGGCACCCTGGCGGGCGACGACACGATTCTGGTCATCTCGCAGGACGCCCGCCATGCGAAGGCGCTGGCGAAGCAGCTGGAGGCCTGGTCGCAGTTTGCGTGAGTCACTGTCAGTGACAGCGCCGAGAGCGAGGCCCCGAAGGGGCCGAGCTCGAGGTGGTTGCTCGGCGAGCGGGAGCGAGCCGAGATCCTAAAGAAAAGATGACAAGAATCGTTCTCGCGTATTCCGGCGGGCTCGACACGTCCGTGGCGATTCCCTGGCTGAGGGAGAAGCACGGCGCAGAAGTGATCGCCGTCACGCTCGACCTGGGTCAGGGAGGCGAGCTGAACCAGATTCGCGAGCGGGCGATGGCCGCCGGGGCGAGCCGGTGTCACGTGCTGGACGTCCGCGAGGAATTCGCGCGCGATTACATCCTGCCGGCGCTCCAGGCCGACGCGCTGTACGAAGAGCGGTATCCGCTGGCCACCGCGCTGGGCCGGCCGCTGATTGCGAAGAAGCTCGTCGAGATCGCCCAGATGGAAAACGCGTCGGCAATTGCCCATGGCTGCACCGGCAAGGGCAACGACCAGGTGCGTATCGACGTGTCGGCCAGGGCCATCGATCCGCGCATGACCGTCGTCGCTCCCGCTCGCGAGTGGGACATGACGCGGGCGGAAGAGATTGAATACGCGCGTGTCCGGCGCGTCGCGGTATCGGCCACGAGCAAGAGCCCTTACAGCACGGACCAGAACCTCTGGGGCCGCTCGATCGAGTGCGGCGTGCTCGAGGACCCGTGGAACGAGCCTCCCGACGATATCTACACGCTGACGAAGGCGCCGGCGTCCGCGCCCGACGTGCCGGCCTATGTGCAGATCGAGTGGCAGAGCGGGGTGCCGACGGCGGTGAACGGCGTAGAAATGTCGCTGGTTGAGCTCATCGGGTCGCTCGAGACCATCGCGGGCGTGCATGGGGTGGGCCGGATCGACATGGTTGAAAATCGTGTCGTCGGCATCAAGTCGCGCGAGATCTACGAGGCGCCGGCCGCGCTGTTGCTCCACACGGCCCATCGCGAGATCGAGGGCCTCGTCACGCCGAAGGACCTTCAGCGTCTGAAGCAGCGCCTCTCGCAGGAATACGCCGACATCGTCTACAACGGCTTGTGGTTCTCGGCGACGCGCACAGCCATCGACGCGTTCATGCAGAGCATTCAGAAGAAGGTGAGCGGCACGATCCGGCTGAAGCTGTTCAAGGGCGACTGCCGCGTGGTGGGGCGGAAGTCGCCGTTCGCGCTCTACGATCAGGGGCTCGCGACGTATGAGGAAGGAAATACCTTCGACCACACGGCCGCGGAAGGCTTCATCAAAATCTGGGGTCTGCCTGTAGAAACGGCGGCCAAGAGCGCCAGGCGCCAGGCCGCTCCCGCGTCAAAGTAGCCCGATGCCAAATCTCTGGTCCGGACGGTTCGACAGCGAGCCCGATCCCATCGCCTTTCAGTTCGGCTCGTCATTTCGTTTCGACAAGCGCCTCTTCGAGGACGACGTCACCGGCAGCCTTGCATGGGTCGAGGGGCTCACCAACGTGGGCGTGTTCACCAGGGCCGAAGCGAGCCAGGTTTCGGCCGCCCTCACCGAGATCCTCGAGCGCGGCCGGCGCGAGCCCGCATTTCTCGACGGTCCCGACGAGGATGTCCATGCGTTCGTGGAGCGGCAGCTCGTCGAGCGCATCGGCGATCTGGGCAAGCGCCTCCACACTGGACGATCGCGCAACGAGCAGGTGTCGCTCGATCTGCGCCTGTACCTGAGGCGCCGCATTCCGTTGCTGCAGAAGCAGATTGCGGACGTGGTGGCCAGGCTTGCCGGCCAGGCCGAATCGGCTGGACAGGCGGTGATGCCGTCCTACACACACCTCAGGCGCGCGATGCCGGTGCTGGTGTCCCACTTCTTTCTGTCGCACGTCGCGGCGCTGCGCCGCGACCACGACCGTTTCGGCTGGGCGTCGCGCGAGGCCGACGCGATGCCGCTGGGCTCCGGCGCCGTCGCCGGCACGAACTACGCGGTGGACACCGCCATGCTCGCGTCGCGCCTCGGGTTTTCGCGCGTGGTCGCCAACAGCATCGACGCGTCGTCCGATCGCGATTTCGTGGCCGGATTCCTGCACGCGTGCACGATGACGATGGTGCATTTGAGCAGGTTCTCCGAGGATCTGATCATCTTCTGCGACGAAGAACACGGGTTCTTCCAGCTCTCGGACGCCTCGAGCACGGGCAGCAGCATGATGCCGCAGAAGAAGAACCCGGATCCGCTCGAGCTCATCCGCGGCAAGGCCGGGCGGCTCATCGGCCATCTCGCCGGCTGGATGGCGACGATGAAAGGGTTGCCGAGCGGCTACAACAAGGATCTGCAGGAAGACAAGGAAGCGGTCTTCGACGCCGAAGACAACGTGGCCGGCGCGCTGGCCACGCTCGTGGGTGTCGTCGAGGGGCTCGAGGTCTTTCCGCGCAAAACCGCACTCGCGGCCTCTGGCCTGCTGCTCGCGACCGACGTCGCCGATTTTCTGGTCGGTAAGGGGATGCCGTTTCGCGAGGCCCATGAGGTCGTCGGCGGGATGGTGCGCGGGCTTCTGGCTGAGGGGCGTGATTTCGGTGCGCTCAGCCTGTCGGAATGGCAGCGCTACAGCCCGCTTTTCGATGAATCGGTGCGTACGGTCGTGACGCCGGAGGCGTCCGTTCTCGCACGGAAAACCCCGCAATCTACTCAGCCGCAAGCCGTTTCGGCTGCGCTGGCCGACGTGAATGGGTGGTTGCGGGCCGTCAGGGCGACGTAGTAGACTGACGGTCCCGCTAAAGATTCCCGGCCTAAAAGGTTTGTTTCGGGAGATTCATGCAACAGCGTCAGCTACGGCTTGGTGACATTCTCGATGACTATTGCCCGCGTGAGCGCCGTCTGGCGAACCACACGATCGTGGCGATGGTCGGCGACGACATTCGTTTGACCCGCTGCACGACATGCGACACCGAGCATCCCTACAAGGGTGGCAAAGCGCCGCGGTTGCGAAAGAAGAAAACGTCGGTGGAGGCGGCCTACGACGAAGTGCTCGAGTCGGTGAAGCACGACGCGCCGCCGCAGGGCGTTCTCGTCACGCATCCTGAGCCCGAAGAACCACCGGAACCACTGCCAAACTCTCTGAACGCGGACGCGACCGAAGACCTGCCCGTTCACCAGGACAACGGGAACGCGCCCGCGGAGAGCGCCCCCGAAGAAGTCCGTCTGCACAGGCCGTTGATTCGTGCGCAACTCCCGCGCATCGAACGCGAGCCGGTGGCCAGGCCTGTGCCGGAGTTCACAATCCGGCAGGCCGCCAAGAACCGCGGCCGATTCCAGAACAACTCGCGCCCCGGCCGGTTTGCCAAGGGCGGCGGGCAAGGCGGCGGCAATTCGCGTGGCCCATCGGGCGGCCACCAGGGACGCCAGGGCGGCCGGCCGCAGGGGCAGGGCGGCGGCGGGCTGATGCGTTCGCGCCAGCACGGCCAGCATTCCGGGCCGAAGAAACGCTCCAGATAGCCCGAATCTAGAATCTGAAATCTAGAAACTAGAATCTAGAATCTGAAAACTGACGACTGAAAACTGAACGAGACTATCGAGATGCCTGATCTTTCGGGGAAGCACGCGCTCGTCGTCGGAGTCGCGAACAAGCGGTCGATTTCGTGGGCCATTACCCAAGCGCTGGCCAATGCCGGCGCGCGCATCGTGCTGACCTATCCCAGCGCGCGGCTCGAAGAGAACGTGCGCGAGCTTGGCGCCACCCTCGACAACCCCTTGATTCTCGGGTGCGACGTCACGAGCGACGAGCAGATAGCCGCGTTGGGCGCCTCGCTCGACAAAGAGCTCGGCGGGCTCGACATGCTCGTGCACGGCGCGGCGTTCGCGAAGCCGGAAGACCTCGACGCGCCGTTCTCGCAGACCTCGCGCGAAGGGTTTCGCGATCGCCCTCGACGTGAGCGCGTACTCGTTCATCGCGCTCGCGCGTGAAGTGCGCCCGCTGATGCAGAAGCGGGGCGGCGGCAGCATGCTGACGCTCACCTATCTCGGGAGCGAGCGGGTGTTCAAGAACTACAACGTGATGGGCGTGGCGAAGGCGGCGCTCGAATCGTCGGTGCGGTACCTGGCCGCCGAGCTCGGACCCGACAACATCCGCGTCAACGCGATTTCGGCAGGGCCCATCAAGACGCTCGCGGCCATGGGCATCTCGGGCTTCTCCCACATCCTGGGCCACTACCGCGAGCACTCGCCGCTCCGGAAGAACACGGAGACGAGCGAAGTCGCCGACGCCGCGATGTTCCTCCTCAGCCCCTCGGGCCGGGGCGTCACGGCGGAAGTGATGATGGTCGATGCTGGCTTCAGTGTCATAGGATTCTGACAATCCGCACTGCAGTAATCTGCCAATCCACCAATCTTCACTCTGCCAACAATCTAACAATCCACCAATCTTCCAATCTACCAATGGAGGATTCACTTACGCCCATTGCTCGAGGCGTATCTGATCATCCCTGACGCCGAGCTGTCTGAGCTGCGGCGGAATCTCTCCCACGAGGGCCGGCGGCCCGCAGAGAAAACACAACGTGTCGCCTGGAGCGATGAGCCCTTCCAGACACGCCGAGTCGATGCGCCCCTGCCGGCCAGTCCAGTCTTTCGACGCCGTACGCGTCACGGTGTGGCGGAAGTCGATGCGTCCTTCGTCTGCGAGCCGCTGGAATTCCTGCATGTAGGCGAACTCTTCGGGCGATCGCACGCTGTAGATCAACCCCACCTTGCCGTGCCGTTCGGCGAGCAGCGTATGCCACAGCATCGATCGCAGCGGCGCGATGCCAGTACCCCCCGCGATGAACACAAAACGTTCTTCGCGCGGATGGGCCGGAAACGTGAACGACCCCAGCGGGCCGTCGACGGTCACGGGCGTGCCCGGCTCGATGAGGTCCAAAGTCAATCCGGACGAGCCGTCCGTGCCTGTCTGAACGAGGAACTCGATCAGGCCGTTCCGCTCGGTCTCTTCCGGCGCCGACGCGATCGAATACGGCCGCCTCTTTTCGGCGCCGTGAGGCCGCAGATATGCCGCCTGTCCAGCCTGATACGGAAACGAGCCGCCCTGAAGGTCGAGCCTGATGATGTGCGCGCGCGGCGTCGCCTGGACGGCATCGTGAATGGGGAAGGTCGGCATTCTGTCGCTGATCTAAGACGAGATCACCAAGATCACTAAGATTTGAACCACACAGGATCACTAAGATCACTAAGATAACCTGTCTTCGTGATCTTGGCAGATTCCCGCTTCGTGACCTTCGTGATCTATGTATCTGAAACGTCTTCGCGGCACGCTCCTGCGGTTCGTGCTCAAACGGCCGGCCGCGATCACGCTTGGCCTGATCATGACCGTGCCTGCTGCGTGGCTGCTCGTTCAGGACTTTCCCTGGGAGACTCCGGTGACAGATGGGCTGGGCCTGGTGGTTGGCGCCACCGGCGTGGCGTTCCTCTTGACGGGGCTCGGAGGGCGCCGGCCGGACTGGATAGAGCCGGAGTGAATCACGCAATTAGAGAACGCCGGACGCCGCCCGCTGAAGCTCTGAATCGGTAATCTGTTGCACCGGCTCGCGCCGTGACGGCGTCAGCGGTTCCATCCCCGGCTTGACGACGAGCGTGCGCTTGCGCTTCTGCTTGTCGCGATACATCCGGCTGTCGGCCGTGGCCAGCAGCGTCTCGTAGGTATTGCCGTCGTGCGGGAAGATCGCCGCGCCGATGCTGATGCCGAGCTGCAGGCGCTTGCCCGGGCGCGCCTCGAACACGACCTCGTCGATGGCGGTCTGCAGCTCCATGCGCTTCCGCTCGGCTTCGTCGGCGCCGCAGCCCGACAGCACGACGATGAACTCGTCGCCGGCGTAGCGGACGCAGATGTCGTACGGCCGGATCGCGGCGCGAAGGACGCCCGCCACTTCGCGCAGCGCGCGGTCTCCGACGTGATGGCCGTGGTTGTCGTTGATTTCCTTGAAGTGGTCGAGGTCCATGACGAGCAGCGAGACTTCCGACTTCAACCGCTCGGCGCGCGCGAGCTCGCGCGTCAGGTGCATGAACATGAACCGGGTATTCGGCAGCCCGGTCAGCGGATCGGTCAGCGAATCTTCCTGGGTCTGCTCGAAGACGATCGAGTTGTAGATGACCGCCGCGGCCTGCTCGCAGACGCGATCGAGCAGCCGGCGATGGTCGTCGGTATAGCAGCCCGGCGTCGATGTGGTACACCGACAGGGTGCCGATGAAGCGCTCGTTGAAGACCAGCGGGCAGACCAGCGCCGACTGCAGCGAGGTGGTGCCCGGGATGCCGGCCGCCTCGAGGTCGGCGCTCGGGCGCGCGTTGACCAGCGTGCGGCGGTTGCGGGCCACCCAGCCTGTCAGGCCGAGGCCGCTCTTCACGGAAATCTGCTGAATCACCTCGGCGTCGATGCCGGTCGCGAACCGGCAGCGCAGCGTTTCGAGCTCTTCGTTGTACAGGAACAGCGCGCAGCACGAGAACGGGACGAGGTTGCTCAGCTTCGACGAGATGAGCGCCATCGTGTCGGCGACGCCGAGGCTCGTGCCCATCGCCTGGGCGATTTCGTATAGCGCGTAAATCTCGCGATGGGCGAGCGCGATGTCGTCGAAGACGGTCTTGTTCGACGGCTCGGGCAGCAGGCCCACCGCGGGGCGGCCTTTTTCGCTCGTCCCGGTTGGCAGTGCGAGCGTGCGCACCGAATCGGTGGTCGTCTCGGCTTCGGCGCGCAGCTTGTCGAGGTTCTCGACGAAAATCTGCACGAGATTCGGATCGAGCGCCTTGCCGGCTTCCTGCCGCAGCAGCCCGACGGCACCTTCGTCGCTCATCGCCTTGTGATACGGGCGTTCCGACGTCAGCGCGTCGAAGTAATCGACCACCGCCAGGATGCGGGCGCCGGCCGGGATCTCGTCGCCCTTCATGCCCGCCGGGTACCCCTTGCCGTCCCACCGCTCGTGGTGGCTCAGAATCAGCGGCGCGACAGGATAGGGGAACGGCACGCCGGCGATGATTTCGGCGCCGACCTGCGGGTGGATGCGGATCTTCTGGAACTCTTCCTGCGTGAGCGGCCCCGGCTTCGAGAGAATGTGCTCGGGGACGGCCAGCTTGCCGATGTCGTGCAGCAGGGCCGCTGTCTTCACGCCCTGAATCTCGTTTTCCGACATGCCGATCGATTTCGCGAGACCGGCCGCGAAGACCTGGACGCGCCGGATGTGCGACTTGCCCGTGCGATCCTTCGCGTCGATCGCGAGTGCCAGCGCCTCGATCGTCGCCAGGTGCAGGTCCGATACTTCCTGCACGTGCCGCTGCTCGTCCTCGATGCGGCCGAGGTAGATCTTGTAGCTGCGGTACGTCAGGTAGAGCGGCGGCGCCGCCAGCAGCGCAATGTAGTAGTTCGTCGTGCCGCCGATGACAATCGACACGCCGGCGGCCGCCACGGCGCCCACGAAATAGCTGGGCGCGCTCCAGAGGAAGTTCTCGTTCCATACCTTGAAGAGCGACTGGTGTGTCGACAGCGCAATGGCCGACGCGATCAGAATCGTGTTGCAGAAGAAGTAGGCGCCGGCCGCGCCGAGCAGCGGCTTGGCCATCGCGCCGAGCGACATCGACGCGAGACCGGGAATGCCGCCCAGTGCCTGGAACGCCCAACCGGCCGCCTGGACGCTGATCACCAGACTCGACATGCTGAAGAACGTCCGGTACGGCGGGTTCTTCGTCGTCATCCGGAACGTGCACTGGCTCCACGCGCTGAGCGCGCCGACGATCATCGTCTGGGCCGGGCCGAGCAGGATGAGCGAGAGGAAGTCGACGGCGTAGGACACCGACATCGTCGAGCCGCTGCGGGCGAGCGGCAGGTTGACCTTGAAGGCGGAGGTAATCGACGACAGGAGCAGCAGGGTGACGAACCACTGCGGATGCAGGAAGTCGTGCGTCGGGAAAAAGGCCGCCAGGAGCAAGGCCCCGCCCGCGATCACCCCGCCGACATAAATCCGCGCCGCAATTGGGAGCTGCTTCATTGCCTGAATCTGTGCCCCATCCTGCAAAACGTTAGCCCGATGGGACTTCCGCGGACGCCGGCCGTAAGTCTATTTCTGTGAACTACCTACGAGAAAACATCGACGACATCCTGAACAGCTCGGGCAGGGCCCACATGCGCGAATCTGGCACATGCATTTCAAAAATCGGCGTATCTGCTAGCAGTTAAGGCAGATAGCCTAGGTCCTGGCCTTGTGCCGTTTCAAGACGGCCAGTCGCTCTAACCGTCTTGTCGGACTATTCGAGGGGTTTCGTTAGCTGGCGGTGACGCGCCGTGGTCGGCTGCGCGCCTGTGCCCCATGGGCCTGGGGCTCGAGCCCGAACTCGAGGATCTTGCGGTAGAGCGTGCCGCGGCTGATCTCGAGGATGCGGGCCGCTTCTTTCTTGTTCCAGCTGCAGGCGTCGAGGATGCGCACGATATGCGCGCGCTCGGCCTCGCGGAGCGAGGGCATACGTTCGCCGCTCTCTTCCGCGGGCGGCTCGCTGGCGTGCAGGAACTCGATGTCGGCGGCGCGAATCGCGCGTCCGGGCGCCGACAACGCCGCGCGCGACACGGTGCTCTCGAGCTCGCGGATGTTACCGGGCCAGTGATACGCGGTCAGCAGCTCTATCGCCTCACGCGCGAACGACTTGGCGTCGAGCGGCATGCCGTTGGCCGCGCAGTAGCGCGCGAGGAAGCGGTTTGCCAGAACGGGAATGTCCACCTGGCGCTCGCGAAGCGACGGCAGGCGGATGGAGAACGCGTTGACACGGTAATAAAGGTCTTCGCGGAACCGGCCATCGCGCACGAACTGATCCAGGGGCCGGTTGGTCGCCGAAATCAGGCGGAAATCGACGTGGATCGATTTGTTGCCCCCCAGCCGTTCGAACCGTCGCTCTTCGAGCACGCGCAGCAGCTTGGCCTGGGCCACGATCGACAGGTCGCCGATTTCGTCGAGGAAGAGCGTGCCCTCGTTGGCCAGCTCGAGGCGTCCCGGCTTCCTGTCGTGCGCGCCGGTAAACGCGCCTTTCTCGTAGCCGAAGATTTCCGATTCGAAAAGGGTATCCGGCAGCGCGGCGCAGTTGACGGCCTGGAATTTCGCCGTCTGACGGCGGCTGAGCTCGTGAATCATCCTGGCCACGAGCTCTTTGCCCGAGCCGGTCGGTCCGAGGATGAGGACCGAAATGTCCGACTTGGCGGCCGTGCGGATCCACTCGAAGACGATGAGCATCTTCTCGTCGCGGCCGATCATCTCGCGGAAGCGCTGGACCGACGGCGACTGGTCTTCGGTGCTGATCGTGGCGCGGCGTTCGAGGAACTTGTCGAGCAGCTTCTCGATACCCGGGTTGTCCGGCCGCGCGGCGGTGTAACGCACCGGCGTGCCTGGCAGCCCGCGCGCGACGCCGAACGCCACCAGCTCGCGGATGCAGTTCTCGACGTCGAGCCGCAGGCGGCCGAACGTCTGCATCAGCTGATCGGCGTCGAAGCTTTCTTCCGGCCGCGCGCTCAGGTAACGGAGAATGCCCGCACGCAGCGGGCTCTGGACCAGGTTGCGAAACCGCGTATCGAGATCGCTCTCAGTCTCGGGCTTGGCGGCGGTCGCACGACGGGCAGTAAAGGTCAGATCGTCCACAAATGTTTACCAGTGTCATTATCGGACGCTGCTCTGAGGCACCATAGGGGGCAATCGCGAGCGATTACGAAATTCGCAGATTCGCAGATTGGCAGATTACCTGAGCGAACGACGGCTCAATTGGAAGCGGACGGTTTCGCTCTGTAGTACTCGGTTTGATACTTCTCGATGAGCTCTTTCATGCGGACCGCGTCGGATTTCCGATGACCGTGACAGCTGATGGGACTCGCGCCGCCTGTCGTTTCAATATACACGTCCGAGAACATCAGGTTGGTGTCGATGCGTACCGAAGCGACGTGCGCCATGTGCATCGAGTGCTCGAGGCGCCCGACCCACTGCGGCGTGTAGTGCACCACGCTCGTCGGCGAGATTAGCACCTGCGTCGGAAAGATGCGATTGCCCGCGCTCATGCGGCTCGCGCGGAAGACATCGCCCGCGGCGAACGGCCGTCCTTTCTTCCAGATGACGAACAGCATGACGAGCGCAAACGCACCAATGGCGCCGGCCGTGAAGAGCACCCACGAGGGCAGTTCGTTCGCGATGAGTGTCGGTTCGTTCATGCGTGTCCCGACTACCTTTGTCTCTCTCTATGGGATTGTCAAGACCGCATGCGGATGTAAGATTACGAATCTATGCCGCACCGTCATCCAGGCGCTCCGTCCTCGAAAGGCGCTCTCTCGGGAAAGCCGATTGGCTTCTATCGTCCTAAGGGAAGCCAGGAAGTCCGTCATCTGATCGATGAGGGATTTCAAGCCTTCAACGCCGCCCGGCTCTCAGAAGCCTGCCGTATTTTCTCGAACAAGATGCTCGATCCCGGCGAAGACACCACCGTCGGGCTCACCATCGCGGGCGCGATGACCCCGGCGGGCATCGGCGGATGCGTCGTGGAAATGATGAACCGCGGGCTGGTCGATTTCATCATCAGCACCGGCGCCAACCTGTATCACGATCTGCACCATGCGCTGAATTTCACGCTTCATCGCGGCTCGCCGTTCGTGGACGATGTCGAGCTGTACGAGCAAGGCATCATCCGCATCTACGACGTGCTGTTCCCCGCGACGGTGCTGCTCGAAACCGACGCCTACATCCGCGATTTCCTGGTCCGGTCCGGGCTGGAAGGCCCGACGACGACCTCCGAGCTTCACTATCGCATGGGTCTCGACCTGTTGAAGCGCTATCCGGGATGCGAGGAGCATTCGGTCGTGGCGTGCGCGGCCAAAGTCGGCGTACCGATCTATACGTCGTCACCGGGCGACAGCTCGATCGGGATGAACCTTGCCTATCACGCGCTGCTGAACGGCAGCTCGTTGATGGTCGATCCGAACCGCGACGTCAACGAGGTGTGCGCGATCATCCTCGCCGGCAAGCGGAACGGCTGTGTGATTCTGGGCGGCGGGTCGCCGAAGAATTTCTACCTGCAGGGGCAGCCCACCTTGTGGGAGGTGTACGGCATTCAGAAGGGCGGCAACGACTACTTCATTCAGATCACGGCCGACCAGGTGGTGTGGGGCGGCCTGTCCGGCGCCACGCCGGCCGAGGCCGTCAGCTGGGGCAAGGTGAATCCCGGTGTCCTGCCCGATACGGTTGTGGCGTACTGCGATTCGACGATCGCCTTTCCCTTGTTCTGCGAATACGCGATCGGATCGAAGAACGGCCAGCGGCCGCGGAAGGAGCTCGTGCACAAGCGCGACGCGCTTCTGGCCGACTTGAAGCGGCAGGCCACGGCGGCGCGGAAAGTCGAGCAAAAAGCCTGAGGGTCGCCCCTTCCAAATGGGCACACTAGCGTCGGAGCTTGGACCGTTCGCCGAAGAACTGACCGACGCGCCACGTGTCTACTGCGACGCCAACCTCCCGGCAGGGCTCATTCGTTTCATGCGCGAACGGCTGGGCTGGGACGCGCTCTTCGTGCTCGAGGAACCGCGGTTGCGCCGTGCGTCCGACATCGAGCACTTTCGCCTCGCCGCACAGCTCCGGCGCACGCTGCTGACGCTCGATCGCGACTATCTGGATGATGTAAAGTTCCCTCCCGCCGAAAGCTGCGGCGTGCTGGTCCTGAGCGCGCCCGACGAGCAACAGTTCGAGCGTCTCCTCAAACAGGTGGATCGTGTGCTGTTCGGGCGATCGTCCGATAAGAGATCGGGTGCGGACGCCTTCCGCACGCCGCTCGCCGGGCGCAAGCTGCTCGTGCACACGGACTGGCAAGGCGAGACGGAGTCATCGTGATCCTCGGAATCAACGTCGACAGCGGGCAAGCGCGAGGAGTCCTGATGGATACCGACGGGACGGTTCGCGCCCGGGCGGAATCGACCGCGCCCGCCACTGCCGATGCCGTTGTCGCCGTGGCACGAGAGGCCCTTGCGGCAAGCCGCAATGGCGGGCCGTCGGCGATTGGCGTGTCGTTTCCGAATCCCGACTCCAAGAACTGGCCTTCGGACTGGTCCTTTCTTTCGGGGGCGGTTGGAAAAGCGGTGCCGGTTCGGACGCTCAGCACCGGCAACGCGTCGGCGCTCGCCGAAGTCTGGTACGGCGCGGGAAAACAGGCGCGCGACCTGATCGCCTTCTCACTCGGGCCCTGCATCTCGGCCGGCATCGTGTCCAACGGCGTGCTGCTTGCCGGGGCGCACGGCCTGGCGAGCTCGGTCCAGTGGCTGGCGCTCAATCCTGTCGAGCGCGACGACTACCGCCGCATGGGATGCCTGGAAGCCGAAGGGGGGGCGTCGGGCATCGTGCGGCGCCTGGTCTGGCGCGTCAAATCCGGAGACCGTTCCCGCGTCGTCGATGCGGCGGGCGGCGATTTCAACGCCATTACGCTCGAGATGATTCTGAACGGGGCGCGCGAGAACGACGGCGTGTCGGTGTCGGTCATCCGCGACACGGTGAAGTACCTGGCGATGGCCGTCTCGAACATCGCCGCGGTCATCGATCCGGAAGTGATTCTGCTCGGCGGCATTCTTCAGTCGTCGGGCGATCTGCTGCTCGAGCCGATTCGTCAGGAATGCGCCCGCCGTATGCCCCCGCGCATCATGGAACACGCGCGCATCGAGGTTTCCCCGCTCGGCGACGACGCGGCCCCGATGGGAGCCGCCCGCTTCGCGCACTTCGGATCTCAGCTTCCGTAAGGGTTTTCGAGAAAGGTCATCGTCTGCCTACCGAGGGCTGGCGTTCGCGTACGTCGTCGGGTCTTTGACACCCGCCGCGTGGAAGGCATCTCTCCGCTCGCGGCACTTGCTGCAGAGCCCGCAGTGTGTCGTGCCCGACGGATTCATACAGGACAGCGTGAGCTCGAAGGGGACGCCGAGCCCGGCGCCGATTTTCACCACGTCCTCCTTGTGCAGACGTGAGAACGGCGCGCTGATCGCCATCGGCGCGGCGAGGCCGAGCGAGAACGCCTCGTTCAGCGCCGCGAAAAACTGCGGCGTCGCATCGGGAAACGGATTGCCGGCGAGCGGCGCCACGACAATCCGGGCGATCTTCCGGCTGGCGGCATACACGGCGGCCTTCGAGAGGAGCGCGATATTGCGGCCGTGCAGATAGACGTCCTCGTCGGGCGTGTCGTAGGCCGGCGGCGTGCCCTTCAGCGCCCAATGAGTCGGGGGATAGACATCGCGCAGGCTGAACTCGAGGCGGACCAGCGGCATGACCGGGTTCGATCCGTTGCTGAGCGGGGGCGCGCTCAACAGGCGGCGGATGATGTCCTGCTCACCTTGTTCCCACGCCAGCCCTCCGGCGACATAAACTGGATGAACAATATATGTCCGGGCTTCCTGGGCGGCGAGCACCGCGCTGTCGAGGCCGCCGGACAGCATGACGAGACTCGGAACCGACATGTATTCAGTCACCAAGAAAATTGAGTTCTGCTACGGCCATCGCCTGCTCGACTACGACGGCATCTGCAAGCACCCGCATGGCCACAACGCCGTCGCCGAGATCGAAGTCCGCAGCGGGTCGCTCGACAACCGCAACATGGTGTGCGATTTCTCGGACATCAAGCGGATCGTCAAGGGATGGGTCGATCGCGAGCTCGACCACAAGATGATCCTGCGACACGATGACCCGCTGGTTGAGCCGCTGCAGCGGCTGGGCGAGCCGGTGTTTGTCGTCGACAGCAATCCCACGGTGGAGCATATCGCCAAACTGCTCTACGACTACACGCATTCGCAGGGCTTTCCCGTCGTGCGTGTCACGGTGTGGGAAACGCCGACGTCGTTTGCCACCTATGCCGGGTCCGGGGCCGGCGCTTGAGCCGACTGGCCGTCTTCGATCTTGACGGCACGCTCATCGACTCGCGCCGCGATCTCGCCGACAGCGCCAACGAAATGCTGGCGGGCTATGGCGCCGCGCGGCTTCCGGACGCCGCCATCGTCAGCATGATTGGGTGCGGTGTGGGCACGCTCGTCAGGCGTGTCATCTCGGCCGCGGGCGTGGAGACGTCATTGGAAGACGCGCTTCCGCGTTTCGTCGCCGCATACGACCGGCGGCTGACCGTCCACACCCGTCCCTACGACGGCATCCCCGGCCTGCTGGATCAGTTGCAATCGCAGCAGGTGGCGATGGCGGTCCTGACCAACAAGCCGCTCGAGCAGACCAGAAAGATCCTCGATCTGTTCAACCTTGCTCCGCACTTCCGGTGGGTCGTGGGCGGCGATGGCCCGTGGCCGCGCAAGCCCGCGCCCGACGCGCTGATCTTCCTCATGAATCAGGCATCGAGCGGCCCGGCCGAGACCACGCTCATCGGCGATTCCATCGTCGATCTCCAGACATCGCGCAATGCAGGGGTGCGCATTTGCCTCGCACGCTACGGCTTCGGCTTCGCCGATCTCCCCGCCGACCAATTGCGCGGCGACGAGGCGCTGGTGGATACTCCGGCCGACATCGCGGGGATCCTGCATGCCGGTTGAGAGCGGAGGGTGGTCCGGCGAAGGCGCATTCACGCAGCACGTGCTTGACCGGCTGCGTGGCGTCGACGAGGTTGCGGCGCTGAAGGTCGAGGACGCGCCGTCGACGCGGTCCGAGGCCGACTACAACTTCGTCGCCAACGAGATTTTCGTGACGTTCGCCACCGTCCAGCGTGACGAGCCGGCGAAGCTGCTCGGCACGTTCAGGACCACACGGCGCGTATCGGTCAAGGCGATGACCTTCGACGGCCTCGTGAAGCTCCTGGAAGAATCAGAAGGCATCGGGCCCCCGGATTATGCAGACGAAGGCATGATCCAGTACCTGCGGACCGAGCGCGTCATCCCGCCGTACCAGACCAAGGGGTACAAGCTGATCGAGCTGCTGCGGATCTACGAATCGAAATAACGGGCCGTCACTGACCTTTCAACGTGAGGAGGTAGGTGACGACATCGGCCAATTCTGCCGGCGACAATTCCTTCTCATAAGACGGCATCGTCGACTTCGTGGATATGGTGTATTCGCGAAGTTCGGACTTGGTCAGCGAGAACAAACGACCTTCTTCGTCGGTCAGCTGAACGGTGTAGGTATCTTCGTTCAAGCGCCGGCCGTTGACGACGCGTCCGTCGCGCGTGACCGCGTGAACGGGCCGGTTGATCGGCATCATCTGGCTGGTCGGGTTCTTGAGCGATCGCTCGAGCGATCCTGCGCTGCGGTTCGCGCCGACGTCCGACAAATCGGGCGCCTTCCGGCTGCCGACGTTGTTGACGCGATGACAGCTCAGGCACGCGCCCTTGCCTTCGAACACCGTCCGTCCGTTCGCCGCGTCGCCATGCTTGGTCGAGCCGGCGTCGAACGTGTTCATGTTCCGCAGATACGCGACGATGCCGGTCAGCTCGGTGGGGTCGAACTTGAAGGCCGGCATGCCGGCGTTCGGGAACCCGGTCGTGATGACGGTGCGCAATTGCAGGTCGCTGGCCGCGTTGCGGAACTTGCCGCTCTTGAGGTCGACCCCTGCCACGCCGTCGCCGCTGTCGCCATGACACGCCGAGCACTGTGCCGTGTATAGACGCGCGCCGTATTCGATGTCGGCACGCGGATAGTCGTCGGGATGACCTTGAAGCGTGGGGTTCTGCCCCGCGAGCAGAAGTGCCGATGCCGAGCACGCAATCCCCAGGCAGACGCCCACATTGATGATCGTTGCGCGCGTCCACCTTGTCACGAGCGAAGTTGTTGGAGACATACGGGCCTTCTTATGAAGTACGATGACGTCTCATGCGCTCTGCCTCGAAAACCGCCGCCATCAGCGTCGCATATCTGCTGACGGTCGCCGTCCAGGCACTGTCCGCCCAGGGGGCCGGCGATGCGGCAGCCGGCAAGAGTCTCTTCGACGGCAAAGGGCGCTGTCTGAAGTGCCACGCGGTGAACGACGCCGGCGGCAGCCTGGGTCCCGACCTCAGCTGGATTGGGATTCTTCGAACGCCGGAATCCCTCAAGCGCTCGCTCGTCGATCCAGCCGACCAGATTTCCCGGCGCTATTTTACGTTGGTCGTGGAAACCAGGGATGGTAAAAAGTTCGAGGGCCTCGCGCTGAACGAGGACGACTTTTCCATCCAGCTCCGCGATACGCAGGGAGAGCTCCGGTCGTTCCGCAAGGACGATTTGAAGGATCTGCGACGGGAGCCCCGCTCGTTGATGCCCGCGTTCGGCAAGGAGCTCTCGCCGGCCGAGGTCGATCACCTCGTCGCCTATCTGCGCACATTGCGAAAGATGTGGACGCTCGAGCCGGGCACGTCCGAACGCGAGGTGGCGCCCACGACCGAGAACGTGCCCTTCTTCAACCGGGCCGACCGGGACAAGGACGATCGGCCGGACGAGCTCATCGGGGCCATGCACATCCAGCCCGGCGCATCGGTCGCCGATATCGGCTCGGGCACCGGGTATTTCACGTGGCGGCTGGCCGAGAAGGTGGGGCCGCAAGGGAAGGTGTACGCCGTGGACGTCCAGCAGAGCATGCTGGACGAGACCAGAAAGACGGTCGAAGTGCACAAACTGACCAACGTCGAGTACGTGCTCGCGACCGACAAGAGCCCCCGGCTATCGGAGCGATCCATCGATTTGGCGTTCCTGGCCTATGCGTATCACGAGTTCGCCGAGCCCGGGGAGACGATGCTGGCTATCCGCCGGGCACTGAAACCCGGCGGGCGTGTGATGATTCTCGAGTATGCAAAAGAGAGCAAGATTGCGCCGGCCTCGCCCCTCCACAAGATGAGTTTTGAGGAAATCCGGCGGGAAATCGAGCCGCTGGGGTTTGCGATCGATCAGCTCCTGGACTTCCTGCCGGTACAACATGGCGTGATATTCGCAATAAAGTGAGTCGGCTAAGCGACCGAAAAACTGAGAGATCCAGATACCTGGTGTGAGAGATTTGTGTCGCTTGTAACCTCGTTGTTGACCGCCATCGTCCGCGCCGACGGAGACGCCCTCGTCCTCCACGCCGGCGAGCGCCCCTATGTCGTCGCGCCGACGGGCCAGAGCGAGCTGGCGTCGCGCGCGCTCACCCTCGACGCCATGCGGGGCATGCTCAAGGAACTGCTGCCCGCCGACGCGCAACACACGCTGGTCGACATTGGCGCCGTACAGCAGGAGCTTGCCCCGCCGAGCTTCGCCAGGGCCGAACGGTTTACCGTGATCGCGGCCCGTGGCGGCGATGACATCTGGATTGAGATACGCCGGCATCGCGCGCCCAAGATGCCGAAAGTCGTCGTCGCGGCGGCGCCGCTTATCGCGGTAGTGCCTGCACCGGCCCCGCCCGTCGCGCCGGCCGAGGTGGCGGCTCCTCAGGGCGTCGTCACACCGATCGAGGTGGTGGCGCCGGCAGAGGCCACGATTGCGGCGGATGTCGCGGCACAGGATCACCAGGAGCCCGCCGAGCCGGAGCCCGCGTTCGAGCTCAGTTCGCAAATCGATACGCCATCAATCGAAGACGTCGAGGAAGCAGAACCAGAGACGAGGCGCGAGCCCCAACCCGAGCTCGCGCTCGAGGCGCAGGCCGAGGCCGAACCCGAGGTCGAGACCGACACCGAGACCGAGTCCGAGTCCGAGACGGAGACGTGGAACATCGAGCTCACCAGCGAGGATCTCGAGGTCGCCACCGAAGCTCTCGAGGTCGAGACCGCCAGCCTGAAAGCGACTCTGGTTGTTCCGCAGGCGGAACGCGAACTGGAACCGCAGCTGGAATCGGAACCGGAACCGGAACCGGAGCTGGAACGGGAACTGGAACTGAACGTAGAACTGGAACCGAACCTTGAACTGGAACCGAACGTAGAACTAGAACCGAACGTAGAACTGGAACCGAACGTAGAACTGGAACCCGAACCGGAACCGGAACCGGAACGCGTAGCCGAGTTCGCCGAAGCGTCAGAAGTCCACGAGATCTCGCTGGACGCGGATTTCGCGTCGATGACTGTTGAGCCCACACCTGACGTCGAGCCCGCGGCCGTGGTCGAACCGGCACCGGCTGCGATTGTCGCGCCGGAGACGACACCTGAACCGGTCCCAGAGATCGCGGCGTCGCTCCCGGAACCGGCGCCGGTTCCCGTCGAGTCGAAGCGCCAGACCGGTCCGGTGGAGGTACCACCGCCGGCGAGCGTGCCGAGGACCGAGGTCTACGAACCCGAGCCTCGTCCAGCCGTCGTGCTGCCGTTGTCGCGCCCGTATGTGCGCGTCGATCAGCCTGTGCGATTTTCACCGCCCGACTCGCCGGGCATCGATCGTCTGCTTCGCATTGCTGCCGCGCGCGGTGCGTCGACGCTGTACCTGATGTCGCAGGCGCGCCCGTCGATTCGCGTCGACGGTGAGATTCGACCTATCGACGGCGAGGCCGCGCTCGGCGAGCCCGACGTCGAGGCGTTGATCCTCGACATCATCCCGGAGCGGAATCGCGAAGCCCTGCGCAGCCAGGCGGGCACCGAATGGATTTGCGACGTCCCCGACGTCGGACGCATCCGCTGCATGACGTTCCGCGATCACCGCGGCGCCGGCGGCATCTTCCGCATGATTCCCGCGCTGGCGATCTCGGCCGAACAGCTGGGCCTGTCGCGCGAGATCCAGGGGCTGTGCGCAGAGGCGGAAGGGCTCCTGCTCGTCACCGGTCCGCGATCGAGCGGCAAGTCCACGCTCATCGCGGCGTTCGTCGATCTGATCAACCGCACGCGCAGCGATCACGTCATCACGATCGAGAATCAGATCAAGTTCGTGCACGAGAACCGCACCTCGCTCGTGAGCCAGCGCGAAGTGCGTGGCGACCGCAACGAGCTGCTGCTGGTGGCGCGCTCGGCCCTGCGCGAAAACCCCGACGTGCTCGTCATCGAAGACTTCGGATCGCCGGAAATCGTCACGCTGGCGCTCGAGGCCGCGCAGTCGGGCCATCTCGTCATCGGCGCGATCACCGCCCACACGGCGACCGACGCCGTCGATCGCATCATCGACGAGACGCCGCCCGAGCGGCGTCAGAAGGTGCAGATGGGGCTGGCGGAGAATCTCCGCGGCATCGTGGCGCAGGTGCTGTTACGGAAGCCCGGTGGCGGGCGCGTCGCCGCCCGCGAGGTGCTTCTCAACACGCGCGCGGTCTCGAACGTGATCGCCGAGGGCAAGACGTCGCAGCTGCCGATGGCGATCGACAGCGGACGGAAGCACGGGATGGTGGCGCTGAACGATGTGCTGGCGGCGTTCGTCCAGGGCGGCGTGGTCGATTCGCGCGAGGCGTACCGGCGTGCCGCCGACCATCAGGGATTCCTGGCGCTGCTCAAGCGTCAGGGGATCGATACGTCGTTTGTCGAGCGGCTTGCGTGAGGCGCGAATTCGAAGATTCGCGAGGTTGCTCCTAACGTTCGACGAACGGGCCAAGCTCGTCGAGCAGCGCCTGCAGGACATCCTCCTCGCTCAGCGCGTCCACCGGCGTTCGATCCTTCACCGGCCGCTCGTGCTGGATGACGCGCCGGCCGCGGGTGCGGTTGACGCGCAGGGCGACGAACGGGTCGCCCTGGGACGTCTCGAGCGCGAACTCGATGAAGTCGTCGGCGGATCTCGAGGGTGCCATGCGCAGGCCGCCGTTGGGCGTGAAGACGGTGAAGCTGTAGCCCTCGGCGCGGAGCGTGTTGACCAGCATCTGTACGAGCGGTGTGGCCGTCGATGCCAGCAGCTCGCGGTACGCCGCCGCCGCCTCGTCCAGCTTCACCCGGCGGTCTGCGGCCTGCTTGCGGCGGTTGTCGATGAGCGCGCGAACGCGCTTTCGAAGTTCGGAGGTCTCGATAGCGAGCGGCTTCGGCGTCATGATTGGTATGCACATTCTACTCAGAAGAAATGGCTGACGATCCGCTGCTGCGCGTGTCGCGCATTGCGGCGGGAGAGTTCGTCATGGGCGCCGACGACGGTGAAGACGACGAGCGCCCGCGCCACCGGGCGTACATCGACGAGTTCGCGGTCGGCGTGTGTCCGGTGACCAACGCCGAATATGCGCAGTTCGTCCGCGACACGCACCATCCGTCCCCGGCGATTCGCACGCTCCCGATGATGGTGTCGGGGCCGTCCGAGGCCGATTTTCGCGCGCTCGCCGCGGCCTATTTCTGGAACAACGGCACGCCGCCCGAGGGGCGCGAGCGCCACCCCGTGACGCTCGTGGGTTTTGACGACGCCACGGCGTACTGCGCCTGGCTGGCGAGCAAGACCGGCAAGCCGGTCCGGCTGCCGACCGAGGCGGAGTGGGAGCGCGCCGCGCGCGGCGGTCTCGACGGCAAGCGCTATCCCTGGGGCGACACGCTCGACCCGGCATCCGCGCATTTCCTCCCGCAGACGGGCGTGAAGGCCGAGCGCGGGACGGCGACCGTCGGCAGCTATCCGGTCAACGGGTACAACCTGCACGACATGGCGGGTAATGTGTGGGAGTGGGTGGGCGACTGGTACTCGCCCAACTACTACGAGCGCGCGCAGTACCTGAACCCGCAGGGTCCCGAGAACGGCCTCATGCGCGTGGTTCGAGGCGGCGCGTGGGTGAACGCCGACGACCGCTACCTGCGCTGCGCCTACCGTCACAAGATTCCGCCCGACAGCTATTCCTACAGCATCGGCTTCCGCATCGCGTTCTCGATAAAGTAAGCCTCGAGAACATCGAATCTTCCGATTGCGCCAAGGGTAAACTGGGCAGATGAAGTCCATGTTCGTGGCGGCATCTCTGCTCGCGGCAACCGCGCCGGCCTTTGCACAGGCGCCTCCCGCGCCTCCGTCTCAGCCAACCATCGTCACGCGCGGGCAGGCTATCGTCACGGCCAGGCCGGATCGTGCGTTCGTGACGATTGCCGCCGAGTCGCGCTCGCGCGTCTCGGCCGACGCGCAGAAGCAGAACGCCGCGGCGATGGCGGCGGTGCTGCAGAGAATTGAGCAGGCCGGCGTGCCGAAGGATGCGGTACAGACCATCGGCTACGATTTGAATCCGGAGTTCGATTACGCGAACGGCCGGCAGACGTTCCGCAACTTTCTCGCGCGCAACACGGTGGAAGTGCGGCTCGATGATATCGATCGCGTCGGCGCTGTCATCGATGCCGCGGTGGCCGGTGGGGCGACGACCATTGCAGGAATTCGCTTTGACGTGCGCAACCGTGCCGCGCTCGAGCGCGACGCGCTGCGCCAGGCGGTTGCCGATGCGCGTGCACGCGCCGATGCGGCTGCAGCCGGCGCTGGCGCCACGATCGATCGGGTCATCCGCGTCGAGGAGGAGGTTCAGCCGTTCCAGCCGCCTCGTCCGATGATGCGCGTGACTGAAGCCATCGTCGCTGGTAACGTGCCAACGACGCCGGTCGAGCCCTCGACGATCGAGATTCACGCGCGGGTCACGCTGACCGTGTCGCTCCGTTGATGGCTGGAAAAAGGCTCCGGGAGCCTTTTTCGCGGGCGGCAAAACGAAAAGGGATCCGGGATCCGTTTTCGCAGAGCACGACCGAAAACGGATCCCGGATCCTTTTTCGTCCGTTGACCGATGACGAGCTGGCGCGCGCGAGGCGCACGCTGATGCGGCGCGATCCGGCCCTGGCGCCCATCATCAGGAAATACGGCGCCTGCGCGCTCAAGACCCGTGAAGGCGACGTCTTCTGCGGTCTCGTCGAAGCGATCGTCTCGCAGCAGTTGTCGACACGCGCGGCCGCGACGATCTACGGCCGCGTCCGCGCGCTCCTGCCGAACGGTGGGCCAACCCCCGAAGCGCTCATGTCTTTGCCGGATGACGCGCTTCGCGGGGCCGGACTCAGCCGTCAGAAATTAGCCTACATGCGGGATCTGAGCCGGAAGATGCTCGACGGCTCAATAAACACGCTGGCGCTCTCGGACATGAGCGACGACGAGATCGTGGCGGAACTCACGAAAATCAAAGGAATTGGACGCTGGACGGTCGAGATGCTGCTCATCTTCCGCCTGACGCGCCCCGATGTCTTTCCGGTCGGCGATCTTGGTATCGTGAAGGCGATGCGAAAGACTTACAACCTTCGCGGCACGCCGAACGTCAAACGGTTGCACGCGATTGCCGAGCGATGGCGGCCGTACCGCACCGTGGCGTCCTGGTACCTGTGGGCCAGTCTTGAGAACAAGAAATAGAAAATAGAAAGTGAAAAGTGAAAAGTAAAAAGTAGGAAACGACACCATGAAGAAAACAGCTACGCTGCTGCTCGTGATCTTGACGGTCGTCTCGCTTGGCGCGCAGGCGCCGGTGAGCGATGTGCCGAAGCTCGACTTCGAGAAGTACACGCTGCCGAACGGGCTCGAGGTGATCCTCTCCGAGGACCACCGCCTGCCGATGGTCGCGGTGAACCTCTGGTACCACGTCGGCCCCGCGAACGAGGCGGCGGGCCGCACCGGCTTCGCGCACCTGTTCGAGCACATGATGTTCCAGGGCTCGAAGCACGTCGCCGGACGATGCGCACTTCCAGCTGCTCGAGGGCGCCGGCGCCAGCGACGTCAACGGCACCACCGACTTCGATCGCACCAACTACTTCGAGACGATGCCGTCGAACCAGCTCGAGCTCGCGCTCTGGCTCGAATCCGATCGCATGGGCTATCTGCTCGACGAGGTCGACCAGGCCAAGCTGTCGAATCAGCAGGACGTCGTCCGCAACGAGCGCCGCCAGAGCGTCGAGAACCGGCCGTACGGGATCGTCGAAGAGGCGATGTATCCACGCAGCTGTTCCCGAAGGGGCATCCGTACTACGGCGTCGTCATCGGATCGCACGCCGACATCCAGGCCGCGAAGCTCGACGACGTGAAGCAGTTCTTCAAGCCAGTACTACGCGCCGAACAACGCGAGCCTCGCGATCGTCGGCGACATCGACAAGGCGGCGACCAGGAAGCTCGTCGAGAAGTACTTCGGCCCGCTGAAGCGCGGACCGGCGGTGCCGCCCGTGAACGTCGACGACGCCGCCGATCACCGCCGAGCGGCGCGACGGTCGTGAAGGACCGCGTCGAGCTGCCGCGCGTCTACATGGCGTGGCTGACGCCGCCGATCTTCAAGCCCGGCGACGCCGACGCCGACATCGCCGGCGGCGTGCTCGGCGGCGGCACGCTCGAGCCGGCTGTACAAGAAGCTCGTCTACGAGAAGCAGATCGCGCAGGAGCGTCACGCGCGTATCAGCAGTCGCTGATGCTCGGATCGGTCTTCAGCCATCGAGGCGACCGCGCGGCCCGGTCACACGCTCGCAGGAGCTCGAGGCGGCCATCAACGAAGAGCTCGACGCGCTCCGCGCGAACGGACCGACCGGCGCCGAGAGTCGAGCGCGCGCGCAACGTCGATCGAGACGCAGATCGTCAGCGGCCTTCGAGACGCTCGGCGGATTCGGCGGCGTGGCCGATCGGCTGAACCTGTACAACCACTACCTCGGCACGCCCGACTACCTCGCCGCAGGACATCGGCGCGCCGGCGGCGCGTGACGCCCGAGAGCGTGCGGCAGTTCGCGCAGCAGTACTCCGCACGAACGCCCGCGTCGTCGTGCACGGCGTGCCCGGGCAAGCAGGATGCTCGCGCCCGAAGTGCCGCAAGGCGGCCGCGCAGGCGGCCAGTGGACGGACGCCGGTCCGATCAACGCCGACGAGCCGTGGCGCGAGAAACAGCCGAAGGCGCGTCCGCCGCGCGCGCGGTGCGCGTGCCCGTGCCGCAGTCGTTTCAGCTCGCGAACGGGCTGACGGTGATCCTGCCAGCAGACCGGCGGCGTGCCCGTCGTGTCGGCCAGCCTCGTGGTTCGCAGACCGGCAGCGACGCGAACCCGGTCGAGAAGCCGGGCCTTGCCAACTTCACGGCCGCGATGCTCGATCAGGGAACCGCGACGCGCACGCGCCCCGCAACTCGCCGACGAAGTCGCGCAGATGGGCGCGTCGCTCGACACGGGTACCTCGACGGACGCGTCGACGGTCTCGACCGGCAGTCTCAGCCGAAGAACTTCCCGGCGGCGCTCGACCTGATCGCCGACGTCGCGCTCCAGCCGAGCTTTCCCGCGGAGGAGATCGAGCGCCAGCGCGCGCGACGGCTGGCCGATCTCGTCGCAGCAGCGCGACAATCCGGTCAGCGATCGCGGCGACGGCCGTGGCCGCCGCGCTCTACGGTCCGACGCATCCGTACGGCTTCACCGAGATCGGCACGGCGAGTCGAATCAAGGCGCTGACCCGCGACGACATGCAGGCGTTCTGGCGGCAGAACTTCGTGCCGAACAACGCGGCGCTCGTCGTCGCCGGCGCCGTCACGCTGGCCGAGCTGCGGCAGCTGGCGGAAGCGTCGTTCGGCGAGCTGGCCGAAAGGCACGGCGTCGCCCGCGAAGCTCGGCACGCCGTCGACCACGCACCGCGCCTGGTCATCGTCGACCGGCCGGGTTCGCCGCAGACGCAGTTGCGCGTGGCGACGATCGGCGTGCCGCGCTCGACCCCCGACTACGTGCCGGTGCGCGTCATGAACACGATTCTCGGCGGGCTGTTCTCGAGCCGCATCAACCTGAACCTGCGCGAGGAGCACGGCTACACCTACGGCGCGAACTCGCAGTTCGTGTTCTGGCGCAGCGGCGGTCCGTTCTCGGTCGACGCGGCGTGCGCACCGACGTCACCGCGCCGGCCGTGCACGAGATCATGGTCGAGCTCAGGAAGATCATCGACACGCGGGTGACGCCCGAGGAGCTGACGCTCGCGAAAGACGCCATCACGCTGCAGCTGCCGGCCTTGTTCGAGACCAACGATCGCACGGTGGGCAGCCTCTCGACGCTCTTCACGCACGGGTTGCCGCTGAACTACTACTCGAATTTCTCCGAGCAGATTTCGGTGGTCGATGCCCAGGCCGTGCAGGACGTCGCCCGGAAGTACCTCGTGCCGGAGAAGTTCGTCGTCGTCGCCGTCGGCGATCGATCGAAGATCGGCGCGGAGCTCGAAAAAGAGCTATCCGCCACCGCCGATGTCCGAGACCCTGATGGCTTGCCCGCCAAATAGCAACGGGTCCCGGAACCGATATAATCGGTTGTTTCGATGGGCGTGCAGACGACAGACAGCGGGCCGAGGCGGGCGGAATCGGTGCTCGACCTGATCGGCAACACTCCGTTGATCAGGCTTCGAAAATTCGAGGCCGGCCTCAACGGGGTGGAGTTGTACGGCAAGGCCGAGTGGTTCAACCCGGGCGGGTCGGTGAAAGATCGTCCGGCCAGCAACATGGTGCGCGAGGGGCTGAAATCGGGCGCGCTCCGTCCGGGCAAGATCCTGCTCGACGCGACCTCGGGCAACACCGGAATTGCCTACGCCATGATCGGCGCCGCCAAGGGTTTTCCCGTCAAGCTGTGCGTGCCCTCGAACGTCACCGTGGAGCGCAAGCGGCTGCTCCACGCCTACGGGGCCGAGCTGATTTTTACCGATCCGATGGATGGTTCCGACGGCGCGATCCGCGAAGCGCGCAAGCAGGTGGCGGCCGATCCCGAACAGTATTTCTATCCCGATCAGTACAACAACGAGGCAAACTGGCGGGCCCACTACGAGACGACCGGGCCCGAGATTCTCGCGCAGACCGAACGCCGTATCACGCACTTCGTGGCGGGGCTCGGCACGAGCGGTACGTTCATGGGGACGGGGCGGCGTCTGCGGGAAGCCAATCCGTCGATCAAGTTGATTTCCTTTCAGCCCGACTCGCCGCTGCACGGCCTCGAAGGGCTGAAACACATGGAGACGGCCATCGTGCCGGGCATTTACGACCCTTCTTTGGCCGACGAGGACATGCGCGTGGCCACCGAGGACGCGTATACCATGGTGCGCCGCCTGGCGAGGGAAGAAGGCCTTCTGGTGGGCATTTCCGGCGGCGCCGCGCTGGCGGGCGCGCTGAAAGTGGCCAGAGACGTCCGGAATGCCGTGATCGTGACCATTTTTCCCGACAGCGCCGACAAATACATGTCCGAGCGGTTCTGGAACGCGCCCGCGTAGGGATCCCGCGGCCCCGATTTCATGTCTGAATCATTGAGGCTCATGCCCGGCATTGCGGACGCCATCCGGCGGCACGGCGTGGAGACGTACCCGAACGAGTGCTGCGGCGCGTTGATTGGCGCCGACGGCGTCGTTCAGCATGTGTCGCCGCTGCCGAACACGACCGAAGAAGGGGCGAGGCGGAGGTTCCTGATCAGGCCGTCGGACTACAAATTCGTGGAAGAGGAGGCGACCCGGCTCGGACAGGAGCTGCTGGGGTTCTACCACTCTCATCCCGATCATCCCGCGCGCCCTTCGCAGTACGATCTTGACCACGCGTTTCCGTTCTTCTGGTACGTGATCGTGTCGATTCAACAAGCCCAGCCGGAGAAGATGACGGTCTGGCTGCTGGCCGACGATCGCTCGCAGTTCCATGAAGCGCAGCTTCAGGTGTGAGGATTCAGGCTCAACTACGTAACGGTGGGGCTCAACTTAACGAAACGGTAGGGCTCAACTTTAGTTGAGCCCACAGCGAGACACTTATGGCGAACAAGATTCTGATTCCGACTCCACTCCGTCCGTTCACCGGGAAGCAGGATGCCGTCGAAGTTGATGGCGGCACGATCGGCGAGCTGCTCGTCAACCTGACGACGAAGTACGAAGGGCTGAAGCCGCACCTGTACAACGAGCAGGGCAAGCTTCGGAGCTTCGTCAACGTCTATCTGAACGACGAAGACATCCGCTATCTGGAAAAAGAGAAGACGGCCGTGAAGCCCGGAGACACGATTAGCATCATTCCGTCTGTTGCGGGAGGTAACGGAACCAGAACCTAAAAACTGGAATCTATAAACTGGAATCTTCGACGAGATCTCCAGGAAGATTTTAGATTCTAGATTTTAGATTCTAGATTCGGATATCACCTATGTCTCTGACCAATGACGAAGTAAAACGCTACAGCCGGCACCTCATCATGCCGGAGGTTGGTGTCGACGGGCAGGAGAAGCTCAAGGCCGGCAGCGTGCTCTGCATCGGCGCGGGTGGACTGGGCTCGCCGGCGGCGTTGTATCTGGCCGCGGCCGGCGTCGGCCGCATCGGCATCGTCGATTTCGACGTCGTGGATTTCAGCAACCTGCAGCGGCAGGTGATTCACAGCACGCCCGATGTCGGACGATCGAAGCTCGCGTCGGCCAAGGATCGGCTGCTCGCGCTCAACCCGCACGTCTCGATCGAGACCTACGAGACGGCGCTCTCGTCCAAGAACGCGCTCGATCTGTTCCGGCCGTACGACGTCATCCTCGACGGGACGGACAATTTTCCGACGCGCTATCTCACCAACGACGCGTGCGTGCTTCTGGGGAAGCCGAACGCGTACGGCAGCATCTTCCGGTTCGAAGGACAGGCCTCGGTGTTTGCGACCAAAGACGGCCCCTGCTATCGCTGCCTCTATCCGGAACCGCCGCCGCCTGGACTTGTGCCGAGCTGTGCCGAAGGTGGCGTGCTCGGCGTGCTGCCCGGTGTCATCGGCACCATTCAGGCGACCGAAGCGATCAAGCTGATCACGGGGATCGGCGAGCCGCTCATCGGCCGGTTCCTGATTTACGACGCGCTCCGGATGAAGTTCCGCGAGCTCAAGCTCAAGAGAGATCCGGACTGCCCGGTGTGCGGCACCCATCCGACGGTGACCGCGCTCATCGATTACGAACAGTTCTGTGGTGTGGCGCCGGCGGCGCCGGAGGTGACGGTGAATACTGCCAGCAGCAACGAGACGGAAACCGACGTCAGGGAGCTGAAGCGCAGGATCGACGCGAAGGAAGACTTCTTCCTTCTCGACGTGCGCGAGCCGAACGAGTTCCAGATCGGCCGCATCCCCGGCTCGACCCTGATTCCGCTCGGCGAAGTGCCGCAGCGGGTGAGCGAGATTCCCCGCGACAAGGAAATCGTGGTCCACTGCAAGATGGGCGGGCGGAGCGCGAGCGCGGCGGCGTTCCTGCGGCAGCAGGGTTACAAAAATGTAAAGAACCTGAAGGGCGGGATCCTCGACTGGTCGGATAAGATCGACCCGTCGGTGCCGAAGTATTGACCCGTTTCCCCGACAGTCGTACACTGGCTTTGACGGTAGGGCGCAACTTAAGTTGCGCTCTACCAATAATTTACACATGCTGAGGTTGTCGAAGAAAGCGGACTACGCGCTGATCGCGATGAAGCATCTCGCCCTGCGGCCCGACCAGGCGGCCGCGAGCGCGCGCGAAATTGCCGAGCAGTACGACATTCCGGTCGAGCTGATGGCCAAGGTGCTGCAGCGGCTGGCGCGGGAAGGTCTGCTCGCCTCGCATCAGGGCACCCGCGGTGGCTACCACCTGAGCCGTCCGCCCGCCGATATCTCGGTGGCCGACGTCATTCAGGCGGTTGACGGCCCGTTGACCGTCACGGCCTGTTCGACCGAGGAAGAGAACTGCGACCAGTATTCGAAGTGCAGCGTCCGCGATCCGCTGTGGAAGATCAAGGAGCGGATCCTGGTGGCGCTGCAGACCTGCTCGATTACCGAGCTCGCCACCGAAGCCACCGAGCCCGTTCTGATTTCGATCTCCCGTCCGGCCGCCGTCCAGCACCCCTTGTAAGGCGTCACCGACTACAGGCTTCCGACTTCAGGCTGCCGACGACCGACGACTGATTGTCGCCTACCGACTGTAGACTGTCGCCTTTCGACTCCGATGAACCCCATCTACCTCGACGCGCACGCCACGACTCCGGTCGACCCGCGTGTGGTCGATGCCATGCTCCCGTTCTTCACGGAGCACTACGGCAATGCGTCGAGCCGGAATCACCCGTTCGGGTGGAAGGCGGGGAAGGCCGTCGAGCAGGCGCGCGAACAGGTGGGCGCGCTCATTGGTGCGCGCTTTCGCGACATCGTGTTCACGAGCGGTGCGACCGAATCGAACAACCTTGCGATTAAAGGCGCGGCGGCCGCGGCACCGGACAGCCGCAGGCACATTGTGACGATCTGTACGGAGCATCGCGCCGTTCTCGATCCCTGCCGTACGCTCGAGCGCGAGGGATTCCGCGTGACGTATCTGGATGTCGATCGCGACGGCCGGCTCGATCTCGAGCGTCTGCGTGCGGCCGTCACCGACGGCACGCTTCTCGTCAGCACCATGTCGGCGAACAACGAGATCGGCGTCCTCCATCCGCTCGGCGAGATTGCCGCCGTCGCGCACGGGCACGGCGCGCTGTTCCATTGTGATGCCGCCCAGTCCGCCGGCCTGGTGCGCACGAATGTCAAAGAGATCGGCATCGACCTGCTTTCGCTGAGCGCGCACAAGTTGTACGGCCCGAAGGGAGCGGGCGCGCTGTACGTCGCCAAGCGGCAACCCGCGATCGATCTCGAGCCGCTCATCGATGGGGGCGGGCACGAGCGCGGCTATCGTTCGGGCACGCTCAACGTGCCGGCCATCGTCGGGTTTGGCGCGGCTGCGTCGCTTTGTCATGAGCAGCTCGAAACCGAGTCGTGCCGGTTGCAGACGCTCCGCGATCGCCTGTGGTCGAGCCTTTCAGCAACAACCGACCGTATTCATGTCAACGGCGCGCTCCAGCCCCGTCTGGCCAACAACCTGAACATCCGCGTGGATGGCGTGCACGGCGAAACGCTGTTGAAGGCGATCGCGGGCGACGTCGCCGTTTCCTCCGGCGCCGCGTGCGCGACGGCCAGCGCCGAACCGTCGCACGTGCTGCGCGCGATCGGTCTGACCGACGAGGAGGCTCGCGCGTCCATCCGGTTCGGTCTGCATCGATTCAACACCGATGCGGAGATCGACCGGGCCACCGGCGTGGTCGGCGACGCGGTGCGTCACTTGAGAGGACAGTGCTAGACTCGGATTTTTCCTGATGCGCGCGTATTACATTCCGGCAGCCGCGGGCGTGCTGCTGATCATCAGCGCCTTTCTACCGTGGATGACCGTTGGGGATGTACCGCTCGGTGGTGTTCCCGACACCGCCGGATGGTGGGTGGTCGGACTCGGCGGACTGGCCGTCCTTCTGGCCGGCCTCAGTATCTGGACGCGCAAGAATTCACGGCATCCGCTGCTGCTCGTCGGCCTGATGTCATTCGCGATTCTGTTTCTCGGCTATCAATGGATGGCCCGCGCGGTGCGCAATTCGATGTGGGCGCAGGCCCAGGCTCGCGCGATTGTGGAAAACGTGCCGGCCGTCGAGCCGCCCGCCGCGGTTGTCGGGCCGGGAATCTATTTGGGTGTCGTCGCCTCGATCATCCTGGTCGGCTTCGGGCTCACCATCGTCATCAAACGTGTACCAAGCGCGTACGCGGTAGCTGAAGACGATGACGTGTGAGACAGTCCTCAACAGAAGATCAGAAGATCAGAGATCAAGAGGTCTTTTTTCTGAAGAAAAGAGTTCTTCTGATCTTTTGATCTTCTGTTTTGATCGTGATCAAACGAAGACTGGGCGCGTGCTTCCGTTGGATAGAGCCCCGGCTTGTTGCCGGGACCAGTCGAGCAGCACGCCGACGGCGTGCTCGTCGAGCGCCAGCGTGTAGTCGTTGACGTAAAGCGCGATGTGCTTGGCCACCACCGACGGATCCATTTCCTGCGCGTGCCTGGCGACGTACTCGCGGCTGGCGTTCGGTTGCGCAAATGCGTGTTCCACGCTGGCTCGAAGCGCCCGGTCGACCTGGGGTGCCCAGGCGTCTGCCAGATCGCGGCGAATCGCCATGGCCGCGAGGGGAAGCGGGCACTTCATGCGCTCTTCCCACACCGCGCCCAGATCGGCCACAAGCGCGAGCCCCTTAGCCTGATATGTGAACCGGCCCTCGTGGATCAGCACGCCGCAGTCTACGTCGCCGCGCATCACCGCCTCCTCAATCTGATCGAACCGCATCGCGACCGTTTCGAAACGGCCCAGCAGATGTAGAAGCAGTGCGGCTGTCGTGCGCTGGCCGGGAATGGCCACGCGGCCGCCCACCGCTCGCTGCCCCCGTGCGACGACGATGGGCCCAACACCGAATCCGGCCGCACCGCCGGCGCGCAGGAGTGCGTACCGATCGCGGACCCGTTCGTAGGCGGCGATGGAGATTTTCGTGACCTCCGCGCCACCCTTTTCCGCTCGTGCGTTGAGTGCTTCCACGTCGTCAATATGAGGATGCACGCGAGGCCCCGGCACGAGCCCGTGCACGAGCGCGTAGAACGCGAACGTATCGTTCGGGCAGGAAGAGAAAGCGAAGTTCAGCGGCTCGCGATCCACGTGATGAGGGCCTCCTGTGCCGCCGCCGCCGCTTCTTTCAAGCGCCAGGCGCGCGTGTCGCGATCGGTCACGATGTTGCTGATGCCCCGCACTTCCCCGACAGGAACGCCGTGCAGGTGCGCCACATGGGCGACGGCCGCGCCTTCCATGCTTTCAACCGCGCCGCCCGTTCTGGCTTCGATGGCGCGAGCATCCCTGTCGGTGCCCGTGCACGAGGTCATGGTGACGAAACGGGCCCGTCGCGACGTCGGGAATACCTGCATCGGCAGCTCGTTGAAGAGCAGGACCGGCGCGTCGACGACCGGGAATCCGAGGGCTTTCATATCGAGGAATCCCGTTGGCGATGTGGCCCCGAGATCGCCGTAGCATTCCGTTTCGGCACAGACGACATCACCCACAGCAAGCCCGGACGAAGGATAGGCGCCTCCGACGCCGCACACCACGATTTTGCGAGCGCCCGTCTTCGCAAGGAAGAGCGTGACGGCGTGAGCGGCGTTGACGGCGCCGACGCCTGTCCGCACGAGCGCCACCGAAGAGCGCTCGCCGTCGAATCGCTTCCGCAGGAGCGCAGACTCGAGCTCCGTCGCCGCGCAGATGAGCAGGTCAACCATCGACGCCGTTCAGGATACATCCGGTCGTCTCTTCCGCCAGGCAGATGATGCGCTCAGGATAGGTCGGCAAAGACGAAACCATCGCGATCGACGACCTCGCCGACGCTGATGGTCACCGGGTGGTTGAACATGGGCCCATCCCATGCAAACGAGTGGAATTCGCCCCGCTCGCCGCACCTATCGACGCCTGCCGGCAGGTCGGCGAGCAACGAGCGATCGAACTGCCGGCCCGCGAAGGATCGATCGAGATGCTTCGGGTTGATGCAGGTGAGGACCGAGCGAAGCCCGGACTCGACCATTTGCGTCGCCAGTTGATCGGTCGGGATGCCCCAGATCGGAAAGAGCGGTGTCAGGCCGGTGCCGGCGAGCCGGTCCTCACGGTACTTCCGGACGTTTTCCAGAAAAAGATCGCCGAATGCGACATGCGTGAACCCTTCCGAAACCGCCTGCGAGACGGCCGCGCGCATGCGGGATTCATACTCGTCGTTGGTGCACGGCCACGGCAGCGGCACCGTCCGTAACGGCACTGCAGCAGCGTCAGCCTGCGCTTCGACCAGCCGCCTTCTCACGGCGTGCATCGCCACGCGATCGAACTCTTCGTTCATCGTCGTCAGCAATCCGCCGATCTCGATTGCCGGGTCCTGCTTCAACACGTGGAGCATCCACGCGCTGTCCTTCCCCGAGCTCCACGAAACCAGAATCTTCATTGGGGTCCCTGCCGGTTTCATTTAAAGGCTTCAGGGTGAAGGACTTCGGCTAAACGGCGCACGGACGCCGACATGCGCGGGCCCGGGTTCATCATGCCGTCGCCTCTCAGCTGGTAGATCCGCTTGTTGCGGACGGCAGGAATGGACGGCAAGGCATTCCAGGCGTCAAGGTTCCGCGCCTTGGAGCTGGCCGTGTCGACACCGATCTCCACAATTGCCTCCGGCGCGCGTGCCACCGCCAGCTCGCTCGTCGCTTGAATGCTCTGCCGCTTCACGTCCGCGAACACGTTGACCCCGCCCGCGGCCTCGAGCATGTCATGGAGAAAGCCGATGCCGCCGCTCGCGTAGATGCCACGCAGCGTCTCGGCATCGCGTCCGAACACGAGCAGCGTTCGAGGGGGTGGACGGCCGGCGACGCGCTTTCGTACCTCCGCAATCTCCGTCTCGATCTCGTTCGCGAGCTCCGCGCTTTCCTTCACGTTGCCCGTCCGCGAGCCGAGCTCGCGAATCGTGACCGTGATGTCGGCGAGGCCCGCATGCTGGTAGAGGAATACCGGAATGTGCGCGCGCTCCATCTGCGTTCGAAGGTCCGACTGCGTGCCGTACACGACCACCAGATCCGGCTTGAGTGCGATGATGCGCTCGATGTCGGGATCGATCAGGCCACCGACCTTGGGACGCGTCAGCGCTTCGGGTGGATAGGTATCGAAATTGCCGACGCCCACCACGCGCGGCCCGGCGCCCATGGCGAACAGCATTTCCGTGACCGACGGCACAATCGAAATGATGCGCTGCGGGCGAGTTTGCGCGTGAGCCGTCGGCGCGAGGTGGTACGTAGCGAGGTGGTACGTAGGGCCCAGCTTTAGCTGGGCTCCACACAGGCACGCGGCCAGCAACAGGACGAACGCAATCAGCGGTGTCTTATGAGCAGCCATAGAAAAAACGGCCCGCCGATGAGAGCGGTGACAACCCCTACCGGCACCTCGAGTGGTGCCAGTGCGGTACGAGACACAGTGTCGCACGCGACCAGAAAGGCGGCGCCACCAAAGGCCGAGGCCGGCAGCACCAGGCGGTGATCCGCTCCGACCAACAACCGGACGAGATGCGGAACGACGATGCCAATGAATCCCACGGGACCGCCCAGTGAAACAGCAGCGCCCGTTGCCAGCGACGCGCTCAGGAATGCCAGGCGCTGCGTGCGATGCACGTCGACGCCACGGCTCGCAGCGCTTTCGTCGCTGATGGACAACAGGTTCATCGATCGCGGCAGCATGGCAAAGGCGCCGAACGACAACGCGATGGGTGGAGCGGCGGCGACGAGCGGCGCGTAGCTGCTGACGTCGAGGTCGCCCATGAGCCAGCGTACCGTGCGGAAGGTCTGCGTGAAGTCCGACATGAACTGCACGAAGAGAATCAGGGCCGAGAAGAACGAATTCAACGTGACGCCGGCGAGCAGCAGGACGTTGGTCGACAGCCCGCGATGCCGTACGCGCGCCAGCGAATAGACGATCGCCACCGCGCCGAGCGAACCGGCAAAGCTCGCGATGGGAACCGCTGAAAACCCGACGATGCCGGACGAGAGCTCCAGCGTGAGCGCCAGCATCGCACCCAGCGCGGCGCCGGCAGACACGCCCAGCGTGAACGGCGTCGCGAGCGGATTCCTGAGCAGCGCCTGCAGCACGACGCCCGAGGCGGCCAGCGCGGAGCCGACCAGAGCTCCCGCGAGCACGCGCGGCAGGCGCGCGACGAAGAAGATCTGCGCGTCGGCGTTCTCCGCGAATGGAACGGACGCGTCGAACACACGACGGAAATCGATTGTCGTGGATCCGACGAGCGGGGCCAGAAGACAGGTGACGACCGCGCCCAGTCCGAAGACTAGGTAGGTCGCCGCAATCTTTCGGCCGATGGTCATGACAGATGTGCGTCGGGCGCGCGCGAGACGGGGACGACCGTCGGCCGCCCAGTTCTGGGATTGGTGGTGATATCGACCTCGACGCCGTACAGCTTTCGTATCAGCGTGGTGTCGAGCATCGCGTCGGTCGGCCCGGCGGCGAGCACCCGTCCGCGATCCAGCAGGATCAGCTCGCGGCACAGTCCTGCCGCGAAATTCAGGTCGTGGGTCGACACGACGACCGTCAGGCCGCGGCTCTCGTTGAGCCTTGCGAGCACGGAGCGGATCTCGAGCTGATAGGCGAGGTCCAGCGACGCGGTTGGCTCGTCGAGCAGGAGGATCTCGGAAAAACGGTTCCGGGATCCTTTTTCGCCTGATTCCGACGGAAAAGGATCCCGGAACCGTTTTTCCAGCTGTGCCAGGGCGCTCGCGATGACCACTCGCTGCTTCTCGCCGCCAGACAGCGTGTTGAACCATCGCGATTCGAGGTGGAGCGTTCCGGTCTGGCGCAGCGCGTCTCTGGCGACCTCGATCTCGTCAGGGCCTTCGATTTCGAATGCCCCGAGATGCGGATAGCGGCCCATCACAGCCATTTCCAGGACCGTGTACTCGAAGGCCAGCTGGGTTTCCTGCGGGACCAGGGCCATCCGCGTCGACAGGTCGCGGCGCCGCAGCGTGCGCATGTCGGTGCCGTCGAGAAGCACGCGGCCCTCCAGCGGCCGAACGAGGCCTGCCAGCAGGCGCAGCAGCGTGGTCTTACCCGATCCGTTCGGTCCGAGGATGCCGACCAGCGCACCGCGAGAAACAGTCGCAGTGACATCGCTCAAGACGAGGGCCCGCGCGTCGTACGCGAACGACGCGCGCTCGACCGTCAGTGCTGGATCACTCATCCAGCACCAGATCTTCAGCCACACATCCGCTGTGGGCCACGCGTCCGAGCGCGCGAAGGCGCAACGGCCGCGAGAACGCCGCCGACGCCGTGACGACCGTGTGGTACTCGCCGCGCTCGCCGCACGGATCGACATCCCGCCCGATGAAATCGTCGAGGAGATCCTCGGCCAGATCGCGGCCCAGATACGACTCGTCCAGCTTGCTCGCGCGCACGGTCACGATGCGGGCCCGGGCACCCGACGCGACGAAATCCCGGTAGAGATCGGTGGTGGACTGCTTCCAGAGTGGCTCGACCGCTTCGAGTCCGCGGCCGTGGCTCATACGCTCGGCCCACTCGCGATGTTGATCGAACAGGATGTCGCCAAAGACGACGTGCGTCACCCCGAGCGCGGCAGCCTCGGCGAGCGCCCGGTCGAACGTCTCGCTGTAAGAGTCCCACGAGCATCGTCCTGTGATACTCGACAGACCCATGCGCTCGACCTGCGCAGCGACGATCTCCGGGCGGAGGCCATGAGACCGGCTTCGCGAGCCGTCCTCGTTGAACATCGTGATCGCGGTCACGATGTCGTAGGTGTTGCGTGCGCGCTGATACGCCGCGCACGAGTCCTTGCCTCCGCTCCACGAGATCGCCGCGACTGGACGTCCCATTAGAACCTCGTTCGGATTCCGGCCCGCACGGTGCGGCCGAGCCCCGGATAGCCCAGGGGCTCCATGTACTCGCGATCGGCCAGGTTGTCGAAGGTCACGAAGCCCGACGTGCGCGCCGCGATGCGGACCTCGCCGCTGGCGTTCCAGGTTGCATAGCCCTCGTTGGACGACACGGTCGGGAAGTTGAAGTCGCTGTCGGCGCGGGATCCGACGAACACGCCGCCCAGCGCGAGGCTGACGCGATCGCGCGAGTACGACACTCCCACCGACCCCGAGTGACCGGGCCTGCGGTACAACGGCTGTCCCGGCGCGAAGATGGGGCTGCTGCTGATGCTGCGAATCACCTTCGAATCGAGGTACGTGTACGCGCCGTGAATGCGCACCTCGCCGCCGACGAGCGCCGTGCCGGCCAGCTCGAGGCCCGACGCGCGCGTCTCGCCGATGTTTTCGTACGTCGCGTTGAAGTTCGCGTCGGACGGCCCGAGGCTGATGAGATCGTCGAAGTAGTTGGCGAAGTAGATCGCTTCCAGGCTCACCCGATCGCGCGCGAGGCGCTGCTCGACGCCGAAGTCGAATCCTCGCGAACGTTCCGGCTTGAGATCGGGGTTGCCGAGAAAACCCGGATTCGGGCTGTACGACTGGATGAAGAGCGGCTCCTTGATGCCGCGTCCGACGCTGGCGCGAACGCGTGTGGCGCCCACGTCGCCGTTGCCTGAGGAGGCCAGCAGCGACACTGCCAGGCGCGGCGCCACGTAAAAGCCGAAGCTCCCGTTGTTCTCGAATCGAATGCCGGCGATGAGCGACGCGCGCGACGCTTGCGCCTGATATTGCACGGTCGTGCCGGTGTTGTTGCGTTCGGGCCGCTGCGGCTCGGCCGTCGACCGGTGATTGGTCAGCACGGCGCGCTCGCCGTCATAGGCGAAGGCGGCGGTGATCGTCTGGCTGCGTCCCATGTCGGCATCGGCGCGATATTCGAAGTGGTGGCGGTCGAGATCCGTTTCGGAGTCGTACAGAAAATCTGACGAGGGAAACGCCGCGACGAGATCGCCGAATCGCGCCGTGTAGGGGGGATCGATAATCAGGTTGGTCGAGCGGTAGTTCGTAATCACGTACGAATAGCTCGTCTGCTGTGCCACGCGCGAGCCGAGAGGCTGATTCCATCCGCCCAGAAACCGGCCATCGTGATGCTTGAAGTGCGCATCCATGTCGGGCCGGCCGAACGCGGTCGCGCCGGGTGTGCCGGTCTCGCCGAACTCGCCGCCTCCGAAGAACCGCACGGACGCACCCGATTTCATCCAGCGCGTCGCCGTGCCGGACACCGTCGAGCCCTCGTGCTCGTTGTTCGGCTCCTGATTGTCCGTGTGTAGGTACGAGCCGAACAGCGAGTACTCCATTACGCCGGACCGCCCGCCGACGCCCGTCGCAAGGTGGGCGGTGTCGAAGTTTCCCGCGTCGGCGGTCACGTTCAGCCGAGGCCGTCCGGCCTCGGGACGCACGGAGAAGATCTGGATGACGCTGGCCATGGCGTCAGAGCCGAACAGCGCCGAGTGCGCTCCGCGGAGCACTTCCACGCGCTCGATGTTCTCGGGCGCGAGCGTGGCGAAGTTGAACGAGCCGCCGGGTTCGTTGAGCGGGATGCCGTCGAGCAGCACTTTGTTGTACGTGGACTCGCCGCCACGAACGAAGACCGCTGTCACGTTGCCGACGCCTCCCGTCCGCACGGCCACCACTCCGGGCACCGTGCGAAGCAGATCGATGGTGCTCAGCGCGTGGCGCTCGTCGATCGTCCTGCTGTCGAGGACGGTGATCGATGCGCCGACCTGCGATTCGGAGAGTTCCTTACCGGTCGCCGTGACGACGATGGATTCCCGAATCGTCGGCGGCGTGGCAGACGAGGGCGCTGCAGATGTTCCCTGTGCGTGTGCGACGGGGGCGGCGGCAAGAAGCGAGAGAAGTGTGAGGAAAGAGAAAAGACTGCGGATCATGGGCCCTCCTCGGCGTCAATCGCGCCGATGAAAAGGACGGCCCCAGTGCCCAGGTATCCTGACTCGCGGATCGCAGCGAGCGCCTCGCGTCTTCCCACAGCCATTCCTGGCCGCAGTGACGTATTCGCGAAAACCGCTCCGGGAGCCTTTTTCGTCTGTTGCCCACGAAAAAGGCTCCCGGAGCGATTTCGGGAGGCGCCGCTCCCCGCTTACAGTGGCGTGACCGTGCGGGCTTTTCACCCGCTTCGCGTGGTCACCAGGGAAACGTCGGTTGTGGCCCGCGAGTATACCCTCGACGGAGGGCTGAGGGCTAAGGGCTGAGGGCTTAGAGATTTGAGAGTCCTTGAGATACGATCGAGAGCTGGTGCTGAAAGAGATTGCCGGCAAACTCGAACGTGGCGAGCGGCTGTCGATGGAAGACGGCGTGCGCCTGTTCGAGCATCCCAATCTGCTCGAAGTGGCGGCGCTGGCAAACCGCGAGCGCGAGCGGCGCCACGGCGATCTCACCTACTACAACTACAACATCCGCATCGAAGCCACCAACGTGTGCGTGGCGAGCTGTCTCTTCTGTTCGTTCGCGCGGTTGCGGCCGGGCGATCCCGGGTCGTACACGATGTCGCTCGAAGACGCGTGGGAGAAGCTGCGCGTCCGTCACAGCCAGCCGCTCACCGAAGTGCACGTCGTCAACGGGCTGCACCCGGACTTGCCGTTCGACTACTACCTCGAGCTGCTGCGCGGCTTCAAGCGCATCAGGCCCGAGATTCATCTGAAGTGTTTCACCGCGGTGGAAATCGCGTTTTTTGCCGACCTGTACAAGATGTCCGACGAGCAGGTGCTCGTCGCGCTGATGGAGGCCGGGCTCGCGTCGCTGCCTGGTGGCGGCGCAGAGGTGTTCGCGGAGCGGGTGCGCCAGAAGATTTGCCACGACAAGGCGGACGCGGACCGGTGGCTATCAATCCACCGGACGGCTCACCGCCTCGGTATGAAATCGAACGTGACGATGCTTTACGGGCACATCGAGACAGACGAGGAACGCGTCGATCACATGCTGAGGGCCCGTGCGCTCCAGGACGAAACCGGCGGCTTCCAGGCGTTCATCCCGCTCGCGTTTCATCCCGACAACAACCAGATGCGCAAGCTCCCGGCGCCGTCCGGATCGGACACGCTTCGCGTGCACGCGGTCTCGCGGCTGATGCTCGACAACATCCCGCACGTCAAGGCGTTCTGGATTGCGAGCGGGGTGGAGCTGGCGCAAACGGCGCTGTGGTTTGGCGTGGACGATCTCGATGGTACGGTGCAGGAAGAAAAGATCTACCACATGGCCGGATCGAATACACCAGAGGCCCTGTCGACGAGCGCCATCGAACGCATCATCCGCTCGGCCGGACGCGTGCCGGTCGAGCGCGACACCTTCTATAACGTGGTCCGGAATGATGCCGGGTCTAAACGGCAAGACCCGGCCTACCAACGTACGTAGGGCGGGTCCTATGGACCCGGCCCAGAAACGATATAATTGATAGTTCTGATGTCGACGATGCTTCCAGTCCTGACGGAGTTCGAGAAGTCGCACATCTCGGAGCGGCAGCCGCTTCCCGAGCGATATCTCGGTCTGTCTGACGAAGAGCTCGATCGCCGCATCACCGAGGCCAAGGCCGCGCTCGGCCGGCGCGTGATCATCCTCGGCCACCACTATCAGCGCGACGAGGTCATCAAGTTCGCCGACTACACCGGCGATTCGTTCCGGCTGGCCGGGCAGGTGGCGAAGCATCCGGAAGCGGAATTCATCATCTTCTGCGGCGTGCACTTCATGGCCGAGAGCGCCGACGTGCTCTCCGCTCCGCATCAGCAGGTGATCCTGCCCGACCTCGCGGCGGGTTGCTCGATGGCCGACATGGCCGCGATCGATCAGCTCGAAGTCGCCTGGAACGAAATTTCGGCGATCGTCGATCGTCCGTCTGCCATCGGCCATTTGCCATCTGCCATCATTCCCGTCACCTACATCAACTCGTCGGCAGCCATCAAAGCGTTTGTCGGCGAGCGTGGCGGCATCGTGTGCACCTCGACCAACTGCGGCGCGACGCTGCGGTGGGCCTGGGAGCGCGGCGAGCGCATTCTCTTCCTGCCCGATCAGCACCTTGGCCGGAACACCGCCTACAAGATGGGTGTCCCGCTCGACAAGATGGTCGTCTGGGATCCGCACGAAATATCCGGCGGCTGCAATGCCGACGACGTGCGCGACGCGAAGATGATTCTCTGGAAGGGACACTGCTCGGTGCACGAACGCTTCACCGTGGCGCAGATACAGCGCATTCGCGAGCAGCATCCCGGCGTCAGGGTGATCGTCCACCCCGAGGTGCCGTGGGACGTCGTCCAGGCCGCCGACGACAGCGGATCGACCGAATACATCATCCGGCAGGTCACCGACAGCGCGCCCGGATCGGTGTGGGCCGTCGGCACGGAAATCCATCTGGTCAACCGCCTGGCGAACGCGATGAAACCGGAGAAGACGGTGCTGTCGCTCGACCAGTTCGGGTGTCTGTGCTCCACCATGTTCCGCGTGTCTCCCAACCACCTGCTCTGGGTGCTCGAAGGACTCCTGGATGGGCAGGTCCACAACCGAATTGTCGTGTCCGACGAGCAGAAGCACTGGGTCAAGGTGGCGCTCGATCGGATGCTTTCCGTTCACTAATCATTCGCCTCAGAGGAGGACAATCGTGGCTCACACACTTCCGCCGCTTCCATATGCGCACGACGCACTGGAGCCGCATATCGATGCTCAGACCATGCAGATTCACCACGGAAAGCATCACCAGGCGTATGTCACCAACCTGAACGCGGCGCTCGAGAAGTACCCCGATCTGCAGTCGAAGAGCATCGAGGATCTGTTGCGCGACATCAGCAAGGTGCCCGAGGACATCCGCCCGGCCGTCCGCAACAACGGCGGCGGTCACATGAACCACACCGCGTTCTGGAAGTGGATGGCGCCGAAAGCGGGCGGCGCGCCCAGCGGCGCGCTCGGCGACGCCATCAAGGCCACGTTCGGCAGCTTCGATACGTTCAAGGAGCAGTTCACCAAGGCGGGCGTGACGCGCTTCGGCAGCGGCTGGGCGTGGCTCATCGAATCGAACGGCAAGCTCAGCATCGAGAGCTCGCCGAACCAGGATCAGCCGATCATGGAAGGGAAGAAAGCGATCCTTGGCGTCGACGTCTGGGAGCACGCGTACTACCTGAAGTATCAGAACCGCCGTCCCGACTATCTCGCGGCATGGTGGAACGTGGTGAACTGGACTGAAGTCGCTTCGCGACTCGGCAAATAGAACCTCTAGGGATTCGGGACTGGGGATTAGGGATTGGGATCCCCTAATCCCTACCCAATCCCTAATCCCCAATCACCATCCCTGTCGAATGTCTCTATCAGCGATTCTGTTTCTCTTCCTGGTCCATCTGGGCATCGGCATCACCCTGGTCCTGGCGTGGGTCGGACGCGAGGCCGGGGTGAAGTTCTTTCGCTTCAACGCGGGCACGGCCGTGCTGCTCATCGCGATCGGATTTGCGCTGAGACCCGAGCCCGAAGATCCGACCACGCTGTACAGAGCGGCTATCGGCTCGCTCGTCGTTGCCGAAGCCGCCCTCGTCATTTACTGGGGAACGATCGGCCGCATGCTCGCGGCGATTCGCCCGGCGCTCCTGTGGACGGCCGTCGGCTTCGGCCTCCTCACCGTCACCCTGCAGGGCCTCGATATCTCGCGCGATGCGCCAGGGTTGATGCCGCTGTTGACCGTGGCCAGCTTTCTCAGCTCCGTCGCACTCCTCGGCGGCGCTTGTGGCGCCATGGTGCTCGGCCACTGGTATCTGGTCGTGCCCTCGCTCGACGTCGCGCACCTCCAGTCGATCGTCAAGCTGCACATCGGCTCGACGGTCGTCAGGGTCGTGGTGGTGGTTGCCGCCGTGACGATCGCGGTCCTGTCGTGGGAGCCAGGCGTACCGAATTTCGAGCGCTACATGTTTTCTCTCGACGGGATTTTCTTCTGGCAGCGCGTTGCGTTCGGCCTTGCGGGCCCGGCAGTTCTCTCGTGGATGACGTGGGAAACCGCGAAAATCCAGTCCACGCAGTCGGCCACGGGAATCCTGTACGTGGATTTCTTCACCGTGATCGTCGGCGAAGTTCTCGCCAAGTACGTTCTGCTTTCCACCAAAGTGCCCGTGTGATGCGGGTCGTCGCTCATTGCCCGAAATGCGACGCGGGGCTTCCGGTCAGCGCCTCCGAGGCGCCCGAGTCGATCAAGTGCGGACGGTGCGGACAACTGCTGGCGCTCATATTCAGCGACGCCGTGCGCGGCGACGCGCGCGTCGATGCGTGTCCCGTGTGCCGCGGCGCCGATTTCTACATCCGGAAGGATTTCGATCCCAAAGTCGGCCTCACCGTCGTCATCGTCGGTGCGGCCATCAGCGCGGGCTTCTACTGGTTCGGCGAGGATCTCATCGCGTACGGCATCCTGGCGTCAGCCGCGCTCATCGATCTCATCGTCTACGGCAGGCTTGGCGATGTCACCGTGTGCTACCGGTGTCATTCTGAATTCCGCGGGAAGTACGAGCGCACGGCGTCGCATTTCGATTTGCACACAGCCGACGTGCTCGAACAGGAGTACGAGCGGAGGATCGGGCGCCGCTAGCGGAAGAGCTCCTGTGCTCATCGCCTCTCTGTATCCGAACACTTCACTTCCTCCCGGCCTCTCCCTCCAACGGTACGGGTTGTGCACTAAAACGGCGTGGAGGTCGAACCCAATGTGGAACAAGGATGAAGTCGAAGGCAAGGCGGAAGAAGTGAAGGGAAAAGCCAAACAGGCGGCCGGCAACATGACCGACGATGAACGGTTGAAAGCGGAAGGCGAAGCGCAGGAAGCCGGCGGAAAAGTTCAGGCCGGTTTCGGCAAGGCGCGCCGGAAGGTCGGTAACGCGATCAAGGACGTCGGCGACGCCATCAAGAAATAGTGTTGCCGATTGCGACATGCGGGATCGATGATGGCCTGATGACCATCACCGATCCCACTCAGCGTCACATCAAGTGCGTCGGTCCTCCCGTCACGATGAGGTGACGTTCGGTGGGGTTCTGTACGGAACCCTTAGGTGGTTCGACCTCAACCGCCGCGACGCCATCGAGGCTTCCGATGCACGCCCGAATGAAATCCTGCATCCGTGCAAGTACGCCGTCGGGGGTCTCATCGAACTGGACGTACACACGAAACTCCGCAAACATCAGTACCTCCCTGCCGAATCTGTAACTGCCGTATTTGAAGTTGAGGGTGCGACGAGATAGTGCCAGCGAATTCCCGCGGCGTCGGTACTTCGACAACACTTCGTCAAAGATTTTCTAAAACAGCGTTACATCGACCTGCGTTCCGGCTTCCACCCGGTCCACGTTCGCCGGAATTTCGATGTAGCCGTCCGCGAGCGACATGCTGGTGATGTCGCCGGATGCCTTGAAGGCCGGTGTCGCCGTGCCATTCGCGATTCGCACGGTGTAGAACTGGTGGCGGCCGCTGGCCGAGACGATCGCCTGCGCGAGCGGAAGCGTGACGATTCTGTTGATGCGCGGCGGAAGCCGCGCCAGGCGCCGCAGCATCGGCACGAGCAGCATGTGCGCGTTCGACAGGCACGATGTCGGATAGCCGGGCATGGCGAAAACGGGCTTGCCCTGCACGACGCCCAGACCGGTTGGTTTCCCGGGTTTCACCGCGACGCCATGGAAGAGCAGACGGCCCCTTGCGGCGATGGCGTCACGAATCAGATCGCGCTCGCCGACCGAGCTGCCTCCGGAGAAGACGACGATGTCGCACCGAATGAGATCGTCGAGCGTCGAGACGAGCGCATCGAGCGTGTCGGGCGCGGGGGGATAGGCGACCGGAATGCCGCCGTTCTCTGAAACGACTGCCGCAAGCGTGAATCGGTTGATGTCGTAAATCTGGCCGGGCTCGAGCGTGGTGCCCGGCACTACCACTTCATTTCCGGTCGAAAGAATGGCGACGCGAGGCCGCTGGTAGACATTCACCCGCACTGTTCCCACGGCGGCCAGCGCGCCGACGCGGCTCGAGTTCAACGTTTCGCCGGCGCGCACCACCACCTGTCCAGTCTTGATGTCGGCCCCTTGCCGGCCGACGTTCTGTTGTGGCTGGACCTCGGCAAACACGCGTACGACATCGCGGTCATCCGCGTCGGTCTCTTCGACCATCACCACCGCATCGGCGCCCGCGGGCAGCGGAGCGCCGGTCGCGATTTCGATGCACTGGCCCTCTCCTACGGGGACTGTCGACACCTGGCCCGTGTAAAGGGTGTGCACTCTCCTGAGCGTGCGCGGCGTCGCGCGAGACGCGCCGCGCGTGTCGGCCGCGCGGACCGCATACCCGTCCATGCCCGCGCGCGAAAACGGCGGCACGTCATCTCTTGCGATGATGTCGCCCGCCACGACGCGGCCGTTGGCGTCCTCGAGAGGAATCGTTTCGGTGCGATCGATGGGGGTGCCGGTGGCATCGAGGATCGCTCGCGCGGCCTCGAGCGAGATGACGTCGCCGAACGGCCGCATCCTGGTGGGAGTCATGATTAGCGTGACAGCTCTCGGACGAGATGGCCGAGCTCTGGAATGAGCAGCTTTGTCATGCCGAGCCGCACGGCGTTTTCAGATCCTGGAAGCGAGACGATGATCTTGCCCCGGGCCGTACCGGCGCAGGCGCGGCTCATCATCGCCGCCGGACCGATCTCCTGGTAGCTCAGCATGCGGAAGAGCTCGCCGAAACCTTCCAGGCGCTTCTCGAGAAGATGACTGACGACTTCGTAGGTGGAGTCGCGCGAGGTGATGCCCGTGCCGCCGGTGGTGATGATCACGCGCGCCGTTGCCCCATCGAGCTGCGCCGCGATCGCGGCCCGGATGGCGTCGGGGTCGTCTTTCACGATCGCCCGCGCCGACACTTCGTGGCCGCCGGCTTCCAGCAGTTCGGCAATCGCGCGTCCTGCCGTGTCGGTGGCGGTTGTACGCGTGTCGCTGATCGTCAGCACGTAGCAGCGCACCGACGCGGGGGATGTGGCCTTGTGGTCGAGGTGGCTCATAGGGACCGCGTCCCATATGTTAGACTCAAGGGTCGGTTTCGCGCGCCCATAGCTCAGTTGGATAGAGCGTCTGGCTACGAACCAGGAGGTCGCAAGTTCGAGTCTTGCTGGGCGCACCAATCCTGTCAATGAATTAGCGGCGCCGTCTCCTCTGGCGACTGAACAATCACGAACAATTCAACGCGCCTGTCGGTGGCCGCTGCCTACGCCGTCGGGAATGGATTCCGCTCCGCGAATTGCGCCTGGTGCCAATAGGGGTAGATCCGTGGCTTTGCGCTTGCGGCCTCAAGTTGAGCCATCTGGGCCGGCGTGAGCTTCCAGCCCGTCGCCCCGAGATTCTGCCGCAGCTGCGCCTCGTCTCGCGCGCCGATGATCACCGTCGCCACGCTCGGCCGCTGCAGTACCCAGTTGATGGCGATCTGCGCCACGGCCTTCCCGGTTTCCTTCGCCACCGCGTCGAGTGCGTCGACAACGCGGTAGACCTGCTCGGCGTCTGCGGGTGGCGCGATCTGTGCGGTCCTGGCGTGATTGAGCCGGCTGATGTTTGGCGCCGCCTGGCCGCGCCGGATTTTCCCGCCCAGCCGGCCCATTGCCAATGGGCTCCACACGACCGTCCCTACGCCCTGATCGAGCGCGAGTGGCATCAGCTCCCACTCGAATTCCCGGCCGAGGAGTGAGTAAAACGCCTGGTGCGCCACATAGCGCGCCCACCCGTGGCGCTCTGACACCGCCAGGGACTTCATCAGATGCCAGCCGGAGAAATTGGAGCAGCCGATTTGACGGACTTTGCCCGCGCGCACGAAATCGTTCAGCGTGCCCAGCGCCTCTTCTACTGGTGTCAACGCGTCAAAGCCATGCAGTTGGTAGAGATCGATGTAGTCGGTGCCGAGTCGCCGCAAGCTGTCCTCGATCGACTTGGTTAGATGCTTGCGCCCCGAGCCTACATCGTCCGGCTCGTCGCCCATCCTGAACGTGCTCTTGGTCGAGATAAGGACTTGATGGCGTCTGCCCTTGATCGCCTGGCCAAGGATTGTTTCCGCCTGCCCGGCCGAGTAGACATCGGCCGAGTCGAACATCGTGACGCCTGCCTCGAGGCAGAGGTCCACGATTCGAATAGCCTCCTTGACGCCGTTGCCGCCCCACGCTTTGAACGCCGGCCCGTCGCCAAACGTCGCGGTTCCGAAGCTGAGCACCGGCACGTGCAGGTCCGACCCAAGCTTTCTGATTTCCATACTGGAAGGCATTCTACGTCTTGACGACTGGCGCCTGGTCAGCGGCAGTTCCGCGCCGTCATCTGCTAGCGATGGAATCCCTTGCTGTCTGCGGGGACCTGTTCCCGGTTCTTGAGCATGTCATAGTCACGGATGACACCGGCTATCCGCAGGCGATAGTCTCGAAAAATGCCGGCTCGTCCCCTTGCCTGCGCGCTTCGGTGTTGCTCGAGCGCCCGCCACTTCCGAACGGCCTCCTCATCGCGAAAGAACGAGAGTGACAGGATTTTTCCTGGTTCATAGAGACTCTCGAAACGCTCGATGGAGATGAAGCCGTCAATCTGATCCAGCAGCGGGCGAAGAGCGGCGGCGATATCCAAATACTCCTGTCGGCGTCCTTCCGCCGGCCAGACCTCGAAAATAACCGCGATCATCTGTAGCTCCGCAGGAAAGGTTCCGGGATCCTTTTTCTGGAGAATCGCTACTCCGCTGGCCCCAGAGTCAGCGCGATGGTGCCAACCCCGGCGATCGTGCCCGCGAGCACATCGCCCGACTTCACCGGCCCGACGCCTTCCGGCGTGCCGGTATAAATCAAATCGCCCGGCTGCAGGTGGTAGAAGGTCGAGAGGTGCGCGATGACGTCGGGCACCTTGTGAATCAGCTGCGAGATGTCCGCGATCTGCTTGATGTCGCCGTTGACGCGCAGCTCGATCAGACCCGCTGCCGGATGGCCAATTTCGGCGGCGGGGACGATCTCGGACAGCACGGCCGACTGCTCGACGTCCTTCCCGAGATCCCACGGACGGCGCTGATCCTTCGCGGCGTTCTGAAGGTCGCGGCGGGTCATGTCGAGGCCGCACGCATAGCCGAACACACGCTCGAGGGCGGCGCCCGCCGGCACGCGAAACGCGGGTGCCCCGATCACCACGACGAGCTCCAATTCGTAATGATAGTTGGACGTCCCGGGTGGATAGGGCACCGTCGCTCCCGACGCGACGTAATGCTCGGCCGCTTTCGTGAAATAAAACGGCGCTTCACGGTCGACGGCCACGCCCATTTCTTTCGCGTGCGCTTCGTAGTTGCGACCGACGCAGAAGATGCGTCGAATCGGCAGTCGTTCGGATCGGCCGCGCACGGGAGCGGTGACGAGGGGCGGAGCAGGGAACACCAGTTGGTTCATTTATGACCTCTCAGCGCCTCGCGCTTCGTTGAACTGGGAGACATTCCGGCGAATCTGACCCTGGTGCTTCGCGAGGTGATGCACCAGCAGTTGTTCGACGACGAACGATGCGGGCTTGACGCCAAAGCGGGGGTTCATGCTCGTGGCTTCCACGGCGAGCGCCTCGTCGCTCAGCGCCTTCAGCGTTTCGGCGGATCGGCGTGCCTCGCCGCGGATGTCGGCAACCACCTCGTCGAGCGTGTATCCCGCCGTGTTCGTCACGGCCGCCAGACGCGAGGTGTCGGTGTGGTCGCGGCCCCACTGTTCGCCGGGTCGATGCACGATGCGCAGCGCCTCACCTGTCCAGAACGGCACGAACTCCCGGATGTGACAGAGGTTGTCCATGACGGTCCACACGCCTGCCGACGGGACCCAGTGAATGAGGTCGGCCGGCAGTTGCTGGCACCTCCGTCAGGATTTGGTCGACGGTTCTCGTCAACCGGTCGGCGGCGAGTGCCGCACGCGTCTGGAGTTCAGGCATCACGACGCTCCTCCCGGAACAGGTGCAGCGCTTCCTGCACAGGCCGATCTGAGAACGAGAACAGGACGGCCTCGTCGTCCGCCTCGTGCGCGACCGGCTTCCAGCTGGGCACGACGAAGATGTCGCGCGGCTGCCACTCGACCACGAAATCCGCGCCGATGCGCGTCCGGCCGCGCCCTTCCACGGCCACGAAGATCGTCGCGTCCGTCGATCGGTAATGCGCTGTCTGGAATCCCTTCGGCAAGAGCTGGATGAAGGCCGCGATCGTCGTCATCGGATAGCCGCCCGTCACGGGATTGCTGTAGCGCATCTTGAGGCCGTGGCACGGGTCCCACGCATTGCCGTGCGCGCGAGCTGCGCCAGCGCCTCGCGCGTGCGCGCGTATGGATAGTTGAACACCGGCGACGCACCTGCCGACGGCCGCTGAGTCGACAGGCAGCAGGTTCGAGCCGTAGCGGGCGTGCGAATCGCCGACCGGGCGTGCGATCGGCTGCTCGTCCTCGTCGTGATGCTCGGAGAACGACGCGTCGAGGAACTGGACGATCGGGATGTCGAGCCCGTCGAGCCAGAACATCGGCTGGTCGGTCTCGTTGCCGTGGTCGTGCCAGGCCATCGGCGGCGTGATGATGAAGTCGCCGTAGTGCATCGGCGTGCGTTCGCCGTTCACGGAGGTGTGCGCGCCGTCGCCTTCGAGCACGAAGCGCAACGCGCTCTGCGCTGTGACGGTGTGCGGGTGCGACCTCGCCCGGCAGCACCAGCTGCACGCCCGCGTAGAGGTCGGTCGTGATCTTCGACTGCCCGCGCAGCCCGGGATTCTCGAGGATCAGCACGCGGCGCTCGGCTTCCTTCGCGGTGATGAGCGCGCCGGCCTCGATCATCGCCGCGCGAATCTCGGCGAACGACCAGGCGGCCGGCTGGCAGCCGCTTACGGGCTCGGGCGTGACGAGCCTGGCGAGCGACGTCCACAGCGGCGTCATGTGCTTCCGGCCGATGCGCTCGTAAAAAGCGAGACGTTCCGGCGTCTCGGCGGGTGATGCGGCGGCAGGCGGAGTAGACATGCAAGCTCCTCTGAAGAGAGTTTGACAGTATACGGATCAATCTCTATACTGTCAACCTCCATGGCCACCGCAGCCAGACGCCAGAAAGTGCGGGAGTCCTTCTCCCGGCTGCCCGGCCATCTCATCCGCCGCGTGCACCAGGTTTCGACCGCGTATTTTGCCGAGGAATGCGGCGGCGATCTCACCGCCGTCCAGTACGCCGCGCTCGTCGCCATCGGGGCGCATCCCGGCATCGACGCCACGCGCCTGTCCGAGATCATCTATTTCGATCGATCGACGATCGGCGACGTGCTCGATCGGATGGAGGGCAAGGGCTGGATTCTGCGGCGAGTCGACACCGCACGATCGGCGCCTCAAGCTGCTCGACGCTGTCGCCGGCCGGCCGGGAGGTGCTGCAGCAGGTGGAACCGGGCATTCGCCGCGTGCAGGATCGGCTGCTCGCCGGGCTGACGGCTGCCGAGGCGAAGACGCTGATTCGTCTTCTGGCGAAGATGGCCGATAACGCCGACGGCGATGATGGCGACGACTGACATCGCGCCGCGCGTCGTCGACGTGCAGGCGTTCATCGACGCCGAGCGGGTGTCGCCGCTTCAGAAGCGGCTGCTGTTTCTCTGCTTCCTCGTCATTGCCATCGACGGGTTCGACACCGCGATCATCGGGTTCATCGCGCCGGCAGTGCGCGCGGAGTGGGGGCTCGACGTGGCGCAGCTCGGCCCCCTGTTTGCCTCCGGGCTCTTCGGGCTGATGCTCGGTGCGTTCGCGGTCGGCCCGTTCGCCGACCGCTACGGCCGCAAGACGATGCTGGTCGTGTCGATGGTCCTGTTCGGCGCCGCCAGCCTAGCCTCGTCTCTCAGCGGTGGTTTGACGGCGCTGATCGTGTTGCGCTTCCTGACCGGACTCGGCCTCGGAGGCGCGATGCCGATGACGATCACCCTCGCGTCGGAATTCTGTCCCACGACGCGACGATCCTCGCTCGTGACGCTGATGTTCTGCGGCTTCACGCTCGGATCGGCGATGGCCGGCTTCATTGCCGCGCGCGTCTTGCCCCACCTGGGCTGGCGCGTGCTGCTGGTTGGTGGCGGACTGGCGCCGCTTGCACTCGCGCCGGTACTGGGGGCGCTGCTTCCCGAGTCTGTGCGCTTCCTCGTGATGAAGGGCCATGCGCACGCCCGGGTCGCGGACGTGCTGCGGCACATTGCCCCGGCGGCAGATCTTCGTGGCGCGACGTTCGTCGACACGGCGGTGTCGAAGGCGTCACCGGTGGCGCAATTGTTTGGTGGCGGACTCTTGAAGGGCACGCTGCTTCTGTGGCTGGCGTTCTTCATGAGCCTGCTGGTGGTGTATCTGATGACGAACTGGATGCCCACACTGCTGCAAGCGTCGGGGGCATCGATCGCGGACGCGGCGTCTATCGGCGCGATGTATCAGGTCGGCGGCACGCTTGGCGCCATTCTCGTCGGCCGGTTGATGGATCGACTCGAGCCGCACCGTGTGCTCTTCGCCACCTATCTCACCGGCGCCGCTTGCATCGTGTTGATCAGCCTGTCGGCGCACACGCGCGGGCTGATGACGCTCGCGGTGTTCGCCGCGGGGGCGTGCATCTCGGGTGGCCAGGTCGGCGGCAACGCGCTGTCGGCGGGGTTTTACCCGACGCCGTATCGCGCCACGGGCGTCGCGTGGGCGAACGGCATCGGTCGCAGCGGCTCGATCGTCGGATCGTTGCTGGGTGGCATCCTGCTTGGGTTCGGATGGCACGCCACGACGGTCTACGCCCTGGTCGCTATTCCCGCCGCCATCTCGGCTCTCGCGCTCGGCACGCTCGGTCTCCTGAGGAGGCGCGAGCGCGGTTAATCGCCCGTGCTACGCGCGAGCGCGCGACGGAACGAGCAGCAGCACGACCCCGCTGGCGAGGAGCAGTCCACCAACAAGCGGCGGCATCGGAATCGTCTCGCGTTCGGTTTTGGTCGCTTCGATCGGGCCGAGATCGAGCACCTTCTCCTTGCGCGTCCACGTAATGCCGCCCCACAGCAGCGAGACCAGCCCGATAACGATCAGCAGAGAAGCGAGGACCTGTTTCGTTTTCACGATGTCTCCTTTATCAACGTTGTGACGCATTCCCGCGCGCGGTTTCCGATGTGTATCGAAGGACGACGGTTTCCGCGCTGCGCAATTGATGAGAACAAGATCCTTGCCAGGAGCCATCGGCCCAGATGCCGTAAAATGACCATATGGCAGACACCCCCAAGGACCCGCATCGCGAACGCATCGAAGAGCTCGGCCGCATGAACACGATCTACTCGGAGCGCCCGTGGCACGACTGGAAACCGGGCACGCCTCCCAAGCACGACCATTTCACACACGACACGCCGCGGGCGGTCGACGATGAACGCCCTGACAAGCCGGATCGAGATTAGGGGCTACAGGCTGAGGGCTAAGGGCTGAGGGCTGAGGGACTGAACCCAGAACTGCAGAACGCAGAACCTGGAACCGTTCCTACACGGTTCCTATGAGATACCGCTCGCCGGTCGGTGCGGGCACGCCGCCGGCGGGTTCGATCGTCACGGCGATCGCCACTGGCTGCGGCACGTCCGGCGGTGTATTGAACGTATCGCTCACATTGCCGGCGGCGTCGGGTGTGAGAAGCCCCGCGCTGATCGGCGCCTGCGCCGTCACCACCCACAACTGATACGTGCGCCCCGCAGGCAGGGGCGGGAGATTCGACGCGGTGAACACCATGCCGCGGGATCGACTCCAGAAGGCTCGAGCCGAGGCCTTCGGGGCCACCGTCTGTCCTGCGAGATCGATCCGCGCGACGTCCGGCGCGGTCAGCACCGAGACCGCTGTTTGCGCGCCGGCGGCCGTTCGCTGGGCATCGGCCATCTGACGTTCCGTCGCATCGGCGCGCGCGCGCGCGCTGCGCAGCTCGTCCTCGAGCACGCTGATGCGAGAGCGCAACTGGCCCGTGTAGATCGTCAGTCCAAACGCCAGCACGAGCGAAGCGGCCGCGGCCAGCCATGGGATGAGCGCGGGCGCCGATCGAGGCCGCGCGGTGGGCTGGCGCGACGACACCGCAGCGGCGAGCACGCGCGCACGCAGGGCCGGCGAGGGATCTTCCTGCGCGACGGCCTGCCCGAGTCCCTGAAGGACCGGCGGCTCGAGCTCCGGACGATCGTCGTCTCTGGTTCCGTTCATTATCCTCTGGCCAGCAGCGATTCGCGCAGCTTGATCACCGCCTGGCGAATCCTCGTTTTCACCGTGCCGAGCGGCTCCGACAGTCGATCGGCAATCTCTGCGTGGGTCAACCCTTCGTAGTATGCGAGCTCGAGCGCGGCGCGCTGCGCGGCCGGCAGCCCATCGAGCGCCTCGCGCAGTCTCACGACCTCTTCGTTCGACAGCAACTGCAGATCCTGTGTGGGAGCGAGATCGGCGAGATTCCGCGCGTCGGATGAATCGCCGCTCGTGTCGGGCCGGGCCCGCCGGGCCCGCAGTCGATCGATCGCGCGGCTGCGGGTCATCATCAGCATCCAGGCGGCGACGGCGCCCCGCGTGTCATCGTAGCGTCCCGCCTGCGCCCAGACCTGCGCGAAGACCTCCTGCACCACGTCTTCGGCATCGGCACGATTCTGAAGGATGCGCAGGGCGAGCGAGAACACCAGCCGCGCGTGGCGGTCGTACAGCTCGGCGAGCGCGCTTTCGTCACCGCGGGCCATGCGAGAAAGCGCCGCGCGATCGGCAAGCCGCTCCACTTCGGCCGCGGAGGCCGAGCGACCGATTACCGCCAGTATCACCCACATAGATTGCTACGGCCGGCGCCCCGAAAAAGATGGGGCGGAGCATCTTACCAGTACGGCCAATCCATCCCTTGTCCCCCGTCCGTAGTGGTATGCAGGGATTCCAGGGATTAGGGATTAGGGATTAGGGATTGGAGTTCGGAGTTGCGGGCAATCCGGAGTCTCGTTTGCGCCACGTGAGAAAGACAAGCGTGAGCGCCGCCATCAGCAGCAGACCGTCACGCGCGAGCGTTTTGACGCTCAGCGCCTCGCCGACGCCGAAACATCCGCAATCGATGCCTCCCCCTCGGAAGTACGACACCACCATCACTGCGAAGAACAGCGCCAGGATGGCGCTCGCGAGGACGGACAGATATCGCAGCGCCACCCCCGCAACGAGCAGCACGCCGAGCGCCAGCTCGAGCGACGGCAGCGTGCGCGCGACTGCGTAGACGGCCCACTCCGGCAGCAACTGATACGAATCGATCGAGAGGGCAAACAGCAGCCACGACTGGCGCAGTTTGCTGTACGCGGCGTAGATGAAGACCGCGCCGAGGAGAAGGCGAAGGACGAGCTTGAAGGCCTTCATAGAATTGTGAGATGCAAAGATTGGAGGACTGAAAGAATGTTGGTTGATTGACGAATGACGATGGGCAGACTGCGGCACTATTCTGCCGAATCAACCTTCGTCATTCCGACAACATTCTTTCAATCTCCGATCCGTCAGTCATCCAATGCGTGGATCTGTTATTTCTTTGCCAGTAGCGAGTCGATGTACCGGCTCACGACCGTGTAGGTAACCACGCCGACAACCGGGCTCGGGCTTCCGTTGTGCGTGATGATCATCGTCGGCGTGGAGCTGACCTGGCTTTTTTCTCCGAGTTGCACGTCGCGCTCGATGCCGGCCGCAATCGCCGGATCCTTTGCGAGCTCGCGCAGCTTTTTGCGTTCCTCCGGCGTCAGCAGGCTGTCGACGACGGCATCGACGTTTCCCGTCTTGCTCCACGTGTCCTGCTGCAGAAACAACGCATCGGCGACCGCGTCGAATTTCCCCAGCTTGTCCGCCGCCGCGGCGAGTGTCGCGGCCTGGCGCGCGAACTTGTGCTGCGGCAGTGGAAAATCGTGATGCACCAGCCGTATTTTCCCCTGGCGCGCGTAGTCTTCCTTCAACCGCTTGATGGTCTGCTCGTGCAGCGCCTTGCAGGCGGGGCATTGAAAGTCGCTGAACAGATCGATCCTGACGGCGGCCGTCACGGGTCCGATCGCGCGGCTCGATGCCGACTGAGCGAACGCCGGCCCGGCCGCGGTTACGACGAGGGCCAACAGAATGAGAGCGAATGAGCGAAGCTGCATGATGTTCATAGTAACCCGTCCGGCGGGTCAGGTGGCAGAGGCCCCGATGTCTTCGAACGGCAGGACGCTGACGCCGACATACAGCTTGTGTTCGGCGCCCCCGAGAAGCACCCCGCGAAGCGGGGTCACATCGCCGTAATCGCGTCCCCAGGCCAGCGTGACATGGCGCTCTCCGGCCACGACGTCGTTTGTGGGATCGAGATCGACCCAGCCATTCGCCGGGCAGTACACCGACAGCCACGCATGCGAAGCGTCGGCGCCGATCAGCCGTGGCTGGCCCGGTGGCGGATCGGTCAGCAGGTAGCCGCTCACGTAACGGGCGGCGAGTCCCATCGACCGCAGGCACGCGATCTCGACGTGCGCGAAGTCCTGGCAGACGCCGCGATCTCTTTCCAGCACGCGCGACAGCGGGGTCGTGACGACCGTGGCTGTCGCGTCGAAAACGAAGCGCGCGTGGATGCGGTGCATCAGATCGATCGCGCCTTCCAGGAGCGGCCGTCCGGCGGGGAAGGAGCCGCGCGCGAGCGCGTCGATCTCGCGAGAGAGCGGCGCGTACGGTGACGCGTAGACGAACTGCGAGACCTCCGGAGCGGCGGCAGCGTCGTTGAACCGCCGGCTCACGTCTTCCCAGGGCGGACTGTCGCGCATGCCGGGCGCCGGTCCCTCGCCGTTCACGTCGACGAGGCTCTCGGCGGTAACGCTGAGCGTTGTATGGGGCCTGACGATTTGAAATTGATCGACGATGTTCCCGAAATAGTCGGTCCGCCTCACGATCCTTGCCGGCATGGGATCGACTTTGAGGTTGTGCTCCCGCACGCGCTGGCGCGGCAGCTCGCGCGGGCACAGATAGGCGACATGCTGCGACGTGGCGACGGCCGTCGAGTACACGTACTTGGTGGTGTGGGTGACTTTGTAGCAGGCGGCCATCACGTAAAAGTGGCGTGCGCCGGCTCGTAGACGTGCGTGAAGTACCGCAGCGTCAGCAGGTCGGACACATGGAGCACGAGCTGTCGCGTCGTGTCGAGATATTCCGCAATCGCCGACGGCGTCGTCAAGGCCTGGCGCGGCGATGCGAGAGCCAGCAGGCGCGCGCCGATGTCTTCGAGGCCGCCGCCGGGCAACTGGGGCACGTGTTTGGCGAGCTTGGCCAGCTGGAACGCCGCCGATCGCGGGTTGCGCCCATCGAACAGCAGAAGGTCGGCCACCGCGATCCATTCCGCCTGCCCCATGTAGCGCGCGCGATACGTGATGATGCTGTCCGACAGGTCGAGCAGCCATTCCAGCAATGCCGGATCTTCGGGCATGTCGGACTTCGCGACTTCAGATGCCGTCGTGATGACATACAGCGCCCGCTCGAGGTGACGCCCGAGGCTCATGAACCGCCAGCCTTCGTCGCGGGTCATGTGTGCCATCTCGAGCCCGCCGACGGCGACGAGCGAGATGATGGCGTGATCGAGCAGCTCCAGCGCGTCGGCCAGCGGAAGGCGCGAAGCCGAGCGGCGGCGCAGTGTCGCGAAAAGCTGGCTGAGAATCCTCCAGTTGTCGGAAGACAGCCGGTCGCGGACGGTGCCGGCGACCCGCAGCGTTTCGCCGACATTGAATGCGAGGCTGTGGATGCCGCTGGCGTCGGCAATGCCCGCAATCAGCGCGCGCTCGTATTTCTGGACCGAGGTGGACGGGTCGAGGTCGGCCGGCAGCAGCTCCAGGCGCCGGCACGCCGCCGCGACGGGAGCAGAGCTGGCGGACACGCTCGAATCGCCCTGCGGAAGCCGCGACAGAACCGCGCGCAGAATGCGCGCCGCGTTTTCGCTGCGCTCCGCGTACCGGCCCATCCAGAAGAGATGTTCGACCGAGCGGCTCGAGACGAGGCGCTCTCTTCGGGCGAGATCGGACGGGCGCAGGCGGCCCGGCAGCAGGGAAAATCCATCGACAGGTGCCTCGGAGAGAATCCACGTGTCCTTGCTGCCGCCCCCCCGTTGCCCCGACACGACGTCGCGATCGGTGCCGCCGATGCGCGACAGACCTCCAGGCAGCACGTGGTAGTCGCCTCTTCCGTCGGAGGCGAGGAACACGCGCATCATCAGCGCGCGACCTTCCAGCCCGTTCTCGGCCCACACCGGCACCTGCGCGAGCGGTAGATATTCCTCGAGGACGTACCGTTCGGGCCTCCGGCTCAGCCGCTCGAGCCATTCTTCGCGCTGATGCGTGTCGAGCTGACCGCCGAACACGAGCTCGTCCGCTCCGCCTTCCGAGCTCGGTTTGATCACGAGGTGGTCGAAGCCGCTGCGCGCCATCGCGACGAGCGAGGCATCGGCGCTCCACCACGATCTCGGCGAAGGGATGGCCAGCGGTTCTCCGAACAGCGTCGAGCAGACCGCGGGCAGAAACGCGGCGAGCGCGGGCGACTCCAGGACACCGGTGCCGAACGCGTTGGCGACCAGCACGTGGCCCATTCGCCACGCCTGCACGAGTCCCGGCACGCCCAGGGCGGAATCGGCGCGCAGCTCGAGCGGATCGCAGAAGCTGTCGTCAACGCGGCGCAGGACGACGTGAACCCGTCGAAGGCCGCTCACCGTCTTCAAGTACACACAGTCGTCGCGGACGGTCAGGTCGGCGCCCTCCGCAAGCGTGAATCCGAGGTAGCGCGAGAGATAGGCGTGCTCGAAGTACGTTTCGTTGTAGCGGCCGGGCGTGAGCAGCACGACGTGCGGCGTCGAGCCATCAGAAGGCGCGTGCGAGAGCAGCGACTCCTGCAGCCCCCTGAAGAACGGCGCGAGGCGCTGGACGCGCTGATCGCGGAACGCATCGGGGAAGAGCTGCGAGATGGTCAAACGGTTTTCGAGCGCGTAGCCGGCGCCCGACGGAGCCTGCGTGCGGGTTGCGAGCACGCGCCAGATGCCGTCGGGGCCGCGCCCGAGATCGAAAGCGAGGAGGTGCAGGAAGATGCCGGCCGGTGGCGTGACGCCGTGCGCGGGTCGCAGAAATCCCTGGTGAGCGAGCACGACGGCCGGTGGAATCACCCCTTCTCTGAGCAGTCGCTGCGGACCGTACACATCCGCGGCAATGGCTTCGAGAAGCCTGGCGCGCTGGCGCAGCCCGGTTTCGAGCGGCCCCCAGTCTTCGGCGGGCACGATGTGCGGGAGGATGTCGAGGCTCCACGTCCGCGGGCTGTCGGCCGTGTGCACGTTGTAGGTGACGCCGTTGTCGTGCAGCTGCCGCGCGATGCGGCGCTCGATGCCGCGCAATTCCTCCGGGCCGATCGAGCGGGCGGCGTCGGCGAACGCCGACCAGTACGGGCGCAGCGCGCCTGCCGCGTCATGGGTCTCGTCGAAGGACTCCGCCGTGGGCCGATAGCCGGCCAGAAGCTCGCGCATCAAACGGCCCGAAGATCGAGCGTGTAGGGAAACTCCATCGTGGGGCGTGGTCTGGCGGCGCGCCACGTTCCCGGCGTGTGACCGATGCGCGAGAATCGCGACAGCCTGCGGCTCTCGGCCTCGTAGCTGTTCACGGGAAACCGCTCGTAATTCCGCCCACCCGGATGCGCAACATGGTACTCGCATCCGCCCAGCGATCGCTCGAGCCACGTATCGACGACGTCGAAGGTGAGCGGCGCGTGCACTGGAATCGTCGGATGAAGCGCGGCGGCGGGCTGCCAGGCCCGGTACCGCACCCCGGCCACGTATTCGCCGTTGCGACCCGTCGGATGCAGCGGCACTTCGTACCCATTGCAGGTCACGGCATAACGGCCAGGCGTCAGACCCGCGGCGCGCACTTCGAGGCGCTCGACGGATGAATCGACATAGCGAACGGTCGTGCCTGTCATGCCTTCTTCGCCGAGCACGTGCCACGGTTCGAGCGCGTGACGAAGCGACAGCTGCACGCTGCGCATGGCGACGTCGCCGACATGCGGAAATCGAAATTCGAAATGGGGCGCGAACCACTCGACGTCGAACGCAAACCCGGCGCGCTGCAGCTCCTCGATCACATCCTCAAAGTCGAGGCGCACGAAGTGCGGCAGCATGAACCGGTCGTGGAGCTCCGTGCCCCAGCGCGCGAGCCGTGCCTGATAGGGATCGTGCCAGAAGCGCGCGATGAGCGAGCGCAGCAGCAGTTGCTGCGCCAGGCTCATCCGCGCATGCGGCGGCATCTCGAACGCCCGCATTTCCACGAGACCCCGGCGGCCGGACGCGCTGTCGGGCGAGTACATCTTGTCGATGCAGAACTCGGCGCGATGTGTGTTGCCGGTGACGTCGATCAGCAGATGCCGGAAGAGGCGATCGACGAGCCACGGCGGAATCGCGGCATCGCGCGCGGGCAGCTGCCGAAACGCGATCTCCATCTCGTAGGTGCTGTCGTGCCGCGCCTCGTCGAGGCGAGGGGCCTGGCTGGTCGGACCGATGAAGAGGCCCGACAGCAGATACGACAGCGACGGATGGTTGTGCCAGTAGGCCACCAGGCTTCGCAGCAGGTCTGGCCGGCGCAGGAACGGGCTGTCGGACGGAGTCTGGCCGCCCACGACGAAATGGTTGCCGCCTCCCGTGCCAACGTGACGTCCGTCGAGCATGAACTTCTCGGTCGTGAGACGCGACGCGCGCGCGTCCTCGTAGAGCGCGGTGGTGTTGGCTTCGAGCTCGGTCCACGATGTCGCCGGCGGCACGTTGACTTCGATGACGCCCGGATCCGGCGTGATCTGGAAGCTCTCGAGCCGTGGATCGTCGGGCGGCAGATAGCCTTCGAGCACGACGGGCATGGTCAGCCGCGCGGCCGTCGATTCAACGGCCGCCGCGAGCTCCAGGTATGCCGCGGCGTCCGGTACCGGCGGCAGAAAGACGTACAGCACGCCGTTGCGGGTCTCGGTGCAGAGCGATGTTCGGACAACTCCCCGCGCAGACTCGCCGTGTGCCACCGGCGGTTCCAGTGGCGACTGTGTGCGTGCCGGGCGGGGCGCCCGCAGCGCGTCGTACGCCGGGAGCGGTGTGCGGGGCTCGGAGGGATCGGTACTCGCGCAAGTACGGATAGTCGGTTTCGCTCACCCACGGCAGCGAGTCGAGGGGCAGGCGATAGCCCATGGCCGAGTCGCCCGGGATGAGAAACATGTGCCCGTCACGAAGCTGCCAGGGTCCCGTTCGCCACCCCGGCTTGTCGCCAAGGTGACGGGCAATCGGCAGGGCGTATCCCACAGTGGTGCCAAGCCCGGCACTATAAACACGTCGTAGACGTTCTCGCTCGAGCTCGTCGTCGAGGCGCGCGTCGAGCGGGTCGACATTCAACGGCAGGCGGCGTTCGCGCCACAGGTAGTACAGGACGTCCTCGAATCCAGGTGCGATATGCGCGTCGCTCAGTCCGAGCGTGGCGGCAAGCGCGCGCAGAAACCGCTCCGCGTCCGGCGCGGTCACGCCGTAGTTCTCCGTTTCACTCGCGAACAGCGAGGCGTCGCGCCAGGCCGGCTCGCCATCCTTGCGCCAGTAGCACGCGAGCGACCACCGGGGCAGTTGTTCGCCGGGATACCACTTGCCCTGCCCGAAATGCGCGATGCCGGTCGGCGCGTAGTGATCGCGCAGGCGCCAGAACAGATCGGCCGCCCGGACTCGCTTGGTGGGGCCGAGGGCAGCCGTATTCCACTCGGCAGTGTCGCGATCGTCGATCGACACGAACGTCGGCTCGCCGCCCATCGTCAACCTGACGTCGAGCCGCCCGAGCTCGCGATCGACGTGATGACCCACGCACGAGATGGCTTTCCACTGATCGTCGGTGTAGGGTTTGGTGACGCGCGGCGATTCGTGGATGCGGCGCACCTCCATCCGATGCTCGAACTCGACTTTGCATTCCTCGACCGCGCCGGTCAGAGGCGCCGCGCTGGCGGGCTCGGGCGTGCACGCGAGCGGGATATGGCCTTCGCCGGCCAGCAGGCCGGACGTTGGATCGATGCCAATCCAGCCTGCGCCGGGCACGTAGACCTCGCACCAGGCGTGGAGGTCGGTGAAGTCCTGTTCGGGGCCGCTGGGGCCGTCGAGCGCTTTTGTATCGGCGGTGAGCTGGATGAGATAGCCGGACACGAAGCGAGCAGCGATTCCGAGGTGGCGCAGAAGCTGCACGAGCAGCCAGGTGGTGTCGCGGCACGAACCGCGCCGCAGTCCGAGGGTTTGTTCCGGCGTTTGCACGCCCGGGTCGAGCCTGATGACGTAGCCGACGTCGTTCTTGACGCGCTGATTCAGCGCGACGAGAAAGTCGATCGTCCGCATGCGAGACATCTCGATCGTTCCGAGATATTTGGCGAAAAGCGGAGCGGGTGTCTCGGTGTGGAGAAACGGTTGAAGCTCGCGGCGCTGCCAGTCGCTGTAGGAAAACGGAACATGTTCAGCTTCCGCATCGACGAAAAAATCGAAAGGGTTGTACACCGACATCTCGGCGACGAGATCGACTTCGATGCGAAGTCTGCGCACTGGACTCGGAAACGTCAGGCGCGCGATATAGTTGCTTTGCGGATCCTGCTGCCAGTGGACGAAATGGCCGGCCGGCTCGACGCGCATGGCATAGGAGATGATGGACGTGCGGCAGTGAGGGGCCGGGCGCAGCCGGACGAGCTGCTGCGAGACGGCGACAGGACGTTCGTAGCGATAGTCCGTGATATGGGTGAGCGCGACCTGAATGGACACGCTCTTATACTAGCCGCCGCTCCGACGCGGCCGAGTCATCCGACGTTTTTGTCGCTCCCATGAAGGTCTTTCACTGCGACCATTGCGGCAGCCTGGTGTTCTTCGAGAACACCCGGTGCGTGAGCTGCGGGCACGTGCTCGCGTTTCTACCCGATCTCATGGTCGTCGGTTCACTCGACGGCGTCGAGACATCCGGCCTGCTGTGGAAGTCTCCGCTGCCCGCCGCCGAGGGCCGCGTGTATCGCCTCTGCGCCAACTACCGGGACGCGCAGGTGTGCAACTGGTCCGTCGACGCGCGTGACGGGAATCCGCTCTGTCGATCGTGCCGGCTGACGCGTGTCATTCCCGACCAGGGCGTGGAAGGGAATCAGCGGGCATGGTATCGCCTCGAAGTCGCCAAGCGGCGTCTGCTCTACACCCTGCTGTCTCTGCACCTTCCGATTGCCGACCAGGACGACACGGACCCGCGGCCGGCATTCAAATTCCTGGCGGACGCCGGCCCGCAGGCGCATGTGTTGACGGGACACACCGATGGCACGATCACAATCAATATTTCCGAAGCCGACGATGCCGAGCGCGAGCGCCGGCGCGCCGACCTTGGCGAGCCGTACCGTACGCTGCTGGGTCACATGCGCCACGAAATCGGCCATTACTACTGGAAGCAGCTGGTGCAGGCCGCGCCGGACAGGCTGGCGCGATTCCGCGATCTCTTCGGCGACGATCGGATCGACTATCAAGGGGCCCTGCAGTACCACTACGACGGCCCGTCCTCCGATTGGCAGGATCGCTTCATCAGCGTGTACGCGAGCGCGCATCCGTGGGAGGACTGGGCAGAAACGTGGGCGCACTACCTGCACATGTCCGATGCGGTCGAGACAGCGGCGGCCTGCGGCGTGTCACTTCGGCCCAGACATCCAGACGAGCCGGCTCTGGCCGGCCGGCCTCTCGATGCCAGGAAAACGAGGACGCCGTTCGACGATTTGCTGGAAGGCTGGTTTCCGATTACCTACCTGCTGAACAACCTCAATCGAGGACTTGGTCTGGCCGACGCGTACCCGTTCGTTCTCTCGGCGACGGTGGTGGAGAAGCTGCGGTTCGTGCATGAAACGATCGCCGCGCAGACCTCCGCGCGGCTCAGACGTCGAACACCGCAATGACCGCGCCGTGGTCGCTCGTTCCGAACTCCCGCTGAACGACGCACGACACCGTCTTGTCGGCGATCTCGCCGCTCGCGAGAATCAGATCGAGGCGCCAGCCGATGTTGCGCTGGCGCATATTCCGCCACGGCGCCCACCAGGTGAACAACTCGGCGTTGTCCGGGTCGATCTTGCGGTGCACGTCCACCAGGCCGCTGCCGATGATGCGCTCGAGCAGCGCGCGTTCGTCGGGCCGCTGACCGATGACGTTCGGCTTGCGCTCCTTCGGGTGGACGTCCATGTCGGTCCGCGCCACGTTGAAGTCTCCGCACAGCACGAGCGGCCGCTTCGTGGCGTCGTGGGTCGCGGCGAATGAAGAGAGTGCCTCGAGAAACTGCATCTTGGCGGGGAAGTCCTTGCCGCCGTTGGGCACGTAGATCGAGGCGATCGCGAACGTGGGCAACTGCGCCGTCACGATGCGATGCTCGTAGTCGAACTGCGGATGGTGAAACTCCGGCGACTCGGGGAATGTCGACGAGCGCACGTGCAGCGCGACGCCGGAATAGCCCTTGCCGCCGTGCCAGTAACACCAGTAGCCCTCGAGCTGGCACAACCACAGCGGAATCTGATCGGTGGACGCCTTGATTTCCTGCAGGCAGATGACGTCGGGCTGCTCGCGTTCGATGAACTCCTGCAGCTCTGTCTGACGCGCGCGGATGCCGTTGACGTTCCAGGTCGCGACTTTGATGGTCATGGAACGAGCGGCGCCGATCCTTCGATGAAACGCGCGTGCAGCGCACGGACGGCTGACGTGATGTGATCGCTCGGCAGCATCCAGGTGATGCGGAACGACGAGGTCGACATGCCGCGCGGCGTCACGCCCGCGTCGGCCAGCGCTCGAAGTCCGGCCCGCGCGTTGGCGTAGCTGGCATTGATGCCGGCGCCGATCACGCTCACCGCGCCCAGGCCCGAAATGAACGTCACCCGCTTCCCGAACCGCGCCTCGAACGCGCTCTGCACGCTCGCTTCGTTGTGCAGGTTCTCGCGCGAGACGACGAGCGTCACGTGTGCCGGATCGCTCGAGACGTGCAGCTGTTTGCCCGCGACGTGAAGCTCGTCGAGCGCGGCACACAGATCGGCCGCGTCGACGTCGGCCTCCAGGACGAGCACGTCTTTCTCGCTCGCGACGCCGACGACGGTGCCGGGCATCCTGGGCGGATTGCGGCGCACGACGGTGCCGTCGGCCGAAGGGTCCGCGCCCGGGAGCGGCCCGGCTGTGGCGCGGGCGTAGATGGCGATGCCCTTCTCCTTCGCGAACTCCACCGCCTGCGCGTTCAGCACTCTGGCGCCCGATTCCGCCATCTCCTGCGTCTCTTCGTAGGAGATCGTGCCGATGCGGCGGGCGGCCGTCACGACGCGGGGGTCGGCCGAGTACACGCCGTCGACGTCGGAGCAGATCTCGCAGTAGTCCGCGTTCAGCGCCGCCGCCATGGCGACTGCCGTCGTATCGCTCCCGCCGCGGCCGAGCGTCGTCACTTCCTTCCGGTACGAGACGCCCTGGAAGCCCGCGATGACGACGATCTTTCCCCGCGCCAGCTCGTCCTGCACGCGGAACGGCCGCACTTCGATGATGCGCGCGTCCACGTGCCGATCGCTCGTGATGATGCCCGACTGGCTGCCGGTGAAGCTGATCGCGTCGCCGCCGAGCCCGCGAATCGCCATCGAGAGCAGCGCCATCGAGATGCGCTCACCCGCGCTGAGCAGCATGTCGAGCTCGCGCCGATCGGGTGTGGGCGAGACCTGCTTGGCCATGGCGAGCAGCTCGTCAGTGGTGTCTCCCATCGCAGACACCACGACCACGACGTCGTGGCCTTGCTTGCGCGTGAGCATGATGCGCTCGGCCACCTGCTTGAGCTTCTGCACGTCGGCGACGCTGCTGCCGCCGTATTTCTGTACGACCACGCCCATGGTGGGAGTCTATCAACACTAGGGCTTAGGGCTTAGGGCTAAGGGCTTAGGGATTGGGGAGCGCAACTAAAGTTGCGCCCTACCGGAGTTTGGGCCCTACCGGAGTTTGCGCCCTACCGGAGTTACTGAGGTGCGCGCTTTGGTAGGGCGCAACTTTTAGACAGAGTGGGTAGGGGGCAACTTTGGTTGCAGGCGGAGTCCGGTAGGGCGCAACTTTAGTTGCGCAACACATTCATAGTACCCTGCCTCCGATTTGGCCATCTCTGACGAAGAGCTGATGCACGCGGCGCTCGTGGAGGCGCGGAAGGCCATGGCCAACGACGAGGTGCCCGTGGGCGCCGTCGTGGCCATCGACGAGGCGATCGTGGCGGCGGCCTTCAATCAGCCGATTGGCACCGTCGATCCGACGGCCCACGCCGAGGTTCGGGCGCTGCGTGCCGCGGCGCAGAAGATCGGCAACTACCGCCTGACCGGTGCGACACTGTGTGTGACCGTGGAGCCGTGCGCGATGTGCGTGGGCGCGATGGTGCACGCCCGCATCGGCACGCTCATCTACGGGGCTCCGGAGCCAAAGACCGGCGCGGTCCGCTCGACGATGAAGCTGATTGACGATCCGAGCTGGAACCACCGGATCACGGTTGTGGCGGGATTGATGGCCGACGAGTGCCGCGCGCTCATGCAGGAATTTTTCCAGAAGAAGCGGGCTTTATGAGAGCGCCGACGCTCGTCGCGCTCGTCGTGTGCTGGTCGGCCACCTCGCTCGGCCAGACGTCCGACCCCGCGCGCATTCGAGCCGCCTTCCTGAAAATGATCGATCGCCCGCGAGTGGCGCTCGCGGCCGAGACCCGTCCGCGTCTCGACGCCGGGATCTATCGCGCGGAGCGCTTCACGTTTGCATCCGAAGCCGGCGAGCGCGTGCCGGGCATCTTTCTGAAGTCGGTCCGCGCGACCGATCGGCGGCCCGCGATCGTCCTGTTACATGGAACGGGATCCCGGAAGGAAGAACTCCTCGGGTCGATGAGGACGCTCGCGGATCGCGGCTTTGCGACCGCCACGATCGACAGCCGGCATCATGGCGAACGGATGACGACTGGAGCGGACAACGATCAGTACTACGCCGCGATGCTCCAGACCTATCGCACCGGCAAGGGCGGTCCATATCTCTACGACACCGTATGGGACGTCATGCGGCTCGTCGACTATCTCGAGACCCGGCCCGATGTCGATCCGAAGCGGATTGGCATCATGGGGATCTCGAAGGGCGGCACCGAGGCGTATCTGGCGGCCGCCGTTGACACGCGAATCGCCGTGGCCGTCCCGATCATCGGCGTGCAGGGTTATCGCTGGGCGCTCGACCACAATCAGTGGCAGCCGCGCGTGGGCACGTTTTCGCCGCCCGTCCAGACCGCGGCGCGAGACGAAGGCGTCACGGACGTCGATGCCGCGTTCGTGCGGCGGTTCTACGATCGCGTGGTTCCCGGCATTTACGGCGACTACGACGCGGGCTCGATGCTCGCGCTGATTGCGCCGCGGCCGGTGCTCGTGATCAACGGCGACTCTGACGCGCGCACGCCGTTGCCGGGCGTGCACGAGGCCGTCGCCGCCGCGCGCGTGACGTACACCCGCCTCGGGGCCGAGGAGAAGATCGGACTGTACCTGCAGCCGAACGCCGGCCACGTGTTCACGCCCGTGGCCGAGCTCGTGATGGGCGACTGGTTCGCGAGGTGGCTCCGCCCCTGAGCCGTCTGGCGGACCTACAGAATTCACCGTATAGCTGAGGTGCTTCGCTTTCCCTATGCTTGTTGCCGCTCAGGGATGCCGCGCGCTCATTACGCTTCTGTAATTTTGGTACAGATGAAGGTGCTCCGCTCTCTCTATGCTTGTTGCCGCTCAGGGATGCTCAGGGATGCTGCGCGCTCATAAGCTTCTGTCATCTTGTGAACCGATGAAGTGCGGTTCAGGATCCGTGTCCTTCCCGAGTGGATGGAGTTCAAGATGAGCAGAGACGAAGTGGCGGCCACTCGCATCGACAACGTTCCTGAGTCACATGGGGCCACGGATAGGATCGGGCTCGTGCTTGCCGATTCGTATCCAATCCTTCTGGATGGAATCGACCGGCTCTTTCGGTCTGAACCGGGTTTCACGGTGCTCGCCTGCTGCAGCACCGGCGACGAAACAGTCCGGGCGGTGCGAAGGCATCGTCCCCATATTCTTGTGCTCGACTTTGGCCTCGCGGGCAAAGGTGCTCTCGAGGTGCTGCAGGAGATCCGAAATGAGGCGGCTCCGCGTGTCATCCTGAACGCGGAACGGTTCAGCGAGAATGACATCCTCGAAGCCACTCACCTCGGCGTGCGTGGGCTGATCCTCAAGAGCATGCCGGCGCATCTTCTGGTTCAGTGTGTGCGCAAGGTACATCGAGGCGCGGCATGGATCGAAAAGGCCTCGATGAGTCGCGTAGTTGACCAGCTCGTGCTTCGCGGCAGGAGCCAGGGCGCGACCTTGAACAGGCTGACACCCAGGGAGTTTGAGGTCCTGGGAATGGTCGCCCGAGGTGAGTCGAACAAGGAGATCGCGAACACACTCTGCGTGGGTGAGGGCACCGTCAAAGCGCACGTTCACCACGTGTACGAGAAGCTCGGCGTGAAGGGACGGCTCGAGCTCGTCCTTGCCGCGCGAGACAAGGGATTGCTTTCAGTGCTCGGGTCCAATCGGCCCACTTCCTCCCTCCTGCTCAAGTAGAACATTCGATCGCGCGGGCCCGCCCCCTGTTCGGCCCGCGCATGCCTTCTATCGACACCTTCGGCTTATACCGCCGGTTATACGAAAGATGATCGCGGGTGCATTGCTGAGTCGATGAGCCCAGACCAAACTATTTTCGGCTCGCACTCGGAGCGCAGCGTTTTCCGCATTTTCAGTTGGGCCGCACGCTATTGAGCGTGGCCACGAGAGGGATGACGATGGAATGGTTCACGGCCACGCACGCTGTCCCCGCACTTCCCGAGCGCTCCGCGCAACTCCGGGAGCAGATTCGTCTGGTGCTTGCTGACGCCCACCCGATCGTCCTCGAGGGCATGCGGCACCTCTTCCGGAAGGAGCGGGATCTGAAGGTGCTGGCATGCTGCGCCAGCGAGGAAGAGACACTTTCTGCAGTGGAGAGGCACCGTCCGGCTGTCTTGGTGCTCGATCTGCATCTTCCACCGCGCGGCGGCCTCGCAACCCTTCGCAATCTCCCAACCAGCCACGGCCCAAAGGTCGTCCTGGCCGCAGGAAGCATCCCGCAAGACGAAATAGCCAACGCACTCCATCTTGGAGTGCGGGGTGTCGTCTTGAAGGAGATGACTCCCGACCTCATCGTGAAGTGCATTCGACAGGTGCACCAGGGCGCCATGTGGTTGGAACACACGTCCGCTTTCGCCGTTATGAACCGCATGCTTCGGCGGGAGAGCGACCTGGAACGATTGAAGCACTCGCTCACCCGTCGCGAGCTCGAGGTGCTGCAATTGGTCGCCGTCGGGTTGCGCAACAAGGACATCACGGGCAGGCTCAAGATTACCGAAGGAACGGTCAAGATCCACCTGCACAACATCTACGGAAAGCTGGGAGCAAGAGACCGCGTCGACCTGGTCCTGCGGGCGCGTGAGGGTGCGTTGGTGTGAATCCACGGGTACGTCCCGCTCGAGTGGGAAGGTGAGATGACACAGGTTCCGCGCGCGACGCGGTTTCCTATCGTCACAGGCGTTCTCTGGCGACCGCACCTACTTAAAGAATGGTCGGAAGCGTTGAGTGTCAATGCGAGCCGGTCCGGCGTGCTCTTCCGATTCGAGCGTGTGCCGAACGAGCAGCCTCCCGCCGTCGGCACACAGGTCGACATCATTTTTAGTCTTTCCTGGGAGACCCTCCACATCGACAGCGCGGACATTCAGTGTTCCGGCCGTGTGGTCCGCACCGAAGAACGAGATCCCGGCGAGTCGCTCGTCGCCTCGACGATCGACTACTACACGTTCCTGAAGCCAAAGTAGGCCTGGACCGTCCCGCTAGTCCATTCGGCTATGTCACCCGTTATAGAAAAATTCATCTGCCGTGCATTGTTGCGCCTCGGCGACGAAGCTATCTTCACTCGAGCGATGCGAGCTTCTTCGGGCTGTGATCGAAAAGCGCTCGAGATGAACCTGCTCGAGCTGAGGGTTTCTGTGGCCGACCGACAATGAGAAAGCGTTTTGCGCCGGTCGGCGTGGTTGTTGCGACTCTCACGCTGACCCAGTTGTCGTCTCTCTTGGTCCGCGCGCAGACGCAGTCTGCGGCGGTGAGTCGTGTGACGGCGGCCGTGCCAGCCAGCGTCGCGGTTGCGGCGATTCAGCCCACGTGGGACTTGACGGTAATTCAGACGGGCTCGTTCAGCGCCACGCTCACCTGGCGGATCGAGGCGAATGTGCAGTCACTCCAGATGATGGTGGAGGCATCGGATCTCTTCAAGGCGGACGACCCCGCGAGTTCCGCCGTCGCGCCAATCCCACTGGACACGACTCGTCCCGTCGTGATCACCGCGGAGCACGCAAACAAGGTCGCCGGTGGGAGCAACAGGGCGTTCTGGGTAGGCTCGGGAACCCCGATTGGAGCGTTTCCTACCAACAGGACCGAGACCGTCACATTCGAGAGCTCGCAGCTGAACATCTTCAGCCAGGTCGTCTCGACTCAGATCTTTTTCAACCAGCGGGAGAACATCAAGCCGATGGGTAGCTACAGCGGACGCGTGAAGATTACGACGATGATTCCGGCGACCGCTGCGCTCGGTCGATAGCGAGGACGAAGGATTACGAAACCCTGATTCGCCGCGATCGTGGATCGTGCCGTCGGATCAGTCGTTTCACACAAGTGGCACAAATGTCACGTCAGATAGACAACCAGAAGGAGATCAGTATGAAGCGATTGGTATCGTCAGTAGCCGTGGTGGGACTCATCGTGCTCGGTTCGACCAACGCGACCCTGCGCGCGGAGGAAGCCAGCAACGCCACAACGAAAGTGTACGTGACCGTCGATCCGAACGTCGCCATTCGAGCGGACCAGACCGTGTGGCAGATTGGATCGGTCCAGCAGGGGGGGTTCAACGCCCTCGTCACATGGCGCGTGGATGCAAACAGTCAGTTTGTGAACATGCAACTCGAGGCCTCGGATCTCTGGAAGGGCGACGATCCGACCAACCATGACGTGGCTCCGATTCCGCTGGCCGTCAACGCGCCTGCGTTTGTGAAGCCGGTGAATGGCAACGAGACCAACAGCGGCGACAACTTGCTGGCGTGGGGCGGGGGCCCGGGCAATATCAGTGGTTACCCCACACAGAAGACGGAAGTGGGAACGTTCGAGAGCTCGCAGAATGGGCACTTCAGCCAGCAGGTCAGCACGACCGTCCGCTACAACCAGAACGACCCCGAGAAGCCCCAGGGGCAGTACAGCGGCGTGATCAGGCTGTACGTGCTGCTGGGCGGCGCGGAATAAGCGACCTAGTCAGCATCAGTACGGTTCAAGGCAGTGAGAAGCCGTGGGCGACGTGACATTTGTGCCAACTGCCACGTCGCCACTTTTTCGAGGAGGTAGTCGTGAGCAGGTCAGGGAACCGTCGGCGTTTGCAGTTCGGCTCGCCAGCGCTTTCGTGCATCCTCGGTTGCCTGGTGGTGCTCACGCTCTTCACGAGAGCGTCACAGGCTGCGATTGCCGTGTCCCCGGCCTATGTGGAAGTGAAACTTGATCAAGGTCGCCCGGCAGGACAGTTCACGATTTCGAACATCGGCGACGAAGAAGAGCGGTATCGCATCGGTGCGATGCACTTCATCTTTACGAGAGACGGCGCTCTTCAGACGGTCAAGCCAGACGAGCACTCGCTTGTGCCCTGGATCAAATTCAACCCGCCCGAGTTCACGCTCGCTCCGAAAACCCAGCGCGTCATCCGCTTCGTCATCGTCCCGCAGGGACCCTTGAAGACCGGCGAATATTGGGCGGCCATGGAGCTGGAATCGCTGAAGGCCAGCATCTCCGAAGCCGACGACGGCCACGGGAGGCAGCTCAGGCTGCAGGTCGTGGCCAGCATCCTCGTGCCCATGTTTGGAACCTTCGGCAACGTGCAACATACGGCCGCCGTGAAGGAGGTCAGAATGACGCCACTGAACGGGGGTCAGAAGATTGAGTTCCTGGTGAGCAATACGGGGGGCGGCAAGCTCCTGCTGAGAGGGAACTACGTGATCAAGGACGGTAAGGGCCAGGCCGTGCGAGAGGGGACGATCTCGTCTTCGTACCTTCTTCCTGCAAGCGAACGGTTCGTGCCCGCCATGATCACAGAGCCTCTCGACAGTGGGACGTACACCGTGCACGTCGAATGTCAATCCAAGCAACTGTCGCTGCCGATCGCCGGCGACTTTCAAGTAGTCTGGAAGCGCCCGACGCAGTAGGTCGATTGGACTGTGGCGTGATGCGCACCGCGTGCTTGCTCTGTGCGTGCGGACTGCTCGTCTTCCCGAGTCAGGGGCTTGGCGCCGGATTGCCCGCTGCTCAGCAGCCGGGTGAACTCGCTGCCCAGCAGGCGCAGGCTGGCGGGCGTGAGGTTCAGACCGAAGTTGTTGGTCTCGAGCTCACCGGGGCCATGCCCTTCGAAAACGTGTTCATCGATGATCTCGATTCGGCGGTCTCTCCTTCAGGGGACCACTTGGTCCCCTTGCGCCGCCTGCTCGGCGCACTTCAGATCGACAGCGCGTACAAGGACGGCCTGCTCTCATTCAGTACAACGACTGGGGCCGGCCCTGTCGACGTGATCATCGACACTGCCGGCAGCCTGATCCGGCTAAACGGCCAGAGCCAGACGATCATCGTCGTGGCCGGCGTCTCCGACCTGACGAAGAATGACGAGGTGTACGTCGGCTCCGAGACGGTTGCCCTGAGCCTGAGCATACGGCTCGAATGGAACGAACAGAAGTTCGGCTTCATGGGGAAGACCGAGCAGGCGTTTGCTGTGTGGAAGCGCTTCCGCCAATCGCTGCTGGCCATTGAGACGACCAGAGTCCCGACCACATTGCCCGAACTGCTTCCGCCCGCCGCGCCCCGCCGCCTGAGCCTCGATTTCATGGAATTCGAGCTCCGTCCGTACATCACGACCACAGGAAGCGAACGCGCAGCGCCCACAGCCGTGGCCATCGACTCTCCCAGAGAGACGTTTTGGGGGAGCGCGTTTGGTGGGCGTTACAGGCTGCAGATCGGCCAGCCCAATGTATCGGTCAGCAGATCGGGCACGCGCAGCGCAACGATGTCGCCAGTCACGCTCGACCGACTCGAGTGGACCTACACACTCCCCGGCGCGGAGATCGCTGTGGGCGATTCGGCGTACGGCGTGAGCGACTTGATCTTTCCGGTCGTGCGGACGACCGGTGTTCGCGTCAGTGGTGTGAAGGGATTTGCCGTTGACGCGCGCAGCGGTCAGGCTCCAGGAGCAGGCAGCTCGTTTTCGCGAGCGCAGGTCTTCGAAGGCGAGGCCGCCAATGGATCGCGCGTCGAGTTGATCCTCAACGGCCGGCGCATCGAGACGCAGACGGTCATCTCGGGCACCTATCGATTCGAAGAGGTCAGGCTGGCCCCCGGCACGTTGAACAGCGTTCGGATCAACATCACGGAGCCAAGCGGCGTCGAAAGGGTGATCGAGCGAAGCGCGTTCGGCAGATCGATCCAGCTTCCCAAGCACGGGTTCGCCCATCTGGGCGGCGTAGGAACGAATCGAGACCCTCGGAACTGGACGAGCTGGGGCATAACCGGCGCCGAGCGAATTCTCTACGGCGTGACCGACTCGCTCACGATCGGAACGACGTGGGCCGCGCAGCAGGGCTCGGGACCGCTGGCCTCGCACGTACTGATGCGCGGCGAGGACGCATATCCCGAGTCGAGCGTCCATCGGGGCGGCCAGGTGAGCTGGGTCCCGTCAGAGCATCTGCAGCTCATCGGCGACATGGCCTTCAGCAACGCGCAGCGGAAACACGTTGGGGGACACGTGTCAGACGCCGGGCGTGCGTACCGGGTGAACACGGATCTGTTTCCACGGCGTGACATGCGGATTTCGTCGCAATGGTTCAGCTACAGCCCCGGGTTCTTCAACGGAGACAATCTCTTGCTCAGCGACCGAGCCGGCTATGCGTTCGATTTCTCCTGGGACATCAATGGTCGTCTGAAGGCCAACTCGTCGGGGGGAACCATTCGAAACAACCTCGACGGTCAGGCTATCGATCCGTTCAGGTTGGATCTACAGAAGGTCGAGCTCGTCGCCGGCATCACCCCACGGTTGGCCGCAATGGTGGGGGCGAACCGGGTGGCGAACACGCCGAGTGCCGGAGCCCAGATGGTGTACACATTGCGCGTGCAGGCGAACCCGTACAAGAGCATCAACGTCGAGGCTTCTCTTTCAACAGGCGCATCACTTGGAGCCTCCATCGATACCGAGCTCTCAAGCGGCCTGACCATTCCTGGCTTCTCCGCTTACCAGCTGCAATTGGCGTCAGCCGTTGTGAGAATTCCGCTCAACATGGCGAACGCCCTGGGGGCGTCGTACTTCCGCGGTCCAGGTGGTCACCGGGCCTCGATCGTGGAGTCGTTCTCACCAAGAACGACGCCGCTGCGACTGAGCACGGAGGTCGGTTACGACGCGATGACTCGCCAGCCGTTCTTCAGCGAGCGGGCCGAGTATCGCCTGGATCGGGCGGGACGCAAGGCCGTCGGCTTCGACGTTCGGTACGAGTTCGGGCGGTGGACCCAGTTGGTGAACCTGACCTTTGGCGAGCTGTTCAGGAACGATGGGGGTGTTCCCAAGCTTGTGGTCGATCCGGGCTTCACGGCGGACAATGGGGCCATTTATGGCAGGGTGTTCGTCGATGCGAACGCCGACGGCAAGCGAGATCCTGGAGAACCTGGCGTGGAGGGAGTGCAGGTGATCTCAGACAATGGCACGAAGATGGTGACCGACAAGAACGGCAGCTTCGTGATCCCCGCATCCGGGCAGGCTGCGAGCTACCGTGTGTTTCTCGATATTGATTCCGTCCCCGCCATCTACTCGCCCACCCAGGGTATTCAGACGGCGAACGTGCGTTCGGGGAACCTGACCGAGATCAATTTGGGCGTGAGCCCGCTCAACTCCGTTTCGGGCATCGTGCAAATGCCCCCCAACGAAGGGGGGGTTTCGAGCATCGTGCAAGTGCCTCCCCCAGAAGAGGAGGGGCGGCCAGTAGCCGGCGTCAGGGTGTTGTTGAGACGAGCCGGCGACGGCAAGGAAGTCAGCGATTCGGTCACCGGCGACGATGGCGCCTACTACTTGAGCGACATCAGACCGGGACGATATTCCGTGCAAGTCGACCCGAGGACGCTGCCTGCTGGAGCGACCATCATGGAGCAACAAGCGGTCGAAATTCGCCCGACGGCAGAGCCCCAGGATCTCAAGCTGTCACCCATCCAGATTCAGCAGTCCCCCTAGCTTTTCGGGATTTTCAGCGCGTGGCCGAGCTCGTGATGGGTGACTGGTTCGCGAAGTGGCTTCGCCCCTAAAGGGCGAATGTCACGTGGCAACTGGTGATGCTCTGACGGCGAACGGATTCTCATCCGCTTCTTCTGCGGCCTTGCGTACGCGCGCGTGCATGGCGGCCCATCCGGCCCCGAGCTGCGGCCGGTGATCCTCGGGGAACGGACCGACCAACGTGTGCGTAAACGTGATGAGCGATTCGCCGTCGACCTCGGTTAACCGATACAGCAAGTTCGAGGTGGCCGCAGTCGACATGAACAGCGGTCCCCAGATCTCGAGCAGAACAGGCCGCTTGATGCTCTGCACGAAACCCCACAAGTGTCCGTTGTCGCTCCCAAGGTCTCGGAACCAGCGCCCCCCCGGACGCGCCTCCAGGACCATCGGCAGCGGCTTGCCATCGGGCGTTTCGTTGAGCCGTCCCATGTTCGCGATGAGGGAGGCGAACGTTCTCTCGAGTGTCGCGCGCACCCGGATCTCCTCAGTGATAGTGAACGTTTCGTTGGCTGGTGCGATCGTTGTCATCGTTCCTCCTCTGCGTGTGCCTTGATGCGCCGCAGCTGTCCGCGCCAGTGGCGCTGGAACAAGCCGCTCCAATCGTGAATCGTGCGAAGTGTCTCGGCGTTGATGCGGTACAGGGTCCGCCGGCCTTCCCGCCGCACACGGACCAGACCGACCTCTCGCAGAACCTGCAGGTGCTTCGATACGGACGGCTGCCCGAGCTCCAGCGCATCGGCGATGTCGGTCACCGATCGCTCATCCCCCGCGATGAACTCGAGGATGTGACGCCGGCGCGGTTCGGCAATGGCGTTGAAGGGATCCGACGTGGTGGGCGCGCGGGCCATGTGACGGTTATACATTCCTATATGGGAATATGTCAAGGCGAACGATACGCCTCTGCATGAAATCGGATCTTGATCCTGAAGTCTGTTCGTTCGGCGTTGGAAATGCGTTATACCTGAAACACACCGACAGCTGCCTCATGGCGAACAAACGATCACGAAAATCTATCCGCACGCCGAAGTCGGCTCCGGCGGAAAGCCCTGTGACGTTGGCTCAAGCCCGTGCGCTGGCGAAGGTACGCACGCCCGCTGCCAGAGGCGCGAAGGTGGCGCTTGTGGCAACCTCGCCCGCCAGCGTGGGTCTCGAACGGCGCAAGCTCGAACTTAAACAAGCTCAGGAACGGCGCATCCGCATCAAGGAATACAAAACCACGCTCGCCATCATGAAGAAGCGGGGCGTCAAGGGACTCGCGCCGCGAACCGTGAGGGCCGCGCGCACTCCTAAAACGGCCTCGAAGCCTCTGCAGGTGTTTGCCGAAGGTGACTCGTGGTTCGACTATCCCGTGCCATTCTTCGGCGGCGGCATCATCCCTCGGCTCGAGGCGAAGCTCGGTGTTCCTATCCTGAATCTGGCCAAGGCGGGCGACGAGGTGCGCCACATGCTCGGCGTGAAAGAGCGCCGGCTGTTGATCGAACAGCTCACCAAAGGCTGTCCCGCGGGCGGCCCGTGGGACGCGATGCTCTTTTCCGGAGGCGGCAACGACATCGTCGACGACCCGTTGGCGCTGTGGATCAAGGACTACAACCCGGCGTTGCCGCCGGCGGCTCTCATTCACCAGGGACGGCTCGACGCCGCGCTCGCGCTCGTGCGCGCGGCTTACGAAGATTTGATCGGCCTGCGCGACAGCCTCAGCCCGCGGACCCGCTTGTTCTTTCATGCATATGATTTCGCGATCCCCGATGGCCGCGGGATTTGTCACCTCGGACCCTGGCTCAAGCCGACGTTCGATCTGCGCGGTTTTCCCACGCAGGCGTCGGCATTCGGCGTCACGAAGATTCTTCTCGAGCAGTTCGCCGCGATGCTCCGGTCGCTCGAGTTGTCGTACGTCCGCGTGACGTTCATCAACAGCCAGGGGACGCTGCTTCCCCGGCCGGGCTCCTGGCATAACGAGTTGCATCCGTCGAAGGACGGGTTCAAGACATTTGCGAAACTGTGGCACGACTCGTTGAAGGCGGCATTCCCAAACCAGGTCCTGTAGCGGCGCCGCGCCGCCGCGAATTGTGAGGCGCATGATGGCACGAGACACTCAGAAGTACCGGTTGTGGCAGCACGAGGTGAAGGCTCCGAAAAAGCCGGATCGAACCGTCATTGCCAAGGTGAGTGCCGATGCCGCGGCGCCGGCTCGCACGCCGGCGTCGCTCTCGGCAGGTGGGCGTGCGGCTCGGGCTGCCGGCGTCCCGTACGATTCGGGTCTTGCGCGGCTCGTCGACAACGGCCACGTCTCGAGCATCAAGAACGTGTTCGATGAAGGGCCTGAAGAGGTCCGCACGCTGTCGATGTTCGCCGCGGGGGGAGCGGGCCGCGGGGCCAGGAGGCGATCGTCGCCACGGCTCGTCGAGTTGAAGGTGAGCAAAGGCACGACGCCGGCGCAGCTCGCCGCGCACGTGGCGCGCATGAACGGCGTCGAGTACGCGTTCGTGCCACCCGTCAGAGAGCTGTTCGCCCGGCGCCGGCGCCCGAAGGCGGGGGTCGATCCCCTGGCGTCGCGGCAGTGGAGCCACGGTGCGATTCGGCTCGGTCACGCGCGGGCCGCCGCGGGATTCAAGAACGCGACCAATATCACGATCGCCGTGGTGGACAGCGGCATCGACAAAAATCATCCCGAGCTGGCGGCCAGGATCAGCGAGTACAAGAATTTTCTTGGCGGCTCGGACAAGGACTTCGTCGGGCACGGCACCCACGTCGCCGGCATCATCGCCGCCATAGCCGGCAACGACCTGGGAATCTCGGGTGTCTGCGGCGGAAAGATCCTCGCGTTGAAGGTGCTCCCTCGAGACGGCCAGGAGTTCGACGCGCCCGCCTACTATCGCGCGCTGCGCTACGTCATTGGCAGGGCACAAGTGCTGAACCTGAGCCTCGGCGGCGAGAAGGATCCCGCCGAGATTGACGTTCTCGACGATGTGATTGCGGCCGGCGTCGTCGTGGTTGCCGCGATGGGGAACGAATACGACGAGGGCAACCCGATCGAGTACCCGGCAGCCATACCGGAAGTCTGTGCCGTGGGCGCGACCAACGAGCTCGACAGACGCGCGGGCTTCTCGAATACCGGCCGCCACATCGATCTCGTGGCGCCCGGCGTGGGCATTCTCTCAACGACGCCCACGTTCAATTACGATGGCGATGGCGAGCAGGACTTCGATTCCTGGGACGGCACGTCGATGGCCACGCCGCATGTCGCGGGCGCGGCCGCGCTCCTGCTGGCGAAGTCGCCCGGAATGACACCGGCGCAAGTCATTAGGAAGCTGACATCGTCGGCAGACCGCGTGGCTGGCGCGAAAAAAGGCAGCGCGTCCTACGGAGGGGGACGTCTCAATTGCGAGAAGGCCTTGAGGTGAGCGCGCTAGAATGAGATGAGGCTGCGTCGTGAAGCTCATCGTCAAGGTCGACCCGAAGCGCTCGAAGAATCCCGCCAGGCACGTGAGCAAAGTGCTGCGCGGCGCTGGTGAGAAGTGCCGGGTCGAGGAAGTGTTCCCCGGTCTGCGCGATGGCAGTAGCGCCGGACTTGTCTCCGTGACGTTACCCGATGAACCCGATAAGAAGGTACGTCGTGCGGCGTTGAAGGCCCTGCGCGACGACGCGGCGATTTCTTACGTCGATACTCCGAAAACACGGCGTCCTCTTTGAAATAGGCTCGACTAAAGTCGAGCCCTACAGTCCGAGCCCTACAGTCCGAGCCCTGCAGTCAGGTCGATGACCTACCGCGACGATGAGGCTCTGTCGGTAGGGCGCGACTTCAGTCGCGCTTCGGTCGCGGCGCCTGCGGTAGAATGGAAACGGGGACTGAATGGCTGCTCCGAAGAAGCGCGCAAAGAAGAAGGCATCGGCCAAACCGAAACGCGTGACGCCTGCCTCGATGCAAAAGCGAGCGGCCCGCGACCCGTATCGCGGCCCCTCATCGAAGCAGATAGAGCAGTCGTTCGACAAGGGCACGACCGTTCCCCTGGATTCCTTCCGCGGCATCATCGACTGGTCCTGATGGCCGGGCGTCGCAGCTCCAAGCGACGGCGCTCCCGGCCCAAAGCGAGACGCGACGTCCAGCGCGCCGGCGATGGCGCTCCCGGTCGGCAATCAGCTCATCGACATCTCGATCGATCTCATCGAAAAGCTCTACGTTCACCTTCCGCTGAAGCGCTCGATGTATGCCGTCAATCCGATCCAGCGATTGCGGCTGTTGGAGCGCCGGCTGAATGCCACGCTGCGTCCGCTGACCGAACGGCAGTTCTACAACGAGATGCTGTCGATCTTCTCGCAGATGCGCGACCTGCACACGGCGTTCGTCCTGCCCGAGCCATTTCGCAGCGCGACGGCCTACCTCCCCTTCCGGCTCGAGGCCTGTACCGAGCACGGCCGGCGGAAGTACATCGTGTCCGAGCTGATGCCCGAGGCGCCCCGGCATCCGGGATTCGACCGCGGCGCGGAGGTCACTCACTGGAACGGCGTCGCGATCGCACGCGCGGTGGCGTCGAACGCCGAGCGCGAGGCCGGGAGCAACGCCGCCGCGCGCCACGCGCAGGGGCTCGCGTCGATGACGATCCGATGGCTGGGACAATCGCTGCCGCCGGACGAGGACTGGATCGACGTCAGTTTCCTGCCGGCGTCGACGAGGTCGTCGAAGCCCCGGGTGGCCAGGTTCCTGTGGCGCGTGTTCCGGCAGCAGTCGCGTGCCGAACACGAGGTCGCGCGTGCGAGCGGCATGAGCGTGCATCTGGGCATGGATACGCGCGGTGAAGTCGAACGGCAGGTACGGCAGTTTCTGTTCGGACGGCGCCGCCGAACCGGGCCCGCATCGCGCCACTTTGGACGCACCGGCGATCTGCAGAGCTTCATGCCCGAGGTGTTCCCGTCGTGCCGCGACGTTCGGACGCCGCACGGCCGGTTCGCGTACGTCCGGATTGCCACGTTCAACGTCGGCGATGACGCCACGTTCCTTCAGGAATTTGTCCGGATCATCGGTCAGCTGTCACAGAACGGAATGATTCTGGACGTGCGGGGAAACCTCGGCGGGCTCATCCACGCGGGCGAGCGGCTTCTGCAGTTGCTCACGCCACGCAAAATTGATCCGTGCCGGTTTCATTTCCTGAACTCCGCCCGCACCGAGAAGATCACCCAGCGGCGCGCCTTTCGTGCGTGGAATGAGTCGATCGCCCAGGCCGTGGAAACTGGAGCCGAGTACCCGCAAGGCCTCACGCTGTTGCCGGCTGTCGCGTACAACGATATCGGGCAGAAGTACCAGGGACCTGTGGTGCTCGTCACCGATGCCTTGTGCTACAGCACAACCGACATCTTCGCCGCCGGGTTTCAGGACAACCAGATCGGCAAGATCCTGGGGGTCGACGAGAGCACGGGTGCCGGCGGCGCGAACGTCTGGGAATACCCGCTAATCTGCGACCTGCTGCGGCGGCCGGGTCAGTTCCCGAGGGATCTGCCCGGCAGCGCGTCTTTCCGGTTCGCCGTGAGGCGCGTCACGAGAATCGGCCGTGCCTCCGGCTTGCCGCTGGAAGACTTCGGCGTTCGGCCCGACGAAGTGCACGAGTTCACGCGAAGGGACGTGCTGAAGCGGAACGTGGATCTGATCCACCACGCAGCCGCACTGCTGGGACCCATGCCGAAGCAGCGGCTCACCGCCACGCGGTCTGGCCCTTCCACATTCCTGGTCGAGTGCGCCAACCTCGACCGTGTGGATGCTTATATTGGAGACCGGCCGCTGACGAGCACGAACGTGCGAGGCGGCCGTTTCGATCTGCGGGTGCTGTCGCGACGCGCCGGCAAGGAGCTTTGCTTACAGGGATTCCGCGGAGAGGAACTCGTCGCGGCCACGCGAGTCCCTCTCCGCTAGAGCAGTTTCCGCTTCAGTGCAGTACGTAGTGTCCGGCTTCAGCCGGACTTTCACGCGGTCCGCTTGTTCTCGGTTCAGCTGCACGAGGCCGCGATGCGACGCAGCGAACGTGCCTGCATCTCCCGGTTGGAGAGGGTGCCTGTCGTGGCGACACGCGCTCCGACGTGATTGGTCAGCTTCAACGTCTTCGTTGAGTCCACTACCTCGAATCGCGGCGCACTCTTCTTCATGAATCCCGATTTCCAGCTGCGCGACGCCTGCACGTCCGCGCCGGTGGTGTCTTTCAGCCAGTACCGCTGACCATCGCGCTCGAGGCAGCCGGTAAGGGTGACGGCACCTCGACCGGTCGATTCAGCCTCGACGGCCGGCGACGGGAAAAGAGTCTTCGTCGATTTCACGATCGGGGGCGTGACCGGCCGTCTGGTGTCCGGCGCGGCCGGCTGTTTCGTGTCGAGCCGCGTCCGCGCGGCCTGGTTCTGCACCACCGGAGCGGCAGGCTGCAGTTCCACGTCCGCCGGAGTGAAATCCGCTCCTGGTGCCGGCTCGCGGGACGCGAGCAACACGGCTGCCGTGATGACGCACATCGTCGCCGCGGCGGTTCCCATCGCCCACGGAGATCCCAGGAGGATCTTGGAGCGCGCGGCGTTCCTGGCTCGCGCCGGCTTCGGCGTGCGGTTCGCGCGCGTCAGCCTCGCGGAAATCCGTCTGAGAGAGATCTTGCGAAGTCTCCGATCGGCGTAGAGCAGGTATCGAATCGATCGCGCCGGTGTTTTCGTCTTCTTCGCGCGCACTGGGGCCTCCTTCGTTCCAGGGGATATGGAGCTGTAGAAGACCAGTGAGCAAAGGCAGTGCCTCGGACCATCTATCGCGCACCAGGAATTTCGATGTGGAACTCCTTGCAGGAGAGCATGTTGGAGGCGTCACGGCGGACGGCCCCGCGGGCGTGCCTCATCATGGAACACGCAATTCCGTAACCGTGCGGGCAAAACTGACGAGGCGCCCCCGCGTCACGGCGTTTTGAATCGCTCGTCGATTTCGACCTGATACCCGCTGGCCAGCCGGTTGGATTCGTTCGCCATGCCGACCACGGCCATGAGCTCGGCGAACATCGCGTCGGACATGCCCGCCTTCCGTGCGGCCGCGGTATGTGACGCGATGCAATAGCCGCACTGGTTCGACGCGCTCACCGCGAGGTACATCATTTCTTTCGTCAACGCATCCAGCGCCCCGGGCGCCATGATGGCCTTGACGCTCTGCCACGTGCGGCGGAGCGTGGCCGGGTCGTGCGCCAGCGCCTTCCAGAAGTTGTTGATCCAGTCGGTCTGGCGCGTCGCCATGATGTCGTCGTAGATCGCGCGCACTTCGGGAGTTGCCTTTTCGTACTCGATGAATCCAAGAGTGGCCATGTCGTTTCTCCGCCGGACAGTATCGCCGACGGTTGGTCAATGGGCGATGGTCCTGGGGCAATGGGCGCCGGATGGGCGATGGTCGGTCGTGGTCTGGTTCCGCAGGCGTGGGTGGGTGAACGAGGGGAGGTAGGGCGCGGCTTCAGCCGCGCTGGCGGATGATGCGGATGATACGGTAGGGCGCGGCTTTAGCCGCGCTGAGGGATCTAGTAGAATAGAAAGTTCTGCACCACTGATCCTCACGCGGAGAGGTACCGAAGTGGTCGTAACGGGGGCGCCTCGAAAGCGTCTTGTCCCGTAAGGGGCACGGGGGTTCGAATCCCTCCCTCTCCGCCAACCTTCGCTCTCAATGTACCGCAGAGTCAGGCTTCGTCAGGGCAGTGGAGCGAGCACGAGGATCTTCATCGTGCCCGGCACGACCTGCGTACGCCCGTTCCCGTCAGATGTCGTCACCGCCACCGGCACGTAGACACGATGGCTCGTCGCATCGAGCCACATCGTCCGGCCCGAGGCCATTGTCTTGGCGGTTTGCACCACCGTGAACGTGTCCGGCGTGTCCTCGTGGGCGATGGTCAACACACCCGTGCGGCTCGAGGCGAACGCCAGTCCGGTCTCGGGATCGAACCCATTCCCGTCGACGTCGTCAGCGATGGGAAAACTGGTGACCGCTTTGCCCGTCCGGCTGTTGGTCACGGCCATCTTGCCGTCACACGCGCTCAGGAGCAGGTGGTTCTTCTCGTCAAACGCCAATCCGGTCGGTCCTTCGCACCCTGTCAGCGGCCACGTGGCCACCAACACGTGCTTGAGCGTGTCAACGACACCGATGGCCCCTTTGTCTTCGATGTTGACGTAGATGCGATGGACAAACGTGTCCTCGACCGCTTCTTCGAGTTGGCCCCCCACATGAATGGTAGCGATGACTTTGGTGGAGATCGGATCGAATGCGGTGATCGAACCGTCCGTGTGATTGAAGGTCCAGACCTCCTTGCGGTCGCGCAGGTAGCGAATGCTGTCGGGATTCGCACCGGTCGCCACGGTGGCCAGCGGTTTCAATGTCTTCAAGTCGACAACCGTCGATGAGTTCGCCCGTCCGTTGCTGGTGAACGCCCGGCCGAGATCGGGGGCGATCGCGATGCCGTGGACTCCGGGTGTGTCTGTGATCTCGCCTACAACCTTTCCAGTATCGACGTCGGCCACAACCACGCGCGTCGCGTTCGAGACATAGAGGCGGTGCGTCGCAGGGTCGAACACCAGGTAGTCCCAGCCTCCTTCACCCCCGATCTCAATCGCTTTCACGACGTGATAGTTCGGACTCGCGGCCTGCAGGACGCAACCTGCACAGATACACACGAGCAGCGCGAGGAGCTTCCGCATACTTGCCGCCTTTCGTTCGGGCGATATCGCCCGCGCGTCTATCTTGACCAATCAACCTGAAAAGTTCCTGAAGCAGGCGGGCCTCAGAATCGCAGCGTGTACACGACCTTGCTCGCCAGCCGGTTGTCGAGCGTGGCCAGACGGCGTTCGCCCGGGCTGAGAAGTTCCTGCCAGTTGTGGGTGTACACGAAGTACGTGTCGTGGCCGGGGCGATGAATCCACCGGAATCGAACCTGCCAGCCCAGCTCGCGGCTTACCGTGTCGTACTGCAGCCGGTTGGCGAGCGATATCCATGGGCTGAACTGCGTGCTCGCATCCATACGGTAGACGTCGGCGGTGAAGCTGCCTTCGGCCAGATCGAGGAAGCTGCGCTCCACCTCCGCCGACAGCGAGACGCCACCCCGCGGACGCACGTCGACGCGCACCGTCAGGTCGGTTCTCTTGCCTGAGAAGAACTCGCCCCACGTCACCTCCGGCGACACCGCCACGACGAGATGCTCCGGCGTCTCCACTTCCACCTGATAGCGGGTGAACTCGTAGATGCCGCCGGCGGGAAGCACGACGCCGTCGGAGATCTCGAAGTCTTCCTCGAGCCGTTCGTACTGCGGTGTGACCTTGAACTGAATCTGCGCCCCGGCGTGCGAATTGATCTGCAGCGGGGTGAACTCCAGCTCGCGCGTCAACAGGTTGTTGTGCATGTCGGTCTGGATGTCCGCTTCCATCCCGATGTCGACGCTCCGAATCCAGGGATGGCCGTCGAATCGTGGCGACCACTCGAACTCCGGCTGGTACTGACGAATTCCGCGCCGCTCCACGAAACCGATGGCCGGGTCGTACTCGGGCTGCAGCTCCACCGCCGAGAAGCTGGCCGTCCATGGGTCGTTCGGGTACCGCAGGGCCATGCCAAAACTGGACGAGCCTTCTGTCTCCAGCGTGTTGGTCGTCCAGAGGTAGAAGGCGCTGAGATCGATGTTCTGGTTTCCACGAAACCTGGATGTGCTGAACGCCAGGTCCATGCCGGCGGTCTGCCGGGCTTCTCCGTCACGAGGCGCGCGGCGGGTATAGAGCGCTCCCACGTAGGACTGCTCGAACATCCGGCGGCGGACGCGGATAACCGAGAAATCTTCGCCGATCTGGTCGTCCGTCAGCTCCTCTGCCGTGCGCACCTGGAGCACGCCGACGTCGAAGGCGCCGGCGCGGCCGGTGAGCTTGCCACCCACGTCGATGCGCTGCGCCTGGCCTCGCGCATCGCGACCGATGTGTCGCGAGAAGAACGGCGTGACCGCTCGTCCGGGCATGCGTCCGAAATCGAAATAGCTCGACCCTTCGAGGAAGAAGTCGCGCTTCTCTTCGAAGAACAACGGGAACCGCGTCAGGTTCACGCGACGCTCGTCGACCTCGGTTTCCGCGAAATCCGTGTTGATGCTGACGTTCAGCTTCATCGCCGGCGTGACGTTGTAGAACGCGTCGAGACCGATGTCGCCATTGGCAATCGCCGACGTTTGACCGATCGCCGGCGCGGACGAGACGCGTCCGACCGCATACGGCTTCAAATCGAGCCCGACGCCCTGCGAGAGATCGGTGAGCCCCTCGACGCGCCCGGCATTGACGACGCGCGTCAGACCCTGATTGAGCGCATGGGCGGTCCACAGGCTTTCTTCGTTCTTCCGCCTGATCATCCGGCGGAAGTTGATGCCCCAGGAAGAGAGATTGCGATTGAAGTTCAACGTGCGGAAGGGGATCTCAATCTCGGCGCTCCACCCCGCACTGGTGCGGCGCACGCGCGCCAGCCAGATGCCGTCCCAGGAGCGATTAATCGTTCCGCCGCCCCCGTCACCACCACCGCCACCTCCTCCACCACCACCGCCCCCGCCACCGGACGACATGCTGACGAGACCGTCACCCATCGCCCCGGCGGGATTGATCTCGAAAAAATAGCCCGTGCGGCCGTCGAGAAAACTGTCGATGATCCAGGCGAAGCTGTCGTCGGCGTCGAACGACCCGTCGCGCTGCATCTGGTTCTGCAGCAGCGCCTGTGGCTCGCTGTCGTGCAGCGTGACGCCGATGACGACACGGTCCGCGTCGTAGACGATGCGGACGTCGGTAGGCTCGGTGGCCTGGGACCCCGTCGCCGGCTCGCGCTGGAGAAAGCCGCCCGCCGCCGTCGCGCGCCGCCACACGGGGTCGTCGAGCACGCCGTCGATCCGGAGGTCTTCGTCCGGCGCGACGCGCACGGCCGTCACCGTGCGGACGTCAGAAGCATCGCCCGCCTCTTGTGCGAGAAGCGTCGAAGTCAGGAAAGCGCAGAAAACGATTCCGAGGAGAAGCCGGCGAGCGATCATGTGGGCTCATGATTGTGACGTGTTCGTCGCGTCGCAGACAATCGCGTTCTACGATGCCGCGCATGCGTGTCGCACGTCTCTGCACAAATGTGAGAACTTATTCACTTGGATAGTGAGGAGACGACAATTTCATCGATGCTTCATCCCTTCTTCATCGGAACTTCATGCCTCTTTTGGGTCAGAATTGACACCCCGTACTCCGGGTGCTATATCGCTCTCACAGGAGATCCTCAATGAGCACGTTTCGCGCTATCGCCCTGGCCGCCGCTTCGTGCGCCGTGACGCTGGCCATCCTCGCGCGGTCGGAATCGACGCGCGCACAACAGCCGGCGCCGTCGGCCACCGATCCGCGCGCGTTCGCCGACAGGGCCACGGAAGGGGCGGGCGCCACGATTTTCGGGAATGTGTGCGGTGCGTGTCATGGCAAACCCGGCATCGACGAAGCGATGTCTCCCGAGATGCTCAAGCAACTGACACCGGAAAAGCTCTACGCATCGATGACGGCCGGGAGCATGCGAACCCACGCCGATGCGGCGGCGCTGACCGACGAGCAACGAGTGGCGATTGCGGAGTGGGTGAGCGGCAGGAGACTGGGATCGACCGAAAGCGGCGCAGCCAGCACGATGTCGAACATGTGCTCGAGCCATCCTCCGGTGACGAACCTGTCGGCGCCCTCATGGAACGGGTGGAGCCCCGACATGACGAAGAACAATCGGTATCAGTCAGCGAAAGCGGCCGGCGGCCTCGGACCGAAAGAGTCCGGCGCCACCGATGACTTGCGGCGTCATGGGTTCGCGCCGGCGGCCGTGGCGAGGATGGAGCTCAAGTGGGCGTTCGGGCTTCCGTGGACGTCCTCGGCATACGGCCAGCCGACGGTCGTGGACGGGCACGTCTTCATCGGGTCCGATTCCGGGTATCTCTATTCGCTCGATGCCGACACCGGATGCGTCCACTGGTCCTTCCAGGCGCAAGCCGGCCTGCGCAGCACGCCGATGATCGGCGTCGTCAAACGAGGTTCCCCGCAGACGGCGGCGTTCTTCGGCGACATTCGCGGCAACGCGTACGCCGTGGATGCGTCCACGGGCGCGTTGCTGTGGAAAGTGAAAGTCGATCCGCATCCGCTTGCCCGGATTACGGCAAGCGTCACGGTCCATGAGGGCCGCGTCTACGTGCCGGTCGCCTCTCTCGAAGAGCCCGAGTCGGCGAGCGTCAACTATGCCTGCTGCACGATTCGAGGTCTGGTTGCGGTGCTCGATGCGTCGACGGGAAAACAGATCTGGAAGACGTACACGCTCCCTGAAGAACCGTCGGAGAGAAAAACCGACGCCGGGATCAAGTTTCTCGGACCGTCCGGCGCCGGCATCTGGGGTCCGGTCACGATCGATCCGAAACGGCAGGCCGTGTATGTCTCGACCGGAAACGCGTTCTCCGCCCCGGATCTCGGCCGATCGAACGCCGTCATGGCGATGGACATCAACACCGGGAAGGTGTTGTGGGTGACCCAGGCGATGCATGGCGATGTGTGGCATACCGGGTGCCCGCAGGGACCGTCATCGGGAGGACATCCGCCGCGAAGCGCGCATCGCCGGCCCGGCCCGCCGCCGCCCGCGCGGGGAGCGGGGCCCGCGCGTCCCGACAATTACTACTGTCCGGATGAGAAGGACAATCCCGATTGGGATTTCTCCGCGGGGACCATCCTCGTCGACCAGCCTGGCAATAAGTCGCTCGTGCTGGCCGGTCAGAAGTCGGGTGGCGTGTGGGCGCTCGATCCGGATAACAAAGGGAAGGTGGTCTGGTACTCGGACATCAGCAGGGGCCAGATTCTCTTCGGCGGCGCTGCCGACGAAGAGCAGGCGTACTTCGCCTTGCGCGGACCGTATGGCGGGCTGGCGGCCATCAGAATAAAAGACGGTCTGGAGAGGTGGTTCGCCGACATCCCGCCGCAGGAATCGATGGCCCAGCATCCAGGCCTCAGCGCCGCCGTGAGCGTGATTCCAGGCGTTGTGTTCAGCAGTGGACTGGACGGGATGCTTCGCGCGTTCTCGAGCTTCGATGGCCGGCCGATCTGGCAGTACAACACCGCGAAGGAGTTCGACACGGTGAATGGCGTCAAGGCACGCGGCGGATCGATCGGCTCGGCCGGTGCGACCATCGTGAACGGCATGGTGTACGTCACGTCGGGCTATACCGGATTCCAGAATGGCCGGCCGGGAAACGTCCTGCTGGCGTTCGCGCCGTCACTCGCGCAATAGACGGGGTCGGGAGGGGTTTTCCGCCCTCCTGGACCGGAAAACCCCTCCCGACCCCTCGACGTTAGGACTGAGGTCACACTATGCGTCCTGTTCATCTAGCACTGGCGGCGGTCGCGTCCACGACGATTGGTTTCGCGCAGGCCCCGCCACCGCCGGCCAATCCTCCGGCTCGTATCTCAGCATCGGTGCGCGTGCCGGCGTGGCGGCAACTCCGGACGGCGGTCGGATCGCTTCTCGGCTGGCAGGTGGGTGTGTCGCTCGGGAGTTTCCGGCAAGACACGTTCTTTGAAGCTGCCCGCAAAGCCGACGCGCTGGACCTGGCGGCCGTCGAAGGCGACAGCACGCAGAAGGTGAGCGTCCAGATTCCGAAGAACCTGGACTACAGACTCGCGCCGGGAGAAATCGATGGCGTGCGCGAGCGGATGGCGTCGCTCAGCCTGCGCATGCCTGTGTATGTCACGCCCGCGATCGGCGAGGACGATCAAACGGCTCGAAAAGTGTTCGAGTTCGTGAAAGGTCTCGGCGTCGAAACGCTGGCCGTCGAGCGAATGCCGCACGAGCTGGCCATGATCGAGAAGCTTGCGGATGAGTACGGCATCAACGTCGCGTTCATCGGCAGTCCAAAAACGCTCGCCGAATCGTTACAGGGCCGCAGCCGGCGGCTCGGGGTCTATGCCGATCTCGGCAAGTGGATGCAGGAAGGGATCGCGCCGGCCGATGGCATCGCGCTCGTCAAAGACCGGTTGCTGGTTCTGAGGCTGAGCGATCGAAATGCGCCTGGCAGGAACGGTCACGCCGTCAGCCTGGGCAGCGGGGTCGCTGGTATCGCGCCGCTGCTGGCGATGTTAGCCGGGTCTGAAAGGCAAGACCCGGCCTACGTACGCAGGGCGGGCGCTGCGGACGATGTACGTAGGGCGGGTCCTGCTGTTTTGGACCCGCCGAAGATCTCGCTGATCACGGTGGACGCCACCGGGGGGCCCGATGTGGCGGCCGACTTGCTGCGCTCGCTGCAAGGCTTCGAGAAGGCGGTCCAGCCGGTCGTGGCCGGGCGCGTCATGGCGCTGTCGCGCGGGATTCCCATCAAGGGACCCGACCGGCTCTCGCCCGAAGACCGCGAGAAGGTCGCCGCGGCGACTCCTCGAAAGCCCGCCGCGACGCCGAAGGCCGCTCGACGGCTGCTCGTCTACGACGCGAACATCGGGTATGGCGGTGCGACCGGCGGGCATCGTTCGATCCCCGCGGCGAACATGGCGATCGAGCAGTTCGCGAAAGCCACCGGCGCGTACGAGGCGGTGTTCAGCAACGATCTGGAGAACTTCAAGTACGACCGGATCAAGAAGTTCGACGCGGTCTTCCTCAACAACACGGTCGGGCAGATCTTCGTCGATCCGGAGGTGCGCATGGGTCTCAGCCGCTTCGTCCGTGAAGGCGGCGGCCTGGCGGGCTACCACGGCACCAGCCACGCGTCGATGGACTGGCCGGAGTTCGCCGAGATGCTGGGCGCGGTCGAAGGCGCGCATCGTGAACCGACGGAAATGGCGACCGTCAAGATCGACGATCCGTCGAATCCGCTTGTCGCGGCATTCGAGGGACGGTCGTTCGTTCACCAGGACGAGTTCTACCGCTTCCCCGAGCCGCCGTTGTCGCGCAATACCGTGCGCGTGCTGATGAGCATCGACATGGAAAAGACGGATCTGAATCAGGGCAGGGGTTGCGCTCGGCCGTGCGTGCGCCAGGATGGCGACTACGCGCTCAGCTGGATCCGCAGCTACGGAAAAGGGCGCGTCTTCTTTACGGCGCTCGGTCACACACCGGCGTTTTTCAGTGTACCGGCTCTCAGCGACTTCTTCTTCAGGGGCATCCAGTTCGTGCTTGGCGATCTCGAGGCCGACACCACGCCGAGCGCGAAAGCGCAGGCGACCGGGCGGCGTTGACGTGGCGTGATCTGCTGATTCTCGTCCCCGCCGTCATCGTCATCATCCCGCTCGTTGCGGCAGCCTGGCTGCCGCCGGGGTTTCCGCACTTGTTGCGGCAGGTCCTGCTGTGCGTATGGGGTGTCGGCGCGATGCTGGCTGCCGAGCGATTGTTCTTCAGCCGCACGCTGGATGAGGCGCGTGTTGCGCTGGGAGGCGTTCGCGCGAATCGGTCGACGCTGGCCGTCGCCGTGCTCGTCAGCCTGCCGATGTGGGTGTTTCTGCCGCGACGACCGGATGGACGATCGGTTTGGCGTCGGTGATTCTCGCGGCGCTGCTCGCATACCCGCTGGCATTTGTGTTCGAGCGAGGCGGCAACTCGATCGTTGGGCCAGCCATCCTGCACACGAGCTCCAACGCGCCCGTAATCGTCCTCGCACTGCCGGAGGATTTCATGGCCACTGCGCTTGTGCCGCACATGGGAGTGGTGCTCGCGTCGTTGTACTCAATTCGAAGCTTCACTCGTCGCGGTGGCACAGGGCTTTAGCCCTGTCGGGAACAAAAAGGGCTGGCCGCGTGAAAGCCCGGCTGAAGCCGGGCCCTACGTACTATATGAAAGTGCAAACAGCTCTAACGTCCCAAGGCCGCGACATCGACGGCGATGGCGGTCACGGTGTTGGCGCCGGTTCGCAGCGCGGTTTCCGGAATCAGCGTGCCGAACATCTGGACATCCCGTTGACGATACGACTGCGCGACGGCGGCCACGACTCCATTCACGACGACGGCGACCGTGAGGGGCTCCGATCGGGATGTGCTGAAGACGCCGCCCACGTACAGCGGAAGGGGATCGCGGGTGAGATCGACCGCGTCGAACTGCCCTGGATTGCGGATCGTGATTTTCACGTCCGCCATCGCGTGTATCGCCGATGGGTTCTGCCCGCGCAGATGCTGGAGGCCGGGGGCCGCGTACAGCGCCGCGGGATCTCCATGTCCAAATCGACGTTCCTTCCACGCGAGGCTCTCGGCACCGTCTGCGGAAAAATCGCCATCGCTGATGGTCCTGGCTTCGGCGTTGGACCGGTTGCGCCAGATGAAGGTCCGGGATGCGTGCGGAGCCTGACCCTGAATCAGCGACCGCCCGTCGAGTGGCGGGGGCGCTTTCGCACCGACGACATCGAGAATCGTGGGAAGGATGTCGACGGTTTCGGCGATCCGATTCACCACCTCGCCGCGTCGCTGACCTGGCAGCTTGATGAACAGCGGCACCCGCAGGATGTCGGCGATATTGCGTTGCATTTGCGGCTGTCGCCTGGACCGGCCATCACGGTAGCTCGCGCCGTGATCGGACGTGATGATCACCAGAGCCTTGTCGTACATCTGTCGCTGGCGTAGTTGTGATACCAGAGTACCGATGAGATAGTCGACGAATCCCACCTGCGCGAGGTGACGCTGATGTGCGGTATCGGCGAACGCCGGGCTCGTTCCCTCGAAGGCCCTTCGGTACGAAGCGGCGTTGTCAGGGTCGGGGTACCGCCGTCCCGACGGAACATAGATGAACGGCCTGTGGGGCAGCATCGCGTGCATGAAGTAGAGCCGCGCGGGCCGATCGTCGATCGACGACACGAACTGCGCAAAGAGATCCTTTCGATTGCCACGACCGGCAGCAGGGTCCGTCTCACGATGCTCGGCAAATTCCGCCCAGTCTTCGGTCACCGGCGGCAGCCCTTCCGCGAGTGTCTCCGGAAGGATGATGTGCAGCCACACAAGCCCGAGATCCGACAGGAGCGACTCAAGAGTGTCGCCGGGCTGTGTGGAATCGCTTCGACACGATCGAGGCGGACAGAGCGGGAATCCGATGGAGGCGAACATGTCGTAGTGGCGCGCCAGCGTCGTAAACAGGTTGACCGGGTAGTACTGCAGCGTCGGCGCGTCGTCCACGGCCGTCGGGTATCGCCCTGACAGGATGGCAGGTACCGCGTGCGACGTATTGGACGCGACGGTCGTCGCGTTCCGAAACCAGTACGCCTCGCGAGCCAGCGCGGCGAAATTCGGGTGCCGCCCGGCATCGATCTCGCCGCTCCCGTCGAGCAGACTGTTCAATGGCAATTCATCGAACACGACGAACACGATTGGCGGAGTCTGTTCCATCGCCTGCACGGCACCTGCCGGTGGTGACGGCAGAAGCGTCTGTCTGATGCCGGGCTCGAGGAGAAAGAGCGCCGGAACGACCAGGGCGGCTGGCGCGAGCGCGGTGAAAAACTGGCGCACCGTGCGGCTTCGAGCGGCGCCGACGGCCAGGATGGTCCCGATGAGGGCACTTGCCATGATGTCCCGCGGCGATCCGAGCAGATTGCCGCGCCGGAACCACGGCATCACGATGACTGCGATGAGCAGCGCCGACACGAGGCCATGAAACGCTGTGGCCGCGCCGCGGCTGACGGCCCGAATCGCACGCTCCATCCCGACGAGGACCAGCGGTACGCCGAAACAGATCGCCACGATTGCGAGAAGAGCCGTCGCAGCTCTCGTACCCCTCGCCGCAAAGAACTCCGGACTGTTCGACACCACCTCGAAGATCGGCTGCGCGATCGCCATCGCCGCGAGCCCGGCGAGTGCCGCGCCTCGCTCGAGCGTCACCTCGTGTCGTTTCCAGAATCCCGTGACGGCGGCAAAGCGGCCCTCGTTACGGTCGGTCATCGCGGCCGACGTCCGAAGGAATGAGGATACTTTCCGAACGAATGTCACGACCGTCTGAAGGAGAAGCGGCGAATGCAGGCCGATGACGCCGAACGCGAACGCGGCGGGCGAAAGCAGAACCTTATAAGAGGAGAGCGTTGGAACGGTCAGACAGGCCACGAACACGAGGAACGCCGTGAGACCCAGTCCATGGCCAATGAGGCGGACCGCTCGTGGCTGCGGCCCGAGCACGAGGAGGTTCACGAGTGCGAGCAGACAGAGACCGATTGCGATTGCAAGGAAACGCGTTCCCGTCGCGTAGCTGTCGGCACCTTCTGGGAGAGCCACAAGTGTTGGATGGTCGCCGACGCGCAGGTGATAGTTGCGAATCTGGAGCGCAGCGAGGACCCAGCCATCGGCATCGCCGGTCAGTTTCAAGACTCGTGCGCCCTCACCCACCTCCTGGTCGAGGGCAAGGATGCGGTCGGGCGGCAGCACGATGCTCCAGCGGAGAAGGCGACCCGGGGGCAACGTCACGCGACTGGCCGGGAAGCCATCACGCACGAGCCCGATCTGTCGCTCCACGAGCAGCGCGTTCTGGAGTTGCAGCTCGAGCACGGCCGTCTGGCCATGAAGCCTCGATAAATCAGGAAGGGCGACCGCGATGGTGCGGTCAGACGCCTGCAGCTTCGCGCCGATCGCGTCGATGCGAATCGGCGTGAGCTCTGAGAAGACGTACGTGTGGTAAACCGCAGCCGGGATGACGGCCAGCAGGAGAGCGACAACCAGCGGGGCGACACGTCCGCGGTGCTGTCTCACGGCGGCGCGGAGTATACCGCGCCTGACGGACCACGACGTCCCGGATGCGAGGGTTCCTTGCTTTAGTGCAGACCTGCCAGCCGGCGTTATGATGCTGGCGTATGAAAACAGTGCTTTTGACGGTTGGGATGCTCGTCGTCTCGATGGCTGCAGCCGGTCAGGCCATGGCGCAGGCGGCCGCTACTCCACAACAGCCGGCCGCGACCGCGCCGGCCCCGCAGGCGCCACCGGCGAGGCCGACGCCGCCCACGCGCGATCCGCATACGCCAGGCTACGTGACCGCCAAGGAACTTCCAGACGGCACGGTTCCACCGGCCGATGCGTACGGCAACTTCATCATCGGCCCGACCCACACTCCCGCGCCGCAGATGACGGTGAAGCCGGACGTCCCGCAGGGAACGGTGCACAACTTCACGATGAGCTCGGCCGACAGCCAGGACTATCCGGGCATTGCGCGCGATCAGGGCACGTTCGGCACGCCCGATCCGGCGAATCCCGCGAAGCTCGACGTCACAACCAGTCATCAGGCGCCGTATACGCGGCGCCTCGCCGTGTACGTCCCGCAGCAATACGTTCCGGGCACGGTCGCGCCGTTCATCGTGGGCGCCGACGGTCCGGATCAGCTGCTCTTCACCGCGCTCGACAATCTCATCGCGGAGAAGCGCGTGCCGGTCATGATCGCCATCTCCATCGGCAACGGCAGCGGCGATGCGCAGGGCAGCCAGCGCGGGCTCGAATACGACACGATGTCGGGACGGTATGCCGAGTTCGTCGAGACCGAAGTGCTGCCGCTCGTCGAAAAGCAGTTCAACGTGAAGCTGACGAGGAATCCGGACGCACGCGCGACGATGGGTTGCAGTTCGGGCGCGGCCGCGGCGCTGTCGATGGCCTGGTACCGCAACGATCTCTATCATCGCGTGCTGAGCTACTCGGGCACGTACGTGAACCAGCAGTGGCCGTACAATCCCGAAACGCCGGGCGGCGCGTGGGGCTATCACAAGGACATCATCCCGAAGAGCCCGGTGAAGCCCATCCGCATCTGGATGGAGGTCGGCGATCGCGATCTCTACAACCCGAACATCATGCGCGACGACATGCACGACTGGGTCGTCGCCAATCAGAACATGGCGAAGGTGCTGGCGGCCAAGGGCTACAAGTACCAGTTCGTGTTCTCGCGCAACTCCGCTCACTGCGATCGCGCCACGAGGCTGCAGACGCTGCCGCTGGCACTGGAGTGGCTATGGAAGGATTACCGGGCTCGGTAGCACCAGGCGGAACGGTTCGGCCGCCGGATTCGCTGGTCACCTGGACGCAGGTCATCTACGGGCTGCACGCGTTCAGCCTCCTCACCGGCATCCTCGGCGCCGCGACCGTGGTAGGCGCGTTTCTGACGGGCTGGCCGTCGATCATCGCCGTCGTCCTGAACTACGTGAAGCGCAGCGAAACGCGCGGCACGTGGCTCGAGTCGCATTTCCGATGGCAGATCCGGACGTTCTGGTTTGGTGTTCTCTGGATCTGCCTCTGCCTTTTGTTCATCGTCATGACGCTCGGCATCGGCATCCTCATCGCGTGGCTGCCAATGGCATTCGTCGGGCTGTGGTTCATTTACCGCGTGATTCGTGGCTGGCTTGCGCTGAGCGGCAACCGGCCGATGTACGCATGACCATGAGACAAACATCACTGATCATTGCAGTCGTGCTCGCCGTTTCGGTGGGCCTGTCGGTTCCGATGGCGCAGAATGCCGCTTCGCCCCAGCCGGGCACCGCGGCTCAAGCGCCGCCCGCGCGCGCCAACAGGCCGCCCAATCCCACCCGCGATCCGCACACATCCGGCTATGTCGACGCGAGGGAGCTTCCAGACGGTGCGGTCCCACCGGCGGACGCGTATGGCAACTTCATCATCGGGCCGACGCATAACCCCGCGCGCGAGATGACCGTCAAGGAAGGCGTGCCGCGCGGCACGGTTCACGACTTCACGATGGAGTCGACCGCCAGCAAGATCTATCCGGGTATCGCGCGTCAAGCCGGATCGCGCGCGATGGTCGATCCGGCCGATCCCGCGAAGCGCATCGTCAACAGCGGTCCGGCGCCGTATACGCGCCGCGTGGCGGTGTATGTTCCACAGCAATATGTTCCCGGAACGGTCGTCCCGTTCATCGTCGGCGCGGATGGTCCCGACACCGCGTTGTTCATGGCGCTCGACACGCTGATAGCCGAGAAGCGCGTGCCGGTCATGGTAGCTATTTCAATCGGCAATGGGAGCGGCGACGCCCAGGGCAGCCAGCGCGGCCTCGAGTACGACACGATGTCGGGGCTCTACGCGGAGTTCGTCGAAACCGAAGTGCTGCCGCTCGTCGAGAAGCAGTACAACGTCACACTCACCAGAGATCCGAACGCGCGCGCGACGATGGGCTGCAGTTCAGGCGGGTCGGCAGCTCTGGCGATGGCGTGGTACCGCACCGATCTCTACCATCGCGTGCTCACCTATTCGGGCACCTACGTCAATCAGCAGTGGCCCTACAATCGGCAAACGCCGCACGGCGCGTGGGAGTTTCACGAGAACCTCATCCCGAAGAGTCCCGTCAAGCCGATTCGCATCTGGTTCCACGTGTCGGACCGCGACAACTACAGCGAAAGCGACGGCATGCACGACTGGGTGCTCGCGAACGAGCGCATGGCGAAAGAGCTTGCGGCCAGGGACTACAAGTACCAGTTCGTCTTCTCCCGCAACTCCGGCCATTGCGATCGCGCCGTCAAGCAGCAGACGCTTCCGAACGCGCTGGAATGGTTGTGGAAAGACTATCAACCCGCGCGGTAGCTCAGAGTCGATCGATCCGCTCCTGGATATCGTCCGCGCGCTGACTGGCTCTGAACTCGATGACGCGGACGTCGGCGAGCCCGTGCTGGTAGAACGGATCTTCACGAGCGATCGCTTCGATCTCCGCGCGGGTGCCCCCAACAGCGAGGATGATCCCCCCGTCCCTCGGGATCTTTCGACCAGATACCAGGAAATGGCCGGAGGCGTAGTACTTCTTCAGGAACTTCATGTGCGCCTTCATCCGGGCGTCAATCTGGTCGAGGCCGGCTTTATAGATGAGCTCGATGACGAACATGGGTCCGGTTTGTCTGTACTGGTGTGCAAAAATTTCATACCATAGAGGAGAAACTCCACTATGTCGTGTCCGGTGTGGCAGACTGTCCCGCCAATCCGGCGCAATCCGAGGCGTCAAACCATAGCACCAATGTGGTTTATCCGAAACGGCGGCCACACGGAACGAAGTGGTCCTGGAGTTGCTCAATTTTGGTACCCAGCACAAAGACAGGTTCCGGAGTGAAAGTTTTCTTGAGGCTTGATTGATGACCGTTGCTCGGCTGTCTCGTGTAGTAACCGGGGTGCTCCTTTTGGCCGCGGCCGGCTGTGCTTCTCCCGACCCGTCGACGTCGTCTGAATCCACCGAGGCGGCCCTCTCGGCGTCGCTGGCTGCGGGCAAGCCGGGCACGGACGAGCCGTTGCCGGAGGTCGCGTCGCCGTATGACGCGCTTCCCGAGGAGGCGCGCCAGATCCTCGACAAGCCCTTCACGGGCGACTTCGACGCGATGGTGAAGCGCCGGCTGATTCGCGCGGGCGTGGTTTTCAACCGTACGCAATACTTCATCGACAAAGGCGTCCAGCGCGGCATCAGCTACGAGTCGATCAAGCTGTTCGAGGACGAAATCAACAAACGCCTCAAGACCGGCCTCATCAACGTGCACGTGGCATTCGTGCCGTTGTCACGGGACGAGTTGTTCCCGGCGCTGGAACAGGGGAAGGTCGACTTTGTCGCGGCGGCCCTGACGATTACTCCCGAGCGGCGGAAGGTTGCGGAGTTCAGCAAGCCGACGCGCAGCGGTGTCTCGGAAATCGTCGTCACCGCCGCCGACGTCCCGCCGGTTGCCAGCGTCGACGATCTGTCGGGCCGTGAAGTGTTCGTGCGGAAGAGCAGCAGCTACTACGAGAGCATCCAGCAGCTGAACGCATCGCTCACGAGCCGAGGCAAACCGCCAGTCGTGATCAAGGAGGCCCCTGAACCCCTCGAAGACGACGACATACTCGAGATGGTGAACGCGGGGCTCGTGGACATTTCGGTCGTGGACGACTTCGTCGCCGAGTTCTGGCGGCAGATCTTCCCGAACGTCAAGATCAACGAGAAGGCCGCCGTGCGGACGGGCGGGGAGATCGCGGTCGGTGTCCGGAAGGACAACCCGAAGCTGCTGCGCGCGATCAACCTCTGGATCGACAAGTACGGGCCGCGCACGGCGTTCGGCAACACGATGGAGAAGCGCTATCTCGAAAGCACCAACTACGTCAAGAACGCCACCTCAGCCGCGGAACGGAAGAGACTGCTGAACATCGTGAAGCTCTTCGAAACCTACGGCAAGCAGTACGACGTCGACTACCTGCTGATGGCGGCGCAGGGGTTTCAGGAATCGCGGCTCGACCAGGCGGCGAGGAGCCATGTGGGGGCCATCGGCGTGATGCAGGTGATGCCGGCGACCGGCAAGGACCTGAAGGTGGGCGACATCACGCAGGTCGATCCGAACGTGCACGCGGGCGTCAAGTACTTCCGGTTCATGATGGACCAGTACTACAAAGACGAGCCGATGACGCAGCTGGACAAGGGCCTGATGACGCTGGCGTCGTACAACGCAGGCCCGGGACGGATACGCCAGCTCCGGCGCGAGACCGCGCGGCGCGGCCTCAACCAGTACGTCTGGTTCGGCAACGTCGAGCGCGTGGTCTCGGAACGCGTTGGCCGGGAAACCGTGCAGTACGTCAGCAACATCCACAAGTACTACATCGCCTACACGCTGGTGCAGGATCGCGCGCGGGCGCGCGACGACGCGAAGGAGTCGATAAAGAGCCAGACCCCCTGACACGAGACCGCTCTTACGAAAACATCGCCCGCACCGCGAACAGCACGTTCGCCGGACGTTCTGCCAGCCGCCGCATGTACCACGCGAACCACTGGTCGCCGTAGCTGATCAGCACGCGCACGCGATAACCCTCGCGCGCCAGCCTTTCCTGTTCTCCCCGCTGAATTCCGAAGAGGAGATGGAACTCGAACGCTTCGTGCGAGAGTCCGGCGCGATCCGCCTCGTGCGCGATCGCGTCGAGGATCGTCCGGTCGTGCGTACCGAACACCGGTCGGGCACTCGAGGCGTGGCGGGCGGCATCGAGCATCTGATGCGCAAGCCCCAGGAAATTGGCATCGACATCGCCCTTCTTCGGGTACGCGACCGTCGCGGGCTCCCGGTAGGCGCCTTTCACGAGGCGGATGCCGCCGCCGAGTGGAAGCAGCGACTCGAGATCGTCTTTCGTGCGGTACAGGTAGGCTTGAAGGCACACGCCCACATTTGGAAACTCGGACAGGAGCCGCCGGTAAATTGCCAGCGTCCTGTCGAGGTAGGCGTGCTGCTCCATATCAATCCAGACCCGCGTGCCCTGGCGGAACGCACGTTCAACGATCGCGCGCAGATTCTCGTGGCAACGATCCAGATCGACATCAAGACCCAGTTGCGTGGGTTTGACCGAGAGATCGCTGTTCAATCGTTCGCCCTGGATTCTGGCCAGCACCTCGGTGTAATGACCGCGCACGGTTTCGGCGCCTGCCGCGTCGGTCACGTTTTCGCCGAGCTGCGTGAACACGGTGGCGAGGCCATCGCGCTGCAAGGCGTGCGCGGCCGCAAGCGCCGCGTCGAGCGTATCGCCGGGCATGAAGCGGGTGGCGGCCTTCCGTACGAACCACCAGCGAGGCGCGTGCGTCCTCAACCACGACGACTCGGACAGGCTCAACAGCGCTCGTCGAGCGGCGCTCACATGAGGCCCCGTTCTTGCTGCGTAGGACGGGAAGGAGCGAATATGCGATTCAGCATGGTTCCGACCGCAAAATGATAACCGCCATCGTGCTCAGTGCGCTCCGCCGTGGTACAACAACGGGATGAAAATCGCGCTGGTCGGCCTCCCGCAGGTCGGCAAGAAAACCTTGTTCTCCCTGCTCACCGGAGTGGCCTATGACCAGTTGATCAGCCGCTCGAACGATTACGCCGTCGGCATGGCCAGGGTCGCCGACCCGCGTGTCGATCAGCTCTCCGCGCTCTACAAGCCGAAGAAAACGAAGTACGCCGAGATCGAGTGCACGCTTGCGCCCGCGCCTCCCAAGGAGGCGAAGCCGCGCGAGCAATGGCTCGGCAAGCTCAAAGACATGGACGCGTTCTGCCACGTCGTGCGCGCGTTCGAAGACGAGGCGGTGTTTCACGCCGGAGGCGCGGTCGACGCCATCCGCGACATCGAGGTCATGACCCTCGAGCTGGCCATCACCGACCTCACGCTGGTCGATCTTCGGCTCGAGCGCATCGCGCAGGAACAGAAGAAGAAGGCCGATCCCGAGCGCGTGGAAGAGAAGGCGCTGCTGGAAACGCTCAAGCCCTATCTGGAAAGCGGTAAATCGCTGCGCGTCCATCCGATGGAGGAACGCGACCTCAAGAAGATTCGCTCGCTGCAGTTCCTGACGTTGAAGAGCATGGTGACGGCGCTCAACTGCGGCGAGTCGAATTTCCCGAATCCGTCATTGCTCGAAGCCGCGCGTGCCGGATTCGCGGGGCCCGGCCACGAGCTGTGCACCCTGTGCGCGAAACTCGAGGCCGAGGTGGCGCAGATCGGCGATCCGCGCGAGCGCGCCGAGTTTCTCCAGGCGCTCGGCGTCGAGGAGCCGGCGGTGCACCTGCTCACGCGATTGCTCTACAAGGCGCTCGGCTACATCTGCTTCTTCACGGTCGGCGAAGACGAAGTGCGCGCGTGGACGGTTCGTCGCGGCGGTACGGCCGTCGACGCCGCGGGCGCGATCCACAGCGATCTCGCCCGCGGATTCATTCGTGCCGAGGTGATGAAGTGCGACGAGCTGCTCGCGGCGGGCGCCGATCGGGGCTCGGGCCACGCAGCCGAGGTGCACTTGAAGGAGACAGCGAAGCTGCACCTGAAAGGCAAGGACTACATCGTCGAAGACGGCGACATCGTGCACGTCCGCCACAGCGGGTAGGTGAATCGAGAATTGGCAGATTGGTAGATTGGCGGATTGGTAGATTGCAAAAACTTCAGATGAGGACGCCGACAGTGGTAGCATCAGGCGGTCGGCACGGTCGCTCCCCCGCCCGGCGGACCGGGAGCACGTATGACGTCCAACACCCTCCGCATGATGGCAGTCGCGATGGCTGCCGCTCTCGCGATTGCCTGCAACACCCAGGGCACCAGCACTGATCCGAAAGTAGCCGAGCTCGAAAAACGGCTTGCGGAAACCGAGAAGCAGCTGGCCGATGCGCAGCAGGCCGGGAAGACCGCACCGGTCGCTGAAACGACTCAAAAGGTAGAACCGACCGCTGCGCCGGCAGCCACGGCACCGCCAGCAGCTTCGCCGCCACATGTGGCGCCGCCGCCAAACGCCGCGGCCGGTCGTCCGTCGAGCCCCGCGGCGTCTAAGCCTCAAAGACCCATGAGCCCTCCCGAAAGCCAGAAGTACATGACGAAGGAACAGGCCGAGCGCGAGAAGGCCGAGCTGCAGCGTGCTATCGACGAGCAGAAGACCATCAACGCGAAGCAGGCCGAGTCGAACACCAGACTGCGGCAGGACGTCGAGCGGCTGAAGCCGCGTGAGTTCACGTTAGCGGAAGGTACCGTCGTTCCCGTGCGCACCACGTCGGAACTGTCGACCGCCAAACTGGCGAACGGATCCACCTTCGACGGGCTTCTCGAATCCGACCTCAAAGTGGGTGAGACCGTCGTGGCGAGCAAAGGGTCGCGCGTCACCTGCGTGGTGGTCTCGAGCGATCCCGGCGGACGTGTGAAAGGGACGGCCAGCCTCGGTGTGACCGCGCGGTCGATCGTTGGCGCGAAAGGCGCCATCATCGCGGTGAAGAGCGATACCTACAGCGTCGACGCGGACAGCACGAAGACGAAAGACGCGGTCCGTACCGGGATCGCGACCGGTGTGGGTGCGATCATCGGTGGGATTGCCGGAGGCGGGTCGGGTGCCGCCAAAGGAGCGGGAGCAGGCGCGGCGGCGGGTGTTGGCGTCGATCTCGCGACGCGCGGCGCCGCGGCGAACATTCCCGCCGAGACGCTGATTCAGTTCCATCTGTTGTCACCGGCGACTGTGGTGCTGCAACCCTAGAACCGGTTTGAGTAGGACGAACTCCGATATCTCGCGACGGGTCGTGGCCGGTGCACGGCCGGTCGCGGATTCAGCTCGCCCGGCGAATCGAGAGCTTCTGCAGCCGGCTGCGGAGCGTGCTCGGTTTCAGGCCGAGGGCCCGGGCGGCGCCACGAGGTCCCTCGATGCGCCATGATGTCGACGCCAGGATTCTCAAGATGTGGTCGCGTTCGACCGCTTGAAGCGTCGTCTCGCCGGAGAAGCCCCCTGGCCCTGCCGCGGTTTCCGACAGGCTCGACAGACACACGTCGTTGATCGACACCACACCACCTGACGACAGGATGATGGCTCGCTGAATCACGTTCTCGAGCTCGCGAATATTGCCGGGCCAATGATGCTCCTGCAGCGCGCGCATCACTGACTTCGAAAGCGGCTCGACGGGTTTGCGCATCTGGCGGGAGAAACGTTCGAGGAAGTGCTCCGTCAGCAGGGGAATGTCTTCCGCGCGTTCACGGAGGGCGGGCAAGGTGATCGGAAACACGTTCAGCCGATAGTAGAGGTCGCGCCGGAAGCGATCGTTTCTGACATCGCTCATCAGGTCGCGGTTGGTGGCCGCAATCACGCGCACGTCGATGGTCGTGGTGTGCGAGCTGCCGAGGCGGTCGAGCTGTCCTTCCTGGAGCACTCGCAGCAGCTTGGGTTGCAGCTCGAGTGGGAGATCGGCGACTTCGTCGAGGAACAGCGAGCCGCGATGCGCCATCTCGAATCGGCCGGCCTGGCTGACGTGGGCGCCGGTGAACGCGCCGCGCTCGCGGCCGAAGAGCTCGCTCTCGATCAGCGTGGCGGGCAGGGCCGAGCAATTCAGGGCGACAAACCGGTTGTGCCGCCGCGTGCTGCGCCGATGAATCGCGCTTGCGACGAGCTCCTTGCCTGTGCCGGTTTCTCCGAGCAGCAGAACGGTGGCCTGCGTTTCCGCCACCTGCTCGACCCGGAACATGACGTAGCGCCACGCCACGCTCTCACCGACGATGCCATCCGGTCGCCCGTCTAGGGCGGTCGTCGCGCCGCGCGCAGGGCCTGTCGATGGGAGCCGTGGGCGCACGCGTCGCTCGTCGGTCGGCTCCGATGCGGCCGGCGTTGTGCGTCCCAGCAGAAGAACGCCGACGCGCCTGGCGAACTCGAGCAGCGAGGAGCGATCCCGTGAGACAGCTCCCATATCTTCGCGGCTGCCTCGGAAACACAGGACCGCCGCACCGACGCGTTCCGTCCGCGTCCGCCATGACGTCGCCAGGAGAGCCTGCATCCCGGCATTCCAGAGGTCCTGAAGCCCGCCCGAGACCGGCGATGGCTGGTCGGCATGGTCGCTCGTCAGGACGACAGGCTCCAGCGCCGCCGCCTTTTCCATCAGCCACGGCTCGACGGCGACGTTGAGCACGTCGGCCTCGTCCGCGGCGCTGGTCGACAGGACCCGCGGCCGGAGTGGTGTACCACCCTCCATTTCGAAAACCGCCAGGACGGCATCGTCGAGGTTGACGTCCGTGGCGAGCCGCTTCAGCGCGTGGCGTACCTCTTGCTCCACGGCCTCCGGTGCCGCGCTCTCGAGGTGCATCGAGAGCCGAGGCAGGAGAACGGACAAACCATCCGGTTCTCCTCCGGGCAGACGGGCAGTAAGTGACGTAGCCATGCGACCTCCAATAGGGGTTTTCCGCCGACCGGGACCCACGCCGAGCCCACGACAGGCCAAGGGTAAGGTCCCAGCTCTGGCTAGATCAATCAGCCAAAGGGCCTACGCAGTTCTCCCACGCACCGCCCGGACAGCCGATTCTGAACAGGGACCGGACGTGACGATGACCTACGTCGCCACGATCGTGCTGCAGGTTCGACCGAGCAAACGCCCCGAGGTGATCAGCGCCATCCGCCAGATCATGCGTGGCTTGCGGATGACGCCGGGCTGCGTGGTCTGCCGTTCGCTGACGGAGGCAGACGACGCCAACACATTGATGGTCGTGTCCGAGTGGAGCTCCGAGGAGGCCCTGGAAGAGTTGCTGAAATCAGAGGAGTTTCTGGTCCTGCGGGGGATGCGCATGCTGCTCCAGAAGAGCACGCAGCTGATGGTGGACGAGGTCGCCGCACGCACCGTCATGATCCTCGAGGATTGACGGTCGCCGGCCTGGAAGCGGCGGTGCGACTAGTGGCCCGGCCCGCGCTGGAGCCGATCGACGAATCGAACGAGCTCGGCGACCGATCCCACGGCCAGCTTCGACATGACGCGGCCGCGGTGAATCTTCACGGTTTTTTCCGATGCACCGAGTTGCGAGGCGATCTGTTTGTTGGGCAGCCCGAGCGACACGAGCTCGCACACCTGACGCTCGCGTGGAGTGAGATGGTTGAACAGTCGCGTCAGTCGCGCCTTGTCCATTTTGTTCTGATACCGCTCGCGGCTGAGCTTCAGCCCGATCTCGACGCTCCGCAGAATTTCCGTATCGTCGAGCGGCTTGGTCAGAAAATCGACCGCGCCCATTTTCATCGCCTTGACGCTGTCCTGAATCCCACCCCAGCCGGTCATCAGGATCACGCTGAAAGGCGAGCCGAGGTGCTCGAGTGTTTCCACGAGATCGAGTCCCGAAAGTGCGGGCATCCTGAGATCGAGTAGAAGACAGCCGGCGACGTCGGTCCGGCATTCCGCCAGGAAGGCTTCGACCGATGGAAATTCCAGAACGGAGTGGTTTGCAGACTTGAGAAGCCGCGAGAGAGCCCGGCGTACAGACTCCTCGTCGTCGACGATGTGCACGGTCGGCGATTCCACTGCCGCACCCACAAGAAAGGATCCCACGGCCCTATTCTAAGGCCCTTGATGCCGGGATCGGCTAGGTAGCGTACAAATTGCATCAATCCCGCAGATACAACCAAAGTCCTATGTACGATGCTATGGGCGGCGCCTGGAAGGGACCATTCGCGACCGCGGTGGCCTATGCCATTGGCGCCCAGGTCGGCTTCCACCTGCGGTTTCCTCCCGCGACCACCTCGATTCTCTGGCCGCCCAACGCGATCCTGACGACGGCGCTGCTCGTGGTGAATCCAAAAAAATGGTGGATTTACCTGCTGGCCGTTCTTCCCGCCCATTTGATCGTGGAACTCCCGGTCGTCAAGCCGGCTGGCATGGTGCCCTTGCTCTTTGTCACCAATTGCTCGGAGGCCCTGATTGCCGCGGTCATTGTGCGGTCCTTCAGCGACCGGCCCGATCGGTTCGATACCCTCCGCCGTATGGTCGTCTTCATCATCGCCGCTGTCCTTGCAGCCCCGGCCCTTTCATCGTTTCTCGATGCGGCGCTGGTGTCAGCCATGACAGGGGAGCGGTACTGGACGATCTGGGCGACGCGCGTGCCGGCCAACGCACTGACGGAACTGACCCTGGTGCCGCCGGCCGTCATCATGATCAGTTCGGGACTGCGCCGGATTCGAGAGGCGCCTCAGGCGCGCCTGGTCGAAGCCATCGTCCTGAGCGTGGCAACGGCCATCACGGGAGTGGCGGTGTTCGGCGATCACATCTTCCAGATGTGGCCCATGTCGGGCCTGCCCGCGATCTCGCTCGCGTTTCCGCTGCCGTTCGTGCTGGTGGCCGCGCTTCGCTTCGGGCCGATCGGCGCGAGCATGTCGCTCACGATCATCGCCGGCATTCTGATCTGGACCGGCATGAACCAGCACGGGCCTTTCTCGACGTTGCCGCCGGCCGATGGCGTGCTGGCCGTGCAGAGCTTTCTCATCGTCGAGGCGCTGCCGCTGATGTGCCTTTCCGCGATCGTGGAAGAGCGAAGGAGGACGAACGCCGACCTTCGCGATCGCCTGAAGTTCGAGCGGCTGCTCTCGCAGCTGTCGCGCGAGTTCGTGCGAAGCCCGACTCCCGCGCTGTCGCAGCACCTGGAGGCGTGGCTGGGTCGCTGCGCGGAGTACTTCCGCGCGGAAGAGGTGCTGTTGCTGCGCGTCGATCCGGACGCCCGCGCGCTGACCGTCGTGCAGTCGTGGACGCGTTGCGATGGCAGGTCGACGGCAGACCACGAACACTGGCGCTCGCCCGTGCTGCTCGATCGTTTGTGGGACGGGACGTCCGAGGCGCTATCCGATTCGGTGGCCGTCGCGGCAATGGGCTCCGGCGCGCAGATGTTTGGCGGGCTGGCGATCCGGCGCGTCGAGCCCGGACATCTGACGCCCGACGCCATCAGCCGTCTGCGGCTCATCGCCGAGGCGTTTGCCAACGTGCTCGCCCGCCAGAAAGGCGAAGACGATCGGGTGCGCGCCGAACTGGAGGCGCAGCGGAGCAGGGCGGAGCTGGCGCACGTCAGCCGGCAGCGCAGCATGGGCGAGCTGACCGCATCGCTGGCGCACGAGTTGAATCAGCCGCTGACCGGCATCCTCGGCAACGCGCAGGCCGCGAGGCGGATGCTGGGCATGCCGTCGCTCGATCTCGACGAGTTGAAGGCGACCCTCGACGACATCATCGCCGACGACAAGCGCGCGGCCGAGACGATCCTCAGGATCCGGAAGTGGCTGCGCAAGGACGGCGGCGAGACGGTCGCGATCGACTTGAACAACGTGATTCTGGAGGTCGCTTCGCTGCTGCGGAATGATGCCCTGCTTCGCAATCTGGGCCTCGACCTGCGATTGTCGCCGCTCCCGTTGATGATTCTCGGCGACCCCGTCGAGCTGCGTCAGCTGATCCTGAATCTGCTCCTGAATGCGATGGATGCGGTGTCGCACGCCGGGCCGGCCAGCAGAACCGTTCTGGTGGAAAGCGAGCTGACGGCGGCGGGCGCGGTACACGTGTCGGTGCAGGATTCGGGAGATGGCGTGCCGAGGGACGCCGCGGCACACATCTTCGAGCCGTTCTATACGACCAAGAGCAACGGGATGGGCATGGGCCTGTCGATTGCCAAATCGATTGTCGAGTCCCACCACGGATCGATCTGGCTGGCGAAGAGCGCGCACCGCGGCGCACGCTTCGAGTTCGCGCTGCCGTCACACGAGGTGCGGCCGTGACGCCGCGGCCCACGCGCATCGCTCTGGTCGACGACGACGAGTCGGTCAGGCGCGCGCTGGCGAGGCTGTTGCGCGGCGCGGGGTACGACGTGGAGACGTATGCGACCGGCGAGGCGTTTCTCGGCAGTTCGTCGATCGCGACGCTCGACTGCGCGCTCGTCGACGTGCGCATGCCCGGCGAAACAGGTCTTGGGCTCGTGAGCGCGCTGCGCGGCGCGCGCTGCACCCTGCCGGTCATTCTGATGACCGGCGATGCCGAGGCCGGTCTCGTCGAGAAGGCTCAGCGTGTGGGCGCGTGCGCCGTGCTTGCCAAGCCCCTGTACTACGCCGACGTCGTGGCCACCATCGCGTCGGCCGTTGCCGGCCGCGCACACGTGCGGTCGAACAGCACGTGATCGCGTGAGGATGTGCAGAGACCTCTTATAACTGCGGCATGGCGTACTGGGCCAGCACCACCGTGATGTTGTCCGGTCCGCCCGCGTCGACCGCCAGATTGATCAGCGCGCGGCACTGTTCCTCGGGCCGTCGCCTGTTGGTCAGCACGTCCGCGATGCGGTGGTCATCGACGAGATCGGTGAGGCCGTTGGTGCAGAGCAGCAGGCAATCGCCGTGCATCAGGCGGAAGTGCTCAACCTGGACGCCTTTGCCGCTGAAGCCGCCGCCGATGGCGTGCGTCAGGATGTGACGCAGGTCGTCGGTGACGTGCTGGGCGCTCGCCGGGCCGGGGCCGGGATATCCCTCCGCGGCCAGCGTGTGATCGCGGGTGAGCGGCGTCAACTGCCCCTCGCGGCAGAGGTAGGCGCGCGTGTGACCGATGTGCGCCACGAAGAGATCGTCGCCGGCGCTGTAGGCGGCCGTCATGGCTGTGGCCATCGTCGACAGGCCGCGCTCGGTCAGGCTGTGGCTCGTCACGGCTTCCTGCACCCGGCTGTAAAACCACTCGATCCGTTCCATGATGTCTTCGGCAATCGACGGATCGACGCGGACGTTCCACTTGCCGAAGTGAAGGGCGAGCTGGGCAACGGTGCTGAGCGCCAGCCGGCTTGCCACGGCGCCGGCGCCGACGCCGCCAATGCCGTCGGCCACCATCATCACGTAGGCCTGCTCGTTGAATGGGCCGGGTAACTCGGCCGCGGACAGGCTTGTCGCAACGACCTGTTGATTCCGCCCGAGGTGGAGGACGAGGTAGTTGTCCTCGTTGTAAGGCTTGATCTTGCCCGGATGACAATCGGCGGCGACTTCCACCTGGATCGTTGCGGACAGCGGCCGGAAGCTGCCGAGAGGAAGCAGTGGCCACATCGTGCGGTGCCAGGGGACGACCTTGCTGTCTCGCTGATCCATGTGAAGCTCCGCAGCGGCTTTGCAGATTGCGTTCCACGGGCGAGGCGTGGAAACAGGGTCAATCGGGCCGAGGCCGTGGGGCTGATCCACGGCGCCTCGGAGCATATCAAAGAGCCCGTGAGACTTGTCGGATTCGCTTGGGCCAATGCCCCTATTTCTTGTCTTGCGGGATCGCTCGAACTTGGTACATCATTCGCCCGAAAAGTGCGTAAATGCGCAGGGGCCCCTGGATTCTCTTTGTCTGTCTTTCCGTTCTTGCGGTAGCACCCGCCCGCGCCCAGCACGCTCAAATCGCAGAGTCCGTTCCCGCAGACTGGGAGCAGCGCGCCGACGAACTGCGTGCGTGGATGTCCGAGGATTCGGAGTGGAAGAAGTGGTACGAGAGATTCCGCAACCGGCCCGAGCGGGGCTGGGCGGGCTATGAGGATCGACGGAAGCGTCCCGAGCCGCCGCCGTGGCTCGAAGCCGAGTGCGCGTCGCTCCTCGACGCCGAAGGCCTCCTCGGCGCCGCCTGCGATCTCCTGCAGGAGCTGAAGACCGGCATCCCCGCCAAACCTCCGCCTCAGCCCTATCAGGAAGAGCCGCCCAAAACCATTTGGTGGGAGCACATTCACCTTGACGCGTTGTGGCCGATGGCGCAGTGGCAATCGAACGTGTACGGCGTGGTCGGCGTGCACGCCACGATCACGGTCAAAGGACGGTTTCAGCTGTTTGTCGCGCCCGGCGCCATCCTGCTCAATCTTCCGAACGGCCGCTCGCGCGACTGGCAGCCGGCGACCGACTGGGGCGTCGCGTTCCGGCTCACCGATTTCCGGTTCCCGGGAACCGGGCAATGGGTGAGCCTGCATTTCAATTTCGCCGAAGCCTGGCTCCTGACCGGCCAGCCCGCCATGGCGAAGTCCAAGATTCGAGCTCGCCGGCTTCTCGTTCACGTTCAAGAGAGATCCAAAGTAGTGCCCGGCTTCAGCCGGGCCGACGTCGGCACATTACGGTGTTGTTGTGAAGGCGACGCCGGCCGTCGAGTGCGCCGGAATCGTGAAGAAGAAGGTCGCGCCGGCTCCGTCGTTCTGCTCGGCCCATAATTCGCCGCCATGCGCCTCGATGATGGCGCGGCTGACCGACAGCCCCACGCCCGTTCCTCGCGGTTTCGTGGTGTAGGAGAGCGCGAACATGCGCCGCATGTCGACGCCGGCCAGTCCGATACCGGTGTCGCTGACGGCGACCTTCAGACGGCCCTCCGGTTCGAGCAACGCGGAGATCGAGATCTCTTTCGCGCCCGAGTCGATGCTTTCCATCGCGTCGATGCTGTTGGAGATGAGATTCAGCAACACCTGCTGCAACTCCACGCGGTCGGCATACACCGGGGGCAGCACGCCGGTTGACGAAGTAATCAGCGTCACGTGGTTGGCCTGTAGACGCTGCCGGGTGAGTACCATCGCCTCTCGGACGACCTCGTTGAAATCGAGCGCGACTTTCTGCACGGTGTGATCGTTGAACAGCTTCCGATTGCGGCTGATCACGTCGTCGGCGCGTTGCCCTGCGTCGACGACATCGATGAGCGCCGCCTTCACCTCCGACAGGTCGGGCGTGCCGTTGGCGAGCCATCGCAGACAGGCCCTTGCGTTAATCATGATGCTCGTCAGCGGCTGGCGCACCTCGTGGGCGATCGAGGCGGCGAACTCTCCGAGCGCGGTGAGACGTGACACGCGGGCGAGGTCGGCCTGCGTTTCGCCGAGCGTGTGCTCGGCGCGCTTCCGTTCCGTGATGTCGCGCACCACCGCCAGCACCTGACTCTCGACGCACGGCACCATGCGCGTTTCGTAGTAGCGGTCGCCGTCCGCCATCGGCAGCGTGTATTCAAGCATGACGGAGGTCTCGCCCGAGGCCAGTCTGGCGAAGCAGTCCGCGAACGCGGCCGCGAGACCGGGCGGCAGCACGTCACGCATGTGCCGTCCGAGGAACTGTGAAGGCTCGAGCAGCAGGCGGCTCGTGTCGGGAGCGTAGTAGTCGAGATAGACGCCTTCTCTGGTCAGCAGGAACATCAGATCGGGAATGGCGCCGACGATGGCTCTATTGCGCGCCTCGAGTTGTCCGAGGGCTTCCTCGGCGCGCTTGCGGTCCGTGATGTCACGGCCGACACCCTGCAGCTCGACAAGCTGACCGCGCTCGTCGAGGATCGCCTGATTCACCCAGTGGTGCCACCCAATCGATCCGTCGGCCAGCGTCACCTGATGCTCGTGCGAATCCATGCCGGTCTGCAGCCGGCCGATGCGCTCGAGCACGGCCTCGCGTGACGGACGCGGAATCAGCTCGACGAACCTGAGTCCGAGCAGCTCGTCGCGGCGCTTGTTCCAGAAGCGGCAATAGGCATCGTTGACGAACGTCAACGTGGAGTCGGGCAGGAAGCGGCAGACGAGATCGCTCTGTGTATCGACGACGCTCTTATAGCGCTGTTCGCTCTTGCGCGTTTCCTGTTCGGCGCGGCGCCGCCGCGCCATCTGGACGAGGAGGCTGCCGATGAGTGCGAACTGCGCCATGAACACGAGCAGCCCGCCGACCGCCCACTTCGGGTGCATCTCGAGAAAGGACTGCGGGCGGAACAGGATGACGCTCCCCTCCGGCAACCGCGATTCGGGGATGTTCCAGCGCTGGAGCTGCCGCCAGTCGAAGGTCGGCACGTATCGCGCCTGCTCGATGGGAATGTCCTCGACGCGCGTGCCGCGGAGCAGCCTCGCCGCGATCTCGCCCATGCGCGAACCGACGGCGCGAATCTCGAACACGTTGCCGCCAGTGACACCGGAGCCGAGTACCTCGTCCGTGATCCCGTAGACCGGAACCGGCGACGCGTCGGCCACCAGATGCGCCACCTCCGGTGGCGGCGGGATGTGGCCCGAGGGCTCGGGGGGATGGCGGACGAACAAGATCAGGCTGCGCGGAGGGACCGCCTTGACCGCGGCCACCGTTCGCGCCACGGAGTCCTCGGTAATGAAGCTGAGCGTGACTTTCGACTCGAAGTCGCGGAGCTCCGATCGCACGATGTCGCGAAGCGGACTGCCGGGCGACTCTGCGATCACGAAGACCCGCTCGGTCGACGGGTGCAGGCGGAGGGCGAGCGCCAGCGTTTCGCGAAAGCCCGAACTGCACACCACGCCCGTGATGCCCGGCCTCGCGCCGGCGCCGATCGAGCGTGGAACCGCGACGCCGGCAAACACAATGGGCGCATCCGGGAAAAGCGTCCCGCGATGGTCGAGCACGAATTGCAGGGCGGGTATCGATTGCGCGAGCACGACGTCGATGCGAAGCCCGTCGTACTTGGTGCGCATGTAGTCGCGCAATGCCAGCGAGGCCGCCTCCTGCGGGAAGCGATCGCTTTCGAGGTACTCGGCGAAGTACTCCACCGACAGACCCGATCGAGACACGCCCTCGCGGATCGCGGCGTCCATGGCAGGGCTGCTCGGGAGGTCTTCCGAGCTCCAGTGCATCATCAGCACGTTCAGGGTCGAACGCGGCTGGGCGGAGCTCGTCTGGCTCAGCCCGATGCAGAGGAACAGCGTGAGTGTGATGGCCTTGCGCGTCGAAGTCATCCTCTCATTCCAGAACCCGCCGTCGCTGGGGCGGATTATATGTCCGCGGGAACCGGACGCGGGCGAAGACCGTATAACTGACTGCGAGGTGGACATATGGCTGTTCGACGATTGACGCGTTCGCGGACAGATGGACAGATTGCCGGCGTGTGCGCGGGTCTGGCCGAATACTTCGAAATCGACGTGGTGATCGTTCGCGCCGCCTGGGTCGTCCTGTCGATCGTGCCCGGCGCCATCATCGGCGGCGTGCTCGCCTACCTGGCCGCGTGGATGGTCATGCCCGAGGCGACGGGCGCCTCGCCGGTTCCCGCGGGGCGCCGGCTCACACGCTCGAATGCGGACAGGAAGGTTGCCGGCGTCTGCGGCGGCATCGCCGAGTATTTCGACGTCGACGCCACCCCCATCCGGCTGCTCTGGGTCATGGTGTCCATCTTCTGCTTCGCGATCGTGGGAGGGGTCATCGCGTATCTGGCGGCCTGGCTCATCATTCCGCGCGCGCCCGATGTGGTGGCCTCCACGCCGGCTGCGGCGCTGAACAACGGCTGACGAAAAAAATCGGCGAGAAACCGATGCGATTTCTATCTATCTACACCAGCGTGGAAACAGGCCGGCCGCCATCGGCGGAGGAGATGAGCCAGATGGGGGCGCTCATCGAGAAATTCATGAAAACGGGCGAGCTCGTGGCGACCGAAGGGTGTCTGCCGACCACGCTCGGAGCCCGCGTGCGCAAGGATGGGTCGAAGGTGACCGTGAAAGATGGTCCCTTTACCGAATCGAAGGAAGTCGTCGGAGGGTTCGCCATCCTCGAGGCCCGCTCGAAGGCCCACGCGATCGAGCTGGCGAAGGAGTTTCTCGAGGTGGCGGGCGACGGCGAGTGCGAAATCCGCCAGATCTACGAAGCGCCCCGCTAGGCCATCGGGTAGCGGTTCTGGGTTCTGCAGTCTTCCAATTCGGGTATCTTTTCACTCCCTATGCTTCCGGTATCCGTGCTCCTGCACAACGTGCGGAGCCTCTACAACGTTGGCGCGTTCTTTCGAACCGCCGATGCCGTGGGCCTGTCCAGCCTGCACCTGTCGGGTTTCACCGGCGCGCCGCCGTCGAGGCAAATTGCCAAGACCGCGCTGGGATCGGAGCAGCACGTCCGCTGGGAGCGTTCGGATCCGATGGCGCTCATCGACGAGCGGCGGGCGGCGGGATGGGAAATTGCCGCCGTGGAGACCGTCGAGGGCGCGGCAGATCTGTTCGAGTGGCAGCCGAACTTTCCCGTGCTGGTGATCTTCGGCCACGAAGTGGAAGGACTGCCGCCCGCGATCGTGGGCCGGTGCGATACCGTCGTGCGCATCCCAATGATCGGGACGAAGGGTTCGCTGAACGTCGCGACGGCCGGCGGCGTGGTGCTCTACGAGCTCTTCCGGAAGTGCCGTCGGGATATGACATATGCTAGCATACATCAATGAAACGGACGACCATCTTCGTGCCCGAATCGCTCGAACGCGATCTGCAACTGTACGCGCGTCGCGAGGGCAAACCGACCGCGGCCGTCGTCCGTGAGGCACTGGCCGCGTACGTCGCCGATCGGCAGGCCTCCATCGCGCTTCCGTCGTTTACGGCCGCCTTCGACAGCGGGCATACGGACACCGCCGATCGCCACGACGAGCTGCTCTTTCGGTCCCTCCTCCCGTCTCCAGAGAGGAAGACGTCGCCGACGCGTGCACGCCCGAAACGCGCGCGCCGTGGCGCGAAACGTCGCCGCTGATGCCGCTGCTGTGCGACACGGGCGTGTTCTATGCGCTCGCCGACCGGCGCGATGCGTGGCACGCGCGCGTGCGCGCCCACCTCGAAGCCCATCCGGACACGCTTGTCGCACCGGTGACGATTCTGGCGGAAGTGGCGTACCTGCTGAGGGCGCGGATCGGTGCGCCTGCGGAAACCGCGTTCGCGCGCTCGATCGCGGCCGGCGAGATCGGTCTGGAGCGCGTCGAGTCTCGCGACGTGGGGAGAGCCGCCGAACTGATGACGGCCTACGACTGGCTCGGCTTCGTCGATGCCACCGTCGTGGCCGTGGCGGAGCGCCTGAAGGCGCTCTCGATCGCCACGACCGATCGGCGACACTTCGGCGCGGTGCGGCCGGCACACGCGCGACGTTTCACGCTGCTGCCCTGATGCCTATCGCTGACGGCCGCTCGCGATCCATTCGTTGACGTTCGCTTCGAGGATATTCAGCGGCAACGCGCCGGATTGCAGCACGACGTCGTTGAAGTCGCGCAGGTCGAACGTGTCGCCCAGCGTCTGCTCGGCCTTCCGGCGCAGCTCCTTGATCTTCAGCTCGCCCATCTTGTACGCGAGCGCCTGGCCCGGCGACGAGATGTAGCGATCCACCTCGTTGGTGACGTCGTTCTCGGTCTTCGCCGCGTTGTCCATGAAGTACTTGATCGCGCGCGCGCGGTCCCACTCCATCGCGTGGATGCCGGTGTCGATGACCAGGCGCACCGCCCGCCACATTTCATACGTGAGCTGCCCGAACTTCGAGTACGGATCGTCCTTGTAGAGGCCCATGTCCTCGCCAAGCGACTCCGCGTACAGTCCCCAGCCCTCGACGTACGCGGTGAAGAACGAGTGACGGCGGAAGTGCGGCAGGTCGCCGAGCTCCTGGGCCACCGAAATCTGCAGACAGTGCCCCGGCATCGCCTCGTGCAGCGTCAGCGCCATCATTTCCCATTTCGGCCGCGTCTCGGGCTTGTCAAGGTTGGCGAAGAAATACGGCGGCCGCGAGCCGTCCGGCGCGCCGCCGTTCGCATACGCCGCGGGCGACATCGGTGCGATCGCGTCGGGAATCGGCACGACGCCGTACGGTACGCGCGGCAGCTTCCGGCTGATCTTGATCAGCTCCGGATCGATCCGCTTCGCCACCGAGCGATAGCCCTCGAGCAGCTCGGGGCTGGTCTTGTAGAAGAACTTCGGGTCGGTCCGCAGATACGTGAAGAACTGTTCGAGCGTGCCGGTAAACCCGAGCTGCGTCTTGATCGTTTCCATTTCCGCCCGGATGCGCGCGACCTCTTTCAGGCCGAGCGCGTGAATATCCTGCGGCGCCAGCTCCGTGGTCGTGTGGTAGCGCGCGAAGTAGCGATAGCCCGCAAGCCCGCTGCTCGTCCGCCACCACCCGATGCCGTCGTAGCACGCCGGCAGGTACTCGCGATCGAGGAACTCGAGCAGCCGCACGAAGGCGGGCTGCACGCGCGTGCGGATGCGATCGACGGCGGCTTTCGCCAGGCGCTCGCGCTCGCCGGCGCCGATCCGCGAGGGCATGTTGCGAAACGGCCGGTAGTAGCCGCTGTCGTCCCCGGCCTGTTTCGTCAGCTGCACGACCTGCTCGCGCACGCGATTGACGACGATCTTCGGCAGGAGGACGTTTCCCTTCATGCCTTCCCGCATCAGGGCGATGTTCTGATCCACGTAGGCGGGGAAGGCGTCGAGCCGCGCCAGCCAGTCTTCGAAATCCTTGACGGTCTGAAAGCGAAGAGAGTCGATGACGAACTCGGTATTCTGCACGCCGTCCAGCGTGGACGTGCGGATGAGATGCTGGCGGTACTGAAAGCCCTCGACTGTCGTCTGGTACTGGTGCCTGAACAGGTCGTAGTTCAGCCGGTCGGCAGTCGAGAGCTGATCGCGCGGAATCGCGACGAGCTCCTTGAGCACCGCCTGACGATGCGCCTGGCGCGCGGCCAGCGCCTGCGAGCTGATGTCGGGCCACCGGTCGTTCCAGCGGCGGTCGCCGAGGTAGGACGCCCACAGCGGATCCTGACCGAGTTCCCACTCCCACTCACGATCGAACACCGCGTGCAGCGAGGCGCCCGCCCCCGTCGTCGTGGCGGTTTGAGCGAAGACCGTTGTGGCGAGCAACCCGACGATCACGGCGATGCCGAATTTCAGCTTCATGACTTCCTGAGTATAGCAACCCGTTCCGCCAGCTTCGGTGCGTCGATCCTGGCGGCCATCCTCGCAAAATCCTCGCGCGCACCGGTCCACCGCAACTGGTCGACGTTGTCGAAGAGACGCTCGTCCGTGCGCAGGATCGCCAGCGTCTTGAAGAGCAGCGCGCGCTCGCGATTGTCCCGCAGAAGTTCAGCGGGAAACTGCTCGAGATGGCCGTGCTGGTTGATCAGTCGCGCCGCGGTCTTCGGTCCGATGCCGGCCACGCCGGGATAGCCGTCGGACGCGTCGCCCACCAGGGCGAGATAGTCGGGGATGAACGCCGGATCGACGCCGAACTTGGCGCGCACGAGCCTGGCGTTGCGCATCTCTCCGCTGCGGCGATCCATCTGCACGACGCGATCGCCCACGACCGATTGCGCGAGATCCTTGTCGGGCGTCCAGATGCAGACCTTCTCGACGCGCGGATCGGCGGCCGCCAGATGCGCCGCCGAGGCCAGCGCGTCGTCTGCCTCGACGTCGGTCATCGGCCACGTGACGACGCCCATCGCGACGAGCGCCTCTTCGAGCGGGTGAAACTGCGACCACAGCGCCGGGTCGATGCCTTCGCCCGTTTTGTAGCCGGTCCACAAATCGTTGCGGAACGACTCGATGACATGATCGGTGGCAACGCCGATGTGCGTGGCGCCGCCTTCGAGCATCTGCACGACCGTCCCGAGCACTCCGGCGACGGCCCCGAACGGCCGGTCGGGCAGATTCGAGCGCTTGAAGCCGTAGAAGTGCCGGAAGAGCTCGTAGGTGCCGTCGAGAAGATGAACGATCATCCGCCGGCGATGGCGCCAACCACGTACACCGGTTCCGCGCCGCTCGAGACCGCGGGAGGCAGGGGCGCATCGGGTGAGTCGTGCGACAGGTCCTCTTCGCACGCGAAGAAGCGGATGAAGGCGCGGCGTTTCAGCGTCACGTGGTCGCGGATGGTGCCGCGCAGCGTCGGGTAGCGGGCCTCGAGCGCATCGAGGACCGAACGGAGCGTCGCTTCGCCCTGCACCTCGAGCAGCACATCGCCGCCGCCGATTCCCGCAAGCGTTCTCAAATGCGCCGGCAACACGACTCTTATCATCGGGTCACAGCGTCTGCACTTCGATCGATACGACCGCGGGCAGGTCTCTCACGATCGGCTTCCACGTGTTGCCCGCATCGGGCGACACGTACACCTGTCCGCCCGTCGTGCCGAAATAGATGCCGCACGTGTCGAGCGAGTCCACGGCCATCGCGTCGCGCAGCACGTTCACGTAGCAGTCGTGCTGCGGGAGACCGTTGGTCAGCGCTTCCCACTCGTTGCCGCCAGTGCGGCTGCGGTACACGCGCAGCTTTCCATCCGGCGGGTAGTGTTCCGAGTCGCTCTTGATGGGCACGACGTAGATGGTGTCGGGCTCGTGCGCGTGAACGTCGATGACGAATCCGAAGTCGGTCGGGAGGTTGCCGCTCACCTCGGTCCACGAGCCGCCGGCGTTGGTCGTGCGCATCACGTCCCAGTGCTTCTGCATGAACAGCACGTCGGGGCGTGACGGGTGCATGGCAAGACGATGGACGCAATGCCCAACCTCGGCATCGGGGTCGGGGATGTGCTGTGAGCGCAAACCGCGGTTGATCGCCGTCCAGGTCTTCGCGCCGTCATCGCTGCGGAAGGCGCCCGCCGCGGAGATCGCGATGTACATCCGGGCGTGGTTTGTGGGATCGATCAGGATCGTGTGCAGGCACATCCCGCCGGCGCCGGGCGTCCACTGCGAGCCCGAACCATGCTCGCGCAGGCCCGAGAGCTCGTGCCACGACTGGCCTCCGTCGGTCGTCCGGAACATCGCCGCGTCTTCGACGCCGGCGTAGACGGTGTCGGGGTCGGAGAGCGACGGCTCCAGATGCCAGACCCGCTTGAATTCCCACGGGTGGGGAGTGCCGTCGTACCACTGATGCGTCCCGGGGACGCCGTCGTACACGAACTTGTTCCCGACCGCCTCCCACGTCTTGCCGCCATCGTTCGAACGCTGGATGACCTGACCAAACCAGCCGCTCGACTGCGACGCATACAGCCGGTCGGGGTCGACCGGCGAACCCTTCAGGTGATAGATCTCCCAGCCCGCGAAGTGGGGGCCGCTGACCTCCCATTTTTCACGCTTGCCATCCGAAGTCAGAATAAACGCGCCCTTGCGGGTGCCGACGAGTACGCGGACATTGGCCATCGGTAAACCTTAATCTTTTTTTTGCCCTCGTGTCGATTCCATCCTGCCTCGTTCGTCGTGAGAATAGAGGGCACGAGCATCAATTGAACAAGGAGCAGAGCATATGCGTTTCATGATGATCGTCAAGGCCAGCAAACAGTCGGAGGCAGGGGTCATGCCGAGTGAGAAGGAACTGGCTGAGATGGCCAAGTACAACGAAGAACTGGTGAAAGCCGGCGTCATGCTCGACGGCTCGGGCCTGAAGCCGAGCTCGAAGGGGGCCCGCATCAGGTATACGGGCGACAAGCGTACGGTTATCGACGGACCGTTCACCGAAACCAAGGAGCTGATTGCCGGGTTCTGGTTCATCCAGGTGAAATCGAAGGACGAGGCGATCGAATGGGCCAAGCGCGTACCGTTCGAGGACGGAGAGGTCGAGCTTCGCCAGTTCTTCGAGCTCGAGGACTTTGCTCCCGGCGACGCCATCGAGCATCATCGCCGCCTCGAGAAGGAGCTGGCGGCGAAGCAGAAGTCCTGAGCGCTTTTACAGAAGATCAGAAGGTCAGAAGAGAATTGGTCTGGCTTCTGATCTTTTGATCCTCTGTGAAGAGAACCGCTCGGTAGCAGGGCTTTAGCCCTGCCTCTCCAGTCATCGGTGGCGCAGGGCTTTAGCCCTGCCGGCTGGCGGCGCCCGGCGATTCGGCGCCAGCGTGTAGGATCGGAGGCGGATGTCGTCTCCGGACACGCACGCCGCGATCGATGCGGTATGGCGAATCGAATCGCCGAAAATCATCGCGAGCCTCGCCCGCATCGTCCGGGACGTGGGGCTCGCCGAAGATCTGGCGCACGATGCGCTGGTGGCCGCGCTCGAGCAGTGGCCGGCGTCGGGCATTCCCAAGAATGCCGGTGCCTGGCTGATGGCCACCGCCAAGCACCGCGCGATCGATACCTTCCGCCGTAACCAGCTGATCGATCGAAAGCACGAGCAGCTCGGCTACGAGCTCGAGCAGCGGCAAGACGACGTGCGCCGCGATCTCGAGGCGGCGATGGACGATGATGTCGGCGACGATCTCCTGAGGCTCATCTTCACCGCGTGCCACCCGGTGCTGTCGGCCGAGGCGCGCGCCGCGCTGACCCTTCGGCTCCTGGGCGGACTCACCACCGACGAGATCGCCCGCGCGTTTCTCGTGCCCGAGCCGACGATCGCGCAGCGAATCGTGCGCGCCAAGCGCACGCTCGCCAGGGAACAGGTGCCGTTCGAAGTGCCTCGCGGTGCCGATCGCGACGTGCGGTTGTCGTCGGTGCTCGAGGTGATCTATCTCATCTTCAACGAGGGCTACTCGGCGACGGCCGGCGACGACTGGATGCGGCCCGCGCTCTGCGAAGACGCGCTGCGGCTCGGCCGCGTGCTCGCCGGGCTCGCGCCGCAGGAGCCGGAAGTGCACGGCCTGGTGTCGTTGATGGAGATTCAGGCGTCGCGCGCGGCGGCGCGCGTGGGTGCGGGTGGAGCGCCCGTGCTGCTGCTCGATCAGGACCGCTCGCGATGGGATCAGCTGCTGATTCGCCGCGGGCTCGCCGCGCTCGATCGCGCCGAACAACTCGGCGGTACGCCCGGACCGTACACGCTTCAGGCCGCCATCGCGGCCTGCCACGCTCGAGCCCGGGCGGCTCGTGAGACCGACTGGGCCCTGATTGCGTCGCTCTACCAGGCGCTCGCGCGCGCGGTCCCGTCTCCGGTCGTCGAGCTGAACCGCGCGGTCGCGGTCGGCATGGCGTTTGGCGCCGAGGCGGGTCTCACGATTGTCGACGCGCTCGTCGACGACCCCTCCCTCAAGACGTATCACCTGCTCCCCAGCGTGCGCGGCGACCTCCTCGCCAGGCTCGGCCGTCGAGACGAGGCGAGGGCCGAGTTCGAACGGGCGGCCGCGTTGACCCGCAACACGCGCGAGCGCGATCTACTCCTCGGCCGTGCCCACGGAGAAGCAAACAAGAGATCAGGAGACTAGGAGGGCTCGAGCCGATAAATAAGGACGATGCCACAGCTCAGCCAGGTGGGTCCCGGCCAGCTCAAAGTTCGCGAGGGTGGCGGCGTGCTCGCTGTGTTCGGGCTGCCGTTTCTCATCGTCGGCCTCGGCATCATGCTGGCGATCCTCGGAGGCATGCCGCTCCAGGACGCCGACACCGCACCCTGGTTTGCCCGGCCGCTCATGTGGTTGATGGGCCTCGTGTTCGCCTGTGTCGGCGGCGGTCTCGTGTTCGGCCGAACCTGGACCACGTTCGATGCCAACGCCCGCACGATCGTGACGCAGATGGGTCTCCTCGCTCCGATGTCCACGACCACGCACCGGATCGACGACTACACGAACGTCGTGCTCGGTTTTCAGCACGGCGATTCGGACAGCGCCGACCAGTTCTCGATCAGCTTGAAGGCGCGGAGCGGCAGCGACCTGCGTCTCTTCAGCTCCACTCAGTATGCCGAGGCCCGCGAGCACGCCGCGGCGATTGCCAGCGTTCTGCATCTCGACATCGAAGACCAGTCGACCGATCACACAGTGAAGCTTTCAGCGGCCGAGGCCAGGATGTCGCTCCAGGAGCGTCTGCGCCTGGACCGTCGGCGCGAAACGCCGGCCGCGCGGCCGGTGAACATGCGAAGCGAGATCACCGCCGGCAATGGCAAGGTCGTCATGGTCATTCCGCCCAAACGGGTGCATCCGGCGCTGTTCCTCGTCTTTGTGATACCCGCGGCCGTTCCGATTTTTTTCGTCGCGCCGTTCTTCCGCTTCTTCAGGCAATCGAATACGCCCGACGTGGTCTCCTGGGTCTTCCTGGGTTTTCTGACGGTTGCGTTCGGCGTGCTGCCGGTGTGGAGTGGTATGAACGCGTTTCTGAAAAGCCGGTGGGGACGGGCGATCGTCACTGTTTCGACCTCCGGCATCCGCGTTGAAGAGCGCCGCGTGTGGAAGACGCGCCTGCGCGAGTCGCTCGATGCGGCCGACGTGATGGACGTCGACTACAGCACGTCCAGCTCGCTGCTGGAGGCGGCACGGCAGCGGGTGGCCCAGTCGCATTCATCGAAAAACGAGGGCAACCTGTCTCCGGTGGTCGAGGGGGTGCTCGCGACGGTCAACACGCTCGTCGATCGCGGCGCCGTGACCGTGAAGACCCGGAAGGGACTGACCAGCTTTGGCGAAGGTCTCGGAGACGACGAAATTCGTTACCTGCATTCGGTCGTCCGCCACGCGATTCTTTACGGCGGCCTTCCTTAAACACGCGAAACACGCGCAAGCTGCATTCCTTACGATTCTTCACACTTCTTCCACAAATCCGTCGTTACAAAGTTGCGCGCGCGGCGGTTGAACACGGTTAAATCCTAGAAAAACTAACCGGCTGGCAACTGGCAGCGAAGTGGCAGTGGGCATCCTCCGGGTTTGAGGGAGGAGAAGTAGTCCACGTGCCGTCTTCGCGACACGCTTTCGCTGTACCGTTCGCCGGCAATCTGACGCGCGCGGTCGCTCATCGACTGATAGAGCGCAGTGTCGTTCCAGAGCGACGTGACCGCGTCGAACCACGGCTCGACTTCCTCTTCAGTGGGAAGTCGCGTGCCGCGATCGGTCATCCAGCCGGGAATCGGCAGCACGCGTCCGCCGCCGCCGTTGGCGAAATCGCCGCCGACAACATCAGGCAGGGCGCCGCGATTGCCGACGAGCGGTGGAATGCCGTTGATCATCGCTTCGGCGGCCACTCGGCCGAACGGCTCTTCCCATACCGAGGGCACGAGCAGGATGCGCGTGAGCGCGAAATACTCGGCGGCGATCGGCACGGGCGGCGCCGCCATGATTTGCGGGTAGGCGGAGAAATCGACGCCCGGAATGCTGTTCAGCGCGCCGGCCGTCAATCCCGACTGCACGACCAGTATCGGGATGTCGGGTCGACGCTTGCCGAGCATGTCCGCCAGCCGCGCGAAGAGCAGCAGGCCTTTGTGGCGGGCCGGATGCACGAAGGTGACGAAGGCGCGCGATTCAGTGGGCGCCACGACCGTGGACCAGTCGATCGGCGGTTCGAGCGGCGTGCTTTCGAGCCCGATCTTGTTTCGGTACACACCGCTCAGAAACCGGCTGCATGTGAAGACGTGATCGACGTCTTTGAAATACCTCGCGTGATAGTAGCCGAATCCTCTCACTGCGTAAGCGGTCGTTATCCCGCGCGCACGTGCGCGCGCCATCGCTTCGAAAATCATCCCGTGTGCGTTGCACGCGATGAGCTGGTCAGGGCGGAATGCTTCGACCAGTTCGTCGAAGCGCATGAGATAGGCGGCGCTTTCCCTCCGGTTCGGCCGCGCCTCATCGTTGTACCGCGTCACCGCGAGCGTGACGGGCACGCGTCCCACCTCGTACCGCACGACCTTGTCGCGTGGCGTCAGCGTCACGCCGCGCGACGCGAGATGTTCCTCGAGCGAAAACGTGACGCGGCTCTCGAAGCGGGCCGTGGTCAGCACGTGGCAGTCGTGTCCCTCGGCGCCGAGCCATTCGACGATCGTCCGCAGGCTCTGCGTGACGCCGGCCGTGGGATCGCTGATGCAGTGGTTGTTAATCAGGAGAACACGCACCAACGGGCTATCGGTTGAAACGGGAGACGTCAACAGAAGGAACGCATATTTCTCAAGGAGATGAACATGTCACAGGCAGAACGGCATTCGGACTTGCGTGAAAAAGCTCAGCAGTTGCTCGACGGACCGCTCAAGCACGTACGCATCGTGGCTCTGGCGGCGGCCCTGCTGCCGGTCGCGGCGGTGCCGGCGGCGGCCGCGCCGGACCAGGAGTGCGGGTCGGCGGGCAATGTGTGCGGTTTCGTGTGGAACGATCTCAACGGCAACGGCGTCCAGGATGCCGGTGAGCCGGGAATCGCCGGCGCCGTCGTAACCATCGGCGACATCGTGACCTCGACCGACGACAACGGAGTCTGGGCTGCGTTTCTTCCGGGCGGCACGCACGAAATCCAGGTGCAGCTTCCGAACAACAGCGTGCCATCGCCCACCGACGTCGGTGACGACACGATGGACAGCGATGGTGTGCTCGTCGGTTCGAACAGCGTTGCCTCGATTACGTTTGCAGACGGGCAGACTGAAGTGAAGAACACCGACTTCGGGTTCACCGTGGCGTCGCCCGCCGCCGTTGGCACCGGCACGCCGGGTTACTGGATGAATCATCCCGAGGCGTGGCCAGTGGCGTCGATTGTGATTGGCGGCGACACCTACTCCAAGGCCACCGCTATCGCGCTGCTCCAGGCACCGGGCAACAAGGACAAGACCTACACGATGTTCGCGTCGCTGTTGTCGGCCAAGCTCAACCTGCTCATGGGAACCAACCCCGTCTGCATCACGGGCGAGGTCGCCGCGGCCGATGCCTGGATGGACACCTACGGGCCCGTCGGCACCAAGGTGGCGGCGTCGAGTTATGCCTGGAAGGTGGGCGAGCCGCATCATCGCGCGATGGACAACTACAACAACGGCATGCTCTGCGCACCGCACCGCGACTAGTGGGTATGCTTATGGGACGTGGCGACCGTAGTCGAGCGACCCAGGTACGACAGATCGATTGTTGAAGGACCCCTTCGTGCGGCGGTCTGGAAAATCGCGTGGCCGACGATGCTCACCAATATTGTTGGAGGGCTGCAGGGCATCGTCGACCACGCGCTCGTCGGTCACCTCGTCGGCTTCACCGGCAACGCCGCCATCGGCGTAAGCTGGCAGATCATCCTCGTCGTCATCGTCTTCATCTCGTCGATGTTCGCGGGCATGAGCGTGCTCGTGGCGCGCTTCGCGGGCGCCGGCGAGACCGAGAAGGTCGATCGCACGGTCTACCAGGCGTTTCTCACCGCGACCTTCCTTTCATTCGGTGTCATGGCGCCGCTCGGCTACTGGGCGTCTCCCTGGCTCCTCGATCTGGTCAACGCCGCGCCTATGGTGAAGGCGGAGGCGCTGCCGTTCATCCGCATCATGTTCGTGTTCATCGGCGGCATGCTCATGTTCTTCATGCTGAGCGCCGCGCTGCGTTCCGCGGGCGATGCGCGCACGCCGATGAGACTGGGCATCGCGATGACGGTGCTCAACCTCGTGCTCAACGTCATCCTGATCCGCGGGCTCGGCCCGATTCCGTCATTCGGAACGGCTGGATCGGCGATGGGTACGGCCATCGCGTCGGGTCTGGTCGCGACCTATTCGCTGTGGAAGCTCTGGAGCGGCACGTGGGTCGTTTCGTTCCCGCACGGCCATGGATTCGGGCCCGACTGGCGCATCATCCGGTCGCTCTTCCGGTTCGGCCTGCCGACGGGGATCCAGGGGATCGCGATGAACGTCGGCGGCGTGTTCATGCTCTCGTTCATCGGCTCGCTGCCGCAGAGCGCTGCCGCGCAGGCGGCGTTCGCGGTCACCTATACGCAGCTCTTCTCGCTCATCACGTGGACCTCGATTGGCCTGATGGGCGCCGCCGCCGCCGTGGCCGGGCAGAATCTTGGCGCCGGCCGGCCCGATCGGGCCGACGAAGCCGTGCACGTGGCGGCCAGGTTCGGTTTCATGGGCGCGGCGATCATCGGATTGTTCTTTTTCTTCGTGCCGCGCCAGCTGCTTGCGATTTTCGGCATGAGCGATCCGGCCGTCGTGGAGATCGGCGTGGAGCTTCTTCGCGTGCTCAGCTTCTCGGGTCTGCTGATTGCGGTGGCCCTGACCTATACCGGCGGTCTTCAGGGCACCGGCGATACCAAGAGCCCGCTCTACATTTCGATCGTGTCCCAGCTCTTTCTGCCGCTCAGCATCTGTTTTGTGATCCAGCGCACCGGCACGCTGGACCCGATCGACATCTGGATAGCCATCCTCGTCGGCCATGCCACCCGCTGCGCGTTGAGCGTGTTGCGGTTCAACCAGGGAAAGTGGCGCCACATCGCGGTCGATCTCGAAGAGGCGTAAGCGGCATTCGCGCGTTTTGACCTGACTGGATTTCGAGCTTACAGTTAGGTCCATGAAAAGACTTGCCTGTGCCGTCCTCGCCGCCGGGATCACGACCGCATCCGCGTTCGCGCAGCAGCAACAGGCCCCTCGCCTTGTTTCGCCAGAGGTGATGGCCGACGGACGCGTGACGTTCCGGCTGAACGCACCGAAGGCCGAGGAGGTGCTGCTGTCCGGCGAGTTCCTCGACGGTAACAGGAAATTCGAGAAGGGTTCCGATGGCATCTGGGCCGTCACGGTGGGTCCCGTCGAGCCCGAGATCTATCACTACAACTTCACCATCGACGGGGTGAGGACGATCGATCCCGCCAATCCCCAGTTGAAGACCGGTTCGACGCCGAGCACGATCTCGAGCGTGCTCGAAATCAAGACGCCGTCGCCGGCGTTCTACGACGCGCAGCCGGTGCCGCATGGCGATATTCGGACGCACTGGTATCAGTCAACGTCCCTCAACAGCATCCGGCGTCTGACGGTGTACACGCCGCCCGGGTACGACAAGGCGACGTCGCGCTATCCGGTTCTGTATCTCTTCCACGGCGCGAACGCCGACGAGAATGCCTGGTACCGGCTCGGCCGCGCGAACCTGATTCTCGACAACCTCATCTCGGCGGGGAAGATCACGCCGTTTGTCGCCGTCATGCCGTTCGGCTACGGCGTGCAGCCCGGCGGCCAGCAGCAGGGCGAGAACACCGCGAAGTTCGGCAAGGATCTCATCGAAGACGTCATCCCGTTCATCCAGGCGACCTACCGGGTCTTCCCCGACCGCGAGCATCGCGCGATCGTCGGGCTGTCGATGGGCGGCGGGCAGTCGCTGACCATCGGCTTGAACAACCTCGATCTCTTCAGCTACGTCGGCGGGTTCAGCGCCGCCATCGGCAGCGCGGCGAACTTTTCCAGGACCTTCGCACCGCTCGTGAACCACGCCGACGCGGCGAACGGCAAGCTCAAGCTGCTGTGGGTGGGCTGCGGCACCGAAGACAGCCTGTTCGGCGCATCGAAGGCGTTTTCGGAGTTCCTGACGGCGAACCACATCAAGCACACGTTCAGGGAGACCGGCGGCGCACACACGTGGATGGTCTGGCGTCGCTATCTGAACGAGATCTCACCACTGCTGTTTCGCTAGAAAGCAATACAGTACGAGATCGCAGAGAGTGTCCCAACACGGAGGCACTGGGACACGGAGTGTCTTTTAGAAAAAAATTCTCAGTGTTCTTCCGTGTCTCCGTGCCTCCGTGTTGAAGTCCGCTCCGGGCGCTAGAGCGGTTTCGATTTTCGTGTAGCGTCGCGGCGGCAGTTGGATTGGCAGGGCTGCGGCGCGAAGCCGTGCGCCCCTCGACTTCGCTCGGGGCGCCCTGAGCTTGTCGAAGGGCGCAGGCGGCCGACACCCGTCACACCGACCGCGCGAGAAGCCTCTGGGCATCGAGCGAGGTTGACCGAGCGACGACTGGGACCTCGCGTCGGACGGCCCTCGTCGGGCCTCGGAGCGCGCGTCCGGCCCCGGAGCTTCGGCTGCGCGCGGCGGCCCTGCCAATCCAGCTGCCGCGGGGGACGACCACCTTGTCCGGTCCGGCTGAAGCCGGACACTACGTACTACAGGGAATCCAAAACTGCTCTAATTCCTCAGTTTCCACTCTTTGTCGGTGATCAGCCGCGCCTCTCTCCGCGAGAACATGTAGTTCCACGCCCAGTTGAAAAGGACCGCGAGCCGGTTTCGAAATCCGATCAGCGAGTACACGTGCACGACGAGCCAGAAGAGCCAGGCGATGCGGCCGGTCAGCGTGACGCGTCCGATTTGTGCCACCGCGCGGCTCTTGCCGATCGTCGCCATCGAGCCTTTGTCGTGATAGACAAACGGTTCGCGCGTCTCGCCGGTCAGGTCGCGGAGAATCATGCGGGCGGCGTGCACGCCAGACTGGATAGCGCCTTGCGCCACCCCTGGCAAAAAGGCTCCCGGAGCTATTTCAAGGGATGCCATGTCTCCGACGACGAAGACGCCCGGATAGCCGGGAATTGAGAGGTCGTTGTTCACTTTGATGCGAGAGGCGCGATCGGTGGCGGGCGCGGGGACGATCGTCAGCCGCTCGGCCTGCACGCCGGCCGCCCAGAACACCGTGCGCGCGGCCAGGCGCCGGGATCCGATCGTCACCCCTTCGCCGTCGATCGCGTCCACCTTGGCGTTGGTACGCACTTCGACGCCAAGCTCCACGAGATCGCGGCGGGCGCGATCGGACAACTCCTCCGAGAATGTCGTCAGCACGCGGGGCGCCGCTTCCACGAGCACGATGTGCGATTTGGACGGATCGATGCGGCGAAAATCGCCGCGCATCGCCGTCCGGCTGATATCGGCGATGGCCCCGGCCAGCTCGACGCCGGTGGGACCGCCGCCCACGACGACAAAGGTGAGATAGGCGCGCTGCGTGTCAGGGTCGAGCTCGCTTTCCGCTCGCTCGAAGGCGACCAGCATGCGCCGCCGCATTTCGGTCGCCTGTTCGAGCGTCTTGAGCCCGGGCGCAAATTCTTCCCACTCGGGGTGGCCGAAATAACTGTGGCGCGATCCGCAGGCCAGGATCAGGTAATCGTACGAAAGCTCGCGCCCCTCGCCGGTGGCCGTCCGCCGCGCGAGATCGATCCCCTCGATGCGCCCAAGCCGCACCTCGACGTTCTTCGCGTTCCGGAACTGCACGCGAATGGGAACGGCGATTTCGGATGGATTGAGTCCAGCCGTTGCCACCTGGTAGAGCAACGGCTGGAAGAGGTGATGATTGCGATGATCGATCAGGACAACCTGGACGCCGTCCTTGTTGGCCAGCGTCTTCGCGGCGTTCAGCCCCGCGAAGCCCGCGCCCACCACAAGGACTGAACTCACCAGCGGTCAGGAAACCCGTTCAATCCTGACCGTCTTCATGACGACCGGCTTCAGCGGCTTGTTTGGCGGGTCTCCCTTTGGTCCGGTCGTTGGTACCTGTGAAATCGCCATGACGACGTCGAGTCCCTCGACCACCTCGCCGAAAATTGAATACTTGCCGTCGAGCGACGGGTATGGCGCAACGGTGATGAAGAACTGGCCGCCGTTGGTGTTCGGGCCGGCATTGGCCATCGACACGATACCCGGCCGATCGTGCTTGAGCTTCGGGCTGGTTTCGTCGTTGAACTTGAACCCCGGCCCGCCCATGCCCGTCCCCGTCGGATCGCCGCCCTGAATCATGAACTTCGGGATGATGCGATGAAAGGTCAGGTTGCTGTAGTAGGGCCGGCGGACGGGCTTGTTCGTCCTCGGGTCGGTCCACTGCTTCTTCCCCTCGGCGAGCCCGACGAAGTTCTGGACGGTAATCGGCGCGTCCTTGTCGAAGAAGCGCACGATGAAATTGCCGAGATTCGTGGTGAAATGCGCGTAGATGCCAGGTCCGTATTGCTTGGCCGTTGCGGCCGGAACCGCGGGTTCCACAGGTTTCGCCGTCGCGGCGGCCGGTTTTGCCGTCGCCGGTGCCGGTTTCGCGGTTGCCGGCGCCGTCGGTTTCGCGGGGGCGGGCTTCTGCGTCTGGGGCGCGGGCTTCGCCGTCGACGTTTGCGCGGCGGCCGGCGCAACCGCCAGAATCAACGCCATTACCGGACCGAGCAGCCATCTCGTCATCAGAAAGCTCCTTGTCGCTACCACTTATCACCTGCCGGTTACCACCTACCAGCTAGAATGAACATCCTAGCATGGGCAATTCCCGGTACCGGTACCTGCACTACGACGTGTTCACGGACCGGCGCTTTGGCGGCAACCAGCTCGCGGTGTTTCCCGAGGCGGCTGGTTTGCCGGTGCAGACGATGCAGCAGATCGCCAGGGAGATCGGCTTCGCCGAGACGACGTTCGTCACGCCGGCCGAACAGGCCGGCACCGACGTGCGCATGCGGATCTTTACGCCCGGCAACGAGATGCCGATGGCGGGCCACCCGGTTGTCGGCAGCACGTTCGCGCTCGCGAGAGATGGACGCATCGCGCGGGGACGCGCGGACTGGTCGTTCGGGTTGAACATCGGTCCGACGCCCGTCTCGCTCGAATGGATGGCCGATCGGTTGAGCTTCGCGTGGATGACGCAGCAGAAGCCCGAGTTCCGAAGGACGCTCGATGACATTGGCCGTATCGCCGCCGCGCTGGGCGTCGCCGATGGCGACATCCGCGCGACGGGACTGCCCGTGCAGGAAGTCTCGTGCGGCGTGCCGTTTGTCATCGTGCCGATGGTGACGCGCGAGGCCGTCGACGCGGCCGTGCCTGACGCGCGCCGGCTGGACTTCGAAGCGTATCTGTTCACGATGGATCGGGGCGACGGGTCCGATTCGGCGACGATCTATTCGAGGATGTTCGCCCCGGCGTTCGGCATCTACGAAGATCCCGCCACCGGCAGCGCCAGCGGTCCGCTCGGGTCGTATCTCGTTCGCCATGGGCTCGTGTCGCCAGAGAAGGCGCAGGCGATCCTGAACCTGCAGGGCGCGAAGCTCGGCCGCCCGAGCTGGATTCATATCTCCATCACCTCTGCCAACGGTACGATCTCGCGGGTGCGTGTCGGCGGTCATTCGGTTTTCGTCGCCGAGGGAACCATGGAAGTGGAGGGCTAGGCGTGCTCACCGAATACGATCTGCATCTCTTCAACGAAGGTACGTTGCATCGCGCCTACGAGAAGCTCGGCGCGCATCTGCGCGAGGTCGACGGGCAGCCTGGCGTGCACTTCGCGGTGTGGGCGCCGAATGCCGAGCAGGTGAGCGTCATCGGCGACTTCAACGGATGGAATCCCGCGTCGCATGCGATGCGAAGCCTCGGCGTGAGCGGCATCTGGGAGACCTTCGTGCCGAACGTGGGCGACGGCGAGCGCTACAAGTACGAGATCCGCTCGCGCGAAGGCGACCGCCTGCAGAAGGCCGATCCCTACGGTGTCTTCTTCGAATCAGACGCGAGCGGCGCGGCCATCGTCTGGAACCTCGATCGCTACACGTGGCGCGACAAGGCCTGGCTCGACGAGCGGACGCGGAGCAACGGCTGGCTCGACCGGCCGTTATCGGTCTACGAGTTGCACCTCGGATCGTGGAAGCGTGTCCCCGAGCGAGGCGGTGGGCCGCTGACCTACCGGGAAATGGCCGAGCAGATCGTGCCCTACGTGAAGGACCTCGGCTACACGCACATCGAGTTGATGCCGGTGCTCGAGCACCCGTTCGCCGGATCGTGGGGCTATCAGGTCACCGGCTTCTTCGCGCCGACGAGCCGTTTCGGTCCGCCGGAAGACTTCAAGGCGTTCGTCGACGAATGTCACGCAAACGGGATCGCCGTCATTCTCGACTGGGTGCCCGGGCACTTTCCCAAGGACGCGCACGGGCTGGCGCGGTTCGACGGCACGGCGCTGTACGAGCATGAGGACCCGCGTCAGGGGGAGCACCGCGACTGGGGCACGCTCATCTTCAACTACGGCCGGCACGAAGTGCGCGCGTTCCTGTTGAGCAGCGCGCTCTTCTGGCTCGAGGAGTACCACATCGACGGGCTGCGCGTCGACGCGGTGGCGTCGATGCTGTACCTCGACTACTCGCGCGAGGACGGGGACTGGCTGCCCAACCAGTACGGGGGCCGCGAGAATCTCGAAGCGATGGAGTTTCTCCGCCAGCTGAACGTGCAGACGCACGCGCACTATCCCGGGACGATCACGGTGGCGGAGGAATCGACGGCGTGGCCGGGCGTGACGCGGCCCGTGCATCTTGGCGGGCTTGGCTTCACCTACAAGTGGAACATGGGGTGGATGCACGACATGCTGCGAGTACGCCAGCAAGGATCCGATCTACCGGCGCTGGTCGCACAACGATCTGACGTTTTCGCTGCTCTACGCGTTTACCGAGAACTTCATCCTGCCGTTCTCGCACGACGAGGTCGTGCACGGCAAAGCGCGCGATGCTCGACAAGATGCCGGGCGACATCTGGCAGAAGCGGGCGACGTTGCGCGCGCTCTACGGCTACATGTACGGGCATCCCGGCAAGAAGCTCATGTTCATGGGATGCGAGTTCGGGCAATGGCGCGAATGGGGTCACGACGAAAGCCTCGACTGGCACCTGCTGCAGATACCGCTGAGCATCGCGGCATCCAGCACTGGGTGCGCGATCTCAACCGCACGCTCAAGGAACAGCCGGCGCTGCACCAGGTGGACTTCGATCACACCGGCTTCGAGTGGATCGATTGCAGCGACTTCGAGGGCAGCGTCGTGGCGTTCATCCGCCGCGCGCACCATTCATCGGACTTCGTGCTCGTCGCCGTCAACTTCACGCCGGTGCCGCGGCACGACTACGTCATCGGCGTGCCCGAAGCCGGGCGGTATGTCGAGCTCCTGAACAGCGACGGTGAGATGTACGGCGGCGGCAATCTCGGCAACAGCGGTGTTATTCAGTCTGAGCCGACGCCCGCGCACGGCCGCCCGCACAGACTCTCGCTGGTGCTTCCGCCGCTGGCCTGCCTGATTCTGAAACGCGAGTGAAACGGGGTCGGGAGGGGTTTCCGAACACCCGCGCCGGAAACCCCTCCCGACCCCGTTTCACTCGCACCCTTAAACAGAACATGCACACAATTGCACTAACTGCACAGGTCATACATCAGTAGCTTTCCTTACACTTTCGTACGGCCGATAACACATGAAAGACAACAGTGGGGACCAACGGTCAGCCGGATTCGGCGACGAACCTGACGTACACGAAGTTCATCTTCGTGCTGCCGCTTCAGGAGGATGCCGCGACGCTGGCCAGGATTCGAGCCGCGGGCTCGAACGTGAGCCGCGGGTTTTTCAACGACTACGACGCCGACGGCACGCGTGAAGCCCAGCCGCAGGAGACGATTCAGTTCCTCCAGGCCGAGGGTGCCACGCATGGCCGCGAGGGCATCGGCGCGGCCCGATACGTCGTCCACGTGTCGGCCAACTACCGTCCGAGGCTCGTCGAAGTCGTCTGCGATCTCAAGCGGCGTCTTGGTGACGCGGCCCGCCTCATTATTCTCGACGGCGCGGAGCGCATGCCGCGCTACAGCAGCGCGGAGATGAAGAATTTCGCGTACAAGTCGGCGCTCGCGCGTCAATCGGGACGCGTCTCATCCAACGCGATCATCGCGCCGATGAGCAAGACCGCGGAGTGGTGGGAGAAAACGGCGCTCGAGCGTCATACGTATTTCTATCCCCACCACGAAGACTCGAGCGGGTCGCCCGTGAAAGGACACGCGAAGGCGGCCGAAGCGGGCATCCGGAAGATCTTCCGGCGCCTCTATCACAACCCCGACGGGTATCAGCGGCCCGAAGAGTTCGACTTCGTCGGCTATTTCGAATGCACCGACGAGAACCTGCCTGTTTTCGATCAGATTTGCCGGGCGCTCCGGAACGAGCGTCACAACCCGGAATGGAAATACGTGATCGAGGGACCGGAGTGGCGCGGGAAGAGGGTACTTCGCTGGTAAACCCGCTCCGCTGTTGGTTCCAGTTCCTGTTCCCCGTTCCACGTTCGTGGTGGCGCCCCGAGCGCCACACGCGTCTTTCCTTTCAGATGGCGTACTGAATTCATCGCCCTCCTCGAACCCGGAACCGGAACAGGAACCCCGGAACGCGCGCACCCTTCAGGCGCGCGCCATCCGTTCGATTTCGCTCCATTCCGCCTCGGTGACCGGCATCACCGACAGTCGCGGCAGCCGGGTCAGCGGGAAGGTGGTAAAAGCTTTCGAAGCTTTGATTTCCGCCAGCGTCACCGGCCGCTTCAGGGGCTGAACCGGCGCCACGTCCACGACCGACAGCTTGCCGGCCTTATCCTTCGGATCCGGATACGCATCGCTCGTAGCCCGGGCGACGCCGACGACCGCCTTCTCGTTGCCCGTGTGGTAATAGAAGATGCGGTCCCCCTTCTTGACGCCGCGCAGGTGCTTCTGGGCCAGCGGGTTTTTGACCCCCACCCAGGACGTCCCGCCGTCCTTTGAAAGCTGTTCAAAGCTGTAGCTCGATGGTTCTTCTTTGAAGAGCCAATTCATTGCACTAGACTACCCCGTGCAGCTCCCGGTGATCATCGCCTATTTCAGGAGGCCCGTTATGAAGCGTGTGCTCTCGATTGCGTCCGTACTTTTCGCGTTCGTATTTGCGGTGTCACTGGCCGCGCAAGCTCCGGCAAAGATCGGATCCGAAGCCGACTACGCCGCGACCATGAAAGAGATTGGCTCGCTGGCCGGCGGGCTGACCAAAGCCATCAAGGGCGGCGATGCGGCCGAAGCCGGCAAAGCCGTGCCGCGGCTGGAAGTGCTGTTCAAGAGCGTCAACGCGTACTGGAGTGACAAGAAAGTGGCCGATGCCGCCACGGCCGCGCAGACGGCGGTGACGTCGCTCGGCGCCGTCTCGAAGGCGCTCGCCGCGAACGACATGGCTGCGGCCGAAACCGCCCGCGGCAACCTGGCCGCGCAGTGCATGGGCTGCCACAAGGAGCACCGCGAGAAGACGCCCGAGGGCGGCTGGAAGATGAAGTAAGCCTCTCGAATTGCCAGACTGGCAATTGGCGGTTGTCCATTGATGGTCGATCCGAAACGATCGACCATCAATCGGGCAATCACCCTCCCGCCGTTCCCTGCCTCGCGAACCGGTCGGATTCTGCCCACCCTGAAGTTCCCGTAACAGTCCTATATCGGAACAGCTTCGGCACAGACGATGCAGCGCGTTCCCACGCCCGCAATTCACACACGTGCGTAAGGTTTTCGAGCAGGGAGATTCGCGATGCAGTTAGCCAAGCCCGTCCAGCCAGTTACGCCTGTTTCCGGACAGTGGGCGATGAACACGCTCCTGTCGTCTCTCCCGCCGGATGATTACATGCGAGTGTATGCCCAGCTGACATGGCGTCCTTTAAAAGTACGCCAGACCCTGCACAAGCACGGGGAGCCCATCAGCGAGATCTTCTTTCCGAGCCGGTCGGTGTGCTCGATCACGAATGCGATGGAGGATGGCGGCATTGTCGAAGTCGCCACCGTCGGGCGCGAGGGGCTGGTTGGCATTGGCGCGGTGCTCGGCAATTCGATCTCGAGTGGAGACGCCTTCGTGCAGGTCGCCGGCGAACCCGCGGCCGTGATGAGCATCAATGCCTTCCGGCGCGAGATGGAGCGGCATGGGCCGTTCTACGACGTCGTGACACGCTATTCACAGGCGTTCGTGGCGTTGCTGATGCAGTCGGTGGCCTGCAATGGACTGCACTCCGCGGAACAACGCTGCTGCCGCTGGCTGCTGATGACCCACGATCGCATCGCCCAGGACGAGTTCCCATTGACGCACGAATTCCTCGCGACCATGCTCGGCGTGCGGCGCCCGACCGTGACGCTGGTGATGGCCGAGCTGGCGCGCGCGGGCATCGTGTCGCACGTGCGAGGACACGTGCGTATCGTCGATCGCGCCAGGCTGGAAGGCGCGTCGTGCGAGTGCTACCGGAACGTCAGAGCCGTATTCGACCGATTGTTGCCGGCAGCAGCCGGCGATCGTCCCGCCCTCGCGGTCACTCAGTAGACGGCTCGCCGATCTGGCGAGCTCTTTGCTCTCTCCTCATCGCGGCATTCGCCGCGACAAGACTTCACACACGCGCCCGCCACGGGTGCGTCTTCGAAAGGATCCATATGGCCGCAGAAAATCTTCAGGAACTGTTCGTCAACGAACTTCGCGACATCTACGACGCAGAAAAACAGCTCACCAAGGCGTTGCCGAAAATGGCAAAGGCGGCGGACAGCGACGATCTGCGCACCGCATTCGAGGCACATCTCGGGCAGACGCGCGGGCACGTGAACCGGCTCGAAGAAGTGTTCAAGCTGCTCGGCATCGCCGCGCGCGGCAAGCCCTGCGAGGGCATGAAAGGGCTGATCGCGGAGGGTGAAGAGGTGATGGAAGAGATGGAAGGCTCGACGCTCGATGCGGCGCTTATCGCGTCGGCGCAGAAGGTCGAGCACTACGAGATCGCCACCTACGGTACGCTCGCGACCTTTGCCGACGTGCTCGAGATGGAGGAGGCGAAAAATCTCCTCGGCAAGACGCTCGAGGAAGAGAAGGCAGCGGATGAGACGCTGACGGGCATCGCCAGCCAGATCAATCCCGCCTCGGAAACCGAAGAGGACGAAGAAGAAACCCGGATGGCCACGTCTAGCACGCGCGCGAGCCGAAGCGGGTCGACAGCCCGCAAAGCGTCAAACGGGTCCCGGTCGCGAAAACGATAGAGTGATTCAGGTCCCGGTGCGTTCACGGCATCGGGACCATCCATTCCACGAGCGCATCGTCATCGACGCTTTGGCCGGCTGGCTTCGCCGAATGCGCCACGTCCTTCCACTGAAGCCGCCCGTAGACGCCGTATGGCAGCAATCGCACGCGATGAGCCGACGGCTCGACGCGCACTTCGATGAAGCTCTGGAAAAACGGCGCCACGTTGTAGTCGAAGATGCCCGACAACCATTCGGCGGAAAACGGCCAGGCGTTGAACCGCGTGGTCCACCACCAGGCCGGCCATTTCCACCTGGGTGTCCGCGCCACGATCTTGTCGGTCACCGTTTGCTTGTTGGGGTAGTGTGCCCACTCCGCGGTGGCCGCTGGAACTGGCCACTGCAGCGCCGTCCCGAAGCTGAGATATGCCCCGCCGCCGCCGTTGACGAAATGGTGGACGATACCGTCTTGCCAGATTTGCCGGTTCGGCGCCGGTTCGGCGTAGTACTCGAGATCGTGCGTGTCGCCGGCCATCACGATCGCGACCCCGTGCTGCAACAGCAGCCCCTTCAGGCGCGCGAAATCGTCGTGGCCGGCCGTCTGATCGAATCCGGCCGCGTAGAACGGATGGCCCAGGATCGCCATCGTCAGCTTGCCCTTCGCGCGCGCGAGTGCGCCTTCGAGCCAGGCCCACTGGAGATCGTCGATGCGCTTGACGATGCCCGTATCGATGGCGATGAGGGCAAAGCGATCGGTCTGGATTTCGAAGAACGGGCCGCGCTGAAAGCCCGTCGGCACGCGATATTCGGATCCGAGGCGCGCGGCTTCGCTGATGAGATCGTCGATGCGCGATCTCGTCGTGCTCGTGAGCCTGAGGTCGGCGTCTGCGCGAGCCTCCATGGCCGCGCGTGCGGCGTCGGGTACCAGAAAGGTCGCGAGGAACGCTTCGAGCGCATCGTACCAATCGTGATTGCCAGGGATGGCATAGACCGGCTTCTCGATGCCCTTGAATGGCAGCCAGAACTTCGCTTCGTAATCGATCATCGAGCCGTTGGGATAGACGACGTCGGACGAGATGACGACGAAGCGAACCGCATCGGTGGCGGCGACCTTCAGAAGCTGATCGCGCAGCACGTTCTGCGACGCATCGCCTTCGCCGGTGTCGCCGATGACGATGAAGCTGAAGTCGCCGTCGGTGCCAGAGGGTGTGAGCGCAAAGGTGGCCGGCGTCACGCCCGCGCTGCCGGCGATCGCGGGAATCATGGCGGCACGCCACTCATCGGTGCGCGATTCCGCCCACGAGTTCCAGATGCCCGACGCCCAGTTCTCGGTATCGAAAAACCAGCTCATGCCCCACACCGGCACGGTGGCGGCGACGATGGCGGCGACCGGCAATCCGGTAACCAGACTGCGCCGAAGCGCCGCGGGAACCGAATAGCGCGCTTCCCGCAGGCGCACTCCGATCCTCAGCCGGAGCTTCAGCCACCATCGCGCGATTCTCAGCCGCCATGTTCGTCGATCGGTCGACGCGAGATACCAGCGCCACACGCGCCGTTCGATCCAGCGCGTGCCGCTTCGGAAGCTCGCGATTGCAGGAATCACGATGGCGAGCGTGAGGAGCGTGGCCAGCACCATGTCGCCCATTACCGCGACCGCGGGCGCGACGTAACCGACAAGCGAGCCGTCCGCCTGCATCCGTGCGGCGTGGATCGCGAACAGGATGAAGACGAACGACAGGATCAACCGCCGGTCGGTCGATCCGCGCGCGGCTTCTTCGGCGGCGACTTCGTCGCGAAGGACATTGGCCTCGGGATGGTCGCCAAGCTCGAGGTCATCGAACACCGTCTCGCTCGCATCGTCTGTCGTGTTGACGCGCGTGACGGCCATCGTCCAGGCGACACCGAGGATGCGGAGGGCCGAGGCAAGCGCCACCGGCCAGGTGGCCCGCTCGTGACGCATGGCGATGAGCAGCGCGACCACGACGAGGTTGCCGAGCGCCGCAAGTCCCGACATCACGCGTGTGCGGGTTGTCGTCGCCCGCCACGCCGCGGCGGCGTATGCCACCGTGTCGATGCCGAACGATCCGGCCAGCAGCAGGAGGATGGCGGCGGCGGCGAGGTAGGGAGCGTTGATGACAAGAAACGCCATCAAGAGGGTGAGCGCGCCGCCCGTGAGTCCGCGCCGGAGGTCCGCTGCGTCGGCGCGGCGTACGGCGTGAAGCACCTCGAGGATGCCGGCCAGCGCGAGAAGGGCGCCGACGCGCAACAGCGGTTGCTCGGCGTCCCGCAGCGGCGCGGCGAGCGCGAGAAGACCGATGACGGCGACAATCGCGGGTAGCGCGGCAAATGCGGGCGCTCTGCCGTCCGAACGAAACAGGGTGCGCCAGCGGTCAGGTAACACGCCGGCTGATATTAGCGCAGCGCGGGTGATGACATCAGATGCGCATCACCAGGAGGCCTGCATCACGAGCGCAATCCAGCCGGCGCGCGACTTCACGCTCACGCGTCGCATTCCGTGACGGCGATATGCCAGGTCAACGTCCTGCTCGGCGGATGAAGGAATCCCGGAGAGCACCAGGCGACCATGATGCCCGACGCGCCGCACGAGGTCGGGCGCCATCTCGACGAGCGGCGCCGCCAGGATGTTGGCGACGACGAGCGGCCATGTTCCCGCGACCGCTTCCGGCCCGCCGCGAGCCAGCCACAACCGGTCGCCGAGCTCGTTGACGCGCGCGTTCTCCGCCGCCACGCGCAGCGCTTCCTCATCGACATCGATGCCCAACGCTCGGGGCATCCCCAGGCGCAGCGCACCGAGCGCGAGCACTCCCGATCCGGTTCCCACGTCGAACAGGACGTCGGGTCGATCGACCTGGACGGCTTCTTCAATCGCCTCCAGGCAAAGTGCTGTCGTGGGGTGGAGTCCCGTGCCGAACGCCGAGGCGTCGATCAATCTGAGGGTGTGGCGCCCGACGCGAATGGGGCGCAGGCTGAGGACCCAGACGGATCCGTCATCGCGCGCCTGGGCAGGGGAGACCGCGACCGTGGCGACACCCAGCGCGCTCGCGACCCGTTCCGGCGGCACGCTGTTGGGTATCAGAGCCGCGATCGCGTTGCCGTGCGAGATCTCCACATCCAGCGCATCAAGTTCGACGAGCCGATCGAGTGCATCGGCGCCACCGCCTGGAAGGTCGACCCGGTACGGCATGGCCGTCAGGCGCCTTGCTACGCTTTCAGCGTGACGCCGTTCTTGACGAGCCAGTCGTGCGCGATCTGGGCGGTCTCACGCGGCGTGTAAGGCATCTGTCCGCCGCCGTCGAGCTCGACCATGATCATGCCTTCGAGCTTGCGGCCTTCCATCAGATCCAGGATCGCGGCAAGGTTCACCTTGCCGAGCCCGAGAGGGCAGTAGCCGGCCATCGACGGACCGCCCACCCAGTCCTTGAAGTGCAGGTGCTGGACGACCGGCAGGAACGCCTTGACGACCGCGACCGGATCCACACCGCCCTTCTGGAGCTGGCCAATGTCCGGGCCGAACTTCACGTAGCGCGTGTCGACCGCCTCCATCGTCGCGTACGTTTCATCGCGCGTCTCGACGGCGGTGCCGGTGTGCTGATGCAGCGCTGCAATCAAACCGATGTCGGTGATGGCCTTGCCCAGTTCGTTCAGCGTTGTGACGATGTTCTGCTTGTGGTCGTTGTAGTTATAGCTCTCACCACCGACACGGCCGTTCGGGCCGATGACGATTGTCTTGCCGCCGTACTTCTTCATGATTTTGCCGACCGCGACGGCCGCCGCGATCGTGTCGGTGCGCTGCGCCGGGTCGGTCAGGTTAACGCTCGTGTAGCTCGAAATGAGCGGCAGTTTGTATTTCTCAACGAAACCGCCGAGCAGCCCCTGGCTCTCGAGGCCGTTGATCTGCCAGTCGAACAGTTCGAGCCCGGAGAACCCGAGCTCGGACACGTCCTTGAAGATCGTTTCGTTGAGCGCGGGATCGGGAGGAGGCGGTGGCGCGCCGCCACCACGACGTCCGCCGCCGACGCGACCTGGCCACGTGATGCCCGTGTGCCCGATCACGACGCTTCGTTTCTTTCCCTGCGCCCACGCTGGAAGGACAGGCGCCGCCGTCGCAGCGAGCGACATGGCGAGCAGTTGGCTGAAGGTTCTCCGGTCGATCATTGTGACTCCCATGTTATCTGTTGACCTGCGCCGTCGCTATTGCCGCGGCAGGGAATACGCCACCCATCCCATCGGCGAGCCGGCAGGCACCGCCGGCATCGTCGCCGCGGAAGGTCCGGCTCCACGGGCAGGTGGTGCCGCCGTGCCGGCCGCGGGAACGAGCAAGTACGGCCGGCCGTCGGTCTCGTACATCGCCGGCGACCCGATGAAGTTGCCGCCGAACCATGACGACCACAACTGCTTGCCGCTTTCGCTGTCCCAGGCGCGGATCTGGTTGTCGCGCCCGGCTCCAAGCACGAGACCCGACTCGGTGACGATGATGCTGTTGCGCATCTGCGTGACGCCGGTCCCGGTGACGCCGCGTCCGACGAGCGACGGATCGTCGCCAAACCCGATGCGCCACTTGATAGCCGGCACGTTCAGGTCGTACTTCACGATCGTCGTGAACGGCGGCTTCATGCGCGAGCCGATCGTCCCGTACTCGTTGATCACGTAACGCTCGGTCTGGGGCACGCCTTCCGGATACGGCGGCGCGGCGCCTCGGCCGCGTCCACCAGGTGCACCCGGCCGCTCCCACACCGAGCCCGATCCGGCAATCAGTTCCGGCGGCGCGCCCGAAGCCACCGGTGGACCGCCGCGGCCGCCGCCACCACCTCCGGGCACGGCGGTCAGATACCGAATCAGAATGTCCACATCGGCGGCGCTGAGATGGGGAAACGGCGGCATGCGGTTTCTGCCGGTCTCGAGAATCGCGCGGATCGCCTCTGCATTGAAACGAGACGCGCCCGCCGCGATGTTGGCTGCCGGATCGGCGTTCGCGTACACGAGCGGCACACCATCACCCGTCCCCTGACGATCGGCGCCGTGACACTGCTGGCAGTGCTGCTGGTAGATCAATCCCCCGGCAGGCGTGAAGGCGCCTGGGGTCGGGTTGGGCGTGACCAGCCGGAGCATGCCCGGATTGTCCTGGGTGATCACGTACACAGCGCCGGTCGTCGGCTCGGCCGCGGTGCCGCCGAAGAGCGCGCCGCCATTGCTGCCGGGAATGTGGACGGTGTCGGTAAAGTTGATCGGCGTGAACAGCCCCTTATTGTTGGCCGCGAGCACCCGCTGTTTGAAGCGCTCGTACTCCGCGGGCTCCAGATACGGATTGATGTCGTCCACGCCGAACGACTGCTTCGCGAAGGGCGGCGGGTTGGTCGGATAGGGCTGCGTCGGCCAGGTCTGTTCGCCCGGCATGTCGGTCTGGGGCACCGGCCGTTCTTCAATCGGCCACATCGGCTCGCCCGTCACGCGGTCGAACACGTAGAGCCAGCCCGTCTTGCCGGCGACGGCGACGACGTCGCGGTTGCGCCCGTTGTGCCGGATGGTCGTCAGCTGCGGCGCGGCGTTGTTGTCGAAATCCCAGAGATCGTGGTGCACCATCTGGAAATGCCAGAGGCGTTTGCCCGTTCTCGCGTCGAGCGCCACGATCGAGCTGCCGAAGAGATTGGCGCCGATCCGGTCGGCGCCGTAGTAGTCGTAGGTCGGCGAGCCGGTCGGGACGAACACGATCCCGCGTCCCGTATCGACCGTCATTTCGCCCCAGTTATTGGTGCCGCCGATGTACTTCCACGCGTCTTTCGGCCACGTGTCGTAGCCGAACTCGCCTGGACGCGGAACGGTGTGGAAGGTCCAGACCGGCTTGCCGGTGCGGACGTCGTAGGCGCGGATGTCGCCAGGCGGCGACATGTAGCCCTCGCCGGGCGCGCTGCCGACAATCACCAGGTTCTCGAACACCTCGCTGGGCGTTTGCGACTGAATGCTGCCGATGGTCTCCGGGTCGCGTCCGTCGATGCCCACCCTCAGGTCCACGGCGCCGTTGATGCCAAACGACGTGATCGATTTTCCTGTCTTCGCGTCCAGCTGCTGGAGCAGGCTGTTCATCGGAAAGATGAGCCGCTGGTCGCGGCCGTCACGGCTTTCCCAGTACATCATGCCGCGGCTGCTCATGCCGTTCATCTTCTCGCGGACCCACAGCTCCTTTCCGGTCTTCGCGTCGACGGCCACGATCGATCCGTTGCGGCCGCGGCCGTAGATCGACACCACGGGCGACGATCGGGCTGCTCCCTGTTTCGCCGTACGGATACGTCCAGGCGACCTGGAGCTGAGTGACGTTGGACTTGTTGATCTGGCTCGACGCGAAGTAGCGCGAGTTGTCCGGACCGTTGCCGTACCCGATGCCACCACTTGTCGGTGGCGGACTGCGCCATGCCGGTCGTGACGGCGGCGAGGGCCACCGCGAGAACAGCCGCCGCTGCGAGGTACCGCCGGACTTGCAATTTGGGCTGAAACATCCTCAAGCTCCTCGATCTACTTTCCTCTGGCCGGGGCCGCGCGCTTCTGGCCCCAGAAGATGAACGTGCCGCGCACGCTCGACGTCACGATGTCCATCGCGCCGTCGTTGTTGAGATCCGCCGCCGAGAACTGCGAGCCGACCCCCGAACGATTGTGAATCAATTCGGGCACGAACTCGGCGCCGCCCGGCGCCTTGGGATTGCGCACCGTGCGGAACCAGTAAAGCACGGGCGCGCCGTACGGATCGGCATCGGTATAGCCGTCCAAATGTGAAAAAGACCGCTTGCCCGTGACGTAGTCGAGCACGCCGTCGCCGTCGATGTCGGCGGCCAGCGACGCGTGCATCTCGGAAATCGCGACGTCGCCGGCGTTCTTCGTCGAGTAGTCGTCGATGATCATGTGACGCTCGAACGAGATCCGGCCGTCCTTGTCGCGTTTCTGCTCGAACCAGGCGATGCCGAATCCGTGTGCGTTGAGCCCGGCGACGACGTCGTTGAGCTTGTCGCCGTTGACGTCGTACACGACCAGCTCGGCGCCACCGGCGCCCTCCGATCGGCCCCAGCGCCCGAATGCCTCGGGGTGATACGTCCACGTGCCCTGGTTGGCGCCGGCCGGCGGCTGTTCCCACCACCCGGCCGTCTGCAGGATGTCGACACGACCGTCGCCGTTCACGTCGCCGGCGCCGAGACTGTGGCGCGTAGGCCAGTCCCGGCTCCGAGATCGTGTGCACGACCCACGGCCGCGTCGGATTGGCCGCGTCGGGACGCGCGTACGCGAGCGTTCCCTTCGGCGTACCGGTGCCGCTGCCGAAAACCATTTCGGGCTTGCCGTCGCCGTCGATGTCCCTCATCACCACCAGCTCGCTGTTGCCCTGCGGCACGGCGGGGTACTTCGCCCAGCGCCGGCGCTCGCCTTTCGGATTCACGTACAAGAAGAGCGGGCGATTCTCGCCGGCCACGACGTCGGGCCAGCCGTCGCCGGTGAAGTCGAACACGAAGTCGAAGCCGCTCCGGGGAAACTGATCGGTCGGATTGACCGTTGGTGAGACGTAGATCTCACGGCGCGACGTGTATTCGGGTCCCAGGTAGTAGTACGGCCCGGCCACGACGTCGAGCACGCCGTCGCGGTTGATGTCGCCGACGCCGGCCCCCCAGGTGTAGAAAAACTCGTCGAGTTGCTGCATCCGGAACCGCGTGGAGGTGTGCTCGGACGGAACGACCCGCAGGTTGAGATCCTTGAACGAGACATCCTTGAAACGCACTTCGCCGCTGCCCACGAAGAGAGCGACGGGGCCGTACGCATTCGCGCTGTCGTCGGTGGCGGCAGCGGGAATGTCGATGCCCTGGTTCAGCGTCGATCGAATGATGTCGGCGTCGAGCGCGACGCTGAGCGTGTTCCACTCGTCAGTGCGCAAGCCCGACGGGGGAGGCATCAGCGGCGCGAGCGTTACCGGCAAGGTCATGACCGCACCACCGGTGCCCGCGCCGCCGCGCGCCGGGGCCCCGCGCGCAGGCGCGCCGGGTGCCGGCGCCGAGCGGATGAACGGGCTGACCACGCGGAGTGGCTCGCGCGCGGTTTCGCGGCCTGCCGCGTCGAGCGTCAGCCGGAACGCCGACAGCTCGCCGGTGTTGAGCGCGACGTACACGCCCGTCATGCCTTCGGCGGTTTTTTCGGCGCGAAAGAGCACGCCGGTCCGGCACTCGCCCATGCAGCGGAAGCGCGTGAAGAACTGCAGGTCCTGATACGACGCGTCGAGCACGAGCCAGCCGCCGCCGGAACCTGACGCGGTCCCAATCAGCTCGCCGTTCTGTGCCTTCCACTGCGACGAACCGAGCGTGTGCCAGCCGGCGAGCGTGGATCCGCCGAACGTCGAGTCCGGCCGGAAATCATTCGCCGGTCCCTGCGCGCCCAGCCATGCTGTCGCCAGCGCCGCTATCGCGGCGACACCCGCGAACCGAATGTGCATAACCTACTTCTTCGCGCGCGGCTGGCCGAGAAACGCGAACGCGCCGAGCTCGCCCGACGTCACCAAATCCATCACGCCGTCCTTGTTGAGATCCACGGCCAGCACCTGCGAGCCCGCACCCGACTGGTTGTGCACCAGCTCGGGCACGAACTCGGCGCCGCCGGGCGCCTGCTTGTTGCGGACCGTCCGGTAGACGTAGAGCACCGCGGCGCCGTACGGATCGGGATCGGTCGTGCTCTCGTTGTGCGAGTAGAACCGCTTGCCGATAACGAAGTCCGGCGTGCCGTCGCCGGTCATATCGGCGCAGGCCGAGCCATGCGGTTCGGAAAAGGTGACGCCGCCGGCGTTCTTCGAGGCGAAGTCGTCCGAGATCATGTGCCGCACGAACGACACCTTCCCGGCCGCATCGCGCTTCTGCTCGAACCACGCCAGCCCGAACACGTGCGCCTGGATCGATGTCACGACATCGTTGAGCTTGTCGCCGTTGACGTCGTACACGCACATCTCGGCGCCGCCGGGGGCCCCGCGGCCGTTCTGACGGCCGAAGGCCTGAGGATGGTACGGCCACATCCCGGTCGTCGCCTTCTCGGGCTGTTCCCACCATCCGTAGACGTTGAGGATGTCGACGCGGCCGTCGCCGTTGATGTCGCCGGCGCCGATGCCATGCGCCGCGTACGTCCCCTCCTCGCCAACCTGCGTCGAGAGCCACGGTCCGGTCGGGTTGGCGGGATCGGGCTTCGCCCATCGCAACGCGCCCGCGCTCGCATACACGAGATCGGGCTTGCCGTCGGCATCGATGTCCTTCATCACCGACACTTCCGAGACGTTGGGCGCCGGCGGCACGACGCCCAGGACCGAATCCCACCGCCGCGGCTCGCCTTTCGGATTCACGTACAGCCGGGTATTCGAGGTGGAGGCGAGCAGCACGTCGGGCCAGCCGTCGCCGGTAAAGTCTCCGGCGAACTCGAGCCAGTTGGACGAGAAGCTCGTCGACGGATTGGTCGAGAGCGCCATGTAGAACTCGCGGGCCTTCGTGAAATCCGGTCCCAGGAAGATGAAGGGACCGGAGACGATGTCCATGTTGCCGTCGCGGTCGAAATCGGCGGCGCCCGACGCGAACGAGTAGTAGAACGGGGTGAGCCGCAGGATGCGGTAGTTGGTCGACAACTGTTCCGGGACCACGCGCTTCAAACTCAGATCGCGATACGAGACGTCACGGAAGTGCACTTGACCGGAGCCGCCGACATAGATCGCGATGGGACCAAACGCGCCCAGATCGTCGTCGGCCGCGCCGCCACCGCTCCCCGACGTGTTCACCCAGGGCCGGAAGATATTGGCGTCGACGACGACATCGAGATCATTCCAGTCATTCGGCTTGAGCGCGGATGGCTCCACCACGTCGGCCAGCATCGCCCCCGAGGGCAACATCCGACGGTCCTGGTTAAGGCCCCCACCGGCGCCACGTCCGGCACCGGCACCACGTCCCGCACCGGCGCCGCGCGCGGCGGCGGCCGCCGCCTGTTCGGCCGCCGATGGCGCAATGCGCATCAGTCCGCCGCCGGGACGCAGGCGCTCACGAGTCAAGATCTTTCCGTTGGCGTCGATCGTGACGGCATAGCCGCCGATCTCACCGGCATCGAGCGAGAGGAAGACGCCCTTCATCCCCGTGGCCGTCTTCTCGGCGCGCAGCAACACACCGGTGCGGCACTCGCCGACACACTTGAAGTCGGCGCCGAACTCGACATCCTGAAACGATTTGTCGAGCACCAGCCAGCCGCCGTCGGCCGACTTGGGTGTGCCCACCAGCTCGCCATCCACCGCTTTCCAGTCGGCGGCGCCGACGACGTGCCAGCCGGTCAGCGTGCTCCCCTTGAATGTCCAGTCGGGGACGAACATGCCTCGCGTGCCAGCCACGGGCACAGTGAGGAGCGCCGCGAGTGTCGCGACCAGGGCGAGAAGTTGACGAGACATGTCTGCCTCCAGGAAGGTGTGCGACGACTATAATCGATTATCGATGAGATGCCGCCGGAAACCCGCAAAATGATCTGGAATACGGCGCCATCATAGCGCGACAGCCGCAAGGCGCGAGAGGTCGTCACGGCGCGCAGGCCGGCCGCCTCAACGGCTGTCACAAATGGTCACAATCGCCAGGGTAGTCCAAAGGAAAGGTGCGGTCGCGAAATGAGGAAGAAGGTCACGCTCATCGTCGGTATTGCCGCCCTGCTCAGCGTCCGCGCGACCCAGGCGCAGCTTGCCGACACCTACTTGCTGCCGCGTCCGGCCAACTGCTGCCTGCTGAACACCGCGACCACGCTCGCCGAACAGCTGCAGGACTGGAACCAGCTCGGGCGCTATCACGAGGCCAACCAGGAGCTGATGAAACGGCCCGTCGAGCCTGGACGCGTCGTCTTCATGGGCGATTCGATCACCGACGGATACCGCCTCGAGGAGGCATTCCCCGGCAAGCCCTATGTCAACCGCGGCATCAGCGGCCAGACCACGGCGCAGATGCTCGTGCGGTTCTATCCGGATGTCCTGTCGCTCAAGCCTGCGGCCGTCATCGTGCTCGCGGGCACGAATGACATCGCCCGGAACAACGGACCGCAGACGCTCGAGATGATCCAGCAGAACATCATGGCGATGACCGAGCTGGCGCAAGGGCACGGCGTGAAGGTGATTCTCTGCGCGCTGCTGCCCATCAGCGATCGCACGATTATTCCAGCAGGCGGGCGTGGGGGCGGTCCGACGCCGCGGCCGCGTGTCCAGTCGGTCCAGCGTCCGCCGGCCGATCTCCTGACGTTCAACGCGTGGCTCAAGAGTTACGCTGCCGAAAAGGGAGCGGTGTACGCGGACTACTACGCCGCGACCGTCGACGCGCAGGGTTTCCTTCGAGAGGGTTACACGGGTGACGGCCTGCATCCGAACGCACAGGGCTACGCGCTGATGACACCGGTCGCGAGCGCGGCGATCGCCGAAGCCCTCAAGAGGTAGGTCTATGTCGAAGAAGCAAATCGATCGTCGTAGCGCCATCGCATTGTCGTTGGGCGTTGCCGTCGCTCTCTGGGGTCCTGTCATCGGTCAGGTGAGCACCAACGTGCCTGATGTCGTGGCCGGCGCACGCCCGGTGACCGTTGAACGGATAAGGATCCACGGCAAGGCCCTGGAAGGGAATCTCGAAGGCAACGCGGTCGACCGTGAGGCCATCATTGTCCTTCCGCCCGGCTACCAGGCTGAACGAACGCGCCGCTATCCGGTCGTCTACGCGCTGCACGGCTATTCGATCGGCGCCGAACAGTGGATCCGCGAGATTCACGTACCGCAGACGATCGAGGGGGCATTAGCGAAAGGCGCACGGCCGATGATCGTCGTCTTCCCCGATTCGAAGACCGTGCACAACGGGTCGATGTACTCGAATTCCGTCACGACCGGTCACTTCGAGGACTACATCTGGCGTGATGTCGTGAGCTACATCGACGAACACTACCGGACGCTCCCCGATCGCGACAACCGGGGCCTCGTCGGCCATTCCATGGGCGGGTACGGCGCGAGCCGGATCGGGATGAAGCACCCGGACGTGTTCGGCAGCCTCTACATCATGAGCCCGTGCTGCATGTCACCACGCGGCGCCGGCCCGTCGAATCCGGCCAGCGACGAGGCACTGGCCGCGGTCAAGACGCCGGCCGACTCGGCGAAACTGCCGTTTGGCCTGCGCACGCAACTGGCCGTGGCGGCAGCCTGGTCGCCGAACCCGCAGAACCCGCCGCTGTACTTCGATCTGCCGGTCGGCCCGAACCAGCAGGCGGTGCTGGCGAAATGGGCCGCCAACGCGCCGCTTGCCTTCATCGATCAGTACATCGAGAACCTGCGGCGATACCGGGCCCTCGCGATCGACGTGGGCGACCAGGACAACTTGAAGACCGACACGATCAGGCTGCACGAGATCCTGGATACCTACAACGTGATGCACGCGTTCGAAATCTACCCGGGCACTCACACGAGCCACGTGGCCTTCCGCTTCCAGGATCACGTCGTGCCGTTCTTCAGCACGTCGCTCTCATTCGCCGCGGCGCGCCGCTGAAGAGCGATCGACGTCCTTGTGGATGCCGAAGTCCTAGAATGTGACTCGAACGCCGATTCGAAGGTTGCGTTCGTCGTATTCGCGGCCAGGATTCGCAGTAAATGTGACCTGCCCGAAATCGATCGCGTTGACGTTCACCCCAGGGTTGGCCCAGTGAGGCGTATTCGTCAAATTGAGAGCCTCGAGGCGGAATTGAGCTGCGACGGACCCGGAAAGGCGGAACGTCCGGAAAAAGCTGGCGTCGAGATTGCCGTATCCCGGCCCGCTATAGCCATTCGCTTTGGATGTTCCGAACCGCGCCTCAGTTACGGGAGCAAACGACGTCGTGTCGAACCAGGGCTGACCCGGCCCGACTCCGCCCAATACGTTAAACGCTTTAACCTCGTCGGCGCGCTGGGGACTGCCCGGTGCGTTCAGCGACGCGCCGCTGGCGGTGATGGTCATGGGCGAACCGGAGAAGGCGGTGAAATACGCGTTGAGCTGCCAGCCTCCGACGATGGCGGCGGCGATACCATCGGTCAGATAGGGCTTGCCAGGGCCGAAGGGCAATTCGTACGTCGCCGAGAGGTCGATCTTGTTCGGAGCGACGGTCGACGCGGGACCCTCATTGAGATACCGGTATTCCGGGATCAGGATGGTCGTCGCCCACGCGTCTGTCCCTTTTGCCAGAGCATAGGAGGCGGTGAAGGCGAGGCCCTCGGAGAAGCGACGATTCAGGCTCACCTGAAGCGAGTCATAATCGACCCTGCCGAGGGGATCGAGGAAGTTGAAGTTCGCGGTCGTGCCGAGGGTCCGAAAGAACGGCTGGCTGGCGGCGCCACCTCCGATGGTCCCATAGTTGCGGTTGGTCGAACGAACCATGTCGCGCTGACGGTTCCCCGCGTATCCGACCTGGACGCTCATATTTCCAGAGAACGACTTCTGTGCGGTGACGTTGAATGCCGTGATGGTTCCTCGAATGTAACTGTCGGGGGCGGTCGTCACGCCTGCGCCTGGGGGCAGCGCGAGCGAGCCGGTGCTGTAATCTGGAATCGGTGATACGCGATAGCCGGTTTCCAACGTGCCTGCCGGCTGAAACGCGTTCAACCCCGATTGCGTGATCGTGATCGATGCGGGATAGGTATAGGTGGCACTGCGATACATGTGATCGTTCTGCGGATTGCGCGAGTATCCACCGCGGATGACGAAGGATTCGAATGGGCGGTATGCGATGCCCAGACGAGGTGTGAACAGATCCTTTTGAACGGCAACGCCACACGTGTCGCTGTTGTTGGCCATGCCGCACATCAGCACGCGATTGGTCGCGAGGTCGAAATGCTCGACCCCGCGGTCTGCCCGTACCGGCACCGGGTAGTATTCCCACCGGAGGCCGAACGAGGCAGTCAGTTTCTGCCCGATCTGCCACTGGTCGCGCACGTAGAAGCCCATTTCGCGCTCGCGCATCGTCACGGGCCGGTCTGGTGCGCAGGCGTCGGAAACGACGCATGGCGGCACCTGCGCGTTGCTCATATTGCCGCCGATCTGGCCCAGCAGGAAGTCGGCCAATGCGTTGTATGAATTCGCCGCCGGGCCTCCGTTCAGCGTGGTCGCGATTCCGGTGAACGCCATGGAGGTCAGTGGACTGATCTCGTAGTGATTCATGCGCTGCCAGTGAAAGTCGCCGCCGAACTTCACGTTGTGGCTGCCCCTCGTCCAGGCAAGGTTGCCAACGACCTGGGTCTGACCATCGTTATAGTCGAGCACCGAGGAGCTGAACCCGTTGTTCCCCAGCGGCTGCGTGCCGCCCGACGTGCCACCACGCGATGTGAATCCTGTGATCTCCATCTGGGGCAGCGCCCAGTCCCTGGCCTGGCAGGCATTCGGAATACCCACGATATCCGCCCAGCACTGCTGCGGCCCGTTGGGCTGCTGGTAGGTGTGCGGCGTTGTCGCGCCGCCGACCACGTCCATGACGAGGTTGGGTGTCAACGTCATCGTCGCCGCCAGTGAGTAGCTGAAGATCTTGGCGTTGAGATCGGTGCCCAGACTGAGGGGATTGTCGTCCCCATAAAGGCCCGCGGAGTTCATGTCGTCGTGCAGGCCGCTAATCCGTGCGTTGACGTTGAGACGGCTGTTCGGCGTCCATGTGACCTTCGAATCCAGCTTGTAGAAGAGCGACGTGAACGGTGGCGCCGACACGTAGTTATTGACGTTGCCTGCCGTCTGAGGCGCCGGCAGATCGGCCAGGAGCCGCTGCGCCACCGCGCTGAGGCGATTGGCTGGAATGTAATTGCACGCCGCGAACCGCGGATCGTTGACGGAGCTCAACCCCGGGCAGTTCGCGAAGGCGAACGGAGTACGCCCTGTCCCGTTGATATTACCTGTCTGGGGGTCGTAGATCGGCGTGCCGGTGCTGGCGAAGTTGCCGGTCCTGTACTCGGTGGGGGGCAGCGAGAGCAGCAGCGCGGACGACCCGATGAAGGGCCCGCCCACCAGCCTCGAATCCGTCGTTTCGAGACTGACGAAGTAGAAAAGCTTGTCCCGCTTGATTGGCCCGCCGATCGTGCCGCCGTAAATGTTTTTCGTCCCCTTCGGCTTCTCGCTCGTGGCCGGCAGGAAGTAGTTCCTTGCGCGGAGATTCGCGTGCTCGAAGTACTCGAATCCCGAACCGTGCAGCACATTCGTGCCGCTCTTGACCTGAACGTTCACGGCGGCGCCGCCGGCCATGCCCTGGTCGGCCTCGAAGTTGCTCGTGACGATGTTCACGGTTTCGATCGCTTCGATCCCGGGACTGTAGGCCTGAAGTGCCGGAATCCACTGATTGGTCACCGACATGCCGTCGAGCCGGAAAGCCGTGTTGGTGGCGGGTTGCCCATTCACCGATACCTGCATCGAACGTGACGGGTTGTTGATGCCGCCGGTCTGGAAGTACGAGGGCTGCGCCACACCGGGAGTGAGCGTGAGCAGGCTCTGGTAACTGCGACCGTTGATCGGAAGGTTCTGAAGTGCCTGTGCCGTCGTCACCGATTGCAGCGCCGCGCTGTCGGCCTGCAGGATCGCGGCCTCGCCTGTCACGACGACGGACTCTTCGAGAGTGCCCAGCCCGAGCCTTGCATCGACGCGGACGATGGCGCCGATGTTGACCGTGATTCCGCGGCTCGAAAATGTTTGGAAGCCAGGCAGCGTCACGACGACGTCATAAGTGCCCGGCTGGAGATTCGGAAATGAGTAGGCGCCATTGGGGGGCGTCACCTGCTCGCGCGTCTGGTTCGTTTCCTTCTGCGTGATTGTGACCGTCGCGCCGGGGACTACCGCCCCCGACTCGTCCACCACGTTACCGACCAGCGATCCATACAGCGCTTGCGCGTGCACGTTGACCGCACTCACCATCAAGATTCCTGCGATAAGAACCGCATGGCCGAGCCGCTGCCAGTGTTGCTGAAGGCTAACAAGGTGACTGGTCATCATGTCCTCCTGGTGGCTGAGGCGTGGATGTTTCATATCGTGGAACTCTGTTTATTAGTGTGACCAGACTATATGCAGAGTTCGAGGAAATGAGTTGTGACGAATTGTGACGGCGGCTATCGATTAGCGATTCGTGTCGTCCGTGTGTGCTAGGATGCCGGCGCCGAACATTTTCATGCGATCCCTCGACCGACGTTCGTTCATCGCCGGCCTGGGCAGCGCTGGCGCAGGTGTGGCGGCCGCATCGTGGCTGCAGGCGATCGGTTACGCGCAGAGTCGCGGACCCGCGCGCGCGTTCCTTCGCAAAGGCCCCGGCCGTAGCGATTTCGATCGCCGCCTGTTCGGATCGTTCCTCGAGCACCTCGGCCGCGCCGTCTACACTGGCGTGTACGAGCCCGGATCGCCCCTGGCCGACGCCAAAGGATTCCGCACCGACGTCGCGCGCGAGATCAAGGAACTCGGCGTGCCCACCGTTCGGTACCCCGGAGGAAACTTCGTCTCAGGCTACAACTGGCTCGACGGCGTCGGTCCGAAAGCCCAGCGGCCGACCGTGCTCGAGCGCGCGTGGAATTCGCTCGAGTCCAACCAGTTCGGCACCAACGAGTTCATCGACTGGTGCGCCATGGTCGGCGCCGAGCCGCTCCTCGGGATGAACTTTGGCACGGGCACCGTCGAGATGGCCGTGGCTTACGTCGAGTATTGCAACCTCGCACGTGGCACACGCTGGAGCGACCTGCGCCGCGCGCACGGATACGAGCGGCCGCACAACGTGCGCTACTGGTGTCTCGGCAACGAAATGGACGGCCCCTGGCAGATCGGGCAGCTGCAGGCACGCGAGTACGGCCGCAAGGCTCGTGACGCGGCGAAGCAGATGCGGGTCATCGATCCGAAACTGCAGCTGATTACCTGCGGATCGAGCGGTACGTTCATGCCGACCTACCTTGTCTGGGACCGCGAAGTGCTCGAAGAGTGTTACGACCAGGTCGACGGCATCTCGCTTCACGCGTATTACGGCAACACGGCGCGCGGGTCGGGCAACAGCAGCGCGCGCTACCTGGCGATGAACCTCGACATGGATCGCCACATTCACGAGGTCGCCGCGGTGTGCGACTACGTGCAGGGCCTGCAGCGCTCGCCGAAGCGGCTGTGGCTGTCGTTCGACGAATGGAACGTGTGGTATCGCGCACGCGGCCCGCAGGCGAGCGACGGCCGCGGCACTGCCGCACCCCGGCTGCTCGAAGAGGTCTACAACCTCGAGGACGCGCTCCTTGTCGGCGGCTTCGTCAACACCCTGTTGCGCAATGCCGATCGTGTCCGGATTGGGTGCCTCGCACAACTCGTCAACGTCATCGCGCCGCTCGTGACCAACGAGAAAGGCGTCCTGCGTCAGAGCATCTACTATCCGTACGCCTGGGCGCTCAAGTACGCACGGGGCCGCGTCCTCGATCTGCGCGTCGAGTCGGAAACCTATCCCATCAGCGGCGCCGGATTGCAGCCCGACTTCGCGCGCAACGGGGACGTGCCGTTCGTCGATCTCGTCGCCACGATCGACGAACCCGCCGGGCAGGCCGCCGTGCTCATGCTCAACCGCGATCTCGATGGCGAGCGCGAGGTCGTGCTCGAGTGGCAGGATATTGTCCCGGCGCGCGTGCTCTCGTGCGAGACGATCACCGGGACAGACCTGAAAGCGTTCAACACGTTCGACCAACCGCGGCGTGTCGCGCCGCAGGCGCTGGCCCCGCCCGCGGCCGGCAGCCGGATGTCGTTCACGCTGCCGCCACGTTCCTACACCGTCGCGCACCTGAGTCTGAAAACCTGAGACCGGATGGAGTTGTGAAGATGACGACCCTCATCAAGCTGTTCGGAACGGGAACGGCGCTGGCAATGGCCGTGGTGCTGGTGTCGGCCCAGAGCCACCCGTCACACCAGATTTCCAACGGCGAAATCACCGCCACGGTTTATCTGCCCGACGCGAAGAACGGTTTCTACACGACGACGCGATTCGACTGGTCGGGGGCGATCGGGAGCCTCAAGTACAAAGGCCACGACTACTACGGGATCTGGTTCTCGAAGATCACCGACATCTACGACTTCGGCTACGAGGGACCCGGCAAGGACGTTCTTTCCGCCGATTTCACGGCGATGGTGGGGCCCGCCGAGGAATTCGGCGCGCTTGGCTACGACGACGTGCCGGCGGGTGGCCTGTTCGTCAAGCCAGGTATAGGCGTCCTGAAGCGCGACGAGATGAACTACAACCACTCGCGTCCCTACGTGATTGCCAACGGCGGGAAATGGGACGTCAAGACCTCGCGCGACGCAGTGGAGTTCACGCACACGCTGAGCGAGCCGTCGATCAATTTCGGGTACGTCTACACGAAGATCCTCAAGCTGACACCCGGCAAGCCGCAGATGACGATCTCGCACGTCTTGAAGAACACGGGCTGCGAAGCCCATCGCGACCAACGTCTACAACCACAACTTCACGACCATCGACAAACAGCACACCGGTCCTGACATCGAGATCACCGTGCCGTGGCGATGACGCGGGCCGCCGGGCGCGGTGGTCCGGTCCGCAGGGCGCGGCTCCGGCGCGCACGACGCGCCCGCCGCCAGGGTCCGCCGCCGGTGAATCCGTACGCGACGCTGGCCGCGGGCGAGCGCATGGGCACGCAGTGCGGCCAGGCGCAGATGCGGATCGCTGGCGAGCCCGCAAGGCAACAGGATCGTCTATACGAAGGTGCTCGAAGGATCGGAATGCTACCAGGCCAGCTTCACCGGCTTTGGCGCGGACGCGAAGGACAACGACATCCGCATCGAGAACAAGAAAGTGGGCGCGGGCGTTCACATTAAAGGCGATCGGCCGATGACGCGGTTCGGGTACTGGTCGATCCGGACGGTCGTCGCGCCCGAGCCCTACATCGATCTCAACATCGAGCCGGGCCAGCAGTTCACCTGGACGTACACGTACGACTACTACACGACGAAATAGGCGGGGACATGAAGAGACTCAACCCAGCTTTACAACTGCCTGTCATGTGGCACAGGACTTTAGTCCTGTCCGCGATCGTGTTCGCATCGGTCGATCGCGGGTGCGGCGAGCGCATCGGCGCAGTCGGAGAGTGCGGGCGTCAACCAGTACTTCAACAACTGCGCCTCATGTCATGAGAGCAACGATCCAGGGCACCAGGCGCCGAAGACGGCCGTGCTCAAGCGGATGACGCCGGAGCGAATCCTCGAGGTGATGACGACCGGCTCGATGCGCAGCGCCGCGGCGTCGCTGAGCGATCAGGACAAGCGGCTCATCGCCGAATGGGTCGCCGGCCGGAAGATCGACACGGATCTGGTCGGAGCGGCCGAGAAGATGCCGAACGCGTGTGCCAGTCATCCGGCAGTACGCGAGTCGAACGCGCCGGCCTGGAACGGCTGGGGCGTCGACTACCGGAACTCGCGATTCCAGCCGGGCGCGGCGGCCGGGCTGTCTCCAGGACAGGTGTCGCGCCTGCAACTGAAGTGGGCCTTCGGGTTTCCTGGCGCGACGGCGCTGTACGGCCAGACCGTCTATGACGGCCGACTGTACGTGACGTCCAATGCCGGCTATGTCTACTCGCTCGACGCGGAAACAGGGTGCCTGCACTGGAGCTTCCGCGCGCAGTCCGCGGTCCGGAGCGGGTTCACGATCGGCCGGCTTAGCAAGTCTGACCCGCGGCTCGCCATCTTCTTCGGCGACATCCACGGCACGGCCTACGCGCTCTCCGCGAGTACGGGTGAAGAGCTCTGGAAGACGCTCACCGATCCGCATCCGCTCGCGCGCATCACCGGCACGCCAGTGCTCTTCGAAGGCCGTCTGTTCGTGCCGGTCGCGTCGCTCGAAGAGCCGGAATCGGGACAGGCCGACTACAACTGCTGCACCTTCCGCGGCTTCATGTCGGCCCTCGATGCGGCCACCGGCCGCGAGATCTGGAAGACGTACACGATTCCGGACGTCCCGAAGGTGGTCGGAAAGAACTCACGGGGCAAGGACATGCTGGCGCCGGCCGGCGCCGGCGTCTGGGCGACGCCGACGCTCGACGTCAAGCGGCGCGCGCTGTACATCACGACCGGCAATGCGTTCGCGGGCACGCCCAGAACAGCCAATTCGGTGATGGCGATGAACATCGACACGGGCAAAGTGCTCTGGTCGATGCAGGCGCTGGCGCTCGATACGTGGCACAACGGGTGTGTGCAGAACATTCCCGGGGGAGCGTTTCCCGCTCGCGGTGGCGGCGGACGTGGCGGCCGCGCCGGGGGCCCTGCCATTCCGTATCCGCCGGAAAACTGCCCCGCCGTGCTCGGCCCCGACTGGGATTTCGCGGCGCCTGCCGCGCTCGCGACAACCAGCGACGGGCGCGACATCCTCATCGCGCCGCAGAAACAGGGGCTCGTGTGGGCCGTCAACCCGGACAACGGCCAGGTGATCTGGAAGCAAGATGTGGCGCGCGAAATTGCGGGCGGGCGCGGCGAAACGCTCTTCGGCGGCGCCGTCGACAGCGAGAAGGCGTATTTCGGATTGATCAGCAGCGCGCATCTCGCGCTCGATCTGAAGACCGGAGAAGAGGTGTGGTACGCGCCGCTGAAATCGCCCGAGGGGCGTGAGAACCAGCGCGGTGTTGTGGGCGCCGTCACGCTGATTCCCGGCGTGCTGCTGTCGGGCGCGCGCGACGGCATGATTCGCGCCGCCTCGTCGCGGACCGGTCAGTTGCTGTGGGAGTTCGACAGCGCGCAGGAGTTCACGACCGTCAACGGCGTCACGGCGCGCGGTGGTTCGGCGGCTTCGGGTGGGCCGGTCGTCGCCAACGGCATGGTGTTCATCGGCTCGGGCTATCCAGGATTCCAGGGCGGACAGCCGGGAAATGTCCTGCTCGCCTTCGCGCCGGCCGTCCGGCTCGACGTGCACGCCGACGAGTTGAAACGGAAAGCGGAAGGGAAGTGAGTTCTGAAACTAGAAACTAGAGGCGGTTTCAAAACTTGCTCAGTGCGCCAGCCGCCGAGGGTGGCACAGGGCTTCAGCCCTGTCGATCGGGCGGCTGGCGGACAGGACTAAAGTCCTGTGCCACATCACAGGAAGTTTTGAAACTGCTTCCTGGGAAATTAGCCGGCAGCGGACAGTCGTGGAGCCGACCTTCTGGCTTCGCTGTTCGCCGTCGCCTCCTGCGTCCGCCGCTCGATCGTATCGGCAATCCGCTTCGCGTCTCGCGCGACGCCGTGGATCATCGTCGACGAGAACGCATGCAGGAAGTGCAGGCCGACGAAATACAGACCCGGCTCGTCGCTGCTGATGCCGCTCGTGTGCCGGGGCTCGCCGTTGGGATCGAAGATCGGAAGATCGATCCACGACAGGCCGTTCCCGAACCCGGTGCACCAGATCACGTTCGAGACGTCGAGGATTTGTCCATCCTCGAGCACCGGCAATCCCTTCAGCACGCGAACCGTCTTCGAGACCCGCCGGACGCCCGCGGCGGCCAGCTGTTTCGGCTTCACGCGGATGAGCGGTCCGCCCTGTGCGAAGACCTTGCGCCGGAGGTGGCGTCCCATCGGCGTGTCGACGGTCAGGACGCGATGGAACACGACGCGAAAGAGGAGCCGCAACAGGAAGAGACGCGACGCGAGCCCATCGACCCGGAACGGCACGTGGCCGGTGTCCCGGCCCGACACCCACGTTTGATGGTCGCGCGCCACTTCTACGGCGATCTCCGCACCAGAGTTGCCTGCGCCGACGAGCAGCACGCCGCCAGGCTTCAGCTGTCGCGGACTGCGATACTCGATCGAGTGCAACTGCACGATGTCCGGCCGGAACTCTTTCGCGAACGCGGGCACGCGCGGAACCTGATAGCTCGACATGGCCACCACCACGTGCTCTGCTTCGAAGCGATGGGAACCGGCCTCAACCAGGTACCGGCTTCCAGCGCGCGTCAGGCGATCGACGCGCACGCCGCTTCGAACCGGCAACTGAAAGTGGCGCGCGTACGATTCGAGATAGTCGCCCATCTCGTCTTTGGTCGGAAACGAAAACGCGGGGGCTGGAAACTTCATCCCGGCCAGGCTGTCGAAGACGGCCGGCGTAAACAGGTGAAGGGAATCCCAGCGCCGGCGCCATGCGTCGCCTACACGCGGGCTGGCATCGAGAATGACAAACGGGCGTCCCTGTTGGGCGAGGTAGTAGCCCACCGAGAGCCCTGCCTGTCCGCCGCCGATGACGATCGTATGAAAGGTCTCACGAGACTGTTCCTGCGTCATGGTCACCTCACGAGGCAATCGTAATCAGCGGCTCGATGCGACCGCATCGACTGAATTGCGCAGCCCGGCGGAAAACGCGCATGGGTATTTTCATGTAGACGGCTCGACGAGACGGTGTTCGAAGGCGTACGCCGTGGCCGCCGAGCGGCTCGGCACGTTGATCTTATTAAAGATGTTGCTGATGTGCCGCGCGACCGTCTTTTCGCTGAGTTTCAGGTCATCGGCGATGGCCCGGTTCGTCCGGCCGGTCGCGACCAGGCGAAGGACTTCCAGCTCGCGGGCGGTCATGCCCGCCAGGGCATCCGGCGCCGAGCCCGCCGGCTGCAGACGGTCGAGGTCGGCCCGCGCCCCGAGCTGCTGGAACGCACGGCGGGCGGCGGCGAGCTCGATCTCGGCGCTGTCCCTGTCGCCGAGCGCTCGACAGGCCTCGGCGATCGACACCTGCGCGCGCGCGGCTTCGTACGGCACATTCAGCTCGCACCAGAGCGTCCAGGCGGTCCGGCAGGCCGTCAGCGCCGAAGCCGGATCGCCCTCGGCGATGAGGACGGCGCCCTGCGCTCTGGCGGCAATCGCGCGTACGAACGGCGTCGCGAGGATTTGCGCGAGCTCGCCGAGCTCGTCGGCCGCGCGGCGCGCCGAGCCAACGTCGCCGCAGGTCAGCATGATTTCCACGGCGGCGCTCAGCACCCTCGATCGCACCCGGCGCTGCCGTGCCTCCTGCAGCACCCGGCAGATCGCGGCCATCGCATCTTCGTGCCGGCCTTGAGCCAGCCGCAGCAGCGCCAGGCCGGGGAACGGCGATCGTCCCGATTCGGCCGCCCGGCGATACGCCGCTTCGGCCTTGTCGAGCTCGCCGCGCAACCGGTGAATCTCGGCCACTTGATAGAGCGCGGCGCCGAACGCCGGGAGACCGGGCGGATGGGAGAGCCGGTCGCACGCCAGCTGCGCTTCATTCAGCGCGTCGGGCCAGACGCCCTGGAGTGAAATGATTTCCGCGCGATGCACGAGGCACTCGCCGCGATACGGCACCATGTCGGGCTCGGCGTCGCACCACCGGGTCAGCGCCTGCGTCCACTCGCGGGCGCGTCCGATGTCGAACAGGTCGGCGCACGCCGACAGCACACTGCAGTAGACGATGCCGGCGATGATGGTCGAGACTTCGCCGGCCGTGACCGCGACCATCGCTTCGTCCAGCAGCGCGACGCCGCGTTCGACGTCGCCCAGCTCGATGAGCGCGCGTCCGCGGCCCTGCCGCGCGATGCTGGTCAGGTCGGCATCGCCGAACCGCTCGCCGATTTCCGCGGCTTCGGCGAATTTCGATTCGCCGTCCGCGATATTGCCGCTGACGATCGCTTGACGCGCCGCCGGCACGAGCAGGTAGCCACGCTCCACTCCCGGCTCGCCGCATTCTTCGAGCAACCGCGTCGCCCGTGCCATCCAGCCGGCTGCCTGCGCCGCGTCGCCGATGCTCATCAGGATCGACGCGATCCGCGCGGCAATCCCACCGGCCCGGCGGAGATCGTGCTGCTGGACGAATCCCTGTTGCGCCCGCATCAGCACGGCGAGGCTTTCGCCGTCCTTACCGATGAGATACGCGGATGTGGCGAGCTCGAGGAGCTGGGCCGGTTCAAGTGGCGACGCCTTGTCGCGCTCGTGCAGCCGTTCGTACGTCTCTCGCCAACCAGGCATCGTCGGACTTCTCGCTCCGTCCAGTATTACGCCATTCTCCTACAGACCGAAAACGCACGTCGGGCGTGACAGGTTGTGGTCGCGGCGGGCGACTTTGTGACGCGAATGAACGCGCTGGCACCGACTCAGGTGCGCGCGGACATCGTGAAGTGGTGGCGGCGATGAGACGAGCTAGGAGGGCGCGGCCGTCTACTCGTTGGCCGGTTGCGGGCCGGGGACGCGGGCTGATGCTAACACTTTCCCTTCCGCGATTTCATGCTGCGCGGTAACGGTCACCTTCGCTGATTGCGCGACACGCGGCGTGCACCCACGCGACAATTGTGCGGCACGAAGGCTGGACAAGACCGCGAACTCGAACGCATTCATCCCGTCGGGACGTTTGACCATCATTAACCTCTTAGTCGCGTTGCCGGCAGGGTCGCGATTGTCCACGTTTGCTCGCATTTGCGGCAGCGCCACATCGTCCTCACGGTGAGGACCTTTGCGAGCGTGTCGATCGCCTTGCCCTTGCAGAATGGACACTCCGTTGGCCGTGTCACAGTCTCAGGTGAGTCGCTCATGCTGTTTTTGTACACAGACCATGCTGGCAGCTTTCGTGACTCCCTGGTGTTCAAGAGTGAACAGCCGTTATCCGTCGCGCAGGCTACGATCGTCGATTCGGAGCCGCAGATTGCCGCCAACGCCTTGCAAATGAACAGACTTGCCATCATTGGCAATCACCTGCCGCGCCACTGCGGCATCGCCACCTTCACCACGCACCTCGCCGATGCATTGGCGACCGCGCTGCCGGGCGTCGATGCGTTCGTGCTCGCGATGAACGATGCCGGCCGGTGGCACAGCTATCCGTCTCGAGTGCGGTTCGAGATCGACGAGGGTGACCTCGGTTCGTATCGGCGCGCGGCCGACTTTCTGAACGTCAATCACGTCGACCTGTTGTCCGTGCAACACGAGTACGGAATCTTTGGCGGCAAGGCGGGCGCTCATATCCTCGCCCTCCTGCGCGAGCTCCGGATGCCGATCGTGACGACGCTTCACACCGTGCTCTCGGCGCCGAATCCAGCCCAGCGCGCGGTGATCGACGAGCTGGCGCGGCTCTCGTCGCGGCTCGTCGTCATGAGCGCCTCGGGCCGAGACCTGCTCAGGCGGGTCCACGGTGTGTCAGACGAACAGATCGATCTCATCCCTCACGGGATTCCGCACGTGCCGGTTGATGACGGGAGCAAGGAACGGCTCGGCGTCGACGGCAAGACCGTGATTCTGACGTTCGGGCTGCTGTCCCGCGACAAAGGTATCGAGCACGTCATCGATGCGCTGCCGGCCATTCTCGCCGTCCACCCCGACATCGTGTACATCATCCTTGGTGCCACACATCCACACGTCGTCGAACACGAGGGAGAGGCGTATCGTCTGATGCTTGAAGCGCGAGGCGAGCACCTCGGCGTGGCCGACAGCATGATCTTCCACAATCGATTCGTCAGCCAGGACGAGCTGACGGAATTCCTTTCGGCCACCGACATCTACATCACGCCGTACCTCCAGCCCGAACAAATCACGTCCGGCACACTGGCGTACGCCGTCGGCGCCGGCAAGGCGGTGATTTCGACGCCGTACATCTATGCGCGCGAGCTCCTCGCCGAAGGGCGCGGCGTGCTCGTCCCATGGAGGGACTCGTCTGCCATCGCGCGGGAAGTCATCGCCCTGGTCGGCGACCGCGATCGGCAGCGCACCATGTGCGCGAGAGCGGCCGCGTATGGTGTCGGGATGACCTGGCCGGCGGTCGCCGATCGCTACGTCGAGAGCTTCGAGCGCGCGCGAACTGAACACTCACAGCGCCGGCGGACCGCATTCCACGCGCAAACCCTTGCCGCCCGGCCCGCCGGTTTGCCCGACATGACCTTGAAGCACGTGCGGGCGATGACCGACGACACCGGCATGCTTCAGCACGCCGCCTACAACATCCCTCGGTACGAAGATGGCTACTGCCTGGACGACAACGCGCGGGCCCTGCTGCTCATGGCCCTGCTCGAAGACACTGGCGGCGATGACCCGGCGGTCGTCCGGACGTTCAGCTCGCGGTACCTCGCTTTTGTCAGTCACGCCTTCGATCGAGCGACCGGGCGCTTCAGGAATTTCCTGTCGTACGGGCGGCACTGGCTGGAACCGTACGGGTCGGAGGACAGCCATGGGCGGGCCTTGTGGGCGCTTGGCGCCATCATCGGACGGACCGGCGATCCCGGCCGCCAGAGTCTGGCGAACGATCTGTTCCACGCCGCGATCCCTGCGGTGACGACCTTCACAAGCCCGCGAGCCTGGGCCTATACGCTCCTCGGTCTCGACGAGTACTTCAAAGCCTTCCAGGGGGACAGCACGGCCGAAGCACGACGTGAAGAGCTCGCCGATCGTCTGCTCGGCCTGTTTCAACGGACGAGCCGGCCTGACTGGCCATGGTTCGAGGAGTCCGTGACCTATTGCAACGGCCGTCTCGCGCAGGCGCTGATCGTCTCCGGTGATCGCATGAATCGATCAGACATGATCGAGGCCGGCATGCGCGCGCTCGACTGGCTGATCTCCGTGCAATCGTCTCCCGACAGACAGTTTGCCGCCATCGGATCCAGCGGGTTCTATGCGCGCGGGGCCGTGCCGGCGGCCTTCGATCAGCAGCCGGTCGAGGCGTGCGCGATGGTGTCGGCGTGCCTCGACGCATACCGTGTGCACAGCGACAGGCGGTGGCTGTTCCGCGCGCGGTGGGCATTCAATTGGTTCCTCGGTGAGAACCACCTGCAGCACTGGCTCTTCGATGCGGCGACGGGTGGTTGCCGCGATGGACTGCACGTCGATCGGCCCAACCAGAACCAGGGTGCCGAGGCGACCCTCTCGTTCCTGCTCGCCCTGCACGAGGTGCGGACGAGTACAGCTCTTGACGCGGCCGGCGTCCCCGCGCTCGCACAGCTGTCTGTATCATGACCATGCCGAGCCGATACGAAACCCTGTTCCATCGACACGATGCGAATCCCATTCTGACGGCGGCTGATTGGCCGTACCCCGTGCACACCGTGTTCAACGCAGGGGCGACTCGACTTCGGGACGGCACGACCCTGCTTCTCTGCCGGGTCGAGGACCGGCGCGGCCATTCGCATCTGTGCGCGGCCCGGTCGCGTAACGGCGTCGATGGCTGGATAATCGACCCGGAGCCAACGCTTCGTCCCGATCCCGAACGGTATCCAGAAGAGCTGTGGGGTATCGAAGACCCCCGCATCACCTTCGTCGAGGAGCTCGACCGGTACGTCGTGGCCTACACCGCGTTCAGTCGAGGAGGACCCGGTGTGGCGCTCGCGCTCACCGACGACTTCCACAGCTTCGAGCGCCTTGGCCTCGTCATGCAACCAGACGACAAAGACGCCGCGCTGTTGCCGCGGCGCATCAACGGCAGCTTTGCCCTGCTGCATCGCCCGATCGCGGACTCGGGCGCGCACGTCTGGATCTCCTTTTCTCCGGATCTCCGCAACTGGGGTGGCCACAAGCTCGTGCTCCCGGCCCGGCGCGGGGGGTGGTGGGACGCCAATCGCGTGGGGTTGTCGCCACCGCTCATCGAGACGTCCCGCGGGTGGCTCATGCTGTATCACGGCGTCAAGCGAACCGGTGCCGGATGTCTGTATCGACTGGGCGTGGCGCTGTTGGATCTCGAGACCGCCGGGCACTGCATCCTGCGCGGTGACTCCTGGATCTTCGGGCCCGAGGCGCCGTACGAACGCGAGGGCGACGTCGGCTACGTCACATTTCCCTGTGGCTACACGCTGGGGCCGGATGGCGATGCGATCAACCTGTACTACGGGGCGGCGGACACAAGCGTGGCGATGGCCACCGGCAGCGTCAGACAACTGCTCGATTGGCTGGATCGGCACGGTTCAACGGAGTAGGACTGCGCCAATAACGTAGCCGCGACGCTGCTCGCGCTCCTCGCGCGCCAATCCGATGATCGTCTGCGAACTCCTCCACGTCACTGCGTAAGAATCCGCAGCGGCACCCCTCTTGCTCCAAATCATATGGGGACCCCCGGGGGAAGCCATGGTCACCGAAGACCAGACAGCCGTCATCGCCTTCCTCACCGCACCATCGACACACGGCGGTTCGAACGTCGAGCGCATCGACACGCACGCATCAGTCGTCTTTCTCACGGGGCCCCGCGCCTACAAGCTCAAACGGGCGGTGCGGTTCGACTATCTCGATTTCTCGACGCTCGAGCTCCGCCGCGCCTCTTGTGAGGCGGAGGTTCGCCTCAACCGGCGCACGGCGCCGGCGCTCTATCGCGGAGTGGTTGCCGTCACTCGCCGGCGCGACGGTTCATATGCGCTCGGGGGCACCGGCACACCGGTGGACTGGCTCGTCGAGATGAACCGCTTCCCGCAGGAGGGGCTGTTCGACCGGCTCGCATCCGCGGGCGACCTTCACCTCGATCTGATGCCGTCGCTGGCCTCGGCCATTGCCCGGTTTCATCTATCGGCCGCGCATCGCGCCGATCATGGCGGCAGGGCGGGGATGCGGTGGGTGATCGAAGGGAACGCGGCCGGCTTCGCGGAGTTCGGACGAACGTGCCTGAACCCGTCCGTGTCGTCCCGTGTCAGCGCCGATGCCGGTCGAGAGCTCGATCGGTGTGCAGAGATTCTCGAACGGCGTCGCGAGTCGGGTTTCGTGCGGCAGTGCCACGGCGACCTTCACTTGCGCAACATCGTTTTGCTGGACGGGCGGCCGACGCTCTTCGACGCCGTCGAGTTCAACGACGAGATTTCCTGCACCGACGTCATGTACGATCTCGCGTTCCTCCTGATGGATCTCTGGCGGAGGCACCTGCCGCGCCATGCCAATGTCGTGTGCAACCGCTACCTGGCCGAGACGGCCGATTTCGACAGCGTGTCTCTGCTGCCGCTGTTTCTCTCCTGCCGCGCGGCTGTTCGCGCCAAGACAACAGCCACGGCGGCGGAGCTTCAGAATGACGCGCAACGCCGCGGTCAGCTTCACGGCCTGGCGCGCGAATATCTCGCGATGGCCGACCAGCTGCTGCGTCCGCCGGGGCCTTCGCTCATCGCCGTGGGAGGCCTGTCGGGCTCGGGCAAATCGACGCTCGCCGCCGCTCTCGCACCGCTCATCGGTGCCGTGCCGGGCGCGATCGTGCTGCGCAGCGACGAAGTGCGCAAGCGTCTGTGTGGCGTGTCACCCCTCGAGCCGCTCGGACGCGAGGGATATTCGTCAGAGATATCCGAACGCGTGTACGCCACCATGGCAGAACACGCCGCTTCGATCGTTCGAGGAGGCCACAGCGTCATCGTCGATGCCGTGTATGCGCGGTCAGCAGTCCGGCAGGCCATTGAAAAGGTGGCGGCAGCAGCAGCGGTGCCGTTTCTCGGACTCTGGCTCGACGCGCCCGAACAGGAGCTCATGGCAAGGACGGATCGGCGCCGCAACGATCCGTCGGATGCCGACGCCAGCGTCGTTCGCATGCAGCGCGAACAGGACACGGGAGAGATCGGGTGGCGCCGTATCGACGCGTCTCGACCGGCGGCGTCGGTGCTCTCGTGCGTCTCTGATTGCGTGCGCGAGACTCTGCCCCACGCCTTGAGCATCGCGGCGTTGCCGTGACCTCGACGATGGCGGACAGCTCCTCACGGCGGATCCATCAGCTTCCGCAGGACGCCGCTTTCTCCTCACTGCGGAGCACACCCGCCGGCCTGTCACACGCCGATGCGGCCGCACGATACATCGAGTTCGGGCCCAATCGCATCGAGCGAATCACCGGGGATTCCCTGTTCAGGCGTTTCGTCGCGCAGTTCACGCATTTCTTCGCCGCGCTCCTGTGGGTGGCTGCCGTGCTCGCCCTCGTCGCCGATCGTCAGATGCCGGGGCAGGGAATGGCCACGCTTGCGGCTGCCATCGTGGGTGTGATTCTCGTCAACGGCGCCTTCTCCTTCTGGCAGGAGTACCGCGCGGAAGAGACGATGGCCGCACTACAACGCCTGCTGCCGCATCAGGTGAGGACGCAGCGTGACGGCGCGGTGTCGGTGATTCCGTCCGAGTTCGTCGTTCCTGGAGACGTGATTCTGTTGACGGCCGGCGACAACGTGCCGGCGGACTGCCGCCTGCTCGAAGCATTCGGCGTTCGCGTGAACAACTCGACGGTGACGGGAGAGCCGCGCGCGGTGTCGCGGGACGCTGGCGTCTGCGCGGAGGACGACCTGCTGCGAAGCCGGAACGTGCTGCTGGCCGGCACGTCTGTGACGACCGGCGAAGGGAAGGCGCTCGTATTCGCAACCGGCATGCGCACCGTTTTCGGCGGCATTGCCCGTCTCACCCAGAGCACGACGGACGCGCCGTCGCCGCTTCAGAAGGAGATCACGGCTCTGAGCCGGATCATCGCCGCCCTGGCGGTCGGCATCGGAAGTCTCGTGTTCGTCACCGGCGCCTTCATCGGTCTGCCCACGCGGGTCAGTCTCGTCTTCGCCATCGGCATCATCGTCGCGAATGTCCCTGAGGGATTGCTGCCCACCGTGACGCTCGCGATGGCGATGGCCGCGCGCCGAATGGCGCGGCGGCAGACGCTCGTGCGCCATCTGCCCAGCGTCGAGACCCTCGGGTCGGCGACGGTGATCTGCACCGACAAGACCGGCACCTTGACGCAGAACCGCATGGAGGTGCGAACGATCTATGTGCCGGACCGTTCGGTGACCGTTGCCGAAGCCGCCAGCGCCGGATTCGCCGTCGCGCATCGGCGATTCCTGGAATGCGCCTCTCACTGTCACGACCTCAAGCGTGCCGGCAATGGCGAACAGGCCCGCTGGATTGGCGACCCGATGGAGCTTGCTCTGGTCGAGATCGCAGAAGCGGCCGGCTGCCCTGACGTGTTCGAGCGCGTGGACGAGATCCCGTTCGAGCCCGAGCGCAAGCGTCTCGTCACGGTGCACGCGGACGCGGGAACGCGAGTCCTTTTCGTGAAAGGCGCCCACGAGGAACTGTTGCCGAGGGCACACTGGATCGAACGCGACGGGCATCGAGAGGCGCTCGCGGCCGATTCGCAGGCCGTGCTCCTCCGTGTGGCCACGGAGATGGCCGATCGCGGACTGCGCGTGCTGGCGTTCGCCTATCGTGTGCTGCCCGCCGGGTATGTCCTGGCGGATGCGGATGAGGATCTCGTGCTGACCGCCCTCGTCGGCTTCGAGGATCTACCCCGCCCGGAAGTGCCCGCGGCCGTTCGCCAATGCCAGGACGCCGGCATCAGGATCGTCATGGTCACCGGGGATCATCCTCACACGGCGCTCGCGGTGGCGCGCGAGATCGGACTGGTGCAGGGCAACTCGCCGCGTCTCATGACGGGAGACGATCTCGCGCGGCTGTCCGACACGGAACTGCAGCTCGCGCTCGACGCACTGGAAATCGTCTGCGCGCGCGTGACGGCCGATCAGAAGCTGCGCATCGTGAGGGCGTTCCAGCGCAAGCGCCACATCGTTGCCGTGACGGGAGACGGCGTGAACGATGCGCCGGCGCTGCGGGCGGCCGACATCGGCATCGCGATGGGCATGTCCGGCACGGATGTGGCGCGGGAAGCCGCCGATGTCGTGCTCATGGACGACAACTTCGCGAGCATCGTCAACGGCGTCGAGGAAGGTCGTGCGGTGTTCGAGAACATTCGAAAGTTTCTGACCTACATCCTGACCTCGAACATTCCCGAGCTGGTCCCGTATGTGGCGTTCGCGTTCGCGCGTGTGCCCCTGGCGCTCACGGTGATCCAGATTCTCGCCGTGGATCTCGGGACCGATATGGTCCCCGCCCTCGGTCTGGGCATCGAGCTGCCGGATCGCGGGGTGATGCGAAAGCCACCGCGAGGCCGGGACGACCGGCTGCTGACCTCTGGCCTGCTCGTGCGGGCGTATCTGTTTCTCGGCGTGAGCCAGGCGATCGCGGCAATGGCGGCCTTCTTCTTCGTGCTCGCCGGCGCCGGATGGCAGTGGGGGCAGACCGTGCCGATAGAAAGCGTGATCTATCGGCAGGCGACGACCGCCTGCCTGACCGCCATCGTGCTCATGCAGGTCGTGAACGTGCACCTGTGCCGAAGCCGGAGAACGTCGATCTTCTCACTGCCGTTTTTCAGCAACAAGCTGATCACGGCCGGGATCGTGACAGAGATCGTGCTCATCCTGTTGATCGATTACACGCGCGCCGGGCAAGCCCTCTTCGGCACGGCGCCTCTCGGCTGGAGCGCGTGGCTGATGGTCCTGCCGTTCGCGAGCGCCATGCTCGCCCTCGAGGAAATCCGGAAAGCCGTCGTGCGCTCGCTCGTCTCGCGCCGAGGTTAGACGAGCGCCGGCCGGGGTTTTCTCGCACACCTGCGGAGAAATCCCCGGCCCCGTTCGCGCACGCAAGCTTTCTGCACAGGATTCCGCACGGGCTGACGCGGCACAAACATTGCCATAGGCCAGAGCAACTTCGGCATGAAAGGGAACACAAGCATGAAAGTCCAAGATCTGATGACGAGCGATGTCAGGACCTGCCGGCCCGAGACGAATCTGGCCGAGGCAGTCAGGGACATGTGGGAAGGCGATTGCGGCGCGCTGCCTGTCGTGAATGATGAAGGCCGTGTCATCGCCATGATCACCGACCGGGACATCTGCATCGCGCTCGCGACGAGAGGCCGGGCCGCCGATCGCATCGCCGTGCGCGAAGTGGCGCAGGGTCCCGCGCACACGTGCCTGGCGACCGACGATACGGTGAGTGCCCTGCAAACGATGAAAGCGTACAGGGTGCGCCGCCTGCCGGTCGTCGACGCCGACGGCCACATTCGGGGAATCCTGTCGCTCAACGATGTGGTAACGAATCCAGGCGCAGCCTCACCCGCCAAGGTGGTGAGCACGCTCTCGAGCATCTGCGAACACCGACGTCCAATTGCCATCGCCGGCGCGGCCTGACGCGCCGCATCACTTATCCCGCCGCCTGAAAGATCGATCGCGCCTATCGACGCGGTCGGTCTTCCCGCCATCGACCTTACCCGCCCTGTTTCTGTTAATCTCGCGAGGCGCGGGCCGATGCCCGATCACTGGAGCGCACATGACCTCGCGGATTGATGATCTGCTCGAACACATTGCCAGACTGGAACGCGAGCTCGAGGCGGAGGTCGACGAGCGGCGGGCCAGGTGGCGTTACCGGATCGAGGCGGGCCGGATTCGCTTCGAGCGCGAGGTGCGTCTCGCGCATCGGCGATTGAAGCAGAGCGTTCCGCGGTTCCTTCGCGAAAGCAGCATCCCCAATCTATTGACGGCGCCGCTGATCTACTCGCTGGTCGTGCCGATCGCCCTGCTCGACGCGTGGATGAGCCTCTACCAGACCATCTGCTTCCGCATCTATGGCATCGCACGCGTCCGCCGGTCCAAGTACATCGTCATCGATCGCCAGCATCTCGCTTATCTGAACGCGATCGAGAAGCTCAATTGTATGTACTGCGGCTACGCCAACGGCGTTTTTGCCTACGTGCGTGAAATCGCCGGCCGGACCGAACAATATTGGTGTCCCATCCGCCACGCGCGACGCGTCCGGGCACCGCACGAACACTATCGCGAGTTCGTGGACTACGGCGATGCGGAAGGATACCGGCGGCGGCTCATTCCCTTGCGGCGCGAATTGCGCGACACGCAGCGCGCCGGCGATCGCTAGCCGTCATATCTGAAGATGACATCAACCACACCACAACAGCCCCGCCGGCTTGGCTCATCCGGTCCTGCCGTCTTTCCGCTCGCGCTCGGGTGCATGGGCATGTCGGGGATGTACGGCCCGGCCGACGAGACGGAAAGCATTGCGACCATTCACGCCGCTCTCGACGCAGGCGTCACGCTGCTGGACACGGGCGACTATTACGGCGCCGGCCATAACGAGCTGCTGATTGGCAGAGCGCTTCGCGATCGGCGTGACAACGCGCTGGTCTCCGTGAAGTTCGGTGCGCTCCGCGGCCCCGACGGAAGCTGGATCGGCATCGATACGAGACCGGCCGCGACGAAGAACTTTGTCGCGTACAGCCTGATGCGGCTCGGCCTGGATCACGTGGATATCTATCGTCCAGGGCGCCTCGACCCCAACGTCCCCATCGAGGACACCATCGGCGCCATCGGCGAGCTCGTCAAGGCCGGCTACGTGCGCGCGATCGGTCTGTCGGAAGTGGGACCCGGAACGATTCGGCGGGCGCATGCGGTCCACCCGATCAGCGATCTGCAGATCGAGTACTCCTTGATCAGCCGTGGCCCGGAGAAGACGATCTTTCCCGCGCTCGCGGAACTCGGTATCGGTGTGACGGCCTATGGCGTGCTGTCGCGCGGGCTGCTCAGCGGTTCGCGGCCGACGGCGCCGACCGACCTTCGTGCCCACCTGCCGCGCTTCACCGGAGAGAACCGCGAGCGCAACTCGAAGTTGATCGAGGCGCTCCAGAAGCTGGCCGTCGAGAAGGGCGCCACGCCCTCGCAGCTCGCGATTGCGTGGGTGCTGGCGAAAGCCCCGGCGATCGTCCCGCTGATCGGCGCGCGTACGCGCGCCCAGCTGGCCGAGTCGCTGGGCGCTCTCCAGGTGCCGCTCACGCCGGACGACCTAGCGCAGATCGAGTCGGCCGTGCCGGCCGCTGCTGTTGCCGGGACGCGGTACGACGAACATCAGATGCGCGTGCTCGACAGCGAGCGGGTCTAGCGCGGATGGTCCGGCTGAAGCCGGACACTACGTACTGCGGCGAAGTGAAAACCGCTTCTGCGCCACATTACGCGTTCAACGACGCGATCGCCTCGCGCAGGGCGCCCGCGCTCCGGCGCAGGCCCTCGCGCTCCGTCGCATCGAGGGCCAGGGGAATCGTCGCCAGTACACCCTCTCCACCGACGAGGTGCGGCAGCGCCAGCGTCACGCCGTCGCAGTCCGGGACATCGGTAATGCGCGAACAGACCGTCAGGATGGCGCGCTGGTCGTGCAGCAGGACGTCGACGATGCGCGCTACCGCGCTGCCGATGCCGTAGTAGGTCGAGCCCTTGCCGGCGATGATCTGATACGCCGCGCGGCGGACGTTCTCATCGATGTGTCGCCGGTCGTCTCCCGTCAGCGGCGTACCGCGGACTCTCACGAACTCGTCGAGGCCCATCCCGGCGATCGTCGCTTGCGACCAGACCAGCACTTCCGAGTCGCCGTGCTCGCCGATCACGTAGCCATGCACATGCTGCGGATCCACGTCAAAGTGCCGTCCGAGCAGTGCGCGAAATCTCGCGGTGTCCAGCGTCGTGCCCGACCCGAACACCCGCGTGTGCGGCACGCCGAAGTCGGCGGCGAACAGCGCCGCCAGGTGCGTCATGACGTCGACGGGATTGGTGACGATGAGGAGCACCGCGCCTGGAGCGGCGCGCAGGACCGATGGAATGATTTGCCGGAACACTTCCGCGTTTCGTTGCAGCAGGTGCAGGCGCGTCTCGCCCGGCTTTTGCGCCACACCGCCGGCAATGACCACCACGCGCGCCCCGTCGAGGTCGGCATATTCCCCCGCGCGCACGGTCAGCGGGTGCGCGAACGGAACGGCGTGATAAATATCGTTGGCCTCGGCCTCGGCGCGCGCACGGTTCACGTCCACCAGCACAATCTCCCGTCCCACGCCGCTCATGACCAGCGCGAACGCCGAGGTCGAGCCCACCATGCCGCAGCCGACGACACCAATCTTCATGCTGGACCTTGTAGCATCGTCGGACGAAAGCACGCAAGCTGGGCATCACCCGGGTTATGACGCGATCCGTTCTGGCGCCAACCTCTCACGCGGACCGGACCTGAGTGCTGTGTCAAGTGCGTCCCTGATCGCGACGTCGCGGGGATCGCCAGTGAAGACGGTGCCCATCCGACTGGTCACGTACCCGTATCCGATGCCGACGTCCGGATCGGCAAACCCCAGCGCGCCGCCAGTGCCAGGCGAGCCAAACGAACGCGCGCCGCCGAAGCGCCAGTTCGCGCATGGCTTCATGAAGCCAAGGGAGAACTGCACCTCACCCTTGAGGCATTCGTCGTAGAACCCGCGCGCGGGTGGAATCGCCGGCGCGGCCAGCAGGTCGAGCGTCTCTTTTCGCAGTCCCAGCTCGCGTCCACCGTTCGCGAAGACGCCGTACGCGTGTGCCATCGCGCGCGCGGTGCCCACACCGCCCCCCGCCGGCACCTCCAGATTGCGCGCGTACACGCGCGACTCATTGAGGTAGACCGACGTGCCAGGATTCACAGTGAGCGCGCGGGAAATATTCGAACGGGGACTCAGCCCCTCGGCGAGGAGGCGCAGGGGCCGGAACCCAATCAGCATCTTCATCATGCCCGGAGGTGAAAGGGTGGCGAGACGGGCGTTCGGGATCCCTTCGGGCAACCGGATGTAGAAATCCTCTCCGAGAGGCGTCGCAATCTCGTCCTGAAAGAACTGTCCCAGGGTGCGATGCCGGGGATCCACGCGTCGCAGCAACTCGCCCTCGTAGAACCCGAGGGTCAGCCCGTGATAGGCCTGTCGCGTGCCGGGCTCCCACGCCGGCTTGTGGCGGGCCATCACCGCCGCCAACTGGTCCGGGTTTGCGACCACGCGGCGATCGACTGGTTCGTCGAAGGCGAACAAACCGGCCTGGTGCGCGAGAAGCTGGCGCACGGTGATCGTCGCCTTCCCGTTCTGCGCGAACTCGGGCCAGTACGTGGCGACCCGTTCTTCGTAGTCGAGCCAGCCGCGCGAGTGGGCGACCGCGAGCGTCATCGCCGCCAGCCCCTTGGTGGCCGAGTGGACGACGACCATCGTGTCGCGCTCCCAGGGCTCGCCGGTTACCTTGTTCCGGACACCACCCCAGAGATCGACGACCTTCTCGCCGCGGTAGAAGGCGCAGCAGGCGCCGCCCAACTCGCCGCGCCGGGCGAAGTTTTCCTCGAACGCAGCGCGCACGGCCTCGAAGCCGCGACTGACGTGTCCCTCAATCACGTGTGATGTGACGGCGTACATGGTGCCTCCAGCGGCAACTTTCAGACGCATGAAGCTTGCCGAGCCGGAGGCCTCGAAGCGTGGTGTCGAGGCGGTCTTCGACCCCGATTCAACACCGTGCGGCCGAATAGGCGTGGCGCCGCGCTGGCACCTGGTCTGCTCCCTCTCCAGTGGACGTGAAGTCCGACCGAAATGCAGCTGCCGTTCACGAGAGAACAGTTCTTCGATCTGTTCGCCGCCTATAACGAAGCCCTGTGGCCGGCTGCGGCCGCCCTTTGGACTGCCTCAGCGGCAATCTGTGTTCTGAGGCTCTCATCGGCTCGCCCGGGTGATCGGTGGATCAGTGCGCTCCTGGCCGGGCACTGGGCGTGGTCCGCACTGGCCTATCACGCGGCGTTCTTCACGCGCATCAACCCGGCCGCGTGGCTCTTCGCGGCGCTCTTCCTCGGCCAGGCCGTTCTCTTCTTCCGCGTGGGTGTCGTGCAGCGGCGTTTGTCGTTCGCGCCGTGGGGTAACGCGTGGGCTCCACTGGCGTGGGGCCTGATCGCGTACTCGCTGGCCTATCCTGCCATCAACGCGATTGACCATCTCAACCTGTTGAGAATCCCGACGTTCGGCGTTCCGTGCCCGACGACGATCTTTACGGCTGGCGTGTTGATGCTGGCGACGCCGCGGTCCTGGCGCCTCTCGACTGTTCCAGTGATCTGGTCGGCAATAGGCGGATCCGCGGCGTTTCTGCTCGAGGTACACGCCGACGTAGCGCTGCCGATGGCAGGCATCGCACTCGCGATCTTTTCGGTGCGGAGAACCTGTGCGGGCGGCGCGTGACAGACTAGCAGACCAGGGTGCAAAGCGGGACGATTTCGCACTCGCCATGAACTTTTCCGCAGTCAGTTCCACGCCCGCAGCCACATTCCCGTCTGATCTGTCCATTCAGCACGAGAACGAGAATTGCAGTACCGCCGCGATTCGATAGGAGAGGAGGAGCGATGGCAACTTTGGAGTTGAGCGCGCATCTGACCGTGCGCCCCGGGTGCCTCGAGGGCTTCAAGAGACAAGCGGCGGAGTGTATCCGGATCACTCGGGAGAAGGACACACACACGCTGCGCTACGACTGGTTTCTCAGCCTCGATGGGACTGAATGCGAGGTTCGGGAGGCGTACACAGGCCCGGAAGGACTCATCGAGCACAACCGCAATATCCTCGAAGCCCGAACCAGGTTGTTCAAGGACTACGCCGACAATCACTTCATGACGGTGTATGGAGAGGTGTCAGAACCGCTCCTTGATCTGCTAAAGCTGCACGGGGTCGGATACAAGTGGTTTTCCTTCTTTCAGGGGTTGGCGCCATCCGCCGTGATCCCGCCGCAGATTCTGGTGGCGGCCCGCGAGGCCACGCGGCCTGTGTGAGCCGCGTCAGCCACGGAGAGGACTGCCATGAGCAGACGACTGAAGCAGGCCGCCGTTGTCTTCATCATCGTCTTCGCCGCCGCTCAACTCGTTCGTCCCGAGCGCGCGAATCCGGCGACTGACGCACGCCGCACGATTCAGGCGCACGTGGGGACAGCGAGCGGACTCGTTGCCGTTCTGGATCGAGCGTGCAGCGACTGTCACTCGAACGCGACCGTGTGGCCGTGGTACACCCAAGTCGCGCCTGTGTCCTGGCTGATGGCGCAGGCCGTGACGGAAGGGCGGAAGGCGGTCAACTTCTCAGAGTGGGCCGCGTATTCGCCGGACCAGCAGCGAACGCTGCTGGCCGTGTCGTGCGACGACGCGACGAGCGGCAAGATGCCTGGACCCTACACGCTGCGTGCGTCCCGAGACGCGGCTCTCGGCCCAGGACGTCGAGACGATCTGCGCGGCAGCGCGCCAGGCCGAAGCGAACACAGCCGACGGACGGAGGGAGTAGTGAAGCGATGAAGACAACCACCCTCGAAACCAAAGTCCACGACTTTCTCGCTCAGAAGCGCATCGCGGTTGCGGGCGTGTCGCGCAACAACAGCCACCACCCGGTCGGCAATTTGATCTATCGAACGGTTGAAGAAGACCGGTCACGATGTCTTCCCGGTCAATCCGCACATGCAGACCTTCGAAGGCGATCGCTGCTATCCCGACCTGCAATCAATCCCGGGTGGCGTCGACGGCGTGGTGATCATCACGCGACCTGAAACCACGGAACGGATCGTGCGCGACTGCAGCGATGCCGGGGTCCACCGCGTGTGGATGCATCAGTCCCTAGGAAAGGGATCGAGTGTCTCGCCGGAGGCCGTCGAGTACTGCGGTCAACACGACATCAGCGTCATCGCTGGTGCCTGCCCGATGATGTACGGCGAGGGCGCCGACTTCGGACACACGTGCATGCGGTGGATGCTGAGACTCACTGGCGGGCTACCCACGTAGGCGCCTGGCGGGTGACCCGGGCGCGCTGAAACGTCATCGCCGGAAAGGAAAGAGGCCTGCGCGCTTCGCGCGCAGGCCGGGAGAGTCTGGCTCCTTTATCTGTCAGTCGTGGTCGTGGTCGTCGTGGTCGTCGCGGTCGTGATCGATCTGTCTGCGGATCTCGCCGCCCGGCGATTGCACGGTGTGGACGTTCACGTACGTGTTGCCTGTGCGAATCGCATAGATCAACCGGCCAAAATCCCCGGCCAGGACGCCCTGATTAGCAGGCCCGACCACGTCGTTTGCCGCGAGCACGCCCTCGACTTCACCTTCGCGCAGCGGGCAGGGAGGCGGGAGATCCGCCGGGGCCGCCGGAGGGTTAATCGGCGGGGTATTCACGCACAGAAAGACGGAGACGCCGCCGTTGATCCCCGGCTGGCCGATGTGAATATGTGCCTGGGTTGCGTTCGATTCGAGGCCGGAATATCGCAGCTTGTACGCGATCTCCGTGCCGTCCTCGTTGATGTGGGCCGTGAACAACCCTCGACCGTTGGTCAACACGAGGGGCAGTTCCTCGTGGCCGGTCAGGACCTCCCTGATGCGCCTGCTGAAGTTGTTGTCGGTCACGACGACGGTCGTGCCGGCGATCACCACGAGCGCAACCGTGGTGAGCATGGCGTTCCTTCTCATGATCCACCTTCCTCTTTGCGAGACGCGTGTCGACGGCAGGTCGGCTGGGGGCCTCGCGCGGGCGGGCCGATGGCAAGGAGCGTGCCGCGTGGACGGCGGGTAAGTCGTTGAGTTTGTGAAGAAGGATGGCGCGGCGTTTACGCGGTTCGTGCGATGTTACGCGCGCGGTAACTGAGAACTGTTCTAGCGCACCCAGGCGTAGTTGTAGCCGACCGCGACCGAGTTGAAGTCGGCGCCGATCGTGGTGTAGGCGCCGCGGCTCACGGAGAGCCGAATCGCCTGGCGCGGATTGAGTGCCCGCGAAAGCGTCGCGCCGACCCGTGAATTGCGCTGCAGATCGAGGTTCTGCCGGCCCCCGATCGTCGTCTGCCCGCCCGTGTAGTAGTTGGCGTCTCCCGCCAGCCACATGCCGCGCGTGAACCGATAGGTAAGGTGGAACTGCGCCTGCGCGATGGGATCCTGGGTCCGCGTGCTGCCGCCGGCGAAGTTATTGTTGTCGGTGAAGATCCAGACGCCGGCCATCATTTCCACGACCCACTGGCCCCGCGTGTGCGACACGCCGATGTCGGGCTTGAACGACCAGCGATTGGTGCCAAGGTTGATCAGCTTCGCCGGATCGTACTGGCCCAGCGGCGGCGCCGCCGTGATGCTGACCCCGACCAGCGTCCGCTGGCGGTACGACGACGCGTACTCCTTCGGCGTCATCGCCGGCGCGCCGTAGAGGTTGACGCCCAGGCGCAATCTCGGATCGCCGAGCCCGAACCGGCCGGTTTCCGCCGGCTCTCCCAGATACAAGCCTTCCAGGTGGCCGCCGACGACCGGCACGATCACCGTCGCGTTGGCCGATCGGCCACCCAGGCTGAACGCCCGCGTGAACGTAAAGGCCGTGGTGTTGATCGTGGCCCTTGCCTCGTCGATCGGCGCCGCGGGCTCGAACGCCACGTCGCCCCAGTTGATGCTGTTGACCACGGTGACGATGTTCAACCCCGTGGGGATGGGCCAGTAGGCGCCGGGCTCCAGTTCCTGTGCCAATCCTGGCGCCGGAATCAGGAAGAGGGCGAGCGCAGCGGCCACGCCGAGTAACCGGTCCGCTACGCTCATTGGATCTTGTTGCCGACCAGCATTTGGGTTCAGTCGCCGGTTGTCTTTTGTCACTCAGCGACTTGAAGGGAAGACGGTCTTCCAGTCGTTCTTCATGCTCACGACGGTCCAGCCTTTCGCCACCGCTTCATCCCAGCCTTTGTCGAAATGCTGGAGCTTGTCGACCCGGTCGTACGCGAACTCGCGCGCCGCATCGTCGTGATGGACGAAGAGGGCGAAGCGCGGGCCGCTGCCCGCCATGACCCACTGCAGCATCTGAAGATCGCCGTCGGAGTTGCCGAACGCCGCGATAGGACGCCGGCCGATCCGGTTCAGGATGCCGATCGGCTTGCCTTCCTTGTCGTCGACGAAATCGATCTCGGGCAACTTGATGAGCACGGGTTTGCCGTCTCGTACCTCGAGCTTCAGCTTGCCGGCGCTGCCGATCACTTGCTCCGGAGGAATTCCATAAACGCGCTCCGTCCACCCGCGCATGAATTCCACTCCGCCGCCAGACGCGATGTAGGTCTTGAACCCGTTCGTCCGCAGGTACGCAAGCAGTTCGACCATCGGCTGGTAGATCATCTCGGTATACAACCGTCCGGTGTGCGGGTGTTTTGCGCTCGCCATCCACTCCTGCACGACCCCGGCAAACTCGTCGGTCGTCATCCCGGTGTGCGTTGCGGCCATGATCGCCATCACGCCTTTGCCACCGGACGCCATGACGCCCGCCATGTCGCCCTTCAAGAGAGACGCGAACGGCTGCTTCGTTGTCCATTCCGGATGTTGCGGCGCGAGGGCTTTGGCGCGATCGAGCGCGAAGAGCACCTGGAACGGCAGCGGCTTCTCGGCCCAGAGCGTCCCGTCGTTGTCGAACGTCGCGATGCGCTCCGGTACGGGAACGAAGTCGGGCGAACCGTCCTTCGTCACTCTCGTCACGAAGTCGCGGATGGTGTTTTTTGTTGTGCCTTCGTTCCATGAGGGCAGGGGGTCGGCGGCCGCGGCGCTCGTCTGGGTTGCCGCCGGCGTAGAGGCGGGCGCGGGGCCTTGTGTTCCCCCCGTGCACGCTGATGCCAGCACGACCACGAGCCACACGAACGGCACTACGCGTTTCATGTCGTTTGACCTCACCTCAAGAGCGATCTTCTTGACTAGCCTGAGGGACAGCGCTGCCAGGCCTCGAGCGACTCGAAGTATTGCGCTGACTCAGGCACCGAGTTCGCGGCGATGTACGCGAGAAGCAGCTTCTTGTGCCCGCAAAGCCGCTTCTCGACGTACCAACTGAGCGGAAACTCCACGTCGTCCTTTCGAACGAGACCCGACCGTACCGCTGCCTGCAGCTGGCTCACCAGAAAAAAGAAACGGTCGTACCGGTCTCCGATGAATCGCTGCGCGTCCGTGCGCTGGGACCCGTGCGTCGTCAAGGCGGCCTCGAGCGCGGGCGCGACGTCGGACGGGAGAATCCGCACCTTCGAGCCCGGCGCAATCTCGTAGGTGCGGCCTTCCTCCCAGTCGAGCATCGTCATCGCATCCCAGCCGTCGTCGTTCAGCATGCCGTTGACGATCGTTCGCGCCATCTCGGCCTGCTTCCACTCGAGCTCCCTGACGCTTTGCGACACGCCCCGCCGGAACTGACCGATGCCGACGATCGCCGCGGCGAGCGCGCTCACGACGGCCACGTACTTCGCGAACGTTTCAAGCCGGTTGGCGTCGGGCACGGCTTGTCTCTCCCGAGGTTCCATCCCTCACTTGACGTCGATCTTCACCTTCTCGATTCGGCCGGTGAACCGGTTGCCGTGCTGCGGGTAGGCCGAGCTCACGTTCGTGCCTTCGTCGATGCCGACGTCGGCGGCATCGTCGGCCGAGAAGATATTCGCGTTCGTTTGTTCGATGCGGCCAGCGCCGACCTTCTTGCCATCGATGGAGATGGTGGCGGTGCCGCCCTTGCCGCGGCCGTTGCCATCGTACGCGAAGTCGAGCACGATGGTGTGCCTGCCGGGCGCGAGCCGTTCGCTGCTGTTGACCGTGTACTGCTGCAATCCCACGAAGTTGTACGTGTAAGCCGGCCGGCCGTCCTTGACGTATAGGCTCCAGCCGCCGAAGCGGCCACCCTGGGCGAGGATGACGCCGTTGGTGGCGCCGCCCATAATCTCCACGTCGGCGGTGATCGTCTTCGACTGGTTCTTGACGTTGATGAACGCGTTCTCCATCATCCCGGTCATGCCTTCGTACACCGTGAGGGTCTTGCGGCCGGCCATCAGATCTGGACGGCCCGCCATGGCCGGATCGAACCGTTCGAGGCTCCGGTCGTCAATCGGCAGCACGCGGTAGCGCTCGGCCTCCTTCATGAACAGTGCCTGCAGCTCCTTGAGCTTGGCCGGATTCGACGCCGCGAGATCGGTGGACTCGCTGAAGTCCTCGTTCACGTTGTAGAGCTCCCACACGTCCTCGGCCAGCTTGTGCCGCGGCTGTGCCTCCCAGGGTGCCTTGTGCACCGTGGCGGCGACCCATCCGTCGCTGTAGATGGCGCGGTTGCCGAAAATCTCGAAGTACTGTGTCTTGTGCCGGTCCGCGGCCTTCGCATCGTCGAAGGTGTAGACCATGCTGACGCCTTCCATCGGCGTCTGGGCGACGCCGTTCACCGTCTTCGGCTCCGGGATGTTCGCGGCTTCGAGCACGGTCGGCGCCAGATCAACCACGTGCTGGAACTGGCTGCGGATTTCTCCCTTGGCCTTGATCCGCGCCGGCCAGCTGACCACCAGCGGGTTGCGCGTGCCGCCGAAGTTCGAGGCCACCTGCTTGGTCCACATGAACGGCGTGTTGCCGGCCACGGCCCAGCCCGCGGCCATGTGCGGGAAGGTCTCGGGATTGCCCCACTTGTCGATGTTCTTCAGCATGTCGGGCACGGTCTCGGCGATGCCGTTGAAATAGGTCATCTCGTTGAACATGCCGAGCATGCCGCCTTCGGCGCTGGCGCCGTTGTCGCCGACTTCGTAGATGATCAGCGTGTTGTCGAGCTCGCCCATGTCCTCGATCGCCTTGACGACGCGGCCGATCTCGTAATCGGTGTGCGCCGCAAATGCCGCGAACACTTCCATCTGGCGGGCGAACAGCCGCTTCTCATCGGCGCTGAGCGCGTCCCAGGCCTTGATGTCGGCGGGGCGGTCGGCCAGCTTGGTGTTCTCGGGAATAATGCCGAGCTTCTTCTGCCGGGCAAACGTGGCCTCGCGGTATCTGTCCCAGCCCGCATCGAACTTGCCGCGGAACTTGTCGATCCACTCCTTCGGCACGTGATGCGGCGCGTGCGTGGCGCCGGTCGCAAAGTAGGTGAAGAACGGCTTATCCGGGGTCAGCGACTGCTGGCTGCGGATCCACTGGATGGCCTGGTTGGTCATGTCGGTGGTGAAGTGGTAATTCGGATCGGTCGGCGTTTCCAGCGTCTGCGTCCCGCTCGTGATCAGCGGCGCCCACTGGTTGGTCTCGCCGCCGATGAAGCCGTAGAACTTGTCGAAGCCCGAATGCGTCGGCCAGCGATCGAACGGGCCCGACACGCTCACTTCCCACGGCGCCGTTTCGTGGTATTTCCCGAACGCCGATGTGCTGTAGCCGTTCTGGCGCAGGATCTCGGCCAGCGGCGTGACGCTCTGCGGCCGCGCACCGGTGTTGCCCGGAAACGCGGTCGCCACTTCCATGATCGCGCCGGCGTTGTTGGTGTGGTGGTTGCGGCCGGTCAGGATGGCGACGCGTGTCGGCGAGCACAGCGCGGTCGTGTGGAAGCGGTTGTACTTCAGCCCCTGGCTGGCAAGGCGATCGAGCGTCGGCATCGGGATCTCGCCGCCGAACGTCCCCGCGTGGCCGAAGCCGATGTCGTCGATCAGGAAGATGATGACGTTGGGCGCGCCCGGCGGCGGCTTCACCTCGAACCGCGCCGGCGCTTTGGCATTGCGGGCGTCGAGCTCGGTCGCCAGCGGATAGTTGGGCTCCGCGATCGGCAGCACCGTGCGGTCGATGCCGCCCCCGGCGGTCGCCACAGGCGCTGTGGTTTGCGTTGACGGCGGCGGAGCGCTGCAGCCCAGGCCCGCAAGCGTAAGCGCGAGACCGGCGGTGAGAAAGTATTGTGATACCCGTTTCATAATCACACTCCTAGTGGCGTCAAATTGTAGCAGCGTGCCAGATCGTTGATGCTTTCCCGCAACACGGCCCAATAGCGTTCCGCCTGCGTACCGTACTTGCCGCGCACCATCACCTGATTGATCTTCCGCGCGTCGTCGAGGACGTTCTCCACCTGCGGCCGGGTCTCCATCCACTTGTCGGTGGGGTCGAATTTCCGCCGCAGCCGGTTCGTCGAGCGGTTCAGATCGCCGAGCGCATCGTCCAGCTCGTCTTTCTTTTCGCGCGCGACGGCTTTCTGCGACTCGGTCGCCGTGCGGCCGCGGGTGCGGCCAGACGCCTTCGCCGTCTGCGCGGTGGATTGTCCCTGCTCGGCCCTCTTCTCAGCCCAGTTGCGAAATTCATCGACGCCGTCTTCGACCTTGCGGATGCGGTCGGCAACCTGGACTTTCGTAAAAGCCAGTTGCGCGAACGCCAGTCCGCCTGCGGTCAAGTACGCGAGGATTGCCGCGGCCAGGATCTTCTTCTTCATCATTGGACACCTTCCGGTCATTTCATGAGCCTATTGCAGCTTCACGCTCGGCACGGGGAATGTCGCTGTCACGACCAGCGTTTGCCCCTGCGTTTTCAGCCGCGCACCCGATTCCCAGAGATAGCGGATGTTGACGAGCGAGAAGAGCTTCGACTTCGTCGCGACCGGCAGCGTTACGTCAGGCCCGAACGCGAATACCTTGTGCTTCGGGATATCCAGATTAACCGTGCCTCCGCCTGGCAACACGAATTGGGTGAACCGATCTTCAGTGAGCTTCCACTGCGCGTAGTACGCCGCGCCGACGACGAGCCCGCCGCCGAGGAATGATTTCCCTAGACCGCCCTGGAGCGTGAGCAGTTGTCCCACCTTGGTGTCGGTGTCCTTCTTCTCTCCGTGGAACTCCCAGAAGGCCGTGGTGGCGAAACTGGTGGTGCGCTTCTCGTCGAAGAACACGGTCGTGCCGACGAACGGTTCGTACGCCCACATGCCTTTCCCGATGTTCTCGCCGCCCCGCTCGTAGCGGCCCGTCGGCATGTAGATCTGAAACCCGGTGGTGACGTCTGCGCGTTTGGCGTGCCAGCCCAGATCGATCGGGCGGACCAGCATGTCGGCCAGGCTCGTGTCGATCGTTTGGCCAACGGTGAAGGCCGGCGCTTCGAGCGCGGCGTTCGCCCATGGAAGCACCACCATCGCGCCGTAGTTCGCGCCCAGGACCTTGGCCTTGCTCACATACCAGAGAATCGGTGCGACGGCCGTGAGCCCGATGCTGCCCGGAGAATTCGGCGCGGGGCGGATGATGTCGCCGTCCGCGTCCTTGATCGTGTCGGTGTCATAGCGATAGTAGAAAAGCGCAGCGTAGAATCCCGGCGCAGGCTGAGATCCGGACTGCACCCCGAAATCGCCCAGGCTGTGGCTTCCATTCAGTTGCGCGTGCGCGGGCACGGCCGACGCGAGCGTCAGAACACATGCCGTGACAAGCAACATCAATCGATTCATCGTGACCTCTCCATCTGGCAACTTCACCTCTCGCTCATGTCGATGCCGTCATCACTTGCGCTTTTCGATCTCCGCCTTCGCCGCTTCACGCCGAGTCTGCTGATCGCTGACCAGGCGGTAGGTGATGTAGTACTTGTAAATGTTGCTGACGTACGTGACCGTTTCGCGACCGATCCGCTCCGAGGCGATGCGTTCGACGTTGTTGAACCAGAGATTGGGATCGAGCCCTCGCTTCTCTGTTTCACGCCGGAGCTGTCGCACCCGTCCCGGTCCCGCGTTGTAGGCGGCGAACGTCATCAGCATCTTGTTCAGGTCGTCCATGGGCTCGTCCTTGAAGTACTGGTCCATCATGAAGCGCATGTACTTCACGCCGGCGTGGATGTTCGGGTCGACCTCGGAGATGTTGCCGACGTTCAGTTCCTTTCCGGTTGGCGGCATGACCTGCATCACGCCGATCGCGCCCACCGGACTCTTGACGTTCTGGTCCAGCGTCGATTCCTGGTAGCCCTGCGCCGCCATCAGCAGGTAGTCGACCTTGTACTCCGCCCCGTACTTCTTGAAGATCTCGCCCACCGAAACGAGCTTCTGCCGCTCGGCATCAGCCGCGGCGTTTTTCACGTACTTGACGCTCTGGAGATAGCGGCGCTCGATGGTGTTCCGGAAGGCGTCGCCTTTCTGGTGCTTGCGGATCCAGTCGTTGACGGCCTCTCGGAGCTTGGGAGTGTCCTTGCGGAAGGCGACGGCGAGGCGACCGCCCGTGCGCACGGCTACGTCTTTGTGAACCGTGATGCCGGTGAACACCTGGCTCCAGAACTCGGCCAGGTAGTCGTCCACGATCGTGATCGGGGCGAGGCCCGCGTTGACCATCTCGAGGATGTCATCGTCTTCGAATACGTCGGGCGCCTCGTCGATCATCACGACCGGCTTGCCGCGCGCTTTCAGCTGCTCGTTCAGCTTGCTGAGGGTGTCGTAATATGCGCTCGCTTTTCGGACGAATACCGACTGGCCCGCCAGATCGTCTGCGCTGGCGATCGGCGGCGCTCCCGGTCCGGTGACCACCACCTGGCTCACGTTGGTGCGCGTGGGCTCGGAGAACGCGGCGACGGCCTCCAGCTCGGGCCGGACCGTGACCATCGCCGCGATCATGTCGGCCTTGCCGCTCAAGAGAGCGGGCTGCAGCTGATCGCGCGACATCGGCACGATCACCACGTGCACTCTGAGATTGCCCGTCTTCAGATCCGAATTCAGATCGCTCTCGAACGCCTTGAGCGCTTCATAGGTCAACCCGCGCTCCTGCCCCTTGTCGATGAAGTAGTGCGTGCGGTTGAACGTGACGCCCACACGAATCGCGCGGCGCTTGACCATCTCGTCAAAGTCCCCCGTGAACGGCTTCTCCATCACGAGCCGCACCGCTTCCGGGAGGGCGTCGAGCGGTGAGGCCGTGTCCGGGATGGGCGCGTCGGTGTTGTCCCGCGGCGCCGGCGATTCCGTGGCTGGCGGCGCCGCCTGTTGCTGACCACCGCAGGCCGTGAGGGTCGTCGCCATGAGCAGTGCGACAACGCTCCGACACGCATCCGAGTACGTACATACGGCTCTCATAGCTGCGTCCTTTCGATACGTCCGGGAGCAGCTGTTGACGGCGCTTGCAGGCAGGCAGATACCGCAAACAGCGCACCCAGCACAGCCGTGGCCGGCCCGATCCTGCTCGTCATCGTGATGTCCCGTGGAAAGCGGTAGCGATTGCCGGGCCGCGTTTTGCGGAAGGAGCAGAGTCCCAGTCCAGAGGCGCTCATTCTACCTCTGTCCCTGCTCCATCGCGGCCGCGCAAGCCTCCAGGTGGATCTCCTTATTCGTCGATCCGACACGAGCGCGGACAGCCTGTCACCGCGATGATGAACGTCATGGGTTCGACACGCCGGACGCGAAGGCCGCAACGCGACGGCTTACTTGCCGCTGCTCCCGCTCTGCTGCAGCTTCTCCAGCACCTGGTCGAGCGAGAAGCTGCCGACTTTCTGGCTCGGCGGGTACTCCTTGAACGTGGCGAGGAACTGCCCGACGAGTATCTGCGCCGGCACGAGCAGGAAGGTGCGGTCGATTCTCCATTTGGCGTAACCGATGCCGACCTGGTCGCCGATCTCGAACGGATCGGAACGCAGGTTGAAGATCTTGGGCAGGCGCAGCGGTACGAACGGATCCTGCCAGACCGAGAAGCCTTCGGAACGCTGTTCCTGGAAGACGATCTTCCAGTTGTCGTAACGCAATCCGACCAGCGAGCCGTCGTCGTTCCAGTAGAAGAACTCATGACGCGGGCTCGGTCCCTTGCCGGCGAGCGCGTCGGTGATGTTGTAGCCGTCGAGATGCACCTTGAAGGTCGTCTTGCCGACCTGCATGCCCTTGAGCAGCTGTTCCTTCACGGTCGGCACGCCCACCGCGGCCATGATCGTCGGGATCATGTCTTCGTGCGCGAAGAGGTCGTTGAGCACGGTGCCGGGCTTGATGACGCCGGGCCAGCGGATGGCGCAGGGGACGCGATAGCCACCCTCCCAGTTCTCGTTCTTCTCGCCACGGAACGGCGTCGTGCCGCCATCCGGCCAGCCGAAGACCTCCGCGCCGTTGTCGGTGGAGTACATCACGATGGTGTTTTCTTCGAGGCCGAGCGCCTTGAGCTTGTCGAGCAACTGGCCAACCATTCCATCGTGCTCGACCATGCCGTCGGGGTAGACACCCAGCCCGGTCTTGCCCACGCTCTCCGGCTTGAGGTGCGTGTTGATGTGCATGCGGGTGGAGTTGAACCAGAGGAAGAACGGCTGGTTGGCCGCCTTCGCCTTATCGAGATAGTCGAGCGAGAGCTTGGTGACTTCCTCGTCGATGGTCTCCATGCGTTTGACGGTGAGCGGCCCGGTGCTCTCGATCTTCTGGGTCCCGTCCGCGTTTGCCCAGGTGTGGATGACGCCGCGGGTGTTGAACCTCTTTCGCAACGCGGGGTCTTTGAAGTAGTCGGGGTTTTCCGGCTCTTCCTCGGCGTTGAGGTGGTAGAGCGAGCCGAAGAACTCGTCGAAGCCGTGCGCCGTCGGCAGATGCTCGTCGCGGTCGCCGAGATGGTTCTTGCCGAACTGCGCGGTCATGTAGCCCTGCGCCTTGAGCAACTGCGCGAGCGTCACGTCGCGCGCCTGTATGCCTTCCGGTGCACCCGGCAGACCGACCTTCAGGTTGCCGGTGCGGAAACCGCTCTGGCCGGTGATGAAGGCGGAGCGTCCGGCGGTGCAGCTCTGCTGGCCGTACCAGTCGGTGAAGAGCGCGCCTTCCCTGGCGATGCGGTCGATGTTGGGGGTCTTGTAGCCCATCATGCCCAGGTTGTAGGCGCTGATATTCCAATAGCCGATGTCGTCGCCCCAGATCACCACGATGTTCGGCTTTTTCTGGGCCGCCGTCTGCGCGGCGGCTGGCATCACTAACGCCAGCGTAAGCCCCACGGTGAGTCCGAGCGTGAAGAACCGGCGACTGAGCCTATCGACGTGTTTTCTCATGTTCTGATTTACCTCGAGGAACGATCCGCCAAATCATCGCCGCCCGAATCGCGAGAGCACCGGGAAAGCACACATCTCCCCTGGCAGCGAGGCAGCTCGCTCAGCGCGGAGCAATTTGGCAGCCAGCGGAACCGCACGCGCGACTGCCTGAAACCGGGCGTTTTCGCCGAAAAGTCCGGGTTTCAAGAAAGCGGACCGTCGCGATTGAGGTTGGGGCCCCGAAATATCGTGGCCTGCGTGGTTTTCGGCTTCGAGGTTTTGAGCAGCCGGGCCGGCAACGAACGCCGGCCCGGACCTGCGGCAGACCGTTACCGGCCGACGCCGGCAAGCTGCTTGTGCATCTCAGCAGCCGCGGTGGCTTCCTTGGCCGCATCTCGCGACAAACCTGCGAGATGGTCGTGATGCACAGCGGCTTGCGCGATCCGCGTGCCCCGGTACGCCTGCGCCAACGCGACATGCTCGTTGGCCTCGGCGGTGTATCGCTTCGCGAGGGTCAGGAAGTACTCCTCGAGCGCCCGGTGTTCCGCGGACGTCCTGGCTTTCGCGGCGAGCGCATCCAGCTCTTGCTCGGTCGGCTCAGGTGCTCCGGCTCCGCCCTGGAAACGCGCGCCGTCTTTCGGCGGTGTTGCCGGAGCGCCGCCGGCCAGCTTGCCGTGGTACGCCGCGAGTTCACGTACGGTCTTTTCCGACTGCGTGTTGAGATTCGCCAGTTGCTTGCAGTGCGCGCTCATACCGGTGCCAAGATTGCGGCTCGGATTGCCGGTGAAACTCTTGGACATCGACAGGTGCCGTTTCGCCTCGGCGGCGTACCGATCGGCGAGCGCGGTGAAGTGAGCGCTGAGTTGCGCCTGGTCGCCAGGTTCGGCTCGTGCGACGAGTTGACGTACCTCCAGGTTGTTCAGAAGTCCGGGTGCTCTGTTCTGGGCTGCGCCGCTTGCGGCGAACGTCAGGGTTGCGACCGCAGCCAGCGCCAATGAACGGAAATAAACGGTTCTCATGACGGACCAACCTCTCTGGTGACCGAAGTCACACCGAGTCTGTGTTTGCCTCGCCTGCGCGATTCGCATGCGCAGGACATCCCGTTGAGTGATCAGGGACCTAGATTCGGAGGGCGATCACGAGAGGTTGTTCTTCGAGCAGCAACCGCCGCCGCGGCTCGTAGCCGCGGCGCGAAGCAGGTGGTGGGGCGACGAATCGGAACCGAAGAACCACGAGAGCGTTCTGGGCGTTGGGGCCCGGAGCTGTGCGCCGGCCGTCTTCGCGGACAAACGCGACCTCCGCGACCGCGACGTTGTTGCAGATGTCGTCGGCGCGCACGCTCGGCAACGTCGTTGACTCCCGATGCGGGCACGCCGTCGACGTCGTGTCGGGACACCAGACCGTGCACAACAGGCCGGCATTCTGCTCAATTGCCAGCGCCAGCACGACCGAGAAAAGAGCGGTTCGAAACACGTTGACGCTCGCGAATTTCAGGCGCAAGAGCCGCGCCAGCCTTCGCATCGGTCGACGTTGGGAAATCCTCGGATTTTCGAGGCGCGCGGTGGCCGGACACTGGAACCTGCGGAATTTCAGCGGTCGATGCCGAAAATCCCGCACCGTGTTCAGGCCGCGGATCTTTTCGAGGCAGCCATGATCCGAAAAAACCCCAGAGCCCCCAGCAAGCGCGCTGTGGTGGCGACACCACCCATCATCGCGCCCATGATCCCGAGCGAGGCCACATCGGAGCCCGTCAGGTAGAGGTTTCGTACCGGCGTCGCCACGCTCAGGTACGGCAGCCGGAAGCGCTCCGGCGTCGCGGGGATGCCATACACCGATCCGCGCCGATGCCCGGTGAAGTGCTCAACACTCAGCGGTGTCGACACCTCGCAGTAGTCGACGAGGGCTTTGAAACCCGGGTAGTGCCGGTCGACGAAATCCAGCAGGCCCTCAGCGACACGATGCTTCAACCGGTCGTACTCGTCGCCCCGCTTGTGCCATGGCTGACTCTTCCATGCTTCAACCGATGCGTAGTCGAGGAACGCGATGATCTCGGCGGTGTGCGCCGTCGCCTCCGGGTCCTTGAGAGACTGAAAGGACAGGTAACACCCCCTGGGCCGTCCTTCCAGGACGGCGCCATGCTGCTTGAACAGCGCATCGTGATCGTATCCGTCGTAGATCCAGTGGTTCTCTCCCTTGAAGCCCAGCTTCGCCGGGCTCTCTTTGAACGCGAGATACAGCGTCACGAAGCTGTGACCCTCGGCAACGCGTTCGAGATCGGCCCTGAAGGGAATCGGCACACTTTGCGGTAACAGATTGCAGAAGGTCGTGAACGCCCCGGCGTCCGAGACGACCCGGCGTGCGCTGAACTGCAGGTCCGCACCGTGCCGCCCGTCTGATTCGATCCTGACACCGACCGCCGCGCCGTCCGAGACGATGATTTCAGCCACTCTGTGATTGACGAGGCACTGGCCGCCGTGTGCGGCGACGATATCGGCGACGCTCGTGGCGATGGTCCCGGCGCCACCAATTGGATAGTACCCGCCGCCCAGGTAGCTGCCCACGACGAGCGCATGAATCGCAAACGCGCTCTCCGACGGGGGCAACCCGTAATCTCCCCACTGCGAGGCGAGCACCGCTTTGAGCTGCGGGTCACGCACATGCTCGTCGAGATACGCCGCCGTCGTGGAGAGCGCGAGCGCCCGTCGCGGGCGGCTCGCGATTCGAACGAGCGCGGCCATCATGCGGGGAACAGCCTGGGCGACAATCTGCGCGCCCGACCACCCGGCTGCGGCGTGGAGGTCCCTGAAGTACGTTTCGATCGCCGCACGCTCCTGCGGGTATCGCGCGACGAGCGCCTGCCGATAGCTCGTTTCATCGTCCTGCACGTCGAAGGTGAAGTCTGGGTACACGAACTTCTCGAAGGGCGAGGGCATCTTCTGCCACCGCACACCGCGCCGGGTCACCAGGTCAAACAACTGGCGACCGGTCTCGCCGGCACCCATTCCGCCCACGTAATGCAGCCCGACGTCCCACGCGCGGTGGCCGGGCCGCGTGAAGCTGTGCGTGAACCCGCCGAGCCTGAAATGGCGCTCCAGCACCAGCACGCGCTGACGCGTGAGTTGAGCCATGAGGCTTGCGACAGTCAGCCCGCCCATACCGGAGCCGATGACGATGAGGTCAAAGTTCCGGTCGTCAGATCGCATACGTTATTCATTCGCCGGTGACCGGCAGCGTGATCGAGAACGTCGCCCCGCCGTCGGGATTGTTCGCAGCCGATATCGTGCCGCCGTGGCGTTCGATGATGGCGCGACAGATCGAAAGACCCATGCCCAGTCCTTCCGGCTTGCTGGTGACGAAGGGATCGAAGATCGACTCGAGCTTTTCCGCGGCGATTCCAGTGCCGCTGTCCTGAACTTCGACCAGCACGTTCGACTTATCAATCGACGTACGCACGACCAGACGCCGCGCGCCGTCGAGTCCGGTTCCGCTCATGGCGCTGAAGGCATTGAGCATCAGGTTCAGGATGACCTGCTGCAGTTGGACGCGGTCGCCTTTCACCGGTCGGACGTCTGGCGACAGGTCGAGATGGACTGTGACCCTGTGCAGAGTCGCATCACCGTGCACGATGCGCTCGACGATGCGGATCACCTGGTTCACATCGACGCTGGTCAACTCCGCCGCCGTGCTGTCGCGCTTGAGCATGGCCCGCAACCCGCCAATGACTTCGCCGGCAAGCTCGGTGACCTCGCAGATGTCGGCCAGCGTGCTGCGCACCTTCTGGAGATCGGGCTCGGGTGCGTCGAGCAGTCGCACGCCGGCATAGGAGTTGGCGAGGATCGCAGTGATGGGCTGTTTCAGTTCGTGCGTCAGGGTTGAGGTGAGCTCGCCGAGCGTGGCCGCGCGTGCGATGTGCTCCAGTTCCGCCCGCTTTTGGGCGGCTGATGCCTCCGCCTGTTTGCGAGCCGTGACATCCATCGACACGCCGAAGAGCTTTGCGCCTGTGCCCTCGTCTGACCCCACACAACGACCCCGCCCATGAATCCAACGGGCCATGCCATCCGCTTGCTGCAGGCGATACTCCATGTCGTATTCGCCTCGCGTCTGGAGTGCCCGTTGGATCGCGGCTTCAAGCGCGGCGCGATCCTCGGAGTGCACGCGATCGAACGTTGCGGCAAAATCGAGGCGCGCGTCCGGATCGAGGCCAAACAGCGAGCGCCCCCGCTCGGTCATCCACACGTCATTGCCGGACACATCCCACACCCACATCGCCAGGTTTCCGGCTTCTGCGGCGAGACCCATCAGGTTCGCGCTCTCACGCAACGCTTCTTTCGAGCGTCTTTCCTCGTCGATGACAACCGCGAGCAGCATCAGCGGAGTGGCTGTCACCAGGAGGAACAGCTGAAGTGCCGTCGCATTCTCGGCGGGGGTTTGAGCCAGGAACGGGCCGTGCCCGCGCATCGTTCCCCAGATCGCCTGGACCGTGATGATCAACATCGAGACGCTGATTCCACCAAGGCCGAAGCGGAGCGCCGCCCAGATGAGCAGGGGAATCGGCGCATATAAGAGAGCGGGCGACGTGGTGGGACCCGCAGGCGTTTTATCGAATACGAAGATTCCCAGCACCACCGTACCCGCACCGACGAGAGCGGCTTCCAACGCGCGTCGGGGGGACAGGGCTCTCGGGCGTCCGGCGAACAGATGGTGCGCACCCAGCAGAAATGCCGGCACCAGGACGACGGTCGTGACCGCATTCGAGATTCCCAGGTTGCGCCACTCGATCCAATACTGAGTGCCGAAACCGTAGGAGACCGTAAAGGCAGCACCCCAGAAGGCGGTCCCAAAAGGCACGAGCACCACGGCGATGAGGACGAAGAGGATCGCGTCGCGAAGCGTGATGGCCTTGAGGGGAGACTTGATCAGAATGCGAATCCCCGCCGCCGCCGAAACGCATTTCACCGCGTCGAACGCCTCGGCTGTCAATGCGTACAACGGCGGCCAGCCCGCCTGCTGGGTCGCCAGAAAATGAGCGCTGGCGGCAGCGAGGACGTAGGCCCACCAGTGCCGGGTGGGGACGAGCAGCAGGACGCACAGCAGAACCGCGTGTGGAGGAAAAAAGAGTGAGACTTTGCTGTCAGGAAACGTAAGCGCCCAGGCGATCTGCGTAGAGGCGTAATAGCAGACGGCGCTCGCCAGGACGTAACACACCGTGCGGAGCGATGCCCCTGCGGAGCGTCCCTCTGGTCCGGCGTCTATCCGAGCCGCGAGTTCGTGATTCAGCAAGTGTTCTGCAGGCCATCGAATGCCGACAGCCGCCGTACGGAGGCAATACTACAACCAGCGCGAATGGGCAGGCGAAGACTACTTAGGTCGCAGCGAGCCGACGTTCTCTCCGCGTGCGGCTATACTTTCATTCGGTTCATGGATCACCCATACTCACGCACCTGCAGATCGCGAAGCGCATTCGTCGCGGTCCTCTTACTCCTGTGTACCGCCTCGTCGGCGTTCGCCCAGAACTACACCTTCGACGCCAGACGCATCGCGCTCGGGGGCGCCGGAGGGACCCCGAACATCGCATCGAAGCTGGTCGAACGGCAGCGCCGGTACCGATCGATCATGATCCCGGTGGGGCTGGTAAAGCTGTTGAGCGACGTCCGTGTCTTTTTCCCGAATCGCGAGGACTTCGACTTCTCTCGCGCCGTCGAGTACGCCTACAGCCCGCTTCATCATGTGTTCGGGCGACGCGAAGACATCACCCCCAAGACGTTCTTCAGGGACCTCCTCCGGGCCCAACTGGAGCCAGACCTGAATGCGTATCGCGGATTCAACATCGATCCTTCGATAACCACAGAAGGTCTTCTCCTGGAGAACTGGGGCAAGACGTTCATGCTGCACTCGGACGACCGGAGCTTTCAGGGGATTTACGCCGGCGCCGGACCGTATCTCGCGGCACGCGCGTTTGCGGAGTTCGACAACGAGATCGTGAATCTTCTGAACGGCGCGGTCGATAGTTACGTTCCGAACGGCAGCCTTGACATCGGCGGAGGGGAGACAGACCAGCTTGCCCTTGCGATTACCGGAGGGTATCGGGCACGCTTTCCGTTGTTCGCTCAGGAGGGGATTGCTGCCGGCCGCAATGGCCTGTATGTCGCCGCGAATTTCCACTACCTGCAGGGTCTCCGCCTCGACGCCTTCAATGCGAACCTTCAACTCACGACCGACTCGTTTGGCCTCGTCTTGCCCAATCCGCCGGCGGCCCCCTTTGGGCTCGACTGGCACACGTCGTCGAGTGGCCGCGGCATGGCCGTCGATGTTGGCGTTGCGGCCGTCGTCAATCGCTGGGATTTCGGCTTCGGTGTCGGCGGCATCGCGAACCGGATCGACTGGACCGACATCGAGCGGCACCACGTCAGCCTGCTGAGCTTCTTCGGCAACACCGAGTTCGTCCATGTCAGGTTGCCCCGCACCGGCGAGACGCGCCGGCTCGAGCTGCCGGTCACGTATACGGGCGATGTCGCCTACCACAGGGAAAAGTGGTCGGTTCTCACAGAGGTCTCGCACGGTTACATGGCCAACCAGTTCCGTGCGGGCATGGAGCGCCGGTTTGGCAGGTTAGAACTGAGGGGGGCAGGCCGCTACTACGATGGCAGCTGGTACCCTTCAGCCGGGGCCGGCTTCAACCTGACACGCAACTTTGGCGTCGACGCGGCTTTCTTCGGCACCAAGACCTTCCTCGAGCGAAGCACGCACCTCGGTTTGGCCATTTCATTTCGCATCGACAAGAGGTAGTCGAGGGTTTGACACCGCCTCTCCAGTCGAGCATCCTAGAAGGGTGCTGAGGTTCGTCCAGCGCTTGTCGGCTCTCGCGCTCACTCTGGCATTGATGGCCGGAAATGCCGCGCTCTGCGCAGGGTGGCTGCCGAGCCCTGAAGCCCGGATGGCGTGTTGTGCCGAGGACGGCGAATGCCCGATGCACAAGGGCGATTCCCACCGCTCCGCGTCAGGACACGTTCACACGCAAGCCCAGGCGGACAGTTGCTGCGCGTCATCAGAGCGCGAGAATTCCCATCAGTCCAACCCCTCGCTTGCCAGCGCCATTACCGCGGCGGTGCTCGGCGCAGGGGTTGTCCTGCCCGCCGACGTCCCCGCTCTCGTGCTGAGCGACGTCTGGCGTACGTTGGCGCCGATTCCCAGGGCGCCAGTGCCCAGGCACGTTCTCCTCTCGGTCTTTCTCGTCTAGCTGCTCACAGTCGTTGTGTGTCCCGCCTTCGCCGCGTGAGCTCCATGCGGCTACGGCGGGCAGGCTTGTGATCGACATGTGGGCTCGACGAGGCAGGCATGATCAATCGACTCATTGACGTTGCACTGAAGAACCGGTTCATCGTCGTCGTTCTGTACCTCGGCCTCGCAGGTTGGGGATGGTGGGCGCTGACGTCCACGCCGATCGACGCGATTCCAGATCTCTCCGACAACCAGGTCATTGTCTTCACGGACTGGCCGGGGCACGGCCCGCAGGAGGTCGAAGACCAGGTGACGTACCCGCTCACCACGAATCTCCAGGGACTCGCAGGTGTACGGGTGGTCCGGTCGCAGTCCGCGTTCGGCTTCTCGATGATTTACGTCGTCTTCGAGGACAACGTGGAGCTGTACTTCGCCCGCACCCGCGTCCTCGAACGTATGAGCCTCGTCACGAAAAACCTGCCCACGGGCGTGACGCCGACGCTCGGACCAGACGCGACCGGTGTCGGACATGTGTTCTGGTACACGGTGGAGAGCCCGACGCATTCGCTCCGTGATCTCCGTACCCTGCAGGACTGGTTCATCCGCTATCAGCTCAATGCCGTGCCGGGCGTCGCCGAGGTGGCCTCTGTCGGCGGCCATGTCCAGCAGTACCAGGTGGATGTCGATCCGAATCGCCTCAGGAGCTACAACCTGCCCTTGAGTTCTGTCGTGTCGGCCGTCCGCGACAGCAACCTGAATGTTGGCGGCAACGTGCTCGAGTCGAATGGCGCCTGGCTGATCGTACGAGGCATCGGATTGATCGCGTCGGTCGATGACGTCAAACGGATCGTCGTCGGCGGCGCCAACGGGGTTCCGATTTACGTCGAGCAGGTGGCCAATGTTCAGATCGGCAACGCGTTCCGGGTCGCCTCGCTCGTGAAAGGGACGCAGGAAGCCGTGGGCGGTGTCATCGTCGCGCGAACCGGCGTCAACACGAAGGGCGTCATCGACGCAGTGAAAGCGCGCATCGCCCAGATTGCGCCAGGCCTTCCGCCGGGCGTCACGATCGTGCCGTTCTACGACCGCTCGGATTTGATCGAGCAGGCGGTCGGCACGTTGCGGACGGCTCTGATCGAGGAGATCGCGCTCGTGACGCTGGCGCACGTCATCTTCCTGATGCACTTCCGATCGATTCTGATCGTGACGCTGCCGCTGCCCCTCGCCGTCCTGATGTCGTTCCTGGGCATGTACTACGCGGGGATCTCCTCCAACATCATGAGCCTCGCCGGCATCGCGATCGCGATTGGCGTGCTCGTCGATGCCGGGATCGTGGTCACAGAGAACGCGTTCCGCTTTGTCGAGCAGCGAGGAATCGATGCCAGCGATCGCCGGCGAATCTGGGAGACGGTCCGCGACTCCACGCGACTGGTCGGGCGGCCCGTGTTCTTCTCGATGGCCATCATCCTGCTCGCCTTCATCCCGGTCTTCGCCTTGACCGGTCAGGAAGGCAAGCTCTTTCACCCCCTGGCCTTCACCAAGACGTTCGCCGTGCTCGCGGCCACGGTGATCTCCGTCACGCTCGTTCCAGTGCTCTGCACGTTGCTGCTCGGGGGGAGGTTCCATCCGGAAGAGGCCAATCCCGTCATGCGTGTGCTTCGTGCGATCTACCGGCCAGTGCTGCGGAGCGCGCTTGCGCACCGGGCGCTCACCATCACGGCCGCGGCAATGCTCTTTGTCGGAGCGCTGATCCTGGCGCGTGGGATCGGTAGCGAGTTCATGCCGCCGCTCAACGAGGGCGACCTGATGTTCATGCCGATCGCCGATTCCAGCATCTCGCTCGAGGAGAACACCAGGATTGCGGCCCGCCAGAACGCCGCCTTGATGAAGTTTCCGGAAATTGCGCACGTCGTCGCCAAGGTCGCACGAGCCGACACCTCGACCGATCCGGCACCGCTCAACATGACCGAGACCATCGTGCACCTGAAGCCGAGGAACGAATGGCGGCCGGGAATGACGCTCGACCGCCTGCGCGCTGAGATGGGGCAAGCCGTGCAACTTCCCGGTGTCTCCAACATCTGGACGATGCCCATCATCAACCGCATCGACATGCTGACGACGGGGATCCGCTCGGAAGTGGGTGTGAAGATCTTCGGCACCGATCTGACCGTGCTCGAGGAACTGGCGCGAAAGGTCGCTGACAGCGTGCGCCGAGTCCCGGGTGCGAGCAACGTTTACCCGGAACAAGTCACCAGTGGTCAGTATCTCAACATCGAGGTCGACCGTGCCGCGGCCGCGCGTTTCGGGATCGGCGTCGGCGACATCCTGCAGGTGATTGAGACGGCAGTGGGCGAAACCACGCTGACGACGACCATCGAGGGTCGCCAGCGTTTTCCCGTCCGGGTTCGGTACGCCCCCGAGTACCGGACGGATCCTCAGGCGCTCGGTCAGGTTCTCGTGGCTGCGTCCAATGGCGCGCAGATCCCGCTCGGTCAGGTCGCTCGCATCGAGCACGCCCGTGGTCCCGCGATGATTTCTTCAGAGAACGGCCTGCTGCTCGCGACCGTGCTCCTGAACGTGCAGGGCCGTGACGTCGGCGGCTTCGTTCAAGAAGCCCGCGCGACCGTCGCACGGGACGTCTCGTTGCCGGCGGGGTACTACATGGGCTGGAGCGGCCGGTGGGAGAACCAGGAACGAGCGCGAGCCAGGTTGCAGCTCGTCCTGCCGATCGTGTTGCTGGTGATCTTCGTGCTGCTGTACTTCACGTATCACTCGGCGCTCGAAGCCGCGCATGTACTTCTCGCCGTGCCCTTCGCCTTGACGGGCGGCGTCTACCTCCTCTGGCTGCTGGGCTACAACTTCTCGGTTGCGGTGTGGGTCGGCTTCATCGCGCTTGTTCGGCACCGCCGTGCAGACCGGTGTCGTCATGGTGATCTATCTCGAGGAAGCGGTCGAGCGGAAGCGACATGAGCTCGGCGGAACGCTGACGCGGGCCGGCCTCATGGAGGCCGTGATGGAGGGCGCATTGCTTCGTCTACGGCCGAAAGTGATGACCGTCTCCACTGTCGTCGCCGGACTCCTCCCGATCATGTGGAGCACGCACGCCGGTGCGGAGGTGATGAAGCCGCTCGCGACGCCGGTACTCGGCGGCATGGTGTCGTCGCTGGTTCATGTGCTGGTCGTCACGCCGGTGATCTTCTTCTGGATCAGCGAGCGACGCCTGGGGCTTCGGGCCGAGCCACAGCCGCGAGTCCGGCAGGTGCCCGGCAGTCCGCGGCGCGCGGCAATGGCCGCGGGAGCCCTTGTCCTTGTTGCCGTGACCTGGTTCGTGGTGTGGCGAATGCGACCAGGCGGCAGCGAGCCAACGGCACAGAGTGCCGGTGCGGTCGTGCAAACGGTTCGGGCAGGCGATCTCGATATCGCGTTGTTGTCGCCAACCGGTACCCTGCGGCAGGGACGGAATCGTTTCTCGTTCGAGTTCAGGCGCGCGGGCACCACCACGTTGGTCGACGTCGGCAGCGTGCGCGCGAGCGCCAACATGCAGATGCCCGGGATGGTCATGTCTGGTGGTCTGCAGGTCACGCCGACCGGAGTGCCCGGCCGGTACGCCGTGACCGCCGAATTCGGCATGGCTGGCGCCTGGCCGATGGCGATCGAGTGGAATGGGCCGGCGGGACAAGGCTCGGTGAATTTCCAGGGAGGCGTGCAATGACCGCGCGAATCGTGTTGAGCGTCCTCATTGCGACGCTGCTGACCGGTGTATCCACCTCGGCGCAATCACCAGGCGGCCAGGCGCCGCTTGCCAGTCGGTTTGTCGATCCCGCGAACGGCCTGTCGCTGGAACAGGCCATCGCGCGCGCGCTCGAACAAGAGCCGTCGCTTCGGGCAACGCGCAGTGAGGTCGATGTCGCGCAAGGCATGAGGCAGCAGGCGTCGGTCAGGGCCAACCCATCCGTCTCGTTCGAATGGCGCGACGAACCCGGCGGCACGGATCACCTGGCCACGGTCGGGATCGAATGGCCGCTGGAGCTCTCCCGGCGAGGTGAGCGTATTGCCGTAGCCGATCGCGAGCTGACGACCGCGCAGCTGGCGGTTGCGGATCGCGAACGTGTGCTGGCTGCCGATGTGCGTATGCGGTATGGCGACGTCCTTGTCGCCATTCGGAATCTGGAGCTCTTCGACGATCTTCTCTCCGCGACACAGAAGCAATACGAGCTGCTTCGATCGCGCGTCGAGGAGGGGGCGTCGCCACCGCTCGAGCGCGATTTGGTGGATGTCGAGCTTCGGCGCGTACAGGCGGAGCGCCTGCTCCAGGCGGGACGAACCGAAACCGCCGTGTTCGAGTTGAAACGCGTGCTCGGCATGAAGGCAGATGTCACAGTAACCGTTCGTGACACCTTCGAGGATCTCGTCCAGCGCGAGTCTGCTCTCGCGCCGCAGGTGCCGAACCCGTCGATGAGCGTCGAACTGCGGGCTGACGTTCGGGAAGCGGCGGCGCGCATCGAAACGGCGGCGGCGAAGATCGACCGGGCGGAGTCGGAAGGCAGCTTCGATGTCAGCCTCTTCGGCAATTACATGCGCATGGACGCCGGTTTCCCGCAGCGTGGGTTCGCCCCAGACGGCCGGCTGGAACGCGTGCGCGGGCAGTTCAACTACTGGTCTGCCGGCGCGATGCTCACGATTCCTGTCCTGAACAGAAATCAGGGAGAAGTGGCGGTGGCGCGCGCAGAGCGCACGGGCGCGGCCGCCGCCTACGATGCCGCGCGGCTCGCCGCGGAAACCGAGCTGGCGTCTGCTCGCGCATTTGATGCGCGCGCGAGAGAGGCGCTGAAACTCTATGCCACAGGTGCCCAGACGCTCGCGCGGCAGAACCTCGCCATAGTCGGTCAGAGTTACGAGCTCGGACGGGTGACCGTGTTCGAGGTCCTGGCCGAACGACGGCGATACCTGGATGTGGAACGCGCTTATACCGAGGCCCTGCGTGCGGCGTACGAGGCACGAACAGCGCTCAATCGGGCGCTTGGAGAGAAACAATGACCGGCGACACACGCGTAACGATGCACAAGGGCTCTGCGGCGCTGGTGGCCTTCGCTCTGCTGGGTGCGGGGGCCGGCGCCACGTACATGTTGATGCGACGCGATCCCGGGCGCGTTGGAGGCATGTCGCCACCAGCGTCGGCGCGGCCGCCGGCCGCCGTATCCGCTACCACGGGCAACGCGCCACTGGCTGACGTCGTCGTTCCGCTCAGTCGGGATGCGGGGGAACGAGCGGGGATCGTCGTGACGCCGGTCGCGAGTGGAACGTCAACGACGGAGATTCGGCTGCCCGGTGTCGTCGAGCCGAACGCCTATCGCCAGGTGGTGGTGACGCCGCTGGTCGCCGGGCGTGTGACGAAGATTGGGCCGGCGCTCGGCGACCGCGTTCGTCGCGGCCAGACCATGGCCGAGATCTACACCCCGGCGCTCGCCGAAGCGCAGACTCGCTACGTGTCGGCACAGGCCATGCTCGACGCCCATGATCGCGAGTTACAACGGACCCAGAAGCTCGTCGAGATCGGGGCCGCGAGCCGCCAGGAGCTGGAGAGGATTCACGCCGAGCACGCTGCGCAGACAGCGGCCGTCCAGAGTGCGCGGTCGCAACTCGAACTGCTCGGCGTCTCCGGCTCGGCGCTCGACAACATGGCTTCTGCCCGCAGTGTGAGCGCCACGACCAGCATTTCTGCCCCGATTGACGGCGTCGTGACGGAGCGCGGAGCCAATGTCGGTCTCAACGTGGATCCGGCAACCAGGCTTTTCACCGTCGTCGATCTCTCGACGGTCTGGGTCGTGGCGGATCTGTACGAAAGGGATTTTTCCCGGGTTCGCGTCGGCAATGAGGCCGTCATTACAACGTCAGCCCGGCCGGACGTCACGCAGCGCGGCCGCGTCAGCTACATCGATCCGCTGGTCAATGCCGGCACTCGAACGGCGAAGGTGCGGATCGAGGTGCCGAACCCTGGTGGCGAGCTGCGGCTCGGGATGTACGCGGACGTCGTGATGGAGGGAGCCGGGGGCACGCCGGCTCCGAGACTTCCGCGCACGGCCGTACAAAACGTTGGTGACCGCACGGTTGTCTATCTCGCGAATTCAAAGGAACCCGGGACGTTTATTGAACGGGAGGTCCGGCTCGGTCCCTCCTCCGGAGATCTGGTCGAGGTCCTCTCAGGCGTTCAGGCAGGCGACCTCGTTGTGACCGAAGGCAGCTTCTTCGTCAGGGCCGAGCGTGAGCGTCTTGGTCTCAGGCCGGCGGCAAGTGCGGCGAATGCGGCCGCAACGCCAGCATCGTCAGGCGACGGACGCAGCAACGAGGCCGCCCAGACTGCGAAAGTGGTCGTCAGCGAACAGGGCTATGAGCCTGCGAAGGTGACGTTCCGCGCCGGCACACGGGTGCGCATCACGTTCGTGCGCACAACCGACAAGACGTGCGGCACGGAAGTGGTGTTTCCGTCGTTGAACATCAAGCGAGCGCTCCCCCTGAATGAGCCCGTCGTGATCGAGTTCACACCAGCCAAATCGGGAGACGTCGCGTTCGCCTGCGGGATGAACATGTTGCACGGCACGGTCGTCGTTCGATAGCCGGCAACGCGCGCGCGAGCACCAGGCGGTCACGGAACTATGGCCGTTTTTGTCGGCCGCTCGTCGATGATGATCTCGAAGCGGACGGTTTCGGATCCTAACCGAAAGATGGTGCCGTCGGTCAGCGCCGCCGTGCCGTGAATACGTTCGCCCGCCACCCACGTGCCGTTCTTGCTTCCGAGATCTTCGATCGAGACCTCGTGCTCCGTCCACGTTCAACCGGGCGTGTTGGCGCGACACCGAGTCGGCATCGATTTGAACCGCACATCCGCGGTCGCGACCGATCACCGATTCGCCGGCTGGCACATCAATCGACTTCGCCGTGCCAGATCAACCGGCACACGGGCCCGCCGACTGCGTGCGTATGGCCGGCGACGATCGCTTCACCGATGAACGCGTAGCCGACGCGGTGCAGCGTGCGAATCACGCGACCATCGCCGAATCGCCGAGCGCTTTGCGAAGCTGCGTCACGAGTGCCGCAAGGCTCGTCTCGGAAACATGAACGCCCGGCCAAAGAGCGGCGTGCAGCTGCGCGTGCGGCACGGCATTCGGCTGGTTCTTGACGAGAATCAGCAGCAGTTCGAACGCTTTCGGCGCGAGTTGGACCTCGATCCCCTCCCGCCGTACCAGGCGCGCGCCGACGTCGACGACAATCGCACTCACGTTCTGCAATCCTGGCGGATTATACGAGAGGGTCTTGTCCAGGTCGCCTCTTTCTCTGGCGATACCTCACGCGGATGACTAGTATCATGCCGATCCGATGCAGTGTCCTGCCTGCCGGCACGATGTTCCCGAATCGAGCCGCTTCTGCCTGGCGTGCGGTGCCCGCGTTGACACCTCTCAAGCGCCGACGCTGACCGCGGCGACGGGTTCACCGCCTTCGTCGGACGCTCTCGACGGCGCGCAGTTCATTCCCGGCACGATGCTGGCCGGCCGCTACCGCATCGTTGGCCTGCTGGGCCGCGGCGGCATGGGCGAAGTCTATCGAGCGGAAGACTTGAAGCTCGGACAACCGGTCGCGTCTGAAATTCCTGTCGAAGGAGGTCACGGATCGCGCCGACCGGCTCGCGCGCTTCCATCAGGAAGTTCGGCTGGCACGGCAGGTCTCTCATCCGAACGTGTGCCGCGTGCACGACATCGCCGAAACCGGCGGCCAGCACTTCCTCTCGATGGAGTACATCGACGGCGAGGATCTCGCCTCGTTGTTGCGGCGCATCGGCCGGTTGCCATCGGACAAGGCGCTCGAGCTTGCACGGCAGCTCTGCGCCGGCCTCGCCGCGGCACACGACCGCAAGGTCCTGCATCGCGATCTGAAACCCGCGAACGTGCTGATCGACGGGCGGGGTCGGGCGCACCTCGCGGACTTTGGTCTCGCGAATCTCACCGACCAGCGGCGCGATGCGCACGAGATCGCGGGCACGCCCGGCTACATGGCGCCGGAACAGCAGGAAGGGCGCGAGGTGACGACGCGGACCGATGTGTACGCGCTGGGTCTCGTGTTGTACGAAATGTTCACGGGCAAGCGTGCGCTCAACGTCGACGGCGCCCCTTGGCGGCGCGCGCAGAACTGCGCCTCCGGCAAGCCCGTCGACCCACATTCCCGATCTGGATCCCGCCATCGAACGCGTCATCCTGCGCTGTCTCGAACGCGATCCGGCTCGGCGTCCGGCCTCGGCGATCGCCGTCGCGGCTGCATTGCCCGGAGGGAACGCGCTCGCGGCGATGATTGCCGCCGGCGAAACGCCGTCACCCGACATGGTTGCGGCGGCTGGAGAAGCCGGCACGCTATCGCCCGCGATCGGCGCCCTCTGCTTTGCCGGCGTGCTGATTGGGCTGATCCTCCTCGCCCCGCTCACGCGCGACGTCAGCCTGATCGGGATGACGAAGATCGAGCTCGAGCCCGCAGGCGCTCACCGAGCGAGCCCACACCGTGCTGCGGAACCTGGGCTACGCGGACACGCCAGCCGACGAAGCGATCGGATACGCGACCGATATCGACTACCTGCGGTACATCGACGAGCACGACCGATCGCCCTCGCGATGGCGCGCGCTCGCGCACATCTCAACCGCCTGCGTTGCTCTTCTGGCACCGGCAGAGTCCGCGGCGGTCTGGTGCCAATCGGCGGCACCAATATCGTGACGCCGCTGAATCCGCCCCCCACGCGTTCCGGGATGGTGTCGCTGACGCTCGATCAAACAGGTCGGCTGGTCAGCCTCCTGGCCGTCCCGGCGCAGATCGAGGCGTCGCCGGAAGCCCGGGCCGCGTCCACTCCTGCATCGCGCGGCTGATTGGACAGCGCTGTTCGCGGAGGCTGGACTGCCGATCGCACGGTTCTCGCCCGTCGAGCCCGCGATGGATCCCGCCGATCTTCGCGGACGAGCGGGCAGCCTGGGAAGGCGCATATCCCGACCGCCCTGATGTGCCCATTCGGATCGAGGCGGCGGCCGTGCTGGGGAAGGCCCGTGTACTTCGAGATCGTCGCGCCGTGGACCCGGCCCAGGAACGAAGACGCTCAGCCAGGCAACACGTCGGGAGAGCGCGTCGGTCTCTACATGCGCACAGCCGTGGCACCGCTGGCCATTGTCGATCGCCGTGGCTGCTGGCGCTGCGCAATCTGCGTCTGGGCCGCGGCGATCGCCGCGGCGCGATGCGGTTGAGCATGTTCATTCTCGCCGCCGGCGCGGTGAGCAACGCGCTCGAAACCGGCGATCTGTCGGTGCTCGACCAGAGGGCCCGCGCTCGTGTTCTTCGTCCCGGCCTTCGCGTGGCTGCTGTATATCGCGCTCGAACCGCACATCCGCCGGGTCTGGCCTGAAACCATGATCGGATGGAGCCGATTGCTGGCAGGCAGCGTTCGCGATCCGCTCGTGGGACGCGACGTGCTCGTCGGCGTGCTCGTCGCGATTGGCAATGCACTGATACTCGCGACTTCACACGCTGCTGCGGCGCTGGTCGGGCCGGCCGCCGCAATTTCCGGTTGGTGCCTCCAGCAACCCGTTCGACGGAATGGAGGCGTCCAGCGACCTGCTCCTCGGCGGGCGCTATGTGCTCTCGCGGATCATCGGCTCGGTGATGAGCATTCCCGTGTGGAGCAGCATCATGCTGACGTTCCTGCTCCTGTTCGTGCTCGTCGTGCTCCTCCGGCGGCGCTCGTTCGCGATGGCGGCGATGATTCTGGGCCTGACCGCGAACTACGTCGTCACCCACGGGGGCTGGCTGCTCGCCAACGCCCCGGCCGATCACTTCGCTCCATCGTTCGCCGACATCGCGTTGTTCGCGGCGGTCCAGACGGCGGTCATCGCTGGTGGCCGTCCGGTTCGGTCTGCTCACGATGATGGTCGCGTCGTTTGTGAGCGTGCTGCTTCCACGCGTGCCGATTCGCTCGACTCCTCAGTGCCGTACGCCTCATCGTCTCGTCTCATCGTGGCGACGCGTGATCGCGCTGGCCGCATATGGCTGGCACACCGCGCTGGCGGGCCGTCCGATGCTTGGCGCGCTCCTGCCGAGACACGAACCCGCCCGCCGCGCCTGATCAGGGAAACCTCAAGGTTTCCTCAAGCCCGAATCGCCTCGAGCGGCGTTATCGTGGTCTCCAGGAGGCGGTCATGAATAACAGAAATCCTGAAGACGTGGTGTTCGAGACGATCGCGACCTGCACGATGGCGATCGCGGCAATCGCGATGACGGCGCTGCTGTATCAACTGATCACCGTGGCCGTGCCTGTCCTGGAATCAATGGTGTTTCCACGGCTGGCGGCCCAGGGTGCATCCAGGACGCTGGTCGCGGTGTTCGCTCACCCCGACGACGAGGGAGCGGCGGCTCCGATTCTCGCGCGCTACGCCCGCGAAGGCGCCGAGGTCTACCTGATCATCGCCACGGACGGCGCCCAGGGCGGGGCTCATACATCGATCCCGCGTGGACCAGAACTCGCCCGCGTGCGCAGCGAAGAGGCTCGCTGCGCGACGGACGCGCTCGGGATTCATCCACCGATCCTGCTCGGGTTTCCAGACGCGCAGCTCGGCAACTACATGGAGGATCGGGCGCGTCTCTTCCAGCTGACCGCGCGGATGCAGGAAGAACTGCAGCGGATTCGCCCCGATGCCGTCATCACGTGGGGACCGGACGGGGCGACAGGTCATCCCGATCATCGCCTTGTGAGCAGCGTCGTGACGCAGCTCGTTCGGGCCGGCGCTCCCGGCGTGCCGGAGCGGCTGTTCTACGTGTCCCTGCCAGTCGAGGGATTTCGTGCGATGAATCCGGCCCGCGGCGAGCCGGTCTTCCTGACGCCGCTGGCGAAGTATTTCAGCGCTCGCGTTCCGTTTTCCACTGCAGACTTCGAAGCGTCCCGCCGATCGATGGCGTGTCACAAAACGCAGTTTTCGGACGAAATCATGCAACGAGTGTCTGAGGCGACCAGAGGCGCATTGAAAGGGGAGCTGCCGCTGGTTCCGTTGTTCCCGGCAGCGGTCACGAACGATCTATTCCGATGAGTCTTTCAGCTGGGAGGCGGGCTGCGTCTCGGACACCAATCCAATCCTGGTTGGGATCGAGGCCCCTTCTTTTTCGTCTCGGCCCGGCGTTGTCGGACGCTTGGCTGCCGATCGAGCATGAAGCGCATGTATGTCACGCCGACTGTTTACCGTCTTCGATCGGCAACGACCCGGACGCACCAGATCGCCATGGCTCCGTGAACGGCGACGGCCGCCCACTGCAGCGGGCCGAGCGCGCCAAGCGCACCGGCGACGACCAGCGCCACAATCGTGGCGTTGTACATGAGCATGCCGCCCACAAGCGCTCTCGAGGCCGCGCTTCGCTCCTCGTGACGTGCCCACCAGCACGCCGCACCCAGTGAGAGCAGAGCGGCGCCGGTGAGCCGGGCCACGCCAGCCGCTGGAAACACGTCGACGGCCGAGCCGAACAGCAGCCTGATGAACACTGCCGGTGCCACGAGGAGCGTGAGGCCGGCCCCCAACTCGATCGCCGCGGTGACGATGAACAACGGCGTGACGCTCAAGCGAGGCCCAATTCGCCGCTGCTCATTCGCTCCTTCGGCTTTCTCATCTCGCGGGCTTCGTCACACCTTATAGCACACGCGGCTCGACAACTTGCCGACGCCCGGATGATGTCAGGGCGTCGATTGATGCTGCCGACCGCCATCGCCGACGACCTCAGTCACGGTCACGACACAGTTTGTTTTGCGCGGATCGCCGGCTGCCGGTAAACTGTTGATTCCACTTGAACGGAGAGATGGCCGAGTGGTTGAAGGCGCACGCTTGGAAATTGATCCTCCTCGCGCGTGCTGACACACATCAAATCCCACCAACGCACTTCCGATCAAGGACTTCGCACAACAACGATGTGCATCGTTGTGTCCCCAAAAATCACGGTGTTGTCCCGGGGTTTCGGGGGGTATGTGACACAGTTCTGACACAGTTTCGATGATCGGTTGCCTCGATGATCGCTGGCGCGTACCGACACGCACCCTCTACCACGCGGCAGCCAAGTTCGGCCGAAGTGATTTGCGACCGTGAGCGAATCGCTGCGAGTGGTTCACCAGCGCGATAGTCTTATCGCCGGACGGTGAAATCAATCGCGAACTGACGCGAGGGTCCAGGACGTCCGCCAAAGGCCGTGGGGGCGGTCCCGAAGGTCGCCGTGATGTAGTCCGTGTTCGTGAGGTTTCGGGCGTACGCGGCGACAGTCCACCGACGATGGCTGGGGCCGTATTCGACGCGGGCGCCGAGAAGGCCATACGGACCCTGTCGCTGGATGCTGTCGTTGAACGGCGTGTAGAACACCGTCGACTGCGCCGTCGAGTCGGCCGCGATCGACAGTCGTCGCGATCGGCCGATGTCGCCGGTCCACTCGATCCAGAGGCGTCCCGCCCATTCCGGCGCATTGTTCAACCGGTTGCCCGACACGTCTCCGGTGACGTTGAGGTTGTTGACGGCGATGTATTGATCGTAGGTGGCGTCGAGCCAGGTCAGATGGCCCCCGGCTTCGATGCCGCGTCCGAACCGTGACGTGTTCTCCACTTCGACGCCGCGAATCGTGGCCGCTGCGGCATTGCGGATGTCGAAGACGCCGATTCCGATGGGCGTCTGCACCTGCAGGTTCGTGTAGTCCATGACGAAGGCAGACACGGCGAACCTGGAACGACCGTCCATGAGCGTGCCTTTCCATCCGCCTTCGTAGCTCCACGCCCATTCAGGAGCGTAGCCGCGGCCCGGCGCCGTGGACGAGGGATTGAAGCCGCCGCTCTTGAACCCTCGTGTCGCCGACACGTAGGCGAGCGCGTCGTGCGGCAGCTTCATCTCGATGCCGACTTTGGGCGTCCAGGCGTCGTGCGCGATGGAATCGGAATAGCCGTAGACCGAACCGGGAACCGGCGCATACGGAGCATCGAGGCCGTAGCGTCCGCCGGCGTTGTCGATGTCCTTCCCCTCGTGTGTGTAGCGAACCCCGGCGGTGGCCGAGAGCCGCGGCGTCAATCCGACGGTCGCCTGTCCGAAGACCGCGCGGCTGGTCGCGTCGACGCGCGGGTCGAGCCGAACCTGGATGTCGTGCGGCCGACTGATCGACCCAGAATGTCTGGTGATCGGCTTCGTTGAAGAGAAATACCCCACCGACCCAATTCAGCCTGGGCTGCTGGTGTGAAATCGTGAGTCTCCTCCGACAGCTGGTGCTGCCAGCTCGTGCTGGTGCGTCGTCAACAGGTTGAGCTCGGTGATGTCGGCATCGACGAAGAATTCGAAGTCCAGGCTTCGATACGCCGTCAGGCTGACCAGGGTGGTGGATGGCGTGAGCGCCGTCGTCAGACGCGCGCTCGCGCCGTATTGCAGCGTGCGATTCCAGGCGAGCGCCGATGCACGAACGTCGTGGAGATCGGGCGGGTTGTCGAATTGAAATCCCGGTTTCGCGACCAGCACCTTGTTGAAGGTCAGCGGCGTTCCGTCCTGGGCGTCGACGTCGGCTCGACAGCAGCAGACTCGTGCGGCGATCGAACACCACGCGCAGCTGCCCCCGCGCGGCGGTGACATCATCGCCACCAAGCGGATGGTCCGGATGCTCGAGGTCGCGGACGTATCCGTCGCGAACGCCACGCGTGAAGGCGACAGCCCCCATCACCCTGTCGCGTTTGAGCGGCCCGCTGATCCGCGCGTTGGCGCGAAGCTCGCCGAAGTTCCCGGCGGTGAAATCGGCGGACGCCTGCAACTCATTCGTGGGCGGCCTGGAGATCAGGTTGATCGCTCCGCCGACGGCGTTGCGTCCATACAAGGTGCCCTGCGGCCCGCGCAGCACCTCGACGCGATCGAGATCGAGAAACTGCACGAACTCCATCGCCGGCCGAGCGAGGTAGACGCCGTCGAGATACATCGCCGAACTGGGATCCGATCCGGCATTGACGACGTTCGCGCCGATCCCGCGGATCGTGAGCTGACCGAAACCGGTGTTCTGAGAAAGCGTGACCGACGGGGCGAGCGCAGCCGCCTGATCCAGCGTCGGAGTACCCAAGCGCTCGAGCTCGGCGTTCGAGACGGCACTGATCGCCATCGGCGAATCGCTTGCACGTCGCTCGCGCCCACCTTCGCGGCCGTGACGATCGTGTCTTCCGCGGATGGCGACGTGCAGGGTGAAGGACACGCTGATCCGTTCGCCAGCCTGCACGCGCACGGCGCGATGCGCCCGCTCGAATCCGCTCAGCTCCGCGGAGATCTCATAGTCGCCTTCCGGAAGGTCTGGAAACGCGAAGTCGCCCGCGGCGTCCGGTTTCCGCCGTGCGGTCGACGACACCCCGAATCGTCATGCGAACGCCGGGCAGCGGGGCACCAGTCTGGTCGGAGATCGAACCGGACACCTCTCCGGTGGGCTGCGCGCGCTGCGGGCGCAGGCCAGCGCACACCAGCGCCAGGACCGCGGCGATCAGCCGAATTCCTGCGTTCGCATGCGAAGATGTATATCATTCCGCCCAATGTCCGTGGGTCTCTAACGGATTGCGCAGCGCGCGCGTTGGCACGGCGTGCTGGCCAGCGGTGTGGCGTCCGGCGAAGCTGCGCCGGTGGTCCGACAGGTGCTGGTGCTGCAATCGTTCGACCGCGGCAACCTGATTGTCGACTCATTCACCGGCCAACTTCCGTGTCGAACTGGACCAGCGCGCCGGGACACCCGTGAACGTCGTTCAGGTCGTCGTCGGTCCGACTGGGTTTGTCGGCGCGCCGGAACAAGCGGTTGTCGACTACATCCGATCCATCTTCGCCGATCGTCCCAAGCCGGACCTCATCGTGACGGTCGGCGGCCCTGCGGCGGTCTTCGCGCGCAAGCTATCGACAGCAACTCTTTCCCGACACGCCGCTCCTGTTCGCGGCTGTCGATGAGCGATTTCTGCGGGACGCGCCGCTTGGGCGAGAACGAAACCGCCGTCGCGGTCGTCAACGATTATCCTCGGCTCGTCGACGAAATCCTGCAACTGCTGCCGCAGACCAGGCAGGTCTTCATGGTGATGGGGTCCGGACAGCTCGGCAAATTCTGGCGTCGAGAGCTCGAGAAGAGTTCAAGCGATTTCACGACCGGCTGACGTTCGTCTGGTCCGACGAACTGTCCCTGCCGGAGATCCTGCGCCACTGTGCGAGCCTTCCGCGCGACTCGGCGATCTTCTATCTCACCTTCGGCACCGACGCGCAGGGCGGGGCGTATGCGGACGAGCGAGTGCTCGCCGAGCTTCACGCGACGGCGAATGCTCCCCTATTTGGGGTGCAGAGCGTCTACTTCGGCGCTGGGGTTGTCGGCGGAACGATGATGTCCATTGACGACGCTCGCTCGCAACACCGCCGACGTGGCCATTCGACTCTTGAACGGTGCGCCGCCGAGAAGCGTCAACGTGCCGCCACAACGGCCAGGTCAACCGATATTCGACTGGCGCGAGTTACAGCGGTGGGGCATCCCCGAGAGTCGGTTGCCGCCGGGCAGCGTCGTGCGCTATCGCGCTCCGAGCCTGTGGAGCGCATACAAGGGCACGGTGCTGACCGCGGTCGGCGTGCTGGCCGTCCAATCGCTCCTGATCGTCGGGCTCCTGTACCAGCGCCGCGCACGGCAGCGGGCCGAGATCGAGAGCCGGAGGAACCTGGCGCTCGCCGCCGACGCCAGTCGCCGCGAGACGATGTCGGCGCTGACCAGCTCGATTGGACATGAGCTCGGTCAACCACTCGGTTCGATCATGCACAACGCCCAGGCGCTCCAGATGATGGTCACCGCGAATCGTGCGACGTCCGACACGATCGGCGAGATCCTGTCCGACATCGAGACCCAGGGCGTCCGCGCCACGCAGATCATCGATCGCCATCGGACGATGCTCCGGAGCCATCAGCTGGACAAGAAACCGATCGATCTTCACGCCGTCATCGAAGAGACCCTTGCGCTCGTCGCGCACGACATGACCGCGCGGCAGATCGAGGCCACCGTCAATCTGTCGTCGAATCCGTGCGTCATCGACGGCGATCAGGTGCTCCTGCAGCAGGTGCTCGTGAACCTCGTGATGAACGCCATGGACGCGATGGCCGAGACACCGCCGGCCCGGCGTCACGTCACGATCAGCAGCGACGTCAGGACGACCGATGTCGACGTCTCCGTGCGCGACACGGGACCGGGCTTGCCGGCAGAGGTCATCGGCACGCTGTTCACTCCCTTCGTCACGACGAAAGCGCACGGCCTCGGGATCGGCCTGACGATCGTCCGGTCGATCGTCGACGCGCATGGCGGCACCATCGTCGCCCGCAACAATCCCGAAGGGGGCGCGACATTCACGGTGACGCTGCGCCGCAGCGAATCGGCGGCGTTCGTTGCAGGCGCGTTACACTAGGTGATCAATGAGTGCGTCGAAGCCGCCGGTGGTCGTGGCTGTCGTCGAGGATGATGCCCCGTCGCGCATCGCGCTGGGCCGTCTACTCCGGGCAGCGGGATTCGAGCCGGCGCTCTTCGAGTCGGCGGAAGCCTATCTCGACGCCTCACCGGCGCCGACGTGCATCGTTGTCGATGTGCGCCTGCCCGGCATGTCGGGCATCGAGCTGCAGGAGCGGCTCCGCGCCGCCGACTCCGCGCCGCCGATCATCGTGACGACCTCGAGCCATGAAACGGTCATACAGGAGCGCGCCCGACAGAACGGGTGCGCCGCGTTCTTCCGGAAGCCCGTCGACGGCAACGCCCTGACGGCCACCATCGCGTTGCTCGCGAATCGATAGTCCCAAACGGAGGTCGATGTTTGTCCACGCGTCCCCGCGTGCTGCTTGCGGACGACTACCCTGACATGGTGAAAGCCGTCAGCCGGCTGCTGGCCCTGGACTGCGAGATCGTGGGCACCGTCGCGGACGGCGGCGCACTGCTGGAGACGGCGCAACGACTGCAGCCCGACGTGATTGTGCTCGATGTGAACCTTCCGAACGTCCACTCGCTCGAGGCGTGTCGCGAGATCATGCGCGTGAACCCCGCGATGAAAGTGATCATGTTCACGGCGATGGACGATCCGAACGCCGGCCAGGCGTTCGTCGAGGCCGGAGCATCTGCCTTCGTCTCGAAACTCTCGTCCGTCGATCTGCTGGCGACCATCAAGCGCCTGTGCGCGACAGAGCCTGACGCTCTTTCTCCTGACTCAACAAGATCGTCGTAAGTGATCGGACGACATTGCGAGGTCTGACACAATTTCAACGATGACGAGATTCGGCGCGTCCGTAAACCGCTGAATTCAAATCGCATCGCGGAACAGTACGATTTGAAGGAGGGTTTTGCGCTACACTGTCTCAGACTGCTCGTAAGCTCATTGATTCTAAACGGAGAGATGTCAGAGTGGTCGATTGAGCACGCTTGGAAAGCGTGTGTAGGGGAAACTCTACCGAGGGTTCGAATCCCTCTCTCTCCGCCATCCTCCGCTCGCGCCTGGATCCTGCGCGAGCTATGGCGCGATGCCGCGCCGAAGCGGCTTCGCCGCGAAGGCGGGCAGCCTTCGCTTCCGGCTTGGCAAGCCAGTCGAAGGCCGTCGCGCCGAAAACCGAAGGCCAGTTCCGGTAGTGACGATAATCACCGCGCAGCGCGCACGGTAATCGGTACGCTCACGGTCGCGGAACCGTTCGCCTCGAACCAGCCAACGCCTTCGCTTACCATGTCGAATTCAAGCGTGTATTCGCCCGGTGGCAGCGGATTCAAAATGAAATCAATCCCCTGCGTACTATCAGGAGCCGTCTCGTCTGCAAGATGGATGCGTGCGTAGTCGACGTCCAGCGGCTTGCCGTCACTCGTCCTGAGGTGGACTCCCAGATTCACGCCACCGACCCTCGTTGCACCCGGGAGCCACGTCGCCTGGCCGACGTTCGTCATCGTCGCGTGACCACGGAGCGACTCGTTGGAAGCGATTGCCTGTTGTTCCAGCCGGATTGCAATCTTCGCCTTGAGCTGGAGTCGCTCCCGGCTGTCTGACCCGGACGCGGAACCCTTATTGAGGAAGAATGTCTGATGACCCGTCAGGTAACCGCGCAGCTTGTCCCCGTAAGCCTCGAGTTCCACACCTCCGGCAATCAGATCATCGAACTGTTGGAGCGATAAGAGATATGGCTCGGTGCTGAAGACAGCCAGTTCGAGGCTGGTGAAACCTGCGACTTTCGCCCAATCCCACACCTCCGTGAGAACCAGGTCGTTTTCGACGACCGCAAAGTTCTTCATTTCATACTGCGAATGCGCCGCTTTCGATTGGTTCGACCCAGGCTCCGAAAAGCCCGCAACGCCGCCGGGCCGGAGGACGCGTCCGAACTCGCACAGCACTTCCGCGGGATTCGGTACATGATGCAGAGCGTCGAAGCACATCACACGATCGATGCTCTCGGATGGCAGATCGATCCGGCGGCCGTCGAAGAGCAGGAATCGCGGCTCCGCCAGGGGTGCCACCACTGGCACACGGATGAACAGCTCCTTGCCAAGCGCGAGCGCCGTCGGTGACACGTCCATCGAAGTGACTGCGCACCCGAGCTGCGTCAGAAACCGCGTGGTCCAGCCCGCCCCCGCGCCGAAATCGAGCACCTGCATCCCTGAAGCGAGGCGCATTCCGCTCAGCAGATGGGCGAACGATCCAAGCAGATCCGGAGCGTCGTGAATGTCGGCGAGCGGCTTCGCATGGTAGCGATCGGCTTGGTCTCTCGTCCGCTGGTAATACTCCTCCGCGGCACCCAACAACTCTTCGAGAGTGTGGTCCTTGATCAATTCGCGAACGTCAACGAAGCCGTCCGGCCGCTCGGCCGGTGGATCGTAGAAGCGCCGCGTGGTGCGCCGCCGCAGCCGGTCGTGGAATTCATCGGACGCGGCAAGCTCCACCGCCACATCGCGGAGCGTCAAGCCATCTTGATGAATGAGGTCCAAGTAATGGCGCCGTCCTGGTTCGTCGATGGCACGTGCGAGGAGCAGGCGGTAAAGAATGTCGAGCCCCGCATCGCGCTCTGAGCCCGTCAGCAGGTCCGGCCGCCGAAGCCGGGGGAACACCACGCGTCTCAAGCGGCGAAGTTGCCGATTCAGGAAATCCCGCGTCACTCGAGCTCCCATTGCCACCTTATGAAGGGTCGGATAGTATCGAATCGCAACGCCTCAAGTAAACGGTCCAATAGCTTTCGTCACGCCGCGTTTTGGACCAGCCAGCGTCACCATGGATTTCAATCTCCTGTTCGAGATCGCCGACCGGGCCAAGTCACGAGAGAAGCTCACGCGCGCCGACGACGTGTTCGTGCGGAAGATCGTGCCTGAAGCACTCGGCGACGTGTCGCGGCACACCTGGCCGGCGCGCGTTCGGCATCCGGCCGGCTTCACCGTCACCGGCCGGCCGGTCGGCACGTTTGCGCGGTCGGCGCTGCTGCTCGCGGGCGGGCGCGTGCTCGGGCAGCGATACGGCGAATCCGAGTTCTACACCGGCGTCGAGCGCGATCTCGCATTTGGCATCATGCGTTCGCATTTTCATAACGGCTATCCCAAAGGGACGTTCTGTTGTGTGAAGTGCACGCTGGCCGTCCTCCCGGTCCTCGAAGCGAACGCGATTCGGTACTTCGACTGCAAGAAGATGGCAAAAGCGGTGAGGCAGGTGATCGTCGGCCGGCAGTGGCGGTTCGCCACGCGGCCGCCGCAGGCGATGCTGGAGTGGTCGCTGCGCGGGTCCGGCTAAAGCCGGACACTACGTACTGCACGGAAGTGGAAAACAGAAGAATTCCTTTCAGGGAATGCCCTGATCTTCTGATCTTCTGATCTTCTGTTTTCGGATTTACGGCAAAAATCGCACGCGGCCGGTCTCGAGCTCGTAGACGGCGCCAACCAGCTTCAGGACGCCTTCGGCGGCACGCGCCTTCGCCTCGGGCGTCTCGAGAATCTGGCGCATCGACCAGCGCACGTTTGCCTCGACGGCTGCACGGCGTTCGTCCTCGCGCGCCAGGCCCGGCGGCAGATCGTGAAGGCCGGGCAGGATCGTGTCGAGGAGCCGGGCGATGCGGTCTGGCATCGCCGCGTCGTGGTTCTTCACCGCGAGCGCGGCGTCGATGGCGCCGCAGCCTTCGTGGCCGAGCACGACGAAGAGCGGTGTCTTGAGGTGCATGGCGGCATACTGAAACGTCCCGATCACCTCCGCTGAAATCACGTTGCCGGCGACCCTGCACGATGAACAGCTCGCCGAAGCCGGCGTCGAAGATCAGTTCGGGCGGGACGCGCGAATCGCTGCAGCCGAGAATGGTCGCGTACGGACGCTGGCCCGCGGCGAGACCGGCCAGGATCTCCTTCTGGACGGTGGGGAAGCGCGCCTCGCCGCGTACGAATCGCTCGTTGCCCGCGACCAGACGCGCCAGGGCCTGGTCTGCCGTGTAGGAAGGCTTCTCGACGACGCTCATCCCTTCAGCTCCATCTGCTCGAAATGCGTCACCGCGCTCTGCAGGTTGAAGAACATGCGCGGGCGTCCGAGTCTCTCGCCGAGCGGCGATTGCTGCACGACCTTCAGGACTTCGGGGTTGAGCGACGCCAGCCACAACGTAATCCCCTGAGCCCGCATCTTCTCTTCCCCTTCGATGAGCATCTTCAGCGCAGTGTATTCGATGTCGATCAGCGCGCGTCCGTCGAGCACGACAACGGTCGGCTTCGCTGCCGCGATCAGGTTCGCGATCTTGTCTCCGATCCGCTGCGCGTTGAGAAAGAACGCGCGCCCCTCGACGCGCACAATCAGCAGGCCCGGCCACGACTCGTCGTCAGGGTGGTCCCCCGAGCGGGCTCGGAACACATCGGTGCCTCGTTTGCGGCCGACCACATACACCGGCGGATCGTAGGTCTGTTGCGCGAGCCCGAGGAGTGAGGCGATCACCGCGACCAGGATCCCCTGCAACGTGCCGAGCAAGACGACCCCGACGCAGGCAATCACGGCCCAGCGGAATTCGATGCGCCGAACGTGACGAATGGTGGCGAACTCGTCCGGCCGGATCAAGTCGATCGAGTAGGCCACGACGACCGCGGCGAGCGCCGCCTGCGGCATCAGCCCGATGAGCGGGGCGAGCACGAGGAGCGTGGCCAGCGAGGCGCCCGCGGTCACGAGCGACGCGAGCTGCGATTGGGCGCCGGCCTTCCGATTGACCGCCGTCTGGGACGTCCCGCCGCCGGCCGGCATCGCGCCGAACAATCCGCCGACGAAATTGGCGGCGCCGATCGCGACGAGCTCGCGGTTGGGCGAGGGCAGCGGCTCTCCCGGCGCGACGAACGCGCGTCCCGCGGCAATGCTCTCGGTGAAGCTCATGAGGGCAATGCCGGTTGCCGCCGGCCACATGACCGATGCGAGCTCGATCTGTGGACGAACCAGTGACGGAAGGCCGCCGGCCACCGCTCCGATCACCGCCACGCCCGACTCACCGAGGTCCAGCAGGCCCGACGCGGCAATCGCCAGCCCGATCGCGATGAGCGGCGCAGGCGCGCGGGGTGCGAAGTGCTCGAACGCGAAGATCAACGCCAGCACGAGGAGGGCGACGGGGAGCGTCGCCATGTGGATGGCAGGAAGCTCATGGACGATCGACAGCAGATCTCTGAAGAATCCCGCCTTCGTGATGTGAAGGCCCAGCAGCTTCGGGATCTGGTCCACCACGATGACGAGGCCAATCCCTGACTTGAATCCAGTGAGCACCGGTTCGGAAATGAAGTTGGCGACAAACCCGAGACGGACCGCCGCTGCCAGCATGAGCAGCGCACCGACCATGACGGCCAGGGTTGCTGCCGCCGGTATCAGCTCGGCGGCCGATCCGTTCGGTGCAACCTGACCCAACTCGGCCGCGCTCAGAATCGCGATGGTGGTGGTGGTACTGACGCTCAACGGCCGCGACGTCCCGAGCGCCGCGTAGACGGCCATCGGCACAATGGCCGTATACAAACCAATCTGGACCGGGAGTCCCGCAATGGTGGCGTACGCCATGGCCTTCGGCGCCACGACCGCCGCGGCGGTCAGACCCGCTAGAACATCTCTACGCACCGTGCTCTTCATACCACACAACATTGCCTGAAGGCGCGGGCAATACGGTGCAGCGGCCGCCGCCAGACACGGGCTATCCTTGACGCATGGACTTTGCTCTCACCGAGCATCAGCAGCAGGTCCTCGACAAGGCGCGCGCGTTCGTCGCATCGACGCTCGATCCGGTGGCGGCCGACCTCGATCGCAAGGGAGTCATCCCGCCGGAAATCGTCCGCGGCGTGGCAGATCTCGGCCTGCTTGGCTGCGAGCACGATTTCGTCGCGTACGTCGCGGCGCTGATCGAGATTTCGAAAGCGTGGGCGTCGCTGGCGGCAGTCATCTCGGTCCACAACTCGCTCGTCTGCTATCCCATTTCGCGGTTCGGAAATCAGGATCAGAAGACGCGTTACCTGCCGATGATCACCGAGCGGAAGCAGCTCGGATGTTACGGCTTCGCCGAACCGCTGGCAGGATCCGATGCTGGGGCGATACGCACGACCGCCGTGGCCGACGGCGACCACTTCGTGCTGAACGGGCACAAGCGCTTCGTGACGAGCGGACGGCAGGCACGCCTCGCCATCATCTACGCGCTCACCGATCCCGCGAAGGGCCGCGACGGCCTCTCGGCCTTCATCGTCGATACCTACACGCCCGGGTTTTCGGTGGGGGAGACCAACGAGATGCTCGGGCTTCGCGCGAGCGAAGCGGTTGACGTGATCCTCGCCGACTGCCGCGTGCCGGCCGGCAACCTGCTCGGGGGCCTGAACCAGGGATTCGCGATCGCGCGGGCGGTCGTCGAAGGGGGCCGTATCGACATCGCCGCGCAGGCCGTCGGGATCGGAGAGGCGTGCCTGGAGCAGAGCATCAAAAAGGCGAAAGATCGCCGCCAGTTCGGGCGGCCCATCGCCGAGTTCGAAGCGATTCAGTGGATGGTCGCCGACATGTCGACCGAAATCGACGCCGCGCGCCTGCTCACGCTTCGTGCCGCGGCGATCCGGGCGAAGAATCCCGATGACAGCGGCCTGACGAAGGCGGCGGCGATGGCGAAGCTGTTCGCCTCGGAAGCCGCCAACCGCGCGGCCTACAACGCGCTGCAGATTTTTGGCGGCCACGGCTACCTAACCGAGTTTCCCGTCGAGCGGTACTACCGCGACGCACGCGCGATGACGCTGTACGAGGAAACATCCGAAATCGAGCGCCTGGTGATTGAGCGCGAGTTAGCGAAGTGAACCGGAACGCGTAAGGCGCAACTAAAGTTGCGCCCTACCGCGGTAACCACATGAACGGTCGCGGTAACCACGTGAACGGTCGCGGTAACCACGTGAACGGTCGCGGTAACCACGTGAACGGTCGCGGTAACCACGTGAACGGTCGCGGTAACCACGTGAACGGTAGCGGTAACCACATGAACGGTAGGGCGCAACTTTAGTTGCGCCCCATCGAAGAGCCACATGCATATTGACTTATCCGACGAACAGCAGCTGCTGAAGCAGGCGATGCGCGAATTCGCCGACGGCGAAATCGCCCCCGGCGCGGCCGAGCGCGACGAGCACGCGCGGTTTCCGTCGGAGCTCATCCCGAAGCTCGCCGAGCAGGGACTGCTCGGCATCATGGCGCCCGAAGCGCTGGGCGGCGCCGGCTACGACGCGATCAGCATGGCGATCATCCTCGAAGAGATCGCGCGGGTCGACGCGGCGGTGGCCCTGCTCGTGGGATCGCACAACTCGCTCTGCTCGGGGCACATCCTGCTCGCCGGGACCGACGAGCAGAAGCGCAAGTACATCCCGGCGCTCGCGCGAGGCGAGAAGCTCGGGGCGTGGGCGCTCACCGAGCCCGGCTCGGGCTCCGATGCCGGCGCGATGCGCACGCGGGCCGTGCTCGAAGGCGACACGTGGGTGATTCGCGGCGACAAGCAGTTCATCACGCAGGGTTCGACGGCCGGCACGTACGTCATCATGGCGTCTACCAACCCGCCGCAGGGCACGAAGGGCATCTCGGCGTTCGTCGTCGAGCGCGAGACGCCCGGGCTGGTGATCGGCAAGCTCGAGAAGAAGCTGGGCGTGCGCGCCTCGGACACCGCCGCGCTCCACTTCGACGACATGCGCGTGCCGAAGGACAATCTGCTCGGGAAGATGAACGAAGGGTTCAAGGATGTCCTGGCCGTGCTGACGGCCGCGCGCATCGGCATGGCGGCGCTGGCGGTCGGCATCGCGCAGGGCGCGCTCGACGAGGCGCTGAACTACGCGAAGCGCCGGCGGCAGTTCGGCAAGCCGATCCTGGAGTACGAGGCGATTCAGTGGATGCTGGCCGACATGGCCACCGAAAGCGAGGCCGCCCGGCTGATGGCATGGCACGCCGCGACGCTCCGTGACGAAGGCAAGCCGTATTTGCGCATCGCCTCGCAGGCGAAGTTGTACTCGTCTGAGGTTGCGGTGCGGTCGACGTCGAAGGCCATCCAGATTCACGGCGGGTACGGCTATCTGAAGGATTCGCCCGTCGAGCGGTTCTACCGTGATGCAAAGCTGTGCGAGATTGGCGAAGGAACGTCCGAGGTGCAGCGGATGGTGATTGCGCGAGAATTGTTCAGGTGAGGCGGACGATTATCGCCAACTGCGGCGGTTTCTGGGGCGACGATCCCACCGCGCCACGCCGTCAGGTCGAAGGCGGTCCGATCGACTATCTGGTCATGGACTATCTGGCCGAAGTCACCATGGCCATCCTGCAGAAACAGCGGGCACGGAAGCCTGAAGCTGGCTATCCGGCCGACTTCCTCGTTCACCTCCGCGACGTGCTCCAGTCGTGCGTACAACGCGGCATCAAGATCATCACCAACGCGGGCGGCGTCAACCCGCTCGGCTGCCGTGCCGCAGTCGAGGCGCTGGCGAAGGAACTCGGTGTCGCCGATCGCGTGAAGGTCGCCATCGTGTCGGGCGACGATCTCTTTCCGAGGCTGGACGAGCTGCTCGCGTCGGGCGAGCCGCTTACTAATATGGATACGGGGCAGGCGCTGTCCGAGGTTCGCCCGCGTGTGCTCTCGGCGAACGCGTACCTCGGCGCCGCCGGCATCGTACGGGCCCTGGAAAACGGCGCCAACGTCATCATTACCGGACGTGTCGCCGACGCGGCCGTCACGCTCGCGCCCATGATGTTCGAGTTTGGTTGGTCGGCGTCGGATTGGGATCGGGTGGCGGCTGGTATTGTGGCCGGGCACATCATCGAGTGCGGCACGCAGTGTACCGGCGGCAACTTCACCGACTGGCCGCTCGTGAAGAGCTTCAAGCGCATGGGATTCCCCATCGTGGAGGCCGAAGAAGACGGCGGCTTCGTCGTGACCAAGCACCCGAACACCGGTGGCCTCGTCAGTGTGCACACCGTCGCCGAGCAGATCGTCTATGAGATCGGTCCGCCCGCCTACATGACACCCGATGTCGTGGCGCGATTCGACTCGGTGCACCTCGAACAGGAGGGGCCGGATCGCGTGCGCGTGACGGGTGCGCGCGGCGAGCCGGCGCCCGAGAAGCTGAAGGTGTCGCTCAGCTATCATGCGGGGTGGCGTGCATTCGGCCGGCTGGCGGTGGCGGGGCCGGACGCGCTGGCAAAAGCGAACGTGGTCGCCGAGGCGTTCTGGGATGCCGCGGGCGGCCGAAATGCCTACGACGAAGCGATGCATCAGTTCGTCGGATGGAATGCCTGTCATCCGCCGCTGGCGACGTGCGAGCCGGGCGAAGTGCTCGTGCAGTTCGCCGTGCGCGACCAGGACGAGCGCAAGATCAACTCGCGGTTCGCGCCGCACATCGTGCCGCGCGTGCTCGGCACGGTGCCCGGCATCACCTACATCGCCGATCAGGGGCGCACGCGAGCCTCCGAGGTCGTGGCGTTCTGGCCGGCGCTGGTGTCGCGCGCGGCCGTGACGCAACGGCTCGTTCTGGGAGATCACGAGATTGCCGTCTGACCCGACCGTTCGCGTGCCGCTCGTGCGCCTGTGCCTGGCGAGATCGGGCGATAAGGGCGATACCGCCAACATCGGCGTCATCGCGCGATCGGACGCGATTTACGCGTGGATGCTCGAGCATTTGACGCCCGCGTTCGTGAAGCGGCACTTCGATGACGTCTGCCGGGGCGACGTGGAGCGCTTCGAGCTGCCGAACCTGCTCGCCGTGAATTTTCTCCTTCACCGCAGCCTCGGCGGCGGCGGGACGCTGTCGCTGTTGCTCGACGCGCAGGGCAAGACGTACGCGCAGTACCTGCTGGCCGCCGAAGTCGAGGTTCCCGAGAGTCTGCTGCATGCACAAGATCGAGTCGCTCGTCAGCAAGAGCAGCCCCGCGTTTAAGGCCAACCACGATCGCATGCGCCAGCTCGTGACCGAGTTGCGCACGCGACTGGCCGAGGCTCGCGAGGGTGGTGGCGCGAAATACGTGCAGCGCCATCGCGAGCAGGGCAAGCTGCCCGTGCGCGAACGGATTGCCCGCCTGCTCGATCCCGGCGAGCCGTTTCTCGAGCTCTCGCCGCTTGCCGGCTACCACGTGTACGAGGACGACACTCCCGGCGCGGGCATCGTCACCGGCATCGGACGCGTGTCCGCGCGCGACGTCATCATCATCGCCAACGACGCGACGGTGAAAGGCGGCACCTACTATCCGGTGACCGTCAAGAAGCACCTGCGCGCCCAGCAGATCGCGCTCGAGAACCGCCTGCCGTGCCTGTATCTCGTCGATTCGGGAGGCGCGTTCCTGCCGCTGCAGGCCGAGGTGTTCCCCGATCGCGAGCACTTCGGCCGCATCTTCTTCAATCAGGCGCGGCTGTCGGCCGAGCGCATCGCGCAGATCGCCGCGGTGATGGGCTCGTGCACGGCCGGCGGCGCGTACGTGCCGGCGATGTCGGACGAAACGATCATCGTCAAAGGGACGGGAACCATTTTTCTCGGCGGGCCTCCGCTCGTGAAGGCGGCGACCGGCGAGGAAGTGAGCGCGCAGGATCTGGGGGGCGCCGAGGTGCACACCCAGGTATCGGGTGTCGCCGACTATCTTGCCGACAACGACGACCACGCGATTCAGCAGCTTCGGACGATCGTGTCCACGCTGAACGTCACCAAGAGCCTGCCCGCGGATCGGGTTGCGGCGGAACCTCCGGCGTACGATCCGGCGGAGCTGTACGGGATTGTCAGCGCGGATGTGCGCCGGCCCTACGACGTGCGCGAGGTCATCGCGCGCATCGTCGACGGATCGAGGTTCGACGAATTCAAGGGACGCTACGGCACGACGCTCGTGACCGGCTTCGCGCGCCTCGACGGGTTCCTGGTGGGCATCGTCGCGAACAACGGCGTGCTGTTCTCCGAGTCTGCTCTCAAAGCCACGCACTTCATCGAGCTCTGTAACTTCCGGAGCATCCCGCTCATCTTCTTACAGAACGTGACGGGCTTCATGGTGGGGCGTCAGGTCGAACGGGGCGGCATTGCGAAGGACGGCGCCAAGATGGTGAACGCCGTCGCGAACTCGGTGGTGCCGAAGTTCACGGTCGTTACCGGCGGTTCGTTCGGCGCGGGCAACTACGCCATGAGCGGACGCGCGTACGACCCGCGGATGCTGTGGATGTGGCCGAACTCACGGATTTCGGTGATGGGCGCCGAGACGGCGGCCTCGGTCTTGAGCACCGTCAAGCGCGATCAGATGGCGCGCGAAGGGAAGGCGCTCGACGCCGCCGGCGAGCACGCCATCAAGCAGCCGATCATCGACAAGTACGAGTCGGAGGGGTCTCCGTATTACTCGACGGCCAGGCTCTGGGACGACGGCATTCTCGATCCGGTCGAGACCCGAGCGACGCTGGCTCACGCGCTGTCGATTGTCTTCAACGCGCCGATGCCGCCGCCGAAGTTTGGCATCTTCAGGATGTAAATGAGTGTCATGAGCGCACCCTTTCCGTTGACGATTCAAGTGTCGCGGCTCGTCAACGTCGAGTACGTGACTCTTTTCCGGCCGGAGGTACGCAACGCCTTCAACGAGCATCTCATCGCCGAGATGACGAGCTGGGCCGAACGCGCCGCGAAGGATCGCGAGCTGCGCGCGGTGGTCATCAGCGGTGCCGGTCCGTCTTTCTGCGCCGGGGCCGACCTGGCGTGGATGGCGAAGATGGCCGGCTACAGCCGCGAGGAAAACCTGCGCGACGCCCGGGCCGCGGCCGGGATGTTTGCCGCCATCGACACGCTGCCCGTCCCCGTGATCGCGCAGATTCACGGCGCCGCGCTTGGCGGCGGCGCCGGGCTCGCCGCGGTCGCCGACATCGCGGTGGCGTCGGAGGACGCGACGTTCGGCTTCACCGAGGTGAAGCTCGGATTGATCCCCGCGGTGATCGCGCCGTACGTCGTGGCCAAGATCGGCCAGTCTGCCGCGCGCGAGCTGTTCATCACCGGCTGGCGCTTCGATGCCGCGCATGCGAAGGAGATCGGCCTCGTGCACGCGGTCGTCCAGCCGGGAGACCTGACGCAAACCGTAAACAAGTACCTGCAGGAACTGGCGAGGAACGGCCCCGAGGCGATGGCCGCCGCCAAGGCGCTGCTCCGGCAAATCGCCAACCGCACGATCGACGACGTGGTGCCCGTGACGGCCGAAGCGATCGCCGACCGCCGCGTTTCCGCGGAAGCGCAGAAGCTGATGAAGGCGTTTCTTACAAAGAGGTAGTGCCCGGCTTCAGCCGGGCTCGCGTCGACTATAATTTTGTTCGTGCAAGGCATCGCGGTTCTCGACGCAGGCGGCCAGTACTGTCATCTCCTCGCGCGGCGCGTGCGCGAGGTGGGCGTTCAAAGTCATGTCCTTCCGATAGACACCTCCGCCGGCCAGCTTGCCGGCATCAGCGGCATCATCATTTCAGGCGGCCCGCGCAGCGTCACCGAAGCGGGATCGCCGCGCATACATCCGTCGATTCTCTCGATGGGTGTTCCAATCCTCGGCATCTGCTACGGCCACCAGCTTCTCGCCGCGACGATGCCGGGTGGAGCGGTGAAGCCGAGCTATTCGCGCGAGTACGGATTAGCGACGCTGCAGCTCAATGCGCCAGGGCTAAAGCCCTGGGCCACCGAAACAGTGGCATCGGTAGCGCAGGGCACATCGGCGGCGCGGGGCACATCGGTAGCGCAGGGCACATCGGCGGCGCGGGGCACATCGGCGGCGCGGGGCACATCGGTTGCGCAGGGCTTTAGCCCTGCCCAGACAGAACCGGTGGCGCAGGGCTTTAGCCCTGCCGAACTCTTCGACGGCATCCCCACCGAAAGCCGCGTCTGGGTCAGCCACGGCGACTCGGTTGAAAAACTGCCCGATGGTTTCGAGGTGCTCGGCTCCACGACGGATTGCGCCGTGGCGGCAATGAGGCACGCGGGTCTACGAATCTATGGCGTGCAGTTCCATCCCGAGGTGACGCACAGCGAGTTCGGGCAGCGCATCCTCGAGAATTTCGTGCGGCGTGTCTGCCGCTGCACGTCGAACTGGAAGCCCTCGTCGGCGGAGACGATCGAGGCGATCGAAGCCGACATCCGCGCCAGGGTGGGCCCGACCAGAAACGTGTTGTTTTTCGTCAGCGGCGGCGTCGACTCGTCGGTCGCCTACAAACTGTGCGCCGATGCCCTCGGCCAGGAGCGCGTGCACGGCGTGTATGTCGACACCGGCTTCATGCGGAAGAACGAATCCGCCGATGTGATGACGGCCTACGAAAATGCCGGATTCAGGAACGTGCGCCTGCGCGATGCGTCGGTGGAATTTCTCGCCGCGGTGGGCACCGAAACCAATCCGGAGACTAAGCGCAAGCGCATCGGCGTGGCCTTTCTCGCGGTCGAGAACGACGTCCTCGAGCATCTGCCGGCCGGCGAGTGGCTGCTCGGTCAGGGCACGATCTATCCCGACACGATCGAATCGGGCGGCACGCGCGAGTCGGCGCTCATCAAGACCCACCACAACCGTGTGCCCGAGCTCCTGCGCCGGATCGAGGCGGGCGAGATTGTCGAGCCGCTCGTCCAGTTCTATAAGGATGAGGTGCGCGAGATCGGGCATGCGCTCGGCTTGCCCGCGCGGCTCATCGAAAAGCAGCCGTTTCCGGGTCCGGGCCTCGCGGTGCGGTTTCTCTGCACCGACGCGGCGGCGGTATGGTCGGAGAACGCGAAGCTCAGCGAGGTGGCCTCGGGCTTCAACCTGCAGGCACGCGTCCTGCCCGTGCGTGGCGTCGGCGTGCAGGGCGACGAGCGCACCTACGCGCACACCGCGCTCTTGACCGGCGTGTACGACGAGCGCCGCGTGGCCGAGGTGTCGCCGACGATTACCAACTCGTTGCGCGACGTCAATCGCGTCGTGTTCTGGGCGGGCTCGAAGGGATCGATCGACGAGTTCCACGTCGAGCCGACGACGACGTCGCGCGAAGGGCTCGACGTGCTGCGCGAGGCCGATGCACGCGTGCGCGACATTCTTGCCGAGTACGACACGCAGAAGCGCATCTGGCAATGTCCGGTCGTGATGCTGCCGCTGAAGCGGCACGGCGAGTCGACCATCGCGATCCGGCCCGTCGAGTCACACGATGGCATGACCGCGCAGTACTCGCGCCTGCCGTGGCCGGTCATCGAGCGCATTACGAGCGCCGTCCTGCAGGTGCCCGGCGTCGGGGCACTTCTGTACGACGTGACCAACAAGCCACCAGCCACGATTGAGTGGGAATAGCCGGGGTCAAACTTCACAAATCGTTACAGCGATTCCCGGACTCCTGGGCTCTCCATTCAAGCCCTCAGGCCCACCTTCCGATACCTAAGAGGATGACTTGGTCATTTGCGAAAGGCAAAGAGCGGATGTCGTGCGAGGCGCGCGAGGCGATGCTGTGGTACGAACTGATCGTCACGATGCCCGATGGCACCTCGCGAGTGGAGCGCTACACCGAGCGGGCGGGGATGCTGCGGCGCCAGCACGAATTGTTTTGTGCGTGGAAGGCGCAAGGCTGGCGCGAGCTGGAATCGGAGCCGGCGCCCGTTCGACGGTCCGGCTAAAGCCGGACGCCACCCACGGTCCGGCTAAAGCCGGACACTACGTACTACGCGTGATCGAGCGCGTGACGATCGAGCGCGGCGCGGACGCGCCTCAGCAGGTCGGCCGACGTAAACGGCTTTTCCAGCAGATCGAGTCCGGGCTCCATGTTCTCGATGTAGCCGGACATGTAGAGCACCCTCACCTCGGGCTGCATGTCACGATCGATCCGCTTCACCATTTCCTTCCCGTTCATCCCCGGCATCGTGATATCCGTGAGAACCAACCGAACGGGCTCGGGCACCTGGTGCAGCGTCTTGAGCGCTTCGACCGGACTCGCGGCTTCGAGCACCCGGTACCCGAAGCGCCGTAGCACCGTGCAGCAGAACGAACGAACCGACGCCTCGTCTTCGACGACGAGCACGACGTCGCCTGAAGGCACGGAAGCGGACGCCTCTGGCATACCGTAGTTATCGGCTCGAGCCTTTATCGCACCATCGGCCGGTGTCCGACAGGTCATACCTCGATGTATTCTGTGTGACGTGAGCAAACGGACCCTGCGATCGAGCGCGCGCGCCGTAGAGCCGTGCTGAACCTGGCCGCCATCCTCGAGCAGCACACCCGCCGCAGGCCGGACGCCGAGGCCGTCGTGTGCGGCGACACGCGCCTCACCTACGCGCAACTGAACGGGTGGGCGAATCAGGTGGCCTGCGCGCTTGCTACGTCAGGCATCGGACGGGGCGATCATGTGGCCCTCCTGTGCCCGAACCTGCCGTTCTTCCCGGCGATCTATTTCGGCATTCTCAAAACGGGCGCGACGGTGGTGCCGCTCAACGTGCTGCTGAAGCCGCGCGAGATCGCCTACCACCTGCGCGACAGCGACGCCAAGGCGTTGTTCTGCTTTCAGGGCACACCAGAACTGCCGATGGCCGACGCGGCGAAAGCCGCGGTCGCCGTCGTGCCCGCGTGCCGGCAGCTGATCGTGCTTCCCAGCCCGCTGTTGCCAGCGGACACCGATCCGGACGTCATCCAGTTTCAGCAGTACATCTCCGGCCAGCCCCCGACCTTCGAAACCCGCGAGACCAAGGCGGACGACACGGCCATCATTCTTTATACGTCTGGCACAACGGGACAGCCCAAGGGCGCCGAGCTGACGCACCTGAATATGGTCGTCAACGGCATGGTATCGGCCGAGTTGTGCGCGGCGTCGTCGGACGAGACCGGCCGGCATGCGACGGCGGTCACCTTGCCGCTCTTTCACGCAACGGCGCAGACGGCGCAGATGCTCGCATACCTGCATCTGGGCGGCACGCTCGTCCTGTTGCCGCGCTTCGATCCGGCGGCCCTGCTCGCCACGATGGCCGCCGAGCGCGTGACGCACTGGGTGGGTGTGCCGACGATGTACTGGACGCTGTTGAAGCACGCGCGGGAGCAGAAGCTCGACGTCTCGCGTGTCGCCGCCACGCTGCGGCTGGCCGTTTCGGGCGGCGCCCCGATGCCGGTCGAGCTGATGGCCGATTTCGAGAAGACGTTCGGTGTGCGCATCATCGAAGGCTACGGCCTGTCCGAGACGGCGCCGGTCGCGAGCTTCAACCATCTCGAGCGTCCTTCGAAGCCGGGCACCGTCGGCCAGCCGCTCTTCGCCGTCGAGATCATGGTGGTCGACGACCAGGACGAGCCCGTCGAAACCGGCAAACCGGGTGAGGTGGTCATCCGGGGGCACAACGTCATGAAGGGGTATTACAAGCGTCCCGAGGCCACCGCCGAAGCGATGCGCAACGGCTGGTTCCACACCGGCGACATCGGCACGATCGACGCCGACGGTTACCTCAGCATCGTCGATCGTAAGAAGGACATGATTCTTCGCGGCGGATTCAGCGTGTATCCGCGCGAGCTCGAAGAAGTGATGCTGACCCATCCTTCGGTCTCGATGGTGGCCGTCGTCGGTGTCGCCGACGAGCGGCTGGGCGAAGAGGTGAAGGCGTTTGTCGTGAAGAAGCCGGGAGACGACATCACCGAAGACGCATTGGTCGAGTGGTGCAAGGAGCAGTTCGCCGCCTACAAATATCCGCGCTTCATCGAGTTCCGGACGGAGCTCCCGACCAGCGCAACGGGAAAGATCCTCAAGCGGGAGTTGCGCGTCTGAGGACATGAAACCTCCACGCGCTGCGAGGCGTCCAAGACGGTAGGGCGCAGCTTCAGCTGCGCAAATCCCATATGGACGCACTCGATACCGAACTTCTCGACGCCTATTCCCAGGCCGTCACCCGGGCCGTAGACCTCGTCGGACCGTCGGTCGTGACCGTCGAAATCGGCCGCGAAGCCTCGCGCCGCGGCCTGGGCGGGCAGGGCTCCGGTTTTGTGGTGGCGCCCGACGGTTTGATTCTGACCAACAGCCATGTCGTGCACAAGGCGCGCATCATTCATGTGTCGCTGTCCGACGGCCGCAGGCTGCCTGCCGAGCTGATTGGCGAGGATCCCGACACGGACCTGGCGGTGATCAGAGCCAGCGAATCGGGCCTTGCGTCGCTGAAGCTCGGCGATTCGCGGGCCATCAAAGTGGGGCAGCTGGTCATCGCGATCGGCAACCCGCTCGGGTTTTCCGCCACCGTCACCGCCGGCGTCGTCAGCGCGCTCGGACGGTCGCTCCGTTCGCGCTCCGGGAGGCTGATGGACGACATCATCCAGACCGACGCCGCGCTCAATCCTGGAAACTCCGGCGGGCCGCTCGTCAACGCGCGCGGCGAAGTGATTGGCGTCAACACCGCCGTCATCTCGGGTGCGCAGGGATTGTGCTTCGCCATCGCCGCGAATACGGCGCAGTTCGTCGTGGGGCGTCTGATTCGTGACGGCCGCATCCGGCGGTCTTACGTGGGAGTCGCGGGGCAGAACACGCCCATCGCGCGCCAGATCGTCCGCTTCTACAATCTGCCGGCCTCGAGCGGCATCCTGGTGGTGACGATCGAGACCGACAGCCCCGCGGCCAGGAGCACGCTGCGCGAAGGCGACATCATCGTCGCGCTCGACGGTCAGGACGTGAGCGGTATCGATCGACTCCATCGCCTGTTGACCGAGGAGCGCATCGGCAACACAACGAAGCTGACGGTAATCCGCCAAACCGAAAAGCTCGAGATAGACCTGACACCGGCCGAATCGCCGCGACATTAAAGAACCCACGGTTCCGCCGGATAATAGACGGCTGTGAGCGCAGAACAGCCCTGTCGCCTCGGACTCGTCGCCGATGACGTCACCGGTGCGGGCGACGCCTCCGTGCAGTTTGCCAGGCACGGCTGGGATGTGTTCTTGAGTCTCGCCGAAGCGCCTTCGGCGCGAAGGCGGAAGCCGGGCCCTACCATGGCGGTGAAGCCGGGCCTCTCAACCGAGGTAGGGCCCGGCTTTAGCCGGGCTTCGGAAGACGTTCAGAGCGTCATTGCCGTCACCACCGATTGCCGCGCGCTCGACGACGACACGGCTCATGCGCGAACGCGGGACGCACTCAATCAATTGATCGAAGCCGGCGTCGATCGTGTCTTTCTGAAAATAGATTCGACGATGCGCGGTTCGGTGCGCGGACAGATCGCCGGGGCGCTCGAGGCCTGGCGGACCCGTTACGCCGATGCGCGGGCGATCGTCTGCCCGGCGTATCCGCGCATGGGGCGAACCGTTCAGGCTGGTCAACTGCTCGTCAATGGCGAGCCGGTGGAGCTGACGGCCATCGGCCGCGATCCGGTGACGCCGGTGAAGACGAGCATCATGAGCGCGCTGATTCCCGTCACCGCGTCGATCGCACTGGCTGATGCGGCGACCGATGATGATCTGGTCGCGATGGCCGGCGCCATCGCCGCTGCCGGCCCGTCCGCCATCGCCGTGGGCTCGGGCGGATTGGCCGAGGCACTTGCTGAAGTGTGGTCCGCACGTGAGTCTGCAGGTAGGGCCCGGCTTCAGCCGGGCGTTCGACTCAGCTCAGATCTTCCGGTGACGGAGCGCGCCGGCGCAAATCCGCGTATGCTTCTGCTCGTCACCTCGCTGAATCCTGTCTCGCGTCTTCAGGTAGCGGAGCTCCGCGAGGCGTATCCCGATGTCGTTGTCGTGTTGCCGCCCGACGATCGCGGGGAAAGCTCGGTTGTCGCTGCTACGATGGCCGGCGAATTTTCTGCGCTGGTCGAGCGCGAACATTGGGACATCGTCGGCCTGGTTGGCGGCGATGGCGCTCGAGCGGCGCTGAACCGTCTGGGTGCGTCGGGCATTCGCATCGCGGGCAGCCTGCTCGAGGGGATTCCGGCCGGAGTCATCGTCGGTGGCGCGGCCGATGGCCTGGCGGTCTTTACGAAGGCCGGTGGATTCGGCGCGAAGGACGCGCTGGTGCGAGTCGTCCAGAGCATCAGAAACGGTTCCGGGATCCGTTTTCAGGTCCGCAACAGCAAAGGATTGTGACGTGAAGAGACCCCTGCTGGCTGTCACGCTCGGCGACGTGGCCGGCATCGGACCGGAAATCACGGCGAAAACACTGCTGCGTCACGCCGAGCTGCGAAGCGAATGCACGCCGGTTGTCGTCGGTGACGCCGGCGCGATGCGCCGCGGCGTCGAAGCGATCGGCGGACGGCCGGACGTGGTTCAGACCATCGACGATCCGAGCCAGGCGGCAAACGATCCGGGCCGCATCGATCTCATTCAGGTGGGCCCCGCGCTGGCGAACGTGCGGCCGGGCGAGCAGAGCGGGATTGCAGGAGACGCCGCGTATCGATTTGTCGTCGAAGCCTGCGCGCTGGCGAAAGCGGGCAAGGTGCACGGCATCGTCACCGCGCCGCTGAACAAGGCGGCGATGCACGAGGGGGGGCACAAGTGGCCGGGCCATACCGAATTGCTCGCGCATCAGTTCGGCGTGAAGAACTTCTCGCTCGTGCTCTCGGCGGGCGATCTGTATTTCTTTCACCTCACGACGCACGTGTCGCTGAAGAACGCGGTTGAGAACATTACGCCCGAGCGCGCCGATGCGACGCTCGATCTTGCCGGCGCCTTCGCCCGCGCGCTGGGATGGACGAACGAGCCGATCGGGCTCGCGGGGCTGAACCCCCACGCCGGTGAAGGTGGACTCTTCGGAACAGAAGACGCCGAGGTGCTGGCGCCGGCGACGGTGCGCGCCCGCGCGCGAGGTCTCAACGTCGTCGGACCGATCCCGGCCGATGCGCTGATCCCTGCGGCGGTGCGAGGCAAGTGGCGACTCGTGGTGGTGTGTTATCACGATCAGGGGCACGCCCCGTTCAAGGCCGTGTACGGTGACAATGGTGTCAACATCACCGTCGGCCTGCCGGTCGTGCGTGTGTCGGTCGATCACGGCACGGCGTTCGACATTGCGGGCAAGGGCGTCGCGCGCGAGGACAGTCTGGTGCTGTCCTGTCGCCGCGCGGCGCAACTTGCGCCACGCTGGCGCTTGATTGCCGGTGAGCGCACGGACTAGACTGATCTACTCGGGTGTCTCAGTGGCCCGGAACCTGTGCAATCTCAGTCTATGAACCGCGTCAGGGCCGGAAGGCAGCAGCGCTAAGTAGTCCCTGAGCTGTGCCGCAGGCCCTCCGGGCCTCTTAGACATCCGAGGAACCCAGAACCACAGAACCCAGAACCCCGAACCGTAGTGTTCCCATGTCCTACCAAGTCCTCGCCCGCAAGTGGCGCCCGCAGCAGTTCGACGATGTCATCGGCCAGCCGGCCGTGACGCGTACGCTCGGCAACGCCATCAAGACGGGCCGCATCGCGCAATCGTTCGTGTTTGCGGGGCCTCGCGGCGTGGGCAAGACGACGACCGCGCGCATTCTGGCGCGCGCGCTGAGCTGCGAGAAGGGGCCCACGGCGAATCCCTGCGGCGCCTGCGACGCGTGCCGTGAGATTGCGGAAGGCCGCGACATCGACGTCCTCGAGATCGACGCCGCCACGCACACGCAGGTCGACAACGTGCGCGAGGTGATCATCGCCGGGCTGTCGATCATGCCGGTGCGCAACCGGTACAAGGTTTTCATCATCGACGAAGTCCACCAGCTCTCGAACCACTCGTTCAACGCACTCCTGAAATCGATCGAAGAGCCGCCTCCGCACGTCATCTTCATGATGGCGACGACCGAGATCTCGAAGATTCCGGAAACCGTGCTGTCGCGCTCGCAGGTGTTCGAGTTCAAGACGATCTCGAGCCGTCAGATTGCCGATCAGCTGCGGAAGATTGCGGACGCCGAAAAAATCGCCGTGGACGATTCATCGCTCCTTCTGGTGGCGCGTGCCGCGGAAGGCAGCATGCGCGATGCGCAGAGCGCGTTCGATCAGGTCATCGCGTTTGCCGGGCAGAAGGTGACGGCCGAGGACGTGACGACGGTGCTGGGGCTGGTGGGGCGCGATCTGGTGCTCGATATCGTCGCCGCGGTGGCCGACGAAACCGCGTCCGCCGCATTCGAGTTGTCCGGACGCGCGGTGGAGCTCGGGTACGATCTCCGGTCTGTCATCCGCGAGCTCTCGCGCGTCGTGCGCGATCTGCTCGTGCTCTCTGTCGACCCATCGCGCATCGACGATCCCGAGATCGCATCGGAATCGGAGCGCGATCGCCTGAAGGCGCTCGTCGCGCGTTTTTCGCGCGAGGACCTGTTGCGCGCGTTCGACGTGCTCGCGAAGGCCGACGCCGAGATTCGCGGCGCGGCCCAGCCTCGCTATCACCTGGAGATGGCGTTGCTGCGCTGGATTCACCTGCGCAAGCTCGTGCCGCTGCAGGAGCTGCTCGCCGGCGGGGCGATCTCACGTAGGCCGGGTCCTGCGGACCCGGCGATTGCGCCGCTCGGCGGGTCTACAAAGCAAGACCCGCCCTACGTACCCGCCGAAACCACCGTACGTAGGCCGGGTCCTGTGGACCAGGCAGCACCGACGCCGCGTGCTGTGGACCCTGCGCAGCCGCGATCCGCAGCGCCGATTACTCCGCCCGTCGAGCGCCGATCGGCGGTGGCCAAGCCGCCTGCCGCGCAACCAGACGCTGGAGCCGCCGCTGCGCAGACGCCGCTATCGGGTGACGCGGCGCGACAGACGTTTCTGATGGAGATCCGCAAGGCGAAGGTGATGTTCTACAACACCGTCGTGGCGCAGGCGCAGAAGATCGACTTCGGAAGCGATCGCGTCACGTTCGCGTTCCTGCCGGCGCATCGCATTCTCGGCGAACAGGTGGAGCAGAACCGTCCCTGGCTCGAGCAGATTGCCGGAGCGGTCGCGGGCAGGAAGATGACGGTCGGCGCCGCACAGTCGGAAGCGGCGGTCGACGCGCTGCCGCCGCCGGGATCTCCGGTCGCCGCGTCGAAGCCGGCCGACTTGAAGACCACGGCGATGACCGACAGCGCCGTGCAGGCCATGCTCGACGTGTTCCCGGCCGAAATCGAAAACGTCGAAGAGATCGAATAGCGCCCATGAACATCAACCAGATGATGAAGCAGGCGCAGCAGATGCAGGAGCGCCTGCAGAAACAGATGTCCGACATGCGCGTCGAGGCGACCGCCGGCGGCGGGATGGTGACAGTGGTCGTCAACGGCCACAAACAGATCCAGAGCCTGACGATCGATCCCGAAGTCGTGTCGAAAGAGGATGTCGAGATGCTCCAGGACCTCATCCTTGCCGCCGTCAACGACGCCAACCGTAAGGCCGAAGAGCAGATGAGCAAACAGATGAGCGGGCTCATGGGTGGGATGAAAATACCTGGGCTCTGATAAATCGCCAATCGCCAATCGAGAATTGCCATTGCATGAGTTACCCCGAACCCCTCACGCGACTCGTTGATCAATTGAAACGGCTTCCCGGCATCGGCGCCAAGAGCGCGCAGCGCCTGGCGTTTCACATCCTCCGTACACGCCCCGTGACGAAGCCGATCGGCTGATCGATGCGATTCGCGAAGTCAAGGATCGAGTCACTTACTGTTCGGTGTGCAGCAACACCACCGATATCGACCCTTGTATGTACTGCAGGTCGGATGCACGCAATCGCAACGTCATCTGCGTGGTGGAAGAACCACAGAATGTAGCCGCCATCGAGAAGACGCGCGACTTCAAGGGTCTGTACCACGTGTTGATGGGCGCGTTGTCGCCGCTTCAGGGAATCGGCCCCGATGAATTGAGGATCAAGGGCCTGCTCGCTCGAGTAGGAGAGGGGCACATCGAAGAAATCATTCTCGCCACCAACCCGAACGTCGAGGGCGAAGCGACGGCGCTCTATCTGGCGCGCCTGCTGAAGCCGCTGGGCGTGCGGGTGACGCGCATCGCGATGGGGGTGCCCGTCGGCAGCGACCTGGAATATGCCGACGAGGTGACGATGCACAAGGCGCTCGAGGGACGCCGCGAAGTATAGTGTGCCCACGACTTTGATACCGACGTCATACCAGTTTCCCGTTCTTATCCTTGTCGTCGTGGGCGGTGTCATTGCATGGGCCGCCGGGTACCGGTTGTTCCGCCTCGTCCTCACGCTGTTCGGGTTTTACATCGGGGCGCTCGCCGCGTCGGCCGTGCTGGGTCCCGGCGATCGCACGCTGATGGTCTTCGCCGCGCTGGGCGGCGGCGCCGCGGGCGCGTTGATCATGTTCTTCGGGTACTTCGTCGGCGTCGCGCTCGTCGGCGCGGGCATCGGCGCGCTGGCTGTGCACATGATCTGGAGTCGGATCGGCGGCGATCCGCATGCGTTTGTCGTGATTCTCGCGTCGGTGGCCGGTGCGGCGTCGGCCATGGCGCTGCAGCGCTACGTCATCGTCGTGGCGACGGCGTTCACCGGTGGATGGACGCTCTTCTGGGGCCTGATGCAGCTGAACGACTGGCAGCGCACCTCGGCCGCGCGGCCGTCGGTGTGGATGGTCTACCCGTTCGATGCCTCGCAGGGATCCTGGAGCATCGTTGTGTGGCTCGCGATTTCGCTCGCGGGGGTCCTCATTCAGCTTCGTTACACCGGCCGCGTGCAGACCATCGTCCGCGCCAAACCCAAACCCAAGGGTACGTAGGGCTCGGCTTTAGCCGAGCCACGATCGGACCGTAATTCAGGAGGCAAACATGGCAACGTTCGAACGCAGCGTCACGACGGACTGGGAAGGTGGACTCATGGACGGCAAGGGGGTCGCGAAGGCAGGCACGGGAGCCTTCTCGCTGCCGGTCACGTTTCCCGTCCGTATTGGCGAGCCCGCCGGCAAGACGAGTCCCGAAGAGTTGATGGCGGCCGCGCACGCCGCGTGTTTTGCGATGGCGATGAACGCCGCGCTCGGCAAGCGCGGCGGCAAGGCGGCGAAGACGCACGTCACGGCCACCGTGACCGCGGACAAGAGCGACGCGGGCATCAAGATCGTGTCGTCGAAACTGAAGGTCACCGTCGAAGGGCTGGAGGGCATGAGCCCGTCGGACTTCCCGGCGTTCCTGAAGGACGCGGACAAGGGCTGCCCGGTATCGAACGCATATCGCGGTACGATGCAGATCGACGTTGAAGGATCAGCGAAATAGTCAGTCGCAAGGCGAAAGTCGACAGTCGGGAGTCGCAAGGCGAGTCGCAAGTCGAAAGTCGTCCGAGTGCGCAATTCTGTCGAAAGTCATTCGGTAGGGCGCGACTTCAGTCGCGCCGTAGTCGAATCGCAGGTCGAAAACGGGCGCGCGGTGCGGGCAGGACGCACGCGCGTCTTTCTTTTAAACGCCCGCGTTGGCCCTTGACCCCCCGCTTTCAGCCGAAAAGAGGGGTATGCAGAAAACAACTTCCTGCGATGCTCGTGCTTGCGGCGGCTCTTGGTTGCGGCGCTCCCGGCCAACAACCGCCCGCGCAGTCTGCCACCACTCCTGCTCCGAAACACCCGCGGCCGGTGCGAGCGCGCCGGCGGCCACCACCCCGGCGACGCCAGGTACCGATGCGCAATCTCAGGCTGCTCCGGGCCGATCTGCGACTGCGGCCGCGGCGCCGGTGCCCGCGCCCGTGATGAAGGAAATGGATGTTCCGTCAGGAACCGAGCTGGTTCTGAAACTCGAAACCGGCGTGTCTTCCGCGACCGCGAAGCCGGAACAGACGGTCCGCGCGACCGTGGTGAAGCCGATCCTGGTCGATGGCATGGTTGCCATTCCCGAAGGCGCGGCACTGACGGGCACGGTGATCTCGGCCGAGCAGTCTGGACGCGTCAAGGGACGCGCGTCGATTGCGTTGCGCTTCCACGAGGTGACGGTGTCGAAGACCGCGTACAAGATCAACACATCACGCATTGCGCGCGAGGCCGAGGCCACCAAAGGTGAGGACGCCACGAAGATCGGCGTCGGCGCGGGCGTCGGCACGGCGATCGGCGCGATCGCCGGCGGCAAGAAAGGTGCGGCCATTGGTGCCGCCGTCGGCGGCGGCGCGGGCACGGGCGTGGTGCTTGCGACCAAAGGCAAGGAAGTGAGCATCCCCGCGGGCGCGACGCTTCGCACGAAGATTCAGGAGACGGTGAAGATTACGACGGTCATGTAGGTTCGTGGAGTTCGTCGGTTCGTAGAGTTCGTGGGTTCGTGGGGTTCATAATGGGGTCATGACGACTCCCGCGATTCCGCTCAAAGAGTTCGACATCGAGATGGCATCCACGCGCAAGCTGCTCGAGCGCGTGCCGGGCGAGAAGGGCGCGTGGAAGCCGCATCAGAAATCGTTTTCGCTCGGTCACCTCGCGCAGCTCGTGGCCTGGATCCCCGGCTGGATCGCCATGTCGCTGCGCGAGCCCCGCATCGATCTCGCCAGGGCCAGCGGCTACTCGCTCGAATCCACCGACACGCTCGTCAGCATGTTCGACAAGAACGTGCGCGACGCGCGTGCCGCGCTCGAGTCGGTCGGCGGCGCGGCGCTCGATCAGCCGTGGTCGCTCACGCGCGGCGAGCAAGTGTTGATGACGCTGCCACGCGGGGAAGTCGTGCGGCAGCACTTGAGCCACCTGGTGCATCACCGCGGTCAGCTGACCGTGTATCTGCGGCTCGTTGATGTGCCGCTGCCGCCGGTGTACGGGCCGACGGCGGACGAGCGGTGGTAACGGGTTCGTCGGTTCGTCAGGTTCGTCAGGTTCGTGGGGTTCGTGGGGTTCGTCGGTTCGTAAGGTTCGTGCCGGCCTGACGTTGACCGTGGTGCGCCGGTCAACCTAGAATTGATGGTTCCTGCGGCGGTCCCGCGCCGCGTTGTCGCTCCGTGTTCCTCAGTAGCTCAACGGCAGAGCATCCGGCTGTTAACCGGAGGGTTGCTGGTTCGAATCCAGCCTGAGGAGCCAGCCCGCTAAAGCCCTTAAAATCAACAACTTGCGTGATGAGTACGCAGACGAGTCGATAAGCTGTTGATCCTCAGTGACTTGCGGCGTCTGGGCCGCACTGGACGATTTCCGCAACTGGCTGCGATTGAACGAAGGTTCACGCCGTGAAAGCGGACGCTGCGCTCGTTTTGCTCTTGCATCCAATATGGATACTAATATAGTATCCGTAAATGGCTTCCGTCAACACTCAATTTTCGATCGCCGTCCACGTACTGGCGGCAATCGCACATCACGAGGGAGTGTTCACGTCGGAAGTTCTCGCAGGCAGCGTGAATGCGAACCCGGTTTTCGTTAAGAGAATCCTCGTTAAACTCTCGAAGGCGAAGCTGGCTAAGACGACTGTTGGTAAGTCGGGTGGTTATGGCCTGGCACGAAGCCCAAAGAGTATCTCTCTCTTAGACATCTACTCTGCGGTAAACCCTCCAGATGCTTTTGCCATCCATGCCTATCCCAAAACGAAGGCGTGTGTCGTGAGCCGTAACATCAAGGAAGTCATGAGCGACGTGCTGGTTGGCACTCAGGAGGCCGTCCGTAGGGATCTGAGGCAGACGACATTGGCGGACGTGGTGTCGAAAATCAGGGCCAGGTCCGGTTAGCTTTTTTTTGCTCGAAATAGATACTTTTATAGTAACTAATATTCACCGAAAGGAACACGAGATGACTAGACTGAATCGGAAGACCCCTGTGATCACCGGCGGAGCCGCAGCAAAGCGGGGCATGGATGCGCCCACCGCCGTTCTCATCGGGGTGACCGGAGGACTTGGTCACGCCCTGGCCAGGCTCCTCGCGGCCGAGGGGTTCCGGATGGTGTTCGCGGCGCGGCGCGAGTACGACGCCGCGGCGCTGACCGGCCGGAGCGACGGTTCGGCGATTTACCTGCGCGCGGACGTCACCGATCCGGCGAGCCTCGAGAAGCTGGCGGCGGCGGCCTTCGAGCACCTCGGCCGGATCGATGCGGTGGTGAACCTCGCGGGCATCTCGCCGCGCAAGTCCATCGAGGACTACACGCCGGCCGACGTCGACGCGCTGCTCGCGGTCAACGTGAAGGGGCCCATCTTCGTGACCCAGGCATTCCTGCCGCGGCTGCGCAAGCAAGCCGGCGGCGGAGTGGTCGTCCACCTCGGCGGCGCCATGGACGGCCGGGTGGCGCTGCCGTTCATGAGTGCCTACGCCGCGACCCGCGGCGCGCTGGCGAGCTACGTGCAAGGCGCCAATCGCGAGCTTGCCGGGACCGACGTGGTGCTTTCTTTCTTCGGGCCCGTGCCCTCCAACACCGAGTCGGAGTCCCCATATTTCGACATGTGGCGCAAGATGGGCGTCGCCCTCTGCGAGCCCGACGTGGTCGCGCGCGAGATCCTCGCCACCATCCGCCAGCGACGTCGCGCCCACATCATGGGCGGAGGGCTGCTCAGGATGCTCACGCTCGCGAACGCCGTGTCGCCGTCCGCTGCCGACGCGATCGGTCTGCGGCGGTTCGCGAAGCTCATCCAGCAGCATCGTCCACGCTGATCTCTGCGAGAGGACACCCGGCAGTGATGAGAGGCATCCAGGCGAAGAGATGAGCGATCATTTCGACAACGGGCGGTTCTTCAACCCGAACGGCGCAGACGCACAGCCGTTCTGGAAGGCGCCGCGCATGCTGTTCGAGCGTTACGCCCCATGGCCTGCGCAGGTGCCAGTCGTGCAACGGCCCTCGCCTCCGCCGACCAGCGGCGACCAGATCGTCGTCACCTTCATCGGTCACGCGACCTTTCTGATTCAGACGAGCGCCGGCAACATCATCACCGACCCGGTCTTCGCGCAACGCGCCGGACCGTTCGGGTGGGCAGGGCCACGGCGCGTGCGTCAGCCGGGCGTTCGCTTCGACGATCTGCCTCCGATTGCTTACGTACTCCTGAGTCACAATCACTACGACCACTGCGATCTGGAAACGCTGCGGGCATTGGAGCACCGCGATCATCCGCGCGTCGTGACACTCCAGGGAAACGCGACGCTGCTGCGATCGGCCGGCGTGACGCGGATCGCCGAACTCGACTGGTGGCAGCGCAGGCCAGCTGAAATGTCAGCCATGCGGGGTGCGCAGACGCTCGACCCGGTCGTCAGCCCTGGACGCGAGATAGAGATCACCGCGACCCAGGCGCAGCACTTTTCCGCCCGCACGCCCTTCGATCGCAATCGCGCGTTGTGGGGCGGCTTCATGATCACGATCGACGAGCAGCAGATCTACTTCGCAGGCGACAGCGGGTACGGTCCCCATTTCCTGGAGGTCGGCCGGCGTTTTCCGCGGATCGATCTTGCGCTGATACCGATCGGCGCATATGAACCGCGCTGGTTCATGAAGGACATTCACATGAATCCTGAGGAGGCCGTGCAGGCGCATTTGGACGTCGGAGCTCGCCGCAGCATCGGCATGCACTTCGGCACGTTTCGGCTGACGACCGAAGAACCGAATGAGCCGGTGGCCGCGCTCGGCCGTGCGCGGTCCGCTGCCGGAATCGACGATGCTGCCTTCACGACGCTCGACGTCGGTGAATCCGCGCGCCTTTGAGCGGCTGACGGCGGCCGATCAAGGGCCAAAATCTGCGGATCGGTTCGAAACGGCAGCTCGAATTCACGAACGATTCCTTCCGGACTCATCAATGACTCCATTTGAGAGCTAACGCTGAGGCGCCCACATGGCGGGTGGTGGCGTTGAGAGGATAGGGGGCAGTCTTCCGCGGCACGATTGCGAAACCCTGGCGAATCCCTCGAAAACAAGGCCAGTTAGGCTGCTTCTTGGATCAACCAGTTGCGGAAATCGTCCAGTGCGGCGACCCTCCAGACATCCTGCTCAGCGCTTCGCGAGAAGCCGGAGGACGTATTGAACGTTCACGTCCACCAGGGCCACAGCCTCGCTCGTGAACCCCTTGCCGGAGAGAGCTGCGACTTCTGTGCGCAGCGCACCCAGGATGTTCCCAGACGCGTCCACTTGACTCCGTGCGATCGCCGTGCGCGCCGCTTGCAGCTTGTCAGTCACGTTGCGCGTCATCGCGTCGTTCGAGATCCACCGCAGCGTGCGTGCCTGGGCCACTTGGCTGGCGAGGTTCGCAAGCAAGGCGTCGGGCGTCATTGCCTTGAGAGCTGAAGGCGCCAGCGTGAGGCCTGTCACACTTTGTGATGCAACGTACTGGTCGAACTCCTGCTCGAATCGCTCTGCTTCCAAGGCATCGGGCTGCGGAGGGTCGACTGGCGCGAGTTGAGGATCGATGTAGGGAGCGACGGTGAATCGCCTGAGCGACGGCGGTCCATGACTCGCGAGAGAAAAGCCGGCGAGCCTTTGCTTGGGGGAGATGAGAGCTGCATCGTTGACCGCGATCCAACGGGCTGTCGCATCCCTGCCCACCGTTGTCCTCCATCCCGGCTGTGGCGCCGACAAGCCGACGGCAATAGCTTCGCCTGTCGTCAGGGTTCTTCCTTGCGCGGACAACTCGGCGACGAAATAGCCCGGTCCGTGCGCGAGCCCGAAAGCCGGCGGCTTGGAAGCGCCCGCCGCCAGCGAAATGTCGATGGTCATTCTCTGGATGGCAGCAGTCCTCGCGGCGCCATTTGCAAGAGTGTACCGGTAGATGAAGACGTCGCGGGGATCGATCTCGACCGACACCTGAAGGCGTGGAGCCGACAGCGACGGAGATTGGGTCCGCCCGAGGACCGGGCCGATCGGCAGGGTGACGGCCATCAACATGATCGCGATTGTTGCAAGTCGCCTCATTCTTGTCTCCTCATCGCCGTTACGGGATGACCCTGCCTGCTGTCACGAAGCGTTTGTAACCGGCGAACGTCCGGCTTGGCCTTGCTGACTTGAGGCCGCCGCGGACCATGGTGTTTCCCGGAACGCGGTACGAGCGCACCAACCGCGCCATCTTCACCAAGCTGCAGTACCTGTTCAGGTATTAACTGGGCTCCGCTCATGCAGGAACGTAGGCCAACCTGATCACATCCTCGCCAATCCGATCATTAGCTATAAGGCGGAGCGGCGGCCGGGGCCCGGCGAAATATGGCTTGCCGCGACCAAGCACGACGGGGTGCAGGTAGATTCGATACTCATCGATCAGGCCAAGTTTGGTCAGGCTGTGCGCCAGGTCCGGGCCAGCCACTTCGATCTCCCCGTCGCGCTCGGCCTTCAGCTTGCGGATCGCGCCCTCCAGATCATCCGCAACAAGCCTGGCGTTGGGGCCGACCGACTTCAACGAGCGCGAGACGACCCATTTCGGCTGGTTCCGCCACGCCCCCGCGAACGCGTGTTCCTCTGCATCCCATTCAGGATGATCGTCGTCCCAGTAACGCATGACCTCATACATCTGGCGACCGTAGACACTGCCCGCCTGCCCCCGAGCCTCCTCGATGAAGTGGCGGAAGAGCGTGGGGCCTGGCGCAAACGCCAGATGGTCGACGTAGCCGTCCAGGGACTGGTTCATTCCGAACACGAGCCTGGCCATTACCACTTCCTTTCCTCTCGCGGCGCCTTGAGGAATGTCTGACGATTCATCATCACGATCCCCGGCGCGATCACAACCCACACCAGCGCCACCCCCATCATGAATGGTGTGTCGTTTATCACGCTGAGAAACACCAGATTCGTGATGTTGATGAACAGGTGAAAGAGCGCCGCGATCCAGATGTTGAACGCGATCGGCTCCACCAGCGCATACAGCACCACCGCATACGAGGTGATCAGCAGCACCAGGAATCCCATATACAGCGGGCCATTCTGATACAACCCGATATGCCACAGTGCCCAGGGAATTCCGACGATCAGCGACGACACCAGCCCATTGAGGCGTCGATTCAGCCGCCGATGCAGGAATCCGCGCCAGCCGGTTTCCTCACCCACCGCCCCGATGATCATCCCCATCAACGACACAGGCGATGCGCTCATATCAATCCCACCGAAGCGCATCACGCGGGTGATCAGGGTGGCAATCAGCAGCACGATCAGCGCCGCCCCCAGCGGGAGCAGCACTGCTCCCATCACCGATTTCAGGGTGATCCCCTTTACGGAGAAATTCAGCCCCGGCGCATTCTTACGGAAGATCAGGGCCAGAATCACGCCCGCCAGGCCGGGCGCAAGCTGCGCCAGGATCACCTGACCCGCCAGGAGACCTGTCGCTTCCTGACCGCCCGCCAGGATCACGGTCAGGATCAGAGTCAGGACAAAGAACAGGACGATCTGTTGAACCATATCTCTTGCCTGCTGCCGATGCCCGACGTCCACAGCATCTGAAGAACCTGCCTGGCACAGTCTCCTCCGCCCTTCCTACCTTCCTTCGATTTCGCCGCGGGTGTACCCCTTGAACGTCAGGACAATCCCGCACAGTAGGAGAATGCCCTCCAAGGCCATGAACACCGATGTCGGGGTGCTCGCCGCACCCTGCTGGTAGGCGCCGGCCGCGAACATTCGGAACAAGCCGAGGCCCCCCGCAAACCACCCCGCCAACGTGATGAGCACCGTCCAATCCCAAGTCCAGCGATTGTGGACACGCACGATCGCCAGGCCTGCCACAAACATCAGCACGCCCGACAGGTAGACGACCGGCGGAATCTGGGTGTCGTACAGGTGCGGCTGCACCAAAGGGAATTCCGAAACGATCATCGCGACGATCGTGGGGCCGACAAGACCCGCGAGTTGCCTGGACGATGCCATGATTCATCCTTGCCTATGCACGAGCGGAATGACCACGGAACCCACGGTCATGCAGAGCGCGTACCCCCAGGTGGAGCATCGCCCGACACGGCGCATTGTCAGGTCGATACCGGCCCGATTTGTGCTCCGGGGAATGTCATGGCCCTCAATTGCCTCGTGTGACGGGCAGCAGGGAACCGACTGCGAAAAAGTCCACTGGCCGTGGCGGATTTCCCGCAGTCTGAAGTCAAAGCGCGACGCACCGAAGGGGAGGTTGATATGGCGACAGAGCTGAGGAGCGTCACCACGTGACCGCTGGAACCAGAGGTCGCCCATGAAGGTCCTGACGGTCTTTGCCCATCCCGGTTCGCGATCGTTCTGCCACGCCGTCCTCGAGCGATTCGACGCCGGTCTCCGCGACGCGGGGCACACGAACGAGATCGTGGACCTCTACGCGATCGGCTTCGATCCGATCCTGCGCCCACGCGACACCCCGAGCTGGCTGACGGAAACCATCCCGGATGACATGCTCGACCGCATGCGGTTGCGCGAGAACCTCATCGGCCAGGCTGGTGGGCCTCTGAAACGCTACGCGCTGAAACGCCTCATTGGCGATCGGGATGCACGGGGCATCATCCGGCTGCTGCGCGAGCGCTATCAGCCGAAGGACGTGCTCGTGCAGCAGCAGAAGGTCGCGCGGGCTGAGGCGTTGGCGTTCGTCGCGCCCGTGCACTTCCTGAGTTTTCCGGCGATCCTGAAAGGGTGGCTCGATCGCGTCTGGACGCCAGGGTTTGCGTACGATCTCACGCCGGAGGCGTGGCGTGGCGACATCAACGGCCGCCAGCCGAGGCTCACGCACAAGAAGGCGCTGATCATCCAGACGACGATCTTCGACAAGCGCGCGTATGACGCGGGTCTCCGCGACGCCATGCGCATGGTGATTGACGAGTTCACGCTGACGTATCCGGGAATCAAGAACGTCGAGCGCGAGTACTTCTACGCTGTGCACGGCGCGGACGACGCCACGAGGCGCGGCTACCTGGAAAGGGCGTATGCCCTGGGTCTCCAGTTCTGAGGTCCGTCGAAGATAGGGGGCTGCAGTGGGCAACACGAGTTCGACGAAGACGGCTCCGGTGCCCCCGCCGACGATTCCTCTGATCCTCGTGGGTGACTTGACGAGGGTCTCGACGCGCACGCTCCGTCGCCGGAGCGTGTCGAACCTGTTGAGGATGGGTCACTGCGCGCCCACGGTCATGCAGACCCTGCTGGACGCCTCAGACACAGAGGCGGAGTGGCTCGTGAAGCTCACCGCTGGATTGCCCGGCGGCATCGGTAACACCGGCGCCGAGTGCGGTGGCGTCACCGCGCCCCTGGTCCTTATCGGCCTTCGGCATGCTCGTGACCCGATGCACGACGGGCTACCCCCGATCATCGAGAAAGGGCACGACCTCCTGCAGCGCTTCGCAGGTTGCCACGGCACCACGCTTTGCCGTGAGATTCGCGGCACCGACCGACTGCCGTTGCGATGCGTCGGAGCAGTTCGTCAAGCCCCCGAACTCTGCGCGCAGGCGCTGTCGAGCGACTGCGCTCACGTGATTCCTGCGGCGAGCCGAGGCGCGTACCGGCAACTCTACGCTCACTTCGTCGAGAAGGAGTTCCACTGTGCCCATGCAGTCGTGCAGCAGGTGCGCCACACGAATCCCGTGAGGCAGGATGTACTTGACGCCGCGTCACCCTTCATTGGCGGCACCGTCTTGAGGGGCATGACCTGCAGCGCGTTGACGGCTGGCGTGATGGCACTCGGCGTAGCTCTCGGTGAGATCGAACGCAGTCGCCTGCGCGTGCTGCGAATGATCGGCAAGATGGCAGCCGGTGGTGACGCGTTTGCTGACGACGTGAACAAGTTCAACCGGACCATGAACCTCGGCCACCAGTTGGCGAAGTGGTTCACCGACGCATTCGGGAGCACGCAATGCCGCGCCATAACGGGGTGTGACTTCTCAACGAGCGTCGGAGTGAACCAGTACATCGACACCGAGGGCGTCGCTCGATGTCGGGTGATTGCGCAGCAGGTCGCAGCCAGAGTGGAGCGCATGATCGACTCCGCGGCCACGCCGATTCACGAAGCGATGCAGCTCGAACGCGATCTCGCGCTTCGCGAGCTTGCGACACACGGGAAGCGCACCGTGCTCGAACCGTGGCCTGTCGACAGTCTCGCCTCCGATCTTGTTGGCGCGTGAGGCCTGCGATGGATCGCGCTACCGCTCCGCCAGCCATCGCCGCCACGACCACCACTCGCCCAAGCGACTGAATGTCTTTGAACGCTACCTGAGTCTCTGGGTCGGCCTCTGCATGGGTGTCGGCGTGGTGCTCGGGCCTGACCGCGCCCGGACTGATGCAGGGACTGCGAAGCCTGGAGTTCGGCGCGGGCAGTCAGATCAACGTGCCGATTGCGATCCTCATCTGGCTGATGATCACGCCGATGATGATGAAGGTCGACTTCGGATCGATCCGCAACGTCGGCCGCCGGCCGCGCGGTCTGTTCGTGACGCTGTTCGTGAACTGGCTCGTGAAGCCGTTCTCGATGGCCGCGATCGCCTGGTTGTTCTTCCGATACGTCTTCAGTCCGTGGATCTCGCCGGCCGACGCCGACCAGTACATCGCCGGCAGCATCATCCTCGCCGCCGCGCCCTGCACCGCGATGGTGTTCGTCTGGAGTTACCTGACCGACGGCGATCCTGCGTACACGCTGGTGCAGGTCTCGGTCAACGACCTGCTCATGCTGGTGCTGTTCGCGCCGATCGTGACGTTCCTGGTGAGCGGCGCCTCCTCGCTCCATGTCCCGTTCCAGGTGCTGCTCTACTCGGTGCTGGTCTTCATCGTCGTCCCGCTGACTGCCGGCGTGCTGCTCCGGCAGTGGTTCATGCGGACGAAGGGCCGCGCGTGGTTCGAGAACGTACTCCTGCCGCGATTCGCGCCGGTCAGCATGGCGGCCCTGCTCGCCACGCTCGTGCTGATCTTCGCGTTCCAGGCCGAGAACATCACGACCAAGACGCTGCACGTGGCGCTCATCGCGGTGCCCATCCTGATCCAGGTCTACTTCAACTCGTCGCTGACCTATGGCCTGATGCGCCTGTTCCGCGTCGAGTACGCCATCGCGGCGCCGGGCGCGCTCATTGGCGCCAGCAACTTCTTCGAGCTCGCCGTTGCCACGGCGATTGCGCTCTTCGGTCCGGAGTCCGGGGCTGCGCTCGCCACCGTGGTCGGCGTGCTCATCGAAGTGCCGGTGATGTTGTCGGTCTGTTCGGTCTGCAATCGAACACGGCACTGGTTCCCCGCGCCGGTTGGCGCGCAGTGATCGGAGGAAGCACGGACTTGAAAGGCGTCATCGTTCGCGCGAAGTGATAAGCAGGTAGACGCGAGGGGGTCGGCATGCAGCAGTTTCCGCATCACTATTCGGTCGTCGCGAAGGCGGACGCGCAAGGTGACGTCGCCCTGCAGGGCGAGCGGCTTCAGCCGATTCCGTCTGCGCCGCCAACAGAGTTCGGCGGGCCTGGCGACCGATGGTCTCCAGAGACCTTGTTCGTGGCCGCCGTCGCAGACTGCTTCGTGCTGACTTTCCGCGGCATCGCCGGTGTGTCGCGGTTTTCGTGGGTGTCGTTGGAGTGCAGCGTGACCGGAACCGTAGACCGCGTCGATCGCGTCACACAATTCACGGAACTCGAGGTCCGTGCGCGTCTCAGGGTGCCATCGGGCGCGAACGAGGAACAGGCTCGGCGGCTGCTGACGAAAGCAGAAGAAACCTGCCTGGTCACCAACTCTCTCAAGGTTCGGCCGCACCTGGACTCCGTCGTGGAAGTCGAGGAGTCGTGACGACCGTCATCTTCGCCTGTGTTCACAATGCGGGTCGTTCGCAGATGGCGGCTGCGTTCTTCAACAAGCTGGCCGATCCTGCCAAGGCGCGAGCCCTATCCGCAGGAACAACTCCCGGCGATCGTGTTTACCCAGAGGTTATCGCGGTGATGCAGGAAGAGGGCGATTGACCTCAGTGATGCTCGCCCGAAGAAGCTCACCCCTGAACTCGCCGCCGAGGCGCAGCTTCTGATCACGATGGGTTGCGGCGACGAGTGTCCGTACGTGCCTGGTGTGCGCCGCGATGACTGGCCATTGGACGACCCGAAGGGTCAGCCCGTCGAACGCGTTCGGGCTATCCGCGACGACATTCGCGCTCGCGTGGAAGCCCTCGTCGCTCAAGAAGCGGCGAGATAGGGGACAGTTGTGGTGGCCGGCCGCCTGGAATAGCTTCAAAAAGCGGCTTTTTGCCCAGGGAGTGGTCCCAGACGCCCTCACGAAAGGAACCCTTGCCGGAGAGCGGTAACTCTGGCAAAGTAAAGCCCCAAACCTCAGGAGTACATATGGCAGATAAGAAGCTCGTAGGGGAGAACTATTCGACGCCCGAGATCCGCGCAAAAGTGACAGGCCGCTCGAAGTACGCGGAAGACTTTCGCGCCGAAGGGATGCTGTTTACGCGGCTGGTGTTGAGCCCGTACGCGCACGCCAAGATCATCAGCATCGACGCCAGCGCCGCGCTGGCGATGGACGGCGTGAAGGCCATTTTGACGCCCGAGGACGTGCCCGGGCCCAAAGATCAGATCAACGACAACGGCACGATCATCAGGGCCAATCCTCGCAGCGAAACGGCGCTTGCCAGCGAAGCGATGTATCAGGGGCAGCCCGTGCTCGCCGTGTGCGCCGTCAGCGAGTTCGTCGCTGCCGAGGCGATCGAACGCATCAAGATTCGGTGGCAGCCGCTGCCGTTCAACGTCGATCCCGTGGCGTCGCTGGTGCCGGGCGCGCAGAATCCGCGGGTTGAAGGCAACGTCTGGAAACGCCCCGGGCCGCCCGCTCAGGGGCAACCGCCTGGTATTCCCGAGCCGGTCGACGTCAAGTGGAACGCCGCTGAGGTCGAGGAATTCAGGCAAGGCCGGTTGCCGATCACCACGTTCACCGATCCCGAATGGAAGCTCGGCGACGTCGAAGAAGGTTTCAAGAAGGCCGCGCTCGTCCTCGACGAAACATTCGTGAGCGCGAACGTCAGCCATCAGTGCCTCGAGTCGCGGACGGCGATGGCCTACTGGCAGAACGGCAAGCTGCATATCCACACTTCCACGCAGGGTGTGGCGCAGGCGGTCTTTTCGTTCGTGCGCTGGCTCGAGCTGAAGCCGGAAGACATAGTGCTGGTGAACGAATACACCGGCGGCGGCTATGGCTCGAAGGGCGGCGGATCGATCACCGACATCATTCCCGCACTGCTGTCCAAGAAACTCGGCGGCGCGCCGGTGATGATGCGTATCAGCCGTGAAGAGGAACATGCGATCGGCCGCGCCCGCCCCGCGATGCACAGCCGCGTGAAGGTGGGTTTCACGAAGGAAGGCCGCGTGACCGCGGTGGACATGTTTACCGTGACCGAAGGCGGGCCGTACGGTCCCGGCGGCGACGGCAATACGGCAAGCGTGTACGCGTCTTTGATGGTTCAGCCGGAAACGTTCCGTTACCGCGGCATCACCGCGATCACGAACACGCCGCCGCGCGGCGCGCTCACCCAGCCGGGCGGTTTTCAAGGTTGCCAGATTATCGATGAGATCGTCAACAAAGCGGCGCGCAAGCTGGGCATCGATCAGGTCGCGATCCGCAAGCTGAACGCGCCGGAAGGAAAGGCCAAGTTCGGGCCCGCCGACGCGAAAGGCCAACGCGGGTACGTGACGAGCTGTTTCATCAAGGAAGCGCTGGACAAGGGTGCGGCGTCGTTCAACTGGAACGAACGCGTTGCGCGTGGCCAGCAACGCAACGGGTCGAAGGTGCGCGGCATCGGCGTCGGCATGAGCTCCTATAGCGGCGGCTCGGTAGGTTTCGACGGCCTCTTCATCATCACGCCAGACGGCGGGATGCGTGTCCATACCGGCATCGGCAATCTGGGTACCGAATCGTTCTCCGACTGCCAGCGCGTGGCGGCGGAGATGGTCGGCATACCGTGGGAGAAAGTCGAGATCGTCTGGGGTGATACGGCGAAGCACCTGGCGTGGAGCTGCAACTCGGGCGGCAGCCAGACGATACACGCGCATACGCGCACGTCGCATGCCGCCGCTATGGACGCGATCACGAAGCTGCAAGAGATCGCCGCCAAGGATCTCGGCGGGAGACCCGAGGACTACGTCGTGGCCGGCGAGCGCGTTTCCCGCAAGGGCGGGGGTCGCGGGATGACGCTGGCGCAGGCGGCCAAGCGCGCCATCGAGCTCGGCGGCAAGTACGACGGCCACGAGTTGCCCAAAGACATCAACGCGATGACAACGCGCTCCGCGACGGCTCTGGCCGGCCAGGGTCTCATGGGCGTGGCGAAGGACAGCTACAAGCGCGACGGAACGACTCGGTCCTTCTCCGCCGCGTTTGCCGAGGTCGAAGTCGACATCGAAACCGGGAAGTACACGGTCACGGCGTTTCACTCCGTGGGCGACGTCGGCACCGTGATTCACCCGGCCGCGCTCGGCGGCCAGATTCTGGGACGTTCGGTCCTCGGCATCGCTCACGCGATCGGTCACCGGTGGATCTATGACCAGCGATACGGCGTCGGGCTCGCGAGGCGGTTCTACAACAACAGCCCCCCGACGATTCTCGACGTGCCGCGAGAAATGACGTGGGACGCCGTCGGCCTGCCCGATCCGGAAACGCCGGTCGGCGCGCGAGGCATCGGCGAGCCCCCGGTTGCATCCGCCTGCGATGCGGTGCTGAACGCGATCTCAGACGCGCTCGGCGACGAGGTGTTCGTCCGCGCGCCGGTGCTGCTGGATCACATCGTCAGGGCGCTCGAGACCAAGAAGCCGGGGCAGTTCCCGCTCACGGCGAACGTGTAAGCTCCGCCGTCCGGTCAGTGAGACAAGGGATGAGGTATGAGGTTACAAGACTTCTCCTCATCCCTGTCGCGCTGCTCCTTCCCTCATGTTCGCAGCCGCCACCCAAACCAGCTCAACAGACGATAATCTGGGAGCGCGCCGGGTCCTGGTCCGGCCGCGGAGACGTGGAAACCAACTCGTTCCCATCCTCGAGCGGATACCTCCGATTCACCTGGGAGACGACGAACGAGACGAAGCCGGGTGAAGGCAGGTTCAAGCTGATCCTGGGAAGCTCGATCAGCGGCCGCGCGATCATGACGGTGGTGGACCACAAAGGCGCGGGTCGCGACGTCGCGTACGTCAGCGAGGAGGCGCGTACGTTTTACCTCAAGGTGGAGTCGGCAAACGAAGACTGGAAGGTCGTCGTGGACGAAGGTTTTCCGGCCACAATCGAACCCAAGCACTAAGCACCACGCACTAGGCGGCCGGGGCCCGGCGAAATATGGCTTGCCGGATCGCGCCCTCAAGATCATCCTCAACAAGCCTGGCGTTGGGGTTCAACCAGCGCTGGATCCGGCGCTCGCCGAGTTCCTGAAAAATAAAGCACGTCAACCAAGGGACCAGAAACATAGTATTTCCTGTCTTCGAAATCGTGGTGCCGTTGCGCTCGACGCGAGATGCCCTTATCCTCCCTCCATGGCGAACCCGACAGACCAGCGTTCACGGCGCCAATGGGCATGGCTGGGACTTGGCCTCCTCGTGATCGCCTCCCTCCTCGTTGGCTTCTTCTTCCTTCGCCCGTCCTCGACTCCCGACTCAGCGGCCACCGCACCAGCCGCGGCGGGCGCTGTGGCAGCTGGCGGCTCAGGCTTCGTGAACGTTCGGCTCCGCCACGAGATCGAGGAGCAGGGGCTGACCGTCGATCGCGCGCGCCAGCTCTTCGTGGTGGAAGTCGCTCCGTTGCCCGGTGTCGCGCCTCCGGCCGGCGACATCCGGCCGACGTTTTCCGGAACGTACGCACTCATGCAGCTGATGGCTGTCCGCAATGAACTCACGCCCGACCAGCGTGCACGGCTCGACGAATTACTTGATCCGAACCGATCGGTATTGCCGTCTCCGTTGCCTCCGATTCCGGCGGCGCGTCCGAGGGCACCCTTCGCGCTGATGGCAATGTATCCACCGTCGATGGGGGCTCGGCTCATGCTCGCCGGCCTGGCTCCGCCTCCAGACGACGAGCAGTACCGCGCGTACTTCAGAGAGCTGTACAGCTGGGCCAACACCGCCGTCAGCACGCTGACGGGAAAACCGAAGATTCCCGCATTCCTCCTCGCATTCGAGGAGTTCACGGCCGACAACGAGAAGAAGGCGTGGGCGCTGACTACAACGTGGCACAACCAACAACGCTATGTGGCTGACGTGGGCGGCACGTCGCAGCGTGCCTGCCTGAGCAGGGTCGACATTCGGAAGTTCCTCGGCTGGCCGGTCGATGTGCACCTGTCGGTGGTCGTCCACGAAGTGGTCCACTGCTATCAACAGATCGACTCGGACACCTCCAACGACGTGTTCATGACCCATGGCTGGCTCACCGACGGTGAGGCGACGTGGGCCCAGATGATGATCGTGCCCTACGCGGTGTTTACGACGTTGCAGGCGCACTGGCGAGAGTACCTCTCCACGCCGCGTTGGCCGCTCTTCGAGCGGAACTACGACGCGGCCGGATTCTTCGGACACGTCGGCGACGTGGCAGGAGCTGATCTCGTCGCCCGGCGATTGATCGACGTGTACCGCGCCGGCAAGCAGCACAACGACGAATCCGCTTACGACATGCTGGTCGCGGGCCGGTCGGAGGAGGTGCTCAATACCTGGGCGCCCAGCTATTTCCGCACGCACGAGCTTCAGTTCCTCTGGGACGCCAAAGGGCCCGGCGCCGGTAACATGCCCGCCGAGAAGGTTCAGCCGCACCAACTCAGCGTCGGACCACACGACACGGTGACGCTCACCCATGCGGATCCCTGGGAACTCAGCCTGGTCACCCTCGACTCTTCTGCCGACGTCGTGACGATCGTCAGCTCGCAAGGCCACGTGGCGCTGATTGACCGCAGCGAACAAGTGAAAGAGACACTCCGTCCGTTCGAACCCATCGCGCTTTGCCTCAAGGGCGACTGCACATGCCCGGCCGGCACGGCAGGCGACGTGCCGCCAACCGTTGCTGCACTGGCAAAGATCGACATCGGGCTGACTGGCGGCAAGACCGGCGCAGACGCCTATGCGCACGGGGAGAGCCTCGAGGAATACTGCCAACGTAAGGAGCAGCCCTCGCGACCGACCGGACCTGAGATCCCGCGGGGTGGCAAGATGGTGCCCGAGGAGGAGCCACATCACGGCGCCGTGCGCTCCGACCCGCATATCGCGACGATCGACGGCCGCTGGTACGACCTGCAGGCGATTGGTGAATTCGTCATGGCCCGATCGACTGTGGATGACTTTGCTGTCCACGCCCGCCTCGGGCGACTCGGCGCGATTGAGACGATGAGCGTCGTGACCTCGATGGGCACCCGCGTGGGCCGCGACCGCGTCACGGTGACGCTCGATCGCGCAACGTCCACACCTGTGCTGCGAATCAACGGCGGGCGCGCGACCAAGGACTTCGTCGTGCTGGATGGCGGCAGCGTCAGCGCTGTCTTCAACGCATCCGGCGCGGGCTACATCGTGGAATTCGACGACGGCACGCGGGCTGGGGTCACGCCGTTCGCGCGCAATGGCCTGAATCTGTGGCTGGTGCCGTCCGCCGGGCGGCGCGGCAAGCTGACCGGCCTTCTCGGTGACGGCGACGGTCAGATGGACAACGACCCGACGATCCGTCAGACGTCCACTGTGTTATCGAACACGCCGGACTACGACGAGCTCTACAGGACGTTTGGCAATAGTTGGCGCGTGACCGACGCCGAGTCGCTGCTCGACTATGGCCCCGGCGAGTCCACCGCGACGTATACGGACAAGACCTTCCCTGCGCGCGACGTCGAACCGCTCGACACGAACGCCGCTCGTGCGGCCGAGACGACGTGCCGTACGGCCGGAATCACGGAGGAGCATCTGCTCCAGAACTGCACGTTCGATATCGCCACGACAGGCGACCGTCGGTACCTGTGGTCATACGTGCCATTGCAACAGCGTCACACGTTTACCAGTACCACCGCCGAAGTCCGACGCCCACCGACCGGCACGGGTACGGTCACATCGACGGCCCCCTCGATGCGCACGCGTACGGTCACGCTCGAGGGACGAGTGGCGGACGCGAGCGCCGATGCCTTTGCACCGTTTCAAGCCTACAAAGGCGACATTCTGTATCTCGATCCGGACGCCTGCCTGAAGCCGCGATTCGCGCAACTGCAGGGCCCGGATGCCAAGGCCATCGGCGGCGCGGCTATCAGCTGCGGGTATCGGCTGAAGGTCCCGGTCGATGGCACCTATCATTTCGCCCTCAACCCGTTCCACGACTTCGCCGGAACGTACAAAATGACGCTCGTGGCCGTTCGCCCTGACCGCATCACCTCGTTCCAACCCGGCGACACGCTACGGGGCGCGCTCAACATGCGCGCCGAGCAGGATGTGTTTCTGTTGAAGGTGACCTCGCCAGGATCGCTCACGATCGGGGGCGCGGATTGCTCTGCCAACTTCGACATCACGATGTACTTCGGTGACGACGAACTGATTGGAGCGGGACCGGCGTGTCGCATGGGCACGGTGGCCCTGCCCAAAGCCGGGACGTATCGGGTGGTGATGAATCCGTATAACGCCGCCACGGGGGCGTATCAGATTCCGACGAGGTAGGACGATCGAGGTCTGCCTGTTCTTGAGCGGCGTGCTCAGTATGCCGTCCTCGATTCCGACCGTGTGGCGATGCCGCGCCCCATCAGCGACATCACCATGCCACCGGCGAGCTCACCGTTGACGCTGCCGGGATTGTCATCGGATCTCGGGACGTAGAACGTCGCGCGATCGCCTGGCAATGGCTGCGCAGGGGCCCGACCTGCCACTTCTCGAGGAGCTGGCGGATCTCGGCGCGTCGCGCGGACCAGTCCGAGGCGTTCCGAACGGCACGCCCGTTCATGAACGTGAGCGGGTCGGGCAGGAAGTTGTTACGCGGAAACGCCTCGAAATCGGGCGGCAGCTCGCCGGTCCGCTGTTGCCATTGTTCGAGCTGGGGCGCGCTCGGCAACGACTTGACCATCCAGTCGAGATAGGAGGACCGGTCCCGCTAGGCCATTGGCCCCGAGCGGATGGGCGAGTGCCGCGAGCACGAGGACAACCCCGAGAAGGCGGAACAGCCGTGTAGTCATAGCTGGCGCGCAAATCATAGCGGGATGGCGCAGAAGATTCCACACGCGCGCGCGTGACAGGTGAGGGACGAAATTTCGATCGTCGCGAGGCATGCGCGGGCTCGATCAGCGGACGCGGAGCTCACCGCTAAAGCGCCGCGATCGGAACTACGCGCCGACCTGTTCGCGCAGCATGATCAGCAGCATGCGCGAGGCTTCGGTCGCGCAAACGGCATGAGGCACGTTCGCGGGCATCAGCACCAGAGATTGCGGTGTCGTAATCACTTTGCGACCGCTGATGGTCAGCGTGAGCGATCCCGACAGGGTGAGCACGAGCGCATCAAATGGCGTGCTGTGTGCTGACAGCTCTTCACCCGCGTCGAACGCGAACAGCGTGATGTTGCCAGCTGCTGTCCTCGCCAGCAGACGGCTTGAAATTCCCTGAGTTGTTGGTGTCACGAGATCATCCAACGCCAGCAGTTCGCCAGGGGGAAGGGTGTTTGCCATGGCTTCTCAAGAGCAGTTTCACTGACGTCGATGGTGGTCAGCTGTTCAATAGTGGTCACCCGATGCGCTATTGCGGAGGCGGGGAGAAAGCTCGCGCGTGAATTGTCTTCCGGGCAGCGCTCAGATATCCGTTCTATTGAACGTCGCTCGGTTTCGTAAGCTTCAATTGTCTGAGCGTGTTTCGCGCGTCTTCCAGGAATTGCATTTGAGCCAGGTTCGCGCTCAGCGCGTCAGCTGTGGCAGCGACTGCCGCAATCGTAGCGTGCCGAGCCTCCTCCGCCGCTTGTCGCGCCTCCTCAGCAGCGCGCCGAAGCGCCTCCCGCTCCTGTCGAACTGACTCCATCTCATCGCGATATTGTTCACGAAGCGTTCTGGCCTCCTCGGCGAGCACCCGAAACTGTTCTGCCTCCGTCCTCGACGAGGTTATGGTGGACGACGCCGTCCCGATGATTCGGAGGCGCGTAAAGCGTATAGCGCTTCAACGGAACACTCCCAGTATTGATGATGTTGTGATTCGCCCCGGCCGGGACGACGACCGCGAAGCCCGCTCGGATCGCTGTCGTCACGCCGTCGAGAATCGCCTCACCCGTGCCCGCTTCCACGCGAAAGAACTGGTCGAGCGTGTGGACTTCGGCCCCGATCTCTTCCTTGGGCTTGAGCGCCATGACGACGAGTTGGCAGTGCTTTGCTGTGTACAGCACGTGGCGAAACTCGTCATTCTTGACGGCAAGATCCTCGATGTCTCGCACAAAGCCTTTCATCACGACTCCTTTGTCGATCACAACGCAGTGGGCGTTCTGCAGAAGGTCCTGCGGGATGCCCTTATCCAGCCGCGATTTAGTGCTTCACGGTGGTGTCGAGCACGTCGTTGATCGCTTTCGACGCCTCTGCCGCCAGCGCGTTCGCATCCTGATTGAGTTGACCGGCCATGCGCTGCGCCTCGTCGATCTTCGCCAGGGCGAGCTCCAGTGGTTTCGTATCCGCCTGGCGGCCGAGGCTGTTGAGTCGCGCCTCGGCAGCGCGCAACGCACTCCGAGCCAGCTCAAGATGGCGGCTCGCTTCACCAAAGTTCACGCTGTAGATATCCAGGCGTGCATCGAGCACGGCGGCGCGCCCCTCGAGCAAACCGTCGCGCAGCTCAGCGACCCGGAGTGCGCGAGTGAGGTCCGACCTGCCCGAAGCGCCCCACACCCAGCCAGCGCCGAGTGCCACGAGCAGTGCGACACCGATTGCAAGGATGCGCTTCATCATCTCGCCAGAGGCCAGTGCCTCTCCTCACAACCGTGCGCCCGCGCCGACAGTTGCACGAGCAGCACCACCGGGCGCCGAGAAATGGGCATCGATGTTCGCTGCATTTGGTCGAACCGCTCCACGCAGGAGGCAAGCTTTGTGCCGCTCCTCGCACGTGAAGACCGTTAGATATCTGCGGCTTGCGACTCGACAAGCAGGATATTTCTCTCGTCACTGTGGAAAAGTCCGCGGACTGTAGCCGGTGCGGTCCGCCGGGATGGGCGCTGGCGAGATGGGCCGCCAGTTATTTGACCTCGTAACTCGGCGCGGTGTGCGGTGGCGGAAGATGCCTCGCCGTTCGAAAAGTTCGTAGACCCGGACTTCACTTTCGACGTGCCCGACGATGAAGCGAGTTATCGGCAGGCCCTCATTGCGCGATATCAGCCGCCGAAAACGAGCACTTGCGCTTTCTACGGCAGCGAGGCAACGGCCTTCAACGTCATTCTTGCCGCGGTCTTCCATCTGATGATCAACATCACGAACGGGCTGCAATTGCAGTCGCCGTTGTCCTGACAAGGAGACCCCTTTTCATTCCAGCGGCCCTCGCCTAGACGGGTCAGAAAGGAATGAGTCGGATGCCGAGAATCATGCTCTCTTTGTCCGATCCAGGCTCTCCGCTTGTGGCTTAGACTGTCCCCGGTTCTGGAATGCGTCTGCTGCGCCTCGTCTGGATGGGGTGATCACAACAACTCGGAGGAACGATGAAGCGAACCGGACTGCTGGTTGTCATTGCTGTCATGTTCGTGGCCGCCATGCTGGCGCAGTCGAGGCAGCCCGCCGGCACCTCGCACACCGGCAAGGCGTTCCGTTTCAACAAAGTGAAAGACGGCGTCTACCATGCCGTCGGCACCGGCGCGCTCGCCGTCGTCGGCAACTCCTCCTTCATCGTCAACGACAACGACGTGATCGTCGTCGACGATCACGTGTCACCGGCCGCCGCCTGGGTCCTGCTCGAGGAAATCAAGGAGGTCACGAACAAGCCCGTGACCACGGTGATCAATACGCACTTCCACTTCGACCACGCCCACGGCAACCAGATCTTCGAGCCGAACGTGCAGATCATCGGTCACGAGTTCACGCGCCGCATGCTGCTGAGCAACTCGATTGGAATGCCGCTGTACCGGAACTACCTGACAGCGATGCCAGGGCAAATCGAGGACCTGAGAAAACGCATCGCCTCCGAGGCCGACTCCGCGGCCAAAGCGAAGCTCCAGACACAGCTGCAGGTTGCCGAGAACAACCTCGCCTCGCAGAAGGAACTCCGACCGACGCCGCCGAATCTCACGCTGACGACCCGGATGACGCTCTATCGCGGCACGCGCGAGATTCAGATTCGCTTTCTCGGCCGCGGCCACACCGCCGGCGACGTCGTCGTGTTCCTGCCGAACGAGAAGATCGTCATGACCGGCGACTTCCTTACATCCGGACTGTCGAACATGAGCGACTCCTATCCAGAGGAGTGGGTGGCGTCACTCGACGAGTTGAAGAAGCTCGATTTCGACACCGTGCTCCCCGGCCATGGGGAAGCGTTCACCGACAAGTCAAAGATCGACTACTTCCAGGCGTATCTGCGCGATGTGTGGAGCGAGGTCAGCCGCCTGAAGAAGCAGGGCGTGTCGGCAGAGGAAGCCGCAAAACGAGCGGACCTGACCAAACACAAGGACCATCTGCCGATTCAGGGTCCTGGTGTCCCGCCGATCGCCGCAACGCGCATTTACGAGCTGCTGAACGGATCAGCGAAGTAGAGCCTCGTATCGCATTCCTGTAGAGAGGAGCAGAACATTCGACGAACCTGCGACGTGGCAGCTGCCTACGCCGCGACAAAACGCATGCTGTCCGGAAGACCGGCGCGCATTACGCCCCGCAATGCAGTCGGGCCCGGTCGTCACGTTCGTCACGAGTCATGATCATTCCGCACGTTCCAACGGATCGGCTCGGCCCAGACTGGCCTCGCTCCGGGGGCCTCACCGCCAGTCGAGCGCTCGAGGCCCGTCAGCGACACGGTCCGAACGACATCGTCGAAGCCGTCGAGCATCCGTGGTGGGCGCTGGCTCGTGATACGGCGAGGGATCCGATGATCTGGTTCTTCGCCGGAACCAGCGCGCTGTACGGCATCGTGGGCCAGGTGGCGGAAGCGGCCACGCTGCTCGGCGCGATTGTGCCGCTCGTCCTCATGGACGTCTTCCTCCACCGGCGGACCCAAGCATCGACTGAGGGCCTGAAGAGTCGGCTTGCGAGCCGGGCTACCGTCGTGCGCGACGGCGTGCCGATCGAAGTGGCTGCGCGGGACGTCGTGCCCGGCGACCTCGCCATTGTGATGACCGGCGAGACGTTTCCAGCCGACGGCATCGTGTTGACAGGTGCCGACCTGCAGGTCGATGAGTCCTCCCTGACCGGCGAGTCGTATCCAGTCCGGAAGCGCCCTGTGACCGCACCGGCGCATGCCAACGATGACCCGCGCGTCGGGCACGAACAGTGGGTATTTGCTGGCACGAGGCTGCTGACCGGCCGGGCATCGCTGCTTGTCGCGTACACGGGCGGCGAGAGCATCTACGGAGAGATTGTCCGGTCTGCCAAAGGCAGCGCGCAGACGCGAACCCCGCTCCAGCGGGCCATCCAAGGTCTGGTCGTCGCGCTCTCGGCTGCCGCGCTCGTCCTCTGCGCCATCCTGATCATCGTCCGCCTGCGCCAGGGACATGGTTGGCTGGACGCGACCATCAGCGCGGTCACCCTGGCGACAGCCGCCCTGCCAGAGGAATTTCCGGTGGTGTTCGCATTCTTTCTTGGCGTCGGCGTGTACCGCCTGGCGAGGAGCGGCGCGCTCGTCCGTCGCGCCGTCAGCGTGGAGAACATCGGCCGGGTCAGCTGCATCTGTTCGGACAAGACCGGGACGATCACCGAGGGTAACCTGCGCCTCGCGCACCTCGTTCCCGTCGAAGCGACCGACAGCGCCCGCCTGCTCACCGTGGCTGCCGCCGCGTCACGTCGGGAGAGCGGCGACCCCCTGGACACGGCCATATTTGTCCGCGTCGATCGGGAGCCGCTCCCGGGCGCAGCCATCGGCGAACGTGTGGCGACGTTTCCGTTCACCGAGGACCGCAAGCGGGAGACTGCGATCGAACGTGACGAACGCGGTCAGATCCTCGCGTGCACCAAGGGCGCTGCGGAGATCGTGCTGTCGCTTGTCTCGTTGTCGCCCGCTGATCGCCAGCGTTGGGTCGATCAGGTGTCGGCCCTCGCCGAGTCCGGTCACAAAGTCATCGCCTGCGCCTGGCTGCCGCTGGACGGGGCATGGACCGGCGCAGAGCCGGCGAGTGACTTCCGTCTCGCCGGATTGCTGGCCTTTCGAGGATCCGGTGCGAGACGGCGTCGCGGCCGCCGTCGCAGCCTGCCAGGCCGCTGGTATTCACATCATCATCGTCACTGGCGATCATCCGGTCACCGCTCGCGCCATTGCGCGCGAGATTGGGCTCGGGGGCGCGGCGCCGGAGGTGATCTCGGGCGAGCAGATGCAGGCCGCCATCGATCGAGGCGAGGGCGCGACGCTGCGCCACGTCCATGTGATCGCGCGCGCGGCTCCTGCGCAGAAACTGGCGCTGGTTCGCGCGCTTCAGGCGCGCGGCGAGATCGTCGCGGTGACGGGCGATGGCGTCAACGACGTCCCGGCGCTCCAGGCCGCGGACATTGGGATCGCCATGGGCGAGCGCGGTACACGCAGCGCGCGCGAGGTGGCGTCCATCGTCTTGCTCGATGACAACTTCCGAACCATCGTGCAGGCCATCGCCGAAGGGCGGCAATTGTTCCGGAACCTGCAACTCAGCTTCCAGTACATCCTGATGATCCATATCCCGTTGGTCATCACGGCGGCGCTGATTCCGCTGGCGGGCTATCCGCTCCTGTACCTGCCGACTCACATCGTCTGGCTCGAGATGCTGATCCATCCCACAGCCTTGCTGGTGTTTCAGGGGCTACCATCGCCCGACGGATTCGGGCCAGTCGACGGACGTCGTGCGGTGCGATTCTTCTCTCGTTCCGAGTGGCTCCTGATCGGTGTGGTCGGCGTACTCGTGACCGTTCTCGTCACGGCGGGCTACGTCCGGAGCTTCGAGACCGGTGACGTCGACCACGGACGTGCCATGGCCCTGGGTGTGCTCACGCTATCGAGCGCTGTGCTCACCGCCGCGCTCAGCCGGCTCCGCACGACAGCATCACGAGTAATCGTGGCCGGCACCATCGGACTGTCGCTCGTCCTGACGCAGGTCCAGCCCCTGGCAACCGCGCTCCATCTCGAGCCGCTGCACGCCGACGACTGGGCGATCGCCGGGAGCGGAAGCCTGCTCGTGGGCAGTCTTGCCACTGCTGTTCGATTACGCGCGGTCGATGCGGCGTCACGCCGGTCGAGGCGGACGTCCTGGGCCACGCATATTGCCGACGCCGGCGTCATCGGTAGGGAAATCATGATGGGCGTATGCTGACGATAGGCCGGTCGACGAACGACGGCTGCGGAGTTTTCGGCGGCCGTGCGGAATTTCCAGCAGCAGCCCGCGCAGATGCGGATGAATCATCGAGCCATCTCTGATTTGGTACGCAACGTGCGTTGAGTCTTACCCACAGAACTGAAGAAGGAGGGTTCTTTGACGACCGCTACAATCGCGCACATCGTGAAGTGTCCTGTGTGCCAGTCGAACGGCGATCTGATCCACCAGGATGTGCCATCGGCGGGCACCAAACGGCCTCGCAAACGGTGACGCGGCATCCTGTATTCACACGACCTCGCTCGCTGGCGGGTGGCGGGGAACTGCTCAGTATCGAGCTGCTCGAGGAGCACGCCAGGCGTCTGGCGGCGCTGCTCTCGATTGCGCCGCGGCACGGCGGCAGCGGCCGCGCCCACCTCCGGCAGGTCGACGCCCATATGCGCGCGCTCCGTCGATGTCTACACGGAGCTCGCGGAGGACGCGCGGCACGAAGGCATGTCGCCTGCGGCCGAATGGCTGCTGGACAACTTCCACACCATCGCGGCCGCCGCGCGCGACATCCATCACGATCTCCCGCCCGCGTTCTTCAAGCGGCTGCCTCGTATCGCCGCCGACGAGTTCGCCGGGCTCCCGCGCATATACGCGCTCGCGCTCGAGCTGATCGGATGCAGCGCCGGCCGGCTCGAAGCGCAGCGGCTTCAGCGGTTCATCAGTGCCTTCCAGTCGGTGACGCCCCTCACGATGGGCGAGCTCTGGGCCTGGCCGAGCGCGCTGAAGCTCGCGCTCCTCGACCACCTGCGCATGAGAGCGGACGAGCTCGCAGCCAGCCGCGCGCACCGACTCGCGGCGGATCGGCTGGCCGGAGCCGTCGAAGCTGTGCCCGTCTCCCTCGCCCAGTGGCCGGTGCACGTCCATCACGCCTTTGTCACGCGCCTGCTTCAGCGCTCGCGTGCCCTCGGTGCCATCGCATCGGGTTTGCACCATCAGCTCGAAGAGGCGCTGGCGGCCCGCGGCCAGACGGTCGAGGACGCCATCCGGGCAGAAGGACAGCACCAGGCGGCCGAACAGGCCGGCATGGCCAACCTGATTGGCAGCCTCCGCCTGATCTCGGACATTCGATTGGAGCGAGTTCTTCGAAAGCGTGAGCCTCGTCGAGCAGGTGCTCCAGCGCGATCCGGCTGGGGTCTACGGCCGGATGGACTTCCGCAGCCGCGACCGGTATCGCCACGCCATCGAGGAGCTTGCCGTGCCGACCGGAGAAGGTCAGCTGCTGCTCGCGCTGAAGAGCGTCGAGCGCGCGCGGCAGATTCACGTGCGGGCTCCCGACGCCCGCGACGCCCACGTCGGCTACCACCTGATTGGCGCAGGGCGGCGGCAGTTCGAGCGCAGCATTGCGTGGCAACCCACTCTCCAGGGGCGCGCGCGGAGGCTCTTCTTCGCGTGGGCGACCCCCGGGTACCTCGGCTCCATCACAGCAGGCACAGCCGTAATCGTCGCGACAGCTGTCCTTTACGCGTGGTTGCACGGCTGGCGCGGCACGCCGCTGGCCTTTGTCGCGATCCTTACCGCTATACCCGCAAGCGAGCTGGTCATCCAGCTTCTGCAGCGGGTGATCAGCTCGTTGATTCCACCCCGCCGGCTTCCGCGGCTCGAACTCGAATCCGTGCCTCCGTCGGCCAGGACGATGGTCATCATGCCGACCCTCCTGGACAGCGTCGATCGCGTCGGCGATCTGATCTCCCATCTCGAAGTACAGGCGATCGGCAACATCGACCGTCACATTCACTTTGCCATCCTCAGCGACTTTCTCGACGCGCCGACCGAAACGCAGCCGCGAGACGCGGAGATTCTCGAGGCGGCCCGCGCGGGCATCGCGGCTCTCAACGCCAGGTACGGGGATGGGCGGGCGGACCGGTTCTTCCTGTTTCACCGGCTGCGCCAGTGGAACGAGCGCGAAGGGCTCTGGATGGGATGGGAGCGCAAGCGCGGGAAGATCGAGGAGTTCAACCGTCTGCTTCGCGGCGCCACCGACACGAGCTTTGCCGTGTCGGTCGGCGATCTGACTATCCTGCCGCAGGTCAAGTACTGCATCACGCTCGACAGCGATACGCGGCTGCCACGAGGTGTGGCGCGCGAGCTGATCGGGATCATCACGCACCCGCTCAACCGCGCCGCGTTCGATTCGCGGGTTGGCCGCGTCACCGAAGGGTACGGCATCCTGCAGCCGCGCATCAGCGTCACATTCATGAGCGCCGCCGGGTCGCTGTTCGCGCGGCTTTATGCGGGACACACCGGCGTCGATCCCTACACGACGGCAGTCTCCGACACGTACCAGGACCTCTTCAACGAAGGCATCTTCACCGGCAAGGGGCTGTACGACGTCGATGCGTTCACAGCGGCGCTCGAGGGCTCGGTCCCCGAAAACGCGCTCCTCTCCCATGACCTGTTCGAGGGCCTCTACGCGCGGGTCGCCCTGGTCTCGGACGTGGAGCTGGTCGATGAGTACCCGTCGAGCGTGCTCTCCCATGCACGACGGCAGCATCGCTGGATTCGAGGCGATTGGCAGGTCCTCTTGTGGCTGTTCCCGTTTGTGCCGTCGCGGCACGGCCTCGGGCGGAACACCCTGCCGGTCATCGGCCGCTGGAAGATCCTCGACAACCTGCGTCGCAGCCTCGTCGCGCCGACGCTGCTGGCGCTGCTGATCGCCGGGTGGACGGTGCTGCCCGGTCCCCGCTGGTTCTGGACGATGACGGTCATGGGAGTGGCCGCGTCACAACTCCTGCCTGTGCTCGCGCGCCTCTTCGTCGGACCGACTCGGGCGCAGTCGATCCCCGTCTTCCTCAGCAACCTGCGCAGCGATATTGCTACCGCGCTGGCGCAGGTCGGTCTCACCGTGACTTTCCTCGCCTTCCACGCCTTCGACACTGTCCACGCGATCGCCGTTACCCTCGTGCGCCTCGTGGTCACGAAGCGCAAGATGCTGGAATGGGAAACAGCGGCAACGACGGCTGCGAAGGCGGCAGGAGTGGTCGGGCAGGGGCTGCGCCGGTTCGTGGTCGAGATGGCGGCCAGCCCGATTATCGCGGCCGCCGTCGCCCTCGCCCTCGCGGCGCGGGAACCGGCCGCGCTTCCGGCGGCGGCGCCTTTCCTCCTTGTGTGGACGTTCGCGCCATTCATCGCCTACTGGCTCAGCGTGCCGGTGGGCGCACGCGTTCGGCCGCTCAGCGATCGCGACCGAACCGTGCTGCGGCGGACAGCGCGCAAGACCTGGCGCTACTTTGAAACGTTCGTCACTGAAGCAGATGCGTGGCTGGCGCCCGACAACTACCAGGAGGCCGGCGACGCTCCGAAGCTGGCGCGCCGTACGTCGCCGACCAATATCGGCATGAGCCTGCTGTCGACGCTGGCTGCGCATGACCTCGGTTATCTGTCGACCGGCGCGCTTCTCCGCCGTCTGAACGCCACCGTGAGTACCCTGGAGAGTCTCGAGCGCTATCAAGGGCACTTTCTGAATTGGTACGATACGGCGACGCGGGCGCCGCTGCACCCGCGGTACGTCTCGACCGTCGACAGCGGAAACCTGGCCGGCGCGCTCATCGCGCTGGCTCAGGGGCTGATTCAGCTCGAACAGAACCCTCAGACCCGTGCGCAGCGGCTCGCCGGCCTGGCCGACACGGCAGATCTGCTCGTGGCAGCATCCTCGTCAAGCGACGTCCGATTGGGACCTCGGCAGACTGTCACCGAGATCAACCGCCTGGCTCGCGCTCTGGTCTCGGCCGTGCGCGCCGACTTCGGCTGAAGACGTCGTTATAGCGATTCAGGCGATCGGCGCGGAGCTCGTCGGCGCGTCGGCCGGGCTCGAGCACCCGGAGCCGTCCGATCATGAGAACGAGATCACGTATTGGTGCAGGGCCGTGTTCGAGGCGGTGGAGAGGTCGGCGGTGGAGGAGCCGGTGTCTGCGGACTCGCTGCGGGCGCTCGTCAGTCGTGTTTCCGCACTCGCCGACGCCATGCGCTTCGACTTCCTGTACGACCGGCGGCGGCGCATCTTCTCAATCGGGTACCGCCTCGCCGACGCCGAAGGTCCGGGACGCCTCGATGGCGCTTTTTACGATCTGTTGGCATCGGAGGCGCGGCTGGCGAGTTTCGTCGCGATTGCGAAAGGCGACGTCCCTCAGCACCACTGGTTCCACCTGGGACGCCTGGTGACGAACCTGGATGGACGCGCGACGCTGATGTCGTGGGGCGGCACGATGTTCGAGTATTTGATGCCGCTGCTCCTGATGCGGAACTTTCCGGGCACGCTCCTCGACCAGAGCTGCCGCGCGAGCGTCCGGCGACAGATCGAATACGGCCGCCAGCGGGACGTGCCGTGGGGAATCTCGGAATCGGCGTACGCGTTCACGGATCGCGCCGGCAACTATCAGTACCGGGCTTTCGGAGTGCCCGGACTTGGACTCAAGCGCGGGCTGTCCACCGAGCTCGTCATTGCTCCATACGCGACGGCCCTGGCGAGCCTGGTCACCCCTGGGTTCGCGGTGGAGAACTTCAATCGGCTGGCGGCTCTGGGCGGGGAGGGCCGGTTGGGCTTCTACGAGGCCATCGATTACAACCCTCGGGGCCGCGACATCGACACGCCGCCGCCGGCGATCGCACGACCGGCCGTGGTCCTGGCCTACTTCGCGCACCACCAGGGCATGTCGCTTGTCGCGCTCGCCAACGTCATCTGCAGCGATGCATTCGTCTTGCGCTTCCACGCGGATCCCCGTGTCCAGGCGACGGAGCTCTTGCTCCAGGAACGCGTGCCTCGTGAGGCGATCCTCTCGGAGCCGCGCCCGGCCGAGAGCACGACGGCGCCGCCGTCGCTTCCCGTGTACGCCGCGAGACGCTTCCGAACGCCGCACTCGACGAGCGCGCACACGCATTTCCTCTCGAACGGTCGCTACACCGCCGCGGTCACGAACGCTGGCGGCGGCTTCAGCATGTGGGGCGACATCGCGGTCACCCGGCGGCGCGACGACCCCACCTCCGATGCCGGCGCCCATTACATCTACCTGCGCGATCCCTGGTCGAATCGTGTCTGGTCCGCCACCTACCAGCCTGGCTGTCAGGAGCCGGACCGGTTCGAGGCGACCTTCGATCTCGACAAGATCACGTTCCGTCGCCGCGATACCGACATCGAGACTCAGCTCGAGGTCACCGTGTCGTCGGAAGATGATGTGGAGGTGCGGCGCCTGACGATCATCAATCGCGGCGAGCAGACGCGCGAAGTCGAGGTCACCAGCTACGCGGAGATCGTGCTCGCCCGTCCCGAGGACGACTTTGCGCATCCGGCGTTCGGCAAGCTGTTCGTCGAGACGGAGTTCGATTCGCAGAGCGCCGGTCTCCTGTTCAGCCGCCGGCGGCGCGCACCGGACGAATCATCAATCGTCGGCTTTCACGTGCTCGGCGTCGATGGACCTCGCCTGGGCGGCGCTGTCGAGTGGGAGACCGACCGTGCGCGCTTCGTCGGCCGCGGGCGCTCGCCCGCCACACCGATCGCCCTCGATGGCCGGGCGTTGTCGGGAACAACGGGCGCAGTGCTCGACCCGATCGCCGCCCTGCGGGAGCGCATCCGGCTCGCAGCAGGCGCGCACGTCCGCGTGACGTTTTCAACCGGTGTTGCGTCGGATCGAGCGGTCGCGTTGGCGCTGGCCCGCAAGTATCGTGATGGAAGCGCGGCTGCGCGGGCGTTCTCGATGGCGTTCACCCACGTGCACATCACCCTGCAGCAGCTGGGACTCAGTGACGAGCACGCGATGCTCTTCGATCGTCTCGCGTCGCGTGTCTTTGGATCGGACGCATCGCGCATCAGCCCGGCCGACCTGGCCGGCAATACGCTGCGCCAGCAGAACCTGTGGGGCTATGGCATATCCGGGGACCTGCCGATCGTGCTCCTCCGCGTCGCGAACGTGGAGTCGCTGCCGCTCGCACGACACCTGCTCAACGCGCAGGAGTACTGGCGCGTCAAAGGGCTGCGGGCCGACGTCGTCCTACTGAACGAGCATCCGGCGGACTATGCCGACGAGATGCAGAACTTTCTGTCGATGCTCGTGCAGGAGCCGCCCTGGGTAGGGCGGCTCGGAAAACCCGGGGGCATCTTTCTGCTGCGCAGCGATGGGATGCCCGAGCCGGACCGCCGTCTTCTCTCCGCGGTGGCGCGGGTCGTATTACTGGGCGAACTCGGGGATCTCGCGTCGCAACTGGAACACCCGGCACCCTGGCTGTTCGCCGGCCATGACGTACCGCGTTCGGTAGCCCTCCAGGCACCGGAGCCCGCGGCGACACCGGCGGCGGTACCGCCGCTGGTCATGGCGAACGGGCTCGGCGGCTTCACTCGGGACGGTCGAGAGTACGTCGTTGTGCTCGACGGCGAACGTGAAACGCCGCTGCCATGGTCGAATGTCCTGGCGAATCCCACGTTCGGCACGATCGTGGGCAGCTCCGGGTCCGCCTTCACATGGTCTGGAAACAGCCGCGAGAACAGGCTGACGCCGTTCGCCAACGATCCATTGGTGGATCCGACCGCGGAAGCCTTCTATCTGCGGGACGATGACACCGGCGCAGTGTGGGGCGCTACACCGGGACCGCTGCCTCGGCGCGCAGAAGGTGGCCGCTGGATCGTCCGTCACGCCGCCGGGGTCACGCGCTATCAGCATGCCGTGGCCGGCCTGGAGCAGACACTCGCGGTCTTCGTGGCGCCTGAGGATCCCGTGAAGCTGGCGGTCCTGACGCTGACCAACACCTCGGACGTCAAGCGGCGTCTCAGCCTATTCGGATATGTCGAGTGGTGCCTGGGGCCGCCGCGCGCGGGCGAGCGGCGCTTTGTGGTCACTGAGATGGACGACAAGGCTGGCGTCATGCTGGCGCGCAACGCGTACAACGCGGAATCCGGCGACAGCGTCGCGTTCTGGCGAACCACGGTGACACCGCAATCTCACACCGGCGATCGCGCCGAGTTCATCGGACGCAACCGCACGCTGAGCGAGCCGGCGGCGCTCTTCCGCGAACGGCTCGCCGGACGCACGGGCGCCGGGCTCGACCCATGCGGGGCCCTGCAGGTCGTCCTTGAGATCGAGCCCGGCGAGTCTCAAAGCGTGGCCTTCGCCCTGGGGCAGGGGCGCGACAGGGACGACGCGCTGAGGCTGGCGGCTCGCTATGCCTCCGTCACGGAGGCGGAGGCGACACTCGCGGCGGTCGAGTGCGCGTGGGATGAGATCCTCGGCGCCATCCAGATCAGCACGCCGGACGATTCGTTCGATCTGATCGTCAATCGCTGGCTGCTTTATCAGACGCTGAGCTGTCGCATCTGGGCGCGCAGCGGGCCGTACCAGCCCGGCGGGGCATTCGGTTTCCGCGATCAGCTGCAGGATGTGCTTGCGCTGATGTATGCGCGGCCGGACCTCTGTCGCGAGCACCTCCTTCGCGCGGCGTCGCGGCAGTTCGTCGAGGGGGACGTGCAACACTGGTGGCATCCGCCGAGCGGACGCGGAACCAGAACGCGCTGTTCCGACGATCTGCTCTGGCTGCCCTACGTCGCCGCCAGCTACGTGTCGCAGAGCGGCGATGAATCGGTACTGGATGAAGTCGTCCCGTTTATTGAGGCGCAGGCGCTCGAGCCCGATCAGGCGGAAATGTACGCGTTGCCACGCACGTCATCGGAAACCGCCACGCTCTTCGAGCACTCGGTACGTGCTATCGGTCACGCGATGCGCTACGGCGCGCACGGACTCCCGCTCATCGGTTCCGGAGACTGGAACGACGGGATGAATCGCGTCGGACACGACGGCCGCGGCGAAAGCGTGTGGCTCGGGTGGTTTCTCGTGACGGTGCTGAACGAGTTTGCCCCGATCTGCGAGCGCCGGGGGCGGATCGATCTCGCTCGCTCCTACCGGGACGAGGCGCGATGGCTCACCGGCATGCTCGAACTGGCATGGGACGGCGACTGGTATCGCCGCGCGTACTTCGACGACGGAACGCCCCTCGGGTCCGTTCAGAACGAAGAGTGCAAGCTCGATTCGCTGACCCAATCATGGTCAGTGCTCTCGCAGACAGCGCAGCCCAGCCGCGCCGCGCGCGCCATGGACGCCGTCCGGGCGCATCTGGTGCGCCGCGACGCCCAGATCGTGCTGCTGCTCACCCCGCCATTCGATCGCACGGCACTCGATCCCGGCTATATCAAAGGCTACGTGCCTGGCGTTCGCGAGAACGGCGGCCAGTACACGCACGCCGCACTCTGGACCGTGATCGCGCTGGCCCGGCTCGGCCTCGGCGACGAAGCGATGGAGCTGTTCCACATGCTCAATCCGATCAACCACATGCGCACCACGGAAGACACCGAGCGATACCGGGCGGAGCCGTATGTCGTGGCCGCAGACGTCTACGCGCACCCGATGCATGTCGGCCGCGGCGGATGGACGTGGTACACCGGGTCCGCGGGATGGATGTACCAGGCCGCGATTCAAGCACTCCTCGGACTCCAGCGGAGAGGCTCGACAATCAGCGTGAACCCCTGCATCCCCACGGCCTGGCCGCACTACTCACTCGAGTGGAGGGCTGGTCGCACGCGGTATCGCTTCATTGTGTCGAACCCGGAGCACCGCTGTTGCGGAATCGCCTCGGCGGCGCTCGATGGCATCCCGATTGATGCACGTGCGATTCCTCTGAAGGACGATGGTGGAGTGCACGAGGTGACGATCGTGCTCGGCGCCGATTCCGGCCTCGGCCTGCAGTCGGGAGCGACGCGCTGGGCAGAGCGTGTGCCTACTGAAAAGTCAGTGTGAGTGTTGTCGGAAATTGACCTGTCGGACGGATGACGACCGCCCTCAGCGGTGCCGTGGTCTTTGCCAAAAGGCCGGGACCTGCTACAGTGCCAACCTTCCTTTGGCACGATCCAACTGAGGGCACTCCAATGATCTGGTCCGTGTCGCGACGTCAATGGTTCAGCAACATCACCGCCGGGATGACCGGCCTGCTGGCGAGCGAGCGGCTCGTCCGCGCAGCGCAGGCCCCCACGCCTGCGTCCGGCGCCCTCGTCGATCCACGGTCGGCGATCACGATCACCAGGATCGAGATCATCCCGGTCAACACGTTGCGCACGATCTTCGTCAAGATGCACACCGACGCCGGCGTCGTCGGCATCGGTGAAGGGACGGTCGAGGGCCGCATCGGGACGGTCGTCGCTGCGATCAAGGAGCTCGAGCCGTACCTGATCGGCAAAGACCCGCGTCAACCCGCCCACCACTGGCAGGCCATCTACCGCCAGGCCTTCTACCGCGGTGACATCGTCTTGACGAGCGCGCTGTCGGCTGTGGACATCGCGATGTGGGACATCAAAGGCAAGGCGCTCGGCGTGCCCGTCTACGAACTGCTCGGCGGACCAACGCGCGATCGGATCCGCGTCTACGGACAGGCGGAGACCGCCGAAGCGGCGCGCGGGGTGATGGCCGAGGGCTACACGTCGATGAAGACCAGCGTGAACAACAGCCGCGGCCGGCCCTCGCGCTACTCTGAGAATCCCGACTTCATCGACGGCTTCGTCGAAAAGGTCGCGGCGATCCGCGAGGTCGTCGGGCCGACGTTCGACCTCGGCATCGAGATGCACGCCGACCACTCGCCGCAGGTGGCGATGGTGATCATCAAGGCGCTCGAGAAGTTCCAGCCCTGGTTCTTCGAGGAACCGATCCAGCACCAGAATCTGCCGCTGATGGCGGAGATGGCCAAGAAGACACACATCCCGTTCGCGACCGGCGAGCGGTTGGTGACGAAGTGGCAGTTCCGCGACCTGCTCAACCTGGGCGCGGCCCAGTTCCTGCAGCCCGACATCACGCACTGCGGCGGGATCACCGAATTGAAGGCGATCGCGACGCTGGCAGAGGCCTACTACGCCGCGATGCTGCCGCATTCCCGCGAGGGCATCGTCGGCACGGTGGCGTCGATGCACGTGTGCGCGACCATCCCGAACTTCCTCGCGCACGAACTGCCGAGCCTCCAGGCCGCACCGAACGACGGCGTGGCCCGCAGTTATCTCGGCCGGAGCTACATCAAGAAGCCGCTGACGATGACCGCCGGCCACGTCGTCATCAAGGGCAACTTCGATGGGCCGGGCCTCGGCATCGAGCTCGACGACAACCTGATCGAGAACGAACGAAACGCACCCGAGTGGGAATTCCCAACCCGGTCGGACAGCTTCGACGGCGCGGTGCTGGATCACTGAATGCGAACACTGACTCTCGCCCTCCTGTTTTTTGCGCAAGCGCAGACGTATCCGCCGCCCTATCCGCGCGCCGGCACCACGAAAATAATGGAGAACGACCGTTTGGTGGTCTGGGATGTCTCGTGGCTGAGGCAAGCCTATCCCGTGCATCGGCACGTCTACGACTACGCGGGCGTGTACTACACCAGCGGGGATCGCATCATCGTGTCGGAGCAGGGCATGCGATCGCCAACGAGGTCCGTCGCGTGGGATACCTTTGTCCTGCCGCGAGGGATCACGCACAGCGAGGAAGGCGCGAGCGACCAGCCGCTCCGCGGTGTGTTCCTGGAGTTCAAGGAGCCTCAACCCCTCGGCGCCGCCGACGCGCGCACGAGCCCGCCGGCATTTCCCGGTATCTCAGCCAGGCAGCTCCGCGACAGCGACCGCGTGACGATATGGGAGCTCGCGCCGGCGCCAGGTCCCTCCGGGCCGCCGCACCTCCACGCGCGCGACGCCGTGATTGTCGCCTTCACGGAACTGAAGCCGCGTGTGACGTTCGTGGGGCGCGGAACCGTCCACAACGATGAGCAGACCGCCGGCGCCGATCGCGTCTTCGCGTTCGAGGTGAAGTAGCAGAACCTTCGCCGGGACTGGAGGAGCTATGAAGATGGACCGCAGACTATTCACGAAGTCGGTCGCGGCCGGCGCTCTGGGCTCGTTCGTCCCGCCGTTGCGGGCATGGCGGAGCCCCGCTGCGCGCGCGCAGACGGCTCCGGCCCGCGCTGCAACACGGTTGTCCCCGACGAAGGTCACGCGGATTCGCGTCTTCTATCCACCAAACTACGACCGGAACGGCCCGCAGGCGTTTCCGCAGAGCAACATGGTCGTCCTGGTCGACACTGAGGCAGGGATCACCGGGATTGGCCAGGGTGGATCGCCGGACACAGTCCGCAACGTCGCCCGAAGCGTCATCGGCAAGAACGCATTCGACACCGAAATGATCTGGCAGGCGGTCTTCATGGATGGGTTCTATTCGCCCGGCAAGGAACGGTTGCACGCGCTCGGCGCCATCGACATGGCGCTTTGGGACATCAAGGGCAAGGCGCTGAACGTGCCGCTCTATCAGCTGTTCGGTGGTCAAGCTCGCGAGCACATCGAGCTGTACGCCACGTCAGGTTTGCCGCAAGGGCTCGTGTCGCAGGCCGAGGCGCAGGCGATGGGGCTGAAGGAGCGCGCGGCCGCGACGATGGCCGCCGGGTATCGGGTCTATCGGGTAGATAGCGGCATCCTGCCCAGCACCGGGCGCGCGGGAGGGGCTGCGCCGGGGGCCGCGCCGGGGCGTGGAGCGGCGGCCGGCGCTCCCGGAGGGCCTGGCCGCGGCCGTGGTCCCACGGTGTTCGATTCGAGATCTCGTATCCGGCTGATCATCCAGGCGGTGGAACAAATCCGGGACGGCGTAGGGCCGGACGGCAACTGGATGATCGACCTGCATCAGAAGTTCGAGTTTCACGAAGCCGTTGAAGTCTGCAGGCTCATGGAACCGACCCGGCCCTTCTGCGTCGAAGACCCGGTCCGCGAAGAACAGTTCCGGACGCAGATCCCGAAGCTGCGACTGATGACGACCGTGCCGCTCGCCCCCGGTGAGGAGTGGGGCACGCGAGCGGAGTTCAGCCCTTTGGTTGAGCAGCGTGACATCGACTTCGCGCGCGCGTCGCTGCCGAATGTGGGCGGCATCACGGAGATGCTCAAGATCATGGCGGTGTGCGATACGCACAAAGTGGGCATCGTCCCGCACTTCACCGGCCCTATTGCGACGGCCGGGCACATGCACACGATGATGGCGTTCCCCGGCCAGGTACTCATGGAGTACAACCAGGGGGACCGGCCTGTGCCCTACATGCCCGACTTCCTCGAGTGCAGGAACGGCAAGGTGTGGCCCAACGATCGGCCCGGCCTCGGCGTGAGCGTTGACGAGAAGGCGCTGACGTTCATCGAGCAGATGACCGAGGGCGTCGCAGGCGTGACGCACCGGCGCCTCGACGGGTCGCTGACCCACTGGTAAACCTCTGATAGGAGTGTAGTGATGCCGAACCTGTTGCGTCCCCTTCATCGCATTCTCGTTGTTGCCGTGTGTCTGATGTTCGCGGGTGCACTTGCCGTTCCGCTCGCCGCTGATGGCGACCGCGCCCAGGGCCGTTCCGGCCAGCCTCAATTCGTCTGTAACCAGGTGACGGCGATGACCCTGACGCGCGAGTGGTACCAGGCTGGGTTCGAGCAGGCCCCTGGCATCGCTGACGATCGGTGGCAGCTGAAAGCGCGGCAGAGCGGGTACATCACGGAGTGGTCGAACCCCAACAGTGATTTCTGGAATCAGCAGCCGCAATCCCCGTGTGCGAATGGCTCCGCCTCTCCGGATCACGTCGTGTTGACGGTGTTGAGCTGGACGCCGCCCTGCTGCACCACACAGGCAGAGTGGGAGACGCAGGTTGGCAAGGCGGTGGCGACGTTGCAGTCGAAGTATGCGGGCCTGAAGCGCACCGATCTGATGACGGTCGTCCGCGGTCCGCGTAACCAGGGTTGTCCGGCCCCCGCGGCGGCCGGCGAATACATCGCGATGCCGCAGGAGTTCGACGCGGCGCTCGCCGGCGTCGCCGCGAAATTCCCCGGCCTGGTGTTCGTCGGCCCCAAAATCGAGGCGCCTAGTTGCGCCGCGTTCGTCGGGGGCGGACCCCACTTGACGAAAGACGGCAACGCGGAAGTCGCCAAAGCGATCGCCGCCTACTTCGTGAATCACCAGTAGGGTGCATGCGAACCCCACTTGCTGCCATCGTGTCCGCGGCGATCGCGATCGTATCTCTCGCGGCGCAGACTCCAGCGCCCGCCACGACGGCGTCGGCGCCGATCCCCCGTTACGCCGTGAAGCGGGCGAGCTCGCCCATCACGATCGACGGGAAGTTGGACGACGCCGCCTGGGCCGGTGCGGCGCCGGCCGTCACGCTTCAGTTCCTCTGGGATTCGCAGACCGGCGCCAAACAGGAGACTCGCGCGCGCGTCGTCTGGGACGCGCAGGCGTTCTACGTCGGCTTCGACGCCGACGACGCCGACATCAACGCCGTCTTCGAGCAGCGTGACGATCCGACGTATCGGGACGACGCGGTGGAAATCTTCATCAATCCTGATCCGAAGCAGGACGCCGTCTATTACGGCTTCGAGATGAACGCGCGCGGGGTTCTTTACGACTACCTCAACTACAACAGCCGCACGCTCTTCAAACGCTGGGACGCGACAGGCGTGAAGATCGCCACCTCAATCCGCGGAACACTGAACAATCGAAACGACAGCGATAAGGGCTGGAGTCTGGAGGCGGCGATTCCCTGGGCAAACTTCGAAGAGCTGTCCCGCCGTCCGCCCGTCGCCGGAACCGTCTGGAAGGCGAACTTCAACCGTTGGGACGGCGTTCAGCCGAACCGCCGCATGAGCATCTGGTCCGATCCGCAGAACGCTGAATCGTGGCCGCACGTGCCGTCGCGGTTCGGGGAACTGGCATTCGTAGACTGAGCGCGAGAATCCCACAGGAGGTCCGATGGCGATCTGGCGTGCCCGTTCGTTCTGGCTGGCGGCGGTATGCGCACTCACGGCATGGACGGTCTCCTCGCAGCGTGTTCTACCCCTGTCCGCACAGGCCGCGGCGCAAACCGACACCCGTCCCAACGTCGTCGTCATGCTCGTGGATGATATGGGCTGGTCGGACACCGCGCCGTTCGGGGGTGAGATTGCGACTCCGAACCTGGACGGGCTCGCGGCGCGCGGCGTGCGCTTCGCGCAGTTCTACGCGACGCCCCGCTGCTCGCCGACGCGCGCCAGCCTGCTGACCGGCTTGTATTCGCACCAGGCGGGCATGGGCCATCTCGACAACGTGATCCGAAGCGGATCGATCGGCACCACCGGACGCCTCAACGACCAGTCCGTCACGATGGCCGAAGTGCTTCGCGATGCCGGCTATCTCACGGCGATGTCCGGCAAGTGGCACCTCGGTCAGGACAACGGCACGCCCCCGTGGCAACGCGGCTTCGATCGCACGCTGAGTCTGCGCGCCGGCGGCATGTACTTTCCGAACCAGAACTACACGGGCGGCGACAACGCCCTCACGAGCCGCGCGCAGGAGCCGTTGTTTCTGAACGGCACCGCGACGCCGCGCGACGCCGACGTGTTCGGCAAGAACTGGTACGCGACCTACCTCTGGCCGGAGTTCGGACTGAAGTTCATCGACGAGGCGCGCCAGGCGAACAAACCGTTCTTTCTCTATCTGCCGTTCAACGCACCGCACTTCCCGCTGATGGCGCCAGCTGACCTGATCGCCAAGTACCGCGGCAAATACAAGGCCGGCTGGGATCGGATGCGGCAGGAGCGCTACCAGCGGCAAGTGCGCATGGGGCTGATCGACACGAAGTGGCCGTTGAGTCCGCGGGAAGCGGATACGCCGGCCTGGGATTCGCTCTCTGATCAAATGAAAGACCGTTTCGACCACCAGATGGCGGTGTACGCCGCGATGGTGGAGGCGATCGACACCGGAGTCGGCACGCTCGTGAAGGGCCTCCAGGCGCGCGGCGCGCTCGACAATACGCTCGTCGTCTTCATGTCGGACAACGGCGCCAACGCCGAGTCCGGGCCGGCCGGCCGCTTCAATGGCGACCCGCCGGGCGGTCCGAACTCGGACGTGTACCTCGGCATGAACTGGGCGGCCGTCGGGAGCACGCCCTTCCGCCGGTTCAAGCACTTCACCCATGAAGGCGGGATCTCGTCACCGCTCATCGTGCACTGGCCCAGAGCGATCGCGGCGAACCGGCGCGGCGCGATCGAGCAGCAGCCCGCGCATCTCATCGACCTCATGGCGACGGTGACCGCGGCGACTGGCGCGAAGTATCCGAGCGAGTACAAGGGCCACGCGATTCATCCGATGGAAGGTGTCAATCTGCGGCCGGCGCTGGACGGCCGTCCGCTCAACCGCCCGCGACCGCTTTTCTGGGAGCACGAAGGCAACCGCGCGGTGCGTTCCGGCAACTGGAAGATCGTGTCCGTGTTTCCCAACGACTGGGAGCTCTACGACATCGCCGCCGATCGCGTCGAGCGCAACAACGTCGCCACCCAGCATCCCGATGTGGTCAAGTCGCTCGCGGCCGAGTGGGACACGTGGGCCAAGCGGACGAACGTCGATCCATGGACAGGGCCGACGCGCCTGCCGTGGGGCGACAACGCACCGGGCCGTGGCGGTGCGGGACGGCAGGGCGGGCGGGGAGGGCAGTAGCGCGGAACGCGCCGAAGCCCCGTAGGGGCGAAGGCGGACCTCACCAGATGGATGGACGTCTTCTTCGGTTCCTCGGCGACGCTGCCAAGCGCACGCGCCGCCTCCAAGAGCCGTCGGTAGGTTGCAAGGACTTCCGTCACGCTGACGCGAAACGTCTGGCGCGTCTGATCGTCGGTCTCGTCATTTACTCGATGGCTTCGATCCGTGCGCGGTGTCCCGGCGCCTTGGCGAGCGGTGAATCGCACGTGATCATCGATGCGTCAAGCGCCTCCGCCAGGGCAACGTACATGGCGTCGTAGGCCGTGACGTTCTCGCGGAGTTGCCAGGCGCGAGTCAAGAGGTTGAGATGGGCGTGACGGTGGAGATCGAGGTCGCCGAGATCCTCGATGGCTTCGGCCGCACGGGTCGCGCTGACCTCACCGGACCGCACGAGCCTCCGGAGACCCTGTGTTACCTCGACGTCCATCAGGTGTGGCGAGTGGAACTCCTCTTCCTCTCGGAAGAGGCGCGCCTCGACGCGGGCGCCGAGAGGGGTTTGCAGGAGAAACTCCAGCATCGCCGACGCGTCGACGACAATCACGCGGACTCGCGCTCCTCGCGGATGACCGTCGAGGCCGCAGTCTTCAACGTGACACGTCGTCGGCTGTGAAGTCGGCTCAGCATCTCGTCGCGCGTGGGGCGTGCGGCCACACGCTCGAGTTCCGCCAGCAAGTAGTCGGAGAGTGTCTGCCCGGCGTCTGCGGCCCGAACCTTCAACTTGCGGTGCAGCGCGTCAGGCACGTTCCTGATCTGGACCATTCGAGGCATGCGAGTAGCATGCGTGCATGCTCCTCGCATGTCAAGACTTGCCCTCACGCCGCGACGTTCCAGACGGGTTGGTTCCTGCCGCTCGCTGGTCGCAGGAGTCGCTGGCTCAGGAGCGGAAGGCGAAATAGCGACGAAACTTCAATAACTGCCAATTTACGCCGCCTCCCGGATCAGCCAGTCCAGGGCGGCGAAGACCCGCAGGGACACGGTCTGCCTTGACAATGTTTCGATATTTAGCTAACTATATACACGTGAACCGTGTTTTCAAGGCGTTGGCCGACCCGACGCGCCGGCGCGTGCTCGAACTGCTGCGGGAGCAGCCACGTTCGGCTGGCGAACTGGCCGACCACTTTCCCGTCTCGAAGCCGACGATGTCGGCGCATTTCGCGGTGCTGCAGGAGGCGGGACTCATCGAAGCCGCGAAGACGGGCCGGACGATTCTCTATCGACTCAAGATGTCGGTCCTCGAAGAGGCGCTGCTCGGCTTTGCGCAGACGCTCGGCTGGGAGATTACGCCGTCGGGCCGCGTGGGCATGGCGCGTCGCGGTAGCGCACGGCGGTCAGCCATGAAAGGAGAGGCGTGAGATGACGTCGGTATCCACGGATATTCGTCGAGGCCTGATCTACGCCGGGCTCATCATCGCGGTGGCCGGCGGCGCGAAGATCGCGGCCGCGCACGGGGTGCTCGGAAGCGACTGGCCCGCGCGCGCGATGATGGCGGTGATCGGCGCGTTTCTGATGACGACAGGCAACGCGATCCCGAAGACGCTCGCGCCACTCTCGGCCTGCTCATACGATCCGGCGACGCTGCAGCGGCTTCAGCGCCAGGCGGGCTGGACGTTCACGCTCGCCGGCGCAGGCCTCGCGATCGGCTGGCTCGCCCTCCCGGTGCCGCTCGCGAATCGACTGACGCTACTGCTGGCGCCGGTGACCGCGCTGTTCGTTGTCCAGCTACTCCGGCTGCGCCGTGCCAGCCGCGCGGTGTAGGAGCGTACAGCTTCTACGGCGAGTCACGCGAGATCAGGCCGCCTCACGGATGAGCCAGTTGCGGAAATCGTCCAGTGCGGCGAGCCAGCCTTCGGCGTAGTCGTCACGCGTCACCGGACGACGATATCAAGGCGCGACTCGGGAAGTGAGCAGACTCATCCCGAGTTACTCCGCCCACGATAGCGAACAGACTTGAGAGTCTCATCATCAAGGCCAACGAGAGTCCTCCACCGCGACTCGGGCTTCACGAAAAAGGACGCGCCAAAGCAGACCACCGCCCCCAGGATGAAGCAGACGCCAATTAGCACCCCCGGATTACGGAAGCCCATCCGCTCATTCCAGGTCAGAAGCGCAATGAACCAGGCGAAGAGGCCCCCCAAGGCCCACACCAAGGCCGCGGTGCGCGCCTTGATCGGCAGTTCGGCCGCCATCCGCGCCCGATCGAACGCTTCGCGCTCGCGGGCCGATTCAGTCTCTGCCTCGGCGTCGCCGCGCTTCTCCTCAAGGAGCGCCCGAAATCGTCCCGCCATGCGCCCGAACTCAGGATCGCTTCCAAAGAACTCCTCAACGAGGGCGCGCGTGTCGGCAGTCACTTCGTTCGCGAAGTACGCCGGCAATAAATCGTAAATGACATCGCGTGTAATCTTCACCGCTGCTCCTCCGGTCGAGCGACGACCAACGGCCCCGCCAGCGCCTCGCGGGCGCGTCGGATGCGTGACTTGGTGGCGCCGACACTAATGCCCAGCGTGGCGGAGACCTCCGCATAGGACATTTCCTTAAAGACGTACAACATCAAGGCCCGACGATCCGCCCTCGCCACCCGGCGCAGTCGTGCACGGACCTCCTGCAGGGTGGACCGATGTTCGATCTGCACCTCGACACCTGGTGCGCGATCTTCGATGGTGTCCTCGAGTTCAACAAACCGGCGGCTCGCCCTGAACTGGTCTCGGTGCAAATTGCGTGTGATGGTCAGCAAGTACGCTTTTACCGTTTCCTGGCGGATGTGGTCGCGAGCCATCCAGGCGCGGACGAACGTGTCAGCCGCCAGATCGCCCGCTCGCACCCGGTCACCGGTCAGGAAGAGCGCGAACCGCAAGACGTCCTGGTAATAGCGTTCGTAAATCAACCGGAAGGCATCCATCGGGCGTCGGTCACTATACGCGCAACTGCCAGAGAGGTTACGAAGCCGCTTGTTAGGCCATGACCTCCGCAAGCAAGCGTGCGTAGTCGTCACGCGTCACCGGACGCGGATTGGTCGCGTGGCTGTGGTCCTCGAGCGCTCGCTCGATCACCCATGGCAGCGTGTCGGGGGGGACGCCGAGGGTTCTGAGCCCCTTCGGAATATTTAGCCTGTGGTTGAGCGCGTCGATCTCCGCGGCGAGGTCGGCGCCCGGCGGCAGGTCCATCGCGGCGTTGAGCCGCTTCATCTTGTCGCCGACGTGACTCGCGTTGAAGCGCAGGACCGGCGGAAGGAGGATGGCGTTGAGCGTGCCGTGATGAAGACTCGGCTGTCTAAGTCCTCCGAGCGCGTGACTGAGCGCGTGCACAGCGCCGAGCCCTTTTTGGAACGTCAGCCCGCCTTCCAGCGCGCCCATCATCATTTCCGTCCGGGCCGGCACGTCGCCTCCATTCGCACACGCCGCATCGATGTTCCGCCAGAGGCGGCCCGCTCCATCGAGCGCGATCGCTTCGGCCGGGGGGTTGAAGCGAGGCGAGAGAAACGTTTCGAGGCAATGCGACAGCGCATCCAGCCCTGTCGCGGCGGTCAGGAATGGCGGCAGGCCGATGGTGAGCTCCGGATCGCACACCGCGCGTCGAGGAATGAGGTGCGGGCTGATGAACCCGAGCTTGCGGCCATCGTCGAGCGTGATGAGGGCCGCGCGGCCGACTTCCGAGCCCGTTCCTGCTGTCGTGGGTATCGCGATGACAGGGGCAATGGAGCCGGTGATTCTGGAGATGCCCCCGTAGATCGCGGCGTAGGATTCGAGCGGTCCCGGATGGTCTGCCAGCAGCGCAACACATTTGGCGAGATCGATCGGCGAGCCGCCTCCCACCGCGCAGAGGCCATCGCACCGGTGAGCCCGGTACACCGCCAGCGCCGCGCGCGATGCCGCTTCGGTCGGGTTGGGGGGCACGTCGAGAAACACCGGCGAGCCCGGCGGACAAAGCCCCTCGATTCGCTGTACGAGCCCCGTTGCCGCAAGCCCGCGATCGCTCACGATCAACGGGCGCGCAACGCCGATGGCCGCCAGCTGATCCGGCAACGTCGACACTGTTCCCGCACCGAACTCGATTGTCGTCAGATATGTGATCGGTGCCACAGGTTGATTCAATCGATAATCGAGCGACAGGCTAACATGGTTCATCATGCGCGTTGTCGTCATTGGGGCCACGGGGCACATCGGTTCGTACCTGGTGCCGAGGCTCGTCGGTCGCGGGTACGAGACCGTCTGCGTCTCGCGGCGTCAGAGGCAGCCGTATTTTGCCGACGAGCGCTGGGCGATGGTCGACCATGCCGTGATCGATCGGGCCGTGGAAGAACAGCGTGGGCAATTCGGCGAACGGATCGCCGCGCTCCGCCCGAGCGTCGTGATCGACCTGACGTGCTATACGCTCGACAGCGCCGTGCAGCTATCGAATGCGCTTGCCGGTCGCGTCGATCACCTGATTCATTGCGGCACAATCTGGGTGCACGGTCCGAGCGTGGAAGTGCCCACGACCGAGGACGCCCCACGGCGGCCGTTCGGTGACTACGGCTGCCGCAAGGCCATCATCGAACGGTACCTGCTCGATCAGGCGGCCTCTGGGCGACTGCCCGCGACCGTGCTCCACCCTGGTCACTTAGTCGGCTCGGGCTGGTCGCCGATTAACCCCGCAGGGAATTTCAATCCGCGTGTGTTCGACGATCTCTCGCACGAACGGCCCGTTCGCCTCGCGAACTTCGGTTTGGAGACGCTGCATCATGTGCACGCCGACGATGTCGCGCAGGCGTTTGAGCGAGCGGTGGAACAACCGGGCGCGGCCATCGGCGAAAGCTTTCACGTCGTGTCGCCCGCGGCGTTGACCTTTCGCGGGTATGCCGAAGGCGTGGCCGCTTCGTACGGGGTCGAGGCGCACCTCGAGTTTCTCCCCTATGACGAATGGCGCGGCGGCGTCTCCGACCGCGACGCCGCCGTGACACTGGATCACTTACTCCACTCGCCGAACTGCAGCATTGCGAAGGCGCGCAGCCGGTTGAACTATGCGCCACGCTATAGTTCGCTCGCCGCGGTTCAGGACGCGCTGCATCCAACTTGAGGAACCTATGCCGAAACTGCATCATGCGCTGTTCACGCTGGCCCTGGCCGGCGTCGCTTCGATGCTCGCCGCACTGGTCACGGCGCAGCAGGGGCGGCCACAAGGCCCTTGCGACATCTACGCGGCAGCGGGAACCCCTTGCGTGACCGCACACTCGACGGTGCGGTCCTTGTCGTCGCGCTATGGCGGCCCGCTCTATCAGGTGAAGCGCGCCGATGGACGGCTGCTGGATATCGGCGTCATCGCCGGCGGCTTTGCCGATGCGGCGGCGCACGATCGTTTCTGCGCGGGCGCGCTTTGTTACATCAACCGCATCTATGACCAGTCGGGCAAGGGCAATGATTTGATGCAGGCGCCGCCGGGCCCGCTCTATCACGGCCCTGACAAGGGCGCCTTCGACACCCAGCCCATCGCCGACATGGCGCCCATCACCATTGGCGGCGGCCACAAGGCCTATGGCGTCTACATCATGCCGGGCATGGGGTTCCGCAACAACAATGCTCGTGACCTGCCGATCGACGACGAGCCCGCGGGCATCCATGCGGTGGTGGACGGCGAGCATTATTCCAACGGCTGCTGCTTCAATTACGGCAACGCCTCGACCAACGGACTGGCGGTGGGCACCGGCACGATGGAGAGCGTCTATTTCGGCACCTCCACCGTCTGGGGCAGCGGTTCGGGCACCGGCCCCTGGATCATGTCCGACATGGAGGCGGGGCTCTTCTCCGGCTACAACCCCCGCGTCAACGAAGCCAGCCCCACAATCAACTGGCGTTTCGTTACCAGCGTGTTCGGCGGCGGCGGCCGCAATTTCTGGGAGCTGAAAGGCGGCAACGCGCAGCAAGGCGGTGTGCAGACCTTCTATGCGGGGGTGCGTCCCGGTTCCAAGGAGAACAGCGCCTATTACCCGATGCACAAGAAAGGCGCCATCCAGATGGGCAATGGCGGCGACAACGGCAATGGCTCGGCCGGCACCTTCTATGAAGGGGTGATGACGGCGGGCCATCCCGGCGACGGCGTCGCCGACAAGGTGCAGGCGAATATCTTGTCGGCGAAATACGATGTCGCGCGCCTGACGCAGACGCGGCTCACCAGCTTCTCGCCGAACGCGGTCAAGGAAGTTACCGCGAGTTTCGTCAACACGAACGCGGCGGCGATGGAGAATGTGCGCCTCACCGTCTCCCTGCCGACCGGCTGGACGGCGCGGGCTTCCGGCCCTGCCACTTTTGCCTCGGTGGCGCCGGGCGCATCCGTGCGCGCCACTTTTCAGGTCGCCGCCCCGGCCCAAGCCAACATGGGCTTTCTGACGCTGCGCGCGGCCTGGAATGGCGGCGCCGATGTGAGTCAGCAGCGGGTGCGGAGCGTCGAGCCGGTCAAGCTTAATGAAGTGCGCTTCGCCTCGGGCGGCAACGCCACCGACCAGTTCATCGAGCTTTACAACGCGGGCGGCAGTCCGGTGGACATTTCAGGCTGGCGGTTAATCAATACCCGCACCTGGTCGGCGCCGGTGATGCTGGCATTCATTCCTGCCGGCACGATGATCGCGCCGCGTTCGCATTACCTGCTGGGTCTTGCGAATTCCGGCCTGGCGGCGCCGGCTGTGGCTGGAGCTACCACCGTCAATCTGCGCAGCACCGCCGACCTTTCGCCTGGTGCAGAGATCGTCGTCGGCGGCGAGAGCCGCACGGTGAAAAGCGCCGGAACGGCCGCCACGGCGCCGACCAAGGTCTTCATCAACGTCTCGACGGGGCCGTGGCTGGATTTCCCCGCCGGCACGACCAACCTGCCGGTGCACAGCGCGGAGGGTTTCACCGCAGGCGACAAGATCAGCATCGATCTGGGCGGCAATACCGAGATCGCCACCGTGACGTCAGTCGGCAAGGCCACGACACAGACGACGCTGGCGGCCTCCACCATCGTGGGCGCGACCAACATCAAGCTGACGGCGCTGGCCGATGTCAGCGCCGGCGACACGCTGACAATCGGCACCGGGCAGCGCATGGAGCGCGCCGTGGTCGCCTCGGTCGGCAGCGCGGGATCGGAGGGCAGCGGCGTCACTCTGAAAGCGCCGCTCAAGCTGCCGCATCCCGCGGGCGTCGATGTTTGGGGGCGGGGCACCGGCATTTCCTTCACCCCTGCCACGCGCTTTGCCCATCGCAGCGGCGATGCGGTCCAGGCGCTGGGTAGCGGCGTGTCGCTCGACCGTCCGCTCGCCCGTGCCCACGCGTACGGCGCGCCGGTGCGCTATCGCGGCGTGGCCAACGAGGGCTATCAGGGTCAGGCGCCGCAAGCCTGGTTCGGCAGCACGCTTTTCATCACCGGCGGCGCGATCGCGTTGACCGACGCGTCCGGCGCGGTGGTGATGGACGCCATCGTCTACGGCTCGCAGCAGAGCAATTCCAGCGCGAACGGCTATATCACCAGGCCGGACCTGGCGACACTGGAAGGAGTGCAGCACCAGGGCGGCTGCATGGCCATCGTGCCCGGCGCCGGCTCGGGACCCGCCACCGCCAACATCGCCGCCGCTGCCGCCGCACCCGGGGCGCCCAATCGCAGCATCGGCCGCTTCCCCGACGGTCATGACGCCGACAGTCTCTGCACCGACTTTGTGGTGCAACCCGCCACCACCCTGCCGGAAGGCGCCGCCGCCGGGGCCACCAATATAAAGGTGGCCGGCGTGGCGGAGTTCGCGCCCGGCCAGACGGTGATGATCGGCAGCGGCCCGGGCAGCGAGACCGCCGTCATCGCGTCTGTCGGCACGGCGGGCAGCACCCGCGCGGGCGCGGCGACGCAGGTGGGAGACACCGTCATCCCTGTCGCGGCCACCGCCGGTTTCGTGGTGGGCCAATCGATCGCCATCGACAGCGGCGCCAACCAGGAAGCGGCCACCATCGCCTTGGTGCAGGGAGGCCGAGGCGGCGCCCGCATCACCGTGACGGCGCCGCTCAAGATTGCCCATCCATTAGGCACGCTGCTGGCCGGGAGCGGCATCACGCTCACAACGCCGCTCGCGAGCGCCCATCCCCGTGTCACGGTGGTGACGACGGATTTGCCGACGCCCGGCGCGGCGAACAAGTATTCCAACCCGCGCGCGGTCCGTTGACAGGGCGAGGCTCCGTCATGCGGCGCCATGGCCGGCCGCGACGAGGCTCAGTGCCACGCCCACGACGTATTGACAACATGTGAAACCTGTCAATACACTTGGTCATGCCCAACAGCGCGGAGCGGAAGCGACCCGTGCGCCGGGAGAAGCGGGTGTCCCGCACCTACCGTTTGCCCCTGTCGAAGCTGAAGGCGGCCCAGCGCGCCCTGGGCGCAGCGACGGCGACGGAAGCCATCGAGCGAGCGCTCGACCTCGCCGTGTTTCAGCGCGAGCTCGTTGACGGCACACGGGCGATGCTCGGTGTCGAGATCACGTCTGCAGACCTCGAGCGGTGATCAAGACCACACGAAAGTACGCACTCGACACGCAGCTCTTCATCAACGCCTTCCGCGACCCCGTTGCCAACGATGTTCTCCAGCGCTTCCACCGGGCGTTCGCGCCGTTCGAACATCTCAGCGTCATCGTGGCCCAGGAACTGCGCGCCGGTGTGAAGCAGGATCGAGACCGAAAGGCGCTCGAGCGACATGTTCTCGACGTCTTCGAGCGAGCGGGGCGGACCTTCGCGCCATCTGCCAGTGCCTGGCATCGTTCTGGCGACCTGCTATCCGACATGGCTCGCAAGGAGGGGCTCGAGATCGCCCGCCTCTCGAAGTCGTTCGCGAACGATGTGCTCCTGGCGCTGTCGTGTCGTGAGGCAGGTTGCGTGCTGGTGACCGACAACGAGCGGGACTTTCACCGCATCCGCCGGTTCGTGCCTTTTAGTTTCGTCAAACCGTGGCCCGGTGGAATCGCACCGTGAGCGCATGCGGATCGTCCTGAGCAGACCATCACAATCGCGTGGGTGGCCGGCTCACTGATTCTTGACAAGCGAGTCGGCCAGCCGGACCTTGATGAACGCCTGCCGCGTGACGCCGAGTCGACGGGCCTCCTGATCGATCTCACGCAAGAGGTCTACCGGGAAGTCTACGTTCACGCGCTGGACCGCGCGGCCGGGACGGACCGCCTTGGCGAGGTCCATGTGCGACGACAGGTCAACGCCGGCGTCGTGCATGGCGTCCAGTTCGGCGGCCGAGAGTGCCCTAGTCTTGGAGATACGCTGTCTTTTCTTCATCGCGTGCTCGCCTGACGGAGATGATCCGAGTGGGGTCACCACGCATGGTGATGAATGCCGACCACACCACGTCGCCGATTTGCCCAATGACCTGTGACCGAGGCTCGTCGCGCGAGCGGGCCGGCACCTCGAGGCGGTCGGGGTCGTTCCACAGGGCTTGTGCGCCGATGAAGTCGATGCCGTGCTTCTTAAGATTGGCTGCCGACTTCTTTCCCCGGTCGAGCGTCAAAACCGCATAGGCCCCCGGCCAATTGAGAGGCACAATAGCCCTATGACGCTGCGCACCCGTATTCGCCTGCTGCTGCCGATCCTTGCCCTGACGTCGGTCGTCAGCTTTGCCGGCGCCCAGCAGCCGGCCGCCACCATCAACCTCAAGAACGCGCCGCTCGACCAGACCATTCCGGTCGATCCGCTGATTACGGTTGGCACGCTGCCGAACGGCCTGCGCTACTACGTGCGCGAGAACAGGCTTCCGCAGGCGCGCGCCGAGCTCCGGCTCGTGGTGAAGGCCGGTTCGGTGCTCGAAGAGGAAGACCAGCGGGGGCTGGCGCATTTCGTCGAGCACATGGCGTTCAACGGCACGCAGCATTTTCCGAAGCAGGAGATCACGAGCTTCATGCAGTCGCTCGGCATGCGGTTCGGCGCGCACGTGAACGCGCACACCAGCTTCGACGAGACGGAGTACGACCTGCAGATCCCGACCGGCAACCCGGCGGTCATGGATCGGTCGCTCACCATCCTCGAAGACTTCGCGCACAACGTCTCGTTCGACGCGGACGAGATCGACAAAGAGCGGGGCGTCATCCTCGAGGAGTGGCGGCTGGGGCTCGGCGCCGGCGAGCGGATACAGAACGCGCAGATGCCCGTGCTGCTGAAGGGCTCGCGCTACGCCGAACGTTCTCCCATCGGGAGGCCCGAGATCATCCGCAACGCGAATTACGATCGGCTGAAGCAGTTCTACGCCGACTGGTACCGCCCCGACATGATGGCTGTCGTCGCCGTTGGCGATTTCGACAGAGCGGTGGTCGAAGCGCAAATACGATCCCGCTTCGGCGCGATTCCGGCCGCGGCATCTAAGAAGCCGAGGCCCGACTACGCCGTTCCGGACCAGCCCGGAACGATCTATTCGATCATCACCGACCCCGAAGTGACGCAGACGTCCATCAGTGTCTTCACCAAGATGCCTGCCCGGGACCAGTCCACGGTCGGCGCGTACCGCAGGCAGATGGCCGAGCGGTTGTTCAGCGGCATGGTATCCGACCGTCTCGACGAGATCGCGCAACAGCCGAACGCGCCGTTTCTTGCGGCCCAGACCAGCCGCGGCATTTTCGTGCGGACCGCGGAGGTGACGTCGATGGGTGCGCTCGTCGCGCCGGGCGGCGTCGAGCGCGCGCTCACGGCGCTGTTCACCGAGATCGACCGCGTGGCGCGGTTCGGTCTGACCGCGACCGAGCTCGATCGGCAGGCGCGCGGCCTGCAGCGGGTACTGGAGAACGCAACGGTCGAGAAGAACAAGAGCCCGTCCGGCCCGCTCGCCGACGAGTTCATCCGGAACTTTCTGCAGGGCGAACCGATTCCGGGCATTGTCTACGAGTACGCGTTGAACCAGCGTTTCCTGCCCGAGATCACGCTCGCCGAAATCAATGCGCTCGCGAAGGAATGGGCGCCCGATCGCAACCGCGTCGTGGCGATCATCGCGCCGGAGAAAGACAAAGCGACCTTGCCGGACGCGGCGAAAATGACGGCGGCCATTGCCGCTGCGAGCGGCAGGCCGCTGGACGCGTACGTCGATAACGTCAACACGCAGCCGCTGCTGGAGCCGCTCCCGTCGCCGGGGAGCATCGCCACCACCTCGACCAACGAGCGGCTTGGCATTACGGAGTGGCGTCTCTCCAACGGCGTCCGCGTCGTGCTGAAACCGACGACGTTCAAGGAAGACGAAATTCTGTTTCGCGCCATCAGCCCCGGCGGCACGTCGCTCGCGCCCGATCGGGACTTCATCGTGGCGGAAACGGCCGACGCGGTGGTTGCGCAAGGCGGCCTTGGCCAGCTCCGCAGCCTCGACCTCGGCAAGGCTCTCGCCGGCCGGACGGTGTCGGTGCGGGCCGACATCGGTGAGACGGAAGAGGGACTCGGAGGCGTGTCGTCGCGCAAAGAGCTCGAGACGATGTTCCAGCTCATCTATCTCAGCTTCACGGCGCCGCGCCCGGATCCCGTGGCATTCGGCGTCTTCAAGGAACAGTTGAAACTGGCGCTGGCGAACGAGGACGCGCTGCCCAGCACGGCATTCGAGGAGGCGCTCGGCGCGGCGCTGACGCAGAATCATCTGCGGGCGCGGCCATTGAAGGCAGCCGACGTCGACCAGATGAACCTCGATCGATCGATGGCGTTCTACAAAGAGCGCTTTGCCGATGCGAGCGACTTCACCTTCGTGTTCGTCGGGAGCTTCGACCCGGCGGCCATGAGGCCGCTCGTGGAGCGCTATCTGGCCAGCCTTCCCGCTCTCCATCGGAACGAATCGGCGAAGGACGTGGGGATTCGTCCTCCCGCGGGCATCGTCGAACGCGAGGTGAGAAAGGGCATCGAGCCAAAGAGCCAGGTGAGCATCGTGTTCACCGGATCGTTTCAGAACGACGAGATGCACCGGCTCACACTGCGGGCCATGGCCGAGATGCTGAGCGGCAACCTGCAGAGGACGCTGCGCGAAGAACTGGGCGGCACCTACGGCGTCAGCGTCGAGCCGCGCTTCACTCAGCGTCCGACCGAGGCGTACCGCATCGCCATCTCGTTCGCCTGCGATCCCGCACGCACTGAGAGCCTTACCAAGACGGCGTTCGAGCTGATCGAGGCGTTCAGACGGGACGGCCCCAGCGACGGCCAGGTAGCCGACACGCGCGCGGCGATGATGCGCGATTTCGAAACGAACAGCCAGGAGAACCGCTACCTGCTGAGCCGCCTCGCGTACAGCTATCAGTACGGCGAAGCCGTCGAGGCGGTGTTCAACATCGGGCCTTCGGTCGAGCGGCTGACCGCGTCCCTGATTCAGGAGGCCGCGCGGACTTATCTCGACACGAGCCGGTATGTGGAAGTGACGCTGCTGCCCGAGGTGCGCACCCCTTGAGCAGATTCGGATCCTTCGTAGTACGTAGTGTCCGGCTTTAGCCGGACGTCACGAGGGTCGAAACCGCGCTGGACCTCGCGCGCGAATCCAACAGATGAAGCTTCTCGTCTTAGGGGCCGGGGCGATTGGTGGCTACTTTGGTGGCCGGCTCGCCGAAAGTGGCGCCGACGTCACGTTTCTCGTCCGTCCGGCCCGCCGCGCCCAGCTCGAACGCGACGGTCTCTGTATCGAGAGCGCGCTCGGAAACAGCTCGCGGCCGGTACGGACCGCACTGGCCGATTCAGTTACGCCCGACTACGACGTCGTGCTGCTGACCTGCAAGGCGTACGACCTGCAGTCGTCCATCGAGGCGATTGCACCAGCCGCGGGGCCACAGACCGCGGTTATCCCGCTGCTGAACGGTCTCGCGCATTTCGCGGCTCTTGATGCCCGCTTCGGCGCTTCCCGGGTGATGGGAGGCACCTGCATGATCGATGCGACCCTTGGCCGCGACGGAGTCGTGCATCACGCCGGCACACTGCAGCGCCTGGTGTTCGGCGAGCGCGACGGCCGGCGTTCGCCGCGGGCTGAGGCCGTTGCCGCCGTTCTGGCTGCCACGACCATTGACTGGTCACTGTCCGATGACATCGAGCAGGTGATGTGGGACAAATTGGTGTTTCTCGCTGCGCTTGCCTCGATGACATGCCTGTTCCGCGCCAACGTGCGCGAAATCATCAGCGCGCCCGGCGGTCGCGAGGCCATGGAGCGGGCGCTTGCCGCCAACGCCGAGATTGCGGCGCGCGAAGGGCATCCGCCGAGTGCTTCAGGGCTGGATTTCGCCCGAACCCGATTGACCGATCCACTCGGACCGTGGAGCGCCTCCATGCTGCGCGATCTCGAGAGCGGTGGACGCGTCGAGGTCGATCACATCGTCGGTTGGATGCGAGACCTGGCCCGGCGGCACGGTGTGGACGATACGCTGCTCTCGCTCGCGTTCACGCATCTCAAGGCGTTCGAAGCGCGCCGGGAAGCCAACCGTCTACCAGGCCGCTAGGCGAGGTCGCGGATGTCAGGCGCGCAGCCGCGGCACGAGAGGAGCGTCGTGCCGCCAGTTGGTCTGCGCACTCGAAAAAGCCGAGCCCTACTGCTGCCGGCTCGCCGGATCCACCCCGGCGTAGGTGAGGAGGTCCACCATCGTAAAGGTCCGCGCAACCCCGCTCGGCAAGTGGGGCCGCCACCGCCGCTGCGAGAGGTAGGATTCTTCGTCCAGCATGAGGAGGCTGAGAAACACCTCGGCCACCAGCCGGGCTCCCACACCGGTCAATTGCGAGCCGCCCGCGAGCTCGGCCTCCTTCAGCACGTAATACCAGAGCGGAGTGCTCCGTTCGAAGCCGGCACCGAATTGCGCGAGCTCGGGCAACTGCTCGGGCGACAGGGGTCGGATCCGAAGCGCCTGGGCGATAGTCTGTCCGGCCGGTACCGACCAGGTGAGGTGACGAAGCAGGTTGCGTTGCGGAAGTGATATCGGCGGCGCGCCGCTGGCAATCGCCCCGAGCGGAAGATGGAACAACGGTGTCGAGATCTTGGTGTCGATCACCTTGTTGGGTCTGACGTTGGCGGCCTGATCGCCGCCAAAGTTGAAAAACGTCTGCCATCCGATGAATCGACGGGGGGCACGCGCTCCGCCGCGCAGGTCCACTGGATCGAGCTGCCCCTCACCGGACGGATCGAAAATGAATCCGAAGAACGGGCCACCGCGATCGCCCGCCAGGTTCGCCCGATACGAGGGCCGTATCAGGCTGTGCCCGAAGCGGTACGCGATTTGGAACTCGATCGGGATGCTCTCCTGATCACCCAGCCGCGATCGGTAGAGCTCGGGTCCGCGGGCGAGGATGTCTCTCACAAGCGGCGCACCGACAATAGGCGGGAGGAACTCGTTGACGATGATCCACTGGTAGTGCCAGGTCACGATGTCGCGCGCGGTCTCGAACAGACGGCGGTCCTCGACGCTCCTGCGCTGCCGCCGAAGGTCGTCGACCACCCGATTGTGGAACAGCAGAAAGGCGCATTGGAGACCGGCGATGATGAGGTTCTCGTCATTGCGGGGATCGGCGACAGCGGCCTTGCCGTTGGCGCCGCGGGGCAGATCTTCGAACAGCCCACCATGTTCCACCAGGAACTTGTCCCGGTCGGCGGGATCGTAGAGCTGGGGACTGACCGTCGGACCGCCGCCGTAGACCGAGTCGAGGTCGAACTTCGGCGTGCGCGAGTTTTGAGACCGCTCGGGCGCAGTCGGGACACCGAGCCTCGACGATGCGTCGAACGTCATGTCGTGATCCAAAAACTGGCCTAGAAACGTGACGCCGGCCGTATGGGTCCCGCTGTCGCGGTTCCCGGGGCTCAGTTCAGGATTCGTAATCAGGCGGATGGGACCTTGCTCGAGCGGATCCTTGGCGTCCATCAGCCCGCCGGGCGCGCCCATGTCGGTTAACGCGCGCTGCACCCGCGGCGAGGCATCGGCAAATGGCGGGAGACGGTCGAATAATCGGCTGAAGCGATCGGATCGCGTGCCGGAGGGACTTTGCGACCTCAGCGCCTCCTGCGCGTCGACCTGCGTCGGCAATACCAATGCGCCTGCTGCACTTCCAGCTCCGGAGAGAAACCCTCGCCGGGTGACACCGCGGCTCGGCGGTGCGTCTGTTTCCCGATCATTCGACATGATGCGGCTCCATAACGGGCCTTCGCCCGCTGCGAATCAGCAGGATGGAGCTGGAGGTGCGAAAAGCGTAAGGCGCGCATCGAGTGGCGCACAATGAACTAAGTTAAGATCGCGGTTCAACGTTGCGGAAATCGCCCACTTTCGAAGCCCGCCGAGACGCCGACCGCCTGCCAGGCCGCCAGAATTGGCTGCGGAAACTGACCCGCAGCGAGCCGATTATCGGTACGTTTACGCATTGTGTATCGTGGTACCCCGACTCTGCTTTCTTGTCACGTCAATCCTGTTGGGGACGGCACATCTCGCATCAGCGCAAACATTCGATGGCAGGAGAGGCCTGTCTTGATATCGCCTGCACGCGCGACGCTCAAGGCATGCAGTCCAACCGCGAGGTAACATTTGCCGCCGCGGTGCTGTGGCAGTTCAAAACGTCGGCCGCCTTCAATACCGTGTCCATTGGAGTTCCCTCGATGACATGATTCACCAGCTTCGGATTGGTGTGGGCGTGCGGTTTCAGTACCCACCACAAGCCACGAAGCGGTTTTAAAACTCATGGAAGCGGGTGGCGCCGGGCGGGGCCGCCCCGGCCACGCCCGCCCCTCGACTTCGCTCGGGACGCCCTGAGCATGTCGAAGGGCGCAGGTCCGTCTCCCGTACACGCGTTGTTCGGACCGAGGACGGGACGGGGCAGTCCGGCGACAGGACCCGCTTTCCCGGTTTTGAAACCGCTTCTGTAGGGATGGGCCTTTCAGAACGTGTCGCGCGTAAGTGTGCCGGCCGAAATCCGTAGTACGTCCGGCTAAGGCCGGACACAACGTACTTTTGAAAAGCGCTCTCTAGAGAGGCGGTTTCGATTTTCGTGTAGCGTCGCGGCGGCAGGTGGATTGGCGCAGGGCTGCGGCGCGAAGCCGTGCGCAGGCGGCCGACACCCGTCACACCGACCGCGCGAGAAGCCTCTGGGCATCGAGCGAGGTTGACCGAGCGACGACTGGGACCTCGCGTCGGACGGCCCTCGTCGGGCCTCGGAGCGCGCGTCCGGCCCCGGAGCTTCGGCTGCGCGCGGCGGCCCTGCCAATCCAGCTGCCGCGGGGGACGACCACCTTGTCCGGTCCGGCTGAAGCCGGACACTACGTACTACAGGGAATCCAAAACTGCTCTCTAGACCCCGGCGAACCAGTGGAACCCGACGTCCGAGTTGATGCCCCCCGTGCCCTTGCCGATGCCGGACATCGAGTCGACGACCCGAATCGATTTCAGGAACTTGAGATTCTTGTAGCCGCACTGTCGTTCGACGCGCAGGCGGAGCGGCGCGCCGTTGCCTGTCGGAAGGGCGCGACCGTTGAGGCCGTAGGCAAGGATCGTCTGTGGATGCTCGACCTCGAACAGATCGTATCCCTCGTACCAACGATCGTACGTGTCGATCACGACGTAGCGCGCCGCCGGTGTGACGCCGCCTGCGGCTTCGAGCACCCGTTGGAGCGGCGCGCCCGTCCATTCGCCAATCGCCGACCAGCCCTGTTCGCACACGTGCGCGGTGATTTGCGTGCGGGCGCCCAGGTTTTTGATCTGGTCGAGGGACAACTCGACAGGCCGCGCGACGAGACCGCTGATCGGGAGTCGCCAGTTCCTGAACGCTTCCGACAAGTGCCGTTGATACTCCGCGCTCTTCGGATTGGTCTGGTTCCAGGTCGGGAATGGGTCGGCAACGTCGCTTGCGGAGTACTCGCGCGCCAGCTGCTGACCGGACAACAGCAGCCGATTGGTGCTCATCGTCAGCACATCCGCGGCGCCGATCAGGCCCCCGCGCACGCGCGGCGGAATGAACGTCTCGCGCGAACATCCGGTCGTGAACAAACCACCCAGCGCCGGAACGCTCGCCAGCCACGTGCGACGTGAGATGCGCCTGGTCATGGTGTCATTGCTCCTGGCTGCACCGGGATCGACTCCTTCCCGGTGATCATCGAACGGACCCGGTTGACGAATCCCGCGGCGGCGATCTCCAGCAGGTGGACGACGACGAAGAGCACGAGCAGGACCGTGCCGATGGTGTGCAGCGTGCGCGCCGACTGACGGCCGCCGAACAGATCCAGCAGCACAGGCATCGCGGCCGTATAGCCCGGCGACTGTGCGATGCCCGTCAGGATCATGAACGGCATGAACACGAAGATCAGGAGCAGATACGAGGCCTTCTGGAGCGTGCCGTAGCCGCGCCGTAGCCGCGCAGCGGCGAAGGCGGGCCGCGATCGCCAGCGGAAATGATCGCGCAGCTCCGTCCGCACGTGCGACACCGTCAGCTCGTCACGGGCCGGCAGCATCCGCTTGCGAAAATGGGTCGTGTAGAGATTCCACCCGACGTATATGAGGCCGTTGAAGAGAAAGACCCAGGCGAAGGTGACGTGATAATTGCGTCCCCACCGGCGGTCTCCGAGCGCGCCTGCCGCCTCCCATGAGAGGCCCCAGTCCGAGAGCTTGAAGATTGCCGGGTAGCCACGATAGCCGGTGTGTCCCCAGTACAACTCTGGGAAGTCGAGAAGGATGTGAACGCCGCTCACCAGCAGATAGCCGCAGGCGATCACGTTGACCCAGTGACAGATGCGAACGCTATACGAGTGAACGGACGTCTCTCCGGCAGGGGGCGCCAATGTGGAGGTCACGGCAGAGTGCACGTTGCCGATGGGCATTCTACGTGAGCGCCTTTACTCGACCACCTCGATTCTCGCATGGTGTCCCGGTGCCTGGCGGAGGCACTCGGTCTCCAATCACCCAACCGCATCCGCGTGGCCCTGAGGTGGCGTATGTTAGACCCGTGCGAAGCATCGCGGCGCGTCTTCTCGTTGGCCTGCTGGTGCTCTCCGGATGCGGCTCGCCGTCGGCCCGAGTCCCGTCGACGGGACCGAACGCAACCTCGGCTCGCATCGGGAAGTGGATGTGACGTACCGATCCAGCGATGGGGCCCGCCTGTCGGGAACGTTGATGTTACCGTCGGCCACGGGCCGTTATCCGGCGATCGTGATTCACAACGGGAGCGACCGTGGACCCGAAGTCCCTATGCCAACGTCGCAGGGTGGTTGGCGTTGCGTGTCGCCGTGCTGACCTATGACAAACGAGGCGTCGGTCAGTCCGAGGGATCATGCTGCCCCTACACGGATTCAGGGTATTTCCCCCTCCTGGCGCAGGACGTACTCGCCGGCGTTCGCCGGATCGCGCAGCATCCGGACGTGAGAGCGGACCTGATTGGCCTGTTCGGTTTCAGCCAAGGTGGGTGGGTGGTGCCGATTGCCGCCGCTGAAGCGCCGACGGAGGTGGCGTTCACGATCGTCGGATCGGGCCCGGCCGTGTCGCTTGGGGAAGAACTGCTCTACAGCCAGCTGTCGGGTGAGGACCGTTGCCAGGCCTCCGGTCTACCGCCGGAGGACATCGAGCGTGCGCTGACCAACGCCGGGCCGTCGGGTTTCGATCCACGCTCCTATCTGGAACGGATGACTCGGCCGCAAACGCCATCGGCCGCCCGCGCAGCCCTCTGGCACATTCCCGAGCGTATATGCTGCGTCAGGCCAGCCGGAGCTGACCGCCGATCCGAATTCGCCGTTCTGGAAAGACATCAAGGGCGTCTGGATAGAGCGGCGGATCGACACGAGCGAACCCGCGCCACAACTCAGGTCTGAGGTTCGATCGCGGTGGACCGCCAGCCATCTCTATTTCCTCTGCGTCTGCCCGTACGAGCAGTTGAACCTCCGGCCGAATCCTCAGACCGCGTCCGACACCCATCAGTTGTGGGAAACCGATGTGCTCGAGGTGTACATCGGTTCGAACTTCGACGACATTACGAAGTATCTCGAGCTGCAGGTCTCACCGCAGGGGGAGCATCTCGATGGAACGATCGACGCCACGGTGCCACGCGTGGGCATCGGCAACGAATGGGTCTGGGAATCGGGCTGGAAGACGAAGGCGCGACTCGATCGCGAGAAGAAGGTCTGGTACGCGGAGATTTAGTTGCCGATCGCGTCGTTCGACCCGCGCCCGGTGAAGGCGGGCAACGAATTCCGCATCAATCTCTACCGCCTGCAGGGCCCCCACCCTCAGGCCCCGGCACGGCGCGACTTCGTGGCGTGGCTGCCGACGGGCGAATACCAGCCTCATCGGCCGTTGAAGTTCGGGCGGCTGAAGCTCATCGAACCGAAGTAGTGTCACTCCTCGGCTCGTACCGTTCCACAGCGGTGAGTTCGTGCCCCCTGAAGCGCCCTTTATTCTCTGGTACGGCCGGCCGCTATAGACGACCTGTTAATGTGGCAACCCAAAGACGCACGCTGCCGGTGTTCGTGCCGGCTGGTGCCCAGGGCGCGGCCCGAGGCACCAGCAGCGGGACGTGTCATCAGGAAGTCTTCATCATGATGTGCTTCACATTGTGCGTCTTGGCATTCATGGATTCATACGTGACCGTCACTGCGTCTCCCTGGCGGAGCTGCGCGAGAAGCGTGTCTTCTTCACCGCCGATGTACAAGTGCGTCCCGGGCCTGAAATGGAACGTCATTTCCTCGACCTTGCTGCCCGACGTGGATTTCACCGTGAAGATCTGCCCCTTGAGATCGACCGCGATGACACTGCCCGCGAATGTCATCTCTCGCGACACGGTCTTGACGCGTTTCACGTGGCTCACCGTGTGCGTGGCGCCCGCGGATCTGTAGGACACTACGACGTGATCACCTTTGACCAGCTCCCCAAACAGGATTCGTTCTCCGTTGATCATGATTTCACTGGGTGTGCCGACGTGAAAGGCCATCTCCGCGACCTCGCCGGCTTTGGAGCCCTTCACAGTGAAGGTGTTCGCCTTCCCGTCGAGTGCCACGATGTCCCCTTCGTATGTCGGTTGCTGCGCGAATGCAGACACGCTGACGCCGAGCAGCAACGCTGCACACATCGCCGCCATCCGCGCCTTCTTTACCGCTACCATCGGCCGCATATGACCTCCTTTGCGCATCACAACGCGCTGGATGACGTTCTGTCATCCAGTTCATTTGACGCACACGGCCTGACGCGGACGTGAAGTGGTGATTAAACTCCTTTAATGACCGCTGCGGAGGGTCAGCTCGACCGATCGGCAGCGTGACCGTGAACGTCGAGCCTTCGCCTAGATGACTCAGCACTTCAACCCCGGGCACGCGCCTATTGCCCTCTGCCCGCCCGCCGTCTTCGCTGCACATTGCCAACGTCTTTGCGGAGCGCCGATAGTATGCTCTCGCGAGACACAGGCAGTGGTGAACCGAAATGCTGAGCACGCCGAATAACGGAAGTCCTGCGGCGCCGCCAATGCCTCGACTGAGCGTGATCGGTCTGTCTGCGGCGGTTCTCGGCACTATCGTCGTGGCGGCGCAGCTGATCGAATTGTTCATCAACCGGGTATTGCGTCCGGATCTCGAGGAATGGACCTGGATCAGCGACATCCTGATGGTCGCGGCGCTTCTGGTCCTGACGGCGCTGTGGGCACGGCTCCGGCTGGCTCGGACAGCGATTGCCGACTTGGAGCGCGAACGGCTCACGATTCGCGCCGAGCTGGCCGTCGCCGCGAAGGTGCAGCGCGCGCTGCTGCCGAGTATTCCCGAGCCCTCGAACGGTATGACCTGGCACGCGGTCATGGAGCCGGCCGGCGAAGTCGGAGGGGACTACTACGACTTTTTTCTGCTGGACGGCAACCGGATGTGCGTGATCATTGCCGACGTGTCCGGGAAGGGTGTGCCTGCGGCCGTCTTCGTGTCCAACACGCGCGCGGTGCTTCGCGCGATCGCACGTGAAGCACGCTCGAGTCCAGGCGGCGTGCTGGCTGGGGTGTCCGCGATCCTGTTCCTGGATGGTCGAAGCGATCTGTATGTGACGTGCGTGGTTGCGTTCGTCGATCTGGAGCGGCACGCGATGGTCTATGCCAACGCTGGACACCCGCCCGGGGTCCTTCTGGGCAACGGCGATTGCATGCGCGTGCTCGGAGCCGGCGGGCCGCCACTGGGACTCTTCCCCTCAGCGCAGTACGACGAGGAGAGCATCACACTGGAATCCGGCGACCTCGTCGTGCTGGTGTCGGATGGCATCACCGACGCCATAGACGCGAGCGGCGAGGGCATTCCAGTGGCTCTTCGCGCCCAGCTCATGAACCTGTCCGAAAAGACGCCGGAACTGGCTTGCAGAACCCTCCTCGATACGGCTCGCCGTTCGCCTGGCCCATCAGGAGTCGCGAAGTGGGCGGATGACCGCACCGTCGTGGCTTTTGCGTTTGTGTCTGGACCATCGCATTCGTGATGTGCTCGCCTTAGCGCGTTCAACCTCCGTGTCGCGCTTCATTGCGCTGTCGATGACTCTTGTCATCTATGACTATTCGACGGATTGGACCTGACGCGTCATTAACGGAACTTAATCGCTCCTTCACCCCAGCCTAATGTCAGTTCGCGAAAAGAGGAGGGGCGGGTTTGTGCCACGCGCGTTCATCGGAGGGAGGCATGGTCGTTAAGGAGATTCGTAGTTGAGCCTCATTCTCTTTGTCCCCAATTGTCTGTCCACAGTTTCGGAATCGAACCGTCACTGGAATGGGACTGCTTGCCAGCCAATCAAGCGGCAGTCGCCCGGAAACTGCTGGCATGGTCAATGCAAACATCAGCAGACGTGCGCACTCGGCGAGTTTCCGTTGGTGGGTGCCGAATCGCTGTCTTCGCCGCCATATGCGCCACGTCACTGGTCGCCTTCGGCTGCGTAACGCAGCAACCCGCGACGGATGTGGCCGAATCGATCACAGGTCCTACACCGGTCAGCACCACTGCCGCCGGCTCCACAACCACGACGCCAGCGTCCACGCCAGGTACGACGCCTGCGCCTGCCGTGACCGTGGCGTACGTGCAGGATCTGCAACCGATCTTCCAGTCCGACTGCGTGCCCTGCCACTCCGGATCCCGGCCGGATGGCAACTATTCCATGTCCAACTACGCGCAGGTGATGCGAGCCGTGGCGGCGGGCAACGCGCGAAGCGCACTGGTCGTGGTCACCCAGCGAAACGCGAGCATGTACCGCTACTGGAGTGGCAACGCGAGCACCAGGGCCACCAAGGCCGAACTCGTCCGCAAGTGGGTTGTCGAAAACGGAGCGGCGCAAACGCGATGAGGGATTCAATGGCACCACCGTATCAGCTCTGCGCCGCCGCGGTTCTTGTGGCGATGTTCGGCACGATTGGTATCGCCGCGAGCGGCGACGGCAGACCCGCGCCCTCCGTCTCGTTGCCGGACCGCAGCGGGACGATCATCACACTCCAGTCCCTCCATGGGCGTGTGGTGCTTTTGGATATCTGGGCGAGTTGGTGCCCGCCTTGCCGCACGGCGTTTCCTGCCTACGATGCGCTGTATCGCGAGTATCGCGAAAAGGGCTTCGACGTGCTGGCCGTCAACGTGGACGAGAAGCGCAGCGCCGCCGAGGAGTTTCTCAAAGGCCGCGACTTCCAGATGCGGGTGCTCTTCGATCCGAAGGGCACTGCACCCACGGGCTTCAGGCTTCGCGGGATGCCCACGTCCTACCTCGTGGACAAGCGTGGGGCGATCCGTTTTTCTCATGAAGGCTTTACCGACACGCTCGTGCCGCAGTACCGACGTGAGATCGAGCAGTTGTTAGCCGAGGCGCCGTAACGCCGCGCGCAGCAGGAGACCTGGGTATGATGCCGACCATCCGTGTGATGTTGATGCTGGTCCTGCTGGCGGCAGGATCCAGCCTGACCGCATGCGCCACGGTGCAGCCGTGGCAGCGCAGCCGCCTGGCCAAGAGCTGCATGCAGTTCAATCCCGACCCGGCGCTCACCTCCTTTGCGGGCCACTGGCAGGAGTCGCGCGAAGGCGCGGCGGGTGGGCTCGGATTGCAGGGTGGCGGGTGTGGCTGCAAGTAACAGATGGACCATCCTCGTGGGTGGCGTGGCGGCGACGTGGATCGTCGCGGGGCTCCTGGTCTTCCTCGAGGGCGCGCGGTCGAAGGCGCAGGAGCCGCAGGCGCAGTCGCTCGGCGTCCAGTTTCATACCTTCGTGGATTCGCGGGGCGTCACCGTGTTGAGCCCAACGGTCGATCTCGGTACGGACTTCACCAATCGCACCGGCCTGCGCGTGGGATTCGGTGTGGACGCCATTACCGCGGCGTCGGACTCGTGCGCGCGGTGCCATGCGGAAGGCGCGAGGAATGCCCGGCAGTTCGTGAACGCATCGATCATCAAGACCTACGGCGACACGAAAGTCAGCGTGGGTGGCGAGTTCAGTCACGAGGATTTCTATCAGGCCAGCACCGTTTCGACGTCCATTTCCCGGACGCTGAACCAGGCCAATACCACGGTCGCCGGCGGTTACTCGTTCTCGTGGAACCGGCCGCAGCTCCATCCGGACGAGATCGTGGAGAACCAGGTGGCGCAGTCGGCATACGCGACGCTCACGCAGACGCTGTCGAAGTACACGGTCATGCAGTTCGGCTACGAATTGGGGAGCATCCTGGGCTACCAGTCGAACCCATACCTGCGCACCTCGGTGGACGGGGTGAAGATGGTGGGCGTCCATCCTGACGAGCGGAAGCGACACGCGTTTACGGCGCGGCTGCGTCAGGCGATGCCCGCCGACATATATCTCGAAGCCGACTTCCGCCGGTATTTCGATGACTGGGATGTCAGGGCCAACACGTGGTCGGTGGGTCTGTCGCACGAGTTCACCCCGCGCGTGACCGCAACGGGCATCTACCGGCGTCATGCACAGCAGGGGGCGTCGTTCTACCAACCCTCCTACACTGGATCGCCGGACTTCTACACCGCCGACTTCCGTCTGTTCCCGTTCGACTCCAATCTCTACACGGGCCGCCTGATGATCACGCCGCAGCACGGTCTGCTGATGCTTCCGACCGGCACGTCGCTCACGGCGCAGTACGAGTTCTACAGGAGCACCACCAACTTCGAAGCCGGTATCTTCACGTTGGGCGTGCGCATGCCGCTCAAGCATCCATGACACAGAGGCCAGGCCATCTCGCGGCTGCGTTCGTGACGGCGTTGTGCACGGTGATCGCCCACCACGCCGTCATCTCGGCTGACACACCGCTCTCCACGAGCGTGCACCGCTACCTGATGGGCACGTCGATGACGATCGAGGTGTACGGCGGGGATTCCGCTTCGCGCACCGAAGCGATCGACGAAGCGTTTGCGTCGATGGTAGAGATCGACCGCCTCATGAGCAACTACCGCCCGGACAGCGAACTGGCCTGGATTAATGCGCAGGCTGCGCTGCATCCGGTACAGGTGAGCGCACCCATGTGGGGCGTGTTGTCGGCGGCACAGTTAATCAGCCAGCGGAGCGCCGGCACGTTCGACATCACGGTCGGGCCGCTCGTACGGCTCTGGGGGTTCCACGACAAGAAACCGCACATCCCCACTCATGAAGAGCTGCAGCAGGTCCGCTCCCGGATCGGCTACCAGCACGTGGTCCTCGATGAGGGTGCACAGACCGTGTCGTTTACGCGGAACGGGGTGGAGCTCGATCTCGGCGGCATCGCAAAAGGCTTCGCGGTCGAGCTCGCCGGCGGCGTGCTGCGGCGACGCGGATTCTCGGGTCTCATCGACGCCGGGGGCAATCAGTACCTGGTCGGCCACCCTGCGGGCAAGTCGTCCTGGCAGGTGGGCATCGAGGATCCGGACAAGCCGGGCGGCCTCCTCGGCGTGCTCGACGTCGACGGCGGCGCGATATCGACATCGGGCGGCTACCACAATTTCTTCGTTGCCAACGGCAGGACGTACGGTCATCTGCTCGATCCGAGATCGCTCCGGCCGAGCGACTCCGCGCTCAGCGTCACCATCCTCTCGCCTGATGCCACATTGGCCGACGCGTTGAGCAAGCCCGCGTTCATCCTCGGACCTGTCGCGGGGCTGAAGCTGGTCGAGTCATTTCCGGGGACGCTGGCGATCATCGCCACCCGCCGCGCCGGTGGCGGCGTGGATCTGACGATGTCCGCGCCGCTCCGAGCGCGCTTTCGGTCCACCACGACCTGAGCGTCTAAGGCCGCTGGCGCTCCCACACCTGGCCCTTTGACATAGGCGCATCTCCTCTGGCGCAGGCTTTTTCCTCCGCATTTCCTGGAGGTGGTCATGGAGCTCCATCGTCGGCCAGGTGTGACTGGCGTAGTCGCTGCCGCACTCGCGATTTACCGAACGCGTTGACCGCAAACGAGAGCGCAATCAACTGACAGTCGAGCAGCAGGTTCGCGCGAGCGGCGTAGCTTCGGTCCAGAACCAGAGTCAGCTGCGATGATTCCGCGCCAACGAGTTGTGCGAGCCCGGTCAGCCCCGGCTTCTGCTCCCACCGGAAATCGAACTCGCCACCGGTCCACCCGAGACGCCGCACGTCGTCTTCAGTGAGCGGCCGGGGGCCCACAGCGCTCATCTCACCCGAGAGAATGTTCAGAAACTGCGTGACCTCGTCGAGGCCGGTCGCTCGCAGCACTCTCCCGACCCGCGTCACACGCCCATCCCGCATCGTGCGGATCTTGATGATGGAAAACGGCCGTCGCCGATAGCCGAGACGCGCCTGCCGGAAGATTACCGGCCGGCCATCATCCAGAAGCACGGCGACGAGGGCAATCGCCATCGCCGGCGCGAACACCAGCAACCCGGCGCAGGCGCCGACGATGTCGAATGCCCGCTTCAAGGACATCGAGCCTTACCTTACAGTACAAGGTGATGGTGACAGGCGCGCAGCTTCCGATTCGAACATCCTGACCGAGCGCGCCAGCATCTCGCCGACCGAACCGATACCACTTGCAGGGCTCTCTCTTCTCGTCTATCTTCTAGCCTTCGCCTACGTCTAGTCTCAGCTCATCTGCTTGCCTCGTCCGCTTCGCCGGTGTTGATTCGTCGTCGCAGCCAATAGCCGAGCCCAACCTCATTCGATTGGAGGGAAGTTACAGAACGTGAATCGCCAGTGACGTATTGACCGATGTGCTGGAAATCTCAGTCAGGAGGGTTACTAGTCATGGGTGCCACCTCATCACCTCCCCCAAACGGTCGAGCCAGTCGATGTCGCTTCCTCACTCGATTCACGAAGAGCACGTCAATGTTTGCCGCGATGGCTGTTGTCGTGCTGCTCCAATTCAGTCTTGCGACTGAAACGGCCTGGGCACAGGCGGGCTTCCTTGGCAACATCGTGGGAAAAGCCGCTGACGAGACCGGCGGCGTACTGCCAGGCGTGACGGTGACGGCCACGAGCCCGGCTCTGCAGCTGCCGAGCGTGACGACCGTCACCGATGCCGAGGGCAACTACCGTCTGCGCGACGTGCCCGCCCCGGGGGTGTACCGCGTCGTGTTCGAGCTGACGGGATTTCAGGGCATCGCCTTCGACGGCGTCAGCGTCACAGCCGGCTTCACCGCGAGGATTGATGCGGCCATGAAGGTCAGCACCATCTCCGAGACGGTGGAAGTCAGCGGGCAGAGCCCCGTGGTCGATACGGTAGGCGTCGCGGGCGTCTCGTCCATAGCGCTCGAGCGTATTGAATCGGTCCCGTTGGGATCGGGCATCCAGAACCTGCTCCCGCTGGCGGCGGGTGTCAGTCTGGTGGGAGTCCCGGACGTCGGCGACAGCCAGATGGCCAGCCGGCAACGCACCGTGACCTATGGCGTCACGCTGACGCCGACTCTCGAATTCGAGGGGATCAATTCGACGACCGCCCGCCAGGGAAACACGGCCCTGTATCTGAATTCCTTCCAGCTGGAGGAAGCGTCGTTCAAGACCACCGGCAACAACGCTGATGTGGCGTTCGGAGGGGTCCACCAGCAGATGATCATGAAGACTGGCGGGGACGCGTTTCACGGATCCGTCCAGGGCTCGTGGGAGGACGACAGTTTCCAAGGCGACAATATCACGCCAGAACTGGCAGCACAGGGCATCACGTTCACGAATCCGATTAACTACTATCACGACTGGAATGCGGATTTCGGCGGCTACGCTGTCAGGAGCAAAGTGTGGTTCTATGGCGGCGCGAGTTCGCAGAAGATTTCACAGTACCAGATCGGCTTCGTGGAGGGCCCCAATGCCCAAGGGTGCTGGACGTGCCCGGATGCGCCAGCGGGAGAGTTCATCAGGATTCTGGACCAGCAGTATGCCAAGGGCCAGTGGCAGATTTCAAAATCGAACAAGCTCATCGGCACGTTCGTGAGGGCGGAGAAGAAATCTCCGTTCTTTGGAGCCAGCGCCACGACCCCGGTGCCGACTACGAGAGTCCAGAGTCAACCCACCCGGACGTGGAAGGTGGGAAGTCAGAACACCCTGAACGACAAGACGTTTATCGACTCGGCCTTCGGTTTCTGCTGTTACTGGACGCATTACTTTCCGCAGCCCGGTACGGCCGTCGCAGGCAACCCGGCTTCGCAAGAACTCACTAATAACATGCTGACGGGGCCGTTAGGGGCAATACCGGGCACGGTGTCCGAGCGGTACCAAGCAAAATCGTCGGTCAGCTATATAGCCGGGGCACATCAGCTGAAGGTCGGATTCGACCTCAACTGGGAGCGGCAGGACTCCACCCGCCCGAATGAGTATCCCAGCGGCAGCTACACATTGCGGTTCAGTCGGGGCGTGCCGACTGAGCTGATGACCTACAACACCCCGACGGACCCGATTGACCGTATGAATAGCCAGGCGGCGTTTGTGACCGACAACTGGACGCTGGGACGGGTGACGCTCGCCTATGGCGTGAGATGGGAGCGCTACCACAACTTCATCCCGCCGCAGACGAAGGAGGCAGGACAGTTCAGCATCGCGCAGACGTTCCAAGAGGTGGATGTTCTGACATGGACGGACTTCGTTCCGCGTATCGGGATGAATTGGGATGTGACGGGGGACGGCAAGACATCGCTCAAGACGTTCTTCGGGATCTACGGAGACACGATGGGGGGCGATTTTGCGGCGACCTACAATCCGAATGCCGAGGTCACGACCAGGTACCGATGGAGCGGCCCGTGCGTGGTGACGCAGTACACGAACGTGTCCTACAACTTGCCCAACACCAGCTGCGACTACCTGCCGGGAAGCGTCGATCTGAGTCCGACGGGACGGGACTACATCAGTGCGACCGGCGGGTCCAACAGCGTCCTCAATCCGGACCTCAAGCAGAACAAGGCGTATGAAGCCTCGGTGCGGGTTGACCGGCAGCTCGTGCCGAACGTCGGGGTCGGATTCGGCTACATCTACAAGAGGCACACCAACTGGTACGGCAGCTACGGCGGAGGCAACACCAACAACGGCGTGAATATCGGGCGGCCGTACGAAGTCTGGAACGTGCCGGTTACGGTGATCGACCCGTTTGACGGGCAACCCGTGACGATCTACACCTATCCCGCCGATTACGCGGGCGCCGCGTTCAACCAGAACATGCGAGTGAACGCGGATAGCGACCACTCGGATGGCTTCCACAGCCTCGAGGTGACGGTCAACAAGCGCTACTCGCAGCGGTGGAACCTGTCGTCGTCGTTCTGGGCAACCAAGACGCATGAATGGATCGTGCCGACGCCGGGGAATCCGAACGACGAGCGTTTTGCCATCAACGATAACTGGAGTTGGGAAGCTCGAGCGGACGGCAATTACCGCTTTCCGTGGGATATCAATGTCACCGGCAATGTGCGGGCCTCGTCCGGCGCGTACGGACAGAGGACGCAGACGTTTTCCGACAGCAGGTTGAGACAGGGCACGGTGACCCAGCGCATGGAACCCTATGGCGCGCAACAGGGCCCGACCATCCCTGTGACCAACGTGCGGGCGGCCAAGAAGTTCACCGTCAACAGATACGCTTTCGACCTGAGTTTCGCCGTGTACAACGTGATCAACAGCAGCGCCGCCACTGACATTTCTTACCTCAGCGGGACGTTCGGCAGAATAACCGGCATCCTTCCACCCAGAGTCGGTCGTTTGGGGTTGGAATTCAGCTTCTAAGAGGGTCGTATCACATGAAACGAAGAGACTTCGGTAAGACGCTTGCCAGCGGCGTGATCGGCGCCGGCGTGGCGGGATCTGTCGAGCCTTATTCGGCAAGTGCCGCACCCCCTCCCAGGAAGAATACGTTGATGCACGTGGGCGGTGATTACCACTACGTGGCGGGAGGTCAAGGCGCCGACATCACGGGGAAAGCGAATCTGGAATTCAACCTGCGTCATGGTGCCAAACACCTCACGGCCCAAATCAGCAAGCGATCGCCAGACGGGGCGTGGGACCTCGATGACCTGACGCGGATGAAGGACAACTGCGACAAGTACGGCGTTGTCTTCGAGGCCATACGAATGGACTCGGACTACATCATGTTGCGCAAGGGGCCGGATCGCGATCGCAAGCTCGAGAGCATCATGGGAAATATCCAGAAGGCTTCCCAGGTCGGCGTCAAGGTCATTACCCATCACTGGACGGTGATACCGATCCGGCGAAACGGGCACACACCCGGGCGAGGGGGATCGACGTATGAGACGTTCAAGCTCGAGCCGAACTGGAAGGAGCTTCCCGTCGGGAAGGCGGGCGTGGTGTCATCGGATGACTACTGGGAACGCATCACGTACTTTCTCGAGCGCGTCATTCCCGTGTGCAAACAGCACGATGTGCGGATGGCCGCACATCCCTATGACCCACCCGGCCTGCCGTTTGGCTATCAGGGGGCCGAGAACTGGGATTCGCCGTCGGTCTTCGAGGGGTTCAAACGCTACGAAAAGATCGTGGACAGTCCCTACAACGGATTTCAACTGTGCCTGGGAACCGCGGGCGAAGGGCTGAAGCGCCCGCTGACGGAAGTCCTTCCCATCGTCCAATACCTGGGCGAACGGGGGAAAATCCACCAGATCCATATGCGCAACATCCGCGGAGGGCTCAACGATTTCGCCGAGGTCTATCCGGATGAAGGAGACATGGACTTCTTCAAGGTCATGCGCATCCTGCGGGACACGCAGTTTGCCTATTCAATCTGTGCCGATCACATGCCGAGCCACCCTGACGATCCCGGCAAACTGCAAGCCTTCGCGTTCGGCAACGGGTACATCAAGGCGCTGATTCACTCGGTGAATTCAGAAGTGCAGGCGTAGCCTGCTCTATCACGAATCGAGGTTGCCTGCCATGAAGTCCACACCATCGTTGCCCCCGCAGCGCCGGTTCAGCCGACGTCACTTCCTCACGGGTACGACGGCAACTCTGGCGGCAAGCCTGGCGGTCCCCTCAATGGGCTTTGCAGCCCAGGCTCGGGGTCGCGGTCAGGGCGAAGGGCCGGCGTTACCTCCCATGCAGCCCCGTCCCGCTCAGTTCCCCGGAACAGGGCGGTACCTGTACGTGACGAACGACAGAGGCAGGCGAGTTGATGTGTTCACCAACACCAACGGGCAGCACTCGCTTCTGTGGTCTTTTCCCTTTGCAGAGCCTGGCGGCAGAGTCGGCGGAGTGTGCGCAGACTACGCGTCCCAACGCCTCTTCGCGACACAGTTGAGCGACGGGACAGTCGCCGCCTACGACATGCTGACGGGGAAGATCATCTGGCGTGTGAACACCGTGGAGAAGTATGGCCTCCGCCAACCCGACCGACTCACGATCACGGTGGATGGGAAGGCGCTGTTTGTCCCGATGAATTTCAGCCGTGAGACGACCGGATACGGCGGGTGGCAGAACCACGTGTACCTGGTGCTCGATGCCGCGACCGGCGACAAGATCGCCGAAATCCCTCGACCTGGGCGCCCGCACAACTCCTGGGCGGGTGAGGCGGGCCGGTACATGTATTTGGGCGGACGGAGCGATCAAACCCTGGTGGTGGCCGATCAGAAGACCTACAAGGTCGTCAAGACCATCGGCCCGTTCGATTGGCCGATTCGGATGTTCGTCACCGACCCGAGGGAGACCTTCTTCTACACCACCCTTACTCGGACCGTGGGGTTCGGCGTCGGGGACATAAGGGCCGGCAAAGTGCTGCCGGATGTCTTGGTGCAGGTGCCGAAGACGCGCACGAAGTACTGGACTGCCAGTTCGGCGGGCGGAGGCGCCGGCAGCCTCCCGCACGGGGACAACCCGTGGAGCCACGGCCTCGGAATGCGTCCAGGGGGATCGGAGGAGGTCTGGGTGCTGAACGACGAATGGGGCTACCTGCACGTATTCGACACGAAAGCAAACCCGGCCCAGCCAAAGTTTAAGGGACATGTGGAGTTGTTCGACAAGATCGACGAGCCGTGGAACGCACATTCCGGGCTTCGCTGGGTCGCCTTCAGCATCGATGGCAAATACTGCTACCCGTCCGACGGATCGGTGGTGGATTGCGAGACCGGGAAACAGACCGCGATGAAGATCTCGCCGAGTGAGAAACTCCTCGAGGTTGAGTTCCGCGACGGCCGAGCCGTGAGGAACACCGGCCAGCAGGGCGGCGTGTACGGGAAGATCTAGAGAGGCACTCGAGTGAAGATCGCATTGAGGCTGTTTCCCATTGGCACGTGTGCGGCGATGCTGGGATGGTTTCTGGTCCACGGGACGGCCGTCATCGGCAGCTCCCCACCGCAGGCCTCTCAGATGCCGGGAAAGCCGATCTACGAAGGGACCTGCAGTCGGTGTCACGGTCTAGATGGTCGCAGCGGTAAAGCACCCACGCTCGTTCCATTCCAATGGAACTATTCCCAGGCGCTGGATATCGTTCGGCACGGTGGTGCATGTGGGATGCCGGCCTTCCCGGAATCGGAGTTGAGCGACGAGGAGTTGAAGCAGATCGTCGACTATTTGAAAACCTTTAGTTGAATCCGCCGGTGGCCTCAGCGCATGGACGCACGAGCGTCCGCGAGGCCCTTTCTGGCCGTCTCGGATGTTGTGTCGATCGCCAGCGCCTCGCTGAAGAGTTGGGCCGCCGCCGCCGCGTCTCCGCGCTCAACACGCAAGTGGGCGAGATTCACATACACGGACGGGTCGCGAGGATCCAGTTCCAGCGAGGCGGCGAACGCCGCTTGGGCACACTCGTGATTCCCGAGCGACGCGCAGACAACGCCGAGCATGTTCTGCCCTTTCGCGTGGCGTGGATTCACGCTGAGCAAAGTCCGTATCGGACGTTCTGCCTCGGTGGCCCGTCCCGCGAGAAACAGGGCGGCCGCCTGATAGTAGCGTCCCTCGTCGCGCGTTGGAAATCGCTTCAGTAGTTGATTGGCGATGGGCGCAAGCTGCACCGCGTCGCCGACGTCGGCGAATATCGAAGCCAGCTGCTGAAGCGGCTCCGCGCTGTCCGGATCGATGCGCGCGGCGTCCATCGCCGCGGCGATCGCCTCCTCGGCGTTCCCGAGTGTCGCAAGGGCGTGGGACAGCTCGACGCGGACTGCGGCATTGTCTGTTTCGGCCGCGGCAACTCCCTTCAGAAATGTCGTTTCCTCTCCGAGACGCTGCACTCCGGCTGCGGCATCGGTTGCGCCGCGGAGGGCGTCGGGTGACCGGGTGTCGAGCGCCAGCGCCCGACGAAAACTTTCGTGCGCCATCCCGAACGCTCTGGCCCGCAACGCTGCATGGCCTCGCGCCGTCCAGTCAACAGCGATCGCACGTTCCATCTTCTCCGCCACGACCGCAGGGACGGCAGTGTCCGCAGCGAGCGCGCGCAGGACGGCATTGCCTTCGGGCGGGGAGTACATAGCTTGAGCGGCCGTGAACTCGAGCGACATCCGGTCGTCGGTCTGTAGCACGGCGTCCCTTCCGAACGCAGCCAGCTCGTCGGGGCCGCCTGCGTACAACGAGAACAGCACGAAGGGTGCGGAACTGGGGGCCACCGCGACATCGTTGAGCAGTGCCGGCACCGAGCCCAACCGCGATCGCTCGGCAACAGCCGAGAATCGCGATTCGATGTTCCCCGCCGTAGAGCCGATCAAGAGCAGGTCGCTTTCGCCAACAAGCCACATCGTCCCGTCAGGGAAAACAGATGCGAAGGTGTGTACGATCGATCGGAGGTCCCGCTCGGCGATCTGGTACGTGTGAGCCCACTGACAGAACACGCCGCCGGATCGCAGTCGCGCGCGGGCGGCCTCGAAGAACTCGCGTGTGAACAGCGCGGCGACGCCGGCCATCCATGGATTGGACGGCTCGGAGACGATGACATCGTATTGGCGGCCGGACAGGCGCAGGTGCGAGCGGCCATCGCCGACCAGTAGTCTCAGGGCGGGATTCTGCAGGACCCTTCGATTTTCCCGTTCGAAATGTGCCGAAGCTTCAACGACCTCGGGCGAGATCTCGACGACATCGAGCCGCTGAACCTCGCCTGATGCGAGGATCGCATCCGCCGTGGCGCCGCTCCCCAGGCCGATTACGAGTGCGTCGCGCGGCCCCGGATGCAGCAACGTGGGAAGGAGCCCGAGCAGCCGCTGAGTGAGCATGTCTCCGGCGTTCGACGCGTCGACTTTTCCGTCGATCGCGAGCGAGCGCGTTCCGCCGAGTCGCCGCACGCTGACGGTTCCGGCCGCACCCTCCTTGTAATACTCGAGATATCCCGCCCGCAGGCTCCACTCCAGATCCTCCGCGCGTATCAGGCGCGAGTACCTGTACGCGCCGCTCGCAATGAGATCCCGATCCCACTCGGGCGCAGCGAACGTGACGATCGCAACGACACTGGCGGCGAGGAGCACACCGCCAGCCAGACGTGTCGGCCGCTGCTTGCCGGGTCGAGTCGCTGCGATCGCTGCGATGACGCTGCCGGCAACGACCAGCATACGGCTGGTGAATACGAACGTGTCTTGCAGACCGAAGCGTGGAATCAGAAAGAAGCCGGCGATCAGCGCCCCGGCCACGGCGCCGATGGTGTTGGCCGCGTAGATGCGGGCCGTGTCACGCGCGACGGTCTCGATGGCCGGCGAGGCGGCGGCGAGGGCAAGCGTGAATGTGGCGCCCAGGGAGATGCTTGCCGGCATCAACAGGATCATCATGGCGAGCGCTTCGCGTAGAAGCAGAGGTTCGAACGCGGTCGCGGCGGCTGTCTCGCGGGCGACGATAAGCGGCAGGTGTGATGCGGTGAACCAGGCGGCCAGAATGCTGCTGATGGCCGTGGCCAGAAGCATGGCTGCGAGCCATAGAGGGACTCTGGCGCTGCGCCGTGCCAGGCGGACGCCGATGGTCGAGCCGACGGCAATGCCCGTAATGAATGACGCGGCCATGATGGCGAAGGCATACGTCGTTGGTCCGACGACCAGCGCGAGCAGTCGCGTCCATGCGACTTCGTACACCAGCGCCGCGAGACCCGAGACTGCGGCGGCAGCCGCGGCAAGCATGGGGCGCGGCGCGTCGATCGTCCCGGACACCGGCGCCTGACGCCGGACGCGTTGCCGCGCCGAGGGCTGACGGAGTGGAGCCGGTGAGCCGGCCCGGACAAGCCACAGCGCACCGCCGGCAGCGGCGATGTTCAGCGCCACCGCGACCCAGGTGGTTCCACGGATGCCGAGCGACGGAATCAGCCAGAAGCCTGCCGCGATGGCGCCGGCAGCGGCGCCTGCCGTGTTGACGGCATAGAGAACCCCGCCGTGTGTCGCGGCTCTCCGGCGGTCTTCGTGTTCCAGGCCCCCGCTGTGCACGAGCCACGACACGGCAACTGGATAGGTGGCGCCCATCGCGGCTGCGGGAATGCCCAGAAGCATCAGGCTGACCGCGACGCGAGCAAGGGCAAACCGCATGGGGGCCATTCCGTCGGCATAGGCCCAGACCAGCAACGGATCGAGCGCGGAGAGAATATTCGGAATCGCGATCGCGGCGGCAGCGATCAGGAGCTCGAGCGCGGCATAGGTCGCGAGAGCTCGCGAGTGTGCGGGCGGCCGGCGGCCGGCAGCCCATGCGCCAAGGGCGAGACCGCCCATGAACGCGGCGAGGACCGTACTGGACGCTGCGATCGTATGTCCCAGCGTGAGTGTGAACAAACGTACCCAGGCAACCTGATACACGAGCGCTGCGGCGCCGGAGGCGGCATAGCAGAGCGCGAGGATGTGACGGGGCGACATGTGTGCAATCGAAGCGGCCCAGACGAACTCATGACGATGGGGCTTTCGGAATTGGCACTCTTATACACTGAGGCCCCGCCTCAGACCAGCCTGTCTGTGGCGACGGCCCGGCAAACGTCTGTGCTAAGCTCCGCGTTTTCGATCGGAGAATCCTATGGAATCGAGATCAGCGCGCACCGTGGGGTCGTTCGCAATCGTCGGCGTCCTCGCGGTGGCGGCCATCGGCGCTCAGAGCGCCAATCAGGCGAGGGACTTCGACGCAGAAATTCGAGCGGCAGTAGCATCGGCGAAGCAGGCTGCCGGGTTCGAGTGGCAGGGCGCCCTGGTTCGAACGTGTCTGCAGCCTCCGCAAATCGCCGCGGAGAATACCAGCGACAATGTTCCAGGATATATCGCCAAACCCGCGAGCGCTCCGCCACGCAGCGAGTGGTACGCCGAGCCTGCCAGGGTGTTCGACGATTTCTATTTTGTCGGCGGCAAGATCCATTCGGCATGGGCTCTCACGACGAGTGAAGGGATCATCCTGATCGATACGATCTTCCCGTACAACTCGGACGAGCTGATTGTCGGCGGTCTCAAGAAGCTGGGGCTCGATCCCACGACAATCAAATACGTCATCGTCACGCACGGGCATGGCGACCACATCGGCGGTGCCGAGATGCTGCAGAAGGAGTTCGGCGCCAAGGTGGTCATGGGCGGCCCCGACTGGGACGACGTCGAGAAGTATCCAAATCGATTCAAGACGATGGCACCCAAGCGCGAAATCGTCGCCACCGACGGGATGAAGATCATGCTCGGCGGAAAGACCGTCACTCTCTGGCTGACGCCAGGTCACACCCGAGGCACCATCTCGTTCACAACGACCGTTCAGGATCGCGGCAAGCCCGTGAATATCGTCTCCTCGGCCGGGGTTGCCACCAGTTTCATCAACAGCATTCCAGATCCGGGAATCAAGAACTTCCAGATCTACATTGACTCGCAGAAGAAAATCGCGGCAAAGGCGGCGGAGACCAAAGCCACCGTTCTCATCTCCAACCACTCGGAATTCGATGATGCGGTCGACAAGAATCGGATGCTGGCCGGACGCGGAAACGGCCCGCATCCGTATGAGGTAGGCGCCGAAAGCGTACAGAACTTCTTCAAGGTCAACCAGGGCTGCGCAAGAGCGGCGCAGATTGCCTTGGAAAAACAGGCTGCCACGGGGAGCAAGTAGGATACGGCGCGAAAGCCGGTATTCCACTTTCAGCCTTCAGTACCTGATAGACTCCGAGGCGGAGGCAGATCTTTGACACCCCCGCAATACCACGCTGTTCAGTTCTATCGCGACGAACAATCTCTGGCACGAACGGTGGCACGGTTCCTTGCCGAAGGGCTCGACGCAAGGCAGCCAGGGCTGGTGATTGCCACACCCTCTCACACCAGCACGATCGTCGAACAGCTGGCCGAACGGGGCCTGGACGTCAACGAGCTGCGCCGAACGGGAGAGCTGCAGTTTTTCGACGCTCAAAAAATGCTCGACTCGTTCATGGTGGACGGCAGTGCCGATCACGCGCGGTTCAAGAAGACAGTGGGAGATCTCATTGAAGCGTTATGCGCGGGCCGGCAGCCTTGTCCCGTTCGAGCGTATGGCGAGCTCGTCGATCTCTTATGGCAGGATGGAAACGCCGGCGCAGCCATCAAGTTGGAGGTGCTCTGGAACCAGCTGGCGGAAGCGTATGATTTTTCGTTGCTCTGCGGTTACGCGTTTGGGCATTTCTACAAGGAAACCCGCGATCCCAGATATCAGGAGGTCCGCAGTCAGCACTCACACGTGCTCGAGACGGCCCCTGTGGGAACCGGAGTGAGCGTCTAGGAAAAAGTAAAAAGTAAAAAGTAGAAAGTATGCCCACCGAACAATCCCAGGACTCGTTATCGCCGCGCAAGGTCAAGGATACGTGCGTCGCGCACCTCTGCCCGACGTGCGGGACCGACCATCACGTCAGCGTCGAGCTGGTGCTTCGTGGTGACACGACCGTCAGATGGTGCCACTGCGGGGCGTGCGGCTACTCGTGGCATCCGGTCGTTCAGGAAGCGCGCGACCCGCAGGCTTCCTAGCCTGGCGCGTCCTGCGGGAATGTCAGACCTGAAGGGAGCAATCCGACATGGCCACAATCACGGTTGGCAAAGAGAACTCCACCCCGATCGACCTCTATTACGAAGATCACGGATCCGGATCGCCGGTCGTGCTGATTCACGGGTGGCCGCTCAGCGGCGCGTCGTGGGAAAAGCAGACCGCCGCGCTCCTCGACGCCGGCCATCGCGTCATTACCTACGATCGCCGCGGCTTCGGGCGTTCGAGCAAACCCGCGGTCGGCTACAACTACGACACGTTCGCCGCCGATCTCGACAAGCTGCTCAGAAAACTCAATCTCAAGAAAGTGGCGCTGGTCGGGTTCTCGATGGGGTCGGGCGAGGTCACCAGATACATCGGGAAATACGGGACCGCGCGCGTCAGCAAGGCCGTGCTGATCGGGACGCTTGGACCGTATCTCGTCAAGACTCCGGACAACCCGGAAGGCGTGGATGCCAAGGTCTTCGAGGGCATCAAAGCCGCGATTCGCGCCGATCGCCCTGCCTTCCTCATGGAGTTTCTGAAGAACTTCTACAACTACGACGTCACTGGCGGAAAGCTGGTGAGCGAACGCGTGCTCGAAGACAACTGGAACGTCGCGGCCGGCGCCTCGGCGGTTGGAACGCTGGCGTGCGTCGACTGCTGGATCGAAGACTTCCGCAAGAACATTCCGAAGAACACCGTGCCCACCCTGATTCTGCACGGCGACGCCGATCGCATCCTGCCGCCAGATGCCACCTCCAGGCGACAGGCCAAGTTGATCAAGAACGTCAAGTTCGTGGAGCTGCCCGGCGGGTCGCACGGCGTACTGTGGACACACGCCGACCGGATCAATTCGGAACTGGTGAAGTTCCTCGCCTGAAGGGTATGTTCCGGCGTCATCAGGCATGAATCGGAATTAATCGTCTGATCACGCCCACCTCAGGTCTCAGCCGTCACTCTATGTAGGGAGGCCCGACCCGCCTGTACCAAACGGCGGGCCGGCTTTCCGAGTGAGGACGACTGATGCGCCCTAGGATCGTCGCGACTCTGCTTCTGCTGCTGGCGTTCCCTTCCATCGGTGCGGCTGCGACCGAAGATGCCGGTCACGTGTCCCCAGACCCTACCATTCCTACACACACCGGTCTGCGAACGCTCTTCCGGGATCTGCGTGACGACTTCAGGCATCTGCCATCCATCGACTCCGCTGTGGTCGCGTCGATTGGCGGCGGCCTGGCGCTCGGCGTGCATCCGATCGACGACGACGTGAACCAGAAGCTCGCGAGCGAGGGCGGCTTTTTCAAGGCCGGCCACATCGCCGGCCACACGGCCGTGTTGATGGGAGCCTCGATGACGACCTACGGTCTCGGCCGGGCGTTTGGCCAGTCGCGGATGGCGCACGTCGGCATGGACTTGTTGCGGGCTCAGATCGTCACCGAAGCGATGGTGCAGTCCCTCAAGTACAGCGTGCAGCGCCCGAGACCCGACGGGAGCTCGGGATATTCGTTTCCTTCAGGACACGCCGCGGTCACCTTCGCCACGGCGACCGTGCTCGATCGTCACCACTCATGGCGCGTGTCGCTGCCTGCCTACACATTCGCCACTTACGTGGCGACGTCGCGATTGCACGACAACGTGCACAACGTCAGCGACGTCGTCTTTGGTGCGGCGGTCGGGATGATTGCAGGGCGCACCGTCACGCGGCACGGTGCCTCGAACTTCGCGATCGTTCCGGAAGCCACGCGAAACGGTGTCGCAATGATGTTCGTGCGGACCCACGCTGGAGAAACGCAGCCGTGACACGTGCATCCACCGTGAGAGGCGTGCTGTCTCTCGTCGCCGACCTGCGCGAGGAAGAAACCGGCACCGCACTGCTCATGACGGTCAACGGATTCCTCCTGTTGATGGCCTATTCGTGCATCAAGCCTGTACGCGAGGCGCTCATCCTGGCGCACGCCGGGGGTGCCGAATACAAGGCTTACATGGCGGGGGCGACGGCGCTGATTCTGCTCGTGGCCGTGCCGCTCTACAGCCGTGCCAGCGCGGGCCTTCCACGCAACCGACTGGTGGTCGGCACGACCATGTTCTTTACCGCCAACCTCCTGAGCTTTTATGCGGTCGGCGCCACGATGGGCTCCACGCTGCCGTTCGCGCTGGCGTTCTACATGTGGATTGCCATCTTCAACATGATGACCGTGGCGCAATTCTGGGCGTTCGCCAACGATTTGTATTCCGAGGAGGCAGGTCGCCGGCTGCTCCCGCTCCTCGGATTTGGCGTGTCGCTTGGCGCCGTCGCGGGCGCGGCCGTCGCACGGTTTCTCATCATGCGTCTCGGCGCACTGCTCATCATGCCGTTGGGGGCCGTAATTCTGATGGCGTCTGCCTGCGTTTCACAGCTGGTGCATGCGCGCGAGGTGAAGCACGCGCCGACCGCGGCCGCGAAGGCGGCCGCGACAGAGGTAGTCGGCGGGGGCGCTGGAGATGCGTTTCGAGCCGTCATCAACGATCGCTATCTCCTGTGCATCGCGGCGTTCTCTCTGCTCTTCACGCTCGTCAAGACCAACGGCGATTACGTGCTGGCGCGCGCGGTCGAGGACGCCGCACGGCAGGCCGTCGTTGCGGGAACGCTGCCCGCCAGCCACGTGCAGAACTACATTGGCGGCGTCTTCGCGAACCTCTCGTTCTCGATCGATATCATCAGCCTCGCCCTCCAGGGTCTCGTCGTGTCGCGGGTGGTCAAGCACTTCGGGTTCGGCGCCGCGTTGTACGTGCTTCCGGTCGTCGCGCTTGGCGATGCCACGCTGATGGCGGCGTGGCCGGCCCTCTTCGCCGTCCGGATTGGCAAGGTCGCCGAAAGCGCGACCGATTACTCGCTGAACAACACCATCCGGAACATGTTGTGGCTCTCGACTTCGCGTCGCGCGAAATACCTGGCCAAGCAGGCGACCGACACGTTCTTTGTTCGCGCGGGGGACATGGCCAGCGCCGGCTTGATTTTCGTGGTGGCTCACGTGGGGCTGCCGGCTCGCGCCGTCGCCATGAGCAACGTGCTTCTCGTCGTCGCGTGGTTCGCGCTGGCCGGAGCCATCCTCAGGGAGCGCAGCCTGCTCCTCGAGCCGGCCCGGTACCGCGGTGTTGCGAACACGCGCAAGCCGCTGGCGCAACCGGCGTTGGCGCGCTAGAGCGATTCCGGTTGTACGTAGTGTCCGCCTTTAGGCGGACCGCGTGAAAGTCCGGCTAAAGCCGGACACTACGTACTACCCCGAGGCCTTGTCGCTCAGCATGTAGCCGACGCCGCGGATGGTGTGTATCAGCGGAGTCGGGGCGCCCCGATCGATCTTGTTTCTGAGGGAGTTGATGTGGACTTCGACGACATTGCTGATGCTGTCGAAGTGGATGTCCCACACGTGTTCGATGATGTGCGATCGCGTTACCGGCCGATCCCAGTTGTGCACCAGGAACTCGAGCAGCGCGTACTCCTTGGGCTTCAGGTCGATGGGTTGTCCGGCTCGCGTGACACGGCGACGGACCGTGTCGACCTCGAGGTCGCCGACGCGCAGTTTCGTGTCCCGCGGTTTCCCTCGCCGGAGCAGCGCGCGAATGCGCGCCGAGACCTCGGCGAGGATGAACGGCTTGTCCATGTAATCGTCGGCGCCGCCGTCGAGGCCGGCGACCCGAGCTTCCGGCGACGCCTGGGCGCTGAGGATCAGAACAGGCAGGTCGGCCTTTCGGGAGCGAATGTCGCGCAGGACCTGGAAGCCCGATCGTCCGGGCAGCAGCAGGTCGAGCACGACGCAGTCGTAGTCGACGATCTGGGCCTGCGCGCCGGCATCCTCGCCGTCGTTCAGGACGTCGACGGCCAGCCCCTCCTGCTCGAGCCCCTTCTGGATGAAGCTGGCGACTTTCGTGTCGTCTTCCACGACCAGCACGCGCGTAACATTCATGGCCTGAGCTCTACAACCATTTGACGCCTGTCACCTGAGCGCCGCCTGATCCTCGGATTAAATGATGTTAAGGGCGGCCCTGATGGCCGCCCTCGGAGGGAGCGCCGACGTCGATGTCAGTAGGCCGATGCGTGACCGGTTGGCGCCGATGGGGTGGGAACAGGTGCGCTCGCCTCGCCAGCCGCAAGCGGCTGCAGGGTCGCCTTCATCTTGAACGTCGAATCCGGCCTGACGTACACGTCCTCGGTCAGGGTTCGGAATCCGTTCAGACGGATGCTGATCGCATGACCGCCAGGCACGACGTGCAACGCCTGGAACGCTCCATCGAAGTCGGTGGCGCGTCCGGCGAAGTAGCCGTCGACGTACACCTCGGCGTTCTTCGGCGTGATTTCGGTCCTGATGTCAGCCGCCGCACCGTGGTACGGATACCCATAGCTGTACGGATAGCCGTAGGCGTACGGGGACCACGGCCCCCAGTAGCGGTCGTACACCAGCGGCCGGTACACACCGACGCGCGGCACGACGACGACATGTCGCGTGACGGCGCCGGCGGGGATGGCCCCGGCCAGCATCAATCCGAGCGTAAACATGATGACTCGCTTTGTAAGGGCATTCATAAATGCCTCCTACCCATTAAGACGCTCGCCCCGGGCAGTCCCTGGTGATCGCCACATTAACTTCGCTTGATGCCGGAGCCGATACATCGTCTGTATGCGCAAGCGGATTGTCCGGTTCAGCATCATGGCCGCGCTCGATCCGTTCATCGAGCTCACGATCGCAGACCGGAACGGTCCGGCGCTCGCGGCCTGCCGCGTCAACACGCGACAACTTGCAGTGCTCCGTCTGGAGCGACTTTCGCAGTGCACGCTGGTCGCACGACGCTAGGCAGTCGTCAGTTTTCAGTCGTCAGTACGTAGTGTCCGCCTTCAGGCGGACCGCTCGAAGTCCGGCTAAAGCCGGACACTACGTACTGAAAACCGAAAACTGACGACTCTTTTTGTTACACTGTAAAACCCACCGGTTGATGTTCCTAGTTTCAGGAATCCCAGCATTCACAGTCGAAAGGACACGTCCAGGTGATAACCAAGACACTCAGAATCGCGCTCGGGCTGATGGCGTCGTTGTGCGTTTCCGTCCCTACGTTTGCTCAAATGCGAGGTGCCAACGATCCCGATTCTAAAGAGCTGGCCGCGTACCAGCTGACGATGCCGGCGCTCAACAAAGTCCTGCAGGCCGCGAAGAACCTGGCCGACGCTGCCAAAAATGATCCGCGATTCAAGAAGCAGGCGGCGCTCAAAGCCGAACTGAAGAAGCTCGAAGCGAAGGAAGAGCCGACCGAGGCCGACGAGGCCCGGATAGAGAAGCTGCGCGCCGACATCGAGACCATGGGCAACAGCATCTTCCCCGACGCCGACACGCAAACGCTGTCGCAGATGGCCGCAGCCATGGAGAAAGAGCCGCTGTTCGCCAAGGCGCTCGCCAGCGCAGGCGTGACCGCGCGCGAATACGCAAAATTCGTGTTGGCGTACATGAGCGCTGGCATGGTGGCGGGCATGATGGAGCAGGGGGTCATCAAAGACGTGCCGAAGGAACTCGCAACCTCTATCCACCCCGACAACATCAAGTTCTTTCAGGCCCACAAGGCCGAGATGCAGGCGTTTCAGAAGGCCATGGAATCGCTGGAACAGCCATAGGCGCGGGCAGAAGTCAGCCGTCACGGCTTCGTACAAATAGGTATAGAGTGTCGGGTCGAGAAGGAGTGACATATGTGCGATCAGGACCAGTTTGAAAAGGATCGGCTGGAGTACGAGGCTCGCGGATTGGTGACTCGGCGCGAATTCGGCGCCCTGCTGGGGGCCGGCATGGCGCTGTTGCTGCCACAAGTCGTCAACGCGGTGGCCGTCACCGAATCGGACGTCAGCGTGACGACACCCGACGGTACCGCCGACTGCTACTTCGTCCACCCTGCGAGCGGCGCAGTGGCGGGCGTGCTCATGTGGCCCGACATCTTCGGCCTGCGGCCGGCGTTCCGCCAGATGGGCAAGCGGCTCGCCGAATCGGGCTATTCGGTCCTGGTGGTGAACCCGTTCTATCGCGCCCAGAAGGCGCCGACGGCGCCGGCCGGCGCCAAGACGCCGATCGCCGACGTGCGGCCGCTCGCGCAACAGTTGAACGAGACCACGCACATGACCGATGCGAAGGCGTTCATCGCCTGGTTGGACAAGCAGCCATCCGTGGCGAAGAACCGAAAGATCGGCACGCAGGGCTATTGCATGGGCGGTCCGATGGCGTTCCGCACTTCGGCGGCCGTGCCCGAACGAGTCGGTGCCGTGGCTTCGTTCCACGGCGGCGGGCTCGTGACCGACCAGCCGAACAGCCCGCACCTGCAGGCCTCGAAGACCAAGGCGCACTTCCTCGTCGAAATCGCCGAGAACGACGACAAGCGGGCGCCCAATGAAAAGGACGTGCTGAAAGAGACGTTCGCCAAGGTGAAGCTGCCGGCGGAAATCGAGGTGTACCCGGCGGCCCACGGCTGGTGCCCGCCGGATTCCCAGGTCTACAGCGAGCCTCAGGCCGAAAAGGCCTGGAGCCGCCTGATGGCGCTCTACGCGAAGGCGCTGGCCTGAAAGGGGGTCGCGGCTATAATCGGCGCACCCGAAACCAACAAATTCACGGAGGACTCGAATGAGGACGAAACCCATTGTGCTGGCCGGCCTGGCTGCGGCGATGCTGACCGCGATGTCGGTCAAAGCCCAGACGCCGGTGCCGCCCCCGAATGCGGCGATCCCGGAAATGCCAACAAAGTCCACCCGCACGGGCAAGCGCGTGAACCGCGTCATCGACATGTGGCTCAAGAACCAGCCCGTCTATTACGCGCAGATCAGTGGCGGCGGCTACGAAGAAGGCAAGAAGATGGCCGCGACCAAGGCCGACTACATCACCTATGAAATGGAGCACGGTCCGCTCGACTTCAAGGAACTGCGCGATTTCATGCGCGGCCTGGTTGACGGCGGCCCGACCCGCACCGGGCACAAGACGCCGGCGGTCGTCGTCACATTGCCGATTTCCGGCACCACCGACGCCGTCCGCGCCAATGCCTGGATGATTCAGCAGACGCTGGCGACCGGCGTGCACGGGATTCTCTTGTGCAACGCCGAAAGCCCCGAAGCCGCCCGCCTGATGATCGAAGCCGCGCGCTACCCGTTTGCACCGCGTGTTGATGGTCTCGCGCAGGGCTTCCGCGGCAACGGCTCGCAGGGCTTCGCGTCAACAATCTGGGGTGTCAGCGCGCAGGAATACATGCGCATCGCCGATCCCTGGCCGATGAACCCGGATGGCGAGTTCATCTTCGGTCTCAAGATCGAGAATCCACGCGCGGACGCGAACGTCGAAACCTCGGTGCGCGTGCCGGGAATCGCTTTCGCGGAATGGGGCCCGGGCGATCACGGGTTCTTCATCATGGGCCGCCCAGGTACCTATCAGGGAGGCGGAGAACAGGCGGAGAACATGGCAGCGGTACGGCGCCGTGTTCTCAATGCCACCAAGGCGGCGGGCGTCAAATTCCTCAACGCGTGCAACGAGAAGACCGTCATCGATCAATTGAAGGAGGGCGTGATGATCTGCACGGGCGGCGACTCGCCGGCCGCGGACATCGGCCGCAAGTTCAGCAACCGCACCGATCCGTTCTAGGGTGAAGTGGGGTCAGACATGCGTCTGACCCCACTTCTTACGAGCAAAAAGTTCCTTAACAGGAGAGCAGGAGATTAAGAGAATTCTTCTTTTCAGAAGAAAAGAAAAAGCATCTCCTGTTTTACTTGCTCGGCGTCGGCTGATGCACTGCCCACCAGTTCCGCGCCCTCACTTCGGTCCAGGTGTTGCCAATATCGATCGCCGCGAGCCGGTTCGATAACTCTCGCGCTGTCTGCGGCCGCTCGGCTGGATTCTTCGCCAGGCACGCCATCACGATGCGGTCGAGCGCTTCCGGAATCGGCAGCTCCGTCCTCGATGACGGGGGCACCGGTACGGTATGCGCGTGGTGCATCAGGAGGCCAATCGTCGTCTCCGCGGTGAACACGAGCTCGCCGGTCAACAGCCAGTAGGCCACACAACCCACCGCGTAAATGTCCGCGCGTCCATCGATGGCGGATCCGCCCAGGGCCTGCTCCGGGGCAATGAAGGCCGGCGTGCCGCGGACGACATTCTCCACGGTCAGCGCGACCTCAGTGACCGCAGTGTCTTCGGTCGCCTTCACGATTCCGAAATCCAGAACCTTCACGAAGTCGAAATCCTCGCCGTAGCGGCACAGGAAGATGTTGGCGGGCTTGATGTCGCGGTGGACGAGGCCGTGCGACTCGGCTTCGGACAGCGAGTGGCACACCTGCCGAAGCACGTGAACGACGCGCTCGGCGGGCATGGGCCCGGTTTGCCGCACGAGCGCATCGGCATCGAGTCCCTCGAGCAGCTCCATCACGTAGTAGAACGTGCCGTCGTCCGCCATCCCGAAGTCGAACAAATTGACGGTGTGTGGCGACCGAAGGCTGGCGATGACCTGTGCTTCCCGCTCGAATCGGCGCTGCGCGTCTTCGGACACGCCGCCCTGCGCATCTTCATCGATCGACGACCTGATGAGCTTGACGGCGGCCGGACGCGCCAGCAGACGATGGCTGGCGCGCCACACCTCGCCCATTCCGCCCTTTCCCAGCCGTTCGACCAGGTGATAGCTACCAAGCTCGCGCGCACGCGTCACCTCGGTTCCGAGCGCATAGACCACTCGCGCGCCCACGTACGCCATGACGACGACGAGCAGATAGGGAAAGACGAGCCCGAAGAAAAATTGCGGGGGAGTGGGTCTGTATGCGTCGGGGTTGGTGGCCATCACGAACGCGACGACAGCGGGGACCGAACTGACCGATGCCAGCGCCGCCATCACCGCGCGGCGCGGCCTGGTCGGAATGACGACGGTGAAGAGCAGCGTCCAGACAGCCACCCACGACAGTCCCCAAAACCCGTTCGCCGGATCGAGGTTGGTGTGCTCGAGAAACTCCGCAGCGGCGATACCGTAGCTGCTGACCACCTGGAACACGAGGCCGATCTTCATGGCAGCGTCCAGCGACACGCGCGGGCTGCCCACAATGAGGGCAACGGCCAGGGCTACCGCAATGCCGATGATGGCGGGCCCCCACATCCCGAAGCTCCCCAGGAACATAGCCCGATCGTGCGGAAACAACAGCGCGGGGAAGACGCCAGCCATGAAGAACACGAAGGCGTAAAGCAGTGCGAGAACGCGAAGCCGCGCCGCGGACTGGCTGACGACGTCGTGTGGCAGGCCGACGGTGCTTAAACGGGTCGTGCCCCGGCGTGCGCGGGGTATGACGAGAGTCGGGCTACTGGAATCCGATGGCAATGCGGGTGTTTTGGCCACGGACTACGGAGCGACCCTGGCGTACTTCCTCAAGTTGTTGAACCCGACGTCTGCCGCGTAGATGTTTCCGCGATCGTCGACCGCGATGCCCGAGGCGGACGTGCCGGTGTCGGTCATCTTGCTGAGATCGCCCGGATCGGGAATCAGGTACTTCAGCTCGCCCGTGATGGCGTGGCCGATCACGATGGCGCGATCGTTCGGTCCCGTTGAGGCTCGATTGACCGGGCCTCGCGACGGATCCTGATACGTGGCGCCGACGTAGATGTTGTCGTTCTTGTCGACATACACCGAGCTCGGCTGGCCGAACTGCTTCCAGCCGGCGATCAAGGCGCCTTGCTGATCGAAGACCTGGATCCGATTGTTCTGCCGGTCGGCGACATACACGTAGCCTTTCGAACCCCCGACGTACAGGTCGTGCGGATCGCGGAAGTTGCCCGGTTCCGGTCCCATCCGGCCCCACGTCGCGATGAACTTCCCGTCGCGCGAATATTTCACGACGCGCGCGCTCTTGGACTGGTTGCCGGAGTGACCGTCGGTAACGAAGATGTCGCCGTTGGGCGCAATCGATACGCCCGTCGGCTGGTCGAAAGTATCGGGTCCGGTTCCTCGAACACCGGGCGAGCCGATCGTCATCAATACCTTTCCCGCCGGGCTGATCTTGAGCACCTGCTGGCCCATCGCCACGCCCTGCGCGTTCTTCGCGGGCATCCCGAGGATCGTCTCTTCATCGTTGGTGTCGGTGGTCCAGAGATTGCCGTCCGTGTCGACGGTGAATCCATGCGGATGCGCGAAGAGTCCGACACCCAGGCTCTTCACGAGTTTTCCGGACGGATCGAACTCCAGAATCGGCGGGTTGGCGTCGCCGCGGTTGAGGCACGTGGCGTCGCCGTTGGGCTGGTCGTTGAAACAGCGATGAAACACCCAGATATGACCGTTCGGTGCCGCGTGCACCCGGATAACCTCGCCCCATTTGTGTCCCTTCGGCCCTTTCATCGTCGCGGGGAGCGTGGGCCACTCGGGGTCGAGACGATACGGATTCGGCAAACTCGGTTTCGGGGCCGGTGTGTCCGGAGGCGCCTGGGCTCCCGTCGTCACGACAAATGACAGAGCGACGAATGACAGGGCTAAAGCCCTGTGCCACCGATCGGCGGTTCTCATGCAGGCCTCCAGAAATCGTACAGCTCGTTATAATCTCAGTTGTCTACCGCACCAAGGAGGAAGTCATGACAGTGTCCCGGTCCGCGAAGTGGATATGTTGCGCCCTTCTGGCCGTATTCGTCGGCGGCTTCGGCAATCGCGCGCTCGGTCAGGGCGGAGGCGGAGACAAACCGCCGATTCTCGATGTCAAGAGGCTGCGCATGCAGCCGGAAGACGCCGTGCCTCCCCTCAAGATCTTCGGCGATTCGTCGAAAGAAGGCTTCTACATCTACCGTAACCGGTTCGGCCCGAAACAGACCAGCCGGCCCCATTACCACGACAAGGATCGCTGGGGCATGGTGATCAAGGGCACGTGGTACACAGGTGAAGGCGATGTCTTCAGGCCAGACAAGATGGTGGCCGTGAAAGCGGGCGGCATCATGTTCCACCCGGCGGGCCTGCATCACTACGACGGCTCGATGGACGATCAGGAAGTGGTCGTGCAGCTCATGGGGTACGGGCCGGTGACGACCGTGCAGACCGAAGTCGACGAAAAGGGCAATCCGATCGGCAGCAACCCGAAGAATCCCAATAAGAAATAGAAACTGGAAAAATGGTAGGGCTCAACTTTAGTTGAGCCTCCCTGGTTGAGGCTCAGCTGAAGCTGAGCCCTACGAGGGATCGCGGAGGGCGCGGCCGCGCGGCGGGCGGTCGCGCTCGAGCTCGCGCAGCAGGGACTGCACGCCCACGAGCCGCCGGTTCAGGATCTGCTTCGCAATCTGCATCAGGTCTTTGAGCATCGGGTCGGTCACCGAATAGCGCGTCGCCGTCCCGCTCTTTTTCGCCACCACAATTCCGCTCGTTCTGAGCCGCGCCAGCTGCTGCGACACGATCGGCTGATCGATGCCGAGCGTACGCTGCAGGTCCTGCACGCTGCGCTCGGGCGCGAGCACCAGCACCTCGAGCAGTCGAATGCGCGTCGGGTGCGCGAGCGCCCTGAAAAACTCGGCCTTGAGTGTTTGAAGTTGGCGTGAAGGTGCATTCATGGGCTTCCCCGGATGGCGCGCGCGCGGGCGAGCGCCTCGGTGACGTTGCCGCAGATGTTCGCGTCGCCGATGTGGCGATGGAAATCGGCACGCGCGATGAGCTGTGCGGGCTGATGTCGCGCGCCGCACAACAGGAGGTGGCGGCCCGATCGCTCGAGCGCCAGCGCGAGCTCCTCTAAGGCGCGCAGGCCCGTCGCATCCAGCGCGGTCATGTTGCGAAGGCGCAGGACGATGGGCGGAAGCGTGGGAATGGCGTCGACGACCGGCCGCAGTTTGTCGGTAGCGCCGAACAGAAAGGGACCATGGATGCGGAAGATCCGCACATAGGGTGGAATCGTTTGATTCTGCAGCGCGTGGACGTGGCCTGCCTGCACGTACTCATCGGTCACCGCTGTTACCGTGGTCGTATCGGCCACGCGCTTGATGAAGAGCAAGGCGGCGCACACCATGCCGACGCCGACGGCCTGCGTGAGATCCGCGAATACGGTCAGCGCAAACGTCACCACCCAGACCATCACGTCGGTTTTCGTCAGGCGCAGCAGTTCGGGAATTTCCGCCCAGTCCCCCATGTTGTAGGCCACGACCATCAGAATCGCCGACAGCACGGCAAGCGGTACGAAGCGCGCCAGCGGCGCCGCGGCCACAAGGATCACCGCAAGGGTAAGCGCATGCACGAGGCCGGCGACAGGCGTCTGCGCTCCCGCGCGGATGTTGGTGGCGGTGCGGGCGATCGCTCCCGTGGCCGGCAACCCTCCGAAGAGCGGCGAGGCGATGTTTGCTATGCCCTGGGCCACGAGCTCCACGTTGGAATCGTGCCGGTCACCGGTCATGCGGTCGGCGACCATCGCCGACATCAGCGACTCGATCGCGCCCAGCATGGCGACGGTCATGGCCGGCACGAAGAGCGTGCCGAGGAGTGCGAAGGGAATCTGGGCACGTGAATCGGCGGCAGGCCAGACGGAATGCCGCCAAACCGTGTGCCGATCGTTTCGACGGGCAACCCGAAAAAGACGACGATCGACGTGCCGAGGCAGAGGGCGGCAATCGGACCCGGGATGCGTGCCGAGATGCGGTTCGCGGCGACGATGACGACGAGCGCGCCGATGGCGAGGCTCGTGGCGAGGGGGGACCAGGTCGAGAACTGCGACGCCAGGAGCTGCACCCTCGGCAGGAAGTCGCCAGGCATCGTGTCGATGCGCAGGCCGAAGAAATCGCGGATCTGCGTGCTGGCAATGAGGACCGCGATGCCGTTGGTGAAACCGACGACGACCGGACGAGGAATGAAGCGCACGGCCGATCCCAGGCCGGTCGCGCCCAGCACGACGAGCATCACGCCGGCCATCAACGTGCAGACGAACAGCCCCTCGATCCCGTGGCGCGCGACGATGCCGGCGACGATGACGACGAAAGCGCCCGTCGGACCGCCGATCTGCAGACGCGAGCCGCCCAGGAGCGAGATGATGCCGCCGGCCACGACGGCCGTATAGACGCCGGCCTGCGGGGTCAGTCCCGACGCGATGGAGAAGGCCAGCGCCAGGGGCAGCGCGACGAGGCCCACCGTGACGCCGGCCGTGACGTCGGCGACGGCCTTGGTGCGGTCGTAGTCCTGCAGCGCCGTCAGGATTTTGGGGCGTCCGGCGATGCCGCTCAACGATCGCATTTTCTTATTATAGCAATATTGCTATATATATGGGTTGGTGGCTGGCCCGAACCCACGAACCCCACGAACCCTACGAACCCCACGAACCCTACGAACTCGACGAACCCAAACGAACGACCAACGAGGTGCGATAGGATGTCCAACAGTGAGGAGACAGCGATGACATCGACGACCCGGGCGATTCTCGCCGCTGGCGCGACGGCTTCCGTGTGGGCACTCTCGGCGTTCGTGTCGGCACAGCAGCCGCAGCCGGCGCGTGCCGGCGGTGTGTATGCGCTGCAGCCCACCGAATACGGCATGGAGCTGCGCACGCCGGACGGCCGCCCCGTCCTGGAGTATCTGACGAAGAAGCCCGCCACGAGCGGCCTCACCTCGGCGAGCGCGGCGTGCTTCCATCCCGTGCGCACGCCGACCGGCGAAATCGTCACCGCGCTCGCTCCCGACGATCATCCGCACCATCGCGGCATCTTCTTCGGCTGGCACGATTCCGAATTCAGGACGCCGGTCAACCTCGACAACTACGGTCCGCACAAGCCGCTCCGCGCGCTGAACATCACGAAGGCCGATTTCTGGGGCTGGGGCGCGTTTGCGACGCGCGACGGACGCGTGGTCGAGAATCGCGAGGTGAAGCTCGTCCGAGGCGATGCCCGACAGGCGGCGCTCGAGATTCGCAACAACTGGAACGTGGGCACGCGCACGATGGCCGAAGAGGTCAACCTCGCGACCGTCGTGGAACGCGACGGCGTGTTCGTGCTCGACCTGGAGTACCGCATCACCCCGTCGGCCGACTACGTGCTGAACCGTGCATCGTTCGGCGGGTTCGACGTGCAGGGGAGGAAAGACGGCGAATCGTACTTCGCCGACGCGTCGGGCAAGCTCGATCGCGCCGACGCCCACTACTCGCTGCCCGATCTCAACTGGCCGCCGGCGCCGTGGTACGACTACAGCATCCAGCTCAAGGGCAGCGGCAAGACCGTGGGCTTCGCCGTCATCGATCACGCGGACAACCCGTACACCACGTGGCACAACTCGAGCAAACTGTGGATGCTCAATCCCGTGATTACGGCCAGCGGCCCCATCACGATCTTCCGCGGCCAGACGCTGACGCTTCGCTATCGTGTGGTCGTGCACGACGGCGACACGCCGACGGCGCTCATCGAACGGCTCGCGACCGAGTGGCGGACCACGAAGTAACCGGCCCCGGAATGTCTCATGCTGTCGTTTTCCGCCAACCTCTCGATGCTGTTTACGGAAGCCGGCTTCCTCGAACGCTTCGCGAGGGCGTCGAAGGCAGGATTCCGCGCGGTCGAGTGTCAGTTCCCTTATCCATATGATGCGGGCGCGATTGCGGAAGAGCTGCAGCGTCACGCACTGACGCTCGTCCTGCACAATCTGCCGGCGGGCGACTGGGCCGGTGGCGAACGGGGCATCGCGTGCCTGCCCGATCGTGTGGGCGAATTCCAGGATGGCGTGGGTCGAGCCATCGACTATGCCGCCGCGCTCGGTTGCGCGCAGGTGAATTGCCTGGCTGGCCTCGTTCCCGCCGGGGCCGATCACGCCACGCTGCACCGGACCTTCGTCGACAACCTGCGGTTTGCCGCACGCGAGCTGAAGCCGCACGGCGTAACACTGCTCGTCGAGCCGCTGAACACGCGCGATGTTCCCGGGTTCTTCCTCCAGACATCCCGCCAGGCCGTGGCGATCATCGAAGAAGTCGGCGCCGACAACCTCGCTCTTCAGTTCGATGTCTACCACGCGCACATCATGGAAGGCGATCTCGTCCGGTCCATCGAGCGGAATGTGCCGTACATCGCCCACGTACAGGTGGCCGACGATCCGGGACGCCACGAGCCGGGGACCGGCAGCATCGATTTTGCATCGGTCTTCGGAACGCTCTCGCGCGCCAACTACCGGAACTGGATCGGGTGCGATGTACGTGCCGTCGAGCACGACGGAAGAAGGCCTCGGGTGGTTGAAAATCGTTGATGTCTAGAAAGTTCTCGGTTTCGTCCCACTGGATCGCGTACGCCATCGCGATTGCGGGTGCGGGTCTGCTCGTCTACTGGTGCCGCCTGGCGCGGCCCTTGTGGGTGGACGAGGAAATGATCGCCCTCAACGCACGCTGGCGATCGTTTGCCGATCTCGGCGGACCGCTGTGGCTCGATCAATCGGCGCCGCTCGGATGGCTTGCGCTCGAGCGTGCCGCGATCGTGGCCTTCGGGACAGGTGAACCTGCCGCCCGCGCGCTTCCAGTGCTCTGCGGTATCGGCACCCTCGCGGTGGCGGCGTGGATCGGACGGCGCTGGATGACGTCGCTTGGTGCGGCGATTCTCGTGGGACTCTGTGCGATCGGTCCATGGATTGTGTTCTTCACCCTCGAGTTGAAACAGTACTCTTCGGATGCCTGCTGGGCGCTCTTCATACCCGCGCTGGCCGCGTGGGCGCTGGAGGCCGACGGCCGCGATCGTGTGGTGCGGCGAATCGCCGTGTGGTGGACGGTTGCCGCCGCGGGTTCATGGCTGTCGAACGGCGCCACGTTCGTCGCACCCGCGTGTGCCGTCATCCTCGTGTGCCGGACGTGGCAGCAGTACGGCGTCCGTGACGGCGTGAGGGCCGCGGTTTCTGGAATCGTCTGGCTCGTCTCCTTTGGCGCGCACTACGCGCTCGCGCTGCGCCACGCCATGGACAACGAGTACCTCGAGAACTACTGGGGCTTTGCCTACCCCCCTGTTTCCGAAGGCGTCTTCGAGACGCTGCAATGGGTGGGGCGCTGGGTACAGTCGTTTGCCCTGAAGCCGGTGGGAACGGAGCATTGGGCGATGTTCTGGGCGGCGACACTTGCGGGCTTCGTGTACGCCAGCGCGAAGCACGGGACGTTCGGCCTGCTGTTCGCGTCGGTGCCGCTGTCCGCGCTCGCCCTGGGCATGCTTCACATCGTCCCGCCGTTCGAGCGCCTCGGGCTGTGGTGCGTGCCCGCGCTGTATGTCGGGCTTGCGCTGTGTGCCGACGCGGCATCCTGGATTGCGTATCACAGCCGATGGCGGCCGCCGACGCTCCGCACGGCCGCGATCGTGGCCGCGGCGCTTGCGGTGACGGTCGTCTCGCTCGACATCGTGACGCGTGGCAGAAACGAGCTCGACGCCAGACGCCCCGACAACAACTACGGCCTGGACGACCGGCGCTCCATCCGGTTCGTGCTGAGGGAGCGCCAGCCGGGCGATCCCGTGCTCACGACGCATTTCGGTCTGGCCGGCCTGTGGTGGTACGGCGGCGTCGACATGTCGGATCCGAGCCGTGCCGGGTTTCTCGATGACAGTCCGATTTTCGAGATCGCGTACGAAGCCGACGAGGAGCGTTGCCATCACCATCGCGACGACATGGATGCGTTGGCCGCGCGAACCGGCCGCGCCATCGTGTATCTCGGCTTCAGGATGAACGTCGAGCCGGAAGGATTCGACAGGCTCGTGCTCGACGAGCTCGGCAAGCGGGGCGCCATTGTCGGCTATCACCGCTACGCGGATCTGAGCCAACTGGTCGAGTTTGACTTCAGGCAACCCGCGAACGGCGCCGGAGACCGGCTTTTTGCGCATCCGAACACGCCGCCACTCCCGCCACTTTCGGGCTGTGTGGCCGTGCGTCCCGCACGACGCTGGTAGGCGTACGCTAGAATGAGCGCCCAGCCATGGTTCGACAAACATTCCGCACTCGCGCACACGTGATTCTGCTCGCCGCCTTGCTCCTGGTATTGGCGAGCGCAGGTCGAGCGCAACAAAGTCCGGTTGCGGCGATGTTCAACGACGACCAGAAACGGGATAAGAACCTGGCCGCGAGTTTTCTCGTCGTCGAGGTTCCGGCCCCGAAAACCGCTGGATCTCCCTTGCAGGTGTACCTCAGCGCCGGCGATCTGCAGCGGGCATTCGATCGGCCCGAGTTCCGGCCTGACGGCGCCCTCGTGCCGACCAACGTCGAATTGCAGATCGACGCGCCCTCTCCAGCGACTCAACGCGTGCTCATGGACCGCGTCCGGAAGGCGCCCGACGTCTTGCGCGATCTCCAGGAGCAAATCGCGGCGCGCAAGGGCACGTTGAACATCGGCGTCGACACGGTTCTCGTTGAGCTGCCACGCAACGCGAAACAGAGCGGCGGAGCGTTTCCGAGATTGGCCTGCCTGATACCAACGGATTTCGCGAAGGGCGGCGCGATCGATCGCCGCGAGAACTTCGCGCAGGATCGCGTGCGCAAGGGCATCGCTGGATGCCTGACGGCGCTCGATACGGCGGGAGTCCGATCGGTCATCATGCCGCTCATGGGGGCGGCGAGCTCGGGCACACAGGCGAAAGACACGAGGTTCGAGGGACAGCGCCTGCTCAAGGAGTGCCGCCTGCTGAACTCGGTGGCCGGCATCGCGCTCGGGTTTCACGACTTCGCCGCCAATCGACGCAGCATTCGCGAAATAGGCATTGTGCAGTGGGACCAGGAGATCTCGGACATGTTCAGCGTCCCTCCGGGAAGCCCCGCGGCCAAGAGCGCCCAGCGCGCGTACCAGACCTACGCGGACCAGGTGAAGGTGGCGTTCCGCAAGGGGCTGGCCGGAGAACACACGCTGCCGAGCGACGTGGACGGCTACTGCACCGAGACATTCAACGCCAAGTAACGAGCGCGCTCGGTGAGACTCATCGACAGCCTGTTTCAGGATCTTCGCTACGGCGCCCGTAATCTCCGCAGGGCGCCGGGTCTCGTCGCCGTCAGCGTGCTGTCGCTCGGTTTGGGAATCGGCCTCAACCTGACGCTCTACGCGGGCGTCATGACGATCTTCAGGCATCAGCCGACGATGTCCAGTCCACAGGAAGTGGTGGGCATCGAGCCCGGAAACGGCCGTCAGATTTCCTACCAGAATTTCCGGGACCTTCGCGCCGCCGGCACGTTCGCCGATGTCGTCGGGTTCAGGGTCTCGGCCATGAACCGCCGCGTTGGCGATCGGATCGAGCGGCTCAGCGTCGTGGTGGTGACGGGTAATTTCTTCGAGGGCCTCGGCATCAGGCCGCGACTTGGCCGCACGTTCATTGCCGAAGAAGCGGCGCCCGAACGCGCACCCCGAACGATCGTGCTCGACCATCCATACTGGCACGCTCGCTTTGGCGCAGATCCGAACGCGATCGGCCAGACCATGGTCCTCGACGGCGAGGTCTTCACGATTGCAGGGGTGCTGCCCGAGGACTACCGATCGGTCACCGGCTTCATGACGCCGAGCGCGTACGTGCCGGTGAGCGCGCTGACGCTGCCGACCCTGAACGATCGCGGCAGCCAGACGTTGAGTGTGCTGGCGCGGTTGGCGCCAGGGCAGACGCGCGAGCGCGGGCAAGCGGCCGTGACGGCGATCGGCGCGGACCTCGAACGCCGGTTTCCGGAGATGAACGAACGGATGTCGCGGCCGGCGCAGCTGTTTCCCGCCGATGCGATGCAGTTCCGCGGTACGCCAGTGGGCTTCCGGTTGTTTCCAGTCCTGCTGCTCGTCCTGTTCGGTCTCGTGCTCTTGATTGGCTCGGTCAACGTCGCTGGATTACTGCTCGCGCGCGCGGTGTCGCGTCAGCACGAGCTGACCGTGCGCTCGGCGCTCGGCGCCAGCCGTTGGCGCGTCGTCCAGACGCTCCTGTCGGAAAGCTTTCTGTTGTCGCTGCTTGGTGCGGCAGCCGGCGTCGGGTTGACCTACGTCCTGAGCCGGAGCGATCTCTCTGGCCCGATGCGTGGCATTCAGCGCGTGTTCGCACCAGACAGGCGGCTGCTTTTGCCGGGACTGGGGCTCGTGGTGCTGACCACGCTCTTGTGCGGCGTCATGCCCGCTCTGCGATCGACTCGGATGAATCTCCTCGCCGGACTGCGGAGAGGCAAGACCGGCGAATCTGGTGCCATCCCCCCTCGCAGCGCGTTCATCGTCGGGCAGGTGGCGCTCTCGCTGATGCTGCTGGTCGTGTCGTCGCTCTGCCTGCGCAGCCAGATGCAGATCGTCGGCCTCGATCTCGGCTTCGATCTCGATCACGGCATCGTGACGCGCTTCAACGTCGAGCCGGTGCGTGGACCACTGGAGGCGCGCCTCGCGTTTGCGGATCGTGTCGTGGAGCGGATCGAGCAGATTCCGCAGGTGCAATCGGCGGCTGTCACCGGGCTCGTGCCGCTCGGCGGCGATGCCCTCGTGGCCGCCTTCCATCCGGCCGGCCGCAGCGATATTCCGGGCACGCGTGCGTCGACGCTGAGTGTCGGCCCCCGCTATTTCGCGACGCTTGCCATTCCGGTGCTGGAGGGGCGGGAGTTCGAAGCGGCGGATCGCGATGGCACACCGGCGGTGGCGGTCGTGAACCAGACGTTCGCGCGCACCTATTTTCCCGGCCGGCGCGCGCTCGGTCAGCGCGTGGAGATTGGCGGCGAATCCGACGCCGAGATCGTGGGCGTCGTCGGCGACAGCAAGGTCGACACGATCGGCGAGGCACCGAAGTCGGTGACCTTCTATCCGTTCGCGCAGCGCCCGAGACGGCTCACCATCATCGCGCGGACGGCAGGAGATCCGGCCGCCCTGGTGCCGGCGGTGCAGACGGCAATCGGCGAGGTCGACGCGACGGCGAGCATCACCATCACTACGTTGAGAGAGGCCGCGAGCACCGAACTGTCGATGCGGCGCGTGGGCACGCAAATGGTCGGTGCGATTGGCGTGGTTGGATTGCTGCTCACTGCCATCGGGCTTTATGGCGTGGTGTCGTACCTGGTTGTTTCGAGGACCGGCGACATGGCGATTCGGATCGCGCTTGGCGCCACGCAGGCACAGATACACCGCGAGGTGCTTGCCTACGCGGGACGTCTGGTTGGAGGAGGGATCGCAATCGGCGCGATTGCGTCGTTGCTGTTCACGCCGGCGCTGCGCACGTTCCTCGCCGGGCTCAGCCCGACCGACCCCATCGCGTTCGTCGCGGCCGCGGTGGTGTTGCTCGTCGTATCGCTCGCCGCGAGCTATCTGCCGGCGCGTCGCGCGGCGCGCGTCAACCCGATCACCGTGCTTCGGGACTAGAGCGTCTCGCTCACTTCAATTTTCCATCGATCGCGTCGTAGACGCGCTGGATGGCGACCTGCGCGTTCCGATCCGTGGCGGTCCAGGCCGCATAGGGTCCCCAGCTGGCCTGCCTGGTCGCGGCTTCGACGGTGGCGCCGGCCGTCTTCAGGCGCGTGGCTTCGGCCACGATGTGCTCGAGCGCCTGGTCGAACTCGGCGAGCGATTTCTTCATCGCCGCACCGTCTTCAATGAACCCGTGTCCGGGAATCACGGTGCTCGCGTCGAGCTGCCTCAGATTCTTGACCGTCTGAATCCATTCCGCGGGCACGGCCGCACGCATGTTCGGAAAGATGTGGTGCGAGAAGGCTTCGCTCGTGAAGAGAATCTTCTCCTTCGGCAGATACACCTCGAGGTCGGTGCCCGTGTGCGCGCGGCCGCGGTCGAGCACCTGGATCTCGGTCGTCCCGAGCTTCACGATCTTTGTCCTGCCCTCGGCCAGCGGGCTCTTGATCATCGTGACGCCGGCGGGAAACGACGCGTTGCCGCCGGTGTGATCGCCGTGTTCCGATCCCATCACCACGACCTTGATGGGCTGAGGCGTCATCGTTGCGATGCCGTCGAGCATTTTTTTGGTTGTCGCCGCGTCCTTCTGGCCGTCGGCCACGAGCACGCCATCGGACGTGATGACGATGAGGTCGTTGGTTGTGTACAGACCGGACGGGTGGACGTCGCTCCAGACGTAGACGTTGTCGGCGAGCTTCTTGTGCTGCGGGTAATCAGCCGGATTCAGGCCGGGCGCAGGCCGGGCGGCCTGCATCAGCAGGGCAAATGCGAGCAGGACCTTCATCTGACTCTCCAGACGTTAAAACGGTTCCGGGATCCGTTTTCCTATTTCGTGCCGCGAGCGGGTGGTGGTGTACCCGTCGGCGTCATATTCCTGATCGCAGCGATGCGCCACGTGCCCGCCTCGCGCCTGAAGACCATCGTCGTCCAGCGTTTTTGCGCGCTGCCGGCGATGTTGTACCAGCCATCGGCAATCGCCACATCCGGCGAAACGAATCGCAGGGCCTGGACGTCGATGCTCCGGTCGCCGGGATTTTGCTTGGTGGACTCCGCGGTGCCGGTGACGACTGCCGGCCGTCCGCGCCTCCACTCGCCGGCCGTCGTGTACTGGTCGGCGTCGGTCGTGAAGAGCGCCTCGATGGCCTTGTCATCGCGCGCGTCGCGCGCGTTCACGTAGCGGTCGATGAGCGCCCGCACGGCGGCCTCATCTGTTTTCGATGTTGGGGTCTGCGCCCACAGCGTGGGCGCCGTAATCAAAGTGAGAGCGATGATGATGCGCCACATGCGCCTCAGTATAGCCACATTTTTCAACCGCGGAGCAGGGTATCGGTCAAGGTTTGGTGTTCGTGAGTAACGCCCGCGCCCGCTCCAGATTTGCCCGCGCGTCCTGGTTGTCCGGATCGATCGCGAGCGCCAGCTCGAACGCTTTCGAGGCCTCGCCGGGTTCGGCGCGCGCGAGCAGCAGCTTGCCGGCCATGACATACGCCAACGGGTCGATGGGACGAAGTCCGGCGGCCGTCTCGAACTCGCGGAATGCGCCCTGAGCGTCGCCGACGTCGGCCAGCGTCAGCGCGAAGTTGACCCGGATGTCGGCATTGTCCGGCCAGCCACCCACGGCGGTCCGGTAGTGCGCGATGGCATCCTGCGGCCGTTGCTTCAGGGCCATCACCATGCCCATGCCATAGTGCGCGGCCGGCGACTGCGGCGATTCTTTCAGGGCCTTGTCGAAAAACACTTCCGCTTGATCCCGTCCCTCGGGATTGCGGAGCAGGAAGTTGCCGATGTTGACGTAATGGGCGACGCGGTCCATGCGGGTTTGTTCGAGAGGCAGATACGCCACGATTCCCGCGACAACGAGCGCGGCCACCGCCCATCGACGCGCCGGTCGCGCCGCAACCTCGCGCCATGACGCGAGACCGCCCGCGGCCAGCAGGAGCAGCACCGGAACGAGCGGAAAGCGATACCGCGCGAAGACGTAGAAGATCACGACGCTCGCGGTGTAGGTGAGCGCGATCGCGTACAGAAACCACAGCCGCCGCCAGGCGCCCGCCGTGACGCACGCGCCGAACGCCGCCATTGAAAAAATGACACCGAAACCAAACGGCGCGAGCCATCGGAGGAGTGACGACCACTCGGCATACACCTCCTGCGATTCGGTGTCGGCGAGCTCGACGGCGTTATAGGTCAGCGCGAGCTTGCGCGCCATGAGAGCGGCCCATGCCCCCGGCTGGGTGCGGATGAACTCGAGTGCACGAGTGGTCCAGAAGGCCGACACCTCGTCGGCTTTCAGCGGCCGTCCGGCCGCCTGCTCGGCCAGGCGTGTCGCGTCGGCCTGTTCGGCCTTCGGATTGCCGCGGCCCGGTACGAGCGGATCGTACAGGCCCCGCGCGCCGGCGTGGTTGCCGATATAGAAATTCGGCCCGAACTGCGATGTCGTGATGTGAAATTCCCCGCCGACCGCGTAGTTGCGCGCTGCGACGGGCACGAGCACGAGCGCCAGGCCCGCGAGCGCCGCGATCGCCGGCAGCCTGGACTTCTGTCGCGTCAGCAACCACGCCGCGACGGGCAGTGCGAGCAGAAGGGCGTTCTCGCGCGTCAGCGACAGAAGACCCAGCGTGACGCCCGTGAGAAATTCACGAAATCTGAACTGGCCGGTCGACAGGAGATACAGGAGTGCGGCGGTCAGGAAGCTGACGAGCGCCGATTTCTCCAGCAGCCCGTCGAGAAAAATCGCCGGAGGATAGATGGCGAGCAATACGCCGCCCACGGCGCCCCATGCGCCGAAGAGCGCCATCCCCGCGGCCGAGACGAGCACGCACGAGCCGGCGCCGATCGCCGCCTGGATGACGCGAACGAGCGCGACGCCGCTGCCGGACACTTTGTAGATGATCGCAAGCAGGTACGGATAGAGCGGCGCCTGGTAGAAGACTTCGTCGCCGATCCAGTCGCCGCCGCCGGCGATTCGAAGCGCCCACTCGTGGTAGGCCTCGGCATCGCCGATCCGGAGGTGGAAAAACGGCGCGTGCGAGATCTGCCAGAGGTAGAACAGGCGCACGAGGAAGGCGAACAACCACACCGCCAGGAGCGTGTTCCGGCGGCGCGACTCCAGGTGCCCCACGCGCGTCAGCGTCAAGTCAGAGCTTCCTCGACGCCAGGCAGCGTCAGCCCGACTTTTTTCACGTCCGCGAACGTATCAGCCATGCTCCACGCTCCGACCGCGCACATCTTAAGGCACCTCTCGTCTCGACAAAAGCCGTGCGACTTCATTAGAGTTGCCCCGAACCCGAAAGCAAGGAGTGACCATGAATCTGAGACCCGTTGCCATCGCCGGCGTGCTGCTGGCTGTCGTCATCACCCAGTCGAGCCATGCCCAGGCGCCGAAGCCCGACTCGAAGATGTTAGCCGCGACCGGCATTCTCGATCGCCTCGCCGAGCGTTCCGGTGTGTATGGCGTGCCGCCGGGCGCGAAGGTGCCGGGCTTCATCGCCGATGCCGGGTGGCCACAGAAGCTGCCGAACAACTGGATCCTCGGGCAGATTGGCGGCCTGTATGTCGCACCTGACGATCACATCTGGGTCTATCAGCGTCCGCGCAGCCTGACCAACGACGAGGCGGCGCTCACGGGCGCGACGCACAAGGCACCGGATGGCAAGCCGGTCGACGCGATGGGCAATCCTCGTCCGTATGGCGTGCTCGGCGATTGTTGTCTGCCGGCGCCGTCGGTGATGGAGTTCGATGCGAACGGCAAGCTGCTGCAGGCGTGGGGCGGCCCGGCTGATCCGGGCAAGTGCAGAGTGGAGGATGGCTGCATCTGGCCGGCCAGCGAGCACGGCATCTTCGTCGATCACAACGGCTTCGTGTATATCGCCGGCAACGGCGGCAACGGCAAGCCCAACGGGTCGGCATGGGCGTCGACCAACGGCGCCGACGGCCTGATCCTGAAGTTCACCAAGGAAGGTAAGTTCCTGATGATGATCGGCGGCCCCACCAAGGGCGCCGACAGCAACAACAAGGATGGCGGCAAGAACGGCACCCCGCTGTTCTTCCTGGTGGCCGACATGACGATCGATCCGACCACGAACCGTATGTACGTGTCGGACGGCTACGGCAATCGCCGCGTGGTGATCGTGGACGCGGCTTCCGGCAAATACCTCGGCCACTTCGGCGCGTATGGCAACAATCCGGTCGACGACAAGGCCGCGGCGGCCGCCGGGCCCTGGATGAACGACTTCACGAAGGGCAACGTGAAGCCGGCGTTTTTCCGCACGCCGGTCCACTGCGTGAAGATCAGCAAGGAAGGCTTGATCTACGTCTGCGATCGCGGCAACAACCGCATCCAGGTCTTCAACGGGCGCGATGCCAACCTTGGCAAGGAGTGCGCGAATCCAACCGGCGACGCCGGCAAGTGCGGCTTCGTGAAGGAACAGCAGGTGGCGGTGAAAACCAACGGTCTGCCCGGATCGGCTGTCTCGATGAACTTCTCGACCGATCCCAAGCAGACGTGCCTGTATGTCGGCGACAACTCCAACATGACGATCTACGTGCTGAGGCGGGACTCGCTCGAAGAGCTCGGGCGGCTCGGGAAGAGCGGACGCGCGGCCGGCGACTTCCACTGGCTGCACCAGGTGAGCGTCGACTCGCACGGCAACATCTACACCGCCGAAGTGGACACCGGCAAGCGCATCCAGAAATTCATCCGCTTCGGCGAAGCGGGATGCAGCGGCACCGGCCGATCGACGGTTGGCGGCGTGCTGCAGTAGTTTCGAACATTACTATCTCTGGATGCGCGACTTCCAGGCTGCCGGCAGATTCCGAATCCTGACGCTCGCTGTGGTGTGTGCCGGTGTGCTTGCGGTGACGCTGACAGCCTGGCAGGAAACGCCCCGCCCGAATCCGGAGGCCGCCGGGCTCTCGCCCGCGCGCCTCCGTGAGGCGACCGATCTGCTCGCGCGCTACGTCGCGGAGAGGAAGATTGCGGGAGCCGTGGCGGCCGTCGCCAGGCGCGGACGGCTCGGATACTTCGAGGCCGTCGGCGTGCAGGATCTCGAGACGCGCGTGCCGATGCAGGCACGGTCGCTCTTTCGCATCTACTCGATGACGCGGCCCATCACCGCCGTCGCGGTGATGATGCTCCACGAGGAAGGCAAGTTCGACCTCGACGATCCCGTCGCACGGTTCATCCCCGAATTCAAGAACGCTGTCGTCGCCGGGCCCGCGGGCTCGGCTCCGCGGGCCCCCGCGAGAGCGATGACCGTGCGCGACCTGCTGCTGCACACCTCGGGCCTGCAGCCACGCACCTCCGAGATATACCAGCGCGAGCAGGTTCGCTCGCGAACGATCACCATGTCGCAGTTCGTGGCGAACCTGGTGCGGGTGCCGTTGATGGAAGATCCTGGCACGCGGTATCGGTACTCCGAAGGCACGAGTGTGCTGGGACGGCTGGTCGAGATCTGGTCGGGCAAGCCCTTCGAAGTGTTCCTCAGCGAGCGTCTCTTTCGTCCGCTGCGCATGACCGACACAATGTTCTGGGCGGCGACGCCCGACGAGCGCGCGCGACTTGCCACGGTGTACGGTCCCGCGCAGGGTGGAGGGCTCACACGCGTTGAAACGGAGACGCTTCCGTTTACGGAGCGTCCGACGCTCGTCGAGGGCGCGGTCGGACTGCTGTCAACGGTCCCCGACTATCTGCGCTTCAGTCAGATGCTGCTCAACAAGGGTGAGCTCGACGGCGCGCGCATCCTGAGCCCGAAGACAGTGGAGATGATGACGCAGAACGGGTTATCGGACTCCGTGCAGATGACGCGCGGCGGGTCGATGGGCTGGGGCCTTGCGAACGTGCAGGTTGTGCTCGACGGGGCCGACTCCGGATCTAAAGGGGAATACGGATGGGACGGGACGGCCGGTACCATCTTCTGGGTCGATCCCGTCAGGCAGATGGTCACCGTGTTGATGACGCAGAGCGCTCCCTCCAACCCCGATCAGATCCGGCAGCGCTTCAAGGCCATCGTCCAGCAGGCCGGCGTCGATTGATCGTGGTGAGCCGCCGTTCGTTTCGCTCCGCGAAACGGCGGCCAGCGGCCTGAAATCGCACAAGACGACGATTTACGGCCATTTTCAGGCGGATTCGCACCCACGCAGCGCTGCAAGGGCGTGGCCCCCGTGTTATTGTCTGCTCAACAATTCCCGCCCTCCGATGACGGCCCGAACGAACGACCCGTACATCGTCAAGTCGCTGGTCCACGCCTCGAAAATCCTCGAGGCGTTCGACCCGCCTGGTGATGTCCTGCGCCTGCGCGACATCGTCGAGCGCACGGGATACGGCAAGGGGATGTGCTTCCGGCTGTTGCATACCCTCCACCAGTGCGGCTTCATCGACAAGATCGATGAACGGCACTATCGCCTGGTGATCCAGATTCGACCTCACCGGCGCTTCCGGATCGGGTATGCATCTCAAGGGCAGGACAGTTCGTTTCCCCGCGAGGTTCATGCGGGGTTGCTGATGGCGGCGGAGCGCGAACGGCTCGAGGTCATCGTCGTCGACAACCGCTATCAGCCCAAGGTTGCGCTGCGGAACGCCGAGTTGCTCATCAAGGAGAAAGTCGATCTCGTCATCGAGTTTCAGACCGACGAGTCGGTCGCTCCGGCCATCGCATCGAAGTACCTCGAGGCGGGAGTGCCGTTCATCGCCATCGACATCCCGCATCCGGGTGCGACGTACTTCGGTGCCAACAACTATCAGGCCGGGCTGCTCGCGGGCCGCTACCTCGGCAGGTGGGCCGAGACCTGCTGGTCGTCGGAGGTCGACGAGGTGCTGCTGCTCGAGCTCGCGCGTGCCGGTGGCCTCGTGCGTGCGCGCGGCAAAGGCATCGTGGCCGGCGTGAAGGAAACGTTGAACCTGGCCGACACGGTGCCGATCGTCATGCTGGACGGCGACGGTCAGTTCAAGACGTCTCTCGAAAAGGTGCGACGGCACCTTCGTCTCTCGAAGGCTCGTCACACGCTCGTGGGAGCGGCCAACGATCCGAGTGCCCTGGGCGCCGTGCGGGCGTTTCAGGAAGCGGGCCGCGAGCTGACGTGCGCGATCGTCGGCCAGAACGCCGAACCCGACGCGCGCGTGGAACTGCGATCGCGGCATTCGCCGCTCGTCGCCTCCGTCGGGTTTTTTCCCGAACGGTACGGACCCGGCCTGGTCCGTCTGGCGCTCGACATCCTGTCGCATCGCCCCGTGCCGCCGGCGATGTTCATGCGGCACCAGGTCATCACGGCCGAGAACGTCGATCACTTCTACCCGAACGACTCCGTGCTCGGCGTGTCGGGCGCCGCTGCGGTGTGACAGGAGACCCTCGATGACCTTCGTGTTCGCGGACCATTTCATCCAGGAGCACAACGCCAGCCGGATGGCGGCGCTGGCCGAGGATTTCGACCACCTCGCGGTGCAGCTCGATCGCCGCGGTATCGATATCGAGCGGCTCGTCGATGCCGCCACGATGTTTCGCGTCGCGGTGCCGTCGTGGGGCGTCGGCACCGGCGGCACGCGCTTCGCGCGCTTTCCAGGCGGCGGCGAGCCGCGGAACATTTTCGAGAAGCTCGAGGACTGCGAAGTGGTGTTCAAGTCCACGCGTGTGACGCCCGGCATCTCGCTGCATATTCCCTGGGACAGGCCCGCGAACGCCGCGGAGCTGCGTTCGTTTGCCGTGTCGCGCGGGCTGTTCTTCGACTCGATGAACTCGAACACCTTTCAGGATCAGCCGGACCAGACGCACTCGTACAAGTACGGCAGCCTGACGCATACCGACGCGGCCGTGCGACGGCAGGCGGTCGAGCACAACCTCGAATGCCTGTCGATTGGCCAGCAGCTTGGCGCCCGGGCGCACACCGTCTGGATCGGCGATGGCGGCAACTTTCCCGGTCAGGTGCATTTTCGCAAGAGCCTCGATCGATACCTCGACAGCCTCAAGGCGATTTACGCAGCGCTCCCGGAAGGCGTGGCGGCTGTTCATCGAACACAAGGTGTACGAGCCGGCGTTCTATTCGACCGTCCTCAACGACTGGGGCACGAGCTACTACTGCGTCAACCAACTGGGGCCGCGCGCGTTTTCGCTCGTCGATCTCGGGCATCACGCGCCGAACGTGAACGTCGAGATGATCGTGGCCAGGCTCGTCCAGTTCGGCAAGCTCGGCGGGTTCCACTTCAACGACAGCCAGTACGGAGACGACGACCTCGATGCGGGCTCGATCAAGCCGTTTCAGCTGTTCCTGATCTTCAACGAGTTGGTTGACGCCGAGCTCGACGCTGTGCCCGGCTTCGATCCGGCCTACATGCTCGACCAGTCCCACAACGTGACCGACCCCATCGAATCGCTGATGACGAGCGCGGTCGAGCTGGTGCGCGCCTACGTGCAGGCGCATCTGGTCGATCGCGACGCGCTCGGAGAGTACCAGCAGGCCAACGATCCGTTGATGGCGCTGCAGACGTTGAAGCAGGCGTTCACGACCGACGTCGGGCCGATTCTCGCCATGGCCCGGCGCCGCGCCGGCGGCGCGATCGATCCGGTCGGCGCGTATCGGTCGAGCGGCTACCGCCAGAAAAAATCCGTCGAACGGCCGGTGTCGGCGGCGCGGCTGGGAGCGGGGATCGTCTGATGATTCGTAAAGCCTTCCGCATGTCGGTCTACGACGGGCAGTCGAACGAGTACGAGCGCCGTCACAATCCCATCTGGCAGGAGCTCACCGAGACGCTCAAGGCGCACGGGGTGTTGAACTACTCGATCTTCATCGATCCGGCGACGCGCGATCTCTTCGCCTATGCGGAGATCGAGAGCGAGGAACGGTGGGCAGCCATCGCCACAACCGATGTCTGCCGCCGATGGTGGGCGCACATGCGCGAGATCATGCCGTCGAACCCCGACAACAGTCCGGTTTCGCGGCCCCTTCCCGAGGTGTTTCACCTCGGCGGCCGTTAGCGCCGCGAACGCGAACAGGGAGATGACCATGAGGACCATGACGTTGATCGTGTTGTTGGCCGCGGCGGGCGCGACGATCTCGTCGGCGCAGGCGCCGGCGCAGGCGCCCGATCGAGGAGGTCGCGGACGCGGCGGCCAGGGACCGCGTGTCGATCCGCTCGTCATGGACGACCGCACCGGCTTCGAGCCGATCTTCGACGGCACGACGCTGAAGGGGTGGGATGGCGACAAGGCGTTCTGGCGCGCGGAAAACGGCGCGATCGTCGGCCAGAGCTCGCCGGACAACGCCGTCAAACAGAATACGTTTCTCATCTGGCGCGGCGGCGAGCCACGCAACTTCGAGCTGAAGGTCCAGTTCCGGATGGACTCGACCAACAGCGGGATTCAGATTCGGAGCGCACACCTGCCCGTGGGCGCCGAGGCCGGCGGCAGCAAGGTCGAGCACAACTGGGTGCTGAAGGGCTACCAGGCCGATATCGATTTCGCCAATCAGTACACCGGTCAGATCTACGAAGAGCGCGGCCGCGGCTTTCTCGCCATGCGCGGACAGGCCGTGCACGTCGCCGATGGCGGCCGTCCGAGAGTGATCGGCAACCTGCAGAACGGCGACGAATTGAAGTCGATCATCAAGGTCAACGACTGGAACCAGGTTCATCTCATCGCGCGCGGCAACACGATCGTGCAGGTGCTCAATGGTTCGGTCACCAGCATCGTGGTGGATGACGACACGAAGAACCGGATGCTCGGCGGGCTGATCGGCTTCCAGATGCACGTCGGCCCGCCGATGAAGGTCGAGTTCCGGAATGTCTGGTTGAAGAAGCTCGATTAGCGATGGTGGTTCGGGGTTCTGAGGTTCTAGGTTCTGAGGTTCCGGTTCCGGGTTCGCGGTAGTTGGGTTGGCGTTACTGCGGCGCGAAGCCGTGCGCAGGCGGCCGACGGGTGACGCCTGACCGCGCGAGAAGCCCCAGGGCATCGAGCGAGGACGAATAGCGAAGTGGGTGTCCTCGCGTCGCGCGGTCCGCCGCGGCATCGCAGCGCGCGTCCGGCCCCGGAGCTTCGGATTCGCGCGGCAGCAACGCCAACCCAACGCCGTTCGATCCGGAACGCGTCCCCGTCCGGCTAAAGCCGGACACTACGTACATTTGAAAAGCTCTATAGAACGTTCGAACCACTTTCAGTTGGGCAGTCCGAACACCCTCACGGTGGACCCCGCCACGACACTGATGTACTGCTTGCCGTCGATGGCAAACGTCATCGGGCTCGACTTCCAGACCTGCTGGGTGTCGAACTGCCAGAGACGTTGTCCGGTCTTTGCGTCCACGGCAATCACCGCGCCCGCCGTGTTGTCGCCGTAAAACACGAGTCCGCCGGCGGTGCTCATGACGCCCGACGCGCTGATGCCGCCCGTGACGTTCGGCACTTCCCACACCAGCTTGCCCGACTGGATGTCGAGCGCCTTCAGGGATTTTCCACCGCCCTCGATCGTGGCGTTCTTCGTCGTGCCGCCGTAGAACGACTTGCCGAGCTCGAACCAGTCTGAGTTCTTGCGGTAGACCGAGCAGGCCTCCGACGTCATCACGTAGAAGAGGCCCGTGGCTGGGCTGAAGGACGAAGAGGGCCAGTTGGCGGCGCCCGACACCGAGGGACACGTCTGAGTGCCTTCGGTCGAGTTTTCGTAGCCAGGCAGCAGCTTTGGCCGGCCGTCGGCGCCGACACCGGACGCCCAGGTGATGTTCTTGACGAACGGCTCGGCCAGCAGCATCTGCCCGGTCAGCCGATCGAGCACGTAGAAGAATCCATTGCGATTCGCGACGACCAGCAGCTTGCGCGGGCGCCCGCGAAAGTCGGCATCCACCAGCACCGGCGGCTGGTTGGCATCCCAGTCGTGAAGGTCGTGCGGCGTGAACTGGAAATGCCAGCGGAGTTTCCCCGACGCGGGATCGAGCGCGACGACAGACGACGAGTACAGGTTGTCTCCCTTGCGTTCCTCGCCGTTGTAGTCGGGACACGGATTCCCGGTCGGCCAATAGAGGAGTCGCGCATCGGGATCGTACGACCCGGTCAGCCACGTCGTCGCGCAGCCGTGCTCGAGCGCCTTTCCGATCCACGTGTCCGATCCGGGCTCGCCTCGTCCGGGCACCGTCCAGAAGCGCCACACGCGCTCGCCCGTCGAGGCGCGATACGCGTCGAGAAAGCCCCGCACGCCTTCGTCGCCCGCCGAGATGCCGGCGATGACCAGGTCGTTGACGACGAGCAGCGCGCCGGTCGCGCCGTAGTTCTGGCGGTAATCCGCCATTTCCACGTCCCAGAGCACCTGCCCGTTGCGTCGATCCAGCGCCACGAGGTGCGCGTGATCGGTTTGCAGGAACAGACGCTGGCCGAGCACCGCCACCGCGCGGTTGATGCCCGACGCTGGATCACCAGTAGGAACGAGCCCGGGTGTCTGGGGACGCACGAACTGCCAGATTTGCTTCCCGGTTCGCGCATCCAGCGCGCGCACCTCGTTGACGGCCGGGGCGTACATCACGCCATCGACGACGAGCGGCGTCATCTGAAGCGCGCGCTGACCGCCCATCTCGTGCGTCCACTTCGGCTCGAGCGTCGACACGTTGCGCGTGTTTATCTCGTCGAGCGTGCTGTAGCGGTTGGCGCTCAACTGGCCGTTGTAGCTCGGCCATTCGCCGGGCCTCGGCTGCAGGATCTCGTCGAACGCGATCTCACGCGGCGATTGAGCCTGCGGGCTGACGGCGAAGAGGAGAACTGATAGAACGAACGCGGTCGCTCGTGGCATGACTAGAAACCGCTGGGGCGAATCCAGAAGCTCTCCTGCCAGACGCCGCCGGGAGGAATGCTTTGCAGGTCTTTGTACACACCTTTATGCGCGAGATTCAGGCCGTTGATGATCGCCGTCACCGGCTCGATGCAGATGAAGTTGCGGGCCGCGGGGTCCTGGCCCGGCTCTGGCCTGGGCGCATAGATCACGACCGCGCGATAGTTCGCGCCGAACACCACGTCGAGCCGCTGTGCTTTGCCTTTCAGCGTCATCGTCGCCTGGCCTCGTGCGTCCCGTACGAGGTCGCTGAACACGTCGTCCAGCTCGAGGGGCGCCAGCTGAACGGCTGCCGGTGTGCTGAAGAATTTTTCGATCGGCTGCGGCACGCCGGTTGGCATTTTCGATTCGCCCACCGGCCAGTGCGTCCGGGCGGCGACCGAGAGCGTCCAGTCGTCGCGCGGCGAATCGGTCAGCTGGAAGAACGGATGGAATCCGATCGCGACAGGCATCGGGTCGACGCTCAAGTTATCGATCTTCGTGGCGACCTCGAGGACGCCGTCGCGAAGACGATGCGTCATCTCGATGGTGTGCGCGAACGGAAACTGCTTCATCCACTGGGGCTGCTTGAAGAAATCCAACCGGCTGGTGACCCAGGCCGACTGCCCGTCGGCGCGGACCTCGACGACTTTCCAGTCGGGGACATTCATCAGAAAGCCATGAATCGGATTCGTGCCGCGTACGTTGCCCAGCGTCATGTCGAACGCGTAACGCTTGCCGTTGGCATAGAACGCCTGCTCGTCGAGCCGATCGGCCCACGGTGCCAGGAACGGAATGCCGATCGATCCGGTGCCGCCCTTGTACTCGCCAGCGGTCTGGAAGGGGAAGCGAAGGACGTTGTGACCCTTCACTTTCATTTCGACGGCGATATTGCCGAGCGAGGGAAGAATCGAGACGGAAGTCTGGCTCGCGGCATCGTTCAGCTCGACGGCCGTGCCGAGCTGCCGCGCCGAATAGGACGCGGGCCGACCTGTCTGCCGCACGGCGGCGGGCCGCACACCGGTAACCACAATGCCCAGAAGCAGCAAGGTGATGAGAACGCGCCCTGACATCTGAGCCGATTCTAGCCGAGTCTGGCAGCGCAGGCCGGGAGGACTATCATGGTGACACCACCATGCGCATTCCCAGACTCTTGACTGTCCTTGCCCTGTCCCTCCTGACGCCGATCGTGCTCGACGGCCAGGCAGCCGATCCCCGTCCGGAAGTGGAGCAGGTTCTTCGGAAGGTGGACTTCACGCCCGCGGATCTCACGATGCTTCAGGGCGGCATGGTCGTCGCGCACGCGAACGCCGAAAAAAACGGCGAGATCGTGACGCAGGCCGCCGTCAGGATTCTGGCGCCGCATGCGCAGGTGGTGAGCTACTACGGCCAGATGATCTCGTACGTTGACGGCCAGGTGATACAGGGTTTCGGTCAGTTCAGCACTCCCGCATCGCTCTCGGACGTCGCCAGGCTGGCCTTCGACCGCAACGACATCGATGAGTTGAAAAACTGCCGCGTCGGGAGCTGCGGTGTTCGCATCGGCGGCGCTGGGCTCTCGGCCATTCAGGCCGCCATCGACTGGAAGGCGCCGGACTATCCCGAGCGGGTCAACGAGTTCGCACGTAAGACCGTCGTGGACTATGTCACCGCCTATCGGGCGCGGGGAGACGAAGCCCTCGTGACCTACAACGACAACAGCAAGGCCGTGAGCCTCAAGTCGGAATGGTCGAGCCTGCTCACCCGCGCACGCAACGTTCACGCCTTTGTTCCCGAGCTGGCGCGCTATCTGTCCGGGTTTCCGAACGATTCGCTCGCGGGTGCGCGCGACATCATCTACTGGATCAAGGAAGACTACGGGCAGAAACCGATCGTCAGCGTGGTCCATGCCGTGATGTACACGCCCAAGGCGGGAGAGGAGCGGACGGTCGTCGCCCAGAAATACATCTATACCAGCCATTACTACGACGCATCGCTCGCCGTGGCGTGGATTGCGAGCGGTACCGAGAATGGCTCGCCCGTCACCTACATCCTCTACAGCAATCGATCGCGCGGCGATTTGCTGCGCGGCGGTTTTGGCGGGATCGCGCGAAGCGTGGCGGAGAAGATGGCCCGCGAGGGAGCCGAACAGACGCTCTCGATGATCAAGCTGGTGCTCGAGGGCCGGAAGTAGGCAGCCACATGCGGTGGCAGGTGGGCTGCCAGATGCGGTGGCACAGGGCTTTAGCCCTGTCATGTCGGTCACCGGACGCCGGCCAACGCGGCGAGACGATCTGTCGTCCTGCCGGCCGGAACCCAGACGCCGGGCTGACGCATGATGGCGCAGTGGGCCGCTGCACGAACACGTCCGGCTGGACGACAGATCATCTCACCGCATGGCGTGGCGTCTGATGAAGGCGGCGCTAGAATCACGTCGATGGTGGGCAGGTCGGCGTTCGTGGCGGCGGCGTTCGCGCTGGCGTTCCCGATATGGGCCGCCGCGCAGTTCGGCTCGTACCGGTCATCTGTGTCGCCGAACGTGAAGTACGACGACAAGTGGGTCTTTACGCGGCTCCGGTATCACCCCAGCTCGAGCTGGAACCACGACTATCCGCGCGCCGATCGGCATCTCGCCTACATCGTGGCGGACATTTCCAAAGTCCGCGCGCACACCGACGGCAGCAACGTGCTCGATCTGGGGGATCCGGAGATCTTCCGCCACCCGCTCGTCTACATGTCGGAGCCGGGATTCTGGGATATGACGGATGCCGAGGCGCGCAATCTTCGGCAGTACCTGCTGAAGGGCGGCCTGATTCTCTTCGACGACTTCGAGACCACGCAGTGGGACAACATGGCCGATCAGATGCGGCGGGTGATGCCGGAACTGCGGTGGATCGAGATCGACGTCACGCACCCGGTCTTCCACACGTTCTTCGACTTGAAGAAGATCGACTACCCGCATCCGATGTTTCCGGGCATGATCCCCGACTACCAGGCGCTGTTCGAAGATAACAACCCGGACGGCCGCCTGATCGCCCTGGCGAACCACAACAACGATCTCGCCGAGTACTGGGAATGGTCCGACAGGGGATTCTTCGGGATCGATCCCACGAACGAGGCCTACCGGATTGGCGTGAACTACGTGATTTATTCGCTGACGCACTGAACATGCGACAGTCCGGCTGAAGCCGGACTCCGTTCGTGGTTGGTGGTTGGTAGGCAGTGGTTCGCAGGCGGTTGACGTTCCTGCCTCGATAGGTGGCACAGGGCTTCAGCCCTGTCCTTCCGGCAGGTTCCCGCATAATCTGGCCACTTCTCGAATCGGTCTGGTTCGAGGAATTGAAGCAGTTGGTGCCGACTAGTCTGGGTAGGCCACGTGGGTCCGAATCCCACCCTCTCCGCCATAGTAAGTTGAAGTGCCGATAATCTGCCTCGGCGCTGAGGCGCCGTGGATCCTGTTGGCAGCTATCCGTCGCCCTTCGAGCGGCTCCGAGAAACAGGCACCGTCCAGTTCTCAAGGGTCAGCCCTTTCAAAATCTAAAGGAGTCACTTCACCGAGTACTTGGTGAACGCGCCGCCCGCCTGGGCCAGCGAGTTCGGCCCTTCCGCCGCGTAGACGTTGCCATCCGCGTCGACCGCGACGCCTTCGCCCGCCGTGCCCTGATACACGCGGTCCTCGCGCTCGAAGGGCGGGATGAACGCCGGTGACGCGATCCTCGTCGAGCGGACCGATGCGCACGCCGTCACGCCAGTTCGGGTGGTTCAGCGGACCCGACTCCGAGTCGATCGCGTAGAGCAGTGTTGCCCTTGATGAAGAACCCGCTGATGCGGCCGTACATGTAGCGCGACTCGAGGTACTTGCCGTCCTGATCGAAGATCTCGATGCCGGTGGTTGCCGCGATCCGCCACCCAGAGACGGCCCTTCGCGTCGAACATCAGCGCGTGCGGCGTGCGGAACTCGCCGTGGCGCACGCCGATCTTTCCCCACGACTTGATGAACTTGCCGTCCGGCGTGAACTTGCTGATGCGCGACGTGGCGCCGCGCTTGAGTCCTTCGGCGATCGCCGCGGTCGGTGGTCATGCCCTGGGCGTCGTGGCCGTCGGACACGTAGATGCTGCCGTCGGGCCCGACGACGACGTCGTTGGGCTGGTTGAACTGGCCATCGGCGTTGCCCGGCTTGCCGGCGATGCCCAGGCTCAGCAGCTTCTCGCCCTTCGGGCTGAACTTGTGGACCTGGTGTCCCTTGGTGCCCGCCTTGTTGCCCGCGAAGTCGGCAATCCACACGTTGCCGTCCTTGTCGACGTGAGATGCCGTGCGGCGTCACCATGACGCCCTTGCCGAAGTTCGCCAGCACCGCTGCCGGTGTGGCGGTCGAACTTGAAGACGGGATCGACGCGGGGTGTTGTCGCAATCGACGCGCGCCCGCCGCCGGCGGTGCCCGCGCCGCAGCGCTCGTAGGCCCAGATGTTGCCGTCCTTCGGATCGATGTCGATGCCGGCCGACGTGCCCCACTTCCGGCCCGCGGGAAGCTCACCCCAGTTGCGGGTCACCTTCGGGGCCGGGTTCGGCAGTCCCTCGCCGGTGATGGGATTCCCCACCTTCGCGGCGGTCTGTGCCGACAACGTCGCATGTGAATCGGGGTTGCTGTAGGCCGTCAGTAAGAAGACGGCGGAGGCACCGAGCGTGGAGAGCACGATTCGCGGCGTAGGCATGACACCTCCTCGTCTAGAACGGGCGGAGCGGGAACGCAGCAGTCGGCGATTATAGCGCCGAGAGCGGGTCGTGTTTCTGTCGTGCCACGCCCCTGTGCTAGATTCACCCGCGAGGCCGCAACCTGTGAGCGCATCGAATGGTCATGACGAACCGCCGCGAGGCACTGCCGTCATCGTCGCGGCGTTCGCCGGATTGGTCGTGACCGGCTGGCTGCTGCTGTATTTTGGTCTCTTCATCCCCCGCATGACTCCGTAGATCCCAGTGCACGTCGATCGGTACGAAAAGTACTGGATGTGGGCCGCCACGGGCATGCTCGCGCTGTTCATCGGCGCGATCGTCGTCACAGCCGTGGCCGGATCGTCGCACCCGCCGAGCCACACCGAGACCATTCGCCCCGAGACCCTGACCGTGAGCGGCGAGTTCGCCTCACCAGGGGCGAGGAGGCACCCCGACGGCAGCGTTACCGTCGCCATCCGGGCAGAGTTCTACGTCTTCCAGCCGGCGCAGGTGCGCGTCCCGACCGGCGTGCCGATCACGTTCCGCGTGACGAGCCCGGACGTGCTGCACGGATTCCAGATTGTCGGCACCAACGTGAACCTGACCGTCGCGCCGGGCTACGTCAGTCAGACAACTGTCACTTTCGAGACGCCGGGCGAGTACCTGATCGTCTGCAACGAATACTGCGGCCTGGGTCACCATCTCATGCAGGGCAAGGTCATCGCGGAGGCCGCACGATGACGCCGGTGGCCGTTCGCCTGATCCTGGCAAATCTGTGGGTGGCGATCGGCGCCTTCGCCGTGGGCTCCTTCATGGCCGTGATGCAGGCGCTCGCGAGAGCCGGCATCGATCTGCCCTTCGGCTCGGCACGGCTCTACTACCTCTCGGTCACGGCGCACGGCGTGCTGCTGGCGCTCGTCTTCACGACGTTCTTCATCATGGCGCTCGGCTATGTTGTCACCGAGACGACCCTCGGCCGCATTGTCGGCATCCGCTGGGCGTGGGGCGGGTTCTGGACGGCGGTCATCGGCACGGTCCTGACGACGGTGGCCATCCTGTCCGGGACGAGCACCGTGCTCTACACGTTCTATCCTCCGCTGCGGGCGCACCCGACGTTCTATGTGGGCGCGACGCTGCTCGTCGTCGGATCGTGGGTCTGGTGCGGCGTGATGATCGGCAGTTTCCGCTCCTGGCGGAACGCGCAGCCGGGCGGGCGAGTGCCGCTGGCCGCCCACGGGATGTTGGCCACGGTGGCGATCTGGATCCTTGCCACGGCCGGCCTCGCGGTGGAGGTCCTGGTTTTCATCCTGCCCTGGTCCTTTGGCGTCGTCGACCGCATCGACCCGATCGTGGCCCGCACGTACTTCTGGTGGTTCGGCCACCCGCTCACGTACTTCTGGCTCGTGCCGGCCTACGTGCTTTGGTACACCGTGATTCCCCGGGTCGCCGGCGGGAAGCTCTTCAGCGATGCCCTGACGCGCGTGGTGTTCGTGCAGTTCGTCCTGTTCTCGACGCCCGTGGGTTTCCATCACCAGTTCACCGATCCGGGGATCTCGAACGGCTGGAAGCTGCTGCACACCTTTACGACCTACGCGGTCATGTTTCCAAGCCTGGTCACGGCCTTTACCGTGATCGCCTCGCTCGAGGTGGCAGGACGGGCGCGCGGGGGCTCCGGCACGTTCGGCTGGATCAAGGTCCTGCCGTGGGGTGATCCGTTCTTCTCGGGCGTCGCGCTCGCGATGGTCACGTTCGCGCTCGGCGGCTTCGGCGGCGCCGTCAACGCGGCTTATGGCATGAACGCGATGATCCACAACACGGCGTGGATTCAGGGGCACTTCCACCTCACCGTGGGTACGGCGGTCGCGCTCACGTTCATGGGCGCGACCTACTGGCTGATGCCGCGCCTCACCGGGCGCGCCATCGCGTTTCCTTCCGTCGCCGCCGCGCAGCCGTATCTGTGGTTTGTCGGCATGCAGTGCTTCAGCCTTCCGAGTCACATCGCCGGGTTGATGGGCATGCCGCGGCGCGTGTACACCGGCGAGTTCCAGGGCGTGGAAGCCGCGCAGGCATGGGTGCCGCTCGTAAACATCTCGGCCGTGGGCGGCGTGATTCTGTTCGTCTCGGCGATGTGTTATGTCGGCGTGGTCGTGGGCACGATGCTCGTGTCGCCGCGCGGCGAGCGCGCGCCCCTCGAATATGCCGAATCGCTCGTCGCGCCTGCGCCGGAACCGTCGCTCTGGGATCGGCTGGGCTTGTGGAGCGCGGTGGCGGTTGTGCTCATCATCATCGCCTATGCGCGGCCGCTCTATCAGCTCCACACCATGACGCGATTCCCGTCTCTGGGATTCACGCCGTTCTGAGTTGACGCTCATGGCACACACACCGCACAGCGCGCCACCACCATTTCGCGACGCCGAAGAACCCGAAGCGCCGCTGTCGCGACGCGCCGCTCTGCGGTTCAGCTCGCGGTTCGCCATGATGGCCGGCCTCCTCGGCGGCTACGGCATGTTCGCGTGGGTCGGCGGACGATTCATGCTCCCGGCCAGGATTGGGCGCGTGCATCAGCTTTTCGTCACCCGCGTGGCCGACGTACCGAATGGCAGCACGATCCTGTACCGCACGCCCGACGGCCGCACGGTGAACGTGACGCGTCGTGGCGATCGCGGCACCGCGGACGACTTCATCGCGCTGTCGAGCACGTGTCCGCACCTCGGGTGTCAGGTGCGCTGGGAAGGTCAGAACGATCGGTACTTTTGCCCTTGCCACAACGGCACGTTCGATGCCGAGGGACGGGCCACCGGTGGTCCGCCCGGAGACGCCGGGCAGACGCTGCCACGCTACGGCCTGACGGTGGACAAGGGGTTGCTCTACATCCTCGTGCCGGCCGAGCAACTCTCGGTTGGCGATGTCGCGGGCGCCGTGCATGTGCCGGGCTCCGCGGGTCGGGCTACGCCCCGTGTCTGAGCTGCCTCGAGTGCCGGCGATGAGCGACGTCCGCGCCTGGATCGGCGAACGCGTGCCCGTGTCGATCGACGGGATCGCGGCGATGTCGAACGAGCCCGTGCCACACCATCTCAAGCGGTGGTGGTTCGCGCTCGGCGGCACCCCCGCATATCTCTTCGTCGTGCAGATCGTGACCGGTGTGCTGCTGGCCTTCTACTATCAGCCCTCGCCCTCCACGGCCTACGAGTCGGTGCGCTACATCACCGAAGAGGCCGCTTTCGGCTGGTATCTGCGCGGCCTGCACAAGTGGGGCGCCACGCTCATGATCGCCGCTGTCGTGCTGCACCAGATGCGCGTGTTCTTCACGGGTGCGTACCGGAAGCCGCGCGAGCTGAACTGGATGATCGGCATGACGCTGCTCGTCTGCACGCTCATGCTGGGCTTCACGGGCTACAGCCTGGTCTTCGAGCAGTTGAGCTACTGGGGCGCGACGGTGGGCGCGAACATCAGCGACACGGTGCCCGTCGTGGGTCCCTTCATGAAGCAGGTGCTGCTCGGCGGCGAGACGTACAACGACCGCACGCTGTCGCGCTTCTTCATCCTCCACGGTGCCGTCCTGCCGGTGTTGCTCATCCTGGTGCTGATGATGCACATCGGCCTCGTGCGGCTGCTCGGCGTGACCGAGCTGCAGTTCGAGGGCGAGGATGCCGGCGCCCGGAAGCACTTCAACTTCTTCCCGGAGCACTTCTACACGGAGCTCATCATCGGGCTGACGCTGATGATCCTGCTGAGCGCGCTCGCGACGCTCGTGCCGGTGGAGATGGGCCCGCGGGCCGATCCGCTGGTGACGCCGGAAGTGATCAAGCCGGAATGGTTCTTCTACGTCGCCTTCCGCTGGCTGAAGCTCTTCTCGGGCACGATGGCTGTGCTCACGCAAGGCTTCATCGTGTTCGTCATGTTCCTCTGGCCGTTCATCGACGACTGGCTGGTGCGGCGGTTCAAGTACCCGGACGTCAGCGTCTGGATTGGCGTGGTGGGCGCGCTCACCATTATGGGTTTCACGATGTGGGAAGCGCTCGTCGCGCACTGAGGTTGTTGCCATGACACTCGATCAGAAACGCTGGGTCATCGCCGGCCTGGGCTTCCTGTTCCTGCTCTCCCTCGTGGCGGTGCAGTGGCTCGAGGTGGCCAGGCGCCAGCACGGGACAGGCAGATCGCGCGCGTCGGTTTCCCCACCGGCTGCTTCCCGACAGTGCGTCGACTGCCACGCGCAGACGACCAGGGGCATCGTCGAGCACTGGACCGGTTCCACGCACGCCGAGAAGGGCGTCGCCTGTGTGGATTGTCACAAGGCCGAGGCGAAGGACGCCGACGTCTTTACGCACTACGGGCAGCAGATCGCGACGATCGTGACACCGCGCGACTGCGCGCGCTGCCATCCGACCGAGGCGGCGGAGTTCTCGGCCAGCCACCACTCGAAGGCCGGCAACATCCTGGCTTCGCTCGACAATTTCCTGGCGGAGACGATCGAGGGGTCGCGTGTGCCGTTCAACCCGCATTCGCCGACGCCCGGCAGGGCCGTACAGATGGTGAACGGCTTCGCGCCGGCCAACTCGGGCTGCCAGCAGTGTCACGGCTCGCTCGTGGCCTTTCAGGCGGCCGACGGCGGCCTCATCACGATGCGCGACCTGAAGCCGGACGGGAACGGGCAGCCGACCAACGTCGAGGCCGTGGGCCGTATCGTGCGCAACGAGAGCGGCAAGCCCCTGTTGAGCAGCACGAGCTGGCCCAACACCGGCATCGGCCGGCTGAACGTGGACGGCTCGGCAGGGTCGTGCGCCGCCTGCCATAGCCGGCACGATTTCTCGGCGCGCCGCGCCCGGCAGCCCGAGAACTGCGGCAAGTGCCACCTCGGCCCGGACCATCCGCAGAAGGAGATCTACGACGAGTCGAAGCACGGCGTGGCGTTCCGCGACCTCATCGCCGAGATGAACCTCGACGCGAAGCCGTGGGTCGTGGGGCAGGACTACAGCGCCGCGCCTACGTGCGCCACGTGTCACATGAGCGCGAATCTCCGGAACGGCATGAAAATCACCCACGATCCCGGCGAGCGCATTTCGTGGACGAACCGTCCGCCGGTGAGCCTCGTGATGGACACCGACCGGAATCACGCGGTCGTCACCGAAACGGATCCCGAGAAGCGGCGGGCCGCCATCAACGACACGGCCGAGGCCAAGCGCAACCGGATGAAGCAGGTGTGCGGCACCTGCCACACACCCGACTACGTCAACCAGTTCTATCGCCAGTACGACGACCTCGTCATCCACTTCAACGAAAAGTTCGCCAAGCCGGGACAGGCCATCATGAGCGCCCTGGCGTCGAACAACCTCATCACGAAGACGCAGTACGACGACAAGATCGAGTGGACCTGGTATCTGTTGTGGCACCACGAAGGCCGGCGCGCGCGCATGGGTGCGTCGATGATGGCGCCGGACTACACCCAGTGGCACGGCATGTTCGAAGTGGCCGAACGCTTCTACATGGGGCTCATTCCCGAAGCGCGTGAGATTACGGAGAGGGCGTTACGGGCTGGGCGGGGCGAACAGGCGCGCAGGGTCAATCAGGTGATCGACGAGATTCTGAGCCGGCCCGAACACCAGTGGCTGCAGAAGGGCGCCGAAGACCAGGCCGACCTCATCAACCGTGAGATGCAGCGGCGTTACGGCCGCACGGGGACGGAGCGCTGATCGTTACCCGCGCTGAAGGTTTTCGAGCGGACGATCTGAGCCTGATCTTGCAGCTTGCCCGGTCCGGCTGAAGCCGGACACTACGTACTGATGCAGAGGCAGGGCTGACCACCTCCGCCAAGGCTACGGTGGTCCGCCGAAGCCTTGCGCGAAGGCGGAAGCCCTGCGCCGCCTTTAGCCCTGAGCCCTGAGCCCTTAGCCTTAAGCCCTCAGCCCTTCATTTATTGCAACACTCCACCCACCGTCGTCCGGCCCGTGCCGCTGCAGCCATCGGGGCCGTAGCGGACGAACTTCTGGATGCGTTTGCCGGTGTCGACTTCGGCCGTATAGATGTTGCCGTGCGAATCGGCGCTCACCTGATGCAGCCAGTGGAACTCGCCGGTTGCGCGGCCGCTTCTGCCGAGCCGTCCGAGCTCCTGCAGCGTGTCGCGGTTCAGGATGTAGATCGTCATGTTCGAGTTGTCGCCGATGTAGAGGCACGTCTGTTTGGCGTCGGTGGAGAAGTTCATCGAGACAGCTGATCCGGGCAGACCGTTGGTTTTCACCGCCACTTGCTGTTCCTTCACGAAGCCGCACTTGCCGGCATCGCCGGTTGGGTTCGCGCATTCCTTGCCGAGGTTCGCATCGCGCCCGTTGAAGACCTGGATGCGGTTGTTGCCGCGATCGCAGACGTAGATCAGGCCTTCCTTGCTGATCTTCACGCAGTGCACGGGATTGCGGAAGAACGCGGGCTTCATGTTGCCCTTCGTAAAGTCGTTCATCCACGGACCCGCGGCGGCCGCGGCCTTGTCGTCGACCGGGTTGTTGCCATACGCGCCGAAGTGGCCGATGTACTTGCCGGTGGCCGCATCGACGATGATCACGCGGCGGTTGCCGTAGCCGTCGGACACATACATCCGGTTGGTCGTCGGATCGACCGTGATGTCGGCGGGCAGGAAGAACAGCGGCGTGGCGTCCTTGCCGCCATCCTTGTTGTTGCTGTCGGCGCCCTTGGTGGGGCCGCCCATCATCATCACGAACTTGCCCTGCTTGGTGAACTTCAGAATCATGCCGTCAGAGCCGGCGGTCGAGGCCCACGCGGACGGGTTGGGCTTGCCGCCGCCGCCGTTGCCGCCGATGTACACGAAGCCGTTGTGATCGACGAAGATGCCGTGCTCCCTGGCGGGCCACAAGCAACCGTCCTCGACTCGACACTTGCCTGGATCGGCCGGGCCGCCCCAGGCTTGCAACAGCTTGCCGTTCGCATCGAACTCCATCACAGCGGGGGCCGGCAGACAGCAATCGCCGAGCACGCCGTAGGGACGCGGATAGCCGAGCGCGTCGACGGGCCGGCCGTCCGCCGCCTTGTGCGTGGCGGCCGTCAGCGCCGCCTCGTCGTTGGTCAGGCTGCGGGGCCGCTGGTACACCCAGATGTGATCGTCGGGCGCGACATGCAGGCCCCCGACCTCACCGATGATCCAGTTGTTGGGCAGCTTCTGGGGCCAGCCGGCATCGGCGATGAACCCCGGCACCTTCGCGGTCGGTGGAACGCCGTAGACGCCGCTTCGTTCGGCGAGCCGCTCCAGAATGCCGGTTTTGGCCAGCGCAGCCGGGTCGGGCTTCGGCGCCTGCGCGTGCCCCGGTATCGAAACGAAGGCCGCAAAGAGCGCCGCAATCATGGCAGGACGTTTCAGACTCATGCTCATTCCTTTTCTCCTCAGATCAAGTTCGCGCCGGGTTGGCGCCCCAGGGTTCCAGCAGCTTCAGATTCTTCTTCTTCAACTCCCGATAGCAGTCCGGCATGTCGAAGCTCGCCAGCACACCCGCGGGCAACGCCGACAACGGCCAGTTGTAATCCTTTGCCTCGGCGATCTCGGCATACGAGCTCAACGCGTGCTTCAGCGTCACCTGGAGCACGTGCGATGAGAGCAGCGCGGCGAAGGTCGCGGGCAGCGCGCCGTAGCCTTTCGCCGCGAGGTGAATCTGTCCGTATCCCCAGGCGTTCAGCCAGTCGAGCACTCTGAGCACGTCGAACGTGCGCTGGCCGAGGTACGGATAGTCCAGCATGAGCGCGTGCGACGCATAGAAATAGTCGGTGCTGTATTCGCCCCGATCGGTGACGTTCGTCGTCTGCGGTTCGGAGTCGCCCACACCCCGCACATCGCACGTGTAGAAGGCGGCGTCGGGATCCGACGCGATGAGGTCGCGGATCAGCCGCTCGCTGCGCAGCTCTTCGTCAGAGGACGTGTGCGAGACGTACAGGATCGCTTTGCTGGTGTCGCGCGGCGGGCGCGAGAGCAGCGGCTCTTGCGTGAGCCGGTACACGATCGCGTGCACGCCCGGATCGGTTTCGACCATGTAGGGGAGCGCGTGCTTCATTGGATACCGGCGATCGGGCAGCGGCCTCAAGATGCGGAATTCCGGAACACCGGCGCGCTCGGGAAGACGCAACACTTCAGCCACCGTTCGGGGAAGTGCGGCGCCGTCGAGATCCAGCCGCCTGGTGCTGAGGGCCCTGGACTTTTCCTGCGTGAAACCGTAGATCGTTTTCGATTTCAGTTCGGCGACCTGGCCGTGCGGTGTGGCCCACAGCGGCTCGTCTTTCTCGAGAACAAGTTTTGGTTCCGTCTTTGCGTCCGAAATCGCGGTGCAGCGGTTGAACCAGCGGTACATCGCTTCGCGATTCTCCTGCGAGTAGCCGTGATAGGTCGGTCCGACGAAGTACGCGACGTTCTCTTCGGCGCCGAGCAGGCGATACAGCTGCTTCAGCCGATGGTAGGCCGCTTCGTTGCCGCGTGCGTCGAAGTAGTCCTTTTCCTTGGCCAGGATGATGACCGGCTTCGGCGCCATCGCCGCCAGAAAGTCTTCGTGGTCGAGGCCGAGCGCCAGCGCCCGCGGCGGGCATTGCTCCATGTCCGCGCCGAGCTCGTTTTCCATGTTCCGCCTGAACTCGGTCACGAAACAGCTCGGGGCCGCCATCGTCCAGCGGTCTTCGACGCCGCAGAGCCACGTTGTCATCGTGCCGCCGCCCGAGTTGCCCGTGATGCCGAGATGGCGCACGTCCACTTCCTTGCGCGACATCAGGTAATCGAGGGCGCGGATGCCGTCCCACGCCCGCCACATCCAGAAACGCTCGTCGACGAGAACCTGCTGGATGCCGGCGTAGTTGTGTTCCGCGGTACCTGTTCCGCGCAGGGGCTTCCAGCTGGCGTCGACGTACTGCATGCGCTCGCCCTGGCCGATCGGATCGAAGATCAACACGACGTACCCGAGACGTGCCAATCCCTGACAGAAGGATTGATAGGTCTCGATCGCCTTGCCGTTGTCCGAGTGCCCGCAGGATGCGACCACGCCGGGGAGCGGGAACGCACGCCCCTTGGGGATGTACAGATTCGCGGACACGAGAAATCCGGGACGGCTCTCGAACAGCACGTTCTCGATCTTGTAGGTGTCGCGCTCGACGGTCTTCGTCACCCGGGCATTGAGCGGTGTTTTCTCGGGATACGGTCCAAAGGCCTGCCGTATCTGTCCGCGGACGGATTCGACATAGGCCTGGGCGTCGGCTTTCCTCTTCAGCGCCGCAAGCCGCTTCAGCCGTTGCTGATAGATCTCGTTCTCGCGTGCCACGAAGAATTCCTGCACCATGCGTGGAAAGCGGTTCAGCGGGGCCAGCGCGGGGGCCGTTTCGCGCGTGGGCACCGCCTGCCTCGCGTAGGCCGGCGCGGGCCCGGTGAGCGCGACACCTGCGCCGCTCAACGTCAGCGTCTGAAGCAACCGGCGGCGCGAGATGCCCGCCGCGAGAGGATTGATGGGAGTCATGATCTAATTCTCGACCTTTCGACCCGGCCGCTCCGGCCACAGGGATCGCGGCGGTGGGCGCTTGATCAGCCGGGGCGTCGTGTCGATCTCCGCGATGAGGAGGTCGTCGCTCAGCTCCCGCGCAGTCTGCATCACCATCCCCTTCGAATCCACGATGCCGGACGAGCCGTACGACACCAGATCGCCGGCGCGACCCGCCACATCCGCGCGAACGACCCACATGCCGTTCTCGATGGCCCTGGCAATGTCGGCGCTTCGTGACTGCGCGACGACCTCGGCGGCGTGTTCCGGCGGCAAGCCGTTGTTGGTAGGCACGAAGAGCACCGTCGCGCCCCGCCGTGCCATCAGCGCCGCCGGCTCGGAATAGTTCGAGTCGTTGCAGATGACGATGCCGAGCGTCAGCGGGTCGACGTGGAACACAGGAGTCTCGCGGCCGGCTGAGTAGACGGATCGGTTGATGGCCGGGTGCAGCTTACGATACACCCCCACGACCGATCCGCGGTGAAGGACTGCAGCGGAGTTGTACAGGCGGTCGCCTTCCGCCATCTCGGTGAAGCCGACGATGCTGGTGACGCTGTTGCTCGAGACCGGGGCGAGCACCTCGCCGAGTTCCGCTGTGGAGATGGCGATTCCCCGCGGATCTTCGGCATCGTCCGCGAGGCCGCCCAGAATGGCTTCGGGGCAGCACAGAATCGAGATGCCCTCGATCTCGCACCGCCGGACGTGTGCGCGGATGAACTCCAGCGCGTCCATCGATCCAGGGGGCAGAAGCGGTGCCTGATACGCAGCCACCTTCATCGGTGCCAGCCTAGCACGCGCGATGCGGCGCGCGATCGGGTGGGGGTCATTTGGTGCCGGGCCGGGACAAATAGATAATGACGGCCATGTCCGTTTCCCGAACACTGGTGGTCCGCCGTATCCGTCAGATCGTGCTCGCCGGAGCCTTGGTGTGCTGTCTGCCGTGTGCGTTGCTGGCCCAGGCACCGGCGCCGTCGCCCGATCCAGCACTGCGTTTCAAGGTTCCGCCGATTACGGTGACGGCCCACAAGGAAGAAGAAGACAAGCAGAAGATTCCGGTCAGCGTGACCGCCGTGCCGAAAGACACGATCGAGAGCGCCGCCATCAGGATCGTCAGCGACGCGGCGATTCTTGCCCCAAACACCTATTTCACCGAGTGGTCTGCGAGAAAGCTGAGCACCCCGCATTTCCGCGGGATCAGCGCCAGCCCGGGCAATCCGGCCATCACGACCTACTTTGACGGTGTTCCACAAATCAGCCAGAACTCGTCGAGCATCGAGCTGCTCGACGTCAATCAGATTGAGTTCGTGCGCGGACCGCAGAGCGCGCTGTTCGGGCGCAACACGCTTGGCGGACTGGTAAACATCACGAGTACACGTCCCGCGTCCAACGCCTGGACCGGTGCGTTTTCGGTTCCGCTCGGGAACCACGGCGCCTGGCAGATCCGGGGCAACGCGTCTGGTCCGGTCGTGAGAGACAAAGTCAGCGTTGGCGTGTCGTTCGCACAGGTAGACCGCGACGGGTTCACAGTGAACGACATGACCGGCAATACGCTCGACGACCGGTCGGCGTTTTCGGCGAAAGGACAGGTCCTCTGGACACCGTCGAGCACCTGGGAGACTCGGGTCATCGTGACCGGCGAGCGGGCCCGCGACGGGGACTACGCGTTGAACGACGTGGGGCAGCTGCAGAGCGATCCGTTTCACGCCGCGCGCGACTTCGAAGGCTGGACCAACCGCGACATCTTCGGCACGACGATTCAAGCCCGGCATACCGGGCCACGGTTTGCATTTTCAAGCACAACAGGGTTCGTGAACTGGGAGACGGAGGACGCTACCGATCTCGACTACACGCCGCTGCAGATCGTGCGGCGCGACAACGCCGAGAACGATTTTCAGTTCACCCAGGAGCTCCGGTTCGCATCGGCCGATTCGGCGCCGGTGCGCCTGGCCGACAGCACTCAATTGCGATGGCAGGCCGGCGTGTCCCTGTTCACCCAGAACTACGAGCAGGATGCGGTCAACAGCTACTTCCCGTTCATCGTCGCGCCGATCGCGGTAAGCCAGCACACGCCGCGCGCCGATCTCGACGACGTGGGTGTCGGCGTCTTCGGGCAGACCACGTTCACGCTTCGCGAGCGCCTCGACCTGGTCGCCGGCGCTCGTATCGATTACGAGAGCAAGAGCGCGCTCCTCGAGACCTTCTTCGAGCCGGCGATTGCGCCGCCAACGACGGTGGACGCCGACGACAGCTTCTCGAACGTCTCGCCGCAAGTGTCGGTGGCCTACCGGTTCCAGCCCGATACCTCGGCGTACTTCACGGTCGCCAACGGATACAAGGCCGGCGGGTTCAATCCGGCGTCGCCGCCCGGCAGCGAATCGTACGGCGAAGAGCACACTTGGAACTTCGAGGGCGGGCTCAAGACACTTCTGGGCGACGGGCGCGTATCGGCCAACGTGGCCGTGTTTCACATTGACTGGCAGGATCTGCAGTTGAACATTCCCAACCCCGCGATACCGGCTCAGTTCTACATCGCCAATGTCGGAGGCGCCACGAGTACGGGTGTCGAGCTCGAAGTCAACGCCAGGGCGGCGCAGGGGCTCGATGTCTTCACCTCGGTGGGCGTGACCAACGCCGAGTTCTCGGATGGCAGCTCGTCCAGTGGTATCAACGTGGCGGGTAATCAGATTCCGAGCGTGCCCGAGTACACCGCGAGCGCCGGGCTGCAGTACGGCCGCGCCGTCGGGCGCGCCACCCTCGTCGGGCGGGCGGATGTCGTTTTTTACGGAGCGTTCCAGTACGACGACCAGAACTCGCTGGGACAGGAGGCGTTTTCCCTCGTCAACCTGCGGTTCGGCGTCACGGCGGGCTTCCTGACCGGCGAACTTCTCATGCGCAATGCGTTCGATACGCGCTACATTCCTATCGCGTTTCCGTATCCCGGTCTCGCGCGGTCCGGGTTCATAGGGGAAATGGGCGCTCCTCGCACCTTCGTCGCGACCGCGGGCGTCCGGTTCTGATCTTCTGATTGTCGCGTGAGGGGACCGCATCATGGCCGCTGTCCGTCGCGTTGTGAAGGCCGCGCTGATTCTCGTGCTGCTGCTGGTCGTCTTCGCGGGCGGCTGGCTGGCCGGCCGGACCGGCATCGGCGCAGCGGTTGACCCGGCGTCGCTCAACGATCTCGAGCGTCAGTTCGCCGAACGCATGCGCGGCGTCAGCCTCGTCGGCGCGTACACCGTGGCCGGCCGCGATCGTCCTGCGCGCGCGGATCGCTACGACATTTCCAGCGTCGAGAAGATCGGCGAGAATCTCTGGCGCTTCAACGCCAACATGCAGTGTTGTGGCGTGAACGGCGACATTCCGGTCGTCGTGCCGCTGCGCTGGATCGGCGACACGCCGATGATTATGATGACCGACACCACACTGCCCGGACTGGGGACGTTCACCGTGCGGCTGTTTTTCTACGACGACCGCTATGCCGGCACATGGCAGCACGAGAAAGTCGGCGGCCTCATGTCGGGCCGCATCGAAAAACAGACGCCTTCCGCTCCCGTTCAGAAATGAGGATCCGCCGATGAAGAAGAAGTCCGTCCTCTTTGCCGCGTTCACGCTGCTGTCGTGGACGACCACGCTCGCGGCACAGACCATGAACACGCTGACCGCCCAGGAGAAAGCCCAGGGATGGCAGCTGATCTTCGATGGGAAGACGATGACCGGCTGGCATTCCCAGCCTCCACCTCCTCCGCGTGGCGGCGGCGCCGGCCGCGCCGGTGGTGGCCGCGGCGGTGGTGCGCCGGTTCCCGGACAGACCGGCACGCCCAAGCCGTGCACGGGCGCGAAGGGATCGGCGGCCGCGGTCGTTCCCGCCGGCGGATCTCAGTGGGAAGTCGTGGACGGACTGCTGACGGCCTGCGGCGAGCCGGCCGGGTACCTGGCGTCGGACGCCAGCTACAAGAACTTCGTCCTGTCGCTCGACTTCAGGTGCAGTGAGGACACCAACAGCGGTGTGTACGTCCGCTCGCCCAAGGGAGCCGGCGGGTACGAAGTGCAGATCTGGAAGCAGCAGCCCGCCGGCTACAACACGGGCGGCATCGTCGGCACCGCGAAGACCTCGCGCGATTTTTCCATCAAGAACAACGACTGGAATCACTTTCAGATTACCGCCGAGGGCGATCACATCGTCGTGGTGCTGAACGGCGAGACCACGCTCGACATCCACGACGCCGCATTCGCGGAAGGGAATATCCGGTTTCAATACCAGATGTACCCGATCGCGTTCAGAAACATCAAACTCCGGCCGCTTCCGTAAAGCCGAGAGAGGATTCGCATGAAGCGTCGTGATTTCCTCAACGTAGCACCGCTGGCGGCGGGCAGCCTGATTGCCGGTGGGATCGACTCTGACGTCAGCGCGCCTTTGTACGCCCAGGCGCCGTTCGCCGACGTGAAGAGCAAGCTGAAGATTACCGGCGTGCGGGTCGTGGAAACAAAGCCGCGCCGGCCTGTTCCAGCCTACAAACCGTCTGCGGGATCGTGGAACACGAACAACGTCGAAGTCGCCAACCCGATGTCGATCTATCCGGAATACAAGGCGACGCGCTCGCTGTTCCTGCCCGATCCCGGCAAGGTGCCGAGCATCACGGTCGAAGTCGCCACCGACAAGGGCATCAAGGGCTACGGCAGCGGCGGTCCCGGTGCGGGCTACGTGGTCGACCAGCACCTGGCGAAGCTCCTCGTCAACGAGGATCCGTTCAACGTCGAGCGTCTGTGGGACATCATGTTCCGCTCGACGATGTCCTACGGCCGGATGGGCGTCGTGATCAACGCGATCAGCGCCGTCGATCTCGCCCTGTGGGACATCGTCGGCAAAGCGCTCAACATGCCGGTGTACAAACTGCTCGGCGGCGAGACCAAGCCGAGGCTGCCGGCGTATTGCACGGGCAACGACATCGAGCAGCACGTCGAGTTCGGGTACAAGCGCCTGAAGCTCGCGATTCCCTTCGGACCCGCGGACGGCCGCGAAGGCATGCGTAAGAACGTCGAGCTCGTCGAACGCGCGCGCAAGGCGCTCGGCCCCGACGGCGACATCATGCTCGACTGCTGGATGGCGTGGACCGAACGCTACACCATCGAGATCGCCGCGATGATGGAGCCGTATCGCGTCTACTGGATGGAAGAGTGCCTGCAGCCGCACGACTACGAGGGATTCGGCCGTCTTGCCGCCGAGATCAAGTCCACGCGCATCGTCACCGGTGAGCACGAATACACGCGATACGGGTTCCGGCAACTGCTCGAGCACGGCTTGCGGACGATCTGGCAGCCCGACATCCACTGGTGCGGCGGCCTGACGGAATTGCGGCGCATCGCGGCGCTCGCGGCGGCCTACGACGTCTCCGTAATCCCGCACAGCGGCGGCGGTCGCGACGGCGTGCACTTCATCATGGCGACGACCAACAGCCCGTGGGCCGAGCTGTTCATGCCGGCGCCGGGCGGGCCGAAAGAGGTGTACGACCGCTACGAGGAAGACAACATGATCACCCGCGGCCCCGAGGGCATTTACGTCAGGCCATCGGACGCGCCAGGGTTCGGGTGGGACTTCCTGGTGAGCTAGACACCAAGGTCACCAAGATCTAAATCCGCACAAGATCACGAAGGATTCCTTTGTGATCTTGTCCCGGTCCTGCCTTCGTGATCTTTGTGATAACTATCTTGGTGATCTTCGTGGTAAAGCGAACGCGACGTAGCTTCGAGTGCCGGTTTCTGGTGCCGCCGTCTCGCCCGGGCGCAGATGGCCGCCGCGCGAGTTGATGCGCGACGAGGCCGGCACCACGAGAAACTGCCGGCCGTTTACTTCGTACATCGCGGGCAGCCCTTCCGATCCGAAGGGGAGATTCGCCGTCCAGAGCACCTTGCCGGTCTCTTCGTCGTGCGCGCGCACCTTGCCGTCCGTCGTTGCGACGAAGATCAGTCCGGTCGACGTCACGATCAGCCCGTGGCGCTCGGCCATGAACACACCGGCGTTCTTCGCGCCCTCTTCAACCGCTTTCACGTCTTCTCCCAGCGGCACTCTCCATTTGATCGTTCCCGTGTTCAGGTCGTAGGCGACGAGCGCCGACCACGGCGGACCGATGATGTACGGCTGGTTTGGATAGAGGCCCCAATCGGTGTAGTAGCGATTTGCCGGCGTGTCCACGCCAGGCGGATACGGTGGACCGCCGAGCGGCGTGTACCGGGTTTCGATGGTTGGCACTTCCAGGCCACCGGGCGCGCCTCCGGACGCGACGACCGGGCCGTCCGCCGGAGCGCTTGCGCCCGTCGGCGACCGGTCGTTGTTGATGGCTGGCTCGTGGCGCGGCTAGCGAGAAAGGCGTGAACCGCGGAAATCGCCGCGGCGTCGAGATCCCCGAACGCCGGCATCTTCGCTCGCCCCGTCGTCACGACCTGGCGGAATGCGTCCAGCCGCGAGACGATTCGCCGCCGCGCAAGTGCAGGGGTCGGTCCTGAGCCCTCGCCGTTCGGCCCGTGACACGACTCGCAGCGGCTCTCATAAATGTCCCGTCCCTGTTCCGGGCCTCGATGCTCTCGACGACGTCCGCGCCGCGAGCGGATCGTCGAGGCTCAACTTGTAGATCGTCGGCCAGTCCTGCGTGGTCAGGTAGACCAATCCCTTCGCGGGATTCGCCGCGCTGGTGCCCCAGTTGGATCCCCCGCGCGCGCCTGGGAGCGAAATCGTCTCCTCGAATCCGGGCGGCGTAAACAGCCCTTCGTTGCGCATCTTCGAGATCCGTTCCTTCCACGCCATGCGCTCGTCTGGCGTCAGGATGAACGGATTCACGTCGTCCGCGGTCATTTTTTGCCGTGCGTACGGAGGCAGAGCGGTCGGATACGGCTGGGTGGGCCATGCCTGCTCGCCGGGCATGAGGCTGGCCGGCACCGGCCGTTCTTCGACGGGCCACAGCGGTTTGCCGGTCACGCGATCGAACACGAACAGAAAACCCTGCTTGGTCGCCTGAGAGACCGCGTCGATCACCTTGCCTTCATGGCGAACCGTGATGAGCTGCGGCGCGGCGTTGTTGTCGTAGTCCCAGAGGTCGTGGTGGACCATCTGGAAGTGCCACAGCTTCCTGCCGGTTCGCGCGTCGAGCGCCAGCAGGCAGTTGCCGAAGAGGTTGGCGCCGATGCGATCGGCGCCGTAGTAATCGTAGGTGGGCGATCCGGTCGGGAAGTACGCGATGCCTCGCTTCTCGTCCACCGTGATCTCGCCCCACGTGTTCGTACCGCCGGCATACTTCCACGCATCCTTCGGCCACGTCTCGTAGCCTTCCTCGCCGGGATGCGGAATGGTGTGAAAGCTCCATACCAGCCTGCCGGTGACGACGTCGTACGCGCGGATGTCGCCAGGCGTCGACAGGTAGGCCTCGCCGGTTGACGACCCCAGCAGAATCAGGTTCTCGAACACACGCCCCGGCGACTCGGGCTGCACGCGGACGATCGTCTTCGGGTCGCGGCCGAGGCCCTCTCTCAAGTCGACCAGTCCTTTGTTGCCGAAGGTCAGGATCGATTTTCCGGTGCGCGCGTCGATGGCCTGCAGGCGGTTGTTGATGGCGAAGATCAGCCGGCGATCCTTGCGGTCCTTGCTTTCCCAGTGCGCGATGCCCCGCGTCGCCAGGCCCTGAAGGTTCTCGTGGATCCAGATTTCCCTGCCGGTGGCGGCGTCGAGCGCGACGAGCGAGCTGTTGCGCGCCATGACGTACATGACGTTGTCGACGACGATCGGGTTGAAGACGTACGACCGGTTGTCGCCGGTGGGATAGGTCCAGGCGACCTCGAGCTGGCTGACGTTGGACTTGTTGATCTGCGTCAGCTCGACGTAATGCGAGTTGTCAGCGCCGCCGCCGTAGTCGTTCCAGGTCTTGTAGTCCTGCTCCGCATGCGCGATCCGCGTTGGCGCTGCAATCGCGGCGATAAGACAGAACCACACACTCTTTGCGCGCAGCTTCTTCATGGCGCTCAATGATACTCGCGGAAGACGATGTTGAGCAGGAGCTGCAGCAGGCCCTGCAGGCCGGATACGTGACATGGCGGCAGCTCCTCGAGGCGGGTCGATCCGGTGACCGTGCTGCGAGTGGAGTAGATGCCGGATCTGGCTTGGTTCACGTCGATGTGGTAACTTCCCCGGCCTCCAGATAGCTGAAGCCGGCGACCTGTGCGTCAGCGCAGGCCGATCCGACCGGAGGTCGCGATGGCTTGTTCAATCCTCATTCAGAACGTCGTCGGCCAAGGGCAGCCTGGTCAACCCCTGACAAGCATCACGGTGTCGGGGTCCGCGACCCAGTGCGCTGTCGCCAGCGTCAGTATCGTCTGCACGGCCAGCGCCGTCACGCACTCGAATGTTCCCGTCGTCAGCGGCGCGTGGCAAACCACATTCACCGAGCAGGAGATCAAGATCGCGGGATGCAGGGAATGTGGCAACCCGGCGTTCCCGATCACCGTCAGGGTGCATTGCGCCGATCCCGGATCGGGATGCTCCGATTACAAAGTCCTGTCTGAAATCCCGTGCTACGCCGGCACGTGTCCGACGGTGGACTACATCCAGGCGCAGATTCCGCCGTGCGACGCCGTGATGCAGTCAGGCCAGTGGAACGTCACATTCACTGCTTCAATCATTGGAGGAGGAGTCACGCAGTGCCTGTGGAACCTCGGCGACGGCAGCAATCCGGTTTTGGGCCCGCTGCCGCAAGCCGGCACTGCCATCATCTCGCACGCGTTCGCGTGCGCGGGCGAGTATCCCGTCACACTCACGATCTTCAGCGATTGCCAGCCGGGCTACATCGACAGTGAAGTCTTTACCATTGACATTCCGCCGTGCGGTTGTCCGACGGTGAGCTCATTCGATGCAACTCCGGACGCCGCCAACAAATGCCTGTGGCGATTCAAGGCAAAGATCGGCGCGCCGTTCGTCGGCTGCATTCACGAGTACCTATGGAACTTCGGCGACGGCCATCAGGAAGTCACGGCCATTCCCGAAACGCAACACACGTACGATCATGACGACAGCTACGCGGTCACGCTGACAATCCTCGGCGACGTCGGTGAGGTGGGTGGCGGTCCGTGCGATACGACCAAGGACATCGTGGTCGATTGTCACGGCCACGGTCATGGAAATGGCGACGACGGCCATCCGTGCCCGTGGTGGGATCCGCGGTGCTGGAGGAACCCGTGCAAGGCGCTGCAAGCCGCGGCGATCGCCGCGCTCATCTCCGCGGTGGTGTTGTTCTTCCTGGCCGGCTGCCTCGTGTTGACGCCGGCGGTGTTGGCCGGACCGATCGTGGCCATCGTCGAGGCGCTCGTCAGCTCGGCGTTGTTCATCGCGGGCCTGGCAGCGCTGGCTCTGGCTGTCGTCCTGCTGGCGCTCTGGTACGCCATTTGTCACAAGATGCCGGGCTATCACTTCTGTCACGAGCTAAACGAAGTGATCCTGGCGCTGGCGACCATCGTCGCGCTTCAGACGGCCTTGAGCATCTTCCTCGCCCTGACAGGGTCATTCGGGTGTCTCATCGGTCTTCTGCTTAACCTCACGATCTACGGGACGATCCTCGCATATCTCGAACTGCTCAGGCACTGGGCGGGATGCGACTGATGTGGTTATCCGATCCGCCTCAGGACGTTCGCGGCTTTATGATCCGAGTTTAACCTTCCGGCGGAACTGAAGTTCCGCCCTACGTCAGACGGGATCTCCTACGTCAGACGGGATCTCCGGAGGGCGAACCCGCGGTGGGGCGGAACTTTAGTTCCGCCACGATGGACGATCGACGATGGACGATCGTTACGGCAACGCGAACACGAACAGCGACAGGCCCGCGATGGCGGCGATGTACTGCTTGCCGTTGACGGCGAAGGTCATCGGGTTCTGCCGCACCTGCGCGCCGAGCTGCGCTTTCCACACCAGCTGTCCGTTGCGTACGTCGAGGATCTGCAGATATCCCTCGCGCCCGCCCGCGACCAGCAAGTCGGACGCAGTGGTTACGATGCCGCTGTCGGTCACGTCCGTCATCGTGAATCGCCACTTGATGTCGCCCGTCGCTGGATCGATGGCGAGGATCGCGCCGTGTCCCGCCGCGTCGGTCCAGTTGTTGATCGGGCCACGGATGAGTCCCTGAATTGCCGGAGCGCCCGGAATGGCTTTCGTCGGCTCACCCGGCATCGGGACGAACGGCTGATTCACACCGCCGGTAAAGTTGCGTCCTTCCTGATAGACGATAGGCGTCGAGCCGAACAGCTGCGCCTGATCCTCCCAGGCGGAGACGTACATCAGCTGCGTGCGCCGGCTGTAGGACGGCGAATACCAGTTCGTGCCGCCCTGAATGGCCGGGTAGGTGGGCATGCCTGGAGGTTGAGGCGTCTGGATCGGCCGCCCGTTGGCGTCGAACCCGCTCATCCAGTTCACCTTCACGAAGGGCTTGCCCAGAAGGAATTTACCAGTCGCCCGGTCAAGCGCGTAGAAGTTGCCGTTGCGGTTCGCCCAGAGCAGCGCTTTGACCGGCGCGCCCTTCATGGTGATGTCCGCGAGCACCGGGACCTGTACCGAGTCGTAGTCGTAGCGATCGTGCGGTGTGAACTGGTAGTGCCACCGAAGCTTGCCGGTATCGCCGTCGAGCGCCACGACGGCGGCTGTATATAAGTTGTCGCCAGGACGCTGCTCGTGGCTGTAGTCCGGGCCCACGTTGCCCGTACCCCAGTAAGTGAGATTCAGATCGGGATCGTAGGATCCCGTCACCCATACCGATCCGCCGCCGTGTTTCCACCCTTCCGGATCGCAGAACCCGGCGCTGTTGGGCGGGCACGCTTCCCAGGTTTCATGTCCCGCCTCGCCAGGCCCCGGAACCGTGTAGAAGCGCCAGGCCTCTTTCCCGGTTTGCGCGTCGAACGCGGCGATGAAGCCGCGGATGCCGTATTCGCCGCCGCCCACGCCGACGACGACTTTGTCTTTCACGATCAGCGGCGACACGGTGACCGAGTAGCCGGCTTTGCTGTCGGCAACCTTGGTTTTCCAGATCGGCCGGCCGCTTCGCGCGTCGAGGGCAATCAGGTTGGCGTCGAGCGTGCCCATGAAGAGCGTTTCGCCGAGGATGGCCACACCGCGGTTGTTCGAGCCGCAGCAGACGACCAGCTCGGGGTCGTTCTGGTAGCGATACACCCAGAAGACGCGCCCGCTGGCGGCGTCGAGCGCGACGACGTCGTTGGGCCGCTGCGTGAGATACATGATGCCGTCGGCCACGATCGGCGTCGCCTGCCAGCTTCCGGTCTGCGGTGACTGATACACCCACGAGAGCGCCAGGCTCTTCACATTCGCGGGCGTGATCTGCGTCAGCAGGCTGTAGCGCTGGCTGAAGTAGTCGCCGCCGTAGGTGAGCCAGTTGTGCGGCTCTTTCGCCGTGTTCCGCAGCCGGTCGTACGAGACGCTCGTCTGCGCCTGAAGTCCATAGGACAACAGCGATATGCTGAACACGAACAATGCAAACGCAGCCCGTCGTGCCATTGTGACCGTCCTTTCAGCGTGGCCTTTCGCGCCGATGGGGCAGATTGTAACTGCAATTCAGCGTGGATCGGCCATCTGAAGGCAATCGGGCCGTCCGGGGCCGCATGGTATAGTGCCCGTTTCCGGGCACAGATCAAGAGGCATCTATGAAATATCTGCTGACCTTCGCCACGGCGTTCGCGCTTGGCGCCATGGTAACCGCGGCCGGCGTTCCCATGAGCGTCCACTACGTCCACCACGACAAAGTCTCCGCGACGATGGTCAAGGGTGGACAGATCATCGGCGACAACGGGTTGATCGTGCTGGCAAACCGCGCCGTCCAGCGCGGCTCAGAAATGCACGACAAGACCAACCACGTGTTCATCATCGTCGATGGCGAAGGGACCTTCGTCACCGGAGGCAAGCTGGTGAACGCCAAGGTCATCTCTCCAGGCCAGACGCGCGCCGATGGGATTGAGGGCGGCGTCGAGCACCGTCTCAGCAAGGGCGACGTCATTACCGTTCCTGCCAATACACCGCACTGGTGGAAAGACACCTCGAAAACCGGCTCGGTCGGTTACTACGCCGTCAATATCGAGCAGTAAGTCCGCTCGGCAAGACTCTGTGGTTATCCAGGGAAACGTTCTCGAAGGAGGTCAGCGATGAGATGGTCCAGATCTGTGTTGGTGGGGATCGCCGTGTGCGGCGTGGTGTTCTCGGGTCCTACGGTAATCGCGGATGATGATGACGTCCCGCAGCGCGTGACCGTCTCATTTGGCGGTGGCCTCAACACCGCCGCGCCGGGAAACCGGCTGAACCATCACGTGCTGCCGCGCGTCGTCAAGGTGAGAACCAAGGCCGCAAGGGGAACCAGGTCTGCAGTGCCCGGGGTCGTCGATTTCATGGTGAGCGGCTTCCACCAGATCTTCGTCTATAACCCTCAGATTACACTGCAGCAAATTCAGGTTTGCGCCGCTACGAAACCGTTTAATCCTGCCACCACCCCACCTACCAATCTGTTTCTCAACTGCAATGTGAACACGACGGATCTGTTCTATGCCGGGATTAACCCGGAGCTGTGCACTCCGGCGGGCTGCCAACAGGCCGCGAATCTGAACGCGGCCGGAATCGGCATTCCGCCATTTTCACCGTCGCGGGGTGGTGACGAAAATCGTGTCGAATCGGTGGGCTTCACCACGCCCGGTCTGTATCTCGTCATCTGCAACGTGAATCCTCATTTCACAGATAGGATGTACTCATGGGTCAGGGTGTACGGCGAGGACGACGACGATGATGATGATGACGATGACGACGATGACCATGACCATCACTAAAACACGGCCGCATGACCCTGTAAGATGACCTCATGCACAGGGCCAGTTGGCTGATTGGTGTTCCGCTCGTTGTTGCGTGCCTGGCGGGCCTGTCAGCAGGCCAGGTTCGTCCCGCCCCTTCTGCCGTTCTGTTCGAAGGAGCGCGGCTCATCGCGGGTGATGGCCGCGCTCCGATAGACAGCTCCGCGTTTCTCGTCGAAGGAACCACATTCACCAGAGTCGGCAGGAAGGGCGAGATTCCACTGCCCGCCGGTGCCACGCGTGTCGATCTGACCGGCAAGACGGTCATCCCCGCGCTCATCGATACCCATAACCATCTCGGTTGGACGAATCAGAAAACCAACGTCGCCACCAAACAAAGTTACACGCGCGAGAGCGTGGTCGATCACCTGCAGCGCTACGCGTACTACGGCGTTGCGGCCACGTTGAGCATGGGCCTCGACCGGTGGGACGTGAACCCCGACATGCCCTACCAGTTGAGAAACGACATCATTCCAAACGCCGCGCGGTTTCTCACGGTGGGCCGGGGGATTGCGGCAACGCCGATGGCGGGACCGGTGGCCGACTATCGGCTTGGGGTTCCGTACGGCGCGCAGACCGAATCCGAGGGCCGGGCGCTGGTGCGTGAACTGAAGGCCAGGAACGTCGAGATGATCAAGATCTGGGTGGACGACCGGCTGAACACGGTGCCGAAGCTGCAGGTCAACGTGTATGAGGCGATCATCGACGAAGCGCACAAGAACACGATGCGCGTCGTCGCGCACATCTTCAATCTCGAAGACGGCAAGCAACTCCTGAAGTCTGGCGTCGACGGTTTCGGTCACGGGGTCCGCGACCGGGACGTCGATGGCGAGTTCCTGGCGCTCGTGAAGCAGCATCCGAGGGCGTGGGTGGGCCCGAACCTGCCGCCTCGAATGATTTCGAACAGACGAGGAGAGCGCCCAAATCGAGTGGCTGCGCGAAACTCTTCCGCCCACCCGGATTGCGCAGATGCGCGAGGAGTTGGCGAAGAGGCCCGCGGCTGTTACGCAAACGGAGTTGTTTGCCACGCAGTGCCGCAATCTGAGGAAGGTTCACGATGCAGGGCAGACGATCGGCCTCGGCACCGACGGCAACGTGGACATCGGCTGGGGCGCGCATCTCGAACTGGCCGACATGGTCTTTTGCGGGCTGACGCCGGCCGACGCGATCGTCGCGGCGACGCGGACGTCCGCGGACATCCTCAAGCTCGATCGTCTGGGCACCGTCGCAGCAGGGAAGGACGCCGACTTCATCGTGCTCGACGCCGACCCGCTCGAGAACATCACGAACTCGCGACGGATCAATAAGGTGTATCAGCGAGGGGCCGAGGTAGATCGCGCCGCTTTGCGCAAGACGCTGAGCGCGGAGTGAAAATGGCTCCCGGAGCCTTTTCTAGTACGGGACGTCGATCAGCCGATCGGGGTTCTCCATGTCGTCGTCGAGCAGTTTGAGCAAGGCCTTGGAGATCGGACCAGGCCTGCCGTCGCCGATCGCCTGATCGTCCCATCGCACGATGGGCGCCACCTTCACGGAGCTTCCGACGAGCAGCATCTCGCGCGCCGCACGCGCCTCGGCGATCGGCACGTCGCGCACTTCGATGCCCGTCAGCACGCCCTGGTCGCGCAGCCGCTCGGCAAGCTCCAGAAGGCGCAGCGACGTGCAGCCGGCCAGGATGTGATCGAACTTCGGATGGACGAGCGCACCGTTCCTGGTGATGAACGCGACGTTCATGTTGGAGCTCTCGCCCACATTGCCGTCGGCGTCGATGAACACGCCGTTGTCGAAGCCGGCCTCTTTCGCTTCCATCTGCATGAGCACGTTCGGCAGATAGTTCGTGGCTTTCGTGATGGCGTAGATGGGGGCCTTGATGGGATACGTCGTGGTCATCACGCGCGCACCCTCGGTGAGCCATCGTTCAGGGTAGACGAGACCGCCGAAAATCATCACGAAGAAACCGGGCTCGGCCCCGGACGCAGGGGTCAGCTCGAGGCTGCCCGCTCCCGACGAGATCCAGTAGCGGATCGAGCCGTCACGCTTGCCGCTGGCCGCCGTCGTTCTAATGATGATGTCGCGCATCTCTCCGCGGGAGCTGGGAAGCCGCAGCCTCGACCGCTCGGCGGACCGCAGAAACCGATCGAGGTGCGCCTCGAGATCGTAAATCTTCCCGTTGACGAGTCCCGCGGTGTCGAAGATGCCGTGACCGCGATGGACCATGTGGTCGTCGAACGGCAGCACCATGTACGCGGGATCGGTGACGATGCCGCCCAGCTGGCTCGAGTAGAAAGCGTAATAGTTCACCGGCTGCCGCTTCCGCATCGCGCTGAAGCGCGCCAGCACGTCTTCGCCCGTCAGCAGCGGCAGGTTTGTGTGAGAAACCGTCATGCCGCCACTGTAGCACGGGGCACCGCCCTGAATCGCCTCAGTGGCGCGCTAGGAGCGAAGCTGCCGTGGGGCGTAGAATGAGCCGCACCGAACGAGGTCACCCATGAACAAGAGGGTCGTTGGAGTTGCCGTGCTGTCGATCTTGCTGGCGTCACCGCTCGGCGCGCAGCAGGGCGATCTGGGGGCGTATCGCGTGACCGGCAGGGTTCTCATGGAGGACGGTTCGCCGGTGCCCGATGCGGCCGGTGTCGAGCTGCTCTGCAACGCGCAGATCCGGAAACGCGTGAAGCCTTACGCCAACGGCGACTTCATGGTGGTGCTCGGCGACGACAGCTCGGACACGCTCGACATCGCCACGCCCCGCAATCCCGCGACGAGCAGCACATCGCCCTACAACGCGCCGTCCAACACGGCGGGCGCCAACGCACGGATCGGGGGGGCCACGACCGCCGGCGAAGATGCCGGGAGGTTCGACTTGACCGGCTGCGAGCTGCGCGCGGCGATGCCGGGATTTCAGTCGAATCTGATCGCGCTTGGCCCGCGGCGACGGCTCGACAAGTCGGAAGTGGGCATGCTCGTGCTGCGCCGGACGGCCGCCGTCGATGCCGTCATGATCAGCGCCAACACCCTGGCCGCGCCCTCCAGAGCCAGGGTCGCGTTTGAAAACGCACGGCGCGAAGCACAGAAGGAGAAGTGGGATTACGCGTACGCGGGCGCCGAGCTGAAGAAGGCGCTCGACGAGTACCCGAACTTCGCCGCGGCGTGGCACCTGCTGGGCATCATGCGCCTGGCGCAGAAGGATTCGGCCGGTGCCAGCGACGCGTTCCAGAAGGCGATCGCCGCAGACCCGTCGTACGTGGAGCCGTATGTCGAGCTCGCGTCGATTGAAGTGATGCAGCAGCGGTGGATCTCGGCGGTCAAGTGGATCGAACCGGCCCTGAAGCTGAACCCGAACATTCCCTACGCCAACTATCTGGGCGCTTCAGTGTATTTTCAGCTCGGCAACTACGACGCGGCAGAACGATCGGCGCTCGCGCTCTGGAAGACGCGTGATGTCGAACGGTTTCCGATGACCCATTACATCCTGGGTGCGGTCAAGGCGCAGCGGGGCGACTACGAATCCGCGGCGGCCAGGTTCCGGGATTTTCTCGCCACCAAACCGGATGCCGCGCACGCGCAAGCCGTCGGCGAACTGCTGGCCGACTGGGAGCGCGAGGGCAGAATCCAGAAGATCCCCTGATAAAGGGTCCCGACCCCTCAACCGGAGGCTCCGATGCTGAGAGGATTCAAGGAGTTCGTGCTCCGCGGAAACGTGCTCGATCTCGCGGTCGCCGTCGTCGTCGGCGGCGCGTTCGGGGCCATCGTAAACGCGATGGTGAAAGACCTCATCACGCCGTTGATCGGCGCGATCGTCGGGAAACCTGATTTCTCGGCGCTGGTCGTCACGATCAACGGATCGCAGTTTCTCATCGGCGACTTTCTGAATGCGATCATCTCGTTCCTGCTGATCGCCGCCGCCGTCTATTTCTTCATCGTCGTGCCCGTCAACGCGCTCAAGGCGCGTGCCGCGCGCGGCGAAGCGCCCGCGGATCCGACGACGAAGAAGTGCTCCGAGTGTCTCAGTGAAGTACCGATCGGTGCGCGGCGCTGCGCGTTCTGCACGTCTCAGTTGATTAGAGGATAATCACACGCCATGGATCACAAGCCGGTCGTCAACCGACGCTCGTTTCTCTCTTCAGGCGCCGCCGCAGCGGCCGCGCTCGCGGCGCCGTCCGCGTTCGCCCAGTCGCAGAGCCTTCCGCTGGGTCCGGAACCGATTCGCTATCCTTCGAGCGTATGGAAGGTGCTGGACCCGCGGTTCAGCAAGTACATGATTGGCAACACGCCGCTCATCCGCGAGTGGACCGGCGCGCTGTGGGCCGAAGGGCCGGCGTGGAACGGCGTCGGCCGGTACGTGGTCTTCAGCGACATCCCCAATAACGTGCAGCTGCGATGGGACGAAGCCACCGGCAAAGTGACGACGCTGCGCTCGCCATCGAATTTTTCAAACGGCAACACCTTCGACTGGCAGGGACGGCAGATCTCGTGCGAGCACGAGACCGCGCGCGTCGTCCGCTATGAGTACCAGGGTCCGCCGACCGTGCTCGCGTCGACCTATGAAGGCAAGCGCCTGAACGCGCCGAACGACGTCATCGTGCATCCCAACACGGGCGGCATTCTCTTCAGCGATCCCGGATACGGCAGCCACTTTTACTACGAGGGCACGGTGCGCGAGCTCGAGCTGCCGACCAGCGTGTACCACATCGACACACAGAACGGCCGGTTGACGAAGCTCACCGACGAAATCCAGAAGCCCAACGGCCTCTGTTTTTCGCCCGACTACCGCACGCTGTATGTGGCCGACACGGCGCCGACGCACTATCCGAACGAGAAGGCCAAGGTCATCGCGTGGGACGTGCAGAACAACGGAACGCGGCTGACCAACCGCCGCGTCTTCGCTACCCAGGACACCGGGTTCCACGACGGTATTCGCATGGACGTCGACGGCAATGTCTGGTGCGCAACCGGATTTGGAGGAGAAGGCGTCGACGGCGTGCACGTCTATGCCCCGGACGGCAAGAAGATCGGCCAGATCGTGATGCCGGAAGGCACGGCCAACCTGTGTTTCATTGGTGTACACAGGAACCGGCTGCTAATGACGAGCAGCCAGTCGGTCTACACCCTTTACACCGCTGCGCAGGGCGCACACATGACGTAAGAATTGCCATCGAGGTATGGTAGATTTCATTCGAGGACTCGGGGCCCCCAGCTCCGCCAGATACCGGATCGCAAGTCAATTCCGGAGATTGGGGACTCTATGTTCAGTCTTACGCTGCTCGACCATCTCAACCTGACGTTCAGCCAGGTTTCCGATCGCCACAAAGCTCACACGGCTGCCGCCGAGTCGTACCGAAAATGGAGCCGCCGCCTCAGGGGCGCCGAAGCGCTGTTGATGGCCACCGTGGCCATCTCGGCCACCGGCGCGGCGTTCGGCCACGGCCACGTGCTCACCATCGTGGCGGCGTCGTGCGCAGGCGTCGCTCTCCTGCTCCTGCTCGTCAACCTGACGTTCGATTTTGAGACCTCTGCACACGCCCATGCCGCCTGCAGCAACCACCTGTGGTGGATTCGCGAGCGGTACGGCTCGCTGCTGTCGGATCTCCGCGAAGGCGCCGTCGACCTCCCCGACGCACGCTTCCGGCGAGACCAGCTGATGGACGAGCTGAGAACGATGTACGAGAAGACATCCGTGGCGCCGCTGGGCGAGGTTGACGTGCCTCAGCCGTCACAACACACGACAGCAAACGCCGCATAGGGTTGGCGGGTCCATAAAGCAGGATCCGCCCTACGTACGCATGCGTAGGCCGGGTCTTGCCCTTCAGACCCGGCGGACGTACGTGTGTCGGCCGGGTCTTGTGCGCCTGGCGCGACACGCTTCGGCGAGACCCGCCGCAGCCCTGGCGAAGGCGGGCTTTCCCAGACCCGGTTATACCAGCGATCTGCCTTGACATCGGCCCATCCGGGGAGTAGAACGAGCGGGGGATAATCCTGCCCGCGCCGTACCTTTCCGTCGATCAGGCCGATAAGCTGTATGTCTTCAAAGGGATGCTACATGTCGAGCGGGTGTCACGGCCCCGCGACAAGAGAAGAAGGAGTTGAGCGATGAGCACTCGAGGAAAGTCGCGACGGAGCTTTCTGATCGAATCCACGGCCGGCCTGAGCGGCGCCTGGGTCGCGGCGAACTATGCGGGCATTCTGTCCGCGGAAAAGTACGTGCTGAAGGCCGCCCAGTCGGGCAAACCGGCCGCCCTCCAGTTCTTCACGCCCGATCAGGCCGTGGAGGTCGAGGCCATGGCCGCGCAGATTATTCCGACCGACGACACGCCGGGCGCCCGCGAGGCGCGCGTCATCAATTTCATCGACCGGGCCCTCGCGACGTTTTCCAAGAGCGACCAGCCGCGCTACACCAAAGGCATTGCGGAACTGCAGGCGCAGGCGGCGCAGATGTTCCCGGGAACCACGAAGTTCTCGGCGCTCTCCTCCGAGCAGCAGATCAAGGTGCTGACCGCGATGGAGAAATCACCCTTCTTCAACACCGTCCGCACGCACACCATCATCGGCTTCTTCGCGAGCCCGGTGCACGGCGGCAACCAGGACAAGATCGGCTGGAAGCTCATCGGCTACGATGACTCGCTGAACTTCAGACCACCGTTCGGCTACTACGATGCGAACGATCCCGCCGGCAAGCGCTGAAGGAGACGACCATGAGACAGTACACACCAAATACTGAAGTCGATTTCGTCGTCATCGGTTCGGGCGCTGCGGGCGGCATCATGGCCAAGCAGCTGTCGCAGGCCGGCTTTTCGGTGGTCGTGCTCGAGCAGGGCGGCTGGGGCAAGTACGGGCGCGACAGCGAGTACAACAAGGACGAGTGGTTGAATCGCAATCAACCGCTGGAAGATCGCCTGATGAGCGATCCCACGCGGCAGCGCAACACGTTCCGCCGCAACGACAAGGAAAAGGCCACGCCAGGCACGCACAGCTATGGCATGGTCATCGGCGGCGGCACCGTGACCTACGGTGGCAGCAGCTGGCGCCATCTCCCCTACGAGTTCAACGAGCTCTCCACCGATAAGACGATTCCGTCGGGGACGGGGATGGCGGACTGGCCGATCACCTACCAGGAGATCGAGCCGTACTACACCCAGGCTGAATGGGAAATGGGCATCTCCGGCATGCGCGTGAACTCGCCGTTTGTCGCGCCGATGTCGAAGGACTATCCCGTGCCGGCTGTTCCGCTGAAGAGCTCGGGAGCGTTGTTCAACATTGCTGCGAAGAAGCTGGGTCTGACCGTCGTACCCGGCCCGCTCGCCATCATCACCAAGCCCTATCAGGGCCGCGCGGCGTGCGTGAACTGCGGCATCTGCTCGGGCTACGGCTGTCACGTGCGTGCGCGGTCGAGCTCGGCCGTCACCATGATTCCGCTGGCGCAGAAGACCGGCAAATGCGAGATTCGCGCGAACAGCTACGTGCGCGAGATTTCCACCAACAGCGCGGGACGTGTGACCGGTGTCGTGTACTTCGACGCCCAGAAGCGCGAGATCCAGCAGCGGGCCAAGGCCGTCGTGCTGTCGGCGAACGGCACCGAGTCGGCGCGGCTTCTGCTGCTCTCGAAGTCGGCGAAGTTCCCGGATGGTCTGGCGAACACGAACGGCGTGGTTGGCAAGTACCTGATGCTCGGCAACGGCGCGGGCGCCAGCGGGCTCTTCGAGCGTCCGCTCAACGAATACAAGGGCGTCATCTCGGGCGCCGGTATCCTGGACTTCGTTCCCTCGGATCCGAAGCGTGGCTTCTACGGTGGCGGCCGCCTGACGGCGCGCGGGTACGAAACGCCGCTCGGCATGGGCCTCAACGGCCTGTCGCCGGACGCGCCACGGTGGGGCGCCGGTTACAAGAAGGCGCTGCGTGAAGAAGCCAACCACAAGATGACGATCACCTGCTTCACCACGCAGATGCCGCTCGAGACCAATCGGGTCGATCTCGATCCAGAGTTGAAGGACGAGTGGGGCCTGCCGGCGATGCGTATCACGTCGACCAGCCATCCCGACGACATGAAGAACGCAGAGTTCTTCCGGCAGAAGTCGGTTGAGATTCTGGAGGCGGCGGGCGCCACGCGGGTGTGGTCCAGCCCTCCGGGCGACAGCCGGGGCGGCGCGCACAATCGCGGGAGCTGCCGCATGGGGAACGATCCGAAGACCTCGGTCGTCGACAAGTTCCACAAAGCGCACGACGTGCCGAACCTGTGGATCGTGGACGGCAGCAACCTCGTCACCGGCGGACGCAATCACCCGACGATGACGATTCAGGCGCTGGCGTTCCGTGCGGCCGAGAACCTGATTAAGGCCGCGAAGACGGGGATCCTGAAGCAGAACGCCTGAAGAAGCGACAAAGAAAAACAGGAGATCAGGAGATAAGGAGAAAAGAGAATTTCTCCTTATCTCCTGATCTCCGTTCGCTCATCGCCGCACCGGCAGCAACACTACCTTCAAGATCTTGACGGTCTGCTCTGACCCCACAAACGTAATCGAGCCAGCGGAGTGTGCCCGTAGAGGGAGTGACGGATCGCTGTACCGAGCGCTCACGACATAGCGGAGCCCCTCGTGGACGAGGAAGGAGAACGTTCCGTTGGCATCCGACTGGACCTCTCCGGCCACCTCTTTCCAACGTGCATTGCCGTCGGCCAGCGAGACCGCGACTCCTTGCGCCGGCTTTCCATCTTCGAATGTGACCACGCCGGTAATTCGATATGACGGCGGTGGCGGAGGGATCACCATGCGCGCGAGCTCGAGATGCTCGCCGGCGATGACTTCGAAGGGGAGAGCATTCGCCGGCTCGGTCGCGTCCGGATGGAATCTCGTCGAAGAGACGACATCCGAGTCGGGCCCTGTCGTGAGGTTGACGCCGAGTATGTATTGGCCCGCGGAGACGCCGCTCAGCTCAAACCTCCCCGTCGAGTCGGTTCTGGTCGAGGCCGGCTCACCCGCATAGCCCTTGTCCCGAAGCGCGGCGGGCGTCGCCTCCACGATCGCGTCAACGACCGGCCGTCGATCAGGGCGGGAAATCGTCCCGCGAATGCGAGTGTCGTATCGAAGCCAGAAGCTTACGGACTGGCAGCCCCCGGCACCCTTCAATTCAATTTTCGGACCGCTCAGGAAGGCGATTGAGAACCGCGGCGGTGGCACCGCCGTCAGTTCGTAGCTGCCGGGTGGAACGCCATTGAACTCGTAGCGGCCATCCTGACCGGTTCGCGCCTCGAACGATCTCCCGGATCCAAGGAGCCTGACCGAAATATTGCCCACCGGACCGTAATCGCGCACTTCACGTGTCAGAGGGTCGTTCTCGACATGCGTGGCCGATCCGAACACGCGCGCCCCGGCCGCCGGCAGCAAGAGGGTGCCGAAAAACTTCAGATCTTCGCCGGCGTCTTTCAGCTCGCGCGTCCGTGAGCAGATCGACGTGCGAATGCCGGTCCCGTCCTTCGATCGATAGCCGTAGACGACGTAGCGTTCGCCGCGTTTGAACGGATAGCCGCATGACGCGGTGCCGTCGGAGGTGAAAACCGTAATCGACGCACCCTGTACGCCCCGCGACGCAACGGCGCCTTCGAAGTCCACGCGAACATCGGAATCGACGTCAGATCCTTTGACCCGCACGATGTCGCGGACCGTTCCGACGAATACAACGTCAGACTGGAAATAGCTCTGGCACGGGGGGCCCGGGTTCAAACAGGAGCACGCGAGGGTGTCTGCGGTATCGACCGCAAGAAGAAGGGCCAATCCCGGTATGAGAATGGTCCATCCGAAAGGGGACCTTGGCATCTCGAACTGATTAGACTCCGCATTCCCGGATCTGGTTGTGGAAAAATCTCTCGTGCCTGTCGTCGCCCGATTCGCCCCGGCACCCACCGGGTATCTTCACCTTGGCCATGTGCTGAACGCGGTGTACGTGTGGGACCTTGCCCGTGCAGGCGGTCAGGGCGGACAGGTACTGCTGCGCATCGAAGATCACGATCGCGTCCGCAGCCGGCCCGAGTTCGAGTCGGCGCTGATGGAGGATCTCGATTGGCTGGGGTTTGCGGCCGACGGGCCGCCTGTGAGGCAAAGCGAGCGCGGTGATATTTACGATCGCGTGCTCGACGATCTTCGCCGTCGTGGCCTCGTCTATGCCTGCCGGTGCTCGCGTTCGGAGCTCGCGTCAGGCCGCTATCCAGGCACCTGCGCGAGCCTTGGATTGCCCGAGTCGCCGGGGCTGGGTGTTCGCGTTCGACTGGAACCGTTGGCGATCGAACGGTTCACCGATCTGCGCCTGGGACCGCAAGAGCAGAAGCCATCGGAACAATGCGGCGATCTGCTCGTGCGCGATCGCGACGGCAACTGGACGTATCAATTCGCTGTCGTGGCGGACGACTGGCTCCAGGGGGTGACGCATGTCGTTCGCGGTGAGGATCTGCTCGACTCCACGGGGCGGCAGATTCAGCTGGCGCGGCTGATGGGACGCGCCATACCGCCGGCCTTCCTGCATCACGCGCTGTTGATGAAGTCGCCGTCGCAGAAACTGAGCAAGTCGGACGGCGACTCTGGCGTGCGCGATCTCCGTGCGAAAGGGTGGAGCGCCGAAGCGGTGATCGATCGCGCGATGAGCCTCGCCGGACTCTCGCGCTGACCTCGAGTTTCTACTTTCTACTTTCAACTGTCTACTTTTCACTTTTCACTTTTCACTTTCTCCTTCTGTCCCCCCCTCTCCTCTCCAATATTTCTCCTCAATCTCCTCGATTTCTTCCTCACTCAACCCGAAGTAATGCCCGAACTCATGAATGACGGTCTCCGCCACGCACTGCCTGATCTCCTCGTCGTCTTCGCACTCGTCTTCGATCGGAAACTGATAAATCGAGATGCGGTCGGGAAGCGCGTTTCCGTAGAAGGAGTCGCGCTCGGTCAGCGGCGTCCCGTGATAGAGGCCGAACAGCGTATCGTCCGGTTCCATCTCCATTTCTGCGAGAAGGTCTGGTGAGGGTTCGTCTTCGACGACAACCGCGACGTTCTTCATCGCGTCCCTGAACCGGCGCGGAATCTCGCGCAGGGCTTCTTCGACAAGTCGTGTGAACCGTTCCCGGGTCATTTCGCGCATATCCTACTGTGACATCCGTGCCTGCGGCGTACTTCGTCTACCTTGCCGTCCTGGCGTGCGTTCGGTCCGTGCCCACGACACGAAGGGTGCGGGCGCTCGGCCTGTCTCTGGCGGCTGCCGGCGCCATCGCCGTGTTCGGCATGCCGCACGTGATGCCGCTGGTCTACCTGCTGACCGGCTATTGGCTGCCGGCACTCCTGGTCGGCGCGCCGGATACGCGGCTCGAGCGCGCGCTGCTGGCCTTCGATCGGCGGCTGTTCGGCCGCGACGGGCTGGCGACGTTCCAGGAGCGTGCGCCGCGATGGCTCGTCGAGTATCTCGAGCTTGCGTATCTGCTGTGCTATGCGGTCGTACCGGCCGGATATGTGTGGCTGCTCGTCGCGGGATTTCAAGGTGAGGCCGATCGCTTCTGGTCGACCGTTCTGCTCGCCTCGTTTCTCTGTTACGGGCTGCTGCCGTGGCTGCCCACGCGCGCGCCCCGCGCCCTGGTAGGGCTCGACTTTAGTCGAGCCGCGCTGGAAGGCGACAGCCGGCCTGGCCGATCCGTGGTGCGCCGATTGAATCTTGCCGTGCTCAGCCGCGCGAGCGTGCAGTGGAATACGTTTCCGAGCGGCCACACGGCGGCGTCACTGGCAACAGCGCTGGCCGTCGGGACTCATGTGCCCGTGGCGGGTGCGGTCCTGGGGTTCATCGGCGTCAGCATCGCCGTGGGCAGCGTGGCCGGCCGGTATCACTACGCGGCCGACGCCATTGCCGGTGCCGCGGTTGCGTGGCTGGCGTTTGCTATGGCCACTGCTTCGCACGCACCGTAACGTCCGTACGCTTCGTGCTGACCTCGACCGTCTTCGGTGGAATCAGCTTCGGCGGTCGCGCGTAGGTAATCTGGTACTGATTCTCGAGCTCGCCGGCGAGGGCCTCCATCCGATCGCCGATGGCCATCGTCGTCAGGATGTCGTCGCGACGTCCGCCGGAAAGCCTGGTCCCATCGTCGACCGTCAGCTGCAGTTCCTGCTCTTCGCGGTCATTGGTTGCGGCCGCACCACTGCGTCGTTGGAGCATGAGGGTGTGCAGCGTCGCGCCCGCTTCACGCACGGCATCGACCACATTTGTATGATGATGCTCGCTGAACTCCGGTCCGCGCGCGGCAACGACGACGATATGGGGCCGCGCTGCCTTGTGGCGCCGCAAAGCCTTGGAAGCGTCGATGATGGCTTCGAGAAGGTACGTCCCGCTCCCTTGCCGCGCGAACACCGACCCCATGGCCTTCTCCAGCCGTGCGCCATCGCGCGTGAAATCGACCAGCTGCGTGGGCCGTTCGCCGAAGCCCATGAGCATGATCTCGTTCTTGCCCGCCATCCGCTTGATGAACTTCTGGACACCGGTGCGGAAGTCGATCAGATAGTTGTCGATCGCCTGGCTCGTGTCGACGAGCAGCGCGATCTGCATGGGCGCGGTGGCGGGCGACACGCGCAGCACTTCGCGCGCGATGTCGTCTTCGCGGACGATGAAGGCGCCAGTCGTCAGCCCTGTCACGGGCGCGTCCTGTTTGTCCACGACGCTCGCGTAAATCGTTCGTTCCTGGGTCTGCGCCCACGCCGCATGCGACGGCACCACCAACGCCAGAATCAGAACAGCAATCGCGCGCATCCCATCCCTCCGCTTATCTGCCATTTGCCATTTGCCATTTGCCATCTGCCATAACTGCGTCAGTTCCCTAGGTCAGTTCCTAAGTCTACGTCGGAGTTTTCGAAAAGACGCCAGCATTTCCTTGTATGTGAAATTCGCGTTCCGTCCGCTGGGGTTGGGCAGCACGAACACCTGCGCCCCTTCGAAGGACTCGGCCTGGAGGCCAGGCCGCACGGCTCCCTTATGGCCGAAGATCCATCGGTACAGCGAGACACCGACGAACGCCACGATTTCGGGCTTGAACCGGCGCACCTTTCTTCGCAGTCCGGCGATGCCCGCGAAGCACTCCTCGCGGCTCAACGTGTCGATCCCTGGCGTCTCTCGCCCCACGAGGTTCGTGATGCCGAACCCCCATCCGGGCAGCCTGTCGTCGTGACGAAAGTCGATCGGCTCGGGCACGAGCCTCGAGTCGTACAGCAATTTCCAGAACCGGTTCGAGAAGCCGGCGAAGTGATGGCCGGTCTGGGCGGACCTGATGCCCGGGTTGATCCCCACGAACAGCACACGCACGCCGGGCTCGATTCGATCGCGCAGGGGCATACACGAGGATCAGAACACGCGCGGCGCGCGCACGACGACGTCGGGTTTCCGCACGCCGACGTCGATCGTCTTCGGCGGGATCAAGGTTTTCGGCCGTGCGTAGACGACCTGATACTGGTTGTTCAGCTCGATGGCGAGCGATTGCAGCCGTCCCGCCATCGACATCGCCGACAGCAGGTCCTCGCGGCGGCCGCCCGTCATCTGCGTGCCGACGGCGAGCGTCAGCTCGACTTCCTGGGCCGCCGGGTCGGTTGGCGAGACCCCTTCTCGTCTGAGCACGTACGAGTGCATGGGTGCGCCGCTGTCGCGCACGTACTCGAGCACGGTCTGATAGCTGATCTCACTGAATTCCGGACCCTGGGTGGTCACGATGACCATCACTCGACGCAGGTCCCGCCGTTTTCGCAGCGTGCGCGACGTGTCGATGATCGCCGACAGCAGGTAGGAGCCGGTGCCCGGCCTCGCGACGAGGCGGCCGATGCCCCCCTCGAGGCGCTTCACGTCTTTCGTGTAGTCGATGAGCACCGTGGGTGGGCCACCGAAGCCGACGAGCGCCACCTCGTGCCTCCGGTCGATCTCGTTCACGAACGTGCGCAGGCTCTGGCGCACGTCGATCAGTTCACCGCGCATCTCCTGGCTGGTGTCGATGAGCAGGGCGATCCGGATCGAATCGGAGGCAGGAGCGACGCGCAGAATCTCGCGCGCCATCCCGTTCTCGCGCACGACGAAGTCCGGGGTGCCGAGCCCCTGAACCGGCGCACCCGCGCGGTCGACAACGCTCGCGTAGACGGTCCATTCCTCTGTTTGAGCGTGGGCGGGCGACGGACTGACGAGGACGACGGCAGCAACGACGAACAGCAGCCGCGCGGGGTAGAACATGTGGGGTAAGGCTATTACACCTTACCCCACATCCGAAACCAAGCCGGGGGGCTGGTTTGTTACTTGCTCAGGCGGATAATCTGGCTCTGCAACTGCTGGAACGCCGGCATGACGTCGGCTTCCGTTTGCGCGAAGTAGTACTTCCCTTCGAGCTGGTCGTCGTTGTAATCGGGCGACGTCGCGTCGTTGGCCATGCGCTTGAGGATATCCTCGGATTTCTCGGGTCTCGTCCCGAGGTCGTAGCGCACGAGCTCGCCCATGCCGATCGTGAAGATGCGGATCTGATAGTCGCCGGCGGCGTCGCTGCGCGCCGCATTCGCGATGATTTCGACGAGGTTGCGCGCGGCGTTGTTGATGTTCCACACCTCGGCCGGGTACTTGTTCTGCCCGACGTTGAAGTTTCTCAGCGCCCGCCGTGTATTCTGCGGCTGGCCGTCAACCTTGATCGTGCTCGTCTGCAGCGGGAAGTTGTCCGGGATGCCGCCGCTGCGGTGGAAGAAGTGCTTGCTCGTTACCGGCAGGAACGGCACCTGCGGAATGACCTGCGTCGAATTCCACGCAGTGGTCAGCGAGTACGAGGGATTCGCGACGCCCGTCTGCGTGTGATACAGGCCGTCGATGTGTGGATTGGCGTGCGTCTGGTTGTCGGGATCCGCGCCGTTGTCCGGGAAGTCCCACGTTCTCAGCGCGCGCGGCTGGCCGGCCGCGGCCGTGTAGTCGCCGGGGACGCTGTTCGACGCGCCGTCGGTGAAGAGCACGATGACGCGAATGCCCGACTGCGAGCCGCTCGGGACGGACTTCACTTCATCCCAGCCCCGGTAGAGGCCCTCGACCATGTTCGTGCTGCCGCCGGGCAGCGTGCTCGGAATGTCGTTCATCACCTTGGTCTTGTTGAAGCCGCGCGACGACGGCATGGCGTCGAGCACGGAGGCGCCGTTGCCGAACGTGATGAGCGAGATGCGATCGTTGGCCGCGTCGAACGAGCTCACGAAGGTCCGTGCGGCGTCTCTGACCGCGCCCCACTTCCAGCCGATCGAGCTCGAGACGTCGAGCACGAGCGACAGGTCCACCATGCGCCGGGTCGCCTCGCCCTCGCTGCCGATCAGCATGGACGAGGTCGCGCCGAGATTCATGAAGGTGGTGGGCAACGTCGTGCTGGCCTTGACCTTCACCGTGTTGACGCCGGTCGCCGCGTTGACGCTCGAGCTGTAGAAATCGGCCGCCGTCGTGGGATCGCTGCCATTCGTGCCCAGATACCCCGCCGGGAAATTGGCCTTGAAGACCTTCTGGGCTTCGGCCTTGGGGCTCCCGCTGTTCAGGTTCCGGGCGGCCGCGAGCGCCGCGCCGTCGACGGCTTTGGTCAGCTGCGATTTCACGAGATACGCGCGGCCGGAGTCGACCGCGAGACCAGAAAAGAGAAGCAGCGTCGTCAGACCTGCTGCCATGTACACGAGAACGAAGCCGGCTTCCTTATTTGTACGACTACGCAATTTCCTCATGGTCGTGCCCCCTTCTAAAAGTACGCGATGGAGTAGAGCGTGTTTGGTACCGTGATCCCGAATCCGGCGAGCGGGGTTATCGACGGATGGGTCGTGTAGAGCTCGGTGATGTACAACGTGGCGCCAAGCGAGAGGGTGACCGGCATGTTGGTCACCTGGAGATTCGTGTTGCCGTCCTGGTTGGTCGCGGAGTATTCAGGTCCGGGCCCGAACGACGCCGGCCCCGCGGTGGTGATCGTGCTGGATTTCGCCAGCGTTCCGTAGGCGTAGCGCTGCGCCAGAATCGCCTTGTTGTAATTCGCGGCGCCGATGGTCGGCACGTTCCGGATGACCGAGAAGATGAGCCTCGACCCGTCGTCCAGGTTGACGGGACGCGTGCTCATCGTGCGCATGGCGGTGGCGGCGTCGCCCAGCGTGGTGCTGCGCGAGATCAGGTTCGACCCTTCGCGCGTGAGCTTCGTCACGATGTGCTGGTCGAGCAGCACGTAGCTGACTTCGACAACGCCGAGCGCCGTCATGATGAGCAGCGGCAGGACGAGAGAAAATTCAATGAGCGATTGTCCGCGGTTTGATCGTATGCGCATGGCTTACTCCCACTTCGGTTCGAGCTTCATTGCCGATTCCACCTTCATCGAGAGGTGCCCGTCGGTGAGCAGGTGTCCGAGGATCGGGGTCAGCGGCTGCCAGCTGTATTCCACCGTCACTTTCCGGATGTCGCCGGGCCCACCGGCTCCACCGGCCCACGACGACGCGCCCGGCTCCATGTGAGAAAAGGAAAACGTCATCGCGTCGATGTTGAGCGTCGGCGCGGCTTCGGCCATGGCGGCCCTGATCGTGCCTTCGCTCCCCATCGCAATGCCGGGGTGATCGGGGTCGTCCTTCGTGGCGCCGGTCACGGCGAACCGGGTCGCCTGGCTGATGCCGCTTTCCATCGAGACGTAGACATAGAACATCGTCGCGAAGTCGACGATGCCGAAGGTCAGCATCAAGAGCAGCGGTGTGACGAGCGCGCCCTCGATGAGGTTGTTGCCACCGCAGTCACGGAGAAATTTTTTGATCATGGAACATCATCGCGCAGCCGTCATTCCGGTCTGCGTGTCCTCCAGGAAGTAGGTCTGGCAGACGGCGTCGAGGAGATCGGTCGTGATCTCCGGGGGCCGCTGGTGATACCGACACAGGCTAACGACGTGGTCCGTGAGATCGCGGGGGTGGCAGGCGCGCATCGCGAACTTCCGCTCCGTGTAGTACTTGTCCTGCAGGTACTGCACGATAGCCGGGTCGTACTTGACGCCGTGGCGCCGGCAGTTCATTTCCCAGATGCGGCTGAACTGCGACAGCGACGGATTTTTCGCGAAGATTTTGTAGGGAATACGGCGCAGGAACGCTTCGTCGGCGAGCGATCGCGGCTCCAAGTTGGTGGCGAACACCACGAGCACGTCGAACGGCACCTGGAATTTCCGGCCGGTATGCAGGTTCAAATAGTCCACGCGCGACTCGAGCGGCACGATCCAGCGGTTCAGCAGATCGCGCGCCGGCACGCGCTGGCGGCCGAAGTCGTCGACGACGAGCACGCCGCCATTCGCCTTCAGGTGAACGGGCGACTCGTAGAACTTCGAGACTTCGCCGTAGCGCAGGTCGAGCATTTCGAGCGTCAGCTCGCCGCCGACCGTGATGACCGGCCGGCTCACCCTCACCCAGCGTCGATCGACGGCATCGTCGGCGCGGATCACCGACAGTTCGTCGTCATCGACGCGCGACTCGTGCGTGACCGGGTCGAACATCGTGATGATCTGCCCGTCGACGTCGATCGCGTAGGGGATGTAGATGTCGCCGCCGAGCACGTTGCCAATGGCTTCACCCATCACGCTCTTGCCGTTTCCCGGCGGGCCGTAGAGGAAGAGGGCCTTGCGGGAGGCAATCGCCGGCCCGAGCTGGTCGACCATCTCGGGTTCGACGATCAGATGCGAAAAACTTCTCGTCACGCTGTCACGATAGATATCGTGCCGCTGCGCGCGCAGCCGGTTCATATGCAGCGTGTACTGGACGAGAGGCACCGGAGCGGGCCCGACATAGCCGCACGCATCGAAGAAGCGGAGCGCGCGCGAGCGGCCGGAGTCGGTGAGTGCGTATCGGTAGCCGGCGCTGCCGGTGCCGAGCGCGCTCTTGACCTCGACCAGCAGCTCGACGCGCAGTTTCTCGAGCAGCGGTTCGAGGATGGCGTACGGCAGGCACGCCCGATCGGCGAGGCCCATGCCGCTGGCTTCGCCGCTGTGCAGCATCTTGATGAGAATCGACGCGAGCGTATCGGCTGCCAGACCGGTCGCCTCGAGGCTGCCCGGCTTGGTGGGCACGAGCAGTTGCGCCGTCTGTGCCTGTTCTGCAGTGGCTGTTGTCATATCGATCACTTGCCCATCGGGCCGAGGACCTTCATGAACTGAATCGCCGCCGGGCCGATGGTGACGATCCAGATTGCCGGGAAGATGCAGACGACGAGCGGGAACACCATCTTCACGCCCGTCTTCGCGGCCGCTTCTTCCGCGCGCTGACGCCGTTTCGTGCGCAGCGTCTCCGAGAAGACGCGCAGCGAATGGGCGACGCTCGTGCCGAACTTGTCGGTCTGCACCAGCATCGCGACGAGCGAGCTCAAGTCGTCGACGCCGGTGCGGTCGGCCAGGTTGCGCAGGGCCTCAGATCGGCCCTTGCCGGCCAGCAGCTCGAGGTTGACGAGGCGCAGCTCCGACGAGAGATCGGGATATGCGAAGGCGAGCTCCTGGGCGACACGGGCGAGCGCCTGGTCGAGGCCGAGCCCGGCCTCGACGCTCACGACCAGCAGGTCGAGCGCGTCGGCGAGCGCGAGCCGGATCTTGTGCTGGCGGCGGCGCGCCTTGCGCGCGAGCATGATGCCCGGAAGCAGGTAGCCGAGCGCCGCGCCGGTGAGCGCGGTCGCCAAGTTCGGCTTCATCAGCATTCCCGTCATGCACAGGGTGAACAGGGCGATCGCGAAGCCGACGCGGATCGCGAGGAACACCGGCACGGCCTCGGAATTGCGGTAACCGGCCTGCACGAGGCGCAGCTGGATCTTGCCGAGATCTTTCGGCGATTTTGGCAGCCGTTCGCCGACCTTTTTCAGGAACGCGACGATCTGATCGGCCGACGCGTCCTGGTCGGCCATCGCCGGAGAATTGCCCACGACGTCGCGAATGCGGTCGTCGATGTTGGCCGGCTTGGCCGTCAGGGCGTAGGTCACCGCCGTGACCAGGAGCGAGCCAAACGCGAATGCAAGCAGTGGAAGCCAGAGCACGGCTACACCTCGATTTTGATGACTTGCCTGATCCAGAAGAATCCGATCCCCTGCATGATGATCGACGCGAGGATCATGAACTGGCCTATCCGCTCTTCAAACAGACGATTCATGTGCTCGGGGTTGATGAACGAGAGCGCCAGTGCGAGAAACGCCGGCAGCGCCATCAGCACGTACCCCGTGAACCGGCCGTGTGCGGTGTGCACGCGCACCTGCCGGCGAATCTTGAAGCGCTCGCGGACGACGGCAGCCAGGTTGTCGAGGATTTCAGACAGGTTGCCGCCCGTCTCGCGCTGGATGAGCACGGCCGTCGAGAAGAACCGCACGTCCAGAATCGGCACCCGCAGGCACAAGTTGTTCAGCGATTCCTTGAGCGGCAGGCCGAAGTTCTGCTCGTCGAACGCCTTCCGGAATTCCGGACCCACTGGTTCGCCGAGCTCGTCGGCCACCATCTTCATCCCGGCGCTGAACGCGTGGCCGGCGCGGATGCCGCGCGACAGCAGATCGAGCGCTTCGGGGAAGAACTCCTCGAACTTGTAGAGCCTGGCGTTGCGCTTGTAGCGGATGACGGCGGGCATGATGAAGAGCCCGAGCACGAAGCCCAGCATCGCCGCCCACATCTTGCCGTGGCCGACAAACGTCAGCCCGGCGAGGCCGACGATCACCGCAAACACGAGCGAGCAGATCAGGAACGTGCTGGCGGTAATGCCGGTGCCGGACTGCTCGAGCCACAGCTCGAACGACGAACCTTTCAACGCCTGGCGGGCCACCCTGTCGAGCTGGCCCGAGGCTTCGGTCCGGAGGAGCGACGCCTCGCCGACGACGGGCACTGGCCCGCCGACGCCGGTCGCCTCGTTGAGCCGCTTCTCCATCGCCCTGTCGGAGGCCGACCCCGATCGGCGCGAGACCAGGAGGAAGAGGCCCATGAGGCTCGCCGTGGACACGATGAAGACGAGCGTGACGATCACCCCGAGTTGCATTACCGCACCTCCAGAATGCCGTCGAACATGTCCGGCGGGAGCAGGACGCCCGATGAGCGAAGCCGCTCGCACACCTTCGGACGCACGCCGGTCGCGGAGAAGCGCCCCACGACCTTGCCGTCGGGGCCGAGGCCGGTTTTTTCGAAGCGGTAGATTTCCTGCATGGTGATGATGTCGCCTTCCATGCCGGTGATTTCGGAGACGCTCGTCACCTTGCGGGTGCCGTCGCTCATACGCGCCTGCTGAATCACGATCTGAATCGCCGACGCAATCTGCTGGCGCATCGCCTTGTCGGGCAGGTTGACGTTGGCCATCGCGACCATCGTCTCGAGACGTGACAGCGCGTCGCGCGGCGTGTTCGCGTGCACCGTGGTCAGCGAGCCGTCGTGGCCCGTGTTCATCGCCTGCAGCATGTCGAGCGCTTCTTCGCCGCGGACCTCGCCGACGATGATGCGATCGGGGCGCATACGGAGAGAGTTGATCAGCAACTGCCGCTGGCGCACCGCGCCCTTGCCTTCGACGTTCGGCGGACGCGTTTCGAGCCTGACGACGTGCGCCTGCCGGAGCTGAAGCTCGGCCGCGTCTTCGATCGTGACGATCCGGTCGCGGTCGGAGATGAACGACGACAGCACGTTGAGGAGCGTCGTCTTTCCGGCGCCCGTTCCGCCGCTGACCAGGATGTTGAGCTTCGCGGCGACGCAGTGGCGCATGAATTCGAGCATGTTCGGCGCGAGCGCCTTGAAGCTGACGAGGTCGTCGGCCTGGAGGCGTTCGGCCGGAAACCGGCGAATCGAGAGCAGCGGCCCGTCGACCGCGAGCGGCGCGATGATGGCGTTGACGCGCGATCCGTCGGGCAGGCGCGCGTCGACCATCGGCGAGCTGTCGTCGATGCGGCGACCGACGCCGCTGACGATGCGGTCGATGACCCGCAGCAGGTGCTGATCGTCCTGAAAGGCCGCGGGCACCTGTTCGAGTTTGCCCGCGCGCTCGACGAACACCTGCTTGTACGTGTTGACGAGGATGTCGCTGACCGTCTTGTCGCGGAGCAGCGGTTCCAGCGGTCCGAATCCAAAGACCTCGTCGATGACGTCGCCGAGAATCGCGTCGCGCTCGCTCACCGACAATGGCACACCGGCCTCGGCGATGAGCGACGACACGAGCGCGCGAATTTCAGCCTCGACGCGGCTCCGCTCGGCCGTGGCCAGCTTCTCGAGATTGAGCTTCGTCAGCAGCTTGCGGTGCACGCTGCCGCGCACTTCCAGGTACTGTGCCCGGCGCGCGTTGATGACCGGATCGCCTCCCTGGGTCTGCTTGATGGGCGATTCAGCGCCCAATCCCGGGCGTGACGGCGGTTTGACGGTGACTGGGGTAGCCATGTCTTAAAAGAGTCCGAGGAACGATGCCTTCTCGCGGGACGGTTCTTCGACCTCCGCGGGCGCATGCGGGTTGATGATCTGCCTGGTGAACCGCTCGAACCGCGCGGCGAGGTCCGAATGGTTCGTCAGCGTCAGCGGCACGCCCGAGTTCATCGCGGCCGACACGACGCTGTAGTCGCTCGGGAACGCCATGTGGAGGCTGTGCCCCAGGGTTGCCTCGATCTGCTTCGGACCGATCTGGTTCTGCTCGGACATCCGGTTGAGCAGCACACGCAGGCGATCCTTCGTCGCACCCAGTTGTTCGAACCGATCGACGATGCGGTGCGCGTTGCGCACCGACGCGATGTCGGGGTTGGCCACGAGATACAGCGTGTCGGCGGCGAACACCGCGACATCGGCGATCGGCGTCGTCACCGTGCCGGCGTCGATGATGATGAAGTCGTACGAACGGCCGAGCTGCTGGAGCAGCTGTTCCACCGCCGGGGCGTCGTTCGGCCCCGGACGGTCGATCTGATCGCCGCCCGCGAGGATGTCGAGGCCCGACTTGTGGCGCACGACGAGCTCCTTCATGAACTCCTGATCCATGCGGTGGAGGTTGTCGATCGCGTCGATCAGCGTGAAGCGCGGACGCACGCCGAGGAAGAGCGCCACCTCACCGACGAACTGGTGCAGGTCGATGATGAGGGTCGGCCGCTTCGACAGCCGTGCGATGTCGATGGCCGTGTTGACCGCCAGCGTCGTCGTGCCCGCGCCGCCCTTGGCGCCGAAGAACGACAGCGTGACGCCGGACCGCCCGGCGTCTTTCGTCGGACGATGGCGATCGGAAGTGCGCTTCAGCGCCGTCTGAAAGCTGTCTTTCAGCGAGGCGCCCGATTCGCCGATCGGCCAGGCCAGATACTCGTTGGCGCCCGCGCGCATGGCCCGCAGAATCTGATCGGGTTCCGACGAGGCGGCGACGGCGAAGATCGACGTCGACGGCCACGACGCCCGCAGGCGTTCGATCGCCTCGATCGAAGCCAGCGTGCCGTTGCGGACGTCGACGACCGCGAGGTCGGGCCACGTGCCGCCGGCGTGCTTCTCCTCGATGATCCCTATCGAGACGCCGCTCGAGCGCAGCAGTGTCGTGATCGTGGATCGAAAGTCTGAATCCCCCGAGGTGATGATGGCTGATAGTTGTGCCATGGCTCACCGCGCCGACGTTGATGATGGCTGTCCTTGAGTGAGTTTCTGATATTGCGTCAGGAGCCGTTCGAGCTCGGCGTCGCGGTTCGCCTTCTCCTTGGCGAGCCTGTCGGCCGCCTCACGGATGCGCGCCGCCTCGGCGGCCTGCTCGACCGCCAGCCTCTCGGCCGCCTTGCGGTCCAGTTCCTGCTGCTCGAGATCGGCCTTTTTCTTGATCTCGGCCTCGCGCTTCTCGCGCTCGACGCGCTCGGCTTCGACCTTCGCGGCCTGCCGCGCGCGCTCGCCGTCACGCACGGCCTGGGCCTGCGCCTCGCGCGACTGGATCGCTGACTGCTTCTTCTCTTCTTCGGCGCGCTTCTTGTCGTCGCGCTTGGCCTGTTCGGCGTCTTTCCGATCCTGAATGGCCTGCTGCTCGGCGCGCTTCCGCTCGATCTGCGCCGAGAGCTCGGCCGCCTTCTTGGCATTGCGCTCGGCTTGCGCGGCCGCTTCACGTTCGGCCTTCGTCTGCGGCTTCGCGAGCGGCGCGACCGGAACCGGCGCGGCCGGCGTTGCGAACGCGGCGGGCGCGTTCGCCGACACGCTCTGCGAGGCAGGGCTCACTGGGCGCGCCGCCTGGGGCATCGTCGCCTCGGGCGCCATCGACATCGGGCTCGTGAAGGCCGGCGGCGGCGCCGGGAGTTTGTGCTGCGACGGCTCCAGGAACGGCTGGATGAACCCGGGCAGATTCGGCGTGACGCCAGGTGAGTCGCGGCGCACGATGTGCGGCGTGATCATCACGACGAGCTCGGTGGAATTCTTCTGGTACGCCTGGCTGCGGAACAGGTACCCGAGGATCGGGATGTCGCCGATGCCCGGCACCCGGCGCAGCGTCTCGTTCATGTTGTTGTCGAGCATGCCGGCGATCGCGAACGTCTGTCCGTCGCGGAGCTCGACGGACGTTTCCGTGCGGCGCGTCGCGAGCGCGGGCACCCGGAAGCCCTGCAGCACGACGGCGTTGCCGAAGTCGAGCGTGCTGACCTCGGGCGCCACCTTCAACTGGATCATCCCGTCGGCGGTCACCGTCGGCGTGAACTTTAGGCGCACGCCGAACTCTTTGAACACGATCGTGACGGCGCCGTTCTGCGCCGTGCCCTGCGTCACCGGGTAGGGATATTCGCCGCCGGCGAGGAAGCTGGCTTCCTGGCCGTCGCGCGTAATCAGGTTCGGCTCAGCGAGGCTCTGGAACAGGCCCTTGCCCTTGAGCGCCTTGACGACCGCGCCGAGCTGTTCCTCGGTGTTGAAGAGGAAGAGGTTCAGGAAGTCGCTGAAGACGAGCCCCTTGTCCTTGTCGAAGAACGGCGCGGGATACTGCTGCGTCGTCGAGCGGCCGATCCAGTCGCCCTTGCCGTTGGGTCCCGTGAAGAACGACACGCCGAGCTCCTGCATCGCGCTGCGGCTCACTTCGGCGAATCTCACGCGCAGCAGCACCTGGTTGGTGGCAGGACCGTCCTGCTGCCGCAGCAGATTGACGACGTTCTCGGGCTTCTCGACGTATCCGACGGCGAGCGACGAGGCGCGATCGACGATGTACTTGCTGGAGACGACGCCGGCGAGCACGACGTCCTTGCCGTTGCTCGTCGCGGTGATCTCCTCACCCGGAAAGAGCTTGCGGATCTGGGCCTCGAGATTGCTCAGGTCGCGCTTGACGGCGACATCGTAGGTCTTGATGCGGCCGTTGTCGCCCCACACCAGCAGCGAGATCGTGCCCGGCGTCTTGCCGTGCACGAGCAGCTCGTACGGCGTGGTGACGAGCGCGTCGGCGATGTCCGGCGTCGATAGGGAAACGCGCGTGATTGGCCGGTCCAGCTTGATGATGGCCGATCGGCCGACGAGCAGGTCGAGCTGCTCGGTGTCCTTGGCCCCCACCGCGTCGGCCGCGCGCGCGGCCACCTGGCCGGCCTGCGCTGCCGGCGGCAGCACCATGATGACAAGCAGAAAGAACGCAACAGCACGTTTCATGGTTATGTGCTCCTATCCAACGACAACTTGAGTGCGTTTATCGCCACGAATCACCTCGACGGTGGGGGGTGGCGGGGGAATCGACGCCGGCTGGCCGGGAACGGACGGCCGCCGGACTGCGTACGAGCGCGCCTGCGCGTTGCCGAGCAGCATGCTCGGCTTGATACCCGAGGTGACGGGCGTCTCGGTGTCGAGCGGGTTGCGCAGCGCGAGCTGAATCTTGCCTTCGGTGCTCGCGAGCGTCAGGCGCTCGGATTCGTCCGGCGTGACGAGCAGCGTGACGACGGTCACCTGCATCGGCTTGCCGTCTGGCGTGTCCTGCTCGAGGCGCGTGCCGGCCGCGAGCACTTCAACGTTCTGGAGCACGACTTTCGTCGTGATGTCTTCCGAGCGGCTGCTCGGGTTGGCGGTCGCGACGACGTCGACGCGGGTGCCGGGCAGCACGTAGCCGGCGACGCCGATGACTTCGTTCACGCGCACCGACAAGGCGCGCTTCCCGGGCGGGATGATCGGCGGCAGGCCGGCCCCCGCTTCCTTGGACGCGAGCTTCGCGGGCAGAATCGGTTCGTTCTTCACGACCGACACGATCAGGCCGCGGTCGACGATCGCCTGCGGATCTTCGAAGGCGCCCTCCGGTGCGGCGGCCGCCGGCCAGTCGAGCGTCGCGAGATCTTCGCGCCGCAGCTGCCGTCCGAGCGACAGGTTCGCGTTCGCGACGACGACTTTCCTGGTCGGCACGCTCACCGTCTTGACGGGCACGTTCTGCAGATAGTCATACGTGCCATACGCCAGACCGCCGCCGGCAAGGATGGCCATCAGGAACACGGCAAAAATTCGCACGCGAGTCATAGGGTCACCTCATCAAAATTGCGAGAACGCAACCGGCCGCGATTGCCGGACCGTAGGGAAACCGATTGTGTTCGCCAGGCGCTTCGATGTCGGCCTTGGCCTGCTCGCGCACACCGAAGAGCCGGGCCGTCAGGCGAAACGTGCGCAGCAGCCGTCCGCGCCGCCACGCGATGAACACCGCCAGCAGGCCTCCCGCGATGGCGGTCATCAGAAAGGCGGGAACGATCTGCTCCACGCCAACCACCGCCCCTGCTGCGGCGAACAACTTCACGTCGCCGGCTCCCGTGGAGCCCAGCACGTGGCCGGGCAGCATCAGCAGGAACCCGAGACAGAACCCCAGGACCGACGAGCCCACCGACACGCCGCTGGCCCCCGTCGCCGCGAGCACGACGCCGGAGGCGGTGACTCCCAGCGAGATGCTGTTGGGAATCTTGCGGCTCGCGGAGTCGACGATCGCCGCAGTGCCCAGGCCGGCGCAGAGCGCCGTCAGCACGACTGCGTCAGAAGTCCATTGCAGCAATGGCCCCCCAGAACGTATCCGTGATCTGATTGGCCAGCGTGACGACTGTTGCAAGCGCGACCAGCGCAATCAGCGACGCCAGCATCGCGTACTCGATCAGGTCCTGACCTTCGTCACGTTTGCTCCAGCGCAGTAGCCAGACCATTGGATCCTCCCTTGTCAGTGTCGAATTCGTAGGGGTCCGCTTGACAGCGGACCCCCACAGAGAACGCCGATTACGCGCGTGCCTACGGCAGTTCGTCGACGATCGTCGTGAAGATCTCGTCCACCTTCACGCCCGCCGCCGTGACCGCGGTGACCGCAACGATCGCGATCAGCGCCACGAGAAGCGCGTACTCGAGAAGATCCTGTCCGTCTTCGTTGCGACGGAACGAATGGAACAACCGGGTCGTCACGTTGAGCAGCATGTCTTTCCTCCCTTTTGTGCGCGCCGCATTGGGCGACGCGACCGGGCCGAGTTATCGCAACGGCCGTACCACGCACGGAATTTCTCACGCGCCATCGACGCAAGTCGTTTGGCTGGCAGCGGGTTACGCGACTGCGCTTGCTGGCAGCCGCCGCGGCCGTTCCCGAATCAGGACACGGGCGGATCGACAAACTCGCGTACGGACCAACCGAGTTCGTGATTGGCGCCTCGCCGAAACACGGGAGGCCGTTTTCGTAATTGCGACTGCGGGAATTGTTGTCGAGCGGTGCGCGATCGGAGGCAATAACGGGACACACGCCCGGAAATATCAACGAATGCGCGGACTTACGTTGAACACACAAAAGGTACGGTGATTGCGAGCGAAGCCGTGTGCCCAGAAAGCTCAGAGACTTCATGCTCACCGTCGTCACGCTGGCAGTGCTGTTTGCCGGCCTGGCGGCGATCAGCCCGCGTCTGCGCGAGCAGACGGGGCAGATGATGTCGGAACCGGGTCTTCAGACGTTGCGCGGCATGGCGACGGCGACCGCCGTCACGGGATTTTCGTTCGTCGGCGACTACGCCGACTATCACGCGTACCTCTTCACGTTTCTCGTCGCGGCCTGCGTCTTCGCCTTCTTGATGATAAGGATCATCTCGTGAGCGTCATCCTCGTGATTCAACCGGACACCGCGCAGGGGCGCGTCCTGCACGATATGGCGCGCCGGATCGGCGCCGAGCTGGTGATCGTGGACTCGACAAAACGAGCCGTTGACGCGATTGCGCGCCAGGTGCCCGACCTCATTCTCCTGAGCGCGTTCCTGTCGCCACGGGACGAAGACACCCTGATGGGCCGGCTGCGATCGCTCGAAGGCGCCTCGCACCTGCAGACGATGACGATTCCGCAGTTCCAGAGCGGCGAGGCCGCGAAGGCGAAGAAGTCCGGATTCGGATTCGGAAAAAAGAAGAAGGCCACGGTGGCGGTGGGCGCCGATCCGGCCGCGTTTGCCGAAGAGGTCATGGCCCTGCTGAACCGGGCCAGCGAAATCCGTAATCGGCCGGCCTCGTCCGAACCCGTCAGATCTGTGATCGAACGGGAGCCGGAGCTCGAACCGGCCGCTGCACTAATAGATGATGAGCAGCCGGAAATAGACATCCCGGAGATAGAGATTGATGAGGAGCAGCCCGAGGCCGTTCCGGCCGAGGAACCGCTCTTCATGAATACGCTCGTCGGCGACGCTCAGGTCGAGGTGCCCGCCGTGGACACGTCGGATTCTGTGTTCGACGCCGCCCCGGACTCTGACTTCGACTCGAACACCGACTCCGACTCGGTGTTCTCGCCGGGCGTGTCGTCACACAGCCCCGCATGGTCGACCTTTGCGGCCGACGCGTCGCCGGCCTTCGCGGCGAGCCCGTCGATCTACGCAGCCGCCCCGCAGGCGGCGAAGCCGGCGGCGTCCATCGCCGATGAGATCGATCAGCTCGTTCGCCAGCTCGGGCTCGACGTGACGCTCGGGAAGATCGACACCAAGCCGTCCGCGCCGGACGCAGTGGTGACGGAGCAGACGGAAGACGAAGAGATGTACGACTTCGGCGCGGCCCTCGATCGCGCGCGAAACCAGGCGCTGACGCGACCCGATGATGCCGCCGTGACGCACCCGGACGCCGAAGCGATTCGCGAGTCGGCGCTCCTCGAAGCACGCGCCATCGCCGAGCGTGAGGCACGCGAGGCCCGCGAGGCCAGCGCGAGGGAAATCGCACGGGTCCAGGCCGAGCACGAGGCGCTTCGGCAGGTTGCCGAGGCGCGCGCGGCCGCCGAGCGGCAAGCCCGCGAGGCGCTCGCCGCGGATATGGCCCGCGCGCAGTCCGAAGCCGAACAGAAGCGCGAACAGGCGATGGCCGAGGCCCGCGCCGCGGAGGCGCGTGCGGCCGCCGAGCGTCAGGCGCGTGAGGCGCTGGCCGCCGATCTGGCCCGCGCGCACAGCGAAGCCGAGCGGAAGCGCGAGCAGGCGATGGCCGAAGCGCGCGCCGCGGAGGCGCGGGCGGAAGAGGAACGGAAAGCGCGCGAAAAGCTGGCCGCCAATCTGGCCCGTGCGCAGCGCGAGGCGGAGCAGAAGCGCGAGGCCGAGCAGAAGCGCGAGGCCGCCTTGGCCGAGGCGCGCGCCGCGGAGGCGCGTGCGGAAGAGGAACGCAAGGCGCGCGAAAAACTGGCCGCCGACCTGGCCCGGACGCAGCGCGAAGCGGAGCAGAAGCGCGAGGCCGCCCTGGCCGAGGCGCGCGCCGCGGAAGCGCGTGCGGCCGAAGAACGAAGGGCACGCGAAGCGCTGGCCGCCGACCTGGCGCGTGCGGAAGCCGAGGCCGAACAGAAACGCCAGCTGGCCATCGCCGAAGCGCGAGCCGTAGCCGAGCGCGAGGCCCGCGAGGCCCTGGCCGCGGATCTTGCGCGCGTGCAGGTCGAGGCCGAGCAGATGCGCCAGCGGGCGATCGCCGACGCGCGCACGGCTGCCGAGCGCGAGTCGCGCGAGACCCTCGAGATGGAAGTCGCGCGCGTGCGCTCGGAGGCCCACTCGACGTTTACCGACGCGCTGAACAAGGTGAAGGTCGAAGCCGAGGAATCCGAGCGGCGCCGGGCCGAAGCCGAGCGTGTCAGCGCCCACGCGCAGAAGGCATTCGCGCGCGAGCTCATGCGCGTGCGGACTGAAGTCGAGCAGTCGATGGCCGCGCAGCTGGATGCCGCACGCGCCGACGCCGAACAGATACGGGCCGCCGAAGCGGAGGCCGTTCGCGAGCGGGCCGCCATGGAGGCGCAGCTCAAGAGCGAGCTCGACCGCCTCAAGTTTGTGACGGCACAGGCGCGGAAAGCCGACGAGTCGGATACGAAGAAAGCCGCGCAGCAGATCAAGCAGCTCGAGGCCGAGCTCGCGAGCGTCCGCGCGAAAGCAGAAGAGCGCAAGGGCAACGAGCTCCAGGAGCTTCGCGCGCAGATGGCCGAGATGCGCGAGGCCGCCGCCCAGCAGGCGCGGGCGGCCGCCGCCGAAGCCGTGGCTGCCGCCGTGGCGGCCGCGACCCCGCGCCCGACCGCCGTCATCGCGCAATTCCCGACCCGCGAGATCGCCGCGGTCGAGCCGGATGAGATCGAAGACGAGCCGGTCGAGCGCCGCAGCCGCGACTACCTCAGCTTGTGGCAGCCTCGATCGTCCACGTCCGCTGACGCCGACGACGAGACGGGGGAATCGGACGAGTCGGAAGAGAGCGTCGTCTCAGTGGCGAATGTCAAGCGGCATGCCAAGTGGGCGCTGCCGGTCGCCGCGTGCCTGATCCTCGTGACGACGTCCGGCACGGCCATCAGCACGATGTCGAGCACGGTCTCGGACACGGTGTCGAGCACCATGTCGAAGCTCGTCGAGCCCGAGGCGAAGCCCGGCCTCGTCGTCACCCCTGTGAAGGAAGACTTGCCGTTCATCGAGGTGGTGGAAAGACGGCTCGGCAAACTGCAGGTCGATTCGACGCCTTCCGGGGCCGAAGCCATTCTCGACGGGCAGAGCTACGGCAAGACGCCCGTGACGATCCCGGATCTCGACGTGGGAGTGCATACGCTCCAGTTGAAGAGCGGGTCGGGCATGATTACCAGAAAAGTCACGATCAAGGCCAACCAGACGACGATCACGGCCGAAGGGATCTATTCTGGCTGGCTGGCGATCTTCGCCTCGATTCCCGTCAAGGTCGTCGTCGATGGCGTGCCGGTGTCGCTCACCGAAGACAACCGCGTGATGGCGACCCCGGGTACTCACGTCGTCGAGTTCATCAACGAGCAGTTCAACTATCGCGTCACCGAACGGCTCGACGTACGCCCTGGCGAGACGACGGCTCACACGTTGCAGTTGCCCATGGGCACCGTGCGGGTGACCGCGCCGGAGGGCGCCGCGGTTCTCGTGGATGGCAAGCCCGTGGCCGGAACACCGAGCGAGGGCCTGTCGGTGCCGATCGGCTCGCACGAAATCAGCGCGCGCCATCCGGACCTGGGCGAACGCCGCATGCCGGTGGATGTGAAGCACGGTGGCTTGACTGAAGTGACCTTGCGATTCGAGTAGCCATGACACACGAAAAGAATTTCATCGCCCGCGACATTGAAACCGGCGTCATCTTCGCCAACCGCGTGAACGTGGCGTCGACTCGAGCCAAGCGGGCGATTGGATTGCTCGGCCGCAATCACCTCGAATCCGGAGAAGCGTTGTGGATTACGCCGTGCCACGGCGTTCACACCTGGTTTATGCGGTTTGACATCGACGTGCTGGCGCTCGATGCCAACGGCGTCGTCGTGGACATTGTCTCGACGATGAAGCCGTGGCGGATGCGGCTTCCGAAGCCCGGCGCGGCCAGCGTGCTCGAGCTCCCCGCCGGTACGCTCGTCAAAACCGGCATGAAGATCGGCCACCACATCAAGATCGAAGGATCGAACTCCGCCTTCGCGCCGGCGCTGAATTACGACGAGGGGCTGACGCCCGCCAACGTACGGTAAAACAGAAGAAGATCAGGAGATCAGAAGATCAGAAGATCTAAGACCCGCTTTGCCTGGCGGACACCGCTCGTACGCCCAGATAGGTCAACCAGCCCGCCGGACCAAACATGAACGTCAGGAACAGGCACGGCACCAGGGCCAGATGAGGGACGCCGCGTTCGCGTGCGTCGCTGGCTTCCCACGTGCCGACGAGCAGATCGAACGCAAGGTAATGGACCCACCCCGCGAGCAGCAGCCAGGGATTGGCAAAGAGCGCCGCGACGTCGCCGAGCGACGAGAACCCGCCCTCTGCGCCAGGGAAGTACATCGCGATGATGACGATGTACAGCGCGGCGAACGCCACGGGCACGGCCAGGCCGGTGACCGTGCGTGTGACCCACTTTTTGCCAGGCAGTACGACGAGCAGGAGCCAGCAGCAAAGCGAGACGAGATTCGCGATCGAAAAAATCTGTTGCGGCGTCATGGTTGACCTCCATTCACACCATTGCGTGAGTCCGAGAAGAATGAGCGCGAAGCCTCGAGAGTCCGATCGCGCACGCGGTGAGCACCGCCCATGAAGCCACGGCCACGATCGTGAGACTGTCGGGGTTGGCGATCGACTGGCCGCGAAGTGCCTGCCAGAGCAGCAACCCGAAAAGCGCCACGTAGCTCGCCGACAGCGCCCATACAACCCGGATGCGACTCGCTTCGCTCCACCCGCGCCGCACGAAGACGAGCGCGAGAAGCGGCAGCACCTGCAGCGCGTGCAGGCCGATGAAGTGGGCCACTCGCACATCCCCGTGCTCCGTGCTCCACCCGGTTCCGGGGAGACCAGGGCCGCCGTCGGGTGCGCCAACGGTGTGCGCGCCGGCCGCGGTCATGCGATGTCCGGCTCTCGCCGCCTCGAGCTGCGCGCTCGTGGGTCGCAGCATCACGCCGCCCGTCATGGCGCCCACGAGCGAGATGACGATGCCGAGACGCATGGCCCACCCAAAAGCCCGATCCGCAAAGCGCTGGCGGAAGAGCGCCACGGCGACCGCGATCGTGGAAAGCGTCTGAACGAGGATCCCGAGACCCATCACGTTGAAGAGCACACCATCAAGCGGGGTGCCGATGTTGAAGTGACTGGTGGTGCCTCGCCACGCCTGCAGATCGATGATGGCGATCTCGAGGAGGAAGGTGAGCGCCGTGAGCCAGCTGACGACTCGGCGCAGCCGGGCCCATTCCGGCAGGTACGTGAACACCCACGCCAGCGTCAGCGTGAAGATGGCGATGGACGCCGAGAACTTCGCCGGTTTCAGCCACGCGGGCGCGCCCGTGATGATGCGCGGATCGAAGACCATCCCGGCGGCGTGGGCTCCCAGGAGCCCGACCATGAGGAGTCCGACCGCGGTCAGCCGGGCGTCGGTGCGCCACAACGTGATGAGGAGATGCTTCAGGGTGGACATGTTCTACCTCTTTCCGTGTTCCCGGCGACAATGGTTAATGTTGCCACTGTCAACATGTAGGCGTACCATTCTCTTGTGGCCAGAAAACGCCAGAATCGCTACCACCACGGCGACCTGCCCCGGGCCCTCGTGGAGGAGGCGGTCCGCACCATCCAGAAGAGCGGCGTCGAAGGGCTGACGCTGCGGGCGGTCGGGCAGCGGCTGGGGGTCTCGCGCACGGCGCTGTACCGGCACTTCGCCGACAAGTCGGCGCTTCTGGCGGCGGTGGCGAGCGAAGGGTTCCGCACGCTGCGTCTCGAGACCCAGGGAGCCTGGGAGCTGCACGGTGGCGGTCGCGCCGGGCTTGACGCCATGGGTGCCGCCTACGTCCACTTTGCCGTCGCCCATCCGTCCCACTACCGGGTGATGTTCGGCGGCTACCTGAGAAATGCTCCGGCCGACACCGAACTGTCGCGCGAGGGTGGCGGAGCGTTTCAGGTGCTGGTCGACGCGATTGTCGCCCTGCAACGGCACGGAAGCATCCGCCACGATTCTCCGGTCGAGCTGGCGCAGTACATCTGGGCGACCGTGCACGGGATCGCGATGCTCGCCATCGGCGGGCTGTTGCGCCAGCCGGTGGATATGGTGCTCCGGTTTGCCATGGAGCGAATGAGAAGCGGCACGCACGGGGCAGTCGAGTAGAATCTGGCCGCATGACACCCACAGCGGAATGGCGCGCCCCGAGGTAGTCGAAGCCCGCACAGGGCTCGACCCGTGGGTCCATGCCGAGCTGCCCGAGCCTCCGACACCACGGGGCACCGACTGGATCAAGATCGTCGGTCCGGGTGTCATCGTGCTCGGCCTCTCGCTCGGCGGTGGCGAGTTTCTCCTCGGCCCGACGGCGTTCGTCAGGTACGGGCTCTCGCTCCTCTGGATCACGCTCCTCTCCGTATTTTTCCAGACGATCTTCAACACCGAGCTGATGCGTTACACGATCGCCACGGGCGAGCCCGCGTTTACCGGGTTCATGCGCACCAAGCCCGCGCGCGCGTTCTGGTCGTGGTTCTACGTGATCCTGTACCTGCTGCAGGTCGGCTGGCCGTATTCGGCCGGGCTGTCCGCGGGCGCGATGTTTTATCTCGCCACGCGGCAGGTGGCCACGCCCGCTGACGCGTCGACGATTTACCAGATCGGTGTCGGCACGTTTCTGCTGTGCATCATCCTGCTGATGCTCGGCCGGCGCATCGAGCGCACGCTCGAGCTGCTGAACTGGGTGATGGTGGTGGCGATCCTCGGCGGCTTCTTCCTGATGGGCCTCTACTTCGTTCCGGGTCGTACATGGGCGGCCGCGGCCGTCGGGTTTTTGGGGTTCGATCTGCGGTCGGGCCATTTCAACTTCGTTCCCGGCAACGCGGACTTCCTTCTGCTGGCGGCGCTGGCGGGGTATTCGGGCGCCGGCGGCATGGTGAACATCGCGCTCTCGAGTTGGGCGCGCGACAAGGGCTACGGCATGGGCCAGCGCGTCGGGTACATTCCCGCCGCGGTCGGTGGCCATAAAGTCACTCTCGAGCACTCCGGATTCATCTTCACGCCCGACCAGGAAAACATGCGGCGGTGGCGCGGGTGGTGGCGGATCGTGAGGGCCGATCAATACGGCGTTTTCTTCGTCGGCGCCATGCTGGGGATGGCGCTGCCCGCGGTCCTCTATGTCACGGTGCTTCAAGGTGGTACCAACATTCAGGGCATCGGGATTGCCGCCGCGCTGGCTTCGGCAGTGGCGACGCAGGCCGGAGCCACCATGGGGCTCGTGGTGGCCCTGCTCGCCACCTGGATCCTTTTCAAGACCCAGCTCGACATCATCGAGAGCATGGTGCGCTCGATCACCGACATCCTGTGGACCGGCAGCAAGCGCGTCCGCGCCTGGAGCCGTGGCGACGTGCGGGTCGTCTACTACAGCGCGCTGGCCGTCGTCTGTCTGTGGGGTATCTTCGCGTTGCGCCTCGCGCAGCCCATCGTCCTGATCCTCGCCGCGGCGAACATCGCGAGCGCGGTTTTCACGGTTGCGTCGCTTCATCTGCTTTACGTCAACACGCGGCTCCTTCCCGAAGGGCTGCGCCCTGCCACATGGCGGCGCGTCGTGCTCGTGGCGATGTCCATCTTCTACGGCTTTTTCACCGTGCTCTCGATCCGCGCGCTCCTCTGAACAAAACTCCGTGTTCCTCTGTGTCCCCGTGCCTCCGTGTTGAAGCCGCTCCGTGACCTCTGCAGTAAGATACAACGCTCATGAAACTGGCGACCTTCGAGATCGCGACCGCCCTCGGCCCCATCCGCCGCATCGGGGCGGCCGTCGATGGCAGGCTGGTCGACTTCGTGTCGGCCTACGCCGCCCATCTCGAGCGCGCCGATCCCGGCTGCGACGCCGAGCGGCTCGCGGCGCTGTTGTTTCCGCCCGACATGGTGGCGTTCCTGGGGACCGGCGATCTCGGCCGGCAGGCGGCCGAGCAGGCGATCGAGGCCGCAGCCCGGACGCCGGACGCGTTCGGCGCCCGCACGAGCCTCGCCCGCAGTGAAGTGAGGTTGCTCGCGCCGCTGACGCGTCCTCGTGTCATCCGCGATTTCCTCACGTTCGAAGGGCACATGCTGACGGCCGGCAAAGCGCTCGGGCGGCCCACGATTCCGCCCGTCTGGTACGAAGTACCCGCCTACTACAAAGGTATTCCCGACACGGTGTCCGGCCCGGACGCGGTCATCGAGTGGCCGAAGTACTGCGAGAAGTTCGACTTCGAGCTCGAGCTCGCTGTCGTCATCGGCCGTTCGGGGAAGAACATCGTGAAGGCCGACGCGAAGCGCTACATCGCCGGCTACACGATCTGGAACGACTGGAGCGCGCGCGATCAGCAGATGAGGGAAGGTCCGCTCGGCATGGGACCGGGCAAAGGGAAGGACTTTGACACGGGCAACACGATCGGTCCTTACCTGGTGACGGCCGACGAGCTCGATCCCGACAATTTGCGGATGACGGCGAAGGTGAACGGAGAGACCTGGACCGATTCGTCGAGCGCCGGCCGTCAGTTCTCGTTCGAAGACCTGATCGTGTACGTGTCGCAGAGCGAGACGATTTACCCCGGCGAGCTGTGGGGATCGGGCACGACTACCGGCGGCAGCGGCCTCGAGCTCGATCGATGGCTGAAGCCGGGCGACGTCGTCGAGTTCGAAATCGAAGGCATCGGCATCTTACGAAACCGGATAGAGAGGAGATAAGCGATGTACGTCGTGGCTGCGCAGTACACGGTGATGGAGGGCAAGGAAAAGGATGTGCTCGACATTCTCAAGAAAATGATCCCGCTTTCGCGGGCGGAGCCGGGGTGCAAGGTCTACATGGTGAACCAGTCGCTCGAGGATCGGCGCAAGTTGCTGCTCTACGAGGTGTACGTCAACGAGGACGGTTACAAGGCCCACCAGGCGACCGAGGCGTTCAAGGAGAACATCCTGGGCAAAGTCATCCCGATGCTCGAGAGCCGCGTCCGCACGTTCTACGACGTGATCGAGCCGTAATATGGACTACCACCTCAAGGGCCAGACAGCCTTCGTCTCGGCCGGCGCGCACGGCATCGGCGAGGCCATCGCAAACCTGCTGGTACAGGAAGGCGCCGTCGTCGTGGTGGCCGACCAGGACGAGAACACGCTGCGCGAGAAATCGGCCAGGTGGAAGGGCACGGTCGCCGCGAATCTTTCGACAGCCGAAGGTGTCGATCGCGCGGTGGCGTACGTGCTCGACACGTTCAAGGGGCCGCCAGACATTCTCATCAACAACCTCGGCGTCGGCGACGCCAGACCCTTCACCCAGATCTCCGACGAGCAGTGGGCGCAGTCGTTTCAGACCAACCTGATGGGCACGGTCCGGATGTGCCGTGCGTTTCTGCCAAAGATGGCGGAGCGTGGGTCGGGCGCGGTCGTGAATACGGGCTCCGATCTGGCGAAGCAGCCGGAACCGGGGTTCATGGACTACGGCGCGTGCAAGGCCGGCCTCCTGTACGTGACGAAGGCACTGGCCAAGGAATACGCGCCGAAGGTCCGCATCAACACGGTGCTGCCCGGGCCCATCTGGTCGCGAATGTGGACGCGCGAGGGCGGCATCGTCGATCAGTTGATGCAGCACTACGGGCTCGACCGTGACAGTTCGGTGAAGAAGTTTCTCGAGGATCGTCAGATGCCGATGGGCATCGGCAATCCCGAAGACGTCGCCCACGCCGTCGTCTTTCTCGCGTCGCCGCTGGCGAAGTTCATCACGGGCGCGAGCCTCGACATCGGCGGCACAATACGAGGATTGGTGTAAGGAGCCCCTATGTCATTCCCGCGAGTCGCGATGGCGGTGGTGTTCGCCGGCGCGTACGCATACGCGCAGACTCCGACCGATCCGTTCCCGACGCCAATCAACTCGACGGACGTCATCAAGGTGAACTACGTCGAGTTCGCGACGCTGCCCGATCTGGGAGGGCCGATGCCCGCGCGTCCGATGCTGCTCGTCGATGAGCCCGGTACCCGCCGGCTGTTCGTCAACGACATGCGAGGGCCGCTTTACACGATTCCCAGGGAAGGCAAGACGGTCGCGGTGTATGTGGATCTCAACGATCCGAAGTGGGGTTTGAACGTCAACTCGCAGGGCAACGAGCGGGGATTCCAGAGCTTCGCGTTTCACCCGCAGTTCGGACGGACGGGGACGCCCGGTTACGGCAAGTTCTATACGTATGTCGACACGGCGAACATGCCGCCCGTCGTTGACTTCAAACCCGGCGGCGGCCAGCACACCCACGACGCCGTGGTGCTCGAGTGGACGGCGAAAAACGCCGCCGCGGCCGCCTACGATGGCGGCGCGCCACGCGAGCTCATGCGGTTCGAGCATCCGTTCGGCAACCATAACGGCGGCCAGCTCTCGTTCAACCCGCTCGCGGCGCCGAACAGCGCGGACTTCGGTCTCCTGTACATGGGCCTGGCCGATGGCGGCAGCGGAGGCGATCCGCTGAACAACGCGCAGAAGCTGAACTCGGCGTTCGGCAAGATATTTCGCATCGATCCGCTCGGCACCAACAGCGCCAACGGGAAGTACGGCATTCCGAAAGACAACCCGTTCGCCACCGACAACAATCCCGAAACGTTGGGCGAGATCTACGCGTACGGCGTTCGAAACCCGCAGCGCTTCGCGTGGGACTCGCGGACGGGAAACATGTACCTCGCCGACATCGGCCAGAACATCGTCGAAGAGGTGAGCCAGGTGACCAGGGGCGCGAACCTCGGATGGAACACATGGGAGGGCAGCTACGGGTTCATCAGCCGCGAGGCGGTCCGCCTCGAGACCCCCCGCAGCGGTCCCAAGGTCACTTATCCGCTTGCGGAGTACGGCCAGCTCGATCCGCTGCTCCAACCCCAATCGGCCGTGACGATGGGTGTGGTGTACCGGCGGAAGGAGATTCCTCAGCTTTCAAATCTGCTGATCTTTGGCGACAACCCGAGCGGCGAAATCTTCTACGTGAACGCCGACAAGCTGCCCAACGGCGGACAGGATGCCATCCGCCGCGTGCTGTTCAGCGATAAAGGCGAGACGAAGACGCTGCTGAAGCTGATTCAGGAAAAAAATGTCGCGCAGGGGAAGCCCGCCTCCACGCGCGCGGACCTTCGCTTCGGCGAAGGCCCGAACGGTGAGATTTACATCCTCAACAAGCGGGATGGGGTCATCAGGCAAATACTTAAATAACGTGCGGTTCTGGGTTCTGAGGTTCGAGGTTCTGAGGTTCGAGTTCGAACCCAGCATCAGAACCTAGAGCGCTCTTCAAATGTACGTAGTGTCCGGCTTTAGCCGGACCGGGTAAGTTCGGACCGGACTTCCGCGCCACGCTACACGATTCTGAAAAGCGCTCTCTAGAACCTAGAACCCGAACGTAGAACCTCAGAACCCAGAACCTAGAACCGCTCTATTACTGCGTCAGTCTCAGTTTCCCAGCTTGCGCGCAGTGCTCCGCGATCGTGAAGTAGCTCTGCACGGTTTTCGCGCCAACCACATACGGGTTCGGGTCGCCCGCCGCGCGCCTGGCGAGGCGCGCCATCTTGTCGTTGGAATCGTCCCAGCTCGGATGATTCGACAGAAACACGTCGGCGCCGGCCTTGGCGGCTGCCTCGCGGAATCGCTGCGCCGACGCGATGTAGGCGTCGAACCAGTGAGCCGCCGGCCGCTCGGGCGTGATCGTGAAATTGAACCCGGTGCCGCCCCACAGCGCGGCCACGTGCGGCGTGCCGTTGTCCTTGACTGGCAGGATCGTCGACATCGTGCCGGGCGTGTGTCCGAACGTGTGGATGAAGGTCAGCGTCGTATCGCCGAGCGTCAGTTGCTGCCGGTCGGTGACGACCATGTCCTTCTTCGGCTTCGGCCAGCTCTGCGTGTTTTTCGCCAGCATGTCCCAGTCCTCGGCAGTCAGCAGCACGCGAGCGCCGAAGCGTTCCTGCAGGTACCAGGCGCCTCCTGCGTGATCGCGGTGGGCGTGGCTGACGACGACATACTTGATCTGCGCGGGGTCGAGCTTCAACTTCTTGAGGCCGCCGACCACCTGTTCTTCGACGGAGTAGTCGAAGATCGGATCGATGATGATGATGCCCGCTGACGTGACGACCGCCCAGGTCGAATACTCCTTTTCCCCTACGTAGTACAGGTTGTCGAAGATCTTCATCGGCTCGCGTGCCCACGTCGATCGGTCGGGCGCCGCCTGGGGTCCGCGTGCGGGCGCCTGTCCGCCACGGCGCGCCGGTGGCGTCGCGCGCGAGGCCTGTTCGGGCGTGCAGAGGCTGATGAGCGGGGTCGGATTGCTGGCCGCAAGCGCTTTCGCGGCGGCGACGTGGGAATCGACGGTGTTGGCGGACTGGGCTGACAGCGTCGCGCCAAGCACGAACGGCAAAGCCAAGCGTCTCATTGCGGCCTCCTGAAGGCTGGTGTTCGAGGGTGGATTCACATTATATTGGGCTACTAGGAAATTATCGATAATCGGGCGAGAGCAGGAGCCCTATTCATGAACAAGCTCAAAGCGGCGGTGCTGGTCATCTGTCTGGCGGCGTGGGGCAACCTACCCGGCCATGCCCAGGCAGGCAGGACGACATGGACCGACTATGGCGGCACCCCCGACAATGCACGCCATTTCACGTCGAATCAGATCAACCGCTCGAACCTCGACCAGCTTCGCGTGGCGTGGACCTACCCGACCAACGACAACATCTCGTATGTCTTCAACCCGGTCATCGTCGACAACGTGATGTACGTGCTGGCGAGGAACAACTCGCTCGTGGCGATCAACGCGACGACCGGTGAGGAGATCTGGGTCCACGAGGGCCTGCAAGGCATCGCGCCGCGCGGCATCAACTACTGGGAGAGCCAGGATCGGTCCGATCGCCGGTTGCTGTTTCAGCTCAACAGCTATCTCCAGGCCATCGACGCGCGCACCGGCAAGTCGATCGTGACGTTTGGCAAGAACGGCGCCGTCAACCTCAGGGAAGGCCTTCGCCGCGATCCGGCGACGGTCGTGAAGACGCAGTCGTCCAACCCGGGAAAGGTCTTCGAGAACCTCATCATCCTTGGATCGGCCGCGGGCGAAAACTACATGGCGCCTCCAGGCGATGTTCGCGCCTTCGACGTCGTGACGGGCGCGCTGGTCTGGCAGTTCCACACGATTCCCCATCCGGGCGAGTTCGGCTACGAGACCTGGCCACCCGATGCGTGGAAATACATCGGAGGCGTCAATACCTGGGGCGAGATTACCGTCGATCCCGTCCGAGGCATCGCGTACTTTCCGCTCGGTTCTCCCACCTACGATTTCTACGGGGCCGATCGTCACGGTGCCAACCTGTTCGGCACATCGCTCCTCGCGCTGAATGCGCGCACCGGAAAGCGGCTCTGGCATTTCCAGATGGTGCATCACGATCTGTGGGACTACGACAACGTCGCCGCCCCGCAGTTGACGACCATCCAGCGCAACGGGAAGAGCATCGACGTCGTGGCGCAGGCCGGCAAGACGGGATTCTTGTATGTCTTCGATCGCGTGACCGGCGAGCCGATGTTCCCGATCGAAGAACGCCGCGTACCGCCCAGCGAGATTCCCGGAGAGCAGGCGTGGCCCACGCAGCCGTTTCCCACGGCGCCGCCTCCCTTTGCGCGTCAAACGCTGACGGTCGACGACATCAACCCGTACATCCTGACGCCCGAACAGCGCGAGACCTGGAAGAAGCGGATTGCGAACGCCGCCAATGCCGGTCTCTTCACTCCGCCTTCGCTGCGCGACACCGTGTCGATTCCGGGGGCGCAGGGGGGCGCAAACTGGGGCACGACGGCGGCGGATCCCTCGAAAGGGATCGTGTACATCCTCAGCATCAATGTGCCTTCAATTTACAAGTTGAGCAACGAAGCCCCTGTGCCCGGCAGAGGCGGACCGGCCTCGCCGGAAACCGTCGCGCGCGGGCGGACGCTCTATCAGGAGAAGTGCGAGACGTGTCACGGTCCCGAGTTGCGAGGTGACGGCAACTATCCGTCGCTCGTGGACATCACGTTGCGCATCGGACCTGAAACGCTGCGCGAAGTCATCACGGGCGGCAGACCAGGCATGCCGTCGAACAACGACCTGACGCAACCAGATCTCGCGGCGCTCGTCGCGTTTCTGGGAAGCACCAATCCGGCGACGGGCCGCGGCCGCGGAGCGGGGCCGGCACCAGGCGCAGGCGGCGGACCTGTGGTGGCATCGGGCGGAGCGCCCGGTGGCCGCACCGTTCCTCCCGGTCGCGCCGGCGGCATGGTGGGCCCGGACTATCCCAAGGGTGTGAAGGTTCCGGAAGTGCGGATGTACACCGGCTACGGCATGGACGGGACAATCGTGAAGCCGCCGTACTCGACGCTGTCGGCCTACGATCTCAATACGGGCACGATCAAGTGGCAGATCCCCGCGGGCGGCGATGACGTGAGAGCGGTGTCGGCGGGCGGTAAGGACACCGGCTTCATCAGCCAGAGAACAGGGATCATCACGACCTCGTCGGGTCTGCTCTTCCATGCCGGCGGCGACGCCATGCTTCGCGTCTACGATTCGGACACCGGGCAGGTGCTCTGGACCACGGAGTTGCCCTCGGGGTCGCGCGGCATTCCCGCGATGTACGAAGTGAACGGCCGGCAGTTCTTCGTTGTGAACGCGACGTCGGCCACCGAAGCGGGCAGCCGTGCCATGAAGCCCGGCGCACCGCGGACCAGAGGGTACGTCGCGTTTGCGTTGCCCGCAGGACAGTAAGGGAGACCATGCTCAATTACATCGAAGGCAGCTGGCGGGAATCGGCCGCGACCGAGCGGATTCCGGTGATCAACCCGGCCACATTGGAAGAGATCGGGCGGACACCGCTGTCGCCGGCGAGCGAAGTCGACCAGGCGGCGATGGCCGCGGCCAGGGCGTTTCCAGCCTGGCGCCGCACGCCGGTCACCGAGCGCGTGCAGTACCTCTTCAAGCTGAAGGGCCTGCTCGAAAACGAGTTCGAGGACATCTCGCGGACGATTACCGTCGAGTGCGGCAAGACGCTCGCGGAGGCCCGCGGCGAGATGCGGCGCGCGATCGAAAACGTCGAAGTCGCGTGCGGAACGCCCATCCTGATTCAGGGCTACAACTCCGAGGACATCGCGGTCGGCATCGACGAGATCATGGTGCGCCAGCCCCTTGGCGTCTGTGCGATCGTGGCGCCGTTCAATTTCCCCGGGATGATTCCGTTCTGGTTCCTTCCCTACGCGATGGCCTGCGGTAACACGGTGGTGATGAAGCCGTCCGAGCGCGTGCCGTTGACGCTGCAGAAGGTCATGAAGCTCATCGACTCGATCGGCCTGCCGGCCGGCGTCGTGAATCTGGTGAATGGCGGGCGTGAGGTCGTCAATGCGTTGCTCGACCATCCGGTCGTCCGCTCGATCAGCTTCGTCGGATCGAGCGCCGTGGCCAGGCAGGTGTACGCGCGCGCGGCGGCCGCCGGCAAACGCGCGCAGTGTCAGGGCGGCGCCAAGAACCCGGTCGTGGTGTTGCCCGATGCGGATGTGTCGGGCGCGTCGGATATCATCGCCGACAGCGCCTTCGGTTGCGCGGGGCAGCGGTGCCTGGCGACGTCGCTGGCCATCACCGTCGGCGACGCGACACGGCCCTTCAACGAGGCCATCCAGGAGAAGGCGCGGACTCGCGTCACCGGATACGGCCTGGACGAAGGCGTGCAGATGGGGCCGGTGATCTCACCGGAAAGCCGGCAGCGGATCGCCAGCTTGATCGAGAAGGCGATCGCCGATGGCGCGCGCGCCGTCGTCGACGGCCGCAACCCCGATATTCCGAAGTATCAGAAGGGGAATTTCATCCGCCCGACGATCCTCGACGGTCTGCCGTTTTCGAGCGGCGTCACCAGGACGGAGATCTTCGGACCGGTGCTCTCGATGCACCACGTGAACACGATCGACGAGGCCATCGCGCTCGTCAACACGGGCGCGTACGGCAATCAGGCGTGCCTCTTCACGACGAGCGGCGCGTCGGCCCGAAAGTTCCGGTACGAAGCCGAGGTCGGCAACATCGGCGTCAACATCGCCGTCGCCGCGCCGATGGCGTTCTTCCCGTTCAGCGGCGCGCGCGAAAGCTTCTTCGGCGATCTGCACGGCCAGGGGCGCGACGCGATCGAGTTCTTCACACAGGAAAAGGTCATCGTCGAGCGGTGGCCGCAGCAGTGGACCCGCAGGTTCTAACCCAATGTCGTCACAAACCTCCATCCTGAAACGGCGGCCGGGTGTCAGAGCGCCCGCCGCTACGTCCGACTATCTGCTGCGTCAGGCGATCCTCAAGCTGCTGGCTGTCAAGGACTCCGACATCCGGTTGTTGACGCTCGAGCAGTGCCGCGATGCTGTCGACAAGAGCCTGCACGCGGGCGGCGCGTTTTCGGCGACGATCCCGCTCGTCACGCTGTTCTATGGCGGATTCATCGACGTCGACGTCGTCGATCCAACACGCCGCGGACAGGATCTGTTCGTGCTCAGCAAGGGGCACGCTGTCGCCGCGCTCGCGTCGATCTACGCCGAGCTCGGCTACTTCGACCGTTCGGTGCTGGCGAACTCGCGGTCGTACAGCAGCATCCTGAACGGCCATCCCGGGCCGATCCTCCCCGGAATCCAGATTGCGACCGGGCCGATGGGCCAGGGCCTGTCCGTCGCGCAGGGCTTCGCGATTGCCGGACGCATGTCGCCGCGGTTCGACAGCTACGTGGTGTGCGGCGACGGCGAGCTCCAGGAGGGGCCGATCTGGGAAGCCGTGATGTTCGCCGGCCAGAAGCACCTCGACAATCTGTGCGTCATGGTCGATCGCAACAACGGCCAGCTCGACATGGCGAACCGGATGATTTTCCCCATGCCCGAGCTGGAGGCGGTGTTCGCCTCGTTCGACTGGGAAGTCGCGAGCGTCGATGCGACGCAGTACGACGGCATGTATGCGGCGCTCGAGCGGTTCCGCTTCGGGCCGCGCAACGGCCGGCCGACGGCGATCATCTGCCACGGGACGAAGGGACACGGCGCGCTGTCGGACTTTCTGAACAAGCACAAGGTGACCGTGCCCGATCGCCTGATCGAGCAGGAGATGTCGCTGCAGAAGGAGCAGCGGCAGAGCCGGGTCGAGGAGTTCTCGAGCTTCTACGACGGGCTTGCCGGCCAGACGGGCGGCGGCGAGCTGCAGGGGATGCTGGTGGAGCTGGCGGCCGAGATGCGCCTCGATTTGCGCAAGTCGTCGTCGGGTCCGCTGTCGCTCTCCCAGGTGCTCGGCCCGGTGGTGACCACCCGCGTGCCTCCGCGCGACAAGCGCATTCACTACGACGCCGCGCAATTGCCGAAGATCGATCGATCGAAGGAATACGCGGCGAGCGATATCGTGACATCGGCGATGAAGGTCTTCGCGCGCGACGCGAGGATCGTCAGCATCGACGCCGATCTGGCGACCACGAGCGGCCTCGAGGCGGGCGTGGCCGCCGTCGACCAGCGACGGGCGCTGAACGTCGGCGTCGCCGAAGCGAACATGATGAACATCGGCGAGGCCTTCGCCGCGCTGGGCTACAACGCCTGGATCAGCACGTTCTGTCCGTTCTACGACTGGAAGGTGCTGCGCCGCATCGCCGTCGGACATCAGGAGCGGCACGAGGCCATCGACGCACCCGACGGGTGGCTGAGCGAAGGGCACGGCCTCGATCTGACGATGCTCGCGACGGCCGCGAACTTCGAGACACGCACGAACGGCGCGACCCACATGGGCAACGACGACTCGACGACGTTCGACGCCGTCGCCCACCTCAAAATCATCGACATCTCGTGCCCGCAGCAGATGCTGGCGGTGATGCGGTGGATCATGGACGGCAACCGCGGCCTGCTGTACGTGCGCGTCATGCGCACGCCGTCCGCGGTTCTCTACGGCGCGGACTATACCTTCGAGTTCGGCAAGGGCAGTTTCGTCCACGGCGACAAGAACGCCGATGCGTTCATCGTCAGCGAGCGGACGCGGCGTGCACGAAGCGATCGGGGCGGCGCGTCAGCTGGCGGAGCAGGGGATCGCGGCCGCTGTCGTGGACATGCCGTCGATCGACGCGGCATTGCTGACCGAGCTCTGCTCGTCGGGAAAGCTCGTGTGTGTGGCCGAGCAGAACAACGGGTACATTCTCGCAGAACCTCCAGAAGGTCGCCTTCGACGAGCGCCGGCGATTTGGCCCGAATCTCCTTCAGAAGGTGCTCGCCATCAACACGCTGGGCCCCGACGGCCGACCGCACTTCATTCACTCGGGCACGTACGAAGAGCTGGTCGAGGCCTTCGGCCTGACCCCCGCCAAGATCGCCGCCGCCGTGGCCGGCGCGCTGAAGAGTTGAGGATTCCATGACCGTTCCTGCCATTCACGAAGACGACGCCGAAGATCTGGGCCTGCCGGGACGCCATCTTCGCTGGCTCGTCGCGAAAAATGCGGTGAACGCGAACAACTGCTCGGCGTGCGTCATCCGCGTCGCGCCGGGCGAGAAGGTGAGGCCCGCGCACTCGCATCCGAACGGCGAGGAAGTGATCTACATCATCACGGGCTCGGGCCGCGTGCTGGTCGCGGGCGAAGTGCGTCCCGTCAGACAGGGCATGGCGGTGCTGTTCCCGCAGGGCGCGGTGCACATGCTCCACAACACCGGCACCGAAGAGATGAAGGTGGTGTGCTTCTTCGCGCCCCCGACGGGGCTCGAGAACTATCAGATGCACGAGGGTGTGGACTTTCCCGACTGAACGGGACACGGGAAACCTGAAACTAAAAACTAAAATCTAGAAACTAGAATCTAAAAACTGAAGACTGAAAACTGAAAACTGAAAACTAAACTGATGACTACGACCAAGGACTATTCCAGTTTCGGCCTGAAGGACAAGATCGCCATCGTCACCGGGGCGTCGCAGGGTATCGGCAGGGCCATCGCGGTGGGGCTGGCCCAGGCCGGCGCGCACGTGGTGCTGGCGAAGCACCCTGAGGGACGGCAGAACGAGATCAAATCGGTCCAGGCCGAGATCGAAGCCCTGGGCCGCAAGGCGCCGATCGTGATGGTGGACGTCAACAACGTGGACCAGGTACGGTCGATGGTGGACGAGACCGTCCGGCTCCTTGGCAGGGTCGACATCCTCGTGAACAACGCCTCGTGGACCGGTACCGGCCCGGCGCTGGACGTCACCGAGGAGGAATACGACAAGACGCTGACCGCGTCGTTGAAGAGCGTGTTTTTCGCGTGCCAGGCGGCGGCGCGCGTGATGATTCCGCAGGGCAGCGGCAAGATCATCAACATCGGATCAAACTTCGGTGAAATCGCGTTCAACGGCCGCGCCGTGTACGCCGCGGCGAAAGCCGGCGTGCACCATCTGTCGCGCGCGCTGTCGCTCGAGTGGGCGAAGTCGGGCGTCATCGTCAACGTGGTTGCGCCGTGCATCACCGAGACCGACTCGCGCAAAGTGATTCTCGAGCGGCCCGGCTACAAGGAATGGGTCGGCACCCAGATTCCGAGAGGGCGCTGGAACCAGCCCGACGACCTCGTCGGCGCCGTGCTGTTCCTCTCGAGCGACCTCTCGGACATGGTCGTGGGCCACGTGCTGATGGTGGACGGCGGGTGGACCATTCACTAAGTTGCGAGGCGAAAGTCGACAGTCGTAAGGCGCAAGGCAGTGTTGCCTTTCGCCCTACGACTGACGACTTTCGCCTTCCGACTTAGTTAGTCGTCGTCGCCTGTACCGCGCCGATTCCCTTGTAGTTGAACTTCTGCAGACGCTTGCCTTCGTAGGTTTCCACCGTGTAGATGTTCCCCTTCGAGTCGAGCGAGATGTTGTGCACGGCGTAGAACTGGCCTGGCATCCGTCCGCCGTTGCCGAAGTGGCTGATCACCTGCAGCGGCTCGCGCAGCATCGTCCACACCCGATGGTTCGCGCCGTCGGCGATGAACGCGTGGCGCTGGGCGGCGTCGCGTGAGAACCCGATGTCGAACACCGCGCCGTCGCCGAGCGTGCTCTTGGCGATCTGCGCTTCCTTGACGAACGTCCCATCCTTGCGGAACACCTGAATGCGGTCGTTCGCGCGGTCGCAGACATACACCAGCCCGTCGTTGGCGATCTGCGCGCAATGCACCGTTCGGAACACCTGCGGGATGGGCGCCGCCGGGTCGTACGGGCCGGGATCGGCGTCATCCGGCTTCTTGCCGTACGCGCCCCAGTGCCGCTTGTAGGCGCCGGTGTCGGCGTCGAAGACGATCACGCGCCGGTTGCCGTACCCGTCGGCCACGTACACCTCGTTGGCGGCCATATCGACTTCCGCTTCCGCGGCGCGGTTGAGGTTGGCCGTGTCCGTGTTGCCCTTGCTCTGACCTTCGTGTCCAATCTGCAGCAGGAATTTCCCCTGCCGCGTGAACTTGAGCATTTGATGGCCCTGGTTGGTCGGCAGCCACACGTTGTCCTTGCCGTCGATCGTGATGCCGTGCATTGACGCGGGCCACTGATAGCCTGGCCCCGGCCCGCCCCACGACGATACCAGGTTGCCGGCCGGATCGAACTCGAGCACCGGCGGCGCCACGTCGCAGCAGAGGTCGGAAATCTTCCGCTTGTCGCCCGGCTGCGGCGGCGGTGAGCCACCCGGCTGCTGCATGCCGTTGGTGCCCGCCACCATGCCGGCTTCCTTCGGCGCGACGTTGCCGCGATGGGTAATCCAGACGTGATCGCGCGCGTCGATGCTGAGGCCCACGACCGATCCCATCACCCAGTTGTTCGGTAACGGCTTGGGCCACATCGGATCGACTTGGTACACCGGCGCCTGCACGGTACCGCGCGTCTGAGCCAGAGTGGCCATCTGCAGGGCGTACTGGGCCACTGCCAGCACGGCAATCGCCGCGACGAACGTGATGCCGGTCTTGTATTGACGTCTCATGTTGCTCCTTTTTGAAACGGGGTCGGGAGGGGTTTAGGGGTCGGGAGGGGTTTTCGTCCTTTGATCCTCGAAAACCCTCCGACCCCAAACCCCTCCCGACCCCTATCCGATGATCGCCACGGCACGCACCGGGGCGGCCGAGGCGCCGCGCCACTTGACGGGCAGCACGCTGACGGTAAACGAATGATACGGCGCCGGGATCTCGTGAAGATTGCACATGTTCTCGAGATGGTAATACTCGCGCTCGCGCATGACCCGGTGCGCCTCCCAGAATTTCTTCCGCTCGAACATCTTGGCCACGGGCGGATCGAAGCCGATGGCGTCGATGCCCATCACCTTGACGCCACGATCGAGGATGTAGTGCACCGATTCCTTGGTCATGCCGGGATGATCGGTGAGATACGCTTTGTCGAGCCGCTTCTTGGCCGCATCGGTGCGCAGCAGCACGATATCGCGTTCCTTGATCCGGTAACCGCCCAGCTTCTTCTCGGCTTCCTCGATGTCGGGGACCGTGATCTCGTCGCCCGCCCCCTTGTGCGTCAGATCGAGCACCACGCCGTCGCCGTAGCAGTACTCAATCGGAATCCCTTCGGCTCGAGGTGCTGTGGGATTGACGTGCCCCCACGAATCGATGTGCGTCCCGATGTGGTCGCCGGTGACGATCATGCAGTGGTTGGTAATCTCGGTGATCCCGAACTTGTCGGTCCCCACGCTCTGCGCCATCTGGCTGTAGGTTTCCATCTCGACGATGACCGGCTTGGCCACGTTCGGGTAGGTCATCATCCCCTGAAACACTTCCATACTTAAGTCAATCAGCCGTGGCATCGATCTCGTAATCTCCCAATCTACCAATCTGCCAATCTACCAATGCGTGATTCACTATTTGCCTTCCCACCCTCCATCAACATGGATGGACTGCCCGGTCAGGTAGCTCGCCTCGTCGGACGCGACGAACGACACGACCGTTCCGATTTCTCGCGGCTGGCCCGCACGGCCCAGTGAAATCTGCGCGAGCACGATCGGAAGGATGTCGGGGCTCTTCATGACCCACGCGGTCATGTCCGTGTCGATGAGCCCGGGGTGCACGCAGTTGACGCGGATGCCCAGCGGCGTCATCTCGGCCGACATGTTGCGCGTGAGCGCCTCGAGGCCAAGCTTGGTCGGCGCGTAGTGCGTGCGGCCGGGGAGCACCTTGGCCGCCTGAATCGATCCGATGTGCACGATGCTGCCCTTGCGCTTCTCGGCGAGCGCCCGGCGGCAGAAGACCTGCGAGCACATCCATGCGCCCCTGAGGTTGATGTCCACCAGTTGCGTCCACTGGTCGTCGGTCAGCTCGAGGAACGGCACGATCGTTTCGATGCCGGCGTTGTTGACCAGGATGTCGAGGCCGCCCAGCTCTTTCCACGCCTTGTCGATCATCGCTTCGACGTCGGCACGCTTCGCGACGTCACCCTGGACGACGATCGCCTTGCGGCCCTTGGCCTGCAGGCTCTTCGCGACCTCTTCCGCCTGTTTCGCGCTGTGCACGTAGTTGACGGCGACATCCGCGCCTTCGTCGGCGAAGACTTCGGCGATCCCCCGGCCTATGCCGCGGCTCGCACCGGTGACGAGCGCTTTCTTGCCCTTGAGTCTCATTGTTTCCGCGCTTTCCTTGTGATGGTGAGGGTGGCTCAGGTACGGAACGAGTACCCGAGAGATTGCAAGTACTTCTTGCTGATTTCGGCGGTCTGCCTCGGCGTATACGGCATGTTCTGCGACCCGTCGAGCTCGTGCATGATGTTCGCGTTCGGGTTCGCCTTCTCCATGGTCTCGAGCACCGACTTCAGATCGACCTTGCCCTCGCCGAGCGGGCAGTAGCCGCCCATGTGTTCCCAGCCCTTGAAATCCTTGAGGTGCATATGGTCGATGATCTTCGCGAAGTCCTTGACCATCTGTGCGGCGTCGGTCCCGCCCTTCTGCGCCTGGCCGATGTCGGGCGCGAAGTGCATGTACCGGGTGTCGATGGCATTCAGGACGTCGTAGGTCTCTTCGCGTGTCTCGACCACGGTGCCCGTGTGCTGGTGCAGTCCCGTGCGCAGGCCCATGTCGGTGACGGCCTTGCCGTACTCGTTGAGCGCCGCGATGATGTTGGCTTTGTGCTCGGCGAAGACATAACCGGTCCGGGGCCCGTTGGGCGACTGGACGAGATAGCTGCCGCCGTACTTCTTCAGGATCTTCGCGTAGCGCTGCAGCATCTCGATCTGCGATTTCCGCTGTGAGGGATCGGTCAGGTTGACGGTGACGAACGCCGAGCGAAGTGGAATCGGATACTTCTCGAGCAGTGGGCCGAGCGTGCCCTTCGTGTCCCAGTCCTCGAGAACGGACGCGAAGGTTTCGAACGAGTAGTACCCGAGCTCGCTGCAGTCCTTGAGCGCGGGTTCGAGATTCTCGGGCGTGCGCGGCACCGCGCCGAAGATCAGCATGGTGATGCCGATTTTCAGCCGCTTCTGCGCCTGCGCCTCCGGTAACGCCGGAAGGGCCGCAGCCCCGATGCCGGCAAGGACCGTTTTGGTGAAGGTGCGACGATTCATGGCCACAATTCCTTTCGATGTCGCGAGATCCGGATAGATCTCGCGCGATTCTAGAGAGGCGTCACGTTCCGAGTCAAGGCACCACCGAATCGTGAAACCATCGACTTTAACGGTAAAGTCAGGTTATCAGAAATGGGCGCCAACCACGCTATGCTGTTCTCCTCGATGAACACAGTTGGGCAGGGTGCAGACGAGGGATATCTGACGCGCGATGAGATAGATAGTGTTGCGCGCGAAGGTCTGGCGGCGCTCCCGGTCGATGGCCGCCGCGTGCTCGTCATCATCCCCGACGGCACGCGCACGATGCCGATGCCGCTGATGTTCGAGCTCCTCGAACGCGAGCTCGGACCTCGAGTCGCCGCGCTCGACTACCTGGTCGCGCTGGGCACGCATTCGCCCATGGATGACGCGCAGTTGACCGTGCTCGTCGGGCGTCCGGTCGTGAACGGTCGATGCGGCAGCCGCCGCATCATGAATCATCGCTGGGACGACCCCGCGACGTTCGCCACTCTCGGCGTGATTCCCGCGCGGGACGTCGAAGCGATCACGGAGGGCCGGTTGCGCGCGGACGTGCCGGTCGCGCTCAATCGCCTGGCGACCGAGTACGAGCACATCCTCATCTGCGGACCTGTGTTCCCCCACGAGGTGGCCGGCTTCTCGGGCGGCACGAAGTACCTGTTCCCGGGCATCGCGGCGCCGGACATCATTCACTTCACTCACTGGCTCGGGGCCCTCGTCACATCTTACGAGCTCATCGGCAAGATCGAGACGGCCGTGCGCCACGTGATCGATCGCGCGGCGTCGCTCGTGCGGACGCCGCTCTCGCTCGTCGCGCTCGTCGTGACGCATCACGGCGTCGCCGGCATGTTCTGCGGCGACGTGCACGAGGCGTGGCGGCGCGCCGCCGCCCTCTCGTCAAGGCGTCACATCGTGTGGGTCGACGAGCCGTACGACCGCGTGCTCGCGATCATGCCGGCGATGTACGACGACTTGTGGACCGCCGCGAAGGGCACGTACAAGAGCGAGCCGGTCGTGGCCGACGGCGGTGAAGTGATCATCTTCGCGCCGCACGTCACAGAAGTCAGCCGCGTGCACGGCCGCGTCATCGAAGAGGTCGGCTATCACTGCCGCGACTATTTCCTGGGCCAGTGGGAGCGGTTTCGCCGGTACCCTGGCGGGATTCTGGCGCACTCGACGCACGTCAAAGGGCTGGGCACGTACGACGCGCCGCGCGACGTCGAAACGCCGCGCATGCAGGTGACGCTGGCGACCGGCATTCCCGAAGACCGCTGCCGCCTCGTGAACCTCGGCTACAAGGACCACGCGAAGGTGGATGCGCGCGATTTCGAAGGCGACCCGAAGACGCTCGTCATTCCGCGCGCTGGGGAAATGTTGTACCGGCTTGGCACGCCGCCCGACTGAAGACTGAGAACTGAAAACTGATGACTTACAAGATAGGGGTCGTGGGCCTCGGCGTGATGGGCGCGAACCTCGCGCGCAACATCGCGAGCCGGGGATTTGCCGTCGCGGGGTACGACCTCGACGCGGCGAAAACGCACGCGTTTGCCGCGGGGCATTCGGCGGACTCGACGATCGGCAGCGCGGATGCGCCCGATCGCCTGATGGCCGTGCTCGAGCGGCCGCGGCGGGTGCTGATGATGGTCCCGGCCGGGGCGCCGGTGGACAGCGTCATCGCGCATCTGCGTCCGCATCTCGAGCGCGAAGACATCCTGATCGACGGCGGTAATTCGTTTTTTCGCGACACCGATCGCCGCGCCGACGACCTCGCGGCGGCGGGCTTTCGTTTCGTCGGCATGGGCGTCTCCGGCGGAGAAGAAGGCGCGCTGCTCGGGCCGTCGATGATGCCCGGCGGGCCGCGTGAGGCCTGGGACGCGCTCGCGCCCGTTCTGCGCGCCATGGCGGCGAAGGCGGAAGACGGCGAGCCGTGCGTGGCGTACATGGGCCCGCGGGGCGCCGGCCACTACGTGAAGATGATTCACAACGGTATCGAGTACGGCGACATGCAGCTCATCGCCGAAGTGTACGACGTGCTGAGCCGCGCGGCCGGCATGCCCGCTCGAGAGATTGCCGGCGTGTTCGCGGCGTGGAACGAGGGGGAGCTGAAGTCGTATCTCATCGAGATCACCGCGCGCGTGCTCGAGCGCGTGGACGAAGAGACCGGCCGCCCGCTTGTGGATCTCATCCTCGACGAAGCCCAGCAGAAGGGCACGGGGAAGTGGATGAGCCAGAACTCGTTCGACGTGGGTGCGCCGATTCCCACGGTGAACGCGGCGGTCGAAGCCCGGCTGCTCTCGTCGCTGAAGTCCGAGCGCGTGGCCGCGAGCAAGGTGCTGACGGGGCCGATGACACCGGCAGACGCTTCGGTAGCAGACGCCTCTGTAGCGCAGGGCTTCAGCCCTGCCAAACCCGAACAACTCATCGAGTCTGCCCGCCGGGCGCTCTACGCGTCGAAGATTACGTCCTACGCGCAGGGGATGGCGCTCCTGCGGCTCGCCTCTGCGGAATACAAGTACAACATCGACCTGAGCGAGGTCGCGAAAATCTGGCGGGCCGGATGCATCATTCGCGCGGCCCTGTTGTCGGACATCCGCGACGCGTTCAGCCGTACGCCCGGGCTGACGAACCTGATGCTCGACGCGCGCTTCGCGCGATCGCTGGCGCCGGGCCAGCAGGCGCTGCGGGAGGTGGTCCAGACGGCAGTGGCCGCCGGCATTCCCGTTCCGGCATTGAGCTCGTCGCTGGCCTACTACGACGCGTACCGCAGCGCGCGGCTCCCGGCAAATCTCACCCAGGGGCAGCGCGATTTCTTTGGCGCGCACACCTACCGGCGCATCGATCGCGACGGCGTCTTTCACACCGATTGGACACACGCATGAGTGGCGGGCTGGAGATACCTTCCAAGGGAGAATGGGATTTTCTTTCGCTCGGGGCGTTGGTGCATCGCCTCGACTCGGGCATCTATCCCTTTCACAAGGCAACGTCGGTGGCCATTCATGTCAGCGGCGGCGAGTTCAACACGTCGGCCAACCTCGCCGACTGCTTCGGCCTGCGCACGGCCGTTGCCAGCGCCATCGTCGACTATCCCGTGGGCGACCTCATCGACGAGCGTGTGCGGGCGATGGGAGTTCGCCCGTTCTACAAACGGTTCAAACACGACGGGGCACGCGGCCCGAACATGGCGACGGTGTACAGCGATCGCGGCCACGGCGTGCGCGCGCCGGTGGTGTTCTACAACCGGAGCAACGAGGCGGCCGCGCTGCTGAAGCCGGGCGACTTCGACTGGAAGACGATCTTCGCGGGCGGCGTCCGCTGGTTCCACAGCGGCGGCATTTTCGCGGCGTTGTCGGAGACGACGGCCGAGCTCATCATCGAGGCCATGCAGGCGGCGAAGGCGAGCGGGGCGGTGGTGTCATTCGATCTGAACTACCGCGAGAAGCTCTGGAACGCGTCTGGCGGGTCGAAGCGAGCGCTCGACGTCATGTCGCGTATCGTAAAATATGTCGACGTCCTCGTCGGGAACGAAGAGGACCTCCAGAAAGGCCTCGGCATTCCCGGGCCCGAAGCGGCGGCACACTCGGGGCTCGACTCGAGCGCTTTTCTCGCGATGATCGACCGGGTGGTCTCGCGTCATCCTCAGATCAAGGTGCTCGCCACCACGCTGCGCGAGGTGCATTCGACCAGCCGCCATACGTGGAGCGCGGTGGCCTGGGTGACGGGAAAGGCGTATGTCGCGCCCACCTGCGAGCTGGACGTGCACGACCGCGTCGGCGGCGGAGACGGGTTTGCGTCGGGGTTTTTCTACGGATTGATGACGGGCGAAACGCCGGAAGAGGCGCTCAAGCTGGGATGGGCGCACGGCGCGCTCGTCACCACGTATCCGGGCGATACCACCATGGCCAGGATCGATCAGGTGCGGGCGTTCGCCAGGGGCGGATCGGCGAGAATTCAGCGATAGCCGATAAGTATGTCGTGCCCGGCTTCAAGTACGTAGTGTCCGGCTTTAGCCGGACCTGTTGTTGTAGAGTCCGGCTTCAGCCGGACCTGAGAGGAGCGAGAGATGTCTGAACAGAATCTCGTGAACCGGCGCGATTTCGTGAAGACCACCGGCGGGGTTGTCGCTGCCACGTCGCTCCTTGGCGCCGATGCGTTCGCGCAGACGCCTCCGGGACGCAGACGGTACGCCATCATCGGGACCGGCGAGCGTGCGACCGGCATGTGGGGCAGCCAGATTCGCGAGCGATACTCGGACGTCATCCAGTTCGTCGGGTTGTGCGACATCAACCCGAAGCGTGTCGAGAACTCGAAGGCCCTCATGGGCGTCGATTGTCCGACGTTCACGAATTTCGACGAGATGCTCGACAAGGCCAAGCCCGACGTCGTCATGGTGACGACCCGGGATTCGTTCCACAGCCAGTACATCGTCCGTGCGCTCGATCGCGGGTTCGACGTCATGACCGAAAAGCCGATGGTCATCGACGAGAAGCAGTGCCAGGCGGTGCTCGACGCCGAGAAGCGGAACAAGAAGAAGATCATCGTCACGTTCAACTACCGCTTCGCGCCGAAGCACCGGACGGTGAAGGAAGTCCTCATGTCCGGCGAGATCGGCCGGGTGCTGTCGGTGGATTTCGCCTGGTATCTCGACGTGTACCACGGCTCGGACTATTTCCGCCGCTGGCACGCGTACAAGAACGGTGGCGGCAGCCTGTGGGTACACAAGGCCACGCATCATTTCGATCTGATGAACTGGTGGCTCGGCGCCGATCCGGTTGAGGTCGTCGCCAACGGTCAGCTGCAGGTCTACGGGAAGAACGGCAACATCCGGGCGGACAACTGCCGCGTGTGTCCGCACAAGAAGGACTGCCGCTTCTACTACGACCTCACTACCAATCCGACGCGCATGAAGCTCTATGCCGATGCCGAGAGCGAGGACAAGTACTATCGCGACGCGTGCGTCTTCCGGCCCGACATCGACATCTACGACTCGATGCAGGCGATCGTGAAGTACTCCAACGGCGCGACCATGGCCTACTCGCTCGACGCGCACATGCCGTTCGAGGGATTGCGGGTGGCGTTCAACGGCGAGTTCGGCCGTCTCGAGATGCGCGACTACGAGCGGCAGCCGTGGGAAGTGGCCGCGGGGGAAGAGACCGAAATCTACGTGACCAAGAGCTTCGGCCTCCGCAAGCGGATTCCGGTCGCCACCGCGGAAGGCGGCCACGGCGGCGGCGATGATGTGATGCGCGACCAGATCTTCAAGCACACGTCCGCGCCCGAACACATGCGGCTGCCCGACTCGCGCGCCGGCGCCATGTCGTGCCTGACCGGCATCGCGGCGCGCAGGAGCATTGAGGAGAAGCGGGCGATCAGGGTCTCGGAGCTCGTGAAACTGACATAACCCCTCGCATTGCCATATTCTCAATTGACGATTGCCGGATTGATGGGCAATCGTCGATTGGGAATCGCCGGTCTGCGTCAGCAATCGGCAATCAGCAATCAGCAATAGGCAATCAATGAGGAAATTGACAATCGCCAGTGCGGCAATGTGTACGCTCGGCCTTCTTTGCAGCGTCTCCATTGCCGCGGCCGAACCTCTTGGGCCGAGCGCCCAGGTCCGCGGCTGGACCATCCTCTCGAACAGCGAGCCCGACGCGATGGCGGTGATTGCCGCCGCGAAGCGATACGACATCAATCATCTCGAGCTGTCGCACGAGATCGTGATGGATCTGCGCGACATCCGGGATGCGAAGCGCCAGGCCCTCGTCAACCGGCTCGTGGACGCGGCGCACAAGGGCGGCATTCGGCAGGTGCTGCTCTGGGATCACGCGCTCTACGATCTGAACTACTACCCGGCTGAATTTCGTACGGGTCCCGGGGGGACCCTCGATCTCGACAATCCGAAATTCTGGGACTGGTTCAAAGCCGACTATCGCGCGCTGCTGGACCTGTCGCCGCGCGCCGACGGCGTGGTGCTGACGTTCATCGAAACGGGCGCGCGTGTCGAGCGCCAGCACTCGACCAGGCTCGTGACGCCGCAGGACAAGCTCGCGGCGGTCGTCAATGCCGTCGCCGATGTCGTGATCGGCGAGCGGAAGCTGACCCTTTACACCCGCACGTTCTCCTACACGCACGAAGAGTATCGCAACATCGCTGGCGCCATCGCGAAGTTCGCCAGACCGGAAGTCAGGCTCGCGATGAAGGAAGTGCCGCACGACTTCTTTCTCACCCACCCCAACGACTTCTTCGCCGGCACGATCGACCGCCCCACGCTCGTCGAGTTCGACACCGGCGCGGAGTACAACGGCCAGGGCCTGATCGCGAACACGTGGCCGGAGCACGTTCTGCAACGGGCGAAAGACCTGCTGAGACGCCCGCACGTCACCGGCTATGTCGCCCGAACCGACCGTTACGGCCTGACGCGCATCATCGGCCGGCCGTCGGAAATCAACCTGCTGGCCCTTAAACGCGTCAGCGAGAATCCTGGCGTCACGGCCGAACAGGTGTACGACGAGTTCATCACCGCCCGCTACGGCCGCACGGCGCTGCCGCACGTGAAGGAGGCCTTCAGGAACGCCTTCGACATCATCACATCCACGCTCTACACGCTCGGCACGAACACGGCGAACCACTCGAAGCTCGACTACGATCCCTACGCGTCGAGCTACTCGAGAAGCGTGTCGGGCAAATGGATCGATCCGCCGTTGGTCGAGGTCCGCCACGACGTGAACCTCAGGTTCCATTACTGGACCGACGTCGTGAACCACCTCGCGCCGGCGTGGGGAAAAGTGCTGACGGGAACACCGCTCACCGAGACGCCGGAAGTGATCGATCGCGGCTGGCTGACGCCAGGCGACGTGATTGACGGCACTTACCTCGATTACATCCTGAGAGAGAAGTCCTACGGCGCGCGCCTGGCCGAGGCGTCGCTGCGGGCCATCGAGCATGCCAGGCCGCACCTGACCGACGCGCAGTATCAGGACCTTCACCACTACTTTGCGCGCACGCTCCTGACGGCGCGGCTGCACGAGGCGGTGTCGGCCGCCTACTTTGGATTCCGCGTGTACGCGCGCGGCGAGTCGCTCCGGACGCCGGCGGTGATGTCGAGCGTGCGAGGCGCGCTGAAGCAGATTCCCGAGCTCGCGCGATCGATTCGCGAGTATCCCGTGAAGCCGGCGACCGGAGGCCAGTGGAACTGGGTTGAGGACGCGGACGAGGCGCTGCGGTACCACGAGTGGATTACGAAGGGATGGCCGAAGGATACGAGAGGGTTTGCCAACCCGTACGGCGGGATGGCGTTCCAGTGATACGCGCATTGCCACATTCTCAATTGGCAATCTGCAATTGATTGACGATTGGCGATTGGCGATTGACAATCAAATGGGGCGATTCTCAATCGAGAATCGCCGATGCAAGCGTCAAGTTCTAAGCCGCTTGTGCGCAGACGCTGTTTTGTGTGATGCCGTGAAGATTGCCGTTAGCTCCGATGCTTCCAGGCGGTGTGATCTGACGGCCGCTTCTGGCACGATCGCCGCTGCAACGAGTAGCTCCAACCAGAATGCAGATTCGTCGGCTTCCTCAAGAACAATTCCGATCTTTGCAACGAACTCGGCGTGTGAGCGCGCTTTGCATGCGGCTCGATAGTTGGCTGCAACGGATGTTCCGGCATCGAACAGCTGTCCACCGATTCGCCGCCCTTCGAGCGTTGTTGGAAGTTCCCGCACGAGCCTGGTGATCGCAACCGCGAACTGAAATGTTCGTTTCTTCTGGTCTTCTGCTTGTGTTCCCATGCGGTCGGTTAGGCATGGCGTATGCCGATTTCGCGAAGGGGTCGAAGCCTCCAAAATCGCGCCAAATTGCAATAGAATCACCAATCATCGATCGCCAATCAGCAATAAATGCGGCAATCGACAATTGAGAATATGGCAATGTTTTCCACACGCAGACTCGGCAACTCAACCCTCAACCTGACTCCGATCGGCCTCGGCGCCTGGGCCATCGGCGGCGAATGGCGATTCGGCTGGGGGCATCAGGACGACGCCGAGTCGATCGCGACGATCAAACGCGCCGTGGCGCTCGGATTGAACTGGATTGATACGGCCGCCATCTATGGGCTCGGCCATTCCGAAGAAGTTGTCGGCCTGGCGCTTCGGGACATCCCGCGAAGCGAACGCCCCTACGTGTTCACCAAGTGCAGCCTCGTGTGGGATGACGCGGGCGCGACTTCGCACAGCCTGCGTGCCCAGTCGATTCGGCGGGAGGTTGAGCAGAGCCTGAAACGGTTACAGGTCGAGCGAATCGATCTCTATCAGATTCACTGGCCCAAATGGCCGGCCAGCCCCGAAGGGCACGATCCCGGCAACATCGAAGAAGCCTGGACGACGCTCACCCAGTTGAGAAACGAAGGGAAAGTGGCGTTCATCGGGGTGTCGAACTTCGACGTCGGTCAATTGAAGAGAATCTCGACGATCGAGACGCCGGCCAATCTTCAGCCGCCGTACTCGATGCTGCGCCCGGAGATCGAAAAAGAGATCCTGCCGTATTGCCTCGATCACAACATCGGCGTCATCCCGTACTCGCCGATGCAGTCCGGGCTCCTGACCGGCACGATGACCCGGGAGCGGTTTGCGTCGTTGCCCGAGGGCGATTGGCGCCGCAACGCCCGATGGTTCCAGGAGCCGATGTTCTCGAAGGCGCAGTTTCTGGTCGAGCACTTGAGGGCGATTGGCGAGAAGCACGGCCACAGGCCCGGCGAGGTGGCGATCGCCTGGACGCTGCGCCACCCGGCCATCACGGCCACGATCGTCGGCGCGCGCAAGCCGCAGCAGATCGACGAGCTGATCGGGGCGGCGACGTTCCGCCTGAGCGCGCGTGAGATCGAGCAGCTCGATGCCGCGGCGATTGAGTTCGAAGCGACGACTCAAGGCAGATAAAGAAGAACAGAAGATCAGAAGAATCTTTTCAGGGAATTCAGCCCTGTCGGGAAAAACAAGAGATCTTCGTGGTTATAGTTGCAACCCGAAGAACCGTTCGGCGTTCTTGTAGCAGATCTTCTCGACGAGAGCGCCCATCATCCCCTCGTCATTCGGCAGCTCGCCGTTCTCCATGTCCCGCCCGAGCAGATTGCACAGCACGCGGCGGAAGTATTCGTGCCGCGGGTACGACATGAACGAGCGCGAGTCGGTGAGCATGCCGACGAAGCGCGACAGCAGGCCGAGGTTGGAGAGCGCGTTCATCTGCCACTCCATCGCTTCCTTCTGATCGAGGAACCACCAGCCGCTGCCGAACTGGATCTTGCCGGCGACGCTGCCGTCCTGGAAGTTGCCGATCATCGTCGCGAACGCGTAGTTGTCGGCCGGATTGAGGTTGTAGATGATCGTCTTCGGCAGCGCATTCTCCTGATCCAGGCGATCGAGGTACCGGCCGAGCGCATCGACCTGCGGCCAGTCGCCGATCGAATCGAAGCCGGTGTCGCGGCCGAGCTTCTTCAGCCCGCGCGTGTTGGTGTTGCGCCGCGCACCCAGGTGCAGCTGCTTGGTCCAGCCTTTCTCGGCGTCGAGCCGGCCGAAGAACAGCATCAGGTACGAGGCAAACGCCTCGCGCTCGTCGGCCGTCGCGGCGAGTGCCCGCGCGCGCCTTGTCGAAGATCGCCGCTGGCCCGATCGTCGGTGCAGTCGGCCGCATAGGCACTGGTTGAGGCCATGATCGGACAGCCGGCCGCCCATCGGTGGAAAGCCTGATGGCGTTTGCCGAGCGCGTCGAGCAGGTCCTGCAGCCGCGCGATGTGCACGTTCGCCGTACTGGCGAGCCGGTCGACCCAGGGGTTGAAGACCTCGGGCTGGTGCGGATCCATGACGCGTGTCCGGCCGGAACGTGGGATAGACTCTGGTGGCCAGCCCCGACGCCGCGATCGTCTCGTGATAGGTGAGATCGATCCGCCGGATCGTCGGTCGTGCAGACGGCCTTGACGCGGAACTTGCCGAGGATGCCCTGCGCGCTCAGTTGCGGTGTCGTCAGTTTCTCGTTGGCGCGCTCCCAGACGCTTTGGGCGGTTTTCTCGTCCAGCAGGTCGTCGATGCCGAAGTACCGCTTCAGCTCGAGGTGCGTCCAGTGGTACAGCGGATTGCGCAGGCACTGCGGCACCGTCCCCGCCCAGGCGAGGAATTTGTCGTACGGCTCGGCGTTGCCGGTGCAGAATCGTTCGTCGACCCCGTTGGCGCGCATGGCGCGCCACTTGTAGTGATCGCCTTCCAGCCAGATCTCGAAGAGATTCGCGAACCGGCGATTCTCGGCGACATCCTTGGGCGGCAGGTGGCAGTGGTAGTCGATGATGGGTTGCGGCGCCGCGTAGGTGTGAAAGAGCCGCCGGGCCGCCTTCGTCTCGAGCAGGAAGTCGTCGTGTATGAAACTCATCGGTTCCGCTTTTACGGAAGATCAGAAGACCAGAAGTTTGTTTTTCTAAGAAGAATCATCTCTTGATCTTCTGATCTTCTGTTTAGGCGTTTAGGTCACAAGCGCCTGTCTGCAGTATTCGATCGTCTTGGCGATTTCCGTCATGCGATCCGATCCGGCGGGCAGGGGATATTCGAATTCGATCGTCGCCTGAATCGGCCACTTGTTGTCGCGGATCAACCGGAGCACTTCTCCGATCGGCGTGTCGCCCTGTCCGAACGGCGTGGTGGCGCCTTCGTGCATCTTGCGATCCTTGACGTGCACGTGCGTGATGCGCGCGTGGTGCTGCTTGAGGAACGGAACGGGTGACGTGTTGTTGCCGGCGACGAAGTGGCCGATGTCCAGGTTCGCCCAGTTGAACCTCGCCTGCGCGAACGCCGCCTCCCAGTGGGCGGGTGTCGTCGCCGCGTGGCCGTGAAACCCCACCATCATCTTGTGCTTGTCGGCGAACCGGCCGATGCGCTCGGTGTGTGCGGCGTCGATCTCGCACGAGATCGCGCGCGCGCCGAGCGTTTTCGCGAGGTTGAAGCAGTAGTCCACTTCCGCGTCCGCCATCGCGTAAATGCCGTCGTACTTGACGATCTCGATCAGCACGCCGGCGCTCTCGTACTTCTTGCGGAACGCCGCGGCGCGATCGACCTGCACGGACGTGCGCCACTTCGTCATCTCCTCTGGCGTGGCTTTCCGGCCGTTCGACCCGGGCGAACCCAGGAACGCCTCGACCGGCTGCGATCGCAGCTCCAGCGCGTTGACGTTCAGCGTGAGGCACCGGCTGAGCACCTCGTCGGGGTCCATCTCGCGCCCTCCGAAGTTGTAGGGCACGTTCAAACCCACTTGCACGCCGGCGAACTTCGAGTTCGGTTTCCGGGCCCCCTGTGCGGCCAGCCGTGCCGGCAGTAACCCCGCCGGGACCAGCGCCATCGCTAATCCGCCAAGCTCGCGACGTGTCAGGTGCATAACGCCCCCTTCTACTTTCTACTTTTCACTTTCTACTTTCTACTTTCGATTTCACCCGCGTCAGTATAATCCGCTGATGCTTCCACGTCTTCGCGCGATTCTGCTCTTTGTCGTTGCGGCCGTGGCTGTCGGCTACGCCGCGCAGGTCGGGACCTCCTGGCCGCCGGGGCTCCAGCGGGTGTCGGAAGACTCGCCGCCGTTGTCACCCGCCGAAGCGCTGAAGCGGTTTTCCATGCCGCCCGGCTATCGCGTCGAGCTCGTGGCCAGCGAGCCGCTCGTGCAGGACCCGGTGATGATCGACTGGGACGGCGAGGGCCGCATGTGGGTCGTCGAGATGCCGGGCTACATGCCCGACATCAATGCAAAGGGCGAGCACGAACCCATCGGGAAGATCGTCGTCCTCGAGGACACGAACAACGACGGGCGCATGGACAAGCGGACCGTGTTTCAGGACGGTCTGGTCCTTGCGCGGTGGCTCAAGGTACTTGGCCGCGGCGTGCTCGTCGCGGAACCGCCGAATCTCTGGCTGTTCGAAGACACCAATGGCGACCTTCGCGCCGATCGCCGCGAGCTCGTCACCAAGGAGTACGGCCGCCGCGAAGGCAACGTCGAGCACAATGCCAACAGCCTGCTCTGGGCGCTCGACAACAACATCTACACCTCCGAGATCGACATCGACCTGCGGCTCAAGAACGGCAAGTTCGAGGTGCGCAAGACGCTCTCCCGCGGGCAGTGGGGCATCACGCAGGACGACGCGGGACGGATTTTCAGAAACACGAACGAGTCGGCGCTGCACGTCGACGTGGTGCCCGCGCGCTACTACATGCGCCATCCGAACCTCGTTCGCACGCGCGGGAGCCACGAGTCGCTCAACGGCCCGAACGGCGAGCTGAACGAGGTGTGGCCGATCCGTCCGACGCGCGGCGTCAACCGCGGCTATCAACACGGGATTCTGAGAGACGACGGAACGCTCGCGAAGTACACCTCTGTGTGCACGCCGATGGTGTATCGCGGCGACCGCTTGCCGGCGGAGCTCTACGGCAACCTCTTCGTCGTCGATCCGACCGTGAATCTCGTCAGCCGCATCATTCTCGCGGATGACAAGAACGGGCTGACGGCGGCAAAGGCCTATCGAGAAGTGCGCGGAGAGTTTCTTGCCTCGACCGACGAGCGATTCCGTCCCGTCAACCTGTCGCTCGCCCCGGACGGGACGCTGTATGTCGTGGACATGTACCGCGGCATCATTCAGCACAAGGGCTACATGACGGAGTACCTGCGCGACTACGCGCAGACGCACGAGATGGCGCAGCCGAACTCGCGCGGACGCATCTATCGCATCATGCACGACAGCTCGAAGCGAGACACAACGCCGCTGCCGATGCGATCCACGCCGGCGCAGCTCGTGTCGATGCTGGCGCATCCCAACGGCTGGCGCCGGGACATGGCGCAGCAGCTGCTCGTCGAACGTGGAGACACGACGGTCGTCCCGGCGCTGCGGAAGATGGCATTGAGCGCCGCCGACGTTCGGACGCGGCTCCATGCGTTGTGGACGCTCGACGGGCTCGACGCCATCGAGCCAGGCGATGTCATGTCTGCGCTCTCTCACGCGAACAGAGACGTGCGGGTGTCCGGGCTTCGACTTGCCGAGCGCTGGCTGGGCCAGGCGAATCATCCGCTGCAGGGAGCGGTGCTGAAGCGGCTCGACGACAACGACTGGGCCGTCAGGCGTCAACTCGCTGCCACGCTCGGCGAGTTGCCGGCGCAGTCGAAGGAGTCGGCGATCGCCACCATCCTCGAGCGCCACGGCGACGACCCGATTACCGTCGATGCGGCGCTGAGTGGTCTGAATGGGAGCGAGCTGGTGGTGCTCGATCGACTGCTGCAGGGCACATCGGAAACGCCGCAGCGCGCCGCGGCCATCACGATGCTCGCCGCCACGATCGTGAAGGCGGCCGATGACGCCCCGGTGCAGGCGTTGATGCAGCGCGTGGCGGAAACCGCGCGAGCGTCATGGCAGCGCGCGGCTATTCTGCGCGGCGCGGAAGTCTCACTGCTCGGCGCGACGATGCCGGGCAATCCAGGTCGAGGCGCTGGCGATCCGAACACGCCGTGCGAGACGTGTCCGGGCGGACGGGGTGGACCCGGTGGCGCGCGCGCATTTCCGGGTGCGCTCGAAGGCGCCGACCCGCCGGCGCCGCCGTCGCGGGCGGGAGGTCCGTTTGTGATGCTCGCGTCCGAACCCGCGCTCGTTGCGGCCGCGGCGCAGCCCGGCGAGCTTGGCGATCGCGCCGCGAAGGTGCTGGCGCGCGTGGGATGGCCGGGCAAGCCCGGTATGGCGGCCGCCGCACCGCTGAGCGCGGCGGATCAGACGCGGTTCGCGGCCGGGCAGGAGCTGTACAAGAACCTGTGCGAAGGATGCCACGGCGCCGATGGGCGCGAGCAGCCTGGCGCCACGCCCAACATCGCCGGCGCTTCCAACGTGATTGGCGATCCGGGTATTCCGATTCGCATTCTCCTGCACGGCAAGGAAGGAGCCGTCGGCCTGATGCCCGCGCATGGAGAGTCGATGAGCGATGCGGAAATCGCCGCCGTATTGACTTACGTGCGCCGCGCGTGGGGCCAAACGGCGTCACCGATCGATCCCGCGTCGGTGCAGCAGGTCCGCGCGGCGACGGCAGGACGCACCCGCGCGTGGACGCCCGCGGAGCTCGGACAGATCAAGTGAGTCTCCGCGTCGGCATCGTCGGTACGGGCGCGATTGCGGGCATGCACGCGCGCGCGTACAAGAACATCGGCTACACCCTCCGCGCGTGCACCAACGTGACACAGGACAAGGGCCGCCGCTTCGCCGACGAGCACGGCGCGGAGTTCGTCGAGCGGTATGAAGATCTCTGCCGCCATCCCGACGTTGAGTTCGTCGATGTGTGCACGTTTCCGTCCATGCGCCTCGACATCGTACGGGCGTGTGCGGACAGCGGCAAGCCGGTACAGGTTCAAAAGCCCATCTCGACGACGCTCGAGACGGCAGGCGAGATGATCGAGGTCGCGCGGGCCGCGGGTATCACGCTGGGAGTGGTGAGCCAGCATCGGTTCGATCGCGCCAGCATGTTTCTCTCGGCGGCCATTCGTGCGGGGCGCCTGGGCCGGTTGCTGCAGGCAGACGCCTACATCAAGTGGTGGCGCTCCGACGATTACTACGCGCGGCCGATCAAGGGAAGCTGGAAGACCGAAGGCGGCGGGGCGCTCATCACTCAGGCGATTCACCAGGTGGATCTGCTGTTGTGGTTTGCCGGTCCGGTTCGCGAGGTCTTCGGCATGTGGCAGCTTGGCGCCGCACACGCGATCGAGTCGGAGGATCTCGTCAGCGCGACGCTTCGCTACGAGAGCGGTGCGACGGGCGTCATTCAGGCCGCCACCGCGCTGTGGCCGGGCTACAGCGAGCGCGTGGAGATTCACGGCACGAAGGGGAGCGCCATCATCACCGGCGACCAGCTGACGACCTGGGATGTGCGCGACGATGACGGGGATCCTCCACCGCTGGCGTCCGGCGTGGCCTCGGGCGCGTCAGACCCCATGGCGATTGCCGTCGATTCGTTCGAGCGGCAGTTCCTCGATTTCGGTCACGCCATCAAAGCGGGCCGAAAGCCGCTCGTGGCGGGCGAAGAAGGCTATCGCGCGCTCGAGCTGGTGGATGCGATCTATCGGTCGTGCCGCACGGGCGGCGTCATTCGGCTCTGACCCGAACGACTTGATATGATTTGACGCCCGATGATCCGTATTGACCGCCGGCGCACGGCAGCCGGCTTGCTGCCGGCCATCAACCGGATGTTTGATCGGTCAGCCGAAAAAATCCGCTCAATCGAAGCCGCGTGGCGTCCCGAGGACGGGTCGCCCGTGTTCACCGTCGAAGGTGTGTACAAATCCCGCGGCTGGACGGAATGGACGCAGGGGTTCCAGTTCGGGGCGTCGCTCCTCCAGTTCGATGCGACGGGCGATCGCGAATTTCTCGAGCTGGGACGTGCCCGCACGCTCGAGCGCATGGCGCCGCATTTGACGCACACCGGCGTCCACGATCACGGCTTCAACAATGTGAGCACCTACGGGAATTTGTGGCGGCTCGCGCGCGAGGGCAGGTTCGACGCCGGCGCGTGGGAGGTGAGCTTCTACGAGCTCGCGCTGAAGGTGAGCGGTGCGGTGCAGGCGCGGCGCTGGACGCCGATTCCGGACGGCGGGTTCATCTACTCGTTCAACGGCCGCCATTCTCTGTTCGTCGATACCCTTCGCACGTTGCGCGCGCTCGCGCTGTCGCACGTGCTCGGGCAGCGGCTGTTCGAAGAGCAGGACGTGCAGGTCGATCTGCTCGAGCGTCTGATGCAGCACGCGCGCGCGACAGCCGCCTACAGTGTCTACTACGGCAAAGGCCGCGACAGCTACGACGTACGCGGGCGCACGGCGCACGAGAGCCTGTTCAACGCGGCCAACGGCACCTATCGCGGACCCAGCTCGCAGCAGGGCTATTCGCCGTTTTCGACCTGGACGCGCGGGCTGGCATGGGCGATGCTCGGCTTCGCCGAGCTGCTGGAGTTCCTGGAGACCATCGACGCCGCAGAGATGGCGCAACTGAAGTTGCGCCCTACCGCCGGGCGCCCTACCGTAGGGCGCGATGACAAGCGCCCATCGGTAGGGCGCGACTTTAGTCGCGCCGACGACGGTCGCGCCGACGACAGTCGCCCACGATCCTCTCTACGACGCGGCGGTGGCGACGTGCGACTTCTACATCGATCACGCGGCGGCAGCCGACGGCGTGCCCTATTGGGACACCGGTGCGCCGGGGTTGACGGCGCTCGGCGACTGGGGCTCGCGCGCAGCCGATCCTTTCAACGATGACGAGCCGGTGGACAGTTCGGCGGCCGCGATTGCCGCGCAGGGCCTGCTTCGCCTGGCCAGGGTGGCGATACGGCGCGGGGCAGATGGGACGAAGTACGAACAAGCCGGATTGCGTGTGCTCGACTCGCTCATCGACGAGAGCGGGCCGTACGTGAGCCGCGAGTCACGGCATCAGGGGCTGTTGCTCCATTCGATCTATCACCGGCCCAATGGATGGGACCACATGCCGGCGGGTTCGAAAATCCCGCGCGGCGAGTCGAGCATGTGGGGCGACTATCACCTGCGCGAGGCCGCCCTCCTCGTCAAGCGGATGGCCGAAGACGCGCCCTACTACACGTTTTTTGGTCCACTAAGCAGCAAGATGTAGCGAGTACCGCCGAGCCGCCAAAGGCGGCGAGGTACAGGTGGTGGGGGTGGGGCCCCACCACAAACTAAATAATGCCTTCACGCATCGCACTCATCACCGGCGGGACGCGCGGCATTGGCCTGGGCATCGCACGCGCACTGGCCAGCGAAGGCTGGTCGCTTGCACTCTGCGGGTTGCGCCCCCGCGACCAGGTTGCGGACGTCGTACGCGAGCTGACGGCTGCAGGCAGCAGCGTCGAGTACTGGCCCGCCGACGTCGGCAGCGCGGGCGATCGCGAGCAACTGCTCGCCTCGGCCGTCTCGCATTTCGGCGCGATTCACGCGCTCGTCAACAATGCCGGGCGCGCACCGCGCGTGCGCGCCGATCTGCTCGAGTCCACCGAGGAGAGCTTCGAAGAGGTGCTGCGCACCAACCTCCAGGGGCCGTACTTTCTGACGCAGGCCGTGGCGAATTATTTCACCCGCGCGGCGGACGGCTCGCCGCGCGCGATTGTCTTCGTCACGTCGATATCGGCCGAAATGGCATCGCCGCAACGCGGCGAATACTGTGTCAGCAAGGCAGGGCTGTCGATGGCGGCCAGGCTGTTTGCCCTCAGGCTCGCGCCCGATCGCATTCCGGTATATGAAGTACGCCCCGGCATCGTCGCGACCGACATGACAGCCCGCGTCAAAGAGGCGTACGACAAGCGCATTGCCGATGGCCTTGTTCCCGAGGGGCGATGGGGGCAACCCGAAGACGTGGGCCGCGCGGTGGCCTCGCTTCTCCGGGGCGACATCGCGTACGCGACCGGCACGGTGTTCAACGTCGATGGCGGTCTGTCGATTCCACGCTTATGAAAAAACGATCCCGATCTGAAATCGTTGCGGAAATCGAGCGGCTTGGCGTGGTGGCGATCATCCGCCTTCAGGATGCATCTGCCGTTCGCGGCATCGTCGATGCGCTGGCGCGGGGTGGCGTGAAGGCACTCGAGGTGACGATGACCGTGCCGGGGGCGATCGAGTTGATTGCCCAGATCGCGCCGACGCTGCCGGATGATTTTCTCTTCGGCGCGGGAACCGTCGTCGACGCCGACACCGTTCATCGCGCCTCGCGCGCCGGCGCACAATTCATCGTCAGCCCGGTGTTCCGGCCCGAAGTCATCAAAGCCGCGCACGAAGATGGCATTCCCGCGCTGCCGGGCTGTTTTACGCCGACCGAAATTCTCGCGGCATGGGATCTTGGCGCCGATGTCGTGAAGGTCTTTCCGGCTACCTCCGTCGGCCCGAGCTACTTGAAAGACGTTCGTGGACCGTTGCCGCACGTGAAGCTGATGCCCACCGGCGGGGTCTCGATAGACAATGTCGGCGACTGGCTCAAGGCGGGTGCCGTCGCGGTGGGTGTCGGATCGGCGCTGCTCGATACGAAGGCCATCGCGGCGAAGCAGTTCGACGTGATTGAAGCAAACGCGCGCCGTATGGTGGCCAACGTGGCTGCGGCGCGAAGTAAGTAATTCCTATGCCAAAAGTCGTCACGTTCGGCGAAATCATGCTGCGGCTCAGCCCGCCCGGCTACGAGCGCTTTCTTCAGTCGCCGATGTTCTGCGCCACGTTCGGCGGCGGCGAGGCCAACGTCGCCACGAGCCTGGCACGATTCGGTCTCGACAGCTACTACGTGACGCGTCTGCCGAAGAACGACATCGGCGACGCTGCCGTCCGGGCGCTGCTCTCCGAAGGCGTCAAGACCGACTTCATCGTGCGCGGCGGCGATCGGATCGGCGTCTACTTCGTCGAAGCGGGCGCCAGCCAGCGCGCCTCGAACGTCATTTACGATCGCGCCCGCTCGGCCATCAGCGAGCTCGACCCCGGCGCAATCGACTGGAAAACGGTCTTTCAGGACGCCGCGTGGTTCCACGTCACGGGCATCACGCCCGCGCTGGGCGAGAAAGGTGCCCACGCCACCCGTGAGGCGATCGAGGCCGCGGCCAAATCTGGCGCGAAGGTGTCCGTCGATCTGAACTTCCGCAAGAAGCTCTGGACCGAGGCGCAGGCTCAAAAGGTGATGCGCCCTCTGATGGCGCACGTCGATCTTGTGATAGCCAACGAGGAAGATATTCAGTCGGTGCTCGGGCTGGAAGTGCCGAACACCGACGTGACGTCGGGCCAGTTGAACGTCGAAGGGTTCCGGGGCGTCGCCCAGCGCCTTTCGAAAGAGTTCGGGCCGTCGATGGTGGCGATTACGCTTCGCGAAAGCGTGTCGGCCAGCGATAACGGATGGAGCGCGGCGCTCTGGGACCAGTCATCGGGCGCGTTCATCCGCAGCCAGCACTACGACGTGCGGCTGGTCGATCGCATTGGCGGCGGCGACAGCTTCGCGGCCGGTCTCATTTACGGGCTGCTGACGGGCCGCGATCCCGAAGCCTCGCTCCGGTTCGCGGTCGCGGCGAGCGCGCTCAAACAGACCATTCCAGGAGACTTCAACCGCGTCTCGGTGGCCGAGGTCGACCGTCTCGCGAAGGGTGACGCGTCGGGCCGCGTTCAGCGGTAAAGTAACGAATCTATGAATATCCAAGCGATCACGGCAACGAGCTGCATCGTCCGGAACACCGCGTCCGCCGCGGGCCGGACGTTTTCGGTCGAACCCGGCAAAACAGCCGCCCGTCATCTTCGATATGGCCGCATCATCGTGAAGCCCGGTGACGCGGCTGTCCGGTTCGGCACCGGCGACCGCGAGACGAGCCTCATCACTCTGAACGGATCGGCGCGCGTCAGCACGGAAGGCACGACGTACAATCTCAGCCGTTACGATGCCCTGTACATACCCCGCGACGCGTCCATCGAAGTGACGCCGGGTACCGAAGGCTGCGATCTTGCTGACATCTCGTCACCGGTGGTCAAGCGTCACCCGGTGCAGTACGTCTCGTTTGCGGAGGTACAAAAGGACCCTGGCTTGCACTTCGCGGCCGGTGGACCGGGTGCACACCGCGAGCTGAACATTCTGATCGGCAAGAACGTCCAGGCCGGCCGCCTCATGGCAGGCGTCACCTTCAGCCAGCCGGGCAACTGGACGTCGTGGCCGCCGCACGAGCATGCCGTGCTCGCCGAAGAGGCGTACCTCTACATCGACATGCCCGCACCGTCGTTCGGCGTGCAGCTCGTGTACACCAACAAGACCGATCCCGAGGTCGCGACCATCGTTCGCGAGGGAGACGTCGTGCTGATGCCGGCCGGGTATCATCCCAACGTCGCGGCGCCCGGCGGTGCCATCAACTTTCTGTGGATGATGGCCGCCAACCGCGAAGACGACGACCGGTTGTTCGGCGTCGTCAACGTGCAGCCCGAATTTGCCGCGGGCGGTTCGGGCCTGGACAAGGGCAAGAAATGAAGCCGCGAACGGCGCGAGACATGATGAACTGGCAGGCGATTCCGTCGGAAGAGGTTGGCGAAGGCATACAACGGCAGATGGTCGTCGGCGAGAAGCTCATGATCTGCCGGCTGACGATCCAGCCGCGCGTCGTCACCGCCGTCCACGCGCACGAGCACGAGCAGATGACGATCGTCGAGCGCGGCCGCGTCCTCTACATCATCGATGGTGTGGAACGCGTGTGCTCGCCGGGCGACGTCCTTCACTTTCCTCCGCACGTTCCGCACGGTGCGACGATGCTCGACGAAGAGGTGGTGCTCGTCGATGTCTTCACGCCGCCGCGCGAGGACTTCCTGACGCGGTGACGCAGAATCTCTTCGATCTCACGGGAAAAGTAGCGCTCGTGACGGGTGCGTCGCGCGGGCTCGGTGCGGCAATGGCGCTGGCCCTCGCCGACGCCGGCGCCGACATCGCGGTGCACGGCAACGAGACTTCGCCGGCGGCCACCGAGACGGCCGTCAAGGCGAAGGGACGCCAGGCCCGCAGCTTTACGGCGAACCTCGGCAGGCGCGACGAAACCAAACGCCTGGTCCCGTCGGTGATCGACGCGTTCGGGCGGCTCGACATTCTCGTCAACAACGCGGGGATGGTCCAACGGGCGCCGGCGGCGCAGCATCCCGACGAGATGTGGGACCAGCTGATTGCGGTGAATCTGTCGAGCGTGTTTCTGCTCAGCCGCGCAGCCGGCGTTCACATGATCGAGCGCGGCAGCGGCAAGATCGTGAACATCGCCTCGCTGCTGTCCTTTCAGGGCGGCATCACGGTGCCCAGTTATGCGGCGGCGAAGGGCGGGGTGGCGCAGCTGACCAAGTCGCTGGCCAACGAATGGGCCGGGCGCGGCATCAACGTCAACGCCATCGCCCCCGGCTACATGAGCACCGACAACACGAGCGCCCTTCGGGCCGATCCCGTCCGCAGCAGGCAGATTGGCGAACGAATCCCCGCGGGGCGGTGGGGCGAGCCGGACGATCTCGGGGGCGCTGTCGTGTTTCTGTCGTCGCGGGCGTCGGACTACGTCAACGGGCACGTCCTGGTCGTCGACGGCGGCTGGCTTGGACGATAATAGGTAAAAAAAGAGGAGTGCGCATGAGCATTCAGGTCCCGGCCTCCGCGCAGCCTGCCATCAGAACAGGTGTCGTCACCGCGACCAAAGCGGGTTACTACCGCTGGTACGTCTGCGGCCTGCTGTTTTTTGCATCGGTGATCAACTACATCGATCGGCAGGTGATCGGCATCCTGAAGCCGACGCTGCAGCAGCAGTTCGGGTGGAGCGAGCTCGACTACGGCGACATCGTGCTGTCGTTCCAGCTCGCGTACGCCATCGGGTTCCTGTTCGCCGGGCGCATCATGGATCGGTTGGGTACGCGCGTGGGATTTGCCATTGCGATTGTCGTGTGGAGTCTCGCCGCGATGGCTCACGCGTGGGTCCTGTATTTCGGCGGGTCGATTGCCGCGCTGTTGGCGATGGGCGGGCTCACGTACAGCGCGTCGGTGGCCGGTTTTATCGGCGCTCGATTCGCGCTGGGACTCGGCGAGTCCGGCAACTTCCCGGGCGCGATCAAGACCGTGGCCGAATGGTTCCCGCGCAAGGAACGCGCGTTTGCCACCGGGATTTTCAACGCGGGCACCAATATCGGCGCGCTGCTGACGCCCCTGATCGTCCCGGTCATCACGCTGACCTGGGGTTGGGAGTGGTCGTTCGTGGCAACTGGCGCGCTGGGATTTCTCTGGCTCGCGTTGTGGTGGGTAATGTATCGATCGCCTGAGGAACACGCGAGCGTCACCAAAGCCGAGCTCGCCTACATTCGCAGCGATCCGCCCGAGCCGACGACGACGATGTCGTGGGCGAAGATCCTTCCACATCGCCAGGCCTGGACCTTCGCCGTGGCGAAGTTCATGACCGATCCGGTCTGGTGGCTGTATCTCTTCTGGATTCCCGACTTTCTATTCCGCAACTACGGCCTCAGCCTCACGACGATGGGATTGCCGATCGTGGTGATCTATCTGATCGGGGACGTCGGCAGCGTCGGAGGCGGCTGGCTGTCGTCGACGCTGATCAAGCGCGGCTGGACCGTGAACGCGGCCCGCAAGACCGCGATGTTGTGCTGTGCGCTGGCCGTCACGCCGATCGTGTTTGCGGCGCAGGCCTCGAATCTGTGGCTGGCGGTTGGCCTCATCGGACTGGCGGCGGCCGCACACCAGGGCTGGTCGGCGAACGTCTACACGCTGACGTCCGACATGTTTCCGAAGCAGGCGATCGGCTCGGTCGTCGGATTCGGTGGCACGGCAGGCGCGATTGGCGGCATGCTGATCGCGAAGGTCACGGCAACGGTGCTGCAGTACACAGGCAGCTACGTGCCGGTGTTCATCATCGCGGCGTCCGCGTACCTGCTCGCGCTGCTGATGGTGCACCTGCTCTCGCCCCGGCTCGAGCCGGCACCGATCAAGTAAAAAGGGTTCCGGGATCCGTTTTGACGAACGCTTCATCGAAAACGGATCCCGGAACCTTTTCCCTCGAGGTCGGTGCCGTCACCGACGAGTTCTCGCCAGACAATCTCGATCGCGCGCTGACGGCGATGGCCGGGCTCGGCATGACGTTCGCCGAGCTTCGCGTCGTCGACGGCAGGAACATCATCGATCACAGCGACGCCGAAATAGACGAGGTGCGCGCGAAGGTCGAGGCGCACGGCATGCGCGTCGTGTCCATTGCGTCGCCGGTGCTGAAATGCGTGCTTCCCGATGCGCCCCCCGTCGCGCCGCATATCCAGCAGGACATGTTCAGCGCGTCGTTCGGCTTCGAAGATCAACCACGGCTCGCTCGTCGCGCGTTCGAGATCGCAGAGCGGATGGGCGCCCGCATCGTCCGCGTCTTCTCCTACTGGCGCACGGTCGATCCAGAGCAGTGCTTCGAACGCGTCGCCTCGGCACTTAGGGATCTTGCCGACGAGGCAGGGCGGCGCGGGCTCGTGGTCGGGATCGAAAACGAGCATGCCTGCAACATCGCCACGGGCGCCGAGACGGCACGGCTCCTCGACGCGGTTGGCACGCCGTCGCTTCAGGTCATCTGGGATCCCGCGAATGCCCTCGTGGCCGGCGAGCGGGCGTTTCCCGACGGCTACACCCAACTTCCGCTCTCGCGCATCGTCCATGTGCATGCCAAGGACTGCGACGTGCGCGATCATGTGCCCGTGTTCGGTCCGCTCGGCGAGATGGCCGTGAACTGGCCCGGCCAGCTCGCGGCGCTGGTGCGCGACGGATATCGGGGTACGATCAGCCTCGAGACACACTGGAAAGGGCCGAACGGAGACAAGTTTCAGGGAAGCCTGATCTGCGGCCGCAACCTACAGGACATGGTTCGTCATGCTCGAATTTGAAACGCTGCATCACGTCGCGATCTCGGTCGGCGACCTCGCCCGGGCGAAACGCTTCTACGGAGAAATCCTCGGCCTCGAGGAGATCGCGCGCCCTAATTTTCCCTTCGCCGGCGCGTGGTACCGCATCGTCGATCGGGAGCTGCATTTAATCGTCTCGAGAGATCCAAGCTTCAGGACGAAGGGTGTGACGCTGGAGGACGGCCATTTCGCCCTCCGCGTGAAGAGCTATCGGAAGACGCTCGCGTACCTCGAGTCGAAGGGCTTCAACGCGACGTCCACCGACGAGCCGGGGAAGTCGATGCGCGTCAATCCGTCCAGCGTGACGGGCTATCCGCAGATTCACATCCTGGATCCCGACAGGAACGTGATTGAGATCAATGCGGAGCGGGTAGACTAGGGTGGGCCGGGAAAGTGAAAAGTAGAAAGTAAAAAATAAAAAGTGATGGGTCACTTTTCACTTTCCATTTTCTATTCGGGCAACGCCTGTCCCCTCGTTTCCGGCCCGAACCAGATGATGACGAAGCCGACGGCGTAGAAAACCGTCAGCACCGAACCCGCCATCGGGAAACTTCCGCCGAAGAGACCCATGAGCGTGGCGGTCTGCAATCCGCCGATCGCGGCCAGAATCCGCCCGAAGTTGTAAGCGAAGCCCTGTCCGGTGGCACGGACCGCCGTGGGAAAGAGCTCTGGCAGGTAGAGCGGGAACCATCCGTAGAATGCCGCGGTGACGCCCCCCGCGAGGAATATCGAGAACAGGAAGAATCCGTCGAATCGGTCGTTAGCCTGGTAAAGCAGCAGGCACGACAGAATCGATCCAACGCAGAGCGCCGCGTAAGTGATGCGCCGGCCGAAGCGGCCCGCGGCAAGGGCGGCGAGAATCGTCCAGACGATGGCGCCGAACGCCGATGCGATCTGCGTGTACTCGCGAGACAACCGCGAGGGATCGGGTTCGAGTTGGAAGGCCCAGCGGGAGGCCCACTGAATCGATCCCCAGGTGCCGAGCAACGCCACGCCCGCGAGCGCCGCGCCAAACAACATGTTCCGGACGACCAGCCGCTCGGAGCCTGGTCGCAGGCTGCCGGCCGATAGGGCCCGCGAGAGATATTGCCTGACTGGATACAGGAAGCCCGCGAGGGAGACCGCGAGGCAGATGACCGTGACGACCGTCGCGATCGGGATGCTGGTGCCTACCGGCGACCAGCTCCAGATGATGACGAGCGCAGCGGCTCCGCCGAGGAACACGCCGATCAGATCGCTGTTGGCCCAGTGCGACGTCGCGCCGCGCGCGCGCTCGTGCTCCCAGCGTTTCGATTCCGGCACGAAGAGCCGGATGAAGAACACGAGCAGTGCGGGAAGGGCCCCGCTGATCATCAGGAATCGCCACGCCGAGTTGGCCAGCAGCGTGTCGACCATGGTCTGCGGCAAGCCGATGCCGAGGAGCACGTCGTGCACGTTGCTGATGAACCGCGTCAGGCCGATGCTGAGGACACCGACGATGAGAAATCCCAGGTTCGCGGCCGCGCCAATCAAGCCGGCGACGAGCGCGCGCGATTTGCCCGGCCAGATCTCGTTGACCAGCGCCACACCGAGCGACCATTCGCCGCCCATGCCGAGCGCCGCGATGAATCGCAACGCCGCGATGTGCCACGCTTCGGTGGCGAACCCGCACAGTCCCGTGAAAATGGCGTAGGTCAGAATGCTGAGCGACATCGCGCGCACGCGCCCGATGCGATCGCCGAGCCATCCGAAGAACACGCCGCCAGTCGCCGCACCCACGAGGAACACCGCGATGATGGCGCCGAACCATCCCGCGGCGTTCGCGCTGGCGGTGGGACCGAGCAAATCGGCCAGCGCGGGTCCTCCGATCAGCGGGAACAATCCCATCTCGAAGCCGTCGAACATCCATCCGAGAAGGGCGGCGGCGAGCGCCATCCAGCGCCCGGCGCTCGATGCCGCGTACTCGGACGCGTTGGCCGACGTATCTGCCCTGGTGGCAGGATCGAGCACGGCTGCAGGCTTCATAGGTTGATTGGTGCTGCAAGTATAGAATGAGCCGTCCACTGTCTGGAGGCCCCTGATGCCGGTTGTCAACGAGGCGGTAATGCCCGTGGAAAGTGTCCGCGAGAAGGGTCTTCCAGTGCGCGAGATCCGCGAAATGCCCGAGCCGCCCAGCAACTACTGGCGTCTGGTCGGTCCCGGCATCGTCGCTGGAGGTGTCGGCCTCTCGTCGGGCGAGTTCGTGCTGTGGCCGTTCATCTCGTCACAGGTAGGGCTTGTTCTGCTGTGGGGCGCGTTTGTCGGCGTCATCACGCAGTTCTTTCTCAACATGGAAGTCGAGCGCTACACGCTCGCGACGGGCGAGACGGCGGTGACCGGATTCAACCGGTTCTGGAAGCACTGGGGGCTCGTGTTTGCCAGCATGGGCTACTTCGCGAATCTCTGGCCTGGATGGGCCATCAGTTCCGCCACGCTGGCGAGTTATCTCTTTGGCGGAAGCCCGACGATCATCGCCATCGCCAGCCTGGTGGTCATCGGCTTCTCGCTGACGTTCGCGCCGGTCATTTACGTGGCGCTCGAGCGTCTCATTTTCGTGAAGGTCGCCGCGGTGCTCATCCTCGTCGTGCTCGGTGTGGTGTTTGCGATCGAGCCCGAGTCGTGGCAGGCGCTGCCGGCGGCATTCACGGGCATCGGTACGATTCCGACAGGATTGAACGTGGCGCTGGTCTTCGGCGCCATCGCGTTTGCCGGTTCGGGCGGGGCGCAGAATCTCTGTCAGAGCAACTGGATTCGCGACAAGGGCTTCGGCATGGGGCAATACGTGCCCCGCCTCGTGAGTCCCGTCACGGGCGCGCCGGAGGCGAAGCACGCGACGGCCACGAGCTACATCTTCGAGACGACGCCGACCAACATGGCCCGGTGGGGAAGCTGGTGGCGTTTCGCGAACGTGGAACAGGTTTTCAGCTTCGTCCTAGTCACGATTGTGACGATCGGTCTGACGTCGCTGCTCGCCCACTCGACGCTGTTCGGCCAGCCGAATCTGCCGAACGACGTGTCGTTCCTGCGGATCGAGGCGGAACAGCTGGAGCGAAGCGTCGGACGCTGGTTTGGAATACTGTTTCTGGCGACCGGTGCCTTTTCGCTCTTCGGCTCGGCCATGGGCATCATCGACTACACCAGCCGCCTCGCCGCCGATATCCTGAAGACCACGTACATGCCGCGCGTGTCCGAGAGCCGCACGTATTTCTGGCTCGTCTGGGGCATGGTCGCACTGGGATGCACGATTCTGATGGCCGGCATGTCGCAACCGCTCACGCTGCTCGTGATTTCGGCGTCGACGGGTGGCACGATGATGTTTCTCTACTCGTTCATGCTGATCGCGCTGAACCGGAAGATGCTGCCGGCGGCCATCCGGATCACCCCGTTCCGGACGGCCACGCTCGTCTGGTCGACGTTGCTCTTCGGATCGCTTGCGGCGCTCACAATCTACACGCAGGTACAGTTGCTCTTTCGGTGATGCATAAACACCTAACAAGAGATTAGGAGACGACCTTCCTCAATCTCCTGTCCAAAGCTTGGAGATCATGAAGGCACTCTTACTGTCCGAATACAAGAAGCTCTCGGTTGTCGACATGCCGACGCCCGACATCGCCGACGACGAGGTGCTCGTCCGCGTGCGGGCGTGCGGCATCTGCGGCAGCGATATTCACGGGTATGACGGGTCGACGGGCCGGCGTATTCCGCCGCTGGTCATGGGACACGAGGCGGCCGGCACGATCGAGCGGACGGGGCGCGGCGTGGACGGATTCGCGCCCGGCGATCGCGTGACGTTCGACTCGACCGTCTCGTGCGGCAAATGCGAGTTCTGCCGCCGCGGCCAGATCAATCTGTGCGACAACCGCACCGTGCTCGGCGTGTCGTGTGGCGATTACCGTCGCCACGGCGCATTCGCCGAGTACGTCTCGGTACCAGCGCGGATCCTTTACAAGCTCCCCGACAGCCTGCCGTTCGAGCGCGCGGCGCTGATCGAAGCGGTGTCGATCGCGGTGCACGCCGTGAGCCGTCACGTCCCGGCCCCCGACGATGCCGTGCTCGTGGTCGGGTCGGGCATGATTGGCGCGCTCGTGATGCAGGTGCTGAAGGACAAGGGTTGCCGCAACATCATCGCGGTCGATGTGGACGACGACAAGCTGGCGTTCGCCAGACGCATGGGTGCAGGGCGCGTGCTGAACGCGAAAGGGTTGGACGTGCCGGCGGCCACGCGCGAACTGACCGGAGGCAAGGGCGCCGACGTGTCCTTCGAGGTAGTGGGTCATACCGACACCGTGATGACCGCCATTCGAAGCCTGCGCAAAGGCGGGACGGCCGTGCTCATCGGCAACTTATCGCCGAAGGTCGAGCTGCCGCTGCAGGAAGTGGTGAGCCGCGAAATTTCCGTGCTCGGATCGTGCGCATCGAACGGCGAGATTCCGCAGTGCATCGACCTCCTGGCCCGTGGCGCCGTTGACGTCGATCCCCTCATCAGCCTGAAGGCGCGGCTCGACGACGCTCCAGGATTGTTCGAGCGCCTGTATGCCGGCGATAAGAGCCTGATGAAAGTCATTATTCAACCTTGACGCTCACATGAATCCGTTCGATCTGACAGGCAAAGTCGCCATCGTCACCGGCGCGAGCCGCGGACTCGGCCAGACTTTCGGCCGGGCACTTGCGCGCGCGGGCGCCGATCTCGCCGTGACGAGCCGTACGCTCGAATCGTTGAAGCCGTTCCAGAAGGAAATCGAATCGATGGGACGCCGCCTCGTTCCATTGGCGCTCGACGTTCTGAACGAGACGAGCATTCGTCAGATGGTGGACGACGCGGTGCGCGCGTTCGGGCGCATCGACATCCTCGTGAACAACGCCGGTTGCAACGTGCGAAAGAAAGCGGTCGACGTCACGTGGGACGACTGGAACCTGATTCTCGACACGAACCTGCGTGGTGCCTTTTTCGTCGCGCAGTCGGTGGCGAGACACATGATGCCGCACGGGCGCGGGCGCATCATCAACATCGGCTCGGTCACGTCAGTGATGGGGTACGCGGGCCTCGGCCCGTACGGCGCGAGCCGCGGCGGCATCCGTCAGTTGACCATGAGCCTGGCCGACGATTGGGGACCGCACGGCATCACGGTCAACTGCCTGGCGCCGGGCTGGTTCAAGACCGATCAGAACAAAGTGATGTACGAGGATCCCGAGTGGGTGGCATATCTCGTCGATCGCATTCCGCTGCGGCGGCCGGGCAAGCCGACGGACCTCGAAGGGCCGGTCGTGTTCCTCGCGTCTGATGCCAGCGAATATGTGACGGGGCAGACGCTCCTGGTGGATGGGGGCATCTCCACAGGCGCGTTGCGAGCGCTGCCTCGGCCGAAAACGTAGCCGCCCAGAAAGTACGTAGTGTCCGGCTTTAGCCGGACGAGGACGCGTTCGGCCCGCACAGTTGGGTTGGCGTGGCTGCCGCGCGAATCCGAAGCTCCGGGGCCGGACGCGCGCTGCGAGGCCGCCCGCGCCCGCCCGACGCGAGGACACTGACTTCCGCCATTCATCCTCGCTTGGTTCCCTGAGGCTTCTCGCGCGGTCAGGCGTCACCCGTCGGCCGCCTACGCACGGCTTCGCGCCGCAGCCACGCCAACCCAACTCCCGCGCCGCGCAACACGATTCTGAAAAGCGCTCTCTGAATGATGGCGTACTGGATCCATCGCCCTCCGCGAACAGGAACCGGGAACCAGGAAACAAGGAACCATCCAGCGTCAGTTCGTACCGTTCTGCGTATCGAGCCAGGTTTTGAGCGGCGCGAAGTAATCGAGGATCGCGGTCGCATCCATCTGCTTCTCACCGCTCAGTGCGGCGAGCGCCTCGGGCCAGGGACGGCTGCTGCCCATCTCGAGCATCTTCGCGAATTTCGCACCCGCCTGCTTGTTGCCGTAAATCGAACAGCGATGGAGTGGGCCGGTGAATCCCGCTTCCCGGCACAGCGCGCGATGGAACTGGAACTGGAGGATGTAGGCGAGAAAGTATCTCGTATAGGGCGTGTTGGCCGGGACGTGATATTTCGCGCCCGGGTCGAAGTCCGATTCGGAGCGCGCGAGCGGCGCCGTCACACCCTGATACTTCTCGCGAAGCTGCCACCACGTCTTGTTGTAGTCGGCGGGCGCAATCTCGCCCGAAAAGACTTTCCACCGCCACTGATCGATGAGCAGGCCAAACGGGAGGAAGGCCACCTTCTGCAGCGATGTTTTGAGCAGGTACTCCAGGTCCCCTTTCTCCGACGGCACTTGATCGATGAGGCCGATTTCCTTCAGGTACCCGGGCGTGGTCGAAAGTGCCACGACATCGCCCACGGCCTCGTGGAAGGCGTCGATAGCGGCGTCGCGATAGAAGGGCGGCTGCTTGGAGTACAGCAGCCCGTAGTAGTCGTGACCGAGCTCGTGATGCACGACCTGGAAGTCCACCGCGTTGATTTGGATGCACATCTTGATACGCACATCCTGCGGCGCATCCCATCCCGACGCGCTTGCATGGCAGACGACGTCGCGATCGGCTGGTTTCTTGAAAAGGGATCGTTCCCAGAAGGCCGGGGGCAGTTCCTGATAGCCAAGAGACGTATAGAACCGCTCCGCATACTTCACGAGGCCTCGTTCGTCCACCTTGCGCTGCTTCAGCGCCGCTGTTAAGTCGTATCCCTCGCCGGATGCAGGGGCGGCAACCAGCGGATAGATGTTCGCCCAGTCCTGCGCCCAGGGGTTGCCGAGAAGGTGCGCCGGAATCATGCCGTTCGCGGGCATCACGTCCGCGCCATACTTGTCCGCGAGCTTCGATCGCACGTAGGTGTGTAGAGACAGATAGAGGGGACGTACCTGTGTCCAGAGCCGATCGACCTCCGCGGCGAAGGCATCGGGCGGCATGTCGTAAACGGAGCGCCACAGCACGCCCGTGTCGCCGAAACCCAGCTCGCGCGCACCTTTGTTCGACAGCTCGACGAACCGCTGATAGCGTGTGCGCATCGGCGCCCCGACGCGGTGCCACCCCTGCCACACGTCGAGCAGTTCTTTCGGATCGCGGCTCGACGCAAGAATGTCGGACACCTGGTTGATGTCCAGGCACTGCTGTGCGTTGCCGGCGCCGCGGCAGTACTTGCCCTTGCCGTATTCCGCTGTGAGCCACGCGTCCAGGCTCGACATCTCGTTGCGCTCGGCCTCGTTGTCAGGCGCCGGTGCGACGAGCTGCAGCTTCAACAGCTTCAGCTTGCGCGCGTCGTCTTCGGACAGTTGCAGCCCTTCGAAACGGCGGGCGCCGCGCGCGAGCTCCGAAACCGCGGCCGCGAGGTCGCTCTGCGCATCGGCCGCAATCTGCTGCGTATCGACCGTGATGAAGTTGTTTTGCACCCACGCGGCACGCGCGCTTTTCTTGAACAGCGCATCGAGTCGCTTTTCCGCGGTTTCGATGAACCGGTGCGCCTCGTCGGCGTTGGGTCCGGCGGGCTGGCTCGTGCGGCAGGCTGATACGAGGCCGAGGCAAGCCACCAGCGATGCGAGCAGGCACGATCGACGTGATGTCATGTTGCCGGACAGGTTACCTTGCGTGGTTCCGCTGTCAAGGTCTACCATCCAGCCATGCCGAAAAACCTGACGGCACTTGTCGCCGGTCTCGTCATGCTCGCAACGGCGCCGCACGTCCAGGCCCAGCACGCATCGTCCAGCATCCTCTTCTATACGCATCCTGCCCGCGAGTGGAACCAGGCGCTGCCGCTCGGCAACGGCCGCCTCGGTGCGATGGTGTTCGGCAACGTCGCCGGCGAGCGGATTCAGTTGAACGAGAACACGCTGTGGATGGGCGGACCGCGCGACACGAACAACCCCGACGCGCTGACGCACCTCGCGGAAGTTCGCCGCCTGCTGTTCGCCGGGATGCCCGTGGAGGCCTACGCGGTTGCCGAGAAATACTCGATGGGGCAGCCGTTCCGGCTCGAGTCCTATCAATCGCTGGGCGATCTCCGGATGACGTTCGAGCACGATGGCACGCCGACCGATTACCGTTTCGAGCTCGACATCGACACGGCGGTGGCCCGTCTGAGCTACCGCATCGACGACGTGCGGTACACGCGCGAAGTGTTCGTCAGCCATCCAGCGCAGGCGATCGTCGTGCGTATCAGCGCCGACGCGTCCGAGAAGATCACGGTCTCGACGTGGATCGATCGGCCGCAGGACGCCACGACACAGATCGTGTCGAACGATCGGCTGAATCTCGTCGGTGGTCTTGGCGGTGGAACGGGCATGGCGTTTCTCGCGTCGGTGAAGGTAGTCGCCGATGGCGGAAGGCTCGAGGCCTATCCGGAACGCATTTCCGCGGAACGGGCCAATGCGGTGACGATCGTCGTCGCGGCCGCCACCAATTTTCGGGGCCGCGATTATCGGGCCGCTGTCGAGCAGGCGCTGACGGCCGCCGCGGCCACGCCGTACCAGAAGCTGAAAGGCGATCACGTCGCCGATCACCAGCAACTCTTCCGGCGCGCCGGTCTGTCGCTCGGCGCAGCCCGTCCGGATTTCCTGGCGGCCCTGCCGACCGACGAGCGTCTCGAAAAGGTCAAGAACGGTGCGGTCGATCTCGGCCTCGAGGCGCTGTACTTCCAGTTCGGACGCTATCTGCTGATCGCGAGCAGCCGCCCGGGTGGACTGCCGGCCAATCTGCAGGGGTTGTGGAACGACAGCATGTTTCCGCCGTGGGACAGCGACTATCACCTCAACATCAACCTTCAGATGAATTACTGGCCGGCCGAGGTGACCAATCTCGCCGAGCTGCACCAGCCGTTGTTCGACTACCTCGAGTCGCTGCGCGAGCCGGGGCGCAAGACCGCGCGCGTGCACTACGGCGCGAAAGGGTTTGTCGCGCACCACATCAGCGACGTCTGGGGATTTACGACGCCCGGCGATCGGCCGCGCTCGGGGCTGTGGCCCATGGGCGCCGCGTGGCTGACGCTGCACTTGTGGGAGCACTACCTGTTCAATCCCGACCGCGCGTTTCTCGAGAAGGCCTATCCCGTGATGAAGGAGTCGGCGGAGTTCTTCCTCGACTATCTCGTCGACGACCCGCGGTCGCCGGGAAGGCTCGTCAGCGGACCGTCGGTCTCACCCGAGAACAGGTACCGGCTTCCGAACGGTCAGGTCGGCATCCTCGCGATGGGGCCGTCGATGGATCACCAGATCATCACGGGACTGTTCACGCAGGTCATCCGGGCGAGCGAGATCCTGGGCATCGACGTCGATTTCCGGAACACGGTCGCGGCGACCCAGAAGAGAATTCCCGCGCCGGCGATCGGCAAGCATGGCCAGATTCAAGAGTGGGCCGACGACTACGACGAGCCCGATCCGGGTCACCGGCATATCTCTCAACTGTTCGCGCTGCATCCCGGCAATCAGATCACCGTGCACGGCACGCCCCAGCTTGCCCAGGCCGCTCGCGCGACCATCGAGCGGCGTCTGGCCAACGGCGGCGGGCACACGGGCTGGAGCCGCGCGTGGATCATCAACTTCTGGGCGCGCCTGCAGGACGGCGAACAGGCGCACGCGAATTATCTGGCGCTGCTCGCCAAGTCGACGCTGCCGAACCTGTGGGACCTGCACCCGCCGTTTCAGATTGACGGAAATTTCGGCGGTACCGCGGGTGTCGCCGAGATGCTGCTGCAGAGCCACGATGGCGCCATTCAGCTTCTCCCCGCCATTCCGCAGGCATGGGCCGACGGAACCTTTACCGGCCTTCGCGCGCGAGGCGGAGTGACGGTCGATGCCACGTGGGCGCGCGGCAAGCTCACGTCAGCGACGCTTCGCCCCGCAATCAGCGGTGCCCAGCGTCTGCGCGTGCCCGCGAACACGACGGTGGCCACAATCCATTCCGGCGACGTGGTCGTGGCGTTCCGGCAGGACGCGGACGGAGTGGAGGTGCCGCTCGAGGCCGGGCGAACCTACGAAGTGAGCTTTCGATGAGTGCAGTAGGAAACGGTTCCGGGATCCGTTTTTGGTAGTCCGACGGGAGTTCCGGCCGCGATTTTGCGTACATGAGTACAAAGGAGACTGTACTTATGAAAATTCGCGATGTGATGACCCCGAACCCCCGAACAGTGTCGCCGGACGATACCATTCAGACCGCCGCGCGCGTCATGCAGGTTGAAGACACAGGTGCCGTGCCTGTGGTCGAGGGCGGCAAGGTGCTCGCCGTCGTGACCGATCGAGACATCGTCGTCCGCCTCGTTGCCGAGGGGGGCGCCGCGTCCACGCCGGTCCGACACGTGGCTACTCGTGACGTCGTCTGTGCCACGCCGGAGATGTCGACGCGTGAGGCGAACGACCTCATGAGCGTGCACAAGATCCGGCGCCTGCCCGTGGTCGATAACGATCGGCTCGTGGGCATCGTGTCGATCGGCGATCTGGCCGTGAAAGAGGGCAAGGACTCCCGGACCGGCGACACCCTGCAAAGCATCTCGGAAGGGGTCAAAGAAACGGTCTGAAATCTGAAACTTGGACTTGACATGTTATTTTTGTAGCAGTAATGTTACAAAAATAACATGACAACCAAGCCCGGCCGCGACCACGCCGCTCTGACCCGCCGCGAGCGGCAGATCATGGACATTCTCTACCGGCGTGGCCGCGCCACCGCCTCGGAGGTGATGGACGACCTGCCGGGCGCTCCCCACTATTCAACCGTGCGCACCCAGTTGCGGGTGCTCGAAGAAAAAGGGCACGTGACCCACGAAGAGCAGGGGCCGCGCTACGTGTACGTACCGGCCACCCCGCGGCGCGCGGCCCGCAAGTCTGCGCTGCGCCATCTAGTCGACACGTTCTTCGACGGGTCGGCCGAGCAGGTGGTTGCCGCCGTGCTCGGCGGCGAGGGCGCCAGGCTGTCGGATCAAGAGCTCGATCGTATCGCGGAGCTCGTCGAGCGGGCGAAGAAGGAGGGAAGCCGATGAAGATGTCGTTGATGGTCCTCGCGGCGCTGGCGGTCACCATGTTGCTGCGGAAGCGATCGGCGGCTCTCCGGCACTGGGTGCTTGCGGCCGGCGTGGCATGTGCCGCCGCGAGCCCGATACTGACGTCGATTGTGCCGGCATGGACGCTTCCCCTCGGCCCGCGGGCGCCTTTCACCGCGTACGACGAAGCGGCCGGCGCAGGAACGCCTGGCGTGGCCACCAGGCAAGAGGCAACGGGCGCGGGCGTTTTGCGTCAGCCTGCGCGATCGGCTGCCGTGGCTGCCGGCCAGGTTTTCAATGCGCGTGACGTGTTGCCGGTTCTCCGGGCTGCCGGCATCGCGATCAGCCTGGCGATTCTCCTGATCGGCATCCTCCGGCTCGCCTGGGTTGCCACCCACGCGCGCGAACTGACCGCCGGACGGTGGGTCGACCTCACGACGGAGATTTCCGGAATCTACGGGCTGCGGCGGCGCGTCACGATCCTCCAGAGCGACCATCCATCGCTGCTCGTCACCTGGGGGCTTGCCCGTCCGAAGGTGATTCTGCCGTCGAGCGCGGACGAGTGGTCCGACGATCGCGCGCGCGTCGTCATGTCGCACGAGCTGGCCCACATCTCCAGAGGCGACTGGATCGTGCAGTTGTCGGCGGAGCTCTTGCGCGCGTTCTACTGGTTCAACCCGCTCATGTGGATTGCGTGCCGGCGTCTTCGTCTCGAGAGCGAGCACGCCTGCGACGATGAAGTGATGAGCCGGGGCGTCGAAGGGTCCGAGTACGCGACCCATCTCATTGAGCTGGCGCGCGCGCTCAATCGCGGCCGTTACACCTGGTACCCTGCGCCGGCGATGGCGCGCCCGTCGAGTCTTGAAAGGAGAGTCCGTGCCATGTTGAACACCGGTCTCGATCGTGGTCCGCTCACGGGAGCGGCGCGCGCGTTGATCTTCGTACTCCTCCTGGGCATTACGGCCGCCGTCGCGGCGGCGCAAAGCGGATTCTTCACGTTCACCGGACGGATCGCGGACGAGCAGGGCCGCGACGTGTCAGGAGTGAAAGTGATGCTGGCCAATGAAGTGCGGCAGGCGAAATACGAAGTGAAAACCAGCGAGGGCGGGCGCTTCGAATTCGTCGGGCTGCCGCCCGGCGACTACGCGCTCGAGGTGCAGGGAATCGGGTTCCAGATCCTCAAAGAGATGCTGACGATCTCGGGGCAGAACCTGCAACGCAGCTACACGCTCAAGCTTGGCCGGCTGCAGGAGACGATCAATATCCGCTTCAATCCCGACGATCCTCCGGGACCCGGGCCCAGCGACACTCCGAGGGTGGTGGGGGAGGTGCCAATGCCGGCGCGGAAGGAATGCGTCGCGTCCGCCGAAGGAGGGCGCATCGTGCCTCCAAAGAAAATCAGGGATGCCCACCCATACTATCCGACGGCCCTGCAAGGCACGGCTCCTGCGGCGACGGTCGAGCTCGAAGCGCTGATCGGTGCCGACGGGTACGTCGCGGACGTCAGGCTCATCGGCGACGCGCAGCCCGACCTCGCGCAGTCGGCGATAGCGGCGGTGCGCGAGTGGCGGTTCACCGAGACGTTGCTGAACTGTAAACCGGTCGAGGTGATGATGACGGTGACGGTCAACTTCAACCAGCCATCGAAACCGGGGACCGGCAGCCGGCCCTAGTTACACATCTGTTGGGCGTGTGCGATGTTTGGACGTCGCACACGCCGCCCTTCTCATCGTTGCGCGGCAGAATCATGCACGCGTGTGCAGCCGGGACGGCCGCGGTCGGCAGTTCGATTGCACAATACGCGCCCGCATGCATGCTCATCCTCCGGCTGCTGCTCAGCCCGCCTCGGAATTCCGGGTGGAAAAGTCCCGGGCCGAGGCGACGCTGACCCTTTCGAACGGCATGTCGATGCGCGGCTGTTTCTTCGTGTCGGGAAACAGCCGCACGCACGCGGGGCCCGAAGGGGTGAAGGATGTGCTGAACGGCGAGACGGGATTCGTCCCCTTCGAGGTCTCGCGTGCCGACGGACGCGCCACGGTGCTCCTGCATCGCGATCACATCGTCTTTCTCGAGCTGGCCGACGGGACGGAAGCGCGTCGCGACCCGGGCTACGACGTGGCCACCGAGCGCATCGCCCTCATGCTTTTCTCGAACGGCACGCGGCTTCGCGGCGCGGTGCGCGTCTTCCGCCCGCTGGGCCGCGATCGGATGAGCGATTTCGCCCGGGCCGAGGAGACGTTCCGCTATCTCGAGGCCGATCGTGCCACGTACGTCATCAACGTCCGCCACGTGCTGGAGCTGGCGGAGGAGATCGCCGCACCATGACCCTCGCGTCTGCCGAATCTGGCGTCAACCCGTCGCCACCGCAAACCGGGTCGCCGATCGACAGGCTGTTCTACGCGATGTGCCAGATGGGGGCATCGGACCTGCATTTGTGCGTCGGTTCGCCCGCGCTTGTCAGAAAGGACGGGCGGATTCAGGCGATCGATCCGAACATGCCGGCGCTGACCGACGACTTTCTGCACCGGCTGCTCGATCCGATCATGCCGGCGGTCAACCGGCAGGAATTCGCCGAGCGGCACGACACCGACTTCGCCTATGAGATCGCCGGCCTGGCGCGATTCCGCGCCAACGTGTTTGCCGATCGCAAGGGGCGTGGCGCCGTCTTCCGCGTCATCCCGTCCGAGATCCTGTCGGCGGAGAAGCTCGGCCTGTCGTCGCACATCCTCAACCTGTGCAAGCTGAACAAGGGGCTGGTGCTCGTGACGGGTCCGACCGGCTCGGGCAAGTCGCACGACGCTCTGCGCGATGATCGACTTCATCAACCGCACGCGCGACGAGCACATCATCACGATCGAAGACCCGATCGAGTTCGTGCACCCGAACCAGAAGTGCCTGATCAACCAGCGCGAGGTGCGCACGCACACCGACTCGTTCAAGGCGGCGCTGCGCGCCGCGCTGCGCGAGGATCCCGACATCGTGCTCGTCGGCGAGCTGCGCGACCTCGAGACGGTGGCGATCGCCATCGAGACGGCCGAGACCGGCCACCTCGTGTTCGGCACGCTGCACACGACGACCGCGGCCTCGACCGTCGATCGCATCATCGATCAGTTTCCGTCGGACCGGCAGGCGCAGATCCGCATCATGCTGTCCGAGTCGCTGCGCGGCGTCATCGCGCAGACCCTGTGCCGCAAGATCGGCGGCGGCCGCGTGGCGGCGCTCGAGGTGCTCATCGCCAACGGCGCGGTCAGCAACCTGATCCGCGAGGGCAAGACGTTCCAGATTCCGTCCCTCATGCAGGTGAACAAAGCGATCGGCATGGTGTCGCTGAACGATGCGCTCTACGAGCTGGTGGCCAAGAAGCTCGTGGCGCCCGATGAGGCGTACTCGAAGGCCGTCGACAAGGCCGGGTTCGAAGGGCTGCTGAAGCGGGGCGGCTTCGACCTGAAGCCGGCGGAACCTAAAAGCTAGAATCTAGAATCTGCCGACGACCGCCAGCTGTCGGTTATCTTCCTGCTACGGAGTCTTTGGCCGGGCCTTGTCCTGCTTCCTCTGCTCCTCTTGTTTCTGTTTCGTCAGCTGCTGTTGTTTGTTTTTTTCCTTGTCCTTCTTGCCACCCTTGTCTCCCATGCCTGCTCCTTCTCAACCACCATGACTCCGTTTGTGTGATGGCTTCTAGAATCTAGATTCCAGCGCCGCCTCCTCGTACTTCTCCTTCAATCGATGCTCGGGATGCTTCGCAAGGTAGGCATCCACGCGGTCCTTGCGTTTGAATGCCTCGGCCATGAACGCGAACGCCTCGGCAATGCGCTCGTCCGGCTGCGCGCAACTGAGGCGGAAGAAACCTCGTCCTGCATCTCCGAAGCACTCGCCGCCCAGGCACGCCACGCCCCGCTTGTCGTCCGCGCCCTCGAGCAGGAACAGCGCGAGCCCATGCGACGTGATGCCGAGGCGATTGCAGACGACCGCCACCGACGGAAAGACGTAGAACGTGCCACCGGGCATGAGGCACGAGACGCCGTCGATCTTGTTCATACCGGCGACGAGCAGCTCGACCTTCCTCTGGAAGTCCTTCATCGTCCGGTCGCGGTAGGCGAGCTCCTCGCGCATCGCGACGACGCCCGCCATCTGCGTGAACGGCGACACGCACGAGATGGCGCTGTTGGTGAGCTTGCCGAGCACGTCGATGATTTCGGGGCTGCTGACCGAGAAGCCCAGGCGCCACCCGCTCATGCTGAACGACTTGCTGAACGTGTAGGACGCCACCGCCTGCTCGAGCATGCCCGGCAGCTCGAGGATGGAGTGGTGGCGGCCGCGCCACACCATGCGGTCGTAGGGCTCGTCGCTGAAAACCGCGACGTCCTTGCCGCGCACGAGATCGGCGAGCCCCTTCAGATCCTCGAGCGTTGCGACGCCGCCGGTCGGATTGTGCGGACTGTTCAGGAAAATCGCGCGCGGAGACTTGTCGCTCGACAGGAATCGCCGCACATCGTCCAGGCTCGGCCGGAAGTCGTTGGCCGCCTTCAGCTCGGAAATCACGACCCGTGCGTTCCGCCGGAAGATGTTGGGCGGATAGGTGGGGAAGTGCGGGCTGAAGACGAGCACGCCGTCGCCGGGATTCAGGAACGCTTCGCAGAACAGCTGTTCGAAATTCTTCGCGCCCGGGCCCGCGATCACGTGCTCGCCCGTCACCGACAAGCCGTACTCGCGATTCACGTATTCGGCTGCCGCGTTCCGGAAGTCCATGATGCCGAGCGACGGGCCGTAGCGGCTGTGGCCGTCGCGAATGGCCTGCACGCCGGCCTCGATGGCTTTGGGCGGCGTCGAGAACGGGCTGTCGCCGATCTCGAGCTCGATGACGTCTTTACCGGCGGCGATCAGGCGTTTGGCGATCGCGAGGACGCTGAACGCGCTTTCGACGCCGACCGATGAGGCGAACTGGCTGAACTGTACGGGCATAAGAGTCGCATCATAGCGCGGGACTTGACACGGCGAAATATATTCATAATATGTGAAATTATGACGCCATGTATCCCGCTACGACTGCCAGGTGTCCGTGCTCGATCCCACCAGTGCCAAGGCCACGTTCTGGCGTACTCCGATCGTCATCATTCCCTGACGTCGTTCCGACGCAGAGGCGCGAAGGCGCAGAGCTGTGTTTTTCGAAAACCCAACCTGTCTTTGCGAATCACCCCGGCGCTGCCCAATTCGTGTAGCCTATGAGAATGAAATTCAACACATTTGTACTCACGGCCGCTCTTGCCCTCGCGGGTCCAGCGGCCTCGGCCCAGCAGGTGACGAAAGAAGCGCGCGACGGCATCAAGAATTTCGCCCGCGTCGAAACCACCGTGGCGTGCGCCGGCGCGATTACGGTCGATGCGATGCCCGAGATCAGGAAGATGGGATTCGTTTCGGTGATCAACCTGCGCGAAGCGCAGGAACCGGGCGCCGACATCGAGACGCAGCGCGCGGCCGCGCAGGCAGCGGGGCTGCGCTACTATCACGTGCCGATGAATACGGGGAAACCCGATCCGAAGGTGGCCGACGAGTTCATCAAGGTGATCACGTCGAAGGAAGCCGCGCCCGCCTTCATCCACTGCGCGAGCGCCAATCGGGCGTCGGCGATGTGGTTGATCAAGCGGATCGTGGTCGATCGCTGGGACGTCGATCGCGCCTCGGCCGAAGCCGAAGCGCTCGGCCTGACCAATCCCGCGCTGAAACAATGGGCGCTTGATTACGCTCGCGCGCGGTAGAGCTCGCGCCGAAATGGCAAATGGCCGATGGCAAATGGCAATGTCCAGGCAAATGCCAGAACGTGCTCTGCCATCTGCCACTTGCCATCTGCCATGATGGGGAGCGAGTCAGGCCCGTTCTATTTTCACCGACTGGATCGAAATCGGCTTTAGCGGCCGGTCGCCGGGCTTGCTCGTGGCCGTCCCGCCGATCTTCTCCACCACGTCCATCCCCTCGACCACTTCGCCGAAGATGCTGTGCTTGTTGTCGAGCCACGGCGTCGCGGCGAGCGTGATGAAAAACTGGCTGCCGTTCGTGTTGGCGCCGGCGTTGGCCATCGACAGCAGGCCTGCCTTGGTGTGCTTCAGCTTCGGGCTGAACTCGTCGGCGAATTTGTAGCCCGGGCCACCCGTGCCGGTGCCGAGCGGACACCCGCCTTGGATCATGAAACTGTCGATCACGCGGTGAAAGACGAGCCCGTCGTAGAACGGACGCTTCGCCTTCTGACCGGTCTTCGGGTCCGTGAATTCCTTTGTGCCTTCCGCGAGGCCCGTGAAGTTGGCCACCGTGTTCGGCACGTCCTGGTCGAACAACCGGATCTTGAAGTTGCCTTCCGTCGTCGTAAAGAGTGCATGCACCATCCCCACATCATAGCCATAATGGATTCAGGGACGCCATGATTCCGTTTTCAATCCTCGATCTTTCGCCCATCGTGGAGGGTGGCGACGCGTCGCGGGCGCTGCAGAACACGATCGATCTGGCGCGGCACGCGGAAGCGTGGGGGTATCACCGTTACTGGCTGGCCGAGCACCACAACATTCCGTCGGTCGCGAGCGCGGCAACCTCGGTCGTCATCGGCGCCGTGGCAGCGCAGACGTCGACGATACGTGTGGGCGCCGGCGGCATCATGCTGCCGAATCACGCGCCGCTCGTCATCGCCGAGCAGTTCGGCACGCTCGAGTCGCTCTTTCCCGGCCGCATCGATCTGGCGCTGGGACGCGCGCCGGGATCCGACCCGATGACGGCGCGGGCGCTTCGTCGCGGTGGGGGCGACGCCGATACCTTTCCGCAGGATCTCCTCGAGCTGATGAGCTACTTCACGGCGCCCGAGGGTCAGCGCGTGAAGGCGATTCCAGGCGCCGGGCTCCGCATTCCAATCTGGATTCTTGGTTCGAGCCTCTTCGGCGCGCATGTGGCGGCCGAGCTCGGACTGCCGTACGGATTTGCCTCGCATTTCGCACCGGCGCTCATGATGGATGCGCTCGCCATCTACCGGCAGCGGTTCCGGCCTTCGGAGACGCTCGATCGCCCTCACGTCATGCTCGGCATCAACGTCGTCGCGGCGGAGAGCGACGAGGACGCGCGGCATCTTTTCTCATCGCACCAGCAGGCGTTCGTCAACCTCAGACGCGGCACGCCTGGCCCCCTGCCGCCACCCGACGACCGCTTCACCGGCACGCTGGCGCCTCACGAGCGGGCGGAGATCGACCGCACGCTTTCGGTGACGGCGATCGGATCGACGGAAACCGTGCACACTGCCATCGCGGAGCTGGTGGCCCGAACAGGCGCGGATGAGCTGATCATGGTTTCACAGATTTACGACCACGCCGCCCGTGTGCGGTCGTACGAGCTCACCGCCGGGCTTCGCGAACGCGTCGAGGTGCAGACAACAAACGCGCTAAGGCAGGGCTAAAGCCCTGCGCTACTGCTACGGTTACGAACTCTACGAACCCCACGAACCCCACGAACCCCACGAACTCCACGAACCTTGTGAGACTGTTACATACCCTTCACTCCACGGTTGTCCGGGCGTAAGCTCTACGCGTCATCCTCATCGCGACCCGGAGGCTCCATGCTCGATAGACGTGCGTTTCTGCTCAGCGGGTTGACGGCCTACGGTGCGTCCGCACGCGCGCTGTTTGCCGGCGGAGCGGTGCTGCAAAGCCCGAAGTTTCCGACCTCACCGTTTACGCTCGGCGTGTGTTCCGGCGATCCCGCGCCCGACGGCGTCGTCTTGTGGACGCGTCTGGCCATCGATCCGTTGAATGGCGGCGGCATGCCGCGGCAGCCGGTTGAGGTGCAATGGCAGGTCGCCGCCGACGATCGCCTGTCGAAGGTCGTGCGATCGGGGAAGGCGATTGCCTCGCCCGAGTGGGGTCATGCCGTGCACGTCGAGGTGTCCGGGCTGCAGCCACACCGCTGGTACTGGTATCAGTTCCGGGCGGGCACCGAGTTGAGCCCGATCGGGCGCACGCGCACCTTTCCGGCACCGGGCTCGGCCGTCGACCGGCTGCGCTTTGCCATTGCTTCGTGCCAGCACTTCGAAACGGGCCTGTACACGGCGTTTCGTCACATGGCCGACGAGGATCTCGATCTCGTCCTGCACCTGGGCGACTACATCTACGAGAACGCGGGACGCGACAAGTTCGTGCGGAAGCACGTCGGCGGCGAGTTGCTGACGATCGACGATTACCGCAATCGATACGCGCAGTACCGAAGCGATCCGGCGTTGCGTGCCGTACACGCGTCATTCCCGTTTCTCGTGGTCTGGGACGACCACGAGGTGGACAACAACTACGCCGGGTTGTACGACGAATCCGGTACTCCGGTCGAGCAGTTCGCCTTGCGGAGGGCGGCCGCGTACAAGGCGTATTTCGAGCACATGCCGCTGCGACGCAGCTCGATTCCCTCGGGCGCACTGCTGCAGCTGTATCGCCCGTTTTCCTACGGGACGCTCGCAAGCATCCTAATGCTCGACACGCGGCAGTACCGGACCGATCAGCCCTGCGGCGACAACGTGCAGCTGATTTGCGAAGGCGCCCGTGATGCGCGTGCGACGATGCTCGGAGAGGCGCAGGAGAAGTGGTTGATGGATCGTCTCGATCGCTCGCGGACGGGTTGGAATCTCCTCGCACAGCAGATTCCGATTGCGCGTCTCGACCGGGCGCCAGGTCCCGAGCACCGGTACTCGATGGACAAGTGGGACGGCTACGAGCAGAGTCGGTCGCGCCTGCTGCGGTTCCTCGGGACGAGAAAGCCGTCCAATCCCATCGTGCTCGCGGGTGACGTGCACAACAACTGGGTGAACGACCTGCGGTTCAACGTCGACGATCCCAAAACTCCTGTCGTGGCGTCGGAGTTCGTGGGAACGTCGATCACGTCGGGGGGTGATGGCTCCGACATGTCACCCGCGATGAAAGCCATCGTGCCCGAAAACGAGTGCGTGCGCTTTGCCAACGATCAGCGCGGCTACGTCAGGTTCGAGCTCAAGCCCAAAGAGCTGCGTTCCGATTACCGTGTCGTCGAATACGTGTCGAGGCCGGATGCGCCGATCAAGACCAGGGCGTCATTCGTCGTGGAGGAAGGGCATCCCGGGGCCAAACCCGCCTGAGTGCACGGAGGCGTCGTGTAGTACGTAGTGTCCGGCTTTAGCCGGACTTCGGGCGGTCCGCCTGAAGGCGGACACTACGTACAATCGGAAAACGAGTTACTCTCCGTCACCTGCCAGTAGCACACCAACGATGCGCGCCCACTCCTCATCAAGGGTGTCTTGGGCGACCGGCTGTCCCGCCCGCCGATACCAGTACCCCGCGTTTCCCAGATCGCCTTCCTTCCGGTGCAGGTACGCATGGATCCACGAGCCGGTTCGATCGTCGATGTCCTGGGCGATCGCATGGGCGGCATTCCAGTTTCCCTTCGCGTCTTCCCACATCGCGCGAAGCGCGTTCGAAATCCCGTGCGGCGGGGCCGGCTGGGGCAGCGTCTGGCGGAATTCTTCGAGCGTCATCTTCTCCGTGAACGTCCGTCATTCTTACACAGGGTCGGAGCGCCGGCGTTCCTTCCATCTCGGAATGTGCCGTTCCGGCACGAAAGTGTCGGTACCGTGAACAACTATCTGTAGCGTACGACGACAAAACGTGCGGCATCGCGCTTGCTACCTCATAGCGAGGGAGAAGTGAGATGCAAGCCATGACACGCTGGTTTCTTTTGACGATCATGATCCTGACGCCGGCGGTCGCATCGGCGCAGGCTGAAGCGGATTCGAATCTGTTCTGGGACGTTACCAAGGCCGTCGTGCTCGATCCGACGACGTACGCACCGGCGACGCTTTCATATACCTCGATGAAGCTCGACTGGAACAGCTCGCAGCCGCTGTTTCGCAACGGCTGGGTCGAGCAGAATCAGCGGTTTACGCTGAGCGGCCGTCCGAACGACGTGCCGGTGAGCTTCGTGGACGGCAACAAACAGATCCGCAACATGGCGCTGATGCACCTGCAGGAGTCGATCGTCAACAACGCCGCGACGAACATTTTCGAGCGCGTGCTGGCGAACAAGTATCCGCAGCACCGGACGCTGTTCAAGATCCTCAGCTGGACCGAGCGTATCGCGTTCGCGTCGTATATGTCGTATTACGCGTCGGCCCAGCATTTCAAGCAGGCCGAGCGTAACCGCCAGCTGGCAGTGCAGTTCGGTTATCGATAGAGGTTCACGCGGGGGTGGGGGAGTTCTTTCTGCTGAAGAAAAAATTTCTCAAACCCTCGCCAGGACGCGGCCGAGCAGTCGGCGCGCATCGTCCACGCCCATCGCGATCGTCGCGCCCGCATACACCCCTGTATAAGGGATCAGAACCAACGCTGCAGTCGCAATCGGATGCATCGCCGGCAGGGCCAGCTTGACGCCCCACGCGAGACCGGCCGCGAGGAGCGCCGCCGTCCACAGCCGGAAGCTGAGCGCCGAAGGTATCCCGGTGGGCCCGATCCGTGCGTTCAGCGTCCGTCGAAGCAGCAGCAGTTCGACCCATCCCGCCACGCTTGCGGCGGCCGTCAGGCCGGCGGTTCCCCAGAGCCGGTTGATGCCGAGAGCTCCGGGCAGCATGACCGCGGCGAGATAGCCGAGGACGGTTGCGATGGCCACGTGCACGAGCGCATAGCGGAGCGGTGTGCGGGTGTCGCGGAGCGCGTAGTAGCTCGACGAGTACAGGCGCGCGCACGTCGTTGCCAGGAGGCCGAGTGAGAATCCCGCGAGGATGCCCCACACGTAGATGGCATCGTCGTGCGTGAAGCGGCCGGTTTGAAACATCGCGGCGGACACGACGTCACCAAGGACGAGGAAGGCTACCGCCGACGGCACCACGAAGAAGGCGATCTGGCGAAGCCCGCTGTTGAGGCGATCGCGGACGGTATCCAGCGCATCGAGACCGGCCGCCCCCGACATCGCCGGCAGCGCCGCCGCCGACACCGAGAGGCCGAACACGCTGGCCGGGAGCGTGTAGAGCAGCTGCGCGTTCGCGAGGCCGGTGACCGCGCCGGTGGGCAGCAGGCTCGCGAGCAGTGCGTCGATGTACGCGCTGATCTGCACGACGCCGCGGCTGACCAGCACAGGCGCGAAGTTGTTCACGGTCGTGCGCACGTGCTCGGACAGCTCGAGCCGCAGGCGGAGATCGGGGACGAGCCGCAGTACCGCCGGCATCTGCACGAGCATCTGCAGCGCGCTGCCGGCGACCGCGCCCCATGCCAGGAGCACCGCGAGGCGCGGCAGCGGGACGATCGCCCCCCACCACAGCAGCGTCACGATCATCGCGACGTTCCAGATGACCGGCGCGATGTACGAGAGAAGAAACTGGCGATGGCTGTTGAGGATGCCGAGGCACCACGCCGACAGCACGAGGAGCCCCGCGCCCGGAAACAGGATGCGGACGATGGCGATCGTCAACTCGCGCTTCTCGCCGTGAAATCCCGGGGCAATGAGCCCGACGAGAAGAGGTGTCGCCACGACGCCGACCAGCACGAGCCCCGACGTCATCAGCGCGAGCAGGGCCGCCACGGCCCCGGCGACCCTCGCGGCAGTTTCCCGCTCGTCGCGCGCGACGAGCGTCGCGTAGACCGGGATGAACGACGCCGACAGCGCCCCTTCGCCGAACAGGTTCTGCAGGAAGTTGGGAATGCGGAACGCCGCCATGAACGCATCGGCGGCGTCTGATTGCAGGCCGAAGTAGTGCGCGAACACGCGCTGGCGGATGAAGCCGGTCAGCCGGCTGCACAAGATGCCCAGCGCCACGAGAGCGGAGTGACGATCCACGAGGAATCTAGAATCTACCTCAGAAACGAACAACGCCGGGACACCGGGTCGCCGGGATCAGACCTTGATTGGCTGTCTGATCTCGGCGCCGCGGCGTCTCGGCGTCTCGGCGTTTGATCCTGCTGTGCGCCTTGGCGTGCGTTGCGTTGAGACGAACGAGTGTTAGAACCGGAAACCGATCGCGAAGTCGAACATCCGGCCGCCGTCCGCACCCGCGCGCGGCCCCGGATAGTGCGAGTTCGCCGTGCCCTGGCCGAAGCGCGGGCCCTGCACGTAGCCGGTCGGCAGACCGAACTCGTCACGCGCGCTCGCCGGGTCGGCGGCGATCGTCGTGTCCCACGCGATCAGCTTCTGGTTGTTGAGCAGGTTGAAGCTCTCGAACTTGATCCACGGCTGCGCCGAGCGCCACACCGGGACCGAATAGGTCACCGCGAGGTCGACCAGCCCATACCCTTCGAAATACTGCGACCCGCGCTCGCCGAAGAACACCTGCTGCGTCGGCGTCCCCGCGTAGCCGGGGTTGCGGGCCGCCTGAACCGAGCTCAGCGGCTGACCGTTCATCACGAGGCTGTAGGTGCGCCCCGAGTTGTAGCGGTACATCGGCGCGACGGTCACCGAACCGTACTGGCCGAGGCCCGTCACGTAGTCGGCCCAGACGCGCACCTTGTTGCGCTGGAAGTCGTCGAGCCGCCCGTCCGGGGCGCTGCGAGCGAGCGAGATCATTTCCGGATAGTCACCGAAAGGCGACCCGGTCGGATTGGGCGACTCGCCCTCGAAGTTGCCGTCGTTCTTCAGCTGCACCGTCCAGTGTCCGTTCACCGTCAGCGCCCGCATCACGCGGTGCTGACCCATGAACTGCAGCGCCTGATACTCGCGCTTCATCTCGTCGCTGTTGTCGTAGACGATGTTGTCGAGCTGCCCCAGCGTGGCGCCGTCGATTACGATCGGCGTCCTGCCGTTGGCGTACATGATGAACTCTTCGATGAAGTTCGACGTCTTGCGCTGCACGAAGAGGACCTTCGCGAAGCTGCGCGCGCCGAACGTGCGTCCCGCTCCGAAGGTGTATTCCGACGTCACCGGTGAGGACAGGTCGTCGGCGAACTGCACGTTCAGCGCCGGGAACGTGCCCGCCACGACGCCGCTGTAGTTGTTCAGGTCGAACCCGGGCGCGAACGTCCGGCCTTCGCCGGCGGGCCCGTTGTAGACCATCGTGTACCGGTCGGAGTTGCCGACGTTGGTGTTCCGCGAAAACTGCACCGCGTTGTACTTGCCGGAATACTGGGAGTACGATGCCTGGAGCACCGTGGTGCCGTCGCCCGCGACGTCGTACGCCGCGCCGAGACGCGGCACGAGGCGCGACACGCCGGGAGACTTCGGCCCGTCCGTCGCTTCGCTGCCCGCGTGCTCGAAGCGCATGCCGACGTTCAGCGTCAATTTCTGCGAGGCCACCCAGCGATCCTGCACGTAGGCCGACAGCGTCGTCTGGTTGAACTCGGCGCCGCGGTGGGGAATCCACCGCTGCACGCGCGACACGCCCGGCAGGAACGTCGGCAGGGGATGACCATCAGCGTCGAGCACCGGCACGCCGCCCGCGACTTTGAAGTCGGACAGGAACACATAGCCGGTCGAGCTCTGCGCGTTCGCGCCGACGCGGGTATCAACGAAGTTCTCGAAGCCGCCCTTCAGTTCGTGGCTGCCCAGCCGGCGATCGGACGCGAAGTAGGTGAGGCTGGCCGTGATCTGACGGTTGTTCCGCTGTTCGGGATCGCTCGCGTCGAAATACGGCGCGTTGTACTGATACTGGGTGCCCGTGCGCGTCAGGAACGGCGAATCGAGGATGGCGGTCGACGTGCCGCCCACGCCCTCGGTGGCGAAGTGCTTCTGCGAGTACTGCGCTGACAGCAGCATCCGCTGGTTCAGCGCGGCGTTGTAGTTCACGACGCCGAGCCGGTTGGGCACCGACGGCGAAATGAGCGCGGCCTTGTCGATGCTGAACGACAGCACCGGTTCGTTCTCGCGGTGCACCCGGTTGTCGATGAAGCTGCCCTGGAGCGTGTGGCTCGGCCGCAGCGTGCCCGTCAGCTTGCCCTCATAGCGCTTGCTGTCGTTGGACTTCGTATAGGGGACCGCCGTGGCCGGCATCGTGCCGAACGTCGACGAGTTCTCGAAGCGGCCGGCGCCGAAGAACCAGACGCGATCTTTCGCCAGCGGTCCGCCCAGGGTGAACTCGGAGAAGTGCGAGAGCTTGTTGTTCAGATACGGATTGGCCGGAGTCGGCTGTCCGCGCTCGATCCTGTTCGCGCTCTCGAACGGCGTTTCGTCCGTCCATGATGGGCGCGTGAAGGTCATGCGGTAGCTGCCCGCGAAGCGATTGCCGCCGTTCTTGGTCACGACGTTGACGACGCCACCCGAGAAGCGGCCGTACTCGGCCGTGACGCCCGAGGTGAGCACCTGCACCTCGCCGATGGCATCCTCGATGTAGAGGTCGTTGGACGTGCCGAGCAGGTTGTCGTTCACGTCGACGCCGTTGACGAGGAACACGTTGTCGTAGGCGAAGCCGCCGGAAATCGACAGCTGGTTCGGGCTCGGCGTATTGGTGGTGACCCCCGGCATGAGCTCGGAAATCAGATAAGGCGTCCGGCCCATCGGCAGCGCGTTGACTTCGGCCGCCGTGATGTTGGCGCTCGCCTGGGTGGAGGTGACCGCCGGCGGAATGACGCCTTCCACGAGCACGGTTTCCGAAACGGCCGCGACCGCGAGCGTCACATCGACATTCGCCGTGGCGCCGAGCGGCAGGAGCGCGCTCAATTCAACCGGCGTCAGATTCTCTTTCGCGACGCGGATGGTGTAGGTCCCGGGCGGCAGGCTGGGGATCGAGTACACCCCGTTGACGTCGGTGGTCACCGCGCGCTCACCCTGAAGCGCCGGCGACGTGACGACCACGGCGGCGTCGGGAATCGACAGGCCGTCAGTGGACTTCACCGCACCAGTGAGTGTTCCAGTCTGGACGCCCTGGGCAAAGATCGGCCCGGACACCAGCGCGAGCATCACGAAGAGGCCGAGAAACCTGCGTTTCATATAGTCACCTTCCAAGAGTGGGCTCGTGTACGTAAACCCCGTGTAAATCCGGCAGGCAAAGAGCAGGATGGGTGCCACTAACCCCCTGTACCCGTTATCCCCTTGTGTCGTATGGGACTGTCTGATTGTTAGGAGGACAATATGGCTGTGCCAAATGTGCAGAAACGGCACATCCGCCACCGGATCTGAAACCAAAAGTAGGATTAAGGCCTACAACGAAACTCAGTACTTCTACTGAGAAGGGGTCGGGAGGGGTTTTCCTGGGCTTTCGCGGAAAACCCCTCCCGACCCCTTTTTCAGCGATAGTTGCCGAACTGGAGGGCGATGCCGAAGTCGTGACCGCGCAAGAGGCCGATCGCCGACTGCAGCTCGTCTTTTGAGGCCGACGAGATGCGCAGCTGTTCCCCTTGAATGGTCGCCTGCACCTTCTTCAACTTCTGATCCTTCAGGAACTTGACGATATCCCGCGCCGCGTCGCTCGAGATGCCCTGTTGAAGCGTGATGACCCGGCGCACGCTCGATCCGGCTGCCGCGTCGATGTCGCCAAGCTTGAGGTTCTTGACCGGCACGTTCCGGCGAATCATCCGCGTCTGGAGGACGTCCCAGAGCGCGTTCATCTTCATCGTGTCTTCCGCGGCGAGCGTCAGGGTGTTCTCGGCCTTGTTGAAGTCGATCGACGCCGTCGAGCCCTTGAAGTCGTAGCGCTGGGAGATCTCTTTCCGGGCCTGGTTGACCGCGTTGTCGACTTCCTGGAGATCGACGGTCGATGTCACATCAAAAGATGAAACGGCGGGCATTGACTAATCGTACTATATCGAATGATTTGGCAGATCTTGACGCTCGTGTTCGCAGCGGGGATCATCGGAGGGTTAGTCAACTCTCTTGTGGCTGGGGAATTTCAGCTGCCACGTCGAGACCGCAAAGCGAACGTCTACAAGCCAGGCTGGATGGGTAGTTGTCTGCTTGGAGGCCTTGCAGCCGTCGCCTTTTGGGGTTTGTACGGTCCACTGACCGGCTACGTCTTGATCGGTACAAGCGGTGCAGCAATGGCGCCGCCGACTCTCAATGTTGGCGAGTTGTTCGGATCTTTGGTAACCGGAATCGGTGGCGGCAAGTTGCTTCTGGGCGAAGTGGATCGCAGGGTGCTGAAAAGCGAAAGAGAAGCCCTCATCGCGACCAAAAGCACGCTCGCGGATGTTGTCAAAAATCTCACGGCGCCGCGTCAACGCTCCAAGGAATTAGGAAAATGACGGCAGACCCGGTAGACCAGATTTCCGAACTCGCCGAGCGACTGAAGAATGCCGCTCCTTTGGAGTCACCAGCCATTGCGGAGCAGCTGAATCAACTGGTGGAAGCGATCGGCCCTCAACTGGCCGATTCAGTTCGTTGGACGAAAGCTGTTTCAGCGATCGCGAATGATCCGATTGTCCGCCAGAATCTTGAGCAGGTCGCGAATGCCTCCCGGCAGATCCAGCTCGATCGCACCCAGCTAGCCCGGATCGCCACGGAATTCCAACGACTTCAAGATTCGGGTGTTCTTGATCAAGTGGCGGCCGCTGCGCGGCAGATTCAAATCGATCAAGCCCAGTTCGCACAGATTGCAGCGGAGTTTCGACGGCTGCAGGAATCAGGCTTTCTGGATCAAATTCACAAATACCAGCAACAGCTTGGGGAACTCGCTGCCAGTGTTCGGAAGATCACTGAAAAATGACGCCCGCCGGCGGAGCATGCGATCCCTTCACCTCCGTGGACCGTACTGCGGCACGGGCTGTCCGACCTCGAGCGCGCCCAGATCCGGCGCTTTTCCAGCGAATCGATCGGTGACGTTCGGAAGCACCGTGCCGCGATCGACAGCAGCAGCATTGGCTTTCAGCCTGAAGTCGAAAGCCTCGGCCTTGTACACCTTCTGCACGGTTGCGCGATCCTGCGCGTCGAGCTTGGGCACGTTCACGAAAATGTCGTAGTCAACCAGCACGCTGTGCCGATCCTGGCCGGTTGCCTTGGCGTAGTCGTCGAGCGTGGTGAACTGGCGCTGCTCGAGCGCCGCGTTCGCACCGCCGCGTCCACGACCTCCAGCTTCTGATCCCGCCCCCGCTGCGGGTGGTGGGCCGCCACGGCCGGCGGTCGCCGCGGCTGCCGCTGCGGCGGCGAGGCCGCTGAAGTCCGCCCGCATGCCGGAAGGCGGCGAGTTCCACTGGAACGATCCCTTTGCGCCCGGATTCGGGCGGAAGCCGTTGTAGTCGGACGTCGTGTAGTTCGTGTACGTGTTGACGCTGAAGATGGCGGGCGCCGAGTTCTCGCCGAGGAACAGGTTGTTGCGCCAGTGCACGTTCGAAGCGCCGGCGGCCTGTGTCTCAGAGAGGATCGTGTTGTTGTAGAAGAGCACGCCCGCAGAGCCGCCCGTCAGTCGCGTCGATCCGCCGGGCAGATGGTATCCGATGTTTCGAATCCAGTAGGCGGGACCGCCGAGCACCGGCTGGTTGCAGAAGGCATGCGACGCCGAGTTCACCATGCATGTTCCGCATCACCCGCACGTTGTGCATGCTGCCGTCGGTCTCGAACGGGTTGTCGTGAAAGTTGCTCATGTAATTGTTGTAGAAATCGATCGCGACCGGACGCCGATCCCAATACTCCCTGGTGGGGTATTTCGGGCCGTCTACGACCGCCGATCCGTCGGGGTTGCCGTAGGTTTCCACGTTGACGCCGTCGTGGAAGCTCGAAATGTGGTTGTAGGCCACCACATGGCCGGGTCCGTACAGTTTCACCGCAACGTAGGAAGCCATGACAGGCGGAAATTTCTGTCCGTCGACACCGTCGAATTGCGCCCAGAAATTCCCGGACCAGCCGATCACGCGGTCGGGATCGTCGCGTCCGATGAAGTAGTTGTCGGCGATGTAGAAATTGCTCGAGCCGGAGAAGTTCGTGAAGATGCCGGCAGCGACGTTCTCGAAGCGTGATCGCTTGACGGTGAGCCCCTTCGAGCCGGCGATGAACTGCGTACCGGCCGAAATCGCGATTTCGCTGTTCCTGAACGTAATGCCTTCGAAGTAGGTGTAGTCCGCCGCTTTCACGTCGAAGAGGACGAAGTTGCCGGCCCCGTCGAAGATGACGTCGCCGTCGCCCGCCGCCTTGATGGCGACAGGTCGCTCGGGCGTGCCGTCGGCAGTCAGGTAGTACGTACCGTCGAGCGGAACCGTGCGGTTCACCGACGGATTGTTCGTGTATTCGAGGCGGTTGTACTTGTAGAGGCCCGCGTGTACGAGGATGGTGTCGCCGGCCTTCACACGGGGCCGGCCCGCGGTGGCCCAGTCGGTGCCGGCGCACGTGTAGTTATAGGCGCACATCAATCCTTCGAACGACGGTTCTGCTCGTGTTCCCGTGAAGCCGTGCGGGTAGACGTGAAAGACGCGGCCGCCGCTGGCGGGCACTGGCTCGGGTCGTGTGCGGACGGTCACCGTCTTCGTGGCTTCTCCAGCCACACCGTCGAGATCGGACGCGGTCAGCCTGACCTCGTAGGGCGTGTCTGGCTCGAGGTCGAGGATGCTGCCGGCGAACATGTTCGGCGTGAGGACGTCCATCTGCTGCCCCTGGACGATGCGCTCACCGTGGAGGCGCAGGAGCGGCAGTCCGTCTTTCCAGGCCGCGTCACCCTGCCGGCGGTAGGACACGGCGACCTCGGCGTTGCGATTCTCGTCGCCGTCGATGAACCACTCGAATCCCAGGTTGATGAGCGTCGGCGGATCGATGACGAACTCGCCCATGACCAGTCTGTTGCCGCCGGCGGGATACTGTGCGCTCGGTACAGACGGCAGGAGCGCGCCGAGGGAAACGAGAACCAGCAGCAGGGCCGCAAGTCTGTTTTGCATGGCCAGGAGTATACAGACTCATCTCCCATCCCTTTCGCGTCGTATTCGTACTATAATTGGTGAACCTCCCGCCCCGGTGAGGCGGCTCAAAGTCGCAATTAGCTGGGGAGCCGGTGGGGCAGTCCCCCAATTACTGGTAGAGGCCGACCTCGCGGTCGGCGCACAAAAGCAGGTGCGAATGGCAGACGCAGGTGAAGGATTAATCGACGCACAGAACCGCATCCAGGAGCGGATGGACGAGCGTGAAGAAGAGCGCGCCCGCCGCGCAATGCCCCAGGCCGAATACGATCCGGAGCAGGTGAGGCGGGCGGAATCGCTGCGCCTTGCCTATACCGAGCTGAGCCGGCAGCTCGAAGCGACCACACATACCGCCCGTCGTCAGCAGTTGACGAGCGCGCTGGCCGAGCTCGAGCGCCAGCTCGAATCGCTGGGCGCGCGGCCGCATTAGCGGCCGCTTTTTCAGGAGCCACATTTCGGTCGCAAAGGGCGGGTCTTGTTGTGTGAACCCGTCGAATTCGATAGCATTGGCTGTTCGCTTGTGAAGGTTTTCGCAAGCGGCGCGGGGCAATGGGGTCCGCGCGTGGCTCCCGCGACTCATGATTGAGAGCTGGCTCCTCATTCTGCTGCTGATGGTGATGGCCGTCGGGTTCGGCGGCACATCGGTCGTGCTCGGCAGGATCCTCGGCCCGAAACGTCCCACCCCCGAAAAACAGGCGCCCTACGAGTGCGGCATGCCCGCGGTCGGCGACGCCCGCGAGCGGCAGTCGATTCGTTTCTACCTCATCGCGATGATCTTCCTGCTGTTCGACATCGAGGTGGCCTTCCTCTATCCCTGGGCGCTCGCGCTCCGATCGCTGGGGTGGGCTGGCTACGTGCAGGTGGTCCTCTTTACGCTCGTCCTCTGTGCGGGCTACGTGTATGTCTGGAAGAAAGGTGCGTTGGATTGGAGTCAAAGCTAGAGGATCGTCCATCGTCGCTCGTCCAGCGTCCATCGTCGATCGACGATGACCTGGCGAATTTGCCGGTTCTGACGACGCAGGTCGAGAAGCTCGTGCAGTGGGCGCGGCGCTCGTCGATCTGGCCGGTCACGTTCGGGCTCGCCTGCTGCGCCATCGAGATGATGGCCATGAGCTGCGCGCGCTACGACATCGCGCGCTTCGGGGCGGAAGTCTTCCGCGGCTCGCCTCGTCAGTCCGACCTGATGATTGTCGCCGGCCGGCTGTCGCGGAAGATGGCGCCAGCGCTTCGCCGGGTGTACGACCAGATGCCCGAGCCCAAATGGGTGATTTCGATGGGCGCCTGTGCCTCGATCGGCGGCGTCTTCGACAACTACGCGCTCGTGCAGGGGGTCGATCAGATCGTGCCGGTCGACGTCTATGTGCCCGGATGCCCGCCCCGGCCCGAATCGCTCATCTACGGCATCGTTCAACTGCAGAAGAAGATCGAGAGCCAGCGAGCATGATCGATCTGCTGCGCTCGTTGCTTCCGGCCGTCGCGCTGGAGGCGGGTGACGCGACCGATCAGCCGACCATCCGTGTGCCGGCGGCGAGCCTCGTGGAGGTCTGCCGTGCCCTTCACGATCATGCCGATCTCGGGTTCGTGCTGCTGGCCGACATTACAGCGGTCGACCGGTGGCCACGCGAGCCCCGGTTCGAGGTGGTGTATCACCTGTCGTCCATGACCAGGCGGCTGCGCCTGAAGGTGTCGCTCGACGGCGGGGCCGCGCGGCTGCCGACCGTGCAGAGCGTATGGCGGGGTGCGGGCTGGCTGGAACGGGAAACCTGGGACATGTTCGGCATCGTGTTCGAGGATCACGGCGATCTTCGTCGCCTGCTGATGCCGGAAGACTGGGAGGGCTACCCGCTGCGCAAGGACTTCCCGGTGCAGATCCGTCTGCGGCCGCGCGCGGAAGAGCCGCTCCAGGTGACTGAAGAGGAGTTTCGCGCAAACCTGGCGAGGGATAAAGCCGCGCGAGCGGATGCGCCGCGATCATGAGCGGCGATCGGGCGAGCGCGGTGGCCGCGACGCTGCGCGAGGCGGCCCACCTGCACGAAACCGCTGCGCGTGAATCGGCCGGTGCCGTGGCGGCCGCGGTCGAGACGCTGTCGGCGGCGCTCGGCAGCGGCGGGAAGGTGTTGATTTTCGGCAACGGTGGCAGCGCAGCCGACGCGCAGCACTTCGCGTGCGAGCTCGTGGGGCGGTTCCTCCGCGAGCGCCAGGCGCTGGCGGCGATTGCCTTGACCACCGACACCAGCACGATGACGGCGGTGGCCAACGACTACGGATTCGATCGCGTGTTCGTGCGGCAGATAGAGGCGCTCGGCCGGCCCGGCGATGTCGCCATCGGCATTTCGACGAGCGGCTCGTCCGCCAACGTGCTCGCGGGCGTGCAATACGCGAAGTCGCGGGGGTTGAAGACAGTGGCGTTCACCGGCGGAAACGGCGGACCGATCGGCGCGGCGGCAGACGTGCACGTGAATGTGCCTCACGCCCTCACCCCTCGCGTTCAGGAAGTGCACCGCACGCTCATTCACGCGGTGTGCGACCAGATCGAACGCGAGCTGGCTCCTTGAACCTTAAGCCCTAAGCCCTTAGCTCTAAGCCCTGAACAGAATGCCGGAACTTCGAGCGGAAACGATGACCGTCAACATGGGGCCGCAGCACCCGAGCACCCATGGTGTGCTCCGGCTGGTGCTCGAGCTCGACGGCGAGACGGTCGTCTCCGCGGCCCCGACGATTGGTTATCTGCACACCGGCATCGAAAAGACCGCGGAGCAGAAGAAGTACCAGCAGATCATTCCGCTGGTCGAGCGCATGGACTATCTGAGCGCACAGTCCAACGCCTACGCGTTCTGCCTCTCGGTGGAGAAGCTGCTCGGTCTCGAGATGCCGGATCGCGTCAGGTGGATTCGGGTGCTCCTCGCCGAACTGCAGCGCATCAACAGCCACCTCGTGTGGCTCGGGACGCACGCGATGGAAGTGGGCGCCGTCTCGGTGATGCTCTACTGTTTCCGCGAGCGCGAGCTGTTGCTCGACATCAACGAGCGCATCGCGGGCTTCCGGTTGTTCCCGAGCTACATCCGGGTCGGTGGCCTGCGGGAAGATCTGCCGCGCGGGTTTCACGAGGTCGTCACGCAGTTTCTCGACAACTTCCCGGTCAAGCTCGGCGAGTACGAGGACCTGCTCACGAAGAACGACATCTACAAGAAGCGGACGCAGGGTGTCGGGAAGCTCACCAGGCAGGAGTGCATCGACATGAGCCTGGCCGGCCCGATTGGGCGCGCGTCGGGCTGGAACTACGACGTTCGAAAGATGTTTCCCTACGGCGGCTACGAGACGTTCGAGTTCGACGTCCCGGTCGGCTCTCAAGGCGACGTCTACGAGCGATACCGGATCCGGCTGGCGGAGATGCGGGAAAGCGTCAAGATTTGCCGTCAGGCGCTCTCGCGAATTTCGCCGGCGGGAGTGTTCGCGGCCGATGCCCCGTCGGTGGTGCCGCCGCCGAAGGACCGCGTCTACACGGAAATGGAAGCGCTGATTCAGCACTTCCTGATCTACTCGCAGGGCTTCACCGTGCCGGCGGGCGAGGCCTATGTGGCAATCGAAGGGCCGCGCGGCGAGCAGGGCTTCTACGTTGTCTCGGACGGCACGAACCGTCCATGGCGCGTGAAGGCACGCTCGGCGTCGCTCCTCGCCTGCCAGGCGTTGCCGAAGATGATTATCGGCGGCCTTATCGCCGATGTCATCGCCGTCATCGGCTCAATCGACGTCGTCATGGGAGACGTGGACCGATGACTTTTCATCCCAAGATTGACTATCGGGAGCTTCACCGGTCGAAGCGGCAGATGCCGTTCGACGATGGGAAGACGTTTCAATACACGCCCGAGAACCGCGAGCGCATCGAGGCGATTGCCAGAAGGTATCCGGAAAATCAGACCGGCCGCCGCTCGGCGATCCTTCCGGCGCTGTATCTCGTGCAGCGCCAGCTTGGGTACGTGTCGCTGAGCGCGATTCAGCATGTCGCGGGTGTCATCGGCTGCACGTCGGCCGATGTCGAAGACGTCGTGTCGTTCTACACGATGTTCTATACCCGGCCGGTCGGGAAATTCGTCGTGCAGGTGTGCCGCACGCTGCCGTGCGCGCTGCGCGGGGCGGAGCGGGTGACCGAGGAATTGATGACGGCGCTGGGTATCCAGCCGAACGGCACCGATGCGTCCGGCACGTTCACGCTCATGGAAGTCGAGTGCCTGGGCGCCTGCGATCGGGCGCCGCTCGTCATGGTCAACGACAGCTGGCACGAATGCCTTGCGCCCGAAGGCGCGAAAAAGCTCGTGGACGATTTGCGCGCGCGCGGCGAAGAAGCGCTGACGGGCTGTCACCACGAGGCTCCGGATAGGGAATCTAAAAACTAGAATCTCAAAACTGGAAACTAGAAGCCAAAAACTGAAGACTGAAAACTGAAGACTGAAAAGAGCCCATGGAACCGGTCCTGACACGATTCGTTCGCCAACCCCATTCCTACACCCTCGACTTCTATTTGAAGAACGAGGGGTACGAGGGCTTGCGCAAGGCGCTGGCGATGAAGCCCGAGCAGGTGATCGATCTCGTCAAGGCGTCGGGCCTGAAGGGGCGCGGCGGCGCCGGATTTCCCACGGGCATGAAGTGGCAGTTCGTGGTGAAGGACACGCCGAAGGCCAAGTACATCGTCTGCAATGCCGACGAGAGCGAACCGGGCACGTTCAAAGATCACCTGCTGATGGAGCGCAACCCGCATCTGCTCTTCGAGGGATGCCTGATTGCCTGCCACGCCATCGGGGCGAAGGTGGCCTACATCTACATCCGCGGCGAGTTTTTCCACGTGCAGGAGATCATGGAGCGCCAGCTCGAAGAGGCGTACGCGAAGGGTTACGCCGGGAAGAACGTGCTGGGGCTGGGCTTCGACTGCGACATTCACATCCACCGCGGCGCCGGAGCGTACGAAGCCGGCGAAGAGACCGCGCTGCTCGAATCGCTCGAGGGCAAGCGGGCGCAGCCGCGGCTGAAGCCGCCGTTTCCCGCGAGCGCCGGCCTGTATGGGTCGCCGACGGCGGTCAATAACGTCGAGACGCTGTGCAACGTGCCTTCGATCGTGCGCAACGGGGCGGAGTGGTATGCGGCGCTCGGTCCCGAGAAGAACGGCGGCCCGAAGCTCTACTGCATCAGCGGGCACGTGCAGAAACCCGGCGTGTACGAAGCGTCGATGAAGATCTCGCTTCGCGAGCTCATCTTCGACGTGGCCGGCGGTGTGCGCGACGGCCGCGCGCTGAAGGCGGTGATTCCAGGCGGGTCGTCGGTGCCGATTCTGCTGCCGCATCAGCTCGACATCGAAGCGAGCTTCGACGGCGTGGCCAAGGCCGGGTCGCTGCTCGGGTCGGCGGGCATCATCGTGCTCGACGACACGACGTGCATGGTCTGGCTGGCCGAAAACCTGCTGCGGTTCTACCGTCACGAGTCGTGCGGCAAGTGCACGCCCTGCCGCGAGGGCACGCAGTGGCTGCTCAACATCCTCGAGAAGATCGAGCGTGGCGATGGTGAAATGAAAGATCTGGCCCTGCTCGAGAACGTCGCCGGCCTCATCGCGGGCAAGACGCTGTGCGCGTTCGGCGACGCCGCCGCCACGCCGGCGCTGACGACGCTGAAGAATTTCAGGGCCGAGTACGAGGCCCACATTCGCGAGGGCCGCTGCACGGTTCCCGCCCCATGGCGACGGCGTCATGCCGCGCCGGTGAGCGCGCATTGATAGCCTCCGTCGCCATCGCGCAGCTTGTGATCGTGGGATTCGTGTTCGTCATGCTGCTCAGCGCCGCTGCCGGCATGGTGTACATGGAGCGGAAGGTGGCCGCGAGGATTCAGCAGCGCATGGGGCCGACGCTGGTTGGACCGTACGGGCTGCTGCAGCCGCTGGCCGACATCATCAAGCTGGCGATGAAGGAGGACACGCGGCCGAAGGCCGCCGATCCGATCCTCTTTGCGCTCGCCCCCATCATCTCCGCCGCCACCGCGTTCACGGCGTTCGCGGTCGTGCCGTTCGGGGCAGAGACGGATCTCTTCGGCCTCCTCGATCAGCCGGTCCCGCTGCAGATCGCCGACGTCAACGTCGCGATCCTGTGGGTGTTCGCCGTCACGTCGATGGGCGTCTACGGCATCGTGCTCGCGGGCTGGAGCTCGAACAGCAAGTACTCGCTGCTTGGCGCGCTGCGCTCGTCGGCGCAGATGATCAGCTACGAGCTTTCGTACGGCATGGCGCTGGCCGCCGTGCTCGTGCTGGCCGGTTCGATGTCGATTCGAGAGATCGTCGACGCGCAGGCAGGAGCCTGGCTGGGCTTCATCCCGCGCTGGTTCGTGTTTCTACAGCCGATCGGTTTTTTCATCTTCATGACCGCGGGCGTCGCCGAGACCAACCGCGCGCCGTTCGATTTTCCGGAAGCCGAACAGGAGCTCGTCGCCGGGTATCACACCGAGTACAGCAGCATGAGCTTCGCCATGTTCTTCCTGGCGGAGTACATCAACATGGTGACCGTGTCGGCCATCGCCAGCAATCTGTATCTTGGCGGGTGGCACGGACCGCTGCTCCCGGTGTGGCTTGGATGGATCTGGTTCCTCCTCAAGGTCGGGTTTCTGCTGTTCTTCTACGTCTGGATGCGATGGACGCTGCCGCGATATCGCTACGACCAGCTGATGGCGTTCGGCTGGAAGTTCCTGCTGCCGTTGTCTGTCCTCAACCTGCTCGCGACGGCCGCCGGGGTGCTGTACTTTGGGATTTGAACTGATTCTCTTCTACGTGTTCGCGGCGATCGCCATAGGCACGACGCTGCTCGTCGTGGTGCAGTCGAACCCGGTCTACAGCGTCCTCCTGCTGATCGGATCGTTCATCGGTCTTGCCGGTCTCTACGTGCTGCTCCAGGCGCCGTTTGTGGCCGTGATTCAGATCATCGTGTACGCCGGCGCGATCATGGTGCTCTTCCTGTTCGTCGTCATGCTGCTGAACGCGCCTCGGGAAGAACTGGTTACCTCGGGCATCCTCGAGTCGCCTGCGACGCGGACGATCGGCGCGATGCTGGCGATCGCGTTTGCCGCCGAGCTGGCCTGGGCGCTGAACCGGTCGAGCACGCTGGCCTGGACGGTGACCGACGACACGCGCCGGCCGTTTTCGGTCCCCGAGATCGGCCAGCGGCTGTTCCAGGACTACGCGTTCGCATTCGAGGCGACCTCCATTCTCATTCTCGTCGCCATGATTGGCGCGATCACGCTGGCAGGACGGCATCTAACCGAGGGTGCGCGACTGAAGTCGCGCCCTACCGGCGATGCATCTCGCACCGATGCAGGTCTGGCTGAGGGGGGTAGGGCGCAACTTTAGTTGCGCACCATCAATGGCTGAACTCAACCACTACCTCGTGCTGTCGGGTGTGCTCTTCACCATCGGCACGGCCGGCGTGCTGCTGCGGCGCAATCTCATCACGGTTCTGCTGTCGCTGGAAGTGATGCTGAACGCCGTTAACCTCTCGTTCATCGCCTTCGGCCGTTTTCTCGGCTCGCCTGACGGGCAGATCATCGTCTTCTTCGTCATCACGGTGGCCGCGGCGGAAGCCGCCGTGGGGTTGGCCCTCGTCATTGCGCTCTTCAGGCACGTCGAAACGCTCAATCCAGACGCGTTCCGGCAGTTGAGAGGGTAGCCGGCGATGCTGTTCTGGATTCCGCTTCTGCCGTTCATCGGGTTCGCCATCAACACCTTCGGGGCGCGCAGGCTGCCCGCGAAGGCGATTGGCGCGATCGCCTCGCTCGCGATGTTCGCGGCGTTCGTCGTGTCGGTCGTCGCCGTCAGCCAGTTGACGGCACAACCCGCCGATTCGCGTGAGATTGTCCAGACGCTGTTCACCTGGATCGGTTCGGCCGATTTTCAAGTGCCGCTCGCGTTGAGGCTCGATCCGCTGTCGGCGCTGATGATCCTCGTCGTTACCGGCATCGGCTTCCTCATCCACGTGTACTCGACGGCGTACATGATCGAGGAAGAGCCGCACGAGTACGCGCGCTACTTCGCGTACCTGAACCTGTTCGCCGGGTTCATGCTGCTGCTCGTACTCGGTGAAAACTTTCTCGTGCTGTTCGTCGGGTGGGAAGGCGTGGGCCTCTGTTCGTACCTGCTCATCGGTTTCTGGTACCAGAAGGGCGTCGCCGCCGATGCAGGCAAGAAGGCCTTCATCGTCAACCGCATCGGGGACGTGGCGTTCGTCCTCGGCGTCCTGCTGGCGTTTTCGCAGTTCGGGACGGTCAGTTTCCGCGAACTGAACGGTGTCGTCGCGGGCCTTCCCGCCGAGTCCACGTTTGGCGTCGTGTCGGCGATTGCGCTGCTGCTGTTCATCGGTGCGACCGGCAAATCCGCTCAGATTCCGCTGTACGTCTGGCTGCCGGACGCGATGGAAGGTCCGACGCCGGTCTCGGCCCTCATTCACGCCGCGACGATGGTGACCGCGGGTGTGTATTTGATCGGCCGTAATGCGGTGGTGTTCGCGCATGCGCCCGAGGTGCTGACGATCGTGGCGGTCGTGGGCACCGCGACGGCGCTGTGGGCCGGCGCGATCGGCATGGTGCAGAACGACATCAAGCGCGTGCTCGCCTATTCGACGGTCTCGCAGCTCGGCTACATGTTCATGGCGATGGGCGTGGGCGCCTTCACGGCGGGCATCTTCCATCTCTTCACGCACGCGTTTTTCAAGGCGCTCCTGTTTCTCGGGTCGGGCGCCGTTATTCACGCGCTGGCCGGCGAGCAGGATCTGCGCCACATGGGCGGATTGAAAAAAGATTTGCCGGTTACCTACTGGACCTTCCTCATCGGCGCGATTGCCATCGCCGGCGTACCGGGTCTCGCCGGGTTCTTCAGCAAGGACGAGATTCTGTACCGCACGTTCGCCGGCGGTCATCAGTTGCTCTGGGTCGTCGGTGCGGTCACGTCGATGATGACCGCGTTCTACATGTTCCGCCTGGTGTTCCTGGCGTTTCATGGCGAGCGGCGGCACGCCAGGGCTGAAGCCCTGGGCCACAACGCGCCGCACCACCATGCCCCCGTGGCGTCGGCTTCTCCAGTGGCACAGGGCTTTAGCCCTGTCACTCCGGCGGTGGTGCATCACGCGCACCTGCACGACGCGCCCATGGCGATGGCCATTCCGCTCGTCGTGCTGGCGATCGGATCGGTCGTCGCCGGCTACCTGAACGTCCCGGCTGGTCTGGGCGGGTCCGCGGTACTGGAGCATTTCCTTGAGCCGAGCCTGCACGTGCCGGCGATGGAAGGCGCGCACGCCGCGGTGGAACACGCCGATCATGCGCTCGAAATCGTCCTCATGGTCGTGTCCTCGGCCATCGCGCTTGCGGGCATCGGCCTCGCGGCGTTCCTGTATTTGAAGCGCACCGACATTCCCGATGCGCTCGTGGCGAAGTTCCCTGGCGTGAATCTGTTCCTCGTGCGCAAGGGGTACATCGACGAGCTCTACGACGCGGTCGTCGTGCAGCCCATCAAGGCGCTCTCCGAAGGGGTGCTCTGGAAGGCCGACGCGCGCGTCATCGATGGCGCTGTCAACGGGACGGGACAGATCGTTATCGAAACCGGGTCGCTCGTGCGCCGCGTCCAGACAGGCTCTGTGCGCACGTACGCCGTGTCGGTGCTCTTCGGCGCAGTCCTCGTCGTGGGGTATTTCCTGTGGAGCTGATCGTTCCGTGCCTTTGCTAACGCTTCTCGTGGTCGTGCCGCTCGCCGGCATTGCGCTCCTCGCGATGGTCGGACGCGAGCGCGAAGCGCTGATTCATCGTGTCGCGCTGGCGACCTCGCTCGTGGTGTTCGGCCTCACGCTCGTGGTGTGGGCGCGGTTCGATCCTGGCTCGGCCGACTTCCAGATGGTCGAGCGCTACTCGTGGATCCCGGCGTTCGGCATCGACTACGTCGTGGGCATCGACGGCATCAGCCTGTTCCTTATCGTGCTGACGGGCTTCCTGACCCCGCTGGCGCTGCTGTCGTCGTGGGATTCGATCCACACGCGCGTGAAGGGGTTTGCGATCTTCGTCCTCGCGCTCGAAGCGGCCATGCTCGGGGTCTTCATGGCGCTCGATTTGTTCCTCTTCTACGTGTTCTGGGACGCGATGCTCGTGCCGATGTATTTCCTCATCGGCATCTGGGGCTACGACAACCGCGTCTATGCCGCCATCAAGTTCATGCTCTACACGATGGCCGGCAGCGTGCTGATGCTCGTCGCGATCCTGGCGCTGGGGTACTACCACGGCGTGGCGAGCGGATCGGGAGTGCCGAGCTTCGATCTCGTGCGGCTGTACCAACTCGAGATTCCGATCGCCCTGCAGTTCTGGGGATTTCTCGCGTTCGCCCTGGCGTTCGCGATCAAGGTTCCGATTTTTCCGTTCCACACCTGGCTGCCCGACGCACACGTCCAGGCGCCGACGGCCGGCTCGGTGATTCTGGCGGGCGTGTTGCTGAAGATGGGCACGTACGGCCTTGTGCGGTTCGCGTTTCCGCTGTTCCCCGAGGCCGCACTGTTCTTTGCTCCGTACCTGGGCATCGCGGCCGTCATCGGGATCATCTATGGTGCCCTTGTCGCGATGGTGCAGCCCGACCTGAAGAAGCTCGTGGCGTATTCGAGCGTTAGCCACCTCGGGTTTGTCGCCCTTGGCATTTCCGCCATGAACATCCAGGGGGTGCAGGGCGCGGTGTACCAGATGCTGGCGCACGGCGTCAGCACCGGCGCGCTGTTCCTTATCGTGGGCATGCTGTCCGACAGGCGGCACACGCGTCTCATCGCCGAGTTCGGCGGGCTCAAGCGCGTGCTGCCGAAGTTCTCGGCGGCGTTTCTCGTGGTCACGCTGTCGTCGATCGGATTGCCGGGGCTCAACGGCTTCGTGGGCGAGCTGCTGATTCTCGTTGGCGCGTTCCGGTGGGATCCACGCCTCGCGTCGTTCGCCGCGACCGGCGTACTGCTGTCGGCGGTGTACATGTTGTGGATGTTCCAGCGCGTGAACTACGGACCGGTCGTCAAGGAAGCGAACGCCACGCTGCCGGATCTGAGCACACGCGAACGGTTCACGTTGTGGCCGGCCGTCGTGATGACCATCGTGATGGGCGTCTTCCCGATGACGTTCCTGAAGCCGATGGAGCCTGCCGTCGCACGCCTGGTCGAACAGGTGAGACGCAATGAGGGTCAGACGGTGCGTGCGCCTCTTCCAGGGATTAGGGATTGGGGATTGGGGATTAGCCGTTATGTACGACGTGTACCCGCGTCGCTGAACCAATCCCTAATCCCTAGTCCCCAATCCCCGATTTCTGGACAACGGCCATGAGCGATTACCTGGCCGTTGTTCCCATCGTGTGCGTCTGGTTCGGCGGCGTTCTGGCGCTGGTCGCCGAGGCATTCCGCCTGCCGGACGAGCATCTGCCGATGGAGGGCATCGCCATCGGTTCGCTGCTGACATCGGGCATTACCGCGGTGCTGTTGTGGGATCGCGGCGCGTTCAGCTTCGGCGTGGTCACGGCGGACAATTTCAGCCTGTTCGTGGCCCTCGTGCTCGTCGTCGTCGGCATTCTCACGGTGGCCCTGTCGTCGCAGGTGGTGAAGCGCGACGGCATCAATGCCGGCGAATATTACTCGCTGACGCTCTTCGCCATCGGCGGCATGATGCTGATGGCGGCCGCCGTCGATTTGCTCGTGATCTTCATCGCGCTCGAAATTCTGTCGCTCTCGGTCTATATCCTGACCGGCATACGTCGCGAGTCGAAAGCCGGGGCCGAAGCGGCGTTCAAGTATTTCCTCCTCGGCGGGTTCTCGAGCGCGTTTTTCCTGTACGGGGTCGCGTTTACCTTTGGCATCGCCGGGTCGACGCGGCTCAACGAAGTGGTCGTGGTGATGTCGACGCTGGCCGGCGGCCGCGAGCTGCTGACGTATGTCGCGCTTGGCCTGCTCCTGGTCGGCTTTGCCTTCAAGGTGTCGGCCGTGCCCTTCCACATGTGGACGCCCGACGCCTACGAAGGGGCGCCGGCGGTGGTCACCGCGTTCATGTCGGCCGGCGTCAAGGCGGCCGCGTTTGCGGCGTTCGTCCGCGTGTTCATGTCGGCGTTCGGCGGGCTGCAGCCGCAGTGGGAGCCGGTCATCTGGATGCTGTCGGCCGCGTCGATGATCTTCGGCGTGGTGGCGGGCGTCGTGCAGAGAAACGTCCGCCGCATGCTCGCGTACTCGAGCATCGCGCACGCGGGCTACATGCTGATGGCGATGGCGGCGGGCAACAACACCGGCAAGGGCGCGATTCTGTTCTATCTCCTGACCTACGCGCTGACGAGCCTCGGCGCGTTCGGCGTGACCGCGCTCGTGGCGACGCGCGACCGGACCAACGACGAGCTCAGCGACTATGCGGGGCTGTCGAAGCGGCAGCCGCTTCTGGCCTTGATGATGTCGATCTTCCTGCTCTCGCTCGGCGGGTTTCCGCCGACGGCCGGGTTCATCGGCAAGTGGTATCTCTTCAGTTCGGCGGTCAGCGCCGGGTCCTTCGCGCTCGCCATTATCGGCGTGCTCACGAGCGTCGTCTCGGTCTTCTTCTACCTGCGCGTCGTCGTCATGATGTACATGACCGACGAGACGTCGACGTCGCCGGTCACCCAGCCGTCGGCGCTGTCGATCCTGGCGCTGGCGGTTCCGCTGGTCGCCACGTTCTATCTGGGCATTCTGCCGGGCCGCGTGCTCGATCTCGCGGTGGAATCGATCGCGACCATCCTGTGAACACGAAGAACACGAAGTAGGAATCTGACAAGATCACGAAGAAACCTGATCTTTGTGACCTTGTCTGGTTCTTCCCTTAGTGACCTTAGTGAGCGTTTCTAAAAAAACAGAACTCTGCGTCTCTGCGGCTCTGCGTCAAAATCAGGTATCAGGGGTATCCAAAAAGAGCGGGCCCCAGGTCGTGAGCCGGGCCTCCAGCTTGTCCGTGCAGTCGCAGTCGGAGCAGGCCCACGGCTCGGTGCCGTTGAGATCCTTGCAGCGCGATCGCGCGTGCGCGTCCTGCACCTTCACCAGATCGAAGTACGCTTCCCAGTACGGCCGCTCTTCCTGGAGCGGGGTGGCGCAGTAGCACACCTCGACCCACTTCACCGTGCCGTCGCGCAGGCGGCGCGCGCATTCCATGTTGCGCAGGTATTCATCGCCCGCGATCGAGCCGGCGCCAAGCGCGCCCTGTTCGATCGCCTCGGCAAGCGCCTGCTCGCGGCCGGGCTTGACGCGCGCGGTCACCAGATAACGCATCCACCTCAAGCATACGATTTTTGATAACATCGTGCCCGCTCTGGCAGTTGCTGCACTAAGCAGAAGAGCGCCGCAAGTATCGCCGAGCCCCGAGCGAGGGGCGAGGCACAGGTCGTGGGGGTGGGCCCCCACGACAACTAATTAATGTCCGCCGATTCCAAGAACGAGCCCCTGCTTTCCGCGTCGGATCCGCCGCGGTACCGTCCGCGCGAGCGGTTCTGGCCGTACGTCGAGCTGCCGGAACAGCTGACCGACGAGGAGATCGCGAAGCTCGATCCCGATCTGCATGCCGAGCTGTTCGGCGCCCCCAAGCGGCCGCTCTCGGTGACGCTCGTCTTTCCGGTCCTCGACTCGCCAGACTATTCGCGCGCCGTCGAGCTGGCCAGGGCGTCGGCGGAGTATCGCGAGACCGGCAGTGGGTCGTCGTTTCGTCACCGCGCGCGTTTCTGGCCGTCGGATGCCACCAAGCTCCGCGATCTGTTCGAGCTGGTCGGACGGTTCGACACCTGCGACGTGCTCATCGACGATCGGCCGGTCCCGTACGCCCGCGAGTTGTGGCTTCCGCTCATTTGGTTTCTGATACCGCGATAGCGTTCACCGTTTACGGTTGACCGTTGACCGTCATGCAGAGCCGCAACGAAACGGTGAAGGGCAAACGGTAAACGATGAACGGTAAACCGTAAACTGACCAGAGTGCCCGACGTCACAGAGATCGAACGCGAACTGCAGATCCTCGAGGTCGAACTGCGCAAGCTGGAAGGGGAATACAACATGTATTTCGCCGGCCGGCTGCCGCGTCCGCCATGGGAGACGCGCTCGCGCGTCGAGGGTCTGGTCAAGAAGCTCGATCGCAGCCACATCCAGAACTACGGCGACCGTTTCCGCTTCTCGACGCTGCAGTCGCGGTTTTCGGCCTTCATCGATCTCTGGGACCGGGGCTTGCGCGCGCGCGAAGAGGGCCGGCCCGGCCCGTTCGGCCGCAAGCCGGCGGAAACGAAGAGGGCGCCTGCCAAAGCCGAAGACAAGATTCTGTTCGTGGCGTCGTTCAAGGACCCGATGAAGGAGATGGACAAGCTCCACGACCTGTACGACACGCTGCGCGACGCGCGCGAGCAGCTGGGCGAGCAGAACATCCCGTTTCACAAGTTCACCGAGCTGGTGAAGTCGCAGGTGTCGAAGCTGAAAAAAGAGGGCGCGCCCGAAGTCGCGTTTCGCGTGTCGGTGAAAGAGGGAAAACTGAACTTTACGGCGAGGGGAATGAAGGGGACGAAGTAGGCAAGGTCGCCTGGCCCCCCTGAGAAACGGTTCCGGGATCCTTTTTCGTCGGATACTGGCGAAAAAGGATCCCGGAACCGTTTCCCGGGAGGCCAGGCTGATATTGCGGGTTAGGCCTTGGTAACGTTACCGGCCTGTGGTCCCTTGGGTCCGTCAACGATTTCGAACTCGACGGCCTGTCCTTCTTCCAGCGACCGGAAACCGGCACCCTGGATTGCGGAGTAGTGGACGAAGACGTCGCTGCCACCCTCGCGTTCGATGAACCCATAACCCTTCGCGTTGTTGAACCACTTGACCTTGCCTGTGATACGCATCGTTCCTCTTCCTTACTTACGTGCGGTGCGAGTACCGCGAACTCAAAAAAAAAGACCGCAACGGTGCGGCCTTCCGTTGACGGCGCTATCCTCGCAAGCGCCGCAAAAATAATAATGGCTTGTCACGATTCCGTCAACTCCGTGGCACATCCAAGTAATCAATTTCGGACACTCGGGTATCCAGATTTGAACATAATTGCGATCGCCATGACGGAGGCACACGGATGAGCTGGTTGGACGAGCTGTTCCAGGACGTGCGTTATGGGGCTCGCACGCTGGCCAAGCGCCCGGGCTATGCGGCGCTCGCCGGCATCACGCTCGGGCTGGGCATCGGGGCCAACACGGCCATCTTCAGCGTCATCAACGGGGTCTTGTTGAAGCCGTTGCCCTACGAGCACGGCGATCGCCTGGCCATCGTGCGTCAGTCGGCCCCGCTTTCCGGTCAGGCGCAGATGGGCGTCGCCATCGCGGAGTACTACGACTACCGCGAGCAGGCGAAGGTGTTCGACGGGCTTGTCGAATATCACCAGATGAACTTCGATCTGCTGAACCGCGGCGAGCCGGATCGCGTCGAGGCCGGCGTCGTCTCCCACAACTTCTTCGATCTCCTCGGCATCACGCCCATTCTTGGGCGAAGCTTCGTCAAGGCGGACGACGAGCCTGGCGCGGAGGCCGTGCTCATCCTGAGCCACAGGTATTGGCGCCAGAAGTTCGGCGCCGATCCGGCGATTGTCGGCAGGATGTTCGAGATGAACGACCGGCCCCATCGCGTCATCGGCGTCCTGCCCAACGTGCCGCACTATCCGCAGGAGAACGATGTCTACATGCCGGTGCTGGCGTGCCCCTTCCGGGCGGCGGCCGAACGGACCATCGCGCAGAACAGGCGCGCATTCGGGGGGCTCAGCGTCTTCGGACGCCTCGGCCCTGGCGTCTCGCACGAGCAGGCCGCCTCGGCTGTTTCCACGGTCAACCAGCGCTTTGTCGCGGATCACCCGAGCGTGTATCGCGTCGCCAACTCGGGCTTCCAGGCCACGACGCTCGAGCTCCGGCGCGCGCTGACCGACGGCGCCCGCGATCTGCTGCTGATCCTGCTCGGCATCACGAGCCTGGTCCTCCTGATCGCGTGCGCGAACGTGGCGAGCCTCACGCTGGCGCGCATGCTCAGTCGCGATCGGGAGCTGGCCCTGCGCTCGGCGCTCGGCGCCGGCCGCGGACGGCTCGTGCGTCAGTTGCTCACCGAGAGCACCTTGCTCGCAGTGACTGGGGGCGTGATCGGTGTCCTTTTCGCGCTCGGCACCGTCGACATGCTCACGAGGTTTGTGGGGCGCTTCACCGCGCGCACCGGCGAAGTCGCGATCGACCTCCCGGTGCTTCTCTTCACCCTGCTGGTTTCTGTGCTCACCGGCATCCTGTTCGGCACGCTGCCGGCTCTCGGCACGCGGGTGAATGTCGTCAACGCTCTCAAGCAGGGCAGCAACCAGGCGGGCGATGGCACCGGCCGGCGGCGCATGCAGAGCGCGCTCATCGTGGCGCAGGTGGCGGTGTCGGTCGTACTGGTCGTCGGCGCGGGCCTTTTGCTGACGAGCTTCTACCGTTTGCAGCGGGTCGATGCCGGCTATCGCGCCGAAGGCGTGCTCTCTGGTCAGGTATATGGGAACTTTTCGCGGTACGGCAACATCAACGCGCTCCGCCGCCTCTACTTGCCGATTCTCGAGCGGCTGGAGGGCCAACCCGGCGTCGTGTCGGCGGCGATTACCAATGCCGTGCCTCTCGCGGGTGCGGCCCCGGGCACGACGCGCTTCGAGGTCGAAGGCCGCCCTACGGATGATCCGAACCTCCGTCCGACGACCGATGTACGTGTGGCCAGCGACAGGTACTTCGAGACGATCGGCATTCCTCTGGTCAGCGGGCGGGTCTTCAGCAGGTTCGATACCCAGGAGAGCCTCCCGGTGGCCGTGATCAACAGCGCGATGGCCCGGTACTGGCAAGGCCAGAATCCCCTGGGCGCACGCATTTCGACCAACCGGAAGACATGGTTCACGGTCGTTGGCATCGTCGGCGATGTCCGGCAGTTTGGGCTCGCGGTGCCGACGGTCGCGCAGATCTATGTTCCGCTCTCGCAGTCGCCTTTCAACTTCGCGGGCCAGGTGCTGCTGCGCACGGCCGGCGATCCCGCGCGCCTGGAGGGCACGTTGCGCCGGACCGTTCACGACGTCGATCCCAATCAGCCGGTGGAGTCTGTCAGGACGCTTGACGACCTTCGGGCCGAAGCGCTTGCCGCCCCCCGGCTCACCGCCACGTTGCTCGCCATATTTGCGGGGCTGGCGCTGCTCATGACGCTGGCGGGCATTGGCGGAGTGATTGCGACGTCGGTGACGGCGCGGACTCGCGAGTTCGGCGTGCGTATGGCCCTGGGTGCCGGACGCGAGACCGTTCTTGCGATGGTCGTCCGCCAGGGTGTGACGCTGGTGGCCGTCGGTCTTGCGATCGGTCTCGCCGGCGCTCTTGCGTTGAGCCGCGTGCTGTCAGCGTATCTGTATCAAACAACGCCGCACGATCCGTTCGTGCTGATCCTCGTGGCGGCGTCATTTCTCACGGCCGGCGCGATCGCGTGCCTCGGCCCGGCACGGCGAGCCACAATGGTCGACCCGCTGATCGCGTTGCGCACCGAGTAGACAGATGCCCAGAGCCCTTCTCAGTGTTTCAGACAAGACCGGTCTCGTTCCTTTTGCTCAAGCGCTCGCCGCCCGTGGTTGGGAGCTCGTGTCGACAGGCGGCACGGCGCGCGCCCTCGAAGAGGCCCGCGTGCCCGTGACCGGCATCTCGGCCGTGACGGGCTTTCCGGAAATCTTGGACGGACGGGTCAAAACGCTTCACCCTGCGGTTCACGGCGGCATCCTCGCACGCCGCGGCCGGACCGACGACATGGAGACGTTGGGCCAGCACAGGATCGCTCCGATCGACATCGTCGTCGTGAATCTGTATCCGTTCGTGAAAACGGCGGCCCGGCCCGAGATCGCGTTCGGCGCGCTGGTCGAGGAAATCGACATCGGCGGGCCCAGCATGGTGCGGTCGGCCGCGAAGAACTTCCAGGACGTGCTCGTCATCGTCGATCCGGCCGACTATCCGCATGCGCTCGCAGAGCTCGAGCGTCCGGGCGGACCGTCCCTGGAGTTCCGCTTCGACCTCGCCCGCAAGGCGTTCGCGCACACGGCCGCGTACGATGCGGCGATTGCCGGAACGTTGGGAGAGTTCAGCCCGGCGGATGGGGACTTCCACCGCACGATCGAGCCGACCGTGACGCCTTCGCGCCTTTCGTTCACCCTTCACAGGATCAACGCGCTGCGCTACGGCGAAAACCCTCATCAGCCGGCCGCGTGGTACTCCGTCGATCATCGATTCGGCCTCGGCGCCGCGCAGATGCTGCAGGGGAAGGAGTTGTCGTTCACGAACCTGCTCGACCTCGATTCGGCTGCGCGCATCGCCCTCGAGTTCACCGAGCCGGCCGCGGCTGTCATCAAGCACACCAATCCCTGCGGGGCCGCGATTGGCGCCACGATAGAGGAGGCGTACGTCCGCGCACGCGAGGCCGATCCGATGGCGGCCTTCGGCGGCATCGTCGGTTTGAACCGCTCAATCGATGCGGCAGCGGCCCGCGCGCTGGTGTCGACGTTCATCGAGGCGGTGGTCGCACCGGGCGTCGAGGAAGAATCGCGGGCGATTCTGGCGACCAAAGCCAACATGCGGGTCGTGATGGCCGATCTCGCGGCGGTGGGCCTTTCGAGCCAGCGCGAGGTCCGCTCGATTCTGGGCGCGATGCTCGTGCAGCAGCGCGACGAAGTGCTGGAGGCGCGCGAACCGTGGACCGTCGCGACGTTTGCCGCCGCCGGGCTGAAAGTGGTGACCAGGCGTGCCCCCACGGCATCTGAATGGGGAGCGCTGCGATTCGCGTGGCGCATTTGCGCGCACGTCAAGTCGAACGCCGTCATCTTCACCGACGCGGCGCGCACGCTCGCCGTCGGCGCCGGGCAGATGAGCCGGGTCGATGCCGTGCAGGTCGCGGTCATGAAGGCGCTGAAGCCCGATGGCGCCAGCGCGCTCGCCGGGTCGGTGGCCGCGTCAGATGCGTTTTTCCCGTTTCGAGACGGGCTCGACGCCATCGCGAAGGCCGGGGCGACGGCGATCGTCCAGCCGGGCGGGTCGATGCGCGACAACGAGGTGATCGCCGCCGCCGACGAGCATGGCCTGGCGATGGTGTTCACCGGCCGGCGCCATTTTCGGCACTAGCGGACCTGGCGCCCACTTTCGGGTGACGGGTGCGTGGCGCCGCACAGTGATGCGTCTTCCAATCGCTCCTCGGGCGGCAAAGATCGTACGAAGTCGGTGTAACGCGGGTAGCGATCGACACCGTCGCTGGGTGCGATGATGATGGCTTCGTCTGCCAGAAAAGTCAGCTTGTAGCTCGTCCAATACTCCGCGTAGCCGCCGCGGATTCCGTTCCGGGTGAGGCATTCGATGAGCGCCGTTGACTGGGCATCGGGCTGAAGTCTCCGGTACCACACCACCTGCTGCCATCCGTGCACCAGGACGATCGAGGCGACGATGACGCTGGCGATCGTGCGGCGGCCTCCAGCCAACGCGAGGCTCCCTCCTGACCAGGCGACGGCAAGCCCGGCGTACCACGGCACGAGATATCGGTACGACTGCGTGTCCAGATACGCACCGCCCGCGATAAACAGAAAGGGAACCCACACGACGAACAGCGGGAAGAAGCTCGTCGCGAACGTGCGGCGCGTCGACCACACGTACGCGGCAAGCGCGGCGGCGCCGGGCAGGGCAGCCACCAGTGGAACCGCCAGTCTCTCGGTCGTCGCCATCTTGAAGCCGGCCACGATCGGCACGATGTTGCCGAGGATGTCTGGTGCGGCCTCGACCAGCTGGCGCAGATTGGCATTTCGGGCCGGCGAACGCGCGGGCTCGACCAGCAGCGAGTAAAGAATCGCCGGCAGGTATCCGACGAGGAATCCGGCGGCGGCCGGCCAGTGTGCCTTCGCGAATTGCCGCATGCCAGCACGCGTCGTCGTGGCCAGCAGATGAACGACGAGAGCGAGTCCCGCGACGGCCGCGGCGATGCGCGCCATTTTCTGCGGTGCCCGCACGCCCATCTCGATGCCCCCAACGTCGAGGGCGAAGCCACCGGTCGTGAATGCCACCACGGCGAGCGCGAGATAGAAGACCGCGATCGCGCCGAGTACCAAAGCGGAGGCGCCGGGTTTTCCGAAGTCGCGGCGCCGCCACCATTCGCTGCCGGCCACGCGCTGCACGGCCAGCGGGATCAGATACACGAGAATCAGCTGATGCACCCACAGCCCGAGGCCGACGAGGAAACCAACCGCCGCCGGCCTTCGCGTTCGTCCTGACGCAATAAGGACCAGCGTCGTTCCCAGCAGCATCACCCACATGTACTCGGCGCTCGCATCGAGACTCCAGAACACCAGCGTCGGGGGCGCCGCGATGAGCAACACCGAGGCGGCGACGGCCACCCACCGCGAGGCGATCTTGTCGAGCAGCATGAACTGAAGCGCGACGAACGCCGCAAAGAGCGCGAGCGTCACACTCTTGAGTACGCCGACGCTGGAACCGAACGCCGAGAAGGCGCCGGCCGCCAGGTACACCTCGGGCACGCCCTTGAAGGCCTGGCCCCAGAGGAAGGCCGGCAGTTCGCCGTCGAGCACATGGCGCGCCATGAGGCCTTCGACCGCTTCGTCGGAATCGAATGGAATTTTCCCGCTGATGAGAAAGGGCAGGCGAGCGGCGACTGCAAGAGCCGCCAGCACGAACATCGGCCGCAGTGACAGAAGGGGTCGGGAGGGGTTTTCGTCCACTAACGCCAGAAAACCCCTCCCGACCCCTTCTTCGCTTCCTCCGTGCCGGCATTTGCTGCGTAGGGGAGCGTCATGAGTACGAGAAACAACATCAGGAATTCCGAGTCGCCGAAGTTGTACTCCGCCATGCCGGCCCCGAGCATCGCCACGATGCAGCCGAGGCCCGTCGCCGCAAGGAAGCGGGAGTCCGGAATCTTGAGACGCTTCACCATGTCGATGACGAGCACGACAATCATCCACAGCCACGCGGCCAGGGCCGGCAGGCCCCGTTCGGCCGCGATCTGCATCGGCACGTTGTGCAGGTGCGGATTGACGTGGTTCGGCTCGCTCGGATCGAGAAAATCACGATATCGATCGCCGACGCGCGCCGGTCCGACGCCGGTGAGCGGGTTCGCCTCGACCATGCGGGTGCCGACCTTCAGCATCGTGACGCGATCGGAGCGGGTCGGATCGCGCGCGTCGAACATCGACATGAAGCGGGTGGTCACCTGCGGCGGCGCGAGCACGAAGAACAGCGCGGCCAGGACCGGCATGACGGCCATCAGCCGCAGGTCCTTCAGGAGCAGCAGGAACGCGATGCCCGCGCAGGCGCCGACCAGTGCGCTTCGCGTGAACGTCAGGCCCAGGATGACGAGCAGCGCCGGCATCATGAGCAATGGCCACAGGCGATCCTTCGTGAACAGGATGCGCGCCGCCGCCGCGCACGTCACCAGCATCAGCACGCCCGAGTAGGTCATGTAGTGGCCGAGCGCGCCCTGGGGGCGCCGCCCGAGATTGTCGTACTGCAGCACGCCGAACTGGAAAATTCCGAACAGCGCGCTCACCGCCCCGACCGTGATAATCGCCTGCACGACAAACGGCGCCTTGGTGCCGCGCGCGAACTCGTAGACCATCGGGACCACGAGAAACAGCACCAGCTGTTTCGAGTCGACGAAGCTGGCGTTGGGATCGTCGGAGAACGCCGCCGAGACGAGCGTCAGGGTCGCATACGCGGCCAGTGGATAGAAGAACGACGGCACCTCGATGCGCCGGGCCGACACGACGCGCGCGAGCCACATCAGCAGCGCGAGACCGAGAAGGATGTTGGCCGCGGCGATCGAAAATTGCAGCGCTGACACGAACCCGATGAGGGCCATGTACCCGATGCGCTCGACCCAGTCAGATTTCATTCGAGTCCTTAATCTCCTGTTTACGCAGGGCCTGCTCGGCGAGCGCGGCAACCGATCCGGCCGAGATCCTCGTCAAACATCTGAAGTCGCCTGGTTCGCACCGGCGCTGGTTGCACGGCCGGCACGGCAGCCCGTCGACCTCGGCAGCGGCGCCGATGAAGCGCGCGCTTCGATAGGGCTGCGATCGCACCGGCAGCGTCGGCCCATACAATCCCACAACCGGCACCCCGGTGGTACCGGCAATATGCATCGGCCCGCTGTCGCCGCCAACATAGAGCGCGGCGCGCCCGATCAGGGCATGCAGCTGCGGCAGGTCGAATTCGCCGCATTCGACGACGGCCAGGCGCTCGCGATCCCCGAGATTCGCGCGCGCCTCGCGCGCAATTGCCGACGCGGCTTCGGCGTCGGACGGGCCCGAGGTGAGCACGATGCGCCGCTGGGGATCGGCCGAGGCCAGCCGGCGGATGAGATCGACGAACGATTCCCTCGGCCAGCGTCGAAACGGATTTCCCGCGCTGACATGCACGATGACGAGGGGATTCGTTTCGCCGATGCCGGCCTCGGCGAGACGTCGTGCGACCATGTCAGCCGCGGCCGGACTCTCGGGCATCTCGGTCGCATCGGTTTCCGGATCGGGTGGCGCGATGCCAAGCGGCCGCAGCACGTCGAACTGGCTGACGACCGAGTGGCGCGGGCGAAGCGCGCGGGGTCGCGGCACTCTGGTCGTGTACATCCAGCCGCGGCCGAGGACTTCGTAGCCGATGCGTGCGGGTGCGCCGCTCAGCCAGGTGAGCAGCGACGCGCGCGGTCCGCCGTGAAAGTCGATGGCCAGATCGTATCGGGTGCGCCGCAGGCGTCTGACGAGCGCGAGATCGGCGCGCAGGCGCCCGGGGGCATGCGGGCCGCAGACGACAATCACCTCGTCGAGATGCGGATTGCCACGCACCACCGGGGCGGCGTCTTCTTCCACGATGTAAGTGAGGCGGGCGGCAGGGTAGTGGCGCCGGATGGCCCGGATGGCGGGCGTCGTGAACACAACGTCTCCGATCAACCTGAGCCGGACTAACAGGATGTTCAATCGGACCTATTTCTCGATGGTCGCCTCGTCGATGAGCATGACGGGAATGTCATCCTTGATGGGGTAGACGCGATGACACGTATTGCACTTCAGCCCCTTGCCGTCCTTCACGAGCACGACGGGTGTCTTGCAGTTCGGACAGGCCAGAATTTCGAGCAATTCGGCGTCGATGGCCATCGATGCGTTCCTCCATGAGGGATGTCCAAAAACTATAACAGAAAGGGTACAATCAAACCTCGCATGCGGAAAGCCGTGGCATTTGCGATCGTGTTGTCGGCCGTTGGCGGGTCCGCGTACGCGCAGACCAGACCTTCGCCGGCCGACGCGAGCGGCGGAGCCTATTACGAGTTCATGATGGGCCTGCACTTCGAAAGCCAGGGCGACTCCACGAACGCCCTTGCCGCCTATCAACGCGCCGAGCGTCTCGATCCGGCGTCGGCGGAAATTCCGGCCGCGCTGGCCGAGTTGTACGCGCGGCTGAACCGTCCGGCCGATGCCGTCGCCGCGGGCGAGCGCGCCATCAAGGCGAATCCGCAGAATCCCGAAGCCAACTGGATACTCGGCAGCCTCTACTCGCGCATGGCCGAAATGCCGACCACGCGCGACACCGACCGCCGGACGTACTCGCAGCGCGCCGTGGAAAACCTCGAAAAGGCGAACCGCAACGCGCACCCCGGCGTACCCATGATGCTGGGTCGGCTGTACCTCACCGACAACCAGTACGACAAGGCTATTGCCCTGCTGGTTCCATTCGTGACCGAACAGCCCGACCAGGTCGAGGCCGTGGCGCTCCTGGCCGAGGCGTACCAGGCGACCGATCGCGACGCGGACGCCATCGCGCTGCTCGAAAAGTCGGTCGTCGATTCGCCCGAGCTCTACAGCACGCTCGGCGAGGTGTATCAGGACCAGGGCCGCTGGAGCGATGCTGCCAAGGCCTATGAGGGCGCCGTGCAGGAGCGCCCGCAATTTCTTCCGCTGCGCACGCAATGGGCCACGGCGCTCTTGAACTCGGGCGACGCCCAGCGTGCGCGCGAAGTGCTCGAAGAAGGATCGGCGGGCAATTCGCGCAGCACGCGCGCGTTGTACCTGTTATCCGAAGCGCAGCGGCGGACGCGCGACTTTGCCGCCGCGGAAGTGACCGCGCGGCGGTTGATTGCGCTCGACACGCGCGCCCTTGGCGGCCCGCGCCAGCTCGCGCAGATCTTCCGCGACCAGAACGAGCATCAGAAAATCGTCACCCTGCTCGAGCCCATCGTGACACCGCGGCTCAAGGCGGCCGATGCCGCCGACCTGACGAGCGAGACGTTCCGGGGCTTGTACTTCGATCTGGCGGCGGCGTACGAATCGCTGCGGCAGTTCGACAAGGCGCTCGGGCTGCTCAGGCAGGCGCGCACGCTGTCGCCGACCGATCCGCTCGTCGAAATCCGGCTCGCCCGTTCGCTCGAAGACGGTGGCAAAGGCGACGATGCCATCAAGTCGCTTCAGGCGGCGGTCACCAAGTTTCCCAAGGAGCCGATGGTCAAGCTTCAGCTGGCTTCCACGCTGGAGCGCGGGAAGAAATACAACGATGCCGAGAACGTGTTCCGGCAGATGATCGCGGAAGATCCGAAGAATTCCGACGCGCTGAACTCTCTCGGATACATGCTGGCCGAGCGCGGGCAGAAACTGGACGAAGCGATCACGTTCGTGGAGCGCGCGCTCGTCATCGAGCCCGGCAACGGCGCCTATCTCGACAGCCTCGGCTGGGCCTACTACAAGCAGAATCGTCTCGAACAGGCGGAGCCGCCGCTGAGAGAAGCGGCGAAACAGCTGCCGACCGTCTCTGTCATCCAGGAACACCTTGGCGATGTGCTCAACAAGCGCGGTCTCTATCAGGAAGCGATCGACGCCTGGCAACGGGCGATCGACGGCGATGGCGACGATGTCTCGCGCTCCGCGCTCGACGACAAGATCAAGGCGGCGCGTCAGCGGCTTGGCAGGCAGAAGTAGTCTCGCCTTCTCCATCCTCCTTCTCACGACGTGTCTGACCGCCTGTGGGCCGCGTCCTCTCGCGTTGCCCGGCGGCACCAGCACCCCGGTCGCTGATTTCTCCTCCACATACGCGGCGGCGCGTTCGGCGTGCGAGGGCGTGCGCACGATGCAGGCCGAGCTCGGTCTGTCGGGTCGCGCCGCGGGCCAGCGCATGCGGGGCCGGGTGTTGAGCGGGCTCGTCCCCGGGGCATTGCGGCTGGAAGGGGTTGCACCGTTCGGGACGCCCGTGTTCATTCTCGTGGCCGATGGATCGCGCGGCACGTTGCTGTTGTCTCGCGATCGGCGGGTCGTGCGCGATGCGGACGTCGCGGATATTCTCGACGCGCTCATCGGATTGCGGCTGGGGCCCGACGATTTGCGGGCGGTGTTGAGCGGCTGTGTGAAGGCGGCCGCCGAGCCGGCGTCGGCTCGTGCGTACGGGTCCGATTGGATGGCGGTCGAGTTGTCGTCCGGAGGCACGGTCTATCTGAACCGCTCGGCGGGCGCCTGGCGCATCGTCGCGGGACGGTACGGCGGGCTCGAGGTGGACTACCCGGAGTTCGCCGGCGGCCGTCCGTCGCGCATCGTGCTGAGGGGGACCGATCTCAATCTCGGGCTGGCGCTGAGCCAGGTCGAAGTCAACGGCGAGCTGCCGCGCGACCAGCTCATCGCGGTGAAGATACCCGACGGGGTTGCGCCACTGTCGATCGAGGAGTTGCGCAAGGCCGGCCCACTGGGCCGGTGAGCGCCGCACACGATGCGATCCGTTACGATCCGTGCCTTCGCCAAAATCAATTTGTCGCTCCGCGTCGGCGACGTGCGGACGGACGGGTATCACCCGGTTCAGACGCTGCTCCAGGGCATCGACCTCTTCGACACCGTCAGGATCGTCCGGCGTCCGGGGCCGTTCGAGATTCGATGCGAGACGAAAGGCGTTCCGCTCGATCGCACGAACCTCGTCTGGAAAGCGGCGGACGTGCTTTGGCAGACCACAGGTCGTGCCGGCGAGCCGCGCGACGTGCTTGTGACCCTCCGAAAGGGAATTCCGATGCAGGCGGGGCTTGGCGGTGGCAGTAGCGACGCCGCGGCCGCGCTGCAGGGGTTGAGTCGCATCTGGCAGCGGCGTGTGCCTGATGGCGCGCTGCATGCGATGGCAGCCCAGCTCGGCTCGGATGTGCCGTACTTTCTGGTTGGGGGCACGGCACTGGGTCTCGGCCGTGGCGAAGAGGTCTACCCGCTCGAAGACCTTCCGCGCCTGTGGGTGGTGCTGGCTCTGCCGCCGTTTGGCGTCTCAACCAAAGACGCCTACGCCTGGCTGGATGAGTCTCGAAAAGGGGTCGGGAGGGGTTTTCGGAGAATCATTTCGAAAACCCCTCCCGACCCCTGTTCCCCTTTTCCCGCACGTCGAGCTCGTCAACGATCTCGAGGCGCCGGTTGTCGCCCGCCATCCTGTCATCGGATCGCTGAAAGAACGGCTGGCGAAGAGTGGGGCCCTGGTGGCCGCGATGTCGGGCAGCGGCTCGGCGGTGTTTGGCGTCTTCCGGTCGGCTGCGGCGGCGGCGAAGGGGGCGCGCGCGTTGACGTCGACAGGCGTGCGCGTGCTGACCGCTCGATTGCTGCCCCGCCGCAGGGCTAAAGCCCTGCGCTACTAAACAAAGACGGCGGAACTTGCCCGGCGCTCGGGGAATCGTCTAAAATCTTCGTTTGCGCTGCGGTGGTCGAGCCACGCCTAGGCAAGCTCTCAGCGATAAGCCATCAGCTCTCAGACTCGGGGACGGGTTTTCTGATAGCCTCTGACGGCTAATCGCTGGCAGCTGAAGGCGTTGTTGGGGCGTGGCCAAGCGGTAAGGCGCGGGACTTTGGATCCCGTATTCGGTGGTTCGAATCCACCCGCCCCAGCCAATTTCTCCGCTGCCCCGGGGTTCCCAGACGCGGTATGCGCGTTGGGGTGGACATGACGCATAGACCTGCAGGGTACGGTGAGCTGAAGTTGTTTTCGGGAAGCGCCCATCCCGAGCTGGCGCGCGAGATCGCGCACCATCTTGGCCTGCCCATGGGGCAGTGCCGGCTGCGGCGGTTCCCGGACACGGAAGTCAGCTTCCAGATCGACGAGAACATCCGCGGGACCGATGTGTTCATCCTGCAACCGACGTGCGCGCCGGTTGACGAGCACATCATGGAGATGCTGATCATGATCGACGCGTTCCGTCGATCGTCAGCCGCGCGGATTACGGCCGTGATTCCGTACTACGGGTACGCGCGGCAGGATCGGAAGGACAAGCCGCGGGTGCCGATTTCGGCCAAGCTCGTGGCGAACATCCTGAGCGCGTCGGGCGTCGATCGCGTGCTCACGATGGATCTGCACAAGGCGCAGATTCAGGGGTTCTTCGATATTCCGGTCGATCACCTGTTTGCGGCGCCGGTGATCCTCGATTATCTGGCGCGTCAGAATTTTCCGGATCTGACGATCGTGGCGCCCGATGCCGGCGGCGCCGAACGCGCGCGCGCCTACGCGAAGCGCCTCGACGGAGAGCTGGCGGTGATCGACAAGCGCCGCAGCGATGACGGGACGGCGGAAGTGATGAACGTGGTCGGCGACGTGGCCGGCCGGACGTGCGTCATCCAGGACGACATCATCGACACGGCGGGCACCATCGTGAAGGCGGCCAACGCGCTGAAAGACAACGGCGCGGCCCGCGTGTTTGCCTGCGCCGTGCACGGCGTGCTGTCGGGCCCGGCGCTCGAGCGCATCGACAAGGCGCCGATCGAGAAGCTGATCGTGACCAATACGATCCCGCTCAACGGCGAGAGCGGCCAGGCACAGCAAGATCCTGTCGCTGTCGGTCGCCAAGCTGCTGAGCCAGGCGATTCGGAGTATTCACGATGAGTCGTCGGTCTCTTCGCTGTTTGTGTAGTCAGTCGTCAGTTGTCAGTTATCAGTCTTCAGTCAGTGCTGAAGATCGAACTGAAGACTGAAAACTGAGAACTGAAAACTGAAAAACCAAGTTAGGACACGCACCATGGCAGCAGTACTGGACGCAGTTGAACGCAGTTCGAGGGGCAAGAACGAAGCGCGGCGGCTGCGCGCGAGCGGCCAGATTCCCGCCGTTTTTTACGGCGAGAAAGAGGCCGGCAAGGCGATCGCGGTCGATCCGAAGGGTCTGGCCCGCATTCTCCGCACCGAACAGGGCGCAAACACGCTGATCTCGCTGAACCTGCCTGGCGGCGGCACCGCCCAGCGTGCTGGTGAGGGAATACCAGCTCGACCCGGTCACGCACGAGCTCCTGCACGCCGACTTCTATCGGGTTGCGATGGACAAGGTCATTCGCGTCCAGGTGACCGTCGTCGCGCAAGGCGAGCCGAAGGGCGTCAAGCAGCAGGGCGGCGTGCTCGATATCGTCCATCGGCAGATCGAAATCGAGTGCCTGCCCGCCGACATTCCGAATCACATCGTCGTGGACGTCAGCGAGCTGATGGTCGGCCAGAGCATCCGCGTGAAGGACGTGGCGACCAACCCGAAGTGGAAGTCGCTCAGCGATCCCGAAATGATGATTCTCCACGTCATCATTCCGAAGGTGGAAGAGACGCCGGCTCCGGCCGACGCCGCGGCAGCGGGTGCGACGGCGACGCCGGCCGAGCCCGAGGTCATCAAGAAGGGCAAGAAGGACGAAGAGACTGCCGAAGCCGCGCCGGCTCCGGCTGCCGGGAAGAAAGACAAGAAGTAGATCCCTGGGGTTTAGGGATTGGGGATTAGGATTAGGGATTAGCGAGTCAGGGATTGGCCTTGAAGCTGATTGTGGGTCTTGGCAATCCCGGCCGCGACTACGAACACACGCGGCACAACGTCGGATTTCAAGTGGCCGAAGAGCTGGCCCGCCGCTATCGCGTCACCTTGAAGAACTACGCGAAGTGGAAAGCCAGGGCCGTGAAGATTCCCGATATCGGTGACGGCGTGCTCGTGGCCGAGCCGACGACCTTCATGAACCTGAGCGGGTGGGCGGTCCGCGAGATCGCGTCGTTTCACAAGCTCGCGACGTCGGACCTGCTCATCGTCTACGACGATGCGGACCTGCCGTTGGGGCGGTTGCGGCTTCGAGCCAACGGATCGGCGGGCGGGCACAACGGGTTGAAGTCGATCATCCAGGAGCTCGGCACGATCGAGTTTCCGCGGTTGCGGATCGGCGTCGGACGGCAGGCGGGCGAGCTGAAGAGCCACGTGCTCGGCCGCTTCGATTCGGACGAGAAGCCGCAGATCGACGAGGCGGTGAAACGAGCGGCGGACGCGGCCGAGGTGTTCGCGAGAGAGAACATCGTGGCGGCGATGAATCAGTACAACGCGGCGCCGCCGGCCGCGGAGACGGAAGAAGATCAGGCATAACGCCTGACACGGCGGGTCCGCAGGACCCGCCCGACAAGGCCGGGTCGCAGGACCCGCCCTACGTAGGCCGGGTCTTGCTCTTGAGACCCGGCGAACCTTGTCACCGAGCGCGGTGACCTCCCTCCGGGGAGTCCAGAAGGAGATAGAAGTGAGTCAGAAACGACAGTACGAGCTCGTCTACGTCGTGTCGTCCGACGCGACCGATCAGCAAATCGCTGATCTCCACACACAGGTTGAAGAGATCGTGGCCCGCTATTCGGGCACGCTCGAGCGCACCGACAACTGGGGCCGGCGCAAGCTGGCCTACGAGATCGGCCCGCACAAGGAAGCGACCTACGTCCTCGAAGTGATTACGGGGTCGGGCGAGCTGATGAAGGAGATCGATCGCCGTCTGCGCGTGAGCGATCAGGTCATCCGCCACCTGACGGTCCGGGTGGACGAGGAGAACCGCATCATCGAGCGCACGCGCACGCATCGCAAGGAAGATTCGCAGCGCCGCCGCGTGGCCCGTGGCCTGCCGCCCGAACGGCAGCCCGGCGAAGGGCCGCAGCGGCAGGAAGACGATGACGACCGCTTCGGCGGGGACGCGGACGACGCAATCTAAGAGTTCGTGGGTTCGTAAAGTTCGTAAAAGTTCGTCGGTTCGTCTAGTTCGTGAGTTCGTAGGTTCCGCGGGTTCGAAGGTTCATTGCGCGCGACGATGGGAGCGCGCCGAACTCCACGAACTGACGAACTTACGAACTACACGAACCCACGAACCAACTGAAAGGTACTCAAATGCGTGAAGGACGAGGACGCTCATCGGAAGGCCGCGGCGGTCGGGCCGGCGACAAGAAGGACGACAAGAAGCGCACGCTGTTCCGGCGGCGCAAGGTCTGCAAATTCTGCGCGGACAAGATCGACGACATCAACTACAAGGACGTGAAGCTGCTGGGGCCGTTCGTGCCCGAGCGCGGCAAGATTCTGCCGCGCCGGATTTCGGGCACTTGCGCGACGCACCAGCGCAAGTTGCAGACGGCCATCAAGCGCGCGCGTCAGCTGGCGTTGATTCCGTACGTAACTGAATAGGTTGAGGCACATATGGAAGTCATTCTTCGAGAATCACGTCGAGAACGTCGGGAAGCGCGGCGAAGTGGTGAAGGTCGCCGCCGGCTACGCGCGCAACTATCTGCTGCCGCGCAAGCTGGCGCTCCTCGCCACGCCGGGCAACCTCAAGCAGGTCGAGCGCGAGCGCGTGAAGCTCGACGCCGTGGAAGCGGAAGAGAAGGGCGCCGCGGACGCGATCGCGGCGAAGATGGCCGGCCTCGAGGTCGTCATCTCGCGCAAGGTCGGGGAAACCGCGGCGCTGTACGGCTCGGTCACCTCGGCCGACATCGCCGACGCGCTGGCCGCGAAGGGCTTCGACGTGGACAAGCGCAAGATCGGTCTGCGCGAGCCGATCAAGAAGCTGGGCTCGCAGACGGTTCCGGTGAAGCTGCACCGCGAGGTCGTCGTGCAGGTGCCGGTGAAGGTCGTCGCCGAAGGCAAACCCGAAGTGACACCGGCGGAGCTGAAAGCCGCGAGCGAGACAGAAGCCGCGAAAGAGTAAACGCATTTCGGGCCTCTGGCGATCGGCCGCGAGTTCGGTCGTACGCCTGAGGCCCCGTTCTCCTAGACCGCTCCAATCCAATCTGGTACGCTTCGCTCAGTTCGTTCACCATGCCCGAAGCCGTCGCTGTCGATCGCACGCTGCCGCACAACCTCGAAGCAGAACGCTCCGTCCTCGGCGCCATCCTGATCCATAACGACGCGTTCAATTCGGCCGCGGAAGTGCTGACGCCGCGCGATTTCTACCGCGACGCGCATCGGCGGATCTTCGACAAGATGATCATGTTGAGCGAGCGGGGCAACGCGATCGACTTCATCACGCTCAAGGAAGAGCTGTCGCGCGCGGGCGAGCTCGAGGAGATCGGCGGCCCGGCGTACATCACCGCCCTGGTCGACGGCCTGCCGCACGCGACCAACATCGAGTACTACGCGCGCATCGTGCGCGAGAAGTCGACGCTGCGCAATCTCATCGTCGCCTCCAACAAGATCCTGACGACGGCCTACGAGGCCGAGCAGGAGCCCAACCAGATTCTCGACGAAGCCGAGCAGGCCATCTTCGCGATTGCCGAAGATCGCGTGCGGGCCGGGTTCACGTCGATGCGCCAGCTGGCGCACGCCAGCTTCGCGGCCATCGAGCGCGCGCACGAGCGCAAGGAGCTCATCACCGGCGTGCCATCTGGCTTTTCCGAGCTCGACCAGCTGACCGCCGGGTTCCAGGCCGGCGATCTCGTCATCATCGCGGCGCGCCCGTCGGTCGGCAAGACCGCGCTCGTCCTGAACATCGCGCAGCACGTCGGGACGAAGCACGCCCGCGCGGTGGGCATCTTCAGCCTGGAAATGTCCAAGGAGCAGTTGTTCCTGCGCATGCTCACGTCTGAAGCGCGCATCGACAGTCACCGGCTGCGCACGGGCTTCCTGGTCGAGAGCGACTGGGGCCGGCTGTCGCACGCGCTCGGCACGCTGAGCGAGGCCAGGATTTTCATCGACGACACGCCGGGCATCGGCGTGCTCGAGATGCGCGCGAAATCGCGGAGGCTCATGGCCGAGCACGGCCTGGACGTGCTCATCATCGACTACATTCAGCTCATGCAGGGGCGCGGCCGCTTCGAGAACCGCACGCTCGAGCTGGCAGCGATCTCGCGCTCGCTGAAGATGCTGGCCAAAGAGCTCAACGTCCCGGTCATCATCCTGTCGCAGCTCAGCCGGGCCCCGGAAGGGCGATCCGACCACCGGCCCATGCTCTCGGACCTGCGCGAGTCGGGCGCGCTCGAACAGGACGCGGACGTCGTCATGCTCCTGTTCCGGCCGGACCAGTATCCGGACGTCAAGCCCGAAGACGAAAACATCGCCGAGATCAACCTCGCCAAGCAGCGCAACGGCCCCACGGGCCTGGTGCGCCTCGCCTTCCTGAAGTCCGAAACGCGCTTCGGGAATCTCGAACAGAGTCGATGACCATGCAGATCGGTGCGCCGCGCCGAAGCAGTGCGAAGGCGGGACGGCTGCGCGTGGCGCTGGGGTATCTCGAACCGAATCGATGACTAAGCAGATCGTCGAGCACGTCAAGATCCGGAGCGTAAGCGACGGCTGCGCGTGGGGGTGGGGCCCCACGCGAACTAAGTAATGTCGGCACGCTGCACGTTCGCGCACGTCGATCTTGCGGCACTGCAATCCAACTTCCGCGCGATCGCGGAGTTTCTCGCCACGAACACCGATACAGGCACACCGGGCATCATCGCGGTGGTGAAGGCGAATGCCTACGGCCATGGCGCGCCGGCCGTGGGCCTGGCGCTCCAGGAAGCGGGCGCGACGATCCTGGCGTGCGCCGATATCGAGGAAGGCATCGTGCTGCGCAAGGCGGGCGTCACCGCCGAGATTCTCGTCTTCGGCGCGCTGAGCGTCAGCGACGTGGAGGGCATCTTCGAGTACAAGCTGACGCCGACGCTTTCGACGCCGGGTGCCGGTCGATCGCTGCAGGCCGCCGCGGCAAAACATGGTGCGCGGCTTCGGTGTCATCTGAAGATCGACACCGGCATGAACCGGCTCGGCCTGCGCCACGACAACCTCGAGTTCACGCTGCCCGAGCTCGTCGCGGGTCCCAATCTCGAGATTGTCGCGGTGTACACGCACTTCGCCACCGCCGACGACCCGGAGCTGCCGCTCTTTCAGACGCAGCGCGAGCGATTTGAGCAGGCGCTGGCCCGCCTGCCGCAGCTCGGCGTTCGCCCCCGGTGGCGGCATGCCGCCAACAGCGCCGCGACGCTTCGCGACTCGCGCGTCTGGTACGACCTCGTGCGCCCTGGACTGATGTTGTACGGCGTCGTTCCGCCCCCGCTCGCCTCGACGATTCCGCTGAAACCGGTGCTGTCGCTCCGCAGCCGCGTGGTGGCGGTCAAGGGCGTGCGCGTGGGCGAAACCGTTGGATACGGCGCCACGTGGACGGTTCCACATCCGGGGCGGATCGCGGTCGTGCCGGCCGGTTATGCGGATGGCCTCGACCGCCGCATGTCGGGCCGCTGTTCTGTGCTCATTCGCGGCAAGCGCGCGCTCATCGTCGGCGCGATCAACATGGACATGATGACCGTCGACGTGTCGGACATCACCGTCGACACCGGGGATGAAGTGGTGATGATCGGCGCGCAGGGCGACGACCGCGTCGACGCGCGCGAAATCGCCGCTGCCATCGGGACCAACCCTTATGAAGTCCTCTGCCGTGTCGGCACGCGCATCGAGCGGATCTACTAATCTCTGAAGGCCGTTGGGTTGACGTCGCCGCAGCGCAAATCCGAAGCTCCGGGGCCGGACCACGCTCCGAGGCCGACGTCGACCGCTCGACGCGAGGTCCCCGACTTCGCTCAGTCAACCTCGCTTGATGCCCACGGGCTTCTCGCGTGGTCAGGCGTGTACTGTCGGCCGCCTGCGCACGGATTTGCGCTGCCGCCACGTCAACCCAACAGCCCCGCGGGATTTAGAGAGCAAGCGTTCGCTGGAGAGTGATCCATTGGCGCACAACTTCCAATGCGCAATTGCAGAAAGCCGTGTACGGTCCACAGCGTATGTTCTCGCCAGCCTCGCGCGGACGCCTGACCAACCGCGACGTCGATCGCTTTCCCGATGACACGCTGTTCGATCGCCTCGCGCGTACGGTTTGCCAGGCCGGATGTCTGCCGCGCAAGGAGTTGTTCGAGGCGTGGGAGATGGCGCGCCGGGTGCGGAGGCGTTTCCGCGGCGGACGCGTGATTGACCTGGGGGCGGGGCACGGCCTGCTCGCACAGGTCATGCTGCTGCTGGACGATTCGTCGCCGGGCGCCCTGGTGGTCGACAAGGCATTGCCTGACTCGAGCGCCAGGGTCCACGAGGTGCTGGTCCGGGTCTGGCCGAGGCTGTCCGGGCGCGTCGCGTTTGTCGCCGGCACGGTCGAAGACGTCGACATTCTCCACACGGACATCGTCGTGTCGAGTCACGCGTGCGGATCGTTGACCGATCGCGTGCTGGGGCGCGCCGCCGCCGCGCGTGCGCGGGTCGCCGTCCTGCCGTGTTGCCACAATCTCGATTCGGGTGATACCGGCGGATTGTCGGGCTGGGTCGACGGCCCGGTTGCGATCGATATCGCGCGCGCGGTGCACCTGCAGCAGCAGGGTTACCGCATCTGGACGCAGACGATTCCCGCCGGCATTACACCCAAGAACCGCCTGCTGCTGGGCGCACCGGCAGGTGGTAGCTGGTAGCTGGTAGGTGGTTGGTAGTACGTAGTGTCCGGCTTTAGCCGGACCGTCTTACCGCCTTCCCCACACGACTGCAACATAACAGACGGATGGAACGTATTGCAGAATGTGATGAAATTCCTGCTGTGGTGTGTCTTGCTGGTGCTCTGCTGGCCGCTCGCGCTGTTCGCGCTGCTGCTCTATCCCCTCGTCTGGATCCTCCTGATTCCATTCCGGATCGTCGGCATCGCCGTTGACGGGGTGCTCGGTCTGCTGCGCGGGCTCTTCATGCTTCCCGCAAGAGTGCTCAGCGGACCGCGCGCGCTCTAAGACTGAGCGTCACTTCGTCGGCACGAGCCGTTTCAGCTCTTCGAACCAGTTCAGCATCACTCTGATCTCGTTGGTGGGTGCCGAGCCCATGCCACCGACCGATGCCGGCGCGAGGCTGATGAATCGACCGTCCGCAAGGATGTCGTAGCCTCGGGGTTCGCCAGAGACAAGCCCTGGATGCAGTCCATGTGGGAGGTCCGCAGGTGTTCCGAAGGCAACCGCCGGGCGCTTCGTGATCGGTACCAGGACGGTGTCCCTCGCTGAGCCGGGCACGTAATAGATCCCCATGCCGTCCGGCGCCCAGACTGGATGAAAGTCGACGAACCTCTTTGGAGTCTGGTGCATTTCCCCTGTCGCTGGGAACGGCTGCACGAAAATGCCTCGATTAGGCGAGAGTGTGCCCCCGGCAACAGGCGTCGAGGCGTAGACTACCCATCGCCCATCGGGAGAAAAACTCGCGCCCAATTGTTCGGCTGACTGCACTCCTCCGAATGGCTCGGCTTTCCCTGTGTCGAGTGTCAGGACACAGAGGAGAAACTTCGCGCCTTTGACAACGGAGAAGAGGAGTCGTTTGCCATCGCGCGACCACGATTCTGGCCGCGCGCAATCCGCTGCGAAAGATCCTCGCCTTCGACCAACTCCATCACGAGCGCCCGGGTGCCATCTGTGTCTTCCAGCCCGTAAATCGCCGCGATGTTCGGGTGATTCAGCGACGCAAGCACATGGGCTTCGCGCTGGAACCGCGCCAGGCGATCGGCATCGTGCAGGAACGATTCCGGGAGGACTTTCAGCGCGACGTCGCGGTTCAGCTTGGCATCGCGCGCCCGATACACCTCACCCATGCCGCCCGCGCCGATGAGGGCGACGATCTCGTAAGCGCCGAGTCGAGCGCCGACGCTAAGGCTCATAGATTGAAGGAAGGGCGTGATTATACGGGAGGATTGGCCGAGAACCGCAGATCCGCCGTGTTGCACGCCGACGACGTGTGCGCTTTGCGCGATCGGGCAGCGCCAGTCGCTGAAAGTGGCACACGGCTCTCAACCGTGATCTTCCTGGCGGACGGGATATCCAGTCTGGCGCAACTAAAGTTGCGCCCTACCGGGGCTGGCAATCTCCAATCCCCAATCCCCCAATTGCCCATTGCCAATTCCTAATCCCCAATCCCTAATCCCCAATCCCTAGTCAAAAGACGATGTACCATCGTCGTCGTGAAGCCCGCGAAAACCGTCTACGTCTGCCAGGAATGCGGCGGCCAACAGCCGAAGTGGGTCGGCCGCTGTCCTGATTGCGGCGCCTGGAACACACTCGTCGAAGAGCAGCCCGCACCGCAGTCGGCGCCCGTCGCGGCGAATCACCGCTACAGCCTGGTGTCCGGAGGCGCGACGGCCAAGCTCTACAGCGAGATTCAGACCTCCGACGCGCCGCGCATTCCGTCCGGCGTTGGCGAATTCGATCGCGTGCTGGGCGGCGGCATCGTGCCCGGCGCGCTCGTGCTGCTTGGCGGCGAGCCCGGCATTGGCAAATCCACGCTGCTGCTGCAGGTCGCAGCGCACGTCGCGCGAACGGTCGGTCCCGTTCTCTACAGCTCCGGTGAGGAATCCGAGCACCAGGTGAAGCTGCGCGGCGAGCGGCTGGGCGTCGATCGCTCGCCGTTGTATCTCCTGGCCGAGACGTCGCTGGAGCGCATCCTCGAAGAGATCGAGCGGCTGAAGCCAGCGCTCGTCATCGTCGATTCCATTCAAACCATTTTTTCCTCGCGATTTCAATCGGCGCCCGGCAGCATCGGCCAGGTTCGCGAGGTCGCAACGCACCTGCTCTTCGCGGCCAAGGGCCGGAACGTTCCGATCGTGCTCGTCGGACACGTCACCAAGGACGGCAATCTGGCCGGTCCGAAGGCGCTCGAGCACGTCGTCGACACGGTCCTCTATTTCGAGGGCGAGCGGCATCACGCGCACCGCGTGGTGCGCGCGTTCAAGAACAGGTTCGGGGCGGCCAGCGAGCTCGCCGTGTTCGAGATGACGGGGTCGGGTCTCCGCGAGATTCCGAATCCATCTCAACTGTTCCTCGCCGAGCGATCGATTGGTAAGCCCGGCTCGGCCGTCTTGTGCTGCATCGAGGGCTCGCGTCCGATACTGGTGGAAGTGCAGGCACTCGTGTCGAGCAGCACGTTCGGGAACGCGCGTCGCATGGCGAGCGGCATCGATCAGCAACGCCTGTCGTTGTTGCTCGCGGTCATGGAAAAACGCGCCGGCCTCAACCTGCTTGGCGACGACGTCTACGTCAACGTCGCCGGCGGCATGACCGTAGACGAACCGGCGGCCGATCTCGGCGTCGTGGCCGCCGTCGCCTCGAGCGTGCAGAACCGTGCAGTGGGGACGAGCACGGCGGTCTTCGGCGAGGTAGGGTTAGGGGGGGAGATTCGGGCCATCATGCAGGCCTCGCTTCGCCTGCGAGAGGCGGCAAGGATGGGATTCGAGCGTTGTGTCGTGCCGCTGGCCAACGCCGACCTTCCCCGGTCGGAGCGGCCGGCGAATTGCGAGATCGTGGGCGTCAGGACAGTGGACGAGGCTTTACAGGCGCTACTACAATGACCAGCCTATGAACTGGGGTGCCCTGGCGCGTATCGCGTTCGTGGCGGTCATCGCGTACTGCGCGGTCGCACTCCATCCTCTCGAGCTGGGACTGCCCGCCAACGCGGTCTTCGGCGTCGTCATCGCCGGCCTGATCATTTTTCTCGAGGATCGTCTTCGACAGACGCCGCTCGCGAACGTCCTCGGCGCGATCATCGGCGGCGCCATCGGGTTGCTGCTCGCGCGCCTGATCGGGACCGCGCACTTCTGGGCCAACGCCGACAACCTCGGCGTCATCTTTTTTCATACGCTCATCCTGCTCGCGCTGCCGTACCTCGGCCTCGTGCTTGGCGCGAAGTCGGGCGAGTGGCTCGAGCCGGAGCGGCTCATCAGCCTGTTCCGGCCGCGCGCGCAGACCCAGCGCCGGTACCGGATTCTCGACACCAGCGTCATCATCGACGGCCGCATCGCCGACATCTGCGAAACGGGATTCGTGGACGGCACGCTCGTCGTGCCGCAGTTCGTCCTCAAAGAACTGCAGCAGATCGCCGATTCGGCGGATTCGCTCCGCCGCAACCGCGGGCGCCGCGGGCTCGACATCCTTCAGCGCATCCAGAAGATGTCCGGCCTCGACGTGGTGATCTCGGATGCCGACTTTCCAGACCTGAAAGAAGTCGATCTGAAGCTCATCGAGCTCGCGCGCTCGCTGCAGGGCAAGATCGTGACCAACGACTTCAACCTGAACAAGGTAGCGCAGCTGCGCGGCGTCGACGTGCTGAACATCAACGAGCTCGCCAACTCGCTGAAGCCGGTCGTCCTGCCTGGCGAGACCATGAAGGTCTTCATCCTGAAGGAAGGGAAGGAGTACAACCAGGGCGTCGCCTATCTTGACGACGGCACCATGGTGGTGGTCGACAACGCGCGGTCGATGATCGGCAAGACGATCGACGTGGTCGTCACCAGTGTGCTCCAGACGACCGCCGGCAAGATGATCTTCGGCCGCTTCATCGATGCGAACGCGCAACCAACGCCAATCGATCGCGACAGCGGCCGGCGAGCACGGACTCAGTGAATCCTGCATTGGTAGATTGGCGGATTGAAGATTGATGGATTGTTGGCAGATGGTGGATTGTCAGATTGCAGATTGACAACTCACGAGTCTGGCACGGCACTTCCACTTTCCGTCAATTAATCATGCAATCTTCCCTCTTCAATCTGCCAACATTCTCCCAATCTTCCAATCTGTCAATCTACCAATGAAGTGTCCGCGCTTCCATTGGTGGCGGACGGTGTTTTTCCTCATCCCGGCCATCTCCGTCTATACCATCGTGCTCGGCACGTTGTCGATTCTGTCGACGTTCGTCGACAAGAAAGGTCACCGGGCGCACTGGTGCGCGCGGGCGTGGTCGTGGCTGATCCTTGCGACGACCGGCGTGGACGTGGCCGTGACGGGACTCGATCGCGTGACGCCCGGCGAGACGTACATGTTCGTCTCGAATCACCAGAGCATCTACGACATCCCGGTGATCTTCGCCTCGCTGCCGTTTCAGCTTCGCATCATCGCGAAGGAGTCGTTGGGGCGGTTTCCGTTCCTCGGGTGGCACCTCATCCGCGCGGGTCATCTGCTGGTCGACCGCAGCAATCCCGATCGGGCCGGTATCCTGAATCGCTGGCGGCGCCTCGTCGCTGATCGCGTGTCGCTGATCATTTTTCCTGAAGGCACGAGGAGTGCGGACGGCCACGTGGATCGCTTCAAGGGCGGCAGTTTTCTGCTGGCGCTCGAGGCCGGCCTGACGATCGTGCCGCTGTCGGTATCGGGGACCATTCACGTGATGAAGAAGAACCGCCTCATGACGTGCCCGGGCCAGGTGACGCTCGAAGTGCACGAGCCGATTCAGACGCCGAAGATCGATGCGCCCACCGCGGCCGACGCGCGCCAGCTTGCGGCCCGAGTCGAAGAGATCGTCCGGGCGGGCGTAAATGAGTCGCAAGGCGAAAGTCGGGAGTCGAGAGTCGCAAGTCGGGAGCCGAAAGTCAGTACGTAGTGTCCGGCTTCAGCCGGACCGGCGACAGTACGTAGTGTCCGGCTTTAGCCGGACTTTGCTGCCGGACTTTGCCATACTCTCACCATGTTCCTGACGCGCGTCGAGCTGACCAACGTTCGCTGCATCAAGTCGCTCGTGCTGCCGCTGGAGACCTCGCCCGGCATCACGCGCAGGTGGACGCTGCTGCTCGGGGAGAACGGTGTCGGCAAGAGCACGCTGATGCGCTCGATCGGGCTCGTGCTGGCGGGCAGCTCGGCCCTGGCAGAGCTGATTGGCGACCCCGACAGCTGGATCCGCGCCGGCGAACAGGAGTGCACGATCAGCGCGGACCTGGTGACCGCCGAAGGCGAACAGCGGCACGTCAGCCTCAGGATTACGCGTGGCGGCACCATCAAAGAGGTCTACGAGAACAACAAAGACACGCTCGACATGCTCGATCGCGCGATCGCCCGCGTGTCGCGCAATTATCTCGTCATCGCCTACGGCGCATCCCGTCGCCTGAGCAGCACGAAGTTGTCGACGCAGCCCGTGACGTCGCGCTTTCAGCATCCACGCGCCAACAACGTGGCCACCTTGTTCTCGCCCGACGCGATGCTGAACCCGCTCGAGACGTGGGCGATCGATCTTCACTACCGGCTCCAGGACGAAGGCCTGCGCATCGTCGACGAGGCGATGAAGAAGCTGCTTCCCGGCATGACGTTCAAGGGCATCGATCGGGAGCGGCGCGATCTCATGTTCGACACGGTCGACGGCGAGGTGCCGCTCGCGTATTTGAGCGACGGCTACCAGAACATGGCCGCGTGGTGCGGCGATCTGCTGTTCCGCGTCACCAATACGTTTGACGATTACAAGGATCCGCTGTCCGCGCGAGGCGTGCTGATCGTTGACGAGATCGATCTGCACCTGCATCCGGTGTGGCAGCGGCAGCTGAGGAATTTTCTCAGCGACATGTTTCCGAACTTCCAGTTCATTCTGACGACGCATTCGCCGCTCACCGCCCAGCAGGCCGGCGCCGGCGAGCTGTTTCTGATGAGGCGGCCCACACCCTCCGATCCGCCGGTGCTCGAGGCCAGCCCCATCGAGCCGCGGACGATGCTCGTGCATCAGCTGCTCATGAGCCCAGCCTTTGGCATCGGCACACCCGACTCGGTGGCGGTCGAGACGATGAAGAAAGACTACGTGCGCTTGAGCGGCATCAAGAACCGGAGCGCCGACGATCAGGCACGGTTCGAGCAGCTCGAGGAGGCGCTGAAGGATCTGCCGGACTGGAATGTCGTGCCCGAGCGCGACGCCAGGCGCAATGAGCTGCTCGCCGATATCAAGGCCGCGCTCGACAAGCAGGGACGATGACCAGGCTCGAGCGCGTGCGCACGGCCGCGGCGATACCCGCGGCGTTTCGCGGGCCGGGCCGCAAGGACAAGTCCCTCGATCTGATCAACGGGAAACTGGCCGGCACACTGGCATTCAAGCAGTCGGTCTGGAAGGCCGCCAAGCCGCAGCTGAAGATCGAGAGCGGCGGCAGGTGCGCGTACTGCGAGTCGCCGACCGACACCGTCGCGCATGGCGACGTCGAGCACTTCCGGCCGAAGAGCGTGTACTGGTGGCTGGCGTACTGCTACGACAACTACGTCTATGCCTGCCAGATCTGCAATCAGGTCTTCAAGGGCGATTCATTTCCCGTTCATGCCTCGACGGGTGCGTGGAAAGGCCCGGCGCTGCCCGCACCCGCGACGCCTGCGGCGATCGATGCGCTCGCCGGCATTCTGACGCCCGACGCGCTCGACCTCACCGCCGGCCATCCGCTGGCCGATTTCATCGTGGCGGCGGCCAAGGAAAAGGCGGGCCTGGTCGATCCGTACGTCAACGACCCCGATCCGCTCTTCAAGTGGATTGCGAACGACACGCTGAAAACGGTGGAAGTGGCGGCCGCGTCGAATAAGGTCGCGGCCAAGCGCGCGTTTGCCGCGGTGAACCAGTTCTACGGGCTCAATCGCGAAGAGCTGAAGCGCATCCGGTGGAAAACCTTCGACGATCTCGTCGTGTTCCGGGACTCGCTGAACGCGTTCGTCGCGCTTGGGGTCCAGCCGGCGTTGCAGGCCACGATTCGCAGCCAGATCAAGGACATGACGAAGCCCGACGCGCCGTATGCGGGCATGGTGCGGTACTTCGTGAAAGAGTTTCAGATCAACGTGTGATTGGTAAGAATCCTGTGGCAGGGCTGAAGCCCTGCGCCACCGCCGACCACCAACCACCAACCGACTTGTCGATATAATCCCGAAGCATGTTCGTGTCGGCCATTCTCGCCGCCGCGGGCCGCGGTACGCGGCTTGGCGCGGCGGTGCCCAAGCAGATGATCGCGCTGGGCGATCGCACCATTCTCGAGCGCAGCTTCGCGCTCGTGGACGGCCACGACCGGATAGACGAGATCGTGATTGCGCTGCCGCCCGATCTGGCGCAGTCGCCGCCGCCGTATCTGATCTCGTCGAAAAAACCGGTGCGCATCGTCAATGGCGGCGACCGACGGCAGGATTCGGTCGCGAACGCGTTCGCCCAGGTTTCGAAGAGCGCGACCGTGATCGTCATCCACGACGCGGCGAGGCCGTTCGCGACGGCCGATCTGTTCTCCCGGGTCATCGACGCGGCGGCCAGGGGCGGCGCCGCGATTGCCGCCGTGCAGGCCAGCGACACCGTGAAGGAAGCCACCGCCGCGCCCGGCGTCAGGATCGTCGCGCGCACGATGGCGCGCGAATCGATGTATCTCGCGCAGACGCCGCAGGCCTTCAGCCGCGAGGTTTTGGAAGAGGCCATCCAGCTCGGGCACGAAGCGCTGACGATGGCGACGGACGAGGCGTCCCTGGCCGAGCAGGCGGGGCACTCGGTCGCGCTTGTCGACGGCGAATCGACCAATGTCAAGATTACGACCGAGCACGACCTGAACGTGTCAAAGGCTATGCTGGGGATTAGGGATTGGGGATTAGGGATTAGCCCGCGGGTGGGCACCGGCTACGACCTGCACCGGCTGGAGGCCGGGAAGCCGCTCATTATTGGTGGCGTGCGGATTCCGCACGACACCGGGCTGGCGGGCCATTCCGATGCCGACGTCCTGTGTCATGCGGTGACGGACGCGATCCTCGGCGCTGCCGGCGCTGGCGATATCGGACAGCACTTTCCCGATACCGACCCGAAATGGAAAGGCGCCGACAGCATCGAACTGCTGAAAGGCGCCATGGCGATCGTGCGCGCGGCGGGGTATTCCGTGTCGAACGTCGACGCCGTCATCATCGCGGAGCGGCCGAAGCTGGCGCCGCATGTCCCGGCCATGCGCGCGAATCTGGCGCAGGCGCTCGGGATCGAAACCTCCGCCGTGAGCGTCAAAGGAAAGACAAACGAAAAAGTCGACGCCCTCGGCCGCAACGAAGCCATCGCGGTGCATGCCGTGGCCATGCTCGTGCGGAGGCAAGAGGTAGGGCGGAACTTCAGTTCCGCCGCGCCTTAGCCCTTAGCCCTAAGCCCTAAGCCCTCTATTTATGCGGGTCAGATTCGCCCCCAGCCCCACGGGCCACCTTCACGTCGGCAACGTCCGCACGGCACTGTTCAACTGGCTGCTGGCGCGCGGACAGCAGGGGACCTTCATCCTGCGTATCGAAGACACCGACGTCGAGCGATCGACCGCCGAGTCCGATGCGGCCATCCTGGAAGATCTGCGCTGGCTGGGTCTCGACTGGGATGAAGGACCCGAAGTGGGCGGCCCGGTAGGTCCGTATCGATCGTCGGAGCGGCTCGGCACGTATCAGTCGCGCGCGAACGTGCTGCTGGCCGAGGGGAAGGCGTACTACTGTTTCTGTACGCCCGAACAGCTCGAGGCCGAGCGTAAAGAGGCCCTCGCGAAGAACCTGCCCGCGAAGTACTCGGGCGCTGCGCGCAGATCGATCCCGCACAGGCTCATGCACGCGTCGCGCGGGGAGAGCCGGCGGCGGTCCGCTTCCGGACGCCCGGGAATCGCGACATCGTGTTCGTGGATCTCGTCCGCGGCGAAATCCGCTTCCACACCGACGTCATCGGCGATCAGGTGCTCCAGCGCTCGGACGGGCATCCCGCCTACAACTTCGCGGTGGTCGTCGACGATGGGCTGATGGGCGTGACGCACGTCGTGCGCGGCGAAGACCACATCTCGAACACGCCGCGCCAGATCCTCATCTACGAGGCACTGGGGTTGACGGCGCCGGCCTTCGGCCACGTCGCGATGGTGCTCGGTCCCGACCACACCAAGTTGTCGAAGCGGCATGGTGCCGTGTCGGTCGATGAGTTCCGCGAGAAGGGCTACCTGCCCGAGGCGCTGCTCAACTACCTGGCGCTCTTGAGCTGGTCGCCTGGCGAAGGCCAGGAGCTGGTGCCGCTCGCCGAGATGGCGAAGCGGTTTTCGCTGAGCGATGTCGGGCACAGCGCGAGCGTCTTCGACGAGGAGAAGCTCGCCTGGGTGAACCGGCACTACCTGAAAGAGGCCGACCCGGGGCGCCTGGCGCGATTGGCGTTGCCCTATCTCGAGCGAGCCGGCTACGTCACGTCGCGGCTGCGGCCGGAGGGTTTTCAGTATCTCGTGAGTCTCGTGCCCATCTTCAATGTCTCCGTGGATCGCCTCGATCAAGTGCCGCAGCGTTTGCGCCAGCTCTTCGAGTTTTCCGCGTCCTCGGCGCTGGCCGACGAGTACGATCCGATCGGAAGCGAGTGACGGCGCCGCGCGGCAGGTGATCGGCGCGCTGGCCGACGAGCTGGACGCCTCGCCGCGTCTCGCCGACAGACAGACATTTCGCGGCCTGGCCGATCGGGTGAAACAGAAGACAGGTCTGAAGGGACGCGCGCTGTTCCATCCGATTCGCCTTGCCCTGACCGGCGCGGGCGACGGTCCCGAGCTCGATCTGCTCGTGCCGGCGATGGAACATGGCGCCGAGATCGAATCGTCTATCGGGATCGCGCGCATCATGGGCGCGCGCGAGCGCGCGACGCGCAGTTCATGCTCCGCCGCGCGCAACGCCATGCTGATTTACGGCATCAACGCGGTGACCGAGGCGCTGAAGGCCGGGCGCGTCGTCTCGCTGCGCGTCGGGCGCCGGAGCGATCGACGTCTGGAGCAGCTGTTGACGCTGGCCGGCCAGTCGAGCGTCCCCATCCGTCGCGTTCCGGACGAAGAGCTCGATCGGGATGCACGCGGGTCGTCGCACCAGGGTGTCGTGGCCGACCTCGCCGACCGCGACACCTACGGCCTCGACGACCTCATCGGCGATGCGCGCGCCGCGCCGCCGGCGCTCATCGTCGTGCTCGACGGCATCGAAGATCCGCACAACTTCGGCGCGATTCTTCGCAGCGTCGACGCGGTGGCCGCCCACGGTATCGTGCGGCAGACGCGGCATTCGGCGCCGCTGAGCGCGGCGACGACCAAGGCGTCGGCGGGGGCGATCGCGCACGTCAGGATCGCCGATGTCGTCAACGTCGCCCGGGCCCTCGAAGAGTTGAAGGAGGCCGGCATCTGGACGGTCGGCCTCGCGGGCGATGCGCCTGAAACGTACGATAAGATCGACTTGAAGCTCCCCACCGCGATAGTGCTCGGCGCGGAAGGAACCGGGCTCCGTCGTCTCGTCCGCGATCGCTGCGACTTCCTGGCCCGAATCCCCATGCTCGGCCACGTGGACAGCCTGAATGTCTCGGTGGCGGCGGGAGTGGTCTTGTTCGAGGCCCGGCGGCAGAGAACCTAGGCCCGAAGGCAAAAGAATCCAAGTAAGGACGCCTTGCATTCGGTGGCACACCTTGTGCTAAACTCAGCTTTTTGTCTGGCTGGCGTAGCTCAGCCCGGTAGAGCAGCTGATTTGTAATCAGCCGGTCGGGGGTTCAAATCCCTTCGCCAGCTCCATAACCGGGGTTCCCAACGCGGCGGCTGCGATGGGGTGGATTTAGCTTGACGCGGCCGACCAGCGGCCTCACGACAGGCAGCAACAGCGGGGTGCAGTAAGCGGTCTGCAGGATAAGCAGCAAAGATCAGCCTTCAGCTTTCAGCTCTCAGCTTTCAGAGATGATGTCTCGGTCCACGTGCGACCAGCTGACAACTGAGAGCTGGCAGCTGAGAGCTTGAGAAATTGGGGAGGTGGCAGAGCGGTCAATCGCAGCAGGCTGTAAACCTGCCGCCTTCGGGCTACGGAGGTTCGAACCCTCCCCTCCCCACCATCCTTCGCTCGCCGGATCCAGACGAGCTTCGGATGGCAAGCCACGGTAAGGGCTGAGGGCTGAGGGCTGAGGGCTTAGTGAGTGGCGCGCAGCGGGTTTGCCCGTCGCAGGGTTGACGAAGGCGCAAGCAGGAGAAATGCGGGCCTGCCCGCCGTAGCGCCGAGTGAGGCGCAAGCAGGGCGAGGCGCGAAGGCGGGAGTAACTCAGTGGTAGAGTCACAGCCTTCCAAGCTGTTGGTCGCGGGTTCGATCCCCGTCTCCCGCTCCATTCGACTCGCCTGCAGCTCGCGTCGGCGAGCTGCAAGCTCGCTCATGGCGAGCCAGGGACTGGGAGAATGCCCTGAGCGAGCGAAGCGAGTCGAAGGGCCGTAGACCGGACTTGACCCGGGCCGATGTAGCTCAGTTGGCAGAGCGCGTCCTTGGTAAGGACGAGGTCACCAGTTCAATTCTGGTCATCGGCTCCAACTTCAGTGGCCCGATAGATTTGAATCGCGTCGGCCGGCAGTCCTCGACGCGGTAGGTATAACGAAGGCGATAGCAGACATCAGCAACGGAGAGACGCAGGCATGTCGAAAGAAAAATTTGATCGTTCAAAGCCACACGTCAACGTCGGCACCATCGGTCACATCGACCATGGCAAGACCACGCTCACCGCGGCGTTGACCAAGGTATCGGCCGACAAGGGCTGGGCCACCAAGTTCGTTTCGTACGACGAGGTCGCGAAAGCGTCCGAGTCGCAGGGCCGCCGCGATGCGACGAAGATTCTGACGATCGCGACCAGCCACGTCGAGTATTCGACGTCGAACCGGCACTACGCGCACGTCGACTGCCCGGGCCACGCCGACTACATCAAGAACATGATCACGGGCGCCGCGCAGATGGACGGCGCGATCCTGGTCGTGTCGGCCACCGACGGTCCGATGCCGCAGACGCGCGAGCACGTGCTGCTCGCGCGCCAGGTGAACGTGCCGTACCTCGTCGTCGCGCTTAATAAGGTTGACGCGGTTGACGACCCCGAGCTCCTCGACCTCGTCGAGCTCGAGGTGCGCGAGCTGCTGAAGTCGTACCGGTTCCCCGGCGACGATCTTCCGGTCGTTCGCCTCTCGGCGCTCAAGGCGCTGAACGGCGAGCCGGGCGGGGCCGAAGGCGTGCTCAAGCTGATGGAAGCGCTCGACACCTACATCCCGATGCCGCAGCGCGAAGTGGACAAGCCGTTCCTGATGCCGATCGAAGACGTCTTCTCGATCTCGGGCCGCGGCACCGTCGTCACGGGCCGTATCGAGCGCGGCAAGGTGAAGGTGGGCGAGGAAGTCGAAATCATCGGCTTCGGTCCGACCAAGAAGAAGATCGTCACCGGCGTCGAGATGTTCCGCAAGCTGCTCGACGAGGGCGTGGCGGGCGACAACGTCGGCGTCCTGCTGCGCAGCACGGAAAAAGAAGAAGTCGAGCGCGGACAGGTGCTGGCCAAGGGCGGCTCGATTACGCCGCACACGAAGTTCAAGGCGACGGTGTACGTCCTCTCGAAGGAAGAGGGCGGACGCCACACGCCGTTCTTCAACGGCTACCGCCCGCAGTTCTACATCCGCACCACCGACGTGACCGGCTCGCTGCATCTGCCGGAAGGCGTCGAGATGGTGATGCCGGGCGACAACACGGACATCATCGGCGAGCTGATTACGCCGGTCGCGATCGAGAAGGGCTCGCGCTTCGCGATCCGCGAAGGCGGCCGCACGGTGGGCGCCGGCACGATCACGGAGATTCGAGTAGCGGTAGACTTCGGCTTGGCCGCTGAAGCCGATGCCGAGCCTGACAGGTTATATGCGCGACATCATTTCTGGCGTGCACCGAGTGTAAGCGCCGGAACTACAGCACGACGAAGAACCGGAAGAAATCGTCCGAGCGCCTCGAGATGAGCAAGTACTGCCGGTACTGCCGGAAGCACACGGGGCACAAGGAGACGAAGTAACTGACGCAGGCGAGGGCTTAGGGCTTAGTGCTGAGGGCTTAGTTGAGGTGAACGTTCACCCCAACCCCTTAGCCCCCAGCCCTAAGCCTTCAGCCCTGTCAGCGAAGAGGGTATAGGCCAGTAGCTCAATTGGTAGAGCACCGGTCTCCAAAACCGGGGGCTGGGGGTTCGAGACCCTCCTGGCCTGCCAGCCTTCGCTCGCGTGACCCGCGAGCGAGCTTCGGCTAGGCGAGCCAGTCTTCCAGTGCGAAGGCTGTCGCGCCGAAGCCGCAGGCGAAGGCGGACTGAGAACTGAAGACTGAGAACTGACGACTGACTAATGTCTAACGTGGTCACTGAAAACCTGGAAGGCGCACGGGAAAACGTCGGCGGCTGGTGGAATCGCGCCCGTGGCTTCCTGACCGAAGTCCGCAACGAACTGAAGAAGGTGACGTGGCCTCTGCGGAAAGAGGTCTACGCGGCGACCATCGTGGTCATCGTCTTCTCGTTCATCCTTGGCACGTTTCTCTGGGTTGTCGACCTGATTCTGGAGCGCGGCGTGTTCGCGCTGTTCCAGAGGTTTCGCTAAGTGAGTGTAATGACAGACGTTTCGACCAAGCAGTGGTACATCGTCCATACCTACTCGGGCTTCGAGAAGAAGGTAGCCGAGTCGCTCGGACAGCGCGTGCAGGCCTACGGGCTGCAGGATGAAATCGGCGAGATTCTGATCCCGACCGAGGACGTCGTCGAGATGCGCGCCGGGCGGAAGGTCGTCACGCCGAAGCGGTTTTTCCCTGGCTACATCCTTGTCGAGATGAACATGTCCGACAACGCGTGGCACGTGGTGAAGAACACGCCGAAGGTGACTGGCTTCGTCGGCGCCGGCGTCAAGCCGACGCCGCTCAGCAAGGACGAGGTCGAGCAGATTCTCGATCAGGTGAAGGAAGCGGCCGAGAAGCCGAAGCCGAAGTACATGTTCGAAAAGGGCGAGCAGGTGCGGATCAACGAAGGGCCGTTCACCAGCTTCAACGGCGTGGTCGACGAGGTGAACCTCGACAAGAACACGCTGAAGGTGATGGTGACGATCTTCGGCCGCTCGACACCGGTCGAGCTCGACTTTTTGCAGGTGGAAAAGATCTGATTCGACGCAGAGACGCAAAGACGCAGAGAGACTTCTTCTAGAAGAAAAATTACTCTGCGGCTCTGCGCCTCTGCGTCAGGACTGAAAGTCTTATGGCGAAGAAAGTACAGGCAATGGTGAAGCTCCAGATTGCCGCGGGCAAGGCGACGCCCGCGCCGCCGGTCGGGACCGCGCTCGGTCCGCACGGCGTCAACATCATGGACTTCTGCAAGAACTTCAATGCGAAGACGGCCGGCCAGGAAGGCTTGATTATCCCGGCCGTCGTGACGATCTACGCCGATCGGTCGTACTCGTTCATCACGAAGACGCCGCCGGCCTCGATTCTGCTCAAGCGCGCGGCGAATATCGCCAAGGGATCGGCCGAGCCCAACAAGACCAAGGTCGGCACCGTGACCGCGAAGCAGGTCGAGGAGATCGCCAAGATCAAGCTGCCCGATCTGAACGCCGAGTCGCTCGAAGCGGCCATCAAGACGGTCGCCGGCACGGCGCGTTCGATGGGCTTGGACGTCATTCAGTAGAGTAGAAAGTAGAAAGTAGAAAGTAAAAAGTGGGAGGGCCGATTGGCCCGTTTGCACCACAGGAGGCAATAAGTGGGTAAGAAGTTCGAAGCCGCCAAGAAGCAGGTTCCTGAGCATCCGCTCAGTATTGAGGACGCAATCCCCCTGCTGCAGAAAGTCAAATTCGCAAAGTTCGATGAAACCGTCGAGCTGACCTGCCGCCTCGGCGTCGATCCGAAGCATGCCGACCAGATGGTCCGCGGCACCGTCGTGTTGCCGCACGGCCTCGGCAAGAGCAAGAAAGTGCTCGTGATTGCCGGCGGCGAGAAGCAGAAGGAAGCGCAGGACGCCGGCGCCGACCACGTGGCCGGCGAGGACGTCGTCGAGAAGATCAACGGCGGCTGGATGGATTTCGACGCCGTCGTCGCGACGCCCGACATGATGCGCGCCGTCGGCCGGCTCGGCAAGGTGCTCGGCCCGCGCGGGCTGATGCCGAATCCGAAGACCGGCACCGTGACGTTCGAGATCGCGAACGCCGTCAAGGAAATCAAGGCCGGCAAGGTGGAGTTCCGCGTCGACAAGACCGGCATCATCCACGCGCCGGTCGGCAAGACCTCGTTTGCGGCCGAGTCGCTCATCGCCAATACGCACGCGCTGGTCGACAGCATCGTCAAGGCGAAGCCGGCGGCGGCGAAGGGCAAGTACCTCAAGAGCGTCACGTTGTCGTCGACGATGGGACCCGGCATCCGCATCGATACGGTGCATCACGACGTGGCGGTGAAACACTAATGGCTGTTACAAGAGCGGAAAAACAAGAAGAGCTGTCGCAGCTCGCGGGCGCCTTCAAAGGCACCGACAGCGCGATTGTCGTCGATTACCGCGGCCTGAACGTGCCGCAGGTCACCGACCTGCGCCGCGAGCTGCGGAAGGCCAAAGCGACCTACAAGGTCGTCAAAAACACGATCGCCCGGCGCGCCATCAAGGGGACGGCGTTCGAGGGGCTCACCGAGCACTTCAAGGGCACGACGGCCATCGCCTACACGGCGACCGATCCCGTCCTGCTCGCCAAGACCCTGACGGCGTTCCAGAAGACGGCACCGTCCTTGAAGATCAAGGCGGCGGTCGTGCAGGGACGCACGATCAAGGCAGCCGAGGTGACCGACCTCGCGTCGCTGCCGGGCAGGCCCGAACTCTACGCGAAGCTGCTGTTCCTGCTGAGCGCCCCGATGGTGCAGCTGGTCAGCGTGCTGAACGCCGCGCCACGGGATTTCGTGAGCGTGCTGTCGCAGTACGAGAAGAAAAAGGCCGAGGCCTGAAGCCGGACACGACGCATTGATTTACTAAGCAGATCGTTGTCGCAAACAAAGCCGAGCGACCAGAGGTCGCGAGGTACAGGCCGTGGGGGTGGGGCCCCACGGCCATTAAGAAAAGATATTCGCGAAGCCGTCTTAATAAGGAGCAAATAGCAATGGCCGAATTGAATCAGCAGCAGGTAATCGACTACATCAAGGGCATCAGCGTGCTCGAGCTGTCGCAGCTCGTGAAGGCGCTCGAGTCCGAGCTCGGTGTCTCGGCGGCGGCGGCGATGCCAATGGCCATGCCGGCAGCCGGTGGCGGCGGCGCGGCGGCGGCACCTGCTGAAGAGAAGACGGATTTCAACGTGTCCCTCGTGAGCTTCCCGGCCGAGAAGAAGATCAACATCATCAAGGTCGTCCGCGAAGTGACCAGCCTCGGCCTCAAGGAAGCGAAAGACCTCGTCGAGTCGGTGCCCAAGCCGATCAAGGAGGGTGTGAACAAGGACGAGGCAGAAGCGATCCGGAAGAAATTCGACGAAGTCGGCGCGAAGGTCGAGATCAAGTAGCTCGCTTCGCCGTTCAGACTCCAGACTCCGGGCTCCGGAACGGGGTCGGGAGGGGTTTCCACACGAGTTCCGTGGAAGCCCCTCCCGACTCCATCCCGGGCCTGGAGCCCGTCTTTTTTCTCGTACTTAGGCATGGGTCGATGGCTCGCCTTGAATGGCCTTGAAGCCGGAAGCCCGTAGCCAGGAGTCCATAGATGTACAGCCTTCCGAAGAACGTCTACCGCGAGCGGATCGACTTTTCGAAGATCAAGACAACGGTTCCGATTCCGAACCTGATCGAGATTCAGAAGAAATCGTACGAGCGCTTCCTGCAGATGAACCGGCTCGCCTCGGAGCGCGAGGACGCGGGCCTGCAGTCGGTGTTCAAGTCGGTGTTTCCGATCAGCGACTTCCGCGAGAACTCGTCGCTCGAGTTCATCGAGTACTCCATCGGCAACTGGGAGTGCAAGTGCGGCAAGCTGCAGGGGCTGCACCACCTGCGCAAGCCCTGCGCCGGCTGCGGCAACGTGCTCATCGCCGATCCCTACGGCGATCGCGAAGTGCTGTGCGCGCGCTGCGGGCGCCCGAACATCGTCGAGGGTGACGTCTGCGATATCTGCGGCAACACCGTCGCGCTGAAGCTGAAGTACGACGTCGACGAATGCCAGGAACGCGGCATGACGTTCGCGGTGCCGCTGAAGGTCACCATCCGGCTCGTGGTCTGGAACAAGGATCCCGAGACGGGCGCGAAGACCATCCGCGACATCAAGGAGCAGGAGGTCTACTTCGGCGACATCCCGCTGATGACCGAGAACGGCACGTTCATCATCAACGGCACCGAGCGCGTCATCGTGTCGCAGCTCCACCGCTCGCCGGGGGCCTTCTTCCACTCCGAAGACAAGACGCTGTTCGTCGCGCAGATCATCCCCTACCGCGGCTCGTGGGTGGAGTTCGAGTACGACGCGAAGAACCTGCTGTATGTCCGCATCGATCGCAAGCGGAAGTTCCTCGCCAGCGTGTTCCTGCGCGCGCTCGGCCTGCGCGGGCACGACGAGATCATCCGCAGCTTCTACGCCGTCGAGAAGATCTACCTGCGGAAGGACTCGAAGTTCTGGGCCGTCAGCGACAGCCTCGTCGGGCTGCGCGCGGCCAAGGACATCAGCGTGCCGAAGTCCGACATCACGATCCAGGCGGGCAAGAAGATCACCGCGTCGGCCATCGCGGCGCTGCGCAAGGCCAACGTCGAGGCGATCGAGATCTCGGACGCCGAGCTCGAGGGGGCCTTCGCGGCGGCGGACATCGTCAACCCGGCGACCGGCGAGGTCATCCTCGAGGCCAACGAGGAAATCACGCCGCGCGTCATCTCGATGGCGCAGGAGAACAGCATCGATCGCATCGAGGTGTTCTTCCCGGAACGAGACGACGTCGGGCCGATCATCTCCGCGACGCTGAAGAAGGATCCGATCCACACGCACGAAGAGTCGCTCATCGAGATCTACCGCCGTCTGCGCCCGGGCGATCCCCCGACGCTCGACAGCTCGCGGTCGCTCTTCGAGAACATGTTCTTCAACCCGCAGAAGTACGACTTCTCGCGCGTCGGCCGGCTGAAGCTGAACACCAAGCTCGGCCTCAACACGCCGCTCGACGAGAAGATCCTGCACCCGCAGGACTTCTACGAGGTCATCAAGTACCTGCTGAAGCTGCGCAAGAACCCGGTGAACGTGGACGACATCGATCACCTGGGCAACCGGCGCGTGCGCTCGGTCGGCGAGCTGCTCGAGAACCAGTTCCGCATCGGGCTCGTGCGCATGGAGCGCGCGATCAAGGAAAAGATGTCGGTCTACCAGGAAATGGCGACCGCCATGCCGCACGACCTGATCAACGCGAAGCCGGTCATGGCCGCGATTCGCGAGTTCTTCGGGTCGTCGCAGCTGTCGCAGTTCATGGACCAGACCAACCCGCTGTCGGAAATCACGCACAAGCGGCGTCTCTCGGCCCTCGGCCCCGGCGGTCTCTCACGCGAGCGCGCCGGGTTCGAAGTCCGCGACGTCCATCCGACGCACTACGGGCGCATCTGCCCGATTGAGACGCCGGAAGGCCCGAACATCGGCCTCATCTCGTCGCTCTCGTGCTACGCGCGCATCAACGAGTTCGGGTTCATCGAGTCGCCGTACCGCAAGGTGAAGGAAGGGCGCGTCGCCGACTTCGTCCTCATCACCAACGGCGGCGGCACGAAGTTCAAGACCGGCGAGATCGTCGAGGTCAACGAGGTCCTCGAGGAGAACGCCGCGTCGAAGGGCCGGAAGAAGCGCGCGGCCGAGTTCGAGCCGCATTCCTTCTATCTGTCGGCGTGGGAAGAAGACCAGTACATCATCGCGCAGGCCAACGCCGAGCTCGATCCGAACGGGCGGTTCGTCGGCGACCGCATCAACTGCCGCCAGGCGGGCAACTTCATCCTGGCGCAGCGCGCCAGCGTGCAGTTCATCGACGTCTCGCCGAAGCAGCTCGTCTCGGTGGCCGCGTCGCTGATTCCGTTCCTCGAGAACGACGACGCGAACCGCGCGCTGATGGGATCGAACATGCAGCGCCAGGCCGTGCCGCTGTTGCGGGCGCGGGCGCCGTTCGTCGGAACGGGCATGGAGCACATCACCGCGCGCGACTCGGGCGCGGTCGTCGTGGCCCGCCGTGCCGGCACGATCGACTTCGTCGACTCGCTCCGCATCGTCGTGCGCGTCGAAGGCGAGAGCGAAGATCCGGCGGTCAGCAAGGAGATGGGCGCCGACATCTACAACCTGACGAAGTTCAAGCGCTCGAACCAGAACACGTGCATCAGCCAGAAGCCGATCGTGCGCGTCGGGCAGAAGGTGCACAAGGGCCAGGTCATGGCCGACGGTCCGTGCACGGAGCTGGGCGAGCTCGCGCTCGGCCGCAACGTGCTCGTCGCCTTCATGCCGTGGCGCGGCTACAACTTCGAAGACGCGATTCTCGTCTCGGAGCGGATGGTGAAGGACGACTACTACACCTCCATCCACATCGAGGAGTTCGAAATCGAGGCGCGCGACACCAAGCTCGGGCCCGAGGAAATCACGCGGGACATCCCGAACGTGTCGGAGACGTTCCTGCGCGATCTCGACGAGAGCGGCATCATCCGCATCGGCGCGTATGTGAAGCCGGGCGACATTCTGGTCGGCAAGGTCACGCCGAAAGGCGAGACGCAGCTGACGCCGGAAGAAAAGCTGCTCCGGGCCATCTTCGGCGAGAAGGCCGGCGACGTGCGCGACGCCTCCCTCATCTGCCCGCCGGGCATCGAGGGCATCATCGTCGGGGTCAAGATCTTCTCGCGCAAGGGCATCGAGAAGGACGATCGAGCCAAGGCCATCGAGGCCGAAGAGCTCGAGATGATGGAGAAGAACCTGCAGGACGAGATCCGCATCCTTCACGACGAGGTGAAGAAGCGCGTCGTGCAGATGCTGAACAACCAGACGCTGCGCAGCGACCTGTTCGACGAATACGGCCGCGAGCGCATGTTCAAGAAGGGCACGGTCCTGACCCCGGAGATTCTGCAGGACATGCCCTACGACGCGATGGTACGCCTGAAGATCCAGGCCGACGATCCGCGCCTGGAAGACGACCTCCGCGCGCTCGAAGAGAGAACCGAGCGGCAGGTGGAAGTCATCCGTCAGCTCTTCGAAGAGAAGAAGGAGAAGATTCGCCGCGGCGACGAGCTGCCTCCGGGCGTCATCAAGCTCGTCAAGGTGTACGTGGCGATGAAGCGCAAGCTGTCGGTCGGCGACAAGATGGCCGGCCGTCACGGCAACAAGGGCGTCATCGCGCGCATCCTTCCCGAGGAAGACATGCCGCATCTGCCGGACGGCACGCCGGTGGAGATCGTGCTGAATCCGCTCGGCGTTCCGTCGCGTATGAACGTCGGTCAGATTCTCGAGACGCACCTCGGCTGGGCCGCGCACGCCCTGGGTCTCTACTTCGCCACGCCCGTCTTCGACGGCGCGACGGAGAAGGAGATCAAGAGCTGGCTCGATCAGGCGGGCTTGCCGAAGAGCGGCAAGACGAACCTCTTCGACGGCATGACGGGCATGTCGTTCGAGCAGGACGTGACCGTCGGCTACATCTACATGCTCAAGCTGTCGCACCTGGTCGACGACAAGATTCACGCGCGTTCGATCGGGCCGTACTCGCTCATCACCCAGCAGCCGCTGGGTGGCAAGGCGCAGTTCGGCGGCCAGCGGTTCGGAGAAATGGAGGTCTGGGCGCTCGAGGCATACGGCTCGGCGCACATCCTTCAGGAGTTGCTCACGGCCAAGTCGGACGACGTGACCGGACGAGCCAAGATTTACGAGGCCATCGTGAAAGGCGATGCGTCGTTCACGGCCGGGCTGCCTGAATCGTTCAACGTCCTCATCCGCGAGCTCCAGTCGCTGTGCCTGGACGTGGAGCTGTTGAAGACCAAGAAGAAAACCGCCGAACCGGTCGCTGCGCTACCCGCACCGGCACTGGAAGAGGTGTAGAAGATGAGACCAAGTTTTCACGATAGGGGTTCGCTGACATCCGACTTCGACGCGATTCGTATCTCGCTGGCGTCGCCGGAGAAGATCATGTCGTGGTCGCACGGCGAGGTGACCAAGCCGGAGACGATCAACTACCGCACGTTCAAGCCCGAACGCGACGGCCTGTTCTGCGCGAAGATCTTCGGGCCGATCACCGACTGGGAGTGCCTGTGCGGCAAGTACAAGCGCATGAAGCACCGCGGCGTGATTTGCGACAAGTGCGGTGTCGAAGTGACGCAGGCCAAGGTGCGCCGCGAGCGCCTGGGCCACATCACGCTCGCCACGCCCGTCAGCCACGTGTGGTTCTTCAAGGGGCTGCCGAGCCGCATCGGCCACCTGCTCGACATTTCGCTGCGCGAGCTCGAGCGCGTGCTCTACTTCGAGGCCTACGTCGTCGTCGATCCGCTCGACAGCGACCTGAACCAGAACCAGCTGCTGTCGGAAGAGCAGTACCGCAAGGCGCGCGAAGAGTGGGGACACAAGTTCCGCGCGCAGATGGGCGCCGAAGCGATCAAGGAGCTGCTGAAGCGCGTCAACGTGGAGAAGCTCGCCGAAGAGCTGCGCACGAAGATGCGGTCCGAACCTTCGGCGCAGAAGAAGCTGAAGTACGCCAAGCGGCTGAAGGTGGTCGACTCGTTCCGCAAGTCGACGAATCACCCGGAGTGGATGATTCTCGACGTGATTCCGGTGATTCCGCCGGAACTGCGCCCGCTCGTGCCGCTCGACGGCGGCCGGTTCGCGACTTCGGACCTCAACGATCTCTATCGCCGCGTCATCAACCGCAACAACCGGTTGAAGAAGCTCATCGAGCTGAAGGCGCCCGACGTCATCATCCGCAACGAGAAGCGCATGCTTCAGGAAGCGGTCGACGCGCTCTTCGACAACGGCCGCCGCGGCCGTGTGCTGCGCGGGGCGAACAACCGTCCGCTGAAGTCGCTGTCCGATACGCTGAAAGGCAAGCAGGGGCGGTTCCGCCAGAACCTGCTCGGCAAGCGCGTGGATTACTCGGGCCGTTCGGTCATCGTCGTGGGGCCCGAGCTCAAGCTGCACCAGTGCGGGTTGCCGAAGAAGATGGCGCTCGAGCTGTTCAAGCCGTTCATCTACAACAAGCTCGAAGAGCGCGGGCTGGTGGCGACCATCAAGCAGGCCAAGGAGATGGTCGAGCAGCAGAAGCCGGAAGTGTGGGACATCCTTGAAGAGGTCATCAAGGAGCACCCGGTCCTGCTGAACCGCGCGCCGACGCTGCATCGGCTGGGCATCCAGGCGTTCGAGCCGGTGCTCGTCGAAGGCAAGGCCATCAGGATCCATCCGCTCGTCTGCACCGCGTTCAACGCGGACTTCGACGGCGACCAGATGGCGGTGCACATTCCGCTGTCGCCCGAGGCGCAGATCGAGGCCTCGGTGCTGATGCTCTCGTCGAACAACATCCTCTCGCCGTCCAACGGCGCGCCGATCGCGGTGCCGTCGCAGGACATCGTGCTCGGGTGCTACTACCTGACCAAAGCGAAGCCCGGCGCGAAAGGCGAGGGTCGCGCGTTCGGCAACACCGACGACGTGATCATCGCGCTCGAAGCGGGCGAGCTGGAGACGCTGTCGCCGATCCGGCTGCGCTATACGGGCGAGTTGCAGGACATGACGACGGCCCGCGACGACCAGGCAGTCATTCATGCAGAAGTGCAGACCGTCACCAACAAGATCATCAACACGACCGTCGGTCGCGTCATCCTGAACGACGCGATTCCGGGCGGTATGCCGTTCGTCAACGGCCTGCTGAAGAAGAAGGGGCTGCAGCAGCTCGTGCAGTCGTGCTACCTCCGCTACGGTCTCGAAAAGACCGTCGAGATGCTCGACAGTCTGAAGCAGCTCGGCTTCACGTATGCGACCCGATCGGGTCTGTCGATCGGTATCGACGACCTCATCATCCCGGCCGAGAAGCCGGCACTCGTGAAGGGTGCGCGCGACGAGGTCATCAAGGTCGAACAGCAGTACCTGGAAGGTGCGATCACCAACGGTGAGCGCTACAACAAGGTCATCGCGATCTGGTCGGACGTCACGGAAAAGATCGCCGACGAGATGTTCCAGGAAATGCAGGAGACCGAGCAGGCGGGGCGCAACTTCAACCCCGTCTACATCATGGCCGACTCGGGCGCCCGCGGTTCCAAACAGCAGATTCGTCAGCTGGCCGGCATGCGCGGATTGATGGCTAAGCCGTCGGGCGAAATCATCGAGACGCCGATTACGTCGAACTTCCGGGAAGGGCTGACCGTTCTGCAGTACTTCATCTCGACCCACGGCGCCCGTAAGGGTCTGGCCGATACGGCGTTGAAGACGGCCGACTCGGGATACCTCACGCGCCGGCTCGTCGATGTGGCGCAGGACGTCATTATCTCGGAGCCGGACTGCGGCACCCTCGACGGCATCGAGGCACGGGCAATTATCGAAAGCGGCGAGGTCATCGAGCCTCTGCGCGATCGCATCATCGGCCGCGTGACGCTCGAGAAGCTCGTCGATCCGTTCAGCGGCGACACGATCATCGAGTCGAACCAGGAGATCGACGAAGATCTGGCGTCGGCCATTCAGGACGCCGGTATCGAGAAGGTGAAGATGCGCTCGGTGCTGACGTGCGCGTCGCGCCGGGGCGTGTGTGCGAAGTGCTACGGGCGCGATTTGGCGACCGGCCAGCTGGTGGAGCTCGGGTCGGCCGTCGGCGTCATCGCCGCGCAGTCGATCGGCGAGCCCGGCACGCAGCTGACGATGCGGACGTTCCACATCGGCGGAACGGCGTCGCGCGTCTCCGAGCAGTCGACCCTGGAAGCCAAGAACGGGGGCACGGTCCGCTTCCAGGGCATCCAGGCGGTCGAGGCGAAGGACGCCAGCCTCGTGGTGATGAACCGCAACGGCTCGCTGGTCATCCAGGATCAGAAGGGCCGCGACCGCGAGCGCTATCCGATCGTGTACGGCGCGAAGCTGCGCGTGCACGAAGGCGAACACGTGGAGCCGGGCAAGACGCTCGTCGAGTGGGATCCGTACACGTTCTCGATCCTCACCGAAGAGCCGGGCCAGGTGCGCTTCAAGGACATCCTCGAGGGCATGACGGTGCACGAGGAAGTCGACGAAGTCACCGGTCTGTCGCGGTTGATCATCATCGACTCGCCGGACGAGAAGAAGCAGCCGGCGATTGAGATCCGTGCGGTCGACTCGCAGGGGCATCCGACGTCGAAGGTGACGCGGAAGTACCACATGCCATCGCATTCGCACTTGATGGTGAGCGACGGCGAGACGGTGTTCGCCGGCGACGTGCTGGCGAAGATTCCGCGTGAAACGACCAAGACGAAGGACATCACGGGCGGTCTCCCGCGCGTGGTCGAGCTGTTCGAAGCGCGCAAGCCGCGCGAGACAGCCGTCATCTCGGAAATCGACGGCATCGTCAAGCACGGCGCGGTGGTGAAGGGTCAGCGCAAGATCATGATCGTTCCCGACGAGCCGGGCGCCGAGCCGCGCGAATATTCACTGCCGCGAGGCGTGCACGTGAACGTCCAGGAAGGCGAGCGCGTCCGCGCGGGCGAGCCGCTGATGGACGGCCCGAGCAATCCGCACGACATCCTGAACGTTCTTGGCGAGAAGGAACTGCAGAAGTATCTCGTCAACGAAATCCAGGAGGTCTACCGGCTGCAGGGCGTGAACATCAACGACAAGCACATCGAGGTCATCTCGCGCCAGATGATGCGGTGGGTGAAGATCGAGGACGTCGGCGACACGGAGTTCCTGATCGACGAGCAGGTGGACAAGTTCCGCTTCCTCGAAGAGAACGAGCGCGTGCTGTCGGCCAGCGGACGCCCGGCGACGGGCCGGCCGCTGCTCCTCGGCATCACGAAGGCGTCGCTCTCGACCGATTCGTTCATCTCGGCCGCGTCGTTCCAGGAAACGACGCGCGTGCTCACCGAGGCGTCGATCTCGGGCCGCATCGATTACCTGCGCGGCCTGAAGGAAAACGTCACGATGGGCCGGCTGATTCCGGCGGGCACGGGCTTCGAGTACTACCGCGGGGTAAGGATCCCGCCGGACGAGCCGCCGCCGCCGCCGGCGCCGCCGCAGCCGACCGAAGAGGACATGGAGCTCGATCGCGAGATGGAATACCTCATCGAGCCGGAAGAAGCGCTCGGTGGAGGCGGAACGATCGAGTAGGTGGAAAGTAGAAAGTAGAAAGTAGGGCGGGTCCTGAACTGTGGACCCGCCCTTTTTTTTGCCCTGCCAGGAATCGCGGTAGCGCAGGGCTTTAGCCCTGCCAGGATCCCGGTGGCGCAGGGCTTTAGCCCTGCCTCTCAGTCGCAGGTCCCTGTGCTAATCTCTGGCGCTCTTGGGTACGACACGGGAGGTTGAGTATGGCAGACGGGAACAACCTCATTGAAGATCGGCTGGCTCGGATCGAACGAACAAACCGCGTCCTGATGGGCGCCACCTCGACGATCGTCCTGCTCATGAGCTGTGCTCCTCAGCGGAGAGGAGACTATCCGCGCAGCACGATAGCGAGCCGCTATCCTAATGAAGAGCCGTGAATCGATGATGCGAACGAGCCTCGCATACTGTGCCGTGCTGGTCTTGTGTCTTCCGGTTTTCGCCGGCACCCAGGATGCCGCGCTGCCACCTCAGCCCACCGTTATCGATGGCGCCCAGAGCCGGGCATACAAGTCGGTCAACGGCGCGGAGCTGCGCCTGCACATCTTCAAGCCGCAGAAACGCAGTACGGCCACGGCCTTGCCGGCCGTCGTCTTTTTTTTCGGCGGAGGCTGGACGAGCGGCACCGTGACGCAGTTTGTCCCGCAGTCGAACCACCTGGCGCAGCGCGGCATGATCGCCGTTGTCGCCGACTACCGGGTGTTTGGCCGCCACAAGACGAGCGCGTTCGAGGCGATCGCCGACGCCAAGTCGGCGATTCGCTGGGTGCGCGCGCACGCTGCTGAACTGGGAATCGATCCCGATCGGATCGCGGCTGGTGGAGGCTCTGCCGGAGGGCACATCGCGCTGACGGCCGCCGTGCTCGATCGCTTCGACGATCCGGGTGAAGACCGACGCATCAGCTCGAAACCCAACGCGCTGGTTCTCTTCAATCCAGTGGTTGATACGACTCCGGAGGCAGGCGCGCGCACGAGTGGGAGTGCCCGTGAAACCATGGCCGGGCGTTTCGGCGAACGGGCGAGAGACGGTTCGCCCATTCATCACCTCAGCCGTGACTTGCCGCCGACGATCATCCTTCACGGGAAAGCAGATACGACGGTGCCCTACGCCAGCGTAGAGCGATTCTGTGCCGAGGCGGCGGGACTGGGGAATCAGTGCCAGCTCGTCGGATACGACGGCGCCACTCACGGGTTCTTCAATCCGGGTAACGGCGGCGGCGAGTGGTACCGCCAGACCCTGCTCGAGGCCGATCGCTTCTTGACCCGAATCGGATACTTGCAGGGACCGGTGCCGACGCACATTCAACAATGATCCGGCGGAGGTCCGTTCATGTCTGAGATGAGCACCCCCGAGAACGAAGAGCTGGTGTCGCGCGTGTATACCCAGGCGTTGGAAGACCGGGAGCAGGGCCGGCCCCTCGATGCGGCCGCGCTCATGGTCTATCACATCGAAATGCTGTCGCAGGAAGTGAACAGCGGCGCGTCCTTCGAGCAGTACTTTCGGTGGGCATCGTCCGACGAGATCGCGCAGGCGGCAGATCGTCTGGAGTCGCTGACGCTGGCAGACGTGGCGAAACTGGTTCGCCAGGCGATTGCCGTCGCCTTTCCCGACGGCGTGCCCTCGAGCGATGAAGAGAAGAACGACCTGACCGAATGGACTGTCGCGCAGGAGGAGCGCCTTGCCGCGCTCGCCGGAGAGTTCGAACAGTTCAACGGGAGGATCATCAACGTGCTGGCGGATTTCTATCGGGGAAGCCGTAAAGCATGAAGATTTCCGCCACTCCCGCCACGCTCAGCGACATCGCGCGCTGGCGTGAGATGTATCGGCTGGAGATGGCCTGCCAGATCGTCCACGACTCGATCCACGAACGCGCGGGATGGACCGACGAGTACGTGTTGTGCCTCGCCGGCACGGCCGTGGGCTACGGTTCCGTTGCCGTGGGCGGGCCGTGGAAAGGCACGCCGGCGGCCTACGAGTTCTACGTCGTGCCGCATCAGCGCCTGCATGTATTCAATCTGTTCGAGGCGTTCCTCGCCGAGAGCGCGGCCGCCACCATCGAGGTACAGAGCAACGATGCGCTGTCGACCGCGATGCTGCACACGTATGCCGGCCCGGTGACGAGCGAGGCCATCCTGTTCCACGACAAGACATCTACGTCGCTTCGACCGCCGGGCGCGACGTTTCGAACACCGACCGCGCAGGAAGCTCTCGATGTTCCCTCCGATTCGCTCAAGTGGCATGGCGTCGTCGACATTGACGGTCGGGTCGCAGCCACCGGAGGCATTCTCTTCCACTACAACCGCCCGTACGGCGACATCTTCATGGATGTGGAGGAGCCGTTCCGGCGTCGAGGTGTCGGCTCCTTTCTCGTTCAGGAGCTCAAGCGCGTCTGCTACGAGGGCGGTCATGTGCCTGCTGCTCGATGCGGTCCTGCCAACATCGCGTCGCAACGCACGCTTCAAAAGGCGGGTTTTGTTCCGTGCGGGCACATATTGAAAGGCCCGGTTGTTACGCGTTCACGGTCGAGCAGCATGCCGTAACGGAGACCGGGGCAGTCTTCGAAGAGGAGCAGGTGGATGTCCGATATCAATCGTAGAGACTTCGTCCGCGCAGGTGTCCTCGTGGGTGCGGCGTCGGGGTTGGCCGATGAACGCGCGCATGCGCAGGCGCCCGCCATCAGAAAGAGCTCGGCAAGACCGGTCGTCATCGCATCAGGCAACGGAAACCGCTTCAAGAACGGCGGCGACCGGACCTGTGTCGAGGAGGCGTTTCGACTGCTGGTCGGCGGCTCCGATCCCCTCGATGCCGTAATCGCGGGTGTGAACATCGTCGAACGGGATCCCGAAGACACGAGCGTGGGCTATGGCGGCCTGCCAAATGCCGACGGCATCGTCCAACTGGACTCCTGCTGCATGCACGGGCCGAAGAAGCGGGCCGGTGGTGTTGCGGCGCTGGAGGGCGTGCGCACGCCTTCGCTGGTGGCAAAAGCCGTCATGGACGAGACAGACCACCACTTGCTCGTGGGGGCAGGTGCCCAGACCTTTGCCCGCCAGATGGGTTTCGAGGTCGAGGCGGATCTGAATACGCCGCGCTCGCGGCAACTGTGGCTCGAATGGAAGCGTCGAGTCGATCCGCTGCACTATCTGGATCCGCAGAAGCGCGCAGACGCCGGCTTCGAGGCGGGCTTGCAGATGGTCGCGGAGGGCCTGATTGAGGCCGATCATTTCTACGGGACCATCAACTGCAACGGCTTGTCTCCTCGCGGCGAGCTGGCCGGAGTGACGACGACCAGTGGACTGGCGTGGAAGATTCCGGGGCGTGCAGGCGATTCGCCAATCCTGGGTGCCGGTCTTTATGTTGATGGCGATGTGGGGGCGGCCGGATCGACCGGTCGAGGCGAAGCCAACCTGTACAACCTGTGTTCGTTCCTCATCGTCGAGCACATGCGGCGCGGGATGAGTCCCAGGGACGCCGGGATGGACGCGCTCAAGCGGATCAAGGCGGCCACGATCGAGCAGCGACTGCTGAACAGCCGCGGCGAGCCGAACTTCAACGTCAATTTCTACATCCTCAATGCCCGGGGCGAGCACGCGGGTGTGGCGCTGTATGGTGGCCCGACGGCAATCTATGGGGTGTGCACCGAAAACGGGGCCGAGAATCGGCCCATCGACCCGCTGTTGTCCGGGGCGCCGAACGCGTGACGGGACGAGTCGTGCATCATGATGAGTGCGACCGGGCCGGTTATTTCATCGCCTTCAACGCTTTCGGGACCGATTTTCTTACCGCCTTCTCGCATCGGCTCGTACACACGCGAAAGACGACGTCTTCGCCGTGTGCTGATTCGTCTGACGAAGCAGGCGTCATGATGCCGACCACCACGCGCTCGTCAGCACGACGATGGTCTATACCCATGTGTTGAATCGGGGAGGGCTGGGTGTGAAGAGCCCGCTCGATCGCCTCTGAGGTTCCTGGGAGTGACGTTAGCTGCGAGCCTTTCGCAGCCACGGCGTGGTTTCCCGACCGACGCTGGCGGCGAACATCAATGCCTTCAGCACGATTGACCGTCGCCTCGCTTTGACGCGGTGATGTTTACCTGCGAATCGGTCGCAACCAACCAGGATGGTCGCAGCCAACGTCCGCGCCTTCGCTGGAAGGTCTCCTGTGTTACCCTCTGCCGATCCTGGAGATAGGCCGGAGTCAGCCGAACTCGTGGGATGGTATGGCTGCGGGGAGGTTGAGGCGGTCTACTCCAAAAGTAGTCAGACGTCGCAGAACAACGACCGATGTGAATCCGGAGAGAGAAGCCCTGACGATGTGTACTCGACATGTCCGTCGTTGCGGCCTGCTCCTCATACTCCTTGCGGTGCCTCCTGATTCAGCTAGCGCTCAAGGCAGGAGTCATGTCTATGCCTCCCTTGGCGTTGGTGCAACCCAACTCGATGGCGGCGTAGACTGGCTCATCATGAATGGGCCGATAGGCATCGGAGCGGAGTTCGGGGTGGGGAACCTTATTGTGCTGTCCCTCACTGGGTCGTACCATCCCCTTGCTCACCGGCCAGCGAGGAAGCTCGATCCGTTCGCAGGCGTAGGCTTCACCACGCTGGGTGACCTCAACTACGACGCCCGTGGCGTGAGCGTGGGAGGCGGGGTTACGTGGTGGCCTCGCAAACGCGTCGGTCTCAGGCTGGACGGCTTTTCATTCCTGCCACGGCGTGACGATATCCGCTTTGAGAATTGGAACTACTGGGGCGTGCGAGCAGGCGTAGCGTTTCACTTTGGGTGAGACTGTGTCGGTCGGAGGTTGCTCGTGCCTGGCTTACACCGGGTCTCGAAGCGAAGCGTTGGTGGGCGCGCGACGTCTAACTTCAACTGGAGCCGACGGCAGCCGCTGAGCGACGGCCGGCGCACGGCTCATTCGCAATCGTCAGACCGCTGAACGCCCACTGAGAAGAAACGGCCGAAGACCGGGCAACCAGCAATGGCGTCTGGGGAGGACGTCGTCATTCAGGCGGTTCACGGACGGCAACACCCGTCACGCTGGCAGTCGCGCCCGTAGGTTCGTGCGTCATGATTAATGCGACCTGGCACAAGAAGCATCCCATGCCCGCGCGCCCGACGGCCCGGCAGCGCCTGCGCTGGCACCTCGCGCATGCGAAAGCGTGCGGCTGCCGGAAACTGACCGCGTCGAAGCTCCGCGAGTTACGCCGTCGCGCCCTGCTCGCAAAAAGCAGATAATTGGCCCACCGTTCGAACATGCAAAAGAGACGATTGATTTCCAGCGGCAGTCCATACGAGCCCCGCGTGGGAATTTCCCGCGCCGTTCGCGTGGGATCGATGGTGGCGGTGTCGGGGACGGCGCCGCTCGGTCCAGACGGGCAGACGGTCGCCAAGGGCGATCCGGCAGGGCAAGCCCGAAGGTGCCTTGAGATCATCAAAGAGGCGCTGGAACGGGCGGGCACTTCGCTGGATCAGGTCGTGCGCACGCGGACTCTGCTGACGAGGATCGAGGACTGGCAGGCAGTCGCTGCAGTACACGGCGAGTTCTTCGGTGCGATTCGACCCGCGAATACAATCATGCAGATTTCGCGGTTCATCGATCCGGACTGGCTCGTAGAGCTCGAGGCGGATGCGGTCATCGAAGGTGGAGACTAACGAGACGGAGGCATTCATGGCGACGACAAGCAGCCGCAGAACGTTCGTCAGGCAAACGGCATTCGCATTCGCCGCGATCCATGCTGGTGCGTGGACCAGGCTTGCCGCGGCAGAGGGCGAAACAGTGGTCGCGCCCACGTCGGCCGGCCAGGTTCGCGGGACCGTGGTCGAGGGCATCAGAATCTTCAAGGGCATTCCTTACGGCGGTACCACGTCTGGGAAAAATCGCTTCATGCCGCCGACCAAACCGGCGCCATGGACCGGTACGCGCGATGCTCTCGCGTTTGGCTCTACGGCGCCCCAAACCGTGAATGCCGCCGCCACCAGAACGGGCGCTCCCGTTGAAGGCGAAGACTGCCTGGTGCTCAACGTGTTTACACCCGCGCTCGGCGACGGAGCGAAGCGGCCGGTCATGGTGTGGCTGCACGGTGGCGGATTTTCCACGGGGTCGGGCTCCGGTCGCATGGTCGACGGTACGAGGCTGGCTCGAAGCGGCGACGCGGTCGTGGTAACAATCAACCACCGCCTCAACGTCTTCGGGTTCACGTCTCTCGCCGAATCGTTCGGGTCCGAGTTCGCGGGCTCCAGCGCCGCCGGTCTGCTCGACGTGATCGCGGCGCTCCAATGGGTGCGCGACAACATCGATCGCTTCGGCGGCGATCCGAATCTCGTGACGATCTTCGGGCAGTCCGGTGGTGGGCGCAAAGTCGCGACACTTATGGCGATGCCAGGCGCCAAGGGACTGTTCCATCGGGCCATCATCGAAAGCGGCGCGGTCCTCCGCTTGACGACGCCCGCCGACGCGCAGAAGTACACGTCGCTGCTCCTCACCCAGCTCGACGTGAAGCCGGGCGACGCTCGCGCGCTTCAGAATGTGCCGATGAACCAGTTGCTGCAGGCCAACGCCGCCGTGCTCGAGAAGATGACGAATCGCGCGCCGGGCTGGTCGGCGAATTCACCCATGGTCGACGGGCGCATCATTCCCAGTCATCCATGGGATCCCGCGGCGCCGGCCCTGTCGGCTGCGATTCCACTGTTGATCGGGTATGCCAGGACAGAGGAAACGCTGTACGACAGACCCACACCGGAGAAACTGGCACTCGACGAAGCCGGGTTGAAGCAGCGTGTCGCGGATCGTCTCGGGATCGATCCGGCGCCGGTGATCGATGCGTACCGCCGGGCCCATCCCGACGCCAGCCCGTGGGACCTGCACATCCTGATTGCGACGGATCATCCGCGCGGCACCTACGCGCGCGAGCTCGCGAAGCGCAAAGCCACGCAGGGCGGAGCCCCCGCATATTTCTATCGCTTCGACTGGGAAACGCCCGAGGGCGGCGGGCACATGCGCTCGCCACACGGCGTCGAGGTGCAATTCGTTTTCAACAACATCCCGCTCGGCGGAGCGCTCATTTCCAAGCGAGCCGATGCCCAGGCGCTGGCCGGCAAGGTCAGCGCGTCCTGGGTCGCGTTTGCGCGCACGGGCAATCCCAACATTCCGCAGTTGCCGCGGTGGCCGGCCTACGCGAGCGATCGGCGCGACACCATGCTGTTCAACAGCGAGTGTCGAGTCGAGCAGGATCCCGATCGCGGCGCACGCCTGGCCATGGAACGCGTGCTGAAGCTGTCGTAGCGCTAAAGGAGCACTCATGCGACTGACCGTTTCCGGACTCTGCGCGCTCGCCCTCCTCCTGGCCGCGTCCACCGGCTTCGGCGAGGACGGCGCGCGCCTTCTCTCCCTGGATCACTACATCCGTGTGAAGTCGACCGCGCCCGATATCGCCGGTCAGGCGGCGCAGATCTACGTTCGCGAGGTCGTGCTCGCGGGCACGGCGCTCCGCGCCAATCCGGGTCCCGACCGCGTCGTGCTCTTCGTGCATGGCGCGGGCACGCCGGCCGAAGTGGCGTTCGACGTGCCACACCAGGACTACAGCTGGATGGCCTATCTCGCCAGGGCCGGCTTCGACACGTTCTCGATGGACATGACGGGCTACGGCCGCTCCACGCGCCCGCCGGCGATGAACGACCCGTGCAATCTTTCGAAAGAGCAGCAGGCGCAGTTCGTGCCGGCGTTAATTCCCGCGCCGTGTGCCCCGTCACGTTCCACGGCGATCACGACGATCGGCTCCGACTGGAACGATATCGGCGCTGTCGTCGATCATCTGCGTTCCCTGCGGCGCGTCGACAAGGTGTCGCTCGTCGCCTGGTCGCAGGGTGGGCCACGGTCGGCCGGCTATGCGGCGAAAAATCCGGAGAAGGTGGCGCGGCTGGTTGTGCTGGCGCCTGCTTACAACCGTACGATGCCACTGGAAGCCCCGAACCCGCTGCCAGCGAGCAACGGTCCGATGACCGCGCAATCGCAAGCGGATTTCGCGGCCAACTGGGACCGTCAGGTCGGATGCCCGGCACAGTACGATCCGGCGACCAGTGCCGTGGTCTGGAAGGACATGCTCGCGTCAGATCCCGTCGGTGCGACCTGGGGTCCGGGGGTCCGTCGCGCACCGCAAGTACCCACCTGGGGTTTCAATCAGGCGGTCGTCACGAAGATGCGCACGCCGTTCCTGATGGTGGCGGGCGTGCACGACAAGCAGGTGATGCCCGAACGCGTTCGCGAGCTCTATACCGATCTCGGCTCGACCGAGAAGGTCTTCATCGATCTGGCGTGCTCGTCTCACAACGCCATGTGGGAGAAGAACCACCTGGTGCTCTTCGAGGCCTCGCTCGAATGGCTGAGGGACGGCAAGGTGAAGGGCATGTCCCAGGGCGAGATCAAGCTGGGGTATTAGTGCCTCGCTATCCCTATACGGTCGACAACGGCAACGGCGAGCGGCTGACATTTACGGGCATCACGCAGGGACCCGATGGCGAGCGCCTGGGCGCCGACGGCGTCGCCCAGCCGGGCGCAGGCCCGCCGATGCACGTCCACTACCTTCAGGACGAGGCGGCCCGCGTCGTGCGGGGAAGGCTTGGCTATCAGGTACCTTCGGGCGAGCCGCAATTCGCCGGTCCTGGCGAGCTCGTGGTGTGGCCCGCCGGCACGCCGCACAAGTGGTGGAACGCGGGCACCGACGAACTGCAGATGACGGGCTGGTGCAGTCCGCCGGACAACGTCGAGTTCTTCCTCCGCACGTTGTTCGAGTCGACGAAAGCGAACGGGGGGATGCGGCCCGGGCTCTTCGACGCGGCGTTCCTGGCGACGCGCTATCGAACGGAGTTCGCGCTGCTCGAGATACCGGCTGTCGTGCGTCGCGTCGTGATCCCCGCCATCTACGCGGTCGGGTCCGTGCTGGGGAAGTACTCGAAGTTCAAAGATGCGCCGGCGCCGATTTCGCGCGATCGCGCATCAACATCTCAATCACGATAGGAGCGTTATGACACCGAGCATGAGATCTCGTGTGCTTCCCGCGATGGTCGGCCTGGTCCTGGTGTCCCTGGTCACGCTGCGGTTGGCAGCGGAGACGACAATCGCGAAGCCCGAAGAAGTCGGGCTCTCGACCGAGCGGCTGACGCGCATCACCGACATGGTGAAGCGTCACATCGCCGCGGGCGAGATCTCCGGCGGGGTCACGCTCGTGGCGCGCCACGGAAAGATCGCGCATTTCGAAGCGACGGGCGCCACCGACATCGAGTCGAAGAAGCCGATGACGAAAGACGCCGTCTTCCGCATCGCGTCGATGACCAAGCCGGTTGTCGGCGTCGCCATCATGATGATGATGGAAGAAGGGAAGCTGCGCATCACGGATCCGGTGTCGAAGTACATCCCGTCGTTCAAGGATCTCAAGGTTGCCGTCGAGGAGCCGCGTCAGGGCGTCCAGAACCCGCCAGGCCCTCCGAAGTACTACGCCGTTCCCGCGGCGCGTGAGATCACGATCCGCGATCTTCTGACCCACGTCTCCGGACTCGGAAGCGGGCCCATGGCCAACGCCTCGATCGGCGCCGCCGAGATCGCGCGGAAGCCCACGGATGGCCTGTCCGACTACGTTCCCCGGCTTGGCAGGAGTCTCCTCGAGTTCCAACCCGGCTCGCGCTGGACCTACAGTCCGGGTGCCGGCTTCGATACGCTGGCCCGCATCGTCGAGGTGACGTCCGGACAGCCTCTCGATGTCTTCCTTCGACAGCGCGTGTTCGACCCGCTCGGAATGAAAGATGTGTCGTTCTCCCCGGCGGCCACGATCGAGCCGCGACTGGTAACGGCGTATCAGCTCGATCCCAACAGGCAGGCGAGGAGAGATCCCACCCCGAATCGGATGCAGAGCAAGGTGTACTTCTCGGGCGGCGGCGGGCTCGTGGCGACGGCCGAAGACTACGCGAAGTTCGCGCAGATGCTGCTCAACGGCGGCGAGCTGAACGGGACGCGGCTGCTGAGCCCGCGCACTGTTGCGTACATGTCATCGGTGCACGCGCCCGACACGTTGGCGGGGCGTACGCCAGGTGAGGGCTACGGCCTGAGCGTCCGAGTGGTTCATAACCCCACCGCCAGCGGCTCGCGCGTGTCCACCGGCAGTTTTGGGTGGAGCGGGGCGTTCGGCACCCACTTCTGGGTCGATCCCAAAGAAGATCTCATTGCCATCTTGATGATCCAGACGCCGATCAACGAAATGCGGCCGGAGTTCGAAAACGCGGTCATGCAGGCCATCATCAGGTGAACCCATGCAGATGTGCGTGTACCTGAGCTTCAAGGGAGACTGCGAAGCGGCGTTCAAGTTTTACGAGCGTTGTCTTGGCGCCGAGGGCCGGTCGATCTTCCGCTACGAGGGGAGTCCGATGGCCGATCAGGCTCCTGTCGGCTGGGCGGACAAAGTGATGCACGGCAGCGTGACCGTCGGCGACCAGGTCTTGATGGGGGCCGACGTCGCACCGGATCACTACGCGGCGCCCAAAGGCTTTACGCTTTCGCTCCAGATGAAAAGCACGGACGACGCCGAGCGCATCTTTCGCGAGCTGGCGGAAGGGGGGACAGTGGTGTTGCCCCTCGCGCAGACGTTCTGGGCCGCGCGCTTTGGCATGCTGATCGATCGCTTCGGCATTCCCTGGCAGATCAACTGCGAAGGATCGTGACCGATCGCATCACCGCCGCCGGCTGGCGCATCGTGCTGCTCGCCAGCCTCGGCGGCACGCTCGAGTTCTACGACTTCGTCATCTTCGGCATCTTCGCCCGCGACATCGCCGACGCCATCTTTCCCGCGAGCTCGCCGCTCGCGTCGCTGATGGCCTCGTTTGCCGCGTTTGCCGCCGGCTACCTCGCGCGGCCGATCGGCGGCATCGTGCTCAGCCATTACGGCGACCGCTACGGAAGGCGCCGTGTGTTTCTCTGGTCGGTGTTCGTCATGTCGGGCGCGACGCTCGGCATGGGGCTCGTGCCGTCGTATGTGCACTGGGGCGTCGCGGCCAGCGCGACGATGGTGGCGCTCCGGGTGGTGCAGGGTTTCTGTCTCGGCGGCGAGCTGCCCGGCGCGCTCACCTATGTGGTCGAGACCGCTCCGCGCATCGCGCCGTTCGTGTGCGGAGTCGTATTCGCTTGCGTCACGATGGGCGTTGCCGCCGCAACCGGCGTCAGCCTGACGCTTCGCACGTTGCTGCCGCCAGGGGATGTGCCCGTGCTTGCGTGGCGTCTCGCGTTCGTCCTCGGTGGTCTCGGGGGCGTGCTCAGCTTCGTGCTGCGCCGGTCGCTCGAAGAGTCGCCGGAGTTTTCGCGCATGCGCAGCCTGGCGTCGCGACTGCCGTTCCGCGAACTGCTGGGTACGCACGCCAGGCCTGTGCTCGTGGGCTGCGCGGTGCTCGCGGGCACCGCGTGCTTCAACGGTCTGTTCTTTTCCCACATGCCGGCGTATCTCGCCGGCGTCCTGAAGTACGACCCGCGCCAGGCGATCTACTCGCAGACGGTCGGCGTCATCGCCAACGCGCTCGGGATTCTCGCCACGGGCTGGCTGGCCGATCGCGTGCCTCCGCGTTATCTGCTGCGACTGGGCGTAGGCCTCCTGGTCGTGCTGGCGTATCCGTTCTACGTTGCGGTCGCTACGCGATCGGCGGGTCTCACGGTGCTGCTCACGCTGGCCGGGCTCGCCGCGGGGCTGACCAACGGGTCCTTCGCGTGTCTCCTGACGGACTTGTTTCCCACGCGCATTCGATTCACCGGCGTCGCGCTGGTGTTCAACATCAGCTTTACGATCTTCAGCGGCACGGCGCCGCTCGTGGCCACGACGCTGATTCGCGAGTCAGGATCGGTAACGGCACCGGCGATGTTGATGATCGGCTGTGGCGTGCTCGCGCTGGTAGGGAGTCTGTGGGTTAACCGCTGGGGCGGCCACGTGCTCGTTCGGGCTGGCGAATGACCAGAATATGTTTGCCATCGCATTCATGCGACCCTCCTGTGATACCCTCTGCCATCCTGTAAATAGCGCGTCGTCGGCCGAAGGAATACGTCGTCCGGCTCATCGTTCGTGATCTGCGCGCAACCGTTTGGGGCTGCTCAAGACCATCTGGCTGTGAGCAACGCAGTCCGTCGACACGGTTTGGTCGAAGTGTCGCCACATGCGCATCCATTGTGCCGGACGAGACCAAGTCGCCGCAGCTGAAACGCGACGCCAGGCGTCTGAGGGCAACTCAGAGTTCAGCTCCGTGTGTGAGTGAAGGAGGCTAGAGCGTGCCACGAGCCAAGAAAGCACCCAAGAAAGCACCCAAGAAGGGGCCGGTCTTCAGCTTCGAATACGTTACGAGCACCGTTTCGTTACTCACGCAAGCCGGCCAAGGTGATGGGATCGGGGCGAGTGTCGTGAACGACAGCGCTACGCTCCAGCACACGCGCGTCATCATCTATCAGAACACGGGCGCCGGGGCGGTGATCTCGGCGGATTCCGGAGTCACCGCAATCGTACCGACCTGGCAATGGGCCATCGGGTTTACGGTGTCTTCTTCAGGAGAGTACCTGGGTCCGCATCGCTGCCACCTCTGAGGTACTTATCCCCAAGGTGTCGTTCGAACGGGTTCAGAGCGGGATCGGGATCTGGCTTCCGCTCGTGACTTACCGCCCGGGTGACTTTGCGGTCTTTCGTCTCACCCCGAGCCGCCAGCGTCTATGGTAAGTGGCTGAGCAAGCGTCGCGGCTGATGCGGGTTCGTTAGGCGGATTCCCCGAGGTCAATATGGAACCGACCATTTCTCAGTGCCGTTATCTCCTATCTCTCGCAGAGCCAATCCTCACAGGCCTCAACGACAGTCATCGCGCGCTGGAGCCGCAGACCGGCACGAAAACGGCAGGATGGCTCATCGGACACCTCGCTGTCAGCGGGGACTTTGCGCGGCGACTTTGCGGAAAACCGGCACTATGCCCCGTGGAGTGGCGCTCCCTGTTCAATCCAGGAACTCAGCCGTCGCCGCAGGCGACTGATTATCCAGACATGAGCAGTCTTTGCGAGACCTTGCGCCTGGTGTATGCCGACTTATGCGACGCCGTCACCGATGCCGATCGGCAAATGCTAGCGAGTGAGAATCCGTTTGCGCCGGCACGCACAGCGTTCCCAACCTCGGGCGAGTTCGTCGCGTACTTGATGACGGGTCATCTTGGTTATCACCTTGGGCAACTGGTGGCGTGGCGAGCCGCCGCCGGCTTCGGACGGCTGCGTCGCTCCGACACGCTGGCCGCCTGACCCCCGAATGGTGTTGACGCGCATGCGCTCTGGGCCTGGATTATCACGGATACTTCTTTTTTTCCTGTCTGGATCTTCGTTACTAACTGGATGTAACTCACAATCATCAGACTTTGAAACATTCATGCGAATACCCCTTCCCTCCAACGTGGAGATTATCAAGATGGACGGGAATTGGGGAAACGATCCGTGGCGGTGCTGGGAAATTTCACCGGTAGATGAGGGGCTTAAAAGAAAACTCATTGCGAAATGGAATCTCGTCTCAAATCTAAATGCTTTTCATGGTGTGGCCAGCGGAGGAAAAACGTATTGCCGATTTGAGGAGGACGAGTTGAGTGAGGGATATAGTGGGAACTCCGACTCCTACAGGGCGGTAGGAATCAATAAGAAAACTGACATGATGGTGGTTTATTTTTACAACGGTTGAGGTGCCAATGGAGTACACCGAAGGGCAAAAGGCGTCGTTCAAACAAGAGTTTGCTGCAAGGCGCAAGCGTCAGCTCATCCTCGCAGTGCCCTTGGTGGCTATTTTCATCGGATTTGCGGTGCTCAATGACGAACGAAAAGGCGCAGTGCTCGGCATGCCAGCCGAGGTACTCGTGCCGGCTTTCTTTGTATTTGTAGGCGCCGCCCTGGTGTTTTCTTTCAGGAATTGGCGTTGCCCGGCCTGTGACAAGTATCTCGGCAAGGGGATGAGCCTTCGTTTTTGTCCGAAATGTGGAGTGGCCCTCCAGTAGCGAGAAGTGGCTTCCGCAGACTATCGACAAACCGCGCTGGAGTTCGCCAATGTATTGGTCGCGCGCGACTACCCAACGGCTTACTCAATGACGGCCCAGGCGTACCGGACGCGACACACCGTCGAGCAACTTCGCATCGCCTTCGAAACGATTGTGTCCAATGATTGGGGTCCAATCGGCCCCGTCGAAGTAGGCCATACCATGGAAGACTGGCCAGGCAAGCAACCGGGTGACATAGGCTGGGCCTACGTCAGCATCGGTGGCGATGTATACAGCGAAGCTGTTACCGTCGTTGTCGCGTTGGAAAACGGAGAAGCAATAATCCGGGAGATTGAGTTCGGTCGGCCATAATTCGGTGGCAGACCTCACGACGCGAGCAGGCACGGGTCCAGTCCTCGGGCCGCCGGATCCAATTCGAGGAATTGTCGCCAGTGGAGTTTCAGCGCGAAACGGCGGGGGGCGCTGGCCAAGCCCGGTTGTAGACATGCTGCTGGCCGCGTGGGGGGCGGCGATCGGGCAACCGGTGTTCGTCACCTCCACCGTGTCCGACGTCGTCGGATCGCCGCCGCGAACGTTTCGCCAATGGGCAGTCGATCACCGCGCCGCGTTTCTTACCCGATAATTTCGTTCAGGCCGTCGAGGACTCTGGCGAGTTCTTCCTCGGAGGCGCGGGCGATGCGTTGGCCAATTCGATCGACGGATAAGGTTCGGATCCGGCTAATCTTGACCCAGGACCGCTTACTTAGGCCGGCTGCCTTGCTTTCGAGTGTCAATGGAAATGCGGCCCGGGGTTCCTGGCTGGTCAGCGCGACGGCAATCACGGTTCCGGAGCGTTCGTTAAAGACGTCGTGGCTGAGCACAAGCACCGGTCGTCGACCAGCCTGTTCACGCCCGCGCACTGGGTTGAGGTCGGCCCAGCGAACCTCACCTCTTAATATTCGGGCCATGAGTCGAGGGCGTCGACGAGTCCTTCGTCGGCGAGGCGCTTTTCTTCTTTGGGATTCAGCTTGGCCGATTCACGGGCCAATCGGGTACGGGCCAGGCGGTGCAGCTTGTCGGCCAGGGCGGCTTCGATGGCCTGGCTACGATTGCGGAAACGTTGCTTGGCCACAAGCTCATCTACGCGCTCGAGGAGTTCCGTGTCCAACGTGAGAGCGACTTTGGTTTTGGGCATCGTAGTATGATGTTTCATCATACCACGCGCCAATGGTCCGTGATGGTGAAGCATCAGGAGAATGGATGGAGAAATCTGTTGAAGTCCTTGCCGTCATTCTGTCCGGAGTCATGGGTCTTTCGCACATCCTGCAACCCAAGGCCTGGGCGGAGTTCTTCATCCTCCTGCGAGGCAAGGGGGAAGCGGGCGCCTTTGTGGACGGGTTTCTGAATCTGCAAGTGGCAGCCGTCATCATCGGGTTTCATAACGTCTGGTCGGGGATCCCTGCCGTCCTGACGCTGGTGGGCTGGTGCCTCCTCATCAAGAGCCTGATTCGCTTCTGCGCACCGAAGCTGGCGTTGCGAATGATGTCGCGGGTTTCTGTGGAACGGTCCTGGGAATTCCAGGTGGCTGGCGCCGCCCTTTTGGTTCTTGGCGGTCTCATTGGATATGGAGTGTACGTTGGTTAGTACGTTGGAGCATCGCACCCTGACTCATGTCGTTCGAATTGCCCGGTCAGAACGTTCGTCGCCATCCTCGCGGTCTAACCTGCGAATGGACTGACGCGCGCTCGCTCGTGGCCGTGCGCGGGCCATTCGACGCGAGGCGCATAAGAATTCGGAAAGACCAAATGCCCATTCTCCACCTCATTTCAGGACTGCCGTGCTCCGGAAAGACGACATATGCGGCCGGCCTGCGGGTGGACCTCGACTGTGCTCTATTCTCGTTAGACCGCTGGCTCATTACGGCCTTCGGGAAGTACGACATCGCCGTGGTCGGTCACGAAGAACACACGCGTCGGGTGCTGGCGTCCCGCGCGCTCATCTGGGATTCGGCTTCAGAGTTGCTCCGTCGGTCGGTGGACGTTATCCTGGACGACGGGTTCTTTCTTCGGGTGCATCGCATGAGGCACGTCGAACTCGCGGCTGCCGTGGGGGCGCGCACCAAGATTCACTTCATCGACACTCCCATCGAAGTGGTGCGGGCTCGACTCGGCCAACGGAATGCGAACCTGCCACCGTTCAACTTTCACATAAATCCTGACACCCTCAGGGGATTTGCAGCGCTGTTTGAGATTCCGTCAGATGCTGAGGGCGCCGAAGTCGTGGCCTCGAGAGAGTTTGGACCAGAAACCTATGACGTTCAGTAGCCCGCGGCGCCGTTGACGTTAGGCATCTTGGCTCGCCGCGAAGCTTTCTCGACGAAAAGCAGGAGCTGCACATCGAGATAATCGTGGAACTCGTGTTGACGGTGTTCTGGGAGATCTTCCTGCAGATCCTCGCGGAAGTGCTCATCGAGTTCGGATTTGGCTCTATCGGCGAGTCGCTACAGCAACGCAGCCGGGCGCATCCAGTGGTGGCAGGGATTGGCGTGGCGCTATTGGGCGGACTGGCCGGAGTCCTTACGAGCGTGATCTGGCCGACACGAATGTTTCGGCCGGGCCCGTTTCGTGGAGCAAGCCTGTTGTTGTCTCCTCTGATCACGGGCGTGGTCATGGACCGCTACGGACAATGGCGGCAAAATAGTGGTGTGGCGCGTTCCTATGTTGCGACCTTCTGGGGAGGAGCGCTCTTCGCATTCAGCATGGCGCTGGTCCGATTTGTCTGGGTGGGAGCGTAGGCTCGGTCTTCTATCAGCGGCGCGGTATCCTATCGGTTCAAGATCGAAGGAGATTGCGATGATCCGGCGCATTGCGTGTGTGGCGGGCGTGCTGTTCGTGATGGTGAGCGCCCTGGAGGCGGTCGCACCGTTTCCTGCCTATTTCACCCTTCCGCCCGCGGTATCCGTCGTCGATCCAAACCGGAACGTCGACGAGAACTACGGCGAGGCGCTGATGCCATTTGGAGATAACGACAATGTGAAGCGCGGGCATCACGTCTATACACGGCTGGCGTTCGCCGGCGTCGAATTCAACGACGACAACAGCTGGCGACCCAAGGTCTGGGATCCGATTCGCCAGGCGTTGACCGCCGGCGGCTGGACCGTCAAGGAATACCAGGACACGAATCCGCCGATGGCGACGCTGCAGTATCAACGAAATGGTGTTGAGGCCTGGGCACGCTTTCAGCTCTTTGCGCCCGAACAGATCGAAGCCGACTTCATTGAAGTGAGGGCGTTTTCATCAGCGTTCAGCATCCCTGCGCCCGCCACCACACCGGAAACGGTCTCCGAGAACGCGCCCTTTCCGTACCTGCTTCCACTGCCGGGTGCCAAACCCGGCAGCGTCGACCCGGACAACGGACCGTTGTACGTCACCTTCAAGGATGACGAGCAGCCGACGATGGTCACGACGGATTCGGTTCGCAAGAATTACCAGGAGATTGTCGGAATCTCGAACCTGCAGTTCGTTCTCGAATACCGTTCGGCGCTGACCAAAGCCGGCTGGCAGGTTGTCGCGGAGTCTCAAGGCTTGAATCAGGGCGACGCCGTGATGATCGCGCACTATGCCAGGAATGGCCGCGACATCTGGGCCTATTTGCACTTCGGTGGCACCGAACTGACCATTTCGGTTGGCGACGCGGGCGACCTCGCCGCGGCGTTGAAGAAAGACTGCCACGTGCCGCTGTACGGCATCACCTTCGACTTCAACAAGACCACGCTGCGTCCCGATTCGGAAGGAACGCTGCAGCGGATCCTCGCGCTGCTGCAACGGGAGACGTCGATGGCCGTCGAGGTTCAAGGTCACACCGACAACGTGGGCGGGGACGACTACAACCTGAAACTCTCGCAGGGACGCGCCGACACCGTGAAGACCTGGCTCGTTGCGCACGGCGTTTCGGCCGACCGCATCGCATCGCGCGGCTACGGGCGGCAGCAGCCCATCGCCGGCAACGACAGCGACGAGGGCCGCGCGAAGAACCGCCGCGTCGAGCTCGCCAGGGCAGGCTGCAAGTAGCGCGATTGCGTCAGAATTCACACATGAGCCAGGTTCGCATCGCGCTCGCGAACGTCCGCGTGCCGAATACACCGCAAGAGTCCGTCCTGCTGGCGACAGCGGCGGTCGCCGACGCAGGCCGACAGGGCGTAACCGTGATCTGCTTTCCCGAGTGCTTCATTCCCGGCTATCGGTGGCCGGGCACCACACCGCCGCCCCCGGATCCTGCGTTCCTCGAGCGGGCGTGGGCTGATGTCGCGGATGCGGCCCGGGCCGCCCGCATCACGGTCGTCCTGGGCACCGAGCGCGTGACCGATCGCGGCTTGCAGATTGCGGTCTGCATCTTCAATCCCGACGGCTCGGTTGCGGGATGGCAGGACAAGGGTCAACTCGATCCGTCGGAGGAGTCCATCTATCCCGCGTTCGGAACCGAACGCCGGGTGTTCAACGCCGGGCCGCTGACCTTCGGCGTGGTGATCTGTCACGAAGGGTTCCGCTATCCAGAAACGGCCAGGTGGGCCGTGCGTCGCGGCGCGCAGTTGGTATTTCATCCCCACGCGGCGGTCGCCGAACCCGGCAGCTATCGTCCCGTGACGTTCGCCGATCCGGCCAACACCTTTCACGAGAAAACGATCCTGTGCCGCGCGGCGGAGAACACGTGCTACGTTGCGTCGGTGAACTGCGCGAGCGAAGGATCCCCCACCACGTCGGCGGTCGCGCGTCCGGACGGGACGCTGCAGTGCTTTCAGCCGTATGGGCAGGAAGGGTTGCTTGTGGCGGATCTGGACCTCACGACCGCCACCGGCCTGCTTGCGTCCCGCTGCCGGACGTCGGCGATGTAGGGTCGGGGCATGCGCACAGAAGCGTCATTCCGAACCTCGAGCTTCAACACGTCCGAGGTGCGCGACTACTTCATCAACGATTGCTGCTTCGGTGACGATCTTGCCAAGTGGATGATGGAGCGCCTTCGGAGCGCTGGGATTGAGACCGGCTCTGAGCCCGAACAGGAAGACTTCGGCTGGTACTTCGAGTTCACCGTGGCCGGAGGGAAACATTGCTGCATCCTCGGTTACCAGCCGGACGAGCCCGAAGGCGTGTGGCATCTCTGGCTGGAGCGCAGCCGTGGGCTGCTGGGCTCACTTGTTGGCAGGCGCGCACACGGGATCGAGCCTGCTGCAGTGATCGCCATCAACGATGTCCTGCATGCCGCACCAGAGATTCATGATCTGCGATGGGAAGGTTGAACAGTAGGCGAGCTATGGAACCGTTCATCGACCACATAGAAATCACCGTCAGAGACATGGCCACTGCCGTGCCCTTCTACGACCGGTTGCTTCCACTCCTGGGCTTTGACCTCAAGAACCGAAGCAGTGCCATCATCGAACGGCACGAGAAACACGTCGTGTCGTACGAGCATCCGCGCTTCGGCTTTGCGATCACGTCTCCACGAAGCGCCTTCGCGGGCGAGACCATCAATCGTCGCAAGCCCGGGGCACTCCATCATCTTGCCTTCAGGGCCACGTCGAGGGCTGAAGTGGACAGGCTGCATCTCGAGTTAAAAGCAATAGGGGCGACGATCGTGAGCCCGCCGCGTGAGTACCCCGAGTACACGCCGTCCGGCTACTACGCCGTGTACTTCAAGGATCCCGAGGGCATCAAGTACCAGATCGTATGCTGTGACCAGGTCTGAACTGCGGCTGAAAGCGCAGGATGAGAACATGAAGAAGTCGCTCATCTCGAACAGAATCGCCGAGCTCGGGGACTGGCGCGGGAAAACCCTCAGCAGAATGCGCAACCTCATCAAGGACGCAGACCCGGACGTCGTCGAGGAGTGGAAGTGGGTCAAACCAACCCACCCCGGCACCCCGGTGTGGTCGCACGACGGCATCATCTGCACCGGCGAATCGTACAAGAAGGTCGTGAAGCTGACTTTCGCCAAGGGCGCGTCTCTGAAGGATCCGGCCCGTCTCTTCAACTCGAGCCTCGACGGAAACGTACGCCGCGCGATCGACATCCAGGAAGGAGAACACGTTGATGAGTCCGCCTTCAAGGCGCTCGTTCGCCAAGCGGTCGCCCTCAACAGATCGAGCAAGTCGAAACCTTCGAGGAAAGCGAAGTCGTAAGAAGGTCTCCGCCGGGAAGCCAGCCCTCCTCGCAGGCGGCAACCCTCAGATCGCGAAAGCCGACGGCGATGTCCCCGTGCAGGCTTACATCGCGGCGATGCCGGGCTGGAAACGCGACGTCGGGCGCCGCCTCGACGCGCTCATCGTGCGCACGTCCCCCGGCGTGCGCAAGGCCGTCAAATGGAACTCGCCCTTCTACGGAGTCGAGGGCTTAGGCTGGTTCCTCAGCGTCCATTGCTTCACGAAGTACGTCAAGGTGGCGTTTTTCCGCGGCACGTCGCTGCGTCCTGTCCCTCCCGGCGCGTCAAAGCACAAAGAAGTCCGCTACCTCGATATCCACGAAGACCAGCTCGACGAAGTGCAGATGGCCTCGTGGATCGGGCAGGCGGCCTCCATTCCCGGCTGGGACGGCGGATCCCCGCGGTAGGCGGATGCTCCGTCGGGCGTGCCCCTGGAGTTGCAAGCTGTCGAACGATGTGAGGACGGTCTGGTCCAACTGCAATACCGCGTGCCGGGCCGATAGCGGGCTGGAGACACTATGAGTATTCGACCTGTCTTGTTAATAGCTGCACTTTTGGTGGCCTGGCCTGCCGGGGCACAGACCCGTTCGACTGACGGCTCGCTCCTTGTGTCCACGGCGTGGCTGGCCGATCACTTGCGCGACCCGAACCTCGTCGTGCTCCACACGAGCCAGGGTGAGGCACCGCGGGAACTGATCCAGGGCGCGCGGCTGGTGCCGCACGAGTCGTTGATGACAATGGGTACGAGTCACGACCTGGCGGCTATATCAGATCTCGTCACCGCGCTCGAACGAGCGGGCGTGTCGAACAGTTCACGCGTCGTGATTTACGGCGAACCTCTGCCAGCGGGCTGGTTGTTCTTTGCGCTCGACTACCTCGGGCACGACCGCACGTCCATGCTGGACGGCGGCCTCGAGAAGTGGAGGGCCGAAGGCCGGCCCGTCGCCGCCGCTGGTCCGCCTCCAGCGCGCGGGCGCTTTCAGCCGCAGCCTCGCCCCCAGATCAAAGCGTCGGCCGAGATCATCCAGAATCGTGCGGCCGCGACTGTGGCGCTCCTGGATGCGCGCAGCGAGAAGGAATATGTCGCGGGGCATATACCCGGGGCACAACTCCTCACGTGGCAGAACGTCTATGCGGATCCGAAACTGCAGGTCTTCAAGAGTCCGGCTGATGTGGCTGCGCTCTTCGCGGCGGCCGGCGCGTCATCCGGCAAGACAGCCATCACGTACTGCCAGATCGGCCTGCGCTCCAGCTTGTTGTATTTCGCCGCCCGGTACTCTGGCTTGAATGCCCGCAACTATGTCGGCTCCTGGAGTGAATGGGTGGCCAAACAGCTGCCCACGGAACCAGCCCGGTAGGCGCGGCAACGTTCTGGGCGTGTGACGCCGCTGGCGACCGGCTGAGTGAAGTGCAGGCGTTAGACGGCCGACACAATGGTGATGATCACACTGTTCCTCGTGTTGGGGACTCTGGCTCGCTGGAGCCAGGCGCCATCATCGTCTCAGCCTTCGTGTTTCGTTCAGGCGCCGAGCGTCATCAGCAAGGCTTCGTCCGGAGTTGCGCAAGTCAGCAATTTGCAACTCATTCAGCTGGAGTGCCGCCGATCCCCTCCTCGGCCCATGCCGCAATCGGGCCAGCAGCTTCCGATGACGGTCGAGGCGGTGGTTTATCACCTCTCCGAAGACGGCGCGAGGATACGCGTCCAGTCTCAAGTGATGGCATCTGGCAGTGCCGGGGATCTGAAGGCAGAGTCGATCTACTTCTATCTGGATATTCCGCTCGGTGACGCCGAGCGCGAAGCGGCAAGCCGGTCTTTCCTGGCAGAGGTCGCTCGCCTGGCCAAATCCTCTCCGAATGAGACCGAGCGCGCTCAGATGGCCAGGCTGCTGCAGTTTGCGGATGCCCGGACCATGGCGCAGACGATTCGACAGCATCGCGCTGGTCGCTTCCACGTCGAATTCCGAGTGCTGGACGAGACGCGACTCGTGGGTGCTCCGTCCCTCGATTTCGAGGTAATCGACAAGGGCGCGTTCTTTGATCAGATGTTGCACGCAAAAAAATGATGGAGAACTTGCCGCATGCGCTTGTGGGCGAGTTCGTGGACGCCGTGGTTCAGACTCCGAAGAAAGCAGAAGCGCTGCTGGCGGAACACCCCGGTCTTCTGAACGCGCATTGGATGCACAACGAGACCCTCCTTCATTTCTTGGCCATCGAAGGATTTGCCGAAGGCGTGAGCTTTCTCGCGTCCCGTGGAGCCGACGTCAACGCGGTAAATGAATTCGGCGATTCGGCGCTCGTCGACGTGGCAGCCCTCGGCAACGACGAAATTGCCGGCACGCTGCTGCGGTATGGCGCCAACCCCAATGCGAAGTCTGACACCCGCGACAATGCTCTGCATGCCGCGGTGCGTTCTGGAAATGCTCGTCTCGTGGCACTGTTGCTGCAGAGCGGCGCCGACGCTCGCTATCGCACCGACCTCGACGAATCGGTGTTCGATGCTGTCAACGAGCTGCTGCCCGACCGACGGGAGGATATCCTCAAAACGCTCGCGGGATACGGAATCGTCCAGGAGTTGGGCTGACAGGCCGCTGAGCCTCGAGGCGCAGCACGATGCAACCTTGGTACATCGCGACCGAGACGTTTACACCCCGCCACGAGGGGTGGGCAACGTACCTCGCCTGGTGTGGACTGACACAATTGGACGAGGTTGTCTCGCTGGATCCGATGCTCTGTCCTTCTGTTCTGCCTGACATCAAGGCCGAGTACTGGCCGCACATCGTCAATGAAGACTTCATGCTGAATTTCTTCGTCGATCTCGAGTTTCTGCTTGGTGAGCTCCCGGATGCGGTCGAACGAAATCTCCTCTGCGTATTCCGCAATCCCGCGAGCGAGCCACCGTTGCCGGCGACCTCCCTGAATTTCGAGATCCTGGGCTACGACCTGGTCGACGTTCAATCGAGCGCCAGCGCGCTCACCAACTGCGGCGGGTTTCCCGAGGTCTTCGAAAATTCGGAGTTGTCGTCCAAAGGTCTGCTGACGTCCTGCGCACGAGCGTTGGAGGTGCAGTCGGAGCTGCGCCGGAGGTATCCGGAGGAGCCGCACGCAAACTGTCACGTCTGGGCGATTCTTCTAGCACAGAGCCAGACCAGCTTCAGGACGTAGTGTCCGGCTTCAGCCTGACCACCAGGGTGATGGAAGTTCATGTTACCCTCTGCAGATTCTGGAGGCCGCGTTGAACCCGCTCTCTTCCGTCACGATGGAGCTCTTTCAAGCCGACGAGGCCGGGGCGCTCTTCTTCTCGCCAGCCCTCACCGATTGGGCGCCGCTTGAGGCTCGTGGCATCGATACCGTGATCGACCTCGAGGGCGGCCTCGACTACTGCATTCCAACGGTACCCAATCGCGTCCTGTACGTGTACTTTCCCATCTACGATGAAAACCTGCCCGATCTTGCCAAGCTCAACGGGATTGCGGACCTGGGGGCGGGCCTGATCCGATCGGGACACCGCGTGCTCTCTCACTGCGGCATGGGCTTCAATCGATCCGCGCTGGTTGCCGGGCTCATTCTCGTTCGCCTCGGCATTCCCGGTTGTGAGGCTGTCAACCGCTTGCGCGGCTGTCGGCCTGGAGCGCTGTTCAACGAGGTGTTCGCGGCACACCTCGACTCGTGTGGACCACTCTAGGGACAGATGCTGGCGGATATTCGGGCCGTGCTTTTCGACCTGGACGGAACCCTGCTCGACCGTCGTCGAAGCTTCGACCGGTTTGTCCGAGATCAATGGAAACGCCATTCAGAGTTCTTTCGCACCGTAGAGGACGAGCAGTACGTGCAAACCATGGTCGCGCTCGATCGCGACGGGTACGCTCCGCGCAGGGATGTCTTCACCGGAATGGTTGCCGAGTTCGGACTTCCGTTGCACCTGGCCGAAACGCTCCTGGTCGATTACCGAACTGGATTTCCACGTGCGTGCGTGTTGTTCCCTGATGTCGAAGGAACGCTTGAAACACTTCGCGCATCGGGCCGTAAGCTCGGTCTGATTACGAATGGTTCGGTCAGCATGCAGAGCCGGAAGCTGGAATGTCTCGAACTTTCACCGATGTTTGACGCCATCCTGATCTCAGACGCCGAGGGCATCGTCAAACCCGATTGCCGGATATTCCATCGTGCACTGGAACGACTCGAGGCCAGTCCCGCCCACGCTGTCTTTGTCGGTGACCACCCTGAAGTAGACGTGGCAGGGGCCAGGGCCGCCGGCCTGCGAGCAATCTGGCGTCGCGATCCGGCAGTGTCACGATCGGTCGAGGCCGATGCAATCATCGACGAAGTGGGTGAGCTTCTTGTGTTGCTCGGTTAGGAGGATGCGTATGACGAGAAGATCGCTCGTGAAGTGGGTGGCGTTCGCCGTCCTCTTCGTAGTGGCGCCTGCCCGTGCAGCCTACGCGGAGGACTGTATCGTCATGACATCCGGTGCGTTTGCCGCTGCCTATCTCGAGCTTGCCCCGAGCTTCGAACGTTTGACGAAGAACACGCTGGTGACGGCAGCGACCAGCATGGGCACCGGCGAGCAAGCGATCCGGGCTCGAGTCGCACGCGGAGAGGCAGTCGACGTCGTCATTGTCGACGCCGATGCCCTCGACGACATGGTTCGAAATGGTCTGGTGGTGGCGACCAGCCGTGTGGCGTTGGCGCGGTCCGGCATCGGCATGGCGGTTCGGGCTGGCGCGCGCAAGCCCGATATCAGTTCCGTCGATGGGTTGAAGCGGGCCCTGCTGGAGGCAACCTCGGTGGCCTACTCGGCGAGCGTCAGCGGGGACTATCTCGTGAAAGAAGTCTTTCCAAGGCTTGGCATTGCCGATCAAATGAAAGCGAAGGGCCGGAGAATCGAGCGCGAGCGTGTGGGCGCCGTCGTGGCCCGGGGCGAGGCAGAGATTGGTTTTCAGCAGCTCAGCGAACTGCTGCCTATTCAGGGCATCGAGGTGGTTGGTCCGCTGCCGCCGGACGTCCAGCGGATCACGACGTTCTCGGCTGGCATCTCCGTACGCGCACCGCATCCTGATGCGGCGAAGGCCTTAGTCGACTTTGTGGCCTCGCGTATCGCGTCCGATGTCGTGGCCAGGAGTGGAATGGAGCCTCTCGCCGCGAAGCCGCAGTCGGCCGACGAGCAAATGATTCGAGAAGTGCGCGCACGCTCGAACGCCGCCATTGCCGCTCATGACCCGGCAGCCATCGCGCGACTGTGGATGGACGATGTGCACGTCGTCAGGTCGACGGGTTCTCAGGTTGCGGGTCGCGAGCGCAACCAGGAGCGCATGGCGCAGCAATTTGCGACGCGCCCGGACACCATTTACGTCCGCCAACCTTCGGCCATCGATCTGTACTTACCCTGGGCGATGGCGTCCGAGCGTGGTGAGTGGACGGCGCGATGGACCGAGCCGGATGGAATCGTGGATATGGCAGGGACATACATGGCGCAGTGGCGTCGAGTCGATGGCCGGTGGTTGATCCAGGCCGAAGTCTACGTACCTACGCGTTGTGCAGGCAGCAGCTACTGCAGCCGGCGGCCTTAGCGGAAGAGTCGGAAGGCGAAAGTCGAATGTCGGAAGGCGCAAGGCATCGTTTTCGGTGGCGCAGGGCTTCAGCCCTGCCCGGTGTCTACGTATGGCTTCTGGTCGCTCTGCAACTTCAAGCCCGGTCATTCAGAGACAGACGAGAGATCCGTATCAAGATATCAGGAGAGAACCAGGCATGACAGACAGCAACGGCAACGCGGACGCATTACCACCCCACGCCGGAAAGGCCGGTTTCCGGCTGACGAGGGTCGTGCCCACCGCATCGCCGGTGAGCGTCGTCGAAGCCGTCATCGCGTAAACGCATGGCACTCGTGGTTCTGTTGAGAGGCGTCAACGTCGGGGGGTACAAGACCTTCCGACCGGCGCAGCTCGCCGCCGAACTCAAGCACCTGGATGCCGTCAACATCGGCGCCGCGGGAACGTTCGTGATCCGGCGGCCGATCTCCCAGGCGAAGCTCCGCGCCGAACTGGCGCGAAGGCTGCCATTTGAGACAGAGACCATGATTTGCCAGGGGCGCGAGATCGTCGGGCTGATGTCGCTCGATCCCTTTACGCTGTACCCCGAGCGACCGGACATCGTCCGTTTCGTCAGCGTGCTGAGGGGGCGCCAACGCTCGGATCCGCCGACCCCTCTCGACCTTCCGCCGAAGGGCCAGTGGCTGCTGCGAATTCTCGCGAGAGAGGGGCGATTCGTCCTCGGCCTCTATCGGCGCCAGATGAAGGCGGTTGGCTATCTGGGATCGATCGACCGCCTGTTCGGGGTGCCGGCGACCACGCGCAACTGGAACACGATTACCGCGATTGCCAACGTGCTCGGCAACGGGAGAAGCAGGGAATGACACTCCCCACGCGCTTCTATCTGCTGATCCCACTGTTCTTTTTCCTTGCCTCCGGAGTGGCCTTTGGCCAGGAGCCGCAGCGGCGAGCGGAAATCTTCGCGGGCGCCGGATTGTCCCGCGTGGGCGGTGACGAAGGCTCGCTCGGGAATGGAGCCTGTTTCGTGGGGGGAATCGGCTTTCGTGTCGCGGCCAGAACTTCGGTCGAGATCGATGTGATAAGGGCGCAGCACGAGCGGGACATCGCCGGCGGTCCGCTATCAGGAACCGCCACCGGTGTATTCGGGGATGTTCTCTACCACTTTGCGGAGGGGCGGACGCAGTTCTTTGTCATGGGGAGTGCCGGCCTCCTGAGTTCCCGGACGACCCACACCTACTCGCCGTCTGGTGGTCCGCCCGAGACCTTCAGATCGGAGGACACCAACTTCGCCTGGGGTGGGGGAGTCGGCGCGAAGATCTTCCTGAAACCACAACTCTCGCTGCGACCGCAATTTCGTATCGTCTTCAGCGAGACGACCGGGGTCATGGGACTGACCGCCACGTCGGTTGCCGTGGGTTATCACTGGTAGGCCGCAACCAGAATGGATCGCCGTGAGCGCACCTATGTCAAAGACTAAACCAGCAACCATTGCCGAGTACATCGCCGCCGCCCCCAAGGCCGCGCACAAGAATCTGCGCGAGATATACGCCATTCTCAAGAAGGTGGCGCCGGGCGCGACGGAAGGCGTGAAATGGCGGACACCGGTGTTTGAGGAGAAGCGCATTCTGTTCGCGTTCGCCGCGTTCAAGTCGCACCTGAATTTCATGCCCACCCCTTCGGCGATAAAGCCGTTCAAGAAGGAGCTGGCGAAGTACTCGACCGGCAAGGGTTCCATTCAATTTCCACACGACAAACGGCTGCCGAAAGCGCTCATCCGTAAAATCGCGGCATTTCGCGTCAAGGAACTCCGAGAAAAGGACGCGAGATGGATGTGAACATGATCGGCGCTCGACCGATGTATTCGTCCGCCGGAACAGCCGGTGGCAGGATGACGCGTGGTAATGTGATTCGGAGACATGTCAAACAGTAAACCGCTGACGGATCGCGAAGCCCATCAGCGCTGGTTCTGGCGGCGAATGCTGACGCATGCGGGGATCTCCGTGGGGGTCCTCGGCCTGTCGTTGCTGGTGGGTATCTGGGGCTATCAGTACTTCGAGGGCCTGCCATGGCGGGATGCCTTCCTGAATGCGGCGATGCTCCTCGGCGGCATGGGCCCCGTTGATACGGAACTATCCGAGTCTGGAAAGATCTTTGCCGGCGTGTACGCGCTGTATGCCGGGCTGGTGGTGATTGCCGTCACAGGGTTGCTTTTGGCTCCCGGGCGTGCACCATCTCATGCACCACGTGCACTGGGATGACACCGAACGTAAGTGAAGTCGGCCTTTGAGCCGGTGACATGATGAGCCACTACGGCGCACGTAGACGATGATGGAAACAGACAGGAATCGTTCGAGCCCGAACGTCGAGGTCGTTCAGCAGTTGTATGCCGCCTTCCGATCGGGTGATGTGAGCGGCATCCTCGCGATTCTGAGTCCGGACGTGGAGTGGAGCGAACCGGACAACCCGTTCAATCCAGCCGCCGGCACGCGGCGGGGCCACGACGGGTTTCTCGAGTGGTTGCGGATCGGCAAAGAGTCTGAAGAGATCCTGGCGCTCGAACCGCGCCAATTCTTGTCGAACGCCGATAGCGTGGCCGTCGTGGGTCACGCGAAGTGCCGGGCGAAAACGACGGGCCGCGCCTATGAAACGGACTTCGTTCACCTCGTCACGTTTCGAAGTGGAAAGATCGCGCGCTTTCAGGAGTATTTCGACAGTACGCCGCGGGTGAAGCATTTCGCGATTAGATGTCAGGAGGATAGCGATGGTCGATCCGATGAGACGCAAGATACTGAAAACGGGCGCGGCGGCGGCGGCGATGGCTGCGGCGCCTGGCGTCTTTGCGCAGCAGAACGGGCCGCAAGGCGCATCCATGTCCTTCTATGAGAAGGGCCCCGTTCGCATCCGCTATCAACAGACCGGCTCAGGGTTTCCGTTGCTGCTCATCGCCGGGGGCGGACTGAACTCGACGATCGCCGGCCTGACGAATCCCTTCAACGCGATCGAGGAGTTCAAGGGCGAGTACCGCTGCATCGCGTCGGACTTGCGCAACGCCTACGCGCGGTCAGTCCACCGGCCCGCTCGAGATCGATCGGCCGTGGGATGCGTATACCGATGACCAGCTCGGTCTGATGGATCATCTGGGCATCGACAAGTTCATGGTGATGGGCTTCTGCATCGGCGGCCCCTTCATCTGGAATCTCCTCGAGCGGGCGCCGAATCGTGTCGTTGCCGCCGTGCTGGCGCAGCCCAGCGGGTCGCGTCCGGAGATGCGCGACCTGTTCTACGAAACCAACATCAAGGGTTGGGGACCCGAGCTGGTCAAGCGGCGGCCCGAGATCACGATGGAGATGGTCGACAAGTTCCTGACCCGGATGTACCGCACCAACCCCGACTTCGTCTTCACGGTGACGCGCGACTTCGTGCGCCAGTGCCAGACGCCGGTGCTCATCCTGCCGGACGATATCCCGGCCCATCCGTACGCCGTTGCCATGGAGGCCGCGATGCTCGCGCCGAAAGCCGAAGTGAGCATGTTCCCGTGGAAGGAGCCCAAGGAACGGATTCCGCTGGCGGTGCGCCAGATACGTTCCTTCCTCCGGGCGCATCGGCAGTAAACGGATGCTGTTTCTCGCTGGAGGAACGCGATGAAGAAGTGCCCGTTCTGCGCCGAGCAGATACAGGACGACGCCATCAAGTGTCGATATTGCGGGAGCATGCTCGACGGCGCCAGCCATCAAGGCACGTCAAGGGGCGCCCCGGATGCTGTTCAAGCAGAGGCGGCGCGTGTCCTGGGATCGACGGGCAAGATTGAAGCGATCAAGTTTGTCCGCGAGAAGAAAGGACTTGGTCTGGCCGAGGCGAAGGCCTACGTCGAAGCGCTCGGCACTTCCAGGAATCCCGACGAAGCGGCGCGGTCGGTGCCACCGAAGAGCGGTGGTTGTTTCACGATGCTGTTGTTGATGGCCGCTCTCGTTGCGGCCATCGTGTTCTTGTCGAGCCGGTTGCTCGCGCAGCAAAGCGCCAGGCCTGGCATCGACTGGCCTCAGTTCCGGGGCATCGACGCAAACGGCACGGCCGACGGCTTTCCTCTGCCGGATCGATGGAACGCTGCCACAGGCCAGAACGTCCGCTGGACGGCAGCTGTTCCAGGTCTCTCTCATTCCAGCCCCGTCGTCTGGGGTGACATGGTGTGCGTCACGACGGCAGTCGCGCAGGGCAAGGAAGAGGCGCTGAAGGTCGGCCTTTACGGCAACATCACGCCGGTCGACGACGCGACGCCGCTGAGCTGGGAGGTGCACTGCTTCGACAGAAAGACGGGTGCGAAGCGGTGGAGCGCGGTCGCTCACAAGGGGATCCCGAAGATCAAGCGTCACCCCAAGGGCACGCACGCGAACTCGACGCTTGCCACCAACGGCCGCCAGATCGTGGCGATGTTCGGATCGGAAGGATTATTTGCCTACGACACGCGCGGGACATTGTTGTGGAAGAAAGATCTGGGCCTCCTGGAGTCCAGCTTCTTCCAGGTGCCGGAGGCGCAATGGGGATTTGCCAGCTCGCCGGTCATTTACGGCGATCGCGTGATCGTCCAGGCCGACGTGCTCAAAGGATCGTTCCTGGCTGCTTTCGACGTCGCAACGGGGCGAGAGCTCTGGCGAACAGAACGAAACGACTACCCGACGTGGAGCACTCCGACCGTGCATGCGGCGAACGGCCGCACCCAGGTGATCGTGAACGGGTTCAAGCACGTTGGTGGCTACGACCTGACCACCGGGAAAGAACTATGGAGGATGAACGGCGGCGGAGACATTCCCGTGCCGACTCCGGTCGTTCACCGCGATCTCGCCATCATCACCAACGCGCACGGTCCATCGGCGCCGATCTTCGCGGTTCGACTCGGCGCGTCGGGGGACATCAGCCTCGCCGCCGGCGCCCAGGCCAACGATCATGTCGTATGGAGCCAGCCGCGCGACGGTGCCTACATGCAGACGCCGATCGTGTACCGGGATCAGCTGTATGTCTGCCGAGACAACGGTGTCCTGAACGTTCATGACGTGGCAACCGGCAACCGTCTCTATCAACAGCGGCTCGCCGACGGCACCACTGGCTTCTCCGCATCTGCCGTGGCCGGTGACGGGAAGATCTACTACTCGAGCGAGGACGGATCCGTCGTCGTGCTCAAGGCGGGCCCCACCTTCGAGCAGATTGCCGAGAACGAGATGGGCGAGACGCTGATGGCGACGCCGGCGATTTCGGAAGGCACGATCATCTTTAGAACCAGGACGCGCCTCGTCTCCGTGGCGAGATAGGGATGCAGGCGGGTCTAAAGACCCACCCTACTTCAGCATCAATCCGAGCGAACAGCGCAGGGCACCCTGATTGCCCTTGAGCATCGCTCGTCCGTTGTTCAGGTTGCCCTCGTACCTCGCGGCGACTTTGGCGCCGCGGCCGCGACCGGCTCCCGGCATGATGAACCCGTTGAGCACGAGCGTGCCGTCCGCCTCGGGCTTTCCGCGGAGGTCGACGCTGCCCGGTTGACCCGCCGTGCCCACCTCGATGATGACCTCTCCCTCGACAACCCGCACCGGGCCGCGCACGATCGGACCGGGTGTGCCGTCCGGGCGTTCGCATCGGCCCTGCGCCATTCCCATCGTGTAGGCCGCCGTTGAGGTCTGGCTCTGGGGCGCAACCGGTGGCGGCGCCGATGCACGAGCCGCAAGAGGCGTGGATGGTGGCTGTGCCGGCGGCGGAGTCTTGGGGACGGGAGGTGTGATAGGCGCGGTTTGTGGTGCAACGGGTGGAGCGGTGTCGGTGGTCGGAGCTGATTGCACGGCTTGGGAGGCCCCGGCGGTTGGCGGTGGCGCGGCGGCTTGCTGGTTGTTCGTGCGCACCAGGTAGAGCACGCCGAGGCCGACAACGACGAAGGCCGCGCCGACGGCAACGGATGTGATCGCCATCCGCTGCGAACTGCCACCCCGGGGCTGTTGATTACCCGTGCGAGCCAGACGATACGCTCGCACGGGTCTCCCGATATTTTTCAGCGATCGCTCGCCGATATCTTCGAAACCCAGATTGAGTTTGCCGGAAATCTGATCGAACACGGACGAAGCGATGCAGATGCCGCCTGGATCGGCGATGCTCTCGAGGCGCGACGCCACGTTCACGCCGTCGCCGAGAATATCGGAGCCATCGACGATGACGTCGCCGAGGTTGATGCCGATGCGGAACTGCATGCGCTCGGGCGCGGGAAGGGAATCGTTTCGCGTCGAGAGGGCTTCCTGGATCTCCACGGCACATCGCACCGCCTCGACCGAACTGCCGAACTCGGCCAGCACGCTGTCGCCGGCCGTCCCGACGATGCGGCCGCCATGGTCCGCGATGAGGCTGTCGATGAGCCGCCGGTGGCCCTGCAGCATTCGCAGCGCGCGCTCTTCGTTTTCCGACATCCGCGCGGAATAGCCCACCGCATCGGCGGCGAGGATGGCTGTCAGCCTGCGCTTGACGGGACCCGTCGCGTCCATTCGGCGGTGATTCTAGTCCACCAGGCCCCCTGCCGATCGGCTGATTGACGGGGCGAGTGGCCCCGCCTAACATCCGGGCTGGCAGGCGAACCCGAGAGGCGCCATTACATGACAGTCAGAGACCTCGGCAACTTCTTCACCTTCTGTCTGGCGCTCGTCGTCGTCGCGGCCGGCGTAGCGGTGTTGCGTGCGCAGGCGCCCTACGACCTCGTCATCAGAAACGCCAGGGTGATTGATGGAACGGGAAGCCCCTGGTATCGGGCCGACATTGGCATTCGCGGCGACGAGATCGCGGCGATCGCGCGCCGAATCGACGCGGCGTCCGTGCGAACCGTCGATGCCGCGGGTCAGGTTGTCGCACCGGGATTCATCGACATCCACGTGCATGCCTTTGGCGGTGCGGGAGTGCCGCCGGCGACGCTTCCCATCGTGGAAGTGCCCACCGCCGACAACTACGTCCGCCAGGGCGTGACCACCCTCATCACGGGCCCGGACGGGTTTTCACCGGTTCCGATCAAGCCCATCCTCGAGCTGGTGGCGAAGACGGGCATCGTTCCCAACCTCGGTACCTTCATCGGGCACGGGTCCATTCGCGAAGCGGTGTTCGGCCGCGTCAACCGTGCGCCGACGCCGGACGAGCTCGAGCGCATGCGAACTCTTGCGCGGCAGGGCATGACCGATGGCGCCTTCGGCCTGAGCACTGGTCTCTTCTATGTTCCTGCGACATTCAGCACGACAGGCGAAGTTGTCGAGCTCGCGAAGGTTGTCGGCGAGATGGGCGGCATCCACATCTCGCACATGCGCGACGAGGAGTCTGGCGTCGAAGCCAGCGTGCGCGAAACGATTGCCATTGGCGAGCAGGGCGGGCTTCCGACGCAGGTGACGCATCACAAGACCATCGGGAAGAAGTTCTGGGGCAAGACCGCCGACACGCTGCGTCTCGTCGACGAAGCCCGGCAGCGCGGCGTTGACGTCACCGTGGATGCGTATCCATATCCGGCGTCCGCGACGAGCATCTCCGCGGCGCTCATGCCCGTCTGGGCGCAGGAGGGAACCCGGGAGGCGGTGTTGAAGCGTCTGAGCGACCCGCAGACAAGGCGCCGCATCATGGTCGAGACGATGCAGATCATCCTGGAAGGCCGGGGTGGCGGAGACCCGCGCAACATCATGGTCTCGCGATGCGACTGGAACCCGGCGCTGGCGGGCAAGCGGCTCGACGACGTGGCGCGCTCGCGAGGGAAACCTGGCTCGATCGAGGACGCCGCGGACAGCGCGCTGTGGCTCGTGGAGAATGGTGACTGCGGCGGCATCTACTTCGCCATCAGCGAAGACGACATTCAGCGTGTGCTGCGGCACCCGGCATCGATGGTGGCGTCGGACGGACAGGTGGTGTTGTTCGGACGGGCGAGCCCACATCCGCGCAGCTATGGAACGTTTGCGCGCGTGCTCGGCCGATACGTCCGCGATCTCAAGACGGTGACGCTCGAGGACGCGATTCGCAAGATGTCGTCGTACCCGGCTCAGCGCCTCGGCCTGCCCGATCGCGGGGTTCTTCGGGAGCGGATGAAGGCCGACGTCGTGATCTTCGATCCCGAAACCGTTCGCGACGAGGCCACCTTCGACGAGCCGCACAAGTACGCGAGCGGCGTCTCGCTCGTCGTCATCAACGGACAGGTGGCGTTCGAGAACGGCGCGATGACGGCCGCGCGGCCAGGCCGGATACTCTACGGGCCGGCGCATTTACCATAAACCACATCGACCCATCGGTACGTAGTGTCCGGCTTTAGCCGGACCAGGAGCGTTCAATGAGCAGGTTGTCACCGGAAAAAATTCTTCAGACGGGCCTAGCGTTCTGGCCCGCGAAAACGTTGTTGAGCGCGATTGAAATCGGTGTCTTTACTGAGCTGACGCACGGTCCCGAGGGCTTCGACGCGCTCAGCGGGCGTCTCGGCCTGCATCCGCGATCGGCGCGCGACTTTCTCGATACGCTGGTGGCCCTCGGGTTCCTCACGCGCTCGGGAGACCAGTACGCGAACACGCCCGAGACCGATGTCTTCCTCGACCGGAAAAAGCCGACCTACGTGGGTGGCGTCCTCGAGATGGCGAACCATCGCCTGTATCCCTTCTGGGGCCACCTTACCGAGGCGCTTCGAACGGGACAACCGCAGAACGAGGTGAAGGGCGGCGGTCCTGGTGTCTTCGAGACGCTGTACGCCGACCCCGCGCGGTTGACGCAGTTCCTCTCTGCGATGAGCGGCATCAGCCGGGGCGCGAACATGACGATCGCCTTGAAATTCCCCTGGAAGGACCACCGCACCTTCGTCGACGTCGGCACGGCGCAGGGCGATCTGGCGACGCAAATCGTCCTGGCCAATCAGCACGTGCGGGGTGTCGGATTCGACCTGCCCGAAGTCGCGCCGATTTTCGAGGAGTACGTCGAGAAGGCCGGCGTCGCAGACCGGCTGACGTTCGTGCCGGGCAGCTTCTTCGAACGCGACCTGCCCAAGGCCGACGTCGTGCTGATGGGACACATCCTGCACGATTGGGATTTGCCCACGAAGAAGATGCTCATCAAGAAAGCTTTCGACGCGGTTCCGTCCGGCGGAGCGCTCATCGTCTACGAGGCGATCATCGACGACGACCGGTCGAAGAACGCGTTCGGGTTGATGATGAGCCTCAACATGCTCATCGAAACACCCGGAGGGTTCGACTACACCGGCGCCGATTGCATGGGATGGATGCGCGAGGCTGGATTTTCCTCGACGCGAGTGGAGCCGCTCGTCGGGCCCGACTCGATGGTCATCGGCATCAAATAGGAGACCACTGATGAAGCGGACGGCGATCTCGGGGGCGCTCGTGCTGATTCTCACGGCGCCGGTGCGCGTCGGTCACGCGCAGGGTCAGGCGCCAGCCTTGAACTGGTATCGAGGCAACCTGCACACGCATACCATCAATTCGGACGGCGACTCGGCGCCCTATGAAGTGATGGCCTGGTACAAGCGGAACGGCTATCAGTTTCTGGCGATCACCGACCACAACACCTTCACCGATCCCGCGTCGTTCGACACGAATCCGAACGACAACTTCCTGCTCATCGGAGCAGAGGAGGTGACCAATCCCCGGATCGTCCATGTGAACGCGATCGGCATCAGCCGCGTCATTCCGGCCCAGAGCGGCTCGAGCGTAACCGAGCTGCTGCAATCGAGCATCGACGCCGTCAGGGCGCAGGGGGGCATCCCGCTCATCAACCATCCGAACTTCGGCTGGGCGTTCACGGCGAAAGAGATGCTTCCCCTGCAGCGCACCGGGCTCCTCGAAATCGCCAGCGGCCATCCTTCCGTCAACCACCAGGGCGACGGCGCCGTGCCGTCCACCGAGCAGATGTGGGACGAGCTGCTGTCGGCAGGCATGCGCATCTTCGCAACCGCCGTCGATGACGTGCACAACATCCGCGACGAGTTCATCACGTCGCGCGCCAGCCCTGGCCGGGCATGGGTGTCGGTGCGAGCCGCCGCGCTGACGCGCGAGAACATCCTGGCGGCACTGGAGAACGGCAACTTTTACGCGTCGACCGGCGTGATTCTCAGCAACATTTCTTCGACGCCGGACGGCGTCACCGTCGAAATGGCGACCGAGCTGCCCACCCTGACCTCGCCGAAACACTTTCGCGTGGTGTTCATCGGCAAGCAGGGACGTGTGCTGTCGGTGTCGCGCGAGAATCCGGCCAGGTACACCTTCGCCGGAGACGAAGGGTACGTCCGCGCCCGAATCGAAGACAGCAACGGCCTTAGAGCCTGGACGCAGCCCGTCATCGTTAAGGCGGGCTCGAAATAGATCGCGACATTGATGGCTCATTCGCGTGGCATGCGGAGGCTTCTCGTCGTCGGCCTTCTGCTCCTCGGCCTTGGAGCAGCGACGGTCCGCGTGTGCAGCGACGGCGGGGCCATGGCCGCGATGTACAGATCCTGCGAGTGCGCCGGATTTGAGTGGCAGATCTACGATCGAACGGCAGCGGATGGGCCTCGTCGGACGCTGTGCGTCGGCTGGGTTCGCTCCCGCACCTGCCATCAGTTCAGGGATGGTCCGGTTGTGGCGTGCCCGGACTAGTTTGGAGCGCTTTTCAAATGAACGTAGTGTCCGGCTTTAGCCGGACGATTTTTCTTACAGAAGACCAGAAGATCAGAAGAAATCTTGATCTTTTGACCTTCTGATCTTCTGTTTCGTGGTCGAAGCGCGCTGCGATGCCGAGTCGGACCGCGCGACGCGAGGACACTCACTGCGCCGTTCGTCCTCGCTCGATGCCCTCGGGCTTCTCGCGCGGTCACTCGCCCACGATCTGAATCACGATTTCACGTTGCCGCGGACCTGTGTCGAACTCCATCAGCATGATCTGCTGCCAGGTGCCGAGGCGCAGCGTGCCGCGCGAGAACGGGATCGTCACCGACGGGCCGAGCAGTGCGGCACGGACGTGGCTCGAGCCGTTATCGTCTCCCCAGCGGAGGTGGTGTTTATAGCGGCCATCGCGGGGCGCGAGCGATTCGAACACGGCATTCAGGTCGTGGATCGCGCCGGGCTCGAATTCGATGGTGGTGATGGCGGCGGTCGATCCGACGACGAAGACGGTGACGAGGCCGTCGGCGATGCCCGATTCGGACAGGGCGCGCACGGCGATCGCGGTGAGGTCGTGGGCGTCGCCCTGACCGGTGGTCGAGACGGTGTGCGAGTGTGTGGCGACCATGCGCCGCAAGCATAGCGCGGGGTCGCAGATCCGATCTCGCGTTGATCTGGCGAAATGCCCTCAGCCGGCCGATACTGAAGGTGAGGACCGACGATTGTGAGAAAAAGTGCGGTCGTTCTGTCGTGCGTGCTCCTGTTTGCCGGCGGAGTGCTGGCCGACGATTGGCCGGCTGCCACTGTCCAGAACGTCTTCAGCGACAACGGCAGCTACTTTGTGCGCATCCTTCCAGGACAGAGCATCGGCGATGCCGTCGGGTTTTCCGGCGCGCCCAAGGGCCGCTACGCCAACGCCGAATTCTACGTTCGCCGAGCGAACCGCTCCTACGAGCTCGCGTCGGACACCGTGCTCGAGAACCCTGTGAGTCCGATCGACGCGCTGGTCACCAATAGCGGGTACTTGGTGACGTTCGATAACTGGCACAACCTGGGCTACGGCAAGGCCGTCGCGATCTATGGACCGGCCGGCCGGCTCATTCGGGCGTACACGCTCGAGCAGCTGTACCCGTCCCAGCGGCTCGGAAAGATTCCACGGTCCGTCTCCTCGCGGTGGTGGCGGTGCGCTCCGCATGGGTACGTCGACCCCGGCAAGCAAACCGAGATCTACGTCTTCGAACATTTCGGCGGCACATTCACGTTCAATGTCGAAAGCGGAGCGTTCGCGTACCACTCCGGCCAGGCAGCATGCACGCCTCCGCGCGGGCCATTCTCCGCTTCGTGGTTCGGCCCATAGGCGCCACGGTCGTTTGTGCGCCAACTGCATCGAGCCTGCGTTCACGCGTTCCAGACAAGGAGTGCTCAGATGCGACCGTTTGTTCGCGCGGCAAGGCGTTCAACACTGGTGATGTTGCTCCCGATCTTCATTGCTCACATTGCCCTCCTATCTCTGGGGCCGTTGTTCGCTCAAGCGAGGCAGCCGTTTGAATTTCGCGTTTTGGCAACCAGCAAGACATCAACGATGGAGAAGGAACTGAACGAAGCGGGTGAGGCGGGATTCAGCTTCCAATCCGTGATGGGTGGCGATACGTCTGCCGGCGGAAGCGAAGTCGTCGTGATCATGGAACGACGCGGCGGTGTCAAGCCTCGGTTTTCCTACAGGCTTCTCGCCACGTCGAAGACGTCGACAATGGAGAAAGAACTTCAGCAGGCGGCAGATGCAGGCTTTCACTATCGGGGCCAGACCGTCTTCAAATCCGGCTTCGGCGGCGAAGAGGTGATTTGCATCCTCGAACGCGACAAAGAGACTGAGGCCAGGCCATTTCGTTACAAGCTACTGGCGACCACCAAGACATCGACGCTGCAAAAGGAACTGCTCGCGGCTGGAGCCGCGGGTTACGAGCTATTGGGAATGACGGTTGCGAAAACGGCGCTTGGTGGGAGCGAACTCGTCGCCATCATGCGTCGCGTCGAGGCCCAGTGAGGAACCGACGGCCGACCTGCGCAGGGCGGAACTGAAGTTCCGCCCTACCGCACGCCCCTCTCCGCCCATAGCCCATCGCCACCGAGCGGCAGGGCTGAAGCCCTGCGCCACAGATGTGGCAGCCCTGCGCTACTTCTCCGCCGGCTTTGGCGGCTCGGGCTGCTTCTCGTAGATATCGACAATCGCCGGCCGCTCGCCCTCTGTAGAAAGCCCCGCGGCCAGCATCAGCTTGGTCACTGCCTCGATCGTCGGGAGATCCGGCCGCGGCAGGCGGCCGTGATACCCCTCGGCAATGAACAGCGGCGTCCTGCCGAACTTGTCCTTCTCTTTCCAGATCTGCGGATCGGCCCCGCGCTCGGCCAGCAGCTTCACGACCGACGGGTAGGCGTTGTAGGCGGCGCCATGCATGGCGGTTTCGCCGTCGTTGTCTATCGCGTTCACGTTGGCGCCGAGGTCGAGCAGCATCTTCACCGCCTCAACCGCTTCGACTTCTTCGCCGGCTTCCTCGAGCGGCTCGGTCGTGCCGAGGCCCGCGGCCGCCATCAACGGTGTCGTGTTGTTGAAGTTGGGCAGCATCGGATCGGCGCCCAGTTCCAGGAGCAGCTTCATCAGCGGAACGTCGGCGCGATCGGCCGCGAGGAGAAACGGCGTCGCGCCCTCACTCCCGATGCGCGATGAAGTATTGGGAAGCTTGGGCGTGTCTTTGTCCAGGCGCAGGTTCACGTTCGCGCCGCGCTTGACGAGCTCGCGCACGAACTGAAGGCTCGTCAGGCGGCCCGATCCGGCGGGGACGGCCGGATCGCTGATGTCGCTCGAGTCCGGCTTGCGCACCCACGTGATGGTGTGGAGCGGCGAGTATCCCGTCTGCACGTCGTTCGCATTGGCGCCGGCGTCGACCAGCGCGATCGCCAGCTCGAAGTGGCCGTTCTGCACGGCGAGCAGAATCGGGCTCGTGCCCCGGGCAGGCGGGCGAGCGTAGATAGTCGTTGCTGCTTCGGGCTTGTCACGTCGCCGCAGCGGCGCATTGACGTCGACTCCCGCTTCGAGCAGCGCGCGGACGACGTCGATGTGGCCCTCGCGTACGGCAAAGAAGAACGGCGTGAACCCGGAATCGAGAGCGGCGTTCACGTCGGCACCGGCCTCGAGGAGCGCGCGCACGACGGCGGCGTGCCCTTCGGCTGCGGCCCACATGAGCGCGCGTCTGATCTTTTCGTTCGTGCGCCTCAGGCTTCGCACCGCGCACGAGCAGGGCCTTCACGGCATCCACGCTGCCCGATCGCGAGGCGAGCATCAGCACGGTCTCGCCGCCTTTCATCGTGGCATTCACGTCGGCCCCGGCATCGAGCAACAACTTGACGATCGTTGCGTTGCCGTTCGTGCACGCCACCGCAAGCGGGGGGAGGCCATAGCGATTGACGGCGTTGACGTTGGCGCCCGCTTTCACCAGCAGCGCGGCCATCTCTGCATCGTCGTGATACGCAGCCCAGTGCAGCGCCGTGGTGCCGTCGACCTGTGGCGGCGTTCACGTTGCCGCCGGTCTTCAACAGGGTGCGGACGGTGGCCCGGTCGCGGTGTTCCACCGCATCAGCGACTGTTGCGCGCTCGGCCGCCAGCGCGGTGCCGGCCACAGTAAGCGCCGCAAGAGCCAGTCCAGCCGTTCGTCGCCAATACATGTGCATCTCCTGAAAAAACGGATCCGGAACCGTTTTTGGCGCGACTAAAGGCGCGCCCTACCATTGACGTCACGCTCTACAGGGTGACGGGTTCGAAAAGATCGTCGATCCGGCCGTCGCTGTCGCCGAACGAATCCAGTTTCACGCCAACTCTGTCGAGCAGTGTCAGGTGAAGGTTCGCCAGCGGCGTGCCCTTGTCGAACTTGATGTGCCGGCCGCCCCTCATGCCGCTCGCCGAGCCGCCGGCGACGAGGACGGGCAGGTTCTCGTGATCGTGCAGGCTCGGGTTGCCCATGCCGCTTCCGTACAGATATACCGTGTTGTCGAGCAACGAGCCGTCGGCGTCCGGCGTGTCCTTCATCTTCTGGAGGAACTGCGAGAACAGCGACACATGGAAGGTGTTGATCTTGGCGATCTTCGCCACCTTTTCCGGATCGTTTCCGTGATGGCTCGTCGGATGGTGCGGGTCGGCCACGCCGATTTCCGGATAGCTGCGGTTGCTCAGCTCGCGCGTCATCTGGAAGGTGATGACGCGCGTGATATCGGCCTGGAAGGCCAGCAGCTGCAGGTCGAACATCAGCTTCGCATGATCCGCGAACGCGGCGGGCACGCCGACGGGGCGATCCAGGTCCGGCAGCAGGTTGTCGTTCGCGCTGGCCTCGGCACGCTGAATCTGCCGCTCGATCTCACGCACGCTTTCGAGGTACTGATCGACGCGGTTGCGATCGGGCACGCCCACGCGCTGCTTCAATCTGGCGATGTCGTCGTTGAACGAATCGAGCAGGCTGGCCCGGCTGCGAAGCGCCGCCTTTCGTGCCGCCGACGTGCCGCCCTCGCCGAAGAGACGCTCGAAGACGATGCGCGGATGGGCCTCCGAGGGGAGCGGCGTCGTCGGCGACGACCACGAAAGGCAGTTCTGATAGACGCACGCATAACCGTTGTTGCAGACGCCCGCGAGCGGGTTCAGATCCATCGACAGCTCGAGCGACGCCAGCTGCGTCTCGCGGCCGATCTGTTTGGCCGCGATCTGGTCGATCGTCGTGCCCAGATAGTAGTCCGAGCTTTCGGTGTGCTTGGAGAACGCCGCGCTCAGGAATCCCGAGTTCGAGGTGTCGTGCGTCCCCGGATAGGAATTCTGCAGCCGCGTGTTCGTGACGACCGTGACGTGGTCCTTGATCGGTTCGAGCGAGTGCAGGATGGGCGACAGCTCGGTCAGCTTCTCCTGAGCCGGCGGCGTCCATCGCGCGTGGTCGCATCCCATCGGGATGTAGACGAAGCCGATCCGGCGGATCGGCTTGGCAGGGGTCTTCGCCCAGGCCGTCGCTGCCGGAATCATCGCGTCGAGCAAGGGCAGCGCCAGAACGGCTTGCGCGCCCTTCAGAAACGTCCGCCGTGCGAGTGCTTTTTTCGTAATGATCATGATGTTTTTCTCATCTGGAACGGAACGCTTCTGACGATGCCCAGGATGATCGACGAGAAGCGGTACCTGTCCTTCGCGGCGTCTCGCACGATCGTGCGGACGGCAGGGGCGTCGTAGTACTCGATGCCCCGGCCCAGGCCGAAGGTCAGCAGCTTCTCGGTCAACGTCGCGGCAAACAGTTCGGGGCGGCTCAGCAGCGCGTCCTCGAGCCCCGACACGCCGCGGAACTCGCCGACGCCCGGCAGCGCGCCCGACGCATCGATCGGTTCGCCTTCCCCTTCGTAATCGCGCCACTGGCCGACGGCGTTGAAGTTTTCGAGCGAAAAGCCCACCGGATCGATCGTGCGATGGCAGCTCGCGCACACTGCGTTCTTGCGATGGGCGGCCAGCCGCTCGCGCATCGGCAGGTTGGCCGATACCGTGCTCTCGTCGAGCGCGGGCACGTTCGGCAGCGGCGGTGGCGGCGGCGCGCCGAAAATGTTCGACAGCACGTACACGCCGCGAATCACCGGCGACGTCCGCGTGGCATACGACGTGACCGACAGCACGCTGCCGTGGCGCAGCAGGCCGCCGCGCCGGCTCTCGGGCGCTAGCGTCACGCGGCGCATCCGCGTGCCGTACACGTTCGGGATGTCGTAGTGCTTCGCGAGCCGCTCGTTGAGGAACGTGTAGTCCGTCCTGATCAGATCGAGGATGCTGCGATCCTCGCGCACCACGCTGTCGATGAAGAGCTCGGTCTCCTGCCGGAACGCCTGGCGCACGTTGTCGTCGAAATCGGGGAACAGGCGCGTGCTCGGCGTGACGGCGTCGAGATTGCGCAGCCGCAGCCACTGTCCGGCGAAATTGCTCGCCAGGTTGAACGAGCGCGGATCGGCCAGCATCCGGCGCGTCTGCTTGTCGAGCTCCTGCGGTTGACTGAGTTTCCCGCGAATGGCCGCATCGAGCAGCTCATCGTCTGGAATACTGCTCCAGAGAAAGAACGAGAGCCGCGAGGCCAGTTCGAGATCGCTGATGCGGTAGACGCCGCCTTCAGGGACTTTCTTCGGGTCGGTTTCGACGCGGAACAGGAATTCCGGGTTGATGAGCACGGCGCTCAACGCCGCGCCGATGCCGGCGTCGAAATCGCCGTCAGCGCGCGCTTCGCGATAGAACGCCATCGGCCCTTCGACCTCGGCGCTGGCGACCGGCCGGCGATAGGCGCGCCGCATCAGCGTGGAAACGATCTTCCTGGCGCACTCGGTTTCCTTGGCCTGCACCTCGGGCTGGCACACGAACAACCGCTGCCGGCTCGGCGTGTTCTCGGCGCCCTTCGCACCGTACGGCCCGGTGACCGATACCTGGTCGATCGCGGGCGCGGTTCGCGGATGACGCCGTTCGTTGTATCGCGCATGAAGCGGCTGCCGTGCCGTTTCGATGAGCGACGAGCCGTCTCTGACGAAGGTGACGCCGATTTCGTGCGGGCCCGCGCGGACGGCGATGCGGGCCTTCAGATCCTTGTCGAGCTGCGTGTCGTCGCCGGCGGGCTTCTGAATCGTGAAGTTCGCCACCGGCTCGCGGTCGACCAGGAGTACCAGCTCGTGCGTGCGTGGCTCGCGAAGCCCTCCGACGTTGCCATTCAAATCGCGCGCGAGCCACATCTGGATCTCGTACTCGCCATCCTGCGCGAACGTATACGGGATCGAGACGCCGCCGCGCGTGCCCATCGGCAGACCCGCGATATGGTTCTCCTGAGTGGCATCCGCCGGCAGTCGAACGACGTCGGCCAGCAGCGACGTCTGCGTGCTGCCAATCGCGAGACGGCTGACCTTCTGCGCGGCCGAGATGTAGCGGTCGAGAAGGGTCGGCGGAAGATCGCCCACGGTGACGTTGTCGAAGCCGTAGCCGCTCTCGTCGGGAGGTAAGAGCGATGCGGCGTCGATGTCGAGCGCCAGCAGGTCTCTGACGGCATTCTGATATTCGGTTCGATTCAAGCGGCGCAGCGTCTCGGTGCGGCCGGGGTTCGGTTTGGTGACGGCCGCCGCGTCGAGCTCCGTGACCAGCCGCGTCAACAATGCGTGGCGGTCATCCTTTGAAGGCTGTGCCATCGCCGGTGGCGGCATCGTGCCGGTGTTCACCTTGCGCACCACCTTCTCCCAGATTTCTGGCGCGTCGCCCGGTCTGGCAGGATCGATGCGCTCCAGGCTGAGGCCCGCCGTCTTCGCGCGGTCGTTATGACAACTGACGCAGTACCGATCGAGGAGCTGGCGTTGAGCGGATGCGGTCGAGGGGCTCGTTATCGCTGACGGATCGGGCTTGCCCCGAGCGGAGTCGAGGGGCTGCTGCGCGGACGTATCCACCTGCAGGCCAACAAACAGGGCCGCGGTCAGTCCGGCGAATCCAAGCGAGAGCGCCCTTCGGAACCAGAACGGCTGGGACATCTGCCTCCGGGAAAACGACTAAGTGACGGTAATACATAAGGTTGCCCTTGGGAGGAGGGGGGTGTCAAGGAAATCGAAAAGGAAAATGGAAAAAGGTAAAAGGAATAAAGGCCTGCAGGGCGGGGCTTTAGCTCCGCCGAATGAAATCGGTGGCGCAGGGCTTTAGCCCTGCCACCCTGCCTCGACAGAAATGTCCGCGTCCGCCGGCGCGTGACGTCGCCGTGCTACCCTCGCGCCTTCTCGCGTAATCCATATTCAGGTGATGCTGATGAAGACCATACCGTTCATCGTGGCGCTGAGTGCTCTGGCAGCGCCGGCCGCCATGCAACTTCCCGCGCCGAAGTCCACGTCCGTTCCCCTGATGCGGGCCACGGTGAAGATCGACGGCGTGCTCGACGAACAGGTGTGGGACAAAGTGCCGCGCCTGACGCCGTTCGTCCATCACGACTCGATGGCGCCTGCCCGTGTCACCACCGAAGCGCGCATCTGGTACGACGAGTCGGCGCTGTACGTCGGCTGGATTTGCGGCGACACCGACATCCAGGCCACGTTCACCCAGCGCGACAGTCGATTCTGGGAGGAAGAAGTCGTCGAGTTCTTCGTCACGCCCGGCCCGCTCGATCGGTATTTCGAGCTCCAGTGGAATCCGCTGGGCGGCACGTTCGACGCGATTATCGCCAACACGCTTGCGCCCGACGGCCAGTCGACTGGCATCAAGGGCGACTGGTCGTACACCGCGCCGAACATGACCTACGCCGTGCAGGTGAGCGGGTCTGTCCAGAATTCCGCCGATCGCGACGAACGCTGGACCGTGGAGGCGCGTATTCCGTTCGGCGATCTGAAAGTGAGCACGCCGCGCGCCGGGGATGTCTGGCGGGGCAACTTCTATCGTTTCAACCGCGACCGTGGCGCCGAGCCCGAACAACTCAGCTGGTCGCCGACCGTGTGGTCGGGATTCCATCAGCCCAACCGGTTCGGATACCTGCGCTTTGGTGGGGAGTGAGCGCCCTGCGGTGTTGAAGGAGCGGCCATGAGGATTCCGATCGTCGCGCTCTCAACGGCTTTCATCCTCGCCGCCGCGAACGCCGCCGTTCACACTCAACGTACCAACCGTCCGAATATTCTCTTCATCATGACCGACGATCACGCGGCGCACGCCATTGGCGCCTACGGGTCGCGGGTCAACAAGACGCCTCACCTCGATCGACTCGCCAGAGAGGGGGCACTCTTTTCGAACGTCTTTGCCACCAATTCAATCTGCACGCCGAGCCGCGCGGCGATTCTGACCGGTCAGTACTCGCACCTGAATGGCGTGACGATGTTCAATCGGTTCGACAGTTCCCGGATGACTGTTGCCCGGTTGCTCCAGCAGGCCGGGTATCACACCGGCATGTTCGGCAAGTGGCATCTGGGAAGCGATCCCGTGGGATTCGATCGTTGGGAGATCCTGCCCGGACAGGGCGTGTACCACGACCCTCAGCTGTACACAGCAGCTGGTGAGAAGACATATACGGGTGGTTATGTCACCGAAGTCATCACCGATCTGGCGCTCCGGTTCATAGAAGAGCGACCGAGGGACAAGCCGTTCTTTCTCATGCTGCACCACAAGGCCCCGCATCGTGCGTGGGAGCCGAATGCCGCGTATGCGGCGGCCTTTGCTGCCCAGCGGATTCCGGAACCAGTGACGTTCTGGGATTCGTACCAAACACGCAGCGATGCGCTTCACGAAAACCAGCAGCGTGTCGCGGCCGATCTGACCAACCGCGATTTGAAACTGCCGCCGCCGCCGGGCCTCTCGCCAGAAGAGCTCGCGAAATGGCGGCAGATCAAGCCCGACTCTGTCGTGATCGTTCGTGACGGACAGAGCCTGACGCTGACAGGAGAAGCGCTCGCCCGCTGGAAGTATCAGCGCTATATGCAGGACTATCTCGCGACCGTCCAGTCGGTGGACGACAGCGTCGGCCGCGTCCTGGCGTTGCTCGATAAGTTGGGGCTGGCGCGCGATACGATGGTCGTGTACACGAGCGACCAGGGATTCTTTCTCGGCGATCACGGTCTCTTCGACAAACGCTTCATGTACGAAGAGTCCATCCGCATGCCGTTTCTCGTGCGCTGGCCGGCACGCATCAAACCGGGCACGAAGAGCGATGCGCTGGCCCTGAACGTCGATTTCGCGCCGACGTTCCTCGACGCCGCCGGCTTGCCGGCGTCGGCGGAGATGCAGGGACACAGCGTGCTTCCTCTCTTCAGTGGCCGTACACCGCCGGGCTGGCGCACGTCCATGTACTACCGCTATTACCACGATCCCGGCGATCACAACACCAGAGCGCACTATGGCGTTCGAACCCGCACGCACAAGCTGATTTACTTCTGGAAAAAAGATCAGTGGGAGCTGTTCGACCTCGTCAACGATCCGCATGAGCTGCACAACCTGTACGGCGAACCCGGACAGGAGGCATTGACGGCGGGCCTGAAAAACGAGCTCTCGCGACTGAAGCGCGACGTGCGCGACGACGATCAGCTGGCGGACCGGCAATTGCCGAACGGCGTCGACGGCCCGGTGGCACGCTTGCGAGGAAAATGACCGTGGAGATGACCGAGTCGCACCGGCAGCACGCGATGGAGTGCAACAACCTGGCGTGGGCGCTCAGCGAATCCACACATCGAACGCCCCTTCAGAATGACGAGATGTTGCACGCGGCCCACGCATCGGCCTACCACTGGGCCAGAATCGGAACCGACCTCAACCGGGCCAGAGCCCGGATGCTGCTGGGACACGTCCACGCCACGCTCGGGATGGGCACGACTGCGCTGGTGTACGCGACGGAGAGTTTCGAGTACCTTGCCGCGCACAATCCTCCGGATTGGGAAATGGCGTTCGCGCATGCCGTCCTCGCCCACGCCGCGTTTGCCGCCGGCGAGGTCGATCTCCACCGCCGGCACTTCGCCACGGCGAACGAGCTCGGCCGGGCGATTGCGGATCCCGAAGACAGGGAGATCTTCTTCAAGACGTTCAACGTGATCCCGGCGCCTTGACGGCGTCGAACAGGAGGAGTCATGCCCCGTGATGGCGTTGCGTGTTCACGACGCGCGTTTCTGCAGGCCGGTGCCGTGGTGATGATGGGCGCCTCGCATGGATCCGGCCGCGCGATGGCGGCGGGCCAGGCGCAGGGAAGCGGGCGCTCGACGGCGGCGGCGGGAACGGTGAAGGCCCTCGTCTTCGATACCTTCGGCACCGTCGTCGACTGGCGCACGTCGGTGACGCTCGAGGTGGAAGCCCTGGCGAAGCGGAAGGGATTCACCGTTGATGCCGCGAAGTTCGCCGACGCCTGGCGCGGTGGATACGGGCCCAGCATGAGTCGCGTGAGAAGCGGCGAGCTGCCCTGGACCAAGCTCGATCGACTGCACCGGATGACTCTCGATAGGATCCTGGTCGACTTCGGCATCAAGGGGCTTTCGGAATCCGAAACCGATGCGCTCAACCGCGCGTGGCATCGGCTGCGGCCCTGGCCCGATGCGGTGGCCGGGCTGACCCGGCTGAAAAAGAAATTCACGATCGCGCCGCTCTCGAACGGCAACATTTCGCTGATCACGGACATGGCGAAGCATTCCGGCCTGCCGTGGGACTGCGTGCTCGGCGCCGAGCTCGTCCGCCATTACAAACCCGACCGCGAGGTCTACCAGTCTGCCGCCGATTTTCTCGACCTCGCGACGGCGGAGGTGATGATGGTCGCCGCGCATCTGGGCGATCTGCGCGCGGCGAAAGCCGTCGGACTGAAGACCGCCTTCGTGAAAAGGCCGCTCGAGTTCGGACCGGGAGGCAAGCCCGATTTGAACGCGGATGCCTCGGTCGATGTTTCCGCGACGGACTTCAACGATCTGGCCGGCCAGCTGGGCGCGTAGCCTGCGCTGACGCGCTGGGCGATGGGCAAGGGGCATGGTCACATGCTGATGGCTCTCATTCGCGCGATCGCTTCACACGACGTAGTGAAGGCGTCGCGCTTGCTCGAGGCGTCTCCCGGGCTCGCCCGGCAGGCGGTCGAGAGGGGGGCGACCCGCCAGATTTCGACGTCGTACTACTTCACCGAGATCGGGCACTACGTGTACGCCGGCGATACGGCGCTGCACATCGCCGCGGCGGCGTATGCGCGAGACATTGCCACGATGCTTCTCGGCAGAGGCGCCAGCGTCGGTGCGCGCAACCGGCGCGGCGCCGAGCCGCTTCACTACGCCGTCGATGGCAGTCCGGGTTCGCCTTCGTGGAATTCCTCGTCCCAGGAAGCCATCGTCGAGTGCCTGATCGAGGCAGGCGCCGATCCGAATGCCGTGGACAAGAGCGGTGTCGGCCCGTTGCACAGGGCCGTGCGCACGCGCTGCGCCGGAGCGGTGCGGATGCTCCTTGAACACGGTGCCGATCCGCGTCGGAAGAACGGGGGCGGATCGACGCCGCTTCATCTCGCGGTGCAGAACACCGGACGCGGCGGATCCGGATCGCCGGCTTCGCGAGACGAACAGCGGACGATCATCGCGTTGCTCCTGAAGCACGGCGCGCGGCCGACCGACAGGAACACCGCCGGGAAGTCGGTCGTCGACAGCGCCACAGCCGACTGGGTCAGGCAGGCGCTGGTCATGGCTGCGCCATGACGTGTTGGGCGACGGGCGATGGTCAGTGGGGCGAGGGGCGATGGTCGTGTGCTGATGACGTTGAAAGCCGGGTAAGTGTCGACGACGATTGGCGTTCCAACCGATTGAACCGCGTCCCGTGCGGCGCTACACTGCGGCCACTCTTCAAGTATCGGGCTAGCGAGTTGAGCCGACTACTTGTTAGCCGCCTGAGTCGGTGCGAGATATGGAACTTGCAAAAAACATCACGGAGCCTTATCCCGATCTCATCCAACAGGGCGGCCTTGCGAATGCCCTACGAGTGGCATTGCGTGAGATCGGTTCTCCCTTGTCCGTCTCGGAGCTGGACAAATCAGTGACGTGTGTCGTTTACGCGCGCGTCGAGTCCGGGCCGCGGTTCTCGCAGGTTTATATCGGCGCCAAGACGCGCATGTTTTGCTTTGATTTCTGGAATCGTGGCGTCTGCTTCGCGCATGGAGCAACCCCAGAAATCCTGGAAACGGCTCGCTCCATCGGCAAATGGATTGCCTGTGGCTGCTCAACAGGCGAATTGGCTAGCGCCTTTCGCTTCGTTGAAGTCGAACCAACCGCGGCCGCTTATGAACGTGGTGAAGAAGTAGAAATGCGATGGCGAGAGTATCTGGCGTCTCCTGGCAAGACATTTCGCGAACTCACGGCCTTTGCCGCCGCCGCTGCCGCGGAGCCCAAACTCAGGCAGCTGTTTCCATTCACGAGCATGAACAGTTTTTGCTTCAGTCGATGTACTGGTTATCCGTTTACACGGGACACGCCTCACGTAGTTCCATTGGGCCGGGGTGAATATGAAGTAATAAGCTGTTCCGGCGAATCGCTTGGACGTGGAACTGCAGCCGACGCTGTTGCGCTCGTCGTTTCTGCCTTACCGCCCAACTGTGGCCCGGCAGTGCCGGGAACAGCGGAGCAGCTATCCGGCGGCTAACCAAGCGTTGCACTTGACCGGGCCGGTATAACGGTTTTTTCGAGACATTACGTTCCCTGCCACCGGCCCGGCAAGTGAACGCGGTCGTTAGACGCCTCTAGCGAGAGCGCTATCGGGCGATACACAGATCTGAAATACCTGGGACAAGGAGATCGCCATGCCTGGAATGCGCACCCTTTCGTGTTTCGCTGCCGTCACCGCGATCGCGTGCAATCCCCGGACGTCCACACGCGAGGCTGCTCGCGTCGATGCGAGAGCCCAGGCAATCGCGCCGCAGACCTACTCAGTTGAGGACGTCTACCAGAACACGCGTTTCCGGGGCATTTCGTGGTCATCGGACGGCCGCAACCTCCTCGTATCCTCGGACCTCTCGGGGATCTGGAATGCCTACGCCATTCCGCGGTCTGACGGCGGCGCGCCACGCCCGTTGACGCACTCAACCGTTAATTCGATCTTCGCCGTCTCATACTTTCCGGCCGATGACCGGTTCCTCTATTCCAGTGACGAGGGTGGCAATGAGCTGACGCACATCTACGTCCAGAGCCCGGACGGGTCGACCAGGGACCTCACGCCGGGCACCAAGTTGAAGGCGAATTTTGTCGGTTGGGCAGGAGACGACCGATCGATGTTCGTGTCGACCAACGAAAGGGATCCGCGATACTTCGACCTCTACGAGATTTCCACCGAGGGGTACGGCCGAACCCTCCTCTACAAGAATACCGATGGCTATGACGTCGGCGCGATTTCGCGCGACAAGCGCTACATCGCGTTGATCAAGACGCGCACGACGTCCGACGCGGACATCTTCCTGCGCGATAGTCAGAACAACACGACCCGGAACGTCACTCCACACAGCGGCGCGGTCAACAACATGCCGGCCGATTTCTCTCCTGATGGAACGAGGCTGCTCTACACATCGAACGAGGGGCGTGAGTTCGCGTCGCTTCGGAGCATCGGCGTGGCGGACGGCAGCGCGACCACCGTTTATCATGAAAACTGGGATGTGGTCGGCGCCAGCTATTCGAAGAGCGGGAAGTACCTAAACATCGAGGTCAATGAAGATGCGCGCACCGCGGTTCGCGTGCTCGAGGCGGTCACCTTTGCACCGGCGCACCTCGCGCAGCTTCCGGCGGGATCGATTCGCGCGTTTGCGATCTCGCGTGACGATTCAGCGTTCGCGTTTTATGCGACGGACGGGAGTGTTCCGGATGATTTGTACGCCTCGGCGATTGACGGATCGCCGCAACGCCTCACGAACGCGCTTAATCCCAAGATACGCCGCGATGACCTCGTGGTACCGACCAACGTTCGATTCAACTCATACGACCGCCTGGAAATACCGGGACTGCTGTACACCCCGCACCAGGCCTCCGCCGAGAACAAGGCCCCTGCGCTCGTGATGGTGCACGGCGGCCCAGGCGGCCAGGCCGTGATCGCCTACCGCGCGTTGACGCAGGTCCTGGTCAATCACGGGTACGTCGTGTACGACATCAACAACCGTGGCAGCTCCGGTTACGGCAAGAGGTTTTTTGAGATGGACGACCGGAAGCACGGTGAGGCCGACCTGGGCGATATTGTGGCCAGCAAGCGCATGCTTGTCGCAACCGGTAAAGTGGATCCTGGGCGCGTCGGCATAATCGGCGGCAGCTATGGTGGATACATGGTGCTGGCGGCGCTCACGCTGCAGCCCGACGCCTTCAACGTAGGAGTGGATTTGTTCGGCATTTCGAACTGGGTCCGTACGCTCGAGACCATGCCTGCGTGGTGGGGATCGGTCCGTGACGCGCTCTATGACGAGATGGGCAACCCGAACACGGACGCTGCGCGTCTTCGACGTATTTCGCCGTTCTTCAACGCGACCAGGATCAAGGTGCCGCTCATGGTGCTGCAGGGCGTCAACGATCCGCGGGTGCTCAAGGTCGAGTCCGATGAGATCGTCGCGGCTGCGAGGAAGAATGGCGTGCCGGTGGAGTACGTGCTCTTTCCGGATGAAGGACACGGGTTCGTGAAGAAAGAGAACGAGATCAAAGGCTACACCGGGGTGATCGCGTTCCTCGATAGGTACCTGAAACAACGTCAGGCAGTAGCGACCACGTACTGACATGCTTGGGGTCTGCCTAATGGTCCCCGTACGTCAATACTGTGACGATTGGCCTCAGTGCCAGTGGCATCTCGGAATCACGGGTTCGGCGTCTAACAGCAACTGGAGCCGACGCGCCCGCAGTCCCGTGTCAGGTGAAGCTGCGGCGCACGGCTCAGCGCAGACGCTAGGCCGCAGCACACCCATCGGGGGCATAATCCAAATGGGAGGACTCCGATGCAATTCAATGGCGCGCCGACCACTCGCCGATTGCTGAGCCAGACGCCCCCGTCGATGCAGAAAGCTCTTACCCGCGTTGTGACGGGCACCACCCTGCTGCTCGCTGCGCTTCCTGTTGTCGCGTTCGGGCAACGGGCCCCTACGCCGTCGCAGGCAAGCGGCTGGAAGCCAATTTACGCTACCGAGCTCACCGGGGTCTCGCCCGCCGAGCGCGCCGAAAGCATCGCCACGGGAAAGGCGATCGAGTCGATCTTCTGGCGGATTCCGGAACTCGCCGACCCGAAGGGGTTCGAGGTGCTCACGCAGCAATTTGGGAGTGGCCCACCGCCCACCACCGGTCCGCAGCCCATCGAATTCATGTGGCGTCTCTGGTTCTTCGAGCCGAACAGGAAGATGACCGGCGGCGCGGGTCCGACCTGCATTGAGGTGTACGTGAACAGGCAGCTGGCGGGAGACCGGGCAATCAGTGGCGACCACGATGCGCCAGACCGCCTCCAGTTCATCGAAGCGGACGTCGACACGCGGATGGCGGGCGCCACCGTCGTGAGCGAAGGACTGCGCTGGTCGTCGGACAGCGCCGTTCGACGCAGCGGTTACGTCACGTTTTCGAGAGGCTCGGCGTCGCCATGGATTTCTGTAAGTCGTGAGCAGTGGCTGCGCACGCTCATCTTCGACGCGGAAGGCAAGGACGGCGACCGGGAGACGTCCGCTCGCAAGGCGCTCGAGAAGACTGCGTATCAGCAGTGGCTCGAGGGCGCGGCAGAGCGGAAGAACAACATCGAGGCGGCGGTGACAGCGGTCGCAAAGTCGCAGGGGCGCGCCGCCGCCGAGGAGATGCGGCAGATGCTGGAGAAGACAAACCGCGAGGTGGGCGATCAGCTCAAGGCACAGGAGGCGGAGGAGCGGGAGCGCAACAAGCAAAGACTGTCAACACCAACGCGAGGAGACGCGTTTCGCGCGCAACTCGCCGCGATGTCGCCGGCGGAACGAGCGTCCGCCGCACTCGTGGACCATTTAGGACAACTGCGGGCGACGAACGACCCGCTGGGGCATCGCGTGCTTACGCCAGATCCCGCGTTCTGGCGCGTGAGCCGTTCACGAGCCGAGGTGCACACGATTACGGTGCATTTCGACTGGGACGGCGCGTGCGCGCGCCCATCGACGCGGGCTGCGCTCGAAAAGGCCTGGCAGAACGTCGACTGGGCGGCGCTCAAGCGCTTTGTGGAGCGGCCGTGAAAGCGGCCATCAGCGCGGCGCGATCTCGGGTTGGGCGGACCGAAGCACCTATCGAATTTTCACGGCGCCACCCCAGATCGACGACTTCATGACAATCCCAAACTCGCGCCCAGGGTGACGAGAAGCTCGTCCAGTTGCGCGAACGTCTCGACCATCGCATCCGCCGCCCCGGTGCCGGCAGCGTCGAGAGCTTCCTTCGAGGGATAGAGCTCGTGCATGACCAGCAGCGTCTTGCCACCCTTTTCCTCGAAGGTCACCGTGGTGACGGGCCCACCCTCACCACCTTCCTCATTGGTCCAGACGAGGCGCGAGGGCGGTGTCACTTCGAGGTACGTGCCGAAGAACGCCATAGCATCGGGTTCGAACTCGAGACGGTACTTGCCCCCGACACGAACATCCATCTCACAGGAACGCAGGGACATGCCCATCGACTTCGGCGCCCACCACCGCTTGAACAGCTCGGGCTTGGTCCAGGCCTCGAACACGATGCGCGCCGGGCTGTTGAAAGTTCGCGTTGTGACTAGCTCGCGCTCAGACTTCCGTTCCACCGTCGTGCCGTTCTTCATGGGGGTAGGCTCACTCTCTTTTCTTGCGTCCATCGACCTTCTCCTTCCGTTTCAGTTCTTCGACAACCTTGTCCAGCTTGTCGAAGCGTAAGTCCCAGAGCTGGCGGTACCTCTCGAGCCATGCCGTCTCTTCCTCCAATCGGCGCGTGCCGAGCTTGCAGGTCCGCACGCGCCCGACCTTCTCCGTGGTGACGAGCCCGGCCTGCTCCAAGACGCCGACGTGCTTCTTCATGCCCGTGAGGGTCATGTGGAACTTCTCGGCAAGGTCCGTGATCGAAGCGTCGGAACGTCCGAGCTGCTCCAGCACGCCGCGTCGGGTGGCATCCGAGAGCGCGGCGAACGAGGTATCGAAGCGGGCCCGCGAATACTGAACCATTAGGTTCAGTATTTAGCACATGGACTGGCGGCATGCAAGGGGAGGCCGAGCGCGCGCTACGTTTGCGACGCGGTCGTCCCCTGAGGCGCGGATTTTTCTTCTCGGGGACAACAGCGACCGTTCCGGCGGCTTGCTTCAGCGCCGGCCATCACTGGACCGAGCGCCGCCTAGAGAGCTATAGCGTCAAGGCAACGAGGACGCACGGATGAGCGCGCAAGACATCGCGGGGATGATCGGCGGACTGCTGGGTTCTCGCCACCAACCTGCTCGACGCTGAGTGAACTACCTCCGCTTCGTACTGTGCTGCCGAATCCAGTCAGCGAGTGCGTCCTCGGAGAAAGTTCCATCGGCCAAGCCCAGGATCTCGGCGACAACCTCGGCATCTGTGGCCGTCAGATCGTAGCCATTCAGTCCGAGGAATGTGACCATCGCCAGGAATCCGATGCGCTTGTTGCCGTCGCGGTACGGGTGGTTCTTCACCAGGCCAAAAGCGTACGCCGCCGCCAGGAGCGGCACATCGGTGCGATCGGAGTAGTGCCACTTCTGTCGGGCGCGTGCCAAAGCCGACTCGAGGACGTTGTCGTCCCGAATCCCCGACAAGCCCCCATGCTCGCGCAGTTGATCGTGATGGATAGCATCAACGATGACACGACTGAGCCACTGGGGCTCGGGACGCCGCCTGGCCACCGACTACTTCGCCAGTTCTCGGAGGGCGTTGCGATACTTCTTCGCGGCGCGAGCGGCGATCTTCAAGGCGCGTTCGGCCTCAGGGTTGTAGGGGGTCAGGAGAATCCCACGGTCGGTTTCCACCGCCAGAACGCGGTCGCCGGCTTCCAGGCGCAGGCGATCCGCCATGTCTTTCGGCAACGTGGCGCTGACGGAACCGCCCGCCTGGCGCAGGGTGACTTCCTTGGTCATCGTCACATAGTAGCATATTAGTGCTACGTCCGCCTGAGCCTTGCGGCCGTATGGCGGGTGAGACCGGCGGAGCTGCCAGTCGGCGAGCTCGATGCGCTGCTTGCCAGGATCCACGCGGCGACGCTCTTTGTACGATTGAGCTACTGACGCGTTCCCGCATTCAGTGAGAGAATCCGCCTCGAGGTCATCCATGAAGCTGCCTGCCACGCCCCGATGCGCGGCGCTCGTGCTCCTCGCGGCTCTTTCTCTGAGCACTGCCGCTTGCGGTAGCGCGCAGCCATCGGACAGCACAAATCGCCCTGACGCGGCGTCAGCCCCGGCGCCGGCGAAGGCGCTCCGGCTCTACGTGTTCGATTGCGGCAGTCTGAACGTCGACCCGGTCCGATTCCGCCTGACGCGGGAAGAAGTGACGACGACCGAACTGTCCATCGCCTGCTTCCTCGTGACCCATCCGAAGGGAAGCCTGATGTGGGACCCTGGCGCGGTGCCGGATGCCGACTGGGTCCCGACCGGCAATCCCGTCGTTCATCACATCGTGCTGCCCGATCTGGGGGAGCGGGACGTGACGTTGAGAAAGCCGCTGATGGCGCAGTTGTCCGAGGTGGGCTACACACCAGCGGACATCACGTATCTGGCGTTCTCTCACCATCACTGGGACCATACGGCCAACGCCAACGCGTTCGCGGGGGCGACATGGCTCGCCCGGCAGGTCGAGCGCGACGTTATGTTCGCCGAAAAGGCGCCCGGCGTGACGCAGCCTTCCAGCTATGCGGCATTGAAGAACAGCAAGACCGTCATCGTGCGAAACGAGGAGCACGACGTCTTCGGCGATGGCACGGTCATCATGAAGCTGGCCGCGGGTCACACGCCCGGCCACCAGGTTCTGTACGTGAACCTGCCGAAGACCGGTGGCGTGGTGCTGGGCGGCGATCTCTATCACTTCCCGGAGGCCCGCACGCTGAAGCGTGTGGCGACGTTCGACTTCGACCAGGCTCAGTCGGCCGTGTCGAGAGAAATTGTCGAGTCATTTCTCACGAAGACGCGGTCGCAGCTCTGGATTCAGCACGATCTGGTTGGCAACAAAGGCCTGAAGAAAGCGCCGGAATATTACGAGTAAGCCTGGCTCCCGAGCATGACATGGGTACGGTGACGCCAATCCAGGCCACAGATGAAATGATTGTCCCGCTCCCGCCGACTGAGGTGTGGCGCGTACTCGCAGACATCGCCGCCTATCCTCGCTGGTGGCCGCGCTCTCTCGGGTTGCGCGTGCTGCATTGCGAAGCGGGGCTTGTTGGCAGCGAGGTCGAACTACGCCCGTTCGGTGGCCGGCCCTTCCGTTGCCGGATTGACGCCGTTGAAGAGCCGCGCCGCATGCGCACGCGGTACTACGGCGGTTTCATCAACGGCCGGGGTGAATGGCACCTGGAACCGGCGGCGTCCGGAACACGCGTCCGGTATGAGCTCGATGTGCGGGCAGAAGGGCGGCTTGTCGCGGGGCTCAGCCGCATACTCCCCCTCGCGCGTATACACTCGCGCCAGATGCAGGGCGTCTTTCGTGGGCTCGCCAACGCTATTGGTCCTGCCGAAGCCCGTCAATCCTGAACGCTGCGTGAACGTGCGCTGATGCGCGTGTGCGTCTGGACGTGAGCACATTATTGGATGTCTCGAAACGCATCGAGCATCCCGCAGGGTTTGCCGTATCGGGAGCGCCGGTGGGAACCTTCGTTCGCAGCGCATTGCTGCTCGCGCGCTCAATGTCTTGAGCGAGGACGAGAAGCACGACATACTCTGTCATCAACTCATCAAGGAGAAGGCCGATGCCAGCAAAACGCACAACTCATCGCAGCAAATCGGGCACGAAGCTCTACGCCAAGCGAGATGCGAAGGGGCGCATCAAGGACATCCAGACCTTCAAGCGTGCCCACGGTCAGGATATCAAGCGTCGCAGCAAGGCTGAGGGCACCAGAAAGCGGGCGAAGAAGGCCCGATGACATAGGCCGGGAACGAATCGCGCAGGAGGTGTCGAATGATCAGCCGTCGCGAATTCTCGCGTCTCGTCGCATTCGGTGGCTCGGTGCTGTTGCCGCAGGAGTTGTCGGCGTGGCCGGCGCAGTTGGCGCAGACACCCGGGCACCCTGACGAGCGCTTCTGGATGTCGGTTCGCGAGCAGTTCCTGATGCCGCCGAACCTGAGCGTCATGAACGCCGCCAATCTCTGCCCGTCTCCCGCGCCGGTGCTCGAAGCAATGTACCGGAGCACGAAAGACATGGACGCCGATCCGTCGTTCGACAACCGGCAGAAGATGAGCACTGGTAAGGAAAACGCGCGGCGTCTCCTTGCCGAGTTCCTTCGCGTCACGCCCGAAGAGATTGTCATCACCCGCAACACGAGCGAAGCGAACAACATGGTCTCGAGCGGGCTCGACCTCAAGCCCGGTGACGAAGTGGTCATCTTCGCCGACAACCATCCCAGTAACAACGCCGCGTGGCTGCAGAAGTCCAAGCGATTCGGATACGCCGTCACCGTGGTCGCTCAGCCGAATCCGCACCCCGGTGCCGATTACTTCGTCGACGCGGCGAAGAACGCGATGACGTCGCGCACGCGGGTGCTCGCGTTTACGCACCAGACCAGCACGGCCGGTGACGTGCTGCCGGCCAATGAGCTGTGCAAGGTCGCGCGCGAGCGGGGTGTGCTGACGCTCGTCGACGGCGCCTCGGCGCTCGGGTTCCTCGACGTCGATCTCAGCGTGATGCAGCCGGACTTCTACTCCGGCAGCTCGCACAAGTGGCCGTGCGGGCCGAAGGAAGTGGGTGTCTTGTACGTCAACGCACGCGCGCAGTCGTCCATCCATCCGAGCATCATCAGCGCATATCCCGGCGCCATCGGCGTATCGCGCACGCTGGAAGCGATGGGACAGCGCGACGAGCCCGCCATCATCGGCTTCGCCGAGTCGCTGACCTTCCAGGCGAAGATTGGCCGCAAGGTCATCGAAGAACGATCGCGGTCGCTCTCGCAGGCGCTCATGGCGGGCTTGCGCAGAATCGACGGCGTTCAACTCTGGACGCATCCGGATCCCGCGCGGTCGGGAGCCGTCGTCACGTTCCGGCCGGGCAACCTGGATATTCCCAGGCTCTCGGCGGCGTTCTACCGCAACGATCGCATCGGCTGCGCGACGCGGACCGGAAGCGATCGTCCAGGCATCCGCTTCTCGCCGCACATCTACAACACGATGGCGGAAATCGATCGCGCCGTCGCCGCGACGGCGAAGTATATGAAACAGGGCGTGTGAGGCAGGGCTGAAGCCCTGCGCCACCGGGGAAGGGCAGGGCTAAAGCCCTGCGCTACCGATGGTGGGATGTTCGGTGGCGCAGCGTTACGTCGTTTCGGTGGCGCAGCCCTTTAGGGCTGCCTCGATGGTGATCGGAGATCAATGCGCACCTTGGGACATACGACTCCTCGTGTTGCGGCTGCCGCCATCATCGGCGTGCTGGCCGCCGCCGCCGTTCTGGGACAGGGAACGCCGTACCCGAATGCCAGAACCGGCGGCAACTACATGCACAACTACTATTTGCCGCCGGCGCCCAGCTCGACGCCGTGGGCCCCTGCGTGGTCTCCGGACGGCCGCTCGATCGCAGTGGCGATGAGCGGTTCGATCTGGAAGGTCGATCCGGCAACCGGGATCGCCAACGAAATCACCTACGACGGGAAATATCATTCGATGCCGTCCTGGTCGCCCGACGGCAACTGGATCGTCTACACGGCCGACGATGGCGGAAAGACGATCCAGCTGGGCATCGTGAACGTCGCGACGGGGGAGTCGCGCGCGCTGACGAACGATGCGTTCGTTTACACGGATCCTGTCTTCTCGCCCGACGGCACGCGCGTCGCCTACGTGTCGACGAAGCCCAACGGCTTCTTCAACGTCTACATCAGACCGATCAAGGACGGGCAATGGGCCGGCGAGGAGATCGCCGTGTCGAGCGACGCGAGGTACCGCAATTCGCGTCTGTACTTCGGCGCCGAAGATGTGCACATCACTCCGTCCTGGTCGCGCGACGGCCGGCAGCTTCTGCTCGTCTCGAACCGCGGTGTTCCGCTGGGATCGGGCCACATCTGGCTGGTACCGGCCGCCGCCGGCGGCATGAACGATGCGCAGTCGGTGGTGGTCGAGCAGACGCTCTATCGCGCCCGGCCGGACGTCTCCATCGATGGCAGGCGCTTCGTCTACTCGTCCACGCGGGGCGCGGCCGATCAGTTTTCCAATCTGTACGTGCAGCCGGTCACCGGCGGCGAGCCGTACAAGCTCACGTTCTTCAATCACGACGCCTTCCACCCGCGCTGGTCGCCTGATGGCGAATGGATCGCCTACATCGACAACCGCGAAGGTCTGCCGCAGCTCGCGCTGCTCGAGGTGTATGGCGGCGCGAATCGCATCGTGCGCATCACCGAACGCCGGTGGAAGCGGCCGATGGGGGTGCTCTCGGTCCGGACGGTCGACGAACAAGGTCAGACGACGGGCGCGCGCGTGCACATCACGGCCGCTGATGGAAAGTTTTACGCGCCAGCTGAGGCCTACGCGCGGGTGAGCGTCGCGGGTGACAGGCTGTTGCATTCCACTGGCGAGTTCCGTGTCGAGCTTCCGGTCGGGAAGGCGAAGCTGACCGCCGTGAAGGGCTTCGAAACGTTCCCGGAAACCGTCGAAGTGGACATCGCCGCGCGCGAAACGGCGACGGTGCGAATCCCGTTGAAACGGATGACCGACCTGTCGGCGAAGGGATGGCATGGCGGTTCCACGCACGTGCACATGAACTACGGCGGAAACCTGCACAATACGCTCGAGAACCTGATGATGATGTCCGAGGCCGAAGACCAGGACATCGTGCTCGAGCTGGTGGCCAACAAGGACAACCGCATTCTCGACCATCAGTTTTTCGTGCCCGGCGGCGGCCCGCACCCGCTCTCGCGCAAGGACATGGTGCTCGTGGTGGGTCAGGAGTACCGGCCGCCCTTCTGGGGCCACGTGTTCATGCTTGGGATGCGCGACCACCTGCTCTCGCCGTTCACCACCGGATACGAAGGCACGGCGATCGAGAGCCTTTATCCGACCAACACCGACATGTTGCGCAAGGCGCGTGCGCAGGGGGCCTACGTTGGCTACGTCCATCCCTGGGCCGGCGAGAACGATCCGCTCGACGGGGACCTCGGCGGCGGGAAAGGCGCGATCGTCGACGCCGCGCTCGGCACGACGGACGCCCTCGAGTGGTCGGCCGCCGGGCGCGCGGGTTTCTTTCCGCTCTATGCGCTGTGGAACAACGGTCTCAAGGTGACGGCCGTCGGCGGCGAAGATTCGATCAGTAATCTCCACACGAGCAAGCTCGTCGGTTCCGAACGCACCTACGTCTTCACGGGCGGGCGCGGCCTCGACATGCAGGCGTGGCTCGAGGGCATGCGCGCCGGACGCGCGTTTGTCACCAACGGGCCGCTCGTCGAGTTGTCGGTCAATGGCGTCTCGCCGGGCGACACGGTGAACGTGGCGGCGCAGGGCGGCACCGTCGGCGTGAAGGTGGGCGTCCGCTCGATCGTCCCGCTCCAGAAGGTGACGCTGTACTTCAACGGCCGGCCCGTCGAAGACATCCCGCTCACTGCCGATCGCCGGAGCGCCGATTTCAGCAAGACGCTGCCGGTCGCCACGAGCGGCTGGTACCACGTGCGCGCGGAAGGCGCGCCTGCCGACCGTTTTCCGCTCGACACCGCGTACCCGCAGGGCTTCACGAATCCGGTCTGGGTGATCGCGGGGAACCAGCCGGTTCGCGATCGCGCGTCGGCCGAGTACGCGCTCCGTTGGATCGACAAGCTCCAGAAGCTCACCGAAGCCTGGCCTGGATGGCGATCGCAGAAGGAAAAGGACCACACGTACGCGCAGTTCGATGAAGCGCGAAAGGTCTATCGACAACTGGCAGCCGAAGCGGGCCGGTGATGCGCTATGAAGCAGGCACCTCATGACTTTCGACTGCGCGCGCTCGCGATCGTCTTTGCGGCGATGCCCTTTGCCTTCGGGCTGATTCGCGCCATTCGAACTGGATACGACCTTCGCTATGTGTGGGTGGCCCTGGCATCTCTGTGTGGCCCGATAGCGATCGCAACGGTGACGCGGTCGGGCAGACCGAATGGACTAATCGTGCTGACGGCGGGTGCGTTCGCTGGTGCGACGCTGCTTGCGATGGTGGCGGGATGGCTTGTCGGTGCAAACCCAGGGCTTGGGCTCCTGGTCGTCGCGTCGGCCTTCGCCTTCTGTTTCGCGTTCAGTTATGCCTTTCATGTGCTTGCTGGCCGCTTGGTGCGGAATGGCGAGCGGCGCTAGTATCCGCGTCGGAGTGAATCGCACACCCTTCGAGATCGTTCAGTTTCTGGCGACTCTGGTTCTGCTTGCCACGACCGCCATCCATGCCCAGCAGAACGACATCCGGATTCGCGCCGCGCGCGTGATCGACGGCACCGGGCGGGTGATGCCGAACGCGACGGTGGTGGTGAATGGTTCGACGATCAAAGCGGTCGAGCCCTCCGGCTCCAGCGTGGCCGACATCGATCTCGGTCCATCGACGCTGCTCCCCGGCATGATCGACGTGCACGCCCACATCGGCTGGCACTTCGGCGCGAACGGCCGCTTCGAGCCGCGCGCGGCGACTCCGGCTCAGGACGCGCTCTATGCCGCGGAGAATGCCTACCTGACGCTGATGGCCGGGTTCACGACCATTCAAAGCCCAGGGCAGCCCGGCGACGTCGACCTGCGCGATGCCATCGCGCGCGGCGTGCTGCCCGGTCCGCGCATCCTGACGTCGATCGTGCAAATCACGCCGAATGGCGACGCGCCGCCGGTGCTTCGCCAGAGGGTTCGCGAGCTGAAGGACCGGCGCGCCGACGTCGTCAAGATCTTCGACTCGGTGGTGCGTGGCGGCGTCGAGCAGGTGATGGCGCGTGAGCAGTTCGTCGCGCTTTGCGGCGAGGCGCAGGCCGTCGGCTTGAGAACGATGGTGCACGCCCAGACGAGCGAATCGGTGAAAATGGCGGTCGAGGCCGGCTGCACGCAAATCGAGCACGGCACCGGCGTCGACGACGCCGCGCTGCGGCTGATGGCGTCACGCGGCGTGTACTTCGACCCCCATGTCGGTGTCCTCTGGCAGAACTACCGGCGCAACCGGAACAGATTCATCGGCGTGGGTACCTACACCGAGGATACTTTCGCGTCGATTGACGAGACCTTGCGCATCAACGCAGCCATGATTCGAAAGGCCGTGGCCACTCCTGGGTTGAAACTGGTGATGGGCTCCGACGCCGTGGCGGGCGCGCACGGGCGCAATGCCGACGAGCTCGTGGAGCGTGTCCGGCAGGGGAAGCAGAGGCCGATCGATGCCATCAACTCGGCGACGTCGCTGGCCGCGGAATCGCTCGGCCTGGAGAAGACGATTGGCACGCTCGCCCCCGGCTATCAGGCCGACATCATCGCGGTCGACGGCGATCCCACCACCGACATTACGGCGCTGACCCGAGTGACGTTCGTGATGCGCGAGGGGCGGGTGTACAAGCGGGACGAAAAACGGCGGGACTGAAAGTCCCGCCCTACAAGTCCGACCTCGGTAGCGCAGGGCTTCAGCCCTGCCAATGTAGAATGGCGGCCTTTCCATTCGGGGGCCATGCCATGAAGAGAACCTTGTTACTTGTCGTCCTGCTGGCTGCCGCCTCGCTGTCGGCCCAGTCGCCCTCTCAGGCCGATCGCGACCTGAAAGGCGCCATCGACCTCCATATATATACAGAGCCGGACAGCATCGCGCGATCGATCGATGCGCTCGAGGCCGCAAAACTGGCGCGCGACCGCGGCCTGCGGGCGATTGCGCTGAAACATCACTACGACGAGACGGCCGGACTCGCCTATCTCGCCAGGAAGGCATTTCCGGGCATCGAGGTCTTCGGCGGCGTGGCGCTGAATCTGACGGTGGGTGGTCTCAATCCCAGAGCGGTCGAGTACCTGACCCAGGTGACCGGCGGATACGGCAAGTTCGTGTTCATGCCGACCAACGATTCCGAAGCGCAGGTGAAATACGGCAAGCAGAACCGGCCGTTCGTGAAGGTGTCCGAGAACGGCGAGCTGGTGCCCGAAGCCAAAGCCATCATCGCGCTGGTCGCGAAGTACGACCTGATTCTCGGCAGCGGCAACATCTCCGCCGAGGAAACCCTGATGGTGTTTCGCGAAGGGCAGCGGCAAGGCGTCAAACGCATGATCGGGACGCACGCCACGGCCGCGCCCACGTTTCTGACGATCGAGCAGGGAAAAGAAGCCGCAAAGCTCGGTGCGTTCATCGAGATCGTCGGCGGCAACCTGACGGGCAAGGACGCGCAGAACAAGATCGATCGCTTTGCCGAGCAGGTGCGCGGCATTGGAGTCCAGTCCATCATCATGGCCTCCGATCTCGGCCAGAAGGCGAACGCGCTGCCGCCCGAAGGCTTCGCGGTGTTCATCGACGCGATGCGGAAGAAGGGATTCACCGACGAAGAGCTCGACGTGATGACCCGCAGGAACCCGGCCACGCTGCTCGGGCTGAAGTAACGTGGAAGCCTGGCTTCGCGGCCCAATCGACGGCGTGCCCGCGCTTCTGCAACCGGTGGCTCATGCGCTGCTGCACGCGCAGGAAGAGACCCGCGAGGTTTTGGAGGGCTTTCCGGCCGATCGCGTCTGGAGTCGTCCTGGCGGCGTGGCGTCCGTCGGATTTCACCTTCAGCACATGTCCGGCGTGATCGATCGCCTCTTCACGTACGCTCGAGGTGAATCGCTCTCGGACGAGCAGCGAAAGGCCCTCGAATTCGAAGGACAGCCGCCAGCTCACGAAACCAGCGTCGCCGATCTCGTTGGCGCCTTCGATACGCAGGTCGAACGCGCCTTGACCCAGCTTCGTGCGACCTCTCCTGACATGCTCACCGAACCGCGTACTGTCGGACGCCAGCGGCTTCCCTCGACCGTGCTGGGATTGCTTTTTCATGCCGCCGAGCATACCGGGCGGCATGCGGGCCAGTTGCTCGTCACCGCTCGCGTGCAGCTGTGACTGAACCCGCCGGCGATCTGCGCCGGGTCGTGGGCTTCTGGGGCGGCACCGCCCTCATCGTCGGCATCACGATCGGGAGCGGCATCTTCCGGACGCCACCCACCATTGCCGGGTTCATTCCGAGCCCGGTCGCGATCATGGTGCTCTGGGTGGTCTTTGGTCTCATCAGCTTGTGCGGCGCGCTGGCTGTCGCCGAGCTGAGCTCGATGCTGCCGAAGAGCGGCGGCGCGTACGTGTTTCTGCGGGAGGCCTACGGCGACGCCGCCGCGTTCGTGTTCGGCTGGATCTACGTGCTCATCGCGACGCCGGCCAGCATTGCGGCATTGGCCACGGTCTTTGGCGAGTTTCTGCTGAGCCTCTTGAACCTTCCGCCGGTGCCTGCGACGGTCCAGGGGATTGCGATCGCGGCCATCGTCTCGCTCACGTTCGCCAACGTGCTCGGCGCGCGCGTCGGGGCGGGGATCAGCGGCATGACCACGTTCGTGAAAGTCACGGCGCTTGCGGCGATCATTCTCGGGACGTTCCTGCTGGGAGAAGGCAGCGCGGCGAACTTCGCGCCGACCGGTCCAGTGCACGTCGAGGGGCTGGCCCGCGCGATGGCATCGGTCATCTGGACCTACGACGGCTGGGTCGCCGTCAGCATGATCGCCGGCGAGGTGGTCGCGCCGGAGCGGCTGATGAAACGCATCATCATCTCGGGCATGCTCATCATCATGGCGCTCTACATCGGCGCCAACCTCGCCTACTTCTATATGATGCCGATCGGCGTGCTCGCCGTGCAGAAAGCCGCGGTCGCCCGTACGGTGATGCAGTCGATTGCCGGCCCCGTCGGTGGCGCGGCCATCATCCTCGCGATGATGACGAGTGTGTTCGGCGCGCTGAACGGCAACTTCCTCGCCTACCCGCGCGTGACCTACGCGATGGCGCGCGACGGGCTCACATTTGCCTTTCTCGGAACGATCCATCGGCGATGGTCGTCGCCGTGGATCGCGATCGTCGTCGAAGGCGTGGCCGCCATCGTGCTGGTGCTCACGCTGCGCGATTTCGACAGGCTGACGACCTTCTTCATCGTCGTGCTGTGGGCGGCGCTCGTCTTTGCCGTCGCGTCGATCTTCGTGCTGCGACGGACGATGCCCGATGCGCCACGGCCGTTCCGCACGCCGGGATACCCGTGGGTGCCGCTGTGCTTCGTGGTGGGGACGCTCGCCGGCGTGTCGGCGATCGTGTGGGGTGAAATCGACGGAGGGAACTATTCGCCGCTGTATGGTTTGTTCATTGCAGCCGCGGGGTTTCCAGTTCACCATGTTTGGAAGCGTGCCGCGCCCCGCTGATCGCGCAAGCACCATCGCCTTCACTATGCTGGCGCTCGTTGCGTTCGCGGCCAATTCGGTGCTGTGCCGCCTTGCGCTTCAGCAGAACGCCGTCGATGCGGCGACGTTCTCCACTCTACGGTTCGCCTCCGGCGCCGCGATGCTGGTGGCCATCACGGGCGGACGCAGAAGCCTGCGCCCTTCGGCTGGCTCGTGGACATCCGCCGTCATCCTCGCGCTGTATGCCATCCCGTTCGCGCTCGCGTACGTGCGACTCAGCACCGGAACCGGCGCCTTGATCATGTTCGGGACCGTCCAGGTGACGATGCTGATCGGTGCGCGCCGCATCGGCGAGGACATCGGAGGCATACAGGCGTTTGGTATCGGCCTCGCCGTGGTTGGGCTGTTGTATCTCGTGTGGCCGGGGCTGTCGGCGCCGTCGCCGATCGGTGCGGCACTCATGACGATCGCCGGCATCGGGTGGGGTCTCTACTCGTTGCGCGGGCGCGGGGCGGATGACCCGCTGCTGCAGACCACCAGCAACTTCGTGCGGTCCGTCCCACTAATCTTCCTCGCAAGCCTGGCGTCGATCGCGCAGTTCCACATCAGCCCTGGCGGTGCGGCCCTGGCAGTCACGTCGGGGGCGCTCGCGACGGGTCTCGGATATGTGGCCTGGTTCGCGGCGCTGCGCGGGCTGACAGCCGTGCGGGCGGCGGTGCTGCAGCTCGCCGTGCCGATCCTTGCCGCGGCTGGGGGTGTCGTACTTCTTGCCGAACCCATTCCGGTCCGCCTGATTGTGGCGGCGATTCTCGTGCTGGGTGGTATTGCGTTGGCCGTGTTGAGTGCCGGTTCGATTCGCAGGCCTGGATGAAGCTCGGCTAAAGCCGAGCCCTACCGATGTTACAGCCGAGCCCTGCCGATGTTACCGCCGAGTCCTACCGATGTTACCGATGTCGGTCGGGTTTTACCGATGTCGGTCGGGCTCTACCGATTCCCTGTAGGGCTCGGCTTTAGCCGAGCTCGAGGCAAACCGATCCCGGGCCGAGCCCTGTAACCGAAGCCTGTCGCCGACCGTAGCACCCTTTACAAGTTGTGCTTGCGCCGCCATGGGCCGTGGGTATCATGGCGGTTTGTCACGGGAGGTTTTGGCAATGAGCACGCAGACTACACCGACATTGCAGCAAAGTCTTCGAGGGCGGGTCGTCGAACAGAAGGATGCGGACTACGACGCGGTTCGCGCGTTGTACAACGGCATGATCGACAAGCGGCCGCGCATGATCGCACGATGCGTGGACGTGGCCGACATCATCGCCGCCGTCAACTTCGGCCGCGAGCACGGGATGTTGACCGCGATTCGCGGAGGCGGACATAGCGGTCCCGGCCTGGGCAGTTGCAACGACGGCCTCGTCATCGATCTCTCGATGATGAAGGGCGTTCGCGTCGATCCCGGCAATCATACGGTTCGCGTCGAAGCCGGCTGCACGTCGGGCGATGTCGACCACGCGACGCATCCCTTCGGCCTGGCCGTCCCGTTCGGCATCGTGTCGACGACGGGAGTGGCCGGACTGACGCTTGGCGGCGGAACGGGACACCTCACCCGCAGGTATGGGCTGACGATTGACAACCTGGTCGAAGCGGACGTCGTGCTTGCCGACGGCAGCGTGGTGACTGCCAGCGAACGCCAGCATCCCGATCTGTTCTGGGCTATTCGAGGAGGCGGAGGTAATTTCGGCGTCGTGTCGAGCTTCCTCTTCCGCGCGCATCCGGTGAGCAGCGTGTACGCCGGGCCGATTTTCTGGGATGCGTCCCTTCACGGACAGGAGGTCATGAAAGCCTATCGAGATTTCCTGCCGACGACGGCGGAAGATCTGGGCACGTTCGTTGGCCTCAAGACCGTTCCCCCGGGCGATCCGTTCCCGAAGGAGCACTGGGGCAAGCGTGCGTGCGCCGTCATCTCCTGCTACAACGGCTCGGGCGCCGACGGAGAGCGCGCGATGGCGCCGCTGCTGAAGGCCACGCCGCCGCCGCTCTTCAACTGGATGGGCGAGATGCCGTTGCCGGCGTTTCAATCGCTCTTCGACGGGCTGTTCCCGAAGGGTCTGCAGTGGTACTGGAAAGGGGACTTCGTGAAGACCCTGCCGGACGAAGCGATCGCCATACATGTCCGGGAAGCGGCCAAAGCGCCGAGCCACTTGTCGCTGATGCACCTGTACCCGATCGACGGCGCCGTGCGTCGAGTGGCCAAGGACGCGACGGCCTGGAGCGCGCGCGACGCGACATGGTCGATGGTCATCGCCGGCGTCGACGCGGATCCAAAACGCGCCGACCAGTTGAAGACCTGGGGCCGGGAGTACTGGAAGGCCGTGCATCCGTTCAACATGGCGGGCGCGTACGTCAACTTCATGATGGACGATGAGGCCGACGGCCGAGTGCAGGTGACCTATGGCGAGAACTACGCGCGGCTGGCGTCGATCAAAGCGAAGTACGATCCGAAGAACCTGTTCCGAGTGAATCAGAACATCAAACCGGCCGTATAGAACGCTCTATCGCACTACGGTGGTGTCCGGATTCCGTGGGTCCGGCTAAAGCCGGACACTACGGTAGTGTGGCCTTCAAGTGAGGATCCGCATGCGCATGAAAACGATAGGTCTGGTGTGTCTCGTGATGACGTGTTCCGTGTGGGCCCAGCAGCAGCCGGAGATCGCCGCGACGGTGGCGTTCACGGAAGGGCCGGCGGTGGATCGCGAAGGGAACGTCTACTTCACGGAGATCACTTCTCAGCGAATCATGAAGCTGGGTACCAACGGCCTGCTCTCGACCTACCGCGAGAAGAGCAACGCCGCCAACGGTCTCCTCATCGATCCGGAAGGCCGCCTGATCGCCTGTGAAGGGGGCGAGCTCGAACGTCCCGGCGTGAAAGTCGCCGGCTCGCCGCGCGTGACGCGAACGGACCTGAAGACGGGGAAGATCGAGGTGCTGGCCGACAACTACCAGGGCAAGTCCTTCACGGCGCCGAACGATGTCACCATCGACAGCAAGGGACGGTTGTATTTCACCGATCTCATCGGTGTGGCGGTGTACCGCCTCGACGCGCCGGGCAAGCTCGAGCGAATCCTTGCCGCGCCCGATATTCAGCGTCCCAACGGTATTCAGATTTCGCCCGACGATCGAAAGCTGTACCTCATCGAGGCCAACGGGGCGCAGGGCGGCGCGCGCATGATTCGCAGCTACGACCTGCAGCCCAACGGCACGGTCACCAACATGAAAGTGCACTACAACTTCTATCCCGGACGCAGCGCCGACGGCATGAGCATCGACACGCAGGGCAATCTCTGGGCGTCGGCCGGCTTGAACCAGCTGCGCGGCACGTCCGAGACGCTCGATACCAAAGCCGGTGTCCACGTGATTTCGCCCGAAGGCAAGCTCATCCAGTTCATTCCGATCCCTGAAGACACGATCACGAACAATGCCTTCGGCGGCGCCGACATGAAGACGCTCTACGTGACCGCGGGCAAGAATCTGTACAGGATCCGGACCGATATCGCCGGGCTGCCACGGTAGCGATGCGCAAGATCGACGTCTTCACTCACATCTTTCCGGCGGCCTACGCCGAGCGGATGGGAGAAGTGGCGCCCGGATTCAAGGATGCCGGGAAGCGTGTGCGCGGCGTGCCGATGCTCGTCGATCTGGACGAGCGATTCCGCGTCATGGATCGATTCGACGGCTACGAGCAGGTTCTGTCCATTGCGACGCCGCCCATCGAGGTCTTCGCGACGCCTCGAGACGCGGTCGAGCTTGCCCGCCGCGCCAACGACGGGATGGCGGAGCTCGTGCAGAAATATCCGAGGCGGTTTCCCGGGTTCGTGGCGTCGCTGCCGCTCAACGATCCCGACGAGGCGCTTCGCGAAACACACCGGGCGGTCGGCGAGCTTGGCGCCCGCGGCATTCAGCTCTTCACGAACATCTGCGGCAAACCGCTCGTCGCTCCCGAGTTCCTGCCGCTCTTCGACGCGATGGTCGGGTTCGACCTGCCGATCTGGCTCCATCCGTATCGGGGAGCGGACATCCCGGACTATGCGTCCGAAGATCGCTCGGAGTACGAGATCTGGTGGACGTTCGGCTGGCCGTACGAGACCAGCGTAGCGATGGCGCGCATTGTCTTTGCAGGGTTGTTCGACAAGCATCCGAACCTGAAAATCATCACGCATCACATGGGTGCGATGGCGCCGTACTTCGAAGGGCGCCTGGGTCCCGGATGGGATCAGCTGGGGGCCAGAACGTCGGACCGGGATTACACCCAGGTGCTGAAGCGGCTGAAGAAGCGCCCCATCGACTACTTCCGGATGTTCTACGCCGATACGGCGCTCTTCGGCGCCTACGAGGCGACACTCTGCGGTCTCGGCTTCTTCAAGCCCGATCATGTGTTGTTTGCGTCGGATTCGCCGTTCGATCCCGAAAAAGGCCCGATGTACATCCGCGAGACGATCGGCATCATCGATCGCCTGCCCGTTTCCGAAGACGAGCGGGCCGCGATCTACTACGGGAACGCGCTCCGGCTTCTGAAACTCGAGTGAGGACCCATGAGAACACTTGTCATCGCGCTCACGCTCTCGGCTGTCGCGGCACCGGTGTCGGCGCAGCTGCCGGTGACGCTGCATGCCGACCAGCAGGCGCTCTTGAAGAGCAGCGATCCGCAGCTGGCGGCCAACAAGAAGCTGGTCTTTGATTTCTGGCGCGAAGTCTTCCAGGCCCGCAACATGGATCTGGCGCCAAAGTACATGGCCGAGAACTACATGCAGCACAACCCGACGGTGGCAACCGGCCGTCAGCCGTTCATGGATTTCTTCGGGCGTCTCGAGCGCCAGCCGGTGAAGCCGACGATCGACAACCTCGTCACGATCATGGCGGAGCGCGACCTGGTCGTCCTGGCTTTCCGGCGGGAGCTGCCAGACCCGAAGAATCCCGGACAGCGCTACACGACGACGTGGTTCGACATGCTTCGCGTCGAAAACGGGAAGATCGCCGAGCACTGGGATTACGGGACGAAGAGTCCGTAGCCTGTCAGTCGCAAGGCGCCAGTCTACAGTCGGCAGGCGCAAGTCATGGTCCGCGTGTCCGGCCCCGGAGCTTCGGATTCGCGCGCGGCAGTAACGCCAACCCAACTGTGCGGGCCGAACGCGTCATCCGGTCCGGCTAAAGCCGGACACTACGTACTTTGATGAAGGAGGTAGTGATGAAGAACGCGCTCTTGGGATGGGCCGTGGCGGCGTGTTGCGGGGTGGCGATGATCGCGCAGGCCCGGGTAAATCCCACAGACCCGCAGCCGATGTGCAACATGTGTCCGGGTACTTACATTCCGTTGTCCGAGCTGGAGGCGTACACCCAGCGAGCGATTCAGCGGAAGCTGACCGACCAGCAGGTTCGAGACATCGAGCTGGGCAGAGCGCACGTGGGTATCGGGATGGTCTACCGTTCCAGGCTCGACAAGCCCGCGCCCGACTCGGTGGCGGAACACGATCTCGTCAGCGAGGTCTATCATGTGATCTCCGGTTCGGCCACGCTCGTCCTCGGTCCCGACATCGCCAATCGCCAGCGGCGTCCGGCGACGCTGCAGACGGTGATCGAGTACAACGGGCCTGGGCACAACGGATCCGAGATTCGCAACGGGGTGGCACACCAGCTTAAGGCCGGTGATGTCGTGGTGATCCCCGCGGGCACCGGGCACTGGTTCACCAGGATCGACGATCACATCAACTACCTGATGGTTCGCATCGATCCAGACAAGGTCACGCCGCTCAAGAGCGCGGCACAATCGAAAGAGTACCTAAGCAAATGAGACTTCGCTTCGTTTCGCTTGCGCTGGTCATGCTTGTCAGCACCGGTTATGCCTGGCAGTCTTCTCCAGCCGCTGATGTCCCTCGGCCCCGCACCGCTGCGGTCGACGCGGTGCTGGCCGACGCCGTCAAGCGGGGAGACATCCCCGGCGTCGTCGCGGTCGTGGTCGATCGCCGCGGCATCATCTATCAGGGCGCGTTCGGGAAGGCGGATGTCGCGACAGGGAAGCCGCTGACCGCCGATGCGATCTTCCGCATTGCGTCGATGACCAAGCCGATTACGTCGACGGCGGCGATGCAGCTGTTCGAGCAGGGCAAGTTCCGCCTCGAGGATCCCGCGGAGAAATACCTGCCCGATCTCGCGAACATGAAGGTGTTCGAGTCGTTCGACCAGGCGACGGGCGCGTACACGCTGCGGCCGGCAGCGAGGCCCATTACCATCCGGCACCTGCTGACCCACACCTCTGGGCTCAGCCAGAACTTCACGAGTCCTATCGTCAGGGACTTCAAGCCTCGCCCTGGAGAGCAGTATCCGGCGGGTCCACTGCTCTTCGATCCCGGCGATCAATGGATCTACGGCACGAGCCTCGACTGGGTAGGGCGGCTGGTCGAGTCGCTGTCGGGCATGCCACTCGAGTCGTACTTCCGCGAGCGCATTCTCGGTCCGCTGAACATGAACGACACGTTCTACAACCTGCCCCAGGACAAGCACGCGCGCGTCGTGCCTGTCCATAAACGGCGCGCCGATGGGACCTTTGAGCTCGATCCCGCACAACCGCCGTTTTCGATACCGCGCCCCATCGGCGGCGGAGGGCTTTCATCCACGGTGGCCGACTACGCGCGCGTCCTGCGCATGTTTCTCAACCAGGGCACGCTCGACAACGTGCGTATTCTGTCCGCGGATTCGGTCAAGCTCATGAGCGCGAATCAGATCGGCAGCGTTGGCGTTCGTGCGTTGAAGAGCGCGATGCCCGAGCGCAGCAGCGACTTCACGTTCGTCGATGATGGCCGCGACAAGTGGGGCATTGGATTTCTCCTCGCCCCCAACGGACGTCCGGGCAAGCGGTCGGCGGGGAGCCTCAGCTGGGGCGGCATTAACAACACGTACTTCTGGATCGATCCAGCCCGCGGCATTGGCGGGATCATTCTGATGCAGCTGCTTCCGTTCGCCGACAGCAAGGCGCTCGCCGTCTACGACTCGTTCGAGCGCGCCGCCTACCAGCTCGCGCCATAGGGTATGGCGGTCAGCGATCCGCGCATCGCGTTGATCGGCGACTACAACGCGGCCGTCAAGGCGCACCAGGCCATCCCACGCGCGCTCGCGCTCGCCGGCGAATCTCTCGGACACGGTTGCGCGTGCGAATGGCTGCACACCGGGACGCTTCGCGAGGATCCGTCGGAGCAGCTCAGCGGGTACGACGGCATCTGGTGTGTGCCGGCTTCACCGTACGTCAACACTCGCGGCGCCATTGCGGCAATCAGGATGGCGCGCGAGACGGGCAAACCGTTCCTCGGCACGTGCGGCGGATTCCAGCATGCGATGTTGGAATACGCCGAGGCCGAATGGGGTGTGGCGCGAGCCATCCACGCCGAGCTGGATCCCACCGCCGACAATCCGGTAATTGCGCCGCTCGAGTGCAGCCTCGTCGAAAAAGACGGCGAGGTGCGCTTCGCCGCGGGCTCGAGAGTGGGTTCGCTGTACGGAGTGCCGTCAGCGCGCGAGGAGTACCACTGCCGGTACGGCCTCAGTCGCGAGTACAGCGCCCGGCTCGCAAGCGGTCCGCTGCGCGCCAGTGCGTGGGATGCCGACGGTGACGTGCGCGTGGTCGAGCTCGACGGGCATCCTTTTTTTATTGCGACGCTCTTCCAGCCAGAGCGATCGGCTCTTTCGGGCCGGACCCATCCGCTGATCCGGGCGTTCGTGGACGCCGCCCGCCACGAGTCCGGCTAAAGCCGGACACTACGTACTTTCGTGGACGCGGCCTCGTCCGGCTACCCCACCCGTACGTAGTGTCCGGCTTTAGCCGGACCTGCCCGCCTGTCGAAATCCACCTCCGCCAAACGTCATTGTCGCAGCAGGGCATAATGCCAGGCTGAAACAAGGGAGACACCATGAAGTACATGTTGATGGTTTTCAACGACGACAAGACTTTTCAGGCCATGAGCGAGGCCGACCGCACGAAGGCCGTGGCCCCATACGGCGCCTACACGGAGGCGCTCAAGACCGCCGGTGTCTACGGCGGCGGCGAGCGGCTCCGACCGGTCGAGATGGCGACGACCGTGCGCGTGGCCAACGGCAAGACCGAAGTGCTGAACGGACCCTACGCGGAGACCAAGGAACAGCTCGGCGGCTATTTCCTGATCGACGTGCCCGATCTGGACGCCGCCATTTCGTGGGCCTCGCGCTGCCCCGGCGCCAGCCATGGCATCGTCGAGGTGCGTCCGATTTGGCCGATGTAGCGCTCGAACGCGTGGCGCGCGAAAGCTACGGCAAGCTCGTGGCCTTTCTCGCCGCACGCACGCGCGACGTGGCGGGGGCAGAGGATGCGCTTTCCGAAGCCTTCGCCGCCGCCCTCGTCGATTGGCCGAAGAACGGCATCCCGAACAATCCCGAAGGCTGGCTGCTGACCGTTGCGCGTCGCAGGCAGATCGACGTCGTCCGGCAGCGGCGGACGGCTGAGGGCGCCGCCGATCATCTGAAGTTCCTTTCGGAGATGGCATCAGCACAGACAGACTTCGACGCCGGGATCCCTGACGAGCGGCTTGCGCTGATGTTCGCGTGCGCGCATCCGGCCATCGACGCCGGCATTCGCGCGCCCCTGATGCTGCAGGCAGTGCTCGGGTTCGACGCCGCGTCCATCGCGTCCGCGTTCCTGGTCTCTCCCTCGACGATGGGGCAGCGTCTCGTACGGGCGAAGAACAAGATCAAGCAGGCCGGCATCCCGTTTCGCGTGCCCGATCGCGACGAGCTTGGTCCGCGGCTCGATGCGGTGCTCGAAGCGATCTACGCGACGTACGCGGAAGGCTGGGCCGACCCCGCCGGAACGGATGCGCGCCGCCGGAATCTCGCCGAAGAGGCGATCTGGCTCGGCCGTCTGGTCGAATCGCTGCTGCCCGGGGAGCCCGAGGCGCTTGGCCTCTTGTCGTTGATGCTGCATACGCACGCGCGGCGGGCAGCGAGGCGCGACGAACACGGAGAGTACGTGCCGCTGTCGCAGCAGGATCCCGGGTTGTGGGACGCGACCCTCATAGACGAGGCGGAAGCGCTGTTGGTGCGAGCGAGCAGGCTGGGGCGGACGGGCCGCTATCAACTCGAAGCGGCGGTGCAGTCGGCGCACGTCATTCGCCGCAACACCGGCAGGCCCGACTGGATCGCCATCGAGCGGTTGTACGACGCGCTCCTCGCGATCACCGGATCGCCCGTGGTCGCGATCAACAGGGCCGTAGCCGTGGCAGAAACGCGCGGCCCTCTCGCGGCGCTGGCCGCCCTGGACGAGTTGAAGGACGATGCGCGGTTGAGCGAGTATCAGCCGTACTGGGCGGCGCGCGCGGGGGTGCTGGCGCAACTGGGAGACGTCGCGGCCGCGGATCTCGCGTACGAGCGCGCAATCGGGCTGGAGCGAGAGCCGTCGGTGCGTCACTTCCTTCAGCAGCGCCGCGCGTCGGTTGCTCGAAAGGAAGAAGGAAGAAGGTAGAAGGAAGATAAAAGTGGTGGCGCAGGGCTTTAGCCCTGCCGAAATAGCGGTGGCGCAGGGCTTCAGCCCTGCTACGCCCCGACCATGTTGAGCAGTTGATTCACGTCGATCGCCTGTGTTGACTCGACGCCGGTCGCGACCGACGGTGCGACGACGAGCGCCTCGGCGTGATCCTCGAACCAGATCAGAAAAGACGATCGGTCCGCGCCCGTGAGCCGCATCTGGTTCAACCAGGTGTAGTACGCGCCCATGTCGGCGTCCACCAGCGCGCCCTCTGCATCGAGAGCAGACGGCGTGCGCGATCCGATCAGCGCCGCGTTCATCGATCGTTCGGTCACGCGCGGTGCGAACCTGGCCAGGAGCGTGACCGGCTGGGCGCGCCGCAGCACTTCGCGGGCTGCCCACTGCACGAACGTCGTGCTGAAGAACTGCACGCCCGACCCTTCCGACAACAGGGTCACCTTGAAATAATTGAGGACGCGCTCGTCTCCCTCGCCCTTGAGCCCCAGGTCCTCCGGCCGCATCTGCATCAGCGCGCTCCGCCGGGCTTCGGTGCCCGCGCCCGCCACGAGCAGGCCTCGCAGCTTCGATACCACCGCGTCCCGGATGGGATCGAGCCTGCCGATATGCCAGCGTCTGCAAACCTGGAGGGATGGCGTTTGGCGAGCCACCGTCGATATACCAGTGGCCGAACGGAACGGGGTGCTGCTCCGCTCGTGCCGACATCCGCTGCAACACGATTCGCAGGCCGCCGGCGGGATCCACGCGGCTGAAGTACGTGCCGCGCGCGCAGCCTGCGAAACAGCGGATAGCTGTTCTTCGTCACGCCCTGCCCAAGCACCACAATGCTGACACGCGGCATCGCCGGCGGCGGAGGAGGAATCGCCGCGCGAACGGTGTTGAGGAACTCGACCGCGGCAGTGCGAAAGTCGGCGACCTGTGACGTGGTCCAGAGGTGTGCCGACAGCCGTTCGGAGAATTCCGTTGGATTCTTGACCCAGTCCACCTCCGCGAGGTCGCGTGAGAGCGTGAGCCGATCGAACCGCGCCATCACCTCCCGGCGCCCCTCGGGCGGTTGGGTCTTCATGAACGCAAACTGCGCGTCCACTTCCTGCCGCTCGGCAGGGAACTTCGAATCGTAGGCGCATGACTTCCCCCAGGAGCAGCGGGACGAAGCCCAGGGGCAGCTGGCGCAGGATCTCGAGGTTGTCGACGGCGACTTGCCGCGCCAGCGGCGGGTAGGTGGCGAAATGCTCGGGCGCGAGTTCCGAAGGCTGCATGTCCTGAGATCAGAAAATCAGAATAGCTCGCCAACCGGTTTACCTTGCGCGAACTGCGGCGAGAATCCGAAATACGAGCCCAGCGTCGGCACCAGGTCCATTGAGTCGATCGGACGATCGATCACCACGTTCTCGCGGATATCGGGCCCCATTGCCAGCATCCACGTGGTGCGCGAGCGCGCATCTCCCGTTCGATGGTGCTGGAATCCGTTGCCTCCCGGTGTCTCGTCTCGAGTCGCGCCCGAAGACGAGGAAGGACGAATCAGCGAGGTCCTGCCCGCGTATTCAGGACTGCTCTGAATCAGCTTCCAGATTTCGGCACACAGCCGACGTACGGCGGATCGCGTCGACGTACAGCGAGAATGTTCCCGCGTGCAGCGATGTCGATGTCGTGCAGCGTGATCCAGAGCAGGCTGGGGGCGAACTGCTGCATGACTCTGCGCGCAAGAACACCGACAGCTCGTCCGGGCTCTCGAGATTGCGCGCGTGGCGAGGAAATCGGAAACAGAGACCTTCAACACGCCCGTCAGACGCTCGAGCTCGAGATCGGTGCTGCCGGCTTCCGGCTGTACAACGGCGACTCGTAGTTGTCGCAGAAGCGACTGGTAGTCGGCCTGCGCGCCGGCAGGAACGGCCGAGGCCAGCAGGCGCTTGGGCAGGACGACGTTCGCCCCAAGACCGGGGCCGTACGCGGCATGCTGGCTTTCGCCGATGCGCTCGAAGCCGACGCTGGGCGCGATGACCCAGGTGTCCGAGGCGGGCCGCTTCAATTCCGCATCAAGACGGTCGGATGTTCCGGCCGCGCGATGAAGTTGTTGAGGGTCCGGACACCCCGTGGCCAGGCTCGCGTTGGCGACGTAATGTCCCAGGATGCCGCGATTGACCACGCGAGTGAAGAACGTGCCTCGGGGGAGCAGTTCGCCGACGAGGCTGGGAATGTTCTGACGCCCTTCGGGCATGAAGGTCTTCGTCATCGCGCGCCCCGCCGCCAAACGTGACGACCACCGCCTTGCGGGGCCGCGTGCCCTGTTGCGCTCTGAGCCGCGAGCCCAACAACGCCGTTCCAAGACACGCACCGGTGGCTTCGCGAAGGAACTCGCGACGACTTCGCGAAACCGCTGCCGCTATGTTGAGCAGGTCTTCCGTGGTTTACCTCAGCCCGAATACGAACAAGGACTTCTGGCGGTCACCGCCACATATTGTCGCCCGTTGACCGAGTAGGTCATCGGTCCGTTCTGCGTCGGGCCGCCCAACTGCATCCTCCACAGAAGGGCACCGGTCCTCGCATCGAGGGCAAAAAAGTAGCCTTCGCGCCCGCCTGTGAAGAGGAGATCGGTGGCCGTGGTGAGAATACCCGCATCGGTCAGGTCACTCTGCTTGTATTCCCATCGCCACTTTCCGGTCTGCGGATCGAACGCGCGGACCGTGCCGAAATTCTCTTCTTCCTTGCGCAGGTTCGGCCGCTGGATGGCGCGCATGCCGGCCGCGATCCCTCGTCCGGGATAGTTCGTCGAGAGCCTGCCCGCTGTGTACGACAGCCCTTCCTGATACTCCTGATCGGCACGCGCGAAGATGTGGTGAGAGTTCTCCCACACGTTCACGTAAAAGAGGCCGGTGCGCGGGCTGTACGAGGGGCTGAACCAGTTGGTCGCGCCCTGGTTGCCCGGGTAGATGAGCACGCCCTCACGCGACGCCAGGGAGTTCGGCGTCCGAATCGGCCTCCCGTTGTCGAACCCGGCGTTCCAGTTCTGCTTGGCGATGGGCGTGGCTTGCAGGAACTCACCCGTGCGGCGATCGAGCACGTAGAAGAAACCGTTGCGATTGGCCCAGAGCATGGCCTTTCGCGGTTGCCCCTTCCACGGGATGTCGGCCAGCACCGGAACCTGCACCGCATCCCAGTCGAACTCGTCGTTGGGCGTGAACTGGTAATGCCACTTGAGTTTTCCAGTGTCGGCATCCAGCGCGACGACCGAGCAGCTGTACAGATTGTCGCCAGGCCGTGTCTCGGCGTTGTAATCGGGGCCCGGGTTTCCGACGCCCCAGAACGTCAGGTTCGTTTCCGGATCGTAGGATCCCGTGACCCAGATCGATCCGCCGCCGTGTTTCCAGCCCTCGCCCCACGTGTCGTGCCCGGGTTCTCCCGGCAGCGGCACGGTGTTGAACCGCCACGCCTCTTTGCCCGTCGCCACGTCGTAGGCCGCGATGAAGCCGAGAATGCCGAACTCGCCGCCGGCCGGTCCGACGATGACCTTGTCTTTGATCACGAGCGGCGCCGTCGTCAGCGAGTATCCGGCCGCACCTGACGCGACGATGCGGTTCCAGATCGGGCGTCCGGTTTTCGCGTCGATGGCGATCAGGTGCGCGTCCACGGTCGCGAGAAAGAGCGTGTCGCCGTGGATCGCGAGGCCGCGGGTAATGCGGCCGCAACAGGACTTCGCATCGGACGAAGGCGTGTAGGGATAGATCCAGAAGATCTTTCCGGTCGTCGCATCCAGCGCAACGACGTCGTTGCCCTGGGTCGTGTACATGACTCCGTCCACGACCAGCGGCGTCGCCTGGTTGTAGTCGAGCCATCGAGCCTGGAACACCCACTTCAGCTCCAAATCTTTGACGTTCGCCGGCGTGATCTGCGTGAGCTGGCTGTGGCGCTGGCTCATGTAGCCACCCGAATACGTCAGCCAGTTCTGCGATTCCTTCTGCGGCGTTCAGGAGGCGATCGGAAGACACCTGGGCCAGAAGGAGTTGGCTCAGCGCGATGACGGTGACTCCGAGGATCGGCAAACGGGCCGTCATTGGGCGACCACTCCTTTCAGCGTACCCAGATAGGCGATGACGTCGGCCAGTTCCTGGGGAGAGAGCGTGGTTCGAAACGACGGCATGGGCGACGCCTGGACGAACCCGTGTTCGCGCAGGTCCGCTTTGACGAAGCGCAACAACTGGTCCTTCGGGTCGCGCATCAGGACCTGAAACGTATCGAGGTTCAGAAGCCGGCCGGTCGTGGTGACGCCATCACGCGTCACGACGCGATAGAAGCGGTTCTCAGGAAGAATTTCGGCATCGGGGTCGAGGAGCGAGGCCCTGAGCTGTTCGGGCGTGCGGTTGGCCCCGATGTCGGTGAGATCGGGACCGAGGCGCGATCCCGTCGTGAGGATGCGGTGGCACGTCAGGCATTTGCCCGTCCCGGCCACGATGGCCGCGCCGGCGGCCTCGTTACCGGGTGGGAGCGTGTCTGCCGTCGATTGGCCGGAAGCCGCCGCCGTGCCGACAACTGCGGCCGACAGGACCAGCGCGAGTAGTCGTCTCATCGATTATCGATGGCGGATGGTGACAAGGTGTGTCGACCTTGTCAAGCGGTCGTCTCGGGTATCCTGTCACCCTGAACGCAGTTCCCGAGCTTGGCAACGCAGAGTCAAAGGAGGGCACATGAAACCGAGCGTGGTCGCCGCGTGCGTCGCCGGCGCGCTGGCGGCGGTCGCGGCGGCACAGGGCACGGGTCGCACGCACGACCTGCCGCTGGCGCCGCAGAACGTCCACTGGGGGTACTACGACGCGCGCGTGAAACCGGCGTTGCGCGTGGCTTCCGGCGATCGTGTGCGCCTCGAAACAATGATCGCGCGCGGGCTCGAGCGATTGAAGCTCGCCGGTGTGAGCGACGCCGACATCCCCGAGTCGATGCGCGCCGTTGAAGCCGCCGTCAAGGAAAGAGGGCCGGGACCGCATCCGATGACCGGACCCATCTATGTCGAAGGGGCCGAGCCTGGAGACGTGCTCGAGGTGCACCTCCTCGCGATCGACCTCCTCCATCCGTACGGCGTGGCGGCGTTCAGTCCCGGTGGGGGCGTGCTGCCCGGCGATTTTCCGTACGCGCACCAGCGATTGATTCGCTGGCCTGTGGGAGCGACCAGCATCGAGTTCCGGCCAGGCATACGGTTGCCGATCGCGCCGTTCTTCGGATCGATTGGCGTGGCGCCGCCGACGTTGAGCGGCAGGCTTTCGAGCACGCCGCCGGGCTGGCACGGCGGGAATCTCGACAACAAGGATCTCGTCGCGGGCTCGGTGTTGTACCTGCCGGTGCACACGCCGGGCGCGTTGCTGTCGATCGGCGACGGGCACGCCATGCAGGGCGACGGTGAAGTCACCGGCGCCGCGCTCGAAACGTCGCTGCGCGGGACCATCGAAGTGCGCCTGCGCAAAGGACAGCCGCTCAAATGGCCTCGCGCGGAGACGCCCACGCACTACATGACGATGGGACTCGACCCCGACCTGGACGAGGCCACCCGCCTCGCCACGCGGGAGATGGTGGAATTCCTGATGGCCGAAAAGCGGCTGTCGCGCGAGGATGCGTATCTGCTGTGTTCGCTCGCGGCCGATCTTCGTGTGACGCAGGCCGTCGATGGCACGAAGGGCATTCACGCGCTGATAGCGAAGTCCGTGTTCAGCGGTGAAAGTAAAAAGTAAAGAGTGAAGAGTAAAAAGTGGGCGCCCGCTGCCTTTCGCCTTACGACTTCCGACTCGCGCCTTGCGACTTATTCAGCCCACGCGCCTTTCGCCATCAGCCCGCCGTCGACGCACACGTACTCGCCCGTGATGAACGACGCGCGCTCGCTGGCGAGGAACAGCACGACCTCGGCGATCTCGTCGGGCCGGGCGATGCGGCCGAGCGGATGTTTGCGTCCCCACTCGGCCAATACCTGATCGGGATTCTGAGGCAGGGCCATGGCCGCCGTGGCGCGCAGCATCGGGGTGTCCACCGATCCAGGGCAGATCGCCACGACCCTGATGTTGTGTTCGGCGTAGTCCAGCGCGAGATTGCGCGTGAGAGAAAGCACGGCCCCCTTGCTGGCGGCATAGGCCGGCACCAGCTTCTGCGACTGAAGGCCCTGTGCGCTCGCGTTGTTGATGATGACGCCGCCGCCTCGCTTGATCATCTCGGGAACGGCATGCTTGCAGAGCAGGAAGCAGCTCTTGACGTTCACGTCCATGATGCGGTCCCAGACCGCTTCGTCGAGATGCTCGACGGTCCTGTAGCTGTCGGCGGGCTGGATGCCGGCGTTGTTGAAAAGGATGTCGAGGCCCCCGAACGCGGCGACCGTTTTGTGAACAGCGTCGCTGGCCTGGTCGGCGCGCGAGACGTCGGCGCGCACGAAGATGATCTCGCCGGCCAGCGACCGGCCGTGCTCGCTCAGCGCAGTCCCTGCCTGCTCGTCGACATCCGCCACTGCGACGCGATGCCCGTCACGGGCGAACGCGACGGCCGCGGCCTTGCCGATGCCATGGGCGCCGCCGGACACGAGCACCGATTTTCCGCTGCGCATATCGCGTGAAATTACCACACGTCGTGCGACGCTCCCGGCCTTCCCCTTCAAAGGAGAGTCACCATGGTGCGAGGAAAAGATCGGCTTCCTGGTGTTGTTGGCAGCCGTCATCTCGGCCCTGGCCCGGCGCGCAGGGGGCGGTCAGCCCGTGAAGCCGCGCGCTACTCGCGGTTCCCGCCCATCGGCCGGCGCAGCCAGGGCGGCAGCCAGTTCTGGGTCGAAAGGCGGGTTCTCCGGTCATCGGGGGACCCGCCATATTTCTAGTCCGCAGGTGCTAAGCTCATTCTATGAATCTGAAGCACCTTCATCCGGGTTGGACGGTCGTTGGTGTGTTGTCGCTCGGCCTGTCAGTGGCCGCCCAGCAGCCGACGTTCCGGTCCGGGTCTCGAGTCGTACCATCCTTTGTCACGGTGACCGACGTCAACAACCGCCTCGTCACCGATCTGGCCCGCGAAGACTTCGAGATTCTCGACAACAACCGCCCGCAGGAGGTGACGATCTTCGACAACGAAGTCCGGCCGTTTAGTGCGGTCGTCATGCTCGACAACAGCATCAGCATGACCGGCCGTCTGAAAGACCTGTACGCGGGCGCCGAGCAGTTCCTGCTGCGGCTCCTTCCGCAGGACAAGGCCATGGTCGGCGGGTTCAGCGACAAGATCGAGTTCGCCACCGGCTTCTCGAGCGATCGCAATAGCCTGGTCAGCTCGCTGAAAGAGCTCGACTTCGGCAACGAGACGCGCCTTTACGACGCCGTGCATGCGAGCCTCGACCAGTTGGAAAAAGTCGAAGGCCGCAAGGTGATTCTCCTGTTCACCGATGGCGCCGACTTCGGCAGCCGACTGAATTCGGGCAAGGCATTGGAGCGCGCCCGCGCGGGCGAGGTGATGATCTACGGCATCGGCCTCGAGACCGAATTTTTCAACGGCCAGAGCGTCGTCAGGAGCAAGCCCGACTCGATCCTTAACCGCTTCGCGAACGAAACCGGCGGCGGCTTCTTCGATCTGAAAAAAGACTCGGACCTTGGCGCCTCGTTCACCCGCATCGCCCAGGAACTGCGCAGCCAGTATCTGCTCGGCTTCAGCCCGGCGGCGCTCGACGGCAAAGTCCACAAGCTGGAAGTGCGCGTCAAGCGGACTGGACTGAAGGCGCGGAGCCGCCGCAGTTACGTGGCGACCACCGAAGGCACGACGAACTAATCCCCCGCGACCCGCAGGCCGTCCGCGGACCCGACGCCTCGTCTGTAGGCGGCTTGGCCCGTTGTAACATTGACGTCTGATGACGCGCGCCAGCACCTGCACTTATGCCCTCGTCGGTTGCCTTCTGGCCGTCACCGGCTCGATCGGGTGCGGCACCCGCGTCCCGCCGACGGTGACCCCGGCAGCGCCCCCCTCGTTTTCGCCCGCTTCCGGCATCGAGATGATCGGCGAGCTGAAGGATTTCGCCGAGGCGATGGGATCGCAGCCGACCGACAACTTCCGGACGACGTCCGCGCGTGTCGTGTCCGACGAGCGGTGCTATTTCACCGGCAAGCTGCAGCTGCCCGAGTTCTACAGCAATCTCCGTCTGGTCCGCGAGAGCGAGTCACGGTGCGCGGCGCGCGCGGGCGAGTTCGACGTCTTCTTCTATCCCGTGCAGGCCGTCGCGAGCGGCGAAGAGACGATTACGGTGGCGCTCGCCGAAGCGCCAACCGAGCGCGTGCTCGTTGTCGTGCCGCACGAGGATTTTCACAACCAGATTGAAGCGCGAAAGGCGCCGACGGAGGTGGCCGAGTCGGCGGCCACGCTGGTCGGATTTCTCACCGCGAGCGCGTTCGCGCGCGACAGGCTTGGCGAAGAGGCGTCGACCTCCCGTCTGCTCGCACGCGATGTCGACCTCTTTCTTCGCAAGTCGCTCATCGTCAACGCGTACTACGACCGCGTGAGCGAGTTGTACAAGTCGTTTCGCGCCGGTGCGCTCAGCGAAGCCGAGACGCTGGCGAGGAAATCGGAGTTGTTTGCCGAGCTGGAGCGCTCGTGCTCGGCGATTTCTCCGGATCCGGTGTCCTTCAACAAATGTCCGGCGGCGTTGAACAACGCCGGCCTCGCCTTCGATCGCACCTACACGCGCCACTACCCGCTGATGTACGACCTCTATACATCGCTCGGCCGCGATCCGTCGGCGCTCGTCCTGGCGCTGAAGCAATTGATGCCCAGGTGGCCCAGCGCGGTCACGAGCGTGGCGGATCTGATGAAGGCTCAGCAGTAACTGGAAAGACTTGACGCCGAGAATGGCGCCGATGAGGCGACTGAGAACTGACTACTGAGAACTGAAAACTGCTTTAAAGCCCGGCATCTGCTACGCTGTGCGCCTCAGATAGGAGCGGATTTCATGAGCGGTCGACGAGCACGCCTGGGCGCTCTCCTTCTTTTCGGGCTGATGTGGTCTTCCGGATCCGCCTGGCCAATCCTCTTAGGGAAACAGGCGACTGAGATCCCGGCTTTCACCGTCGATACGGCATGGCCGAAGCCGCTCCCCAACAACTGGGCCGTCGGGCCCGTCAGCGGCATCGCAACTGATTCACGCGATCACATCTGGATCATCCATCGAGGCGAAGCCGTGAAGGAGCGTGCGCCAGCGCCGCCGGTCATCGAGTTCGACCAGGCAGGAGCCGTTGTCCAGACCTGGGGAGGGCCCGGCACCGGTTACGAGTGGCCGCAACAGGTGCACGGCATCACGATCGACGGCAAAGAGCGCGTGTGGATCAGCGGCAACGGCGACAAGGACAATCAGATCCTCGTCTTCACCCGCGCGGGCAAGTTCCTGTTTCAGATCGGCCGTGCTGGACAGAACAGCGGCAACAGCGACACGGCGAACGTCGCGCGTGCCACGCAGATGCGTCTCGACCTCCGAACGAACGAAGTGTTTGTCTCTGATGGCGAGAGCAATCAACACCATCGCGTCATCGTCTTCGATTCTGAAACCGGTGCATACAAACGCCACTGGGGCGCCTACGGCGCGAAACCCGACGATGCGGCCGCGACGGCAAAAGTCGATCGCTCCGGCCCACCGTCGAAGCATTTCGGTACGGCCGTTCACTGTCTGCGCATCGATCGAGACAACCTCGTTTATGCGTGCGATCGCAGCAACAACCGGGTCCAGATCTTCCGCAAGGACGGGACGTTTCAGAAGGAATTTTTCGTCGCTCGGGATTCCGGCGCCGCCGGCACTGTTTACGATCTCGAGTTCTCGCCCGATCACAAGTACGTGTATGTCGCCGATGGCGGGAATCAGAAGGTGTGGATCTTCCTTCGCGACGGACTGCGCCTCCTGGGCTCGTTTGGCGAGCGCGGTGCGTCCGCGGGGCAGTTCGCGACGTCGCTGCACGATCTGACCGTCGACTCGAAGGGAAACGTGTACACCGGGGAAGCCGCCGCGGGCGGCCGCGTGCAGAAGTTCGCGCTGCGGTAGTGCGCGGCTTCAGCCGCGCCGCAGGATCGCGCATGAAAGGAGACGGCATGTTTCACAACTCTCGTTCGACGCTGGTGCTCGCGTTCGTGCTGCTGGCGACCACCGCCGTGCACGGCCAGACGGGGACGAAAAACGGCGAATGGCGCACCTACGGTGGCGACCTCGCGAGCACGCGTTATGCCCCGCTCGATCAGATCAACGCGTCGAACTTCGGCAAGCTGCAGGTCGCCTGGCGCTTCAAGACCGACGTCTTTGGCGTTCGCCCCGACTTCAATCTCCAGACGACGCCGCTGATGATCAACGGCGTGCTGTATGCAACGGTTGGCTCGCGGCGCGACGCCGTGGCGATCGACGCGGCGACGGGCGAACTGCTCTGGGCGTACCGCATCGACGAGGGCAAGCGGGCGGCAGCGGCCCCGCGCCTGCTGTCGGGCCGGGGCGTGGCCTACTGGACCGACGGCAAGGGCGACGAGCGCATCTACATGGTGACGATCGGATACCAGCTCGTCGCGCTCGACGCGAAAACCGGCATTCCGGTCCGCGCATTCGGTCAGAACGGCATTCTCGATCTCAAGCAGAACAACGACCAGGTGCTCGACCCGATTACCGGCGAGATTGGATTGAACACCGGACCCATCGTTGCGAAGGACGTCGTCATCGTCGGCGCCGCGCACCGTGCCGGCGGCGCCCCGCGCAGCAGGACGAACGCGAAAGGCTACATCCGCGGCTTCGATGTCAGAACCGGCAAGCGGCTCTGGATCTTCCACACGATTCCCCAGCCCGGCGAGTTCGGCAACGAAACATGGGAGAAGGACTCGTGGTCGTATTCCGGCAACGCGGGGATGTGGGGGCCGTTCTCTGTCGATGAGGAACTGGAAACGATCTATCTGCCCATCGAGCTGTCGACCGGCGACTATTACGGCGGCCATCGGCCCGGCAACAACCTCTTCACCGAATCGCTTCTGGCCGTCGATCTGCGAACGGGCAAGCGCAAATGGCACTTCCAGCTGGTGCATCACGGCATCTGGGACTTCGACCTTCCATGCGCGCCGATCCTGGCCGACATCACCGTCGAGGGGAAGCGTATCAAGGCGGTGGCGCAGGCGAGCAAGCAGGGATTCCTCTACGTCTTCGATCGCGTGACAGGGCAGCCCGTCTGGCCGATCGTGGAACGACCGGTGGAAAAAGGGACCGTTCCGGGCGAGTGGTATTCGCCGACGCAGCCGTTTCCGACCAAGCCGCCGCCGTTCGAGCTGCAAGGTATTCAGGAAAAGGATCTGATCGACTTCACGCCGGACGTTCTCGCCGAGGCGAGGAAGGTGGCGGCGACCATCAAGCTCGGCCCGCTGTTTACGCCGCCCATCGTGCGCGGCGACGGCGGCAAGATCGGGACGGCGTACATCGCCAACGGCGCGAACTGGCCGGGCGGGTCGTACGATCCCGACACGGGAATCTTCTACGTGTTCTCGAACTCGCTGACCCGTCTGCTCGTGCTCGCCAACGAGCCGAAGCGATCGGACATGGACTACATCAATACTGGCGGCGGCGGAGACTCGGGCGGCGGCGGTGGCGGACCGGGCTGCCTCCTGATGCCCTGCGCCATCACGGTGCAGGGGCTGCCGTTCGTCAAACCGCCATGGGGACGCATCACCGCGATCGATCTCAACAAAGGCGAGATGGCGTGGCAGATTCCCCACGGCGAGACGCTCGATGCCGTGACGAATCACCCGATGCTGAAGGGTGTGACGATTCCGCGCACCGGCCGCATCGGACCGATCGGCACCTTGACGACGAAGACGTTGATCATTTCCGGCGAACGGGGGTTTACGACGCCGCCGTCGGGCCAGCGGTTCGCGAAACTGTACGCGTACGACAAAGCGACCGGACGCGAGCTGGCCAACGTGACGATGCCGGCGCCGCAGACGGGGAATCCGATGACCTACATGGTCAACGGCAAGCAGTACCTGGTGCTGGCGATCAGTGGTCCGGAGTTTCCGGCCGAGCTGATTGTGTACGCGGCGCCGTAATAGTCGAAAGTCGCAAGTCGGGAGTCGGAAGGCGCAAGTCCAGGAGGAAGTCGCAAGGCCGGCGCACGTCGCAGGTCCCGGCGAAAGCCATGAGCCGCATTGTGAACATCAGGGTCGCGCTCGCGCTTGCCATCTCGGTGGCCACCTGGGCCGGGCTTCGTGCGGAAGTCCGGCCCATCGATGCCGGACGCTCGACGCTGACGGTGTTCGCGTACAAGTCCGGCCTCTTTTCAGCGTTCGCAGACGACCACACCATTCGCGCGCCGATTGCGCGTGGGTCGATTTCCGATTCCGGCTCGCTCTCGGTCGAGATTGCCGTGCGGTCGGCCGACATGACCGTGCTCGACCCGAAGCTCTCGGCCTCGAAGCGGGCAGAAGTGCAGACTCGGATGGTCGGCTCAGAGGTGCTGGACGTCTCGCGTTATCCGGACATCACGTTTGCGTCGACCGCGATCGATCCGTCCGGCGCCGATCGATGGACCGTTCGCGGCAATCTCACCCTGCACGGCGCGACACGTCCTGTGACCCTCGCCGTCACGCGGCAGGACGGCCGGTATCGCGGAACCGCCATGCTGAAGCAGAGCGACTTCGGCATCCAGCCCATCAGCATCGTCGGCGGCACCGTGAAGGTGAAGGACGATCTGAAAATCGAGTTCGACATCGTTTCCGGGATGTAGTATTGCGGTCGCACATGACCGACGACGGGTCGCGCCTGGTGTTCGGAAGCTGCGAGTTCGACCCGGGAACGTTCCAGCTGCGGCGGAATGGTGTCCTGGTGGAGGTCGAGCCGAAAGCGCTCGACCTGCTTCGGCTGCTCCTCGACCGGGCGCCGCGCGTCGTTGAAAAATCGGAGATTTTTTCGATCGTCTGGAAGGACGTGGCGGTCACCGACAGCGTGCTGACGCGTCTGATCGCCCAGTTGCGCCGGGCGCTCGATGACGACGCGAAGGCGCCGCGTTACATCGAGACGGTGACGACGCGCGGATACAGATTCATCGCGGATGTTCGCCCCGAACGTTCGCAGCCCCGGCCTCTGCCGCCCACAGCGACCGCGGTGCGCCGGTCTGGGCGGGTATGGGCGGCTGGCCTTCTGGTCGTCGCGGCCGGCGCTCTTCTCGTCCTGATCCTTGGTACTCGTGGGAGCGATCGCCAGACTGCGACCGCTGCGACGAGCGCGCCGGATGTCGCGGCGTTCGCGTCGGCGCAGGCGTATCAGATGATTGGCGATCGGGGATTTTCCGGTTTTCCCGCCTACTCCACTGACGGAAAGAACATCGCTTACAGCTCGGATGAGTCCGGCGCCCTGGAAATCTACGTCAAGGGGCTTGCGCCCGGATCGACACCGATGAAGTTGACGAGCAATGGCAGGCAGAATATTCAGCCCGCATGGTCTCCTGACGGACAGGTGATTGCGTATCACGAGATGGCTTCGGGGGGAATCTGGGCGGTGCCGTCACGAGGTGGAGTGCCACGGCAGGTCGCGGATTTCGGCTCGTCTCCATCCTGGTCTCCCGACGGCCGGTATCTTGCGTTCCAATCACTTGTCGCCGGAGACATCAACGGGACTGGCCGGCCCGGCGTGACCTCGACCATCTGGATCGTCCAGGCAGATGGACGAACGGCCCCCGAGAGACTGACGACGTCGGGCGATCCTGCCGGCCCGCATCTCGCGCCGCAGTGGTGGCACGACTCGAAGCGGATCGTATTCACGGTGCCCGTCGTGCCTCAGGGGCAGGCGCTCTGGAGCGTCGATGTCGATGCTCGGGCGACGCGCCAGGTCAGCGCGCATGAGCGGCTGTCGCCGCTGTTCTCCCTGTCTTCGCGCGTGAAAGGCGTCTATTTCAAGCAGGGCGGCGGGAACGCGCTCTGGTGGCTGGCGCTCTCAGACCAGCTCGAACCTGCAGGAGAGCCGCAACCGACCGGGCTCTCGTTGAATGGTTCCTCGATTCAGAGCTTTTCGTTGTCGAGTGACGGGCGGCACCTCTCGTGGACGGCCGCCGAGTCGTCTGGAAATGTGTGGGCAGTGGAAGGAGACGGCGATAAGGGCGCGCCGGACCAAGCGCGACCGTTGACCACGGCATCAGGCGTGCGGTACGGCTTGCCCGCTCCATCTTCGACTGGACGGCTGGTTGTGGTCGGGCTGCGCCCGGGCTCGCATACCAGTCTCTATTCGCTGCTCCCAGACGGCGGCGTCCGGCAGCTGACGACCGATCCGCCAAATCACGGTGGGCCCGTGTGGATGCCGGGCGAGAAGGAGATCGCGTTTGTCACCAACCACGGCGACGGCGTGGGATTCTGGGCGCTCGATCCAGAAACGGCCAGAGAGCGCAAGTTGTTCCTGCTGTCGTCGCTCCCGCGTCCTCCGGGACAAAGCAATCCGTCGACGGCCGCGCCCAGCACCGGCATTTCGTTCTCGCGCGATTTCAGACGGCTGGCGATGGCGATCGTTCAGGACGGAACGTCGAATGTGTGGATCGCGGGCCTGCGAGAGTTCGCTCCGGATGGCACGCTGGTTCAGCGCACGTTCGAAAAGGAGGGCGGATCGTATCCAATTCTCTCGCCCGATGGAGGTGCCTTCGCCTATCAGTGCAGCGACGGCGACGACACGCAACTGTGCGTCACCGGCACGGAACAGGGAGAACGCATCCAGTTGACACACGAGCGTGGCCAGAGCTGGACGGGAGGATGGCTGCGAGATGGAACGAGGATTCTGATCGCTGCCAGACGCGATGCCGTGTGGAACGTGGCGTCGGTGTCGAGCTCCGCTCCGGGAGACATTCGCGTGCTCACACATTTCACCGAGCCGCGCATGTATGTCCGGTATCCGAGATGGGACGACGCCAAAGGTCGCGTGGTGTTCGAACGCTACGAAACGACCGGGAAGATCTGGTCGGTTGATCTGCCGTAATGACGGGATGAGCATGCTGGGCAGGGCTGAAGCCCTGCGCCACCGGATCAAGATGTGATGAACGTTGACGCGTATCTCGAGCGGATCGGATACACCGGGTCGCGCGCCCCCACGGCCGAGACGCTCGGGCACCTGCATCGATCGCACCTCTTGTCCGTACCGTTTGAAAATCTCGATATCGCGCTGGGCAGGCGGATTGTCCCCTCGCTCGAGCGGTTCTTCGACAAGATCGTCTCTGCCCGCCGCGGCGGATTTTGTTACGAGCTCAACGGGTTGTTCGCGTGGCTGCTGGAGCAGCTGGGATATCCGGTCGCGCTGCTGTCCGCGCGCGTCTACGATGGCGCGCAGCCGGGGCCCGAATTCGATCACATGACGCTCGTTGTGGGGAGCGAGCAGAACGTGATTGCCGACGTGGGCTTTGGCGACTCTTTTCTCGAGCCGTTTGCGATCGGTACGATTGCCGTGCATCAGAACAGCGCGTACCGCGTGACAGGGCCGGAGGCCGAACGGGTCCTCGAGCGCCGGCGGGAGTTGGACTGGGAGCGTCAATACAGCTTCTCGATGGTGCCGCGCCGTCTGGCCGATTTCGGCGGCATGCTCGAGTATCACCAGACGTCTCCCGCGTCGCACTTCACGCGCAAGGCGATCTGTTCCATGGCGACACCGGATGGGCGCCTCACGCTGTCCGGCCGGCGCGCGATCACGACAAGGGGCTCGCGCCGCGAAGAGCGCGAGGTGGCAGACCCGGACGAATATCGAATCCTGTTGAAAGACTGGTTCGGGATCGATCTCGGCGACGACACGCTCGCTGAAACACTCTTCGGATGAATCCTGTTTTCATGAGGCACTTGCAGTCGGCATGGGGTAGTGGAATGATCAGCCGCCCCTACACATGAAATTCGCCACGCGCGTTTACCTCGGCGCCGGGATTTACGGCCTCGTCTCCCTGCTGCCGCTCTATTTTCTCGAGGCCAGGACCGGCCGCGATTTTCCCCCACCGATCACGCATCCCGAGTACTACTACGGTTTCATCGGCGTCGCCGTCGCGTGGCAGCTCGTGTTCCTGGTCATGTCCCGCGATCCCATCCGCTATCGCGCATTCATGATCCCGTCGATGGTCGAGAAGGCGGCGTTCGGCTTTCCGGCTATCGTGCTGTTCGCCCAGGGGAGGCTGAGCGCCGCGACGCTGGGTGCCGGGCTGATCGACATGACGCTGGGCGTGCTCTTCGCGATCGCGTACGTCAAAACGAGAGGAGGACAGTGATGGTCCCGAGGCTCGAAACCGACCATGGCTGACAATCCCAGGCGAATCCAGGTGTACGAGACACCGGAAGTGACGGTGACGTTCGATCCGAACCTGTGCCGCCACACGGGTGTCTGCCTGCGGGGGCTGCCCGCGGTGTTCGACATTCGCGAGAAGCGATGGGTGCGGCCGGAGAAGGCGCCGGCGGCCGATGTCATCGCGCAGGTCGCGCGCTGTCCGTCGGGGGCGCTGCAGATTCGTGATTCCGATTCCTGAGTCGCTCGGCGGCATCACGTCGGAATGGCTCACGGCCGTGCTTCGCTGAGTTCACAAAGGAGGCTCGATGGTTCCGCTGACATCGCTCGTCGTTCCCATTATGCTGTCCGCCATCGTCGTGTTCCTCGCGAGCTCCGTCATCCACATGCTGCTCACCTATCACCGCAGCGATGTCGTCAAGCTGCCGGATGCGCAGGAGGATGCCGTGCTCGACACGCTGCGGCGGCTGAGTCTCGCGCCCGGCGACTACGGAGTGCCGCATCCCGGTTCGCCGGACCGCATGAAGGATCCGGCGTTCGTGGCCAAGATGACCAAGGGGCCGCTCGTCTTCATGACCGTCGCACCCGGCGCTCCGCCATCGTTGGGCAAGAACCTCGCGCTCTGGTTCGTGCACGTCGTCATCGTGTCGACGTTTGCGGCGTACGTGACGGGGAGAGCCATCGGGTCGGGCACCGAATATCTGACGGTGTTTCGATTCATCGGCACGACCGCGTTCATGGGGTACGCCCTTGGCGCCGTGCCCGAATCGATCTGGTACAAACGATCCTGGTCGCGTACGATGAAACAGGTGTTCGACGGGCTCGTGTATGCGTCGTTGAGCGCTGGCGTGTTCGGATGGTTATGGCCTGGATAAGTCGGAAGGCGCAAGTCGGCAGTCGGTAGTCGCAAGTCCACAGGAGATACCTAATGTTGACCTTACGCGTCACCGTGACGTCGTCAATCGTGCTCGTCGGTGCCCTGGCCATCGGTCAACACGTCGTCACCACTCAGCAGCCTGAGACGAACGAGCAGCGGGCCGCCCGGTTCCGGCAGATGTCGGTGGAGGCAGAGTCGAAGGGCCTCGCCGAGGCGTTTCGGGGCATCACCACGAACGGCACGGTCGAGCCTGGTTTCTTTGCCGTGAAGTCGACGGGTGTTTCGACAGAGCCCGTGCGCAAGGCGGCCGAGTCGTTCCTTCGTACGCTCACTCAACCGCAACGAACGAAGACGATGTTCGCCGTGGACGATGTCGAGTGGCGGAAGTGGATGAACCAGGATTACTACGTCCGGCAGGGCGTGAGCTTTCTGGACATGACCGCCGCGCAGCGCGAGGCGGCACTCGAGCTGTTGCGGCAGGGGCTCAGCGCGCGCGGCTTGAAGCAGACGCGCGACATCATGCGGCTCAACCACACCCTGGGCGAGCTGAACGACAACGATTTCGATCGCTATGGCGAGTGGCGATATCACATGACCGTGATGGGCACGCCGTCGGCCACCGAGCCGTGGGGCTGGCAGCTCGACGGCCACCACGCCATCATCAACTACTTCATCCTCGGCGATCAGGTGGTGATGACGCCGTTGTTTGCCGGCTCCGAGCCGGTCGTCGCCGAGGCCGGCAAGTACAAGGGCACCGTGGTGCTGCAGGACGAGCAGGCCGGTGGACTCGCGATGATCAAGGGCCTCACGGACGACCAGCGGCGAAAGGCGATCCTGCGAACATCGAAAACCGCGAACGACAACCTGGCCGAGGCGTGGAAAGACAATGTCGTGCTCGATTACGCGGGCTTGAAGACGAGCGAGATGACCGCCGCGCAGCGCAAGCAGTTGCTCGGGCTGATTGGCACCTACGTCTCGAACATGGACGACGGGCACGCACGGGTCAGGATCGACGAGGTCGCGCGCCAGCTCGACCGCACGTGGTTCGCGTGGATTGGCGGCACTGAACCGGGGACGGTGTTCTACTACCGGATTCACAGTCCCGTCATCCTGATCGAGTTCGACCATCAGCGACCCGCGAACCTCCGGCAATACGCGAAGGATCCGATGGCGCCGAATCCTCAGCATATTCACGTCGTGGTTCGCACGCCGAACGGCAACGACTACGGGAAGGATCTGCTGCGGCAGCATTACGAACAGCATCCGCACGGGGGCGTCGGCGGCGGCGGCGGCTAGTCGATGGTCGCTGGTCGATAGTCGAGGGTCGCTAGTCGTGTGCGCGGTTGCTGCGAGGAGTAGAGAGTTTGGCTCTGGAGGTTGTGTGGAGGTGACCTACAAGTTCGATTGCGAGGGCGTTGGCGCATCGGAGCTGGAGCATCTCTTCCGCGCAGCGAGTCTCGGAGGCCGCGTCGGCGAGAAGGTTCGGCGGGCGTTCGTGAACAGCTCGGTCGTCTGCCTCGCGTACGACGGCGCCACGCTCGTGGGGGCGAGCCGTGCCATCACCGACGGCGAGTATCACGGGCTGATCTACGATGTCGCTGTGCTGCCCCAGTATCAGCGGCATGGAATCGGACGTCGGATGATGGAGGAACTACTGTCTCGAATGCCGGTCTGGCGTGTGATGCTCGTCGCCGACGGGGATGTGCAAGGCTTTTACCGCGGACTGGGCTTCCAACCTTACGCAGACGTGATGGTTCGCCTCAATTCCGAGCGTCTATGCGATGGCCACCACGCGTGATGCCGGCTGCCGGCGTTTTTCGCGGTCGGTGTCGGCGGCCATCGACAAGAGCAAGATTCTGCGAGTGCGGGCTGGGTCGCGATCGGAGCATCGCTTCATCGGCATCTGGGTGGTGGTCGTCGATGGGCGCGTATTTGCGCGATCGTGGCTGAGAGAACCCGGGGGATGGTTTCGAACGTTTCTTGAGGATCCGCTCGGCGTGATCCAGGTCGGCGCCCGCAACGTTCGCATCCGCGCCGTCCTGGTGAGGTCCAGGCGCACATGGACCGCCGTAGAACGGGCCTACGCGCAGAAATACGTCACGCCGGCCTCACTGGCATACATCCGAGGGTTCCGCACGCCAGCCCGCCGGGGAGCGACCATCGAGTTCCTGCCACGGTAGAACGCTTAGTCCCGGAAAACGTTTTCACGGTCATGTGACACCAAGAGGCACTTGGGTTGGCAGGCCTGCCGCGCGAATCCGAAGCTTCGGGGCCGGACGCGCGCTGCGAGGCCGACCACGACCGCGGGACGCGAGGACACTGACTTCGCACTTCATCCTCGCTCGATGCCCACGGGCTTCTCGCGCGGTCAGGCGTATCGTGTCGGCCGCCTCCGCACGGCTTCGCGCCGCAGGCCTGCCAACCCAAGTGCCCAGGGCGTGAGGCCGCTGCCAAGTCCGGCTGAAGCCGGACACTGACGTACTATTGAAACGCGACGTACTACTGAAAAGCGCACTAGGATATTCACGTGCGAGGACACCGATGAACGCGAGCCGCCGCGAGTTTCTCATCGGCGCAACCTCGCTGGCGACGGCGGCGATATCGGGAGAAATCGCTCTACGCGGCGCAAACGTCGACAGGACAGGCGTGGAACGCCGGCGATGTCGCGCACCTGCTGCCGGCGGCAACGCACGACAGATTCCTCATCAAAACATCGTTCCGGACGCCGCAGCGTACACCTCTTGTTCTGCTGGCCGGCGGGCGGAAGATTCCCGGACGTGCCGGCGACACGCTCGGCTTCTTCTGGTCGTTCGACGTTACGGGGCTCGAACCGGCGCACCGCTATAACCTGCAGGTACTCGACGCTCGTGGGCGCCCGGCGTGCGATCCGTGGCCGCTCTCGACGTTGCCCGCTCCCGGCGACAACCCGAAGAGCGTCAGGCTGCTGATCTATTCGTGCGCGGGCGGACACGACATCCTGCCCGACCACCAGCCGACCGAGATCAGCACGCATCGATTTCTCACCCTTGCGGTTCGCCGCCGCATGCTCGAGCGCGCGATGTCGTTCAATCCCGATGTCGTCGTGGCGAACGGCGACCACATCTACTGGGATCTCTTCTCGGCACGCGCCAACCTGCTCGGCATGTCGCCGGCCGCGAAAGCATACGCGGGCGTTTTCGATCGGACGCTTCCCGTGCTGGGCACGGCAAACGAACAGGTGTTGAAGAAAGCCGTCGGTCCCCAGATCGCCGATCTCTACGGCACGATGATGCGGTCGACGCCCGTCTGCTTCCTGCAGGACGACCACGACTACTTCGAAACAGATGAGGCCGACGACACATTCGTAACGATGCCGCCCGACGCGTTCATGCTGAATCTCGCGCGCGCGTCGCAGCTGCTGTACTACCCGGAATTTCTGCCCGACGCGCACCGTGGCGCCGGTCTTCCATCCGGCTCGGCGGCCGATCGCCCGGCCGGCGTGTCCGAGAGCTTCGGCACCTTGAGGTACGGCAGGCTGCTCGAGATGCTCATGTACGACTGCCGTCGCTACATGACGATGAACGGACCGAGCGCGGTGTTCGTGCCGCCGATCGTCGAGGATTGGCTCAAGGCGCGCATGGCCGGCTCCGATGCCATCCACGTGGTGAACATGCCGTCGATTCCGCCGGGGTGGAGCGCCGGCAAGTGGGGCGAGTGGTACGCCGACATGGACGGCGGCAACCAACGGTTGACGACGAAGATTCCGAAGCCCTACTGGCAATCCGGCTGGCGGTCGCAGCACGATCGGCTGTTTCAGGCGGCGTCGGCGATGCGCAGCCGCGTTCCGCTCTTCATCAGCGGCGACCTGCACTCTCTTGGCGAGATGCGCGTCTTCAAGACAGGAGACATCGATTTGCGATCCAATCCTGTCGTCTCCGTTCTTCCTGGTACGGTGGGCACCGGCCGGCCGGGATGGCCGTCGCTCGTCCGCGGGTTGCGCGGACTTCCGCCCGAAGGGCTCGAGGTGGAGGAGGGGCTGCCGGCGCTCGAGGAGAACGGCTTTACGATTGCCGACTTCACGCCCGAGCGCGTCACGTTGCGCTACTTCAGATGGAAGCTGGGACAGCCCGAGTCGGCGTTGGATACGCTCGAGCCGTTTCGCACGACGAACCTGATGGTGCCGGCATGATCGACAGACGTTCGTGGATCGCCCACTGTGCGAAGGCCCTTGCAGGTGCGGCGTGGCTTCCCGACATCCTTGAAGCGGCTCCGCGAGTGCGGATCACAACACTCGAACTGTTGCCCATGCGGGCGACAGCGCGAACGGTGTGGCTCTTCGTTCGCCTCGGTACCGACGCGGGCCTGACGGGGCTTGGCGAGGCGTCCGACGCGTTCGGCTTTGCGAACACCAGCAAGCAGAATGCGGCGCAGATGGAATCGGAACTGCGCGCGATGTTCCGCCTCGTCGAAGGCAAATCCCCTCTCGAGATTGCCGCGTATCGGCGAGAAGGCGAGCGTCTCGCCGCCGGGAGAGGGCTGATCCCCGCGACCGCATACAGCGCTGTCGAGCAGGCGCTCTGGGATCTTTCGGGAAAGGCCCTCGACCTGCCCACCTACGCGTTGCTGGGCGGCAAACTCAGAGACAGCCTGCCTGTTTATGCAAACGTCAATCGTGCCACGCAGCCGCGCACGCCGCAGGGGTTTGCCGCGTCGGCGCTCGCCGCGGTCAAGCAGGGATTTCGCTCGGTCAAGGCCGCGCCGTGGGACGGCTTTCCACCGCCGGGGTCGCCGCAGGCGGCCATCGACGCGGCTGTCGAGACGGGCATTGCCAGCACCGCGGCGATGCGCGAGGCGATCGGCCCCGACGTGGAGCTGATGGTCGACTGCCACAGCTTCTTCGACGTGCCGCTCGCCGAGCGGGTCGCGCGGCGGCTCGAGCCGCAGAAGCTGGCGTGGTACGAAGAGCCGGTCGCCCCGGAACGACTCCAGGAGACGATCGAGATCCGCAAGCGGATCCAGCAGCCGATGGCGGGCGGGGAGATTCTCTTCGGTATTCCCGGCTTCGCCCCGCTGTGCCGATCGCGCGCGGTGAACGTGATCATGCCCGATGTGAAGCACTGTGGCGGGCTGATGGAGCTCGTGCGCATTGCGGCGATGGCCGAGGCCGACGGCATCGACGTGGCGCCGCACAATCCGAGCGGACCGGTGTCGACGGCGGCGAGCGTTCACGTGTGCGCGGTGCTGAAGAACTTCCGGCTGCTCGAGTTTCAGTGGGGCGAAGTCGACTGGAGGCACGAGGTCGTGCAGCCGTCCGAACTGTTCGAGCGGGGATCGATCGCCGTTCCCGACCGGCCCGGCTTCGGCATCGCGCTCGACGACCGCATCGTACGCGCGCACCCCGTGTAGGAGGTGAAGGTTGGCGCTGGCACTGGAAAGCCGGAGAATCGGCGACATCATCGTGCTGAAATGCCGCGGCCGCATCGTCGAAGGCGACGAGTCCGCGCCGCTGTACGCGCAGGTGACCGCCGGCCTGCCTCACGATCCGCACATCGTGCTCGACCTCTCGGCGGTCGAGTCGATCGACAGCGGCGGGCTCGGCCTGCTCGTGCGACTGCACAGCCGGGTGCAGAACGCGGGCGGCGACGTCAAGCTGTGCGCGGTGCCCTCGAGAATCGCGGAGATCCTGCGCGTGACGAAGCTGCAGACGATCTTCGACATTCACGAATCCGAAAGCGGCGCGGTGGCGGCGTTCTACCGCGACGCGAAGACGAACCCGGTTCCCGATCGACTGGCCACCGATATCCTGTGCGTGGCGCCGTCGCTCGACGTCATCGCCTACCTCCGCGAAGTGCTGCGTCAGGCGGGGCATGGCGTGATGACCTCGGACAATCTCCCCGACGCACTGATGCTCGTTCGCGCCACGCGTCCGAAGCTCATCGTGATGAGCGCCGATTTCCGATCGGGAACGCACGCGCCGGCGGCCGCGGCGTTCCTGGATTCGGCGGCGGCCTGTCCCGTCGTCGAGCTGCCCTCGGATTTTTCTCACCGTGACGCCGGAGATGCCGCCCGGCGCCTTCTCGAACAGGTTCGCGCGGCGTCGGGCTAGAGCAACGCGCGCGGGAACCGACGGAGTCAGGGCTCTCTGAAAACGCTATAGTCCCCCACGAATGGCTCACCCATCGACGTCTCCTCCCACACTGCGGCGTGCGCTTGGCAAGTGGGATCTCACCGCCATCGGCATCAACCAGGTCATCGGCAGCGCCATCTTCATCCTGCCGTCGCAGGTGGTCGCGCAGATCGGGAACTGGAGTCCGTTCGCGTTTCTCGCGATCGGATCGGCATCGCTGCTCGTGGCGCTCTGCTTTGCCGAAGTGGGCAGCCGATTCGAACGTACCGGCGGGCCCTACCTGTACACGCGCGCGGCGTTCGGACGGTTCGTCGGATTCGAGGTCGGCTGGATGCAATGGGTGACGCGGGTGACCAGCCAGGCCAGCGTCGTGAATGCGATCGCGCTGGCGCTGGGATTCTACTGGCCGGCCATCACCAACGGCGTGGTCCGCGGCACCGTGATCACCGTCATCACGCTGGGAGTCGGTGTCATCAATTACCGGGGCATCCGTCCGAGCGCCTTCGTGCTGAACCTGTTCACCATTGCCAAGCTCGTGCCCCTGGCGATGTTCATTCTCGTCGGCGTGTGGTTCATGGATCCCGGCCGCTTTACGATTCCCGGCCCCGTCTCGCTGTCACAGGTCTCGACCGCCGCGCTGCTTCTAATCTTCGCGTTCGGCGGGTACGACGTCATCGGCGTGCCGGCAGGCGAGGCGGCCGATCCGCGGCGGCATCTGCCGTTTGCCTTCGTCACCACGCTCGTCGCCGTGACGGCCATCATGACGCTCGCGCAGATTGTGGCGATCGGCACGTTGCCCGGCCTGGTGGCGTCGAAGACGCCGCTGGCCGATGCGTCTCTGCTGTTCATCGGCGCGGCCGGCGCGCTCATCATCAGCGCCGGATCGGTCGCGTCGATGATGGGCAACAACCTGGGAGCCGTGCTCACCGGCTCGCGCATGCTCTTTGCCCTCGCGGAAAACGGCGCGCTGCCGCGTTTCTTCGGCACGATCCATCCACGCTACCGCACGCCGTCGAATGCCGTCGTCTTCTCGACGTTGGTCGCCCTCGGGCTGTCGCTGTCCGGCTCGTTCGTCATCCTCGCGGTTGCGAGCGCGGTCGCCCGGCTCGTCATCTACACGGGCGCCTGCGCGGCGACGCTGCGCCTGCGTCATCCGCGATTTCATGGAGTCGTCGCGCCGGCGACGTTCGTGGCCCCCGGAGGACCGCTGGTGCCGCTGGCGGCAATTGGCGTATCGTTGCTGATTCTCGCGGGGGCCACCCGCGAGCAACTGCTCGGAGGGCTCGCCGGACTTGCGGTTGGCGGCCTGTTGTTTCTCGTCAACGATCGATTACGGTAGGGCCCGGCTTCAGCCGTTACGGTAGGGCCCGGCTTTAGCCGGGCATGCTCGTTGGAGGACATGATGCGCAAATCTCACGTTGGTGCTGTTTGTCTGATGTTGATCGGCGCTCAGGCGGCCGGCGACGCGCACTTCAAGCTGCTGGAGCCGGCGTCGTGGCTGGTGGCGAGCGATCGCGGCGATCCGCAGAAAGCGGCCCCTTGTGGCGGTGACAACAAGGACAAGGGCACGCCCAGCAACGTCGTCGGAAAAGCCGTCGGCGGTCAGAAGGTCCATATCCGCGTGCTCGAAACCGTCTACCATCCCGGCCACTACCGCGTGGCGCTGGCCGTGAACTCTCGCGATGAGCTGCCGCCCGATCCGGTCACGACGACCAGAGAGACCGAAAAGGGGCCGCGCTCGATATGGGCCGTCATCCAGAGCCCGCCGCAGAAGCCGGTGCTGGCCGACGGCCTGTTTCCGCACTACACGAAGCCGAGCGGGCCCATGACCTGGGAGACCGACGTCGAGCTGCCGAACATCAGCTGCAAGAAGTGCACGCTGCAGATCGTGCAATGGATGGCCGAGCACGGCTACAACAACCCTGGCGGCTACACGTACCATCACTGCGCCGATCTGGAGATCACGGCGGATCCCTCGAAGCCGCTCGATACGGGATGGGGGACAACGGCCACCAAAGCGAATTGACGTGAAGCTGCTGATCCTCGGTGCGACGGGCGGTACGGGGCAGCAGCTCGTTGCGCAGGCGCTCGAGGCCGGTCACGCCGTGACGGCTTTCGTGCGGAGTCCAGAGAAAATTCCGACCGGGCACGATCGTCTCCGGCTCATCAAGGGCGACGTCGTGGACGGCGGTATCGCGCTCGCCGATGCGATGCGCGGGCAGGACGCGGTCGTCAGCGCGCTCGGCCGGGGCCTGTCCTTCAAGTCGGAGCAGCTCATTCAGCGGAGCGTGCCGCACATTCTCTCGGCGATGCAAAGCCAGGGCATCCAGCGGCTCGTCTTCACGTCAGCGATCGGCGTGGGCGAGACCGTGCATCACGTTCCGCTCGTCCCGCGGTTGATGGCGCGGTTTCCGCTCAGGAACATCTATGCGGACAAGCTAGTCGGTGACGATCTGATACGGCGCAGCCCTCTCGCATGGACGATCGTCACAACCCGCGATGCTCACGGACGGACCGCTGACAGGCACGTACCGCTCTGGTGAGCGCCTCGAGATGCGCGGTATCCCGAAAATCTCAAAGGCCGATGTGGCGCATTTCATCCTGGCCGAGGTCGAACGCGGGGCGTATGTCAGGAAGACGGTGTTACTTGCGTACTAGAAAATGAACAGGAGATGAACATCCCCCGATTCTGGACGACAGCGTCGGCGAACGCGCGCACGACGGATGGCCGTGACATTCCCGTGTCGATCTGGGGATGGGGCAGCGATGCGGCAGGCGCCGCGCGAGAGGCGTCGAGCCGTCTCGCGCGCATGCTCGAGAGAATCGGACGAGGGGACCCGCTGCCGAAGCACTACGCGTACGGGAACCGTCCGCTGAAGGAAGAGATTCTGGACACGTTCGAGGCCGATCTCTCCGACGAGCCCGTGGCGATGGTCTCGCGTAATGGCTACGGCGCGGTCGTGTTGAATACGACACGCCTGCTGTTCCTCGATATCGACGTGCAGGAGGCGCCGGCCGGCCGCCGCTTGCTTCGCAAACTCGGGATTGGCTCCGACGAGCCGCACGTGCCCGCCCTTCAGAAAGTGCGGGATGCGCTTCAGCGGTACCAACGAGCCACGTTCCGGGTGTATCGCACCGCATCCGGACTCCGGCTCATTGCCATCGATCGCGAATTCGATCCCGACAGCCCGGAGACGCGCGACCTGATGGACATGACCGGGACGGATCCATCGTTCATTCGTTTGTGCGCGGTGCAACACAGTTTTCGCGCGCGGCTGACGCCCAAGCCGTGGCGCTGCAGCGTCGGACCGCCTCCGGGCGAGCATCCACGCCAGGAGGAGGCCATGCGGCAACGATTCGCCGCGTGGCTCTCCGAGTACGACCGCAAATCGCTGTCGTTCGCGACCTGCCGGTACCTGGAGACCATCGGCGTCGGTCGGCCGGCGCCGTTCGCCGGCAAACTGCTGGAGTTGCACGATCGCATCACTCGAGCGACGGAAGCCCTGCCGCTTGCGTAGTTTTCAGTTTTCAGTCGTCAGTTCTCAGTCGGAAGTCACTGAATACTGATAACTGACGACTGATGACTGACACACGACTGACAACCACAAATCAGCCCGGCTAAAGCCGGACACCAGAAGCAGTTTCAAAGCTGCCGGGGATGTGGCACAGGACTTTAGTCCTGTCCGCCAGCCGCCCCATCGACAGGGCTGAAGCCCTGTGCCACCTTCGGCGGCTGGCGCCTTGAGCAGTTTTGAAACCGTCTCTACGTCTGACGAGTTAAGTGCTGACGATCGCCGGCAGCACGTCGCCGATGCGTTCTCGAAAAACCACGTCGGCGGCCTCGTCAAACCCTGTCGGTTCGGCGTTCACGATCACGATCCGGGCGCCGGCCGCCTTGGCGCGCGCCACGGTGCCGGCCACGGGAAATACCTGCAGTGTCGAGCCGATCGCGAGAAAGAGGTCGGCCTCGCCAGAGACGTTCATGGCGCGATCGATGACCTCGGGCACGAGCGCCTGACCGAATGAAATCGTGGCGCTCTTGAGGATGCCGTTGCAGTCCGTGCATGGCGGATCGTCTTCGCCGGCACGCACGCGGTCGAGGACTCTCTGCATCGGTCCATGCGCGCCGCAGCTCATGCACATGTACTCATGAACCGTCCCGTGCACTTCGATCACCATCTCAGGTGAGTTGCCGGCGCGCTGGTGCAGGCCGTCGATGTTCTGCGTGATGAGCGCGTGCAGCCGCCCCGCGCGCTCGAGATCACCCAGCGCCTGATGACCGCGGTTGGGCGCCGCCTGCCATGCGGGGTGGACGAGGCGCTGCTGCCACGCCAGCCGGCGCACCTCGGGATCCGACATGTAGTAGTGGATATTCGAGAGCTTCTCGGCCTTCGGGTTCTTCGTCCAGACGCCCTGGGGCCCGCGGAAGTCGGGGATGCCCGACTCGGTGGAAATGCCGGCGCCGGTCAGCGCGACGATGCGCTGCGAGGCGTGCACCCAGCGACGCACCCGATCGATGTCGGTCATGGGCTGAGTCTATACTTGAAAATCCAGGAGCTCTCATGCGCACTGCCATCGTTTTCGTGACCGGACTCATCGTCGGACTGGCGGTCCAGTCCGGCCTGGCCCAGCAGGGCCGCGTCGTCGGGCTGAACCATGTTTCCATCAGCGTCCAGGACTACGCCGCCGCCACCAGCTTCTATGCGAAGCAGATGGGATTCCGCGAGGCGTTCTCGTTTCGCGAGCCTGACGGGACGCCGTACTTCACCTACTTTCAAATCAGTCGCGAGACGTTTCTCGAGGTGATGCAGGCGACACCGGCGCGGCCCGCCGGCTGCCCGCATTTCGGTCTCGACGTCGAGAATCTCGACGCCTACGCCGGGCAACTGAAGCAGCGCGGCGTGGAGGTGCGTGCCCCGTCGATCAGTCCGCGCACGGGCACGAAGATCGCGCTTGCGACGGGCCCTGGCGGCATCAACATGGAACTGCTCGAGATGGGTCCGGGTTCTCTGCACAGGAAAGCCATCAATGACTGGAAATAACCCGCGGCGCGCTGCCGCACTCGCAGTGGTCCTGTGTGTGGCCGCGCTGCCCCTGGCTGCGTGCGGCACCTCGTCTGACCCTCCGCCGCCGGCGGCGCCGTCTGGAGACGCCGCATTCAACGAGGTCACTCGCTTGTATCTCGAGGACTACTACAAGCGAAGTCCGACCGCTGCCACCTACCTGGGCATTCATCGATACAACGAGCTGCTCGACGACTATTCCCGCCAGGGCGTGACCGACGCGGTCGCCTCGGCGCGGCAGTTTCGCGAGCGCGTGGCCGCGATCGATGCCGCCTCGCTTTCGCCCGACAACCAGCTCGACCGCGAACAGCTGCTGCGCGCCATCGACTCGCGCGTGCTGACGCTCGAGACCATCCGGCCGTGGGCCCGCGACCCCGACAGCTACAGCAGCGGTCTGACGCGCACGGCCTACATCATGATCAAGCGCAATTTCGCGCCGGCAGAGACGCGCCTTCGCCAGCTGATCGCGCGTGAGAAAGCGATGCCGGCGGCGCTGGGCGAAGCCAGGAAAAATCTCGAGAATCCTCCACGCGTGTACACGGACATTGCCATCGAGCAGCTGGACGGCAACCGCGGGTTCTTCGAGTCGGCGGTGGCGTCGGCGTTTCCGGATGTCACCGACAAGGCGCTGCTGGCCGAATTCAAGACCGCCAACGATGCCGTGATTGCCGCGTTGGCCGACTACAAGAAGTGGCTGCAGGACGATGTTCTCAAACGATCGAACGGCGATTTCGCGTTCGGCGAGGACACATTCCGCAGGAAGCTTGCGGCCGACGAGATGATCGAGATGCCGCTCGACGATCTGCTGGCCATCGCGGATCGCGATCTGAAGAAGAACCAGGCGGCATTTGCCGAGGCCGCGCGGCAGATCGATCCCAAACGCACGCCGATGGAGGTGTTGAAGTCCGTCGAGGCCGATCATCCGCCACCAGAGAAGCTGCTCGCCATCACGCAGGCCGAGCTCGATTCGCTCGGCCGCTTCATGACCGAGAAACACATCATCACGATTCCGAACGCGCCGCCGGCGCGCGTGGAAGAGACGCCGCCCTTCATGCGCGCGATGACCTCGGCCTCCATGGACATTCCCGGCCCGTTCGAGGACGTGGCCACCGAGGCGTACTACAACATGACGCTGCCGGATCCGAAGCTGACGATGGCCGAGAAGAACGAGTTCATGGCGCAGTGGTACTACGCGATCATCACGAACGTCTCGGTGCACGAAGTGTGGCCGGGACACTATCTGCAGTTTCTCTACTTCCGCAACCTTCCGTCCGACATCCGGAAAGTTCTCGGCGCCGCGACCAACAGCGAAGGGTGGGCGCACTACTGCGAGCAGATGGTCATCGACGAAGGCTTCCACGCGGGCGATCCGAAATACCGACTCGCACAGATACAGGATGCGCTTCTTCGCGACGCCCGCTTCATCGTCGGCATCCGCATGCATACCAGGGGGATGACGATGGCGCAGGCGGAGGAGTTCTTTGTCAAAGAGGGCTATCAGCCGCGTCCGAACGCCAGGTCTGAAACCAAGCGCGGGACGTCCGATGCGACCTACGGCTACTACACGATGGGAAAGCTGATGATCCAGAAGCTGCGCGACGACTACAGGGCGAAGATGGGCGCCGGATACTCGTTGCAGAAGTTCCACGACACCTTCATCGCCCTGGGACCGTTGCCGCTGCCGCTCATCCGGAAAGCGATGCTCGGCGAGACGGGGGAACTGTTTCCGCGGCAGTGAGCCTCTAACGTGAAGTCGTACCTCCTCACGCTGCCCGAGCGCCTCGTCCGCTCGACGCTGGGGCTCGGCGCCGGCGTGGCGCGCGAAGTCGGAGAGGTCGCTCTCCCCGCGACGCTGCGGCGCAGCCAGCTCTATCAGAATCTCGTCGACACCACGCTGCGGTTCTTCATCGAACAGGTCGGTCAGGTCGAGGGCGTCTATGCCGGGCCGGATGCGCTGCCCGGGAATTTCCTCGCGCGCCGGACGGCCGGGAACGCCATCGAGCTGATGGGCATCGTGGCGTTTCGCGCGTCGCCCGTCTGGGTGCTGGCGGCGATGGCCGACCTCTGCGGAATGGGCCGGCACCTGATTCCGGAGATGGCCGACGCGCTCAAGGCGCAAGGTCTGCTCGACAAAGACGCCAGCTTCACGAGCGTCGACCAGCTGCTCGATGGTCTCGAGCGAAGCTCGTCACGCCTGGCGTCCACCGTCAACACGCCACCCCTCGACGTAGCGGGTCTGCGGCAGGAGTGGAACGCGATTCGAGCCGACGCTCGAAACCTGCAGTCGGGCGGCCTGCCGTCGCGCGAGACCATCAGCAGGATGTGGGAAGACTTGAAAACGGAGTCCGCGCGCCACGATCGATCGATCTTTGAAACGTCCTCGATGATGGCATTGTCGGCCGTGCGCGCGTTTCCCGACCGCGTGCAGTGGCTCTATGCGTCGACGCGTGCCGGCGCCGCGCGCACCGGTCAAATCTTCGGAGCGGTGCTGCTCGATCACTACACGCAGACACTGAACGAAATCAGGCAAACGGGGTACCTGAACTACGCCGCGCAGCAGTTTCGTCCGTACGCGCGCGCCGCGGTCAGGCAGTTCTCGCCCGAAACGAAGACGCTGACACAACGCATGCTCGACAAGCTTAGAATGAGTCGTCCATGAAACGCCTGGCCAGCTCGATCCTGCTCGCCGCCGGTCTTCTCCCGGCGTCGGGTGCGTTCATCGCCGCGCAGGCTCCGCCGAAGGTGGAGTTCATTTTCGAGTCCGCACCGTTTCCCAGCGTGCACGCGTCGACCATCGCCGAGACGCGCGACGGCCTTGTGACCGCCTGGTTCGGCGGCACGCGCGAAGGTGCCAGCGACGTGGGCATCTGGGTGTCGCGTCAGGTCAACGGCAAATGGACGCCTCCGATTGAGGTCGGGAACGGTGTGCAAGCTGACGGCACGCGGCATCCCTCGTGGAATCCCGTGCTGTTCGAGCTTCGCCCGGGAGAGCTGACGCTCTTCTACAAAGTCGGCCCGAGCCCGCGCGAATGGTGGGGGATGGCGCGGACGTCGAAAGACAACGGCCGCACCTGGGGCGCTGCGCGCCGGTTGCCCGACGGTTTTCTCGGACCGGTCAAGAACAAGCCGGTGCGGCTGTCCGACGGGACCATCATCGCGCCGAGCAGCACCGAATCGCTCGACACGCCCAGCCGATGGCGGGTGCACTTCGAGCGCAGCCGCGATGGCGGCGCCACGTGGGACATCGTGCGTCCTCCCGCGGATGCGGGCGCGCCGATCGATGCGATTCAACCGAGCATCCTGACGCACGCCGACGGCACGCTGCAGGCGCTTGGCCGCTCGCGGTCGGGACGGCTGTTCGATACGTGGTCGCGCGATCGCGGTCAAACATGGTCGTCTCTCTCTCTGCTCGACCTGCCCAATCCCAGCGCGGGTACCGACGCGGTGACGCTGAAGGATGGCCGGCATCTGCTCGTCTACAATCACACGCCGAAAGGGCGCACTCCACTGAACGTGGCGATGTCGCGCGATGGGAAGACATGGCGCGGCGTGCACGTGCTCGAGAGCGAGCCGGGTGAGTACTCGTATCCGGCGGTCATCCAGACCGCCGACAATCTCGTGCACATTACCTATACGTGGCGGCGCGAGCGCATCAGGCACGTCGTGATCGATCCGGCAACGCTGAAGATCGACTGAATCTTCCAGAGGAGCACCGTATGAGGCCGCGAGCACTGCTGCGGGGTGTCTTGTTTCTGTCGGTGGTGGTCGTCGCGGCGGGCCAGGGCTTGCCGGCCGCGCAGTCGAAGCCGATCCTCGCGGAGACCTTCTACAACACGTTTTCGCGCGCTCACCCCGTGCTCGCGCGCATCAAGCCCGGCGCGATCGTCAGCACGAAGACGCTCGATGCGAGCGGACGCGACGACATGAGCATGGTTCGCGCCAGTCCGCCGAATCCGCTGACAGGTCCCTTCTTTGTCGAAGGGGCCGAGCCAGGCGACGCGCTCGTCGTCCGGTTCAACAGAGTGCGGATGAATCGCAACTGGGGATTCACGTCATATCGCCTGGGCCTGTACTCGCTGACGCCCGAGTCGATCGAAGGGCTCTACCCGAACCGGTACCGTCCGAACGAGATCATCAAAGAGCGCGTCAACGTCGTGCCGTGGGATCTCGATCTCAAGAACCAGACGGTGCGCCTGCGTGAACCGTCGAGCGCCGTGCACAAGATGACGTTCGCCGCAAAACCGATGCTTGGCTGTGTGGGTGTGGCGCCGGCGGGGGACTTCGCGCCCACCTCGTCGCCGGCCGGCAACTACGGCGGTAACCTCGACTACAACGAGATTGGCGAGGGCACGACGGTGATCCTGCCGGTCTTCCATCCGGGCGCGCTGCTGTTCATCGGCGACGGGCACGCGCTGCAGGGGGATGGCGAGCCCACGGGCACCGGCATCGAGACGTCGATGGACGTGGAGTTCACCGTCGACGTGCGGAAGAAGCAGCCGCTCTCGGGGCCGCGCGCCGAAACCGCCGAGTACATCATCAGCATCGGCAGCCAGCCCGAGTTCGTCAGCTCGACCAATCGCGGTCTGCAGCTCGCCACGAGCGACATGGTCAACTGGCTGACGTCCGAGTACAAAATGGAGCCGTGGGCGGCGCACCTGCTCGTCGGCTACCAGGGCCGCTACGACGTCGTGACGGTCGCGGGAACGGTGGCGCTGAAGATTCCGAAGAAACAGCTGCCGCAATAGCGCTCAGCTTTTGATGTCATGGCCGCTTCCCGGTTGGGAGCGGGAGCACGACCCGGGTCCGCGCAAACACCGGATGCGACTCGATGGAGATGGCGGCCGTGTTCTGATCGACGACCTCGAGGCCGGTAAACCGCAGCGCGGCCTCGGCCGTGCGCAGGCGATCAGGTGTCGGGGAGGCGTCGGCCATGAACGCCCGCACATCGATTTGTCGCTCTCGCACGACGCTCTTGCCGGGAACGTCGGCGACCTGGACCGCAGCGAGCCATGTCTGTTCCCCCCGGCGCGCCACGAACACCAGCCTTCGCGGCTGGTCGAGCCACTGGAGATTGGTGATCACCGTGGTGTTGGATTTGTATTCCGTGGTCTCTGGCTTCGAATACTGATCACCAAGCATCGAGGCCGGATAGACCACCGTCCCGTGGCTTCGGCCAGCCAGGACCCAACTGCCGGGCGCCGCCTGGTTCTCGCCTGGCGTTATCGCCGCCAGGTCCGAGACCAGCACGAGATCGGACGGGATGTCGTCACGGAGTGTATGCGTGGCCACGAACTGCTGAAACGCCAGCATGCGTCCGTCCTTCGAGAGGGCGGGTTCCCGGCAGAGGATGAACCGAACGGCTGTCTTGCCGATGAGATCGACCACCGAGACTGCTTCGGCGCTGCCTCCGACCCAGCCGATCAGGGCCGCCCGGTCTTGAAACACGTGGATGGCGGTGAAGCGGCTGGCGTGATCGGTCCATCGCACCTGCTCGCGCCGGCCGAGACGCTTGTTCGTGAAATCAATCGTGTGCGCGAACAGGCCGTCCACGTCGTCGACGAGCACGGTCGAGGCCAGCGTCACGGCATAGGCGGCCGTGTCGGCGGTCAGCGATTGCGCGCTCGGCGTGAGCGCACACAGGGCGATCAGTCCGAACAATGCTGATGATGACTTCCAGTTCATGTCAGGATCCCGCCTTCATCTCGTCGTGAAGGCACACCGCGCGAACGCGGCGTCCGGGAAGGTGGCATCGGCTTGGCGAACCAGCGGCTTCGCCTGCCAGTCGATCACGAAGACGCTGCTCTCGGCGGCAACGAGCGTCGGGTCGGCGGCGCCGCCAACACAGAGGGTGGCGTGGTGCGCGGCATTACCGCTGAACGCCGCATCGAACACCTCTCCGATTGGCTGGCCGGTTGACGCGTCGAATCGCAGCAGACGGCCAGTCTTGAACACAAAGGTAGTGCCCGAGTCCGGCGGTGGGTACGACCGGACTTCACCTTGTTCGACAATCGTCACGAGACCGTCGCCGGTCAGCCGCAGCGCCCCGAACGGCGACTCGAACATCGAGACGAGGCGCGCGGTCAGCGCATCGACGACGATCACGGCCATCCGCGTAAAGTCGGGGCCAGCGGCGGTGTACACGGCTCGCCCGCCGCCCGAAGCGGCAAACGAATATCTCACCCAAGGACGCTTTGACACGGGGTCTTCCTGGGCATACTGCTTGAGCTGGCTCTTCTGCGTTTCGCTCAGGAGCGGCTCCACGTCGACGGCCGATACCTGAGGAGACACCCCACCGAGCGTAATCTTCTTGAAGAAGTCGACGATGATATCTTCTGAAGGCGCCAGCGAAGCCCTCTCGGACCACATGGTCGGAAGACTCACGTCGCCGCGAACAAACGCCGTCCGATCGACGGCCTGATCGAACGTCGCGATCCGCACCAGGGTCTTGGCGTCATACACGTCGAGACGCGCGCGCAGGCGGGTGTCGGTCGATTCGGACACGGCGCTGACGAACAGACGGTCTTTTCCGGCCAGCAGCCGCGGCCGCTCGGCCACGACGATCGACCCGAACAGCTCGAGCATCGGCGGGTTCAACGCCACGATAAGGTATGGCCCCTTCGTCTCGTAGTCGCTCTCCACCACCGCCTTGGATGGCACGATCAGATACAGGCGTTCGCCGTCGGAGGCGACCGGATCCAGCGCCCAGGCGCCGAACGTGCTGCGCCGCGACATCTCACGGTACTGCGGCATCACCGACGCCAGGCCGTCGATGCGCGGCAGCCACCAGTGCGCAGCCATCTGCGCCGTGGCGAGATCGATCCTGACGAACTCGCCCATGCCGCCAAACAAGTAGGCGAAGCGTGCGGACGCCATCGGCGCCGCCTCGCGAACCGGCTGCTGCGCCGTCAACGGCATCACGAGCGTCACGGCAGCGGCGAATGCGGTCGCCGCTACGGACAGCGTGATCCGCCGCATCGCGGATCCTGGCCAGGAACGATGTTGACGCATGCTGCGCGTGATACAGCCATCAAAGGTCGCCGGTACCCTCGGCCAACCTATCTACTTTATCGGGAGAACCCGGTTGAGCTGCAGGTGGTGGAAGAGCCGGCAATCACGATGCGCCCCTGTTGAACAGGGAAGCGCCTGGGCCCGGGACGAAGAACGGGCACTATGCTTAGTGGTGGTCCCATGAAGGGCCGGATTGGTCCGATCGTCGGTTCGATTGTCTTCTTCGCGATCGCTCCAGGAACGATCGCCGGGTTGATCCCGTACGCGCTCACGGGATGGACGCGTGGTGCGGCGTCATCCGTTGTGCCGGCCGTGCCGGTTGCAGGCATGTTGTTGTCTGCGGCGGGTCTCGCGCTCATCATCGATTGCTTCGCCCGCTTCGCGCTCCAGGGACGAGGAACGCCCGCGCCGATCGCACCGACCGAGCAGCTGGTCGTATCGGGAGCGTACCGGTACGTTCGGAATCCGATGTATGTCTCGGTCCTGTCGATGATCGCCGGACAGGCGCTCTTTTTCGGCAGCACGCGCCTGATGGCGTACGCGGCCATCGTCTGGGTTGCATTTGACCTGTTCGTGCGCCTGTACGAAGAGCCAACCCTGCGCGCGAGGTATGGTGCGTCGTACGACCGGTACTGTGAACGGGTAGGGAGATGGGGGTGGGGGTGGGGAATGGGGAAAGTAGAAAGTGAGAAAGTAAAAAGTGAAAGAGAGTAAAAAGTTGGCCGCAAGACTTGCCTCCTGCCCAGCCGTATCTTTAAAGTTGAGGGATGTGCCGGAATATCAAGACCCTCGCCAACTTCGAGCCGCCGGCGACGCCGGACGAGATTCGGGCGTCGGCGCTTCAATTCGTTCGCAAGCTGAGCGGCATGCATCACCCGTCGCGCGCGAACGAGGCCGCGTTCAATTCCGCCGTCGAAGAGGTGACGGCGGTGGCCGAGCGCCTCATCAGCTCGATCACCACCAACGCCCCGCCGCGCAATCGTGAAGAAGAGGCGCGGAAGGCGCAGGAACGCGCACGCGAGCGCTTTGCCTGACGCGCCCGCGACGCTGACGCTCGCCGAGCTCGGCGACCACTTCAACCGGTTTGCCGACGAAGCGCGCACGTACGCCGGGCCGCTGTACCTCAGCGCTCGCGCGCGAGATCGCGCAGGACAACGACGTGCTCGCGCTGGCCCGCCACGTGCGGCGGCCGCCCGTGCCGAACGTGCTGCTCGCGGCGGTGCATTTCCTGCTCGCCGAAACGCCCACCCATCCGCTGGCGAGGTTCTACGGCAGCCTGTCGGAGCATCCGTTGCCGGCTGGGGACGCCTATCCCGACTTCCGCGACTTCGTGCTCGCGAACCGCGCGACGTTGATCCCGCTGCTCGAAACGCGGATTACCCAGACGAACGAAGTCGGCCGGTGCTCGTCCCTCATGCCCTACGGGACCGCCACCGCAGGCGATCCGGCATCGCCGGTCACGATACGGTGCGAGTTGCGCGGTCCGGTGATGCCGCCGCTTCCGCGGCCCTTCCCCGACTGCGTCTTCCGCCTGGTCAAGGGCGACGCGACCCGGGTGCTCGAGGCGCAACTCGAGGATGTCCCACTCGACACGCTGCTCGTGGTGTACAACAGTGCCGCGCTCTGCCAGGGTGGCGTGGCCGACCAGAACGCCGTCAGGTCGGTGCTCGCGGCCTTTTCGGGCCGCCGTCCGGTGTACTGGCTGTACTGCGAAAACGAAGAAGTGTTGTTGCGCACGCTCGACAACGGCCACATGATGGAGCTGAAACTGGCCAACAAAGACGGGCACGGCCGGTGGCTCGAATGGCTATGACGCCTTCCACGCTGACGTTTGTGCGGCGCTCGTACCTCTTCTGGACAGGTCTGCTCCTGCTCGGAATCGGGGCGATCTTTCTCGCGGTGGGATCGACGTTCGTGCTCGAGGAGCGGCGATACCAGCACGAAGGGCAGACCGCCACTGGTGTCGTGCTGACCAAGGCCATCGAACGGGCGACGCGCTCGGGGTCGGGCGGAAGGACCGAGACGCACTACACCGTGACGTATCGCTTCACGTCCGCTGACGGCCAGTCATATCAGGGGAGCGGCGATGTGTCTGTGTCGGCGTGGGAACGGCTACGCGAACAGGAGCCGGTGCAGGTGGAATACATCGCGTCGTATCCGATGACCAATCGCGTGGCGGGCGAGGCGTCTCGCGCGATCCAGTACGTGTTCCCGGGAATCGGCCTCATCGCCGTGGTGATCGGATCGACGCTGCTCGTCCGCGCGATCGGCGCCGCGCAGATGAAGAGCCGCGTCTGGTCGCAGGGCACGGCTGCCGATGCGACGGTGGCCGCCGTGGAAGAGACCAACTTCAAGGTCAACAAGCGGCCGATGTGGGTCGTGCGCTACCAGTATCGCGATCTGACCGGCGGCACGCACCAGGGCACGAGCGAGTACATGACCGCGGAGAAGGCACACGCGTGGAAGACGGGTGATGTCATCCGCGTTCGTTTCGATCCGGCGAAGCCCGAATTGAGCGTCTGGATCAGCGAGAAAACCTAGCGCTTTCCAAATGTACTTAGTGTCCGGCTTTAGCCGGACCAGGTACACGTTTCGGACCGGACGGAGTTGGGCTGGCGTTGCTGCGGCGCGAATCCGAAGCTCCGGGGCCGGACGCGCGCTGCGAGGCCGAGACGGACCGCGCGACGCGAGGACACTCACTTCGCCATTCGTCCTCGCTCGATACCCGCAGGCTCCTCGCGCGGTCAGGCGTCACCCGTCGGCCGCCTGCGCACGGCTTCGCGCCGCAACAACGCCAACCCAACTACCGCACCACCGTGCTACACGATTCTGAAAAGCGCAATCGCTGAAACCGATAGGATCGTCGATAAATGGGAGGGACACCTCAGCCCCAGGGCACCCGAGTGGGCGCGGCGACTGGCCCGGTAGTCCTCATCACGGGCGCTGCGGGGAATCTCGGCAGCCTGCTCGCGCGACACCTCGTTCAGTCAGGCCATCCACTGCGGCTGATGTATCACCGCACGCCGCTCGCCGCCGATCTTCTGTCGGCGCCCAACGTGCGGGCCGTTCAGGCCGATCTTGCGAAGCCAGAGACCTTGAAGCCGGCGGTGGACGGCGCCGATGTCGTCATGCATTTTGCCGGCCGGTTGTTCGCGCCCCGGCCGGAACGGTTTCTCGCCGAAACGAACACCCGCTGGTTTTCCAATCTCGTGACGGCTGCGATCGCGGCGAACGTGAGCCGCGTCATCCTTGCGTCGTTCCCTCACGTCGAAGGGCCCTCGTCTGTCGAGCGGCCGGCGACCGGCCGGCTCGATTGCGAGCCGATTTCCGTGCACGCCCGGACGCGACTCGAAGAAGAACGGTTGTTGTTCGAACGGACGGATCAGTCCGCGACGACACCGGTCGTGCTCAGGCTGGGCATGATTTACGGCCGTGGCATCCTGATGGTCGACGCGGCCCGCTGGCTCGCGAAGCGCCGGCTGCTCTGTGTCTGGAAGGAGCCGACGTTGTTCCACCTGCTGTCCACGGTTGATTTCTTGCGCGCGACCGAGGCGGCGATCGTCAAAACCGGCGTTCGAGGTATTTATCACGTCGGCGACGAGCGTCCGGTGTCGTTGCAGGAGTTTCTCGACGCCGCGTGCCGCGTGTGGGGTTGCCCGCGGCCACGGCGAATCCCGTTCTCGCTCGTCTATGCCGCGGCGTGGCTGTGCGAGCAGGCGGCCACGGTCGCCCGCACGCCGTCGCCGCTCACACGTGATTTCGTCCGCCTGGGCCGCGTTCCGCACTGGGGCGACACGACGCGCGCCCGTCAGGAGCTCGTGCCGGATCTGATTTACCCGACGCTCGAGTCCGGGCTGTCGACGCTCTGATAGAGAAGTTTTCAGTTCTCAGTCTTCAGTTCTCAGTCCGAACCACTGAATACTGACGACTGAAAACTGACAACGCGCTGTCGTGTTATAAGTCCTCTCTCATCCTTCAAGGAGGCCTGATGGAGAAACCGCGCGTGGGGCTGCTTGCGGCCGGCTGTGTGCTTGCCGGCGCCATGTTCGTGATGCCGCACGGAGTGCAGGGGCAGGCCGGCGGCAACGGTCAGGCGGGTCCGGGCCACGGACCGTACGGCGCGCCGGGCAAGGCCACGCCGATGCCGGTCGATCCGGGCCGTCCATGGGGCTGGGCGGTCAAGGCGTTCATGGACGAGCCGGGACAGCCGCTCTACAACACCACGAAGCAGAAACTGCTCGAGGGCAAACAGGTCTTCAGCCAGACGATTACGCAGTTCGACATCAAGGCGTACTGCGACGGCGCCGCGAAGTACGACTTCTCACGATTCGAGATGCAGCACTCGACGCTGCGCTTCGACGAGGTGGAGAAGATGATCGCGGCGTGCCCGCGCGCGACCGCCACGCCGATTCTGCGGATTCCGGACGCGACCGAAACCAACGTACAGCGGGCCGTGGACATCGGCGTCCTCGGCATCATCGTGCCGACCGTGGACGATGCGATCGAAGCGCGATCGGTCGCGATGTTCGCGCGGTTTCCGCCGATTGCGCGGCGCAGTACCGGCGGCGGCCAGGCAGGCAGCATCTGGACGCCCGTCATTCAGAAGCCGAATACGTTCCGCTCGACGATCAACGACAACATGCTTGTCGTCGTGATGATCGAAACGCAGGAAGCGGTGAAGAACGCGCTCGAGATTGCCTCGCAGCCAGGCGTCGACGTCGTGATTATCGGCAACGCCGACTTCGAGTCGTTTTCCGGATTCCCGCCCAACAGCGCGGGCTACCTGGATTTGCAGACGCGCGTTCGCAATGCCACGTATCTGGCTGGAAAATTCTGGGGCAACGCGAATCCTGGTTTCGCCCGGAACAACCCGCTGGCGGCGGACTCGCGGTTCCACCTGGGCGTGCCGCCGGAAAAGTAGTCGCGAGGCGAAAGTCGGAAGTCGGAAGGCGTAAGGCCAGGCGCAAGGCGAGGGTGAAAAATGAATACGAGTCAGGTAGCGAAGACGCTCGCGATGTTGCTCGGCGAGCTGGTCAATGGCAGCGCGAAGGACGGCGGGTACATGCTGAATGGCGGCGACGAAGGATTGCTGAAGTCGCTCGAGAAAATCTCGGCGGCCGAAGCGTCGGCGTTGACCGTTACCGGATCGTCCATCGCGGCGCACACCGATCACCTGCGCTACGGGCTGTCGCTGATGAATCGCTGGAGCAAGGGAGAGAACCCGTTTGAGGGCGCGAACTGGGGGGCGAGCTGGCGGAAGACCACCGTGTCCGACGACGAGTGGCGGCGGCTGCGCGACGACCTGCGCGCCGAAACCTCGGCGTGGCTCGACGCCGTGGGCCAGCCGCGAGAGGTTGATGAGGCAGGCCTCGGCGGGATGATCGGCGGCATCGCCCATCTCGGCTACCACTTCGGCGCCATCCGGCAAATCAACGCGTCCACTCGAGGGCCTCGCGATGGCCAGGCACCTACCACCTAGAGGAGAAGTCATCATGCTGAGACTGCAGTTCGTATCGGCGGTGGGCATTGCCGTGCTCTGGATCGGATCGGCCGTCGCGCAGACTCCGGGAACGGGTGGAACGCTGGTGCTCAACCCCATTGCGGCCACGTCGGGCTCGGGCGTCAGCAACGCCGCCCTTATCAATCGCGACGAGATTCGTGTGTTGCGCGTCGACGTCGCGCCCAACGGCGTGCGGAACGTCCACACGCACGACGATGTGCAATATCACCTCTTTATACCGACCGCTGCCGGCATGGAGTTCGGGATCGAAGGCGAGAAGCCCTTGCCGATGGCCGCGTGGCAGGCGCAGTTCGTGAAAGGCGGCACGAAGCACGGTTTCACGAACAAGGGCCAGTCGACCGTGACCATCATGGAGATCTTCGTCAAGAAGTGACGCACGTCTTCGACGCAGAGCCGCAGAGGTTCTTGAAAAGAAGATCTCTGCGCCTTTGCGCCTCTGCGTCAATAACTCCGCCCTCAGGGTTTAGGGATTCTCAACGTCGCGCTGATCATCGCGCTGCCGCTGAGGCCGTACAGGAGCGCCAGCGGATGGAGATCGGCGGGGCCCAGACGCACGCTGCCGAACCAGAGCCGATCGTCGATGCGACCGGCGAGCGAGGCCACGCCGAGCAGCGCGACGATGAGGATGCTCGTGGGAATGGGCGTGCCTTCGAAGTATTTCACCTTGCCCGTCAAGCGGTCGGCCAAGGCGTCGGCCGTGACGTTGAACCGGGCCAGACGGCTGACACCACAGATGACGAAGTAGGTCAGGATCACCATGTCCCACCCGCCGCGCAGCCCGAGGGTGAAGCCCAGCACGGCCGGCGCCACGCCGAACGAGATGACGTCGGCGAGCGAGTCGAGATCGGCCCCGAGCGCCGACTGGCGCCTGCGGTCGAGGCGTGCGACGTAGCCGTCGAGCACGTCGCAGACGAGCGCGAGCGGCAGCAGGAAAAAGGCCGTCCAGAGAAACTGGCGGTTGTCCGCGGCGATGTAATCCAGACAGAGGAAGATGGCGATGGTGCCGCACGCCGCATTCCCGATCGTGAGGGCGTCGGCGGGGGTATACGACCGCAACATCGACATGTGGCGGCGCTCCGTGCTCATTAGCTGCTAGAGTACCGCACACTGATGCCCGCGCGCGATCAGGCCGGCGTAATCCCGTTCCGTCACAAGCGGAATGGCATCGAGATTTGTCTCATCCGCGACAAGGGGCGGAAGAAATGGAAGATTCCCAAGGGCTTCGTCGACCCGGGGGACACGCACCGGCAGACCGCCTTGAAGGAAGCGTGGGAGGAAGCCGGACTGCGCGGCCGCCTCGTCGGCGAATTGATCGGGTCGTATGAGTACGCGAAGTGGAACCTCGAGCTGACTGTCGTCGTGTTCCTCATGGAAGTGAAGGAGGTGGCCGACGAGTGGGAAGAGTCCGGATCGCGCGAGCGCGGCTGGGCGTTGCTCGATGACGCGCTGGCCCGGCTCAGGAAGCATCCAGTGAAGCCGCTGCTTCCGCATGTGTCCCGGAGGCTGGGGCGGAGAAGGCCGGCGCCGGCGCGCGACTGATCGAAAACGGCGGAACTGAAGTTCCGCCCTACATGTAATCCCTGCATGTAATATTGATTACGAGGATGATGCGCCGCGCTGTCGCTCTCATCGCTGTCTGCGTCCTCCTCTGCGCCGGTGCGTTGGCGCAACCCGCGATTCCGGCCGAGCGCGCCCTTGCGCGCGAGATTCTCGAGGAACTCGTCGAGATTCCTTCGACCGCCTCAGAAGGCACTGCCCGTGCTGCCCAGATGCTGGCGGGCCGGCTTACCGCCGCCGGGTTTCCGAACGAAGACATCCAGGTACTTGGACCCGACGCGAAGACCCGGAATCTCGTCGCGCGTTTCCGAGGCAGCCATCCGCGCGCGCGTGCCGTGCTGCTGCTGGCGCACATCGACGTCGTGCCCGCGCGGCGCGAGGACTGGTCCCTGGATCCGTGGACGTTTGTCGAGCGCGAGGGCTGGTACTACGGCCGTGGCACCAGCGACAACAAGGCGGGCGCCGCCATGCTCGTGGCCAACCTCATCCGGTTGAAGCGCGAAGGGTGGCAGCCGGCGCGCGACATCATCGTGCTGCTGACCGGCGACGAAGAGACGGATCAGAACGGCATCAAGTGGATGCTTCGCGATCACCGCGCGCTCATCGATGCCGAGATCGCGCTGAACACTGACGGCGGTGGAATCAGGACGAGAGACGGCGTCCCGGTATTTTTCGACGTGCAGGCGAGCGAAAAAATCTATGCGGACTATCAGCTCGAAGTGACCGACGCCGGCGGCCACAGCTCGCTCGTCAGGTCCGGCAATCCCATCTATACGCTGTCGGCCGCGCTCACCCGCATCGGCGAGCATCAGTTTCCGCTGCACGTCAACGACGCCGCACGAATCTTCCTGGAGCGATCCTCGTCCACCGAGACCGGCCAGACGGCCATCGACATGCGAGCCGTCGCGGCGGTGCCGCCCGACCAGGCCGCGGCCGGGCGCCTGTCGCGCTCGCCCGTCTACAACGCGCAACTGCGCACGACCTGTGTCGCCACGCGTGTCGAGGCCGGGCACGCCAACAACGCGCTGCCTCAGCTCGCGCGAGCCGTCGTCAATTGCAGAATCCTTCCCGGGCTGCCGGGCGCCGAGGTCGAACGGGTGATCCGGCAGCTCGCGGGCGACAAGGTGAAGGTCACCGTGCTCGAGCCGCCTGTCAGCAGCCCGCCTTCGCCGCTCACGCCGGCGTTGCTGGATCGTCTCGATCGGCTCGTGGCCCGGCACTGGCCGAAGCTGCCGGTCATTCCGACGATGATTGCCGGGGCGACCGACGGGATGTACACGCGCAGCGCGGGCATTCCCACCTACGGCGTCTCGGCGATCAACGAAGATCCCGAGGACGTGCGCGCGCACGGGAGGGACGAGCGCGTGGGTGTCGAGTCGTTCCACAAGGCGACCGAGTTCTGGCTGAATCTCATGAGGACATTTGGCGATGACACACCATAAGCTCGTCATCCTTGTCGCGCTGAGCCTGAACGCGGCCGTGTCCGCCCAGCAGGCGCCGATCGGCTACGACGACACGCCCATGCAGCCGAACAACAAGTGGCGCGTGCACGACGGCACGCGCCCGTATCCGCCGCTGGTGACGCCGGCTCCAACCGGAGGCATCGGAGGCCATCCGTCAGATGCGATCGTGCTCATCGGTGCGGGTAGCGATCTGAGTGCGTGGCAGATGACCGACGGATCGCGGGCGACATGGAAGATGAACGATGGCGTGCTGCTGACGGGGAAGGGGGTCGTGCAGACCCGGCAGCAGTTCATCGATTTTCAGCTGCACGTCGAGTTTGCCACGCCGTCCGAGGTGAAGGGCGACAGCCAGGGGCGCGGCAACAGCGGCGTGTTCCTGCTGGGCAAGTTCGAAGTGCAGGTGCTCGACAGCTACAACAACATCACGTATCCCGATGGACAGGCCGCCGCGATGTACGGCCAGTATCCGCCGCTCGTGAACGTCGCGCGCGCGCCAGGCGAGTGGCAGACCTACGACATCGTGTTCACGGCGCCCCGTTTCGCAGCGGATGGCACGCTGGCGAAACAGGCCATCGTCACCGTCCTGCACAACGGTGTGGTGGTGCACAACGGCACGGCGTACTGGGGCCCGACCCGGCACAAGAGCGTGCTGCCGTACACGCCCGACATGGCGGTCGGCCCGATCGCGCTGCAGGATCACGGCAACCCGGTTCGTTACCGCAACATCTGGATTCGGCCGCTGGGGCCATACGACCCGACCGACAAATAGCACAGGAAAAGATTTCTCCTAATCTCCTAACCTCTTGTAATGTATCGCTCACGGAGGACAGCCATGAGACCGTTTTTGATAGCGTTCGCGCTTCTCGTCGCGCATCCCGCCTACGCACAACTCGCGCCGCACAATGAGATGGGCGTGACGTTTGGACACGTGCATTTGAGCGTGGCCGATCCCAAGGTTCATCACCAGATGTGGGTCGAGCAGTTCGGCGGCGTCGTCTCGACCAAGGGCACCTTCACCATCGTCAAGCTGCCGAACATGATGATCGCGTTCCGCGGCACCAAGCCGACGGGAGGCACCGAGAACACGGCCTTCAATCATTTCGGCCTCAAGGTGCCGAGCATGGCCAACGCGCTCAAGAAGTGGAAAGACGCGGGCTACACGGTCGAACGCGAGTTCAAGGGGAGCGAGGGCTTTCCGAATGCGTTCCTGATTGGCCCGGATGGTCTGCGGTTCGAGCTGCAGGAAGACACCACGTTGAAAGTGCCGGCGGTGGCCTATCACCTGCACTTCACGCTGCCCGAGCCGGCGAAGCTGCGCGACTGGTACGTGGATACCTACGGCTTGAAGCCGAGCAAGTCGGGCAACTTCGAGATCGCCGACGCGCCGGGCATGCGGCTGATCTTCGCACCATCCAAGACGGCGCCGACCGCGGAGAACACGCGCGGCACCACCGTCGATCACATCGGCTTCGAGATCAAGAACCTCGCTGAGTTCCTGAAGAAGCTCGAAGCGAAGGGCATCAAGCTGGAAACGGCCTATCGCGAGGTTCCCGCGATCGGTCTGAACATCTCGTATCTCTACGACCCGACCGGCGTGTACATCGAGATGACCGAAGGGTATACGGGTTACTAGTCGCAAGGCGACAGTCGATAGTCGCGAGGCGACAGTCTTCGACGAAGGTGGCACAGGGCTTCAGCCCTGTCGTCAGCGATTGAAGGGCGGGGCGACGGTGCATGCCGTCGCCCTGTTTTATTTGTATGGCCTTGCGTCTCTCCGCAGAGCTTGCTGACATCACGACCCTCGATGTCGATGCCATCGTCAATGCCGCCAACAGCAGCCTTGCGCCCGGGGGTGGTGTGTGCGGCGCGATCCATCGGGCCGCCGGCTCACAACTGGCGCGCGCCTGTGCGAAGCTGGCGCCCTGCCCGACGGGCGACGCCCGCATCACGCCTGGATTTGATCTGCCGGCGCGCTTCGTTATCCACGCGGTCGGGCCGGTGTGGCAGGGCGGCCGGGCGGGTGAACCCGACGAGCTGGCGTCGGCTTACCGCCGTTCGCTCGAGCTGGCCCGCGACCATACGCTGACGTCGATCGCATTTCCGGCCATCAGCACGGGCATCTTCGGGTATCCGCTCGGCGCTGCGACGCATGTTGCCGTGACGGCCGTCCGCGCGTTCGCCCGCGATCCGGGCCCGGTGATGCGCGTCGTCTTCGCCTGCTTCAACGACGAAGCGATGAAGGCGTATGCGTCCGAAGGCGTGGAAGGCGGGTTGCCGTGAGCGGCTGGATCGATCTGAAGGCGTGGAAGCGGCGCGATCACTATCGCTTGTTCCGCAAATACGAACGGCCGTACTTCAGCGTCACGGTCGATGTTGACGTCACACGTATCTGGAATCAAAGCCGCAAGCCCGGCTCCGCGTCGTTTTTCCTGACGTCGGTCTTTCTGATGCTGAATGCCGTCAACGACGTCGAGGCCTTCCGCCTGCGGCTGCGGCCTCGAGGCGTCTGGCGTCACGATCGCATTGCCGTTGGCCCCACGATCCTCCGGCCGGACGGCACCTTCGGATTTGCGCGCTTCGATCCGGCCCGCAGCTTCGATCGGTTCGTTGCGCAAAGCACCGCGGCCATCGGAAGTGCGATGCGGCGTGGCGTCCGCGAGCCGGCGAGGCCGCCCGACGATGTGGTGTACCACTCGGTGCTGCCGTGGTTTCGCTTCACGGCATATGCGAACGCGCTGCCGGGTCACGACTCGATTCCGCGCATCGTGTTCGGCCAGGTGACGCGCGAGGGCCGTCGAATGACCATGCCCGTCGCTGTCGAAGTTCATCACGCGGTCGTCGATGGCCTCGACGTGGCGAAGTTCTTCGAGCGCTTCAACCAGGCACTTGAAAGAGAGCGTGACTGATGATGCCGACGATCACGATCAACTACCTCGCGGTGCTCGCGTGTGCCGTCCTGGCCATGCCGGTCGGGTTTCTCTGGTTCGGTCCGATCTTTGGACAAGCGTGGCAGCGCCACATGGGTTTCGGCAACATGCAGCCGGGCGAGTCGGGATCGATGGGCAAGGCGATGGCGATCTTCTTTGTCAGTAATCTGCTGATTGCCTTTGTGCTGGCGCACAGCATCAAGTCGTGGCAGGCCTCGTCGTGGGGACTCTCGCCCGATCTGGCTCCCTGGAGCTACGCCGTCAATGCCGGCTTCTTCAACTGGCTTGGATTCTTTCTTCCGCTGCAGATGAACCGCGTGGCGTGGGAGATGAAGAAGTGGGGCCTGGTCCTCATCAACGCGAGCTTCGATCTGGTCCGGTTGCTGCTGTTCGGGTTCATCCTGTCATATTGGAAATAATGGAGGCATCCATGAGACGCGCGCTGTTCGTGGTGGCTGCGGCTGCGGCGTGTGCGGCCGTTCTTTCGGCGCAGTCGAAAACGTTCGATATCTACATCCTCGACGTCGAGGGGGGCAACGCGACGTTGTTCGTCACGCCTTCCAGAGAGGCGGTGTTGATCGACACCGGCAACGGAGGACCCGCCGCGAAGCGCGATGCGGACCGCATCATGGCGGCGGCCAGTGCGGCGGGCATCACTCAGATCGACGCCCTCGTCACGTCGCACTGGCACGTCGATCACATGGGCTCCATGGGCGAGCTGTCTGGCCGCATTCCGATTCGCCACTATCTGGACCACGGCGCCAGCGTCCAGCCCAATGCGGCGGTCGATGAGTTCCTGCAGAAGACCTACCCGGGTCTCGTCGCCAAGGCGAAGCATACGGTCGTGAAGGCGGGCGACACGCTGCCGCTCAAAGGCGTCGAATGGCGGTTCGTCACCTCCGCGCAGGGGACCATCAGGAATGCGTTGCCGGGCGCGGGGCGCTCGAATCCCCATTGCGCCGGATTCAAGCCGCACACGGTCAATCCGGTGTCCGGCCAGCCCGTCGGCAACACGGAAGACGAGCACTCCGTGGGTTCGCACATCACCTTCGGAAAATTCCGCGGCGTCTATCTCGCCGATTTTCCGTGGAACAAGGAGTTCGAGCTGATGTGTCCGGCCAACCGCCTGGGAACGGCGGACTTTCTGCTCGTCTCGCGCCACGGCCAGCACAGCTCGAATTCCGAGTTGCTGGTGCACGCGCTGCGGCCGCGCGTGGCCGTCATGAACAACGGCATCCGCAAAGGCGGGCAGCCCGAGACGATGCGCGTGCTGTATTCGGCGCCGGGGTTGGAAGATCTGTGGCAGCTTCACGTCGCGCAGTTGAGCGGGGCGGAGTTCGACGTTCCGGGGTTGTTCGTGGCGAATGTCGGTGAGGATCCGGATCACAGTCCGGCGAACTGGATCAAAGTGTCGGCCCGGACGGATGGCACCTTCTCGGTGACCAACAGCCGGAATGGGTTTAGCAAGACGTACGACTTGCCCTGACCCTTCGACAAGCTCAGGGTCACCCCGAGCAAAGTCGAGGGGTGAGCGCGGGGCTACGCCGCCTGTGCGGTGAGAATCTTCTCGAGCCGCTGCACGACTTCGCGATAGCCGTAACGCTTGTAGAGCAGGTGGGCGTGATGGCGCTCGATGACTTCCGCCTCGTGCGGTTCGACTTCGGTGACACCAGTCAGCACGACGACCGGCACGTCGTCGAAACGCTCGTCGAGCCGCATCTGTTCGAGCACTTCGAGCCCGGAGCGATCGTCGGCGAGCCGCAGGTCGAGAATCACGGCATCGACGTCGGTGGTTTTCAGTCGCATCAGGGCGGTATCGGGATCGCCGGCCTGCAGCACGTCGCAGCCCGCACGCGCGAAAAACTGTTCGAGAATGCACCGCGTCGTCAGCGCGTCCTCGACCACGAGCACTGTACGCCGCGTCCGGGTTTGAACAAGTCGAGTAGTCATGGTTCGTTCGGCAGCTGCGCTGGCGGAGCCCCATTGCCCCGCGCCGCTGGCCGGTCCGGACAGGGCTGTAACAACATCGATACCACACGCGCTAAACGGCGAACCCCTTCGTTTCCGGGCAGTTTCTGGCCTGCACAGTCCGGCAATGCACCTTCGTGTCCCGTGGTGGAACAAGACTGTTGCACCGTTGTAAGCCGCTGCTTTACCGTTAAACCATGAAAAAAACTGGTGTTGCGGTGCTCGTGGCGGCCGCCGCTATCCATATCCATGCCCAGCAGGACCAGACGCCGATTTTCCGCGCCGGGACGACGCTGGTCGAGTTCACCATCGTGGCGACGGACCAAAACGGTAAGCCGATTACCGATCTGAAACAGGAGGACGTGGCGATCCTGCAGAATGGCAAACCGCAGCCGGTGGCTTTCTTTCGATTTGAAGGCGCGGCGTTCGGCCCGGACGCGGTCGAAGCGGCACACGAGCCGATCGCGCCGGGCATTTTCACCAACCGTCCCGAATACTCGCCCGGTCCGGCGCGCAACGTCACGGCGATCGTCATCGACTCGCTGAACACGCTGCCCGAGGATCAGGTTGCCGTGCGGGCGCAGGTGATGCAGTACCTGCGGGCGCTCGCGCCGAATACGCGCGTCGCGATCTACTCGTTGGGATCGACGTTTCGCATCGTCCACGATTTCAGCGCCGACCTCAACGCGCTGCGCGCCCGGCTGGCGAAGCTCCCGACCGAGTACAACCTTCAGCCGGTACCGGCCGACGAGCTGGTTCGACGCCAGGTGCAGGAAGCCGAGCATCTCAACACCGTCAGTCAGGGCGATAGTTCGGACACCAACCAGGACGCACAGGCCGATGCTGAGCTGCAAGCCGAGTGGGCCAAGGCTCGCGCGCAGATGGCGAGATCCGAGGAGTACTTTCAGGAGCAGTTGCAGTTGCGGCGCACCAACCAGACGGTTGCGTCGCTCGAGGCGCTCGGCAATCATCTCGCGGGGATTCCCGGCCGCAAAAACCTGGTGTGGATCGGCGGCGGTATCCCCGTCCTGACACAGGGCGCCTACGATCGGTGGGTGAACAGCTATTCCTCGCAGATCCGCGGCGTGGCGCAGCGGCTGGCCACGCAAGGCATCACCGTTTATCCGGTTCAGGCGACGGGGCTCGAGGTGGGACTACTCGGCACGGCCACGACCGCGCCAGGGTCGGCGAAGGGATCGCCTGAAAAGGATCAGCTTCGTCCGATGACGCGCGAAAACCAGCTTCGCATCTGGGGCACGATGGACATCCTGGCCGACGTGACGGGCGGACGGGCGTTCAAGAACACCAACGATCTGACGGCGGGCGTCAGCGCCGCCGCGAACGACATGCGCGGCTCGTACTCGGTCGGCTTCTATGTGCCCGACAGCGGCGACCATCGCTGGCACGGTTTCGACGTACGCGTCAGTCGTCCGGGCGTGCGCGTGCTGCATCGCAAGGGGTACATGGCGCTCGCGCCGGTGAAGCAGCCCGTCAACTGGGTCGAGTCGGAGTGGCAGGCCGCCATGCAGAATCCCCTCGGGTCGAATGCGATCAGGCTCGACGCCCGCGTCGACGCCGTCCCGTATGGCGTGAACGTGGTGATTCAAATCGCGGCCGACGACCTCTACTACAAGACCATCAAGGGACAACCCGTCACCGATCTGGAAATCGGATTCGGCGAGCGCAACCCCAGGCAGTGGACCCGCGTGCGGCGCGACGGCGCGACGATTACCATCAAGGAAAATCCGCAGGCGGCGGTCAAGCCGTCGATCGTCCGGTTTGCGAAAGTATGGTCGGTGGAACCGGACACGTCTCACGTGCGCCTGATCGTGCGCGACCGCATGACGGGCCGTTTCGGCTCGCTCGACATGCCGTTGGCAGAAATCCGGAAGTAAAACAGTACGTAGTGTCCGGCTTTAGCCGGACCAGATACTTTCGGCGCGTCACTTGGGTTGGCGTCGCTGCCGCGCGAATCCGAAGCTCCGGGGCCGGACGCGCGCTGCGATGCCGCCGCGGACCGCGCGACGCGAGGACACTCACTTCGCCTTTCATCCTCGCTCGATGCCCTCCGGCTTCTCGCGCGTCAGGCGTCACCCTGTCGGCCGCCTGCGCACGGCTTCGCGCCGCAGCAACGCCAACCCAATTGCCGCCACTTGCTACACGATCTGAAGCGCGGGGCACGTTGGAAATTGTTGGAGTCATAACCCAAATACTTCAGGACTGCTCGTTTTTGCGGTGCTATGCTGACCAGCACCAGCGCGACAATTGCTCCACCAGCTGTGCACACTCGAGCCGCAATCGCGTTCCTTCTGACGTGCGCCTCGCCCATGGCGGCGCAGGAACCGCCGGTCTTTCGTGCGCGAACCGACCCGGTTTACCTGCCGGTGACGGTGACCGATCGTTCCGGCCGATTCGTTCGTGGCCTCACTGCAGACCAGTTCGAAATTTCAGAAGGCGGGACACGGCGCGAGATCGTGCAATTGAGCGCCGAGCGAGTCCCCGTCAGCCTCGGCATCCTGCTCGACATTGGCGGCAGCATGGCGCCCGGCCCGAAAGCCGTCGGATCCGACGATGCGCGATGGGCCGACACGCGGCGGGCGCTCGAGGTGCTCGTCGCACGACTCGAGGCGGCCGACGAGGTGTTCCTGGCGGTCTTCAACGACAGGGTTGCGGCGACTCCCTGGACCCAGGACCATGCCGGCATTCTGCACGAGTTCGATGGCCTCCGGCCCGGCGGCGGCAACGCGGTGCTGGATGCCGTGCAATTGATCTCACCCATCTTCGAGCTCGCGCAGCACCAGCGCAAAGTGCTGTTATTGATCTCTGATGGCAACGACACCATGGTGCCTGACGGCTTTCTTCCACCGGAGCCCTATCGAATAGGGGATCGGTCCCCGGATAGAGACGCATCACGGCAGCTCTTGCGGCAGCAGCTCATCGCCGCGACCAGGAGCGCTATCCGTCAATCGGGCGCGATCGTGTACGCGATTGGCGCCCGCAAAGACGTGCGAGTGGATACGGCACTCCTCGAAGGTCTGACGACAGAGTCGGGCGGCTATGTTGAGTCGCCGCGCAATCCCTCAGAGATCTCAGCGGCCGTTCGGCGCATCTGCGACGAGCTCCAGTCGCAGCACGTTCTCGCATTCGAACCGGCGTCTGCCGACGGCAAGTACCATCCGATAAGGGTGAGGACGAAGGACACGCGGCTGCGTGTGCGGGCACGCACCGGCTACGCTTCGCCCTCAGCCACACCAGTCGCCAATCCCTGAGGACGAAACTGTTGTGACCGTCATTCCAACCCGAGTGAGTGTGCGGCTGACTGCAGCCCTGGTGGTCTATTCCTTCTTCCTTCTTCCATCTTCCCTTTTCCTTCTTGCCCGGACATCTGCTCAGAACCCTCCAACGTTCCGCGTCAATGCCGACGCGGTCGTCGTGCCAGTTACGGTGACCGATCGTTCCGGCCGGTTTGTGCACGGCCTCACGGCAGACCAGTTCGAGATTTCAGAAGGGGGCACACGGCGCCCGGTCGTGCAATTCAGCGCCGACCGCGTTCCCGTTAGCCTCGGCATCCTGCTCGATGTCAGCGGCAGCATGACGGAGAACCCGAGCGCGCGCGCGGAGGATGATGCGCGCTGGGCCGACACGCGGCGCGCGTTCGAACTGCTCCTGACGCGGCTCGGTGCTGCCGACGAAGTGCTCTTTGCGGCGTTCAGCGACAAGGTTGCGGCGGCTCCCTGGACAAACGATCGTGCCGCCATCCTGCGGGGGTTCGATTTGATCAGGCCTGGTGGCGGGACGGCGCTCTTGGATGCCGTGAAGCTCGTCTCGCCTGCCTTTCTGCGCGCGCGGCACCAGCGCAAGGTGTTGCTGCTGATTTCCGATGGCAACGACACGCAGGCCCTGGTCGTAGGCTATGTACCGCCGCCTCCTCCGCAGCACGAGAACCCCAATCCAAATCCATTAGCCGACATCGATCCGGAACGGGCGCGTCGCGAACGCGCCATTCAGGGCTCGAGAGACGCTGTGCGCAAGTCTGGGGCCCTGATGTATGCCGTCGGCATCGGCACGCGCAAGGGCGTGGCTGTGGACTCGGCGTTGCTCGAAAGCCTGACCAGGGGTTCGGGTGGGTATGCGGCAATATTGCGCGACCCGTCTCAGATTTCCGCCGCCGTTGCGGGGATCGCCGATGACCTCCAGTCGCAGTACCTGCTTGCCTTCGAACCGGGACCCGCCGATGGCAGCTACCACGCCATACGGGTGAGGACGAAAGACAGGCAGCTGCGGGTGCGCGCCCGCGCCGGTTACATCGCGCCGTCCGCCGCACCGAAGTAGTGCCCGCTCGCGCCGGGGCGGCGCGCCGCCCGATCAAGCTCGTTCCGAAACGAGCTTGCGTGCTCACGCACATTTTCGAAGAAAAGAGTTGACACGCTTTTCTGTGACGCACGGCTCGCGAGCTCGCTCGAGTCGGCTGCGGCGAGTGGAGGATCTGCTGCGACATATCGTGCCGAATGGCGATCCCGCAATCATTCTGGAACGGGCGCTCGATTCGCTGGTGGCCGATCTCGAGCGCACCAGGCTGTGTCAGACGGCTCGATCACGATCCCCGCGCAAATCACAGCGCGCCACGCGGCATATTCCGGCTGCCAGTCAAACGTGAAGTATGGCATCGCGACGGCGGGCAGTGTGCGTTCCAGGGAGACCGAGGGAAGTGTACCGAAACGGGCTTCCTGGAATTCCATCACGTCGTGCCGTATGCAGAGGGCGGCCCAACGACCGCGAGCAATCTTGAACTGCGGTGTCGAAGGGCCCGTAACAGCAACTCGTTCTGGAACGAGTTAATGCGCCTGTGTCGCGAGCCGTTGCGCGCCCGTGCTGGATATGTGGCCCCCTGGCGGAGTGCCGTGATCTTGGCAGGGCTAAAGCCCTGCGCCACCAGCCCAATCCCCATCCCCAGTCCCTAATCCCCAATCCCCAGTCCCTAATCACTTCCCTAAGCCCTCAGCCCTAAGCCCTCAGCCCTTTTCAAGTAAGCCTCTTTACCGGTAAAGTAAGCCCCCATCGAGAGAACGTGATGACCCGACCCGCTCGAGCTCTTCGAGTGATCTTCGTCAGCGCGGCGTTGGCCATGTCCGCGCTCATCACCGAATGGGCGCCGCATGCCCAGCAGCTGCAGCCCTACACGACCTGGAATCAGTACGCCGGGTCGTCCGACTCGATGCAGTACTCCGCGCTCGCCCAGATCAACAGGAACAACGTCACCCAACTGCAGCGCGCGTGGTTCTACCCGGTTCCGGGAGATCCGGAACGGCTCGTGTTCAATCCGCTCATCGTCGACAACGTCATGTACGTCGCGGGTGTCCGCGGCGTCCTCGTCGCGCTCGACGCGACGACCGGCAAAGAGCTGTGGATGTCCACCCTCCAGACGCCGGATCGCGGGCTCGCGTACTGGGAGAGCAAGGATCGCTCGGATCGCCGCCTCATCCTGACGGCGACCAACGGCATCCGCGAGGCGGACGCGCGCACGGGACAGCAGATCATGACGTTCGGAACCAAAGGATTCGTCGACATGCGGATCGGCACGCCGCGGCGGAACGGCGGACCGAACAGCAGTCCAGGCCGCGTCTTCGAAAACCTCCTCATCGTTGGATCGAACGTCGGCGAAGGCTACGGGTCCCCGCCCGGCGATATCCGCGCCTACGACGTCATCACCGGCAAACTCGCATGGACGTTCCACACGATTCCTCGGCCGGGTGAATATGGATACGAGACGTGGCCGGAAGACGCGTTTCGGTATGCCGGCGGCGCGAACACGTGGGGCGACATCACGCTCGACGAGAAGAACGGCTTCGTCTTTCTGCCGACCGGATCGCCGACCCACGACTTGTATGGAGGCGATCGGCAGGGCGACAACCTGTTCGGCAACTGCCTGCTCGCGCTCGACGCGCGCACCGGCAAGCGGTTGTGGCACTTTCAGATCGTTCACCACGATCTCTGGGATTACGACAACGCCGCCGCGCCGAAATTGCTGACGGTGCAACACAACGGCAAACCGATCGACATCGTCGCGCAGGCCGGCAAAACGGGATTCCTCTACGTGTTCGAACGGAAGACCGGCACGCCGCTCTGGCCCATCGAAGAGCGGACTGTTCCAAAGAGCGAAGTTCCAGGCGAGTTCTCGTCGCCCACGCAGCCGATTCCCACCAGGCCGCCGCCGTTCGCGCGGCAGTCGATGACGCCGGAAGAAGTGAATCCGTTCGTCAGCGCTGAAGAGCAGGAGACGCTGAAGCAACTCGTCCGCGATGCGGCGAATCAGGGCGTGTTCACGCCGTCGAGCCACCTGCGTCCGCATATTCAATTTCCGGGCGCCTGGGGCGGCGCCAACTGGGGCAGCACCGCCGGCGATCCCGAGACCGGGATGGTCTACGTGCGGAGCCTCGAGATGATCAGCTACCGCAAGATGTCGCTCGTCACGCCTGGCAGCGGCGGTGGCGGCGGACGCGGACAGGGCCCGCCGCCTGGACCGCGCGAGCAGGAGGGCCAGAGCGTCTACATGCAGCGCTGCTCTGGATGTCACGGGCCGGGGCAGATGCCGATGCGATCGTTGCAGGCGATCGGCTCGCAGGGATTCCGCTCGATCGTGCGCCAGGGCGTGAGCGCGATGCCGGCGTTCGCTGTTTCGACGATCTCCAATGACGCGCTCGAGGCGCTCGAAACGTATCTGATGTCGCTGCCGACGAGCGACGAGCAGGCGGGGAATCCATCGGAGATTCGTCTCCCGCAGAATCCCAATCGCTATCAGGGTCCATCGACCAGATATGGCGGATCGTTTTCGGCAGGCTGGTACACCAGCAACGGCTATCCGGCGTCGGGTCCGCCCTGGTCGCAGCTCGTGGCGTACGACCTGAACGACGGGACGATCAAGTGGCGCGTCGCCGATGGCACCGCGCCGGGCCTTGCGGACAAGGGATTGAAGACGACCACGGGAACGGTGCGGCCGCGCAACGGCCCTGTCGTCACCGCCGGCGGGCTCGTCTTCCTCGCCAACTCGCAGGATCGCTTTCTGCGCGCGTTCGACAAGGAAACAGGGCGCCTCATCTGGGAGCACGAGCTCGAAGCCAATCCGGAGGGCATTCCCGCGGTGTATCAGGTGAACGGACGGCAGTACATCGCCTTTGCCGTCGGCGCGTCATGGGGCGATGGCGGGGATCCGGTGTGGAGAAATCCGCTGCACCGCAAGCAGGGGAAAATCGAGGCTCAGGGATACCATGTGTTCGCGTTGCCAGACAATCGGTAGGGCGTAACTTTAGTAACAATCGGTAGGGCGCAACTTTAGTGACAATTGGTAGGGCGCAACTTTAGTTGCGCCGTTTCAGGTAACAGAATTGAGGACCGTGATGAAAACACGAATCGCGATTGCCGCCCTGTTTGCCGCCTGCATGGTGACGCTCGTCGCGCAGCAGAACCAGGCGCCCGAATTTCCGCGCGCACCTGATGCGCTCGAGCGGGTCACGTGGCGCACGCGCACGCTGGTGGCCAACGACCGTCTCACAAACTGGGATCTGGCCATCCCCGGCATGGGCCTCACGTTCCAGGAATCGGTCGTGAGGGCCGACGCGGCCCTTGTGCCGTTTGTCGAGGGCTCGAGCGCGCAGCGTGTCAGCCCGCAAGTCCAGAAAAACCTCGACTACAACCTGACGGCCGCCGAAATCGCCGCGATCAAGATGGGGATGGGGCCCAGCGTCAGGGTGAGCGCGTATCGGGTTGAAAACCTGCCGGCAGACGCCGGGACGCGCCGGCGCGTGTTCGACTTCGCGCAGGAGCTTGGCGCGACCACGCTCGTCGTGCCCGGTAACACCGATCTCGCCGGTCTTGATGCGCTGGCCGAGGAATTCCGCGTCAATGTCGCGGTGCTGAACAGCTCCGACGCCACGCTGAAAGCGATGGAAGGCCGCAGCCGCCGGATCGGCATCGGCATCGACACGGGCACGTGGGCGCAGGACGCCACGAACGTCCGCAACGAAGTGGCGCGGGTGAGAGATCGCCTGATCTACGCGAACCTGCGCGACCGCTCAGCCCGCGGCGCCGGCGCGCAGAACGTGCCGCTGGGCAAAGGCGTGGGCAATCTCCGCGACTTCTTTGCCGAGCTCGAGCGGCTGGACGACCGCCAGATTTCCGTTCGCCTTGGCGGCGACGGCAGCCCGGTCGTGACCACCAGGGTGCCCATCGCGATGACAATCGATACGACGGGGGTCGTCAAGGCGCCCGGCGATCTGTTCGCGGCCGTGTCTGCGTTCGAGGATGTCGTGCAGCCCGCGTATGCCGTCAACTTCAACGAGTTCGCGCGCACGCGTCCAATTCGCTTCGATCTCGTGACGCCGTCACGCGGCGAGACACTGACGCCGGCCGAGATCGATCGCCGGGCTGCGGACACACGCGCGAAGATCGAGGCGGCGATTCCGAACAAGCCGTTCGCGTCGCCGAAGAAGCCAAGGAAGCTCCTCGTCATCGAGAGCCTCGAAGGGATGTCGCACAACACCATCCCGCACACCAACGTCATGATTCAGCGGATGGGCGAGAAGACCGGCGCATGGACGACGGTGTTCAGCAACGATCTGAGCAACCTCCGCTATCCCAAGGTGAAGGAGTTCGACGCGGTCTTCCTGAACAGCATCGTCGGCGAGTTCCTCCCTGATCCGGCGATGCGGGCTGATTTGGTGCGCTACGTGAACGAGGGCGGCGGCATCGGCGGCATCCACGGCACGCCCTGGGCGTCACGCAACTGGGACGAGTTCGCTGAAATGATCGGCGCGCAGAGCGCGCCGCACCGGATCGAGAACGGCATCCTGAAGGTGTACGACAAGGACAATCCGATCGTGCGGCCGTTCAACTACGAAGATCTGCCGTTCCGCGAGGAGTACTACCGTTTCGAAGATCAGGGCAACGGCCGGCTGCGTTGGGACAAGGTGCGCGTGCTGTTGATCGTCGATCTGGACGAGAAGGTGCCGAACTCGACCGACAAGCCCTGGCCGGGCTACCGCCGGCCCGACAAGGTGTACCCGGTCGCCTGGATCCGCGAGTACGGGAAGGGGCGGGTCTTCTACAACTCGATGGGCCACATGACGGAAACCTTCATGCGGCCGGAAATCGTCGGCCACTTCCTGGTGGGCATGCAGTACATCCTCGGCGATGTCGACGCGAACGCGACACCGAACCCACTCAAGTAGCGCAGGCCTTCAGGCCTGCCGCGCCGCGATGGCAGGGCTTAAGCCCTGCGCCACCAGAGCGGCGCTGAGGTAGGGCGCGACTTCAGTCGCGCCGAAACGTAGTGTCCGGCTTTAGCCGGACCGTGATAAAAAGGGCGGCGATGACTACAACCCATCGCCGCCCTTTTGCGTTCTCGGTCGCCGTCCTGCTCTCGATGCTGGCGCCCGCGCCCCGGCTGATGCAGGCGGCGCCCGCGCCGAGTAGTTGTGAAAGCCTCACCTCGCTGAAGATTCTTCACGGCAAGATCGACTCCGCGGCCGAAGTCGCCCAGGGCGCGTTCAAGCCGCCGGCGCCGGGCACCGTCAATGCCGCGGCGGCGCGTGCCTACGGCGCGACCCCGGCGTTCTGCCGCGTGACGGCGACGCTGACGCCGACCACCGACTCGGACATCAAGGTCGAGGTCTGGCTGCCGAAATCGGGTTGGAACGGCAAGCTTCAAGCCGTCGGCAACGGCGGCTTTGCCGGAACAATCTCATACCCTGCCCTTGCCGCTGCCGTGAGCGGCGGCTATGCCGCCGCGAGTACGGACACCGGACACGCGACACCTGGAGCTTCGTTTGCGATGGGGCATCCGGAGAAGCTCGTCGACTACGCGCACCGGTCCCTGCACGAGCTGGCCGTCTCCGCCAAGGCGATCGTCATCGAGCACTACGGGAGCGCCCAGAAAGTGGCGCTGTGGAACGGCTGCTCCACCGGCGGAAACCAGGGATTGACCCTGGCTTCGAAGTACCCTTCGGATTTCGACGCGATCATAGCCGGCGCTCCGCCCGATCCGCGCGCGCGTCTTATGGGCGTACGCGTGCTTTTGAATCATCTGGTTCATCGCACCGCCGACAGCTACATTCCCGCCGAAAAGTACCCGGCGATCCACAACGCTGCCCTGGCGGCGTGCGACAAGATGGACGGCATCGAAGACGGTGTCATCCCGAATCCGCAGGCGTGCAAGTTCGATCCGTCCGTGCTGCTGTGCAAGGGCGCGGACGGTCCATCCTGTCTCACGGCACCGCAGGTCGAGACGGCCAAGCTCATTTATGCGGAAGTGAAGCATCCGATGTCAGGACGTGCCCTGTACCCGCCGCTCCTGCAGCCTGGTTCGGAGTTGAACTGGGCAACGCTTGCCGGTCCGGAGCCGTTTACCATCTCGGTCGATGCGTTCCGCCATCTCGCGTTCAAGGATCCGAACTGGGATCCACGTCGATTCAATCCGGGCGACATCGAGCTGATGGACGAGGCGGCAAGCGTACTCAATACGGTGACACCCGACCTGAGACCCTACTTCAAGCGTGGGGGCAAGCTGTTGATGTATCACGGGTGGAACGATCAGCAGGTGCCGGGAACGAGCAGCGTCACGTATTTCGAGCGCGTGCTGACGGCGTCCGGGCGAGCATCGGCGGGACGATCGATTCAGCTCTACATGGTGCCAGGCATGAACCATTGCCAGGGTGGTGTCGGCACAGACACGTTCGATAAGGTCGCCGCGATGGAAGACTGGATCGCGAAGGGCACGGCCCCTTCCCATATCTTGGCGTCCCACCTGACTGACGGAAAGGTCGATCGCACGCGCCCGCTGTGTCCGTATCCGCAGATTGCGCGCTACAAAGGCACCGGCAGCATCGCCGACGCCGAGAACTTCGCCTGTGCGGCGAAATAGCAGTACGTAGTGTCCGGCTTTAGCCGGACCGTGTGACGGCCTATGAAAAAACTCTTCGTCGGTATCGCTTTCGGGGCCGCGACCGCCAGCCTCTTCGCGCAGGCGCCGGCCGCCATCGACTGGGCCAAGGTTGAAGCCGAAACGCTGCAGCACTTTCAGGCGGTCGTTCGGCTCGACACGACGGACCCTCCGGGAAACGAACGGCCCGCGGCGGAGTACCTCAAGCAGGTGCTCGAACGCGAAGGCATTCCCACCAAGGTGTTCGAGAGCGAGCCGAACCGCCTGAACGTCGTCGCGCGGCTGAAGGGCAACGGGTCGAAGCGGGCGCTCTTGATGATGGGGCACACCGACACAGTGAACGTCGACCCGGCGAAGTGGACGTTCCCGCCGTTCAGCGCGACACGCGAGGGCGGCTACATCTACGGGCGTGGCACCGTCGACGACAAAGACAACGTGGCCGCGGCGCTCATGACGATGCTGTTGCTGAAGCGGTCGAACCTGCCGCTGGCGCGTGACGTCATTTTTCTGGCGGAGGCGGGCGAAGAAGGCACGACGCGCGTCGGTATTCAGTTCATGGTGAAGCAGCACTTCGCCGAAATCGAGGCGGAGTACTGCCTTGCCGAGGGCGGGAGCGTGCCGCGAAGCGGCGGCCGCGTGCGCTTTGCGTCGGTGGAAACCGCCGAGAAGATTCCTCGCGCGGTTCAACTGACGGCGATTGGCGTGGCGGGACATGGCTCGGTGCCGCTCGAAACGAACTCGGTCCTCACGCTGTCGCGGGCGATTACCGCGGCGGCGACGTGGAAGGCGCCGATTCAGTTGAGCGAAACCACCCGCACCTACTTCACGAGGCTGGCCGCGATCTCGCCGCCCGCCGAGGCCGCCCGGTACCGGGCGGTCGTTGGTAACGACCCCAAAGCCGCGCAAGACGCCGTCGACTATTTCGCGAAGAGCGATCCGCGCTTCGCGTCGATGCTCCGCAGCTCGATTTCGCCGACCATCATCCAGGGCGGATATCGCGTCAACGTGATTCCGTCCGAGGCCAAGGCCACGCTCGACGTACGGCTGATGTCGGGACAGGATCCGGACGCGTTCATCGTCGAGCTTCGAAAGGTCATCAACGATCCGGCCGTTCGCGTCGAGTGGATCCCGCGCGACGTCCGGCCCAGCACGCCGAGCGCGCGGCTCGATACCGAAGTGTTCAAGGTGCTGGAATCGACCTACGCGCGCTTCTACGACACGACCGTGCTGCCAACCTTGAGTACTGGCGCGACAGACATGTCGTATCTGCGCGAGAAGGGCGTCCAGTGCTACGGGGTCGGGCCGGCCCTCGACGAGGAAGACGGTCCGAAGGGATTCGGCGCGCACAGCGATCAGGAACGGATCCTCGAAACCGAGCTGCACAGGTTCGTGCGCTTCCACTACGAGGTCGCACGCGATCTGGCGCGTGCCAACTAGAACAGCCGTTTAGAAAACAGAAGGTCAGAAGATCAGAAGGACTGCCTTTTTCGGATTGCTCGCCGCCGCGACGGCGATGCTTTCTGCGCAGACGCCCGCCGTCCGCGAGGATGCCAACATCCACGGCCGTCCGGGGTGGGTGATCGAAAACGGCACGATCCGCGTCGCGCTCCTGCGCGGCGGGGGACACATCGCCGAAGTCCGTCTCGTGTCCGGCAATCCGAAGCTGTCCATCAATCCCATGTTCGTGCCAGACGGCGACGGCTACATGGGACACATGGTGTGCTTTCCGCATTACGGGCCCGCATCCGCGGAAGAGCGCGAGCAGGGCTTGCGCGGACATGGCGAAGCGGGGTCGGTGGACTGGCAGCCAACGCGCCCGCCGCAAATCGATTCGAACGGCCTCACCTTCTTCTACGGCGCTGATTTGCCAAAGACGCAGTACAAGATCGAGCGCGCGGTCACGCTGAAAGCGGGCGAGGCGAGTGTTCGAGTCGAGGAATGGGTCGAAAATCTCGCGGCGTTCGACCGGCCCTACAACCTCAACGAGCACGCCACGTTCGGCGCGCCCTTTGTGACACCCGGCAGAAACGTGCTCGACATGTCGGGCACGCGCGGCATGACCGATCCCATCCGGACCGCGGCGGGGAAGTGGGCGGCGGCTCATCTCTTTCAGTGGCCCGATGCGCCGCCGTTGAACGACGGCGTGGCGTTATCGCTTCGCGACTTCCACGCGATTCCCGGGGGACAGGTGTACAACCCGGTGCTCACCGATCGCTCGAAGCCGCTAAGCTGGTTCACGATCTACAACGAGGACTACCCGCTGCTGGTCGGCTACGTCTTCCCGTCGGACGATCATCCGTGGATCGTCGACTGGCAGAATCAGCCGGGCGCGGCCGGCTCCGCCGGAACGGCACGCGGCATCGAGTTCGGCACCTCACCTTTCGACGAAGGCTTGAGGAAGAGCGTCGAGCGCACGCAGATGCTGGGCGTGCCGACCTACCGGTTCATCGCCGCGCGGCAGCGGCTGTCGACGACGTTCACGATCTTCCTGCAGGAGATTCCGGCTGGTTTCTCTGGCGTGCGCGACGTGCGCGTGGAAAACGGGCGAATCCTAGTCGAAAGCAGAAAACCTTAACAGAAGATCAGAAGATCAAAAGAAAATATTTCTTCTGATCTTCTGGTCTTCTGTGTTTCTCTACTTCTGGCGTTTTCGTCTGGCATCGGCGGCCTCTGAATTCTGCTCCCGGTCGGCCGTCAGCCGTCCGGCATCGCGCAGCGCCGAGCGGAGCAGATACTCGATCTGCCCGTTGACGCTGCGCAGTTCTGACGCGGCCCAGCGCTGAAGCGCATCATAGAGCTCGGGATCGAGCCGTAGAGGGAAGCTTTTTTTGTCGGGCATTGTTCAATGGCCGTGGGGCCCCACCCCCACGGCCTGTGCCGCACCGCCGTTGGCGGCGCGGCTTTGGTTGCGAGAACGATCTGCTTGGTGAGGCGTCTCGGTTGCAGCACTGAAGCAGATCGTCGTCACAAACACTGTCGAGCGGCCGAAGGCCGCGAGATACAGGTCGCGGGGGTGGGGCCCCGCGACAACCGATTATTGATACAGCGTGCCGGTGTTGACGACGGGCTCGACGCCTTTCTCACTGCACAAGACGACGAGCAGGTTGCTCACCATCGCGGCCTTGCGCTCTTCGTCGAGCGTGACGACGTTCTTCCGGCTGAGCTCGGCGAGCGCCATCTCGACCATGCCCACGGCGCCCTCCACGATTTTCTGGCGGGCGGCAATGATGGCCGAGGCCTGCTGACGTCGCAGCATCGCGCCCGCGATCTCGGGTGCGTATGCGAGGTGGCTGATGCGCGCTTCGATGACCTCGATGCCCGCTTTCGACAGACGATCCTGTATTTCGTGCCGCATGCGATCGGACACCTCGCCGGCGGACAGCCGCAGCGAGACGTTCCCATCCTCGTGCGAGTCGTAGGGATAGCTGGTGGCCAGGTTGCGCACCGCCGCCTCGCTCTGCACGTGCACGAAGTTCTGGTAGTCGTCGACGTTGAAGACCGCCTCGAAGGTCTCGACGATGCGCCATACGACGACCGCGGCGATTTCGATGGGGTTGCCGTCGCGCTCGTTCACCTTCAGCTTGGCGCTCTCGAAGTTGCGCACGCGCAGCGAGAGCTTGCGGCGCGTCGTCAGCGGGTTGACCCACCAGAATCCGGCGCGCTTGATCGTGCCTTTGTAGACGCCGAACAGCGTGACGACAAATGCCTCGTTGGGATTGACCACCGTGAACCCGGCGACACTCACGCCGTCGAGCGCGAGGACCAGGACGCCCGCGGCCTTGATCCAGTCGAGACCGTCCCCGCTGCTCTCGAGCGTGGCCATCACCCAGACGGCGCCCGCGCCCGCGAGCAGCAGGACGAACACCACGAGCCAACCCGACAGGCCGCCGACTTCCTTTTCATGTGCCATCGCTGTAACCTCGACATCATTATGATATCACTTTGATGTCGGAGTCAAGAGGCGCCGGCCGATCCGGATTCTCGTAGCCCGATCGCCGGACTCTTGGATTTCACACGACGCGCTATAGCGGTAAAGTTACAGGCTTTACCGGTCAAGTTTCCCTTGACACTCTCCCGACCCCTGAGTAATTTACCGGCACACATTCGTCTCTTCTGAAGCCACGACACATACCACCAAGAAGGGGGAGGGTATGAGGGATCTCTTCAGGCCAATGATCGCGTTGGTCCTTGTGCTGGCCGCCGCAGCGGCGGCGTCAGCGCAGACCACTTCCGGATCGATGTCCGGTACCGTCGTCGACACGCAAGACCAGGTGGTACCTGGCGCCGACGTCATCCTCACCAATCAGCAGACTCAGGAAGTTCGCCGCGCCGTCACGAACGAGGTGGGCCTCTTTACGTTCCCTGCGCTGCAGCCGGGTCCCTACACGGTGCGCGTCGAGCTAGCCGGCTTCCGGCCCATCGAGCGGCGCGACAACATGGTGGTCTCGAACAGTCGCCTGGCGGTCCCGCCGCTGCGCCTCGAGGTCGGCTCTCTGAGCGAGGCCGTCACGGTCAGCGCGGTCGGCGAAGTCATCGCCACGTCGCAGACATCGCAAATGGCGCTCCTCGATTTGAAGCAGGTCGAAAACCTGTCGATTCGCGGTCGCGACCCGATTTCCTTCCTGAAGGTGCTGCCGGGTGTCGGCCTGCTGGCCAACGACCAGGAGACCTTCGGCGGCAGTTTCTCGACACCCGTGCCCAACATTCAGGGTGGCACAGGGCAGACGATCTACGTCGATGGCATCAACGGTGGTGACGGCGGCGGTGGCGGCAGCTTCAGCAACGCCACCAACGTGGACGCGATTGCCGAAATCAATGTGCAGATGAGCAACTACACGGCGGAGTACGGGCTGAAGGGCGGCGCGCAGGTGAACATCATCACCAAGCGCGGCGGTGCTGAATACCACGGTACCGGTTACTGGTACAAGCGCCACGAGATGTGGAACGCGACCAACTTCTTCAACAACCGCGCCGGCCTTCCGAAACCGTTCTACCGTTATTCGACGTTGGGCGGAACGATCGGCGGTCCCATTCCCAAAATCGCCACGAACAAGCTCTTCTTCTTCTACTCGGTCGACGACACGCAGTTGAAAGACGCGAACATCCTGCGGCGTTACACGATGCCGACGGCCCTCGAACGGAACGGCGATTTCTCGCAGACGCGACGGCCGAACGGCACGCTCATCCAGATCATCGATCCGACCACGGGGCAGCCGTTCGCGAACAACATCATTCCCGCGAATCGACTCGACCCGCGCGGCCAGGCGCTGCTGAACCTGCTGCCGATGCCAAATCTGACGGGTGATCCTGGAGCCAACTTCCAGTATCAGGAGCCGAGCATCGACCATCCGCGGCGGCAGCAACTGGTGCGCGTCGACTACAGGCCGACCGATAAGGACGCGATCTCGGTGAAGTACTCACACTGGTTCACGAAGAGCGTCGGCTACAACGTGGCCGGTGCATCGTCGCGGTGGGGGCTCGTCAGTCAGCGGTACGACTTCTTCGTCAATGCGGTCAAGGCCGACTACACGCGCGTGCTCAATTCGTCCACCGTGCTCGAGTTCGCCGGCGGGTTCTCCGACCAGGTCGAGGACGGACCGCCAGGAAGCGACGAGGCGCTGCGCGGCATTCAGCGATCCACGTATCCGCAAATCGCGAGACTCCCCCAGTTTGCCGCACAGCACAACCCGCTCGGCTTGATTCCGGTCGTGCGATTTGGCGCGCTGCCGAGCGGCTCGGGAACGGCCGATTGCGGCGGCGGTCAGGTGAACCCGTGCGCCGACGTCTTCTACGACGGACGCTGGCCCATCACCGGCGATGACGTCAACGCGAACGTGGCCATCAACCTGACGCACACGCGCGGCCGGCACACCTACAAGATGGGCATCATGCGCGAGGACGAGCTCTTCGGTCAGGCCCGCTCGGGTGTGTTCGGCGGCGAATTCAACTTCGCGCACGACGCCAACGATTCGCTGAGCACGCAGTACGCCTATGCGAACGCCGTGCTTGGACATGTCTTCCGTTACACCGAGTCGATGGGCCGGGTGCCCGACGACCGCCGCCAGAAAGCGTGGGCGTGGTTCGTCCAGGACACGTGGAAACCCACTCAGAAGCTCACAGTCGACCTCGGCGTCCGCATGTATACCTGGGCGGTTCCGCTGACGATGGCCGACGAGGCGTCGGCGTTCGCTCAGGAACGCTTCGACCCGAAGTGGGGTGGCAATCCCCCCGTGTTTTTCCAGCCTGTGACGACGCCTCAAGGCCGGCGGGCGCGGAACCCGCTGAACAATCAGATTCTGCCGCAAACCTACGTGGGTCAGATTGTGCCGGGAACGGGTTATACGTGCGGCGTGATCACGCCGGAAACGCCCTGCACCATCAACGGCTTCGTCACGCAGGAAGATGGCAACTATCTGGAGAGCGGCGATGAAGGGTTCATCGACTATCCGGGTATTCAGTTCGATCCGCGCGTGGGCGTGGCATGGGCGCTGAACCCGAGGACCGTCGTCCGGGCCGGCGTCGGGTCGTTCCATGACAGCTACGCGGGGAACAGCTACCAGCAGGGCGGAGGCAACGCCGCGTTCCGCTATAACCGCGAAGTCCTGTTCACGGATCTCGACTCCTATCTCACGGGATCATCGGCGACGGCAGTCGTGCCGAATACCAGCGGTCCCATCCGGACCGAGAACGCACGCCCGAACAACATCCGCTACACCGCCGCCATTCAGCGAGAAGTCGGCCGGAACATCGTCGTGGATGCCGCGTGGGTTGCCTCGCGGACGAAAAACGTCGTGCGCGAGGTGAACATCAACGACGTACCGTCAGGAGCACGATTCCTCCCGCAGAATCGCGACACAACAGTGGGGGCGTCACCCCAGAACCCGGGCGCGCTGCCCGATGTGTACCTGAGGCCGATCCTCGGATTCAACGACATCGAGATTGGCCAGCCGAACGGGTGGCAGTCGTACGATTCCTTGCAGTTGCAGGTCACTCGCCGATTCACCGGACGATTCGAGATGGCCGGCAGCTATACGTGGGCCCGCGGTTATGAAGACACGTATGGCGGGACCGGTGGCAACGACCTGTATTCGACGTTGCCGAACATCGATCAGCGCAGAGATATTCAGGAACACGTGCTCGTCGCGTCCTACCAGGTCGAGCTGCCGGCTGCAAGTCCGCACATGGGTAATAACAAGGTCGCCCGGTGGGTGCTCGACAACTGGCGGATTTCGGGGATCAGCACGTTTGGAACCGGCGGGCGCGGCAACATCGGCACGAACAGCAACAGAAACCCCGGCGTCGTGACCTACAGCCCCAGCTTCGACTTTACGGGCGGCGGCGAGCAGTGCGGTCTGTACAACATCGACGGGGAGCTCGATCTTCCGGGCGGCGAGCACAGCGTCGACAAGTGGTTCAACACCAGCGCGGTCAAGCCGCTGACGGCGCGCGGGCAAAGCGGCAACGACTGCCGCGCGTGGAAGTTCAAGCAGCCGGGCTGGCACAATCACGACCTTTCGTTCTTCAAGGACATCAGGCTCAAGGGCAGCCAGCAGCTGCAGTACCGACTGGAAATCTACAACCTGTTCAACCAGGTCTCGTTCCAGGACGTCGACAACACGCCGGTGTTCGACTCGAATACGGGGGCCCAGACCGACACGAACTTCGGCAAGGTCACGGCGGCCCGTAACGAGCGGCGGATGCAGATGTCAATTCGGTTTATCTTCTGACGCTGGCGATTCACTAGGTTCGTCAGGTTCGTAGGTTCGTCAGGTTCGTTGGGTTCGTGAGGTTCGAAGGCAGGGCGACGGCTTGAAAAGGCCGTCGCCCTTTTTTTGTAGTACACAGTACGTTGTACAGGCAGTACGTAGTGTCCGGCTTTAGCCGGACCAATTCCATTCAGTGAAAAAACGAAAACCGATCAAGCCTCAGCCCGCGCGCCGCGACTATTCCTGGGTGCTGATCTTCGCGTCGGTGTTCGTCGCCTACATCCCTGCGTTGAACGGCAGCCTGCTGTGGGACGATCTCAGTCACATCACCTTCCCCGAGCTGCGGTCGATCGGCGGCCTCTGGCGCATCTGGACCGAGCTGGGCGCGACCCAACAGGTACTACCCGCTTCTGCACTCCGCGTTCTGGCTCGAGCATCGGCTGTGGGGCGACTCGATGCTGGGATACCACCTGGCCAATGCGGCACTCCATGCGACCGCGGCGTCGCTCGTCGTGCTCGTCCTGAGGCAACTGGCTGTTCCCGGAGCGCTTTTCGCAGGAATGATCTTCGCGCTGCATCCGGTGTGCGTCGAATCGGTGGCGTGGATTTCCGAACAGAAGAACACGCTGTCGGCCGTGTTCTATCTGGCGTCGGCGTATGTGTACTTTCGATTCGCCACGACAGGGCTAAAGCCCTGTGCCACCGAAGCAACACATGCCACCGAAGCAACACATGCCACCGAAGCAGCACATGCCACCGAAGCAACACATGCCACCGAAGCAGCACATGTCACCAAGGTGGCCCGTGCAACAGAACCATCCCCTGCAGATGTGGCACAGCCTTTTAAGGCTGTCCAATACTGGCTGGCTTTCGGGCTCTTCCTCTGCGCGCTGCTGACCAAAAGCGTCACGGCAACGTTACCCGCGGCGTTGCTCGTCGTGGTGTGGTGGCAGCGAGGCCTGCTCGAATGGCGGCGCGATGTGCTCCCGCTCGTCCCCTGGCTGGCGATTGCCGCTGCCGCCGGTGCGTTCACGGCGTGGTTCGAGCACCAAGTCATCGGCGCGAAAGGCGAAGCCTTCGAGCTCACGATCATCGAGCGGGCGATCCTGGCCGGCCGGGTCATCTGGTTCTACCTGGGCACGCTCGTCTGGCCGGCGCGTCTCATCTTCATTTATCCGCGCTGGACGATCGACGCAACCAGCGGGTGGCAGTATCTCTATCCAGCCGGAGCCATTGCGCTCGCGATCACCCTTGCGGCGATCGCCCGGCCCACCTTCGCGCCAGCCTCGCAAACCGCTGCGGTGGGTAGACGCGGGCCGCTTGCCGGATATCTGTTCTTCTGTGGGACGCTCGTGCCGGCGCTCGGATTCGTCAACGTCTATCCGTTCGTGTTTTCGTACGTCGCCGATCATTTTCAGTACCTTGCCAGCCTCGGGATCATCGTGCCGTCAGCGGCGGCTGCGACCATCGCGGCCAGCCGGCTGCAGCCATCCGGCAGGCGAGCGCTGAACGTGGCGGGTGTGGCTGTCGTGGTCGTCCTCGGCGTCCTCACCTGGCAGCGCAGCGGGGTTTATCAGAGTGCGGAACTGCTCTTTCGCGATACGATCGCGCGCAATCCCCAGGCGTGGATGGCCTATCAGAACCTCGGCATCGAACTGGCGGCGCGGAATCGGCTTCCTGAAGCCATCGAGGCGTTCGAAGGGGCACTCCAGGCGCGGCCCGGCTACGTTCAAGCACAAGCCAACCTCGTGCTCGCGTACATGAAGCTCGGCGATGCCGTTGGAGAAAAACCCGGTGGATCGGATGAAGCCGCTGCACGCTATGCGGCCGTGCTTCGCCTCGATCCGAATCACTTTCGGGCGAACTACAACCTGGGGACCATTCTGATGGACATGCCGCAGAAGCGGAGCGAGGCGATCGCGGCGCTCGAAAAGGCCGTGACGCTGCGTCCCGAGTCTGTCGAGGCGCGGGTCAATCTGGGGATCCTGCTGGCGGACGACCCGTCGCGCTCGGCCGAGGCTATCGCTCATCTCGAGGTCGCGATCGCCAAACGGCCCGATCTACCCGCACGCGAGCTGCTCGAGCGTTTGCGGGCCGACGCTAAAGAGAAGGCGCACTGATCCATGAAAATCGGCAGACGTCAGATCGGAGTGCTCGTCTTCGTTGCGCTGTTGCTGGCGGTTCGTTCTGCCGGTCAGTCGCCCACGCCACAGCACGCATGGCTCACGATTCTGTCGACGACGGACCTGCATGGCAACATTCTGCCCATCGACTACTACACGGGACAGCCGGATGCGCGCGGGCTGGCGAAGATCGCGTCGCTCGTGCGGCAGATTCGCAAAGAGAATCCGTCGGGCACGCTGTTGCTGAACTCGGGCGACACCATACAGGGTGCGCCGCTCGCGTACGTCCACAACACGCGCAACAACACGCCGCCCGATCCGATGATGCTCACGATGAGCGCCATCGGCGTGGACGCGATGGCCGTCGGCAATCACGAGTACAACTTCGGGTTGACGGTGCTCGAGAAGGCCCGGAAAGAGGCAGCCTTCCCGTGGCTGTCAGCGAATACCTACGACGTTGGCACGGGGCGTCCGCACTACGCGCCGTACATCATGAAAGACCTGCAGGGCGTTCGCGTCGGCATCCTCGGCTTGACGACGCCCGGTATTCCGTCCTGGGACGATCCGAAAAACTATGCCGGCCTCGAATTCCGGGAACCTCTGGCCGAGGCGAGTAAGTGGGTGCCGCATCTAAGGACGGAAGAGCGCGCCGACGTGGTCGTCATCGCCATGCACATGGGGCTTGAAGAGGATCTCCGAACGGGTGTTGTCCATCCGGGGCAGGTGCCGAATGAGAACCAGGCGCTGGCGATTGCCCGGCAGGTCGATGGCGTCGATCTCATCGTCATGGGCCATACGCATCGCGACGTCAGTGCGCTCATCGTCAACGGCACGCTGATGACCCAGGCGAACGCCTGGGGGCGGCATCTTGCGCGGGCCGACATCCATCTCCAACGAGACGCCAACCAGCGCTGGCGGGTCGCGACGAGGCAGGCCAATACGATTCCGGTGACCGACAGCACGCCGGCCGATCCCGAGATCGTCAAGCTGGCCGAGCCGTACGATCGCGAGACGCGGGCGTTCTTGAGCCGCGTGATCGGCCACTCGGACGCCGAGCTCAACCTCGACGACTTCCGCGATCGCGACACGGCCATCCTCGATCTCGTGCATCGCGTGCAGCTCGAAGCCGGCAAGGCCGACGTCTCGATGGTGGCCCCCTTCAACGAACAGGCGCGGGTTCCGAAAGGCGACGTGCGCGTCCGCGACATCGCGGGCCTTTATGTGTACGACAACACGCTGGTGGTGCTCGATGTGTCCGGCCAGCAGTTGAAAGACGCGCTCGAGCATTCCGCGCGGTACCTTGACGGTGGTATCCCGTCGTTCAACTACGACCAGGCCGAAGGGGTGACCTACGAGCTCGATAGCCGGAAGGCCGCCGGAGAACGGATCCAGAACCTGCGCTTCCAGGGCAAGCCGCTCGGTCCCATCCAGCGCCTCCGGCTGGCCACGAACAACTACCGCGTCAACGGGGGCGGCGGCTATGCGATGTACCGCGGGGCTCCCGAGGTATACCGATCGTCGAAGGAAATCCGGGAGCTGATTGTCGAATGGGTCGAACGCGAGAAGACGATTCCCTCGGAGCCGACCAACAACTGGCGCACGGTCGCTCGGTAACGTCGAGGCGCCGTAACCCGACCTCAGCGATGTCACGTTGAAGTTCATCAGGAGCTTTTCTGATTTAAGTCGTCGCGCGTCGCAACAGCAACAGTTGGGTTGGCGTGGCTGCGGCGCGAAGCCGTGCGCAGGCGGCCGATGTCTGACGCCTGACCGCGCGAGAAGCCTCAGGGAACCGAGCGAGGATGAATGGCGGAAGTCGGTGTCCTCGCGTCGGGCGGGCGTGGGCGGCCTCGCAGCGCGCGTCCGGCCCCGGAGCTTCGGATTCGCGCGGCAGCCACGCCAACCCAACTGTTGCGGGCCGAAACACGTACGCGGTCTGGCTAAAGCCGGACACTACTTACTAATTTCAACTGTCAGAACTGGTGCAAGAACTGCTCAGGTGGTACCGGCCGAACCTCGCCGTTTATTGATCTTCTGATCTTCTGTGAGAGGGCTACGCACTGAAGTAGTGGCCAGCGTCGCGACGTACAGTTTTTACGCGCATCTGCCACGAATGGTTAATCGACGTAAAATGCCGTCGTATCCATGCAAGACGGTGCGCAGGGCCGGACGGTTGCAAAGCACGGGCCCATCGGTGTCTTCGATTCGGGTGTCGGCGGGCTGTCCGTGCTCCGCGCGATCCGCGATGAGCTGCCCGGCGAGCATCTTGTGTACGTCGCCGATTCAGGGTGTGCTCCCTACGGCGAACGATCGGCGGCGTTTGTCGTCGAGCGTGCACTGACGATTACGGATTTCCTGGTCCGCCAGGGTGCAAAGGCGATCGTCGTGGCGTGCAACACCGCGACGGGCGCCGCGGTCGAGTCGCTTCGGGAGCGCTTCGCCATCCCGATCGTCGCCATCGAGCCCGCGGTCAAGCCCGCGGCGGCGCGAACGCGATCCCGTGTCGTGGGTGTGCTCGCAACCACCGGTACGCTGTCGAGCCCGAACGTCGGCAAGCTCCTGGCGAATTACGGAGCCGACGTCGAGTTCGTCATTCAACCGTGCCCGGGCCTTGCGGATCAGGTCGAGAAGGGCGATCTGGATTCCGACGAGACGCGGGACCTCGTGAAGCGATACGTGCAGCCGATCGTCGACAAGGGTGCGGATATCCTCGTGCTGGGATGCACCCACTACCCGTTTCTGCGGCCGCTCATCGAAGATGTCGCGGGCTCGGGCGTGGACATCATCGATCCTGCCGGCGCCGTGGCCCGCGAGCTGCGGAGACGGCTTGAAGCGTCCGGCCTGTCCGGCGGCTCCGAGAACGCTGGAGGGGAACAGTTCTGGACGACCGGCAAGACGGTCGACGTCGAGCCCGTTGTGCGTCAATTGTGGGGACAGGATGTAACTGTGTCTGCTCTGAGTGGAGGCCGCCGATGATGATGATGCGTCTCATGCGTCGCGCTGGTGTCGTCTCGCTGGGACTCATGGCTCTTCTCGCGATCGCGCGGCCATTCGCGGCCGAAAGCACCGAGATCCTCTGGGATCGGTACGGCGTGCCGCACATCTACGCCGCCGATCGCGAGGCGATGTTCTACGCGCATGGCTGGGCGCAGATGCGCAACCACGCCGACCTGCTGCTGCGCTTGTATGGCGAGTCGCGCGGGCGTGCCGCGGAGTACTGGGGTGGCGACGCCAATCTCGAGCTCGACAAGTGGGTGCACCTGAACGGCGTGCCCGAGCGCGCGCGCAGCTGGTATGACGCCCAGGATCCTCAGTTCCGCAAATATCTTGATGCCTTCGCCAGAGGCATCAACGATTACGCAGCGAAGAATCCCGATGCGATCGGGCAGGCCGTTCGCGTGGTGCTGCCGGTGAGCGGAGTCGACGTCGTGCAGCACCCGCTGCGCGCGGTCCACTACGGATACATGGGATCGCGCACGCGGATGGAGACCGAGGTCAATGCGTGGTTGAAGCGCGCTTCCGTCAGTGCAGATGGCAAAGGGCAGATGGCACCGGATACTCTCTGCCATGAGCCATCTGCCATCTGCCTTGACAACGAGCTGTCTGCAGGATCCAATACCTGGGGAGTCGCGCCGGCACGTTCCGAAAGCGGGAACGCGATGCTCATCATCAATCCCCATCTGGCGTGGGGCAACACGTTCTACCGCTACATGCAGGTCCACCTCGTTGGCCCGGACTACGATCAGGTTGGCGCGCCCCAGGTAGGATTTCCCGTCGCTGTCGTCGGCTTCAACCGCCACACGGGCTGGGGCCGGACGGTCAACACGATCGATACGGTCGATTTCTACAGGCTGACGGTGCAGGGCGATCAATACGTGTTCGACGGCGCGGCGCGGCCGTTCGATCGTGAGACCCGCACCCTCAAGGTCAGGCAGGCCGACGGCTCGATGCGCGACGAGCGGCTCGATATTCGCCGCAGCGTTCATGGCCCGGTCGTCTACGACCAGAACGGCGTCACGGTGGCGATGCGCGTGGCCGGCCTCGATCGCCCGAAGATGCTCGAGCAGTGGTTCCGGATGGGCGAAGCGCGCACGCTCGAGGAGTTTCAGTCGGCGCTGCGGATGATGTCGGTGCCGATGTGGCACGCCAACTACGCCGACGATCGCGGACACATCATGTTCGTGTTCGACGGCCTCGTGCCGAGGCGCCGGCTGCACGATTTTCAGTACTGGTCGGGCGTCGTGCCGGGCGACACGTCGGACACGCTCTGGACCGACTATCTCTCGTTCGACGAGCTGCCCAAATCGATCGATCCCGCCAGCGGATTCCATCAGAACGCCAACGAACCACCATGGCTGATGACGCTGCCGCAGGTCGATCGCGCGAAGTATCCGGCCTACGTCGCCCCGTCCGGCCAGGCACTGCCGCAGATGCGCACGCTGCGCTCGCTGCGGTTGATCACCGAAGGGCGGAAGATCTGCTACGAACAGCTCATCGCCAGGAAGCATTCCACCCGGATGGAGCTCGCCGACAAGGTGCTCCCCGACCTGCTCCAGGCGGCGGCGGGGACCGACGCCGGAAACGTCCTCGGCAAGTGGGATCGTCTGACCGACGTGGACAGCCGCGGCGCCGTCCTCTTTCAGATGTTCGCCGACCGGTACTTTGCGGCGGCCAATGGCGGCATGGCCAGCAAGCTGCGCGTCGCGTACGATCCCGCACGTCCCCTGGACTCCGCCTACGGCCTGGCCGAGCCGGCGTCGGCTGCGGCCGCGCTCTCGGCGGCTGCCGACGAATGTCGCAAGCTCTACGGCTCGCTCGACGTGAAGTGGGGCGACGTCTTCCGATTCGCCAGCGGATCGGCCGATCTGCCGGGCAATGGCGGCCCGGGTGGCTCCGGTCTTTTCCGCACGATTGCCTTTACGAGACGCGAGGGCAACAAGTACTACGCCGCGAGCGGCGAAACGATAGTATGTGCCATTGAATTCGGCCGGACCCAGCGGGCCCAGTGCCTGCTGGGATACGGCAATGCGACCCAGCCCGGCTCGCCGCACCTCGAAGACCAGCTGCCGTTGATGGTGCAGAAGAAGCTGTTGCCGGTGCGCCGTGACAAAAGAGAGATTGAAGGCGCCGTCGAATTGCGCGAACGTGTAGGCGAATGAATGTGTAGGCCGGGTCTTGCTCTTCAGACCCGGCTCGGAGGATCTCCGGTGAAGCGAACGATCGCACTTGCATGCGTATGTGTGGCGGGGTTGGTGATGGTCCGGCTGAAGCCGGACACGACGTACGCGCAGGGCGCCCCGTACGATCTCATCATCCGCAACGGGCGGATTATCGACGGAACCGGCAGCCCGTGGTACCGCGGCGATGTCGCGGTGCGCGGCGATACCATCGCGCAGGTCGCGTACTCGATTTCAGAGCCCGCGACGCGCGTCATCGACGCGGGCGGCCAGATCGTCTCGCCCGGCTTCATCGACATGCACAACCACGGCCGTGAAAACATCTTCAAGGTTCCGACGGCCGACAACTACATCAGACAGGGTGTCACGACCATCATCGAGGGACCCGACGGCGGATCCGTCGTGCCGCTCGGTCCATTTTTCGACAAGCTCGAGGCGCTGCAGAAATCGATCAACATCGGTTCGTTCGTCGGCCAGGGCTCGGTGCGCGAGGCGGTCCTCGGACGCGCCAACCGCCGGCCGACACCCGCCGAGCTCGACAAGATGCGCGGCCTGGTCGAGGAAGGCATGAAAGCCGGTGCCTTCGGCATGAGCACGGGACTGTTCTACGTCCCCGGCGCCTTTACGCCGGTCGAGGAAGTGATCGAGCTCGCCAAGGTCGCGGCCAAATACGGCGGCATCCACATCTCTCACATGCGCGACGAGGCCTTCGGCGTCATCGACAGCGTGAAAGAGACCATCCGCATCGGCGAGGAAGGTGGCCTGCCGACGCAGATCACGCACCACAAGATCGTGGGACCGGCCAACTACGGCAAGAGCGTCGAGACGCTGAAGCTGCTCGAGGCGGCGCGCGTACGCGGCGTCGACACGACAAGCGATCAATATCCTGTACACGGCTTCGAGCAACGCGTTTGTGGCATCGATGGTGCCGCAGTGGGCGCAGGAAGGCGGGCGCGAGCAGATGCTCGCGCGCCTCAAGAATCCCTCGTCGCGCAAGGAAATCGCGGCCGAGACGGTTCGGATCATCAAGGAAGAGCGCGGCGGCGGCGATCCCAAGAACGTGTTCCTCGCGCAGTGTGATTTCGATCCCGCGATGGCGGGCAAGAACCTGGCGGACGTGGCGAAGATGCGCGGCCTCGAGCCGACTATCGAGAACGGGGCCGAAGCCGCGTTGTGGATCGTCGAACAGGGCAACTGCCAGGGCGTGTTTCACGCCATGGCGGAGCAGGATCTCGAGCGCATCATGCGGCATCCGGCGACCATGGTGGCGTCCGACGGCTGGGTACAGGTGTTCAACGAGGGCGTGCCGCATCCGAGAAGCTACGGCACGTTCGCGCGCGTCCTGGGCGTCTACGTGCGCGAGCGCAACGTCATCACGCTCGAAGACGCGATCAGGAAGATGACGTCGTTTCCGGCCCAGCGCATTCGAGTGAACGATCGCGGTATCCTGCGTCCGGGCATGAAAGCCGACATCGTCGTCTTCGACCCGGCGCGCGTGCGCGACATGGCGACGTTCGAAAAACCGCATCAGTATGCGGAAGGATTCTCGTCGGTGATTGTGAACGGCCAGCTCGTCTTCGATGGAAAAACCATGACATCAGCACGTCCCGGGAAGGTGGTTCGCAGGAACTAAACAAGAGATCAGGAGATCAGGAGTAATTCTTCTGAAATACAAGAGCTCCTGGTCTCCTGAACTCTTGTTCTGTGTTTCTTCAGGAGGGCATATGAGAAGGTTGTATCTGGCGTGTGGAGTCGTCGCCGTTCTGAGCCTCGTGCTGCTCCTTTCCTCGCGCAGCCCGATGAGCGCCCAGCAGGGCGCGGCCATTCCCGTGGACAACAACGATCTCGGAGGCACGGTGACCGGGCCGAAGGGCCCTGAAGCCGGCGTCTGGGTCATCGCGGAGACCAACGACCTGCCGACGAAGTTCGCGAAGATCGTCGTCACCGACGATCGAGGGCGGTATCTCATTCCCGACATGCCCAAGGCGAACTACAACGTGTGGGTGCGGGGCTACGGGCTGGTTGATTCGCCGAAAACACAATCGGTGCCCGGCAAGATCATGGACCTGAAAGCGGTAGCGGCACCGAACCCTCACGCCGCCGCGCAGTACTACCCGGCCGGCTACTGGCTGTCGCTCATGAAGGTGCCCGACAAGAGCGAGTTCCCCGGCACTGGCGAAAACGGCAATGGCATTGCGACAGGCATGCTGAACCAGGCGATGTGGTTGCGGAGCCTGAAGTCGGGTGGCTGCACGGCCTGCCATGGGTTTGGTTCGAAGGCCATGAGAGAGATTCCGAAAGTGCTCGGCACGTTCCCGAACTCGGCAGCGGCGTGGGAACGCCGCGTGCAGTCCGGACAGGCCGGAGCTGGGATGAGCGCCGGTCTCAATGCGTTCGGCCGGCGCCGCGTGCTCGAGATGTTCGGCGACTGGACCGATCGCATCGCCGCGGGCGAAGTGCCTCCGGCGCCGCCGCGTCCCCGCGGCATCGAGCGCAACATCGTCATCACGCAGTGGGACTGGGCCGATCCGAAGTCGTACCTGCACGATTCGGTGTCGACCGATCGCCGCAATCCGCGGCTGAATCCGTACGGCTCGCTCTATGGCTCGCTCGAGCTGAGCTCGGACTACGTGCCGGTGCTGGATCCGGTGAAGAACACGGTCAGCCGGGTGCCGTTGACCGTGCGCGATCCGAACACGCCGCCGACCAGCCCGAAGATGCCGGCGAGCTCGCCCTACTGGGGCGACGAAGTGATCTGGACGAGCAAGAACAACGTGCACAACCCGATGCTCGACGAGAAGAACCGGCTGTGGCTGACCTCGGCCGTCACGCCGTTCGACAATCCGGCGTTCTGCAAGCAAGGGTCGACGCATCCTTCCGCGAAGGTGTATCCGCTCGACAGCGCGAGCCGGCATCTGCAGATGTACGACCCGCAGACCAAGAAGCTGACGCACATCAGAACGTGCTATGCCACGCATCATCTGATGTTTGCCGAAGATGCGAATCGCACGCTGTGGACGAGCGGCGGCGGTCCCGTGATCGGCTGGCTCGACACGAAGAAATTCGACGAGACCGGCGACGAAGTGGCATCGCAGGGGTGGACGCCGCTGATTGTCGACACCAACGGCAACGGCCGGCGTGATGCCTGGACCGAGCCGAACCAGGCGGCCGATCCGACGAAGGATCGCCGTATCAACTCGCCGTTCTATGCGGCGTCGCCAGCCGCCGACGGATCGATCTGGGGCACGGCGCTCAGTTTCCCTGGTGCGATCATGCGCGTCGTGCCGGGATCGAATCCTGCCGAAACGGCGCTGACCGAAATCTACGAGCTGCCCGCGGTCACCGATCCGAAGGCCGACGTGCGCGGCTTCTCGCCGCGCGGCGGCGACGTGGATCGCAACGGCGTGTTCTGGGCGGCGCTCTCCAGCGGACACATGGCGAGCTTCGATCGCCGCAAGTGCAAGGCGCCGCTGAACGGTCCGAAAGCCACCGGCCAGCACTGCCCGGAAGGCTGGACGTTCTACGCCGAACCGCTGCCGCAGTTCAAGGGCGTCACCGACGACGGCAGCGTCGAGGGGAGCTATTACACCTGGGTCGATCAGTTCAACACGTCGGGTTTTGGCGCGAACACGCCGATCAACACCGGCAACCAGTCCGAGGGTCTTCTCGCACTGAACAACGGCAACTGGGTCGTGATGCGCGTGCCGTATCCGCTGGGCTTCTACACCAAGTGGATGGACGGACGCATTGACGACGAGAAGGCCGGATGGAAGGGGCGAGGGCTCTGGGCAACCATCAGCACGCGCGCGCCGTTCCACATGGAGACAGGGAAGGGCACGACGAGCAAGGTGATGCACTTCCAGGTCCGGCCCGATCCGCTCGCGAAGTGAGGAAAAGACAAAACAGAAGATCAGAAGATCAGAAGAATTCTTTTCAAAAGAAAACTTCTGGTCTCTCTGATCTCTTGTAAAACACTGATTAGATTCGAGACGCCCGCATCGAGGATGCCGAAGACATGGTGGGCATCCTGAATCCGATCATCGCGGCGAGGATCTACACCGCCCTCGATACCCCGTTTTCCGTCGACCAGCAGCGCGAGTTCATCCGCACGTTTCCGCGACGCGGGATCTTTCTGGTGGCCGTCGACGCCGGCTCGAACCGTGTCGTCGGCCTGCAGGATGTCTCGCCGTTCGGCGATTTCACGCCCGCTTTCGATCATGTCGGCGTCATCGGCACGTTCGTCGACCTGAGCCGTCGCCGCCAGGGCATCGCCTCGCGGCTCTTCGCGGCGACCTTCGACGCCGCGCCGAAGAAGGGCTACGAGAAGTTCTTCACCTACGTCCGGGCCGACAACACAGCGGCGCTTCAGACCTACCTCCGCCAGGGCTTCCGCGTCGTGGGGACAGCCGAGCGTCACGCGAAAATCGACGGGCGGTACGTGGATGAGATCATGATCGAAACGTTTCTCCAGGCGCCATGAGAGGACAGGGCTGAAGCCCTGTGCCACCGGTGGTGCGCGAAGGCGAACTGAAGCCCTGTGCCACCGGCGACTCTCGTCGACTGTCGACTTTCGACTATCGACTGTCGACTTTCGACTAGAATGACGACGCCATGGACTGGTGGCACTGGCTGGTCATCGGCCTCATCCTCGTCGCCCTCGAAATGGCGGCGTCGGGTGGGTTCTACGTCATTTTCTTCGGCATCGCCGCTCTGGCGATTGCCGGTCTCCACGTCCTCGACTGGGCCGGGCCCATGTGGGTGCAGCTGGTGCTGTTCTCGACGATATCGATCGCATCCCTGCTGTTCTTTCGCGGCCCGCTCTTGAGATGGATGATGCTCGATCAGCCGGGCCAGGACGTCGACTCCATGGTGGGAGACATCGCCACGCCCCTCGAGGACATCCCCGCCGGCGCGGTTGGCAAGGCCGAGCTGCGGGGCACGGTCTGGTCGGCGCGCAATCAGGATGCGGCGACGCTTGCGCGAGGGCAGCGGTGCAAGGTCGTCGAGGTTGACCGTCTCATGATTTTCCTCAAACCAGAAAGCGAGCGCTCATGACCGGTGGTCTCCTTGCGTTGCTCATTCTCACCTTCCTCGTGCTCGTCATCATTGCGAAGACGGCCATTGTCGTCCCGCAGCAGAGCGCGTACGTCGTCGAGCGGCTGGGACGTTTCTCGGCGATTCTCAACGCCGGCTTCCACGTGCTGCTGCCGTTTGTCGACGTGATCCGCTACCGCCATTCGCTGAAGGAAATAGCCGTCGACATCCCGGCGCAGGTCTGCATCACACGCGACAACGTGCAGGTCGGCGTCGACGGGGTCCTCTACCTGAAGGTGCTGAACCCGGAGCGCGCTTCATACGGCATCTCGGACTACATGTTCGCGATCAGCCAGCTCGCGCAGACGACGCTGCGCAGCGAGGTCGGCAAGATCGACCTCGATCGCACGTTCGAGGAGCGCACGAACATCAACACGCAGGTCGTCAGCGAGCTCGACAAGGCGTCCGAAGCGTGGGGCGTGAAAGTGCTTCGCTACGAAATCAAGAACATCACGCCGCCGTCGGATATCCTCGCGGCGATGGAGAAGCAGATGCGCGCCGAGCGGGAGAAGCGCGCGGTGATTCTCACCTCCGAAGGCACGCGCGACGCGGCGATCAATACGGCGGAGGGCGTGAAGCAGGAAGTGATCAAGCAGTCGGAGGCCCGCAGGCTGCAGCAGATTAACGAAGCCGAAGGGCAGGCCGCGGCGATTACGTCTGTCGCCACCGCGACGGCCGCGGGCATCCGCAGCGTGGCCGAGGCGATCAGGCTTCCCGGAGGTCAGGAAGCCGTTCAGCTTCGTGTCGCCGAGCAGTACATCGGCCAGTTCGGCGAGATCGCCAAGAAGGGCAACACCATCGTGCTGCCGGCCAACGTCGCGGACGTCGGATCGATGATCGCGCTGGCGATGAAAATGACGGGCACGGAGTGCGGAGAGTCCGAAGTCGTAACGCAATCGGCGGGTCGAAAGGACCCGCCCTACGGATGACATGTAGGCCGGGTTTTGCTCTTCAGACCCGGCACTCAGTCCGGAGAAGTCATGAGAGTCGGACGAGTCGTTGTCGCGGCACTCGCGGCTGTGTTCGTGTCGTTGAGCGCCGAGGAGCGCATCGACCTCGACGTCTACGGCAAGATTCGCCAGGAAGCGACGACACACTCGCAGATTCTGCGGACGACGCACGTGCTGACCGATCGATACGGTCCGCGTCCGACTGGATCGCCGAACCTGAAGGCGGCGGGAGAGTGGGCCGTTGCGCAGCTCGAGTCGTGGGGGCTGCAGAACGGCCGGATGGAGCCCTGGAACTGGAACTATCCGGGCTGGCTCAACGAGCGGTTGTCGGCGCACATCATCTCGCCCGTCAAAGATCATCTGGTTGCCGAAGCGCTGGCCTGGACGCCGGGCACGGATGGCCCCGTCAAAGGCACGGCGGTCCAGATCACCCTTCCAACCCGTCCGACGAAAGAAGAGCTCACCAGACACCTCGACGGTCTGCGCAACACGGTCCGAGGACGGATCGTGCTGGTCGGTCCGCATCAGGTTGTACGCGTCACGTTCAACGACATGGACGAGCGCCTCGATGACAGCGAAGTGCTTCAGCGGCTCAACGCGCCGGCCCGTGGCGGCGGACCTGGCCCGCAGAACGCTCCCCAGAATACGCAGCCGGCGCGCGGGCCGATGGCACCGCTGACCAACGCCCAGGTCACCGCGCAGGTGTACGAGTTACTGCAATCGAGCGGCGCGCTCGTGCGCGTGAACGACGCGGGCCGCGATCACGGGATGATCCGCGCCTTCGCGAACAACACCTACGACATCGACAAGGCGATCCCGACCGTCGTGCTGCGCAACGAGGACTACGGCCGCATCTCGCGGCTGCTCGCGGACAAGCAGAACGTCGAGCTCGAATTCGACATCGTGAATCGCACGTATCCCGAGGGACGCACGAGCTACAACGCGATTGCAGAAATTCCCGGCACGACCGACGAAGTCGTGATGCTGGGCGGACACCTCGACTCGTGGCACGCCGCCACCGGCGCCACCGACAACGCCGTCGGATGCGCGGTTGTCATGGAAGCCGCACGCATCCTGAAGGCGATTGGCGTCAAGCCGCGGCGCACCATTCGCGTCGCGTTGTGGAGCGGCGAAGAGCAGGGCCTGCGCGGGTCGCGCGCGTACGTCCGCGAGCACTTCGGTTCGTTCGAAGAGCCGAAAGAGGCGTTCAGCAAGTTCGGCGGCTATGTCAACCTCGACGACGGGACCGGCCGGCCGCGCTACATGAGCGTGTTCGGCCCCGAGTCCGCGGCGGCCGTGCTGCGCGAGACGCTCGCACCGTTGAAGGACCTCGGGATCCTTGGCGCGAATACCATCGTCCGCCGCCAGGGCTTCAGCAGCGATTACGGCGCGTTCATCGAAGCCGGGCTTCCGGGTATTTACATCGGGCAGGATCCGATCGAGTACAACAACTACACGTGGCACAGCAATCTCGACACCTACGAACGCATCGTGGAAGAAGACGTGATGAAGTCGGCGATCGTGATCGCCTCAACGGTCTACCATCTCGCTACCCGCGATGAGCTGCTGCCGAGGCTTTCGAAGGGCGACATGCCGAAACGCGCGAATACGCGATGAGCTCCGGCGTGCGGCAGCTCGTCGCGATCATCGATCAGGCGTACAACAAACCTTCCTGGCACGGCACGAACCTTCGTGGCGCCGTCCGGCGCGTCACCGCCAGGCAGGCCGCGTGGCGGCCGTCTCCACGCCGTCACAACATCTGGGAGCTGGTCGTCCATGCCGCGTACTGGAAGTACGCCGCGACGAGGCGCTTCACGGACGAAGCGCGGGGATCGTTTGCGCACAAGGGGTCGAACTGGTTCCGGCGGCCGATCGACGCCGCGCACGCCGGCGACAAGGCATGGCGGGCCGATCTCGAACTGCTCGACGAGATGCACGCAAGGCTGCGGGTCGCCGTGATGCGGCTGTCGCCGCGCGATCTCGCACGCACACCAGCCGGCCGGAAAGTCAGCAACTTCGCCCTCCTTTCCGGCGTGGCGGCGCACGACCTCTATCATGCCGGCCAGATTCAGTTGTTGAAGCGGCTCGGGTCGCTTTAGCGGTAAACTAGGCCGGTTTTCCGCATTCATTCAAGAGGTAGCGACATGAGAATACGTGTTGGCGCCGTGATCTTTTTCATCGCCATGGCGGCCGGTGCCGTCAACGTTGCTCAACAGGGTGGACGGGGCGGCCCGGGAGGCGAGCCACAGCAACCGCCGCCGGTACCCTCCGTGTCGAAGAGGCCCAACGGTGGCGGTCTTGCGACGATTCGGATGGGTGCCCCCGATAACAGCATGTGGTTTGGCTGGCGTGTGGCCATGCCCACCGCGGCGGTGAAAGGGATGACGTTCTCCGACGCGCTCGCGAAGGCCGACGTGATCCCCTTTTCCTCTGTTGAAGCCTCGAGCACCCAGATCACCAGCTTCGAAGTGCCGAAGCCGCTCGACCAGCGCCTTCAAGCAAACGAGCGTGCCGCGGTCGTCTACCGTCTTCGCGAGCTTGCCGAGTCGATCGCGGCGTATCGTGTCGACAACATCGGGACCGATTCCGCCATGCGGCGGCGGGTGTTCGAGTTCGCCAGGTCGATCAACGTGCCGCTCCTCATCACGAGCGCAGATGCAGCGAATCCCGCCGAGCTCGACAAGCTTGCGCAGGAGTTCGAGATCAACGTCGCGCTCGAGAGCAAGGGCGATCCGAAGACCGTGATGGCCGCGCTCGACGGCCGCAGCAAACGAATGGGCGTCAGCGCGCATCTCGGCGGATGGGCACAGGCCGGCGTCAAAGCCGTGAATGGCCTTGCGCTCGTCAAGGACAGGCTGCTGCACGTGACGGCTTCCGATCGGAGCGCGATTGGCGCGCGTGGCCGCATGGTGCCGCTGGGCGAGGGTGCGGCGGGCGTCGCCGATTTCTTTCTGGCGGCCTATGAGGGGGGCATCACGTCGCTCACCGTCACCGTGGAGTCGGCCGGCGCGACCGAAGCCGACATGATGAAGAACGTCAACGCGTTCGAACGCGTGATGTGGCCGGCGATGTCGGCACGCGTCAACGCCATGCTGAAAACTCCCGCCGGCCAGATTCGCGGGGGCGATCGCCTCGACGCGGCGATGCGCGCGGAGATTGACGCGGCGATTCCCCGCCAGGCGCCGGCGAAGCCGGCGAAACCGCGCAAGCTGCTCGTCACCGATATCCAGATGTACTCCGGTCACAGCACGATTCCGCACGGCAACTACATGATCGAGCTGATGGCGAAGTACGCTGGCGCGTTCGACGCGACCTTCAGCAACGATCCGGCGATGCTGAAATATCCGAAGATCAAGGAGTTCGACGCCGTCTTCTTCAACAACGTCTGCGGGATGGTGCACAACGATCCCGAGGTCCGCGAAAGCCTGTTGCGCTACATTCGCGAAGGCGGAGGCCTTGGCGGCAACCACGCCGTGACCTACGCCAATCTGAACTGGCCGGAATTTGCCGACATGATGGGCGGCTGGGCGGGGCAGCACCGTGTCGAGGAGCAGGTCCTCAAGATCGAAGACCCCACGAGTCCGCTCATGAAGCCGTTCGGCAGCGAGCCGTTTACGCACACAGACGAGTTCTATATCTTCCCGCCCTACTCGCCGTACTCGCGGGAGAAGCAGCATGTGCTGATGAGCATCGACGTCGAAAAATCAGATCGCGGATTTGGCGGGCGTTTCAGCGAGCTGAGCACACGCCCCGATCAGGACTACGGGGTCGCGTGGGTGAAGGGGTACGGAAAAGGGCGCACGTACTTCACGCCGCTGGGGCACACGACGATCATGTACACGGATAAGCGCTGGACGAGCCACCTGCTGGCCGCGATTCAGTACATCCTCGGCGATCTACCCACGGATGAGACACCGAGCGCGAAGGCGAGGAAGACGAACTGACATGAAAACACAACTCTTGTTCTTTACGCTGTTCGTGACGGCAGCATCACCCTCGTTCGCGCAATCGTGGGCGCCGCCGAGCGACGCACAACGGTGTCCGTCGAAGTGGGGCGCGAACGACCAGCGCGGGTCGGGGAATCACATGAAGCCCGAGAGCGTGCTGCGGGCGGTCAAGCTCATCCGCACCGGTGAGGTCATCGAGCTGGGACGCGTGCTCAGGACCGACATGCCGTTTTCGGTCGGCCGCCGGTTCGAGATGCACACCAAGCGGACGACCATGAACACCGGTTCGAACCGCCGCGGCAGCAACGAAGAGATCATGTTCACCGAGATGGGACAGGTCGGCACGCAGTTCGACGGCTTCACGCACCAGACGATCGGCGACGGCCTCTACAACTGCGTGAAAGTGGACGATGTGGCGACGCGCGGCGGGTTCACGAAGCTGGGCATCGAGAACGTCGGGTCGCTCATCACGCGCGGCGTGCTCATCGACGTGGCGGCGCTGAAGGGCGTCGAGATGCTGCCCGCGACCTATCCCATCACCGTGGCCGATCTGCAGGGCGCGCTGCAGCGCCAGAAGATCGCCCTGCAGCCGGGCGATGCGGTGATCGTCAATAGCGGCTGGGGCCGGTTGTGGGACACCGACGGGGAGCGCTACCTCAAGACGAATCCGGGACTCACGACGGCGGCCGCGGAGTGGCTGGCGAAACAAGATCCCATGCTCATCGGTATGGACAACGGGCCGGTGAGCGTGACGCCCGACCCCGATCCGAATCTGAACAACCCGGTGCATCAGATCGCGCTCGTCGTGCATGGCATTCACCTGCTCGAGAACCTGAAGCTCGACGAGCTGGCCGGCAAGCAGGTGTATGAGTTCGCATTCGTCATGCAGCCGCTCAAGATCAAAGGGGCGACGGGATCGACGGTCGCGCCCATTGCGATCAGGTGACATCCCCGAGAGGTAGGGCGGAACTTCAGTTCCGCCACGTTGGGACCTCGGGTCTTCTAAGGGCTTTCGGAAAATGAGAGTGCGTCTTCGACGAATTCTGACATTCACGACTCTGGCAGCCGTGCTGTGCATGGCGCCCTTATCACTGGGCATGCTCCGCGGCCAGAGCGGTCCCAGGCTCTACACGGCCTGGAGCCAGCCGGGCGGCAGCATCGAAGGCGCGCAGTACTCCGCGCTCAAGCAGATCGACAAGACGAACGTCCATCGGCTCGAGCTGCAATGGTTCTTTCCCGCGCCTGGACCCATCGGCCGGTTCGCCTTCAGCCCGCTCGTCGTCGACAACGTGATGTATGTCGTCGGCAAGGACAGTGCGATCTTCGCCCTCGATGCCGTGACGGGGAAGGAAATCTGGCGGTTCGATACCGAAGGGACGCCGACCAACCGGGGCTTCAACTACTGGGAAAACAACGATCGTTCCGATCGCCGCCTCATCTTCGCGTCGCGCAGCTACCTTCAGGAGATCGATGCGCGCACGGGGAAGTCGATCGCGAGCTTTGGCACCAACGGCCTCGTGAACCTGCGCGAGGGCCTCGGCCGCACCCCCCTACCCACGGGTGGAACGCAATCGGGATCGCCCGGCCAGGTCTGGGGCAATCTGCTCGTGCTCGGTTCGGCTCCCGGAGAGGGCTACAACTCACCGCCCGGCGACATCCGGGCGTTCGACGTGCAGACCGGCAAGCTGGTATGGACGTTCCACACGATCCCCCGGCCCGGCGAGTTCGGCTACGACACGTGGCCGCCCGACGCGTGGAAGACGGCCGGCGGCGCCAACACCTGGGCCGAGTTCGCGATCGACGAGAAACGCGGCATCGGGTATTTCCCGACCGGGTCGCCGACGTTCGATCTGTGGGGCGGCGATCGAAAAGGCAACAACCTCTTCGGCAACACCCTCCTCGCCCTCGATCTGCGCACGGGCACGCGTCTCTGGCACTATCAAGCGCTTCATCACGATCTGTGGGACTACGATCTGGTGACCGGACCGAAGCTGCTGACGGTGAAGCTCAATGGGAAGCCGGTTGACATCGTCGCGCAGGCGACGAAGTACGGCTTGCTGTTCGTGTTCGATCGCGTCACCGGCAAGCCGATCTGGCCCATCGAAGAACGGCCCGTCCCGCAGAGCGACGTGCCCGGCGAGCAGTCGTCGCCGACCCAGCCCTTTCCGACGCGACCCGCGCCGTTCGCTCGGCTGAAGTTCACCGAAGCGGATGTGAACCCGTACCTCGACGCCGACGAGCGTCAGCGGATTCTCGAGATCGTGCGCTCGTCGCGCAATGAAGGGATCTTCACGCCGCTCAGCATTACGCGGCGGCAGATTTCAGTGCCCGGCGAGCTCGGCGGCGCCAACTGGGGCGGGGCTGCCGCGGATCCCGAAACCGGGATGCTGTACGTGCGCTCGGCCGATCAGCCCGCCCTGCACGAGCCGATGACGCTCGTGGAAGACAGCGAAGCCGTCGGCCGGATGGCGCCGCAGCCACGCTACACGGGGCGTCTCGGATCGATGTTCTTCGCGGCGAACGGCCTGAACGCGATGAGCCCGCCCTGGGCGCAGATTACCGCGTACGATTTGAACAGCGGCGCGATCAAATGGCAGGCGCCGTTCGGCGTCGTGCCGTCGCTCGCCGCGAAAGGCATCACGAACACCGGGAACAACTATCGCGCGCACCGGAACGGACCGGTCGTCACGGCGGGCGGATTGATTTTCATCGCCCACTTCGCCGATCGCACCGTTCGCGCTTACGACAAAGACAACGGGAAGATTCTCTGGGAAAAGAAGATGCCCCCCAACTTCGCGGGCATCCCCTCCGTGTACGAGGTCAACGGACGGCAGTTCGTCGCCTTCTACGGCAGCAGCTTCGAGACCCCGGCCGACGGCAACATCGCGTGGGAAGCGGGGGAGCCGGGGGCGCAAGGCTACTATGTCTTCGCACTTGGTGGAAAGTAGAAAGTGAAAAGTGAAAAGTAGAAAGTAAGTGAAAAAGGGGCCCGATGACTTTCAAACTTCCTTTTTACTTTCCACTTTTCACTTTCTACTTTCTCTGCGCGTCTGGCGCGAGCGCGCAGACCACCGACTGGCCCCAGTTCCGCGGTCCGGACGGGCAGGGGCACTCGACGGAAACCAACCTGCCGCTCGAGTGGAGCGAGACGAAGAACGTGGCCTGGAAGACGGCCATCCGCGGCCGCGGATGGTCGTCGCCGGTCGTGGCCGACGGCCGTGTCTGGGTGACGACGTCTGTCGAGCAGGCGCGCAGTGCGTCGCTGCGCGCGCTGGCGTTCGATGTCGAAAGCGGCCGCGAGATCGTCAACGTCGAGGTGTTCCGGCTGTCCAATGCCGCGCTGAAAAATCCCAAGAACAGCAACGCGTCTCCCACTCCGATCGTCGAAGGCAACCGCGTCTACCTCCACTTTGGCGCCGATGGCACCGCGGCGATCGATGCCGCGACGGGAGCGGTCGTCTGGAAGGCGCAGTTTCCCTATGAGTCTCAGCACGGCGCCGGTGGGTCGCCGGCGCTGTACAAGGATCTGCTGATCTTCAGCGGCGACGGTCACTACGAAGCCTGGGTCGTCGCGCTCGACAAGAACACCGGCAACGTGCGGTGGAAAACAGAGCGCCGGAAGCCCTTCGCCCAGGCCTATACGACGCCGCTCGTGATTTCCGTCGGCGGGCGCGATCAGGTGGTCAGCGTCGGCGCGTTCCGAGCGGAGGCCTACAATCCCGAGACCGGCAAGGAAATCTGGTACGTGCGCTACGAGGACGGATTTTCGAACGTGCCACGGCCGGTGTTCGGGCACGGCCTCGTGTACATCACGACCGGATTTTTCGAGCCCGCGGTCCTGGCGGTCCGGGCCGATGGAACGGGCGACGTCACGTCGACGCACAAGGCCTGGTCGATCTCGCGCGGCGCCCCCTTCACCCCCTCGCCCATTCTTGTCGGCGACGAGCTGTACATCGTCAGCGATCTCGGCATCCTTTCGTGCGTCGATGCGAAGACGGGCAAGGGGCTCTGGCAGCAACGGCTGGGGGGCAATCATTCGGCGTCGCCGATTTTCGCCGACGGCCGTCTTTACTTTCTCAGTGAAGAGGGCGTGGCCACGGTGATTGCGCCGGGAAAGACGTTCCAGAAGCTTGCCGTCAACGAGCTCGACGGCGCCACGCTCGCCTCGATGGCCGTCGCGCGCGGCTCCTTCTTCATCCGCAGCCTTACGCATCTCTACAGAATCTCGAACAAGTAGTCGTCGCTTTTTGGGCAGTGCGCGCGGTTGGCGGCGCAGCACCTGCCTGGTGCGGTGGCTTCCGCATACACGAAGCTCGACGCCCGGCAAATCACGCGTCAACCTTTTCGGTCAGTGTCATGGCGCGGCGCCAGGGTTGGTCGTCGCGGAGGTGGTTGGCGCCGTGATTTGTCGAACTGCGCAGTCACGCTGACTCTATCGTCCTGAGAACCCAACGCGCAGGTGTCGCGCTTCGCCCGGTCGGACTGTGCGGCGCCTGCGGCGGGGTGTTGGCTTCGGCACATAGAAGTCGCAGCCTGAGGGCGTCAGTCCACAAACACGGGGCGGCCACCTCCGCGACGCCATCCCTGGTCGCGCCGCGCCATGACATTGACAAAAGAAGTCGGCGACGTGATTTCCGGCCGCGCCGAACCGTCGCTGTTCGCGGATGCCACGCAGTCCAGTAAGCGCGATCGAGTCGGGCGACGTGCTGCACGGCTGGACATCGGTCGCAGTAGAATGCGCCACTGATGATCTGGAGGCTTGCCATGACGCGCCTGTTGACGATTGGTGTGCTCGCGTTGATGCCCGTGCAGGTGTTCGCCCAGGCGGCCCCGCCGCCGACCCCGACCGATATCAAGCCGGGCAGCATCACCTGTGAAGACGTGCCGTATCCGTATCCGGTGTCCTATCTGCCGATGACGCTGTACGGGCAGGACATCCGGATGGCCTACATGGACGTCCCCGCGCAGGGCCAGCCGAACGGCAAGACGGTCGTGCTCTTCCACGGGATGAACTTCGCCGGCTTCTACTGGGGCGGTCCGATCGACGCGCTGCGGAAGGAAGGCTTTCGCGTCGTCGTGCCCGATCAGATCGGCTTCGGCCGGTCGTCCAAGCCGATCATTCCTTACAACTTCCACGACATGGCGCGGAACACGTCACTGCTCCTGCAGCATCTCAAGATCGACAAGGCGATCATCGTCGGTCATTCGATGGGCGGCATGCTGGCGGCGCGATTCGCCACGCAGTATCCCGACGTGGCCGAACGGGTCGTCATCTACAACCCGATTGGCCTTCTCGATCCGCGCTACGAGCGGCCGTGGGGCAGCATCGACGAAGCGTACAAGCGGAATCTGAGACCACCTACCAGCAGATTCACGCGGGCATCTTCCGCTACTTCTCGCACAACCCGGCGGCGTGGAAGCCGGAGTTCGACAAGTACCCGCGCATCCGTTACGCCTGGACGCTGAGCGCCGACTGGCCGCGCTACGCCATGGTGCAGGCGCTGCTCGGACAGATGACGTATCTCGACCCCGTCGATCAACGACTGGGCGCACATCAAGGCGCCGACGCTCGTGTTCGGAGGGGCCGAGGACAGCCTCGCCGGACCGGCGAGCGTCTTTCAGGAGCGGATGAAGTTCATCGCAGACACGATTCCCAACGGCAAGGGCAAGCTGCATCTGATCCCGGGACTGGGACACGTCCCGCACTTCGAGGCGCCGGAGAAAACATATCCGCCGCTCATCGCATTTCTCAAGGAAGGGTTGACGGCGAAATGAATCTCAAGAATGCAACGGCGCTCATCACCGGCGGTTCCAGCGGCATCGGGCTCGCCATCGCGCAAACGTTGGCCGAGGCCGGATCGCGGGTCGCGATCACGGGCCGCGACGCAGGCCGGCTGAAGGAAGCGGCGAAAACCGTCCCCGCGGCGCACACGATTACGGCCGACGTCGGGAGCGAGGAAGACGTCAAGCGCACCTACCGCGAGTTCTTCGACAAGTTCGGCCACCTCGACATCCTGGTCAACAGCGCCGGCTTCGGCGTGCGCCGGCAGCTCGTCGACATGGATCTGGCGAAGTTCGAGGCCATCTTCCGGACCAATGTGACGGGCACCATGCTGATGTCGCGCGAAGCGGCGAAGCACTTCATCGAGCGCAAGCGCGGCAACATCGTCAATCTCGCGTCGACGGCCGCGCTCCGTGGCGCGGCCAACGGCACGGCCTACTACGGCAGCAAGTTCGCGGTCCGAGGCATGACCGAATGCTGGCGCGCGGAGCTGCGGCAGCACAACATCCGCGTGTTCCTCGTCAATCCGAGCGAAGTGCTGACCAGCTTCGCCGCCAACGCCGGCTTCAGTCAGGACGACAACAACCCGACGAAGCTGCTGTCGGAAGACATTGCCCATGCGGTGAAGGCGGCGCTCGAAATGAACGACCGCGGGTTTACGGTCGAGCTCACGGTCTTTGCCACCAATCCCAAAGACTAGCGTCGTTGAGCATTCACGAAGCACATTGAGGAGTGGTTTGACGCTCAAGCCGCGGCGGGTGCTCGAGACGGCCGTGTATTGCGACGATCTCCCGCGCACGACCGGTTTCTATCGCGACCTGCTCGCGACAGACCCCATGCTTGCGGTCGAGCGGGTGGTGGCGTTCGATGCGGGAGAGGGAACGGTGCTGCTCCTCTTCCAGCGGGGCGCGTCGGATCACGCGTTCCACACGTCTGGTGGCGTCGTGCCCGGGCATACGAGCACGGGGCCCGCGCACATTGCGTTTGCGATCGACAAGGCAGACGTGTCCACATGGCTCGAACGGCTGGCGACGCTGCACATTGCCATCGAGAGCCGCGTGGACTGGCCGCGCGGGGGGCACAGCATCTACTTTCGCGATCCCGACGGACGCTCGGTCGAGCTGGCCACGCCCGGCACGTGGGCGAGTTACTGAGACTCGATCTCGGTTCACACGTTCCGGCTGAGATCTCGTCGCACATTGGGATCGGAGCCGGCCGGCCGATATAATCGGCCACAGACAGACAAGGAGACTCCCGTGTTGATCAGCCCCAAGCTCGCGAAAGCGTTCAACGAACAGATCGGTCACGAATTCGGTGCCAGCCTGCAATACATCGCCATCGCGGCGCATTTCTATCAGCGCTCGCTGACGCTCATGGCGAAGCTGTTCGGCGACCAGGCCGAGGAAGAGAAGCAGCACGCGATGAAGTTCGTCAAGTACCTGCAGGACACCAGCGGCGGACTGAAGATTCCGTCGATCCCCGCGCCCACGCCCACGTTCGCCTCGGCCGAAGAGGCCGTGCAGGCCGCGTTGAACTGGGAGAGGGACGTCACAAAGCAGGTCACGTCGCTGATGGATCTGGCCATCAAGGAGAACGATTACCTCGCGCAGAGCTTTCTGCAGTGGTTCATCGACGAGCAGCTCGAGGAAGTCGTCAAGATGGAGCGCATCCTGAGCGTCGTCAAGCAGTCCGGCGAGAAGAACCTGCTGATGGTCGAGGCCTACCTCATCCACATCGAGAAAGCGAATTGATCGAGCGGCACTACCTCGATGATTGCCTTGTCCAGCTGCGCAAGCTCAAGACGCAGGTGGACAAGGCCATCGCGCAGATCGACGATCGGCAATTCTTCGCCGCGCTCGACCCCGAGTCCAACAGCATCGCGCTCCTGATGAAGCACATCTCGGGCAATATCCGTTCGCGCTCGACCGACTTCCTGACGACCGACGGCGAAAAGCCGAATCGGAATCGAGACGGCGAATTCGAGCTCGGCGGCGAGGACACGCGCGCGGCCATCCAGTCGCGATGGGAAGAGAGCTGGCGGCTGTTGTTCGAGACGATTGGCTCGCTTCAGCCCGGGGATCTCGAGAAGACCGTTACGATTCGGGGAGAAGCCCACACGGTCGTGCAGGCGTTGAACCGCCAGGTGTCGCACTATTCAGCCCACACAGGCCAGATCGTGCTGCTCGCCAAGCACTTCGCGGGGTCGCGCTGGCAGACGCTGAGTATGCCGAAGAGAAAAGCGCCGGAACGAGCCTAGCCGGCGGGTTCCGGTTCCTGTTCCCGTTCCGCGTTCGCGGTTGGCGGCGGATCCAGCGCGCCATCTTTCTTCCAATAAGAACGCGTAAGAACGCGCCGGTCGGTTGGGGCGCTATCGCGAACGGGGAACCGAACCCAGAACGGGAACCAGAACGGGAACGGGAACCGGAACTGGAACGCGCGGTCAGCCTTCCACGCCGCGCATCCGGCTGAGGTGCATCTCCAGCTCTCTCAGCCGTTGCTGCTCCTCCTTCAGCCGCGCGATCTCGGCCTTGCGCATGCGGTCGAATCCACCACCGAGAATGAACTGCACCACCTGATGCAGCTCGCCGCGATCGAGGAACGTGCCGTGGCCGCCGCACGTGTCGACGATCGCGCCCGAGAGGCGGCCGAAATTCTGGCGGTTCATCATCTTGCCGCACTGGGGACAGGGCCGGTACCGGATACGATCGGCTGGCGACGGCAAGTGAGCGGCGGCCTTGCGCGGTTCGACGCTCTTCTGCACCATGATCGCCTGCTGCTCGCGCTGCGCGCACAGGCGGTCGAAGCTGGCGGCCTCGATCCACGTGCCGTCGCAGCTCGCGCACTCGAGCAGGTCGACGTCGCCCACGCGGATCCAGTGCATGTCACCCCGGCACGCCGGGCATTTGGTCGAGTGTGGCCGGGTCTCTTCGGATCGGCTGCGTGGCGAGCCGCACGACGGACAGAACGCCGCCCCCTGGAAGAGCAGGTTCAGGCACACCGGGCACCCGATGGCCGCGAGTCGCGACTGGCAGTACGCGCACCGGCCGGCGTCGGGCGCGGCCGGCGCGCCGCAGCTCGGACACCGGAGGGTCGCCACACTGGTCTGCACGATCTGTGTATCGGCGTGTTGGCCTGGGGCCGATAACAGAAGGCATGGGATTGATGGATTTCATCAAGGGCGAGCTCATCGAGATCGTGGAGTGGACCGACGATACGAGAGACACGCTCACGCACCGGTTTCCCGACGCGGACAAGGCCATCAAGAACGGCGCGCAGCTCATCGTGCGCGAATCGCAGTGCGCCCAGTTCGTCTACCTGGGCCAGTTCGGCGATGCGTTCGGGCCCGGCAAACACACGCTGACGACCGACAACATCCCGGTGCTCACGAGGCTCCGGTCGTGGAAGTACGGGTTCGACTCGCCGTTCAAGGCCGATGTGGTACTTTTTGAACACGAGGCTCTTCACCGGGAACAAGTGGGGCACGACCAATCCCGTGATGATGCCCGACGAAGACCTCGGCGTGGTCCGCGTCAGGGCGTTCGGCACCTACGATTTCAAGATCGTTGACGTCAGGACGTTCCTTCGCGAGGTCGCCGGATCGGATCACGACTTCACCGTCGACGAGTTCATCGACGTCATGCGCTCGCGCATGGTCAGCGCGTTCAGCGATGCGGTGGCCGCCGCCAGAATTCCCGTGCTGCAGATTGCCAGCCGCTACCGCGAAATCGGAGAGGCGCTGCTGCCCGTCATCAATCCCGCGATTCGCGAGAAGTACGGCCTGCAGATTTCCAGCTTCGTCGTCGAGAACGTCTCGGTGCCCGCCGAAGTCGAACAGGCGCTCGACAAACGTTCGAGCATGGCCGCGGTGGGCAACCTGAATGATTACGTGAAATATCAGATGGCTCAGGGCATGGAGAAGGGCGGCAGTACCGCCAGCACCGCCACCGAGCTAGCGGTGGGCCTTTCGATGGCCCAGCAGATCATCCAGGCCCAGGGAGCTCTGGGCGGGACTGATCTCATGTCGCCCGCCGATGTCGCCCGCCGCCTGAACGTGAACGAGCCCGACGTCATCGCGCTGATCGAATCGGGCGAGCTGGCGGCCAAGAAAATCGGCTCGACCTATCGGGTCAAGCGCTCGGAGCTCGAGGCCTACCTGAGCCGATAAAGACGGTCCTTACGACGCTGTTTCGTCGTAAGCTAGCCGTCTCATATGTCGCTCTGAGCGAGGTGAATGACACATGGCCAAGAAGGGCTCCGTCGACCGGCGCGACTTCCTGAGGGGCGCCGCCGCGGGTGCCGCGGCATTGGTCGCCAACCCCTCCGTTTCGATCGCGCAGCCGCAAACCCCGACTCCGTCCGCAACGCCGCTGCCCTCAGGCACGCTCGCGGCGGCCGAAACCAATCCACCGCCACCACGCATCGCGACGTACACGACGGACCGTCCAGGGTCCGACTTCATGATCGACGTGATCAAATCACTCGGCTTCGAGTACGTCGCCGCCAACCCGGGCTCGACGTTCCGCGCGTTGCACGAGTCGCTCATCAACTACGGCGGCAATCAGGCCCCTGAACTGCTCACGTGCTGCCACGAAGAATCCTCTGTGGCGATGGCTCACGGCTACGCCAAGATCGAAGGCAGGCCCATCATGGTGATGGCGCACGGCACTGTGGGACTGCAGCATGCGTCGATGGCTATCTACAACGCCTACGCCGACCGGGTGCCGGTCTACGTCGTCATCGGCAATATCGCCGACGGGCCCTGGCGGCGGAGCGACGTTGAATGGACCCACGCCGTGCAGGACGCGGCGGCGATGGTCCGCGATTACACGAAATTCGACGATTCACCGATCTCGTTGACGCAGTTTGCCGAGTCCGCTGTGCGCGCGTACAAGATCGCCACGACGCCCCCGATGGCTCCCGTCGTGCTGGTGGCCGATGCGGTGTTGCAGGAAGAGCCGATCTCACAGGAGGACCGGCATCGTCTCCGCGTTCCGAAGCTGTCAATGACGTCGCCGCCCGCCGGCGATTCCGGAGCCGTCGCCGAAGTCGCGCGGCTGCTGGTCGGGGCCGAGAACCCGCTCATCGTGACCGGTCGATCGGCAAGGACGCCGAATGGGCTCGCACTGCTGGTGGAACTGGCCGAGTTGCTTGAAGCGCCGGTCTCCGACAGGCGGATGCGCATGAACTTTCCCACACGGCATCCCCTGTACGGCGCGGGGAACGTGGCCACTGCCGACGTTATTCTGGCGCTCGAGGTTCCCGACCTTTATTCAAGCACGCACAGACTCACGCCAGTCAACAGGATGGGGATGGAGTCGCAGCGCGTGATCAAGGCCGGCGCCAAAGTGGTGACGATCTCGTCTCTCGACCTCCTCACAAAGAGCAATTATCAGGACATGGGGCGCTACAACGAAGTCGACCTGGCGATCGCCGCCGACGCGGAGGCCACGCTGCCGGGACTCATCGACGCGTGCAAGCGTCTCATCACACCGGATCGCAGGAGAATCTTCGACGAGCGCCGAACGAGCTTCGCCGGGAACGCGAGGCGCCGTCACGACCAGGCCCTGCGTGAAGCGGCATGGGGCTGGGACGCGAGCCCCATCTCCACAGCCCGGCTGTCTGCGGAACTTTGGAACCAGGTCAAGGGGGAAGACTGGTCGCTCGTTTCGACCGACGTATTCCAAAGCTCGTGGCCGACGCGGCTGTGGGACTTCGCGAAGCATCATCAGTTTATCGGCGGACACGGCGCGTACGGCATCGGCTACGGGGCACCAGCCGCCGTGGGCGCCGCGCTCGCGAACAAGAAGCACGGCCGCCTGACGATCAACATTCAGTCCGATGGCGATCTGAACTACGCGCCAGGCGTGTTGTGGACGGCCGTCCACCATCGCATCCCGCTGCTGACCGTCATGCACAATAACCGCAGCTACCACCAGGAACGGATGTACGTCGCCGACATGGCGGCGCGCGCGGAGCGTGACGTGTCACGCGTCGGCATCGGTAACGACATCACGAGCCCCAACATCGACTACGCGACGATGGCCAGGGCCTACGGCATGTTGGGCATCGGACCCATTGAGAATCCAGCTGATCTTGGTCCCGCGCTCAAGAAGGCGGTCGAGGCCGTGAAACGCGGCGAGCCTGCGCTCGTCGACGTGGTGTCGCAGCCGAGATGAGGGTGAGGCGATGAAGACGTACGTGTTTCTCGTGGTTGCGGCAGTCGCGGCGCTGGCGACGTTCGAAAGCGCCGCGGCTGGTCAAGCTGCCGCAACCCGCCAGGCAGTTGCGGAAGGGAATGCCGCAAGCGGCAAACAGCTCTTCGAGAAAAAGACCTGCTACTACTGCCACGGCACCGCCGCACAGGGAGGGCGGGACGGCGCGCGGATCGCCGTGACCGCGATGAGCGCAACGGCGTTCATCCGGTACGTGCGCCGGCCCGGAGGCGCCATGCCGGCGTTTACCGAGAAGATTCTGTCCGATCAGGAACTGACGGACATCTATGCCCATCTGAAGTCGCTTCCGGCGGCACGCGCGCCGAACGAGATTCCACTCCTGGGTCAGTTGTGGGAAAAGTAGCGCCAATCAGCATTAGGTGGAGGTGTCTACTTTATCGAGGGAGGATCTGCCGTCTGGTGCAACGCGTGTTGGACGGCTCTAGCGCACGTCGCTGCTTGGTTTGAGACCCCCAAAACTGAGAAGAATTCCGAGTTCGTCTCGGCTGACCCATTCCTCGGCAATCTTTCCATTCTGCAACCGAAAAATGACTGTGGCATCCCACATGACGGGCTTGCCCTTTACGTCGTAGATGCCGATCCTCGATCGAAACTCCCCGGCTCCCACTGCACGATGCGTGATTCGCGCAACGACTCGATCCCCGGACTCAAAGATGTCGTGCACCTGGGTCTCGAATTTTGAGTAGGCCGCGATGTTTCGCTCGACGACCCCGCGAATACCCGCCAGCCCCTTCAGAGTCCCCTCTGGCCGGTAAATCACACAATCAGGAAGGAACAGCTCATTGACCAGCCCGATCTTGCGCCCGTCCAGCACGTCGTGAAAGAAGCTCAGGACCACCTGCTGCTGGGTTGAATCCCGACCCGGCGAACTGGCCTGCGCGTACGCGGCGAGTTGAGTAGCCAGCGTGAGGACCAGTACAACTACCATTCGGATCACGCGTCATCTCCCTGAATTCGTTGTCCGTCTGACGTGCTAAATGAGCCGCGCGCCGTGGCCCCAGATCGCACAGACCGTCTGGCGCATCGGCTCTATTGGCGTTAGACGGCATCTTATGTGTTACACTGTAACACATGAAATCGACTTTGACGATCCGCCTCGACAAAGATCTTGAACGGCTTCTGGACCGACAGTGTAAACGGACTGGCCAGAAGCGTAGCGACATTGTTCGTGACGCCCTCCGACGTGAACTATCCGTCCGTCGATTTGAGGAAATCCGCCGGCGCGCCCTACCGTTCGCTGAAGCCCGAGGCTACTTGACGGATGAGGACGTCATGCGTGATGTGTCGTGAGAGTGTTTCTGGACACGAACGTCCTGGCCGCCGCGTTCACAACCCGTGGGCTCTGTGCTGATGTCGTTCGATGTGTGCTCGCCGAACACCAACTGATTACCGGCGATGTGATCCTGGGCGAACTCCACGACGTGCTTGCGAAGCGCTTTCAGCTGCCGGCGAGCACGACGAAGGATATCCTCGACCTCCTACGAAGTCAGGAGGTGGTGGCCAAGCCGAAGAAGGTCGCCTCAACACCCATCCGTGATCCCGACGATGCCTGGGTCCTCGCCTCTGCGATCGAAGGACGCTGCGACGTCTTAGTCACTGGCGATCGCGATCTCTTGGACATTGCCGACGCAGCCCCGCTGCCGATTCTGAGTCCGCGGGGGTTTTGGGAGTTGCTTCGAAAACAAGCCGGTTGAGGTTTCTTTGACCGTCTAACGGCCGGGCATCAGCCGCGGGCGGATCGGCTCCATTTGGGTGTTAGCCAGCACAGTTAAGACCAGCCGAGTTCCTTCATCGCCAAGCCGGAATGCCAGATCTTGGTCATGTGGACGATCTTGTCCGCGTCGAACTGCATGACGTAGACGTAGTCGGTGCTGGTGCGACGTCCGGTCGGCGGAACCGGGCCGCCCTGGCCAGTGTGCGTGCCATGGAACACGCCGTAGGCGGCAACATTGTTTCGGGCTGCGTCCGTCGCAAACGACTTCACCTCATATCGACCGTCAGGCAAGACCGTCATGATGCCTTTCATCCAGTCGGTGTACTGAGCAAGTGTCTTCACGTCGAGCAGCGGCTCAGCCTGCGCGCGAAATGTGGCGTTGGGCGCGCAATAGGCGCGGCAGACCTCCCATCCCTTTCCCGTTTCGCAGGCTGCGAAGAAGGCTTCCGCGACACTCGTTATCGATGCCATGTGGACGTCTCCTGTTCCATGCGGTGATCGAGTTGTTCGTGATTCTGTCTGGCTAACGTCGGCGCTGAGCCGCGCGGCTCGGCGACACATTAGCACGGACGACAAACCCGCGTCGGCTCCAGCGCAAGTTAGACGGCCCGTTCGAATTTGTTACCGCTTCATTCTGTCGTAAGCTAGCCGTCTCATATGTCGCGCATTCTTCTCGGGAAGGGCGACGAGCCCGTCTTTCTCCAGGCACAATACGGTAATCGTCACGGCCTGATTGCCGGCGCCACTGGTACCGGCAAAACCGTGTCGCTGATGGTCATGGCCGAAGGATTTTCGCGCCTCGGCGTGCCGGTGTTCATGCCCGACATCAAGGGCGACGTCGCCGGGCTCGCCATGCCCGGCAAGGGCGGCGACAAGCTTCAACAGCGAGCCACGCAGGTCGGGGTCGAGGCCTACGCTCCCGAGGCGAATCCAGTCGTGTTGTGGGATCTGTATGGGACCTCCGGGCATCCGGTCCGGACGACCGTCAGCGAGCTGGGGCCCACGTTGCTCGGCCGGATTCTGGAACTGAGCCCGGCACAAGTCGGCGCGCTCGAGATTGCCTTCAAGCTGGCGGACGACCGCGGATTGCTGCTGCTCGATCTCGACGATCTGCGTGCGCTGCTCACCTTTGTTGCCGACAACCGCAAAGAGATCTCTTCGAGCTACGGGCTCGTCAGCACCCAATCGGTGGCGGCTATCCAGCGGTCGCTGCTGTCGCTCGAGCGCGAGGGGGCGACGTCGCTCTTCGGCGAACCGGCGCTGGAACTGGTCGATCTGTTTCGCACCGATCTGAGCGGCCGCGGCATCATCAATGTGCTCGCCGCCGACCAGCTGATTCTCAAGCCGCGCCTCTTCTCGAGCTTCCTGCTGTGGCTGCTGTCGGAGCTGTTCGAGAGTCTTCCCGAAGTCGGCGATCTCGAGAAGCCCAAGCTGGTGTTCATCTTCGACGAGGCGCACCTGCTCTTCGACGACGCGCCCGAAGCGCTGCGCGATCGCGTGGAGCAGGTGGTGCGCATCATCCGGTCGAAGGGCGTCGGCGTGTATTTCTGCTCGCAGTTTCCCGACGATGTGCCCGACGAAATTCTCGGGCAGCTGGGCAACCGCGTGCAGCACGCGCTGCGGGCGTTCACGCCCCGCGACCAGAAGGCGGTGCGCACGGCGGCCGAGACATTCGTGCCAAATCCGAAGCTGGACGTGGCCCAGGTGATTTCCACGCTGGGTGTGGGCGAGGCGCTCGTGTCGACGCTGCAGGACAACGGCGTGCCGATGCCGGTGCAGCGCACGATGATGGCGCCGCCGCGAAGCCGCATCGGGGCGATTACCGCCGAAGAGCGCGCGACGGTGCGCGCGCGCAGCCCCATCGGGCAGAAGTACGACAAGGCGGTCAACCGCGAGTCGGCCTATGAGATGCTGAAAGCTGGCATTGGTGCGACGGGTGCGGGAGGTCTGTCGCGCCGAAGCTCGTCAGACTCGGATCGAGCGCAGGCGGATGCGACGGGCTCGTCGCGCCGAAGCTCGTCGGAGTCGGATCGAGCGCAAGCGGATGCGCCAGGTGCGGGGGGTGCGACAGCTACGTCGGGTGTGGGTGGGGCGATAAACGATTTTCTCTGGGGCACCAAGCGGCGTCAGGGGATGGTGGAGACGATGGCGAAGCAGACTGCGCGCACTGTGGGCGGCCAACTGGGCAGGCAGATCCTTCGCGGCATGTTCGGGGGCATTCTCGGAGGACGACAGTCGCGCTGACGCGCGCGAGGTTGCGATGAAGTTCGACGAGCTGGAGACCGATCGGCTGAAGCTGCGCATGTGGCGTGAGAGCGATCTCGACGCGTACTCCGACATGTGCGCCGATCCGCTCGTCATGCGCTATCTCGCCCCCGGAAAGGTCATGACCCGCCCGGAATCCTGGCACAGCATGGCGGTGTTCATCGGCCACTGGCACATGAGGGGCTACAGCCATTGGGCCGTCGAAGAGAAGGCGACGCAGAAGATGATCGGGCGCATCGGGTTCCTCAACCCGGAAGGATGGCCGGGCTTCGAGATCGGCTGGACGCTCGCGCGCCACGCGTGGGGCAAAGGCTACGCGACCGAAGGTGCGAAGGTCGCGCTCCAGTATGCGTTCAAAGAACTGGACCAGCGCCACGTCATCAGCCTGATTCATCCGTGCAACGTGGCATCGATGAAAGTGGCCGAGCGCATCGGCGAGAAATTCGAGCGCAAGACCAGACTGTTCGAGTGGGATGTGCTGGTGTACGGAATAGACCGCCCGTGACCGAGCGCTAGAATCGTTTTCAGTTCTCAGTAGTCAGTTCTCGGTAGAAAAACCACTGACAACTGACAACTGAAGACTGAGAACACCACTACAGCGAATGCGCGCATCTGCCCTTCAGCTTTACCATCAGTTTCCGAAGAAATTCTGGATAGTCGTGGGCGTCCACTTCATCGACAAGATCGGCGCCACGATCATGTTTCCCTTCTTCGCGCTCTACATCACGCGGAAGTTCCACGTCGGCATGACCGAGGCCGGCGTCCTGCTCGGCTTGCTCTCGCTCGCGGGTATGGTCGGATCGGTCATCGGCGGGGCGCTGACCGACCGCCTCGGGCGGCGCAAGCTGATTCTCTTCGGCCTCGTGACGAGCGCGCTGAGCGCGCTGACGCTGGGATCCGTCAATCGCTTCGCGTGGTTGTTTCCCGTAGCCACGCTCGTCGGTCTCTTCTCCGAAGTCGGCGGGCCGGCGCATGCCGCGATGATTGCCGACATCCTGTCGAAGGAACAGCGCCAGGAAGGCTTCGGTGTTTTGCGCGTGGTCGGCAACATGGCCTGGCTGGTCGGGCCGACGGTCGGCGGCTTCGTGGCGCGCACGTCGTTTTTCGCGCTGTTCGTCATCGACGCCTCGATCAGCTGCGTCGTCGCCGTGCTCTTCTATCTCTTCATGTCCGAAACGAAGCCCGCGGCGCACGAGCAGCACGAAGAGGAGGGGTTTCTCCAGACGTTCCGCAATTACCGCCACGTGTTACACGACAGGCCGTTTGTGGCGTTCGTTGTTGCCGCGGTGCTGATGGGGACGGTATACATTCAGATGTACAACTCGCTCTCCGTGTACTTGCGGGACAACCACGGCATCGAGCCTCAGGGCTACGGATTTCTCCTGACGTCAAGTGCCATCACCGTCATTTGTTTTCAGATCTGGACGATGCGTGTCATCAAGACCAGGCCGCAGTTTCTGATGATGGCGTTCGGCACCCTCTTCTATCTCGTCGGCTTCGGGATGTTCGGGATGGTGTCGGCGTACTGGCTGTTCGTGGCCGCCGTGGTCATCATCACGATCGGCGAGATGATCGTCATGCCGACGAGCCAGGCCATCGCCGCCGGGTTTGCCCGGATGGACATGCGCGGGCGCTACATGGCCGTGTTCGGCCTGTCGATCAGCGTGCCGGCGGCCGCGGGGCCGGTTGCGGCCGGGCTGGTCCTCGACAACTACAGCCCGAACCTTCTCTGGCACCTCAGCGCGCTGTTCTGTGCGTTTTCGGCGATCAGCTTTTACGCGCTTCACGCGCGGCTCGGCGCCGAGAGCCGGTTCGCGCCCGCACCGGCGCCTGTCGACGCCACACGTTTCGCGACGGACTGATGCTGCGAGTGTTGCTGGTCATCGTGCTCGCGCTGACACCGCTGGCCGGTGCGCAAACGGGTGTCAGCCTGCCCCGGGGCGTCAAGAGCGTGGCCTTCGGGACGGCGCATCGCTATTTCGGTCCCGGCAAGGAGATGTGCGTCATCGTGTATCCGCTGCCGAGCGCGATGTTCGAGCGAGGCGTGACCGAGCTGACCTACGCGGTCGAGCTCGAACCCCGGACGGTCAAGCAGGCCTCGGCGCAGGTGGTCGGCGATTCGCCTCAGCAACTGCGCTCGACTCCGTGCAACGTGTTCACACCGGTCCCCGGCGGGTTCAGCCAGACGCAAATCGGCAATACCATCTCGCGGTTCGACAAGAAGCCGCTCGCCCCGGGTCAGTACAAACTGCGCATCGTCGTCGATGGCCAGACGGCCGATGTGCCCTTCAGTATCAAATGAGGGTATGAATCCTCGCGCCATCCTGCTCGATCTCGACGACACGATTCTCGACGACAGCAGCCTCGTGCACGAGTGCTGGCGCGAGGCGTGTGCGGGTCAGGCGCATCGATTTGCGCCCCTCGATCAGGAGGTCATCGTCGACGCCATCCGCACCGCGTCGCGCTGGTACTGGGGCGATGCCGACCGGCATCGAACCGGGCGCCTCGAGCTCGAAGCCGCGCGGCGCGAGGTCGTCAACATCGCGTTGGCCGGGCTCGGCATCGACGATGCGTCCCTTGCCGACGCGATCGGCGATGCCTACAGCCATCGGCGCGACGCCGGCATGGAGCCGCTGCCCGAGGCGATCGACACGGTCCGGTGGCTTCGCGATTCGGGATGCCGGCTGGCGCTCCTGACCAACGGCGCCGGACCGGCCCAGCGAAGGAAGGTCGTTCGATTCGGGCTGGCCGATTTCTTCGACGTCATTCTCATCGAAGGGGAGATGGGATTCGGCAAGCCGGATGAGCGCGTGTACCAACGGGCCCTGACGGTGCTCGACGTACAGCCGACCGAGGTCTGGATGGTCGGCGACAACCTCGAATGGGACGTCGCCGCACCGCAGAAACTGGGCATTTCTGGCATCTGGATCGATCTCCGCGGCCGCGGCGTGCCGCAGGATTCCACGGTTCGGCCCGCTCATGTGGTGAAGGGCCTTTCAGACGTGCGTTCGTTGATCGCGCGGGGCGTTTGAGGTAACGTCCGCCGAGTTTCCCTGGAGCGAGAGTGACGAAGAAGGTCCGGTGCATCGGATGCGGCGCGCTCGTGGCGGGAGGAGACGGTCCTGCTCATCGCTATATCGGGGCATCGCCGGGCTGCTGGGCCCTCTACGGCGAAGTGCTCGCGCGCGAATACACCGACCCGCGTTACGGGGCCGCTCACCAGCTGACGGTCGATGCCTATGCCGCTCAGCATCCGGGCACGCCGTCCCCACAGGCGATTCAATCGGTGACCGTGCACCTGGTCGGCCTCTACATCGTTTTCGAGCTGGGTCGAACGCCGCAGCAGGCGCGCAAGACGATCCAGCGTGCCGTGCAGCACAAGAAGGACTTCGTCTGGCTCGATCCGCCGGAGTCGCTCGGCGCGATGACGATCCTCGACATCCACGCAGCCAGGGATCACAGCGAGCACACCACACGCGTGCGCGCGTGGGCGATGAGCGTCTGGCGGGCGTGGGAACCGCATCACCCGATGATCCGCCGCTGGGCGTAAGGGTCGGGAGGGGTTTTCCGGTCATTCCTGCGCTGAGAATCCCGAAAACCCCTCCCGACCCCTTTTCCTGTAGCATATCCGCCATCAGGAGCACATATGAACCGTACCAGGGCTTCTATCCTTGCCGGATCGGCTGTCTTCATCGGGTTCACGATCGCCGCGACGGGCCGCCAGCAGCAGCCGGCAGCCGGTGGCGGCATATTCACGGCCGCGCAGGCGCAGGCCGGACAGGCCTCCTACGCACAGCAGTGCGCGGGCTGCCATGGTCAGGACTACCGCGGATCCGCCGACGCACCAGCGCTCGAGGGGCCGGATTTCCGCGCAAAGTGGGGACCGCGCGCGGCGAACGAATTGTTCACCTTGCTCGTTCAAACGATGCCGCCGACCAATCCGGGCGCGCTTGGGGAAGAGGGGACGCTCGCCGTCACGGCGTTTCTCCTGCAACTCAACGGCGCACCCGCGGGCGCGCAACCGTTGACGCCGCGAAACGGCAATCAGATCAGCACGCTGTTGACCGGCCCGGCAGGCGCTCCCGCCGCGGGCGGACGGGGCGGACGGGGCGGGCGCGGTGCCGCAGCCGCGGCGCCGATGGTCGTCGGCGCCGGGACAGCGGCTCGTGGCCGCGAGGGATCGCCGAACATGGGCGTTACTGTGCCCGGCGAAGTGAGGAACTACGTGCCGGTGACGCCGGAGATGCTCAAGAACCCGCCTCCCGGAGACTGGCTCATTTTCCGCCGCAACTACTACGGACACAGCCACAGTCCGCTGAATCAGATCACGACCACCAACGTGAAGAACCTTCAGTTGCAGTGGGTGTGGGCGATGAACGATTCCGGCGCAAACCAGACCACGCCGATCGTGCACAACGGCATCATCTACCTGGCGACGCCGAGCAACATCGTTCAGGCGCTGGATGGCAAAACGGGCAACCTGATTTGGGAAACACGTGCCGGCCCGGACCAGGCGCCTGGTTACGGCGGCATCCGCAGCATCGCGATTGCCGACGACAAGATCTTCCTGCCGGCGAGCAACGCCACCATGGTGGCGTTGAGCGCGCGCAACGGTGAGATCCTGTGGTCGACGCCGGCGGCGCCGGAAACGCAGCGCGTCAACACCAGCGGCGCGGTGGTCATCGGCAACAAGGTGCTTCAGGGCCTGACGGGATGCACGCGCTTCGATGGCGTCGGGTGCTTCATCAGCGCGTACGACACCACGACGGGCAAGCAGGCATGGCGCTTCTACACCGTGCCGAGGCAGGGAGAACCGGGCAGCGAGACGTGGGGCAACCTGCCGATGAGCTTTCGCGGCGGTGGCGACACCTGGATTGCCGGCAGCTACGATCCGGATCTCAACCTGACGTACTGGGGCGTGTCGCAGGCGAAGCCGTGGAACTTCCTGAGCCGCAAGCTCACGCTGCTCGACAAGACGCTGTATGCCAACTCCACGGTGGCGCTCAACCCCGACACCGGCAAGCTCGCGTGGTACTTCCAGCACGCTCCGGCCGAGTCATTCGATCTCGACGAGGTGTTCGAGCGCATCCTGGTGGACATCGGCGATCAGAAGGTGTCGTTCAGCGCTGGAAAGGCCGGCGTGCTGTGGAAGATCGATCGGCGCACGGGCCAGTACATCGCACATAAAGAGATGGTGTACCAGAACGTCTGGGATCGCATCGATCCGAAGACCGGTGTGCCGAGTTATCGTCCCGACATCCTGGAGATGTCGCTCGACAAGCCCATCTTCATCTGTCCGAGCACAGCCGGCGGCAAGAACTGGCAGGCGATGACCTACTACCAGCCGGGCGGGCTGATCATCGCGCCCTTGAGCCAGTCGTGCATGGACTTCACGGCGCGGAACGTGACGATGACCGAAAACGGCGGCGGCTCGGGCGCCGATCGTGCGTTCAAGCACTCGCCGAACAGCAAGGAGCAGACGGGCAAGCTCGGCGCGTACAACGTGCGGACGATGGAGGAAGTCTGGAAGTTCGAGCAGCGCGCGCCCTTCCTGACGGCCGCTCTCTCGACGGCGGGTGGCCTCGTGTTCATCGGCGATCTCGATCGCTACGTGCGTGCGCTCGATGCCAAGAGCGGGCAGGTACTCTGGCAGACCAGGCTCGGGACGTCGGCGCAGGGGTATCCGGTGAGCTTCAGCGTTGACGGCCGTCAATACATCGCCGTCATGTCAGGGCTTGGCGGTGGCAGCCCGCGTAACGTGCCGGCCGCGATCGTGCCGGACATCAAGATTCCGCAGAGCGGCCAGGCGTTGTACGTGTTTGCGTTGCCCCAGTAACATTTTCAAATCTCGATTGACGATTGCCGATTGCATTGCGCAATTCGACAATTCCAATGCGGCAATCGTCAATCGCAAATCGCAAGTCCATCGAGGTTCTTCATGAAAACGAGAACCCTCATTGCTGGCGTCGTGGTGACGTTCGCGGCAATCCTTCACGGCCAGACCTCATCCACCGTCACGCCAGACGACTACAAGCGCTGGCGCACCGAATTGCGCAACTGGGGACGCTGGGGCCCGAACGATCAGAAAGGCACCGCGAATCTCATCACCGAGAAAAAAGTGCTCGAAGCGGCGCGCCTGGTCCGAAACGGCATCGTCGTGTCGATGTCGGGCCCGGTGCCGCAGGCCGAGGCAGCCGACGTTGGGCCGAATCAGGTGTTCAAACGTACCACCAACGCCATCGGGCCGAACACGACCACCGACACGTATTCGGTGAGCTACCACGGCCTGTCGACCGGCCACACCGATGCCTTCTGTCACTTCTTCATGGACGACCAGATGTTCAACGGCTACTCGGCGAAGGAGAACATTACCCCCGAGAGCGGGTGCAAGCAGGGCAGCATCATGAGCCGCCGCGACGGCATCGTGACGCGTGGCGTGCTGTACGACATGCCCCAGTTGAAAGGCGTCGAATGGATTGAGCCGGGTACGCCCATCACGCGTGCCGACCTCGAGGCGTGGGAGAAACGATCGGGCGTGCGCGTCGGTCCTGGTGATGTCATCGTGCTGTATGTCGGCCGCTGGAAGCGTCGCGCCGCGAAGGGTCCGTGGTCGGGGCAGGTCGCCGGGTTCTATGCCGATACGATTCCGTTCTTCAAGGCGCGCGACATCGCGTTTGCCGCGCACGACATGAACATCGATTGGAACCCTCGTCCCGGATGGGGTCCCGAACAGGGGATTCCCGGCAATCCGATCCACCATGCGCTGCTCGGCTGGCTCGGGGCGGGCATCGTCGAAAACCTCGATCTCGAGAATCTTGCCGAGACCGCGCGCCGGCTGAAGCGCTACGAGTTCATGATGACGTTCGCCCCGCTCCCGGTGGAGGGAGGCAGCGGCTCGCCCGTCAATCCCATCGCCGTGTTCTAGCGGACGCGTCCCCGATGTACGTAGTGTCCGCCTTCAGGCGGACCGCGTGAAAGTCTGGCTAAAGCCAGACACTACGTACGGAACCGGTTGCACGGAGTGAGACAGGCTCTACGCGCGGGGCGGCGACGGCGCGCATGGCTTCTTGCACAGTTTCTTCGGCAGGCACTGGCGCGAGCCGTCCATGTAATTTGAACGCAAAGGTTTAGACATCAAAGCGTTAGCGCTGCGAAATGGGCCGAAACGCGCACGCGTGGACTCTCCCCGCACGCTCGTTTCAGCATGTGGGACAGGTTGCCATCGCGGTCTCCTTGTTGTAAACCATCGCTTTACGCAACCGGCAAAGAACTCGTATCCACGCGCGTTCTGTTCCTTCCGCGCACGATCGATCGGGGTCACACCCCGGAACAGGAGTCGAACGGACATGACACTACTTCGACGCATTGGCTGCGTGACGGCAGCCCTCGGCCTGTTCGCGATGTTCATGGGCCCGCAGGCAGACCTGCACGGCCAGCAACCAGAGCGAGGTGCCGGCGGCGGCCGAGGACAGGGGGGCGGCGGCGGCCGCGGCATGATGGACGTCTGGGTGCCGATGCCGGTCAAGGCCAACCCATTCGTTGCGCCGAACAAGCCGCACACGAAGCTGTCCGATGTGCTGGGCAAACACAAGGGGCAGCAGAACTGGAGCGAGGTCGTCTTCCACGATCATCTGTTCCACGGCGAGTACATCTCGCTGGCGGCCGGCGCGAAAACGCCCCGGCGGTTTCATCAGGATCATCGTGTCTGGTGGGTCGTCCAGGACGGCCAGATGCGCGTGACGGTCGAAGGACAGGAACCGTTCGTGGCCTCGAAGGGATTCCTCATCCAGGTGCCGAAGCGTCTCGTATACAGCATCGAGACGGTCGGCGATCGCCCCTCGCTGCGGTTCGAAGTGACCAACCCTGCCGCGATCGTGATGTATCCGGGCGATGAAACTCCGGCACCGCTGCCGGGCATGAAGTACGAACGGGCCCGCGTGGCGTCGGCCAAGGGCGCGTACGATGAGGCCAACGTTCCGTACATCGATTACAACCTGACGATTGCGGGAACGCAGAAGCCCAAGCGCAACCCGACCCAGTTCATCGGCGACGCGCATGACGGCGGCTACGTCAACGTGGGCATCGTGAACATCCTGAGGGGCGATCCGAAAACACAGAAACCGGCAGCGCCCGGCGACAAGGGGCACTTCCATCTGACAGGTCCCGAGGCGTGGTTCATTCTCGAGGGGCAGAACGAGTTCCTGATCGGTGACGTGCCGCTCTTCGTGGCGAACCAGGGTGACGTTGTCTACGCGCCGGCACAGACGTGGCATCGGCCGCGGCACGTGGGTGACGGCATGGCGACCAGGCTCGCGATCGTGGGGTATGCCAATTCGCACGTGTACTCAGCCACTGGAGGTACGGAATAACCGCGACGGATTGATCACGGAAGTCGAGGGGTCAGACAAGGAGTGCACCTTGGCCACCGATATCCGAAACAGGTCGGACACCGACCACGAGACGGTTCCGTTTGTCGCCCGCTACAAGGTGCAGGTGTTGGAGCGCGCGCTCGCGCTGCTCGACGCCCTCGCCATTGCCAACAAGGAAGTCGGTCCGGCCGAGCTGGCCGCCGTGCTTCATCTTCATAAGAGCACCATTCACCGGCTGCTCAAGGTTCTCGAGGGGCACCGCTTCGTCAGGCGCAATCAGCAAGGCAAATACGACCTGGGTCTCAAACTGTTCGAGCTCGGCAACGTGTCGGTCTCGCGTTTCAGCCTGCCCAAGCGGGCCGAGCCGTTCCTGAAGGACGTCGTCGGAAGGACCGGTGAGACTGCGCACATTTGCGTCTTGAGCAACATTCAGATGCTGTCGATTGCCAGCGCCGAAGCGCCGTGGATCGTTCGCGCCATCGGGCACCGCGGCGAGCTGCACTCGTCGGCGTCGGGAAAGGCATTCCTCGCATTTCTTCCGCGACAGGCGCAGGACCTGATCATCCCGCGGCTGGCTATGACGCGATACACACCCAACACGATCGTGATGCCGGCGGCGCTCAAGCTCGAGCTGGCCCGCATCCGCCGGCGCGGGTTTTCGCTCAACGACGAAGAAGTCGAGATCGGCGTGCGCTGCATCGCCGCGCCCATCTTCGACTACAAGGCTCGAGTCATCGCCACGCTCTCGATTGCGGGTCCGGTGTTCCGAATGACCAGGGGCCGGCTGCCCGAACTGGCAAGAACCGTCGTCTCGGTGGCGAACGCGTTGTCGCTGGAGCTCGGATATCACGAGGCGGCTTCATAAAAACAGCGTCGAGAAGGAGGAGCGTATGGTCGCGTTACGTTACGGCGCTCGATCGTTCCTTGGGAGACTGGCGGTCGTTGTCCTCTTTCTGAGCGCGCTGGAGTCGTTTTCACTCGCAGTGCCGGCGTCGGGCCAGGCGACGCTGGCCTCGATCATCGGCGTCGTCGCCGATACGTCCAACGCCATTCTTCCGGGCGTGACGGTGAGTGCGACGGGGCCCGCTCTGCAGGTTCCTCAAGTCACCGCGGTGAGCAACGAGCGGGGCGAATATCGTCTCGGCCTGCCGCCGGGCACGTACACGCTGACGTTCGAGCTCGCGGGCTTCCAGACGGTCAAGCGCGAGGGCGTGCGGCTGGCCGTAGGCTTTACGGCCACCATTGACCAGAACATGAGCCTGGGGACGGTGGAAGAAACGATCACGGTCTCCGGTCAGTCGCCGCTGGTCGATGTAACCAATCCTGCCACCAGCGTGGATCTCGCTTCCGATGCGCTGGAACTGCTGCCGACGACCAGGGACGGGCTGAAGGCGTTCATGGCCCAGGTGCCGGGCATGCGGACCAACCTCGACGTCGGGGCGTCGAGCATGACCGACACGATCGTGATCCGCGCCTACGGCCAGCAGGGTGCGCCCTGGCAGATGCTCGAGGGCATCATGTTCGCCTCGTCTGGCGGCAACGGCGTGCAGGGCGCGCACGTGGACTTCAACTCCATCGAGTCGACGCGGCTGCAGACGGTTGGCAGCAGTGCCGAAATGCCGCGGCGCGGTCCGTTCATCGACTCGATCGTGAAGTCGGGCGGCAACCAGTTCAACGGCGAGTTCGTCGCCTATGGATCGTCCGACGGGCTCGAAAGTGAAAACGTCGACGCCGAACTTGCGGCGGCTGGCGTGCTAAACGTGCCCAAGCTGCACGGGATGTGGGACTACAGTGGCGCCTTTGGCGGCCGGATCGTTCGCAACAAGTTGTGGTTCTTCGTGTCGGCCCGCAGCGAGGGGTACAACCGGGAAATCCTGAACGCCTTCTATCCAGACGGCACGCCGGTCCTCATCGAAACGGATCAGGCGTTCCATTCGGAGAAGCTGCAGTGGCAGCTTTCGCCGCAGAACAAGGTGACGCTCTTCTATCATGGCGCGCTCGACATCCAGAGACGCGGCGCCAGCCAGTTCCGCCCGCCGGAATCGATGGAGATCCATCGCGGACCGGTGTCGATGTACAAAGGCGAGTGGCAAAACGTGCGGGGCAATTCGATGGTGGCCTCGCTGCAGTACGGCAACTGGTACAAGCACGCGTACTACTTTGCGTTGCCCGGGTACAACGGAGAGGGGCACAAGGTCGCAACGATCGACGATAGCACTCAGTACGTCACCGGCGATCATTTGAGCGATCAGCGCGTGGAGGACTACTTCCGGAATCATTTCAAAGGATCGGCCAGTATCTTCGGGTCTCACTTCATCGGTCCCGGAACTCACCAGCTGAAGACGGGATTCGACTACCTGTTCGGCGGGTATCCTCACAAGAACGGGTCGCGTCCCGGCGGCAACTACCAACTGCACTTCCAGAACTCGGTGCCGTTTTCGGTCGACACCTTCAACTATCCGGTAAGACCGTTCAACGACAACAGCTACCTGGGCCTGTATCTGCAGGACGCGTGGGCAATCAACCGCCGGCTCAATCTCAGTCTCGGTGTGCGCTACGCCTATGACAACGCGTACGCCCCTCCACAGTGCCTCGGCCAGACCGACTTCGCGCCGGCCGCCTGCTACGACAAGATCCAGATGCGAATCTGGCACTCGGTCGTGCCGCGCATCCACTTCGCGCTCGATCTCATGGGCGACGGCAAGTCGGTGCTCAAAGGTGGATACGGCATGTTCGTGAATCTGCGCGAGGTCAATCCGGAAGTGGTGACCGCCAATCGCAACAACCGAACGACGACCAACTGGGTCTGGCACGACAACAACAACAATCGTCTGCTCGACAGCGGAGAAATCAACTTCGATCCGAACGGTGCGGATTTTCGATCGATCTCGGGTGTCACCGACGCTGTCCCCAATCCGGAAGAAGTCCAGCCGAAGTCGGACGAGTGGTCGCTCACGTTCGAGCGGGAGATCAAGGGCCGGTGGGGCGTCCGGTCGACCGCGGTCTACGCCAGGAACTACAACCTTCGCCGGACGGAGGAAATCTACAGACCGTATTCCGCGTACAACATTGCGATCACCAACCCGGATCCTGGCGCCGACGGGCGAGCCGGGACCAGCGACGATCCCGGGACGAAGCAGACCTACTACGAGTACCCGCTGGCCCTGAGCGGCCGGCAATTCGCAGGTACAACGCTGGTCGACTGGCCCGGGAACCAGGTCTACAAGACCTTCGAGGTCGCCGGAACGAGGCGGCTGGCCGGCGGCTGGCAGATGAACGCATCGATGTCGTTCACGAGGGCCGATGCGGACTTCGCCGATCGTCAGGCTTTGAATCCAAACTCAGAGATCAACACATCCGAGCGGTTCTGGGAAAACACTGCCAAAATATCTGGAGGGTACGTGCTGCCGTGGGAGATCGTCGCGTCGGCAAACTATGAGCGAAGACTGGGTGCTCCGCAGTCGCGACAGGTGCAGTACACCGGCGGCCAGACCATTCGATCGATTGTGCTCAACACCGATCCGTTGGGGACGATCCGGCTGCCGAGCACGAACCTCGTGGATTTCCGGTTTGCCAAGCGGATCAGAATCCACGGCTCGGGTACGCTGGAGGGGCGGTTCGACTTCTTCAACGTGTTCAACGCGAACTTCGTGACGGGCCGGAATCTGCGTTCGGGATCGACCTACCTCGTTCCTAACGCGATCATTCTGCCCCGCATCCTTCAGCTGGGCGTGACCTACAACTTCTAGCGACAGGAGCCGAAGATGAACTGCCGCGGAGCTCGGGCCGTGACGTTCGTGGCGATGGCTACGGTCTTCGTCTGTGTCTTCGCAGCGGGGCCGTTGTCCGCACAACAGCGCGGCGGCGGCCGCGGCCGTGGAGGCGCACCACAGGCGCCTGCCACCAATACGGTGGCGCCTGCCATTCCTGGAGTCGTGGCGGCGGGAACGCCCGTGACCGTCATCAAGGAAGGGTTCCAGGGCACCGAAGGACCGATCGCGCTGCCCGACGGCAGCGTGATCTTCTCCGAACCGCAGGCCAATCGAGTCACGAAGATCGACAAAGACGGCAATGTGTCGGCGTTTCTCGAAAACTCGAACGGGTCCAACGGCCTGGCTTTCGATGCGAAAGGGCGCCTGATTTCGACGCAAACCGCGGCGGGCCAGGAACGTATCGGCGTGATCTATCCCAAAGGCAGCGAGGCGACGCTCGCCGAGGGCGTGGGACGGCCGAACGATCTCGTCGTGAACAAGGCGGGCGGCATTTATTTCACCTCGCCCGGCACGACGCCCCTCGTATACTACATTCCGCCCGGCGGCATGGCCGTGAAGGCGGCGGACGGGATTGAGAATCCGAACGGCATTCAGTTGAGCCGCGATGAGAAGACGCTCTACGTCAACAACACGCGCGGCGAATACGTGATTGCCTTCGACATCCAGGCCAACGGCACGCTGACCAACAAGCGGAACTTCGCCAAGTATGAAGGGACCACGAAAAACGAGACCGGCGTTGCAAGCGGCGCCGATGGTCTGGCCGTCGATAGCGAGGGTCGCGTGTATGTGGCCATCAACTCGACCGGCGGCGTGCAGGTGTTCAGCCCGCAGGGGCAATATCTGGGCACGATTCCTACATCGCTGGGCGCACAGAACATCGCCTTCGCCGGTCCTGACAAGAAGACCCTTTACATCGTTGGCCGAGGTGCGGCGTTCAAAGTGCAGATGCTGTCGCAGGGATATCAGGGGCGGGCCAAGTAACAGCATTCGAACGGGCGATCGTGGATGAGGGCCTTCCATCGTTCTATCGCAGGCGTGGTCGTCGTTCTGGGAGGTGTGCTGTGTGCATCAGTCGCCTCTCAGGAACTCCCCACATTCAAAGCCGAGGTCGAATACGTCGAAGTCGATGCGCTGGTGACGGATCAGAACGGCGCGCTCGTCAGGGACCTCAAAAAGGAAGATTTCCAGATCTTCGAAGACGGCAAGTCGCAGTCGATTGCGGGATTCGCGTTCATCGAGATTCCCGTTGAAACCGGCGACCGGTTATCAACCGCCTCGCAGCCGCCGGATGTCGCCACGAACGAACAGCCCTTCGCGGGGCGCGTGTACGTCCTGATCCTGGATGCCCTCCATACCGCGCCCGAGCGGGCTCCCCGCGTGAAACGGGCAGCGCAGCAGTTCATCGACAAGTACCTGGCGGCGAACGATCTCATGGCGGTCCTGCACAACGGAGGGTCGTCGGCGGGCTCCCAGGAGTTCACGAGCGACAAGCGTCTTCTTTCCGCGGCCGTTGACCGTTTCATGGGCCAGAAGCTCATGTCTGCCACGCTGGCGCGCAACGAGCAGTTTTACGCGGGCGCGTCGGTGGCCAACGGCACGATCGAGGATCCCCTCGACGCCGAGCGGGGCTTCAACGCGCGGGCGACGACGCGAGTGCTGACCGAGGTCGCCGACAAGCTGAGCGCGATACGCGGGAGGCGGAAGTCGATTCTCTTCATCAGCGAGGGCCTGGACTACGACATCACCGACGTGATGAACAACCGTTCGGCGTCCATCGTGCTCGATGGCATCCGCGATTCCATCGCCGCGGCGACCCGCTCGAACGTCAGCATCTACGCCATCGATCCGCGGGGGCTCACGACGCTGGGCGACGACACGATCGAAGTCGGCATGTTCGCCGATCAGCGGCCCATCACGGCTGCGGACACGCCCGATGCGACGCCTGAAGCCATGCAGCGGCAGACCGGCATCGGCATGAGCTCGCTTCGAAACGAATTGCAGGTGTCGCAGGACAGCCTGAGGACGCTTTCTGACGAGACCAACGGGTTCGCCGCGGTCAACGCGAACGATTTCAGCGCCGCCTTCGAGCGGATTGTCAGCGCCAACAGCTCGTACTACGTGCTGGCGTACTATCCGCCCTCGGGCAGGCGGGATGGCAGGTTCCATCGGATCGAGGTTCGCACGTCCCGTCCCGGCCTCACGATTCGCGCCCGGCGAGGCTATGTGGTACCCAAGAGCAACTCGGCTGACAAGCGCACCGGGAACAACGACGTTTCACCGCAGTTGATGCGGGCGCTGACGAGCATCGTGCCCGCTACCGGGTTGAAAATGCGGCTCTTCGTGGCGCCGTTCCTGGGCGCGGGCGCGAACGCCTCGGTGCTGCTGGGGATCGAGTTGCGAGGCGCCGATCTCGCGTTGGCCGATAGTCAGCGCGTGGATCTTGCGTACGTCGCCCTGGACTCGTCGGGCGAGACCCGCACCGACAAGGAGTCCTTCACTCTGAAGCTGCCCGCGGACGCCAAGGCGCGGATCAAGCAAACGGGCATTCGCTTTCTGAAGCGGCTGAATCTCCCGCCAGGTCGCTACCAGATTCGGGTCGGGGCGTACGACACCACGAACGGGGCGACCGGCACGGTGATGTACGACCTCGATATTCCAGCCTTCAGCAAGCTGCCGTTCAGTATGAGCGGTCTGCTCGTGACGTCGAGAGCGGCGGTCTCGATGGTGACGGCGCGCGGTGACCCCGAACTGCAGAAGTTCCTGAAGCTGCCGCCCGCGGCGCTCCGTGCTTTTCCGCAGAACGACGAGGTGGCGGTGGTGACCGAAATCTACGATCGGTCCGGTCCCACGGCGCACACGGTCGACGTCAAGACGACGGTCAAGTCACGCGAAGGGAAAATCGTGTTCGAGCACAACGACCAGCGGTCGTCAGACGAGCTCAAGGGCGCCAACGGCGCGTACGTGCACGGCATCGGTCTTCCTGTCGGTGAGCTGCCGCCCGGCAGTTATCTCCTGACCATCGAGGCGCGCTCGCGCCTCGGGCAGTCTGCGAGCAGGCAGATTGAGTTCACAGTGACGGCGGCACCATAGCGATCGGCGAACACTCTTCCTAGGCGCTTTTCAAAAGAACGTAGCTTTCAAAAGTACGTAGTGTCCGGCTTTAGCCGGACCGAGTACGCGTTCGGCCTGCACAGTTGGGTTGGCGTTGCTGCCGCGCGAATCCGAAGCTCCGGGGCCGGACACGCGCTGCGAGGCCGCCCGCGACCGTGCGACGCGAGGACACTGACTTCGCCTTTCATCCTCGCTCGGCGCCCTGAGGCTTCTCGCGCGGTCAGGCGTCACCCGTCGGCCGCCTGCGCACGGATTCACGCCGCAGCCACGCCAACCCAACTCCCGCGCCGCGCAACACGATTCTGAAACGCGCCCCACTGAAAACTGACAACGCCGCTACAGCGAAGTGGAAAACGGTATAGCCGCCAACCGAGCGGCCATCCGCGATCCAGGCGTTTCCATTAGTGCTAGCATCCGCGGCATCCGCACTCTAAGAGATGGATCGCCGCGCTGCGTCGCGTGGGAATAGCCGTTTGGTATTCCGTGGTGGGAATCTAATCAATACTTGTTGGGCGGACCAAGAAGGAAGAGGGAAAAGGTGTTGGCGCAACTGAACCGAAGGCACTTTGTGGTGACCGTCAGCGGTGCATTTGTCGCCTCGGCGCTTGGCCGCAGGGCTGACACTCAAACGCGGCCGATGTTTGTCTATGTCGGCTCAGGCCGTGACGCCGATGGCGACGGGCTCAGCGTGTTTCGCGTTGATCCGGTGTCCAATCGGTGGACTAAGGTTCAGCGGCTCGCGGATGTAGCCAACCCCACCTTTCTGACTCTCGATCGCCGACAGCGGTGTCTCTATACAGCCGATGGCGCCAATCGTGAATTCGCCACGGCGTTCTCCATTGACCCACGGACCGGCGAGTTGAAGATGCTGAACCGCCAGTCGACAGGGCGAGACGGTGGGCTGTACGTCATCGTTGATCCGACGAACGGGTACCTGCTCGTGCCACACAATCCCGGCACCATCGCCGTGCTTCCCATCCGGGCGGATGGCTCGCTCGCCCCGATGAGTGATTCTGCGGACTGGGCTGGCACGCTGGGACCTCACCGAACCGAGCAGACCACGCCACACCCCCATCACATCCAATTCGACCGGCGAGGCCGATTTCTGATCGTGCCGGACAAAGGCCTCGACCTCGTTCATGTGTTCACACTCGACACATCGACGGGAAAGCTGGTTCCGAACAAACCAGCGTCGGTGGCTGCGCGGTCCGGTTCTGCCCCGAGACACGTCGTTCTGAACCCAGACGGACGGCACGCACATGTCGTGAATGAGCTCGATTCGACGGTCACGACATACCGCTTCGACGAGGAACTTGGCACGCTCGAGCCGATTCAAGTCATACCGACGATTCCGACGACCTTCACCGGCAATAACACCGGCGCTGAAATCGCCGTGACCAAGTCGGGCCGATTCGTGTACGCCTCCAATCGTGGGCACAACAGCATTGCGATTTTCGCGGTCGAGGACTCCGGCGTTCTCTCTCACGTGGGTTGGGAGTCGACCCTTGGTAGGACTCCGCGGTTTATCGGCTTCGACCCGTCAGAGACGCTTCTGTACACAGCGAATCAGGGCAGCAACAACATCGTGGCGTTCCGGGTGGATCAGTCCACGGGAGCTCTGTCGCCCACGGGTTATGTCGTCGAGGTCGGAGCACCGATGTGCATCGCGTTCGCGACTCTCGGATCGGTCTGAGCCGGCGCCCCGGGGGTGAAGTCGAATGACCCTAATAGTCTGTTCGTCGTCGGAAAATTGAACCGGCCGCCCAACAGGCGCTGCACCCGACGGCCGGCTGGCATTCATAACCGGCCGCGGGTGAGCGCAGACGTTAGCCTGTTGACGACGACGCTGAAATACGACGGAGAACGATCCGAATGGCAGTCGTCGAGCGACCGGCGGTTTCCAGTAGCGATGGGCGGCACCGCTGGATTTTCAACCGCATCGACGATGGGCCGGAGATTCGGGCGGCCACATCGAGGTTGGCATGTCTGGATGTCGGCTGGAATCGCCCTGCACTTCGGGAAGAAACATAGCTGGAACCGCCGGGCGCTATACTAGTGTCTGCCTGTCTGAGGTGACATGACTGCCAAGGAAACCGTTCGCGCGCTTCTTGATCGGCTGCCAGACGATTGCAGTCTCGACGACGTGTTGTATCACCTCTACGTGGTGCAGGCAGTCGGTCAGGGGCTCGCAGATGCAGACGCCGGAAGGGTATTTCCTCATGACGAAGTGGCCGCTGAGTTGCGCCGCAAATGGCTCCTCGGGTCCGCGAAGTAGTCTGGGCGAAATCCGGTCGCGACGCGCTCGACGAAGTCATCACGTTCATCGCGCAAGACTCGCAACAGGCGGCCGTTCAGGTTCTGGAGTCGGCACTCGCCGCCGCCGCTGATTTAGCCACGCTATCCGAACGGGGCCGCGTCAGTACCAGAGCTGAACAATCCGGCTATCCGCGAACTCTTCGTACTTCGTTATCGACTCATGTATCGGGTTGAGGACCAACACGTTGTTATCGTGGCGTTCCTTCACGGTGCGCGCGACTTTGCGACGTGGCGACAGGGGCAGGACAGACTGTAACCAGCTGCGCAGGCTAACACCCATATATGGAGCCGACGGCGCGCGAAGCTGTCGCTTCCAGCACCGCGGCTCATTCGGAGACGTTAGCCTGGTCTACGCGCGGATGTGGTCACCGATCTCGTTCGGCGGAAATAGTCAGGACTCATAGAGAGTCATGAGCCACCAGGGCGAATATCTGCTCGGGATGGAGCCGGCCGAAGTCGCGCGGCTCGAGCGGCAGCACGCCGTCTGGCGTGCCGAGACCCACAAGGTCTGGGAGCTGGCCGGCTTTGGTGCCGGTCAGACGCTCGTCGACCTGGGCAGTGGTCCCGGGTTCGCGGCGGTCGAGCTCGCGCATCTCGTGGGCAGGTCGGGCCGTGTGATCGCCGTCGATGCTTCCAGTACCGCGACCGATCAGCTTCGGAAGATCGCTCAAGAGAGGGCCATCGAAAACGTCGAGATCGTGACGGCAGACGTCGCCGCATTCGATCCGTCTCCGTGGAATCCGGATGGCCTGTTCGCACGGTGGCTCTTCTCCTTCCTGGAACGGCCAGAGGCCGCGATCGCACGCCTCACCTCAGGGCTTCGTCCAGGAGCGACGGTGGCCGTCATGGATTACTGGAACTACCTCGCGATGCGCACCGAGCCCGGCAGCCCCTTGTTCGCAAAAGTTTTCCGGGCGGTCTATGACAGTTTCGCCGACGCCGGAGGGTCCCTCGACATTGCCGGGCGGCTGCCCGCGATGTTCGACCGGGCGGGGCTCACCGTCACGCACGTGGAGGCGCTGTGTCAGTCGGGGCAGCCAGGGTCGTCCGTGTGGGAGTGGGTGGCAGAGTTCCAGCGGCTCTACCTTCCCGTGCTGGTGCGGAAGGGGTATCTCACACAGTCCGAGTCCGAGATCTACGAAGCGTGGTGGCGGACACAAGAAGAGAATCGGGCCGCGGTCCTCTTCGGTCCGCCGCTTCTCGGTGTGATCGGGGTGAAGCAATAGAAACTAGAAACTAGAAACTAGAAAACTAAGAACTAGAGCGCTCGAGGCCCGCAGGCTTCTCGCGCGGTCAGGCGTCGGCCGCCTGCGCACGGCTTCGAAGAGCGAAGTCAGTGTCCTCGCGTCGGGCGGTCGCGGGCGGCCTCGCAGCGCGCGTCCGGCCCCGAAGCTTCGGATTCGCGCGGCAGCAACGCCAACCCAACGCCGTCCGGTCCGAACTTGCCCGGTCCGGCTAAAGCCGGACACTACGTACCTAGAAACGAAGAACTGAAAACTGACGACTACTCTAAAACGTGTAACGTGCTTCGAACTGGAAAATCCTCGGCGGCGTCAGCCCCGTTCCGTTCTGCCCGCCGTTCTCGGACGCCGTCGCGTTCCCAAACGTCGACCCTGCCCGTACGACAATCGACGTCACCGGATTGACGTTCATCACGTTGAAGCAGTCGAGACGGAGCTCGATGTTCTGTCCCTGGCCGAAGCGAAAGCGCTTTGCGGCCCTCACGTCAAACAGGCCGACGTTTTCGAGGCTGAGACTGCCAATGGGCTCCGCATTGACGACGAGCGTCGTAATCGATCCGCCGCCTCTCAGCAGTACCTGCCGCGCGAGACGACTGCCGTTTCGGATGCTGTAATTGATGCCGCCGATGATGTCCCATGGAAAGACGTACGACCCGGACATCTTCCCGATCCACGTCCAGGTCTCGTCCGCCGTGTTGATCTCAGCGTTCGGCGAGAGCGCCGACCCGTCCACGAACGGGACGTGGCGTTTTGTGGCCGAGTACGACGCCATGAACTGCCACTCGTTCGCGAGCCGCTTGGTGGCCGCGAACTCGATCGTCTTGAACGTCGCGTCGTTCTTCGGGTCGTCGTTCACCAGCTTCGTGCCTTCGAATGCCGCGCCCCGGTAGGCGGCGGGGTAGTCGAAGTAGGTCAGCAGGACGCCCGTGTCGTCAGACGTACCCAGGTTGCCGTCCGGTCCCGGATCGAGGCTCGAAATCGGAATGTTAAATGCGTCGTACGGCCGGAGCGGGTTCAGGTTGCGATTGACGTTGTAGTTCTTGAGGTAGACGCCGGTCACGCGCACGGCGAAATCCGTGGACAGCTGCCGCTCGAAGCCGGCCGAATACTCCTCCGACCCGGGGATGCGCTCGTCGGGATTCAGGAACGCGTTCAGTTGCGAGCCGCCGGACCTGAAGTCGGACCCGTTCGGGTCGAGATTGACCTCACCCGGGTCGTAATTCCGATTGCCGTTGTTGTCGTGCCAGTCGTAGGTCATCGTCCGCTGGCCGTTCTTGTTGAAGTTGTTGATCTCGGCCCCGGTCGAGCGGATGTGTACGAAGCGGCCGTAGCCGCCTTTGATGACCGATCGACCGTCGCCGCTCAGGTCGAAGGCGGCGTGAATGCGCGGCGTGACGGAGTTGAAGATATTCGGATGCACCTCGTCGTTGCAGTTTGGCGGGAACGCCTGCACGAATGCGCCGACACGCTGACACTGCGCGGGAACCCACCCGCGATCGCGCTGCGCGCGAACGCCGAGACTGAGCGTCAGCCGGCGGTTGATCGTCCAGGAATCCTGGACGTAGCCCGCGAGGTAGCGTGTCTTCAGTTCCGGGGCGTTCGGCGTGTTGTAGATCTCGATCTGAAACGGGGTGTTGTTGCTGAACAGGAGGCGATAGTCGCCGCTCCGCCGGGCCGGATTGGTTGCGCCGTTGCCGCCGTCGAGGAAGTCGACGCCGAACGTAAACCCGTGGTTGCCCGCGAGCAGATTCGGCTTGTACCAGGAGAGCACGGCCCTGTCATGAATCTGGCCCGTCGTGCTGTACCGCCCGTCGGAGACCGCATCGCCGTCTTCCATCAGCGTCACGATGTCGCGGGTGCGCGGGATTCCGGGTGCGAACCCCGTGTATTGATTGACGTGCTCGAAGCGGCCGTGCTGCACCGACAAGGTGAGGGACTGTCCGATGGTCGACTGCCACTCGAGCTTCCACGTCTCTCCCCACGCGTTGTTCTGTTCCATCGCGCGCTCGGGCACGAACTGGCTCGCGCTGCGCTTTTCATGGTCGCCGTAGCGGTGCCAGAAGGCGATGAGCTTGTTCGTCCTGTTGAGCTGCCCGGACACTTTGTAGGCCTGGAAGAACTGATGCTGTGGCCTGTGGATAATCGAACCGTCCGGCCTGGCGGCAAACGGAATTTCCCGCTCGACATACCGATAGCGAAGGTCGCCGAAGAACCACAACCGATCCTGAATCAGCTTGCCTCCAAGCTGGCCGCCCCCGTCCTGCCGCGTGATGAGCTTCGGCGCAGACACGACCCCCTGCTTCTTGAGCGCGGGCGTGATGTTGTCGCTCTCGAAGTTGCTGTTCGTGAAGCTGCCCTCCAGCGCACCGTGGTAGGTGTTGCCGCCAGATTTCGTGATGAGGTTGACGCTCATACCGCGCTTCGGCATCTCCGCGCCGTTGCCGCTCGTCTGCACGCGCGCTTCCTCGATGGCGTTGAAGTTGTAGTGCGTGCCGCTGGCGCTCGTCTGGCTCGCGGCGGCAAAGACGCCTTCGAGCAGCGACCACAATTCATTGCCCTGCCCGTTGGAAACGAAGATGTTCGTGTCGGTGATGGCCGAACCCCCGACCTCGATGTTGCTCTGCGCGCCGGGCACCTGCGACAGGAAGCCGACGATCCCGTTGGTCCCTGACGGGATCATCTCGAGCGCCTCGGTCTCGAGCAGCGTGGCGGTGGATGCCTGCGTCACGTCAACCAGAGGCGACTGGCCCGAGACCGTCACGGTTTCCGCAAGCTGTCCAATCTGCAGCACCTGGTCGAGCTTTGCGGAGAAGTTCGTCGCCAGCCTCACATCTTCGACCCGGAGAGTCTGAAAGCCGGTGAGCGAGTACTCGATGATGTAGACGCCGATGGGTAGCGGCGTGATCCGGTACTCACCGCGCTCGTCGGTGATCGCAGTGACCTCGGGCACCTGCAGCGCAGGACTTCTGAGGGTGACCGTGACGCCGGGAAGCGCTCCACCCGCATTGTCGGTAACCTGTCCAAGGATGGTGCCCGATCCGGTCTGGGCACCCGCCGGCGCCGCCAGGGCGAGCACGCTGACCGCTGTGGCAAAGGCGAGGCAGAGAGCGACGGATCGTCGAGGGAACAGTGACATCAGCATCGCGTTCCTCCCGTGGAATTTCTCGAATTGTCCCCCCGAGGCAGGTCAAGTCAAGACGGTCTCACCTTGTGAGACCGCGCGCGGATAGAATCTGAAAACTGAAGACTGAGAACTGAAGACTGAATGGAGGGCATCATGAATCGTCGAGCATTCGGCATGACGCTGGTCGGAATGGCCGCGGCGGCTCGTGCCGCGGCCGCACAGGCGCCCGCGATTCCGAGCTGGAGCCAGTTCAAGCCACTCCCCGGATCGCTGAAGGAGAAGATGCACACCGGCCAGCGGATTCGATCGGTGGCCGCGACCATCGACACGACGCGGGCCCAGCTCCAGGAAATCAGCAAGAAGGCCGGCGGGGCAGAGCTCTTCAGTCTCGACGCGCAGCATCGCCCGTTGCCGGACGAGCGCGAGCTGGTGAAGTTCTGCAAAATGGCGGAAGAGCTCGACGCGGGCGTGCAGATCCGGCTGCAACATCCCGAACTGGCGTACCTGGCCGGCCGCTATGCGGATCTCGGCGTGCTCGCCGTCATGGTGCCGCTCGTCGAGGATGTGGAGACCGTGAACGAGGCCATCAACAACTTCTACTACCCCCCGCTGGGCAACCGGAGCTGGGGTGGGGAATTCCGATTCCGCGAGAAGCCGCCCACCGATCGCCTGAAGTACTCGCAGTGGTGGAACGGCAACGGCCTGCTGGGATTCCAGATCGAAACCCTGCGTGCGGCGCTCAACGCCAGGAACATCGTGAAACCGGGCATCGACTGGATCTCATGGGGACCAGGCGACATGGCGTTCGACATCGAGCGGCATTCGAACAGCCCGTTCAAGACGATCGAAGACGTGCACAAATACGTGATCGAGCAACTGAAGGGCTACGACGTGCGGCTTCCCGACTCGTAACTCTCACAAGAAAAAAGGGCAGGTGTTGGTCCACCTGCCCCTCACGTCCGCGCGGTCCGGCTAAAGCCGGACACTACGTATTTCGTTGTGCGGCCTCTTGCCTTCTTCGTGATCTTGTCCGAGTCCGTCCTTCGTGTTCTTCGTGCTTAGAACTTGTAGTTCACCGCCAGCCGCGGGAATCTCCCCGTCATGATCGTCGTGGCGTTGCCGAGGCTCGCGCCAACGGAGTTGTTGGCCGCGCGAATGGCGTTGGCGTTCAGCACGTTGAAGATGTCGATCTGGAACGTCAACACCTTGCTGTTGAGCCGGAAGTTCTTCTTGATGTTGAGGTCGAGCTGGTTCCACCGATCGTAGAAGACCGAACCGGGCGGCGTCAGGATGAACGTTTGCGCCTGCGTGCGCTGGCCGTTCGGGAACCGTGCGGCCTCGGGTGCCCATGTAATGACGCGCTCCTGGCCACCGTAGCTCTGCAGAACCGCACCGACATCGATCGAGTACGGGAGCGAGTAGTTTCCCGCGAATTTCACTTCCTGGATGAACGGGTAGTCGAACTGCGTCTGATCGCAGTAGCGGCCTCCCAGCGGCGCATCCACGCCCGTGGTGGCGGCCGTCGGGTTGAATTGCCCCGTCGTCGTTGGGCCGTTCGGGTCGTCGTTGTTGTCGCACCACCGCTGGAGCGTGTGCTCCGCGGTCCAGCTGCCAAACAGCATCGCGCCGCCCGGAAGTCTCACGTTGAATGACGCCTCGAAACCGGTGTACAGCGTGTCGTTGGTCGTGTCGCTGCGATCGACCACCCCGGTGTTGAAGACGCCCAGCTTGGCCTGGTTCAGGTTGTAGACCGGAACCATCTCGCCTGCCTTCAGGACGGCCGCAACGTCGGGATCTCGCGAGACGTCGGGCATCGGCGTTTCGAACCGGGTGTAGTCGGTCTCGGCGATGTTCAACCGATCCTGGAACGCCAGGTCGGCGATCTTGCGCTTGTAGAACATCGCGCCGACGGCCAGGCGCTGAGATACCTGGTGTTGCACGCCGGCCGTGAACTCGTCGTTGTACTGGCGCTCGAGATTCAGCGGTTTGCGATCGGGTCTGTCAGGGTTCGCGAACGCGCCGTTGCTCGGACTCAGCCCGATCTCGTTGTCCTGCGCAATGCCGTCGCAATCGGTCGGCAGGACTTTGATCCCGGGACAGAGGCCCGCAGCCCCTGATGGGTTGTTGCTGTTGGGGGTGAGGTTCCGATCGAGCCACGTGCGCATCTCGCTTCGTTCACCGGCTCTGCCGTAGGCGTTGGCCGCGATGTCGCCGTCGTAGTTGCGATAGTACTTGCTCCAGCTGCCCTTCAGCGCCGTACGGCCGTCGCCAAACAGGTCGTACACCGCGCTGAAGCGCGGAGAGTAGTCGGCGCCGAAATCGATGAGGCCTCTCTCCTCTTCGATGAAGCGGGCAGGCGCGAACCGCCCCGCCGCCATGCTGCTCTCGTACATGCCGGTCTCGACCCACTGCACGCGAATACCGGGGTTGATGGTCAGGCGTTTCAGCGTCCAGCTGTCCTGCACGAAGATGCCGACGTCGTAAGCGACAAAGGCGGGCTGGATGACTGGATTGTTGAAGACCTCGACCGTCGTCGGCTGATTGTTGGTATAGCGCTGCTGCAAATGGCCGTTGCGCGTGTTCTTGCGCTGCCGGCCGGGACCCCAGTCATTCTCGATGCCGAACTTGAGGTTGTGAGATCCGGTGACGTACGAGGCCATGAACTTCGCCTCGTTGTGGACGCTTTCCTGCCGCTGTTCGCGGGTCGCGTTCCACCCGGTGCAGCCGTTGGGGGCAGGCAGCAGCGCATAAATGCACTTGTCCGGGAAGTTGCGGTTGAGTGCGGTGTCGGTCGTCGGCGCCGTTGCATACCATTCCGCCGTGAACGGAAAGTCGTGCGCGGTGGCTGCCGGCGTACCCGAGGGACTGCCGCCCCGCCAATAGAACTCGGCAAAGGACCAGCCGGCCTCAACCAGCCATTTACTGGTAACCGGTGCGGTCAGTTTGATGTTGCCGATCGCGTGGTGCGCATTGCGCGGGTCGCGCTGTTCGCCCGCCCGCGGATCGACGCCGGCGCCAATGGAGTGACCTTTCTTGTGCCACCACCGCTCGAGGAACCCGGCTACCTTGTATTTCTCGGCCGCCTGCCACGTCAGTCGCGTCGATATGCTCCGCACGTACAGGTCGTTGGTCGCTTTGTACTGCGTGCCATCTGCCGCCGTCACGTACTTCGGCACGTTCGCAATCGTCGTTTCCGTTGACTGATGGCGGGCCGAGAGAATCCACCACAGCTTGTCTCTCATGATCGGACCACCGAGCGATCCGGTGAACGCCTCGAGGTGATCGATGCCGTTGGCGACGTTCAACCCGCGCGAGCGCAACCGATCGTCGATGTTGTCCTTCACCCACGTTCCCTTGGTGCCGCCCATGAACGCGGAGCCGCTGAACTGGTTGCCGCCGTCCTTGAGGATGCTGTTCAAGCGGATGCCGCCGCCGCCCGTATCGGCGGGAATCGCGGCCGTGCTGACCGTCATTTCCGACTGCAGGGTGTCGTCGAGAAAGCTCAACGATGTGCCCTCGTAGCTCTGAATCGACATGCCTTCGACGAGCTGGTCGCCATCGAGACCCCCGAGTCCGCGCGCACGCAAACCGACCTGCTCGGTCGTCTGGATGCCGCCCATGTCGGGTGTGCCCGGGCGCACACCCGGAACAATCACTGCTAGCCCCATGACGTTGCGCGAAATCGGCAGCGCGTCGATGACGTCGCGCGCGATCGTGGTCGTGCGGGTCGCCTGCTGCACGTCAACCTGCGGCGAGGTGCCAGAGACGTTGATCGTTTCTTCGAGCGAGCCGACTTTCATCTCGGCATTGACGGTGGATGTGAAGTTTGCAGGAAGGGCAACGCCCTCTCGAACCACCGTGCCGAAACCGGTGAGCGAAAACGTCAGCTTGTAAGTGCCGGGCCGCATGGCCTCGAACCGATAGCGTCCCTGGCCGTCGGTGACCGTCGTCTTTGAGCCCTCGATCATCACCGGGCTGCTGACTTCGACGGACACGCCGGGAAGCACGCCTCCCGAGTCGTCCGTCAGCAGACCAACGATCGAACTTTGAGCCGAGGACTCTGCCGGGACCATCAAGAGCATGGCCAGACCAAGCAGGATCCCCAGACCGAGTCTCTGCTTCATACTGCTAACCTCCGTGGTCGTGCTGACGTGTCGGAATTGGTGTGGTCGGAATTCTAGCGCGTCAAAAGTTGAAGTCAAACTAATCCTTTACCGGTAAACCCCGAGATTCTGCACGGACGGAATTTTGGATCGCATGCGAAGAACTGGCGTCTCTGGCCTTTACAACCGTTTCATCCTGCCTCGCCTCATCAACTTCGCGATGCAACGCGATGACGCGACGCGGCTGCGCGCGGCCTACGTTCCCGGGGCGACCGGTACGGTGCTCGAGGTGGGCATCGGTTCGGGTCTGAATCTGCCTCATTACGCGCACGGCGTCCGTCACCTTTACGGGATCGATCCCTCCGCGGAGCTCCTCGCCATGGCGGACGCGCAGACCTCGTCGGCTCCCTTTCCGGTCGAGCTTTCCAGGCAGAGCGCGGAGCGCATTCAGCTGGCGGACGCCACGGTCGACACGGTCGTCGTGACCTGGTCGCTCTGTTCCATTGAAAATCCCCGCGCGGCCCTCGGCGAGATCCGCCGGGTGCTGAAGCCCGGCGGCCGGTTCATTTTCGTCGAGCACGGCCTCGCACCCGACGCGGACGTGCAACGGTGGCAGAATCGTCTCACGCCGGTGTGGCGCCGGCTCGCCGGAGGCTGCCACTTGAACCGGCCGATCGCGGACCTGATTCGCGAATCGGGATTCGCGATCGCCGATCTGAAAACGGAATATCTGCCCGGACCCAAGCCGATGACGTTCATGTACGAAGGAATCGCTCATGCCAACGATTCGTCTCGCACGCGAAGCTGACGCGCCGTCTGTCGCTGGAATCTACGCGCCGTATTGCAACGAGACCGTCATCTCGTTCGAGGAAGCGGGGCCGACCTCCGACGAGATGGCCGGGCGCATTGGCAGGATCGGCCGAACGCATCCCTGGATCGTGTTGGAAGACGCGGGAGCGATCGTCGGGTACGCCTACGCGTCGCCGCACCACGAACGTGCGGCCTACCGCTGGTCGGTGAGCACGGCGATCTACATCGGCCGCGGGCTTCATCGCCGGGGCGCAGGGCGCGCCCTGTATACGACCCTGTTTGAATTGCTGCGCCATCTCGGTTACTACACCGCCACCGCGGGTATCACCTTACCGAACGCGGCCAGCGTGGGCCTGCACGAAGCCTTTGGATTCACGCTGGTTGGCGTGTATCGTGACATCGGACACAAGATGGGCGCCTGGCACGACGTCGCGTGGTACCAGACGACGGTGCAGGCGGCGTCGGCGCAGCCGTCCGATCCCCGCCCGATCGGCGCCATACACGGCTTGCCGTCCTGGCACGATGCCGTGGCGCGAGGAGTCGCCCTGTATGCCGAGCGCGCCTGATGAGCTCACCGAATTCGTGAAAGCGGCGCTCGCGCGCAGCGTGCCGCGCGGCGAGATCGAGGACGTGCTGCGGCAGGCCGGGTGGACGATCGATCAGACCCGGACGGCGCTGGCGGGTTTCGCCGACACGACGTTTCCTGTTCCGGTGCCGAAACCGCGCCCGTATCTCGATGCGCGCGACGCGTTCATGTACCTCGTGCTGTTTTCCACGCTGTACTGGAGCGCGTACCATCTCGGCAGCCTGCTGTTCGACATCATCAACGTGACGTTTCCCGATCCGGCCAGCGACCAGGGCCGGTTCATGCCTTACACGCGAAGCGCGATACGTTTCTCGATCGCGTCGCTCATCGTCGCGTTCCCCGTGTTCCTGTACATGTCGCGCCTCATCGCGCGTGACATGGCCGCCGATCCGAACAAGAAGTATTCCAAGGTGCGTCGCTGGCTGACGTACCTGACGCTGTTCTTCGCGTCGAGCGTCGTCATCGGCGACGTCATCTCGCTCCTGTACAACCTGCTCGGGGGGGAGCTGACCATTCGATTCGTCCTGAAAACGCTCGTCGTCGCGTTCATCGCCGGCACGACGTTCTGGTATTACCTGAGTTCTGTCCGAGATGCGCCCTAGTTTTTAGTTGTCAGTTTTCAGTTCTCAGTCGTCAGTGTCACTGAAGACTGAAAACTGAGAACTGAGAACCATTATGCGAACAGTCATTCTCGTCATCGTTGTCCTCGTGGTGCTGGGTGCGCTTGGCGGCGGGTTCTATCTCATCGGGCCTCCCGCGGAGGAACGCGCGCGGCAATTCGACGCCAGGCGGGAAGCCGACCTGCAGCGGCTGCGTCTGGCGGCCGATCTGTACTGGACCCGCAACCGGCGTCTGCCCGCGTCGCTCGACGAGCTTCACAAGGAAGCCGGCACAGGCATCTATGCCCGCGATCCGCAGTCCGGCGTGGCGTACGGCTATGCGGTGAAAGCCGGCGACGCCTACGAGCTGTGCGCCGAATTCGCCCGCGCATCCGAGCTGCGCGGTGACTTCTGGTCGCATGGGGCAGGGAGTCAGTGCTTCTCGATAAGTGCCAGAAGGGTGACTCCGTAAATGAAAGTAAAAAGTAAAAAGTGAAAAGTGAAAAGTGAAAAGTAGAAAGGCAGAGGAAGAACGCTGATGTTGATGCGGCTGTGGTCATTTGTCGGCTATTACTGTCTGCCTTCACTTTTCACTTTCTACTTTTCACTTTTCACTTTCTCGTTGCTGCGTCCTGGCCCGCTCCACGCGCAGCAGCCATTCTCTGTTCTGGAAGCGACGATTGCCGACATGCAGGCCGCGATGCAGCAGAAACGCATCACCTCGCGCGGCATCGTCCAGCAGTACCTCGACCGCATCGCGAAGTACGAAGATCGCCTGAACGCCATCATCACGCTCAATCCCCGCGCGCTCGAAGAGGCCGACCGGCTCGATCGAGAGCGGGCGCAGGGCCGGATCCGCGGCCCGCTGCACGGCATTCCGATCGCGCTCAAGGACAACATTCACACGACCGACATGCCCACGACCGGCGGCGCGCTCGCCTTCAAGGGGTTCGTGCCGCCGTACGAAGCCACGCTGACGAAGCATCTGCGCGACGCGGGTGCGATCGTCATCGCGAAGACGAACATGACCGAGCTGGCCAACTGGATTGCCGCCGGTATGCCGGGGAACTACAACGGTCTTGCCGGCTACGGCTTCAATCCTTACGATCCACGGCCCGATCCGCGCGAGGGGACCAGCGACCCTTCGACAGGCTCAGGGTCGCCCCGAGCGCCGTCGAGGGGCGACGGCAGGCCCGCGCTGACGCCCGCCGGATCGAGCTCGGGCGCGGGCACGTCGGCCAATCTGTGGGCGGCGAATGTCGGCACCGAAACGTCCGGCTCGATTCTCTCGCCCGCCAACCAGACGATGCTTGTGGGGATCAAGCCGACAGTGGGGCGGATCAGCCGGTATGGCATCATCCCGATTACCGCCGATCAGGACACTGCCGGACCGATGGCACGAACCGTTGCGGATGCGGCGATGTTGCTCGGCGTGCTCGAAGGTACCGCGCCGGACTCGAACGATGCGGCGACGCGGGTGTGTCCACGAATCCCCAACGGGGACTACACGCGTCATCTGAACGCACGCGGACTGGAGGGCGCCCGCATCGGTATTCCGCGCGCGACGTTCGTGGACGAGGCCCGGCAGGGCGACATCGTGCGCGAGGCCATCGCCGTTCTCCGAAAGACCGGAGCGGTCATCGTCGATCCGGCCGACCTGCCCGAGCAACCGCCGCCGGTCTGCCGCGACGATACGGGCATCAGAGGCAAGGACGTCAACTGTTCGATCGTCTTCAAGTACGGGATGAAGCGCGACTTCAACGCCTGGCTGGCCACACTGGGCGCCGGCGCACCGGTGAAGACGCTCACGCAGTTGCGCGAGTGGAATCTCGCCCATCGTGCCGAAGGCGCCATCAAGTACGGCCAGATCCAGCTCGACAACTCGGATGCAGTGGATCTCGAAACCGATCGCGCGCGCTATCTTGCCGATCGGCAGAAGGATGTGCGCCTGACCGGCACGGATGGCATCGACGCCGCCATCAAGCGCGAGCGGCTCGATGCGCTACTGTTTGTCGGGTCGAGTGGAGCGGCGTTTGCCGCCAAGCCCGGCTATCCGACCGTGATTGTGCCGTTCGCATTTGTGCCGAACGCACCCACGCCGCCGTTCCCGCCGGGCTTCGATGCGAAGCCGTCACCGCTCGGCATCAGTTTTACAGGTACCGCGTGCAGCGAGCCGCGCTTGATCGAGCTGGCGTATGCGTTCGAGCAGGCCACGAAGCGAAGAGTGGCGCCGGGAGAATTTCCATGACCAGAGTCCGCGAGTCCGAAGAGTCTGTGAGAATATTTCAAGCCTCCTAATCTCTTAATCTCCTGTTTCTTTTTTGCGTGATCGGGGCCAAAGATGGGACGAACAGTCAGCGTTGAGATCGAGCAGGTGGGGCCGTCGACGGGGCAGGCGACGGTGCGGACGCATACGGTGTTCGTCGATCGGCCCACCGACAAAGGTGGCCACGATCGCGGACCGATGGGTGGAGAGTACTTGCTGGTGTCGCTGGGCGGCTGTTTTCTGAGCACGCTTCTGGCCGCCGTCAAGACGCGCGGCGCCGACGTCTCGAACGTGCGCGTGTCGGTGGCCGGCACCATCGGTGGCGTCCCCGAACGGTTCGAGTCGATGGCCGTGCGCGTCAATGCCGCCTACAAAGACAAGGACGAGATGCGAAAGCTCCTGACGATTGCCGAGCGCGGTTGCCTCGTGACCAACACGCTCAGGGACGCCGTGGCGCTGTCACTTTATCTCGAGCCATCACAGTGAGCGCGCGCACACTCGCGGCCCTGGTCATCGCGCTGGCGTGCGAGGTTGCGGGCGCGCAGTCTGCCGGCATTCAGCGCGCCGTGTGGCTGCAGGGGTGCTGGGAGATGTCCACACCGGGGAGGAGCGTCGAGGAAATCTGGACCACGCCGAAGGGCGGCAGCATGATCGGCGTCAGCCGGACGATTCGCGACGGCAAGCTCGCGGAGTACGAAATGATCGTGCTCCGCGAAGCGGGAGATCGCCTCGCGTATGAAGCGCACCCGTCGGGCCAGCCGGCGGCGACGTTTCTGTCCACGCGCGTCACCGCATCCGAACTGGTGTTCGAAGATCCGGCGCACGACTTTCCGCAGCAGGTTGGCTACCGGATCGAGGGAGACGCGTTGCTGGCCTGGGTGAGCGGATCCCAGAACGGCAAGGTGCGAAGGATTGAGTTTCCCTACAAGCGCGCCAGGTGCGCGGCGCCATGACCGTGCACCTGGATGGGCGTCAGGCGATCTTTCTGATCAATGCGCCGGCGCGCGTGGCGAGTGGACGCGCCTGAAAACGCAACACGGGGCGGTTCGTGGTTTCAACCGTTTCAACCGTCCAGCCGGGCGACTCGTGACCGCACGCGACACACTCCAGATACACCCTGTTCTTGTCGAAGTGCATGTACTCTTCGTGTCCCCGTAACGCACAATACAATCGGTTCAAAGACTCCATAATGTCCCACCGTATAAGACGCAGAACCCACCTTCTGTGGTTCCCTTTGTGAGGATTAACGCTGGGGCGCCTCAGAATGAACAACTTAGGGCAATTGACCATCGTAGAAGCGTGCATCGATGACGCCCCCATCCTGCTTGCCCTGATGCAGGCGGCCTTTGAAGAGTACGAAGGCATACTCACCCCGCCTTCCGGCGCACACAACGAAACGGTCGATTCCGTCCGCGCCCGGCTGACAGCCGGTGCCGCCGCGCTGGCGCGCGTGGGCGAAGATGCAGTCGGTTTTGCGTTCTACGAGCCCGCCGGCGATCTCGTCTATCTGGGCCGGCTGTCGGTGCTGCCGCGATTCCGCAACAACGGCATCGGCGGCGCGCTCGTCGCGTACGTCGAGCGCCGGGCGAAAGAGAAGGGCGCCGCCGGCATGCGCCTCGGCGTACGGCTGCAACTGCCGCATCTTGTCGCGCGCTACGAACGGCTGGGCTACCGCATCACCCGGCACATGACCCATCGCGGCTACGATGAGCCCACGTGGGTGTACATGGAAAAACGGTGGCCATAAAGAATTGGCAGATTCAGTGCTAGCATGCGGGCCTTTATGAAGCCTCTCACGCTCACGTTGCTCATCGTGGTGGCGGCCGGTACGCTCGCAGCGAGACAGGCCATTCCGCAGGCGACCGGGGCCAACGTCGCGCGCGATCTGCGCGGGGCGATCGACATTCACGTGCATTCCTATCCCGATAGAGTGCCCCGCGTACTCGACGGCCTCGAAGCGGCGCGCCAGGCCAGGGATAAAGGGCTGCGCGCGATCGTGCTCAAAAGTCATTACGACCCCACGGCCGGGCTCGCGTGGCAGGCGCGAAAAGCGGTGCCCGGCATCGAGGTGTTCGGCGGCATCGACCTGAACCTGCCGGTCGGCGGCATGAACGTGCACGCCGTCGAAAACATGGTGCAGACCAACGGCGGCTGGGGCCGTATGGTGTGGATGTCCACGTTCGATGCGGAAAACCAGGTGCGATCGACGAAGGCCAGCCGGCCGTTCGTGCGCGTCTCCGACAACGGCGCGCTGCTGCCGGAAACGAAGGCCGTCATCGCCGCCATCGCGAAGCACGGGCTCGTGCTCGCCAGCGGGCATGTGTCGGCCGCCGAAGCGCTGCTGATGTTCGAGGAAGGCCGGCGCGTGGGTGTGCGAGCCATGGTCGCGACGCACGGCATGTCCACGCCGACGCTGCTCAGCGTCGAGCAGGCGAAGCGGGCCAACGCGCTCGGCGCGCTCGTCGAGTTCACCGGCGACACCATGCAGGGGCCAAACGCGCGTGCGCGGGTCGATCGCATTGCGGCCGACATCAGGAGCATCGGGGTCGAACATGCGATCGTGTCATCCGATCTCGGAAAGGGAGGCGCCGAAATGCCCGTCGAGGGATTTGCGACCCTCCTCGAAGCGCTGCGCCAGAAGGGCTTCACCGATCGCGAGCTGGATCAGCTGGTCAAGGACAACCCCGCCCGCCTGCTGGGCCTGAAGTAGGAGCTCGAGTATGAGACGCGTGGCATCCGCCCTCGCCCTCGTCATGCTGGTGGCTGCCATCGCGACGCACGCGCAGTCCCCGTCATCGTCTGCCAACCTGCCGTTGCTCCTGTACGCCGCGGTGGGTCCCGAGCTCTCGACGTATGCCGTGCACGCCGCCGAGGGATCGCTGCGGAAAACGTCGAGCGCGACGTTGCCATTTGCCGTGCAGTACGTGTGGCCCCACCCCTCGACGAAATTTCTGTATGTGGCGTGGAGCAACGGCATGCAGGGCGATCGCCACGGCATAAACGCGTACCGCGTCGACCCCGTCACGGGCGCGCTGTCGACGCACGGCGCGCCGATTGAAATCCGGCATCGGCCCGTGCACCTGACGCCTCGATGCGAACGCGACGCACGTCCTCGTGGCCTACAACAATCCCAGCAGCATGAGCGTGCACACGCTCAACGCAGACGCCACGCTGGGAGCCGAGGTGAAGCAGCCCGCGCCGCTCGACCTGGGCATCTACGCACACCAGATCCGTGTGCATCCGTCGAACACGATGGTCGTGCTGGTGACGCGCGGCAATGGCCCTACGGCGACACGGCCTGAAGACCCCGGCGCGCTGAAGGTCTACGGCTACAAGAACGGGATCCTGACCAGTCGGCAGTCGATCGCGCCGAACGGCGGCTTCGGCTTTCAGTCGCGCCATCTGGATTTCCATCCAACCTTGCCGCTCATATATCTCAACATCGAGCGCCAGAACCAGCTTCAGGTCTACCGCGTCAAGGGCGACGCCATCGATCCCCAGGCCGTGTTCACCCGCAACACGCTCGATCACCCCGAGACGAGCAAGCCGGCGCAGATGACAGGTGCCATCCACATCCATCCGAACGGCCGTGTCGTCTACCTGAGCAATCGTGCGAGCGGTACTCAGGCCGTCGACGGGAAGACCGTCTGGGAGGGGGGCGAGAACACCATCGGCGTGTATGCGATCGATCAGAAGACAGGCGAGCCCACGCGCCTTCAGAACATCGACAGCGGTGGGATGCACGCGCGTACGTTTACGCTCGACGCGGACGCCGGCCTGCTCGTGGCTGCCAATCAGAATGCGGTGACCAAAGCCGACGGTACTCGCGTGTCCGCGTCGCTGGCCGTGTTTCGCATCGGGAGCACCGGGACGCTCACGTTTCTGCGGAAATACGACGTCGAGACGGGACGGGGCGATATGCTGATGTGGACGGGGTTTGTGCGAGTCCGAAACTAGAATCTAGAAACTAGAAACTGGAGACCTCGATGCGCGTGATGGTCGCTGTGCTGATGCTGTTTGCTGTTACGATGCCCGCTGTGGCACAGGATCGGTTGCCGCCCATTCCGGCGGACAAGCAGACGCCCGAGCAGCAGAAGGCATCCGAGGCGTTTCGTGCGAACAGGAAACAGGATGTGTTCGGACCGTTCGTACCGCTCCATCGCAGCCCCGAAGTCATGCTGCGCGCGATGGCGATGGGCGATTTCCTCCGCTACCGCACGGTGTTTCCCACCAGGCTGAACGAGCTCATCATCCTGATTACCGCCAGGCATTTCACGCAGCAGTACGAATGGTACGTGCACCAGCCGATCGCGTTGAAGGAAGGCCTGGACCGCGGCGTCGTCGACGCCATCGCCGACGGCCGGCGGCCATCCGGCATGGCGCCAGACGAGGAGTTGATCTACGAGTTCTGCACCGAGCTTCTGCGCAACAACAGCGTGAGCGACGCCACGTATGCGCGGGCCGTTCAGCGCTTCGGCGAACAGGGCATGATCGAGATGGTGGGCGTCGTGGGGTACTACACGTTCCAGTCGATGGTCCTGAACACCGCCCGCACGCCGGTTCCGGGCGGTGTCCTCGGTCTCAAGCCCTTTCCCAGGTGAGTACTCTTAACAAGAGATTAGGAGACTAAGAGAATTTCTTTTCAAGAAGAATTCTCAACAAAAGATCAGAAGATCAGAAGGAAATTTGTTCCTCCTGATCTCCTGATCTCTTGTTTTGAATTTGTTGTGGCGTCTTGCGTTTTCAGACGAGCTTGCAGATCCAGCTCGATGCGGCGTCGCAGTACCACAGCGCGCCGTTGCGATCGATGTCGAGCCCGTGCGGCGCCGGGTCGTCCTTGCTGAGCTGAATCTTCGAAACGACCGTGCCGTTTTTCGGATCGAGCTTGAAGATGATGCGGTCGTCTGAATTGATGACCCACAGCATCCCCTTGTCGATCGCCATGCCGTGCGTACGCGGCGTGCTACCGGGGCCCGGAATACTGCGCACGACCTCTCCGGTTTCGGGCTCCATGAGGAACACCTTGTTGGCAGCCGGGACGGCCATCCAGTATTTGCCGTCGAGCCACTTCAGGCCGTGCGCGCCCGATGGCGTGTCGCCCCGCTCGAGGCTCATGCGTCCGTACAAACCCGACCCCGGTGTGACGAACACCTTGAGCGTCTTGCCGGTGTGCGGATCGACTTTCAGCGTCTTGGGCGGATCCTGCGCGTTCTTGCCTTTGGTGGAGCCAATCCACAGGGCGCCGTTGCCGTAGGTGATGCCGCTGGCGTGCAGCGCCTCGGTCTGGATTTCGCGAATCACGCTGCCGTCTTCGGGCTTCACGAGGAACGCCTTGTTGGTCGGCTGGTCGACCTGATCCAGCACCCAGAGTCCCTCGGCCACGAACTGCAGGTCGTTGGGCTCTTTCGATCCCGCAACTTTGTAAAGCTTCTCGACCCGTTTGGTGATGGTCGGCACTTCCTGGGCATGTGCCGCGCGAAGCGCCGCAACCGTGCCGGCCACGCCCGCGAAAAACGCACGCCGCGAGACTGCTCGATCCATATATGCGCCTCCTATTGTCAGACCAAGGGATTCCGGGCAGTATAGCTCTGAAATGGCCAAGATGACATGCGCCGGATGCGCGGCGCTCGTGCTGGTTGCGTTCGTCGCCGGATGCGGGCCCGCGGAGCCTCCACCGGCCAATACCCCCGCACCTCGTCCTGAGGCGGCCGTGCCGAGCGACCCGTATCAGGCGGAGATCGCAAAGTTCCGTCAGGACCGGGAAAACACGCTGAAGGGCGACGCGGGCTGGCTGACGATCGGCGGCCTGTGGTTTCTGACCCAGCCGAAGACGGCGTTCGGGTCCGATCCCTTGAGCGATATCGTCTTTCCCGCGAGCGCGCCCCCGCAGGCGGGGACGTTCGAGCTCCAGCATGGCAAAGTCACGGTGAGGGCCGCCAGCGGCGTCGCATTTCTGCTCGATGGCAAACCCTTCACGTCGGGCGAGCTGAAACCGGACGTGCCCGGGCCGGCCGATCGGCTGTCGCTTGGCGAGCACCTGCAGTTCTGGGTGCACGTCAGCGGCGATCGCCTGTCGATCCGCCTGCGCGACCAGAACAACGCGCTCCGGAAGGAGTTCGTCGGGCTCAGCTGGTTCCCCGTCAATACGGCGTATCGCGTCGAGGCCCGCTACACGCCCTACGACAAAGCGAAGACGGTCGACGTGCCGACGATTCTCGGCGATATCGACAAGGCCACGATCCCGGGGATCGTGTCGTTCACGTTGAACGGCCAGGAGTACAAGCTCGAGCCGTACGCCGAGCCGGGCGACCCGGAGTTCTGGTTCGTGTTCCGCGATCTCACGAGCCAGAAGGAGACCTATCAGGCGGCCCGATTCCTGTACGCGCCGGCGCCCGTGGACGGCAAGATGATGCTCGACTTCAACAGGACCGTGAACCCGCCCTGTGCCTACAACCCGTACTCGACGTGCCCGCTGCCCAGCGAGCAGAATCGGCTGCGCACGCGCGTGGAGGCCGGGGAGAGGAGGTATGGGGAAAATAGAAAGTAGAAAGTAGAAAGTAGAAAGTAAAAAGTAAAAAGTGCTGCGCCCGTCAACCACCGTTCCGCCGTGCGTTGGCCAACGACGCGGTTAGCATTGCGCAGATTTCCTTCGCTTCCGACAGCAGCGCGCTGTCTGAGCAAATGCCTCCGTCCTGCATGAATTCCAGCCAACCCACGGCTTCGTCCGATTCCTCGACGGTGACGCCAAGTTTCGCGATGAATTCTGCGCGAGAACGTCCTCGCTGCGACGCGCGATAGTTCGACCACGTCGAGGTTGCCGCCTTGTAAAACTGAACGCCCGACACCTGTGCGTCCGGGCTCTTAGGCAGTTTCCGGTAGAATCTGAGGGCCGCAATCGAGAACCGGTACGTGCGGCCAACCAGCGCAGGTAGTTGCTTCACGGGCGATCGTCCCTTGCACGACTCCGGCCAGGTGCACCGATTGTTTCACTGGGAAGACGGCCCTGTCGTCGAACACGGTTGAAGTTTTTGCCCCCACTTTTCACTTTTTACTTTTTACTTTTTACTTTTTACTTTCCCCCGTCCCCCATGACCCGTGAACTCGTCAACGCAATCCTCATTGTTCTTGGCATTCTGTCGGCCGGTCTCGGGTTGAAGGGATTCCTGCTGCCCAGCGGGTTCATCGACGGTGGTGTGACCGGCGTGTCGCTGCTGCTGACCACGATCACGGGAACGCCGCTGGCCTTCTGGCTGCCCGTCATCAACGTTCCCTTCGTGTTCGTCGGGAATCGCTACCTGGGCACCAGCTTCGCGGTGCGCAGCGCGCTGGCGATTGGCGCGCTGGCCGCCGTCATTGCGCTGGTTGAGTATCCGACGGTCACCCAGGATCGCCTGCTCGACGCTGTGTTCGGAGGGTTTTTCCTGGGCGCGGGCATCGGCCTGGCCGTGCGCGGCGGCGCGGTGCTCGATGGCACCGAGATCGCCGCCCTGTTGATCAGCAGGCGCAGCACGCTCTTGCGCGTCGGCGACGTCATCCTCGGCTTCAACGTCGTGCTGTTTCTCGTCGCCATGGCGGTGCTCGGCGTCGAGGCGGCGCTCTATTCGATCCTCACCTATCTCACCGCAGCGCGGACGCTCGACTTCGTCATCCACGGCATCGAGGAGTACACGGCGATGACGATCGTGTCGAGCCGCAGCGCGCAAATCAGGGACAAGATCACCGGCGTGCTGGGACGGGGCGTGACCGTGTATCGAGGACGCGGCGGGTTGACCGACGTCGAGCAGGACATCCTCTATTGCGTGGTCACGCGCCTCGAGATTGGCAAGATCAAGTCGATCGCGCGCGCGATCGACGAAGGTGCGTTCATCGTGTCCCACGCGCTGTCTGACGTCGAAGGCGGGGTCGTCAAGAAGACCGCGCTCCACATCGACGAAAAAACGCGGTAGGTGGACTCCAGATCTATTTCGTCGTCTCGATCCGCCTGTCGGGCACCAGCCACATGAGGGCCACGCCGACGTAGATCGCGTAGGCGATCCAGTGATTCACGAACGACAGCGCAATCCCGATCGCCCAGAGCCACACTGACACCTGTCCTTTGCGGTCGCGCCCCAGCGCCCGTGCGAGCCTCGAGCCCGGCCCCTGCTCGGCCAGGAGCTGATGGGCGAGGATGTAATACGCAATGGCGGCGAGCAACATCACGATGCCGTAGGCCGCGGTTGGAACGGACTCGAAGTGATTCTGTCCCATCCATCCCGTGACGAACGGAATGAGCGACAGCCAGAACAGCAGATGCAGATTTGCCCACAGGACCTTGCCGTTGATGCGGTCGGCGGCGTGCATCATGTGATGATGGTTGTTCCAGTAGATCCCCAGGAAGACGTAGCTCAGCACGTAGCTGAGAAAGACTGGCATCAAGGGCTGAAGGGCGTTCCACGACGGCTCGTGCGGCACGTGCAGTTCGAGCACCATGATCGTAATCAGGATGGCGACGACGCCGTCGCTGAACGCTTCGAGACGAGCCTTTGTCATGGCCGGATAAGGTATTAGAATTCTTGCACTCTAACCAGACAAAAGCGGCCGGAATGCCGGACGCGGAAGGGAACCTCGTGATCGAGAGAGAAGCCACGGACCGGGCGCGCCACGATGCCAAGGCCGTTGCCGTTCCGGCGGGACGGACGCTGCTCGATATGAACGCCTACCAGTGGACGGTGTTGTTTGCCGCATGGCTGGGCTGGGGCTTCGACATCTTCGACAGCCTTCTCTTCAATTACGTGGCGCCCAACGCGGTGCCGGTGCTGCTGGACATCCCGCTCGGATCGGCGGCCGCGCGCGCCGCAACGCTCCAATGGACGGGCATTCTCACCGCGCTCCTCCTGGTGGGCTGGGCGGTCGGCGGGATTATTTTCGGCCGCGTCGCCGACCGGCTCGGGCGCACGAGGACGCTGCTCCTGACGATGCTGATGTACGCGGTTGGGACGGCGGCGTGCGCGTTTGCCCCGAACATGGCCGTGCTGGTGTTTTTCCGCATCATCGCGTCGCTTGGCATCGGCGGCGAGTGGGCCGCTGGTGCGGCGATGGTGGCCGAAGTCGTTCCCGAGAAGCGGCGTGTGGAGGCCGGTGCCATCCTGTACACCGCTGCACCGCTCGGACTGTTCCTGGCCACGGTTGTGACCTACCAGGTGCAGGGTGTGTATTTCGCCGGCAGTCCGGAAACGTCGTGGCGCTACGTGTTCCTGTTCGGCTTGCTGCCCGCGGCCATTGCGTTTCTCGTACGGCTGTTCGTCAAAGAGCCCGAGCGCTGGCAGCACGCGGCCAGCCACGCCGCGCCGCCGACGATTTCTGAGCTCTTCACGCCGCGGTATCGCGCGATCACGATCAGCGGGCTGCTCATGGCTGTCGTGGCGCTCGTCACGTGGTGGAGCTGCAACGCGTTCCTCGGCGTGGTCTCCTCTGGCCTGGCGGCCGAGGCGGCGACCGGCCTTCCCGCGGTTCAGGCGACGGCGCTCGTCGAGGAATGGAAGCAGACAGCCGGCAACTGGTTCAACATCGGCGGCCTCATCGGCACGCTCCTCACCGTGCCGGCGTCCAAGATGCTCGGCCGCCGGACGATGTTCTCGATCTACTTTCTCGCCTCGGGCCTGTCCGTGCTGGCCGCGTTCGGTCTCGACATGGAGCCGCGCGCGCGCCTGTTCATGTATTTCCCCATCGGCCTGTCGGTCTTCGGTGTGTTCGGCGCGTTTACGTATTACCTCCCCGAGCTCTACCCGACACGTCTGCGCGGTACTGGCGCGGGGTTCTGCTACAACGCCGGCCGTTTGATCGCGGCCCCGGGTCCGTTTCTTGTCGGCGCGATCGCGTCGCGCGGCGCGGGCGCGCTGGGCGGCGCGCTGGAAGTCTTGTTTTATGTCGGCTTCGTGCCTCTGCTCGGCCTGCTCGTGATGCCGTGGGTCATGGAAACCAAGGGCAAGGCCCTGGCGGATTGATGGCGCAACTAAAGTTGCGCCCTACCGAGGACGTTGATAACGCAAGCAGCAACCCAAGCGGCGGGGCGCACTTTGGTAACTCAAGCGGTAGGGCGCAACTTTAGTTGCGCCCGGGGCAAACAGTAGAGCGCAACTTTAGTTGCGCCGGGATGATATAGTCCGAATTCCAACATTCAAGAAAAGCGTCAGCCCCCTTTTTTGGAGGAGAGACCATGGATCGCCGCGAATTCGTCAGGTTGGCGGGAAGCGGAATGGCTGCGGGCGCAATCGCCGAGACGCTCGTCTCCGCGCAGGTGGCGAGAAACCCTCGCGCGCCGGCCGCCGGCACGTCGAACGCGAAGGTCAAGTTCAAGGTCGGGACGCAGCACGGTGATTCCGACGAAATCCTGAAGGCGATGGCCGCGTTCGGCTGCAACAACATCTGCGGCAGCATGCCGTCGCGGGCGCTCGACGACAAGTGGTCGGTCGAGGCGCTGACCCGGCATCGCGAGAAGGTGGAGTCGTACGGGATCTCGCTCGACATGATGCCGATCACGATGACCTCGGCGTCGATCGATCGCGCCGAGATGCCGGCGATCTTCCTGGGCCAGAGCCCCGAGCGCGACCGCAACATCGACGACATCTGCCAGCAGATCCGCAACTGCGCGAAGGCCGGCATTTTCCAGGTGAAGTACAACTTCACGATTCTCGGCATTCCGCGGTCGGGCACCGCCAAGGGACGTGGCCCCTCGCGCTACAGCGAGTTCGTGCTGGCGACCGACAAGAACAAGGACACGCCGACCATTGCGGGCAAGGTCCCCGAAGACGTCTACTGGGAGCGCATCACGTACTTCCTCGAGCGGGTCGTGCCGGTTGCCGAGGAGTACAAGGTGCGCATGGGCTGCCACCCGCAGGATCCCGGCGTGCCGAAGGGTTATCGCGGAATCGACGCGGTGCTGGCTTCACCAGACGGGCTGAAGAAGTTTCTCTCTATCAAGGAAAACCCCTATCACGGCCTGAATTTCTGCCAGGGGACCGTGTCCGAACAGCTCGAGAAGCCGGGTGAGCAGATCTTCGACGTGATCCGCTACTTCGGATCGCGGAAGAAGATCTTCAGCGTGCACTTCAGGAACATCGAAGGCGGGTTCGGGAACTTCCGCGAGACGTTCATCGACAACGGCAGCGTCGACATGCTGAAGGCCGCGCGCGTCTACAAGGAGGTCGGCTACGACGGCATGCTCATGCCCGACCACGTGCCCAATGTGGACGGTGACCCCGATCACATGCAGGGGTTTGCCTTCGCGATCGGCTACATCAAAGCGATCATCGCGGCCGTCAGCGCTGAGGCGTAAACAGCACCGACGATGGTAGTCAGTACGTAGTGTCCGGCTTCAGCCGGACGAGAGCAAAGTAGGGCGGCCCACCGAAGCCTTTTTTGGCGAGGGTAGGGCCGCCCTTTTTCGTTGCTGCTGGCACGGAATCGTTCAGAGCGACCGGCTGACCGTTACGGCCTCGCGAATCCGTGCGGAGGCCGCCGAGTCAGGAAGCCTGGCCGCGCGAGAAGCCTGAGGGAGACGAGCGAGCACGAAGTGCGAAGTCAGTGTGCTCGCGTCTCGCGGTCTGTCGCGGCATCGCAGCGCGGCCCGGCGCCGTAGCTTCGGATTCGTGAGGCAGTGACGGTCAGCCGGTCGCTTTCAGCGCGAGATGGATGGCTTCGGCAAGGTGGATCGGCTTCCGCCCCGTCGCCTGTTCGATCTGCTCGCGACAGCTGAAGCCGTCGGACACGATCAGCGCGTCAGCCGGCGCATTGCGGACGGCTGGCAGCAGCACGCGCTCGCCGATCGCCATCGAGACGTCGAATTTCTTCGCCTCGAACCCGAACGGTCCGGCCATTCCGCAGCAGCCGGCATCGGGCATCGCCACCGTCGCGCCCATCTTCTTCAACAGCGATTCCTCGTCGGTCATCTTCATCAACGCCTTGTGATGACAGTGACCGTGCACGAGGACGCTTCGCTCCAGTTGTGGCGGCGAGAAGTCAGGCGCATGCCGTTCGAGAAACTCGCTGAGCAGGAACGTTTGCGCCCGCAGCTTCCCGGCACGCTCGTCGGAGGGGAACAAATTCCGCAGCTCGTCGCGAAACACCGATGCGCAGCTCGGCTCGAGCACGACCATCGGCACGTCCGCAGCGATGTGCGGCGCAAGATGGTCGAGGACGCTGCCGAGATACGCCTTCGCGCGATCGAGCATGCCGAAGTCGTAGAGCGGCCGGCCGCAACAGAGCCGCGTCGACGGCACCATGACGTGAAACCCGGCGGACTTCAACACGGCCAGCGCTGCCTGGCTCGTTTCAGGATGGAAGTAGTTGTTGAAGGTGTCGGCCCAGAGCATGACGCCGGGTTTTCCGCCGTTCCTCGAACCGGGCGCCGGCACGCTCGTCGACCGCGCCCAGCGCGTGAAGCTTTGCGGCGCGAGCTTCGGCAGCGCTCGCTGAGGCGCGAGATGCAGCAGGCGCTTGATGAGCGGGGCCACGCCGGGCACGTTCAGCGTCAGGTTCGCGAGCCCGGGAGCCACCGATCCCAGCGAGGCCCACCGGTCGACGAGGCCGAAGGCATACGCCGCGAGCGGCCGCGACCGGGTCTCGTAGTAGTGCGCCAGAAACTCCGAGCGGTAGGTCGCCATGTCGACGTTCGTCGGGCACTCCGACTTGCACGCCTTGCACGAGAGGCACAAGTCGAGCGCTTCCTTCGTCTGCTCGTTCTTCCACGAGTCGGTCAGCACCTCGCCCTGAAGAAGCTCCCACAAGAGCCGCGCGCGGCCCCGGGTGCTGTGGCGCTCTTCGAGCGTCGCCATGTAGCTCGGGCACATCGTGCCGTAGTCGTGCTTGCGGCACTCGCCGAGGCCGATGCAGCGCATCGCGGCTTTCGCAAACGATCCCTTGTCGTCGGGGAACGTGAAAAACGTCGCGGGCTTCGCGGGGTTGTAGTCGGCGCCCAGGCGCAGGTTCTCGGTCGGCTGGTACGCATCGATCACCTTGTGCGGGTTCATCCGGTTGCCCGGATCCCACACGGCCTTGAACTCGCCGAAGGCCTGCATCAGCTCAGGGCCGAACATCTTCGGCAGCAGCGCTCCCCGCGACTGGCCGTCGCCATGCTCGCCCGAGAGCGACCCGCCGTAGCGCACCACGAGATCCGCGCCGCGGTTGATGAACGCTTCGTACTTCCGGATGCCTTCTTCCGTTTCGAAGTCGAAGCTCACCTGCATGTGAATGCAGCCGTGGCCGAAGTGGCCGTAGAACGCCGCCTGGTAGCCGTATTCATCGAGCAGACTCCGCAGCTCGCGGAGATACGGCCCCAGCCGTTCGGGCGCCACCGAGGCATCGTCCCAGCCCTCCCAGCGGGGCAGCGAGCCCGGCACCGCCGATGCCATTCGCGGACCCGATTCGCGAATCTTCCAGACGGCTTTGGATTCGGCCGCCGTGTAGATCCGCGTCACAGGCGCGCCGGGCAGGCTCGACAGTTTCTGCACGAGCCGCTCGGCCGTTGCGCGGCTTGCCGCGGGATCGTTCGATCCGTACTCGGCGAGCAGGATGCCACGCCCCGGCGGCAGCAGATCGAGGTTGGGCGCGCCTTTGTAGTTCAGTCCGTCGATGATGCCGCCTTCGAATCCCTCGAGACCGATCGGCGACGTCTCGAGAATCGCCGGCACGTGATCCGCCGCGGCAAACGAGTCCGGATAGCCGAGACCGACGAGCACGCGATGCTGCGGGCTCTCGATCAGGCGCAGCGTCGCGCCGAGCACGATCGCGCAGGTACCTTCGGTACCGACGAGCGCCCTGGCGACGTGGAAACCCTGTTCCGGAAGGAGCTGATCGAGGTTGTAGCCCGAGACCCGCCGCGGAATCTGAGGAAAACCGGCGCGTATGTGCGCGAGGTACCGATCCCGGATCGACCGCAGGCCCGCGTAAATCTCGCCGCGGCGGCCGCCCTCGCGCACGATGGCCTCGAGCTCGGCTTCCGCTGTCTCGCCCACGGTCAGCTCGGTGCCGTCGTAGAGCAGAATCCGAAGCTCGTGGACGTTGTCCACGGTCTTGCCCGAGATCAGGGAATGGGTGCCGCAAGAGTTGTTCCCGATCATGCCTCCCAGGCTGCAGCGGCTGTGCGTCGAGGGGTCGGGACCGAAGGTGAGTTTCTTCTGCTCGGCGCGGCCGCGCAGCGTGTCGAGGATGACGCCGGGCTGCACGCGTGCGATCCGCTTCTCGAAATCGATCTCGAGAATGCGGTTCATGTATTTCGTGAAGTCGAGCACGACCGCGACGTTGCAGCTCTGGCCGGCCAGGCTCGTGCCCGATCCGCGCGCGAGAATCGGCGCGCCGAAGCGCCGGCACACCGACACGGCCGCGCGCACGTCGTCTTCGTCGCGTGGCACGACGACGCCGATGGGCACCTGGCGGTAGTTCGACGCGTCGGTCGCGTAGAGGGCGCGGCTGCCGCGATCGAAGCGCACCTCGCCATGGACCGCTCGCTGGAGCTCGCGGTCGAGCTCGGCGGCCGGTCCGAACGTGTCGATGGGTGTGGCGTGAGAGCTTGGCGGAAGCGGCGTCACCGAATGGCCGGTGCGGGTTTTTCGCTTCCTATCGCCGAAGCGGCCAGCGATTCGAGCGCGGCGGCAACGCCTCCCGGGCGATGCGGAATGCCCGCGATTTTGAGGCCCATCTCGACGCCGCTGAGCGTACCGGCGAGCGTCAGATCGTTGAACGCGCCGAGATGTCCGATGCGAAAAACTTTGCCGGCAAGTTTGCCAAGGCCGGTGCCAAGGGACATGTCGAAGTTGTCGAGAATCACCTGGCGCAGGCGATCGGCGTTGTGCCCCTCGGGCGTGTAGAGCGCGGTCAGCGAGCCCGAATACTCCGACGGATCCTCCGGCACGATGTCGAGCCCCCAGGCTTTCGCGGCGGCACGCGTCGCCACGCCGTGACGCGTGTGACGCTCGAGCACGTTCTCAAACCCTTCTTCGTCGAGCATGCGCAGCGCTTCGCGCAGGCCATACAGAAGGTTCGTCGCGGGTGTGTAAGGGAAGAACCCCGACTTGTTTGCCTTCAGCATCTCGTCCCAGTGCCAGTACGACCTCGGCAGCTTCGCTTTGGCGCTGGCAGCGATGGCCTTCTCGGACAGCGCGTTGAACGCGAGCCCGGGCGGCACCATCAGTCCTTTCTGCGAGCCGCACACCGTGACGTCGATTTCCCATTCGTCGTGGCGCAGATCGACCGATGCGAGCGACGAGATGGCATCGACAATCAGCAGGGCCGGGTGACCGGTCCGGTTCATGGCGCGCCGCAGATCCGCAATCCGGCTCACCACGCCGGTCGACGTCTCGTTGTGCACGACAACGACCGCCTTCAGATCGTGGTTCTTGTCGTCCTTCAGCCGCTGCTCGAGCGTTTCCGGCGATGCGCCGCGCCGCCACGTGCCGGGCACGTACTCCACGACGACGCCCAGACGCTCGGCGACGTACCGCCAGGCAATGTGCGAGAACCAGCCGGTTTCGAAGATGAGAATGCGATCGCCGGGCGAGAGCGTGTTGGCGAGCGCTGCTTCGGCGGCACCCGTGCCCGACGAGGGAAATATCACGACAGGTCCCCGCGTGCGGAAGACGCCCTTCAGCCGGTCGAGCACTTCAATCCCCAAGTCCGCGAATTCGGGACCCCGATGGTCGATCGTGGCCTGGGCAATCTCCTTGAGCACACGATCGGGAACGTTGGTCGGGCCGGGAATCTGAAGGAAGTGACGTCCTGTGTGAATCATGATGCCTCGCGGTCGCCCGGCTGAAGCCGGGCCCTACATATTAATTCGTCTTCGCCGACGGTCCCAACGCCGTCAGGAACGTTTTCCAGGGAACGGGCCTGCCGTGCACAGGCGCGATCGTGGCGACGTCGAGCTTCATCCGCTGGACTTGAGTGTAAAAACTGCGCATGGCCGGCATTTGCGATGCCCTGGGCGCTTCGTGTGTGTCGAAGAGGTCCGCCTCGAACGCGATGCGCTCGGCCGGCAGGTAGGCCATGAGCATGCCCGAGACGTGCGTCAACGGCTGTACGTAGTAGACGCGCAGGATCCGGCTGTTGTCCGTGATGACGAAGTTTTCCTGAATCGCCTCGTAGTTGTAGCCCTCGGCCACCTCGGTCGGAGGCCACTGCGAGAGGATGTCCGGCTTGACTGTTCTCGACTTGTAGGTCAGCACGTCCCTGTTCAGGAATTTCAGATTGATCATGTGCGTCACGACGGTGGCGCCGATGTGGTTGTAGGTACGGATGCCACCGATGTGGTCGAAGTGCGGGTGAGAACTGATGAGCCAGCGAATGGGTTTGTTGGGCGCCAGCTTCGCGACCTGCTCGATCACCGCCAGGCTGCGCTCTTCGCTGCCCGGCGCCTCGAACACGGCGACGAAATCCCTGAACTCGATCATGTAGCTGTTGGCGGGCCCGCCGCCAAGCAGGTACACGCCGTCGGCCAGCTTGTCGACCGTCACCGTTGCGGGATTGGGCGGCTGCGCCTGTTTCACCGATTCCGGAACGGGCACCGGATCGTCGCAGGCGTTGGCCTGCACGTTCGCGAACTTGCCGCCGTACGCGTTGTGGCCGGTGCTCTCCGAATAGAACTGCCAGTTGTCGTCCCACCCCTGGTGCGAGTGCCAGTTGATCGGCCACTGCGACGGTCCCGCGGGCACGAACTCGGTCGATTCCTGCTCGATGTTGAAATCGCCCAGCACGTTCTCGTTCACCGTCGCCTTGAGCCGGGTGATGATGTTCTGGCTGTTGATGGTGGCGTCGACGCGGAACTTGCCGAGCACCGTGATGCCGACGACGTGGACCTTCTCGGGCGTCACGACGTTGCCGTCGCGGCCTTTTTCGATCTGCTCCCATCGCCACATGGCCCTGGGATTCGCGCCCGGCTTTCGCGCCGCCTTCAGAAACCCATGAGGGTTCATCCACACGTCGAGCTGATAGACCTCGGCCATCTCGGGCGGCACCGCGACGGGCGCGCCGCTGCCGTCGATGTGCCACGCGTACGAGCCGTTGACGATGTGCGTCTGGCGCAGGTTCGCCTGCGTCGGCGTGCCGCCAACCCAGCCGAGCCCGTATTTCCACGACGCGGGGTTGTTGCCGGGCTTGCGATCGAAGGTCTCCTTGCTCGTGCCGGATTCCCAGTTGATCGTGCGCGTGTAGTTCGCCATCTCGCTGCGGGGCCAGTCGATGTTGACGGCGTTCTCGAACGTCTGCCCGACGGGGCCGCTGTAGCCGGTTCCCGAAAAAGTAATGCAGCGGAGGCTCTGCTCGTTGATGGCCTTCGACGCCGCGGCCAGGACGGGTCCCGGATCGACGAATCCCGGCGGGAACTGCTGCGCCGGCAGTTGGGCGCCTGCCGCAATCACGAGGACGAGCAGACACAACCTCTTCGACATTCCCGGCTCCTTTTTCTCGGCCAATGAAAAGACCTGAATCATAATAAGTCTTCCCATTTATGTCCAAAGTCCCCATCAACCGATCGCAGGGCCGCTCCCTCGTGGTGTCCAACCGCGGTGTCGTCGCCAGCGAGCATCCGCTCGCCTCGCAGGCCGGCGCGATGGTGCTGGCGGCGGGCGGCCACGCCGTCGATGCCGCGATTGCCGCCAACGCGGTCATGGGGGTCGTCTGCCCGATGATGTGCGGTGTCGGCGGCGACCTGTTCGCGATCGTGCACGAGGCGGGCGGCAAGCTGCACGGCGTGAACGCAAGCGGCTGGTCGCCGGCGGCCCTGACGCCCGAAGTGCTCGAGGCGCGCGGCGTCACCGGCATGCCGCAGAGCGGCGTGCATTCCGTGACTGTGCCGGGCGCGGTGGCGGGCTGGGCGGCGCTGGCGGAGCGATTCGGACGCACGCCGCTGTCGCGCATTCTCGAGCCGGCGATCGCGATGGCCGACGAGGGATTTCCGGTCGCCGAAATCACGAGCGAGGAATGGCACATCCAGGAGTCGTTCCTGCGCGGCGATCCCGAGGCGGCGCGGGTGTTTCTCCCCGACGCGCAGCCGCTCGGACTTGGCGAGATCTTCCGCAACCGCGACCTCGCGTGGACGTACCGGCAGATTGCCGAACGCGGCCGCGACGGCTTCTACGAAGGCGAAGTGGCGCGGCGTCTGGTCGCCGGCCTGAAGCGCCGCGGCTCGACGCTCGCGGCCGCCGATCTCGCGAAGTTTCAGGCGCAGTGGGTCGAACCGATTTCGACGAGCTATCGCGGATGGGACGTCTTCGAGATTCCGCCGAACGGCGCCGGCATCGCCGCCCTGATGATGCTGAACATCATGGAGGTCTTTCCGCTCGGCGAGGTCGCGCACAATTCCGTCGACGCGCTGCACATCATGATCGAAGCGAAGAAGCTGGCCTACGCGGACATGCAGCGGTATGTCGCCGACCCCAGGTTCGCGGATGTGCCGGTGGCCGCGATGTTGAGCAAGGACTACGGCCGCGAGCGGGCCACGCGGATCGAGAATTCCATTGCGCACGAGAACGTCGAGGCAGGGTCGTTGCCCGTACACGCGGGAGACACGGTGTATCTGTGCGCGGCCGATCGCGACGGCAACATGGTGTCGCTCATCCAGAGCAACTTCGCCAGCTTCGGATCGGGCGTCGTCGCCGAGGGCACCGGGTTCCCGCTGCAGAATCGCGGCGCGCTGTTCACGCTCGATCGCCGGCATCCGAACGTGCTCGCGCCCCGCAAGCGGCCGCTGCACACGATCATCCCGGCGTTCATGACCAACGGCGAGACCCGGATCGCCTTCGGCATCATGGGCGGCTGGAATCAATCGCAGGCGCACGCGCAGTTCGTCTCCAACGTCGTCGATCACGACATGAACATCCAGGCCTCGCTCGAGGCCCCGCGCTTCACCAAGCTGTCGTTCGAGGGGCGCGACGTCGCCATCGAGCGCAGGATTCCCGACGAGATTCAGGCAGGGCTGACCGCGCGCGGGCACGAGCTCGAGATCCACGGCGACTGCTGCAGCTTCATGGGCGGAGGGCAGGCGGTGCTGCGGAAAGACACCGTCAACTACGGTGCGTCGGATCCCAGGAAAGACGGAGCAGCGGTACCTGAGCCGGTTGGGGAAAGTAGAAAGTAAAAAGTGGAAAGTGGAAAGTAGAAAGTAAAAAGTAGAAAGTCAAAAGGAAAGGGCGGGCCCGCATTGCGCCCGCCCCTTCGTGTTCTTGCCTTCGTGTTCTTGTCTTCCCGTCCTGCCTTAGTGATCTTCGTGTATCAGAACTTGAACTGATACGCAATTCTCGGGAACCGTCCCGGCATGATCGCCGTCACCTGCCCGAGCGTATTGCCCACGGTGTTGTTGTAGGTGCGAATCGAGTTGTTGTTGAACACGTTGAAGATGTCGAGCTGGAACGTGTGCACCTTGCTGCCGGACCGGATGTTCTTCTTGAAGTTGACGTCGAGCTGATCCCAGCGCTCGCCGTAGAGCGAGCCGGGCTCGTTCAAAATCAGCGTCTGCGACTGGGTGCGCTGACCGTTTGGATAGAGGGTCGCGGCCGGAGTCCACTGAATGACGCGCTCCAGTCCGCCGTAGCTCTGCAGTGCGGCACCAATGTCGACGCCGTAGGGCAGCGAGTAGTTGCCGAAGAGCTTCAGCTCCTGCGTGAACGGAATGTCGAAATTGCGCTGGTCGCAGAACCTGCCACCACGCGCGACGTTCGTGCCCTGGTAGAGATCGCCGCTCGGTGGTCCATTTGGATTGTCATCGGTCTCACAGAACACCGATGTGTTCTTCTCCAGGGTCCAGCTGCCGAACAGCATCGCGCCACCTGGCAACCGGGCCGAGAACGATGCCTCGAATCCGGTATAGAAAGAGCGATCGTCCGCAGCGCTGCGATCGACGAGGCCCACACCATACACAGAGTTCTTCGCGGCGTTCAGGTTATAGACGGGCACCTGCTCGTTCGCGTTGAGCACGGCCGCCACCGCCGGATCTCTGGAGATCTCGGATGGCATCGGCGCAGTGAACGCCGTGTAGTCGGCGGTAGTGATATTGGTTCGGTCGGTCAACTGGATCTCGTAGACCTGGCGCTTGAAGAGCATGGCGCCAACCGCCAGCCGCGGCTTCAGCTGGTGCTGCACGCCGGCTGTGAATTCCCAGTTGTAGCGGCGGTTGAGATCGCCGAGCGTGTTGTTGCGAACGGTGCCGAACGTGCCGCCCGCCGGACTGGGGCCGATCTCGATGTCCTGAACAATGCCGTCCCGATTGGTGGCGGCCGCGGCGCCCGAGCACGCGGTGCCGGCCGCGTTCAGCAGGCAGTCGAACCAGTTGCGCCGCTCGCTGAGGATGCCGATGGGCGAGTACGCCGCCGCCGGGTCTGCATCGTACTGGCGGTGATACTTGCTGTAGTTGGTCTTCAACGCCGTGCGGCCGTCTCCGAAGAGGTCGTAAACCGCGCCAAAGCGGGGCGCGTAATCAGGTCCCCACTTCAGCAGCCCCGGCTCTTCGGCGAAGAACCGGGCCGGGACGAAGCGGCCGGCCGGGGCCGAAGCGGCCCTCATGCCGGCGCTGAACCATTCGATGCGCAGGCCGGGATTCAGCGTCAGACGCTTGAAGGTCCACGTATCCTGCATGAACAGCCCGGAGTCGTAGTTCACGATGCCTGGGGCTTCCTGCGGCGTGTTCCACACATCCACCGAGCTCGGCTGACCCGCGGTGTAGTTCTGGTAGAGGTCGCCGTTGTGCGTGTTGCCCATGCGGCCGTCGGGGCCGATCTCGTGGTTGTAGCCGAACTTGAAGCTGTGCGAGCCGGTGACATACGACATCACGCCCTGAAACACGTGGCGCGTGTTGTCCTGCCGCTGAATCTGGTTCGATCCCCAGGTCGTACACCCCGGGACGGCGCTGTTCTGCGCCGTGTAGGCGCATTCGTCGTCCACTTGCCGCTGCGTGTCCGTCTTTCTCGTCTTCACATACCACAGCGGTGTACCGCGCGGCTGCTCGACGCCGGGCATCGGCCCGCCCAGCCAGTCGAACGCGGTGTAGGAGTAGCCGGCCTCGATCAGCAGCCGGTTGGTGAGCGGCGACGTCCACTTCACGTTGCCGACGCCGTGATGCGCATGCTTGGGATCGCGGAGCTGCGACGCGCGCGGGTCCTGACCGACGCCGAAGTCCTTGCCCTTGCGCTTCCACCACCGCTGAATGAACGTCGCGATCTTGTGCTTCGGCGCGGCCTGCCAGGTGAGGCGAACCGACGGGCCGCGCACGTAGGTATCGAGATAGGAATTGATCACTTCGCCGTCGGGTGCCGTGATTTGCACCGGTACGTCGGCGATGAGCTCATCCGAGGACTGATGTCGCGCCGCGACCAGGAACCACATCTTGTCGCGGAGGATGGGGCCGCCCAGCGACGCGGTGAACATGTGAATGTGCTTGATCGCCGTTGGCGTGTTGATGCTGAACGGCGCCGCCTTCAGATCGCCGGCGTTGTTGCTCTGCCAGCTGCCGCTGCTGAAGCCGAGGAACGTCGCACCGCTGAAGACGTTGCCGCCGTCCTTGAGGACGCTGTTCATGCGGATGCCGCCGCCCGACGTGTCGGCCGGGATGGCGCTCGTCATGATCGTGATTTCCGACTGCAGCATGTCGTCGAAGTACGCCTGCGACGCGCCCTCGAGACTCTGAATCGACATGCCTTCGACCAGCTGCTCGGCGTCGTCGCCGCCGAGACCGTGCGCGCGGAGGCCGACCTGCTCGGTCATGCGCGAGCCGCCGACATCGGGTGTGCCCTGGCGGACGCCGGGCGACAGCACGCCGATCGACATGACGTTGCGCGAAACGGGAAGAGTGTCGATGACGTCGCGCGTGATGACCTGCGTGCGCGATGCCTGCTGCACGTCCACCTGCGGCGTCTGACCGGAGACGGTAATGGTCTCTTCGAGCGCGCCAACCTTCAGGTCGGCGTTGAGGGTCACGACGACGTCCGACGGGACCTCGACGCCGTCACGCAGGACGGTGCTGAAGCCGGTCAGCGTGAACGTGACCTTGTAGAGACCCGGGCGCAACGCCTCGATGCGATACCGCCCCTGGTCGTCGGTGACAGCCGTGCGGACCTTCTCGATAATCGCCGGGCTTGCGGCCTCGACCGTCACGCCCGGAAGCACACCGCCGGACTCGTCGCGAACCTGTCCAACAATTTGCGCCTGCGCGTGCGCCACTGTCGGCAGCAGGACCGCCGCTGCCAGCACCAACATGGCAAACACAAGATGATTGCTGAGCCGTGCCTTCATTGAGGCTTCCTCCTCGCCCGTAAAGATCGAAGAACCTGCGGACACCCCGGGTTCGGGTCCGTCTATCGTGTTTTTCAGATGCTTAAAGGATATGAAAGCCGTATAGCTGAAACAAGAACAACCTGTGCGGCGTAAATCCAATTAATTGAAGGTGCTACAGCCGTTGGTGGTAAGCTTCGCGACGATTGCAGACAGGAGAAAACACATGAATTTGAGGAAATCGGCGGGGGCGCTGTCGTTCCTGCTCCTGGGCGGCGCAGCGGCCCTCTCCGGCCAGGCTCAGCCCTCGCAGGTCGTCTGGACGTTCGACCGGCTGGAAAATATCGGGGGCTTCAAGACCACCGTCGAGGGCACGCCGAGAGTCGTCGACACCCCGGTCGGGAAGGCCATCGAATTCGACGGCGTGGACGATGCCATCTGGATTGAAAAGCACCCGCTGGCGGGCGCATCCACGTTTACGTTCGAGGCCATTTTCCGTCCCGACGGCGGTGCCTTCGAGCAGCGGTGGTTCCACATGGCCGAACGGGATCCCAAAACCGGTCTGCTGGCGAGCGCCGAACATCCGACAACGGGGCAGGACGCGAACGCGCGCTTCCTGTTCGAGCTTCGGGTCGTGGACAAAAGCTGGTATCTCGACGCGTTCGTGAATGGTCCCGGCTACAATCGTGCGCTGATTTTCAAGGACAAGCTGCACCCCCTCGGCCAGTGGTACCACGTCGCGCAGACCTTCGACGGGAAGATGTTTCGCAGCTACGTGAACGGCGAGCTGCAGGGCGAAGCGGAGGTCGCGTTCAAGCCGCAGGGCGAAGGGGCCACCTCGCTCGCCACGCGGATCAATCGACGGAACTACTTCAAGGGCGCCATTCGTCAGGCGCGGTTCACACCGCGCGCGTTGACGGTCGGGGAGTTTTTGAAAATCAAATAAGTGAAAAGTAGAAAGTAGAAAGTGAAAAGTAGATCGGAAAAAGGAATAGAGCCATGAAGCGAATCTCTTTGCTCCTTTTGTCTCTGCTGGTGCTTGCAACGAATGGCTACGCCCAATCGGGTGACTACTTCGTTTACGCGGGGACATATACAAATCCCAACCCCGGCCAGACGTCGGCGTCGAAGGGCATTTACGCGTGGCGCTTCGATTCGAAGACCGGCGCGTTGTCTCCGCTCGGGCTGGTGGCGGAAACCGTGAACCCGGCGCATGTCTGGGCCCATCCGAGCGGGCGGTTCCTGTATGCGTCCAACTGGGAAAGCGGGACGCCGGGCGATTACCTGAGCGCGTTTACGATCGACAGGCACACCGGCAAGCTGACGTTCCTCAACAAAGTCGGCGCGCACGGCGACCGGGCCAACCAGGTGGTCCTGGATCCCAGCGGGAAATTCGCGGCCACGGTCACCTACAACAGCGGGACGTTTTCCGTGTTCGGCGTCGAAGCCGACGGCAAGCTCACCGAGGCGATCTATACCGATCAGCATGCCGGCAAGCCGTTGAGCGAGAAGCAGCCCGGGCCGAAGGCTCACGGCATCGTGTACTCCAGGGACAGCCGCTTCATCTATGTGGCGGAGCTCGGGCTCGACCGCGTGTATTCCTACCTTCTCGATCCCGTGAAGCGGACCGTGCGGCCGGCCGATCCGCCATTCGTGGCGATGAACGCGGGCGGCTCGGGTCCGCGCCGGCTGCAGCTGCATCCCAACGGGAAGTTTCTGTACGTGAATCACGAGACCGATTCGAAGGTCAGCGTCTTCGAGGTGAACGGCGCCGCGCTCAAGCAGATTCAGACGCTGTCGACGCTGCCGGCCGACCACAAGGGCAACAACACGACGGCCGAAATCCAGATCGATCAGACGGGGAAGTGGCTGTATGTCACCAACCGCGGCAACGACAGCATCGCGCGGTACGCGGTGGATGCGGCCAAGGGCACGCTCACGCCGCTGGGCCACACGCCGGCAGGTGGCCGCACGCCACGCAACATCACGATCGATCCGACCAATCAGTACATGATTTCAGCCAACCAGAACGGCGAAAACATCGTGGTCTTCAAGATCGACGCGAAGACGGGCGATCTGACGCCCACCGGCGCGACGGGACAGGTGCCCCAGCCGGGCGGCGTGTTCTTCGTCAAAGCCCAGTGATGGCGACAAACAGGAGATTAAGAGACTAAGAGGAAATTCCCATTTTCTCTTGATCTCTTAGTCTCCTGTTTCGTTTCGTCGTCACCAAAATGACTGACTCCTCATCTCCTGATCTCTTGTAAGATTCTTTGGTTCAGGAGGCCCGTAATGTCCGTGTTGAAGAAAACCATCGCGCTGTGTGTCGTGGCCGCAGCCGTTGCCGTGGCGCAGGGGCAGGAGAAGGTCTTTCCGCCGAACGCCGACCAGAAAGCCGAGATTCACAAGAAGCTCGCCGAGTTGAGCGCGCGGATTGCCGCCCTGGGCGACAAGACAGACCCGGCGCTGCTGGCCGACGTGCGGATTTACCAGAAGGGCGTCGACTACATCCTCCGGTTCCCCGAAGAGTTCTTCGGCGAGAACTATGTGGCCGACACGATTACGGCGCTCGACACGGGCATCGGCCGCTCCATCGAGCTCGAAAACGGCACCTCGTCGTGGACGCGAAAGACCGGCAACGTCGTTCGTGGCTTTCTCTCGCGCATCGATGGAAGCGCACAGCCCTACGGCCTGACGATTCCCGCCTCCTACGACGGCAAGCGGCCGATGCGCCTCGACGTGTGGCTGCACGGCACGCAGGTGCAGATGAACGAAATTCGATTCATGCAGCAGCAGGCGGGGCCGCACGAGACATCGCAGATTCCGGCCGATGACTACATCCAGCTCGAGCCGTTCGCGCGCATGAACCACTCGTACAAGTTCTACGCCGAGACCGATGTGTACGAGGCCATTGCCGCCGTGCGAAAGCACTACAACATCGATCCGGAGCGCATCGTGCTTCGCGGCCACTCCATGGGCGGCCACCAGGGGTCGGCGCGGCTGGCGATTCAGAACCCGACATTTTTCGCGGCGTTCGAGGCGAGCGCGGGCTACTCGGAAACGCGGGAGTACGCGCGCACGCGGCTGCCCAAAGAGGGGCTGACGCCGTATCAGGAGGCCGCGCTGCACTACGTCGACGCGGAAGACTACGCGCTGAATGCGTTCAACATTCCGTTTGTCAGCTACGGCGGCGAGAAAGACGCACAGCTGAGGGCCTCGGTTCGCTTCCGCGAAGCGGTCGAGCGCGAAGGCTTCAAGCTGACGAAGGAATCTCCGTACAAGTGGACGATGACCGAGATGCGCGGGCTGTTCCTGGTCGGACCCGACACCGGTCACGCCTGGCACAAGCAGGCCAAGCAGGAGTCGGAAGCGTTTCTCCGGAAGGCGATCGACGAAACGGCCGGCAAATCTCCGAACCACGTGAGGTTCGTCACCTACACCATGCGCTATAACAACGCCCATTGGGTGACGGTGGAAGGCCTCGAGGCCAGCTACGCGCGCGCCGACGTCGATGCGAAGCGCACCGACGACATGAAGCAGTACACGGTGACCACGAAAAACGTCAGCCGCGTGAAGTTCGACGTGCCGGCGGCATCGTTCACGATAGACGGGCAGACGCTCAAGGGGGGCGCCAACCCGACGTTCGAAAAGACCAACGGCAAGTGGGCCGCCGCCGGCGCGCGTCCCGCCGGGCTGCACAAGGTTCACGGCATGCAGGGGCCGATCGAGGACGCGTTTACAGACGCGTTCCTGGTCGTGCGCGGCAGCGGCCAGCCGTGGAACGAAAACGTGCAGAGCTACACCAGCCAGCGCTACGACAGCTTCAAGTCGGAGTTCGCGAAGTGGATGCGCGGCGACGTCCGGGTGAAGAGCGACAGCTCAGTCACGCCGAGTGATATCGCCAACTACAACCTGGTGCTCTTCGGCGATCCCGGCAGCAACAGCGTGATCGCGAAAGTGATCGGACGCCTCCCGATCCAGTGGACGCGGACCGAGATCACGGTCGGTGCGCAGAAGTTCCCGACCGCCGACCATGCGCTCGTGCTGGTCTATCCGAATCCGCTGAACCCGCAGAAGTACGTGGTGCTGAACACGGGGCAGACCTTCTCGGCCAACCGGGTCACGTCGGGGACCGAGGCCGTGTTCTTCCCGCGTCTCGGCGATTACGCGGTGCTGACGACGGGCGGGCAGACGAAGGTGGCCGGATACTTCGATGAGAGCTGGAAGCTGAAATAGAAAAATAACATTGGTAGATTGGCGGATTGGGGGATTGTGAGAATGTTGGCAGATTGGGAGATTGGGAGATTGTGAGATTACAAATTCAATCTCACAATTAGTCTGCCAATCACTCAATCCCCAATCTGAAAACATTCTCACAATCCCCCAATCCTCCAATCTACCAATGCTGAAGTGAAGGAGCCCGCTATGGCGTCGCGTGGTGTGTTGAAGCGTGTCATCGTCGGGCTCTTCGTGTGTACGGCTGTCGTGAGTGCGCAGGACGGCGGCCCGTCGGGTGACGGGTTCTACTCGGCGATACGCGCGAACGATCTCGCGCGACTGCAGACGATGCTCGAGGCCGGCGCCGACGTGAATGCCGGCGACGCCCGTGGCGGGTCGACACCGTTGATGCATGCGGCCGCGGCCGGCTCCGTCGAGTCGATGAAGCTGCTCATCGACCGCAAAGCCAACGTCAATGCCGTCAACGGCGGCGGCGCAACGGCGCTGATGATGGCCGTCACCGATATCGACAAGGTACGCCTGCTCCTCGCGGCTGGCGCCGACGTGAACGTCGCCACCAAGCGAGGCCGGACGGCGTTGGTCCTGGCCGCCCTGAGCGATCGCTCCGCGCCCATCGTCCGCCTGCTGGTGGGCAACGGTGCCAGCACGAAAGCCGTCGACGTGCTCAAGGTCACGGCGCTTGGCGCGGCCACTGTCGGTGGAGACCTCGAAACGATCCAGATGATGGTCGATGCGGGCGTGCCGGTTGATGATCCCGATTTTGCGGGGTTTACGCCCCTGATGAATGCGTCGTTCGGGGGCAACCTCGCGGCCGTCAAGCTGCTCCTCTCGAAGGGCGCGAATGTCAACGGCGTCTCGGGCGATGGGTCGTTCCAGAAAGTCAAGGCCGGCACGATCGCGCTGGGCAACTTCACCCCGCTCCTGGGGGCCGCCTCGACGGGATCGCCCGAATTGATCAGGACCTTGCTCGAGGCCGGTGCCAACATCAACGCTCGTGACGTGCGTGGCATGACGCCGCTGATGCTGGCGGTCGCGACCGATCGTCAGAATGCCGCCGTCATCCGCTTGCTCGTCGACCGCAAGGCCGACGTCAACGTTCGCAGCATGGCCGGAGAAACGGCGCTCGACTGGGCAAGAAAGATCGGCAATTCTTCGGTGATCACCGTGCTCGAGCGTGCCGGCGCCGTCGCGAGCTCAGCCCAGCCCGCAGCACGTCCGGCATTTGCGCCGGCCGATATGGCGACGAGCGTGCGGCGCAGCCTCGCGCTGCTCGAAAAGAGCTCGGCCCAGGCGGCCGCCAATGGCGGATGCGCGTCGTGCCACCACCACAACATCACCGACATTGCCACATCGGTGGCCCAGCAGAAGGGCATGGCCATCGACGAAAAGGCCGCCGCCGATCGCCGGCAGTTGACGCGGGCGAGATTCTTCGCGCCGATGACGTTTTTCGAACGGCTCGAGTCCGGCGGTTTCCCCGACGTCGAAATCTACGCGCTTTCCGCGCTCGGCGCGAGCAGCCAGGAGCCCGATCGCAACACCGACGCGGTGGTGGCGAGCATTCTGGCGCGGCAGCGCGCCGATGGATCGTGGTCGCTCGGAGGCATCGCCCGCCCGCCCATCGAAGACGGCGACATCTTCCGCACGGCACTCGCCATCACGGTCATCAAAGCGTTCGGTCCTCCGGGACGCGCGGCGGAGACATCGCGCCGGTTGTCGCAAGCGGTGCGCTGGCTCGAGCGCGCGCATGCGACGACGGCCGAAGATCGCAACATGCAGCTCCTGGGCCTCGAGTGCATGGACGTCGGCGATAGCACGCTGCGGAAGCTCGCAAAGACGATCCTTGCCGCACAGCGCGCCGATGGCGGGTGGGCACAGAACGCATTCCTTTCCAGTGACGCGTATGCCACCGGTCAAACCCTGGCCGCGCTCGCGAAAACCGGCATGTTGAAGCCGGGCGATCCCGTCTATCAGCGCGCGCTCAAGTATCTGCTCTCCACGCAATCGGCCGACGGGTCATGGTACGTCCGCAGCCGCGCGCCCAAGTTCCAGCCCTTCTTCGAGAGCGGCTTTCCGTACGGCCACGACCAGTGGATCTCTGCGATGGCCACCGGGTGGGCGACGACGGCCATGGCGATGGCGCTGCCCTGAAAAAGCCCTTGCGCAGCTGAAGTTGCGCCCTACCGACGGCTGTGTCGCCCGACCGACGACTGTGTCCACCGACGAGCGAGCCGACGATGGGCCCATTCTGCGGTAGGGCGCAACTTCAGTTGCGCGCAGGGCGCGTCGCTCCCGGTGTTCCATTCCGGTTCAAATTCGCCATCACCACCCGGGCGTCGTACACTCGGAGTATGGGCCGGTGGGTGCTGGGGGTATGGCTTGCGGCGGCGGCGATGGTGGTGGCGGCGGCGCAGGAGCGGCCTGTCCCGAGCGTAGTCGAGGGGCCCCTTCCCGACTTCAAGACGTTCTCGGCGAAGGTCAGGGAGCATCTCGCCACTGACGCGGAGCGGCAGAGCGGGTATGTGTTCCAGGAGCGGCGGACCGAGCAGGAGGTGGACGCGTCGGGCAAGGTGACCGACGAGGATGTGAAGGTCTTCGAGGTCTACCCGGGCCTCGAAGGGGAAGAGCGCTACCGCCGCCTCATCGAAGAAAACGGCAAGCGCGTGCCGTCAGACAAGCTGGCCAGAGAGGATCGCGAGCGCAAAGAGGAAGTGGAGAAGTACGCCAGACAGGTGGCGACCCCCGCATCCCGCGAGAAGCACGCGCGGGAGATGGACCGCCGGCGCCGGCGGTATTCGGCGGCCATCGACGATCTGTTCAGGCTATACGACATCAAGATGATCCGCCGCGAGCGGATTGACGGGCACGACACGATCTTCTCGACCTTGACCCCGAACGGCGTGAAGCCGCAGACCGACGACGGCAAGATGATGTCGCACTTCAAGGCGCGCGCCTGGGTCAGCGAGTCCGAATACGAGCTGGTCCGCGTGGAGGTCGAGGCGGTCCGGGATCTCTCAATCGGCATGGGACTGCTCGCGCGGGTGCACCAGGGGACTCTCGCCTCGTTCGAGCGTCGCAAGGTGAACAACGAGGTCTGGCTCCCCGCGAAGGTCACGTGGACGGCCAGCGGCCGCCTGCTGCTCTTCAGGCGCCTGCGGCTGCGCGGCATCTCCGAGTTTTCCGCCTACCGGAAATTCAGCGTTGACACCGATTGGAGGATCAGCGAGAAATAATCCACCCCGAAACATGGAGTGGCATCGATGACGAAATGCCTGGCCATTGCAATCACGCTTCTGTCGACCGGCTCGGTGGCCGTTGCGCAGACAGCAACCCCCCCCGTTCCAATTGAGTACTCCGGCACGACGGCCGGCCTGGCGCCAGGATCCGGCATCACGCTCACGTTCAGGATCTTCAATTGGTCGACCGCTGATGACCGTCAGCGCGTGCTTCAGGCGCTGACGAATGCATCGAAGGAAAACAGCGGAATACCGGACCTCACCAAACTACTCGCGAGCAACCCCTCGATGGGACAAATCTGGACTGAGGGTCCCGGAGGCTACGCGCTGAAGTACGCACATCGCGAGGAACTGCCCGACGGAGGTCAGCGTATCGTCGTCATCACCGATCGGCCAATCGGCGCGCTCAACCCGCCTGGACCATGGAAAGCGGAGGGGCAAACCACCGACGTCGCTCCGTTCACGGTCATCGAGATGCGCGTGACCAAGGATGGCAAGGGCGAAGGCAAGATGTCGCTGGGAGTGCCGTTCACGATCGATCCGGGCGATCACACGGTCGATCTCTCGAACTATTCCGCTGCGCCGGTCACGATCAGGAACGTTCAGCTCAGACGGGGCGGTGCTGGGGGTTACTAGGTTTCACATCTATTCGCTGAGGAACTTCACCATCGCGGCACGGTAGTCCACATACTGATCGCCGCGCGGCATGTTCGACTTCAGATAGCGCTCGATGTACCGCGGATGCTTGACGTCCGCCGGCCCGCCCTCGAGCGCGTTTTCCAGCAGCACGCCGGTCACCCGGCCGAGGTTTTTCGGCACGTTCGCGTCGAGATGGCCCGCGCAGCGGCGGCAGGCCGAGGAAATAGTTCGTCATGACCGCGACGTCCGGCCCCTCCGCGTACGGAATGTGGGCGCCCTTCTTCACGCCAGGCCCGTAGAACGCCATGAACGTCGTCCATGACGAGAGCACAGACTGCGGATGGCCGCTCTGGCTCGTCTGCCCCATGCCGTGGTCCGATCCGAAGATGATGTAGGTGCGGTCCCACACTCCCGCGGTTTTGAGCCCCGCGATCAGCCGCGCCAGCTGCGGATCGACGGTCTTCACGAAGTACTGCACGTAGTCCGATTTCGGGTTGGTTGTGTCGCCGGGGCCCTTCCAGGCATTCCTGATGAGCTGCAGGTGCAGCCGCAGCAGCCGGGCGTTGTCCTTCGTCAGGTGCTGCAGCCCTTTGTCGACGACGATCTCGTCGGTCAGTTCGTCGCCACCGTAGTAGAGAAAGTCGGCGTTCTTGAAGATTGCGTAGTTCCGCGATCCGCCGGCGAACACCGATTTGATGCCCGCGCGCTTGGCGCTGAGGAAGATGTCGTCGATATTGTACGACTCGTACAGATGAGTGCCGGTATGCATCGCCACGTTCGAGCTGGTGCTGCCGCCCCATGGCGTCGAGCCGTCCGGCAGCGCCAACCGTGGCGCGGGGCTCGTGCAGTAGTAGGTGTCGGCGATAACACCTTGTTTCAGCAGCGTGCCAAGCGTCGTCGCCCCGGCCGCAATGGCGGTCTTCACGGTGTTGGCGTCGATGCCGTCGACCATGAACTGGACGACGACGGGGTTGGCGACCTTGGGCATCGCGCCTTGCTGCGCAGTGAGCACCGGCGCGACGGCAAGCAGAGTAAGCGCGATGAAAATAGAGATGGGTTTCATGCGGGCATTGTATACAAAACCCGGCGGGTGATGGTTGGAGTACCGTGCGTCGCCGCTGAACGCGCCCGCTGCTCGCGTTGAAACAGAAGATCAGAAGATCAGGATTCTTCTGATCTTCTAATCTTCTGTGTGTTCTTCTTCGTGTCTTCGTGTTCTTGTTACCTTCGTCGTCCTCCTTCGTGCTCTTCGTGCTTAGAAGAGGAACTTGAACCCGAATTGCATGATCCGCGGATCTTCCGCCGCGGTGATACGGCCGAACGTCGCGGCGTTGTTCACGGTCGTGCCCGGGTTGTTGAAGTTGACCGTGTTGAACAGGTTGAAGACCTCCGCGCGGAACTGGAAGCTCGTGTTGCTCGAGAAGGTGAAGCGCTTGAACACCCCGAGGTCGACGGTCGTGCGGTTCGGACCGAAGAAAAAGGGGTGAGGAGCCATCGCCCCTCACCCCCGAAGGTCAAAAGAATTCAATTTCTTCTGGTCTTCTGATCTTCTGTTCAAAAAGAGTGTTCAAAAAAAAGGGGCGAGAGGCCGTTGCCTCCCACCCCCGTGTTGCTTCGTGTCTTCGTGCCTTCGTGGTCTAGAACACGAACTTCAAACCGAACTGGATGATCCTGGGATCACCGAAGCTCGGATCCGTTCGCGTGATCACGCCGAAGTTGCCGCCGCTGCGGTTCGTGTTCGGGATGTCGAAGTTCACCTGGTTGAAGACGTTGAAGAACTCCGCGCGGAACTGGACGTTCATGTCCGAGCCCATACGGAAGTTCTTGAACAATCCCATGTCCCAGCTCTGCAGCGACGGTCCGTAGTACGAGCCCTTGCCGGTATTGCCGAACGTGCGGACGTCGTTCACCGCGAACGCCGCCGCGTTGAACCACACGGTCTGCGCCGAGCCCGATGGCGGTGCCACCGGCTCGCCGGTCAGCTTCGCGCGATCGTTGCCGATGCCGTCGAGCGAGTTGTCCGTGCCGCTGGTCACGGTGTACGGACGCCCCGTCTGATACTGCATGACACCCGTCCACTGCCAGCCGCCGAGGATCCACTTTATCGCGTTATCCTGGTTGCCGCCGGGCAGGTCCCACACCCACGACGTGGTGAAGCGATGACGGTGATCCTGATCGAGCGCACCATACATCAACGCCTGATCCTGCGGCATGGTGTACGGGATGAGCTCGTTGCCGAAATCGCCTTCGACCTTCGAGAGCGTGTAATTGCTCGTCACCGTGAAGCCGTGCGAGTACCGCTTGACCAACGCGAGCTGCATCGAGTTGTAGTCGGACTGGCGGTCCTGCACCTGCGAATCGATCTGTCCGAGCCCGGCCGATGCGTAGAGCCGGCGAGCGTCGGTGTTGCCGGTCGTCGCGCCGGCGATGCTGGCGTCGGCGTAGTTCAGCGAGGGGCCAAAGCGGCCGCGGCGGTTGCGCGAGCCGACATACGCCGCGCGCGCCATGAGGCTGGTCATCACTTCGCGCTCGAACGTGAGGTTGAAGTTGTAGGTCACCGGCACCTTGTACTCGTCACCGAAGGTCGAGATCAGCACCGGCTGCGGGAACGGCGCCTGCGTCGTACCCACAACCGAGTCGTTGATTAGGTCGAAGTCGCTACGGCCGCGATAGGGATCCGAGAACGGACCCGCCGGGCGCGTCACGGCCAGACGCAGGCTGAACGGCGCTGCGTTGACCGCGCCGTTGCCCGATTCGCCGTCGCGGCGCTGATCGTAGAACGTGCCGCCGCCGCCGCGAAGCGACGTGCGGCCGTCGCCGGTGATGTCCCACGCGAATCCGGCACGGATGCTCGCCGTGTTTGGCGCGGCCTCGACGCCTTCTTCGCCGACGAACGCCGCGTCACCGCGGTACGACTCACCGCGGGGCGCAGCGGGGAACATCGTGGAGTGCACGTTGGCGTTGTAGTCGGCGACGCTCCAGTGCATGATGCGGCCTTCCACCTCATGCCATGGCGGCGAGTGCTCGAAGCGGACGCCCATGTTCAGCGTCACGCGGTCCCCCATCTTGTAGTCGTCCTGGAAGAACGACGACGCGTAGAAGACCTTGTAGTCTTTGTACTCGCCGGTGCCCTGGTCGAACGAGCTGAGCACACCGAGGGCGAAGTCGGAGAGCGCATGCCCGGTTCCGGCCGACGAGCTCGACGCGAACTGCGAGTGGCCGGCGCGGCGGAACTCGTTCCTGATCTTCACGTCCTGGAACGCCATCTCGCCGCCGAACTGAATCTGGTGCTTGCCTTTCGCCCAGTTCACGCGGTCGTTGAATTCAAAGCCCTGACGCGGAAACGTCGCGAAGAGGTTGTCGCCGATGTTGAAGAATCCGACGGCCTGAATCTCGGAAATCGACGGGTCGGTCGGATAGATCGGCAACCGCACGCCGAGGTCCTTCATGCTGGGCACGCCGTCTGGCGGATACCGGCTCGAGGCGAACTTGTTGAAGCCGAAGCGGAACTCGTTGAGCAGCGTGGGCGTCATCGTCCGCTGGTACGACCCGACGATGTTCTGGATGCGCTGCCGCGACCCGAGCGTCGGGTTGCGATAGCTCAGCAGGTTGCCTTCGTTGAAGGTCGGGTCGTTCGTGAAGTGATCGAAGAAGTACCGTGCGCTGACCTGGTCGGTGTCCGTCAGCTGACTGTCGACCTTCGCGATGAGCTGATTGTCGTTCTGGCCGATGCGCCGTGGCACCTGCACGAGCGCGCCGGCGCCGCCGGCCACGTTCGGCATGTTCTTCATCACGTTGACCGACGCCGGATCGAACCGGCTCACCGGAATCTGGTTGCCGGGGAACGGCAGCCGCGTCACCGGATCGACGAGCTGGGTTGTGATGGCGCTGAAATCGCCCGCGCGCATCGCCGTCGTCGGAATCGTCTGGTTCAGCGTGCCGCCGACGTTCTGAATCGTCGTGCCCTGCCAGCCCGCGAAGAAGAACGGCTTGTTGCGCATGATCGGTCCGCCGGCGTAGCCGCCGTACTGTTTGCGCTTCAGGAAGTCCCGCTCGGGCAGGAAGAAGTTCTTCGAGTTGAACGTACGGTCGCGCGCGTAGCCGAACGCGCCGCCGTGGAGGTTGTTGGTGCCCGAGCGGGTGACGGCGTTGACGACCGCGCCCGCGCTCGCACCCTGCGCCGCGCTGTAGTTGGTGGTCTGAATCGAGAACTCCTGCAGCGCGTCGGGGAACGGGAACGGCTGGTTCTGCTGGAAGTACGAGTCGGTGTGGTTCGTGCCGTCGAGACGGAACGACACCTGCCGCGCCTCGGTACCGTTGGTCGAGAGCCGCAGCGCGCCGGGAATCGTCTTGCCCGACTCCTGATTGACTTCGCTGACCACCATGCCCGAGACGAGCATGCTCAACCGCGCGGCATCGCGTCCGTTGAGCGGCAGCTCGACGATGCGCTTCGAATCGACGACTTCGGAGATCGTTGCCGTCGTCACGTCGACCGTCGCGGTTTCGCCCGCGACCGTGACCGTCTCGGACAGGTCGCCGAGCTCGAGCGTGATGTTGAGCGTCAGGTTCTGGTTCGCCAGCAGAACGACGTCCGTCTGGCGCACCGTTCTGAAGCCCGTGAGCTCGGCTCTGATTTCATACGTCGTCGGCCGCATCGAAGCGAACTGATACCGCCCGTTCGCGCCCGTAACGGTGTCGCGCGAAATGCCGGTGCCGCTTTCGACTGCCGTCACCGTGACGCCCGGCACCACGCCGCCGGTATTGTCGGAGACGGCACCGCCGATTTGCCCTGTTGCCTGAGCGAACGCGCTCGAGGCACAGAGCCCGAGAATTAAGACCGTAAGTACTACTCGTCGCATATTGACACCCCTTCGTGTTGACGGAATACGAGACCCTTGGGACCGACGCGAAAAATGTTGTGAAGTGCCAAGAATTTTGAGGGAAATCGCCCGTAAGTGTCCAGAAAAATCATCAGGTTTTAACTGACAATACGTCCTGTAAAGTGACTCCAGAAAATTGGAATTAATGCAGAAATTTGGAGATCGCGAAAATGCGAAAAAGGCCGAAAACAAGGGGTTCTTGAAGGGTCGTCGCCGGTCTTGTTACATCGCGAGAATGGCCGCGAACGAGACGATCGCTTCCCACAGATTCTGGAGCCGGATGTTCTCGTTGTCGCTGTGTTGATTGTTGTCGAAATTCACCACGGGTACGCTCACGGCAGGCATGCCGAGTGCCTGAATGAAGAAGTCGATCGGCACCGTTCCACCCATCGTGCGCGCGCGCAGCGGAGGCTCGCCCCACGCGCGTTCGAGCGCGCGAATCACCGCCTGTGATTCGGGGAGCGTCATCTCGGTGCGGTACGCGTTGGTCCAGGTGACGCGGCTGATGCGCACGATGCGCGGGTAGCGCGCACGCATCTCGTCGTCTGGCTCCTTGTCCACCAGCACGTGAAAGCCCTGCGCGCGGATGTGCGCGAGCACGCGCTGCAGCATGCGCTCGGCGTCGGTTTCCTTCACCAGGCGCACGTCGATCTCGGCAATGGCGCGATCGGGAATGATGGTGCGCGCCTGGTCGCCGATGTCGCCGCTGTGCAGGCCGCGGATGTTCAGCGAGGGATACTGCAGCGCTTCCTGCAGGTTGTCGCCGATTTGTTCGGTCCGGCCGATGCCAAAAAAGCGCATCAGCTCGTCGCCGCGATCGGGCACGGCGGCCAGAATCTTCCGATCCTCCTCGGACAGTTTCGGCACGTCGTCGTAGAAGCCGGCGACGGTGACGCGCCCGTTCGCGTCTTTCATCGATGCGAGCAACTGGACGAGATCGAGCGCGGGGTTGGGCGCCCAGTTGCCGTAGTGGCCGCTGTGCAGCGCGAACTTCGGACCGAACGCGGTGATCTGAAATACGAGTTGCCCGCGCGCGCCGAAGGCCAGCGTCGGCTTGCCGCTCGAGTGCAGCGGCCCATCGAGGATCAGCATCAGGTCGGCGCGGTACGTCTCGCGGTAGCGGCCCATCGTGGCCGCCAGGCTCGGCGATCGGGCTTCCTCTTCGCCGTCGAGGATGACCTTCACGTTCGACGTGATCGGTTGTGCGGACGCTTTCATGGCGTCCACGGCGGACAGCAGCGCGACGATCGGCGCCTTGTCGTCTGACGCCGAGCGGGCGTAGAGCCGCGCCTCCGGCGGAAACTGCTTCAGCGAGACGAAATCAGGAATCTCCTTGGCGCCGTCCTCGAGCCGGCCGGTCCGCACGACAGGCGTGAACGGGCTGGTCTGGCTCCAGGCCTTGGGATCGATCGGCTGACCGTCGTAGTGCGCGTAGAACAGGATCGTGCGCCGTGCACCGGGGACGGCCAGCTCGGCGAAAACGAGCGGGTTGCCGTCGGTCGGCAGAATCTCGACGGCAAAGCCGCGCTTGAGGAACAGCGTGCGCAGCAGATCGGCGTTGCGTTTGACGTTGGCGCGATCGGCGGCGACGTTCGGAATCGAGAGCAGCTCGACGAACTCGGTGACGATCTGCTGCTGATGAGCCTTGACGTAGTCTTCGACTGGCTGGCGAGCCTGCGCCGACGGGAAGGCGGTCCAGCCCAGCACCAACACCATCGCGCAGCTCAGTGGCCTCATGAATTGCATTATAGGCATTCATGGCTGCACGCGCCCGAGGACCGAGCCCTGAGACAGAAGGTCAGAAGGTCAGGAGATCAACGTTTCTTCTGATCTTCTGGTCTTCTGTTAAAAAAGAGGGGTGAGAGGCGTTTGCCTCCCATCCCCAGGGGAGGCTCTATTCCTTTTTCCTTTTTCGTTTTTCCTTTCTTTAGATAGGATCACC
>CAVVBP010000010.1:0-1093595 GCA_963746535.1 Vicinamibacterales bacterium | reverse complement strand
GTCGCTCATTGCGTGGTACGCGATCGCTCCCTGCGAAAACTCCGCAATGACACGCTCGGTTTCCTTCGAGGGCCCGTTGTCCACGACCAGTACATGGTCGGGGGGCCTGGTCTGATCGAACAGGATCTCCAGGGTCTTCTCTAAGACGCGAGGGCGGTTTCGCGTCATGATGAATGCGCCGAGTCTCATGCGTCCTCGTTGAGGAATTTCATCGACCTGACTGGATGTGGCGACCAGGTCAGCCTGCAGCCGCGGTGGCAGGAACGTGGGCGTCCCACTGAACTTCCGGCGCGACCAGTGCCTCGCGATTGAGTCGCGGAAGCGCCCGTCCGGGGGCGGGCACATCGAGCACTCGAAGTCGCAGACAGCGAACGACTCGATGCAGGCAGACACGCGACGTCCGTTCGCAACTGACGGTCACTCCGTAATCGCCGGGGCGCAGGACGTTCTCGCGCACTCTGCAAAACGTCTCCATCGTTCCGGGCGTGATATCGATCTCGTCGTTGGAGCTCGCGGAGAAGATGAGCCTTTCGTTCGCGTCGCGCACGTGAACCACGAAGGTCGCCCCGGTCACCTGCCGGGCGACGTCCCACCGCAGGCGGAACGTAATCGGCTCACCGAAGCAAATGGCATCGCACGGCTTATTGTTGGCATTCACGACCGCCGCTTCCTTGAGCACGATCGGGGCGTCGGGACCGGCGCGGCGTTCTCCGCGATACGACGAGTCGAGCACTTCGTCGTCTTCCAGATATGCCCGTATGACGGTCTCTGGATCACCGTCGAGGCGGAGCCGGCCGCCGTCGAGCCAGATGCACCGGTCGCAGAGTCGCTGCACGGCCTCGAGGTTGTGGCTCACGAAGAGGATCGCGCGGCCTTGCTGCGCGACGTCGTTCATCTTGCCAAGGCACTTCCGCTGAAACACGGCGTCGCCGACCGCGAGCACCTCGTCCACCAGGAGGATTTCGGGCTGGAGGTGCGCGGCGACCGCAAACGCGAGCCGCAGCGACATTCCACTCGAGTAGTGCTTCACCTGCGTGTCGAGGAAGCGATCCACTTCGGCAAACGCGACAATCTGATCCAGCTTGGAGGTGACTTCAGCTCGTGTCATGCCGAGGATGACGCCGTTCAGGAACACATTCTCGCGTCCGGTCAGCTCCGAGTGAAATCCGGTGCCGACCTCCAGCAGCGAGCCCACTCTCCCGCGAATACGGGCGCGGCCATGCGTAGGGTCGGTAATGCGAGAAAAGATTTTCAGAAGCGTGGACTTGCCCGCACCGTTGCGCCCGATGATGCCGACCACCTCACCGTACGAGACCGACAGTGAGACGTCCTTGAGCGCCCAGAAGCTTTCACCGGAAATATGAGCCGACTCGCCGCGGAGCACCGCCTGAAGGCGATGGTACGGCGCCAGAGCGAGACGGTTGACCTGTTCGCGCAGGGTGAGGCGCGGCTCGAACTTCGTGCCAAGCTCGTAGAGCTTGCCGAGGCTCTCGGCCTGGATAGCCGTATCAGACGACATCTGCGAGATTCCTTTCCATACGACGGAACACGAACACGCCGCTGACGAGCAACAACGCAGACGCCGTCGACGACACGAGAATCATCAGGCCCGGCGCCGAGCCGGTTCCGAGCAGCGCCCAGCGAAATCCTTCAACGACGCCGACCATGGGATTAATCGCATAGAGCGAGCGCCAGCGCTCCGGGAGGAGACTCGAGGGATAGGCGATTGGCGTGGCCAGAAGCCAGATCTCCACCAGAAACGGAATGACATAACGGACGTCCCGGAACCGAGCGTTAAACGCCGACAACCAGAGGCCGGCGCCGAGGCTCGTCATCACGGTGAGAAGCACCAACGCGGGAATGAAGAAGATGCCCGTGGTCGGCGCGAATCCGTAGAAGATGAGCAGGCCGACCAGCACCACGAAGGCCAGCGCGAAGTCCACCATGCCGGCCAGCACGCTGGCGGCGGGCATGACGAGCCGCGGGAAATACACCTTGCGCAGCAGATTGGCGCTATTCACGAGCGAGTTCGACGCCTGACTCAATCCCGTCGCGAACAGCGTCCACGGCACCAGCGCCGCATAGGAAAAGACGGGGTAAGGGACGCCGTCCGATGGCATTTTCGCCAAGCGGCCGAAGAAGAGGCTGAAGACGAGCATCGTGATCACGGGCTGCAAAATGGCCCAGAGCGCGCCGAGCACGGTCTGCTTGTAGCGCACCTTCACATCCCGCCATGCGAGGAAGAACACGAGCTCGCGGTATTGGTACAGCTCTGGGAGGTTCACTGGCATCCAGCCCTTGCTCGGTTCAATGACCACGGTCGGGAGCGCGACCGCCCTACCAATCAGTGCCTCTTCTTTGATCATGCGACTCATCTCTAGACGCCGACGAATGCTGCCTCACGACGCAGGACCGTGCGCGAAGCGCGGTGTACGGCAATCGCCGCGAGGACGATGAACAGTGCGGCGTTGCCGGGAATCTGCAGGCTGAAGTCCACGGTCTCCTGCGCGGCGATCAGCAGGAGGCCGATGGCGGCGCCGGTACGAAGCCACTCAGTGGCGCGGTCGCCGGCGCGCTCGCGCAGCCGGCGGCGTGTGTCTCTGACGAAGAATCCCAATACTGCAACGGCTGGAAGACCAACCAGCAGCCCGCCCTCCACCATGAGCTGTAGGAAATCGTTGTGAGCTCCCTCATACGGATGACGATCGAGCTCGGCCGTGGGATAAAGCGGCACGATCCTCTGATACGTGTTGAAGCCCGAGCCGGTGATGCGAAAGTCTCGAGCGATCGTCGCGGCCTGACGCCAGATTGGCAGCCGGCCGTGGGCGGTCGACCACGAAGGTGCCATAAAGCGGCTGGCGATCGGTTGCATCCCGGTGACCACGACGCCGCTCAGCAAAAGGAGCAGGAAGATGACCGCGGCCACGCACTGCGGCACGGGATGAGGAATCCGGCGAATCAGCAAGAGACCTATCGTCACTAACGCGACCGAGAGGCACAGAATGCCCGCGCGTGATCTCGTCTGGACAAGCGCAACGGCCATGGCCGTCGCCGCACACAACGTTCCGGACAGCTGACGAGCCAGAGTTGCTCTCAGCCCGAGCGACAGCCGTGCCCAACCGCGGACCCCGAGCGATAGGGCGCGTTCGAGGACAGCGCACAGATGCCCGAGCGTCAGAGACAACGACATCAACGTCCACGCGGCGTAGTGATTCCGGCTCGAGAAAGGGCCGTGCGGCATACTGTCGGGCGGAAGTGGCAACCCCGCTGCCTCGTAGACACTGCCCCATATCCTGCTCGCTTCGAGGATTCCGACGATCGCGACCAGGGTCCCGAGTGCGACCAGACCCGAAGACAATCGCCAGACTTCACCGCACCCGATCGTTCTCACCATACCCACGAAGAACAGCGCGAGCGCCAGAAGGAATACCAGACCGAGCGCGGTGGCGGTCGGATCGATTGAGATTGGATGCGCGGCCCGCGAGGCGGTGCCTGCGGCGATGCTGCTGGCCGGGCTGACCGCGTCGAGCACGAGGCGGGGAAGCGGGATGAGCTGGACCACGATCGTCACGCACAGAACCAGGAACGAGAGGGAAAGTCCGCGGCCGATCCGGGCGCTCTTCTCCGCGCCGAACACGGCGGTTGCGCCAAAGCCGGCCATCCCCGCGAGCAATGGGATGTACCCCCATGGGCGGCTGGAGCCTAGCGCACAGACGCCCCAGCCCAGAAGCGCGATGGCCGTCCATGTTCGGACCCTGCCGGTCCTCATCGCGCCGCGTCGCCGGCCAATGTGCGCTCCTCTTGAGCGAGCCAACCGGCGTCGAGCCGGGATGGCGTCACGGTTGTTGCTGCCCGACCAACAACCTTGGAGAATGCCAGGTCGATGGCGCCGAGATCGGGATGGTTGTCACGTGTCGCCACGGTTCGCGCCGGCACCGAAACAACATCAATCCATCCGCGCCATCCGCAGTTGTCACAACGATAGGGGCGCTTGTCAGTGATCTGCCGGCGCACGAGCTCGACGAGGCCAACGACGCGTGAACGGCGGAAGCTGGTCGACGCACACGCCAGACAGGCTGCGTTTGCGGAGATCGGACTCTCGATGGCGGGCGGGGTCGCCTCTGCAGCGGCAATCGGGGATATTTGCGGTTCCGCCAGCGTCAGCGGAGTGGCGGGCTCCGCCGATCCGAACTCGGGAACGACCTCCCGCAGTTGCGCAAGCGTTGCGAGAGGATTGCTGCTGAGCGCCGCCCGCTCCAGCATGCCGATTTGTGCCGAGAGCTGTGACGCGTCAGGCACTTGTCGAGGCTGAACCTGCATCACGCTCTGAACCGGCGACGGACGGGCGATCTCTTCCCGCCCTACCAGCTCTTCGTCCAGCTTTTCCCCGGGGCGGAGTCCAATGAACGTTATCGGCACCTCGTCTGGTCGGAAACCGGCCAGGCGAATGAGATCGCGCGCCACGTCCAGCAGCCGGATGGGCTCACCCATGTCGAGCACGTAAATGGCATTCAGCTCGCCAATGGCGGCCGCATGAAGAACGAGCTGCACCGCCTCGGGGATCAGCATGAAATACCGCCGCACGTCGGGGTGTGTGACCGTGAGCGGCCCGCCGCGCTTGAGCTGTTCCATGAACAGCGGGATCACGCTTCCGTTGCTTCCGAGCACATTGCCGAAGCGAACCGTGATGAACTTCGTTCTGGTGCGTGCGGATCTGGACTGGAGCATTAGTTCGGCGACACGCTTGGTGGCGCCCATGACGCTGACTGGATTGACAGCCTTGTCGCTAGAGATGAGGATGAACCGCTCCACGCCGCACTCTTCGGCAAGTTCCGCGGCGATCTGAGTCCCCAGGACGTTGTTCTTCACGGCCTCGCAGACGTTGAGCTCCATCAACGGTACATGTTTGTGCGCGGCCGCGTGGAAAATGATGTCCGGCCGGTACTGCTGCAGTACGGACTTGAAGCGGCTCCGGTCGGTGACGTCGCCAATCATCGGGTACGTGGCGCCGGCGAAATCCTCCCGCGCCGTCAAATCATTGAGCGCCGTGTAAAGACTGTGTTCATGGCGCTCGTAGAGGATCAGCGCCGCGGGATGGAGCGCGGCGATCTGACGGCAGAGTTCCGAGCCAATCGATCCGCCGGCCCCCGTAATCAGGATGGTCTTTCCCTCGATCAATCCGAGGAGCGGCCGGCGGCTCAGACCGACCGGCGTGCGGCGGAGCAGATCTTCCAGCGAAAGATCGCGGATCTGGCTGGTGGAAACGTGCCCGTCGAGAATCTCGCGCAGGTGCGGAAGCGTCTTGATTGGCACCTCGAACGGTTCGAGCGCCCGGACCACGGCGCGATAGGTTGAGGGCTCGGCGCGCGGAATCGTGACCAGCACTTCAGCCGGGCGATAGCGCTTCATGATGGCCGGCAAATCGTTGCGGGTCCCAAGCACCGGAATCCCGTGAATGCGCTCGCCGACTTTGGTCGGGTTGTCGTCCACGAATCCGACCGGGTTGTAGTCGCTCGACAAGCGCAGCCGAATTTCGCGGGCGACGGCTTCACCCGCGTCACCGGCCCCGTAGATCAGGACCTTGCGGCCTCCCGTCCCGGCAACGAGGTCGCGATGTGCGCGAGCGATCAGCCGGACGCCGCCTGAAAGGCCGGTAAGGAGCAAGCGCGTCGATCAACAGAATGGATCGAGGGTAGTAAGTGAGGCCGATGACTTCCTGGGCGAACACGAAGAAGCCGAGCGAGCTCAGCCCGACACTGAGAAGAATGTTCAGGAGGTCGCGGACACTGGTGTACCGCCACAGTCCCTCGTACAGCCGGAACACCACGAACATCGTTCCGCGGGCCACGAGCAGCGTCGCCAGGCTCTCCTTCCACAGGGTCGCGTAATGCGCGGGAATGGTCCCGTCGAAACGTACGGAGAAGGCGACGTAGCTCGACGTGACCGCCAGCCCCATGTGAAAGAGCCAGATGAGCGCACCCCGGTAGCGCAGTAGCCAGTCCGGAAGGACCGGCCCGTTCTCAGTGGGCCGCTTTTTATCTTGATTTGGACGAGGCATGAATCCTGTGAATGGCCCTACTGATTCGCAGCTCGAGGTCGGATCGTCGGAGTGCGAACAGCCCCATTCGCGCCACATCTCGATCGTGTCGACAACGCGCTCCCGATCCTTCGTGCGTGAGGCTCGACCCGCTCGGCAGGCAAAGGCCTCGTTCGAACAGCCTTGCCGAGACATCGCCGCCACGCACTCGACAGCCGGCGAACGCCGGCTGTCAGGTGCATCGGCTTCCAGACGGGGCGTGATTCGATGTTGGCGAGCTCGAGCTGTTGCCGCAGTTGTTCGCGCGTGGCGCCGAAGCGATGCGGATCGATCGTGATGCACGTCAGCCAGCAGTTACTGCGGCCGTACGAGGCTTCCGGCATGACCTCGATGCCGGGCAGTGCCGCAAACTGACGCCGGTAGTACTCGTTGTGGTCTCGTCGCTGCGCGAGGCGGCAGATCGAGGTTGCGAAGCTGGCCCAGTCCGACCGCTGCCAGCAGATTGCTCATCCGGTAGTTGAACCCGATTTCGGAATGTTCGTAATGCGGCGCCGGGTCGCGGGCCTGCGAGGCGAGAAAGCGCGCGCGTGCCAGCCAGTCCAGCCGCTTTGACACCAGCATGCCGCCGCCGCCGCTCGTGATGATCTTGTTGCCGTTGAACGAGAACGCGGCCATTTCGCCGAAACGTCCGGCCTGTTCGTCGCGGTACGTGGCGCCCAGCGCTTCGGAGGCGTCGGCGATCAGCGGAACTTCGAATTTCCTGCAGATGCTGACCAGTTTGTCGTAGTCGGCACACTGGCCGTACAGATCAACGGTCATGACGGCCTTCGGCAGCCGGCCGCGTCGTGCGCAGGCCTGCAGCTCCTCCTCGAGAAGGGATCGGATCCATCGTCCAGGTGCTCGACGTCGAATCGATGAACACTGGATGGGCGCCGAGATAGGTGATGGCGTTGGCCGTGGCGGCAAACGTCAGCGTCGACGTGAGGACCTCATCGTGTCTCGTGACGCCGACGATGTGCAGGGCGAGATGGAGGGCGGCGGTACCGCTCGACAGCGCAACGGCTCCGGGCAGCGCCAGACGCTCCGCGAATTCCTGTTCGAAACGATCGATGTGGGGACCGACCGGAGCAATCCAGTTCGATTCGAATGCTTCGAGAAGCAGTCGGCGCTCTTCCGCACCAACGTGCGGCGGCGACAGATATACGCGATTCATAGGCTGATAATCAGTGGTTGACCGAGAGGCGTGTCGTTTTCAACGTGACAGCACGGGCGGGCGATCCGACGGCGATGACGCCGTCGGGAAGGTCCTGCGTGACGACGGCGCCGGCGCCGACGACGGTCCATGCGCCGACGCGACGGCCGGGGAGCACGATCGCGCCGATGCCGATGAGAGCCCCCTGGCCGATCGTAACGTTACCGCCCAGCCGTGCGCCCGGTGCGATGTGCGCGTGGTCGCCGATGACATTGTGATGGTCGACGCTGCACGAGGTGTTCAGAATCACGTTCGATCCGACGCACGCCCCTGCATTGACGATCGCGCCGGCACAGACGACGGTGCCCTGCCGGACGACGGAGTTGTCGGACACCACCGCGCTCGGGTGGCGAGCCGTGACGAAACGCTCCTGAGCCCGCGAGAACGCTTCGAAGAACCGCCGCCGCGTCCGGTTGTCGCCGACGCCGACGATGATGGCGTCATGGTCGAAGCTGGCGTAGTCGTCGATGGAGCCCATCACGGGAATGTTGAGCAGCACGTGGCCCCACAGGCTTTCGTCGTGGTCGACGTAGCCGAATGGATAGGCGGCCGAGCCGTGGCCGAAGGCCGCCAGAAGAACGTCTGCGACCACCTGGCCGTGCCCCCCGGCGCCGATCACAAGGACTCGCATCTCAGGGTTCGCTTCCCAGGAACTCGTGCATCGTGGCTTCTCCAGGCGCCTTGACACCGCGCCGGCGGACGACCGATCCGATCGTGCGGGCCAGAATCTTGAAGTCGAGTGCCGACCGACAGGTGATCCACGTACCAGACATCCATGGCGAGCCGGTCATCCCACGACAGCGCGTTGCGCCCGTTCACTTGCGCCAGGCCGGTGATTCCAGGTCTGACCTCGTGGCGGCGCGTCTGCGTCGGCGTATAGCGATCCAGGTACTGCATCAGAAGTGGGCGCGGACCGACGAGGCTCATGTCGCCTCTCAGCACATTGACGAGTTGTGGCAGCTCGTCGAGACTCGTCGCGCGGAGCAGCTGGCCGGTGAAGTCGAGACGCGTGGCGTCCGCGGAGATCGCCGGGGCCGCATCGGTCTGACGCATCGTCCGAAACTTGAAAATCGTGAACGGACGGCTATTCAGACCTGGACGAAGTTGCCGGAACAGAACAGGGCTGCCCATGGTGCAGCACACGACCAGCGCTACGAACGCAATCACCGGCGACAGCAGCACGAGCGCCGACGCCGCGATGCAAATGTCGAGGAGCCGCTTTCCCGCGTGAGCGTAAAGAGGATTCACGATTGAGCGGGGTGAGCGACCGGGGCGTTCCACTCGGGCCGCGCGATGCCCTTGTCCGCAAGCAGCCGAGCATAGGCGCCCTTGACGCTGGCGAACACCCGCTCTTCGTCGAAACGTTCGAGCGCCATCTGACGGCCGGCCTCTCCCATGCGCCTGGCCAACTCGCGGTTGGTGAGCAAAGACCCGATCGCGTCGGCAAGCGCGACAGGCTCGCCCGCAGGGACGAGGAGACCGTTACGGCCGTCATCCACGACTTCTCGACACCCAGCGATGTTGGTGACCACGCAGGGCAATCCCATCGCGGCGGCCTCCATCGGTGCGCGCGGGAACCCTTCGCGACTTGAAGGCAGCACAAACACGTCCATCAGGCCATAAACTGCCGGCATGTCGGTCCGGAGGCCGGCAAAGACACACCCGTCATTCAGTCCAAATCCGCTGGCCGTATCTGGTGTGATTGCGTCAGGTTTGTCGAAGTCGGTCGGACCCACGACCAGGAGTTGCGCGTCTGGCACCACGGCTCTTACCAGACGCATGGCGCGGAACAGATCGACGATTCCTTTCTCGCGGACGAGGCGTCCGACGAAGCCGACCACAGGCCGGCGCGAGTCGATGCCGAGCTCTTTGCGGACCGCATTGAGCTGAAATGGGTTCAAGCGGCCCCTGTCGAACTCCCGTACGTCGATTCCATTACCCAGAAACGCCAGACGCTCGGTCTTGCAGAATTTCGTTCGGACCATCTCGTCCATCGCTTCCCGGCTCTGGCAGAGTACGAGGTCGGCGCACGATGCGGCGAGCCGGGCCATGGCGACGAGCAACCGCCGCTGCAGGCGGCTCGTTCCGCTGCGACAGGAGATGCCGCGAAACGTATCAACGACAATAGGGACACACGCTAGGCGTGCCGCGACTTGACCGAGGAGCTCGGCCTTCGGCGTGTGGCAGTGCACGATCGTGAATCGTTCTCGCCGCATTACCCGATACAGCCGCCAAAGGGCGGCGAGGTCTGCGATCGGCGAAATTGATCGTGTCATCGGCACGGCAAGGTGACGGATGCCGCGTTCCGTGAGCGCCTGCAAGTGCGGGCCGTCCGATGACAGAGCGTTTATCGAGTACCCCGCCGCCCGTAGGCTCTCCAGCTGGTTCAGGAGCAAGAAGCGCAGGGACAAGTCCACGGTCGTCACGTGAGCGACTTTGATGTCCTCAGCGGGAACGGTCCGGCAGCCGCCAGGTGAGATCACGCGACCTCCTCGAGAACTTCCTGATACAGATTCTCGATAGCCTGCACGCGACGTCTCACGTGATAGTCGTTCTCGATTCTGTGACTGCCGGCCGCGCCCATCCGGGCACGAAGCTCAGGGTCATTCAGGAGTCGCAGGACGCAGTCGGCCAGCGTGTCGACGTCGCCTACCGGTGCGAGCAGTCCCGCCGTGCCGTCGGCGAGTACTTCGGGGATTCCCCCGACGTGGGTCGAGACGACGGGTTTGCCGAGTGCCATTGCTTCGAGAAGCGCTATCGGAAGGCCCTCGAAACCCGAGGTCATGAGAAACACATCCATCGCGCTCATCAGTCGGCGGGCGTCCGGCCTGAACCCTGGCAGGCGAATGCAATGCGACAGTGCGAGTGCATGGACACGCTCGCGGACTGCACTCTCCAGGGGCCCGCCCCCAACCAGCAGAAACGTCACCCCCGAACGACGTGCGGCCACGCGCGCTGCGATGTCGAGCCAGTCGTCAAGGCGCTTTTCCCTTCGAAGGCCCGCGACAGCACCCACTACTAGGTGCTCCTCAGGAATCTGCAGTTCAGCTCGCACATCGTGTCCCCGCCCGGCCTCCGCTCTGACCTGCTCGACAGGCACGCCGTTCAGCAACGTGACGACCCGCGTTCTACGACGCAGCCCTCGTCGCTCGATTGAGGAGGCGACCTCTCCGGACACCGCGAGCACTCGGTCGTTCCAGCGGTAGGTAGCGGCATTCGCCCACTGCGTCACCACGTGATACCGCTCCTGCAGGCTGTGCTCCGTGTACACGACGGGTGCGGTGGACCAACGACCGACGAGGCGGGCAAGAATGCCGGCGACGGGCAGGTCGGCCTGGATGAGGTCGAATTGCTCGTGTCGCTGAAGTTTCAGGAGACGTTGTAGCGCCCTGGGGAGCAGGGTCACCGCTGCCCACGATGCGGCGGCTCCGCCAGGCGATCGGTCCGTTCCACCTGTGCCGCCAAGACAATGAACCGGAATGCCGGCGCTCTCGAGCTCAGGCACGAGAAAGCGCTTCCACGGCAGGAGATACGCCACGTGATAGTCGAACCGTGTGTGATTCAGAAAGGGAAGCGAGTCGACCAGCAAACGCTCGGCGCCACCGAGACCCAGACCCTTGATGAGAATGAGAACCTTCGGCCGAATCCCTCGCACATCAATCACCTGCAGCCCACGACCGACGATGAATCGTCCGGCACAAGCCGCGGGCCGCGTTCCGTGAGACCGTGGTAGAACGCGACCATTCGTTCGACGCACCGCTCGAGAGTGAATCGCTCTTCGAAGATACGGCGGCTTCGCCGGCCGAACGCAAGGGCCCTCGGCCGGTCTGCCAGCAGTTCCACAATCGCGTCAGCCAGAGGGGCGACGGAAGCCCGCTCGACGAGCAGCGCATTCGACCCGTCCTGCACGACCTCGGCGATGGAGGGAATGCGCGACGCGACAACGGGCAGGCCTGCGGCCATGGCCTCGATGAGTGCGCCCGCGGCGCCTTCGTACAACGACGGAAACACGAACAAATCCGCACCGGCGAGGACGTCCGCGATGTCCGTTCGCTGGCCGAGAAAACGCACGCGTTCTTTCAGTCCCGCACGCTTCTGAATGCCTTCCAGGAGCTCCGTGTAGCGGGCCCGCGGGCCGGCAATGAGCAACAGGCTGTCTGGACGGCGCTGCAGTATCAGTTCCATCGCCTCCAGGAGGTAGCGCTGGCCCTTTTCATACCCGTGCCGTCCGACATTCAGAATCACCTCGTCGGACTCTCGCACGCCCAGAAGTCGGCGCACCGCGGCCCGTCGCTCTGGAGTTGCGGGAACGAAGCCTGCGTTGCGTCCACGGTGGATGACGCTGATGCGCTCCGGCCGAAGACCCATGTTCTCGATTGCCGCCTGTTTGACCGCCTCGCTCACCGCGTGAAAGTGTGTGGTCAGATAGCGCGCGGTCAACGTGTCGATCCACCGGGCGACCCAGAGCTTCGCGGGGTTGATGTTCGGATTCTGGCTGCGAATCGGGTCATACGGTGTGGTGACCAGGCTGCTGATCACGACGCTGCGCTGTCCGATCGAGGCAATCCGGCCGAGCACGTCTGCCTCGAAGAGTGTGGTGTGAATGACATCAGGCTGCTCCGATTGAATCAGCCGTCGGAGGGCGGCGACACGCGCGATGACGTGGCGCGCAGAGAGAAAGCGAAGGTCGGTGCCTTGTGCGCGAAACACGTCCTCGAGATGTTCCCGGTGGCGATGAAAGAATGCGACTGTCGGCCGAATTCCAGCCGCGCGGAGAGACGGCAGCATTTCGGCGAGCGACCGCTCCGCGCCACCCGCCGCCAATCCGTCGATGACGAACAATACGGTGACAGGCTTCATGTCAGCGATCGCGCACAATTGGCCGCCCATTCCTCAAGACAGACAGCCGAGCTCACGATTGGTCCAATTTGCACGGGCATATCCCTGCGAACGGGAATCCGTCCCAGCCGGAACGGCTGGACGCGCCCGGCGATGTTTCTCCGGCCGCCGGCGACCACGGCCGTTCGATACACCGCTCGAACCTCACGCTCGACCTCGCGCGACCATTTCGCCTGTGGATAGCAGAAGTGGTCAGCCGTCTGTCCGGTGTGATGTTCGAGACACGCGCGCGATTGGCGCAGATCCAGACGCAGCTCTTCGACTGACAGCGTCCGCAGATCGGCGTGGCTCCAGCTGTGCGATCCGATCGTCAGCAGTGGGTCTGCTGCAAGCTCCCGGAGGGCTTCCCAGGTGATGGGCGTCAGACCTTCCGCACCTTTCAATGGGACACCGTACGTGCCCTCGACGAAACCCGTCGGCACGTACAGCGTGCACGGGAGAGCCAGCTCTTTCAGGATTGGCCATGCGCATGTTCGAAAATTGTCGAAGGCATCATCGAACGTGATGACGATGGCCGGCTGAGCGCTTTCGTGTCCCGCGTCGAGATGTGCTAGGGCGTCGGTGAGCGAAAGGACGCGGGCAAAGCCGGAGAGCTCATGCAACTGCGATCGGAAGACCTCGAGTGGCACGTCGACGGGCGATGGCGTACCCGCGCCGACGAGGTGATAGCCCAGAATCGTGACGCCGCGTGAGTCGTGCGGCACGAGCGGTTGAATCATGCGGACCGCCTGGCGGGATGCGACTGACAGCCACCTCATGACGGCGAGCCGGCCGAAACGACTGAGAGCTTCGATGCGGGGGACCGCCAGGTTCGCCGAGTTTGACCGGTGCTGGCGCGCCGACTCTCTCCAACGGGCACGGCCGTCAGCACCACGAGCAACATCGGCATCACGAGAGTGCGCTGACGGGCGATGATGCCGGAATTCTGAAAGGTCAATCCGAGCATGAGGATATAGAGCAGAGAGAACGGTACGGCGAACCTCAACAGCCGGTTGACACGCCAGGAGCGGAGCACCGCTCGCAGGTTGCGGCGGTTGACTAGGACGATTCCCCAGAAGGCCATCATTTCCAGCGAGGATGCCAGCGCCATCGGGCTGTGCACTTCGGTGATGAACGGACGGCACAGGATGTTGAGAAAGGCCATCGGCACCGCTACCACGAAGCTGTCGGACCGATCGAACGAACTGCCGCCGATGTTCGTTTGCTTGGCTGTCTGAAGAACGTACGCCTCCAGAGCGTCCGAGTCGGCGCCCGAGAGCCCCAGCATGCCAAACGCCACGACGAGCAGCCATAGCATCAGGGCACTTGCGAGAAGAGACTGAACGAGGCGTCGACTGGTCCAGTCTCGTGCGAACCACTCGGCCGCACATGCAGACACGGCGAGCACACCAGCCAGGTGGGGACGTATGGCCATGGCAAGGCCCAGGCCGGCGACCAGAGGAATCCAGTGAATCCGCTCGTTCCGACCGACGTATCCCAACGTCACAAGGCCGACGGCCAGCAACAGGACGGCCTCTTTCCCCATGCTCGAGGGCCAGAACCAAAGAGTCGGCCAGAAAAAGAGCGCCAGCACGCACCATGTCATCGAGCGCGTTCGGCCGGCGCGCCCGAAGGCGATCGCCACACAAGCGAGCCCGATAAAGGCGGCAAGAGAAAAGGCCAGAAACCCGCCCCGCACGGAAGGGCCGACCACGGTGAGGACGAGACCGGAAATATAGCGGACGGCCTGCGTGCCCCACTCGCGATCTCCCCAGTGGCCGGAGCCGATGATCGAGAAGTCGAAGGCGCGAAACTGTTCCGCAATCAGCCGGCCGGCCCCGAAGTAGCCGACGGCATCCGAAATGCCGCTGTAGAGATCGAAAATCATCGCGTGTCTGGCGAAGACGCCAACGATGCGCATCAACGCACCGGCAATCACAAGATTGCGGACGACTCGCAACTGGGACGTCGAACCCAGCCCCGCGCCGATCGCAAGTGCGGCAACACAGACAATGACGAACGAGCCCCATTCGATGAACATGGATCAGAACAGCTCGAGGTCGCCGATGGAGCAGCGCCAATTGCTCCAGCGCGCGGGATCGAGCCCCGCAGAGCTGAGACGGCGGGCCGTGAAGTGCGGACCTATACGTGGCACAGGCAGGAAACCGGCACGGGCGAGCGCGATCCGCTCGGAGGTGCCCGTCGCGGCGCAGGCTGCCAGGTAGTCGGCATCCGTGCGGCTGGCGAGCTCGGCGAGCAGGGAGCGGGCGATCTGCACGCCCCTGATCGACGGCGTCACGAGCAATTCGCTGATGGTGACCTCGCGAAAACGGCCTCGGACTCGTCCGCGAGCGATGACGAGCGCCCCGGCGTCGCCGAGAATCTCCAGCCGGGCGGCATACGAGATCCCTGGAATCGTGCCGTAGCGCCACCGAAGATAGCCCGCCGTGCGAGAGGTGTGATAGCGCGTCTCGGTCGGTGTGACATCGGCGAGGAATGCCGGCAGCCGCCGATCATCCAGAACCTGTTGAATGGCGCCGAATTGGCCGACTGCAGGAGCTTCGAGAGCGCCCTCGCCGATCGCCCGCCCCGCCCAGCGCGAAATGCGCACCGGGCGCACCCAAAGCGGGATTCTGGTGACCGGCGCCCACCCCATCTTGAGATAGCCCGGCATGCTCTTACGGTTCGGCGTGTTGTAGATGAAGCTGACGCCTTCTTTCTGCACCTGCTCCACGAGCCGCATGGTCAAGCGCGAGAACACGCCTCTCCCCGACCATTCGGGCAGCGTCGCAGTGTCGACGGCTCGCACGGCGCGAACGCTGCGGTTTTCGCTGTACCAGTTCCAGCGGAGAAAGACGCGCACGCCGACCAGATGGCCGTTCGACTCTGCGACGAGACACGGTGACACGCCGAACGGGTTCTCCTCGTGCTTCCATCGCCAGTAGTCAGTCTGCAGCGGCGTGTGCTCCCGGTTGTAGCTGGCGGCGATGAGGTCGAGAATCTCCGGCGTATCGTGGTCTGCCGCCGGACGCACGAGGGGCTCCGGCCCGCGTCCCTGAAGCACGTTGTGGCGCTCCCGGGCTGCGGCGGCGTGCCAGTCGGCGAGCGCCCGTTCCTGCTGCCTGAATGTCAGACGCATTGTGCAGCTCTGCTCAGGCTCAGGCGCTTCGCTCGTCGCTGACGTACTCGCCGTAGAACGGCAGGTAGTAGCGGGTGTTGTAGTACTGGTCTCGATCGAGGGTGACCGAGTTGAGCACGACTCCGGCGAACGTCGCGCCGGCGGTCTCGAGGCGATCGAGCGCAGCCTGCGCGACCTTCTGCTGCGTGCGGCGCGCGTTGACCACGAACAGCACACCGCTCGTCATATGGGCGATGACCGCGGGATCGGTCACCGCCATGACGGGCGGCGAGTCGATGATCACCCAGTCGAACGACTCGCTGAGCTTCTCGAGAAACTCCTTGAACCGGCGCGAACCCAGCTGCTCCGACGGATTCGACACGCCCGTGCCGCTCGGAAGCAGCCACACGCCCGAACAGCGGGTCGAGACGATCGCTTCGCTCGGCTTGCGCGTGCCGGTCAGGACGTCCGACAGCCCCGGGCGCTGCCTGCATTCCAGCAACTGGTGGAGCATCGGACGCCGCAGGTCCGCGTCAATCAGCAGCACCCGGCTGCCGCTTCTTCCGAGCGCCACGGCCAGGTTGACCGCGACGATGCTCTTGCCATCGCCAGGCGCCGCGCTCGTCACCAGCAGCGAGCGACGCTCTTCTGCGCCTGCGGACGTCAGGATGTTGGTTCGAAGGGCACGACACGCCTCTGCATAACTTGCGGGCACGCCGCCCGTGAGAAGCAGACTCTTGCCCTTGAGGGCTCGCTTGCTCACGTACGGCACCATGCCGATGAAGGGGAGGCCAAGCGCGGTTTTCACGGCGGAGGGCGTCTGTATCCGGCCGTCGGACGCCTCCCGCACGATTGCCGCCAAAATTCCCAGCACGGTGGCGAGAACGAAGCCAATGAGCAGGTTCGAGCTTCGATTGGGACGTATCGGCACTCGAGGGACTTCCGCGGCGTCCACGACTTCGATAGTGCTGCCTTTCACTTCGCTCGAGACCGCGGTTTCATTCGCGCGCTGTAACAGGCTCTGATAAATCTGACGGCTGCTCTCCACCTCGCGGAGCAGCACGCCGTATTCGATGCCCTGCTTGTTGAGCGCGAGCGCGTTCGCCTTCTGCTTGTCGAGCGCTGCCGTCAACTCCTTCTCCCGTGCGACGGCGGCAAGATACTCCTGCCGGACTGACTCCACCGTCTTTGCCATCTCGGTCTCAAGGTCATGCTCCGCCGACTTGACGGCGGCGTCGAGCCTCACCATGTCTGGATGCTTGGCGCCGAGACTTCTCCCGAGTTCCGTCCGCTCACGTTGGAGGTTGGCGAGGCGGGTTCGAATGTCCTGCACGATGCTGTTCGATCGGATCTGCGGGAACGTATCGAGCGCCGCGCGGTCTCCCTGACCCGCGGCGAGCTGCCGGTAGAGGGATTCGACGGTGATGAGATCGGTCTTGGCCTGTGTGACTGCGGAGTTCAAGGCATTCAAGCGTTGAACGACGATATTTTGGCCGGCTTCGAGAGACAGACTGTTCTCGCGCTCGCGGTAGCTCTGGAGCGCCAGCTCGCTGACTTCGACCTTCCGGCGCTGTTCGGCCAGCTGGTCGGCCAGCCACACAGACGCTTCCTTGGACGCCTGGGAGCGCATCTCGAGGTTCTGCTGGATATACGTAGACGCGAGCGTGTTGACAATGCGGGCCGCCAGTTCGGGGTCAGGCGATTCATACCTGATCTCGATGATGCGCGTATCGCGGATTGGCGCGACGTTCAGATGTGCCAGCATCCGATCGATGGCCATCGACTCCGTTTCCGTCTCCGTCGATCGGCCGGCCGCCGGCACGCCCGCCTCGTTCGAGCGGTTCCAGAATCTGGCGAGGCCCGCAGCATCCGGCTCTCGATTCGCCCCGTCGGCATTCTGGAGTTTCAACGTGTCGAGGACACGTCGCGCAAGCGACCGGCTTCGCAAGAGCCGGTCCTGCGTCTCGAGATAGCTCCGATCGTCATTCGGGGAGTTGTCAATCCCCTGAAACGTGACGATGTCCGGTTTATCGCCCAGGAGCAGCTGCGACCGTGCCTCGAACACGGGCGTTACGAGGAATGTGTAGACAACCGTCGCACCCGCCACGATCGCAAACGTTGCCAGTGACGTCCATCGCCGTCGATAGAGAACCGACCAGATGTCCTGGATATGCCACTCGCGGGATTCTCCCCGTGAGATGACCGTTTCTGATTCGGGAAGCGAGTGTCGTGTGTCAGCCATTAGAAATACCTCTCAGGAACGACGAGCGTGTCGCCGGGCTTCACCCGGTCGTCCAACTCCACCTTGACCTCGTGCTCAGCGCCGTCAATCGTTCTGATGACCTTGGTGCGCCCGGCCGCTCCGCGCTGAGTCACCCCGCCAGCCAGCGAGAGCACCTGCCTGACCGTTGCACCCTTGCCAATGAGGTACTCGCCCGGCCGGCCGACATTGCCGAACACGTACACGGGAGCGGCGCGCGGAACCGTAATGGTGTCTCCATCGCGCAGGACGGGGTCGTTCGAGCGCACGCCTTGCTGGAGCGTAGTGAGATCGACCAGGATTTCCGTGACGCCATCTCCGGGCTGGATGACCGGGCTCTTGCTCGGCTCTCCGTTCGTCCGCCGCCTGATCACGGCGACAGTGCCCGCGTTGCTCGTCGGCGATCCGGCATTGGCGAGGGCTTCGAGAAGGGTCGTCGGGCGTGTGAGATTGAACATCCCCGGGTTTTTCACCTCGCCGGCGACGAAGATGTACTGACTCTTATAGGCGTCAACCAGGACGGTCACGCGCGGGTCGTTGTAGTAGCCGTCACGCAATCGGCTGGTCAACTCGTCCTGCAGTTGCCGTGTGGTCAGTCCGCCGGCCTTCATCCGTCCGAGAATCGGAAACGTGAACGTTCCGTCGGCCTCGATGGTAAAGCGGTCCGAAACACCGCCAGGTCCCCAGACGGTAATCGTGAACACGTCGTGCGGGCCGAGCACATAGTCGGTTTGCTGAGCCACGGTGAGGAGTGGCAGAGCGAGGACGATCCCAATCGTGACAAGCGCGCGGCACACATTCCTAGAAAGCATGGGTGACTCCCGCCCTGAGGCTGACGCCGTCGAACTGGCGTGACGCCATCGTCGACGTCCGGTTCGTATACATGCCGAAGACGTCGATCGCGAGTGATTGGCCCAGGAGATAGCTGATGCCCGAGCCGTATCGTGTCTCGCGGTCCGTCCCCAGCCCGTTCGGCAGCAAGAGCTCGCCGAAGGCGGCCGGATAATCGGCAATGCGCCTGCTCACATGCGCTGTCACTTTGAGAGAACGGATGACGGCGCTTGTGATCGTTCCGCCGTAGCTGTAGAACTCGTACGTACGTGGCGCCCAGTCTGTACGAAGGGGCGACGTCGCGCTCGGCATCCACGCCGATCTGCACGCGGTCCCCGACGGTCCCGCTCGTGCCCACCGAGACGAACAGGCCTCGCGATTCGGGCAGACTCGGATCTTCCGGTTTGAGGACCCGGAGACCGACGCGTGCGTGACCGTTGACGCGGCCGCTCGACTCGAAGCCGGTCGTCAGTCTGAAGTTGTCCGAATTCCGTCGTGAAGAGAGATCGTAGCGGTTCTGATGCATCTCGCCGGTAACGTTGATGCGCGTGAGCGGTGTGAGCTCCTGGAACAGCTTCACCGCGATTTGATCGGACTGTCGATTCAAGGCGTCCCCGACGTTGACGTCGTCAGCCTCCGCGTGCTTTGCGTAGGCTAGCCTGTCGCGGGCCATGGAAACGTCGAGGGCCGTCTTGCCACCGAGGTGGATGAGTCCGCCAGCGCCGAGTGTTGTCTGTTCTTGTCGGGGCCGAATGTCCAATTCAGGGTTCAGCCGCTGCCGGGTATTGATGTAGGCCGCGGAGACGTAGGGAACGAATCGGTTCAAGTGAAAGTCCAGTCGCAGGGCGCCCGACACGTTCGCCCCGCGCTCGCTTACGAGCTTGGCGTAGTGCACCCAGTCGGCGCTTCCGTTGGCGCTCAGGCTCACGCGACGCAGGCGCCCGCGGGCCGTGGCGGCGGTGCCGATCGTCGAGATGATGTCCGACACCGGCGTGTTCGTGCGGAAGAAGTTGTCGTCGTACTCGGTGGTCCACATGATCCGTGGCTTGACGCCGAGCGGACCGATGACGACGTTTTCAATCGGTTCGACGCTGCTCTCCTGTGCCCATACCGATGCCGGCGCGAGCGCAACGACGAGCGCGACGCTGAGCAGCCAGAGAACCTGCGCCGACGCCCGGGTGGCGTGTGCTGATGTCATATCAAAAGTCCTCGCTTGATGTGGCCCTTGGTGAGTGCCACCGGGTCGTCTTTGATCCTCCGGTCCGCGCTCGTCGCCAGACGGAGCGCATCCCGCGAGGAAGACGCGGGGGGCGGATTATCGGAGGCCGGAAGGGTCACGAACCCTTCCTGGATGGCGAAGATCATCAAATGCACGCGATTCGAGACGCCGAGCTTCTTGAAGATCGATCCAAGACAGTTCCGGACGGTCGCTTCGCTCACGAAGATCGTCGTCGCGATCTCGTTGTTGCGGAATCCCTGGCCCACGAGCGTGATGATCTGACGCTCTCGCGGCAGCAGATTGTCCGGCCGCGCGATCCGGCGCTGCGCGACTGTCGCCGACGCCGACGCGCGCAGGCTGCCGAGCACGCCCGCGATCCTCGCCCGGTTCAGCCACACCTCGCCGGCGTGCACCCGCTCGATTGCCTTGATCAGGATCTCCGGCGCCTGCTGCTTCGAGACGATCCCCAGCGCGCCGCGCTGCACCGCGCTCGCGCAGGCCGCGGAGTCGGGCGTGCTGGTGAGCACGATGATGCGCGTGCTCGTGAGGCCCGCCTCGCGGAGGTTGGGAATGAACTCCCCATTGCTGGTGCCGTCCAGATCGATGATCGCGATCTGCGGCTCGGCCGTGGCGATCAGCGCGATCAGATCGCCGGTGCACTCTTCTTCCGCGACGACGAGGAGGCCCGGCTGGCTGTCGATGAGCAGACGGAGTCCCGCGCGCGTCACGCGCTCGTTGCCCACGAGCACGATCCGGATCGGCTCGTCGAAGGAATCAGGAGAAATAGGTGTTTCCGATATCATCTGGGACTTCTTGCAGTTGCCCGGACACAGCTTCGCCCCGTCACTTACAGGGGCCGCGCGGCCAGTCGGGGCGGTCAGGCATCTCCCCCCGCTGCGCGGTTGCCAATCAGAAGAGGCACGCGGCCCCCACGAGGCACACCATTCCCATCTCGCTTCGCCCGCATGCGTGCGGGCGAACCGTCCAACATCCGTCGCTCGAGGCGCTATCTCAGGAAGTCTTCTTCTGGTATCCCAGCACGCGCCCGGTGGGCATGGTCGCGGGAGCGTTCACGCGCGACGGCAGGCTCGCCAGCCCGTGCTGAAACGCATAGATGACCAGCTGAAATCGATTCGTCACCTCGAGCTTTCTGAACGTGGAAGTCAAATGATTGCGGACCGTCACTTCGGTGATGCACAGACGATCCGCGATCTGGGAATTTCTCAGGCCTTCGCCCACGAGCATCACGACCTGGCGCTCGCGCTTGGTCAGAAGCGACACGCGCGCGGCATCCGGGTCGGCGGGCTCGACAGCCGGCGGCGTGGACAGCTCGGCGATCAGCCGCGCGGTCGCGGTCCGATCGAGCCAGACCTCGCCGGCATACACCTTGGCAATGGCCTTAATCAGCACTTCCGGTGGCTGCTGCTTGAGCACCAGTCCGACGGCGCCGTTCTCCAGCGCCTCCGAAATCGAGGTCGCGTTTGGCGAGCCGGTCAACAGCACGATGCGCGTCTTCGCCATACCGGCACGCAGTAAATCCGCGATGCCGTTGCCCTTGTAATTGTCGGGATCCAGGATCGTCACGTCGGGTCGCCCGGAGGCGATCACGTCGATCGCCGCTTCCAGCCGATCGACTTCGCCGACGACCGTCATCCCATCCTGGCCGTCGATCAGCGCGCGCAGCGCCGCGCGAATCACGCGCTCGTTGCACACGAGCAGCACGCTGATGGTGCGAACCTGCGGATCCTGTAACGCAAGAGGTTGTGTCATCTGACGGCCTCCCATACTTCAAGACCCAGGCCAAAGCGGTACGTACTGGAAACACGCCGAAAACCGCTGAATTCCTGCGGAAACTCACTGGTGCGTCTGGGCACAACCGCCAAGACATCGGTGCCGGGGCAGACAGAAGTCTGCCTGGCGGTGGACTTGTCGACCTCTGCGTGGCCAACCAGGCGATCCGTCTTCATCGTTCCCTCTGCCACCGCTGGACGTTGGGACCGGGAGAACACTCCCACTGCTCGAGCGGTACACGGACGTTCTTCTCGAGCCACTGTCGTTTGCGGCCCGCCGGCGTGCCGAACTGGCAGTGCGCGTCGAGGTGCTGAATCCAGCTGCAATAGGCGAGCGGCACCACGAGCTCGGTTGGCATCGACAGCTCGTGAAAATGGCGCGCCACGCACTGATCCAGGAAGGGAAGCGACTCGGCCGCGATCCAATCCGCGAACCCTTCGCCCACGCTCGTCGAGCGCGCCAGCCCGTGGGTACGCACGACGAGATAAATCAGATCGAGCGCCGGCAGCGCGCATGCGTCGGCCGAGTCCCAGTCGATCACGCCGGTCAACTGGTTCGCCGTGTCGAAGAGCGCATTCCCCAGCCAGAAGTTGCCGTGCGAGTACACCGCTCGAGGCGGACGTGCGGAGAGGCGCGTGCGCAAATCGGCAATCAGCGTGGTGTAAGCGCGTTCGACCCCCGCGCGCGCGGCCAGGCCGGATACGCGTGTCACCGCACGACCGAAGTGTTCCTGCCATCCGTGCGACTGCCGGTTCGCCGAGGCCTTCTGCAGTTTCGAAAGAAATCGTTCCGCCGACAAGATCATCTCGTCCGCGGTACCACCGGCTTTCAGAATCGACGCGCCATCCTGCCCGGGCACGGCGGTCTCGATCGAGTAAAAGAACCCCGAGGCTTTCCCGGACAGCACGATGGCCGGGCATCGGCCGGCGAGAAACGGCGTCATCCACTCCGCTCGTGCGAGCGTTTTCAACGCCTCCGCGCTCCGGCGCAGCCGCGGCTCGGTGGTGGCGTACAACGGAAGCTTGGCCACATACGATCGATCGGCGTGTATGCGCACGATCAGGCTGCCCGTACGCGTCAGGTGAATGCCGTCGAGATGGCAGCCCTGCTGGAGATGGCGCGACAGGTCCTCGACGACGCGCGCGGCCAACCTCGTGTGAAGCGAGACGTTCGCGCTTCGCCCGGGGAAGAGGCTGCGTCCGGCAATCCGCGCGAGGACGTTCGGAATGGCTGCCATGGATCAGACAGCCCCCACCGGCGTGCAAGGCGTGCTCCACGCGTTCGGCCTTATTTCGGCGTGGCCGATGCCCGGAAGGCCGTTATCACGCAGACTTTTGTCGGGGTTATCGCGGATAACCGTCGCGCGAACGTGACGTTCGTCTTGCGACAACGCCCGCAACCATGGGAGTTTCGCGGCCGTCCGGGGCTGGTCGCGTTCTTGCTGATTCATCGGCCACACCTCGAGGTCCGTCCGGGGTGTGCCCGATTCAGACGATGACCACCGCGACCGGCAAACTCTCCGCTCCGATTGGCGCGACCTACGGCGTCTCCGACCGAAAGCATTCGCGTCGATGGCGCGAGCTCGCGTCGATGGCGGCACGGGTTCAGCAGTTCCTGCTCCAGCGCCGGTACGAGAGCGAGCTCGCACCGTTCGCGGCGCTCAGAGCGTCGTGCTACGACCGGCTGTGGGCGGCTGCGGCGGCCAACGTCGGCGCCACCATCGAGGATCTGGGCTACGGTGTCACTCGCATCGCGCGCGACGGCCGCGAAACGTTCGTCAGCGGCTCGCGCGTCATGCTCGATGGCCCCGTGACGCTGAAGATGGCCGGCAACAAGCCGCTGGTCAGCCGGCTGCTCCAGGAGCAGGGGCACCCGGTCGGCCGATTTCTCGAGTTCAAGATCGACCAGATGGAGCGCGCTGAAGCGTTTCTCGGGAATCTGGGCGGCCTTGCAGTCGTCAAGCCGGGTATGTCGGGCGCCTCCGGGCACGGCGTAACGCTCGGCGTGGGCACGAAGCGCGATCTGCGGCGCGCAGCCGTGGTGGCGTCGACCTTCAGCAAGACGATCCTCATCGAACAGCAGGCCGCCGGACCGTCCTACCGGCTGCTCTACATCGATGGCGAGTTCATCGACGCCATCGAACGAAGGCCGCCGTGCCTGGTCGGAGACGGCCGTCAGACCCTGGCGCAGCTCATCAAGAAAGAGAACCTGCGCCGCATCCAGGGCGTGGCGCCGCTCGCCGTGCAGCCCATCGTCGTTGACGTCGAGCTCCGGCGCTGCCTCGACGAGCAGGGGCTGTCGCTGTCGTCGGTGCTCGCGGTGAACAGCAAAGTCGTCATCAAGGCGCCGGTCAACGAAAACACCGCGGCTGAGAATTCGAACGTCCGCGATCGCGTGCACCCGGACACGATTCGCCGCGGCGCCAAAATCGCGCGCCTGCTCAGAATCAGGCTGGCGGGCCACGACGTCATTACGACCGATATCTCGCGGCCGCTCGCCGAGACCGGTGGTGTGTTCAACGAAGTGAACACGACGCCGGGCCTTCAGCATCACTATCTGATCGATCGGCCGGAACAGGCGTTCCCCGTGCTGGAACGGCTGCTCGATGTTCTGCTCGGCCCCGGAGAATGGCCGCAATGAAATCGACCGATGTCCGTCTGCGGATCGATGAGCTCGTCCAGCTCGGCCGGGATCTCGCGATGGCGGCCGGTGTGCCGGCCGCAGACGCTCACGCGCTGGTCGAGACGCTGGCGTGGTGTGACGTGCGCGGCCATCAGACACAAGGGCTCTACTTGTTGCCCATTCTTCTGAAGCGGCTGCGTCTGGGACTGCTGCGCTCGCCGGCTGACATGCAATGGGAGCGCACGGGACCGTCGACGGGCACGCTCGACGCGAAACACGGCTTCGGTCAGATTGCCGGACGCATGGCGATGGATCGGGCGATTCAGCTCGCGCGTGAGACGGGAGCAGGCATCGCCGCGGTGAAAGACTCCAATCACTTTGGTGCGGCGGGCTACTACGCCGCGCGGGCCGCCGATGAAGGTTTGATTGGTCTCTCATACTCGAACTCGATGCCGAAAGTCGCTCCGCACGGCGGACGTCACCGGCTGCTCGGAACGAACCCGTTCGCTTTCGCCAGCCCCCGCCGGAACGCGCCGCCGCTCGTGATCGATCTCGCGACCGGCGCCTCGGCGGGCTCGATGGTCAGCCACGCACGACGCCTGGGCCGGCCGCTTCCCGAAGGCATCGCGCTCGACAGCCACGGCAATCCCACAACCGACGCCAACGAAGTCGACGGCGGGGGGTGCCTGCTGCCCGCCGCGGGCGCGAAAGGGTATTGCCTTGGCCTGCTCGTCGAAATCCTCAGCGGCGTGCTGACGGGCGCGGCCGTCGCACCCGAGGTCGGATCCGTCTTCCGCGACCTGAACCGGCACACGCGCTGCGGCCATCTCTTCGTGGCCATCGACATCGCGCGGTTCCTCCCGGTCGAGGAATTCGCAGACCGCCTGGAAGGGCTTCTCGTCGCCCTCACGGCGGTTCCACCGCGCGACGGTTTCGAGTCCGTGAATCTTCCCGGAGACGCCCGGCTGAAGTGCGCCGAAGAGCAGACCCGATCGGGTATTGCGATTCCGGATTACCTGGTCAAGGCGCTCACCGAGACCGCCGGCGAGCTTGGCGTCTCGACACCCTGGAAAGCCCACGCCGCGTAGGTCCGACTTCCGCTGAATCAGCTCGCACTCAGGCTGAGGCCAGCGAAAAAGGATCCCGGAACCCTTTCTCCCGGCTCAAGCCGGACACTACGTACTGAGGTCAGCGCGCGAACTGCAGCCGGCCCTTCAGCGCCATCAGCGCGGGCACAATCGTCGGCATTGGATCGGTCGGGTGAAAGTACGGCAGCGCCTGCCAGTGCCACACGCTCCTGACCCATTCGCCGAACGTGAGCTCGCCCATGCGGTTGAGCTGCCGGAAGGCCATGAAATCGCGCCACGGGTACCAGAGCCTGACGCCCTGCTTGTAGTCGAGGTTCTCCGGCAGCGGGAGGCCAACCAGATCGTTGTAGATGAGCGATGCGGTATCCAGGCCGCATCGTACGAACAATTCCTGCGGCGCCGTAAAGCGCGCGTTGCACTCGACGAGCTTGAGCCGCCCGTCTCGAGCGTCGCGCTTGAACTCCACGTTGGCGAGCCCGCGGAACCTGATGCCCGAGAGAAAGCGCAGGCCCGCATCGGCCACTTCCGGATCCCAGTCGGTCATGTGGTACGACGTCAGGCCTTCGTTCTTGGGAAACCGGCGAATCACTTTCTTGGTGAAATGAAAAACGGGTCTGCCGTGCTTATCGATGTAGGTGTAGTAGCTCGACAGCCGATGATCGGGGCCGGGGATCCATTCGCAGATCATCGCCTGCAGGCCCGCCGCCCAGACGCGTTCCATCGCGGCGCGCACGTCGGCGTGCGTGCTCGCGGTCAGATACTTCCGCCCGCCGAACTTGGCCTGGAACAGATGCGAGAGGAGCGGCTTCACGATGAGCGGGAACGTGAGCGCGCCTTCGATCGCGTTCAGCTGCGCGGCGTCTTCCACCTGCCAGAACCGCGGCGCGTGCACGTTGACCGATTCCGCCAGCGCGAGCGTCTTCTGCTTGTCGAGCATCGCGAGCTGCAGTTCGGGGACCGAGCCGTCGAGCACGTAGTGCCTGGCGAGCTCCACCCGGTTGCGCGCGACGAATCCAACCGCCTCGTCGTTGCAGACGAGGATGACGCTGCCGCGTAGTTCGGTGCCACGCGGACCGAGCAGAAGGTCGCGCCAGAAATCCGCGCCCTTGATGTGGCGGCCGAACGGAAACGCCTTCGTGCAGTACCGCGAGTACTGGACGTGCCGCCCCTCGGAGGCCGACAGAAAAATCCTGATGCCCCGTCTGCCGAGGCTTCTCGCGACCGAGAGCGCATTGACGGAGCCGCCCAGGATGACGACCGGTGGTGTCGAGGTGGCAGGCAAGGTGTGTGGTCTGTACCGGCCGTCTAGTTCGCAAACGATGTACCGCGCAGCGTGTTTCTTGTAAGCGATTGAAAGGAATAGGGTTGCCTGGCAAGATCGGTTAGTCACCCTCGGGGCAGACTAGATAGGATGTCGCTGAAAAGCAGACTTTAGTGGGCCGTACAGACGTACTAATCGGCGCCGGTTACAGATTTCGCATTAATAAGGTTAGAGCCGGTGCCAGGGGCTCTCGGGATCCTCCTCGGGGTCTGACGGCGTCCTCCCGATGTCTTGCCGGTTCGACTCCGCGCCGGGGGCCTGCCGCACGAAAAGCGAGTCCCAGCGGGTCTCGACCGTGGCTGGTGGTTCCGCTTCAACGGCTGCGTCAGGCCTGGCCGCTTCGAGTACGGCCGGCGCTTCGAGCATCGCTGGAACGTCGAGCTCGGGCTCCGGTGGCGCGAGCGGAAAATCGGACGCTGGCAGATCGGGAGCCATCACGTCGTCGGTCAGGCCCGGAAGCACGGTTCCGATACCGGCGCCCCCGCGAGGCAGACAGGGCAGGACCGTGAGGAGGCAACTCGGCGTGCCCGATTCACGACATCGACTGACTCGAACCGCCGGGCTCAACTTGAAAAGTTGCAGGAAGGTCGTGATGACGTTCGAATAAAAGTGGCAGCAGGGGCGCTCGGCACGTCCAGTGGGAGTGCAGAACGGCGAACCCTCGATGCCGATGAAGATCGTGCCGCCGCGGCGCGTGACGTCGATGCGAGCATCCGGGTACAACGCGGGCAGGGTCCGAACGATGAGACCGGCGGCCTTTCTCGCGCGAATGCGGCGTGGCAGGACTCGAAGGTACGCGCGCCTCAGCGCGCTGAGCTGTTCGAAGGATCGAATCGCGGCGTATTGTCCGGCGCGCGCGATGATGTGCTGGCTGTCGTCCTCACGCTGCAGCGCGCTCAGCATCGCGCCGAACGACGCGATGCGGAGGGCTTCGTCGGGATGGTCGGGCGGCCGCAGCCATTGCTCGTAGAGGTCCAGCCGCGCCGGCAGCACTTCGCCGATCGCCTGGTGCAGACTCGCCAGCAACACGCGTCCGACCGTCCCGTCGCTCTGCATTCTCTGATCGTCCGCACTGGAACGGCGGCGCGATCGATCGTCGATTGTTACCGATCCTCGCCCACGCACCTCTCGAGCACGAGGCGCGGGTCGATGCCGGCCACTCCGCACCATTCGCGCAGCATCGGCGAACCGTTGAGAAACGCACGGGCGCCGGCACGAACGCGAGTTTCGGCCACGGGATTGGTGGCGTCGATCACGGCCTGACGGATCACCGCGATGGCAAGTTCCTGATGTGCATCCATCGCGCGGGTCGGTGTGAGCAAGCAGACGGGCGGTTTCTTCATGAGTTTGGCCTCTGAGAGAAAGACTCTTGTCGCCGCTTTCGCGGTCGAGGCCGCACGAGCAAAAACGACGCCGGATGCAGAATTCCCGCTAATGCGTTGATGACATGGATGTTTGAATCGAAACGCCCGTAGTCACCTGCCGGGAAGACTGGACCGGCGGGACGCAAGAAGCAGACTTTAGTTTGCCGTTTCGATGACCGAATCGGGATTCCGGCTGGCATCGGATTTTCTCTCCCGACTAGGAGAAAGAAGTCAACGTGAGAAGTGACAGCCTATGCCTGTTCTTCGCTCGCCACGGTTCCACCGGTCTACGATGCGTTGTACCGGCGTCGTGCGTTTTTTGCACCATTGCCCAACGAATCGCGAAGTCAGGCCGGAAAACACGCGAGAGAGATATCCCACATCACATCGTCAGGGCACTGCCGGAGAAATGGCCGAATGCTTGCACTAAGCCGTTACCGTGGAATCACCCTGTCGTATTGTCCTGGTTGCCGGAGCTCGTCCGAACTTCATCAAGATTGCTCCGATCGCGCGCGCGCTCGGCAGCGAGCCGCGCGTGTTCTCAACAACGCTGGTGCACACGGGCCAGCACTACGACGCCGGCATGTCCGACGTGTTCTTCGACGAGCTCGGCATCCCGCGTCCCGATTTCAATCTTCACGTCGGGTCTGGTAGTCACGCGCGCCAGACGGCAGCGGTGATGACCGGCTTCGAAGACGTGCTGCTCAAGACGAAACCCGACATGGTGCTGGTCGTCGGCGACGTCAACTCGACGGTGGCCTGCGCGCTGACCGCGGCGAAGCTTCAGATTCCGGTCGCGCACGTCGAGGCCGGGCTTCGCAGCTTCGATCGGTCGATGCCGGAAGAAATCAACCGCGTCCTCACCGATCAGATTTCAGACTGGTTGTTCACGACCGAGCCGGCGGCCCAGGCGAACCTGGTTCGCGAAGGCGTCGATCCCGCACGCGTCCACTTCGTGGGCAACGTGATGATCGACAGCCTGCTGTTCTGCAGGGAGCACGCCCGGCGTCTGGGCATCCCGGCGACGCTCGGATTGACGAGCACCCCCTATGCGGTGCTGACGCTGCACCGACCGCACAACGTCGACGATCGCGACACGTTCGAGCAGATCATGCGCGGCATCGATCACATCTCGCACGACGTCGTGATCGTGTTCCCGATGCATCCCCGCACGCGGCACACGCTGTCGGCATCGCCCGCCGCGGCGGCGATGCTCGAGGCGGGCCGCCTCCGCCTGGTCGAGCCGCAGGGCTATCTGGAATTCCTCGGACTCGTCGAGCGCAGCGAAGTCGTGCTGACCGATTCGGGTGGCGTGCAGGAAGAAACGACCGTGCTCGGCGTGCCCTGCCTCACACTGCGGCCCAATACCGAACGACCGGCCACCGTCAGTGAAGGCACCAACAAGATCGTCGGCACGTCGACCGAGCGAATCATCGAAGCGTGGGAGGGCATCAAGGCTTCAGCGCCACCAGCGGGGCGCCGGCCACAGCTCTGGGATGGACGCGCGGCTGAGCGCATCGTCGAGGTTCTGCGCCGCGGCGTCGAGAGTGGCGCGATCGCGCGCCGTACCGATCGAGGCGTGGAAACGATGACGCCTCAGCATCGGCTGGCGATGAAGCGAACGGGGTAAACGGGGCGCGCGTACGCGTCCTGGTCCAAGTTCAAGTTCTGGTGTTTGGGTCCGGCGAGAGTTTTCGACTCGCGTGGAGAAGCTACATGTCTGTACTGGACATGCAAGGTGTGGGAGAACCGCAAAATGGGCGCGATGCTCAGGAGGATACCCTTCTCACTTCCCACCGCTTTGCGTCGAGGCTCGCCGAACTGAGCGGCAGCGGCAAGGTCGAGCAGCTCATCGTCGATACGCTGGCACAGGTCGCGAGGGCCGATCAGGCCTCGCTCGCGCTGTTCGAAGAGCGTGAAGGTTACATGGCCATCAGCGCGACGCGCGGGTACCTGGCCGAGCTCGTCAGCGACGTCCGGGTCAAGGCGGGCGAGGGTCTCATGGGCGACGTGTTGACGTCGCACCTGCCGAAGATCATCACGGACGTCAGCCAGGAACCGTCGGCCGCGCGCCGCCGGATCCGCTACCGCACGCCGTCGTGCCTGCTCATCCCGCTGATTGCGGCCGGCCGGCTGCTGGCGGTGCTGAACCTGGCGGATCGTTCCGACGGCCAGGCATTCGGCCACTCCGATCTCGCGAGGCTGCGGGCGTTCGTCGCGCCGGCGACGCTGGCGCTCCTGGCGGGCCGGTTGAGCAAGGACAAAGCCGATCTCGCCAAGCTCGTCGCGACCGATCCGCTGACGGGGCTGTTCAACCGCCGGCATTTCGCCGCCCGGCTCGAGGAAGAACTCGCCCGCGCGTCGCGCGACGGCTCGAGCATCACCGTGCTGGCGGTCGACGTCGATCTGTTCAAGTCGGTGAACGACCGGTTCGGCCACGCGGCCGGCGACGCCGTGCTGCAGGCCGTGTCGCTCGTCATCCGCCGCGCGATTCGTTTCTTCGATCTGTGCGCGCGCATGGGCGGCGACGAGTTCGTGATCGTGCTGCACGGGGCGGAAACCAACGCGCTGCAGACGGCCGAACGGCTTCGCAAGCGGGTCGCGACCTGGCAGCCGGATCCCTCGCTGGGATTGCCGGCGGACTTGAAAATCACGGTCAGCATCGGCCTGGCGACGTTGAGCAAGGACGAGCCGGACGCGCAGGAGCTGCTGGCGCGCGCCGATCGGGCGCTGTATGCGGCCAAGATGGCCGGACGAAACCGGCTGAACGTGGAACCGAAATAAATGCGTGGCATCACGGGGGTGAGATCCTGACATGTGCGGCATCATCGGATATCTAGGACCAAAACCTGTCGTTCCGGTTCTCCTCGACGGACTGCGATGCCTGGAGTATCGCGGTTACGACTCCGCCGGCATCGCGCTCGCGCAGGACGAGTCGATCGAAGTGCGCCGCAGCGCGGGCAAGCTCTCGCACCTCGTCGACTCCATTAACGAGGATCCGCTCGACGGCAAGTACGGCATCGGCCACACGCGCTGGGCGACGCACGGCAGGGCCACCGCGGGCAACGCGCATCCGCACCGCGACTGTTCGGGCCGCACGGTGCTGGTGCACAACGGCATCATCGAGAACTATCTCGAGCTGAAGCGCGAGCTGACGGGCGAGGGGCATCACTTCGCGACCGAAACCGACAGCGAGGTCATGGCCCACCTGGTCGAGCGCGAATCGAATGGCGACGGACTCGAGCATGCCGTCCGCCGTGCGCTGCAAACCGTTCAAGGCATCTACGGCATGGTGCTCATGTCGGCCAACGATCCCGGGAAGATCGTGGCCGTGCGTGAAGGCCCGCCGATCGTCGTGGGCGTGGGCGATGGCGAGTTCCTCGTCGCGTCCGACGTCGCCCCGATTCTTCCCTACACGCGCGACGTGATCTTTCTCGAGGACGGCGAGATCGCGGTGATCCGCCATAACCAGCTGGTCTTCCTCGATCGCAAAGGCCGCATCCTGTCGAAGTCGCCGTCGCGGGTCGATTGGGACCCGGCGATGGTGCAGAAGGGCGCCTACCGCCACTACATGCTCAAGGAGATCTTCGAGCAGCCGCTCGCCGTGCGCCAGACATTGAGCGGCAACAGCAAAGAGGGCCGCATCGCGCTGAAAGCGCCAGGGGTCAAGCAACGGCTCGAAGAGGCCAGGCGGGTTCAGATCGTGGCGTGCGGCACCTCGTGGCATGCCGGACTGGTCGGCAAGTTCCTCATCGAGCGGCACGCGCACCTTCCGGTCGACGTCGACTACGCATCCGAATTCCGGTACCGCCAGCCGGTGAGCGATGAGAGCACCCTGACGGTCGCCATCACGCAATCGGGGGAAACAGCCGATACACTGGCCGCCCTTCGCGAGGCGAAGGAACGCGGGGCGACGACGCTGGCTATCTGCAACGTGGTGGGCAGCATGGCCACCCGTGAAGCGGACGGCACGCTGCATACGCACGCCGGTCCAGAGATTGGCGTCGCGTCGACCAAGGCGTTCACATCGCAGCTCGTGGCGGTCAACCTGCTGGCGCTGCACCTCGCGGAACTGCGAGGCACGCTGTCGCGGGCGTCCATCATGGAAAAGCTCAAGGCCCTCAAGGGTGTGCCCGCGCTCATCCAGGAGGTGCTCGCCAGGGACGAGGAGATTCAGCGTATCGCGAAGCGCCACTACAAGAGGAACGGGTTCCTCTTTCTGGGCAGAGGCGTGAACTATCCGATCGCGCTCGAAGGCGCGCTGAAGCTGAAAGAGATCTCCTACATCCATGCCGAGGGGTACCCCGCGGGTGAGATGAAACATGGCCCGATCGCGCTCATCGACGAGACCGTGCCCGTCGTCGCGATCGCCACGGAGGATCTGTTTGCGAAGGTCGCGAGCAATATTCAGGAAGTGAAAGCCCGCGGGGCGTCGGTTGTGGTCATTACCGACGTCAATCCAGAACAGTTGGCCGGCATGCTCGATCCCGCCCAGGACAGCGTGGTGCGGATTCCAGCCGCCGATCCGTTTCTGACGCCGCTGTTGTCGGTGATCCCGCTGCAGCTTCTGGCGTATCACATTGCAGCGCTCCGAGGCTGCGATGTGGATCAGCCGCGCAACCTGGCCAAAAGCGTGACCGTCGAGTAGAAGCGAGCATGGCCGAGCGACCAGCGGTCGCGAGGTACAGGCCGAGGGGGCAGGGCCCCACGGCCACATCAAAGAAGGAAGGTTTGATCCCGTGAGCACAGTCGCCATTTCGTTGCCCAGCATCTTCGATCGCATCCGGACGCGGCAGGCCAGGGTCGGCGTCATCGGCCTCGGCTATGTTGGCCTGCCGCTCGCCGTTGAGTTCGCGCGCGCCGGCTTCAGCGTCACCGGCTTCGACATCGATGAGTCCAAGAACGCGCGCATCAACGACGGGTCGAGTCATATCCCCGACGTGCCGGACCACGAGCTGGCGGAAGTCGTGTTGAACGGGAAGCTGCGCGCAACGGCCGACGTGGCGCTCCTCGGTGCCATGGACGTCATCGACATCTGCGTGCCCACGCCGCTTCGCAAGACGAAGGACCCCGATATGTCCTACGTCGTCAAGGCGGTCGAGGCGGTTGCGGCGACGGCGCGTCCGGGTCAGCTCGTCATCCTCGAATCGACAACCTATCCGGGAACGACCGACGAGCTCGTACAGCCCGCGCTCGAGGCCTGCGGCTTGAAGCCCGAACGCGACTTCTTCCTGGCGTTCTCGCCCGAGCGCGTCGATCCAGGCAACGGGCGCTTCCTCACGAAGAACATTCCGAAAGTGGTCGGGGGCATCGGCCCCAAGAGCGTCGAGGCGGCCTCGATGCTGTATAGCTCGGTCGTCGCGAGCGTCGTACCTGTCAGCTCGACCAGGGTCGCCGAGATGGTCAAGCTCCTCGAGAACACGTTCCGCGCGGTGAACATCGGCCTCGTGAACGAGATTGCCCTGATGTGCCGCCGCATGGACATCAACGTCTGGGAGGTCATCGAGGCGGCCAAGACCAAACCCTTCGGCTTCATGCCCTTCTATCCGGGACCGGGACTCGGCGGTCACTGCATTCCCATCGATCCGTTCTATCTCTCGTGGAAGGCTCGCCAGACGGGATTCGAATGCCGGTTCATCGAGCTTGCGGGGCAGGTCAACTCGTCGATGCCCCACTACGTTGTCGAACGCGTGGGCGACGCGCTGAATACCGTGAAGAAGTCGATCAACGGTTCGCGCGTTCACCTGTTCGGCATCGCGTATAAGAAAGATGTGAGCGACGTCCGCGAGTCACCGGCCCTCGACATTCTCGAACTGTTGACCAAGCGCGGCGCCGTGGTCAGCTACACCGACCCCTACGCTCCCACGGTCGAGCTTCACAGCGGGACCTTGTCGAGCCTTCCGTTCGAGGTGGCCATGGCTTCGCACTGTGATTGCGCGATCGTGTCGACCGACCACACCACGTTCGATTACGAGCGCATCGGTGGGATGGGCCTCGTCGTCGACACGCGAAACGCCATCAAGGTCAAAGGACCGAACGTTTTCTCAATCTAAGACGGAAATTTTTCTGTGAAAACGGCAGCCGAGGGGGTTGACGGCTGCCGTTTTCGTGTACACTCGGCCTCTCCCGCCCACAGTTTTTCCTCCTAACCCATTGGGCTAGCACGTTTGGAGACCCATTCTGGCTAGGCCGTTTGGGGAATTGTCAAAAATCCGACCCTCCCTCAAAGTCTCATACGCAGCGTTTACTCAACAGCAACACGGTTGAAGCTGCACGGTTACTTCACCAGACAACGCACTGAAATTTGATGGTGACCTCCCGTAAAGACGGGAGATGTCGCTGCGGTAACACCGGGGCCGTGCAGTCCACACGCGCACTTCAGGTGACTCATGCGAATTGCCTATCTGACCGCTGACTTCGGCATTCCCGTGCTCGGGACCAAAGGGGCGTCAGCGCACGTCCGGGGGTTGGTGAAGGCGCTCCAGGAGGAAGGCCACGAGGTGTTCGTCCTCGCCTCCAACATCGGCGACGACGAGTCCGGCGAGCACTTTCTGATGCGTCAGGTGGCCTTCGGGAGCGCGTTGACCGAGGTGCACGACGCGCTGCAGAACGAGCAAATCTGCCAGGGCACGCGGCTCGCGAAGGACCTCCGGAACATCCTCTACGGTCTGAGCCTCGAGATTCAGGGGCGCCTCCTGCTCGAAGCCTTTGCCCCCGACTTCATCTACGAACGTCATTGCCTGTTTACGACTGCCGGCCGCGAGCTTGCCCGCTACTTCAACATCCCGCTCCTCCTCGAAGTGAATGCGCCCCTGGTGCTCGAGCAGCAGAAGATGCGCGGCCTGTCGCTGCCGCTGGTGGCCCGGACGGCCGAACGGCTCGTCCTCGAGAGCAGCGACCACGTCTTCGTCGTGTCTCAGGCGTTGCGGCAGTACATGACGGAGCTCGGGGTTTCAGGGGAGAAGGTCTCGGTCATTCCTAACGCAGCGGACCCTCATCTGTTTGGTCCGCTGCTCGAGCCGTCAAAAATCCGTCACACGCTCGGATGGGACGACCGCTTCGTCATCGGGTTCGTCGGCAGCATGAAGCCGTGGCACGGCGTCGATGTCCTGCTCCACGCCATGCGCATGCTCGGCGGCTCGAACAGTCCGTTCAGGCTCCTTCTCGTCGGCGCGGGCCCCGAGCTCGACAACCTCCGCGCCCAGGTGAACGAGATGGGGCTCGCCGACGTGGTTCACATGTCCGGCTCGATTCCTCATCAACAGGTGCCCGACTACCTCCGCGCGATGGATGTCGCGGTGGCGCCGTACGCCCCGGACGCCGACGAGTACTTCTCTCCGGTGAAGTTGTTCGAATACATGGCCATGGCCTTACCGGTGATCGCGGCCCGGCTCGGGCAGGTGAGCGAGGTCATCGAGCCGGAGCGCACCGGCTGGCTTTTCCGGCCTGGTGACGCGTTCGAGCTCGCCGGCCTCATCGGACGCGTCGCATCGGAGCGCGAGCTGTGCCGCACGGTCGGACTCGCGGCGCGCGAGCGAGTGATGAACGAGTACACGTGGCGGCACAACGCCCGACGCGTGATTGCCGTTGCGGAAGACGTGATCGCGACGCGCCGGCCGGTGCCTTCGGGCGTTGCGCACCACGTGGGAGCCACTGTCGGCTCTGGAATCCGACGAAACGAGATCGCCGAATGAAAAAACGACTGATCCGGCGCTTCAATCAGACGCTCATGGGCGAGATGACCGCCCTGGTTGGACCTTATGTGCTCGCTCGCTGGCGGCTGCTCGCGGGCTCGGCGTTCGCCGTTGGCGCTGCGACCGCCGCCGACGTGCTCCGGCCGTGGCCGTTGAAGTTCGTCTTCGATTATCTCCTCGAAGGCGTCAATTTCCTGCCGCCCAGCGTTCCGGTCATCGTCGATCCGCAGACCACCGCGCTCCTCGGCATCTGCGTGCTGATCTTCGTCGTCTGGATGCTCTCGAGTGTGGCGGCGTACTTCGGCAGCTACCTGTCCGACCGCCTTGCCGAAGAGGTCGTCTTCGAGCTGCGCGTCGCCTTGTTCAGCCGGCTTCAGAAATTGTCGCTGACCTATCACGACGAGAAACGCATCGGCGACATGCTGGTGCGCATTACGCGCGATACGGACTCTTTGCGCGAGCTGTTCGGGAAGACGTGGCTGCAGTGGACGGTCGCCGGCCTCACCATCATCGGCACCCTCGGGGTCATGTTCTTCGTCGACTGGCAGCTCGCCCTCGTGGGCTTTGTGACGCTCGCCATGCTCAGTCCAATTCAGTGGCAGATGCGCTGGCAAATCAAGGAAGCGTCGAAGGAGAAGCGCGACCGAGAAGTCGAGGTCTCGTCGGTGACCCAGGAAACCATCGGCTCGCTGCGCGTCGTCAAGGCGTTCGGCCGCGAAGACGTGCAGCAGGCGCAGTTCGATAAAGAAAGCGAAGGCAGCCTCAAGGCGGGCATCAAGGCGGCGTGGCTCGAAGCCCGCTACGTGCGGACCGTCGACATCATCACGGCGGTTGCCACCTGCGGAATTATCTGGTTCGGCGTCAAGAGGGTGCTGGCCCATCAGCTGACGGCGGGCGACCTCTATCTCTTCGTGCACTACGTGCGCAGCCTGAACGGCCCGCTGCGGGAAATCGCCAAGCAGAGCGTACGCATGGCGCGCGCGCGTGTTGGACTCGAACGCGTGCTGGAGATCGTGCAGACCGATGCCGGCACTCCCGAGAGCGCGACGGCCCGCCCCGCCCCTCGACTGAGAGGCGCGATCGAGTTCGACAAGGTCTCGTTCAGCTACAAGTCCGATCACGAAGTCCTGCGCAACGTGTCGTTCAAGGTCGAGCCCGGCGAAGTGGTTGCGCTCGTCGGCTACACGGGCGCCGGGAAGAGCTCGATCATGAGTCTCATTCCCCGTCTGTACGAGCCCGGGACGGGCCGGGTGATGATCGACGGCGAAGACATCCGTGAGTTCGAACTGAATTCCCTGCGCGATCAAATCAGCGTCGTGCTCCAGGAATCGGTGCTCTTCCAGACCACGCTCCTCAAGAACATCCAATACGGACGGCCCGACGCCACCAAGGAAGAGGTCATCACCGCGGCGCACGCGGCCAGGCTGGAGAAGTTCGTCAAGGGGTTGCCCGACGGCTACCAGACCGTGATCGGTGCGCGCGGCGCGACGCTGTCGGGCGGCGAGCGGCAGCGCGTCGCGATCGCGCGCGCGATGATCCGTAACGCACCGATTCTCCTCCTCGACGAGCCGACAACCGGTCTCGACGCCGAAAACGAGCAGCTCGTGATGGAAGCCCTCGAGCTGCTCATGCGCGGCAGGACGACGCTGCTCATCAGCCACCGCTTGAACCTGATCGATCGCGTCGATCGCGTGCTCGTGGTGGACGGGGGACAGATTGTCGAGTCGGGCTCGCCGGCCGCGCTTCGCGCAAGCGGAGGGCTCTACGCGCGGTTGTGCGACTGGTCGGCGAACGGAACCGTGATCGATGGGCCCCGTCCGGTGGCCATTAAACCGTCAGCCGATCCCAAAGGAGACGTATGTCAATCCGTGGCCCGCTGAACGAAAGCGGAATGCCGGGCGACGTGACGCCGGACGCAGCCGAGGTTCTGACGAGCCGGCTGGAGCAGCTCCGCGATCACGATCGCATGAAGGTCGTCCTGCAACGCGCGCTGGACGATCTCTCTCCGCGGCCCGTCCAGGTCCAGGATTTCGAGATCACTTACTGCAAGGTCAAGCCCTGGCGCGATGTGTCGCTCGCGCTCTCGGTGGACTCGCAGCACGGGCCGGGCACGCCATGCCGCCAGCTCGTCTCCGGCACCATGTGGGCGACCATCGACGATGCGCGCACGCACCTGCGCGAGGAACTGGCCTCGGGCCACGCCGCCGAGCCTGGCCGCAACGGACGGTCACGCCCGTCGGCCTTTCTCGTGCCGGAACTGGCCACCGTTCTCCGCCTGTTTCCGGCCGATTCGATTCTGACGAGCCTGGTCCCTGCCACCGACGTGACCCGCATGACGGCGCTCCTGAGCGAGAACATGCCGGAGTGCCGCGACGACGGCTGGCGGATGCGCGACCTCGAGGTCGAGCCCGTTCACTACAAGCCGGGCCGGCTGTGCACGCTCCGGTATGGCGTCACGCTCGACCATTTCGAGCGGGGCGAGTCGCAGCGGCTATACCTCTTCGGCAAGGCCTACCGGGACGAACGATGGCGAGAGTCGTTCGAGACGCTCGACACCACGTGGAAGGCGTCGGTGGCCAGCGGCGGCGCGTGGCAGGCGGCGCGGCCGATTGCGGCCGTCGGCCCGTGGCGCTTCGTCGTGCAGAGCGGGGTGCCAGGCGAGCGTTTCCGGCAGGTGCTCTCCGACCTGACGCCCGATAACGCGCGCCCCGAGCAGCTTCGCCAGATTGGCCGCCACCTCGAGGCGGTGGCGCGGGCCATCCATTCGATGCAGCAGGCGCCCCTCGCAAGCGGCCCTCGCCTCGATGTGGCGGCGCTGCTCGCCGCACAACGGCGCAACCTCGACTACCTGCACACGGTCCACGAAACCACGGCTCGCGAGCTCGAGCGGCTACGCACCGAGATCGAACGGGTTGCGGCGGCGACCCCGGTCGCCGATCTCGTGCTCGCGCACGGCGACTTCGCGCACGGCAACGTCATGCTCAACGGCAACGACGTCGGCATCATCGATTTCGATCGGATGGGCCAGGCCGAGCCGACCTACGACGTCGCGTACTTCCTGACGCACCTCACGTCGTTCACGCTCAGACATCCACGCCGAGCGGCTCACATGCAGCCGCTCTGCGATCACTTCAGGACGGCGTACCTCGACCTGGCGCCGGAAGTATCGCCGCAACGCCTGGCTCTGTACGAAGCGCTCGATCTGTCGGCCTACGTCCTGAGGAATTTCCGCAAGCAGAGCCACCAGGCCCGATGGCTCAAGTGGGCGACCGGGCAAATCGACTCGGCATGGGAGCGCCTCGATCACGCCACGCGGGCGAGGAGGAAACGGTAATGGGCTCGCACGAGACCGCCGTGATCTATTCGGCGAGGAATGCCGGCCGCCTGGGCTACCTGGTCAAGGCGTTTCCGCGCGTTTCCGAAACGTTCATCCTGAACGAGATTCTCGAGCTGGAGCGGCAGGGATTCGACATGCGCATCTACTCGATGATCGATCCGCCCGATCGGCTCCAGCACAAGGTGTTTCAGCAGGTCCGTTCGAAGATCTCCTACCTGCCGAACCCGCTCTGGCGAAACGGCCATCGCGTGCTCGGCGATCACATCCGGCAGATGTGGCACGCGCCCCGGGCGTACTTTTCGGCCGTGGCCCGGGCGTTCGGCACCCGCGACTCCGAGATGATCGAGCGGTTCACGCAGGCGGGGTGTCTCGCACGCCGCCTCGAGGAGGACGGCGTCACCCACCTGCACGCGGGGTTCGTCCATTCGCCCGGATCGGTGGCGTGGCTGGCGTCGGCGATGACGGGTCTGCCGTTCAGCCTGGCGAGCCACGCGAAGGATCTGTATCACTCGCCTCCGGCGCTCCTGCGGAAGAAGCTCAGCGCCGCGCGCGTCGTCTTCACGTGCACGCGCTACAACATCACGCACCTCAAGCGGCTCGCCGAGGGGGAGCCGATACGCGTGCGGCACGCGTATCACGGCACCGATCTCAGCCGGTTCCAGTTCGGCCCCTACGCGCAGAGCAAGCCGCCGGTGGTGCTCGCGGTGGCGCGCCTGGTGGAGAAGAAGGGGCTCGACACGCTCGTGCGCGCGTGCGCGCGCCTGCGCGACCGCGGCCGCGACTTCCGCTGTCACATCATCGGCGACGGACCGCTCAGGAAGCCGCTCTCCGACATGATTCGGAAATACAAGCTGAGCCGCGTCATCACCCTCGAAGGCTCGCTGGATCAGAGCGAAGTGCTCACCTGGTATCGCCGCGCCACTGTGTTCGCGCTTCCGTGCGTCGTGACGGTCGACGGCGATCGAGACGGCATTCCGAACGTGCTCATCGAAGCGGCCGCCTGCGGCGTGCCGCTCGTCAGCACCCCCGTCAGCGGCATTCCTGAGCTGATCGAAGAAGGCGTGTCTGGACTGCTGGTTCCACCGCACGAGCCGGATGAACTGGCCAACGCCCTCGACGAGCTCCTCCGCTCGGTCGTTCTCAGGGAGAAGCTGCGCGTGAACGCGCGCGCCCGGGTGGTGAAAGCGTTCGACGTACGGCGCAATGCGGTCGCAATCGGCCAGGAACTGTGCGCGGTGATGGCGTCCAGGCGCGCGGTTCCCACCGCCAATGAAATCGGCACGCGCGAGCGCGTGCCGCAAACCAGCCGGCTCATGTAGTCGAGGTGTTGACGTGCAGCGATTAGGAATCGAAATCCACGGCGTGAGGCTGAATCTCTCGTGCAATTTCGATCAGCTTACCGACTACCTGCGTCATTTGCTGGAGCCGGATCTGCGTCCGGTCTGGGACTCTCCCGACCTCGAGGTCACCGGGACCTGGCGCACGGGCGCTCCATCAGATCAGGCCGGCAGCCCGTTTCAGGATGAAGGTGCCGAAGATGGTTTCGGCAAACGGATGCGGCTGTCACAGGACGAGCTTGTGTGGTTCGACACGCATCGTGACAAGGACCTGCAGCTGCGGTTCCGGAAACGCGGGGCGTACCAGGTTGTTCGACGTCGATTACTGGTATCACCCGACGGAAAAGAAGCTGGCGCGCGTCCCGGATTACCTCTACCGGAAGTTCTTCACGCTGACGCGGCAGCTCGTGCATTTCCCGATTGCCTGGCATCTTGGCCGGACCCGGGGCTGGGTGCTCATTCATGCCTCCGCCGTCGCTTCCGGCAGTGAAGCCATTCTGGTGGCCGGCCCGGGCGGCGCGGGCAAGACGACGACCTGCGTGGGTCTGATGGGACGACCGGGCGTTCGCCTGGTGACAGAGAACCTGCTCTTCACGGATGGTGAGCACGTTTACCCGTTGTTCGAGCCGATTCGCCTGACCGAAGACACCCAGGCACTGCTCGACGAGCGTCAGCTGAGCGCGCTCGTGCCGCTCGGCGTGGCCGGGGGCTCGAAGCACAAGACGCTCTATCACCTTCCCCACGATGCCGACGGCATATCGGTGAGGCCGGTCGCGGTCTTCATTCCGAAGTTCACCGACCAGGGATTCGTGAAGCCGATGTCCGCGGGCGTCGCTGCCGAGCTGGTGAACGCCAGCAATCGCCTGACGCTCGAATTGAACGACTACGACTGGTATACGGCAGCGCTCGATTTGTTGTGGCCCGATCCGGGACATGCCGCGCAGCAGGTCGACGTGATTCGACGGCTCACCGAAGGCACATCGTGTTACGCGCTCGGGATTGATCGCTCGGCAGGTGTCAGTGCGGTCGTGGATCGGATTGTCGATTGCGTGGGCTGGGCGCAGCCCGCAGTGGGGACAACTTTATGAGGGCTATGTGTGAACCCTTCGACCTGATGACAGGCGAAGGCGCGTTGCCGATCCGGTGCTTCACGGGCGCGCAGTTACTGCCCGACGAAGCCGCCCGGCGTCAGCTGGCGGAGCTGAGCGTGTTGCCCGGGCTCAACGAGTACGTGTCCGTATTGCCGGACGTCCACTACAAGCACCGGAACCCGTCGCCGACGGGCACGGTGGTGGTGAGCCGCGACACGCTCGTGCCGCGCGCCGTCGATCCCGGGATCAACTGCGGGATGCGGATGGTGTCGACGTCGGTGCCGGCGCGCGAGTTCACGACCGCGCGCCTCGATCAGCTGTTCACCCGTCTCATCGCCGACATCCCGATCGAAGCCAGGGAAACGCCGCTGCTGAGCCCCGAGCGCTGCGCGCGCATGCTGGCCGAAGGGCTGTCCCCGGTTGCCGACACGCTCGAGCTGGCGCCCGGCGAACTGAACCGCATCGAGAACGGCGGGCATCTGACGCCGGCGGTCGACCCCGATCTCATCCGATCGCTGATCCTGCCCTCCGCTATTCGAAAGGGCAACGGCTGGCTCGCGACACTGGGCGCCGGCAATCACTTCCTCGAGCTTCAGGAAATCGTCGAGGTGCTCGATCAGTTGACCGCGTACCGGCTGGGACTCAAGGCCGGCGACGTCGTGTTCATGATGCACACCGACAGCCGCCGCATGGGCAAGCGTGCCCTGAAACCGATCTTCGAAGAAGCGCTCGGCGCGGCGGCCAACGGCCACGTGCCCGACCCGGACAGCCTCTGGACGATTCCGGCGGACTCCGAGATCGGCCGCAAATACATGGCGGCGCTGGCGGCCGCGACCCACTGCGGGTTCTTCAATCGTTCGGCGCTGACCATGATTCTCCGGCACGCCGTTCGCGACGTCCTCGGCGATTCCTCGCTGCCGCTGCCGCTCATCTACGACTGCGGCCACGAGTCGATTCAGCAGGAAGAGCACGGCGGGAAGAAGCTGTGGGTCCACCGGCACGGCGCGAGCCACGCGATGCCCGCGACCGCGTTCGCGCACGACCCGGTCCTGGCCGACATCGGTCAGCCGGTTCCGATTCCCGGCAACATGGGCTCGGCGTCGTACATCGGCGTCACCCGTCCGGGCGTGGCCTCGACGTTCCATTCCGTCGCCCACGGCGCGGGCCGCGTCATGGAGAAAGTCCACGCCGCAGAACAGTTCGATCCAGAGCAAGTCGAGCGCGATCTCGGGACAGTAGGCGTCCGTCTCTATCGCTACGGGACCGACAACATCGCGGGTCAGGCCCCGGCGTCGTTCAAGAACGTGCGCGGCGTGGTCGAGGCTATGGAAGGGTTCGATTTAATCAAGCCGGTTGTGCGGGTGCGTCCACTGGCTGTCTTGAAAGGGTGAGGGATGTCCAAGCCTACGCGCATCTTAATGTACTCGCAGGACAGTTACGGGCTCGGCCATTTGCGCCGGGTCACGACGCTGGCCAACACGCTGGTCGCCGAGCGTCCCGATCTGTCGGTGCTGCTCGTCGTCGATTCGCCGGTCGCGCCGTTCTTCGACCTGCAGGACCACATCGACTTCGTCAAGCTGCCGACGGTGGTCAAGGTGGCCGCCGGTGTGTTCCGCCCGGGCCGGCTGTTGCTGAGCTATGGCCTCGTCAAGGCCATGCGATCGACGGTCATCCGTGAAGTGCTGACGGGATTCCAGCCCGACCTGGTCCTCGTCGATCACATGCCGGGCGGCGCGAACCGGGATCTCGTTCCGGCGCTCAAGCTCCTTCGCAGCCTCAACCATCCGACCAGAGTGGTGCTCGGCGTGCGCGACATCATCGACAACCCGTCGGTGACCTGCGAGGTCTGGAAGCGCGAGGGCTTCTACGACACGCTCCGGCGCTATTACAACTCGGTGATGATCTACGGCTCGCCCGAGATCTTCCCGACCGCCGAGGCTTACAAGATCGATTCAGTACTCCCGGTCAGCGTGCGCTACTGCGGATACGTGTGCAACATGGATCCGGTAAGGCCGCCCGACGTGATCCGCGCGAAGCTCGACATCAACGGCGACGACCCGATCATCGTCGTGATGGCGGGCGGCGGTGCGGATGCGTTCCGGTTGATGCAGACCTATCTCGATGCGCTGCCGCTCGTAAACGGCAACCTCCGCGCGAACACCGTCATGGTGACCGGACCGTTCATGGCCGAAGAGCAGCGCAAGGCGCTGAGAGATCTGGCGCGCGAGCGCGGCGTCCAGATCCGCACGTCGGTTGGCGACTCGCTGAGCCATCTGAACGCCGCCGACCTGGTCGTCAGCATGGCCGGCTACAACACCATGAGCGAAATTCTCCGCTTCAAGAAGCGCGCGATCATCGTGCCGCGTCACGGGCCGAGCGCCGAGCAGCGGATGCGCGCGTCGATCTTCCAGGACCGCGGGCTCGTCACCATGATCGATCCGCTGGAGCTCTCGCCGTCGCGCATGGCGGCCGAGATCGTCCAGTCGATGAACAGCCGCACATCGCCGTCGTGGGCCGGCATGCCGACCCTGCACGGCATCAGCACCGTCAAGAACATGCTGTTGAACTGGCTCGACGAGCCGGTGCCCGCGTTCAAGTCGATGGCCGAACGCAAGGCCGCGGCGGCGCGGGGCCGCGTGGCGGCTCACCCGGGGATTTGAACGTTCTGGGTTTTCACGAAAGGAAGCGGACGACATGCACAGACGAACGGACACACCTTCGACCCGGCCCGGACTTCCACGCGCGGTGGCTGTCTGTCTTGTTTTGATCGGCAGTGTGCTGATCGGATCCTGGACAGTACCGCACGCCCAGGAGCAGGGCGCTCCGGCGAGCGCGCCGGCCACCTTGTCGGCGACATGGGTCAACCGGACGCCTGCCGGTGCCAAGACGGGTGTGAATCAGCCCGCGGGCTCCGAGGATGGCTCCCTTATCTTCGATCCGGTCCGAGGCCGCATGGTGCTCAACGGCGGCAAAGACGACGCCGATTTGAGCACCAAGGAAACGTGGGCGTTCGATTCGTCCGCGCGGACGTGGGAAAAGATTGCCACGCCAGGCAAAACCCCGCCCGCCAGCGAGGATCACACGACCATCTACGATCCGAACGGCCACCGCATGATCGTCTTCGGCGGTGAAAACGGGCCGACGACCAACAAGCTGTGGGCGCTCGATCTCAAGACGAACGTCTGGAAGGAAATGACCAATCCGCAGGTGCCGCGGCGCGAGTCGCATACGGCCGTCTACGATTCGCGCGGCAAGCGGATGGTGATCTTCGGCGGCATCGACCGCCTGGTGCCTGATCTCCGCGAGATCTGGGCGCTGGATCTCGATCCGGCATCGCCGACGTTCGAGAAATGGCAGAACCTGACCGTCGCCGAGGGCCAGCCGGCCGGGCGCATCGACCATGCGGCGGTGTACGACCCGGTCAAGAACCGAATGGTGTTCTACGGCGGCTGGACGAAGGTCCGCCAGGGACTGTTCGGCGACACATGGGCGTTCTACTTCGCCGACACGCCAGGCGGTACCGGCCGGTGGGAGCGGATTGACACAGGCACAGCCGGACCACCGCCGCGCCGGCATGCGGTCGGTGTCTACGATCCCGATCGCAATCTGTTCCTCCTCTTCGGAGGACTGGGCAGCAACAAGAACGTGCCGCTGAACGACACGTGGGCGTTCGATCTCACCAAAGACGTATGGATGAAGGTCGTGACGCCCGGTCCGGCTCCTGCTCCACGGATCGACCATCAGGCCACCTACGACGCGGGGCTACACGGCCTGCTGTTGTATGGCGGCGACGCCATGCTCGACATGGACAACGCGCCGAAGCTCCATGACGTGTGGGAGCTCGTCCTTCCGCCCGTTGAATCCCACTCATCATCACGAGGTGTCCAATGAAGGCCTGTTTGAGATTGTTCGTTACGTTGGCTGTCATCGCTCTTGCCGGGTTGCCGCTGGCGGCCCAGGACCGCGCGACGCTTCGTTTGAGCATCGAGGACGAGGGTGGCGGGATGCTCGTCGCCGTGCGGGTCACGCTGGTGAACGTGAAAGGCGGCCAGGCGCACGAGGTGGCGACGACACGCGAAGGCGTGGCGGTCTTCAACGGACTGGAGCCGGGCGAATACAAGCTCAGCGCCATTGCGCCGGGGTTCAGAACGATCGAGCGCGCTGTCACGATCGGTAGAGAGTCACCAGCGCCCCTGAAGCTGCAGATGATCGTCGAGGTGACCGAGGTCGTCGACGTCGAAGAGCGTCGGCGTCCGCTTCCTGACCGGGAAAAGATCGATCAGAACGCCGACCAGGTGAACGTCAACGACGACGTGCTGGTGGGCGTCCCGATGGCGATCCGCGGTGACCGCATCGTGGAGTTCCTGTCGCGTTTCATGAACTCCGCCGCGGGAGTTCCGTCGATTGTCATCGACGGCCACGAGGTGACGCGACTGAATCTTCCGCCGAGAGCCATCGACGAACTGGTCGTGAACAAGAACCCGTACTCGGCGGAGTACCGCCGGCCGGGCCGTGCGCGTATCGAAGTGGTCTCGCAGGATGGCTCCGAATCGCATCATCATGGCGATGCGACGGTCGTCTTCAACAACTCGTCCCTGGCCGCGAAAAACCCGTTCTTCGACCAGAAGCCGCAAATCGAAGAGATGATGGGCGAGTTCGGCTTCAGCGGACCGATTCGCAACGTGAAAGGTTCGTACCTGTTCGCGGCCGAACTGGGTGGCGATCGCGCGACGGCAACCGTGAATGCGGTCACGCTGCAGGGACCCTACGTCAAGTTCGTCCCGGAGCAGCAGCGTGAGCGGTTCTATACGGGCCGAATCGATCTGGAGCCCACCGATCGCGTGGACTTCACGATGCGTTACGAGTACGAGTCGGAAGGCGAGAAGAACGGGGGCGTCGGAGGGATCATCCTTCCGGAGCTGGCCAGAGACAGCACCTCGGACAAGCACGACGTGTACATCACGACGTCACACATCCTCTCCGCGGGCTTCATCCACGTGCCGTCGATTCACCTCACCTACGACCTGGTGAGGGAAGGGCGCACCCAGCCGCCTACCGGGCCGATGGTGCTGGTCCAGGGTGCGTTCGAAGGCGGCGAACTTCAGCGCTACAAGAAGCGGGACAGCTTCCAGGCCGATATCCTGGACATCGCGACGTATCGCAAGGGTCGCCATGTCCTGCGATTCGGCGGGCGCTACACACCTACGTGGGTCGACATTTCCGACAGGAACGATTTCGGCGGCCGCTACGAGTTTGCGAGCCTCGATCTCTACGAAGCCGGGAAACCGTACGTCTTTACGATAAACGACGGCGATCCGCGCATCAAGTACGACTTGACCACCGCCGATGCGCATTTCCAGGACGAGTTCAAGGTCCGGCCGGACCTCACGCTCATGTTCGGTCTGCGCTACGACTGGGAATCGATCATGGAGGACAAGAACAACGTCGCCCCTCGAGTCGCGTTCTCGTTCGCGCCTGGCAGCAAGAAGACGGCGATTCGCGGCGGCGCGGGAGTGTTCTACGAGCGCCTCGGCGAGACCCCGTGGGAACGCGTGAACTTGTATAACGGCGACAAGATTCGATCGTATGTCTTCAACAATCCGACGTATCCCGACTACCGGCTTGGAGCGGGCGGAGTTGCACCCCCTCCCACCAGGTACCAGCTTGCGCCAGGGTTGAGGACGCCGTACATCGGTCAGGTGAGCTTCGGGCTCGACCGGCAGTTGACCCTCGAGAGCTCGCTCAGCTTCGAGTTCCTTCACCTGCGCGGCGATGAGCTCCTGCGGGTCCGGGACGCGAATGCATTCCTCCCGGGCAGCAGCGTGCGACCGAATCCGGCCTACGACCGGATCCTCCAGGTCGAGGGAACCGCCAAGATGAGGAGCAACTCGTTCAACGCGACGTTCAACGGAGAGCTCGGTCAGTTCGAAGGTCACCTTCTCTATACCTACTCGCGTTCTTTCGACGATACGCCCGGTGTCAGCAAGGCAGGGATGTTGTCGATGACGTTGCCGTCCGACAACTTCAATCCGGCATTGGACTACGGCCGGGCCGACTTCGACCTGACGCACCGTTTCGGCGCGGCCGGGGTGTACGAACTGCCGAGAGAGTTTCAAGTCGGGTTCTTGCTCGATGCCATGTCGGGGCTGCCGTACAACATTACGACCGGGTTCGACAACAACGGCGACGGGGTCGGGAACGACCGTCCCGCCGGACTTGCGCGCAACACCGGCAAGAGTCCGCGTTTCTTCCAGCTCGACATGCGGTTGTCGAAGCTGTGGGAGATGAAGCGCCCGCTGGATCCGGCGGAAGATCCGGCCGAGTTCGAGCTGTTCCTCGACGTGTTCAACGTCTTGAACACGATTAACTACACCGACATCGTGGGTGTGACGAGCTCGTCGCGATTTGGCCTGCCTTCACTGGCGGAAAAGGGCCGTCAGCTCCAGATGGGATTCTCGTACAGCTTCTGACGCGTCGCAACAGGACGTCGTCCGGTGAGGAGAAAATGTCAGAGAGCGCAGTTAGAACCGCAATGGAGTGGCCCTCGGGAGATGCGCCGGATTCGGCGTGGCTGCGGGACCAGCTGGCACATTCCATCTGGCGCGATGACGAGGTCGCGGGCCATGTCGTCGACGTACGGATTCGGCAGAAACGCCAGTCCCGGAACGGCACGACCGCGTTGTGTGCGATCGGCCTCAGCCGCTCGGTGGACAGCGAGCCGATCGAGCAGCTGTACCTGCTGCATCAGGTGTCACCCGACACGCTGAAGTCCGAAGCGCAGATTCTCTCGGCCGAGTCGACGATCATTCCTCCGCTCGGCCGGGCGGTCACCGTCGTGCCTGAGGGCAACATGCTGCTGGTCGCGTTTCCAAACGACCGGAACATGCGCCTCGTGACCGATGCGGCGCTCAAGAACTGGTTGAACATGCGCGCGACATCGCTCGCCAACCAGGGCGGGCGCGGACCTCGCTGGCAGCTCAAGGAGTCGGTGTGCGAGGTCCTGCGCTACGCGCCAGGGAATCGACTGACGATGCGGTGCCGGGGCGTCTTCGTGACCGGCGGCGGATGCGAGCGGGACTTCGGCTATATCGTCAAGCAGTTCAGAAAGTCGAAAGCCGCCAAGGCGCTGTACCAGAACCTCGTGGCGCTTGACCGCAATCTCGCCAAGTCCACGACCGTCAAGCTGCCTCGACCCATCGCGTTCGATGAAGATACCGGTCTTGTGGTGATGGAAGAGCTCCCGGGCATCGACATGAAGCACTCGCTGCCCGACATCGATCTGGCGGAAGCCATGCGATCCGCGGGCGCGCTGCTGGCGGGCCTGCACCAGGTGCCGCGGCGCGTGTCGGAAACGGTCTCGGTGCGGAAAGAGCTCGAGGAAGTGCGGCATTCCGCCAAGCGCATCGAGAAGTTCTTTCCGGATGCGATCCCGCGGCTGTCGACCTGCCTCTCGCGATGCCTGACGGCGGAGTGGACCGACGATGTCCCCACGGTGCTGCTGCACGGCGCTTACAGGCCCAAGCACGTCTGGGTGACGAACGGCCGCCTGGCGCTCATCGACCTGGACGGGATTCGCATGGGACACCCGGCCTACGACATCGGGCATTTCATGTCGGCGCTCTTCTATCTGGAGATGCAGGGACACTTCGACGTCGAGGCACGCCGGACCGCGACACGGCAATTCATCGAAGGGTATCGGAACGCGTGCCCTGGAAGCTGAAGCCCGCCGGCGTGCTCTGGTTCTTTGCCGCGCTGCTGGTGCACAAGCAGGCCCGGAAGTACGTGATGCACCTGCACGACGACCGCGCCGAGAAGATCGACCGCGTCCTTCGGCTGGCCGAGCGGGCGCTCACGGCGTGTGAGGAGCTGCACCCCCGGGCGTCGATCGATGCGATCTGGGACGTGCTCGACTGATGGCTAAGAGCGGAGGACTGGCATCAGTCAACAAGAAGCTCTTCAGGGGGGCGTCGTCGCTGGAGCTCACGATTGAAGAACTGCTCGAGCATCGCAGGCCCCTGACGGTGCTCGAGATCGGCCGCGCGGGCGGCAGCGCGCTCACGGAGCTGGCGCTGGAGTTCCGTCACGTGCCGGTGAAGTTCTGCGTCATCGGGTACCGGCCCGAGCGCGAGTACGTCGACGGCGTGAACCTGCGGCGTCTGGAGGCCAACTGCGTCGACCTGATCTATTCCTGCAAGGCGGCAGGTCGGATCGTCCGCAAGGCGGAGTTCATCGAAGAAGTGTGCCGCGTCCTGAGGCCTGGCGGCGTCGCGCTGATTCAGCTCAGCAAATCCCCCTGGGAATATCCGGAGGGGCCGGTGCGCGACGACTTGTTTCTCACACCGAATCCATCCGGCTGGGTGCTGACCCACGGAGACGATCTCGTCCCGCTGCCGATGTACTTGAGGCGCTTCGCGAAGTCGGGCTTCGAGTTCGATTTTTCGGGTGCGCCTGGCTGTGTGCTTCGAATTGCGAAGCGAAGGGAGGGCAAACTGGCGCTCGGCCTGGAATTCGACTGCGAACGGAGCCTTCCCATCGCGCATCTGCCGTACACGCACGATGCCGCCTGGAGGTCACGCAGCGGCTTCAGGAGCGTCTATCGCGTCAGCGATGCCGGCTACAACGCCATGATCCAGCACGTGCTCGAGGCGGCATTGCGGGACGTTCCGCCCGGTGGACACGAATGGCCGCCGGCGAGCATCCCAACCCGGAAAGCCGAACCCGAGAGACGCATGGGCTCTCTCGCCGCATATCGCGTCGGCCAGCGGGTGAAGATTAAGGGCAACCGCGTCGACGGCCGTAGCTTCCGGGCCACCAAGATCCGGCCCAACGACGATGGGGTCGGTTGGGAAGAGCTGGAAGGCCACATCGAGTGGGTTGACGTGCCAACCGGAACGTTCGGCTTGCTTGGATGCACCGTCTCGGTCGATGCGAGCCAGCGCGCCTCGTCCACCTGGCAGCTCGCCAGTCGAGGCGACTTGATGCCGGGCGGTGTCGCGAAGGTCGGCGGCCGGTTCCGTGACGGCCGGTTTACGCCGACACGCCTCGTGTTCAAGGGACCGCAGGCCGCGACCTTCGAAGAGATTCAAGGGCCCATCATGGCGATTGACGTCGACGCGGCCTCGCTCGAAGTCGCGGGTTTCACCGTACAAGTAGATACGGAAACAAAACTGATCAGCGAATAGGAGAGATCAAGCAGTGGCGTACGATCGCGATCTCGCGTCGATCAACCGGAAACTGCTGAAGGGATCCGAGATCCTGCAGGAGACGATTCGCGAGCGCCTGGCGCAGAAACAGTCGATCGCCGTGCTCGACATCGGCACCGGCGTCGGCATGGCGCTGATGGAGCTGGCGTGGATGTTCCGTCACGACGACGTCCACTTCACGGGTATCAACCGAGATCCCGGCGAGCCCCTGGCGTCGCGCGAGGACTATCTCGTTTCGGCCAGGCAGATCGCGCTTGCCTCGGATGCCGAGCTGGCCGGGCTGCGTCTGCCGGAGCTGTATTTCGAGGACGCCACCCACATGCACTTCGAGGACGAGTCCTTCGACGTGGTCTACGCCTCGTCGGTGTTGAGATTCGTTCCCGACAAGGCCCGGTTGCTCGAAGACGTGGCCCGCGTGCTCAGGCCCGGGGGCGTCGCGCTGATTCGTGTCGGGAGCAAAGGCTGGGACTATCCGTTCGGCCCGGTGCTGGACGGCCCGGCGCTGACGCCGTACGGATCGCGCTGGGTGCTGAAGCACGAAAACGAGCTGATTCCGCTCGAGGCGCATCTGAGGCTCATCTCAGGTAAGGATTTCGATCTGGAGCTCGTCAACAGGCCGCATTGCGTGATTCGCATCACCAAACACCGCCGCGCCTCGTTGACCTTCGGGCTGCGACACATTCCCGAGCTCAGCGTCCAGATGACACAGCTGGGGTACGGCGACGAGGAACGCGGTCTGTCGAAAGGCGGAGTGCGAAGCGTGTACGAGGTGCCGGAGGCGCAGTACCGCTCGCTCGTGGACCGCAGGTTGCTGGAGCGCCAGGCCGTCGGGACTGAAGCGGACGCGGAAAACGAGACAGGCGCGTCCGACCATAACTGGCTCATCGCGCGTGTGCGCCAGTGGGCTGCCACTGCTGCAGTCTTGCTCTATACAGCACCGATGACCGCATGCGGGGCCACGCGCGCCCTGACCGCCATTCACCACTTCAACTGGAAAGGCGCGCTCCTCCTGGCCATCGTCGGCGCGTTGTTCATGCCGTCCGCGAAACGGAGCCGGCTGTCGAGCTATAAGGTCGGTCAGCGGGTGAACGTCAAAGGGCGTCTGAAGGGCCTCAGTTTCCGCGCCGCGAAGATCAAGATGGTCAAGCACGTGACGGCGGACGACCACCTCGAAGGGCCGGTGGAATCCGTCGACGTCGACCGCCGGACGATCGGAGTGCTTGGGACCACGACGTTGGTGCTGGGGTCTACTGACGGCGAGGAACAGGCCGTCCGTCTCGAATCGGTCGAGCCTGGCATGCAGGTTCGCGTCAGAGGGAAATGCTGGGATGAAGCTTTTGTCACAACGGGTATCAGCGTCGTGCCCCCGTCGCCGATCGTGATCGAGGAAATCCAGGGGCCCTATCGAACAGATCGAACCGGCTATTGGCGTGCTGCAGGTTGCGGGCATCATGATCGTGACCGACGCAGACACCAAGATCGATCGACCAGACGCACGTTAGTGTCGCGCTGATCCGGAGAGGACCATATGGGCCGACCTGTTCCCGAGCTCGATAACACCGCGCTGGATCCCGACTACATGCTCGGGACCATGCGCGGATTCGTCAGAGAGGGACTCAAATCACGGCCGGTCGCCCGGTCGGTCGCCGTCGAGCACCTCGAACGGCGGCTGCTGCGCTATCACGTGCACTTCGACTCACACCCCACGTGGTCGGTGATTGGCAAGGTGTACGAGAACCCGTTCGCCGGGCAACGCTCCTTCAACGGCATGCGCCGGCTCTGGGACGGCGGCTTTTCGTTCAAGCCGCCGGTCAGCGTCCATATCCCGCAACCGTACGGCTACATCAGCCATCTCCGCCTCCTTCTCATGGAAGAAGTGCCGGGACGGCCGCTTAAGGCGCTGGTCAAACGGAAGCTCGCCACCGTCGACGACATGCGCCTGTACGCGGTTGCGCTGGCCAAGCTTCATCGATCGGCCACCGTGCCGAGCGTGCCATTCAGGGTCGACGATCATCTTGCGATACGGTGCGACGGCCGGCACGAAGCGCTGGCCGAGACGTTCCCTTCAGCCGCCGACCAGGTTCGATCGATCGTCGAACGGGCCCGTGAGCTGGAAGCCAGCCTGGAGGCGCCGATGACGGCCGTCCACGGCGACTTTCACCTGGGGCAGGTGCACGTGTCCGACGGCGAGGCGTGGATTCTCGATCTCGATCCGCTTCACTTCGGCGATCCGGCCTATGACGTGGCGATGACGTTCGTCATGCTCAAGCATCTCGATCTGAAGTTGCAGGAACCGTCGTACATCCAATCGCTGCGCGATGCGTTCATCCAGACGTACTTCCAGGGCGGGCACTATGAGATCGCGGCCCGGGTACCCATGCACGCGGCGCTCATCCATCTGAAACGTGCGTGTAAACGCTTTCGCTACCAGGACGAGCCTGGCTGGCAGGAGACGATTCTTCATCAAATCGACGAAGGCGCGATGTGCATGGACCGGATGGGCGTACAGCCGCGGTCCACCGCCGACATCGCCGCTCTCTACGACGACTGTCCGGCGACAGTGTGATGGCAGGGGGAATCGCATGATCGATCTCACGCGCACCGAAGAGCACATGCTGGCCGAGATTCGAGCGAATGCGCCCGAGGAAACCCGGTTCGTCCTGAACGGCCGGACACCGGACGAAATACTGCCCACCTTCATGGAGACCTTCACGACGCGTTACACGTCGTTACCGTCCGAGCGCGTGTACGGCGAGCTGGGCTATCTGGTCAAGAAAGGGCTCGGCAACGCGTACAAATGGGGTAACGAGTGCGCTCCAGAGCGGGCGCTCACGGTTCGCGCGGTGATGACCGATGTCGGTGCCGTGGTCGCGATTGCGGACGAAGGCAACGGTTTCGAAGTCTCGAACGTCCTGTCGAAGTTTCTTCAGAACGACGGATACTCGCGCCACGGCGGCTCGGGGTTCGTTCATTTCCACGAGGCCAGTTCCCTCGTCAGTTACGCCGATGGCGGCCGCACGCTGCTGATCAGGTTCCTCTGCTCGCCCGGGACGGCGACCGCGGATGCCGTCGGGCCGACGCGTGTTGCAAAACATTCGCGACCCGTCGAGGATCTCGCACAACTGACGCCAGGCACCCAGGTGAAAGTCAAAGGGGCGATCAGATCGGACGGTCGATTCGTCGCCGAAAAGGTGGCCTTGAAGAAACCGGAGGAGCTCGGTGTCATCGACGGCGTCATTCAGAAGGTCGAGGCGGCCGAGTCGCGGATCACGCTCCTGAATACAACCGTGACCCTGACCCATTCGGTGGAAATCTGGAGCCCCGAGCAACGGCAAGTGGACGCTGATCAACTGCGTGAGGGGCAGGCGATCGAGTTGCTCGGCGAGTACTCGTCAGAATCCGGCTTCCTGCCCATCAAGATCCAGGTGCGGCACGATTCGGAGCTCGAGCACGAAGAGATTCAGGGGAAAGTCGAATCGGTGTCGCAGGCCGATGCCACGTTCGTGGTGCTGGGCGTCATGGTCGCCACCGACCATCAGACGCAACTCAAAGACAAGCGATTCAAATAGAGAAGCGCGCGGCGGGCGTGGTAGGGCGGAACTTCAGTTCCGCCGCGTCGGTTCTCAGACGACGAACTGCAGGCCGAGGGTGTACATGCGGCCGCTCGTGTTCTCGTGGACCCATCGCACCTGCAGGAGCGTGGGAATGCCGACGGGTACGTGAGGCGCAAAGATCTCACAGCGCATCGCCGTCGTCGGCTCGGTTCGTTCGGTCGTCACGAGACAGAGTCCGCCGGCGCCGATGTCGGCGATCTCACCGCGAATATCGGAATGAGGCCGGTCGGCGAGCCCGCCGTCCTCATCCAGCGCGGTCAGCAGACGGCCTTTCAGTCCCCAGGCGACTACATATCGCCGGTGGAGGCGTCGTTCCTGACGCATCTATCCCTCCTAGTCCAGATGACACCAACATCGTATGAAGGTCTCATGACATCCAGGGGGGAAGAGGGCTTCGCGCGACCGTGCGGGCGAACCGAACAGTCACACGAATACCTCACCGGTGGCATGAACGCCGGCGAGCTGCCTCGCAGCTTAAAAGAATCCGACGTCGAACAAGAGCTGAGTGAGCACGACGAGCGACGCGCGATTGAAGAGCCGCGCGACCAGCGCGGTGCGATTCGAAGCCCCGACCTTGGCCATGGCGAGTTTGAGGAACGCCTTGACCGTGTTCGGGCTGATACACATCTCCATCGCGATTTCTTTGCTCGTCAAGCCTTTCAAGAGCAACTGGACGGTCTCCGACTCGCGGTTGGTCAGCTGGAACTGCTCGCTGATCCGCGACAAGTCGGCTTCCTGCTCGTGCGACTCGCGCTCGAGCAGCATCACCAGTCGCGGCTGGACCTTGCCGTCCACGTTGCTGCGCCCGTCGAGATGAAACGCGCGGCACACATAACGGCGCCGGCCCGACGTGAACTCGAGCACGACTGGCACCATCGGCTTCGTCAGGGTCGTCAGCTGCGACGGTGAGAACACCGGATCGAGTGACGGCGTGGCGGCGCGCGTTTTCTTCGGGTACCCGAGAATGCTGACGGCTTCTGCGTTGTAGTGAACCGGCTGAAAGTGAGAATTCAGAAGAAGGATTCCAACTCGTGACGCTGATCGTGACAAAGCTTGTCTGGTTGGCATCATCTCTCCCTGCTAACGTGCAGCAAGAAGAAGTGTACGTACTTCGACACGTATGGTGTCAAGGGAATTCGACGATTGTGTAAACGAGTTGCTGCGATCGACAACGTTGTATGCGGACTATCCGGTGAAATGGATTTTCGCGAACGACACATGGTGTCGTCAATTCTGCGAAAGAGGTAGCCCAGCAGTCTTAGTCCAATGGGTAGTCCGTCGCATCCGTGACATTCGAGTGCGGCGCCGGATTTTGTCTGCCTGTGAGATGACTTCCTTTTTGATTTTGTGCGAGCGCAATTGATTTTCAGGCGGGCGTCAATGGACTGACGTTTGCACTGTTGAGACACAGCCAGCCTTGGAGGCTGGGGCCGGCGTCGGTACCGCAGCGTATTGCTGTAGGCTTCCCACCGCTCTAATGCGGGGCGCCGACCCAGTGGCCTCCACTGGCTGCCATCCCTTGTTACTTGATCTCGTAAGCCCCTACATCTAGTGCTCGTCTTTGAGGGCGATTGACCCCAACGCGATCTACTTCAACCTCTGCGATCGCCACGCCGGCGTCCACCAGCGCCGATTGCGCGCGCGGACGATAGTCGTCGGACGACGCGTCGACGAACGCGTCCTGACTGGCCGCGAGATTCGACCCGTCGCGGGCTTCAGGAGGCAGGTTCCGCCCGACGAAGACGACGTTGCGGACGTCGGGCTTCGCATGCCCGGCGGACGAGACATCCTCGAACGCGCGCGCGATCTGACGGCCGAACGTCGTGTTCCACACACGCAGCCGCTGGATGTCGTCCTCGTAACGGATGCCGGTGCCGACGTCGTACACCACGGCGTTCTGAATCCGCACCCAGGCTCCGCTGGTGTTTGCATCGGATCCGCGCAGGCGGAACGCAATCTCCGAATTCCAGACCGTCACCCGATCGACGACCGCGTCGATGTTCTCCTTGAGATTGAACGCCGCCTGAAGTCGAATCAATCCCCCCCGGAAGCCCCAGGCCTGCGTATCGCGTATCGTGATGCGCGCTCGCGACGAGGTCGCCGCGACTTTGGTGTCGAGGGCGTTTTCGCCCGTGATGGCGCCCGCCGGAAATCCATTCTCGGCGCTCGCGAGCGGCGCGAGCCAGAACCGGCAGCGCTCGATGAGTACGTCGTTCCACCCTTCGGCGTCAGACGTGCCGGTTCGATTCAACTGGATCGCGTCGCCCGAGAAGGTATGGATCTCGGTTCCGCGCACGGTGAGGCGTTGCACGGCACCTGCGACAAGGCCGTGGGCGTCCGTGCGGCCTGCCGATGCGTTCAAACAATGATGGATGAGGGCGTCTTCGACGAGCACGTCACGTGCGGCGCCGATATCGACGCAGTCGCGTCCCGAGCGGCGAATCTCGATCCGGCGCAGCACGACCGACTGGGTGCCGGCGCCAATCCTGGCCGCCGTTCGAGCTGCGTACGCGGCGTCAACGACCAGATTCTCCACTGTAATGAATGAATGGACGATCTGAAGGACCGTGCCGTTTGTCGTGATGACGACCGGGCCGCGACCGCTCTCGCCCTGAAGCGTGACAGGTGCGTTCGACACGCCGCTGCGGACCGTCCGGATGGCCTCGCGATAGATACCTGCGCGAAGCAGAATGGTGTCGCCCGGTTGGGCGGCGCCGAGCGCCGTTTGCACGATGCCAAACGGTGCCTGCTCCGTCCCGTTTCCCGCACCGCCCGGTGCGACGTACCAGACGCGTGCGAGCGCCTCGACCGGAGACAGCAGGATCGCCGCAGCCACCGCCACGCGCGCCATGCGGCGAAGCGGATGTCGCTTCAACGGGTCACCCGGCTTTTCGGATCGTGCGCTTGCCCGCGGATGTCAGGACTTTGGCCGGTTCCGAGAGCTCGACAATCGTGTGGCCGCCCACAACGGACAGCGTGGCCGCACGGACGCGGCGATCCAGCTCGATGATCGGCTCGCCGTCGATCTCGATCCGCGAACCGGACACGAGGACGCAGCCGGTGATTTGTCCCGCCTCGTTCAATTGCACGCAGGTGGTGCGCCCGTCGGTGAACCATTGGTTGTGAAATCGCGCGGTCCGTCCGCTCGAGAAGGCCCAGATGTCGCTTCCGCCCGGGCGCGAGACTTCGAACGCGCGGTCGAGCGGCGATCCTTCGTCGGACTCGATGGGACGATTGGCCACGCGCACCCGCGGCGCGTCTCCGCGAAACGGCACGAGAACCGTATGGAACGCGCAGGGCAGCAGGCACGTGCTGCGGTACTTCGCCGCGGCCGCTTGAACCTTTCGCTCGTAGCCGACCGCCAGCCAGCCGCCGGCTGACGAGGGGCCGCCGCGTGCGAGCTCCAGCTTCACCCCATGCCGTTCGACGGGGACGACCGCCAGGTTGGGGCGGCCGTCCATGAGCCTGGTGTACACCGCGTTCGCGGCGATATCGCGCAGCACCTCTGCCGTCGCGAAATGAAAGCAGCGCTCGAGCGTGTGTTTGCCTTCCCCGGTCAGCTCGTCGCGGACGACCCAGTAGTGTGGCTTGACGAAGGCGACCGTCCGGAGGTGGGTGACGGGCGACGCCAGCCGCTGGTATCCCGAATGCGATCCTTCGGCGTAGTCGAACGCGCCGAGCGAGAGCCATTCATGCGTTTCTGTTCGGGGTGCGTTGGACCACTTGAGACGTCCGCGGAATTCCGCCTGCGAACGCCCGTCGACGACGACGGTGTTGTGTCCCTCGGTTTCGCGGAAGTACCGGTGCCATTCTTCAGCGCCGTTGTAGGTCCAGAAACCCGGATCCACCAGCATCGGTTCGCCGAACGCGGACACTTCGATGGAGAGCGCGTCGGCATGTCCGTGCGCCGCCGATGGCGTGTCCTGCGCCGACACACCCGCCGCCAGCTCGCCGCAATCGAAGCCGAGATAGTGGGCCTGCGGGTCCCAGCCGGTCCGCATGATGTAGTAGCCGCTCGACTCGAGCGCGCGCGACGTACCGTGCGGGCTCTCTTCCCTGATGGCTTCATGCGCGATCCAGCCACCGTCTCCGACGAGCCATCCGGCATCGGCGGGAAGCGCGCCGCCAATCTTCTTGAAGTCGCCTCGGCCGAAGAGGGCCGCACCGAGCCCGAGGAACATCCTGAAATCCCAGAGATCGGGCTGCACGAAGGAAAACGCCTTGCCTTCGTCGGCATCGCCAATCATGGGCGTCGACCCGTCGGGCCGCGTCATGTGCATCGAGAACTCGAGCGCCTTCTCCAGCGTCGACCACAGCCGCCCGCCCGATTCGCCCGATGTGCGGCGCCGCACCAGCAGCGCGTGCAGATGAAATCCGAGCGTGAAGTGGTGATAGCCGGTGGCCTGCTCGACCGTGCCCCCATCCTCGTGGTACTGCTTCGGCATTTCCGATTCGAGAATCGCCCATCCGCGCTCGCGCCAGCGCGCGGCACGCCGCAGCGATGGCAGCAGGCTGCCGATGACGAACAGTGCCGTGGCCTCGCCGATGAGGTGGTTGTACGGACTGAAGTAGAACGACAGGTGCCGTTCGATGTAGCGCGCGTGCTGCGCCAGCGAGCCGAGAATCTTCCGGCGCAGCGCAGGGGTCAGCGACGGGGACCCCTCGAAGAGCGCGCACGCCCAGCACCAGGCGAGGCTCCGCACCGCGACTTCCAGCGCGCTCGTCCAGTTGATGCCCACGTTGCAGGGGTTGGCCTCCACCCAGCTGTCGATCAGCGCGAGGCCCGCCGCCGCGTACTTCTCATCGTTGGTCAGGCGGTAGGCCTTGCCGAGCACGGGCAGAAACTGATGGCGGTTCAGCTCCCAGACGTACTTCACGTCGCCGTTGCCGCTGTTGCCGTCGAAGATGCGCACGCGCGAATGAAATTCGGCCGGCCATTTCCTGCCCGATACCGGATCGGCCTGCCACTCGACCGACGGCCCGAACCGCGCGACCATGCCGAACAGCTCGAACTCGTGCCGGCACAGCGCATCGGCCGTCTTGACGATCCCGGCGACGTACTCCTGGTGGCCCGCTCGAAGCCGCGAAACGACTGCCTGCTGGTCGTCTCGATCGATCCAGGGATCGATGAACGTCGCGTCGTTCGTGTTCTCCGGCAAATCCGCGGCGACGTTCTGGTCGAGGCCAAACAGGTGCCCGGCCTCCTCACCGAACTGGGTGAAGGCGTAGCGCGCGCGCGCGCGGACCTCGTGCGGGCTCATTCTGCGAAGCTTGCGAAGCAGGTCACGTTTCATCAGCGTCGTCAACGGAAGCGCCGCGCGAGCGTGCCAAGCATCGGCACCCGCTCGGTGACGGGAACAAGGTCTCCGGCGAACTCGGTGAAGAGCCGCGTGATGTGCTCGTCGCGCATCAGCGCGATGGCGGTGAGATATGCCATCGATCCAATCGACAGAGAGATGGCAAGCACGGCGAACGCGTTCACGCCGATCGACAGCGTCCAGGCCTGGCTGGCGCGCTCGGCCACCGCCATCAGCGCGGCGGCAGCAAACGGAATGCTCTGTGGTTTCAGCACGTCGGCTACCGGCCGAAGCAGGCCGAGCCGGTGGACCTGCCAGATGCCTGAGATGAGCCCGATCATCGCCACGATCGCGACAACGGCGGCCACGCCGGGCAATCCCCATCGGACGCCGATGAACGAGCCACCGAGGGTGAGCAGTGCCATGACCAGGCGCCGCTTGACCTCGGTCTTCGACGATCCGGTGACGAACGTCGCCATGATCATCACCTGGAGGATCAGGCGGGGGATCCCGGCGAGGCAGAGAACCTGAAAGGGCAGTACGGCCGGCGCCCACTGGCTGCCGAACAGCACGTGAATCACCTGCGGCGCCAGCACGATGAGGCTGAGGAACACGGGGTAGCTGATGAGCGACACCGTCATGATGGTGCGGCGAACGGCGGCACGAAAACGTCCCTGTTCGTTGCGGATGCGCGCGAAGACGGGAAAGAGCACGCGTTGCGTGCGCTTGCCGAGATCCCGCATGGGACGGTTCATCAGGCTCTGGCCCTTTTCGAAATAGCCCAGCGCCGCCGTGCCCAGCACCTTGCCTATCACGAAGTTCGAGGCGCGATCGGCCGCATCGGTGAGGAACTCGGAGAGCGAGACGCCGGCCCCGAAGCCGAACATCTCCTTGAACGCGGTGCGCGTCACCTTCAGACTGGGCCGCCACCCGGAGGCTTTCACCAGGTAGATGTTGCTAATCAGCGCGCCCGACAGTGCGCCGTAGACAAGACTCCAGACGCCGAAGCCGAAGAAGGCGAGCACCACCGAGACGCCGACGTCGACGAACGCGTCCATCACGTTGGAGATCGACAGGATCCGGAAGCCGCGCCCTCTCCGCAGGGTGGCGGACGGACAGCCGCCGATGACCCTGATGAGGAAGTTGGTGGACGAGACGGCCAGCACGCTGCCGACGAGCGGGTTGCCGAAATAGGCAGCGACGTACGGCGAGATCGACAAGAGCGCCATGAACACCACGCTGTTGATCACGAGCTGCGTGACGAACAGCGTGGCGTAATGGTCTGGCCTGACGTCGTCGCGCTGGATGATGGCCATCCCGAAGCTCAGGTTCGAGATGCTTCCAGACACACCCGTGAAGATCACCGCCAGACCGAGGATGCCGAAGTCAGTCGGCGAGAGAAGGCGTGCCAGGGCGATGCTCGCCACGAACTTGCAGAACTGGACACCCCCGCGCTCGAGGATGCCCCAGATCATTCCCGACTTGACGTCCTTGTTGAAGTTCTGGCTCATGTGATGGTCTAGTTGGGTGCCAGCATGAAGCGCTCGACCTCGAGCGCGAAGACGAGGTCCTCGACGCGTTCCTGCACCTGCACGCGCTTGATCGCGTAGAGATTGCATCCCGCCGTCGCGAACCCGTTGCGTGAGGTGGTTGCGGCGGCGAAGCCCGCACGCGCGACCACCTTTTCCAGTTCGGGCGTGAAATACGACTCGGCCCCGCCGTTCGGATACGAGAACATCGTGACCTCGCGGCCGATTTTCTCTTCCAGAAGCCGCTTCGAGCCCGTGATCTCGGCCGTGGCATCGACGATGCCCGCGCTCGGCAGATTCGCGTGCGTCATCGTGTGCGCGCCGATCGTCATGCCGAGCTCCGCCATGGTGTTGACCTCGTTCCATGTCAGCATGATGGTCGGCAGCTTTACGTGATTCGCGAGCGCGCGCAGTTGCTCGCGCAGCTTCTCGCGGACCGGGATCGGATGCGCCTTGAGCAGATGCGTAATCTTCATCAGCGAGGCGGCCCGTTCGGCGGGTGTCGAGCAGGCCAGCTCGATCTGGCGGTCCGGCAGATCGAGCGCGAACGTGCCGTTGGGGATGGCCTTGACCAGGTATCGAATCTCCGACGGCCAGAAGGGCTCGACTTCTTCTATGCAGCGTGCCGTCATGTAGAACGTCCCCGACGCGCCGTACTTGTTCAGCGTGCGTGCGGCCGCGAGATTGTCGGCGTAGCCGTCGTCGAAGGTGAGGGCCACGGCGTTGGACGGCAGGGGCCGGTTCTCGCGAAGGCGAGCCACGATTTCCGGGAGCGGAAGCACCTCGTAGCCCGATGCGAGATAGGCGACGTGCCGCTCGAAGCCCGAGGGCGTGACGCACAAATGCGGGTCGGCGTAGCCGTACCCTTCTGGCCCACAGACCGCGTGATAACGCAGAATCGCGATGTTGCGGCTCGGGCGCACCTTGCGAAGCGTCCAGAAGACACCACCGCGGTACGCGATCGTCTTGCCCGCGGGAGATGCCGACCGCCGCAACCGGCCAATGATCGACTGGAGAAACCCTCTGAGGCCGGCCGCGCGTGTGCCGGACTTGGCCGTCTCCCGCGGAGTCGACCACGTGCCCTCGACGCGTCCGAAGGTGCCCTTCAAGACGCCGACGAGCGAGGCGGCCTGAATAATCGAGAAATATCCGGCGAGCGCGGCGACGCGGCGAGTGGGCCTGAAAGCGATGGCACCGCTTGCGGCGACACCGGCCGCGGCGAGCGACCAGCTGTTGCCGGCCTCGAAGATCATGCCCACCAGGCCGGCCGCGGCCGTGGCCGCGAACCCTCCGGTGAGCCACCGCAGCATCTTGTGAGACACGAGCGAAAACGCAAACCATCCCGTGCGGAATGGGTTGAGCACGCCGGGAGCCTGGAACACGGCCCGCCAGCTGCGGCTCACGATCCGCACACGCCGTCGGTACTCGCGTGCGGGTGTTCCCGCGGTGTCTTCGTAGCAGATCGCTTCGGGCTCGTAGACGCCCCGCCATCCCGCGCGGACGATCTGCAGCGGGTTCAGAAAATCGTTGATGGCCGCCGATGGCAGCGTCTGCCACAGGAACGCCCGGATCGCGTAGATCGCGCCGTCGCCGCCGACCATGGACCCCAGCGACGTCTCGAGCTTCTTGATTGAGATTTCGTAGTCCCAGTACGTGCGTTCTCCGGCGTCCGCCGCCGTCTTGCCTCCTTCGACGTACCTGGCTTCTCCCGTGACATACCCCACCTGCGGATCGGCGAAGTTGCGCACGAGCATCTTCAACGCGTTTCGCTCGTACACCGCATTGGCGTCCGAGAACACGACGATGTCGCCACGAAGGGTCGGCACCGTTCGATTCAGTCCGGCGGTCTTGCCCGCGCGCTCCGGTTGCCGCGCGACGCGAACGCCATGCGTCGCGGTGAACTCCGCCGCGATGGCATCGGTGCCGATCGGTCGAGGCGTCAGAAATCACCACGACCTCGAGCAGGTCGCGCGGATAGTCGAGCGCGACGGTGTTCTCGAGCTTGCGGCGTATGACGTCGGCTTCGTTGTAGGCGGAGATGACGAAGCTGACCGATGGAAGCGCGTCTCCACGCCGGACGGGCCGTGCCCCTCGCACCCGCACGATGAGGGCGAGCAGCAGGGGGTAGCCCGCGTAGATGAAGACGAGAGTCGCCAGTGACAGCGTTGCTAATGTCGCCATATCGTCATCACGGAATATTGCGCACCACGAGCGGACCGACGGCACGGGTCACCGGTACGGGGAGGTGACGCCAGAGCTCGATCGCCCACTGCACGCGTGGATTCTGAGGACTCAGATCGGGCAGCTCGTCATCGCCCGATGCCAGCCAGTATTCCCACGTCAATCCATGCGGCTGGGCTCCCCATTGCCGCTTGAAGTCGTAGGTTCCCGCTCCCGGAGTGGAGCGGCCGAAATCGAAATTGCGCAAGCCGCGTCCGGCGGCGAACTTCAGCATTTCCCAGTAGAGCAGGGTGTTCGGGCACATCGGGTTGAAGCTGCGCAGCGCCGAGGCCGACGGGACCTCCATCGTGTCGCCGTGCCAGAACACGTACGACGCGGCAATCGGCTGGTCACCGTGCCAGACGCAGAAGGCCCGTGCGTTGTCGGGGAACGTCGCCAGGATCTGCTGAAACCACTGGCGTGGGTACACCGGCGTGCCGAGGTCGCGCATGTTGTGCGCAAAGACGTCGTAGAACGGTTCCACGAGCTCGACGCCGCCGTGCGTGACACGCAACTCGCTCTTTTCGGCCTTGCGCACCTGATTGCGAATCTTGCGGTCGAGCGCCGACCACTGCTTCTCCTGGTTTTCCGCGAGCGGCAGGATCATGGCGACCTTGTGCTGCTTGGACGGAAACGACGGAAACAGCTGACGGGTGTGCCGGAGCTCGAGGTACTCGCCGCCCATCGCGCGCGTCTCGTCAATCGCCGCATCGACCAGCGCGCGCTCGACCTCGGGCGTATCCGCGACGACGCCGCCGTAGTTCACAAAGGGCAGCGAGACGCTGAACCGGCGCAGAAAGCGGCTCTTGAAGACGACGAGCGGCAGGATGCCCACAATCTCGCCGTCGGTTTCGGCGGCCAGATAGCGTGTATCGTGGCCGAACGCCTTGTTGAAGACCGTCGCCCAGGACGCCAGGTGGTAACAGCTTGCCGCGGGGTGGCTGTTCACGAACTCGTCCCATCGCCGCGCCGACAGGGCGAGATTCACGTGTATCGAACCCATCCAATGCTCCGTTGATAGTTTTCGCCCTACGCGGCCGCGGGCCGCACGATCTGGCTGACCGCGGAAATTGCGTCGAACTTGAAGTCGGCGAGCAGCCGCTCGAGCCGCGCCTCGGTCCGCCCGAGATTGCCGTAGTGGCGCACGCGCGTCAGCTTCGGCAGCGCGACACGCGGCTGGTCGTCATCGATCTCCCACGGGTGCAGATAGAACACGACCGGCTGCCCTTCACGGCGATTCACCCGGTCGATGCCCCACTTCGTCCAGGCGTACGGGAGGAGCCTGAAATAGCCGCCGCCGGCGACGGGCAGATTGACTCCCCCGAGGCGGACGGTCGATCCGGGAAGCTCCCACAGGGATCCGTGTTGCCGCCAGATGCGGTAGGCGTGACGCGGCGACGCCGCGATGCCATATCGATCGTGATGAATCGGGAAAATGCTGGCGTCGTACTGGTAGCCTTCCTCGATCAGAATATCGAGCGCCCAGAGCGACTGTGCCGTAATCGAATAGCTCGGCGCGCGATAGCCGCATACCGGCACGCCGGCGGCATCTTCGATGGCACGCTTCGCGCTGCGCAGATCGGCGCGAAATGCCTCGGGGCTGTCGTTGTAGATCAGCCCGTGGCCGTAGCCGTGCGAGGCAATCTCGTGCCCGCCGGCCGCGATCCGCTGAACCAGGGCCGGGTAACGCACGGCCACCCATCCCAGCACGAAAAACGTGGCGCGAACATGGGCGCGATCGAGGATCTCCAGGAGCCGATCGGTCGCCAGACAGACGCGGCTCTCGAGATCGTCCCACCGGCTTCTCGGGATCGCGCGCTCGAACACGCTGGCGTGGAAGTACTCCTCCACGTCGATCGTCAGCATGTTGACGACCATCGACACCTGTCCGCCGGTCGGCGTGTCGATCGTCACTTGGCGCCCCGGCGCAGAATGACCGTCTTGACCGTCAGAAAGATGATGAACAGATCGAGCGCGATGGTCAGGTTCTTGATGTAGAAGAGGTCGTATTGCAGCTTTTCCATCGCGTCGTCGACGGTCGAGCCATAGGAGTAGCGCACCTGCGCCCATCCCGTGATGCCGGGCTTGACGACGTGGCGCTGGCCGTAGAAGGGGATGGCGCGCGTGAGCTCGCCCACGAATTCGGGCCGCTCCGGCCGGGGACCGACAAAGCTCATGTTGCCGCGCAGCACGTTCCACAACTGGGGCAGCTCGTCCAGCCGCGTTTTGCGGATGAACTTGCCGCCGGGAATGATCCGGTCGTCGTTGTCCTTTGCCCACACCGCGCCCGTCTTGGCCTCGGCATCGGTCCGCATCGAACGAAACTTGTAGAGCGTGAAGACCTGTCCATGCTCGCCCACGCGCTGCTGCCGGTACAGCGCAGGTCCGCGCGATACGAGCTTGATGAGGGTCGCCACCCCCAGCATGAGCGGGGCGGCCAGCACCATGCCCACGCCTGCCGCGGAGACGTCGACCACGCGCTTCATCGCCACGAGCGAAGGCGGCTTGCGGAAGCCCGTCGAGAAAATCAGCCAGCTCGGCCGCAGGTTCTCGACCGCGATCTTCCCGGTGTACTCCTCGTACACGGACGCCAGGTGGTCGAAGGTGACCCCCTTGAGCTTCATGTCGAGCAGCGTGTTCATCGGGAGCTGGCCCCGTGCGTCCGAGAGGTTGACCACGACGCGATCGACCGACCGATTCGCCACGATGGCCGGAATGTCTTCGAGGTTGCCCACGACGCGCGCGTTCGTGCGCTGGTCGTGATGGTCCGGATCGATATCGACGAAACCCACGACCTCGACGCCGAGGCTCTTGCGTTGCTCCAGCTCTCGCGCGATGGCCAGCGCGGCCGGGCTCGTGCCAACCAGAAGCAGGCGTTCGCGAGGTCCGACCTGCTTGGCAAACCATTCGAACGAGACGCGCCAGCTCACGACCGACAGAATCACGAGCGTGGCCGTAATCATGAACACGCCGCGCCCGATGATGAGGGCGGGGAGCCAGAAATACAGCGCGGCCAGGACGAGCGACGTGGCGCCGAGCGATCGCAGCGTACGGACGTACAACTCCCGGCGATCGCCGCCAATGCGGGAGTTGTAGAGGTCGCCGTAGTACAAACAGAGCTGACAGACGCCGGCGATGAGCAGTCCCTTGAGCGCGACACTGGAGCCGCCCTGGACGAACGGGCGCGCACCCAGCCGCAGGTACGTGCCCACCAGCACGGCGCTCATGATGAGCACGCTCTCGAACCCGATCAGGGCCATGACGCGCCACGTCACGCGCTGCATCAACAGCTTGGACATAGGGCTCCATGCCTGGCGAAACGAAGAAGCTGGTTCACGCCGGATCTCCTGTCAGATCGAACGAGTCGTTGGATGGCGCCCGTTCGTCCCTGAGACTCCCGAGTGAACCACGTCATCTCCGCTCCACCTAGTTCGTCGGACTGTACGTGTACGCGCTCGATGAATCGCTCGACACGACGGTGTCGTCAGCCCGGTTCAGGATGACGCCCATCACGCGCTCTTTACCCAGTGCTTCAGCCGTCCGCTGCACGAGGCGCGCCGGTGTCCGGCCTGCCTCGACGACGAGCAGCACGACGTCGGCCATCTGGGCCAGGATGTTCGCATCGGGCACGCTGCCCACGGGCGGCGTGTCGATGATCACCCAGTCGAATTGCGCGGCCGCTTCGTTGAGCACGCGCTTCATCCGATCGGACGCGAGCCGGCTCATCGGGTCGTTGTCGGGCTGACCCGCCGTCAACACGGACAGGCGCTGCGAGACCTGAATGAGCGACAGCTTCTGGTCGGTCTCGGTCGTCGCCACGACGCCCGAGCCGAGGATGTTCGGCACTTCGAGCACGGCGTGCGTCGTCGGCCGGCGCAGGTCGCCGTCGATGAGCAGCACGTTGCGGCCGTACGATTCGCTGAAGGTCAGCGCGAGATTGACCGCCGTCAGCGTCTTGCCTTCGCCGGGCATCGTGCTGGCCACCAGCACGGTCTTGATACGGGTCTCCGACTGGCGGCGATGGAGGGTCGCTGCCAGACGGCGGTACTGTTCGAGCGAGACCGGCGAGATGCTCGGCGTCACGACCAGCTTCTCGGCGATCAGGCTCGTGCCGCCGGCGCTCACGCGCACCGAGCTGGCCGCTTCCGGCTCGATCGCCGCGGCCGTCTTCTGGCTCTCGGCTGCGATCGGCTGGGGCGCGGCCTCGTCGACGGCCGCCGCGGCCGTCACGACCGGCTCGGCCACCGTCAGCTTCGGATGGATCGCTGCGGGCTTGTCACGAGCGATGGTTTCCTGCACGGCCGGTTCGGCCGACCCTTTCTCCGCGTTCGCGCGCTTCAATGCTTCTGCTAGACGGCTCATCTCTTTACCCCAAGTCTGAACGAGTCAACGTTCTGTTAGGTGTTTACCGATGCCCTCGAAAGGCTTGAAATAAATCTCGAGTAGCCGGGGCCTTCGACGGCGCCGCAGCCTGTTCCGGTGTCGGCTTCGCCGTCAGCATCCGCAGGCGGCCCAGGTCGCTCTCCGCCGGCGGTTCCGATCGAATCGGCACCATCGTGAACTCCACCCGCGGCTCGGGCACCAGGTCGAAGTCATTGCAGACCTCGAGCACGGTGTCGCGTCCGATCGGGCGTTCGCCGAGCGCGAACCCCGCCACGAGCGCGTTGTCGCAGATGACGCTGATGGTTCGCGGAATTCCACGGGACGCTTCGTAGATGATGTCGATCGCTTCTTCGGTGAAGAGCGTCAGGTCGTTGGCGCTCGCCATCCAGATGCGCGCCGCGATGTACGCGCCCGTCTCCGTCTTGTCGAGCGGATTGAGCACGCAGCGCAGCGCGATACGCTGCTTGAGCTGCCGCAGCGATACCTGGTTGAGCCGGTCGGCCAGCTCGGGTTGCCCCGTCAGCACGATCTGCAGGAGCTTGTCGGAACCCGTCTCGACGTTGGCCAGCAGCCGGATCTCTTCGAGGAGATTGTCCGGCAGGTTCTGCGCCTCATCGACGATGAGTGCCGTCAAGCCGCCCGCCTGATGCCGATCGGTGACGCTGCGGTTCAGCTCGATGAGAAACGAGGCCTTCGACAAGGCCGCCTCACGGCTGAGCCCCAACGCCGGTGCCAGGTAAGCGATGAACTCCGCTGGCGTCAGCGTCGGGTTGTTCAGGTACGCCACGCAGTCGCGCCCGAGCGGCCGGTTGCCCCGCTGGGACTGGAGCGCCGCATTCACGAGCGTCGTTTTACCGGTGCCCGCTTCACCAATCACGACGGTGAAGCCCTTGCGCTCGGAAAGCCCGTACTGCAGCGTGGCCAGCGCCTCGCGGTGCTTCGGCGTCATGAACAGATACGCCGGGTTTGGCGTCAGATCGAACGGCCGTTCCCGTAGTCCGTAGAATTTTTCGTACATCTGCGGTTCCTCTTTTGGCTCACCACATGTAAGCGAACGCCGATGCCATCAACGTGATGATCAGCGCGGATGCCACGGCTTTCAGGTTGCGCTTGCCCGTCAACTCGCCGGTCGTCTGCATGACCGGGATCATGGCGAGCACCGGCATGCCGAGCGCGGCGTGCACGTCGACGTCCGAGCGCAGGCTCGAATCCAGGTACTCGAACAGCGTCGCCAGACCCACGCCCAGGCCGAGGCCGAAGAGCGCGCCGAGGAGCACCCACTGCTGGCGGTCGGGACGGAAGGGCGACGTCGGCACCTTGGCCGGCTCGATGACCTTGAAACGGTCGCTCTGTTCCGCTTCGAGCTTCTGGGCGATCCCAGCGCTCTCGCGGCTCGCGAGCAACTTCTGATAGACCTGCTGGAACGTCGCCTGGTCCCGGGTCAGCGCCGAGAACTCGGCCTCGTGACGCGGAATCGCGTCGAGACGCTCCTGGTGCTGCGCCATCACCTGGGTGAGACGCGGGATGTTGCGCTCTTTGTCCGCGATCTGCTGATCGAGACCGGTCAGCTGCGCCTGCAGCTGCTGGAGACGCTGGCGGCGGTCGACCTCGGCCGGCGACAGCACGTCACCGTCCGCGCTCTGCGGCACGCCTTCGGCCCGCGCACGCTCTTCGAGCTCGGCGATCTTGCGCCGGGCACGAACCACGTCGGGGTGCTCGGTCGTCAGCTGCAGTTCGAGCGCCTTGAGGTCGTTCCGGGCGGCATCGAGCTGCGTGCCGATCGACGCGGTGGACAGATCGGCGGAGCGGCGCGTCGCACTGGCCGTCCCCGGAGGCGACGGAATCTTCGCCGCCGCGATCATGCTCTCGAGCGCCACCCGCTGCGCGCGGTCGGTGCTCAGGGCCGCCTCGAGGTTCTGCAACTGGGTCTCCGCCCGGCGGAGAGCCTCCATGTTGGACCCCATCGTCGTCGGCAGCTCGTTCGCGAAGCGCTCGCGGTATTCCTCGATCTTCGCTTCCTGCTGCTCGAGCTTCGCGCGCGCGTCGTTCAGCTGCGTCTCGATGAACGACGCGGTCGCTTTCGCGGCGTTCTCGCGATCGGCGGCGTTCTCCTTGACGAAGGCCTCGGCCAGGCGGTTGGTCACCATCGCCGCCGTCTGCGGGTTGGTCGAGACAAAGGCAATCTTGAAGAACGTGCCGTCGACGCGGCGCGGATTGCCCTTGACGATCTCGATGCTCACGTCACGGCGCATGCGATCGGCGACATCGCCCGTCGGATGCGATTTGCGCCAGTCCTGGTAGAGACCGGTGCTCTCGGCGAGCTCGAGCAGCCGCGAGTGGCTGACGACCTGCTGCCGGATGGTGTAGAGGCGCTCCTCGACCGGAATCACATCCGTGCCGTTCATCAACCCGCCGGAACCACTGGGCGGGGTGACGAGCAGAGTCGTCTCCGAACGGAACTCATTCGGCTGCGTGAAGGAGTAGATCCCCGCACCGATCGCCGACAGGACGATGGGGACGAGAATCGTCAACCGGCGTCGCCACGCGGCGCGAAGCAGGTCTTCGGGTTTGTATGCCTTGCCTGGGATCATCTTGCACCTCACCTAGTTAAGAAGTGGGATCCAGGTCGTCAAACCGACACGGAATACCTGCCGGTTTCCACGAGCTGAAGTCCCTGTTGGAAGCGTCACCGCATCTGAAAAGACGTAGCGGTAGTACACGTACTCGGCCTGAGCGGCCAACCCTCGCGTGATTGCCATCCGCACCCGCGCCGTGCTGGCCGCGGTGTCGTACGCACGCTGTTGCGCTCCGTAACGCAGCGGGCCCGTCGAATAGCCGGCCGTGGCTCGAAGTTCGACGCGCGGGCCCATGTAGCCCCTCAGGTTCGCAGTGACGCTGTCAGCGAGAAATACGTCACTGATCCCTTCGATGTATTGCACTCCCCGGTGATAGAACGCGCCGAGGTGCCAGGTCCGGCTCATTTGATGATCGAGTTCGGCCCGGCCGATCATGCGAAAGAACGTGCTGTCGGTCTCGGTGAGCCCCCTCGCGGTGCCGCGTGACAGGGCCGTCGATCCCATCATGAACGTGAACGTGGTCTGCGGCGAGAACGGCAGCGTGTCGTTGTAGTTCACGCCGAAGTTGATGTCCTGCCGGCGCAACGGCAGCCGCTCGCCCTCGAAGTCGCGCAGGTGATACGCGTAGCCGGCGACCAGCGCCGCCTTGGGTGTCACGCTGTGTGACAGCGTCACGTCGGCGTCGTGGGTTCTCCAGTCGAACTGCCCCACGGGCACGAAGTCGAGGTATTCGTACTGGTAGGCCGCGCTCAGCATCGTCCGGCGTGACATCTGGTAGCCGCCATGCAGGCCGGTGTTGTACCGGTACGACTCGCGGCCGGACACCGCGAGCGCCGAGTCGGGCGCGCTCACATCGGCCAGCGTCGCCTCATCCTCGGATGGAATCGGGATGACGCGGAAGTGCGCGTACGGGCTGTACCGCGCCTGCTGGTCGATGCCGAAATGCCCGCGCCGCATCGTTCTGTTCACCGCGACGGCACCGGTCCCGCTCCAACGCATGCCGTTGGTCAGCTGCGGGTAGTACTGGAGCCGCGAGACGCCGTTGGCGGCAAACGACGTGCGCTCTCCCCGTTTGTTGAACCAGAGCCCGCTCAGCACATCCCCATAGAGAACGTCCGGCGTCCGGTCGCCCTGGGTCAGGTCACGTCCCAGCCGCGGCAGGTTCGTGTCGTTGACGCCAAAGACCGACGCCGTCAGATCGAGGCTCTCTTGCGGCGCAGTGCCCGCCGGCGCTCCGAACAGGCCCTGGAAGGGCTGCGTCTGAGCGAAGGCCGGTGTGCTGCAGGCCACCAGCAGCGAGATGACGATTCCAGCGATGAACTTAGCCATTGATGCTCTCAACTCCCTGCTGCGTTACGGCACGATGACCGTGTCGCCCGGCTGCAGTTCGATGTTCTGGTCCAGGTTCTTGCGCGCGAGCACGTCCTTGTAGTTGAAACGGTGCGTCGCGAAGGTGCCATTCGGCTCGGTGCGCATCACCGTCACGTTCTCGCCGTCGGCCCATTCCGACAGACCACCCGCCATGGCGATGAGCTGCAGCACGGAGGTCGAGCCGTTGAGCGGATACTTGCCCGCGTGCGTCACGCGGCCCGTGATGAACACCGACCGGCTGTTGATCTGCCGGATGATCACGGTGACGTTCGGGTCCTGCACAAAGCGCTTGGCCACCGTGCGGATGTTCTCGCTCAGTTGCTGCGGCGTCTGGCCGGCCGCGTGCACGTCGTTGAGCAGCGGGACGGAAATCTTGCCGTCCGGGCGCACGACGACGTCGCCCGACAGCTCTTGCTGCTGCCAGAACTTGATGCCGAGCACGTCGCCGGTACCGATGACGTAGCCCGAAGGAGGCTGGACTTCGGTGGCACCCGCCGCCTTTTCCTCCGCGAAGGAGACCGGCTGTCGGGCCGCCTGCCCGGTCTGGGCAAGAGTGGGCGCCGCCGTCCAGGTGAACGCGCCGAGGCACATCAGGAACGCTGTCATTCGTCTCATGGTTTTCCCTCGAATTCTCAAGACACCAACGTGATACCGGAACTCACCGGAACTCGTGAAAAGGCAACTGACACTCGTGCTTACGAAGAAAGTTCAGGAACCGCTTGTAATCGGTCGGTTCCATGTTGAAGAGGCGCGCCACGATCTTGTAGTTCCCGCGCGTCTCACGAAGACCCCGCCGGACCAGGTCGCGAATCTGCTCGCGGGTGATGTCCCGCCGCATGTAGAGCGGGTAGACCGCCGTCCAGAACGACTGTCCTTCTTCGACCACCATGTTGTAGAGGCTGTCGCCGACCGATCGCCGCCGCTCCTGCTTCACCGAGAGGCCGACCGCGCGCGGCGCCTTCACTTCGTCGGACAGGCTCTCGACGTCGATCACTTCGGTTCGCGCCGTCACGACGAGCCGTTCGATCGCGTTCTCCAGCTCGCGCACGTTGCCCGGCCAGCTGTACTCGCACAGCGCGCGCATCGCCTCCGGGGAGATCTCGCGCGCCGGCTGTCCGCGATCGCGCGTGAACCGTTTGAGGAAGTGCTCGATGAGAATCGGCACGTCCTCCTTGCGCTCGCGCAGCGGCGGCACGAGGAGCGTGATCACGTTCAGGCGGTAGAACAGGTCCTCCCGGAAGAGGCCTTCCGTGATCAGCTTCCGCAGGTCCCGGTTGGTCGCGCCGATCACCCGCACGTTGACGACCCGCTCGGACCGCTCCGCGCCGACCTTCTGCAACTCGCCGGTTTCGAGGAATCGCAGCATCAGCGACTGCATGCGCAGCGTCATCTCGCCGATTTCGTCCAGGAACACGGTTCCCGTGTCGGCAATTTCCAGCTTGCCGGGCTTGTCGCGATAGGCGCCCGTGAAGCTGCCCTTGACGTGGCCGAAGAACTCCGACTCGAGAAGCGTCTCGGGCAGCCCCGCGCAGTTCACCACCACGAAGGGCCGCGAGGCCCGCGGCCCCTGCGACTGAATCGCGCGCGCCACGAGTTCCTTGCCGACGCCGCTCTCCCCGGTGATGAGCACCTTGGCGTCCGAATTGGCAACCTGCGCGATTTCCTCTTTCAGCGTGCTCATCGCGCGGCTGGTTCCGACTAGACCTGCTCGTGAATTTGTTCCCATTCTTCCTGTCTCACTCACGCGTTCGTTGGGCATCCATAAGTCCGTTGGTTACGGTGTCGCCGGTTGCCTGAGAAAGCGCTCGAGACAGCGGCGGTTGTCCGAATCGAGCGATACAAACGTCACCCCGAGGCTGTAACGCCCCGGCATTTCTCCCGGTCCCTGGGCCACGACGCGTCGAATCTCGACCTGGGCCACGAACGTGTGATCGTTCAGCTTGGCCCTCAGCTCGCCGCGCTCGCCGACCGGGGGACCGTGCGATGCCCGGAGCAGCGCTCCGGTCATGCTGATCTCCACGAGCCGGACGGCATGCGGCCGTGCGAGCCAGAGTTCAGATCCTTCTTTTGGCGGAACACGCGCCGTCTGACGACGCTCTTCCTGCATGTCGCTCATAGGCGCTTACGATTCCGTTGACTGCTCGTACCCTTCATCCGACAGGCGGCCAAGTTCGTCGCGCATCGCCGGTTGAAGATCGAGAAATTCAAAACCAATCCGGTACCATTCAGAGCCATCGGGTGCGTCCGCGCGTGTGACGTGCCGGACGCGCGCGGTGATCTCGCCACTGACATCGCCTGACACGAGCCGCAGCGTCTGCACCGACTCGACCGCCAGCGGCACCGCCGATTCCACCAGCGCGCCTTTCCAGCTGATGTCCCGCACGGGCAGCACCTCGATCGTCCGGAACGCTGCCGCCAACTCTCCGACCAGCTCGAAACGAAGACGGCCGCGTCGATCGCTCAGCCGCCGATACCAGCTCAAAGACCGTCCTTGCGACATCGCGATTACTCGTCCTGCCCGCCGCCGGTGCGGCGCTTGGCGTCTTCTTCGGCCCTGGCCAGGACGTCGGCGACCGATTCATCCACTTCCTTGAGCGTCGTCGCTCCCACGCTGACGGTCGGCAAGTCGTGTTCACGCGCGAGCGCCGCCAGGCTTTGCAGCAGCCGCGTAGCCGCGAAGCTGGTGCCGTCGGCGCCAGTACCGCTCAGCACCGCGCAGATCTGGCCCGTCTTCAGCCGTCCGAGCACATCGGAGGCGCGCAACTGCCGGGCGACGGGGCTCGGCACATTCGATCGGACGCGGGCATCGCGCCGCTGCGCCCCCGGCGCCAGATCGATCACAATCACTCCGGTTTCCGCGGGGCCTTTCTTCGCCTTCGCGAGCTCGTCGCCGATACGCGATTCGAAGCTCTGCGCCGGCTCCACGTCGAGGACCTGCGCCGCGGCGCCGTCGAGCACGCCGGCGAACCAGGTTTTCAACACGCCGACGGCCGATTCGAGCAGCGACGCGTGACTGATGCTGAAGTCCGCGCCGTCCGGGGCGGTCAAGTCGATGATGGCGACCGCCTTGTTGCCGACCGAAAACGCCATCGTCAATCGGCGCGGCGTCATCAGCGACTGGCCGGGCTCGAGGCCTGGCGTTGGACCCGCCGTCCAATCCCCGCCGACTTCGGCCATGGGCCGGGTCTCGGTGCCTTCAGGCGCCTCGCTGGCCTGGCTGGTGCCCGTCACGAGCCGGCCCTGGGCGGCGCCCAGGAAACTGGCGATTTGCGCCAGGCCCGCGTTCGCGAGCTCCGCCACGGGATCTTCGCGATCCACGACGTCGCGAATCAGACGCTTTCGCAGTTCCTGATCGCGCCTCGCCGCCATCCGATCGAGACACAGGCCCAACATCTCGCAGAGCAGCAGCAGGTTCGACGAGACCATCGAATCCGTTTCGATCGGAATCGCCAGCACCCACCGGGGTTGCGCCTGCCCGCTGGCGGAAATCGGCAGCAGCGCCAGTTCGCCGGCCAGGTCGTTCCATCCCAGCTGTTCTTGTTCGCCGACGGTCGAGATCCGGGTCACCGGACCTGACACCACGGAAAACGCGCTGAAGTCGCGCGGGCCCACCGACAGATCGGCGCCGGGGAGCCGCACGTCGAGGACGAAACGGCCCTGCAGATCGCGGCGGTAGGCGCGCGCGTCCACGTCGTGCCAGATCGCCGCGGCCTGAACGACCGTCATCACCAGTTCGCGCTCGTCCTCCGCTTCCTCCGCAACCTGCAGCAGAGAGCGGGACGTCACGAACAGACGACGGAGGCGACGTTGTTCCTCGCGGCTTTCACCAGGCGAGCCGGATGGCTGTGCCAAGGCAATTCCTCCAACCCTTGTGAACTGAGGTAGATCCTCGGCCGACGCCGCTTCGAGGCTGGCCTCGACGGTGTTCGGCCCGAAACTCGTGTCTTCCAGCGCGCTTGTCGCCCTCACCGGCATGTCCTTCCTGCAAGTGCTCCACGCGTGAGTGGATTCCCGTTAGCGTTCTCAATGTCACACGTTCCAGTTCGCGCACTCGTCACGCGGCACGAACCGCCGCTGGACCCGCGTCCTCGGAACGATTGGCCTCGGCGGCGCTGTTGTCGTGAATGTTCGCCAGTGAGGCCGACAACGCGACGAGCCAATACAAGATCTCCGCATACATGCGGTTGATGAACACCGCCGCGCCAAGGAACGAGATCAACGCAACCTCGAGCGCCAGGGTCTCGAGCCTCATCTGGTCGCTCGTCGTTTCATGGCGGATGCGATGCAGCGTCAGCAATCCGGAGACGATGAATCCGAGAAAAGCGATGAGCCCGGAGATGCCCCAGTCGGCCGCGGCCCAGATGTAGGTGTTGTGCACCGCGCGCAGTTCGCCATCGTGAGCCTCGACGACCTCAGGCGAGTAGACGGGGCTCAGCATGTCGTAACCACCGCCGCCCACGCCGAGCGGGCGATCGCCGATCAATCTGAGGCCGCCTTTCCACGACAGCACGCGCTCGTTCGCGGCACCGTCTTCCTGCATCGCCTGTCCCGCGACGCCCTCTTCCATGAACTGCATCAACGTCAGCTGCCGGTCGATGAATCGCTGATCGACCAGCGAGAAGACCACGGGCAGCGCCGCGAGGGCCACGAGCACCAGCCGCAGCCTCAGCCGCCAGGTCATCAGGAACAGCCCGGCGATGAGCCCCGCGGCGATGCCGACCGTGGCGCCACGGCTGTTACACAGAATGATCATGTTGACGATGAACGGCGCCGCGACGATGGCCGCGATCCGCTGCCACTTCGTGCCCTGCCAGAAGAACAGCGCCAGAAACGGCAGCGCCGGAATGACGTGCGCGGCGGCTTCGTTGTCGTTGAACGAGTCGGGGCCGCCGATGGCGACCAGCCGTCCGCTGTCGAAGTGCGGGTTGGAGTACGCATCCCAACCCCACGACATGGCGCCGAGCACGAGCGCCATCGTGACCCAGCGATATTTGTTGTAGTCGTTGACGACGCCGACGATCAGGCAGAAGAGCAGTCCGAGCTTGGCGATATCGAGCACGTACCCGCGGCTGCGTTCGGGATCGATGGACAGGAACGCCGTCACGGTGAACGTAATCACCAGAAAGATCAGCAGCCACTGCGTCGACTTGTGGCGGAAGATCTCGCGCCGGAAGATCGTTTTGCCGTGAAACAGATAGCTGGTGAAGAGCAGCGACGCCACGAGCAGCGACCAGCGCAGATCGGGCAGCTCGTCTCCCCACCACCGCATCGGCGGATGGTTGTAGTACTCCCACAAGTAGGCGAGCAGTCCGAAGATCGGATCCCGGAAGCTGAGCACCGTACCGGTGACGAGCCCGATTACCCACGCAAGTGCGGTCTTCGACATCGCTTGGTCGTACTCCTCACGTCAGTGAGCGTCTGCTCAGGCTGACGCCATTGCGCCGACTGGCACTCACGTGCCGTGGTCGGAGCTGGCCGTTTCTTCCTACTACCCGGAGGTTTTTTGTCTTCCTGAACGGCTTACGGGCGGGTCATTGTGCAAACGGTTCGCCACTTGCGCGCGGATCACCGTGCGGGGCTTTTTTGTCCGGTAACGCGTTCAGATGGCAGCGCTTACGAGGTTCAGCAGGTCCGGGGTGCTCCGAGGGGGTGGTCGGCAGTTCTCCCTGTTTCAGGTGATGAAAGGTCGTCAGATCGATGACTTTGTGCCGTCGGGCTCGCAGAAGGCGACTTCACCCGCCGTACGCGAGAACAAAAGGCGGAGAAACCGACGCTACTGGACGCTGAACCCAACTCGGTCCACGACCTGCCGCCAGGCGCTGGTCAGCGCAGGGCTCAGCCGCTCGACGGCCGCGCCGCAATGCAGGTACCCGGACGGCGCGCGCTCGACCCAGACCAGCGCCGTGTCGATTGACACGCCGAAGTCCGGCAGGTTGATGCGCAGCCCGGAACCGAGCTGCGGCGCCGCCGCGCCGCCATCCTCGACTTCCAGCCGCAGGCCGCCGTAGCTCAGATCGACGATGCGGGCCGGTGAGGCTCCGCATTCGGCCGCCACGGTCTCGCTGACGTGCTTGCGCGGCCACCGCCGGTGCCGCCCGATTTCCTGGAGCAGCGCCGACAGCTTCGCGAGGAGCGCTTCGTCGGTCGTGGGCTCGTTCAGATACGTCGCGCCATGCTGGGCGGCTTCCCGTGCGAGCACCGCATCGGGCGGACCGACGACGATGGCGACAAGAGCCGGCCGGCGGTCCCGGCCGACGATGGCGAGATGCAGGCCGTTGTACTCGCCGAGATGCACGTCGCTAATCAACACGTCGGGCGTGGTGACCGTCAGCCGGGGCCGCGCGGCCTCGAACGTCGAAGCATGCTCGGTTTCGAAGCCGGCGTTGCGCAGCAACCGCTCCATGCGCGCGCGCGAATCCGCGTGTGGCGTAACTACAAGGACCCTGCCTGTCATTCACTCTCCCGGTTTTGCTGTCGCATCTCTCCGGTCATCGACGACGTCGAAGACGTGAGCGAAGACTCATGGCAACTCGCGTGCCTGACGGAGAGACGGCCATCCCGCCTCACGTTTTGCACGATTTCCACGAAAATTGGGCCCTTTAGCGAAAGGTCCCAGATTTTGGTCAGTTACGGTTTTCGCTCGCTGCTATGACTTTTCGGAAACTAGGCGCTCGAACTGTACCCTTCTGCGCTTCGTCGCTCCAGTGTGATGGAGCATTGTCCGGTACCGCGGCGCTCGCGCGCCACTGGGCAGATCGGTATCGGTTTGGGGGGGCTGTGTGCGGCCGATCCGAAGGGGAGACGATCGAGCGGTCGGGCCCTTTCAGGCCTGTCGCTGGAGGTCTGCTCCCTCGGACTTGGCGATGTCGGCGACGGCCGCCGTCCGGAACCTGCGGAACGGCTGATGCAGCTCGTGCTTGCGCAGGAACGTCAGGAACCGTCGATAGTCGCTGTCCTTCATGTTGAACAGCGGCAGCAGGATTTTGTAGTTGCCTCGCGCCTGGCGCAGTCCCTTGCTGACGAGCTCCCGAACGTGGTCGCGGGTCAGATCCCTCAAGAGAAACGCCGGATGCACGGCCGACCAGAACGACTCGCCGTCTTTCACCATTCGCTCGAACAATTGATCCGCCACCGACACGGAGTGGACGGGCCTGGCCGCCTCCTCCTGCAGAGAGGCCGCGTCCGCCGACCAGGGCAGAAACTCTCCGCCGGTGACGACCTGACCGCCGTGCCGGACGATGATCCGTTCGACGACGTTCTTCAGCTCGCGCACGTTGCCCGGCCACGCATATGCGACGAACTGCTGCAGGACCTCGTTCGACAGCCGTGGCGCCTCGACCTCCTGCTGCTCGCTCAGCGAGTTCAGGAAGTGCAGCGTGAGCGGAAGGATGTCGTCGCGCCGCTGCCGCAGCGGCGGGATCTTCAGGTGCACGACGTTCAGGCGGTAGTAGAGATCCGAACGGAACGCGCCCGACTCGACCTGTCCCGGCAGGCCCCTGTTGGTGGCCGAGATGATGCGCACGTCGAGCGCACGGTGCGGCGTCAGGCTGCCCACCGGCTGAATTTCGCCGGTCTCGAGGAAGCGGAGCAGCAGCGCCTGCATGCGCATCGACATTTCACCGACTTCGTCGAGGAAGACGGTGCCGCGATTGGCCGTCTCGAGCAGCCCGGGCTTGTCGCGAAACGCGCCGGTGAAGCTGCCCTTGGTATGGCCGAAGAGCTCCGATTCCAGAAGCGACTCCGCCACGCCGGCGCAATTGACCGAGACCAGCGTGGCCTGCGATCGCTTGCTGCTGCGGTGAATCGCCTGGGCAAGGATTTCCTTGCCCACGCCGCTCTCACCGGTGATGAGAATCTTGGCGTCGGAGCGTTTCAGAAGCTCGACTTCCTCTCGCAAGGAAGCAATGGCGCGGCTGTTTCCGATAAGTGCGTTCAAGTTGATTCGAAGTCCTTTCCCGAACGTGGGAGACACATACTGCGTCCTCGATCCACCCAAAGTCAAAACAAAAATTTACAAGAGTGTCATTTCTACACTATGGAGAATCTACGTTTTGTCCGGCCTCTGTGTCATTCGGTACACCTCCTATTCGTGCTAGCCGAAACTCTTGGGACGTTTCGTGCCGCTTTGTCGGGAATGTCATTTGCACTCGCGATCGCCCGAGAGCATCACAGACTTTCGACCGATGGCTGTCCACGAGGGACAACGACAATGGTGATTCGTTTCACTTCCACGCTGACCGACGACGACGAAGCGCGCATTGCGCCCGCACTGCTCCGGGCAGTGGGCGACCTGCTCGCACCGTTCCAGATTTCCTATTCAATTCGCATCGAAACGACGTCCGGGGACATCGTCGAAGACGGCCGCGCGGCAACCAGAACGGACGGCTGGCCTTCACCGGGATCGCAGTCGAAACGCGACCTCCGGGACTTCTTCGAACCGCCCCGCTGACGCCGCGAGATCGAGCGATTTCGAGGGGGGAAGAGGGCCCGTTACACGGCCGATACATCCCCCCTCGCAAGGAGACCAGCAGAAAAAAGCCTGCCGCCTGATTACTTTCCTGAAAGCGGGCAGCTCCGGACGGAAGCCGGCGATGGCGCCGTGATCGAGAAAAGTCTTTCATTCCAGAGACTTGCGACGGCCTCGCGGCGGAACCTGTTTGGCGGACCGATTCGGGCGACTGGCGTCATCCTTGCCTTTGTCCCTTTACATGCGAACCCGGATCTGGCTCACCATCATCGCGGTCATGGCGCTCGTCGTCGTGCCCGCGGCCTCGGCGTTTCCCGTTGCGTTGGCCATCGTGCCGATGGCGTTTATCGAGCCAGGGTCGCTGCTTCTCCTCGGCATCAGTCTCCTGACATTGGCCGGCATCGTTCAGCGCGTGTTCCTCTCCTGAGCCGCATCTGGCTCGAGCCACACATACGGGCCCAGGGTTGACTTCGAATCGTGCGTCGCGCGCCGGCTCTGCTGCTCTGGCCGTTCTGGTCGGTGGGGCGCTCGCGGTCCTTCTCTTCCGATACAGCGGCGATTCGCTCGTCGTGTCGGATCAGGTGGATCACCCGCAGGCCATCGTCGTGCTCGCCAGCCACGAGTGGGAACGGTTGCCGGTTGCCGCGCAGCTTGCCCGGCAGTACCCCGATGCGCAGGTGTGGTTGACGCAGCCCGAGCACGTGACCGAGCACAACTGTCACGAATGCGCCGGGCGTGTGAGCTGGCTGCACGACGCCGGCGTCAGCCGCGAGCGGGTGACAGTGCTCCCGCGGAAGGTGACCAACACCTACGACGAGGCGAAGGCGGCCAGGGCATTTGCCGATCGAACGCGGATCGATCGGCTCGTAGTGGTGACATCGGCCTATCACGGGCGCCGCGCGCTTGCCACTTTTCGTCACCTCTTCCAATCGACAGGCGTCCGGACGCGCATCGGGCTCATGACGGCGACGTCGCGCGCGACCCCGGCGCGCTGGTGGCGGCGCGCGTACGACCGTGAATACGTGGCTTACGAGTGGGCGGGCATTGTCTATTACGCCATTCGCTTCGGCATTCCACCCACCCTGTGAGCCGGCGCCGCGAAGCCTCTGATCCTGAAAAAGTCCGCGATACGCAGACAAAAGGCTGCCCGATGGATGCCGTGGTGCCGGAGAACAACGAAATACCCAATAAACTCGCGCCTTTTCCTTCGAGTCGGTGGCATACACGTTGCGGAAGCACGAAGGTCGTGGTACCCGACTGCTCCTTTTCCAATTCTGAGACATCGGCAATCGAGATCCTGGGACATGTGCGCACGGCCGGGATCCCTCACTCGCTGCTGAGAGCCCGGCCAGGCGGCGGGTTCGACGGCAGCGATCTCGATCTGCTCGTCGACGAGGCGTGGATCCATCAGTGCCGCAACCTGCTTCAGCAGCGCGGATTCGTCCCGGGCCCGAGTCCCAGCGCATTCAAGATGGTGATGCTGCGCTATCAGCAGGGACGGCTGCTGTGTCTCGACATCCACTGGAAGGCCGCGCAATACGGCATCGTCTACATGAACGCGAGCCGCATGCTGTCGCGGCGGGTCGAGTCGGGCAGCCTGTTTCACCTGTCTCCGGAGGATGAGCTGATGCATCTCGTCTTCCACAACTTCCTTCGGAAGGGCAAGCTGCGCTCGTCGTCGCTCGAGCACATCCGGACGCTTCTGCAATCGCCGCTCGATCGCGGGTATCTCGAGGAGCACCTCGACGAGTTCGGTATGCGCAAGGCGTTCGATGCAGTGACCGCATGGGTGGCCGCCTGCGACGCAGACATGGAACGGGGCGCGCGCGTGCGCAGACACCTGTTCCGCGCCGCGCTTCGCGCCCAGCCCGGCAATCTGGGACGGTATCTGATGCGCCGCGCTGGTGTACGCCGGGGCGCGAGCAGCCGCGGAGGTCTCGTCGCGCTCGTCGGTCCGGATGGTTCGGGCAAGAGCACGCTCGTGCGAACACTGAGGCAGCGTGCCCGCGCGATTCCGAACCTGAAGCTCGAAACGACCTATCTGGGCCCGTGGGGCCAGATGAAATTGTCCCTCGTGCCCGCCCTGCGCCGGTTGGGCATGACGCCGGCTGTGCAGCCAATCGGCCTGCACGTGGCGACCCATCGCGATCGAAAGTCACTGCGGGCGTCGATTGGATCGTTGAAGGGCTACGTCTTTTACGCCGCGATCTACGTCGAGCTGATCTACCGGTACCTGACATCGGTATTCCTCCGCGTTCGAAAGGGCCATTGGGTGATCGCGGACCGCTACATCACCGACCTGCGCTATCTCTACAAGGAACGGCCGATCCGCAACTACGGTCTCGTGCGCCGGCTGCTGTGCGCGATTTTTCCGAAGCCAGACCTGATGATCATTCTGGACAACAGGCCTGAAGTCATCGTGTCGAGAAAGAACCAGCTGGCGGTGGGGCAGATCGAAACGCTCCGTCATTTCATGCTGCAGGCCGCGCAGCCGTACCGGCACGAGGTCGTGACGACCGACCATACGCCCGAGGAGCTCGCCGACCATGTGCTGAACCGCATGTTGTCGCTGCGAGCGGCAAAGTAGGTCTCGTGCGCACGAACCTCCAGCATCGCGAGCGAGAGCCGGACCGCAAGACGACGGCCCGCTCGACGTCCGTTCGTCGGCGCTCCGAGAAGCTGTCGTTCCGCCGGCCGAAACGGGTGCTCATCGTCAGCTCGCACTTTCCTCCGGAGCGGGCGGCGGGCGTCCATCGCATTCTGCGCACGATCAGTCAGCTGCGCGGCTCGAGCTGGCCGGTGTCGGTGCTGACGGTCGACCCGGACTACTACAAAGCCGGTACGCCGATCGACGTCGCGCTCGAGGATCGGCTGCCCGACGACGTCGAGATCTACAGATCGAGAGTGCTGAGAGGCCTCACCGCTGTCGCGCGCTGGCGGCGCCAGGTGAAGCAGCACTTCAGCGAGCACGTGCGCGGGTTATTTACCAACGCCGGCGAACGGCCAATGCTTCGTGACGTGTCGGCTCGCGCCGAGAAGCCGGCGCCGTCAACCAAGCGTCCCTTCGTGGACAGCGAGATCGGCTGGTTCCTGCCCGCTATCACGCGGGGCGCAACCGTGATCGAGAGACACAAGCCCGATATCATTTTCTCGTCGGCGCCGCCGTTCACGTGTCATCTGGTCGCGATGTGGCTGGCGCGCCGCCACGGCGTGAAGTGGGTGGCTGATTTCCGCGACCCGTGGGCCCGTTCGCCCTGGAAACGGGCCGACATGACCGATTCGTGGAAGCTGCGGCTGCGCGAGTGGCTCGAGCGTATGGTGATCGGGCGAGCCGACGCGGTGATTCTGAATACGTCGGCGCTGCGCGACGAGTTCGCCGAGTACTACGGACCCGCCCTGGCTCAGAAGTTTCACACGGTTACCAACGGGTTTGACGCCGAGCACCTGACGCCGTTCCTCCGCGCGGTTCCGCGCCGGTCGTCGCGTCTCGTGCTGACCCATGCCGGATCGCTTTACCGGCAGCGCGATCCGCGGCCCCTCGTGAAGGCGCTCGCGTCGGCGATTGCCAGGGGGCGCATCGCGGCCGATCACATCGAGCTCCACTTCATCGGCACCGTCGCGCCGCAATTCCGGTTGGCCGAGACGGTTCGCGAGCTCAACCTCGAGTCGTCGGTACGCATCACGCCACCGGTGCCACACGAGCGCTGCCTGCAGTACCTTCTCGAATCGGACGTGCTCATCGTGATCCAGCCGGGCACGGCCCTGCAGGTGCCCGTGAAGTTGTACGAGTACCTGCCGTTCGAGAAGCCGATCCTCGCACTCGCGCCCTCGGGCGCCGTGACGACCATCGCCGAGGGCAGCGGTCTGGGTGTGGTGGTCGACCCGGGCGACACGGCCGCTCTCGAGGAAGCCCTCTGCCAGCTGTACGAGCACCGCGATCGGCTTGGCGAGCGCTATCGTCCCGATCCGGCATATATCGCGCGGTTCGACGGCAAGGCCGTATCACGGCAACTGCAGGGCATCCTGGAGGCGCTGGCATGAGCAAGCTGCGGCTGCTTCGCATGATGTTCCTGGATCCGCGCACCTGGCGATGGATGATTCGCTGGCTCGAGTTCCACTACCACAACCACATTTCGGCCATCCCGCGCCTGAAGAGCGTGGGAAAGGGCACCTGGATCGAGCCGACCGTCAAGTTCACCAACCCTCAGAACATCGCGATCGGCGGACACTGTCACATCAACCATCTCGGCTGTCTGCAGGCCAGTGCCGATTCGACAATTACGATCGGCAACGACCTCCGCATGGGTCCCGGCACGATGATCTACAGCTCGAACCACGGCATCCGCCTTGGGAACCTCGTCCGGAGTCAGCCGGCGACCGAGAAGGACGTGACGATTGGCAACGATGTGTGGCTGGGTTCGAATGTGGTCGTGACCGCGGGCGTCACGATAGGTGACGGCGCCATCATCGCGGCAGGCGCCGTTGTCATCAAGGACATTCCACCGTACACGATTGCGGCCGGGATTCCGGCCAAGCCCATCAAGAATCGGGAGTAGGAGGTTTCCGATGTCGGCCATGCCCCCTGCCAGCATGCAGGAGTTCGCCCAGCGCGTCGTTGAATACGGCAAGACCGATCTTCATCTCGCGCTTCGCTTCGGTGATTACGATCTTGCGATCGCTACGAACTCCGGCGCGATGATCGAGAAGCTGCGGCACATCTACCGGCATTTCCTCGACGATGCGCCGACGAGCCGCTTTGCCATCAGGATCATCGATGTTCCGGCGGCCCCCGATCTTGGCCTTGCCTTCACCTATCGCCTGTCGGATGACTCAGACGATGAGTCGAAGGACGAATTTTGCGATTTGACGGACGGGCGCGTGATCCGCAAGCGCTCGAACGGGATTTTGTTCGCGTCGGGCGACGGCATCGAGCTCGCCATCGGCCCCTGCGAAGAACACGAAACCAAGACGGCGAACTTCATCAACAGCCGTTACATCCAATGGCTGCTGCACCAGGGAGGCGTGCTCGCCCACGCGGCGAGCGTGAGGTCGGCGAAGAAAGGGCTGGTCCTGGCTGGCAACCCCGGTGCGGGAAAGACCACGCTGGCGTTGCGGCTGCTGGAACATGACCTGAGCCTCGTCGGGAAGGACCGCGTCATCGTCCGCCGCGAGGCGCGCGGTTTATGGGGTTACGGAGCGCCCAAGCCGCCGCGCATCAATCCCGGGACCGCCATGAGCAATCCGAGACTTCGACCAGTCCTCAAAGCGAAGTTTGTCGAGAAGCTCGAGAAGCTTTCACAAGACGAGCTCTGGAAGGTCCAGAAGAAACACGACGCCTTCATCGAGGAACTCTACGGGCCGGGCTACGCGGCCATGGAGGGCCCGATCGACGGGATCGCTATCCTGACCTGGCAACGCGGTCCGGAGCCCATCCGAATCGAGCGCGTGAGCCTGAGCGAGCGACGGGATCTTCTGAAGATCCTTATGAAGAGTCGCGGGATTTTCTATCGGTCCGCTGCAGGATCCGCGGATCCGGAGCCCGACGAGGACGCTTATCTGGAGGTAATTGGAGACTGCCCCGTGCACGAAATCACCGGTGGGCTCGATTTCGATCGAGCCACGCGGTTCTGCGCCGGGCTCCTGTGAGTGCGGTCCGCCTGAAGGCGGACACTACGTACGCTCGGAAAGCGTTCTAGGCGTCGGTGTTGAGCGGCGACAGGTGGCTGTGGACGATCTTCCATTCGCCGTTCTGGCGCAGGTGCACCCAGGAGCTGCGCCCCGTGACGCGGATCGGCGCGCCATTCGCGTTCGTGATCGTGCCGATCAGATACGCGGTCGCGATCGCCGTGTCCTTGTGGATGTAGACGCGCAGGTCGCGGCATCGCAGGTCGAACGTCGAGGTCGGGCCCGGGTTTCGACCCTCGAATCTGTTCGTGTGCAACGGGCCGCCTTCGATGCCGAAGCTCGTGAACTCGGAGAGATAGCAGTTCGCCCGCGCGGTGATATCGCCGCTGTTGAGCAGCGCAACGTATTGATAGACCGATTCCTTGACCTGCGTGGCGTCGTCTTTCGGTGGTATTCGAACCGGAGCCCGCTCGAGCTCGGGAGCAGACTTTGGCGCCGCCGCGGGTCTTACTTCGGCCGCGGGTTTTGCCTCGACTTCGGGCTTTGCCTCCGCCGTGGGCCTGGCCTCGGCGGCCGGCTTTACCTCGCGAACCGGCTTCATCGCGCGCACAGGTGTGGGCGGCGGGACGGGTTTCGGCTCGGGCTCGGAGTTCAATAGGAGGCCTGCCGCCAGGTCGGGCGCGGCGACGGGTAAGGCTTCCGGCGCTTCGACCATCTCCGGCTGAACGGCAGACGAGGATGTCGATCGCGTGAACGTGAAGCGCGGCTTGCGCGCAGGGCGTTCTACCGGCACGTGGGGCCAGGGACACCGCGTGCAGGCGTACGGCCAGCGGCGTGTGAAGACGCTGAGCGCGCGCTGCGACGCAGTCCCGCGCACGCGCCTGAGCGACGGAGTGCCGCAGCCGGGGCAGATTCGGCCATGTCCTGGATAGGCCGGTGGGCGCGTCAAGCGCGTCATCCTCTTGGCGAGGATGCCCACAGCCACCCCGAACAGGATGCCGACGCCGATTTCGCCGACGGCCGTCCAGAAATTAAGGTTTTGCCAGAGAATCACTTTGAATTCCTTGTGAGAATCAGGCTGGGGATTCAGCAAAGTCCGAGCCACCGTCGGTTCGCGCGAGTTCATGAGCGATCGGGCCGGACGCGTCGCGATCGCACGGCCATAAAGTCTGCTTGTCCGGCGCATGGAAGAAAATTGTCGTGGCCGGCTCGAAGAAAAGTCTGCTCGCGGGGTGCCTTGTGTGAACAGTCGCAGGTTGTGCGAAGGCACACGCTTTGCTGACGCGTGCCGTCGATGACTCCTGAGGGTACGGGTCCGGACGAGGTGGTTCACGCCGAGGAACCGGCCCACGCCGCCGAGGCGACTCAAGCGGAACAACCCGATGCCGACCTGCTGCAAGGCCTCAGCGCCCTGGCGGATCTGTTCAGCAACGCGTCGCACACACTCAACCAGTGCCTGTTGACGATCGAGGACAAGCTGAGCTCGATGGTCATCGCTCAGGCGGAATGGGTGCCCATACAGACGGCTCGTTCCGTGGTCGAGCGGGTCGCGCCGGCTGATGAGCCCGTGGACGATCGGCAGCAATCGCAGGAGCGGATGTTCGGCGGCGTGCCCGTCACCATCATGCGGATGTCGACGCCGGAGAATGAATCGCCGGCCGCAGGGCGATGCGAGTGGCAGGACGAGCTCGGATACTCGGTTGTCGGCGACCAGTGGGCGTTGTTGATCCGCACCGCGACATTCGATCCCTCAAAACAGAGTGACGGTGGATTTACCTATGCCGATCTGATGCTGCTGCGGGAAGCGCCGCTCGAAATCCGGCTGAAGGCCATTCGTGAGATCCCGCTCCTGATTCGTCTGCTCGCCGAAGAGGCTCCACAACCGACGGTGGATCTCATTGCCAGCGCGGACGTTGCCGAAGAAGTCACCCGGCAGTTGTCATTATTCGCCTGACAAGCTGACTCTAGTCACTCCTGAAGCAGTGTTTCTCGATGCTCTGCGCGTCGTGTCGTTCGAATCTGTGACGAAAGTCTCCCTGGCCTTGCGCGCGATCGTCGGCAGACGAAACGCCAAGGCGCGCTGATTCTTCAACTTACATAGGGCGGGCTCCACGAGACGGGATTTCCGTCGCGTTCCTGACATCTCTGGAACGCCGGTTGCACAAAGCCGGGCTGCTGCGGGCGACCGCCCGCCGAGAGGACGGAGACACATGGATCAGTTTCTTCTGGCGTACATCGACCCGGGTTCAGGCGCGCTCATGGTGCAGGCTCTCGTGGCAGGAGCGGTGGGTTGCTTCGTGTTCGCGCGCAACTTCATCACCAACATCACTTCGAAGCTGTTCGGTCGCCGGCAGGACGACTCGCAGGCCTAAATGCCGGCCGTAGCTGAGCGCGACATCACGGGGCGAATCGCAGGGTCATTCCGCGATCCGTCGGGATACGTGTTCCTCCATCGAGGGCGCGTGTTCCGGACGATCGACGCGGAATGCCGGGACACGCTCGAGCACCTCAGCAAAAGCGGCGTGTTGCCACGGCTCATGAAAAGCGGAGCCGTGGTGGACACGCACGTGGTTGAGGAGCGCGGGCTGGTCGCCGAGCTCGAGAGCAGGCATGGTCCTCATGCCGCGTTCCTCGAGCACGATCGGATTGCCCACATCACGTATCCCTATGAATGGTCGATCTCGATGGTGGCCGATGCGGGCATCCACACGCTCGACCTGCAGATCGCGCTCCTCGAGGCCGGCTGCTCGCTGAAGGATGCGACCGCCTACAACATTCAGTTTGTCGGCGGCCTGCCGCGCTTCATCGATCTGCCGTCGTTCGAGCGCGGCGCGCGTCTCGACGTCTGGTACGCGCTGGGACAGTTCCAGCGGATGTTCGTGTATCCGCTGCTGCTCGGCCGGTACCAGGGCTGGGATCCACGCTCGTACTTCGTCGCCAATCTCGATGGCCGCAGTGCCAGCCAGGTGGCGGGCTCATTCAAAGGACTCCAGGCCTACCGGCCAGGCGTGCTGCTCGACGTCACGCTTCCGGCGCTTTTCGAAAAACGCTCCACCAGCGGTAACGGGCACGGAGCGGCCAAGCCGTCGAACGGCAAGGTGTCCAGCGCGGCGGCGCAGATTCCGAATCTCAAGCGGCTGAGAAGCAAGCTGCGCTCGCTCGCCAACGGTTACAGGCCGACCGAGTCGTGGGTGTCGTACACGCGCGATTGCTCGTACGACGACACGGCCGAATCGGCCAAGAAACAGCAGGTGGCCACGTTCCTCGAGCGCATTGCACCGGCGACGGTGCTGGATCTCGGCGCGAACACTGGCGACTACTCGTACGTCGCGGCCCGCTGCGGCGCCGACGTCGTCGCCGTGGATCAGAGCCACGACACGATCGAAGTGCTCTACCGCCGCCTTCGAAAAGAGCCGGCGAAGATTACGCCCGCGGTCGTCGACCTGCGCAACCCGAGTCCGGGCATCGGCTACCGCAACCAGGAGCGCCCGCCGTTCTTCGAGCGCATCTCGAGCGATTGCGTGATGGCGCTGGCGCTGATTCACCACCTGGTCGTGTCGGGCAATATGACCATGGAGGCCGTGCGCGAGCTCTTTGCGGGCATCGTGCGGCGCCACCTGATTCTGGAATTCGTGCCGCCCGACGACGAGATGTTCCAGAAGCTGACGATGTTCCGACGCGACGAGTTCGGGCATCTGTCGCTGGAGAAGTGCATCGAGACGTTCTCCACGTGCTTTCACCTCGAAGCGCGTGCCGCGGTGCCGCATTCGGGCCGCACGTTGCTGCTCTTCCGAAAGAAGGAGTTCTGATGGCCACGGCCCGCACCCGGCGCTACCCTTATCTCATCGCGCTCGTGTTTCCGCTCAATCTCATGCTCTCGAACGTGCGCGAGCTGCCCGGGCTGACGGCGGCGGCCATGGTGTTCGGCTTCGTGCTGCTCATGACGGCGGCGCTCGACGGCGTGGGGCGGTTCCTCGTGCGCGATCCTGAGCGGCGTGCGTTGATGGTGAGCATCGTGCTGATGTTCATCCTGGGGTACGGACACATCGACTCGGGCATCTTCCATGAGAACGTCTTCAGCAGCGTGCTGATTCCGTCGCTGGTCTTCGGCGTGGTGCTGCCGCTCCTCGTCGTGGCGTGGCGCATGAAGAACCCGGAGCGCGTGGTGAGCGTGGGTCATACGCTGGCGCTGGCGCTTGTCTGCGTGCAGGTGGCGACGGCGTTGCCGAGCCTCGTCGTGCAGTCGGTGCAGGCCGCCGGCGCGATGAATCATCCCAAGGAGCTGGTGGAGATCAAGGGGAACGCGGGCGACGCCACGATGAAGAAGCCCGACGTGTACCTGATGGTCTTCGACGCCTACGCGCGCGGCGACATGCTGAAGCAGTACAACCAGCTCGACAATGCGGAATTTCTCGACGCCCTGAAGTCCCGCGGCTTTCTGATCTCCGACCAGGCCCGCTCGAACTACATGTACACGCGCCTGTCGCTGTCGTCGTTCCTCAACATGCGCTATCTGGACGACGATATCAAGGACTTCGGTCCGAACCCGCCGCGCGGCTCGATCAATCCGATGCTGCGCGAGTTCGACGTGGCGAGGCGGTTCAAACAGCTTGGCTACACCTACCGGCACATCGGCGGCTACTGGCACGTGACGCGGTCGAGCCCGCTGGCCGACGAGAACGTGTCGTATCTGCCGTCGTTTGTCGAAGAGTTCGCGTTCGTGTTCCTCGAAGGCACGGCTCTGCATCCGATCCTGAAGGCGGTCCCCATCTACGGCGACTGGTTCCAGCCCGGCGTCGTGCATACGCAGCAGTTCAAAGGCATCGCGAAGCCGGCGGGAGAGAAGGGGCCGGTCTTCACCTTTGCGCACGTGCTCGCGCCGCACTCGCCGTATGTCTTCGATCGAAACGGCATCAAGGGGGGCGACACCTCGCTGACGAAAAAATGGGACCGTCCGCTCGAGTACGCCGAGCAGGTGCGATACCTGAACAAGCAGATTCTGAAGATCGTCGACGAGATCATCCGCGTGAGCGGGCCGGATGCCATCATCCTGGTGCACGGCGACCACGGCGCGCGCTCGCAGGGGCAGCTTGGCGGCACGCCCGAGCAGAACCGCGAGCAGATGGCGACCTTCGCGGCCTATCGCGTTCCGGAGGCCACCAAGGCGGCACTCTATCCGGGCATGTCGCTCGTCAACAACTGGCGGCTCGTGTTTTCGACGGCCTTCGGCGCCAAGGATCTTCCTCTGGTGCCCGATCGCACGTTCTATTCCGACCCGGATTACATCTACGACCTTGAAGAGATCGACGTCGCAGGGAACTTCCTGCACCCGCGCTTGCCGCACGCGCGGACAGCCGGGTCGGGCGGAGGTGGAGAAGAATAGGTGCGATAGGTGCGCCGGGTGCGATGGGTGCGATAGCAACCAGTCTGATGCTACGCTTCAACGATGGTGTCGGATCCCGCACCGCGCGCGCCGGCGCTGGGCGCGAAGGCACATTGGGAATCGGTCTATCGCGCAAAACGTGTCGATGAAGTGAGCTGGTTCCAGCGCGAGCCGGCCGTTTCCTTTGGTCTGATACGCAAGGTTGCCCCGGAGACGAGCGCGCGCATCATTGATGTCGGCGGCGGAGCCTCGTCGCTCGTGGACGCGCTGGCCGGCGCCGGCTATTCGGCAGTGACGGTGCTCGATGTCTCGAGCGCCGCTCTCGGTCATGCGCAGGGCCGCCTGGGGCCGGCGGCTTCAGGTGTGACGTGGCTGGAATCGGACGTGCTCGTTGGACGCCTTCCAGCGGGCGCCTTCGATGTCTGGCACGATCGGGCGGCCTTCCACTTCCTCACGGAGCAGTCCGAACGCGCGGTCTACGTCGAGCAAATTCGGCAGTCGCTGCGGCCGAATGGCTTTGTGGTGGTGGCGACGTTTGCCGAGGATGGGCCCGCCAGGTGCAGCGGACTTCCAGTCGTCCGTTACTCCCCGTTGACGTTGCACGACGAGCTCGGCGAGTCATTTCGACTGCTCGAAAGCGTCCGCGAACAACACCTCACGCCGTCTGGGGCGACACAGTCGTTTGTCTACTGCGTGTTCCAGTTCACACCGCACGACTGACGGCTACCCAACGAGCGCCCCAAGGATTGCCGAGACGACGATGATCCAGACTGGCTTGACGTTTGTCAGTATCAGCGACGCGATCCCGACGCCGATGATTCCGGCGTGGATAAACGTCGGGCTGGCTTGAGGCGCGAGCCTGAGACCCGTCGCGGTCATCAATGCGCACGACGCGATGATGACGCCGCTGCAGGCGCCCTCCAGGAGAGCGGATCGACCACGCAGGACAAGCCGGGCGATAGGAATCGACAGCAGCGCCGGCGTGGCCAGCGAGAGGGCGCCGGCCAGCGCACCCTGCCACCCGCTGACGAAGTAGCCCACGATCACGATGTACATTCCGATTGGACCCGGTGACGCCTGGCTGATCGCAATCGCGTCGTTCAACTGGGCATCGGTCAGGAGCCTGTGGTCGATGACGAGCGCATCCCGCACGATCGGCACCGTGGCAAAGCCGCTGAACGAGAGCAGCACTGCGCGGACGAACAGCCAGTAGAGGGCGAGGGAGGTCATTCGGAAGAGTCGATGGAGTCGATGGAGTCGGAAGAGTCGGAAGAGTCCGGAGAGTCGGAAGAGTCCGAAGAGTCTGAAGAGTCCCTGGAGTCTGAAGAGTCCTTAGAGTCGGTGGAGTCCTTGGAGTGCGGAGCCGGGCGAGGCCGGAGCACGACGGCGCCGGCGCCCGCGGCCACCAGCAACAGGGCAAATGGACTGCCCTGGAACAGCCAGTCCAGTAGAAAGAGTCCCAGAGCCAGCGCAATTGCTGCCGCGGGACGATCCTTCAACTGAGGACGGAGCAAGCGAACCGGCGATCCGCAGATGATGGCGATCCCCGCGGCCCTCGCGCCCGCCATGGCGGCGGCCAGCAAACGGGACTCGCTGCCGCTGTAGATGATGGCGACGGCCAGCACGATCGTCGCGGGAATCATGGCGCCGGCAAGCACGGCTCTGATCGCGAGCGGCCAACCGCCGAAACCGTGACCCAGCAGGGCATAAAAGGCGAGCAGGTTCGTTCCCGGTGTGATGCGCGACACCGCATAGGCCGCATCAACATCTCGAGGATCGACGCCGTGTTCGTCGACGAAATCCTTTCGCAGCGACGCGACCGCGGCCGCGCCGCCGATATGCAGACTCGACGCGCGGACAAACGAGAGCAACGGAGAAGTTGGCATCGGCGCTTCCAGCATTATCGTCGACAGACCGGCGGCACTCGTGCTGCCCGCGTTGCGCAGGATGCTATCGCCGCGGAATCTGCTCTTGAATGGAGTGGGCCTCGGTGGTAGCTTGGACTTGGGCGTGCAGGGCGCCTCCCGTCCGCGGACAGGACTGAGTCCACCTGTGCAAGTTGCCAGATGTTCGGAACGTGATCGCCGAACCTCCTTTGCCCGACGCCAGCGGACTACGGGCTCATTCAAGGAGGCTCGTCATGCCCGTCCGCCGCTTACCTGTTCAGCCCGACCCGGAACAGCTTCATCGCCAGGCCAAAGAGCTCCTTCGCGCCATCCGCGCTGGCGATGCGTCTGCGATCGCCGAGTTGCGCGAGCACCATCCCAAATCGATCGACCCCTCGGCCTTGAAGCTGGCCGACGCGCAGCTCGTGCTCGCACGGAGCTACCACGCGTCGAGCTGGACGAGGCTCGTCCACGCGGTGCAGCTCGCGGACGCGATCTGGCGCGATGACGGGGACCGCGTCCGCGCGCTCATCACGCGCAATCCGGCGCTCATCCATGAGGATGTCCTGATTCGCGCCGACAGCGATTGGGGCCCGCCGATGACGTTCGCCGCGAACCTTGGCCGCGACGACATCATCCGTCTCCTGCACCGCCACGGCGCGAAAGACGTGGAGTCGGCGGCCGGCCGGGCCGCCCTCCAGGGCAAGCCCGAGACGGTGCGCATGATCTGCGACCTGGCGGGCCGACCGTCGCTCGACAAGTGGACGCTTGCCGGTCCCGCGTACACGCTGAGCGTCGAGGGCACGGCGGTCCTGCTTGCGCTTGGTGCCCGCGTCGTCGGGCCCGAGGGTGTAGACCACAACACAATCGAGCATCTCCTCGGGACCGACAGCCGGAACCCTCCCGCCAAGCACCGCATCCTGGAGATGTACATCGAGCACGGTTTCGAGTCTCCCGACACGCCGGTGATGGCACTCCATCGCGGCCGCATTGATCTGCTCGAGGCGCACCTCGCGCGCGACCCGGATCTCCTCACGCGGACGTTCGACATCGCCGACATCTTCCCGCTCGCCCCTGCCTGCGCCAGAGAACCGTACACGGCTCAGGGGACGCCGGTGCAGGGCACGACGCTCCTGCACATCGCCGCCTACTTCGACGAACTGGAGATCGCCGCGTGGTTGCTCGACCGCGGCATGGATCCGGATGCGCGGGCGGCGACCGATGCCGACGGCTTTGGCGGTTACACCGCGCTCTTCTCGACGGTCGTCTCCCAGCGCAACTTCTGGGTCAACTACGGTAAGGGACAGCCGGATGAAGCGCGCTTCACGCGCTTCCTGTTGGACAGGGGTGCAGACCCGAACGTCCGAGCGTCCCTCCGAGCGCGTCTCGAGCAGGGACACGGTGGCGGCCCGCTTCGCGAGTACCGTGATGTATCGCCACTCAGCTGGGGCGAGCGGTACGACGCGCGGATCTTCGTGAGCCGGGAGGCGCTGCGACTGATCGAGTCGCGAGGCGGCAGTCGCTGATCTCGCGAGGATCGGCTGAGGGGCGCGGTACGACTCTTCCGACTCTTGGACGCTGGACTCCAGGACTCTTAGACTCCAGGACTCTTCCGACTCTGCAGACTCTTCTAGAGTCCACCCACCAGTCGCAGCGCGGCAGCGTGTGCGCCGTCGCGGCGCATCGCGGTGGCGATCGATTGAGCACGAGCCGTCACATCCGGTTGGAGCGTGGATTCGAGCGCGCGCGCAAGCGATTCCGTGGTGGGTGCGCCTGGCGCGTGAGCCGTTCCAATGCGGAGCGCGTGAACTCGCTGTGCCCAGTAGTGCTGGTCGTACAGCTGTGGGATGACGACTTGAGGTGCCCCGGCCAGCGCGGCTGCGGTGGTGGTTCCGGCGCCGCCGTGGTGCACGACCGCGGCAACGCGCGTGAAGAGAGCCTGCTGGTTAACCTCACCGATGGACAGGCAGTCTGGTTGGTCGTCGACGAGCGACAGGTCCGTCCAACCCCGCGACACGATCGCGCGGCGCCCAAGCGCGCGGGCGGCCTGGATCATGGCGTCACTGAGGCCTTGCGGTGCGCGGATGCTGCCGAAGCCGAAGTAGACCGGTGGATCGCCGGTCTCGATGAACGTCTCCAGCTCTGGGGATAGCGGACGCACATCAGGAAGAATCCAGGCGCCAGTCTGAAACACGGCCTGGTCACCCGGATCTGGCCAGGGCGCCAACGTGGCGTCGGCCGCGAGCCAGGGCCGGTCGGTGAAGATGTGATCGCGGACGTCACGTACCGGGCTCAGGCCCATTGATTTCCGTCGTGCGTTGAGCGCGTCGCCAAACAAACCGTTGAAGCGTTCCTTATCCTGCGCCCAGAGCTCGCGGTTGTCTGCTGTTGCTGACGCCGGCGCTTGTCCCGGTAAAGGTGGCAACGGAGGTGGAGCGTGATGCAGCGATGGCAGTACGGCCGGGCAGTACGTCGCGAAGACGTAGGGAATGCCCATCCTCTCGGCCACCGATCGAGCCGCGATTTGCAAAGCTGTTGCAGCCACGATGATGTCGCAGCCTTGAGCTGCCGCCGCGACTGTCTCGAACTGAGCAGCGACCGTGCCTTCCGCCATCTGACGCCGGAGCTCGGGCGAGATTGGTCCGGGCGCGGCCGGTGGGCTGGAGGCCGTCAATTTGCGCAGCTCCGGACCGATGGGCACGACGGGGATGCCGAGGCTCTCGATCCAATCACGGAAGTCGGGCGGCACGCACATGCGGACTTCCTGATCGAGCGTCCTCAACTCCGACGCCAGCGCCACTAATGGCTGGACATCGCCCTGCGAACCGATGGTCGACAGCAACACGCGCATGAGAATCAGGTCCTATAATGCCGCGTCCCGGAGTCTACATGAGTGCATCAATCAGAATTGCCGTCACCGCCGATGCCGGCGACATCGCCCAACTCGGCAATCAGCTCGGCTACGACCTGGGCACGCCCGAAACCGCGGAGAGAATTCGGCGGATCCTCTTGCAGAACGACCAGCGCGTCTTCGTTGCCGAGATCAACGGCGCCCTCGTCGGATGGGTCCATGCGATTTTCGCGGAGTATTTCGAGTCGGGAGCGTTCGTCCTCATCGGCGGTCTGGTCGTCGACAAGAACCACCGGCGCCAGGGGATAGCCGGCTTGCTCATGTCGTCTGCGGAAGAATGGGCACGGGAGCGGGGATGCTCCATCGTCCGCCTGTCGTCGAGCTCAACGCGGAGCGGCGCGCACAGGTTCTACGAGCGGATCGGTTACGAGCACATCAAGACGCAGTACGCGTTCATCAAAGCGCTTGACGCGGCGCCTCAGAAACACAAGAGAAGATTCGTGCCGAAGGTCGAAGACTAATCGGTCGGCCCACTTCTTAGATTCTAGATTCTAGATTTTAGTTTCTAGATTCTAGTCCCCCAACCTCCTGATCTCCTGTTTCTGTTTGATCTCGGGGATGCGGCGCTTGTCGAGGAACGCCAGTTCCCGGCGGAACCGTTCGATCTGAGCGCGTTGATCCTTGAGGTAGTCGGCCGCCTCGTGCAGGGCGCCCGCACTGGCCGATGAAACGGCGCGCGCCTGAAAAATGGCCACCGGCGTATCTGATGCGCGGCTACCTTGCTCCGGCAGATTGGCCGTGACCTTTTCGCCCCACGCGACCAGGCTTTCATAGTTCGCGAGCATCGCCAGCACCTCGCGCACCTCGATCTCGGTGAGGCCCCGCCACCGCGTGTCGTCGGCGCTATCGCCAGGCCGCCAGTCGCTGACGGGGAAAGGCGTCGAGGTGAGTACCCTGGGCGTGCGTCGCGAGATCCTCGAGCAGCTCACGAACGCCGGAGCAGAGCGCAAGGTCGCGGCTGTTGCTGCCGGTCGCGAGCCACTCGACGTCTTCCAACTGACGCGACACCTGAAACAGCTGCTGGAGCAGAACCAGCAGACGGTACATGTAACTCGCGCGTTCCTTGAGAGTCGGCTCCACGGGGGTCATGGGCGCTCCCTTGCGATCCACTGACGGGCTTACGGTCCGATCGATCGAGTTTGCTGGGGGCAATTCGAACGAGTGTCCGGATTATAGCCAGACGAAGGCTTGAAAGGTAAGAAAAGGTACGGATTGAACGTACATGAAGAGACCCCAGTAACCGTCCGTGCATGACGGACGGTTACTGGGGCAAGGTCGAGCAGTCGATTATTGCTCGACGGTCAGGACGATATCGTCAATCACCAGGTTCGATGTTTCATCCACGCCGGTCTTCCGGGTCAGGAACGTGCCCAGCGAGAGGACGTGGTTGCCCGCCGACAGTTGGCCGAGGTTGATCTCCACCTGCTGCCAGCCGGTGGAAACCGTGGTGCCCGTGCCTCCCACCTGCACCACGAAGGTGTTCGGCGGGATGCCCTTGAGCGCGCCGTTGATGCTCACCAACATCCGGGCCAGCTCGCCGCTGTCCAGGTTGGTCCCCGTGAGCTGATACCGGAAGGTCACCTTGGCCGTCGCCGCGCTGGCCAGCGCGAAGTTCCGGAACCAGCCGCCAGACATATTCGATGTGTTCGAGCCGTTGATGCCGCCGGCAATCACCTGCGCGCCGCCGCCGGTGAAGCCGCCAGCCGCCAGAAGCGAGCCGGACGCGTAGTTCGGCTGAACGGTGCCGAACAGGTCGTCGCCGTAGCTGAAGCCATCCGATCCGCCTTCGAAGTGCGCCTCGAAGACCGCCGACGTCACGCCTTCGAACACCGTCAGGGTTGCGGCCGAGCTGGTCACGCTGCCCGCGCTGTTCGAGACCACGACGTCGAACGACGCGCCATTGTCGGACACCGCCGTCGGATTCAGCACGTAGCTCGCGCTGGTCGCGCCCGCGATGTCGACGCCGCCACGCCGCCACTGATAGCTGAGCGGGGCCGTGCCAGACGCCACCACCGAGAACGTCGCGCCTGCCGGTGCCGTCACCGAGACGTTCGCCGGCTGCGTGGTGATGCTCGGAGCCACCGGCGGCGGGTTCACCGTGAGGATGGCGCCCGTGCTGGTGATGCTGCCGGCCGAGTTCGTGACCGTGACCGTGATGACCGAGCCGTTCTCGGCCACGGCGGTGGGTGTTCTGACGTAGGTGGCGCTCGTCGCCCCGACAATCACGCCGCCGTTACGCCGCCACACGTAAGTCAGCGGTCCGGTGCCCGTTGCGACAACCGTGAACGTCGCCGCATTAGGTGCCGTCACCGTCGCGCTGGCCGGCTGCGTGGTGATGCTCGGCGCTACCGGCGCCGCGTTCACCGTCAGCGTGGCCACCGCGCTCGTGACCGAGCCGGCAGCGTTGGAGACAACCACATCGAACGTCGAGCCGCTGTCGCCCACCGCCGTCGGATTGAGCGAGTAGGTCGAGAACGTCGCCCCACCGATGGCGACACCGTTGCGGCGCCACTGATAGCTGAGCGGCGCACCACCCGTCGCGACCACCGAGAAGTTGGCCGCATTCGGTGCGGTCACCGTCACGCTGGCCGGCTGCGTCGTAATGCCAGGCGGTGGCACCGGGGCGTTCACCGTCAGCGTCGCAGGTGCGCTGGTAATCGTGCCTGCCACGTTCGAGACGATGACGTCGAACTGCACGCCGTTGTCGGCCACGGCTGTCGGATTCAGCACGTAGCTGGCGCTGGTCGCGCCGCCGATGGCGACGCCGTTGCGACGCCACTGATAGCTGAGCGGCGCATCACCCGTCGCGACGACGGAGAACGTCGCCTGGTCGGGTGCGGTCACCGTCATGCTGGCCGGGTGCGTCGTGATGCCCGGCGGTACCGGTGCCGGGAGCACGGTCAACGTGGCCGACACGCTGGTCACGCTTCCGCCGGCATTCGTCACGATGACGTCGAACGTCGAGCCGGTGTCGGCCGTCGACGTGGGATTCAGCACGTAGCTGGTACCGTTGGCGCCGCCGATAGCCACGCCATTGCGCCGCCACTGGTAGGTGAATGGTGCGTCACCACCGACCGTCACGGCGAACGCGGCAGAGCCAGGTTCGGTCACGGTCACGCTTGCCGGCGGCGTCAGGATGCTCGGCGGAACCGCCGGAGCGCCCGGGCCCGGCACGGCGCCGGAGATGAGCCGCACGTCGTCGATGTAGATGTCCGCGTATTCAGAGTTCTTGCTCTTCCGGCTCAGATACCCACCGAGGTCCAGTGTGTGGGTGCCCGCCGGCATGTTGCCGAGGTCGAGCGTCACTTGCACCCATCCCGTTGTGCTCGTGGTATCGCTCACGCCAAAGAGTTGGACGATGTAGTCGTTGGCCCCGACCCCCTTGAGCACGCCGTTTACCGCGGCGAGCACCTGGCCGAATCGGTCTGGGCGCGAGTTGATCATCGACAGCTTGTAGCGGAACGAGAGCGAGAGCGGTCCAGCCGTTCCCAGATTGAAGCTCTTGCGCCAGCCGCCGGAGATCCTGGCGAGGTTCGAACCGTTGACACCGCCAAGCAGCACCTGGAGGCCGCCGCCGTTGAAGCCGCCGGCAGGGGCATACGCGCCTGTCGCCATGGCCGGCTGCGCGGTGGCCCGGAACATGTCATCGGCGTAGGTGAAGCCGTCCGAGTTGGCGTCGTAGTGCGCTTCGATGACGAACGGCAGCTCGTCGATATCGGTCGCGGTGTTGTTCGACGAGACTGGATCGCTGATGTGCGAGGCACGAATCGTCGCCGTGTTCGTCATCAGTGAGCCCGATGCCTCTTCCGACAAGGTTGCGTGAACCGTGTAGGTCACGTGGCTGCCGGCCGGCAGGTTGACGAAGTCGATGATGCTGCCCGCGCCGCTTGCGCCGCCGCACGTGGCGCCGCCGAGGCCGGCGCACGTCCACGTCACGTTGGCGAGCTGTGGCGGCATCAGGTCCTTCACCATCGCGCCGGTCACGCTGTCCGGACCGAAGTTGTGGGCCTCAATCACATAGGTGATTGGGTCTCCGAGGTTGACCTTGGTGACGAAGTCGGTCTTGGTAATCGAGAGGTCCGCTTGTGGCGGTCCCGATCCCATGGCGGCGCCGATTTCGGTCGGCGTCAGGGCCTTGTTGTAGACCTTGACGTCGTCGAGCGTGCCCATGAATCGGCTCGCGCCGTCGTGGTGGCCGCCAATCGCGAAGTCGACGGCGCCGTTGCCGATCGACACCGGGCCGGGCATCGAGCTTTCCTCGACGCCGTTGATATACATGCGCATCGTCGAGCCGTCGAAGGTGACGGCGACGTGCATCCAGGTGAATGCGCCGATGGGGTACTGCGAAAGCGAGCTCAGGCGGAACGCATCGCCGAACGTCGCCTGATTCAAGTGGAAGAACACCGTCCCCGGGTTCGGCGAAGACGCCGACGACAATCCGAGGGTGTAGCCGTCGATGCCGGCCCCGGCGCGGTTGACGACCTCCTGGTCGGTCTGCGCCACGGGCTGGATCCACGCCGAAATCGTGAGCCCGTTCGTCGGGTCCAGCTGCGCCTGATCGGACACCACCGCGTGCGTGCCGCCGTCGAGAGCGAGCGCCAGCTTTTTCACGCCAGGCGTCCAGACGGGACTCCCGACGATGTCGGCGTCATTTCCGTATCCCGAAATATCCAGGAGGCGGGTGCCGCCGTTCTCATCCATCTTGAAGTGGCCGACGAGGCCGGGATCGGGCTGCATCACGACGCCCGTGGTTCCCGCGAGGCTGGATGTCAGCACGAGCAGACGTCCGACCCACGAGGCTTTCGCGCTCGTCATGTCATTGAAGCCGCCCGAGATCACTTCCTCGATGGGCCCGAAGTTGATAACCGACGCCGACGATTCGCGGAAGTAGGCCGTTCCGGTCGTGCTGGTGTAGAAGACCCGAATCTTGTTCGTCTCCTCGTCCAGAACGACGATCGGCCGTGTGCCGACCGTGTCGACGAAGTAGAGGCCGTCCCACGTGCCGTTCGGACGCCGCACGAACAACCCAATCGTCGGGAGCGGTGCCGAGCTGTACCCCGTCTTGACGGCGACATACAGCGTTCCGTCCGGGGCCACCGCGGTGTTCACATGGTCTTCGGCCAACCCGATGCCATCGTCGACGGCAGCGGCGGCGCCGGGAGCTTCATCGCCCGACCACGCGAAGGGATCCGCACCATCGACGTGGTACTTGAACCCGAATCTCTTGGTGGCTTGGTTGGACCAGAAGACGCCGACCGTGTCATTCGGGAGCGCCGTGACGGCGCCGATGTCGTCCGAATCGACGTCGTTGGCAAGGATGATGGGCCCCGTGAAGGCCGTGTACGGATAGTCGCTGTAGAACATCTCGATGCCGATGGACTCGGTCGCGAGCCACATGCGGCCGGTCGAGTCGATATCGATCGTGCCCGTCTCTCCCGTGTAGACCGGCGTCGGCGTCGGTCGCACGCTCCACGGCACATACGTTTTCGTCACCGCGTCGTACTCCAGCGAGAGCAGCTGCGACCCCGAGTTGTGCATGAGGATGTGCACGACGTTGCCGACGACTTTCACGTCGGCCTTGGTGCCGGTGTTGGTCGAAATCTGCTGGACGTACGACCATGTGTTGTCGGGCTCCAGCCGCATGATCCATGTGCCCGTGTGAGCGCCCGTGGCGCCCGCGAGCACGGTCCAGAATGTGTGGCCGTGGAACCAGACTTTCGACTGAGGCTTGGCCTCAGTGTTCTTGAAGTCTGTGATTGTCGGCAGCACGGTCCAGATTTCCTGTGCGCGCACCGACTGGCCCGCGGCAAGCCATGCGGCGAACAGCAGGAGCGCTCGGACAAGAAACGGCAGACGGGCCGCAAGGGAAGCTGGGCGGTCGTGCGTGTGGGTGAAGATGGACTGATGTAAAGACATGCCGCGGCGTTGTGCAACGCGCGTGCCTGCCTTTTTCGTGGAAAGTTACGTACTTCGCGACAAAAATTCCAAGATTGAGATGTCTTTTGTCGGAGTTCCTCCCTGCGGGATAAGTTCCGCGCCTCGTTGCTCGATCGTTACAACTCCTGCATAGTCATGAGTTTTGCCGTGGGATCCATCTTACGCAGCATGTCAGAAGTCTCCGGCCGGCGGGTAAACACGAAGACCTGGTGGTTGCGGCTCAGCTCGACAATCTGCCGCGCCATCGCCTGGCTTCGCTTTGGATCGAAATGATCGAGCACATCATCTATAACGATCGGCAATCGCGCGCCGCGCTGCGCCGATTCTTCCGCGAAACCGATCCGGAGGCTGAAGTAGAGCTGCTCGGCTGTGCCCCGGCTCAGCTGGTTGACGGGCATCCATCCGTTTCTCGTATCGAGCACGACAAGCTCGCGCTGATCGTCGGATGCCGCAAGCCGCTCGTAGCGCGAGAGCGTAATGGCCGCCAGCGCCTCGGATGCGCGGCGAAGCGCCGGTCCCTGAGACTCGCGCTCGAGATGTCGACGGGCGTCCTCGAGCAGCGAGCCGGCGACGGCGAGCGTGCGCGATGCCCGGGCGGTGGCCAGCGCATCGGCGGCCAGGCCCGCCCGTTCCGCTTCGAGTGCCGGAAGCTCGGACGATTCGGCCATCGCCGTGGAAATCTCGGCATCGAGCTGGCGGAGCTGCCGCATGGCCTCGTCACGCGAGGCTTCGAGGTTCGACAGCTCGGCGTTCGACTTGGTAGCGCGCTGACGCCATTCCTCGACGTGCCCTTCCGCGAGCTCTCGCTTGATGAGATCGGGGGAGGGCTCGCGTCTGAGGCGCTCGCTGAAGCGAGCCTCACAGGATCGGATCGTCTGCATCAGCGCGGTGCGCCGGCGATAGGCGCCCAGTCTTGCGCGGAACGCCGTCTCGTCGGCCACGCCGGCCTGTGAGAAGAGTTGCGTGAGAGCGTCTTCGCACTGCCGCAGCCGGCGGCGTGCGGCCTGCAGCGCGGGCGACTGCTCGTTTGCCGTGGGTGCTTGCGCAACCATGACGCCACCCGATCGGGCAGACTCAGCCTCGCGCGATCGTTCGGGCTCCGGCGCGATGCCGACGAGTGCCGCGCGCGCACGCGTGTTCCATTCCGTGGCGTTGTGTTCCCACTCCGCGATCTGACTGCGCAGCTGCCGGCACGTCTCGAGAAGCTCCGACTCGCTGCGAACGGCCTCGCCTCCGCTGCGCGTCGTGGTGGCCACCTCGGCCAGACCGGCATGGACCTTCCACTGATTCCACTGCTGCACCGTCTGACGTTCGTGACCCTGCGCGGCCATCAGGGCCTGCGCATGCTGCCGCCGCAATTCTTCGTTCCTGGCGAGCGTCGAGAGGTTTTCCGTGAGCGAGGTGTGGGCGCGGTCCCACTCGGCACGCTGGCGCCGCTGCGCCTCGAGCTCGGCCTCGCGCTCCTTGAGCTGGAGGTCGGTCGGCATGGGCGGCAGGCCCAGGCGCACGCTGTCGACGCTGATATCGAAGCGCCGTCTCGAGGCACGCTCCTGGTGATGGAGCAGGTTCTGACAGGCGCGTTCGAGCTCTTCTCGAGCGCTGCCGAGCTGGTCGCGGCGGGTCGCTTCGTCGACGAGCGCTTTCGTGCGGCGCGACCCCTGAACGGCGGACCCGATCGCACAGAGGATCGCGCCTCCGGCCAGAATCGCGAAGCCGGGGATGTCGTGCTCGACGAAGCGCCATACGCTGCCCGCGCTTCCCAGAATGGCCGCCAGCCAACCCACATAAGACAGGAAGTTCGACGGGATCGCCGCGATGTCTGTTTCGAGGATCCGGATGGTTGCGCTCCGCTCCGCGATCTGATCCTGCCAGCGCTTGGTGAAGCTCTGATCGCTGGCAAGACCTGCCAGCGTCGTGCGCACGTGCTGAACGAGCCTGGCCTCTTCGTCGAGAGTGATGATGTTGGGCGGTTCGGGCCGGTTCACCGTTGCCGACACCTCGTCCCGAGTGGTCTCGAGCTCGCGAACAGTACGCGACGTGGCCTCGAATCGGCGTTCGCTCTCGCGGACGGCATCCATGGCTTCCTTGAGACGCCGCTGCCATCCGGTCGAGTCTTCCTGACCGCCGTCCAGCGAATCCTGCAGTCGCACCGGCTGCCGCACCACAGCGCTGAAGCGGCCGTCGCCGGCAGTTGAAGGTTCATGGCCTCCGTCGGGCGCGACCGAGGCGTCACCCCGCAGAGACTCCAGACCAGCGAGCTGTCCGATGGTGCGTTCGGCGGCCTGCCGTGCCGCGAGCGCCTGTTCCAGCCGTCGCTCGGGGTCCGTTGGAAACTGGTCGATCGGATCGACGCCGTCGAGCTCGCGCCGGGCCTGCGTCAGCTCCTGCCACATGGGAGCCAGATCGGTCAGCGCATCGTACTTCGCGCTGTCGGCCTTGAGATCGGCAATGGCGCGGCTGCGGTGATCGAACGTGAGCTGTGCCTGCGCGTGCGTCTGCACCAGCTGTCCGAGCCGGGCCGCCGCGCGGGTCGATCGCTCGATGCGGCTCTGCAGCTCGGCCGGCGCCGTTGATGGCTTCTGACGCTCCGCGTTGCCTCGCTGGGCGATCTCGGATTTCCTGATCTGAATCGCGTCGACAGCGCGCTGGATGGCCCGAAGGTTGCGCGCGGCGCCCGGCGGAAAGATTCGGTCTCGAATCGCGGAAGACGTGAGCGATGGAAACGTCTGCAGGTCGGTGATGTCGAACGTGAGGAGTGAACCAATCGTGCGAGCGTCGGGTCCGCCGAACAAGTAGTCCAGTCCGGCGGGACCGGCGTCTCCGCCGTCCTGACGGGTGATGGTCGAAGGGCGATCTGATTTCTGCGTGATCGTGTACGTGGTCCCGGATCCCGAGCAGTCGAGCCGTCCTGCCCAACCGTCCCGCGCGAACCCCGGGCGCCCGTCCGACTCCGCGCGCATCGATCCGAACAACATCTGCCGGATGAACGCGACGAGCGTGCTCTTGCCCGCGCCGTTCGGTCCGTAGAACACCGTCAGACCATCCGGCAGATCGCGAACCTCGTAGTTGCGCAATGCCCCGAAACGCTCGACAGACCACCCTTGTATTTTCACGGCTCGTTCGGCTCAAGAAGGCTGAGGGCCACACGCTCGGCTTTCGTCAGCAGGGCATTCATCTCGACCGAATCGAGCGGCGAATGTCCGGCCGAAGAGAAACCGGGCGCAACATTGTGATCGGTAAGCAGCCGGTCGAGGCCCGCAGGCGCTCGCCTGAAGACTTCGACCAGCTGATGCACGTAGATGGAAGCGTCGGTCTGGGGTTGGGATTCGCGCGTGTCCGTGAGATCGACCACGCTGTCCCACCAGATAAAGCCCTCGCCGGCGCTCTGTTCCTGCCGGACCTCGTCCAGCACACGGTCCCAGACGCCGTCGGCGAGCATTGGTCCCATCCAGCCCTGGCGGCGTCCAAAGACATCGCACGATGCGATGACGGTGCGGCCCGCGCCCTCCTCGCGGAAGCGTGGCGCCGAAGCAGAAAGCGCGCGCCGGAAATCGGTCGGCCCCGCCAGTGTGGATGCATCCACCTGCGTCCGCAGCAGCCGGATCGCATCGAGCTCGTGGTGGACGGCACTCGAAACGACGCCATCGGCAACGGTTGCGACGACGGCCCCTTTCGGTCCGGTGTCATCGCCTTTGAGTGTGCGGCCCTGCAAGGTGCCCGGATACACGATCCATGGACGGCCCGCCGAAACCTGGCGGTACCGATGGTCGTGCCCCAGGGCCCAGTAGTCCATCCCGGCCGCTTGAAGATCGTGTGATGAATAGTGATCCCCCGGGGTCGCGTCGGCGGTCTTCACGTTCCCGTGGAGCAGTGCGATGTGAATCCCGGCTTCCGGCCCTCGCCTGAACCGACCGAGGCGGTTCATCGCGTGATCGGAGGAATGGCTGATCCCGTGGATCGTCACCATGTGCCCGCCGGTGGTCCTGACCGCAATGGATTCCGGTGCGTGTGCGCCGAAGCAATGGACGCCCTCTGGCCAGCGTTGAATGGCTGGCCACCGGTCCGCCGGATCGTCGCTTCCCCGCACGATGAACGTGCGGATGCCCGCAGCGGCAAGCCGTTGCAGGCCTTCGAGAAAACGGAGTTGCGCCGGAATCGCCCGTTCGCCCCCATCGCAGATGCCGCCCGCCAGGAGCAGGAAGGCCGCGTTCTGATCGATGGTCAGCTGGACCAGCGCGTCCCAGGCCTTCAGCGGCGCCTGCCCGAGCGCATGCGTGAATGCGGGGGGCGCATGCCGAAGTCCGTGGAACGGCGTATCCAGATGCAGATCGGCTGCGTGAACGAATCGAAACGTCGACGATGACATATTTGAAAGCCGTGTCGGCGAACCGATGAAACTGCAAGATCGAAACCACCCGGCGATCTGAGAGGAAAGGCCTATTCCACGAAGCAGACTGCGAGACGTTAGTCTCCGTCCCGGATCCCGGATTGAGCAGAGACCGCACCCACGCGAACTTTTGTCGCCCTAACAGGTACTTTTTGGCCTGTTTTCGCCGCTTCCAGCTTGCGCTCCGTGGCAATCCCCTTGCTTAGTTGGGTTTCCGGAGGACTTCATTACTACGTCGGCGATGACACTGCGAGCGCGCTCCGCAGGCAAGGAGTGCGTCGTGGGTTTTTTGCGGCTGTTAGGCGTGTTCAGGATGTTCCGATGGTTGAATCGGAATCGCCTGACGATCCTGACCTACCACAGCGTGCTTCCATCAACGCGCGGCATCGACGATGCCGAAGCGAGAAATGTCGTTGACGCAGAGACGTTCGCCTGGCAGATGCGGTATCTGTCGAAAAATTTCTCTTGTCTGAAACTGGAAGAGGCCGTCGAGTTGTTGCGCAGAAAGCGGCCGCTTCCGCCCAATTCGGTGGTCGTGACGTTTGACGACGGGTTCTGGAACAACCTGGGATACGCGTTTCCAATCCTTCGCCGGTTCGGTGTGCCGGCCACGGTGTTCGTGACGACCGGCCACATCGGTCGCGGCACTGAACTGCTGTGGACCGAGCGCGTGGGCCGGCTCCTTCGCGCCGCGAAGGTCCCGGATGAGACGGCACGGCGCGAGAGGGCGCGGCTGAAGGCGATGTCGTTTCGCGAACGCGACGCGGCGATCGAGGAACTCGAGAACCGGTATGGCGGCGACGAGATTCGCCAGGCCCCGCTGGATTTGAATCGGTACACGTTCCTGACGTGGAGCCAGACGAAACAGCTGGCGAGTGCCGGGATCACGATCGGGTCGCACACGGTCGCGCATCCGATCATGTCGTCACTCGATGACGATCGTCGGCGCGTGGAAGTCATGCAGTCGAAGCAGGAGATCGAGCGTCACCTCGGCACGCCGTGTAAGGTGTTCAGCTATCCGAACGGAACGTCGAACGACTTTTGCCAGAGCGACAAAGAAACCCTGCGCGAGGCCGGGTACCTTGCCGCCGTCACGCAAATCGCGGGCATGAACGATGAGCAAACCGACCGCTTCGAGCTCAGGCGGGTGAATATCGGGCACGGGCACGGGCCGCAGCTGTTCGTCGCGCAGGTGTCCGGGTTCTGGCCGTGGCTGCGATCGATGGTGGCACGCGTGAGGGAGGGCGTCGCTGCGCGTGGCCGCGTGCTCGCCGAGGCGTCGAACAGATCTTGAGCGAGCGGATGAGGATTGGCGTCGTGGTGCCGCGGCTGCTGGGTGGAGGAGCCGCTCAATGCGTCGTCGACCTGGCCATTGGGATGGCGGACGCCGGACTGCATCCGACGGTCATCTGTCTCGAGCGCGGTGGTTATCTTGCGGATCCGCTGACCGACCGCGGTATCACCGTGATCGGACCGATCAAGAACACGGGCAACGATCCGACCGCGCCGTTCCGGCTCGCCGCGATCCTCAGGGAACACCGCGTAGACGTCGCCCACTGCCACAACTGGGGAGGGCTCGTCGACACGGTGCTGGCCGCGAAGCTGGCGCGGATGACGCCGGTGCTGCACACGCAGCATGGGCTCGACTACGGGTTCAGCCATTCGCCCGATCACCTGCGCAGCCGGCTTCGGACGGTTGCGAAGACGCTGGCCTGCAAGGGCGTGTCGCGAGTGGCCACCGTCTCTCACGAGGTGGCGCAGATGGTGACGCGCCAGTGGCATGTGCCCGCGTCCCGGGTGTCGGTCGTCCACAACGGCGTGCGCGTGCCCGCACCGGGCGAAGGGATGGAGATTCGCACACGCTGGCGGGACGAACTGGGACTGGACGCTTCCGACGTGCTGATCGGAACGGTCGCCGTATTCCGGCCGGTGAAGGATCTGCTCACGTTGCTGGAGGCGATGGCGCTCGTTGCCAGAGAAACACCACGGGCCCGGCTGGTGTTGATGGGCGCTGGTCCGCAGCAGGAAGAGCTGGAAGCGGCGGTCGAGCGGCTCGGGCTGAAGTCGATCGTGTTTTTCCCCGGGTTCCGCAAAGACGCGGCCCGGCTGTTGCCGGCGCTCGACGTGTTCGTGCTGTCGAGCGTATCGGAGGGCATTTCGCTCGCCCTGCTCGAGGCGATGGCGGCCACCGTGCCCTCCGTCGCGACGAGTGTCGGCGGCAACGTCGAGATTCTCAACGATCCGGGCTGCGGGATGCTCGTGCCGCCGCGGTCGCCTCGCGACCTGGCCGACGCGATCCTCGCGCTCGTCAACGACCGGTCACGCCGGTACGAGATCGGGGCGGGAGGACGCCGGCGCGTCGAAGCGGCCTTCTCGCTGCGGCGGATGATCGGCGCGTACGAATCGCTTTACGCAAGTCTGGTGAACTGACCCGAAAAGGGTTCCGGGATCCATTTTTCGAGTCGCGGAAAGGATCCCGGAACCGTTTTCACGGAGGACGTGAATGGCCGGATTGGTGTCGCAACGGCTCGCGCAGGACCATCTCGCGACGGATCCCGCGCAGGCCGACGACAACCTCGAACAGAAGATTCGCGCCCGCATTGAAACGTGCTGGCCGAAGTACTACCCGTCGCTGGCCACGCGACCGGCGCCGGAGATTGTGTGCCATCGCACCGTCGAGCGCGGGTTTTCCGTCATGTTCGAGTACGAGCTCAAGTTCGGCCGTCCGCGCTCGGAATTCGTGATGGTGAAGGTGAGACGCGATTCGAAGTTTGGCGCGTACATGCCGGAAGACGTCACCCAGGCGCCGCAGCTGTTGCGCCTCGAATTCGACGAGCTGTCGCGGGCCGAGCGCTACTTCGAGCGGCGCGACAACGGGTTGCGCGTCGTTCGCGCGCTCGACCACTGCGAAGAGCTCAACGCCGTCGTCATCGAGAAAGCCTCGGGCACCGACCTCGGCGTGCTCGCCCGGACCAACGAGGAAGAGGCCCTCGCGGCGTTCCGCCGCTGCGGACAGTGGCTGCGCGCGTTTCACGAAAAGATCCACACGGCACGCCCGCGCGTGTGGACCGAGGGGGAATTCGAGGCACGGCTGAACAAGCGGCGAGAGAAGCTGCTCGCGCTCGGCGTCGCCGATCGGCACCTCGATCCGCTGCTTCGCGAGGCCGTCAGGCTGGCGCGCGCGTGCCGGCAGCGCGAAGTGCCGCACTCGCTGCTCCATGGCGACTACAAGCTCCGCCACATCTGGGCCGGCCCGGATTCGATTCAGGTCTTCGATTTCGGCAACGTGCACACGGGCCCGTGTTATGTCGACGTGGCGGCGTTTCTCGTCGAGCTGAGCGTCCTGAAGCTCGGGCATCCCTGGTTCGACACCGAGCGCGGGCGCCGGTACGCCGAGACGTTCCTGTACGGCTATTTTCCGGGTCAGCCGCCCCAGCTGCTCGGTCTGTTCACCGTCGAAGCGCTGATGAAGAAGTGGATGCGCCGGCGCCGCACCTGGAGCCGCACGCCGATCGCGTCAACTTTGCAGACCTGCGTCCGTCGCATCGGCGCGAAATCGCTCGTCGACCGCTGGGTTCTCGACCGGTGGTTCTGCGCGCGCATCCGGGAGTCCCTTGAAATGGTGGTACACGCCGGCCGCTAGGCGGCCTCGAATCATGTCTGAGCATCCGACCGCTGTCATCGACCAGGCTCTTGCACGACTGCAGGGCGATCCGCTGTTGACGTTCAACCGGCGCGACGTCGCGACCCGACTGCTCTCGGTCGTCACCCGCCCGTTTTCGTACGTGGCCCGCGTCGAGAGCGAATCCGCGTCGGCGACGCGGCGCGTCATCGTGAAGATTCCGCGCCTGATGCCCGGCAAGACCGATCGGCGGATACCGCGGCTCAAGCTGGAAATGGCCGCCGCCGAGGCGCTCGCCTTTACGCTGAAGGATCAGTCGCAGCTGAGCGTGCCCGAAGTCGTGGCGTTCTACCCCGAGATCCCGGCGCTCGTCTGGGGTGAGGTGGGGGGCGAGACGCTCGAAGCGCTTGCCACGCGCACGGCGCGCGGTGTCCCCCGGGCCGCGGCGCTCGCGAACCTGGAACAGGCGTTTCACGCCGCCGGGCGCTGGCTGCGCGTGCTGCAGGACGGCACGGAGGTGGAAGGCCGCACGTTCTCGCTGAGCGAGATGGCCGACTACGTCGACGTGCGATTGAGACGGATTTCCGACCTCGGCCCGTATGGGCTGAACGCGCACTGGCGCGCGAGGGTGAAAGAGGTCTTCACCGAGGCCCGGTTGCCCGAGTCCAGGCTTCAGGTGACGACCGTTCATGGCGATTTCAGCCTGAGCAACATCATGTTCGATGGCACCCGTCTGTTTGCCATCGATTTCTCGCGCTTCGGGATCGGCTCCACCTACTACGACGTGAGCCGTCTCTACCATCAGCTCGGGTTGCTCCTGCTCAAGCCGTGGTTTCTGCCGTCGACCGTCGCGCGCCTGCGCCGGGCGCTGCTGAACGGCTACGACCCGTCGCTCCGTGACGACGACCCGATGTTCCGGCTCTTTCTGATCCAGCACCTGCTGTGCCACTGGCTGGGGCTGCTGAAGACCTCGCCCCAGGCGTCGTGGCACGTCCGGGGATTCAACTGGTGGGTCGGCTACCGCCACCGGCGGGAACTCGACTATCTCGTCGACCAATTGCACAAGGACCTGAGACTGCGGGGACAAGAGACGACATGAGTGCTGCGAGACGGATGCGTCCGGCCAGGATTCTCGAAATCACCTCCTACCCGCCCCCAAGGGCGGGATGGGGTGTCCGTGTGGAGTTTCTGAAACAGCACCTGGAAGCCAACGGCCATGAATGCGTGGTGCTGAACATCGGCAAGAGCCGGAACATTCCAAGCTCCGAGTACGAAACCGTGCTCGGCGCCGGCGACTACGTGCGCAAGGTCTGGAGGTTCTGCCGCGCGGGATTTACCACGCACGTTCACATCAACGGATCGACGCCGAAGGGCCTCGTCCTGACGATCGCCGCTCAGATACTGAATCTTCTGTTCGGACGGCGCTGCGTGCTGACGTTTCATGCGGGTGTGAAGCAGGTGTATTTCCCTCGATCGCAGGCGCCGCTGCTGTGCCCGGTTTTCTGGCTCATGTTCACGATGGCGCGCACCATCATCTGCAACAACGAGGCGGTCAAAGCGAAGATCCGGGAGTACTGGGTACCGGCCCGGAAGATCCATCCCATTCCCGCATTCAGCCGGCAGTATCTCGACGCGCAGGCCGAGTCGCTCGACGACCGCATCGAAGCGTTCTACGAGCGCTATGACTCCGTTGTGTTCACCTACGTGCGCGTCCGCGAAGGGTTCTATCTGGAGACGCTGATCGACGGCTTCGCACGCGTGGCCGCGCGCCGGGCCGACGTGGGTCTCGTCATTTGCGGCGTCGCGGGCGACATCAATCCGGTGCTCTGGAAAGAGGTCCAGCGGCTCATCGCGCTGCACGACCTCGCCGACCGCATCTGCATCGTCGACGACCTTCCGCACGAGCGCTTCCTGACGGCGTTGCGGCGCTCTTCGCTCTACCTGCGCACGCCGACGAGCGACGGCGTGGCCTCGTCGGTGCTCGAAGCGCTGGCGATGCGCATTCCGGTGGTGGCCGCCGAGAACGGGACGCGGCCCGCGGGCACGATCAACTACGCGCCCACCGACGGCCAGTCGATGGCGGATGCCGTCCTCGACGTGCTGTCGGATCGCGAAGCGGCCATCGACGCGATCCCACCGGTCGCTATCCGCGACACATTGCACGAGGAAGCCACGCTGCTGGCGGCATCATGAAGATTCTCTATCACCATCGCACCCTGGCCGACGGAGCCGAAGGCATCCACATCCTCGAGATGATCGAGGCCTTCCGCGCGGAGGGTCACGAGGTCATCGTGCAGGCGATGGCCCATGGGGAAAGCCGGGGGAGCGGGCATGAGGGATTCTTCAAGCGGCTCAAGGCCTCGCTTCCGAAGGGCGTATTCGAGCTGGCGGCGGCCGCCTCGAGCATCGTCGATTACCTGACGTTCGGCCGCGCGCTGCGCAAGCACCGGCCCGACTTTGTCTACAAGCGGCATGCGCTGAACGACGTCGGCGTGGTGCTCGCGTCGCGGCACCACGGGGTGCCGCTGCTCCTGGAAGTGAATCGCTTGTACGCCTCGGATCAGCACACGCGGTTCGAGCAACTTCGGTTCAGGCGCTTCAGCCGGTTTCTCGAGCGCGTGGCGGTGACGCGGGCGTCGGTGGTGGCCGCGGTTTCGACGCCGCTGGCCGGACACGTTCGCGAGCTCTCGAAGAATCGCGCGAACGTCATGGTGCTGCCCAACGGCGCGAATCCAGATCTCTTCAGGCCGCGGGCCGACCTGCGCACCAATATGCGTGAAGAACTGGCGTGGCAGGACTCGGTCATCGTCGGATGGGCCGGCATACTCCGCGAGTGGCATGGCGTGGAGTTGCTGATTCGTGCCGTCGCGCGGGTGCCGGGCCTCAAGCTGCTCATCATCGGCGACGGTCCCGACCGCGGCCGCCTCGACACCGTGATTCAGACCCTCAATCTCGGGGACCGTGTGATGTTTACCGGCCGCGTGTCGCACGCCGACGTGATGCGCTATGTCGGCGCCGTCGACGTGGCCGTGTCGTCGGCCGACCGGACCGGTATCGCCTCGCCCATGAAGCTGCTGGAGTACATGGCGATGGAGCGCGCAACCGTCGCGCCACGCTCGCGGAACATCGAAGACTTGATTGACGACGGGGTTGACGGCCTGCTGTTCGAACCCGACAGCGAGGAAGCCCTGGTGGGCGTCCTGCGGCGCCTTTCGGAGGACGAGGCGTTGCGGGAGCGGCTCGGACGCCAGGCGCGCCTCAAGATTGTGCGCGTCCGGAACTGGCAGCGGAATGCGGAGATTGTGATTCGCGCCATCACCGGCGAGTCCAGGCCGCGCGTATCGCCAGGGAAGCAGTTGGGGAGAACGTCATGAAAGCCTTTGTCGCGTCCGTCATCGCGCTCTGCCTGCAGATTCCCGTGGTCAGCCAGGCGCCTGCGCCTGTCCAGACGCGCTCGACGCCGGCACCGGCGACACCGACGACACCGAAGATTCGTACGGATCATCCGCGGCTCTTCATGACGTCCGAGGAGCTGCCGGGGCTGCGCGATCGCATCGCGAAGCATTACCGTGCGGAGTTCCAGTCGTTCATCGACCTCCTGAACGACACGCGGGCCTTGCCGAAACGGACCACGAAAATCGAGGTGAACTGGGCTGGTTTCAACTTCGCATTCGTGGCCGCGCTCGATCCACAGGAAATGGCGCGCCGCGGGTTCCACTTCAAGGCGCCGCTGACGACGTCGCGGGCGTATTGCGATCGAGCCATCGAGTCGGCCAGACAGCTTCTGCCGGCGATCGCCATGGCGCAAGGCCAAACCGGCGGTGCGCTGAGCACCGGCTATCCGGTTCCGAAGTATCTCTCCGCGATTACGACCTACGACTGGTGTTATCCACATCTCTCGGACGCCGATCGTCACGCCATCGTGGACGCCTATGTCGCGGCGTACAAGAAGAAATACGAAAACCAGAATCTGCTGACGCTGCGGATTGACGGCAGAGACATGCTTGCCAACGATCCGGCCTCGAACGACGTGGAAGACGTGCTCGGCATCGTCGGATTCCATGGCGACGCGTATCCGGACGCCGGGCTGCAGGCAGACATGCTGCAGGCGTTCACGTCGATCTGGCTGGATCGCTATTTCGGCGAGCTGAACTACTTTTACGGGCCCGGCACGGGATGGCACGAAGGATCCGGCGGGTACTTCAGCCGGGCGTTCGTGACGCTCAGCATCCCCGTCTCGATGTTTTCGCCCGCGCTCGGCGTCGATTACATCGCCACGATGCCGTTCTTTTCCCAATACCCTGTGTTCGTGGAAGCCAACACGCGGCCGCATTCGCGGCTCGCGCAGCCTGTTTACGATCGGTGGGGGACGATTTCAGAAGGCGTCGCCGGCCCCAATTGCAAGAACCTGATGTTGAGTGCCGGCATGCTGAGGCGCGCCGGCCATCCCAATGCTGCGCTCGCCAAGTGGGCGCGTGAAAACACGGCGCGCGACTGCGACCTCGTGATGACCCAGTACGGTGGTGGCTGGTCCAACGCGGTGCTCTACTGGTTCCTCTTCGGCGATCGGGAAGTGCAGGCGAAATCCCCGACGGCGATGGAGATTCCTCATGCCGTCGAGTTCGGCCTTGGCCAGCACGTCATGCTGTCCGGCTACAACGCGTCGGACTCGCAGGTGATTTTCTACGGCCAGGCATTGACGATGTACGGCCACGACACGCCGGAGTACGGCACGTTCAGCGTGCACAAGTTCGGCAACCTCATTCTTCAGGCCGGCAACACCAAGAGCGGCGAAGGCGTGCTGACGCGCGGCCCGAACAAGGGCTCGGTGTTCGAGAACATCGTGAGCCTGCACAAGGGCGCGTCGGATCCCGGGCTCAACTTCACCGGTGGACAGAAGGTCGATCCCTTCTTCGGCGCGCGCGGGATCAAGCGTATTGGGACGGCAGGTAGCGTGACAGCGGCGGTGTTGAACGGCAGAGGCTTCGACTATGTCGGCTACGACAACCTGCCGATGTGGAGCCCGTCGGCCTCGGCGTCGCAGCGCGAGTTCATCTATCTTCATGGGCCGGCCGACAAGGAATTCGTGGTCGTGTTCGATCGGTTCACCGCCACCAGTCCGGACAGCGACGAGAAGATCTGGAAGATCTGGGTGCCAACCCAGCCGGAGTTCGTCAACGGAACAGGCGCCACGCCGCGTCCGGGACAGTGGCTCTCGAACGACAGCGACACGATTCGGCTGACCAACAAGTTCGACGGTTTGCAAGGCAAGGAGTTCAAATCCGCCGCGACGCACGGCCGCTTCTACATGAAAACGCTGCTGCCGCTTGCCCCGGTCGTGAGTTTTCTCGGTGGGCCGGGCATGGAGTTTCAAAGCGGAGACGCCGACGGCACCACTCCGTGGAGCGCACCTGTGCTGACCCAGGCCGAACGGGAATACCTGGGCTGGGGGCGCGTCGAAGTGCGGCCCTCCGTGCGTCAGGCTTACGACGTGTTCCTCAATGTGATTCAGATCGGAGACGCGAACACGCTGTCGGCGATGTCGCCGATCGCGAAGGTGGATGCGGCCGCGGGCACTGCGACGGGCGCGCATATCGGCGATGCGGCGAATCAATGGGTGGTGATGGCGGCCCGCACGGCGTCGCCGAACTACGACATGCGCGACGTGACTTACAGCTTCAAATCCGCGGCGCCGCGCTCGCGCCATCTCCTCGTCAACATGGCCCGCAATACGACTCTGCACGTCAAGGTGTCGACCGCCGGTGCGGACACCAGGGTCGAGATCGCGTCGAGCGCGTCGAGCGGAAGTACGCCACTCACATCGAGCGATCAGGGCGTGCTGTCCTTCGAAGTCAACGGCCAGCTGGTGAAATAGAGACGTCCGCGACTAAAGGTCTCGGTGACGCAGACCTTAGTCGCGCTGGAACGTGATTTGTCATGCCGGTCGTCGCAGCCGCCGTTTATTCCGCTCCGGAACCCAAGTCTTTGCAAGTAGTTACAGGCTGGCATGGAAGCGGGGCTGCACCGGTGTTGTCCGGCAGGCAGGTTGCAGCCTTTGCCGATTTGGAGAGGACGAACAATACATGGCCCAGAAGCCGCGCTCTGCTGAGATGCACCCAGGCCCCGGGTTTCGCGTCAACACCGACGTTCCCCGGCTGCCTGCGGCCTTCATTCAGCAGTTCGCCGAATTTGCCACGCCGGACATTTCGGATCTGCTCAATCGTCTCTACGCCGTCGACTCGGGCATCCGGTGCCTGACCGGCGAGCATCACAAGCTGTGCGGGCCGGCGCTGACCGTCAAGGTCTTCCCGGGCGACAACCTGATGGTCCACAAGTCGCTCGACGTGGCGCAGCCCGGTGATGTCGTCGTGGTCGACGGGCACGCGTCGGAGATGAACGCCCTCATCGGCGACATCATTTCGACCAAGGCCAAGCACCGCGGCATTCAGGGTTTCGTGCTCGACGGGCTGGTGCGCGACGTGCCGGCGATCCGCGAGCTCGACTTTCCGATCTTCGCGCGCGGCACGACCCCGGTTGGTCCGCTGCACCGCGGCCCTGGAGAGATCGGCTACCCGGTGTGCTGCGGCGGTGTCGTCGTGAACCCGGGCAACATCATTGTCGCGGATGCCGCGGGCGTCGTGATCATTCCGCAGGACATCGCGCATGAACTGCTGCACCGGCTGAACGCGTACCGCGATGCGAATGCGGACTACCTGGCCGACCTCCGGCGCGAAGGCAAGTTCAGCAACGCGTGGGTCGACACGCTGCTCGAAGCTGGCGGATGCCCGGTCGAGGGCAACCCGCCGATTCCCGTCAAAGCGGATGCGGGACCGCGATGACACCAACTCTGATACCTGATGGCACTCCCGGGTGCCGCAACGCGCAGGGATGACAATGCCGAAGCCCGACATGCTGCTTGGACCCGTGACCGATCGGTCTGCCTGGAGAGGGGCAGACATGACGAAAGACGACTCGTGGATCTACCGCCTGAACGCGCGCGAAGCGGCGGAGATCGAATCGGCGTTCGCCAGGGCATCGAGTACCGGGAAACGTCATGACGACATCACGCCAAGGGACTTCCCGCTCGAAGCGTTCGGGCGGCTGGTCAAGGCGATGCGCGATCAGATCGAGGACGGCCGCGGCCTGACGCTGCTGAAGGGCCTGCCGATTGGCGGGAAGACCGTCGAGCAGGTCGAGCTCCTCTATGCCGGCATCTCCTCGCACATCGGGACGTCGGTGGTGCAGGACACGGAAGGTACCCTCATCGGTCGCGTCGAAGACCACGGCAACAACTACCAGGACATCAAGGTCCGGGGCACCAACACGAACGCGCAGCTGACGCCTCACTGCGACTCGGCGGATATTCTCTCGCTGCTGTGCGTGCGTCAGGCGAAGACCGGCGGCAAGAACACGCTGGCGAGCTCGATGGCCATCTACAACGAGATCCTCCGGCAACACGAAGAGTTCCTCGAGCCGCTCTACAACGGGTTTCAGTACAACATCCGCGGGAATGGCCCCCCGGAGCGGTACCGCGACATCACGGCCCATCGGGTGCCGGTCTACTCGTACTACCGCGGAAAGCTGAGCTGCCGCTTCAACCAGAAGGCGATTCTCACCTCCGAGCAATTGCCCGGAGTGGAGCCGCTGACGCAGATCGAGAAAGACGCCGTCAACGAACTGGCGAGGCTGTCGATGTTGCCGGAATTGAGTTTCCAGGTGCTGCTCGAACCGGGCGATCTGCTGCTGATGAGCAACTACTCGGTGTTCCACAACCGCGACGCCTTCGAAGACTGGGCCGAGCCGGAGCGGAAGCGCCTGTTGCTGCGCAAGTGGATCAACATTCCCACTGCCCGCGAGCTGACCTGGGAGTTCGCCGATCACTACAACACCGGCCCCAGACAGGGTCCGTATGTGGAACGCCGGACCGAGAGCATCGCCAAGGTCGCCTGATATCAAACACGTTCTGAGGCAACTGGTCGCCGTTCTGTGCTGCGCCGGCGCGGGCGCGTGCAGCGGCGACCAGGCGCTGCCCGGATCTCCACTCTCACCGACGTCGTCGGTCGCCGGGACGTCTCCAACATCACCTGACCCGCCGCCTGTGCCGATACCCGTGCCAGGGCCCGACCCAGGGCCAGGGCCGGTCGTGGGTGCGCTGGTTGGGGCCGGCGATATCTCGACCTGCGAGAACAACAACGACGAGGCAACGGCCCGGTTGCTCGATCGCGTCGATGGGACCATCTTCACCGTTGGCGACAATGTGTACGAAAGCGGGACGGCTCGCCAATTCCGGGACTGCTACGACCCGACCTGGGGGAGACATCTCGCCCGGACGCGCCCGTCGCCTGGCAATCACGAGTACAAGACCGCGGGCGCGTCGGGTTACTACGGATACTTCGGATCGAATGTCGGCGCCGCTGGTGTGGGCTACTACAGCTACGACGTGGGCGGCTGGCACGTCCTGTCGCTGAACAGCAACGTTCCGGCCTCCGTGGGAACGCCGCAATACGAGTGGGTCCGCGCCGATCTCGACGCGAACAAGACGGCGTGTGCGGTGGCCTACTGGCACCATCCCGTTTTCAGTTCCGGGGAGCACGGCAACGACTCGACGATGCGATCGGTCTTGCGCCTGCTGTACGAGCGCGGCATCGAGGTGGTCCTCAACGGTCACGATCACGACTACGAGCGATTCGGTCTTCAGAATCCGGACGGTCGGCCCGATCCTGACCGCGGCTTTCGTCAGTTCATCGTGGGGACTGGCGGCAAGGGTATCGATCCGTTTGTGCGTATCCAGCCGAACAGCGAGGTGCGCGGAGAAACGGGCGCCTTTGGCGTGCTCAAGCTCACGCTGCGCCAGGCCGGCTATGACTGGGAGTTCATTCCCGTCGCCGGCGCGACGTTCCGCGACTCCGGCTCTGGGGTGTGCAGGTAGGCGACAGAGTCGCCAGGCGAAGGTCGAAAGTCATCAGGCGCAGGGCGCGCACTCAAGGACACGTCCAGATCGGTGCCCCACTGTAATTTGGCCCCACGCAACCAGGCCCGCCCAATCACGTTGCACGCTTGCCTCAAAGAACCATGTGATTACAATGTAATTACATGCCCACCAAGACCCGAATTGTTCGCATCGGCAATTCTCAAGGGTTCCGGGTGCCAAAGGCGCTTCTCGATCAGGCGCAGTTGCCCACGGAGGTCGAACTCTACGCCGAGCCCGGCCGGCTGACGGTTCGGGCCGCACGGAAGCCTCGAGCGGGTTGGGCCGCTGCCGCGAAGTTGATGCACATCGACGCAGCAGACCGGCTTCTCGATAAGCCCACAGCCACGCGGTTCGACGAGAAGGAATGGCAGTGGTAACTCGCGCCAGGGTGTCGCGCGGCGACGTGCATCTGGTGCGGCTGGATCTCACGCGCGGCAGTGAGATCCGGAAAACGCGCCCGTGTGTCATCGTGTCACCAGACGAACTCAATCAGCACCTTCGCACGGCGATCGTGGCACCGATGACCACGGCCGGACGGGCCTGGCCCTGGCGGGTTCCGTGCCAGTTTAGGGCGCAGTCGGGCTTTGTGGCGTTGGATCAACTTCGGACGGTCGACATCGAGCGCCTTGTGAAGCGCCTCGGTCGTTTGACGCCCGACACCGTTGGCGACGTCATGCGCGGCTTGCAGGAAATGTTTGCCGACTAGGCGTCACCGCGAGATACGCCACAATGAGCCGTGCCTTCAACCGCGGTTCAAGAGTACCGCGCCCGTCTCGACGCTCGACGGGCTGTCCGCGATGCAATGACAGCGTCCGACGCGCGACTCGCTCACGCGCGGCTCGCGACGTTCTTCTCAGCAGTAGCGCTCGCACTGCTGGCATGGCACGGTGAAATCAATCCGTGGTGGCTGCTCGCGCCAGGTGCGGTCTTCATCTGGTTGCTTCGCCGTCACGAACGGGTCCTCCGCGAGCGGGAGTTGGCGATTGGGGCCATCGCGTTTTACGAGCGCGGTCAGGCGAGGCTGGAGGACCGCTGGGTAGGGACCGGCGAGCCGGGTGAGCGGTTCCGCGACGATCGTCACGTGTATGCCGGCGATCTGGATCTGTTCGGCCGGGGCTCACTGTTTGAGTTGCTGTCGCTCGCGCGAACTCGGACAGGAGAGGCCATGCTGGCGGGCTGGCTTACAGCGCCAGCGGATCCACCGGAGATCCATGCGCGTCAGGCGGCCGTAGAGGAGCTCGCTCCGGCACTGGATCTCCGGGAGCAACTCGCGGTGTCGGGTGATCTCGTGCGGGCGAGCGTTCATACCGATCGGCTCCTCGACTGGGCCGAATCGCCGATGCCGCCGCACTCGACGCTCCGGGCCGTGATCTGGTTCTACACCGCGGCCACGCTGCTGGCCGCCCTCTATCTGGCTTTCACGTCCGTGTGGTGGCCCCTCGCAGTCATCCTGGTTTTGCACGCAGGATCGCTTCGTCGGTTCCGCGACGAGATGAATGCGATCCTCTCGACGGAAGCGTCGGGCCCCGCCGCCGACTTCGTCGCCGACCCTCTGACCCACCGATCGCTGGACCTTAACGTGCTCGTCAACCTGCTGACGCACATCGAGCGTGCTGCGTTCGAGAGTACCCGTCTCGTGATGCTGCACGCCCGGCTCACCGGCACAGGTCCGCCAGCCTCACGCATCATCCGAGGCCTACACAGGCTGTCCGAGATTCACGAGTCTCACCAGAACACCGCGGTAGTGCCGATGGGTTTGTTTCTGTTCGGCGCGTATTCCGGCCAGGATTGGGTGCTCGCTCTTGCGCTCATCGTCGCCGCGTTGCTGCTCCTTGTCCGGCCCCACGTCGCGCTCGCGGTCGAACGCTGGCGCCGCCAGCACGGCCATGAGGTTCGCATCTGGGTCGAAAGTATCGCGCAGTTCGAAGCGCTCAGTTCGCTCGCTGGCTATCGATACGAGCACGAAGACGATGCCTTCCCGGAGATTGTGCCGCCTGACACCGGACCGCAGGCCGGCGCGCTGTTCGAAGGCCTGCAGCTTGGGCATCCGCTGTTGCCTCGCGCCACGATGGTGCCGAACGACGTCCGCCTCACCGGCGGGACGCAACTGCTCGTCGTCAGCGGCTCGAACATGTCCGGAAAGAGCACGCTACTGCGGACCGTTGGCATCAACGCCGTCATGGCGTTGGCCGGCGCTCCGGTGCGCGCCGCGTCGCTGCGCCTCACGCCTGTGGCCGTCGGCGCGACCCTCCGGATTCAGGACTCGTTGTTGGAAGGGCGATCGCGGTTCTACTCCGAGATCACCCGGATCCGGATGCTGGCAGATATTGCGGCTGGTCCTGTACCACTGCTTTTCCTTCTCGACGAGCTCTTCCACGGCACCAATTCGCACGACCGGAAGCTGGGCGCCGCGGGCGTCCTTCGAGGCCTGCTCGATCGGAAAGCGATCGGACTGATTACGACCCATGACCTGGCGCTCACCGCGATAGCTGATGAGCTGACACCTCGCGCCGCGAACGTGCACTTTCAGGATCTGTTCGAGGAAAATGCCCTTACGTTTGACTATCGAATGAAGGATGGGCCGGTCACGCGGAGCAACGCTCTCGCGCTGATGCGCGCGGTGGGTTTGGAAGTCGGCCCGCCGAACGCAGCAACGGCGAACTGAAAGTTCTTGCGGGGGAATCGCCACGGGCACGGCGTTGCGCGCACGGAAGACGTAGCCGTTGTGGGTGTGCGCTTCGGCGATGTGACCTCGAGCCATCCGATCGAACGCAATCACGTGTCCACCGCGCGCGGTGTGCGAGCAGAACTCGCGTGCGAGCCGGCCCTTGAAACAGGATTGGCAATGCCTGTCGGGCCTGTAGCCGTTCACGTAGTACGCCCAGAGAAATCGAAATCCCTCGATGCGTTGCGCCTTCCGACTAGCCCCGCTCGAGCTTTGCGCCACGCTCGCGCAGGACCTGGCGAAGAATCGATCTGTGGCACTGCTGCTCGTCCGAGCAGTAGCAGCCAACGGAGAAATCAGTCTGGTGCGACAGAGCGGCGAGCATATCCAGGAGATGCGACTGTTCGGGCTGCTTCAACTCCGATCGGTATCGTCGTTCGAACGCGTTCCATTGGGATTTGTCGTGAAGCACTCTGGTCTTGCGCAACAACGCCGCGCTCGGAGCAAGCGCCGGCAGCCAGACGTCGTACCAGTTTTCAAGTGCGTACGCCGACTTGCGCACGCCTCTCGGTGGACGGCGCACGGTACCGATGCGCAGTCCCTCGCGACGATGTCGCGGACTACCCAGGCGCACGATGCGAACAGGCATCTCTCCGTCTGGAATTATGAACTCACGTGGCGCCACGTGGAAGGGCGCTCTGACCGATGGGCTGCGCCTGCTAAGCCCTCAGCCCTAAGCCCTCAGCCCTCTTACTGCGCCGCCGTGACCAGCACGTCGTCGATGACGATGACGGCCAGCTCGTCGAGAGCGGACTTCCGTGTCATGTAACCGCCCAGCGACAGCGTGTGATTGCCGGCCGAGAGCGTACCAAGGTTGATCTGCACTTGCACCCATCCGGTCGTGCTCGTGCCGCCACCGCCGGTTCCGGCGAGTTGCACGAGGTAGTCGGCCGGCGATATGCCCTTGAGCACGCCGTCAATGCTGGCCAGCACCTGCCCGAACCGGTCGGTGCGCGATTTCACCATCGACAGGTTGTAGCGCAGCGTGAGTGTGACCTGACCGCTAGTGGTGAGATTGAAGCTGCGCTGCCAGCCACCTGACAGGTTAGGCACGTTCTGGCCGTTGACGCCACCGATCTGCACCTGGACGCCGCCTCCGCTGAAGCCGCCAGCGCTGAGCCACGAGCCGTTGGCATAGAGCGGCTGGACGGTCGAGCGGAACAGATCGTCTGCGTATGTGAACCCGTCGGACGCCGCATTGAAGTTCGCGTCGATGAGTGTGACCGTGCCGCCAGGTTGCACGGTCAGCGTTGCCGCCGCGCTCGTGACGCTGCCGGTCACATTCGAGACCACCACGTCGAACGTCGAGCCGCTGTCGGTGATGGCAGTCGGGTTCAGGACGTAGCTGGCGCTGGTGGCGCCGCTGATGGCGACACCGTTGCGCCGCCACTGATAGCTGAGCGACGTTCCCGTGGCGACCACGCTGAATGTGGCCGACGCCGGCGCCGTCACCGTGAGGTTCGCAGGCTGCGTGGTGATGGCCGGCGGCACGTTCACCGTCAAGGTTGCAGAGGCGCTGGTTACGCTCCCCGCTGCGTTGGACACAACCACGTCGAACGTCGCGCCGCTGTCCGATCCCGCCGTCGGGTTCAGGATGTAGCTCGCCCCGTTGGCGCCCGCGATGTTGACGCTATTGCGCCGCCACTGATACGTGAACGGTGCCGTGCCCGAGGCCACGACCGTGAACGTGGCCGAGGCCGGCGCGGTGACCGTCACGTTCGCCGGCTGCGTCGTGATGCCCGGCGCGATGTTGACGGTGAGCGTCGCCGACGCGCTGGTGACCGTGCCGGCCCCGTTCGTGACGACGACGCTGAACAGGGCGCCGCTGTCCCCGAGCGCCGTCGGATCCAGCGTGTAGGACGAGCTCGTGGCGCCCGCGATGTCGACACCATTGCGGCGCCACTGATAGCTGAGCGGTGCATCGCCGGTTGCGACGACCGAGAAGTTCGCGGCGTTTGGAGCCGTGACCGTGACATTCGACGGTTGCGTGGTAATCGACGGCGGCACCGGCGCGGGATTGACCGTCAGCGTCGCGGCGTTGCTCGTGATGCTGCCAACGGCGTTCGACACGATGACGTCGAACTGCGCGCCGCTGTCGGAGACCGCCGTCGGGTTCAACACGTAGCTGGCGCTGGTGGCGCCGCTGATGGCGGTCCCATTACGCCGCCACTGGTAGCCGAGCGGCGCATCGCCGGTGGCGACCACCGAGAACGTGGCGCTCGCAGGCGCCGTGACGGTGAGGTTCGCCGGGTGCGTGGTGATGCTCGGCGGCACCGGCGTCGGATTGACCGTCAGTGTCGCCGCGTTGCTGGTGACCGTGCCGACGCCATTCGAGACGACGACGTCGAACTGCGCGCCGCTGTCGGAAACGGCCGTTGGGTCGAGCGTATAGCCGGCGCTGGTGGCGCCGCTGATGGCGGTGCCATTACGCCGCCACTGATAGCTGAGCGGCGCGTCGCCGGTGGCGACCACCGAGAACTGCGCGCTGCCAGGCGCCGTCACCGTGAGGTTCGCCGGGTGCGTGGTGATGCTGGGCGGCACCGGGGCCGGGTTCACGGTCAGCGTGGCAACGGTGCTGGTGACCGTGCCCGCGCCGTTCGAAACGACGACGTCGAACTGCGCGCCGCTGTCGGAGACCGACGGTCGGATTCAGCACGTAGCTCGCGCTGGTGGCCCCACTGATGGCCGTGCCGTTACGCCGCCACTGGTAGCTGAGCGGCGCATCGCCGGTGGCGACCACCGAGAAGTTCGCGGCGTTCGGTGCCGTCACCGTGAGACTGGCCGGCTGCGTGGTGATGCTCGGCGGTACCGGCGTCGGGTTCACCGTCAGCGTTGCGGCGTTGCTGGTGACCGTGCCGACGCCATTCGAGACAACGACGTCGAACTGCGCGCCGCTGTCGCTCACCGCGGTCGGATTCAGTGCGTAGCTGGCGCTGGTGGCGCCGCTGATAGCCGTACCGTTACGCCGCCACTGGTAGCTGAGCGGTGCATCGCCGGTGGCGACGACCGAGAAGTTCGCGGCGTTCGGTGCCGTCACCGTCAGGCTCGCCGGCTGCGTGGTGATGCTGGGCGGCACCGGCGCCGGATTCACTGTCAGCGTGGCCGCGTTGCTGGTGACCGTGCCCGCGCCGTTCGAGACGACGACGTCGAACGGTGCGCCGCTGTCGGCGACCGCCGTCGGATTCAGCGCGTAGCTGGCGCTGGTGGCCCCGCTGATGGCAGTGCCGTTACGCCGCCACTGGTAACTGAGCGGCGCATCGCCGGTGGCGACGACCGAGAAGTTCGCGGCGTTCGGTGCCGTCACGGTGAGGCTCGCCGGGTGCGTCGTGATGCTCGGCGGTACCGGCGTCGGATTCACCGTCAGGATTGCGGTGTTGCTGGTGACCGTACCGGCGCCGTTCGAGACGACGACGTCGAACTGCGCGCCGCTGTCGCTCACCGCGGTCGGATTCAGTGCGTAGCTGGCGCTCGTCGCGCCGCTGATAGCGGTGCCGTTACGCCGCCACTGGTAGCTGAGCGGGGCATCGCCGGTGGCGACCACCGAGAAATTCGCGGCGTTCGGTGCCGTCACCGTCAGGTTCGCCGGCTGCGTGGTGATGCTCGGCGGCACCGGCGTCGGATTGACCGTCAGTGTCGCCGCGTTGCTGGTGACCGTGCCGGCGCCGTTCGAGACGACGACGTCGAACGAGCGCCGCTGTCGGCGACCGCCGTCGGATTCAGCGCGTAGCTGGCGCTGGTGGCGCCGCTGATAGCCGTGCCGTTACGCCGCCACTGGTAGCTGAGCGGCGCATCGCCGGTGGCGACCACCGAGAAATTCGCGGCGTTCGGTGCCGTCACGGTGAGGCTCGCCGGCTGCGTCGTGATGCTGGGCGGCACCGGGGCCGGGTTCACGGTCAGCGTAGCAACGGTGCTGGTGGCCGAGCCGGAGGCGTTCGAGACGATCACGTCGAACAGGGCGCCGTTGTCGGCCACCGCCGTGGGATTCAGCGCGTAGCTGGCGCTGGTGGCACCACTGATCGCGCTGCCGTCACGCCGCCACTGGTAGCTGAGCGGGGCATCGCCGGTGGCGACCACCGAGAAATTCGCGGCGTTCGGTGCCGTCACCGTGAGGTTCGCCGGGTGCGTGGTGATGCTCGGCGGCACCGGCGTCGGATTGACCGTCAGTGTCGCCGCGTTGCTGGTGACCGTACCGGCGCCGTTCGAGACGACGACGTCGAAGGAGCCGCTGTCGGCGACCGCCGTGGGATTCAGCGCGTAGCTGGCGCTGGTGGCGCCGCTGATAGCCGTGCCGTTACGCCGCCACTGGTAGCTGAGCGGCGCATCGCCGGTGGCGACCACCGAGAAATTCGCGGCGTTCGGTGCCGTCACGGTGAGGCTCGCCGGCTGCGTGGTGATGCTCGGTGGCACCGGAGCCGGGTTCACGGTCAGCGTGGCCGCGGCGCTCGTGGTCGTGCCGCCCGGGTTGGACACGACGACATCGAACTGCGCACCGCTGTCAGACACCGCGGTGGGGTTCAGTGTGTAGCTGGACGCCGTGGCGCCGCTAATCGGCACGCCACTGCGCCGCCACTGATAGCTCAAGGGCGCCGCACCGCTCGCCACGACAGAGAAGCCGGCGGCGTTTGGCGCCGTCACGGTCAGGCTCGCCGGTTGGGTCGTGATGCTCGGCGGCGCGGGCGTCGAACTGGTGACGGCCACGTCGTCGATGAGGACCTCGACGCTCTCATCGGGATACGTCTTCTGGTTGTTGTATCCGCCGAACGCCACGGTGTGCGTGCCGGCCGCGAGCGTCCCCAGGTTGATCTGAACGAGCTGCCATCCCGTGGTTGTAGGGCCCCCGCCGACGACCTGAGCGATGTAGTCGTTCGGGGAGATGCCATGGAGCACGCCGTCGACGCTCACCAGCATCTGGCTGAACTCGTCTACTTCGTACTCGGCCGTTTCAGTCAGTCGATACCGGAACGAGAGGGTAACAGCCGTCGGGACCCCGAGCGTGAAGTTGCGATGCCAGCCGCCCGACATGTTGGCGACGTTCTGGCTGTTGATGCCGCCAATCGACACGCGCAGCGCGCCGCCGGTGAACCCGCCCGAGGCGATATAGTTGCCGGCCGCATAGTTCGGCTCGTTCGTGCCACGGAACAGGTCGTCCTGGTAGGCAAACCCATCCGCGTCGGTGGTGAAGTGGACGTCGAAGAGCGAGGTTTCGCCTCCACCGCCGCCGCTCTGCACCGTAAGAACCGCGGCCGTGCTGGTGACGGAGCCGCCGGGATTCGACACGACCACGTCGAACTGCGCCCCGTTGTCGGCGGCCGCCGAAGTCGGATTCAGCGTGTAGCTTGCGCTGGTCGCGCCGCTGATGGCGACACCGTTGCGCCGCCACTGATAGCTCAGCGGCGCGCCGCCCGTCGCCACGACGGAGAAGGTGGCGGCGGTCGGCTCTGTGACGGTTACGTTTGACGGCTGCGTCGTAATGCTCGGCGACACCGGCGCCGGCTGAGTCAGCAACAGATCGTCGATCAGGACTTCAGTTGACTCGTTGCTGGCGTTCTTCTTGTTGTTGAAGCCGCCGAGCGCCAGTGTATGCGTCCCTGCGGCGAGCGTCCCTAGATCGAGCTGAATGAGCTGCCAGCCGGTCTCTGTCAGAGCTGTGTCCCCGACAACCTCCGCGATGTAATCGTTCGGCGCCACACCGTGGAGCGTCCCGTCCACACTCACGAGCGTTTGGCTGAACTCGTCGCTTTCGTAATTGCTCGTCTGAGTGAGCCTGTGCCGGAACGAGAGGGTCAATGTCGTCGGGACGGCAAGCGTGAACGTCCGCTGCCAGCCGCCGGACATATTGAGAATCGTCGAGCCGTTGACTCCGCCCACGAGCACCCGCAACGCGCCGCCGGTGAAGCCGCCGCTCGTAATGTGGTTGCCGCTGGCATACGAGGGCTGATTGGTCCCGCGGAACAGGTCGTCCGCGTAGGAGAAGCCATCGGTCGTCGTGTCGAAGTGAACATCGAAGATCGGACCACCACCGCCGCCGCCGCTCTGCACGGTCAGGCTGGCAGCGGTGCTGGTGACGGTGCCGGCGGCATTCGACACCACGACGTCGAACTGCGCTCCGTTATCCGAAGCGGCCGCCGTGGGATTCAGCGTGTAGTTCGAACCGGTGGCGCCGCTGATGTTCGAGCCGTTGCGCCGCCACTGATAGCTCATCGGCGCGTCACCGGTTGCCGCGACGGAGAAGCCCGCGCCGGCCGGCTCGGTCACGGTGACGTTTGAGGGTTGTGTGGTGATGGTCGGTGGCACGGGCGCCGGGTTGACCGTCAGCGTGGCGATCGCGCTCGTGACGGTGCCGACGGCGTTCGAGACGACGACAGTGAACTGCGCGCCGCTGTCGCCGACCGCTGTCGGGTTCAGCGAGTACGTCGAGTTGATGGCCCCGCCGATGTTCACGCCGTTACGCTTCCACTGATAGCTGAGCGGCGCATCACCCGTCGCGACGACCGAGAAGTTGGCCGCGTTTGGCGCCGTCACGGTGATGCTGGCCGGCTGCGTCGTGATGCCTGGCGGCACCGATGCCGGGTTGACCGTGAGTGTCGCCACCGCGCTGGTGACGGTGCCCACCGCGTTCGAGACCACAACGCTGAATTGCGCGCCGCTGTCGCTCACAGCCGTCGGGTTCAGCGCGTAGCTGGCGCTGGTGGCGCCGCCGATGTTCACGCCGTTGCGCTTCCACTGATAGCTCAACGGAGCATCACCGGTCGCGACAACCGAGAAGTTTGCCGCGCCTGGCGCCGTCACGGTGACGCTGGCCGGCTGCGTCGTGATGCTGGGCGGTACAGGCGGCGGGTTCACGGTAAGCGTGGCGGTCGTACTCATCGCCGATCCCGCGCCGTTGACCACGATGACGCTGTACTGCGCGCCGTTGTCGGCCGCAGCCGACGTCGGGTTCAGCGCGTAGCTCGCGCTGGTGGCGCCGCTGATGTTCACGCCGTTCCGCCGCCACTGATAGCTGAGCGGCGCATCACCGGTGGCGACCACCGAGAGGTTCGCCGCACCAGGCTCGGTCACCGTGAGATTCGCCGGCTGCGTCGTGATGGTCGGCGGAATCGGCACCACCGCTGCCAGCAGCACATCGTCGAAGAACATCTCGACGAACTCGTCGGGATACGTCTTCTGGTTGTTGAAGCCGCCGAGCGTAATCGTGTGACTGCCGGCTGCGACGGTCCCAAGGTTGAACTGCGCGAGCTGCCAGCCCGTCGAGAGGGGGCCGCCGCCGACCACCTGCGCAAGGTAGTCGTTGGGCGGAATGCCGATCAGCGTGCTGTCCAGGCTGAAGAGCGCCTGGCTGTACTCGTCGGTCTCGTACGTGTTCTGCTCGGTCAGGCGATAGCGGAACGAGATCGTCAGCGTGGCGGGAGCAGCCAGGGTGAAGCTGCGCCGCCACCCGCCGGACATGCCCTGGATGTTCTGACTGTTTATTCCACCGATCAGGACTCGCAGCCCGCCGCCGGTGTACGCCCCGGACGCGATGTAGTTACCGCTGGCGTAGTTCGGCTTGCTGGTGCCTCGGAACGTGTCGTCGATGTAGGTGAACCCGTCGGCAGTCGTATCGAAGTGGACGTCGAAGATCGGGCCGCTCGGACCACCACCACCGCCGGAGCTGTTGACGGTGAGGTTCGCCAAAGAGCTGGTCACGCTGCCTGCAGCATTCGACACGACCACGCTGAACTGCGCGCCGGTGTCGGTGACCGCCGTGGGGTTGAGCGCGTAGCTGGAGCTGGTGGCGCCGCTGATGTTCGTACCGTTCCGCTTCCACTGATAGCTGAGCGGCGCATCGCCCGTCGCGACCACCGAGAAGTTCGCCGCGGCCGGCGCGGTAACGGTGACGCTCGACGGTTGAGTCGTGATCGAGGGTGGTGCAGCGCCTGACGTGACGGTGAGGATCGCCGCCGCGCTGGTCACCGATCCCGCGACGTTCGTGACGACGACGCTGAACTGTGCGCCGTTGTCGGACAAGGCGGTTGGATTCAGCACATACGACGCATTGGTCGCGCCGCTGATGTTGGTGCCATTGCGCCGCCACTGATAGCTCAGCGGCGCGGTCCCGGTCGCGACCACCGAGAAGCTCGCCGCACCTGGAACAGTCACGGTGACGTTCGCAGGCTGCGTGGTGATGCTGGGGGGCACGTTAACCGTCAGCGTGGCGTTCGCGCTGGTGACCGATCCCGCGACGTTGGTCACGACGACGCTGAACACGGCGCCGTTGTCGGTGCCGGCGGTCGGATTCAGGACGTAGGTCGCGTTCGTTGCGCCGCCGATGTTCGCGCCATTACGGCGCCATTGATAGCTCAGCGGGGCCGTGCCGGCCGCGACGACGGTGAAGGTGGCCTGGTTCGGTGCATTGACGGTTGTCGAAGCTGGTTGCGTCGTGATGCTCGGCGTGACGTTAACGGTCAGGGTCGCGCTCGTGCTCGTCACGTTGCCGGCGATGTTCGACACGACGACCGAATACTGCGCGCCGTTGTCGGCGGCGCCTGAGGTCGGATTCAGCACGTACGACGAGCTAATCGCACCGGAAATGGCGACACCATTTCGGCGCCACTGGTACGACAGCGGTGTCGTCCCCGAGGCGGTCACCGAGAAAGTGGCCGAATTCGGCTGCGTCACCGTCACGTTTGCCGGCTGGACGCTGATCGACGGCGCGACGGCCTGTTCGATGGTGTCAACGTCGGTCGCGCTGTTGTTGCCGGGCACCGGATCGTTGACGCCCGGTGCGCTTACCGACGCCGTGTTGCTCAGCGTGCCGGTTGCGCTGCCGGACACTGTGCCTTGGAGCGTGTAGTAGGCACTGTCGCCGGCCTCGAGGCTTATCGGATCGTTGATGCTGCCCGAGCCCGACGCAGTACAGCTCGAACCGGTTGAGGCTGTGCACGTCCATGTCACACCTGTCAGCTTGCTGGAGACAATGTCCGAAACGGTCGCGGCCGCCACGTTGCTCGGGCCGAGGTTGGTGACCTGAATGTTGTAGGTCACCGTGGACAAGCCGCTGTAGACCGTCGTGACCGAGTCGCTCTTGGTGACCATCAGGTCGGCTTTCACCGGACCGTTGCTCGACAGCGTGGCCACTTCAGCGGGTGTGAGCGCGTAGTTGTACACGCGCACGTCATCCATGTCGCCGCGGAAACGGCGCGATCCGTTGGCTTGCCCGGCGATGCCGACGCTCAGGAGGTTCGCCGCAATGGCCGCGGGCCCTGGCGTCCAGTTCTCTTCGACGCCGTTGATGTAGAGCCGCATGGTGCTGCCGTTATAGGTGGCGGCGATGTGCATCCATGTGTTTCCGCTCGTCGGGTACGACGTCGTCGAGTCCAGTCGATAGATATCGCCAAACGACGCCTGGTTGAAATGGACGGATGCCTTGCCGTTCGACAACAGCGACAGCGCGTAACCGTCGACGCTGCCGAACGTGGCTCTGCTGATGACGTCCTGGGTTGCGAGAAGATTCGGTTTGACCCAGGCGCTCAGCGTGATGGCCGTCGTGAGGTTGAGATTCGCCTGATCGGAAACCACGCCATGCGTGGATCCGTTCAACGTCAGCGCGTAGCCGTTCAGCACCGGCGTCCATGCGGGGCTGCCCGAGAGATTCGCGTTGTTGCCCCAGCCGGATGTGTCGCGCAGCTGCGTTCCGCTGCCCTCGTTCATCTTCCAGGAACCGACGAGGCCTTGTACTGATGTGATGAGCAGCCCGTGCGTGCCTCCGTTGGAGGCGAGCATGACGAGACGGCCGGCCCACGTGTCTTTCGTGCTGGTGGGATCGTTCAATGTGCCAGACAACGCGAGCTGGCCGGGACCGAAGCTGATCGGCCATTTCGGCGACTCATAAAGGTAAATACCGCCAGACTGGCTGATGAAGACTTGCAGTTTCTGCGTATCTTCGTTCAGCACGAGAGCCGGTCGTGTGCCGCTGTTGCCGACGGGGTAAATATCGTCCCAGGTGCCGCTTCCACCAGATCCCGGGTGCCTGACGAGCAGGTACATCAGCGGAACAGACGAAGACGCGTGGCCAGCCTTCACCGCGGCGTACAGCGTTCCATCGCTCGCCACCGCCAGGTTGACATGGTCGTCGGCCATGTCTTGATTCGGGTGAAAGGCCCATCCCGGCGCTTCGTCGGCGAGCCACGCCGTCGGATCGGTGCCATCGACGTGGGCTCTGAACCCCCACCGCTGGGCGGCGAAATTTGTCCAGAACACCCCGACGGTGTTGTTCGGCAGCGCCACCACAGAGGTGATTTGGCCGCTGCTCGTATCGGTCGCCAGATACTGTGGTCCCGTGAACGTCGAGTAGGGGTAATCGCTGTAGTACACCTCGACGGTGCTTGGGCTGTCCGTGGCAAGCCACATACGACCCGTTGAGTCCAGATCGATCGTTCCAGTCTCGCCGACGTACACCGGCGTCGGCGTCGGCCGCGCCGACCACAGTTGATATGTGTTGGACGCCGGGACGTACTCGAGAGAGACGAGTTGAGACGACGAGGTCCCCGCGACGAGCACGTGCGTGATGTTGCCGATGGCTTTCGTGTCGGCCTTGCCCCTCAGCGACGTCACCTGGAGTACGGGAGTCCACGTGTTATTGGGTTCGAGCCGGAAGAGCCAGGTGCCCGTCGGCGTAACTGCGGTGGTCGGCAGGACGGCCCACCATGTATGCCCGTTGAACCACACTTTCGACTGCGGCTTTTCGCCGGTCGTATCCGAGGTCGCGATCGTCGGAAGCGTCGTCCAGGTTTCCTGCGCGTGAACAGTGCGCGCGGTTCCCAGCAGCAACGTCAAGGGTAGCAGGCAGATTTGAGCGACGATGATTAGTCGGGTCATCAGCGATTCGCGCCGGGCACGCGCCAGTAAAGGCCCACACTGAGCCTGGAGAACGAGCATGAAGCGCAAATAGCAACTCGCATGCCCCGTTCGCCGGGTCGTTTAGCCCGAAATCTGCGGTGTTTGGCCGGAAAGACCTTTGGATTACGAACTTTTGTCGGCTCTACCCATGGGCGGCAGACATTTGGCGCCCCCCCCGGCTACTCCCGCCGCAGGGTGGGTATTTCGACCATGGCCTTGTCGAGCGCCTTCAGGATGGCGTCCATTGGATCGACCGGGGCTGGTGCGTCGGAATGCGCTTCGACAGCAGCAATGAGGCTGCGTCGCTGAGTACGGGGAACGAAGTCGATCGGCACCAGCGCGCCCCGCGGGGCCGGCTCGACCCGATCGAAGCGATCGAGCTCAGGTTCGCTTACGTGCGTGGGCTGGGCCTGCGCGAGCAAGAAGGGGCTTTCGTACTGCACGAACGCCGCGGGTTCCTCATGGACAACCGGCTCTTGCACGCGCGGTACGAAAGGCACGTGCCCGACAGGATCGGCCTTGGCGACCGGCTCGGCGTCCACGACTGGCCAGGCCACTCGCGTCGTGTTGGCCTCGAGCCGCAACGGCGCAGCCGCGGGCGGCGGCGTCGCGAAATCGTAGGGATTCTGCTCGGCCGCCTTGACGATCGCCATCAGCTCGGAGACCGTGGACGCCAGCAGAACCTGGAAATTCTTCTGATCGTGTTCGACGTTTTCGATAGGGCGTTCGGCATCTTTCCTTAATGCCGTGACGCGCGCCATGGTTTCCTCGGCCTGGGCGTAGGCACGCACGAGGATCGCTCGTGCTTCACTGTTGGCGCGCTGAAGCGCCTGACTGGCGGTCAGCGCGGTGCCGCCGTTCGAGCGGTTATCCTGGTAGGCCTGCAGGACGGCCTCGAGATCGGCAAGCTGGCGCTGGAGCGATGCGTTCTGCAGCTGAAGTGCACGATAGTCGGCCGCGACGCTTTCGAGAGCCGTACGCACTTCCTCACGATCGAATCCACGCATGGTGGTTCGAAAGTTGGCTTGCAACAGATCGGCAGCGTTTCGCCGTTCCCACTGCCCCTGCGGGCTGTTCGCACGCCCGGGCGGTGGTGGTGGCACGACTGACATCGAAGGGTCCTCCTGGCCGGCGCCCGCCCCGATTCTGCTCGCGATCGGCGGACGTACTCCGTTGACCAGCAAGAACGATCCATGCCAAATATCCTGCGGTTTTGTTAGGGAAAATCGCAGGCGCGCACGCGGAGTGGCGGCTCCGGCAGACGAAAGTCTGCAAGTCCGCCAAAAGTCATCCCACAGGCAGACTTTCCGCGCGATCCACTCCGCCGGTCCGTCCTTATAAGAGGCGCCCCACGCGCGTTTTTGCCGAGATCGGACCGCCGCCAGGCGCGCACGGAGCACCGGGGATGCGCCGCGGCTCGCCGCCAGAGGCGTCGATGAGCAACTGAACAGACTCGCGTACGATCGGCAGCCGGAGGAAACAGGCCACCAACGTCCACCCGAGGTGCACGTGCTCGAGGGCTCGGGCTACGGCCTCGAGGCCAGAGGCGCGGTAGGAGCCGTCGCTCGATTCGTAGGCAATCCTCGTGAGCGCGCGAGACGGATGGGTTTCGGCGGGGACGATCGCGAGGCCGTGCACGCCGCGGTGTCGAAACCATCGGCCCACCTCACTGCACATGCCACAGCTTTCCGCGACGTACAGGCGATCGTCTCGGCCGTCGGGGCGCCACGGCCGCACTCGCGGCCACCACGTCCGTACTCCGCGTCGATACGTGGCCCACGCACTTCCGAAGCGCTTGTCCAGATCGTCGTCTTCGTCCCAGCTCGCGAGCCCTGCTGAATAGATGTGCGCCATGATGCCGGCGCCTGCGAGCCAGACATTCTGCAACGCCAGGCCCAGCAGGCAGAGCAGCAGGACCGCCGACAACTGCATGGGATTTCGAACGTACGCGTAGAGGCCGGTGGTCACGATCCGTTTGGGCGGATCGTAGGGAACCGGCGTCCCGCCGCCGCGCGTCACGAATTCCTGGACCGCCGACAACCCGATGATGGCGGGGATTGCGAGGCACTGCATGATGACGCTGATTTGCCACGTGGGGCGTTCGAACAGACGCGTCCAGCCGGCACCCGTGGCGTCGATGACGATGGCCGGCAGCACGAACAACGTGAGCCCCGAGAACGCGATCACTTGAAGAACAGCACGTTCCGGCAGGCGTTCGTCTCGCATCGTCAGTCGGGCGAGCAGCAGGCCCGGGACGAGTCCGGCCGCGAGCGCGATGACCTCACCAACAAGCCACATCGGTCCGAGGCGCAGGACTGGTTCCGCGGCGGGCATGAGGATGAGATCGAACGCCAACGCGACGATTGCGATTGCGCCAATGGCGAGCGCGTCAAACGCGAGCAATGGAACGACGCTCCACAGCCATATCCACGCGAGCAGAAAATCGACCGGAACCCCCAGCAACAAGCCGCCCTCCGCGTCGAATTGCCACCAGCCGAAGCGCTGTGCCGCCACGTTGACGAGGAGCAGGACCGGCAGATTCCACGCAAACGCGAGCAAAGCGCCCGCAAAGAGGGGTCGGGAGGGGTTTTTCAGAAAACGAAAAACCCCTCCCGACCCCTTTTGGAAGTACAGCCACGCGGCGATTGTCAGCACGACGGTGACGTAAATCGACGCGGCACGGACGACGAGGTACGGGTCGGCGGCGATCATGGGGTCGCCACGGCGTCGATCAGATAGCCAGCCGCAATGCCCGCGACGTACCTCTCCCACGGACCGAAATACCACGCTGGGTCGAGGCCGCGGTCGTACTGCAGCGTCCAGGTGACCTTCGTCGTCTGGGGATCGATGGCCCGCCATTCCACGGTCGCGGCGCGCCATGTCAGGAAGTGGGTCATATGGCTGTTATCGGAGAGAGCGCGCCACCGGACGAGTCCCGGCTGCGATGCTTCGAGCTCCAGCACCAGATCGCCCGCGCGCGACTCGATGCCATCCACACGCATTTCGCCGCCCCGCATCCGGACGATCCAGCGGTTGGCGTCGTCTGAGATGCGCACGGACGTTGGACGGGGGAAGCCGATTCGCAGCTCGAGCGGCATGATGCGGTCGAACCGGGGGCGCTCGAGAAGCGCCCGCTGAATATCGTTCGCCGGTGCGCGCACGATTTTCGTCGTCGTCACAAACTCACGGCGGTCGAACGAGAACGAGCTCGGTATGCCTTCCAGGCTCGAGACGAGTATCGTCAGGACGAGGGCACTCGAGTACAGCGTGCGAGCAGGGTGGTCGGACCGCCGCCGCGCCGCGCTCATGGCCGCGGCCACACCCACGGCGACAGCGTAGAAAATCGGTGCCGACATCACGATGCAGAGGACGCCCTCGCCTAAGAAGAAGAGCGAGACGAGCAATCCCACCGTGACCGCTTTGCACGCCACGCCGGTCGCCGAGCGCGGCGAGACGAACAACACGACGACAATGGCCAGCACTGCTGGAATGCCGACAAACAGCGCGGCGGTCTGTTGAAGGTGCTGGTGGAAAATCAGCTTGTAAACGAGCGACGCCACCGCGACCGCCACAATGAGGGTTGCGCCCCTGATGCGGGCAGGAGACCATACGTCGGCTCTTTCAGATCCCTGGATGTTGCCGTCTTCATCAACCTTCGATCGAGACTGCGCCCAGGCCACAAGAAACGCGGGCGGCCAGACCAGCCAGAACAGGAGAAGCACCGGCCCTCGGGCGGCTGGCACGAGCATGGCGGCAAACGAGGCTGCCACGCCGGCGATTCGAATCCAGTAGGTGCCGGGGACAGTGAAGAGGACGTTGAAGGCGCCGATCGCGAAGATCAAAAGCTGAAACCACACATGGGATTCGCGTGGACCGATGACGGCCGCCGCCGCAAGCAAGACGACGATTCCAACCTTGATTGCCACAACAGGTACTCTGGTCGTCACTAGAGACCTCCCGTCTCGCCAATCAATCCCGCGTCGCTCAGGATGCTCATCACCCGCCGTCGTATCGGCCGCAGAAGCGCCGATGTCGCAATGCGCCTGACGTCGACGACGAAAGCCACCGACGCGTCAATCAGCTTTCTCGTTCGCTGCTGGTTGGGGGAGTTGTCGTGCAGAAAGAACAACACGATGCCCATGTGGAGAGTCCACAACAACGTCGGTGTGGCTTCGCGCACATCGTCGGGTAAGCGTTCCCCGGCGATGGCCTCTTCGAACACGGCAATGCTGAGCCGGCGCTGCTCGTTGGTTGCAGGACCAAACCAGGACAGCGGGTGGGTTGGATCGCCGCCATAGCGAAACAGCGCACGCAGCAGGCTTCGATCGTGCTCCATGATGTCGATCTTGGTGTGGAGCGCGGCGCGCAGCCGTGCTCGTAAGTCGTTCGTCCGGGCAAACGCCTCGCGTGAACGGCTGAGGTGTTCCTGTTGCACGTAGTCGTAGTAGGCCGCGACGATGGCCTCCTTGCTGGGGAAGTAGTAGTACGCCGCGCCCAGTGAGAGTCCGGCGCCGCTCGCGATATCGCGGACGGTGGTTGCCTCGAAGCCACGCTGCCGGAAGAGCTGAAGCGCGGTGTCGAGAATCTGGCGGCGTGTTTCTTCGCTCCCGGGACGCTTGGGAATGGCGCGAACCGCGCCGTCTTTGAACATGTTCAAAGAGTAAGAGCATCACCACGAGTGGTCAAGTCATATTTGAACGTGTTCAAAATAGGGACGTGGCGCATAGAATCGGGCTTGATCCGACAAGGGGGGACCTGGATGGGTGTCAGGCGAGGGCTCTTGATAGCGGCCGCACTGGCCGTAGCGTGGCAGACGGGGAGCGCCGGCGTTGCAGCCAGGCAGGCTGGTGGCGCATCGGCTGCGCTCGAACAGGCCTTCAGGACGCCCCCGGACGACAGCCGCATCATGATGCGCTGGTGGTGGTTCGGGCCCTCGGTCACCCGTGAACAGATCGAAAACGAGATGCGCCGCATGAAGGAAGGGGGCATCGGCGGTTTCGAGATCGCGACGGTCTATCCCATGGCGGTGGACGATCCGGCGCGCGGCTTCCGCAACTACCGGTATCTGTCGCCCGAGTATCTCGACCTCATTGGTTTTACGGCACGGAAAGCGCGCGAGCTCGGGATGCGCATGGACGTCACGCTTGGAAGCGGCTGGTCGTTTGGTGGCCCGCATATCACCTCCGAACTGGCGTCTGCGCGTCTGCGATCGGACCGGCGCGAGATCCCCCCCGACGTACTGCACCTGGCGCGTCCCGTCCCGTACGAACACGAGCAGCTGATCGCCGCCTTCGTGGGGCGCGGCGCTGTGCGCGAAGTGGATGCGGGCAGCTTTCAGCCGCTTGATGTCTTGGGGAGGGGCCCCATTCAAGTCCCCGCTGGACCCGGCCCCCGCACCATCCTTTTCTATTTCGCCAGCCGTACCGGGCAGGTCGTCAAGCGTCCGGCGCTTGGCGCCGAAGGGTATGTGCTCGATCACTATTCACGCGCCGCGATCGAGACGCACCTGCGCGAAGTGGGCGACAAGCTCGTCGCGGCGGCAGGACCTGGCGGGATCCACGCGATCTTCTGCGACAGCCTCGAGGTGTACGACGCGGACTGGACGCCCGACCTGCTCGTGGAATTCCAGAAGCGCCGGGGGTACGACTTGCGCCCGCTGCTGCCGATGCTCGAATACGACACCGGCGAACGGTCGCGCGCGGTTCGCCGCGACGCGGGGCAAACGCTCACCGAGTTGTACGAAGAACGCTTTCTGGTTCCGATTCGCGACTGGTCGCGCAAGAACAACGTGCGCTTCCGCATCCAGGGCTACGGCACGCCGCCGGCGGCCCTGTCGAGCTTTCGCTTCGCCGATCTCTTCGACGGCGAAGGGTTCGAATGGCGTATGCTGTCGCGGGCGCGATGGGCGGCATCAGCCGCTCATCTCTTCGGGCGGCCGGTGGCCGCCTCCGAGACCTGGACGTGGATCCACTCGCCGGCGTTTCGCGCCACACCGCTCGACATCAAGGGCGAAGCCGACCAGCACTTTCTTTCCGGGATCAATCAGCTGATCGGACACGGATGGCCGGCATCGCCGCCGCAGGCGGGCACACCGGGCTGGCCGTTCTACGCGGCCGGCGTCTTCAACGATAAGAATCCCTGGTGGCCGGTCATGCCCGACCTGTCCGCCTATCTCCAGCGCGTGAGTTTCCTTCTTCGACAGGGAACACCGGTTGCCGACGTGGGCGTCTACGCGCCGACCGGGGATGCACGCGCGGCCATGCGGCCGGGGACCGGCGCCTACCTTAATCTGTGGGCGGCTGTGAACGGCGCATTGCCGCCGTCGCTGGTGCCGACGATTCTCGATAGTGGGTACAGCTTTGACGCGTTCGACGATGGCACATTGAACGAGGCGCAAAGCCGTGGCTATAAAGTCATCGTCCTGCCCGGCGTCCGCTGGATTCCCGAAGCGACTAAGCAGTGGTTGGCTGGCTACGTTCGGGGTGGCGGGAAGATCGTTGCGGTAGACCGGCTGCCGGAAGGCGACTGGCCGTCGCTGCGGCCAGTACGGGCGAACGATCTCCAGGGGGCGCTCCGCGAGGCGGTGCAGCCAGATCTGACCTTCACGCCCGCGGTGGGAGAAATTGGATTTGTCCACCGCGATCTCGGCGATACGCAGGTGTATTTCCTGGCGAACACCAGCAATCGCTCTCATCACGTCACCGCGCGCTTTCGATCGGCGACCGCGTACGCCGAACTCTGGGATCCGATGACCGGGGCGACCGAACGCGTCGAGGCACGTTCCGGCGAGGTCGCGCTCGAGTTGGAAGCCTACGCCTCGCGCATCGTCGTGTTCCGCTCGTCCGAGGGAAGCGCGCCGCTCAGAAGGGCACGTACATCGATCGCGACGACCGAACTGCGATCGCCGTGGTCTCTCTTCATCAGATTTCCAGCGCGCCCGCCCGGTGCAGTCGAGTACGTGGCAGAGATAACGGGTGACGCACCGTTGCCCCATTCCTGGGCCGACGACCCTGGCACACGCTACCACTCAGGTATAACAACGTACCGACATCATTGGGAAGCCGGCCCGCAGTTTCTGGCCGAGGGTGTGCGCATCTACCTCGACTTCGGCCCGGCCGCTCCAGTGGATCGTGAGGCGCTGGCCGACGGCACGATGCGCGGCAACTCGTTTGCGGCGGTGGTCGCAGCACCGATCAGGGACGCGGCGACTGTCTTCGTGAACGATCGTCGCGTGGGAACACTGTGGGCGCCTCCGTATCGCATCGACATCACGCCGTTCGTCCGCGAGGGGAACGACATCCGGCTCGAGGTCTACAACACGGCGATCAATATGCTCGCAGAAGGCGGCCGGGTGCCTGATGTCCGTGCGGTGAACGAGCAGTTCGGGCAGCGGTTCAGGCTTCAGGACATGGACGCGTTTACGCCGCTGCCATCGGGTCTGATGAGCGTTCCCAGGATCATCGCGGAACGCTAGCGATGCCGGAATCTTTCCAGTTTCATTTGGCCCTTGTGGCGCTCCAGCTCTGAGCCTTGCCGGCGGTGGTCGCGGTGCCTTCTATCCGTTCACCGTTCACCTTGCCGGTATATTGCGTGTCGCCGACCTTGAACGAGATCTGTTCGCCATTCAGTCGGCCGGTGACGGCGTTCGTGCCGAGCGTGCCCGTCACCATCTGGAAATTCTGCGTCAGCGTCAGGTCGCCGCTGCCCATGCGCCACGTGCCGGCGACACGCGCGGGCACGATGTTCAGCATCGACGTGCACCAGCTGGTGCAACTGCCTTCGATGGTCTCAGACTGATCCGCTTCCCAGCCCGTCACGTTGAACGTGTTGTTGACGATCCGGGTGCCGGGCTTGAGCGTCATGAACTTCGGCGCGAGCTTGTCGAGGTTGCTCGGCAGAAGAAAGAGCGCGAGCACCGTGGCTTTCGAGATATCGGCCTCGAACATGTCCCCTTCGATAAACGTCGCGCGCTCGGACACGCCCGCCTCCTTCGCGCGGCGGCGCGAGAGGGCCACCATGTCGGGGTTGAACTCGAAGCCGAACGCGCGCGCGCCCCGCTTGGCGGCGGCAATCACGTTGCGCCCGTCCCCCGAGCCGAGGTCGATGACGATGTCCTGCGGCGTCACCTTCGCCATATCGAGCATTTTCTCGACCAGTTCCTGGGGCGTCGGCACCCAGACCACGTCCTTGCCAGGCTGCCCGGACACCGGTTCGAACGGCTTGTCCTGCGCCCACGTGCGAGACGAGGCGAGGACGACACACAGCAATGGCAATGCGATTAGACGGCAGCACATGTTCTTCATGGGAAGCGGGATCATACCGAGACTCTCCTCAACCATCAAATCATTTCGAGCGGCCTTTTCCGTGTCGGCGGCCGAAACGCTGTGTCAAGTTCGGCGAGGTCTTCGGGCGTGAGCGACACATCGAGCGCCGCGCGATTCTCGCGTACGTGCTCGACACGGCCTGCCTTCGGAATCGCCATGACACCGGGCTGACGCAGCACCCACGCCAGCGCGATCTGCGAAGGTGTTCGGCCCACTCGGGCGGCTATGACTCGTAGCGTACGGTGCGTGGACAAGCGAGACTGCTCGAGCGGCGAGTACGCCATGATCGGGATGCCGCGCGCGCCGCACCATGGCAGCAGGTCGAATTCGATGCCGCGGCGCATCAGGTTGTACAACACCTGGTTGACGGCGGGGGTTCCGCCGTGCGGCCCGACCGCCGCAAGCTCGGTCATGTCATCGGTGTCGAGATTGCTGACGCCCCAGTGGCGGATCTTTCCGTCGCGCTTCAACGTGGTGAACGCATCGAGCGTGTCTTCGAGCGGCACGCCGCCGCGCCAATGCAGCAAATACAGGTCCAGACGATCGGTGTTCAGCCTTCGAAGACTGGCCTCGCAGGCCGAGATCGTGCCGCGCCTGGTCGCATGCTGCGGCAGCACTTTGCTGACCAGAAAGATCCGTTCGCGTCGATCGCCCAGCGCCTCGGCCACGAGCGACTCGGCCGCGCCGTTGCCGTACATCTCCGCGGTGTCGACGACCGTCATGCCGAGGTCGACGGCCAGCTGCAACGCCGCCACCTCGGCGGCGCGCGTCTGGCGATGGTCGCCCATGTTCCATGTACCGATGCCGAGCACCGGGATGCGTTCTCCGCCCGGCAACGTAATTGTTCGAATTCGGGTTTCTGCCGTGTCCACTGAGCCTCCTGGGCGAGCCGAAGACTGAGAACTCCTTTATAATCCGCCCTATGAAACTTTGCCGTCCCACCCTCATCTTTTTTGCACTGGTACTGGCTCTGTCGTCGGCATGCGAGCGGCGATCGGGTACGACTGAACAGAGTGCGACCGGGGACATTCTGGTGGGCATGTACGGGTCGCTGACGGGCGACGGCGCGTCGTTCGGACAGTCGTCGGTCGAGGGTGCCCGAGCTCGCCGTCGACGAAATCAACAACGCGGGCGGCTGCTCGGCGGACGCAAGATCAGGCTGCTCGTCGAGGACGATCAGAGCAAGCCCGGAGGAGGCGTCGAACGCGGTCACCAAGCTCATCACGCAGGACAAGGTCGTGGCGGTGCTCGGCGAGGTGGCGAGCCGACGCTCGCTGGCCGCCGCGCCGGTGGCGCAGAAGTATCAGATTCCGATGATCACGCCCGGCGTCGACCAACGAGCGTGTCACGCGAGGTCGGCGACTACATCTTCCGCGTGTGCTTCATCGATCCCGTTCCAGGGCGAAGTGCTCGCCAAGTTCGCCTACAACGATCTCAAGGCGCGCAAGGTCGCGGTGCTGAAGGACATTCAGCAGGACTACTCGGTGGGGCTCACCGACTCGATCAGAAGACCTTCACCGCGCCTCGGCGGACAGGTGCTCGACCCGGTGAGCTACAGCTCGGGCGACGCCGACTTCAAGGCCATCCTGACGCAGGTGCGCAGCCAGAAGCCCGACGCGATCTTCGCGACCGGCTACTACCCCGAGGCGGCCATCATCGTGCGGCAGGCCCGCGAGCTCGGCATGAAGATGCCGATTCTGGGCGGTGACGGCTGGGTGGGCGATGCGCTCGAAGAACGGCCGCGAGGCGCTCAAGAACACCTTCATCTCGAACCACTACTCCGGCGACAACCCCGATCCGATCGTGCAGAACTTCGTGAAGGCCTATCGCGCGAAGTTCAATCGCGAGCCCGATTCGATCGCCGCGCTCGGCTACGACGCCGTCAAGGTGCTGGCCGACGCGATCACGCGCGCCAAGGCGCACCGAGGGGCCGAAGCTGCGCGACGCGCTCGCGGCCGCCGACGTGCCCGGCGTCACGGGACGACTCAAGATGAACGCCAAGCGCAACGTCGACAAGCCGGCCGTCATCCAGGAGGTCACAGTTCGTCAACGGCGATGTGAAGTTCGTCTACAAGACCACCATCAACCCGAATTAGTGGATACCTTCCTCCAACAGTTCATTAACGGCCTCTCGCTCGGCGCCATCTACGCACTCATCGCGCTCGGGTACACGATGGTGTACGGCGTGCTGCGGCTCATCAACTTCGCGCACGGCGACGTCTACATGCTCGGCGCGTTCGCCGGGTACTTACCTCGCCAACGCGCTGAACATGGACGCCAACCCGTCGATTCTCGGCGCCATTGTCGTCACGATGGGTGCCATGGCGATCTGCGCGGGCATCGGGATTCTGATCGAGCGGCTCGCGTACCGGCCCGGTGCGGCATCATTCCCGGCTCACCTCGCTCATCACCGCCATCGGCGTGTCGCTGCTGCTCGAGTACGGCGGGCAGGTGGTGTTCGGGGCGACGCCGCGGTTCTTCCCGCAGATGATCCGATCCGAGACCTACACGATCGGCGGCGTGCAGATCACCAATCAGAGCCTGCTGATCATCGTCGTCGCCGTCGTGCTGATGTTCGGCCTCGCAGTTCATCGTGCACCGCACGAAGATCGGGAAGGCGATGCGCGCGATGTCGTTCAACCTGTCGGTGGCGCAGCTCATGGGCATCAACACCGACTTCGTGATTGCCTTCACCTTCGCGCTCGGGTCGGCGCTGGCGGCGGTCGCGGGCGTGCTGGTCGCGCTCTCGATTCCGCGCATCGATCCGCTGATGGGGCTGATGACGGGGCTGAAGGCATTCGTCGCGGCCGTGCTGGGCGGCATCGGCAACATTCCGGGCGCGATGCTCGGGCGGCATGCTGATCGGGCTGATGGAGACCTGGATCTCGCGCGACGGCGTATTCCACCTATCGCGACGCGATGGCATTTGCGGTGCTCATCCTGATTCTGCTGTTCCGGCCGGCCGGCATTCTCGGGACGTCGGTCACCGAAAAGGTCTAGCGGCGCATGAGCCTGGCCAGAAAGATCGCTCGTCATCGCCGGCACCCTGGCCGGTGCTCGCCGCGCTGAACTACATCTTCGAATACGGGTTCGGCGACTTTCAGATCAATCCATACTACGCGCGCATCATCAATCTCATCGGCATCAACATCACGCTGGCCGTGAGCCTGAACCTGATCAACGGCCTGGCCGGGCAGTTCTCGATCGGGCACGCCGGGTTCATGGCGGTCGGCGGCTACACGGCGACCTACCTGACCGTCTATCACGGCCGGGCGATCGCGGCGCTGGCCGGCAGCACGCTCGGCGATCCGCTCGGCGGGTCGATCGTGATGATTCCGAGCCTGCTGGCTGGCGCCGCTCGCCGCCGCCGCGGCCGGCCTGCTGGTCGGTATTCCCTCGCTTCGCCTGAAGGGCGACTACCTGGCCATCGTCACGCTGGGATTCGGCGAGATCATCCGCGTCATCATCCTGAACATTCCGGCCGTGGGCGGCGCGACCGGGTTCACCGACGCCATCCCCATCACGAACTTCTTCTGGATCTTCGCGATGGCGATCATGACGATCGTCATCGTGCGCAACATCGCCATGTCGACGTTCGGGCGCGCGCTGTCTGCCGATTCGCGGCGACGAGATTGCCGCCGAGGCCATGGGCATCAACACCACCCGCTACAAGGTGATGGCGTTTGTCATCAGCGCGGCGCTGGCCGGCGTGGCGGGCGGGCTGTCGGGCCAGCTGTTCGCGAATCCGCTGAACCCGCAGAACCTGAACTTCGTGAAATCGATCGAAGTCATCGTCATGATCGTGCTCGGCGGCATCGGCTCGATCACCGGCGCCGTGCTCGGCGCGACGACCTGACCATCCTGCCCGAAGCGCTGCGGACCTTCGATCAGCAGTTTCCCGGCCTGCGGATGGTGATGTACGCGCTGCTGCTCATCCTGCTGATGATCTTCCGGCCGCAGGGACTGCTCGGGCGTCGCGAGTTCTGCTGGGCTGGCTGCGGCGCCGGACTGCCGTCCGGCGTCGAGCGGACGGAGCCGCGCTTGAGTACCACGCGCCGATGCTCGTCAGGCGCGCGACGTCACGATGCGCTTCGGCGGCCTGACGGCCGTCAAGATCGCTGACAATGACGGTGCCGCGCGGCGCCTTGTACGGCCTCATCGGCCCGAATGGCGCCGGCAAGACGACCGTGTTCAACCTGCTGACGGGCGTCTATCGCCCGACCGAGGGCGAGATTCGAATTCGACGGCACGCGCATCGACGGAGAAGAAGCCGTACGAGATTACGCGAGCTCGGCATCGCGCGCACGTTTCAGAACATCCGGCTGTTCGCCGACATGACCGTGCTCGAGAACGTGATGACGGCGCATCACCTGCGGAGCCGCCAGATGCTGCGCCGACGCCGTGCTCGGCACCGGCCGGCATCACCGCGAAGAGCGCGAGACGCACGACCGGGCGATGGAGCTGCTGAAGATCTTCGATCTCGAGCGGTTCGCCGACGAGCCCGCGACGAGCCTGCCGTACGGCAGCCAGCGGCGGCTGGAAATTGCGCGCGCGCTCGCGACCGAACCGAAGCTGCTGCTGCTCGACGAGCCGGCGGCCGGGATGAATCCCGCAGGAATCGCTCGAGCTCATGCGCCTGATCCGCTGGCTGCGCGACGAATTCGAAGCTGACGATCCTGCTCGTCGAGCACAACATGAAGGTCGTGATGGGCATCTGCGAGACCATTCAGGTCATCGACTACGGCGAGGCGATCGCCATCGGCACACCCGCCGAGATTCAGAAGAACCCGAAGGTCATCGAGGCGTACCTTGGCGGCGGCTGACGGCGTTCTGCTTGCGCTCGAGAACGTCAACGTCTTCTACGGCGCGATTCACGCGCTGCGCGACGTCTCGCTGACGGTCCGCGCCGGCGAGGTCGTGACGCTGCATCGGCGCGAACGGCGCCGGCAAGTCGACGACCCTGCGCGCCATTACCGGCCTGCTGGCGCCCACGAGCGGCCGGATTACCTTCGACGGCACGGACATCACCGGGAGTGCCGCGCACAAGCTGGTCGCGCGCGGCATCTCGATGGCGCCCGAGGGCCGCGGCGTGTTCGCGAACCTCACCGTGCTCGAGAACCTCGAAATGGGCGCCTACCTGACGAAGGACAAGGCGGTCATCAAGCGCGATCTCGAACGCGGGTTCGTGCTGTTCCCGCGCCTCAAGGAACGCATCAAGCAGCGCGCGGGCACGCTCTCGGGAGGCGAGCAGCAGATGCTCGCGATCGCCCGCGCGCTGATGTCCCACCCCAAGCTGCTGCTGCTCGACGAACCGTCGCTCGGGCTGGCGCCCATCGTCTGCCAGACCATTTTCAGCACCATCGACGAGATCAAAGCCGAGGGCACGACGGTGCTGCTCGTCGAGCAGAACGCCAACGCCGCGCTGAAGCACTCCGATCGCGGCTACGTGCTCGAGACCGGAGCCGTGATCTTCGAGGGCACCGCGGCAGAGATGGCGAGCGATCCGCGCGTGCGCGAGGCCTACCTGGGCGAGTGATTCAGAAACAGGCATGTGGCAATGCCGCAGGCCGGGTCTCGCTCTTCAGACCCGGCGTCTGTGCTTGAGGACCTCGAACACCATCGGCAGGATTGAGACGAACACGATCCCGATGGTCACCAGCGTGAAGTTCTCCTTGATGATCGGCACGTTGCCGAACAGGAACCCGGCCCCCATGCAGATCGTGACCCAGCCGATGCCGCCGGTGATGTTGTAGAAGAGGAACGAGCCCGCGTTCATCTCGGCGGCACCCGCCACGAAGGGCAGGAAGGTGCGCACGATGGGCACGAATCGGGCGAGCACGACCGCCTTTCCGCCATGCTGCTCGAAGAACTCGTGCGCGCGCTTCACGTGCTCGGGATTGATCAGCCGGTGCGAAAAGGCCGGTCCGTCGCCGCGGCCCAGGAGCCGGGGGCCGATGCGGCGGCCGATCGAATAGTTCACGCCGTCACCCAGCACCGCGGCCCCGATGAGCAGCACGTAGCACAGCCATGGATTCAGCACGCCCGTGGCGCTGAGCGCGCCAACCGCGAAGAGCAGCGAATCACCGGGCAGGAACGGTGTGACGACCAGGCCGGTTTCGGCGAAGACGATCGCGAACAGGATGCCGTAGACCCAGGTCCCGTATTGCTGGACGAACTCGAGCAGATGTCGATCGAAGTGAAGGACAAAATCGATGAGCTGCGACATGCGGCGGCGGCTTACTTGGCGGAGGGGTCGGTATCGCGAATGATGAACAATTTCTCTCCGGGGCTCATGAGGCCGAGCTCGCGCCGCGCGATTTCCTCAATCGCGGCCGGGTCTTCGCGCAGCCGGCGTGCCTCTTCGCGCAGCGCCGCGTTCTCGGATCGCAGCCGCGCGAGGTCGGCGGCCAGATCATCATACTGTTTGCGCGCCCGGATGGTGGCCATGAGCCCCTGATCGCCGACCAGCGCATCGACGCCCAGGACGCAGACCACGAAGAAGAACAGGCCGGCGAGAATGCGCTGTCCGCGCCGTTGCGCGCGTTGGACAGCCTGGGTGGATGGAAGCCGCGGGGTCGCCATTTCTTGTGTAGTAAAGTCCCTAACTTAGTACAGCATTTTCGGCGGAAGTACAAGGAGTAATTAGGGGGACGCGATGGAAAACGACTGCGTGGTCGTCTGGACGACCATCTCGCGGATGACCGACGGCCACAAGCTGGCGTCGATGCTCGTCAGCGAACGCCTGGCCGCTTGCGTCAACGTGCTCGCCCTGATGGAGTCGGTCTACCGGTGGAAGGGCGAGGTGGAGGCCGAACAGGAACGGCAGCTCATCATGAAGACCACGAAGACGCGCGTGCCCGCGCTGAAGGCGCGTCTGTTCGAGCTGCACGACTACGAAGTTCCCGAGTTCATCGTCCTGCCGATTCTCGATGGCAGCGACGCCTACCTGAGCTGGATTCGAGAGTCCACCGCCGGGTGATATCATTCGCGCCATTCCTGCCCTCTGGATCGCCGCGATTCTGCTCAAAGTGCTGGTCTGGCTGGCCGCACCCGGGCAGGTGACGCTCGATCGCACGGTCAATTTCGCGCTGCTCGTTCTCGTCGCCATCTCGGTCTATCGCGTCACGCGGCTCGCCCGCTCGGGCCTGTTGTGGCGGGTCAGCCGAAAGCTGATCCTCTCATACGTGCTCGTCGGCGCGGTGCCAATCCTGCTGCTCGTGACCTTTTCGCTGCTGGCGTTTCTCCTCGTGTTCTTCGACGTCAGCTCCTATCTGATCCACGAACGCGTGGATCGCCTCGTCGAGCAGGCGGCCGTCTTCGGACGGACGACGCTGTTCGAAATCGAACGATCGGAACCGGACGCGCGCGCCGGCATCATTCAGCGCCGCCAGTTGGCGATTTCCACACGGTATCCGGGCGTGTCGCTCGAGGTCGTTCCGGCGGAGACGCTCCCGGCCTGGATGGGCGGCCACAATTTCTCCGGGCTGATCCAGAAAGCCACCGTCGCCAGAGCGGTCGCGCTGCCAAACGATCGACGGTCGCGGTATGCGGTCGTCATCGATCTGCCGCTGGACGAGGCGCTGGACGAAGGTGCGCTGGCCGTATCGGGCATCATGCTCGGCGAATCGCGGCCGCGATCGCTCTTCAACACCGCGACGTTCCTGACGTATGTGGATTGGGAAACGGGGAGATCCGAGCGCACGACGATCGGGATGAGCGTCGAGGTCGCCACGCTCTACAACTGGCTCGGCAGGCCTCGTGATGGCGCGCCCGTCGGCATTCAGCAGGGGCTGCTCATCGTGCTGGTCGGCATCGGTGTACTGCTGCTCGTCATCGAAGTCGTGGCGCTCGGCAACGGTCTCGCGCTGGCCCGAACCATCACCTCGTCGGTCGACGAGCTCTTCGACGGTACCGAGCGCGTCAAGAGCGGCGACTTCGAGCATCGCATCGCCGTCCGATCCGACGATCAGCTCGGCACGCTCGCCGCCTCGTTCAACGACATGACCGGCCGCATCCACCATCTGCTCGCCGAGCAGGATGAGAAGCGGCGGCTCGAACAGGAGCTGCGCATTGCGCGCGACATCCAGATGTCGCTGCTGCCGCACGGCACGTTCGAAGCGCCGGGCATGAGCGTGGTGGGGTTGTGCGCGCCGGCGAAGGAGGTCGGCGGCGATTACTATGACTTTCTGCCGCTTCCCGACGGGCGCGTCGGGCTGCTCATCGCCGATGTCGCGGGCAAGGGCACGTCGGCGGCGCTGTACATGGCGGAATTGAAGGGTTTGATGCTGTCGCTGACCCGCATCTATACCTCCCCGCGCGCGCTGCTCATCGAAGCGAACCGCATTATTTCGCGTCATCTCGACAGCCGCAGCTTCATCACGATGACCTATGCGGTCGTGGATCCGGTTGCGCGCACGTTGACCTGCGCCCGCGCCGGCCACACGCCGTTCATCAGGATTGCTTCGAACGGCGGCCTCTCGCGGCGCGCCGAAATCATCGCGCCCGACGGCATGGTGCTGGGCCTGAATCTCGACGGCGGAGTACGGTTTGAACGCTTCCTGGAAGAGCTGACCCTGCCAATGGCCCCAGGCGACCTCTTCTTCTTTTTCACCGACGGGATCAGCGACGCGATGGATCGCGACGGAGACTGCTTCGGAGAGCAGCGCCTCGCGGCCTGCCTCGAAGCGAACGTCGACCGTTCTCCCGAGGCGATTCGAGATTGCGTGCTGGAGAACGTGATGGCCTTCGCACAGGGGCAGCCGCAGCACGACGACATCACGATGATGATTCTGAAGGTCGACTAATGCATGAGTTGACGATCGTGTTCAGGAGCGCGTCCGACATCGAGGCGCGCGTCGTTCGGGGCCTGCTCGAGAGCCATGGCATCGAGTCGCTGGTGTCGTCGGACGCGCCGCAATCGATATTTCCCGTCGGTGGCGCCGGGATCGCCGAAATCAGGATTTCCGTGAGGCCCGAGGAGGCCGACGAAGCCCGCCGGGTGATCGACAGCCATCGCATCGACCAGTCGGGCGGCCGCGTGATTCCGCTGCGCGGCGAGTTCTCCGCGCTCGAGCGCCGCACCGGCTATACGTTCCGCGATCAGGGCCTGCTCGAACACGCGCTGACGCATACCTCCCGCGCCAACGAGGACGTCAGCGGCGGCGTGTTCGACAACGAGTCGCTGGAGTTTCTCGGCGACGCGGTGCTCGGCTTCGCGATTGCCGACCTGCTGTTCCGGCAGTTTCCCAGCCAGGACGAGGGGTGGAAATCGAAGATGAAAGCGACGCTCGTCTCAACCGCGTCGCTCGCCAGGCTCGCGGAACGTCTCGACCTGGGGGAACACCTGCTCCTGGGGCGAGGAGAGGAGAAAACGGGCGGCCGCCGCAAGCAGGCGCTGCTCGCCGACGGCTACGAGGCGCTGATTGCCGCGATCTATCTGGACGGCGGCATCGAACAGGCCACGACGTTCATCGCCCGGCAGTTCGAGGAGCTCGTCAACGAGGCACAAACGCCCACGGCTGCCTTCCATGATTTCAAGTCAGCGCTGCAGGAGCGGGTGCAGTCGACGGGCGGCCCGCTGCCCGAGTACATCGTCATCGGTGAAGTGGGTCCCGATCACCACAAGACGTTTCAGGTGCAGGTGCGGATCGACGGGAGACCGATGGCCGAAGCGACCGGCCGCAGCAAGAAGGAAGCAGAGCAGGAAGCCGCGCGGCTGGCCTTGGAGATGCTGAACGTGAGGCCCGAAATCTAGAGATTCAATCTATCTCGATGATGCCCCAGGGCTTCCGGTCTTCGTCGCCGTCGCTCTCGCCGCCGCCGGCGACGACCATCGCGGGCTCCTGCTGCGGCAGCCGGCTCAGCGCGTAGGATTGCACTTCGCGAGCCACCTCTTCATCCGACGGGCACGACGGCCGGCAGTAGAGCCTGACCCACACCCGAAGCAGGGGATCGCTGAAGCTGTAGCGTTTGCGTTGCGACACGATGAGGTCGACATCCTCGAGCCACGACAGGTAGTCCTTGGTCGAACCGGGCGTCCGCTTGAGACGGTGCGCGACTTCGGTGAGGGTCAGCGGCTCTTCCAGCGCGAGGATTTCAAGAATCGCTTTCAGCGCGCCATAGCCGCGCGCCCGATGCAGGCGCAGCTCGTAGCTCGAGGCGCACGCGGCCGCGAGCCGGCCGTCGGGCGACAAGAGCGATGTGAGCGCGCTGACCGGGTCGCCGACGCCCTGCGCGTCGACCATGTGGTTCAGCGCGTCGCCGATCGCCCGCGCGTATCCGACGCGGCCGTCCGACAACGTGTGAACCGCGCGCGCCAGCGAGTCGGCGCCGACCTCGTCACCGAACAGCGATCGACCGCCGTCGAGCGACAGCATCAGGTCGCGGACCTCCGCCAGGGCGAGGGGCGGCACGTGGATGACCTCGAACCGGGCCGTCGCATCCCTGAGATGTCTATGAGCCCGTGAGATATAGCGCGTCGTCAGCACGAAACGGTTCGGGCTGGTGGCCAGCGTCTTGAGCAGTTCCCGCAATGCCGTCCGCAGACCCGGGAAACTCTCGAAGGTGCGCAGCTCGAGCACTTCGTCGAAGAGGAACGTCGCGGGTTCGTTGCCGCCCGCGGAACGCGCCTGATCGAAAAAGACGAGCGCGGCGTCGAACGCTTCACGCGCGGACGCCGGCTGCACGTGCGCCGGCACCTTGAACGGCGACGCGTTGACAATCGCGTTGTAGAAGCGCTCGGGTGTCGTCGCCGATCGTTCGAGATCGATGTGCTGGCACTGCGTCCGTCCGATGCGGTCGCGCAGCCGGTAGAGCAGTTGCGTCCGTCCCGTACGGAAGTCGCCGAGCACGACCGGGATGCGCGATGGTGACGCATCTAACCCGGCGAGGATGCGCCGTTCGAGTGAAGGTCTGGACGCCGTGAGTGATTCGTGTGTGGGCACAGATGCGTGAAGGCGTTCGCGAAAAAGAAAGACAGAAGTTAAGACCGCGCGCCTGCGTTGTCAATTTGAAAATTAAAAAAAATTTGTTTGACAAGTCCCGTGTAACGTCAATTGAACTTCTCGGGATGTTCATTGTTGGAATTCTCAGGGAAAACACACAACAATGTAGAATGTGTCGGCCATGAACATCGCAGTACTCGGTGCGCAGTGGGGTGACGAGGGCAAGGGCAAGGTCGTGGATCTGTTGACACCGCGCTTTGCCGTCGTGGCGCGCTATCAGGGCGGGCATAACGCCGGCCACACGGTATACGTCGACACGAAGAAGATCATCCTCCGGCTTCTGCCGTCGGGGATTCTCCATTCCCACGTCACCTGCGCCATCGGCAACGGCGTCGTCGTCGATCCGCAGGCCCTCTTCACGGAGATCGACGAGCTGGCGACCCTGGGGTACGACGTCAGCGGCCGTCTGCTCGTCAGCGAGCGCGCCCATCTGATCCTTCCGTATCACCGCGAGCTCGACCTGTTGTCCGAAGCCCGGCGCGGCGAGCGCAAGATCGGCACGACGTCGCGCGGAATCGGGCCGGCCTACGAAGACAAGATCGGCCGGCGTGGGATCCGCGTGCGCGACCTGTTCGATCGTGCGGGCCTCGAGCAGGAGATTCGCGAGAACGTGCAGGCCCGCAACCGCCTGATCAAGGAATCACAGCTCGACTGGCGGCCCTTGTTCGATCAGATGCTCGCCTATGGTGAGCGGATGAAGCCCTGGGTGACCGATATTTCGCTGTTTCTAGCCAAAACGAGCGCCGCGGGACGCGCCATCCTTTTTGAAGGCGCTCAGGGCACCCTGCTCGACATCGACCATGGCACGTATCCCTTCGTGACGTCCTCGAATTCGACGATTGGAGGCGTCTGCACCGGGCTCGGCGTGAGCCCGAAGATGATTCACGGCGTACTGGGGGTCGTGAAGGCGTACGCCACGCGCGTGGGCGAAGGGCCGATGCCGACCGAGTTGACCGGGGCCGCCGGCGATCGGCTGCGCGACAGCGGCAAAGAGTTCGGATCGGTCACCGGCCGCCCGCGCCGTTGCGGCTGGTACGACGCCGTGGTGGCCCGCTACGCCGCGCGCATCAACGGCCTCGACAGCGTGGCCCTGACCAAGCTCGATGTCCTCGACGGCCTCGACGACATCCAGGTGTGCACCGGCTACAAGTACGAGGGTCAGGTCCTGACCGAGTGGCCGGCCGATCTCCATGTGCTCGCGAACTGCGAGCCGGTGTACGAGAGGCTTCCAGGCTGGGGACGTCCCAGCTCCGGTGTGACGCGCTTCGACGATCTGCCGCGCGAAGCGCAGCGATACGTCGCATTTCTCGAAGAAGTGAGCGGCGTGCCGGTGTCGATCGTGTCAACCGGATCGGGTCGCAACGACACGATCATCAGGGAGCGATCTGCGGCCGCCGAGTGGTTCGGCGTCGGCGCGCTGTAGCGGCGGTCCTACGTTTTGTGCAGGCGGCAGAAGGTGTCGAGCACCTTCAGTTCCGCACCTTTGAATTCCAGCCCCGCTCGGTATTGCGAAATCCCCTTCGGAATCTCGTACGAGGCCCACGCCACGGCGCCGTGAAACCGTACGGCGCCGCGCTCGTCGACGAGCACGACGCGAACGAGCTGGTCGGGCTTCAGCGGTGTGGGTGAAAGAATCTGCGCGCCGATCGTGGAGAGATCGACGATGCGGGCGAGCGAGCCGTCCACCTGTGCTTCGGTGCCATCGAGCATGCGAAACCGCGGTGCCCGCCGCGAGATGGAGTACTGATCGTTCGCGGCCGGTTGTGGGGGAACGATCGGTCCAACGACGGACTCGATTTCAACCGCGACTGCGGGCGTCGCCACTGGGACGACGGCTGGCAGCGGCTGTGCGGGCGGCGTCCGGCGCGGCGACACGCGCGCATACGTGCCGTCGTGGGCCACGATTCGAATTTCCGCCCCGGAAAGAGCGGGGTCGGCTTTGATGCGGTTGATGAGCGCGGCGCCTCGCGATGTCGCGGCGAAGAGGCGCTCGACGGCCACGATGCGCGGCCGCCGGACGGCGATCGTTTCGAGCGCTTTGAGCGGTTCGTCGTCGCCGAACGTCAGGACATCGCCCGTGGCGCCTGCGTTATCACGGAGAGCGTCGTGGAGTTGGCGTGCTCCCACAATGACCGTGAAGGCCTCCGACATAGGCACATAAGTTTACAGTAGAATTTGCGGGCCAAATGAAGCTCATAAAGTGCATTGTTCGACCAAACAAGGTCGAAGAAGTACGTGAAGCCCTCGAAAAGGCGTCTGTGTCGGGCATGACGATTACAGAAGTGAGGGGTCACGGGCACCAGAAGGGCCACAAAGCTGTGTATCGCGGCCAGGAATACGATATTAGTCTGCTGCCGAAGACGATGATTGAAATGGCCGTGTCGGACGATCTCGTGGACGAAGTCATCACCGTCGTCATGAAGCACGCGCGCACGGGCGATATTGGTGATGGCCGTATTTGGGTGCTGCCGATCGAGGAGGGCTACAACATCCGGACGGCGGATCGGGATATGTGAATCAGTTCCCCCATTTCAGCTTTTCTCTCAACACCTGAAAGTATCCCCGGGCCGAGGCGCGGATGAGACGCAGCGGTTTGTCCGCGCGGCCGACGCTGACGACGCAGTTGCTCTTCAGCGGCAGCAGTGCCTGCCCGTCGAACGTGGCGAACACTTCGCTCTGTTCGTCGCGGATGAGGGGCTGGATGCGAATCTGGCTGGACCCGGGCACGACGACAGGGCGGTTGGTCAACGTGTGCGGCGCGATGGGGGTGATTGTCAGCCCGTCGACGTGCGGATGCACGATGGGCCCGCCCGCCGACAGGTTGTAAGCCGTCGTGCCCGTCGGACTGGCGATGATGAGCCCGTCGGCTTTGACGCGCATCATGAACTCGCCATCGACCGACACCGACAACTCGATGATGCGCGAGAGCGCCCCCTGCGTGACGACGACGTCGTTCAGCACAATCCGATCGGCGACGCGGCCGCCGTCCGCCTCGACCGCGACCTGCAGCATCATGCGTTCTTCGATCTGGGCCGTGCCGTTCACCGCCGTCTCGAGTGACGCGTAAATCTCGGGCAGTGTCACCTCGGTGAGAAATCCCAGGCTGCCGAAGTTGACGCCGAGGATGGGAATATCGGATTTCGCCTTGGCGATGCGGCCGGCCGTTCCGAGCAGCGTGCCGTCGCCTCCGAGGACCACGATGACGTCGACATGCCGGGGCAGATCGTCGCGATCGACGGTCTTGAACTGGCCGTTGGCGCCGGCCGATTCGGCGAGCGCGGCGGTGTCGGGATCGAACACCGGGGTGATGTGCCGCTCTTCGAGCCACGAGGCGATTTGCACGAGATGGCTGGCGGCACGCTCGAGACGCGCCTTTGCAACGATACCGACCGCGGTCATGCCGTGTCGCGGGGCGCCGACACCCGCAGATGCAGGAAGAACTCGCGGTTGCCCGCGTCACCCGTGATTGGAGATTCGGTCATCGCGACGCGGACCAATCCTACCTCAGCGGCCGCGCGCGCGGCGTCTTCGACCACCCGCGCCTGCACGATTGGGTCGCGCACGACACCTTTCTTGCCGACCTCCGCGCGCCCCGCCTCGAACTGCGGTTTCACCAGCGCGATGACGTCGGCGGCGGCTCCGAGCAGCGGGGGAATGCGGGGGAAAATGTGCCGCAGGGAGATGAACGACACATCAATTGTGACGATGTCGACGAGCGAAGGCAGGTCGCCCGGCTCGAGCGTTCGCGCGTTGGCGCGCTCGACGACCACGACGCGCGGATCGTTGCGGAGTCCCCAATCGAGCTGTCCGTGGCCGACGTCGTAGGCAACCACGCGTACAGCCCCGCGCTTCAGCAGCACGTCGGTGAAGCCGCCCGTGGATGCCCCGATATCGAGCGCGTCGCGTCCGTCAACGGCGATGCCGAACTCGTCGAGCGCGTGCGCGAGCTTGATGCCGCCTCGACCCACATACGGATGGTCCGGCGCCTTCAGCGCGACCGCGGCATCGTCGGCGACCTGCTGGCCCGCCTTGCTGGCAGCCTCACCATTGACCAGCACGACCCCCGAGAGAATCAGTGCGGTCGCGCGTTCGCGCGACTGCGCCAGGCCACGGCTGACGAGCAGACTATCGAGACGAACTTTCAATTGCTTCGTTTCACGACCCAGGACGCGATATCGGCCAGGCGGCTCTGCTGGAGACCAGCCGGACGCAGCGCCGCGATGGCGTGCTCATGCCGCTCGGCAGCGAGCCGCCGCGACGCCTCGAGGCCGTAGACCGACGGATAGGTGGGTTTGCCGGCGCGCGCGTCCTTGCCGGCCGTCTTGCCGAGCGCCTGCGCATCGCCCTCGACGTCGAGAATGTCATCGACGATCTGAAACGCCAGCCCGAGCTGCCGGCCGTATTCTTCGACGGCCCGGACGGCAGCGTCCGTTCCACCGCCCATGACGGCGCCGGCGACAGCGGCCGCACGAATGAGGGCGCCGGTCTTGCGGGCGTGCATATCCTGCAGCGACTGTTCGTCGAAGCTCGTCGCAGACCCGACGGCCTGAAGATCGATCGCCTGGCCGCCGACCATGCCGCACGCACCGGCCGCCGTAGCGATCACCTGGATGGCGCGAATTTTTCGCGACGCCAGCTCCGGCTCGCGCGGTTCGAGCGCGAGCAGCGCGAAGGCTTCGGTCAGCAGCCCGTCGCCTGCCAGAATCGCGAGCCCCTCGCCGTGCACGACATGGTTGGTCGGCCGGCCCCGCCTGAGCGAGTCATCGTCCATTGCCGGAAGGTCGTCGTGAATCAGGGAATAGGTGTGGATGAACTCGACCGCGCACGCGGCCGGTAGTGCCGCGGCCAGGGCCTGCTCGGTGTGGCCCGACGAACCGCCGACCGCTTCCGCAGCGGCCAGGGCCAGGATGGGACGCAGGCGCTTGCCGCCGGCATCGAGGCTGTACCGCATCGCCGCTTCGAGGCCTGGAGGGCAGTCCGGTGCGGCCGGGAGAAATCGCATCAACGCCGCGTCTATCTGCGCGCGGCGCGTATCGAGGTACTCCGAAAGCGAAGCCACCGGCATGCTACTTGTCGTCTTTCGAAAACGCGGCGCCGGCAGGTCGCAGGTCGCCGCGCTCGTTGAGAATCTCGATGCGTTTCTCGGCTTCTTCCAGCCGTGTATGGCAGAAGCGCGACAGCTGCACGCCACGTTCGTAGAGCTCGAGCGACTTCTCGAGCGCGAGGTCGCCTTCCTCGAGCTTCTTCACGATGGTTTCGAGCTCGGCGATGGCTGCCTCGAAATCCTTAATTGTCGAGTCCATCAGTTTTCACCACCTTGCATTCCAGTTCTCCCTGGGACAACGTGACACGAACCGCATCGCCGCGCTTGACCTCGGTGGCCGCGCGAATGACGTGCGTGCGAGACTCGTCCCACACCACGGCGTATCCACGGCCGAGCACGGCGAGCGGGCTCAGGCTGTCGAGACGCGCGGCACATGTCTGCAGGCGCGCTTCCGCGCGATGTTGCCGTCGGTGGGCCGCGGCGCGCAAGTCGCCGTCCACGCCGACCAGCCGGGCGCGAACACTTCCCAGGCGGCGCCGCAGATCGAACTGCTCGAGCTGCAGTCGCAATCCTTGATACACCCGCAGCCGACGGCTGACCGCCGCCCTCGCCGCATGTCGCAAGGCATGGGTGGTTTCCGCGCAGTGCCGTCCCCGCAGCGCAAGGCGGGCGGACCAGCCCGCGAATCCGGGTCTGCGGTTGAGCTGGTGAATCCTCGATTCCAGGCGGGCGATCGATCCGCGTACCGCGGCGCTCAGACGATCGCTCAAGCGTTCGATATGACCGCAGAAATCTTCCTTGCGCGCGACGACGATCTCGGCCGCGGCCGATGGTGTGGGCGCCCGCACGTCGGCCGCGAAGTCGGCGATGGTGACGTCGACTTCGTGCCCGACCGCCGAGATGATCGGCACCGGCGACGCCGCTATGGCTCTGGCCACCGGTTCTTCGTTGAACGCCCACAAATCCTCGATCGAGCCGCCGCCCCGTCCGACGATGACGACGTCGATGCCCGGAATCTTCACGATGTCCCTGATGCCCTGCGCCACCTCCGCTGCGGCGCCCTCGCCTTGAACCCGCGCCGGGCGAATGATGACGTGTGCGTTCGGGTAGCGGCGGCTGAGCACTTTCAGGATGTCGCGTATCGCCGCGCCGTCGAGCGACGTGACGATGCCGATCTTGCGTGGCAACGCCGGCAGCGCACGCTTGCGCGCGGCATCGAACAGGCCCTCCGCGTGCAGGCGTCTTTTCAGCTGGTCGAACGCGAGTTGTAGCGCGCCCAGGCCATGCGGCTCCATCCGCTCGCAGACCAGCTGATATTCACCCTTGGGCTCGTACACGCTCACGCGGCCGCGCACCACCACGTGCAGACCGTCTTCGGGCTTGAACTTGAGCGTGCGAACGTCGGACCGGAACATGACCGCTTTGATTTGCGACGCGGGGTCTTTCAGCGTGAAGTACAGATGCCCCGTATTCCACAGGCGGCAGTTGGAGATTTCTGCTTCGACCCAGACCTCGGAGTACGCGTTTTCCAGGATGTCGCGGATGTTCGCCGTGAGGTCGCTTACCGTGATGACCGTCCGCTGGCGCGCGGCAGGCGTGGCGTCCTTTGGCTCGGATTCCGGTTCGTCGAACGGCAGATCAAACAGCGAGCTCATGTTCCAGTTCTCTGGCCGACAGGCTCAGGCGCTGAATCGAGGTCGCCTTGCCCGTGGCTTCGTCGGCAGCAATCAGGATGCCGTTGAGGCGCGGGTTGCCGCTTGCCGTTTCCATGCGCACCGGCATACCGCGGAGAAACTTGTCGAGGACGGCCGCCTTTTCCACGCCGATGATGCCATCGTGCGGCCCAGTCATGCCCACATCGGTCAGATAGGCGGTACCGCCAGGCAGGATCTGTTCGTCGGCGGTCTGGACGTGCGTGTGCGTGCCGACGACGGCGGTGACTTTCCCGTCGAGGTGCCAGCCCATCGCGATCTTCTCTGAAGTGGCTTCCGCATGGAAGTCCACGAAGATGATGCGCGTGCGTCCCCGCAGCGCTTCGATTTCTTCGAGGACGCGCGCGAACGGATTGTCGAGCTCCTGCATGAAGACGCGGCCCATGACGTTGATCACGCCAACCGGGCGGCCCTGCGCGGTGCGGGCGAGATAGCTGCCGTTGCCGGGCACGCCGGCGGGGAAGTTGGCCGGACGCAGGAGCCGGGCTTCGGCGCCGATGTAGTCGACGGCTTCCCGCTGGGACCAGATGTGGTTGCCGGAGGTCATGACATCGACCCCCCAGTTCAGCAACTGGTCGCCGATCTCGCGCGTGATGCCTCGGCCGGCCGCGGCGTTTTCCGCGTTGGCGATCACCAGATCGACCGCGTAGTGCTCTATCAATGAAGGGAGGCCTTTCCGGACGAGCTCCCGCCCGGGCTTCCCGACGATGTCTCCCAGAAACAGCAACCGGATTTCGCTCACGGCCCAAATATAAGGGGTCGGGAGGGGTTTTCATAGAGGAACCCTCGAAAACCCCTCCCGACCCCTTTCCGACCCACCCCAACTCGCTGATTCTGAGCCGGTTATAATATGAGTGTATTTAGCTCATATAACATGCTTGACAAACACTAATATATTCCCTAGACTACCACCATGGCTAAAACACCAGGCAAGAAAGTCATTGGAATTGACCTCGGGACGACCAACTCCGTCGTCTCGGTGATGGAAGCCGGTCAGCCCGCAGTGCTCGTCAACCAGGAAGGGTCGCGGATTACTCCGTCGATCGTCGCGTTCACCAAGGAAGGTGAGCGGCTGGTTGGTCAGGTCGCGAAGCGCCAGGCCGTCACCAATCCGGAGAACACCGTTTTTTCAATCAAGCGGTTCATGGGGCGCAAGCTCGCAGAGACGTCGCAGGAGCACCAGCGCGTGCCCTATCGCATCGTGGCGTCCGCGAACGGCGACGCGTGGGTGGAGGCGCGGGGCAAGAAATACTCACCGCCGGAAATCTCTGCTGTCGTGCTGCAGAAGCTGAAGCAGGCCGCCGAGGACTACCTGGGCGAGCCGGTAACCGACGCCGTCATCACGGTGCCCGCGTACTTCAACGACGCGCAGCGCCAGGCGACGAAGGACGCCGGCAAGATCGCCGGCCTCAATGTGCTCCGCATCATCAACGAGCCGACGGCGGCCGCGCTGGCGTACGGCCTCGACAAGAAGAAGGACGAGACCATTGCGGTGTACGACTTCGGCGGCGGCACGTTCGACATTTCGGTCCTCGAAGTGGGCGAGGGCGTGGTCGAAGTGAAGTCGACCAACGGCGACACGCATCTCGGGGGCGACGACCTCGACCAGCGCGTCATCGACTGGATCGCCGCGGAATTCAAAAAGACCGACGGCATCGATCTCACCAAAGATCGCGTGGCCGTTCAGCGGCTGAAGGAAGCCGCGGAGAAAGCGAAGATCGAGCTCTCGTCGGCGCTCGAAACAGAAATCAATCTGCCGTTCGTGACGGCCGACCAGAGCGGTCCCAAGCACCTCGCGATGAAGCTGACGCGCGCGAAGCTCGAGCAGCTCGTCGACGATCTGTTGCAGCGCACGATGGAGCCCGTGAAGAAGGCCATCGCCGATGCGGGCCTCGATCCGAAGAAGATCGACGAAGTCGTGCTCGTCGGCGGTTCGACGCGCATGCCCAAAGTGCAGCAGCTCGTGAAGGAGTACTTCGGCAAGGAGCCGCACAAGGGCGTGAACCCGGACGAGGTCGTGGCGGTCGGCGCCGCGATCCAGGGCGGCGTGCTGGCGGGTGACGTGAAAGACATGGTGTTGCTCGATGTGACGCCGTTGTCGCTCGGCATCGAGACGCTGGGCGGCGTCATGACGACGCTCATCGCGCGAAACACGACGATTCCGATGCGGAAGAGCGAGACCTTCTCGACCGCGGCGGACAATCAGCCGAACGTCGAAGTGCACGTGCTGCAGGGCGAGCGGCCGCTGGCGCGCGACAACCGCACGCTCGGACGCTTCCAGCTCGTCGGGCTGCCTCCCGCGCCGCGCGGGGTGCCGCAAATCGAGGTCACGTTCGACATCGACGCGAACGGCATCGTCAACGTGTCGGCAAAGGACAACGCGACGGGCAAGGAGCAGAAGATCACGATCTCCGGCTCGTCCGGCCTCAACAAGGACGAGGTCGAGCGGATGGTGAGAGACGCCGAGAGCCACGCAGCGGAAGACAAATCGCGTCGCGAGCTCATCGACGCTCGCAACCAGGCAGATGCGCTGACCTACTCGGTCGAGCGCACGTTGAACGAACAGCGCGGCAAGCTGTCGCCGGAAGACGCCAGGCGGGTGGAAAACGCCATCAGCGACGTTCGCGAGGCGTTGAAGGGCGAGGATCTCGGCGCCATCAAGCGGATGACCGACGCACTGCAGCAGGCATCGCACGCGATGGCCGAGCAGATGTACAAGCAGAAGCCGCCGAACGCCGGCGCGGGCACGCCGCATCAGGGCGGGTCGGACGTCAGGGATGGCGAAGTTGTTGATGCCGAGGTTGTTGACGCGTAAGCATCGGGGCTGATGGCAAATGGCAGATGGCCACTAATTAAGGAGGCACACAATGGCAATCGTTCGTTGGGATCCGTTTCGTGAGTTCGGTGGAAATTGGCTGCCCCCCGTGGATATTTACAGCACGGGCGAGCACGAGCTGGTGATCAAGGCGGAAGTGCCGGGCATGAACAAGGAGGATCTCGACATCACCGTCGAGAACTTCACGCTGACCATTCGCGGCGAGAAGAAGGCCGAGCAGACGGTCAAGGACGACCAGTTCCACCGCGTCGAGCGGAGCTACGGGACGTTCACCCGGTCGTTCGCGCTGCCGCACACGGTCGACCCCAACCGGGTCGAGGCCGAGTACAAGAACGGCGTGCTCAGCATCAAGCTGCCGCTTCGCGAGGAAGCGAAGCCCAAGCAGATCAAAGTGAATGTGGCAGCGTAACGCTGCCACATTCACAGGGATTGGCGATTGGGGATTCGGGATTAGGGGCCCGGATCCCTGCTAATCCCCAATCCCTAATCACTTGCGGCGTCAACGTAAGTTCTTGTATCCTAGACCGTTATGGAACTTGAAATCCCACAGTCTGGAGAGATCGTCGAAACACCGGAACCCGTCGAGCCGGCGCCCTTGGTCTCTAACCGCTTTCTTTTCGTAGATATAGCCGCTCTTCGCGCCAAGCAGCTTCGACGGGGCGCCCGGCCTCGGCTCGCGCACACCGTCCACGAGACCCATCCGCAGCCCCACAAGGCCGAACGGGTCGCGATGGAAGAGGTTCGGCGCCGTCTGGTGCAATTCGATTTGCCGCCGGCCAAGCCTCCGGTCCACAACATCGAGTCCGGCGTCTGATGTCGCAGGACGTCATCGATCTCGTCGTCGGAGCACTGATCGCGCTCGGGTCGAGTACGGTGTTCGTCCTGGTGTTGTTCCTCGGCTTCTGCATCATCCTCGGATTTCCCAAGCTGCGGCCCACCACCAGCCGCGGGTCGATGGTCGTGAAGAGTCTGGAAGAAAAGGTGGGTCAGGAGGCGTTTGTCCGCTACATGCCTCCCGATGCGCCGCGCGGACCGATCGACGTGCTGAAAACGCCCGAACTGATCGAACGGGCGAAAAAAACATAAGAACGGTTCGTAAACCTTTACGAACCTTTACGAACCCCTGCGTCAGCCGGGTTTTCTTCCGTCCAGTTCGTTTCGCGCTCGTAAGCATCCCCAATCCTCAGCAGCGTCGCTTCGTCGAACGGCCGGCCCGTCAGCTGCAGTCCGATCGGCAGCCGATTGGGTGTGCGTCCGCACGGGATGCTCAGCCCCGGCAATCCCGCGAGGTTGGCGCTGACGGTGAAGACGTCGGTCAGGTAGAGCGATAACGGGTCCTCGATCTTCTCGCCGATTCTGAATGCGGCCGTCGGGCTGGTCGGCATCGCGACCGCGTCGACCTTCTGAAACGCCTGCTCGTAATCGCGGCGCACGAGCGTTCGCACCTGCTGTGCCTTCAGGTAGTACGCGTCGTAGTAACCGGCGCTCAGCACGTAAGTGCCGAGCATGATGCGGCGCTTTACTTCCGGCCCGAACCCCTGGCTGCGGGTTCTTTCGTACATCTCTTTCAAATTTCCCGCGTTCTCCGTGCGGAATCCATAGCGGACGCCGTCGTAGCGCGCGAGGTTCGAGCTGGCTTCGGCAGTGGCGATGACGTAATAAGTGGCGATGGCATAGCTCGCGTGCGGCAGGTCGATGTCGACGAGCTCCGCCCCGCGCCCCCGCAAGACCTCGAGTGCCGCATAGAAAGCGCTCCGCACGGGGGCTTCCACGCCTTCCTGCAGCATCTTTCCGGGCACGCCGAGGCGCGCACCCCTGATGTCGCCCGTCAATCCACCAACATAGTCGGCGACGGGTTCCTGGGAAGCCGTCGAATCGCAGGGGTCGGGACCCGCAAGGACGGCAAGCGCCGTCGCGGCGTCGTACGTCGTGCGCGCCATCGGACCGATCTGATCGAGCGACGAAGCAAACGCAATCAAGCCGTATCGCGAGACACGACCGTATGTCGGCTTCAGGCCGACGACGCCGCATAGCGAGGCCGGCTGTCGGATGGATCCGCCGGTGTCCGACCCGAGTGCGATGGGCGACATACCCGAGGCGACCGCGACCGCCGATCCTCCGCTCGAGCCGCCCGAAATGTGATCCGGATTCCACGGATTGCGCGACGGTCCGAACGCCGAGTTCTCGGTGGTCGAGCCCATGGCGAACTCGTCGCAGTTGGTCTTGCCCATCACGATGGCGCCCGCCGCCTCGAGACGCGTCACGACCGTCGCATCGTAGGGTGGAACGAATCGCTGAAGCATGCGCGACGAGGCTGTCGTGGTGACGCCGCGGGTCAGGATGTTGTCTTTGAGCGCGACCGGCACGCCGGCCAGCGGTCCTGTGTGCCCTTCGCGATCGATCGCTCGCGCGCGTTCGAGCGCGCGGTCGCGAGCCACCGTCAGAAACGCGTTCAGCTTTGGATTGGCCGCGTCGATGGTGGCCAGCGCGTGCTCGCAGACCTGGACGGCCGACACGCTGCGGCCGCTCACGGCATCCCGGATTTCCCGGGCGGTTCGAAAGGGAATCGTGCTCACAGCACCCGGGGGACGCGGAAGAGGCCGGTTTGCGGCGACGGATCGGGGGCGTTGGCCAGCGCTTCCGCGTTCGTGAGGCCGGGTCGTGGTTCGTCGGGCCGGTCGGCCGGCATGCGCGACAGCACCTGCGAGGTCGGCGGCACGCCGGTCGTGTCGATCTGCTGGATCTGCTCGGCGTATTCGAGGACGTGCGACAACTGGTGGACGAAGAGATCTTTTTCGGTGTCGGTCAGGTCCAGACGGGCGAGCGTGGCAATGCGATCGACATCGGCGCGGGTCAGCCGCTCGGGCATGCCAAATGCTACCATGCGGTAGATTCCAGATTTGATGAAGCACCTACGGCGCGCCGCCGTTGCGGGAACGTGGTACCCGGCCGATCCCGATACGCTCGCGCGCGAAGTCGATGGGTACCTGGCGGCTGCCGATGAACCGCCGGTCGGCGACCCGCTGGCCATCATCGCGCCACACGCCGGGCTCATGTACTCCGGTCCTATCGCCGCGCACGCCTACAACATGCTTCGGGGAAGAGATTTCGAGGTGGCGATCCTCGTTGGCCCTTCGCACTATGTCGGCTTCGAGGGCGTTGCGGTGTACGAGCAAGGCGCATTCGAGACGCCGTTCGGGAAGGTCCCCATCGCCGAAGATCTGGCGTCGGCGATCGCCGCGGGCTCGCCGCTCATCAAATCGCATCCGACCGCGCACGTGCGCGAACACTCGCTCGAGATGCAGTTGCCATTTCTCAAGCGCGTGCTGCCACAGATTGCGATCGTACCGCTCGTCATGGGACATCAGCTTCGCCAGACCGCCGAGGCGCTCGGCGACGCCATCGCGGCGGCCGTGAAGGGCCGCCACGCCGTGCTGATTGCCAGCACCGACCTGTCTCACTATCAAAGCGCCACCGTTGCGGCCAAGCTCGACAAGATGGTCATCCATCAGGTGCAGCGATTCGATTCCAACGGGCTGATGTCGTTGCTCGAAGGGTTTCCGCAGCATGCGTGCGGGGGAGGGCCGACCGTGTCGGTCATGAAGGCCGCGAAACAACTCGGCGCCCGGGATGCGCGCGTTCTCAGGTACGGCGATTCGGGTGATGTCTCCGGCGACAAAGATGCGGTCGTGGGGTACCTGGCCGCGGCGTTCGGCACGTTCGTCGCGCAGGCTGTCTGATGACGCCGCTGACAGAGGATTCCAAGAAGAGCCTTCTGCGCATGGCGCGTGCCGCGATCGCGCGCGCCATCGGCGCTCCCAAGCCTAACGCATCCACCTCCGCGGCTGGCGCCGCTAATGCGGACAAGGCCAACGCTGACTTTCGGGCTGGAGCCTTTGTGACGCTCCACCTCAACGGAGAGCTTCGCGGCTGTATCGGGTATCCCGAAGATGATGTGCCGTTGATCGATGTCGTCGACCGGTGTGCTGTCTCGGCGGCGATTTCAGATCCGAGATTTCCCGCGCTGGCCCTTGATGAATGGAACGAGGTGGACATCGAGATCTCGGTGCTCGGACCGATCGAGCGGGTGAGCGAGATCGGCGAGGTCGTGGTCGGACGCCACGGGTTGATCGTCGAGCTGGGCCACCGTCGTGGATTGCTGCTGCCGCAAGTGGCCAGCGTGCGGAATTGGAGCGCCGCCGAGTTTGCGTCGCAGACGGCGGCCAAGGCTGGATTGCCCCGCAACGCCTGGAGGACGGGCGCAAGCCTCTATAAGTTCGAAGCAGAGGTGTTTGGGGAATCTGAGACCTGCTGGTAGGGCTCAACTTTAGTTGAGCCACCGGCAGCGCCATTTGCTCAGCTGAAGCTGAGCCCTACCAAGGGAATCTACTAACTACTGAGAACTGGCTACTGCAGACTGCCGTAGTGGCCGTTTGGGCAGAACGGTTTTGCCGTCCAGGCCTGGCTCAGTGCCTTGAAGCGCGCATGGGTGGGAAAGAGCTCGGCGAGCTTCGCGGCAAGATCCTGCCGGCCTTCCGCGACGAAGACCGCCTGGCCTTCCCCCTGAACAAAACTAATCTTCTTCTGACCTTCTGATCTTCTGTTTTGACCGTAGGCCCCGCAACACATTCAGATTCATCTCGTCCAGGGGGTCGATTCCCATCGTCCCCCGTTCCCGCCACTCGCTCTTTTCCGTCTCCAGAAGCATCGGCAGGTGCGCGAAGCGCGGATCGTTCACCAGGCGTCGAAACGGCTCCAGGCCGATGCAGCCCTTGCCGATGTGCTCGTGGCGATCGACGCGGCTCATGCACGGTTTCTTCGAATCGTTCAGGTGAAACACCTTGAGGCGCTCGAATCCGATGAGCCGGTCGAAGGCGTCGAAGGTCTCTTCGTAACCCTTCGTCGAGCACAGGTCGTAGCCCGACGCGAGCAGGTGGCAGGTATCCAGGCAGACGCCGAGCCGTTTGCCGCCCTTGACGCCGTCGAGCATCGCGGCGATTTCCTCGAACGACGCGCCCATCGCGCTGCCCTGGCCGGCCGTGTGCTCGATGAGGATCATCGTCTTGCCGCGCGGCCGTTCCTTCAGCACCTGGCCGAGCGCGGCCGAGACGAGTGCAACGGCCTCATCGGTCGAGGCGGTCAACCGTGCCCCGGGATGCAGGACGACACCCAGCAGGCCCAGCGCCTCGGCGCGATCCACCTCTTCGCCCAGGGCCGCGATCGATTGCGCACGCAGCGCCGGAGCGGCCGTCGCGATATTGATAAGGTAGCTGGCATGCGCGACGATCGGAAAAACCCCGCTCTCGCCGGCGGCTCGCCTGAATGCGGCGACCTCTTCGCGCGGTAACGGACGGGCGCGCCACTGGCTGGCGTTCCTGCTGAAGATTTGCAGCGTCTCGCAGCCGTGGATCGCCGCGCGGGCGATGGCGTTCGGGAGCCCACCGGCGATCGACATGTGCGCGCCAAGACGAGGCATTCAGCGATAATAAGGTATGCGTGTGTTCGGTATCGGGCTGCTGACGGTCCTGCTGATGTGTCCGTCGAACGCCGGCGCGTGGGGGTTCGACGCGCACAAATTCATCGTGGCGCGCGCCATCGACATCCTGCCTGCGCCCCTGCGCCCCTTCTTCGAGGCGAACCGTGCGTTCATCGTCGAGCGCGCGATCGATCCCGATCTTTGGCGCAACGCGGGCTTCGCCGAGGAGCCGCCGAATCACTTCCTCGATTTCGATGCCTACGGCAAGTACCCGTTCAACGACCTTCCGCGCGGCTATGACGAAGCGCTTAAGAAATACGGCATCGACGAGCTCAGGGAGAACGGCCTGCTGCCGTGGCGTACGCACGAGATTGCCGGGCGCCTGATTCGCGGCTTCGAGGCCGTACACAAGAACGGGCAGTACGCCTACAGCGACATCCGATTCTTTTCCGCCATCATCGGCCACTACGTGGCCGATGCGCACGTGCCGCTGCATGCCGTGCTCAACTACAACGGCCAGTTGACCGGCCAGACGGGCCTGCACAACCGGTGGGAAGACGAGCTGTTCGTCCGGTATCAGAAGCAGCTGACGATCAAGCCGGGTGCGCTCAAGCCGATCACGCACGAGCGCGACTTCATTTTCGAGACGCTGCTCGAAAGCTCGCAGCTTGCAGCCGGTGTGCTGGCGGCCGATAAGAAGGCCATCGGCGATCGCGACGTCTACGACGATCGGTATTTTGAAACTTTCTTCACCAGCACTCGTCCTGTTCTGGAGAAGCGATTGAACGACGCCATCACGGCCGTCGCCTCAGTCATCACGAGTGCATGGGAACAGGCGGGCAAGCCCCAACTTTCGGCCACCCCTCCACCGCGGACTCCGCAGCGGCGCCGGAACGGCCAGGGTGCGGCACCGGCGAATCCTTGATGGATGTGTATTTCATCCCGGTCGCGGCCGACCGGTACGAGCTCTATTGCGAGCACGAAGCCGGTGCCGACGCTGCGATTCCGCCCGGAGAGGCGCCGAAGGGGCGCTTCGCCGCGCTGTACGCCAATTTCAGGGAGGCGCTGGCGCGGGTGGAGGAAGAGCGCCTGAGCGGCGAGCGGCGTGACGAAGGTCCACGATCCTGGTCAGAGCGCCTGAAGGACCGTGCCATGTGCTGGATCGCCGAGAAGATTGCCGAGCAGCGGCTGTTGTGGCGTCTGCGAAACGAATCCGAGCTGATGCTGCACTATCCCGACGACATGTCGGCAGCCGATGTCACGTCGCTTGCCCGCGCCGAGCTGCAGCGCGAGGCCGATCGCCACATGAAATGGATCGTCATCGACGGGCTGTTGTTCGTGGTATCCGGCGTGCTGTTTTTCGTGCCCGGCCCGAACGTGATTGCCTACTACTTCGGGTTCCGGCTCGTCGGTCACTATTTGTCCCGGCGCGGGGCCAGGCACGCCCTCACCGAGATCCGCTGGGCAACCTGTCCCAGCCCGCAGATCTCGCGGTTGCGCCGCGTCCTCGTGCTGGCGCCGCACGAGCGCGACCGCGAGGTGCTCGAAGTGGCGTCTGCGCTGCGTCTGCCGCATCTCGCGAAATTCTTCGAGCGAACCTCGATGAAGGCCGCGTGATATTCTGCTTTCGCACATGCGGCTGAGCGAGCTCGCGGAGCGGCTGGGGTGCCGGCTCGAAGGCGATGGAGGGCTGGAGATCCGTCGCGTGGCCGGGCTCGAGCAGGCGGGCGAGGGCGACCTGACGTTTTTCGCCAACCGCAAGTACGCGGCCGCACTCCGGCGGACGCGCGCGTCGGCCGTCATCATCGGCGAAGATGCGCCGCCCGCGCCGTGTGCGATGCTGCGCACCAGGCATCCCTACCTCGTCTTTGCGAACGCGCTCTCGGTGTTCGCTGAACCCGTACATCCGGCGGCCGGCGTCGACGAGCTCAGCTTCGTCGCGCCCGACGCGTCGATCGGGCGCGACGTGTCGATCGGCCCGTTTTCGTCGGTCGGCCGCGGCGCTCGCATCGGCGATCGCACCGTGATCTATCCGAACGTGTGCATTGGCGACGGTGCGGTCGTCGGCCAGGATTGCGTCATCCATTCTCACGTCGCCGTGCGTGAGCGTGTCGTCATCGGCAACCGCGTGATCCTTCAGAACGGTGCGGTCATCGGCAGTGATGGCTACGGGTTTGTCAAAAGGTCCGACGGCACCCACCAGAAGATCCCGCAAGCGGCCGGCGTCGTCATCGAAGACGACGTGGAGATTGGCGCGAACGCGACGATCGATCGTCCGGCGGTCGGCGAGACGCGCATCCAGGCCGGTGCCAAGATCGACAACCTCGTGCAGATTGGCCATGGCGTGCAGGTCGGTCGCAACACGCTGCTGGCGGCCCAGGTGGGCATTGCCGGCAGCACGTCGATCGGCGACAACGTGACCCTCGCGGGACAGGTGGGCGTGGCGGGGCACGTCACCATCGGCGACGGTGTGTCGGCCGTGGGGCAGACGGGAATTACGAATTCGGTACCGGACGGCACATTTGTATCTGGCTATCCGGCCATCGACAACAAGGAATGGCTGAAATCGTCGGTCATCTTCAAGAAGCTGCCCGAGCTGCGGAAGAAGATCGTGGATTTGGAACAGAGAATCCTGGAGCTCGAGGCGGCGCTCGAGGAATCCAAGTTAAGATCAGGATCGAGCTGAGCCGGCTACGTACTGTTGCCCATGATGCTGTCACACATGCCCCGAAAACTGCTGATTGCCGTGGCGTTTGGCGTTGTCTTGACGCTCGCTCCGGTCACCGCCGCTGTGCGCCCGCCGCATCTCAAGTACGAGATGATGAAGCTGCCCAACGGCCTCACGGTCGTGTTGTCGCCGGACCATTCCACGCCGATCGTGCACGTCGAGCTCTGGTATCACGTCGGCTCGAAGGACGAGAAGCCCGGCCGCACGGGGTTCGCCCATCTGTTCGAGCACATGATGTTCAAGGGCTCGAAGAACGTGGATCCTGAAGAGCACGCGTCGATGCTCGCGAGCATCGGCGGGCAGAGCAACGCGTACACCAACGACGACGCGACCGTGTTCTGGCAGACGGTGCCGTCGCAGTACCTACCGCTGGTGCTGTGGATGGAAGCGGATCGCATGGCGACGCTTCGCATCGACAAGTCGACGTTCGAGAACGAGCGCGAGGTGGTCAAGGAAGAGCGCCGCCTGCGCGTCGACAATCCGCCGTTCGGCCGGTTGTCGGAGATCCTGTACGACCAGTTCTATACGGTGAGCCCGTACAAGCACACGACCATCGGCAGCATGAAGGATCTCGACGCGGCGTCGGTCGAAGACGTGCGCGATTTTCACAGCCAGTTCTACGTGCCGCACAACGCGACCATGGCGATCGTGGGCGACTTCGACATGGCGCAGGCCAAAGAGCTGGTGACCCGCTACTTCGGCCGCGTGCCGAAGTCCGATCGCGTGATTCCGCGCGACTATCCACGTGAAGCGCCGACCAAGGCCGAGCGCCGGATCACCGTCAACGAGAGCTGGCCGCTGCCGGCCGTCATCGTGGCGTATCCGATCACCTGGGACGGGAACCCCGATTCGTATCCGCTGCACCTGACGTCGAAGATCCTGTCGGATGGTGACAGCTCGCGCATCTATCAGTCGCTGGTCTACGAAAAACAAATCGCGCTGTCGGCGTTCGGCGGCGGGAACATCATCGAAGAGCCGAACCTGTTCTTTGCAGTCGCGCTGGTGGCGCCGGGACACACGCACGACGAGGTCGAAAAGGCGCTGGTCGCCGAGTTCGACAAGCTGCGCACGCAGCCGATTTCCGAGCGCGAGCTGCAGCGCGCCAAGAACCAGTTTTTCCGCGATTACATCGTCGATCGCGAATCGGTGCGCGGCAAGGCGAGCCAGCTGGCCCATGCCGTCGTCATCCACGACGACATAACGACGGCGGACGGCGAAGTGGAGATTTTCACGAACATGAAGGTCTCGGATCTTCAGCGCGTCGCCAAGACCTACTTCACGCCGGAGAGCCGCCTCGTGCTGAAGATTCTGCCGAAAGGGGCCCGCTGATGCGCCGCGCGCTTCTGGCCTCGACGATCGTGCTCTCGGCGGCGGCCGTTGCAGGTGTGGCCGCGCAGGCGGTCAACTGGCCCGTCGAGAATCCGCCCCGGCCGCTCGCGTCCAGGCCCGTCAGCTTCCCGCCATACGAGCTGCGCGCGCTGCCCAACGGGATGCAGGTGATCATCGTCATGCATCACGAGCAGCCCGAGATCACGATGCGCCTCATCGTGCGCGCCGGCTCGGCCTACGATCCGCCGGGAAAGAACGGCACGGCGGCGCTGATGGGCACGCTGCTGAACCAGGGAACGGCGACGCGCAGCGCCTTTGAAATCGCCGACGCGATTGATTCGATCGGTGGCGCACTGGGAACCGGCGCCGACAGCGATGTGACGTCGGCGACCGTGCTCGTCATGAAGGACAGCTTCGACGTGGGCATGGACATGCTCGCCGATGTCATTCGGCGGCCGGCGTTCGCGCCCGAGGAAATCGAGCGCCAGCGCCGGCAGACGATCGAGAATCTGGCCGTCAGCCTCGAATCGCCCGACTTCATCGCGCGTGCGGTGCTGAATCGGCTGATCTACGGGTTCCATCCGTACGGGGTGCCCGATACCGGGTTGCCAGACACCATCAGCAAGATCACGCGCGACGATCTTCGCGAGTTCCACCGCAGGTATTTCGCGCCGAACAACAGCATTCTCGCGATCGTGGGCGATATCACCGCCGACGAAGCGATGAACGGCGCGTCGCGCGTGTTCGGCGACTGGCAGCGCCAGGCCGTGCAGACGCCGACGCTGACCGATCCTCCTCGCCCGACGCGGCGTGTCATCGTCGTCGACAAGCCCGATTCGGTTCAAACGTCGGTGCGGGTGGGCCAGCTTGGTATTCCCCGCAAGACGTCCGATTACATGAGCATGGATCAGGCGATTCGCATCCTGGGGGGCGAGGGCAGCAACCGCCTGTTCCGCGTGCTGCGTTCCGAACGCGGCCTCACGTACTCGGCGTCGGCCGACCTCACGCCGATGCTGCTGGCGGGCGACATCACCGCGGAAACCGACACGCGCACCGAGGCCAGCGGCGAAGCCGTGCGCGTCATCGTCGACGAGTTCACCCGGCTTCAGCGCGAGCGCATCGGCGATGGCGAGCTGGCCGGCGCCCAGGCGTACATGACGGGCAGCTTTCCGCTGACGATCGAAACGCCCGGGGCGATCGCGCGCCAGGTCGTCAACGCGGTGTTCTACGATTTATCGCTCGACGAGCTGCGCACGTACCGGCAGCGCGCGAACGCAGTGACCCCCGATGACGTGCTGCGGGTCGCCCGCGCCTACATCCAGCCCGATCGGCTGTCGATCGTCATGGTCGGCGACGCCGCGAAGTTCAAGGAACAGCTGCCCAAGGCGGGCTTCGACAACTACGAGCTGATCTCTCTCAGCGATCTCGATCTGACCGCCGCCAATCTCAAGAAGCGTTGAACAAAATCATGATTTCCTGCGGGGAGCCGTCCGGCGACTTATACGCCGGCGCCCTCGCAGTTGAAATTCGGCGGCGGCAGCCCGACGCCGCCATTTTCGGCCTTGGCGGCCAGCGCCTGATGGCCGGAGGCGGAGAGCTGCTGGCGGACTATCGCGGGCTCAGCGTGACCGGCCTCGTCGAGGCGCTCCGGGTGGTACCCAGGTCGCTTGCCGTGCTGAACCGGCTCGTCGATGCGGCCCGAAGCGAAAAACCGGACGCGCTGGTTGTCATCGATTTCCCCGACTTCAATTTCCGGCTCGCGTCGGCCGTCAAGAAGCTCGGTATCCCGATCGTCTATTACATCAGCCCGCAGCTCTGGGCCTGGCGCAGGAGCCGGATGCGGTTGATGAAGCGTCTCGTCGATCGCGTGCTGGTGATCTTTCCGTTCGAGGAGCAAATCTATCGCAACGCCGGCGTGCCGGTGCAGTTTGTCGGCCATCCGCTCGTCGATCTCGCGCGCGCGCAGGAGCCCAAGGATCGGTTTCTGCACGAGCTCGGGCTCGACCCGGCGCGGCCGATCGTGGCGCTGTTGCCGGGCAGCCGGCCGAACGAAGTCGAACGGCTGCTGCCGGTGATGCGCGATGCGGTGACCCGCATCACGACGCCGGCTGCCAGAGTCGCAGTTCGTCATCGCGCGTGCGCCTGCGCTCGACGACCGGCTGTTCTCGGATACGAAATGGAACGGCACCCCGCCCATCGAGGTGCTCGCACGAACCGACGATGTGCTGGCCGTGTCTGACGTGGCGGTGACCGCCTCGGGCACGGCAACGGTCCAGGCGGCGCTTCATGGACGTCCGATGGTGGTGATCTACCGGCTGTCACCGCTGACCTACAAGCTCGGCCGCCGATTTCTGCTGGTCGACAACGTGGCGATGGTGAACCTGATCGCCGGCCGGCGCATCGTGCCCGAGCTGATCCAGGACGAGTGCACGGCGGAGAGCATCGCCGCCGAGACGATCGCATTTCTCACCAATCCACAGCGCGCCGACGAAGCGCGCCGCGCGCTCGGCGAGGTGCGCGCGAAGCTTGGAAGCCCGGGAGCGAGCGGGCGGGCGGCGGAGGCGGTGTTGGAAGTGGCGGGAGTCCGCGAGCGTGAGACTGGTTGAACCATCGGAAGAATGGCAAGCGGCATTTCTCGAGATGGCGGCGGAGTGCCGCGCGTCGGGGGACATGCGCTACGTCCTGGCCTTGAACGATTTTCCTGCCTACCTTCGCAAGATCGCAGATGGGAGGCTCGACGCTCAGCCCGAAGGCAGGGTTCCCGGCACCGAGTTGTGGCTCGAGGATTCCGGCAGGATCGTCGCCTGCATCCGGCTTCGATATCGGCTCACGCCGGCATTGGAACAGGAGGGTGGCCACGTCGGATACGACGTTCGACCGACGATGCGACGCCGTGGTTACGGAACAGAGTTGCTGCGGCTCGCCCTGCCCGTGCTTCGTGAACAGGGCATCAGCCGGGCTCGAATTACCTGTGACGACGATAATGTCGGTTCCGCCAGGATCATCGAACGCAATGGCGGCGTCCTTTCCGGAAAAGGGATTTCAGGCGAGAGCGGGAAGACCGGTGCGACAGATATCTGGATTGAACTCGCGTTTTGATAGGATCATCAGAATGAGCAGCACGAATTCCTTCAGCACGCGCACATCCTCCACGCTCGCCGGCGAATCGGTCGAGCTCTTCAGCCTCGGCAAGCTCGAGCAGCGCTTTCCCAACATTGCGAAGCTGCCGTACTCGCTGAAAATTCTTCTCGAGAATCTGCTGCGCCACGAAGATGGGCGTTTCGTCCATGCGGACGATATCGACGTGCTCGCGTCGTGGAAGCCCGGCGCGCAGCTCCAGAAAGAAATTTCGTTCGCGCCCGCGCGCGTGCTGCTGCAGGACTTCACCGGCGTGCCGTGCGTCGTCGACCTGGCCGCGATGCGCGACGGGATGATTCGCCTCGGCGGGAATCCCGATCGCGTCAACCCGCTGCAGCCCGTCGAGCTCGTCATCGATCACTCGGTGCAGGTGGACTACTTTGGACGCGCAGACGCCTTCCAGCTGAACGCCGAGCTCGAGTTCGCGCGCAACCGCGAACGCTATTCGTTTCTGCGCTGGGGCCAGAGCGCGTTCCGCAACTTCCGTGTCGTGCCGCCCGACACCGGCATCGTCCACCAGGTGAACATCGAGTACCTCGCGCGTGTCGTGTTTCGCGAAGTCGTCAACGGCCGTGTCATCGCGTATCCCGACACGATCGTCGGCACCGACTCGCACACGACCATGGTCAACGGGCTCGGCGTGCTGGGCTGGGGCGTCGGTGGCATCGAGGCCGAAGCGGCCATGCTGGGCCAGCCGATGTCGATGCTGATTCCGCCGGTGGTCGGCTTCAAGCTCACCGGCGCAATGCCCGAAGGCGCGACGGCAACCGACCTGGTCCTGATGGTCACCGAGCGCCTGCGCAAGCACGGCGTGGTTGGCAAGTTCGTCGAGTTTTACGGATCGGGCCTGGGGAACCTGACGATTGCCGATCGCGCGACGCTCGGCAACATGTGTCCCGAGTACGGCGCGACGGCCGCGATGTTCCCGATCGACGAGATGACGCTCGACTATCTCACGCTGACCGGTCGCGCACCCGCGCAGGTGAAGCTCGTCGAGGCCTACGCCAAGGCGCAAGGGCTGTTCCGCGAGGCCGGCACCGAAGCGCAGTACGACGAAACCATCGAGCTCGATCTCAGCGTGGTCGAGCCGAGTCTGGCGGGACCAAAGCGCCCGCAGGATCGCGTGGCGCTGACCAAAGCCAAGACCGGGTTCCAGACGTCGCTGCCGACGATGATGGCCGAGAAGAAAGCCAAGCCCGCGAAGGCGACGGCGGTGGCCGTGCTCGACCGGCCCGAGGAGACCGCGCACACAGCGAGCGGCGCGACCGACATGGCCGCGGCGCTCGATCATGGCGCGGTTGTCGTGGCGGCCATCACGAGCTGCACGAACACGTCGAATCCGAGCGTGATGATTGGCGCCGGCCTGCTCGCCAAGAAAGCTGTGGAACGCGGCCTCTCGCGCAAGCCCTGGGTGAAAAGCAGCCTGGCGCCCGGATCGAAAGTCGTCACCGACTACCTCGAGAAGGCCGGGCTGACGCCGTATCTCGATGCGCTCGGCTTCAACCTCGTCGGGTACGGGTGCACCACCTGCATCGGCAACAGCGGCCCGCTGCCCGAAGACGTGTCGGCCGCCATCACGGAAAAAAATCTCGTCGTGTGTGCAGTGCTGAGCGGGAACAGAAATTTCGAAGGGCGCATCCAGTCGCAGGTGCGTGCGAACTATCTCGCGTCGCCGCCGCTCGTCGTCGCCTATGCGCTGGCGGGCCGCATGACCATCGATCTCACGACCGAGCCGATCGGGAAGGACCGCACCGGGGCCGACGTGTACCTGCGCGACATCTGGCCGATCCGAACGCGAGATTCAGGCGTCGATGCTCGCCGGCGTGAAATCAGAGATGTTCCAGCGGCAGTACGCCAACGTCTTCGATGGCGACGAGCGGTGGCGCGAGCTCCAGGTGCCGACCGGAGACCTCTTCGCCTGGGACGAGCGCTCCACCTACGTCCGCAAGCCGCCGTTTGTCGAACACATTACAAGGGACCCGGCGCCGCTTACGGATATCAAACATGCGCGGGTCCTCGCGCTTTTGGGAGACAGCATTACCACCGATCACATTTCGCCGGCCGGATCGATTCCTGCCGACACGCCGGCGGGCAGGTACCTCATCGCGCAGGGCGTGAAGCCCGGCGATTTCAATTCGTATGGCGCCCGCCGCGGCAATCACGAAGTCATGATGCGCGGGACGTTTGCCAACACCCGGCTGCGCAATCAGCTCGCACCTGGTACCGAAGGCGGATGGACGACCCATCAGCCGTCGGCCGAGCAGATGACGATCTACGACGCGTCGGTGAAATACCAGGCCTCGGCGGTGCCGCTCGTCGTGATTGCGGGGAAGGAGTACGGATCGGGCTCGTCGCGCGACTGGGCCGCCAAAGGCACGCTGCTCCTCGGTGTGCGCGCGGTCATTGCCGAAAGCTTCGAGCGCATCCACCGCAGTAACCTCGTGAACATGGGCGTGCTGCCGCTGCAGTTCACGCCGGGCGAAACCGCCTCGACCCTGGGTCTGACGGGCCGGGAGCCGTACGACATCGCGATAGCCGCGTTGACGCCGCGGGCCACGATCGCCGTCCGCGTGCGCCCGCCCGGATGGGAAAGACCGCGAAATTCAGGCCGTCGTCCGCATCGACACGCCCGAAGAGCTGACGGCCTTCCGCCACGGCGGCATCCTGCCGTATGTGCTCCGGCAACTCTTGGATAAACCGTGAGTTGCCGGACCCTGACTTGTGATAAAACTGCACCCATCGCCAACGCAAGCTAGGAGGGGCCGATGACCCGGTTCAGCTCTGTACTCATACTAGGATTCGTGACGCTTGCCGGCAGCAGCTACCTGGCCGCCCAAGCCCCGGAACGCAAAGAGGAGCGTTCACAGCAATATCCCGGCAGCAATCCCCATTTGAACAACAAGGAATCCATCCGAGGCGGCATGTCCCTGTATCGCAGGATGTGCGGCGAGTGCCACGGCCTCGATGCGCTGGGCTATCGCGGTCCCAACCTCATCGCCTTTATGGGGGGCGCGAGCGACGAAGCCCTGTTCCAGACGATTCGCAGGGGTGTGCCGGGGTCGGAGATGCCGGCCAGCACCCGGCCCGACCACGAAATCCTGCAAATGATGGCGTATCTGCGCAACATGAGCGCGGTGACGCCGGCCGACACGACCCCCGTCGGCAACGTCGCCAATGGCGAGCAGTTGTTCGCCAAACAGTGCCAGAACTGCCATCGCGTTGCGGGGAAAGGCGGTCGCCTGGGCCCCGATCTCAGCCGCATCGGCTCGGCGCGCACGCGCGCGGCGCTCGTCCGTGAAATCAGGACGCCGGCCGAAGTGATCCCACCCGCGTACGAGACGGTCACGGTCGTCACGAAGAACGGGCAGAAGGTGCGCGGCGCGAAGAAGAACGAAGACGCGTTCTCGATCCAGGTGATGGACATGGGCGAGCGCATTCAGGGTTACAAGAAGTCGGACGTGGAAGTGACCTACGACAAGAACTCGCTGATGCCGGCTTTCGACCCGAAGCGGCTGAACGATAGCGACCTGAGCGATCTGGTCGGCTATCTCACCACGCTGCGCGGGTACGACGTGGCGGTTCGTTAAGGAGGCCTATGCGCGCATTATTGATGGTCGTCGTTTGCTCAGTCACGCTCGCGGCGCAGCAGCCCGCTCCGGGCACCGTGACGAACCAGGACATCCTTGCCGGCCTTCCGAGCGACGGATCGAAGTGGCTCATCTATCACGGCAACTACGCGGGCCATCGGTTCAGCCCGTTGACCCAGGTTACGCCCGCCAACGTCAGCCAGCTCAAGGCGCAGTGGACGTTCCAGACGGGCCTCACCCCGAATTTCCAGACCACGCCGCTCTTCGTGGACAACATCCTTTACGTCAGCGGCTTCAACGGCAACGCCTGGGCCATCGATGCGCGAACGGGCAGGCAGGTCTGGCGGTACCGGCGGAACATGCCGGACGACTTCCGCGGCTGCTGCGGTCCGAACAACCGGGGCATGGCCGTGCTCGGCGACAAGCTGTTCCTCGGAACGGGAGACGCCCATCTCGTCGCGCTGGACATCAAAACGGGCGACGTCGTCTGGGATCGCGAGCTGGCGGATTACACGAAGGGCTATTCGATTACCGTCGCACCGATCGTCGTCAAAGACAAAGTCATCATCGGGATGGCGGGCGCCGAGTTTGGTATCCGCGGATTCATCGAGGCGATGAACGTGGACACGGGCAAGTCGGCGTGGAAGTTCTACACGGTCGCCGGACCCGATCAGCCGGGTGGCCAGACCTGGCCGAAAGGCTCGGACGCCTATCTCCGCGGTGGCGGCTCGATCTGGGTGTCGGGCACCTACGATCCCGAACAGAATCTGGTGTTCTTTGGCACCGGCAACCCGGGACCGGATTACTTCAGCCCCGCGCGTGAGGGCGACAACTTGTATACCTGCTCGGCGGTTGCGCTCGACGCCGATACGGGCCAGCTCAAGTGGCATTACCAGTTCACGCCGCACGACCTGCACGACTGGGACTCCACGCAGGTGCCGGTCCTCGCCGATCTCACGATCAACGGCCAACCGCGTAAGACGATGCTGTTTGCCAATCGCAACGGGTTCTTCTACGTGCTCGATCGGACCAATGGCCGCATCATCTCCGCGAAGCCGTTCGTGTCGCAGAACTGGGCCAAGGAGATCAGCCCCGAAGGGCGGCCGATTCTCAACCCCGGCATCGACCCCAGCGAGGAAGGCAGCATCAAGGTGTGCCCGGATCTGGGCGGAGGCACCAACTTCTTCTCGCCGGCCTACGATCCGACGCAGCGGCTCTTTTTCGTGAACGCGCGCGAGACGTGCGCCATCTACTACTCCTGGCACGAGCCGTTCAGGCAAGGGGAGCAGGTACGAGTCCGGCGGCACCACGCGGCCACCCGAGCAGAAGAACTACGGGGCGCTGCGCGCGATCGATCCGATCACCGGCGAGCGCAAGTGGGAGTTCCGCTATCAGACGACGTCGGCGTCGGGCGTCCTGACGACCGCGGCCGGCCTCGTGTTCTCGGGCGACGGCGACGGCAACGTCATCGCGCTCGACTCGAGGAACGGGAAGTACCTCTGGCACTATCAGCTGGGCAACGGTCTTCGTTCGAACGGCGGCACGACCTACATGGTTGACGGCAAGCAGTACTCTGCTGTTCCCGTCGGGCGCCGCGCTGACCGCGTTCGCGCTGCCGTAGCTCGGCCGGCAAGTGCTCTGTCATGGCAAATGGCAGAGGGCAGATGGATGATGGCAAGGGACAGCTCTGCCATCTGCCATTTGCCATCTGCCATGACACGCGTCATGGAGGCCCTATGCGTCCGTTGCTGCTCGTGCTCATCTGCTCGGTCACGCTCGCGGCGCAACAGCCCGCTCCGGGCACCGTGACAGGCCAGGACATCCTTGGCGGCCTTCCGAGCGACGGATCGAAGTGGCTCATCTATCACGGCAACTACGCGGGTCATCGGTTCAGCCCGTTGACGCAGATTACGGCCGCCAACGTCAGCCAACTCAAAGCGCAGTGGACCTTCCAGACGGGCCTCACACCGAATTTCCAGACGACGCCGCTATTGGTAGACAACGTCTTGTATGTCACGGGCTTCAACGGCAACGCCTGGGCCATCGACGCGCGAACCGGCCGCCAGATCTGGCGGTACCGTCGCAACATGCCCGACGACTTCCGCGGGTGCTGCGGTCCGAACAACCGAGGCATGGCGGTTCTTGGCGACAAACTGTTTCTCGGCACTGGCGACGCGCACATCGTTGCGCTCGACATCAAGACGGGCGACGTGATTTGGGATGCCGAGATGGCTGAGTATTCACACGGATATTCGGTCACGGTGGCCCCGATCGTGGTGAAAGACAAAGTGATCGTCGGCGTGGCCGGCGCGGAGTTCGGCATTCGCGGGTTCATCGACGCGTACGACGTGAACACAGGGAAGAGGATCTGGCGGTTCTATACCGTGGCCGGTCCCGATCAGCCGGGCGGGCAGACGTGGCCGAAAGGCTCGGACGCGTATTTGCGGGGTGGCGGGTCGATCTGGGTATCAGGCACATACGATCCCGAACAGAATCTGGTGTTCTTCGGCACCGGTAATCCGGGCCCCGATTACTACAGCCCGGCGCGCGAGGGAGACAACCTCTACACGTGTTCGGCAGTCGCACTGGACGCCGACACCGGGCAGTTGAAGTGGCATTTTCAGTTCACGCCGCACGACTTGCACGACTGGGATTCGACGCAGGTGCCGGTGCTCGCCGATCTCACGATCAACGGCACACCGCGCAAGACCATGTTGTTTGCCAATCGCAATGGGTTCTTCTACGTGCTCGATCGGACGAACGGCCGGATGATTCTGGCCAAACCGTTCATCGCGCAGAACTGGGCCAAGGAGATCAGCCCGGAGGGACGGCCAATTCTCAACCCTGGCACCAATCCGAGCGAGGAAGGCAGCACCAAGGTATGCCCCAATCTGGGCGGCGGCACCAACTTCTATTCGCCGTCGTACGACCCGACGCAACGGCTGTTTTTCGTGAACGCACAAGAGACGTGCGCCACCTACTTCACCTTCAACGAGCCGTTCAGGAGGGGGGAACAGTACCAGTCCGGCGGGACGACACGGGCACCTGACCACGTAGCCTACGGGGCGCTGCGCGCGATCGATCCGATCACCGGCGAACGCAAGTGGGAGTTCCGCTATCAGGGCACCTCATCGTCGGGTGTCCTGACGACGGCGTCGGGCCTGGTGTTTTCGGGTGACGGCGACGGCAACCTCATCGCGCTCGATTCGAGGAACGGAAAGTACCTGTGGCACTACCAGACGGGCGTGGGCCTGCGGTCGACTGGCGGGACGACATACATGGTGGATGGCAAGCAGTATCTGCTGTTCCCGTCTGGCGCCGCGCTGACCGCGTTCGCGCTGCCGTAGCTCGGCGAGTAAGTGATCTGTCATGGCACATGGCAGATGGCTGATGGCAGCAGGAACTCTTTGCCATTTGCCATTTGCCATCTGCCATGACAAGTTTCAGGGAGGCCCTATGCGTCCTTTGTTGATGGCCGTCCTCTGCTCGGTTTCACTCGCGGCGCAGCAGGCCGGCCCGCCCACCGTCACCAACCAGGACATCCTCGCCGGCCTGCAGGACGGCACGAAGTGGCTGACCTACTCGGGCAACTACGTCGGCCATCGGCACAGCCCGCTGACGCAGATCACGCCCGAGAACGTCGGCCAGCTCGAATCCGCAGTGGACGTTCCAGACCGGCACGCTCGGCAACTTTCGAATCGACGCCGCTCGTGATCGACGGCGTCCTGTACGTCACGGGCTGCGGGAGCGACGCGTGGGCGATCGACGCGCGCACCGGACGGCAGATCTGGCGCTACCGCCGTAAGCTGCCCGACGACCTCAGGGCGTGCTGCGGGCCGGTCAATCGCGGCTTCGGCGTGCTCGGCGACCGGCTGTTCATGGCGCACGCTCGACGCGCATCTCCTGGCGCTCGACATGAAGACCGGCGCGGTCGTCTGGGACGTCGACGCTCGCCGACTACAAGTCGCGGCTACTCGGTCGACCGTCGCGCCGCTCGTCGTGAAGGACAAAGTCATCGTCGGCGTCGCCGGCGGCGAGTTCGGCATCCGCGGCTTCATCGACGCGTACGACGCGACACACCGGCAAGCGCGCGTGGCGCTTCTACACGCGTCGCGGGCCCGGCGAGCCGGGCGACAACACGTGGCCGCGGGCGATTCGCTGGACGATCGGCGGCGGCGGATCGATCTGGGTGACCGGCACCTACGATCCGGAGCAGAACCTGGTCTTCTACGGCACCGGCAACCCGGGTCCCGACTACTACAGCGCCGCGCGCGAAGGCGACAACCTGTACACGGCGTCGCTGGTCGCGCTCGACGCCGACACCGGCAAGCTGCGCTGGCACTATCCAGTTCACGCCGCACGACGTGCACGACTGGGATTCGACGCAGGTGCCGATCCTCGCCGACCTGACCATCAGCGGGCAGCCGCGCAAGGCGTGATGTTCGCCAACCGCAACGGCTTCTTCTACACGCTCGATCGCACCAACGGGCAAGCATGATCGTCGCCAAGCCGTTCGTCCAGACGACCTGGGCGAAGGAAATCAGTCCCGAAGGCCGGCCGATGCTGCTGCCCGGGCACACTGCCGACGGAGGAAGGGGCGCGAACGTGTCCCGATGCCGGCGGCGGGACGAATTTCTATTCTCCGTCCTACGATCCCACCAACCGGCTCTTCATCGTGACGGCGCGCGAGACGTGCGCGACGTACTACTCGTACAACGAGCCGTTCAAGACGGTGAACGCTACGCGGGCGGCGGCGGCGTGCGTCTGACGCAGTCACGTGAACTACGGTGCCTTGCGCGCGATCGATCCCGTCACGGGCGATCGGAAGTGGGAGTTCCGCTACTCGACGGTTTCCTCCTCCGGTGTCCTGACGACGGCCTCGGGCCTGGTGTTTGCCGGCGACGGCGACGGCAACGTCATGGCAGTCGAGACCAAGACCGGCCGGAATCTGTGGCACTACCAGCTCGGTACCGGCGTCCGCTCGACAGGCGGGACGACCTACATGGTGGACGGACGTCAGTACCTACCTCGTCCCGGCCGGCAGCACGCTGACGGCGTTCGCGCTGCCGTAAGAGAAGCAAGCCTTGACGCAGAGACGCTGAGGCGCAGAGAATTTTTTTCAGGAGCATTCTGGACACGGGTGCCTGAAGATTCTGTGCGGCTCTGCGACTCTGCGTCGAAAGATAGCCTCACCAGCGTTGCGGTAAAGAGTCGCGCGCGCGAGCTCGGATTCGAGCTGTGCGGCGTCGCGCCCGCGGAAGCCTTTCCCGAGCTCGGCTTCTTCAAGCAGTGGATTGCGAAAGGCTACGCCGGCACGATGGGGTATCTTCCCCGATCGGCCGAGCGACGCGCCGACGTGCGCAATGTCATACCGACGGCGCGCTCGGTGATCGTCGTTGGCGCGCTCTACAACACCGGCGAGCCGTATTCGATCGAGCGTCACGATCCCGAGCGCGGGGAAGTGGCGCGCTATGCCTGGAGCCGCGACTACCACGACGTGCTGGGTGAGCGCCTCGATGCGCTCCTTGCCTGGATGCGGTCGCAGCATACGGAACCCTTCGATGCACGCGCCTATGTCGATACCGGACCGGTGCAGGAGCGTGTCTACGCGCAGTACGCGGGCGTCGGTTGGATTGGCAAGAACACGTGCGTGATCAATCCCGATCTCGGGTCGTGGCTGCTGCTGGGCACGATCGTCTGCAGCCTGCCGCTCGAGGCCGACTCGCCCTCGCTCGACCAGTGCGGCACGTGCACGCTCTGTCTCGAGGCCTGTCCCACTGGTGCCTTTGCGGCGCCCCATGTGCTGGACGCGACTAAATGCATCTCGTATCTCACCATCGAGTACCGTGGCTCGATTCCAGAAGAGCATCGCGAGGGCATCGGCAATCACATCTTCGGCTGCGATATCTGTCAGGAAGTGTGCCCGTGGAACGCGGTGCCGGTCCGTCCCCGTCGATCCGTCGTGGTCCTCGCGCGGCGATTTGAACGCGCAGAGTCTTGTTGATCTCTGGCGGCGCACCGATAGCGATCTTGCCGGGCTCATCGGAGAGACGTCCATGACGCGGGCGGGGGTACGAGGGCTGCGCCGTAATCTCGCCGTAACAATCGGAAACTCGAACGACCCCGGCGCGCTCGAGGCATTACGCGAGGAACCCTCGGAGCCGTCGATATCGGACCCGGTGGTTGGCGAGCACCTGCGCTGGGCAATAGCGCGCCTTGGACGTCGCTAGCGCATCGCGACGAGATTGCTGTCGCGCAGCAGGTGCGCCCGGATCTCGCGGGTCTCATCCGGTCCGAAGCGCAGGCTTCGAGATTTCGCGAGTGAGGCCTGCAACTTGTCCCAACCGCCCCTCATGACCCCGCTCTGCACGTGCGACCCTGTAGGCAGCAGGAGGTGGCCCATTTCATGCGCCATCACGTGACCCAGGAGCAGTGGCGCCTCCAGTCCGAGCACCCGCCGATGCTCGTCAATCCGGTCGTAAAAAAGCCATGCGAGGATGCCGGTGGCTTGGTTTGTCTCGACAGCAAGGCCGAGAACGCCGGGTTGGCGACTCTTGCGGCTGGGTGGTGCCGAGGCGATTTTGAGGATCACGTGTCGGGCATTCGGGGTTCGGCCGCCAGCCCATACGAGGCGGATGCCGGAAAGCTCGAAGATGCGGCTGGCTTCGTCTTGGGCCTGTTGGAGGATATCGGCCGGCACGCCGACCCCGTCGAGGACGAGCACCTCCAAGGTCAGCGGTTCCAGTGGTCCGGCCGCCGACCTCGTACTTCCCACTAGGACCGCCGCCATCACCAATCCCGCGATTCTGCACGTTTGGCCCATCTCGCTTCCCTCCGGGGGCCGGGGAAGTCCCAGCCGTGAACCCGGAGGCGGGAAACGGGAGCGAAAAGGGCCATCGGAGGGCTGAAGGCTTAAGGCTGAGGGCTGAGGGATTGGGGACTAAGGCTTAGGCCCCTTCATCAGCTCGGCGGCAGCGTGTGGGAGTCCGCCTCGAAAAGGGCCAGAAGGAATTGTCTAGCGGGTTCGTGTTTCTCGTCAGTTGCCCGACGACGTTTCCCGCAGCCGCGCACGGATCAACGCGGCCTGGCTCGGTTCGAACGTCAGGGTGCCCGCTGATGCAAGAAGAATCTGATGGGAGTCCCAGCTGTCCTTCATCAGTCCGATGACCGCGTGCGAGCCGAACGGCAAGAGGAGATGGCCCATCTCGTGCGCCATGACATGACCCAGAAACCGCGAGATCTCAATGCGACGCGCCTCGGCCAGATCGGCAATACGCGGATAGAACAGCCAAGCGACCCTTCCGCGCGTCTCCCTGGAGCCTGGAGCCATGCCGAGCACGTTTTGTTTCTTGCCCTTCGAACCGAGCGGAGTCGAGACGATTTTGATCGTCAGGGTACCTGCCTGCGAGTTACCGTCGGTTAGCCATGACAGCGCGATTCCGGCGCTCTTGAAGATGCGGCTGGTCTCATCCTGTGCCTGCTGGACTGTCCTCGCCGGAAGGCCGACTTCGTCAAGGATCCGCGCGTGAATCGTGATGGGGCCAGAGGCTTCTGCCGCCACATCTGATGCGCCCATCAGCGTTCCCCAGAGCGCGACCATTGCGATCCAACCCGTGCGGCCCATCTCGTCCTCCCCAGGGGCCGGGTCAATCCCGGCCGTGAACGGGGAGGCGGGAAACGGGAGCGAAAAGGGCCAGGGGGACGGAGGGCTGAAGGCTGAAGGCTTAGGGCTGAGGGATTGGGGATTAGGGATTCGTTCGCGTGCTGAGGCGCGCACGAATCAGCGACGCCTGGTTGGGCGCGAAAGTCAATTTGCCGGTCGACGCCAGCACCGACTGGTGTCTATCCCAGCCGGCTTTCATCAATCCCGTTGGTGTGTGCGATCCACCTGGAAGGAGTAGATGCCCCATCTCGTGCGCCATCACGTGGCCGAGCAGAAGGGAAGCGTCAACTCCAAGTCGGCCAGACTCCTGGACTATTCGCTCATAGAAAAGCGATGCCGTCGTCGCGCCGTTGCTCTTGGAGGACGCCGCTGTGCCGAGCACACTAGCGTTCCTGGTCATGGGGCTCATGGGCTCCGAGATGACCCTGATGACGAGATAACGAGCACCCTGCGGCATTTGGCCACTGACCCATACGAGCCTGATCCCCACAGCTCCTAAGATGCGACTCGCTTCCTGTTGGGCCTGCCGCAGCGTGTCGGCGGGAACACCCACCTCGTCAATTACGAGTACCTCGAGGGCCAACGGTTCGATGGTTTCCGCAGCGCAGCGATCGCTTGCTGCGAGAGCCGCCACCAACCCCAGTCCAGCAATCCAAACTGCCCGGCCCATCTCGTCCTCCTCCGGGGGCCGGGTGAATCCCGGCCGTGAACCCGGAGGCGGGAAACGGGAGCGAAAAGGGCCATCGGGGCACCCGAACAGTGATTGGGGATTGGGGAGGGATTAGTGGGAGGAAAGGACGACGCCGGACAGGAACGACGGATAGAATGGGCGCCGGCTCGGTTTCCGGTGCCAATTCCTGCAAACCCCGAGGTAACGGCGCTCCTCCTGGCCTGGGGACACGGCGATGACGCTGCGTTCGATCGCCTCGTTCCCATGGTCCATGCCGAGTTGCGCCGCATTGCCCGCCGGCATATGGGACACGAGCGCGTGGGGCACACCCTTCAGCCGACCGCGCTCGTCAATGAGGCCTACCTCAAGCTGGTCGACTCCCGGCAAGTCAAATGGCAGGACCGTGCGCACTTTTTTGCGATGTCTTCGCGCCTCATGCGACAAGTCCTGGTCGACGGTGCGCGCGCCCGCGGATACCAGAAGCGCGGCGCTGGTGCGCACAACGTGACGCTCGACGAAGGTCGAGTTGGTGTCGTGGAACAGCCTGCGGATGTCATCGCGCTGGACGACGCGCTGAAAGCGTTGGAGCAGATCGACCCGAGAAAAAGCCAGGTGGTCGAGCTGCGCTTCTTTGGCGGGTTGAGCATCGAGGAAACGGCCGAAGCCCTGGATATGTCGGTGCGAACGGTGAAGCGCGACTGGACGATGGCCAAACTTTGGTTGCTTAGGGAGCTCCGGAGAAAGTGATTTAGGGATTAGGGATTGGAGATTAGCGACTGGCGGCGGGTCGAAGAGATCGTGTACGCCGCGCTCGAGCACGCTCCGGGCGAGCGGTCGACGTTCGTGCGCGAGACGTGCGGCAACGACGAGGGCCTGCGCGCCGAAGTGGAATCGCTGCTCGCCAACCAGAGTCGGGCGGACGCACTCGGAACGGGATTCGGGATTCGTGCTTCGAGATTGGGGATGAGCACGGAAGAGCTGATCGGTACGCAGATCGGCGTTTACAAGGTGGTGTCGCTGCTCGGCGCGGGCGGGATGGGCGAAGTGTATCGCGCGCGAGATACGAAGCTGCAGCGGGATGTCGCCATCAAAGTGCTGCCGGCCGGCATTGCGTCCGATCCCGAGCGCCTCACCAGGTTCCAACGCGAAGCGCGCGTGCTCGCCTCCCTGAACCATCCGCACATCGGCGCGATTCACGGATTCGAGGAATCCGATGGCATCGCGGCGCTGGTGTTGGAGCTCGTGGAAGGCCCGACGCTCGCCGAGCGAATCCTTAAAGGGCCGGTCTCGATGGGCGAGGCGCTGAAGATCGCGCGGCAGATTGCCGAAGCGTTGGATGTCGCCCACGAGAAAGGGATTGTTCATCGCGACCTGAAGCCCGCGAACATCAAGCTCACGGCAGAGGGCCAGGTGAAAGTGCTGGACTTCGGCCTGGCGAAGTTTGCGCACTCATCGAATCAATCGGGCATGCCGGCCACCGAGACGCTAGCCACCCGGGAAGGCGCCATTTTCGGCACACCCGCCTACATGAGCCCCGAACAGGCGCGCGGGTTGCCAGTGGATAAGCGTACGGACATCTGGGCGTTCGGCTGCGTCCTGTACGAGATGTTGGCGGGCCGCGCCGCCTTCGCGCGGGACACTCTGACCGACACGTTGGCCGCTGTGGTCGAAGGCAGACCGAACTGGTCTATCCTCTCGGCGACACCACGACCAATCACTCGTCTGATTCAGCGATGTCTTGAAACGGACGTCCGCCAACGACTGCGCGACATCGCCGATGCGCGGATCGAGTTGGACGATGCGCCTTCTGGAGCGCCAGCCCCTGAACCCGATTCAGCGCTTGAGTCCGGGAGAAAGCCCCTGCGCTGGCCTCTGGTTGCCGCGGGCGCGATTGCCGGGGTTGTAATCAGCGCCGTCGTCGTTGCGATCGCGTTGACCCGGCTTGCAACGGTATCGTCTTCCGGAGGAGTGCCTGCGCGAATAATTGCAAGCCAGCTCACCAACTACGACGGGACCGAGTCCGGAGGATCACTGTCTCCTGACGGTCGGTCGTTCGTCTTCGTGTCGAATCATGGCGGTACACCAGACATCTATCTGCGTCAGGTGTCGGGAGGCGAGCCAGTCCGGCTCACGAGCGACGCCGCGGAAGAAGAGCGCCCGGCCTTCGCCCCCGACGGGGACACGATCTATTACACGCGCATCGACGAGGCCGGCACCGGAATCTGGCGAACCGGCGCGTTGGGCGGACAACCGCGAAAGGTCATCGACAGCGCGCAGACGCCGGCACCATCACCTGATGGAAAACGCCTGGCATATCTGACCCGCGGGAAGGATGGCTGGACCATTGGCGTGATGGCGCTCGACGGGAGCGGCGCTCGAACGCTCGTCGAACGCATCAGAAACAATGTTGGCCGTCCAGCGTGGTCTCCCGATAGCCGCTCGATCACGTATTCGGATGGGGCGCTTTTCGGACCGACCAATGTGTTCGTCGTCGATGCGTCGACAGGACAGCAGCGTCGAGTGGCGCAGCTCTCGACCGCCAATGACGGCGGACAGCCGGTGTGGTTGCCAGACAACCGGCATCTGGTCATTTCCTACCTGCCGCTGGCGAGACAGCAGGCGCCCGCCGATCTTGGCGTCCTCGATACCCAGGACGGCTCCATCGTTCGCCTGACAACGACCGTCGGAGACGGGCTCTATGCACCAAGTGTGTCGGCTGACGGATCGCGTCTGATCGCGACACGCCTCCATTACTTACAGGAAATCTGGAAGGTTCCGCTCGGGTCCGATCCCGACACGAACGGGCGAGCCGCAGTTCGACTGATTGGCGAGTTCGCGGGTCCTCTGTGGACGTTCGTGTCCCGTGATGGACGAACAATGCTCTTCAACAGTCCGGCGAGTGGCAGCCGCAATCTGTGGACTGCACCTCCCGATCCCGGCGCGCACCTATCCCAGATCACAACGGTGCCGGGTGATGCGATCTCACACTCCTCACTGTCACCGGACGGCACACGCGTGGCGTTTGCGTCGATTGCATCGGGACATTCGGACATCTGGACCCAGCGAGTCGATGGTTCCGACCTGCGGCAGCTCACAAGTGATGAGCCTGCCGATTCCTGGCCGGTATGGTCGCCTGATGGTGAATGGATTGCGTATCAGACCTATCGTGTCGATCGGCAAGAAACCTGGCGGATCCGCGCCTCGGGAGGGTCGCCGGAGAAGCTGTTGGATCAGGGATTCCGCGGCGACTGGATCGCTCGCCCAGACGGGAGCGGTACGTGGATCGTCACGACGGGCTCGAGCGCTGGCAGTGGTGTGCGACTCATCGACGTGGAACGGGGTGCGCCTGTCTGGGAGCGGCCTGTTACGGGCGGCAATTACTCACTGCCCGTTTTCAGGCCGGATGGACGAGAGATCAGCGCGCCGTTTCGCGAAGACCGCGAGCACGATGTCGTTCGAATTTTCGACGTCGCGACGGGCCAGTCGCGAATTGCCGCTAGACTGCCGTTTCACGTCACGTTCCGGGCCGGTTGGACCGACGAGGGACGCGCAGTCGTCGTCAACCGGAACGACGAGGTCAGTCACATTGTCATGTTCGATCACTTCTGGTTGAACGACCGCGGTCCATAGGGCAAGCTTGAGCGCGACACGCCCCTGCGTCTTGAGGTCGCGCGTTCGCGCGTAGGTCTTGGCTTTCCACCTGCCCCAGGAAGCCTCGACGAACATGATTGCCATCGGGTGGATGCAGCAACTGCCGCACTAACCGACCATCGCCGTCGGCTGGCTATGGTGCCATAACTGTGCCTGTTCACTACTCTCGTCATCGGGCAGGTGCATGACGCGAAGGGGAAGCGGACAGACGCTCGCGTATCAGCGCCGCCTGATGTGGTGTAAACGTCAGTAGTCCCATCCTTGCCTGGTTCGCCTGGGCTTCATCCCAACCCCTACGCATAACGCCCGTAAGGGAATGCGCGTCATACGGCAGCAGCAGATGACCGAGTTCGTGCGCGATCACATGGCCGAGCATCTGAGAGCCATCGAGTCCGAGGTCCGCACCGTAGATCTGAATGCGGTCATAGAAGGCGAAGGCGATGATCCCCCGTGCCTTTAGCGTTCCCGGCGCCATCCCCAGGACGAAGCGATGACGGCTCTCGGTGCCGATCGGTGCCGCCACAACCCTCAGGGTGAGAGAGCGAGGCTGATAGGGCCCGGGTTCGAGCCACTCGAGGTCGATGTTCGAGAGCCCGAACACGCGCGCGGCCGCGCGTTTTGCCTCTTCGAGCAGGTCGGCTGGCGCCCCGGCTTCGTCCTGAAGCAGCACCTTCACCCTGAGACGCTCCGGTGTCTGAGCTGCCGCCGGCTGCCAGCCTGTCATTGCCGCGCATAGCACCAATCCAGCAACTCGGGTAAGACGGCCCATCGCGACGCCCTCCTCGCGGCCGGGGCATTCCGGCCGTGGACAGAGAGGCGGGAAAGCCCCCCGAAATGGGCCATGGGAAGTTGCGGAGGGCAAGTACAATCCCTCACGGGCTCGAGTCCCGATGCCTGTTCCTTACACTCGCTGACTGAAGAAGTGAGCGGCGACCGCTGGCGGCGTATCGAAGACATCTGCCACGACGCGCTCGAGCGCCGTCCGGATGATCGTGCGGCGTTCGTGCGCGACGCGTGCGCTGGCGACGATGTGCTGCGCGGGGAGGTGGAATCCCTGCTCGCCAACCAGAGTCGCGCGGACGCAGTCGGAACGGGATTAGGGATTCGGGATTCGGGATTGGGAATGCGTACGGAAGAGCTGATCGGTACGCAGATCGGCGTTTACAAGGTTGTGTCGCTGCTCGGTGCGGGCGGGATGGGCGAGGTCTATCGCGCGCGCGATACGAAGCTGGGGCGCGATGTGGCCGTCAAGTTCTTGCCCGCGCGCGTTTACGACGGATCCCGACCGGCTGGCACGCTTCGAGCGCGAGGCACGCATGCTCGCGTCGCTCAATCATCCACACATCGGCGGCGATCTACGGCGTCGAGGAGTCGGACGGAGCACCGTGCGTTGGTGTTGGAACTGGTTGAGGGCCTGACGTTAGCCGATCGTGTGGCGAAGGGTCCGCTCTCCCTTAGCGAAGCGCTGGGGATCGCGAAGCAGATCGCGGATGCGCTCGATGCTGCGCATGAGAGAGGGATCGTCCACCGGGATCTGAAGCCTGCCAATATCAAGATCACGCCCGACGGCGTCGTGAAGGTGCTCGACTTTGGCCTGGCCAAGGTGTTTGCCGGCGAGTCGCGGACCGGATCTGACCCAGTCGCCGACGGTGACCGTCGGTGGGACGCGTGGAGGCGCGATCCTCGGGACGGCCGCCTACATGAGCCCCGAGCAGGCGCGCGGCCAGCCGGTCGATAAGCGCGCCGACATCTGGGCGTTCGGTTGCGTGTTGTACGAAATGCTGACGCGGAGGGCGTCCTTCTTACGCGCGACGATCACCGACACGTTAGCTGCGGTCGTGGACCGCGAGCCCGACTGGACCGCACTACCAGCGGCTACTCCTCCCGCGGTCCTGCGGTTGATGCGCCATTGTCTCGAGAAGGACCCGAAGCTCCGCCTTCGCGACATCGGCGACGCGCGCGCGGTGCTGAAAGACGTTGATGGGCCTTCGCTGCAAACGACCACGGCGTCACCCTCAAAACCGATCAAGAGCGCCCGCCGATCGACGCTCCTCTGGAGCGCCCTTTCGGCGACCGCGGGTGTGAGTGCCACACTCATCGCCGTTCTGGCCCTGCGCACTGCGCCCGACGCCGTCCCCGTGTTCGATCGTATCGTGCGACTGGTGTCGACCCCGGCGTACAGATTCGCGCCTGCCATCTCCCCGGATGGCAAGTGGGTCGCGTATCTCTCGGACGCCCGCGGACAGACTGACGTCTGGGTCAAGTTCGTGGCGGGCGGTGATCCAGCTAACCTCACCGCGTCGACGGGCCTTGTCGTGCAGTCGCAGGATTTCATCAGCGGTCTCGACATCTCGCCCGACGGAACGCAGATCGCTTTCGACGCCCGACGGCCAGATCAGGTGGGCACGTATTCGTGGGTCATTGCAGCCCCGCTTGGTGGAGTTCCGCGGCCCCTTTTGAAAGCACCCGATTCCGGCCTCCACTGGTCTCCCGACGGCAAGCAGGTTTCATTCACGCGCGGGAGAGGTTCCGCGGGCGACGCCCTTGGCATCGCCGATGCCGACGGGCAGAACGTACGCGAGCTTGTTCCGATACAGAACGGCCGGCACATCCACTGGACACGGTGGTCGCCGGATGGACAGTACATTTACTTCAACTACGGGATTCAGAATTTCAACACCGAGCCGACGGAGGTGTATCGAGCGCTGGCGTCCAGCGGCGCGATTGAACCCGTTGTGAAGAGCGCGCGGCGCGCGGCATATCCTTTTCCAAGTCCTGATGGCCGTGGCCTCTACTATGCGGCAAATCCAGACAGCGTCGATCTCAGCCTCTGGTGGCGCGACTTTCGGACGGGACTGGATCATCGGTTGACGACCGGTGTCGGGGAGTATGGTGCGCCTTCTGTGACACCAGACGGCCGCCGGCTTGTCGCCACGTCGGTGGACGCACGACAGAGGCTGGTGCGTGCTCAGGTGGTATTCGACCGTCCCATCGAGCTCGAGCCACTGACCGATGGTTTCACCGGCGACTTCGATCCGTCCTGGTCCCGCGACGGGCAGCGCTTGTTATTCAGCTCGTCTCGTGACGGCAACCGTCACATCTGGACGGCGGCGGGAAATCTCACCCAACCGACACCATTGACGTCGGGTCCTGCGCTGGACGATAGGCCCGTGTTCTCTCCAGACGGACAGCAAGTGGCATTCGTGTCGGATCGCGGTGGACGCCGCGGTATCTGGGTGGTGAGCGCCGAGGGTGGTGCCCCACGCCTCGTTCTTGTTGCAGACGTACTCGACACTCTCAGCTCGGTCGCCCGACGGACGCGAGATTGTGTACGCGACGCCGGGAGCTAAGGTACCGGGTCTCTCCATCGTATCGGTGGCCGACGGGCGTACTCGCCGCGTGTCTACGCCGCTTGCGGCGCACGCGCCGGCCTGGTCGCCGCGCGAAGATGTGATCGCGTACGTGGAACCGTCACCGGCGGTGCTGCGTTTTGTAAGCAGCACTGGCAAGCCGCTCTACACCGGACTGCCGGATGTCGCAGACCTGTTCGGCAACGGTTTCATGTCCTGGTCACCAGATGGGCGGCTTTTGGCCGTCGCGGGACTGCCCGGCCCACGTGCGGGGTACATCTGGATTTTCGAGCCTGGCGGTACTCAGCCACCGCGGAAGTTGCCGGACCTCCGGCCCGGCGTGTATCTGCGGGGCATGGCCTGGAGCAGCGACGGTTCGTCCCTCATCATGGGCTACGTCCAATGGTCGAGCGACATCGTGCTCGCCGAACGCTCGGGCGTGACTAGGGAATGAGCGGCGACCGCTGGCGGCGCATCGAAGACATCTGTCACGACGCGCTCGAGCGCTCGCCGGTTGATCGTGCGGCGTTCGTGCGCGACGCGTGCGCTGGCGACGATGTGCTGCGCGGGGAGGTGGAATCCCTGCTCGCCAATCAGAGTCGCGCTGACGCACTCGGAACAGGACTAGGGATTCGGGATTCGGGATTGGGGATTGGCACGGAAGAGCTGATCGGCAAACAGATCGGCGTCTATCGAATTGACTCGCTGCTCGGCGCGGGCGGGATGGGCGAAGTGTATCGCGCGCGCGATACAAAGCTCGGTCGCGATGTGGCGATCAAAGTGCTGCCGGCCGGCATTGCGTCCGATCCTGAACGCCTCTCCAGGTTCCAGCGCGAGGCGCGGGTACTTGCTTCACTAAACCACCCGCACATCGGCACCATTCACGGATTTGAGGAATCGTCTGGCATCGCGGCGCTGGTGTTGGAGCTCGTGGAAGGGCCCACACTCGCCGAGCGGATCCTGCAAGGGACCTGTCTCGATGGGCGATGCGCTGAAGATCGCGCGACAGATTGCCGAAGCGCTCGACGCCGCACACGAAAAAGGCATCATCCATCGCGATCTCAAGCCCGGGAACATCAAACTCACGGCAGACGGCCAGGTGAAAGTGCTGGACTTCGGGCTGGCGAAGTTCGCGCATTCATCGAATCAATCGAACGCGCCGGCGACCGAGACGCTGGCCACCCGGGAAGGCGCTATTTTCGGCACACCCGCCGTACATGAGCCCCGAGCAGGCACGCGGCGCTGCCGGTCGATAAGCGCACCGACATCTGGGCGTTCGGTTGCGTGCTCTATGAAATGCTCACCGGCCGCTTGGCGTTTCGGGGCCAGACCGTCTCGGATGTCATTGCAGCCATCCTCGAGCGCGAGCCCGACTGGTCCGTGCTGCCGACCGCCACGCCGCCAGCAGTGCGCGAGCTGTTGCGGCGTTGTTTCGAGAAAGATCCGAAGCAACGGCTTCGCGATATTGGCGACGCGCGGCGTCGATCTCGAAACGACATCCAACCCGCTCGTGAGCTCCCTGTCAACGCGTGCGCATCGTCGTGTGATTCTGATCGCGGCAGGCGCCGCGGCTATTGCCGTCGCGCTTACGGCTGCTGGTGTTATGAAACTTGTGAGAACGGATGACCACCTCGCTCATCCTGTTACGCGTTTGGTTATCCCGTTGGCCGATGCCGATAGTGATGTTTTCAACACATTCACTCCTCTGGCCGCCGTTTCCCGAGACGGCAAACGTGTGGTGTACGCAGCAAACCAGCGCTTGTACCTCCGCTCGCTCGAGCAACTCGAGGCGGTGCCAATCCTCGGAACCGAACCCCCGGCAGTGCTCGGACCCGGGCGCAACCTCGGATTCGCCGGCAACCCGTTCTTCTCGCCCGACGGACAGTGGGTTGGCTTCATGCAAGCCGGCGAACTCAAGAAAGTGCTGGCGACCGGTGGCGTCGCGACAACCGTGTCGAATCTCGCGCAAGCCCAAGGCGGCGCATTGGGCACTTATGGCCCCATTACGTGGAGCGCGGACAACACCATTCTCTTTGCCTCAGCCGGCGGCGAAGGCACCCGTGGCGGTATATGGAGGGTGGCAGCGGCGGGCGGCTCTCCCGAGCTACTGATTCCACTCGAGACAGGGCAGGTTGTTACCGCCCCACAACTACTGCCCGGAGGAAGCGAGGTCCTCTTTACCGCTTCATCCGGCCCTGGCTGGGACGATGCAGATATCGTCGTTCAATCGCTCAGCACAGGTAAGCGCCACGTCCTCGTGCATCAAGCCCTCGGTGGTCGCTACCTCGCCAGCGGTCACCTGGTCTATGGGTTCCATGGAACTTTGTACGGCGTACAAGTCGATCTGGCAGCACATGAGATCCTTGGAACCCCGGTTCCATTGGTTTCGGATGTGGCGCAGATAACGGCAATGCCCGGATGGGGTGCGTTCCAGGTACTGGGTGTCGGACGAAGGGACCCTTGTGTACCTGCCCGAGGCCGCTGAGGGGAGAAGGAGTCTCCTCGTTTGGGTCGATCGCCAGGGTCGTGAACAGCTGCTTCCTGCGGAGCCGCGCGCGTATGAATACCCGCGTATTTCGCCCGATGGCCAGCGTGTCGCGCTGGACTTGCGCGATCAGCAAGCCGACGTATGGGTGTGGGAGTTCGCGCGGAGCGCGCTGACACGAGTGACGAGTCGGCCGCCAAGCCGGTGGACCGGCGATTTGGAGCCGTGACGGACAGCGGGTCGTCTTCGGTCCGGAACGCGCCGGGATCCTGAATCTTTTTTGGCAATCCGCAAACGGAACCGGCGTTGCCGAGCGTCTGCTGACCAGCCCGAATGTACCAGTTCGCCGATACATTTTCTCCCGATGGGCGCGAACTGGTCTTCGATGAACGCGATCCGCACACCAAATTCGACGTGCGTAAACTGTCGATGGACGAAAGGCATGCGTCAACGCCTCTCCTGCAGACGACCTCCAACGAGCAGAACGCCGATCTCTCACCAGATGGCCGCTGGATCGCCTATCAATCGGACGAGTCTGGACGCGCCGAGGTGTACGTGCGCCCTTATCCCAATGTCAACGCCGGACGGTGGCCGGTGTCGACGAGGGGCGGCACGCGGCCCGTGTGGTCGCGCGACGGACGTGAGCTGTTCTATCTCGACGTTGAGCGTCGGATGACGATGGTCCCCGTCCAGACAGAGTCCAGTTTCGGCGTTGGATCGGCGCAGATGTTGTTCGACACGCGGTCGTTCTCACCTGTCGGGGTCGGACGGAACTTCGATGTGTCGCCGGACGGTACGCGGTTCCTCATGGTGAAGGACCTTCCCCTGCCAATCGAGGCGAAACGGCTTATCGTTGTCCAGAACTGGTTCGAGGAACTGAAGCGCCTCGTGCCCCTGAAATAGCCTGCGCTCGGATAGCGTTTCATGACTGACGACCGCTGGCGGCGTATCGAAGACATCTGTCACGACGCGCTCGAGCGCCGTCCGGATGATCGTGCGGCGTTCGTGCGCGACGCGTGCGCCGGCGACGAAGTGCTGCGGGCCGAGGTGGAATCCCTGCTCGCCAACCAGAGTCGCGCCGATGCGCTCGGAACCGGACTAGGGATTCGGGATTCAGGATTGGGGATGAGCACGGCAGAGCTGATCGGTACGCAGATCGGTGTTTACAAGGTTATGTCGCTGCTCGGCGCAGGCGGGATGGGCGAGGTCTACCGTGCGCGCGACACGAAGCTGGGACGCGACGTGGCGATCAAGATCCTCCCGCCCCACTTCACGAGCGATCCCGATCGGCTGGCACGGTTTACACGCGAAGCGCGCGTCCTGGCGTCACTCAACCATCCCCACATCGGTGCGATTTATGGGCTGGAAGAGACAGACGGCGTGCGCGCGTTGGTGCTCGAGCTGGTCCAGGGTGGGACGCTGGCCGAGCGTATTCTGCGTGGACCGCTCGCGCTCAGCGACGTGTTGACCATCGCGCGGCAGATCGCGGACGCGCTCGATGCGGCGCACGAGAAGGGCATCGTCCACCGCGATCTCAAGCCGGCCAACATCAAGGTCACGCCCGACGGTGCCGTAAAGGTCCTCGACTTCGGTCTGGCGAAAGCGGCATCAGGAAGCGCGGCGCCGGAAGATCTGACGCAATCGCCGACGGTGACCGTCGGTGGGACACGCGAGGGCGTTATCCTGGGGACCGCCGCATACATGAGCCCCGAGCAGGCGCGCGGGCAGGCGCTGGACAAGCGGACCGACATCTGGGCGTTCGGCTGCGTGCTCTACGAGCTGGTCACCGGGCGTGCGGCATTCGCCCGCGCGACAATCACGGACACACTGGCAGCGATTGTCGAACGAGAGCCGGAGTGGGACCTGCTCCCGGTGAATACTCCACCCGTCCTTCGCCGACTCTTGCGGCGCTGCCTGGAAAAGGACCACCGGAAGCGGCTGCGTGATGTCGGCGATGCACGGCTCGAGCTCGACGAGGCGTTGAGCGGATCGGCGGCCGAGGAGCTGACTGCACAGACGACAACGGGCGTGACGCGGCGAATTGCGATTGGTACGCTGCTCGGGGCGACCGCAGGCGCCGCTGCGACAGGAATATTTTCCGCGAGCCGCTATCGCAGCGATGCTACGCCGCGCAGCCTGGCACGGTTCGCGATCCCGCTGCCCGAGGGAAACGTCTTTACCGTAGGGTTCAACAAGCGCGTCGCCATTTCGCCGGACGGCGCGTATCTGGCCTGCAACCCCATTCCGCGAGGGCCTGGCGGAAACATCTTTGTCCGGTCCGTACGCGAGCTGGAGATGAAGCTCGTGGAAGGGGCTCGCGGAGTGCCGTTTTTCTCGCACGACTCACGCTGGATCGGCTTTTTCACGACCGACGCCCCGTGGCGATTGCGGAAGGTCGCGCTCAGCGGCGGCGCGCCCACGAACATTTGCAGTTTAGAGAATTTTTCGGGGGCCGCATGGGCTGCCGACGACATGATCTATTTTGTCCCGGCCGTGCCCGGCGGACTTGTTCGCGTCGCGGCCGCAGGCGGCGACCCAGTACCTGTGGTGGATATCGACCTCGAACGGGGCGAGCGCCTCTACAAGTTTCCGTACGTGCTCCCAGGCGGTACCGCCGTGTTGCTCACCGTCGGGACGACGGACACCGAGTCATATGACGACGCCCAAATCACGGTCGTCTCGCTTCGCACAGGCGAGAAACGGGTGTTGATCGAGGGCGGTATGTGCCCGTGCTATTCACACTCGGGGCATCTCGTCTACGCGCGCAACGGCAACCTGCTCGCGGTCCCGTTCGATCTCGACCGCCTCGAAGTCACTGGCCAGCCGACGACGGTACTGGAAGGTGTGCTGATGAGCCGCAACAGCGGGGTGGCGAACTTCGATGTCTCGGCGACGGGCGATCTCGTGTACATCCCCGGACCGGCCGTTGGAGGCGCGCGGACGCTGCACTGGGTCGATCGCAGCGGCCGTGCCGAGCAACTGCCGCTGCCTCCGCGCTCCTACCTTCATCCGCGCCTTTCACCGGACGCCACTCGGCTGGCGATCGAGATCGAAGGCTCCGACCACAATGTGTACGTGTACGACCTTAGCACCGGAGTGCTCTCGAACATCACCACCGATGGTGTGAGCCACTGGCCCGTCTGGTCGCCGGATGGCCGGCGGATCGGCTATCGCTCGGGACCGATGGGGCGGTTTCAGTTGTTCGAAGTGCCTTCCGACCGCAGCGCTCCCGCCGAGCAGGTGCTCGGCGCGGGCATCTCTCAAAGTCCGGGGTCATACTCACCGGACGGCCGTGCGATCGTGTTCACGATGAACGTGGGCACCGCAGCGCCGCCGAAGGTTGCCGTGGTGCCGCTCGACGGCGATCGTAAGCCGCGGCCTCTCGACGATTCTCGCTACGCGCAGGGTTCACCGAAATTCTCGCCCGACGGCCGGTATCTCGCGTACTGCTCGAATGAATCGGGGCGCCCGCAAGTCTACGTTCAGGCGTTTCCAGGCCCTGGCGCCAAGGTCCAGGTCTCTTCGGAAGGCGGCACGGATCCGGTCTGGAGGCGAGATGGCCGGGAGTTGTTTTACCGGAACGGCGACAGCATGATGGTGGTGCCAGTCGTCACCGAGCCAGCGTTTACCGCCGGTCGCCCACAGCAACTCTGGAAAGCCGAGCTATTCTCATGGAATGAGCAGCTCATGCGGCGCGCCCGGCTTGACCTCGTCCAACTATGACGTCACCGCGGACGGGCAGCGATTCCTGATGGTCAGAGACGACGATGTCCAGAAGGAAGCCTCGCGGGAGATCATTCTGGTGCAGGGCTGGGCCGGCGAGCTGTCCCGTTTGTCTGCCCGCATCTGAACGTCGCAAGTGCCGGCGATGCGGCACTACTGCACGTTCGTGATGACGTACTCCTCGACGATTCCACGCCGCCTGGCGTTCGAGTTGATCGCCCGCCGCGCTGGTACTCGGTGACAGCGCAGGCCCGCTGCGCTCAACCGCGGGTTTCTCTCATAGAGCTCCACAATCTCGGGCGCGGTCGAGTTGCTCATCACAACGTGGCAGCCTCGATTTGCAAGCTCAACGAGCACGGTTCGGAGCGTCTCCTGGTCGCCCAGGCTGAATCCTTCGGCGGTGTAGTTGGTGAACCGCGCCGTTTTGCTCAGCGGCGCATACGGCGGATCGAAGTACAGGAAATCGCCGGCCCGTGCCCGTTCCAGGACGGTGGTGAATCGCCCCTGCTCGAGCGCGACACTGCTCCGGGCGAGCGCGGCCGAGACGAGGCGGATGTTTTCGTCGTCGCAGATGCGGGGCTTCGAATACCGGCCCGCGGGAACGTTGAACTCGCCGGCCGAATTGAGCCGGAACAGTCCGTTGTACCCCGTCCGGTTCAGGTAGATGAACATCGCGGCGAGCGCCGGGCTATAGCCGAGCTCTCCACCGTTGGCCGATGCCCGCAGCCGGGCGCGCTCTTTGTTGAATCGATTGTTCCGAATCTCGTAGTAGTGGTCGGTGCCTTTTCGCGCGTGATCGCGCGCGAGCCGGGTCAGCTCTCGAACGATCTCGTCGGGGACGTCTCTGACCGCGCGATAGCAGGCAATCAAGTCCGGATTGTGATCGGTGAGTGTCGCGCCGCCGCCGACGAGACCACGCGCGTGAAGATCGAAGAACACGGCAGCGCTGCCCAGGAAGGGCTCAAAGTACCGGTTGAACTGCCCGGGATAGAAGCCCCGAAGCACCGGAAGAAGCTGACGCTTGCCCCCGGCCCACTTCAACAACGGGCGCGCGAATCTGTTGTGCCCTAAGCCCTCAGCCCTCAGCCCTGACAGCGAAGCCTCCTTCAGTGCCTTCGTCCCTCGGCCAGCCTCAGGCCGACCGCCATGCCGAGATGAAACGCCGCTTCCTGATTGAGCCACAGCTGCCGCGCCAGATTGTCGACCAGCTCCTCTATCAGTTCGTGTCCGTCCTCTCCGGTCAGCTCCTTCAACCGCTGGACGATCTCTTCCTGGCGTTGGACATCCGCGGGCGCAAACAGCTCATCGTCGTGTAGCGCCTCGAGCAGTTCGTCGTACTCGGCCGCGCAGTGCTCTTCGACGTCGCCAAAGCTGGGATAGCGCACCTGCTTGTCCGGCATCTCGATGCGTTCCGCTCCCGCGCGCGCGATGTCCATGAGGTCGTCCGACGTGGCGCCCATGATTGCCTCCCGGGGGGCAGACTACTACATCTGAGGATCGATGGAGCTAAGATCTAATGCCAGATGCGTCAGCTGTTTGCTGCCCTCGCGCTCGCCGCGGCGTGTGTCTCTTCTGGTCGATCGGTAGGGTCGCAAGCCGGGCCGCTCGATTTCGGCCGGACGCTGCGCGTCGATTATCTGCACTCCGGCGGAACGAGCGGGGAAGCGATCAAACTGGATGCTCTCGTCAGCGAAGGCCCGTGGCCCGGCAGCCGCTCGCAACTCATTGACAAGACCGATCTCGGAAAGTACGTCTTCGAGGTGAACGATCGCGCATCCGGGCGTTTGCTGTACTCGCGGGGGTTTGCCTCGATCTACGGCGAGTGGGAAACCGTTCCCGAGTCGCGCAAGACGAACCGCACGTTTCACGAATCGCTCAGGTTCCCCTGGCCGGTCAGACCCGTGCGCATCACATTGAGCAAGCGGGATGCGCAAAACGTCTTCCAGCCGTTGTGGACGACCGAGGTCGACTCCGGGGCGGCCGTCCCGGCGTCGATACCACCCACGGTCGGGCCGTCGCTGCTGTTCGAGAATGGTCCGTCGAACCGCAAGGTCGATCTGCTTCTCATCAGCGAAGGGTATGCGCTGGAGCAGGCCTCGAAGTTCCGCCGAGACGCGGAGCGGCTGGTCGAGGCGCTCTTTGCCATCGAGCCTTTCAAGTCGCGCCGGGGCGATTTCAACGTCAGGGCGCTGGCGGTTCGTGGCGCGCCGCTTTCGGTCCAGTTCAACATCTTCGGTCTCGACCGATATGCGCTGACCTACGACAATCGCGCGCTTCGCAACTTCGCCGCCACGGCGCCGTACGACATCGTCGAGGTGCTGGTGAACGAGACGAAATACGGCGGCGGCGGAATTTTCAACCAGCAATCAACCGTCGCCGCGGGGAACGACTCGGCCAGCTACGTCTTCATTCATGAGCTCGCGCACAATCTCGCGGGGCTCGGCGATGAATATGTGGGCACCGTCACCTACGAAACCGGAGCCGCCGTCAAAGTCGAGCCGTGGGAGCCCAACGTCACGGCTCTTCACGACCCTTCGGCGCTGAAATGGCGCGATCTCGTGGCGAAGGACACGCCCATCCCGACACCGATGAGCCATGCCGGCAAGGTCGGCGCCTTCGAAGGCGCGGGCTACGAAGCGCGAGGGCTGTACCGGCCGGAAGCGGAATGCATCATGGGCTCGCGCAAGGTCACCCGCTTTTGCCGGGTCTGTCAGCGCGCGATTAACAGGGTGATCGATCTCCACACCAAGTAATTCACGACCCTGTTATCCCAACGCAAAGACGCAAAGACGCAAGACGCAAGGTTTCTTAGCCAAGGAATTCTTGGCGTCTTCGCGTCTTCGCGGTGAGACGTCCCCAGTGGCGCAGTTCTTGCGACACACCTTTCAACCCCCGTCAACCCCCGACCAGGTGTCGGTGGGAACGTCATTCGGGCGTTGAGTGATGACCAGAAACCGGGCATGACCGATATCGCCGCTGCGGATTTTCTTCGCCTCATTGTTCTGGCATTGCCGGTTGCGGCCGCATCGTGGACCGTGACGCACGAAGAGCTTTTCCGGGAGTTCCAGAGCTACTGTCTCGACAGGAGCCAATCCGCCCAGAGCCTCCCGCTTCGCAAGTTCTTCTACCTCTTTACCTGTGAGTACTGCTTCAGCCACTACGTCTCGGCGGCGGTGCTGCTGATGACGGGATTTCACCTTCTTTATGCCGACTGGCGGGGTTCCATCATCGCCTGGCTGGCGCTAGTCTGGGTCGCCAATCACCTCATTAGTATTTACGGGCGCCTTCGCCTCGGCATCCGGAGCGAGCGACTCGAGATAGGTCTCAAGGAGGCCGTCAGCGAGCGCGCTGGAGTGACGAAGGTGGACGACAGGCCTCACAGCCGCAAGGCCGGCTAGTCCCCCTAATCCCCAATCCCCAATCCCTAATCCCTAATCCCTGTGATACAGTTCCGCGCGTTCCACAACGCACCAACTGCGTCTATTGAGGGGAGATATGTGGCAACACAACTATGAGCCCATCGGGGGAAGTCTCGGTCTGTCGGCGCTCGTCGCAGCGATCCCGATCGTCGTGCTGTTCCTCATGCTCGGGCTGCTGCGCAAGCCCGCCTGGCATGGCGGCGCTGGCGGCGCTCGGGTCGGCGCTGGTCGTGGCGCTCGTCGTCTACGGCATGCCGGTGCAGCTGGCGATCGTCTCGACGCTCTTCGGCGCGGCCTACGGCATCTTCCCGATCGCGTGGATCGTGTTCAGCTCGATCATGCTGTACCGGCTGGCGGTCGACACCGGCAAGTTCGAGATCATCAAGGACTCGGTCGGCGGCCTGACCGACGATCGCCGCCTGCAGGCGATGTTCATCGCGTTCTCGTTCGGCGCGTTCATCGAAGGCGCCGCCGGGTTCGGCGCGCCGGTCGCGGTCTCCGGCGCGATGCTCGCCGGTCTCGGGTTCTCCCGTTCTACGCCGCCGGCATCTGTCTGCTCGCCAACACGGCGCCGGTCGCGTTCGGATCGATCGGCATTCCGGTCACGACGCTCGCCAACGTGACCGGGCTGCCCGTCGATGCCGCTGAGCGCGATGGTCGGGCCGGCTGTGCGCGATGATCTCGGTCATCATTCCCGGCTATCTGATCGTCGTGATGGCGGGACCGAAGCGCGCGCTCGAAGTGCTGCCGGCGATCATCGCCTGCGGTGTCTCCTTCGCCGGCGATGCAGTTCTTCGTCTCGAACTTCATCGGTCCCGAGCTGACCGACATCCTCAGCTCGCTCACCTGCATCATCGTGATGGTCGCTGGTGCTGAAGTTCTGGAAGCCGCAGACGATCATGCGGCTCGAGGGCGACAAGCCGACGCCACGCTCGCGCCGAAGCACGCACTCCGGCGCGCGAGGTCTTCGTGGCGTGGCTGCCGTACCTGCTGCTGGTCGTCTTCGTGCTGGCGTGGGGCGAGGCCGTCGATCAAGCCGGCGATCGATCGGTTCGACCAACGGCCTGCTGCCGGGCTTTCTGCCGCACGATCCCGGCGGTGGCTGAATGGCCTCAACGTGCCGGGGCTGCACAACCTGATCACGCGCATTCCGCCGGTGACGCCGACGCCGGCGCCGTACGCGGCGCGTGTTCACGTTCAACTGGCTGAGCGCGTCGGGCACGGCGTGCTTCCTGGCGACGGTCGCCGCGGCGCTCGTGCTGCGCGTCAGCCCAGCCAGTTCGTCGACGACCTACGTGGCGACGTTCAAGCAGCTGAAGATCGCGATGCTGACGATCGCGTCGATGCTCGGGCTGGCCTACCTGATGAACTACTCGGGCATGACCTCGACGCTCGGCCTCGCGCTGGCGGCGACCGGCGTCGCGTTCCCGTTCTTCAGCGCCGTGCGTCGGCTGGCTCGGCGTGTTCCTGACCGGCAGCGACACGTCGGCGAACGCGCTGTTCGGCAACCTGCAGGTGGTGACGGCCAACGCGCTGGGTCTCAATCCCGTGCTGACGGCGTCGGTGAACTCCGCCGCCGGCGTCATGGGCAAGATGATCTCGCTGCAGAGCATCGCCGTCGCCGTCGCCGCGACCGGGCATGACCGCCGCCGACGAGAGCCGGCTGTTCCGCTTCACCATCAAGCACAGCATCCTGCTGATGGTCGTGATGGGCATCATCTCGATGATGTACGCGTACGTCTTCCCGCAGTTCGTGCCGGTGGTGCCGCCGAAATAGTCGCAGGGCGCAAGTCGACAGTCGAAGGGCGCAAGGTAAGAGAGTGAGGCGGGTCCTGAACTTTGGACCCGCCTGAACCTCACGAACTTCACGAACCTACGAACCCACGAACTCTACGAACTCCACGAACCAACGAACCTACTGCGCTAACAACATCGGCAGCGCCGTGATAAACGACGCCGCGATGGCGGCCAGCGTGGCGCCGAGACAGACGAGCGCCATGATGATGTGATCGATGCGCTCCGGCTTCAGCGGATCGAGATAGCGTGCCGCCAGGTAGCCGCCAAAAAACCCGCCCGCGTGCGCGAAGTTGTCTACGCCGCGCATGACGAAACCGAAGAACCCGAGGATGAGCGCGTAGCGGATCGCTTCCGATCGCGTCAGCGAGCTCCCTGTCCGCCGGCCGTAGTACACGAGCGCACCGAGGAAGCCAAACACCGAAGCGGACGCTCCGACGGTAAAACCCGCGCCGCTCAGAAAGGGCAGGTGCGGTAGAAACGCGTAGGCGAACGAGCTGAGGAGAAATCCGGAGACGCCGGCGATGGTGTAGATGATGACCATCCGGCCGGGACCGAACATGTCGGCGACCGCCGGGCCCAGGTCGCGCACCCACATCATGTTGAAGACGATGTGCAGCAGGCTGCCGTGCAGCCAGCCCGCGCTCAGCACGGTCCACCACCGGTTGTAGCCGAAGACCGGGATGCCGCCGCTCGCGCCGAGCAGAAACAGCATGCCCGAATCGGGCGCGAGGAACCCGAAGAGCCCGCCTCCCAGGCGCATCGTGGTGCCCGAGAGCAGCATCGAGATGACGTACAGCGCGCCGCTGCCCCAGACGACGAGCTGCACGAAGCCGAGATCGTTCCCGAGGCTCCGTAAGAGCGGCGCGAATCCCCACATCCCGGGGTTCCGCCGTCCGCAGTTGAAACATTTTTCGTCGCGCACGCCGACAAGGGATCCACAGGACGTGCAGACGACGGAGCCGGTGGTCTGCCGGCGGAAGAGGGACATGGTGTAGGGAGATGAAATCTGAAACTAGAATCTGAAAACTAAGAAATCTGAAAAACTGAGAACTGAGAACCGTGAACTGATAACTACTATACTGTTGGGATGCCTTCGTCGCGAAATTCGTCCACGATTGCCAACCCGAACCGAAGAAACGTCGCCATCATCGCCCACGTCGATCACGGCAAGACGACCCTGGTCGACGCGATGCTGCACCAGAGCGGCGCGTTTCGCGCGAACGAACGCGTGGCCGAGCGGGTCATGGACAGCAACGAGCTCGAGCGCGAGCGGGGCATCACGATCCTGGCCAAGAACACCGCCGTCCACTACCACGACCTCCTGATCAACATCGTCGACACGCCGGGCCACGCCGATTTCGGCGGCGAGGTCGAGCGCACGCTGTCGATGGTGGACGGCGTCGTGCTGCTGGTCGACGCGTCCGAAGGGCCGCTGCCGCAGACCCGGTTCGTGCTCGGCAAGGCCTTCGAGCGCGGGCTGCCGCCGATTGTGGTCATCAACAAGATCGATCGGCCCGACGCGCGCGCGGCCGAAGTGCTCAACGAAATCTTCGATCTCTTCATCGATCTCGACGCGTCCGAGGCGCAGCTCGACTTCCCGGTGATCTACACGGATGGCCGGAAGGGCACCGCGACGCTCGACCTCGCGCGCCCAGGTGAGGACCTGCGGCCGCTGTTCGATGCGATCGTCACGCACGTGCCCCCGCCAATGGGATCGCTCGACGCGCCGCTGCAGATTCTCGTGGCGAACCTGGACTCGAGCGACTACCTGGGCCGCATCGCCATCGGACGCATCTTCAACGGCAAGGTGAAGATCGGCGACGAGGTCGCCATCTGCACGCCCCACGTCGAGGCGCGCAAGGCGAAGATCACGAAGCTGTTTTCCTTCGACGGGCTGAAACGCATAGAGATCGACAACGCGGCCGCCGGCGACATCGTCTGTCTGGCGGGCATGCCCGACATCACCATCGGTGAAACCGTCACCGAAATCGAGCGTCAGGCGCCCGTCCCGATTGTGGCCATCGACGAGCCCACGGTGTCGATGATTTTCGGCGTCAACACCTCGCCCGTGGCTGGACGCGACGGCACGTACGTCACGTCGCGCCAGGTGCGCGATCGGCTCGAACGCGAGCTCATCGGCAACGTGTCGATCCGCCTCGAGAACACAGAGACTCCCGAGACCGTGAAGGTGATCGGCCGCGGCGAGCTGCAGCTCTCGATCCTGATCGAGATGATGCGGCGCGAAGGGTTCGAGCTTCAGGTCTCGCGCCCCGAGATCGTCACGAAAGAGCAGAACGGGCAGCGCGTCGAGCCGGTCGAAGATCTCGTGATTGACGTGCCGGAGGACTTTCAGGGCGTGGTCATCGCGCAGGTCGGCGGCCGCAAGGGCACGATGACCAAGATGGTGAACCACGGCAGCGGCCGCGTGCGGATGGAGTTCCGCATTCCAGCCCGCGGGCTCATCGGATTCCGCTCGCAGTTTCTGACCGACACGCGGGGCACCGGCATCATGAACCACCTCTTCGCGGGGTGGGAACCCTGGCATGGCGCCATCCCGTCGCGCGCGGCGGGTGCCCTGGTTGCCGATCGCACGGGGCCGGCGACGGCCTATGCCATCTCCAACTTGCAGGAACGAGGGGAGATCTTCATCGAGCCGGCGGTCGTCGTGTACGAGGGGATGATCATCGGCGAGAACGCCCGGCCCAGCGACATGGACGTGAACGTGACCAAGGAAAAGAAACAGACCAACATGCGCGCCTCTTCGGCCGACGAGGCGATCCGCCTGATACCGCCCCGCGTGCTGGGGCTCGAACAGGCCATCGAGTTCATCAACGACGACGAACTGGTCGAAATCACCCCCAAAAGCATCAGGTTGCGGAAGCGGATTCTGGCCGCCAACCAGCGTCCCAAGCGCTCCGACGACGCCTGATCCCGGTATCAGCCGGAGCCCTAACTCCGACCAAAAGAATCGGCTTTCCGGCGACATTTCGGTCCAAAGTCGACTTGCGGAACAAAAAACGCTCCCGTTCCCTTGACTTTGATAGGATATGGGCGCTCAAGCCGCCAAGTCTGAAAGTTTTCGGGTGTGCTGCGACCCCTTGCGGGTTTCATGACGAGGTGATCGCTCCATGACTGCTCCAATTCAAATTCAAGAACAGCCCATCGGTACCAACGCGTCGTCAGTTCATCAAAGGTGTGATCGCCGCAGGCGCTGCGGTCTCCGCGAGCAGTTATCTGTTCCGTGGACCGGAACGGCTCTTCGGTCAGAGTTCACTGCCCGGCGCCGTCGAGCGGCTGATGACGTTGAACGTCAACGGCCAGCAGCGTCGCGTCGACGTGATGAAGCAGGAAACGCTCGCCATGACGCTGCGCTACAAGCTCGGTCTCACGGGGACCAAGCTGGGCTGCGATCGTTCCGAGTGCGGAGCCTGCACGGTACTCATCGACGACGTGCCGCACTATTCGTGCTCGATCCTCACGCACACCGTTCGCAACAAGCGAGTGCAGACGATCGAGGGCCTCGAGTCGGCGGACGGCAAACTGCACCCGGTGCAGCAGGCCGTGGTCGACGAGCAGGGCTTCCAGTGCGCGTTCTGCATGTCGGGCTTCGTGATGGCCGCGGTCGGCTATCTCAAGACGAACCCGAACCCGACGCGCGAAGAACTTGCGCATGGCATCTCGGGGAATCTCTGCCGCTGCGCCGACTACAACAAGATTCTGAACGCGTTCATGCGCGGTGCGGAATATTTGCGGAAGGCGTAGATCGTGGCAGAGGAGAAGAAATACAAATACATCGGGCAGCCCTACCAGCTGAACGATCTCGTCGCGAAGGTCACCGGGCGCGCGAAGTACGCCGAGGATTTCCGCGCCGAGGGCATGCTGTTCGCGAAGCTGCTGCTGAGCCCGATGCCGCATGCGCGCATTCGCCGCATCGACACGAGCGCGGCGATGGCGCTTCCCGGCGTCGTCGCGATCATCACCGGCGAGGACATGCCGAAGCCGGATGCGCCGCAGGCGCTCGGTGAAGGTCCGGCACAACGCGCAAACACCGCTCCCGAAGTGGCGATTGCCAGCGAGCCCCTGTACCAGGGCGAGCCCATCGCCGCGGTGGCCGCGATCGACGAGCTGACGGCCGCCGAAGCGGTTCAGCTGCTCAAGGTCGAGTACGAGCCGCTGCCGTGGGTCGTCGATGCCATCGCGTCGCTGCGGCCCGGCGGAGCGAACGCGCGCGCCGAAGGCAACGTGTGGAAGGTGCCGCAGGTCGCCGAGCTCAAGTTCAACGCCGAGCAAGTGGCCGAGCTCGATGCGGGCCGTATCCCGATGATCGACGATGCGCCGACCGCGTGGTCCATCGGCGACGTCGACGCGGCGCTCAAGCAGGCCGATTTGATCGTCGACGAGACGGTGGTCCATCAGTCGACCGGCCATCAGGCGATGGAGCCGCGCACGGCGATGGCCTACTGGCAGAACGGCAAGCTCTATCTGCACGGGTCGACGCAGTCGGTGGCGCGCACGCGCTCGACCGTGGCGCAATGGGTCGGGTTCAAGCCCGAAGAAGAAGATCAGGTCATTGTTATCAGCGAATACACCGGCGGCGGATTCGGGGGCAAGATTCCCGGCGCGCAGTCGATGGCGATTCCCGCAGTGCTGTCGAAGAAGGCGGGCGGACGGCCGGTGCAGATGCGCATTTCGCGCGAAGAAGAGAACTACATCGGCCGTGCGCGGCCGGGCATTCACCTCCGCGCCCGCATCGGGTTCCGCAAAGACGGCCGCATCATCGCGATGGATATGTGTGCCATCTCCGATTGCGGGCCCTATGCCAACCAGGGCGACGCGGGCACGCTCGGGTCGACGGCAACGGCGCTGTACAACCCTGAAACGATGCGGTTCCGCGCCATCAGCGTCCTCACCAATACGCCACCGCGCGTCGCGCAACGCGCGCCGGGCGGCGAGCAGGCGTCGGCCATGCTCGAGCCGCTGATCAGCAAGGCGGGTCGCCAGCTCGGCGTCGATCAAGTCGAGATTCGAAAGATCAACGCACCGCGCACGGGTTCTGAGTTCGGAGCACCGCCGCCAGCGGCTGCGGTCGCGGCCGCGAAGGCGGCAGGACGTCCCGCACCGGGCCGGACGTTCTTCACGAGCTGCCACCTGAGTGAAGCGCTCGACCTCGGCGCGAAGACCTTCAACTGGGAAGAGCGTAAGAAGCGCAATGGCCAGCGCGTCGGCACGAAGGTGACTGGCGTTGGCGTGGGGCTGGGCACCTACACCGCCGGGTCGATCAACATGGATGGGTTGCTTCTCGTCCGGCCTGACGGGAAGGTGTACGTGCAGACCGGCGTCGGCAACCTCGGCACCGGCTCCGTGCACGATACGGCCCGCGTGGTGGCCGAAGAGCTCGATACGCCGTGGGAGCACTTCGAGATCGTCTGGGGCAGTACCGGCAAGCACGTGGCGTGGAGCTCGCCGCAGGCGGGCAGCCAGACGATTCACGCGCACACGCGTGCCCATCTGGCAGCGGCCCAGGATCTGAAGCAGAAGCTGCAGGAGATTGCGGCGCTCGAGATGGGTGGTCGTCCGGAGAGCTACACCGTCTCGAACGGCCGGGTCGGACGGATGACCTTCGCGCAGGCGGCCCAAGCCGCGATCAAGCGCGGCGGCAAATTCGACGGTCACGAGATGCCGAAAGACCTCAACGGGATGACCAAGGCGTCGGTGACGGCGTTGGCAGGTCAGGGGCTCATCGCCGCGGCGCGCGACAATTTCCCGCGCAAGGGAAACACCCAGTCGTGGGTCGCCTCGTTCGCCGAGGTCGAAGTCGACGTGGAAACCGGCGAGTACCATCTGGTGGATTACTGTGCGGCGACCGATTGCGGCACCGTCATCAATCCTCGCGGGCTTGCCGCGCAGCTCCATGGCGGCGGCGTGCAGGGGCTGGGACACATCCGCAGTCAGAAGTGGGTGTACGACCAGCGCTACGGCGTGTCGCTCGCCAATCGGTTCCACTACAACAAGCCGCCGACGATTCTCGACGTTCCGCTCACCGAGATGAAGTGGGCCGCCGTCGGGATTCCGGACCCGCAGACGCCGATTGGCGCCAAGGGTATCGGCGAGCCCGCTATCTGCGCGGGCGCCGCGGCGGCGCTCTGCGCGCTGACCGCGGCAATCGGCGACGACTACCTGCGCCGCACTCCGGCAACACCAAGCATGATCGTGGCTTGTCTCGATGCAAAAAAACGCATCGACGAAGGCCTCGTGTCCCACGTTTAGAGGAGGCTGAGAGATGGCAACGATTCATGACGTAATGCCCGCCTTCGAGCTGTTTCAGCCTACGAGCATCGACGATGCCGTGTCGCTGCTGCAGCGACATCGCCGCAGTGTCTGGGTGCTGGCCGGCGGTCTCGATACGTTCGACTGGCTGAAGGATCGCAACAAGCGCCCGTCGGTCGTCATCGACCTCAGCGGCATCGAACCGCTGCGCGGCATCAAGGCGCTGCCCGATGGCGGCGTGGAGATCGGCGCGACCACGACGCTGACCGAGATCGCGAACAACGCGGTCATCAAGGAAAAGTTCAAAGTGCTGGCCGACGCGGCCGGCCTGGTCGCCTCGCCCGCAGATTCGCAATCAAGGGACGCTCGGCGGCAACGTGTCGCAGGACACGCGCTGCTGGTACTACCGCAGCGGCTGGACCTGCTATCGCGCGGGCGGCAACATCTGCTACGCCGACACGCCCACGTCGATCAACCGCGAGCACGCGATGTTTGACGCCAATCGCTGCGTCGCGGTGAACCCGTCCGACACGGCCCCGGCGCTCGTCGCGCTCGACGCGCAGATGGTGATTCGCAACACGGACGGCGAACGCGTCGTGTCGGCCGAAGAGTTCTTCATCGGGCCGGCGATCGACATCACCCGCATGACCGTGATGCAGCCCGGCGACCTCCTGACCGCGATCCGTATCCCGGCGACCTGGGCCGGCGCGAAGTTCTACTTCGAGAAGGTGCGCGATCGTCAGGTGTGGGACTTCCCGCTGGTCAACGTAGCGACGGCCCTGAAGGTGTCGGGCGGCAACATTCAGGAATCGCGCGTCGTCGTGAACGCCGTGGCGGCGCACCCGATGCGGCTGCATGCCGTCGAAGCGGCGATCAAGGGCAAGGCCCAGAACGAAGAGACGGCAGCCATGGCCGGGGAACTGGCGATCCAGGGCGACCAGCCGCTGGCGCACAACGCCTACAAAATCCCCTTGATGCGTAACCTGGTGAAGCGGGCCACTCCGGGCGGAGGCGACATCATGAGCTGGTTGGTTCAGACGGGGTTGAACCCCTGGAACGAACAAATCCTCACTCACGCGCAGTGGAATCTCGTGTACGCGGCGCTCGCGTTCGGCGCACTGTTCATGGTTGGCCACACGCTGTATGTGGCGTTCTGGCCGAAACCGGCCGGTGGCCGACACCGCCCCGGTCGATCGCCGCCGCGGCGGCTCGCGTGCCGGCCAAGGTGCCGCGCCATTCGTTCGCCGCGCGTGCCTTCCACTGGATCATGGCCGCGTCGATGCTGACGCTGCTCGTCACCTCGTTCGCGCCCATCCTCGGATGGAAGTTCGACTGGGTGCAGATTCACTACCTCGCCGGCATTGCGCTGACGATCTCGATCATCTATCACATCATCCACGCGACCTTCTGGCTCGACTTCTGGTCGATCTGGCTGAACAAGGAAGATGTGAACGAGGCGATCACGCGGTTCAAGCGCTCGATCGGCGGCAACGAACCGGCGCCACGGAAGGCCGGGAAGTATCCGTGGGACAACAAGATGTATCACACGGCCATCGTCCTGTCGGCGCTGGCGGTGGTGCCCACGGGTCTCTTCATGATGGTGCGCGTGCGCAATCCGTTCTTCGCGCGCAACCCGTACATGTTTAGTGACAGTACCTGGGGCGTCATGTACGTGCTGCACGGGCTCGCCGGCATCGGGCTCGTCGGGTTGACGATCGCGCACATCTACTTCGCGATTCGGCCCGAGAAGCTCTGGATTACCAAGGGCATGGTCTTCGGGGACATCACCCGAGAGGATTTCCTCAAGCATCACGACCCGCAACGCTGGGTCGTGGGGGGCGCCACACCGCCCAAGGCGTAGTACTTTCCATGTCTTGACGCAGAGCCGCTGAGGCGCAGAGCGTTTCTTCGAACAAGAAATCCTCTGCGCCTTTGCGTCTCTGCGTCAAGCAACAGAAGACATCATCCAGATGAAAACAGAACTGAAGGATCGATGCGCGCGCATCGAAGAGGCGTACGAATTCATGCTCGCGTATGCGGCCCAGGGGCTGCGTCTCGAGCCGGGCAGCGGCATGGGCTCGCAGATCCGCAGCATGCTGATCACGTGCGAGAAGTCGCTGAACGGGCTGGCCGACGTGTTCACGCAGATCGTTCGAACCGACAACCTGCAGCCCACGTCCGCGTACGAGAACTTCATCACCGTGCTCGCGCGCGATGCCGAAGATGCCGGAGCCTCGGTGCAGCTCGTCCTGGCGCAGCCGTCAATCAGCTCGCAGATGGTGGACAACCTCAATGCGTCGATCCACCTGCGCGCGCTGCTGACCGACCTGTTCCTGATTGACGAGATCGTGCGGCCCGAAGCGGCCTCCGTGCCTTCCGCCAATGCACCTGCTGAATAAGACAAACAGGAGATCAGAAGATCAGGAGGAATTTTTTCAGAAGAAAGCTGTTTATCGTTTACTGAATCGTCCCTAAATCGGTCCCGCCTGACTTCACTTCAACCGGCCGCGTAATCGGATCGCCGCCGGTAAACACCTTCAACGTGTATGCACCTGGCCGCACGTCGGCGATGGCAAAGCTGCCGTTGTCGCTCGTCGTTGCGGTGTACGGCGTGGCCGTGACCAGGATGTCGGCCCGCATGGTCGGGTGAATGTCGCATCCGAGCGTGTAGGTGCCGGGCCGGTCGAACGTGTATTCGTACTTCCCGTACGGTGGTGTCGCGACGTTGAAAATCGGCCGCTGCTCGGACGATTCCGTCACGCGGATGTTGTGCAGCACGTCGTCGCTGTTGCGGAACTCCACGCGCTGCCCGGCCTGTGCCACGAGAAACGCGGGGAGAAAGGTCTGGCTCACCTGATCCATGATCGCGGGCGAGGATTTGACCGGCATCTCACCGTCTCCCCGCAGCTCCAGGGTAATGAACGTCGACCCGGGCGCGAGGCTTGGTGAGAGCTTGCCGCTCACCTCGACTCCGCCGCCAGGCGTTGCCGTCGCGGCGGGCGTCGTCCCGGCGCTGCCAACGGCCGGGGTAGCCGGACTGCTCTGGTTTTGACTGCTGCAGCCGATGGCTGCGAAGAAGAGAGCCGCGCTTGCGGCGACACGCCACGTCATCCGTCTTGAAGTCTATAATACCCGCGTCTGATGAGCGTATTCCGTCACGCGGCCACGGCGGCTCTCGTGTTCTGCGCGATGCAGGCGGGCATGCAGGCCGATCAGCGTGGTGCGAAGCCCGCCCCACCGAAACCAACGGGTCCGCAATTCTTCACGACACCCCTTTCGCTCGACGAGATGCGAAACAAGCAGGCGGTGGTCGAGACCGATCTGGGCACCATCGTCATCGATTTACTCACCGAGGCCGCGCCGAATCATGTCGGCTATTTCATCAAGAACGCGCAGGAAGGCGCGTACGCCGGAACGGTGTTCCATCGGGTCGTGAGACAGGGCATCGTCCAGGGCGGCGATCCGCTTACGAAGGATCCGTCGAAAGCTGATGCCTATGGCACGGGCGGATTCGGCGTGCTGCGCGCCGAGCGCAACGCCGAGAAGAACACGCGCGGCGCCGTGTCGGCGGTCGTGGGCGCGGGTAATCCGGACAGCGGCGGCTCGCAGTTCTTCATCTGCGTCGCCGACCAGCCTGGCCTCGACGGGCAGTACGACGTGTTCGGACGGGTCAGCGAGGGCATCCTCATCGCTCAGAAGATTTCGGAAGTGGCGGCCGATGAAAAGGGCAGGCCGAAAGAGCGGGTCGCGATCAAGTCGGTGACGATTCGCGACAAGCCTGCGGCCGCACCCGAGAGTTTTTCGACAGAGAGCGTCGCCGAATTGAGTGCGTATCGTGCGGTGCTCGAGACGAGCCTGGGCAACATTACGCTGGAATTCACGCCCGATAAAGCACCGGAACACGTCCGGAACTTTCTGCGTCTCGCGCAGGCCGGCGTCTACAACGGGATGGGTTTCCATCGCGTGGCGAAGGGGTTCGTCATCCAGACGGGCTATCTGCCGTCGAGGAGCGAGCCGCTCTCTGAGTCTCAACAGCGGCTGGTGAGAAATCTCCAGCCGGAATTCAACGACACGCGGCACGTCAAGGGCACAATCTCGATGGCTCGAGGCGAAAACCCCGCAAGCGCCGACATGTCGTTCTTCATCGTGCTCGCGCCGAGCCCTGTACTCGATGGCAAGTACTCGGCGTTCGGCCGCGTCGTCGATGGCCTGCAGGTCGTCGAGGCGATCGAACAGGTGCCCGTTAACGGTGAAGCTCCGGTGACGCGCATCGACGTGCGCCGGGTGACCGTCGAAAAGAAATAGTACCGGAGGCTGTATGCGATTGCGATGTGCACTGACGCTGTTGACGGTTCTCTCTGCGGCGCCGGCCGTGGCGCAGCCGAATCCCAATACGGTCTTCCTCGAGAATCTCACCTGGGTCGAGGTTCGCGATGCCATCAAGACCGGCAAGACGACGGCGATTATCCCGACTGGTGGAACCGAGCAGAACGGTCCACACATGGTGCTGGGCAAGCACAACATCCTGGTGAAGTACAAGGCGGGAGAGATCGCGAAGGCGCTCGGCAATGCGATCGTGGCGCCGGTGCTGGCCTATGTGCCTGAGGGCGAGATCCCGGGACCGAAGCCGGCCGCGGGCCATATGCGGTTCCCCGGCACGATCACGATTCCGGAGCCGGTATACGAGGGGATTCTGGAATACGCCGCCCGAAGCCTGCGGACCGCCGGTTTCATCGACATTGCGTTCGTCGGCGACAGCGGCGGGAATCAGGAAGGGCAGAAGGTGGTGTCGGAGAAACTCAACAAGGAGTGGGCCGGCACGAACGTCCGCGTGCATCACATCACCGACTACTATCCAGGTCGCGGCGATGCCATTGCCATGGCCAATGGCCTGACGATGGAAGAAGTGGGCGGGCACGCGGGGAGTCAGGACACGACCAGCTTTCTCTACCTCGATCCGTCGCAGCTGCGTGTGGACAAGTTCTTCGTCGGGAAGACGAACGATGGGCAGGGTCATACCGGCAATCCGAGCAAAGCGACTGCTTACATCGGCAAACTGATCCTCGAAGCGCAGATCGAAGACGCGACGAAGCAGATCCAGAGACTTAGAGTGGAAAGCCGACGGTAAAATGAATTGATAGATTGGTAGATTGGTGGATTGTCAGAATGTTGACAGAGTGACGATTGGCGATTGACGGAATAAAGGGCGAATTGCGTGCCTGTATTTTGCCCGTAGTCTGACAATCAAGAATCGAGATTCCGACAACACTCTCTCAATCTTCTATCTGCAAAACTGACAATTGGATTGATCAGTCCATTCTCCTTTCCCCCCGGCACCGGCAGAACTCCCCGACCGTTGGCTTTGCCAGCTCCGCGAAATCTCCGTAGTGCATCCTGATGGCGTCGGTGTGCGTGCCGGCGTTGAAGACCATCTCGGGTTCGCCGACCAGGCAGCGCTCGACGAACACGCGATGTCCGAACACCGCGCCGAAGGGCGGCATCGCTCCGACTTCGTACTCCGGATACAGGATCGCCAGCTCGTCTTCGCGCGCCAGGCGAAATGTCTTGGCGCCAGCCAGCATCCGCAGTTGTTCGAGATCGACGACGTAGTGGGCCGGCAGGACTGCCTGAACGGGCTGTTCGTCGAGCATGCAGATGACGACTTTAGCCCAACAGCGCCCGCGGATGTGCGAGGCGGCCGCCTCTTCCTGCGCTGTGTACGACAGCTTGTGCTGAAACCAGGTGTAGGGAAGACGCTCCCGTTTGAGCAGCTCGACGATCGACAGCGCGACTGACATGGCAAACCCTCCCTGGAAGCGCGCGGCGGCGCGACCGTCATTACCGAGGGGGTGTCGGATACGCTCGTGTGTGTCATTGAATACCATGATGGCGGCCCGGCGTCCAGAAATCTTTCGCTAGAAAGCTGACCGGGGGTAAAATGCGGCTTAGTTGACCTAATAGCCGAGCCACTACAACTGCAAGCCGAAGTGACACCTCAACGCGCGGGAGGTGCCCACGGTCTGGAGGAATGCGTCCATGTCGAGCAGACCCCGCTATCCTGGGATCCGTGTCACCGCCAACGGCAACCAGCTGGTTTCCTACCACACCGAAACCCGGATCGCCGACGCCGGCGTCTTCTATCCCATCACGCCGTCGACCGAAGGCGGCGAGCTGTACCAGCAGGCGTTTGCCGAAGGCAAGCTGAACGTCTTCGGCGGCAACACGATCGCCGTCGAGGCCGAAGGCGAGCACGCCGCCCAGGGCGGCGCGATCGCGCACTCGGTCTGCGGCAAGCGCGTCGTCAACTACACCTCGGGCCAGGGCGTCGTCTACGGCGTCGAGCAGTATTACCACGCGCCGGGCAAGTGCTCGACGATGGTCCTGGAAGTGGCCGCGCGCGCGCTCACCAAGCACGCGCTGAACGTGCACTGCGGACACGACGACGTCTACGGCGCGCTCGACACGGGCTGGATCATCGTCTTCGGCAAGGACGCGCAGCAGGCGGCCGACCAGGCGCTCGATCCTGCGGCGCGTCACCGAGCTGAGCCTGACGCCCGGCATGAACGTCATGGACGGCTTCCTCACGTCGCATCTCGAGCGCACGTTCTACAAGCACGAATCGGAGCTGATTCGCGAGTACCTCGGCGCGCCCGACGACATCATCGACTGCCCGACCGAGAGCCAGCGCGTGCTGTTCGGTCCGAAGCGCCGCCGCGTGCCGAAGATGATCGACCTGACGAACCCCGTGCTGCTCGGCCCGGTGCAGAACCAGGAGCACTACATGCAGGGCGTCGTCGCGCGGCGCAACAACTTCATCGAGCCGATTCTCGACTTCCTCGAAGAGGCGTACGAGGACTTCGGCGAGCTGACCGGCCGCTACTACGGCCTGGTCAGCCAGTACAAGACCGAGGATGCCGACACGGTGTTCGTGTCGCTCGGATCGGCCGCGGAGAACATCGAGGCGGCGGTCGACTACCTGCGCGAGACGCGCGGCGCGAAGGTCGGCTCGATTCACATCGAACGTCTTCCGGCCGTTCCCGGAAGCGGCCATCGTCAAGGCGCTCGCCGGCAAGAAGAACGTCATCATCCTCGAGCGCACCGACGAGCCGCATGGCGGGCGACAACCCGATGGGGCGCGACATCCGCACGGCGCTGAACAAGGCGCTGCAGGGCGAAGCGGGCATTCCGGCGATCACGGCCGACCAGATGCCGCGGCTGTTCGCCGGCGTCTACGGCCTGGGCTCGCGCGACTTCCGGCCCGAGCACACGATCGGCGCCTACGAGTTCGCGACCGGCGAGCGCGCGCGCAAGGACGGCAAGACGCGCGGCGGACGGCGTGTCGTTCATGGTCGCTCGGCATCGATCATCCCTACGAGGTGAAGTCCGACGAGACGCCGTCGCTGCTGCCCGAGGGCAGCGATCGCCGTGCGCTTCCATTCGATCGGCGGCTGGGGCGCGATCACGACCGGCAAGAACCTCGGCGCGATCATCGGCGACCTGAACGATCTGCTCTACGAGCGCGACAAGGTCGTCGACGAGTTCGGCAATCCCGAAGGAGATCATCCACGTCAGCGCGAACCCGAAGTACGGATCCGAGAAGAAGGGCGCGCCGACGTCGTACTTCATGGTCGCGGCGCCGGAGCGGATCCGCGTGAACTGCGACCTGCGCCACGTCAACGTCGTGCTCTGCTGCGATCCGAAGGCGTTCACGCACACCAACCCGCTCGACGGCATGTCCGGAGGGCGGCTGCCTGGTCTGGGAGTCGGAAGAAGAGGGCGAGCAGGCGTGGGAGCGGCTGCCGCTGTGGGCGCGCCAGCAGATCATCGACAAGAAGATCCGCGTGTTCACGCTGCCGGGCTTCGAGATCGCGCGCAAGGCGACCGACCGCGGCGACCTGCAGCTGCGCATGCAGGGCAACGCGTTCCTCGGCGCGTTCTTCGCCGTGTCGCCGCTGCTCGAGGAATTCCGCATCACCCAGGAGCAGTTCCGCGAGGTCGTGCACAAGCAGTACGTGAAGAAGTTCGGCCGGCTGGGCGAAGGCGGTCGTGAAGTCCAACATGGAGGTCATGACGCAGGGCTTCGAGCGCGTGCGCGAGATCCCGATCGGCGAGCTCGACGGCGCCGGATCGGTCGACGCTGCGCGGCAAGGCGCTGCTGCCGGTTGTTCGACGAACGGGCACGACGGCAACGGCTGCGGCTCGGGCTGCCGCTCGCATCCGATGCCCGGAGGGCCAGGAGGAGCGCACGCCGCTCACGCGGATCGCCGACGTTCGACGCGGTGTTCCGCGGCAAGCTTCGGCTACAACCAGCCGGCGACGCCGTATCGCGTCGCTGGGCATCATGGCCGCGGGCAGCGGCGACACGGCGTCGAAGTACGTCGCCCGGCGCGAAACGCCGCTCTACATTCCGGAGAACTGCACGCAGTGCATGGAGTGCATCGCGGTCTGCCCGGACACGGCGCTGCCCAACTGCTCGCAGGATCTCGAGACCGTGCTGCGGACGGCGGTCACCAACTACGTCACCGACGCCGGCGAGCGCCAGAAGATGCTCCAGCTCGCTGCCGGAGATCGAGAAGCGCACGCGCGAGCTGATGCGCGACGCGGTGGCGCAAGAACGCCAAGACGCCGCTCCAGGACATCATCCGCGAGGTGACCAACGAGGTCGACGGCTTCTCGCCGGAGGCCAAGCGCCAGTTCTTCGACGTCATCGACAAGGTGCCGATGGCCTACCAGAAGACGAACGCGATCTTCGCGACGCCGGAAAAGAAGACGCCCGGCGGCGGCGGCGTCTTCTCGATCTTCGTCTCCGACCTGTGCAAGGGCTGCGCGGCCTGCGTCACGGCGTGCGGCGAGCACCAGGCGCTGAGGATGGTGCAGGAGACCGAAGAGGTCAACGCCGAGCACGAGACCGGCACGGCGTTCCTGGACCTGCTGCCCGACACGCCGCAGAAGTACCTGGGCCTCTACAACGACACGCGCCCGCAGGATTCGAAGACCGCCACGCTGCGCAACATGCTGATGGTGCGCCGGAACTACGACGCGCTGGTGTCGGGCGACGGCGCCTGCGCCGGCTGCGGCGAGAAGAGCATCCTGCGGGCGATCGCCGTCGGTCACCGAAGCGTACATGCGGCCGCTCTACCACGCGAAGGCCGATCGCTTCCGGGCCAAGGCCGACGAGCTCGAGCGAGAACGGCGTGCAGAAGCTGGCGGCGCTGAAGGCGCGGAGCCAGGAGGAGTACGACCTGTTCCGCCAGGCCGTCGCCCATCTGCTCATGGGCCTGGGCGGCGAGGACGACAAGGACACCAAGGCGCGGATGGCCGCGCACGGCCCGATCTCCGACAAGGACATCGTCGGCGCGATCGACGGCCGTCATGCGGCAGGAGGCGTTCAATCACAAGAACCTGCAGGCCGATCGACGGCCGCCTCGCCAACGGCATGTCGGTCATGGCCATGGCCGCGCACACCGGCTGCAACACGGTCTACGGCTCGACGCCGTCGAACAACCCGCATCCGTATCCGTGGATGAACTCGCTCTTCCAGGACGGCATCACCGTCGGCTGGCTCCTCGGCGAGAGCTTCATCGTCGATCACGGGCGCCGGTCGGTCATTCCCGAGCGGCTGGCCGATGCGCTGATGCACCGCGACGACGAACGTCATCAACGCGCGCGAGTACTACGAGTACGTGCACTTCAGCGACGCGGTGATGACCGACCAGGAAATCCTCGAGCTGCCGAAGGTCTGGGTGGTCGGCGGCGACGGCGGCATGGGCGACATCGGCTACCAGAACACGTCGAAGGTCATCCTGCAGAACCGGCCGAACGTGAAGGCGCTGATGCTCGACACGCAGGTGTACTCGAACACCGGCGGCCAGAACTCCGACTCGACGCCGATGCTCGGCGGCAACGACATGAACGTGTTCGGCACCGCGACGCAGGGCAAGAACATCGAGAAGAAGACCGTGGCCGAGACGTTCCTCGCCGGCCACGGCTCGCCGTTCGTCGCGCAGGTCTCGATCGCCAACGCGCCGAAGCTCTACAGGGCGATTCTCGACGGCCTCGAGTACCGCGGCACGGCGTTCTTGCAGTGCTTCACGACCTGCCAGCCCGAGCACGGCGTGGCCGACGACATGGCGCTCGACCAGGCGCAGCGCGTGCGCGACTCGCGCGGCGCGCCGGAATTCGTGTTCAATCCGCGGCTGGGCGAAACCTATCAGGAAGCGCTCGACGTCAAGGGCAATCCGTCGATCGACATGGACTGGTACGAGACGAAGTTCAAGGCGCACCAACGAGCCGTACCGCTACACCGTGGCGCACTGGTGCGCGACCGAAGCGCGATTCCGCAACCACCTGAAGAAGATCAAGAAGGAAGAGGCGGCGAAGCTGATTCCGCTCGAGAACATGCTGGTCCGCATCACCCAGCAGGATGTCGTCTACCGCCGCTACCTGGTGCCCGACCACCGCTCCTTCGTGCCGGACTTCGGCGTCTACATCAAGGTGCAGGGGCCGAACGGCGACGTCGAGTACCGCGTCGCTCTCGCGCCAGCTCGTGCTCTTCTGCGTCGAGCGCCGCAAGGCGTGGCGCATGCTGCAGAGCAAGGCGGGCATCGAGAACCGCGAATACAAGGCGCAGCGCTCGATTCTGGCCGACGTCGATGCCGGCGAATCTCCAAGGAGGACCTGTTCGCGCGCGCCGAGGAACTGATGAGAGAGCGGTTGAAGGTGCCTGCCCCGGTGCAGGCGCCGGGCGCTCACAGACCGGCCGTTCAGACGCCGACCACACCAATCGTTCCGCCCGTGCGCCCCGGCACGCCGCCTCCCGGAGCACGGGTCTGATGGTGTAAGGTGTCAGGGCAGATGGCAAATGGCAGATGGCAGAAGTACTCTCTGCCATCATCCATCTGCCTTCTGCCATGACTGAGGACGAAGACTCTCCAGGCATCCGAGGACTCCCACCCCCCGTCCTGTTACAATAAGCGGCTGATTCAGTCGAGTTCCCTGCGTCTCTGCGACTATGCCCCAATTCATTTACACGATGAAAGGCCTGGGAAAGGTGTACCCGCCCGATTCCCAGGTGCTGAAGGATATCTGGCTCTCGTTCCTGCCCGGCGCGAAGATCGGCGTGCTCGGCCTCAACGGATCGGGCAAGAGCACACTGCTGAAGATCATGGCCGGCATCGATCATGATTTCGTCGGCGAGGCGTTCCCGGCCGATGGCATCACGACCGGCTATCTGTCGCAGGAGCCTCAGCTCGATCCGTCCAAGACGGTGAAAGACATCGTCGAGGAAGGGGTCTCGGAAATCCGCGGCCTGCTGCAGCGGTTCGACGAGATCAACGAGAAATTCGCACAGGATCTGTCTCCGGAGGAGATGGACAAGGTGCTCGCCGAGCAGGCGCGCGTGCAGGACAAGATCGACGCCGCCGGCGCCTGGGAGCTCGACTCCAAGCTCGAGCTCGCGATGGACGCGTTGCGGCTTCCGCCTCCCGATGTCGACGTCAAGACGCTCTCGGGCGGCGAGCGGCGGCGTGTCGCGCTCTGCAGGCTTCTGCTTCAATCGCCCGATCTCCTGCTCCTCGACGAGCCGACGAACCATCTCGACGCCGAATCGGTCGCCTGGCTCGAGCGGTTCCTCAAGGACTACCCCGGCACCGTCGTGGCCGTGACGCACGATCGGTACTTCCTCGACAACGTCGCGGGCTGGATTCTCGAGCTCGATCGGGGCTCCGGCATTCCGTGGGAAGGCAACTACTCGTCGTGGCTCGAGCAGAAGCAGAAACGGCTGCAGCTCGAGGAGAAGACCGAATCGAAGCGTCAGCGCACGCTTGCCCGGGAGCTCGAATGGGTGCGGATGGCGCCGAGGGCCCGTCAGGCCAAAGGCAAGGCGCGCCTCAAGGCCTACGAGGAGTTGCTCGGCCAGGATACGGCGAAGCAGATCGAGAGCGTCGAAATCTACATTCAGCCGGGCCCGCGGCTTGGCGACGTCGTCGTCGAAGCGCGAGACCTTCGCAAGGCCTATGGGGACAAGCTCCTCATCGACGACCTGAACTTCACGCTTCCCCGTGGCGGCATTGTCGGCGTGATTGGTCCCAATGGCGCCGGCAAAACCACGTTGTTCCGGATGATCACGGGTCAGGAGAAGCCGGACGACGGCGTCCTCCGGCTCGGCGAAACGGTCAAGCTCGGCTACGTCGACCAGAGCCGCGACTCGCTGAGCGCGGGCAAGACCGTCCACGACGAGATCAGCGGCGGCGAAGAGGAAATCACCCTCGGCAAACGCACGGTCGCGTCGCGGGCGTACGTGTCGTGGTTCAACTTCAAGGGGCGCGACCAGCAGCGGCTCGTGGGCGAGCTGTCGGGCGGCGAGCGCAACCGCGTGCACCTGGCCAAGCTGCTGCGCGACGGCAGCAACGTGCTGCTGCTCGACGAGCCGACCAACGACCTCGACGTCGACACGCTGCGCGCGCTCGAAGAGGCGCTTCTGCAGTTTGCGGGCTGTGTCGTGGTGATCAGCCACGATCGCTGGTTCCTCGACCGTATTGCCACGCACATGCTGGCGTTCGAAGGGGATAGCGCGGTTGTCTGGTTCGAGGGTAACTACCAGGATTACGAGGCGGATCGCCATCGGCGTCTCGGGACCGCCGCGGACCAGCCACATCGGATCAAGTACCGGAAGCTGACGCGTTGAGAGGGCTTCTGGCGAACCCAGAACCCGGAACCGGGCGTCTAAACAACACGCGTGCCTGAAGCCAGCAAGCGCAAACTCAACGCCGCCAACGCCTGGGCCGAGGCACGTGAACTGGTCTGGGAGCATCGCGCACGCCTGGCGCTCGGGCTTGCCCTGATGCTCGTCAACAGGCTCGCAGGCCTGGTCCTTCCCACCACCTCCAAATTTCTCATCGATGACGTGATCGGCCGGGGCCGCGCCGACCTCCTGATCCCTCTCGCGTCCGCGGCCGCTGCCGCCACGCTCGTCGATGCGGCAACGGGGTTTGCGCTCTCGCAGGTGCTCGGCGTCGCCGCCCAGAAGGCCATTGCCGACATGCGCATGAGCATGCAGCGGCACATCACGCGGCTTCCCACGAGCTATTTCGATTCCACGCAGACCGGCGTGCTGATTTCGCGCGTGATGAACGACGCGGATGGCATCCGGAACCTGGTGGGCTCGGGTCTCGTGCAGATGGTGGGCGGGCTGGTGACGGCGGTCATCGCGCTGGCCGTCCTTTTCTATTTGAACTGGCGGCTCACGCTCATGAGCATCGTGGTGCTCGTCCTGTTCGCCGCCGGGATGATCGTCGCGTTCGGCAGGCTGCGTCCGCTCTTCCGCGAGCGCGGCAAGATCACCGCCCAGATTTCCGGCCGGCTCGCCGAATCGTTCGGCGGCATCAGGGTCGTCAAGGCCTACATTGCCGAGGAGCGCGAGGACAAGGTGTTTGCGACCGGCGTCCTTAACCTGTTCGCCAACGTTCGCCAGACCCTCACTGGTATTTCCGCCGTCACGTCGTTCGGCGGCGTCGTCATCGGCACGATTGGCGTCGTCATGATGGTCGTCGGTGGCCGGGCCATTCTTGCCGGTACCATGACGCTCGGCGATTTCATCATGTACATCTTCTTCGTCGGCATGCTGGCGGCGCCGCTCATCCAGATGTCGTCGATCGGCACGCAGCTGTCGGAGGCGCTGGCAGGGCTCGATCGCATCCGCGAGATCAAGGCGATGGCGACCGAAGACGACGAAGATGCCTCACGCGAGCCTCTTGGTGTTCTCAACGGCGACGTCGTCTTCGAAGATGTGTCGTTCGAATACGACCCGGGCGTGCCCGTGTTGAAGCACGTGTCGTTTGTCGCCGCGGCCGGGACGACAACGGCGCTCGTGGGATCGAGCGGATCGGGAAAGAGCACGCTCATCAGCCTCGTCATGGCCTTCAACCGGCCCCGTTCGGGCCGGGTGCTCGTCGATGGCCGCAATCTGGCGGGCGTCCGGCTGCGCGACTATCGGTCGCAGCTCGGCGTGGTGTTGCAGGACAACTTCATGTTCGACGGCACGGTCGCCGAGAACATCAGGTTCGCCAGACCCAACGCGACGCCGGAAGAGGTCAAAGGGGTGAGCCTCATCGCGCACTGCGACGAGTTCGTGGAGAAGTTCCCCAACAAATACGAAACGATCGTGGGGGAGCGCGGCGTGAAGCTCTCCGGCGGGCAGCGCCAGCGCGTGGCGATCGCGCGTGCGATTCTGGCCGACCCGCGCATCCTGATTCTCGATGAAGCCACGTCGAGCCTCGACAGCGAGAGCGAGGCGCTCATCCAGGACGGCCTCCACGCGCTGCGCCGCGGCAGGACGACCTTCGTCATCGCCCACAGGCTGTCGACCATCCGGAGCGCCGATCAGATTCTGGTGCTCGAGGGGGGCGAGATCGTCGAGCGCGGCACGCACGATGAGCTTCTGGCCGCCAACGGCCGATATAGGCAGTTACACGACAAGCAATATAAGATCGAGAGAGATCGGTTTGTGAACCCGGGCGAGGATTTCACGCCGGAGCTGCCGAAAGCGGTGCCGGAGACAACGGGTGCCGGGCGCCAGTCGGCTCTGTGAGTGACCTATGAACATGAAGACGTTCTTCGGTGCGGTCATCGTGCTCGCCCTGGGAATTGGCGGCTTCCTGGCCGTCCAGTACACCAATAAGGTGGGCAAGAACCTGACGGCCTCCACCGATACGAACGCCGCCACTGGAAAGCCCCGCGTGCGGTTCGTCAAGGATCCCAAGGAAATCCCCTCGCTCACCATGACGACGCTCGACGGGAAAACGATCACGAACAAGGACCTGGCGGGCAAGGTCACGATCGTCAATTTCTGGGCAACCTGGTGCGCGCCCTGCCGCGCCGAGATTCCCGACCTCGTGAAGCTCCAGGAACAGTATAAGGACCACCTGCTGATTATCGGCGTGCTGTCCGAGGACGATCCCGGCGACCACGTGTTGAAGTTCGCGGCCGACTACAAGATGAACTATCCGATCGTGGTCGAGACGAAGGAGCTGAGCGACGCGTTCCCGGGGATTTTCGCGCTGCCCACCACCTTCATGGTCGGCCCCGACCTGAAGATGATGCAGAAGCACGTGGGGCAGATTCGGGCCTCCCAGATCGAGCTCGAGACGCGCGTGCTCGCGAAGCTGCCGGTCGATGCCGACGTCGAATACGACGCGGCTGAAGGTCAGGCCGTGCTTGCCACGAATGCCAAGGCGACCGACATTCCCGGTCTCGACCTGTCGATGCTGACCACGGAGCAGAAAACGGCGGCATTGAAGCGGCTGAACGAAGAGGCCTGTGGCTGCGGCTGTGGCCTCACCATCGCGGCCTGCCGGATTAACGATTCAACGTGCGGCGTCAGCCCGAAGCTTGCGGAGAAGATCGTCGCTGACGTGCGAGCCGGCGGCAAGCCATAGCTCGACGGGCGCCAGCGACCGCCCATTGCCCATCGCCCCGCGACTATGGCCCATCGGCTGCCAGCGGCAGATAGATCGTAAACGTCGAGCCTTCCCCGATTTCGCTCTGAACCTCGATTCCCCCGCCAAGGCCCTTCACGATGCCGTACACAATCGAGAGACCCAGGCCCGTGCCCTTGTCGGGGGATTTGGTCGTGAAGAAGGGTTCGAACAGATGCCGTTGGACGTCGGCCGAGATGCCCTGGCCCGTGTCGCGCACGCTGATGCCGGCATATCGCCCCTGACCGACGCCGAGCGCCGGCGCAAGCGGATCACCGAGGTTGAGGACGCCCATGTCGATGGACGCGGTACCGCCATCCGGCATGGCGTCGCGCGCGTTGATGATGAGGTTCAGCACAATCTGATTCAACGACGCCTCGTCGGCACGAACGGGAATCGGCAACTGGCTGGCGGTCACGCGAATCGTGACCTTGTCGAGCACGAGCCGCTTCAGCATCGGCTCCATGCCGCTGACGACGGTGACCACGTCCACGACCGTCGCGGCCGCTCGTTGTGGCCGGCTGAACGTGAGCAACTGCTTGGTGAGCGCGGCGCCCCTGTCGGCGGCGCGTCTGATCGCGTCGGCCTCGGTCCATCCGGGAGCGTCCGGCTCGAGCATCATCGAGAGCAGATCGGCCGATCCGAGAATCGCCGTCAGCACGTTGTTGAAGTCGTGGGCCACGCCTCCGGCGAGACGCCCGATGGCATCCATCTTCTGCGCCTGTCTCAACTGATCTTCCAGCGCCAGGCGCTGGGTGATGTCGCGCGCGATTGCCTGAACGCCAATCGGGCGTCCTCCCTCTTCGACAATCTGGACGTTCTGGCCGAGCCAGATCTCCGTGCCGTCCTTGGCGTGGGCGGGAAACTCGAGGTACGTCGATCGAAGGTGCTCGCGCCGCTGGCGCTCGTAGAACTCCGACGCGCGCGGCTTGTAGTCGTCGCGAATGAGCGTCAGATAGTGCCGTCCGATCAGCTCTTTCTCGCTGTACTTCATCAGCGCCACCGCCGTCGGGTTGACGTAGGTGAATCGCCCGTCGAGATCGCAGTTGTAGATGATGTCGGTCGTCTGCTCGGTCAGCCGGCGGTAGCGGATTTCACCCTCGCGCAGGGCCTCCAGCGCCCGCTTGCTCTCGGTGATGTCGCGGCAGTTGAGGATGACGCCGCGAATGCCCGAATCGTCGAGGCGGTTCACGCCGACGCTTTCGATGTACCGCCACGTTCCGTCCTTGTGCTGCAGCCGGTATGCGTTCTTGACCGGGATGCCCGGTCTCGCGAGGCTCTTCGCGAAGTTCGAGCGCAACAGCAGCATGTCGTCGTCGTGCACCGAGCGGAACATGCTCGATCCCACGATTTCGGAGAGAGGAACACCCAGCATGCGCCCGGTGGCGGGATTGGCGTACAGCACCGTGCCCGCTTCGTCCACGAGCACGATGGCATCGGAGCTGTGCTCGATGAGAGCGGTGGCCAGTTGAGAGGCCTTTTTCGGACGACGTGGGCTCATTTCCCGGTGACGCGGACCATTTCGCTCACCGTCGTCGTGCCGTTGAGCACTTTCTCGATGGCCGCTTCACGCAGGGTGCGCATTCCGGCCAGCCGGCCGGCGTCGGGCAGAATTTCAAAGATGCCATCGCGTCCACTATAGCCGGTTTGGCGGCAATGCAGGCAGCCGCGCCCCTTTGTGAGCGAGCGCTGCTCGAGCACGTCGGGGGGCATGCCCATCGCGCTCGATTCTTCATGCGTCCGCGTGTTTGCCTCAGCGAACGCGTAGCTCAGGATATGATCCACCGCCGTGATGACCGGCGCGGCGCTGTCCGAGGGGCGGCTTTCGTAGACCAGACGTCCGTGCTTCCGTGGAGAGTTCAAGCGTTCTTCTTATCGGAGCTTCCGTGACCTACCGTTACAAGCCCGGGATTCTCGAGCAGCTCGCCACGCACGGCGTGATCCCGAAACCCACGACGCCGCCGACGACCGCCCGGTCGGTCGTGAACGACATTTACCGGTACGAGCTGCGGCTGTTACGGAATCGTTATCTGGTGGGGGAGTTCTCGAAGCAGGCGTATTACGACAAGGTCGTGGCGATCAGGAACAGATACCCGGTTATGGGAGTACTGACGAGGCACTGGACGGAGTGAATCGAGAGTTGACCTGCACGTGCGGTTTGCACCGTGACGCCCAGGACGTCTCTGCCTCAGTACATCCCCAAGGTCAGCTTGGCCGCGTCCGACATCTTCTCGCGGGTCCAGGGTGGATCCCACACGACCGACACCTTCACATCGTTTACGCCGGGCACTTCGCGCACGCGGCGCTCGACATCGACCGGAATGGTCTGTGCGGCCGGGCACGCCGGCGCGGTCAGCGTCATGCGCACGTGCACGTTGCATGCGCTGTCAACCTCGAGGTCGTAGACCAGTCCCAGTTCGTAGATGTTCACCGGGATTTCCGGATCGAACACCTTCGAGACCGCTTCGACGAGCTGCGGCTGGAACTTGAGCGTGTTGAGCGGTTCGGCGATGAAGGGCGCGTCCTGCGGGGGCTGGTTGCCGGCATCGTCGGAAAGCGGCGCGTCGGTCTTTGGCGCCGGTGCGTCGGCGAGCGGGATGATGCGATCGCTCATGACGGGCTACTCCGTGGACACGACCGCCTGCTCCGATTGCATGGCGGCCTTCATCGTATGCCAGGCCAGGCTCGCGCACTTCACGCGCATCGGGTATTCACGGACTCCCGACAGCACGGCCAGCTTGCCGAGCGCGTCGGTCTTGACTTCCGACGTTGCGGGCGCGGTGACCATCGCATGAAACTGCTCGAAGAACGCGTTCGCCTCGGCGAGCGTCTTGCCCTTGAGCGCATCGGTCATCATCGACGCCGAGGCTTTTGAAATCGCGCACCCGGTTCCCTGGAAGCCGAGATCCTTGATCGTGTCGCCGTCGATATACAGGAATACGGTGATCTTGTCGCCGCAGAGCGGGTTGTAGCCCTCCGCCTTGCGGTTCACCGGGTCGGGCACGCGGAAATTCCGCGGCCGCTTGTTGTGATCGAGGATGACCTCCTGATACAGCTCTCGTAAGTCCATTAAGCAAAAATCTCACGCACCCGGGCGAGAGCGCCGACGAGCGCATCGATTTCCTCTTTCGTATTGTACAGCGCCAGGGATGCCCGGGCGGTGGCCGGCACCCCCATGCGCTCCATCAGCGGCTGAGTGCAATGATGGCCGGTACGAATCGCCACGCCTTCCTGATCGAGAATCGTGCCGATGTCGTGCGGATGCACGTCGTCCATCACGAACGACAGGATGCTCGCCTTTTTTGACGCTGTGCCGACCATCCGGATGCCCGGGAACGGCAGTGAGCGCTTTCGTGCCGTAGGCCAGCAGTTCGGCTTCGTAGGCCTGCATGGCCGCGATGTCGATGCCCTTGAGATAGTCGATCGCGGCACCCAGCCCGACCGAGCCGGCAATGTTCGGCGTGCCCGCCTCGAACTTGTTGGGCACCGACGTTGTAGGTCGTCTTCTTGAACGTGACCGAGCGAGATCATGTCGCCGCCGCCCTGGTAGGGCGGCATCTTCTCGAGCAGAGGCAGCCGGCCCCACAGCACGCCGATACCGGTCGGCCCAAACAGCTTGTGGCCCGACAGCGCATAGAAGTCGCACCCGAGCGCCTGCACGTCCACCGGCATGTGCGCGACGGCCTGCGCGCCGTCCACGAGCACCGGAATGCCGCGCGCGTGCGCTTTCTCGACGATCGTCGCGATCGGGTTGACGGTGCCGAGCGAGTTCGACACATGGACGACGGCCACGATCTTCGTGCGATCGGTCAGGAGCGCGTCGCACCCGATCCATCCGGAGCTCGCCTTCGTCTGTGATCGGGATGACGTTGAGCACCGCCCCCTTTTCCTCGCAGAGGAGTCTGCCAGGGCACGATGTTCGAGTGGTGCTCCATCTCGGAGACGAGCACCTCGTCGCCCTTGCCGACATTGCGCGCGGCCGAACGTCTGCGCGACCAGGTTGATGGCCTCGGTGGTGCCGCGCACGAAGACGCACTTCGCGCGGATCGGGCGCGTTCAGGAACTTCTGGACCTTTTCGCGGGCCTCCTCGTACGCGCGGGTTGCGCGCTCGCTCAGCAGGTGCACGCCGCGATGGATGTTGGCGTTCTCCTCGGCGTAGCTGCGCACCATGGCGTCGATGACGGCCTGCGGCTTCTGCGTGGTGGCCGCGTTGTCGAGATAGACGAGCGGCTTGCCGTGAACCTGCTGGTTCAGGATAGGAAAGTCCCGTCGGACCTTCTCGACGTCGAACGCGGTCGCCACCGTTACTCGACATGGGGCAAGACGCGCCGTCAGTTTCTCTTCGAGATAGTGGCGCACCGGCTCGATCTTCACGCGGTTCAGGATGTCGCCGGCGAAGGCACGGACGAGCATGGCGCGCGATTCGGCGACACCGAGACCTCTCGAGCGCAGGTAGAACATGGCGGCGTCGTCGAGCTGGCCGATGGCCGCGCCGTGCGTGCACTTGACGTCGTTGGCGAAAATCTCGAGCTCGGGCTTCGTGTTGATGATCGCGTCGTCCGACAGAATCAGCGCCTTGTTGGTCTGCTTGGCGTCGGTCTTCTGCGCATCGGGCCGCACGATGATCTTGCCGTTGAAGACCGCGCGCGACTGGTCGGCGAGGATGCCTTTGTATATCTCGTGGCTGCCGCAATGCGGCATCGCGTGGTCGATCGTCGTGTGATTGTCGATGAGCTGCTTGCCGCGGGCGACATACAGGCCGTTCAGCGTGCAGTCGATGCCCTCGCCGTCGAGCCTGGCCACGACGTCGTTGCGCACCAGCCCGCCCCCGAACGTCAGCGAGTGCGAGGAGAAGTTGCCGCTCCTCGCGCTGTGCAGGAACATGCCGGCGATGTGAAACGAGTCCTCGGCTTCTTCCTGCAGCTTGTAATGATCGACGACCGCGTTCGGAGCCAGCCAGATTTCGCCCACCGCGTTGGTAAACGCGGCACGCGTGCCGACGTACCGCTCGAGCACGGTGGCCTGCGACCCTTCACCCGCGACGATGAGCAGCCGCGGATGGGACACGCTCGAGGCGGTGTGCCCCGTCGACGCGAACGTCACTTCGATCGGACGCTCCAGCACCACACCGCGATCGATGAAGATGACGATGCCGTCGCAAAGGAACGCCGTGTTGAGCGACGTAAACGCGTTTGTCTGGGTCAGCGAGAGCTTGCCGAGGTAGGGCTCGACCAGCCCGGGATTGGAGGCCAGCGTGGCTTCAAGGCCGGCAATGCGAACGCCTTTCGGGAGGCTGCCGAGCTTCGAGAGGCCCGCCGCGAAACGGCCGTTCACCGAGACCGCATGGCCGATGGGATCGCTGAGCGGAGCAATCGACTGGCCGTCGAGCGTCGCCACGCCATCGGTGGCGAGCGAGAACGTGCGCTCGGCGATCGCCGCGACGCTCGTGAAACGCCACTGCTCGAGCTTCGTGGTCGGGAACCCGAGCCGTTCGAACTCCGCGATCGCGCTCTCGCGTGCCTGGGTCAGCCAGGCCGGCTGCGCCGGTCCCTGCGAAACCGAGCGGCGGTACTCCGCGCTGTAGTGTGCGAGCTGCGGGCTCGCGGCTTTTTCCTGTTCGACGAGTTGTGCCATGTCCGTTACATCAACTGGGGCTCGGCTTCGATCCAGCCGTAGCCTTTTTCTTCGAGGTGCAGCGCCAGATCCTTGCCGCCCGAGCGCACGATGCGCCCCTCCTGCAGCACGTGCACGAAATCGGGCACGATGTAGTTCAGCAGGCGCTGGTAGTGGGTGACGACGACGATCGCCGCGATCGGGCGATCGCATCGCGTTCACGCCCTCGGCCACGGTCTTGAGGGCGTCGATGTCGAGTCCCGAGTCGGTCTCGTCGAGGATGGCCAGCTTCGGTTCCAGCACGGCCATCTGGAAGATCTCATTCCGCTTCTTCTCGCCGCCCGAAAAGCCCTCGTTGACCGGCCGGCTCAGCAGGGCGGGATCGATATGGAGGATGTTGGCTTTCTCTTTCACCAGCGCCATGAACTCCATGGCGTCGAGCTCGGGAATGCCGAAGTGTTTCCTCTTGGCATTGATGGCTGCCTTGAGGAAATAGGCGTTGTTCACGCCGGGAATCTCGACGGGATACTGGAACGCCATGAAGACGCCTTCGCGGGCGCGATCTTCGGGGGCCATTTCCAGCAGATCCCTGCCGTCGTAGGTGACACTGCCGCCCACCACTTCGTATTCGGGATGGCCCGACAGCACACGGGCCAGCGTGCTCTTGCCCGACCCGTTGGGCCCCATGATGGCGTGCACTTCGCCCGTGTTGACGGTGAAATTGATGCCGCGGAGGATGTCCTTGCCTCCGGCGCGAACCTGCAGGTTCCTGATCTCAAGCATTTGCTGAGTGTCCTTGCGCAAAACGTACAGACGGGGTCTGACCCCGATCTTAACCGACCGAGCCTTCCAGGCTGATACCCAGCAGTTTCTGCGCCTCGACGGCGAACTCCATTGGCAGCTCGCGAAAGACGTCCTTGCAGAAGCCGTTGACGATCATGTTGACCGCGTCTTCGGCTGAGAGGCCGCGCTGCCGGCAGATAGAAAATCTGGTCCTCGCCGATCTTCGACGTGGACGCTTCGTGCTCGACCTTCGCGCTGGTGTTGCCGATCTCGAGGTACGGGAACGTGTGCGCGCCGCATTTGTCGCCGATGAGCAGCGAGTCGCACTGCGAGTAGTTGCGCGCTCCCGCGGCCTTCTTGGCGATCCTCACCTGGCCGCGGTAGGTGTTCTGGCCCCTGCCGGCCGAGATGCCCTTCGAGACGATCGTGCTGCGCGTGTTCTTCCCGAGGTGGACCATCTTCGTGCCCGTGTCGGCCTGCTGCCGGTTGTTGGTCGTTGCAACCGAGTAGAACTCGCCGACCGAGTTGTCGCCCTGCAGGATGCAGCTCGGGATACTTCCAGGTGATGGCCGAACCGGTCTCGACCTGCGTCCACGTGATCTTCGAGTTGACGCCCTGGCAGTTGCCGCGCTTGGTCACGAAGTTGTAGATGCCGCCCTTACCCTCTTTGTCGCCCGGGTACCAGTTCTGGATCGTCGAGTATTTGATCGTGGCGTTGTCGAGCGCCACGAGCTCGACGACGGCGGCATGCAGCTGGTTCTCGTCGCGCATCGGCGCCGTGCAGCCTTCGAGATAGCTCACATACGCGCCTTCGTCGGCGACGATCAGCGTGCGCTCGAACTGGCCCGATCCCTTGGCGTTGATGCGGAAGTAGGTCGAGAGCTCCATCGGGCAGCGCACGCCCTTGGGGATATACGCAAACGAACCGTCAGTGAACACTGCCGAGTTGAGCGCGGCGTAGAAATTGTCGGTGTGCGGCACAACCGAACCGAGATACTTCTTCACGAGTTCGGGGTGCTCCTGCACCGCTTCCGAAAAGGAGCAGAAGATGATGCCGACCTCGGCCAGCTGCTTCTTGAACGTCGTGGCCACCGAGACGCTGTCGAAGACCGCGTCGACAGCGACGCCCGAGAGCATTTTCTGCTCTTCGATGGGAATGCCGAGCTTTTCGAACGTCTTGCGAACCTCGGGATCGACCTCATCCAGGCTCTTCAGGCTCGGCTTCTGCTTGGGCGCCGAGTAGTAAATGATTTCCTGGTAGTTGATCGGGTTGATCTTCAGGTTGTGCCACGTCGGCTCTTTCATCTTCTGCCAAACGCGATACGCCTTCAGCCGCCATTCGAGCAGCCACTCCGGTTCGTGCTTCTTGGCCGAGATGATCCGGATGATGTCTTCGTTCAGCCCCGCCGGAATTTCTTCCGCTTCGACGTTGGTGACGAACCCGTACTTGTATTCGCGTGTCGCGAGTTCTTCAATGGTTTCGGTGCTGGTTGACATGTCTGGTTTCCCGGTCGGCCTGCAGTACGTCGTGTCCGGCTTCAGCCGGACCGTGAATTACGCGTTAAATGAGAGCCCGCACCCGCACGTGCTCTTCGCATTCGGGTTGCTGAACATGAAGCCGCGGCTCATCAGGCTCGTGTCGTAGTCGAGCTCGGTCCCCTGAAGCAGGGAATAGCTCTTCGGATCGACGAAAATCCGCGCGTTGTCCGGACCGACGAACACCTGATCGGTGGCGCGCGCGTCGCGCTCCCAGGCAAACGTATATTCGTAGCCCGAACAGCCCCCGGCTTTCAGGCCGATACGCAGTCCTCCGCCTTCTAAGCCGTTTTTGGCCAACATCTTGTGGATTTGGTTCGCCGCGTTCTGACTGATGGCAATCATGGGTCGCTGGCGGAGCCTGAACTCCGACCTATTTAGTCCTAGATTAGCACCGGGTGTCCTTAAAGGTCAAACCAGCTGAGGGAAAGTGCCCAAACGGAACACTGGAGAGCCGAGCGGATGGGGAAAAATCCGCACGTCGTTGACGAATTGCGAATGGCGCTCGTATACTGCTTTCACGATGTTCGTGCGCACCACCAAACCGACTGGTCGAAAGCGGGTTCCGACGAAGGGAACCAGCCGGGTCGGTGGTGTGTGTGCGCTCGACGCGTAACCAGTAACGCAAACGAGATTCAGCAACCCGCCGACGCTTAACAGCCGGCGGGTTTTTTTTTGGTCCGCGAGAGCGCCGGGTCTGCAAAGCAAGACCCGGTCTACATGCGCGGCACGTAGGGCGGGTCCTTGGACCCGCCGCACATCAGAAAGGAGTCAGTTGTGGTTTCCCGGAGAATCGACGTCGGCATCCTTGGCGCGACAGGCATGGTGGGCCAGCAGTTCATCATGCAGCTCGCCAATCACCCCTGGTTTCGCATCGCCTGGCTCGGTGCGAGCGAACGGTCCGAAGGCAAGAAGTATCGCGACCTGCCGTGGCGCCTGTCGGTGCCGCGTCCGCAGGAGGTCGACGACATGGTCGTCGAGGCCGCCGGCAACGGACCCGCCGGCCGCGCGCCACGCCTCATGTTCTCGGGGCTCGACTCGAAAGTGGCGGGCGATATCGAGCGCGACTTCGCCTCGGTCGGGCATTTCGTCGTGAGCAACGCGCGAAACTTCAGGATGGAGCAGTTCGTGCCGCTGCTCGTCCCTGAGATAAATCCCGACCATCTCGCACTCATCCCCCTCCAGCAGCAATCCAAGGGCTGGAAGGGCGCCATCGTCACCAATCCCAACTGCGCCACGGTTCCGCTCGTGATGGCGCTCGCCGCGGCCCGCGAGTTCGGGCCTTCGCGCGTGACCGTCTCGACGATGCAGGCCGTGTCGGGCGCGGGATATCCCGGCGTTCCGTCGCTCGACATCCTCGGCAATCTGATCCCCTTCATCGACGGCGAGGAAGAGAAGATCCAGACAGAATCGCTGAAAATCATGGGGACGCTTCAGAGCGATCGCGTGGCGCCGCACCCGATGGTTGTGAGCGCGCACACCACGCGCGTCCCGGTCATCAACGGGCATACCGAAACCATCAGCGTCGCGTTCGAGCGCAAGCCGTCGCTCGAAGAGTTGAAGTCTGCGTTTCGTGCGTTCACGGGCAGGCCGCAGAAGCACGGCTGCCCGTCCGCACCCAGACAACCGCTGCAGTTGATGGACGAATTGAACCGCCCGCAGCCGCGGCTCGACGTCGAGCGCGAAGGAGGGATGGCGGTGTTTCTCGGGCGCGTGCGGCCTTGCCCCGTTTTCGACTACAAGTTCGTCGCGCTGGGGCACAATACGGTGCGCGGGGCGGCCGGTGCGGCCGTCCTGAATGCCGAGTTGATGCTGGCGGAGAAGCTGATCGACTAGAACCACGAACCTGACGAACCGACGAACCTGACGAACTTTACGAACTTTACGAACCCGACGAACCCCTTTTATGCGCTTGTTACTGGTCGGTTACGGCCGTATGGGCAAGATCGTCGAACGGCTTGCGCCGGACTACGGCTTCGAGGTCGTCGGGTATCTCGACGACACGAACAACATCGGTGGCGCGGGCATCGCGTCCGCGCCGGCCGCCGATGTCGCCGTGGAGTTCTCGATTCCCGCCGCCGTGGCCGACAACCTGCCCCGGCTGGCGGCCCGCGGGATGAACATCGTGATCGGCACGACCGGCTGGAACGAGCACGAGGAGAACATGAAGAAGGTCGCGGCCGATGCGGGTATCGGCGTCGTCGCCGCGTCGAATTTCTCGCTTGGCGTCGCGCTGTTTCAGAGCCTGGCGGAACAGGCGGCCAGAATGTTCGCGCCGTATCCGCAATACGGCGCCTGGATCCACGAAATCCACCACTCGGCCAAGAAAGACGCGCCGTCGGGCACCGCGATCGCGTTGCAGCAGGGCATGCGGAAGGCTGGATACGATCACCACATCGACATGGCGGCAAGCCGCGCGGGCTCGGTGCCTGGGACGCATACGATCGGCTTCGACGGACCGTTCGAAACGGTTACGATGACGCACACCAACCGCGATCGCGCGGCGTTCGCGCAGGGCGCCCTGCAGGCCGCGAAGTGGGTACACGGGAAGCGCGGTTGGTTTACGATTCGTGATGTACTGGGGATTTAGCCGGGTCTGAAGAGCAAGACCCGGCCTACGTACCGGATGTAGGGCGGGTTCCTGCTCTTCGGACCCGCCGGAGCGGATTTTATGAGAACACCATTTACCGGCGTCGGCACCGCACTGGTAACCCCCTTCACCACGACGGCCATCCTCGACGAGGACGGTGTTCGCCGGCTGGCGCGGCGTCAGATCGACGAAGGCACCCATTTTCTCGTTCCATGCGGCACGACGGGGGAAAGCCCGACGCTGTCCGAGGACGAGCGAACCCGCATCGTCGAGATCTGCGTCGAGGAAGCAGCCGGCAAAGTGCCGGTGCTGGCGGGCGCGGGGGGATATGACACTCGCGAGGTCATTCACGCGGCGCGCGAAATGGAGCGTGCCGGCGCGAATGGCCTGCTGTCGGTCACACCCTATTACAACAAGCCCACGCCCGACGGTCTCTTCCAGCACTACAAAGCCATCGCTGAAAGCACCTCGCTGCCGATCGTCGTGTACAACGTTCCCGGCCGAACCGGCTGCAACGTCGATCCCGCGACGCTCGTGAAGCTCGCATCGATCCCCAACATCATCGGCGTCAAGGAGGCCTCGGGGAACATCCAGCAGATGTGCGAAGTGTGCCGGGCCGTACCGCCCGACTTCATCGTGCTGTCCGGCGATGACGCCGTCACGCTTCCGTTGATGGCGGTCGGTGGCCGTGGCGTGATCTCCGTCGTCTCGAACGAAGTCCCGCGCGAGATGTCCCGTATGGTCGAGGCGGCCGAGCGTGGCGACTTCGAGGCCGCACGGAAGATTCATACGGCGCTGCTGCCGCTGATGCTCGTCAACTTCGTCGAATCCAATCCCGTTCCCGTCAAGGCGGCGATGGCGGCCATGGGGCTTCTTGAGGAGGCGTACCGGCTGCCGATGGTGCCGCCGCGTCCGGAATCGCGCGCGAAAATCCTGACCGTGCTCAAGGAGATGGGTCTGCTGAACATGTCGGCCAAGGTGAGCGCGTGAGCGAGACGGCGACGCGGCAGTTGGCGAACGACATCGAACGGCTGTATCAGCAGGGCGCTTCCGCGGACAAGAGCGAGAGCCGATCCGTGTTCGCGCAGCTTCGCGAAGAGCTGTCGGCCGGGCGCGTACGTGCGGCCGAGCCCGATGCATCGGCGTCCACCGGGTGGCGCGTCAACACCTGGGTGAAGCAGGGCATCCTCGTCGGCTTCCGCTGTGGCGATCTCGTGGATGTGTCGGTGGACGGCGGGCGCTGGTTTTTCGGCGACAAGGACACGCTGCCGCTCAAGAAGATGACGACTGGAATGGGCGTGCGGGTCGTCCCTGGCGGTTCGTCGATTCGAGACGGCGCGTACGTCGCGAAAGGCGTGATTTGCGTGCCGCCGATGTACATCAACATCGGTGCGTACGTCGACGAATCGAGCCTCGTGGATTCACACGCCCTCGTGGGATCGTGCGCGCAGGTCGGCAAGCGCGTACACATCAGCGCCGGTGCCCAGATCGGTGGCGTGATCGAGCCGGTGGGCGCTATTCCGGTCGTCATCGAAGACGACGTGCTCGTCGGCGGCAACACGGGCATTTACGAAGGCGCTGTCATCAAGCGCCGCGCCGTCATCGGCGCCGGTACGGTTCTGACCGGTTCCACTCCTATCTACGATTTGCCCCAGGGACGCGTCATCAAGCCCGAAGGCGACGCCCCGCTGGTCGTGCCCGAAGGTGCCGTCGTCGTGCCGGGTTCGAGAGCCGTCACGCAAGGCATGGGACCGCAGTGGGGTCTCAGTCTGTCCACACCCGTCATCGTGAAATATCGCGACGAGAAAACCGACGCGCGAACGAATCTCGAGCAATGGGTCCGTTGACCGACCTGACAGATGTCGTATCGGTGACTCGCGGGCTGGTGGACATCGATTCCACCACCGGCCGCGAGGGCGAGTGCATGCAGTGGATGGCGGCGCTGCTGAGCGACGCGGGCTACGGCGTCGTCGAGCAGGTGGTGGACGGTCCACGCCGCAACATCTATGCGGGCTTCGGTAAAGCCGACGTGGTGCTGTCGACCCACCTCGACTGCGTCCCCCCGTTCTTTCCCAGTCATCTCGATGGTGGCGCCCTCTTCGGCCGCGGCTCGTGCGACGCCAAAGGGATTGCCGCCTGCCAGATTGCGGCCGCCGAAATGCTGCGGCGCGAGGGGATCACGAACATCGGGCTGTTGTTCGTCGTCGGCGAAGAGCGGGGCAGCGACGGCGCCAAAAGCGCCCAGGCGATCGCGCCGGGCTCGAAATTCCTCGTCAACGGCGAGCCCACCGACAACCGGCTCGGCATCGGCACGCGCGGGGCGCTGCGCTACAACCTGCGCGCGAAGGGCCGCGCCGCGCATTCGTCGTTTCCGGAACTGGGCGAGTCGGCCATCGACAAGCTCATCGACGCGCTGATCGAGCTGCGCACGATCGAGATGCCCGAGCATCCCGTACTCGGCCGCACCCACTACACGATCGGCCTCATCAAGGGTGGTGTGGCGCCGAACGTCGTGCCGTTCGACGCGGAAGCCGAAGTGATGTTTCGAACCGTCGCCGACGTCGATGGGCTGCGTGCGTTGCTGACGACGCTGACTTCGCTGGTGACGCTCGAGGAGATTCTCGATGTGCCGCCGGTGATCATGCCGACGGTGCCCGGCTTCGACACCGCCACGTTTCCGTACACCACCGACATTCCCTTTCTCACCAACTGGGGCACGCCGCTTCTCTACGGTCCCGGCTCCATTCACGTCGCGCACACCGACAACGAGCACGTCAAGATCGCGGACCTGAAGCGTGCGGTCGCGGATTACGCGAAGATCGCCAAGCACCTGCTGTCGCAAGGCCAAACCGGCGACTAGAGCAGTTGTCGCTTCCGTGTAGTACGTAGTGTCCGGCTTTAGCCGGACTCTCACATGGTCCGCCTGAAGGCAGACACTGCGCCTCGCGGTATGCAACCTATGCGAAAGAAGTGAATGGAAGGCTGGCTTACGGTTCGATGCCAAGGCGGGCAAGCGCTGCCGTCAGGTCGGCGAACCCGCTGGACGTGATGCCGGTGCATGCCCACGGCGATCGCGCCGTTGACGGTTTCGAGGCTGTCATCGAAGAAAGCGATCTCGACCAGGCGCGAGCGCAAGCACTTTGCAGACGTGCAGATACGCCGCAGAGATGCGGGTGTAGAGCAGTCCCAGCTCGTTTGATGAGAAGCGTTCATCGAATCGGTGTTGAAGCTGTGTTTCTCACGTCTTCGGAGCGGTGACGATCGAGAACATCCGCGTCGCGAGACTCGCGGGCACGGTTGCGCGCGACAGGCGTCTACGAGTGGGAGCTCGATCTGAACCGCCGATGGACCGCGAATCTCGTCGAATCTTGGCGCCGGAGAGGTGAACGTCTCGAGCTGGGACGGTGAGGCTCGGTCGCGTCTGACGGTCGATATCGGAGCGAACTCGGTCGACTGGACCTGCGAGGCGAGTCCAGGTGCGACTATTCGTCGCACATCCGCGGCGGCGTGAGAGAGACGAAGGTAGGCGCCTGCCGAGCGGCGCGTCGACTTGGCGAGACGTATCCGGGCCGCCGAACCTCGGCGCGACTCCAGCCGATCGAAGGTCTTGAACGGCGCGGCAACGTCTGGACGAGCCCCGACCCTGCGACACCTGCGGACGTCACGGTCCGCGTCGACCTGGATGGCGGAATCGGCGAGATCAATCTGATTCGCTGATTCGCCCCGCCGGGTTCGATGCTTTTGACGTTCGGCTGGCATGGCGCAGGACCTCGGCCAGCCAGGTGCGCGCAAGGTACTGCTGCGACTCGTACGCGACCCACACTGACGAGGCCCACTGCCGGACGGCCGTCCGGTAGGTGTCGTTCGACAGGTTGACGATCGTCGAAATGGTTTGCCGGCCGCGCGCGTCGAGCACAGCCGGCTTTTCGATCGTTGCCGGCCCATCGAGCCAGCGCGCAATCTGCCAGTAGAGCTTCTGATCGCCCGGATGCTCGACCTCGCAACACAGCCCGGTCAAATGGGCGGCGTAGGATTTGGCCGACTCGCAGTACTCATCGGGATGCTGCAGTGCGTAGGCATCGACCACCAGGTTGTGCATGGCCCCCCGCACGGGGTTGCCCCAGGCTTGAGCGCTCAGCTCGTCGAAGTGCGCCTGGCAGCCGTCGCGGCCGCCGAGCGGCGCACCGCACGACGGGCAGAGAACCCCGATACGTCTCGTCATGGGGCCACAGCATACCGTGGCTCCGCCCGCCCACCCCTTGATGTATGTCGCGATTAGATGGTGCTCTCTTCGACCCATCTTGAATTGAGATATGATCGCGGGGCATGGATCTCCGCCAGCTCGAGATCGTCCAGGCGGTGGCCGAGACCGGGTCGTTCACCGGGGCCGGCCGGAAACTACACGTGTCCCAATCGGCGATCAGCCGTCAGATTCTGCTGCTCGAAGACGAGCTGAACGAGAGTATTTTTCTGAGGGTCGGCCGCCGCATCCGCATCACGCCCGCGGGCGAATCGCTGGTGCAGTTGAGCAATCGTGTGTTCGGCGACATCAAGGAGACCATCACGGTGATCGGCGAGAGCCAGCAGGTGCTCAGCGGCACGCTGCGGCTGGCCGGCGGCATGACCGTGTGCATGTACGTGTTTCCCCAACTGCTGCAGGAATACAGACGCCAGCACTCCCACGTCGAGGTGAAGCTCATCACGGGCACCTCGCAGCGGCTGCTCCAGGAGATTCGCAGCGGTGCGGCCGACCTGGGGTTCATTACGCTGCCCGTGAACGAGTCGGAACTGGTCACGCTGCCGGCGATGGAAGAGGAGATGCTGCTGGTGGCGCATCCCTCGCATCCGCTGGCGAAGAAGAAGCGCATTTTGCCGCAGGACCTCGCGCAGCAGCCGTTCGTGCTCTTCGAGGCGGCCTCCAACTCGAGGCGGATCGTCGATGCCTTCTTCATCAAGGAGCGCATCGAGCCGCGTATCGTCATGGAGACCGAGAACGTCGAGATTCTGAAGGCGCTCGTGCGGTCCGAGATGGGCATCACCATCATTCCGTATCAAGCCGTCGCGCGCGAGGTTCGAAGCCGGCAGCTGTTCTGCGCCAGAATCTCGGGGGTGCACCTGGTGAGGCAGACCGGCTGGGTGTACCTGCGCTCGAACAAGGTTCCGCGTATGCTGGAGGAGATGTTCAAGGCATCTCAACGCATTCTGCCGAAGCTGAACCTGAGCCCGGGGGGCAAGAGTCTAAATACTGACGCTGAATCTAGAAACTAGAATCTAAAAACTAGAATCTAAAATCATGAGTCCCACCATTACCCCCAACGATGTGGCAACGCTGGCGTTGCGGGCGGAGCCGCTTTCGGCGCAGGACGTGTTGCGCCTTGCTCTGGACCGGTTCGGCCGGGGCGCCGCGGTGTCGTCGAGCTTTGGCGCCGAAGACATGGTGCTCATCGACATGCTGATGAAGATCGACGCGAAGGCGCGCATCTTCACGCTCGATACGGGCCGCCTGCCGCAGGAAACCTACAACGTCATCGACGCCACCCGGGAGAAGTACGGCACCTCGATTGAAGTATTTTTTCCGCAGCCGGACGCCGTCCAGAACATGGTGGCCGCGCACGGGATGAACCTGTTCTACCACTCGGTCGAGAATCGCAAGTTGTGCTGCGGCGTCCGCAAGATGGAGCCGCTGCGCCGCGCGCTGTCGGGCCTCGATGCGTGGATTACCGGCCTGCGCCGCGAGCAGTCGGTGACGCGCACCGACGTGCACAAGGTCGAGTGGGACGAAGGGAATCGGCTCGTGAAAGTGAATCCGCTGGTGGAATGGACGCACGACCAGGTGTGGGCGTACATCCGCGAGCACAACGTGCCCTACAACGCCCTGCACGATCGCGGATATCCAAGCATCGGATGTGCACCGTGCACCAGGGCCGTCCAGCCTGGCGAGCACGAGCGGGCGGGACGCTGGTGGTGGGAACATCCGGAGACGAAAGAGTGCGGGCTTCATGTAGTCGAGAGTCGAGAGTCGTAAGTCGTACGTCGCAAGTCGGAACGTCGAACCCGAACCTGCAACTCGGAACCGAACCGGAACCGGAACCGGAACGGGAACGGGAACAGGAACCGGAACCATAGCAGATGCCCTTGTTCCCGATTTTCGTCAAGCTGGAGGGACGTCCGGTCCTTCTGGTCGGCGCGGGCCCCGTCGGCGAGGCCAAGATCGGGGGACTCCTGTCCGCCGGCGCGTCGGTGACGGTTGTGGCGCCGGTGGCCACGCCGGGGATCCGGACGCTTGCCGAAGCCGGCACAATCGCCTGGCACCGCCGCGAGTTCGCTCCGCGGGATCTGGACAGCGTCTCGCTCGTCGTCGCCGCCGTTCCCAAAGACATCGCGCGCGCAGTCTACGAAGCGGCGCGTACCCGCTCGGTGCTCGTCAATTCCGTCGACGATCCTGACAACTGCGATTTCTACTACCCGGCGGTCGTCAATCGCGGCGATTTGCAGATCGCGATCTCGACCGGCGGGCACAGTCCTGCCCTGGCCCAGCGCCTTCGCATCGAGCTCGAGCAGCAGTTCGGCCCCGAGTACGAGTCCTGGATTCGCCAGTTGGGCGAAGCGCGGCAGGGGCTGTTCGCCCGCGCCATGGATCCCGACGCGCGCAAGAAGACGTTGCATGAGATGGCCGCCGCTGCGGAGGGTCCAACGGTACACCGCGTCCCGGTTTGCATGGCGCTGGGATGGTGTACCTGGTCGGAGGGGGACCGGGAGATCCGGAACTGCTCACCGTGAAGGCGCTCCGCATTCTGGGGCAGGCCGATGTCGTGCTTCACGACGACCTCCTCACCGACGAAATCCTCGAGCTGATTCCGCCGACCGCGCGCATCGAGTGCGTGGGCAAGCGGCACGGCGAGCGCCAGATGACCCAGGAAGAAATCAACCGCCGCCTGTGCCAGTACGGAGCGGCCGGCCAGACCGTGGTCCGGCTGAAAGGCGGCGACGGCGCCATCTTCGGCCGTGCCAGCGAGGAAATGGACGCCCTGCGAGCCGCGGACGTGCCCTTCACGATCGTGCCGGGCGTGACCGCGGCGAGCGGCGCGGCCGCGGCCGCGCGCGTGTCGCTCACCGATCGGCGACTCGGTTCGGCGCTGGTGTTCCTGACCGCGCAGCGATGCAAAGGTAATCCTCCCCCGAACTGGAAGGCTGTCGCGGCACTCGGTGGCGCCACGGCGATCTACATGCCCGGTGGTCACGAGGGCGAGTTGGCGCTTCAGCTCATCGATGCCGGGCTGTCATCCTCGACGCGGTGTTTCGTGGTGGCGGGCGCCTCGCGGCCCGACGAACGGGTGGTCGAAACGACCCTTGGCGAGCTGCCCGGCATTCAGCACCTGCCGCGGCCGGCGCTCCTCCTCATAGGCGTGCTGTCGGCAAAACATTAATATTTGTTATGAATCTGTAATCAAAATTCATTTGACATTATGACGGCCGGGACGCCAGAATACGTCTCGATCATGTCGCTTGGGCCCATCCTCAGCTTCGTTGTCACCGTCGTCGTTACGGTGACCGGCACCTTCCGGATGCCGGTCGACTAGCTGCGGATGTATTAGCCTGAGTTTGGAAAGCGCACGAATCAAGGGCCATCATCCGCAGCCAGCGGGTGATGGCTTTTTTTATTATGCGAATTGCGTATCAAGGTGAACCGGGAGCGTATAGCGAGGCCGCGGCACTGCGGTTCAGTCCGAGTGCCACCACTCTGCCTTGCACCAGCTTCGATGACGTCTTCGCTGCCGTGGACACCGGCAAGACGACCCACGGCATTCTGCCGATCGAAAACTCGATCGGCGGAAGCATCCACCGCAACTACGATCTGCTGCTCGAGCACGAGCTGCCGGTCGTGGCCGAGGTACTGCTGCAGGTGTCGCACAACCTGCTCGCCTTTCCGGGCACGAAGCTGCAGGACATCAGGAAGGTGTACTCGCACCCCCAGGGCCTGGCCCAGTGCGAGGGTTTCCTGTCGAGCCTGAAGGGGGTCGAAATCGTCGCGACCTACGACACGGCCGGCAGCGCCAAGATGATTCGTGACCAGGAGCTGAAGGACGCCGCTGCGATCGCATCGGCGCGGGCGGCCGAGGTTTTCAATCTCGAATCGCTTGCAGCGGGGATCCAGGATTACAAAGAGAACATCACGCGCTTCATCCTCATCAGCAAGGCGGCCGCCGATCCCGAGAAGGCTGACAAGACCATGATCGTCTTCACGCTGCCGAACTCGCCGGGCGCGCTGTTCAAGGCCCTGAGCGTGTTCGCGCTGCGCGACATCGACCTCACCAAGCTCGAGTCCCGTCCCGTGCGGGGCCGGGCCTTCGAGTATCTGTTCTACGCCGACATCGCGGTGCCGCGCCAGGATCTGCAGTGCACGCGCGCGCTCGTTCACCTTGCCGAGTTCGCGAAATCGATGCGCACGCTCGGCTCGTACACCTCGTGGAAAGAGAAGAACTGATGTCAGACAACCCGTTGAAACCTCGCAGCGGTGCAATTACGGATGGCCCGAGCCGGGCGCCCGCCCGCGCGATGCTGAAGGCCGTCGGTTTTACCGACGCCGATCTCCGCAAGCCCATTATCGGTGTGGCGAACACGTGGATCGAGATCGGTCCCTGCAACTACCACCTGCGCACGCTGGCCGAGCACGTGAAGGAAGGCATTCGCAAGGCAGGCGGTACGCCGATGGAGTTCAACACGGTGTCGATCTCCGATGGCATCACGATGGGCAGCCAGGGCATGAAGGCGTCACTCATCAGCCGCGATCTCATCGCCGATTCGATCGAGCTCGTGGCGCGCGGCAACATGTTCGACGGCATCATCGCGCTTTCGGGCTGCGACAAGACGATTCCCGGCACGATCATGGCGCTGGCACGCCTCGATATTCCCGGCGTGATGCTCTACGGCGGATCGATCGCGCCCGGCGAGTTTCACGGCCGGAACATCACGATCCAGGACGTGTTCGAGGCGGTGGGTGCTCACGCGGCCGGACGCATGTCGGACGCCGACCTGCTGATGGTCGAGAACCAGGCGTGTCCCGGCGCCGGTGCCTGCGGCGGCCAGTTCACCGCGAACACGATGTCTACAGTCGGCGAGTTTCTCGGGATTTCCCCGATGGGCTTCAACGACGTGCCCGCGCTCGATCCCGACAAGGCGCGCATCGGCCGCGAAGCAGGGGCACTCGTCATGGATCTGTTGAAGCGCCAGATGCGGCCTCGTCAGGTCATCACGCGCGACTCGATCGAAAACGCGATCGCGTCGGTGGCCGCGACAGGTGGATCGACCAACGCCGTCCTGCATCTTCTCGCGATCGCCCGCGAGGCGGGCGTGGCGCTCGACATCGACGATTTCGACCGTATCAGCCGGAAGGTGCCGCTGCTCGCCGACCTGAAGCCGAGCGGCCGATTCGTGGCGACCGACATGTACAAAGCCGGGGGCGCGCGTCTGATCGCGAAGCGGCTGAAGGAGGCGGGCATTCTGAAAGGCGCCGCGCCGACCGTGACCGGGAAGACGATCGGCGAAGAAGCCGACGCGGGGTCGGAGCCGTCGGGACAGGAAGTCGTGCGGCCGCTCTCGAATCCGATGAGCCCGAACGGCGGCCTCGCCATTCTTCGCGGCAACCTCGCGCCCGAGGGGGCCGTCGTCAAGATCGCCGGCAAGAAGGTGCTGACCTTCACGGGTACGGCGCGAGTGTTCGACAACGAAGAGGCCGCCTTTGAAGCGGTCGACAAAAACCGGATCAAGCCGGGCGATGTGCTCGTCATCCGCTACGAAGGGCCGAAGGGTGGTCCCGGCATGCGCGAGATGCTGGCGGTGACCGGTGCTCTGCAGGGGCAGGGGCTCGGCGAGCAGGTCGCGCTCTTGACCGATGGCCGGTTCTCTGGGGCGACGCACGGATTGATGGCCGGCCACGTGGCGCCGGAAGCGGCAGCCGGCGGGCCGATTGCGGCGGTGCGCGATGGCGACACGATCGTGTTCGACATCCCGAACCGTCAGTTGCGTGTCGAGTTGACGGACGCGGAAATCTCGAAGCGGATGACAGGCTGGACGGCGCCGAAGCCGCAATTCGAAACAGGCGTGATGGCGAAATACGCGAAGCTGGTATCGTCGGCCTCGCTCGGGGCAGTGACGAATTGACGGGACGTTTCAACGCCCGCCATTGGGAGCAACCATGTCTATGAAACGCACAGGTGCACAGATCGTTTGGGAATGTCTCGTCCGCCAGGGAGTGACCGACGTGTTCGGCTATCCCGGCGGCGCCATTCTTCCGACCTACGACGCCATGCTGGACTATCAAATCCGCCACGTCCTCGTTCGCCACGAACAGGGCGCGACGCACATGGCCGACGGCTACGCGCGAGCCAGCGGCAAGGTCGGCGTCGCCATCGCGACGTCCGGCCCCGGTGCGACGAACATGGTGACGGGCATCGCGACGGCGATGATGGACAGCTCGCCGATCGTCTGCATCACCGGTCAGGTGGGCAGCAAGCTGGTCGGCTCTGATGCGTTCCAGGAATCCGACGTCACGGGCGTCACGCTGCCGATTACCAAGCACAACTATCTGGTGACGCGTGCCGACGACATCGCGCCGACCTTCCGCGAGGCGTTTCACATCGCGGCGCACGGACGGCCGGGGCCGGTCCATATCGACATCACCAAAGACGCGCAGCAATCGTCGTGCGAGTTCGACTGGGACGCCGCCGTGCCGAAGGCGCCGGAGTTCCGTCCCGACTGGAGCGCGCGGCCCGAAGAGTTTCAGCGCGCGCTCGAGCTCATCAACGCCGCCGAGCGGCCGCTGATTCTCGCCGGCCACGGCATCATCCTCTCGGGCGCGATGGACACCGTGCGGGCGTTTGCCGAAAAGGCGAATATTCCGGTCTCGCAGACGTTGCTCGGCATCGGCGGCTTCCCGGCGTCACACCCGTTGAGCTTGGGGATGATGGGCATGCACGGCGAGGCCTGGGTGAATTCGGCGATTCAGCAAGCCGACCTGCTGCTGGCCTTCGGCATGCGGTTCGACGACCGCGTGACCGGGAATCTCAAGACCTACGCGCAGAACGCCAAGAAGATCCACTTCGACATCGACGCCGCCGAGATCAACAAGAACGTCCGCGTCGAGGTGGGCATCGTCGGCGATCTGAAGGAGTCGCTCGAGGTGCTGATGCCCGGCCTCAAGGCCGGCGATCGCAGCAAATGGATCGCGCACATCGGCGAGCTCAAGGGCGACTCGGCGGTCCGCGACATCCAGAACCTGCCAGACAGCGGGCACCTCTACGCCGCGCACGTCATCAACGACCTGTGGCGCGCCACGCACGGCGACGCCATCATCGTGACCGACGTCGGTCAGCACCAGATGTGGGAAGCGCAGTACTACCACCACGACAAGCCGCGCTCGCTCATCACCTCCGGCGGTCTCGGCACGATGGGCTTCGCCCTGCCGGCGGCCATCGGGGCCAAGCTGGCGTGTCCTGACAAGGAGGTCTGGGTGGTCGTGGGCGACGGCGGCTTCCAGATGACGATGTGCGAGCTCGCGACGATCGTGCAGGAGCAGATCGACATCAACGTGGCGATCATCAACAACGGGTACCTGGGCATGGTGCGCCAGTGGCAGGAGTTCTTCTACGAGCGCCGCTACGCGGCGACGCCGCTCCTGAACCCGAACTTTCAGAAGCTGGCGGAAGCGTTCGGACTGCCGGCGCAGACGGTCACCAAACGCGCCGACGTCGCTCCGGCAGTCGAGGCCGCCCGCAAGAATCGCCAGACGGTGGTCATCGACTTCCAGGTGGAGCAGGAAGATACCGTGTATCCGATGGTGCCGGCGGGGGCGGATCTCGACGCGATGATTCGCCGCCCGAGCCCGTCGCCGATTATCGAGACCGGAGCAGACGTGCTCTAGGAGTTTTTGACGCAGAGACGCCGAGACGCAGAGAGTTCTTTTTTTCAAAACAATACTCTGCGGCTTTGCGCCTCTGCGTCGAATCAGCAGAAGGACAACATGATCACCACCTTTGCCATCCACGTCGAGAACAAGCCAGGGCGTGCTGACGCGCGTGTCGTCGCTGTTCCGGCGGCGCGCGTTCAACATCGAGTCGCTGACCGTCGGCCACACCGATCGGCCGGGCGTGTCGCGCATGACGATCGTCGTCGATACCGATGAGATCGGCGCGCGGCGTCTCGAGGCGCATCTCTACAAGCTCGTCAACGTGCTGCGCGTCGAGAACATCACGGCCGCCCCCGCGGTGTTCCGCGATCTCGCCATGATCAAAGTGGCGGCGACCGCCGAGTCGCGCACGCACATCATGCAGCTGGTCGATGTCTTCCGCGCGCGCGTCGTGGACGTCGCGCCGGACTCGCTCATCATCGAAATCACGGGCACCGAGGATAAGATCGACGGCTTGCTCGAGGTGCTGCGGCCGTATGGCGTGCTCGAAATGGTCCGCACCGGCCGGGTGGCCATGTCGCGCGGGCTTCGCACGGCGACCAGCACCGGCGAGGGCCTTCGGATCGCGGAAGACGATCACAACGTGTTTCACTCTGTTTAGGTCGTCGCAACGCAAAGACGCCAAGGCGCAAGGATCTTTTTGAAAGAAATCCTTGGCGACTTCGCGCCTTTGCGGTGAGACATAGCAAAGGACACTATGGCAGCGAAGATGTACTACGACAACGATGCAGATCTCGGGCTGATTCGCGCGAAGAAGGTCGCCATCATCGGCTACGGTTCGCAGGGACACGCGCACGCGTTGAACCTGAAGGACAGCGGCGTGCAGGTGAAGGTGGGCCTGGCCGCCGGCAGCAAGTCGAAGCCGAAGGCCGAAGCGCACGGCCTTTCAGTCGTGACCCCGGCCGAAGCCGCGAAGTGGGCTGACGTCGTCATGATTCTCGTGCCCGACACCACGGCGCCGGCGGTGTATGCGGAAATCGAACCGCATATGACCAAGGGCAAGATGCTGATGTTCGCCCACGGGTTCAACATCCGCTTTGGCACCGTGAAGCCTTCGAAGGACATCGACGTGACGATGATCGCGCCGAAAGCGCCGGGCCATCGTGTGCGCGAGCTGTTCGTCGAAGGTGGCGGCACACCCGCCTTGATTGCCGTCGAGCAGGATGCCACCGGCCAGGCGAAAGCCCTGGCGCTGTCGTATGCGAAGGGCATCGGCGTCACGCGCGCGGGCGTCATCGAGACGACGTTCACCGAGGAGACCGAAACCGACCTGTTCGGCGAGCAGGCGATTCTGTGCGGCGGCACGAGCGCGCTCGTGAAGGCCGGGTTCGAAACGCTCGTCAGGGCCGGGTATCAGCCCGAGGTCGCGTATTTCGAATGTCTCCACGAGCTGAAGCTCATCGTCGACCTGATGTATCGCGGCGGGATCAATTACATGCGCTATTCGGTGAGCGACACGGCCGAACATGGCGACTATGTGGCCGGGCCTCGCATCGTGACCGACGATACCCGCAAGGCGATGCAGAAGCTGCTCGACGAGATCAAGGACGGAACGTTCGCGAAGACGTGGATCAAGGAGAACCAGACCGGTCGCCCCCAGTTCAACAAGACACGGGCGACCGAGCAGGATCACCAGATCGAGGTGGTCGGGGCGCAGCTGCGCGGCATGATGCCATTTCTCGATCCGGTCACGATCAAGCCGGGGCAGCAGGGCTGACCAGGGCTGAGGGCTTAAGGCTTAGGGCTTCGGGGAGAGTTAAGGGAACAACAATGAGCCCGCACGAGGTTGAAACGGCGCAATCCGCTCGTGGTGAGCGGGCGAAACGGGTCGAACCGCTCAAGGTCGCCATCGTCGGGTTTGGCACCGTTGGACGGTCCGTGGCGAAAGTTCTGTCAAGCGGTATTCACCCCTCATTACAACTCACGACGATCTGCAACCGTGGCGTCGAGCGGAAGAAAGTCGACTGGGTGTCTGACGATGTCCAGTGGACGGAGAGCTTCGACGCGGTCATCGCGTCCGACGCCGACATCGTCGTGGAGCTGATGGGGGGACTCGAGGCCGCGGGCGATCTGATCCGGCGATCGCTCGAAGCGGGGAAGTCGGTCGTGACGGCGAACAAGCAGCTCATCTCGACCCACGGCGTCGAGCTGCTGGCGCTGGCGCAGCGTCACGAGCGCGAACTGCTGTTCGAGGCGTCCGTCGCGGGCGGCATTCCGATCGTTCGCGCGGTACGAGAGGGGCTGGCGGGCGACAGGCTGCTGCGCGTCGCCGGCATCCTGAACGGCACCTGCAACTACATCCTCACGCGAATGGACAGCGCGGGACTATCGTTTGCCGACGCTCTGAAGGAAGCACAGGCGCTTGGCTTTGCGGAGGCCGATCCGACCGCGGATGTGGACGGATACGACGCCCGCGCGAAGATCGCCATCCTGATCGCCGTGGGCCTGGGGTGCCAGGTCGATCCCAACGACATTCCCTGCCGATCGATCGCGTCGATCGATCGCGTGGATTTCACCTACGCGAGAAAGCTCGACTGCACGATTCGCCAGGTGTCCTGGGCCGAGCGGGCGCCCGGTGCAGACCGGCAGCTGTTCGCATCGGTCCGTCCGGCGCTCGTGCCCATGTCGTCGTCGCTGGCGCGGGCGCAGGGCAGTCAGAATCTGGTGACGGTACATGGCGAGTTCGGCGGCGAGACGACGTATTCCGGGTTTGGCGCGGGAGGCGATCCCACGGCGGTGGCTGTCGTCTCGGACCTGATGTCGATTGCGCGCGCGGGCCTCGGCGCCGAAGTGCACCTGCCCCAGCAGTTGGAGGGACGAGTGGAAGTCGGCACCGATTTTACGGCACCGCACTATGTCCGTTTTACCGTGGCCGACCGTCCGGGTATCATTGCTTCTTTGGCCACGGTGCTGTCGGCCCACGGGATCAACATCGACGCGGTGCTGCAGTTGCCAGGCCACGACAAAACCGAGTTGCCGTTCGTGATGACGCTGGAAGCGTGCCCGATGTCGGTGCTGGACGCGACGCTGGCCGAAATCAACGCCCTGCCATTCCACGTGCGGCGGCCTTTAGCGGTGCCGATTTTGTTGTAGGCGGGTCCAAAAGCAGGATCCGCCCTACGTGAAGGTTGTAGGCCGGGTCTTGCTTTCTAGACCCGGCGGTCGAAACTGAGAGGGATATGAACTACGTAACCGGGCTGCAGTGTCATCTCTGCAAGGCGATGTTTCCGCCGCAGGCACTGTGGGTCTGCGACAAGTGCCTGGGACCGCTCGAAGTCATCTACGATTACGACAAAGTCCGGAAGGATATGACCCGCGCGAAGATCGAATCGCGCGCGAAGAATCTCTGGCGCTACCGCGAGCTGCTGCCGATCGAGGGAGAGCCGCGCACCGGCGAACATTCAGGCTACACGCCGCTCGTCAAAGCCGACCGCCTGGCGAAAATGCTCGGCGTCCGCGAGCTCTACCTGAAAGACGACTCCGTCAATCATCCGACGTTCTCGTACAAGGACCGTGTCGTGTCGGTCGCCGCTACGCGTGCCGTCGAGCTCGGATTCCAGGTCTTCGGTTGCGCGTCCACGGGCAACCTTGCGAACAGCGTGGCGGCCCACTCCGCGAGACTGGGATTGAAGTGCTTCGTGTTCATCCCGCACGATCTGGAGGCCAGCAAGATTCTGGGCTCGAGCGTGTACCAGCCGCAGGTGGTCGCGATCCGTGGCAACTACGATGACGTGAACCGCCTCTGCACGCAGATTGCGGAAAAATACGGTTGGGGGTTCGCGAACATCAATCTGCGGAGCTACTACGCCGAGGGCGCTAAGACCTACGGTTTTGAAATCGCCGAGCAGCTGGGCTGGAAATTTCCACGGCATGTGGTTTCGCCGGTTGCCGGCGGCACGCTGCTGCCGCGTATCGCGCGCGCATTCCGGGAGCTGAAGGAAGTGGGGCTGGTCGACGACGACCTGCCGGCGATTCACGCGGCGCAGGCAGCCGGCTGTGCGCCGGTGATCAAGGCACTCGAGGACGATCTCGAGTTCCCCGATCCCGTGAAGCCGAATACCATCGCCCGGTCGATTGCCATCGGCAACCCGGCCGACGGGTTCCAGGTGCTCAGCGCGGTGCGCGCGAGCGGCGGATCCGGCGCGATGGCCACCGATCCCGAGATCCTCGACGCGGTTCAGCTGATCGCGAAAACCGAGGGCATCTTCACCGAGCCGGCTGGAGGCACGACCCTGGCGTGCGCGATCAAGCTGATCGAGAACGGCTCGATTCCACGCGACGAGTCGATCGTGGTGTGCATCACCGGAAACGGCTACAAGACGGCCGAGGTGATGGCGTCTCGTGTCGAGGCGCCGGTACAGCTCGGGCGCGCGTTGAGCGAGTTCGACGCCTTCATGGAAGGCAAGGTACTTACGCTGTAAGTAAAAAGTAAAAAGTGGAAAGTAGAAAGTAAAAAGTAGAGCCTTCACTTTCTACTTTTCACTTTCGACTTTTTACTTTCTACTTCTACTTTCTACTTTCCCACTTCTCAGGATCACCAATGTCGTTAGGCCAGGTCGTTGTGCAGAAGTACGGTGGAAGCTCTGTGGCTACCGCCGAGAAGATTCTCGCGATCGCCGAGCGCGTGAAGACCTATCACGAGACGGTGCCGCATCTCGTGGTGGCCGTGTCGGCCATGGGCAAAACCACCGATCAGCTCGTCGCCCTCGCGCGCCAGGTGTCGAGGAACCCGCACGGACGGGACTACGACCTGCTGCTGGCGTCGGGCGAGCAGGTGGCGGTGGCCACGCTCGCGCTTGCCCTGCACGACAAAGGTGTGCCGGCCATTGGACTGACCGGCGCGCAGTGCAATATCCGCACGGACGGGTCGTTTAACCGCGCGCGGATTCAGTCCATCGCGACCGAACGGATCGTGGAGGAACTGCGCAAGGGCAAGGTCGTCATCGTCGCGGGGTTTCAGGGTGTGACCGAGAACGACGAGATTACGACGCTCGGGCGTGGCGGGGGCGACATCACGGGCGCGGCGGTGGCCGCGGCGCTGAAGGCCTCGGTGTGTGAAATCTGCACCGATGTCGACGGCGTGCTGTCGGCCGACCCGAACCTCGTGCCCAACGCGCGGTTCTGGCCTGAATTGTCCTACGAGGAAGCGATCGAGATGGCGTCGAGCGGCGCGAAGGTGCTGCACCCGCGCGCGGCCGAGATCTGCATGTCCTACAAGATTCCCATCCATATCCGCTCGAGCTTTCACATGCGCGAGGGGACGTGGATTCGCGAAGGAGCCAGGTCGATGGAGGAAGCAGAAGTCGTTGGTGTCACCAGTGACAGGAAGATTGCCAAAATCACGCTGCTGAATGTGCCGGACGAGCCGGGTGTCGCGGCCCAGATCTTCAAGGACGTGGCCGACAAGGACATCAACATCCGCCTCATCATTCAGAGCGCCGCGGCCGATCACCGCGCGGGCATCACGTTCATCATCGAAGACGAGTTTGCCGACCTGGCCCGCAAGCTGGTGAGCGACTGGAAGGAGAAGGGGCTCGCCAGGGAGGGAGCGGTCGAGAAGGACTGGGCGACGATCGCCATCATCGGGCACAGGCTGGCGGCCACCCCAGGCCTGTCGGCGCGCATGTTCGCCGCGCTGGCCAACGCGGGCATCAATGTCGACTGCATCAGTTCGTCGGAGATGACGCTGTCCTGCATCGTCAAGCGGGATCAGATCGATCGCGGCGTCAAGGTCGTGCACGACGAGTTCTTCGCGAACGAGGCAGAGCCGAAGAAGGCCGCGGCGGCGGCAACGTAGTCGAAAGGCGAAGGTCGAAAGTCGAAAGGCAAAAGGCGCGGCATGATGCAGCCGATCTGGGCGACGGTGACCACGGCGGGAGCGGGAGCCATCGCGTGGATCGCGGTCTCGATGGTGGGGGAGCGCCGCGAGGCGTGGGATAGTCCCCTCTACTTTACCTACGCCATGCCCGTTCTCGCGGTCATCATCGCCGCGGTGGCGTTCTTCGTGCCGGTTCGCTTCTGGCGATGGGCGATGTTTCCCTTCTGGGCGCAGGCCTTCGTGGCCTTTCTCCAGGACCCCACGGCGAACCTGCTGCCGCTCGGTCTCATCATGTTTTCGATCCTCGGGGCGGTGTGTCTCGTTCCGGCGGCCATCGCCGCGCAGGTCGGGCGCCGCTATTCGCCATGACCCCGCAAGAGGCCGCCACGCTCGTCGACTACCACTACTGGGCCAGGGATCGCCTGCTCGACGCCGTGGCGGTGCTCACGCCCGAGCAATATCTCAGGGATCTCGGCAACAGCTTCAAGTCGGTGCGCGATACCGTCGTCCATACCTACGGCGCGGAGTGGGTGTGGCATCTGCGCTGGGTGGGGAATTCACCCTCGAGCCTGCCCGATCCGGAGGCGTTTCCGGATCTCGCCAGCGTCCTCGCAGCCTGGAACGCGCACGAGGAGAAGATCCGCTTTTTCGTCCAATCCCTCGCCGCCGCGGACGGGCTCGCACGCGTGTTCAAGTACCGCGCGCTGAGCGGCCAGGAAGCGGAGTCGATGTTCGCGCACATGCTGCAGCACGTCGTGAACCACGCGAGCTACCATCGCGGCCAGGTGACCACGATGCTGCGGCAGCTGGGCGCGCCGGCGCCGAAGTCGCAGGACATGATCGCCTTCTTTCGGGAACGGTAACCAGAAGACACGAAGGCACGAAGAAGACAGTACGTAGCGTCCGGCTTCAGCCGGACCTCTGGGGCGGGGAGCGAACGCCTCGCACCCTTTTTCTTACAGAAGACCAGAAGACCAGAAGACCAGAAGAAAGCTTGATCTTCTGACCTTCTGATCTTTTGTTTCATAGTCGGGCATCTGGCGCGTTCAGCGATGAATGCCTGTGCGATTTTCTGAGCAGACACGAGGACAGAAACCACGACGGCACGACGGCACCAAGGGCAACGAGGCGCGGAGCGGTGAAACAAGGCAGACCCGAGGGCTCGATGTTCACGCTTACCCAATCTGACAACAGCGGGCTGTCGCAGGAAGAGATCGTCGCGGTGGTATCACTCGTCAATCGGATCTGGCCGCATCCCGAGAAGACCGCCGACGAGCTTGTTCGGGGATTCACCGGCGCCTACGAACGATACTTCGCTCCGTACGTCCTGAGTCGTCCGCCCATCCGCTTCATGGCGTGGCAGGAGGGCCGCCTGGCCGGGCATGCCTTCACCTTCGAGCGTCCGATGCACATCGACGGTGTCGAGACCCCAGTGATGGCCCTTGCTCAGGTGTGCGTCGATCCCGCATGCAGAGGGAGCGGATTGGGAGCGCGGCTCGCGCGGTGTGCGTTTCAACGCCTGCAGAGCGAGCAGTTTCCTCTGTCGATCTTTCAGACGACCGTTCCGGGCTTTTACGAGAGGCTGGGCGCGCGGATCGTTGAAAACCAGTTCATCAATTCACGGAGTCCGAACGACCCCGGTGCGAGACCGTGGAAAGACGGCGTCATCATGATCTACCCGCAGGACTACATCTGGCCCGATGGTCCGATCGATCTCAATGGCCCCGGATATTAGACGAGCGACGAGACTGAGATGAAATCCGTGCCCGGCTTGTACGTCGAAGGGACGAAGTTACTCGATCGGCCCGAAAGCCGCCGCACGGTGTTCGCGGATGGCACGTCGGAATCGGGCTTTCGCGAAGGCACCGACGTCGAGCTGAGCCACTGGATCCCGAACCGCACGCCGCCACGGTTCAAGGCAGACACCTCGACCGAGATCTGCATGAACTTCGTCGCGGCGACACACACGGACTACGATCTCGTCGTCAATAATCACGCCGACGTCGACGGCATCCTCTCGGTCTTCACGCTTCTCCATCCAGCCACGGCGCTGGCGCATCGTTCGGCCATCGTCGCGGCGGCCGGCATGGGCGATTTCTGGGGATGGGGCGACACCGAGTCGCAGGTGCTCTTTCAGAGCCTCACGCTGCAGGTTGATGCGCTGACGGACGCAGGCGCGGACCCACAGTTCATCTACGACAGGTGCCTGAGGCATGTGGACGGCGTCATCGAGCGCGGCTTTTCCGATCCAGACATCGAGAAGAGCCTCGAGCCATTGAAGCGGTCGGTCGATCTGATCGTGCAGGGCACGGTGACGCGACACGAATATCACGATCGTTTCGTGCATTACGGACTGCCTGCAGAGCTCTGCAGGGACAACATCGAGGCCGCTCTGCGCGTGCCGAAGTTCAACGCCGCGATCTCGGACGAGGTGCTGTTCTGGCCGCAGGCGCGGGCGCGATGGGATCGGGAGAAAGTGCAGCTGACGTCGGTCGAGTCCGCCGACGGCTGGTACTACGACCTGTGGTATCCGTCGTACCTGTGGGCGGAGACGCCCGATTCGTGGCGGGCACCGGGACTGGATCTCAAGGGCGACTCGAACGGATACAAGCTCTCATTCGCACCGCTGGCTGCTGCCGTGCGCGATCTTCAGGCTCGCGAGCTCAACGATGCCACTTGGCGGACCGAGCCGTCGCTTTCGCTTATGTCGTCGACACTCGGGCGAGGCTACCCGGTCGTCCTGTCTGTCATGAATGCGGACAGACCAGCGCCGAGCTCGTGGCCGCCAGATGCCGTTGCCGAGCGGCTCGCCGAGACGTTCAGGTGAGATCGCTGCTTTGTCATCTCTGAAGTGCCGCGGCCAATCGCTTGCGCGCGATCCCGGGAGTCCGTCTGCAAAACGCGGCTGCGGCCTCGCGTTTCATGAGCGCGGGGCCCCCATCCCCACGCACTCTCACGCCTCGCCGCGTTTTCTGGATTTCACTGGTATTCGCGCGTCTACGGGCTCGCTCGCAAGCCGATTGCCCGCGCCACTTCACCGGCATGACCACCGCGTGATCGCGTCAGCACCCTCACGGCCAATGGGACACACCTGCTGCAGCGCGAATCCGTGCGGAGGCCGCCGATTCGGAATGCCTGACCGCGCGAGAAGCCCGAGGGCACCGAGCGAGGCCGAAGTGCGAAGTCAGTGTCCTCGCGTCGCGCGGTCCGTGGCGGCATCGCAGCGCGGCCCGGCGCCGTAGCTTCGGATTCGCGATGGAGCAGGTGTGGCCTATTGGCCGGGATCGCGCCGACGTTCTGCGGCATCCCGAATGGATACACCAGTGTGCGAGGTGGGTGCGAGTGAAACCGGTTCGAATACTTTCGAGTCCTCGCGCCCTTCGCGTCGTCGTACACGTCGCGGCGTCTATTATGTTAACTGCACCTCGACAGAGCCGAGCTCGCCGAAATCCGCACGGAAGCGATCGCCCGGCGTAATTGCCACCGGGATGACGCAGGTGCCGGTCGTCACGAACTGCCCGGCGGCGATGCCGTCGCCGAACGTGTTGAGCTCGTTGACCAGCCACGTCAGCGCGACGCGAGGATCGCCAAGGACGTTGGCGCCGCTGCCGGTTCCGGCGGGCTCGCCGTTGCGATAGGCCGTAACGGCGTGCGTCACGAGATTGCGCGCGCGCCAGTCGGTCGCGGTGGCCGGGCCGAGCACGAACCAGCACGCGCAGGCCGTGTCGGCAATCAGCTGCGGTGCGCCGACATGGGCAAAGTCGTTGTACCGTGAGTCGGGCACCTCGATCGACGGGTGCAGCGACTCGACAGCGGCGAGCACTTCCGCCTGCGTGTAGGCGCCCGCCCGCCTTGGCAACGCCCGCGCGAACATGAACGCGAACTCCGCCTCGGCGACCAGCATGATGTTGCCGTCCAGCGGCACGGTCGCGCCGTTGCCGAGCACGCGGTTCGCAAGCAGGGGGCCGGCAAGCGGACCGTCCACGCCGATGTGCTTCTGACCGGCGGCGCTGGTGGCGGCAATCTTCCAGCCGACCACAGGCTGACCCGAGGTCTTGACGAGGTCCTGTTGAGCCCGGTATCCGGCCGCCCGATCGATCGGGCGGCACGCCATCGGCAGTTCATCGATTCGCGTGCGCTGCTGCCAGTTTCGCCAGAGAATCGACGCCGCGCTTTCTGTTCCCTGAGTAATCGTCTGTTCGCTCATTTCGACGGTCCTTTGAGCAGCTCGCCCAGCCGCTTGATTTCTTCTCCGTACAACGCCCAGTTCCCTTCGCGCTGTGCCTTCATCGCGTTCTCGTAGAGTCCCCGGGCCTGTTCCAGCAACGCGGGATCGACGCGATTGACAGCCGGCGCCTCGGCCGGGTTCGCCGGCGCTCGAGGTGTGCCGGATGACGTCGTCATGATCGGACGGCGCCCACCGGTTCCGGCCGAGAAGATGCGCTCGAGTGCGGTGTCGAGCGTTTCGGCCATCACGATCTGATCTTTGTAGGCCACGATCACGCGGTTGAGCTCGGGAATCCGGCCGCCCGATGCGCGCAGGTACAACGGGCGCACGTAGAGCAGCGCTTCCTCGATCGGAATGACGAGCAGCGTGCCCTGAATCACCTGCGAGCCCTGCTGGTTCCACAACGTGATCTGCGGCGAGATGATCTGGTCCTGGTTGATGCGCGCGATGATCTGCCGCGGCCCGTAGACGACCGTCTGGCGGGGAAATTCGAAGACTTCGAGCTGCCCGTACCGATCCGGATCCGATCGCGCCACCATCCATGCCGCAAGGTTGTCCTTGCGCGAAGGAGTGAACGGCAGCATTTGAATGAACTCGGCGCGCGCTTCGCCCGGCAGCCGCATCACCGTGTAGTACGGCTGCATCAGTTGAGGATTGCCATCGATGTCGATGGCCGGAATCTCCCACTGGTCTTCCTTGTTGTAGAAGACGCCGGGGTTCGTCATGTGGTAGGTGGCGAACATCGCCGCCTGCAGCGCGAAGATCGTTTCGGGATACCGGATGTGCTGGCGGAGCGCGGCCGGCATGGCGTCGAGCGGCTTGAGCAGCCCCGGGTACGCGTGCGCCAGAGTCTGCGCCAGCGGATCGCGCGCGTCGGCGATGAAGAATTCGGTCGTTCCGTTGTAGGCGTCGGTGATGACTTTGACGGAGTTGCGGATGTAGTTGAGGCCAATCGGCGAAGCCGCGGCGTACGGATAGCGGCTCGTTGTCGTGTAGGCATCGCGGATCCAGTACAAGCCCCCGTTCACGGCCACGAGATATGGATCCTCGTCGTAGCGAAGGAACGGTGCGATCGTCGTGACGCGATCCGTGATGTTGCGGTGGTACAGGACGCGGCTGTCGGCCGTAATGTCGTTGCTGAAGAGAATCTGCAGCGACTGGAAGCCCAGGCTGAAGAGCAGCCGCCGGGCCAGGCCGCCCACGCGCACGCCGTCGGCGCCCTTGTAGATGGTGGTGACGTTGGCCTCGCCCCGCGAGTAGTGAAATTCGCTCGCCTGTGTGTTGACGACCACGTAATTGTTGGTCAGCTCGCCGAAGTAGATGCTCGGCTCCTTCACGTCGATGTCGCTGGGCACCGACGACTGTGTCGGGATGTCCTTGACGAACAGGATCGGCAGACCCTCCGACGTCACCTCGTTGACCGGCCCCAGCGTGATGCCGTAGCCGTGCGTAAACGTCAGGTGCTCGTTGATCCACGTGCGGTTGGGCAGCGACTCCGAGTTCAACTCGCGCGCCGAGAGCATCACCTGACGCAGCTCGCCGTTGATCATGTAGCGATCGTTGTCGACCGATGCGAAGTCGTAGTACGTGCGCAATTCCTGAATCTGGCCGAACGTGTCGAGCAGCGGCTGGTGGTCCCAGAGGCGCACGTTCTTGATCGTGTCGAGGTTGCGGACGATGTCTTCCCGCGTCAGCTCGGCGTCGCCCGAGACATTGCGCGTGCTGATGTCGGCCAGATTGAACGCCTGCCGCGTCGCGGTGATGTTGTGGCCGATGTACGGCATCTCGGCGGCCTGTTCGTTGGGCGTGACGACAAACCGCTGAATCGCCGCCGCGTACATCGAACCGCCGACAGAAGTCACGAGGTACAGACCGATGGCGAGCGGAATCGGCCAGATGACCGACGAGAACGCGTGAAAGGCCGAGAGTGCGGCACACAGGAGGGCCACGACCATCAGCGCGCGCAGCGCCGGCATCCGCGCCACGACGTCGGTGTAGGACGCCCCCGGCACGATGCCGGGTGTCTGGACGTCCGTCAGCAGATGGGGCACTTCCAGGTACGCATTGACGGCGAACAACAGGAAGATCGCCGACAGCAGCAGCGACAGGTGCAGCCGCGCTTTGCCCGCGACTGAGACGCCGCCGCGCTTGGTGAAGTTGAGCGCGCCGGCGAGCACGTACGCCGCCGCGGAGCCGAGCATCGCCACGATGACGACGGCGATGGCGACTTGTTGAGCGAGGTCGAACAGTGGCAGCCGGAAAATGTAAAAGCCGACGTCGTAGCCGAGAATCGGGTCGACGATGCCGAAGGGCACCGCGTGGCGGAACTGCAGCCAGCGCATCCATTCACTGCTGCCCGCCAGGCTGATCATCAGCGACACGACGAGCGAGCCGACGCCGACGACCCGGCGGATCGCCTCTCGACGCACCATGGCCGGTTGAACCGTGCCCGCGGCACCTCTGCCGATGACGATGTAAGGGCTGGCGATGGAAGAGACGGCGACCCACAGGTTCCCGTACAGCACGGTAAAGGTAAACCCGAGGATGAACGTCCCCAGCGAGGCCTGGGCGCGGAGGCTGGTCAGGTACACGCCCCGGTAGCCCACGGCTCCGAACCAGAGCCACTCCACCAGGAAATCGATGAGGTTGGGCAGGACGATGAACGCCAGAATCGCGCCGGCAACGAAGACACCCCGAAGTTTCATGCGTGTGTAAAGCATAGCGTAGGGCCCGGGCGAAGCGTGCGGGCGCTGTGTAACACGTGTTACACTCCAGGAGTGGCCTACCGCTGGATGATCTTCGTCCACCAGCTTCCCGCGCACCCGTCCAACGCGCGCGTGAAGATCTGGCGGCGACTTCAGCAGGTCGGCGCCGTCGCCCTGAAGAACGCCGTCCACGTGCTGCCCGAGTCGGCCCAGGCGCGCGAAGACTTCGAGTGGCTTCGGGGCGAAGTCATCGCGCTGGGGGGCCAGGCGGCCATCTTCGACGTGCCGTCGATGAGCGACGTGGACGAGCGGCAGATCGTCGGCCAGTTCCAGTCGGCCAGCGCGGCAGAGTTCGGCCGGTTGAGGAAGGAGCTCAAGATGATGCGACCACGGCTCCGTCATGAAGCCAGGACGTCGGGCGACCAGAGTCTCCAGGCGCTGCGCGCGTTTCAGGAGCGCTTCGAGCATGCCGTGCGGCGCGACATGTTCGCGGCCGACGGCGCGCGCGAGGTCGAGTCGGCGTTGAAAGAACTGCTCTCGGAGTACCGGCCGTCGGTGAAAAGCCGGGCACAGCCGGCCCCGGACCGCCTCGATCCCGGCGACTACAAGGGGCGCGTCTGGGTGACGCGTCCGCGGCCCGGCGTCGATCGGTTTTCGTCGGCGTGGCTCATCCGCCGTTTCATCGATCGCGACGCGACGTTCGTCTTCTCGGCCTCACCAGAGCGATATCCCGACGCCGTCGCGTTCGACATGTACCACGCGGCCGGTTTCAGGCACGAAGGCGATCTGTGCACGTTCGAGGTGCTTCAGGAGCGCTTTGGAATCCGGGAGAGCGCCGTGAAACGGATTGGCGAGATCGTGCACGACATCGACTTGAAGGAAGAGCGGTACAAGTCGCCGCATGCCCCGACGATCGCACACCTGGTCGAGGGACTACGCGCGTCGACCCCGGACGATACGAGGCTGCTCGATCTGGGCATCGGCATGTTCGAGGCGCTCTATGTGTCGTTCAGCACGGCGAAATCGGCGCGCGCGAGAAAGCCTCGATGCTGATATAGTTCGCGCCCGAGAGGTGGCTATGCGGAATCTGTTTCGCGCGGTCTGGGTCATCTGCATGCTCGGCGTCCTGGCCTTCCTGCTGAATCAGAAGAGCGCCGCCCAGCAGGCCCAGCAGACATTGAAGCCGCCGATGCCGCCCAACCTCTTCCAGATTCACAAGCTCACCGACCGGCTGTCGATCATCGCGCCCTACGGTCCCGACATGAGTCAAGTGGGCGGCAACATCGGCGTGTTCGCCACCGACGAGGGCGTGCTGGTGATCGACGACAACTACTACACGCAGGAGCGGAACGGGCAGACCGTCAAGCTGGCCGAGGCGGTCCTTGCCGAAATCAGAAAGATCACGAAGCAGCCCATTCGGTTCGTCATCAACACGCATCATCACAGCGACCATGCCGGGGGAAATCCCGTGTTCGCGCAGGTCTCCACGATCTACGCGCAGAAGAACGTGCGAGCGCGCATCCTCGCCGGCTATCAGTCGTCCAAGGAAAAGCTCGATTTCGACCCGATGAAGGCGGCGCCAACGGTCACCTACGACGGCGAGCTCATCTTCCACCTGGGCGGCGAGGAAATTCACCTCTATCACCCGGCTCGCGCGCACACCGACGGCGACTCGATCGTGCACTTCAAGAACGCCAACATCGCGCACTGGGGCGATGGGTTCATCAACAACTGGGTGCCCGTGCTCGACGTCGCCGGTGGCGCCAGCAGTCTCGAGTGGCTCCAGTTCATCGATCGCGGCATTCAACTCGTCGGCGAGAACGCGACGATGGTGCCCGGGCACGGCGCCATCGGCAAGGTGTCCGACGTGAGGCGCTTCCGCACGTACTTCACGAACATGCAGGCTAACGTCCGCAAGGCGATTGCCGCGGGCAAGACGCGCGAGCAGGCCATGGATGAAATCACCGTGCCGGCGTATGCCAATCTCCCCGGGGGCGCCGCCCGCATCCGCCAGAACGTCGCGGCCATCTATGACGAGCTGAAAGGGAAGCCGTAGAGCACTAAGAACACGAAGGTACGAGACAGACAAGAACACCAAGAACGTTCCTTGGTGATCTTAGTGTTCACCGCTAGTCTGTCATCAGGATCGACTTCAGCAGACATTCCACCGCGGGCGGGCCGTCGACCTGAAAGGCGGCGCTGTTCGGGCGGCGGCCGACGGCCACCGTCAGCCCGTTGCTGCCGATCTGCTCGAACGCGTCCTCGTCGGTGGCATCGTCCCCGATGTAGACCGGCCACACGACCTCGCGCGTTTCAACCTCGACGTGGCGCATGATGGCGCTGACCGCATCCCCCTTGGCCCAGTCCACGTTCGGCAGCAGTTCGAGGATGTTGTCCCCCGGTTGCAGCCGCAGCGTGCCCTCGCTCAGGAACGGCGCGGCCAGGGCGTTGAAGCGGGTCGTGGCATGCAGGCGGTCGGCTTTCGACGCACCGCGCGTGTGCAGGACGACCGAATAGGTCTTGTCTTCGACGAACACGCCCGGGAGCGGCCTGACGGCCCTGCGGAGATCCTTCGCGAGCAGGTTGACCGCCGGGGCCGCGATGGAAGCCGCGTTGTGCGCGAACCGCAGACCGGGCCCCTCGATCTCGAGGCCGTGGAGACCCGCGAAGAAAAAGGACGGATCCGCCGGCACGCGATGGCGCAGGTCGCTGATGCGGCGGCCGCTCACGATGCCCGCGGACAGATCGGCGCGCTGGCTCAGCGTGTGCAGCAGAATCTGACGCGCCGGCGTCAGCAGGACCGCATCGGGGTCGATCTGGAACTCCGCCAGGGTGCCGTCGAAGTCCATCAAAATGATTGGGCGCGCATCGTGGGGCCTCGATTGCCAGGCCGCGATGGCGCGCTCAACTCCACGCACGGAACCTCATCTCTCTCGCCTCGATCAGCTCGCTGATGGTCACTGCCGTGTTGATCAACCCGACGTGCGTGTAGGCCTGCGGAAAATTGCCGAGCAGCATCCCGGTTCGCGGCTCGATGTCTTCCGAAAACAGCCCGACGCCATTGGCATGGGTCAGCAGCCGCTCGAACAACGCGCACGCGTCTTCGAGGCGGCCGACCATGGCGAGTGCTTCCGCCCACCAGAACGAGCAGATGGAAAACGCGCTGGTCGTGTCGCCGAAGTCATCCTTGTGGCGATACCGGAGCATGAGGCCGTCTTCGACGAGCAGCCGCTCGTAGGCTTCGAGCGTCGAGACGAACCGCTGATCGCGAGGATCGATGATGCCGAGCGTCGGCAGCAGCAGGTTTGACGCGTCGGGCAGCCGCCCGTCGAGCACCTGGGTAAAGTACCCGACTTCGGGGTTGTACGCACGATCGAGGATTTCCTGGCGGTACTTGTCGGCCCACGCCTCCCACTCCGTGGCGAGGGTGTGCCGGCCCAGGCGCCGGACGAGCCGGGCGCCCCGGCTGGCCGCCACCCAGCACAGCACGTGCGAGAACGTGTAGCGGTTCGGGAACGTGCGGTACTCCCACAATCCGGTGTCGTCCGATTCGACGGCCGTCATCGCCTCGCCGACGAACCGCTCGACCAGCCGCAGAATCGGCTCGGTCTCGTCGATGACGACCCGCGGATCCGAGCTGATGGTGTCGAGGCAGAGAATCATCTCGCCCATCAGATCGTGCTGACGCTGCGTGTATGCCGCGTTGCCGATGCGAACCGGCCTGGCGCCGCAGAACCCCTCGAGATGATCGAGGTGCTGCTCCACGAGCTCGCGCTCGCCACCGATGCCGTAGAGCGGCTGCAGCGGTCCGGCCTCGGCGACGTCCCGGAGAAACGACACGAACGCCTCGCCTTCGGCAAGATGTCCGACCCGCCGGAGCGCCTCGACGACAAACGCCGCGTCGCGAAGCCAGCAGTAGCGATAGTCCCAGGTCCGTTCGGAGCCGAGCGATTCGGGAATGCTCGTGGTCGCCGCGGCGATGATGGCGCCCGTGTCCGTGTACGCGTGCAGCTTCAGGCACAGCGCCGATCGCAGCACCGGCAGGCTCGCGAACGACGGAAGCGCGCACGACTTCGCCCACGCGCGCCATCCCGAAATCGTCAGGTCCCGGATGCGCTGCGCGGACGCCACCGAGTCGGTGTCCGACGGTTTGCCGTAACTGACCGCGAAATAGAACGGCTCGTCGATGCGAATCGGCTGGCCGCTCTCGAGATAGGGAAGCGGCGCGTTCGTGCGCAGGTAGATGGCCGACGCCCCGTCGCCGATCTGCAGGCCTTCAGGAATGGCGACGATCTTCGGGTTCTGGTCGGCGGCGTAATTGGGCTTCGGATCGAAGAGCACGCGCGTGCGCGCGGCGCCTTCGCGCGGCACCACCAGGCGCTGGATTTCGATCGGGGCTTCGACGTCGAGACCGGCCGGAATCCTCGGGGCGTAGTCGTAGACATCGAATCGTCCGTCGGCACAGGTCACCGACGTGCGCAACACGTTCGTGTTGACGATGTATTCCATGTGCGTCTGGATGTCGGGGGAATCGGGGAGCAGGGCGAACGTACCGCCCTTTTCGATGTCGAGGATCCTGCCGAACACCGAGGCGCTGTCGAACCGCGGCATGCATAACCAGTCGATGTGCGTGCTCGGGGCGACCAGCGCCAGAACGCGGCCGTTCCCGATAACGCCATGATCCAGCCTGATGGCGCACGGTTCGGTCACGAAATCCTTCGCAAATCAGTCATGCCTCGATGGCGAGAGTATCAGAACTCCCTGCAGGTCGTCTCGCAGTTGGCGTGTGCAAAAGCTGATCCGGCACGGGGTCCAACCCCACCTATGCGCCGGCCCAACTGCGACAGATTTCGATAATCACCTCGACCGCCTTGTCCATATCCTGGACAGACGTCCATTCCAGCCGCGAATGGATGTTGTGTTCCCCGGCAAACAGATTGGGAGTCGGGAGACCCATGAACGAGAGCCGCGCGCCGTCGGTCCCGCCGCGAATCTGGCGGAATCGAGGCGTCAGCCCGGCCCGTTTCATCGCGATCTTCGCGTGCTCGACGACTTCGGGATACCGATCGAGCACTTCTTTCATGTTGCGATACGATTCGTGACGCTCGACGTCGACCGAGGCGGCAGGAAAGGGACGCACGATTTCCTCGGCCAGGTCCTTGAGCATCCCCGCTTTGTCGTCGAGTCCCTTCGTCGTGAAGTCGCGCAGCAGCAGCTTGACGACCGATCGCTCGACACCTCCCTCGATCATGTGGGGATGCACGTACCCTTCATACCCGTCCGTGGTTTCGGGCGAAAGCCCGTGGCGCGGCAGGCGGTGCACGAACTCCGATGCCAGCTTGATCGAGCTCAGCATTCGGCCTTTGGCGTATCCGGGATGCGCGTTGAATCCCTTGAAGGTGATCGCCATCGCGTCGGCGGAAAAATTCTCAATCTCGAGATCGCCCCGTAGAGGACCGTCGAGCGTATAGGCGAACCGTGCGCCGAAACGATTGACGTCGAAATATTGCGTGCCGCGGCCGATTTCCTCGTCAGGCGTGAAGCCGATCTTCACCGGCCCATGCGGGACCTCGGGATTCGTCGTGAGATATTCGGCCGCCGCCATGATTTCGGCGACACCCGATTTGTCGTCCGAGCCGAGGAGGGTAAGGCCGGAGGCGGTGATGATGTCGTGGCCGTGCTGATCCTTCAATTCCGGATTGTCGGCCTGTCGCAGCACCATCGCCGGGTCATCAGGCAGGACGAGATCGCGCCCGTCGTAGTTCCGGTGGACGATCGGCCGTACGTTGGCGCCGCTCACGTCGGGCGACGTGTCGACGTGCGCGACAAATCCGATAGCCGGTACCGCGTCCTTGCCGGCGGTCGCGGGAATGGTCGCCATCACGTAGCCGTATCGATCGATGGACGCGTCGGTGATGCCCATCTCCTTCAACTCGTCGACCAGGCGGTTGAGCAGCGTCAGCTGCTTCGAGGTGCTGGGATAGGTCTCGGAGCGCTCATCCGACTGTGTGTCGAAGGTGACATATCTGAGAAACCGGGCCGCAGCGCTCGACGAAAATTGCTGGGTCATGCTTCAGAGCGTACTGCATTACAATGCGATTTTCCGCAAGGAGATCGCCCATGCGCGCCATCCTCTCGGTGCTCGTCGTGCTCTACGGCGTCGGAGCCGGCGGCACATGCTGGCTATACGCGCAAGCAGCCCAGGCGCCGGTCTTCCGATCCGGCGTCGAGGTCATGGAAGTCGACGTCACGGTCGTCGATGGCAAGGGCATGCCCGTGCGCGATCTCCGCGTGCCCGAGTTCACCGTGACCATCGACGGGCAGCCGCGCCGCGTCGTGAGCGCGGAGTTCATCTCCGACACTGCGGCGCCGGGGGCACCCACACCGCCACCCGAGCGCGATCCGTACGTGTCCAACAACACCGATCGCCGACCGGGCCGGCTCATCATGCTGGTCGTCGATCGCAACAACATCGATACGCAAACGCTGCGCGGCGCCATCTCGGCGCTGAAGGAGTTCGTCAACGGCATTCCGCGTGACGACCGCCTGTCGCTCGTGACGATCCCGCCGCCGGGCCCGTACGTCGATTTCACGACCAACAGGCAGCAGATCCTCGAGGCCATCACGCGCGTGTCCGGCGCGGACGACCGGATGATCTCGCGCTTCAACATCAGCGACTACGAGGCGATCACCTTCGAGAACCGGTCGAACCCGATCGTCACGCAGCGGCTGCTCTTCCGGACCTGCGGCGACACCGATCCGAACACGATGTCGCCCTGCGATCGTGACGTTGAGCAGGAAGCCTTGACGCTGTCGAACCACCTCCGTCAGTTGACGTCGCAGTCGGTGGCGGGATATGCCTCGCTCCTGCGCGGCCTTCGCGATGTCGAGGGCACCAAGTCGATGGTCGTCCTCTCGCAGGGGCTCATGATCGAAGGATCGCAGGCGGAGGCGACCGCACTCGCGACCCTCGCGGCCGAGGCGCGGGTGAACGTGAACGTGCTGATGTTCGCGACCGCGATCGGCTCCGCGTCGGAGTCGCGCATCTCCGAGACCGTGTCGCAGGATCGCGACCTCCGCGAGGCCGGGCTCGAAACGTTCGCGGGGCGCTCCCGGGGATCGCTGTTCCGTGTGGTGGCGAACCCGCAGTACATCTTCGAGCGGCTCAAGAGCGAGATTTCGTCGCATTACATGCTGGGCGTCGAGCCGACCGAGCGGGACCGCGACGGCAAGGTGCACCAGATTCGCGTGACCGTGGGGCGCCAGGGTGTCCAGGTACGGGCGAGGCGTCAGGTGCAATACGCCGTGCGCACGTCCGACAACTGGTCGCGCGACGTCGTCATGGGGCGCGTGCTGCGATCGCCGTCGGCAAACACCGAGCTGCCGATGCGGTTCTCTACCTACACGTTCCGCGACGCGGAACCGGGCAAGGTGAAGCTGATCCTGGCGGCCGAGATCGATCCGGAGTCGATGGCCAAGGAGCTCGATCTCGCCATTGGATTTGCCGTCTTCGACAATCTCGGCAAGGCGGTCCTCGGCGGACAGGAGCGGAAAATCTATTCCGCCAATACCACGCTGCCGATTCGCTACGAGCTGGCCGTCGCCGTGGACCCCGGCGTGTACCGGGTAAGGCTCGCGGGCGTCGACATCGCCGGCAAGTCGGGCAGCGTGGAACGCGAGGTCACCGCGTTCGGGATGACGAATCACGAGTTCGCGATCGGCGACCTCATCCTCAACTCGGTGCGGCAGGGAGCCGACAACGACCTGCGCGCACCGGTGGTGTTGAAGGTCACCGACGGGCTGCTCGCCACCTACACCGAGGTCTACACCAACGTGCCGGGCACGCTCGACGACACGAAGGTGGTGTTCGAGGTCGCCGATACGGCCGACGGTCCGACGCTTCAGACGAGCGAGGCCGAATTCCGCGAGCGGCCGGACAAAACGATGAGACAGGCGGTGTCTGTGGTGCGCGTCGGTGCGCTGCCGCCGGGCCGGTATATCGCACGGGCACTGTTCTCGAAGGGCGGGAAGAACGTCGGAAAGCTTTCGCGGCCGTTCGATATCGTGCCTGGCGCGAAAGTCGGCACGACGACGACTGCGACCGGTGCGCCAGGTGCGCCAGGCGCGGGTGAACCGGCTCCCGCGGCGGTGATGACCGGGATCGTGGTCGGCGCGCGGCCGTCGATCTTCAGGAAAGACGACGTCCTGACGCCCGATATGATGCGCGCCACCCTGGAGGTCATCGACAAGAACCACCCGGCGGCCAAGACAGCTACCGCGCGTGCGCGCACGGGAAAACTGGATGGCACCGCGATGATGGCGCTCGATGCCGGGGATCAGGCCGCCGGCTCGCTCCTGCGCGGGCTCGAGCTGCTCATGAAGGGGCAGCTGGATCAGGCGGCGAACCAGTTCGGGGTCGCCATGCGCAACGCCCCTGACGCACCGCTTGCGTCGTTCTATCTCGGGGCCTGTTATGCCGCTGCCGGCCGCGACAAGGAGGCCGTGTCGCAGTGGGAACGGGCACGGGCGGCAAAGCTTTCGCTTCCAGCCCTGCAGGCCGTGCTCGCCGACGGTTGGCTGAGGTTGGGACGGCCCGCCGATGCCGTCGAGCCGCTTCGCGAGGTGCTCGGCCGCGAGCCGCAGAATGACGAGGTGCGTCGCAATCTCGCGATCGCGCAGTCCTACCTCGGTCTGCACGAGCAGGCCTATCCGACGATCGTGCCGTACCTGGAGCGAAATCCGTCAGACCCGGACGCGCTGCTCGTCGCCATGTATGCGCTGTACCAGGTACACGTCGAAGGCAAGACCTTGAAGTCAGCTGAGGAGGACAAAAAGCAGGCGGCTATCTATTCGAAAGCGTATTCGGCCGCCAAAGGTCCGCACGCCGCGCTGGTCGAGAAGTGGGCGGAGTTTTTACAGAAGTAGTGTCCGGCTTTAGCCGGACCCCAACGCTTTCTCCAACCGCCTGACGATTTCCTGCTTGGGCTGTACGCCCACGAGGCGATCGACAACGTTGCCGCCTTTCAACACCAGCAGGGTTGGAATACTGCGCACGCCGAAGCGGTTCGCGGTCTGCGGATTTTCGTCGATGTTCAGCTTCGCCACTTTCACGCGTCCCGCCATCTCGACCGAAAGCTGATCGATCGTCGGCGCCAGCATGTGGCACGGCCCGCACCAGTCGGCCCACAGGTCCAGCAGCACGGGCGTTGTACTCCGATCAACCTCCGCCGCGAACGTCTCGTCCGTGACGTGCACGGGACCGGCCGGTTCCGGGAGCGGCGTTTTGCATTTGCCGCACACCGCCTTGCGTCCGGTCCGAGGAGGAGGAAGCCGGTTGGTGGTCCCGCACGACGTGCATCTGATGAGGCGCTCGGTCATCGCGTTCACCGTGGAAACTTTACCTCGACGCAACCCGCGAGCGGCGGCCGCCGGGTCTCGCCCTGATAGTACACGCGCTCGAGAAACAGTCCAGAGGCCGGCGCCGTCAGCTTCGCCGGGACTCCCGACTCGACATTGAGAAACGACGCCGCCTGTTCGATCGTGGTGCCGCCCAGACCGACATCCACCATGACGCCCACCATGCGGCGGACCATCTTCCACAAGAAGTGGGAGCCCTCGACGCGTACGACCACCAGGTCGCCGTCTTCCGCCATCTCAATCCGCTCGATGGCCACCACCGTCGACTTCTCGTCGGCGCTGTCGTCGGTAAACGATCGGAAATCCTTCAGGCCGGCAAACCGCTCGGCGGTCTGCCGCATCCTGTTCAGATCGAGATCGTCGCGCACCCACCAGACGAAGTGTTTGGCGAACGCCGTGCGCCGACGCGAGATCTGATAGAGATAGCTGCGCGCGACCGCGTCGTGGCGGGCGTGGAATCTCCGCTGGACCATCTCGATCTTCAGCACGTGAATATCGCTGGGCAGCGCGTCGTTGATGCGGCGCGTCAGCGTGTCCGCCGGCAGGGCGGTGATGATGTCGAGGTGCGCCACCTGTTCCAGCGCGTGCACGCCGGCATCGGTTCGCCCCGACCCGTACAGCTCGAACTGGCGCTGGCCGGACACGTCCTGAATCACCCTCGTCAACTCGCCTTGAACGGTGCGCGCATTCTTCTGGATCTGCCAGCCGCTGTAGCGCGTGCCCGCATATTCGATGAACATCTTGAACCGAGCCATAGGGGCTCAGTGTACTTTGGCGGGAAGTCGGCGCATCCATTCCGCGAGCTCCGCGGCCGTGACCTCGGCGTCACAGGCGCTGATGACCTGCAACCGATCCGATTCCTGCACCTCGAATCCCCATTCGACCCGTTCGAACGCGCGGGTGCGCAGCACAACCCCGGCCCGGTGATGCTCGAGCCCGTGCTCGAGTGCCGCGGACAATTGCGTGCCCGTCACGACCTCGTAGTCGAGTGCCACCGACACGCGACGTTTGATCAGTTCGACCCCGAGCGGGCCGGCGACCGGCAGTCGATCTTCGGGCACGTGCACCAGGAACAGATCGCGCGATTCGACGACCGGGCGGCGCGCAGCCACGCGCGCCAGGATGGCGGAAGCGCTCGCCCGTGCGGCGCCACGATCGAATGTATGCGGCAGTTGCTCGACGATGCGCGCGTACTCGACGAGCAGCCACTCGGCCGACTCGGGCGCGGCACGCATGTCGTCGGCAAGCGCGACGAGATCGTGCGCAAGCGCCGCGAGCGCAGCCGCCACCGAATCGGGCGATGCTCCCGGGGGGATGGCGCGGCAGCCCTGGGTCAGGAGCAGCGCCGTCGCATGCCTGAAGCCCTGTGGTGGGATGAACATCGACGGCTCTACGGATTGGCCAGGACCTCGAACACGGCGGCCGTGTCGCGCGTGGCGCCACCGCGTGCCTGAAGCGCGGCAATCACGCGCGCGGCGGCGGCGCTCCCGGGCAGGTCGAGGCCAAGCGCCCGCGCCATGTCGAGCACGATCTGAATATCCTTGTGGTGAAGGCGGGACTCGACCCTGGCTTCGAAGTCACGGGCGATCATCTTCGGGGCCTGCACGTCGAGCATCCGGCTCGCCCCGAAACCGGTCATGAGCACGTCTTTCACCTTTGCCGGATCCACACCGGCGCGCTCGGCCAGCAGCATCGCCTCGGCCGCGCCAAGCGTGTTGACGATGGTGCAGATCTGGTTGCAGGCCTTCGCTACCTGGCCCGCGCCGCTCGGTCCGATGTGCACGATGGTCTTCCCGTAACACGCGAGGATCGGCCGAACGCGTTCGAGGGCGGCCTCGTCGCCACCCACCATGATGGACAGCGTGCCCGCTTCGGCCACGGCCGCACCCCCTGACACGGGCGCGTCGAGCACCTCGATGCCGCGCGACTGAAGAGTCGCCGCGATTTTGCGCGCACCGTCAGGTTCGATCGTGCTGTGATCGACGACGATCGAGCCGGCCCGCGCGCCTTCGATGATGCCACCGGGCCCGAGCGCCACACTTTCGACGGCTCGCGTGTCGAGCACCATCGTGATGATGACGTCGCTCACCGCCGCCGCTTCTGCCGGCGACGTCGACGTGCGCGCGCCCGCGGCCGCCAGCGGCGTCATCGCTTCGGCGCGCCTGGCAAAGACCGTCACGTCATGTCCGCCCTTCAAGAGGTTACGCGCCATCGGCGTCCCCATGACGCCCAGACCAATCACTCCGACTCGTGCCATGCAGGTCCTCTCTCAGCCCTCAGCCCTCAGCCCTAGTTTTTGCCGCCACTTCGGCCGCGGCCCTCAACCCAGTCTCCACCGCGCCGTTCATGTACCCCTGCCACCTGAAGCTGGTGTGCTCGCCGGCGAAAAACACACGTCCGAACGGGCGCGCGAGCCAGTGGCGAATCGATGGCGGAAACCGAGGATCGAAGAATGCGTATCCACCCCGCGCCCACGGTTCGAGCTCCCAGCTGAGCGTCGACCACGCCGTCATGCGTGCCGTCTCGAGATTCGATCCGATGAAAGCTCGCGCACCAACCGCGACGGACCTTCCCGCGCCAGCATTTCCTGCGTCGCGGCGCTCGCGCCGCCTCCGGCGAGCAGCGTGAGTATCCCGGAAGCCGGACGCTTTCGGCGACCGTCGCCAGCGGCTTGCTCCTCATTCCCGTCCCAGACGGCCCCGATGCCGAACGGTGTGCCGAACGCTCGAGGCTTGCCGCGCATCCTCCATGGCGCCCGATCGAACTGAAGGGCGGTCTTTGTTGCGGCACCATATTTCAGCACGGCGACTGCCTGCTGTTGTGGCTCGGGCATCGCCGGCTCGAAGATGACGTCCCGCAGCGTTGTCGCCGGCACCGCACACACGAGGTAGTCGAATCGTCCCTCGTGGATTCGTCCGTGCGATTCGATCGATGCCGTGACGCCGTCGTGCGCCTGCGTAACTCGCCGAAGCACGGCCTCCAGCTCCACTCTGGATCCAAGGGCCTTCGCGATCCGAGCGGGAAGTCGATCGTTGCCCCCCACAATGCGGAACATCTTCTCGGCGCCGGGAACACCTTCCTCTGCGAACTGATCGGTGAGCGCCAGGAGCGACAGGTCCGCGGGGTCCGCGAGGAAGAACCCGCGCATGCCGATCGCCATATCACGAAGCGGTTTCGGTGCACGGATGCGATCGAGCCACTGTGCCACGCTCTCGCGCGCCAGGCTGTCGGCAATGCCGCCTTCCCATCGGCGCTCTCCGAGGTTGAAGGCGCGAATCTCGGGCCGTAACCGCCTGGCCAGGTCGAACCATCCATGCTGGCCGACGATGCGGCGGCGTGCGCCGAACTGCCTGACGCCCGTAAAACTGTTACGAAGGATTCGTGCCGGGCGAAGACCGACGTCCTTGATGAGGCGGCAGATTTCGGTCTGGCTCTCATCGATGAGGTCCGCGCCCATTTCGGCGTGCTGACCGTGAAGAAACGGCTGGCGGGCACTCAGGACGCGTCCCCCCACGCGATGGCGAGCCTCGAGGACGGTCACGCGGGCACCTTGTCGCGTGAGATCGCGGGCGGCCGTGAGGCCGGCCAGGCCGGCGCCCGCTACGAGTACGGTGATGCCGCGCATCGTGCAGATCGTCTAGTCGCCGGTGTAGAGCCCGATCGTGGAACGATCGCTCATCGCCTCGCCCTCGAGCTTCCACGTCTTCTTGTAGTGGATGCGCGCGATGAGGCGCGACCCGGGTTCGATCTGGACGGCGGGCTTCACCGTGATGGGCGCGGCCGCCTGGCGCGGAACCCACGTGCCGAGCACGCGCGAGCTGCCGTCTGGAGCGCGCAGCGATATCGTGGCGCTGCGAACGATCGTCGGGGTGCCGGGAAGAAGGTCGAGCCTGGTCACGCTGAGCGGCGTGTTGACGGGGACCTGCAGCACGAAGTCCTGCGTTGCTTCGAACGTGCCGGCCGGCATGCGATACGGCTCGGCCATCGCGACAGCGAGAGAAGGCGGACCCGCCGCCCAGTCATTCTTGAAAGGCGGCGGCACGGGCGTCGTCGCCTTGTCGCCTTGAGGCGTGCCTCCGGTCACCCAGTTCAGCACAACATCGAGCTCGCGCGCGGAAATCTGACGATGGGCCGCTTTGATGAAGTCGTGGGGATCCACCTTGGCGCCGCGTGACTCGGCTGAGGCATCGGCGTAGGCGGTCGTCAACTCGGTGCGCAGCGACTCGGCCCAGGGAAACGCCTCCTCGTATTTCAGGAGCGACATCGGTGCGACGCCGCCATCGATGTGGCAGCGGCCGCACCGGTTCAGAAAAACCGGATACACATCGGCGTTGTAGGTGAATTTCGAGGTGATGCCCACGTGCGCGCTTCCTCGCGGCGCGAACCAGAACACGATGATGACCAACGCGCACGCGGCCGCCGCCCTCGTCATCACCGGCGTCCGGAAAGGAGGGAATCGAGCTGCAGAATCGCGGCGCTGAAGTTCCGGTAGGCGTCCTGGACTTTCTCGCCGTCGCCCAGATCGCCGAAGTTGTCGAGCTGATATGCCGCGAGCACGATCTGCTTGACGCTCGCCTCGACCGCCTCGGCGTCGACGCCTTGCTGTTGCGACTGAATCTCCAACGCCAAATCTTTGGCCTGGAGAGCCGGGACATAGATCGCGCCAAGCGTGCCCTGTTTGGTGAGCGATTCCACCTCCAAACGGCGCGCCTTCAACTCTTCCAACAGCGTGCTGGGCTTGCCTGCCGTAGCGATTGGCGAAGTCTGCGCGGAGGCGGATGCGACAGGTGCGTTCAGGTACGGGCGATTTCGAAGTGTTTGGTGCGACCGACGCCGGCAGATCGCGAGAGTAGTCCGGGAAAGAAAAATCGAACCGGCTTTCCTTGTCGCCCGAGCGGAACGCGATCTTCGCCGTCATCTTCGCCGGCAACGCAATCGGCTCGATACGGGCTTCGAAGAAGGACCCGTTCCGCGCCAGTACCAACGGCGCAGAGGCGAGCTCGCGGGTCGTACCCGTCTTCGCGTCGAAGACCTCCTTGGTGACGACGCGGCCCCGAACCTGTTTGGCATCGCTCGGACCAAGCGGCCTGGAGAAATCATCGTAGACATACACCCGGAATCGCCCGGCCCCCGGATACGTGCCTTCGATGTGATGCCAGTTGTCCGGCGCCATGAAGAAGGTGCCGCCGTGCTTCGGGTTGTGATCGCCGTGCGCGCGCGCGTTGTATCGCGGAATCGTCGGCGCCCCGTCGGCGCAGGTTCCAGGCTCGAGCTGGGAAATCTCGCGGTTGGCCGCGCACGTAAAGGTGAGCGCCGCTGTTTTCTGCACGAGATCGCGCGAGCAGATGCGGCATTTGCCCGGCGTACCCTGTTCGATGACGGCATGAACCGGGCAGGTGTACATCGTCACCAGACGCACGGCTTCCAGATCCATGCCGCAGATACCGCACGTGCCCTTCTTGTCTTCGAGCACGTCAGGGTGCATCGGGCAGGTCCACGAGATCGCGGGCAGTTGCGCCGCCACGGCCGCGGCGAGAACCACGGCGGCCACGATCGTCGAAAACGCCTTTACTTTCATGGGATCAACGCAAGTGTAGCAAAGGCGAGGGCAGGACGCATGTGGCGCGGGCCTCGGGCGGTGGAGTGGTGATGAGCGCTCCGCCGTCGGGTCGTGCGGGGTCGAACAGGTAGATCGCACCAGGCACGCCAGGCGCACGATACACGGCGATCGGCGCAAGCGTCAGCCGGCCGAGGGTGTTGGCGGCTCCAAATCGCTTTTCCCAATCCAGCACTTCGTATTCTTCAAGCAGGAAGTACGGCCGCCGGCCCGCGGCGGTCAGCCACTGCACGGCGCGATCGAGCCACGCGGGGTCGACAAGCTCGTAGCGGACGATCGTACGTCCCGCATAGTAACGGGTGGGGCCGCTGTGCTGCCCCGTGAAGATGACCGCGGACGGTTCGGTCGCCTGTTCGACGATTTTCGCGATGCTCACGTAACGGTGATCGCCTTCGCCCGACGGGAAGGCGCCGTTGTTCACCGCGAACCGGATGGAGTAGGCGCCGACCGCCAACGCAAGACCGAAAGCGGCCAGGCGAAGCGCCACGGACTGCGTTCGCCCCAGCCGCACAATCACCACCGCCATCCCGAGGCAGATCGCAGGCCACGACGGCAGCATGAATCGCAGGAACCACCACGCCTCGTACGGCATGTACGCAAGATAGAGCGCCCACACCACTACGAGCGTTGCGCCGAGAAGCAGCGCCGCCTGTCGCTGCCGGCGGTCGGGCCAGACGAAGGTAAAGGGCAGCAGCGCGGCGACGCCGAGGACGGCGAGCGGGGTCTGGCTTTCGACGAGCCATGTGCCGTACCTCGCGAGATTCGTCCCGACATTCGTCAGGGAAAACACCGACGAGAGCGATCCGTACCCTGACGCCAGCGGCGAACCGTAGAGCGCGTTGTTCGTCCACGCGACAATCAGGCAGCCAGGAACGGTGCCAATCGCGATGAGCGCCGCGTCTTTTCTGTGCTCCGTATTCTCGGCCGTCCACCATCGCCAGGCCGCCAGCAATGCCGCCAGTGGTGCGAGGTTCGGTCGAATCAGAATCGCGCAGGACGCGGCCAGCCCCGCGCCAAGCGCCGAGCCCCTGGTCTGGCCGATCGTGAAGAAGATGGCCAGTGCCCACAGCGCGGCGGCAGGCACGTCGCTCATGGGCGACACCAGCATCGCCAGAACCGCGGGACTTGTGGCCGTGAACCATGCGGCCGCAAGCCCCAGCCCGTCGGATTCCATCCGGCGGCCGATCGCGAACATGATCCACACGAGCAACGCGCCGGAAAGCGGCGTCACCAGGAACATCGCGCAGTGGCCCGCGATCGCTTTCGCGCCCGCCATCATCAGCGGCAGACCTGGAGCGGTGACCGGCACGATCGCGGCGCCGGTCGTCGCGGGACGGAATCCATGCGGCGCAAAGCTCCAGACCGCGTCCGGCCACGGCGCGGTTGCGGCGAGCGGCACCGGCACGGTGAGATCGCGTTCGAGCCAGAGGTCGGCCTGCGAGACGTACGCGTACTGGTCGGCGCCGCTCGCGGTCCACGAATTCCTGGCGATGCCCACGATCGCAGGGCACAGCGCGATTACAAGCGCGACGGGGGTGACGAGCCGGCGCAGATTGAGCGGGCCGCGCGTGGCGAGATAGATCGCGATGGCTATGGCGGTAAATGCCAGCGGCCGAAACGGATCGTTCGCCCGGATCGTGATTCCCCAGAGCCCGATCGTGAAGCCGCCGACGAGCCATGTGACCAGCGTCCAAAGCGCTCCAAAAGCGGCGAATACGGCTACAATGACGTGAACCATACGTTGACAGTCTGGCGGGCGAATTGTACGTGGGCCCGCACGAGCGTGACAATTTGGAGGCGGGTCTATGGGAGTGTTTGAAGACCGATGGCGGTTCAGCCGGGGCCGGCGCAACGCGCTGGCCAGCTTTGCCGCGATCTTCGGGGCATCTCCGCTCTTCGGCGCGCAGGTCGATCCGCATGGCCTGGCGGGTCACGCGCGGGTACTGCGGCTCGACGAGCTGGTCGATGCCTTCGACTTCGAAGCGTTGTGCTATCGCAACATGACGCTCGAGCCGTACGACGACATGGCCCATGGCGACGGCAGCGAGTTCAATCTTCGACGTAACCGCCAGGCCTTCGATTGGGTCGACATCGTTCAGGGCAAAGCGGTCGATCCCAAGACCGTGGATCTCTCGTCGACGATTCTCGGCGTCCCGATGAAGTTTCCGATTTTCACCGCGCCGAGCTCCGGCCAGGGCGCGCTGCACCCGGACGGTGAGGTCGGCATGTATCGCGGCGCCACTGCCGCAAACGCGCTCGCGGCGTTTGCCAGCGGCACAACGGTTCCACATCAGAAGATTGCGCCCGCGGCGACAGGGCCGCGCTGGAATCAGTTCTATCCCATCCCCGACCTGGGTGCATCGGCCAAACAGCTGCAGCTGTTCCAGGATCTGGGCACCAAGGCCATCATCATTACGGTCGATCAGCAGGCATCGGTGTACGAGCGCGACCTGCACGATCGCCATCTGGGCGGCATCGTGCAAACGGCCGGTGGTCGCGGAGGACGCGGCGGCCGGGGTGGCGGCGGAGGCGGCGGCAACGCCGCGGCAGAGGCGGCGGCGGACGCCCTCCGATCGGGAGGGCCCATTCCGATGGGCGGGACCGGCGAGCCGGGCATTGGCAAATTCCCGCAGTCCTCGAACTATCGCGTGTCGAATCGCCGTCTCTGGTACAGCTGGGACTACATCGACGAGGTGCGCAAGTTCATCAAGGTGCCGGTCATCCTCAAGGGCATCGTGACGGCCGAAGACGCCGAGCTCTGCGTCAAGGAAGGCGTGGACGGCATCATCGTCTCGAACCATGGCGGCCGGTCGATGGACTACGGCCCGTCGACGCTCGAAGTGCTGCCGGAGATCGTCGCGGTCGTCAACAAGAAGTTCCCCGTGATGATCGACAGCGGTTTCCGGCGCGGAAGCGACGTGTTCAAGGCGCTGGCGCTCGGCGCCGACGCCGTCGCGCTCGGCCGCGCGGCGCGCTGGGGGCTTGGCGCGTACGGCGCGCAGGGCGTGCAGCGGCTGCTCGAGGTCATTCAGGCAGAGCTGGTCCACGCGGCCGCATATGCCGGGCGGGCCACGCTGAAGTCGATCGACAAGACGGCGGTGAAGGTCAACTTCACCTAACGGGTTCGTGGGTTCGTTGGTTCGTACGTAGTGTCCGGCTTCAGCCGGACTCACTTGTCAAACTGAAGCAGATCGTCGTCGCAACCACGGTCGAGCGACCGAAGGTCGCGAGATACAGGTCGTGGGGGTGGGGCCCCACGACAGCTAAGTAATGAGGAAACCATGAGCGAAAACAAACTCAGCAGACGCCAGGCTCTCGGAAGCGTTGGCGCCATTGTCGCGGGAACCGTTGCCGGCTCGACGATGGGCGGCGAGGCACCCGCCGCGCAGCAGCGCGAGCGGATGCCATGGGATCCGCCCCTGGCGGTGCGGCAGGTGCCGCGAGAGGAGCTGGTCAATCTCCTCGAGTTCGAGGAAGAGGCGAAGAAGAAGCTGCCGCCGGCAACCTTCGCGCTGATTGCGGGCGGCGATCGCGCGCTGTTCGATCGCATCACGCTGCGGCCCCGGATGAACGTCCCGACGACCGACATGGATCTCACCGTGAAGCTGTTCGGCGAGGACCACTTCACGCCGATCATCGTCGCGCCGATCGCCGACCAGAAGCGCTTTCATCCCGATGGCGAGATTGCCACCGCGAAAGGCGCCGCCGCGGCGAAGGCGCTGACGATCATCAGCAGCCGATCGAGCGTGCCGCTGGCCGAGATTGCTGCCGTGGCGAAGCCGTCGTTCTGGTATCAGGTGTACGCCTCTGACTCGGGCGCAAAGGCGCAGGTGCAGGACGCGATCAAGGCGGGCGCGAAGGCGATCGTCATCACGGTCGGCGCCTCGCACTCGGCAAACGGCTCGCGCCCGGCTACGCCCACGTCGATCAACTGGTCGGCGGTGGACGGGATCAAGCAGGGCGTCAGCGTGCCGGTGATCGTCAAGGGCATTGCGACGCCGGCAGAGGCGACCACGGCGCTGCAGCACAACGTGCAGGGCATCGTCGCGTCGAATTTCGGAGGACTGCTGGCGAACAAGGACGCGATGATTCTCGCGCTCCCGAACATCGTCGACGCGGTGGCCGGCAAGGTGCCGGTGCTGACGGATGGATCGTTCCGCCGCGGCACCGATACGTTCAAGGGGCTCGCGCTCGGCGCCCAGGGTGTCCTGATTGGCCGGCCGGTCATGTGGGGGCTCGCGGCGTACGGCGAAGCCGGCGTGCAGAGCGTCCTCGAGATGGCACAAACGGAGCTGGCGCGCTACATGGGCATGTGCGGCAAGGTGAACCTGAAGGCGCTCGATCGCACGGCGGTGAAAGTACACGGTCCGATGCCCACAAAAGCCGCCACGAACAACTGATATGCGAAATATCGAAAAGCGCTGGCAAACATCTCTTTCGCGCCGCAAGGCGCTGGCGGGCATGGCGGGCCTGATCGCGGGCTCGCCGCTCCTTCACGCCCAGCTCGATCCACGTCCGTTTCCTCAGCACAGACGGACGCCGGGACTGAACGAGATGCTCACGTCGTTCGACTTCGAGCCGGTCATGTTCGCGAACATTCCTCAGTCGGTGTACGACTACACCGCGCATGGCGATGGCGGTGAGTGGAATCTGCGCCGCAATCGTCAGGCCTTCGACTGGGTCGATCTCGTCCCCGGCACCGCGGTCGATCCGGCAACGGTCGACTTATCGTCGAAGTTGATCAATCTGGATCTGAAGTATCCGGTCGTCATCGCGCCCACGGCGACGCAGGTTGCGCTGCATCCCGAAGGGGAAGCGGGGATGTACCGCGCCGGCACGCTCTCGTCGAACACGCCGATGTGCCTCAGCAACAACTCGAGCCAGTCGGTCGAGGAGGTCGCGAAAGGCGCGAACGGCCAGCTCTGGTGGCAGTTTTACCCCCGCCAGGACCTGGGCGCGAGCCAGGAACTGCTCGAGCGCGCGCAGGCGGCCGGCTACCGGGCCATCGTCATCACGGTCGATCAGCAGGCGTCGTTCTACGAGCGGACCCAGCACGATCGCAATCTCGGCGGACGCACCGGCGGTGCGGCACGGGCCGGTGGAGCGGGCGGGCGCGGACGTGCGGCTGGAGCGGGGCGCGGCAACGATCCCGAAGCGGTCGGGAGTGCGGCCATCGGGCGTGGAGCGGGTGCCGCGGCATCGGCTCGCGGCGCGGCCGCCTATCGGCTGGGCGCGGGCCGGCTCTGGTACACCTGGAGGTACCTGGACGACGTCCGGAAGTTCATCAAGGTGCCGATCATCATCAAAGGCATCGTGACGCACGAGGATGCGCGGCTTTGCGTGGAGCACGGCTTCGACGGCATCGTCGTGTCGAACCATGGAGGCCGCTCCATGGACTACGGCCCGTCGACGCTCGAGGTGCTTCCGGAGATCGTCGCCGCCGTGAACGGCAAGATTCCGGTGATGGTCGACAGCGGGTTCCGCCGCGGCAGCGACGTGCTGAAGGCGATTGCGCTTGGCGCCGACGCTGTCTGGCTCGGCCGCGCGGCGCGATGGGCGCTTGGTGCGTTCGGCCCCGTCGGCGTCCAGAAGCTTTTGAACGACATCATTTTCAAGGAACTGGTGGAGGCGACGGCCGCGACCGGTCGCAAGACCCTGGCGTCGATCGATGCCAGCATCGTGAAGCAGAACTGGCCGTAGAGCAGACACTCCTCATGGCGGATCGCACATGGCCGATGGCATGTGGTGAATGGCGTGCGGTAGTGCAGGGCTTCAGCCCTGCCCTGGTGTTCGCTGTGTTCATCTCGTCTCCAGTCCTCGCGCAGCAACTGCCCGATGGCGCCGGCAAGGAAATTCTCGAAAAGCAGTGCACCACGTGCCACACGCTCGAAATCATCGTGGACAAGCGCAACGACGCGAAAGAATGGCGGCGCTTGGTCATGGAGATGATCGATCGCGGCGCTGAGATCACGGACGAGCAGGTGCCGGTGGTCGTTGACTACCTCGCGACCAACTGGAACAAGCCGGCGCCGCCGGCCGAGAAGCCGCCGAGCAGTCGGCGTCGATCGCGTCGATCGCGCCGGTTGCGTCGCACTGATCGCAATGGAAGTTTCCGGGTTGATCCGAGGCCGGGGCTGAACCCGGCCTTTTTTTCTGTAGGGCGGCGAGCCAGCGCGATACGTGACAGGAGGAGCCATGCTTTCGAGACGAGAGCTTCTTGCGGGTGGGGGCGCCATGCACATGGCGGCGGGCAACGCGGCGGCCGCGCAGCGCGACGCCGACAACGGTGCTGAGCTTGCCGGCATCCGCAACGTGCTGGACGGCATTCGCCGGCAGCATGCGGTGGCGACCGACGATGTCAACGATCTCAGGATTCGGCAGCGGAATTTTTTCCGCCTCAATCAGCACTTTCCGGAGTGCATCGACATCGGCATCCAGGTCTGGGAACGGATGCAGGACTGGCATATCGCGCACTTTCGGCCGCTCACCATTCAGCGCTCGGGCGATGGCCACTGGCAGATGGACTTCATCATGTCGGTGCTCGTGCTGAAGCACGAGTTGCCGGAAAACTACATCAGCAACGGTTATGACCGCTGAGCAGCCCTCACCACAGCTCGTCCGCGCGATCGGCACGCGCGAGCTGACGGCGAGCATCGTCAACGTCACCATCGCGTCTTCTATTTTTTTGATGCCGGCGACGGTGGCGGCGGCGCTCGGCGCCGCAGCGCCGGTGGCGTATCTGGTGTGCGCCACGCTGATGGGGTTCATCGCGCTGTGTTTTGCGGCGGCGGGCAGTCGTGTTTCGCTCACGGGCGGGCTGTATGCCTACATCGAAGTGGCGTTCGGCGGGTATGCGGGTTATCTCGGCGGATTTCTCTATTGGGCCACCGCCTGCCTGTCGGTGGCATCAGTCGCGACGGCGTTTGCCGGTTCGGTCGGCGTGTTCTGGCCGGCGATGATGCACGCAGTCCCGCGCGCGATTCTCCTGGTCGTGCTGTTCGCGGCTCTCGCCGTCGTCAATATCCGGGGCATCAAGCCGGGCATCCGGCTCGTGGAGACGATCACGGCGGCCAAGCTCATCCCTCTGCTCGTGCTTGTGCTCGTGGGCGCATGGTCGCTGAATCCCGATTTCCTTCGCGCGCCGATGCCGACGGTGTCGCAGGTCGGCCAGGCGTCGATCGTGCTTCTGTTTGCGTTCCTCGGCGTCGAGGTGGCGCTGACGCCGTCGGGCGAGATTCGCGACCCATCACGTACGGTGCCGCGCGCGGTTCTGAGCGCGCTCACGATCGCCACCGTCGTCTATCTCGCGGTTCAGATCGTGGCCCAAGGCGTGCTCGGCCCCGAGCTGCCCACCTTCACCGCCGCGCCGCTCGCCGAGACCGGCGCGCGGCTGCTCGGCGAGGGCGGACGGCTGTTCATGCTCGCCGGCGGGACCGTTTCGATTTTCGGGTACATCGCGGGCGATATGCTGGGCACGCCGCGCGCGCTGCTGGCCCTTGCGACCAACGGCGTGCTGCCGCGGGCGCTCACCGCCGTGCATCCGCGGTACCGCACACCCGCCGTGGCGATCGTGATCTACGCGATCATCGTGGCGGCGCTCGCCATTTCGAGCACGTTCGAAACGCTCGTCATCATGGCGAACGTGTCGGCGCTCCTGCTGTATCTGCTGTGTGTCGCCGCGTCGTACGAGCTGCAGCGGCGCGATGTGAGGATGGCGGGCGAGCCTTTCACGCTGCCCGGAGGACCAACCGTTCAGCTCCTGGCGGCCTCCGGTATCGTCTGGCTGTTGTCGCAAGCGACGGCTCGCGAGTGGGGAATTCTGGCGGCCGTGGTCGCGGCCGCGAGCGTGTACTACGCCGTCAAGGCCCCGTCCCTTCGGAAGTCTTCCTCTTTCTCGGCTTCGGCGCCACCCGACCGATGACGGTCGTCGAACCCTGTTTGATCTGCCGCTCCGCTTCGAGCCAGTCTTCGAGATCGGAGCCGTGGCTGCCGCCCCGACTCAGATAAATTTCGAACGCGCGCCTGGCCACCGCGTTCTGATCGCCGTTGTGGCGCCCCGTCGATCCGTTGCCCTTTTTCGTTGAACGCGTTGGCTTGGGGGAGTCCGGACTTCCGTTGGCGGGTTTAGTTGTTCTTGCCATTAGAGCCTCCGTCAGGATGAATATAACTCCAGCAGGCTATCCCTAATCAAGATCGCATTTCGCTGCTGGTGCCGCCGGCCGCAGGGATGTAGGCCTTTAGAACATAGTCAGTTAGCATGCGATCGGCGCTGAACCGCCAGCCGAGCGTACGGATGGCGCGCTTCATGCGCGCGATCCACCGCCGCGGCAGACCGTCGCGGTCGCGATCGTAGTACAGGGGAATGACCTCGTCGCGCAGCACCCTGACGAGCGCGTCGGCGTCGCGCGCGTCGTGGCGATCGATCGAGGTATGCGTCTCGCCCCGCCCGATGGCAAAGCCGTTGTGGCCGTCGTAGGCTTCGGCCCACCATCCGTCCAGGATCGACAGGTTGAGGCCGCCGTTCAACACGACCTTCTGCCCGCTGGTCCCCGATGCCTCGAGTGGACGCCGGGGCGTGTTGAGCCACACGTCGACGCCCTGCACGAGATGCCGGCCGACGTTGATGTCGTAGTCCTCGACAAACAGCAGCTTGCCCGCGAATCGCTGATCGCGCAGCAGCGTAAACACTTCCTGCAGCACTTCCTTGCCCGGCAGATCGCGCGGGTGGGCCTTGCCCGCAAACACGAACTGAATCGGCACTTTGGCGTCGTTCACCAGGGAGATCAGACTCTCCAGGTCGCGCAACACCAGGTTCGCGCGCTTGTATGTGGCAAACCGCCGCGCGAAGCCGATCGTGAGCGCATCGAGGCTGAGCGCGTGCCGTACCTGCTCGATGAATTCGGAGCTCTCGCCGCGCTCCTTGGCGCAACGTGCGGCGCGCAGCCGCGCCACCTCGATAAGCTGCGTTTTTAACGTCTGGCGCGTCTCCCACAACTCGCCGTCCTCGATGCCGTCGATGGTGTCCCAGGTCGAGGCCTCCGAACACCTGTCGCTCCAGCCCGGGCCGAGATGGCGGTCGTAGAGCCGGTGCATCTGCGGGGCGAGCCACGTGCGCACGTGGATGCCGTTGGTGATATGTCCGATCGGGACTTGCTCTTCGGATCGGCCCGGATAGAGCGACGTCCACATCGCGCGCGACACCTGGCCGTGCAGCGACGACACAGCGTTGGCCCGGCGCGACAGTTTGAGCGCCAGAATGGTCATGCAGAAGTTTTCGAACGGGTCGGCGGGGTCGACACGCCCAAGCGCGAGCAGTTCCTCGCGGTCGAGGCCCAGCGCTTCGCGCAACGGCCCGAGGTGCTCTTCGACGAGCGCAGGCGAGAACCGGTCGTGACCCGCCGGCACCGGCGTATGAGTGGTGAAGACGACCTGCGCAGAGATTCGCCTGAGCGCTTCGGCTGCGTCGACTCCCTCCGTCACCATCCGCTGGCGGCCCAGTTCGAGCGCGGCGAAGGCGCTGTGCCCCTCGTTGAGGTGCAGCACGCCCGGGACGATGCCGAGCGCGGTCAGCGCATGCACCCCGCCCACGCCGAGCAGCAACTCCTGGCGAATGCGAACGCGGTCGTCGCCGCCGTACAGGCGCGAGGTCAACGCGCGATCCTCCGGCCGATTGCCTTCCACATCGGAATCAAGGAGGACAAGCGTGTTCCGGCCGACGGCGAGCTTCCAGACACGGGCGACGATCGTGCCCGTCCGGGTCTCGAGCCTCACGGTGATCTGATCGCCTCGCGCGTCTTTCGCGCGTTCCAGCGGGAGAAGCGAGCTGTCGACGTCGCGGTAGTCCTCCTGCTGATAGCCGCTCAAGTCGAAGCGCTGCGTGAAGTAACCCTGGTTGTAGTAGAGGCCGACGCCGACGAGCGGGATGCCGAGGTCCGACGCCGCCTTGATGTGATCGCCCGCGAGAATGCCAAGGCCGCCGGAATAGATCGGCACCGACTCATGCACGCCGAACTCGGCCGAGAAGTACGCGACCGGCCGTGCCCAGAGCACTCCCGCGTGGTTTGCGCCCCACGTCCGCGTCGACGTCAGGTGCTCCTGCATGCGCCGGTAGGCGTAGTTGATGCGGCTGTGCAACTGGAGCGCCGAGGTGCGCTCTTCGAGCCGCGTCGACGGGAATGTGCCGGAGCAGCGCGATGGGGTTGTGATCGAGCTCGCGCCACAGCACCGGATCGAGCGCCCGGAACAGACTGACCGTGTCGTCGTCCCAGCTCCACCACATGTTGCGGGCCAGCGCCTCGAGCCGGTGGTGCGCGGGCACCACGAACTGTCCGATGGTGCGGGCCTGCGAAACGATCGACGCGAGCTGGGTGCCGGCGGTCGACAGCATCCGGACGGCGTCAGGGCTGAAGACGCGCGCTTCCTGGGTCTGGACGACCAGCACGCCCTGAAGCAGCCCCCGATCGATAAGGGGCACGCCCAGGAAGGAGTGGTACGGGTCTTCTCCCGCCTCGCTGAAATACTTGAACCGCGGATGCTTGGTCGCATCCTCCACGACCTGGGGCCGCAACTGTTCGCCGACGAGCCCGGCCAGCCCTTCCGACAATCGCATCCGGACGCGTCCGACGCTGTCGGGACGCAGTCCGACGGTGGCCGCCAGCACCAGCGTGGCGCGGTCCGGCTCGAGCAGGTACACCGAGCAGACGTCCGTCTCGAACGTGCGCTGGATCAGCTGGACGATGTTGTCGAGCGTCTCGGCTGGATGGCCGCTGTGGGAAACAAGATGGCTGATTTCTTCGAGCGTCCAGAGCAGGAGTTTCGTGTTGTGTGGTCACGCGTTGGCGCGAAGCAAGAAACGTGCTTTGCGAAAAGCCCGGCAATTTTCGATCGCGGGCCGGCAATCGGCACAACATTGTGGGCTTTCAGTGGGTGGTCCTACATTAATGTTCATTACGTTCCCACCGGCGGTCTCTTGCCGTACCATGCGCATTGATGGGTCCGAACGGCGGCCTTGGAGTCCATGACGGCCTCTTCTCGGAGTACGTGCTCGACCACTGCTACGACGAGATGTTCGACGCTCGGGTGTGGCGCGCGAGCCGTACGAAGCGCTGTACCGCCGTCTGCTCGAGCTGTCGTCCGCCGAGCTCCGGCAGCGGCAGCAGGACGCCGACAGTGCCTTCCTGCACCAGGGCGTCACCTTCACGGTGTACGGCGACGACCAGGGGACCGAACGGATTTTCCCGTACGACCTGCTGCCGCGCATCATCACCGCACGCGAGTGGGACACGATCGAGCGCGGGCTGATCCAGCGCATCACCGCGCTCAACCTGTTCCTGAAGGACATCTACCAGGACGGACGCATCCTGAAGCGAAGGCGTCGTGCCGCGCGAGCTCGTCTACAGCGCCCAGCACTATCCGGCGCGAGATGGTGGGCATCCGTCCCCGCCGCGACATCTACGTGTCGGTGGCCGGCACCGACCTGGTGCGGCTGCCGAGCGGCGAGTTCGCCGTCCTCGAAGACAACCTGCGCGTGCCGAGCGGCGTGTCCTACATGCTCACGAACCGCCAGATCATCAAGCGCGTGTTTCCCGAGCTGTTCACCGAACTACGCGGTGCGCCCGATCGACCACTACGGCCAGGCGCTGCTCGCCACGCTGCGCTCGCTCGCGCCCGGCGATCGGCCGAATCCGACGATCGTGCTGCTGACGCCGGGCGTCTTCAACTCGGCGTATTTCGAGCACACGTTCCTGGCGCGCCAGATGGGCATCGAGCTGGTCGAAGGCCGCGACCTGATCGTCCACGACAACGTCGTGTACATGCGGACGACCGCGGGCCTGCGGCGGGTCGACGTCATCTACCGGCGGGTGGACGACGACTTCATCGATCCGCTGGCCTTCCGGCCCGATTCACGGCTGGGCGTGCCGGGCCTGTTCAACGCGTACCGCGCCGGCAACGTGTCGATCGTCAACGCCATCGGCACCGGCGTCGCCGACGACAAGGCCGTGTACGCCTACGTGCCGGCGATCATCCGGTTCTATCTGAGCGAAGAGCCGATTCTGCCGAACATCGAGACCTACATGCTGCCGGGATGCCGACGATCGCGCCTACGTGCTCGAGCACCTCGACGAGCTGGTCGTGAAGGCGGTCGGCGAGTCGGGCGGCTACGGCATGCTGATCGGCCCGCACAGCACCGCCGAGCAGCGCGAGGAATTCCGCCGCCGCATCCTGGCCGATCCGCGCAACTACATCGCGCAGCCCACGCTGGCGCTGTCGCGTGCGCCGAGCTTCATCGACGACCAGATCGAGCCGCGCCACGTCGACCTGCGCCCGTACGTGCTGTGCGGCGAAACGTGTCACGGTCGTGCCGGGCGGACTGACGCGGGTGGCGCTGCGCCGCGGCTCGCTCGTCGTGAACTCGTCGCAGGGCGGCGGCAGCAAGGACACCTGGGTCTTGGCAGAGTAGGGGCGGAATGCTGTCACGAGTCGCCGACTGCGCGTACTGGATGAGCCGCTACCTGGAGCGCGCCGAGCACACGGCGCGCCTTGGCGATGTCTGTCTGGGCCTGACGCTCGACCGTTCGTCGGACACGGTCCGCCGGCTGATGGGAGCCGTCGGCAGGCCGCCGGGTGGATACGGCGTCACCATCACCCCGATCGAGGACGCCACACCGGCCGTCAGGCTGCAGCAGACGATCGAGGCGTGCGTCACCGCAGCGCGCGAAAACGCGCGCCAGGTCCGCGAGCAGATCAGCACGGAAATGTGGGAGCAGCTTAACCGGCTGTATCTGCACGTCCGGCGCAATCGATCGGCCCGCGGCGCGGCGTTCTACGTGGACGTCAAGGAAGCGGCGCATCTCTTCCAGGGCGTGACCGACTCCACGATGATCCACACGGAAGGCTGGCACTACATTCAGATCGGGCGCTCGATTGAGCGCGCCGCCGCCACGGCCACGATGCTGGAAGTGCATTTCGACGAGTCCGGCCATCGCGGTCCGCGACGGTGGCATCGGCGCCTACGTCTCGTGGACGGCGCTGCTGCGGTCGTGCTCGGGCTTCGAGGCGTACTGCCAGCGCTACACGGCCGACGTTCGGCCCGAACGCGTGGCCGAGTTCCTTCTGCTGAACGCCGACTTCCCGCGATCCGTCCGGTTTGCCGTCGACACCGTCGAGGCCTCGCTTCGGTCCGTCGCGCGGGCGCTGGGGCGCAGTTCGGCCGGACGCGTCGATCGCCTCGCCGGCCGGCTGCGCGCGTCGCTCGACTACAGCCAGATCGACGAGATCATGGCCGACAGCCTGCAGAGCTACGTGCAGGGCATTCACCGGCAATGCGAGCAGGTGCACACCGCCCTGTATCAGACCTACATCAGCTATCAGACGGAAGCAGCGATAGGCCAATGAGCGGCGACATTCAGTACGTGATACGGCATACGAATCGATTCACCTACAGCGCGCCCATCAGCGAGAGCATGACGGAAGTGCGCATGCAGCCCCGCAGCGACGGGCGGCAGCGTTGCACTGCGCTTCGAGCTGACGACCCAGCCGCGGGCGCGCGTCTTCGCGTATCAGGATCCGCTCGGCAACGTCGTGCATCACTTCGACATTCCGAGCCGCCACTCGCGGCTCTGGATCGCTGCCGACGCCGTCGTCGACATGGCGCCGGCGCCCGTCATCCCGGAAAGCCTGCCGGCCTCGACGTGGGACGAGCTCGACGCGATCGCCGCCGCCGGACAGCGGTGGCAGAGCCGGCAGTTCAGCCACTTCGCGCGCGATTCGGCGCTGCTGGGTGAGTTCGCGGACGAGCTGGGCTGGCACCGCGACGCCGATCCGCTGACGCTGATGCGGCGACTCAACTACGCGCTGTTTCACACGTTCACCTACGCGCCGAGCCAGCACGCGGGTCGATTCGCCGATCGACGATGCGCTGAAGGCGCGCGCGGGCGTGTGCCAGGACCTGGCGCACATCATGATTGCGCTCGCCCGGCGCATCGGCATTCCGTGCCGATACGTCAGCGGCTACCTTTCACCCAGCAAGGACAGCAAGCGACCGATCGGCTCAGGGCGCGACGCACGCGTGGGCCGAAGCCTACCTGCCCGACGCTCGGCTGGGTGGGCTTCGACCCGACCAACGACGTGCTCGCCGCCGAGCGGCACGTGCGCGTGGCCATCGGCCGCGACTACGCGGATGTGCCGCCGACGCGGGGCGTGTTTCGCGGCGAGGCGCGCAGCGAGCTGGCGGTGCTGGTCACGGTCTCGCTGTCCGACTGCGCCGATTCGTTCTGACCGGGTCTTGCCGATGACGACCTGGGTTGCGCCCGAAGTCGCCGAGCCCGCCGAGCCGTTCGATTACGCGCAGCAACAGCAGCAACAGCAACAATAGAAGGTTCGTTGGGTTCGTCGGGTTCGTTGGTTCGTCGGGTTCGTTGGTTCGTCAGGTTCGTCAGGTTCGTCGGGTTCGTTGGTTAAGTACTTTGGTAGCGCAGGGCTTCAGCCCTGCCTTCTGGGACATCGGTGGGGCAGGGCTTTAGCCCTGCCTTGTGATATCGGTGGCACAGGGCTTTAGCCCTGTCCGACGTGTCGAATCGGAGCACTGGGAAACGCGGTGCGCGCTTCCTGTGCGCTCACGTCACGCCATTTGCCGGACGCGAGCCGGCCGAGCTCGAGGCCGCCGAAGGCGACGCGTGTGAGCCGCGTGACGTCGTGTCCGGCGTGCTGCATCATCCGGCGAATTTCTCTGTTCTTACCCTCCGTCAGATCCACCATCACGTGCGTCTCGCGCTTTGAGCGCTTCAGAAGACTGATGGTTGCCGCCTTGAGCGTGTCGCCGCGATCGACGACGCCCGCCTCGAGCATCCGAATCGCCTCGTCGGACAATTCGCCGCGAACGGTCACGACGTAGCGGCGCACGATCCCGGTTCCGGGATCGGTCAGCCAGTTGGCCAGCCTGGTGTCGTTGGTGAAGAGCAGCAGGCCGTTCGAGGCGTAATCGAGCCGTCCGATCGGCACGACGCGCGTGTCCAGATCCTCGAGCAGGTCGTACACGGTGGTTCGACCTCGAGGATCGGACCTCGTCGTGACGACCTGGCGTGGTTTGTTGAGCGCGATCATGCGCCACGGCGCACGCGCGTGTGTGAGGCCGTCGATCTGAATCCGCGCGCGATCGGGATTGACGAAGCGGCCAGGATCGATCTCGACGCGTCCGTCGATCCGCACCCGGCCCTGCTTGATGAGCTCCACCGCCTGCGCGCGCGACGCCATGCCGAGCTTCGACAGGGCACGCGCCAGTGATACGCGATTGACGCGCGTCTGCGGCACTTATGGTTTCAGAATCTTGAGCTCCGAGGGCGCCGGTGGTGCGGCGAGCGGAGTCGTGATTCGAACGATCGATCCCAGATGGTTGACGATGTAGAGCTCGCCGTCGGCATCGACGCCGAAGGAGCTGACGTTGCCGACGACGGCGCGCCCGCCGAGCTCCGCCGTATGCTCGCGGCGATCCGAGGCCGTCGCCTCGCCCGAGGCAGTGATGCTCAGTGCGACCGACCACACGCGTCCCGAGATGTAGTCGGCGTAGAAGTAGCGCCCGCGATTGGCGGCGCCCAGCCGCGATCCGCGATACACGAAGCCGCCCGTGATCGATGCCCCTTCCGTCCGGCCGTATTCGAGGATCGGATCCGTCAACGGTTGATAGGCGGGCGCCCGGCTGGTGACGTTGTCGTGCGCGCCTTCGCGATTGCGCCACCCGTAGTTGCGGCCACCGGCGCCGCGCGGCTCGTAGTCGATCTCCTCGAACCTCCCTTGTCCCACGTCGGCGATCACGAGCGCGCCGGTGCCGCCGCGCGTCACATCGTCGAAGGTGTAGCGCCAGGGGTTTCGCAGACCGAACGCCCAGATCTCATCCCGCGCAGCGTTCGATCCAAGGAACGGATTGTCGGGCGGGATCCGGTAGCCGATGTTGTCGGCGTCGGGCACGTTCACGTCGATGCGCAACATCTTGCCGAGCAGCTCGTTCGGGTTTTGCGCGCGGTGATCCGGATCGTTCCCCGATCCGCCGTCGCCGAGACCGATGTAAAGGTACCCGTCGGGACCGAACGCGAGATGCCCGCCGTTGTGATTCGAAAACGGTTGCTCGACAAAGCGTCGCGTAATGTCGAGGAGCAGGTCGAACCGCGACCCGGTGTTGGCGACAAGCGGGTTGGCCGAGCGCGTGAACCTCGCCACGACCGTATCGCCGTTCGTGTTCGTGAAGTTGACGAAGAACCGGCCGCTCGACGCATAGTCGGGGGCAAACACCAGGCCCAGCAATCCGCGCTCGCCGCCGGCGGACACGCTGCCGGTGATGTTGAGGAAGTCGGTCGCGAGCACCGTCCCGCTTTGGACGACGCGGATCCGGCCAGCCTGCTGCACGACGAACTGAACGGTTCGATCGGTCGGATCCTGTACGAACGCAAGAGGTGACTGAAGCCCAGAGGCATAGACCTGGCCTTGCAGTTGCGCGCGCACAGGCGTCGCCACGAGCAGCAGGAACACCATCGCGCGCGCGACAGTCATGCTCGTATCGTAACCGAGCAGCGTGTGGCTGTGCGCTATGATGCGGACGTGTGCGGTCGTACTGCGCTGGCGCTCGTTGCATGCTTTTGCATTGCCGGGTGTGACCAGAAGGATCCGGAGGTTCCCGACCCGGGGCCGGGAGAAATCCGGGTCTCTCCGGGCGATCGTCTCGGGTGGACGCAGCCGGCGCCCGACTCGTCCGACATCGCGGCGCTTCAGTTCGCGTTGTACGTCGATGGTACGCGCTCGACGCTGGCCGGTGCGGCCTGCACGAGCGCGGGCTCGTCGTACAACTGCAGCGCGGTGCTGCCCGCGCTGACCGCTGGCGCGCACACGCTCGAACTGGCCGCGTTTGTCGGCGAGGGCGGATCGACGGCCGAGAGCGCGCGATCTGCGCCGCTGCAGGTCGTGGCCGTCACCGTCGCTCGCACGGGATCGATCTTCTCGTCGGCGTCGATCCCGGTTGTTACCGTCGATCAGGCGCGATTGACGCTTTCGCCATTCGTCGAGGGACTGAGCCTTCCATCGGATGTCGCGTTTGCCGCTGACGGGTCGATGTTCGTGGCCGAGCGCGGCGGACGCGTTCGCCTGATAAGGAACGGGCTGCTCTATCCGGAGCCGGTGCTCGACCTGTCTCCTGAAGTGATCGCGCCGCAAGGCGGTCTCGTCGCGATCGCGCTCGATCCCGAATTCGAGAAGAGCGGCTTGATGTACGTGTTGTATGCGGCCGCGGCACCCCGGCAGGGGCAGGAGTTCATGCTCGCCCGTTTTCGCGGCGTGAGAGACGCGTACGGCGAACGGGCGGTGCTGCTCGATCGAGTGCCGGCGTCCGAGTACGGCGCGAGCGGCGCGCTTCGCATCGGTCCAGACGGCAAGCTCTATCTGGCACTCGACAGCTCCTCGGACACCGGCATCGCGTCGAGCTTTGCGTCCTATAACGGCAAGGTGCTGCGCCTCAACATGGATGCGACCACGCCCGACGATCGCGCGGCGCAGACGCCGATCTTCTCCTTCGATCATCCGCAGCCCCTGGCCATGGACTGGCAGCCAGGGAGCGGGAACCTGTGGGTGGTCGATCGGTTGGGGACTGATGCGGGCCGGCTGAGCGCCGTTGGCGACAACTTCAGACAGAGTCGCGCGCTGTTTCGCACGTCGTACGCGCTGCCGGCGGGCGTCGGCGCATCATCGGCGGTGTTCTATCGCGGCGATCTGATGCCGATGTTCCATGGCAACTTCTTCGTGGCGGCGGAGACAGGACAGGAGATCATGCGTCTGCGCTTCGATCCCGAAAACGCCTCGAGGATTGTCTCGGTGGAACACCTGCTCAAGGATCAGATTGGACCGATACGCGTCGTCTCGGAAGGGAAGGACGGAGCGCTGTACATCGCGACCGAGCGCGCACTCTACAGACTAGCCCCTTAAATTGGATGCGTCGGGTGCGACAGGTGCGAGGGGTGCGTTGGGTGCGATGAGTGCCGTGGCGCAGGGCGACGATGGTCAGCCCTGGTTGGAAGATCTCGGTGGCACAGGGCTTTAGCCCTGTCGCGATATTCCGATAGTCAATATGAATTCCAGCGGTGGAAATGAGATGTGAGGATTAGGCAGGGCTGAAGCCCTGCGCCACCGGTATGGCCGTACGACCGAGCGCGCACTCTACAGACTAGCCCCCTGATTGGGTGGTCTGGCCGATTTTCAGCTCGGAGAGCGCCTCGCGAATCTGCCTTTGTCCCTCGGGCGCGAGCGCGCAGAGCGGCGGGCGAACCGGGCCGCCCACATACCCGATCTGATCCAGCGCGTACTTCAAGGCGGGAACGCCGTGCATCGCGCCCAGCAGCCGCCCCATCCGCACGATCCGGCGCTGCAGGTCCAGCGCCTCGGCGTGACGCTGTTTCTGGACGAGATCGAAGATGTCCACACAGATGTCGGGCAGCACCGCCGAGACGGCCAGCACCGCGCCGTCCGCTCCGGCGCAAAACGCGTGATACAGCGTGGCGGCGGCTCCGCTCAGCACGATGAAGCCGTCCGGTGTGCGCGCGATCGTTTCCGACAGCTGCACCAGGTCGGCGTTCGACTCCTTCATGCCGATGATGTTCTTGTGCGCCGAGAGACGTTCCACGGCGTCGGGCAGCAGGTTGACGCCGGTGAACATGGTGACGTTGTACATGAGCACCGGCCGCGGCGATGCGTCGGCCACGGCGGTGAAGTGACGCACGAACGCGTCGCTCGTCATCACGTTCTTGAAATAGGAAGGCGTGCGCACCAGCACGACATCGGCGCCGAAGTCTGCCGCGCGTCTGGCCGCCTGGATCGTCGCGGCTGTCGACTCCCGTCCGACGCCGGCGATCAGCGTGCGGTCGCGCGGCACGTGGGCGCGCACTGTCTCGATGGCGGCGTCCGCTTCGGCATCCTCGAGCAGCGGTGCTTCGCCGTTCGAGCCGAGCACGACGAGCCCGGCCAGGCGCGTTTTCATCCATTTCGCGACGTTACTGGCGAGAGCGCGATGATCGATCGCTTCGTCTGCGAACGGCGTGGGGATCGGTGGAAAGACACCTTTGAGATTCACGAGGGCAATCTACCACGATTACCAGCCAAGCCCGATCGCAGAGGCAATGCGCGAATGGATGGGAAAAAGGCTCCCGGAGCCTTTTTCCCTAGACGTTGGGAAATTTGCGAAGGATTTCAGACCCCTGGACGGTACCGAAGCAATACGTGCCGGTGTAGTCGACTTTCATCGAGTCGTCCGTCTGACGGGTGCCGGTGCCGGTGATGTTGAACTGGCAGGGAACACCCGCGGCCGTCAGCGTCCCGTTTGTGGTCAGGTTCATCGTGTTGTCGTTAACCATCGTGCCCGTGAGGTTCGCCGCGACAGTTACGCCGCTGGAGCAGCTCGCCGTGACGTTGCCCGAGACCGTCGTGGCGGTCTGCGTCGTGATGATCCACTTCACATCAGAACACGTTCCTAAGGGCAGGCCGGCAATCGTGGACGAGCCCCAGACACCGCTGAAGGCGGCGGCCGTGGCTTGACCGTTGTTCCCCGAATTGCCGGAGCCGCCGCCAGTCGTCGTGTTGCCGGACGAACCGTTGCCGCCGCCCGGCGCAGTGGGCACGTATGTCGTCTTCACGCACGCCATGGCGGTCAGCGCTGCGAGGAGGATGGCGATCAGCGAGATTCTTCTCATAATTTCCTTACACTTTTGTCTCGGCACACACAGTTCTTGCGCGTGGCCAACGGACCGTTCACCGGAAAAAACAGGAAATGCAGGAGAGCTCTGGGGAGAATTGCAGGATAAGGGCCAGCACCGTGTTTTGGCAAGCGCGATTCTCGGCCGCCGGCCACGTACCAACGTCAAAACAAGTAGAATTCGAACGATGAGGCGCACAGGAACAAGCAGCAGAATCCTGCTGCTTTTGCTGTTGATCGGGGCAATTTCGGCGACAGGTGGCTGCCGCCGCCGGGCGGCTGATGTGGCCGAGTACCACGATCCACATCCGCTCCCTGCAGAGCCGAAGGTCAGCCCCTTAAAGACGCCCGGACGCTACGGCGGACGCTTTGTCCTCGGGCAGATATCCAACCCGAAGCAGTTCAACGCGATGATGGCGAACGAATCGTCGTCGCGCGACATCACGGAGCTCATCTTCTCGTCGCTGGTCACGTTCAACAACGAAACCCAGGAGGAGGAGCCGGCGCTGGCCAAGTCGTGGGAAGTGGCGCCCGACGGCGTGACCTGGACGTTCCATTTGCGCAAGGGGGCCAGGTTTTCCGACGGTCACCCGATGACGGCGCAGGACGTGTTGTTCAGTTTTCAATTGGCGCTCGACCCTGCTCTTCACCCGCCCGTGCAGGACCTGCTGAAGATGGGGGACACGTTCTACGAGGTGTCGGCGCCGGACGACTACACGTTCGTCGTGAAGACGCCGCGGCCCAGCGCCCTGCTCGTGTCAACGGTCGGCGCTGTCCGAATCATGCCGAAGCACGTGCTCGAAGGGCCGTTCAAGGCCGGCGACTTTGCGTCGGCCTATAACGTCAGCACGCCGCCCGACCGGCTGGTCTCCAGCGGGCCGTGGCGGCTGGTTCAATACGTTCCGGGCGAGAAGACGGTGCTTCAGCGCAATCCTTACTGGTACACGCTGGACCAGCAGAACCGGCGGCTTCCGTATTTGAACGAGATGGTCTACGTCGTGGTGCCCGATCAAGACGCGGCGGACTTGAAGTTCCGATCGGGCGAGCTCGACGGCCTCGACTACGTGAAGCCCGAGAACTATCGCTGGTACAGAGACAATCAGGGGAAGGGGAATTTCACGCTGTACGACCTTGGTCCCGACCTGAACACGAATTTCCTCTGGTTCAACCTGAACACGGTCAAGAAGGCGGCACCGGGTAAGAAGATCGGCGATCCGCAGGTCGACAAGACCAAGTACGAATGGTTCAGCAGCGTCGTGTTCCGCCGTGCCGTCTCGATGGCGCTCGATCGGCAGGCGATGATTCCGAGCGTCTTCTTCGGCGAGGGTCACAAGAACTGGGCGATCGCGACGCCGGCCAACAAGATTTTTCATTCGCCCGACCTCGTTCGCGACGACTACAACATCGAAGAATCGAAAAAGCTGCTGGCGAGCCTGGGCTTCAAGGACGGCAACGGCGACGGCGTGCTCGAGGACACGCGCGGCAATCCGATTACCTTCACGCTGAAGACCAACAGCGACAACACGCTCCGTATCGCTTTGGCGAATTTCGTGAAGGACGACCTCGCGAAGGTCGGCATCAACGTCGTGCTGGCGCCCGCCGACTTCAATACGATCGTCACGAACATCCAGGCCGATTTCCAATACGAGGCGCTGCTGCTGGGGCTGCAAAGCGGCGTCCCGCCGGATCCGGCGATGATGCAGAACCTCTATCGATCGTCAGGGCTGACGCACTTCTGGAATCTGACTCAATCGAAGCCGGCGACGCCTGAAGAAGCTCGGATCGACCAGCTGATGGACGAAATCGTGACAGTTCGGGATATGGACGTGCGCAAGAAGGCGTACAAGGAAGTAGAGACCATCGTCAACCAGCAGGCGTGGTTCATCTGGCTGCCGATCGTGAATCAGAAAGTACCGGTCAGCAACCGTTTCGGCAACATTCGGCCCACGATCCTTCGCCACCGCATCATCTGGAATTCGGCAAACATCTACATCAAATGAAAAACCTGCTGATTGTTGTTCTTGCACTCGTGACCGTGTGCGCGGGCTGCCGCCGGCGCGCCGCCGAAACCGCCGAATACAGCGATCCCCATCCACTGCCGGAAGACCCGATGGTGGTCGAGGCGCCGACGATCGGCAAGCACGGCGGCCGGTTCGTGTTCGCGGAAACGGGCAATCCGCGCACGTTCAACGGCATGATGGCGAACGAAACTTCTTCGACCGACATCACGACCCGAAATCTCTTCACCACGCTCGTCGATTACGACAACGGCAGGCAGCAGTTCGTGCCGATGCTGGCGAAGTCGTGGGAGACGGCCGCCGATGGTGTCGCGTGGACGTTTCACCTTCGCCGGGGCGCAAAATTCTCCGACGGCCATCCGATCACCTCCGAGGACGTCTTGTTCAGCGCCCAGCTTGCCCTCGATCCGGTTCTGCATCCCGCCATTCAAGATCTGTTAAAGCTCGAGGGGAAGCCGCTCGAGTTTTCGGCGCCCGATACGCACACGGTTGTCGTGAAAACGCCCAAGCCCATGGGCACGCTGCTGATCTCGGTTGGCTCGCTGGAGATCTATCCCAAGCATGTCGTCGAGGCGGCGTACAAGAGCGGCAATTTCGCCTCGACCTACAACGTCAGCACCCCGCCCGATCAGATCGTGACGAGCGGGCCGTGGCGAGTGGTGCAGTACGTTCCGGGCGAGAGGACGATCATCGGCCGGAACCCCTACTGGTTCGGCGTGGACAAGGCGGGCAAGCGGCTGCCATATCTGAACGAAGTGGTGTTCCTCGTCGTGCCCGATCAGGACGCCGCCGACTTGAAGTTCCGCGCCGGAGAGCTCGACGGCATCGACAACATCAAGCCCGAGAACTACCGGTGGTACGAAGACAACCAGCAGAAGGGCAACTACACGCTCTACAGCCTCGGTCCCGAGAACAACAGCCGCTTCTTCTGGTTCAATCTGAACAAGGTGCAGCCGCAGGTGGGAGAGGAGAAGCTGCCGCCGGGCAAACGCGTCGGCGACAGCGTCGTCGACGCGGCGAAGTATGCGTGGTTCAGCAACCCCGTGTTCAGGCGCGCGGTGTCGATGGCCATCGACCGTGAGGGGATGATCCGCAGCGTCTTCTACGGTGAGGGCTCGAAGAGCTGGTCGATTTCCGGTCCGAGCAACAAGGAATGGTACACGCCCGGGCTTGTCCACTTCGATTACAACGTCGCGGAGTCGAAGAAACTGCTCGCGGGTCTGGGCTACAAGGACGGCAATGGCGACGGGATTCTCGAGGATGCGAAGGGCAACCCCATCAGCTTCCAGCTCAAGACGAACTCCGACAACGTCATGCGGGTGGCCACGGCCAACTTTATCAAGGACGATCTCGCGAAGGTCGGCATCCGGGTCACGCTGACGCCGATCGACTTCAATTCGCTCATCACGAACTTGCGGAACGACCTGCAATTCGAAGCCATTCTCATGGGATCGCAGAGCGGCGTGCCGCCAGATCCGGCCAACGCGCAGAACCTCCTGCGCTCATCGGGTATTTCGCACTACTGGTTTGTCCGCCAGCAGAAACCGGCGACGCCAGAGGAGGCGCAGGTCGATCGGCTCGTCGACGATCTGGTGACGACGCTCGACATGGCACAGCGCAAGGAGATCTGGAAGCAGATTCAGAACATCTGGAACGAGCAGGTCTGGACGGTCTGGCTGCCGACGCTGAACGTGAAGATCCCCATGAGCAACCGGTTCGGCAACGCGCAGCCCAGCATCATGGCGCACCGGCTGATCTGGAACATCGACAGGGTGTACGTGAAATGACGTGCTCGCGCCTGGTGATCGGTCGGCGTGCTCTGTGCGACGGTCCGGTGCTGCCCGGCTGCCGCCGATCGGTCACCGAGACCGCCGGCTACAAGGATGCCATCGCGCGGCCCGAAGAGCCGCTGGTCCGGCAGGTGGCGACGGTCGGACGGCACGGCGGGCGCTTCGTGCTCGGCGTGACGGTCAATCCCAAGACGTTCAACGCCGTTGATGGCGAACGAAACCTCGTCGATCGACATCACGAGGCTGATCAACACGTCGCTCGTCAAGTACGACAACGGCACGCAGCAGTTCGAGCCGGAGCTGGCCAAGTCGTGGGAGTTGGCCCCCGACGGCATCACCTGGACGTTTCACCTGAGGAAGGGGGCCGCGTTTTCCGACGGCCACCCGATCACGTCCGCCGACGTGCTCTTCAGCTTTGAGGTCGCGTTCGACAGAGTGCTGCATCCGGTCGGTCCAGGATCAGCTGCAGGTCGCTGGCGAAGCACTTCAAGGTATCGGCGCCAGATGCCTACACGGTCGTCATCAAGACGCTGAAGCCGAATTCGGCGCTGCTCGACATCCTCTGCAACGACGGCTTGCTCATCGCTGCCGAAGCACGTGCTCGAGCCGCGTATAAGAACGGCACCTTCGCGTCGGCCTACAACGTGGGCACGCCGCCAGAGCAAGATCGTGACAGGCGGACCGTTCCGCGTCGTGCAGTACGTGCCGGGCGAGAAAACGGTGCTCGGCCGGAATCCGTACTGCTTCGGGTTCGATCAGGACAATCAGCGGCTGCCGTATCTCGACGAGCTGGTGTTCCTCATCGTGCCCGACCAGGACGCCGCCGATCTGAAGTTCCGCGTCGGGCGAGCTCGACGGCCTCGACAACGTCAAGCCCGAGAACTACAAGTGGTACGAAGAGAACGCAGCAGAAGGGCAACTTCACGCTCTACGACCTCGGTCCCGCGCTCAACAGCAGCTTCTTCTGGTTCAACCTGAACAAGGTGCAGCCGCCGGTGCAGGGGACAAGCCGGTGCCGGGCAAGAAGGTCGGCGATCCGTTCGTCGATCCGGTGAAGTACGCCTGGTTCAACAACCCGATGTTCCGCCGCGCGGTGTCGATGGCGATCGATCGCGACGCGATCATCCAGAGCGTCTTCTTCGGCGACGGCGTGAAGAACTGGTCGCTGACGACGCCGCGCAACAAGGTCTGGTACATCCCCGACCTCGTCCACTACGACTACAATCCGGCCGAGGCGAAGCGCCTGCTCGCGAGCCTCGGGTTGGAAGGACCGCAACGGCGACGGCGTGCTCGAGGACGCGCAAGGGCAATCCGATCACGCTTCACGCTGAAGACCAACGCCGACAACAAGATGCGCGTCGGCGATGGCGAACTTCGTCAAGGACGATCTGGCGAAGGTCGGCATCAAGGTCGATGCTGACGCCGGTCGACTTCAACACGCTGATCACGAACCTGCGGGAGGACTTCCAGTACGACGCGATCCTGCTCGGCCTGCAGAGCGGCGTGCCGCCGTCCCGGCCAGCGGACAGAACGTGTGGCGCTCGACGGGCGAGACGCACTTGTGGATCGCCAGGCAGCAGAAGCCGGACACGCCGGAGGAGGCGCGGATCGACCAGCTGATGGATGAGATCCTCACCACTCAGGATCGCGCGGCGCAGAAGCGCGCGTGGAACGAGATCGAGACCATCGTGAACGAGCAGTGCTGGTTCATCTGGCTGCCGATCCTCAAGAGCAAGGTGCCGGTCAGCAACTCGCTTCGGCAACGTACAGCCCAGCGTCATGCCGCACCGCATTCTCTGGAACATCGAGCGCTGTTCGTGAAGCGCACGCGACAGCTGACGCACCGATGCGCACCTACGTCCTGCGGCGGCTGCTGCAGACGATCCCGCTGCTGCTCGGCATCTCCCTCCTCACGTTCCTGCTGCTGCAGCTGGCGCCGGGCGACTTCCTCAATCAGATGGCCGAGAACCCGGGCATCTCGGCCGAGACGATCGAGGCCATGCGGCGTCGTTTCGGCCTCGACCAGCCGTGGTACGTCCAGTACGTGCTCTACCTGAAGAACGTCCTCCTCCATTTCGACTTCGGCGAGTCGTTCTCGCGCCACCAGCCGGTGTTCGAGGTGCTGCGCGAGGGGTTCGCGAACACGCTGCTGCTGGCCGGCGCCGCGGCGGTCGTCACCTGGGGGCTGGCGATTCCGCTCGGCGTGCTGGCGGCCGTCCGGCAGCATACGTGGATCGATCGCGCGCTGTCGTTCCTCGCGTTCGTCTGGCTCTCGGTGCCCGAAATCCTGTCGGCGTTGCTGCTGCTGATGTTCGCGGCGCGCACCGGATGGTTCCCGGTCGGCGGCATGCGCTCGCTCGACTACGACGAGCTCGACGGCATCGGCCAGTTCCTCGACATCGCTGCACCACCTCGCGCTGCCGGCGCTCGTCGTCGGCCTGATCCCGCTGGCGAGCCGCATGCGGCAGATGCGCGGGCAGCCTGCTCGACGTGCTGCGGCTCGACTACGTGACGACCGCGCGCGCGAAGGGCTTGAGCGAGCGGACCGTCATCGTCAAGCACGCGCTGCGCAACGCGCTGAACCCGATGATCACGCTCTTCGGCTACACGCTCGGCGCGCTGGTCTCGGGCTCGTTCATCGTCGAGATCATCTTCTCGTGGCCGGGCCTGGGCCGCATCACGCTCGACGCGATCCTCACGCAGGACCAGTACCTGGTGATGGGCTCGGTGCTGATGGCCTCGGTCGTGCTGATCCTCGGCAACCTGATCGCCGACCTGCTGCTCGCGGTCGCCGACCCGCGGATCAGCTATGACTGACGAGCCGCATCGACGCGCTGCCGCCGCAGTCGCCGTGCGACGCGTCTTCTGGCGCAGATGCGCAAGAGCCCGCTCGCGATCGCCGGCGGGTCGTGCTGGCGGTCTTCTACCGCTGGCGCTGCTTCGCGCCGTTCGTCGCGCCGTATCCGCAGGAGGAGATGGATCGCAGCGAGTTACTTCCATCCGCCGCAGTCGCTTGCACTGGGTGCGACGCCGACGGCAGCTTCAGCCTGCGGCCGTTCGTGCGCGACACGCGCGCTGGTCGACCTGGGCAGCTTCGAGTACGAGAGGACCCGCCGCGAGCTGCCGGTGCGGTTCTTCGTGCGCGGCGCGCCCTACGAGCTGCTCGGCCTGATTCCGATCGAACCGCCATCTGTTCGGCGTCGATCCGCCGGGCCGCGTGCTACCTGTTCGGCACCGATTCGTTCGGGCGCGACGTGCTGTCGCGCCTGCTGTACGGCGCGCAGATCTCGCTCACGGTGGGCCTGGTCGGCATCGCGATCTCGTTCACGCTCGGGCTGCTGCTGGGCGGCATCTCGGGCTACTTCGGCGGCTTGGTCGACACGGTCATCATGCGCATCGACCGAGCTGCTGCTGAGCATCCCGGCGCTCTACCTGATCATCGCGCTGCGCGCCGTCTTCCCGATCGACCTGCCGAGCCAGCAGGTCTACCTCGGCATCGTCGCGATCCTGGCGTTCATCGGCTGGGCGGGGCTGGCGCGCGTCATCCGCGGCCTGGTGCTCTCGATGCGGCAAGAGCGAGTACGTGACCGCCGCCGAGGCGCTCGGCGTCGGCCGGCTGCGCATCATCGTGCGCCACATCCTGCCGAACACGATGTCGTTCGTGATCGTGGCCGCGACGCTCTCGATGCCCGGCTACATCCTCGGCGAGGTCGTGCTGTCGTTCCTCGGCGTCGGCGTGCAGGAGCCCAGCGCGTCGTGGGGCAACATGCTGAACCAGGCGCGCAGCATCCGCGCGCTCACGTCGTTTCCCGTGGCTGCTGTTCGTGCCCGGGCGCCGCGATCTTCCTCACGGTGATGGCGTTCAACTTCCTCGGCGACGGGCTGCGCGACGCGCTCGACCCGCGCCGCGGTGTCGGGAGGGCAGGCCGCGATGAGCGGCCAGCCGCTGCTTCGCGTCTCGAGAACCTGAAGACGTACTTCTACACCGACACGGCGTGGTGCGCGCGGTGGACGGCGTGTCCGTTCGACGTGAACGCCGGCGAAACGCTGGCGGTCGTGGGCGAGTCGGGCAGCGGCAAGAGCGTGACGCGCGCTGTCGATCCTGCGGCTCGTTCCGCAGCCGCCCGGCCGCATCGTCGAGGGGCGAATCCTGTTCAAGGGACGCGACCTGCTCGCGCTGACCAACGACGAGATGCGCAGCGATTCGCGGCAAGGAGATCTCGATGATCTTCCAGGAGCCGATGACCTCGCTGAACCCGGTCTACACGTGCGGCGAGCAGATCATCGAGGCCGCTCGTCCTGCACGAGAAGCTCGACGCGCGCCCGGCGCGCACGCGCGCCATCGAGATGCTCGAACGCGTCGGCATTCCGGCGGCCGAGCAGCGCGTCGACGAGTACCCGCACCAGATGTCCGGCGGCATGCGGCAGCGCGTGATGATCGCGATGGCGCTGGCGTGCCGGCCCGCCGTGCTGATCGCCGACGAGCCGACGACCGCGCTCGACGTGACGATCCAGGCGCAGATTCTCGAGCTGCTCGACGAGCTGCAGCGCGAACTGGGGATGGCGGTCATCCTCATCACGCACGATCTCGGCGTGGTGGCGGAGACCGCGGATCGCGTGGCCGTGATGTACGCCGGCCAGGTGGTGGAGTACTGCGACGTGCGCGCCGCGTTCCGGAGGCCGCTTCATCCGTACACGGCCGGGCTGCAGGCGTCGCTGCCGCAACTGGGCGAAGTCGTCGATCGCCTGCGCGTCATTCCCGGCACCGTGCCCAATCCGGCGCGCGTTTCCGGTGGGCTGCCGCTTTCATCCGCGCTGTCCGGTGATGATCGACAAGTGCCTGGAGGACCCGCCGCTTGGAGCGACATCGAGCCCGGGCACCTGTCGCCGCTGCTGGCGCGCCGAGAGATCGCCGCCGGTGCATCGGATCCTGTTGCCGCCGGCGGGTCCGATTGGACCCGGCAATCCGGCCGGTGAACCTCGATGACGACGATCCTCGAGGTGACCGACCTCAAGAAATACTTCCCGATCAAGAAGGGACTGTTGTCGCGCACCGTCGGCCACGTGCGCGCGGTCGACGGCGTGTCGTTCTCGGTCGACCAGGGCGAAGTGCTTGGGCTGGTGGGCGAGAGCGGCTGCGGCAAGACGACGACCGGGCGCTGCATCCTGCGGCTGATCGAGCCGACCGCAGGGAGCGTCAAGTTCGAGGGCCGCGAGATGATCGGGTTGCCGTTTCGCGAGATGCGCCAGCTGCGGCGGCAGATGCAGATCATCTTTCAGGATCCCTACTCGAGCCTGAACCCGCGGCTGAGCGTGCGCAGCATGCTCACCGAGGTGCTGACGATGCACGGCATCGCGCAGGGGCGCGCGGCGCGGGAACGCGTCGCCGAGCTGCTGACGCTGGTCGGGCTTGTCGCCGAGCCACGCGCGCGCTATCCGCACGAATTCTCCGGCGGCCAGCGGCAGCGCATCGGCATCGCGCGCGCGCTCGCGGTGAAGCCCGAGGCTGATCGTCGCCGACGAGCCGGTGTCGGCGCTCGACGTCTCGATCCAGGCGCAGATCGTCAACCTGCTGCGCGACCTGCAGAAGGAGATGTCGCTCACCTACCTGTTCATCGCGCACGACCTGTCGGTCGTCGAGCACATCAGCAACCGCGTCGCGGTGATGTACCTCGGCAGGATCGTCGAGCTGGCCTCGAGCCTCGACCTCTACCGCGATCCCAGGCATCCCTACACGGTGTCGCTGCTCGTCCGCGATCCCGTTGCCCGATCCCGACAGCAAGAAGGCGCGGATCGTGCTGAAGGGCGACGTGCCGAATCCCGCGAAGCCGCCATCGGGTTGCCGCTTCCATCCGCGCTGCTTCATGGCCCAGCCGATCTGCGCGACAGAGGAGCCGCCGCTGCGCGAGGTGCTCCCGGGACACTGGTCGGCGTGTCACTTCGCGGAGCAAGTGTCTGCTTCGCAGGCCAATAGGGAATAGTCGATCGGCCATGGGCTATAGTCATGGTCACTTCGACCATCGACAGACCATGGACCACGGCCCTATGACCCTAGCCCATCGACCACGCGCGTAGCGCGCGAAGGGAGCGACGCCATGTATAGCCGTCGAGCATTTTTCGGGTTTGCCGCAGGCGCGTCGGTGGCGAGCGTTGCGACGGCGCGCGACGCCGACGCATCGATGTGCAATCCGCCCTCGACTGCCAACATCCCGGTGCGCAAGACCGGCAAGGTCGAGATTGCGTTCAAGTCGCCGGGGCCGCAGCCGAACGGCCTGCAGGCCACGAAAGACGGTCTGTGGATCATCGATCAAAGTGCCGGCAGCAAAGCCTATCTGGTCGACTACGCCGACGGCCGCGTGCGGCGATCGTTCGAGACCGACACGGTCCGCCCCAGCGGGATTACGTTCGATGGTGAGGCGTTGTGGATTGGCTCGACCTTCAGTTACGAAAACGTGCGATGCAGCGCAACGACCGGGGCGGTCATCGAGCGACGACCGACGCCTGGCTCGATCATGTACACAATGGCGGGCGATCCGCCCCAGCGTCGCAGTCCGCTCGCAGGTGGTCCGCTTGCGCAGGCGCGTCCGGCGCTCGCAGAGGCGGGCGAGACTCCGCTGGCGCGGCTGACGCAGGTACCGAGCAATCGACTGCAGGGTGCACACGGCCAGGAATGGAAAGACGGCCGCTTGTGGACGACCTCAACCTCGGCGCGATCGATTTACGAAATCGAGGCGAAGTCGTGGGTGGTGCAGAAGATCTTCCGCACGCCCGGCAACCGGCCGCACGGTCTCGCATTCGAAGGCGAGTACCTCTGGCACGGCGATTCGAATCTTGCCGCGTTCTTCAAGTACGACACGAAGAGCGGCGCCATCGTCGAAAAGATTCAGCTCGACGATGCCGATCCGGTTGCGCACGGGTTGACGATCTGGAACGGAACGCTGTGGTATTGCGACGATGTCGGGGTCGTCTGCAGGATGAAGATCTAGTCTGACCAAAAACGATTCGATTTGTATTTCATCGATACAACCGGCCAGCAAATTTGTTGATTTCTCTCGTGTTTTTCATGGAATCCCAAGGACTGATTCCTGCTAGCATGAATATGGTGGAATCGAGCCTAGGGATTACATGAAAGTGCAGATCACACGCCGCCCCTACGGCGTCGTGAACGGAATGTCCTTGAACTACTACCGGCCGGGGGAGGTGTACGACCTTCCGCCGACGCTTGCGGAATATCTCGTGATGGAAGAGTACGCGATTCTCGAAATGCGGAATCGCGACAAGCCACGGGTGCCTGTTCCAGTCGAACGGCGGCGCCGCGCATAGCGCGCTAAGCGGGCGAGCCCGTCATCTCCTCGTAAGTCCCTTTGAAGTCGACAATCCTGCCGCTGTCGCCGCTCGACTCCGCTCGGGGCGACCCTGAGCCCGTCGAAGCGCCGAATTGCCACACGCGCGTCCCGACTTCCTCGAGCAAATCCTGATCGTGCGTCACCAGGAAGATCGTGCCCTCGAACTTCTGCAGCGCGATGTTCAGCGCGTTGATCGATTCCAGATCGAGGTGGTTGGTGGGCTCGTCCAGGACGAGCACGTTGGGCTTCTGCAGCATGATGCGGCAGAAGAGGAGGCGCGCGGTCTCGCCGCCCGAGAGCGCGTCGGTCGGCTTCAGGCCTTCTTCACCGCTGAAGAGCATCTGGCCGAGCAGCCCGTGAATGTCCTGGCGTGACGCGTCGGGATCGAACTGATGGAGCCACTCGACCGCGGTCATGCCTTTCTGGATCAGCCCCGTCTGGTCCTGGGGGAAATATCCGATCGAGACTTCGTGGCCCCAGGTCATCTTTCCCGCGTCGACATCCTGCGGGGCGGGGGGCTGTCCGGGTGCATCGCTCAACAGCGCTTTCAGCAGCGTCGTCTTGCCGGCGCCGTTGCGTCCGACGAGCACGATCTTCTCGCCCCGGTTGACCACGGCGTCGAACCCGCGGACGACCTTCAGACCGCCGAACGATTTCTTCAGCCCCTTAAACTCGAGCGCGACCTTTCCTGAGGGCCGCTTCATCGTGAACTTGATGTACGGCCGCTGGATGTTCGATCGCGCGAGCTCGGTCGTCTGCAGCCGCTCGACTTCCTTGCGGCGCGCCGTGGCCTGGCTCGCCCGTGTGCCGGCGCCGAAGCGCTGGATGAAGTCGGTCAGCTGCGCGATCTTCTTTTCCCGTTGCGCGTTGTCGGCCTCGACGCGGGTGCGAATCTGCGTTTTCGCGACCACCATGTCGTCGTAGCCGCCGGTGTAGGTGATGATGGTCTGGTAGTCGATGTCGGCGATGTGCGAGCAGACGGCGTTCAGGAAGTGCCGGTCGTGCGAGATAACGATGAGCGTGCCCTCGTACCGGTTCAGGAATTCCTCGAGCCAGTGGATCGAGTCGAGGTCGAGATGGTTCGTCGGCTCGTCGAGGAGCAAGGCCTCCGGGTGGCCGAAGAGCGCCTGCGCCAGGAGGACGCGCACCTTCTGCCCTCCCTGCAGTTCTGCACATCTTCCGCCCGTGGAGGGCGTCCGCAATGTCGAGCCCCTGCAGGAGGATTGCGGCGTCGCTTTCCGCCGAGTACCCGTCTTCTTCGCCGACGATGCCCTCGAGCTCGCCGAGGCGCATGCCGGCCTCGTGGGTCATCTCGGGTTGCGCGTAGAGCTTGTCGCGTTCGAGGAGGGCGTCCCACAGACGGTGGTTACCCATGATGACCGTATCGATGACGCGATGCTGGTCGAACGCGAATTGATCCTGCTTCAGGACGCCGAGTTTCGCGGGCCGCACGACGGTACCCTGCTGGGCATCGAGCTCGCCGGTGAGCAGTTTCATGAAGGTGGATTTGCCGGACCCGTTCGGGCCCGTCAGGCCGTACCGCCGGCCCGCCGAAAAGGTCGTCGCCACGTCCTCGAAGAGCGTCTTCGAGCCGTAACGCATAGTGATGCCGCTTACAGAAATCATGATCTTCCTATTCTAACAGAACAGACCTTTTTCACAGGAGTTCACGAGATCGGGAGGCGGGGGATCCTTCACTGAACGCGCCCGCGGCAGACTTAACAGAAATTCAAACAGGAGATCAAGAGATCAGGAGCTATTTATCATTCTCGATCTGATGGGAGCGCGAGAGCCTTGCTCGATACAGATCCGGATGTGACAGCCTTCTGATGCCCGTCCGCAAGGCAATCACGTTGAAGTTTATGATCAATCCCGCCGCACAATCGGCAAGCCTCAAATACGTTACACCCTGAGCCAGATGGACGGGATGGATACGGTCTACTGACTTCAGCTCTACGATTACCAAGCCTTCGACAAGCAGATCGATCTGAAGCCGCCCATGGATCGGGGTGCCCTTGTATTTCAGGGGGATGCGTTGCTCCGCTTCGAAGTCCAGTTGAGCACTCTTCAATTCGATACACATACACTCCCGGTAAACGGACTCCAGGAGTCCCGGACCCAGTTCCTTGTGCACTTCTATCCCACAGCCGATGATTCTCTCTGTGAGTCGATCGATGTGTGGGTCAGTTGATGCCATCGCCAAGTTCGAAGCATCAGGCGGGCCATGAAAATTGCCTTATATTTCTCACGAACGGGCATTTTCTGCGCCGTCGGCGCGGCATATTCGTTGAGAGATCTTCCTCTCCTGAACTCCTGAACTTTTGTAGAGAAATCTGTCGCGGGCGCGTTCGGTGAAATATTCCACCCCTCCTGATCTCATGAACTCTTGTTTATCTTCGTCACCGGCCGAAGATCTTCCCGATCCCTTTCCCGATCCTCGAGAAGATCCCCCCAATGACCTCGACCGCGTTCGGGCCGCGGTGAATGTCACACTTGCCTTCGGGGACGTTGTCGCCGTGCTTGAAGTACTCGGTATAGCTCGGGCAGGAGTCGTGCGGAAGGAGATGGCTGACCCGGCACAGGCGGACCTCTTCGACCGTCGTCGGCACGCGGAATTCCCCCGTCTTGCGCAGGCGTGCCGTGCGCGACATGAAGTCGGCCCAGATAGGCAGCGCGTAGCGCGCACCGTACCCATCCGGTCCAATGGTCTTTGGTTGATCGAATCCCACCCAGACGCCCACGACCATTGTGGAGGAGAACCCCACGAACCACGCGTCCTTGAAATCGTCGGTCGTGCCGGTCTTGCCGCCGGCGGGGAATCGCACGCCGAGCGATCGTGCCGCGGCCCCGGTACCGATGTCGACGACGTCGGCGAGCATCGACACCATCTGATACGCCACCGCTTCGGAGAGAACCGGCTTGCGCTCGACTTGACGATTGAGCACCGTATAGCCGTCGTTGTCGAGCACCTGGACGATGGGCCTCGGCATGACGGCGAATCCTCCATTCGGAAAGACCGAATACGCCGTCGTGAGCGCGAGCGGCGTCGCCTCGCCGACCCCCAGCGCCAGCGACGGCACGTCGGGCATGCGGGAAAGGCCGAGCGAATCGGCCAGCGTGAGCACGGGTCTCGAGCCGACCTGCGTTTGCAGCCTCACGGCCGCCTGGTTGTTCGACTCGTACAGCGCTTCGCGCAGGCTCAAGCTGTCGCGTGGCTCGGCGCTGGCGTTCCTCACTTCCCATTCGTCGTAGCCGGGCACGCGCAGATTGTTGAGATCCGAGATCGATGAGATCGGCGACATCCCACCGGCCAACGCGGCCGCGAACACGAAAGGCTTGAAAGCCGACCCCGGCTGACGTCTGGCGTTGGTAGCGCGATTGAACGGCGTGCGGGCGAAGTCGCGTCCGCCGACCAGCGCGAGCACGTCGCCCGTCTCGGGGTCCATGGCGACGAGCGCGGCCTGCAGTCCCGCCTGCCGGAATTTCGCCAGGCCCTCCGAAATGGCGCGCTCCGCTTCCTTCTGCATCGCGGGCACGAACGTCGTCCGGACCTTCCAGTCGGGTGGATTGTCGTCGTCAAACGCGGTGCGGAACTCCTGGCGGAGATAGTCCTGAGCGTAGCCTGCCGTTCCGCGGGTCAAACCCGGGTAGGGAAGAATGCGCGGTGGCGTCCGGCGCGCCTGCTCTTCGGCCTCAGGCGTGATGAATCGCTCCTGCCGCATGCGCGCAAGCACGAGATGGCTGCGACGGAGCGCGCGGTCGTAATGCGACCAGGGCCACAACGCCGACGGCCTCTGGATGAGTCCGGCGATGAACGCCGACTCCGAGAGCTTGAGCTCCGCGGCCGGCTTGCCGAACACGTTCTGGGACATCGCCTCGACACCATAGACGGCGCCGCCGAGGTAGATGCGATTGAGGTAGAGCTCCAGAATCTGCGTCTTCGACAACCGCCGCTCGATCATCAGCGCGAGGATGGCTTCCTTGCCCTTTCGCGTGAAGTCGCGCGACCCCGACAGAAACAGCGTCCGCGCCAGCTGCTGCGTCAGCGTGCTGCCGCCTTCTTCGAGGCGCCGGGCTCTGATGTCACGGAAGATGGCGCGTCCGATCCCGATCGGGTCGAGCCCTGGATGCGTTTGAAACCGGTGATCCTCAATCGCCACGACCGCATCGCGCAGGTAGCCGGACATGCGACTCATCGGCACGTCGCGCCGGTGCTCTTCGAGCGGGAACCACGCGGTTCCATCGGCGCCGTAGAACATCGTCTGGCCGATGCCGCGAGACAACCGGTCGACGGCCAGCCAGTAGCTAAGGACCACGCCGAGCGTGAAGAGCACGAGGATGCTCGTCACGGCGACGAGCGAGAGTACCGCGTAGCCCTTCAGCGTCCGCGGAAGTCGCAGGGACAGTGCCACAATCCTCATTGTGCACCGAACCGGGCAGGGCTGAAGCCCTGCGCCACCGAGATCACGATGCGCCACTGAGATCAAGTGACACCCTCACGGTGGCACAGGGCTTCAGCCCTGTCTCGGGGCGGCGGAATCAGGATTTCAGAACTGGAGTCGCGACGTTGTCGGGCAGGTCGTCCATGCCGATTGTCCCGGCGTGCGTCAGGATCACCGCACGTTCGACGACGTGCTGCAGCTCGCGGACGTTGCCCGGCCAGGGGAAACTGGCGAGCGCGCGGAGCGCGTCCGCGTCATAGGCGGTGATGGTCTTTCCGTGCTGAGCGGAGTACTTTCGAAGGAAGAACTCGGCAAGGAGCGGAATGTCGGCCGGCCGCTCCCGCAGGGCCGGCACGGGGAGCATCAGCGTGTTGATGCGGAAGTACAAGTCTTCGCGCAGACGCCCGTCCTTCAACGCGGCTTCGACGTTGACGTTGGTCGCCGAAATCAGCCGGAAATTCGTCTTCAGCACTTTCGTGCTGCCCACCGGCCGGAATTCGCGATCCTGGAGCACGCGCAACAGCTTCACCTGCAGGTTCGGCGACAGGTCGCCGATCTCGTCGAGCAGAAGCGTGCCGTTGTTGGCGAGCTCCATCAGCCCCTGCTTGTCGTTCACGGCGCCGGTAAACGCGCCGCGCTTGTGCCCGAACAACTCCGATTCGATGAGCTCGGTTGGAATCGCCGCGCAGTTGACCTTGATGAACGGACCCTTCGCGCGTTTGCTCGATTCGTGAATGGCGGTGGCGACGATCTCCTTGCCGCTGCCGTTCTCTCCGGTAATCAGCACGTTGGCATCCGTCGGCGCGACCGACTTAATCAGCTGATACAGCTGCCGCATGGGCTTGCTGCGGCCGATGATGCCGGCATACGTCGTGCTCTCGTCGAGCTCCGCGCGCAGCCGCCGGTTTTCGGCGGTCAATGCGAGCTTCTCGGCGGCCTTGTGCAGCTGGGCCATCAGCACGTTTGCGTTGATCGGTTTCTCGATGAAGCTCAACGCGCCGTTTTCCATGGCTTCGACCGCGACGGAAATGCTGCCGTACCCGCTGACGACGATCACCTGCGACTCCGGGCTCAGGGCCCGGAATTCACGCAGCAGGTCGAGCCCTTCGACATCGGGAAGCATCAGGTCCATGAGGATGATGTCGGGGCTCGACGCCGCGACTTCGGCCCTGGCCTGTTGCGCGGTCGAGGCGATCTTCACCACGCATCCCTCCGGCTCGAGCAGCAGGCGCAGGAACTCGGCGCTGTCGGCCTGATCTTCGACGATGAGCACGCGGGTTGAGATCGACATGGAAAGCCAAGCATATCATCGCGCTGCTCCGATTCCGGCGGCGCGGCCGGTCGCCCACGCCCACAAAAAGTTGTAGCCACCGATCGGTCCGAACGCATCGAGCATCTCGCCGCAGAGAAACAATCCCCTGTGCCGTCGGCTCTCCATGGTCCTGGGATCGATCTCGCCGAGTCCGACCCCGCCGCCCGTCACCTCGGCCTTCTTGTACCCTTCATGCCCCGTCCACCCGAGCGGTGTGCGCACGAGCAGTTCGATCAGCCCCAGCCGTTCGGCTCGAGTCAGTTGCGAAAGCTGGCGACCGGCGTCGATTCCGGCCGCGAGGACGAGCGCCTCGGCGAGGCGGTGGGGAAGCGCGGCGCCGACCGCTGCGAGGACGGTGCGCGAGGCCTTCGGTCGTAACGCCTCCTCCCACTCGCGGTCGCCCAGGGCCGACCATCTCACAGCGATCGCGGCCGGTTCCCTTGCGTCCGAAAGCGAACGGACGGCCACATGAGACACATCGAGCACGGCGGGGCCGCTGAAGCCTTCATGTGTAAACAGGAATCCGCCGGTCGCTTCCGCGCTGCGACCGTTCGATCGCGCGGTGATGGTCACGCGCAACGAGACCCCTGACAGGCCCTCGAACAGGCTCTGGGAGAAACGGTTCCGGGATCCGTTTTCGCCAGGCGCCAGCGAAAACGGATCCCGGAACCGTTTCTCTCGGATCCCTTTCGATAGCAACGGCGTCAGAGCGGCATACGTCGGGTGAATCGCATGCCCGAGATGCCGCGCCATCTCGAGCCCGAGGCCATCGCTGCCCGTTTGCGGAACCGACAGGCCGCCGGTGGCCAGGATGACGGCATCCGCCTCGAGCGGATCGCCGGCGTGGCGCTCGACGATCCAACCGGCCCCGCGCGGGACGAGCCCGGTGACGAGCGTGTCGGTGAGGATCTGCGCGCCTGTGCGTCGCGCGCACGCGAACAGCTTGTCGCGTACGTCGCGCGCGCGTTGCGATTGCGGGAACAGCTTGGCCGATTCGCGCTCTTCGACGAGCGGCAGTTGCAGCTCCTCTTCGAAGAACGCGATCTGCTCGCCTAACGGCCACGAGCGCACCATGTGCCGAAGCGTGTGCGGTAACGAGTCGGTGACGAACCGCGATTCGTCGACCTCGGCGGGCAGGATGTTGCAGCGGCCGCCACCGCTGATCAGGATCTTGCGGCCTCCGTCTTTCGTGCGCTCGAGGAGCCGTGTGTCGGCGCCTTTTGATGCCGCGAAGATGGCGGCCATCGTGCCGGCCGCGCCGGCGCCCACTACGATGACGCTTTTGCCGTTCACGGTTTGCCGTTCACTGTTTACCGTTTCTGATCATCGTCACGGTCAACGGTAGACGGTTGACGGTAAACGTCGTCAGACTGACGGAACGTCAGGTTGAACCGGCCGTTGAGATCGAGCCCGGCGGGCGCGGTGAACGGCGTGATGCCCGTGACGCCGTGGTAGCGCAGCCGCGCGGGGCCGCCGAAGACGAACGCGTCGCCCGATTCGAGCGGAATCGCGTCGACCGGCTCGCGCCGTTTGAGTCCGCCGAAGAGAAACCGCGCCGTGTCGCCGATCGACACGGACACGACGGGAATGCCCGCCGCGATCGACCGCGGACCTTCGTCCTTGTCCTGATGCAGCCCCATCCGGCCACCGGCATCGTAGTAGTTGATGAGACAGAGGTCCGGGTCGATGTGCATGCCGGCCGCGCCGGCAATTTCCTGCGCGAGCGCTCGCAGATCGGCCGGCAGAGGCGGCGCCGGCAGCCCGTCGAAGTCAGCCCGCGTCGGCTCGTAGCGGTAGGTCTGGGCATTCCAGTGGCGGCCCAGACACAGCATCCTCACGTGCATGCGTCCGCCGCCCCGCACGATCGGTACGTAGGCGGGCACGGCGCCATCCAGAAGGATGCGACAGCGATCGAGGACAGCACGCTGACGCTGGAGAGATAGATAGTGGGGGAGGTGGAAGGCGCCGGGCGAAATCTCCATTGGTAGATTGGCAGATTGGTAGACTGCCAGATTACGTCAATCTACCAATCCAATCCTTCAATCCGTAATCTACCAATCTTCCAATCTACCAATCTGCCAATTCTGCCGCGCGCCTAACCGACAGTGAATGGCGCGCTGGCCGAAGCCGTGCCCCATTCGATCCGCAGCACGGCGCCGTTGCCGGTGGTGTCGTCGATCGAGATCGTCACGTTTTCGACCGGTCCCTTCGCTTTGCCGGCTTTCATCGGCGTGCGGCCGATTTCCAGGTCCTTCTGGTACGGGATGCCCCATTGCCCGGGCTTCGACAGGCGTCCGAGGATCAGGGTCCAGTCACCAGCCGTTGGAACCGTGTTGATGGTATAGCTGCCCGGGGCCAGGCTGATCGATCCAAACTTCAGCGGTTTGTCCGACGTGATGATCGTCGCGACGTCCGCACCCGTCCGCCATTCGGTGCCGTAGGTCGCGACCTCTTTGCCGATCGCGCGTCCCTTCAGGAAGGGTCGGCCGTACTCGATCGAGATCGCCGCGCCGTCAATCGTCCAATCGGTACGGACGTGCGGGCTGCCCCCGCTGCCGGTCTTGAGATCGGTGGTTTTCTGCGCGTGAACAAAAACGGAGGCTGCCAGGAAACAACCGACAGCAGTGTTCATGAAAATTCGTCGCACGACGTTCCTCCAATGAGAGTTGATTCGACAGCTGTGGATCCACAAAATATACTCGGAATCGGCGCCGGTAACGCGGTCCTTCGGAGGGCTCCCATGAACACCCTAGTCCGTCAGATGTCCTTGAGGACGTCCTGTCTACTCATCGTGGCTGCATTGGCGGTCGTGACCGTGATGCACGTGCACGCACAACAACCACCAGCCGCACCGGCGCCTGCCGCAAAGCCCGCTGACCCGAAGGCGGAAGCGCGATTGACCGCGTTCAAGACCGAAGGCGCCGCCGGCGTCGACGATCTCCAGGACTTCACCCAGAAGATGGTGGATTCGGTGTTCAGCTTCGGCGAGCTCGGATTTCAGGAAGTCGAGACGTCGAAGTATCTGACGAACATCCTGCGCCAGCAGGGATTCGCGATCGAGGAAGGCATCTCGGGCATTCCGACGGCGTGGATGGCCACGTGGGGATCGGGCAAGCCCGTCATCTCGCTCGGGTCGGACATCGACGGCATTCCCACGGGATCGCAGAAGCCCGGGGTCGCGTACCACGATCCGTTTTTCGAGGGCGGGCCGGGGCACGGCGAAGGCCACAACTCGGGCATGCCGCTGAACATTACCGCGGCGATCGTCCTGAAGAAGATCATGCAGCGCGAAAAGATCCAGGGGACGATCAAGCTGTGGCCGGGTGTGGCCGAAGAACTACTCGGCACCAAGGCCTACTACGTGCGCGACGGCTACTTCAAGGACACCGACGTCGTCATCTTCACGCATGTCGGCAGCGACTGGGGCGTCAACTGGGGCGACGGCACCGGCAACGGCCTCGTGTCGGTCGAGTACACGTTCAAGGGCGAAAGCGCGCATTCGGCCGGGGCGCCGTGGCGCGGCCGCAGCGCGCTGGACGCGGCGATGCTGATGGACATCGGGTGGAACTATCGGCGCGAGCACCTGCGCATCCAGCAGCGCTCGCATTCGGTCATCACCTTCGGTGGCAACCAGCCGAACGTCGTGCCGCCGTCGGCGTCCATTTGGTACTACTTCCGCGAGACCGACTACCCAAACATCAAGCGCATGTGGGAAATCGGCGACAACATGGCCAAGGCCGCCACGCTGATGACCGATACGACTGTGACGTCGCGCGTGCTCGGGTCGGCGTGGCCCGGGCACATGAACAAGGTGGTCGCGGAAACGGCGTACGCGAACATCGTGAAGGTTGGCCAGCCGAAGTGGACCGAGGCCGATCAGCTGCTGGCCAGGGCCGTGCAGAAGGAGCTCGGCGTCGAAGAAAAGGGATTGCCGACCGAGATCGAGAAGCTGAACGGCCGCGTCGTGATACCGGACGGCGAAAAGCGCGGCGGCGGATCGGACGATATCGGCGACATCTCATGGAACGTGCCGACGCTGACCTTGAGGTACCCCGCGAACATCGAAGCCGGGCCCGGCCACAACTGGGCCAACGCGATTGCCATGGCGACGCCGATCGCGCACAAGGGCGTCACGGCCGCCGCTAAAGTCCAGGTGATGACCGTACTGGATCTGTTGATGAAGCCCGAACTGGTCGAACAGTCGTGGGACTACTTCCGCAATGTGCAGACCAAAGACAAGAAGTACACTCCGCTCATTCGTCCCGAAGATAAACCGGCCATCTGGCTCAACCAGGAGACGATGGCGAAATATCGCGACGGAATGAAGAAGTACTATTACGATCCGACGAAGTACGCGACGTATCTCGAGCAGCTCGGCATCAAATATCCCACCGTCAAATAGGTGCGAAGCAGATGCCCGTTCTACATGACGACCGGTACAGGACGGAGATCCTGCGCCGCGTCGAGGCGCTGACGCCCGACTCGCGGGGGCACTGGGGGAAGATGTCGGTGAGCCAGATGTTGTGGCATCTGAACGAAGCGATGGAGAGTGCGCTCGGGCGCGTCGCGGAGGGACCCGAGAAAGTGCCTCTGCCGCGGCCGCTGTTGAAGTTCCTCGTGCTGAACCTGCCGTGGCCGAAGGGCGCGCCGACGCGGCGCCGATGGGTTCCGCAGAAGGACCGTTACGATTTCGCCGCCGAGCGCGATCGCTGCCTGAGTCTCGTCGATGCGCTGACGTCGAAGGCGCTCGGCGATCGCTGGCCCGACAGCCCGACCCTGGGACATATGAGCGGTAAAGAGGTCAGCCGCCTGCACGCAAAACATCTCAACCACCATCTGACGCAGTTTGGAGTGTGAATTCGAAAGACTAGAAGAGGTTCGTGGGTTCGTGAGGTTCGTGAGGTTCGTGAGGTTCGTCGAGTAGTGCCACGCGAACCGACGAACCCTACGAACCGACGAACCCTACGAACCGACGAACCCTACGAACCGACGAACCCCACGAACCCACGAACCCCACGAACCGACGAACCATCTACAATGTCCCGCTTGGAGGAGTCATGAAACGTTCGCTGTGTGGAATCTCGATCCTGACGTTCGCAACGGCCGCCGTCATCACGGCGCAGGCACCCGCGCCGCCGGCCGGGCAGCCGGCTCGCGGTCCCGCGACGCCACCGATGGTGCTGTCGACGCCGGCGTTCTCGGACGGCGGTGTCATCCCGAACCGTCACACGCAGGTCCAGCAGGCCGAGCGCGGCATTTCGCCGCAGCTTGTGTGGACCAACACGCCACCGGGCACGCAAAGCTTTGTCCTGCACATGCACGATCCGGAAGTCGCGCGCAACAAGACGACCGACGATCAGGTGCACTGGCTCGTGTGGAACATTCCCGGCACAGAGAAGGGCTTGCCCGAGGGCATGCCCGAAGGCGCGCAGTTGCCCAATGGCATTCGCCAGATCAGCGCAAGCGGCCTGGTGTATCGCGGCCCTGGTGCACCCGCCAACGGCCCGATGCACCACTACACCTTCGAGGTGTATGCCCTGGACACGAAAATCGACATGGCGCAGGGCGCCGACGCGTGGGAAACCCGGCGGAGTTTGTTCAAAGCCATGGAGGGCCACGTGCTGGGCAAGGCCGTCATGGTAGGGATGTTCAAGCGTCCTCAGTAGTGGTCTGACAGAAGCGCGGGGCGCCGGGAGGTGCCCTGCGCTTCCTCCCTACCGATCGGCCGCCTGCCTCGAAGTGCCACGGTGATACGCCCGGTCCCCGCTGCGACAAATTGCGACAACCGTTCACGGGCCAGTGCCGTATAGTCGTTCCAATTCAACAGCTTAACTGGGGATCGGTGACGGCGGAGCAGGCTCGAGCGCCCATCACTAACTGTATTGGTGGACATTCAGGAGGTCCTATGAGTGCGATCCCGGGGCTTCGCGCGGTCGTTCTGTCCCTTGTGGTATTGGCGTGCAGTAGCACCTTGGCCTTTGCGCAAGGCGTGGGTGGCATTGCAGGAACCGTTACCGATGCGTCTGGCGCGGTCCTGCCCGGCGCAACCGTGACGCTGACCAGTGCTCAGGGCACGGTCGGCGGAAACCAGGAAGCACTGACCGACGATCGAGGCGCGTTCCAGTTTCTGCGACTTGTGCCGGGGACATACAGCGTCAAGGCGGTCCTGCAGGGATTCCGTCCGTTTACGCAGAACGGCATCGTCGTCAATTCCGACCAGACTTCCCGCGCGGACGCCAGACTCGAGATCGGCACCATGGAAGAGGGCATCGTCGTCAGCGGCGAAGCACCGTTGCTCGACACGACGTCTGCGCTGAAGCAGACCGTCATCCCGCAAGAGGTGCTGGAAGCGCTGCCCAACCGCATGGACGTGTGGGCGATCACGCGCGTCATTCCGAGCATCACCGTGAGCAAGGTTGACGTCGGCGGATCGGAATCATTCCTGCAGTCCGGCGTCACGGTGCGCGGCACCGACAACGAGGGCGGCTACTACATCGACGGCATGGACGTCTCGAGCCTCGACGGCGAAGGCGATGGCGCCACGATGTATCTCGATCCGTATGCCTTCGCGGAGAGCAACTTCCTGGCGGGCAACAACCCCGCGGAATCTCCGCGCGGCGGTCTCGTGTTCAACATGGTCACTAAGACCGGCACGAATCAATTTCACGGCGGCGGGATGTTCAGCGGCGCCAGCAAAGGTATGGGCTTCGACAACTTCAGCGATCAGTTGGAAGCCGATCTGCTGGCGACCGTTCCGCCCTCGGTGCTGGCGGCCAACCCGGAGCTCAAGCCGGGTGCCGACATCAACTACATCTGGGATACGGGCTTCTGGCTCGCCGGCCCGATCAAGCAGGACAAGCTGTGGTTCTCCACGACCTACCACTATCAGAAGCTGCTGCAGTATTTCCTTGGCAGCTACAACCCTGATGGCACGCAGACGCCGGACGACCACTACCTTTACACAACCAACAACAAGGTCGCCTGGCAGATCAACCAGACCAGCCAGATGTCCTACTACTTCACGCTGCAGCGCAAGGTGAACGGCCACCGCCTCGGCGGGTCGTTCGCCGATTCGAAGGCGTCGAACAACAACAACAAATATCCGACGGTGCACCAGGTCAAGTGGACGAACTCGCGGTCGTCGCGGCTTCTCCTGGATGCCGCAACCAGCCACTTCTTCGTCGACGATCGATTCTCGCGCCAGCCCGACGTGCAGATGGGCGACATCGCGCGCTTCGATACGCTGACCAATTACGCCCTGCTCGCGCTCCCGACGTACAGCAACAACCCGATGTACCGCGCCGTCCTGATTGGCAGCGTCAGCTATTTCACGACGACGCACGACATCAAGGCGGGCTATTCGCTGAACTACGCGAAGCGGACCGGCAACGTGTATTCGACCTCGGGCATGCGGGCCGTCTATCGCAATGGGGTTCCCGATCTCGTCAACACGTACAACACGCCGGTCAGCTCCGTCACGCAGGATCGCGAGCAGGGCCTGTACTTTCAGGACCGGTGGCGTCCCACGCGGAAGCTCACGTTGAACCTCGGCCTGCGATACGAGACCAACTACGGCTGGATGCCGGAGACCTGCCAGCCGCAGACCGATTTCATCGCCGCCCGCTGTTTTGACCCCGTCAACGGCGCGCCCGACTGGAAGGCCGTCAATCCGCGGTTCTCGATGGTCTACGACCTCGTCGGCGACGGATCGACGGCGCTGAAGTTCGCCGCGAACCGCTACGTGGTGCCGGTCGGCGTTCAGGTCGTCGGCCGTGTGAATCCCGTCAGCGCCGTCAGCGACAACCGGCAGTGGCTGCCACAGAGCCGCTGCAGCGAAGCGGCCACTCTGGGTTGCGATCGCAACGGCGACCTGACCCCACAGCTGAACGAGCTGGGGCCGTCATCAGGCTACTCGCTGGGGACCAGCAACCGCTACGAGCCGGGATACGACTGGCCCAACGCGAACGAGTACACCATCGAGCTTCAGCGACAGCTCCCGGGCAACGTCGTCGTGTCCGGCGGCTACACGCGCCGCGAGAAACGCAATCAGCTCGGTGTGCACAACATGGCCGTTCCCATGGACTCGTACATCCCGCTGAACGTCGTCGAGGCGAACAGCGGGCAGGCGGTGACGGTCTACAACCAGAATCCAGCGCTGCGCGGCCGAGTGGACAATTTGTGGGACAACGATCCTGAAATGGACAGCACGTACAACGGCGGCGACATCACGGTGAACAAACGGTTGAGCAATCGATGGATGATGACCGGCGGCCTCAGCGTCGGCAAGAACGTCGGGTATGTGGGTGTGGCGGATCTCAATAACCCGAACTCGAAACAGTTCAGCCGTAGCATTCAGGGCGATGACGTGCCGGTGTCGTTCCGCATGTCAGGGTTGTACGAGCTCAGAGTACGACATTTCGCTCAGCGGGTCCTATCAGTACCAAAGCGGATTCCCGGAGCTCACGACCGTGTCGGTGGGGAACAACACCGTCGCGCTCACGCAGGGCACGCAGGCGGTCATCGTCAACGAGCGCGGCGACGTCCGCTACCCGTCGTTGAATCAAATCGACATCAGCCTGCGCAAGGCCATCCGCATGGGGAGCCGGGTGCTGCAGCCCCGGCTGGACATCTACAACATGACGAACAACGCGACCATCCGGACGTGGGTCACTCAGATGGGGAACACCTATCACCGGCCGAGCGCGATTCAGCGCGGGACGCTCATCAAGCTCGGCTTCAACTACGACTTCTAGTTGATGGCTTGGGACTAGGGATTACGGATTGGGGATTAGGGATTAGGGGGACGTAGGCCGGGTCTTGTTCTTCAAGACCCGGCACTTGGAGGTTCATCGTTCGGGGAAGACGTGAAAATACCTGGAAAACCGCCGTCCGGGGCGAGTCCGGGTTCAGGTTCATTGCAGCGGACATTTTTGTAGGCCAATTCCACGGCAAATGGGAAAATACTCCACAGGGTCAGATAACGGCGTAAAACACGAAGGAGAGAGGTAAATGCGACGCGTCTCCTCCATCATTCCCGGCATCTTCGCCATCGTTTTCCTGACGGCGCTGCCCAACGCGCAGGCGCCCAGTCCAACGGCGGCCGCACCCCCCGCGGTGACGTTCGCCCGCGACATCCAGCCCATTCTCGAAAAGAACTGTGCGTCCTGCCACAGCGGCGACCTCAAGCTTGCCGAGCTCGATCTCAGCAATCGCGAGGCGGCGATGCGAGGCGGCGAGCACGGGGCGGTCATCGTGGCCGGCAACTCCGAGAAGAGCAAGCTGTATCGCATGGTGGCCGGCCTCGACCAGCCGGTCATGCCGATGGAGGGCGATGCGTTGAAGCCGGCCGAAGTGGCGGCCATCAAGGCGTGGATCGACCAGGGCGCCACGTGGGACGCACCAGCGGTCAGCTTCGCCAAGGACATTCAGCCGATCATGGAGCGGTCGTGCTGGAACTGCCATGGCGAGTCGATGCAGCTGTCCAAGCTGGATCTCCGCACGCGCGAAGGCGCGCTGCGCGGCGGCGCGCATGGGCCGGCCGTGACACCCGGCAACGCCGAGCAGAGCCGGCTGTATCGCGCGGTCGCGCACCTCGATGCGATCAAGATGCCGATGCAGGGCGACAAGCTCAAGCCCGAAGAGATCGCCGCCTTCAAGGCCTGGATCGACGCGGGCGTCCCGTGGGACGCGTCAGCGACGCCGACCGCGAAACCGGCGACGAGCGCGATTGCCGCGCTCGAAAACATGGAGCTGACGCCGGAGCAGCGCAGCTACTGGGCGTTCCAGCTGCCGGTGCAGAAGACGCCGCCCATCACGTCGAAAGCCGAGTTCTCACATCCGATCGATCGGTTCCTCGAGGCGGCACGCGCCGAGAAGAAGCTCGTGGCTGCGCCGCGCGCCGACAAGCGCACGCTCATCCGCCGCGCGTACATCGACCTGACCGGCCTGCCGCCGTCGCCGGCCGACGTCGAAGCGTTCGTCGCGGATCGGTCCGACGACGCGTGGGACAAGCTGATCACCAAGCTGCTCGCCTCGCCGCAGTACGGCGAGCGTTGGGGCCGTCATTGGCTCGACGTCGCCCGCTATGCCGACTCGAACGGATTCGAGCAGGATTACGACCGGCCGAACGCCTGGCGGTATCGCGATTACGTCATCAACGCGTTCAACCAGGACAAGCCCTACAACCAGTTCCTGAAGGAACAGATCGCGGGCGACGAGCTCGACTACGTCACGCACGAGACGCTGATCGCCACCGGCTTCCTCCGCGCGGGGCCGCGCGTGCTGTTCCGCGAAAAAGACAACCCGGAACGCCGCTGGGATTACGTGGACGATTTGATTGCCACGCTCGGCCGCGGCGTGATGGGGATGACCGTCAACTGCGCGCGTTGCCACAACCACAAGTTCGACCCGATCGCCCAGAAGGACTACTACTCGCTCGCCGCGGCGGTGAACGGGTGGGTCGAAACGGACTGGCCGCTGGTGGCCTCGCGCACCGAAGCCGAAGCGTACCTGAAGCAGAACAAGGACGTCGACGACAAGATCGAGGCGCTCCGCGACAAGATCTCCGCGATCGAGAAGCCGTATCGCGACGAGCTGCGTGCGGCCTACATCAAGAAGGAATATCCGGAGAACGTGCAGCGCGCCGTGTTCAAGCCCGAAGCGGAGCGCACGCCCGGAGAACAGCTGCTCGCCGCGCAGGTGCTGAGCGGTGGCGGCGGCGGCACAGACGCGGAAGTCGCGAAGAAGATGACCGCGGCTGAGCTCGCGCAGAAAAAGGAGCTCACGTCGCAGATTGCGGCCATCGAGAAGCAGCGGCCCAAGACGCCGCCGATGGCGGAGATCATCACGGACGGCGACTGGCGCTTCGCGCCGATGGGACGCGGCGACGAGACGATTGGCTGTCCGAAATGCCGGCTCCCACCACCCGACAGGCCCAACGGCACGTATCTCCAGGAAGGCCCCGGCAAGTATGAGCCGCCGCCGACGAATTTCCTGATCCGCGGCGATCCGGAAAGTAAGGGCTCGTTGATGAAGCCCGGCTTCCTCAGCGTGGCATTGCACGGTGAGCACCCGACCGAGATTCCTCGACCGGATGGCCGCACGTCGGGACGGCGCCTCGCGCTCGCGGAGTGGCTCGGATCGAACGACAACCCGCTGACCGCGCGCGTCATCGTCAACCGTGTGTGGCACCACCACTTCGGTCGCGGCATCGTGGCGACGCTCGACAACTTCGGCAAGATGGGCGAGCAGCCGACGCATCCGGAGCTGCTCGATTATCTGGCGGTCGAGTTCATGAAGCGGGGCTGGAGCATGAAGCAGCTCCATCGCTTCATGATGACGTCCGAGGCCTACCAGATGGCGTCCGTGTTCGATCAGGGCGCCAACGTCAAGGCCGATCCGGAAAACCGGCTGCTGTGGCGGTATCGTCCGCAGCGGCTCGATGCCGAGACGATTCGCGATGCGATGCTCTCGGTTGCCGGCAACATCAACCTGACGATGGGCGGGCTGGCGTTCTTCCCGAACGTGCCGAAGGAGATTCTGGTGACCGAACAGACCAAGGGGCGCTGGGACAACCAGCCCGATGGTCCGGCGACCTGGCGCCGCAGCGTCTACATCTACCAGCGGCGCTCGCTGCCATTTCCGATGTTCGAAACGTTCGATCATCCGGACATGAACCTCACGGCCGGGGCCCGCAACGTGTCGACGGTGCCGACGCAGGCGTTGACGCTGCTCAACAATCCGTTCGTGCTCCGCGAGGCCGAGCTGCTCGCCGAGCGGATCGCGAGCGAGACGAGCGACCCGGTGAAACAGATCGATCTCGGGTATCACTACGCGCTCGGAAGACCCGCGACCGATCTGGAGAAGAAGCTTGCGCTCGAGAAGGTGAAGGCCGGTACCCTGGTTGATTTCACTCACGTTCTGTTGAACCTCAGCGAATTCCTTTACATGAGGTGACGCCGTGCACAACTTGAAATATTTCTGGTCGCGTCGTGAATTTCTGTGGCGAGCCGGCGGTGGCATCAGTGGCGTGGCGCTGGCGCACATGCTCAACTCGCAGGGGCTGCTCGCGGCAGAAGTCGCCGACGCCTGCGCGGCGAAGCCGCTGGGGGACAATCCGTACGCACTGAAGCCGCCGCATTTCAAGCCTCGTGCGAAGGCGGTGATCTCGCTCTTCATGAGCGGTGGTCCGAGCGCGGTGGATCTCTTCGACTACAAGGAAGGCCTCGTCAAGTACGCGGGACAGCCGATCGACGACAAGATCCACGGCGACGTCGTCGTCCGTCAGGGTTATCCCGGGCCGCTGATGCCGAGCCCGTTCGAGTTCAAGCGTTACGGACAGAGTGGAAAACTGGTGTCCGAGGTCTTCCCGAACGTCGGCCAGCACGTCGACGACATCGCGTTCATCCACTCCGTGTTCGGCCGCTCCAACGATCACGTGCAGGCGCACTACGAGATGCAGTCCGGGCAAATCCGGGTGGGATTCCCGAGTGCCGGTTCGTGGATTTCGTATGGTCTTGGCACCGAAAGCACCAGCCTGCCGGCGTTCGTCGTGATTGCCGACCCCAGAGGAGGACCGATTGGCGGTCCGACGAACTGGAGCGCAGGCTTCATGCCGGCTGCGTATCAGGGAACGCTGTTCCGCGCGAGCGGCGACCCGATCGTCGACCTGAAGCCGGTTGCGGGCATGACACCGGAGACCCAGCGCGCGCGGCTGGACCTGCTGTCGAAGCTCAACGAGCTCGATATGGAGAAGTTCCCGGGCGCCACGGATCTCTCGGCCAGGATCTCGTCATACGAGCTCGCGTACCGCATGCAGGGGTGCGCGCCCAAGGCGATCGACATCGGCAGCGAGTCGGAGCAAACCAAGAAGCTGTACGGCCTCGACGAGCCGATCACCGAGCCGTTCGGCCGGCAGTGCCTGCTCGCGCGGAGGCTCGTCGAACACGGCGTCCGTTTCGTGCAGTTGTTCCAGGGCGGCATGGGCAATCAGAACACCGACACGTGGGACGCGCACTCGAACATCCGCTCGAATCACGGCCAGCACGCCAAGGAATCGGATGTGCCGATTGCCGGGCTGCTCACCGACCTCAAGGCGCGGGGCCTGCTCGACGACACGCTGGTCATCTGGCACGGCGAGTTCGGGCGCATGCCGATTTCGCAGCGCGGCGTCGGCCGCGATCACAACCCCGGTGTCATGACGGTCTGGATGGCGGGCGCGGGCGTCAAGGGCGGGCAGTCAATCGGCTCGAGCGACGAGTTCGGCTACAAGACCGGCGAGCAGCCGATCTCGTATCACGACCTGCACGCGACGATGCTGCACCTGCTCGGTCTCGACCACACGAAGCTCACGTACCTCTACAACGGCCGCAACATGCGCTTGACCGATGTTTACGGCACGTTGATTCCGCAGATCGTTGCCTGACGCACCATTGTTAGATTGGTGGATCGATAGATTGGAAGATTGTTTTCAGATTGGCAGATTGGAGACTGGCGGATTCATTGCCAGATTCCAATCTGCCGATTGAATCTGCCAATCGTCAATCTTCAATCTGCCAACAATCTCTCAATCCACCAATCTGCGAATCTACCAATTCAGGTTTTATTTCGGATCTTGCGTCTGTGTCCCGCGCGGAGGGTCGGGATTGTCGGGGTCCACGTTGTTCACATCCTGGACTGCTAACGCGTAGCGGCGGCGCCGGCCTCCGCCTTCCTGCATGTCCTCTGGATATGGACCACCGGCCGGGACGGGCTTGCCAGCGGCGTCCAGTTCGGCGTGCGTTGACTTGACCGGCCCGACACCCGTAATTTGCAGGATCACGTCGCCGCTGCCCGCAACATCGTAATAGGCGAGCTTGGCAGGCAGATACATCAGCCCGCCTTCGCGAACGGCCACCAGTTTGTCCTGTCTGAAGACTTCGCCCTTGCCGACCCACCAGGTGCCCTTGAGCACAGTGACAATTTGATCCTGGTCGCTATAGTGCGGCCGGGTTTTCGCGTTCGGCCGGAGTTGCACGCGGGTCAAATACATGCCCGGTTGCGCGGGGTCCCCATAGACCCTCGTCGTCCCCGCGGGGGTTTGCTCAAGCTGTACAAGGAGACGCGAGGAATCGACGAGAGGGCCGGCCTGCGGCTTCGGCTGCGGGGCCTGCGCAGACACGGCGATGGTGACGCTGCCCAGCCAGATCGCAACGGACACATGGCGCTTCATGGTTTCACCTCGCTTGCGGAATGGCTGATTATCACACAACCGCAGCTCTACAGTTACAGTGACTCGCCCTGATCCAGAAAGGTGAATCCGACCCTTTGTCGAGGCTCACGGTGCTCCCTTTCTGGACACCACGGCCGTGGTTCTGGGAGTTCAAAACGTTGGATCTCCTTGGCGCTATCCCATTGAAATTGCACTGGATTACGGCGCCGGTCTCCCCTATATTGCCCAGTACAGAAACCACAAATGCTGTTGGCCGCTGCGACGAATCGGCGCAGAGCGACGTCCACGTCGCTCTGTGCGCGAGCGTTGCCATATTCAATCCCACAAGGAGAAGAGCGATGACAGGTACACGCTTTCCGCTGCGCGTAATCTCGACACTCGCGGTGCTTGGGATTCTCTTCGCGCCAGCCCACACGACCGCGCAGGTGGCGGTCGGCACGTTGCTCGGGAACGTCACCGACGAAAGCGGCGCCGCGATTCCCGGCGCGACGATCACCGCGACGGAAACGCGCACGAACATCAGCCGCACGACGACGTCGAATCAGGCGGGCGCCTACACGTTCACGAACACGTCGCCGGGCACGTATCGCGTCGAGGGCGAGCTCATCGGGTTCAAGAAGTTCACGCGCGAGAACGTCGAGGTGAGCGTCAACACCACGATTCGTGTCGAAATCTCGCTGTCGGTCGGCACGCTCGAAGAATCGGTCATCGTCACCGGCGAGGCGCCGATGCTGCAGACCGACCGCACCGACACGGGGCGCATCATCGAGAGCGCGCAGATTACGCAGATGCCGCTCGGGTTCAACCGCAATTTCCAGGCGCTGCTGATTACCGTGCCGGGCGCGTCGCGTCCGTTCCGGCCGCATTCGGAGTTCTACAACTCGCAAGACAGCCTTTCAAGCAACATCAACGGGCAGGGACGTCAGTCGAACAACGTGCAGCTGGAAGGCGCGGACAACAGCGACAACGGCGGCAACCTGGCATTCATGATTCCTTCCGCCGAAGCGATTGAGACCGTCGCCGTCACGACCAGCAACTACGACGCGGAATTCGGACGCGCCGGCGGCGCGGTGACCAACGTCACTCTGAAGACCGGCACGAACCAGCTCCGCGGCTCGGTGTTCAGTTTCGGGAACACTGAAGCCACCCAGGCGCGCAACCCGTTTTCGCAGCTGGCTCTGGCAGAGGCCAAGTACATGCAGGTCGGGTTTACGACGGGCGGCCCGATCCTGCGGAACAAGCTCTTCTTCTTCGGCGACTACGTGAGGACCAACGACGACAGCGGCCGGCTGACGCGCGGCCACGTGCCGGAAGCCGCCTTCAGGAACGGCGACTTCAGCTCGGCGCCGACGAGGATTTACGACCCGGCCACTGGCAACCCTGACGGCACCGGGCGCACGCAGTTCGCGAATAACCAGATTCCCGCGAGCCGCATCAGCCCGATCGCACGCGAGCTCATCAGCCACATCCCGTTGCCGAACATTCCCGGCGCGGCGGTGGGCGCGACCAACTTCGAGCTGCCCTACGTCCGGGAGAAGAGGACGAATCAGGGCGACGTCAAGGTTACCTGGCAGGCCGCGGCCAACGACCTGGTAAACGTGCGCTACAGCAAGCAAAGCGCCAGCACGCTCGACCCGGCCACGTTCGGCCTCTACGGCGGTCTCAAGCCGTTCGCCGGCACAGGCACCAATCCGACAGAAAGCGTGGGGGTGACGTATAACCGCGTCTGGTCCGCGACCCTGGTTCAGGAAGTCCGCTTCGGCCGGTACGCACCACCACAACCAGGCGATCGCCGAGGACTACGGGACAACGACCTCCCAGGATCTTGGCATCAAAGGCATCAACCTGAACGACTTCACGAGCGGCATCACGACGATCAACGTGGGTGGCTACAACGACTACCTCATCGGCTTCGAGACGTCGCTGCCGTGGGATCGTGAAGAGAGCACGACGACGATCTCGACCACCGCGACCAAGATCTGGAGCAACCACACCGTGAAGATCGGCGGCGACCTGCGCATGAACCGCCACCTGCTCGATCAGGTGGCGCACCCGCGCGCGTCGTGGCAGTTCCGGGGCGGGCAGACGGCGCTCTCGACCGACAGCGCGGCCGTGAACGGGTTCGCGAACTCGCTCGCGTCGTTCATGCTCGACGTGCCGTCGTTTGTCGAGCGCGGCCTGGTGAACGAAGAGCTCCACCGCGGGGGCACGCACAAGAGCGTCTATACCTACATCCACGACAAGTGGCAGATTCGCCCGGACATCACGGTCGACCTCGGGCTTCGTCACGAGGTTTACACGCCTCTCGTGGGATACACCGCGACGGGTGGCCAGATGAGCTACGACCCCAGCAACAACACGGTGCGCGTGGCGGGATATGGCGAGGTGCCCGAGAACCTGGGCGTGAAGACCTATTGGAAGAACTTCAACCCGCGCACGGGCATTTCCTGGCGCGTTGCGGAAGACAACGTGCTGCGTGCCGGCTACGGTGTCAGCGCGCTCCCGTGGCCGAGCTCCTACGGCCAGGACTATCCGATCAGGCAGACCCAGCAGCTGACCGCGGCGAACGGCTTCGCGGCCGCCGGCGCGCTGGCGATCGGCATGCCGACGCCCGTAAAGGTGGCCATTCCAGCCAACGGGATCCTCGACGCGACAGCCCTGCGCGGGGAAGCCCTGGGCGAGGTGCCGGTCGATCGGTACGAGGGGCAGCTGCACTCGTGGAACGTCGCCTATCAGCGAGCCCTGCGCGGCGGGTTCACGGCCGAAGTGGCCTACGTCGGCAATCGTGGCGCGCACATCCTGCAGAGCATCGATCTCAACGCCGGGTACACACTCGGCGCCGATGAGGCCGGGCGGCCGCTTCGTACAAAATACGGGCGCACCGCCGCGAGCACGACACCAATTCCGGTGAAGTCACAATACAACTCGCTGCAGGTCAAGGTCGACCGCCGCATGCGAGGTGGCCTGCTCTTGACCAATTCGTACACGCTTGGGCGCGGGTACAGCTACATCAATGGCGACGGTACTGGCGGGACGATCCCGACGCCGGCCGATATCGAGCGAAGCTGGCAGCGAACGAGCAACGATTCCACGCACAGCTTCGCGAACAGCTTCCTGTATTTGCTGCCCTTCGGTCCCGACGGCAAGTGGATGCGGGAGGGTGCCGCCGGCAAGATATTTGGCGACTGGCAGGTAACGGGCGTGTTCTCGTTGATCTCGGGCACGCCAATCGACTTCACCGCGGCCGCGACGACGTTGCGCGCACCGGGCAACAGCCAGACACCCGATGCGAGCGGCACGCCGAAAGTACTGGGCGGCATCGGCCAGAGCGATCCGTGGTTCGATACGACGGTCTTCTCGGCGCCCGCGCAGAATACGTGGGGCAACGTCGAACGGCGCGGTCTCCTGACCGGTCCGGCGTATACGAACCTCGACGCGTCGATCGTGAAGATCATCCGCGTGGGCACGAAGCGCGCCGAAATTCGTGCGGACTTCTTCAACGCGCTGAACATCGCGCACTATGCGAATCCGAACGGCACGCTCGGCAACGCGAACTTCGGGCGCATCACGGACATCCTGGCCCAGACCGAGCGGACGATCCGGTTCGGCGGCAGGTTCCTGTTCTAATGCAGTAAAGAACAGGGAAAAACAGGGCAGAAGCACCTCGACGGGCGAGCCGGTTTCGGCTCGCCCGTTTCGTTGTCAGGGCGGTTCAGCCCTGCCCTGGCGCCGCCTGGTGGCGCAGGGCTTCAGCCCTGCCTTGCGGCGCCGTTTCTTCGTGCTCCGTCCTTCGCTTTCGCGTACGATCCCCTCCGAGGAGGACTCGTGAAGGCTCGTCACCTTCGATGGGTTCGTTCGATCGCCTGCGTTGCGCTCTGCGTTCTGTCGATCGGGATCGTGGTTGCGGGGAAACCTGCTCCCGCGCCCGCGCAGGCGCCGGCGCGGGCGGTTCCCGCGAACGTCGTGGATTTCCAGCGCGAGGTCCGTCCGATCCTGTCGGACAACTGCTTCGTCTGCCACGGTCCCGACCAGTCCACGCGCAAGGCAAACCTGCGACTCGACATCCATGAAGAGACGTTAACGGCGCGCCGGACTGGTGCGCCGATCGTCCCAGGCAAGCCGGATGAGAGCCTGGTGTACCGGAAGATCACCGACGAGAACCCCGCCCGGCGGATGCCGCCTGTCTCGACGCACAAGACGCTGACCGATACGCAGAAAGAAACCATCCGGCGCTGGATCGAACAGGGCGCCAGATGGAATCAGCACTGGGCGTTCGTCGCGCCGGTGCGGCCGGCCCTCCCGCCTGTGAACGACCAGAAGTGGGTTCGTACGCCCGTCGATCGTCTCCTGCTGGCGAAAATTGAACAGGCGGGGCTGACGCCAAATCCCGAGGCCGAGCGCCGCGCGCTGGTTCGCCGTCTCTCCCTCGACTTGACGGGGCTGCCGCCCGAGCCCGACCTGGTCGCTGCGTTCGTGGCGGATTCGTCGCCAGACGCTTACGCCAGGGTCGTGGCCCGGCTCCTCGCGTCGCCACACTACGGCGAGCACCGCGCGCGCTACTGGCTCGACGCCGCGCGCTATGGCGACACGAACGGTCTTCACTACGACAACTATCGTGGCGGCATCTGGCCGTACCGCGACTGGGTCGTCAGCGCTTTCAACGCCAACATGCCGTTCGATCGGTTTGCCATCGAGCAACTGGCCGGCGACCTGCTGCCGAATGCGACGCTCGATCAGCTCATCGCGACGGGATTCGTGCGCAGCAACACGACGACCAACGAGAACGGCATCATCGAGGACGAGGTCCGTTTTCAGTACATCAAGGATCGAGCCGACACCACGGGCACGGTGTTCCTGGGACTGACGGTGGGCTGCGCCACGTGTCACGACCACAAGTTCGATCCGATTACGCAGAAGGACCATTACGCGCTCGAGGCGTTTTTCAACAACACGACCGAGCGCGTGATGGACAACAACCGGCCGGACCCGCCGCCGATCGTGACCGTGCCCCACGATCGTGACCGCGCGCGGTGGCTCGAGCTGGACGCGCTCAGGAAATCCCTGCGGTCGAGGATGAACGCCGCGATCGCGGCGCCGAATGCGCGATTCGACACGTGGGTGTCATCCGCGGAGCGGCGCAACGTCGGCGATCCGCTGGGCGATGCGGAAGTGCTTGCCGTTTCGGCGGGCGACAACGCGGTGCGTGTTCGGCGAGCCGGCGCCGAGAGCTCGCTGCCGCCCGAGTCGGGCCTGACGGTGGGTGAGGCCTCTCCCTGGACCGGGATTCCGTCGTTGAAGTTCGACGGCCCTGCTCCGCTGAAGTTGCCCGGCATCGACGTGTCGGGTGACGCGCCGTTTTCCATGACGGCCTGGGTGTTCCTTCCGAAGATTACGCTGCATCCCGGGCAAACCGGCGGCGGACAGGCACTGGTAATTGCCAGCCAGCTGACCGCGGGCGATTCCGCGAGCACGCCGCCGGTGCCGGCTTCGGGTTGGGCGTTCGAGATCGACGAAGGCGTCGCGCGGTTGCGATTGGTCGACGCCGAAGGCAAAGCGATCCGCGCGCTGGCGCCGTACAACAAGCCCGTGAAAGCCGGCACCTGGAATCACCTGACGTTCACCTATGACGGCAGTAAATCTGAAAACGGCTACGCCTTCTATCTGAACGGCACTCGGATGGCCATCGAGCGTGGGGCCTACGGCAATCAGGATTCGACGATTGCACCCGAGCTGAAGAGCAGCGTCAGAAACGCGGAGCCGGTGTCTCTTGGGGCGTCTGCGACCGGCGAACGGGGTCTTGACGGTTCCCTCGCCGAATTCCGCGTCTTCAATCGCCTTATTACAGAAGAAGAGGCGCGGATGGCCGCCTCGTGGCCGGCCGCGGCCGTGGCCGCGCCGAAGGCCGCCACCGCATGGTCGGCCGTCGAAAAGGAGGCATTGAAGCGTTATTACCTCGCCTATCGCGATGCCGCCTACCGGAAACTGTCGGCGGACTTCACGCGCGTCAGCGCCGAGCATCGCGAGATCGAGCTGCGGTCGAACACCGCGATGGTGGTCGAAGAGCGGTCCGATTCCAAGCCGGCGGCGCCGCTCCTGTTTCGCGGCATGTACGATCAGCCGCGCGAGATGGTCCAGGCAGCCACGCCGTCGTTCCTGCCGCCGATGGCCGCGGGGCTGCCTGCGAACCGGCTGGGACTGGCGCGCTGGCTGGTCGATCGCACGAACCCGCTGTTCGCGCGCGTCATCGTGAATCGAATCTGGCAGGAATTCTTCGGCGCCGGATTCGTCGAGTCGGCCGACGACTTCGGCGTGCAGGCGCGGCCGCCGTCGCATCCCGAGCTGCTCGACTGGCTCGCCGTCGAGTTTCGCGAATCGGGCTGGGACGTGAAGAAGCTGATCACGCTCATCGTGACATCGGCCGCCTATCGGCAATCGGCGGCGATATCTCAGGAGAAGCTCGCGAAGGATCCGACGAACCGCCTTATCGCGCGCGGGCCGCGCTTCCGCCTCGACGGCGAGGTTGTGCGCGACTCGGCGCTGGCGGCCAGCGGTCTGCTCGTGCCGAAGCTGGGTGGTCCGCCGGTGAAACCGTATCAGCCGGCCGGTGTGTGGGAAGGCACGTCGATGGTGTCGAGCAACACGAGGAACTACTCACAGGACAACGGCGAATCGTTGTACCGGCGGAGCCTCTACACGCTGTGGAAGCGGCAGGCGCCGCCCGCCTCGATGGACATCTTCGACGGTCCCACACGCGAGGTCTGCGTGGTGCGCCGCGACCGGACGAACACGCCGCTGCAGGCGCTGGTGACGATGAACGATCCGCAGTTTGTCGAAGCGGCGCGCGTGCTGGCGCAGCGGGCATTGCTGCGGTCGCCGGGCGACGCCGGCGCCGCGATTGACTTCATGGTGCTTCGAGTGCTGTCACGCACCTTGACCCAAGCCGAGCGCAACATCGTCCTCGGTGCGTACGGGGACTTCGTCGCGCACTACCGGTCGAATGCGGAAGCGGCGGCCAGGCTGATCGCGGTTGGCTCTTTTCCGGTGGACCGGACGCTTCCGGTGCCGGAGCTTGCCGCGTTGACCATGGTGGCCAATCAGATCTTCAGTCTCGACGAGGCACTGAACAAGTAACCGGCACGGTAGCGCAGCCCTTTAGGGCTGCCGAGGAGAACTCAGAACAATGCATCCGCTGGAACAAGCCGTCATCCACGAAACACGGCGGCAGTTCTTCTCGCGCACCGCACGCGGCCTGGGCGTCGCCGCGCTGGCGACGATGTTCGGCCTCGACAAGACGCTGGCGGCATCGGGCCCCGCGCCGGACAAAAATTTCGGCGGCCTGTCGAATCTTCCGCATTTCGCGCCCAGGGCCAAACGTGCCGTCTACATGCACATGCTGGGCGGACCACCCCAGCAGGACCTGTTCGACTACAAGCCGGGCCTGACAGACTGGTACGACAAGGATCTTCCAGACTCGATCCGCCAGGGGCAGCGTCTCACGACCATGTCGTCGGGCCAGGCGAGATTTCCGATTGCGCCGTCGGTCTACACGTTCTCGCAGCACGGGGAGAGCGGCGCGTGGGTGTCCGAGCTCCTGCCGAACACCGCGAAGATGGTCGACGATATCGCCATCGTGAAGTCGCTGCACACCGAGCAGATCAATCACGAGCCGGCGATTACCTACATGCAGACCGGTTCGATGGTCGGGGGCAGGCCCTGTATCGGATCGTGGCTGGCGTACGGCCTTGGCAACCTGACGGAAGATCTGCCGACCTTTGTCGTCATGAATGCCGTTCGCAGCAATCTGCGCACGCCGATCCAGGCGATGTCCGCCAGGATGTGGAGCGCGGGATTCCTGCCGGCGAAGTTTTCGGGCGTGTCGCTGCGTGCGGGCGCCGAGCCGGTGCTCTTCATCAACAACCCCGACGGCGTGTCTCCGGCCGTCCGCCGCCGCATGCTCGATGCGTTGAGCGAGATGAACGAGCTGCAGCACCAGGAGATTGGGGACCCGGAAACGATGACGCGCATCGCGCAGTACGAGATGGCGTACCGGATGCAATCGTCCGTGCCGGAGTTGACGGATTTGTCCGGCGAGCCCGAGAGCACGTATCAGCTGTACGGCGAAGACGCGCGCCGCGCGGGCAGCTTCGCCCAGTGCTGCCTGACCGCGCGTCGGCTGCTCGAGCGTGGCACGCGGTTCGTCCAGATCTGGCTGAACGGCTGGGACGTCCACTCCAACGCGACGGGATTTCTGCCGAGCCAGTGCCTGGACGTCGACCAGGCGTGTTACGGTTTCCTGCAGGATCTGAAGCAGCGCGGGATGCTCGACGACACGCTGCTCGTCTGGGGCGGCGAGTTCGGACGGACGATCTACTCGCAAGGACGGCTGACGCCGACCAACTACGGCCGCGATCACCATCCACGGTGTTTCACCATGTGGCTGGCCGGGGCCGGCGTCAAACCGGGCGTCGTGTACGGCGAGACCGACGACTTTTCCTACAACATCGTCAAAGATCCCGTCCACGTGCGGGATTTCCAGGCCACCATCCTCAATCGGTTCGGCATCGATCACGAACGATTCTCGGTGCGCAACCAGGGGCTGGACGTCAGGCTGACCGGTGTGGAGAAGGCCCAGGTCGTGCAAGGAATCCTGACGTAGAAGAAACAAGAGATTAAGAGTTCAGGAGACTGGTTTTCTTTCTATCCAAAAGCTCCTAGTCTCTTAGTCTCTTGTTATCGTCTTGACTGCCCCGGAGGGGCACACGATGAATCGAAAAGAGTTTCTGCGGACCGTGGCCGCAGGTGCGGCTGGAACGTTCGCGGGGGGCGATGCCGGCGCCGCCCAGGTCTCTTCACCGGCGGCTGCAAAAGTGATCGGTGACGACTTGAAGGGTTCGACGCGCGCGGTCGTCGAGTTCGTTACGAGCGCGAGACTCGACAGCTTTCCACCCGACGTCATCCTGCAGGCCAAGCGCTGCCTCATCGACGGTTTCGCCATGATTCTCGCGGGTTCGAAAGTCGAGGGCAGCGAGATCGTCAGGCACTACGTCAAATCGGTTTCAAAAGCCGACGGCGTCGCCTCGATACTCGGGCCCGAGCGAATGCGGGCGTCGGCGCCCTTCGCGGCATTGGCGAACGGGGCCTCGGGTCACGCCATGGACTTCGACGACACGCAACTCTCGACCACGCCCGATCGCACCTACGGGCTTCTGACGCATCCGACCGTGCCGGCATTGTCCTCGGCACTCGCGGTGGCAGAAGAGCGGCAGGCCAGCGGGGCGGCGTTTCTGGAGGCGTTCCTCACCGGCTTCGAGGTCGAGTGCAAGATTGCGGAAGCGATTGACCCCGACCACTACCGGCGGGGATTTCACAGCACCGCGACAGCGGGCACGTTTGCCGGCGCGGGCGGGAGCGCCCGGTTGCTGGGGCTCGATGCCGCCCATACGGCACACGCCATCGGCATCGCCGCCAGCTTTGCTGCCGGGCTGCGCGTGAATTTCGGATCGATGACCAAGCCGCTCCATGCCGGACGCGCGGCCGAGAACGGCATCACGGCGGTGATGCTGGCGTCTCAGGGATTCACGGCAGGCGACGACGGGCTCGATGGGCGCTGGGGATACTTTCAGGTGCTGGGTGGCGGCGCCGAGCCCCGCCGGCTGATTGGCGCACTCGGCCGTCCGCATTCGATCGTGAACCCCGGCGTATCGGTGAAGCCGTACCCGTGCGGAAGCCTCAGTCATCCCAGCATGGATGCGATGCTGAAGCTCGTGACCGATCACAACATTCAGCCGGCCCAGATCAAGGCGGTCCGGCTGAAGGCAGGCTCGAATATCCTCGAGCCGCTGCGATACAAGACGGCGAAGACCGAGCTCGAAGCGAAGTTCTGCGTGCCGTTTCTGCTGGGCGTAATCGCCCTGCAGCGCAAGGCCGGCATTCAGGAATTCACGGACGAGTTCGTCTCGAGCGCGCCGATCCAGCAGATGATGACGAAGGTCTCGACCGAGTTCGATCCGAAGATCGAAGCGATGGGCTTCGACAAGATTCGCAGCATCGTCGAGATCGATCTGGTAGACGGCCGCACGCTGACGCAGCCGTCCGACGAGCGCTACAGGGGCTCGCCGGCATGGCCGTTCACGATGGCGGAGCTTCGAGAGCGCTTCGTGGATTGTGCATCCCCGCTCTTGACGAAGAATCGCATCCAGCGCGCGCTCGAGCAGATCGAATCGGTGGAAAAACTGAAGGACATCCGCGAGCTGACGCGCACCCTGTCGAGCTGACGGGGCAGGGCTGAAGCCCTGCGCTACCGGAACCTGACAGGCAGGGCTAAAGCCCTGCGCCACCGGAACCTGCTGACGGGCCGACTGTGGTAGCGCAGGGCTTCAGCCCTGCCGTAGTGCACCGGTGACTCAGGGCTCCAATAATGCGCCGGTGGCACAGGGCTTTAGTAATGCAACGGTGGCACAGGGCTTTAGCCCTGTCTGAGTAACGATGCAAAACATCACCCGTTCCTTCGCCGTGTTAACGGCGGTCATCATCGCGATCGTCGCCGCCCGCGTCACCAGCGCGCAGCAGCCAAGGGCTCCGTTCAACCTCGAGACCGCGACCATCGCCAGCATCCACGCGGCGTTTGCCGCGGGCACACTCACCTGCGCGCAACTGACCAGGTTGTATCTGGATCGGATCGACGCGTACGACCAGCGGGGCCCGGCGCTTCGCACCATCATCACGGTGAATCCGCGGGCCGCGGCAACGGCGGCAGACCTGGATCGGCAATACAAGGAGAACCCGTCGGCCGTGGGGCCTCTGCACTGCATTCCGATCGTCATCAAGGACAACTTCAATACGTTCGACATGCCGACGACGGGCGGCAACATCGGCATGAAGCGGTCGCAGCCGGCGGCCGACGCGTTCACCGTCGCGAAGATCCGCAAGTCGGGCGCGTTGATCCTCGGCAAAACCAACCTTTCGGAATTCGCGCGCGGCGGCATCTCGCTCAGCAGCCTCGGCGGACAGACGCGGAATCCCTACGATTTGACGCGCACGCCTGGCGGGTCCAGCGGCGGCACCGGCGCCGCCCTGGCCGCGAACTTCGCCGTCCTGGGCACGGGCAGCGATACCGGTCAATCGATTCGCTCGCCCGCATCCGCGAACAGCCTGGTCGGCGTCCGGCCGACGCGCGGGCTCGTCAGCAGGAACGGCGTCATACCGAACAGCGAGACGCAGGACGAGGTCGGTCCAATTGCGCGTAGCGTGATGGACGCGGCTGTGCTGCTCGACGTGATGGCCGGCTACGATGCGGACGATCCGGTGACGGCGTTCGGTCGAGGACGCGTCCCGAAGACCTACACGCATCTGCTGCGCGCGAACGCGCTCGCGGGGGCGCGGATTGGCGTCATGACCAACCTGTTCGGGAAGGCGGAGCGGCATCGCGACGTGAATCGCGTGCTCGATGGTGTGATCGCGAAGATGCAGGCGCTTGGCGCAACGCTCGTCCGTTTCGAGCTTCCGGAGTACGACGCACTGGCGCCTGTTGTCGGCACGTCGGCGTTCGAGGCGCGGAGCGTCATGGAGCGCTACTTCTCGACGCTGGGGCCGGAGGCGCCGGTGAGGAGCGTCGCGCAACTGCTCGCGGCGAAGACGTCCGTCGTGCAGCCGGTGCTGGAGGCGGAATTCGGCATCGTCGATGGCATGAAGAGCCAGGAGTACAAAGAGAGGACGCTGAATCGGGAGAAGCTGCGGCTTGCCGTCGCGAAAAAAATGGCCGATCTCGGCCTCGACGCGATTCTCTATCCGCTGCAGCAGATTCTGGTCGTCCCGGTGGGCTCCGACGATCAGGCCGAACGCAACGGCACCCTCTCGAACGGCACCGGCTTTCCGGCGGTCACCTTCCCGGCCGGATTCTCCACACCCGGCGCATCAGCGCCGCTCGGTGTGCCGGTCGGTGGAGAGTTGCTCGGGCTCGACTACAGCGAAGACAAGCTGCTGTCGTACGCGTTTGCCTTCGAGCAAGCCTCTGGTTCCCGCAAGCCACCGCGCAGCACGCCACCGCTGCCGAACGAACCGTAGCGCACCTAGTCTTTAGTTGCGATCCATTGCGCTTGACGGCCTGCGATGGTCGCGGTGCCTTCGATGCGATTGGCGGTCACTTGGCCCTTGTATTCGGTCCCGCCCGAAGTCAGCGCGATCTCGTCGCCGCGGAGCCGGCCGGTCACCGGCTGCGCGCCGATCGTGCCCTTCACGAACTGGAAATCCTGCCGCAGGACCATCTGCGCGTCGCCCATCCGCCATGTGCCGGCGACCGGTGCCGGGACGATCATCAGCATAGCCGTGCACCAGATCGTGCAAGGCGGTCCGGTCTTCTCGGTGACATCGGGTTCCCAGTCGGTGATGGGAAAGGTGTTCACCACGATACGGCTGCCGGGCTTCATCGCCAGAAACCTGTCGCGCATCTCGTCGAGCACTTCCGGCGTAAGAAACAGCATGAGGACGCTGGCCTTCGAGATGTCAGCCTTGTACATGTCGCCCTGAACGAACGTGGCTCGATCGGCCACGCCGGCCTCCTTCGCCCGCTGTCGCGAGAGCACCACGAGGTCTGGGTTGTATTCCACGCCGACCGCATGGGCCCCGCGCCTTGCGGCGGCGATGATGTTGCGGCCGTCCCCCGATCCCAGATCCATCACGACGTCCGTTGAGGTGACGTTCGCAAGGTCGAGCATCTTTTCGACGACGTCAGGCGGCGTCGGCACCCAGACGACGTCTTTCCCGGGCTGGCCGGCAACCGGTTCCGGAATGGCCTGTGCCGCTGGGTGTGGAGACAGAACCCCGCCAACTTCAAGCAAGAAAAGCGTCAGGAACAGAACGGTGATAGGACCGCGTCGCATGATGACGTCCAGGATGGATCCCAACGAGCTCCATTATGCTCACACGCCGCGACTCTTGTCGCGCCTGAGAACTTCGCATCCTTGATCGCTTCAGGATGCGCTGAGCCGCCACAAGACCGGCAGGAACAGCGCAGATGCCGGTCTCGTAGAAGGTCGCGCGCTCCCCACCCTTTCCGATCGCGAACTGTTGTTGCGACTCGAGTTAGCTGTCCAGCAGGAATGGCAGACCTCGGCGCAGGTCGTCGCACTCCTGATGGAGGTCGACACACGAAAGTTGTACGCGGCGCAGAGTTGCTCCTCGCTCTTCGTGTACTGCGTGCAGGTGAACAGCCGAGAGCTGTCTCTCCAGCCGGCTCGCCCCAAGGGAAACAGGCATCGGACGGCTTCGGGTTAGCCACACCCGTCTGTCCCGGTTCGACAGTTCGGCCGGCAGAAATCAGACCTCTTGCACCCGAGCGATTCAAGGTGCAGTTCACCGTGAACGTCGGTACCTACGAAAAGCTTCGGCAGGTTCAAAATCTACTGCGACATGCCATCCCTGATGGCGATCCGGCGGCGATTTTCGATCGAGCCCTGACGCTGCTGCTCGTCGATTTGTCGAAAAGGAAGTTTGCGTCGACTGAATGTCCGCGTGCTGGCGGTCGCAAAACGGCAACCGAATCACGGTATGTTCCTGCGGCCATTAAGCGCGAAGTGTGGCGCCGCGATGGTGGACAGTGCGCATTTCTGGGTGAACTGGGTCGATGCCAGGAGACCGGGTTTCTCGAGTTCCATCATGTCGTGCCATACGCCAGGGGAGGGCCGACAACCACACAGAATCTGGACTTGCGCTGTAGACGGCACAATGCCCTTGAAGCAGAACAGCAGTTTGGATTGAGGCCGTAGGTGTTGCTGGCGCGCGAATCATCCGCGGAGTAGTAGAGAACGAACGCGACTCGGTCCGGACCGGGTTGCCAGTCGTCCGGCAGCAAGCGTACCCGCATATAATCCTGGTGCTTCCACGCACTTATGGCCATCGCGCCCGGCACCCGACTCGGCGCATACGAAATTGTCTCGCTGCTCGGGGCAGGCGGCATGGGCGAGCTGTTCTTCGTGTCCGGCGAACCACGCACACTCATGTCGATCGCCGTCGATTCCACTGGTAGTACCTTCAAATGGGGTGTGCCGGCAACGCTCTTTCCAGCGCCGTACTCAGGCTTTGAGGGTGGGGTCGGGCCACGTAACTACGATCTCTCTCCTGACGGGCGCCGGTTCCTGACGCTCAAGGACGTCCGAGCCAATTCGGAAGCGACGCAGCTCGTTGTGATTGAAAACTGGTTCGAAGAATTGAAACAACGTGTGCCGAAAGGAAATTGACGCTCGATGCTGGGAGACAACCTTATGTTCAAGAAATACGCAATCATTGTGTTGGCCTGCTGTCTCTATTTCCTTTCCGAGCTTGGCGCCCAGCAAACCGCCTTAACCGAAGGCATGCTCAAGGCCGCGGAGGTCGAAGTTCCGCAGCTTGTCGAAGTGCTTGAGCTCAAGCCGGGGATGACCATCGCCGACGTGGGCGCGGGCTTCGGCGCCTGGACGATGAGGTTCTCGAAATGGATTGGTCCGAGCGGCCGCGTCTACGCCAGCGACATCGGCGCTCCGCAGCTGGCGGCGCTGCGTGATGCCGTCAAGCGTGAGCAGTTGACCAATGTCACGGTCGTGGAGGGCGGAACCGCGAGCACGAATCTGCCCGCCGCCTGCTGCGACGCGATCCTCGTGCGCGACGCGTACCACCACTTCACGCAGCCCGACGAGATGATTCGAAGCCTCGCGGCGTCGTTGAAGCCGGGCGGGAGACTGGCGATTATCGACTTTCCACCGCGCGAGAAATCAGAAGTGCCGGCGGGTGTGCGTGCGAATCGCGGCGGCCATGGCGTGCCGCCGGAGGTCGTGCAGGCCGAGGTCGGCGCGGCCTTGAAGCACGTGAGAACAATTCAAACCTGGGCGCCCGAGAGCCAGCCAGCATCGCTTTACCTCGTCCTCTTCCGCAAGCCGTAGGTGAAGACGGGGTCGGGAGGGGTTTTCCGCGCATCGCCGAAAACCCCTCCCGACCCCGTTTTCGCACGGTAGCGCAGGGCTTTAGCCCTGCCAGAGCAGACGGGCTTGACCTTACTCCCGGTCGGGAGCACAGTTGAGTCGAATCCAGGAGGGCAGCATGCGGCGTGCGGCAATCGCTCTCGCGGTTGGTACTGATGGCCGTCGCTCGGCTACCGGGGCAGGCTCCCGGCGAGCGCAGCGCAGGTGGTACCGGCACGCGCGTGCCTGTCGAGTTCAACCGCGACATCAGGCCGATTCTCTCCGATAAGTGCTACACGTGCCACGGTCCAGACCAGGCGCGCCGGCGTACCAAGCTGCGCTTCGACGTCGAGGCCGACGCCAAGCAGGACCTCGGCGGACGCTTTGCCATCGTGCCCGGCGACGTCGCGAAGAGCGAGATGATCCGGAGGATTACCGCCGCCGAACCCGCCCGGCGCATGCCGCCCGTGGCCTCCGGCCGCACGCTGACGCCCGCCGAAATCGATTTGATTGAACGATGGATCGGGCAGGGCGCCAAATGGGAAAAACACTGGTCTTTCATTCCGCCCAGGCGCGCAGCCCTTCCCGACATCAGCAACCGAGCATGGGCCCGAAACGACATCGACTTCTTCGTGGTGAAGAGGCTCGAGCAGGAGGGCCTCGCTCCGGCACCTGAGGCGGATCGTGCGACGCTGATTCGCCGCGTAAGCCTCGACCTGACGGGATTGCCGCCCACGCCGGCCGAAGTCGATGCATTCGTGAACGACAAATCTCGCAACGCGTACGAGAAGGTCGTCGATCGGTTGCTCGCGTCTCCGCGATACGGCGAGCGGATGGCCGCGCAGTGGCTCGACGCGGCGCGCTACGCCGATACCAACGGATATCAGACAGACGCCGAGCGCTACATGTGGCGCTGGCGCGACTGGGTCATCGAGGCGTTCAACCGTAATCTCCCGTTTGATGAGTTTGCGCTGGAGCAGATCGCCGGCGACATGCTCCCGCACCCGACGCTCGATCAGAGGATTGCGACAGGATTCAATCGCAATCATCGCGGCAACGGCGAAGGCGGCATCATTCCCGAGGAATACGCCGTCGAATATGTCGTCGATCGGGTCGAGACGACGTCGACGGTATTCATGGGGCTCACCCTCGGTTGCGCCCGCTGTCACGACCACAAGTACGACCCCTTCACCCAGAAAGAGTTCTACCAGCTCTTTTCGTACTTCAACAATATTCCTGAGCGCGGCAAGGCCAACAAGTACGGGAATTCGGCGCCGATGATTCAGGCGCCGACCGTGGCGCAACAGTCGCAACTGGCCGCAATCGACCGCGAGCTGGGAGCGGCAGAAAAACGTTTCGAGAGCGTTCGAACGGAATCGGCAAGCGCACAGCGAAGCTGGGAGGCGGGGCTCGACAAGTCAGTACCGCTCCACTGGTCGATACCTCAGGATCTCGTCGGGTATTTTCCACTCGACACCGACGTGACGAATCAAGCGTCACCAGGTCCGCCAATGCCGGCTCCTCAGTTGTACGACGCCGCGAGCGCGCCGCCTGCCGGCGACCGGCCTGCGACGGCGCAGTTTCAGGGTGGACCGGCGAGCTTCGCATCAGGCCGCATCGGTAAAGCCGCTAATCTCGACGGCACGCGTTTCGTTTCCGCCGGCGATGTTGGTGGGTTCGGCTTTCAGAGCAAATTCACGCTCGCGGCGTGGATTTACCCGACTGGCGACACGGGCGCCATCGTCACGCGCACGAAAGACGCCGAGGAGGATACCGGCTACGGCCTGTATCTGAAAGACGGCAAGCTCCAGGGCAACCTGATTCTGCGCTGGCTCGACGATGGGGCGCGCGTCGAGACGGCGAAGCCAATCGAGCTCAATCGATGGCAGCACGTGATGATGACCTACGACGGATCGCGAACCGCCGAAGGCATCAAGATTTACCTCGATGGCAAATCGCAGGAGCTTGCGGTTCACCTGGACGATGTGAATCAGAATTTCCAGTCTCGCGAGCCGCTGCGGATCGGCGGAGGCGGTGGGCCCGCCAATCGGTTCCACGGCCAGATAGACGATGTGCGCGTGTACAACGTCGCGCTCTCGCCTCGGCATGCGGCTGTTGTCGCATCCGGCGAATCGATCGCGGAGATTGCCGGCATGCCCCTGGCGAAAAGAACCGAGGCGCAGGCCGAGAAAATCACCCTCTACTTCCTCGAGAACCAATCGCCGTCGCGCGTGCGCCAAGCGTGGCAGGACCTGACCGCCGTTCGCCGCAGGAAAGAGCAGTTTCTCGAGAGCCTTCCGACCGTCATGGTGATGCAGGAACGCGACGCCCCGCGCGATACGTTCCTCCTCCTTCGCGGAGCGTACGACAAACCCGGCGACAAGGTGACGCCCGGAGTGCCCGCCGTCTTTCCGGGGCTACCCAAAGGCGCCGTTAACAACCGGCTCGGGTTTGCCCGGTGGCTGGTCGATCCGGCGAATCCGCTTACCGCGCGCGTGGCGGTGAATCGTTTCTGGCAGATGTACTTCGGCGTCGGGCTGGTCAAGACGGTCGAAGATTTCGGATCGCAGGGAGAATGGCCGACACATCCGGAGCTGCTCGACTGGCTGGCGACCGAGTTCGTCCGGACGGGCTGGGACGTGAAGGCGATGCAGAAGCTGATCGTCACGAGCGCCACGTATCGGCAGTCGTCGGCGGCGACGCCGGAGCTCTTGCAAAAGGATCCGGAGAATCGTCTGCTGGCGCGCGGACCGCGGTTGCGGCTGCCGGCCGGGATGATTCGCGATCAGGCGCTGGCCGTGTCGGGTCTGCTGGTCGAGGAGCTCGGTGGTCCGTCGGTGAAGCCGTATCAGCCGGCCGGGCTGTGGAAAGAGCTGTCCGGCGGCAGGATTACGTCCAGGACAAGGGGCCGAGGCTCTATCGCCGCAGCCTGTACACGTTCTGGAAGCGCACGATCCCGCCGCCCTCGATGATGACTTTCGATGCGGCCGGACGCGAGGCGTGCGTCGTGCGCGACACCCGCACCAACACGCCGCTGCAGGCGCTGGACCTGATGAACGACGTGACCTACGTCGAAGCGGCGCGCATGCTCGCCGAGCGCGTGATGACCGAGAGGCGGGTGGCGCCGACGAGCGGATCGCGCTCGCGTTCCGCCTGGTGGTGGCGCGCGGCCGACACCCCGCGAAGCCGCCCTGTTGCGCGACGGCGCTTGCGAGTTATCTTGACGACTACAAGGCGAAGCCAGAGGCGGCGGCCAAGTACCTCAGCCAGGGCGAGTCGCCGCGTGACGCAGAGCTCGACGCGAGCGAGCTGGCGGCGTATTCGACGGTGGCCAGCCTGATCCTGAACCTGGACGAAACCATCACGAAGGAATAGATGCATGGATCCGGAGCTTGATGATCAGTTGCGATTGACCCGCCGCCAGTTTTTCGGACTGGCCAGCGCGGGCATCGGCGCGGCGGCGCTGGCGACGTTGATGAGCCAGGACCTGCGCGCCGCCGGTACGCCCGGGGCGCTGCCGGGGCTGCCGCACTTCGCGCCCAAGGCCAAGCGCGTGATCTACCTGTTTCAGTCGGGCGCGCCGTCGCAGATGGACCTGTTCGACTACAAGCCGCGGCTGGACGATCTGCGCGGCACGGAGCTGCCCGACTCGATCCGGATGGGGCAGCGGCTGACCGGCATGACCTCGGCGCAGGCGAGCTTCCCGGTGGCGCCGTCGAAGTTCAAGTTCGCGCAGCACGGCCAATGCGGCGCGTGGGTCAGCGAGCTGCTGCCGCACACCGCGAAGGTCGCCGACGAGCTCTGCTTCGTCAAGTCGATGCACACCGAGGCGATCAATCACGACCCGGCGCATCACGTTCTTCCAGACCGGCGCCCAGCTGGCCGGCCGGCCGAGCATCGGGGCGTGGCTGTCGTACGGCCTGGGCAGCGAGAACAGCGACCTGCCGGCCTTCGTGGTCATGATCTCGCAGGGCACCGGCAACCCGAGCGATCAGCCGCTGTACGACCGGCTGTGGGGCAGCGGCTTTCTGCCGTCGCAAGTACCAGGGCGTCAAGTTCCGCTCGGTCGGCGACCCGGTGCTGTATCTGTCGAACCCGCCGGGCATTCGACGCAGCGACTCGCGCCGGCGCATGCTCGACGACCTGGGCGAGCTGAACCAGATGAAGCTGGACGAGTCGGGCGATCCGGAGATCGCCACGCGCATCGCGCAGTACGAGATGGCGTATCGCATGCAGACGTCGGTGCCGGAGCTGACCGATCGTCTCGAAAGAGCCGGACCGCATGTTTCGAGATGTACGGACCCGAGTCGCGCACGCCCGGCACGTTCGCCGCCAATTGCCTGCTGGCCCGGCGGCTGGCGCGAGCGCGGCGTGCGGTTCGTGCAGCTCTTCCATCGCGGCTGGGATCAGCACGACACGCTGCCGAAGCAGATTGCCGGGCAGTGCCAGCGACACCGACCAGCCCGGCGCGGCGCTGATCCAGGATCTGAAGCAGCGCGGCCTGCTGCGACGACACGCTGGTCGTCTGGGGCGGCGAGTTCGGCCGCACCGTCTACTGCCAGGGCAAGCTGACCGCCGACGACTACGGCCGCGACCATCATCCGCGCTGCTTCACCGTCTGGCTGGCCGGCGGCGGCATCAAGCCGGGCATCACCTACGGCGAGACCGACGACTACTGCTACAACATCGCGAAGGATCCGGTCCACGTCCACGACCTGCACGCCACGATCCTGCACTGCCTGGGCATCGACCACACGCGGCTGACGTTCAAGTTTCAGGGGCGGCACTTCCGGCTGACCGACGTGCACGGTGCCGTGAAGAAGGAGATCCTGACGTAGGGCTGAGGGCTTAAGGCTGAGGGCTTAAGGCTTAGGGCTTAGAGACTGGGCGGCTGCCGCCAGGTAGTTCAGAGGGTCGTCCTGGTCTTTCGAGACGGACTTCAACTGCTCGAAGTCGCCGGCCATCTGGCACAGTTCGGCCAGCGATGGACACGACAGATCCGCCGGCGTGATGTCCGAGAGATACCGCCGCGATACGTCGATGGCGTCCTTGTATCGTTCGAGCCGGACCAACAGCCCGACCAGCGTTTCGGCGGGACCCGTTCCATACTCCGCCGGATCGAACCGCGCCGCCTTTTCTTCGAAGTGCTTCACCGCGGCGTCCACGCGGTCACCGGCCAACGCCCTCAGATAGATGCCGCGATCCACGTAGACGTTGTCGAATGGCGGATCGTCCATGTGCTGGAACATCGGACTGAGGTGCGACCCGTAGTCGGCGATCGCGATGGCCAGCTTCAGCGTGTCTTTGTCGTCCAGCTCGGCGCTCAACTTCAGCACCGATAAGATATGCGAGCTGTCGGTGTGCTGCGCGTCGTTCTCGAAGAGCCACTCGCGTCCTGTGATGAGCGAGGCAATCGATGTCGACTCCGGCCGCGTCCCTTCGACCGACGCGATGACCCGGGCCAGGTTGCCGGCCAGTTCATCGTGCAGCGTACGAACGAGCAGGCGCAGCGAATCGTGCCGGCCGCTGGTATCCGGATAGGCGCTGAACATCGTGATGGCACGGCACAGCCCGAAATGGGTCAGGATGAGCTCGAAGCCCTTTCGCGGGTGCACGCCTTCCTGAAAGGCCACCTGGATCGTCGAGCCCAGACGATCCTGCGACTCAGGCGAGTCCGCGTCGCCCGCGTCGAAGGTCTCGATGGCGTGGACAACAGGGTCCGGGTTGCCGACCGCGCGAAAGTAGGGCCACGCCCGCGGGATGTCGCCGTCGGCCAGAAACAGCTCGCCGACTTCGCGCGCGGCCTCGACGTACGCCGACTGATACGCCTGCTGAACATCCTTCGGCAGCTCGGCGAGCGTCGGCTGCGACACCGGCGGCAGGTTCAGCGCCATCCGCTTCTGCATCAGCCGCGCGTCGAACACCCGGCGGTACTGCTTCTCGCGCCGGAAGCGCTCCACGAGCTGCTCGAATGCGGCATCGACGCTGCTGGTGTGCAGCACTTCGTCGAGCCAGGCAAAGGCGTCGCCGCCTGCTGTGTCGTGCCCGTGCATCTTCATAGCGTACAAGAGAAAGGGCGGACCGTGAAGAAGCACGGTCCGCCCCCGAACCCCACGAACTCTACGAACCCAACGAACCCAACGAACCCGACGAACTCGTCAGGGCAGTCTTCGAATTTTGAGATTCCGGAACTCGATGTTCGCATGGCGGACATCTTCAGGATGCGCCAGCTGCAGTCCGAGGTGGCCAGACGCGCGCTTCGAATCGTTCGCGTCGACCACCTTCCGGCCGTTGAACAGCACGACGAAGTGGTCTTTGTCGACCGTGACGTCCATGGTGTTCCACTCGTTCGGGATGATCTTCGCGTCGTGCGGGGCCTTGCCGACGTTCACGACGCTTCCGGTCAGGAAGTCGCCGCTGCTGTAGTTGCCGGGATTTCTGTCTCGAATCTGCAGCTCGTAACCGGGACCCCCTGCGGGAGGCGCCGGTTTTTCCCCGGGCGCCGGAGCCGGCCGTGGCGGCGGATTGCGGAGCATGATGCCGGAATTGATGTCCGGGTGCGCGCGAAATTCCACCTTCAGCGCGAAGTTGTCGAAGCTGTCCTTGGTGAGCATCGTGCCGCCGGCGCCCGACATGTCGGCTTTGATCGTGCCGTCGACCACTTTCCAGACCTTCGCCAGCTCGGGCGTGACGTTCCACTTGTCCAGTGTCTTGCCGTCGAAGAGCAGCATCCAGCCGTCCTTCTGCTCCTGGGCTGTCAGCATGTTGGCATGGCCGGACGCCCGATTGCCGTTCTGTGCCCACACGGACGCGCCGAGCCACACTGTGGCTGCCGCCGCCATCATCACGAGTGTGCGCTTCATCAGACCTCCTCTCGAATGATTACTACTGCCGGCCCGGATGGCGCCTTGGGCGGCGCCTGGGCGAACGCCGCGATCGACGCGGCGCCCAGCCACGCGGCGACGAGCGCGTGACGGGTCATTGAAGATCTCCCTTGTGTGGGACCACTATCACACAGGTTTTAGCGGGGAGGGACCGCTGGTACAACTTGCGACATGTTACCTCGCGGTGGCGCTAGAATGCTTTGCATGCCACGCATCCCCTTCGACCACCTCCCGACCGACGCGCGCCTCTGGATTTTCGCCGCCGAACGTCCGCTCGCCGCGGCCGAAAGCCGCCGCGTGCTCGACGAAACCGATGCCTTCATCACTGAATGGATGGCGCACGGCGTGCCGCTCTCGGCCGGACGCGACTTGAGACACGGCCAGTTCGTCCTCGTGGGGGTGGACGAGCGGGCGGCCGGCGTTTCCGGGTGTTCCATCGATGCGCTGGTGCGCCGGATGCAGCAACTCGAGACGGTTCTGGGGCTCGAGCTCATCAACAACGGCCCCGTGCTCTACCGCGAAGGCGATGCCGTTATCCGTGTGCCGCGCGAGCGATTCGCCGAGCTGGCCGCCGCCGGGACCGTCGGCCCGAACACGCGCGTCTTCGACAATACGCTCACGCGTGTCGGCGACCTCCAGGCCGGCAAGTGGGAAGTGAAAGCGGCAGATTCCTGGCATGCCAGAGCGTTCTTCTAATCCACCATTGGTAGATTGGCGGATTGGTGGATTGCTGGATTGTTGGCGGATTGCCAGATGGTGGATTGGCAGATTAACTGTGAGATTCGCAGATTGAAGATCACACAAGACAGAGTTGCCGCGGCATTGACCAATCTCGCAATCTGCCAATCCCGCAACAATCTGCGAATCTCACAATCTGCGAATCTGCGAATGGTCCGTCTTCTTCTCGTCCTCTTACTGTCCTCCCCGCTACTAGCCGCCGATTGGCCGCAGTTCCTCGGGCCTTCGCGCAACGGTGTCTATGTTGGCGCGCTCAACGAGAAGTGGCCATCGGCCGGACCGCGCGTCGTCTGGCGGAAACAGATCGGGCAGGGGCTGAGCGGACCCGCGGTTGCCGAGAACCATGTCGTCCTGTTCCATCGCCTCGGCGACCAGGAAGTCGTGGAATCGTTCGATGCGCTCACCGGCGCGCCTCAGTGGCGTCACGCCTATCCCACCACCTACAGAGATGATTTTGGATTCGACGAGGGGCCGCGCGCCGTACCTGTCGTGGCCGATGGCAACGTCTACACCTACGGGGCGGAAGGGAAGCTGCAGGCCGTCGCGCTTGCCACGGGAAAACCCGTGTGGAACGTCGATGCCATGCGCCAGTTCGACGTGCCGAAAGGATTTTTCGGCGCCGCCGGCTCGCCGCTCGTCGAGGAAGGGCGCGTCATCGCGAACGTCGGGGGGCGCAAGGGCGGCATCGTCGCGTTCGACGCGAAGAGCGGGAAGGTGCTGTGGACGGCCACGACCGACTCGGCGAGCTATTCATCCGGCATCGGCGCAACGATCCTGGGCCGCCGTTACGCTGTGTTTCTGACGCGCGACAACCTCGTGGGGCTCGACCCGGCGACCGGACAGGTGCGTTTTCAGCGCGCCTGGCGCGCCAGGCAGGCGGCGTCGGTGAACGCGGCAACACCAGTGGTCGTGGGTAATGCCATTTTCGTGTCCGCCGAGTACGGGCCGGGTTCGGGCGTGCTGCAATTCGACGGTACCAAGCTGGTGGATGTCTGGACGTCGGACGATGCGCTGTCGAATCACTACGCGACGAGCATGTACTACGAAGGCGTGCTCTACGGATTTCACGGCCGGCAGGAGTTCGGGCCGGTATTTCGCGCGATCGACATGAAAACCGGGAAGGTCCTTTGGTCGACCGAGCGCTTCGGCGCGGGAAGCGTCACGTTGGCCGGCAATCGCCTCCTGATCGTACGTGAGACGGGGGAATTGATTCTGGCAGCGCTGTCGCCCAAAGCCTTTCAACCAATCGCACGCGCCCAGATCCTTCCTGCAACGGTTCGCGCGTATCCGGCTCTCGCCAACGGCATCGTCTACCTGCGCAACGACGACACGCTCGTAGCGTTGGATCTACGATGAGGTTCTGGGTTCTGGGTTCTAGGTTCTGGGTTCTGGTTCTGGGTTCCTGGTTCTTCGTTCTGTCGTGCGTGGTCTCTGCGCAGAGTCCTCAGGCGCTGCTGAATCGCGCCGTCGATCAATTCGAGAAGGGCCAGTTCGCGGAGTCGGCGAGAACCTTCGACGAGCTGGCGAAGATCATTCCAGACGAAGCGCCCCAGTTGTGGCAGCGTGGGATCGCGCTCTATTACGCCGGCCGCTTCGCGGACTGCAGGCGGCAGTTCGAATCGCACCGCACGGTCAATCCAGATGACGTGGAAAACGCGGCCTGGCACTTCTTGTGTGTAGCCAGGAGCGAAACACCCGAGAGAGCGAAAGCCGCTCTGCTGCCCGTGGGTCCGGACTCGCGGGTCCCGATGCGCGAGGTTATTCAGATGTTTCGTGGCGTGCTCACGCCCGATGACGTGCTGAAAGCCGCTGGCAGTTCGCCCTCAGGACTCTTTTACGCGCATCTCTACATCGGGTTGTACGCCGAGGCGACAGGGCGGAAGGATCTTGCGCTGACGCACATCAAGGAAGCGGCCTCGGATCGATACGCCGGCGTCGGCGGCTACATGCACATGGTGGCGACAGTGCACTTGAGGGTTCTGGGTTCTCGGTCCTGAGGTTCTGGAGTCTACAGTGGTCGGGCTTAGCAGGTAGGGCTCAACTTTAGTTGAGCCTCGATGGGCGGACGCTCAGCTGAAGCTGAGCCCTACCAAGAGTCACGCGAAACGACAATCCAGATGCCATAAACAGAAGCTTAGAAGATCAAGAGGACGGCCTCCCAGCTCCTCCTGACCTTCTGAACTTTTGTTTATGAGATCGCCAGCTCACTAATTAGTCGACGACTTCGCCGTTTTGTCCCACGTCCGCAGGATCTGACCCGCGATCTTTTCCTTGGGAGCGCCCGGAACCGGCTCGAACTTCTGCACCCGTCCCGCCATGCAATCGGCCAGGTACAGGTTGCCCTTCTGATCTGTCGTCATGCCGTGCGAGCAGTTGAGCCGCCCGGCCTGTGGCCCTGGTGCGCCCCAGCTGTAGAGATAGTTGCCATTCAGATCGAACTTGAGGATTCGGGCCGTCGGCGAGTCGCCGACCCAGATGAACCCGTCCTGATCGATGAAATGGTTGACCATCAGCGTGCCCTGGGTGCTCGGCCAGTGCGGCGAACGGAGCGGCCACATGTCGAGGAACTTGCCGTTCTCGTCGAACACCTGCATTCGCTGGTGCCCGCGGTCGACGACGAAGAGACGCCGGTCTTTGCTGATGGCGATGCTGTGGACCGTGTTGAACTCGTTCGGTCCCGGGTTCTGCGGATCTTTGGGCGCCTGTCCCCAGTCCATCAGGAACTTCCCGTTCGGATCGAACTTGGCCACGCGCTTCCCGCCGTACCCGTCGCTGATGAAGTAGGTCCCGTCGGGCAGCCATGCGATATCCGTGGGACGATCGAATGTATTCGGGCCGCGTCCGCGCACGCCGAGCTCGCCGTGGGTGAACACCAGCTTGCCGTCATACGTGAACTTGTAGATCACGTGAAGCTGATCGTCGATGATCCACACGTGCTTCTCGGGGTCGTACGGGCTGATCTTCACCTGGTGCGGTCCGCGGCCGCACGGCAGCTTGGCGAACATCGGGTCGAGATGCGGCCACTCGTCCACCAGGTTGCCTTCACCGTCGACGATGATGATCGAGTGTTCGTAACGCCGCTCCCATCCCCGCTTCTCGGTCGGCTCGCACGTCGCGCTGATGCCGTCGCCGTTGCCCGTCGCCACTCCCCGCGTCGGATTCAATGCGGCGTATGGTGTCCATGGCTTGGCGTCTTTGGGCAGCGGCAGCTCGCCGCGCATGGCGATCCAGATTCGATCCGGTGATTCGGCGTACACGCCGCCGAACGAGCCCCACGTCCAGCCGTCGTGCGAGTGCCGGGTATCGGGCAGCGGCTTGGGCCAGTTCTCGACGACGCGGTAGGGGCCTGTCGGCCAGTCCTGATGACTCCATCGCTCGGCCTTGGCGGTGGCAGCTGATTCAGGTTCGGGAGCCTGGGGTTGCGCGGCGCCGCAGCCCGTGAATCCAGCCATCAACAACACCGCCGCCGCAAGCGTCGCGATCACGCCAAGCGTTCTGCGCATGAGAAACCTCCCTTTATGAAGTGCCTGTTCACTGACAACAACCTTCATTGGACCCAAGGAATGGCGTCAGCCGCGCATCGCGAGCTCGATAGACTTCACCCATGCCTCCCGGCGCCGATGGAGGACGAGGATTTCATACGGCCCGAGACGAACGCCGGGCGTCAAGCTCATAGCTGTCAGGGAACTGCGGGATTATATATGCCTGGCCACGCGTCTGCGGCTCGTTGGCACGCCTTTTTCGGATCTCGTGCTCCCCATGAGGCTGGACTCGAAGACTATCGAACACATCGAGGAAGCACTTCGAGAAATCGCCATCTTGTTTGTCGCCTTGGCGCCACTCGATGTATTTCTCGGCGAGGGTCGGGAGCACGCTGTGCGCAACGGGTTGATCTTTGTGGGAATGGGTGTGATCATGTTTGTGGTGGCGTTGATCACTGAAAGGCGGCGACGTCGTGGATGATTTCCTGATCGTCATGGGCGCCGTCGCGTTCGTCTGTTTCGGCGCAGCCGCCTGGGCGTTCTGGTCGCTGCGCGGCGGCGATTCCAAACCCGGTCGCTAGTCCCCCTAATCCCCAATCCCTAATCCCCAATCCCTAGTTCAGGCACGAAGGTCGTAGCACAAGAGTCTGGGGCCGGCGCCGTTGACGACGTCGCGCGTGTTCTGCACGACATACAACAATCCCCGGCTCAGCACGGGAAGCGCCCACGATTCGCGTGCGCCGAACAGCCACGCGCGCGAGACCTCCTTGTAGCCCTTCGGCGACAGGTCCATCCAGACGAGGTGGCCGAGCTCGCCGAGGCAGAGAAACTGTCCGTCGACGGCCAAGAGCGATCCGCGATAGGTGCTGACGAGCTGCTCCCGCCGCTGGCCTCCCGCGGTAAACGACTCGTTCCACTCGGGTGTGGCCCGCCACACCGCTTTGCCGCTGGCGACATCGACGCAGGCGAGCGACGCATCGGGCTCGTTACGGCCGTCGAAGCCGTAGAGGTAGCCGTTGCGATGGATGGGCGTGTTCCAGTGGAGTCCGAACTCCTGAGTGGTCCACACCTGCCGATGCGTGAAGTCGGGCCTGATTTCCAGCAGCACGCCCCCGGTGCGGTAGCTGGCGGAAATGAACACCTTGTTGTCGAAGACGATCGGGCACGACGCGTTCACCGACTCGTACGATCGGCTGCGCCACGGGAAGCTGAAGTCGACGGCGCCGTTGGCGGGGTCGATGGACAGCAGGCCTCCCGAGGGCGGATCTGATTCGCCTCCCGCGAACACGAAGACGCGGCGCCGTCCGTGGACGATCGCAGGTACAGGAGAGGCATAACTGGGCCCCCATTCCTTGCCAGCCCGCCACACCTCGCGTCCCGACACCTTGTCGAGCCCGACGACGCAGGGGCCGCCCGGCGCGCCGACGTTGATGACGAGCAGCTTGTCTTCCACGAGCGGCGTCGTCGCGGTGCCGAAAAAATCCTGCGGCACCTTGTACTCCGCGTTGATGTGTCGACGCCAGACGAGCGCGCCCGAGCCGATATCGAAGCAGTGCAGTTGTCCCTGCGCGCCCAGCGTGTACACCCGGTTGCCGTCGACGACCGGGCTCGATCGCGGGCCGTTGTTGTAGCCGTATCGATCGTCGAAGCTGGTGGGGTAGCGAAACTGCCACCGCGACGCGCCCGTTTCGGCGTGCAGGCATTCCACGATCTCTTCGTCGCCGACGCGATGCACGAACACGAGCCGGTCGCCGAGAATCGCCGGGGAGGTGTAGCTCGTGCCCTTTGGAAACTCCCACACGAGCGGCGGAGGCAGCGTGCGTGTCAGTCGCGTCTCCGCCGACGTGCCGTTGTGAGCCGGTCCGAGGAACGACGTCCAGTCGCCGGCGACGGCGTCCTTGGCGAGCGGCTTCGGCTTGCCCCGCACGCGCGCCTGCGCCGAGAGCCGGGCCCCGGCCGCACCCGCGAGAAGCGCCTCGATCAGCGCGCGGCGGGAGAGTTGGGTCATTGCGCAATCCTACACGACGATGGCCCGCCCATCGCCCATCGACTATCATGATGCCGATGCATCCCTGGCACGACTGCTACGTCGATGATTTTTCCGTCGAGAAATCCTTCCCGGTCATCGTCGAGGTGCCGAAGGGATCGAAGAACAAGTACGAGCTCGACAAGGAGACCGGCCTGCTGAAGCTCGATCGGGTCCTCTTCAGCGCCGTGCATTACCCGGCCAACTACGGGTTCATTCCGCGCACCTTCTGCGATGACGGCGACCCGCTCGATGCGTTGGTGCTCGGGCAGGAGCCCGTGCACCCGCTGACGATTGTCGAGGCGCGTGCGATCGGCGTCATGCGGATGCGCGACGAGAAGGGGCTCGACGACAAGATCGTGGCGGTGAGCATTGGCGACCCGGCATTCACGGATTACACCGACTACGCGCAGCTGCCCAATCACGTGCTCCGCGAGATCCGCCGGTTCTTCGAAGACTACAAGGTGCTCGAGCACAAGCAGGTGGTCGTCGAGGATCTGCTCGGCCCGCCCGACGCGCTGCGCCTCATCCGCGAAGCTCTGGTGTTGTACCAGCAGTTGCGGCGCGGGGAACTGAAGCACGCGTGACCTTCGGCGAGTTCGCCGCGTCGCTCTTCTTCGGCCTCATCTCCGTCCTGCTGCCCCTCGCCATCTTCATCTCGATGGTCGCCGTGTGCGTCGTCGTGGCTCGCTGGTGGATCGCGAGAAGGAGTTGAAAACGGATCCCGGAACCGTTTTCTGGAATGAAGGCTCTGCGTCTCGGCGTCTCTGCGTCAAAGTCGGGAACGTTCAGCGAAACAAAACTGCGAGCAACGCCACCAATGCCATAAGCATGGCGGCGCCGGCCATGGCCAGGGCATAGACGGTCGTCTGCGGCGACGCGGCCCGCATCCGTTCCATGGCGGCGAGCGGGCTCTCGGTCGCGTCGGTGAACAGAGACTGCTGCATCACGCGCTTGCCGGCGATGACGTCCTTGATGCCGTCTTCGAGGTGATGGTGGTGAATGACCTTCAGCGTGTCGTGTCCCGGAGATGAGGCCGCTGCCAGGGCGGCTTTCAGCACCGCGTTGCGAATATCGCCACCGCTGACGTCGTATTTCTCCGCCAGGTCCCGAAAATCGACATCGTCGGCGAGCGGGGTCAGCGTGGGGTGCATCTGCACGCGCCAGATCTGCTCGCGCTCGTCCACGCCGGGCATTTCAAAGAGCACGTGCGTGCGAATCCGCCGCTCGAACGCCGGGTCGAAGTTCGCCGCGAGGTTGGTGGCGAAAATGACGACACCGTCGAATCGCTCGAGCTCCTGGAGCAGGATGTTGACGACCGTGTTCGATTCGCGCTGAAACCCGTGATCGATCGACGTCGAGCGACGCGAGGCGATGGCGTCGGCCTCGTCGAAGAACAACACGGCGTGCTCCTGCCTGGCGAGCCGAAACACCGCGGCGACGTTCTTCGGCGTCTCTCCCATCCACATCGACTCGAGCTCGGCATAGCGCACGACGAGCAGCCGGCGTCTCAACGTGTGGGCGATCGCTTCCGCGCAGATGGTCTTGCCGGTGCCCGATGGGCCGGCGAAGTTGAAGGCGAGCGAGAGGCCTGTCGGGTGGCGCTGGCCGAGCCCCCACCGGTTGAAGATGAGGTCATGGCTCGTCACCTGCGCCAGGGCCTGGTCGAGCGACCGTCGCGTCGAGGCGGGCAGGATGACGTCCTGAAACGTGTGGCGCGGGACGCTCGACTCGACCGCCCGGTTCGGCCCGGCGAGGCCTTCGAGGAGACGGGTCAGGGGAAACGGTGCCAAGATAGCGATTATGACATCCGAATCGCTGCTGAGTATCGGTGTCGGGCTGGCGCTCGCGGCCGCGGCGGGGTTCCGCGTCTTCGTTCCGCTGCTTGCGCTCAGCCTGGCGGCGCAGGCCGGATGGGTGGCACTGTCGCCGTCGTTCGCCTGGCTCGCGACGACGCCGGCGACGCTCGCCCTTGCGACGGCAACGATTCTCGAAATCGCGGCGTACTACGTCCCGTTTTTCGACAACCTGCTCGACACGCTTGCCGCGCCGCTCGCGGTCGTGGCGGGCATCGTCGCGAGCGCCTCGCTCCTCACGGATCTACCGCCATGGCTGCAGTATTCGATTGCCATCATCGGCGCCGGCGGTACCGCGGGCGTCGTGCACGCCTCGACGTCGCTGTTGCGGCTGAAGAGCTCTACGGCGACGGCAGGCTTCGGCAATCCGATCCTGGCGACCCTGGAGCTCGCCGGATCGGTGCTCATCGCGGCGCTCGCGCTCCTGGCGCCGCTCGTCGCCCTGGCCGTTGTCGTGCTGATGATCGTGTGGATCGCCAGGCGCGTTAACGCGTGGCGTCTGGCGAATTCCCGCGCTGCTGCGCAACCCAGTACTCGCTGACCGCGCCAGCGTCGTACTTGCGGCGACGTCGCATCATCGGCCGCACGCTCTGATACACGAGAAACACGCCGCCAAGTCCGATCGCGCTGAGGGCTATCCAAAGCATGCAGCGATTTTCATGGATCGCGCGCAGTTGCGCAACTTGACAACGCCAGAACGGCTCAAAATAAGACTCGCGTTGCACAGACAATTTTGTCAGTCATCGTCCGAGCGGGTTCGGCCGCGCAGATGCTTCACCGCCGCGCGCCGCTTCTTCGACGTGAGACGTTTTTCGCGCGAGACCGCCTTCGGTCTGGTGGGCCGTCGGGTCTTCGGACGCACCGCGGCCTGCGCGACCAGCGCCAGCAGGCGCGCGCGCGCCGCTTCTCGATTCTGTGCCTGGGTGCGGTACTCCCGGCTGTCGATCAGCAGCACGTCGTCGGATGTCATGCGGTGTCCGGCGAGGTGCCGCAGCCGACTCTTCACGTCTTCGGCCAGCGCCGATCCGCCGACGTTGAAGCGGAGTTCGACCGCCGTTGCGACCTTGTTCACGTTCTGGCCGCCTGGTCCGGACGCCCGCACGAAGCGTTCCTCTATGTCCTTTTCGTCCAGCACAATAGTCCATGCTAACATCCGGCATTCAATCAGAAATAGCTCCGGGAGCCTTTTTCCAGCAGGTCCCTCTATGAAGCACCTCCTTGCATCCCTTGTGGCCGGCTTGTTCGTGGCAACCGCGGTTTCGGCCTGTTCGAGCGCCGCGCCGGCGGCTTCGTCTGGCCCGGCCTCGACGGTCACCATCGATTCGCCCATGTCCGCGCCGAAGTGGGCGCAGATGGAACGGCAGCTGCTGGCCGAGAACGTGCCGGCCGCGCGCGAGTTCTTCCAGAAATATTTCGACGATCGCGGCTATCTGCTCGTGTTCGTCCGCTGGGGCGCGAACGACGGTCCCGACGATGCGTTCGAGAACTTCAACCACTGGCCCGAGCTGCACGCGCTGGGTGCGAGCGACGACATCGTGCAGATGTACATGAAGGGCAACGAAGGGATGATCAAGCAGTACACCGAGGCCAAGACCGGCAAAGGCGTACCTGCCGGCATGGACGGGATGTACTTCAAGGAGTTCAGCGCCCTGTCGGACTGGCAGCACCACGGCGAAGGGCTCCAGCTCTTCAACCGGATGGCCCTCTCGGTGCCGACCGATCCGAAATATCTCGAGCGCGTGCGGCGCTTCTCCGGCTTTTACATGGACGAAGACCCCGATGCGCCGAACTACGATCCGAAACACAACATCATCCGGAGCATGATGAACGGCAGCAAGGGGCCGCTGCTGCGGAAGGCGACGTCGACGGAATGGGTCGGAGAGCCGTTCGACATGAGCGGCTTCGACGCGCTGCACGGCGAGCGCAACTTCGACGAGTTCCTGGCGCACTACCAGGAGTACCACGATGTGGTGGGCGATCACGCCCTGAACCTCGTCGCGACGACGCTGCCGGCGAATGCGTATTTCGCGACCGGCGACCAGAAGTACAAGAAGTGGGTGACGACCTACGTCGACGGATGGCTCGAGCGGATGAAGCAGAACAACGGCATCATCCCGACCTTCGTGGATCTCGACGGAAAGGTGGGCGGCCCGACCGGCAAATGGTGGGGCAGCGCGTACGGCTGGGGGTTCAGCCCCGTGAACCCCGTGACCAACCGCCGCGAGAATCGCAACCGGATGGAGCGCCCGATTATCGGCTTGAACAACGCGCTGCTCCTGACCGGCGATCAGAAGTATGTCGACGCCTGGCGCGACATGACCAACGCGATCAACGCGAACGCGCGCACGGTCGATGGCAAGACGCAATATCCAACGATGTATGGCCTCGACCTGATGGCCAACCCGAAGGCCACCAAGGCCGGATGGTACGGCTGGCGCGATCGGCCGTGGAACGTCGGGGCCCTCGAGGTGTGGTACTTCTCGCAGAAGCCGGCAGACCTCGAGCGCGTGAACAAGGATCCGTGGGTCGAGTACCTGCAGGGCCGCAATCCGGGTTTCCCCGAGACCGCGATGGCCGAGGATCTTGCGGAGATCAAGAAACGCGTCGAGGGGATCCGCAAGGACCAGTCGAAGTGGGACAAGCGCCTCGCCGATAACATGCTCGATCTGAATCCGGTGACGACAACCTCACTGATCCAGTTGACGCAGGGAGGCCTCGAACCGGATCGAAGAGGCAACCTGGTCAATTCACGGCTGCGGTATTTCGACCCGGCCCGCAAGCGCGCGGGGTTGCCCGAAGACGTCGGAGCGCTCATCTCGGAGATGAGCGATACCGGGACAGTCGTGACGCTGGTGAACCTGAACCCGACGACGCCGCGCACGCTTGTCGTGCAGGGCGGCGCCTACGCCGAGCATGTCATCGAATCGGTTGACTGGAACGGCAAGACGATTCCCGTCGGCAAGCCCAACTTCACCGTGACCTTGAGCCCTGGGGCGGGCGGCAAGCTCTCGTTGAACATGAAACGCTATGCCGGCGATGCGACGGTGAAGTTCCCATTCTGATGAGCCCGCAATTCCGTTTCGTTGCGCTGGTCTGCATCGCGGTGTTCGCCTTCACGGCGATCACCGCGGTGCCCGCGCTTGCGCTGCTGGACGCGCACACGCCGGTCCAGGCGCTCTTCGGGATGGTGCGCCTGAACGAACCTCGCGCGCCGTCCGACGCGCCGCCGCTGCCAATCGCGCCCGCAGCGGACGTCCTCGCGTCACGCCCGCCTCCGCACTTCCGGTCTCTCTAACCTGTACATCTCTCTGAACAGTACGTAGTGTCCGGCTTTAGCCGGACAAAAGGACGACCTATGTCATGGCGACATCGGCTCCGCACGATCTTCGTGTGCGCGATGCTGACACATGCGGCGTTTTTCGGGACTGCCATGCGTCCCGAGCAGATACGGGAACTGATGCAAACGATGAACAGGCCGAAGCTCGCTCACGTCATTCCAGACGAGCGCGAAAACGGGAGGGACAAAACGAAATGAGCTCGGACGGTTCGCGAACCCACGAACCCCACGAACCCCACGAACCTGACGAACCCAACGAACCGACGAACTACTCGATCCAAGTCGGTTCCGGCTGAACGGTGGGTTCCGGCGTCCGGCCTGGATCTGGCCGCCCGGAGCCTTCCAGCCGGCTGATCGCGCGAACGGACATGTCGTGATCGCAGACGATCTGGCAGGAGAGCCTCACGCCGGTGAGCTCGCGCTGTTCGAGGCGTTCCTTTTCGGCAACCGTCCTGCGCGACGGTTCCCCATCGATGAACTCCACCCGGCAGGTCGTGCAGCGGGCGTTGCCGCCGCAAGCATGCAGAATATCAACCTTCGCGTCCTGCTCGATGGCGAGCACGAGGCGCTTGTTCTCGGCGACATCGAACGTTCCATACCCCTCAACGGTCAGTCTCGGCATGCGCCATTGTGACACAGCGGTTCTGGGTGCTGGAGGATATACAATCAAGGGTTAACGTCCTACTCCATGACATCAACTTCAGATCCTGGCGCGTCTCAGACACATCAATCGGTTCAGAGCGAGCTCGACCGCGAGGTGGCGCGCCGGCGAACCTTTGCGATCATCTCGCACCCGGACGCCGGCAAGACGACGCTCACCGAGAAGCTGCTGCTCTATGGGGGCGCCATCGAGCTCGCCGGCGCCGTTCGCGGACGCAAGGATCGCCGCGCCGCGACGTCAGACTGGATGGAGATGGAACAGCAGCGCGGCATTTCCATCACGTCGGCGGCGCTCGAGTTCGAGATTCAGGGCAGGCGCATGTCGCTGCTCGACACACCCGGCCACAAGGACTTCAGCGAAGACACATACCGCGCCCTGATAGCCGCCGACAGCGTCGTCATGGTGATCGATGCGGCCAACGGCGTCGAGTCGCAGACGCGCAAGCTCTACGAGGTCTGCCATCGCCATCGGCTGCCGATCCTGACCTTCGTCAACAAGTTCGATCGCCCGGCGAAGGATCCCCTGGCGCTGATGGATGACATCGAGACGACGCTCGGCATTGCGGCGGCGCCGGTGAACTGGCCGGTGGGCAACGCCGACGAGTTTCGAGGTGTGTACGACATCCAGCGGCAGACGCTGCACCTCTACGAGCGCGAAGCGCAGGGGCAGTACCGCGCGCCGGTCGACATCTCTGCCATCGACGACCCGGCGGCCCGTTCCGTTATCGGTGAAAACGTCTACGCGCATTTCCGCGAATCGCTCGACGTCATTCGATCGGCCGGCACGCACTTCGACGTCGAGGAGTACCTGGCCGGCCTGCAGACGCCGGTGTTTTTCGGAAGCGCTCTTACCAACTTCGGCCTCGAGCCGTTTCTGCAGGCGCTGGTCGATCTGGCGCCGCCGCCGTCGGCCCGATCGAGCGATTCGGGTGTCGTCAATCCAACCGACGATCGGTTTACGGGCTTCGTCTTCAAGATTCAGGCGAACATGGATCCGCGCCACCGCGATCGCATCGCCTTCGTGCGCGTCTGTTCGGGCAGGTTCGAGAAGGACATGGTGCTGTCGAACAGCCGCGTGGGCAAACAGCTGCGGGCGTCACGCGCGTACCGGTTCTTCGGTCGAGATCGGGAGACGATCGAGGTCGCGTACGCCGGCGACATTCTCGGGCTCGTCAATCCCGGCCAGTTCGCCATCGGCGACACCGTCCATACAGGTCAACCGCTCAAATTCATGGGCGTGCCCCGGTTTCCGGCCGAGCACTTCGGCCGCGTGCGCCTCAAGGACACGCGTTACAAACAGTTCGACGAGGGCATGAAGCAGCTCGAAGAGGAAGGCCTGATGCAGGTGTTCTACACCGCGGCCGGCCGGCGCGAGCCGATTGTCGGCGTGGTCGGGCAGCTGCAGCTCGATGTCATTACGCATCGCTTGCGCGGTGAGTACAACGTCGAGGTCGTCATCGAGCCGGCCACGTTCGCGGCCGCGCGGTGGCTGGCCGATCCGGAGGCGAAGTTCACCCTGGGCGGACAGGGGGCCGTCGCCACCGATCGCCTGGAGCGAAAGGTCATCCTCTTCAGCTCGCCCTGGGAGCTCGAGTACTTCACACGTCAGCATCCAAGTGTCGAGCTCCTCGCCGAGTCGCCGCAGTTGGTGTCGTGAATCCATGATCGCGTTTTCCCGAATCAACAAACAGTACGGCAAGCAGGTGCTGTTCGTCGACGCCTCGTTCCAGCTCAACGAAGGCGAAAAAGTCGGTCTCGTGGGTCCGAACGGATCCGGCAAGACCACGTTGTTCCGCATGATTGTCGGCGAGGAGCAGCCGGACGAGGGCGAGGTGTCGCTTCCGCGCCGGGTGACGGTGGGCTACTTCCGGCAGGACGTCGAGGAGATGTCGGGCCGGTCGGTCCTCGACGAAGCGATCGCGGGAAGCGGGCGCCTGGGCGCGCTCCACCACGAGCTCGAGGAGCTTCAGCACGCGATGGCCGACCCGGCGAAGGCCGACGGGATGGACGCCGTCCTCGAGCGCTTCGGCGTGGTCCAGGAGGAATACGAGCACCTCGGCGGATACGCGCTCGAGAGCCGCACGCGCGAGATCCTGCACGGCCTGGGGTTCGACGACGAGCGGATTGACGGCGACGTCGGTGCGCTGTCGGGCGGGTGGAAGATGCGCGTGGCGATGGCGCGCGTCCTATTGGGCGAGCCCGACGTCCTGCTGATGGACGAGCCGACGAACCACCTCGACATCGAATCGATCATCTGGCTCGAGGAGTTCCTGAAGGCGCGCACCGGCAGCCTGCTGATGACCTCGCACGACCGCGAGTTCATGAACCGCATCGTCTCGAAGATTGCGGAGATCGACGCCGGCGAGATCACGGCCTACTCGGGCAACTACGACTTCTACGAGCGCGAGCGCGCCATCCGCGAAGCGAACCGCGAGGCGGCCTATGCGCGGCAGCAGGCGATGCTCGCCAAGGAACAGCGGTTCATCGATCGCTTTTCGGCTCACGCCGCGAAGGCCGCGCAGGTGCAGAGCCGTGTCAAGGCGCTCGATAAGATCGAGAAGATCGAGCTGCCGAAAAAACGCCGGATCGTGAAGTTCGATTTCCGGCAGCCGCCGCGCTCGGGCGAGCAGGTCGTGACGCTCGAGCGCCTGTCGAAGCACTACGGCAGGCGTACGGTGCATCAGGATCTCAACCTGAACATCCGCCGCGGCGAACGCTGGTCGGTGATGGGGAAGAACGGCGCGGGCAAGTCCACGTTGTTGAAGATGGTGGCCGGCGCGATTCAGCCAGACGGGGGCACCGTCACGCTGGGCGCGAGCCTCAAGATGGGCTACTTCTCGCAGCAGGCGCTCGACGTGCTGGACCCCGATCTCACGATCGAGGAGCAGCTTCAGCACGACTTTCCGCACGAGTCGATCGGGGTGCTGCGGAATCTGGCCGGGGCGTTCCAGTTTTCAGGCGAGGACGTCGACAAGAAAATCCGGATGCTGTCGGGCGGCGAGAAGACGCGCCTCGTGATGGCCCGGATGCTGCTGAACCCGCCGAATTTCCTCGTGCTCGACGAACCGACCAACCATCTTGATCTGGCGACGAAGGAAATGCTGCTCGAGTCGTTGAGCGGCTTCGATGGCACCATGCTGTTCGTCTCTCACGATCGCGCGTTTCTGCGCGCGCTGAGCAATCGCGTGCTCGAGCTGGGAGGCGAGAGCGGCACCGAGCCGGCACCACACGTCTATCCCGGGTCGTACGTCGAGTACGTCGAGCGGACCGGACACGAAGCGCCTGGGGTGCATCGATAACTCAATAGGGATTAGGGATTGGGGATTTGGGATTGGGAATTCGCAGATTCGCAGACTGTCTCGGTGGCGCAGGGCTTCAGCCCTGCCGAGGTCAAGTCCCGGTAGCGCAGGGCTTCAGCCCTGCCGCACTGGCCGAGCGTCAAGGACAGCGTATACCAAGGACAGCGTATACAATGTCTGACATCCAAACTCAATTCCTGGAGGGACCATGCGGACCAGTCGTCTGGCGTTGATCACGGTCCTCGCGTTCACCGTCACGGTTGGCAAGTTCCGAGCGGACGAACCCGCGCGACTGTTGATTCATCACATCAGTCCTGCCGTATCGACGATATACGTGGCGAACGCCGACGGCACAGGCGAGCGGTCGTTGCTGCCGGCGCCGGCGCTCGACTACAACGCGATGTTCTCGCCTGACGGCCAGTGGGTGGCATTCACATCGGAACGTGATGGCTCTGCCGATCTGTATCGCGTTCGTGCCGACGGCTCTGGACTCGAGCGGTTGACCACCGAGAGCGCCTATGACGATCAGGCGGCGTGGTCCGCGGACGGTTCGAAGCTGGCGTTCGTATCGAGCCGTGGCTCGGGCATCACCGATATCTGGACGCTTGATCTGACGACCAAGGCCGCACGCAATGTGACCACGAGCACCGGCGGTGATTTTCGGCCAAGCTGGTCTCCGGATGGTCAGTGGATCGCGTTCTCATCCGATCGTGGCACCGAGATCGAGCGCGATGCGCCCGAGTGGGAACATTTGCAGCGCACGAGCATCTACGTGGTTCACCCCGACGGCCAGGGAATGCGGCGGATCACCAATGGAGAGCGATTCGCCGGTTCGCCGCGTTGGTCCTCCGACGGCAAGCGTATTGTGTTCTACGAAATGAACGTGATCGACACCCACAAGGCGCGCGGAGCTCGTCAGGCGCAGATTGAATCACAAATCGTCTCCATCGACGTCGCCACAGGTGCGCGGCAGGAACATGCTTCTGGCCCGGGCCTCAAGGTGTCGCCGCAGTTTCTTTCGAACGATCGCGTTGGCTATGTGCTCAAAGGAGGCACGGAACCCGGTGTTCGATACAGCTCGGGACCACGGGGCTCATCGGGTGAAGTTCGCAACCCTTCGTGGACTCGGGATGGCAGCCGCGTCGTCTACGACCGCGGCCGTGGCGCAGATCGCCGTTCGTACGAACCACTGCAGCGCCTCTTCAGTCGACCAGGCTCATTCGAGCTTGCACACCTGGCGTCGATGGCGGCGTACTCGCACGACGGCCGCCGGCTGGCGCTGAGCGAACGCGTGATCGTCGATGGTGTGAACACCAACGACGTGCAAGGCGTGACGGTCATGGCAGCGGATGGTTCGAACGGCCAGCGCATCTTTTTCGAACCGAAAACGGCGGCTATGAGTCCCAAATGGTCGCCCGATGATCAATCGATTGTGGTCGGAGTTGGTAGAGGGTTCCAGTCGCGAAACGCCCCCGCTCGCATCGTGATGATGAACGCCGACGGCTCCAACGTTCGGACGTTGACGTCGGCGCCGGGCGCGGGCTTTCCGAGCCTTTCGCCGGATGGCAAGCGGTTGGTATTCCGTGTATGGGGAACAGGCGCCGACGAACGTGGCCTTCGCGTTCTCACGCTTGCGTCGGGAGAGATCACTCGACTGACCAGCAGCGAATATGACACGTTCCCTGGATGGTCACCCGCCAGCGATCTGATTGCGTTCTCGAGCTGGCGCGGCGGCGACTACGACATCTATTCGATCCGTCCGGACGGCACCGGCGAAAGGCGATTGACCACGACGGCCGGCAACGACGCGCATTCGTCGTGGTCGCCCGACGGTCAGTTCCTGATGTTCAGCAGCTCGCGCATGGGATTCAAGGACGAGGCGCCGTTATTCGACGGACAGCCGCAACCCTACGGGGAGATTTTCGTGATGCGCGCCGACGGCAGCGACCAGCGACAAGTCACCGACAACCAGTGGGAAGACGGTCCGGGCACGTGGCGACCGTCGACGCCGAACAGGTGAGTGGTGAATGTGCCGGCTTCAGCTGGACTTTCGCGGGCCCGCCTGAAGGCGGACACGACGTACCGGATTTCAGGCGTATGAGAACGCGAGCTTGTCGTCGGCCACGTCGATCGTGACGGTGCCGCCGTTTTCCAGCTTCCCGAACAGAATTTCGTCGGTCAGTGGGTCCCGTACCTCGCGCTGGATGACGCGCGCCAGCGGGCGCGCCCCCATCTTGGGGTCGTAGCCCTTCTTCGCGAGCCACGTGCGGGCCGAGGGGTCGAGCGCGATGGCGACCTTCCGATCCTTCAACTGACTCTCGAGCTGCAGCACGAACTTCTCGACGATCGTCTCCATCGCCTCCGAGGTGAGCGCCTTGAAGGTAACGATCGCGTCGAGCCGGTTGCGGAATTCCGGGCTGAAGACCCGTTCGATCGGCCGACTTGGCCTTGCCGATCGGGCGCGCCGTCGCCAAATCCGATCGAGCCGGCGCTCATCTCGCGCGACCCGGCGTTCGACGTGAGGATGAGCACGGTATTGCGGAAGTCGGCTTTCCGCCCGGTGTTATCGGTGAGCGTGGCGTGATCCATCACCTGCAGCAGGATGTTGTAGATGTCCTCGTGCGCCTTCTCGATTTCGTCGAGCAGGACGACGCTGTAGGGATGCGTCCGCACGGCATCGACGAGCTGGCCGCCCTGTTCGAAGCCGACGTAGCCAGGCGGCGCGCCGATGAGCCGCGCCACCGCGTGCTTCTCCATGTATTCGCTCATGTCGAAGCGGATGAACTCGTTGCCGAGCTGCAGCGCAAGCTGCTTCGCCAGCTCGGTCTTGCCGACGCCGGTCGGGCCGGTAAACAGAAAGCATCCGGCCGGGCGCTCGGGGAGTGCCAGCCCGGCACGCGAGCGCTTGATGGCCTGCGCAACCAGGTGCACCGCTTCGTGCTGCCCGAATACCACGCGCTCGAGCGACTCCTCGAGCGTGCGCAGGCGCTCGCGATCCGAAGACGACGCCTGACGCGCGGGAATGCGCGCCATCCGCGCGACGATGGTCTCGATGTCGGAGGCGTCGACGGTGACCGCTGAATTCTCGGCCGACACCGGGCCTGCCTTCAGGCGCGTGACCGCGCCCGCTTCGTCGATGACGTCGATCGCGCTGTCTGGCAGCCGGTAGTCTCGAAGATGCCGCGCCGCCAGCTTCGCCGCGACTTCGAGACGCCGCATCGGTGTAGTGACACGTGATGATGCTCTTCGTAGCGGCTGCGCAAGCCCGAGAGGATGCGCACGGTCTCTTCGATGGACGGCTCGTCGATGGTGATCTTCTGCAGGCGGCGCGCCAGCGCGCGGTCCTGTTCGATGTGCTTGAACTCCTCGAACGTCGTCGAGCCGATGACGCGCAGGTCGCCGGCCGTCAGCAGCGGCTTCAACATCGTCGCGAGATCCATGGTGCCGCCGGTGACCGCGCCGGCGCCGACCGTGGAATGGATCTCGTCGATGAAGAGAATGGCTTTACGGCGCGCGCTCAGCGCGCGGACGACCGCCTTGAAGCGCTCTTCGAAGTCGCCGCGGAACCGCGAGCCCGCAAGCAGCGCGCCGGTGTCGAGCGCGAAGATCTCGGCATCCTTCAGCGCGTCCTGCACGTCGTCCGTGAGCAGACGAACGGCGAGGCCCTCGGCCATCGCCGTCTTGCCGACGCCGGCGTCGCCCACGAACACCGGGTTGTTCTTGCGGCGCCGGCTGAGCACTTCGATGGTTCGCTGAAGTTCCTCGGCTGCGTCCGATTAACGGATCGAGGAGTCCGAGGCGGGCACGCGCGGTCAGGTTGACGCAGTACGCAGACAGCGGATCCTTGGCGGTCGCCGGTCCGGGCTCGCTCCCGGCGCCGAACCCGTCGCGTCCGTCTCCCACGTCGGGGTTGTCGTTGCCCCGATCGTCGGCGGGGATGGGCGTCTTCGAGATGCCGTGCGCCAGATACTCGAGCACGTCGAGGCGCGTGATGCCCTGTTCGGCCAGCAGCATGGCGGCCCGGGTTTGCGGCTGCTGCAGGATGGCGGCAAGCAGGTCGCCGACCTGCGCCTCCTGCCGCTGCGCGCTCTGGACGTGGAGGACGGCGGCCTGCAGCGCCCGGCGGAAGGCCGTCGTCTGCTCGGGCTCGCGCTCCTGGCCGCGCGCGAGCGCCTCGACCGACGAATCCAGGCTGTCGCCGATCTTCTTGCGCAGCACGTGCAGATCGGCGCCGCAGGCGCCGAGAATGCGCTCGCCATCCGGATCGTGTGCAAGCGCGAAGAGCAGGTGCTCGAGCGTGAGATAGGCGTGGCGGCGTGAGACCGCCTCCCGGAATGCGATGTGCAGGACCACTTCAACCGCGGTGGAGAACATCAGGCTTCCTCTATCGTCGCACGCAAAGGATATCCGGCCTCACGGGAAAGTGAGGTGACCTTGCTCGACTTTCGTCTCGGCCACTTCCCAGGTATAGACCCCCGCAAGGCCCCGGCCGTTGCGATGGACGTGCATCATGATGCCGTAGGCCTCGGCCGGCGATTTCTGGAACAGCGTCTCCAGAATCTGGAGGACGAATTCCATGGTCGTGTAGTCGTCGTTCAACAGGATCACGTTGAACAGCTTCGGATCCTGGTTCTGGATCTCGGTCCGTTCCTTGACGTCACCCTCGGTCTGGTCGTGGCGGCCCGACATGTCGAAAATGCTACCACCTAGTCGAGCGTCACCTTCGAGAGTTCGCCGTCGGCGCTGCGCCACACGTTCACGTTGTTCGCGTGGGCCCATTGCCTCGCGATTTGCATTGCCGTCGGAAAGTCGCTCAGGGCAAGCCGGTGCGGGTGCGGTACGACACTCAGTAGATGCCGTCCGTTTTCGGACGTAATCAGCACGTCTCCGTGGGCCGGCGTCTCGAACATCAGCACAACGGCAAAACCGTTTCAAGATTGGTGCCGGATGCCCCCCTGGACGGCCGATTAGGGGTGCTGACTACAGATTGGTCAACTCGGCGGGGAGGATGGCCTGGCAGTTCGGACACGCGACCACGCGTCCCCGGCGGGGCAGCGTGGACGTGAAGTTCACCTGATCACGGAGCAACCGTACGGCCCTCAGGGACGAGACGGTCTCGCCGCAATGTGGGCACTTTACAGGCGTCTCCAGCCTGTACATCGCCTCGTATTTCTCGGGCTGCTCCATCGCCGATCCTATCGGCTCATACAAACACTTCCTTTACTTGAAGTTAGCTTCCCTGTCAGAATCGGCCGCAGCACACCGGCGGAGGCCGACATGACTGAGTCGAAGTTTGGCGCCTCGCTCGAGAAGTCCGGGGCCTCGCTTGAAACGACGAGCGATTTGGTCGATCGCGTCAAGCGGGGCGATCGTGACGCGCTGAATGTGCTCCTGTCCCGCCAGTTGCCCGTCCTGCGCCGTTGGGCGAGGGGGCGCCTTCCCCGGGGAATGCGCGATCTCCGAGACACCGAGGATTTGGTTCAGGACACGGCCATCAGTCTGTTGCGGCAGATGGAGACGTTTGTTTCCCGGCATCCGGGTGCGCTTCAGGCATACCTGCGCCAGGCTGTGGTCAATCGCATCCGGGACGAAATTCGCCGGAGCGGGCGTTCGCCGGGGATCGGGGAGCTCACCGATCAGGAGAAAGATGGCGGCGCGTCACCGCTCGACGAGGCGATCGGTGCGGAGGCCGTCCAGCGTTACGAAGCGGCGCTCGCACGCATGCGTGCCGAGGATCGCGAGGTCATCATCGCCCGCGTCGAGATGGGCAACTCCTACGACGAGATCGCGCAGCTGCTCGGCAAACCCTCAGCCGACGCCGCGCGGATGGCCGTGCACCGGGCGCTTCTCCGGTTGGCTGAGGAAATGAAACGTGGAGGGTGAGTCCGATCGACTGATGAAGCTCGTGGAGTCGATCGCGGACGGGGCCGCGATGGACTGGGACGTCGCTGACGCTCAGGCGAGCCCCTCCGAGCGGGAGCTCATTCAACATCTGCGCGTACTCGCAAAGCTCGCCGGGCTGCATCGCAGCCATTCCGCGAGCGACGCCGGCGCGGCTCATTCCGAACCAGACCCCGACGTACCTGCCGGTGCCCCTGACCCCCCGCCACTCGGTACATGGTCTCATCTGGAGTTACGCGAACGTCTTGGCAGCGGCAACTACGGCGAGGTGTACCGGGCGTTGGAACGCCCGCTCGATCGCGAAGTCGCGCTGAAGCTGTTGAAAAAGCCCGCGAGCAGTCTCGACGATAACCAGATTGTTCATGAAGCTCGACTGCTGGCGCGCATCAATCATCCAAATGTCGTGCAGGTGTTCGGCGTCGCGGTGTACGAACAGCGTGTCGGCTTGTGGATGCCCCTCATTCGAGGCACAACGCTCGCCCAGCAACTTGCTCAGCATGGACCGTTCAGCGCGCAGGAGGCGACTGTGATCGGGATCGATCTCTGCAGCGCGCTGGCGGCGATTCACGAGAAGGGGCTCATACACCGGGATATCAAAGCCCAGAACGTGATGCGTCAGGACGGGGGCGGTATCGTGTTGATGGATCTGGGCACGGGCCGTTACATCAATCGCGCCGATCGGGTGTCGGGTGACCTGATCGGGACCCCCATGTATCTCGCGCCGGAGATTTTTCAGGGTGAGGCGGCGAGCGTACTGAGCGACATCTACAGCCTCGGTGTGCTGCTTTACCATCTCGTCACCAACTCGTATCCGATCCAGGCCGAGACGGTCGAGGAACTGCAGGATCGACTCGAGGCGGGGGCATGGGTGCGGCTGAGGGACGCGCGGCCGGATCTCCCAGCAGAGTTCATTCGCGTCGTCGAGCGCGCGATCAGCAGCGATCCGATGCGCCGGCACGCAAGCGCGGGAGCGCTCGAGCACGACCTCGAGCAGGCCCGCAGCGCGGCGAAGGCGCCGGGTTCGATCCGGCGTCAATCCTCGGCTGTTGCGCCGGACGGCGAAATCCAGTCGATCGCCGTGCTGCCGTTTCAAAACCTGGATCCCGACAAGCAGCTCGACTATTTCTGCGATGGGATTACCGAAGAGCTCATCAACGCGCTGACCAGGATCAGGACCCTGCGCGTGGCCGCGCGGGATTCGGTGTTTCAACTGAAGGGCGCCGCAAAGGACGTGCGGCAGATCGGGAACATTCTGAACGTCCAGGCGGTTCTCGGCGGCAGCGTTCGGGCCTCTCGCGATCGTGTGCGCATCATCACGCAGCTCAGCAGCGTAGAGACCGGTCATCAACTCTGGTCCGAGCGGTTCGATCGAACGATGGACGATGTGTTTGCCGTGCAGGACGACATCGCTCGAGCCGTGGTGAAGGCGCTGCAGGTGCAGCTCGGCGAGGATGCACTGGCGGCATCGCCGCCTACGCGGAATGCTGAAGCGTATCGGCTGTACCTGCAGGGCCGGTATCACTGGAACAAGCGAACTGAGGAGGCGCTCGCGCGAAGCATCGAGTCGTTTGAAAAGGCCCTCGAGCTCGATCCCGGCTATGCGCAGGCGCTGGTCGGTCTCGCGGATGCGTATGTCAGCCTGGCGGTGTACGGCGCCAGGCCTCCACACGAGGTGATGCCGAAGGCGCGATCGGCGGCTCAACAGGTGTCGCGGGCCGAGATGAATCCGCTGGGCTTCGCAACGCTGGGGTGCGTGAGTGCCCTGTACGACTGGAACTGGCGCGAGGCGGAGCAGTTGTTCCAGCTTGCCGTCGCGGCCCTGCCCGAGCAGCCGACGGCACACCAGTGGTATGCGATGAACTGTCTTGTGCCGCAGGGACGGTTCGCCGAAGCGGAAGCGGCGCTCGCCACCGCCCGCGATCTGGATCCGCTGTCACTGGCCGTGGCCTCGAGCGCGGGGCTCGCCGCCTATTTTGCGCATCGTTTTGACGGCGCGATCGATGCGCTGTCGCGCGCGATCGATCTCGACAATCGCTTTGCGTTCGCGCATTTTGTCCTCGGACTCACCCGCGTGGAGATGGCGCGGTACGATGCCGCGACCGACGCCTTCAATACCGCTCTCGCCCTGTCGCCAGCCAGCCCCGAGATTCTGGCGGGCCTGGGTTATGCCGCCGCCCGTGCTGGAAACGTCGACCGCGCGCGCACCATCCTGGGGGAGTTGCGAAGTGCATCCGAACGGCGCTATGTGTCCGCATCGCTGATGGCGCAGATTCATGCGGGCCTGAACGAGGTGGATGCCGCCGTGACGTGGTTGACGAAGGCGGTTGATGATCGCGCGACGGACGTCGCCTGGATGGGGGTTCGTCCGACGTTCGACCCGCTTCGCACGGACGAGCGGTTCGGCATCCTCATGACTCGAATCGGGGTGGCGCCCGGCGCGTAACGTTCAAATTCGAGGAGCAAGGGTCGTGAGATTGACCAACTTCGGCAGGAACGTCTCCTTTGAGCCGGAACGCGTACTCACACCGACGCGCGAGGACGAAATTCTGGCCTGTCTCGACGACAGTCGATTACGTGGCAAGCGCGTTCGGGCCATTGGCAGCCTCCATTCCTGGAGTGACATCGCGGCCGATGCCGATGTCATCCTGAATCTCAAAGAGCTGAACGGCGTTGGCGACCCTGTCGATGGAAATGATGGGGCGCGCGCGGAAATCGGGGCCGGCTGTACGATTAAGCGCGCTCTCGACGAGCTCTTGAAGAAGGGTTACACGCTGCCCACCTACGGCATGTTCCGCGGGCTGACGATTGCAGGCGCTGTGTCGACGGCGACGCATGGATCGGGGAAATCGAGCCTCTCGCACTATGTCGACAGCATTCGCGTCGCGGCGTACGACAAAGGCAGCGGTAAAGCACGAATCTACGAATGGGATCAGGGTGATGAATTGCTCGCGGCGCGCTGCGGGCTCGGCTGCATGGGCATCCTGCTCTCGGTGCGTGTCCAAGTCGAACGGGATTACCTGATTGAGGAGCGGACGCAGTGGTACGACGAACTGAAGCCGATTCTAGAGGAAGAGCAGGACTATCCGCGGCAGCAGTTCTACCTGGTGCCCTGGTCGTGGCGGTGGTTCGCGCAGCATCGGCGTCCACTCGATCCCCAGTCAGGCGCGGTTCCCAGTGCCAACGCGCGCAAAGAACGTGTCGTTCGTTCTGTGCTGGTCGACTACGGGCTGAACGGTGTCATCAAGGCACTTGCCGTCATGGGCTGGTGGAAGGCACTCGGCTGGTTTTATCGACATGCCTTTCCGTTTTTTGCCAGGTCAGGGAAGCGTGTTGTCGATCGGGCGCCCCATATCCTGATGATGCGCCACGATCGATATCGGCATGTCGAAATGGAGCTCTTCGTGCCCGCGCCGCACGTTGCGGACGCCGCGGAATTTCTGGAGTGGGTGTTGCGCACCTGTAGCGGCGACACGCTGCCCGCACCTGAGATAGCCGGCTCCATCCAACCGAATCTCATGAAAGACCTCGACACGTTAAAGGGGCAGTATGTCCACCATCACGTGATAACCGTCCGGAAGGTCTTGCGCGACGAGGCGCTGATTTCCATGTCGAGCGACATCGAGGCGTGGTACGCCATGAGCCTGATCACCTATCAGCGCGATCTTTCGCCGTTTCTCCTGATGGCCCGTTTCGTCGCCAGGGCGATGGCGGCCGCCTTCGGAGCCCGGCCGCATTGGGGTAAAACGTGCCCGCTGGACGCCAGGGACATCGCCGAGCTCTATCCGAAATTGCCTCGCTTCCATGCGTGCCGCGCCGAGGTCGACCCGAATCGGATCTTCGTCAACGACTTCGCCTGGCGGCACCTCGGGCTTTGAGTGTTCGCCGCCCGGCGAAGAAACGTTAAACATTTCAGATAAAAGTCAGGATCGTACCGACCGTTGTGAGGTATGCTCCGGGCACTTGACGCCTTGAACAGCGTTTACTGAGGGCTTGAAATGCCGGACCTCATCATCGGCCATACCGGTGAAACCACGGTTCAAGTCTGGGTATGCGGCGACGCCGGGCATCGCACCTGCAGCATCGTCCTTCATCCTGAAGGAAAGCATAAGTACGTCCGTCTTCGTCGGGATTCTGACAGGACAGCGATCGCCTGCTTCAAGGACCTGACGCCGGGCACGGAATACACCGTCAACGCGACATTCGGTCCACTCGCGAGAAAGCGTGAGACCGGCCGGTTCCGGACGTTTCCAACGCAACCCGGCGACAAAGCCTTCGACTTCAGCTTTGTATCATCCAGCTGCAATTTGCCGGTAGTCGGCATCACCAACCTGCTGGCGTATCTGCTGGCGGTTGGTGGCACCAAGCTCGCCATGAATTCACTCAACCTTCCAGTGGCGAGCTGGCGATATTCCAAAGTTATTTTGCTGCGGCGGCTTCTTCGACGTCCGACGAAATGTCTCCTCGTGAAGGCGGCCTGGCTGGTGAATTGGCTGACCGGATTGAAACAGCCGCCGCCGCCGTATCTCCTCCGAAGCCCATTTCTAAAGCTCCTGGCGGTGTTCGACGCCTGCATGGTCGACGTGAGGGCGGATGAGCGGTACCTTCCGTCTGTCGGCGACGGGGTAGTGTCGCGGGATGCCTGCGGTGTATTGGCGTGCACCCCCAGCGAAGTTCCGCCGCCGAAGCCGAGTGTCGCTGACCAGCACAACGAGAAATCCGAAAAAGGGAACAGCACATCACCCCGTCGCGACGATGGCCGCGAGAAGGATGAAAGCCAGAAAGAAGGCGACAGGAAGACCAAGAACTGGCGCTTGGTACTGACGCAGGTGACTGGCGAATTCGCAGAAGGGGAAGGCCTGTTCAGGCGCATCCCGGTCAAAGGAGCCACTGAACAGAAACCCATCGGGGCGATCGTTCGCGCCGAACGCTGCCATCCGTGGTACGAGCGTCCGTCGTTTTTCATTCACGCGGGAGATCAGATCTATTACGACTTTCCGACAGAGAAACGGCGTCCCGACAGAGATCAGTACCGGCTGGCGTATCGGGAAGCGTGGATCGACGATCCGGCGAGCCGCTACCTGCTATCCCACTGGCCCCACTACATGACGCTTGACGACCACGAGATCGCCGACCAGTTTTCCCGCGATTTCAGGCCGCCGCAGAGGGAACTCAAGCCAGGCCTCTTCAGGAGACGACACGCCTTCAAGGATGTCGCGAAGCCTGGTGACTATTTGACCAATGCGATGGCCGCCTACAACGACTATGTGTACCAGACGTCACCCGGAGGAAGACCGTAACAGGGCAGAGAAAAAGAACACCAAACGGTTGTGGTATGCGTTCGAGAAGGGCAGCACCAGATTTTTCGTGCTCGACACGCGCACGCAGCGCCTCGATGGCCGTATGCAGCCGGCTCAAATCATCGATCGCGAACAGATGGACGCGCTGCTCGAGTGGATGTCCGATCACAAGGATGATTTGAAATTCGTCGTGACGAGTGTACCGTTCGTCGCCGAGATCAGCGACGAAGGCAGCGAGAGTGCGCCGACATGGAGCGGGCAGGCCGATGCAGAACGCGCTGCCCACCAGCCCCGCAACCCCGCCAACGACAAATGGAGTGCCGAACGGTTCCGGGTTCAGCGCGATCGAATCATCAACTACATCTTCGACAACAAGATCGAACGACTGATCTTTCTCACCGGAGACATGCATTGCTGCTATCACGCCACGATGCGTATCGGAACCGGATCGAAGTATGCCTCGACCGTCGTCCACGAGCTGGCGGGTGGGCCGGTCAACCAGCTCCAGCTGGCCAATGAGGTCGAGTTCCACACGACCCGGACCGGGCGTCCCTGGGGACGCAAGGAGGACGACCCGGTCTTCTACGAGGTGAACCTCGACCAGTTCCACAGTCAGATGAACGGCGTCATGCATGTGAAGGTCAGCTATGTCGAACGCGAGCAAGTCCATCGCCAGGAGCGTGCGCTCACGCCGGAGGTGGAATGGAACGTCATTCGAACCCTGACTGATGACGGGCCGGGAGCCTGGACGTGGCCTGGCCGGAACGATGAGGGTGCTCAGGGCCAAGGTGACAGCGAGAACAAAGATCCGAATAGACCGAAAGGTGGCAAGCCCGTCATGAAAGGTCTAATCACGTTCTCTCCGCGACGGGCACTTACTGAAGTCGTCCCTTGGGTGACCGTTTGATTCACGAGTTGGCAACGCCCAATTGAGGATCGTGACGCAATGCCGTTATCAGGAGACGAGAAGCCCTTCGACGCCATCGTGATCGGCACCGGGTTTGGTGGAGCGGTGACAGCGTGCCGCCTGGCCGAAGCTGGGTTCCGTATCTGTGTTCTCGAGCGCGGACGCGTGTACGAAGAACACGATTTTCCAAAGTACCCCACCGACGATCTCTTCGCGACCGACCGGCGCGACGATGTGATTCCACCGGCTCCAGATTTCTCGCGCTGGCTGTGGCACTGGGATCGCGGGATTTACGACGTTCGCGACCTCGGCGATGCCGTCTCGGTGCAGGCTGCCGGATATGGCGGCGGATCCCTCATATACGCGAACGTCCACCTTCGGCCTCCCAGGGAGGTATTCGACGCCTGGCCGGTGGAGTATCGGGGCCACGCCCTGGACAAGTACTTCGATCTGGCTGCCTACATGCTGAACGTGTCTACCGTCCCGCAGCGGTTGTTGAAGTCGTTGCAATTGCAGCGCGCCGCTGGCGTCCTGAGCGATGACCCATCGACACCGCATTGGTTTCTCACGCCTTTGGCCGTGAACTTCGAGGAGCGATTCGACAACGTACTCGGCGAAACTCGCGCTGCCTGCGATATGCGGGGGAGATGCTGTATTGGCTGCGATCGACAGGCAAAGAATACCCTCGACCTGAACTACCTGGCCATGGCTGAGAAGGCCGACGCGGACATTCGCACCTTGGCCGAGGTCACGAAGATCACCCGCAAGAGCCCCGGTGGGTTCGTCGTCAGTTACAAGGACCTGCTTGCCGGCAGCGAAGACGCAGGTGTACGCAAGCTCACGCGCACCGTGGAAGGAAACTGGGTCTTCTTGTGTGCCGGTGCGCTCAATACGACCGAGCTTCTCATGCGGAATCCCGATCTGCTGGACGACGAGAAAGTGGGTGACAAACAGGACAAGGCGCCCAAGCAGCCCAAGCTAACGCCACTGGGATCGCACTACTTCCCGAATACGGATTCGCTCGCCGCAGTCCTCGAGTGCGACGAACCGCATGAAGCGGACTATGGCCCGACGGTTACCGCAGCCGTGCTTCATCGAAGCACGGCAACGGGAGACTTCAGTTGTTCGATGGATTTCAGTGGCGGATCGTGTGACAAGGGCCGCGCGGCACCGGTCGCTGGCCTGATCGTCCGGTGCGACAAGACCGGCGTAACAGCTAAGCTTGCGCACGACCCGATACTCGATTGGGGTGGTTGGGACAGTGACGACGCTGTCGGAACCCTGGTGTTCTCCGAGAAGGTTGATTTCAGCCCATGTGACCAGCTCGAAATCGGCCCCCACGCCAAGGTCACGGTGCGATCGGCTGTTCGCGATCACACTCACTGGTTCCTGGCCCAGGATGGCGGGTACCCACCGGACCTTGAACCGCTTGTCGGGATATTCAGGAGCCCGCTGTGGCTGCGCCGCAACCGGTTTGTTGAAACCGACGCAAAGCTGAAGGGCCCGCTGCCGCCACCGACGCGCAACGCGCGTCGCAATCTGCGTCTGGCGGCGTTGACGGACGCGCTGGGCGGCACGGGTTCACGAGGGGGCTCGGGCGACGGTCTCCTGAACCGTTCGTTCAGCGGAAATCCGCTGTCTGAAAATGCGAATGTCTCTCTCTTGTTCCCGGACTGGTTTAGAACCGCAGCGCGCGAGCAAGGCGACGCGCTCCTGGCGCAGGCATCGGCATTCGCACTGCCGATGCTCGGTCGACTGCTGGACGACCTGTCGACGACCCTGGCGAAGACGGTCGATGCGGATGTGCTGACCCGTTTCGACGTCGGCCTCGATCCGAATGACGAGCGCAAAGACGTCTTGATTCGTGGCATGCTGCGGCAGGGCTTGCAGATCCTTGCCGGCAGCGAGGCCCAGCTTGCCGAGCAGGTGGCCAAACAGCTGCTCAATCCTGTTCCCAACAGTCCCGGGCAGTTCCTCGGCCTGCTGAGCGATCTGCTGCTCTGGCTGCTGGCCTATAAGGTCGACCATGGGCATACGGGGATCGTTCTCACGATGGGACGCGATTTGTATCGCGGCCGGCTCTACCTGGATAAGCACCGGGACGCCGACGACGACAAAAAAGACCAGAAGGGTGGATACAACAGGAAAGACAAAGACGACGCAAAGAAGGGCGACCTCCGCAGTGACGAGTTCGAGCTGAAGGCGCGTCTCCCGAACCGGCTGGTTGATACATCGGGCAGTGTCCAGGAGCGCGTACTTCGCGAGATTGCCGGAGCCGGATGGAACGGCGAGCTACGCACCAACCCGGCTTCAGCGGCCCTCGGCAGGAGGCTGACCGTGCACAGCCAGGGTGGCTGTCCAATGGGCGCCGATTCATCAAACAGCGTGACCGACTCGACCGGCAAAGTACACGGGAGCGAGGGCCTTTACGTGATGGACGCCGCGGCATTCCCCGCGTCGGTGGGCGTGAATCCGTCTGCGACGATCCTGGCCGTGGCCGAGAGCAAAATCGAACGGTTTATTCATCAATACAAACCTCGAATTCCCGGGTGGCAACCGGCCAAAGACAAACCGGAGGTCGCGCAGTGGGCATCGACGCGACAATCAATGTTGGATCCGCTGAACGGCGGCAAGGTTACGCCGGCTGACAAGACATTTGACGACAAGATTCTGGGATTGTCCTTCAACGAACACATGAGCGGACTCTTCAAGGCCGTCCAGGATCCTGGCCTTGTCGACGGTCTCGAGCAGGAAACGGATCCTGAAAAATTTGGCGAAGTCCTCAAGGCATTTCGAGTTGCTGAGGATCGCGGCACCCTCATCCGAGTGGAGCTGAACGCGCGGATTCGCGATCTCGCCAGGCTGGTTTCGGCGGACGAGACCGTCACCCTGACAAGAATTCCGGTGAGCGGTACAGTTGAAATCGGCCCCGCCGGTGCAAGCTCGAAGGGCAAGCTGAGGGACCCCCAAGGCAACAACAACGACAGCAGCTTTCTGCAGATGTTTGTTCGGCCGCAGAATACCGATGGTCCTCTTCGCCGTTTCTTCATCTACAGGCTCGTCTGGGATGAAACGGACGCGCATGGGATGGAACGGCGCTGGCAGCTCGACGGCCGCAAAGTGCTCCGCGACGATTTGGGTCAGGATTTGTGGCAGGACACCGCGACGTTGTACTTCGAGGCATCCACCGACGACGGCCCTCCCGGCGACAGACATCGTCGGGGTATCCTGCGCCTGTCGTTCAACGATTTTCTTTTGACGCAGCTGAAAAGCATGGACGTGTGTGGCACGAAGGATCCCACGCGAAAGATGTGGGCGCTCCTGGCGTTCTACAGATACTTCGCCCGGGAGATATCCTGCGTGTATGCGAGCCGCGCCAGGGAAATCATGAAGGCGTTTGCGAGCGTGATGACGGAGATCAATGTCTGAACCAATCACGATCACGACTAAAGACGGCCTCCATCTCCGTCTGACGCGCGTGGCTCCCGAAGGACCACCCAAGCGGAAAGCCGTGCTTTTGCTGCACGGCGCGAGCGCCAACCACGGCACGTTTGAGATTCACAATGGTGGGCTTGCAAAATGGCTGGCAGATCTTGCAGAGCGTGAATTCGATCCCTGGTTGCTGGACTGGCGAGGGAGCAGCCTGGTCGTGGACGACGAGAAGAACCGTTCGAGACCGGCGGAGTCATTCAATTTCAACGCTGCGGCGACATTCGACATCCGGGCAGCGTTGGACAGGATGGCCGGGGACGTCGAATGGCCGATCGCGATGGTGGGGCATTGCATGGGGAGTGGCGTTCTCGCCGAGGCAATCGCCCAGGAACACGTCACGCACGAACGCGTGGATTGCATCGTGCTCCTCACTCTTGGATTGTTCTACGAGACCCCGCTCGACAGCCGGATGAAAAGCGAGGAACGCATTCTCGATCGCCTCAGGGCAGGCGAAGGTCCGCATAAAGCCTTCCCCTCCGTCGATCCGCGGGTGCATGATGCGACGGGCAAACTGAAAGCGAAGTGGCCGGACGACCTGGACCAGATGTACGAAGAGTGGCCCGGTCGGATGTTCCACTCAGCAGCAGAGTCACCGCAGCACGGTGGGCACAGCGAGGCCTGCAGGATTGCGGGGCACATGTGCAACCGCCTGAGCTTTATGTACGGCATGCCGTACTACCATGGAAATCTCGTCGACGAGATCCATGGAACGGCGGCGCTCGATCCGCTTCTCGCGGAGCAGTTCGGCTCGATTCCCCTGCACATGTATCTTCATGCCGCGCAGAATATCCGCCTACGACACGCGATGCGCTATGACGATTCCAAGTTCGACAATGCGAGTTTCATCTCAGATGCGGCACGCAAGAAGTTCAGCAAGCTGAAAAGGGTGACGCTCATCACCGGTGACCGGAATCGGTTGTGGCACCGGAACAGCATTGACTACATGTATGAATGGCTGACCCAGGGGCGTCTGCGGAATGAATACGTCGTTGAAAAGCACATCCTTCCGGACTACGGGCATCAGGATTTGTTGTGGGGTAAGGAAGCACCCAAATGCGTCTATCCGATCATCAAGAGAGGATTGCGGCCTAAGCCCGACCCAGATCCTGGAGCGCCTCACGGCAGCGGGTCGCATCCCACGGCATCCCCAGCCTCGACGCCGCAGCCTCTCCCCGTTGGTAATTTCGGCAAGCAGCCCTGAGGGAGCCTGACAGGCGACGGTACTCGCCGCGGTAGAGTTGATACCGCGGCTCCCCAATGAGGAAGCTTCGCCGATAGCGCCCGAGCACGCGCAGACACTCCTTGACGGCGTCCCGCCACTCGGGCGAGCGCTCTTCCCGGAACGCGTCGAGCGCGACGGTGATGAGGCACGAGTAGCCCTCCAGCGTGCCGTAGCCGATTGGCCGCTTCACCCGCCTCACATGCGCCAGGGCCTCTTTGGCCGTCGCCCGTGCCGACCATACCTGGCCGTTTCTCAGGTGGGCCAGTGCCAGCATCGACAGCGTCGGGATGCGCTCGTTGAGCGCGGCCGTCTCGCCGAGGCTCTCCAACGCTGCCTGTAGATGCGATGTGGCTTCGGCTGGATTGTCGCGACGGAGCGCGCACACGGCGAGGCAGCGCAGCGCCCAGGCGCGATGCTGACGGTTGCCTGTTTCGCTCGCACGATCTCTCAGGCGCAGTGCCGCTTCATTTGCCGCGGCGTCGTGCGAACGATAGTGACTCATCCAGAATCGCACCGCTTGCGCGTTGGTCCAGTTGACGCGATCATCCATCGGTTCGCACAGAGCCTGACATCGCTGGGCGCTCGTCTCGGCCGACGACCAGTCGCCCATGCCCACGTAATAGAGGCAGCTGATCATGTGCGCGTAGGCCTGCGCCGCTTGATCGTCGGCGGCTTCCGCCACGGCGATCGCTTTCTGCAGGATGCGCTCGCCGATGCGGCGGAGGCCGGCGACGCTGAGGATGCCGCCAAGCTCGGTTGCCGCACCCGCGAGCACGGCTGATGGCTTCAGCAACGAGGCGCAAGCGACGGCGCTGACGCTGTCACAAATCATCCCGAGCATGTCGTTGTTGAAGTAACACACTTCGGCGCTGTGACGGTACGCGCGCGCTACGTCCATCACTTGTGCCGGATCGGCGACACGCGGCGAGGATCGGAGTGCACGTCGCACGCCCATGCCGCAGAGATGGGCGCCCGCCTGCGCAATAAGGGCGATGCTCGTGTGCGGGCGCGTGCGGCCTGCGAGCCGAAGCGCCTGGTGAGCCGCCGCGCTGCGCGATTCCAGTTGTCCCAACCCGTGCCGGGCATCCCCGACCTGGCGGTGCCAGCGGATACGGTCGACGGTCGGAACGGTGTGGCCATCGTTGGCTGCCACGTCGATACACTTGCCGAGCAGGCGCTCGGCTTCTTCGAACGCGCCAGCGGCGAGCGCTTGAGAGGCCGCCTGGTCCGCGTAGGTGATCGTCGATGCTGGCACTTCCGCGTGAGACCAGTGGTGAGCGAGCGCGGCAAAGTACGGCCGCAGATCCCGTTGGTACTCACGTTCGAGGGTCTCGGCGACCCGCCTGTGCAGGTTGCGCCGTTGATCCCGCGTCAACTGGCCGTAGGTCACTTCGCGGATGATGGCGTGCTGAAACGCAAAGCCGTTGTCGATCTCGGTGCGAACAATCAACTGCCGCTCGGCCAGATTCTTCAGAATCGCCTCGAGCGTGTCGCCGCGCGCGTGGCCGGGGTAGGCTCCCGCGATCATTTCGGCACCGAACCTATCGCCAATGACGCTGGCGGCTTTCAGGGCGAGATCCTCGGACGGTGGCAGCGCGTCGAGACGGCTCGCGATCAGACTCTGGACGGTCACGGGTACCGCATCGCGCGCGTCCGGCTGCGGACGCGCGACCGGTCTCGACTCGAACGCCTCCGCCCTGGCGTGCGTTGCGAGAAGCAGGGCGTATTCGCGCGCAAACAGGGGATTGCCAACCGAGCGTTGGATGATCGTGCCGCGCAGTTGGTCGGTCGTCGTTTGTCCACCGAGCACGCTTTCGACGATCGATTCGATCGCCGTGGAACGCAGCGGCGGTACCTTCATCTCGGTAAACCGCGCGAGCCTTCTCAGCGCGCTGAATTCCTGATTGTCGGTGGTGGGACGCGACGTCAGGACGACGAGAGCCTCAGGGTAGTCCTGGGCAACGCGCACGGCGAGCCGCCAGGATGCCGAGTCCATCCAGTGGCAATCCTCGAGCACAAGCACAAACCGGCTCGTCGCATGCGAAGCAACGACCTCACTCAGCACCCGCGACGTGGCGTCGGCGCGCGCCTGCCCCGAAAGACTCCGCACGAGCGGCGTTTCATCAAGCAGTCCCGGCACAACCGCGTTGATGAGCGGCGCAAGCTCGGGATGCCGGACGTCACCGACGAGCGTCCGGCGCTCCGACTGCGAAGAAGGGCCAAACGAGTCGGCGTCTCCGAGCAGTTGGGCGAAGACGGGTCGCCAGGCGGCGTATGCGACATCGATTTCTACCGAGCCGGCGCCTCCCCAGAGACACTCGAATCCCGCGCTCCGCGGCGAGCTGGCGCAAATAGCGGACGAGCGTGGTCTTGCCGAGCCCGGCTTCGCCGACGATCCAGAGCACTGTGCCCTCTCCGCCTTCGAAGCCGCTGACGCAACGTTCGAGCGTCCCCTGCTCATCCTCCCGGCCGAAGAGCAGCTCGGGATGATTGTCGGCGGCGGCCGCTTCGCTGACGCGGAAGGGACGAACAGGCCAGCGCAGTCCTTTCAAGACGATGGGCCGTTCGGGTGAGAGGCTCACGGATCGGCGCACCTGGTCGGCAACTTCTTCCGTGCACAGCAGCCCGGTGGTGGCGGCCTCCATCAATCGCCCGGCAACGTGCATGAATCGTCCGACCGCCCAATAGTGCTGCCGAGCCGGTCCGCCGATGGGCATGCAGATGCCGGGACCAGAGGCGACGCCGATCGCGCACTTGAGACCGAGCCGCCCGAGCTCGGCCTCAACGGCCAATCCTGCGCGCACCGCCCGCAGTGCGTCGTCTGCGTGTGTGTCGTGTGGCATGCCGAGGCAAAGGGTGAACACCAACCCCTTGTCGTCGAGAAGAAGTGTGCCGCTTGCGCCGGTATAAGGACGGAGAACGGTGTGGAGCGATTTGACGACCGCCTGATGACGGGACAACGCGTCGGAGGCGGTCTCGTCCAGTCCGTCTATTCTGACAAAGAGCGAGCAGATATTGCGCTTCTGCGGAATCCACGCCGTGTAGCCCTCGCCGGCATACGCCTGAACACGCTTGGGCACATATCCCACGAGATCCAACGGCGGTGACAGGGGGCGCGCATTGTCTGGGAGAAGGGCATTCTGTGTGACGCGTCCTCTGCCGATCGAGTCAACCGGATCGGCGCGGTATGCATCGATCGTTTCCCCTGCCGCCGCGTTGGTCGCTGCCGCACACGCCTCGCGCACCGCGGGCCCGGCCAGCAACAACTGCCATCGGTCGTCGCCGCCAAGACGTGCGGCCCACATGTCACCTGCGGAAAGGCCGATGTGCAGGGTCGGTACTGGTGTCAACGACGAAGGATTGGGTGCCTGGGACGCCGCGTGGAGCTTTTGAGCGCAGTGCCGGGCGCTCTGCACCGTTCGGGCCACGTTTCCGTCGTCGGCGGGCCAATAGGCGAGGAACGCATCACCGGCAAAACACGCGATCTCGCCTCCCGTATCCTGAACGGCAGACAAGCTGTTACGAAAAGCCTGATTGATGGTGTCACCGAGACGTTCCACGCCATCGGAACCCTGACTGCACAGGGTCTCTGCGAGCGCCGTATAGTCTGAGATGTCAACGAAGACCGCCGCGCCGCGAAAAGAGGTACACGCGGCAGCCGCACTGCTACCGGCAGCGCTGCGGATGCGCTGGATGAGTCCGCCGGCTACGAAGCTTTCAACGAGCTCCATCGCGCCATGGGTCAGTTTTGCGGTGGTTTCCACTACATCATAGACCTGATTGCCGCACCTGAGCCGCACAAGGTGCCCTGGCGACTGCGCAGCGACGCAAGTGGCTGGCGAGCCGGCATTTGCGCGAAGTTTTCAGTTCCCGATGGTTCCCAGCAAACCATTGAAGTAGGCGCCCGACTCAGGCAAAATTGTTCACAATGCACATTTGTGGGCGCGCATCGGTGTTGGTGGTGGGGGTGTCGGTTGGCGCGGCCGTCGTGCTGACAAGCGCTCACCCATCTGCCAGACAGGCGCCTCCTGCCGCGCCGCAGCAAGCGTCCGCGCCGCAAGCCGTTCTCGGCAAGTACTGCATCACCTGCCACAACCAGAAAGCGCGCGTCGGCGGTCTTGCGCTCGACAACCTCGATGCGTCGAACCCTGGTCCGCATGCGGACGTCTGGGAGCGCGTCGTCGAGAAGCTGCGTGCCGGCTCGATGCCGCCGCCAGGCAGACCACGGCCGGACGCGGCGACGTACCTGGCTGTGGCGACCGAGCTCGAGGTCACGTTGGATCGTGCCTGGGCCGCTCATCCCGATCCCGGGCGCATCGGTGCGGTACATCGCCTGAACAGAACCGAGTACGCCAACGCGATCCGCGATCTGTTCGGCCTCGACTCGGACAGTCTTGACGTGGTCTCTCAACTGCCCGGCGACGAAACCGCTGACGGCAGCTTCGACAACTTTGCCGACTCGCTGTCGATTTCGACCACGCACCTCGAGCGCTACATGTCGGTGGCGCGACAGGTGACGCGCCTCGCGACCGCGCTGCCGCCTCCGCATCCCGCCGTCGAGATGTTCGAAATTCCGCTGCACGTCACGCAGGACGATCGGCAGCAGGAAGAGCTGCCGCTCGGGTCGCGCGGCGGCATCGCCGTGCGCTATCACTTCCCGGTCGACGGCGAATATCGAATCGTCGTCAAGCTGCAGCGCAACTATCAGGACTACCTGAAAGGGATGGGCTGGGAACAGCAGCTCGACGTGCGGCTGGACGGGAAGCTTCTCAAGAGATTTGCCGTCGGCGGGAAGGGGCAGGGCCGCCCGGCCGCCGCGAGCTACGCGGGTGATGGCGAGCCGGGATTTGCCGGCGCGCCCGAGTGGGAAAGGTACATGCAGCTCGACGGCGACGCGAACCTCGAAGTCCGCGTCCCCGTCACGGCAGGATCGCGCACCGTCGGCGTGTCGTTCATCCGCGAGTTGTGGGAACCGGAAGGGTTGCCGCAGCCGCTGCAGCGCGGCCGCGTCATCACGAACGACGAAGTCTACATGGACTACGCCAACGTGGCGGCCGTGCAGATTGGCGGACCGTACAGCGCATCGGCCGTAAGCGGAACCCAGAACCGAGAACCCAGAACCGAGAACCGTGTCTTCATCTGCCGCCCGCGCGCTGCGTCAGAAGAGCGCGGTTGCGCCGAGAGGATCCTGTCCCGCCTTGCGCGGCTGGCCTATCGCCGTCCGGTCAACAAGGCCGACGTGCAGGTCCTGATGAGCTTCTTCGCCGAGGGACGCCGCGCGGGCGGCAGTTTCGAGAGCGGCGTGCAGTTCGCGCTCGAGCGGATGCTCGTCGATCCGGATTTTCTGCTGCGCGTGTATCGCGATCCGGCCGCGAAGCCACGGCGCGTTGGCGTTCAGCCGGCGGCCAGCGTCGAGACCTACCGGCTGTCGGACCTCGAGCTCGCGTCGCGCTTGTCCTTCTTCATCTGGTCGAGCATTCCGGACGATCAGCTACTCACTCTGGCCGAGCAGCGCAAACTTTCCGCTCCGGCGATCCTCGATCAGCAGGTGAAGCGCATGCTCGCCGACCCGCGCGGGATCGAAGCGCTGGTCGATGACTTTGCCGCGCAGTGGCTGAACCTGCGCCGCGTGGCCGAGGTCGTCGTCGATCCGGAGCGGTATCCGAATTACGACCTGACCTTGATGGAGTCGTTCAAGCAGGAGACCGAGCTGTTCGTGGCGAGCACGCTGCGTGAGGATCGGAGCGTGCTGGAACTGCTGAACGCCGACTACACGTTCGTGAACGAAAAGCTCGCGCGGCACTACGGCATTCCGGGCGTCTACGGCAGCCGTTTCCGCCGTGTGACCCTCGGCGACAAGAACCAGCGCGGCGGATTGCTGGCCCAGGGCGCGCTCCTGTCGACGACGTCGTATCCCGACAGGACGTCGCCCGTGCTCCGGGGCAAATTCCTGCTGAACAACATCTTCGGCCTGCAGATTTCGCCGCCGCCGGCGGGCGTCGACACGAACCTCGCGCCGGCCAAGCCGGGCGCGCTGCCGCCGACGATTCGCGAGCGACTGGCGCAGCACCGCACCAACCCGACCTGCGCGAGCTGTCATGGCGTCATCGATCCGCTGGGCTTCGCGCTCGAGAACTTCGACGTCATCGGCGCGTGGCGGACGATCGATGAGGCGGGAAAGCCCGTCGATGCCGTCGGCACGACGATGAGCGGGACGAATGTCGCGGGCTTGAGCGGGCTGCGTGCCCTGCTGCTCGAGCGGCCCGAGCAGTTCCCGCGCACGGTCACCGAGAAGCTGCTCGCCTACGCGCTCGGCCGGATGGTGCAACACTACGACCGGCCGGCCATCCGATCGATCGTGCGCGAGGCGGCAGCCGAGAACTACAGCTGGTCGTCGTTGATTCGGGGAATCGTCAAGAGTCCGGCCTTCCAGATGCGGCGGACTGTTCCGGACGTTCGAAACGCAGGTGACGTACGTGGCGCAGGCCTTTAGGCCTGCCGTTGAGCGGTAGGGCGGGGCTTCAGCCCCGCTAAGGAGATCGCATGTTTCTGACTTCGAAGGCTCTTCCACGCCGAACGGTTCTCCGCGGACTCGGCGCCACGCTGGCGTTGCCGTTTCTCGATGCGATGTCGCCGGCGCTCGCGGCCGCGGTCCAGCGGAGGGCGGCCGGCAAGCCCGCGCACCGCTTCCTGGCGTTCTATACGCCGAACGGCATGGCGATGGAGTACTGGTCGCCCAAGACCGAAGGCAGCGCGTTCGAGATGACGCCGATTCTCGAGCCGCTCGAGCCGTTCCGGAATCAGATGCTCGTGCTCTCGGGCATTCACGCCAACTGGGTGGCGATTCATGCCGGCGCGTCGGGCGCGTTCCTCACGGGGACGGCGCGCGGCGGCAAGACCGAGATCGAGATCTTCGCCGACACGTCGATGGATCAGCTGCTCGCGCGCCACTACGCCAGCGAGACGCAGATCGGGTCGCTCGAGATGGCGATCGATCGGCCGGCCAACGCCGGGGCGTGCACGGGCAACCTGAGCTGCGTGTACACACACACGCTGGCCTGGCGCAGCCCGACGCAACCGCTGCCGATGGAATGGAACCCGCGCGCGGTGTTCGAGAAGCTCTTCGGCGACGCGGGCACGACCGATCGCGCGGCGCGCGAGGCACGGATGCGGCAGCACAAGAGCATCCTGGATTCGGTCAACGAGAAACTGGCGTCGCTGCGTACCGAGCTCGGACCGCAGGATCAGGTGAGGGTGGAGCAGTACACCGAAGCCGTACGTGACGTCGAGCGCCGCATCCAGCGTGCCGAGCAGCAGGCCGATCTGGAGCTTCCCGAGATGGACCAGCCGCAGGGTGCGCCGCCGGTGTTCGAAGATCACCTGGCGCTGATGCTCGACCTGCAGTTGCTCGCGTTCCAGACCGATCTCACACGCGTCATCTCGTTCATGATTGGCAAGGAACAGAGCGCGCGGCCGTATCCGCAGATCGGCGTGCCGGAAGCGCACCATCCGCTGTCGCACCACCAGGACAATCCGGAGATCATCGCGCACATGTCGAAGATCAACCGGTACCACGCCGAGTTGTTCTCGAAGTACCTCGGCCGCCTGCGTGCGACGCAGGACGGCGACGGCAATCTGCTCGACCACATGACGATTCTTTACGGCTGCGGCATCTCGAACAGCACGCGGCACTCGGGCGAGAACCTGCCGCTCCTCGTCCTCGGAGGCGGCGCAGGGAAGCTCAAGGGCGGACGGCATGTGAAGTTCACCGACAAGCCGTCGATGGCAAACCTCCTGGTGACGCTCATGGACAAGATGGATGTTCCAGTCGAGCGCATCGGCGGCAGCAACGGCAAAGTCAATCTGGATACGTTGTCTCTATGAAGCCGCGCGCGTTTGCATCCTGGGCGTTGGCACTCTTCCTGGCGCTGCCTGTGTATGCCCAGGAAGGGGCAGCACCGGCCGGCGACGGATCGACGCCGTTGCACTGGGCGGCATATCGCGACGACCTCGCGAAAGCCGATCAGCTGATTCGTGGCGGCGCGAATGTGAACGCGGCGAACGATCTGGGTGTGACGCCCCTCTGGGCCGCGAGCATCAACGGAAGCCCCGCGCTCGTGAAGCGTCTGCTCGATGCGGGCGCCAACCCCAACATCGCGCTCTTTTCTGGCGAGACGCCGCTGATGGTCGCCGCGCGGTCGGGAAAAGCGGCGGCCGTGGAATTGCTGCTCGCCAGGGGCGCCAACCCCAACGCGCGGGGCACGCGCGGGCAGACCGCGTTGATGTGGGCGGTGGCGCAGGGCCACGTGGATGTCGTCAAGCTGCTCGTCGCCGGTAAGGCAGACATACACGCGAAAAGCGAAAGCTGGAGCCAGATGATGGCCGTGCCGCCGCACGGCCTTCCCGAGTACAACCGGATGATTCCGCACGGGGCCGATACCGCGCTCTTGTTCGCGGCCCGGAACGGCGAGCTCCCGTCGGCGAAGGTGCTCGTCGATGCCGGCGCGAACGTCAACGACGAGGATGCGTGGGGTGTCAGCGCCACGACGCTGGCGACGTTCTCGGGATTCGGAGAGCTGGCGCGGTACCTCCTCGAGAAGGGCGCCGATCCGAACGCCGACAAAGCGGGCTTTACGGCGCTCCACTCCGCCATCATGCGGCGCGATGAGGAGACCGCGGGGCTTCTTCTGGCGAAGGGCGCCAATCCAAACGTCACGGTGAAGGTCTGGACACCGACGCGCCGCGCGTCCGACGACTACCACTTCATGCCGGCGCTCGTCGACGCGACCCCGTACTGGCTGGCCGCGCGGTTTACCGAGCCTGGTGTGATGCGCCTGCTTGCCAAACACGGTGCCGACACCAGGGTCGTCCACGAATCGAATTACGTGCAGGGCGAGGGCTACCAGAGGCGGCGTGACCGGACGACGGCGGTGATGGCCGCGCTCGGCATGGGCGGCGGAACCGCGTGGATACCCGTCGATCGTGGCGAGCGCGATGCGCTCCTCGTCGACACGGTGAAGCTGGCCGTCGAGCTGGGCGCCGATGTCAACGTTGCGAGCACGGACGGCCGCACGGCGCTCGACTCGGCACGCGCGCAAAAGCAGACGGCCATCGTCGAGTTCCTCGAGAGCCGAGGCGCCATCGGCAAACCGGTCACGCAGGGCAGCCCTGCCGGCACCAAACCACCTACGCCGTAGCGCAGGCCATCAGAACGACACCCGCGCGCCAATCTGGAGCTGTCGTGGCGGTCCCGCCTGCGTGTATTGCCCATAGGTTGTCAGTGGCTGCGACGGGTACGAACCCGTGCCAAAGACGCGGTTGATGTCGGTGAAGTTGGTTACGTTAAGCATGTTCAGCACGTCGAGCGTGAGGCTGACGGTCGTGCGCCCGGCCACGAAGCGCTTGGTGATCCTCGCGTCCAACCGCGTCTCGTGCGGCAGACGTTCGGTGTTCCGGCTGACGCTCGTGGACGGATCCGACAATACCGTGCGGGCGCGATCTGGCCCCGGGCTGACCAGGGCATCCCCGTCGCCATTCAAATCGGCGCCCGCGATGATGTTGTACGGTCGGCCCGAACCCGCGGTAAAGATGCCCGCGAACTGAAAGCCGTAGGGAAGTTCCTGCATGCCCGTGACGGCCAGCCGGTGGCGCTGATCCTGAAGCGACGGCCCCTTCTCACTGGAAGGATCGAAGGCCAGCGGCAGACCTTCCGGGTTCTGCGGATTCGGTCCGCGTCCCTGGTTCTGCGGCGGGTTGCCGATGAAATCGCTGATGCTGTCTTCCGCTTTGGAGAGTGTGTAGGCGAACCTCACCTCGGTGCCCCCGCGCGGCCGCGCCGTCGAAGACAGGAGCAACGCCCGGTACCAACTGCCGCCCCACGGTGTGTACTGAAGCATCGTTGCCGACGTCCCCGCAACGCCGTTCACATCCGCCGGGCGTCGTCCCGGACCAAGGTCGGGAAGTGTCGGGTTGTAGTCGATGCCGCTCACGTATCGGCTGCCGACGGCGGCAATACCTGATGCGCTGAAGGCGATGTTGGACGTCGCGCGGCGATTTACGGACACCGAATACTGATGTGTGTACGGCAGATCGAACGATGGCGCGACAGCCAGCGTCAGGCTTGGCAGCGCCGACAACATCTGGGTCGGCAGACGATGATCAGGCGCCCGCCACGCGGCCACCGCGGGTGCCCCCTGCAGCACGACAGCGCGGACCTTGCGTCCATCCACAATCCGCGAGACGCCGACCGGCGACGTGAACTGGTTGTCGAAGAAGAGACCGTACGACGCCGCCAACCCGGTCCGTCCGTCTCCAACGGGATCCCACGCCACACCAACACGCGGCGCGAAATCGAAATTGCCCGACGCGTATCCGCTCGGCCAGAACTGTTTCTGATACCGCAAGCCACCACGAAGCGACAGCTTGTTTGTCGGCCGCCATTCGTCCTGCACGAACGCCGAGAGATCGGCGTACGTTTCTGAGGAATTCGGATCGCCGAATCCCTGAAAGTAGGCTACCGGAAGGCCCAGCGCGAACGCTTGAATCGCGGAGACCGGACCGGGCAGACCGAAGGCCGCCGCCAGCGGCGGCGGAAGATCGACGAAGACGAACTGACCGCCGAAGTTCAGCGGCAGCGCAACGGCGTAGTTGTCGACGACGTTGAAATCGACGCCGCTCTTGACGAGGTGTCGGCCGATATCGATCGAAATGGTGTCGAGTGCCTGGTACCGCAGGGATTTGCGCGGCTGAGGCGTGAAGTTGTGGCGGCCCACCCGGGCAATGCCGATGATCTCGAGCGCCGGTCCTCCCTGATCGTTGCCGATGCACTCGCCGCCACACCGCTCGTCGAGCGACCGCACGACCTGATTCCGGTGGGCGATCTGGACACGGAGTTCGTTCACTAGCCGCGGACGTACGGAGGCCAGCGACGTGGCCAAGGCGTAGTCGCGGTTGTCGAGCCGTCCGCCCCGGCTGTGCGCGACGATGCCCCCGAACGGCTGGCTGTTGCCGTTGCTGCCATCGGCCAGGTTGAAGCGGACCGCGAGGTTGGTGCTGCCGGTTAGCGCATGATCGACCTTCCCGAGCGCCGTCGTCATGCGCACTTCGAAGGGCAGGTTGCCGTTCTCCGCGGGAAAACCGGCGCGTCCAAGGATGTCGCCCGGCGTGCCCAGCGTCATCGGCAGGAACGGATGCTGAACCGGGCGTTCGTCGATTGCGACCGTCGCGCTGTCATCCACGGCCAGACGCTCGAACGAGACGAACCCGAACGTTCTGTTCCGGATGAGCGGACCTGACAACGTCCCGCCGAACTGCTGTTGATGAAACGGCGCCTTGGGAAGATTGATGGCGGCTCCGGCCGGATTGAAGTCATCGAAATAGCCACGGCTGTTCAGCGCGTGATCCCGGAAGAAGCCGAAGATGTCTGAGGCCACCCGGTTGGTACCGCTCTTGGTAACGATGTTCACGACACCGCCGGATGCTTTGCCGAATTCTGCCGAGTAGGAATGCGCGATGACCTGGAACTCACGCACGGCATCCTGACTGAACACGGCTCTCACGCCGCCGGTCGTATCGTCGTTGTTGTCGAGCCCGTCTACCGTGATGTTGTTGGCGCGCGCGCTCTGGCCCGCGATGGAGAGGCCCGTGGTTTCCGTCGGACCCTGGTTGGGGGTGCGATCGGTGGCTACTGCGGGCACGAGCACCGCAAACGAGATGTAGTTGCGTCGATCGATGGGCAGCGTCGCAATCTGCTCGTCGGAAATGACGGTGGCGATCACGCTTCGCTGAATGTCCACGAGCGGCATGGGGGCGGCGACGTCGACCGAGGCACTCAACGTTGCCAGCCGCATGGTCAGACGCAATTCGGTGATCGTGCCCAGTTCGATGTCGACGTCGTCTACGGACACCGACGCGAAGCCGGAGGCTTCGGCGCGCAACACGTAGCGGCCGATCGGCAGTGCCGACGCAGACGTTTCGCCGTTAGCAGTGACGGCGAGGTGGCGCACGAGACCTGTGTCCGCGCTCGTGATGGAGACTCGCGCCTGCGAAAGCGGCGCGCCCACCTCGTCCACCGCGATGACCCGGACGTCGCCGGTCGTTGCGCGGGTCTGCGCTGAGGCGGCGCTTGCCACCGCGAACATTCCAAGCACGAGCGTAAGCGACGGACCGCAGCGAGGTGTCACGATTCGCCTCCGTTGAAGCCGATGCCCCCAACCATCAGTCGGCCATGCGACATACCATGTCTCATCTTCATTGGGAGAAACCTGCCGATAAGCTATCGTGTATTGTGTAAGTTGGCAGATTCTTCCACTAACCAGGATCGGCTGCCATCAGAAAGTCACCCACTGGCAAAAACGATGCTGAAGGCCGAAACGAACAGACCCGTCGACGCAGGGCTTGTCGACCGGCTCTATCGGAAGGCAAAGGCCAAGCGGTGGCAATTACCCAAGGCCGCCTTTGCCACAGCCCTCGAGGCCAGTTGCACCAAGGCGTTTCCCGCGGCCGAACCCGATCCAGACCAGCTGTCGAAGTACCTCGAATCGCTCCACCTCGAGGATCTGGCGCTGGCCTGTGCCTGCGCGCTTGGCGACGGGACCGCCTGGGATCACTTCGTGCTCGAGATGCGTCCCGCCCTCTACCGGGCCGCCGACGCGCTGGACCCGTCAGGCGGGGCGCGCGAGCAGGCCGACTCGCTCTACGCCGATCTCTACGGCGTCGATGAGAAGGGCAGCTCGAAGAAGTCGCTGCTCAGGTACTTCCACGGCCGAAGCAGCCTCGCTACGTGGCTGCGTGCCGTGCTCGCGCAGCGCTACGTCGATCGGGTCCGCGTGACGCGGCGGATCGAGCCGCTCCCCGAGGAGCTGCCGGCGCTTACGCCGTTCGAAACCGTCGATTCCGAATGCCCGAAGTTCGTCGAGTTTCTGCGCACGGCACTCGAGCACGCGCTCGCCCAGCTCGAACCGCGCGATCGGTTGCGGCTCGGGCTGTACTACGCGCAGCAGTTGACGCTGGCCGAAGCGGGACGGGTGCTGAAGGAACACGAAGCCACGGTGTCGCGTCAGCTGGCGCGGACCCGCAAGGTGGTGAAGGACGAGGTCGAACGGCGGCTTCGGGCGGCCGGGTTGAACGACGATCAGCTGGTGCGGTGTTTCGAGTGCGCCAGCACCGACGCGGGGACGCTGAATCTTGAAGAGTTATTCGGTTCGCGCAAGGAATTGGCGCAGGATCGTTCTATATGAAGAAAGAACCTATGGAGGAGGCTGACCTCGATCGTGAGGCGTGGCTCGGTCCGATGCTCCGGCAATCGCCGTTGGCGACATCCGAGGGCTGCTTCGACGCGGAGATCCTTGCCGCATGGGCCGATGGCGCGCTGGACGCCCGGAAGTCGTCCCTCGTCGAGCTGCACGCGTCGAACTGCTCGCGCTGCATGGCCATGCTCGCGTCGATCGAGCGCACCAGGCCGGAAGTGGAAACGCCGCCGGCGCGCGCGTGGGCCATCGGTTCGCTCCTGCGATGGGGCGTTCCGCTGACGGCCGCGGCGACGGCGATTGCGATTTGGGTGATGGTGCCGAATCGATCGCTCACGCGAATCGAGCCGGTGGGCGACCGCCAGGATGCATCGGCGCGTATGGCCGCGCCTGCGCCGGCGATGCCAGCGCCCGAACCGGCGCCAAACCGCGAACAGGAGCAGTTCGCGCCGAAACTCGAGTCTCCGGCGGCACAGAACGAATTGGACGCCGCCATCCCTCCACCGGCGATGACAGCCCCGACCACCGCGGACAAACAGGTCGCGGAGAGATCGGCGGAAGGTGCGCTGGCGCGCGAAAACGCGGAGCTCCGCGACGAGGAGAAGCGTCGTGAGCAATCGGCGCTCGACGCGATGAGCGCGCGCGCGAGAACCCTTCAGGATCGGAATCAGGCGCCTGCGCCGCCTCCGGCAAGCCCAGCCGCACCGGCTGCCGCCGCGGCATCGGCCGTTGCCAAAGAAACCGCGGTGGGGGCGCAAGACCAGCGGCAGGCTCTGGCCCAGGGCATCCCGTCGAGCGAGTCGACCGCGCCGTCGAATGCGCTGATTCGATGGCGTGTCATGGCATGGGTGTCGGTGGAGCGCTCGATCGATGGGGGCAACACGTGGATCAAGACGGCGGTGCCGCCCGGCGTGGCCCCGAACTACATGCCGGCGCTGACGCTCGTCGCGATCCGCGCGGTCGACAGCCTGCGCGCCGTCGTGCAAACCTCCAATGGGACAGTGCTTTACACGACCAACGGCGGTGTGTCGTGGGAGCGCGTGCAAGAAAATTCCACGGCTCCGTTCTAAGGACAGGCGGGTAGAGCCCGCTGTTCAAAGGAGCCAGGAATGCTTGCACGAGCCGCTGTCATCGCCTTGTTTGTCGTCGCGGTTTTTGGATGGTCCGGCGCACCCAATCCCACAGTTGAGCCGGTCCAGGCCGCGCCGGCGGGCGCCCAGGGCTCGACGACCCTGGACGATCAGGTCGACCTCAACGTCACCGTTTACAACTCCGATATCGCGCTCGTGCGCGACGTGCGGAACCTCGACCTGCCGCGAGGCACGTTCAACCTGAACTTCATGGACATCGCGGCCACGGTCAACCCCGCGACGGTGCTCTTCCGCTCGCTCAGCGAGCCGTCTCGCGTGAACGTGCTCGAACAGAACTACGAGTTCGACCTGCTCGAGCCCGACAAGCTGCTTCGCAAGTACGTCGGCCGCGACGTGACGCTCGTGCGCAGCCGCCAGGTCGACGGCACGACCGAAGAGGAAGAGGTGACGGCGCACCTGCTGAGCTACAACAACCAGCCGGTGTGGCGCATCGGCAAGGAGATCGTCACCGGCATGCACGCCGATCACATTCGTTTCCCCGAGCTGCCCGACACGCTCTACAGCCGGCCGACGTTGATCTGGACGCTCGACAACACAGGTGGCGCGCGCCATCGCGTCGAGGCGAAGTATCTGGCGGGCAAGCTCTCATGGAATGCCGACTATGTGCTGACGGTGGCGCGAGACGACAAGGCCGGCGACATCGACGGCTGGGTGACGCTGACCAACGGCAGCGGCACGGCATTTCGCAATGCCAAGCTGCAGCTCGTGGCCGGCGACCTGAACCGTGTGCGCCAGAACATCGGCAAGATGCTGATGGCGGACGAGTCGATGGCCCGCCGGGAGGCGGCAGCCGCGCCGATGGCACAGGAAGCCTTCTCCGAGTATCACCTCTACACGCTCGGCCGCAAGACAACGATCAACAACAACGAAACCAAGCAGGTCAGCATGTTGTCGGGCACCGGCTTCCCGGTCCAGAAGCGCTACGTCGTCAACGGGAATCAGTTCTACTACCACAACTTCGCGCGGCCCGGCGCGCCGATCAAGGACAACGTCGAGGTGTTCTACCAGTTCAAGAACGAAGAGAAGGGCGGTCTGGGGATACCGATGCCGGCGGGCACCGTGCGCGTGTATCAGTCCGATTCGAATGGCGGCGTGCAGTTCGTGGGCGAAGACCGCATCATGCACACGCCGAAGGACGAAATGCTGAACCTGAAGATCGGCAACGCGTTCGACGTGGTCTGCGAGCGCAATCAGGTGGACTTCCAGAAGATCTCGACCAACGTCTACGAGGTCGAGTACGCGATTACGCTGCGCAACCGCAAAGCCACGCCGATTACCGTCGAAGTGAACGAGCCGATTGGCGCCGCCACGTGGCGCATGCTGAGCTCGTCACACAAGTGGATCAAGACCGCGGCGTTCGCGGCGCAGTTCACGGTGCCGGTCGAAGCAGGTGCGGAGGCGGTGCTGAAATTCCGTATTCGGGTGAATGGGTAGGAGCTTTTGCAGAAGATCAGAAGGTCAGAAGATCAGGGTGTTTTCGAAAGAAAAACATTCTCCTGATCTTCTGATCTTCTGTTTTTTTGAACCTAGTGCGAGACGCTGGTGACGTGCTCGCGGAGGAGGTCGCGGCCGAAGTCGCCGTTGAAGTCCCTCCAGACCGAATGCACGTGGTTGCCGTCGTTCTGCGTGTTGTCGAACTCGATCAGGAACGTCGGCCCCTGCACGCGGTAGTAGTGCTTCTTCCCGCGTTCGACCTCGCCCGCCCACGCGAACGAGATCTTGTCGAGTCCGGCCTTCTTGAGCGCCGCCATGCGGTCGGCGGCGATATCGGGCGCCATCACCGCGACGTACGCGTCGACCACCTGCATCAGCATCTCACGCTGCTTGGGCTGAAGATCGGTGGCCGCGATGCCCGTCGGGGTGAGCGGGGAAATGTTGCTCTCGTTGCGCGTCACGATGTCGTTCGGCGCCGTGGCGTTGATGACGGCCTTGGTGCGCTGCGAGGCGTCGAGCGCCATCACGAGCGCGCGCGCGGGATCCTCTTCGAAGCCCAGAACTCGCAGCCCCTTCTTCGGGCCGTCTTTCACTTCAGCCGGATTCGACCCGAAGAAATGCGGCGCGGCAGACACCATGTTGCTGCCGGCGACCGTGAAGTTCAGCGAGACGTGGTGCCCTTCGACCTTCCAGCCCCACGTGCCTTTCGCCGACGGGGTGCCGAAGACCCACACGAAGTACTTCAGCGGGTTGCGCTCGAGCTTGCCAGGGTTCGCGCCCGGCGGGTTCTCGATGAGGTTCAGGACGCTCTCGAGCTCCATGATGGACGACGCGGTCATGTAGCCCTTCTGGCTGAGACCGGTCTTCAGCAGGTTGTGCGCCGCCTGCCGCTGGGGCTCGGTCATCTTTTCGATCATCAGCCCCACGCGCGGATGCATTTCCGTCGGGACGAACCCGAAGCGCTCGCGTTCTTTGACGTTGTCGAACGCGAAATTCGCGGTCTGCTTCTGTTCGGCGGTCAGCGTCGAGAGAAATTTGTTTGCGGCATCGGCCATCGTCGCAGGCGAACGGTCGGCCGCATAAGTGGCGGCGATATAGGCCAGCACGCAGCCGAGCCAGAGGGCGAATCGGGCAGAACGGATTACACGCATGGGAGAATCCTTTCGAATTGTGCCGGGAAGAGTATCATAGCCCCAACCAATGACCCCCCGGACCCCCTTTGTTTTCGCGTTACTGGTGGCCTTAGGCCTCGCGTCCGTGTGGCCCGCGGCCCAGGAAGCGCGCGTGCCGTTTGTCTACGTATCGGGCTATCGCCCGGAGATCACGATCTTCCGGCTCGACACAGCCGGCGGCAAGCTGATCCCCGCGGGCCGCTCGACCGATGTCGGGCAGGAGCCGTCGTTTCTCGCCGTTGACCCTTCGGCGAAATTTCTGTTTGCCGTCAACGAGACCGATCCGGGCCGCGTCCGATCGTTCGCCATCAATCAGTCGACGGGTGCGCTGACGCCCATCAACGATGTGCCCTCGATGGGCAGCATCACCGCGCACCTGTCGACCGACAAGACCGGCCGGTGGCTGCTGGTGGCCAATTACGGGGATACCAAGCAGGGCACGATCGCGTCGATCCCGATCGGGCCCGACGGACGCCTGGGTCCCGCCGTCGACACCCGCGAGTTTGGCCTCGGCTCGATGGCGCACTACATCAGCACCGATCCGGGCAATCGCTTTGTCTTCGTTCCGCTGAAGGGCGGTCCGGCAACGGCGCAGCTCGTATTCGACGTGAACACGGGACGGTTCAAGCCGAACGTGCCGCCACAGGCCACGGCGGCACCAGGCGCCGGGCCCCGCCACATGGACTTTCACCCAAACGGCCGGTTCGCGTACGTGATTAACGAGCTCGATTTGACCATGAGCGCATTTGCCTACGATGCGAAGACCGGATTACTGCGCGAGCTTCAGGTGCTTCCGACCCTGCCGGCCGCAGCAGATAAGGTGGGCGCTTCGACGGCAGAAGTGCTGGTACATCGTTCGGGGCGATTCCTCTACGGCTCCAATCGCGGCCACAACAGCATCGTGATCTTCCGGCTCGGCGACGACGGCCGGATGACGCTCGTCGGCCATGAGTCGCGGACCATCAATCGGCCACGGAACTTCACGATCGATCCCACGGGCACGCTGATGCTCGTCGCCAACCAGGACGGCGCGAGCGTCTCGATGTTCCGGATCGATCAGACGAAAGGCACGCTGGAGCTCGTAGGACCGCCGACGCCAGTGGGAGCCAATCCATCATGTGTCGGCGTTGTCATGTTACCGGGTAAATAGGAGTCATCATGCGAAGGGTCATCCTGTCTGTGCTGGTAGTGCTGGCCCTGGCCGCCGCCGGAGCGAAGGCGCAGGCGCCCGCCGCGAAGGAAATCATCGTCATTGCGCCGGGCGTCATGCTGTTCGGCGGACTGCGCGATCTTGCCGCCTCCTACGAGAAAGAGACGGGCATCAAGGTCACCGTCCGATCGAGCGGCATGGGACGGATCGTCAACGACGTCAAGACGCTCGAGCCGGCTTCGGACGTCATCTTCCTGCCGCACGAGCTGATGAGCACGTTGTCGCTCGACGGCGGCGTCGTGAAATCGACGTTTACGCCGCTCGGCCGCTCCGAGATGGGGCTCGCGGTTCCCGCGGGGGCGCCGCACCCGGATATCTCGACGGTGGAGAAGCTCGCGGCCGCGCTCAAGAGCGCGAAGGCGGTGATGCGCTCGAATCCCGCCGGCGGCAGCATGGTGGCGAGCGTGATCGAGAACAAAGTGATCAAGCGGCCGGAGTTTGCCGGCGTCAACAGTCCGGTGAGCACCAAGGGCGAAGGCGGCCAGGCGCTCGCGCGCGGCGAGGGCGACATGGCGATTCAGGCCATCTGCGAGATCCTGCCGTACAAGGAGATCTCGCTCGTGGGCCCGCTGCCACGCGATCTCGCGGCGTGGATTGATATGTCGACCGCCGTGTCGTCGCGATCGAGCAGGGTGGACGAAGGAACGAAGTTCATCCGGTACCTGACTCGGCCGGAGTCGACCGCGGTCTGGAAATCACGAGGAACACTCAGATTCGAGTAGGTTCGTAGGTTCGTGGGTTCGTAGGTTCGTGGGTTCGTCGGGTTCGTCGGTTCGGACGGCTCTAAGAATCGCGGTAGGGCCCGGCTTCAGCCGGGCGTTCGATCCTGGAGGAGACATGCGCTTCGTCGCTGCGTTATTGCTGCTGGTGCCGGTGGTGGTCTCCGCCCAGGAAACTGAGCGCATTCTGTATTACCCGAAGCCCATGAATCGGGAGTACAAGGCGCCGATGAAGCCGGTGACGCGGCTCGCGGACCTGAAGGCGAAGAATCAGGGCAAGACGACGTGGCGCGAGCCGATCATCAACGACGGCAACTCGGTGTCGTTCATGGTGCAGGAGCCGCCCGGCACGAAGCACGAACGCCACCTGTTTCCCGATTCGGCGTCCTGGTTCATCGTGCTCGACGGCGAAATCAAGTTCGAGATCGAGAAGCCGGACCGGTCGTTCGAGGTCATCAACGCGACGCGAGGGTCGTATGTGTTCGTCCCCGAGCGTTTGCTGCACTCGCTCGAGGTCGTCGGCAGCACGCCCGCGATTCGCTACGAGGTCACCTCGGGCCCGGCGTCCACCCCGGTGTACGAGAAGCGCCCGTCACAGCCGGCGAAGGGCGTCGAGTACATCCCGGTCACGCTGAGCAACGGCCTCAACCCGCTCGACGTCTACAACGAGGGCAACGGGGGCAAACCCTGGCCGCACCACGTGAACGTGTACGAGCTGGAAAAGCGGAACGCGACGAAGAAGAACTTCACGCAGGAAGCGATGCGCGCCAACCGCGCGCGCGGCAATTTCATCTGCGGCTACCGTCCCGCCACGTTCCCGACCGAGTCGGGCGATCGCGGGCACCTTCACACCGATACGGCCGAGTCATGGATCGTGATGCTCGGCGAGCTGCGGTGGGTGTTCGAAGGGGATGAGAAGACGGCCGTCGTCGCCAGGCAGGGTGACGTGCTGTACGCCGTCCCGGGCACGTTCCATTCGCCGCAGTTCTGGGGCAAGGAAGGACTGAACTGCCGGCTCACACAGAGCACGATGCCGTCGCTCAATCACCTGTACGACCCTAAGAAGTACGACCCTAAGAAGTAGCGCAGGGCTTTAGCCCGGCCTTTTTGCCAGCTGTGGCGCAGGGCTTCAGCCCTGCCTCAAGTCGATTCACCGCGGAGCCGAAAACCGGTACGGTGACAAGGCACTCCGTGTGCATCGCGGCGTTGGTGCTGCTGCCGGCGTTGGCTTTCACACAATCTCACCCCGACTCACTCGCAGAATGGCAGAAGGCCGGCATTGCTCAGTCGGAGGCGGACCTGTGGATCGCGGCCGGCATCCCGTTCGCCCAATGGGCTCGTCAGTGGAAGGACGAACGGTTCCGTCCAGCCGAGGCCCGCGTCTGGGCCGAAATGCGCATCAACGTGTATACGGCGCGCGATTTCCGCGATGCCGGATTCGGCGCGGCGGGCGCCACCGAATGGATTGTCGAAGGCGTTCCCTCGGCGCGCAGGGCGTTGGCGTTTCGCGATCGGGGATTCGGGCCGTCTGATGCTGCCGAGTGGTGGCGTCTGGGCTTCTTTCCCGAAGACGCAGCCGTGTGGAAGCAGGCAGGGTTTACGGCCATCGACGCGCTCGCCTGGCAATACGGAGAGAAGGAGTACCACTACCGCGGGCACTGGCGTGGATTCTCGCGGGCCACGTTCCCGGTCGAGTGGGCCCTCCAATGGCGGCAGGCGGGATTCACGTTGCAGGAGGCCAGGCAGGCGGCCTCGTATAACGTGGCGCTCGCCGAAGCGAACGAGTGGTCGAAAACGGGATTCGCGTTTGACGAGGCCATGTTCTGGCGCGATCTGGGCTTCAAACCGGCCGGCGCCGCCCGGGAGCGCGCGGCCGGCCGGACGGCGATCGAGGCGGAAGCACGCGTCCGCGAGATCTCGGACCCTCCCAGCGACGAAGTCAGCTCGCTCCACGCAGATGTCACGCTCCTGCCCGACACCACCGTGCGCGTGACGGAAACGATCGAGCTCGTCAACCGCGACGGAGGAGAAGTGCAAGGGTGCTTCGCCCGGCAATTCCCGGCAACGGTGGTGCTTCAGCGTGGCGATTCTTCGAGTCAACCCGAACGGCCGCTCTACCGGATCAGCTCGGTGCAGCACGACGGGCAGGCCGCGCGGTACAGGATTCAGCGGGATCGGGCGGGCGACATCACCCTGTGCATCGGACCAGATGACGTGCCGATCTCGACGGGCACGCACCATTTCGCGATCACCTACACGACGGGCGACCGGCTGAGCGGTTCTCGCGATCACGATCGACTCTCGTTTTCCGTCAAGCCTGCGTCGCTGACGTTGCGGGTCGAGCGAGCGACGGCCACCGTGCGTCTGCCGCGCGGTGCGAACACCGTCAGGGCCGACGGGCTGGCTGGCCCGCCCGGACGGAAGTACTTCACGGCCACCGTGGACGAGACCGCCGACGGCGATGTCATCAGATACGTGGCGACGCGACCGCTTGCACGCAGCATGACGTTCGACGCGATCGTGAGCATTCCAAAAGGGGTCGCCGTCCCAACCGTCTGGCAACGGATCGGTCACTTCGATCGCACGCAGGAGCATCTGCTTCAGAGCCTGGGCGTGTTCCTGGCCGGAACGGTGCTGTCACTCGTGTACTTTGCCTCGATATGGCGGCGCTTTGGAAAGGATCCCGAAGAGCGAGTCGTCATGACGGTGTACGACCCTCCTGGTGGTCTCAGTCCGGCCGCGATGCGGCACATCATGACGCGACGTGTGCCGGACGGGCGAACGGTCGTGGCTACGCTCGTGCGGTTGGCGCAAGCAGGAGCTCTGGTGATCCGCGAGCGCGACGGGCGCTACAGCCTCTCGAAGCGCGGGATCGTCTCCGAAGACGAGCCGCTGCACGAAGGCCAGTTCTTCAACCACATCTTCGCCGGCCGCGACACCCTGGTGCTGGGCACGGCCGAGGCGCGTGGACGACTGATGGGGGCGCGAGGCATCCTCGCCCGTGCGCTCCGCTCGGAGCATGCGAAGTATGTGGTCAGCAACCGCCGTCGTTTCTGGCCCGGTGTGACGATCTCGATTGTCAGTGCGGTTCTTGCGCTGGCAATCGGAGTGCCGCAGAACGACATCGGTTACGCCTATCTGTCGTTCATGGCGGCGGTGATCGTCGTGACCAATGCCGTCTTCTGGGTGCTGTTGAAAGCGCCGACAGCCGACGCGCAGAAGCTGACGGCCGAGATTCGCGGGTTCAGGGCGTTTCTCGATGCGTCGTATCGCAATGGCGTGGCGGCGCATCTGCCGTACGCGATTGCGCTCGGCGTCGACCACGACCGCGTCTCGATTCTCGATCGCGAGATCGACTGGTATGCCGGCACTTCAGGCGGGTTCAGCGCCGGCGACTTTGCGGCCTCACTGAACCGGCTGATGCCGCACGCGGTGGGCGCATGAAAGCCAGGCTCCTTTTTGTCCTGGCGGCGATCGCGTCCGTGGCGCTGCCGGTGCTGGCCGTGCGTGTCGGCAACAGCGTTCGCGTCGATCGCTGGACCGATCGCGGGTTTGCGCGAGACGAGCCTCGCGCATGGTGGAACGAGGGGGTTTCGGGGCTGCCGGAAGCGCTCGAATGGCGTGTGAATGGCTTCGGGCCCGAAGATGCCGGCACGTGGCGCCGGATGCATTTCATTCCGATCGAGGCGAAGGAATGGAGGCAGGCCGGGTTCGTGCCTCGAAGCGCCAGCGAGTGGCGCCGTGAAGCGTTCGACGGACCGGCCGCCGGTGGCTGGACGCACGCCGGATTCAGCGTGGGAGAAGCGGTCTCGTGGCGGAAGCGCACATTCTCGACGTCCGAGGCCGTGACGTGGCGGGCCGCGGGGCGGAGTCCGCTGGAGGCCGCAGCGATGCGCGGAAAGATGGGGGGCGCGCGATGAGGCCTGCCGACGTTCGGCGCGGCCGGCTGCGGTTTGCCGCATGTGCGCTCGCCGCGTTTGCCGTGCCGTACCTGCTCGTGGTCCTCATATCGGCGCATCGGGACGGCGAGTGGAAAGGGAGTGGGCTGAGCGAGTACGAAATCGATGACTGGCGTGAGAACGGCTTCTCGGACGCGGCGGATGCCATTCACTGGCGCAACGCCCGGTTCCAGCCTGCCGGCGCCCGGATATGGAAGGACGAAGGCTGGCAACGTGCCGGCGATGCCGCTGGCTGGCGTGACGCCGAGTTCGGCGCGCGGGAGGCACGGCGATGGCGGGACTCCGGATTTCTTCCGAATGATGCTAGGCGACTGAGCGAGACCGGTCTCACGCCGGGCGAAGCGTCCGCCCGTCGATCGCGACACTGAGGAGTCGAACATGAACCTGGAGCTGATTGCCGGTTCGGCGGGCGCGGCCGTGTTCACGGCGTTCGTCATCGTCGTGTACAACAGGCTCGTGCGGCTCAGATACGCGGTGCGGTCGTCCTGGTCGGACGTGGACGTGCACCTGCGCAAGCGATACGAGCTTGTGCCGAACCTTGTGGAGACCGTCAAGGGCTACGCGTCGCACGAGCGCGAGACGCTAAGGCGCGTGACCGAGATGCGTACCGCAGCCATGAGTGCCACCACGCCCTCAGAGAAGGCGCGTGCCGAGGGCGGACTCACAGACACCATTCGCTTGCTCCTTGGCCTCGTCGAAGCGTACCCGGCGCTGAAGGCCGACGCGCGATTTGCCGATCTGATGAAGCAGCTGCGCGAGATCGAAGATGCCATCGAATATGCCCGCCGCTACTACAACGCGAGCGTTCGCGATTACAACATCGGCATCGGCGTCTTCCCGTCAAACGTGGTAGCCGGTGCGTTCGCCTTTGAGCCAGAGGAATTCTTCACGCTCAGCGAGGAGGCCCGGGAGCGCCAGCCGGTCAAGGTCGCGTTTGTGCAGAACTGATAACTGAGAACTGAAAACATGGGCAGGGCTGAAGCCCTGCGCCACCGTTGAACGTCGTGCCGTCGCGTCGTCGTGGTTTGTGTCTTCGTGTTCTTCGTTTGTTACACGGCGTCGGACAGGGATGTGAAGTTGAACTCGCGGATGCGCAGCGCGGGCATGTGGCGGCCGGCCGCGACGGCTTCGGAACGGCCGATGTCTTCAAGGCGGTTCAGCATCAACAGCGGGCTCTCGTTCCAGCGCAGGTTCTTGACCGGGCGCGTCACTTTGCCTTTCTCAATCAGAAACGCGCCATCGCGCGTGAGCCCGGTAAAGAGCACCGTTCGCGGCTCGAGCGACCTGATGTAGAAGAAGTGCGTCACCAGCACACCGTGCTCGCATCCCGCGATCAGCTCCTCTGTGGATTTTGTTCCGCCCGTCAGCTTCAGGCCGGCGCCGGCAAACACCGACGCGCCGTTGTAGATGTCTTCGCCGGTCGGCTGGACATTCTGCTTCTGCGCCCAGAAGCGCGAGTACGCCAGATTGCGCAGGACACCTTTCTCGATCCACACCGTGCGGCGAATGGGGAGTCCTTCGACGTCGAACGGCACGCCGAGAAGATCCGGGTCCGCTGGATCGGTGTACAGCGTCACCCGTTCGTCGCAGACCTTCTCGCCGATGCGTGTGCCCCCGCCGGATTTTGAGAAGGCGCTCCGTCCCTCGTCGGCGTTGCGCGCGTTGAGCGCGTTGGACAGGAGCGGCACGAGATCGTTCACCGCCTGCGGCTCGAGGACGGCCGTATAGGGCCTGGCGTCGATGACCTGCGGGTTGCGGCTGGCCGACGCCTTTTGCGCGGCCATGCGCCCGATCGCGGTGGGATCGATGGCGCCCCAGTCGCGCGATCCGATGCTGGCCCAGCCGCTGCCGGTGCCGTCCGGCGTCCGCGCCGTCATCGAGAGATCGGCATCCGTGGTCCGGTGATAGGCAAACAGGCCTTTCGATGTGGCGACGGCTAGTTCGACGGCGTGGACGTCGAGAAATCCCGCGGAAAAAATCTGCCCGCCGCCAGTTCCTTGAACGGCGCGCTGAACGGCCCCTGCTCGCACGACCGGATTCAAGTTCGCCGTGTCTTCGATGTAGGCGTTGACGGCCGCGTGCGTCTGCGGCCCGAGCTCGGGCATCAGCTCGGGATCGTCTGGAGAGAGGCGCGCGAGTTGAGCCGCGAGATCGACGGTTCGTTTCAGCGCCGCCTCATCCAGCACGTTGGTGGATGCGGCCGCGCGCTTCCGGCCGACGGTGACCGTGACCGTCACGGTGACGTTGGTCACGCCGCCCGAGGTGGTGATGCTGGCGTCGGCAAACCGCGTATTGCCGCCCCATTCGCTGGTGATGTTCACGCGGGTTTCGTCTGCCGCCTTGCTCAGCGCCAGCACGCGGTCGGCGAGCGCTCTGGCTTCGTCGCGCGTCATGACTTGCGCCCCGTGTTGAGAATGGTGACGTTGCGGAACCGGCAGGGCGGACATCCGTGGCTCACCGAACTTACCTGCGACGGCTCGCCCTTGCCGTCGTTGAACGAACCGCCCAGCCAGTACGACGATTTGCCGCCGATCATGTCCATCGCGTTCCAGAACACCGGCGTGTTGCTCTGGTACGCGACGTCACGCAACATGCCGGCAATCTTGCCGTTGCGCACCTCGTAGTACACCTGTCCTGAGAACTGGAAGTTGTAGCGCTGGTTGTCGATCGACCACGACCCGCGGTTCTTGATGACGATGCCGCGGTCGGTGGCCGCGACGATGTCCTCGAGCGTGATGTCGCGTTCGCCGGGAAGCAGCGAGATGTTCGGCATGCGCTGAAACTGCACGGCGTTCCACGATTCGGCGAACGAACATCCGTGCGAGCGCCGGACGCCCGTCAGGTGTTCGATCCATTTCGCCTGCTCGCGCGTGGTCTGGTAGTCCTTGAACACGCCCTTCTCGATGATGAGCCATTGATCGGCGGGCACCCCCTCATCGTCCCAGGCCACGCGTGAGAGCGAGCTTTCCTGGGTGCGGTCGGCCTGTATGTTCATGAACTCCGGGCCGTAGCGCAGCTTGCCGATCGTCTTGTCGGGCGGGGCGACGAAGCTCGTGCCCGCGTAGTTGGCCTCCTGGCCAATCGCCCGATCGAGCTCTGTCGGGTGGCCGATCGATTCGTGAATGGTCAGCCAGAGGTTTGTCGGGTCGAGGATGAGATCGTATGGACCGGCCTCGACGCTCTTCGCCGTGAGCTTCTCGGCCGCTATCGATGCCCAGCGCTCGGCGTTGCCCGGAATGTCGAGCGACTCGACGTACTCCCAGCCCTGTCCCCGTGGCGCCGTTTCGTGCTCGTAGGTCTGGAAATCTCCCGGTGCGGTGGCGGTGGCGCTGAAATACGGACCGACGCGGATGAATGTCTGCGTGACGTTGGTGCCTTCCGAGGTGACGAGCGTCTTTACCTCGCGCAGCAGCTGGAACCCTGACGACACGAAGCGAACGCCTTTTACCCGGAGGGCGGCTTCGTTGGCTTTGATGAGCAGGGCGATCTTCTCCTCGAGCGGCACCTCGAGTGGGTCGCGCTTGACGGGTGTCATCCACGTGCCGGTGACGGACGCCGTTGGTGCCAGCTCGACAAGGTGGCGCTGTACGGCCTGTGCGGCGCGGGCAATGGCGACAGCTTCCTGAGCGGCCTTCTGCACGCCGGCACGGGTCATCGTGCTGGTGGCGGCGAATCCCCAGCACCCGTTGACGAGGGCGCGCACGCCAAGACCGTACGACTCCTCGTCTGACACGCCGCTCACCTGGCGCTCGCGAGTCTGAATGGTCTGCCGCCGGTAGCGCCCGACTCGCGCGTCGGCATACGTGGCGCCGGCGCCGCGAACGACGTTCAGCGCTTCGTTGGCGAGCTCGATCGCGAGGGGATCGGCCGCGGGCGCGGCGAGCGTCTGCGCCGCCGCGGGCCCGCCCAACCGGGTGGAGACGAGTGCGGCCGCCGCGGCCGCTGTTGTGCCGAGAAAATGGCGTCTGGTCGGATTCGACATCAGGGCCTCATGGATGAGACGAAGATGCTAACCTAGGGCTTTGAGGTACACGATGAGAAATCTCGCCGCGTTGCTGATGCTCGTCATGATAGCGGGAGTGCCGATAGTTGCACATCATGGATGGGCCGGATATTCGGACCAGGAGTTCGAAATCACCGGGACGGTGGAGACGCCGGTGAAGTTGGCCGGGCCTCATGGCACGATGCAAATCAAAGCCGCGGACGGACAGATTTGGGACATCACGCTGGCTCCGCCGCCGCGCGTTGAGAGCTCGGGGCTGCAGGCCGCGACCATTCCCCTTGGCGCCAAGGTGACGATCCACGGTCATCGCCATCGCGATGCGAAGCGGTTCGAAGTGAAGACCGAGCGCGTCATGTACAACGGCAAGACGTACAACGTGTATCCAGACCGAAAGTAGTGCGCGACGCGTTCCATTGGGCCGAGCACTCTGCGCTTGGCGAGTTCATGCGTACGTCCAGTCTCTGGACGTACCCGGCCGTCAACCTGCTTCACGTCTTTGCCATCGGCGCGCTCTTCGGCGCGACGGTCATCCTCGACCTGCGGCTCATGGGTGTGTGGCGCAGCGTGCCGCTGGCGTCGGTCACGAGAATCGCCGTCCCTGTCGCTGTCGTCGGCGTGTGTCTTGCCGTGCTCACGGGCGTGGCACTTTTTGTCACGCAGGCGACAGAGTACGTCGACAATCCATTTCTGTTCATCAAGTTTGCCGCGATTGCTGTGGGCATCGCGAACGCCGCGGCCGTTCGCACGCTGCCGGCGTGGCAGGCGCGGGGGCAGCGCGATCTCTCGCGCGAAGAGCATCGGCGTCTGGCGCTCGTAGGCGGCATCTCGCTCGTCGCGTGGATGGCCGCCATCTCGGCGGGAAGGCTGATCGCGTACTGGTAGGTCGGGGTCGGGAGGGGTTTTCTGCGCTTGCACGAAAACCCCTCCCGACCCCGACCTACAAACCACGAACTACACGAAATCGATCCTGAAGATATACCCGTGGGTCGGCGAGACGTCGTCCGGCCAGCCGGGGTGGATGCCGGCGTCGCTGCTGTAGAGGACGCCGTTGTACCACGCGAGGCCGTGCGGGTCGCTGTCGGTCTTGGCGAACTGCGCCGTCGAGAGCGTGCGGCCGGTGGCCGCGTCGTACTGAATCAACCCGGCGGATCCGTCCTGCATGCCGGTCACGAGCCAGATTGAGTTATCGCGGCGATCGTACGCCATGCCATGCGCGCGGGGCACGTTGTAGTTGATGAACATCTCGGGCTGCCACGTCTTGACGTCCACCCGCAGAATGCCGCGCATGCGAAGCGCCGCGATGTAAAGCTTCCCGTCGACGTATTCAATCCCGTGGCATCCACCGCCGTCTTCCTTCGGGCCGAGGGGAATCTGGCGGTGCGAGACCACCTTGCCGTTCATGTCGATTTCGAAGATGCCATTCGGCGCGCGGTTCGCGGCCATCCACACGCGCCCGCCGCCGTACGCAATGCCGCTGCTGTTCTTGGATGGCGTCGGGATTGTCTTCAGCAGCTTGCCTTCCCAGTCGGTCAGCACCGCGTTGTCTGACTTCTGTTCGGCAATCCACACGCCTTCGGGCGCGACCGCAATCCCGTTTGGGTACATCTCGGGGCTCTTGAAGAGCGCGACCGTCTTGATTTTCTTGACGGGAATCGGCTCCTGGGGTTTTCGGGTGCCTTCGCCGAGGAACGCCGATCCCTGCCGCGCGGGCGCCGACTGTGCGCTGGCCAGACCTGTGCCCATCAAACCGACGCCGACTGTTTCGAGGAACGCTCTTCGCTTCATCGCCTTGGCTCCTCTCCTGGGAAGACCGGAATGTCCGGGGATGCTCAATGGTAGCCGAACCTTCTAGTTTTTCGAAAAAATCAGGATGTGCTGCCTGGGCAAACGATCGTCGAGCCTCGAGAACAGGAACCCCTCGGCCTCGAGCTCGAGGCGCGCTTCGGCCACCGACATCTTGTGCTCGAACCGGATGGGCACCTGCGGATCTTCTTTGCGATATTCGAGCAGCACCAGGCGCCCACCGGGCTTCAGGGCGGCGCGCAGGCCGCGCAGCATCTTCTGCGGCTCGGAGAACTCGTGATAGACGTCGACCATGATCGCGAGATCCAGCGATGAGGCGGGAAGCTTCGGATCGTCGACCGCGCCCTGCACGAGCGTCACGTTCGTCACGCGTTCGCGCGCCAGCCGGGCGGTGAGCATCTTCAGCATCTCGGACTGGAGATCGCTGGCAAACACGCGGCCTGCGGGTCCGACGCGCGACGCCAGTCTGACGGTGAAGTAGCCCGATCCGGCGCCGACGTCGGCGACGGTCAGCCCCGCGAGGCTTCCCAGCGCGTCGAGGGCTTTGTCGGGCTCCTCCTCGACCTCACGCTCTGAACGTTCCAGCCAGTCCGCTCCCTGCCAGCCCATAACGTTGGCAAACCGGCGGCCGGATACGGGATGGACGCCTGGCGCCGTCACGGTCTGCGCCAATGCGGTCGCGACGCCGACGGAAACGACGAGCACGGCGAGTTTCAACGGCCTCATGACGTGTCTGCTGACCTCCGCGTGTCGTTGTAGGGCCGACCTTCAGGTCGGCATCGAGTTTATACTTCCCGCCACGGACGGAGCCATGACGATCGACTACAGCGTGTTCCGCAGGTCGGACGGCGGCGAGATGGCTGCGTTGCTCGGCGACGTCTTCAGTGAACGCGATCCGCCGGCGGTGGCCACCGGTCTCACGTCGGCCGACTTCGAGCACTTCGTGCGTCTCTTGTGCCCGAAAGCGGCCGAAGAAGGGCTCTCGATCGTCGCTCGCGCGAGGGAGACCGGAGAGATGGTCGGGGCTCTCCTGGCCGAAGACTCCGCGTCGATCATGCCCGACGGAATGGAAACGTTGAGCCCGAGGTTCGATCCGATCTTCGACATCCTCGGACAGCTGGACGCCGAGTACCGCAAGGGTGAGCCGCCGCGAAAAGGGGAGTGCCTGCACCTGTTTCTGCTCGGCGTGGCGCGGACGCACGCCGGTCGCGGGATCGGTCACGGTCTGGTTGCGGCCTGTCTGAAGCACGCCGCGCCGCGGGGCTTTCACATCGCGGTGACGGAAGCGACCAACACCACCTCGCAGCACATCTTCCGCAAGCAGGGATTCGTCGAGCGCGTGCGGCGCTCGTATCTGGATCACCGCTTCGAGGATCGCGCCTACTTTGCCTCGATTGCCGCGGAACACGTCGGGCCGATCTTGTTCGATAAGGCGCTGAGTAGTACGTAGTGTCCGGCTTTAGCCGGACCAATGAGGTTATCGACCAGCGGCCGGCAGTTGGGTTGGTGTTGCTGCCGCGCGAATCCGAAGCTCCGGGGCCGGACGCGCGCTGCGAGGCCGCCCGCGACCGCCCGACGCGAGGACACTGACTTCGCACTTCATCCTCGCTCGAGGCCCGCAGGCTCCTATGCGCGGTCAGGCGTATCCGTGTCGGCCGCCTGCGCCCTTCGACAAGCTCAGGGCGCCCCGAGCGAAGTCGAGGGGCGCACGGCTTCGCGCGGCAGCACCACCAACCCAACCGCCAACCTATGCCCTGGCCGCAGCTACTCGAGAGATCCGAACTGGTCAGGAACGTTGTCCGTTGCGGGAACGCTTCGGCCTTCGAGGCTTGGCAGTCGTCGACATGTGACGGTGCGCCATCTCGAGGATCTCTCGCAGTTCTTCCCGCGCGATGACGTTCAGGCGCACCAGCACCACCGGGTATCCCTCGTAGTGTTTGCGGAGGTAATACGTCTTGGGGTCTTTGGCGACCAGGAGATCGCGGTTCACGAATCCCACATGCACGGCCAGCGAATCGGGGTCAGCCGCCTTGTTGGTCGTCATGCACGCCAGCATCTTTCCCCGCAGCTTCAGCGCCGGTGAGCCGTACATCGTGCTTTCCTCGACGCCGGGCAGGCCGAGCCCCAGCTCGCGCACGACGTTGAAAGCGCTCGTTCGGGTTCGCAATGAAAGGATGCCCTCAGCCCTATTCTGCACCCGCAATGGTGAGATGCACTACGATCCGTTCGGCTATGAGAAAGGCCGCGCTTTCGGCCGTCGTCGCGTGCTGTCTTTCCGCGTCGGCGCTTGCCCACCCTGTCCCGTTCAGCTTCATCGACGCGCGAATCGAGCCGGACGCGATCGACGTCACGGTCGTGGCGCACATGTTCGACCTCGCCAACGATCTCAAGATTCAGCCGATTGAAAAGCTTCTCGAACGCGACACGCTCGAGGCCCGGGCAGGCGCGATCTTTCAGCTGCTGGATGCCCGCCTGCAGGTCCGGATCGACGGCCGCCCGCTGACGCATTCGGCGTGGTCCGCCCCGGAAGCGCTGCCCGAGCGTCAATCCGTCCGCTTTCACACGCGCTTCGCCCTCGACGGTCCATTCGGCAGGGCGGACGTCGAGACGCTGATGTTTCCCTACGACCCTCAGCACAAGACCTTCCTGAACGTGTACGAGAACGGCAAAATCGCCGCCCAGGCCATTCTGGACAGAAACAAGACGGCGTTTCAGTACTTCATGGATACCGGGCAGGGCGTGCGGGCGGTGGTGCGGAGCTTCGTGCTGGCGGGTGCGCGCCAGTTTGTTCTTGGGTCGGACCACCTGCTGTTTCTGGCGGGCCTGCTCCTTCTCGGCGGCACGCTGAGGCACCTTCTCATTGTCGTGGCAGCCTTTACCGTCGCGCACAGCACCACGCTGGCGCTGGCCGCGCTCAGGATGGTTATCCCGCCCGAAAACGCCATCGGACCGGCTATCGCGCTCAGTGTGGTGTATGTCGGGGCGGACAATCTGCTCGTGGGGGCGGGCGGCCGCGACACGCGGGCCTGGGTGGCGTTCGGCTTTGGCCTGATTCACGGGTTCGGGTTCGCCAGCGTACTGCGCGGGTTGGATTTGCCGAATCGGGCGCTTGGATGGGCCGTGTTCTCCTTTAATATAGGGGTCGAAATCGGGCAGCTCGCGATGGTGGTAGCCCTTGCGTGGCTGTTCGCGCGGATTCGATTGCGGAGCGAGACCGCCGGACGGCGGCTCGCGATGGCCGGTTCGGTGATCGTTATGCTGGCCGGCGTCTTGTGGTTCGTTCAACGGGTCTTCTTTTCTGGAGGCACGGCATGAAGCGCATCGTTCTTCTCACATCCTTGATCGCTGCCGGCGCGATGACCTACGTCGCCGCACAGCAGGGTGGGCAGAAGCCCATGGTGGTCGAAGTCGAAAAATTGAAAGACAACCTGTTCGTGCTGAAGGGCGGTGGCGGCAACACGACGGTGTTCGTGCAGTCCAGCGGCATCACCGTCATCGACACGAAGAACCCGGGATGGGGCGCGCCGATTCTGGCGAAGATCAAGGAGCTGAGCCCCAAGACCATCTCGACCATCATCAACACGCACACGCACGGCGACCACGTGAGCGGCAACGTCGAGTTCCCGACGACGGTCGACATCGTGGTGCAGGAGAACACCGCGGCCAACATGAAGCAGATGCGTCCGGTTACCGGGCTCAGCAAGCCCGGCGCGCCGCCTGCGCCGAACATCTTCGAGCAGAACGGTGGAAAGGGCCTTCCGAAGCGCACCTTCAAGGATCGGATGACGATCGGCAAAGGGCCGGATCAGATCGATCTCTACTATTTCGGCCGCGGCCACACCAACGGTGACGCGTGGGTGCTCTACCCGGCGCTGCGCGTGGTTACGGCGGGCGACATCGTCTCGGGCAAGAACCTTCCGCTGCTCGACGCCAACAACGGCGGCAGCGGTCTCGAGATTGGCGACACCATTGCCAAGGCGCACAGCGCGTTCAGCAAGGTGGCCGACACGGTCGTCACCGGTCACAGCGTCAACATGAACATGACCGAGCTGATGGAATACGCCACGTTCAACCGCGAATTCGCTGATGCCATGCGGTCGGCCAAGAAGGGCGGTCAGGGCGTGGAGGAAGTCGTGAAGACCTGGAAGCAGCCGGCCAAGTATCAGGGTTATGCCGACGTCCAGGAAGCGCGCCTGCGTTCGAACGCGCAGGTCATCTTCGACGAAATCAAGTAGTCGTTCCGAAACAGAAGATCAGAAGATCAAAAGAAGATCGAAAGGTCTAAAGACCAAAGCGCCTTCTGGTCTTCTGATCTTCTGTCAGGAACCCGGCGACCGGAACCCGGAAGTGTCCTTTTTGCACCATCAAGTCATGAATTGCTGGGTAATTTTGTGACAGCTCTTGACTTATCCGGTGCTCATCCTTACTCTTGATTTACCGCCCGCGCGCTGTCCATGAGCGTTCGGGTATCCCTGCCACTCCTAACATTTTTATCGTGATGGGCCTCGGCCCCTCACGGCGGAGCTGAGAGCGCTATGCGCTTGAGCCGACGTCGACGTGTGTTGCTCGTCTATATGCTGGCGTTTTGCCTGGCTGCCTCCAGCTTTTCGCTGGGCGCCTGGTATTCGCAGCGCCGTCTCGAGAAGAGCATCGCGGCGGCCATCGACGCGCAGAACGCGATGGCGACGGAGATTACGCACAACCTGTCAACCGAGATGGGTCTCATGCCCATCAGCATGCTGCGCGACCGCCGCAAGAGCTTCGTCGAGGTCAACGCGTACGACGAGTTCGGCGCCATGCGCTACAGCACCGCCGGCTATCTGGGCAATGGATACTTCATCACGGTCAAGCACGGCGTGATGCCGCTCAACGACAACCAGCAGCGAACGGCGTCGGTCAACATCCTCTACAAGGGCGAGGCGTTTCCCGTGACCGTTGTCGACAGTGGAACAGCCGACGCCGAGGTGCATCCGGGCGACTGGGCCATCATCAAGGTCGATGCGCCCATTCCCGACCTGCCTCCGCTAAGCCTCGACATGCGGTACAAGTACCGAGTTCGCCGATCCGATCGTTCGGCTTGGCAACGACTACTCGAAGGGAATCATCCTCAGCACCGGCTACATCGGTCAGCGCACGGCGAACGGGCTGCTCACGTCGCTCACTGATGGACATCCCGGAGTGTCTGGCGGGGGAGTGCTGAACCGGTCGGGGAATCTCATCGGCATTCCGATTGGACGGATGGAAGCCGATTACCGCTTTTCGTTCATCCTGCCCTTGCGCGAAGAGATGTTCCGCAAGGTCCCATCTCTCTCAGCCGGCGCAGCCGCCGCAACGGTTGCGACGGCAGGCACTGGCGGATCGTAATCCGTCAGGCAGGGCTAAAGCCCTGCGCTACCGTTGCCATCTGCCATCTGCCATCTGCCATCTGCCATGACAGGTGTCTAGCCCTTGCCTTCGAGGTAGGTATACCCGTGCAGGCCTTCTTCGAAGAACCGGATGAGGCGGCCTGATTCTTCATAGTCGAGCCGTCCTGCCCTGACAGCCGCTTCGACGTCGCCCCGCAGTTTCGTGATGAGCGCCTCGCCATCGAACTGCACGTAATTCAGCACCTCGCGCACCGTGTCGCCCTTGATGACAGCGTCGAGCATGACCGCGTCGTCGTCGTCCAGGCTGACGTGCACGGCGTTCGTGTCGCCGAGAGGTTGTGCAGGTCGCCGAGAATCTCCTGATACGCCCCGACCAGGAACACGCCCAGGTAGTACGGCGAGCCGTTGAACGGGTGCAGCGGCAGCGTGCGGCTGCACGTCGCGCCGGTCGATGAACTGATCGACCTTGCCGTCCGAGTCGCAGGTGATGTCGCCGAGCACGGCGTGCCGGGTCGGCTGCTCGTTGAGCCGGTGGATCGGCATGATCGGGAAGAGCTGCTTGATGGCCCAGCTGTCGGGCATCGACTGGAACAGCGAGAAGTTGCAGAAGTAGGTGTCCGACAGCGATTCGTCGAGGTTCTGCAGATCCTCGGGCACCTCGTCCATGGTCTTGACCAGCTTCTGCAGCTTCAGGCAGATCGCCCAGTAGAGGTTCTCCGCCATGCGACCGCTGCTCGAGCGGCAGGTAGCCGGTCGCGAACAGGTTCATCGCCATGTCGAGCGCCTGCTGGGCGTCGTGGTAGCTCTCGAGGGCGTTGCTGCGTCGTCAGGCTCGCCGTAGGTCTCGATGCAGGTCGACGAGCGGGCTGCTCCATCTCCGGGGTCGTGGCGGTTGGCACTTCGTCGTTCGCCGAATCCCGTGACGCCCAGCACGTTGAACACGAGCACGCTGTGATAGGCGACGACCGCCCGGCCGCTCTCCGAGATGATGGTCGGGTGCGGCACCTTGGCTTCGTCGCACACGGTCTGCATGTGGAAGACGACGTCGTTGGCGTATTCCTGCAGGGTGTAGTTGACGCTCGACTCGAAGTTGGTCTGCGAGCCGTCGTAGTCGACGCCCAGGCCGCCGCCCACGTCCATGATACTTGCAGGCCGGCGCCCGCCTGCGACGAGCTCGACGTAGACGCGGGCCGCTTCGTTCAGGGCGCCCTTTGACGATGCGGATGTTCGTGATCTGGCTGCCGAGGTGGAAGTGGAGCAGCTGGAAGCAGTCTTCCATGCCGCGGGTCTTCAGTTCGTCGAGGCCCTGCAGAATCTCGGCGACGGTGAGGCCGAACTTCGAGCGGTAGCCCGCCCGACGACTGCCAGCGGCCGCCGCCGCGGGCGGCCAGCTTGACGCGCATGCCGATGGTCGGGCCGGACGCCCACCTTCTCGGCGTATCTCGAGAATCAGGTCCAGCTCGGTGTACTTCTCGACGACCGGGATGATGTTGCCGGCCGATCTTCTGCGCCAGCATGGCCATCTCGATGAACTCGTCGTCCTTGAAGCCGTTGCAGATGATCGGCGTGTCGTTGTCGGCGAGCGCGACCACGGCGAGCAGCTCGGGCTTCGACCCGGCCTCGAGGCCGAAGTTGAACGGCTTGCCGAAATCGAGGACCTCCTCGACGACCTGGCGCTGCTGGTTCACCTTGATCGGGTAGACGCAGCAGTACTTGCCCGTGTATTCGTGCTGGGTGATGGCCGTCTGAAAGGCGTCGTGGATGTCCTGCAGCCGGTGCTGGAGGATGTCGCGGAATCGGATGAGCGTCGGGAGGTTGATGCCGCGGAGCTGGAGATGGTCGACCAGCTGCTTGAGGTCGATCGACCGCTGCGGCTCTTTCGTGGGGTGGATCTTGATGTGACCGTTATCGCCGACTGAAAAGTATCCCTGACCCCACCGGGCAATCTCGTAGAGTTCAGCAGCATCGACCGTATTCCAAGCTTCCCCGACGTCATGAGCAGATCGAGTGGTGATCGGCTGATTCATCGTCTCACATGATACGCGAGTTTGCTGTTGTAAGATGCGGCAACTGAAATGAATCCGTCGCTGCTCGGTCGCCTGCCGCTCTTCACCGAGGTCTCATCCGATGCGCTCGCGCGTCTCGAGCACCGGATGCGTCGTCGAGAGTTCGCGCCCCGTTCGGTGATCGTCCGAGAGGGAACTGCCGACGACTCGGCTTTCATCGTCTTATCGGGACGAGTGGCCGTGCGCCGCAGGGATCCGGACACCGGCATCGACTTCCTGCTCGCGGAGCTCGGCGAAGGACAGATGTTCGGCGAGATGGCGCTGCTCACGAGGAAGCCGCGCACCGCCTCGGTGGTCGCGCTCGACGCGACGACGTGCGCGCATCCTCGATCGGTCGGATTTCGATCAACTGCTGGCCGAGCAGCCGTCGGCCGCGCGGGCGATGATGGCGGCGCTGGCCGAGCGCCTTGACGCGGCGAACCGTCACATCGGTGTCGACTTCGTAAATCTGTCGCGCGTGAAGGTCGATCCGCGCGTCCTCCGCCTGCTGCCGCAGGCCATCGTGCACGAGCACAAGGTCGTCCCGATCGCGTTCTGCAACAACCGTCTGACGCTGGCGATGACCAACCCCTCAACGTCGTGGCTTTCGACGATGTGCGCCGGGTCATCAAGGGCGTGCTCATCGAGCCGGCCATCGTGACGGAGGAGGATTTCAAGCGGTTCATGACCACGACCTATCCTCAGCTGATGTCGCAGGGCAACGACGGGGTTGCCACCGCGTCGAAGCCGGCGCCCGCCCGCGCGCCGGGCGCGCCTGCGGCCGGGGCAAAGCCGGCCGCGCCTGCCGGTGTGGACCTGCTCCAATCGGATCTCATCCGCGAGCTTCAACTGGCGGCCGATACCGACGAGCCGAAAGCCGAAACCAAGCAGGACCTGATGAGCGCGTCCGAAGACGCGCCGATCATCCAGCTCGCCAACTCGATTCTCGGCCTCGCCATCAAGCAGGGGAGCAGCGACATTCACGTCGAGCCGATGGAGGGCGACGTGACCGTCCGGTTCCGGATCGACGGCGTGCTCCAGGTGGTGCAGAAGCTCCCCAAGCGCGTCCAGCTGGGCCTGATTTCGCGATTCAAGATCCTCAGCCGCCTCGATATCGCCGAGAAGCGGCTGCCGCAGGACGGGCGCATCAGCGTCACCATGGACGGCAAGCCCATCGACTTCCGCGTGTCCACCGTGCCCGGCAAGTGGGGCGAGAAGGTGTGCATGCGCATCCTCGATCGGTCGAACACCACGCTCGGCCTCGACAAGCTGATGTCGAATCGCCGGCGTCCTGACGCTCGATGCGCGAGATGATCGAGCAGCCCTACGGCATCATCTACGTGACGGGGCCGACCGGGTCGGGCAAGACGACGACGCTGTATTCCGCGCTGGCCGAAATCAACGATCCCGGGGTGAACATCTCCACAGCGGAAGACCCGATCGAGTACGACCTGCCCGGCGTCACCCAGATTCAGGTGAACTCGGACATCGGCCTCACGTTCGCCAGCGTGCTGCGCGCGTTTCTCCGCCAGGATCCGGACATCCTGCTCGTGGGCGAGACCCGCGACAAGGAGACCGCCCACACCGCCGTAGAAGCCGCGCTGACGGGCCATCTCGTCTTCACGACGCTCCACACCAACAGCGCGGCGGTCGCCTTTACGCGGCTCCAGGAAATGGACGTCGAGCCGTTTCTGGTGTCCTCGTCGACCATCGGCGTCATCGCGCAGCGTCTTGCCCGCCGGCTCTGCCAGGACTGCAAGGAGCCTTATCCGGCCGATGCGAACATCGCGCGGTTCTGGGGGCTGCCGGAAGGCACGACGATCTACAAGGGACGAGGCTGCAACAGCTGTGGCGGCAAGGGCGTACGGGGCCGGGTGGGCATCTACGAGGTGATGAAGGTGACGCCCCGTATTCGCGCGCTGGTTGGCAACGGCGCACGCTCGGAGGAGATCCACGCGGTGGCCATCGAGGAGGGGATGATCGACCTCAAGCGGTATGCCGCCTGGCTGCTCGCCCAGGGACTCACGACGGTGGAGGAAGTGACGAGCGTCGTGAGCGTCGACATCTAGTGTCGGGACACTAAAATGCGCGTCGCCATCGTCGGAGGCCCCGGAATCGGTAAGAGCACGCTGATCCGCCAGCTTGGCGACCTCTATCACAACGGGACTTACGGAGAGGGCGAAGAGGGCGTGTGGGACCGCCGCATGCTCGAAGACATCGCTGCCGGCCGGAACGCGGTGGGCGTCACCGAGTGACTTTGCCCGCATCTACGACGCGAACTACCGCGACGCGGCCGAGCACGATCGGCCCGACCGCGTGATCTTCTTCGAAGGGGCGCGCATCACGCTCGAAGCGCACATGGCCGAGTACGCCGCCCAGGACCATCCGGCCCTTCAGCACGTGCTGTCGATCGGCGACTGGTGGAATCCCGAGAAGGTCATCGTGCTGACGTCGAGCGTGGACACCATCGAGAAGCACATCAGGCTGCGCAACCGCCCGCACGAGGCTGCCGAAAACATGGTGCGGCGTTTCCGCCTGATCGACGCCGAGTTCCGACGGCTGGCGCCGGGTTATCCCAACACGGTCGTCGTCAACCGGGACGGGATGGAATTCCACACCCGCCAGGGCCTGACCGACATCATCAAGGCCGCGGGCCTTCCGATGTTCGGGGAAATACCATACAGATCATGAGGGTTCGTCAGGTTCGTGGGGTTCGTCGGTTCGTGGGGTTCGTGAGGTTCGTTGGGTTCGGAGTTCGGTGGCACAGAGCTTTAGCTCTGTCCGTTGGCCTCTTTGCCGCCTCAGCCTGCGCCGCGCGCACCGCGCCCGTCGTGTCTGCGCCCGTTGCCGAGCAGCTGTTCGCAAACGCGGCCGACGATCTGGCGCGCCTGGGGCAATCGTCGAACGAGGCGCGGTTTGATGCGCTCTCCGGGATGCTCAAAGCCCGCGGTATCCCGTTCGAGGTCGAGCCGTTCACGATCGAGCCGCGCAAGACTGACCCTCGCACCCAGGGCCGTAACGTCGTCATCACCATTCGAGGACGGGAACCCGAGATCGTCATCGGCGCGCATTACGACGCCGTGCGGTTGCAGGATGGCACCCTCAGCAAAGGGGCCGTCGATAACGCCGCGTCCGTTCTGATTCTCGTCCGCCTGGCGGAAACGTGGCAGAAGACACGCCCGGCGAGTCAGGTGCGCATCGTCTTCTTCGACATGGAAGAGCTGGGGTTGCTCGGATCGGCCAGATACGCTCAGGACCACCGCGATCGGAAGACACGCGTGATGGTGAACCTCGACGTCAACGCCTTCGGCGACACGCTCATCTTCGGGCCGCGCTCGACCGCGAACGACGCTTTCTTCCAGGCGATGCGGGCCACCTGCGTCGACGTCGTTCGGGCCTGCGTCGAATTTCCGAGGATGCCGCCGAGTGACGATCTGAGCTTTCAGAAGGCAGGGATTCCCACGTTGTCTATCGCGGCGATGCCCGAACTGCAGGCGCACCAACTCCTGCTTCTCATCAACGGGGGCAAGGAATCGGGGTTGCCGGAGGGTTTCAGGCCCGAGGTTCTGCGAACCATTCACACCGCGGCCGATACGCCGTCGCTCGCCGAGCCTCGCGCAATGGCGCAGGCGTATCGAGCGGTGCTGAGCCTCATCGGCCGCCTCGATCGGTAGGCCGTGGCCGGCAGCGCGGGGCTGATGGCGTAGAGATCGGTAGGGCGCGACTTCAGTCGCGCCGTTACTTTGACTTCTTCAGACCACTCAGAAATTCAGCCGGTGTCTCGACCCGCATCCCGTAGCGGAGGGCGGCGAGGAAGTGTCGCCGGTTGTCGGTGATCACGACCGTCGCGCCCGCGGCGCGGGCCACCTCGGCAATGTGGGAATCGTAGATTCTGCCGCCCGCGACGCCGTCGCGGCCCGCCGCGTGCAGCATCGTTCCCCGAATGCCCACCGGCAAGTCGTGCACGGTCAGTCGCGAGAACACTTCCTCCTGGAGCAGCAGCGCGGCATCGGCTGGCGTCAGGCGAAACTCGGCCGGCAGCCTGGTTGCGACGGAAAAGAATTCCAGGCAGCAGTGCCACGCGGTGCCAACCTCGCCCAGTCGCTTTTCGGCGACGGCGTGCATCACTGACTGCGCAGGCGCGCTTTGCGGGCCGAAATCGACGAGCCCGGCCAGAAGTACGCTCGTGTCGAGGAACACCATCACGGCCAGCGGTTACGCTCTTCTTCGATGAGCGACGCGATGTCGACGCGGGGACGATCGGTTGCGGCGGCCGTCGGTCTTGCGACAAGACGGCGGCCGACTTTGACGAGGCGGGGACCTGGCGCGACGCGCGCGAGGCGAATACCGAGCTCGTCTTCGGTAATGTCGAGCTCCGATCCAGGGGTCAGCCCGGCCCGCTCGCGCAGGGCCGCCGGAATCACCACCCGGCCTGCCTTGTCGATGGTAGTCTTCATGCCATTAGAATACCATGCCGGATTGAAATGCCCTGCGCCTTGCGTCCTGGCGTTGAGATAGCTACCGGACCCTGTCGCGGATGAAATCTCTGCCGCGGCCCACCTCGGCCACGTTCTTGAGCGTCCCGACGACGGGGGTGAAGTCGAGAGCTGTGTCGAGGGAGCCGCCGAAGAAACCTTTGCGTTTGATGGCGGCGCCGAGCGTGAGGAGCGCGATCACCGTTCCCACCCAGGGAAGGGCGCGTGTGAGCTTGCGTGTGGCTCTGCGTGTGGCGAACTGTCCGATCTGGCGGCTCATACCCATACCACGAGCCTCAGCAAAACCTATTCCGATCGACATCTTAACTAGCCACTCGACTTTCGACTTTCGGGCGACTTTCGACTAGCGACCAGACTTTCGACTACCGACTTCCGACCTTCGCCTAACGACTCCTACGGCCGCGTCACCCGGACGCTCACTGGAACGACAACAGCCGACGTCGCCTTCCGGTCGATCCCGTATCGAACCGTGACATGGCTCGACGGACAGCAGAGCGCGTCCTTGTCGAGGTAGCGCGCAAATCCTGCCTGGATGGTGTCGTCGGCGGCGAGACGAATCGCGCCGCCAATGCTGCCGTCGGTACGCGACTCCATGGTCTGCGGCGACAGCGTTCCGGCAAGCCGGCCGTTGACGAACACGAACACGTTGAAGTTCATCGGCCGGCACATGCCATCGGCGCCGGCAAGGCCGCCGATGATTTCGACGTCGCGATCGACGATCTGCTTATCGAACATCCGAAAGGGAACCCATCCGGCGTCCACGAGCGCACGCTCGCCGGCCGTCGTCTGGAGGAGCGGCAGATAGCTGCACCGTTTCGACAGCGCCGCGATGGACTCGTCTTCAGCAGGTTTCGCCGCGGGAATCGGCGCACCCGGTTTGTTCCAGTTCGCGAGCGGCTTGTCGAGCCACGTCGCCGGCGCTGCTGCAGTCTGCGCGAGAAGCGTCGTACCGAAGAGCAACGCAATCGCAATGGCCTTCATCGTCTGAGGCTAGCACCCCTAATCCCTAATCCCAAATCCCCAATTCCTAATCCCTAGTTATTCACGGCGTTCCACCTTCGGCAGCCAGAATCCCAGAACGCCAATCGCCGGCAGGAACGAGCACACGTGATAGACGACTGTAATGTTCGTACGGTCCGCGAGCGCGCCAAGCACGGCCGCGCCGACTCCGGCGATGCCGAAGGCAAAGCCGAAATACAGTCCGGCGATGGCGCCCACCCGGCCCGGCACCAGCTCCTGCGCAAAGACGATGATGGCGGAGAAGGCCGACGCGAGGATGAGGCCGATGACAATCGTCAGGAGGCGCGTCCAGAAAAGATTGGCGTAGGGCAGCGCCAGCGAAAACGGCAGCACGCCCAGAATCGACCCGAGAATCACCCGCCGCCGTCCGAAACGATCGCCGATGGGCCCGCCGAAAATCGTGCCCGCGGCCACCGCGCCCAGGAAGAAGAAGAGATGGACCTGCGCGCTGCGCACGGTCAGATTGAAGCGGTGGATGAGGTAGAAGGTGTAGTAGCTGCCGAAGCTCGCGAGGTACACGTACTTCGAGAAGAGCAGGCCGAGCAGCAACGCCAGAGCGACACGCGTCTGGTTCGGCGACAGTCCCGTCCGGTGCGTCACCATGGCGCCCGCGGTGCCCGTGAACACGCTGGTCTGTCTGTACCAGTTTCCGACGTTCCACAGAAACAGCATGCCCACGATCGCCATCAGCGAGAACCAGGCGATGCTGCTTCGTCCGTGGGGCAGCACGAAAAACGCCGCACAGAGAGGGCCGACGGCCGATCCGACGTTGCCGCCGACTTGAAAGAATGCCTGCGCGAATCCGTGGCGCCCTCCCGAAGCCAGACGGGCGACGCGGGAGGATTCGGGATGAAACACCGCCGACCCGAGCCCGATGCAGGCGGACGCGGCGATGACGGCGCCGTAGGTCGGGCCAAAGGCGAGCAGCACCATTCCCGCCAGCGTGAAGGCCATGCCCGCCGCCAGCGAGTAGGGCAGCGGCCGCCGATCCGTATACACGCCAATCACCGGCTGCAGCACCGACGCGATGATCTGATTGACGAGCGTGATGATACCGATCTGGCCGAAGCTGAGACCAAAGGTCTGCTTCAACAGCGGGTAGATCGACGGCAGCAGCGACTGCATCAGGTCGTTCAGCAGATGGCAGAAACTGAGGCTGGCGAGGATACGCGCGGAAAACTTCACTCGATGATTCTAGTTGTAGTGAAAGCAGACCAAAAACGCCTCGAAAACGACGGCACGCACGTTGCTATCTCTAGAATCAACTGCGCTCGTCCCCACCTCGCGGCGGACGGCAACTTCCAACCCCCACGACGGGAGGCGTTTTTTGCCTCCCCGCTCGCCCTTTTTCAGGAAAGACACGCTCATTTTTGGGAAAGACACGACGCAGAGCCGCAGAGACGCCGAGGCCCCTGATCGAAAAAACTCCAGGTACGTGGAAAAAAGTTCTCTGCGCCTTCGCGGCTCTGCGTCGGCTAGGTAGGTTGGGCGACGGGTGCGACGGGTGCGTTAGGTGCGTCAGGTGCGACGCGCCGGCACCTTCGCACCCAACGCACCCAGGTGCGGTGCAGTCAATGGATCATCTTGAGAGACGGACCCAGCAGTAACTCTCGTTCCGCATCGCTCGCCGGCCAGCGCGTCTCGCAGTCGACACACTGCCACGTCACTTCAAAGGCGATGTCGATGAGCACGATGGCTTCGTTGCAACGGCACCTGGGGCAGATCAACCGGTACTTGTCCAGTACTTCGCCGAGGGAGAGGCGTTTTTCCATGCCCAATTTGTCGGCGCTTACAGATCTGTACGGTAGTGCCCCACGACAGGTGCACAGGGCTGCACACCGTTGCACGTGGACGCCTGCCGCGGCCACGGCAGCTCGAAGGCGATATAGTTCCTTGATTTGATCCCGCAGCACCCCCAGCCATCCTCGAATACGCAGTGGGGCGATCGCCTGCCGCGATGGTTGCTGATCCTGCCCGTTCTGGGCATCGCGCTCGTGGTGATCGCTTATGTGTACGGCATTCCCCTGGTTGCGGGCGAGATAGCCGACAGGCTGCCGCGATCGGTACGGGAATCGCTGAGCCGCGAAACGATGCGGTCGCTCGACCAGGACGTCTTTACGCCGAGTGCGCTGCCGCGCGAGCGGCAGCGGTCGATCGAGTCGGCGCTCCGCCAGCTCAAGATGCCGGCCGGATCGACCGGGTCGTACCGCCTCGAATTCCGGAAGAGCGAGGCCATCGGGGCCAACGCGATGGCGTTGCCGTCTGGGACCATCGTCGTGACCGATGGGTTGGTGGCGCTGGCCCACGACGACCGCGAGATTCTCGGCGTGCTGGCGCACGAGGCCGGGCACGTCGAGGGCAACCACGGGTTGCGCGGGATTGTTCAGAACTCGCTCATGGGCCTGGTGGTGGCCTGGATCGCCGGGGATGTCAGCGCGGTTGCGCCCGCGGCTGCGGCGGCGCTGCTCGAGGCGAACTACTCGCGCGAGCTCGAGCGCGAAGCCGATGCGTTTGCGATTGAAGTGCTGCACCGGAACGGCATTCCGCTCAGCCATCTCGCCGAGATCCTTCGGCGGCTCGAGAAGACGAGCGGCGCGTCCGGCACGCCGAGCGCGTTGCGGTACTTATCAACCCATCCCGCGACCGAGGAACGCCTCGCACAGTTAACAGAGTAGGGCTCGCCGCGTGAAAGTCCGGCTAAAGCCGGACACTACGTACTTGGTCAGAGGACACGGCGGTAGGGCCCGGCTTCAGCCGAGCCTCGGCCCTCAAAGCTCCACGTAATCCGCCTCGATGGTGTCCTCCGGGCGGGCGCCCAGCCGCTCGAGCAGCCTGGTAATGACGGCTGCTTTGTCCTCGGCGTCGCGCCGCGACCAGGTGCGCGATTTCACTTCCACGAAATAGCCGCCGGTCGCCGGATTCATCAGACGATCGAGGTGCACGTAGAACTGCACGCCGCTGTACGCGACGAGCCAGCGTCGCCGATCCTTGTCCACGTCCCTCTCTCGTGATGGCTGAAAGTACTCGCGGTAGAAGCGCGGCGAGTGCAGGGCGGGTGCGAAGAAACGCGATCGAAACAGCAACACCGAACCGAAGGCGTGCTCGCGTGCCGGACCCGTCAGGGTCAGCCGCGCGCGGGCATTGACGACCTGGTTATCGGCATTGAGAAATTCGTCCTCCCGGTAGCGAAGGCGGCCCTGCTCGGGATCGCGGAAGAAGAAATATTTGTCGTGCTGGTGGTAGTGCACCTGGCGGATGATCGAGATGTCGTCGTCGCTTTCGAGCGCGCTGAGCACCGATGCTTCAGAGGTCAGCGCGCGCTTTGACCTGGATCTCGAAGCTCTCCTGTTCGGCGGCGCCGCCGATCGCGATGAGCTTCTGCAGCACGCTCTGCTCCCGCTTGATGAGAAACGCGTCGATCCGCCGGGCCACGTCGGCCGCGCCCGACAGCAACTCCGCTTCATCGAGCGTCAGCAGTCGGCGGTCGCGCATCAGCCAGCGGCCGTCGCACATCACATCCACAACGTCGGTCGACTTCGCGGCGTACACGATCTGCGAGTAGATGGCATTGGCGTCGCGCGTGAAGCGCGGCATCGTATGGGACCCGTCGAGATTGACGACGATGAGGTCCGCGCGCTTGCCGGGTTCGAGAGAGCCGGTGATGTCGCCAAGGTGCATCGCTCGCGCGCCCAGGCGCGTGGCCATGGCGAGCGCCGTGCGCGCGGGAATCGCGGTGGGATCGCCGCTCGTCCCCTTGGCCAGGAGGGCCGCCAGCCTCGTCTCCTCGAACATGTCGAGGTCGTTGTTCGACGCCGCCCCATCGGTGCCAATCCCGACATCGAGCCCCAGCTCGAGCATCTTTGCGACGGGTGCGATGCCCGACCCGAGCTTCAGATTGCTGGCAGGGTTGTGTGCGACACCGGCATGTGCGTCGCGCAACGTCCGGATTTCGCCCTCGTCCACGTGAACGCAGTGCGCCGCGAGAACTCGCGCATCGAACAGGCGCTGCTTTTTCGCCCATGGCACGATGGGCATGCCGTATTCCTTGCGCGCGCGCTCGACCTCGAGCGCCGTCTCGGCGAGGTGCGTGTGCAGCGGAACGTCGAACTCGGTGGCCAGCTCGGCGCACGCGCGAAAGATTTCGGCGGTGCATGTGTAAGGCGCATGCGGGGCGACGGAGGGCACGATCAGCGGATGCCCTTTCCATTTCTGGATAAAGGCGCGGGCCATCTCGAGCGCGTCTTCGTAGCTGGCGGCATCGGGGGTTGGAAATTTCAGGACGGTCTGCGCGCAGAGCGCGCGGACCCCTGCGGCGGCCGCCGCCTCGGCGACGGCGGCTTCGAAGTAGTACATGTCGGCGAAGCAGGTCGTCCCCGAGCGAATCATCTCGGCGCACGCCAGCCGGGTGCCGAGCGCGACGAAATCCGGCCGGACGAACTCGCGCTCCACCGGCATCATGTAGCCCATGAGCCAGACGTCGAGGCGAAGATCGTCGGCGAGACCGCGAAGCAGCGTCATGGGAGCGTGCGTGTGGGCGTTGACGAGGCCGGGCAAGACGAGGCGCCCGCCGCAGTCGATGCGCGTGACGGCCTCGAAGTCGCCGGCGATGTCGCCGACGGCGAGGATCCCGTTTCCCGCAATGGCGATCGAGCCCGGGTTGTGAATGGTGAACTGCTCGTCCATCGTGACGATGAGGGCGTTGGTGAGGAGCAGATCGCAGGGCTGGATGTTGTCCATCAGTTGGTCGGGGAGGGGTTATTCAGGTGCGAGGCCGCGCCTTCGTGCGCGACCTCGGCTCCGGGCGGTTCGCTGAAGGGCTCCATCTGGATGCGCTCGTAACGCACCTCGAGAATCTCCAGACGCTCCGCGCCGGCCGGCGCGTGAAGGACCACGGAATCGCCGGGGCCGGACTTCATCAGCGCGCGCGCCAGCGGCGACACCCAGCTGATGTAGTTGCGATCCAGATCGATCTCGTCGAGGCCGACGATGCGCGCCACACGCTCGGTTCCAAGGGCGTTGGCGTAGCGCACGGTCGCGCCGAAGAACACATGCGTCGCCGCCCGCCCGGTTCTCGGAGCTTCCGGGTCGACCACTTGCGCGGCATCGATTCGCTTGGTGAGAAAGTGAATCCGCCGATCGATCTGGCGCAGCCGCCGTTTGCCGTACTGATAGTCGGCGTTTTCGCTGCGATCGCCGTTGCTCGCCGCCCAGGCCACCACCTGCGTCACTGCCGGCCGTTCTCTGGTGAGCAGAAACTTGTGCTCGTCCTTCAGCCGCTGCAGGCCGCTCGGCGTAATGTAGTTCTTGACGCCCGCGAGCTGCGCGTCCGCGGCCTTGTCGGCGGCGTCGGCGTGATCGAGGTCTTCCTCTTCGCCGTCGGATTCCTTCGTAAATGCCTTGCTCATTGTCCTTTTCGAAAGAGGCTCTCGTAGACGAGCGGCTGATTGCGCTCCCACGGACGATAGTCGTTGCTGAAGTCGATGCGATCGCCGACCGGTGGATGGCTGGCTCGCCAGATCGTGTACAACCACCCGGGCCGGGGAACCGCCAGGTTCTCCTGCTGAAGCTTGACGAACGCCGTCGCCGCCGCGTGGTTGTCGCGGGTAATCTCCAGCCCGAATCTGTCCGCTTCGTGCTCGTGATACCGGGTAAACCCCATGATCACGGGCGAAATCACAAACAGGTACACGTTGAAGAGCAGAAGAATCAGCGGGAGGGCGGCCACATCGGACAGGTCATCGAAGCCAAAGCGGGATCGATTGCGCTCGATCACCCAGCCGGCCGTGCGATAGATCGCGTAGAGCGTCGCCATGATCAGAAGCGAAAAAAACACGACCGTGCGCCAGACGTGACCGAGCACGTAGTGACCCATCTCGTGCCCCATCACCACGAGCAGTTCACGTTCGTCGAGCGCCGCGATGATCGTGTCCCACAGCACGATCCGCTTGGTGTCGCCGAAGCCGGTGACGTAGGCGTTCAACGCTTTCGTGTCCACGCTCTTGGCCACTTCGAACACGCGGCTACCCTGAATGCCGGCCCGGTCGGCGAGCTCGAGTATGTTCGCTTCGAGCGTTTTGTTCTGCATGGGGCCGAACTTGTTGAAGAGCGGATCGATCCAGATCGGTGAAATCAGCGAGACGAACAGCAGGAATGGAACCATCAGCAGCCCGACATACAGCCACCAGCGGTGCGGGCTGCGGCGCAACAGCGCAAACGGCAGCCAGAGAAACGCGACGCCGAAGCAGATGCCGACGAAGAGTCCTTTGGCCGCATCGCCGAACCATTTGCCGAACGTCTGGTTCGACAGGCCGTACGCGTGCTCTCGAACGTACCCGGCGTAGTAGCTGAGTGGGAGATCGAGCACGAAGCCGATCGCGCTGAAGATGATGAAGTAGATACCGATGACGAAGAACCGCCGCCGGCCGATTCGCTGCGCGAGGTCGCGGATCCGGGCCGAAAGACCCGTCCAGAGAAACGCGAGCGGCACGACCATGGACCAGAGGATGCTGACCATCCACAGGATGTTGCCGCTGCGATGGTAGGACAACGCCTTCTCGCTGGGCTCCGGAACGGCGACGCGATCGTGAGCCGGCGGCGCGGGCGTCGATTGTGCCTGTGCCGCTGTATGCAACAGCCCGCTTCCCCCCAGGCAGATCATCACGACGAGAATGAGGCGCGCCATGAATGAATACACTACGTCAAACCCGGGCGGGGGCGCCAAAAGATCGATACATCACCGCGAGACCACACGGCTGTGCGTTAGACTGACGTCGGAGGGCCCATGATCCTACTCAGTGCGACGATGGCCGGGATGCTGGTTGTGGCAGCGGCGGCCGAGCAGGCCGCGGTGGTAATTGAGGCGCCAGATTCGCCGGTGAAAATCGGCAAGGCGACCGTGCTGACCGTCGCCGGCGATCCCCCCGTCGTGCTGTATTCAGCGACCAATCAGACCAGCGACGACCTCGAGCAGTTCACGGTCGAGGTCTTCATCTTCGATGCGAAGGGATTGCTCAAGACCCAGCAAATCGCGCCCGGACGGCGGACGCTCGAAGCCAAGACCACCAAATACTCCACGATCGTGCTCGACGGCGGCCCGGTCGATCCCGCCGGTTCCATCGTCATCGGCGTCAACGGGGCGCAGAAGGTGGGCAGTCCAGACATGTCGTGGAGCGCCTCCCTCCGACCGACGGCAGAGAAGGCCGTTCCACCGAAGAAACCCTAGAAACCCTGGACGAGCGGCTGATTCAAAACCGTCATCGACGACAGTTTTCTCCGTCGCGGATTCGCTTTTGAAAGTCAGAAATCGTCGCCGGTAAGAATTCCTGAGTGTTTTCGCTGGCATGTGGAATGCACGCCATTTCACGCCCGCACATGGCCGTTTCCCCCCGCGTGATCGTTGCCCTGCCCGATGCCGGTGAATGTGAGACCGTCGGCGAGTGGCTCTCGGCCAATCACTTCGAGCCCGTTCGGCAGGGGAACGCTCGCACCGCGGCGCGGGAAATGCACGCGCGCGATTTTGATCTCCTGGTCGCCGACGTCGCTTTCGCCGTGCGCGACGGACTCCTCAACGTAAGTCGTCAACGCAATCCGTCGACCGCCGCTGTTGTCATCGGCAACGGCGCCGAGGTCGATCCGCGCATCAGCCGCCACGCCATGTACCTGGAGCGACCGCTCGATCGCGCCACACTCCTCTGTACGGTGATGATGGCAATTATGGAAGGGCGGCCGATTCGCCGGTCACCGCGAAAGATCGCAAACTGTTTCGAAGCCGTCGTGAACGACGTGCCGTCGCGCATCATCGACGCCAGCCATCATGGCCTGCTGCTCGAAATGCCGGGCCGTGGCCGATCTGATGTGCCGGTGCATTTCAACCTCCGCGTACCGTTGATCGGGGTCGCCGTGACGGTGCAGCGAGTCTGGGCGAGGCCGGCGACGGGGCTGGCAACGCCCGCGATGTGGTGCGGCCTTGCGCTGTCGGCGAATCGCCCTGGAAACGAGCAAAGCTGGCGCGGATTCGTGGATATGCTGCCTGTCGTCGGCCGAGCCTCCGCGAAATAAGACGGACCTATTTCTGCGACAAAAAGTCGGCCGCGAGATGGGCTAACGTCCGGACGCCGAGCGGCAGCACGCCCTCGTCCACATCGAACAACGGCGAGTGATTGGCCGGCGCAGTGGCCGGATCCACACCCTTCCTGGTCGCCCCGAGAAAGACGAACAGCCCCGGCGCGCGCTGCGCGAAGATTGAAAAATCCTCGGCGGCCGTCACCAGCGCCTGTTCCGACACCATGTCCGCTCCGGCCACCCGGCGCAGGGTGGGGAGCATGGCGTCGGTGAGCTTCGAATCGTTGATCGTCACAGGCGCGAACGGCGTGAACGTGACGGTGGCTTCGGCCCCGGCGCTGGCCGCGATCGACTGAGCCGTCAGCGTGATCCGGCGGTGCACGTCGCGCTGCACGGCGGAATCGAACGTCCGGATAGTTCCCTCGAGCTGCACTTCGTCGGGGATCATGTTGAACCGAACGCCGCCGTGCATGCTGGCGATGGTGATGATCGAGGGCGTCTTTGTCGCGTCGAGTTGACGGCTCGACGATGGTCTGAAGCCCGAGCACGATCTGGGAGGCCACCACAATTGGATCCACGCCGCCCCACGGTATTGCGCCGTGCGTCTGCTTTCCTTGCACAGCGATCCGCACCATGTCCGCGCTCGCCATCGTCGCGCCCGAGCGGTATCCGATGTGTCCCAACGCTGCCGGCGCCCAGCCCCACGTGGAGACCGAACACGGCATCGGGCTTCGGATTGTCGAAGGCGCCTTCCTTGACCATCAGGGCCGCCCCGCCTTCCTCTCCGCTGGGCGCGCCCTCTTCGGCCGGCTGAAAGATGAACTTCACCGTGCCGGGCAGCTGATCCTTCATGCCGGCAAACAGTTCCGCGACGCCCATGAGAATGGCAACGTGATTGTCGTGGCCGCACGCGTGCATCACGCCGACCTCTTGCCCGTTGTAGGTCGCTTTCACCTTCGACGCAAACGGCACGTTCACCAGTTCAGTGACGGGCAAGCCGTCCATGTCGGCTCGAAGCGCCACCACCTTGCCCGGCTTGCCGCCCTTCAGCACACCGACGACGCCGGTATGCGCGACGCCGGTTCGAACTTCGATCCCGAGGCTTCGAAGATGGTCGGCCACCACCTTGGCCGTGCGCGTTTCACGATTGCCCAGCTCCGGATGCTGATGAAGATCGCGACGCCACCCGACCACCTTGTCTGCGACCTGTTCGGCGCGCCGGTCGATTTCTGCGGCCGTGGGACTCTGCGCGTCTAGACCGGTACTGAAAATCATGAGCAGAAAGGCGGCCCAGATATGTTCCTTCATCACAGATGTCATCCTTGGTTGCGGCGAGCCTAACATACTCGAAGCAGATGTAAGCTTGGCTGGCACCGGAGGTCTTGTGACGTTACCGCTGCGACGCGCCTGCCTGGTAGTGACTGCAGGCATCCAACGGCAAGCGCGGCATCGTGTGGCTCCGCTTTCGCGATTCGCCCTATCGGGCCAACTGGGACGTGTTCGACCTGAGCGGTGCTGACGGCATCAAGTTCGATCTGAATCTGCTGCTCGATGTGGATGCGGACGGGGATCTCGACGTCATCAACAGCGAGGAGAACGACAATGCGCGCACACGATGATATGTACGTAGGCCGGGTCCTATGGACCCGGCGGCGGGTCTAGAATACAAGACCCGCCCTACACTCTTTAAGGAGACTCTTCGATGAAACTCAGCAGGTCGATTGCAACCGTTGTTGGAGTGGGTCTGGTGCTGGCGATGTCGGGTCCTCAAGTCGCCGTGCAGGGGCAGGAGCAGCAGATCGAGGTCTGGACGCCGTTGCCAGTGAAACCGAATCCCTTCGTCCCGCCGCACAAGGCGTGGACGAAGGTCTCGGAAGTGGTTGCCAAGCACAAAGGCCAGCAGAACTGGTCCGAGCTCATCGTCGACGACAACCTCTTCCACGGCGAGTACATCTCGATGGCGCCGGGCGCGAAGACGCCGCGGCGATTCCATCAGGACAACCGCGCCTTTTGGATCGTTCAGGACGGGCAGATTCGCTTCACGATCGAGGGGCAGCAGCCGTTTGTGGCGACGAAGGGCTTCCTCGTGCAGGTGCCGAAGCGGCTGGTGTACAGCATGGAGACGGTCGGCGATCGGCCATCGCTGCGCTTCGAGGTGCTGATGGCGAATTCTCAGACGATGTATCCGGCCGATGAGACGCCGCCGGCTACTCCTGGAATCAGGTTCGAGAAGACGAAAGTCGCCAACAGCAAGGGGGGGTACGACGGCGCCAACGTGCCGTACATCGACTACAACCAGGTGATCGCCGGCAAGCCGCTGACCAAGAAGAACCCCACGCAGTTCGTCGGCGACGCCCACGATGGTGGCTATGTGAACGTCGGCATCGCGAATATTCTTCGCGGCGATCCGAAGACTCAGAAGCCCGCACCGCCCGGCGACAAGGGCCACCTGCACGTGACCGGCCCGGAGTTCTGGTTCGTCCTCGAAGGCAAAATGGAAGCGACGATTGGTTCAGTGCCGACCTTCGTCGCCGATCAGGGGGACATCATCTACGCACCTGCCACTGCGTGGCACCAGCTTCGATTCGCGGGCACCGAGATGGCGACGAGACTGGCCGTCGTGGGTTACGCGTTTTCGCACGTGTTTCCAGGTGACGGAGGCGCCGACAGCGCGTTACCGACAGCGATCGCTCCGACCAAGCGCTGATTACGACGTAGGGCGGGTCTTTTGAGACCCGCCCTACATTTGGCGCAGGATCAGACTGCATGGCGCCGAATCGATCCCGCCGCAATCTTTTCACAGCTTTGCCCTCAATCTGCCATGAGTAAGTCGTCTAATCATTCGAAGGCGACCACCGCCTCGGCTGAGGGAGCATCACATTCATGATTGGACGCACCATCCTTCTGGCGACGTTGATCACCGGCGTGCTGCTCGGGTTCGAGCGACAGCCGCAGCAGAACGCAGCCGAGCGCGGCGTCATGCTGATGAATCGGATTGGACCGTCCACCTCGGAGCTGTATGTCGCCCGGACGGACGGTACCCATGAACGCAAACTGTTCGCCGCGGCGAGCTTCGACTATCACGCGTCGTATGCGCATGACGGCCAATGGATCGTGTTCACATCGGAGCGCAATGGCCTCGGGCAGGCCGACATCTATCGCGCGCGTCCGGATGGGACCAATGTGGAGCGGCTGACCGACAGCCCTGCGCTGGACGATCAGGGGACACTTTCGCCCGACGGAACACAGCTCGCCTTTGTCTCCACTCGCGAGATGCAGACCGCAAACATCTGGATTCTCAACCTTCAAACGCGGCGATTTCGTAAGCTGACGGCTCTCGCGGGTCTTCAGGGTGATCCGGGGAAGCCCAATGGCTTCTTCAGACCCGCGTGGTCGCCCGATGGAGCGTGGATCGCCTTTTCCTCCGACCGCAACACCGAGTGGCGTGGTCATAGCAGCGGCGCCGGCTGGGAACACGTGCAGGAGCTCAGCATTTATGTCGTGCGGCCGGACGGCACGGGGCTTCGACGTCTCACCCACCCCGGAATCTCCGCGGGCGCACCCAAGTGGTCTGCGGACGGGAGCCGGGTGATCTTCTACGAGATTCCAGTCCAGCAAACCTGGGCCGCACATTGGCCGGGACAGGATGCAGCGACAACCTCGCAGATCGTATCCGTCGATGTGCAGTCAGGAGAGCGCCAGACACACACCGCCGGTCCTGGCTTGAAGGTGATGCCACAGTTTCTGACCAATGACGTCATCGGCTACCTTGCGAAGGCGGGGGCCAATCAAGGCCTGGCCTACATCCGCGGTGCTGGCATGGTCACAGGCGACATGCGCTCACCTGCGTGGTCGCCCGACGGCAAGCACGTTGTGTACGAGAGGGTCGGCTTCAGTCCGAGGCCCCAGAACCTGCTCTTGTATAGTTGGGACCCGGGTTACGAATACCGATATACGGACGTCTTCCCGAGCTTTTCCAAGGACGGAAAACTCTTAGTCACGCGCAAGGATGGCGACTCGTCGCTCGACATCATGGATCCAGACGGATCCAACCGACTGGAGGTGTTTCCGTCAAACGGGGGCACCGCGTTCTCGCCGAGTTGGTCACCGGACGGACAGCGGATCCTTTTCGGGTATGGCGGCTTCCTGCAGTCGCGGAGCCGCCAGCCGGCAAAGATCATGATGGTGCATCGCGACGGTACGAACGTTGATACGCTCACGGAAGGCACGCCGAATGCCGGGTTCCCGAGTTGGTCGGCGGATGGCACCCGCGTCGTCTACAGGGTTTGGGGCGGTGACGTTCAAGGACTGCGCATCCTCAATGTCTCCGATCGGTCGGTGCAGGTGCTGACGTCGGACTATGACAATCTCCCGTATTGGTCTCCTGATGGGCAGCGCATCGTGTTCACGCGTCGGCACAGCGGCTTCAACTTCGACATCTTCACAATCCGACCAGATGGGTCGGATCTTCGGCAACTGACCACGTCGCCAGCCAACGATGCCCACGCGGTCTGGACCGATGACGGCGAGCACATCATGTGGAGCAGCGGCATGTACGGATGGAAGGAAGAAGCGGCTCTATATGACCGGACGTTTCAACCGTACGGGCAGATCTTCATCATGAAAGCTGACGGTACGGACAAGCGCCAGCTGACCGACAGCCTGTGGGAGGACTCCATGCCGCGATTTGTCCCGAGGTACTGGCAAGTAGCTGGGCGTCCTCACCATTCTCCTCGAGCGAGGCACAACACAGACGTCCATTACCAGCCGTTACAAGCGCTCGTCAGACCAGGGCGTATGATGTCTACCTTCCCGCGTGCACAGGAGGCATTTTCGGAGGAGCAGATGCGACTCCCCTTGGTCCTCGCGGCGTTCGTGGCGCTGTTCGCTCCTGCTATAGCCTCCGCCGAGTGGCTCTCGCTGCGATCCGATCATTTCCATGTCATCGGCGAGGTCGGCGAGGGCGATCTTCGGAACGTCGCGCTGAAATTCGAGCAGTTCCGCGACGTCATCAGCCAGTTGAATCCGGCGATGCTTGGTGACGGCAGCGCGCCTCCCGTCGTCATCCTCGTCTTCAAGGACGGAAACGCCTTCAAGCCGTTCATGCCGGTGATGGATGGGAAGGTCGTGACGGTCGGAGGATTTTTCCAGGCAGGAGATGACACCAATTACATCGCCTTGACGCTGGAGTCGGCCAACCAGGGATTCCCCGTTGTGTTCCACGAATTCGCCCATCTCCTTCTGCGCGGCGTCTTTGACGACGCGCCGGTCTGGTTCAACGAAGGGCTTGCCGAGTACTACAGCACGTTGGAGGTTCCTTCCAGCCGGCGCGCCAACATCGGTAAGCCCGATGAAGCGCATCTGCGGCTGCTGCAGTCGCGCAGCATGCCGTTTGCCCGGTTCTTCGCGATCGATCGCCACTCGCCCGAGTACACGAAGGACACGATGGAGCGGCATCTGCTGTATGCCCAGGCGTGGGCCATCGTGCACCACGCCATTCACGGCGAATCGAAGCGCCGCGATCAGTTGCTGGCCTTCGTGACGAAGTTGGCCGACGGTGGATCGACCGAAGAGAGCTTTCGCGCGGCCTACGGCATCGAAGTGCGCGATCTCGAGAGAGAGGTGCAGCTATACGTCCAGCAGTTCTCTCATGGCTACACCACGTATGAGTTCCGCGAAGACATCGTGAGGCGCATCGAGTCTCGCGCGACAACGATCTCGGATGTCGAGGCCGAGGCCTGGCTTGGGGACCTGCTGTTGCATATGAACCGCGATGAGGAAGCGACAGCGCGGCTCGAGAAGGCACTGGCCTCGAACAAGGACCTGGCGGTCGCGCATGCCTCGCTCGGCACGTTGCACATGCGTCAGGGCAAGATCGCCGAAGGTCTGGCTCACCTCAAGGAGGCACAGGCGCTGGGAACCGCCAACGAGACGGTCTACTTCCTTTATGCCTCCGGGCTCGTTTCTCAAGACGGGCTGGCCTCTCAGGGCGAGCCAGACGGACTGCAGCAGGCGTCGCGGGCGCTGCAGCGAGCCATTGCTCTCCGGCCGGGATACACGCAAGCCACGCTGTTGCTGGGATACGTCTATCTGGCTTTGGGTGAGTACACGTCCGCCCGCGATCTCCTGCTGCCTGTCGTTCGTGCGGAGCGCACGAACCACCTGGCCGCGTTGCGGCTGGGAGAGGCCCTCCTGGCGCTGAACGATTTCGCCGGCGTCCGCTCTGTTCTGGGTCCGGTCGTCGCACGTGCCACTGACGCAACCGAGAAAGACCGCGCAAAGATGTTGCTGGGACGATCGGTCGAACTGCAGAAGCTGCGCGACGCGCCCGCCGAGCCCCTCACCCCGGTCAGCACGTCCGCCGGCAGCGGTCCCGCCACCAAGGCTCAGAGGGTGATTCCCGTGTTCAGGAGTCTCGGCGACGGCGAACGCCGTGACACCGGCGTGTTCGAAGCCGTCCAGTGCGGGCCGAAGGGCGTGGTGTTCGTCGTGCGGACTGCCGAGCGAGTTCTGAGGGCGCGGGCTGCTCGTTTCGAAGACGTGGAATTCATCGCCCACCGCACGCTTGCGTCGCCATCAATCAATTGCGGCGCCCAAAAGCCTGCGATGGATGTCTACCTGATCTGGCGTACGCCATCGGGATCAAGCGACGCGACGGAAGGCACAGCCGTGGCCATCGAAGTTCTGCCCGAGAGCTTCGCGCCCGCACGTTGATGTCTGTGCGATACTTCGTGCCTTCAAAGCTCACATTCCCGGAGGTTCTTATGGGACTTCGAAAGGCCGCACTATTCGTACTCGTCGCTGCGTCGGTCCTGACGATCGGCGTGCGGGCGCAGCAACCGTCATCATCGGCCGGCCCCGGCGCGCGTTCGCCGTATGTCGGGGGAGACAAGCGCCCGCAGGGCTGGGCCGCGAAAGACTACCTGAACACCACGCTCGGCTGGCCCGCGGGCAAGCCGCTGTGGAACACGGCGAAACAAAAACTGCTCGACGGTAAGTCGATCCGGGCGTTCAGCATCGGTCAGCCCGACGCCGAGCTGTACTGCCAGAACGCGCCGCACTACGATTTCGCCTGGATCGAGATGCAGCACAGCGTGTTGAGCTGGGCCGACGTGGCGAGGCTGATTGCCGCGTGCCCGCAGGCCGGCGCGACGCCGATGATTCGCCTGGCCGACGAGTTCGAAAGCACGCTGCAGCATGCCACCGACGTCGGGGCGCTCGGCGTCATCGAGCCCACGGTCGACACCGTCGAGAAGGCGCAGGCGGTCGCCCGGTACGCGCGCTTCCCGCCGTACGGCCGGCGCAGCCAGGGCGGCAATCAAGCCGGGGCACTGTGGGGCATCAACGGCGTCAACTACCGGCAGGAGATCAACGCGAACATGCTGGTGGTGCTGATGATCGAAACCCCCACCGGCGTGGCCAACGCGCTCGAAATCGCGCGTGTCCCCGGCGTCGATGTCGTCCTTGCCGCCAACTCCGATCTCGGAAATTTTTCCGGGTACCAGCCGACGGACGTGGAATATCAGGAGCTGGTGACGCGCGTGAAAGATGCGACGCTGGCCGCGGGAAAATTCTTCGGCTGCACGAACGCGCCCGAAGGCCCGACGTCGCGGCCCGATGAAGCCGAGTTCCGCATGATTCAGAACCCGCCGAAGAGTCACGACGGGTATGTGGCCCCGGCGCGCGGCGGCCGCGCCGGCACGCCGCCGGCACGATCCGGTGCGCCGAAGTAGCAACTAGTACGTAGTGTCCGGCTTTAGCCGGACCTTCGCACGGTCCGCCTGAAGGCGGACACTACGTACAGGTCTCACGAGCGACACGGTACGATGAGATTGAACGTCGACACCTGAACGGCTTCGCCGTTCTGGTTGAGCGTAGCGGCGCGGACGGTCATCACTCCGCGCAGGGGATTCGAGCTCGACCGCCGGATATTGACCACTTCCGACTCGACATGCAGTGTGTCGCCTGGTCGCACCGGCTTTGGCCACCGGCCCTCGAAGCCGAGTCCAATCATGCCGCCGACGGGAACGAAGTCACTTTCGACCAGCAGCTTCATGGTGAGCGCGGCGGTGTGCCAGCCGCTGGCCGCAAGTCCCTTGAAAATACTGTCCTCGGCGAGAGCCTCGTCGAGATGGAACGGCTGCGGATCGAAATCCGCGGCGAACCGCTTGATCTCTTCCGCGGTGATCTGCCGATCTCGTGTGCGGAAGGTCTGCCCGACGGTGAAATCTTCCAGATAACGCTCGATTGCGGTGGAATCGCTCATGGTCGCACGGTCGGTCATCAGTCTTCAGTCGTCAGTTCTCAGTGATTCACAGACTGAAAACTGAGAACTGAAAACTGACGACTGAACCCCGCTATTTCTCCGCCGGCACGTCGGTCTGGAAGTAGTGGACCTGGCCTTCCTTGCTCCGCGGTGTCATCGCCATGCGGATGCTCTTGCCGGTGTTGGGGCAGCTGGTCGCGCGGTGCCAGCGTTCTTCATTGGCATTGATCACGTCGCCCAGCTCGCCGTGGACCACGCCGACACCGGAGATGAGCGCACACACGTTGCCGTACACGTTCACCCAGAGCTCCACCATGTTGGCGTGCCAGTGGCCCCAGTTGGTCGCGGGCGGCAGTTCCTTGAGGGGCATCCCGAGGTTCAAGTTCGAAGAAGTGTGGCCGTCGTACAGGAAGCGCTGACCCGTGCGTGTCGAATCGCCGTACTCCGTGACATTGAAGAACGGCACGTTGAACGAGTCGTAGCCGCCGGTCGAGGTGATCTTGGTCTTGATGTATTTGTAGCCGGGAATGGGCGTCGGCGTTTCGCTTTCCGGATACGACGGCACCTGCCCGGTGGGCGTGTTGCGGTAGTAGACGACCGGCTCGGCGCCGACGGTCTCCATGCAGTAGGAGAGGCGTGGCGCCACGTTGAACGCCCACCCTTTGGACAGGACCTTCGGCTCCTGACCGTCGATGGTCATCTTCACCGATCCGCTGTAGACCCAGCCGAAGACGCGGTCGTCGGCGTAGAACACGCACTTGGCCTTGTCGCCCGGCGCCATCTGCACGTAGCGGCCGTCGAAGTCGCGCGTCAGCACCACTTTCTCTTCCCAGCGCGGCTTTCCCTGATGCTTCTTGAGAATGTCGGCGATATGCCAGATCGGCTTGTTGACGCCGGTGTAAGGCGTCTCCGGATCTTTCTGCGCCGCCCAGACCGTGCGTTCCGGACCGTTTTCAGCGCCAGGCTGAGACCACCAGTTCGTCTGCGGGCCACGAGCGGGCGGCGTTGGCGGGGGCGCGGCAGGGGCCGGGGTCTGGGCCAAGGCGGGCGCCGCGCCCAAAACCATGGCCAGTGCGACCAACGTGTTAAGTGAATTCACGGAAGCCTCCCTTGTTTCGGGCAGTATACCGCCGACGCACCTGCCTTGGCGGGACTTGATTCATGTGCGTGGAAAATGGCCGCGACCTTCACCGAGGGTTAGCGACTGACAACCGGACTCGACTCCGCCCGAGCAGGCGAGGGAACCATCTTCCTGTTGTTGTACCGCCACCGCTCTACTTCCTGCGCCGCCATCGACTCGAGACAGCGTCGCGGGTTTGCGTCATCGAGGCACCAGCTCCGCATCTGACTCGAATCAGCGGTGACCTTGCTGAGGAAGTGCCGTTCAACCAGGCGCTGAAAACACTCGATGGATTCGCCGACGTTCACCTTTCGAGAGCATCGGGTGGCGCCCTGGGGATGCGTCGCGATGACCATTCCCGTCAGTTCTTTGGCATCCGTCTGCCAGGCACGACGCACGGTGGCCGTGAGGCTGTACCGATTCGGATCGACATCCGGGCTTCCCGAGTTCTGACCCAGGCACGGGGACACCGACAGCGCGACGACGGTGCATGCAACAGCGAGTTTCAGCAACATGGCTAGTTTCCCCCTCGCGTATGCGTGATAGCACAAATAGTGCCCCGCTCTTGATTCGCAGCGTGTTGTGTGAATCGCGCAGTACAGGCGAGTTGTTCGACATGTCGTCCTACCTCAACGATACCGCATCACAGTAAAATTTTCCGCTCGAGAAAACTTTACTGACGAGTCACACGACGCGCGCGATATCCAACGCGCGACTCAATCGAGATTGGTAGACTTCTCGCTCGTGCGACGCACATCGAAAGTCATCTCACTGGCAGACTTCCACTCGAACAGGCGCCGCGCCCAGGACCATGGCCACTGCGACCAACGTGTTGAGTAGTTTGCCGCCGCGCAATCAGTCGTTTGCGCCGGCTCGGGTTTTGGTGTCTACTCGTCGTCATCCGACATAGCCGCGCGGGTCTCTGAATCCTGGAGGTCGCCTCATGAAACGATTCGTGGTTGCTTGCGTCACCCTTGCCGGCGTCCTCTCACTGGTTCCCCGGATCATTGACGCGCAACAAACCCCGGCGGCCCAGCGCCCGGAGCTCGCCATTCTCTACACCGTCGACGGCTTCAGCGACAAGGCGCCGGGGCGCGTCAAGCTCCCGAATCTCGAGGCGCTGATGGCACAGGGCGCCTATTTCCGTCAGAACTGGACCGTGCAGACGGCCGACCCCTCCAACGGCTTCCCACCGAGTCCGTGGGCGCAAAACGGTTACACGTCCTCGATTCCGAATGTCGTGCAGATGTCCGGCACGGCCATGATCCTGCCGGGCAAGCAGAAGTACGTCCAGGACTCGTTCTTCCCGCTCAAGATCACGGCGCACGTGGTGAACGAGATCAGCTATCGCTCCCTTGACGGCAGTTTCCACTACACGGCACAGGCGGGCGGGACCGGGATGCGTGCGGCCGGCTACAAGGTGGGAAACGACAAGACATTGTTCTGGGCGACGACGTTTCTGCGTGAGGTCGATCCCACGTTCATGTGGATTCACATGCAGGACACCGGCGTGGCCGCCGGCGAGAGTCGCAACGCGCCTGCAGGATCGCCCTACAAGGACAACATCTGGGCCGAAGGTTCGCCGTACATCAGGGCGCTACAGCAGCAGGACGTGTATCTCGGCCAGTTCGTCGAGACATTGAAAAAGTCCGGCAAGTGGGAGAAGACCGTGATGTTCATCACCGGCGACCATGGCGAGCAGACCGCGGGCGGGCATCCCGCGAACGTCCCGGAAGCCTGGACGATGCCGCTCGTGATGGTGGGGCCCGGCATCAAGAAAGGCGTCACCTTCGACTATACGGAGTCGATCGATACTGTGCCCACGCTCTGCTACCTCATGGGCGTGAACCCGCCGCTCAACGCGGACGGCCGGATTCTGGCCGAAGCGCTGGTCAACCCGCCGGCCAACGTGCCGCCGCGCCTGCAGAAGATCAAGGAGATCAACCTTCTCCTGCTCGACATCGAAAACGCGCTCGCGAAACTGACAGCCGCGCCGGGCGCCGCGCCCGCGCGTGGAGGACAGGGACGATTTTCCGCGCTGCGTCAGGCCCAGCAGGATTACTTCGATATCGAGCGCATCCTCGAGTGGCACCAGTTCGGCACCTACGATCGCTTCATCGCGCATCACAAAGAGTTGCTGGCGCGCCTGAACAACATGTTGCGGAAGTAACTGCGACGGATGGTCCATATGTTCGAGTGGGGGTCATGAGGATGCGTTTCGCTATTGCCGTGGCTACCCTGGGCCTGGTCGTCGCGGCGCACAGTGACGCAAGGCAGAGAGGAAACATGCGCCCGGAACGCGTGCCCGATGCTGCCGTCGTCAACGGTGTCCCGCAGGGCATGTTCGTGGGCCGCAGTCTCCTGAGCGGCCGCGCGGTCTGCCTGCTGTTCCTGAGCGGCGGCCGCGTCACTCGCTTCATTCCCGAAGGCGGTCTGGAGAACTTCGACTGGGCAGCGCACCAGGCCGCTCACGTTGGCGATTCGGGGCGCTGGGAGATGCGCGGCAATCAGCTGGCCATCGCGTGGGGAGACGGTGGAGTGCACCAGGGCCCGTTGACGGCGCGGCCGGAGGGGATCGAGTTTTACGGAAAGCGCTACACGAAACCGGTCTCCGTTCCGTTGACGGCCATTGCGGGTCAATGGGAGTCCGCACGCGGAACGGCGATCGCCGGTGGCTCGGGAATCAATGTCGTCAGCGCGCTCGTCATCCAGCCTGATGGCCGCTATCAATGGATGAGTACGACGGGCGGCACGGTGGCAGGACGCGCCACGGCGACCGAAGCGACCATGAGGGGAACCGTGACGGTCAAGGGGTTGACCATCGTCTTCACGCCCGACAAAGGGGCCGCGACATCGCATACGTTCCTGCCGGTCGCAGGCTCACCGACGAGTGCCTTCAGCGTGGACGCGGACATGTTCACGCGACGAGAGTGACTGCTCGCCTGCGTGCACGCCATTCCGCGGCTACCACAAAAACGCACTTGACAGCTTTTTGAACGAGCTTCGCATTTCCAATTATCCGCGTCTGAAACATGGCTTCAGATTGACGACGATGACGCGACGCGGCACGCAATCGCGCTTTGGATGCCGCCGCCAATCCGGCCCGCGATCGCGCGTAGTGAGGCCAGCAGTGCACTCCAGAAATGAGGTGTTATACGAGGAGTATGACAACAACATTGTCCTCACTCTCAGATGGCGACCTGCTGGCACGGCTCCAGAGCGCAGTCGCGCAGGAGCGTGTGGCGACGGCTCAGCTTGTCGCGTTGCTCATGGAGGTCGACGCGTGCAGGTGCTCCACTTCTCGGAACATGCCGCGTACCTGCGCATCGAAGCGGCTCGGGTCGCTCGGCGTTTTCCGGTGATCTTCGACCACCTGGCCGACGGCACGCTCCATCTCACGGCGATCAGCCTGCTCGCGCCGCATTTGACAGACGCCAATCACCGCGAGCTCCTGGATGCCGCACGGCACAAAAGCAAGCGCGAGGTGGAACAGTTGATGGCGCGGGTGCGGCCACAACCGGACGCGCCGACTGTTGTGCGAAAACTGCCACCGCCACCGAACGTCATTGCCGGCCAGGTCGAATCAAGAATTGACGCTCTGCCGACAAGACCGCCCGAGATCAAGCCGCTCGCGCCGGAACGCTTCAAGGTGCAGTTCACGGTGGATCGCAACACCTACGACAAACTGCGCCAGGTGCAGGACCTGATGCGGCACGTCATTCCGAATGGCGACCCTGTGGCGATTTTCGATCGTGCCTTGACGCTGCTGCTAGCAGATCTGTCGAAGACCAGGTTCGCAGCCGCTGATCGTCCTCGAACCGGTCGCGAAACGAGGCGCCCTTCGCGACATGTACCTGCCGCCGTCAAACGCGACGTCTGGCGCCGCGATGGCGGGCAGTGTGCGTTTCGTGGGGAGAACGGACGTTGCCACGAGACGGGTTTTCTCGAGTTCCATCACGTCGTGCCTTACGCCGAGGGTGGCGCAACGACGACTGCCAATCTTGAATTGCGCTGCCGCACACACAATGTGTACGAAGCCGAGCAGCAATTCCCGCATCGAACGCCGCCGCTTTTCGCACGCGAGGCGCGGGCCGGCTACAGCATCTGACCGTCCAACTCGGTCCGGACCGAGTAGAGAAACATGAGCTTGGCGCCTGGCGCTCGTCTCGAGGGGGACTGAACGAAACGCAATTCTGATTCCCGCTCGTCCTGCCCCTTTCGTCTGGACCGAGAGGCTATGTCGCTCTAATATGCAACCGTCACATACGCGTCGCTGGAGGCAGCAGGACGCAACGGCGCGATCATGACCTGTGGGCGTGTTCCCCGCTGGGCACGTAGCGACGGCAGGAGTGGTGATGTCAGCCAGACGCCGATTCCGGTGGTGATCAAGGGATTGAAGAATCCGTAGGCCGCCCATCTTTGCGGAGGAAACGATGAAATCCACACGCTTTGCCGGGTTGCTCGTGATGGCGTTGGCGGGCGCGTTTCTGCTGACGCGCGGTCCGATCGGGTCGTCGGGCACCGTCGCCGCACAGGCTCCGCAGGCGCCGATGTTCGAAGTCGATCCCTTCTGGCCCAAGCCGCTGCCAAACCACTGGGTGACCGGCTCGACTATCGGCCTCTCCGTCGACGCGCAGGACAACGTCTGGACGATCCACCGGCCAGACACGGTCGAGGCCAACTTCAAGGCAGCCGACTTGAAGGCGAGTCAGGCCGTAGACGACGAGGTTCAGCCGGGACAGCCGGCCCGCGTGAGCGCCACGGATCCGATTGGGGTCTGCTGTAAGGTTGCGCCGCCGGTCCTCGTCTACGACCAGGCAGGGACGCTTGTGAAATCGTGGGGAGGTCCCGGCCCAGGGTACGAGTGGCCGGACAGCAACCACGGCCTCACCGTCGATCACAAAGGGAACGTCTGGCTCGGCGGCAACGGGCAGAAGGACACGCAGGTTCTCAAGTTCACGAACGACGGGCGATTCCTGCTGCAGATAGGGAAGCACGGCGTGCACAACGGCAGCAACGACGTGCAGAACTTCTGGCAGCCGACGAAGATCTTCGCCGATCCGTCGGCCAACGAAGTGTATATCTCGGACGGCTACGGCAACCGGCGCGTGATCGTTTTCGACGCCGATACCGGCGCGTACAAACGGCACTGGGGCGCCTACGGCAGCAAACCGGACGACGTGAAAATGCCGCCATACAACCCGAAGGCCCCTCCGTCGAAGCAATTCAGCACGATGCACTGCGTCATCGTCTCGAACGACGGCTTCGTGTACGTCTGCGATCGCGTGAACGATCGCATCCAGGTGTTCCGGAAGGACGGCACGTTCGTGAAAGAAGCGTTCGTCGATCGGATGACGTACCGGTCGGGGTCGGTGTGGGACATGGCCTTCTCGCGCGATCCGCAGCAGACCTACATCTACGCCGCGAATGGGGTAGACGAGAAGATCAACGTGCTGCTTCGCAGTTCGCTCGAGGTGCTGACGTCATTCGGCGATGGCGGACGGCAGCCCGGACAGTTCTTCGGCGTCCACAATCTGGCGACCGATTCCAGAGGGAATCTCTACGCGACGGAAACCTACACCGGGGCCCGGGTGCAACGGTTCCTGTTCAAGGGCGTGAAGCCGGTGACGCGGAAGGATCAGGGCGTCCCCTGGCCGCAGGCCGGGCGTTGAGCCGTCGATCGAAGGTTTTGCAGCGATTCGTTGTCGGCGTGGCACTCCTTGCAACCGCGTGTGCGGCGCCAGGCGAACGCCAGAACACGCCGCCCGCACCCGCCGAATCCCGCCCGCCGAACATCGTCATGGTGCTCGTCGATGACATGCGCTGGGACGAGATGCGGGTTGCCGGCCATCCGTTCATCGACACGCCGAACATGGATCGGCTCGCGCGCGAAGGGACGCGCTTTACGAACGCGTTCTCCACAACGCCACTCTGTTCTCCCAGCCGGGCGACTTTTCTCACCGGCCAGTACCCGCACACCAACGGCATCATCGACAACACCGCTCGAGCAAGCCACAACCTGCGCGTGTTCCCGTTGGCGCTTCAACGCGCCGGCTACCGCACCGGCTTCTTCGGCAAGTGGCACATGGGCAACGACGACAGCCCTCGGCCGGGATTCGATCACTGGGTCGCCATGCCTGGACAAGGGGAAGCGGTCGACCCGTCGCTGAATGTTGACGGTGAGCGAGTGCATGCAAAGGGCTACACGACCGACCTGCTCACCGACTACGTGGAGCAGTTCATTGACCGTCCGTCGGATCGTCCGTTTCTCGTGTACCTGGCTCACAAGGCGATCCATCCCAACGTGATTCAGCGTGACGATGGGAGTCTGGTGCCGATTCCAGGACAACCCGGAGGCTTCGTGGCCGCGGATCGCCACCGCGGCCGCTACGCCGGCCGGACCATGCCTCGGCGCGCGAGCGCGTTCAAGCCGCCGCTAGGGAAACCCGCGCTGCTTCGACAGATTGACCGGCTTCCTCCGCTTGGTCCGAAGACCGCGACATCGGATGAGGAGATCAGAGGCCGTCTGGAGATGTTGCTTGGCGTCGACGATAGCCTGGGGCGGATCCTCGCAGTGCTGGAGCGGAAGGGCGTGCTGAATAGCACGATGGTCGTCTTTACCAGCGATCACGGATATTTCTACGGCGAGCACGGACTGAACGAGGAGCGGCGGCTGGCGTACGAAGAGACGATCCGTATTCCGCTCGTCATCCGCTATCCACCATTGGCGATAGCGGGCTCGACGCCGCCCGAGATGGCCTTGAGCCTCGACATCGCCCCGACGCTGCTCGAGGTGGCTGGCCTGCAGCCCGGCGGTGAAATCCAGGGGCGCTCCCTCGTGCCGGTACTGAAGAAGGAGGCGCGAGAGTGGCGCTCGTCGTTCCTCATCGAGTACTTCACCGACACGGTGTTTCCGCGCATTCGGAACATGGGCTACGTGGCGGTCCGAACCTCGCGGCACAAGTACATCAATTATCGCGAGCTTCAGGGGATGGACGAGCTCTACGATCTCGATAACGATCCCTACGAAGAGACGAACATCATTGACCGTTCAGACGCGCGTGAGACTCTTCATCACATGCAGGCCGAGCTGCGGCGTCTGATGGATGAAGCCCAGTACGCCGCGCCCGCGGCTGCCGCGAATCCAGCGCCGCGTTAGGTGACGGGCACACACATGTCACCCTCCCGTAACCGACGGCATCGCCCTGCCCACTTTGGGCTGGCCACGAGATCTCACGGTCTGGCCAGAAGCCCGAGCATCCTCCCGGGAAAGTCGATCTCTCGAGAGCCTCGACCCACGCTATTTCGGGGGGCACAATTGGAGTTCCGATAGCTGCAGGACCCGTCGCCGCGGCCGGAATCGGCGCAAGTGAATTGGTATCAACGCGATTCGGCGTCCCCCCTCATTCTGGAACTGCCTTTGCACTGGCGCGTCGCAATGGGGAACAAATCAGGCCTTATTGTGGCGACCCTCGGACTCAGCATCGTTGCTGCGGCGGTGATGCCGGCGGTGGCTCAAGAGCGCGAGCAACCGGATGCCGCGGCCACTGTTCAGGGAACCGCGGTGGAACCCACCGTCGGGCATGTGTCGGCCCAGTCGGGGGCTGATCACCGCGACGGTGGCATCGCCTGGCGGCCGGTTCTGAGCGAGAGCCTGCTCTTCCTGACGGCCCAGCACCTCACACGTCTTACCGAAGGCCGTACGTCCGCCCGTCTTGGGGGGCCGTTCGTGAACGACTGGTTCGACTCGGTCCGCTCACTCAATCGTTTCAATGATGGCGGTCGCATCGCCACGAACTGGGTCGCGCATCCAATGATGGGATCGGTCACCACGCACATACTCGGGCAGAACGACCCGGAGTACTTGGAGAACAGGATCGGTTCCGGCGACCGCTACTGGCGGGCGAAGGGCAAGCAGTTCATCTTTGCCACCGTCTATTCGATACAATTCGAGATCGGGCCGCTGTCGGAATCCTCACTGGGGAACATACACCAGGCCTCGATCGACTTGTGGCTCACGTCTACCTTGGGAACCGTGTGGTCGGTGGGCGAAGACCTGGCGGCGCAGTTCGTCCTTCGGCGGCTGCGTGCGACGCACCCGAAGTGGGCCAACACTCTGACGATTTTCCTCAACCCGACGAGGAGCTTTGCCAACCTGCTGGCGTTCAAGCGGCCCTGGGCCTGCGAGGCGGCGAGTTGCTACTGAGCGCTCGTGAAGGCTGCCGGCGGCTGAGCGACCTGCGCTAGGATTCCCAGGACGTGGCTCTCACGCGCCGTAGTTTGTCCATTCGGTCACGTACCTCGATCGCTCTGGGTGCGCTCATCCTTTCTTTGCTCGCTGCCGTCGGCGCTGAGCCTCTCACCAGCATCCCCAATCCGCGCTCCCGCGACGGCACGTGGGTGACCGACATGCCCGGGATGCTGCGCGCTGAAACGATCGCGCGGCTCAACTCCACCATCAGCGAACTCGAACGAACGAACGGCGCCGAAATGGCTGTCGTCGTGATCGGATCGCTCGATGGCCTGTCAATCGAGGAAGCCGCGGTCAAACTGTTCGACCTCTGGGGCATCGGCAAAAAGAAGAATGACAACGGGCTGCTGCTGCTGTGGTCTACCGGCGACCGCCGCATCCGCGTCGAGGTCGGATATGGGCTCGAGGGTGTTCTTCCCGACGCCAAGACCGGCGCGATTCTCGATGCCTATGTCGTTCCGAAGTTCAAGTCGGGCGAGTTCGATGAAGGTCTGCTTGCCGGCGTCGATGCGCTCCTGAAAGCGGCCCGCAACGAGTCCGTCGAGTTGCCGTCTTCGGGGAGTGAGTCCTACGAGAACCGTTCGTGGAGCATCAGTACCCTGTTGATGAGTCTGCTGGGTGCGCTCCCGGTTGGCCTGGGCTCGATCGTCGGGTTTCGGAAGTGGCGGAGACACCGGCGCCGCCGGTGCCCGGCGTGTCAGGCGCCAATGGTCTGCCTCGCCGAGGCGGACGACGATGCGCTGATCGAGAAGGGGCAACAGGCCGAGGAGCGGGTCGGGAGCGTCGATTACGACGTGTGGAAGTGCGGGGCCTGTTCGCATCATTTCACGCTGCGGTACCCGAAGTGGTTCAGCAGCTACGCGAAGTGCCCGCAGTGTCACAACCGCACGAAATCGTCCACGCAGACGGTCATCAAGCAGGCGACCACGACCACGAGCGGCAGCGCGCGCGTCGTGGAGCAGTGCGCGTTCTGCAGCTTCAGTCGAGAGTACTCGAAGGTCCTTCCACGCATCCAGTCGAGCTCCTCTTCGTCGAGCGGTTCGTCGAGCAGCGGCTCGAGCAGTTTCGGCGGCGGCAGCTCGGGCGGTGGCGGAGCCAGCAGGGGATATTAGGCGCAGTGCTCGTTCGACGAATGTCGCGCGAAGAGGCGTCTCATCCTCAGTTGTCGCCCGTCGTGGCGAAGTTGGCAATCGGGAACTCGCCGTACGATCCGTTCCCGTCGGGCAACAGGATCTTGCCGCTCCGGTTGAACCTCCGCATCAGCCGCGATTTGATCTCGACGTGGTTCTGGATGTATTCGGGAGAACCCTGCTCCGGATACAGGTGGGTCTCGGCCTGGCCGATGGCCATGTCGGCTCCCGAGACGACTTGCGCCGTGTCCAGATTCATGCTCGAAAGCGCCTCGATCATCTTCGCGGGATCGTTGTCTTCGCTCTGAATCTTTCCCATTTTTTCGAAGATGAGCGTGCCATGCAGGCGCTCGTGTTCACTCACGGCATCGCGAAGGGTATTGATGTCAGATACCCCTGCTTGATGTTCCGGCTCGACAGCGCAGAGTTCTGCGCCAGGTTCTGATTGATCTGCGCCAGCCGCTTGATCCGGAGCGTGCTGCTGCCCACGTACGCCCAGTTGTCGAACGGACCGTTCGGGTCGCTCAGCGACGTCACGGTGTATCCCTCTCCCATCCATGAGCGGCCCGCATGCAGCGCGTGCCCGGGGTTGCTGTCGATCGCGCAGATATTCTTCCCGAACAGCAGGTCTGTCTGGAGCTGACCCGATTGCGCCCTGATGAGCGGCCAGTTGCCGCTGAACGTGGTTTGCTGGGCGGAATCGATGGAGGTCTTCCATCCGTTGGGGCCTCGCGGCGTCACCTTGACGAGCACCGTCTTGGTGTCTCGGCTCCGGCCGTCGGTGACGGTCAACCTCACGGTGAGCGAGCACAGGAATTTGGTGGGAGCCTTCGGTCCCGTCTTCTGTGCGCCGGGGTTGCCGACGGTGCCTTCCGGACACGCCTGCCTCGCGACCGCGGCAAACACCGCCTCGTCGTCCGCGTTTGACGAATGATGCGGCGGATCCAGGGCGTCCTTGGGCGCCGGCTCGAACGTCCACGTGTAGGTCAGACACTTTCCTTTGGACTTGCTTCCGTCCAGCGTGACGGTGCCCGCCCGCTCGACCTGATAGGGACCTCCGGGATCGGCGACCACCGGTGGCCTCTTATCGTTGTAAGTCATACGGCAGTCTTCGCCCGCCGCCGGTGGCGGCGGGGCCTGCCCAAGTGAATGGCTGGCTTGATTGGCGGCGTATGCCGCGGCTCCCACGGCGAGAAGGGCGGCCATCATCAAGCCGCTGAACTTCGCCATCGTGCCCTTCGGCATGTTGCTGCTCTGCTGGAGAAGCCCGTTGTATTGACCCTGCAGCGCGGCTTGCGTCTGTACGGCGGCCGCGACGGCGCCCTGTTCGGCAGCCAGCGCGGATTCGGCGATGCCGGCGGCGGCGATGACGCCGCCCAGTTCCTCGAACTGCGAATCGCGCTGGCGCGAGACGGCCGCCTCCTCGGCGCGGAGCTGGTTGGCCTTCCTGCCAAGGTCGGCGAGCGCTTGTTTCGAGGCGTCGCTCGCCTGCGTGCGATCCGCACGAATGCGATTCAGGTCCGCCTGCAGCGGAGCGATCTCGGCCTTGAGCCGCTCGACCTCGCGCGCCGCAGCCGATTCTGCCTCGGCGGACCGTGTCTGAGTCGCTTCGAGCTGCGGCAGCTCGGCCGCGAGCGCCGCGACGCGCGCTTCGGTCTCGGCGCGATTGAACGACGGAACGTTCTCCGTGTCAGGTTTACTCAGCGCGGTTTGCAACGATTGCCGCTCTTGCTGCATCTGCGCCTGGCGGCGGCGGGCATCGTTGATCTGCCGTTGACTGTCGGCCGCGGCCTTCTGCTGTCGGGCGAGCTCGGAATCGAGCGGGGTCTTCTTTGCGATCACCTCCTGTTCGAGGCCGGTGAACCGGGTGGCGTCGGCGTCGCGCTGCTGCTCCAGCTTCTTCCTGTCCTCCTCGAGGACGCCGAGCTGCGACTGCAGCTGTCCGCCCTTCGCCTGGGTCTCGTTGAATCGCGACATCAGGTCGTCGCCGGCCGGTCCGGTGACGCCGGCTTCCACCGCGCGTTTGCCGAGCGCCCGAAGAGCAGCGGCCTGCGTTCGGCCCGCGGCCTTGATCTGCCTGCTCAGCGACATGCGCTGAAATTTGCGGCCGATCTCACGGAACCCTTCCTGCAACACTGTCATGGCCATCTGCGTTCCTCTCGTTTCCGCGCAACGCGTTTCAGCCCGTGCTCCGCCCGGTACACGTTCGGCCGCACAGCCAGGGCCCGACGATACTGAGACTCGGCCTTATCGAAATCTCCCTGTAGCTCGTACCCGAAAGCGAGGTTCACGTGCGCACGCGGGTTGGTCGCGTTCTTCGCGACGGCGTCCTCCCACAGGGCGATCTCGCTCTGATACTGGGTATTGCGATGCCATGTGCCCGCGGCCGCGGCGCACACGACCACGGAGGCTGCGGCCGCACACAAGGACCTCGCGACGTGCCCGACACCCTGGCGGGCCAGCGCTGCGGCGAATGCCGACACGCCGAGCGCGACACCGACCATCGGCAAATACAGCAGCCGATCCGACGCAGGATCCGACCGCACGAAAATAACGTGCGTGGGAAACAGCGCAACGACGAGCCACATCATTCCCGCGGCCACGGCGCCCGGACCCGTGCGCAGCCCGATTGCGGCGACGAGGCAGGCCAGCGCGACGATCAGCAGATCGGTGAATCCTGCCGCGCGGCGCCCGGGATCGATGCTGATCGTCCACGGCGAAACGACAAACCGCGCCAACCCGGCGAGCCCTTCGACACGGCGGGCGATACAGCTCTCGTCTCGCGGCTCGTCGTCGTTGAAGCAGAAACCCAGGCCGACGCGCTGCTCGATCTTTCCTGTCGAAGTCGTCGAGAGCTGCCCGGACTCTGCTGCTTCAGCGAGCAGGCTGCGGTACCCTGGATGAACCATCATGCCGCCGACCAGCAGCACGGCCATCATTAACTGCGGTGCGGCAGCCTTGACGCTGTCTCGCACGGTGATCCCCTCGTTGAACACGAGCCAGCCGATCCAGATCGCCGGGTAGACCAGTGCGATTTCTTTCGATCCGACGGCGAGCGTGAACGCGCCGAGGGACACCACCGTGCGGCGGATCGTCCGCTGTTCCAGTCCACGCATAGCGGCAAGATGTGCGACGAGCAGCCAGCACGTCATCAGCGACGTCGCGCGGCCGGACACGTACGTGACGGCGCCCGTCTGTGCGGGGTGCAGCAGGAAGATCGCGGTGCCTGCCGCGGCGATCCAGGAACGCCGTTCTGCGAGCGGCACCGTCCGTGCGATGACGAGATAGACGAGCGCGCCGTTCACGAGGTGCAGCGCGATGTTCACGAGATGAAAGGGGACCGGGTTCGCGCCCGTCGTCCGCAGATTGGCGGCAAATGTCAGCAGCGCGACCGGGCGGCGCTGCCAGAGATCGAACGGATCCAGGCGGTGGTTCTGGAGAATCCAGGGATAGTCGTCGAAGACGAAGACGCCCCACAGCGCCGGCAGATATACGATCAGCGCGATGACGAGCGGCGCCAGTAGCCACTCGTTGGCCAGGAGAGCGATCCAGGATCGCGTGTATCGCGGCAGCATTGTCGGGAGGCGGGTTGGATTGCTGCACCGGAGGCCGTCGCCACGGCGCGCGGGTGATTATGGCTCAGGTCTGTGCCAGGGCGTCGCGTTGTATAGAGAAGAGGATCGTGTTGCCCGGGGCCGGCCTTCAGGCGCAGAATGCGCACATGAAGAAGGCACTCTTCGTCATCGTGGCTTTGGGGCTCGCGCTCCTCGGCGGGCGCGGAATTCTGGCACAGTCGCTGCCGGCATTCGAGCTCGACAAAACGTGGCCGCCGAAACTTCCCAACGGATGGGTGATGGGGCAGATGTCGTCGGTCGCGATCGACAAGCGCGATCATGTCTGGCTTCTACACCGTCCACGCTTCATCCCCGCCGATCAGAGCGCGCATCGCGCGCCTCCCGTGCTCGAATTCGACGCAGCGGGACAATTCGTCAAGGGTTGGGGCGGACCGGGAGCCGGCTACGAATGGCCCGAGAACGAACACGGCATCTTCGTCGACGACAAAGACGTCGTCTGGATTGGCGGCCAGGCGGGAACCGGCGCGGGCGTCGTCAAGTACAAGAAGGTCGCCAACCAGCGTGTGCCTGTCGATGACGACATGCTGCTCAAGTTCACGACGGCAGGCAAGTTTCTGCAGCAGATCGGCCGGCAGAATGCCAGCACTGGAAACCAGGACACGAAGAATCTGAAAGAGCCTGCCGACCTTGTGATCTATCGGAAAACCAACGAAGCGTTCATCGCCGACGGTTATGGCAATCGCCGCGTGATCGTGCTGGATGCCGATACCGGCGCGTTCAAACGCATGTGGGGCGCCTTCGGCAATGTTCCGGTCGATGCGACGCCCTCGCCGCTGCGGTCGGGCTTTTCGGGTTTCGCGGAACCGGGGGTTGAAACACCACCGCCCGCCGGCGCGGCGGCGACACCAGCGCCAGCCAGAACGCCTCCAGGACCTCAACAATTCGGCGGTCCCGTTCACGCGATTCGCGTCTCGAACGACGGCTTCGTCTACGTCGCCGATCGCAGTAACGGGAGAGTGCAGGTGTTCACGCTGCAGGGTAAATACGTGAACCAGTTGTTCACGGGCGGCTCACCGGGCGGTCTCGCCCTGTCGCCGGACAAAGAGCAGCAGTTCTTGTATGTCGGAGAGGGCAATCAGATTCTGATCGTGAATCGAAAGACGCTCGCCGTGCTGGCAAACGACCGTTTCGGCGCGCGAGGAACGGTTCGGCCTCACCAGCTGGCGATCGATTCGAAGGGCAACGTCTACACGGCCGAGCTCGACTACGGCACGCAGCGATTCGCCTTCAAGGGTGTAGCTAGTCAGAAGCCGTAAAGCCTGGCCAGGTTCCGATTCTCGACGTTTCGCCGCGGCCATCGACGGTTCGTGGCCGAGATATTTGTGCTATCGCAATTGGCTTGACAAAGGAGCGCCTATGTCGCGTTGGCTCTTCGTCGCGGTCGTGGTCCTTGGCTGTCTGCATCGCCTCGCCGGTGTTCGCGCAAGATGCTCACGTGGGCACGTGGAAGCAGAACTTCGACAAATCAAAGACTGTCCCACCATCAACCAACCCCAGACCGCAGAGCGTGACGCGGACCTATGAAATGTTTGGGGATGGTCTGAAAGCGACCTTTGTGACAGTCACTGCGGACGGAAAAACCACGACGAGCGGGTTTAGCGCACACTTCGACGGCAAAGACTACCCCGCTACAGGCACCAACTTCGACACGATCGCTCTGAAGAAGATCGACAACTATTCCTTTGAAAACGTGAACAAGAGGGGTGGTAAGGTCGTGAGCACAGGCACGAACGTGGTGTCCAAAGACGGCAAGACGATGACCTTCATGAGTAAGGGGACCAACGCCAACGGCCAGCCCACCAGCGCCGTCTTGGTCTTCGAGAAACAGTAACGACTCATCGCCAGTGGAGAGGAGGCCGTAATGCGTTTCATGGGAGCCCTGATCGTTGTCGGCGCGATGTCGGTCGGTGCATCGGTCTGGGTTGGCGCGCAGTCTAGTCGCTCGGCGGTCGAAGGCGCATGGATGTTGCAGGAGTACACGTTCGCAAAGCCGGCGAACCTCGTGATCAACAAGCCGACGGGACTGATGCTCTTTACAGGGAATCACTATTCGATGGTGTTCTTGCGCGACAGCAAACCGCGCCCCGAGTTTGCCGAAGGTGGACAAGGTGCCACGGTTGAACAACTGCTTGCCTCGTGGGGCCCCCTGCAAGCGCAGGCCGGTACGTTCGAAATATCTGGGAACAAGTTGACGACGCGAGCGAGCGTCGCCAAGGGCGTTCCACCAATGTCGAAAGGCGCGTTTGGTGAAAACACCTTCACGCTGAAGGGCGACACATTGGTGTTGGTTTCGACGCGGAGCCAGAGCGGACCGACAGAGAACGCGAGAACCCTCCGATTGGTTCGAGCGAAGTAGTCGCTGTCTTTCCGCAAAGAAGCTATTCCGGGCGGTCGCGGTCTGAGATTGCTTCGTCGCCCGCGTTGGCGGGCCGTCCGATGCTTGGCCGATGTTGCTGAAGGACCGACTTGGGATACTTTGATGATGAGACCTCGGGGCCACCGCCGGAGGCGCCGCCCTCGGGCTCCGCTGCGATTCACGGTCCATCGCCCCGGCAATGGGTCGGTCCTGGGTCGATCCGCGGGAGCGGCTACGATGGGCTGGTCGCGCGGACGCCGCTGGGGCGCGGCGACCACGTGCTCGAGCTCGGTCTGCGGCAAGGGCGATCTGCTCGCGCGGTTGTTGTCTCGCTGGCCAGAGGCCACGGCCGATGGTTTCGACCGGAACCCGTGGTTCCTCACTGCGGCTCGCGCAGTGGCCGAGTGGGCTGGTGTCGCCGGTCGGCTATCGTTCATCGAGACCGATGCGCCAAGGGCGCTCGGGGTCGGTCCGGCCGGGCGGCGTCGTGCTGTTCGGGGACGGCGTCTGGGTCCGCGAGCCGCTGTGCTCGGGGTTGGCGTCCTTCGGGATGACCCGGGACGAGCTCCCCGACGGGCCTGACGGATTCGCGGGGCTCGGGGTGGAGGCCGGTCGTCGAGGTGCTCGACGTCGAGGTCGTCGACGAGGCCGAGTGGGACGCGTACGAGGACTTGGTACGCTGGCGCGATCGAGCGTTCGGGCGGCGGCGAACATGTCCGACCCCGAGGCCGAGGCCTTCCTGGCCCGCGCGCAACTCTTCCGGTCGTCGTACGCTGAGTGGCGGCGGGATGCGTTCGGCTTCGCGGTCGCGCGGTTCCGGGTGCCGGCCTAGGCGTCTCGTCCCGCCCGGCGGCGTGACAGGATCCTTACAGGCGGCAACGGCCGAGCTTGCGTGGTGCGGGTTTCGCTGGTGGTGGGGTCGCTACCGATCGAGGCTCGACCTGCACCACGACCTCATGCATCTTGGCCGTGATGTGGTGCTTGAACGCGTCGGCGTCCCTCTGCAATTTTTTTAACAGTTCAAGGGTGTGCTCGACGCGCGCCAGGCGTTCTTCTTCCTTATTCGACTCGATCATCCGAGGAATGCCATCCGTCAGGCTACGCGCCCGAAGGAGTCAACGCTGTCCTCTTTGAGACACCCTGTTTGCTGCACACAACGACACAGGCGTTTCTCAAAGGTGGCCACGCCGCGTCGATACCCAGTCTGTACTCCAATCCGGTGAGGAAATTGTTGCCGGGCGGCCTGAGCCGGGCAACCGGGGAGGGTATAGGATGGTCTCTTCGACCATGCGACGTGTGTTCATCTGCACTGTGCTCAGTGTTCTGCTGATACCAGGTACTCGCTCAAACCCAGCAATCACTCTCTCAGTCCCGCCAAGCCGAGGGCTCCGATCTTTCAACGAGCCCCGACTCGGTCGTTGACTGGGCAAATCGCCTGCTGGCAGACGACTCGAAGGTCCGCGCAACCGCCGAAGCCGCTCTGGTCCAGGGGGCGCGGCGTTCGCTACCGTTGCTGAGACGATTGCTCGACGCTGAGCATGAAGACCTGCATGAAGTGACCTTTGAAATCATCCGGCGGATTGGTCCCCCTGCCATTCCGCTGCTCGCGGACCTGCTTCAGCATCAGTTGGACTCCATCCGGCGTAATGCCGCCGATGCCTTGATTGACCTGGCGCCCGAGACGGAATCGATTCAACCGGCATTGAGACGGGCTCTGAGAGACGAGGATGTGATGGTCGCAGGTGATGCCGCACGTGCCCTGGGTGCTTTGGGCCTGAAGGCCAGCCCTTCGGTAGACGCTCTCGTCAGCACTCTTTCGCACGAAGACCCGTACGTCCGCGTCTACGCGGCGGAGGCCCTGGCCTCCATCGGTCCGGCGGCGGCCAGGGCGACACCGGCCTTGGCACGAGCCCTGGACGATCCAGCTCCTGGCGTCCGATGGGCGGCGTGTGAGGCCCTCGGAAGCATCGGCCCGGCTGCGCAGTCGGCGGTGCCGCAGTTGATCGACGCTCTGAATGACGAATTCCTCTATGTGCGTATCTTCGCCGCCGGAGCGCTGGGCAGCATCGGCCCGAAAACACAGCCGGCCCGGGAAGCCCTGGAGGCGGCAGCAAACGATCCCGCATTGCGTGAAGAAGCAGAGTGGGCGTTGAGTCGAATCGCTGGCGTCACATCTGGAGAGCCGAACGCCCCACCCTCTGCGCCGGCGCCCTCCGTCGCGCCCCGCCTCGAGACGACGTTCGTCCAAACGGGCAATCCCCCGGTTGACTGGGACATCACCACCGGTCGGAACATCGTCTGGAGTGTCGAGCTGGGAAGGGAAACGTATGGTCGGCCCGTGGTCGCCGGCGATGCGATCTACGTGGGCACCGACAACGCACGGATCATCAACCCCGCCTACCTGGAAGAATCCGGCGTGCTCATGGCCTTTCACGCGAAGGATGGCGCGTTTCTCTGGCAGGACGTGAACCCGCGGGTCGAGCGAGGTCTGCGAGAGTTTCTGTTGCCGTCGACGACGAGTGCGCCGTATGTGGAAGGTGACCGGCTCTACTACGTTACCGCCGAGTGCCAACTCCGTTCGCTCGACACACAGGGGTTCCGTGATGGCGAGAACGATGGTCCGTATCGGGAGGAGATCTTCCATGACGACACCGCGGCCGACATCGTCTGGGAGCTGGACATGTGCGGCCGCCTGGGTGTCTTTCCGCACGAGGCGACCAACAGCGAAGTGTTGCCCGTGGGTGATCTGCTGATGGTCTCCACTTCCAACGGGCGGAACGAAGGTCATATGCGCGTCCCCTCGCCGCGCGCTCCAAGTCTCGTCGCGGTGGACAAGCGTTCGGGCGACGTGGTCTGGCGCGCCATCGGCGCCGGCGGGGAGGTGCTGCACGGCCAGTGGTCGAGCCCTGTGGCGGCCGAGATTAACGGGCGCCTGCAGGTGCTCTTCGGCGGAGGCGATGGTTGGCTGCGATCCTACGACGCCGCATCGGGTCACGAAGTCTGGCGATTTGACGGCAATCCGAAAGACGCCCGGTGGCTTCCGCGCCCCCGAGTGCTTTCGCGCGGCGCCATCATTGCCGAACCGGTCTTCGCCGATGGTCGCGTCTTCGTGGCGATGGGGTTGAGTCCCGGTCATGACAACGGCCCCTCATTGATTCATGCGATCAGTCCCAACGGCCAGGGCGACGTCACCCAGAACAGGCTCCTTTGGACTTCTCGCGCAGTGGGCCGCGTGGTGGGGACGCCCATTGCCAAGGACGGCCTGCTGTATGTTGGCGACCTGGGCGGCATGATTCATTGTCTGGACGCGGCAACCGGCGCCACCATCTGGACGCACGACACGAACGCGGCCATTTGGGGAAGCCTCGTGTTGGCCGGCGACCGGGTTTACGTTGGGAACGTTGACGGAAACATGACCGTTCTTCGTGCCGGACGCCGAAAGGAATTGCTGGCGCAGGTCGAGATGCGTGCGCCGCTCTATTCGCGTCCGGCGGTGATCGGCGATGCACTTTACGTGGCCACCGCGGACCGCTTGTATTTTATTGCGGCGAAGCCTTGATCACATCGGACGAATCCTGATATTCCGAAACCTGATCGCTCCGCCTCCTGATCCGGGGCCGTTTGCCTGGAGGGCGATCGTCCCACTGGTAAACAGTCCGTTCCTGGCATCAACCGTCGTTTTCCCATTCAACTTGACGACGATTCTGCTGCCCTCGAGCATGATCTCGTAGGAGTTCCATTTGCCCGCCGTTTGAAACCGCTCGGGCAAGGTGGTTTGCACCTCGTTCACGCTGCCCGTCGGCCACGATGCGTGCGGGTCATAGATGTTGACTTCGTAACAGGTTTTCGACGACAGGCTCGCGTTCAGGTCCGAAGGACAGCGAACGAAAATCGCGCTGTTCATCGTGTCGTCGGCCCAGAAGTCGGCTTTCAGCTCGAAATTCTGGTAGGTCGTGATCGTTCTGAGATTCCCCGGCGCTTTTCCGCGGGAAATGATCATCCCGTCCTCGACGGACCATACGGCTTGCTCGGTCGGCTGCCACCCCGCCAACGATCGTCCGTCGAACAGGAGCGTCCAGCCCGCAGCCCGTTCGGCCGGTGTCAGCGCATTGGCCGCGCTCCCACCCGCGACCGGCGCCTGGAACCGCGCCGCACTGCGCGTACCTCGCGAACCGGAACCCCCCGGGATTGACGACTGGACCTGCCCGGGCAGGCTGAACCAGAACACCGCGAACAGTGCGGGTGCGCATCGGAGCGGAGATATCACGCGCTCCTCCTTATGAACGAATGGCTGACGCAAAACCAGACGTTTCGTATACCGGATAGCCGTGAACGTGTCAACCGACAGAGACACATTCTGGTTTGGCCAGGCGCGAACGAGCGTAGTATTCGCCTATGAGACACCGATTTGCGACCGAAGTCGGAGTGCTCGCGGCGCTCATCGTGTGGGCGCCATGGGCGATGGCGCCCGACGCGGGCCAGACCCCGGCGTCGGCGGCGAACACGAAGGGCACAACGAAGACGGAGACAACGCCGCGCACCGCGTGGGGCGACCCAGACCTGCAGGGCGTCTGGTCGTATGCCAGTCTGACGCCCCTCGAACGGCCTGCCGCGGTCGCCGGCAGAGAGTTTTTTACGCCCGAGGAAGCCGCCGCACGGGAGGCGGAAGCGGCGGTGGACGTACCTCTTACACCGGGTGACCCGGGTACCTACAATGCGGTCTGGTGGGATCGTGGCAAAGTCGCCTCGAATCTCCGAACGTCGCTGATCGTCGATCCGCCCGATGGCCGACTTCCCGTGACCCGGGAAACGCAGCAGAGAATCGTGGCGCAAGAGGAGTACGCGCGCGCGCACCCCGCTGATTCGTGGTTGGACCGAACCGCCTGGGATCGGTGCATCACGTACCACGGTGTGCCGCCAATCTCGACGGGCTACAACAACACGTATCAGATTGTTCAGACCCCTGGCCACGTGGCGATTCTCGTCGAGAACATCCACGATGTCCGCCTCATCCCGCTCGATGGGCGACCGCGTCTCGGCGACAGCATCCGCCAGTGGAACGGGGATTCGCGCGGTCATTGGGAGGGGAAGACCCTGGTCGTCGAGACCACCAACTACAGTGACAACACGCAGCTGCGATTCCCCTCGTCGCGACACACGCGTGCGGTCGAACGCTTCACGCGTGTCGCCGACAATGTGATCGACTACCAGTTCACGATCGACGACCCGACGGTGTACACCAGGCCGTGGACGGCCGTTCGTCCACTGACAAGCCTGCCGAACTACCGGATCTATGAGTACGCGTGTCATGAGGGGAATTACGCCATGAGTGGCATTCTCGCCGGCGCTCGCGCCGACGAGAAGGCTGCCGAGGAAGCCGCGAACGAGAACGGCGCTGGAAAATAAGGCTCGCGTCATGTCAGCGAACACGGTCGGCATCGGCATCCTCGGCTTTGGCGGCTTCGCCATGTTCGCCGCGCAGCAGTTCGCGCAGGTGCCCGGGGCCGCGCTGCGGTGCATTGCAGGCACCCGTCGCGAAGCGTCGCTCGCCTGCGCCGCGCGGTTCGGTCTTGCGGACGTGGAACGCGCGGAGGCGTTGTTCGCGATGCCCGATGTGCAGCTCGTCTACATTGCCACCCCGCCATTTCTCCACTACGAGCAGGCGAGAGCCGCTCTTCACGCCGGTAAGCACGTCATCGTCGAGAAGCCTCTGGCGATCACGATGGAGCAGGCCGACGAGATCGTGTCCGTCGCGCGAGACACGCGACGCCTCCTCGTCACCAATTTGATGCAGCGCTACAACCCGCTCTTCGCGCAAATCAAAGCGCTCGTGGACTCGAAGGTGCTCGGCGACGTGCTGCGCGGAACGTTCGAGAACTATGCCTGCGACGAAGGGCTCGAGCCGGACCACTGGTTCTGGGACCGGACCAAAAGCGGCGGGATCTTCATCGAGCACGGCGTGCATTTCTTCGATATGTTCGCGGGCTGGCTCGGCGGCGGGACGGTCGAATCGGCAGGACGTGTGCTGCGCCCCGGATCGGGGATTGAGGAGCAGGTGTACTGCACCGCTCGCTACGGCGACGTGCCCGTGACGTACTACCATGGCTTTACGCAGGCGGGCAGGATGGACCGTCAGGAGCTGCGTCTGCTCTTCGAGCGTGGAGACGTGACGCTGCGGGAGTGGATTCCCACGCAGGCCGTCGTGCGGACGGCTCTGGATGAAGGCGCGACCCGTGCGCTCGCGGCGATCTTTCCAGGTGCGCGCATTGACGTGGAGCAGCTCTACGCCCCGTCGGAGCGGGCGCTCCGTGCGCGTCACAAGACCTACGAGGCCTATCAGCGCATCACCTTGACGTCACCGCCGGCCTCGAAGATGACCGTCTATGGCGATCTGCTGCGCGCCATGCTCGTCGATCAGCTCGCCTTCATCGCCGATCCCTCTCACCCGCGGCTGATTTCAGAAGACAACGGTCGCGAGTCACTCCGAATGAGCGTCCGGGCCACCCAGCTCGCCACTTCGTCGTAAGTCGCGATTTCCTCCACCACGGGTATTCGACGCTCAATGTCCTGAATGGGACAGCCGTGTGGTTGCCCAGTACGCGACTATGCAGAGAAAGCGGAGCGTAATGGGTTTCCGAACGTTGATCGCGAGCAGAAAGGCACCATACCGATGACAGGATCGATTCGAACGTTACGAGTTGACAAGGGATTCGGGTTCATCAAGGACGATGCGGGGAAGGAGTACTTTTTTCACGGGAGCGCCGTGTATGGCGAAGGCCTCGAGAATCTGAAGGAGGGCGACGGCGTGGAATTCGACGTTGGCGAAGGGCCGAAGGGTCCGCGGGCCGAGAACGTCCGGCGCACAACGACCTGACGGGACTGACAGGCCTGGAGGAAGCGCGCCGCTAGCGAAGGCTGGCGTCGCCAACGGTGTGCGAGCCCGAACTAGTCCAGCGGTTCGAGCTTGACGATCGACGCCCCGTGGTTGTTGCCAACCCAGAATGTGACCGGGTTGGTGCGGTTGTCCACCCACACGCGACGCACGTTGGTCTGACGAGGCAGCAGGTACTCGATCATCCGGCCGGTGTCGGGGTTCAGCCGAACGATCCGGTCGTTGTATTCGTTGCCGGCCCAGGCCTCGCCGGTGCGATCGGCGATCACATCATAGGGCCAGCCGGGCGTCGTGCGGCTGCCACTCCTTGAACTGCTGCGTCCTTGTATCGAACATGCCGATGCGATCGCCGCGGTTCTCGCCGAACCAGAGCCGCTCCAGGCTGTCCATCATGCCGCGGCGCGGCCCCGACCCCTTCGTCGGAGTCTTGAAACGGGTGATCGCGCCGGTCTTCGCGTCGATGCGGCCCACCTCTTCGGCACCAAGCGGGAGGTACCAGCCATTGTTGTCCTTGTCTGGAATCACGTCGTAGACGTTGGGGCGCGGGATCTCGAACGGCGAGAACACCTCGAACTGGCCGCTCTTCACGTCCAGCCGCAGAATGGTGTAGGTGCCCGCGTCCTGCAGCCACACCTTGCCGTCGACCTTGTGGCGGCCCGGACTGACCTGGTTGATCTGCACGTGATCGCCATTGAGGTGCGGCGGCAGGCTCCACACCTGGAATTTCTCCGTCCTGGTGTCGAACCTGGCGACGCCGCCCTGGAACTGCAGCGCCAGCCACAGGTTCTCGTCCTCGTCGAAGCGCATCCCGAGGATGCCCTTCGGTGCGGCGGGCTTCAGGGTCGGCACAGTGAATTCGGCAATCGCGCCGGTCGCCGGATCCATCTTGCCGATGATCTGCTCGCCGAATGCGGCGTACCACACGGTTCCCTTCGAGTCCACGATCACGTCGTGCGGCTGCCGCGTGCGCGCGGGCAGGTCGTACTCGGTGTAGACGACACGCGTCGCCGCACCGCTCGGCCGCGGAAACGTCTTGAACGAATAGTTCCACTGCGTGCCCGTGCCGAGGTTCAGCGTGCTCAGGTACTCGGCCTGCGTGCGCCAGGTCTGCAACTGCTGCTCTCGAGACACGGCCCCCGGGCCGATCCGCGGGGCGGGCGTGCGCTGCACCATCAACGGAAACGCGAGCGGCGGGTAACCGGCCATCCGCTCAATGACCTTGGTGAACGATTCGGCGCTGTGCTTCGAGTTCGTGACCAGCTCCAGCGTGTGGCAGTGGGCGCAGTTGCGCACCGACGCCTTCTGCTGGTCGGTGCCGGGGAAGCTGGCAAGCCACTCTGCGTTGGTGAGCTGGGCCGCCAGAGTGTGCGCCTTGCGCAGCGTAAGGTCTGCCGTGGTGGTGCCAGACGCCGCCACGGTCGCCGTCGCATCGCTCGCCAGGTCGTAGCCGATTGCACGAATCGACACGGCGTAGCTGCCTGGTTCCAGCCGGGCACGCGGGAACTGGTAGCGCCCGTCGCTACCGGTGACGACCGTGGTCGCGCGCTTCGCTCCCACCTGCTTGACGGTGACGAGCACACCTTCCATGGCTGGCTCGTCGGCCGATGACACGACGCCGGTGAGCGCGGACGGCGCGCCACCCTGTGACTGGGCCAGTGTGGTGGAAGAAGAGTCGAGCGACAGGACCGCGAGCAGCGAGGCGGCGGGCACAAGCAACCACGAGCGGGCGTTCATGGTGACCTCCTGTGCGCGGGCGGCGAGGCCGGCGCGCGCTTAGCTTAACCGATCCGAATGTGGCAAAGGTTCAACACAAACAACTCCGGAATCAGCCGCGGCAGGTGTAAGGTGCTTCTACATGTCTGTCGATCCAACGTGGTTATTCCTCTCGCTCATTCCCAGCGGCATTGGATTCGTACTCCTGGTTTACGGGAAGAAACAAACACGTTGGCCGCACATCGTTGCCGGACTGTTGCTCATGGTCTATCCGTATTTCGCGACGAGCACAGCGTCGCTTGTCCTCATTGGAGCGGGGATCGGTGTGATGCTCTGGTATGCGGTCACGCGGCTCGACTGGTGAACAGGGGGCAATGAACAGTGGAATGTAAGTTACTTCGGCTTCGCGGCGGCATCTTCGATCCGCGCCCCTTTGAGCGTGCCGATCATGCTTTCGTAATTCCCCTCATGACACCCGAACTCGTATAGCGGCTCCTGGCTCCTTGTCAGGGGAAACCCCGCCGTCCAGGGTCTGGCCCACGTCTTCGGATCTGTGACGGTGAATTGATAGTCAATCGTGTCTCGATCGACGCGCGTGAAACGCTCCACCAGCTGCAGGTTCTCGCCGGCGCCGCGGAAGTTCCTCTCGTCGGTGAAATTGACGGTTTCGATGACCAGCGTGTTGCCCTCCCAGTGACCGCGCGCGTCGCCCATCCATCGATGTATCTCGTGCCCCACACGCGGTTGCCCGTTCATTGGCACGATGCGAACGTCGTGAATCATCTCGTTGACGATCGCGACATAGTCAGGGGTCTGAAGGAGCTGAACGTTGTTGTTGTAAGGGCCGGGAAGCATCGGCGGGCCTGCCGATCCAAACCAGATGCATCGTTCCTGGAGCGATCGGTCCTCCCAGGAATCGGCGGGACCTCGCCCACGCCGCGATTCTGCGCGCGCGGCTGCGCGTTGCCGGGCTTCCGGAGTCAGCGGGGGAAGTCGTCCATCGGCCGGGTCGGTGATCAAAGACGTCCGCCTGGCTTTCATGACCTTCGATCCGGAGTCCCACCACTCCCGATCGCCCGTTGAAAGAGTGGCGATCCGCTCCTTGAGCGTCTGCTCTTCGAAGGCTGCCGCTTCCTGCTCTGTCAGAACGTCTTTCCCCGAGAGCTCCTTGGGCCGCTCCAATGGTGTCAAGTTGGCGAAGTTCCAGGTTCCCTGGAGATCTGGATCGCCCCAGACCGTGTGCGGCAGCCTCCACGTTTGAGCCTGGCCTTCGAGGGCGATGGGGGCCAGCGAGGAGATCGCGATGAACGTCGTGAGAACACCGAGCGCCTGCCAGCCGCACGAAAGGCCGCGACCGTATCGATCAGGCATACCGGCATCTTACGCCTGTTACGGGCTGTCCGCCGAGCAGAGCCGGTTTTCTGGCCGAAGACCATGGCTTATCCACATTTGGCTCGTCACCTTCATGCAGTACGATTTGGGCTATTTTGACGACGAAGACGTGCCGGCTAGAACCGATCGACAATCCGTTCGGCCGAAAGTGTTACCTATGTCTCGGAATGAACTGTTACCCATGTGTCCGGAATGGACCCTACATCTGTTGGCGTCCCCAACGGGATTCGAACCCGTGTTTCAGCCTTGAAAGGGCCGTGTCCTAGGCCTCTGGACGATGGGGACGCACGGAGGGCGAACTACAGCCCGTCATCTTAGCATGCAGGAAAGTTGGTGAGCTACGGCCGGGCCGCCGGCCGTGACATCGCCGGGCGATTCTTGCGGTACGAGTTCTTGACCACGATCCGGCCGTCGCGAAACGTGAGGAGGTCGCAGCCGTTCACTTCCACGTACTGACCGTCTTTCCGCGTGCCGGTAAACGTCCATTCCGACACCCCGCGCGTGCCGGTGACGAAATGCCGGGCGTTGCCCCAGTGCGCGTCTGGAAACGCGTCGAACACGGACGCGAACGCGGCGCGCACCGACTGCCGCCCCTCGCTGCGCTGCCCGTCGGCGTCAGGACCCGCCGAGGCTTCGAACACACAGTCATCCGTCATCATCGACATCAGCGCGTCGAGATCGTGCCGGTTCCACGCCTCGGCGAAACGGTCGAGCAGGGCGATCAACTCATCGTGGGACATAGCGCGGCCTCAGTCATGTTCCAGCTTCAACACCTTGGCGTTCACCGTATCCGCGATGTAGATCGTCTTCTGATCCGGCGTGACGACCAGATAGTGCGCTTCGCCGATCAGGTTCGACGTCGCGCCCTCCGCATCCCGCCCGCCCTTGCCAAGCCAGCCGGTGATGTTGCCGTTGTCGTCGAGCGACGCGATCATCCCGTCCATCCCCGACGACATCCAGATGTGCCCCTTCGCGTCGACGAACAGGCCGCTCGTCAACATCGGCTGCTGAATTTCACGCAGCGGGCTGAGATTGGTGTCGAGCACCAGAATCTTGCGCACCTGCCGATCGGTGACCCACAGCTCTCCCTTCGGCGTGACGATCACGCCGTGAATCGTGGGATAGGTGCCGTCGGCGTGGGGAAGTGCCCGGCTCGTGATGTACTTGCCGTTCTTGTCGAACTTGAACACCCGCGGATCGGACCCCTGCGTCACCGGCGGCGTGGCGGTCTCGTAGGTCGCACAGTAGGTGCAGTCGGGCGGCGAGGAGGTGCCGCCATGACCCTGTACGACATAAAAATTGTCGTCCTTGTCGAACGCGACGTCCATGGGCTGGTTGAACATCCCGTTCCATTTCGTCTCGTCCCACTTGGCGACCTCGCCGCGCGTGCCCACGGTCATCAGCGGCTCGCCGTTCGGCTTCAGCTTCCACACCACGTTCAGAAAGGCGTCGAGGATCCAGATGTTGCCGTAGCGATCGACCCGCAGCGCGTGCGGGTTGATGGCGATGTTGGGGTTGAACGTGCGGAGCAGTTTCCCCTGCGCGTCGTACTCCAGCATCGTCATGACGGGGTTCCGGTTGAACACCAGCAGATGCCCCTGCGGTGTCAACGCCACACCCGACACGTTGCCGAATTTCTGCCCCGGCATCGGGGCCGGCTGCGTGACGAAGTGGTACGGCAGTGCCGGAGCGTTGGGTGGTTTCAGATTGGGCGTGGCGCGGGGTGGAACGATATGCGGATCGTTGCGGCTGGCCCGCCGATTCTGACCCGGCTGCGCAGGGCCCGGCGCGTCCTGTGCCTGTGCGGCGCCCAACCCCACCAAGATGGACAGAACGCTGACAGCAAATGGTTTCTTCATCTGTCCTTCCCCAATCTGTGCCCGGAGGCCGCCGGGCAACGTGTTCCGTGACGCGAGTGTAGCGCAAAGAACCGACGTATAATCCAGCCTCTTTCCTCGCCAACTCGTCGCGCCTACGCCCGGTGTTCGTCTCGGAGCGAAGAACTCATCCCGCTGATTTGGGTGCATTGGCCTCATGACGCGTGAACGCTGGCAACAAATCGAGCAACTGTTTCACGCTGCGCTTGCACGCAACGCGACCGAACGAGCCGCGTTTCTGGAGGAGGAGTGTGCCGGCGACCTGGCGCTACGGCAGGAAGTCGAATCGTTGCTCGCCCATGAGGAGGGTGCGGAAGGCTTCCTCGCGACACCGGCCGTGCAGACGGCGGCGAAAGCGATGGCAGGAGAGGCCAGCTCGCTGTTCATCGGACAGCAACTCAGCTCCTACAGGATTCAATCTCTGCTCGACGCGGGTGCGATGGGCGAGGTCTACCGGGCGCGGGATACCAGGCTCGGGCGCGAGGTGGCCATCAAGGTTCTGCCAAGGGCCTTCACGTCCGATCCAGAACGAGTCCGTCGATTCGAGCGCGAGGCGCGCGTGCTGGCAGCGCTGAATCATCCCCACATCACCGCCATTCACGGCTTTGAAGAAGCCAGCGGCATGCACGTGCTGGTCATGGAATTGGTGGAGGGCGAGACGCTGGCCGATATGGTCGCACGAGGCCCGATGCCAATCGCTGACGCGCTGTCGATCGCACGGCAGATCGCCGAGGCGCTGGAAGCGGCACATGAGCACGGGATCATCCATCGGGACCTGAAGCCGGCGAACATCAAGATCACCGTTGAGGGTGTGGTCAAGGTGCTTGACTTCGGCCTTGCGAAGGCCGTCAGTGATGGGGGTGGAGGCGCCGACCCCTCTCAGGCCACGACGGCCGATTTCGAGACGACGCGCGAGGGATTGATCGTCGGCACCGCGGCCTATATGGGCCCGGAGCAGGCGCGTGGCAAACCGATCGACAAGCGCGCCGATATCTGGTCCTTCGGCTGCGTGCTCTACGAGATCTTGACCGGCAGGCATGCCTTCGAAGGTGAGCATCCGACGGATTTTGTCGTGGCGGTCATGACGAGGGAGCCCGATTGGACGGCGCTGCCGGCGTCGATGCCAGCGCGAATCGTGGAGCTGCTGCGACGCTGTTTGAAGAAGGACCCACGCGAGCGGCTGCGCGACATCGGCGACGCGCGAATTGAGCTGGAAGACGCGCTCAAGGCTCCACGCCAACGCAACCGGCGGGCCGGGAAGGTCCCAGTCGCTCGAGCAGTGACCAGGAAATACAAGTTCGACGCCTTCTTGTCCTATGGACCGACCGATGGCGACTGGGCCATCAGGCTGAAGACGGCGCTCGAGGCGCACGGGTTGAACATCTGGGTCGATCGAGAGCAGATTCGACCGGGCAACTCGATCGTCGCCGATCTCGAGGCCGGTCTCGAGATGTGCAAGTCGTGCGTCCTTGTGGTGTCACCAGATGCCATCCGCTCTCAATGGGTATCAGAGGAATATCACCGGGCTGTCACCCTGGCGAAACAGAAAGATCGCCCGCTTCAGGTCATCCCGGTCATCCTCGGGAAGGCAGAGTTGCCGGGATTCCTGTCGACCCGAAACTGGGTCGAATTCCTGGATGACACCACGTTCGAGACGAATCTCGAAAGATTGATATGGGGAATCACCGGGACAAAGCGCGAGCGCGCGGTTTCACCCATCAGCGTCGGACCCCCGGCCGAAGCGGCAGAGCTGGCCAATCCGTACATCTTCGAGCGTCCGGCCATGGGGGAACACTTTTTCGGGCGCAAACTCGAAATGACGCGACTGATCAACGCCCTTAAAGAAGGTCGAAGCGTTGTTGTCTATGGTCTTCAACGCGTGGGCAAGACATCGCTCGTCAAAGAGGCGCTCGACCGTGAGCTGAAGCCGTCCAACGTCCGGCTGCGGGACATCCGTATCGACATGTATGAGTCGTGCGAGACCTTGACGAGCTACATCGATTTCTTTGAAACGATGATCGATCGCTTTTGTGATGACCTGAACGTCGTCGATTACAAAAAGGTTCGTGAAGAGGCGCGACAGGTCTTGAGAACGGGTAACGACCCGGGAGCGATCCGGGGTCTCATGAGGAACCTTCTACGCGGGTTCGCCAGCCGGTACGGGCGGGCACTCCTGTATATCGACGAATTCCAGGATATCCGGATAGCCTTTGAGAAAGCCGAGCGCCAGAAAACGACTCAACATCCGCTGGATTCTGGATTCATCAGGTTCCTGGGTTCGCTCGTCAAGGAAGGGCACCTCCAGCTCCTGTGTTGCGGCCGGTATCAGATCCAGTTGCTGGACAACAAGCTCGACACCCAGCTCCTCAAGCTGATGGTGCCGATCGAGCTGAGCATTCTCGATGAGAGCAGTGCCCGGCGTCTGATCGAGGAGCCGGTGCTCGGCAGATTCTCATACGAACCGGCGGCAGTTGATTACATTCTCACCCTCAGCGGCCTGTATCCATACGTTGTTCAATATCTGTGCTACGAGCTTGTTGAGAGGGCACGGAACGAGAACCGATCGATCATCACGCGCGATGATGTCGCTGCCGTGGTCGATATCGTTCAAGAGCCGCAAGTGCGTCTGCTGTACAGTGACTTCCAGGAACTCGAAGATGGGGTTCCGTGGAGACTGCTTCTGTCAATTGCGAGTCTGGCTGAAGAAGAACGACAGATCGTGGTGTGGGAGAAGATCGTCGAAACCTGCGAGGAATCATTTGGCGCAGGCCTCACGCACAGCGACTGCTCACAAGCTCTGAAGCTCCTCACAAGTTCGCAGATCCTGGGCGAGCAGCAAACCGGCGATACGGTCGGATACTTCGTGCGGCCCGATCTCCTGCGCATCTGGCTCCGAAAGAAGAATTTCTTCTACACGGAGAAGATCGCGTCGAAGGTCCGCGTCAATCTGAACGCAAGCAGCAGTACGCCCACCCCACTTACTTGATGGCTGCCGGCGCGACCGCGATCCCGATGATGCCGCTCCGCTCGATGGTTGTGCGCAGGAATCCCGACGTTCGGATGTCATCGATGAACTGATTGACGGCTTTCAGATCTTCCTCAGCCCCCTTCGGCACGATGATCGTCTGCTCGACGCCGTACAGGTCGTCCTTCAGCAGACGCAGTCCGGGCGCGTTTCGAAGGGCCTCGGTCAGCCGCTGGCGGTTCGTTCCGAACGCGTCCCACTCTTTGTTCAGCACTCCCTGGATGCCCTCGGTGCCCGCGGCCTCGGAAATTTCGACGAGCTGAGCCTGCTTTAGCGCGCGCGACAGGTACAGGGCCATCGAGTCCGCGCGCCGGGCGGCGATCTTCTGATTCGGCCGGTCGATCTCCTTCACCGACTGAAGCGGCGAATCCTGACGGACGACGAACGTCTGCAGCACCAGCATGAACGGCTGGGAGAAGAGGATGGGCCCTTCGCGTTCGGGGTTGTAAGCGACCAGCCCGATGTCGGCGTCGCCATTTCGCACGGCATCGATGACGTTCTGCGGTGTCTGGACGCCGATCAGGGTGACGTCCACGCCACGCCGGCGGGCCAGTTCCCGTGCGAGCTCGACGGCCGGCCCGCCAATGGCGCCGGTGACCGGATCCTTCACGGTCATCGCGGGATTGGCCGCAAGGAACGCCGCGCGCAGGGTACGCGACTGACCGGGCACGGTCTGCGCTCCGGCATCCGAGCTCGCGATGAATAGCGCTGCCATGAGACACAGCGAGGGCACGCGCACGAGGCCTCCTCAGGAAGGGCCCACTATAGCGGATTCACGCTTCTGCCGCTGAATCCCGTGCCGGCGCGGCGACGATCGGGATCTTCCTCCCCGCGTAAGCAATACCTCGAGCGTCGTGTCGCCTCGTACCGTGAAAGAGCTTGCTGGCTGATACCACGTCGCGTTAGTCTCCTGGTTTTTGAGAGGTGTAGCGTATGGCTCTCGCGTTCTACTTCGCGCCCAAGATCCCGATGTCAGCCAGCCAATACGACGAGTGCATCAAGCGTTTGCAGAAGGCCGGAGCCGGTCACCCGCCCGGGCGTGTCTATCACGCCTGTTTTGGTACGCCCGACAGCCTCGCCGTGTTCGATGTGTGGACGTCGCAGGCGGCGTTTGAGGCGTTCGGCAAGATACTGATGCCCATCATGCAGCAGATTGGCGGAGATCCCGGACAGCCCAGCGTGATGCCCGTCCACAATGTGATCATGCCGCCACGGCCGAAACCGGCGGTCAAGAAGTCCGCACCCAGGAAACGATCGACCGCACCGAAGAGCAAAACTCGCCGCTCGGTCAAGAAGCGGTAGGGAGTTCCTTCGTCTGGCACCGTGGGTCCGTTCAGGAAGGAGTCTTGGATGGCGATTAACTCCGGAAAAGTCGTTGCCGGCGGCCTCCTCGCAGGGTTCGTCATGAACGTCCTCGACATGACGTGGAACTACACAGTTCTTGCCGCCGACATGAAGGCCATGGTCGATCAGTTGCACCTGAACCCGGCCGTCATGACGGATTTTTCGTATGCGATTCCATGGATTGTCGTGGACTTCGTGCTCGGCCTCGTCATCGTGTGGAACTACGCGGCGATGCGGCCGAGGTTGGGCCCTGGGCCGAAGACCGCGATCCTCGCGGGCCTCGTGCCGTACGTCGCCGTGACTGCCGTCCTGTGTGGCTTTACCGCGATGGGCGTGTTTAATCAGGCGATGATGGTCAAGGGGTCTGCGTTTGCGCTCATCACCACGCTCGCCGGCAGCCTTGCGGGCGCGTGGGCGTACAAGGAGTAGTCATGCACAGGCATCTGGCGATGTGCGCTTCAAGAACGCAGAACAACTAGCCCACACTGCGGAGAAACTGCAGGAGGATCCGGCTGACCGCCTCGGGCTGCTCCTGTTGCACCCAGTGGCCAGCGCCGTCCACCAGGTGCGTGCCCTGTATCTTCGTCGTCAGCGTCTTCTGCAGCCGCTCGAGCGCGCCCGGATTCTGATAGACACCCCAGTCGCTCTTGCCGCCGATGAAGAGCGACGGCACATCAATCGTCCGGCCCGAGAAGAGCTGAAGATCGGCATTGCCCGGGCTACCGCGATATCCGTTGAGGCCCCCTTGAAATCCGGTCCGGCTGTACTCTTCGCTGTAGATGCGGAGTTCTGCGTCCGGCAGCCATCGGCAGGCCGCGATCTCCGCGGCCGTCGGCATTTCCGCGGCCACCGTTTCCGCCATCCCCTTGTTCAGGTCCATGACGTAGTACCGCGGCAGCTTCGCCCATTCGGCCGCGGTTCTCCCCGCAAGGGGAAACGGCTGGTTCTGTTTCCAGTCTGCGCTTTTCATGTGGTAGGTACGCGCGCAGGAACGCGTGTATCCCCTGCGGCGGGTGCCACATGTTGTCGTTGGCCTCGCTCGTGGTGTAGTACCGCTGATAGTGCTTGCGCGGAGGTGTGAGGGCCGCCAGTTCGTCGTAGATCGCGTCGGCGTTCAGAGTCGGCGCCGCCGATCGAGGCGCGTTTGCAGTGTCGAACGGCAGCGCCGGCGGGCCGCCGAACGGGGCGCTCATCATGACCACCGAGCGGAAGATGTCCGGTCGTGCGAGTGCGCACCAGCCTGCAAGGGGTGATCCCTGGTCGTGCCCGATGACGGCGGCGACCGAGCGATACCCCAGCGCGGACACCAACGCGAGCATGTCGCGGATCTTGTTGACGTTGCCAAACGGTCTGAGATCGTCGGTGTACTTGACGTCCGCACCAGACGTCCGCCCGTACCCGCGCACGTCTGGCGCAAAGACGTGAAACCCGGCGGAGGCGATTGGCCCCATGACCTTCCGCCAGCTGTACGCCAGCTCCGGAAAACCGTGGAGGAGGAGCACTGCAGGGCGGCCCGGCGTTTCGAAGCCCGATTCGAGAATGTGCATCCGGATTCCGTTGATGTCATCGAGGAGACGAGAACGGATGCCCGTTGGAAGCATTTCGAGGCTGTATGCCATTGTTGCGCCGGTCGTGCCTTGAGCGGCGTGCACGCCTGGGCCCAGGGCAGCCGGCGCGAGGGTCGCGATGAGCCCCTGCAACACGTTCCGACGAGTCAGCACGTACACCAGACCTTAGATTCCAGTTTCCAGTTTCTAGTTTCTAGTTTCTAGTTTCAGTGTATCCCCTACGGCTGCAGCAGCGGCAGGCTGCTGAGCGGCGGGGGAGGCGGCAGCGCCTGCAGGAACGCGTACACGTCGGCGACGTCCTGATCGGACATGACTTTCTGTTTATAAGGCGGCATCTCGCCTCTCGGCGAGCGCAGATATCTCAGAAACGCCTGGAAGGGAATCGGCCTCGGCCCCAGCCGTGGCCCTTGCGTGCCACCCTGCGCTTGTTCGCTGTGGCACTGATAGCAGCCGATCCTCCCGAACAGCGTTTTGCCTTTGACGGCGTTTCCAACCGGCGCCGCGACTGATTTCTCCGCTAACGGAACGCCCTGGGTCTGCGCGGCGGGCGCAGCCGACGACAGCGCTGCGATCGCCCAGAACAAAACTCCAATCGCTGTAACGCGCAAATGTCTCTGCGTCATCACTCTCATCATCATCGGCCTCTCAACGCGCCTGGGTGACGACATCCACAAGCGCCGGCTCGCCACGTTTCACCACGGCCAGGGCGCGCGCAATTGCCGGACCGACATCCTTAGGATCATTGATGGGCCCCTCGGCGTGCACGCCCAGTCCCTGCGCGAGCTTCGAGAAGTCGATGTTCGGATCGGAGAGCATGCTGCCGATCGTTCCGCGCTCGACACCCCGGCTGCGCCGGTTGCACATGCGCTGCACGTGCATCACTTCCATGTGATACGCGCGGTTGTTGTTCATGATGCTCAGCAGCGGAATCTTGTGGTGCGCGGCGGTCCAGAGCACGCCGGGCGCATACATGAGATCGCCGTCCGTCTGGATGGCCACGGACAACCGCCCGTGCCGCTTGTTGGCGAGCGCAGCACCGACCGACGCAGGCGCGCCGTATCCGATTCCGCCGCCGCCGGCATCTCCGAGCCAGTGATAGGGCTTGTTGAAATCCCACAGCCGCCTCGGCCAGCCGCCACCATCGCTGTAGTAGCTCGACACCAGCGACCAGTCCTCGTGCTTGATCTGCGCCCAGAGTTCGGCACACAGGCGAGCGGTGCTCACCGGGCTCGCGTCCCAGGCGTACGCAGGCCGCGAGCCGCGCGCGTTCGAGCGCGGCGCGTCTGGCCTCCGCCAACCGCCCCCCACGCTCTTCGAAGACACGGCGGCGGTCGCCGGTGACGAGCCGCTTCACCGCGTCGATGAGCGCCGGGAGTGTCGCCTCTCCGTCGGCGGCGATGGCGAGGTCAACCTCCGCCATGCGACGGAAGTCCTGGTAGTTCGACCGGACATACAGCTCGCCGGTTGTGATGGTGACGAGTTTGGCGCCCGGCTTGGTCAGCGGCCGCTGGGTGCGATGCTGCTGATCTCGTATCGCGTTGACGGTGCCCCAGAAGTCTGTCACCTCGAGACCAAGGACGAGGTCCGCTGCGGCGATGACGGCGTTCGCCCGTTCTGATTGGTTGAGAGGATGGAGCGACGGGAAGTTCATCCGCCCGCCCCTGTCGATGACGGCAGCCTGCAGGGTCTCGGCAAGCTCGACCAGCAGCGGCATCGCGGCGGGAGTCCGTGCCAGCCGGTCGGCGACCAGCACCGGGTTTTCGGCGGCGACCAGCAGCCGCGCCAGCTCCGCCACGGCGGCCGCGTCACCTTGAGGAGCCGTCGGCATCGTGAGCTTCGGAATCGAGAGCTGGCCGCGATCCTTGATACCGTCCTCTTGAAGCGGGCCGTCGGCGACGATGACCACCGGCGCCATCGGCGGCGTCATGCCGATCCGGTATGCGCGCACCGCCGATTCGGCGAAGTGGCCGAGCGACCACGGCGTGTCGTCCCACTTCGTGTAGTCGCGAACCATCGCCGCGACGTCCTGCGCGCCGTGGTACCACTCGGCGCCGCGACGGGTCGCGGCATCGCCGTAGTTGCCCAGGATGATGTACACGGGCACGCGATCGCACCACGCGTTGTAGATCGCCATCGCCGCGTGCTGCAGACCCACGGTGCCGTGCGCCATCACGGCCAGCGGCTTGCCCTCAACCTTGAAATAGCCGTGGCCCATGGCCACAGACGACTCTTCGTGGCAGCAGGTGATGAGCTCGGGCTTCTGATTGCCGCCGTAGTTGATGACCGATTCGTGGAGACCGCGAAAGCTCGAGCCGGGATTGGCGCAGATGTACTCGAACCCGAGCGACTTGATGACGTCCACCATGAAGTCGGACCCGGCGCTGTCTGTCGTCAGCACATCGTCTTCCAGCGGCGGCGTCGCTTCAGCGGCCGCGGTCATGACGGGCGTGGCTGGCGGCCGCGCGGTCTCGGGTGGGGTCGTTTGCTGAGCGCCGACGACATCAGCGGGGGCCATGAACGTGGCCGCGCCCACCATCGCACCGCTCTGCAAAAACCGCCGCCGCGCAATGGATGCCGGTTTGGGTTGCTTCGATCGCGCCACGGCGCCACCTCTATCTTTCGAGTGTCAGCTGATTTCGGAAAACAGTAAGTGAGGATGGTCGCGGAGTCAACAGAAGTGGCACAATGAGCGCCCGACGATAAAATGGCCCGCATGTGAGGTTCGCGCAGATCTCGAGCGTCGCGCTGATCGTCAGCGCTGTTGCGGCGCCCGCTGCGGCACAGCCCGCGTACCCGCACCTCCGAATCATTGCGCCCGCGGCTCCGGGTGGAGGATGGGATCAGACCGCCCGCGTCATGCAGCAGGTACTGCAGCGGGCGGGCATCGTTCACACGTCTTCTGTCGAAAACATTCCCGGCGCGGCCGGCACGATCGGCCTCGCCCGGTTCATCGGCGCCGAGCGTGGCAACGGCGACGTCGTCATGGTCTCCGGTCTGATCATGCTCGGCGCCATCGTGACGCACGCATCGCCGGTGACGCTGGCCGAGGTCACGCCCATTGCGCGGCTGACAGGCGAATACGAAGTCATCGTCGTGCCCGCGGCCTCGCCGTTCCGATCGCTCGACGATCTCATCCGGGCATTCAGGGAACGGCCCGAGTCGATCTCATGGGGAGGCGGATCGGCGGGTGGCACCGATCAAATGCTGGCCGGACTCCTCGCCGATGCCGTCGGCGTGTCGCCGCGGCGCGTCAACTACATCGCATTCTCTGGCGGGGGCGAATCGATGTCGGCGATTCTCGGCGGACAGGTGTCGGTGGGCATCAACGGCCTGGCAGAGTTCGCTCCGCAGATTGACGCGGGCACCGTGCGCGTGCTCGGCATTTCGAGCGCCGAGCGGTTGCCCGGCGTTCCGATCGCCGACGCTCCGGGAGCAGGGTGTCGACGTCGAGCTCGAGAACTGGCGCTCGCTCGTTGCGCCGCCCGGTATCAGTTCTGTCGATCGGGAGCGTCTCGAGAGGGCCGTCGAGGCGATGGTGCGGTCGGCCGAATGGCGTCGAGGCGCTCAATCGCTATCGCTGGATCGATCGCTATCTGGCCGGCGACGAGTTTACGCGGTTCGTTCAATGCTGAAGATCAGCGCGTGCACGCGATCCTGACCAAGCTCGGGTTAGGACCGAATGAAACGGCACCCCGCACTGCTGGCGCATATCCCATGCTGGTGCTCGCCGGTCTCGTGTTGTGCGTGCGGCGCAGCGGTACTGGACGATCGTTCGAGCCCGTGTGGCATCGCCGAAGAGCGGTGCTGGTCCAGAGTGGGGACCGGCCGCGTTGATTGCTGCCGGAATGGCGCTCGACCTGGTGCTGATGGAGCAGGCCGGATTCGTGCTGGCGTCTGCCGCGCTCTTCTGGCTGACGGCGCGGGCTTTCGACCGTCAGCATCCTGGACGTGATGCGCTGTTCGCGCTCGCAGTCTCGACCAGCGCGTATCTTCTGTTTGTCCGCGTGCTGAACGTGACGCTGCCGGCAGGTTTCATCGCAGGCTGGTTCTGACCGCCGGCGCAACTAAAGTTGCGCCCTACCGGTGGGCCGGTAACCTCTGAGCCTGAGACCTGGTAGGGCGCAACTTTAGTTGCGCATCGAAGCCACATGGACACACTTCAGGCGCTCGGTCAAGGATTTGCCAGCGCGCTCACGCTGCCACACCTCGCGTGGGCGCTGGCCGGCGTCACGCTCGGCACTGCCGTCGGCGTGCTTCCGGGCATCGGCCCGGCGCTGACCGTCGCGCTGCTGCTGCCGGTGACATTCAGCCTCGAACCCACGAGCGCGTTCATCATGTTCGCCGGCATCTACTACGGCGCGATGTACGGCGGCTCGACGACCAGCATCCTGCTGAACACGCCGGGCGAGACGGCATCGATCGTCACCGCCATCGACGGCCACATGATGGCGCGCCAGGGCCGCGGGGCGGCGGCGCTGACGACCGCGGCCATCGGATCGTTCGTGGCAGGCACGCTCGCCACGCTCGCGCTGACGTTCTTCGCGCCGCCGCTGGCGTCGTTTGCGCTGCGCTTCGGTCCAGCGGAGTACTTCGCGCTGACGGTTGTCGCATTCACCACCGTGTCGGTGCTGCTCGGCGCGTCGCTCGCCCGAGGGCTCTTCAGCCTCTTTCTGGGCCTGGCGCTCGGACTGGTCGGCATCGACCAGCTGACCGGCGAGGCGCGCTTCTCGTTCGGCATCCCGCAACTGCTCGACGGCATCGACGTCGTCATCCTCGTCATCGGACTGTTCGCCGTGGGCGAGACGCTGTTTCAGGCGTGGCGTCATGGCCGCGACGAGATGGAGGTCGTCACGCTGCACGACTTCACCGGCATGAGCCGCGAGGACTGGAAGCGATCGTGGAAGCCATGGCTGCGCGGCACGGCGATCGGCTTCCCGCTCGGCGTGCTGCCGTGCGGCGGCTCGGTGATCCCGACGTTCCTTTCGTACATGGTCGAGAAGCGGCTGAGTCGCGAGCCCGAACGAGTTCGGCCACGGCGCCATCGAAGGCGTGGCCGGCCCCGAGGCCGCCAACAACGCGGCGGCCGCCGGCGTGCTCGTGCCGCTGCTGACGCTCGGCCTTCCGTCGTCTGCGACGGCGGCGATCATGCTCGCGGCGTTTCAGCAGTACGGCCTTCAGCCGGGGCCGCTGCTGTTCGCCTCGCGACCCGACCTCGTCTGGACGCTGATCGCCAGCCTGTACATCGGCAACGTGATGCTGCTCGTCCTGAACCTGCCGCTCGCCGGTGTGTGGGCGCGCGTCATGCTGGTGCCGCGGCGGCTGCTCTTCGGCGTCATCCTCGTGCTGGCGTCGCTCGGCGCGTACAGCCTCAACCGATCGGTACTCGATCTGGTGCGTGCTGTACGTCGTCGGCGTCTTTGGTTGTGTGATGCGCGTGCACGACGTGCCGCTGGTGCCGGCGGTGATCGGTCTGATTCTCGGACCGATGGCCGAGCAGCAGTTCCGCCGTGCCGTGGCGATCAGCGAAGGCGATCTCTCGGTCTTCGTCACGCGGCCGATCAGCGCCGCCCTCCTGGTTGTCGCCGTCGCGGTGCTTGCGGCGCCTCGCCTGCTCGCACGATGGATGCCGCCGCGCGGGGAGACGTAGAAGCGGCGGACAGGACTAAAGTCCTGTGCCACATCAGTCGGTACGCCGATGGTGGCATACCCAGTGCGCCGGTGGCACAGGGCTTCAGCCCTGTCGCTGTGCCACCCCAGCTACAATGCCGTCCGTGCCTTTCGTTGACGACGAGGACATCTACGACGTCGCGGTGCTCGGCGGCGGCAACGCCGGCCTCTGCGCCGCGCTGACCGCGCGCGAAGCCGGCGCCCGCGTCATTGTCGTCGAGAGCGCGCCCCGCCATTTCCGCGGAGGAAACAGCCGTCACACGCGCAACCTCCGGTGCATGCACACCGGGCCCAGCCACCTGCTGACCGACTCGTACTCTGAAGACGAGTTCTGTCTCAGACCTGCTTCGGGTCAGCGGGCGGTGAGACCGACGAAGCGCTCGCGCGTCTCGTCGTTCGCGGATCGGCAGGCTGTCCCGAATGGATGCGGCGATTCGGTGTCCGTTTTCAATCGTCCCTGCGCGGCACGCTGCATCTGGCTCGCACCAACGCCTTCTTTCTGGGCGGCGGCAAGGCGCTCATGAACAGCTACTACGCCGCCGCCGAGCGTCTCGGCATTCGGATCGTGTACGACGCCGAGGTCATTGGCCTCGAGCTGGTCGATGGACAGTTCCGCGCCGCCACTGTGCAGACCGGCGGCCGCGATCGAACGATCAGCGCGAGGGCCGCTGTGATGGCAACGGGCGGGTTCGAGTCGAATCTCGACTGGCTGCGCGAGATCTGGGGCGACGCGGCGGCCAACTTCATCATCCGCGGAACGCCGTACAACAAGGGCAGGCTTCTCAGGCTGATGCTCGACGCCGGCGCGCAGTCGGTCGGCGACGCGCGGGAGTGTCACGCGGTCGCCGTCGATGCCCGTGCGCCGAAGTTCGACGGCGGCATCGTGACGCGCCTCGACTGCCTCTCGCTCGGCATCGTCGTCAACAAGCATGCCGAACGATTCTACGACGAGGGCGAGGACTTCTGGCCGAAGCGCTACGCCATCTGGGGAACGCTCGTCGCCCGGCAGCCGGATCAGATTGCGTTTTCGATCGTCGATGCCAAGGCGGCCGGCCAGTTCATGCCGTCGGTGTTTCCGCCCAGGGCGGCGATGTCCATCAGAGAGCTGGCAACGCAGCTGAACCTGCCGCCCGAGAAGCTCGAGGCGACGGTTGACGCGTTCAATCGGGCTGTACGTCCAGGATCGTTCAACCACGCCGTCCTCGACGACTGCAGGACCGTCGGCGCGAACCCTGAGAAGACGCACTGGGCGCAGCGCATCGATCACGCCTCCGTACTGGGGGTATCCGCTCCGCCCTGGGATCACCTTCACCTATCTTGGTCTGAAGGTGAACGAGCGCGCGCAGGTGCTGATGAGCGGAGGAGAACCCGCGCACAACATTTGTGCGGCCGGGGAAATCATGGCGGGGAACATCCTTCGGAAGGGGTACGTCGCCGGCGTCGGTATGACCATCGGCACCGTGTTCGGCCGCATCGCCGGCGAGGAGGTTGCGCGGCATGCCGCACGCTGACCCGATCGCACACGGCGAACATGTGATGACCGTCTGCAATGCGTGCCGGTACTGCGAGCAGTTCTGCCCGGTGTTTCCTGCGATGGAAAGGCGCGTGACGTTTGCGGAAGCAGATCTGGCGTATCTGGCGAACCTGTGCCACAACTGCGGCGAGTGTCTTTACGCCTGCCAGTACGCGCCGCCGCACGAGTTCGGCATCAACGTGCCGAGGACGCTGGCGGAGATTCGAGGACATTCGTACGAGGCCTATTGCTGGCCGTCTTTCCTGGCGAGCGCCTTCAGGCGACACAACCTGCTGACGGGTCTCATTCTCGCCGCTGGATTGATGGCGGTCATGTTCGCCGCTGCCCTGATGGTAAACGAGGGCGTGTTCCCTCGACCCGTCGGGCCCGGCGACTTCTACGCCGTCCTTCCGCATGGCTTCATGGTCGGTCTCTTCGGCGCTGTTTTCCTGTTCGTCGTTGCGGCGATTGGAATCGGAGGCGTCCGGTTCTGGGGGGATGTGCGGCGCGCCACTGCACAAGGGTTGCTGGCGGCCGACGTCGGCCGCGCGCTCCGCGATGTGCTGACGCTTCGGCACCTGCAGGGTGGCGGCGTTGATTGCACGTCGGCTGAGGAACAGCGCGCACCGCTGCGACGCTGGTTCCACCACTGCACGTTCTACGGGTTCCTGCTGTGCTTTGCGTCCACGTCGGTGGCGGCTGTGTACCACACGGTGTTCGGATGGTTGGCGCCGTATTCGTCCAGCAGCCTTCCTGTGCTTCTCGGGATGGCGGGCGGCGCAGGATTGCTCATCGGGCCGGCCGGGCTCCTGATTCTGCGAGGACGAAGAGATCCCGCGCTCGGCGATCCCGGCCAGCGCGGCCTGGACGAGAGTTTCGTGGCGCTCCTGCTCCTCACCAGCCTGACTGGATTCCTGCTGCTGGCGTTTCGAGACCGTGCGATCATGAGCGCGCTTCTCGTCGTGCATCTCGGCGCGGTGCTCGCACTCTTCGTGACACTGCCTTACGGGAAATTCGTTCACGGCATCTATCGAACGGCTGCGCTCGTGAATTACGCGATGGAGAGCCGGCGCGCCAATAACGATACGTGGCGCGACGCCAGATGAGTACGCGCCCATCAGGCCACTACCCGATCGAACGCCGCCCCGGTGAAATTGAGCGGTTGTATCTGCAAGGTGCCGCGATGGCGCCCGACACCGAGGTGATGTTGAACCGCATCGGCGTGAGCGAGGGCTGGTCGTGCCTCGACCTCGGGTGCGGCCCCCGGGGCATCACCGATCTGTTGAGCATCAGAGTGGGCGCCAGCGGACGCGTGGTCGGTCTCGACATGGATGAGCAGTTTCTCGAGGTCGCGCGCGCCGGCGCACCGAAGAATGTGGAATTCCGACAGGGCGACGCCTATGGGTCGGATCTGCCGTCCGGCAGTTTCGACCTCGTCCACATGCGATTTGTTGCGAGCACCGCCGGCGAACCCGAACGTCTGCTGAAGGAGGCAACCCGCCTAGTGCGTCCAGGTGGCATCGTCGCTCTGCAGGAACCGGATGGCTCGAGTCTCAACTGTCATCCGCCGCATCCCGCCTGGGACCGATTGAAGGCAGCGCTTCTCGGTGCATTCAGCGGCGTGGGCGCCGATCTGCAATTGGGGAAGCGGCTCTACGCCATCGTTCGGCAAACGGGCCTCGAAGACGTGCAGTATCGGCCGTTCGTCATCGGCGTCCGCTCGGGGGACCCCATGGCCGACTACCTTCCGTCAACCGTTGAATCCTTGCGCGGCACGATCGTCGCGCGGGGGTACTTGGGCGAACACGAGTTCTCTGACGTGATCGAAGAATGCCGCGACCATTTGCGCAAGCCCCACACATCATTCACCATGTACACGGTTGCACAGGTATGGGGCCGAAGGGCGTAGTGGTGAGCAAATTACGAATCGTCGTCCGCGATTGCCTGGCCATTGCGTGCGCATCGACCGTGGTCGGCGTCCCGGCGATTTCACGTGCGCAGGGAGCCAATCCTTCAGGCGAAGTCGTCTATACGAAGTACTGCGCCGCATGTCATGACCAGGTGGGCGCACGTATTCCGACGCGCGAGGCGCTGACGAGGATGTCTCCCGCGCGCATCCTCCGCACCTTGGATTTCGGGCTGATGATGAGCGTCGCCTACCCCATGCGACGCGACGAACGGGAAGCGGTGGCGAAGTTCCTGGGCACGGGCGCCGACGGCCCAACCCCGCCGTCGAGCGCGTTCTGCCAGGCCGACCGGCCGATCATGTCCGGTTCTCCCGGAGAAAGCTGGACCGGCTGGGGGCCGTCGCCGACCAATACTCGATTTCAAACACCCGAGCGAGCGGGCCTGAGCGCGCGGGACCTGAGCCGGCTGGAGCTCAAGTGGGCGTTCGGCTTTCCCGGCGACGTCATCGCGTTCGCAGCGCCGACCATACTTAGCGGCACCATGTTCCTCGGCAGCGCCGGCGGCGCTGTCCAGGCGCTCGACGCGAAGACCGGTTGCCTGTACTGGCTTTACCAGGCGAACGGGCCCGTGCGGACGGCGATGACGGTTGCCACGGAGGGGGCGCGGCATACGCTCGTGTTCAGCGATCAGAACGGCTGGGTCTACGCGCTCGACGCGCGCACGGGAGAAGCCCGTTGGAAGAGGAGAGTCGAAGAGCACGAGGCGACGCGGTTGACGGGCTCCGTCGCCGTGCAGGGCGGTGTTGCGTTCGTTCCAGCGGCATCGTGGGAGGAAACCCGTTCGATCGATCCGGGATATCCGTGCTGCACGTTTCGGGGCAGCGTGACCGCCGTCCGCGTCAGCGACGGCTCGTTGGTATGGAAGACCTACCTGGTGGATCCGCCCAGGAAGACCGGCGCGACAGCGATCGGAACCGAGACGTTCGGGCCGTCTGGCGCGGGCGTCTGGTCAACACCCACCATCGACAGGGCACGCGGTGTTCTCTACGTGACGACGGGCGACAATTACTCCCATCCCGCGACCGCGACCAGCGATGCCGTCCTGGCTCTCGACCTTGAGACCGGGCGCATCGTGTGGTCGCAGCAAACCACGCCTGGCGATGTCTACAACTCGTCGTGCGGAAGCAGCGGGCCGAATTGTCCGTCTGAGGCCGGCCCCGACTACGACTTCGGTGCCTCGGCCATGCTGGTGCGCGCACCGACCGGGCGTGACGTTCTGGTGGCTGGACAGAAGTCTGGCGTCGTCTATGCCCTCGATCCTGCGAACAAAGGAAAGCTGATGTGGCAGGCCCGCGTGGGAAAGGGAAGTGCAAATGGCGGCGTCCAATGGGGCATGGCGAGCGACGGTCGTCTTGTGTACGTGTCGGTCTCCGACGTAGTCCGCCCGCCGGGAGGTATCGGCGGTGCCGCGCCAATCGGCCGCGCTCAGCTCGACCCGACGCAGGGCGGTGGATTGACCGCACTGAGTATTGCGGATGGCACACCGGTCTGGTTCGCTGCGAGCACCCCGTGCAACCCTCCACGGCCCGGGTGCAGCCCGGCGCAGCCCGCCGCCGTGACCGCCATGCCGGGCGCCGTGTTCTCCGGCTCGATGGATGGACATCTCCGGGCGTTTTCGGCGGCTGACGGCAAGCTGCTCTGGGATTTCGATACGGAATTGACGTACACCACACTCAACGGTGTGCCCGCAACGGGCGGTTCAATCGATGGCGCAGGTCCGGTTCTGGCCGGCGGAATGCTGTTCGTGAATTCGGGTTATCCCCGCTTCGGCGGAACGCCAGGGAATGTGCTGCTGGCGTTTGGCGTCAGGGAACAGCCGTGAAGAATTGGAGAGAGGTTTCATGCGGATAAGTGAAGGGCTCGACCCTTCGAGCCCTTCACCTTTCTTGAAGAAGCATTGAGTTTCGGCGGGCGATGCCCCATAGTGTCCGCATGCAGAAGCATCTCCTCGACCGTCGCGATTTCCTGATCCAGATGTCGGCCCTCGGCGCAGCCGTGCACGGGTTTGGTTCCGCCGCCCCGGCGGAGGCGCGGGCGGTCACCTACGATCCGGCAGCCAGGCTGGAGATCGCGGTCAGCGAAGTCGAGCTTCGCCGCAATCAGGCGGGACGGATGCTGATGGCCCGCATCTATCGGCCGAACGGAGCAGGGCCGTTCCCGACTGTGCTCGATCTACATGGCGGCGCCTGGAACGCCAAGGATCGCCGCGCGGAAGAGCCGATGGATCGGGCGTTGGCCGCGAGCGGCGTCCTCGTCGTGGCGATCGACATGACGCTGGCGCCCGAAGCGCCCTACCCGGCGTGCGTGCAGGACGCCAACTACGCCGTGCGCTGGCTCAAATCGAAGGCGGCGTCCTGGAACGGCGACCCGTCGAAGATCGGCATCTACGGCAGCTCGAGTGGCGGCCACGTGGCCGAGCTCCTGGCGATGCGGCCCGGTGATGCACGCTACAACTCGATTCCACTGCCCGAGGCGCCGAAGGTTGACGCGAGGGTGGCCTACGTCGCGATGCGTTCCCCGATCAGCGATCCGTTTGCGCGGTTCCAGAATGCAGAGAGACTGAAGCGCGATCCCATGATCGCCAACCACACGACGTTCTTCAAACCGTGGGAGACGATCCACGAGAGCAATCCGCAGGAAATTCTCGAGCGCCACGAGAAGGTGACGCTCGTGCCGATGCTCATCATGCAGGGAGCGCTCGACGACAACATGCTGCCGGCCATTCAAGAGAAGTTCGCGAAAGCCTACAAGGCCGCCGGCGGGCAGTGCGACTACCAGCTCTTCGAGGGCAGCCCGCACGAATGGGTGGCCCAGCCGGGGCCGCAGACAGACCGCGCGCGCGACATGGTCAAGGCGTTTATCGCGCGGCAGATGAACGGCGCGCGATAAGCCACGTCAGCGAGCGATGGGACCACTTGGGTTGGCATTGCTGCGGCGCGAATCCGTGCGCCCCTCGACTTTGCTCGGGGCGCCCTGAGCTTGTCGAAGGGCGCAGGCGGCCGTGGGTTACATCTGACCGCGCGAGAAGCCCGAGGGCATCAAGCGAGGACAAATGGGCGGAAGATGTGTCCTCGCGGCGTGCGGCCCGCGTCGGCATCGCACCGCGCGTCCGGCCCCGAAGCTTCGGATTCGAGCGGCAGGAATGCCAGCCCAAGTGCGTCCCGCGGACGCTAGACGGTCCGGCTAAAGCCGGACACTACGTACTACGGCCCGGGTAGAGCCGGGCCCTACTGGGACGGCGGAGGAGTAGGGACGCTGATCTCCTGCATCCACTCCTGATACTTCCGATTCGCGACGCTGCGCCTCGACGCGCGCAAGCCCGCCAGCACGCGCCGCGCGATGCGGCGATCGGGCGAGTCCGCGTCCTGGCGCGCGACGTCCAGGAGCGACGTCACGATCGGCTGCAGGCTCGCGAGCGCCGCGTCAGCCGCTTCCGGCCAGTTCAACTGCCGCACCAGCGAGTCCACTTCGTTCTGCACCCGTAGCTCACGCGCATCTTCGGCATCTTCCGCGCTCATCGCGGCCGCGACGTCTTTGCGCGCCTCGAGTGCGGCGGCCGACGCGACAACGGGAGCGACGTCGCGGAGACCCTCGAAATCGGCCGCCACCCGCTTCAGTTCCCGCAGTTTCGACACGCCGTCAGGCTGCGCGTCGGCATGCGCCATCCGTTTCGAGAAGAGGGCGGCAAGGAACGTGTCGTCGTGCGAGCGGAGGCCGCGCTTGATAGCCTGAATTTCCATCCACTCGACACCACTGGTCGCCACCTCGACGGGCAGCCACGTGTGGCCGCCTTCGAAAATCTCGACACGATGCGGGCTCGTCATCAGCCGGTCGAGCGTGCGCATCTCGCGGTAGTTGAAGTCTTCCGTGCCGGCGCTGCCGAAGATGGGAAAGCGCTCGGATCTGTGGAACGCCGTCGAGTACCCCGCGCTCGAGGCAAAGACCCCGGCGATCTCGGGCGAGTTCTGCGCGACCATGATCGCCACGCGCCCGCCGCCCGACATGCCGGCCGTGTACATCCGTTTGAGATCGATGGGGAAGCGCTGCTTGACGTCGGCGCTCATCGCCGCCGCCGCGTCGAGCCCCACATTCCATGGCCCGTTCCGCGAGTTGTTCGAGCCGGCCACGACGTAGCCGTACTTCTCGGCGGCATCGCGATAGCGCTCGACGCCCTCGCGGCCGCCGCCCCCGCCGTCGAAGGCAAAAATGACCGGCCACTGGCGCGACGGCGTGTAGTACGAGGGGAGGTAGAGCGCGTAGTGCTGGGACTCGTCCTGCCGGCACCGGACATCGTCGATGATCGTGCCGCGGGGCAAATCCTGCATGTCGGGACACTATGGCCCTGATTCGGTTCGCGAGGCAAGGCGTTCCACTATAATTGCGCCGCCCCCATGGCTCTGATTTCCGGCACTCGGCTGGGCCCGTACGAGATCGCCACTCAAATCGGCAAGGGCGGGATGGGTGAGGTCTATCGCGCGCTCGATCCCAACCTCGGGCGTCAGGTCGCCGTCAAGGTTCTGCCCGACACGTTCGCGCGCGATCCAGAAAGGCTGGCGCGCTTCGAGCGCGAGGCGAAGACGCTTGCCGCCCTGAACCATTCCAACATCGCGCAGATTTACGGGCTGGAGAAAGCGGACGGCATCCGCGCGCTCGTGATGGAGCTCGTCGAAGGCTCCACGCTTGCGGAGCGCATCGCGCAGGGGCCGATTCCGGTGAACGAGGCGCTGGCGATTGCCCGGCAGATTGCCGAAGCGCTCGAAGCGGCGCACGAGCTCGGCATCGTTCATCGGGATCTGAAGCCGGCGAACATCAAAGTCCGGCCTGACGGCACGGTGAAGGTGCTGGACTTCGGCCTGGCCAAAGCGATGGACACCGCCGGATCCGCCGTGGGTACGGCCGGTCATCCTTCCGCGCTCTCGATGTCGCCGACCATCACGTCGCCGGCGCTTCTCACCGGCGCCGGCATCATCCTGGGCACCGCCTCGTACATGAGTCCGGAGCAGGCGCGCGGCAAGGCCGTCGACAAGCGCTCGGACGTGTGGGCCTTCGGTTGCGTGCTTTACGAAATGCTGACCGGTCGGCGCGCCTTCGCTGGAGACGACGTGACCGATGTCCTCGCACGTGTGCTCGAACGGGATGTCGACCTCGGCGCCATTCCCGCTTCCGCTCCGCCGGCAGTCCATCGCCTGTTGCGCCGCTGTCTGGCGAAAGACCTACGCCAGCGCCTTTCAGGCATCGACGTGGCTCGACTGGAAATCGACGATGCCTTGACGGCGCGTCCGGAAATCGCGCGAGCCGCATCGACGGGCTCACGGCTCGCGGTGGGAACGCGCGGCGTGGGCTGCCGCCGTCGTTGGCGCTGCGGCGGTCGCGGGTGGTGCGGCGTACTACAGCCGTCCGGCGCCTGCGCCGCCTCCTGAGGTGCTGTTCGAGATACCCGTCACGCAGATGCGCTTCCTCAGCGACATGGCGATCTCGCCAGACGGGCGCCGCGTGGCGTTCGCGGCGGCGACACCGAGCGGCCGCGACGGCATCTGGGTTCGCGAGCTCGATGCCCCCACCGCGCGGCTGCTGGCCGGTACCGAGAATACCGTGCCGCAGTCCATGTCGCCGGCCTGGTCTCCCGACAGCCGATACCTCGTCTTTGCCGCGGATGGAAATCTGAAGAAGGTCGACGTCACGGGCGGGCCGCCGCAAACGCTCACCGCGCTTGGCGGCCAGATGGGCGGGGCGACGTGGAATCGCGACAACGTCATCGTCTTCGCCAGCAACGATCACGGTCTGCGGAGAATCTCGGCGTCCGGGGGCGAGGTGAGTGCGGTCAGCGAACGCGACACATCGCTCGAAGAGATCTTTCACGACAACCCCGTGTTCCTTCCCGATGGAAGGCACTTCCTGTATCTCGCCTGGAGCAACGCGAAACCGGAGAATCGCGCAATCTTCATCGGCTCGCTCGATTCGCCATCACGCACACGGCTGATGACCGCCGAATCGAACGCGGCATACAGCCAGGGGCGTCTGCTGTTTCTCCGTGCCGATACGCTCGTGGCACAACCCTTCGATCCAGAAGGTCGACAGTTCACCGGCGAGGCCGTGGCGCTCGGCGTGCGGGTGGCCAAGGTCGCCCAGGAGGTGGGCGCGTTTTCCGTGTCCGACACCGGTACGCTCATCTACCGCGAGCCGGGTACCGGCGCGCCCACTCGACAGCTTCTGTGGATGGATCGCGAAGGCAAGACAGTCAAAGCCGCAGATGCCGAATTTCCTATGGCCCCCGGCATGAAGTTGTCGCCGAGCGGCAAGCAGATCGCGTTCATAGAAGGGATCCCTCCCGACATCTTTCTCTACGACCTCGATCGCCGCGTCAAGACGAGGCTGACGACCAACCCCGCAGTCGACCACAGCCCTGTGTGGTCACCAGACGGCAGCAGGGTGGTGTTTGATTCGCATCGCCCCGATCCAGGTGGCGGTGGTGAGGGGGCCGGTCTGTACGAAAAGCCTTCGAATGGAGCGACCGCGGAGCAGCCGATTCTCGATCGTGAGAACGGCGTCCAGCACTCGCCGCGCGACTGGTCAAGCGACGGGAGTGTGCTCATCTTTGCCAGGCAGGGGCAGAACGGGCGCTGGAATCTGTGGGGGCTTCCGCTGCCCGGCAACCGCAAACCGTTTCCGTATCGCAACGGCGACTTCAGCGAAAACGAAGCATCGTTGTCGCCCAGCGGCCGGTTCCTCGCATTCACGTCGAACGAGTCGGGCAGGAACGAGGTGATCGTGCAGCCGTTTCCGGATCCCAGTGGCGGCCGCTGGCAGATTTCCACCGAGGGCGGTTCGGCCCCGCGATGGCGCCGCGACGGGCGGGAGTTGTACTACCTCGATTTGAAGGGACGTCTCATCGGCGTGTCCGTGACCACGGTTCCCGACTTCAGCGTTCAGCAGACGACGCTGACGATCCAGACGCCGGTGCAGCTCCCGGTGCAAGTCGGCGGTGTGGGGTTTCCCTACGACGTTGCGCCGGATGGACAACGCTTCCTGCTCACGGTGCCCGTCGCGGGCCTCACCGCGACGCCCATCAGCGTGCGCGTGAATTGGGCGGCTCTCGCGGGGGAGAACCGGTAAGGCGCGACTTCAGTCGCGCCGACATGGACAGGGCTGAAGCCCTGTGCCACCTTGCCGGCTGGCGCAGCTGAAGCTGCGCCCTACCGCAGGCACCCCACCGAAGGCAGGCAGCGCCCCGGTAGTGCGCGACTTCAGTCGCGCCGACGTGTCGGCGTGTCCGACTGAGAACTGATGACTGACAACTGAAGACTGATAACTACTTGCCCAGGCTGCGAAGGATGCTGCCGGTCACCGCGGCCGCCAGGATTTCATAGCCTTCTTGCGTGTAGTGCGTACCGTCAGGCCCCATCACCTTTTCCCGGCCTCGGGTTTCGACCAGCGTGTGCAGATCGTCGATCGGCACGCGAGCCTGTTTCATCACCGAGACCGCTGTGGCGTTGTACTTCTGGACGTCGGCCTCGAAGCGGTCGAATCCCGCCTTTCGCTGCGCATGCAGGTTGTCGATGATCGGCGTGGTGGTCGCGAACACGACGGCGGCTTTCGTTTCCTTACGAATGCGATCGAGGATGGCCTTCAGGTTCTTCTCGTACTCGGCGAGCGGAACCTGGTAGCCCTTGTCCGTCAGCTTCAGATCGTGGAGGCCGGCGTTCAGGTGAACGACGGCGGGCTTCTCCTTGATGACCCATTCGTCGAGGTTCCTGAGGACGTTGCCGCTGTCCTCGCCGTTCGGCTTCGCGCTGATGACGATCGCCTTGCCGTCGAGCAGCTTCGCCACAATCGGGGCGTAGCCCATGCGGATGGAATCGCCGACCAGGACGACCCTGGGCAGCGGCTTCTCCTGGGCGGCGGCGCCTGTAACCAGAGTCGCGACAAAGATCGCAGACCAGCAACAGCAACGGGTCAACATGGCGCCTCCTTCGCGGTGGCGGACATGATAGCGGATATGGGGTACGTAATCAGGCGATTGGGTGGCCGTTGCTGCGGCGCGAAGCCGTGCGAAGGCGGCCGACACGAAACGCCTGACCGCGCGAGAAGCCGGAGGGAACCGAGCGAGGACGAATGGCGAAGTCAGTGTGCTCGCGTCGGACGGTCGCGGTCGGCGTCGCAGCGCGCGTCCGGCCCCGAAGCTCCGGATTCGCGCGGCAGTAACGGTCGCCCGATCGCCCTGGCGCAAGCGCGTCGCAATGAAGGCAGGCGGCCACGGTCCGGCTGAAGCCGGACACTACGTACAGCCGGACATTACGTGCTGCCGGACACGACGTACTTGGTTGTGTGGTATAACGTCCGCCTCGAGTCAAATTCAGCATTTTTCGCGGAATCGTCAACACCCTTGAGAGGTGATTCCATGGAAATCAAACGAAGAGAATTTCTGGCGACCGGTCTCGCGTTGAACCTCGGTGCGGCGGCGGTTGCGCTGGCTCAGCAGGGTGGGGCGCCCGAAGGCGGCCGCGGAGCCCGCGGCGGCGGTGGTGGCGGAGGTCGCGGGTCCGTCCCGAATCGGACGGTCAAGACGACGCGGATGTTCAAATCGCCCGGCATGTATCCCAACGCGCTCGCCGTCATGACCGACGCACCGGGAGGTTTGTGGATCGGCCAGCAGAAGATCACGGCGTCAAATTCGAAGACGTACAACCTGCCCGTGTTGCCGGACCCCGACGAGGCGGCGTGGCTGGTCGATTGGAACGGCAAGCTGGTGAAGACCGTCATGACCAAGTCGCGCAACACGTCCGGCATGGCGTACGGAGACGGCTGCGTGTGGATGGGCGCGAACTCCGAGCCCTACGGCATCTTCCAGGTCGACATGAACTCCAAGCAGATTACCCACCGCCAGATTCCGCTCAGCATCGACGGCAGCGGCGGTGGGTGCCACGGGGTGAAGTGGCACAACGGCAAGCTCTGGATTGCCGCGCTGCGCCTGGGCGGCATCCTGCGTGTCGATCCGACGACGTGGGTGCCCGAAGTCCTGATCCGCGTGAGTTCGGAAGAGCGGCCTCGCCTGCACGACGTGGCGTTCGACGACGAGGGCAATATCTGGGTCGTGACCGGCAACAACAGCACCAACTACGAAGAGGGAAGAGCCGGTCTGAACAAGTACGACGGCAAGACCGGCCAGCTCCTGATGACCGTCGAGTTTGCGCCCGGATCGTGCGATCCGCACGGGCTGGCGTGGCACGACGGCAAGCTCATCAGCTGCGATGCCGGCATCCACCCCGGATGGAAGGGTCTGGAAAGCCCGCACAGCGGCTACATCTTCAGCATCGAGATGGCGTAGAACCGCCCACGAACCCTCGCGCGTGCCCGCATTATCCCGGAGGCGGCTCCGCTATGGTGGAGCCGCCTCGGTAATCTTCGCGACACACGATTGGCGAAGCGATTTGCCATCAACCATTTACGCGAGTGCTGGAATTGCGCTCCGTCTGGCCCCCCTCTTGCGACGTTCCGTCCGTTTGCCAATTTCATAGGGAGGAAAAACATGATGATCCGTTCCGCAGGAACCCAATTTATGCTCGCCCTCGCCGTTGCCGCGTTCGTCGCCGCCGCCGTGCCCGTCAGTGCACAGAAACCGGTCACGCAGGGCGCCTCTGTCAGCGAAACCTTCACCATCACCGCCATCGACTACAAGTCCCGGATAGTCACCTTGCGCGACGCCAAGGGTGAGTCCGACACGATGTACTGCGGACCCGAGGTGACGCGCTTCGACGCGCTCAAGGTCGGCGACAAGGTCACCTTCCGCTACTACGAGTCGATGGTCTACGCGATCCAGAAGCCCGGTTCGGCGAAGCCTGGCGCGTCGGAGACAGGTGGCCTCGTGCGGACGCCTGGTGCGAAGCCGGGCGGGACGCTCTCGCAGCAGATGACCGCGACGGTCACCGTGGTTGCGATCGACACGAAGGTGCCGTCGGTCACGATCACGGCAGCCGATGGCGCGAAGATGTCGTTCAAAGTGGAGAACCCGAAGAATCTCGAAGGCGTGAAAGTCGGCGACAAGGTCGACATCACGTACACCCAGGCCCTGGTCGTCAGCGTCGAGTAGGTGTGTCATAGCCTCTCGATGGCTCCGTTCGGGCATGGTGGTGCTGGCGTCGCTGGCACTGACGCCCGAACGAGCGTGGTGCCAGGCGCAGGCCGCCCCCGCGGCTGAAAACCAGGCCGACCTCGTCAGCACCATGGACGTGGCCGACCTGATTCGCAAGCTGCGCCACAAAGACCCGCCGCCACCGCCGGCGGCCAGCGATCGGCCGAAGATGCGCGCGATCGCGCCGGTAATCGGCGCGAAGCCGTCGAGTGGCGTCATCGGGGGGGTGGCGGGGAATGTCGCCTTCTTCCGGGGCGATCCCGCGACGACGCGCATCTCGTCGAGCGTGGTCAGCGCAACGGTGACGAGCAAGAAGCAAGCGGGCATCGGCGCCCACACCACCATGTACGGGCGCGATGACCGCTGGCTGTTCGAAGGCGACTACCGGTTTCAGTGGACGTCTCAGGAAACCTTCGGACTGGGCACGAGCACCAGCTCGCCGACCGGCGATCTGGCGAAATTCGATTTCTACCGGCTCTATCAATCGGTCTACCGCCGCCTGCGCCCGCATCTGTTCGCAGGTGGCGGCCTGTATTTCGACAGCCACACGGACGTGCGGCCCGACGATGACGTGGAAGAGAGCTGGCCGCAATCGCCGTACTACCTCTACAGCACCACGAACGGCCTGCCGCTCGACACGCAGATTTCCGCCGGGCCGAGCGTCGAGATCATGTGGGACACCCGCGACAGCTTCATCAACCCTGGTGGCGGCTGGCTCGCGCGCGCAGGCTATCGTGTGATGATCGACGGGCTGCTTGGCGGCAGCTCGAGCTGGGAGAAAGTCAATCTCGATCTGCGCAGCTACGCGCCGCTCTCACCGGATCGCCGGCACAAGCTTGCGGTGTGGGTGTACGCAGACCTCGTCGTTGACGGCGTGGCGCCCTATTTCGATCTGCCGACGACCGCCGGCGATTCTGTACGGCCGTTCGGGCCGCGGCTATGCCGAGGGGCACTTTCGCGGAGAGAAGCTCGCGTTCCTCGAGCTCGAGTATCGAGGACCGCTGATGCGCAACGATCTTCTTGGCATCGTGGCCTTCTTCAACACGACGACGATTTCCAACCACCAGGAGGGCGAGCGTCTCTTCGACAACTTCGCTCCAGGTGGAGGCGCGGGATTGCGGCTGCTCCTCAACAAACGATCGAAAACCAATCTCGCCTTCGACGTCGGGTTCGGCGAAAGCGGAAACCGCGGCGTCTACCTGATGGTCCAGGAAGCCTTCTGACGGGCGCGGCAGGGCCTCCATCTCCGCTTTCAACTCTGCACTTCACTGTCTAACTTCCGCACAATTTCACGCGTCAACCGCCGCTGCCTGAGAGGCCGTGTCCTAAACACCGCTCCAACTTGGGTTTAAGGACGCCCTCCAGAACGCCATAGCGGTCTGTCATTTGCACTAAGGCTGCGGTCACCTCAATGGAACAAAGCGCGAAAGTGCTCGTTGTGGATGATTACGAGCCGAATGCCAAAGGAATGCGCGACCTGCTCGTCGCGGCAGGCCACACTGTGCGCGTCGCGCACAATGGCATCGACGCGCTGCGAGTCGCGTCAGAAGAACCGCCAGACCTGATCGTGCTCGATGTGGTGATGCCTGGAATGTCCGGCGTGGAAGTCTGCCGCGAACTGAAGGCGCGCAGCCTCACGCGGTTGACGCCGGTTGTGCTGGTCACCGGCAATTCGGAGCACACCTACCGCCTCGACGGACTCGAGGCCGGCGCCGACGACTTCATCAAAAAGCCGCTCGATATTCCCGAGTTCCGCACGCGAGTCCGCTCGCTTCTCCGCATGAAGCGCCTGACCGACGAGCTGGAATCGACCGAAGCGATCGTCTCGATGCTCGGACAGATCGTCGAGGCGCGCGATCCCTACACGGAAGGGCATTGCGAGCGTCTTGCCGCCTACGCGACCGGTCTTGGCGCCGCGCTGGGATTGTCCGACTTCGATCTCGATACGCTGAATCGCGGTGCGGTCCTGCACGACGTGGGAAAAATCGGTATTACCGACGGAGTGCTGCTCAAGCCTGGCCCGCTGAACGCCGAAGAACTGATGCTGATGAGACAGCACCCGGTGATTGGCGACAGCCTGTGCCGCACCGTGCGATCGCTCGAACGTGTGCGGCCGATCGTCCGGTCGCACCACGAACGGGAAGATGGACGCGGATATCCGGACGGCCTCTGCCGCGGAGAAATCCCGCTGCTCGCCCAGATTGTCGGCGTCGTCGATGTCTTCGACGCGCTGACGACGAACCGCCCGTACCGGAAGTCGATGACGACCCAGGCCGCGTACGACATCATGCTCGGGGACGCGGCCTCCGGCTGGTGTCCCAGGGACCTCGTCGTCACCTTTGTCGAGCTTCACCGCAGCCGGCAGTTCGAGAAAGTCGCGGCAAGTCCGGCCTGCGTGAAGCACACGCCGTAGTAAATCCCCGATTTTCGACTACACTTATCAGCCTACACATACCAATGCAGGCGGGGGCTTTCCGGAGGGCATGATGCTGTCACGAACTCTCTGCGCCATCCTGATCGTTCTGGTCACCATGTCGCCGGCCGCCGCCGAAGTCGTGCGGATCGAGGTCGCGTCGCGGGCCGACCTCGTGGGCGGAAAGCCGTTCGGCGCGACCGGGCCCTACGAAAAGCTGAGAGGCCGCATTTACTTCGAAGTCGACCCTTTCAACGACGCCAACAAGATCATCACCGACATCGACAAGGCCCCGAGAAACGCGCGCGGACGCGTGGAGTTCTCGGCGGACTTCTATCTGATCAAGCCGAAAGAGATCGGGCGCGGCAATGGCACCGTGCTGTACGAAGTCTCGAATCGCGGCGGCAAGGGCATGCTCGGCTTCTACAACCACGCCGACGGGAGCCTGGATCCCGCGACGGACGCGCACATGGGCGACGGCTTCCTCATGAAGCAGGGCTTCACGCTGCTGTGGGTGGGGTGGCAATTCGATCCGCCGATGCGTGATGGCCTCGTCCATGTCTATCCGCCGATTGCCACCAACAACGGATCGCCGCTCGTGGGCATCGTCCGCAGCGAGGTGATCGTCGCGAAAACCGCATTCGACGCGTCGCTCGCCGATCGCGACCACACCGCGTATCCCGTAGCCGACGCGAACGATCCGGCCAACACCTTGAGCGTGCGCGACACGATCGAGGGTTCGCGCCGGTTCATCCCGAGGAGCGACTGGAAGTTCGCCCGTCTCACGGATGGAAAGGTCGTGCCCGATCTGACGCGCGTGTATCTCAACGGCGGCTTCCAGCCCGGTAAGATCTACGAAGTCGTTTACAAATCGCAGAATCCGCCCGTCGTGGGTGTGGGGCCCGCGGCCGTGCGCGACGTGATCTCTCACCTGAAATACGCGTCGGCCGATCCGCTGTCGATTCCGGCGGGTTCGATCCAGCGCGCGATTGCCTTCGGCGTGTCTCAGAGCGGGCGCTTCCTGAGGACGTACCTGTACTACGGGTTCAACCAAGACGAGGGGCGCCGCAAGGTGTTCGACGGCGTCATGGCACACGTGGCCGGCGCTGGCCGCGGCAGCTTCAACCTGCGGTTCGCGCAGGCTTCCCGCGACGGCCATCCGTTCCTGAACAAGTTCTACCCGACCGACATCTTCCCGTTCGCGGACCTCGCGCAGACGGACCCGAAGACAGGGGAGAAGGACGGGCTGCTGCTGCGCGTGAAGCCGGAGTTCACGCCTCGGATCTTCTACACGAACTCGTCATACGAGTACTGGGGCCGTGCGGCGTCGCTGATTCACACCAGCGTCGACGGCAAACAGGATGCCCCGCTGTCCGACAACACGCGCATCTACATGTTCGCGGGCGGTCAGCACGGGCCTGGACCGTTTCCGCCGCGGCGCAGCATCGGGCAGCAGTTGAACAACCCGAACGACTACCGTTGGTCGATGCGCGCGCTCCTGCTGTCGATGAATCGCTGGATCAAGGACGGCGCGGCGCCGCCGCCGAGCCGGTATCCCCGGATTGCCGACAACACGCTGGTCCAGCTCGATTCGTTGAAGTTCCCATCGCTCGACGGCGTCGGCAAGCCGACCGAAGCGCACAAGGCCTACCGCGTGTTCTACGGTCTCGACTTCGCGTCGAAGGGCATCATCAGCGTGGATCCGCCCGAGGTGAACGAGGCGTTCCCGATCCTCGTGCCGCAGGTGGATGCCGACGGCAACGAGCTGGCCGGATTGAAGATGCCCGAGGTCGCCGTGCCGCTGGCGACCTACACGGGCTGGAATCTCTTCAACGCCGAATCGGGCCCCACGAACCTGCTGTCGAGCATGCAGGGGTCGTATATCCCGCTGTCCCGCACGCGCGCCGATCGCGAGCGCACGAAGGATCCGCGCCCATCGATCGAAGAGCGGTACCAGAGCAAACAGCAGTATCTCGACCGCGTCGCCGCGGCGGCCAGGGAGATGGTGAAGCAGGGGTATCTGCTCGAAGAGGACGTCGACACGCTGGTCCGGCACGCCGACGCGCAGTGGGGCTCGTTGACGCCCGACGCGGCGCATTGAGCCGCTGGTGCGAGCAGGGACGGCTTTTCTCGAACCGTGATATGCTCACTTACGGGATTCTGCTAGTGCTCTGCACTTTCTGGTCGAACGAGATTCTTCCCTGACTCGCTCCAGCCAAGCTCAGTCGAGTAATGAACCAGCATTCCAAGAATGGCATCCGCACCGGATGCTGATAAGGCCGCATGTTAGGCGGCAGTGGGGTAGATGATGGGTAGAAAACTGTTTGTCGGAAACCTTCCGTTCGACACCGCCGAGAACGATCTCCAGGACTTGTTCGCGAAGACCGGCACCGTTGAATCGGTGAGGGTCATGCGCGACCAGATGACGGGCCGCGCACGAGGCTTTGCCTTCGTCGAAATGAGCACCGACGAGGAAGCTCAGCGGGCGATTGCCGAGCTCAACGAGACGCAGTTGGGCGGTCGCAGCCTGGCGGTCAACGAAGCCAGGCCGAAGACCACCGGCGGCGGTGGTGGCGGGTTCGGTGGTGGCGGTGGCGGTGGCCGTAACAAGGGTGGCGGCGGGGGCGGCGGCGGATTCAAGAAACGCGAACCGCGCTGGTAGTCGCAGGTAGATAGAGAAAGCCAGTGCCGTCAGGTACTGGCTTTCTTCTTTTTGCATTCGGGCACACAATGTGCGGCATGTCCCACGACATGACGCGCCGTAAATTTTTCGGATTGGCCGCGGCGGCTGCGCCGCTTGCCGCTCGGTCCTCGAGTCAGGTCGCGGCCGCGCAGAGCGCGCCGGTGCCCGACAAGCCCATCGCGCCTCCCGAGGTGGCGACGGCCGGACGGCCGCAGGGCACCGACAAGTTCGGCCCGAGCGTCGACGGTATTCCGATCATCGACGCGCACATTCACCTCTTCGACGGCACCCGGCCGCAGGGCGCGGGCTACATGGGCTCGGCGGCGTATCGCGAGAAGTCCAAGACCTCTCTGCCGAATCTCTACGCCCCGCTGGCGCGTCCCTCGGGCGTCGTCGGCGCCATCATCGTCGAATCCAGCGGGTGGGTGGAAGACAACCTCTGGTACCTGATGGTCTCTCAGGCCGATCCGTTCATGGTCGGCGTCTCCGGCCGGCTCGATCCGTACAAGCCTGAATTCGGCGAATACGTCGAGCGCTATCACCGCAATCCGCTCTACCGCGCCATTCGCGCCAGCCGCTTCTACACCAACACCGATGGGAAGGTGACCCTCGACAAGGTCGCCGTGGACAACCTGAAGTTGCTCGCGCAGGCAGACCTCGCGCAGGACACGGCGAATCCTTCGATGCCGCTGATGACGGCCAACGTGATGCTCGCGGACGCGATTCCGGGCGCGCGCATCATCATGGACCATCTGCCGTCGTTCGATCCCACCCCCGAGAACCAGGCCGGATACGAGGCTGTCGTCAAGGAGATGGCGGCGCGCCCCAACATCTTCGTCAAGCTCTCGGAGGTCTACCATCCACGCATCGACACCAAGCAGGTCGTGGACGATTACGCGCGCCTGCGCGACCGGTTGGAATATCTCTACGGCATGTTCGGCGAGGACCGCGTCATCTTCGGCACCGACTATCCGAACTCCTATGGCGTCGCGACGATTTCGGAAGAAGTTGGCCTGATGAAGAAGTTTTTTTCGACCAAGACCCGCGCGCAGGCGGAGAAGTATTTCTGGAAGAACGCGGCGAGGGTCTACAAGTACGTCAAGCGCACCAGCGATCAGCCCAGCCCAATCTAGATACCCACAGGTTCCTGGTTCCGGGTTCCGGGTTCGCGGAGGGCGATGGAGGCTCGACTAAAGTCGAGCCCTACCGGGTACGGCCAGAGTCACCCCATCGGTAGGGCGCAACTTCAGTTGCGCAAACACCCATCAGTTAGCGAGAAAGAGTCGCACTGAACCGGTGGAACGGCTGCATGTTGTCGAGCCGTTCTTCGGGCTCGTCCATTTTCCAGCTGAACATCTGCCCGTCGATGCGATCGTCGGTGAAATCGATGATGCAGAAGCCGTTCTTCTCGAGCGGATTCAGCCCCGCGTCGAGCTCGATACCGGTCGGGGTGCGTGGCGGCGTGCCCCGCCACGCGGATGGCCAGGCCTTGGGGCCGGTGCTGATCGGGCCGGTCAGCACGGTCACGATGGGGTTCTTCCGCAGGTCGAGGCTGCCGTAGCGATGGATTCGGCCTTCGCCGAGCGCGTGCAGATCTCCGCTCAGGAAAAGCGGAATGCCCCGCATGGCCGAGGCGGCCCGCAGCAGCCGGTTGTGCTGCAGGTTCCAGCCTGACTGCCACAGGTACTTCGGTGTCGTCACGCCCAGCTGGCCGTTCTGGAGGAGATCCGGATACCATTCGCCCCACTTGCCGGCGCTCCAGCCGACCGGCGTGGACGGCAGGTTCACGACGTGGCGGGTTTCCTGCGCGGCCATGCGTCTCATCAGCCACGCCTCGACCGTCTCGGGCACGAATCCCCCGACCGGACCGGTCAGCGTCATGTAGCGCCGGCAGTCGTACATCAGGATTTCCAGCAGCCTGCCGAATCGCAAGGTGCCGAACGACTCCGCCACGCCTGGTGCGCGATCGGCGGATCCGCTCGACGGCAGGCCCTCGGGCCGGCCGGCATCGGGCAGGAATTCCGGGTAGTACAACCGCTGTGTCGCGCGCGCGAGCCGAAGCATGAAATCGTCGGGCGGAAACGTCACCATCTGCTCGGTGGCTTCGTCGTTCTCGAAGTAGTCGTGATCGTCCTGCACGAAGAACACCGGCGTGGACCGAAAATCGGTGCCGTAGAGATCGCAGATCTGCGGCGTGGCGACGAGCTTGAGCTTGCGCTCGTTGTCGGTGCCGAGGACGGGGATGTCGCGCGTGAACTGGCCGACGAGCTTCTGCGCTTCAGGCGCGTTGCCGAGCATCAGCGATCCGACAGGCGATCGCAAATCCCAGTAGACGTGGTCGCCGATCGCGATCATGGCGTCGGGCTTGTGCGACAGCCCGGTCAGCAGCATCTTTCGCCGATTCGCGATCGAGACCCAGTACGGACGATTCGTATCGGGATTCCATGTGGCCGGATGGCCGCCGGCGCAGGTGAACACGAACAGCCGAAAGCGCTTCGGCTGCGCGTCCGGGCTGGGAAAGGTCGTAATCGGCCACGGATCGCAGAGAGCACGGCCACCCGCGTCTTCAAGAACCAGTTGATACGTGCGTTCGGGCTCGAGCGCGGTCAGATCGAACGAGTAGAACTCGCCGCTGGTGTCGAGACGTACGCCTGACGCCCTGCGCGATCCTGCGCGCAGGATGGGCGGCGCCGAAAGGGATCGAGCGAAGCTGGCCTTTAGCAGCACGCGATCGTGGCTGACGCCCGGGAGCAGGTGGCGAACCGAACCGGCGTTCCACGATTTGTTCTGTGCGCGAGCCGTGATCGCCAGCGCCGCTGTACCTGAAATGGTGGCGGCCAGCCACTCGCGGCGCGACAGGGGTGTGGACATGCGCCGTTCTTATCAGGTCCACGCGCGGGAGTAAAGCCGGCGCAAGGCTCGACTGAAGTCGAGCCCTACCAGTTCGTTTGTATCACCGGCCGGTTTGTCCCACCGGTAGGGCGCAACTTCAGTTGCGCCTGCCCGACGACGAGCCCTACCGGCTGGCCGAAATAATGTAGCCCACCAGCGATCCGATGCCGGCGCCGGTACAGACGAACATCGGAATATACGCGCCGTGGGGTTCGCCGCCGCTTGCGCCCGGAATCACCGCCGCTTCAATCGCAAGGCCCGCGCCCGCGCCGACGAGCGCGCCGAACAGCACAGGATGCCGGCCCGGCCAGCTTCGCTTTTTCGCAGGTTGCTGGGGCAGTGCGGGCGAGCGCGTTGCCACCCGGTAGCGCAACTCTTCAGTTCTCCAATCTACCAATCTACCAATCTGCGAATCTGCCAATTCACGTACACCAGCCCTCGCCTGGGCCAATCCGACGGCCGGGGTCGTTAACGCACAAACGACGAGCGCCACGAGCATCCTGTGCATGTTGGCCTCCATGTGATTGAATGCGTGCAATCGTCCGCAGGCGGCTCAGCGTGCTTCACCGCCCGGACTTTCCGGTTGACCTCGACCCCTCGCGGCCAGAACAATGCCGTCCAACACGGAAGGAGCGCCGGGCGATGAAGAGGGGCTGGACGAAGTGGATTCTGCTTTCGGCAACCGTTGGCGGCTTGATTGCCGTCGTGGCGGACGGTCACGCGGTCGTCGCGCAGGAGAAAGGCGGCGGGGACGTCACCGGACCGTACGAGTACGTCGAGAACTGGCCGCTGCCGGTGCATACCGACGGATGGACCTGGGGCTCGATACCGGCCGTGTGGGCCGAGTCGGAAGATCGCGTGCTCGTCTTCATGCGCGGGGAGAAGCCGGCCATGCAGGAGGTACCCGCACGAGGCGACATCAAAGGGCGGGCGCTCGGCCTTTTGGAAGGTGTCCGCGCGCAGGTGAACCAGCAGAGCCGGTTCGACGAGCATGCGCTGATGATATTCGATCGCCGCGGCAAGCTGATCGATTCCTGGGGCCAGCACAAGAACCTCTTCACCGACGGCGGGGCCCATCGGATCCAGATCAGTCCCTACGATCCCGAGAAGCACGTGTGGCTGGTCGAGCACCTCAGCCACCAGATCCTGAAATTCACCAACGACGGATCGAAGCTCGTCATGCGGCTGGGCGAGAAGGGCGTTCCCGGTAACGACAAGACCCACTTCAATCAGCCGTCAGACATGCTGTTCATGCCCAACGGCGATTTCTACGTGACCGACGGCTATCGCAACACACGCGTCGTGAAATTTTCGAAGGACGGGAAGTACCTGATGGAGTGGGGCAAGCCCGGGTCAGGGCCCGGGGAGTTCCAGACCGTCCACGGGATTACCATCGACGCGAAGCGGCGCATCTATGTCGGCGATCGCGAGAACGCGCGGATCCAGATCTTCGACGAAAACGGCAAGTACCTCGACGAGTGGCCGAACATTCCGCATCCCTATTTTCTGTATATGGCGAAGGATCAGCACCTGTGGGTCGGCGACGGGCTCATCCACAAGATCATGAAATTCGATCTCGACGGCCGCCTGCTGTACTCGTGGGGTACGTTCGGCCGGATGCCGGGGTTCCTGTGGGGACCGCATCAGCTGAACGTGGACAACGCCGGGAATCTCTACGTCGCCAACGCGCAGGGCAACAACGTCGCGAAGTTCCGGCCGAAAAAAAATGCCGATCCGGCCAGGCTGGTCGGGCCTCCGTTTGTGCTGCCGGCGGCGGGCCGGTGAGCCATGCGAATCATTCAAGGACTTCTCACGTCGCTCGTGCTGGTGATGCTCGGAGCCGTACCCGCCGCCGGGCAAGGATCGATGCCCTCGCAATCGGCGGTGGACGAGATCGTCAGGATTTACTGCGAGGCCTGGGGCGAGCCTGATGTCGCGAAACGGCGTCAGATGCTGCAACGCGTGTGGACGGACGAAGCGTCATATACCGATCCGGTGACGGACGTCGCCGGCCGGGAAGCGCTCGTGAACCGGATCTCGGCACACCTTCAGAAGTTTCCGGGAAGCAGGATCGTGCCCGCGAGCCATGCTGACGTGCATCACGGCATGCTGCGATTCGCGTGGAAGTTCATCGTTGCCGACGGCAAGGTCCAGACCGAAGGGATCGATTTCGCCGAGGTGACGCCGGACGGGCGCCTCAGGAAGGTCGTAGGCTTCTTCGGCCCTACCGAGCGCTTGGGGCGGGGCGGAAGCGGCCGACTGTAGCCGCCGACACCTTGGCCAGCCAGGCCTTTGCTCCGTCTCCGATGAACGCGCGCTCCAGCGCGTCGAACTTCACGTAGGCCACCGGCACGAGCAGCAGCGTCAGCAGCAGGCACAGCGACTGTCCGCCGATGATCGTCACGGCGATGGCAGCGCGGCCCGTCCCACCGATCCCGATGCCGAGCGATGTGGGAATGAGCCCCGCGATAATCGCGGTCGTCGTCATGAGGATCGGGCGCAGCCGCGTCCGGCACGATTCGGTGATGGCGGCGCGGAGCGGCAGGCCACGGGCCCGCAGCACGTTCGCGTAGTCCACCTGCAGAATCGAGTTCTTCTTGACGATGCCGAGCAGCAGCAGCATGCCGAGCGCGCTCCACAGGTTCAGCGTGCGCCCGGTCGCCCACAGCGTAAAGAGCGCAAACGGGACGGCAATCGGCAGCGCCATCATGATGACGATGGGCTGGAGGAAGCTCTCGAACTGCGATGCGAGCACCATGTAGACGAAGATCATCGCGAGGCTGATCGCCATGATCAGGTTCGCGGTGGTCTCGTCGAGAATTTTCGACTGACCCTGCAATCGATACGACATCGTGCCCGGCAGTTGAAGGCCGGCGAGCATCCGGCGCACGTCGCTGGCGGCCTCGTCGAGCGCATGGCCCGCGGCCACGTCGGAAATCATCATGACGGTGAACTGACGATTCGAGCGCTGCAGTGTCGATGGTCCGACGCCGCGCCGGAGCGTGGCGATGTTGTCGACCCGCACAGGACCGACGGCCGACGGGACCGTGAGCCGTCCAATCTCCTCGATGTCGCGTCGCTGCTCCTCGAGGACGCGCATCTTGACCGGGTACTGCTCCGCACCCTCCTTGTAAAACGAGATCTGATCGTCGCCCGACACCGCCATCCGGAGCGTGTTGCCGACGGTGGACATCCGCACGCCGAGGTCGGCGGCGCGCTTGCGGTCTACGGCCACGTGCACTTCGGGGTTCGACAGGCTGAGGTTGATCTTGACGTCGGCCAGGCTGGGAATCTTCTGCGCCGCCGCGAGCGCCCGGGTCGAGTATTCGGCGATTTGCGCGAGATCGGGCCCGAGGATGTTCGCCGAAATCGCGAACCCGCCCGTCCCTTCGCCGCTGCCGAGCGCGTTGCGCGCCGTGATGCTCGGACGGTACGCGGGAAACGCCGCGAGGCGCTTGCGCATCTCGTTAATCATCTGGGCTTGCGTGCTCTTGCGCTGGTCGAGCGGCAGCGCCTGGCACATCAGGTGAACGTGCGTGGACGCACCGGAGCCGCCAGAGACGCCGATGGAGGGCTCGATGGCCGCGATGCCCTCGATGCCCTGCATGGCCCTGACCAGTTTGAACCCGATCTCGGCGGATCCTTCGAGCGACGTGCCCTCCGGGGCGTCGAGGTGGACAATCCATTCGCCCATGTCTTCGTTCGGCACGAACTCGCGGCCCACCATGTAGTTCAAGGGGACCGCCATCAGCACGACGGCGGCGGAGATCGCGAAGATGTAGCGCGGATGATCGAGCGCCCAGTTCAACATCCCCATGTACCGCTGGTCGAGCCAGTGGAAGAAGCCGGATTCCTTCGACTTGTGATCCGCCTCGCCGTCTGACGGCTTCAGGAACCGCGAACTGAGCATCGGTGTCATCGTGAAGCTGACGAGCATCGACACGAGAATGGCGAACGCCATCGTCCAGCCGAACGGGTAGATGAACCGCTCGGCATAGCCCTGCATGAACGCGATGGGCAGGAAGATGACCACGAGCGACAGCGTGGTGGCCATCACGGGCAGCGTGACCTCGCGCGTGCCCTGGATGGCCGCCTCGAACGGCGAGCAGTTCTTCTCTTCGATGTAGCGGAAGATGTTCTCGAGCACGACGATCGCATCGTCGATGACGATGCCGACGGCGAGCGTGATGGCCAGCAGCGTCATGTTGTTCAACGTGAACCCCATGATGCGCATCAGCGTGAAGGTGGCGATGATCGAGGCCGGAATCGCGAGCGCCGAGATGATGACGGCGCGGAGATTCCGGATGAAGAACATGACCACGATGGCGGCGAACAGCGCGCCGAACACCAGGTGCTCTTCGAGCGATGCCACCGACGCATAGATGAAGCGCGAGTCGTCGCGGATGATCGTCACGTCGATACCGGGCGGGAGCGTGCGCTCGATTCGTGCGAGCGCCCCGCGGACGCCCTCGACCACAGCGACGGTGTTTTCGCCCATCGCGCGGCGAATGTCGATCATCACGGCCGGATCTTCGCCGAGCCAGACGGCGCTCGTGGGACGCTCGAAGGCGTCTTCGGCGCGCCCGATGTCGGCGATGCGAATCGGGGTCGTCTCCTTGGTGGCGACGACGATGTTGTTGAAATCCGCGGACGCGTCCACGCGGCCCAGCGTGCGCAAGAGCAGCTGGCCTTTGCCCTGCTCGATCGTGCCGCCGGGAATCTCGACGTTCTCCGAGATGACCGCCTCGCGCACCTGGTTCATCGACAACCCGTACGAGTTGAGCTTCTCGATGTCGACGATGATGTGGATCTCGCGGGCACGGCCGCCCGTCAGGCTGACCTCGCCGACGCCGTTGATCGTCTGGATGCCGCGCGCGATCTGCTTGTCGGCCAGCTCGGTCAGCGTGCGCAGGCTCATCGTCTTGGACGAGACGATGAGCGACATGACCGGATCGGCGTCCGGATCGATCTTCGTGATGACCGGCGGAAGGAGCGTGGGCGGCACGGTCCGGAGGGCGCCCGCCACTTTTTCGCGGACGTCGCTGACCGCCTCGTTCAGATCGCGCTCGAGGACGAATCGCACGATGAGGCGCGCGCTGCCCTCGGCAATGCGTGCCTGAATTTCGTCGATGCCCGAGACGCCGCTGATGGCCTGCTCCATCGGCTCGACGACCGACGTGGACATCTCGTCGGGGCTCGCGCCCGGCAGCGACAACGCCACGCTGACTGTCGCGGGATCGGCCCTGGGGAACAAGTCGACACCAAGATCGCGGAACGAGAACGTTCCCAGCACGACGAGCGACATCACCAGCATGGTCGCCGAGACGGGCCGGCGGACGCAGAATTCCGACAACATGTGATCCCCCGTTGTCAGTCGTCAGTTGTCAGTTTTCAGTGGCTTCACTGAGAACTGATGACTGACAACTGAAAACTGTTTTAACTCGTCGCGACGACGAACTCGCCGCCGTTCAACGTTTCGACATCCGAGACGACGACGCGCTCGCCGGGTTTGACGCCGCTCGTGACTTCAATCCGGTCGCCGAGGCGCTCGCCGACCTGCAATTCGCGCATCTCCAGCCGATCGCCGTTCACCACGAAGACGCGATTGACGCCGTATCGGTACTGAAGCGCGCTGTACGGTAGCGTGAGCACTTCGTCCACCTTGCCGCTCTCGACGTGAACGCGCGCGAACGTGCCGGGCTTGAGTGCGCCATCCGTATTGGGTACGGCGGCCTCGAACGGAAACGCGCGGGTGCCGGTGTTCACCGCCGGGCTGATGCGCGTCACCTTGCCTACGAAGGCCCGCGCGGGATACGCGTCGACGCGCAGCTCGACGGGGCGGCCGTCGTCGATCCATGGAGCCATGCGCTCGGGAATCTCGGCGATCACCTTCAAGGGGTCGAGCCGCACGATCGACATGACCGGCATCTGCGACTTGACCAGCTCGCCGAGGTTGACGAGCCGCCGTTCGACATAGCCATCGAACGGCGCGCGAATGTCGGTGTCGCGAAGCCGGCGGTCGGCGAGCTTCATCTCCGCCTCGGCCGCCTGGATGTTGGCGGTGAGATTCCGGGCGTTCTGCAGCGCGACTTCATAGCCCGCCTGCTTGGTTTTCAGCTCGGCCTGGGCGTCGTCGAAAGCCTGCTGCGCCACGAGCTCGCGCTTCAGGAGCGTCTGCGCGCGATCGAACGCGCTCTGCGCCTGCGCCAGCTCGGCGCTCGCGCGCCGCACGTCGGGCGTGTTTTCAGGGTCGGGCAGATGCTGCGGATCTTTGGCGCCGTACTGTGCGAGCGTGCGTGCCAGCGCGGCCTGTTGCTGTTGAAACGCGTACTGCTGACGCTCGTTGTCGATCTTGACGAGGACTTGCCCCGTCTGCACCCGATCGCCGAGGTCGGCCAGGATGGCGCGCACCGTGCCTTCGGCTTCCGACGACACGGTCACCTGATCGACGGCGGTCAGGGTGCCAACGACGTCGACCGCTCTGCGAACGGAGTCGCGCTTCACCGGCACCACCGACACTTGTTTGGGCTGGCGATCGGTTGTTCCAGCCCGTGCGGTGTCGGAGCCTGAACAGGCGGTACTGGCCGCCGCAAGGAGGACAACGAGGGCGAGTGGACGAGGTCCGGGCATAGCTATCTCTTATAGGGATGTGAACTTACAAGAAGTATACGAGATCACCGCCCGCCAGCCGGGCCCGCTTGTCGCAGGATGTATCGCGTCAGCGTACCGGTTGCGGAATGAGCATGCCAACTTGAAGTAATTCGTTCGGCGGCAGCGATGCTACATCAGACCAGTCTATCGGTTAGCGGAATTAACCTGAACGGAACCGACGTTTTACCCAACCGACACACCCGTGGGCGATCCTGTGGGCCGAGGTATTCCAATATGTCCATGTCATCAGCCGCACCTGTTCTCGATGTCGATCGCCGAAGCGCCAACCGGCTGGAAACGCCCGCGTGTCCCCACTGCGGGAGCGACCGGTTCGTCGTGGCGGTCATCCGCACGACGAAGTTCGTGTTCTTCCGGTGTCAGTCCTGCCGCGAGCGGGAGCTGCTGCCGAAGGTCATTCCCGGCGTCGCCTCGAACCCCGGGCTGCTGTTCATCTAATCACGAAGGGCACGAAGTCGCCGCGAATATGCCAAGATCACGAAGGTACGAACGCAGAAAAGACCTGATGACACCGTAAGAACTTGCGCGCGGAAGCATCGCAGGGTATACAGCTTTCCGGCGTGCACAGCGGCACTCGCCCCATCCTCACGTTCGTTGCAATCGCGTACACCCTGTCGATTGCCCTCAGCCTCGTCGTCGGCCTCACCGGCGGATATCAGAGCCCACTGATTGGTCTCAGGTATCTCTCTATGTTCCTGCCCGCCATTGCCGTGGTCGTCGTCACGCTGGCGATGAACGAGCCTCCACGCCATCGCACGAGTCCGTTTCAATGGAGATACCTTCCGGTCGCCCTGTTTCTGATTCCCGCCGTGCTTCATGCGGCGATGCTGCCGGCGATGGTCGTGCTGCAGGGATCGATAGGGTGGCAGGACTGGCTGACGCCGCAGGCGGACGGCCTGTATCACACGCCGGAATCGCGCGGATGGGGCACCCTGACGCTGACAGGATTGGCCGGGCGCATCGCGCTGAACGCGGTTGTCGGCCTCGTGGTCGTGACGTTCCTGGCTTACTTCGAGGAAATCGGCTGGCGAGCCTGGCTGCTGCCGCGGCTCGAAGATCGGATGGGAGCACGGCGCGCTGTCGTGGCGACCGCCATCATCTGGGGATTCTGGCACGTGCCGTTCCAGCTCTCGGGCATCCAGCACATCGACGGTGTGTCGCCAGTACGTCTCGCAATGGGCTTGCCGTTCGGCAACATGGCGACGGGCCTGGTCATCGGCTGGCTGTGGCTCCGCACCGAAAACGTGTGGCTCGTCTCCATCGCGCACGGCGCGCTGAACAACTGGGGGCAGTACGCCTTCAAGTACATGAAGGATCCGGACGGACCTCACTTCGAGGAAGCCATCGCCAGCGATCTCCAGGTGGCGGCCGTGGGATCGCTGGCGCTGCTCGTCGTCGGGACGATCCTGCTGGCAACCGCGAAGACACAAACCACGAAGACACGAAGTCACGAAGGCATGAAGAGGTAAGACCTTCGTGTTCTTCGTGATCCTACCGTTGTGCCGTCGTACCTTCGCGGTTCGGTGCGGGTGAGGGCAGCACACCCGTCAACGGCACACCCATCGGGCCGACCGGGATGTACACCGTCGTGTGATTCGGCGAGTTCACCATCAGCTTCTGGGCCTCGATGGCTTCGTGCTGGATGTACAGCGCATTCAACTGGCCGCGGATAATCTGCATCGCGTTGGCGATGCCGGTCGCCTGTACCTCGCGCTTGGTTCGCTCCTTGCGCTCGATTTCGATTTCCGTATCCTTGCGCTCGAGCTCCTGGGTTGCCGCGAGCTTGCGCGACACGGCGTCTGCGATCTCCGTCGGGTACTGCACGCTTCCAACCACTACGCTGCTGATTACGAAGGGGCTTGCATCGGCATACTCGCGGATACGGGCGAGTACGGCCTGTCCGATCGGAATCAGCTCGTCCTTCACCGACAGGCCATTGCGCCGCTGCACCTCATCGCGGGCGTAGGTCCGCAGCGGCTCCTTCACGAAGTGGGCGTAGGCGATGCGCACGATGGAGTCTGGGGATTTGTCGTGGTCGCCGTTGGTCACCGTCGTGCTGAAGCGATCCATGAACAACGGCACTCGCTGGTCGTCCACGCGCCACACCGTGTGCACCGCGAACGAGATCTTGAGGTTGTCACGGCTCAGCACGGCCTGATCGCCGACGAACTCCTCGGTGTACGTGTACGGCGTCACGCTGACGTTGGTGACGTCGACGAGCCAGCTGCGGCCGGGTGATGTAGGCCCGCGCTGGATGCCGTAGAAACGGCTCTGCCCGAACACTGCGCCTTTGGTGAGATAACCGACGTAGCCGGCAGGTGTGTAGGGATTGCGCGATCCCAGCAACCAAATGATAGACGCGAAGATGCCGGCGATGGTCACGAGCACCATCAAAACGGGAAACGTGTAGCGAAGCGTGGATCGGAGAGACGCGATGGCAGAATCGCCATCGCCTTGCCAGAACTGCAGCACGGGAGGCCTCCACACGCCGGCGAGGTTAGCTGACGGGCTCGAGCCTGGAGTTGCTCTATCCGCTTTCGCGGAATTCGCCCCGGTGCGCGTTGATTCGCGCCTTGGGTCCCCCGCGACGCCCGGTGGGCGTCTTAGACGTACCCTCGAACATACGCCTGCGCCTGAACGGCGTCAAGCTCAGGCAATTAAGTGTCGTAGGTTCAGTATGTTACAGGAGTGCTACGCAAAATGAGGCCGTGAATACGGCCTGCGGGCGACTCGCAAGGTCGCCCGCAGACAGCTGACTGACAACTGAAGACTGATGCCTGCCGACTAGCGCCTGACGACTACTAATCCGGCACCTGCTTCCACGCGAGCCGGAAGTACAGCCCGGGGTCGTCGCCGCTCCCCTCGCTGCGGACGACTGCGCCGGTTGGTCCCGCGGCCGTGAAGACCCGGTACGCGAAGCCCAGCGACGTGTCCTCTCCGGTCGTATTGCGCCATTGCTGCTGGCCACCCGGCACGCTCCAGCCCGTCGTGGGAGCCGACCAGCTGTTGTTCTCGTTCGACAGCCAGCCAACCAGCGCCAGCGTGCCAGCCGTGTTGGTCGCAAAGCTCGGCACCGTCACCGAGCCGCCGCTGTGACCCGCGGAGAACACCGGCACGTCAATCTCCGGGTGCATCCCCGCCGACATGGCGAACGCGAAGCCATAGACGCTCAGTGCCTCGGTTCCCGTCGTGTTCGTCACCGATGGCGTTCCGGACCAGGTCCCGTTGAACCGTGACCAGAACACGCGCGCCGTCACGCCGTTGGCCTGCGAAATGGCCTCGGCGTTCCAGGTCTGGCCGCCAGTGTCCGCCATACTCAGCGTAACGTTCCCTCGATAGGCCGCCACGATGACGTACAGGTCGCCGGCCTGCAGCGTCGCTGGCGGTGTTACGGCACGTGGTCCCGGACCCGTGCCGTTCGTGTTGTCGACAGTCGGATAGTGAGTGCCGACCGATCGGAACGTGAACGGAACGGCTGGTGCCGGCGGTGGCGCGGGCGTTTCGGCGTCATCGATATTCGAGTAGTTCGACGGGCTGAAGAGATTGAATGCCCGTACCCGATACCGATACGTCGTCGAACCGGCCAGGTTGATGGTGTCGTTGTAGCTCGTCACGTTCGGTCCTACCACCGCGTGCGCGACAAAGCTCGTGCAATTCACGCCGGCACACCGCTCGATGTTGAATCCGGCTTCATTCGTTGCGTGGTCGAGCCAGGTCAGCGCCACTTGTCCTGGCGATGCCACCGCCTGCAGGTCCGACGGATCTGCCGGAGGATCTGATGGAATTTCCTGCCCGCGGAAGGCGAGCCGGAAGTAGAGGCCGTTGTCTGGTCCGCTGGCACTCTGGGTGCGAACGATGTTCCCGGATGGCCCGGCGGGACCCAGGAGCCGATACGCGAGCGAGACCGAGCTGTCAGACCCGTTGCTGTTGCGCCACTGCGCCTGTCCGCCCGGTGTGCTCCAACCGGTCGTCGCGGCGCCCCACGAGTTGTTGTCGCCAGAGATCCATCCGGCCAGCGCCAGAACTCCCGTCGTGTTGGTATCGAAGCTCGGCACGGTCACTGTCCCGCCGGCGTGACTGCCCGAGACAAACGGGACGTCGATCACCGGATAGAGTCCCGGCGCCATGTCGAAGGCAAAACCGTAGACCGTGAGCGGCAGTGTTCCCGTCGTGTTGGTCACCGCCGGATTGGCCGTCCAGAAGCCGTTGAACTGCGACCAGAACACGCGCACCGTTTGCCCGTTGGCCTGGGCGTTGGTCTCACTCGTCCAGACCTGTCCACCAGTTTCGGACAATGCAAGTGTCGCCGTTCCTCGATACGCCGCCACGATCACCATAAGGTCACCGGGCTGAAGCGACGCCGGTGGTGTGATCACCCGCGGTCCAGGTCCACCTCCCTGATCGGCGTTCTCGACGGTCGGGAAGTGCGTGCTGACGCCACGGAAAGCAAACGCAGGTGTGGGCGTCGTGACGTCGGCGCTGGTCGCGTACTGCGAGGGTCCGAACACGTTGTTCGCCCGCACTCGATACCGATAGGTCGTCCCCCCGGCGACTGTCGTATCGCGATAGCTGGTGACGTTCGATCCAACTCCCGTCAGCGGTGCGAAGTTCGTGCACCCAGCGTTGGTGCAGCGCTCGATCTGGAACGCGAACTCGTTCGTTGCCGTGTCCGTCCAGGTCAGTTCAACCTGGCCGATCGATGCGGTTGCCAGCAGGTTCGCGGGATCGGCCGGCGGCGTCGCGGGCGTGAGCGGCGTCGCCTTGAACGCCATCTGGAAATAGAGACCGGCGTCCGGACCGTTTGTCTGCGTGCGGGCGATGGATCCTGTCGTGCCGGCAGATGCCATGGTCCGGTACGCGAGCGCAATCGAGTTGTCCGCACTCGAGTTGTTTCGCCATTGCGCCTGTCCACCTGGGGAGTTCCAGCCGGTGGGCGGTGTCCCCCACGTGTTGTTGTCTGCCGAGATCCATCCCACCAACGCCAGGGCGCCCGGCGTGTTGGTCGAGAAGCTCGGCACCGTTACCGTGCCGCCGCTATGGTTGCCCGTGCCAAAGGGCACATCGATTTCCGGATACGTGCCGGGCGCAAGGTCGATCGCGAAGCTGTAGACCGTGAGCGGACCCGTACCCGTCGTGTTCGTGACGGACGGATTCGCCGACCAGGTGCCATTGAACTGCGCCCAGAACACGCGCACCGACTGGCCATTCGCCTGCGTGTTGGCCTCGGCCGTCCACGCCTGCCCGCCCGTTTCGGACATCGTCAGCGTGGCGGTTCCCCCGTACGCCGCCACCATGACCACCATGTCGCCAAGCTGAACCGCCGGCGGCGTCACCGCCCGAGGTCCAGGTCCGGGCCCGTCGCCGTTGTCCGTAGTGGGGAAGTGCGTGCCCACTCCAAGAGCCGTGAACGTCACCGGTGGAGCGGCCGTGATTGAAATCGTGGCCGCACTGGAGTCGACGCTGGGCCCGAACGCGTTGCTGACGCGCACCCAGTAGCTGGTCTGGGTCGTCAGCGCCGGGGTCGTGAAGTTGGCGCTGTTGGCTCCAACCGGCGTGGTCGTCGTACCTGACGGGCCCAGGTACCACTGATAGGAGAGATTCGTCCCGGTGGCGCCGACGCTGAGATTGGCCGTGGTCCCCGACACGATGCTCTGATTCTGCGGGTGCGTGCCGATGGCGGCGGCGACGCCGATCGAGATCGTCGCGGTCGCCGAGTTGACGCTGGGCCCGAACGCATTGCTGACCCGCACCCAGTAGCTGGTCTGCGTGGTCAGGTTCGGCGTCGTGAAGTTGGCGCTGTTGCTGCCCACCGGCGTGGTCGTATTGCCGGACGCGCCTTGGTACCACTGATACGAGAGATTCGTGCCGGTGGCGCTGACGCTGAGGTTGGCCGTGGTGTTCGACGCAATCGTTTGACTCTGCGGCTGGGTCCCGATCGCGGCAGCGACACCGATCGAGATGGTGGCGGTCGCCGAGTTGACGCTGGGCCCGAATGCGTTGCTGACGCGGACCCAGTAGCTGGTCTGCGTCGTCAGGTTCGGCGTGGTGAAGTTGGGGCTGTTAGTACCCACCAGATTCGTCGTATCAGGCGCGGTGCCGCGATACCACTGATACGTCAGGTTCGTGCCGGTGGCGCCGACGCTGAGATTGGTCGCGGTGTTCGTCGTGATCGTCTGACTCTGCGGCTGCGTGCCGATGGCGGCGGCGACGCCGATCGAAATGGTGGCCGTCGCCGAGTCGACGCTGGGCCCGAACGCATTGCTGACGCGGACCCAGTAGCTGGTCTCCGTCGTCAGGTTCGGCGTGGTGAAGTTAGGGCTGTTGCTGCCAACCGCCGTCGTCGTGTCGGGCGCGGTACCTTGGTACCACTGATAGATCAGATTCCCACCGGTGGCGCCGACGCTGAGATTGGCCGTCGTGCCCGAGGCGATCGTCTGACTCTGCGGCTGCGTGCCGATGGCGGCGGCAACGCCGATCGAGATCGTCGCGGTTGCGGAGTCGGCCGAACCGAAGCTGTTGCTCACCCGCACCCAGTAGCTCGTGGTCACGGTCAGGTTCGGCGTGGTGAAGTTGGGGCTGTTAGTGCCCACCGCCGTGGTCGTCGTGCCTGACGTGCCTTGGTACCACTGGTACGAGAGATTTTCCCCGGTGGCGGCGACGCTGAGATTTGCCGTGGTGCCCGACGCGATCGTCTGGCTCTGCGGATGCGTGCCGATGGCGGCGCCGACGCCGATCGAGATGGTGGCGGTCGCCGAGTTGACGCTGGGCCCGAATGCGTTGCTGACGCGGACCCAGTAGCTGGTCTGCGTGGTCAGGTTCGGCGTGGTGAAGTTGGGACTGTTACTGCCGACCAGATTCGTCGTATCGGGAGCGGTGCCGCGATACCACTGATACGAGAGATTGGTGCCGGTGGCGCTGACGCTGAGATTGGCCGTCGTGCCCGACGCGATCGTCAGACCCTGCGGCTGCGTGCCGATGGCGGCGCCGACGCCGATCGAGATCGTCGCGGTTGCCGAGTTGACGCTGGGCCCGAACGCATTGCTGACCCGCACCCAGTAGCTGGTCTGCGTGGTCAGGTTCGGCGTGGTGAAGCTTGAGCTGTTGCTGCCGACCGCATTCGACGTGTCTGGGGCGGTGCCTTGATACCACTGATACGAGAGATTGGTGCCGGTCGCGCTGACGCTGAGATTGGCCGTCGTGTTCGACGCAATCGTTTGACTCTGCGGCTGCGTGCCGATGGCGGCGGCGACGCCAATCGAGATGGTCGCGGTCGCCGAGTTGACGCTGGGCCCAAACGCATTGCTCACACGGACCCAATAGCTGGTCTGTGTCGTCAGGTTTGGCGTCGCGAAGTTGGGACTGTTACTGCCGACCAGATTCGTCGTATCGGGAGCGGTGCCGCGATACCACTGGTACGAGAGATTGGTGCCGGTGGCGCTGACGTTGAGATTGGCCGTCGTGCCCGACGCGATCGTTTGACTCTGTGGCTGTGTGCCAATGGCCGCGGCCACACCGATCGAGATCGTGGCGGTCGCCGAATCGACGCTGGGCCCGAACGCATTGCTGACGCGCACCCAGTAGCTGGTCTGCGTGGTCAGGTTCGGCGTGGTGAAGTTGGGGCTGTTGCTGCCCACCAGAGTGGTCGTGTCGGGCGCGGTGCCGCGATACCACTGATACGAGAGATTCGTGCCGGTGGCGCCGACACTGAGATTGGCCGTGGTGTTCGTCGTGATCGTTTGACTTTGCGGCTGCGTGCCGATCGCGGCGGCAGCGCCGATTGAGATCGTCGCGGTCGCCGAGTTGACGGCGGGTCCGAACGCATTGCTGACCCGCACCCAGTAGCTGGTCTGCGTGGTCAGGTTCGGCGTGGTGAAGTTGGGGCTGTTGCTGCCCACCAGCGTCGTCGTGTCGGGTGCGCTGCCTTGGTACCACTGATAAGTGAGCGGGGCCGTCCCGGTGGCGCCGACGCTGAGATTCGCCGTGGCATTGGACGCAATCGTCTGATTCTGCGGCTGCGTTGAAATCGCCGGTGGCGTACCGGTGGCGGCGGTTGTGAACGACCATGTCGGCCCCGTGACCGTCTGGTTCCCGTCGCTGACCGTCGCGTACCACTGATACTGAGTATCCGGTGTCCGGCCAGCCCACGTGGTCTCAGCCGGAGTGCCCGACGGCACGCTGTTGTCCGTTCCGATCTGCGTGAACGGGACACCCTGCATGTTGAAGTCGAGCACGAACTGGCTGTTCGGGTCGGTTTCGAACTGCAAGAGCTTCGGCGAGTACGTGTAGACGTAGATCTTGTTCTCGGACGGCTTGAACGTCATGTAGCGCAACCAGCCGTCGCCGCCGTTGATGCGGCTCTGGTAATCCGACTCGAGCTGGTGAACCGTGCGGCTCGGGCAGGCCGCGTTGGTCGGCGTCGCATCGCTCCGGTTGGCCTCTCCCGGGTAGTGGCCGTTCAGGATGAGGAACACGTTGCAGTTCGGGACGATCAGGTTGGTCCAGACCGTCGCGGCCGGCGTGCCGTCCGTCGTCCGGTTGAGCACCGTCGTTGGACGGCTGCCCGAGTCGCTCAGGAACAGGTGCGTGGCGATGATCGCCTTGCGATTCGGGAATGCCTTGAGCACCCGGTCCGCCCACGCCACCGAATAGGTCGGCATGTCGTACTCGAGGTGGATGACGACGAAGTCCATCCCGCCCACCGAGAAGAGCGAGTACTGATTCTTGTTCTGCCGGTTGATCGGATCGGTGAAGCTGAACTGGTTTTGCCCGAGGAACCCGCCGTACCACGGGTACCCCGACATCCGGGATACGGGGAAGTACAAGTCGTAGTTTGTCGACACGCCCGCCGAATTCATGTCGTGGTTGCCGGGAGCAATGCCATAGGGGACGGGGGGTGAAGCGAGATCAAGCACGTCCATGCTCGCATCGGCTTTGGGCCACTCGGCGGGCTGGGCGTCGATGTGCTCGACAATGTCCCCCAGGTGCGATACGAACACGGTGTTCAACGTCGGCCGGGAGCTGACGATCCACTGCGTCTGCTGGGTGAACGTCAGCGCGCGGTCACCGTCAGCGTCGTTCGGGTTGGTATCGTCGACATAGTGCTGTGTGTCAGGTATGGCGACGATGGTGAAGTCGGGCGCCGCCGCCGCGTTCGTGGCCCGGCCGAAGAACGTCACGTTCAGCGGTTGGTTCTCGTGATCCGAGACGTTGACGCTCAGGTTTGGCGAAGTGGTCTCCCCGGTGGCGCCGTTAGCTGGGGTGTTCAGCACCGGCATGTCCGGGGCGGTGTTGAACACCAGGTTGAACGGTGCGCCGGCCACGCGTGTCCACCCGCTCCCGCTGATCGTGCCGTTCACCGGGCTGGGAGTCGAATCGAGAACGGTTGTCGTTGTGCCGGTCTCGTTGAGGCCCCACCGTGCGATGAGATCGGGCGGCCCGCTGGGGAGCGGCTGATTGATGTTGGCCTGAATCTCGGAAAGCAACAGCGCGCGATTCCAGATGCGCACTTCATCGATGACGCCGTTGAAGAAGCCTTCGGGCGTCCCGCTGGTGTTCAGCGCGGAACCGATCGAGGCATGCTGAATGCTGTCGAACCGGGGCGTGAAGGCACCCACCGCTGACGTGGCCTCGAGTGTGCCATCCAGGTACAAACGCCAGGTGCCGTCGCCGTAGGTCGCCGCGGCATGATGCCATGTGCCATCAGCGGGTATCGTCGTCACTCCCGCTATCGGGTGATTCAGTCCGGTATTGTTGTCCTCGAAATCGGCCGCCAGCACATCGCCGGTGGCGACGTCCTTGATGCCGAGGAAGAAGTTCATGTTGTTCGTGGTGGCTTCGTCCTGCGCCCGGCCTTTCGCAACGATTGGGACTGCCAAGAAGCCGCCGGTGCCGGTGTCGGCAGTGGCGCCTTCGCCATCTCGCCTGAACCAGGCCTCGATGGTCATCTCCGACAACCCGAGCGCCGGTGCCGCACCGAACGTCACGTACGCGCTCGAGCCAGGGAAGTCGATGGCGTTGTTCGGCTCGACCGGACTGACCGTCACCGTGAGCTCATCGAAGCCGGTCACCTCGCCGTCGGTGGCCGTCAGACGCAGCACGTAGGTGCCCGGAGCCGAGAAGGATGCCGTGGTCGTCGTCGTGTTCGGGTCATCGAATGTCACGGTTCCAACGGCCGGCGTCTGGTTCGTCCATGTCGGGCTGACGTCGATGCCAGTGAAACCGTCGTCGTTCAGGGCTGCCGTGAGGGACGCATGATTGGGCAGCGTCACGAACAGGTCCGCACCGACGTTGACCATCGGCGGCAGATTGCCCGTGGCAGACGTCACCGTAACGCTGACCGTGTCGCTGCGCACGAACTGGCCGTCGTCGGCGGTTAGCTGCAGCACGTACACACCGGCAACAGGGAAGCCGACAGACGTCGATAGCGCGTTGACGTTGCCGAACGTGGCCGTTGCCGTCCCTGGCCCGGACAACTGGCTCCAGGTGACAGTGTTTGGCCCATCGTCGGTGACGCTGCCGTTGAGCTCTGCGGCGCCAGAGGCAACCGTTTGATCCGATCCTGCATCGACGACGGGTGGCTGGTTGCCCGGCATGCCGTGCACGGTGCCCGTTCCTGAATCCGTGAACGTCTGTCCGGCGACCGGGATGAACTCCCAGTCGTAGCTCGTGTCGTGCAGCGTGAGCTTCATCACGCCGAAGGTCGTGCTGTTCCGCACTTCACTGGTCGGAAGAGCGGTGCCGAATCCGCTGAACCCGATTCCGCCCGTTCCCACGACGAACGAGCGAATGCCGAATGCAGGGTCCGATGCACCGGTCGCGTTCATGGGTGCCAGGCGCTCGTAGTTGTGCCAGTGCCCGCCGAGCCAGATATCTGTGCCGTAGTCGTACAAAGCCTGCCACAGAGGCTGCAGGTATGGGTGCGTGGTGGCGTTGCTGGCGTAGAGCGGCCTGTGCCACATCGCGATGATGTTGTTCGTGGGGCTGTTCGCGAGATCGTTCCGCAGCCACTGCTCCTGAGCGGAACCCGCCGCACACCCGTTCGTATTCCAGAGACTCGTACACTCGCTGTTGAGCACGACGATGTGCCAGTTGCCGATGTTGTAGCTGTAGTAGCCGCCGGTCGTGCGATTGCCGGCCGGACCGTCCTGGACGCCGGCGCCGTTGAAGTAGTCGTAATACCCGGTGCCGTTCGCGGTGTTGTAGTCGTGATTGCCGGTGACCGGCCGCGTCCGCGCTTTGTGGCGGCCCCACGTCGGCTCGTAGCAGTTGGCGAACTGCGCAGCCGTGCCGTCCACATAGGCGTTGTCGCCCAGCGTAAAGACGGTGCCGGGAAGACCATCCAGCAGGGTCGCGGTCCCCTGCGCGGCCGACATGTCGACGCCAGGGTTGGCGACGCAGTCTGGCGCGATATCGCCCGCACCGACGAGCACGGGATCGGTGACGTTCACGGTCATGCTGTCGAACGCCGTTTTCGCACCGTCGTTGGCCGTCAGCCGTAGAACGTAGGCCCCGGTCTCGGTGAACGTGGCCGTGGTGGCGGCCGACGCCGCATTTGCGAAGGTCACCGAGCCAGGTCCGCTGAACATCGACCAGAGGACCGTAAACGGGCCATTGTCGCTGGCCGAACCGCTCAGCGTCGCCGCGCTCGAGAGCGTAGTCGTTCGATCGGGGCCGGCGTTCACCAACGGCGGCGGGTTGGTGGATGGCGTCGCGCTCGCCTCGTTCGACAGGCCGGACGGGTTGTTGTAGACGTCAACCGCGCTGACCGCGTAGAAGTACTCAGTTTCGTTGGTGACCGTCGTATCGAGGAAGGTCGGCGTATTCAGCAGCGTGCCGCCGTTGAGCGATGGACCAAAACCCGTGCTCGCGGTCCTGCGATAGACGTTGTAGCCCGCAAGGTCGAACTCCCCATTCGCGGTCCACGCAATCGTCACCTGGCCGTTGCCCGGGATAGCGGTGACGTCCACCGGTACTGATGGCGGGATCACGTCGGGAGGGAAGGGATAACCTGCCGTCCACTGTGGGGTGCCGACTGCCGTGCCATTAACCGGTCCGGCGCTGTTGTCGACAGCCGTTCCAGATGCTTCGTTCAATCCCCAGCGTCCGATGGGGCCGACGAAGATTTCCTGGTTCTTTCCGGTCTGAATATCTCCGTCGCTTCGCGCGTAGTTCCAGATACGAACTTCATCGAGCAGGCCGTTGAAAAAACCCTGTGTCTGCGTACCGATGCCGCCGGTCGAGTTGAGCGCGGACGCGATGACGGCGTGCTGGATGCTGGTGGACTCTGGAGTGAAGGCGCCGACCAGCGTGGTGGTATCGAGGACCCCGTCGACATACAAACGCCACTCGTCGCCGTCGTAAGTTGCCGCGACATGGTGCCAGGCAGTCGTGCTGACCGGAATCGGTATCGTGCCGGCGGCTGGATGGTTCAAGCCGGTCGCGGTATCTTCGAAGTCGGCGACCAGCACGTTATCCGTGGTGCGGATGCCGAGGAAGTAGTTCATGTTCACGTTCGCTGGCGTTTCCTGCTCGGCCATGCCTTTGGTGATCAGAGGGATGGCCGTCACGCCACCGCTGCCGGTGCTCGTCGCGATGCCGGTGCCCGTTCGCTTGACCCAGGTTTCGAGTGTGAACATGGTGGCGCCCAGGCCGGTTGGGCCGGTCGCCGCACCGAACGTCACGTACTGAGTGGTTCCGTTGAACTGCATGCCGGCGCCGTCTAACAGTTGCGGCGTCGCATTCACCTGAGACGACTGTGACGACTCATTCGCGAACGTATCGCGAGCGGTGACGACGTAGGTATAGGGCAGGCCATTGGTGACCGGGCTGTCGGTGTAGATGGGGGTCGTGATCGGAGCGACATTCAGCGGTGTGGTCGAGCCGTTTCGATAAATGTTGTAGCTCGCCAGATCCGTTTCCGCGTTTGCATTCCAGGCGATCGTGACAAGGCCGTTGCCGGTGTTCGCGATGACGTTCTGCGGCGCGGCGGGTGGATTCGTGTCGCTAGGGAAGCCTGGGACGCGCGTGGGTCCGCCTGTCAGCGTGCCGTTCACTCCGCCGCTTACCGAATTGAGAGCGTTGCCGGAGGCTTCGTTCATCCCCCAGCGTCCGATCAGGCCCGTCCCGGCCGTCAATTCCTGATTCATGCTTGCCAGGATTTCGGCTGACGTGCGCGCGACGTTCCAGATGCGAACCTCGTCGATGACGCCATTGAAGAATCCAGCGACCGCACCGGTCGAGGTTTGCGCAGTACCGATGGATGAGTGCTGGATACTGTCGAAACGAGGGATGCGCCCATTAGGAGGCGCGGCGGGCACTGTAGTAGTGCCGTTCAACACGCCGTCGAGGTAGATGTTGAAAACACCGGTGGTACTGTCGTATGTCGCCGCAGCGTGGTGCCAGATTCCTGCCGCTGGAGTGGCCGGGGAGGGGATAGCCGTCGTTCCGTCCACCGGATGATTCAATCCGGACGCCATGTCTTCGAAATCCGCCTCCAGAACGCCAGTCGTGCTGTTGATGCCCAACAGGTAATTCATGTCGACGTTGGATGCTTCGCTTTCTCCGCGTCCCTTTGCGACGAGCGGAATGACCGTCGTCTGTCCGCCGGTTCCCGATGTGGTCGGCACACCTGGACCCTCACGCTTGAACCACAACTCCAGAGTGAAGTTGGTGGCGTTGAGGCTCGGAGCCGCGCCCATCGTGATGTATTGATTCGCGACCACCGTGCCGAGGAAATCGACGGCGTTGCCAGCAGGTGTTTGTCCCAACGGCCGGTCCCCGTTCATCAGCGCGAGGATGACCGCCGTGAGGATGGCGACGCCAAGACGCGTGGCTGTGCTGAATCGGGCGCGGATGTACCTGAGTCATCGACAGGTCCTCAACTTTTTTGGGGGGAGGCGGACTACGGCCGCGCGTGCGCGGACGCGCAACTATTTGTGAAGGCACCATTGGATGTCCACGAAACGGCACGGTCGCGCGCATCGCGTGCATCGCGCGCATCGCGTGCGTGACCTGAGAGGCCTTGGTGTGACTGTTTGGCGGGTGAGCGGTCGACGTGTTAGAGCGAGCTGAGGAGGCCGAGCAGGCCGAGCAGGCCGAGCTCTCGCACGTATCGACGGGCTTCGTGCAGCGGGATTCGAAACACGCGCTTGCGACCGCGCCCCACGAGCGTGGCGCGCAGGTAGCCGTTGCAGATTTCCTTGCGGATGAACGTCGAGCTCATGCCGACCAGGCTGGCGAGCTCCGACGTGCTCAGGGGGCGTCCATATCGCCGTGTGCGGTCCTTGGGCCGCTGGCTGCGCTTCATAGTTGTACCTACATGCCTAGCAGAATCGTTGCCGATGGCCTGGCGGGAAATTCAAGTACTTACGGGGACGGAGAGCAGGGAGGACCAGGAAAGTCCTCCCTGAGGCAGACTAACGACGCTCTACTTCTACTTCGGCGCGACCATCTTCGTGACACGGCCGACACTCGTGTCGCCGGCATACAGGTTGTTCTGCTTGTCGAACACCCAGTAGCTGGCTTCGATGAACTGGCCGTGGCCGATGCCCATGCCGTTGCCGATCGCGCCAAGCACCTTGCCGTTCCGATCGAGTTTCAGGAACTGCCCGTCCTGCCCGCTCGCCATCCAGGGCTGGCCTTGAGGATCGAATTTCAACGCGCACACGAGATTTCTCGTCTGGATCGTTTTGATGAATTTGCCATCGCCGCTGTAGATGACGATGCGATAGTCCTCGCGGTCGCCGATCCACACATCGCCGTTCGTTGGATCGACCGCCAGCCCGTGCGCGGAATTGAATTTGCCCATGCCCACTTCGTTGCCGTACCACTGATTCTTGAACTTGCCGTTCTTGTCGAGATGAACGATGCGCGACGCGCCGATGTTGTTGGCCGCGTCGTTCGAGTCGGTGTCGTTCGGACTTTCGTTGCCGTGCCCCTCGGCGATGTAGACATCGCCGTTCGGCGCGAATGCCACCATCACCGGTTCCCAGAGCAGCCGTTGTCCCTTGGCCTCGTCCCAGTCACCGCGACGTCCGGTCTCGCCGATCTTGAGAAGCAGCTTGCCGTCAGGGCTGATCTTCATCACGGTCGCGCTGCCCGCGGCCGTGATCCAGACGTTGTCTTCGGGGTCGACGGCCATGCCGTGCGCCTTCGTCTGGTACCCGATCACATCGGGTGCGACCTGATGGATGAGCTTGAAGTTCGGATCGAATTTGAAGAGCTGCGGCTTGCCGACGTCCGCGCGCTGGAACACCCAGAGGTTGCCCTTTGAATCGAGCGCGACAGACGGCACGCCGCCAAAACCGGGAGGCAGCACGACCGGGTAGGTGAACGTGTACCCCATCGTCTGCTTCCACTGCACACGCTGCATCTGTCCGCGCGGGAAGCCGCCGCGCCGGCCGCACACTGGCGACTGGCGGCATGGCGGCACCTGGACGACCGGAGAGTTCTGGACCTCGCCGTTGGGTCCCGCACCGCGGCCAGGTCCGCCGCTCCGCGGGGGCACCGTCACGTTGCCTTTCTCATCGACGATTGTTCGTCCCGTCGGGTCGGGGAATGAGCCCTGCAGGAACCAGGCAGGCGAGCCTTCGGCAGCCGGACCTTCGATTGGCGGCTTCGTTTGAGAGAACGTCAGCGTCGTGGCCCACATCACACCCGCAGCCACACAGACGACTCCGGCAACAGCGCGTCCCTTCATTTCAGCCTCCTGCAAAACGTGTTGGTGAGACGAGAGTGTCGCACAGTTGATCGGCAAGAGTCACTTCCGGCCGTGCCCTGGCACACGCCGGTCCGGCTTCAGTTGGGCCTTGAAGGGTTATTGAAGAACGAGCAGGTCTTCGAACGCCAGCGCGCCGTGATACTGAACGCGGTCGCTGGTGAGCGTGGCCACGTGACATCGGAGCACGGTGGCCTTCACCCTGCACGGGGCCGTCGGGCTGCCCAACTGCAGTTCGACCCGCATGCCCGGGAACAGCCGGCATTCGGTCTCGAGCAGCACGCCCCCGGGGCTGACATCGACGATGCGGGCGCTTCGACCGGGTCGCAGGCGGCCGGTCGACATGCCGGTCCAGTCCGCGGTCGAGACGCGGGGCCAAGGCTCTTCGTTCGGGAGTTTCGGTGGGTAATGCTTCGGCCACGGAAGTGGCCAAAGATACGACGGCGGCCCCTGGGAGGCAATCCTCCATCGGGCTATGCCGACGGATTAGCCACGAACGGCTGGCCGGGGGAGCTGGCCGTCGCGTGACCGTGTGCTGGCCTAGGCCGTCGCGATATCGGGACCCGCGGAACGCAGGCGACCGAAGCCGGTCAGCTGGCGCTTGGGAAGGTGCAGCCGGGCGCTCGCCTCGATCATCGCGAATCTCCCGGCGCCGGCAAACCGGACACGATAGTGCCGGACGGTGCCGTGTGAAGAATCGGGCATGACGGTCATGCACACGTCGGCTTCGTTCCGGTTGTCGACAAACTCGACGAAATCGATTTCCGGCTTGATCTCGTCTTCGAGCCAGGCGTCGCAATCCAGAAACACTTTCAGGTCGCGGGAATCGTATTGGCCGGTCATGTCGGCCTCTTGCCGGGCAATGGCGGCCCACGCCATCAACATGGCCCGCACGGGGGTAGACGTAACGGTGGTCGCGATCATGCGCACTCTCCAGTCAGCATCGCTCTCAATGCTCGACAAGTTATAGCCAACACCGCATGAGGACTCGATGAAGCAAGATCGTGACCAGCTTCACAAATCCTTCATGTTCCCGGCACGCGTTGGCTGCGGGCAGATCGCGACTTCTAACGAAGGTGAGCGGGGGACTGCAGTCTATCCGCGGTGTCCGCGGCGTGTCCACGTTCTTTTTTCAGTATGCGGATCTCACCGGAGATACGTGCGGAAGAAGCCCAGTGCGAAACCCAGAAGGGCGGCCAGGTAGAGCTGATAATCCATCACTATGAAGGTGCCGAGACTGCCACTGCCGTCGCCGCTCTGCATGTGAAAAGCGCGGAAAAGGCTGACGAGAACCCAGAGGACGACCACGACCGCAGCCGAGATGGCGCCGATGAGAAGGCTCTTGAAAAGCCGCATCGGAAGACAGCCTATTATGAGCTCCTTTCGTCTAATTCCCCCGAGGAGAGGTCCCCGCATGACCGGCATCGTTCAGGACCTGCGCTACGCGCTTCGCGGTTTGAGAAGAAACCCGGCGTTTACGTCGGTCGCGCTCGTCACCCTGGCGCTCGGCATCGGCGCCAACACCGCGATGTTCAGCGTGTTGAACGCCGTGCTGCTGAGGCCGCTTCCATATCCGGCGCCCCACGAGCTCGCGATGTTGTGGACGGAGCGGCCGAATCAGAACCTGCGCGAGGGGCGGTCGGCCTATCACGATGTCGAAGAATGGCGCGCGCGCAGCCGCTCGCTGACAGACGTCGGGGTTTTCGATCCGATGACGGCCAGGCTGACCGCACCGGGCGAGCTCGAGCGAATCAGTACACTGCGGCTCTCGCCGAACGTCTTCGCGATCCTCGGCGTGCAAGCGTATCGGGGACGCGTCTTCTCCAGCCAGGAAGCCGACGAGCGGCGCAGGGTCGCCGTTGTCAGCTACCGATTCTGGCAGTCCCGCCTCGGCGGCGCCGACAACGTCATCGGCTCGACGATCGAGCTCGACGGCCTTCCGTCCGAGGTGATCGGTATTCTGCCTGCGGATTTCCGGTGGTCCGACTCCGACGTGTGGGAACCGCACACCCTGTTTCCCGACTGGGACGTGCGTCGAGGCGAGCGCGGCGATGCGTCCTGGTTCGTGCTCGCGCGGTTGCGTCCGAACGTGACGATCGAGCAGGCGCAGGGAGAGCTGAGCGCCATCGCGCGGCGTCTCGACGAGCAGCGGATCGCGTCCGAACAGGGACGCGGCATCGGCGTCATGCCGCTGAGCCTGCACATCGTCGGACCACGATGGCGGCTGGCCCTGTGGATGCTGACGGGCGCGGTGTTCTTCGTCCTGCTCATCGGCGTGACGAACATCACGAGCCTGTCGCTGGCCCGGAGTACAGGACGCGCGCGCGAATTCGCGCTGCGCGCGGCGCTGGGCGCGAGCGGGGGCCGCATGCTGCGTCAATTGTTGTGCGAAAGCCTGGTACTTGCCGTCCTTTCCGGCTTTGCCGGTCTCGCCGTTGCCTGGGTCGCACTTCCGATCATCGTGGCGTTCAAGCCGGCCGATCTCGTCACGCTGGGCGCGGTGCGACTCGACGCAGCCACTCTGGCGTGGACTCTGGGCCTGTCGGTGCTCACCGGTGTGCTCGTGGGCCTCGTTCCCGCCATCACCATGACTCGCTGGAACCTGCAGGCGCCGCTGCACGAATCAGGACGCGGGACGTCGGCGGGCGCATCCGCGCGTCTCACGCGCCGCGCGCTCGTGGTGGCGGAATTCGCGCTGGCGATCGTGCTGCTCGTCGGCGCCGGGTTGCTGACGCGCAGCCTGATGAACGTGCAGCGCGTCAACCCTGGTTACAGCTCCGAGCGCGTGCTTTCGATGCAGCTCGCGATTCCACCATTCGAAGCGACCAGCCAGCGGGCTGATTACTACCAACAGGTTCTGGATCGAGTCATCAATACGCGCGGCGTCGAGGGCGCCGGCGTCATCGGCGACCTCTTCATCAATGCGAGCCCGGAACAAACCGTGACGGTGGAAGGGAGCGCGCGCGGCGCCGAACGGTTGCGGCTGCGGCGCGACGAAGTGAGCGGCGCCATGTTCGAGACGCTGCGGATTCCGCTCGTTCGCGGGCGTGCGTTCTCATCGGAAGACGGGCCGAACGCTCCGCGGGCGGCAATCGTCAACGAAACGATGGCGCGCCGGTTGTGGCCGGGGCAGGATTCCGTCGGCAAACGATTCAAGATGGGCGGACCCTCGACGGACGGCCCCTGGTTCACCGTCGTCGGCGTCGTCGCCGACGTGCGCCGGCAGGGGCTCGAAGAAGAGCCTGCCGCCCAGATGTTCGAACCAGTGGCCCAGAATCCGTCGCGGCTCGCCACGCTGCTGGTCCGCACCGCTGGCGAGCCCATCGCAATGGCCGCCACGCTCCGCGCGGCCATTCACCAGATCGATCGGCGCGGGCTGGTGTACGGCGTGAACACGCTTGGCGCGCGCATCTCCGGATTCCAGGCGGAGCGGCGGTTCCAGACATGGTTGCTCATGGTGTTCTCGAGCCTCGCGCTGCTCCTCGCCGCAATCGGCATCTACGGCGTGGTGCAGTATTCGATTTCGACCCGCACGCGGGAAATCGGCGTGCGCATGGCGGTCGGCGCCGATCGTCGCGACATCTTCAATATGGTGGTGGGGGAAGGGTTGAAGATGAGCCTGACCGGTCTGGCGCTCGGTCTCGTTGGGGCCCTGTGGCTGGGGCACCTGGGATCGAGCCTGCTCTTTGGTGTCTCGTCGATGGACCCTGTGACCTATGTAGGCGTCTCGCTGCTTTTGACGACGGTGGCGCTCGCCGGCTGTTATTTCCCGGCACGCCGCGCGGCGCGTATCGATCCGCTCGTGGCGCTCAAGTACGAATAAATTGGAAACACTGCTGCGGTGGCACAGGGCTTCAGCCCTGTTGAGATTAGGAGACTGAGAGCCATTCTTTTTCGAGATGAACCCTCCCAATCTCCTAGTAGAAGCGGTTTCAAACTGCCTGTGATGTGGCACAGGACTTTAGTCCTGTCCGCCAGCCGCCCGATCGACAGGGCTGAAGCCCTGTGCCACCTTCGGCGGCTGGCGCACTGAGCAGTTTTGAAACCGCCTCTAAACAATCTCTTGTTGAGTCGCTGGCTACTTCGGAATCGTAAATTCGATGGTCCTGTCGTTGCCGCTCGATGGGTGCTGGATGTTCACCCAGCCTCTGCGCTTGTCGGTCGGGTCGAAATACATGCCGGTGAATTCCGAGCCGCCTGTCCCGTTCGATGCCCAGCGGCCGATGCCTTCACCCTGATCGGTCAGATCGCCGTCCTTGTTCAGATCCTTCGCGAACCAGATGTCGTCGTCGGAGCCGCCATTCCGGTCTTCGATGATGTAGATGTTTCCGTCATGGTCGATGGCCAGATTGTCCGGGTTGGCCAGCGCCGTGCCCACCGCGGCGCCCGTGGCGAGATCGATGGTGTTTCGGTTCGCGAACACCGAGATGGTGTTGTTCTTCAGATCGATCCGGTAGATCTCGTGCGTCGTGGTCGTCGTCATGTAGAGATAGTCGACGCCGCTCAGCGTCTGGATTTGCATATCCTCCGGGCGCTGGTAATCGGTTCCTTTGAAGGATGGCAGGTTGGTGGTGTTGCGGGCATCCACCGACGTGACGCCGTTCGAGTCCGTGATCGTGAGTGCGCCTGGCAGGGGAGCGCCATTCACATCAGTGAACGGAACCCACGTGAAGGCTCCCGTCGCGTTCGCCACGCTACCATCGCCAACGCGCAAGACGAAGGTCTGTCCCGCGGCGAAGTAGTCGGCCTGACCGCCCTTGACTTTGCCGAAGTTGGCCGCCGACGTGAACTTGTAGACGTTGCCCCCGTTGAGCTCATCGATGAAGTACATGTTGCCGGGCTTGTCGAACTGAATGCCCTCATGCGACGTGCGCGGGACGACGTTCCGATGCACGAAGTCGGCGCCCGCGTTGCTCAGGCCCGTCACCGGGTTGAGAATGCCCGGCGCTTCGATCGGGTTCTTCAACTCGAAGAGACGGCCGTAGGGGAGCGGATGCCCGGCGTCGCCGATGGAGGACCAGGATTCTTCCGCGGTCACGAGCGTTCCCCAAGGCGTCCAGTAACACGCGTCGAACGAGACGTAGCGCCCTGCGGCCGGGCTTTGCCAGATCGTGTCGGTTACACCGGTCTCCAGGTCGTGGCGTTGTACGCCTGAATTGCCCGTCTCGAAGACGGTGAACAGGTAGCGGCCCTTGTGAGGTCCCGTCTCATTCACGGTGATCATGTCCCACGAACCCGAGTTCGGCTTGTTTGCGGCGAGCTGTGTAGTGCGGTCCGCAATCGACTGCTGGTGAAAATCGGGATTGCCGAAGGTGATCGGCTCGTCTTCGCTGAGGATGGGGATGGCAGGCGACGTTGAAGCGGTGAGCGGTGTGTAGTCCGAGAATCGTGTGCCATCTGCGACGAGGACCGTTCCCGCAAGCACCAGACCTCCCAGGGCGACGAGCCTCGCGCGATGAATCGGCAGTTTCATATTCGGTTTCTCCAGTCGCGCCAACAAGGGTTCGTATGATAGTTGTCCCGCAGGCAGGCGGCTGGCGCGAACCTTCCTGTTCGGGGTACTCGACTCGTGCGCACAAGTCGGTCGACGAACCTAGTTATAGAAAGCGGATGTTGCGCGAGGGAGAATGGGACATCACGCGCGAGCAAAATTTCAGACGCGGGTTGTGTGGTGAATGCCAGGCACGATGTCTTTGAAGCGACGACCGTGCGACGCGACAATGGCGCGGCGAGCGTTGGGTGCGACAGGTGCGGTAGGTGCGATGGGTGCGGTGGGTGCGACTTACTTGTTGCGGTGGCACAGGGCTTCAGCCCTGTCCACAAGGCGACGGCAGAGCTGGGGGCTGGCCGTCGCTGGTTGGAGCGGAACTGAAGTTCCGCCCTACCAGTCGACCTACGCCGTCGCCGATGCCGCGTCCGTGTACAGACGAGGGAAGTGCACTACCCGGGGATGCGCCAGATGCACACGCGCGCTCGCCTCGATGAAGGCGAATGGCCCGGCGCCGACGAACCGCACCAGGTGATGGCGGCCACCGTGTGAGATATCGGGTCTGACGGTCATGCAGAGGTCTGCCTCTTCGCGGTCATCGACATACTCGACGACGTCGTCATCGGACTTGATGTCGTCCTCGAGCCAGGTCTCGCAGTCGAGGTAGACCTTCAGGCGACGGATGCCGTCCTGGTCATTCGCGGCGGCGAACTGCTGTGCAAGCGAGAGCCATCCCTGGACGAGGGCGTGAACGGGGGTGGACGTGGCGTCGGTGGTCAACATGCTCGTTCTCCAATCAGCATCACTCGTTGATGCTGGAGCAAGTTATATCCAACGCCGCATGAGGACTCGATGAAGCGCGTTCGGGGGTGCGCTTCACGCAACCTTCATCTTCGCGACCCTGTGGTAACGTCCTTTTCACGATGAACGACGAGGCGATTCTCAACGATCAGGTTGTGTACTATCGCGCACGCGCGGGCGAGTACGACCAGTGGTTCCTTCGCGAAGGCCGCTACGATCGCGGCGCCGAACACCGCGCGCAATGGTTTGGCGAAATTGCCGCGATACGACGGGCGCTCAGCGCGTCAGTGAAGGATCGGAACGTGCTCGAGCTGGCGTGCGGCACGGGACTCTGGACCGGGCAGCTCGCACGGGAGAATCGCAGTGTCCTCGCCGTCGATGCTTCCCCCGAAGTCATCGCCATCAACCAGGACAGGGTGCACGCCGCGCACGTGCGATACGAAACAGCAGACATCTTTTCCTGGACGCCGCCCATGGTGTTCGATGCTGTTTTCTTTGCGTTCTGGCTCTCGCACGTCCCTGCGAGCCGGTTCGAGAGCTTCTGGCAGACTGTCCAAGCATCGGTCGAGCCTGGCGGGACGGTGTTCTTTGTCGACAGCCTGCTCGAGCAAACTTCCACCGCGACCGATCATGCACCTATAGACGACTCGGGTGTCGTCCGCCGGAAGCTGAACGACGGCCGCGAGTTCGAGATCGTGAAAATGTTTTACCAACCCGAAGAACTGGAACGGCGCCTCTCGCAACTGGGCTGGCAGGCCAGAGTTCAGTCGAGCGGGAAGTTCTTTCTGTTCGGCGAGTGCACAAGGCAGGACTAAAGTCCTGCGCCACCGCAACAGTGATTTCCGAGGCAGGGCTAAAGCCCTGCGCCACCGGAGAGAACTCCCGGACTCCCGGACTCTCCGGACTCCCAGACTCTCCGGACTCCCAGACTCTCCGGACTCTCCGGACTCCCGAGACTCTCCCAGGACTCTGTAGACTCCCCATATGTCTCTGGGCATCCTTCTCGCCCTCTTCTCCGCCATGGTGTGGGGCAGTGGCGACTTTGTCGGCGGAGCCGCGACCAGGCGCAGCCACCAGTTTCAGGTGCTGGCCCTCTCGGCGCTCTCGGGCATCGTGCTGTTGACGATGCTCGCGTGGATCTTCGAGCCGCTTCCATCGCGTGCGAACGTGGCGTGGGCGGCCGCAGCCGGTCTGGTGGGCGCGGTCGGCATCGCCTCGCTCTATCACGGGCTGGCTGTCGGCGGCGCGGCGATGGTGGCGCCGATCGCGGCCGTCGTGACGGCGGCGATTCCCGCTGTCTACACGGCCTTTGCCGTCGCGCCGCCGAGTGCATGGCAGTTGGCCGGTTTTCTCGCCGCGGTCGCCGGCATTTGGCTCGTGACACGCCAGCCGAAGACGGCCGAAGCACCGTCACGCAAAGGCGTCAGGCAAGCCGTTGCCGCAGGAATCGGGTTCGGCGCTTTCCTGATTCTGATCGCACAGGTCGACCGCACGCTCGTGTTCGGCCCACTGGTCGTCGCGCGGACGGTCATGCTGGCCATGGGCCTTGTGCTGATGATCGTCCGCGGCATCAGCTTTCCCGGGCTGACGTCCAATCCGCTCGCGCTCGTAGCCGGTTTGCTCGACGCCGGCGGCAACATCTTCTTCGTGCTGGCGCGCCAGCATACGCGGCTCGACGTCGCCGCAGTGCTGTCGTCCCTGTATCCGGTCGCCACCGTCGTGCTGGCCCGCATCGTCTGGCGGGAGCCTGTCGCGCCGCAGCAATGGGCGGGCGTTGGAATGTGTCTGCTGGCGGTGGCCTTGATGGCAGAATAAACCAGCCATCATGAGCGGCTTTCTGGAGCACGTCCGGTACGCGCTGCGAAGCTTGATGAAGTCGCCCGGCTTCACGATGCTGACGGTGCTGATCCTCGCCATCGGCATCGCAGGAACGGCAGTGATGGTCGCGCTCGTCCAGGGCGTGCTCGTCAGGCCGCTGCCGGTACGCGACGAGGACCGCCTCATCGTTGCGTGGAGAGAGCTGCGGTCGTCGGGTTATGCCCACTATTCGTTCGGAGATGACGGAATAGAAGAGGCCGCGCGATCGAGCCGACTGCTCGAAAGTGTGGCGGGCGTGGGAACCAACGGCGTCTCGCGTTCCGCGGTCGACGACGACGGCGCCACCGATTATGTGAACGATGCACTGGTGACCGGAGGATTCTTCGAAGTCCTTGGTGTAAAGCCGATCCTCGGCCGGACCCTTACCCGTGCCGACGATGCGGAGGGCGCCGAGCGTGTGGTCGTCATCAGCTACGCGCTGTGGCAGCGTCGCTATCACGGATCGCGAGATGCCATCGGCCGCCGCTTCTGGGGCAAAGAGGGCTTCCCTATTGTCGGCGTCATGCCGCCCGACCTTGATTACCCGAGAGGAGTGGACATCTGGCGGACCACGAAATCCGTGGGAGAAGGGAAGTTCAGAGACGCCGCGCAGATGGAAGTCGATCTGATCGGAAGACTTCGGCCGGGCGTCACGAAGGAGCAGGCCGCTGGGGAGCTCGCGGTGTTGATACGGCAGCTCGAATCGCAGGCGCCGCCTGACGCGCCTCGCGGACTCCTTCCCGTCGTCCGTCCTTTCAAAGACGAAGTCGTCGGGAACGTTCGGTTGACGATGCTGGCCCTCTCGGCCGCGGTTCTGCTCATGCTGCTCGTCGCGAGCGCGAATGCGGCGAACCTGCTGCTGATGCGGAACGAAGCACGCAGAACCGATCTCGCCGTGCGCATGGCGCTCGGGGCGGGACGGGGAAGGATCGTGGCGCAGGTGCTGGCCGAGAGCCTGGTGCTGGCGATTGCCGCCGGCGCCGCCGGGCTGGCGCTGACATGGTGGTCGCTTCAGCCCCTCGTGCGGCTCGTTCCGGACGGGCTGCCGCGAGTCGAGTCGGTGCAAGTCGACTGGACGGTCTGCCTGATTGCGATTGGGATCGCCCTTGCGACCGCGGCGATCTCCGGACTGGCGCCGGCCCTGTCGATCAGCTCCGATCTCGTTTCGCACTTGAGAAGCGCGGGCCGTGGTGTGGCGGGATCGGCGTCGCGAGCTCTTCGTAGATCCTTTGTTGTTGTGCAGGTGGCCCTGGCGGTCACGATCATTGCGGCGGCGGGATTGTTGACCCGCACGGTCTTGAACCTGCAGGCGATCGACACTGGCCTGGCCGCGGATCGACTGGTCCTGGTCGAGCTCAGTGTGCCTTCGGCGGACCACGCCAATCGGGTGCGTCACTCTCAGTTCCTGGATACCGTCGTGCGGCAGTTCGAGGCACTTCCTTTTGTCGAGGCGGCGACGCCCATCAACATGCCGCCATTTTCGGGGACCGTCGGATGGTCCGTGCCGCGAATCGCGGCCGAAGGGCAGACCGCCGACGAAGCCGCGACGAATCCTTCGACGAACTTCGAGTCGATCTACCCGAACTATTTCCGCACCGTCGGTGCGAGGCTTGCCGCCGGGCGCCCCTTCACCGACGCGGATAGGGAAGGCGCGCAAAAGGTGGTCATCATCAGCGAGGACGTGGCCCGCCGCACGTGGCCCGGCCAGAACCCCATCGGCAAGCGCATGAAGCTCGGTGGGCCGTCTTCGACAGACGACTGGCTTACCGTGGTGGGCGTGACGGCCCCTGCGCGGTACCGAGCGCTGACCCAGGCCACCCCGATGTTGTATCTCCCGGCGGCGCAATTTCTCGTCACCGCCCAGATTCTGGCCGTACGCACCGCGGCGCCGCTCGATCAGGTGATGTCAGTGGCGCGCACGCATGTCCAAGCCGCCAATCCGCGCGCGCACGTCATGCGCGTCAGTTCGTTCGCATCGCTGATGGACGCTCCGCTGGCGGCCCCGAAATTCAACGCGTTTCTGCTGAATCTTTTCGGGATCGTCGCACTGCTGCTCTCGGCCATAGGCCTTTACGCCGTGATGAGCACCTACGTTCGCCAGCGGGATCGCGATATTGCCGTCCGCAGGGCGCTGGGTGCGACGACCTCTGATGTACAGCGGCTCGTGTTCGGGGAGGCGGTGTGGCTGGCCGGCCTTGGTGCGGCCGTCGGGCTGGGCGGGGCATTTGGTGCCGCACGCCTCGTGCAGGGCATGCTCTACGGGGTTGATTCGCTGGATCCCGTGACGATGTTTGGTGCGGCAGGCCTGTTGATTGCCGCGTCCGTGCTCGCCTCGTACTTGCCGGTTCGTCGTGCGACCCGCATCGATCCGCTCGTGGCGTTACGCTACGAGTGATTAGCGCTTTCAGTCGCCACAGTTGGGTTGGCGGTGCCGCGGCGCGAAGCCGTGCGCAGGCGGCCGACCCGGTACGCCTGACCGCGCGAGAAGCCAGAGGGAATCGAGCGAGGATGAATGGCGAAGTCGGTGTCCTCGCGTCGGACGGTCGCGGGCGGCGTCGCAGCGCGTGTCCGGCCCCGAAGCTCCGGATTCGTGCGGCAGCAACGGCAACCCAACTGTGGCGGGGTCGAGCGCGTAAGGAGTCCGGCTGAAGCCGGACACTACGTACTTTGCAAAAGCGCCTAGAACGCGAACCCGGCGTTCGGTAGATGCAGGCTCGCGCTGGCCTCGATGCACGCGAACGAGCCGGAGCCGATGAACCGCACCAGGCGCTGGGGACGGGCGCCGTGCGAGCCATCGCGCTCGATGTAAATGCAGACGTCGGCCTCCTCGCGATCGTCGACGCATTGAACGAAATCGTCTTCAGGGGCGATCGCGTCCCCGAGTCCGTTTTCGCAGTCGAGAAACACCTTCAGGCGGCGGGTGCCTTCCTCGTCATTCGCGGTCGCAAACTGCTGTGCCAGTGCGAGCCATCCCTGGACGAGCGCCCGAACGGGAGTGGACGTAACGTCAGTGGTCATCATGCGGCAAGTTATACCTAACCCCGCATGAGGGCTCGATGAAGCGCATTCCGGTAGCCGCTTCATCAATCCTTCATCTAGCGAGAGCGCTTTTCAGAATCGTGTAGCGGCTCGCGGCAGTTGGGTTGGCGTTGCTGCGGCGCGAAGCCGTGCGCCCCTCGACTTCGCTCGGGGCGCCCTGAGCTTGTCGAAGGGCGCAGGCGGCCGACGGAGGGCGCCTGACCGCGCGAGAAGCCCGAGGGCATCGAGCGAGGACGAACGGCGCAGTGCGTGTCCTCGCGTCGCGCGGTCCGCCGCGGCATCGTAGCGCGCGTCCGGCCCCGGAGCTTCGGATTCGCGCGGCAGTAACGCCAACCCAAGTGCGTCCGGGCCGACCGGTACCGGTCCGGCTGAAGCCGGACACTACGTACATTTGAAGAGCGCTCTAGTCTAGATACAGCAGAGAGTCATCTCCAGTGATGACTCTGTATCCCTGGCGCAGCGGCGTTGTGTCCCCACCGCAACGAGCGATACACGCCGTGGATATCCGAGTCGGCGCAGACAAATCCGACAATAGTTCCGAAGCAGGCAGAATTCATTCGGAAACCCGTCCGGTCAATAGGGGATAACAACAGATTTCGCCCCTGGCGGATCGGGCATGGTGGTTGCTCAATGGGACGCTATGCTGACCCCGCTGGGCTTGTTCGGCCCGTTGTCTACCCGTGCGTCGCGACTCTCCATCGTCGGACGTATCGCTTTCATTCTTCAGATTGTCCTCGGCCCTTTGACTTTTTCAGGGTCTGCCGTCTTCGCACAGGAAACGTGGACGACCTTGCCGACGATCAACACGTCGTTCGACACCTCGACGACGGTCCAGTCGAAGGCATGGTTTCACGGCCACAACTGGTGGGCGATTCTCCCGAGCAGTACGCCGAGCAACGGCACGTGGGTATTCCGGCTCGAGACGAACAACACATGGACGCCCGTGTTGAAGGTATCGGGCGTGAAGGGGCGATCCGAAGCCAAGGCAAACGGCGACCTGACTCACATTCTGATCGTCGGCGGCACCCGGCAGATTGTCACCATCCAATATTCGCCAGCACTGAATACGTACCAGCTGTGGGCGCCTAACCCGACTCCCGTCGACGTCTTCATCGGCGAAACGGGCTCGCTCGAAGTGGATTCTACCGGACGGCTGTGGCTGGCGACAGATCACTTCAACTGGGTGTACACATACTACGCCGACTATCCGTATTCGACGTTCACCGGTCCGATCATCCTGACCGATCAAACGGGTTTGGGTGACGTCAACCAGATTGTTTCCTTTCCCAATAACAACACCATCGGCGTGTTCTGGGGGAACGGCGCGCTCGAGCGTTGGGGGTTCAGGATTCACGTTGACGGCGCCGATCCGAATGTCTGGCTCGACGATGAAGTCCCGGCGCTCGCGGGTCACGAAAGCCAGGAGATGGCCGACGACCACGTGAACCTCGCGGTGCGAGCGGACGGCACGCTGTACGCGGTCGTCAAATCGAAGCATCCGTCGACTTCCATTCCGCCGGTATATGTGCTGGTCCGCCGTCCGGCGCCAGGCCTGCCCGGCGGCGTGTGGGACAACACGCTTTACCCCGTCGACGCAATTACCGGCACCAGCGAGTCGGGCAGCGGACGCCGCCCGCAGATCGTGCTGAACGACGATACGAATACTTTGCGCGTGTTCTATGCCGACTCATCCGGCAACGTGTACTTTCGCGAGTCGGATGCCACCAACATCAACTTCGGTCCGCGCAACCAGGTGCTGACGGGCGGGCACGAATTCGTGTCGACGACCAAGGATACCTGGTCGGGCCGCCTGGTCGTCCTGGCAACCAAATCGGGAACGTCCGGCGTGCTCATCGACACGAATCCGGATCTGTTCGGGTATTGGAAGATGGACGACGGTGGGGGAACCATCGCGAAGGACTATTCCGGCTGGGGCAACGATGCGACCATCGTGGGAACCCCGGATTGGGCGCCGGGTCTCAAGGGCCTGGCCGTGGATTTCGACGGTTCCTCAGAATACGCATCGGTCTCGAGTCAGGCAGGGCTGGCGATGACGACGGGGTTGACGCTAAGCGCCTGGATCAAGCCCGGCGCGCAGTCGACGCAGGACATCATCAGCCGCGCCACGGCCGGTGCGTCCGATGGCTACGGGCTGTTCCTGAACGCCTCGAATGCGTCGACGAATCCCGGCAAAGTGATCTTCCAGTTGAACGAGGTGACGTCCGGCAACACGTTCCGTGTCAGCTCGGCCTCGAGCTACCCGACCAACGGCAATACGTGGGTGCACATCGCCGCCACCTACGATGGCACCGCGATGCGGCTGTACGTCAACGGCGTCGAAGAGGAATCGAGCGTCGGTCCCGCGTCGATCGCGGCCAATGCGATCGACCTCGGCCTCGGCGCGCAGGCCAACGGCAGCCGCAAGTTCACCGGTCAGATGGACGAGGTGCGCATCTACCGGCGTGCGTTGACGGCGCAGGAGATTTCCACCCTGGCCCAGGCGGCGCAGACAGACTTGAGGATTACGAAGACTGACTCTGTTGCGTCCGTCACGGTGGGGCAACAGACGACGTACACGATTCAGGGGACGAACGTCGGTCCCGCGGACATGGTGGCGACGATCACCGACCCGCTTCCGTCGAGACTCGGCAGCGCCACCTGGACGTGTACCGCCGCCGCCGGGGCGTCCTGTGCGGCGAGTCGATCCGGAAGCCTGGAAGAAGATGTGACGCTGCCTGTAGGCGGCAGCGTGACGTTCTCGCTTCAAGGGACGGTCACAGGCACGACCGCCGGAACGCTCGTCAATACGGCGACCATCGAGGCGGCCAGCGGCCTCGATTCGGCGCCCGGCAACAACAGCGCGACCGATAGCGACACGATTACGGTGCCGACCGCGCCGGTCATTACGACGCAACCGGCCAACGTCACCGTGACCGCGCCCAACGCGGCCTCGTTCACGGTTGTGGCGAGCGGCGCGGGAACGCTGAGCTATCAGTGGAAGCGCAACGGCTCGAACATCTCGGGTGCCACGAGCGCGACCTACATCAGAAACCCGACGGCCCTCAGCGACAACAACTCGACTTACTCGGTCGTGGTCACCAACGGCGGAGGCAGCGCGACGAGCACGGCGGCCACGCTGACCGTCAACGCGGCTCCGGTGGCGCCGACGATTACGACGCAGCCCTCCAGCGTGATGGGGTTCGAGAATTCGCCGGCAACCTTCTCGGTGGTCGCGGCCGGCACCGCGCCGCTGAGCTATCAGTGGCGGCGCAACGGGACCGACATTCCCGGCGCGACCAGTTCGAGCTACACGCTGGCGTCGACGGCGCTGTCTGACAGCGGAGCGTCGTTCAGCGTCTTCGTCTCCAACATCGCAGGGTCGGTGACGAGCGCGAATGCCACGCTGACGGTGTTTGGCAGCGGAGGCGGTGCGACGCTGCTCGAAGCGCACTTCGACAGCGGCGCCGACGGATTCACTTACGCCGACGACGTGTTCCGCGGTACCAATCAACCGAGTTATGCCAGTGGCGCCCAGGTTGCCACGGGCGGCTTCACCGGCGGCGCGCTGCGCGTGCAGGTGGGCGGCGTGAACAGCCAGAACATCGCGAACATGTCCGGCGGCTGGCGGCGGAGCTTCGCGCTGGCGGCGCCTGCGCCCCTGACCTTGTTGTTCCGTCACAAGCTGACCGAGCAGAACACGTACGAGACCGATGAGTACGTGCAGATGCTGTTCAGCCTCGACAATGTGCTGGTCGGCCTGGCCCCGAACGACTACATCGCGCGGGTCGTGGGCGGCGGTCCGACGACGACCGGCTGGCAGCTGATCCAGCTCGACCTTGGTATCGTGCCGGCCGGCAATCACACGCTGGCATTCGGCGCCTTCAACAACCAGAAGACGTATCCCGACGAGTTCGCCGAAGTTCTCATCGACGACGTGTACCTGCAGGGCGGAAGCTCGTCTCCTGTCGCCCCGAGCATCACGACACCGCCGGCGAATGCGACGGTCACCGCACCGACCTCGGCCAATTTCTCGGTCGTCGCGGCCGGGACCGGGCCGCTGAGTTATCAGTGGCGCCGCAACAACAGCCCGATCTCCGGCGCGACCAGCTCGAGTTATTCGTTCAGTCCGACGGCGGTCGGCGACAGCGGTTCGACCTTTGATGTCATCGTCTCGAACTCGGCCGGTACCGTTACCAGTACGGCTGCAACGTTGACGGTGAACCCGGCGCCCGTTGCACCGACCATCACGACGCAGCCAGCGAGCCTGACGGTGACGGCCCCGGCGCCGGCCGGCTTCTCGGTCGTGGCCGCGGGCACTGCGCCGTTGAGCTATCAGTGGTACCGTGGCGCTTCGTTGATTCCCGGCGCGACGAATGCGACCTACACGCTGAGTCCGACGGCTTTGGGCGACAACGGCGCGACATTCAGCGTCGTCGTGACCAACAGCGCGGGAACGATCACGAGCGCGAGCGCGACGCTGACGGTGAACGCCGCTCCGGTGGGCCCGAGCATTACGACGCAGCCGGCGAGTCTTACGGTGACGGCCCCGGCACCCGCCGGCTTCTCGGTCGTGGCCGCTGGCACCGCACCGCTGACGTATCAGTGGTACCGTGGCGCATCGCCGATTCCCGGTGCGACCAGTTCGACCTACACGTTGAATCCGACGGCTGGGAGTGACAACGGCGCGACATTCAGCGTCGCCGTGACCAACAGCGTCGGCACGATCACGAGTTCGACGGCGACACTGACGGTGAACGCACCGCCAGTGGCCCCGAGCATCACGACGCAGCCGGCAAGCCTCACCGTGACGGCGCCCGCACAGGCGACCTTCTCGGTTGTCGCGACGGGCACCGCGCCGCTGAGCTATCAGTGGCAGCGCAACGGTTCGCCTATCGGAGGCGCGACCGGGCCCAGCTACATGCTGAACCCGACGGCGCTCGGTGATAACGGTGCGACGTTCGACGTCGTCGTCACCAATAGTGTGAGCAGCGTGACCAGCACGGCCGCCACGCTGACCGTTCTCGACGGTGGCGGCGGGGGCACGGCTCTCCTCGAAGCGCACTTCGACTCGGCTACGGATGGCTTTGGCTATGCAGACGATCTCTTCAAGGCCACCGCACAGCCCAGCTACGCCAGCGGAACGCAGCTTGTGGCGGGCGGGTTCACCGGTGGAGGCGTGCAGGTTGTTCTGGGCGGTATCAACGGCTCGAACGTTCAGAAGATCTCGGGCGGCTGGCAGCGCAGCTTCTCGGTTGCGACGGCCGGACCGACGACGCTGACCTTCCGGTACAAGCTCGGGATCACGGGTCTCAAGAGCGACCGGTTCGGCCAGATGCTGGTGAGCCTCAACGGTGTGCTCTACGGCGTCCTGCCCAACACCTATGTCGCACAGCTCAACGGAGGCCTGGGTGGCGTGACAGCCACGACCGGATGGCAGCAGGTGCAGATCAATCTCGGCTCGCTGCCGGCCGGTACCTACACTCTTGCGCTCGGCGGCTATCTGAGCGGGAAAAGCGGATCGAGCGAGACGTCGGACGTGATTGTGGATGACGTGGTGGTGACGCAGTAGTCGCGACGAGTCCGGCGGAGTCTCGGAGTCGGAAGAGTCTGGGAGAGTCGAGGAGTCCAACCTAGTCCGGGTAGGCTGTCGGGTTGACGTGGCTGCAGCGCGCGTCCGGCCCCGGAGCTCCGGATTTGCGAGGCAGCGACGTCACCCCGACAGCCTTCCAGGATTAGCAATCGAAACGCTTCGTGAGGACTTCCGCGTGGCTGCCGAACCCCGCACGGGCGTAGAGGTCTTTCGCCGTGCGGTTCGCGCTGAGCACGCCGATACGCAGCTCCGTGGCGCCGCAGTCGCGGGCGAATCGTTCGGCGGCGTCCAGGAGCGCGCGTCCGTATCCATGCCGGCGGAAGCGCTCGAGCACCACGAGATCGGTGATGAGCGCGAACTCGCCGGGCGGATCGTCGAGCTCGAGGAACGGCATGCGCGCCAGCACGGTGGTGAATCCCGCCACCACGTTCGCGCACTCGGCGACGAACACGCGCCCGGTGTAGTCGTTGCAACGCGCCAGCGTCTGTGCGAGATAGTCGGCCGCCATCGACGAGCCGGGCCTGAGGCGAGGATCGATCCGGCGCTCGTAATCCTGCAGCTCGACGATGCACGCTTCGACCGCGCGCGCATCGGCCACCCGATACTCCCTGATCACCGCGTTGTGACTCATTGCTTGTGGCGTACGTTTGCGAACAAATCTTGACACATGTTGACGAGGACAATCTCTTTGTGCGCGTGGAATGGGTGCTGTCTGGCCGGCGGGTCAGCAGTGCGTACTACTGCGGCCGTTGCAATCACGAATGGCGGGTCGAAACGGTGCCGCCGGTGCGGCTGGGTGAGCGCCGCGGCGCCGACCGGCGCCGCCAGCTTCGCGTCGAGGTGAAGGCTTAGGGCGTGAGGCTCAGGCGCGAGCGCGATTCATTCGAACCACGACGAAGTCGCCCACTTCCCAGGTGAAGGGTGGCTTCGCGCGCCGATCGGTGGTGCGCCGGTCGCCCCGTACCTCGCTCGATTCCGCACGCCGGTCCTGCTGGCGGCGATCCCATGAGACGTTCACGGGCAGTTCGGCGGCCTTCTGTTTGAGCTTGTGAAACCGGCGGAGCGCGCCCCGCCGTACGATGAGGTCAACATCCGGTTTTCGCGTCCCCATGGCAGATGTATCGGCCGCACCCGCGGTTCCCTTAAGGGGGGCCGGTTTAGGGGTTCCCCCGAAGGCCAAGTCCGCGTGTGGCTGGGTGCCGTGTAGACTGGAAATGCCGATGAGAAACGGCCTCGTACTCGGCGCATTTCTGCTGTCGTCGTGGGCTGTCGCCGGACAAACGCCGACGTTTCGCACAGACACGACGCTCGTCCAGCTGCCTGTTCGCGTCGTCGACGGAAAAGGCACCTTCGTGCGCGACCTCTCCGCTGCCGACTTCGACGTATCCGAAGACGGCGTGCCCCAGGCGATCGCCGAGCTATCGCTGGTCGATTTGTCGGTGAGCGCGAAAGAGACGCCCTCAACGGTTCCGGCAACGGGAGTGCTCTCCACGTCGGATCTTGAAAAGATCGACGGCCGTATCTATGCGTTCCTGCTGGATGACGCGCACGTCAACGTGATGCACTCGGCGCGCGCGCGCGATCTCATGCGAGGGTTCATCAAGGAACGCATGATGCCCGGCGACGCCGCCGCGGTCGTCATCGCGAGCGGCGCCGCGCGGCAGGACTTCACGCACGACAAGATGTTGTTGCTCAAGGCGGTCGATCGGTTTACCGGGACCTTCGATGGCAGCGAGCCCAGCAGCGCGCAGGAAGTGCGGGCGCGGACCATGGTGAAACTCGTCTCGGATCTGGCCGCCGCACTCGGCCGGATCCGAGGCCGCCACAAGACGGTGATGTATGTGGGCGCCAGAATCGGCTGCCAGGTGGCGAACGAGATCAGCTCAGCGGGCGCCAGTGATGCAGGCGGCGCCAGCGATCAGATTCTCTGCAACGGGGAGCTCTGGGACGCCGTGCGCGCCGCCGTTCAGGCCAACGTCAGCCTGTATGCGATCGATCCTCGTGGACTCCTGAACCGCGGATGGGTGAGCCCGGCGATAGACGGACGTGGCGGGCCCGACGCGGCCCGCAGTCGCATGGCCGCGAACGATCCAGGGCGGCCCAGCGTCCTCGATGGGTTCTACGTGTTATCGGATCACACCGGCGGATTTCCGGTGACCGATACGAATAACTATCGCGATCCATTCGAGCGGATCGTGAGAGAGAGCGGCACGTACTATCTGCTGTCCTACGTGTCGACGAACGACAAGCCCGACGGCACATATCGCCGGACGCAGATCACGGTGAAACGAGCGGGCGTACAGACCTTCTACCGGGCCGGCTACCTGGCGCGTCGCTAACGGCACAAGTCCGGTAAAAAGCAGACTTAAGTCTTCCCGGGCTAGAACACCGGCCCGCCGCCCTTCGGCATAACCACCTTCTCGCCGTCGGCCAGCTTTGTCAGGGTTTCTGTGTAGACGTGGCCGCCCGCTTCGAGGTCGGTCCACTCACCAGTCAACTCTTTCGTGCCGTTGAGCTTGTAAATCACGACCCCCGCGGTCGTCCCCACATAGCCCACCGCCAGCGTATTGCCGTTCAACACGCCGACGCCCACATTGACGACGCCCTTGGGCGTCAGCCACTGCACGACGAAGGTCTCGCCGTTCTTGGCGATGTGGACGGCCGCACGATACTTCAGACCGTCTGGACTGACGCCGTCGCAGCGGTACGCGCCGCTGGGATCGGCAGTCGCCGGAGCCGACGCCGGAGATTGAACGTGAACTCGCGCGCTCGCCACGACCAACGCCAACAGGAGGAGCAGGGCGTATCGTTTCATGGGCGCTTGGCCAGCAAAAGCGATGCCGCTATCATCGGAGTCGTGAGGTGCCCGAATGGCCGAGAAGTGGGAACTGAAAGGTGACGTTCTCGTGTCCTGCAATTGCGACTGGGGTTGTCCGTGCAACTTCAACGCGCGGCCGACCAAGGGCAAATGCGAGGGAGGCTGGACGTGGCAGGTCCGGCGCGGACACTACGGCGATCTCACGCTCGATGGCCTCTGCTTTTCCGTCTACGCGAACTGGCCCGGCGCCATTCATGAAGGCAAGGGCGAAGCGCTGCTCCTCATCGACGAGCGCGCCAGCGCCGATCAGCAATCGGCGATCGAAACGCTGCTTGGTGGAAAAGTCGGCGGACCCTGGGAAGTGCTGGGCTGGACGTGGCCGACCGCGCACGGACCCTATCGCGTGGCGTACGACATCGTTTTCAATGGCATTCACTCGACCGCGAAATGTGGCGACTACGTCGAGATCGCATGCGGGCCGATCAAGAACCCCGTGTCCGGCGCCGAGGCGCGCCCGGGAGTCGTGTTGCCCGAAGGGATCATCTTCAAGCAGGGCGATCTCGGCGCCACCACGCGCTTCACGGTGAATCACGCTATGGGGTACGACCATTCGGGTCAATACATGGCGGTCGGTCCCTTCGAGTACGCGTCGAAAGAGAAGTAGCGGAGGTGGCACAGGGCTTCAGCCCTGTCCCTGGGGCTGCGAGCGGGCCTGCATTACGAGGTCGTGGATCGCGCCGGCGACGAGTTCCACATCGTCGAGATGAATCCAGTGTCCGCTCTGCGGCGACACGACGTGGCGGCCATTACGTGACGAGCGCGCGAGCCGCTCGTCGGCCGCGATCCAGCGTGGGTCGCGGCGCTCGGCCGACAGCACCACGACCGGCATCTCACCGAAGGCATCATCCCCCCGCAACATCTCGGCGCTGCAGGCTTGCAACGCCACGAGGTGCTGCCACATGCCGCGAAACGCTTTCGGACTCGACCAGTGTTCCCGCACGGCTGCCTGTGCCTCGGCCGGCAGTTTTTGTACTTCGCCCACCATGTTGGTGAGAAGCGCTGCGGCTGAAGGACCGAACATGCGGCTGACACGCCTCGGCAGGCCCGGGGCGCCGCCGCTGAGCCGCGCGAGAAGAAATCGCACGAGACCGGTGCGCGCGAGGCCCTCGCCAACCCGCGAGAAGAGTATGCCTCCTCGAAGCCTGCGGCGCTGCTCGCTGGAAGGATCACACCACTCCTCGGGATGCAGCGGATCGACGAACACCAGGCCCGCCACCTCGGACGGATGCGCGCGCGCGTAGGCCCTGATGACGAGGGCGCCGAACGAGTGTCCGACCAGCACGACGGGTGCACCGATCTGTGCGTGAGCCATCACCTGACGAAGCTCGTCGACCAGCGTCGGCATCGTCCGCGGGGTGTCGCTCAGGTCGCTCCAGGCAAGTCCGGCGCGGTCGTAGCTGCACGCGCGCGTGAAGCGCGCCACTTCGGGCTGCACACGGCTCCAGCTCAGGGACGAGGCGGCGATGCCCGCATCGAAGACCACGGCGGGCGTGCCGACCCCTTCGCAGCGGTAGTGAAGACGATGTCGTCCGACGCGGACGAAGGTGCCTGGCGCCGGGACCCGCGGTGGAAGAGCCATCACTCCAGAATGCGCAAAATCGGGTGTAACATGCTCACGCTCATGCTCCAAGGCCCGGCTAAAGCCGGGCCCTACGTACCAGTTTAGGAGGGTTCACCATGCTGACTCGTCGCGAGTTCATCGGTACGGGCATCGGGGCGACGGTCGCCGCGCAGGCATTTGCGCTACCCGGCGACAAGATGCGCTATGCCATGAGCGGTCATCAGTTTCGAGGGATGAAGCCCCATCCGGAGACCGGCATCAAGATGGCGGCTCAGTACGGTTATCACGGGCTCGAGCCGTTCCAGGACGACATGCCGCAGTACCTGACGCAGCCGCCCGAGGTCTTCAAGAAGGTGATGGACGCGTCGGGCCTGGCGTTGTGCACGGTCGGCAGCGGCGGCCAGTATCTCGATCCGAAGCGCGTGCCCGAGACGATCGAGAGCAATGCCGCCCGCGCGCGCTACATCGCGCACTTCGGCTGCAAGCACTTGAAGGTGAACCTGAGCCAGCGGGTCGGCCCCGAGAATCTCAGCGCCGAGAATGCGAAAGTGCTCGGGCGCAACCTCAACGAAGTGGGAAAGCGCACCGCTGACGCGGGCATCAAGTTCGCCTTCCATCCGCACGCGTGGACGCTCGTCGAGCGGCAGCCCGAGCTCGACATGGTGATGGAGCTGACCGATCCGAAGTACGTGTGGCTGGTGCTCGACACGGGGCACGCGACGCTCGGCGGCATCGATCCCGTCAAGGCCCTGCGCGACTACTACTCGCGCATCGCCGCCATTCACTTGAAGGACGCAGAAGGGAAGTACAGCACGGCCAAGGGATGGAAAGGCCCCGCGCCAAGCCCGGAAGAACACGAGCGCGTGAATCTCTACAAGCTGATGGGGAGCGGTGGCGTGGACTTCGTCGCGTTCTTCCAGGAGTTGCGGAAGCGGAACTACGACGGGTGGGTGACCATGGACTTCGACATGCCGAGGCCCGGCGCGGGCACGGTCGAACAGTTCATGGACGCGCACAAGAAGTACCTGACCGAGACGCTGAAAGGGCAACTCAGAACCTGACGGTCTGGTTAAATCGGTCAACGGGGTCGGGAGGGGTTTTCGGAGGCCGGGTGTGCGAAAACCCCTCCCGACCCCCTATGTCCCACCGCGCAACTGATCCAATACCCGCACATCTTCGAGCGCTGACACATCGCCGGGATCCTGGCCCGAGTACACGGCGCGGATGACGCGCCGCATCACCTTCCCGTTCCTGGTCTTCGGCAGCTGAGGGACGAAGACGATCTCGTCGGGCTTCAGGGCAGGACCCATCGCAGTCCGCACCGACTCTTTCAGCTCCTGTTCGAGCGCCGCGCCACCTGCGGTTCCATCGCTGAGCACGCACACGCACACCAGGCGTTCGCCCTTGATCTCGTCGGGGAGGCCGACGGCCGCGGCTTCGGCGACGGCCGGATGCGCCACGAGGACGGATTCGATTTCGGCAGGCCCGACGCGCTTGCCGGCGATCTTCAGCGTGTCGTCGGAGCGGCCGACGATGAACCACTGGCCGTCGTCGTCGACGAGCGCCCAGTCGCCGTGCACCCACACGTCGGGAAATCGCGACCAGTAGCTGCGCAGGTAGCGGTCGGGATCGTTCCAGAATCCGCGGCACATGCCGATCCACGGCGCGCGGATCACGAGCTCGCCGACCGTGCCGCGCACGGGCTTCCCGTCGGCGTCGAACACATCGGCCGCCATTCCGGGCAGCGGTCCCGCAAACGCGCACGGCTTCATCGGCGACATGACGTTGCCCGAGAGGATGCCGCCGGAGATTTCGGTGCCGCCCGCGTAGTTGATGATCGGAAGCCGGCGCTTTCCAACGGTGTCGAACAACCACCACCACGGATCCGGATTCCAGGGCTCGCCGGTCGAGCCGAGGACTCGGAGCGATGAAAGGTCGTGCTGTGCCGGCGCCGAGCCGGGCGCGTGCATCAACATCCGGACGAGCGTGGGCGAGATGCCGAGGATCGTCACGCGGTGCTCGTCGACGATGCTCCACAGGCGGTTGGACGTCGGGTAATCGAGCGCACCGTCGTACAGCACGGCGGTTGCGCCGAGGAGAGCAGTGCCCAGAAGCTCCCACGGACCCATCATCCATCCCAGATCGGTGACCCACAGCATCGTGTCTGACGCCGACATGTCGAGCCCGTGCTGGAGATCCTGTGCGGCCTTGATCGGAAATCCGCAGTGCGTGTGGACGGCGCCCTTCGGTCTGCCCGTGGTGCCCGACGTGTAGATCAACATGAAGGGGTCTTCGGCTCCCGTGCGGGCCGTGCTGCACACGGGCGACTCGGCCTGCACGATGTCATCCCACCACCAGTCGCGACCCTGCTGCATCGCGACGGCATCTCCGAGCCGCCGGACGACGATCACGTGCCGCAGCGACAGCACGCGTGTGACGGCGTCGTCGGCCACCGGCTTCATGAGAATCGAGCGCCCGCGCCGCCGCGCTCCGTCGGCGGTAATGAGCCCTGCGGCGCCCGAGTCCTGCAGCCGGGTTGCGATGGCATCGGCGCCGTAGCCGGAAAAGAGGGGGAGTGCGATAGCGCCGATCTTGATGATGGCGAAGAACGCCACAACAATCTCCGGCACCATCGGCATGCAGATGCCGATAACGTCGCCTTTTGAAAAGCCGAGCCGCTGCAGCGCGTTGGCCGCGCGATTCACCTGCTGCGACAGCTCCCCGTAGGTCAGGATGCCGCTCGTGCCTTCTTCGGCCGTCCATCGAATCGCCGCTCGATGTTCCGTTGGCGTCCCATTCCACTTGTCGAGACAGTTGTGGACGATGTTCATCTCACCGCCGACACACCATCGCGTCCATGGCAGGCCGGGAGATGTGTCGACGACCTTGTCGTAGGGCTCGTAGAACTCGATGTTGAGATCGGCAAGGACCGCGTTCCAGAACCACTGCGGATCGGCGATGGATCGGCGATGCAGTTCGGAGAGCTCCTGAATGCCGTGCGCCGACATGAATCGGCGAAGCTGGCTCTTCGCGATCACGTCCGGCGTCGGCCGCCACGCGAACTCGTTTTGCGCGTTCAAATCCAATGAGGCCTCATCGCATGCTCATGTGGCACAGGGCTTCAGCCCTGTCTCGGTTGCGTCGAACCAACGCGGAGGACCGATCCGGATGCCAGCCGGACGTGTTCGTACAGTGCACCAGCAGCGTTCGGAAGCACCGCTGTCGCAAACAAGGGAAGTCGGCGTGGCAAACCGCGTCGCCGGCGTCTGTTGCGTAATGCCATGGCGCTCAGGCCAGGGATGGCCTTCGCGGAGGTGGCCGGCTCCGCGGTTTGTCGCCTTCGCCGTCACGCCGCCTTCACTGTTTGCGCCAGCGGCGCTCCCGAACGCCGCCGGTTTCCAGCCGGCGATTAGTTGCGCGTCGTCACCATGCGGCAGGCAGATCCGTCTGCCAGCCGCGTTGGTATCGACGCGCTCAATTGGCATAGACGCGCTTCTTGAACGCCTCGACGAAGCCGCGCAGGATCGGCGACACGTCACCCTGCTGCAGTCCCACCTCGATCAGCGTGAATCGCGTTTCGTCGTAGGCCGCGTTCAGCGCGTCGCGAAGCTGGCGTGGCGTGAACGCGCGGAAGCCGCGCCCGCCCCAGAGATCGGCCAGCTTGGCAAACGGCCAGCCGACCGTGTCGTTGTAGCTCGCGTCGGGGAAGAAGGCCTGGAGCATTTCCCAGCGCTGGTTGTTGAAGAGCACGATGATGGGGTTGCAGCCGTAGCGGCGGGCCTGCGAGATTTCGCTGCCTGTCATCTGGAACGCGCCGTCGCCGACGAGCACCAGGGGTCGCCGGCCGCCGGCAATCTGCACACCGAGCGCCGCCGGTACGGAAAATCCCATGGTGCCGTAGTAGGCGGGCGCGATGCACTGATTGGCGCGGATGTCGACGCTCGCGAAGAGCGCGTCGCCCGTGTCGGCGATGAGCGGCATCTCGTCGTGTTCGCGGACGAACTCGTTCAGCAGGTTAATCGCGTGACGCACCTTGATCGCCTCGTCCTGCTTGAAGGGATCGAAGACCTCGGGAGAGACGTCGGTGCCGATCGCTTTGATCGGATCCCGGGAGACCGGCAGGGCCGGCGCGGTCAGCAGGCGGTCGACCACCAGCTCGAGCGGCGTGTGCTCGTACTGATGCTGCCCGATGAAGACGTCGCGTGCGACGGCCGTCATGAGGTCGTGCCCCTTCAGGAGATCCGCCGAGACGCCGAGGTTGACATCGCTGAGCCGCTCGCCGAGCAGCAGTAGACAATCCGAGCCTTCGACGAGCGTCCGCATCGGTTGAGGACTGACCGCGCCGAGATAGGTGCCGATGAACTGCGGATGACGGGTCGGGAAGATGCCGCGGCCGAGAAACGACGAGGTCACCGGAATGCGCAGGCGTTCGGCGAGTCGAATCACCTGCTCGGTCAGCTGGAACCGGTGTACCTCAACGCCGACGATCAGCACCGGACGCTCCGCCCGCGACAGATGGTCGATGATTTCGGCGGCCGCCTCGGCGACGGCGCTCTCGTTGACCTCGAGCTCGACCTCGTCGAAGCTCGGCGGAACGGTGATCTCGGCAAACACCATGTCGCGCGGAATCTCGAGATAGACCGGCCGCTTGAACTTGCGCGCGACGTCGATGGCGCGGTGAATCGTGGCCGCGGCCGTCTGCTTGTTGTCGACGATCGCGGCGAATTCGACGACCTCCTGATAAATCCTGAGCTGCGACTCGAACGACTTCACCTCGTGGTGCACCAGAAGCCCGGAGGTACGCTCGAGCCTGCTCGGGCCGCCCGAAATGACGATGAGCGGCGATTCCTCCGCGTACGCGCAGGCGATCGAATTGATCATGTTCAGGCCGCCGGCGCCGTAGGTGACCAGGCACACGCCCAGCCCGTTGGTGATGCGCGACGCGCCATCGGCGGCGAAGCCCACGGCGGGCTCGTGGCCCAGGGTCACGAGACGGAAGCGCTGGTCCTGTTGCAGCGCGTTGTACAGGTTCAGCACGAAGTCGCCGGGAATCCCGAAGATGTGGCGGACGCCGTTCGCGTGCAGTTGATCGAAGAGGAATTCGTGAAGCTTCATGTGATGATGCCGGTGCACTCGCCAAAGCCGATCCGCTGACACCCGGCCCGCTCGCAGCAGGCACGCATGACGATCTCATCGCCGTCTTCGAGGTAGGTGCGGGACTCGCCGGTAGGCAGCTGAAGCGGGACCTTGCCGCCCTCGGTCATTTCTATCAACGATCCCCTCGCGTCTTTGGTCGGTCCCGAGAGCGTGCCGGTCGCGATCAGATCGCCCGGGATGATATTGCAGCCGTTGCTCGTCTGGTGCGCGACCATCTGCCCGAGGGTCCAGTACATGTCGCGAAGCCGGGATCGGCTGAGCCGCACGAGCGGAACGCCACGCCGGCGCATCTCCGCCGATTGCAGCAGCACGTCCACCACCACGTCGAAGCCGCCAGATTCCTCGATCGAACGTGACGACAGGTACGCGAGCGGCTTAGGGTCGTCCGCCTCGCGCGGAGCGGCCGGACTGCGGAACGGCGCGAGCGCGTCGTAGGTGACGACCCATGGCGAGACGGTGGTCGCGAAGCTCTTACTGAGAAACGGCCCCAGGGGCTGGTACTCCCAGGCCTGAATGTCGCGCGCGGACCAGTCGTTGACCAGGCAAAGTCCGAAGATCTGCGATTCGGCGGCATCGATGGGAACAGGCTCGCCGAGCACATTACCCGGGCCGCAGAAGCATCCAACTTCGGCTTCGTAGTCGAGACGCTCGCACGGCCCGAACACTGGAGCGTCTCCCGGGCCCTTCATTTGCCCCGCGGGCCGCCTGACGCGCGTGCCGCTGATGACAATGGACGAGGCGCGCCCGTGATACGCGATCGGCACGTGCCGGTAGTTGGGCAGCAGCGGATTGTCGGGCCTGAAGAGCTTGCCGACATTGCGCGCGTGGTGGATCGACGCGTAGAAGTCCGAGTAGTTGGCGATCGCGACAGGAACGAAGAGCTCGGCGTCCGCCGCCGGCGTGAGCAGACGCTCGTCGGCGCCCCACCCGTCGGCTCCGAGGATCCTGCTCGCCTGCCGCCGCAAGGCTGACGCCTCGCCGTGGCCCAGCGCGATTAAGGGATTCAGCGTCGGCGCCTCTGTCGCGGCGCGAAGCGCGGGCGAGAGTCCCTCGAGGAGGCCGCGGGTTCCGGCCTGGCGCAGGTCGAGAATCTGATCGCCAATCGCGATACCGATGGCCGGAGCGCCGGAAGTGCCGCGGCGTCGAAATACGCCGAGTGGCAGATTCTGAATGGGGAAGTCGGCCTCCGCCGAATTCGCGGACGCCACCCAGCTGCGTCGTTGAGGATCGTGCGTCTCGTTGAGGTCAGCCATCGTCAGAGAAGATGCAGCGCCGCGAGCTCGTCGGCAGGCCCGCGAAAGCTGCAGGAGCCGAACGAACGAAAGAAATGCCGCCGGGTGTCGGCGAGATCCTGCAGTCCGATCGCGTAGTGCCGGTAGACGAGGCCGTCCGGGCCGAACTCAAACGCTGCCGCGGACGATTCGGCCAGCGCCTCCTCGATGTCGGCCAACGGTGCGCCCCTTCGTGCGAGCGCCGCGGCAACGCTGACGTTCAGAAAACCATGCATCACACCCGTGGCGCTGTCGCGCTCGTAGGTTAGAGAGTAACAGTTTCGGATGGCGTGATGGAGGCCCGCGGTCGCCTTGAAGGCAAGACCGCGCGTCGCGCATCCGTGGAGGAATCGCGCGACCGCGGAGAGCGCCGGAATCGCGGTTGCCACCGTTCCGCCGGTGCGAACCTTCGCGGCGGCGCGCGACTGCGCGATCGCATCGAGGCGGCTCTCGAGATCCGCGTCCAGGGGCGTTTCGAAGAACCTGATCAGGGACGGATCCGGTCTTTCCGCCAGACGGGCAATGTCCGTCGCCGCTGCTGGCGGGTACTCGACCGACACCACCCGCGCGCGTCCCATTCCTTGCTGGTTGAACGCCGCGACGCGCGCAAGCTGTGGCAGCGGGTCGCCGCTCAGGATGACGCTGATCTCGTGCTCGTCGCCCGGTGGCTGAGGGAGCAGTGTCTCGAGCGCGTCGAGGCCGGCGGCGGGCACGACGAGCCGTCCCAGAAGCCAGGCCCGGGGACCGCTTCGTTCCTGCGCGTAGTTTGCGACGGCCTCGGGCAGCGACAGCGTGGCGGGCGGAAACGTCCCGGCGTAGTCGACAGAGCGTTGGAGCAGCGCGAAGGTCGAGAGCGGAGCGGTCACAGGGGCAGCACGGTGGACGTCTTGACTTCCTTGACGACGATGCTCGTTCTGGTGCGGTCGATACCGCCGGCCTTCATGAGCTTGCCGAAGAGAAATTTCTCCAGGTGGTCGTGATTGGCCACGACGACCTTCAGCAGGTAATCGAACTCGCCGGTCAGGAAGTGGCACTCGAGCACTTCGGGCATCTTCTTGATCTTGTCAGGAAACTGCTTCACCGAGTTCGTCCGGTGATGGGCCAGGGTGACATGGATGAAGCAGAGCAGGTCGAGCCCCACGGCCTGGCGATTGATGACGGTCGAGTACCCGCGAATCACGCCCTGGTCCTCCAGCTTGCGGAGGCGTTTCTGGAGGCCCGGGCCCGAGAGATCGAGCCGCCGGGCCAGCTCGGCGGTCGGTACCCGGGCGTCTTCCTGCAGATGCGACAGCAGCCGGCGGTCGAGATCGTCGAGCCGGGAGGCGGTCGTCCGGGGTCCCGATTGCAATTTTGTCATGGTTACGATTCTAAACCGTTTTCGCATTTTTTGTTTGCATTATGCGGGCCGAGTGCGAAAATGGTTTGTATTATGGCTGACTTCTGCCCCATCAAACGCATCGACCATCTCGAGTTCTACGTGGGCAACGCCAGGCAGTCTGCCGCGTTTTACGAAAGTTGCTTCGGATTCCAGCGCACCGCGTATCGCGGGCTCGAAACCGGCAGCCGCGATTCGGCTTCCTATGTCGTCGAGCAGGGGGATATCCGGTTTGTCCTGACGTCGCCGCTCGGCCCGGACCACTATGCGGCGGAGTTCGTGCGCCGGCATGGCGATGGCGTCGGCGTCATTGCGCTCCAGGTTCCCGACGCCGCGGCGGCCTTTGAAGAGACGACCAGTCGGGGCGCCGAGCCGGCCATGCCGCCGTCGGACACCAGCGACGAAAAGGGCGTGCTGCGGACGGCCGCGATCCATGCCTACGGCGACACGCTCATCAAGTTCGTCGAGCGCGACGACTACGCGGGGAGCTTCGCCCCCGGATTCCGGCCCCTGCCGGGTACTCCCGCTCATCCGGGCGTCCTGAAAGCGATCGACCACATCGTCGGCAACGTCGAGCTGGGCGAGATGGAGAAATGGGTCAGGTTCTTTGCCGAGACGATGGGTTTCACCCAGCTCGTGCACTTCGACGACAAGACCATCACGACCGAGTATTCGGCGCTGATGTCGAAGGTGATGCAGGACGGCACCGGGCGCGTCAAGTTTCCGATTAACGAGCCGGCAACGGGGAAGCGCAAGTCGCAGATCCAGGAGTATCTGGACTACTACCAGGGCCCCGGCGTGCAGCACATCGCGTGCGTCACCGACGACATCGTCAAAGCCGTGCGCCGGCTGCGCGCGTGGGGCGTCGAGTTTCTCCGGGTGCCCCCCACCTACTACGACGATCTCGAGCGGCGCGTTGGGAAGATCGACGAGCCCGTCGACGAGCTCGCCGAGCTCGGCATTCTGGCGGATCGTGACGAGGAGGGCTACCTGCTTCAGATCTTCACGCAGCCGGTGCAGGACCGGCCCACGCTCTTCTTCGAGGTCATCGAACGGCACGGCTGTCGCGGGTTTGGCGAAGGCAACTTCAAATCGCTCTTCGAAGCCATCGAACGGGAACAGGCGCGAAGAGGCAATCTGGTATGAGCTATTACTTCAAGCTCGGCCGGCTTCCGCACAAGCGTCACACGCAATTCCGTCAGCCGGACGGCTCTCTGTACCACGAAGAGCTGATGGGCATTCACGGCTTCGTCGGGAACAAGTCGCTGCTCTACCACCTGCGTCCGCCTACCCAGGTGACCCAAATCGACCGTGGCTGCGAAGTGAAGATTCCGTATGCCGACCCCGGGCCGGTTCAGCATCGGCTGCTGAACACGGCGAACGTGCCCGCGGGCGGCGACGCGATTAGCGGCCGGGTGCCGTTAATGGCCAACAGCGACGTGTGCATCTCGGTGGCACGGCCCACTGACCAGATGGCGTACTGGTACCGGTACGCACATGGCGACGAGGTGATCTTCGTCCACGAGGGCACGGGCGTCCTCGAGAGCCAGTTCGGCACGCTGCGCTATGGGCCGGGCGATTACCTCGTCGTTCCGACAGGGGTCATCTGGCGCATCGTGCTCGATGCCGGCGTCGGGCAGCGCATGCTCGTGGTCGAAACCTCGGGCGGCCACATTTCGCCCCCACGGCGCTACGTGAACGAGTACGGACAGTTCCTCGAGAGCGCTCCGTATTCGGAGCGCGATATTCGCCCACCCGATGCGCTGGTCACGCACGACGAAACAGGGGAATTCGAAGTTCGTGTGAAGGCACGCGGATTCGTGTCGCGGTATCACTATCCGCACCATCCGCTCGACGTGGTGGGATGGGACGGGCACCTCTGGCCGTTTGCGTTCAACATCGAGGATTTCGAGCCCATCACGGGGCGCGTTCATCAGCCGCCGCCGGTGCACCAGACCTTCGACGGTCCCGGCTTCGTGCTGTGTTCGTTCGTGCCGCGCCTGTTCGACTATCACCCGCAGTCGATTCCCGCGCCGTACAACCATTCAAACGTCGATTCGGACGAGATGATCTACTACGTCAAAGGCGACTTCATGTCGCGCAAGGGCATCGAAGCGGCGGCCATCACGGTGCATCCCAACGGCATTCCGCACGGACCGCATCCTGGCACTTACGAAGGATCGATCGGCAAGACACGCACGGACGAGCTGGCGGTGATGGTCGATACGTTCCGGCCGCTTCAGCTCACGACTCACGCACTTACCCTGGAGAACACGACGTACCCGTTCAGCTGGACCCATCGCGCCTGAGACGAGCATCAAGGAGGCATTCATGGCTGGGAAGAATTTCGAGGCGTTCAAGCAGACCATCGAGGAACGGTTCATGGGCCATCCGGTGGTGACCGACAACGCCTACACGAAGTGGTTTTCGCGCGGCGACATGCCTTTGGATCACCTCCGGCGGTTCACCATCGAGTTTTCCGTGTTTTCGAACCAGTTCCTGCTCGCCGCGCTCAATCGAGCGATCAACGCCGACACGCTGCACGCCTCACGGGAATCGAAAGAGATTCTCATGAACGAGCTCGGCGTCATCTACAACAGCAAGGGCGGACACGGCATGGCGGCAGGGGAGCCGGCCGGGTCGAGTCAGGACTCGGACCGGGAAGGCGATCCCGCGCTGGTCGCGACCGAGGGCACGGTGGACGGCGGCAAGTTCCGTTTCCAGGCCGCGCACTTCGAGTGGCTGCTGCGTTTCGGCCAGTCGCTGGGCCTCACGTTCGACGACATGGGCAAGCGCCGGCATGGCATTCCGAGCACGCTGTTTTTCTGCGACGAGCTGTTCCGGCTGTACGGGAGCGACGACTACAACCAGGCGATGGGCGCGGCGTTCGCCGTCGAGAACTGGGCCGCGGCCGGGTTCTGGAAGGAACTGATCGCCGGGCTCGAGCGGATGAAGGCGACCCGCGTGCCCGACATGCCGCTCGCGTTCTTCACCTGGCACGACAAGATCGAGGACCAGCACAAGGCGCACGTGTGGGACGAGCTGCGCGAGTGCTACGAGTCGCCCAAGTTCCGCGAGGAGCCGTTTCTCACCGTAGGCGTGAAAATGCTCGACGGCGTGAAAGTGTTCTGGGACGGCCTGGACGGCGAGCGGCGGAAGACCGGGAGGTTCGCCGCGTAGGTGATGGTGCTCATCTGACGCAGAGGCGCAGAGACGCAGAGATCTTTTCGAAAAGGAATTCTCCGCGCCTTTGCGGCTCTGCGACTGATCTGCGGTGGCGCAGGGCTTTAGCCCTGCCGACGCGATCGTGCGTTCGGACTAGAATCCCTTCGTGCTCTCGCGCGCGGGGTCGTTCCGATCGCACATCGTTCCTCTGATGCTGCTGGCCGCCATGTCCGTCCTGTGGACCTGGCCGCTCGTCCTCCACCTGCAGGATCACATCCCCGGACTTCCCGGCGACAACTATAGCTTTCTGTGGAACCTGTGGTGGATGCGCAAGGCCCTGAGCGCACCCGAGCTCGACTTCTTCCATTCGCAGTATCTCTTCAGCCCGTTCGGCGTCGATCTGATCAACCATCCGCACACGGCGCTTCAGGCCTATCTGACCGCCACCGTGTTCTCCGGGCTGTCGATAATCCAGGCCGAGAATTTCTACGTCATCGCGTCCGTGTTCCTGAACGCGGCATGCGCGTACGCGCTCGCGTGCGACATGACGGGCGACCGCCGAATGGCGTTGCTCGCGGGCGTGGCCTTTGGCGGCTCGCCGTATGTGGGCGCGCACCTGCTGGGCCACTTCGATCTGCTGACGGCGTGGGTGATTCCGCTCTTCGCGCTGTTTCTACGCCGGTCGCTTCAGACAGGCCGCGTCGGACCGGCGATCGGCTGTGGCGTGTGTCTCGCGGTGGCGGCCTACTCGGCGTACTACCACGTTGTCTATCTCGCGTTGCTGACCGTGGCGTACGTGGCGGCATCGTGGCAGATCGGTCGCGCATCGATCGAAACACGGCCACAGCATCAAGCGCTGTTTACCGTGCGCCTGATCCTCGTGGGACTCGCCGCCCTCGACGCCTTCCTGATTGTTCTGATCGCCACGACCGGAGGAGGGACGTTCTCTGTGGGTGGAGCCGCGATTTCTGCCCGTGGCGTCCAGAATCCGCTGCTTGTCCTGTGGCTCATCCTGCTCGCCTGGGTGCTCACGAAGTGGCGCCTGAGGTTTCGATTCGAGCGTCCAGGCGCGGAAATGTTCTGGCGCGGTGCGCAAGCCGTGATGATTGCCGTGGCAACGTTCGCGGTGGTCTGTTTGCCTCTTGTTGTGCAGGCGTTCCGGCTGGCCGTGAGCGGACGCTACGTCAGCCAGACCTATTTCTGGCGCAGCGCTCCGCGCGGCATCGATGCGCTGGCGCCTGCGCTCGGCAATCCGTTTCATCCGCTGTTCGGCGGCATCGCAACGGGTTTGTACGAACGGTTGGGCCTCGATCGAATCGAGGCGGTCGGGTGGTTGGGGGTGGTGCCGTTCGTGGTGTTGCTGACGGGAAGAGGGAAGTGGAGTGACGTCGAGGAGGCGCGGCGCTGGAAGGTCGTGCTCTGCGTGTTCGCGGTCTGGGCTCTCGGGCCGTTCCTGACGATGGCCGGCTTCGACGCGGGCCTCCCGTTGCCGCAGGCGCTCGCGCGATTCGTGCCGGTCGTCGAGAATGCGCGCATGCCCGGGCGCGCGATGGTCGGTGTGTACCTGGCGCTGGGTGTGTTGATGGTGTTGAGGGTGGCAGGCGTGGCAGGGCTAAAGCCCTGCGCCACCGACGATGAAGTACGTAGTGTCCGCCTTCAGGCGGACCTCGCGAAAGTCCGGCTAAAGCCGGACACTACGTACGACACGGACGGGATATCGGTGGCCCAGGGCTTTAGCCCTGGCTATGTCTGGGTACTTCTTGTGCTCCTCGCGCTCGACTATCTTCCCGCGCCGATCCCGCTGACCGCGCTCGATCGGCCCGCCGTGTACGAGCAGCTCAGGACGATCGACGACAGCGGCGCGGTCATCGAAGTCCCGTTCGGGATCGGCGACGGCCTGTCGCCGGGCCGTGGCAGTCAGGAGCGCCGGCGGCTGTACTACGCCACGATTCACGGCCATCCCCTCGTCGGCGGCTACATCGGCCGCATGCCGCCGAACGTCGCGCAGGCGTACGAAGCGATGCCGGTTGTGGGAAATCTGCTGCGGTTGTCGAGCGGCGAAGACGTCATCACCGACGAGACCCCGGTTGGGCTGCCGTTCCGCTACCTCGTCCTTGATACGAATGCGGCGTCGCCCGAGTTAGTCGAATACGTGCGCGGCACGCTCGACATGGACCTCATCACGTCGGGCGAAGGGAAGCAGTTGTACGCGGTGCAGGGGATGCGTCCGTCGAGCCTCAGAGCGTCGCGACAATGATGGCGAAGCAGACGACACCGGACCCGAGCGCCAGCCAGCCCCATCCCCGCGTGGCGGGCAAGTGCCACCACATATAGATTCCGGTCGCAATCCACAGCAGCAGCCCCACGCAGACCATGTCGACAAACAGCGCCCAGAGGGAATCCCAGACGCCGCCCAGGTCGTAGCCGCCGCGCGTGTGCATGCTGGCGATGAACTGGCGCGGCGAGAAGTTGCGGTGCTCGACCGTCATCCTGCCCTGATCGGCGTAGTAGATGATGCGAACCGGCGTCAGAAAGTTCGGATGGTTGACGTTCACCTGCCGCGGATTGGCGCGGTTGACGAAGTAGCCCCCGTTCACCCCCGCGGCGTCCATCATCTGGCGGCCGAGCGGACGGAGATTCTCTCCCGCGGCGGGTACGGTCGCGTCGAACTGGCGTTCGGCGACCTGCGTCCAGGTGACGGGATTGGGCGAGAACGTGTGGTTGATGGGGATCGTGCTGACACCGAACATGATCATCCACGGCAGCAGGAACAGCCCCATGTAGAGGTGCGTACGACGGATGAAATGCAGGAACGTCATATGGTCAGCGCGAAGAGCGCAAAGATTCCGGCGCCGGTGACGGCGCACGCAAGTCCCCACCAGCGCGTCGCGCGCATTTCCCACCACATCCACAAACCCGACAAGGCCCAGAACACCATGGCGACGATCACGGCATCGACGCTCACCGCCATCGCCATGTCGGCCGCGTACGGCTGCTGATATCCGCGCCGGCGGTGAAAGCGATTGAGGAAGCCGCTGGTTTCGAGATCGAGCCGCTCGACAACAATGCGGCGATCCTGCGGGGTGAAGGTGACGCGCCGGGGCGATAGCATGCCTTGACGATTGATCGTGAGCCGCCCGTCCGGTGCCGGTCCCTGCACGCCGAACGCGCCGTCGAGATTCAGATCGAGCAGGATCTGCCGGGCGATTTCACGAGGCGGGGTGCCGGGCTCGAACGTGTTGCCGTAGGTCTCCTCCTGCTCTTTGATGAACGTCGTCGGCCGCGCCATTCGATGCTGCATGGCGATGGTGCTGATCGCGTAGACGATCATCCACGGCGTCAGAAACAGCGCGAGGTACATGTGCGTCCGGCGGACGACCCTGGAAAACATGCGCTCCTTGTATCACATTGCCGTGCCGGACTCGATATACTACCGGCGGCCAAGTGAAACCGCGTTTCGTCCGCCCGCGGATTGCCGATCTTCTCGTTGCCATCCTGACGGCGGCCGTCGCCGCCGCCGTCTATCGCACGTGCGTCTTTTCCCAATTCGAACCGATCCGGGCGGACGTTGTGAGCACGAAGCTCCAGTCCTCGGGGCATGTCGTCAGCGTCCCCCTTCCCGATTTGTCGAGCCTGCGCGGGCAAACGGCCGAGCTCGGCGTACGGCTTCAGAACACGCTCCTCGTACCAAGGCGGATTGGAGTATTGCGCGCGGGCTTTCCGCCCGAACCCATCGTGCTGCCGCCGAGCGGCGCGATCAGCTGGGACATCGTGTTGCCGCCGGAAGCCGTCCGGGCGCTCGACATGGAGGTGGGCGAGAGAGCGAGGACGCTGGAATTCACGGGCGACGCGGATGGCTGGGCGGTCACCGCCGTCGAGATTCGCAACTATCACGCTCGTGTGGGCGATCCGCTGAAGTTCGTGGTTCTGGCGAAGGGTCCAGGCTCACATGCGCCCGGAATGGGGTTCGTGTGGGTCACGCTGTTGGTCTGTGTTCTGGCGATCGTGAACGCGCTCGAGCCGAAGCCCGCGCGAACGTGGCTACGATTGGTCGGCAGCGGCCTCGTGTTCTCGGCGTTCCTCCTGGGCCTGAGCTGCTTGCTCCTTCCGGCAGTCTCTGCCTACCGGGTGCTCCTGTCGCCGTCCACATTCCTGCTGCTCACCGCCGGGCTCTTCGCACCTGGTGTTCTCCATGCCGGGACGAGGATCGTCGGCATCATCACTCTTGCCGCGCGTTACTGGAAGCGCCACGAGCTGACGTTCGAACGGGGCGCAATGGTGTTCGGGCTCTCGGCCATCGCCATCGCTCAGCCCGTCTTCGAGGTGGTGTCGAACAGTCCAGAGTTTTTCGCGGCGAGGGGCACGACTGCTGCGACCGCCATTGCAGCCGTAGTGGTCATCTGTGCCGGCGTGCCTGCGGTGCTCCTCGCGATCGAGCGGGCGATTCGCATGGTCAGTCCACGCGTGGCGACCGCTTTTTACGGCCTCACATTGGCGGTCCTGTCGGCGGCCATCCTGATGCCGATTGTCCAGCGGAGCGGCCATTTCGCGCCGCCCTGGGACGGCCTGGCTGCTGGTCTCGGTGCGGTTGCGGTAGCCCTGGCCGCTCGAAGCCGAGTCGTTCGCCAGTTCCTCACGGCTCTTGCGCCCGCGGCTCTTGTCGTTCCTGTGCTGTTCGTCTTCGACCCGGGCGTCAGACAGAATTTTCTGCCATCCGAGTCGGCGGCCGGTGTGCAGACGATCGAACGGACGCCGCCGATCGTGTTCGTCATATTCGATGAGTTGCCGTTGACCAGTCTCGTCGACGCCGGGGGCAACATCGATGCCGCGCGGTTCCCGAATTTTGCGGCGCTGGCGAGCGACGCATACTGGTTCCGCAACGCCAGCACGGTTGCGTCGAACACCGAGCATGCCGTGCCTGCAATTCTGTCGGGTCGATATCCGACATCGTCCAAACCCGTCCCGACGCTTCGCTACTATCCGGTCAACTTGTTCACGACGCTCGCGCGGCATTACGAGATCCACGCGTCGTTGAGATTTCAGCAGCTCTGTCCGCCCCGGGTGTGTCAGGACGACGGCGGCATGGCCGGCGACACGCTCGAGTCGCTCGTGTCGGACCTTGGCCTGGTGTGGCTGCACATCGTTCTGCCCCGGACGTTCGCAGAGGGGCTGCCCCCTGTGACCGAAGACTGGGCGGAATTCGGCCAGCCTCGTCAGACGAGAACAGGTGAAGGCCAATACGGCCGCGGCGGTGTGTTCGCGGAATTCGTGTCGGCCATCGATGCCCGGCCGGCGCGACTTCACTTCATCCACTCGATGTTGCCGCACATGCCGTTCGAGTACGTGCCGTCGGGGCGGCGCTACCGGCGTCCTGAAAACGAAAACCAGGTGTTCCGGCGGAACCGGATGTTCGAAGGAGCCAGCGCCGCGTACACCGATGTCCTTCACCAGCGGCATCTGGCGCAGGCCGGATTCGTGGATCGGCTGGTGGGTGACCTGGTCTCGCGCCTTCGGCAGGTCGGGGCCTACGACAAAGCACTCGTCGTCATCACGTCCGACCACGGTGCGAGCTATCGCGAAGGCCGCTCGAGACGGCAGCCGCAGGAGCACCGCAATCTGTCGGACATTCTTTCAGTGCCCCTGCTGGTGAGGGTGCCGGGCCAGCAACGCGGTGAGGTAGTGGACCGGATAGTCGAATCCGTCGACATCCTCCCGACGATTCTCGACGTCATCGGCGCGAATGCGTCGCTTCGATTCGACGGACATTCGCTGTTGGACGGCCGGGCGCCGGCACGCTCCTCGCGGACGTTCGTCTGGCGAAACCGATCTAACGCGGAGTTGCGGACCATCGGCGATTTGTCCGCGGAACGAGCCGCCAGCCTCGGACGGAGAGAACGAAGGTTTGCCCCGGGAGATCCGGAGGCGTTGTACGCGCCACCCGAGGCGCGCCATCTATTGGGCACGAATGTCAGTCGCGCGCCGATGCACGCGGCCCAGGATGTGCAGCTGACGATTCGAAACGAGCGGCAATTTCAAGCGGTGAACGTCGCCCGCGATCCCCTGCCGCTCTACGTCAGCGGGGTGCTGAGCACGTCGCGATCGGAACCGCTCACCGTGGCGGTGGCGGTCAACGGGATCGTCGCCGCGGTTACGCATTCATATCGCGAACGCGACACGCATCTGTTTGCGACGCTTATTCCGGAGACGTCCCTGCGAAATGGAGATAACGCGGTCACGGCTGTCGTTGTCGATACGCCGTCGCGCTGACACTCACCGTGGTGCCCAGAGCGGCTCTCCGGCCTTGACGAGCTGGACGGGCACCTCGGGCACGAAGCCCTTTATCCAGTCGGCCATCTCGAGCATGCCGGCTTCCTCGGAAATCGCGTGGCCGAGCATGATCCAGCCTTTGGTGATCCCCAGCGTCATCGCGTCGAGCACATACGCCGGACTGTCGAGCGTGCCGTCGGTCTCCTGCTGTTCGCCGCTGATCACGACATCGATCTCAGAGCTGTTTACCGGCGGAGTGGCGTAGCCGACTCCGAGCTGGATGCGGCTGACCCTCGCGTTCGGATTCCCCACGACTCTCAACGCGCGCGCGCCGCTGCGCTTCTGCACGTCGGCGGCCAGCTGGCCGAGCGTGGTTTCGGGAATGACGAAGCGGTGCGAGCCCGGCGCCGTTTCATACCGGCTTTCGAGGCCGATGGCCCGCGCGGACCCAACCCAGGTGAAGTCGGGCCGCTGTGCGTGCATGTGGTCGTGCATGCGGAAGATGACGATGTCGTACTTCTTCAGCAGATCGACCTTGGTTTTGTAGAGCGGATCCGCGCTGACGATCGTGGTGTCGTCGCGATCGTTCCAGAACGTGTCTTCGTGCGGGATGATCATGTTCAGGCCCGCGGCGCCGGCACGCTCGATCACTTCGAGCGACACGAACACCGTTGTTGCGATGCCCCTGACCGGGGTATCGGGTCCTCCTGATTTGAAGGTGTCGCGATACGTCGTATCGCGCCACGGCACGCCCAGATTCTTCTTGATGCGGTCGACGACGTCTCCTGCGGTCATGATGCCGGTCTCCAGTACGGATCGCCGGCCGGAATGTGCCGGACGGGTGCTTCTGTCACGAACGTCTTGAGCCAGTCGGCGCAGACTTTCATGCCGGGCTCCTCAGACACCACGCGGCCGACCAGAATCAAACCCTTCCCGGCAGCGGCGAAGACCTTGTCTCTGACGTATTCGGCCGTTTCCCATTCGCGGACCTCGCCGGCCACGATGACATCGACATTCGGGAGCATCTTGAGCGCGGCCTGAATGGGCGTCGTGCCCGGGAGCAGCCCGACGCGTCGCACGTTCGTGCGTGGGTCGCCGATGACGCGAATGCCGCCGCGCGACGCCAGGCTCTTTTTGACGCTTGCCGCCAGTGCCTCCAGTGTGAGGGCCGGGACATCAAAACGGAGCGGATCGTTTGGGGATTGATATCTGGTCCAGCCGAGCGATTCCGCAATTCCTCGTGCGAGGGGATCGGGTTGCCGCAACCGCCAATGCTCGCTGAACCGGAAGACCAGCAGGTTGTTCTTCTTGATGAATTCGGCCTTTGCCGTGAACACGCGATCCGGTTCGGCAACAACGTTGGCCGGACCACCGCCACGTGGCGGTGGTGGAGTCTGGGCATCGGTTCTCGAGTAGAACGTGGGCTGCGCGGTGATCACCATGTTGGCGTCGGCCTTCACCGCGCGCTGAAGCACGTCCAGCGTGGCCATTGATGAGGTCACGATGCCCTTGAGTACGATTGAGGGATCGCCGGCTTTCACGCCATCGACGGTATCGGGCTTCCACTCGCTGCCGAGGTTCTTCTTGATGCGATCGATGACGTCCTGTGCGGCGATCGCCGCAGCGGCACGCTGGCCGAACACGAACGGCGCGGCGGCGGCCGCCGTCAGGGTGGCGAACTCGCGTCGGGAAAGCTGAGGCATGCCAGATTCTACCGGAACATGGCCCGGCTGAAGCCGGGCCCTACCGGAGCGGTAGAAAACAGATAATCCCCCGGCCGGGAGACAAAAGTCCGCGTCCCCGTCTCGCCCACCGAACGCCGGCGCAATTTCGGCCTGAACTCACAGCACGCACCGGCAGCAAGTTTGCCTAGACAAACCACGACCTGGAGCGGTCAGCACGCTATTGGTTCGTCTACCTCGTCCAAGGATGATTCAGGCCTTTCGGTCTCGCGCTATTGCTGCGCGTGCGGAACGATCCGCACGCGGGTGTCGCATTGCGCGCGCCAGGGCGATGCTGCTCGCCGCCATCCTGGTGGCGCCAGTCTCATTGCAGGCGCAAACAAGCACAGTAAGCCTGGCCTCGGCACCGACGGGCACGACGAACGACACGAATCCCGAGATTCGTGTCGTCGCACCCGATAAGGTCTCGTACAAGTACAGCTTCAACGGTGGGCCTTACTCTCCCGAACTGCCGATTGCCACGCCCATCAGGCTGACCGGCGGCGTCGAGCTCGGCGGCATCCCATTCACGGCAGGAAGCCGTGCGCTCATCGACTTTCTGCGGTTGAGGAGCATCGACACCGAGTTCACCGACTTCTTCGACCGGATCGGCTTCGATCACCTCGCATCGCAGGTGCAGGTCACCTACACGATCAACAAGAAGCGCACAGCGGTCGCGCCGGAAAACGTCCTGAACCTTCAGGGTATGGGCGTGGCAGATCTGAGCGTCGCCCTGGAGCAGAAGACTCCTGTTGGGCCTCGGTTCGAGCTGAGCGCCCTCGCGATCGGCGGAGGAAAGCTCGTGCAACGATCGAGCTCGGCCAGCCTGCGACAGTTCACCCTGTGGCTGCCGAGTCCTGCACACGAAATTGCGCTGACCCCCCACGTGAACAACAGTCAGACGGCCATCGTCGTCAACAGCCAGCCGTCGCCGTCCGGTCAGACGGTCGTGCTGCCGGCACCAGGGGAAGGACAATCAGTCAGCATCCAGACCGTGGCGCCCAGCAGCCTGGTGACGACCTACGAGATCGAAATCCGCTATGACGCTGCGCTCCAGTCCACGCAGTACCCGCGTCGTACTATCTGCGCGCGTTCGTGCCTGCTTCGTCGTATGTGAGCATCCACAACACCGGCACGGGTCTGGTCGACTACAACCTGAGCTTCAACCAGAAATTCGGCCTCACCGTTCAGGATCTTGTCCGGGAGATCCAGGAGATGGCGGCCGAGTATCCCGGCGAGGCGATGTCACGCAAGGTGTGGCGCTTCGTTCGCGACAATCGGTACCACGGCGACCCCTTGTCAGGGGCGAACTGGCATCACTCCCCGGGACTCTTCTTCAATTCGATCGGATTCGGCTACTGCGATGACAGTGCCTCTGTGTTTCGCCATCTGATGACGGCGATGGGCTACCCGTCTCGTGTGTGGGGGCTGAACGGGCACGTGGTGGCCGAGGTGCTCGTCAACAACCGATGGGAGATGTGGGATCCGGACCTCCAGGTGTATTACTTGAACCACGAGGGGCTTGTGGCCGGCGTGGAGGAGCTTGCGGCAAGTCCGGACCTGATCCTCAATCCTGTGGAGAGGCTGCCCGGCGCGGCCAGCGGGGCGTACGAGCTGTACTACGCAAACTACTACGCGACGCCCGCCGACAACACCGTCGATCGCATGGTACGACTCGCTTCCGGTCCTCGGAGATTCGTCGATGGTCTTCGAGATCCCTCCGGGCGGCACGTTCGAGTTTCCGGATGTCTACGATTCGCCCTTGTCGTCGGTGTACGGAACTCGCGTGGCGGCGTACGCCAACGCGCGTTTGGTCGTGCCCGAGGTCTTTGCGGGCACGGTGACGATGCCGCTGGTGATCCAGTCGATAGGATGGTCGAACACGCCGACCTTGCGCGTGACTACGAAGGACGCTCAGGGAAACTGGGATGCGGTGCCAACCGTCGCGGCGTGGGTCGTCGATGCCGAGCCGCCGTTCACGATGGCGACGCAGCCATCGGGCATCTACACGCCTGGCGAGCCCATCACGCTGAGGAGCAGCGAGCCGGCCGCGATCTACTACACGACGGACGGAAGCACGCCCTCCGAGAGCTCGTCGACCTACACAACTCCCATCGTGATGCCGTCGGGCGGCATGGTGAAGTTTTTCGGCGTGGATCAGATCGGGAACCGCGAACTCGAACGGCTTTACGGCGCCGTGCCCGTCCAGCAGGTGCAGCTGCAGCTTGCGAGCCTGACGGCCACAACGGCAACGTTTACGGCGAGCGCATCGGGAGGAACTGGATCGTACGAATACCTGTTCGAGCTGAGAGATCCGGCAGGGAACAGCTCGATCGCGCAGTTCTACGGACCCTCCGATGCGTGGAGCTGGAACAAGTCGAGCGCGGCGCCAGGCGCGTACGCCGTGCGTGTCTGCGTGCGCAATCGTGGAACGATGAGCGGCTGCGAGCGTTCGGCGACGGTCGGAATGGTCATCATTCCGGAGGCGGCCCCCTTCCTCATCAATCCGGGCGATCAAGTCGACACCGTCGACCAGCACTCGTACGTCGAGACCGTGTTGGTCGATCATCCCGTCGCCTACTGGCGGCTCGATGAAGAAGCCGGTCCCATGGTGGTCGACCGGGCCGGCGACAACACCGGTCAACGGTTTGGCGGGGTCTCGCGAGTTGAACCGGGCGCTCTCGCCGACGCCACAGCAGCGAACGCGTTTGACGGGGTGACCGGCCATGTGCGCGTCCCCAACAAGCCGGCACTCCAGCTCGCCGGCGATCTGACGATCGAGCTCTGGGTCAACGCCTCGCTCGCAACGCGGCAAACGCTGGTTTCGAAGGACTTCCTCCGCGAGTTCGAGCTGACGCTCGAAACCAACGGCCAGTTGAATTTGTACCAGGGCAACGGCGTGCTCACCAGCAACGTGCGGTCGGCGCAGGGGTCCGTCAGCCCCAACATCTGGCAGCACGTCGTGGTGACGCGGTCGGCGGCAACCAGAGAGATTCGTTTCTTTGTCAACGGGCAGGCGAAGGGAACCGCGACGTACACCATCGATCCGGTGGCCGGGACAGCCGGGGTCGCGATTGGGCGAAGTGCGGCGGGCGGACAGTATGTGAATGGTCGCCTGGATGAGGTTGCGCTGTATCCGACGGCGCTGACTGTCGCGCAGGCGCTGAAGCATTACGTGATGAGGCTCGCGAATGGCGCCGGCGTTCCGGTTGAACTGCCGCTAATCGCCAGCGATGCGAATGGCGATGCGCTGACCTACGTCGCAAGTGGACTGCCTCCCGGTTTGACGATCAATGCGTCGACCGGGCTCATCGCGGGGTCACTTGCCCAGGCCAGCGCTGGCATTTATCAAGTTCTGGCGGCGGTGTCGGACGGGCTTCTCTCGCACACTCAATCGTTCCAGTGGACGGTCACGCATACCAATAGAGCCCCCGAGTTGACGACGCCCGTTGCGCAGATGCACGCCGAGAACATGCCGGTCGGGCTGCAATTGGTCGCCACCGATGTGGATGGCGATCCGCTCACCTTCAGCGCCGTCGGACTGCCGCCGTCGCTGACGATCGATCCCGCGAGCGGTCTCATCTCCGGTGTTCTCTCTTTCAGCAGCGCCGGCAGTTATCAAGTGACCGCTGGCGTATCGGATGGCGTCGATTCAACCGCGGTCACGTTTACGTGGGCGGTCACCAATACCAACCGGGCGCCGGTGCTGACCAATCCTGGCGCGCAGAGACACTACGCCCGGGGCGAATACGTGATGGCAGTGCTGCGCGATCATCCCGCGGCGTATTGGCGGCTCGGAGAGTCGGGGGGATCGGTCGCCGAAGACAGCGTCGGCCCGCATCCGGGCGTGCTGACGGGCAACGTTGCCATGGGGCAGCAAGGCGCACTGGCCGACGGTGACCGCGCCATGCTGTTTGACGGGACGAGCGGCGCCATCCAGGTTCCGGGCACGCCGCCGCTCGCGCTGAGCGGCGATCTGACGCTCGAACTGTGGGTCAACGTGTCGAATGGCGGGCGGCAGACGTTGATCTCGAAGGATTATCTCCGCGAGTTCGAGCTGACCCTGGAGGCCAACGGCGAGCTGAATTTCTACCAGGGCAACGGCGTTGTGAGCGGGAACGTGCGGTCGGTCAACGGCGCGGTCGCGCGGAATGTCTGGCAGCACGTGGTCGTGACGCGATCGGGGAACACGATTACGTTCTATGTGAACGGAGTGGCCCGGGGGACGGGCATCGTTACCGTGGCGGCGACACCGGGGAGCGCGCCGATTTCGATCGGGCGGGCGAAGAGCGGCGGCCGCTACACGAACGGCCTTGTCGACGAGGTGGCGATCTACTCGGCCGTTCTCAGCCCGACTCAGGTCGCCACGCACTATCTGCTCGCCCCGGACGCATCGGTCGCCACGCGCGTCGGTCTTCAGTTGACGGCTTTCGATCCTGACGGAGATGTCCTCACCTTCAGCGCGACCGGGCTGCCTGCCGGCGTCGTCATCGATGCGGCCACAGGTCTGATCTCCGGGGCGCCCGTTCCGACGGGCGCGGGTATCTGTCAGGTGACGGTGATCGTGACCGACGGCGCGGGGTCCGACAGTGAATCGTTTGCATGGACCATCGAGAGAGTGAACCAGCCTCCAGCGCTGAGTCCACCGAATCAGGTGAGCACGGAAGGCTCGAGCATCTCGTTGCTTTTGTCTGCCAGCGATCCCGATGGCGACTGGCTGACCTACGCCGCGACAGGCCTGCCGCCCTCGGTCGTCCTCGATCCCGCGACCGGGCTCATTTCGGGCACGCTGTCGTTTGCGACTGCGGGTGAGTATGTCGTGTCGGCGACGGTGTCGGACGGCCGGCTGTCCACGAGCAGTATGTTCACCTGGGTGGTGACGAATACGAACCGGACCCCGCTCGTGACCAATCCTGGTGCGCAGAGCTATGACGGACGCAGCGACTATGCCATGGCGGTGCTGCAAGATCATCCCGCGGCGTACTGGCGTCTCGGAGAGTCGGCCGGGTCGATCGCCGAGGACAGCGTCGGCCCGCATCCGGGCGTGCTGACGGGCAATGTCATCGTCGGGCAACAAGGCGCACTGGCCGACGGTGACCGCGCCATGCTTTTTGACGGGGCGAGCGGCGCCATTCAGGTTCCGGGCACGCCGCCGCTCGCGCTGAGCGGCGATCTGACGCTCGAACTGTGGGTCAACGTGTCGAATGGCGGGCGGCAGACGCTGATCTCGAAGGATTATCTCCGCGAGTTCGAGCTGACGCTGGAGTCCAACGGCGAGTTGAATTTCTACCAGGGGAACGGTGTCGTGAGCGGGAACGTGCGGTCGGTCAACGGTGCGGTGAGGCGCAACGTCTGGCAGCACGTGGTCGTGACGCGATCGGCGGCCACGAACACGATTGCGTTCTACGTGAACGGGGTAGCCAAAGGGACGGGCACAACCACGGTCGCGGCGACACCAGGGAGTGCGCCGATTTCGATCGGCCGGGCGAAGAGCGGCGGCCGTTACACGAGTGGCTTGGTGGACGAGGTCGCGATCTACCCGGCTGTTCTTACTCCGGCTCAGGTGGCGACGCATTTCGTGATGAGCACGGCCGGACCCGACCAGGTCACGCTTCAGCTCTCGGCCACCGACCCTGACGGCGATGTTCTGTCGTACTCGGCAGCGAATCTACCGCCGGGACTCACGTTGCATCCGCAGACCGGGCTGATCACCGGGACGGTGACGGCAGACTCGGCGGGCGCCTATCAGGTGACCGTCACCGCGACCGACCAGACGGCATCGTCAAGCCAGACTTTTACCTGGACGGTGCTGGACTAGGGACTGGGGATTAGGGATTGGGGATTAGGTTAGCCGAGGCGCGATAACCATTCGGTCACATCGAAGTACAGTCCGCGCGTCGTGCCGTCACTCAGCACGACCTGATACACGTCATACGTCTTGTTGTCCCGCTGCTGGAGTTCCTGCCGGTTCAGCGTCCAGTTCGTGCCACGGACGCCAAACCACTTCTGCAGCAACATGTGCTCCGCGCCGGCCGCGCTGAGCCCGCGCGGGGTCTTCTTGATGACGATGGCGGTGGCGAAAGAGTCGCCGGGGCCGCCGGTGACGACGAGCGTGCCTTCGTTGATGGACAGATCCATGGAAAGGATTGCCCGTTAGTTTAGCAGGGAGGACTCAGGGGAAGATGCGATTACGCTACCGAACGCTGACTCGTCTCAGCCTGCTGGTCGCCTCTCTTCTTCAGGAAATCGAGGACACGCGCGTCCACGACTCGTGATTGGGTGAAACACATGTCATGACGGCAGCCTGGAATCAGTTCACCCTCGAAATGAGTAATCAGCCGGCGTGCCCGTTCGCATGCCTGCGCCGAGTCGTAAATCACCTCGCCATCACCGAAGAGCAGCAGCACCGGCATATGCAGGCTCTGCAGTTCGTTGTCTGGTAACGGGTTGGCAGCGTCACGATTCACGCGCATCGTGTCCCTGGGCATTCGAAAGTGCTTCGTCCCCAGATACATCAGGTCAAGCACATACCCGGCGTCCCTCTTGGTGATCCCCGCCCAACTCATGAACGAGTTGACAGTGAACCGCGTGGGAAAGAACGCCATCAGCATGCCGCGGAGGCCAAACTGCTTCACCATGGGCAGTAAGCCCCCCGGGGATAGAAGAACGAGACGCTGAATCCGCTTAGGCGCGGCCACCGCGTACTGCAGCGCAATCCATCCGCCGAACGACATGCCTGCAAGCGAAACGCGACCGAGATCGAGGCCGTCAAGTGTGGCGGTCAACCACGCGGCATAATCCTTCGCATCCCGGATCGCGTCGCCGGGGATGCTCTTGCCCGGCTGCCCCATGATGTCGATCGCATACACGCGGTAGTCCCTGCTGAAGTCGGCAACATTCGGTGCCCACATCACTGACGTTGCCATGTACCCGTGCAACAACACCAGGTACTGGCGCATTCTTCGGGCCGGCCGCGACGACGTGCGTCAGGCCGAAGCGCGTCGGGATGTCGAGCTGTTCGTACGGGACGGGCCACAGCTTCAGCCCGGCGTCATAGGCCGCGAGGAACCTGGCTTCACCCTCAGGAGTCTTGAACGGAGACGCGTGAGACATGACACGTACGCGTCCTTCTTTCGCTGTTGAGGTCCGCAACAGCACGATCGCCAGCACCGCAACCCACGTCAGGAACACCGCGATGTTGATGCGCTCCCACAGCCCAATCCACGGCGTGGGTAGACCGGATTCGAGACGTGGAGCTTCGACAAACGTCAGGGCGCCGAACGTGATCAGCACCACGCCGCTGATGATGGTGTACAGGCGGAATCGCTTTCCGAATGCGGTGGCGCCAAACCCCATTGCGAGAAACATGAGGAGCACCGTCACGCCGGCGAGCACGACGTGCATCGTGTCGCTCCACGTGCCTCCCCCGGCTGCCAGCACCTCGCGCTGGTGCATCGCGGCAAACGGCCAGAGGAGCCCGAGCGATCCGTAGGCCAGCATCAGCCCGCCCACGATTCGCACGGCGCGGTTGCGGCCGGCCGATTCCCAGACGCCCCACCCAAAGGCGGCCAGCAGCACCGTGTAAGCCGCGCCGAGCCACATCCAGAGCGTCCGCGTCGGTGCCCCGATGGCGGTCAGTTCGCTGGGCACTTGAGAGACGAGGTTGTATCCCTCGAACCGGATCGCGCCGATCATCGCACCGTAGAGCAGCGAAGAGACGATGCCGCAAACGAGCAACGCTCGATGCTGGGTGCCGCGCAGCTGTCGCCCTTCCATGACACTTATTACGTAGCATTTGCTGTACCTGACCAGAGCGGCGTGAATGTGAGCCTGGGCAGGCACGCCCCAGGGGTAAGGTGGATCAGCCGGCGAAAATCCCGCGCGTCCTGAGGACTTTTTCGCAGCGGCTATCCCATCCTTAAGCCCAACACCAGCCAGTACGCCCAGAGCATCGTTGTCACGACGGCTATGGCGAGAGGGAACCAGAAGGCGATGAGTGCGAGAAGGGAAAATAGACCAGCTTCGAGCCGTGTGTTGGGATGCGTCTCAGTCATCTCGTTTGCGCCGTTTTCACTCCACGTCGTTGCCGATCCCGGGTGGGACAACCATCCCGAGCAGGCCACGCGCCCGACAAGCGCCTTGGGTGTGGAGATTCGAGGAATTGGTTGGGCGATGGACTTCCTGGAACATCTTGGTGACCGGGGCGGGGATTGAACCCGCGGCCCGCGCATTAAAAGTGCGCTGCTCTACCACTGAGCTACCCGGTCGCCGGGCGTCGCGAACATGAAATTCTATCAGATGTGCGCGCACGGTCCGGCTGGAGCCGGACGCTCAACTAAAGTTGAGCCCTACCGCTAAGTTGAGCCCTACCGCTAAGTTGAGCCCTACCGCCAGCGGAACTCAAACCGGATACGACGTACTTCATGGTCCGGCTAAAGCCGGACACTACGTACTGGTTACGCTTGTGTGGGAAGCTTCGCGCTGTTGATCATCTCGTTCAGCGCTTCCACGAGCATGGTGAGCGAGTAGGGTTTCTGCACGAGGCGCGTCCGCGGGCGCAGACGCTCGAGTTCGGCAGATTCGGACGGAACGCCGGAGAAAATGATGACCGGAGTGCCGGCCGGCATCGAGATCACGACGTCGCGCCCCGACCCGCGGGCGAGACGCAGGTCGACGATCGCCGCGACCGGGCGGTGCTGATGGATCGCGTCGATCGCATCGTCGGCGGTCTCGGCCGACACGACCTTGAACTGATGCATCTCGAGGAACTTCTCGAGCGGACGCCGGACGCCCTGGTCGTCTTCGACCAGCAGAACCAACGGAGGCGCAGGGGTCGTCATCTTTGGTCTTATCGGCACCAGCGGGCCACCTCTTCACGCTTATTTTTCGGAGAGATATCCAGGCCTCGCGCACCGACAGCCTGCGTCCGCTGACGCGGCGATGGGCCTCATCTCACCGTTTCAATGTGACCGACATGCCTTCGCCCGAGGGGGCCACGATCGAGGTGAGCACGGATGGGCTGGTGTGAATGGTCTTGAGAAAATCCTCCATCTCGTCGCGCTTGTTCAGCACGTTGTGACCGAGAAAGAGGCCGCCCTTGTCCATACGTGGAAAGACCATCGAAAAGAACTTCTGGTAGTCGCGCTTCCACGCGTCGCAGAAGACGAAATCGAACGTGCCGGGCACCTTCGGAATTTCGGCGAACGCATCACCGGAGATCACCTGCACGATATCCGACAGGCCGGCTTTCTTGATGTTGGCCGCCGCCTGGGCCGCACGCGCCTTGTCGTATTCGATCGTCACGAGCCTGCCACCGGTCTCGCGCATGCCGAGCCCCATCCAGATGGCGCTGTAACCGCTGGCGGCGCCAATCTCGAGCGCGTGCTTCGCGCCACGGGTGACCACGAGCAGCCGGAGAAATCGGCCATCTTCCTCGGAGACGGCCAGCAGATCTTTGTCGGCGGCCTTGATCTGTTTGAGGAGGGCATCGACAGGTGCGGGCACATCCTGCGAGAGAGCGAGATTGGGAAGAGCGAGCACAAAGGTCAGAACCAGGACACGTATCTTCATCGCTGTGTATTTTAGAGGGTTTTCCAAATGTACGTAGTGTCCGCCTTTAGGCGGACCGCGCGAAAGTCCGGCTAAAGCCGGACACTGACGTACTACGAAGTCCGCGGCGGCCCCGGCCGTGCTGCGGGCGTCGCCGATGCAATCGGGAATGCCGACCCCTCGCAATCCGGCGGCAGACATGAACAAGCCAGGATGGCCGGCGAGCCGCGCATCGATCCGTTGCATCACATCCGCGTGGCCGACCTCCTGCTGCGGGCTCGAACGATTCCATCGATACACGCGCGTCAGCGTGGGCAGCCCTCGGATGCCGAGAATCTTCGTCAGGTCGCCGAGCGCGGCGTTGATCAACTCGGCATCGGACTTCGAGAGCACGTCGGGATCGCGTGCGCCGCCGAGAAAGGCACGCAGCAGCGCCTGTCCTTCGGGCGCTCGCTGCGGCCACTTCGACGAAATCCAGGCACCCGCCGTAATGCTGATGCCCTCGACGCGCGGCACGACGAAGCCGGTTCCCTGCAGGTCGTGTCGGACCGCGTCGCGTGGGAACGCGAACACCACCGTGGCGGTGGACAGATACCGAATCGAGGTGCACGACGCGGCCAGATAACTATCGATCGGCCGGACGAGATCGGCCGCGGCAAATGCGGGGACGGCGAGGATGAGGGCGCGGGCGCGAATCGGCGCCCGGCCTTCGATGTGCGCGGTAAAGCCGTCGCCCTCTTCGATGCGCGTCACGTTCGATCCCAGCCGGATAGATTCTTTGGGCACCGCCCGCATGAGCCCCTCGACGAGCTCGCCCAGGCCGTTCGGAAACGATCGAAACATGCCGTCCGCGTTATGAGGACCACGAGCCCGCCGGAAGGCCCTGATAACGCTGCCGGCGCTTGTCTCGGCGTCGATCAAACGTGGAAAGAGCGCACGCATCGACAGACGCTCGACATCGCCGGCATGAATACCCGCGAGCAGCGGCTCGGCGATGTAGGTCACCGCCTCGGAACCAAACCGCCTCCCGACGAACGATGCGATCGACTCATCGTCGGTCTGCGTTCGCCGCGGGATGAACAGTTCGGCGCCCATTCTCAGCTTCGCGCCGAGCCCGAACAGCGTGCTGTGCAACATCGGCCTGACGCGCGTGGGAAATCCGAGCACCGAGGCGCCGGGCAGCGCGTGCAGCTTCCCGTCGCGAAGGATGAAGGCCGTGCGCGGGAGCTTGGTGGGGAAGAGGCGATCGCCGAGCCCCAGCTCGTTGCAGAGCGCGATCGCCGCAGGTTTCTGCACGAGCAACGCGTCGGGGCCGGCGTCGATGACGAGATCGCCCACCCGCTCGGTCCGGATGACGCCGCCGGGCCGCTCGGCGCGCTCGAGCACCACCACCGATCGCTTGCGCTTGCCGAGCTCGTAGGCGGCCGACAGGCCGGAGATACCGCCGCCAATGACGGCGACGTCGACGGTCTCGATCCCCGAGGGGTTAGACATGGGATGTGTTCACGGTTGGGCAGGGCTAAAGCCCTGCGCCACCGGTTCTACCAGTGACCGGTTATCCATGGTGGCGCAGGACCTTCAGGTTATCCACGGTGGCGCAGGCCTTCAGGCCTGCCCAGCGGCACCGGGGATTGCCGACGCGGCCGAAACTTCCCGCGCGACCAGCGCGGCCAGCATGCTGACGAATGTCGGCGAGGTGTTCAGGGACTCGGTGCGGCGCAGCTCCACGCCGGCCTCACGGGCGACTCCGGCCGCCTGCACGTCGATGTCGAACAGAATTTCCGTGTGGTCGCAAACAAAGCCGATCGGCACCACCAGCATGCGGCGGACACCCGCTGCCGCGCGCTCTCTCACGACATCCGACAGGTCTGGTCCGAGCCACGGCTCCGGTGTCCGTCCCGCGCTCTGGTATGCCGTGCGGAACGACCGAACTCCGCACCGATCGGCCACGGCCCTCGCGGTCGAGGCCACCTCGTTTGGATACGGGTCGCCGGCCTGGGCCACGCGCTGCGGCAGGCTGTGCGCGGTGAAGACGACCTCCTCGTCTGATTGCGGCGACGCGGCGAGGACCTTTTCGGCAAACGCTTCAATCAGCAGGGGATGATCGTGGAACGACCGCACGCATGAAAACGCCATGTCCGCCGGAAGCGCTGCTTTCGCGGCGTCCATGTATTTCTGGACGCTGAGCGTGGAAAACTGCGGTGCGAGCGGGATCCCGACGATGCGGACGGCGCCGTTGTGGTGGATCTCGCGTATGGCATCGGCGATGAACGGACGCCAGTTGCGCATGCCCACGGCCACCGCCACGGCGAGACCATCGGCGGCGAGCCGCGCCTGCAGCGCGCGACCCTGCTGCAGGGTGATGTCGGTCAGCGGCGAGCGGCCGCCAATCGCGTCCCAGTTGTGGGTCATTTCTTCGATCAGTTCGGCTGACGGTTCGCGTCCGCCGCGCACCAGACGCAGGTACTCCGCCATCTGATCCACCGACTCCGGCGTGCCGTGCGCCATCAACAGCACCGCGGTGTCTGGCTTCTCACGCATGTGCGAGGCGATAGCGGTGCACGTGCTGCGCGAGCGCCTGCACGTGATCGACCGGCGTCGACGGCAGGATGCCGTGACCCAGATTGAAGATGTGTCCCGGCCGCCCGGCGGCGCGCTCGAGCACGTCGTCCGCCCCGTTGAGCATGCGGTCGAGCGGCGCGAGCAGCAGCGTGGGATCGAGATTGCCCTGGATGGCGCGGTCGTGTCCGATGCGGTCCCACGCTTCGTCGAGCGGAATGCGCCAGTCGGCGCCAATGACGTCGCCGCCGGCTTCGCGCAGATCGCTGCAGAATGTTCGCGGTGCCGGTACCGAAGTGGATCGTCGGCACGCCCAGGCCGCGAAGTGCCTCGAAGATGCGACGCGTGTGCGGCAACACGAACTCGCGATAGTCGGCCGAGCTCAGCGCGCCGGCCCACGAGTCGAAAATCTGAATCGCCTGTGCGCCCGCTTCGACCTGCGCCTTCATGTACTCGCTCACGATCGAGCTGAGCATTTCGCACAGCCGGTGCCACGCTCTCGGATTGGAGTACATCAGCGCCTTGGTGAGCGCGAAGTTCTGGGAATGGCCGCCCTCGATGGCATACGACGCCAGCGTAAACGGCGCGCCACCGAATCCAATCAGCGGTACGCCGTGCGCATCGTCGAGCTCCTGGCGAATCAGGCGAATCGCTTCGAGCACGTGCGACAACCCTTCGCGCGGTTCGAAGCATTTCAGGCGATCGATATCGGCTTCGGTGCGAAGCGGATTATCAATCGACGGCCCCTCGCCGCGGACGAAATCGAACGGAATGCCCATCGGCTCGAGCGGCAGGAGCAGATCGGAGAAAAGGATCGCCGCATCCACGTCGATACGACGCACCGGCTGCAGCGTGACGATGGTGGCCAGCTCGGGCGAGCGGCAGATATCGAGCAGCGAGTGCCGGCTGCGAATCTCGCGGTACTCCGGCATGTAACGGCCGGCCTGTCGCATGAACCAGACGGGAGTGCGATCGACAGGCTCGCGCCTGCACGCTTTCAGAAAGCGGTCGTTCATGTTGGCGCGATCGTACTACAAAGACAGGGGCAGTTCTGGGTTCTAGGCTTTTAACAGATTCCGCGCGAGCGCGAGGAGGTCTTCCAGCCAGAGCGGCTTGAAGCGCACTTCGGCGCCGAGGCCACGCAGTTCGCGCGAGACGGCATCGTCGAGGAAGTAATCACCGGTGACGATTGCCACCGGCATCTTCTGGAGGTCGTCCTTTGCGCGAAGCGCCCGCAGAAACTGAAGCCCGTCGACGAGCGGCATGCGCAGGTCGAGGATGATCGCGTGCGGGTGCGAACGTTCCGCCTGGTTCAGTCCCGCCTCGGCCGACAGCGCGGTCACGACGTGGTAACCCTCGAGGCGGAGCATCCGTTCGAAGGTCTCCGTCACGCTCGGATCGTCGTCCACAATGAGAATCGTTCGTGTCGCCGCGGGCGTGGATACAGCGAGGCTCGACATCGGCTTTGAGGTTTCGTAGGTCATTGTACCGCTTGAAGAATGTTATCGGCCCGTTCGGGGCCTTCCGTTAGACGCCCAAAAAAGCCCCAAACCCCCTTAAACTAGGGTCTTTACTTAAGCGTGGCTATGTTATAGTCGCGATTTCGTGAGCCCCATTCTCGTCAGGCCGGTCCGTGAACAACTCGAACACGACCGCGTCATACGCCTCCTGCAAGCCAAGTTTCGCCGTCGCTTCGATGTCGGCATCAACCCGGGCTCAGAGCAAAACAGCGCAGTCACCAGTGGCGGGGCGACCCTTTACCCCGATGTCGTGCTCCTTTCACAGGATAGGGGGCGCAAGGTGATGGCGATCATCGAAGTGGAGACGGTGGAGTCGGTCAACAATCTCGAAGCGCTGGCCGAATGGGTGCCGTACGGCAGACTAAAGTCTGCCTTTCATTTATATGTCCCTGCACAAATGTTAGATGTCGCCCGCCGGATGTGCACCGACAGCAACATTCCCGTGGCCGAGATTCACACCTATCACTGGATCGGCGACGAGATGCGATTCCTGCCCGTTTACAAGGCACCGGCCGATGGCCGTGCGGCAGCGGCGGCGAAGGCCCCGGTAGTGGCGAAGCATGCGAGCGCCGACGCTCCCGTACGCGCTGCCGCGCCCAAAACGCCGGCCCGGGCAGTCGCGCAGAAGAAATCGGTCAAGCCCCCGGCCAGGAAGCCAGCGAAGCCGGCAAGGGCGGCCAAAAAGGCCACTCGTTCATCCAAACGCAAATAGCTTTGCCATTTCTCCGGTTTACCCGCGACAAGCGCGGGTACGAAACAACCTCGCTCGTGCATGCGGTTCGCGGTGGCGGCCGGTCGAGGCAGCGCATTCTCTACTGGTTTCGCACGCCGCCCGGCGTGAAGGTCGGCCGTCCCGCGCTCGACGAAGAGGCCATCCGCCGGATCGAAGAGCAGAATCCCGACATCGAGTTCAACTGGCCGAAGATTCTCGAGGCCCGGCCGCCTGACGCGCCCGCCGACGAAGTGCGACAGCGTCGCAGCCGGCGCGACAAGCCCCAGCCGCGCAGACCGCCCCGGCCACCTGCGCAGACCGATGCGCCCCGACCTGTGCCCGTGACCGTCACTCAGGCGAAATTGCCAGAGGTCCCCGTCGTGCCCGAGAGCACTGCCGACCTGCGCGAAGCCGACCTGCGCGAAGCCGACCTAAATGATGAGGACGTCGCGGAGCAGATGGATGCGGAGGAGGAGATCGTCGAGGCGTTCGAGCAGTTGACGCATCCGGAAACCGAGGAAAGGGTTGAACCGGCGCCGATGCCTGTCGAAGGCGCCGTCGGGCGCGAGCAATTGACGCGGTTGCGCGCCCGCTTCGCCGAGTTACAGGCGCGCATCACCGAGCGGGGCGGAGACGCCGCGCGCATCGACGCGCTCAGGGCGCAGGCCGAGCCGCTCAATCCCGACACCTGGGTGACCGACGAAGAAGTGCGCCAGGGCATCGCATCCTTCGAGCCGAAGATTCGGGACCTTCGCCAGGCGCTCGGCCTTCGCCGGCGCCGCCGATCGCGCCGTGGCGGCCGCCGCCGGCATGGCGGGGGAGGGGGCACACCTCCGTCTGAAACGCCGCCTGAATCGTCTCAATAGATCGTCTTCCCAAAAGGCGCTTGCCCACCGTAGCTCGTGTGGTTCGGTTCGAGCGAAGGTGGGTATACTGGAGCCATCATGAAAGCTGCACGTACTGCACCCTGGCTTGTTGCGGGTTTTCTGGCCGTGATCCCGGTCTTTGGCGACGCGCCTTATGCACAACAGGAGGCGCCTGCGCCCGCTGCGGCACCCGCGGTTCAGGTGCCGGCAGACGCACCAACCCCGACGTTCCGCACGGCCGTCAACCTCGTCACCTCGGACGTGATCGTCCGGAACCGCCGTGGCCAGTTCCAGGCTGATATCGCGAAAGAGGATTTCGAAGTCCTCGAAGACGGCGTGCCGCAGTCGCTGACGTCGTTCACGCTCGTGCACGGTGGCCGCGTGTTCCAGACCCAGACCGCCACCGTGGCGCCCGTGCGCGAAGGCATCATGCTGCCGCCGTCGCGCCCTGTAAACGACGCGGCCGGCCGCATCATCATCTTCGTCATCGACGACCTCCATCTCGACTTTCGCGACACGCACCGTATCCGCCGGCTCTTCCGCGACATGGCCAAGGAGCTGATCCATGACGGGGACCTGTTCGGCATTGTGTCGACCGGGACCTCGTCGATTGCCATCGACCTCACCTACGACCGCGCGCGCATGGAAGAGGCAGCCAACAGGATTACGGGCGGCGGGTTGAAGCCGTCGGAAATTATTGAGCAGTCGGCCACCGGGGAGACGCCGCAGGAAGTGATGCACCGCGCCAACGTGGCGTTCGAGACGGTGTACGACATGCTGAACAACCTGCAGCAGACGCAGAACCGCCGGAAGGCCGTGGTGCTCATCAGCAACGGGTACGACTTCGACCCGTTTGCCGGGTCGCGCGCCGGCACCGCGGACAGCGTGTTCCTGAACAACCGCAACATCGATCCGACCGACCCGTCGAATGCGATGTTCAACCAGGGGCAGCAGTTCAACGACGCCGAGCTGTCGATGCGGCTGGCCGAGCTCACGCGTCAGGCCAACCGCGCCAACGCCACCTTCTATACCTTCGACCCACGAGGGCTCGTGGCCGGCGGCGACATCGACGAGCCCGTCGACCCGGTCGAGTGGGAGACCCATCTTCGCAAGTCGCAGGACAGCCTGCGCGTGCTGGCCGAGCTGACGGGGGGTATCGCCGTCGTCAACACGAACGACCATACGAAGGCCTTGCGCCGCATCGACGCCGAGACGAGCGACTACTACGTGCTCGGGTACTACTCGACCAACCCCGACCCCACGCAGCGGCGCCGCCAGATTGAAATCAGGCTGAAGAAGAAGGATGCGGACGGCGGAAATCTGGAACTGATGTACCGGCGGGAGTACACGCTGAAGCCGGTAGCCGCGCAGAGCAAGCCGCGCGGCTAGCGCGTCCGGCTTGCGCCGGACATGTGCAGCAGATTACGCGGTCTTCACGGCGGTCAGGACCGGCGGCGCCGACAGGCGATCCTGAATCGTGTGATTCCTGCGATGCCCGTGGGTCTTACACGCCGTGCCTTTCTCTTCGATGTAGTTCACGTCGCGGTTGGTGGCCAGCTCGCGGTAGCGGCCAACGATGCAGCCGCAACCGAGCGTCGTGAATCCCAGCAGTCTCACAAAGCTGCCCATACCCAGCCTCCGAGATGCGCCTGAGCAAATTTCGTACCGATGAGTTTGCTCATGATCTGCTCTACAGGGATAACGATGTGTTCGCGATCGTCGAACTTTTTCTAACAATTTGGACGAACTCGTGCACATTACGTGGGTCGCGCCTCGTCGGAGATCTGTGGCGTCTCGACCACGCCGTGCGTAATTTTGGCGCACGGTTCCAAGATATTGGAGGTACGTCGCGGAATTTGGATGTTGGGCGATTGCCGCAGTGCGTTCAGCGCGCGCTCAGTGATTCGCGAGATTTCGGAACGCGTCGAGGTCGCTCGCCCGCTGCGTCGCTGAAATGCGACGCGCCCGCACGATTCTGTAATTGAATGCGAGGTGCGCCGCGAGCGAGACGAGGGTCCAGCCTGAGCGAAGCTCGCTCGTCGCGAGTGCGTTGAAGAAGTTCAGCACACCGGCGGAGAAGAACACGACCGAGAAAAGCGGATCGAGTCCGCGCGCCGGAAACTTCGCGCCGAAGTTCATCGCGGTTGTTTCCCATCCGATCGATCCGGCGCGCTCTTCGTAGAAGACTTGCAGGTACCGGCCGATGCGCTCGACGCCGATGTGGATGAAGAAATTGACCTCGAAGGTGGCGGCGAGGACGAGGAGCGGGACGAGCGTCACGGCTCCGGTTTGATCGATCAGGCGGAGCGCCATCGCCAGGGAGGCCCAGGCCGCCACGCCCACCACCACGGCGACGAGGCGGGCCGTCCCGCGCTCGCGGATGGTGGCGCGGAGCACCTCGTATTCGGCCCGGTCGAGCTCGGAAAGCGACATCTTTGTCAGGGGTTACGGTCCCAACCTACGATATCGAACGTTATCCCTTCCATTTTCAGTCCCTTCGAGACGTTTTTCGCTTGGAGGCCTATAGGGGCTTTGCTAGAATACCGATGAAAGCTTTTCGAGATTCTAACTTTGTCAATTTACAGGACTTCCCTGAACATTGTTCGCCTCTGTGTTCTGTGGGCGGGCGTAAGCCTTTTCGCCACAGGTGCGGATGCCGCGACCATCCAGTCCCTAACCAGCCGCGTCGCGCCGACGCTCGAGGCCGGCACCACCAAGACCTCTTCGGCGTCGGCAAAGGCCCGTGCGCGCGCGGCGCGCATCCGTGCCGCCCGCGCCAGAGCGTCGCGAAGTTCCAGGGCGCTCGCCGAAGCCAAAGTCCCGCGCTTCCGCACCGACGACGCCGGTAACGTGGTTCCCGACGTTCGGGCGGCCGCCGCGATTATCTACGACCCGGCCACCGGCAAGGTGCTCTACGAGGAAAACGCGATGGACGAGCGCTCGATCGCCAGCATCACGAAGGTGATGACCGCGATCGTGTTCCTCGAGACCGCCACCGACCTCAACCAGGAAGTGCAAATCGTGCGCGCCGACACGCTTCGCGCGTCGACGACCTATCTGCGCACGAACGACCGCGTGCGGGTGGCCGATCTGCTGCACCTGCTCTTGATTCCGTCCGACAACGCGGCGGCCCGTGCGCTCGCGCGTATTTCGCCGCTCGGCTATGACGGGTTCATCGCCAGAATGAACCAGAAGGCCGACGACCTCGGTCTTAACCATACGGCGTACATCGACCCGTCCGGCCTGTATGCCGACAACATCTCGTCGGCCTACGACATGGCCCGGCTCATTTCGTTCGCGTCCGAAGACGATCGTATCGGCCCGATCATGCGGACACCCGAGTACTCGTTCCGCACCGTTCCGGCCGCCAATCGTGCGGGCCGCATCGTGACCGTCCGCAGCACCAACCAGATTCTTCGCAGCGGCGAAATCGACGTGGTCGGCGGCAAGACCGGGTTCATCAGCAAGGCGGGCTACTGCCTGGCAACGCTGCTGAAGATGCCCAGCGGGTCCTCGTTCGCGGTGGTCGTGCTCGGCGCGACGTCGAACCTGGGCCGGTTCTGGGAAACGCGTCACCTGATGACGTGGCTCTCCGAGCACACCGGCCCGCTCGGGCTTACCACGCCCGCCGTTTCAACAGCCAAGTAGAGGGGTCGGGAGGGGTTTTCGACCCACATCCTGCGAAAACCCCTCCCGACCCCTATCCTTCCCCTATCCTTCGACCTTCAACTGGTGTAGCCGCGCTGAATTGCGGCGGCATCGAGCGGCAGCGTGGCGATGGAATCGACAGCCAGCATCGCCGGTCGGCTGCCGTCACGTCCATCGAACGCTTTCAGGTACCGATGACATTCGTCGCAGGCATAGATCCGGTATCGGCCGCTGGTGAACGACGTAATGCGGCTGCGATCGCTGTTCTCGCAAAAGGGGCAGGTAATCGGATCGAATCGCCACTGACCCGTGCAGCGGCTGCAGATCAACAAACGCTCGGCGGCGGGGTTGATGAACGCGAATTCCGGCTCGCCGCCGCAGAGCGGGCAGCAGGGCTGACGCCAGTCGGTCAGCTCCAGTCTGGGCAGGAGCGCCTCTGCACACCGCGCCAGAAACGGGCGCATCGCCAGCAGCAGGACCTGATCCAGCATCTCCTTGTCGGGGGTCCTCGCGTCCGATTGGCGCCGGGCTGGCGCCATCGCCGACTCGTACCAACCCGCCACCACAGCTTCGATCTTGCCGTCGCGCGCGAGCGCCTGCAGGCGCTCGTAATCGGGCAATTCCAGTGTCTCGAACCGGCGCAGGATATCGGCCGTCTGCCGGACCATGAGCCGGAAGTCGGTCCAGTCGATCGGAATGTCCTTGAATTGCAGGACAGGGCGGCACTCAGTGTTGTCGGGTTTACGGTGATCGAACGTGGCCGAGGGCAGTGGGATCCGCGATTGCACGCGCCGTTGGGCGCCGAGTAGCTCGATTTGCATGTCGGCTGCCGACGCCAGATCGGGCTGCGCGTTCTTGAGCTCGCGCAGCTCGCGGACTTCGCGCGTTTCAGCGCGCCCGGGCCGGTCTGGAGGCCGTTCTGACGGAGGATCTGTCTTCGAAGTGGTCACGCGAGGATTGTGACTCAGCGGATCGTACTGATGCAATAGTATCCGTCGGACGCTGTTCAGGAACCTACCGGTTCGTAAGGTTCGTAGAGTTCGTAAAGTTCGTGAAGTTCGTCGGTTCGTCGGGTTCGTCGGTTCGTCGAGTTCGTAAGGTTCGTCGGTTCGTGAGGTTCGTCGAGGTTCGAGGTTCCGCCGAATGAACCCCACGAACCCCACGAACCCTACGAACCCTCGACGAACCCGACGAACCCGACGAACCCACGAACCTACGAACCGTTCTCAAGATGCCCATGAGCCTTTCCATTTTGATGATCGGATCGGAAGCCCTCCCGTTTTCGAAGACAGGAGGGCTGGCCGATGTGCTCGGCGCCCTGCCGCTTGCTCTCGGCAGGCTGGGCCATCACGTGACCCTCGTCACGCCGAGATATCGCGGGACGCGCGCGCAGGGCACCACTCGAACCATCCATGTCGGCGGCATCGACAAAGCGGTGGTGGACACGCGCGTCACCGAGCAGCCGCTGGCCGAGAACGTGAAGGCCGTGCTCGTCGATCGGCCGGAGCTGTACGACCGCGAGAGCCTGTACGGAGTCGGAGGCGACTATCCGGACAGCCCTCGCCGGTTTGGATTTCTCTGTGCCGCGGCCCTGGAGTACGCCCTTCAGGCCGCTCAGCCCGTCGACATCCTGCACGCGCATGACTGGCAGGGCGGGCTTGCGCCGGTGTACCTGCGGTCGCGGTATGCCAGCGAGCCGCGGCTGCGCGACGTGACGACGATCTTCACCATTCACAACCTCGCATATCAAGGCAACTACGGCGCCGAATGGCTGTCGCCGCTCGGGCTGGGGCCCGAGATGCTGGCGGTGAACGCGCTGGAGTACTGGGGCGGCATCAGCCTGCTGAAGGGCGGCATCGCGTTTTCCGACAGCATCACGACGGTGAGCCCGACCTACGCCCGTGAGATTCAAACCAAGGAATATGGCTTCGGGTTCGAGGGTGTGCTGGCGACACGCGCGTCCGACCTGCACGGCATTCTGAACGGGATCGACACCGACCGGTGGGATCCCCGGCGCGATCCGTATCTCCCCGAGCCCTACGACGAGCAGACGCTCGAAGGGAAGGACGCCGCGCGGCGTGCCCTCGTGGATCTGCTCCTGCCGGGCATGCCTCCCGACCAGTTGAAAAGACCGCTTGTCGGCGTCGTGTCGCGCCTGGTGGATCAGAAGGGCTTCGACCTGGTTGCCGAACTGGCCTCCACGCTGCCGGCCTTTGGAAGCTTTGCCGTGCTCGGCGCCGGCGACCCGCGCTACGAAAAGATGTGGCGCGACCTGGCCGCCGCGCATCCCGACCGGTTTGCCGTGAAGATCGGGTTCGACGAGGCGCTGGCGCATCTCATCGAGGGCGCCGCCGACATCTTTCTGATGCCGTCTCGTTTCGAGCCGTGCGGGCTGAACCAGATGTACAGCATGCGGTATGGCACGGTGCCGATTGTGCGCGCCACGGGCGGGTTGAGCGACACCGTTACGGACTACAATGATGCGGCCGGCACGGGGACCGGATTCAGCTTTACGGCCTATACGGCGAAGGCCCTCGGCGCCGCGCTCGAGCGGGCCAAAGCCGTCTTCGCTAACCCGAGCAACTGGAAGAGATTGCAGGTCGCCGGCATGCGGCAGGATTTTTCGTGGGACCGATCGGCCCGTGAGTACGTCAAACTGTATGAGAGTACCCGGAAAAGACGGGCCGGTTAGGTAGGTTCGTAGGGGTTCGTAGGTTCGTCAAGTTCGTCTGTTCGTCGGGTTCGTAAGGTTCGTTGAGGTTCGAGGCTCTGACCGAACGAACCCCACGAACTTAACGAACCCACGAACCGACGAACTTGACGAACCGGAGCCTTTCATTTGGAGTGTCAATGGCCTCAGAAAAGATTCAGATTTTCACCGATGGCAACTTCGACCAGACCGTGGTCAAGTCCGATAAGCCCGTTCTCGTCGATTTCTGGGCGGAATGGTGCGGTCCGTGCCGGCGTCTCGCGCCGACCGTTGACGCGCTGGCGAACCAGTACGACGGCAAGGTGACGGTGGGAAAGCTGAACGTCGACGAAAACCCCAATACGGCGAGCCGCTTCAGCATCCGCGGCATCCCCACGCTCCTCATTTTCAAGGGTGGCGAGATCGTGGAATCGATTGTGGGCCTGGCCGACAAGGATCACCTGCAGCAACTGATCGACAAACACGTCTAATGAGCGCACATCGGAACGTCACGATCATCGGGTCGGGCCCGGCCGGACTGACGGCCGCGCTCTATGCCGCCCGCGCCAACCTGAAGCCGCTGCTCATCGAGGGGCTCGAGGCGGGCGGTCAGCTGATGATGACCACCATGGTGGAGAACTATCCCGGATTCCGGGACGGCATCATGGGGCCGGATCTGATGGCCGACATGCGCGCCCAGGCCGAGCGCTTCGGCACAGAGATCGTGCAGGGCAACGTCTCGAAGGTCGAACTGACCCGGTGCCCGATCAAGATCGACGTGAGCGATCAGGTCATCTACACCGAGTCGCTCATCATCGCGACGGGAGCGTCGGCGCGCCTGCTGGGGTTTCCCTCCGAACGCACTCTCATGGGACACGGCGTGTCGACGTGCGCCACCTGCGACGGCTTCTTCTTCCGGGGTAAACCCATCGCGGTCGTCGGTGGTGGCGACTCTGCGATGGAGGAAGCGATCTTCCTGACGAAGTTCGCGTCGAAGGTGACCGTCGTGCACCGCCGCGACACGCTCCGCGCGTCGAAGATCATGCAGGACAAAGCGTTCGCGCATCCGAAGATCGACTTTGCGTGGAACAGCGAGGTCGAAGACGTGCTCGACGTGAACAAAGGCGTCGTGACCGCGATCGTCCTGCGCGACAACGTGACCGGAGAACGCAGGGAGATCCCTGTCGAGGGCGTGTTCGTGGCGATCGGACACACGCCGAACACCAGCCTCTTCAAGGGGCAGCTCGAAACCGACGCCAACGGCTACATCGTGACGACCAACGGCACGCGCACCAGCATTCCCGGGGTGTTTGCGGCCGGCGACGTCCAGGACCACGTGTACCGGCAGGCGATTACCGCCGCAGGCTCGGGTTGCATGGCGGCCATTGATGCGGAACGGTACCTGGATCACGTACCCGCTGACGCTGGGCAACCGCTGACGTCTGAAAGGGCTGAGGGCTAAGAGGGCTTAGGGCTTAGGGCTGAGGGCTGAGGGCTTAGAGAGCCTGGGCGCCTCAACATTTCCTTCAACTCTTATCTCTCCCCTGAGCCCTGAGCCCTGAGCCCTCAGCCCTCAGCCCTCTTCAGGTATAATCCGAACAACATGTGGACCAAGATGATGAGCGGGCCGCGCAAGAAGGCCCCCAAGACCATAGCGGTCATCGACCCCGACCGGTGTTTTGGCGCGTTTGCGTGCTCGATTTGCCAGGCTGCCTGCCCGGTGGCCAACTGCATCGTCGAGGAGAAGGACCGGGATGGCCGCATGGTGTGCGCCGTTCGTGCCGACCTGTGCATCGGCTGCGGCCTCTGCGTCACGCTTGGCAACCCGACGGCACCCCAGGTGCGCGAGTTCGGATGCCCCCCCGACTACGACGCCATCAATATGATGCCGTTCGAGCTGGTGGTGAAGGTTCTCGAGGCCTCGGCGAAGGAAGAAACGACGACGTCTGCTGCGGCGACTCTGTAGGGCGCGACTACCACCCACAACAATCAGTCTTGAACCCGCACCCGCTGCACCGCCACACGGCATGCATGCGATACATTTCCGCCCCGCATCGCTCGCACACCATTTGATCGTTCCTGGCTTCGCCCTTGGGCGTCTGTAGGGCGCGACTTGAGTCGCGCCCTACAAATTCCAGAATCGACCGGACGGGCGTGATGACGTCTTTCTTGGGCGTCTCCGGCATGTAAAGGCATTATAGAGGGACCTTGCTCTGGCGCGAGCGCGACCTCGGCGCGGAACTGAAACAAACCTGGCGCATTACGCGGTTGTCGGCGTGGCGCGCCGTCATTGAGTTCTATGAAGCCGACAACCTGACCTACGCGGCCTCGATTGCCTACTACGCGCTGCTCTCGCTCTTCCCGTTCGCGCTCATCAGCATCTCGATTCTGGGCAGCGTCACCGCCGACGAGCCGACGCGTCAGCGAGTGCTGGATTTCGCCCTTCGGTACTTTCCCGGACACTTCGACTTCATCACCCGCCAGCTCGATGCCTTCCGGCAGAACCCGATTCGCCTGGGCGTCGGTGGCGCCATTCTCATGGTCTGGGGCGCGCTGGGCGTGTTCGGCGCGATCAGCACGGCGGTGAACCATGCCTGGGGCGTCGAAAAGACCCGCAGTTTCTGGAGCCACAGGCTGTTCTCGTTTCTCATGCTGCTGACAGCCGGCCTCATGCTCATGATCGGGCTCCTCGGGGCGACCGCCGCCCAGATTATCGGCGCCCGCTGGTTTGCCGGCGTGTCCGACAGCTATCCGGCGCTTCGGGTGATGCAGGGCTTCATCATCCGCAATGCGCTGCTCCTCCTGCCGGCATTCGTGTTCGGCCTGGTCTATTACTTCGTGCCGAACGTGAAGGTGCTGCTGAAGGACGTGTGGCTGGGCGCCCTCATTACCGGCCTCTTGTGGGACGCGGGCTTCAAGGGCTTCTCGTGGTTCATCCGCGACGCCTCGCGGTTCACGCGCATTCACGGATCGATCGCGACCGTCATCGTTTTCCTCATCTGGATCTATTTCTCGGCGGTCATCCTGCTCTGGGGCGTCGAGTTCACAGCGTCGTACAACAAGATGCGGCGCGACATCAGGGCCGCTGGAGCCGAAGCGCATGGCTAATCATCTCGCGGGCGAGAAGAGCCCGTATCTTCTGCAGCATGCCGACAACCCGGTGGAATGGTATGCGTGGGGGGCGGACGCCTTCGACAAGGCCCGCGCGCTCGACAGGCCGATCTTTCTGTCGATCGGGTACTCGACCTGTCACTGGTGCCACGTCATGGCTCACGAGTCGTTCGAGAACGAGGACATCGCGGCCATCCTGAACCGCGATTTCATCTCGATCAAGGTGGATCGCGAGGAGCGTCCGGACGTCGATCGCGTGTACATGACCTTCGTGCAGGCGACGACCGGGTCGGGTGGCTGGCCGATGAGCGTGTGGCTGACGCCGGATCTGAAGCCCTTTTACGGCGGCACGTACTTCCCGCCCGATGCGCGATGGGGCAGGGTGGGATTTCCGGAGATCCTGCGCGAGATCGTCCGCGTGTGGCGTGAGGAGCGGCCCAAGGTGCAGGTCTCGGCCGAGAACCTGACCGAACAGATCAGGGGCCTGCGCTCGGTGGACCCCGGGTCGGAAGTGCCGGGGCCCGATGCGCTGCAGGAGGGGGTCGCGCAGTTCGCGCAGACCTTCGACCAGGTTCGCGGTGGATTCGGCGGAGCGCCGAAGTTCCCCAGGCCGAGCGAGCTGCTGTTCCTGTTGCGCGAAACGGCCCGCACGGGCGACTACACGCCGGCGTTCATGGTGGCCAAGACGCTGCAGGCGATGTCGCTCGGCGGCATGCGCGACCATGTGGGCGGGGGATTCCACCGCTATTCGGTGGACGCCAACTGGCGTGTGCCGCACTTCGAGAAAATGCTCTACGACCAGGCACAGATTACGCTGGCGTCGCTCGAAATGTTTCAAGTGGCGCGCGACCCGTTCTTTGCCGAGGTTGCGGAAGACACGCTCGAGTACGTCCTGCGCGAGATGACCAACCCCGAAGGCGGTTTCTTTTCGGCCGAAGACGCCGACAGCGTGCCGCCCGAGGACGCGGCGGGCCCGCACGCGCACAAGACGGAGGGCGCGTTCTATCTGTGGACGCAGGCCGAGCTGGAGGATCTGCTGAAGGACGACTTCGAGATCGTGCGCCATCGGTTTGGCATCAGGCCCGATGGGAACGCCCCGGAAGATCCGCAAGGGGAGTTCAAGGGCAAGAACCTGCTCTATGTCGCCGGCTCGATCGAGGAGCTTGCCGAGCGAACCGGCAAATCGCGTGACGAGGTCGAAGAGGTGCTGCGACGCGCGCGCATGACCTTGTTCCAGGCGCGGCTGACGAGGCCGCGTCCTCACCTCGACGACAAGGTGCTGACGGGGTGGAATGGGCTGATGCTCGCCGCGTTTGCACGGGCGGCCCGTGTCCTGCCGCTGGCGGAGCAGAGGGCGCGGTATCTCGAGGCCGCCGATCGATCGGCACGGTTTCTCGAAGAGCGCATGTGGGATCCAGCGCGCCAGATTCTCAGGCGACGCTATCGCGACGGCGACGCGGCGATCGACGGATACGCCGAGGACTACGCGTATGCCGTGTTCGGGCTCCTGGAGCTGTTTCAGTCGAGTGGCAACCCCCACTGGCTCGAATTCGCACGCCTGCTGCAGCGGCGGCAGGACGAGCAGTTCTGGGATGCCGAGCTCGGTGGCTGGTTCAATACCACAGGCAAGGACCCGAGCGTCATCCTGCGCATGAAAGAGGACTACGACGGCGCAGAGCCGTCGCCAAGCTCGGTCGCGGTGTTCAATCTGCTGATGCTGGCGCATCTGACGAACGAGGCGGAGCTTTTCGATCGCATCGATCGAACACTGAAGATGTTCGGTCCGCGCATCGGCCAGGTCGCGCGTGCCGTGCCGATGATGATGTCGGCGCTCTCCACCTATCACGCCGGGGTTGCGCAGGTGGTCATCGTGGGCAATCCTGGCGACGAGAACACAGAGGCGCTGATGCGCGAGGCCATGGCGAAGTTCGATCCGTTCAGCGTGATCGTGCCGGTGCAGCCGGGACGCTCGCAGTCCGAGCTCGCGCGCCTGCTGCCCTTCATCGCGTCGATGGACATGCGCGACGGACGCGCGATGGCGTACGTGTGCCACGACTTCACGTGCTCGGAGCCGGCCACCGACGCGGCTGGACTGGCCGAACGGCTGTCTCGTACAATCTGACTCACGTGACTGAGCTCAATGTAGATATCTGGCTTCGTGGTACTGATTTCGCGCGGACGCAGGCAATTTCCGGTATCAACACCGATCCGGCGGCATGGACCGACAACGATGTGTCCAAGCTGTTGAAGGCGATGCTCCTGGCCATCCATCGCGCGAAGAATCCCGAATCAACCGACACGCCGGTGTTCCTCAGGGGATTCAGCTGGATCGTGAACCCGTTCGAAGACAGTGGGGTCGTCGTGGCGATCGAAATCCAGGCCGGCGCGGCCGTGGCCGGGCCGTTTCGCATCGACAAGAAACAGCTCGAAGACATGATCTCGCGCGCGATTGCCCAGCAGACCGCTGACAAGCCCACCGGGTCGATACACTGATCTAAAATCTAGAATCTAGTACTACGTACAATCATCTTTGCGTCTTTGCGGCGCGGGCCAGAAGGGCTTGCGCAGATTGGTCAGCCTGACCAGCTTGCCGCCGGCGCGAACCTGGATGTTGTCGGTGGCGCCCGGGCACATCCGGAGGCTACAATGCGGGGACCTATGGCGTCTACCACTCGGTCGTTCGGGATCGTTCTGATTCTGCTCGGGCTCGCGAGCTATGTGCTGACCGGCCGTACGAGCGTCACCGCGCTCATTCCGGCCTTTTTCGGCGCGGTCTTCGTGATCCTGGCCCTCGTCGCCAGGAGTGAAGCCGCGCGCAAGCACGCGATGCACGCCGCGGTTGCGCTGGCGCTGATTGGATTGCTGGCGACGCTCGCCCGGGTGGTCCCGGCTCTTGCGGGCGGCAATCTGATGCGGCCGGCCGTCCTCGCTCAGCTCGCGATGGTCGTGCTGCTCGGCGTCTATATTGCGCTGGGCGTGAAGTCGTTCAAGGAAGCGCGCCGCGCGCGGCTGGCGCGGTAGCGATCAGGAGCTCGCGGGCCTCGGCACGCATCCGAGATCGAAGTGGATGGCTGCACGTCTCGGCCCTCCATTGCCCCGCACGACATGGCCCACACCGCCGACGACGGTCTTCATCTCGGGCTGCGTCAGAAAATCGATCTCGACCTCGACGCGCTCGCCCACCTCATATTGCCGGTCAGTCTGCAGGAGCACCCCTGTGACGCTCAGGTTGACCACGCGGCCGGGATGCCAGTCTGTGTCGCTCAGCGCACGCACACGTACGGGCCACGTGACGGAATGGCGGCAGGCACGGCGGACTTCGCGGACTTCGAGTTTTTGCATCGGGATCTGCGTACTGTGAGAAGCAAGATCCGGGCGCAGTTTCTGGTCGGCCGGCGATGCGGCTAAGTGGCAGAGCCGTCACAAGTACCTCACGACGTCAATTTTCAGACGCAGCGTAACAAATTCGTGACCGGGAAATATTTTCCGGTCCGGGCATCCATGAAGAACAGGATGGCCGTGCGTCCGCGAACGGCCGACACAGTTCTTCATGAGTCACAGCGTGAAGTGTCTCGTGTGGAGCGGTCTCGCGGCCATCAGTATGGCCGTCGCCTTTCATCAGGCGGTTCACCCCAACCACAGCGAAGACCTGATGTGGATCCACAGCTGGGTCGTGCAGTGGCTCGACGGAAAAAATGTGTATGCGGATCTCGGCACGCAAGCCGACTACCCGCCGCACGCCATTGTGTTCCTGTCGCCGTTCTCGTTCGTGGACACGGCGTGGCTGCCGATCGCCTGGGCGTCCGCCAAGCTCGTGCTGGCGCCGGCTGTTGCGTATCTCGCCGTGCGGTTCGTCCGGCCTTCCGCCAATTGGACGGTGGCGGCGCTGCCGGTCGCGATGTTCTGCGCGTGGGGCAGCGTGCGCATTTCTCTCTGGACGGGTCAGATTGCGCTGCCGCTTCTGGGCGCCGGTCTCTTGAGCGTCATGCTTGCGCGCCGGCGTCCAGTGCTGGCAGGCGTGCTCTGTGGCGTGGCGCTCATCAAGCCGCAGTTCGGCGCCCCATTTGTGATGTGGGCGGCGTTGACGGGGCAGTTCACGGTGATCGCCGCGGCGGCGGGCGTCGTGATCGCCGGCGTCGTGGTGTATGCGTTACGCGTTGCTGCCGCGCCGCTCGACGTGGTGGCGGCCTACTGGGACATGCTGACGCACATCTACGTCGGCGAAGACCGCATCAGCGAGTACAGCGCGATGAGCGCGCGGATCATCTTTCACAGTCTGATCGACTCGGACCGGTGGGCCGATGCCGCGCATATCGTGGCGATGACGCTGCTGCTGGTGTGGCTGTGCCGGCAGGTCTTCAGCGCGCGAGACTCGCTCGGCCGGTCGTTCGACGTCGTGCTGCTCTCGGTGTTGTGCGCGTGGTCGCTGTTCGCGTTCTACAACCAGCCGTACAACGGCGTGCTGCTGCTGCCGGCGATGACCTGGCTGGTCGTCGGCGACCATCGCCCGCTCGACTGGCGCGAGGACCTGCTCGTGACGACGCTCCAGCTGGGGATGATGGTGAGCGTGGCGTGGCGGCTGTCCGACCAGTTCATGCTGCAGGCGTTCAGCCGCGTGCTGGCGCTCGAGGTGCTGTACTGGCACGTGCCGATGCTGGTCCTCGACAACTTCTGGCGGATCTTCCTGCCCATCGTGCTTGGTGTGCTGGTTTTCAAAGTCCGTAGTGTTTCGGTGGCGCAGGGCTTTAGCCCTGCCACGAGGTAGCGCAGGGCTTTACCAGAGCTATCAGGTGGCGCAGGGCTTTAGCCCTGCCCGGTCAAACGGGAGGAAATGGCCGATGCTGTGGGACCTATATCAACAGATCAGAATCTACCAACTCGACGCGAAGATCGACTCGATACAGGGCACGCCCTCCACCGATGGCCTGGCGCGCGACTCGCTCGTCCGGCTCGAGGAGAAGCTCGACCGGCTGGCGCTGATTACGCGGGCGATGTTCGAGTTGATGGAATCGAGCGGCATCACGGAAGCCCAATTGAGCGCCAAGGTCACCGAGATCGATCTGCGCGACGGACAGGCGGACGGCCGGATGTCGCCCAAGCCCAGGCGGTGTCCTAAGTGCGACGCGATGATCTCGCCGAAGTTCGGCCGATGCCTGTTCTGCGGCCACCGCGACGAGGCGTCCTCGACGTTCGCCTAGCAGCCAGCCGTGAAAAAACTGTGACGGGTAAGCATTTCCGGCCTCGCCAGCGTTCTAGTCTGTATGTCGATGCGTCCCCTCATTTCAAATTGGATCGTCGTGCTCCTGGGAATGGTATGGACGCCGGGCGTTGCCGGACAGACGGCCGGGACGCCGGCTCCAACGAGCCACGAGGCCTTCGGCGGAGTGTGGTCGCTGAACCGCGATAAGAGCGAGATGCCAGGCCGAGGCGGCTCCGCAAGCGGGCAAGAAGGTGGCCGGCCGGAAGGCGGCGGCGCCCCTGGCGGTGGGCGGCGCGGCGGTGGCGGCTTCGGCGGTGGCCGCGGCGGTTTTGGCGGACGGATGGGTGGCGGCGGCGGCAGCAGAAGTCCCGAGGAGATGCAGGAGATCATGGGCTACGTCCGATCGGTGATGGAGGCCTCAAGCCGCATCACGGTGGTGGTTCATCCCGCGTCGGTGGGGATCACCGATGCCGAAGGAAGGACCGTGACGCTCCAGACCGACGACAGGAAGGTCGACGAGCGGGCGGCCAACGGCCTCGTGAAGCTCAAACGGAAGAGCCGCTGGGACGCAGCCGTGCTGGTCTCGGAGATCGAGATTGAAGAAGGGCCGAAGATCGAGCGGCGCTACCAGCTATCCGCCGGCGGCGAGGAGTTGCGCGTCTCGACGACGATGAGCGGCGGATCCGGGCGTGGCGGACAGGGAAACCGCGAGGTTGCGCTGGTCTACGAACGCTGGCGCGAGCAATAGTCGCGAGTCCGCCTTCCGCTCAAATCGGCAGCGTGTGGGTCGCGGTCACCCAGAAGGTCGTGCGGAACGCGTCGGCACCGTCGAGGCGCAGCACGACGGAATACTTTCCGAATGATTTCAGTTCGATAGGTGCGAGCGAAATGTGCGCGTCGCAGACGCCCACGCCGGGCAGGCGCAGCGACTGAGGATGTCCCTTCACATCGGCGCCCGATTCGTCCTGGACGACGAGCGAGATGGTCGCGTGCTCGTCGGGATGGCCGACCAGCCTGAAGGCGGCGACGAGCTGCTCGATTCTGGCCGGCACCGTATCGGTGACGAGCGCGCTGATCATGCCGATGATCGACGGGTTGCCCGGCGCGCGCCCGTCGTATTCCTCGCAGAGGACCATCCATTCACACGTCAACTGAAACCTCCCCCGCGAAGCTTACCGAGCCGGCGCACCTTGCGACAATCATTTCTTCGGCATTTCGTGGGCTGAAAGGACGTGCGCCCGTGAAACGAGGAGTGCTTTGCATCGCGTTGCGCATGGCTGCACCAGGTGTGCGTACGAGGGGAGCTAGCCTCCGCCGAGCATCTGGATGGCCAGAATCGCGACGCCGGAGAGGTAAATCACGCACAACCCGAGCACGAGCACGCGTTCGACCGCGAGGTATCGCGCGTTGGCGCGGCTTGCGGCCCCTTCCAGCTGTTGACGCCGGCGCGTCAGCCGCCGATGGCAGCGTGCGATCGTGCGCGCGCCGCGTTGCGCATCTGGTGTGAGAAGGGGGAGGCTCTCGATCATGTCGTCACCTCTTTCAGCGCGACCAGCAGACGTTGATCGCACTCGTCGAGCCGTCTGGCCATCGCCGCACGGGCGCGGCTGAGCCGCTGGCGCATCGCTTCGGGCGTGATGCCGCAGACGATGGCCGCTTCGGCGGGACGCAGGCCTTCGAAGGCCACGAGGAGCAGGGCTTCGCGATACACGGCGGGGAGATCGGCCAGGGCCGCTTCGATGCGCCTGCCGGTTTCGCTGGCCACGGTCGACTCGAACGGCGACGGCGGTGGCGTTCCGAGCGGCCAGAGCCCGATCATGTCCGCGGTCTGCGAGTCCTCCATCAGCCGCGATCGGCAGTAACTGAAATACAAGTTGCGCGCGACGGTGAAGAGGAACGGGCCCAGGTTCGTATCGGGCCGCAGCTTCGGCGCCCGATCGACGACGCGCAGCCACGTTTCCTCGAGCAGATCCTCGGCGACGTCACGGCGGCGGGAGAGGCGCGCCAGGAAGCTGAAGAGGCGGGCGTTGAATTCCGCGTAGACGCGATCGAACGCCGCGGCCTCGCCTGCCCGCAACTGCGCCACGAGTTGGAGCTCGAGCTCCCGGTCCATGCCGGTCATAACGCGCGGCGCGCCGGATCGTGACTCGTCACGCGGCGCCCGATGGCGCGTTGTATCACAGCGGAGGCGGTTCACACATGGAACTGTTCAATATGTTCGGCCAGATGGGGTTCTTCGCAAAACTCAGCCTGCTGGTCACCCTGTTCCCGCTGGCGGCGGGGGTCGCCTACGTCATTCGGCCGACCGAGCCGGGGCTCGCGCTGATGCGTCCCATCTCGCTGGCCGGCATCTTCAGCGGCCTGGGCGGAGCGGTGGTCGGGTTGATGAATATGCTGAGATGGTATGCGTCGCACAATCCGGATTCGCCGTCGCGCATCATGGCCATCGGTCTCGCAGAGTCGCTTGTGACGCTGTTCGTGGCGTTCGGATGCCTGACGGTGGCGTGGCTCTGCGTCGCGCTGGGGATGCGCCGGATTCCGTAGTCGAGTTGCTGAAGCTCGCGAACATGGGTACGTCCGTTGACGAGCTCGAAGAGGTCTTGCGGTACCACAATCAGTTCGATGATCTGAAGACCAGGCTTGCGAAGCTCTGCGAATCGTCCTTTCCGGGAGCTTTCCGCGCAGCGGAGTCGGGAGGATAGCGCAGGAGGGTTTCGAGCGGCTCGAGCTCGATCCAGTGGTTCAAGCAAGCCCTGCAGATCAGGTGGGCCACACGGCCCAACACGCTGTTCCTGAATTTCAGCACGTCCGCGAATCCGTGACCGCACTGTGCGCATGTCGCAAGTCGGATACACATCGTCAGTCCGCTGCAGGCGTTTCTGAAACGGTTGCGGATCCCCGGTCCTCCGCCACTCGTTCCGCCCAGCCTTCGCTAATCAACAACTCCGCGTCCGCTTCGGAGAGCTGCACGATGTCTCCGGCCCGCACCTGCGACACGTCGACGCCGTCCATGACACTGGCGAGTTTCTTCTTCAGCCGAACACGCACACGACCGCCTTTCTACGGCAAACCAGAAGGCGGCATCTCGCGAATGTCACCTGGAGGAGTGATGGAAAGTTAGCAAGTTGCAGGCCAAGCGATTGCGGCAGATTGTAAGCAGTAACGTCGAAACGTCCTGAGAAAGTTGTCTGGCACAGGACAACTTTCTTTGAAAACCGCAGTGATCGGCGACAAACGTGCTAACGTTGACTCTGCTTTCCTGATTTGCCGCCGCCTCGCCAGAGGCCAAGCCCCAGACCACCAAAGCCGTCCCTACCCGCCAAAAAGAGGTGTCGCCATGGTGGTGAAGGCCCGTTCTCGCCTGCTCACTCGTCCGCCGCCCGACGAGCGATCGCCCAACAAGCTGCTCGCCGCGCTGCCCGCCGCCGACTATCGCCGCATCCTCCCCTCACTGACAACCGTCCCGTTGAAGTTCAGACAGGTCATGCACAAGTATGGCGAGCCGATCGACACCGTCTATTTCATAACCGGCGGTGTCGCGTCTGTTACCAACGTGATGACGGATGGCCGTATGGTGGAAGTCGCGACCATTGGCAACGAGGGGGTGGTCGGCATGACCGTGTTCCTGGGCGGCACGGTCTCGCCGGGCGAGGCGTTCATCCAGGTGCCGGATGGCGAGGGTCAGGCGATGTCCGCGGACGCCTTCAGAAAAGAGCTGGATCGCCGTGGCGTGTTCTACGGTTTGCTCAGCCGCTATTGTCAGGCTTTGCAGATACTCATCATGCAATCGACGGCGTGCAATTCCCTCCACACTGTCGAGGAACGCTGCTCGCGCTGGCTGTTGATGACGCACGATCGGGTTGATGGCGACTCGTTTCAGCTCACGCACGAATTTCTCGGCTACATGCTCGGGGTGCGCCGGCCCACGGTCAGCCTGGTGCTCGGCACACTCGACAAGGCAGGCATCCTTCACAATGGCACCAAGAAGATCACCATCGTGAATCGCGCACGCCTGGAAGACGCGTCCTGCGAGTGCTATCGCGTCGTCAAGAGCGCGTTCGACCGCCTCTTGCCGTAGTTTCATTCTTGTCAGGCATCGGACAACTTTCCCTCCTTAAGGAGCGGTAGTCTCGATGAATGGCACCGCCTTTTCGAAACACATTCCTAACGGGGCTGCCTGCCGATGAGTTCGCGCACATCGCGCCTGATCTCGCGGTGGTGTCGTTTCGCGCTGGCCAGGTGATCCAGAAGCGCGGCGAGCCGTTGCGCGAGATCTGGTTTCTGGACCGCAGCCTGTGCTCGTTCATGATGACGAGTGCCGAGGGCTTCACGGCCGAGGTTGCGAGTGTTGGCTCGGAAGGCTTTGTGGGAGTCGAGGCATTTCTCGGCGTACGCACGGCATTCTGCGATGCGACCATGCACATTGTGGGCGATGGCATGGCCGGCGTGATGAGCATGGACGCATTCCGTCGTGAGCTCGGCCGGTGCGAGGTGTTCCATTCGCATGCCCTGGAATACGTCAACAAGTTCGTCGGGTCATTGGCTGTGTCGGTTGCGTGCAACGCACAACACTCGGCTGAGGAGCGGTGCAGTCGATGGCTCCTGGAGGCGGAGATGCGGCTTGGCAGCCACGAGCTCCCCGTGACGCACGAGCTGCTGGCGCATCTCCTTGGAGTTGGGCGGCCGACGGTGTCTCTTGTGTTGGAGCAGTTCCAACGGGCCGGGATCATTTCGACGGCACGTGGCCGCATTCAGATTGACGATCACCTCGCGCTTGCGCAGCACGCGTGCGAGTGCTATCAGCTCAACCGCTTACTCGACCAGCAGGGACTGGCACACGTGGCCCGGGAACCCCGGTGGCGCGTGACAACCGCGCCGTGACGCCGTCCACGGTGCATCGGTGTCCGGGCTGGTCCCGTGGCCGTGTGAGTCAGAACCTGAGCACGAAACCCAGCGAGGTTCTGGTGAAATCGATCTTCCCGGGCGACTGGGCGATCGGGATGCCGAGGATTTCCAGATCGTCGAACGTCTTGAAGTAGCGGACGTCGAAACGGATACCGGCGCGGGTCCCGAAGAACAGCAGAATGCCGCCGCCGGCGCTCCACGTCAGATCGTTCTCGTCGATCTCGGCAACCCCGGTCCCGAAGTCCGACTTCGATTTCAGCAGGCCCGCGCCGACGAGGCCGTACGGACGGACGCCGAACCCCTGCTGGCCGCCGAAGGGGATTCCGAGGACCAGATTGCCCGTCGCCGTGAGCACGTTACTGCCGCCCACGTCGGTCTTGCCGTAGAAATCCGGACTGAAACCGATATCGCCCTCGAAGCCGAAGACGCCGCCGCCCATGAAGGCAAAGCTCACGCCCCAGTTGAATTGACTGGTGTCGAACGCTTCCGAGAACTCCGTGCCGGCATCGCCGCCGAAATTCACGCCGAAGAACGGAATGAGCAGTGTGTCTGCGCGCGCAGGTACCGGTGCGAGCAGGATCGCGACGAGCGCGGTGCCGATGGCTCTGGTTGAAAGCATGTCGCTCCTCCCTGTTAATTCGCGGCTTCGCGCCGCTGGGTTGTGCGTAATGCGCGTGCAACTTCGCGTCCACCCGACCAGGGGGGCGGGCTCAGGCGATCGCAGGGCGCGTCAAGCAGTTGGGGAGTGGGGGCGCTCGGGCCTCCGGCCAGACCGCGAGATCTCGTGGCCGCGGTAGACATGGGAAGTCACGGGATATACGCGTGCCGGCGGGGTCACCGCCGGCGTTTCGGCGTCCGGCAGAAGACGACGCGGACGCCGGAGACCCGTTTGAGCGCCACGTCGGCGGTGACGAGCGAGCATTCGTGGACGGCGGCCGTGGCGGCAATGAATCGGTCGGCCGGATCTCTGGTCGGCAACGACAGGCGGCAGCTCTCGAGCGCGATCGCCGAGGTTAAGGGCGCCTCGCGCAGTCCCAGGCCTGCGACCGCCGCCGCAATCCATCGCTCGGGATCGGGCCGCAGCTCGAGCCGGCCGCGTTCGGCCAGCATGGCCAGCTCCCACGCGCTTACCGCGGACATCCAGAGCTCGTGGCGGGTGGCGGTCAAGAGCGCGGCCACACGAGGCTCGAATACGTCGACTCCGGACGCCGCCCACACGATGATGTGGGTGTCGAGCAGCAGACGCATCGTTACGAAAGGGCGTCCCAGTCGCGGACGTCGGCCGCGGGCGCAATGAGATCACCCGAGATGGTGGTGGCGTCCTTCAGAAAACCCAGCGCCCGCTTCTCAGGTGCCGCCGGGGCCGCAGGCACCACGTCGGCGACAGGCCGGCCGTAGCGGGTGACGCGCACGGGCCGACCGGTGCGGCGCACGCGGTCCATCACCGACAGGCACTGCGCCTTGAATTTCGAGATGGGCATGGCGTCCATGCCGGAAGCGTAACATGGTCAACAATAGTGGTCAACACGTTGCGTGTCCTGTCGCGACGCTTTCGCGTCACAGGACTTGTGCAGGAAAACATTGGTAGATTGGCGGATCGGAAGATTGGTGGAATGCTGTCAGAAGGAACAATGGCGATCGGCAGATTACCAGAGCCCGGTGAGCGGTAATGTGGCGAGCGTGAATCTTCAATCCAACAACATTCTGACAATCTACCAATTTGCCAATCTGCCAATGGTGCGTGAGATTGTTATGCCGGGGGCGGGGATCGAACCCGCACGACGCTTTCGCGTCACAGGATTTTAAGTCCTGTGCGTCTGCCAGTTCCGCCACCCCGGCGTTCGGGGAAGTATGGCACGTCCCTCAAGGGCGAGACGATTCGTCCACCGTGTACTCGAGCAGCATGATGCCGGACTTCGGGTACAGATGATGGCCGGTCAGCGAGAGCCTCGCGCGTAACGATGGCGGCGAGAGCATGGGAATGCCGCCGCCGAGGAGGACCGGGACGACGGCCGGTTCGACCGTATCCACGAGCCCGGCTTCGAGAAGCGTGCGGAACAGCTCGCCCCCTCCGAACAGCCAGATATCTTTCCCCGGTTTCGCTTTGAGCGATCGCACGTGCTCGGCGGGGCTGCCGCCGATCACGGAGACGGCCGGATAGTCCTGCTGACGCAACGTGGTGGAGAACACGACCACCTGGAGGCCGGGCATCGACCCGTCCCCGCCCTGCTGAAGCGTCGTCTGAAACGTTTTGCGCCCCATGATTACCGTATCGAACTGCGCGTACACCTTCGCGAAGTCGATGTCGGGATCCGTCGTGATCCAGTCGAACTCGCCGTTCGGTCCGGCAATGAACCCGTCCAGGCTCGTGGCCACCTGATACCGAAGCCGCCTAGGCATCGAAAAACATCTCTTCCAGCGCCAGCCGGGCGACTTGCCAGACGTGCAGATGGTCGTCGCCGACCTGGAGCCGGCACTCGCCGCCGGTCGTGTAAACGGCCCGCGCCTGGAACGCCACGTCGAGCCGCTCGCCCGACACCGCGATGTGGTCGGTCACCGTGAACCGCACCATCCGCCCGCCCTGCCGCGACAGCACGACGAAATAGTCCTCGCGGTCGTTATCCTCGTATCCGAAATCGATCCGGCTCAAGATGTCGTTGCGCTTCTCGACGTCCGCCTTCACCTGCCGGGCGAGCGCCCGGAAGAGCTCATAAGTCGTGCACCGGCTGCGTTCGGCAACCCAGTCGGCCTCTGCCCGTGTGGGCTCTGACATGTACCCTCCTGACCTTCCGCGGCTGACGATTATGGCCCATCCGCGGTGCAGGCAGAATATTCACAGAATGATCCCTGTTTCACACTTCGTACGTCGGCTGCCTTCGACTTGGTGGTACCGTACTTTCGAACTGAAGTTCAACACTGTTCAACGGCGAACAACACTGTTTTCGGTTGAGACATGTTTCTCGACAAACCACGATTCCAGGACCCGTCCCGATGCTGGCAGAGTCCTTGCTACAGCCTGTTTCATGTGACGCGTGGATCGGATTTGTGAAAGCACAAACGCCGTAAACGCGAAAACGTGAGGAAGGATATGAGGAAAAAACTACCCACTCGCAGGAAGGCCGGCCGTCCGCCAGGGGGCGTGAACGGCCAGCGCGTGCGAGATTATCCGCAGGTCAGCATTCGTGTGCCGCCCAAGCTCTTCCACCAGCTGGCGGCGCTGACCAGATCCACCGGCCTGTCGCGGCTCGAGATCTTCGTGCGTGCGATTGACTGCTACGAGAACTCGCTCCGCGGGCCGCGCCGGCGGCACCGCCGCAGGGCGGCCTGACGGGAGGCCAACGCTTTCCAACCGCCCCTGCTTCCGGTTATGCTCTTCCTTCCAGCCGGATCACTCTATTTGAAGGGGTAAACGTGATGAAGAAGGTGCTCGCTCTCCTCGCAGTGGTGGCCTGCGCGCTGCCGGTTCTTGTCGGCGCCCAGGGCGACAATGCGAAAATGTTGCAGATATTCTCGGCGCAGCAGCGTACCGACTGGGGCAACCTGCAGGTCATCGTCCTCAACGACCGCACCGTCGAAGCGCTGTTCAGCCAGTCACCGGCCAAGGCGGCGTTCCGGACCAAGGCGCGGATGACGAGCGTCTTCTTCGTGCAGGGGACCGTCAACAAGGAATTCCAGCTGAAGCCCGATGTCACCGTCATCCAGAAGGGCGAAACGATCGCCGGCAAGGTGACGTCGATGAAGAACTTCGCCGGCGGGAAAGTGGCCAAGGGCGAGACGATTCAAGGGCTGGCCGAGCTGCCGAAGAAGATCGATCTATTCGAACCATTCAAGGTAACCGTCGGCGGCGACACCGTCGACTTCCGCCTCGGTGCTGACGACATTCGCGATTACGGCAATCGGTAGTTGGTAGCTGGTAGCTAGTAGCTAGTAGCTGGTAGGTAGTAGGTGGTAGGTAGTAGGCCACCACCTACTACCTACCACCCACCACCCAGTCCTCAGGGCAGCGTCAACGCGATGAACTCGGCGGGACGGCCCGCCGCCGACACCGCCACCACGATGTACTGCTTCTTGTTCACCATGTAAGTCATCGGCACGCCGGTCGTATTCGCCGGCAGCAGCGTCTCAGACACGATCTCGCCGGTCGCCTTGTCATACGAGCGGAACCACGATCCCTGCTGACCGTTCACGGTGACGAGCGGACCGCGCTCGCCGGCCCACAACAGCGTCTTCGTCAGCATGATGCCGAGGCGTCCGCCGCGCCCGGTGCGGGGAATCGTCACGCCCTTCAGCCGTTCGTGATTCTTGATGTTGTCGGGTGTGTCGCCGATGGGCTGCATCCAGACGTGGTCGCCCGTGCTCATGTTGATCGCGGTGACGCGCCCGTACGGCGGCTTGATCAGCGGTAGCCCGAAGACCGTTATCGGCGGAAGGGCCGCGCGAGCCGGAGCCGCGGCTCCAGCAGGTGCTGCGCCGCGCCCAGCCGCGCCGCGTCCGCCTCGTCCACCACCGCCATCGTCGCCGCCGCCACCACCGCCGCCCTGGATGTAGTTCATGTTCGAGCGCGCGGGATCGTTGATAAGACTGAGGCGTGTGAGATTCGTGGTGGAGAAGATGTACACGATCCCGGTCTCGGGATCGAAGGCGCCGCCTTCCCAGTTCGCGCCGCCGGTGGCATTGGGCAGCATCAGCGTGCCCGCCTTGCCGCCCGCGCCCGCCACGATAGGCGGCGTGAAGATCGGCCCGATCTTGTGCAGGCCGGCGATGCGCACGGCCTCGGCTTTCAACTCCGGCGTCCAATCGATGAGATCGGCTTCAGACACACCCTGACGATCGAACGGCGCCGGCCTGGTCGGGAACGGCTGCGTTGGCGAATACCACTCGTCGGGCACGTCGCCCTTCTCGACGGGTTTCTCGACGATCGGCCACACGGGTTCGCCCGTCATGCGATCGAACGTGTACAGCCAACCTTGCTTGGATGGCACGGCGATGGCCTTGATCGGCTTTCCGCTTACGTTGATGTCCATCAGGATGCCCGGGGAAGGGAAGTCCCAATCCCAGATGTCGTGATGGATGGACTGGAAGTACCAGTAGCGTTTGCCCGTATTGAGATCGAGGCTGACGACGCAGTCGGTAAAGAGGTTGGCACCCGGGCGATGTCCGCCGTAGTAGTCGCCCGTGGCCATCTCCGTCGCGAGGTACACGCGATTGGCCGCTTCGTCGATGGTGATCGCGCCCCAGTTGCCGGCGTTGCCGGTGTAGGACCACGAGTCCTTCTCCCACGTCTCGTTGCCCTGCTCGCCGGGCTGCGGAATGGTGTGGAAGATCCACAGCCGTTTGCCCGTGCGCACGTCGTAGCCGCGGACGTATCCCTTTACGTTCTCCTTCGTGCGGGGCGCGCTTCCGGGTGTATGCGCGGCGCCGACCACGACTACGTTGTTTCCGACAGCGGGCGGTGCGTTGAGCCCGATGTCGGCCGTGATGAGGTCGAGGCCGGGCTGATCGAGCTCCGTCTTCAGATCGACGATGCCGTTCCTGCCGAACGAGGAGACGGGGATGCCGTTCCTGGCGTTCAGCGCGACGAGCTGGTAGCCCGGCGTGACCGTGAGAATCCGCTCATCGCCTTTGCCGTCGGTCCAGTAGGCCACGCCACGGCCCGATCCCAGACGCAGGCGCGACTTCGCCGCGCTTGCCCTCGTCCATCCGCCACATCCACAACTGCTCGCCGGTCTCGGGATCGATCGCGACGACCGCGCGGCGCATGCCGACCTGCGCGTAGAGCACGCCGCCCACCATGAGCGGGGTCGATTGCATGTTGTAGTCGGGCCGCATACCGAGGTTGTCGGTCTTGAACCGCCACGCAATCCGCAGGCTCTTCGCGTTCTCTTTGTTGATCTGATCCAGAGGGGAGTACTTGGTGCTGCCGGGCTCGCCCGCATACGAGCGCCATTCGCCGTTCTTCGTGCCGTATTGCGCCGAGATTGACACGACGGCGCCGACGACCAGCAGCCCTGCGAGCACGAACGTCCTGCGCGCCATCTATAACCTCCAGAGTGTGGGTGAGAGTCGGCCGGATTATAGCGGAAGGTGGGTTCCAGTTCCCGGTTCGGTTCTCACGCGAACCCGAACCGGGAACAGAACCGGAACTCGGAACTGAACCGGGAACCAGAACCGGCAACTGGAACCGGAACGTGTGCCGCGAGCTAAGGCAATGCCAGAGCGAGCAACTCCGCCGGTTTGCCGACGGCGGCGACGGCAATCACGATGTACTGCTTGCCGCCGGCCATGTAGGTCATCGGCACGTTGGTCACGTTGGCCGGAATCTGCATCTCCGAGACGATGGCGCCCGTGGCCTTGTCGTACGAGCGGAACCACGACACGGTCTGACCGTCGACGTTGTCGAGCGGGCCGCGTTCGCCGGCCCACAACAGCGTTTTACTCACCATGATGCCGGTCCGCCCCGGGCGGCCCGTGCGCGGAATCGTGACGCCTTTGAGCAGCTTGTGGTTCTTGATGTTCTCGGGCGTGCCGCCAATCGGCTGCATCCACACGTGATCGCCCGTGTTCATATTGATCGCGGTCACGCGGCCGTAGGGCGGCTTGATGAGCGGCAGACCAAAGGCGTTCAGCGGCGGCGCGGCCTCGGCGCCACCAGCGGCGCCGGCTGCCCGTCCACCTCCGCCCGCTCCTGCGCCGCGACCAGCGCCTCCGCCCGCGCCACGTCCTGCACCCGCTCCGCCACCGTCTTCTTCAGCGCCGCCTTCACCGCGACCTCGTCCGCCGCGGCCACCGCCTCCGTCGATATAGTTCATGTTCGACCGCGCGGGGTCGTTGTAGAGCGAGCGTCGGTTGAACTCGGTCGACGAGAAGATGTAGGCGATCTTGGTCTCGGGATCGAAGGCGCCGCCTTCCCAGTTGGTGCCCCCGTTGTTGCCGGGCATCATGATCATCCCGTACTTGCCGTCCTGCCCGCGGTCGATCGGGGGCTCGAACAGGTTGTCGCTGTATTTATGAAGACTCAACACGCGCAGCGCTTCGGCCTTAATCTCCGGCGTCCAGTCGTTCACGTCGCTTTCACGAATCCCCTGCATGTCGTACGCGGCGGGTTTGGTCGGATACGGCTGCGTGGGCGAGTACCACTCGGTGGGCACTTTGCCGCGCGGAACCGGCCGCTCTTCGATGGGCCAGACCGGCTGACCGCTGACGCGATCGAACACGTAGAGAAATGCCTGCTTCGACGGCACGGCGATGGCCTTGATGGGCTTCCCGTTCACGGTAATGTCCATCAGGATCGGCGGCGCAGGAAAATCCCAGTCCCAGATATCGTGGTGGATCGCCTGGAAATACCAATAGCGCTTGCCCGTGTTCAGGTCGAGACAGACCACGGTGCTCGTAAAGAGATTGGCGCCCGGACGATGCCCGCCGAAGTAGTCGCCGGTCGCATCTTCGGTGGCGAGATAGACGCGGTTCAGCTCTTCGTCGATCGAGATCGGCGCCCAGTTTCCGGCGTTGCCGCTGTACGACCACGAGTCGTTCTCCCACGTGTCGTTGCCGAACTCACCGGGTTGCGGAATGGTGTGGAAGATCCACAGGCGCTTACCGGTGCGCACATCGTAGCCCCGGATGTACCCCTTGATGTTCTCTTTCGCGCGGGGCGCGCCGCCAGGCAGATGCGCGGCGCCGACCACGATCACGTTGTTGCCGAGCGCCGGCGGCGAGTTCAGGCCGATGTCCGCGGTCTCGAGGTCGATACCCGCCTGGTCGATCTCGGTCTTCAGATCGACGACGCCGTTCCTGCCGAACGTCGAAACCGGGACGCCCGTCTTCGCGTTCAGCTGCACCAGGTTGTAGCCCGGCGTCACGGTGACGATCCGCTCGTCCCCCTTGCCGTCGGTCCAGTACGCGAGGCCGCGGCCAGAGCCCTGGCGTGGGGCTGCCGCACCGCGCTTGCCCTCGTCCATCCGCCACATCCACAACATCTCACCGGATGTGGCATTCAGCGCGACGACCGCGCGACGGGTACCGGCCTGCACGTACATGGTCTCGCCGATGACGATGGGCGTGGACTGCATGTTGTAGTCGGGACGCGCACCGAGGTTGTCGGTCTTGAACCGCCACGCGATGCGCAGGTTCTTGACGTTATCCCGGTTGATTTGATCGAGCGGCGAGTATTTCGTGCTGCCGGGCTCGGCGGCGTACGAGCGCCATTCGCCGTTCTTCGCACCGTTCTGCGCGGCGAGGGGCAGGCTCGCGCAGAGCAGCACACCGATGATCGAGAGCTTCCGCGACATGGAGTCTCCTGTTCTGGTCAAAAAGTGAGGCGATTATAGCTCGATATAAAATGGGCCAGAAAACATGGGAGAGCGCTCGAAGACGCGTCTGGTGGTGAAGGTCGGCACCAACACGCTGACCGGCGGCGAGGACCATCTCGCGCGGCCGGCCATGGCCGGTGTGGCGCGTCAGATCGCCCGCCTCGTCGGCGAAGGTCACCAGGTGGCGCTGGTCTCGTCGGGCGCCATCGTCGCCGGACGACAGGCGCTGGAGCTGGCTCGAAATGGGAAAGACATCCCGTTCAAGCAGGTGCTGGCCGCTGTCGGCCAAACCAAGCTGATGCAGATGTGGGACGAGCTCTTCTCGCGCGAAGACATCATCGTTGCGCAGACGCTGCTCACGCGCGCGGATCTCGCCGACCGGCAAGGCTATCTGAACTCGCGCAACACGCTGCTCGCGCTGCTCGAGCGAAAGGTTGTGCCCATCATCAACGAGAACGACGTGGTCGCGACCGAGGAAATCAAGATCGGAGACAACGACAATCTCTCGGCGCTCGTGGCGAATCTGATTGATGCGGACCTGTTGATTCTCCTGACCGACCAGGAAGGCCTCTATACCGCCGATCCCCGTCGCAACGCGTCGGCGACCCTGATTGCCGAAGTGCCGGTCATCTCCGACGCCATTCTTGCCCTGGCGGCGGGCGCCGGCACGAGCCGGGGCACGGGCGGCATGATGACCAAGCTGCAGGCGGCCCGTCTGGCGACCGAATCCGGAATTACCGTGCTCGTCGCCGGCGGGACGACCGAGAATGTTCTGGTCAAGGCCGCCAGGGGAGAGGCAGTGGGTACGCGGTTCCCGTCGAACCGCACGCGGATGGAAAGCCGCAAGCGCTGGATTCTCGCGGGCCTCGCGGGCAAGGCGGCGGCGCACATCGACGCAGGCGCGGTGACGGCGCTCGGCCGCGGCCGCTCGCTTCTGCCGGCCGGAGTCGTGAACGTGAAGGGGCCGTTCGATCGCGGCGACAGCGTCAACATCGTCGGACCGGAAGGGAAGTCGATTGGCTGCGGTGTCGCGAACTACAGCTCGGCGGACCTGGAGCGCATCAAGGGATGTCGATCTGCCCAGATCACGCAGATTCTCGGGTACAACTTCGGGGACGAAGTCATCCATCGCAACAACGTGGTGATGCTCTAGAAATCCAGGGATTAGGGATTGGGGATTAGGGATTGGAAATGCCGGTCACGACGGACGAACTGATCGACAAAGCGTCGGGCGCGAAGAAGGCGTCCGTCGTGCTGGCGCAGGCGTCGACCGATCTCAAGAACCGGGCGCTGACGGCCATCGCGAAGGCGATCCGTTCTCGGGAGAGCGAGATCCTCGCGGCCAACGCGCAGGATTGTACGAACGCTTCTCCCCGAATCGAAATCGACCGTCTGCGCCTGACGTCCGAACGCATCGGTGCGATGGCTCGCGATGTCGAGTCGGTCGCCGGGCTGGTCGATCCTGTCGGCGAGACGTTCGACGCGGTGGTGCGGCCGAATGGCCTGACGATTTCGAAGCGGCGCGTGCCGCTGGGCGTGGTCGGCGTCGTCTACGAATCGCGTCCGAACGTCACGAGCGACGTGGCCGCCATCTGCATCAAGACGGGCAATGCGGTCGTTTTGCGCGGAGGCAGCGAGGCGCTGGCGAGCAACCGTTCGATCGTGGCGGCGATTCAGGATGGTCTGAAGGACGCCGGCTTGCCGGAGACGTCGGTGCAGCTCATCACGTCGACCGATCGCGCGCTCGTGCAGCGCATGCTGAAGCTGCGCGAGTTTATCGACGTCATCATTCCTCGCGGTGGCGAGGGGCTGATCAAGGCGACGATCGAGAACGCCACGATCCCGGTCATCGAAACAGGTGCCGGCGTCTGCCATACCTATGTCGATCGGTCGGCGGATCAAGACATGGCGCTGCGGATCGTCTACAACGCCAAGGTGCGCCGGCCGACCATCTGCAACGCACTCGACACGCTGCTCGTGCATCGAGACCTCGCCCCGACGTGGCTGCCGAAGATGGCCGCCGAATGGGCCAAGGCGCGTGTCGAGATTCACGCCGACGGCGAATCGTCGCGCTACCTGAGCGCGGCCGGAGCCCCATTCGTGCCGGCCGCAGCCGAGGACTGGGGTAAAGAGTTCCTGTCGCTTGTCGCCGCGGTCAAGGTGGTCGGCAGCCTGGACGAAGCACTCGACCACATCCGCGAGTACGGGTCGGGGCACTCGGAGGCGATCGTCACCGGCGACGATGCTGCCGCCGCCCGGTTCCTGAACGAAGTCGACGCGGCGGCGGTCTTCGTGAACGCCAGCACGCAGTTCACCGACGGTGGCGAGTTCGGCCTGGGAGCCGAAGTCGGCATTTCGACGCAGAAACTGCACGCGAGAGGTCCGATGGGACTGCGCGAGCTGACGACCTACAAATGGGTGATCGAGGGAACGGGGCAAATCCGAACATAGCATTGGTAGATTGGAAGATTAGAGTACGTAGTGTCCGGCTTTAGCCGGACCTTGAAAACGGACCCTGAAGGGCAATATGGAAAAAGTGGCAAAGATAGCGGAGAAGCGCGCGGCGAACGCGTTGAGCGGGCGGTCGATCGCGTTCATCGGCGGCGGCGCGATGGCCGGCGCGATGATCGGCGGGTTGTTGAATTCGCACGCCGTCGAGTCGAAGGCGATTACGGCGAGCGATCCGCACGCCGATCGCATCCAGGATCTCGAAAAGCGTTTCGGTGTTGCCACGACGGGCGACAACCTGAAGGCGGCCAGGAACGCCGAGATCGTGATTCTGTCGGTCAAGCCGCAGATGCTGCGGTTCGTCTTCCGCGACCTGTGCGGCAAGCTCGGGAAGGACGCGCTCGTGCTGTCGATCATCGCCGGCGCGAGAATCGAGTCGATGACTCAGGGGCTCAAGCACGGCGCAATCGTGCGCTCGATGCCGAATACACCGGCCCAGGTTGCCGAAGGCATGACTGTGTGGACCTCGAACGCCGCCGTCACGGCCGCGCAGCGCGAGCAGGCACAGACGATTCTGAAGGCGTTCGGCAAAGAGCTCTACGTCGCCGACGAGGCGTTTCTCGACATGGCGACGGCCATCAGCGGTTCGGGTCCGAGCTATGTGTTTCTGTTCATGGAGGCGCTCATCGACGCCGCCGTGCACCTCGGGTTTTCCCGAGAGGACGCGCGCACGCTGGTCACGCAGACCGTGCGCGGCTCGGCCATCTACGCCGAGCACTCGCCGTCGCATCCCGCGGAGATGCGCAATCTCGTGACCTCGCCCGGCGGCACGAGCGCGCACGCGTTGTATCAGCTCGAAAAGGGCGGGTTCCGCACGCTTTTGTCAAAGGCCGTGTGGGCCGCGTTCCAGCGCAGCGTCTCGCTTTCGGCGCTGAACAGCGCCGTGCAGCCTTTTGAAGAAAAGAGCGAGGACGAGGGCTGAGGGCTGAGGGCTTCAGGGATGCCATCTCACCGATCTGTGATCACCACTGGATAAGACTCCTCTCGCAGCAGCCGCGACGGTTTGATGGGCGGTTTGCGCATCAGCTTGAATTCTTCGATCGCGTGCTTGCGGATGTGCTCGAGCGCTTCGGCGAGATCGTCGGTCACGAGGAACAGCTTCAGATCGCTCGCGCTGACCGTGCCTGCCTTGACCATGTCCTCGAGCAGCGCCAGATAGCCACGCCAGTAGGCCGCGCCCATCAGCACAACCGGATAGTGCAGGATTTTCCTGGTTTGAATCAGCGTCAACGCCTCGTTCAGCTCGTCGAGCGTGCCCAGGCCTCCGGGCAGCGCCAGGAACGCGTATGAGTACTTGAAGAGCAGGACCTTGCGCACGAAGAAGTAACGGCACGTGACGATGCGATCGCAATACCGATTGGGCGCCTGCTCGAACGGCAGCACGATGTTGATGCCGACCGACCGGCCGCCGGCCTCGCGCGCGCCGCGGTTCGCGGCCTCCATCAATCCAGGCCCGCCTCCGGTCATCACGGTGAAGCCCAGCTTCGTGAGTCCCTTGCCGGCCTCGATGCCAAGCTGGTAGTAGGGATGTCCTTCCTTGATGCGCGCCGATCCAAACACCGTCACGCACGGCCCGAAGAAATGCAGCGTGCGGAACCCGGCGATGAAGTCCTTCATCGCGTTGAAGAGCAGCCGTAATTCGCGAAGCCGCGAGTGCGGGCCTTCCAGCAGGATCCGATCTTCAGACTGCGGAGATGTCTCGACTGGTTGTTGTGGAGTCTCGGCGACGGTCAAGAGGCGACCTCTTCGGCGAAGACAAACAGGAGCGCACCCGCCATTGCCGCCAGGAGGAGCGCGATGATCCAGGTCACCAGGCACACCACGATCGCGCGGCCGGTGCTTTTGTAGTCGAGCGCCTGCCGGATGGCGATGACCATGGCGACGAACATCCACGCCGTCGACAGGCCGTAGATGACGGGGCCCAGCGCGGGAACAACGCCGAGAACCCGGAGCAGGCCAGGCGAGGCGGCGAATCCGATGGTGCGAAGCAACTCGCCGACGCTGGTGTTGGTCTGCGGTTCGGGCATCAGGTACACGCCGACGACATACGTCGATGTGGCCCAGAACACCCACAGCAGCAGGGCCAGCATCACGCGGTGGAGGACCGGGACGTTGTAGTAGCTCGTGGTGACGCCGATCCCGGCGGCCATGCTCGACAGCACGACGATGAGGAGCGCCTGACCGGTGGCCTGGCGATCGGCTTCGATTTCCTCGAAGACGGGCACCTCAAGCCTTGCTGCGCCGATCGCTCTCTGCGGAAACGTCATCGGTGTCGGTCACCTCTCTGCGGTCTGTCGCATAAGCATCGACGAAGCTGATCGCGGTCGCCATGATGACGGGACCGAGCACGAGACCAACCAGGCCGAATGCGGAAATGCCTCCGAGGAGGCTGATGAACACCAGCAGGCCGTTCATCTCGGTACGGCCGGCCAGAAGCCACGGACGAAGGAAATTATCGATCAGGCTGATGCCGCCCGCGCCGATCACCATCAGCGCGATGCCACGGGCCGTCTGGTCGGTCAAGAGGAGCCAGATCGACGCCGGGAACCATACGATCCAGGCGCCCAGCGGGAGCAGCGAGAAGAACGCCATGATGACGCCCCAGAAAATCGGGGCACCCAGGCCGAGCATGGCGAACGCGAGACCGCCGATGGCGCCCTGCACCATGGCGACAATCAGCCCCGAGCTGATGCTCGCGCGGATGAGATTGGCCGTCTCGGTAATCCGTCCCTCGCTGAAGGACGGGTCGAACGGCAGCACGCGCCGGATGCGGCCCATGATGGCATCGCCGTCCTTGAAGAAGAAGAACAGCGCGAACAGCACGATGACGACGTCGACGATGACGAAGACCACGCCGCGCGCCAGGAACCCCGCGCTCTCGGCCAGCGCACCGCCCACGCGCGTGCTTGCCATTCGCAGCACCTGGTCCAGGTTGGGAATCTCGCGGCCGAAGCGTTGCCGCTGCAGCCAGCCCCACGCGCTTTGCGCGCGGGCCCATCCTTTCGAGCTTCCCGTTGCGAGATCCATCGAGCCGAGCGTCTGCCGCGCCTCGTCGATGAACGCGAGCGTCACGAGCACGAACGGCACGATGATGATGAGCGCGACGGCGGCCGTGGCGAGCGGCGCGGCGCGCGCCTTGCCGTAGCGCCGTTCGAGATGCTTGTATGGCGGGTAGAAAAAGGCCGCAAGGATGCCGGCCCAGGCCAGCGGCCTCAGAAACGGTTCGAAAATGAGAAAGAGCAGGTAGCCGAGAAGGAGCACGCACCCATAAAAGAGCAGCGTGGTGCTTCGCTGCCTCGCGAGTTGGTCGGGCATCTGCTACGAATCTGACACCGACGCTGCGGCGATTCAAGAGCCAAAAGCACCGCCTCGCGAAGGCGGATAGAATGGCGCGATGCAACGAGTGCCGGTAGCCGCGGCCGTGGCTGTGCTTCTGGCTGCGTCAGCCGGTCCGGTCGCGCGACAGCAGGAGGGGCGCAACGCGTCAGGCATGTCGATGAACTCCGGACTGACAGACGTGCCCGGTCTCAAGGTCGGACACTTCACGCGCGGCGAGCGGCCGACCGGCTGCACGGTGATCCTGTCGGAAGCCGGCGCCGTTGCGGGTGTCGACGTGCGCGGGTCCGCCCCGGGAACGATCGAAACGGATCTGCTCGATCCGGTGAACCTCGTGCAGCAGGTGCACGCGGTGTTTCTCTCCGGCGGCAGCGCGTTTGGTCTCGACGTGGCGACGGGCGTTCGAAAGTATCTCTACGAGCACAAGGTTGGCTTCGAGGTGAGGGGGGCGAGGGTGCCGATCGTGCCGGGCGCCATCATCTTCGATCTCCACGTCGGCGATCGACCCGACATCTGGCCCACCGCCGATTGCGGCTATCGCGCGGCTGCCGCAGCGAATGCCGGGCCCGTACAGGAAGGCAACGTCGGGGCGGGTGCAGGCGCCACGATCGGCAAGACGTCCGGGGCGGGCGGCCCCATGAAAGGTGGGCTCGGCACGGCGTCCATTCGCGTGGCCGCGGGCGCCGATTCGCTCGTCGTCGCCGCGCTCGTGGCTGTGAACGCGGTGGGCGACATCATCGACCCGCACTCCGGCACCCTCATCGCTGGCGTACGAACGCCGGACGGCAAAGGGCTGGCGGATGCTCGAAAGCTGCTGCGAGGCTCGAGTACCGCGCCCGCGAGAGGTGGTCAGAACACCACGATCGGCGTCGTCGCGACCAACGCCCGCCTGACAAAGGTACAGGCCACAAAGGTGGCGCAGATGGCGCAGGATGGATTCGCCAGGGCGATTTACCCGTCGCACACGATGGGCGATGGCGACGTGATCTTTGCGCTTTCGACGGGGCAGATCGAAACGACCGACGTGTCGCGCATCGGCGCGCTGGCGGCGGACGCGACGGTCGAGGCGATCCTGCGGGCGGTTCGCGCGGCGACGAGCATCCCTGGCTATCCCGCCGCGCGGGACATCAAACCATAACAAGATCCATAACGAACGTTCGAGGCGGAGGCTGAATGGCGGCGAAGCATCGGGTGGCGGTGATTCCAGGTGATGGTATCGGTCAGGAAGTGATTCCAGCGGCGCTGGGCGTGCTCGAGGCGGTGGCCTCGCGCGGCGGCTTCAGCTTCGATCTCGTCGAGTTTCCGTACGGATGCGCGTACTACGCGAAGCACGGCCGCATGATGGCCGCCGATGCGTTCGAGCGTCTCGCCGAGTTTCCCGTCATCTATTTCGGCGCGGTCGGCGATCCATCCGTCCCCGATCACATCGCGGTCTGGGAGCTGATTCTGCCGCTCAGGCAACGCTTCGATCAGTACGTCAACCTCAGGCCGATGCGGCTGTTTCCCGGCGTCAATTCACCGCTCGCCAACCGCGGGCCCGCCGACATCGACATGATTTGCGTGCGCGAGAACTCCGAAGGGGAATACGCGGGGATTGGTGGAAAGATTCACGCCGGCACGCCGTTCGAGGCCGTAGAGCAGGCCGGGCTGTTCACACGCCACGGCATCAGCCGTATTGCGCGATATGCGTTCGAGCTGGCGGCCAAGCGGCCGAGACGCGAGCTCGCGAGCGCGACCAAGTCGAATGCGCTGCAGCACTCCATGGTGCTCTGGGACACGGTCGTCGACGATGTCCGCAAGGATTTTCCGAATGTATCGTTCAGGAAGTATCACGTCGACGCGCTCGCGGCGCGCATGGTCACCCATCCCCAGACGCTCGACGTCATCGTCGCATCGAATCTGTTCGGCGACATCCTGACCGATCTGGGCGCCGCCATTTCGGGCAGCCTCGGCCTGGCGGCGAGCGGCAATATCAACCCGGAGCGCAAGTACCCCTCGATGTTCGAGCCGATTCACGGTTCGGCGCCCGACATCAAGGGAAAGGGCATTGCGAATCCGATTGGGGCCATCTGGGCGGGTGCGTTGATGCTCGATCACCTGGGGGAACACAAGGCGCACGAGACGATCGTCGCGGCCATTACGAAGGTCCTGTCGAGTGGCGATACGAGGACGCCCGACATGGGCGGCAAGGCTAGTACAAAAGAAATGGCCGCTGCAATACAAGCGGCCATTTAGATTGCCGAATTGTCAATTGACAATTGTCGATTGAAGATCACCCCATCAATCGGGCAATCGTCGATTGCGAATATGGCAATGCGTGATTCACGCCGTCGCCTCCACAGGCTCGACCGCGCTCCGCGTGGTCATCGCCGGTTCGACGAGCAGACGGAGCCCGTAGCCATTGGGCGTCCCCGTCGTGCGCTGAAACGCGCCGGCGCGATAGACGACCGAGAGCACTTTGCCTGTCCGCAACGCGGCAGGTAATCCATCGGCGTTGCGGGCATCGCGCTCGAGCTGGAACGTGACCAGACGGAACAGCGGAATCGACGTCGATTCGGTCCACTCGATGAAGACCCCTGTGTCGCTGATGTCGCGCGTCACAACCGATGCGAACCGGGTCGTGCCGCGTGAATCCTTCCACGTCACCCGACCGGGCAGGACCAGCGAACGGCGCGCTGCTCTGTGGGGCGAGGGTCTTGGCGTCTTGGTCGCGATGCTCAGTGCCTGCATTGGGTTGATCCTCCAGGGAACCGTAATGCCCGGACTATGTATCAATCGATAGGCCAACCAATTAGCCACCCAGTGCCGAAGTGCGATGAACTCGTTAAACTGTTGATGTATATAACGTTAGTTATGGCATGAGGCGAACGCGCGTGGGGTCACACTGGCGAGGTCAGCATACTAAGTATCCACGCGTCGCCTCAACTGCTTACTTGGTATCCTGCGCGGCCGCGCTATTTGGGCGTGGACTGAGCCGGCAGCTCCCACACGTGCTCGCACTTCAAGCACAAGCACGACGGCGGGTCCCAGCTACGCACCTTCACCGCGATGGTTTGTGTCGACCCGCAGTTCGGGCAGGGAGGGCATTCTTGTGTTCGCTCGGATCTTTTCGACTTCGGCAAGGCGAGAAAGGTAGCAGGGAAATGTGCTAGCCACAATGGCGTTCGCAACTAAGAATCAAAAAAAATTTTCGCTGCATTAAATCACGACACTCTATTCCCGAAGCGGACCGCTCTCGAAGCCGAGCCGGCGAAGTTTGAGGTAGAGACCTCTCCGCGTGAGGCCCAGCGTACGGGCGGCTTCCGAAATATTTCCGCTGCTCTGATGCAGCGTGGCTTCGATGATCTCGCGCTCGAGCCCGTCCACGGCATCGGCCAGCGATGTCACTGGCAGCCGCGCGGCGTGACGCTGCGGCGAATCGGTCCCAAGCTGCTGCTGGCGGATCGCGGTAGAGGTAATCTCGGGCGAAAGGTGTTCAGGTCCAATACCCTGACCCGACCGGCTGAGCGCGACCAGACGCTGGATCTCGTTTCGAAGCTGACGGATGTTGCCGGGCCACCAGTACCTGCGCGAGCATTTCGAGCGTCTCGGGCGTCAGGAAGACATCGGGCTTCACGAGGCGTTCCGACGCTTCGCGCAGGAACAGGCTCGTGAGGTGTGGAATCTCTTCGCGGCGCTCGCGAAGCGGCGGGATGATCAGGCGGATCACCGTCAGCCGGTAGTACAGATCTTCCCTGAATTTTCCGTCGGCCACGCGCTGCTCGAGATCGGCGTTGGTCGCCGCAATCACGCGCACGTCCACGCGCTGCGGGCGCGTTTCGCCAAGCGGCATGATCTCGCTCTGTTCGAGGAAGCGCAGCAGCTTCGGCTGCACGTCTATCGGGAGGTCGCCGATTTCGTCGAGGAACAACGTCCCGCCCGCGGCGGTCTTGACGAGGCCAAGCTGATCGTTCACCGCGCCCGTAAAGCTTCCTCGCCGGTGGCCGAAGAGCTGGCTGTCTGCGAGCTCGCGCGTGGTCGTCGTGCAGTTGTATGGAAGGAAGACAGCCGAGCTCCGCAGCGAGCCCACGTGAATCGCGCGCGCGACCAGTTCCTTGCCGGTGCCGCTTTCGCCGGTGATGAGCACGGTCAGCTCATTACCCTGCAGGCGCTGAATGTGCTCGACGACGCGCATCATCGCCGGGCTGGCGCACAGGAAGCCCGGCAGCAGCGGGTCGAGGCGTTGCTCGGGCACGATCTCCGCCGGCGCCGCCGGCCGTTGACGCGCGTTGCAGAGATCGAATCCCTGCGCGGCAATCGCCGCGATCATCCGGAGCCGGCGTCGAAGCGCCTCGGTGATCGGCCGTGGTGCGACGACCGCGACGTGTCGAGGGCCGTCGTGGTCGCGCCCCACCGGCTCGGAGACGACCCAACCGGTACCCTCTGTGCGTCCCATCGCGCGTGTCGCGATCGTCCTGGCCCGATCGGCGTCGCCACCGGTCGACGCCACCAGCCTGAGGTCGCCTTGCGAAGGGGCGACGAAGACGACAGCGCAATCGGCGTCGAGCGTATCGCGAACCGCGGCGGCTGTTTCGTGGCCCAGCAGCTCGGGAAACGCCGCGGCATCGACCAGGCGCCTCACGATGGCGTCATCGGCGTCGATCGCCACGACCGCGGTCTCGGCGGTGTTGGCCACCGGCCGTGTTGCCGCGGCCTTCTGGGTTTCCAGGAGATCGCGCGCCGCGCCAAGCGACTCGAACATTGTGGCGGCGAGCCTGAACTGATGGTCGGACTGCGAGCGCGCGCCCGCGCGTCCGGCCAGCTTGCCGAGTGCGAGATGGCTGAGCGCGCTTTGGTACCCTTCACCGATCACCTCGAAGACGCTCGCGCTCTGGGCCATGTCGTGATACGCCTCGGACCAATGTCCGCTGGCGGCATGGATGGAGCCGCGCAGGCGGAGATACTCGCCCCATGCGCCGGGGATGACGCGTGCGTCGATGCGCGATCCGATGTCGATGAGTCGCCTCTCTCCCTCTGGCGCGCGGCCCCCCGCCAGCAGGGCTTCGCACGCAATGAGCCCTGCCTGGATGGATTCGGACGGGGGTGCCATTTCCGCGATTTCGTTCGCCAGCCTCAGGGCCTCGTTAGTGGCACCACGGCGCACCGCGAGCTTGGCCTCGAGCACACGGATCGACCATACGTACCAGAGCCCGGTCTGACCTCCGTAGCTCCCGTACGCGTCGCCCGCCTGGCGCAGATAGTCGCCGGCCGATTCGTAGTCGCCGCGCATCAGCGCGATTTGCGCCAGCGAGTCGTAGACGGCGCCGGTAATCTCGTTGAATTGCGTCTGACCGCGGGCCTCGAGCGCGCGGTGGAGCGTCTTTTCCGCGCGGTCGAGTTTGCCGAGGTGGACGAGAATCTGGCCGAGGGTCGCGAGCGATATCGCGAATCCCCGCCCGCGCCCGTTCTGCTCCTGCAACGCCGCGGCTTGTTCGGAGAGCGTCAGCGCCAGGTCGTGGCGATGCTGAATCAGCGCGACGTTTGCCTGGTTGTTGCAGATGATGCCAAGGACATCCTCTGCATGGACCGACGCCGCGAGATTTTCCGCTTGACGAAGCGCGGCCATCGCTTCGTCCATGCGTCCGCCCTGAACAAGTACCCGGCTCGAGAGCGAGTGCAGCAGCGCGAGGTGCCGGCGGTTGCCAGCGGCATGAAGAGCCGGAGCGGCCTTGGCGATGTGCTCGCGAACGATAGCGATGTCGCCAACCTGGTTATAGCAAAGGCCCAACTCGAAGTGAGCGAGGCCGATGGCTTCGGAATCGTGCGCCTGCTCAGCGTGGCGCAGCGCACGCCCCAGGAGCGCGATCGCGCGGGACTGATCACCCTTTGCGAACGCGATGCGGCCGTGAAGCCGCCAGAGTGCCGAAAGCAGAGCGGGCGGCAGATCGTCGCGCGGCGAGTCCGGGGGCCGTCCCAGCACCCCGGCGGCCTGGGCGACATCGTCGCCTATCAGCCAGGCCTCGGCGAGCGTGCATTTCAGCGCGAGCACGTCCTCATGCTTGAGCCCCGACGACTTGAGCGCCTGCGTGAGCACGGCAATGGCGTCGGCGTGCCGGCCGCGTTCCATGGCCGCTTTCGCACGGGCCAGCGCCGGCTGAAAGGCGATCGTGACCACCGAGGCGAGTATACGACAGGTAAAATAGGGGGATTGGCTCGCCTTCCCCTTTGCCTCGTTGTGCTTGCGGCGATCGCCTGCGGCCGCGCCGATACCGTGGAACCGCCCGCGGCCGAAGTGGCGCGGACGCCGGTGCCGTCGGTCCCCGCGCGACCAACCGTACCTCGCATCGTGGCGCTGGGGGACAGCCTGACCGCGGGGCTGGGCCTTCCGCAGGAGCAGGCCTACCCGGCACTCCTCCAGCGCAAGCTGAAAGAGCAGGGCTCCGCCCTGGAAGTCATCAACGCCGGTGTCTCGGGCGATACGTCGGCCGACGGCCTGCGTCGCGCAAATTGGGCGCTCGAAGGAGATGTGCGCCTTCTGATTCTGGCCCTGGGCGCGAACGATGGGCTCCGTGGCCTGCCCGCGGGCCAGATGAAAGACAATCTGCAGGCGATCGTCCATCGCGCCAAACAGCGAGGTATTCCCGTGCTGCTCGTCGGCATGGAAGCACCACCGAACTACGGGGAACAATACGCCCGCGCGTTTCGTCAGGTGTTTCAGGATCTCGCGCGGGAGAACGGGCTTGCGTTCGTTCCGTTCCTGCTTCAAGGTGTCGCAGGCGTGTCCGATTTGAACCAATCCGATGGCATCCATCCCACCAGCGCCGGCGCCGCCCGCATCGCCGCTCATCTCTGGCCGGACGTGCAGACGATGATCGCGAAATGATCGAGCTGCGCGGGGTTTCCAAGACAGTCAAGAGCGGCGATCACCTGCTCACGATTCTCCATCCGATCGATCTGAAGGTGCCTTCGGGACAGCGCCTCGCCATCGTCGGTCCTTCGGGGAGCGGCAAATCGACGCTGCTGGGGCTCATCGCCGGTCTCGACGCACCATCCAGCGGAGCGATTGTCATCGACGAGACCGACATCACGACGCTGAGCGAGGATCAGCTCGCGCGGCTTCGTGGAGAGAAGATCGGCTTCGTGTTCCAGTCGTTCCACCTGATCCCGTCCCTCACGGCGCTCGAGAACATTCTCGTGCCCATGGAAATCGCCGGGCGGCGCGACGCGGGCAGGCGGGCGCGCGACCTGCTCGTGGAGGTCGGGCTCGACGATCGCGGTCATCACTACCCGTCGCAGCTCTCGGGCGGCGAGCAGCAGCGCGTGGCGATCGCGCGCGCGCTGTCGAACGAGCCGGTTATCGTGCTCGCGGACGAACCGACCGGGAATCTCGACAGCCGGACGGGCCACCAGGTCATCGAGCTGCTCCTAGCGATTAACAAGCAGCGGGGCGCGACGCTCGTTGTCGTGACGCACGACCAGGAGATCGCCTCGGTCGCCGACGGACGCGTGTTCCTGCGTGACGGCAGGATTGCAGAACGGGTGGGGATCTAGATGCGATTCATCCTGCGCACAGCGTGGCGCGAGACCCGGTCGGCCTGGAAGCGGCTGATATTTTTCTTCGTCTGCATCGCGATTGGGGTCGGCGCGATCGTCGCGCTCAGATCGGTCGTCCAGAGCGTGCGGCTCGTGCTCACGACCGAAGCGCGCACGCTGATTGCCGCCGATATCCTGATCTCGAGCGATCGTCCGTGGCAGCAGGGCACGCCCGAACGGATTGCGGCCCGGCTGGCAGCGATACCGGGAACGTCGAGGATCGATTCCATCGAGATGGCGACGATGGCCAGGCCGGTGGACGAGCGCGCGGGCATCAGCAAGGTCGTCGAGCTGCGCGCGGTCCAGCAGGGGTTTCCGTTCTACGGTCAATTCACGCTGGCCGATGGCCGACCGTACGACCATTCGATGCTTCGCGGCGGGGGAGCACTGGCACGGCCCGAACTGCTGGCGCAGCTCGGACTGAAAGTCGGCGACGAGCTCGTCATCGGCCGGTCGCGCTTCACGATACGCGGCGTCATCGCCGTGGAGCCCGGCCGCTCGCTCAGCGCGTTCAGCCTCGGTCCGCGCGTGATGGTCGACTATGAGGATCTGGCCGGCACGGGGCTGCTGACGATCGGCAGCCGCGTCGTCCGGCAGATGCTGCTGCGCGTGCCCGACGATCGGATCGACACGCTGACGCGCGATTTGCAGACCGAGCTTCGGCCGCAGTTCGTCCGGGTACGTTCGTACCGCGATCGCCAGGAACAGATTGGCGAAGATTTCCTCCGCGCCGAGAACTACCTGAGCCTGGTGGGCCTGGTGATCGTCGTGCTCGGCGGCATTGCGGTGTCCAGTGTGACGCGCGTGTTCGTGCGTCAGAAGATCAAAAGCATCGCGGTGATGAAGTGCGTCGGCGGCACCAGCCGGCAGATTCTGTCCGTGTATCTCGTGCAGGCGCTTGGCCTGGGCCTGGCGGGAAGCCTTGCCGGCGTGGCGTTTGCCGCAGCAGCCGTCGCGGCCATTCCCGATACGCTCAACCAGATTGGCACGCTGACTGTGACCTACGGCCTGTCATGGTCGGCGGTCGTGCAGGGGGTTGGTGTCGGCGTTCTCGTGTCGTTGTTGTTCGCCATGGTCCCGCTGCTCGAAGTGCGGCAGGTGAAGCCTTCGCTGCTGTTGCGTCAGGAGACGACCGGGCGGCGCGCCGACTGGCTCCAGATAGGCGCGACGGTCGTCGTCGCGGGGGCGCTGGTTGCGCTGGCATCGTGGCAGGCGGCGTCGCTGCGCATCGGCCTGAGCGTCTGTCTCGGGTTCGTGGGCCTGACGCTCGTGCTGCACGGCCTCGGCTGGGTGCTGACGCGCGCGACGCTGCCGCTCGCGCGATCGCGGTGGTTTCCGCTGCGGCAGGCGGTGCTCCACCTGGGCAGGCCCGGCAATCAGACGCGCGTCATCCTGCTGGCCGTTGGACTCGGCACGTTCTTCATCATGGGCGTGCGGGGGCTGCAGGTGAATCTGCTCAGCCAGTTCGCGCTGCAGGTCGGCGACACCACGCCGGATCTGTTTCTCGTGGACATCCAGCAGGATCAAGTGGACGGCATGAAGGCGTTTCTCGCCGAGCATCTGCCCGCCGGCGCCCAATCGACGTTGATTCCGGTGTTGCGGGCGCGCGTGACCGGACGCGGCGTCAACCTCGAGGACGTCGAGGACCTGCAGGGTCGCGGCATGCTGTCGCGGGAGTACACGATCACCTACCGGGGCGGCCTCGAAGCGAACGAGACGCTGGTGACGGGGCGATTTCCGCGACCGTCGGTGGGGCCGGATCCGCTCGCGAGTCCCGAAGGCCGATCCCAGGACGAGCTCCCAGAAGTGTCGATCGAAGAGGGCATCGTCGAACGCTTCGGCATTTCAGTGGGCGACGTGATGCGTTTCGACGTGCTCGGGCGGCCGGTGTTCGCGCGGGTCAGCGGCATCCGCCGAGTGGACTGGCGCGACGGGCGAAGGGGCGGGTTCATGTTCGTGTTCGGCGCCGGAACGTTCGAAAGCGCACCGCATTGGTACATCGGGCCGGTGCGCGCCAACATGCCCGACCCGGCCCGGCGCGCGCGGCTGACGCACGATCTGGTCGTCAGGTTCCCGAACGTCTCGGTGATCGACCTGCGCGAAGTGCTCGAAACTATCCGGAAAGTGTTCGGTGTCGTGACGGTGGCCATCGACGTGGTGGGCAGCCTCGTCATGGTCACCGGTGCGCTCATCCTCGTGGGTGCGGTGGCGGTGACGAAGTTCCAGCGTGTCTACGAGGCGGCGATCTTCAAGACGCTTGGCGCCAGCTCGCGCTCGATTGCGGCCATGCTGATGGTCGAGTACGGCCTGCTCGGGACGCTGGCCGGTGCTGTCGGGTCGTTCGGCGCGCTGGCGCTGGTCTGGGGCATCAGCCGGTTCGCGCTCGACATCCCATGGCGGCCGGCCCTTCACGAAAATGCGGCGAGCACCATCGTGACGTCGTTGCTGATCATGGTGATTGGCGTGGTGGCAAGCGCCGACGTGCTGACGCGCAAGCCGCTTGCGGCACTGCGGGCCGAATAGCTACAATAGTGGATTGCGATGGACGTAAACGCGTTCAAAGAGATGCTGCTGCGGAAACGGGGGGACATCCTCACCGGTGGTGGACGCGATCCGCTCACCGTCACCCTCGACACCAACACCCGCCAGGGCGATCTGGCCGATCAGGCCACGGGCAACAACGAGGTCCACATCCAGCTCAAGCTCAAGCAGACCGACGCGAAGATTCTCCAGGCCATCGAAGAGGCGCTCGAGCGCATTCAAAAAGGGACCTACGGCGTGTGCCGCGACTGCGGCGAGCCCATTGCCGAGGCGCGCCTTAACGCCATTCCCTGGACGCGGGTGTGCATCACCTGCAAGGCCAAACAGAATTCGTGACCCCCGCCGAGCTGCAGGCACTGCTTCAGGAGTTCCACCGGGAGACGCTCGAGCTGTTCAACGCGCGACTGTCGAATGCGCGATCGGTCGCGGCCTACGATGCCAACAACGGCTACCAGCAGGTGCTGGGCCGCCAGGACGTGCATCTCAGGTGGCTGACCGACGCGATCGAGACGCTCGGCGGAACACCTGTCGAGGCGCCGGCCCGGAACGAGCCGGGGAACAGCGCCGGCGACGGCGGCCGATCGCTGATGGAATCCGACGTCCGCAGCCAGCAGGCCTTCATCGATCGATGGATGCCCCGCGTCCGCCAGATGACCCACGCGCGTAATCGGAAGATGCTCCAGCTGATCCTTGGAGAGATGGACGAGCACCTTCGTGTGCTGCAACAGGCTTCCGAAGGCCGGACCGACCTGCTCGGCCGCCACTCGGATGGCAAGATCCTGCGCGGCCACGTGATGGCCGCCCGCCCGCAAAACTAACGCTCCGGGAGCCTTTTTCGAAGAGCACCATGAAAAAGGCTCCCGGAGCGATTTTTCGTGTCGCCATCGCACTGGGCAGCAATCTCGGCGATCGACGCGCGCATCTCGAATACGCCGTCGAGGCGCTGAAGATCGATCTCGACGACATGAAGGTGTCAACCTTTGTGGAAACGGCCCCGTCGGGCGTCGGACCCGAGCACGGTCCGTATCTGAACGCGGCCGTGTCGGGATTGACGCGGCTGCCGCCGCGCGATTTGATGGACCGCCTGCTGGAGATCGAAGAAGAGCGGGGCCGGATGCGCCCCTACCCGATGGCGCCCAGAACGCTCGATCTCGATCTGGTGCTCTACGGAAACGACATCATCAATGAGGACGGTCTGCGGGTTCCGCACCCGCACTTTCGCGAGCGCGAGTTCGTGCTGGGCCCGCTCGCCGAAATCGCGCCGGAGATGGTCGACCCGGTCACGGGGAAGTCGGTCGCCGAGCTGCGCCTCAAAAACTCAACAAGAGATTAAGAGACTAGGCGGGCCAGGAGAATTCTTTCCAATGGGCAATAAGGGGTCGGGAGGGGTTTTTCCGTGTCTCGGAGAAAAACCCCTCCCGACCCCTTACTCGTACCGGAGCGCGACGATCGGATCGAGCGCCGCGGCTTTCCGGGCGGGGTAGAAGCCGAAGAAGATGCCGATGATGGCGGAGAAGCCGAAGGCCATCGCAATGGCATCCATCGACACCTGCGTCGGGTAGTCCCAGATGCGCGTCGCCAGCTCCGCAAACCCGAAGCCCAGCGCGATGCCCGTGCCTCCGCCGATCATGGAGACCACGATGGCCTCGACGAGGAACTGCAGCAGCACGTCGCGCCCCTTGGCGCCGATGGCCATGCGGATGCCGATCTCGCGCGTCCGTTCGGTCACCGACACCAGCATGATGTTCATGATGCCGATGCCGCCGACCAGCAGCGACACCGCCGCGATGCCTGCCAGCAGGTTCGTGAACGTCTCGATGAACGCCGTCCTGATGTCGGCGATCTCTTCCTGCGTCCGCACGGTGAAATCGTCGGGGTCGCCGGCGATGAGCTTGTGCTGGGTTCTCATGAGCATCGCGACCGCGTCGGCCACGGCAGGGACCGCATCGGCGCTCGACGCCGAGATCGTGATGTTCTGGATGTTCTGCTGCCCCTGCAGGCGCTTCTGGACGGTGGTGTACGGCGCGAAGATCGTGTCGTCCTGGTCGTTGCCCATGGCCGCCTGGCCCTTGCTGGTCATGACACCAATGACCTTGAAGGGCTGATTCCGCACGCGGATCACCTGTCCGGTCGGATCGACTTCGGGCCCGAAGAGCTGATCGCTGACGGTCTGACCCAGCACCGCGACTTTTGCCGCGCTGCTCACGTCCTGCGGGCTGAAGAACATGCCGTGTTTCACGTTCCACTCACGCATGAGCGGGAAGTCGACGTCGGTGCCTTCCATGCGCGTCGACCAGTTCTGATTGCCCGCAATCACCTGCGCGCGGGTGTTCACGCCGGGGGCGATGTACTGGATATTCGGCACTTCCTTCTTGATGGCGTCGACATCCTCGATCTTGAGGCTGGAGGCCGCTCCCACGCCGCCGCGCACGCCGCCCATGGTGAAGTTGCCGGCCATGACGGTGACGAGGTTCGTGCCGCCCGATTGAATCTGCTCCTCGATACGCACCTGGGCGCCGTTGCCGAGCGCGACGAGCGTAATCACGGCCGAGACGCCGATGATCATGCCGAGCATGGTCAGGGCCGTGCGCATCTTGTTGCGCGCGAGCGCCTTGAACGCGATCCGAGTGGTCATTACAGGAGACATGGGTGAGGCATCACGCAATGGCCGGCATCAAGGCCAGCTCTGTTTCCGCGTTCCGTCTGTTCGTCACCGGCACATTGCCGACGATCCGGCCGTCGCGGAAGCTGACGACGCGCGTGGCGTACTCCGCGATGTCGCGCTCGTGCGTAATCAGGAGCACGGTGATTCCCTGCTCGGCATTCAGCCGCTGGAAGATGCCCATCACCTCGACGCTCGTCCGCGAGTCGAGATTTCCGGTCGGCTCGTCGGCCAGCAGGAGAGACGGCTGATTGATCAGCGCGCGGGCGATCGCGACACGCTGCTGCTGGCCGCCCGACAGCTGATTGGGATGATGATGCGCCCGCTCGCCCAAGCCAACGGCCTTCAGCGCCGCCATGGCGCGTCCGCGCCGCTCCGCGGTCCTCAACGTCTGGTTCGTGTAGAGCAGGGGAAGCTCGACGTTATCGAGTGCCGACGTGCGCGCCAGCAGGTTGAATCCCTGGAACACGAACCCGATCTTGCGATTGCGCACCTCCGCCAGCTCGTTCCGGCTCAGCTTGGCCACGTCGCGCCCGTCGAGGATGTACTGGCCGCTCGTCGGATGATCGAGACAGCCGAGAATGTGCATCAACGTCGACTTGCCCGATCCCGACGGCCCCGTCGCGGCGACGAATTCCCCCTTCTCGATGTCGAGCGAGACGCCGCGCAGGGCGTGCACCTTCACTTCGCCGACCTCGTAGGTTCTCGTGAGATCGCGGACGGAGATGACCGGCATTACTGGCCTCGGGCGCCACCCCGGCCGCGCTGCCGCCCCCGCCGAATCCACCGCCACGGCCTCCTCCCATGCCGGGGAAGGCATTGCCGCCCGGAGGCGTGACGGCCTGACGCACGGCGCCGGTGATGACGTTCGTGACGACCTCCGTTCCCTCTTCGATGCGGCCATCCATGGCTTGAATGAGCTCGGTCTGCTGGCCGTCGGTGACGCCCAGTCGCATGCGCACGCGCTGCAGCTTGCCATCGACGTTCAGCCACACCTGGCCAAAACTTTCGGTCGGCGGAAGCGGTGCCGAAGAGCGCGTCGAATGTCGTGGCGCCGCCCTGAGACGATGGAGGGAGCGGCTGCCGCGCGCGCTGGCGTCTGCGGACCCTGGCCGCGGCCGCGCTGTGGCGCCGCGGTTTGACCATCGGCTTGGCAACTCGGCGCCGCGCGCGCGCATGCGTTCCATGAACTGCTCGCGCTCCTCGGGTGTCATGCTCGCCATGCGCTCCTCGAAGTTTCCGCGGCCGCGCCGGCCACCGCCACCGCGCCCTGTGCCAGTTCCCGAACCTGGTTCTGCGTCAACGCGGTCGCCGGTCCCACGCGCCGGAGGCGCTGCGGACGCGTTGGCGTCGGCCGGACGTTGCGTCGCCGGCGCGTCTTTGCTGGTCGCACGCGGCTCCGTGGCGCGCTCGCGCGCGGCGGGCTGCTCGCGCTCGCGGCAGGTTTCTGCTGCGCCACCGGTTGTTGCTGTGCGACGGGCTGCTGACCCGGCATGGCGTTTCGCGTGTCCGGTCCTTCGCCGGCCCCGCGGCCGCGGCCACCTCCGCCCGTCGGTGGCGGCGTCTGGCCGAGCGCCGCGAAGATCTCGTTCGTCGGACGGAACCGCAGCGCCGCGTTCGGCACGCGCAGCACGTTGTTCGCGGCGTGCGATCTCGATGTTGACGTTGGCGGTCATGCCCGGCTTGAGCTTCAGCTCGGGGTTCGGCACGTCGATGACCGTTGCGTAGGTCACGACGTTCTGCTGCGTGGTCGGCTGCAGCCGGACCTGCGTCACGGCCCCGGTGAATTCCTCGGTCGGATAGGCGTCGACGCGGAACCGCACGAGCTGGCCCGGACGGATGCGTCCGACGTCGGATTCGTCGAGGCTGGCGACGACCTGCATTTTCGTCAGGTCCGCGGCGAGCACGAACGAGCGTCGGGCGCCGACATGCTGGCGGCCACGGTCTGGCCGACGTCGACGTTGCGCGAGATGACGAGCCCGTCGATCGGCGCCTCGATGACCGTGTGCTCCAGGTTGACCTGGTTCTGGTTGCAGCGACGCCTGCGCCTGCGTGACCTGCGGCCTCCGCAGATCGCATCTGCGCCTCGGCCGACCGCACGGCGACCTCGCGGCTTCGAGCTCGGTCTGCGGCGATGCAGCTTGCTGTCGCGGACAGCTCCTGGGCCCGCGCTCAGCTTCGTGCTGCGCATCGTCGAGCGCTGACCCGCAGGCGTTCGAGGTCGGCCTGCGCGCGAATCAGATTGGCGCGCGCCTGCTCGATCTGCGTTTGGAAGAGCGAAGGGTCGAGCCGGGCCAGCACCTGGCCCTTGCTGCACGAGCGAGTTGAAGTCGGCGTTCAGCTGCTGGATGGTGCCCGAGACCTGCGTGCCCGACCTGCACGGTCGTGACGGCCTGCAGCGTACCGGTGGCCCCGACCGTGTCGACGATGTCGCCGCGCGTGATCCGGCGCGGTGGTGACGGTCGGGGCGGCAGGTCTTCTGCGTGTATCGGTAGTAGCGCGTAGCCGCCGCCGCCGATGGCGAGACGAGGACGACCAGGGCGAGCTGATCGGCTTTTTCATCAGGCGCCTGATACCGTCGGCCGCCCTTGTAAACGTGACGCGCCTAGTGCCTGCTGCTGCTTCTGCGACCGCTGCCACGAGCCCGAGAGCCTTCCTCGAACAGCGTATAGACCGTCGGCACGAACACCAGCGTGATGAGCGTGGACGTCGTCAGCCCGCCGATGACGACGCGCGCCAGCGGCACCTGCAGCTCGCTGCCTTCGCCGATGCCGAGCGACATCGGCACGAGACCGAGCATGCGTGGCCAGCGACGTCATCAGAATCGGCCGCAGCCGCGTCCGGCCGGCGAGCTTCGACCGCCTCGCGCAGCGGCATGCCGTCGCGGCGGCGCAGCACGTTGGTGTAGTCGACGAGCAGGATGCCGTTGCTGACGACGATGCCGGCCAGCATGATGACGCCGATGTAGGCCTGCATGTTGAACGACGTGTTCGTCAGCTTCAGCGCCAGCACGACGCCGATGGCCGCCGTCGGCACCGAGAACATGATGATGAACGGATCGCGCAGCGATTCGTACTGCGACGCCATGACCGCGTAGACGAGCACCAGCGCGAGGATCAGCACCATGCGCAGCTGCGTTGAACGCCTCGGCCTGCTGCTCGACCTCGGCGCCGAAGCCGACGCTGAAGTCCTTCGGCACGTGCTGCAGCTGCGGCAGCCGCTGCTGCACCGCCGTCACCGCCTCGCTCAGCGTCGTTTCGGGCTCGGCGCTCACCGTAGATGATGCGCTGCTGGTTCTTGCGCTCGATCTGCGCGGGCCCAGCTGCGATCTCGATCGTCATCAGGTTCTTGGCCGGCAGCACCTGCCGCTGCGCGGTGCTGACCAGCACGTCGTTCGACGTCGGTCACGTCCTGACGATCGTCCTCGCGCAGGCGGACGATGATCGGGTATTCGTTGCCGCCCTGGCGGAACATGCGCCGCCTGCGTGCCGGCGACGTTGGTGCGAATCGTGTTGGCGACGGTCGTACGTGTTCAGGCCGAGGAGCGCCGCCTTGGCCGGTCGATGCTGAACCGCGAGCTCGGGCCGCGCCTCGTCGCGGCCGAGCCGCGCGTCGGCGATGCCGGGCGATGCGTCTGCAGCAGGTCCTTCGCCTCGCGGGCGATGCGGTCGCCCGGCCTCGAGATCCTCGCCGCGAATCTCGAGCTGAGCCATGCGCCGCCGCCGTTGCCCTGGCCGCCCGACATCAGGCGGTTGATCTGGTTGTTGCCGCCGGTGGCATTCGCGCGGACGATCGACGCCCGGGATGCCGGACAGCTGCCGGCGCAGGTCGATGGCGATCTGGTCGCTCGAGCGCGTGCGCTCGTCCTTCGGCGTGAGGAGGATCTGGATGTTGCCGCGGTTCGTGCCGCCGCCACCCGCCGCCGCCGCCGCCACCGCCGCCACCGCGCCGGCGCTGGCGATCACCGTCGTCGCTTCGGGCACGAGCTGCCGTGACCATCTCCTCGAGCCGCGCCAGACGGCATCGGTGCGCTCGATGCGGGTGCCCGGCGCGCAGCTCGCCGTTCACCGTGACCTCGCCCTCGTCGGTCTGCGGCGTGAGCTCGGTCGGCAGCGTGCGGGAAGATCAGCGACCGCGGCGACGACCGACGCGACGCCGATCGCCGACCACGATCGGCCGGTGCGCCAGCGCCAGGTGCAGGAGCCGGCGGTACCCGTCGTCCATGCCGTCGAGGATCGTGCTCGCTCGACGTGTACAGAGCGGCCGCCGAGGCCCTTGCGCTGGTCGCGCGGCGGCGGCAGCACGAGCAGCTTCGAGCAGAGCACCGGCACGAGCGTCACCGCCACGAACAGCGACATCAGCAGCGAGAAGATGACGACGACCGAAAGCTGCCGGAACATGATGCTCGAGATGCCCGTCAGGAAGAGCAGCGGCACGAACACCGCGATGTGCGTCAGGATCGACGCGAGAATCGCCGACCAGACTTCCTCGCTGCCGTCGATCGGCGGCGGTCATGCGATCCTTGCCGTGTCTCCATGTGGCGGAACGAGTTCTCGAGCACGACGATCGCCGCGTCGACGATCATGCCGATGCCGAGCGCGAGACCGCCGAACGTCATCGTGTTCAGCGTATAGCCGGCGAAATAGAGCAGCGCGAAGGTGCCGACGACCGAAATCGGAATCGACGTGCAGACGATGAGCGTCGATCGGAAGCTCCGCAGGAACAGGAAGATGATGAGCGATCACGAGCACGGCGCCGAGCATTGCGTGCTCCTGCACGGAGTTGATCGATCGCTCGATGTAGACCGCGCTGTCGTCGAGAACATCGTGAGCTTGATGCCGGGCACCTCGCGGTTGATGCGCTCGATCTCCGCGCGGACGCCCTCGGCGATCTGCACGGTGTTCGTGCCCGACTGCTTCGTGCACCTGCATGCGGACGCCGGGGTGGCCGTTGATGCGCAGCATCGATCGAATGTCTTCGGTCGTGTCCGACGACCTCGGCGATGTCCGCGAAGATAGATGGGCACGCCGCCGCGCGTCATCACCACGAGGTTGCGGATTTCGTCGAGGCTCTGGAACTGGCCCTGGCTGCGGAGCAGGTACGTCCGGTCGCCCTGGTTGACCTCGCCGAGCGGAGTGTTCTGGTTCTCCGTGCGAAGCACGTCGACGACGCGATCGACCGAGCAGGTCGAGCGCGGTGATCTTCTCCTTCGACAACTCGACGTGAATCTGGCGGCGGAGGCCGCCGCTGGTCGTCACGGCCGCCACGCCTGGCACGCGCTCGAGACGCGGGCCGAGCTGGTTCTCGGCCATCTCGCGCAGCGTGACGCGGTCGTAGTTGCCTTCGACGCCCGAGGCTCATGATCGGCATGGCGTTCGAGTCAACTGCTGGAAGATCTGCGGCGGATCGGCGTCGTCGGCAGGCGGCCGCGCACGCGGTCGAGGCGCGTGCGCATGTCGTCCATCGCCTCGTTGAGGTCGGTGCCCCAGGTGAAGATCAGCGAGACGTCGGCTGATGCCCTCGTTGCGACGTGGAGTTCATCTGCTCGAGTCCGGCGACCGCGCTGACCGCCTGCTCGATCGGCCGCGTGACGAGCTCCTCCATCTCGAGCGGCCCGACGCCCGGGTAGCGCACGCTGACGCTGACCGTCGGCTGCGTCGATGTCCGGCAGCAGGTCGACCGGCAGCCGTGTCAGCGAGATCCCGCCCAGCAGGATGATGATCGCGCTGATCATGAACATCGTGACGGGCGCGGGAATTGCGATGCGAGGAATGCTCATTGCTGCTCCAACGTTGGACAGCCCTGAAGGGCTGTGCCACCGAAAGTAACCTTGCCGCCTTGCTGGTGGCGCAGGGCTTCAGCCCTGCCTATTTGCCAGGCTGTTGAGCCTGGTTGGCATTGACTCCCGGCGCCCCAGCACCACCGCTACGACGGCCACCACGGCCTCCGGCCGTCCCCCGCCGGTGCGTCCGCCGCCACCGGCGCGCTGTCCGGCCAGCACGATGCGATCGCCTGCACGGAGGCCGGCCGCACCGTGTTGAAATGATCTTCTGGCCTTCGGTCAGCACCACTCGTGAGCTCCGTAAATTCCTGCTGCTCGATGCCAATCGTCACGGGTTGGAACGACGGCTGATCGCCTTCGCCCGGCACCCAGAACACCCATTTTTCCCTGGATGTCGACCACCGAGGCCGTGGGCACGACGAGGGTGTTGTCGTGCTTCTCGACCGTGAACATCACGCGCGCGTACATCCCGGGCTTCAGGCGGTAGCCGGGATTCGGAATCTCGATCTCGACCTGCGCCGTGCGCGTCGCCGGATCGAGAATCGGCGCCATGTGCGCGACGCGTCCCTTGAACTTCTCGCCGGGATACGCATCGACCTCGACGTCGGCGTCGATGCCCTGGTGAATTCGCCGCAATTCCTTTTCGACGACGTTGATGACGAGGCGCACGCGTGCGGATGTCGACCACCGACATGAACGACGTGTTCGCGCCGACGCTGGCGCCCGGATCGAGCGTGCGCTTGCCGATGAACCCGTCGACCGGGGCGGTGATGATCGTGTTCGCGAGGTTGATCTTCAGCTCGTCGAGACGCGCGCTGCGCCTGCGCCATCTGCGCCTGCGCGAGATCGAGCTGCGCCGTCGCCGCCTGGTAGCGCGCGTCGGTATCGTCGAAGGTCTGGCGGGGCAGCAGCTCGCGCTCGTAGAGGTTCTTCGAGCGCTCCAGGTTGTTCTGCGCCAGCTTCAAGTCGGCCTCGCGCTGACGAATCGTCGCCTCCGACACGCTGTAGGTCGCCTCCGCCTGCTTGATCTGCTCGACGATCTCGCGATCTTCGATCTTGGCGATCGCCTGCCCGCGGCGCACCGAATCGCCAAGCTTCACGTAGACGGCTTCGAGACGGCCCTGTCCGCCGGCACCGCGTCGACCGTGGCGTCGCCGATGAGGTTGCCGACGACCATGATGGTGTCGGTCATCAGCCTGCGCGTGACCGGCGCGAGCTCGACGGTCATCGGCGGACGTGGACCGCGGCCGAATCCGCCGCCACCCATCCCGCCCCCGCCAAAGCCGCCGCCCCCGCCACCACCGCCGCCGCGCTGCTGCGCGCGTGCCTCGCGCTGCACCTCGGCCTGCGCGGCCGCGCTTGCGGAGCGGTCGCCCGAGAAGTAATAGACTGCCGCGCCGCCGGTGACGACCAGGAGCAGCAGGATGATGCCGTATTTGCGCATATGAAAAACGCGAACCTCTCTAGCGCGCGCCCGCCTGCTGCGCGCGGTCGAACTCGACGAGTGCCTTCCGATAATTCAAGAGCGCGCGCAGTTCCGAATTCTGTGCTTCGCGAAGGTCGCGCTGCATCTGCACGACCTGGTAGTTGTTCGACATGCCGACATCGAAGCGGCTCATCTCGGCGTCGAGACGGCGCTGCGACAGCTCGCGCGCTTTCTGCGACGCGGCCAGCGCTTCCATGCTGTTGGTGACCTGCAGCGCGGCGTTGGTCACCTCAGTGGCGATGGTGAGCTCGGCCGCGCGAATCTGCGCCTGGTTCTGCTGCATGAGGAGTTTCGTGCGCGCCGACTGTGCCTCGAAGTTGTTGCCGCCGATCGGATAGCTGACGTTCACGGCGAACTGCCAGTTGGGGTAGTCGCGGCCAAGCAGCGTGCCGAGCGAGTCGTTGTAGCCGCCTTGGACGGCGATGCCCTGGCGCACGCGATCGAGGCCGCTGCCCGTGAAGTTGTACTGCGTACCGCCAAGGCCGGACGCGCCGTAGGTCACGAGCGCGTCAACGTCGGGCAGCGCGGAATTGCTCTGGTACTTCAACAGCACGTTGTTGCTCTCAAAGTTATTCCGCGCGATCTGCAAATCGGTGCGCTGCTGCAGCGCCGTCCGCACGGCACCTTCGACGTCGATCGACGTGGGTTGATAATCCGGACGATCGGTCGGCTCGATGTGCTGCGCCCAGAGCGGATCGTTCGTGCCGCTCACGATCAGACGCTTCAGCGCCAGTTCCGCGGTCCGCATCGTCGCGGTCGCCGTTGTCAGCGCCTGCAGGCGTGTGGCTTCTTCGGCCTCGGCCTGGACGACGTCCATCGGCGCCATCGTGCCGACTTCCACGCGAATCTTGTTGTCGGAGAGCAGCTTTGACGCGAGCGAGAGCGATTCCCTGGCGACCGCGACCGCCTGAATCGTGAAGACGTAATCCCAGTGACGAGGAACGAACCAGGGCGAGCGTATTGGTCGTGCGCGCCTTCAGGTTCAGCTCGGCGTTGCTGTGGTTGATTTCGGTCGTCGCAATCTGCTGCCGTGTCTGGTCGATCTTGAATCCGCGCAGCAGCGGCTGCGAATAGGTGAGCAGGTACGAGCTGTTGTACTGCGGATCGAATGACGCCAGCTGGTCGGTTGGCGACACGATCTTCGAGTTGTTGAACCCGAGCGTCAAAGCGCCGCCGCCCCATTGCAGATTCTTCGTGATGCCCGCGTTGTAGGTCATCGTCGACACGTTCGGACTGCCGGGGTTCAGCAGGTTGGTCGGCGGCCGCACGTTGTCGCGGCGTCCGAACGTGGAGGTCGCGGTCGGCTTGTAGTTCGCCTGGAACGACGCGAGGGTGAAATCGAAGGTCTGCGGGTTCAGCCGCTCGACCGCAATCTCGAGGTTGTTGTCGACGGCGCGCCGCACGGCCTCTTCGAGCGTCAACGGCACCGACGCGGCGTCGGGCGGCTGCTGCGCGGCGCGTGCCCGGGCCGCGTCGAGCCCGGCGGCGTACCGTTCGACGGCCTGCTTCACCAGGTCATCGGTCCGCGCCGTGTCGGCGGCCTTGGTCTGGCCGTGAGCGGTCCCAGAGACGAGCAACAGCAACGACGCCGACGCGACGAACTTTCTTCCCAACATTCCTACGCTCCATTAATCGGGTCCGGCATGCGCCGGACGCTTGGTTATTTGCCTGAACAGGTCTGAAAGCTACTTCTGGTTCTGGCTCTGGCGGTTGCGTTCCGCCTCGTGCCGCTTCGCGATGGCGTCGAGGCCCTTTCGCTGGTCTGGCGTCAACACGCTGTGAATCCGCACGAGCATCTGCGTTCGTTCCTTGCTGATGAGGAAGCGCGCCATTTCGAGACGCTCCGCGGCTTTCAACAGCTCGCGCTGCGATGCCTGCGGCTGCTCCATGAGTATCCGAAAATCGCCCTGCACGCGGTCGAGATCGTCCTTGTCGGCCCTGAGCCTCGTCATCGAGCTCTGCACGATCTGCTCGATTTCCGACGACTGCTCGGCCGTGAGCTTCAGCTCCTGCATGTATTTCTGCGTCTTCCACCAGTTCGAAGGGGGACGCGCGCTGGAGTGGGCGCTCGACGACTTGTCCTGTTCGCGAGCCTCGAGCCCGCCAACCAGGCCCGCCGGCACAGCCAGAGCGCCGATGATCGCGAGGGTCAGAATTGTACGCATTTGAAGTTACCTCTGCCGGTTACTAACCCTAAATACGACGCCGGTATACAGGGTGTTTACGAGTTGCAGAGCGCACCGAGCCGCCTGACCGCCGTTCCTACAAGATTGTCTGGAGTCGAAGCCCCAGATGTTAGTCCAACCGACACGCTTCCCAGAGGGGGGAGCCATCCAGTGGCCTCCACCTCGACTTTCCCACCGGCTGGCCTGTAGCGGATGGTCGTCGCCGACTGCAGGCATTCGGGGTCGGCAATGTGGAAGGTGGGCACCTTTTCGGCACAAATTCTCGCGAGATTGCAGGTGTTGCTGCTGTTGTAGCCGCCGATGACCAGCATCAGGTCGATCGCCTGTTCCTGTAAGAGCGCCACGACGGCGTCCTGGCGGTCCTGCGTCGCGCTGCAGATGGTGTCAAACGCGCGGAATCGAGCCGCGGCCTCGTCAGCGCCGTAGCGGTCGACGATGGCCTGGCGGAGAAGTTCCTGAACCTGGAGCGACTCGGACATGAGCATGGTCGTCTGGTTGGCCAGGCCGATATGCGCCAGGTCGCGGTCGGGGTCGAACCCCGGCGAAACGGCATCGCGAAATCGCGCGAGGAAGGCGTTCCGATCGCCGCCCTCCCGGATGTAGCGGCACACCTCGGCGGTCTCGTTCAGGTCCAGCACGACCAGAAAGTGACCGCCCGCGCAGTCGAGCGCTGTACGACGCGGTCGCCTGCGTCTCCTCGTGCCAGACCTTCCCGTGAATGACCGACGTGAGGCCCTCCTGCGAGTATCGCTTCACGTTCTTCCACACGTTCAGCACCGACCCGCAGGTCGTATCGACCATGACGCAGCCGATAGAGGAGAACCGCTGCATTTCCGTCGTGGTGACGCCGAAGGCGGGCAGAACCACAACGTCATGCGGACCAAGAGGCTCGCGGTCCGCCGCGTCGGTCAGGAACTGGATGCCCTTGCTGCGCAGCCGATCGTTCACATGCGGGTTGTGGATGATCTCGCCGGTCAGGAAGACGCGGCGATCGGGAAAGCGCTCGCGCGTCTGATACGCGTAGTCGACCGCGCGGTCCACGCCGTAACAGAATCCGAACTCGCGCGCGAGATGAACGGTGAGCCGCCCCTCGCGAAACTGAAAGTTTTCCGCTTTGATCTGCTCGACGAGATCGCTGTGGTAGTTCTGATTCAGCTCGGCCGCGACCATGTCTTTCAGGTCGAGGCCCTTGCGAAACACGAGCGAGGAGGTCATGGTTTTGTCGCCGTGGTCGAGGGGCGGGGCTCCGTTGCCCCGCGCCGCTCGCTCGTCACCGAAGGTAGCTCACTTCGGCGATCTCGATTGGGGTGGTCATGAGGTCGATGGCGCCCAGATCCGGCCGCATCTCGCGAACGCGCGAGCCAACCAGGGCCTCGTCCACTTCGTTGAGCAACTGCTCGTCACGAGCGTCGGCGATCTTCCAGGCGGCCGCGCGCGTCACCGCTGACTGCTGGACGGCCTGATTGACGGCCGCATAGTGCATGCGCCGATCCATGGCAAAGCCGAGGAACATGCCGGCCGCCAGCCCGGCCGCCGCCGCGCCCGCGACCCAGCGCCGCGCCGGACCCAGCAGACGATGCACGGCAGGGTGCGTGACCGTGCGGTGCGGAAACGCGACGACCTCGGCAGGATGGTCGTGCCGCTCGATGCGCCGCATGATGCGCTCGCGCTGGTCGTGCAGCCGGTCCGCGTCGAACGCGCTGTCGGCCTCACGCACAGCGGCTTCGTGCATGTCGTGCAGCGTGCGCACCAGCTCGTCGAGCCTCGCGGCGCACTGGCGGCAGGCACTGATGTGTCGGTTCTCGCTGGCGAGCACGTAGGTTTCCATCAGCTGGTCGTCAGACAGATGCGACCCCTTGATGGGAGCGATGCGGTCTTCAAATCGCATGACGCTGTCCTTCCATGGCCGTGCGGAGCTTGCGAATGGCGCGGAACAAGTGAACCCTCACAGTCGATTCGTTCAATCCGGTCATCTCGGCGACGTCGCGCGTCGAATGATCGTTGTAGTGACAGAGCATGAAGACGAGGCGCTGGCGCTCGGGCAGCTTCTGCACGGCGAAATTGAGCGAATCGCGCCATTCGCGCGCCATGAGCTCGGCCTCGGGCGTGCGATCGGTCGGCCGCGTGGCACGCTCGATGGCGTCCTGATCGCGACGGCCGGCGTCGCCAACCGGGAGAATCCATCGCGAACGCCGCGCCCGCGCCTTCTGCCGATCGAGACAGCCGTTGATCAGGATTCGCGTGAGCCAGACCTCGAAGGACAGATGCCGCTGGAACGAGGCGATGTGGGTGTACGCCTTGACGAAGGCGTCCTGCACGGCCTCGTCGGCTTCGGCCACGTCGCGCAGATAGTGCCAGGCAATGCGCGACGCCCGGCGCTGCTGTCGGGTGACGATTTGGGTAAATACGTCGCGCGCCGCGTGGTCGTTGCCTGCGGCGAGGAAGTCCTGGACCTGTCCGGCCAGCGTCGATTCGAGATCGGCGGGACGAGTTCCGCCCGGCGCGGCGGGCGTGTTCTCGCCGCGGGGTCCCTCTGCGGGAGCTGGAAGGGCGGAACCGCCGGCTGCCATCTGATCGTGCCTACTCATGGATACGACTGGGCTGGCCTTTCATTTACAAACGGTTACAGGGAGTGGGGCCAGGAAACCCGGCACAAAGATGATAGCATCACCACTCGTGGGATTTGAACCGGTAATTGGGCTCGAAATCCATGCCCGCCTGCTCACAAATACCAAGGTTTTCTGCGGGTGCAGCACCCGGTTTGGCCACGCCCCCAACACCAGCGTCTGCCCGGTTTGCCTGGGGTTTCCCGGCGCGCTGCCGGTTCTGAACCGCCGGGCGGTCGAATTTGCCGCCAAGGCTGCCCTGGCGCTCAACTGTACGGTTCAGGAACAGTCGATTTTCGCGCGCAAGAACTACTTCTATCCCGACCTGCCCAAGGGCTATCAGATCTCGCAGTACGAACTGCCGCTGGCGACCGCGGGGCTGCTCGCGTTCACGGCCGGAGGCACGGGCAGGCGCGTGCGCATCACACGCGTCCACATGGAAGAAGACGCCGGCAAGTCGCTGCACGAAGGCTTCGCCGATTCGGACCGCAAGACCTATCTCGATTTCAATCGCAGCGGCACGCCGCTCATCGAAATCGTGACCGAGCCCGATCTGCGCTCGGCCGCCGACGCGGCCAACGCGTTCCGGAGACTGCGCGAGATTCTCATCGCGATCGGCGTGAACGACGGCAACATGGAAGAGGGCAGCCTGCGCTGCGATGCCAACGTGTCGGTGCGTCCGGCAGGCGTCGAGAAGCTCGGTACGAAAACCGAAGTGAAGAACATCAATTCCTTCCGCTACCTCGAAAAGGCGCTCGAGTACGAGATCGACCGCCAGATCGGCGTGCTCGAACACGGCGGCACCGTTGTGCAGGAGACGCGGCTGTGGGACGCGAACGCGCGCGAAACGTTCTCCATGCGCACGAAGGAAGACGCCCACGACTACCGCTACTTTCCCGAACCCGATCTCCCGCCGGTCCTCCTGTCGCGCGAGCGCATCGACGCGATTCGCGGCTCGATCGTCGAGCTGCCCGACGCGCGGCGCCAGCGCGTGATGGCCGAGTATGCGCTGTCCGGGCAGGAAGTGACGGCGCTCGAGAACACCGAGCTGATCGCGCTCTTCGAGGAAACCGCCAGAGCGTCGGGCCACCCGCGCGCGGCGTTCAACTGGGTGTCCGGCGAAGTCGCCAGGAAGCTCAACGATCTGGGCGAGCGTTTCGATCGGCAGCGCGTGTCGGCCGCGGCGCTGGCGGGACTGATCGGGCTGGTCGACCGCTCGACCATCAGCGCGTCGATCGGCAAGACGGTGTTCGAGAAGATGTACGACACGGGGCGCAGCGCCGACGACATCGTGGCCGCCGATGGGCTGGCACAAATTGGCGATGAGGAGGCGATCCTGTCGAGCGTGCGCGAGGTGCTCGTGGCGAATCAGGACGCCGTTGCACAGATTCGCAACGGCAAGACCGGCACGTTCGGGTTCCTCGTCGGCCAGGTGATGAAGAAAACCGGGGGCAAGGCGAACCCGAAGCTCGTGAATGAGCTATTGCGCCGGGAGCTCGACCGGTAGAATATTCACAGCGGCTCTTGATAGAAACCCATCATCTTTCAAAACTTTACAGCCGTGGCGTATACGCGCTGCGCGACCTCTCGATCCGCGTCGAGAAGGGTGAGTTCGTCTTCCTCACCGGTCCCAGCGGCGCGGGCAAGTCGACGTTCCTCCGGCTGCTGCTGCGCGAAAGCCTGCCGAGCGACGGCGCGGTCACCGTCGCCGGGCGCAATCTCGCCAGGCTGACGCCCGGCCAGGTGCAGGCGTACCGGCGCAGTGTGGGATTCGTGTTTCAGGACTTCAAGCTGATTCCGCGCAAGACCGTGCTCGAGAACGTGTCGATCGTTCCGCGCGTGCTCGGGGCGCCCGTCTCGACCCAGCAGCGCAAGACGTTTCAGGTACTGAAATGGGTCGGGCTCCAGCATCGGATGAACGCGTACCCGCAGGAGCTGTCGGGCGGCGAGCAGCAGCGCATCGCGATCGCCCGCGCGCTGGTGAACGATCCGATGCTCATCCTCGCCGACGAGCCGACCGGCAACCTCGATCCCGACCTGTCGCTCGACATCATGAACCTGTTTCGCGAGGTCAACGCGCGCGGGACCACCGTCCTCATCGCGACCCACGATCGCGATTTGATCCACCGTGTCGGCCGCCGCGCGATCGCGATCGATCACGGCCGGCTCATCGACGCCGACGAGCGGGCGACGACGGCCTCTGGAAGCAATGCGGGCGCTTAAGTATTTCTTCGACGAGGCGCTGGCGAGCCTCACGCGCGGCCTGAAGACGGCCGCCATCGCGACCGTGACGATTGCGGTCGCGTTTATCGTGCTGGGCGCGTTCCTGATTCTGACGAGCAACCTGGAGCGCCTGTTCGCGCGCTGGCAGAACGCCGCGGAATTCTCGGTCTACCTCGCAGATACGGTCACCGCCGACGAGCGAAGCGCGGTCGAGAAGGCGCTGCGCGAGAGCACGGTCGTGGGTGCGGCAGAGCCGGTCTCGAAAGAGGAAGCGCTTCGCCGCTTCAGACAGAATTTTCCCACGCTCGCGGACGCCGCGGGGGACCTGCCGGCCAACCCCCTGCCGGCGTCGTTCGAGATTCGTCTGCGCCCGGAGGCGAGCCCGTCCGACATCGAATCGCTCGCACGAAGCGCGGCCGGTTTACCGGGTGTCGCCGATGTGCGCTACGACCGGCAGTGGATCGAACGGTTGATGCGTGCGGCCGGCGCCGTTCGAACGGGCGGATTTACGCTGGCCGCGCTGCTGGTGTTTGCCGCGGCCCTCACGGTGGCGAGCGTCGTGCGGTTCGCCCTGGTGGCCAGACGCGAAGAAATTCACATCATGCAACTGGTCGGAGCGCCGATCGCGTACATTCGCGGGCCGTTCGTGGTCGAGGGACTGATTCAGGGGGAATCGGCGCGATCGTGGCGCTCGTCGTGCTGTGGATCACATTTTTTGTGGTCCGGAGCAGGGCCGAGGCCCTCGTCGAGGCCGCCATCGATCCGGGATCGCTGGTATTTCTGTCGCTGCCCGCCGCCGCCGGACTTCTGCTCGCAGGTATGGCGGTCGGATCGCTCGGTGGATTCATCGCCGCGACCGGCACGCGCGAAGTCGCCGAGTAGTGGTCGGCTTCGGCGCGCTCATGAAACTCGTTGACAGTTCTCCGGCCCCTTCGTAGACTGGGATCGATCCCTCAATGGCGCAACCGAAGGCGAGACCCGGGACCAACCTCACCGAGTTCTATCGGGAGGAGTTCCTGAAACATCGACGCTGTCTTGAAGAACAGCGCGAGTATTATTCAGTCAGCGCCATCACATCGGTCGAAGCCGCCCTCACCCGCATCATTTCCCAACTCGAACAGCTCTCAACGAAGAAAGACGCCGACCTGCTGGTCAGCAGTCTGCTTCGGAAGTTCAACGTCGTGACGGGACTGTCGGGCTGGAGCGATCCCAAGAACGTTCACTGAGATTTTCGCCCTGTCCGATTTTCGCCACCACGTCCTGACCATTGCACGCGCGGCGATCGAAGCTGCGTCGCCGCACCACCTGATCGATCGCGCCGTTCGTCTCATCAGCATTGCATCGCGGCTGCAGGGGAAGACGCTGCGCGTCATCGCGGTCGGCAAGGCGGCGCCGTTCATGGCGGACACGTTTGCGCGCATCGCCGGCGATCGCATCCGCGACGGTATCGTCATCGGAACGCACCTGCCGATCACGCTGCCGCCGATGCTCGAATGGATCCCCTCGAGCCATCCGCTGCCCGACGAGCGCAGCGTCGCGGCGGGGCGCCGCGCGCTGGAGGTGGCCCGTCAGAGCGATCCGGGCGAAGTCCTGGTCGTGCTGCTGTCCGGTGGCGCGTCGGCGTTGATGGCGGTCCCCGCCGGCGACCTGACGCTCGACGACAAGCGCACGGCCGTGAACGCGCTGCTCAAGGGCGGCGCCGACATTACCGCGCTCAACACGATTCGCAAACACCTGTCGGCGGTCAAGGGCGGGCGCCTGGCGGCGGCCGCGTCAGCCGCGACGGTGTGCCTCGCGATTTCGGACGTCGTCGGTGACGACCTGAGCGTCATCGGGTCGGGTCCGACCGTGCCGGATCCGTCGACATACCGCGATGCCTGGAGCTACATCGAGCGGTTCGGGGTCGAAAATCAGCTGACGCAGCCGGCGAAGGATTACCTCCGGGCCGGACTCGAGGGGAAGATCGCCGAGACGCCCAAGGCCGGCGATCGCGGGTTGACGCGATCGCTCACGCGCGTCATCGGCGGGCGATTCGACGCGATGAAAGGCGCCGCAGAGGCGGCGCGGCAGCTCGGCTACGAGGTCGTGTTGCAGCGAGGAACCGATCGTGGGCGACGCCCGCACCATGGGGCCGATCGTGCTGGAACGCGCACGGTCGCAAGCGCTGGCCGGAAGGCGCCCGATGGCGGTCATCGCGAGCGGCGAGACCACCGTCAAAGTCGTCGGCAAGGGCACGGGGGGACGCAATCAGGAGCTCGCCCTGTCGGTCGCCAAGGCGCTCACTGCCGATTCGAACGACATCGCGCTCGCAAGCATAGGTACCGACGGGATCGACGGTCCGACGGATGCGGCCGGCGCCTATGTTGATCGCACCACCCTCCACCGGGCCGGTCAACAATCGCTCGATGCGGAGGCGTATCTCGCCGACAACAATGCCTACGCGTTTTTCCAGCGTCTCGACGACCTCATCATCACCGGACCGTCGACGACCAACGTCGGAGACCTCCAGGTCGTCCTGTTTCGTTAATCAGTTTTCAGTCATCAGTTTTCAGTCATCAGTTTTTAGTTCTTAGTTTCCAGTTTCAGTCTTCAGTTATTACCAATGCTATCCAGAGAACAAATCGTCAAATTACTACGTGAGAAAGTCACACACCCCGCAACTCCCAGGGAGTTGCTTCGAATTCTGAAAATTCCCCGGGAAGAACGCGCGACGTTTCTACGCCTCGTCAAGGCGCTGACATCGGCGGGCGAGCTCGTGGAGACGAAGGGCGGCCGCGTGGGGCTGCCGGACAAAATGGATCTCGTCGTCGGCCGCCTGCAGATGCACGCGGCCGGCTACGGCTTTGTCGTGCCCGACAAGGCGGGTGGCGACGCACCCGACGTGTACATCGCCGCCATGAACATCAAGGAGGCGATGCACGGCGATCGCGTGCTCGCGCGCATCGAGCGCCGGACGGGCGACGACCGCGTCGATGGACGCATCATCCGCGTGCTCGCCCGCGGGAACACGACGATCGTGGGGCGTTTCGACATCGACGACTCGGGCCTCGGCTTCGTGCAGCCCTTCGATCGGCGGATGTCGAGCGACGTGCACGTGCCGTCCGGGCAGTCGGGCGAGGCCGAGCGGGGCGAGATGGTGCTCGTGCAGATCACGACGTGGCCCACCGCCGCGCGCGGCCCGGTCGGGAAGGTCGTCGAGGTGCTCGGCGATATCGACGAGCAGGGCGTCGACACGCAGATCATCATCCGCAAGTACGGCATTCCCGACGCGCACGGCGAGGCCGCCATCGAAGAGGCGCTCAGGTTCGCGCCGGTCGGTCCCGACGACATCGTCGGGCGCACGGATTTCCGTCCGACCGTGACGGTCACCATCGACGGCGAGCACGCGCGCGATTTCGACGATGCGATCAGCCTCGAGATGCTGCCGAACGGCCACTACTGGCTGGGCGTCCACATCGCCGACGTCGCCCACTATGTGACCGAAGGCAGCGCGCTCGATCTGGAAGGATACGAGCGTGCGACGTCGGTGTATTTCCCGGAGCGCGCCGTTCACATGTTTCCGTCGGAGCTGGCGACGGGCATCTGCAGCCTGAACCCGAGGGTCGATCGGCTGGTCCAGTCGTGCCTGATGGAGATCGATGCCACAGGCTCGGTCGTGCGCTCCGAGTTCCATGACGGTGTCATCAACACCGCCGCGCGGATGACCTACACCGACGTGAACGCGATTCTGACGACCAGGCCGCCGGAACTGATGCAGCAGTACCGCGACCTGGTTCCGAAATTCCGGCTGATGGCCGAACTGTTCCACGTGCTGAACGGACGGCGGAAGCGGCGCGGATCGATCGACTTCGACCTGCCCGAAGCCGAAGTCATCATCGACAAGGCCGGCCGCGTGGCGTCGATCGTCGAGGCCGAACGCAATATCGCCCACAAGTTGATCGAGGAGTTCATGCTCCTGGCGAACGAGACCGTCGCGTCGTTCGTCGAAGGGCGCGGCATGCCCTGCCTGTATCGCATCCACGAGCAGCCGGACGTGTTGAAGGTCGAGGAGTTCGAAGAGTTCATCTCGGGCTTCGGCTATTCGCTCGCCGCGCCGCCCGGCGCGGTGCGCCCGAGGCACTTTCAGCGGCTGCTCGAGAAGCTGGACGGCAAGCCCGAGGAGCGCCCGATTTCGTTTCTCATGCTGCGCACGATGCAGAAGGCGAGGTACGCCGAGCGGAACCTGGGCCACTTCGGCCTCGCGGCCGACTCGTACACCCATTTCACGTCACCCATCCGCCGCTATCCCGATCTCGTCGTCCATCGGATGCTCCGGGAGCTTCGGCACAAGGGCGTCGACGCGGAACGCGTCGAGGAACTGGAAGCCGACCTGCCCGAGGTCGCGCGCCATTCATCGGAGATGGAGCGGCGTGCGGACGAGGCCGAGCGCGAGCTCGTGCAGTGGAAGAAGGTGCGTTTCATGGCCGACAAGGTCGGCGACGAGTTCGAGGGGTACATCACCGGCGTGGCGGCGTTCGGACTCTTCGTCCAGCTCGTCGAGCACTACGTTGAGGGGCTCGTGCACGTCTCGAGCATGGCGGACGACTACTATCGCTTTCTCGAAAAGAAGCACTCACTGCGCGGGGAGAACACGCACAAGGTGTATCAGCTCGGCGATCGCGTGGACGTGCAGGTGGTCCGCGTCGACATGGAGCGGCGGCAGATTGACTTGGGGCTTGTGGAAATCCTGGAGACGGTGAGGAGCGATGAAAGACGGCGCGGGCCTCGTCGAAGCAAGGCACGGCCGAAGCATGAACAGCGCCGGCAGCCGAAGCGCCGCAGCGGACGGCCTGGCCGTCGCGAGCGCCTGAAGTCTAGGCGCGGGCGGCGCTAGGCGTTCTTGTCGTTCTCGCCCTCTTTCATCCCGTCCTTGAAGTTGCGGATCGACTTGCCGATACCGGTTGCGAGTTGAGGCAGACGGTTCGCACCGAAGATCAGCACGACGATGAACAGGATGATGAAGAGCTCCGGCAGACCAATACGGCCCATGTCTGACTCCTTGGATTAACCGACGCTGTTCATTGTACTGCCAAACCGACGGGCCAGGAGCAGCCGAATTGCGCGTGCGGCGAGCGCCCATTCGCGGGTTGCCAGCAGGCGCCGGCGCAGCCCGCGGTAGGGTTGCACGCCGGTGACCAGATCGACGAACACCTCCCGAATGGCCCCGCTTTCCTGCAGGGCGCGAACCAGGAGCGACGAGAAGGCGGGGCTGAAGAACGGGCCGCTCAGGCGGGCGGCGCGCGCGATCTCGGGCCTGATTTCGTGATCGACCCGCGAGGCGTAGAGGCTGGCCGTGCGCTCCGACGAGGCGGTGGCGAGGGCGTCGGCCGCCCACTGGGCAGACAGAAGCGCATAGTAGATACCTTCGCGCGTCAGCGGATCGACCAGCCCCGCGGCATCGCCCACCAGCATCCATCCCGGTCCTTCCACCGCCAGGCGTAACGCATCACGGTCGCCGACACTGGGGATGGGCCACGCATACGGTGTGAGCGTGGTGCCGCGGTCGAGCCCGTGTTGCCGGATCCAGTGATGCGACTGGCGACGCAGAAGAGCCGAGGAGACGCGTTCGGCGGCCGGCGCGCAGATGCCGACCGCAAGATGATCGGGGCGTGGAAACGACCAGAGGTAACCAGGCTGCTCGCGCATCGACTTGATGACGATCGCCGACGAAGTGGCGCCCCGTACGAAGTAGCCGGCGGCCACCGACAGCTGGCCCCGGGAGAACGGCCGGGCCAGTTTCTTCCGCACGATGCTGTTCGGGCCGTCCGCGCCGATGATGCGGTCGGCCGCGTGTTCGCCGCGATCGGTCTTGACGGTGAAACGCGAACCGCGCCGGCACACATCGACCACTTTTTCCGTGATCAGCCGCGCGCCGGCGGCGAGCGCGGCGTCGAGAAGCGCGCGATCGAACACCATGCGGCTCACGATGACGAGCGCGGCGCCCTCGTCGCCACCGGTTAACGGCACGTCGGCCGCATGAACGGCGCCGTCGCGCGCGGGCGCGGGCGATTCGATGGTGGCGGACCGTACGACGACCGACGGCAGCGAGCGGATATCGACGGCATCGGCGACGAGCGCGAGCGCGCGCCCGGTGAGTCCTCCGCCGCAGGGCTTTTCGCGAGGATGGCTTGGATCGAACAGCGTGGCCGGCGCACCGGCGCGTGCCAGGCGGAGCGCGGCCATCGCTCCCGCCGGGCCTGCGCCGATGATGGCGATCGTCACATTAGCTCTCAGCCGTCAGCTGATATAGATTAAATCAGCGATGTCACACAGTCTGGTCATGGCGCTCTTTCAGAATGTCAGCGGGGCAGCCGAGGCGGCGCGTGCCCTTCACGCGCTGGGACTCGGTCCCGCCGACTTGTCGGTCGTCGCGCGCGATCATAGGGCCGAGGGAGCGATCGCGAGGCAAATCGATGCCAGCCCCGGCTCCGAGCTGGAGGATTCACTCACTGCGTCCCGCTTCGGAGAACTGAGTGGATATGTATTGGCCGCGATTGCGATCGGGCTTCCGGGAACGGGCGCGGTCGTGGCAGCGGGGCCGCTTGCCGCGGAGCTCGGTGAAGTGGCAGGACACATGGCCGGGGACGTGGCCGGCGACCTGAAAGCCACGCTCGTCAAGGCCGGGCTGTCTGAATTGGAGGCGGAGCGATGGCGCGCGCAGATCGAGAGGGGCGACGCGATTCTTCTCGGCGCGCACGCGCGATCGGTGGACGCCCGCGCCGTGGAAGCCGCGATGTCGGGACAGAGCATCGGGAAGGTCATTCAGACGCAATGGGGCTGACGCCCATTGGTAGATTAGCAATTTGAGAATGCGAGGCTGAATGTCAGTCGAAGTCGAAACGGGCCGGTTTACCGTCGGGGTTTTTCAGGATATTGCGTCGGCGGAAAAAGGCGTTGACGCGCTCCGGAAGCAGGGGATTGCCGTCGAGTCGTTGTCGATTCTTGCCAAGGCGTCCCCCGAGGTGTCGAGCTTCATCGAGCGCACGCTCGGCGCGGCGCAGCCGCTGGAGATCCACGACCTCGGCCCGGCGATGACGCGCGGCCCGCTCGTCGCGGCGCTGCAGGGCGACGATCAGGGCCTGACGAAAACCGGGATCGCCGGCACCATGCGGCGCGTGGGATTTCAGGCGCACGATGGCCGGATTTTTCACGTGCTGACGGGCCGTGGAGGCGTCATGGTGGGCATTCACAGCGAGCCGAGGGCTGCCGACGCGTTGGCCGTTCTGCACTCGTACGGTGGCGGCAACGCTGCGATTGGCGCCTGGACAGGACGCGTTTAGAGTTCCAGTTCCGGTTCCTGTTCCGGTTCGGGTTCCCGTTCCAGTTCGGGTTCTGGTTCCGGGTGCTGGGTTCTAAGCTCCGAAGTTTCGGACCAGGGCCTGGAACCACGGAATCGCGAACCACAGAACCGCAGAACCTGGAACCCAGAACCCTGCGTCAGGTTATGGTTCGCGTTTTGCAACTTGCGCCATCAGGGTTCAAGGCGCAAAATAGATTTGTAGGCCTCGTCCTTTCCCTAAGATGAGCGATTTTCGTCCCGACGCGCCGCCTGAGATTCATTTTCTGTTCGAGGAATCGCGCAAGCGTTCCACGGGTGCGCTGGGCGTTTCCCTGGGGATCCACTTCGCCTTTTTCGGGCTCGCGGTCTACCTCGCGATGCATCCCTTCGTGGCGCCTGCTCCCGCGCAGACGCCCGACAAGCTGAGCGATCAGATCGTCTGGCTCGATGTGCCGGGACCGGGCGGCGGTGGCGGCGGCGGCGGGAACCAGAAGGTCGAGCCCATCAAGAAAGTCGAGCTCAAGGGCGAAGACAAGATCACCGTGCCGGCCGTGAAAAAGCCGGAAATGGAACAACCCAAGGACAAACCGCCGGAAGATCCGCTTCAGAATCTGACGATCCCCGCGCAGACGCTGGCATCGGCCGATCTGGCGCAAGCGGGCGCCATGGAAGGGATTCCGACGTCGGATTCGCTGGGCCTTGGGCGCGGCGGTGGCGCCGGAACGGGCGTGGGCACCGGCATCGGATCGGGCCGAGGCTCTGGTCTCGGCGATGGATGGGGCGGTGGCACCGGCGGCGGTGCATACCGTCCCGGCAATGGCGTCGAAACACCGCGGCTGCTGAAGGAAGTGAAACCGCAGTACACCGCGCAGGCAATGCGCGCGAAGATCCAGGGCGAGGTGCTTCTCGAGTGCATCGTCGGCCCCGACGGCCAGGTGGGTAATATCCGCGTGGTGCGATCGCTGGATTCGTCGTTTGGCCTCGATCAGGAAGCCATCAAAGCCGCGCGCCAGTGGCGCTTCGCGCCCGGCACGAAGCAAGGTCAGCCGGTGGCCGTCCTCGTGACAATCGCGATCGCATTCACGTTACGGTAGGTTCGTAGTTCGAGGTTCGTAGAGTTCGTGAAGTCGTGGGTTCGTAAGGTTCGGAAAAACGAAAAGGGCCCGAGAGGATTTCCTCCCGGGCCTTGTTACTTTCTACTTTCTACTTTCTACTTACAGCGTCAGTACATTCCCGCCCATGCCGCCGCCGTGGCCGCCGGGCATCGCCGCTTCCTTCTTCTCCTCGGGAATCTCCGCCACGAGTGCTTCGGTCGTGAGGAGCAGCGAGGCAATGGACGAGGCGTTCTGCAGCGCCGAGCGAACGACCTTGGTCGGGTCGATCACGCCGGCTGCAATCAGGTCCTCGATCTTGTCGTCCTGTGCGTTGTAGCCGATCGAGCCGGTGGCCTCTTTCACCTGCGAGACGATGATCGAGCCCTCTTTGCCGGCGTTGGTCGCGATCCAGCGGAGCGGTTCCTCGATGGCGCGACGAACGATGTTGACGCCGATCTGCTGATCGCCCTCGAGCTTCATGCCCTCGAGGCCCTTGCTGGCGCGGATGAGCGCCACGCCGCCGCCGGGCACGATGCCCTCTTCGACGGCCGCCTTGGTGGCGTGCATCGCGTCTTCGACGCGCGCCTTCTTTTCCTTCATTTCGGTCTCGGTCGCCGCCCCGACCTTGATGACGGCGACGCCGCCGACGAGCTTCGCGAGGCGCTCCTGCAGCTTCTCGCGGTCGTAGTCCGAGGTCGTCTCCTCGATCTGCGTGCGGATCTGCTTGACGCGACCCTCGATGTCCTTCGAGTTGCCGGCGCCTTCGACGATCGTGGTGTTGTCCTTGTCGATGGTGATCTTCTTGGCCTTGCCGAGGTCTTCCATCTTGATGTTCTCGAGCTTGATGCCGAGGTCCTCGGTAATGGCCCGGCCGCCGGTGAGCGTCGCGATGTCTTCGAGCATGGCCTTGCGGCGATCGCCGAAGCCGGGCGCCTTGACGGCTGCCGCCTGGAGCGTGCCGCGCAGCTTGTTGACGACGAGCGTGGCGAGCGCCTCGCCTTCGACGTCTTCAGCGATGATCAGCAGGGGACGGCCCATCCGCGCCACCTGTTCGAGCACGGGGAGCAGGTCTTTCATCGAGCTGATCTTCTTCTCGTGGATCAGGATCACCGGATTCTCGAGCACGACTTCCATGCGCTCCGGATCGGTGACGAAGTACGGCGAGAGGTAGCCGCGATCGAACTGCATGCCCTCGACGACGTCGAGCGAGGTCTCGAGCGTCTTGGCTTCTTCAACCGTGATGACGCCGTCCTTGCCGACCTTTTCCATCGCGTCGGCGATGAACTTGCCGATCTCGGCATCGCTGTTCGCCGAGATGGTGCCGACCTGGGCGATCATCTTGCCGGTGACCGGCTTGGACTGGGCCTTCAGGCCTTCGATGACCTTCTCGACCGCGCGATCGATACCGCGCTTGATGTCCATCGGGTTGGCGCCCGAGACGACGTTCTTGACGCCTTCGCGGTAGATCGCCTGCGCGAGCACCGTTGCGGTGGTCGTGCCGTCGCCGGCGATGTCGGAGGTCTTGCTCGCCACTTCACGCACCATCTGCGCGCCCATGTTCGCCAGCGGATCCTTGAGGTCGATCTCCTTGGCGACGGTCACGCCGTCCTTGGTGATGGTGGGCGATCCGAATTTCTTGTCGAGAACGACGTTGCGGCCCTTCGGCCCGAGCGTCACCTTGACGGCGTCGGCCAGCTGGTTGACGCCGCGAAGAATCGCCTGTCGTGACTCTTCGCCGTAAATAATCTGTTTTGCCATCGTGTGCTCCTGTTAAATGCTCAGGCAGGGTCGAACCCTGCGCTGCTTCTTGTCGCAGAGGCAGGGCTAAAGCCCTGCGCTACTACTTCTTTTTCCCGCTGCCCGAGTCGATCACGGCCAGGACTTCGTCCTCGCGCATGATGAGGTATTCCTCGCCGTCGAGCTTGATCTCCTGTCCCGAGTACTTGCCGAACAGAATGAGATCCCCGGCTTTGACGTCCAGGGCGATGCGGCCGCCGTCGTCCTTGACCTTGCCGTTGCCGACGGCGACGACTTTGCCCTGCTGCGGTTTTTCCTTGGCGGAATCCGGGATGATGATTCCGCCGACTTTCTGTTCCCCTTCCTCGATGCGCTGAACGAGGATGCGGTCGTGTAGCGGTCTAGCGTTCATAGGTCGCTCCAGCTGATTGAGTGAATAACGTGTTTCCTTGACGTTCAGGACAACCTTTGGCGGCGCGTCACGCCGTAGCCCCTCGGCTGATGCTCGGGGCGTAGGCGGACGTTAGCACTCGCCTTACAAGAGTGCTAATTTAGTCAATCTCTTTTGGCGCTGTCAAGGGGCGACTGCTAACCGGGTCTTCGCTTAATCCTCAGCTCGGCGATCTTCCGGCTCAGGGTGTTCCGGTGCACGCCGAGCGCGTCGGCGGCCTTCGACAGGTTGCCGTCCGAGTCGGCCAGCACCTTGGCGATGAACCGGCGCTCGAATTCGCGGGACGCCTCGGGAAAGCGCACCCCCCTCTCGACCATTTCGTCAATCAGCCGTTCGAGTTTTTCGTTCATCCGTGGCGGTCCGTCATCATTCGAGGTCCAGGCCGGTCAGGAGCTGGAACGCCTGGATGTACTTCTCGCTGGTGTTCTTGATGACGTCGTCGGGCAGGCTCGGAACCGGCGGCTGCTTGTTCCAGCGGATCGACTCCAGATAGTCGCGCACGAACTGTTTGTCGAAGCTGGGCTGCGGGCCGCCGGGCATGAAGATGTCGCGCGGCCAGAAGCGGGAGGAATCGGGCGTCAGCACTTCGTCGATGAGAATGATCTCGCCGGCGTTCGGGCCGTCGACGAGCCGCCCGAACTCGAATTTCGTGTCGGCGACGATGATGCCCCTGTGCTCGGCGTGCGCGGCGCCGCGCGAGTACAGGCGCAGCGTCATATTGCGCAGCTTTTCGATCGCCTCGCGTCCGACGATCCGTCCGGCTTCGTCTTCGCTGATGTTGACGTCGTGTCCCGTGGTGGCTTTGGTGGCCGGCGTAAAAATCGGTTCGGGCAGCCGGTCCGATTCGCGCAGTCCGGCCGGCAGCCTGATGCCGCAGACCGAGCCGCTCTGCTGGTATTCCTTCCACCCTGAACCGGAGAGATAGCCGCGCGCGACGCACTCAATCGGAAACGGCTCGGTCTTCCTGACGAGCATCGACCGCCCGTGCAGATCCTCGGCATAGGGCCGTGTCGTCGCCGGATACTCGTCCACGCGAGTCGAGCGCATGTGATTCGGTACGATGTCGCTCGTTTCGCCGAACCAGAACGCCGAGAGTTGCGTGAGAACCTTTCCCTTGTCCGGAATACCGGAGCCCAGGACGTAATCGAACGCAGAAATGCGATCGGTCGCGACGATCAGGAGAACGCTCGGGTCCTCCGGGAACGCGTAGATGTCGCGAACTTTGCCCTGGTTATGGCGTGTGAGACCGTTAAAGTCGGTTTCAAGGATGAGCGACGACGCAGCCAATGGTGAACCTCGGCAAATGGCGAAAAGCGCTCATCTTATCGGGGACGTCGACAGGCCGCAACCACAACTAATGCGTTCTTGGCATTCCCTGCAACCCCCCTTATAGTAGACGCGCCGCTCTCCCCTGGGACTCATGCGCAAATCGCTTCGCACGGTCGTCATTGTCGCGCTCTCGGTCGGCCTGCTCGCCATTTTCCTTCGCGGCGCGCATCTCGACATCGTCTGGGCGGAGATTCGGCAAGCGAACGCGTGGTTGCTCGCGCTTTCGGCGGCCATCACGGTGCTGACGATGGTGCTGCGCGCGCTTCGGTGGCAGTACCTCCTGGCGCCGATCGGCCACGCGCACTTCGGTCCGGCGTTTCGCACGACGACGATCGGCTTTGCCGCCAGCGCTGTGCTGCCGGCGCGGGCCGGCGAGGTGATTCGCCCGTTTCTGCTGGCGCGCCAGGAAGGGCTGAGCGTTACCGCCACCTTCGCGACGATCATCATCGAGAGGGTGCTCGATGCGGTGACGTGCGTGTTTCTGCTGGCGTCCTACGTCCTGGTGTTCGATTCGGGCATGGAACGCGCAGATCGCCGTCTGTACTGGCTGGTCGAGGTCGGTGGCATCGTCGTCGGCGCCGGCGCGTTTGCGGTGCTCGGTGCGATGTTCGTGGCGGCGCGCGATCCGGCGGCGGCGGGGCGCTGGGCGTACAAGCTGGAGCACCTGCTGCCGGGCAAGATCACGCACAAGCTCGCCGCCGTGCTGTTGAAGTTTTCCGAGGGGCTTGCGGTCGTGCGCACGCCAAGAAGGCTGTTGCTGGCGGTGGCGTTATCGCTTCCGCTCTGGGTGTCGATCGGCTGGGGTATCTGGTGCGTGACGACCGCGTTTGGCATCAATCTTCCGTTTACGGGTACGTTTCTCCTCATCGCGTTGCTGATCGTCGGCGTGTCGGTGCCGACGCCCGGCGGCGTGGGGGGCTTCGAGGCAGCCATGCAGATCGGGCTGACATCTTTTTACGGCGTGCCCAACGATCGCGCGGTGGGCGCGGCCCTGGTGCTGCACGCGGTGTCGCTGCTGCCGACGATCGCGCTCGGGTTCGTGTTCGTGGTTCAGGCCGGCCTCGGGTTCGGCGGGGTGCGCAATCTCGCGCACGTTGCCGCCGAGGGAAAATCATGAAGTGTCCCTATTGTGCCCATCTCGGCGATAAGGTCGTCGACTCGCGCGAAAGCCGCGAGGGCGAGGTGATTCGCCGCCGGCGCGAATGTCTCGGGTGCGCCAAGCGCTTTACCAGCTACGAACGGATCGACGAGATCCCGTACATGGTGGTGAAGAAGGACGGCAGCCGCGAGCGCTTCGAGCGCCAGAAGCTCGTCGCGGGACTCCTGAAGGCGTGCGAAAAACGCCCCGTCAGCGTGGCGTCGCTCGAGGCGGTTGCCGACCGCGTGGAAACCACCCTGCAGGAGCGCTCCGAGAAGGAAATCACGACCGCACGAGATCGGCGCGTTCGTCATGCAGGAGCTGAAGAAGCTCGACAAGGTCGCGTACGTCCGTTTCGCGTCCGTCTACAGGCACTTCCGCGACATCGGCGAGTTCATGACCGAGTTGAAGGATCTGCTGAACGCCAAGGAATGAGACAGGGCTGACCATGGTGCCGCCGCGCCGGTCGTTGCGCGACAATCCGCGGCTCATCCTGGCAGGCATGATCGTCCTGCTTGCCGCGCTGGCGGGGATTGTCGCGCTGGCGAATCGATCGGCCGGACTCTCTCCCGACTTTCTCACCGAGTTCGTCCTCTACGGGTTGTGGGCGGCCGACCTCACGATCCTCCTCGGCCTCACGTTCGTCCTCGCGCGCAACGTCATCAAGCTCATCATCGAGCGCCGCCGCGCGCTGCCGTTCGCGCGCTTCCGCGGCGAAGCTCGTGGCGGTGCTGCTCGGCATGACGCTCATTCCCGCCGTGCTCGTCCTGCTCGTGGGCAGCGAGCTGATTCGCAACAGCGTCGATCGCTGGTTCAACGCGCCGGTCGAGGAAGTGCTCACCGCAGCCGATCTGATCGCGAGCGACTACTACCGCGATCGTCAGGTACGAGTGACGGCCGACGCCCAGAGAATGGCGGGTGTGCTGGCAGGAGCGGCGTTCGACGGCGCCGACGTTGCCCTGGTGCGCGATCGGATTCTGCCGGAAGTGACGCAGGGACGCGTGAAGATGGTCGAGATCTATCGCGTGGCGCCCGGTACGCAGGCGCCCGAAGCGATGCCCTATGTCGACATCGCCTCGCCCGAGATGCCGCGCGGCTACGCGCGGGCGGTGGCCGATCGCATGGCCGCGCGGGCCGCGGTTGGAGAAGTCGAGCCGCCGACCCCGGAGCAGCTGCCCGGCGGTGGTGAGCTCATTCGCGCCGCCGCGGTCGTGCGCCGGGTGGGCGCGGCGCAACCGGTGGCCATCATCGTCGCGAGCGACTTCCTTGTCGGGGATCTTGCCGGCCGGGCGCGGCGGATTCAGGATGCCTACGAGGACTACAGCCAGCTCCGCGTGCTGCGGCAGCCGCTCGCGGGCGTTTACCTGTCGTTCTTCCTGATGATGACGCTCATGATTCTCGTGGGCGCGACGTGGATGGGCTTGTATCTGGCGAAGCGAATCACCGAGCCCGTGCAGCGTCTGGCGACCGCTGCTCGCGAGATCGAGGCCGGGCACCTCGACTATCGCGTCGATCGGGAGACGGTCAGCGACGACGAGTTCGGGTCTCTCGTCGAAGCGTTCAACAGCATGGCCACCGAAGTGGGGAAGAGCCGCAGACGGCTGGAACGGTCGACCGTCGATCTCGAGCGCAAGCATCTGGAGGTCGAAGGGCGCCGGCGCTACATCGAGACGATTCTCGAACGGATTGCCACCGGCGTCGTCTCGATCGACGCAGCCGGAGCCGTGAGCACGCTCAACCGTGCGGCGATGCGACTGCTCGATCTCGAGCCAACGGCGATCGGTCAGCAGGCGTCAGAGGTGTTTGGACGCGAGGATCTGCAGCCGTTCGGCGCGCTGCTTCGCGCCGCGGGGACGGGCAAAGCGGAACCTTCGGCGCAGGAAATCGCGCTGACGCGGGACGACCGGGAGCTTCAGCTTGCCGCCGTGGCGACGGCGCTGCGGGGCACGGAAGGTTCGGACGGGCTGGTGCTGGTGGTGGACGACATGACGCCGCTCATCAGGGCGCAGAAGATGGCGGCCTGGCGGGAAGTGGCGCGGCGCCTCGCGCACGAGATCAAGAATCCGCTGACGCCGATTCAACTGTGTGCCGAACGAATGCGGCGCCACTTCAGCGACGCCGCCGGAACCTGCGCACGCCCTCGTCGAAGAGTGCACGTCGACCATCGTGGGAGAGGTCGATTCGCTGAAGGCGCTGGTGGACGAGTTCTCGCAGTTCGCGCGCATGCCGCCGCCGCGCGTGACGCCGACCGACCTCTACGTCATCCTCAGCGAAGCCCTGGCGCTGTACGACGGGCTTCTCGGGCGAGGTTCGCTTCGTGCGGTGCTTCACGGAGAAGCTGCCGAAGGTGCGGGTCGACGCCGAGCAGATTCGCCGCGTCGTCATCAATCTCGTGGACAACGCGATCGAGGCGATGAATCGATCGGGCGTCATCACGCTCGAGACACACCACGACGCGAGCGCGTCGCTCGTGCGGCTCGTCGTGACCGACAACGGGCCCGGCATTCCCGCCGCGGAGCGGGAGAAGCTGTTCCTGCCGTATTATTCGACCAAGCGCCGCGGCAGCGGACTCGGGCTCGCGATCGTCCGGCGGATTGTCGCCGAGCACGGCGGGACGATCGAGGTCGGCGACAACGAGCCGCGGGGGACGAAATTCACCATCGAGTTGCCATGTTGAAGTGCCTGTCCCGACGCAGAGACGCCAAGACGCAGAGAATGAGAAGTTGGAAAGATGACTCTGCGGCTCTGCGGCTCTGCGTCAAAGAGAAGCGCGCGTGACCAAAGCGTCAGTGCTGATAGTCGACGACGAACCGGGCGTGCGGACCGCTCTCAGCGGTGTGCTGCGCGACGAGGGCTACGACGTCGATGCGGTCGAAAGCGGCGAGGGGTGCATCGACCGCCTGGTGCGGGAGGTCGTTCGACGTCGATCGTGCTCGACGTGTGGCTGCCGGGTCTGGACGGTCTGGCCACGCTCGGCCGCCTGCGTCAGATGAAGATCGAATCGCAGGTCGTGATGATTTCGGGGCACGGCAACATCGAGTCGGCGGTGAAGGCGATCAAGATGGGCGCGTTCGACTTCGTCGAGAAGCCTCTGTCGCTCGAGAAGACCGTGCTGGTCGTGCGCAACGCGTTGAGACAGCGGCGTCTCGAAGCCGAGAACCGCGCGCTGCGCGCGCGGGTCGATCGCGCCGGCAGGATGGTGGGCGAGAGCGCGATCGATCCGCCAGTTGCGCGAGCAGGTGGCGATGGCCGCGCCGACCAACGGCCGCGTGCTGATCTTCGGCGAGAACGGCACGGGCAAGGAAGCTGGTGGCCCGGACGGTGCACGCGCTGAGCCGCCGGCGGAATCAGCCGTTCGTCGAGGTCAACTGCGCCGCGATTCCCGAAGAGCTGATCGAGAGCGAGCTGTTCGGCCACGTGAAGGGCGCATTTACGGGCGCGGTGGCCGATCGCAAAGGCAAGTTCGAAGCCGCGCAGAACGGCACGATCTTCCTCGACGAAATCGGCGACATGAGCCTGAAGACGCAGGCCAAGGTGCTGCGCGTCCTGCAGGAGCAGGTGACCGAGCCGGTCGGCAGCACGTCGCGGGTGCAGGTGGACGTGCGCGTGCTGGCAGCCACCAACAAGGATCTGTTGGCGGAGATCCGCGCCGGGCACTTCCGCGAAGACCTGTATTTCCGTCTGAACGTCATTCCGATCTTCGTGCCGCCGCTTCGCGAGCGGGCCGAAGACATTCCGCTGCTGGTCGAGCACTTCATTGCGGATTTCGCGCTGGAGTACGGCCGGAGCGCGAAGACGGTCACGCCAGCGGCGATGACGCGATTGCAGACCTACCGGTGGCCGGGCAACGTTCGCGAACTGCGCAACGTCATCGAGCGGGTGATCATCATGGCGCCCGGAGACGAGATCAACGAGCACGATCTGGCGTTTCTTGCGAGCGACGCGGTGGCGGAGAAGCCGGTGGAGGAGCCCGTCCTGCCTTCGGTTCCGCTTCACACGGCGCGCGATCAGTTCGAACGGGATTACATCCTCCGAGAGCTGGCGCACCAGCAGGGCAACATCTCGCGCACCGCCGAAGTGCTCGGCGTGGAGCGGAGCAATCTGTACCGCAAGATGAGGGCGTTCGGCATCGCCCCGAGAAGAATGGAAGCGGCGGAGGACAGCGAGGAAGAAGCGGTGTGAGTCGCAGGGCGAAGTCGGAAGTCGTAGCGCAGGGCGAGGTTCCGGTTCTGCGCGCCTTCGCCAGGAGCCCGACTTTCGCCTGACGACTTCTGACTTACGCCTTCCGACTATTCAGCCGCGTCTCCAACACCCTGTCCAGGCCTCCGTTCGAACCTTCAGCCGTCTCGACCGGTCGGGCGGCAGGGCGTCCGCCGGGACCAGGCCCACAATTTCGCTCTCGAGGACACGCACGCCGTCGGCCGAGGCTTCGCGCGCCACGGCGTCGAAGACGGCCGTCATCGACGTCTCCTTGTAGTTGGTCAGGTTCATCGACACCTGCACGATGCCGCGATGTTCGAGCTGGACGCCCATCGCCTTGACGAAACGGCAGACCGCCGCCGCTGGTCCGGATGACCGACGCAATCCGCTTCGCCACGCTCGAGCCGGTCGGTAGCCAGATTGATGTTGTAGGCGATGAGAATCGGTCGCGCGCCGATGGCGGTCGCGCCGGCGCTGGGGTGGGGCCGATCGGGTCCGAAATCGGGCCGCCATTCGGGTTGCTTCATCCGGTGCGCGAGCCCGTTCGAGGCCGCCGCGCCGGATGTCTGCGAGATTCCGGCGCTCATCGGTCGCGGCGGCCTCCTCGTACAGGTACACCGGCAACTCGAACTTGTCCGACACGCTCGCTGGCGAGCGTCCTTCGCCAGCCGCACGCATTCATCCATCGTGCGTGCCGTCGAGCGGGACGAACGGCACGACGTCGACCGCGCCGATGCGAGGGTGCACGCCTTCGATGGGTTCGAAGATCGATCGACGCGATGGCGGTCTCGAACGAGACGCTGTGCAGCGTCGCGCACCGCGGACGCCTCGCCGGCGAAGGTGTAGACGGACCGGTTGTGCGATGGATCGGAAGACTGGTCGAGCAGGTGCACGCCGGGCGCGGCGATCGAGGCGGCAATCGCCGCGATGACGTCGGCACGGCGGCCTTCGCTGACGTTCGGTACGCACTCAACGAGCGACATGGGCCCCTTGTATCACAGGTCGTTCTGCCTCATAATTTCGGCGCAAGCGTCGGAAGACAGCAATCCCTCAATCTGACAATTCGACGTCAGGACTATGTCCGACCCGCTCCGCACGAACCTCAACGCCATGGCGCCGTCCACAGACGGAGGCGCCGAGCGCGACGCCAAGATCGAAAGCCTGCTCATCGCGGGCCTGGACCACTACTTCGCTGCCGACTACGCGCAGGCGATCGACGTCTGGACACGTGCGCTGTTTCTGGATCGCAATCATGCGCGCGCCCGCGCCTACATCGAGCGCGCGCGAAGCGCGATGGCCGAAGAGCAGCGCGAATCCGAAGAGCTCCTGCACAACGGCGTCGCGGCATTCGAGCGAGGCGAGATCGAGGCGGCCGGGCAGATGTTGAACGCCGCGGTCAAGCGCGGCGGCGCGCACGACGTCGCGCTCGCGTTCCTGACCCGTATCGACCGCATCAATGCGGCCACCCCGGCGGCGCCGGCGCCGGTCGCCGCCCCCTCGAGGCTTCCGTTCCGTCCGCGTCCGGTCGTCGCGGCCCAGTCGGTCTCGCCCTGGCCGTTCGTCGCGCTCATCCTGGTGCTGATGGCGGCGACGGTGGTGGTGGTTCGATCGTGGGATCGTCTGCGGACGGCGATGCCGGCCTTGAGCACGGGCGCGGAGGACGGGCTGACGCCGGTGAAGGCCCCGGCGGAGCCGCTCATCGTTCCCCGAAGTTCTGAAACCGCGCTCGAGCGGGCGCGCTCGCTCTTCGCGTCGGGCCGCCTCTACGATGCGCTGCGAGCCGTCGATCTCGTACGGCCGACGGATCCACTGCGCGCGGAGGCCGACAAGTTGAAGGCGGAAATCCAGCACGATCTCCTGGACTACCAGACCTCGCCTGGCGGAGCGGAGCTGACCAAGCCATGAGACAGGCCAGGCGACGATGAAGTGCCCGAAATGCGGGTATCTGGGATTTGAACGCGGCGATCGATGCCGCAACTGCGGCTACGACTTCTCGTTGGCATCACCTCCATCCGAAGCGTTGGACCTGGTCCTCGATCCCGGTCCCGAACACCTCACCGCCCCGCTCGACCTCGATCGCGTGATCGGCGCGCCCGAGCCGGAGGCGCTTGGCGATCTGCCGTTGTTCGGCGCGTCGCAGCCCGATGCCGCCCACCGTGCGCTCGCGGCCCGGCGCGCCGCAGGGTTGGCGACGGGGGCCGACGACATGCCGCTCATCAGCGCGTCGTCACGTCCACGTGCGCCGTTGGGGGTGCGCCGGGCGACTGGAGAGGTGCCGCGGGCACGTCCCCGCACGACCAAGCGCCCGGTGCTGGAGGATGACACGCTGTTCGAACCGCCGCCGGTTCCGGTTGCCGTGGTCGGCCAGGCGTTGCACGCCAAAGCGTCGTGCCACCACCAGCGATCTCCCGGCCTCGCCGGTGAGGCGGATCATGGCGGCGCTGGTCGACGTGGCTCTCCTCTCGGCTGTCGATTCGGTTGTCGTCTATTTCACGCTGCGGCTGCTCAGCCTGACCACGTCGGAGATCTTCGAGTTGCCGTTTCTCCCGCTGGCGGCGTTCTTTCTGCTGCTCAATGGCGGGTACTTCGTCGCCTTCACGACGGTCGGCGGGCAGTCGATCGGCAAGATGGCGCTCGGCATCAAGGTCGTCAGCGAGGAAGAGAGCTCCGTGTCGGTCGGCCGCGCCGCGCTTCGCACCCTTGCGTACATCGCATCGGCACTGCCGCTCGGCGCCGGCTTCCTCCCTGGCGTCATCAGCGCCGATGGGCTCGCGTTGCATGATCGGCTGGCCCACACTCGCGTCGTTCGCCCATCCTCGATGTAGTTCCAGCTGCATGCGCCGGCTCGCGGTCTTTATCTGCAGTTTTGGATACATCGGCTTTGTTCCCTTTGCGCCAGGCACATTTGGCTCGGCCGCCGGCGTCGCGATCTATCTGGCGGCGAGGCACAGCCCGGTCCCGTATCTCCAGCCGCTGCTGATCGCGGCGCTGTTTGCCGCCGGTGTCGCCTTGACGAAGGCGTGCGAGGAAGAGTTGAGATGCACCGACCCTGGCCCGGTTGTGATTGACGAGGTCATGGGTATGCTCATCACCGTCTTCATGATTCCGGTGGGGTGGATGGGGTTGCTCGTCGGCTTTCTCCTCTTTCGCGCGCTCGACGTGGTCAAGCCGTTTCCCGCCCGTCAGCTCGAGCGGCTGCACGGCGGACTGGGCGTGATGGCCGACGACGCCATGGCGGCCGTCTATGCCAACCTGCTGCTTCGCGGGGCGTACCATCTCGCGCCGGGATGGTTGTCGTGAGAGCAGAGATTGTCGCGGTGGGCAGCGAGATGTTGACGCCCACGCATCTCGACACCAATTCACTCTTCATTACCGAGCGGCTCAACGAGCTGGGCATCGACCTGCAGGGGAAGGCCGTGGCCGGCGACGACCGCGACGTGCTGAAAGCGATCGTGGCGGATGCGCTGCGGAGAAGCGATCTGCTGATTCTCACCGGCGGTCTCGGGCCGACCGACGACGACCTGACGCGCGATGTCGTCGCCGACCTCATCGGCGAACCGCTCGAATACCATGCCGACATTTTCGAGCGCATCGAGCAGCGTTTCACCTCGCGGGGCCTGCGCACGCCGGCGATCAACCGCCGGCAGGCCATGGTGCCGCGCGGCGCCGCGGTGCTGCCGAACAGGAACGGCACGGCGCCGGGTCTGTGGATTGAGCACGATCGAAAGCTCATCCTTCTCCTGCCGGGGCCACCGCGCGAATTGAAGCCGATGCTCGAAGCCGTGATCCAGGAACGGCTGCTGGGGCGCGTGGGGGCATCGCGTCTGTTCAGGCGGGTCCTGCGCATCACCGGGCAGAGCGAATCGTCTGTCGAGGAGAAGATGCAGCCGCTGTACGCGAAGTGGCTCGCTTCGCCGACGAGGATCGTGACGACGATTCTCGCGTCGCTGGGGCAGATCGAACTGCACCTGACGGCGGTAGCCGCGAGCGTGGACGAGGGACAGCGCGCGCTCGACGATGCGGTGATGGAGGTACGCGCCGCTCTCGGCCACGATTTGTTCAGCACGAAGGGCGAGTCGATGCAGGAGATCGTCGGCGCGCTCTGCCGCGCGCGGGGATTCAGAATTGCCGCCGCCGAATCGTGCACCGGCGGACTGGTCATGGCGCGGCTCACCGAAGTGCCTGGAAGCTCGGACTACGTCGATCGCGGCGTCGTCGTTTACAGCAACCAGTCCAAGACAGACCTCCTTGGCGTGCCCGCCGGCCTGATCGAGCAGCATGGAGCGGTCAGCGAACCGGTTGCGGAAGCCATGGCGCGCGGCATGGTGAAGACTGCGGGCACCGATCTCGCCGTCGGCATCACGGGTGTGGCGGGGCCCGGTGGCGGCACACCCGAGAAACCGGTCGGCATGGTCGCCGTCGCGGCGGCCTGGGCGCGACAGAACGCGATCGAGACGCGGGTTCGCACCTACAAGTTCGTCGGCGGGCGGGAAATGGTCAGGTTCCAGGCGTCGCAGGCCGCGCTCGACATGGTGCGACGATGGTTGACCGAATCCTAGCGACGAAGCGACTTTTCGTAGCTGCGGATATCGACGACGCCACCCGGGCGCAAATCGGGAACATTTCGCGATCGCTCGGTGACGCGATCGACGCGCGCACCAGGGCGTCGTGGGTGCGGGCAGATCGCATGCACCTGACGTTGCAGTTTTTCGCGGCCGCTGACGCCGCCCTCGAACAGCGCATCATGGCCGCGCTTGGTGGTGCGCTCGACGTGCCTGCCTTCGATCTGTCGTTCGACGGTCTGGGATTTTTCCCCGAGCGCGGCTCGCCCCGGGTCCTGTGGCTTGGCATTCGCAGTGGTGAGGCTGAGCTCCGGCGCGTGCAGCAGATCGTTCGAGAACGGCTGGCGTTGCCGCCCGAGCCGTTCACACCACATCTCACTCTGGCGCGGTTCCGGGAGCGCACGTCCCGCGGTGCCCTGGGGGAAATTGCCGATTTTCGCGCCCGGGCCGGTCCCAGCCGGATCGATCGTGTAACCTTGTACGAAAGCCGCCTTTCGGGCGGTCCGACGTATTTCCGACTGGCGGAAGCGACTCTGCGATTGTGACTATTACCACCTTCATCGTGCTCGTGGCCGGGTATCTGCTCGGCTCGATTCCGTTCGCATACCTGCTGGCACGGCGCCACCGCGGCATCGATCTGCGGGTTGCCGGCAGCGGGAACGTCGGCGCCGCCAATCTGCTTCGGACGACGACGAAAAAGATCGGCGTCAGTGCGATGGCGCTCGACGTCTGCAAGGGCATTGCGAGCGTTCTTCTGGCCCGTCAAATCGATCCCGGTGCGACCGGTCCCGCGGTTGCGGGCATCGCGGCGGTGCTCGGCCACATCTATCCGGTGTGGCTCGGGTTCCGCGGCGGCAAGGGCGTGGCGACAACCTGCGGCGTGTTTTCGATTCTCGCGCCGCAAGCCACGGCGATCGCGACGGTGGTCTTTCTGGTGCTCGTCTGGTGGACGAGGTACATCTCGCTCGGGTCCGTCGCGGGCTCGGTGATTCTTGCGCCGCTCGCCTACGTCATGGGCGGGTCGGCGGTGACCGTCATTGCCGCCATCATCGTTGCGGCCATCGTCGTCCACCGGCATCGATCGAACCTGAGGCGGGTCTTTGCCGGCATCGAGCGGAGGATTGGACAAAGCGCATGAAGACGGTCGCGATTCTCGGATCGGGCAGCTGGGGCACGGCCCTCGCCTTTCATCTCGCCAACGCGGGCCATGACGTTCGGCTGTGGGGCAGAAACGCCGAGCTCATCAACGAGATGAAGGCGCGGCGCGCCAACGCCGTCTATCTGCCCGACGTCGTGCTTCCGGCCGGCGTCGTGCCGACCGCTTCGATCGAAGAATCGCTGCATCGTGCCGAGATTGTCGTGGCAGCCCTGCCGTCCCACGGGACGCGGGCCGTGATCCGATCGGCGGCGCCGTTCATTCCGCGGCAGGCGCTGATTGTGAGCGCAACGAAAGGCATCGAGCAGGACACCCTGCTGCGCGTGTCGGAAGTCATCGCGCAGGAAGTCCGAGGCGCGCGGCCGGTCGTCGTGCTGTCGGGGCCGAGCTTCGCGATCGAGGTTGCGCGTGGCCTGCCGACAGCGGTGGCCGTGGCGTGCGCCGATCCGGTGCTGGCCGAGGACGTGCAGCGCGAGTTTCGCGCGTCGTACTTCCGGTTGTACGGCAGCACGGACGTGGTCGGTGTTGAAATCGGCGGCGCGTTGAAGAACATCATCGCGATTGCCGCCGGCGTGGTCGAAGGCCTTGGACTTGGACAGAACGCGCTCGCGGCGCTGATTACGCGCGGCCTTGCCGAGATCACACGCCTTGCCTGCGCGGTGGGAGCGCGGCGCGAAACGCTTGCGGGCTTGAGCGGCCTCGGCGACCTCGTGCTGACGTGTACTGGTTCGCTCAGCCGTAACCGACACGTCGGAGTGGAGCTGGCGCACGGACGTCCGATTGCAGAGGTCGTGGCCGGCATGAAGATGGTGGCCGAGGGCGTCAGGACGACCGGCGCCGCGCTGGCGCTCGGGCGCAACCACGGCATCGAGTTGCCGATCACGACGCAGATGGCGGAGGTCCTGGCTGGGCATCGCAGCGCCGCCGTGGCCGTGGAAGAGCTGATGCTTCGGCCGCAGAAAACCGAACAGGAATCCCGCTAGCGCCGCGAAGCGGCGCGCGAAAAACGTATGGGTTTTTTCGATCGTATCCGGGAGGGGCTCTCCAGAACCAAGCAGCAGATCGTCCAGCGGTTCGACGAGCTCGTCATCAGGACCGATGCTCCCGAACGCCAGGGGAAGCCGATTGATGTCGACACGATCGAGGCGCTCGAAGAGCTGCTCATCATGGCCGACATCGGCGTGGCGGCCACCGATCGCATCATCGCCGCGGTCAAGCGGCAGACATCGTCCGGCAAAAGCCTTCGCGATTCGGTCAAGGACGAGATCCGCGCGATCTTCACCGGCCTGCCTCGTCCGCCGGCGAACGGACACGTTCCGCACGTCGTGTTGATCGTCGGGGTCAACGGAACGGGCAAGACCACGACGGTCGGAAAACTGGCGCAACTGCTGAAAGCCTCCGGCAAAAAGCCGCTCGTCGTGGCTGCCGACACCTTTCGTGCCGCGGCGGTCGAGCAGCTCGAGGTGTGGGCCGCGCGTGCGGGCGTGGATCTGATTCGCGCGCGCGAGGGCGCCGATCCGGCGGCGGTCGTGTTCGACGGCATCGCGTCGGGCAAGGCGAAGGGCCGCGATCCGATCCTCGTCGATACGGCGGGACGCCTTCACACGAAGGTGAACCTGATGAGCGAGCTCGAAAAGATACGCCGCGTCGCCGCGCGCGAAGTGACGGGTGCGCCGCATGAAGTGTTGCTCGTCCTCGACGCCACCGTCGGTCAGAACGGTCTGAGCCAGGCCCGCGAATTCATGAACGTGGCCGGGGTGAACGGCGTGGTGTTGACCAAGCTGGACGGCACGGCGAAGGGGGGCATTGCCGTGGCGATCGCCGAGGAACTGAAGCTGCCGATTCGCTACGTGGGCGTCGGCGAGTCGATCGACGACCTGATCCCCTTCGACGTCGACGAATACGTGGAGGCGCTCTTCGAGCAGCGATTCTAGAACCGCATGTTGTCTGACCTCGAGTACATGAACCGCGCGCTCGACCTGGCCGAGCGCGGTCGGGGTACCACCAGTCCCAATCCGATGGTGGGCGCGGTGGTCGTGAGCCGCGACGGGACGATCGTGGGGCAGGGCTATCACGAGCGCGCCGGCGGACCGCACGCCGAAGTTCGCGCGCTCGACGAGGCCGGCGAGCTGGCGCGCGGGGCGTCCCTCTACTGCACGCTCGAGCCCTGCTGCCATGTCGGGCGTACCGGTCCGTGCGTCGAACGCGTCACGGCCGCCGGAATCACGCGTGTGGTCGCGGCGACTGTTGACGCCGATCCCCGCGTGAGCGGCCGGGGGTTCGACTTCCTCCGCCAGAAGGGTATCGACGTGGCCATCGGCGCCGGCCGCGCGCGTGCCCTCCGATTGAACCGGGCCTACTTCACCTTCAAAACGAGACACCGGCCGTTCGTCATCATGAAGGCGGCGACGAGCCTCGACAACATGGTGGCGGCACGGGCAGGCCAGCGTACCGAGATCAGTTCGGGCGACTCCCGCAGGCACGCGCACGCGGTTCGAGCCGAAGTCGACGCCATCGCCGTAGGTTCGGAAACGATGCTGGTGGACGATCCGATGTTGACCGTGCGTGAGATCCACCGCGGGCGGGCGCTGACGAGGGTCCTGTTCGACCGCCGGCTGCGGATGCCACCCTCGGCGCGGGTCTTCTCGACGCTGGAGGCCGGACCGGTAATAATCGTCACCACGCCCGATAGCATTGAGGCCAGGCCCGATCGCGCGCGCGCGCTGGAGAAGGCGGGCGCAGAGCTCGAGCCGATACCTACAGGAGCGCTGGCCGATGCGTTCGTGCGTCTGGGCGAGCGGCAGATCGTCTCGCTCGTGCTCGAAGGCGGCGCATCGCTGCAGTCATCCGCCTGGTCCGAGGGCCTCGTCGATGCGGTCCACCTGTATGTCGCGCCGATGACGATTGGCGCCGGCGGGGTGCCGTGGATCGACGGCCGTCTCGTATCGGTCGCGTCGCTCGCCGATTACCGCTCGATGCCGCTCGGCCCGGACACGTTCATGGAAGGCTATGTTCACCGGATTGATTGAATCGGTTGGCGAGGTGGCCGATCTGTCGGCGATTGCCGGTGGCTACCTGCTGCGCATCACGACGGACCTCGCGGGCGATTTCCGTCAGGGCGAGAGCATCTCGGTGAACGGCGTCTGCCTGACCGTCGTGAAAACGGATCCCGGATCCTTTTCTGCCGAGATCGGTCCGGAAACGGCGAAAGTGACGAGCCTCGGCAGCCTTCACGCCGGTTCGCTGGTCAATCTCGAGCGGGCCATGCCGGCCAACGGCCGATTCGGCGGGCATCTGGTGCTCGGGCACGTGGACGGCACCGGCACCGTGCAGGCGATCCGCCCCGAGGCCGAGTTCACCTGGATGACGATCGGCTATCCGGCGTCGCTCGCGGCGTATCTGATTCATCGGGGATCGATTGCCGTCGACGGCATCAGCCTGACCGTGGCGAAGCTCGACGCGGCGTCTTTCGACGTGCAGATCGTGCCCTTCACCTGGTCGCATACGCATCTGCGGCAGGCGCGCGCCGGCGATGGCGTGAACCTCGAGTGCGATATCGTGGGGAAGTACGTGATTCGAGCAATGGAGCTGTCAGGAGCAGTACGGTTCTAGAACCGCTGCGGAAGAGAGATTCATGAGTGCTCAACTGAAAATCGCAAAGGGCGGGAAGAAGAAGTCGGGCCCGTTCGCCCGCGTCGAGGACGCCATCGAGGCGTTTCGCGCCGGAGAGATCATCATCGTCTGCGATGACGAGGACCGCGAAAACGAAGGCGATCTCACCCTCGCGGCCGACAAGGTGACGCCGAAGGCCATCAATTTCATGGCGAAACACGGCCGCGGTCTCATCTGCATGCCGATGACCGGCGAGCGGCTCGACGAGCTCGAGATTCCGCTGATGGTGAATCAGAACACCGCCAGGCTCGGCACGGCGTTCTGCGTCACGATCGAAGCGAAGCACTCCACGAGCACGGGCATCTCGGCCAACGATCGCGCGAACACCGTCATGGCCGCGATCGATGCACGGACCAGGCCCTCGGATCTCGCGAGGCCCGGCCACATGTTCCCGCTGCGCGCGCAGCCGGGCGGCGTGCTCGTGCGCGCGGGGCAGACCGAAGCGGCGGTCGACCTGGCGCGTATCGCCGGACTCTATCCAGCCGGCGTCATCTGCGAAATCATGAACGACGACGGGTCGATGGCGCGCGTGCCGGAGCTGACGAAGTTCGCGAAGCGGCACCATCTGCTGATGATCACGATCGCCGATCTGATCAAGTACCGCATGCACAACGAGTCGATGGTGAGGCAGGTGGCCCGGGCGAAGCTTCCCACCGAGTTCGGCGAGTTCGAGGTGCACGCGTTCGAGAATCAGCTCGACAGGCAGACGCACATCGCGCTCGTCTACGGCGAGGTCGGCAAGGGCAGCGACATCGTGGTGCGCGTGCACTCGCAGTGCCTGACCGGCGACGTGCTGCATTCGCTGCGGTGCGATTGCGGCGGCCAGCTGAATGCGGCCATGCAGCGCATCGCGGACGAAGGGCGCGGCATTCTGCTGTACCTGAACCAGGAGGGGCGGGGCATTGGACTCGCCAACAAGATCCGCGCGTACGAGCTGCAGGACCAGGGGCTCGACACGGTCGAGGCGAACGAGAAGCTCGGGTTCAAGGCCGATCAGCGCGACTACGGCATCGGGGTCCAGATCCTCCGCGAGCTCGGCGTGCGCTCGATGCGTCTTTTGAGCAATAATCCGCGCAAACTCGTCGGCATCGAAGGGTACGGCTTGAGCATCTCGGAGTGGCTGCCGCTGGAGATTCCCGCCTCCGAGTCGACGCGCCGTTATCTGAAAACGAAGAAGGACAAGCTCGGACACAAGCTGTCTTCGGTGTAAGTGAAAAGTGAAAAGTGGAAAGTAAAAAGTAAAAAGTAGGAGAGGCCCACCATGATGAAGCGCGCGTTTGGACTCGTGCTCGTTGTCGCCGGATTCGCCGTCGTGTCCGCTCAGGAGGGTGGCCAGGCGCCCGCGCGCGGAGGCCGCGGCGCCGGACCCGAAGAGCAACTGGTGCTCTCGCTGAAAGTGAAGAAGTTGAACGAGTACGTCGCACCGCACAAGCCGCACACGAAGCTGCCCGATGTGCTGGCCAAGCACAAGGGCCAGACAGACTGGGTCGAGCCGGTCGTCGACGACGACAACCTGCATGCCGACTACATCTCGATGGGCCCAGGCAAGTCGACGCCGCGCAGGATGAACGCTGATACCCGTGAGTGGTGGGTGATTCAGGACGGCCAGATTCGTTTTACGATCGACGGGCAGCAGCCGTTCGTGGCGTCGAAGGGGTATCTGGTTCAAGTGCCGTATCGCAACATGTACACGATGGAGACGGTCGGCGATCGGCCGTCGCTGCGCTTCGAGGTGAACATCGCCAAGGCCAGGAAGATGTATCCCATCGACGCGAAGCCCGTGCCGCCTCCCGGCTTCGACTTCGTGCGGGCCAGGGTTGCGGGGAAGGGCACCTACACCGAAGGCAACAAGCCGTGGGTGGACTTCAACGCCGTGGCGGCCGGTACCGACAAGACGCGCCGCTTCGTTCACGACGATCGCGCCGTGGCGAACATCATCATGGGCCCCGGGATTCCGCCGCCCGCGCTGACCAGAAAAGGGCATTTCCATCCCGAGAGCGCGGAGTTCTGGTTCATTCTCCTGAACAAGATTCGCTACAACATCGAGGGGATGCCGGTCTTCGAAGCCTCGCAGGGCGACATCGTCTATGTGCCGAAGATGCGGTACCACCTGGCGAGTTTCGGCGGAGACGGGCCGTCCTGCCGGCTCGCGATGAACGGGTATGTGGATTTGTCACACTCGTTCGACGCGGACGAAGCGCAATAGAACCAACCAGGGTTCGTAGGTTCGTGGAGTTCGTAAGTTCGTTGGGTTCGTGGGGTTCGGAGAGCCGAACCTGACGAACCGACGAACTTAACGAACCCGACGAACTTAACGAACCGTGAGGGGTGCCCCCGCCCCATCTTTCGTTGACAGATCCGACCCCCCTCCACTACGATAAGAGATTGCGCTAGAGGACCTTACGGGGTTCCTTGTTCCTGGGAACAGAACCAAGAACGTGAACCCGAACTGCGGAACTGGAACCGGAATCGTGGAACCCAGGGACACCCTGAAAGATGTTTGACTCGCTCAGTAACCGCCTGCAGGACGTCTTCAAGACCCTGCGGGGCGAGACCCGGCTGACGCCCGAGAACGTCGAGGCGGCGCTTCGCGAGATCAGGCTCGCGCTGCTCGAAGCCGACGTCAACTTCAAGGTCGTCAAGGCATTCGTCGATCGCGTCCGCGATCGGGCGCTGGGGCAGGATGTGCTGCGCAGTCTGTCGCCCTCGCAGCAGGTCGTCAAGATCGTGCGCGACGAAATGGTCGCGCTCTTCGGCGATACCCAGGGCGGGCTGAAGGCGACGAGCAAGCGGCCGCGCGTGATCCTGCTGCTGGGGTTGCAGGGCGCCGGCAAGACGACGACCGCGGGCAAGCTGGCGAAGTGGCTGACCAAGCAGGGAAAGCACACCCTGCTCGTGTCGACCGACGTCAAACGGCCGGCGGCGATTCAGCAGTTGAACGTGGTTGCGCAGAAGGCCGGACTCGGCGTCCGCGTCCACGATCCGGCCGGGCAGATGGACCCGGTCGCGCGCGCGAAGGGCGCGGTGAGCGAGGCCACCAACCTCGGGTATGACGTCGTCATCGTCGACTCGGCCGGCCGGCTGCACATCGACGACGAGCTCATGACCGAGCTCGAATCGATTCGCGATACGACGCAGGCGTCAGACCTGTTGTACGTGGCCGACGCCATGACGGGGCAGGACGCCATCAAGAGCGCGGGCGAGTTCAACCGCCGGCTCGGCGTCAGCGGCGTGATTCTGACCAAGCTCGACGGCGATGCTCGCGGGGGCGCGGCGCTGTCGGTGGTGGCGGTGGTGGGCGTGCCGATTGCGTTTGTCGGCAGCGGCGAGCGCCTGGAAGATCTCGAGCAGTTCTATCCCGATCGTCTCGTTTCGCGATTGCTCGGGATGGGCGACGTGCTCTCGCTCATCGAGCGCGCCGAGCAGGCGATCGATATCGAGGAAGCGCAGAAGCTCGAACAGAAAGTCCGGAACGACGACTTCACGCTGGATGACTTCCGCGACCAGCTGCAGGCCATCAAGAAGATGGGCCCGCTCGAACAGATCGTCGGCATGATTCCCGGCATGGGGAACATCAAGCAGCTCGCGCAGCAGAAGCCGGACGACAAGCAGATAGGGCGCATCGAGGCGATGATCAACTCGATGACGCCGCACGAACGGCGGCGCAGCGACGTCATCAACGGCAGCCGGCGCAAGCGCATCGCGCGCGGCAGCGGGACGTCGGTGGAGGAAGTGAACCGGCTGCTGAAGCAGTTCGTACAGATGCGCAAGATGCTGAAGGTCATGGGCGGCATGGCGGGCGGCAAACCCGACCGGAAGGCCCGCGCCAGGCTCGGTTCGTTGATGGGGAGAATGAGGTAGAGAATGTTAGTCATTCGCATGAGAAAGATGGGTTCGAAGAAGCGGCCGTTCTTCCGCGTGGTGGTCACCGATTCGCGCACGGCGCGCGACAGCAGCTTCGTGGAGATCGTGGGGCACTACAACCCGCGCCTCAAGCCCGCGAAGGTTCAGATCGATCGCGAGCGGATCGACCACTGGGTCGGCAAGGGCGCCCAGTTGTCCGACACGGTGCGCACGCTGCTCAAGCGGCACCTGACCGCGCCCGCCGCCGCCGCGGCGGACAAGACGACGGGCGCAACGGCGTGACGGCTGTCCGCGACGTCATCGAGACGGTGGCGAAAGCGCTGGCGGATGCGCCGCAGAAGGTGCTCGTGACGGAAACAGAGCACCATGGCACGACGCTCGTGGAAGTGACCGTGGCGCAGCCCGACGTCGGCAAGATGATCGGACGCCAGGGGCGCACGATTCAGGCGATGCGGACAATTGCGTCGATTGCCGGCGAGAGACTCGGGAAAAGGGTCACCCTCGAAGTCAGGGATTAGGGCACCCGAAGCCTGAAGCCTATGAGTGAGTGGGACGATATGGCGGTGGTGGGCCGCATCGCGCGCGCTCACGGGAACCGCGGCCACGTCATCGTCGATCCGGCGACCGATTTTCCGGAAGAGAGATTCAAGCCGGGCTCGGTACTGCAGATACGTCGCGGAGATGCGACCGAATCGGTGGCCGTGGAACACGTCCGGTTCCACCGGGGGCGGCCGATTATCGGGCTCGCGGGCATCAACACGATGGACGCGGCCGAGGCGCTGGCCGGCAGCGAGTTGCGCATCGGCGCCGACGCGCTGCAGCCGCTGCCTGCGGGGTCGTTTTACCGTCACGATTTGATCGACTGCGCCGTCGAAACGCCGCGAGGCGAGGCCATCGGGCGCGTCACAGGCGTGGAGGGCGACGCGGCCGGCAGCCGGCTGATCGTGGAGGGCAGGAGCGGGGAAGTTCTGGTCCCGCTCGTCGAGGGCATCGTCGTCGTGGTCGACGTGGCCGGCCGGAAGATTGTCGTCGAGCCGCCGGAAGGGCTGCTCGATTTGAACGTGACGCAGCGGAATAGATTTTAGATTCGAGATTATAGATTTCAGATTCGAGATTCACGCTTGCGCTTTGATATCGTCACGATCTTTCCTCGCATGATCGAAGCGGCCCTTGCGGAAGGGATTCTCGCAAGGGCGATCCAGCGAGAGGTGTTGTCGGTCCACGCGCGCGACCTTCGGGAGTTCACCGAGGATCGGCATCGCACCGTGGACGATGTGCCTTATGGCGGCGGTCCGGGGATGGTCCTGAAGCCGGAGCCGCTGTTCAAGGCGGTCGATGCCATTCGCGAGGACACGGGCGAGCCGGAAGCCATCGTGCTGGTGTCGCCGCACGGCCGCCGGTTTTCGCAGACCGAGGCGGCACGGTTGTCGGGTCTGAGCCACGTGGTGATCCTCTGCGGGCGCTACGAAGGGATCGACGATCGCGTCCGTATGAATCTGGCCACCGAGGAGCTGTCGATGGGCGATTATGTGCTCAGCGGCGGCGAGTTGCCGGCGCTGGTCATCGTGGATGCGGTGGCCCGGCTGATTCCGGGTGTCGTGGGCGACGAAGACTCGGTCGCCGGCGACTCGTTTGCGCGCGGGCTGCTCGACTATCCGCACTACACGCGGCCCGCGGAGTTCAGAGACTGGAAAGTCCCCGATGTGCTGGTCTCCGGCCATCACGGGGAGATTCGCAAGTGGAGAAAACGGCAGGCGATTGAACTGACGCTGATGCGTCGGCCCGATCTGCTGGCCGGCGCCGAACTGGATGTCGAAGAGCAGGAAATCCTGCGAGAGTTGATTGAAGCGAAGAAGGGAGTCGCCCATGGGAGCGATTGAAATCGTAGACAAGACACAGATGACGGAACGGCCGGCGATGAAATCCGGAGACACCGTACGCGTGCACGTGAAAGTGCGCGAAGGCGACAAGGAACGCGTGCAGGTGTTCGAGGGCGTGGTCATCGGCATGCATCGCGGCGGCGCCCGGGCGTCGTTCACGGTCCGCAAGATCTCGTTCGGCCAGGGCGTGGAGCGCATCTTCCCGCTGCACTCGCCCATCATTCAGAAGGTCGAAGTGCTGCGGTCGGCGAAGGTGCGGCGCGCCAAGCTCTACTTCCTGCGCGACCTCAAGGGCAAGGCGGCCAGGATGCGGGAAGGCGGGAAGTAGAACCCGAACCGTTCGATCTATGAGCCGCGTCGCCGCCACTCGGACACTCGAAAATGCGCTGCGCAAGCTCGGCTTCAACCGGGTGTGCGGCGTCGACGAGGTCGGCCGCGGGTGTCTGGCGGGTCCCGTGGTGGCGGGTGCGGTGGTGTTGCATCCCGATCGCCACATTCGGTGGCTGAGCGACTCGAAAAAGGTCCCGCCGGCCGAGCGCGAGGATTTGTTCGACGAAATCACCTCGCGCGCGCTGGCCTGGGCGGTTGCGGAGGCCACTCCGGGCGAAATCGACACCATCAACATCCATCAGGCGTCGCTCCAGGCCATGCGCCGGGCCGTCATGTTGATGGCGCCGCTGCCCGACGTCGTTCTGGTGGATGCGTTCCGCATCCCGGATTTGCTCATGGCGCAGCGGGGCGTCGTGCACGGCGACCAGCGCTGTTCCGCCATCGCGGCCGCGTCGATAGTAGCGAAAGTGACGCGCGATCGGCAGATGCGGGATTTACACGAACGGGATCCACGTTACGGTTTTGATCGCCATAAGGGCTATGCGACGGCCGATCACCTGGCTGCCGTGCAGCAGTTTGGCTATTCTTCTGTGCACCGGCGGTCGTTCAGCCCCCCTGCGCTGCCGCTGGAATTTGATACGATTGACTGACTGATCGCTGCCTGTGCCATTTGACCGCGAGGGAACGCTCAAGAAAGCCGAAAAGCTCCTCCGCCAGGGGAAGCTCGATCAGGCCATTGCGGAGTACCGCGCGGTCATCGAGGATCAGCCCTCCGACTGGAATACCGCCAACGCGCTAGGCGACCTCTACGTTCGCGCCGGGCAAACCGACAAGGCCGTCGCCGAGTACAACAAGATTGCCGAGCACCTGGGCGGCGAGGGCTTCCTGCCCAAGGCCGCCGCGCTCTACAAGAAGATTCTCAAGATCAAGCCGGACGAAGAGAAAGCCCTGTGGCATCTGGGCAATATCTCCGCGCGCCAGGGGCTGCTCCTGGATGCCCGTTCGTATTTCAATACCCTCGCCGACCGGCGGCGGGCCCGCGGCGACGTCCGGGGAGAAGCCGAGGTCCGCATCCGGCTGGGTGATCTCGACGGCGCCGATCTCGATTCCCGCATTGCCGGCGCGCGAGCGCGCGTCGAGTTGGGGGACACCAAAACAGCTGTCGATCGCCTCAAACAGGCCGCCGCCGATCTGCAGGAAAAAGGCAAGGACGCCGACGCCCTGCGACTGCTGACCGAAGCGGCGCAGTTCAATCCGGAAGACCTGGATCTGCGCCTGCTGCTGATGCAGGCATACATGGCGCGCGGCGACTTCGAGGCGGCCTGCCAGTTTGCCACGACCGCCGCCGACCTGCGCAGTGTGGCCGAAGCCCTGTTCCAGCTGGGGCGCGACGATGAAGGCCTCAACGTGCTGGCGAGCGCGGCGGACGCGGATCCTGCGGACATGAGCATCCGGGTCGATCTCGTGAACCGGCTTGTCGCCCGCGGCGACCTGGCGGGTGCGCGCATTGTCCTCACGCCGGAAGTGGCGGGCAGCGACCCGAACCTGTTGTGGATACTGGCGGAGATGGAGCTCCGCGACGGCCGGGTCGAGGAAGGCACGGCGGTGCTTCAGAGGGTTCTCGCCGAAGATCCGAGCCGGCGGGACGGCCTGGTCATTCTTGGGTGTTCGGTAGCCGAAGTGAATCCGGACGCCGGGTACGAATGCATCGAGCTGGCGGCACGGACGGCCATCGCCGCCGACGAGTGGGGCTCGGCGGCAGCCGCGCTGAACGAGTTCGTCAGCCGGGTCCCGAATCACATCCCGGCCTTGATGCGTCTCGTGGAAGTCTGTGTGGACGGGGGGCTGGAAGCGACGATGTACAGCGCGCAGGCACAGCTCGCCGACGCCTATCTGACGGCAGGCGCCGGCGTGGAGGCGCGGGTCATCGCGGAGGATCTCGTTGCGCGCGAGCCGTGGGACCGTCTGAACATCGACCGATTCCGCCGCGCGCTCACGATGCTGGGCGAAACCGACGTCGACGGCATCATCGCGGACAGACTGAGCGGGCAGACCCCGTTTACCAGCACCGACTTTCTGTGGCCCGCCGAGCCGGCTGCCACGGAGATCCTGCCGACACCCATCGCCGACCCGGTCATCGTGCCGCCCTCGCCCCCGCAGGTGCAGCCCGAGGCCGTCATTCCCGATCCCGTCGTCGAGGTGAAGCCGCCTGTGCCGCCTCCACCAGCCGCGCCGCGTGGTCCAAACCGCGATGCGTTTGCGATCGATCTGGACAGCATTCTGGCTGCCGATTTCGGCACTCCGGCAGGCACTGACGTAGGGCGGAACTTTAGTTCCGCCGCACCTGGGGACGCGGACGCGCCCAAACCGGAATCGGCTGAAGTAGACCTGAGCGATGTGCTTCACGACCTTCGCAAAGAGCCGGCGGGCGCGGGGCCCGCGGCGCCGGCGCCGCCCATCGAGAATGTCTTCAAGGGGCTGCGCGACGAGGCCGCTCACGATTCATCGCCAGAGACCGCGGAGCAGCATTTCAAGCTGGCCGGCACCTACATGGACATGGGCATGCAGGAGGAGGCCATGAAGGCGCTCGAAGTGGCCGCCCGTTCGCCGCGCCACCGCTTTCGCGCGGGCGCCATGCTGGGCAAGGCCTATCTCGATGCCGGCGATCGCGCGAACGCCATCGAGTGGTTCGGGCGTGCAGTCGAGGCTTCCGCACCGAGTCCAATGGCCCATCACGCGCTCCTTTATGACCTCGCCTTGCTGCTGGAGACCAACGGCGAGAGTGCGCGGGCGCTGGCCGTGTTCCTCGAACTGCAGTCCGAGGCCGGCGAGTACCGCGACGTGTCGAGCCGGCTCGAGCAACTGAAAGTCCAGATGGGAAGCTGATGTTGAAGCGCCTCCTGCTTGTCGCCTACTTCATTGAGGTCGGCCTGCTTCTGGTGCTGGTCCCCTGGTCTCCATTCTGGGAACGCAATTACTTCGTGACCGCTTTTCCTGCTATTCACGCCATCATCCGCAACCATTACGTCCGGGGCGGCGTGTCCGGTCTCGGCGTCGTGAACCTGCTCATGGGGTTCAACGAGCTTGCCTCGCTGCTGATGGCGCGCCGTCGCATGGAGACGATGGAGACAATCGAACAGTCATGATGTGTCTCGTCACCGATCGCCGGCGCTTGTCCGGCGGCCGTGATGCGATCGATCGACTCGTGGATCTCGTGACGGCGGCCGCGCGTGCCGGCGTCGATCTGATTCACATCCGGGAGCGGGATCTCGACGCGCGCGATCTCGGGGTGCTGGTGCGCCGGTGCGTGAAGAGCGTCGAGCGAACCGGCACCCGTGTCGTCGTGAACGATCGCGCCGACGTGGCGCTGGCGTCCGGCGCCGATGGCGTGCACCTGCGCGGCGATTCCATCCCGGCCGGTGCGGCTCGATCCCTGCTTCCCGCCGGCGCCATCGTTGGCCGCTCGGTCCACGGTGTCGAGGAGACGTCGGCCGTCTCTCGTGCGGGCGGGCTCGACTATCTGATCTTCGGCACGCTCTTCGAGACCGGTTCGAAGGATCCGAGCCATCAGCTTGCCACGCTCGACGAGCTGGCCGCCGCGTGCCGCGTCGCTGGCGCCGGCCCGACCGAGCGACCGGACATGGACCCCAAGGCCGGACGCGGCATCCCCGTGCTGGCGATAGGCGGGATCACGCTGGAAAGAGCGTCTCTCGTCCGCCGGGCGGGCGCATCCGGCGTCGCAGGCATTGGTCTTTTCATCCCGCCGGCGGGGCAGGAACTCGACGATTACCTGCAAGCCGTGGCCTCGCAGCTGCGCAGGACGTTTGACAGCGTCGCAGCGGTTACCTAACATTGACGTCAATTCACCGGTCATGCCCCAGGGTCCCCCAGCCCGCACTGTCGGAGCTCGCTTGCGCGACGCACGCGAAAAGAGAGGCGTTTCGCTCAGGCAGATCGCGAACAGCACGCGCATATCCGTGATGTCACTCGAAGCCCTGGAGCGCAGCGACCTGTCCCGCCTGCCCGGAGGTATCTTCACGCGCTCGTTCATTCGCGCGTACGCGCAGGAAGTGGGCCTCGATCCCGATCGGACGATACAGGACTTCATCGCGGAGCTTCCGGCGGAGGCGGCGACCGCCACGGCGCATCCCGCCGCGGTCGAAGACGGTGAGAAGCTCGAGAGCGATCGCAGGGCCGTGACGACGGCGTTCCGCCTGGTGCTTGTCAGCGTACCCATCGTTGGCCTCTTCATGTACTACAGTTCGCGGCCGCAGCTCGAGATCGTGAGGTCTCCTGCCGCGGCGGTGGAGTCATCAGCCGCGCCGGACCCGGCTGCGGCGCCGCCAGAGCCGACCGCTTCACCACGCGAGGCCGGCATGGCCGTGCCCGCGGCGGGCGTCCCTGTCAGGGACCTGACGATGCAGATGGCGCCGCGCGCGACGTGCTGGGTGTCGGTGAACGCCGATGGCGAGCGGGTCTTTTCGGGGCTGATGGCGGCCGGTGAGAAACATGCCGTGACGGCCAGGGAACAGATCGTCGTCAACGTCGGCGATGCCGGTGCGTTCGAGTACACGTTGAACGGGCGGCCGGGCCGGGCGCTGGGCGCACCAGGCGAAGTCGTCAGCAAGCGAATTACGCTCTCCAACTTCAGCGAGTTCCTCGCGCCCTGATGGAAGTCGGCCTCCGCAGCCCGCTCCTGGATTTTTTCAAGCGTGGAGAAGTCGCCAAGGATGTTCGCCTCCTGGCGGCACGCGGCGCGCTCGCGCCCCGCGCGCACGAACAGGTGGCGCTGCTCGCGATTCTCACCGAGGATGCCGATCCCGAGGTGCGTGGCGCCGCCGAAGCGACGCTCGCGACAATCCCGGTCGAATCGCTCTCGGGCTTTCTCGGGAGATCGGACGTGTCGGAGGGGCTGCGCGACTTCTTTCGCGGACGGGGCATCGAGCCGACGCTGGGTGGCGTGGCCGGCGACGATCCGCTGGTCGACACCGACCCCGGGCCCGGCGCCGAAGGAGAATTTGGCGAGGGCGAGGAAGGGGACGCCTCGCGCGAAAGCGCCAGCCAGAAGCTCGGGCAGATGAACGTCGCCGATCGCATGAAGGCGGCGATGAAAGGATCGAAGGAAGAACGCTCGATTCTCATCCGCGATCCGAACAAGCTGGTGTCGTCGTCGGTGCTGAGCAGCCCCAAGCTCACGGAGTCGGAAGTGGAGCAGTTCGCGAAAATGGCGAACGTGTCCGAAGAGGTGCTCCGCATCATCGGCATGAACCGGGCGTGGGTGAAGAACTACGGGGTCATCGTCGCATTGACGAAGAACCCGAAGACGCCGCTTGCCATCTCGATGCATTTCGTGCAGCGTCTGAACGACAAGGACCTGAAGATGATCGCCCTCGACCGGAACCTGCAGGAACCGCTCAAGCTCGCCGTCCGCAAACGTCTGACATCGCCCGAAAAGAAATGATCAGGATGCTCTCGGCCGAGGACAAGCTGGCCGAAATCAAGAACCTGTACTACCAGACATCCCGCGCCACGATTAAGCAGGACTTCGCCAAGGCCATCGAACTGCTGAAGTCGATGCCGAGCGAAGAAGAACGGGAACGAGTGGCGGTGTACATGGACGGGCTGTCGCAAATGCGGTCGGATTGGGCGAGGGGAGCGGGGAAAGTCGAAAGTAAAAAGTCAAAAGTAAAAAGGCGAAAGTAAAAGGGCGAAAGTAACTTTCTACTTACTTTTCACTTTTTACTTTTCACTTTCTCCATCTCCTTCCTATTCCTCCTCAGTGCACCTCTAAAGTCCTCCACGCTCCTCGTGTTCAGCACGTCCTCTTTCGTCAGCCACGCCCGGCGGGCCATCTGGACCCCCCATTTCATGAACCTGAACGCGCTTGTCGCGTGTGCATCCGTGCTGATGACGATCTTGACCCCGCGATCTCGGGCGGCTCTGGCATTGATGTCCGAGAGATCGAGGCGGTCGATCTGGCAGTTGATCTCGAGAGCGACACCAGCCGCGGCCGCCGCGTCGATGAACCGGTTGATGTCCAGCTTGTAGGGCTCGCGTCGAAGCAGCCGGCGGCCCATCGGATGGCCGATGATGTCCACATAGGGGTTCGCGATCGCCCGCAGCATGCGGTCGGTCATTTGCGCTTCGTCGAGGTTGAACGACGAGTGCACCGATGCCACGACAAGGTCGAGCTCAGCCAGGCAGTCGTCGGCGAGGTCCATGGAGCCGTCCGTGCGAATGTCGCACTCGATTCCGGCCAGCAGCGTAATGCCCTCGAGCCGCCCGCCAATCTCCCGGATGCGCCGCGCGTGCTGGATAGCGCGGTGCTCGTCGAGCCCATTGGCCATCGCCAGCGCCTTGCTGTGATCGGTAATCGCCAGGTACTTCAGACCCAGCTCGCGTGCGGCCGCCGCCATGGTCTCGATGTCTTCGCGGCCGTCGGTCTCCGTGGTGTGCGAATGAATATCGCCTTGAATATCCTCGAGCGTCACAAGGCGGGGCAGCGCGCCGCGCTCGGCCGCTTCGAGCTCTCCCCGCCCCTCGCGAAGCTCGGGCGGGATCTCCTCGAGGCCGAGCGCCGCGTAGATGTCGGCTTCGGTTCGTCGGGCAACCACCGAGCCGTCGTCAATACGGAACAGGCCGTACTCGTTCAGCTTGAAGCCGCGCGAGATCGCCCGATCGCGCAGCGCGATGTTGTGCGATTTGGAGCCGGTGAAATACTGCAGGGCGGCGCCACGGCTGTCGTGCACGACGAGCCGCAGGTCGGCCTGAATGCCACCCCCGAGGAGGACGCTCGACTTGGTCTCGCCCTGGCCGAGCACACGCTCGACCAGCTTGTAGCCCGTAAACGTCGCCATGACGTCGGGGCCATCTCCCGTCGCGAGAATGTCGATGTCTCCCGAGGTTTCGGCGCCGCGCCTGATGCTGCCGACGTTGTCGAAGATGACGGTCGGACACGCGCCGTGCAGGTAATCGAGCAGTAGAGCGGCCGCTTCGGCGGCGTCCGGCAGGAGATGGCGCCCCGAGTTCTGCCTGCGCTCCACGCAGGCGCGCAGAATCAACAGCTCCTTTTTCGGGCCGAGTCCTTTCAGCGCGCGGATGCGGCCGTCGTGACAGGCCGTCTCGAGCTCTTCGATCGTCTTGATGCCAAGTTGCGAGTAGAGCATGGCGACGGTCTTCGGTCCGACTCCCTGGAGATGGAGAAGATCGAGGATCGTCGGCGGAAACTGCTCGAGAAGTTCCCGGTGATATCGCGATTCGCCCGTCTCGGCAATCTCGCGGATCTTCGCGGCCAGGTCCTTGCCAATACCCGGAATCGCGCGAAGCTGTTCGTCGGTACAGGATGCGAGCTTGTCGGTGGCGTGGGCGATGGTTTCCGAGGCGTTGCGGTACGCCCGTATCTTGAACGCGTTCTCGTTCTTGATCTCGAGGAGGTCCGCGATCTCCGCGAAGATCCGTGCGATAGCCGGGTTTTCCATCTGCCTTTGAACAGAAGATCAGAAGTTCAGGAGAACGACTTGTTATCTTTGATCAAAAACTCCTGAACTCCTGATCTCCTGCTTACGGGAGTGACTGCACACGCAGACCGTCTTTTTCGATGCGGTAGTCGAGGAGCCTTGCGCCCCCCGAGGAAAGGGCCTGCTGGACGGCGGGCACGTCTTTCGGGTCTGCGAAGCAGAACAGGCATCCTCCACCACCGGCGCCGCACACTTTGGCGGCGCGCGCGCCGGCCGCGAACGCCGACTGCATCAACGCCTCGATCATCGGCGTCGTGACGCCCGGCGCGAGGTTCTTGCGCGCCTCCCATTCGCGGTTGATCTGGGCCGCGGCGGCGCTCCAATCCGCACGGCTGAGGGCGTCTCGGAGGCCGGCGGTCGCTTCCACGATCCGATCGAAGCACGCGACGACGTGGCGGTCGCCGTCGATGTGCCGCTTCATGATTTCCCAGTTGTTCGTGCCTGAAAAATGCGGCGCGCCGGTGTAGGCAAGGACGACTCTCTCCTGCAAGGCAACAGCGTCGACGTCGATGGCCACACGCCTGACGCCCTCGGGCCGCAACTCGATTGCCGCGATCCCGCCGTAGTAGGCGGGGCGATAGTCCTGCAATCCCGTCGGCACGTGAATCACCTGCGCCTCGACATTCATCGCGATGGTCAGCAGGTCTTCTCCCTCGATCTGCATGCCTGCCCATTCGGCGAAAGCCCCGCAGACCGCGACGTTAAGCGCCGAGGAACCGGCGATGCCCGCGCCGGTAGGAGACTCTCCGCGGGTACGAAGCGTCAAGTTCCTCGCCTTGAAAAAATACGCGAGCTTGCTGAGCAGCGGGAGGCCGTCGCCGTCGGCCAGCGCTTCCCAGCTCGACGCTTCAACGGTCTTCGAGGCGTCGATCGATTCCAGCACGATCCGGCCGTCGGTACGCGGCAGGATCTCGGCGTGCGCGCGCAGGCTGATCGCGGCGTTCACGGTCTGCGCGTTCTCGTGGAAGAGGTACAGCGGCCAGATGTCTACCGTACCGCCCGCCAGGTCGATTCGTGTCGGAGCAGACGCTCGGATAGTCGATGGGCGATGGGCCATGGTCTTCGGGCGATAGTCAGTCAACGATCAGTGGGCGCGAAGCAGCAGGACCGGAACGCGAACCGTGTGACGGACCTTGTCGACCGTCGTGCCATGGACGAGGTCCGAGAGGAAGCGGTGGCCGTGCGTGGACATGGCGATCAGATCGACGTGCTCCTCGTCGGCAATCTTGATGATCTCGGTCGCCGGATCGCCCATGGCGAGCCGGCAGTCGACCTGGAGCCCGGCATTGCGAAGCTCGTCGGCCCGGCGCTGGAGATACGCGCGATCGTCGCGGATTTCCTCCGACTCGCGCAGTTCGAGATCTTCAAAATGGCGCGCGGCGAAGCCGTCGGCGACGTGCACCAGCAGCAGGCGTCCGTTGGTCATTCGGGCGAGGCTGATGATGTGATCGAGGATCGCTTCATCGGCTTTCGAATGTTCGACCGCGACGAGAATGTGCTGATACACGTCAACCCCCGAAGAACTCAATGGCGGTCTGGTAAAGCAGGTACACGTTCAGCCCTGCGATGATAAGGCAAACGGGCCACGCCAGCGCCTTGATCCAGAATTTGGACGCGAACGGTCCCATGATCTTCGGGTTGCTCGTAAACTGGACGAGCGGGAAGATCGCGAACGGAAGTTGAAGGCTCAGCACGACCTGACTGAGCACCAGCAAGGGCCCGGAACCCTCCTCGCCCTTGATGGCGATGACGATGACCGCCGGCACGATGGCGATGAGACGTGTGATGAGCCGGCGCAGCCAGGGTCGAAGGCGGATGTTCAGGAAGCCTTCCATCACGATCTGACCGGCCAGGGTGCCCGTCAACGTCGCGTTCTGACCGGAGAAGAGCAGCGCGACGGCAAACAGCATGCTGGCGCCCGTTGCGCCGAGCAAAGGATCCAGCAGCAGGTAGGCGTCGCCAATGTCTGCGACCCCGTGGTATTTCGGGTCTGGGTTGAATACCGCTGCCGCCATGATGAGAATGGCGGCATTGATGAAGAGCGCCGACATCAGGGCAACAGTCGAATCAATCGTCGCGTAGCGAATCGCTTCCCGTCTGGCCTCGAGCGTATCGCCGTACTTGCGTGTCTGCACGATCGACGAGTGCAGGTACAGGTTGTGGGGCATGACCGTTGCGCCAAGGATCCCGATCGAGATGTAGAGCATCTCAGGATTGCGCAGGATCGCTGCCTGGGGTACGAGGCCGAAGGCGAGCGCGCCCATATCGGGCCGCGCCATCCACAACTCGATCGCAAAGCAGCTGGCGATGCCGAGAATCAGCGTCAGCACGATCGCTTCGACATAGCGGAAGCCGCGGTTCTGCAGGTACAGCACGAGGAACACGTCGGTGGCCGTCAGGCACACCCCCCAGAGCAGCGGGATGCCGAAGAGCAGTTGCAGGGCAATGGCCGCGCCCAGGACTTCGGCGAGATCGCAGGCCGCGATGGCGATCTCGCACACGATCCAGAGGATAAATGCCGTGCGGCGCGAGTATGCGTCGCGGCAGGCCTGCGCCAGATCGCGGCCGCTGGCGATGCCCAGCCGCGCGGCGAGCGACTGGAGCAGAATCGCCATGAAGTTCGAGATCACGATCACGCTGAGCAGCGTGTACCCGAACTTGGCCCCTCCCGCGATGTCGGTCGCCCAGTTGCCGGGGTCCATGTAGCCGACCGCGACGAGATAGCCGGGGCCGGCGAAGGCCAGCATCTTCCGCCAGAAGCCGCCGGTTACCGGAATGGGAATAGTTCCGTGGACTTCGGGAAGGCTCAGGCGGGAGGGTGGTCCCCAGGTGTCGTCCGGTGCGGCGTCGGGTTCCCGTTCCATAGCAACCTTATCGGTCGCGGCCATCCTATAATGATAAGTCGTGTCGCCTCAACCGCTTCGCCGCCGCATCGGCCAGCTGCTCATCGGCAGTTTCGCCGGTAGTCAGATTCCCGTAGAAATGCGCGCGCTTGCGCGCGAATTCGATCTTGGTGGTGTCACGATCTTTCGACGCCTGGCAAATATCGAAGATCCGGAGCAGGTGGCCGGCCTGGCCTTCGATATCAGGAACCTGGGTGTCGAAATGCCCGGCTGGGTCGGTATCGACCAGGAGGGAGGGCGTGTCACCCGCCTGAAGTCGCCCTTCACGGAGTGGCCGCCGATGGCGACGCTCGGACGAAGCGATGACATCGCGCTGACTCGAAAGTTCGCGGCGGCACTGGCGGCCGAGATGGCGGCCGTCGGTATCACGCTCGATTACGCGCCTGTGCTCGACATCCACACGAATCCGAAGAACCCGGTCATCGGCGACCGCGCGCTTGGCGAGAAACCGGAAGTCGTGTCGAAGCTGGGCCGCGTGATCATCGAAGAACTGCAGCGGGCCGGCGTGGCCGCCTGCGGCAAACATTTTCCAGGTCACGGCGATACCGCGACCGATTCCCATGCCGAGCTTCCGATCGTCGAGCATCCGCCGGACAGGCTGCGTGCGGTGGAGTTCGAGCCTTTCAGGATGGCGATCGAAGCCCGCGTGGCGTTTCTCATGACCGCGCACGTGCTCGTGACGACCATCGATGACAAGCTCCCGGCGACGTTGTCGAAGAAGATCGTTCAAAAGATCCTGCGGGAAGAGCTGGGATTCAACGGCGTGATCGTCTCGGACGATCTCGAAATGAAGGCAATTGCCGATAACTATTCTGCCGGCGAGGCGGCCGTCGCCGCGATATCGGCGGGCTGTGATGCCATTCTCATGTGCGGCAGCGGCAGCGAGGTGGACATCGGCCTTCAGGTTCAGGCACTGGAGGCCCTGATCCGCGCGGTCGAGGACCAGCGATTGCCGCTGAAGCAGGTGGAAGCCGCGCTCGAGCGCAACCGCCGGGCGAAGGAGGGCTTTCTGCGCGAGTGGCGTCCTCCGACGGCGGCACGACTGCGGCAGATGATCGGCTCGGAAGAGCATCGAGCGATTTCGGAGCGGATGTCGCAGTTCGCCTGAACCGAATGTTGAAACCACCACGCCTGCGCCCGGGAGACCGCATCGCCGTCGTCGCGCCCGCCAGTTCATTCCAACGCGAAGAGTTCGACAAGGGCGTCCGCGAGCTCCAGGAGCTCGGCTTTGAGCCCGTATTCGACGAGACAGTGTTCGCTCGACATGCCGGGTATGTCGCGGGCACCGGGTCGCTTCGCGCGCAGGCCTTCCTCGATGCGTGGCGAGACCCGTCGGTGAAGGCGCTGGTCGCGGTCCGCGGCGGCTTCGGCAGCGTGCACGTGCTGCCGCTCCTCGACAGGGAAGATCTTCGCCGCACGCCGAAGGCCTTCATCGGCTACAGCGACCTGACGACGGTTCTCACCTACCTGACGACGCTCCATGGCATCGTCTCGTTCCACGGTCCGATGCTGGATCGGAGGCTCGGGCGTGGCGTCGAGGGCTACGATCGCGACTCGTTCGTCCGCGCACTGACCCAGGCAGAGCCCCTCGGCGAGCTTGGCGGGGCCACGCTTGAAGCATTTCGAACCGGAGAAGCGACGGGTCCGCTGATGGGCGGGACGCTCGCGCAGCTCGTGGCGTCGCTCGGCACGCCTTACGCGTTCAAGCCGCCGCAAGGCCACATCCTCTTTCTCGAAGACGCGGGCGAGCGTCCGTATCGGCTCGATCGCATGCTGACGCAGCTGCATCTGGCGGGTGTCGTTGACTCGGCATCGGCGATCGTGCTCGGGGAGTTCAAGGATTGCGATGAGCCACGCGGAGAGCCGTCGGCGAAGGGTGTGCTGGCGGCATTGCTGAAAGACTTCGACGGCCCCGTGGTTTACGGCTTTCCGTCGGGACACACAACCGCGCCGTTCGTGACGCTGCCTTTCGGCGTTCGCGCGCGGGTCGTCGCCAATGGACGGTCGCGGTTGATTATCGAAGAGGCGGGCGTCGAGTGACGATTCATTTCATCGGTGTATGCGGGACGGCCATGGCCACACTGGCGGCGCTGTTGAAGCGCAAGGGCCACGACGTTCAGGGTTCCGACGAGAACGTCTACCCGCCGATGAGCACGTTTCTGGAATCCGAGAAGATTCGGACGCTTTCCGGCTATCGCGCGGAACACATCACGCCGGCCATCGATCTCGTTGTGGTCGGCAACGCGATTTCCCGGGGAAACATCGAGCTCGAGATCGTGCTCGACCGGAAGGTGCGGTACTGCTCGCTGCCCGAAGCCGTCAGGGAACACTTTCTCTGGGACGCGACGTCGATTGTCGTCGCGGGCACACACGGCAAGACGACCACGACGTCGCTGGCCGGCTGGCTGCTCGTGCACGGTGGCCTGGACCCGAGCATCCTCGTGGGCGGCATCGCCCGCAACCTCGGGGACGATGGATCGAGCTATCGGCTGGGCCAGGGCCGCGAATTCGTCATCGAGGGTGATGAATACGACAGCGCCTACTTCGACAAAACGGCGAAGTTCCTGAAGTATCTGCCGGACATCGCCGTCATCAACAACGTCGAGTTCGATCACGCCGATATCTACAGCGATCTCGACGCCGTGCGGCTGGCGTTCCGGCGGCTCGTCAACCTCGTGCCGCGCACCGGACTGCTGTTGCTCGGGGCCGATTCGCCAGACGCGCTGGCGTTGAAGAAATGGGCCGTGAGCCCCGTCGAGACATTCGGACTCGACCAGTCGTCCGACTGGCGCGCATCGGATATCACCGTCTCGAACGCGGGGCAGTCGTTCAACGTCGTGCATCAGGGGTCGCTGTTCGGCGCGATGCAGCTTCCGCTGTTCGGTGCGCACAACGTTCGCAACGCGCTTGCCGCGATCGCGGTGGCGCATACCGTCTCCGTGCCAGCGGCGCGCATCGCCGAGGGCCTGGCGACGTTCCAGGGTGTGAAGCGGCGGCTCGAGATCTACGGCGAGGCGGCTGGAGTGACCGTGTACGACGACTTCGCCCATCACCCGACCGCCATCGCCGAGACGCTGGCGGGTCTCCGCGCGGCGAATCCTCATAAGCGCATCTGGGCGATTTTCGAGCCACGCTCGGCGTCGTCGAGCCGCCGCGTATTCCAGCAGGACTTCGCGCGCGCGTTCGGACCCGCCGACGAGGTCATCATCGCACCCGTGTTCCGCACGAGCCTGCCGGAGTCCGAGCGGCTCTCCGCTCAGGAGCTCGTGAGCGATCTCAAAGGCGCGGGTCAGCGTGCGAGAGCGGCCGCGTCGATCGACGACATCGTGACGATGATCGTGAAAGAGAGAAAGGCCGGAGACCTGGTCGTCTTCATGTCGAACGGCGGCTTTGGCGGCATTCATCAGAAAACCCTGCAGGCGCTTGGTGCATGAGCCAGGGTCGTGTCGCCATTGTGGGAGATACCTGCGTCTCGATTGAATTCGGCACGACAATCGATGACGGGATCAATGCACGATGCGTGGCTTTCGCAAGGTTGCTCGAGGGCCTCGCCCTCGACGGGGTGCGCGACGTCGTGCCTACGTACAACGCCGTGACGGTCCATTTTGATCCGCGCACGATGAATCGGGACTCGCTTTGCATAGAAATGAAGGCGCTTGCGGTGCGGACTGTTGGCGAAGCGAGTGCCGATACGCGGATCGTCGAAGTCCCGGTGAGCTATGGTGGCGAGGCCGGTCCGGACTTGGCGGCGGTTGCGGCGTTTGCGCGATGTTCCCAGGACGAGGTGATTGGACTGCACACCGCGACTGAGTACCGTGTGTACATGCTGGGTTTTCTCCCAGGATTTCCATACATGGCTGCGGTGAACGCGAGAATCGCCATGCCAAGGCTGGATGCGCCGCGTTTACGCGTGCCGGCGGGGTCTGTGGGAATCGCCGGAATGCAGACGGGGATCTATCCGTGCGAGTCGCCCGGGGGCTGGAGGATCATCGGGAGAACAGCGCTCAGACTGTTCGATGCGGCCCGCCCCGAACCCTTCCTGCTGAAAGCCGGCGACCGCGTGAAGTTTGCGGCAGCGTGACGCGATGGCGCTTTCCATCATTCGTCCGGGGCTGTTCACGACGGTGCAGGATCTCGGGCGTTGGGGCTATCAGTCGCGGGGCGTGCCGGTCAGCGGCGCCCTCGACTGGTTCTCACATCGCCTGGCGAATCTTCTCGTGGGCAACGATCCCACAACCGCTGGGCTGGAAGTGACTCTGACGGGACCGCAGGTTCAATTCGAGCGTGCGACGAGCTTCGCGGTGACCGGCGCGGAGTTTGCGCTGACACTCGACGATCAGATGGTAGAGATGAATCAGGCAGTCGATGTGCGGGCGGGATCGGTGTTGCGCTTTGGGGAGCGGATGCGGGGCGCTCGAGCCTACATCTCGGTTGCCGGCGGCGTCGATGTCGTCCCGGTTCTCGGGAGCCGCTCGACACACGTCCTGACCGCGATGGGCGGTCACGAAGGCCGAGCCCTTCGCGTCCGTGATGCGCTGGCCCAAGGAGAAACGGTTCCGGGATCCGTTTTTGAAATAGCTCCGGGAGCATTTTCAAAGGCGGGGCCACTTTTCCCGTGGCGGAAACTTCGAGTTGTTCCTGTCGACGAAGGGATGGCAAAACATCTGACAGGAGCGCGCTTCCGGATTTCGTCGCAGTCGAATCGCATGGGATACCGGCTTGAAGGTGCGACCGTGCCGACCAAAGCGACGGGAGAGCTCGTTTCGACGGCGGTGCCGACTGGGGCCATCCAGATACCGCCCACCGGGCAGCCGATCCTTTTGATGAACGACCACGCCACGACCGGTGGATACCAGATTGCCGGGGTTGTCATCACGGCCGACCTGCCAGTGGCAGGCCAGCTGGCCCCCGGCGACTGGGTGGAGTTCGAGACATGCTCGGTCGAAGACGCCGACGAAGCGTTGCGCCAACGGGAGGTCCTGCTTGGCGCCTAAGGACGAATTCCTGCGCCAGATGATGCTGGCGTTTGGCGACGGGCGGCTTGCCAGCGAGGCGCCGCTGGCACCATTGACGACGTTCAGGGTCGGCGGCCCGGCGGAGTGGTTACTGGAGACGCGATCGTCCCACGAAATCATGGAAGCGCTCCGTATCGCGCGCGCCAATGGCGTGAGGGTGACCCTGCTCGGCGGCGGATCGAATGTGCTCGTCGGCGACCGCGGCGTCCGCGGACTTGTGGTGCGGCCTCGTGGCGGCCATATCGAGCAGATCGACGCCGACCGCGTGCGCGCCGACGCGGCCACGACCATTAATGGGCTGGTCCGCTGGACCGTCCAGAGGGGAATTGCCGGGCTCGAAGCGTGGGCCGGTACGCCCGGCACAGTTGGCGGCGCCATCTTCGGCAACGCGCACTTTGGGGGCCGTCTCATCGGCGAGCTGGTGGAATCGGTGCGGCTCGCCTGCGCCGACGGATCGACGCGCGATGTTCCCCGCGACGAAATGGATTTCGGGTACGATCGAAGCCGCTTGCAGAAAACCGGAGAAGTCTTGCTGTCCGCGGTCTTCCGCGTGTCGTCGGGCGATCCCGCGGCCCTTCGCGACGTCGCGCGCCAGTCGCTCGCGTACCGCAAGAAGACGCAGCCGCTCGACACGCCGAGCGCGGGATGCATCTTTCAGAATCCCGAGCGTATGGATGTGCCGCCGGACATTCCGGCGTCCGCCGGTGCGCTCGTCGATCGAGCCGGGCTGAAGGGCGTCGCGCGTGGCGACGCGCGCGTCTCTCCGACACACGGCAACTTCATCGTCAACGAAGGGCGTGCGACGGCAGCCGACATTCGGGGTCTTATCGATTTGTGCCGGTCGCGCGTGAGCGAGCGGTTTGGCGTCGCGCTACAGGAAGAAATCGTCTACCTGGGAGATTTCTGATGTCGAGTTTGTTGATTGAAGGTGGCCGCCCGATCTCGGGAAGAATCGACGTCGAGGGCAACAAGAACGCCGCGCTTCCGCTGCTGGCGGCGTGCCTCTTGACGACCGAAGAGTGCGTGCTCACGAACATGCCGCGCATCGGCGATGTCGAGGTCATGGCGAACCTGCTGACCGAAGTGGGCGCCGAAGTCCATGGCGTCGGCACGACGACGGTGCGCGTGAGGTGCCGCGAGATTCTCACATCAGAGCCGACCAGCGAGCTGGTGGGCAAGCTGCGAGGCTCGGTGCTTCTGCTCGGCCCGCTGCTGGCGCGTACCGGGCGAGCGGTGCTGGCGACCCCGGGCGGCGATTTCCCGGCACGCCGCACCATCGGCACACACATCGATGCGCTCGTGCACCTCGGGGCGACGGTTCTGCCTTCGACGGGGCATGCGTTGGAGGCCCCTGACGGGCTGCACCCGGCGTCGATGTATCTCGACGAAGCGTCGGTGACCGGTACCGAGACCGCGCTTCTCGCGGCGGCGACGGTCGAGGGGGTCACCGAAATCCGTCATGCCGCCACCGAGCCGCACGTGGTCGAGGTGTGCGAATTCCTGCAGCAGATGGGTGTCGGTATCACCGGCGCAGGATCGTCGACGATCCGCATCGAAGGCACGACGCGGCCGAGAGGTGCGACCCACAAGCTGAACGGGGACTACATCGAAGCCGGCAGCTGGGCAGTGGTCGCCGCGGTGACGGGTGGGGCCATCGAGGTCCGCGGCGCACGCGGGGAGGACGTCGAAGGGATTGCCTTCGTCCTGAAGCGGATGCGCATCGAATGCACGTTCGAAGACGGTCTCATGACGATTCAACCATCGAGCCCGATTGCGGCAGGACGGATTACTACCGGCCTGTGGCCCAGCTTTCCAAGCGATTTCGTCAGCCTTGTCACGGTGCTGGCGACGCAGGCCGAGGGCCGGACGCTGATTCACGACTGGATGTACGAACTGCGTCTGTTCGCGCTGGAGCAGCTCAGCGGCATGCGCGCCGATCTGTTTCTCTGCGATCCCCACCGGATCATCGTGACCGGGCCCAGCAAGCTGCGGGGACGCAAGCTCGACAGCCGCGATCTGCGTTCTGGAATGGCGCTGATTGCCGCCGGGCTGGCCGCCGAAGGGCAGAGCCGCCTGAGCCCGCTCGAGACCGTCGAACGCGGCTACGGGCACCTGGTCGAGCGGCTCAAGATGCTGGGCGCGCGGGTTGAGCAGATCGAGCAAAGAGTGCCGCAACCTCAGGCTTGACGACCTTGCCCATGGCGTTTCGCGGCAGCTGCGACACGCACGCAAGGTTCCGCGGAATTTTGTACGGGGCCAGACGTGTTCTGGCCCATTGTTTCAACTCCTCGAGATCGAGTCTCGCGTCCGGCCGCAGTTCGGCCGCGCAGCAGACGCGCTGACCCCACTCCACATCCTCGACGCCCACGACGACGCACTCGGCAATGGCGGGATGCGTGCGCAGCACCTCCTCGATTTCGAGGGCGGAGATCTTGTGTCCGCCGGATTTGAGGATGTCGACGCTGGCGCGTCCAAGCAGGCGATAGGCGCCGTCCTCGACGACGGCGGCATCGCCGGTGCGAAACCAGCCATCCACGAACACCTCTCGTGTGGCGTCTGGCTGTCTCCAGTATTCCGAGAACACCCCTGGCCCCTTGAGCTGCAGCTCGCCGTCAACGATGCGTGCTGACACGCCGGGCAGGGGCTGGCCGACATACCCTGGCCGCCGGTCGCCGTGCAGTGGATTCGCAAGCGCCATCCCGACCTCAGTCATGCCATACCGTTCGAGAAGGACGTGCCTGCTGATCTCCTTCCATCGATCGAGCACGATTCGGGGAAGCGCCGCGGATCCGCTCATCATCAGGCGCAGCGCGTGGCAGCCGCGCGAGCGTGACTCTCGAATATCCGCCGGCGCGCCGTCCCACGAACCGATCAGCCGGTGATAGACCGTCGGAACCGCGCTGAACAGCGTGAGCTCGCCAGACGAAAGGCGTTCCCACGTCGATTCGCTCTCGAACCGGGGCGCCATTTCGAGCACCGCGCCGCTCCAGAGCGCGCACGAGACGATATTGAGGATGCCGTGCACGTGATGCAGGGGAAGGACGAGCAGCGTGCGATCGGATGCGGTCCATTCCCAGGCGGTCACGAGCGACTCGATCTGCGCGGTCAGATTGGCGTGCGTCGTGACGACACCCTTCGGGCGGCCGGTGGTGCCGCTGGTATAGACGATCAAGGCTGGACGGTTCGTTGGGTTCGTGGAGTTCGTAAAGTTCGTGAGGTTCGTGGGTTCGTCGGTTCGTCGGTTCGTAAGGTTCGCGCTCGTGTAGAAGTGCGCGCCTGCCGAGCTCGCGAGGGGTTCTATCGCCTCCTGGTTCTCAGCGTCCGCAACCACAATGGATGCTTCCGAATCCTGAATCAGGTACGCGAGCTCGGCCGGTGGGTGAGACAACGGCAGCGGGACGGCGATGCCGCCGGCGAGCCAGATGCCCCACTGCACGGCCACGTACTCGAATCCCGGCGTGACGAGGAAGCCGACGCATGCCTCATCGAGATCGCTGCGCCCGTCGAGCAGTCGCGCGGCTACGGCCGCCGCCGCGGCGCACAGTTGATCGTATGTGTGGCGTCCGGTGCGATCGAAAATGGCCGTACGAGTCCCATGAGCGCTTGCGCGCGCCACGATGGCAGGCACCACGGGAGCCATGCTACTGCGGGGGTGGTGATTGCCCCGGGTTGGGCGGAGCTTGAGGCACGGGTGGAAGGATCGGGCGCGAGGACGGCAGCCCACTTGGCGCGGGCCGTTCGGGCAATTCCCCCGGCGGGGGCGCCTGGTCTTCCGGAAGCGGCAGATCCACGCCGCCAGCCGGCACGGGGCTGACAGGTCCAGCGGTCGGTCCGGAGTCGCGGCCCATCTGGAAGGCGCGCAGGTCGTCCTCGGTGATGTCGAGCACGCGCACGATGCGCGGTGTCAGCATCAGGATCACGTCGGTCTGCTGACGCTCGTTGCTCGAGTGCCCGAAGATGTGCCCGACAGCCGGAATGTCGCTCAGCCCGGGGATTCCATCGCGGACTTTTCGCTCGTCATCACGAATCAGGCCGGCGAGCATGTTCGTCTCGCCATCGCGCAGGCGAATCGTCGTCTTGATGAGCCGGTTGCCGAACGTCGGCAATCCGCCAAATCCCTCGCCCGAGATGCTCGTCACCGAGATCGCCAGCGCCAGCGTCACATCGTTGTCCATGTGCGTGCGCGGCGTGATGTCGATGTTGACGCCGATGTTCTCGTAGTTGAACGACGTAATCGGCTGCTGGTTTACGCCACCAGTCGCGATGGGGGAGAACGTCGTGACGGGTACCGGCACGCGCTCGCCGAACTGGGCCTGCGCGGCGATGCCGACCTGGGACCGGAGCTGGGGATTCGCGAGCACGCGCGTCGCGCGATCCTGCTTGATGAGCCGGTAGTACAGGCCCGGCACGTTGGTCATGAATACGTTGGAGGCGGTCAGGTTCTGCAGGTCCTGGAGCGTCAGGCCTGTCTTGTTGACGTCGGCCACGCCGTTGATGCCGGCCGAGTTCGGCGACGCGAACTGCAATCCCCATTCGTTCAGCCGCGTCCGGTTCACCTCGAGCAGCTCGACATCGGTCATCACTTCGGGACGGGCCTTGTCGATCATGCTGATGAGCCGGCCCGCCGCGTCAATCCGTTCGGCCGTATCGGTAATGGTGATGGCGTTGGTCCCCGCGATCGCCGCGATACGGCGGGCGTCAATGACGATCCGCAGCATGTCCATCGTCTCTTTGACGTCGGCATTGCTGAGATAGAACGTGCGCACCAGGTCTTCTTCGTACTCGCGCCGCTTCGCCGGTGTATCGGGCACGATGGCGATGGTGCGTGGCGCCGTCACCCGATAGAAGGTCTGCGTGCTGGCAGTAATCGCGCGGAGCGCCTGGTCCAGGGTCTGGTTGCGAATCTCGATGTTGATCGGCTGCGCCCGGAAGGCCGGGTCGAAGACGACGTTCACTTTTGACATCTGCGCCAGCGCGCGAATGACGATGTCGCTGCTCGCGTTGCGGAAGTTCAGCTCATCCGGCAAAGGATCGGCCGGAATCGAGATTCCGGGCAGCGGCTGGTCCCGCATGCGCTCGACCAGCGCCTCGAGCTCGGTTTTTCCGTCCCTCCGCACCGGCACCTTGGCGCGGAGCACGCTTTGCGTGTCCGCCAGCTCTTTCTGCACCTGGGCGTTTTCCGGATTGAGCTCGGCGGCCAGCTGATATTCGGCGACCGCTTCGTCGAGCCGGCCGGTGCCGGCGAGGCGGCGCGCCCGCGTGAAGTGATCCTGCGACGCGCGCAGCTTGGCGCGCTGCAGACCGGTTCGCGCGTTCACGTCGTCCGGATCGCTCTGGAGCGCTCGGGTGTACTCGACGACCGCCACGTCGTAGTCCTGCCGGTCTTCGGCTTTGCGTGCTTCCCGAAGCGCCGCGCTGGTAATGCAACCGGAGAACGCCGCGGCAATCAAGAGAACTGAAATCGATCGCCCGAAGGAGAATCGCGCCAGCACGCTAGCGGCCCCCGCCATCGGTGACGACTTCAACGTTGCGCGGCATCTGAAACACGAACTGGTTATCGGCAATGCCGACATTTTCCTTAAAATTCGTGAAAGTGAACGCCGAGCGGCCGCCCTGCGCGTCGATCGTGATGAGCATTTGCAAATCCAGTGTTTTGGGCTCGACGACCAGCGTCAACGACTCGTACTCGGGCTCGCGCCGCTTGGGCGTCAGCTTCAACGCAATCGAGCCGGCGGGCGCATCGGGCACCTTGTCGAACGCGGCGTTGAAGTCGCGGGTGAGGTCGCCCTTGCCCGTGAGGAACAGCGCCGGCGTCGGGGCCTGTTCGTCACGCGGCATCGTGCCGACGACAACCTGCTTGTCGAGCGGAATGTAGGAGTAGATCTTGCGCCCGTCGGAAACGAAGAGCTTCCGCTCGGGAGCAGTGTACTCCCATCTCATCTTTCCGGGTTTCTTGACCAGGAGCTTGCCGCGCTCGGTGGCCTGTTGTTTGAGCACGCCGCCACGGTAGGCATGGACGAAGTCGGCGGAAAAGTCAGCCACCTTGTCGTACCTGCGCTGCAGGTCGCGCGCAAGGGCGTCGGCCGTCTGAGCCGACTGGGCCCCCACCTGGCCGGCCAGGGTGACGACAAGGGCGGCAGTTAGAAGGCGAAGTCCCACGGTAGCTTAAAGATAACACCTTTCCAGGGCTTAGGGCTTAGGGCTGAGGGCTGAGTGAGGGCTTAGGGCTAGGGGATTAGGGCTAAGGGGGAGAAACGGACCGTTGGGATGGGAGCGAAGATTCCCGAGTCATAAAGGGTACGACTGTCGGGACCCAGGGTCTTGAAGCTGATGCCGCGTTCCAAAGTCAGTTCGTGGCGGCCGTTGACGATGACGTGGCCGAAGCCGGCGCGGCGGATGGTGTCGGTTGGCAGCCAGGACTCCATCCGGATGTCGATGTCGAAGGGCTCGATCCGCACGCGAACGCGAAACGGCCGGTCGCTCGTTTCAACCAGCTCGGGGCGCTCGCCAACTCTCCCGGCGATCACGTTGTACTGGCGGAGGGTTGGCTCCGCGGTCGCCGTCGTCAGGGCTTTCCAGCCGCGACCGACGCTGATGGGGTTCAAGGGAAACTCGCGGTCCGGTCGCAGTATCGCGAGCACGTACGGAGTGCCACTGCGAATCGACTTCAGAGTCATCGCTGAACTGCAGTTTGTCTGGAGGTGGGTCGTGCTGCCATTGGGATGGGCGCGGGGGGTGGACCTTGTCATACGCCCGACGTGTCAGCACGACGTCGCGCGCAGCCATGGCATTCTCGGCGACAAATACCCCGAACCGATCGCGCCCACCCGGCCACGCAAGCCACGTCAGCTCCTCGGTGGCAAACCACGGCACGCCTGGCCTGTGCTCGCGCATGAAGTACTCGAACGCGTTCTGCACCTGCCAGTTGCTGTCGACGCCAAACACCGTCGGACGGCTCGCCCGTGTGAACGCATGGAGCAGTCCAACGGCGCGGTTGTCCTGGCTTCGATCGACGGCCGGAAACGTGTCGTAGCCCCGCCAGGCGGGATACAGCAGAAGCACGACTCCCGCCGCCGCCACTCCGCGAAGTGGCAGTTGCCTGAGTCCGCCGACGATCGCGGCCACGCCGGCGCCGGCACACAGCGCGACGATGTAGTGGGAAGGGAGGAAGAAGATGTAGGCGTCGCCGACGTTGTACGTCCACGCAAATGCGAGGTTTGCCGCATAGAGCAGCAGAAGCAGCACGCCTCGTCCCGGCCAGCGGAAGGCGACGTATCCGATTCCGGCAACCGCGAGGAGAATGCCCGGCAGGCCAAATTGCTGCCTCAGGTCGAACCAGTACATCGCGGGGCGCGATTGAAGTCCGGTTTCGGACACGTTCATCACGAGCGTATCGCGCCAGTCCGCTTTGGTGACGTCGAACCAGAACTTGCCGAGCCCTTCAGCGAGCGACGCAGGCGGTTCGAGGTCGGCCAACAGCCCGCGGAAATTCCACGCGTATTGAAGCGCGCCCAGAAACGCAATGACAATGGCCATCGCTATCATGCGGGCTGTCAGGGGATCGGCGGGGCCGCGCCGATGCATCAGCAGGAAGATGGCGAACCCCGGCAGGAGTAGCACCATACTCAAGTGATTGCCGAATCCGAGGGCGTAGACCGCGTAGAACCACGCGAGCCGTCCGGCCGTTGGCTCGTCGCCCCACGCAAGCAGCGCCAGCATCGATGCGCCCACGAAGAGCAGGTGGAGCGTGTAGACCTCGGCCGTGACCGCCTGCGACCAGAACGTATACGAGAAGGCGAGAAACAGCCCGGCCGCGGCGCCGGCGACAAGAGACTGGGCCACACGCGCGCCAAGCCATGTCGCCAGGCCCACCGCCAGGGCACCGTAGACCGCGGACGCGAAATTCATGGCGCGCGCGGGCTCGCCGGGATGGAACAAGACGAACAGATGACCGAGGCCGTAATAAAGAGGGTAGGCCTGCCGCGGCGTCAGCGTGAGCGAGCTGACACCGGTTTGAAACGAGGCGCTGTCGCCGAAATCGAGCCCGGGAAGAAGCGTCGCGTGGTAGCAGAGAAACGCGACGACCGCGACGAGCGCCGAGACTAGCCCTTGGCCAGCGATCCGGGTTCGGGCGGAGCCGAGCGTGGTGCTTCTTTCGTTTCGATAGGAAAGTTGGCGGCGAGCCATTCTGGGACCCCGCCTTTGAGGACCCTGATCTTGATCCCCTTGCGCAGCAGCTCGGCCGCTACGTGTGTGCTGACGATCTCGTTGGGATCCGAATCGTAGGCGACGATATCGCCGCCGGTCGGGATTGGGACCGATTCGATCGCGTATGGCGGCACCCGGATGGCGCCCGGCAGCTTGACCGTGCTGTGCTCATACGCGTATTTCAGGCGCACGTCGAGGATGGTGGGTTTGTCCCCACGATCCAGACGTTCCTTCAGTTGTTCTTTGCTGATGCGTTCGACGGGCACGCGCTATTCTCGCTATGCCCCGGACAGACGTCAAGTTAGCGGCTTCGGCGGCCCTTCGGCGCGGCGTGGTGGCTGGTGGTGGCGGCCACCGGAACGAGCTCCGGCCGTTTGGTCCGCACCTCCCACCCGTTCGACCGCTTACCGCAGTGAATGCAGCGAAGAAAGACCGAGCCCGACGCGCAGGTGACGCCGAAATCGTGCCGTCCCGACAGATAGCAGTTCAACAGGTTCCACATATCGGACCTCTTTCTTCGTTATTCATGCGCGTATCGCAAGTCAGGTACCGCCTTCGTCCTTGACATGATCGCCACGCAGAGGTGTGCACCGAGCGGGCAATTTCGCAGCAAAATCGGCCCGCGCGCGCGTCAGTGGACCGTCCGTTCGAGCGGCGCCGAGCGTGTGGATGGTGACCAAATCTGGCACCCGGATTACGTGTTTAGCCGCCCGGACGTGCGTGAGCGCCGTGTAAGGCTGCAGGCGCCTTCGTCCGACATATCCTTACAGACCACATGGCCAAGGAAGTCAAAATCGGTAGCCGCAGATTCTGGATTGTGTCCGAGCCCAACGATCGGGGTTGGAAGGCGCAGGTGCTCGAAGTGCTGGACGACCACGGGGAAACCCGGAGCATGGAGATCGAGACCACCGGCGACACGCGAAGTGTTGCCGACGATCGAGCGGTTGGACAACTCCAGCACCGTCTGCGGGATCAATCCTTCTGAACCCGCCGGCAAAACCCTTTCACAGTTCTACGCAGTTCGCGAGACTGCTCTGAGCAAGTCTGGGAAGTTGAATGGCTTGGCGACGTGATCGTCGAAGCCGGCGTCGAGCACCGCCCGCCGGTCTGCGTCAGAGGCCAGGGCCGTCAGCGCAATCGCCAGGCTGGGCGATCCGTCCGTATGCGCACGCCTGATGCGCCGCAGCAGCTCGTACCCGTCCATCCCCGGCATCGCCAGGTCGCAGATGAGCACGTCGAAGAGCTGCCTGTTCAATTCGTCCAGCGCCTGTTGCCCCGAGCTGGCCTTCGTAATGGCGGCGCCCGTCCCCGCCAGCGCCTGCGCCGCGATTTCGCGGCTGTCGATGTCATCGTCAACGACAAGAATACGTTTGCCAGAGAGGTCTGGCCGCGCGAGGGTATCCGCCTGGCTTGCCGGCACGTCCACGCCGACCAGCCGCGGCAGCGAAAGCGTGAACCGGCTGCCACGGCCGCGGCCGGCACTCGTCGCTCGCAGCACGCCGCCGTGCAGTTCAGTGATTTCTCTGGCAATCGCCAGGCCCAGCCCGAGTCCCCCGTGCTCGCGCGTCGACGACTGATCGGCCTGCCTGAAGCGCTCGAAAATGTGGGGCAGAAACTCGGGCGGGATGCCGATGCCGGTGTCGGTGACCACGATCGAACAGCTGCGTTCATCCGCGGTCAGTTCGACGCCGACTGTACCGCCCGATTCGGTGAATTTGACCGCGTTCGACAACAGGTTCCAGACGACCTGCTGCAGCCGGTCGCGATCGCCAGAGACCATGACGGGAGAGGGGGCGATGTTGGATTTCAGCCCCACGCCCTTTGCCGCTGCCGCGGTCTGAACCACATCCAGCGATGCTTCCACGACCGACCGCACGTCGACCGCCTTGGTGCGGAGCTGAAGCTTGCCGGTCGCCACGCGTGACACTTCAATCAAGTCTTCGACAACGCGGGCCTGCGACTGCGCGTTGCGTTCGATGCTGGCCATGGCGCGCTCGAGCGTGACCGGATCCATGTTCGTCGTGCGTATGATCTGGAGCCAGCCGAGCATGGCGTTCATCGGCGTCCTGAGCTCGTGCGACAGCGTGGCGAGGAACTCGTCCTTGATGCGATTGCTTTCCTGAGACCTCCGGAGCAGGTCGTTCCGCTCGCGGTCTTTCTTCTGGATAACCTCGAGCATGGTGTTGAACGAGTGGACCAGGCGGCCGACTTCGTCGCCGGTCGTGGCCTGCGCGCGCATGGAGTAGTCGCCGCTTGACGCCACGCGATCCAGCGTGGAGGAAAGCTCGACGATCGGCGTCGCGAGATAGCGCTTCAAATGGCTCGTCAGCAGGACGGCCACCAGAAAGCCCGTGGCGAGCGCGATGAGCGCGACGAGGGTCTGACGGCGCATCCACGCGAGCAGGGCCGAATAGTTGCCCCGGATGTAGACGGTGCCGACGGCCTGGTTGCCGGCCATGGCGTGCTGGACGGCCGTAGGGACTCCCGCCGCGGTCGTGGCCGGCCAACTGGCCGGGCACGTGAACCCGGTGCGCTGGAAGTGGCTGAACAGCTGGCCAACCCGGTCGTACACGCACACCAGATCGATGTTCGGCCGCTCATCGAGGGCTTCGACCATGCCGTCAACCGCCCGTCTATCGCTGGAAGTAAGAGCGGCACCGGCGTTATGGGCGACGACCGATGCCTGCGATTCGACGTCGATGTGCTGATTGCGCCGCGCCATGACGAAGGTGGTGACGAGCGACGCGAGGATGGCGACGAGGAGCGCGAAGACCGTCGGCACGAGGCCGAGGGTCAGTGTTTTACGCGCGATTGGGAGATCACGGAATGGCCGCATCGTGGAGCTAGAGCCACTTCGCCTGTTTGAACCTCACGTACAACAATCCGCACAGCCCGAAAATCACCGCGAGCACGAGCGGGTACCCAAACCGCCATTCGAGCTCGGGCATCGTGTCGAAATTCATCCCGTAAATGCCCGCGATCGCTGTCGGGACGGCAAAAATCGCCGCCCATGCGGCGAGCCGCCGCGTGTCCTCGTTCTGCGAGACGGATACGAGCGACAGATGCGCTTCGAGCGTCGTGCTCAGCAGGTCGCGCACGCTGTCGATCATGTCGTTGATGCGCATCGCATGGTCGTAGACGTCCCTGAAGTAGGGACGGGTTTGCGCGGGCACGAGCTCGTCGTCTTCGAGCCGGATGAGGCGGGCCGAGAGCTCGATGACGGGCGACACCACGCGCCTCAGTGCGATCAAGTCACGCTTCAGCTTGTAAATCTGGGTGGTGGACCGCCTGTTGAACGAACCAGTGAACACACGCTGTTCGAGCAGCTCGAGCTCTTCGCCGAGCGCATCCACGATCGGGAAGTACTGATCGACGATGAAGTCCATCACCGCGTAAAGCACGAAAGCAGGGCCCTGCTTGAGCAATTCCGGCGTCGACTCGGCACGCGAACGGACGGGAGTGAACGTGGTCGCATACCCGTGCCGCACCGTGACGATGAAGTTGCGGCCTAGAAACATGTGGACTTCGCCGTATCGGACATCGCACGGCTTGCCTGGCTTCGGATCCTCGATCTGTGCGGTGCGCAGGACGACGAAGAGGGAATTGTCGTAGCGCTCGACCTTCGGGCGCTGGTGGGCCCCCAAGGCGTCTTCGATGGCCAGATCGTGGAGACCGAACTCTTCCTGAATCTTGCGGAGCAGCGGCTCGTTGGGCTCGTAGAGCCCGATCCACACGAACGTCTCGGGACGCTTCAGGACCTCGCTGATCTCGTTGATCGGCACTTCGCCAATACGGCGCCCGCCGGCATACGACGCGCTGGCGATGATGGTGCCCGCCGCGACGGCCGCGGTGTTCATGACGGCATTGTAACTGTGTTAGCGGACGGTAGGCCGTGGAAGTCCGTGGCAGAGTCGATCTAGCATGTTGGTATGCCGAAAATCGCCTTTGTGTCTCTGATCGCGGTCGCCTTTACCCTGGCGCTCGGGGCTCAGACTCCCCAGACCATTCCGCCGCCGGGATCGAAAGCGCCGGTGTCCGGGTACACAGTTGTGCGCAGTTTTCCACACGATCCGAAGGCCTACACCCAGGGTCTCGAGTACTTCGATGGCTATCTCTTCGAGGGAACGGGGCAGAAAGGGCAGTCGGCCGCTCGCAAGGTCGAGCTGGAGAGCGGCAAGGTCGTGCAGGAGGAGAAGCTGCATCCGCAGTACTTCGGCGAGGGTCTCACCATCGCGCAAGGCAAGATTTTCCAGGTGACCTGGAAAGACCGCCAGGGATTCATCTACGACGCGAAGACGATGAAGTTCATCAGGAACTTCACCTACTTCGGCGAAGGGTGGGGGCTGACGCACGATCCGCTCGGCATCATCATGAGCGATGGTACGAGCACGCTGCGATTTCTCGAGACGACCCGCTTTCAGGAAAAGCGGCGCCTCAAGGTGGTCGATGGCGGCGTGGCCATCGGCAACCTGAACGAGCTCGAGATGATTCGCGGCGAGATCTGGGCGAACGTGTGGCAGACCGATTACATAGCGAGGATTTCGCCCAAAGAGGGGCGCGTGCTGGGCTGGATCAATCTCAAAGGGTTGCTGGGCGCGCCCAACGCGAAGATGCCGCCCGACGCGGTGCTCAACGGCATTGCCTACGACGCGCAGAAGAACCGGATCTTCGTGACGGGGAAGTTGTGGCCGCGCGTGTTTGAGATAACCGTGAAATAACTATTTGGCTTTGCCGAATTTCGGAATCATCGGCCCCAGGGCCGCGAGGGACGCCAGGTCGACCGTGCCCACGATGTTGACGATGGTCAACTCGTCGGGCTCCGCGGCGATCACCACGAGTCCGCCGTTGGCGCCGCCTTCCTTCCACAAATACACTTCCGTCAGCTCGTTCTTGCCTTTCACACCCACGATTCGGGACCAACCTTGCCGCGCCACCTGTTTACGGACGCTCTCGACGTCGTCGTCGGAGTACGCGTTGGGCACCTCGAACTTGTAGCTCTTCACGTAAATACCGGTAATACCCTCGATGAGCTGCTGGATCTTCTCGGTGTCACCGCCTCGGCCGGCGAGAAATCCGGCCGACTTTTTCAACATCGCCGAATCGACCGTGACGTCGACGGTTTCCGAAGCCTTCGCGGCCAGGCGGCTCAAGTTGTCCATCTGAATCCGACCGCCTTGTGCTGAGGCGACCGAGGGAACGAGGACAAGCAGGAGCAGGAGCCAACTGCGATTACTGAATCTGGCGCTCATATCGGGAGATCTCCTGGACCTTCATTTGGACAGCCGACACCTTCTCGCTTGCGATCTGTAAGGCCAGCACGACGTTGCGGGCGGTTCGCTCGGTTTCCCGCTGCTGCTGTTCCTGTTGCCACACGTAGTAGCTCCCGCCAGCCACAATCGCGAGCGACGCGGCGAGCGGTAGGGCGTAGCCCGCCCACCGTGCGGGCGGGACCGGCGATTCAACCTGTTCGCCCGACGCGATTCTGCCGAGCACCTTCTCGTCGAATCCACGCGGCGGGTTCTTGCGTGTGAGCGCCTGCCGCAGTTCGCGTTCAAGATCCATGGACGTGTCCCCGATCTGCCAGCTTGCGGCGCAGCACTCCCAGCGAGCGCCGCAGATGGCTCTTCACGGTGTTCAACGGCATGTCGACGACGGCGGCGATCTCGGCCAGGTCGAGGTCCTCCTGGAACCGCAGCGTGACGACGATTCGCGGGTGCGGAGGCAGTTCGGCCACGAGCCGTCGCAACAGCGCGTCGAGCATCGGGTCCTGGAGTCGCGCGGCGGCCGCGGGCTCGTGCACCACTTCCATCGAGACCTCACGGCGGTTACGGGGACTCCTGACCCAGTCGATGCACCGGTTGCTCGTGACACGCCGCAGCCAGAACACCAGATGCCGGGCCGACTCTATGCGCGCGAGATTCTGGTGGAGCACCAGAAACACGTCCTGCGCCAGCTCTTCCGCCTGGCTCCAGCTCTGGAGAAAGTGGTAGGCCAGCCCGAAGACCATCGCCTGGTGCGCGCGCACCAGCGCCGCGAATGCCTCTGGAACGCCCGCCCGCGCCTGTGCCAGAACGTCGTCTTCCGAGGGCACCGGCACGTCCGGGGACGTGGCAGCCGTCAGCATCTGACTCATATACGTGAGGCGGGCCGGGAAAGGTGCAGTGGTGCGGCGTCTTCAGCTATGGAATGTGTTTCCGGCGGGTTTCAGGAGCCATGCAGATCCCGCCACGCCCAACTCAACTTTGTGATCGCCGGTCCTTGCGTTCCTTGTGGCTGGTGGTTGCGGCGTCTGAGTCTACCTCGGCAGAGTGTGTGGGATGTCGAGGCAGATCGACGATGAAGACGCAACCAGAGCCCGGCAAGTTGCGCACGTAGAGACGGCCTCCGTTCGCGACGACAGCCCATTGGCTGTAGGCCAGTCCCAGACCGAGGCCGGAGCGGTCGGAGCCTCGCTGCTCGAACGGATGAAAGAGTTCAGCGCTCTTTCCCTCAGGCAGCCCGCCGCACTCGTCCTGCACCTCAATGCAAATACGACCATTTGACGTGGCTGTAGTCAGCATGACTTCAGATCCGCGTCGAGTGAACTTCATGGCGTTCTGGAGCAGGTTGTTGATTGCGGCCGCGAGATGCTGTCGATCCCCCAGGATCTCGGCACCATCATTCGTGGATACCACCTTCAATGTGACACCGTGGCTTATGGCGTCCAGAGTAGCGGAGGCGGCGATCTCTTCGACAAATGTCGCGAGTGAGAACACCCCTGGGTGCTGGCTGCTGTGGGTGTGTCGCACGTCCGCAATCGACTCGTCGATGAGCAATTGCAATCCACTGAGGCTCCGGCGCAGCACACTCGCCGTGCTCCCTTTCAGCGCGACCTTCCCGGTCAACAGTGCTTCGGATGCAAACGTTGCGGTCTGAAGCAGGTTGCGGAGCTCGTGAACAAAGAAACCGCGCCGTGCGTTTTCACGAGCACTCTCGTTGGCAAGCGTTGACTCGTGGCGTTCTGACCCGTAGGCCGTAACGGCGTCGGCAATGGCATCGTCCAGGCAGCGGTTCAACGTGCGAAATTCATAGGCGTCGATAGGTGCGTTGGTCTCCACCGCGATCTCGGTCACGGACTGACACACGTCGCCGTAGTCGTGCACGACCTGGCCCACGGTGAAGCCGCGCTTCAAGAGATCGTGGCCGTGAAGCGCGGCGCTCCTGCCGATCTCGGGAGTGGGTGTTTCTTGATGGCGCAGCGCCTCGATCACCTGGTCGAGAAACAAAGGCACGCCGTGATTGATTTCCGATTCAGTGGGTGTCGGAATCAACCGTGCTGCGACCTTCGCTCGACATCGGTCGATGATCTCTCCACGATTCAGGGTGATAAAGTCGTAGAGCACTTCTGCGTGGTTAAGCCCTGCCCAACCCGCCAGTTAAGAACAAGACAAGCAGCACGACGAGAACCAGCCCGCCAAGACCACCCCCTACTAACGGGCCACCCGCGTAAAACCCGCCTCCACCAAGCAGCAACAGAAGGATCAGCAGGACAACGACGATATTCATAGCGGACTCCTCTCGAGTTTCCGGTGAGCCGTCATAGCGCAACCCATGAGCTCTGAGGATATCGCGCGACTCTCTGACTGGCTGTTCGAGATTGCACACGACACATCCCGGCTGACACATTTGGTCACGGATTGATCACACAGCGATTCTGAAGAGGCTCGGCAGGACAGAGAAGCCGCAGAATTGACTGATTTATTGAGGAAAGTTGGCTTGCCAACCGAAGCTCATGGCGCGAAGAGTGATGAGCGAAGGTTGGTGGACGGCGGGAGGATCGAACTCCCGGCCTCCGCATTGCGAACGCGGCGCTCTCCCAGCTGAGCTAGCCGCCCACCGATGTCGCACAAGTGCTGCGTGCGAACCGTAATTTTACCACAGGCGATACAATTTACCCTCCATGGCTCCTCTCAAACGCATCGGCGTGCTCACGGGCGGCGGCGACGCCCCGGGACTGAACGCGGTCATCCGGGCGGTCGTGAAAACGGGCTCCAACGCCGGCCTCGAGGTCCTGGGTATCGAGGACAGCTTCGACGGCCTCATCCACGAAGGGCGCATCGCGCCGCTGACCCCGAAAGACGTCACCGGCATCCTCCGCCTCGGCGGCACCATCCTCGGCACCACCAATCGCGGCAACCCGTTCGCGTATCCGATCGAAACCAAGGACGGCAAAGTCGACTACTCGGCGCGCGTGGTCGAGAATTTCCGCAAGCACCGTCTCGACGCGCTCGTCGTCATCGGGGGAGACGGCACGCTCAGCATCGCCCATCGCTTCGTCCAGCAGGGCATTCCGATCGTCGGCGTGCCGAAGACCATCGACAACGACATCGTGGGCACGGTCAGCACGTTCGGCTTCGACACGGCCGTCGATTTCGCGACCGAGGCGATCGATCGGCTGCACAGCACGGCGGAGGCGCATCACCGCGTCATGGTGGTCGAAGTGATGGGACGCTACGCGGGGTGGATCGCGCTCTATGCCGGCGTGGCCGGCGGCGCGGACGTGATCCTGATACCGGAGATCCCGTTCGACTTGAAAATCGTCGCCGACCGCCTCAATGAACGCGAGAGATTCGGCGCGCGCTTCAGCATCGTCGTCGTCGCCGAAGGTGCGGTCCCGATGGGTGGGAAGGTGTCGCTCATCGCGGAAGGCGATGCGGCCACGGCCGAACGGCTCGGCGGCCTCAGCGCGCTCTGCGCGCGCGAGCTCGAGAAGCTGACCGGGAAGGAAACGAGGTACGTCGTGCTGGGCCACCTGCAGCGCGGCGGCACGCCGACGAGCTTCGATCGCGTCCTGGCGACCCGTTTCGGCGGCAAAGCCGTCGACTGCCTGATGAGAGGGGAGTTCGATGTGATGGTGGCTTCACAGCCGCCGGATATCGTGACGGTGCCGCTCGAAGAGATAGGCGGAAAGCAGAAGCGCGTGCCGCCGGACTTCGATCTGGTCCGCACCGCACGCGCGCTTGGGATCTCGTTTGGCGATCATGCTCGTCTTTGACGCAGAGGCGCAGAGGCGCAAAGAATATTTCTTCCGAAAGGCAAGTTCCTCTGCGTCTCTGCGGCTCTGCGTCGAGCGTTCCTACTTGGTGCCGCTGGTGCTGACGGCCGACATCGTGTAGCTGTCGAGCGTCTTGGCGAACGCCGTCACTTCGTCCGGCGGCTTGACTCCACCGAACAGCACCTCACGCGCCGTCGTGTTCGCGCCGTAGACATCCTTCATGTCGCTGTCTGCGGTTTCGATGACGGCCCCTTCGAGCGCAACGCCGGCAAAGAGTCCTTTGCTGCGCGAGTAGCTCAGAATCTTCGCGTTGAACTTGGCGTCGGTGTCGGCGGCCGCCTCCCGGCCAACCGGACCGGCGGCGACCGACATGCTCCCGCCCAGTTTGACCTTGGATTCCAGCAGGCTCTTCGCGCTCTCGGCCGTCATGAAGAGCATGATGTAATCGGTGGATTCCACGCCGATCTGCAGGCCAAAGCTGCCACCGCCGATGTTCAAGTACGCCGGCGCGCTCCAGTGGCCGGCATTGCGGCAGGCCGCGACGCCACGCCCGCCCCGTCCGCCGAAACCGAACGCCGCCTTGAGCACCGAGGGAAATACGGCGATGCAGTCGGCGTTGTCGAGAACCCCCTGCGGAATGCCCTTGTCGGGCGCGCTCATGATTTCGCGAAACACCGTGGCCGCCTTCGTCGTCTGCTGGATCTCGTCGTGGTTATCCTTCGCGGCCGTCTGCGCGGCCGCCTGGCCTGCCATGCCGACGATGAGGCAAATCGGCAGACTCAGCAAAATCCTTTTCATATGAAGATTCCTCCGCCTGGGTCCATGTGCAAGGGGAGCGCCAACCTGTTTGGCCGACTAACCTCGAAATCTGGAGAGATCTGAATAGAAAAGAGGTGGGGCCGGTCTGCGACTGACCAGCCCTAAGACATGATCCCTGTCATGGCAGATGGCAGATGGCAGATGGCAAAATTCGCGTTCCGTGCCATTTGCCATGTGCCATCTGCCATGACCGGCGTCAGAGGTCTAGTGCCCGAGCAGGTCCGCGTCCTTCTTCTTCTGGGCATCGTCGATGAGCTTGACGTGCAGATCGGTGATTCGCTGAACCTCGTCCAGCCCCTTGCGCTCGTCGTCTTCGGAAATCTTCGAGTCCTTCAGCAGCTTCTTGAGGCGGTCGTTGGCGTCGCGCCGGATGCCGCGAACGGTGTTGCGCCCTTCCTCGGCCATCTTGTGGACGTGTCGAGACAACTCCTTGCGCCGTTCGTCGGTCAGTGCCGGAATGGGGATGCGCACGACCTTACCGTCGTTGGCGGGGTTCAGGCCAAGATCGGAAATCCGAATCGCACGCTCGACCGCGCCAATCAGAGAGGGATCGAAGGGCTGCGCCACAATGAGCGTGGGCTCGGGAATCGAGAGGCCCGCGACCTGGTTGAGCGGAACTTTGGTGCCGTAGGCCTCTACCTGCACATGATCGAGCAGGGCGGTCGACGCCCGGCCGGTGCGTACGCCGGCCAGCTCGTGCTTGACGTGCTCCAGAATGCCGTCCATCCGCTTGTTGACTTCGCCGAAGATGCCTTTGAGGTCGCTGACGTCCATAAGTCGATCTCCCCGCCGTTCATACCGTCACGAGTGAACCGACGGGCTCGCCCATGACGGTCCGGCGCAGGTTGCCGGGTGTGCGCAGGTTGAAAATAATGATGGGCAGGCCGTTGTCCATGCAGAGCGTGATCGCCGTGGAGTCCATCACCCGCAATCCCTTATCGATGATTTCGAGGTAGGAAATCCTGTCGAACCGCGTGGCCTGCTTGTCGATCATGGGGTCGGCGGTGTAGATGCCGTCGACCTTCGTGCCCTTCAGGATGACGTCGGCTTTCATTTCCATCGCGCGGAGCGCGGCCGCGGTATCGGTCGTGAAGTACGGGTTGCCCGTGCCCGCGGCGAAGATCACGACGCGGCCTTTTTCGAGGTGGCGGATGGCCCGGCGCCGGATGAACGGCTCGGCCACGGCGCGCATCTCGATGGCCGTGACGACGCGCGTCAGCACGCCCTGCTGCTCGAGCGCGTCCTGCATGGCGAGGCCGTTGATGACGGTCGCCAGCATGCCCATGTAGTCGCCCGTGGCGCGGTCCATGCCTTTTGCGCTGGCCGCCACGCCGCGAAAGATATTGCCCCCGCCGATGACGATGCCGACCTCGACGCCGAGGCTCTGGATGTCCTTGATGTCCACGGCGATACGCGTGGTGACGGCGGGATCGATGCCGAAGGACTGCTCGCCCATCAACGCCTCCCCCGACAGTTTCAACAGGATGCGCTTGTAGACGGGGGTGGCGGGCATGGCTGGAGGAAATTATAGTCGAAAGGCGACAGTCGAAAGTCGTAGGGCGCAAGTCAGGGCGCAGGCGACCAGCCTTGCGCCTGCCGACTGTCGACTTGCGCCTGTCGACCTACTCCGCCGCGCTTTCGCCGATCTTGTAACGCGCGAAGCGGCTGATCGTGATGTTCTCGCCCATTTTCGCGGTGGCGTCGGCGATGAGCTGCGAGATCTTCACGTTTGGATCGCGGATGGACTTCTGATCGAGCAGGACGACCTGTTCGAAAAACGCGTCGAGCTTGCCCTCGACGATTTTCTCGATGATTTCCGGCTTCTTGCCCGACTGGGCCATCTGGGCGCGATAGATGTCTTTTTCCTTCTCGAGCACGGCCGCCGGGACTTCGTCGCGCCGCGCATACCTCGGATCGGCCGCCGCGATGTGCATCGCGAGTTCCTTCACGAGCGCGCCAAACTGGTCGGTGCGCGCCACGAAATCGGATTCGCAGTTCACCTCCACGAGGACGCCGATCTTGCCGCCCATGTGGATGTAGCTGCCGATCGACCCCTGGCTGGTGGTCCGGCCCGCTTTCTTGGCGGCCGACGCCAGCCCGCGCTTGCGGAGCAGGGTGGTGGCCGCTTCGATGTCGCCGTTCGCTTCGGTGAGCGCCGCCTTGCATTCCATGAAGCCGGCGCCGGTCATGTCACGAAGCTTCTTTACGAGTGCAGCAGAAATTTCCATCTCATCTCCGAGAGTACGAAAAAAAGCGCCGGTCGGCGTTCGACCGGCGCTCGGTCAGCCTGGGGATACCTACACGCCGGCGGGAGACGTCGCCGCTTCGGCGACCGCTCGCCGCGTCGGGCGCGCGCCTCGCTTGTCGTCGCCATCGTCCTGTGCGGCAGCCGATTCGGCCTGCGCCGATTCGCGGGCGCCGCGGCCCGCGTTGACCGCGTCGGCAATCCGCGCGGCGAACAGCCGGATCGCGCGCAGGGCGTCGTCGTTGCCGGGAATACGGAAGTCGACTTCATCGGGATCGCAGTTGGTGTCGACGATGCCGATGATCGGAATCTTGAGCTTCCGCGCTTCGTCCACCGCGATTTTCTCCTTGCGCGTGTCGACGATGAAGACAGCGTCGGGCAGCTTCGCCATGCCGCGAATGCCCTCGAGGTTCTTCTCGAGCTTGCGGCGCTCCTTCTCGAGGCGCGCGACTTCTTTCTTCGAAAGGGTGTCGTACCGGCCGTCGGTGGACATCGACTCGAGGTCGCGGAGACGCGCCAGGCTGCGCTGGATGGTGTTGAAATTGGTGAGGAGCCCGCCCAGCCATCGCTGGTTGACGAAGTACATGCCCGCAGCGCACCGCCTCTTCGGCGATGACGTCCTGGGCCTGCCGCTTCGTCCCAACAAAGAGGAGGGTCTTTCCCTCGGCGGCGAGATTCATGACGAAGTCTTCGGCTTCCTTGAACAACTTGACCGTCTTGCCCAGGTCAATGATGTAGATACCGTTGCGCTCGCCGAAAATGTACTCCTTCATCTTCGGGTTCCAGCGCTTCGTCTGGTGCCCGAAGTGCACTCCAGCTTCCAGCAAATCCTTCATGGCGATCGGGGTCAAGCGGCCTCCATACCTTTCCAATCTCCTCCTCGGCACCGGCGCAACTGAAGTTGCGCCCTACCGTCATGTACTTAACGTTTGCTGAACTGGAAACGCTTACGCGCGCCAGCCATGCCGTATTTCTTGCGCTCTTTCGCGCGGGCGTCGCGTGTCAGCAGGCCGCCCTTTTTCAACGCTTTGCGCAGTTCGGCGTTGTATGCCACGAGCGCGCGCGCGATCCCGAGCCGCACGGCCCCCGCCTGCCCGTTGATGCCGCCGCCCGCGACGGTGCAGACCACGTCGAACTGCTCAACGGTTTGCGTCAGCACCAACGGCGTCTTGATCTGGGTTCGCAGGGCTTCGGTGGGGAAGAACGCGTCGAACTCGCGGTGGTTAACGGTGACGGTGCCTTTACCTGGCCTCAGGAAGACTCGTGCGGACGACGTCTTCCGGCGGCCGGTTGCGTAAAATTCTGTGACTGGCAATTTATGCGACCTCGAGTGACTGTGGCTTCTGGGCCATGTGGGGATGATCGGGGCCGGCGTACACCTTCAGCTTGCGGTACATGGCCGCGCCGAGTGTCGTTTTGGGAAGCATGCCGTGCACGGCCTCCTCGACGATACGACCCGGGCGCGTCTGGCGGACGATCTTCGCGCGCTCTTCGCGCAAGCCGCCCTCGTAGCCGCTGTGACGCCGATACAGCTTCTGCTCTTCCTTGCGCCCGGTCAGTTTCACCTTGGCCGCATTGACAATGACAACGTGATCGCCGGTGTCGATAAACGGGGTGTAAGTGGCCTTGTGCTTTCCCTGAAGCAATCTGGCCGCCAGGGTCGCGACACGGCCGAGCACCTGCCCGTCGGCATCGATGACGTGCCAACGGCTTTGAATGGTCTTCGGAGTGGCTACATACGTCCGCATGAAACGATCGATCCTCTGAGAAAAACTGGCACAACGGTAAACCCAAATCTTACGTGGAGTTGTCAAGAGTGTCAAGTGACTGGGCGTACAGCATTGCACGCGTAAGTGATTTCCCCATCAAGCTCGAAAGCGGGAACGCCGATACCTACAACGGCGGCATCGATGCGGATCACAGCTTCGTTACTCGGCGACAAAAGCGTGATCGAATCTGCCGTGGATCGCCGATTTTCGTCGGTGATGTTGCGGGCGCCGGTGGCACCGGCCTTGCCCGTCGGAGCGCACGAACCGTGAAGAGCTTTTCTTTATTCACCAAAAGCCGATCCGTGGTCGGACTCGATATTGGCTCGAGCGCCGTCAAGGCGATCGAGCTGAAGGCCGCCGGCAAGGGTTATCGCGTCGCGGCGTACGGCACCGAGGCCGTGCCGCCCGACAGCATCGTCGACGGCGCCATCATCGATGGCACCGCGGTGGCCGAAGCGATCCGCCGCGTGTTCGAGTCGAAGGCCTTCAAGACCAAGGACGTCGCGGCGTCGCTGTCGGGCAACGCCGTCATCGTCAAGAAGATCTCGCTGCCGGTGATGACCGCCAGCGAGCTCGACGAATCCATCTACTGGGAAGCCGAGCAGTACATCCCGTTCGACATCCAGGACGTCAACCTGGACTACCAGATTCTCGACGCCGGCGGCGCCGACGCGAAGGGCACGATGGAAGTGCTCCTGGTCGCCGCCAAGAAGGAAAAGATCGCGGACTACACCGGCGTCATTGCCCAGGCCGGCCGCTCGCCGGTCGTGGTCGATGTCGACGCTTTCGCGCTGCAGAACGCCTACGAGCTGAACTACGGCTTCGAGCCGGGCGCGGTCGTCGTGCTGCTCAACGCGGGTGCGAGCGCCATCAACATCAACATCATCGCGAACGCGCAGTCGGTGTTCACGCGCGACATCTCGCTTGGCGGAAATGCCTACACCGAGGCCGTGCAGCGTGAGCTGAATCTGCCATTCGAGAGCGCCGAGCTCCTGAAAAAGGGGACACCCGTCGATGGCGCGACCTTTGAAGACGTCATGCCCGTCCTGCGGGCGATGACGGAGAACGTGCTGCTGGAAGTGCAGAAGACGTTCGACTTCTTCAAGGCGACGGCGTCGACCGATCACATCGACCGCATCATGCTCAGCGGTGGCGCCTCGCGCGTCGAAGGGTTCGCCGAGGCCCTGCAGGAGCGGTTCGGCACGCCGGTCGAGATGTTCGACCCGTTCCGGAAGGTGACGCTCGACGGAAAGAAGTATTCCGCCGATCAGCGCGCGATGATCGCGCCCACGGCGGCGGTGGCGGTCGGGCTGGCGCTCAGACGGGCAGGTGACCGGTGATCAAGATCAACCTGCTCGCCGTCGATCGCGATCGCGCCAAGCGCAAGGCGAAGTTCCAGATCGGCCAGAAGATCACCGCCGCGTGCAGCCTCGTGCTGGTCGTCGCCGCGCTGGGCGTGGGCTGGTGGTTCTGGTATCTGCAGCGCACGTCCACGGAGCTCGACGAGCAGATCGCGGCGGCGCAGCGCGAGACGCAGCGCCTGCAGAGCATTATCGCGCAGGTGCAGCAGTTCGAGGCGCGGCGCGCGCAGCTGCAGCAGCGCGTCACGCTCATCGAGCAGCTGCGCAAGGGACAGACGGGGCCGGTGCATCTGCTCGACCACGTGAGCCGCGCGCTGCCCGACTCGATGTGGCTGACCGACATGAAAAACACCGGCGCCGATGTGGCCATCGACGGCCGCTGCACGTCGCTCAACTCGCTGTCGGACTTTATCAGCGGGCTGGAGGGCTCGAAGCTGTTTGCGGGCGCCGTCGAGATCGTCGACAGCCGTGTCGAGCTGGCGACGAACACGACGCCCGAGCTGATTCGTTTTTCGGTGAAAGGAAAGCTCCTCGCAGGAGCTGCGAATTAACGGCATGGACCTGAATCTCAACAAGATCCCGTGGTACGGCCAGGTCGGCATGTTCGTCGTCATCGCGCTGTCGATGGTGGGCGTCTTCTACTATTTCTACGTCATTCCGACCGAGGCCGAGATGGCGACGCGCGAGGCGAAGCTCACGGCGCTGCGCACGGACATCGCCAAAGGCGCGTCCACGGCGGCCCAGTTGCCCCAGTTCAAGCAGCAGGTCGGCGAGCTGGAGACGCGGCTCGAGGGTCTGAAAGCGGTCCTTCCCGAACACAAGGACGTGAGCGATCTGCTCCGGCGCATTCAGACGCTCGCGACGCAGTCGAACCTGGCGATCCGCGGCTTCAAGCCGGCGCCGTCGGTCACCAAGCAGCTTCACGAGGAATGGCCCATCCAGCTCCAGCTGGACGGCACGTACCACAACCTGGCGATGTTCTTCGATCGCGTCAGCAAGTTCTCCCGAATCATCAACGTGAGCAACATCACGATCAAGGGCAAGGAAAAGCCCGACGCGACGTCCACGATCACCGTTGAATGCACGGCGACGACGTTCGTGCTGCTCGAGGCCGCGAAACCAGCCGCGGCAAAGGCGAACTGACGTGACTTCAATCCTTACGCGCGCTCTCTTGTGCGTCGGACTGCTGCTTGGCGCATCGGTGCTCGCCTCGGCGCAGGGTGCGCCGGCGGCGCAGCCCGCGGCTCCGCAGCCGGCCGCCGCTCAGCCCGGCGCACCGGCCGCACCGGCACCGGCCGCGCCGGCGCCCGAGGCGTACACCTACGAGCCCGACGGCCGGCGCGATCCATTTATCAACCTCTTGGCGCGCGGCGTCGATCAGACGACTCCAGGCCGGAAGACGTCCGGCCTCTCGGGGCTGGCCACCGGCGACGTGATGCTGCGCGGTGTGCTCGCGAGCCGCGGCGCGTTCGTCGCGATGGTGTCGGGACCGGACGGGAAGACGTACGCCGCGCATGCCAACGATCGGCTGCTCGACGGCGTCATCCGAACTGTGACGGCGAACGGCATCGTCATCATGCAGGAAGTCAACGATCCGCTCTCGCTGGTCAAGCAGCGGGAAGTGCGAAAGGGACTCAGGACCGCGGAAGATGTTAAATAAACGACTCCTCCTTAAACCCGGCTTGATGGTGGTGCTCGTCCTGGCAGGACTGTGGGCGACCGGCCTCGCGCCGGTTGTCGCCTTCGGGCCCGCGCCGGAAACCGCTGCCGAGCCGTCGCCGCAGTTGAAGGGACTTTCCGCCAGCGCCGGGCGGCGCATCACGACGGTGACCATCGAGACGACCGATCCGGTGGCGTATCTCACGCAGCGGCCGGATCCGAAGACGCTGGTCGTCGATCTGCGCGACGTCGACGCCGCACGGGCGGCCAGCGTGGTGCTTGGCGCCAAAGGCCTGGTGGCAGGCGCGTCGGTTGAAAAAGCGACGGGTGCCGACGGCGCGCGCGTGGCGCGCGTCCGGATCCATCTCACGCAGGCGGCGGCGCATCAGGTGCGGACCAAGCGCAACCTGATCTATGTCGACTTCGACAGCGCGTTCGCGGCCGACAGCCTCGGCAATGCGCAGCCGGCCGGAGCGGCGCGCGTGGCGCCGACGCGCTACGCGACCGTGCTCGAAAGCGTGCGCGCCGAACCCAAGCCAACGGGTGCGAGCATCACGCTCGTCGGCAACGGCGAGCTCGTGGCGGCGTCGGTGACGCCGATGAGCGATGGCACGCCGCGAATCGTGCTCGACTTTCCAAACGTCAAGTCGACGGCACCCGATGAAGTCGCCGTCGGCCGCGGGCCGGTTTCCGTCGTGCACATCGACACGTCAGGCTCGACGTCGGCGCCGACGACGCGGGTGACCATCGACCTGATGCGACCGGCAACCTATCGAGTCATTCCGCCGGACGACTTCGGCCGGACCTACACGATCCTGCTCGAGGAAGAGGCCGCGGCCCTGGTCATGCCTCCACCGCCGGCCGCGACGGCGCCCGGCAGCAATAGCGTGGCGGCGCTCGATCCGATTAACGCGCTCCTGTCGCGCAGCGCGGCCGGCCCGGCACGGGGCACGGGCCCGCTCGCGCAGGCGCCGCAGGGGGCGGTACCGCAGTTGCCGGCGTCGGCTCCGGCGCAAGGCGCGCAGCCGCGCTTCTCGGGCCATCCGGTGTCGCTGGAATTCGAAAGCGCGGATCTCCGGACGGTGCTTCGCACCTTCGCGAACATCAGCGGGCTGAACATCGTCATCGACCAGTCGGTGCAGGGCGCCGTCGACGTCTCGCTGCACGAGGTGCCGTGGGACCAGGCGCTCGATATCATCCTGCGCGATCACAAGCTGGGCTATTCGGTCGACGGGACGATCGTGCGCATCGCGCCGCTCGCCGTGCTCGCCGACGAGGAAGGGCAGCGCCGCAAGCTGTCAGAGGAGCGTGCGCTCGCGGGCGAACTCGAGCTGCTGACCCGTCCCCTCAGCTACGCCAAGGCGGCCGAGCTGACGCCGCTCCTGACGCGCACCGCGCTGTCGTCGCGGGGCGATATCCAGGTCGATCCGCGGACCAACACCATCATCATCCGCGACCTGGCCAGCCGGCTTCAGGGCGCGGCGGCGCTGATCGATTCGCTCGATCGGCCGCAGCCCCAGGTCGAAATCGAAGCCCGGATCATCCAGACCACGCGTGACTATGCGCGCAAGCTCGGCGTCCAGTGGGGGTTCAACGGCCGGGTGGCGCCCGACCTCGGCAATACGACGGGCCTGGCGTTCCCGAATCAGGGAGCGCTCGGTGGACGCACCGGAGGTGTGCAGGGTGGTGCCGGCAGCGATGCCGCATCGACCGCGGTGAACCTGGGCGTGAACACGGCGAGCAGCGCCGTCGGTCTGGCTCTCGGGTCGGTGAACGGCGCCTTCAACCTCGACGTGGTGCTGTCGGCGCTCGAGGAGTCGGGCAACGGCCGCATCCTGTCGACGCCGCGCGTGGCGACCCAGAACAACGTGCCGGCGGAAATCACGCAGGGCGTGCAGATTCCGATTCAGACGGTGGCCAACAACACCGTCACTGTGTCGTTCCGCGACGCGGCGCTCAAGCTGAACGTGACGCCGCAGATCACCGCGGCGAACACCGTGATCATGAGCATCGTGCTCGAGAACTCGTCGCCCGACTTCAGCCGTGCGGTCACCGGCATTCCGCCCATCAACACGCAGCGCGCGGTGACCTCGCTGCTCGTCTCGGACGGACAGACGTCGGTGATCGGCGGCATCTACATCAATTCGCGCGATTCATCGATCGATCGAACCCCGGGGGTCTACAAGATTCCGCTTTTGGGCTGGTTGTTCCAGCGGCGCGAGCTGACCGAAGAGACCCGCGAGCTGTTGATCTTCATCACGCCGCGCATCATCAAGGGCTAGCCATGGGCAAAGGGAGAAGAGTGGACATGCGCGCAGTTATTCGTTCGGGAATCGCAAACGCGGCGGTGGTTGTCGCGCTGGCCGGTTCGATCTCGTGCGGCGACGTGGCGCGAATGGGGAAGTCGCCCTCGATGATCGTCATCGACTCGCTGCAGGCCGCGTCGGGCGCCGATCCAGGCAGCCTGAGCGGATTTCTCCTGTCGGACGTCGTGACGCTCATCGAACAGACCGTCGACGGCGAGACCGTGAGGGTGCCGACCATTTTCAATGACGTCGGGCAGGCGACCATGCGGTTGATCCTGAAAGATCAGGGCGTCGCCGGCGCGCTGCCGACGACGTTGAACGCCGTGACGTTGACCCGGTACCACATCAACTACCGCCGGGCGGATGGACGTAATACGCCTGGTGTGGATGTGCCATATCCGGTCGACGGCGGCGTGACGGCGACGCTGACCGGCGGCACGGTGCTCATCCCGTTCGAGATGGTACGCCACCAGGCCAAGCTCGAAGCGCCCCTTCGCGCCATGGCCTTTGGCGGCGGCCGCATCTTCATCTCGACGATTGCCGAGGTCACGTTCTATGGAACGGATCTCGCAGGGAACGAAGTGCAGGCGTTGGGCACCATCAGCGTGAGCTTCGGCGATTACGGAGACCCAGAATAGGAATGGTCATGACCACACATCTCAAACACGCGCTCGTGCTCGCGCTGGCCGCCGGGTTGGCCGCGTGCACGGTGACCGATACCGTGGCGCCGCCGCTGGCGGGACCGTCGGAGATGAGCCTGTCGCTGGCTATCTCCGCGGACCCCGACGTCCTTTCACAGGACGGCCGGTCGGTATCGCGAATCAGAGTCACCGCCCGGGACCCGAACAATCGGCCCCCTGCGACACCGGTGACGCTCTACGTCGAGATCGAAGGTGGTGACTTTGGCACGTTGTCCACCCGTCAGGTTCAGACCATCAATGGTGAGGCGGAATTCACGTACACCGCGCCTCCCGCAGGAGACGGAACCGTTCAAGACGTCGGGATTCGAGTAAGGCCGAGAGAAACGGACTTCGCCTCGTCTTTGTCGCGGGTCGTGAATATTCGACTCAGGCCCGATGGAACAATCAACACCGGCGGGCTGTCGCCGGTGTTCATCTTCCTGCCGTCGGAGCCGGCAGCGCACCAGACCGTCCGGTTCGACGCCTCGTCTTCCACGGCTGGGAGAGGCGCGACCATCACGCGTTACGATTGGACGTTCGGCGATGGTTCGTCCACGTCGAGTAGCAGTTCGGCGGTGACCCACGCATACTCGACACGGGGCTCCTACGCTGTGAGGCTGACGATCACCGACTCGCAGGGTGCGTCGGCGACGTCGGCCAGCCAGGTCGTGGAGGTGGGCGACGGCGCCATACCGGTTGCGGCATTCGTGTTCTCGCCGCTGGAACCCGTCGTCGGCGATACGGTCTTCTTCAATGCGGCGACGTCGGTGGCCGGGCCCGGACATCAAATCGTGAGCTACAGGTGGGATTGGGGTGATGGACAGCCGTCGCAGGGCGGCTCGACCCGGTCGCACGTCTTCGGTGGCAGCGCGTCACCGAAGGTCGGGAACTTCGTCGTCGTGCTGACGGTCACGGACGAGGCCGGGCAGACGGCAGTGTTCTCCCAGACTGTGCCCGTCTCTCCGTAGATCGACCGTGCCAGACAATCCTCGCATCGAGGAGCTTCGACGCCGGGTCCAGGCGGACCCGGCGTCGATTGCTTTTGCCCAGCTCGCGGAAGAGTACCGTCGAGCGGGCAGCTACCAGGAGGCGATTGCTACCTGCGACGCCGGGCTCAAAATCCATCCGGCATATCTGTCTGCGCGTGTGACGCTCGGTCGCGCGCTTATCGAAGTGGACGACCTGGATGCCGCCGAGGTGGAGCTGCGTCAGGTTCTGCAGATCGCGTCTGAAAATCTCGCGGCCATTCGAGGGCTGGCCGAGGTCTACCATCGCCGCGGTCAATTGCCCGAAGCGCTGCAATTCTATAAATCTGCCCTGGGGATCGCGAAGCACGACCCCGATCTCGAGCAGACCGTCGACGAGATCTCCCGGGCACTCGCCGCCGAACCGGCGCCTGTCGACGATGATGGGATGTCGTTCGCCGAGGCGCAGGCCGAGTTCCTTGCGGCGCTGGAGGGGTTCGAGGCGCTGGGCGCCGCCGAGCACGAGGAATCGCTGGCCGAGCTCGAGGTGTCCGCCCCGGCCGAGCCCGAGTTGAGAGAACCGGTCGCGCTCGCGTCGGTCGTTCAGGCCGAACCCGAGGAGCCACTGGAACCGATCGAAGTCCCCGTGCTGGTGGGCGCCGGAGCGCCCGAAACGTCGGAGCTCTATCAGCTCGAGCGCTTTCTCGACGCGATTCATACCTACCGCCAGCGCCGGGCGATTTAGTCCTATGGCGACCGCGCTGCCCTTTGCCATCTGCCATCTGCCATATCGGGCAGGGGTCTCTCCGTCGGCCTGCTAGAATCCTCCCGTGCGCCTCGCTCCTCGCGAAACCCTGGCGGCCCGGCACGGCAAGCTTCGAGAAGCGGTCAACGCGGCCGATCTCGACAGCCTGGTCGTGACGCATCTGCCAAATGTGTTCTATCTCACGAACTTCCAGGGAACGGCCGGCGTTGCGGTGGTGACGCTGGAAAGGTTGTACTTGATTCTCGATTTCCGGTACAGTGCGGCGGCGAGCGCCCTGTGGGACACCCCGCATGGGTGCCCGGACGCCGAGATCGTCCCCGTCGACCGGACGTATGACGAGACGCTGACGGTGCTCATCAAGAAGCTCCAGCTGCAACGGCTCGGCATCGAGGGCGCGTACGTGTCGGTAAATCGTGCGCACGACCTCGCGAAGAGCCTCGACGCCACGGTGCAGGCCGGATCGGGCGTGATCTTCGAGGAGCGTGGACCGGACGCGGCAGGCCGGCCCGTTTCGGTCGTGGCAACCGACGGGCTCGTTGAACAGTTGCGCATCGTGAAAGATGCGCACGAGATCGCGATGCTGCGTCGTGGCGGCGAACTGCTTTCGACGGTAGCGGTGGACGTGCTCGCCGAAATCAAGGCCGGCATGAAAGAGCAGGAGTTTGCCGCGAGGATCGACTGGCGCATCAAGAACGCCGGATTCGAGCGGTGCTCGTTCGAGACGATCGTGGCGAGCGGCCCGAATGCGGCGCAGCCACACGCCCATGCCAGCGAGCGTGTCATGAGGGACGGCGACCTGGTGGTGCTGGACTTTGGCGGCGTCTACGGCGGATACTGCGTCGACCTGACCCGGACAATCGCCCTGGGGCCGCCCGATGCCGAGATGACGCGGGTCTACGGAGCCGTGCTGGAGGCCCAGAAGGCCGCCATCGGGGTGGTACGACCGGGAGTATTGGCAGGAGACATCGACGCGGCGGCCCGGGGCACGCTGCATCGGCATAAACTGGCAGAGGCCTTCGGACACAGCACGGGCCACGGTCTGGGCGTTGAGATTCATGAGACGCCGCGGATAGGCCCTCGACGAGAGGCGACTGGAAACGCGCCGGCTCCCTCCGATGTCGCGATCGAGCCTGGGATGGTCTTCACCATCGAGCCGGGCGCCTATCTTCCGGGTTGGGGGGGCGTGCGGATCGAAGACGATGTGCTGGTGACGTCCGACGGAGTAGAGGTGCTGACAAACGTCCCTACGGGTCTGTAGCAGGACTACACAAACGAATGGAATTTGACGAGATCAATCGCGATCCTGGATATCGTTCGCGAGCACGACCTCAGCGAGTTCGAGCTCGAGCGCGACGGATTCAAGATACGCATCAAGAAAGGTTCGCCCGTCCAGGGCACGGGAGCGTTTGCGCCGCCGATCGTGCAGCACGTCGTGGCGGCGCCCCCGCCGTCTGCCGCGGTTCCGGCACCGCCGCCGCTCGAAGCCGTACCCAGTTCACCGCCGCCGGCCTCCGACGAAGTCGATTTCGCCATCGTGAAGTCGCCCATCGTCGGCACGTTTTTCCGCTCATCGGAGCCGGGCAGCGCCCCGTTTGTCGATGTGGGCAACACGGTGAAAAAGGGTCAGGTTCTGTGCATCATCGAAGCGATGAAGCTGATGAACGAGATCGAGTCGGAGTACGATGGTGAGATTGCGAAGGTCTACGTCGAGAACGGACAGCCCGTTCAGTACGGCGAGCGGCTCTTCGCCATCAAGGTGTGAGTGGGTCTTATTAGGGCCCCGCAGCCAAGCATGTTCAAAAAAATCCTGATTGCGAACCGCGGTGAGATCGCCATGCGTGTCATCATCGCGTGCCGCGAGCTCGGCATCAAGACCGTGGCGGTGTATTCGGAAGCCGACGAGCACGCGCTGCACGTCCGGTTTGCCGATGAAGACGTGCGTATCGGGCCGGCGCGGAGCGCCGAGAGCTATCTGAACGTTCCGGCGATTATCAGCGCCGCGGAAATCACGGGGGCCGACGCCATTCATCCCGGTTATGGCTTCCTCTCCGAATCGGCGTACCTCGCGGAGGTCTGCGAGGCCTGCCATATTCGCTTCATCGGACCCGATCCCAAGGTGATTCGTCTGATGGGCGACAAGGCCCGCGCGCGCCGTGCCATGAAGAAGGCAGGCCTGCCGTTGCTGCCCGGCACCGATGGTCCGGTCGAGAACGAAGAAGCGGCGCTGAAGTTTGCCACCGGGTGCGGCTTCCCGGTCATCGTGAAGGCGACGGCTGGCGGCGGCGGCCGCGGCATGCGCGTCGTGAGGAACCCGCAGGAGCTGGGCCACGCGATCAAGACAGCACAACGCGAGGCGGAAGCGGCGTTCGGCGTCCCTGACGTGTACATCGAGAAGTATCTCGAGAACCCGCGGCACATCGAGGTCCAGGTACTGGGCGACCACCATGGAGCGGTCGTCCACCTCGGAGAGCGTGAGTGCTCGATCCAGCGGCGGCATCAGAAGCTGCTCGAGGAATCGCCGTCGCCGGCGCTCACCGAGAAGCAGCGTCGCAAGCTCGGGAACCTGGTTGTCGACGCGGCCAAGGCCGTGCAGTACACCAACGCGGGAACCTTCGAGTTCCTCATGGACGACCAGGCCCGGTTCTACTTCATGGAGGCGAACACGCGTCTGCAGGTCGAGCACCCGGTCACCGAGTTCGTCACCGGTATCGACATCGTGAAGGAGCAGATTCGCATCGCGGCCGGCGAGCGCCTCTCGTTCAGGCAGGGCGAAATCACCTTCAACGGACACTCGATCGAGTGCCGCGTCAATGCCGAAGATCCGGAAACGTTCGTGCCGTCGCCCGGCTACATCAGCGTTTTCAGCATCGGCGGCGGGCCTGGCGTTCGCGTCGACTCGGCCGCGCACTCGGACTGCACGATTCCCCCGTACTACGACTCGATGATCGCGAAGGTCATTTCGTTCGGCCGCGATCGGCACGAAGCGATCGTGCGCATGAAGCGGGCGCTCGAAATGGCGGTGGTCGAAGGCATCAAGACCACCATTCCGATGCACCTGCGCATCCTCAACGACCCGGATTTCGTGGCCGGCCGGATGAGCACGAAGTTCATGGAGCGCTTTGCGCCCACTGCCGAGAAGGCCGCGACCCGCGCCGAGGCCGTCTGATCCGTGCTCCTCTCAACGCCATCATCGACGACGAGGTGACTCGCCGTGCGGGATGGACCGTTAGTGCCCTGACCGACGCGTACCTGGCTGGCGGGGCGCGGTTCCTTCAGATTCGCTCCAAACACGCGTCGAGCGCCGCATTTCTCGCGATGTGCAAAGACGTGATGGCCCGCGCCCGTCCACTCGACGCCACGGTCATCGTGAACGATCGCGCGGACATCGCCGCGCTCGCCGGTGCCGATGGAGTCCACGTCGGGCAGGAAGACCTCGATCCCGAGTCCGTGCGCCGGCTCGTCGGCCGCCCGGCGATCGTCGGCTTGTCCACGCACTCCGCCGATCAGGTGCGCGAGGGATTGGGCCTACCGGTGGATTACATCGCGGTCGGCCCCGTGTTCGGGACGACGACCAAGGACACGGGGTATCGCGAAGTCGGGCTTCAACTGGTGAGAGACGCCGCCGCGATCGTGCGCGAGGCGGGCGCCGTCATGCCGATCGTCGCGATTGGCGGAATCACGCTGGAGCGGGCGGCCGACGTCATTCGTGCCGGGGCGGCGTCGGTCGCCGTCATTTCCGATCTGCTTTCGACGAGAGATCCCGAAGAGCGCGTCCGCGAGTATCTGCGCGCGCTCGCCTAGACACGCCATCGGGAGGGGCTTCGCCCGGACATGAAAAACCGTCTGCTGCCGACGCTGCTTCTACTGACCGCGGTGATTCTCGCGGGAACGGCCGGCTACGTGGCCATCGAACGATGGCCGGTCTGGGACGCGTTCTACATGACGGTGACGACGGTCGCGACGGTGGGGTACCGCGAGGTGCACCCGCTTTCGAGGGCCGGGCAGGCGTTTACGCTCCTGCTGATCTTCGTGGGAGTCGGCACGGCACTGTATGCTTTCTCCGTTCTGGCGGCCATGGTCGTCGAGGGCGGATGGCCGAAGTACGTGGAGCGATGGCGGTACGTGCGCATGATCAAGAACCTGTCCGATCACTACGTCATCTGCGGGTACGGGCGCATCGGGTCGATCGTGGCCGCCGAGTTCACCCGTCAGAAAATGCCGTTCGTCATCGTCGATCGCGATCCGGCGCGCGTGCTCCAGGCCAACCAGCACGGGCATCTCGCGGTGGAAGGCGATGCGAGCCGGGAGGACACCCTGAAGCCGCTCGGCATCGAACGGGCGCGGGGGCTGGTTGCGGCCGTGGGAACGGACGCCGAGAACGTGTATGCCGTCCTCACCGCCCGGGTGATGAAGAGCGATCTGTTCATCATCGCGCGCGCCGAGGGCGAGGAGTCGGTGTCGAAGCTGAAGAAGGCCGGCGCCGACCGCGTGATTTCGCCGTACAAGATTGGCGCGGTGCAGATCGCGCAGACGGCGCTGCGGCCCGGCGTCGTCGACTTCGTTGAAATCGCGACGAGCTCCGACAACCTGGAGCTGTCGATCGAGGAAATCCGCGTCGACGAGAAGTCGAAGCTGGCCGGACGCCCGCTGGCCGAAGTCATTCAACGCGATAAGATGAACGTGGTCGTCGTGGGCATTCAGCACACGCATGGACGCATGGAATTCAATCCCACGCGAGACACCGTGCTTCACGCCGGGGATCTCCTCATCGTGCTCGGCAGCGCGTCGATGCTGAACGACCTCAGCCAGGCGGCCAGATAGATCGATGCCTGCGCGAATGCTCGATGGGGCCGGCGTGGCCCTGCAAATCAGAAGCGAGCTGTCGGCTCGAGCGGCCGCGTTTGCGGCGCGGGCGGGGCGGCGGCCTGGTCTGCACATCGTGCTGGTCGGAGACAAAGCCGACTCGCTGATTTACGTGAACAGCAAGTTGAAGTCGGCGGGCGACGAGGGCATGAGCGCCACGCTCTCGCGCCTGCCGGCGACCACGTCGGCCGATGACCTGCTCGCACGCATCGCGCAACTGAACGCCGATCCGGCAGTCGACGGGATTCTGGTGCAGGCGCCGTTACCGGAATCGCTGGGTCCGGGTGCGATGACACGGGTGTTCGATTCGATCGATCCGGCGAAGGACGTCGACGGCGTGACGCCCGCCAACGTGGGGCGGCTGGTTCAGAATCGCGCCGATCTTGTCGCGTGCACGCCGGCCGGGATCATGGAATTGTTGAAGCGCAGCGGTCTCGACGTGGCCGGCAAGCACGCGGTCGTCATCGGCCGCAGCGACATCGTCGGCAAGCCCGTTTCGCTGCTCCTGCTGCACCGCCATGCCACCGTCACCGTCTGTCACTCGCGCACGCAGAACCTTCCGGCGGTCGCGGCCACGGCTGACATTCTGGTCGCCGCGCTGGGACGCCCGGGATTCGTGCGGCGATCGTTTGTAAAGCCGGGCGCCACGGTCATCGACGTCGGCATCAATCTCGTGACCGATCCGAAGGTGGCCGGCGAGATCTTCGGCGAGGGGCATCCCCGGCGCGGGTTGTTCGAGCGGAAAGGGTCGGTGCTGGTTGGCGACGTGCATCCGGAGGTCGCGGAGGTCGCCGGCGCGCTGACGCCGGTTCCGGGCGGCGTCGGCCCGCTGACGATCGCGATGCTGATGGCGAACACGATAAGAGCGGCCGAACTGCGTCTCAGTAGGTAGGGCGCGGCTTTAGCCGCGCATTCGTCCATTCACATGCTGAAAGTCGCACTGACCGGCGGTATCGCGACGGGGAAGAGCTATGTCGTCGCACGGCTGAAAGACCGCGGCATTCCCACCATCGACGCCGACGAAATCGTCCACGACGCGCTCGGTTCCGGCACGTCCACCGCGAATTCGATCGCGGCCACGTTCGGGAGCGAGTTTCTGAGGCCTGATGGAAGCGTTCACCGCTCGCTTCTCGGGGCGAAGGTGTTCGGCGATCCCCCGATGCGGAAAAAGCTCGAAGCGATTGTTCACCCCCTCGTCTGGGACACGATTCGCCGGTGGTTTGACGCGCTCGCGCAGCCCATGGGCGTCGCCTCAATCCCGCTGCTCTACGAGACGAACCACGAGAGTGACTTCGATTTCGTCGTGGTGACGTTCTGTCCGCAGGAAATTCAGCTGCAGCGAATACTCGATCGGGATCGAATTTCCGAAGAGGAAGCGCTGCAGAGGATTGCGGCCCAGATGCCCGCGGACGAAAAGGCGCGGCGTGCGAACTTCGTGATTCAGACAGGCGGCACGAAGCCGACGACCGATCGGCAGGTGGACGAGCTGTTGAGGGCGCTTTCAAAAGCAGACAAGAGATCAGGAGACTAGAGCCTTCTGATCCGCCGAACCGCAGAGCCCACTGTGGGACGTAACAATATGTAACAGTCGGGTGCTGTTCGATCTCTTAGAGTGGCATTCGCACCCACACAATCTTGAGGAGTATTTGAGATGACGAATGATAACCAGAGCAGGCGGGGATTCATCAAAGAAGCGGGACTGGTAACGGGGGCGGCGCTGGGAACGTCGATCTTTCCGTCACAATCGGCGGCCGCACAGGGTCGCGGCGCCACCGCGTCCGCAACTGGAGGAGCGACCGCGATGAGCAAAGGCGCCCGTCTGCGGGCGGCTCTGGCCACTGGCGAACCTCTCGTGTTGCCGGTTGTCGAAAGCATCATGCTGACGCGGCTGGCAGAGATGGAAGGCTTCAAGGGCGGGTTCCTGGGTGGTAGCGGCATCGCGACCCGGAATGCTCTGCCCAACACCAGTATTCAAACCGTGCAGGAGGTTATCGACTACGAAGTCGAGATCCTGTCCAACACGGATCTCCCATTCCTGGTGGATGGAGAGAACGGGGGCGGCAGCCCGATTGTGACGTACCGCACGACGCAGCAGCTCGAGCGCGGCGGCGCGGCCTGCATCATGATCGAGGACACAAGCGGCCCGGAGAGTGAGTACGGCGGCAAAGGTGCCCCGCTGGCGCCGATCCCTGTGATGGTCGGTCGAATCAAAGCGGCACTCGACGCGCGCACAGACCAGACGATGATGATCATGGCGCGCATCCATCGGCCGGCGAAGGGTTACTCGGAACAGGAAACGATGGACCTGGCGGGCCAGCTTGCGGCTGCCGGCTGCGACGCGTTCTACTTCACGGGGTTCAGCCTCGATCAGCAACAGAAGGCCAAGGCGGCCCTAAAGAAACCGTTGATGGTCGGCTCGGGCGGTCCTGCGGACGAGTGGCACTCGAAGGGCATTGACATGGCGTACTACCACATCGACACGATCGGTGTGGGCGCGATGTATATGGCGCTGAAGGAGCTCAAAGCCACCGGGAAGTTCACGGAGGCCGCGAAGATGAATCTGCCGCGGGAGAGTTAGCGCCCGGGCGATTCGCCAGCAGGACTGGCTGGCCCGTGCCAAGAAATATGGCGTAATCGCCTAGCCGTCATGGGGCCCTGTAACAAAATGTGACATTTCGTCGCTATCGGCCGGGTTCCGCGCCATAGCGCAAAACAAGATGTAACAGCGGGAGATATCCAGTCCCTGTAGACTATGTCTACAGATCTAACCGTATTTTCGGCGCTCCGGGAGCGTTTGGTTGCCGTTGCGCATGGGCTTTCCTGCGAGTCGAGGTAGGAAAAGATGAAGGCTCGGTTCACGTCGATGCCTGTGCTTCAGGTGGCTTTGTGGGCGCTTATTGCGGTCCAGCTGAGTCACGTGTCCGCCCAAGGCCAGGGCCGTTCTCCGGAACAAATCCCTTCAGGCACATCGGTCTCGACGGCTCGTGTGGAACTGCGCGCCACCTTGGATAAGTACTGTGTGGCCTGCCACAACGATCGTCTGAAGACAGCGAACCTTACGCTTCAGAGCGGCAACGTCGACCTCGTCGGGGTTCATCCGGATGTGTGGGAGAAGGTTGCGCGTAAGCTGCGCACCCACGAGATGCCGCCACCCGGCAGGCCACGCCCGGACGCATCGACCTACAGCTTGCTCGCCACACAACTGGAGACTGCGCTCGACAAAGCAAGCGCGGCTAATCCCAACCCTGGCCGCGTGGCGGTTCATCGCTTGAATCGAGCTGAGTACACAAACGCCGTTCGTGACCTCCTGGGGCTTGAAGTGGATGGCCGAGCCCTGCTTCCTGATGATTCGAATCAGGAGAGCTTTCACAATATCGCCAGCGTACTTTCTGTTTCACCAGCACTGCTCGAACGATATCTGTTGGCCGCCTCACAGGTCAGTCGTCTTGCGGTCGGTAGCGCGGTGAGGGCTGCGATGACCGATACGTATCGCGTTCCGAAAGCGTTGGTTCAGGACCAGCGGACGCGCGACGATCTCCCCTTCGGTTCCCAGGGCGGCACGGTAATTCGCCACAACTTTCCGGTGGACGGCGAGTACACCGTGAAGGTCCTGCTGCGACGAGAGTTGTACTACTACATCATCGGGATGGGCGATCCTCACCAGATTGAGATCCGTCTGGATGGCACGCTACTCAAGCGATTTGACATTGGCGGGGAAGCGAAGGGCAGGGGCGCTCCTGAGAGTTTCATCGGACAGAACCAGGGCGATCCCGAATGGGAGTACTACATGCAGAACGCCGATGCCGGGCTGGAGGTACGCGTCCCGGTGAAGGCGGGGGCTCGGGACGTGACCGTCTCGTTTGTCAAGCAGTACTACGAAACGACAGGAATCCTCCGGCCGCCGCAACGTGGCTTCGCTCGCTCCGTTGATGAGCTGTATCACGGCCATCCGGCCGTCGACACGGTCTTGATTGGTGGTCCGTATGCAGCCGCCGGCCCTGGCGATACCGCCAGCCGTCGCCGGGTGTTCACATGCTATCCAAAGGATCGTGCTCTTGAGGGGCCCTGCGCGAAGCAGATTCTCTCGAACCTGGCTCGTCGTGCGTATCGTCGCCCCGTTACTGAGAAAGACATCGAGCGATTGCTCGGCTTCTATGAGGCCGGCCGGGCTGAAGGCGGATTCGAGGCCGGCATTCAACGAGGTATCGAACGAATCCTGGCGGCGCCGAGTTTTATTTTCCGCATCGAGGAGGAGCCCGTTGGTAAGGCGCCCGGGACGGTCTATCGCCTCAACGATCTGGCGCTCGCGTCCCGATTGTCATTTTTCCTGTGGAGCAGTATCCCGGACGAAGAACTCCTGGACGTTGCGATCCGCGGAAAGCTGAGCGACCCGGCGACCCTCGCCAAACAGGTTCGACGGATGTTTGACGATCCTCGTGCACTGGCCCTGGTAGACAACTTCGCCACGCAGTGGCTGTCGCTGGGCAAACTGGCGGGTATCGTGCCGGATGTCGATGCGTATCCGGAATTCGATGAGAACCTGCGCCACGCCATGCAGCAGGAACACCGGCTGTTCATGGGAAGCCAGCTACGCGGCGATCTCAGCGTGACGGACCTGGTGACTGCGAACTACACGTTCGTGAACGAACGTCTGGCGCGACATTACGGAATTCCAAATATCTACGGCGACCACTTTCGCCGAGTGACATTTGATGACGGGACGCGTGGAGGTCTCCTCGGCCAGGCCGGCATCCTGGCAGTGACTTCGTATCCCAACAGGACTTCACCGGTGCTTCGGGGAAAGTGGATCCTGGCCAACCTGCTCGGCGCGCCGCCACCGCCGCCGCCTGCCGATGTGCCTGCACTCAAAGACGCTGGTGAAGAGGGGCAACCGCGGTCGATTCGTGACCGGATGGAAGCGCATCGTCGGAATCCCGCGTGTGCCTCGTGCCACGCGCGCATGGATCCCCTGGGGTTCTCACTCGAGAACTATGATGCGCTCGGAAAATGGCGGACCGAGAGCGATGGCGTTCCGGTCGAAGTGGCTGCGAGCCTCCCGGATGGCTTCCGGTTCGAAGGCCCGAGTGGACTGCGGGCGCTTCTCGTCAGCCAATCAGACGACTTTGTCCGTACTTTCACCGAACGGTTCTTGAGTTACGCACTTGGGCGTGTGCTCGAATCCTCCGATCAACCCGCGATCAGGCAAATCGCGAGGGAAGCGGCGGCTCAAGACAATCGGTGGTCGGCTCTGATCATGGCGATTGTGAGAAGCACTCCCTTTACCCACGCGATTGTCCAGGACGTCGACTCGGATGCGCGTCAAAGAGAAATCGTTCGGCGAAATTGATCTCGAATAGGTTTGCCGAATAACCCACAGGAGACTTGCCGATGATTATTACCAAGAGGTCGATTTCGCGTCGCACTGTGTTGCGCGGCATGGGTGTCACGCTGGCATTGCCGCTGCTCGACGGGATGGTGCCGGCATTGACGGCGATGGAAAAGACCGCGGCGAAGGCCGTCAACCGCTTCGGCGCGGTATACGTTCCGAACGGCATGATGATGAAGGATTGGCTGCCGGATGCCGTAGGCACGGCGTTCGAGTTCAAGTCCTCTATGAGCGCGCTGGTGCCCTTCCGCGACCAGGTGCTTGTGCTGAGCAATCTGAACTGTGTTCCGATGGCCGGCCGTCCCGGAGGCACTCACGCCAAGGCTTCCACGCGCTTTCTCACGGACGTCTCGCCGCCGACGAGCGAATCCATCATCGATGCCGGTATCTCCGTGGATCAAATCCTCGCGCAGGAGATGGGGAAGCACACCCAGCTGGCGTCTCTTGAACTGGGGATTGAATCAAGCGACATGGCAGGTGCCTGTGACACCGGTTTTGCCTGCCCCTACACCAACACAATCTCGTGGCGCAGCGCCAACACGCCGTTACCGACAGAGAACAACCCGCGCGTGATCTTCGAGCGGCTGTTCGGTGATAGCGGGAGTACGGATCCAAAGACGCGGCTCGCCCGCCTCCGTCAACAACGCAGCATCCTGGATTCCATGACCGAGGAGGTCTCAGACTTTCGGACCAGGCTCTCCCCGGCGGACAGGAGCAAGCTGGTCGAGTATCTCGAGGCGATCCGCGACGTGGAGCGGCGTATCGAGAAGGCGGAACAACAGAGCGATCAGCAGTTGCCGACCATCGATCACCCGGCTGGCATTCCAGGAACCTACGAGGAACATGTCAAGTTGATGTTCGACTTGCAGGTGTTGGCCTATCAAACCGACATGACGCGCGTCATTACGATGATGATTGGACGCGAACAGAGCGGCATGACCTATCCGCAGATCGGCGTGCCGGACTCGCACCACCCGATCTCGCACCACCAGGGCAATGTGGAAAAAATTGCGAGTCTGTCAAAAATCAATGCCTATCACGTCAGTCTCTTCTCGTACCTCATTGAGAAGCTTCGGGCAACGCCCGATGGCGACGGGACGTTGCTGGACCACATCACGATGCTCTACGGCTGCGGCATCGCCGACAGCAACTCGCATTCTCCGCTCGATATTCCACTCCTGTTGGTGGGTGGCGGCGTTGGCCACATAAAGGGCGGCCGTCATATCAGGTACGGAAAGGACACGCCGCTGGCGAATCTGCATCTGACGTTGATCGATCAGTTCGGCGTGCACGTGGACCGTATCGGCGATAGTACCCGGACGGGTTGACGATCAACAGTTGTCTCTGGGCTAGGCGCTCGGCCGCGACCGGGGGGCACCGCATGCCTCCCCGGTTCCCGGTGCCTGGTTCCACTGTGCTGGCTTCATTCGGGAGACAACGACGATGCATGTGAACGTGAAGAGCGTGGCTGGCTGGTGGATCGTGGCGTTGGCCTCTGTCGTGAGTCTGGCAGCCGTCAATGACACACGGCTGATTGACGCGGTCAAAGACAGCAACGTGAAGAGAGTGCAGGCGCTGGTACGAGAGCGCGTCGACGTGAATGCGACTGCGGCCGACGGCGCGACCGCTTTGCACTGGGCCGTACATAAGGACGACCTGACCACTGCGGATCTATTGATTCGCGCCGGCGCACGTCCGGATGTCGCGAACGATCTGGGCGTCACACCGCTGCACCTGGCTTGCACAAATCGCAGCACCGCTATGGTCAGGAGACTGCTGACGGCCAGAGCGAATCCAAACGCGACACTGCTGCGTGGTGAGACCGTGCTCATGGAATGCGCGCGTACGGGAAATGCAGACGCCGTGGCGGCCTTGCTCAAGGCGGGCGCGCGTGTGAATGAGGCGGAGGCGGTCAACCAGCAGACGGCACTCATGTGGGCGGTCGCCCAGCAGCATCCAAGAGTTGTTCAGGCCTTGCTCGAAGGCGGCGCCGACATTCGCGCTCGTTCGCGTACATACCCGCAGCTTGTTGAAACCGGCAACAGGGGAGGCAGCGGCGACGTATCGACTGTTCTTCGGGGAGGCAGCACGCCCCTGCTTTTTGCCGCGAGAGTGGGCGACGTCGAGTCCGCAGAGCTGCTGATTGCGGCCGGCGCGGATGTGAACGATGCGTTACCGGACGGTGTCAGCGCTTTGGTGCTTGCCGCCCACAGCGGCCACGGAGCGCTCGGTGCGCTACTGCTCGAAAAGGGCGCCAATCCGAACGCCGCAGAGGCTGGTTACACAGCCCTTCATGCCGCAATCGATAGAAGCGACCTGAGCCTGGTGCAGACGCTCCTTCGTCATGGCGCGAATCCGAATATTCGTCTTGCGAAGGGCACTCCTGCCAGACGCGATAGCAACGATTTTCAACTGGCTTCACGGCTGATTGGCTCGACCCCTTATCTATTGGCTGCGAAATTTGTCGAGGTCGACATCATGCGCGCGCTTTCTGCGGGCGGGGCCGATGTGCAACTGGCGATGCCGGATGGGACGACGGCTCCCATGCTGGTGGCCGGCCAAGGGGAGACTCGGGCCAGGACCGACTTTGTGCGTCGGAATGAAACGCGCCGGCAGATATGTGTTTGCGACGGCGGAGTAGTCGAGAGTGAAAGTCAGGTTCACTCGGCGATGATGGTGGCACTTGCCGCAAGCGCCGACGTCAACGCAGTCAATCGGGCGGGTGACACGGCCATTCATTTTGCGGCCGCTATGGGATTTGACTCGGTTGTGCAACTGCTCGCGGACAGGGGCGCAAACGTGAACGTCAAGAACAAGCGTGGGTTGACGCCGTTGGCACTCGCGCGCGGCGGGGGCGGTCGTCGCGGTGTGCCCGCGGACGACGAGGCCGGGCCCGATTCTTCCGGCGCCAGCACGACGGCGTTATTGCGAAGGTTAGGGGCCGCAGAATGAGCAGGAGAGAACGGATGGCATTCGCCAAGGAGACAGGTATGTCCGGAAAAAGCATCTCACTCAGCGGTCTGGTCCTGGCGTTGGTCCTGCTGCTTCCTCAGTTGAGCGCGGCCCAAAGCGGAATTGCCGGGGTGGTGCGGGACACCAGCGGGGCGGTGTTGCCTGGCGTTACGGTAGAGGCATCGAGCCCAGTGCTCATCGAAAAGGTGCGCACTGTGGTCACTAGCGACGACGGAAGCTACACCCTCATCGACCTGCGACCTGGCGTCTACACGGTCACCTTCTCTCTCACCGGCTTTACGACCATCCGGCGCGAGGGGCTCGAACTGCCGGCATCCTTCACGGCCACCGTCAGCGTGGCGATGCAGGTCGGCGCCATTGAAGAGACTGTGACCGTCAGCGGAGAGACGCCGCTCGTGGACGCCCACAACGCGACTTCCCAAGTGCTGTACACGACCGCGATGCTCGAAACGCTGCCGTCGAACTCACGGTCACCTCAGTCCTTCGCCGCGCTCACGCCGGGCGTGAGAGGGGCGCCCCTCTCTCAGGCGCCAGGCGGCGTGGACGACATGGGAGCGAGCGCTCATGGCGGTGCCGCTTCGGACTACACGATTGACGGCATGACGACGGCCACGATCAACGGGATGCAGGGGGGCAGCATCACCTTTCGCGTTGCGCAGGCTTACGTCGCAGAGATTGCCGTGACCACAGGCGGGGGCACGGCCGAGTCTTCCTACGGGAACATGATTACCAACGTCATTCCCAAGGAAGGCGGAAACAATTTCAGCGGCAGTTTCTACACCGAGTATACCGGCGAAAGTCTTGCTGCGAGCAACCTCACCGACGAGTTGAGAGGCTACGGGTTTACCTCCGCCAGCCTGTCGAAGACGCTGAAGTTCCTGGAGATCAGTCCGGCCTTCGGGGGGCGTCTGCTCCGGGACAAGCTCTGGTTCTTCACATCGTACAAGACTTATGAGGTCGTGACCGTTCGCCAGAGCGTCTACGACAACCTGACGCCGCTGGGCAATGTCTATACGCCGGATCTGACCCGGCCCGCGGAGCTGAAGCTCACACAAGTCAGCAGGAACGCGCGATTGACGTGGCAGGCGGCGGCGAAGCACAAGTTCAATGTGTTTGTAGACAACGCCCCCCAGGTCGCGTGGCATCGGGGCCGTACGCTCAGCGCGCCCGAGGCCACCAACTACAGTCCCTATCTGCCGAACATCTTCATGACGCTTGGGTGGAAGTCGCCGATCAGTAATCGGTGGCTCCTCGAGGCCTCGCTTGCGCATAACTCATCGAACTACGACCAGCGCCGCCAGACGACAGAGACGTGTCTGTGTAGCGCGCCGGATGTCGGCTACGACGTGATTTCCAAGTTCGAATCGTCGACCAATATCATGTGGGGAGCGTCTTCGACGCTCGGGGGCGGTGCCGAGTCGAACCTGTATGGGCCCAATGACTCAAGAATGCTTCAGTACCAAGCCAGCGGCTCGTACGTCACCGGCTCGCACACGGTCAAGATAGGCATGCGGCGGGAATCGGGAACGATCTTGTTCGGGCGGGAGCCGAACGGAGACCAGGCCTGGACCTTCCGGAATAACCTCCCCAACTCCATCCGGATGTACGCGTCACCGTTCAGATATGAAAACCACATTCACCCAAACATGGGGTTGTATGCCCAGGATCAGTGGGTGCACAAGCGACTGACCGTGACGGCCGGCTTGCGGTACGACTATTTCACGATGAGTTCTCCCGAGACGTCGCTTGGTGCCGGCCAGTTTGTCAATGCGCGTTTCTTTCCGGAAGAGACCCTGGTGACGTGGCATGACATCAATCCCCGCATCGGCGTGTCCTACGATCTGCTCGGTGATGGCAAGACGGCCCTGAAGGCGAGCTTCGGGCGGTTTGTCGCATCACAGGATGGCGCAGGGACCCGTGGCCTCGGCCGCAATAATCCCGTCGTGCGCTCCGTCATCGAAACGGACAGGACCTGGACTGACAACGGCAACTTCACCATAGACTGCGACCTCAGGAATCCGCTCCTGAACGGCGAGTGCGGACAGATCTCGAATCTGAATTTCGGGCAGAACAATCCGAATGCCCTCGTCTATGCCGATGAATTGACCACGGACTTGAGACCCTATCACTTTGAGACCACCGCACAGGTTCAACGACAGCTTGCGGAAGGTCTATCGCTTACGGCAGGTTACTACCGCCGTGATTTCAAGAACTTCACGGTCAACGACAACACGTTTGTCACCCCCAGTGACTACAGTCACTACTGCGTGACCGAGCCGGTCGATTCCCGGTTACCGGACGGCGGTGGCAGTCAGATCTGCGATTTATATGACGTCAGCCAGGCACAGTTCGGTAAGACTGCGATCGTCGTGCGTCCTGACACCGACTTCGGCAAGGGAACCCAGACCTACAACGGCGTCGACGTCACGCTGCAGGCGCGGTTGAAGAATGGTGTCACGTTCACCGGTGGCTTGAGCACTGACAAGCAGACGACCAACACGTGTTACGTCGTGGACTCGCCCGGGGCCATCCGTTTCTGCAATAGCACGACGCCCGTACTGCAGTTCTACACGTTCACGGGTTTCGTGCCGTTGAAGTGGGGCATGGTGACCGGCATCGTATATCGCGATCTGCCAGGCCCCCAGATTACCGCGACCCGCAATTACACAAGCGCTGAAGTTGCTCCATCTCTTGGCCGTCCGCTCTCGAGCGGAACCGTCAACATTCCTCTTATCGAGCCCGGCACGATGTACAACGATCGTCAGCGGCAACTCGACCTCCGATTCTCGAAGAGAATGCGGGTCGGTGGCGTACGGCTGACTGGCAACCTCGATATTTCGAATGTGTTCAACGGTTCGGCAGTCACCGCGCAGAACAATACCTACGGTCCCAACTGGATGGTACCTTCGGCCATTCAGTTTGGGCGCTTCTTCAAGCTGGGTGGGCAGTTGGACTTCTGATACGGTACCGCAGGGGACTGAGGCATGAAGCTCGTCGTCACGCCGCTGTGTGCGCTTCTTGTTGCCTTCGGATTGGGCCTGGTCGTTGATGCCCAATCGCCGAACACGGTCGCGGCGGAGATAGCGGCGGCAGAGACTGCGGCAGGCGAGACCTGGCTGTTGCTGCAGAGCGAAGTGTGTGGACCCGCCCAGGGTGCCGGAACCCGCTTTCCTCTCATTACACAGACAAGGCCCGCGGAGAAGATATTCGACAATCTCTACGTTTTGTCGAACAACGACGTCCTGGCCTGGGTGATCACGACATCGGAAGGACTTGTCCTGATCGATACGATGTATGACCGAACCGTCCAGGAGGTCATCATCGATACCATGCAGAAGGCGGGTCTCGACCCGGCACAGATCAAGTTCATTTACCTGACACACAAGAACTCTGATCACGCCGGCGGCGCAAAGTTTCTTCAGGAGAAGTACGGTGCCCGTGTTCTCCTTTCGGCAAGAAGGATACGGTCATCGCCGACGGCCAAAAACTGACCCTCGGTGACGTAACGATCACCTTTTACATCACGCCAGCCAGCACACGCGGGAGCGTTTCTGCTCTCATTCCCGTCAAAGACAAGGGGGTACCACACCTGGCGGCATTCTGGGGCAGCAACGTCATCAGCGCGACAAGCTCCAGGGAAGATCTCAACGCCATCGCGGCGGCAGCAAGCCGCTTCGGAGACATCGCGGCGGCGGCCGGCGCCGACGTTCTCATCACAAACCACGAGCGCTACTTCGACCTGAACAAGAGGCTCTATTCCGCCCACGCCAATCCGGCCGGGCGCAATCCCTTCATTGTGGGCAAAACGGCAGTCAGAAACTACATGCAGGTACTCAAACACTGCACACAGGCGCTGGCGTTGGCCGCCGGCACAAAAAAATAGCACGTCGCTCGTAGACAGCGTGTTCGGTGGAAGCGCTAATAGCCCTGAGTCAGGCAGTAGCCATCTCGATGGGCTGTTCGGACAAAGACGGGCTGGTGCGGGTCCCGTTCTATTTTCTGACGAAGTCGAAAGATAGCCTGATCCACGGACCTGGTGAGGGTCGCCGGTGTGACGCAACCCCAAACCGCCGCCAGAAGTTCGTCCCGCGGAACGACTTGGCCCTGACGCTCCGCCAGGTACCTCAGGATCTTGAACTCCTGCGTCGTCAAGGTGACGGCTTTCCTGCCCGATCGGGCGGTCTGCTTTTGGAAATCAATGACAAGGCGACCGACCGAAAGATGATGGACCGGGGCCGACTGAGAGCGACGAAGCACAACTCGTATCCTCGCGAGCAACTCTTCGAAGTCAACAGGCTTTGTAATGTAGTCCTCCGCACCCAAATCGAGCCCTTTGAGTTTGTCTGCCCTCTGGCTTCGCGCTGAGAGGATGATGATTGGGATACGGCCATTCCGTTGCAACATCGGGCAAAGCTCGAGACCGTCTCTGTCTGGCAACGTCAGATCCAGTATCAGAAGGTCAGGTTTGAAGGTATCGACGATGGCCAGTGCCGCCTGTCCGCTTCCGACGGCTTGCACCTGGTATCCTTCGAACTTCAGGTTGCCTTCGAGGATTGATCTGAAAATTTCGTCGTCTTCGACGACAAGTATTCGCTTATGCAATGTCATCCTCAATTGCGGGCAGAATCACCCGTGCGATTGTTCCGACACCGTAGGTGCTTTCCAGCCCAAACCGCCCGCCATGATCGGCGACAATGCGCGCGACAATTGAAAGACCCAGGCCGCTCCCTCCGGGCGGCACACGCCGCCCCCTGACATATTTTCGCTGGACTGTTTGTAAATCGTGCACGGGTATCCCGACGCCGCGATCCTCGATCTCAATGACGACATTGGGAGGCTCGTTCTTGATGGCGATACGAATCGATCGGTTGTCCGCGGAGTACCGGATGGCGTTGTCCAGCAGGTTATCCATCACCAGTATCATGGAATCGCGATCGACGCGAACCAGCGATACATCAAGGGGAATATCCACGTCCAGGGCGAACCCTCCTTCGGTTAGTGGATGCTGAAACACCTGCACGACATGTTCAACAATCGTTGCGATGGCCAACGGCTCGAATGAGTACGCATTGGCGATATCGGTGACGCGGGCGGATGCAAGCAGGTTATTGATGAGACGCCTGAGGCGCGTTGATTCCTGCTTCAGGAGGCCGGCAAACTTGTGAACTGTCTCAGTAGAGACCGGGAGCCGCCCCAGCGTATCTGCCATGGCAAGAATATTCGTAAGAGGCATCTTCAGCTCGTGCGTGACGGACGACACAAAATCCGACCGCATGGCTGCGAGAGCCCATCCAACGGTGGTCGCTCTAATCGCGAGGAACAAGCCCACAAAAAGCGCACACACCGCAACACCAGCAACGATCAGCGCTTGATTGGCCCCCTGGGATGCGGCGAGAAGAGGAGAGTTGCTGGCCTGGCTGACGCTTATTGTCCATGTCTGCACCGGGTGTTCAGACGGAAGCGCCATTTTTCCTGATGACGGATTGAGAAAGAGGATTGGAAACGTCTTGACTGTTCCCGGTCTGCTCCTTTGGTCTCCCCACACGAGCACATTCCGATCATCGAACACGCCGACATTCAATGTGCTTCCGCGTTCGGAGAGATCAGTGACTTCAGACAGCAAATCAGGAAAATAGGATTGTCGAACCCATGAGAGATTGACAGTGAATCCGGTGACGGACTGTGGTTGTTCGACGCGTGAATTGCCGTATTTCAAGCGAGCGACAATCTGATATTTCTGATCGCCAAGATTGGTATTGAACGCCACGTACCGATAACGCCCGGCCCCGTACCGAATCGACCAGCCGCCTCAGGGGTTCGCTGTCCGGCGGATTGGTGACGAGAATTACGGGGAAATGACCCTCAGGGCGCTCTTGATGCAGCCAGGCAGGATAACGGGCCACGCGATTGAAGAAGACGATCGTGCTGTCGTTGCTCTGCCACCTGAAGAATGATTCGGGATACGGGTATCGAGTAAACGCAAGAGCCACCTGTGCACTGGTGTCGGCGAGCGAGACCGCGGCGTCCGCCCAATCGTCATTGGCCAGGACACGTCCCTGGACCCCTCTCATATCGCGCATCACGGCCGTCGATAGCAGCGTTGCGACCTCGTTCGTGTCAAGCTCCGTCAGCAATTCTGAAGAGCGTTGCCAACCGCGGGTCGCGTGGTATCCGAACGTGAGGAGCGTAATCGTCCCGAGGCCGGTCAACACAGCCAGGACAATCATCAACCATCCGTCGCGAGCAAGCCTTGATTCAGCGCTCACTGTGCGAGCTCCCGGCGCCGAAAAAATCGAGCCGCTGCCGGATGCAACGGAATGGATGTCGAGGCCCGGTCGAGGCCCAGGGCCCCAGAATGGCCAAGCGGAGCGAAGTATGACTCGAGCACGCCGGTCACGAGGTTGTCGTCCAGACTGGAGCGGCACACGAGCAGCAAATCAACGCCGATGGTCCAGATCGCGCTGTCCTGGTGTGGGTAACGTTGCGCGCGGAATCAGCGTTCGGCTGACAAACGGTTGTTGCAAGCGGAGCCGTTCGACGCTTGCACCATCCAATTCGATCAACCGGGCGCCGTGGATGGGCGTGTTCCCGGATTCCGGGTCAAAAACCGCGAACGTCGCGTCCATTGTGCCGGCGGCAAGCTGCTTGAGGGCAGACGAAAATGGCACGAATGCGGCGTGAATATCGGCGAGTTCGACGCCAGCCGCTTTCAGGGAAAGTAGAGCAATCAGGGACGACCCACTACTCCGACCACCCAGGTTGACCCTCAGGCCACGCAGATCTGAAACTGACGTCACCTTCGGCGACAGGTCTTCCCGCACAAACAAATGGACGACGTTCAATCCAAGTACTGCGACGGCGCGAAGATCCTTGAAAGGCGGTTCGCTTCCCAAGCGGCCTACCAAAGACAGATACGACACATCGGCCGTCGCTGCTCCGATATCAATTGTGCCCTCCTGCAATCCGGCAAGGACGGCAAGTGAGCCTCCGCTTTGTAACGCAACTTCTCTGGCTGAAACATTTGGTAACCGAGAAATAATGTCAGTCAGTTGTGGTGCTGAATTTGAATGGGCGAGTCGAACGAGCGTTGCCGGTGGCGTGGGTAGAGAGCTGTTCTTGCATCCTACGCCAGTCATGAGGAGCAGCAGGATTACCCCTGCCGTGCGTCGCCGTTCAACCATGGATCTGATGTGTGGGCCGATTTGCGATGGCTGACGCCGCGCCATTTCTCGGCCGTCTTTCATTATGACGAAGAGATCGATGATTCAATATTAACCCTTTGCGCTGCCGATTCACCTGTTTTTCGGAGAACCGGCTGTCATCGCCCCGAGCGACAACCGTCACGACCGGCGGTCCGACGCAATCCCCGCGCGGGTGCTCCTCAACCCCGGACCGGAGCTTTTACCGTGAAAGACCAGCAGGGAGACTTCGATTTCGTCGTGGTGACGTTCTGTCCGCCGGAAATTCAGCTGCAGCGAATACTCGATCGCGATCGAATGTCAGAAGAGGAAGCGCTGCAGCGGATCGCGGCCCAGCTGCCCGCGGACGAAAAAGCGCGGCGTGCGAACTTCGTGATTCAGACAGGTGGTACGAAGCCCACGACCGATCGGCAGGTGGACGAGCTGTTGAGGGCGCTTCTAAAAGCCAACAAGAGATCAGAAGACTGAGAGCCTTTTGATCTCTTGATCTTCTGATCTTCTGTGTACGGGTCACGGTCCGGCTAAAGCCGGACACTACGTACGACTCTGAAGTTGAAACTGATCTAGACTCCCCGGACTCTCAGACTCTTCGGACTCCGAGACTCTTCAGACCCCCAGCTCCTCAGGTTCCTTTGCCGGCGCGATCCGATCTTCGACAAAGGTGTTCCATTCGTGGCAGTGCGGACACTGCCAGAGCAGCTCGGTGCTGCGATAGCGGCACCGCATGCAGATATGGGGGTCCATGTAGAAGACCGCGTGTTTGGTGAGATCGACGTAGCGCTGTACCAGCGAGCTTTCGAAGTCGAGACGCGCGAGCACCTGCCAGATGGCCTGGTGCAGCGTCAGGGCGTGAGGATTGTGGACCAGCGCCTCGAAGAGCAGCTCCAGAGCCCCGCCGGCGTCGCCGCGCGCTTCGACGTGCCTGGCCAGCGCGCGGCGCGCGCGCCAGTCCTGCGCGTTCGCGGCAATCAGCTTGCCGAGCAGCTGGGCGAACCGCTCCGGCGTGCCCATCTTCTCGTAGGCGAGCGAGAGACGATCGAACGTGAGGTAGGCGCGCTCGGGCGCCTTGCCGATCACTTCCTCCCAGGTGCCCGTCGCCTGCGCCATCCGCTCCTCGCGCGCGTGGATATCGCCGAGATTCAGATACGCGGGAACGACCGCGGGATCAAGATCGATCGCCGACTGAAAGCGCACCGTGGCGCCCGCATAGTCACCCCTGGCCACCGCCTGCAGGCCGAGCTCGTTTTCGAGAAACGCGAGGATCGCCTGGCTGCGGCCGTCCTCGGCGCCGGCCTGGTTGCCGATGGAGCGGCGCACTTCGTACGCTTCCTGCCACTGATGCTGATCCTCGTGCAGTTTCTCGATATTGAGCAGCGCGTACTGGTTCTTCGGATCGAGCTTGATGACCTCGTTGAACGCCTCGAGCGCGCGATCGACAAAGCCCCCGCGCTTGAAGTCGAGGCCGAGGCACAGCAGCACGTGGGCCTGCTCGAGGCGCGTCAACCGGGGCCGCTGCAGGAGGCTCTGGTGAATGTTGATGGCCCTGGCCACTTGCCCCTTCTCGCGATACAGGCTGCCAAGCAGGAGATGGATCTCCAGCGCATCGCCGAGATTTTCGGCGGCCTTGCTCAGCTCCTCGATGGCGAGATCAATCTGATTGGTGACGAGGAAATTCAGGCCGACGATGTAATGCAGCGATTCGGGCACGCGGCGGCGATCGATCAGCCGTCCCGACCGCAGCTTGTAGCGCTCCCACGCCTTCCCGACCGTCAGCCCGACGAGAAGCGCGACGAGTGCGGCGAGGAAGGGATAGTAGGCGCTCAAAACAACTCTGTCCGCCAGAGGTCGTGGAGATGGATCACGCCCGCGACCGTCTGGTCGTGGCCCGCGACCACGAGCGACGTAATCTTGCGCTGCTCCATGATGAGCAGCGCCTGGGCCGCCAGCGTCGAGGGATCGATCACAATCGGCCGGCGCGTCATGACGTCGCCGGCAGTCTTCTCGAGCAGTCCGGTGTTGCTGACCATGTAGCGTCGAAGATCGCCGTCAGTGATGATGCCCACCAACTGTGTGGTCTCGTTGACGACGCACGTCATGCCGAGGCCTTTGCTCGACATCTGCGAGAGGACGTCCCGCATCGGCGTGTCCGCTGTGACGATGGGCGCATCCGCGCCCTGTTGCATCAGTTGATCGACACGCATCAGCTTCTTGCCGAGCTTGCCGCCGGGATGGATCTTCGCGAAGTCTTCCTCGCGGAATCCCTTTTCGACGAGGAGCGTCATGCAAAGTGCGTCGCCCATCGCGAGCGCGGCGGTCGTGCTGGCGGTCGGCACGAGATTCAGCGGGCAGGCTTCCTCCGAGACCTGGCAGTCGATGGACACATCGGCCGACTGGGCGAGCGTGGAAGCCGGATTGCCGGTGATGGCCACGATGCGCGCGCCGATCCGCCGGATCGCTTCGAGCAGCCGCAGCACTTCCTGCGTCTCGCCGCTGTGCGAGATCGCCAGGAGCACATCCTCCGGCTGGATGACCCCGAGATCGCCGTGCGTCGCTTCGGCTGGATGCAGGAAGAATGCGGACGTGCCCGTGCTGGCCAGCGTGGCCGCGATCTTGCGGCAGATGATGCCCGACTTGCCCATCCCCGTGACGAGGACGCGGCCCTGACACTCGTAGAGCATCTTGACGGCGCGATCGAAGTTCTCGTCGAGCCGATGGATGAGCGCCGTGATGGCCGCGGCCTCGGTCTGGAGAACTTTGCGCGCGAGGGCGCGATCGGTTTTCGTTGGTGTCCGTGATATGCCCATGTCGGGTTCTGTGTCTGTGTGTCTGGGGTCGGGAGGGGTTTTCCGGAGATTCCCGGGAAAACCCCTCCCGACCCCTCTTATCGGACGACGCCGGCTTCGCGTCTAACCGAGTCCAGTCGCAGCAGGTGACGCAACAGCGGCTCGAGGCGTTCGAGCGGCAGCGCGTTCTGTCCGTCGCTTTTGGCGCGCGCCGGGTTGTCGTGTACCTCGATGAACAACCCGTCGATGCCGGCGGCCACCGCCGCCGAGGCGAGCGGCTCGATGTACTCCGCCTGGCCGGCCGTTACCCCGTCCCCGCCCCCGGGCAGCTGCAGACTGTGGGTCGCATCATAAACCACCGGATAGCCGAGCGATCGCAGGATCGGGAAGGCGCGCATGTCGACGACCAGGTTGTTGTAGCCGAAACTGAATCCCCGCTCGGTGATGAACACCTGCGAATTCCCCGAATCGACGACCTTGGCGATCGCGTGCTTCATGTCGGCCGGAGCCAGAAATTGCCCCTTCTTGATATTGATGGTCCGGCCCGTTCGCGCCGCCGCGACGATCAAATCGGTCTGACGGGAGAGGAAGGCCGGAATCTGCAGCACGTCGGCGACCTCGGCCACCGGCGCCGCCTGACTGGCATCGTGGATGTCGGTCAGGACCGGAACGCCGAAGCGCGCCTTGATGCCGGCGAGCACCGCGAGCCCTTCCTGCAGGCCGGGTCCGCGAAACGACTTGAGCGACGTGCGGTTTGCCTTGTCGTACGACGCCTTGAAGATGAATGGCAGCCCGCAGCGCGATGTGATCTTGACGAGCGATTCCGCGATCATCGCCGCGTGATCGGGGCTCTCGATGACGCACGGGCCGGCAATCAATGCCAGGGGCGCGCCCGAGCCGAGAACCACACTTCCCGCGGCGACACGTCTGGTGTCGGGCATCAGGCGATGCCGGCCTCTGCCGGCCGTTCGGCGCCCGACTGAATCTTGTGCCTGTGGCTCGCTTCCACGAAGCTGGCGAACAGCGGGTGCGGTCGAAGCGGCTTCGACTTGAACTCGGGATGGAACTGCACGGCGACGTACCAGGGATGGCCCGGCAGCTCGATCATCTCGACGAACTTGCCATCAGGGGATTTGCCCGAGATGCGCAGGCCCTTGTCGACGAGCGTCGACTCGTAGAGGCAGTTGAACTCATAGCGATGGCGGTGCCGCTCGAAGATGTTCGTCGCATCGTAAATCTTCTGTCCGAGCGACCCGGGCGCCAGCACGCATTCGTACTGTCCGAGCCGCATCGTTCCGCCGAGGTCGTCCACGCCGAGCAGGTCGCGGAGTTTGTAGATGAGCTTGTGTTCGGCGTCGGGCGAGCATTCCGTCGAGTCGGCTTCCGACAACCCGCACACCCCGCGGGCGTATTCGACGGCCGCCCATTGGAAGCCGTAGCAGATGCCGAAGTAGGGGATGCCCTTCTCGCGCGCGATCTGCGCGGCCTTCATCATGCCGCGTGTGCCGCGGGTGCCGAAGCCGCCGGGAACGAGAATTCCGTCCGCCCCCTCGAGCAACTGCGCGCCGTCGGGCTGTTCGAGCGCCTCGGCCTCGACCCACTTGATGTCGACCTTGAGGCGATGCGCGAACCCGCCGTGGTAGAGAGCCTCGTTGAGGCTCTTGTACGAGTCCTCGTAGCCCACGTACTTGCCGACCACGTGAATCGTGACCCGATCCTTGGGATTCTTGATGCGCTCGACGAGCTCTTCCCACGGTTCCATGTGCTTTTCGGTGAGCGGGAGGCCCAGGTGCTTCAGCACGATCTTGTCGAGACCCTCGGCGCCGAGCACGAGCGGCACTTCGTAGATGGTCGAGACGTCTTTCGCCGTGATGACGGCCTCCTGGTCGACGTCGCAGAACAGGGCAATCTTCTTCTTCAGGTCGGCGTCGAGAAAGCGATCCGTGCGGCACAGCAGGATGTCGGGCTGGATACCAATCGAACGCAGGTCGCGAACGCTGTGCTGCGTCGGCTTGGTCTTCAACTCGCCGGCCGCGCCGATGAACGGCACGAGCGTGAGGTGAATGTACAGCGTGTTGCTCGCGCCCGACGTCCTGACGGAACTGGCGGATGGCTTCGAGAAACGGCAGGCTTTCGATGTCGCCGACGGTGCCGCCGATTTCGACCAGGACGATGTCGACGTCCGACGAGACCGCGCGGATGCTGTCCTTGATCTCGTTGGTGATGTGCGGAATGACCTGCACGGTGCGGCCGAGGTAGTCGCCCCGGCGCTCCTTCTGGATGACCGACTGATAGATCTTGCCCGTCGTCCAGTTGTGGTTTCGCGTGGTCTGCGTGTTGGTGAATCGCTCGTAGTGGCCCAGATCGAGGTCGGTTTCGGCGCCGTCGTCGGTGACGTAGACCTCGCCGTGCTGGTACGGGCTCATCGTGCCGGGATCGACGTTGATATATGGATCGAACTTCTGCAGCGTGACTTTGTAGCCGTGGCCCTCGAGCAGGGCGCCGATCGACGCGGCGGCCAGGCCCTTGCCGAGCGACGACACCACGCCGCCTGTCACGAAGATGTATTTCACCGGACGCGTTTCCTTGTTCACCATGGTTTCGGGGCTCCCTACGCGCGCGCGTCGGCCGTCAACAGCCGGCGCACGCGTTCCAGATCTTCGGGAGTATCGACGCCAATCGAGTCGTACGTGGTCTCGACCATCCTGATGGAAAATCCGTGCTCGAGCGTGCGCAGTTGCTCGAGCGCTTCGGCGCGCTCGAGCGGCGTTGGCTCGAGCGGACGCAATCTTGAGCAGAAATTCACGCCGCTGGACGTACAGACCGATATGTTTCAGTGGAATCGGCTCGTCGGACCGGCCGGTCGTGTCGCGGACGTGCGGAATGGGCGCGCGGGAAAAGTACAGGGCATCGCCGAATCGGTTGGTCACGACCTTGACGACATGCGGATCGCGCACGTCGTCGGCCGCGCCGAAACGCCGGCAGAGCGAGGTCATGTTCAGCGCCGCGTCGTGGCGAAACGGTTCGATGGCTTCGTCGATGGCGGCCGGCTCGATGAGCGGCTCGTCGCCCTGCAGATTGACGACCAGGTCGCAGTCCAGCGCTTCGGCAACTTCGGCGATTCGATCGGTGCCGGTTGCGTGCGTCGATTTCGTCAGACGCACATCGCCGCCAAATTTTGTCACCGCGTCGGCGATGCGCTGGTCATCGGTGGCCACCAGCACGGCGTCGACATTGCGCGCCGCAGCGGCGCGCCGGTAGACGTGCTCGATCATCGGTCGCCCCGCGATGTCGGCGAGCGCCTTTCCAGGAAAACGGGTAGACGCGTAGCGGGCAGGGATGACAACGACAGTATGTTTATGGTTTTGGGAACGATCGCGGATGCTTTCGGAGCAACCTGCGGGCCGCACGGTGAATACTAACATGATTAGTCGCGGGGGCCCCTCACCCCGCTCCACGCCGCTCGCTTGCGGGGACCCCGTTGCCCCGCGCCGCTCGCGGCTTTTGGCCGGCGAACTTGCCTGCGTGCGTGCTAGGATGGTTGGGTCGTGCTGACGACTCGGAGCACGTTGAAGGCGCTCTGGGTTGGCGGGACCGGTGTCCTCGCCACGTGGCTGGCCGTGTCACCAAAACCAGGTCCACCGGCGGCTGCGCAGCAGTTCTCCGTGCCGAGTACGACGACCAGGACAGAATCGTCGGCCGATGGGTTGAACGCGCAGGCCGATCGACTTCGCGAGCGCACGGCCGCGGTCAGCTTGCGAGCGTCGACGCGCAATCCATTTCAATTCAATTCGACACGCACGCGCTCGAACGTCGGGACACCGCGCGAGCAGGCGGCAGCGCCCATGGCGCTCGCGTCGCCGGTGCCAGTCGAACCGCGCGCTCCTGTCATCACGCTGGCAGGCATCGCGCAGACGGCGGGCAAGCGCACCGCCATTATCACGATCGCGGGGCAGTTGTATCTCGTACGCGAGGGCGATTCGTTGGCCGGCCGCTATACGGTCGTCAAAATCGATGCGGAGAACGTTCTCGTCCGCGACAGCGACGGCGCCGAGCAGCGCCTCGTCCTTCCGTAAGCAGTCCTCAAGCGGCCAAGTCCATTAGTTTTGAGCGCTTGAGATCGACAAATGCATTTTGGACTGCGATCACGTACTCCGCTGTCTGACTACGCAGTGCAGTCTCTTTGATTATGAGGAAACGTTGGTCGTCTGGGGAGACGTTGTACGTGCGCCCGAGAATGCCAGTTGCTGTTCTGAAGTAGGGGCCTTCGATTACCTTGGCAGGTGCGCTCGGGGCCGAACACTACACCTGCGAGGGCAGGGCCAGACTCTTCATTCGAAGTAGCGTCGGCGGCGGCAGTGGGATGGGTAGGGCTGCGGCGCGAAGCCGTGCGCAGGCGGCCGACCCGCGTACACCTGACCGCGCGAGAAGCCCGTGGGAGCCGAGCGAGGACGAATGGCGAAGTGGGTGTCCTCGCGTCGGACGGCCCACGTCGGCCTCGCAGCGCGCGTCCGGCCGCGGAGCTTCGGCTACGCGCGGCAGCCCTGCCCGTCCCACTGCCACTCGGGGAAATCGACTGCGGTCCGGCTAGAGCCGGACACTACGTACTACAGGAATCGAATCTGCTCCCAGGGTCTTGCGCTACCGAGGTGAGCGAGGGCAGGGCTGAAGCCCTGCGCTACCGATCATTTCAGTCGAGCTACCGAAGATTCAGTCGAGCCGCACGCGCCACACGCTAATGATGTTGGGAATCTTCTGAATCTCGGCGAGCACCTGGTCGGTGACTGTGGCGGCAGGCCCGTTGTCCGGATGCTCGTCCACCTTGACGACGCCGATGGCGCAATTGACCAGGCACTCGGGATCGCGCCCGAGCGCGAAGTTGGCGATGTTGACGCCGTGGCGGCCGAGCAGCGTGCCGACATCGCCGATGACGCCGGGCTGATCGTTGTTCCTGATGATGAGCAGCGTCCCTTCGAGTGGTGCTTCGACGCCGACGCCGTCGACCAGCACCAGGCGCAGGCTGCCATTGGCGAAGACCGTGCCTTCCACCCAGCGCTCACCCTCATTTGTGTGCAGCTTCACCGAGATGAGGCTCGTGTAGTTGCGCGCGCGCGTGCTGCGCGATTCGACCAGTTCGATGCCCCGCTCGGCCGCAACCGTGCGCGCGTTCACGGGCGTCACGCCGCCCGATGAGAGGATCGCGGAGAGTACGCCCTCGAGCACCGCGCTGCCGAGCAGTTGGTTGTCCTCGGCCGCCAGCTCGCCGTAGTAACGCACGCCGATCGCGTTGATTCGCGCCTCGCCCATCTGGGCGACGACCGAGCCGAGCGATCGCGCAAGCGTGAGATACGGCCGCAGCCGCTTGTACTCCTCCTGCGACACGGAAGGGAAGTTCACGGCGTTGCGGATGATGCCCTCCTTCAGAAAGTCCCGCAACGCCGCCGCGGTCTCGCTGCCGACCTGTTCCTGCGCTTCTTTGGTGGACGCCGCGATATGCGGCGTGGCCACGACCTGCGGCAGCGTGGCGAGCCGCCAATCCTGAGGCGGTTCGGGATCGAACACATCCAGGCCGGCGCCCGCCACGTGGCCGCTTTCGATGGCGTCGGCCAGCGCCGACTGCATCGATCAGCTCGCCGCGCGCGGTGTTGATGATGCGCACGCCCTTCTTGCATCTCGCGAGCCGCTCCGCGTTGAAGAGATGCCTGGTCGAGGGCAGCGACGGCACGTGCAACGAAATGTAATCCGCCCGCGCGCACAGCTCGTCGAGCGTGACCAGCTCGACGCCGAGCGACGCGGCCATGTCGGCCGAGATGAACGGATCGTGCGCGACCACGTTCATCTCGAACGCGTGAGCGCGTGCCGCCACCTCCTGGCCGATCCGGCCGAGGCCGACCAGGCCGAGGGTCTTTGACCGAATTTCGGCGCCCGCGAACTTCGACTTCTCCCACTTCGCGTTCTTCATCGACGCGTCGGCGGCGGGAATGTTTCTCGCGAGCGACAGAATCAAGCCCATCGCAAGCTCGGCCACGCTCAGGCTGTTGGCGCCGGGCGCGTTCATGACGACGATGCCGCGTGCGGTGGCCGCGGGCACGTCGACGTTGTCAACGCCCGTGCCAGCGCGTGCGATGACGCGGAGCCTGGTGGCTGCTTCGATGATCTCGCGGCTGACCTTCGTCGCGCTTCGGACGATGAGCGCGTCGGCATCCTTGAGATCCGTGCATCAACTCCGCGGCGCGACCGGCCCTGGCGGTTGTCGATGTTCCAGTCGGGCTGTCGAAGTAGGTCGATTGCAGAAGAAGGCAGGCCGTCCGCGATGACAATTTTCATGGAGTGATTAAAGTATAATCCGTCGGCTTTGCGTGGCGGCGATACGGCGGCGGGCGAATCGCACCACGATGGTGCAATCCGCTAATTTCTTCGGATTGTCCAGCGCTGAAGCGGTTTTCGAGGATCTTTTCAACAGGGTTTTCCACAATTTCTGTTGAACAGATATCGATGGCGGAAGTGAGTTGACCTAATTTTCAGGAGCTTCGATGAATCGCAAAGTGACGGTGGTGGGCGGTGCGGGCAACGTTGGTGCGACGGTCGCGCGCAGCATCGCGGAAAGGGAACTCGCCGATGTGGTGATCGTCGACATCGCCGATCAGAAGGCATCAGGCGTTGCGCTCGACATTCTCGAGACGTGTCCGATCATTGGATCCGACAGCCTCGTCATCGGCGGATCCGACTACGCGCAGAGCGCCAACTCCGACGTCGTGGTCATCACGTCCGGCGTGCCCCGAAAACCTGGCATGAGTCGTGACGACTTATTGAACGTGAACTTCAACATTATGAAAGCGGTCACCGAGCAGGTGGTCAAGTACTCGCCCAACTGCATCATCGTGCCGGTGGCCAATCCGCTCGACGCGATGTGCCAGGCGGTGCTACAAGCTCAGCAAGTTCCCGCGCGAGCGCGTCATCGGCATGGCCGGCGTGCTCGACTCGGCCCGCATGCGCACGTTCATCGCCCAGGAGCTGAAGGTGTCGGTCGAGAACGTCCATGCGTTCGTGCTGGGCGGCCACGGCGACACGATGGTGCCGCTGCCGCGGCTCTCGACCGTCGCGGGCATTCCGATCACGCAGCTGCTGTCAAAGGATCGAATCGACGCCATCTGCAAACGGACGGCCGACGGCGGCGCCGAAATTACAAAATTGGTGGGCACCAGCGCCTGGTATGCGCCGGGCGCAGTCGGCCGCCGAGATGGTCGAGGCGATCCTGAAGGACAAGAAGAAGATTCTGCCGTGCTCGGTCTACCTGCAGGGCGAGTACGGCGTGAAGAATCAGTTTCTCGGCGTGCCGGTGAAGCTGGGCGCGCGCGGAGTCGAGCAGATCATTCGAGATCAAGCTGGAGCCCGACGAGCAGGCGGCGCTGATGAAGTCGGCCGCGGCGGTCAGGGAACTCGTGGACGTCATAAAAATGTAGATGCCAGTCATGGCACATGGCGAATGGCACATGGCATAGGCTGAGTGCGTCGAGTCTATTTGCCATCCGCCATGTTGCCATGACGGGCGCACTTCACACGCCGACGCCTTTCCAGATGGCGCGTCGCATACTCTCGCACCATCCTGGCGATGTTCGAGATCGGGATCAGCTTCGGGCAGACGGCCTCGCATTCGCCTTCGTTCGAGCAGTTGCCGAAGCCTTCGGCCTCCATCTGCTCGACCATCCGCACCACGCGGCGCTCGCGCTCGGGTTGCTCCCTGCGGCAGCAGGGCCAGATGGGTGATCTTCGCGCTGGTGAACAGGTGCGCCGCTGCGTTCTTGCACGCCGCGACGCACGCACCGCAGCCGATGCAGGCGGCCGAGTCCATCGCGCGATCCGACTGGTCCTTCGGCACCGGGATCGCATTGGCATCCTGCGCGCCGCCCACGCCAGCCGAGATGTAGCCGCCGGCCGCGAGGATGCGATCGAACGCCGAGCGATCGACGGTGAGGTCCTTCAGACACGGGGAAGCGCCTTGGCGCGCCACGGCTCGATGGTGATGGTCTGGCCGTCGGAGAACCGGCGCATGTGCAGCTGGCAGGTGGTGGCGCCCGGGTCGGGTCCGTGCGGCGACGCCGTTGATCACGCAGCCGCAGGCGCCGCAAATGCCCTCGCGGCAGTCCGAGTCGAAGGCGATCGTGTCTTCGCCCTTGCGGATGAGGTCTTCGTTGACGACGTCGAGCATCTCGAGAAACGACATGTCGGTCGAGATGTCCCTGGCGACGTAGTCGACCAGCCGACGGCCTGGCTGATCCGTTGGCCGGCTGGCGCCAGATCTTGCAGGTTGACGCGTGAATCGGTCTATCTGCCGCTCATACTTGTAGCTCCGCTGCGTTGGGTGCGACTTCGTCGAACACGAGCGGCTCCTTGTGGAGCATCGGGCTGCGTTCCCACGCCCGTGAACTCCCAGGCCGCGACATAGCTGTAATTGGTCGTCGTCGCGCAGCGCCTCGCCGTCGGGCGTCTGGAACTCCTCGCGGAAGTGTCCGCCGCACGATTCGTTGCGCTGCAGGGCATCGAGCGTCAGCAGCTCGCCGAACTCCATGTAGTCGGCCACGCGGCCGGCGTAGTCGAGCATCGGGTTGAGGTTGTTCTTGTCGCCGGGCACGGTGACGTCCTGCCAGAACTCGTCGCGAAGCGGCCGGATCTTCTCCGAGCGCCTCCGTGAGCCCGGCGTCGTTGCGCGCCATGCCGACGTAGTCCCACATGACGTGGCCGAGCTGACGGTGGAACTGCGCGCACGGTGCGCTTGCCCTTGACTGCCGAGCACCTTGTCGATGCGTCCCTGCGCAGAGCTGGCCGCTTCCTTGAAAGCGTCATGGTCGGTCGAGACCTTGGCCAGCGTCGCGCCTGCGAGATAGTTGGCGACCGTGTAGGGCGCGATGAAGTAGCCGTCGGCGAGACCCTGCATGAGCGCGCTCGCGCCCAGGCGGTTGGCGCCGTGGTCGGAAAAGTTGGCTTCGCCCAGGACGAACAGGCCGGGAATCGTGCTCTCGAAGGTTGTAGTCGACCCACAGGCCACCCATCGTGTAGTGGACGGCCGGGTAAATGCGCATCGGAACCTTGTACGGGTCTTCGGCGGTGATCCGCTCGTACATCTCGAACAGGTTGCCGTAGCGGGCCTTGATGACCTCGACGCCCAGGCGCTGGATGGCGTCATGGAAATCGAGATACACCGACAGGCCGGTGTCGCCGACGCCGCGCCCCTCGTCGCACTGCTGCTTTGCGGCGCGCGACGCGACGTCGCGCGGGCACGAGATTGCCGAAGCTGGGATAGCGCCGTTCGAGGTAGTAGTCGCGCTCGGCTTCCGGAATCTGCTCGGGCGGCCGCTTGTCGCCCTGCTTCTTCGGCACCCAGACGCGGCCGTCGTTGCGCAGGACTCTCGACATCAGCGTCAGCTTCGACTGGTGGTCGCCGCTGACCGGAATGCACGTCGGGTGAATCTGCGTGAAGCACGGATTGGCGAAGAGCGCGCCGCGCTTGTGGGCACGCCACGCGGCGGTCACGTTGCAGTTCACGGCGTTGGTCGACAGGTAGTAGACGCGTGCCGTAGCCGCCCGTGCAGAGCAGCACCGCCTGCGCCTCGTGCCGTTCCAGTTCACCGGTGATGAGGTTGCGCGTGATGATGCCCCGCGCCTGGCCGTTGACGACAACGAGGTCGAGCATCTCACGCCGCGTGAACAGCGTCACGGTTCCCGCGTCGACCTGCCGGAGCATCGACTGGTAAGCGCCGAGCAGCAGTTGCTGCCCGGTCTGCCCGCGGGCATAGAACGTTCGTGACACCTGGGCGCCGCCAAACGATCGGTTGTCGAGCAGCCCGCCGTACTCGCGGGCGAACGGGACGCCCGTCGCCACGCACTGGTCGATGATGTTGACGCTCAGTTGCGCGAGACGATAGACGTTCGCTTCCCGGGCGCGGTAGTCGCCTCCCTTGACGGTGTCGTAGAAGAGCCGATACACGCTGTCGCCGTCGTTGCGGTAGTTCTTCGCGGCGTTGATGCCGCCCTGCGCGGCAATGCTGTGGGCGCGGCGCGCGCTGTCGAGGATGCAGAACAGCTTGACGCGGTATCCCTGTTCGCCGAGCGCGGCGGCGGCCGATGCGCCCGCCAGGCCCGTGCCGACGATGATGACTTCGTACTTGCGGCGGTTCGCCGGATTGACCAGCTTGTTCTCGAACTTGCGCCGTTCCCACTTGTCAGCCAGTGGACCGCCGGGAATCCTGGAGTCGAGCGTCATGATCGCCCTCCCGCGAAAAATACCCAGAGCGCAATCACGATGAAACCACCGGCGATGATGACGGCCGAGACCTTGCCGACCTTGCGTATGAGCGGCGTGAACCGCGGGCCGCTCAGGCCCAGCGACTGAAAGGAACTGGCGACGCCGTGCCAGAGATGCAGCCCCACGAGCACCATCATCCCGATGTAGAGCGCGACGGTGATGGGCGAGCTGAAGTTCTCGAGCTCGATGCGGTAGAGGTCGTTGATCCCCTCGCCGACGTCGTAGTGCGCTCTGAACTTGAACTGCCACACGTGAATCGGCACGAAGATCAGGATGGCCAGCCCGGTCAGAATCATCGACGTGGAACCGAGGCTCTTTTGACTCGTCCCGCCCGCCCATGCCTTCGTGGCGTACTTGGCCGGACGCGCCTGCTGATTCTGAAAGGTCATCCTGATCGCCTTGACGAGGTGAATGAGGAAGACCAGGAGCAATCCAATTTCGATCGGAATGATGAGCGGGTTGCTCGTCAGGAAGTGCGCGTACCCGTTGTAACGTCTCGCGGCCGAGGAATATCATCAGGTTGCCGATGATATGAATGATGAGGTACGCGAAGAGCAGAACGCCGGTGACTCCGATGATCAGCTTCGTGGTGATCAGCGACGCCAGGACGCTCCGTCGGGTCGTCATGCCTGGATTCTAATCCCAACGGCTTGACGCAGACAAACGGCGAACGCTAGCATTCACTGTTTCGCGCATATGAAAATTCACGAGTATCAAGCCAAACAAATCCTTGCAAAGTACGGCGTGCCCGTTCCGCGGGGCGAAGCCGTCATGAAGGCGGGAGACGCTAAAGGCGTGGCCGAGCGGCTCGGTGGCGGCACCGTCGTGGTGAAAGCACAGATTCACGCAGGCGGGCGCGGCAAGGGCGGCGGCGTCAAGCTCGCAAAGAATCCGGCCGAGGCCGGCATACTGGCGGCGCAGATCCACGGGATGACCCTCGTGACCCATCAGACGGGATCCGAAGGCCGCAAGGTGTCGCGGCTGCTCATCGAAGAGGGACTGCCGATTGCTCGGGAGCTCTACCTTGGCATCGTGATCGATCGGGCAGCGGGACGCGTGGTCATCATGGCGAGCCCCGACGGTGGAATGGAAATCGAGACCGTCGCGGAGAAGACGCCGGAACGGATTCACAAGGAGTACGTGGACCCGGCGACCGGCCTCATCCCGTTCCAGGGGCGGAAGCTCGCGTTCGCGCTGGGCCTCGAGGGCGATCAAGTCGGCAAGTTCGGCAAGATGGTCGCGTCGCTCTACACCGCGTTCGTCGGCACCGATGCGTCGCTCCTCGAAATCAACCCGCTCATCGTCACGAAGACCGGGGACCTCATCGCGCTCGACGCCAAGATGAACTTCGACGACAGCGCGCTCGGCCGGCATCCGGAGTTGAAAGAGCTGCGCGATCTCGACGAAGAGGACCCGCTCGAAATCGAGGCATCCAGGTTCAGCCTCAACTACATCCGCCTGGACGGCACGATCGGCTGCATGGTGAACGGTGCCGGGCTGGCGATGGCCACGATGGACATCATCAAGCTCGCTGGCGGAGAGCCGGCGAACTTTCTCGACGTCGGCGGCGGCGCGAACAAGGAGCAGATCCGCAACGCCTTCAAGATCCTGATGGCGGACAAGAACGTTCGCGCGGTCCTCATCAACATCTTCGGCGGTATCCTGCGCTGCGACGTGCTCGCCGCGGGCGTGATTGCCGCTGTTCAGGAACTTGGCGTGCCCGTCCCCATCGTCATCCGCATGGAAGGCACCAACGTCGAAGAAGGCAAGAAGATGCTCCGCGAGAGCGGCTTGAATTTCACCACGGCGAACTCGATGGGCGAGGCCGCGGAGAAGGTCGTCGCGCTTTCGCGCGCAAACTGACGACTGACGACTGACGACTGACGACTGACGACTACCATCCGACACATGGCGATACTCCTGGACAAGTCCACGCGGTTGATCGTTCAAGGCCTCACCGGCAAGGAAGGCACCTTTCACGCGAAGCAGGCGGCGGCGTACGGCACGCAGGTCGTCGGCGGCGTCACGCCGGGGAAGGGCGGCACCACCCACGAAGGCTGGCCCGTTTTCAATACGGTCGCCGACGCGGTGAAGGACACGGGCGCCAACACCTCAGTGATCTTCGTGCCGGCAGCCTTTGCGGCCGACGCGGTTATGGAGGCGGCCGACGCCGGCCTGCGCCTTGTCGTCTGCATCACGGAAGGCATTCCCACTCTCGACATGATGCGCACGTTCACCTACCTCAGAGAAAAGCCGACGCGCGTCGTCGGACCGAACTGTCCGGGTGCGATTTCGCCGGGGAAGGCGAAGGCCGGCATCATCCCCGGCCACATCTGCCGCGAAGGGCGTATCGGTATCGTGTCGAAGAGCGGTACCCTGACATACGAAGCCATTCACCAGCTCAGCCAGCTCGGCATGGGTCAGTCGTCGTGCATCGGCATCGGCGGCGACCCGCTGATTGGCACCTCGTTCGTGGATGTGCTGAAGCTGTTTCAGGACGATCCCGAAACCGACGCGGTGGTGATGATTGGCGAGATCGGCGGCACGGCCGAAGAGGAGGCCGCGCAATACATCCAGAAGTCCTTCAAGAAGCCGGTAGTGGGCTTCATCGCGGGTCAGACGGCGCCTCCCGGGCGCCGCATGGGGCATGCCGGGGCGATCATCGCCGGCGGCAAGGGCACCGCGAGCGAGAAGATGGCGGCTCTGACCGCGGCCGGTGTCACGGTGGTGAAGAGCCCGGCAGACATCGGAACTGCTGTAAAGAGCCTGCTGTAAGCGGTTTGCCGAGATTTGGCGATATAATGTGTGGTTGGGGTCAGGAAATTCCCCAATAGCCATCGCGCCGTAGCGCCACATCAAGGACCAGGCATGTCACCGACAGACGTCGTATCGCAGGAGAAGCCCACCCAGGCCCGTACTAAGGTCATCAACGATTTCAGTATTCAGGTTGCCACCATCAACGGTTCCGGCAGTCAGACCGCCAACCTCGTCCTCCTTCGCTCCATCCTCCTGATGGGTGTTCCGGTCTCGGGGAAGAACATGTTCCCCTCGAATATTGCCGGGTTACCCACCTGGTACACCATCCGCGCCAGCAAGCGCGGGTATATCGGACGGAAAAAGGAAGTCGATTTCCTCGTCGCGATGAACCCGGAAACGGCCAAAGAGGACGTGATGACCCTCGACGCCGGCTCCGCGGTGGTCTATGACGAGCCGCTCAAGCTGAACACGCTCCGCTCGGACCTGACCTTCTATCCGGTGCCGTTCGACAAGCTCGTGGTGCCGGTCTGTCCGGATGCCAAGCTCCGCCGCCTCGTGCGCAACATGATTTACGACGGCATCCTGGCGAAGCTCCTCGGCATCGACATGAGCATGATGGAGCAGGCGCTGGGCCGCCAACTCGGAAAAAAAGCGAAAGCTGTGACGCTGAACCAGGGGGCATTGAAGGCCGGCTGGGACTACGCCGAGGCGACCTTTACCAAGCAGGACCCGTTTCACATCGAGAAGATGAACGAAACGGCGGGAAAGATTCTCATCGAGGGCAACGCCGCGGCAGCCATCGGCTGCATGATGGCCGGGGTCACCGTCGTCGCGTGGTATCCGATTACCCCGTCCTCCTCGCTGTGCGAGTCGCTCATCGGCTACATGCGCAAGTACCGCATCGACAAGGAGACGGGTAAGGCGACGTTCGCCATCGTGCAGGCCGAGGATGAGATCGCCTCGCTCGGGATGGTCATCGGAGCGGGCTGGGCAGGGGCGCGCGCGATGACCGCAACCGCCGGCCCCGGCATCTCGCTCATGTCGGAGTTCGCGGGCCTGGCGTATTACGCCGAGACACCGGCCGTCATCTTCGACGTGCAGCGTGTGGGCCCGTCAACGGGGCTGCCGACGCGTACGGCGCAAGGCGACCTGCTGAGCACCGCGTTCCTCTCGCACGGCGACACCCGGCACATCCTGCTCATTCCCAGCTCGGTCGAGGAGTGCTACGAGCTTGCGATGAGCGCTTTCGACCTGTCCGAGCGATTCCAGACGCCGATCTTCGTGATGATGGACCTCGACCTCGGCATGAACAACTGGATGTCGAATGGCTTTGAATACCCGACCCGCCCGATCGATCGCGGCAAGCGGCTCACGGCGGACGTGCTGAAAAAGCTGGGGGAGTGGGGCCGCTACAAGGACGTGGACGGCGACGGAATCGCCTACCGTACGGTACCGGGCGACGGCATGCCCGCATTTTTCACGCGCGGTTCGGGCCACAACCCGAAAGCGCAGTACAGCGAGCGGCCGGACGACTACGTGGAGAACGTCGACAGGCTGAGCCGCAAGTTCGAAACAGCTCGGAACTACGTGCCGGCACCGATCGTGGAACAGAACCGCAGCGCCAAGATCGGCATCATCGGTTACGGCACGTCGCACTGGGCGATTGGCGAAAGCCGCGACCAGCTTCGCGAAGAAACGCAGGTTGAGACCTCGTATTTCCGGCTGCGGGCGTATCCGTTTACCCAGGAACTGGGGGCATTCATCGACGCGCACGAACGGATCTACGTCGTGGAGCAGAACCGGGACGCCCAGTTGCTCATGCTGATGAAGCTGGAGCTTTCGCCCGAGCGCGTGGCGAAGCTTCGCAGCGTGCTCCACTACAACGGGCTGCCGATCGACGCTCGCAGCATCAGCGACGACCTCCTCTCGCAGGAGGGGTTCGAAGTGGCAAAGAAGGCGACTCCCGCTTCCGCATCCTCGATGACCGGAGGCGAATAGGGGCTTCGCACCACTCGCAGATTGGTAGATTGATAGATTGGGAGATTACGAAACTACACATGGCGACTCCAATAAAGGTGAATCGAATCGGCCTGGAACCGCAGATCTACAAAGGCGGCAAGACGACGCTGTGCGCCGGGTGCGGGCACAACGCGATTTCAGAGCGCATCATCGAGGCGTTTTATGAGATGGGCGTCGATCCTAAACAGGTAATCAAGCTGTCGGGCATCGGCTGCTCGAGTAAGAGCCCCGCCTATTTTCTGGGCGGCTCTCACGGGTTCAACGCGGTGCACGGCCGGATGCCGTCGGTGGGCACGGGCGCGATGATGGCGAACCAGAAGCTGATTGCCATCGGCATCAGCGGCGACGGCGACACCGGCGCCATCGGCATCGGTCAGTTCGTCCACCTGATGCGGCGCAATCTGCCCATCATCTACATCATCGAAGACAACGGCTGCTACGGCCTCACGAAGGGGCAGTTCTCGCCGACCGCCGACGTCGGGTCGAAGCTGAAAAACGGGGTGGTCAACGACCTGCAGCCGATCGACACGTGCGCACTGGCCATCCAGCTCGGGGCGACGTTCGTGGCGCGGTCGTTTTCGGGCGACAAGAAGCAGCTGCTCGCGCTGCTGAAGGCGGCGCTCAGTCACCGTGGAACGGTGATGCTCGACGTCATCTCGCCCTGCGTGACCTTCAACGACCATGAAGGGTCGACGAAGAGCTATGCCTACGTGAAGGATCACGACGATCCGCTCGAAGAGGTGAGCTTCGTGCCGTTCTTCGAGGACATCTCGGTGGAATACGACCCGGGCACGACCCAGGAAGTGAAGATGCACGACGGATCGCGCCTGTTCCTGAAGAAGCTCGAGGAGGCGTACGATCCGACCGACAAGCTGGCGGCCATGCGCGTCCTGCACGAGACGGCGCGGCGCGGCGAATTCGCGACGGGGCTGATCTACATCGAGCCCGATCGCGACGATTTCCTCCGCCAGCTCAACGTGGTGGACGAGCCGCTTGCCTCATTGCCCCTCGAGCGCACACGCCCGTCCAAGGCCGCGCTCGACGAAATAATGGAGTCCTTGCGCTGAGCTTCAGTTAACCCTGAGTTTTATCCGCGTTGGCCCCAATCACATCCTCGGCAATCGCCAGCCGATCCTTGGGCAGCCCGTTGCTGTCGAGGGCTCCAGGCGCGTTCTCGTTGCCTTGCTGGTTGTCCGTAGGACGGTCACCTTCCACCGCCCCCTTGTCGTGATCCGGGTCAGTTGGTTTCTGCAGAACCGTTGGAGCGGGCATCTCGGTCTCCTTGCGACAGGGCTATATAATTGACGACTTCTATGGAACGAACATTCGCCATCATCAAGCCGGACGCCACGTCGAGGCAGTACACGGGCAAGATTCTTCAGCGAATCGAGGAAGCCGGATTCAGAATCCGTGCCATGAAGACGCTGAGCCTGACGCAGAAGGAAGCCGAGGGCTTTTACGCCGTGCACCGCGAGCGTCCGTTCTTCAAGGGGCTCACCGAATTCATGACGTCGGGACCGATCGTTGCGATGGTGCTCGAGGCGCCCGACGCGATTAAGAAGTGGCGCACGCTCATGGGTGCTACCGATCCGGCCAAGGCCGAGCCCGGTACCATTCGGAAAGAGTTCGCGAGCTCGATTGGCGAAAACGCCACGCACGGCTCCGACGCGCCCGAGACCGCGGCCTTCGAGATCGGATATTTCTTCGCGGGCATGGAACTCGTGGACTAGAGTTCGCTGACGCAGAGGCGAGATTCTCTGCGCCTTTGCGGCTCTGCGTCGAAACGAGGTCCGTCGAATGGGGAAGTTGCTGGTCGTTGCGGGAGGGATCTTGCTGGTGCTCGGGCTGCTCGTGATGGCCGGGTTCCCGCTGTTCAGGCTGCCCGGAGACTTCACCGTGCGCCGCGGCCCGGTGACCTTCTACTTCCCGTTGGTGACGTCGATTCTGTTGAGTATTCTGGTGACGCTGGTCATGATGTTCCTCCGCAAATGAGTATCAAATCGGATCGTTGGATCAAAAGGATGGCTCGCGAGCACAGGATGATCGAGCCGTTTGTCGAGAGCCAGGTGCGTGGCAGCGCGATCTCGTATGGCGTGTCGTCGTACGGCTACGACATCCGCGTGGCCGACGAGTTCAAGGTCTTCACCAATATCAACAACACGGTCATCGATCCCAAGAACTTCGATCCGCGCTCCTTTGTCGACATCAAGACCGACGTCTGCATCGTGCCGCCCAACTCGTTTGCGCTCGCGCGCACCATCGAATATTTCCGCATCCCCCGCGACGTGCTGACGATCTGCCTGGGCAAGTCCACCTACGCGCGCTGCGGGATCATCGTCAATGTGACGCCGTTCGAGCCCGAGTGGGAGGGGACGGTCACGCTCGAGATCTCGAATACGACCCCCTTGCCGGCAAAGATCTACGCCAACGAGGGGATCGCGCAAGTCCTGTTCTTCCAGAGTGATGAGCCCTGTGAGATGTCCTACAAAGATAAAAAAGGGAAGTACCAGGCGCAGACCGGCGTGACGCTGCCGAAGATTTGACGTACTCCGTACATCCGTATATAAATTGGCGCATTACTCGCAAATCCCAGGGTCTGTTTCGCGCTAAATGGACAAACTAGTCGAGCGAGAGGCGGCCGCTCGCAACCCGCTGACATCAGCGCCCGCGATCGCCGTTCAGTTCTTCCTTATCCCGCTGCTCGTTGTCGGCGCCACGGTGCTCGTTTATGTCGGTTTTCGCAGTCTGCTCAGCGAGGGCCGGACGGCCGAGGAATATCTCACCGACATCCGATCGGGCGGGAGCAACCGGCGTTGGCCGGCCGCGTACGAGCTGTCGCGGCTGATGGCCGATCCGGCGTTCGTCGAACGAGAAGGTGCGAAGCTCGCCCCCGAACTGACCAAGGCATTCGCGGAGTCTGGAAACGACGACCCGAGGGTAAGGCAGTATCTCGCGTTGACGCTGGGCCGGCTGCCCCCGCCCATTCCTGCCGAGGCGCGGACGCTTCTGGTAGGCGCGCTCAACGACCAGGACAGTCAGACACGAATCAGCGCGATCTGGGCGCTCGGGTCCACGGGTGATGCGTCGGCTGCCGCCGACATCGAGCGGCAGTACCAGTCCGAGGACGCGGGTGTCCGGAAGATGGCCGTGTACGCGCTGGGGTCGATGCCGGTCGGGACGGGCAACGACATACTCGTCAAGGCCCTCGAAGACGGGCAGGCCGACGTGCAGTGGAACGCCGCGATTGCGCTGGCCCGGCATGGCCGCCACGAGGGTGTGCCGGTGCTGAGGCGCATGCTCGACCGTGCGTACGTCGAGCGGAACGTCACGCGGCAACCGCAGCCGCGCGAAGACGTGGATCCGGTCGGCGAGGTGATGATCAGCGGCCTGCGGGCCATTGCGGCCTTGAAGGAATCGGCGTTGTCGGGCCAGGTGCGGACGTTGAGCACCGAAGACCATGACTTGAAGGTCAGGCAGGCAGCGATCGAGGCGTTGAAGAATCTGTAGGTAAAAAACCAATGGCTGACGAAACGAAACCTCCTGCGCCTGGCGCACCCAACGCGCCTGGTGCACCTGACGCACCGAGTGCGGCTCCGGTCGCGCCAAAACCAGCGGCTCCAGCTGCGCACGCCACACCTGGCGCACCTGGCGCACCCAAACCGGCCGTGCCGCCCAAGCCGGCGGCGCCTCCGCCGCCTTCGGTGGATCTTGCCGGCAAGACGACGACGGCAGCGGCCACCGCGGCGAAGGTCAGCTCGCGCGATCCCGACGACTCGTCGCCGCTCGTCACGCGGCGCGTGTGGCTCGGTATGGCCTGGGGAGCGTTCTCGGCCGCCTCGGCGGCCGCGCTGGCGGCGACCGGCCGCTTCATGTTTCCCAACGTGCTCAACGAGCCGCCACAGCAATTCAAGGTCGGCTTTCCCGGCGACTTCGGTATGGGCGTGGACGAGCGGTTCAAGGAATCGAACGGCATCTGGATTGTCCGGACGGCCGACGATATCGATCAGCACGCCAGCGGGTTCTACGTCCTGAGCACGACCTGCACCCACCTTGGCTGCACGCCGAACTATCTCGCCGCCGAAGGCAAGTTCAAGTGCCCGTGCCACGGCAGCGGATTCCGCACGACGGGCGTCAATTTCGAAGGACCGGCCCCGCGACCGCTCGAGCGTGTGGGCGTCGCCCTCGCCGAGGATGGTCAGATACAGGTCAACAAGGCGCGCAAATTCCAGCGAGAGCTCGGACAGTGGACCGATCCCGAATCGTTCCTTCGAATCTGACGATTGCCGACCGCCAACTGCAGACTGCCGACTGTGAACTGATATGGCCACAGAGACCAAAACGATAAAACCGCAGGAAAGCGCCGTCACGCGCTTCTGGAACTGGCTGACCGAAACACAGGTCTGGACCTCGGTGTTCCGCCACGAGCGGCCCGACACGGATCGCAATCGCGTGCTCGTGATGCTGTCGAACGTCTTCCTGCATCTGCACCCGGTGCGGATCAGGAAGTCGGGCGTCAAGCTGCGCTACACGTGGTGTATGGGTGGGTTGAGCTTCTTTCTCTTCCTGAGCCTGACCCTGACCGGATTGCTGCTGATGTTCTACTACCGGCCGACGCTCGAATACGCCTACAACGACATCGTCGGCTTGCGCGAGCATGTGCCGCTCGGCATCATGCGCGAGATGCACCGGTGGGGCGCGCACGCGATGGTCATAACGGTATGGCTCCACATGTTCCGCGTCTTCATGACCGGGTCGTACAAGCCGCCGCGCGAGTTCAACTGGAGCATCGGCGTCATCATGCTTGTGCTCACGCTGCTCCTGTCGTTCACCGGCTACCTGCTGCCGTGGGACCAGTTGGCGATCTGGGCGATCACGGTCGGCTCGAACATGGCGCGCGCGACACCGTTCCTCGGGCACGAAGGGCCGGGCGCGGCGCTGCTGGCCCTGGGAGACGTCAAGCTGATTCACGCCGCCGACGATGCGCGGTTCGCGCTGCTGGGCGGCACGTTCGTCGGCGAAGGCGCGCTGCTGCGGTTCTACGTGCTGCACTGCGTCGGGTTGCCGCTGGGCATTGCGGTCCTGATGGCGGTCCACTTCTGGCGGGTGCGGAAGGACGGCGGGATTAGCGGGCCGCTGTAAGGCGCAACTCAAGTTGCGCCCTACCGATGTGCGGGCGACAACCGATGTGCGGGCGACAACCGATGCTCGGGGAACAGAGACGACGGTAGGGCGCAACTTCAGTTGCGCCAACAGAGCAGCACACGACGGTAGGGCGCAACTTGAGTTGCGCCACCAGGGCAGACTATGGAACTCATCAAACAATTATTCAACTGGATAGCCGACCCGCGACTGTACTTCGGTCTGATGGTGCTGTCGCTCGTCCTCATGGTGTGGAAGCGCGAAGTCTTTGCCTCGAAAGCCGTAGGATACGGCCTGCTCGGCTTCCTGACGCTCTTCTTCGCCCTGGGCGGCCTAGATCCGAACTTCCAGCTCATCATCACGAAGCCCGACAACGTGCCCATCGTCGGACTGATCTTCCTGCTCGTATTCTTCACGTGGTATTCGATGCGCGAAGCCGTCTTGAACGACCGGCGCATCGCCAAGGGTGAGGGTCCCATCGAGAAGCAGGAATCCGATCGCGTGTGGGTGTGGCCCGACCTCGTCTACACCGAGCTCATCTCGCTGATCCTGTGCTCGGTCGTACTGATCGTCTGGTCGATCCTGCTGAAGGCCCCACTCGAGCAACCGGCGAATCGTGCCGTGACGCCCAACCCGTCGAAAGCACCGTGGTACTTCCTCGGCCTGCAGGAAATGCTCGTGTACTTCGATCCCTGGCTGGCGGGCGTCGTGCTGCCGAGCTTGATCATCGTCGGGCTGATCGCCATTCCCTACATCGACAGGAACCCGAAGGGAAATGGTTACTTCACCTTCAACGAGCGAAAAGTCGAGATCACGCTGTTCCTCTTCGGCTTTGTCGTCCTGTGGTCGTCGCTCATCGTGCTCGGCACGTTCCTCCGCGGACCGAACTGGAACTTCTTCGGTCCGTTCGAATACTGGGATACGCACAAGCTCGAAGCGCTGACCAACGTGAATCTGTCCGAGTACTTCTGGGTACGGATGCTTGGCGGCGGGCTGCCGACGAACTACTTCATTCGAGAATTGCCGGGAATTCTGCTGTCGCTGGTGTACGTGCTGGTGCTGCCGGTGGTTCTGGCTAGGGGCTTGTTCAAGAGCTACGTCGGAAAGCTTGGTGCGCCGCGCTTCTACGTCACCGTCTTCCTGTTCCTGATGATGATGTCGCTGCCGGTCAAGATGCTGCTTCGGTGGATCTTCAACCTGAAGTACATCGTGGCGATTCCCGAGATCTTCTTCAATATCTGAGACGCTATGGCTGAAAAAAAGGCTGTCGGTCACGCCTATAACATCGACTTCCTGAACGTCGTCTTTGCGGCGTCGAGCATCTTCCTGTTCCTGTCCACGATCTGGATGGTGTGGGACGACTTCGACCGCGAGTGGAAGAACACGCAGCGCCAGTTCACGCAGCTCGAGCTCGAGGTGACGCGCGCGCAGCTGGCCCAGACCGAGCGCGGCATCGACAAAGCCAAGATGACCGGCCTGCAGCAGCAGCTCGCCGCCGCTGAAAAAGCGATGGAGGGCAACCGTCAGCAGATCGACGTGCTGAACGACGAGATGGCCGAGATCGATGCCAGGCTCTATCGGGTGAGTCAATCGGCGCAGTTCGCGAAGGCGACCTACGACGTCCACCGTTATGCGTTCGAGGAACGGCGTACGAAGGACCCCGAAGGCGTGGGCGAGGCGCAGAAGGCCATCGAAGCCGAAGCGCAGAGCCTGCGCGAAGTGAATCTCGAGGTTGAGAAGGTGACGGCCGAGCGCGCCGCGAAACAGGCCCAGCTCGGCAAGTTCACGTCGGAAGTCGGCCGCCTGCAGAAGGAGCGCGATCAGATTACGTTCGAACAGACCCGGTTGCAGAAGGTCGTGGCCAGCATCGAGCCGAGCCTCGTGAAGGACTACTTCCGCAACGCTCCGCTGCTCGACTTCATGGCGCCGACCCTCACCGTGCGGCAGGTCGCCACGCCCAACGTCGTGGACGACGTGAATTTCGCGCGCGTGATGAAGATGGACCGGTGCACTACCTGCCACCTGGCTATCGATCGGCGCGGCTACGAAAAGTACCCGCAGCCGTTCCGCACGCACTCGAATCTGACGGCGTACGTCGGCAGCGATTCGCCGCATCCGGTTTCGACCACGGGATGCACGGTCTGCCACCAGGGGCTCGGCGGCTCGACCAGCTTCAACGACGCGTCGCACTATCCGGCCAACGCGAAGCAGCGCGAGGAGTGGGAAGAGAAGCATCACTGGCACGAGCCCCACATGTGGGACTACCCGATGCTGCCCACCAACATGACCGAGTCGTCATGCGTGCAGTGTCACCGGCAGGAAAACTACATCCCGAATGCGCCAAAGCTGGCTGTTGCGTACGGGACCTTCGAGCGCGCGGGTTGCTACGCCTGCCACAAGACGCGTGGCTTCGAGAACTTGCGCAAACCGGGGCCAATCCTGACCAAGATCAGCGGCAAGCTGACCCAGGACTGGGTCAAGAACTGGGTTCGCGATCCAGCGGCCATCAAGAACGTCACGTGGATGCCGAAGGTCTGGTACAACTCGAACAGCAGCTCGCCGGCCGATCAGGCGCGCAACGAAGTAGAGATCAACGCGGCCGTGGCGTACCTGTTCGCCAACAGCGACGGCTATACGCCGGCGGTGGCGAGCCCGGCGAAGGGCGATCCGAAAGCGGGCGAGCAGGTTGTCCGGACCATCGGGTGCCTGGGTTGCCACATCGTCGACGAGAACGATCGCGCGGCCGTCGGTCCGCGGCGAACGTTCGGCCAGCCGCTGAAGAGCGTTGGGAGCAAGACCACCTACACCTGGCTCTACAACTGGGTGCGCGATCCGAAGCACTACAGCCCGGCCACGTACATGCCCGATCTGCGGCTGACCGACGCGCAGGTGGCCGACGTGGCGACCTACCTGTCGACGCTGACGGGCTCGGCCGGTACGGCAGCGCCCATGACGCCGACGCAGGCGCAGGTCGACGAGGTGCTGCTCGACTACCTCCGCAACCTGATGCCCCTGACCGAGGCGCAGTCGCGGCTCGCCAAGATGGACGCGAATACCAAGCAGCTCGATCTCGGCCAGCGTGTCATCACGCGCTACGGCTGCTTCAGCTGCCACGACATCAAGGGCTTCGAGACGACACAGCCGATCGGCGTCGATCTGTCCGAAGAAGGCAGCAAGCTCGTCACGCGGCTCGACTTCGCGTTTGTCGACATCGAGCACACCAAGCTCGAATGGTTCCACAAGAAGCTGGAGGATCCACGCTCGTTCGATCAGGGACGCGTTCTCGAACCGCTCGAGAAGCTGCGCATGCCCAACTTCCACTTCAACGAGGTCGAGAACGAGCGGCTGAAGACGGCCATCATGAGCTTCCAGCGCGACGTGCAGCCGGCGTCGGCCCTGCCGGCGCGGACCGCCAAGCGCGACTACACCGTCCGTGGCCGCGCGCTGGTACGGCGCCAGAACTGCGTCGGGTGTCACGAGATTGAAGGCGATGGCGGCGATTACAGGACGCTCGTGGCCGATGCGAGTCTGGCACCGCCGCTGCTGACGCCGGAGGGCGCGAAGGTGCAACCCGACTGGTTGTACGCGTTCGTGCAGGGTCCCATCACGATTCGTCCGTGGCTGAGCGTGCGAATGCCGACCTTCGGCCTCGACGATGCGCGATGGAACGCGATCATCGATTACTTTGAAGCCACCGGAAATTCGATCGGTTCGTTCCGGACGTACGACCACCGCGAGTTGACGGCACAGGCCGCGCCCGGCAAGGAACTGTTCACGCTGCTCCAGTGCCAGAAGTGCCACGTGCTCGATACGATTCCTGCGGATCAGGACCGCGCCTCGCTGGCCCCCGATTTACGGATGGCGCGCGATCGGCTGAAGCCCGAGTGGATTCTCGACTGGCTGCGCAACCCGGGACGCATTCAGCCCGGGACGCGCATGCCGCAGTTCTGGCCGACGCCGCCGTATCCGAAATCGTCGTTCCCGCAGCTCGGTGGCGACGCCGAGCCGCAAATTCGTGCGATCCGTGATTACCTGCTGACGTTCAGCGGCGGGCCGTCGCCGAAACGGCAGCCGGGCGCGGGGAGTACGAACTGACGCCGTCATGGCAAATGGCAGATGGCAGATGGCGGTGAAGATGCCATGTGCCATTTGCCATCGGCCATGACGGGCACAGCGTTGCGTCCGCTATAATTCGTCCGTGCTTCGCCCCTTCCGTTCCATCCTTCCGAAGGTTCATCCGACCGCGTACATCGACCAGAGCGCACAGGTCATCGGAGACGTCGAGATCGGCCAGGAGAGCAGCGTCTGGATGAACGTCGTGATTCGGGGCGACGTCAACACCATCCGGATTGGCGATCGCACCAACATCCAGGATGGCACCGTCATTCACGTGATGCGAGGGACGCACGCGACGCGGATCGGTGGCGAGGTGACCGTGGGACATGCCGCCATCCTGCACGGCTGCACGATTCACGACCGCGTGCTCATCGGCATGGGCGCGATGCTCTTGAACGGCGCCGAGATCGGCGAAGACTCGATTGTGGCGGCTGGAACACTGGTGCCCGAAGAGAAGAAGTTCCCGGCGCGCTCGCTCCTGATGGGCCGGCCGGCCGTGCTCAAGCGCGAGCTGACCGAGAAAGAAGTGGCGACGATCCGCGACTACGCCGAGCGCTACGTCGGCTATCGCAAGGACTATATGTTCGCGGCCAAAGACGGAGCATGAGCACCCAACCGGCGCGCGGCATGCGCGATTTTCTGCCCGAAGACGTCCGCCGCCGCGAGTACGTGGTCGATGTCATCCGGAAGGTGTACGACCGCTACGGGTTCGAGCCGCTCGAGACGCCCGCTGTCGAGAACATCGATACGCTCCTGGGGCAGTACGGCGAGGAAAACAGCAAGCTGATTTACAAAATCCTCAAGCGCGGCGAACACGAGGCCAGCGGTGAGGCCGATCTGGCGTTGCGCTACGACCTGACGGTGCCGCTGGCGCGCGTGGTGGCGCAGTATCAGTCGAAGCTGCCGCGGCTCTTCAAGCGCTACCAGATTCAGCCTGTCTGGCGCGCCGATCGCCCGGCACGCGGCCGCTACCGCGAGTTCTACCAGTGCGACATCGACAGCATCGGCTCGACTTCGCCCGTCGTCGAGGCGGAGCAGATTGCCGCCGTCTCGGAAATACTCACGACTCTCGGGTTCGACGATTTCATCATCCGGATCAATCACAGGAAGTTCATCGCCGCGTGGTTGAATCAGGTGCAGGTGCCGGCCGATCGTCACGGCGACGTGCTCATTACAATCGACAAGGTCGACAAGATCGGCAAGGACGGCGTGGCGAGGGAGCTCGGAGAGAAGGGATTCAGCGAGGCGCAAATCGCCGGAATTGCAGGTTGGATTGGCGCGCAGCATCCACCCTCCTGGCTCGATACGATTGCGCCGGGATTTGCGGCGGCTGGTGACACGGGGCTCGAGAACCTCGCCCAGATTCTGCGGTTGGCCGCGCACACCGGGGCCGGCGACAAGCTGAGAATCGATCCGTCGCTGGCGCGTGGCCTGGGCTATTACACCGGGACGATCATGGAGATCAACGTCAAGGACCTTCCCGGCAGCATTGCAGGCGGCGGGCGATACGACAACCTGATCGGGACGTTCGCCGGCACCGAGATTCCGGCGTGCGGGGTCTCGCTCGGTCTCGAGCGTCTTCTCGTCGTCATGCAGGAGCGCGGCATGTTTCCGCCACAGGTGGAGCAGTCCTCCGTAGACGTGGTCGTCGCGGCGCTCGACGAAAAAGCACAGGGCCTGGCGATGGAAACGGCGAGCGGGCTCCGCCGTGCGGGGCTTCGCGTGGATTTGTATCCCGATGTGGCCAGGAAGATGGACAAGGTGTTCAAGCACGTCGATCAGCGCCGCGCGCGCTTCATCGCCATCGTTGGAGAGGATGAAGTCGCCGGTGGAACAGTGACTGTGCGTAACGTGGCGACGAAGACGAAAGAAACCGTTCCGAGAGCCGAAGTCGCATCATTCATTGCTCGGGCGTCATGCGATAGCGATGAGGAAATGGACGTCGGGCTGTAAGCGACAAGCCCGACCCGAGTGCGTAGCACGAGAGGTCGGGTCTTCAGCGAGCGGGGGTGGGGCCCCGCGAGCCATTAAGGATGACGTGACAGTCAACGGCAACAAGTACCGCACGCACAAAAACGACCAGCTCCGTCCGGAACACGTCGGCCAGAACGTTCGCGTGTCCGGCTGGGTCCATCGCAAGCGCGACCACGGCAACCTGCTGTTCATCGATCTTCGCGACCATTACGGCGTCACGCAGGTGGTCTTCACGCCCAACTCCGAGGCGTTCAAGGCGGCAGAAGCGGTCCGGCTCGAGAGCGTCATCACGGTGGCGGGCCGGGTGATCGCGAGAACCGACGAAAACATCAATCCGAACCTGCCGACCGGCCGCATCGAAGTGGTTGCCGATCGGATCGACGTCCTCTCGGCGGCCGATACGCTGCCGTTCCAGGTGGCGGGCACGCAGGATATTCCAGAAGAGCAGCGTCTGCGCTACCGCTTCCTCGACCTGCGCCGCGAGAAGATCCACAGCAACGTCGTCCTGCGATCGAAAGTGATCTCGAGCATCAGGCGGCGCATGGTGGAGCAGGGGTTTCTGGAGTATCAGACGCCGATTCTCACGTCGAGCTCACCGGAGGGTGCGCGCGACTACCTGGTGCCGAGCCGCGTTCATCCGGGCCAGTTCTACGCGCTGCCGCAGGCGCCGCAGCAGTTCAAGCAGCTCCTGATGGTGTCGGGCTTCGATCGCTACTTCCAGATTGCGCCCTGCTTCCGCGACGAGGACGCGCGCGCCGATCGTTCACCGGGCGAGTTCTACCAGCTCGACCTCGAGATGTCGTTTGTCGAACAGGATGATGTTTTTGCGGCCATCGAGCCGGTGCTCTCGGGACTGTTCGGGGAATTCTCGGACTGGCGGGTGACGGCGCCGCCGTTTCCTCGTATCCCGTATGAAGAGGCGATGACGGCCTACGGCAGCGACAAGCCCGATCTCCGGAACCCGATTCGGGCGACCGACGTCACCGGGATCTTCCGCGACTCGGGCTTTGCGGTGTTCGCGAAGGCGGTGGCTGCCGGAAGCGTGGTGCGGGCAATTGTTGCGCCTGGCGCGGCGGACAAATCGCGCAGTTTCTTCGACAAGACGGTCGAAGCAGGTCAGGCACTGGGCCTTGCCGGGGTGGCGTACCTGGTGCTCGCCGAGCAGGCGAAGGGGCCGATTGCGAAGTTTCTGTCCGAAGAGAAGCGAGCCGAGCTTCAGGCAGCGACCGGAGCGAAGACCGGCGACGCCATCTTCTTTGTATCCGAAAGCCCGGCGAAAATCGGACGGCCCGTCGACGGCCTGCGGACGCATCTTGGCCGGGAGCTCGACATCGTCGAGTCCAATACGTACAAGTTCTGCTGGATCACCGATTTTCCGTTCTACGAGCTGGATTCGGAAACGGGACAGGTGACCTTCAGCCACAACCCGTTTTCGATGCCCCAGGGCGGCCTGGAAGCGCTCGAAACCCAGGATCCGCTGTCGATCAAGGCGTTTCAATACGACATCGTTTGCAACGGGGTGGAGCTGTCGAGCGGTGCGATTCGAAACCATCGAGCCGATGTCATGCTGCGCGCGTTCCAGATCGCCGGGTATGGTCCCGAGGAAGTGGAGAAGCGATTTGGCGGCATGCTGAATGCATTCCGGTACGGCGCACCGCCGCACGGGGGACTCGCGCCGGGCGTGGATCGGATCGTGATGCTGCTGGCCAGGGAGCCCAACATCCGCGAGGTGATCGCGTTTCCGATGACGCAGAACGCCGAGGATCTGCTCATGGGTGCACCGTCGCCGGTCGGCGAGAAGCAGCTGCGCGAGCTGCACATCCAGCTGAGAGAGAAGCGACGGTAGGAGAGCGCCGGACCTGCTAAAGTAGCAACACGTCCGGTCGCGCCGGGCCGATATTAACCTTGGTAGGGCCTAAATCAACCTCGGTCGCGCAGGGTCGACATTAACCTCGGTAGCGCAGGGCTTTAGCCCTGCCAAAGGAGACAGACCAGCAACATTGGCAAGAATCACGCTCCCCGAACAGGGGATTGAAACGCTCTTCGGATCCTACGACGAGAATCTCAAGACGATCGAGTCGCAGTTCGGCGTCCGCCTGCGGACGCAGGGACACGATGTCATCGTCGATGGCCCGCCGCCTGATGTCACCAAAGTCGAACGGCTCTTCACACAGCTCGGCACGCTCCTCCAGGAAGGCTACAAAGTCTCGAACGGCGATGTGAAAACCGCCGCGCAGCTTGTCGCGACCAATCCGGACATCGATCTGCGCGAATATTTCTTGAAGTCCACGCAGACGCAGTCGGGCAAGCGCCGGGTCGCGCCCAAGAGCGTCAACCAGCGGCGGTATCTCGAGGCGATCGAGCAGAACGACATCGTCTTTGGCATCGGTCCGGCTGGGACCGGCAAGACGTACCTTGCGATGGCGCAGGCGGTGTCCTTCCTGCTGTCGAAGCGCGTGAATCGCATCATCCTTGCGCGGCCGGCCGTCGAGGCGGGCGAGAAGCTCGGTTTCCTCCCAGGCGACCTGCAGGAAAAGGTGAATCCGTATCTGCGGCCGTTGTACGACGCGCTCTACGACATGGTCGAGGTGGAGCGGGCCGAGCGTCTCATCGAGCGAGGCACGATCGAAATCGCGCCGATTGCCTTCATGCGCGGCCGTACGTTGAACGACGCGTTCGTCATTCTCGACGAGGCGCAGAACACGACATCGGAACAGATGAAGATGTTTCTCACACGCCTGGGCTTCGGTTCGAAGGCGGTCGTCACGGGTGACATCACACAGATCGACCTGCCGGCCGGTCGCGTGTCCGGCCTGGTTGAAGCGATGAAGGTGGTCTCGAACGTCGAAGGCATTTCGTTCATTCATTTCGACGACCGCGACGTCGTGCGCCACAAGCTCGTCCAGCAGATCGTGAAGGCGTACGAATCGTTTAGCAACGGAAAGGGCGGACAGGTCTGAGCCTGGATGTCAGCGTGGTCGAAGAAGGCACCACGCGCGGGGGCGCGAAAGGACTGGGACAGTGGCTCGCCCGGATGGCACCGAAGCGGGCGCGCGGCTCGGTGACGGTCGCGATTCTTTCTGACACCAAGGTCCGCGCGCTCAACCGGAAGTATCGCGGCAAGGACGAGCCGACCGACGTATTGTCGTTTCCAGTGGGGTCGGGAGGGGTTTTCGGCAGCAAGGAGCGAAAACCCCTCCCGACCCCATTTCTGGGCGATATCGCCATTTCCCGCGGAATTGCCCGTAAACAGTCAAAATTGCTCGGACATTCCTTGACGGTTGAGGTTAGGGTTCTTGCCCTACATGGCCTTTTGCACCTTCTCGGTTACGATCACGAGAGTGACCGCGGGCAAATGGCTCGTGCGGAAGCGCGACTCAGGCGCAAAGCCGGACTGCCTCTCGGGCTGATTGCGCGCGGCACCCCGCGAACATGATTCCGCTGACCCTTTTCCTGCTGGCGTGCTGTGCCATTTACCTTGGCACCATACAGGCGGCCTTCAATGCGCTGATGCGAGTCTCCCTCCGCCTTCTGGCCGAGGGCAGCGGCCGCGGGCCCGACCTCGAGCGCTACCTCCAGGAGCCCATGTTGCTGTTCCTGCCGCTTCGCACGCTGCTCGGGCTGATCGAAGGGTTCGTGGTGCTCCTGTTGGCCATCAAGATCGGCATATCGGGCCCTGGATCTGTCGTCCTCCTGGCGGGCTCGATGGTGGCCTTGGGCGCGATCTGCGAGTTTCTGATCCCGTTTCTCATCGTGTCGCGAGATCCCGAGCGGGTGCTGGAAGTGCTCCTGCCGAGCTTCCGGATAATCAGCAGTCCGCTCACCCCGGTGACCTCAGGGCTGCTGCACCTTCTGAACCGCTCGAAGCGCGAACGCCCCGCATCGGTTTCGGTCAACCGGGACGAGGTGAACGACGACGGCGAGGTCATTACCGGCACGGGCGACGACGAGGCCGACGCCGGAACGGGCCAGGAGGAACGCAAGCTCCTGAAGTCGATCGTGGATTTCGGCGATACGCTCGTTCGCGAGGTCATGACCCCGCGCCCCGACATCGTCGCGATCGAGGCGGATGCCACGCTCGACGATCTGCGCGCGCTGTTCCGCGAGCAGGAGTACTCGCGCATCCCGGTCTTCCGCGAGAGCCTCGACAACATTCTCGGCTTCGTGTACGTGAAGGACCTGATTCTCCTCGGCGACGTGCCGAACGGCGACGCGCCGATCACCAACCACCTTCGTCCTGCGCACTTTGTGCCCGAGACCAAGCTCGTGAGCGAGCTGCTTCGGGAGTTCCAGCGGCAGCGCATCCAGAGCGCGATTGTCGTGGACGAATATGGCGGGACGGCGGGGCTCGTCACGCTGGAAGATCTCGTCGAGGAGATCTTCGGCGAGATTCGCGACGAGTACGATGTCGAGGCCGAGCCGGTCGTGGACGAGGGCAACGGCTCGTTCGTGTTCAGCGGCAAGGCAGACGTCGACACGATCGTGGATCGCCTGAACGTGCCGATCGAGCGCGAAGGGTTCGAGACGGTTGGCGGCTTCCTGTTGAGCCATCTCGGCCACGTTCCGGCCGTGGGCGAAGCGTTCGATATCGACGGCCTGCACGTCGTAGTCCTCGATGCCGAGCGGCGGCGGGTGCGAAAAGTCCGCATTACGCGCGTGATGGAACTGGAAGCGCGATCGGTGCGCGGCGAAGCCGTCTCGCAGGCCGCCGGCGAAGAGCGGGTTCTGGGCCCCCGGGAGTAACGTGAAGGCCGGATTCGTCTCGTTCGTCGGACGCCCCAACGCGGGCAAGTCTTCTCTTCTGAACCGGATCGTCGGCGCCAAGCTCGCCATCGTCTCGGACAAACCCCAAACCACGCGCCGCCGGATTCTCGGGGTCAAGAACTACGAAACCGGACAGGTGGTATTCGTCGACACCCCTGGAATCCACCGGCCTCTCCATCGCATGAACGTGCGCATGGTGGATACGGCTGTCGAGACGCTTGGCGAAGTCGATGTCGTGGGCCTTGTGGTTGACGTGTCTGAAAGCCCTGGCGCGGGTCTCCGCTTCCTCCTGAACCTCGTCAAGGACACGCAGGCGAAGGTGGTCCTCATCCTCAACAAAGTGGATCTGATCAAGAAGCACAAGATGCTTCCGATCATCGACGAGTTGAGCAAGGAACGCGACTGGGAGGCAATAGTCCCGGTGTCGGCAACGACAGGCGACAACGTGCCGCACCTCGAGGAAGTCCTGCTGAACGCCCTGCCCGACGGCGAGGCGCTGTACCCCGAAGACTACCTGACCGATCAGCCCGAACGCGACATGGCCGCGGAGATGGTCAGGGAGCAGGTGTTGCGGCAGACGCGAGACGAGCTGCCGTTCTCAACCGCGGTGCTTATCGATCAGTTCGAGGAGCCCAGCGACGAGGATCCCCGAATCCGTATCTACGCGACGATTCTGGTCGAGCGCGAATCGCAAAAGCCGATCGTGATCGGCCGGGGCGGGGACATGATCAAGGCCATCGGGACGGCCGCCCGCAAGGAGATGGCGGATTTCTTTCAGAAGAAGGTGTTTCTCGACCTTCGCGTGGCCGTGCGCGAAGAGTGGCGCGAGGACACGCGAATGCTGGATCGCCTCGGGGTCAAGGGACCGGACGGGGAATAGTCTCTAGGCGCAAGTCGAAAGTCGTAAGTCGCACGTCGGTCGCAAGGCATCCGTCCGCAGCATCCGGGTAGTGCGTAGCCTTCCGGTAGCGCAGGGCTTCAGCCCTGCCGGTACGTAGTGTCCGGCTTCAGCCGGACCTCCGTCGAGGCGCTCTGTATTGACTAGTGCTGTGCGTCCGTTGCCTGCCGAAGTACTTGCGCCTGTTCGCTGGTGAAGTGCAGTTCACGATTCCGCGCCCTCCAGAAGTCGTTCTTGTCCATGGCAGGCTTCATGATACCGGCGGCGGAGTGTGCCTTCGGTAACAGGAGATGTCCGAGTTCGTGAGCAATTGCAGTCCCCAGCACGATCGATCTTGGCACGTCGTAGCCAATCGCAATCGCCGACACGCGATTCATGAACACGTAGGCCAGGCGGCCGTGTCCGTCGCGGCCGGGCTTGAACCCCAGAACATCTTGAGCACGACCGATTCCTGGGAGTGGCCCAGGTGCCAAAACTACCGAAAATGCGTCAGCGTCTCTAACCCATCCGACATGGAGTCCGGCGCTGCCGAAGATGTCGTTGACAAGCAGCCGGGTCGTTTCAAGCGTGTCTTCTGGGACTGCGGCGTCATTTCGCAGATGCACATTCAGGGTGGGTTCCGGCGGACGTTGTGCCAGCGTGCTCGAAGCGACCCCCATGAGCGCTAGGAGGCCCATGCCGGGCAGCGATCTGACTGTTCCCACCCCGTCCTCGCCGACTTGAGGGCAGGCTCATTCCTGCTCCTGACAGACAGGCGCAGGAGTGCGGTGAAAAGTGGAACGCGGCGTGTTTTGGGCTTAGAATCCTCGCCTTCCAGAAAATTATGAGCCGGGCTGCTTCATCCGGGGCGCCACCACTGACCGACCTGCTCATCGCATGGGGGCATGGCGACAAAGTGGCGTTCGAGCGGTTGATGCCGCTCGTCCACAAGGAACTGCGGCGGCTCGCTCAGTGGCATGTCGCGGGCGAGCGGATCGGGCATACGCTGCAGGCCACCGCGCTCGTGAACGAGGCCTACCTCCGTCTCATCAACATCAATCGGGTGGACTGGCTGGATCGCGCGCATTTCTTTGCGATGGCAGCACGCCAGATGCGGCGAATCCTCATCGATTCCGCACGCAAGCGAAAGAATCAGAAACGCGGTGGCGGGATTGGGAAGGTGTCGCTGGCCGAAGGGCTGGTCATTCCCGATCGCGCGGAGGATCTCGTCGCGCTCGATGACGCTCTCGATGCGCTCGCAACGATCGACAAGCGCCGCGGCAAAGTGGTCGAGTTAAAGTTCTTCGGCGGCTTGAGCGTCGACGAAATGGCTCAGGTGCTCGGCGTTTCATCCGACACGGTGAAGCGCGACTGGAAGCTCGCGAAAGCGTGGCTAGGGCGCGAGCTTCGCAGGACGCGGATCGAACCGAGGCGGCCAGGTACCTATGTCTGACGAGCGCTGGCGGCTGACTTCGCGGCTGTATCACGAGGTTATTCAGCTCGAGCCGGAGGCGCGCGCTGAATTCCTCCGGAAGGCTTGCGGCGACGATCTCGCGCTCCATGCTGAGCTTGAATCGCTGCTCCGTGAAAACAGCGGCGCGGAACGATTGCTCGAGGCGGAAGGCGTACCGAGGGACTCTGATCGGCAGCCGCATCGGTCCTTACCAGGTCCAATCGCTGATTGGCTCCGGCGGCATGGGCGACGTGTATCGGGCGACCGATGGGAAGCTCGGACGCGACGTCGCCATCAAAGTGCTCCCGTCGGCTTTTGTCGGCGATACGGGCCGCATCGCAAGAATCGAACGGGAAGCGCGACTACTTGCGACACTGAACCATCCGCACATTGCCGCGATCTATGGGCTCGAGGATGCGACGGGTTCGCCGGCGCTGGTCATGGAGCTCGTGGAAGGCAAGACGCTTGCCCAGCGCCTGGCTAACGGTGCCATTCCTGTGGGCGAGAGCCTGGCCCTTGCCGTGCAAATCGCGCAGGCGCTCGAGGCGGCGCACGTATGCGGCATCGTCCATCGCGACCTGAAGCCGTCGAACATCAAGATCAGCCAGGAGGGCACCGTGAAGGTGCTCGATTTCGGACTGGCCAAGATGTCCCCGCCGCAGACCGCACAGAGGTCGGCGTCTGAGTTGACCCCCGAACGAGTGGTGCTCGGAACTCCGGCGTACATGAGTCCCGAGCAGGCGCGTGGTCAAGCCATCGATAAGCGTGCCGACAACTGGGCGTTCGGCGCGGTTCTCTTCGAGATGCTCACGGGTACATCGGCGTTCGGTGCCGGAACGGTGGCCGATACCCTCGCGCAGATCCTGGAAAGGGATCCTGATTGGCAGAGGCTGCCGCCCGATACATCTGCAGGGTTGCGCCGCGTGCTGCGTCTATGTCTCACGAAAGAGCCGCAAGATCGCCTGCACGATATCGCCGATGCGCGAATAGATCTCGCCGGAATTGCGGCTTCTCGGGAATCGGAGCCGCGCCAATCGCGTCCGACACAACCCAGGCTACTCGTGTGGAGTGCCGCGGCGCTGGTGCTCGCCACGACGCTCGGCCTCGCTGTGCACCAGTTCCTGGTCCCATCCCCGGAATCGCACCCTATTTTCGCAAGTGTGATGTCACCGGAGGGCTGGCACATCAACCCAGGGTTCCCTGCGATGCGAATGTCGATGTCGCCCGATGGCCGGCAACTGGCATTTGTCGCGGCTGGAGATGGTGGCCGCCGAAGGCTGTGGATTCGGCGGCTCGATTTACCACAGGCCGAAATGCTCGAGGGCACCGACAACGCACTCAGTCCGTTTTGGTCGCCCGACAGCCGTTCTGTTGGATTCTTTTCAGATGGCAAACTCAAAGTAGTGAGCGGTTCTGGTGGTCCGATTCAAGCCGTCTGCGATGCGGTGGAAGGAAGCGGCGGGACATGGAATCAGAACGGAGTGATCGTGTTTGGGGCCAGACGAGGCCCGCGGCAAGGTCTCTTCCGCGTGTCGATGGGTAGTGCCGATAAACCCATCCAGATTACTCAGCCGCTCGAAGGGAATCACCAGCATCCTTTTTTCCTGCCAGACGGACGTCACTTCCTGTTCCGTGCGTCAACCGGCGGTTCGGAGGACGCTGGGGCCTTTTTGGGCAGGCCGACGGCTGGAACCATTGAGCACGCTTCGATCTTCATCGGTTCGCTCGACGACAAGGAAACCCGTCCGGTTGCAACAGGAACGTCTCAAGCAGTCTATGCCCAGAGTCATCTGCTGTTCGTACAGGACAGGACGCTCATGGCGCAACCGTTCGACGCCTCCACGTTGAAGGCCACCGGGAAGCCCCGCGCGATCCTCAAAGATGTTGCGACGGGTGGCGCGGGCGTTTCCGACTTCTCAGCTTCGCAGACCGGCGTCATTGCGTACCGGAATGGCGTCAGCCCCAGCCGATCCCGGCTCATCTGGGCCGATCGGACAGGCCGAGAAGTGGCCGCTTTGGGCGATGCGAGCTTCTACGGCGATCTCGAATTGTCCCCGGACGGCAACCATGCAGCGATCGGTGCATTCCTCGGTGGTCAGGATCGCCGCGATATCGTCCTGTTTGATCTGGTTCGCATGGTCCAGCCAAGGTTCACGTTCGATCCTGCGGACGATGCGATGGCGATCTGGTCGAAGGATGCGAGTTACATTGTCTTCAATTCGCGGCGGCAGGGCGCCATGGACTTGTATATCAAGGCCACAAGCGGAGCCATAGGTGCGGAACGACTCCTGTTAGCGGATGGTCTCAACAAGTATCCCTTTAGCTGGTCGCCTGATGGGCGGTTTGTGCTGTACGGAGTGGGTGCCACCGGAAGAAGGACAAATCAGGATCTCTTCTATGTTGCGGTTGATGGCAACAGCGCTCCCGTTCCGTTTGCACAGAGCGACTTCGACGAGTATGCAGGGCGATTCTCTCCGGATGGGAAATGGGTGGCGTACCAGTCGGGCGAATCGGGTGAGAGCAATGAGATTTGGATCGCGCCATTCCCTGGCCCCGGGCCGCGAACGCGCGTGTCGAAAGAAGGCGGACGCGCACCGAGATGGCGTCAGGACGGCAGAGAGCTCTTCTTCCTCGATTCGAAAAACCGGTTGGTTGCCGCGACGATTAGCATGATCGGCTCACGATCCATGGTTCAAGGTCTTGTGCCGCTTTTCGACAGTCGGACGAGATCCGGTATCAGTGCCGGTGTGCGGTATCCATATGACGTTTCACGTGACGGACAGCGCTTTCTTCTCAACACGGTGATCGACTCACCGGCGTCATCTGCAGCCATTGGCATCGTATTCCCTTGGAGTGCAGCACTGACGGAAGGACGGTGAGCCGACCGAGCTAAATAGGCTAGATAGGTTATTCTAAAGAGTCTATAATAGCTTTATGAAAAAGGCTAGTATCACCGATGCCAAGAACAACTTCAGCGCGCTGATCGACGGGGTCAAAGCAGGGTCCCCCGTGCTGATCGTTGACCGCGGACGCCCGGTTGCCCGCCTTGAGCCGGTGACCGAGGTCGCTGGTGATTCGACCGGTCAACTTTCCCGGCTCGTGCGGGGAGGCATCGTCCGCCCTGCTCGCTCGCCAATGGCCATGAATCTTTTCGCGACGAAGCCTCCGCGGCCCAAGGGCGCGGCCTCAGGCGTGAAGGCACTGCTCGAGGAGCGGCGCACAGGACGATGAAGTTCTGGGATGCGTCGGCCGTTGTGCCGCTGCTGCTGGCCGAAGCGTCAACGGCTCGATTGCAAGCCGTGGCGGCAGATGATTCTGCGATGCTCGTCTGGTGGGGAACGCATATCGAGTGTGCCTCCGCTCTCGCAAGACTCGAGCGCGACGCGGCGCTCGATAGCGCCGGCGCGGCACATGCGTTCGAGCGGCTGACCCAGCTCTCGCAAGGCTGGCACGAAGTCGATCCCAGCGACGCTGTACGGGAAGCCGCCGTCCGGTTCCTGCGCGTTCATCCTCTACGAGCAGCCGACGCCTTGCAGCTTGCCGCCGCGTTCGTGGCGGCCGAAGGGCGCCCCGCCACGCTCGACATCGTCACGCTCGACGACCGCCTTGCGACGGCGGGGCGCAAAGAAGGCTTTGGCCTGGTCGAGATCGTTCAAGCAGGCTGAGACCTCTGGCGACGATTACTTCGCCAGCGGATCGGGGCGCAACTGGAAGTGCGCCGCGAACGGTCTGGTGCCCTTGCCACCCTCGATCAGCCACGGCGTGCGGTCGCCGTTCGCGGCCCAGAGCCCGCGCCCTTTCCAGCCCGCCTTCGGATCGTCGATGCGCCCGTCGAAGCCCTTGGCGTAGAAGCCGATCGGATAGGGCACGCGAATGACGACCATCCGGCCGTTGGCATACGCGATGATGCCGTCGTTCAGGTTGCCGGTAGACATGGGCACATCGTTACCGAGGCCGAACGTGTTGTGCTGGTCCACCCACGAGTAGTAGCTCGACTCTGCGCTGTTCTCACCGATGCCCTTGAAGCCCGGACCGGGATACTGATGGAACGACCAGCCCTCGGGGCAGTGGTCGCCCGTCGCCTTCGGTCCGTTGAGCGGCCCCTTGCACTTGCGCCGATCGAAACTGCCCATGTGGCCGCTGCCGAGTGAGACCCATACGACGCCCTTGCTGTCGATGTCGGCGCCGCGCGCGCCGAAACCAGGCTGCGGCACGCGGTAGATTTCGGCAAGCGCCGTTGCCGGAGGGTTCGATCCAGGCGCAATCCTCACCACCGCGCCAGGCACACCCATCGTCGCTCCCCAGATGGACCCGTCGGCCGGACTCGGCATGATCGAGTAGAAGGGCGAAATGATGCGCGTGTCCTTCGTCGGATCGGCAGGCTGATCGGCCTCGACGTAGGCGTCACGTTTACCGTTGCCGTTGGTGTCGAGCACGAGCGCCGTCCACCCTTGGGATTTCGCCGCGTCGCCGGTCTGGTCGAACATCTTCGTGTTGACCCAGCCAACGACCGGACCACCGCCGCTCGTCCAGAGCGTCTCGTTCGCGTCGTAGGCGAATTGCAGATGGTGCGTCGAGAAGCAGGTCTCGACGAAGCTGTACTTCTGCGTCTTGAGATCGAGCACCGCAATGTGGCGGATCGCGCGGTCCATCGGAAACGCCTTGGCCGACGGATGGTCCGACCCTTCTTTACAGAAAGCCGGATTCTCGGCGCCGCGCACCGAGGCCGCCAGCCATACCCGGCCGTCGCGGCCGAACATGGAGTTGTGATTGTTGACGCGCGTTTCCCAGATTCGATCGCTGGCCCAATAGGCGGAGGGTTGCAGCGCATCGAGCGCGGCCGCATGTCCAGGCCCGAGGTTCAAGGGCATATTGGGATCTCGCACCGTTGCCTTGAATGTCGTCGTCACGTTCTTGATGGGATCGAGGATCGGCAGCGTGTCGGAACTGTACTCGGGCGATCCGACCAGCGGCCCGTAGGCGTTGACAGTGGGATGGCGGCGGTCGCTCGCGATCAGATCGTGCAGATAGTGCCTGTCGGTCATCCAGTCGCGCAGCGTCACGACGATGTTGCGCTCGACACCTTGTGGCCGGGGCGGCTTGGCAAACGGCAGCTCGCCTTTGGCGATTCGATCCGTCCAGTCGCCGTAGTTGGCGAACGCGAGATCGCCGAGAGCCGTCAATTGCCCGAGCATCTGCTGACCGGACTGGCCGGCCTGCACCCGTCGACGCCACGCGTCGGCGGAAGAAGGAAACTTGCCGAACACCGCGGGAATGGTCCGCGTCGATTGCTGGCCGAGCTGATGGCAGCCGACGCAGCCGGTGTTCTTCATCGAGCTGATCCAGTTCATCTGGGTCAGGCGCGGGGGAATGCTGCTCTTGCCGCCGAACTGATCGGCGGCGGGGATCGTCAGCATCGAATACCAGTAGATCGCCGGGTAATAGTGCGCGGCGGCGGCCTCGCTTGGTGCGATCACCGCTGTAATGGCCAGCCGCTGCCCAGGCTTGGCCGAGGCCCTGGGACTGTCAACCAGGCCGTAACCACGCGCCCAGACCTGGTAATTTGCGGCCGGAAGATCGGGAATCACGAATCGGCCGCGGTCGTCGGTGACGACGCTCTTGATGTAGCGGACGGGGAGGTCGCGGGTTTCCGCGATGACCCAGACACCCGCTTCAGGTCCCTTGGGGCTCGTGACGACGCCGCCGATGTCGTCGTTGTCGATCGCGACGTCTCCGCCCGGTTGCTGCGCGAACGAGCGACTCGACGGTTGAAACGAGGCGAGGGCGAGGAACGTGACGAGACCGGCGACCAAGGTCCGAAACAGGTTCGTATTCATGATGCGGCTCCGCTGGATTTGTTGGAGTGATGCTACCAAGAGCCCTTCTAATCACCAAATCGCGCGTGTTACAGTAACGGGTTCGTATGCCGCCGCAAAGGAAGGTCGATCTCGTTCAGGACTCGGTGAAGCGCCTCCTCAGGGTTGGCGCCACGGCCAACCTGTCGAATCTTCTTCAAAAGCAACATCCGGCCGATCTCGCACAGATTTTCGGCGAGCTTCCCGAACGCGACCGACTGGCGTCCTTCTCGGTGCTGGTCGAACGCAACAGCCGGCTCGCGATGGAGACGCTAAGCGAGCTCGGGCCCCAGGCTGCCGCGCAACTGCTGGCGGGCCGCTCGGCCGAGGAGATCGCCAAGCTCGTCCAGGAGCTGCCCTCAGACGATGCGGCGGCCATCATCGACAACCTGCCCGAAGAGCTATCGACGGCCGTCCTCGAGTTGATGGGCCGCAAGGAATCGGGCGAGGTCGAGAACCTCCTCGAGTACCCCGAGCAGACGGCGGGCCGCATCATGAACCCGCACGTCTTTGCCTCGTCCGAGGACATGACGGTGGGCGAAGCCATCACGGCGCTGCAGAACGCGCGCGACGTCGAGATGGTGTTCTATCTCTACATCGTCGACGAACGGGGGCACCTGGTGGGGGTGACGTCGTTGCGGCGGCTGCTGCTCGTGTCGCCCGAGACGCCCCTGAAGAGAATCATGACGCCCGACCCGAGCAGTGCCCGGGTCGACATGGATCAGGAAGAGGTCGCGCGCCTCGTGGCCTCCTACAACCTGCTGGCGATTCCTGTCGTGGACGAGGCGAACAAGCTCGTCGGCGTCATTACCGTGGACGACGTGATCGACGTCATCAAGGACGAGGCGACCGAAGACCTCTACCGCCTGGCGGGCGTGTCGAGCGACGAGCGGGTCTTCACGCCGGCATCCGAGTCGCTGCGCAAGCGGATGCCCTGGCTGATCGTCAACCTCGCCACCGCGTTTCTGGCCGCGGCGGTCGTCGGTCTGTTCCAGGACACGATCAGCGGCTGGGTGGCGCTGGCCATCTTCATGCCCGTAGTGGCCGGTATGGGAGGAAACGCGGCGACCCAGACCCTGACGGTGATCGTCCGGGGCATCGCGCTCGGCGAGCTCACCTGGAGCAACTCGAAGAAGGCTCTGGGGAAGGAGCTGCTGGTCGGCATCGGCAACGGCCTTGTCGTCGGCTCGATCGCGGCGGTCGTGGCCTCTGTGATGAACGGCGACGCCCGGCTGGGCATCATCCTGGCCATGGCGATGGTCGTCAATCTCTTCGTCGCCGGCCTCGCGGGCACGTTGATTCCGCTGGGTTTGAAAGCGCTCAAGATCGATCCCGCCCTTGCGTCGGCCGTGTTCATCACCACATTCACGGACGTCGCGGGGTTTGCGTCGTTCCTCGGACTCGCCACCCTGTTCACGCGGTTCTTCCAACGCGCGGGGTAGAATAAGGGCCTGCCCGCCGAAGCCTTGGCGAAGGCAGGGCCCCTGATAAATGCCTCTCTACAGTACCGACGCGCTCATCCTCCGAACCTACAAGCTCGGCGAGGCAGACCGGATTGTCGTGTTTCTAACCCGCGATCGCGGCAAAAAGCGCGGTGTGGCCAGGGGTGCGCGGCGGCCGAAATCGAATTTCGTCGGCGCGCTCGAGCCGCTGACGCACGTCAGGGTGGCGTATTTCGAGAAAGAACGGCGCGAGCTGGTGAACCTGAACTATTCGGAGGCGTCGCGTTCGGCATTGTCGAGCGGCACCATCGAGGCGCTCGGCTGCGCGGCCTATTTCGCGGAGCTCATCGACGAGTGGGCGGCCGAAAGCCACGAAGACGAGCGGCTGTATCGCCTCGGGGTGTCGATGGTCGAAGCGCTCGTGGCCGGGGTGCCGCCAGAGCCGTTGACGCGGTACTTCGAGTTCTGGCTGCTCAGCCTGCAGGGCGTGTATCCCGCCGCGCGGGTGCAGACCCTTTCGCCCGAAGCGCAGTCGTTTCTGAGCGCGGCCCGCAAGATCGGCCCGCAGGAATTGACTGGCATGACCGCCGACCGCGCGATGTTGCGCGAGCTCGAGTCGCTGCATCGCAGCGTCATTGCCATGCACCTCGAGCGCGAGCCTCGATCGCTCAAAGTGATAAAGGAAATGACGCGGCTGTGACCCTCCAAGACCTCATTCTGAAACTGAGTGCGTTCTGGGCGTCGCAGGGGTGCATCATCCAGCAGCCGCTCGACCTCGAAGTGGGCGCGGGCACCTCGCACCCGGAAACGCTGCTGCGCGTGCTCGGGCCGAAACCGTGGAACGTGGCCTACGTGCAGCCGTCGCGGCGTCCCGATGACGGACGCTTCGGCCAGAATCCGAACCGGGTGTTCAAGCACCACCAGTTTCAGGTGATTCTCAAACCGGCGCCCGACGAGGTGCAGCAGATCTATCTGCAGAGCCTCGAAGCGGTCGGCATCGATCCGCGCGCGCACGACATCCGCTTCGAAGACGACAACTGGGAGTCGCCGACGCTCGGCGCCTGGGGCATCGGGTGGCAGGTGCTGTTGGACGGTCTCGAAATCACACAATTCACCTATTTCCAACAGGTGGGCGGCGTGACGCTGGCGCCCGTCAGCGCCGAGCTGACCTACGGGCTCGAGCGCATCGCGATGCTCCTGCAGAAGGTCGAGAACATCTTCGACCTCGAGTGGGGCGGTGGTGTGAAGTACGGCGAGGTGCGGCTTCGCGAAGAGATCGAACAGTCGAAGTACGTGTACGGCCAGGTCGACGGCATGTCGCGCGAAGAGTTCGCCGCGTTCCACCGCGATCTGTTCGACAAGTACTATTGGATGGCCGAGCGGCTGTTGAAGAGCGGCCTTATTCTGCCGGCGCTCGAACACGCGCTCAAGTGCTCGCACCTCTTCAATATTCTCGACTCGAGCGGCAGCGTCGGCGTGACCGAGCGCGCCGCCTACATTCTGCGCGTGCGCCAGATCGCGATCGCTATCGCGCAGGCCTATGTGGGAGAGGAGGAAGTCGCGAAGCAGCCCTGAAGGGCTGCGCCACCGCTGAGATTACAGGCGACGTGGCACAGGGCTTCAGCCCTGTCAGACCAATTATGGACCGTGAACTCCTGCTCGAGCTCGGCACGGAAGAGCTTCCCGCCTCGTGGCTGCCCGGCCTGACGCGCCAGATTCGCGACGGGATCGACGGCGCGTTGCGGGCGCACCGGTTGAACCCGGACGCGCCTATCGAGAGCTACAGCACGCCCCGGCGGCTGACCGCGCGGATCGCGAAAATCGCCGAGCGTCAGAACGACATCGACGAGGTTCTCACGGGTCCGCCGGTGGGAGCCGCCTTCGATGCGGCGGGTCAGCCCACGCCTGCGGCCGTCGGATTCGCGCGCAAGAACAACGTCGACGTCAACCTCCTCGAACGCGTCGAGACGCCGAAGGGGACGTATCTGGGGTATCGCCGGCACCAGCGCGGCAAGGCGGCCGTCGACGTGCTGCCCGACGTGCTGGCGACGACGCTTCGCTCGTTCAGCTTTCCGAAAGCGATGCACTGGGATGCCTATCTGGAAGATGGCAAGGGCGAGCTGCTCTTCGGCCGGCCGATTCGCTGGATTCTCTATCTCTACGGCGGCCGCGTCGTGCCGTTCACGATTCGCCGGACGGAGCTCTCGGAATCGGCTGCCGTGCAGGAGGTCGTCTCGGCGGCCGTCACTTACGGCCATCGTTTTCTGACGACCAGCGGGCGCGCCGGGCGGGCCGTCAAGGTGCGAACGTTCGACGACTATCAGGCGCGCCTCGCGGAACATTTCGTCATCCTCGATCGGCAGGAACGGCAGGACCGCATCGGGCGGACGCTCGAGGCGAAGGCGCGCGGTCTCGGCGGACGCGTGGGTGGCGCGGCGATGCTGCATTCGACGCTCCTCGACGAGGTGCCCGATCTGATCGAGTACCCGACCGTCATGGCGGGGACCTTCGCGCGTGAATTTCTGATCGCTGCCCGAAGAAGTGCTGACGACCACCATGATTCACCATCAGCACAACTTCCCGGTCGTCGACGATGCCGGTCACCTGAAACCGGCGTTTCTCGTCGTCACCAACACCGATGCCGGCGAACGAGAAGAACGTGGCTCGCAATTACGAGCGGGTGCTGGGAGCCCGTTTGCGGGACGCGCGCTTCTTCTGGGACGCCGATCGCCAGCACCGGCTCGACGATCGTCTCGAGCGGCTGAAGACGATCCGGTTTCATAAGAAGCTCGGCACCTATTTCGAGAAGGCCCAGCGCGTTGAAAACCTTGCACGATGGATCGCGTCCGGGCCGCTGACGTCGCCCGACGTGGCAGAAGCGGCCGCCACGGCCGGCCGTCTGGCAAAGGCCGACCTTGCGACCGAGATGGTGGCCGGAGCTGACCGAACTGCAGGGTGTGATGGGCGGCATTTACGCCCGCGAGGATGGGCAGCCGGAGCCGGTGTGGAAGGCGATCTACTACCAGTATCTGCCCGACGCGATTGACGCCCGATGCGCCACCCACGCGCCAGCAGCTTGGGCGATGCGGCCGTCACCTGGGCGGCCGTCTCGCTGGCCGACAAGCTCGATACGGTCGTCGGCATGTTCTACGCCGGCGAGAAACCGACCGGCTCGCGCGACCCGTTCGGGTTGCGGCGCCTGGCGCACGGCATTTTCAAGATCCTGGTGGATCTGTCGGCGTTGACGGGGCTGGCGGTGCGTCCATCGCTCCACACGCTCATCGATGAGGCGGCCCGAGCGGTTTGCGCCAGTCGAGGAATGGCCGGCCGATCCTCGTCAGGCCATGGACGCGTTTCTCCTCGAGCGCTATCGCTACGTCCTCGAGCAGCGCGGGTTCGACGTCCGCAACGTCAGAGCGGTGTTGCAGGAGACAGAGTTCGACAGGCACGTGAGTCCGGCGGACGCGCTCAAGCGGCTCGAAGTGCTGCCGGAATTCACGAGCTCTCCCGATTTCGTGAAACTGGCGGTCGCCTTCAAGCGCGTGAAGAACATCGCGCGCGAGCTGCGATGCCGGCGTTGTCGACGACGACCGAGCCGCCGCTCGCGAAACTGCTCAAGGAGCCTGCCGAGATCGCGCTGCTCCACGAGCTCGACGCTCGCGGTCCTGTGATTGACAGCGTACTGAAATCAGGGGAAAATTTGCGCCGCGCATTCGTCGAGGCGGCCCAGTTCGGTCCTGCAGTCGATCGATTCTTCACCGAAATCTTTGTGATGGTAGATGACCTCGCCTTGCGAAAGGCCCGCCTGCGTCTCATGAAGCGCCTCGAACAGCAGATCTTACGCATCGCGGATATTTCCGAAATTGTTTCGGAGACGGAGTAGACAGTCGAATGGCAAAGAAAGTGGCAGCAAAGAAACCCCTCGAGACCGACAAGATCGCGAAGCTGGCGAAGCCCGGCAAGTACGTATATTTCTTCGGCGACGGCAAGGCCGACGGCGATCGCACGATGAAGGATCTGCTCGGCGGCAAGGGCTCGGGCCTGGCGGAGATGACCAACGCCAAGTTGCCGGTGCCCGCGGGGTTTACCATCTCGACGCCCGTCTGCAGCATCTACTACAAGGAAGGCGGCAAGATTCCCGCGTCGATCGAGAAGGAGATGATCGACAACCTGCGGAAGCTCGAGAAGTCGGCCGGCCGCAAGCTGGGCGACACTGAAAAAGCCGCTGCTCGTGTCGGTCCGGTCCGGTGCGAAGTTCTCGATGCCCGGCATGATGGACACGATTCTGAACCTTGGCCTGAACGATGCAGACCGTTGAAACGCTCAAGCCGAGACCGGCAACGGACGATTCGCGGCCGACAGCTATCGCCGCTTCATCCAGATGTTCGGCAACGTCGTGCTCGAGATCCCGAAGGACGTGTTCGAGCACGAACTGGATGCCGTGAAGAAGGCGCGTGGCGCGAAGGCCGACACCGACCTCGACGAGGAGGCGCTGCGCGATGTCATCGCCCGCTACAAGCAGGTCGTGCAGAAGAAGACCGGCAAATCCTTTCCCCAGGACCCGATCGAGCAGCTCAAGGGCTCGCGCGACGCCGTGTTCCGATCCTGGCAGAATCCCGCGCGCCATCGAGTACCGCCGCATCTACGACATTCCCGACTACATCGGCACGGCCGTCAACGTGCAGAGATGGTGTTCGGCAACACGGGCGATCGGTCGGCGACGGGCGTGGGCTTCACGCGGAACCCGGCCACCGGCGCGAAAGAGTTCTACGGCGAGTTCCTGATCAACGCGCAGGGCGAGGACGTCGTGTCGGGCGTCCGCACGCCGCAGCCGATCCGCGAACTCGAGGCGGTGCTGCCGAAGGCGTACAAGCAGCTGCGCGAGATCACGACGCGGCTCGAGAAGCACTACAAGGACGTGCAGGACTTCGAGTTCACGATCCAGGACGAGCGGCTGTTCATGCTGCAGACGCGCAGCGGCAAGCGCACCGGCTATGCCGCCGTCGTGATTGCGACCGACCTCGTCGACCGAGAAGATCGTCATCGCCGAAGGAGGCGCGTGCTGCTGGTCGATCCGGAAGCGCTGTCGCAGTTGCTGTCGCCGGGGTTCGATCCGAAGGAATGGGCGAAGATTCCGGTCCTCGCCAAGGGGCTGCCGGCGTCGCCGGGCGCGGCGTCGGGCCAGGTCGTCTTCACCGCCGACGACGCGGTGGAATGGACGCGGCAGGGCAAGCAGGTGATTCTCGTCCGCAAGGAAACGGTGCCCGACGACATCCACGGCATGCACGTGGCGCAGGGCATCCTGACCGCCACCGGCGGCATGACGTCTCACGCCGCGGTCGTCGGCCGCCAGATGGGGAAGCCCTCGATCGTCGGCGCCGGGTCGCTGCACATTTCCGAGAAGGACAAGAAGTTCACGGTCGGACGGCAAGGTGGTCAAGGAAGGCGACTTCGTGTCGTTCGACGGTCTCAAGGGCGAGATCAAGCTCGGTAAGATGGCATCGCAAGCCGAGCGAGATTCTGCAGGTCGTCGAACGGCCAGCTGGACGCGAAGAAATCGGACATCTACCAGCGGTTCAACAAGCTGCTCGAGTGGGCCGACAAGTTCCGCCGCCTTGGCATCCGCGCCAACGCGGACCTGCCCGACCAGGCCGAGCTGGCCTACGCGTTCGGCGCGCGCGGCATCGGACTGTGCCGCACCGAGCACATGTTCTTCGGCGAGGATCGGCTGCCCATCGTGCAGCGCATGATTCTGGCGGACAACCTGGCCGATCGGAAGAAGGCGCGTCGCCGAGCTGCTGCCGATGCAGCGTGCGGATTTCTACGGCGTGTTCAAGGCCATGCACGGGCTCGCCGGTGACCATCCGGACGATCGACCCGCCGCTGCACGAGTTCCTGCCCGAAGCGCGAAGATCTGATGGTCGAGATCGCCAAGCTCGAGGTGACCAACGGCGACAGGAAGGAGCTCGAGAGCAAGAAGAAGCTGCTCGCGCGGGTCGAGCAGCTGCACGAGTTCAACCCGATGCTCGGCCATCGGGGCGTGCGCCTCGGGCATCACCTATCCGGAAATCACCGAGATGCAGACGCGGGCGATCATCGAGGCGGCCTGCCAGCTGAAGAAGGAAGGGCTGAAGGTCGTGCCCGAGATCATGATTCCGCTCGTCGGGCTCGTGAAGGAGCTGCGCGACCAGAAGGCGATCGTCGATCGCGTGGCGGCGGAGACGATGAAGGAGACAGGGCGTGAAGATTGACTATCTCGTGGGCACGATGATCGAGGTGCCGCGCGGCGCCGTGACGGCCGACGAGATCGCCACTGAAGCCGCAGTTCTTCTCGTTCGGCACGAACGACCTGACGCAGACGACCTTCGGTTTCTCGCGCGATGACATCGGCAAGTTCCTGGGCGCGTATCAGGACAAGAAGATTCTCGAGAAGGATCCGTTCAGCACGATCGACACGCGTCGGCGTCGGCTGCGCTGGTGCGCATGGCCGTCGAGAAGGGACGCGCGACGCGGCCCGACATCAAGCTCGGCATCTGCGGCGAGCACGGCGGCGACCCCTCGTCGATTCACTTCTTCGAGAAAGTCGGATCTGAACTACGTCACGATGTCGCCGTATCGCGTCCCCGTGGCGCGGTCTGGCGGCCGCGCAGGCGGCGCTGTCGGTCAAAGTTGGGGACTGACGCTGACGGAGGGCTTAGGGCTGATGGCTTAGGGCTGAGGGTACGGGCCGAGGGAGTTACCCTTTACACTTCCCTAAGCCCTGAGCTTTCAGCCCTAAGCCCTTGTCATGGCGCGCATCAACCTCCTGCCATCGGATCTAGCCAACCAGATTGCTGCCGGCGAAGTGGTCGAGCGGCCGGCTTCGGTCGTCAAGGAGCTCGTCGAAAACGCGATCGACGCCGGCGCGCGGCGCATTCAGGTCTACATCGAGCTGGGCGGTAAGCGTCTCGTGCGGGTCGAAGACGACGGCGAGGGCATGGGCCCCGAAGATGCACGGCTTGTCGCTCGAGCGTCACGCGACGAGCAAGATCCGCCGGGCAGACGATCTCGCGGCCATCCACACGCTCGGCTTCCGCGGCGAAGCGCTGCCCAGCATTGCGTCGGTCTCGCATTTCGTCATGAAGACGCGCCTGCGCGGCGAGATGGCGGGGACAGAGATCCGGGTCAACGGCGGCGCGATCGCCTCGGTTCAGGAAATCGGCACTCCCGAAGGCACGTCCATCGAAGTCGGCGACCTTTTCTACAACCTGCCGGCGCGCCGGAAGTTTCTCAAATCCGACACTGGCGAAGCCGACGCAGGTGTCGCGGGTCGTGACCCAGTTCGCGCTCGGCTACCCGGAAATCGGATTCTCCCTTACGAGCGGGCCCCGCACCCTCGCGAACTGGCCGGTCGTCGCGAAGTTCGAAGATCGGCTGTTTCAGATCTTCGGCGAGCGTCCCGACCTCGTGCCGGTGGGCAAGTCGCTGACGGGGTTCGGCATCAAAGGGTTCGTGGCCGCCCTCACCGAACAGGGCCCGACTCGAGGGACGCAGAACGTGTTCGTGAACCGCCGCATCGTGAAAGACCGGACGATAGCCCACGCGATTATCGACGCGTACAGCAACGCCTCGATCAAGGAGCGGAGTCCCGAGGTACACCTCTTCATCGACATTCCCGCAGACCGCGTGGATGTGAACGTGCATCCGACGAAAGCCGAGGTGCGGTTTCGCGATCAGTCGTTCGTGCACGAGGGCGTCAAGCATGCGATCGCCGACGCCATCGGCAGGGGCGTCGTGCCCGAGCTGCAGCTGCTGCCCGAGAGCTATCGCGAGCCGGTGCCGGCTGCCCAGTCGATTCCGGGCGTGCTGAGCGGAGGCATCTATCCCAGCCGATGGACTCAATTGGGTGCTCCAGGCTTGTCCGCCGAAGCGGTGGGCCTTGGCGGCGCGAAGGCGGATGCGTTGAGTGCGATAGGTGCGTTGGGTGCGCTCGCGAACCTTGAAGCCGGAACCGGCAACCTGGAACCCAGCACCCAGAACGTAGAACCGCTGAAGCCCCTGATGCCGCTGGGGCAGTTCCGCGACACGTTCATCATTGCGGTCGATGCCGATGGCATCGCCATCATCGACCAGCACGTTGCCCACGAGCGCGTGCTGTTCGAGCGGGTGATGGAGCGTTTGACGACGGGCCGGCTCGAAAGCCAGCGGCTGCTGGATCCGGTTCTGGTCGAGCTCTCGCTCGAGAGTCGTCAGGCGTTGTTGAGCCACTCGGCCGATCTCGATCGCCTGGGATTTGGCGTCGACGACTTCGGCGGTGACACGCTGCGGCTGACCGCGGTCCCGGCTTTGCTGGGACGTGACGATGCGGTTGTGGCATTGCGCGCGCTCGCGGAGGACCTTGAAGGTCTGGATCGGGGCAGGGAGGTCGGCGATGCGCTGCGGCGACTTGCAGCCACCACGGCCTGTCATGCCGCCGTCAAGGCGAACTATCCGCTGACGCACGAAAAGATGATGCACATTCTCGAAGAGCTCCGGCGGACGGCGTATTCGTCGGTGTGTCCGCACGGGCGCCCGGTGATGCTCCGGCTCACGCGGCGCGAGATCGAGAAGAACTTTCAGCGGATATGAATCCACGAGTGGCCGGCGCGCTGTGGTATGTCGGACGCTTTCTGCAGGTCTTCGCCATGTGGATTCTGCTCGTCGACATCTTCATGGCCGGTCCGAGTGGCCCACAGCCGAACCCGTTCTACGTCGGCATCGTGATGTTCCTCGTCGGTTGGTTCATCGTGCGCTCGACCAGCCAGAAACAGTGAACACGCGCCAACGCGGGAGGCGGATCCGTCTGCTTCGCGGCCGGAACTGACGCGGCACGAACACGGCCGCTTGCAGACAGATCCGCCTCCCGCATGGCAAGCGTGCCACAGTCCAGCCGGTGGCAGAGCGCTTTAGAGAGCAGTTTTGGATTCCCTGTAGTACGTAGTGTCCGGCTTCAGCCGGACCGGACAAGGTGGTCGTCCCCCGCGGCAGCTGGATTGGCAGGGCCGCCGCGCGCAGCCGAAGCTCCGGGGCCGGACGCGCGCGCCGAGGCCCGACGAGGGCCGTCCGACGCGAGGTCCCCGTCGTCGCTCGGTCAACCTCGCTCGATGCCCAGAGGCTTCTCGCGCGGTCGGTGTGACGGGTGTCGGCCGCCTGCGCACGGCTTCGCGCCGCAGCCCTGCCAATCCAACTGCCGCCGCGACGCTACACGAAAATCGAAACCGCTCTAGCGCTGTCTAAATCGGCGAGCGGTACCAGGACTCGGTGAGGATTTCCTTGAACTGATCGCCATTGCCCGCGATGTGAAGGGATAGGGCGTTCCCTTCGGCGCCGCGCCAATCGATGGCCAGGAGATAGGTCGAGCCGCGCTTCAGGAGACACACCACCTCGAACCCTTCGGCGTGAATCTCGCCGCCATCATCCGCACGCCACAGGTCGGCGCCGGGGCCGTTGAAGCGGGCCGGGTAGTCGACAAAGAGGCGCCGATCGCCATCCGTGACGACGAGGCTGGCGAGCGCGTCCGACAGGCGGCGCGCGAATTCGACGATCGCAACCTGAACACCCGCTGGCGACGCGCCGATTGGCCAGCAGGCCACCACGGGCCGTGATTTGATGGCCTGAATCGCCGGGTATTGGGCTTTCGAGCAGCGCGCATCCTGTGGCGGGCGCGTCAACGGAATCACCGTCGTGCCGGCCAGGAACGCCTCGTCCGCGACGAGACACGACGCGTCCGGATGGGCGTTCGCGCCAAGGACGCGAAACACGGCGCCGGCTGAGCTGGCGAAGTTGTACGAGGATTGCCGGCCGGTGCTGTCCTTGCCTTCGGGCTGCCTGCGCTCGAACTCGACCGCGAGGCGCTGGCCGCTCGTGCAGAGAGCGGTTCGCAGCATGGACGGCTGTGCGATGTTGCCGGTGGCCAGCAGTCTCGAGCCGTCCTGGTTGGGAAAGGCGAAGGCGACGGCAAGCGCGAGCGCAGCCGCGGCCTGTGTCACTGCCGCAGCACGCGAATGCGGTGCGCCTCGCTGTCGGTCACATACAGGGTGCCATCGGTATCGGCGAAGACCCCGTGTGGCCTCGAGAGCTTGCACTGCAGCGGATCGGTTTCCGGGCCGTCACCGCGCACGCCCGTTCCGAGCACCGTCGTGATGATGCCCGTGTCGAGGTTTACGCGGCGGATGATGTGGCTCTCGGTATCGGCCACGTAAAGACTTCGGCCGGCGAGCGCCAGCCCCTTCGGTCCGGCCAGCTTCGCGGTGCGCGCCGGACCGCCGTCTCCGGACCAACCTTGTTCGCCGGTGCCGGCCAGATGATGGAGCGTGCGCGTTTTCGGGGCAATGCGGTACAGCTGGTTGCCTTCGCGAAGGGCGAGATAGATCGTGCCGTCGCGATCGATCACCATCGTTCTCGGACCGTTCAGCGGCGTGCCTGTCAACGGCGCACCGTCAGGTGTCGGCAGCCGCTCGCCCGTTCCTCCGATGGTTTCGATGATGCCGGTCGACAGATCGACCGCCCGGATGCGGTGGTTGCCGATGTCGCAAATCAGCAGGCGGCCATCGGGGCCAATCGCGATGCTGTGCGGCTGCCTGAGCTGGGCCTTCGATGCGGGTCCGCCGTCCCCTGAAAATCCCGCGCTGCCCGTTCCAGCGAGCGTCGAGATGACGCCCGTCGCGCCGTCGACTTTTCGCACCACATGGTTGTCGCGCTCGGCGATGTACATGTGGTTTCGTCCATCGAAGACGGCCTCGTGCGGCATGTTCAGCGACCCGGACGTGGCGGGTCCGCCGTCGCCGTTGTAGGCGCGCTGGCCGTCGCCGGCAATCGTCCGCGTGGCGCGGGTCTTGAGGTCGAAACGACGGATGCGCTGATTGTCGAGGTCGCAGAAATACAGCCCGCCGTCGCGGCCGATAATGACGCCGTAGGGATTGCTCACCTGAGAATCGGAGAATCCAGCGGCGCCAGTGCCGATGAGTGTCGAGACCGTCGGTGCGGCCATCGCAGGCCGCGGCAGAAGCGTCAAAAGAGCGGCTTTGAACAAATCACGGCGATTCACGGCGGCAGTCTACCTCAAGGGTGGGCGTTCCCGATAGAAGTACCCGAGCATGCCGCGCTTCATTTCCGGCGTTTCGTCGCGCGACAAGAACGCCGGCCTGAGCGCCTCGTCGAGCCGCAGAAATGTCTCGCGTGTTTCCTCGCTATCCTCAGGCAACGGAGCCTCGGTGGCGATGACGAGAAGCCCTCCATGCTCGACGGCTCGACCCTCATTCCGCCGAGCCGGCTCCTCAGAGTCGGCTCACCGCCAGCAAGATCGATATGGGCCGCGGAAAGGAAATTGGCCCAATAGGCGCCCTTGATTCCTCGATTCCCGCAATACAACGATGCGAGGTTGCCTTCGATGTCGTTACCGACGAACGCAATGCGTAGGCAGGTCCACTGTGTACCCGGCTCCATGCCAGCTTTGCGAGAGTCAGGAGGGCTTCGACACGTTCCGGCGATGCTGAGAGGTGCCGCAGATACGACACGCTGCACAGCACTTCGATCGTGCCGGCGACGAGCCGCTCGTCGCCGCCCGGGGGATTGACAGGCAACGAAAACCAGATCTTCTGGCGCGGGAAGTCCGGTATTTCGCCTCTAATCTCGACAACGGCGTATTCGCCGCGAAGAATCTTTTTCCGTGCGGCGTCCCACCGGGTGCGGGTGAACTCGCCCAGATTGAGCCGCGCGCCATCACCCGGCCGCTTGGTATGGAGCGCCGTCAGTCGCGTCGATGGAAAGAGCAGATTCGACAGAAAGAATTCCGCAAGCTCGAGGATGACCTGCGGCTCGACTTCCGTATCGGGACGCAGATAAAGCGGCATGGCAAAGTGTGTGGCCGGCTGGTTGTAGAGGGTCTGCGGTGGCTCCACCGCGGTCATTCTCCCTGTTTCTTCCGTGCGTGTTTCCAGTCCGCGAGTCGTTTGCGAATCGTTTCCTCGAAACCACGATCGGTCGGCTGGTAGTACGTTTTGCCGGACAACGACGGCGGAAGGCAGTCCATGTCGGCAATGCCCTGGGCTTCGTCGTGCGCGTACTTGTAGCCCTTTCCGTAGTTCATCTCCTTCATGAGCCTGGTCGGCGCATTCCGGATGTGGAGCGGAACGGGTTCGGCAATCTCCCGCACCGCGTCCTCGGCCGCCTCGGTGTAGGCCACATAGACGGCATTGCTCTTGGGCGCGGTGGCGAGATAAATCGCGGCTTGTGCCAGCGCCGTGTTGCCCTCCGGCATGCCGATGAAGTGCACGGCGTCCTTGGCCGCCACCGTCACCGCAAGGGCCTGTGGGTCGGCGTTGCCGATGTCTTCGGACGCAAATCTGATCAACCGCCGGGCGACATACAACGGGTCTTCGCCGGCTTCGAGCATGCGCGCGAGCCAGTAGACCGACGCATCGGGATCGCTGTTGCGCATCGACTTGTGCAGCGCCGACATGATGTTGTAATGCTCTTCGCCGCTCTTGTCGTAGAGAAGCGCCCGCTTCTGCAGCGACTGCTGGACGGTCTCGAGGCTGAGATGGCGGGTGGAGCCATCCGCGTCGCGAGGTGCGACGGCCGTCGTCAGTTCGAGCAGGTTCAGGGCCCCGCGCGCGTCGCCGTTGGCGTACCGCGCGATCGCCTGCAGCACGCCGTCAACGATCGTGATTGGTTCGTTGCCCAGGCCACGCTCCTTGTCGTGAAGAGCGCGATCGAGAATCGAGGTGATTTCCGCTTCCGTCAGGCCACGAAGGGTGTACACCTTCGATCGCGAGAGCAGCGCGGCGTTCACTTCGAACGACGGGTTCTCGGTGGTGGCGCCGATGAGCACGATGTCGCCGGCCTCGACGCGAGGCAGGAACGCGTCCTGCTGCGCTTTGTTGAAGCGGTGGATTTCGTCCACGAACACGATCGTGCGCCGGTTCATCTGGCGGCGCGAGGTCTCTGCCGCCGCCATCACGTCCTTGATTTCCTTGATGCCGGCCATCACGGCGCTGAACGAGACGAACCGCGCGCGCGTCGCCTTCGCAATCAGCCGGGCGAGCGTTGTCTTGCCGGTGCCAGGCGGACCCCAGAGGACGATCGATCGCAGGCGATCGTGCTCGATCGCCTCTCGCAGGGGCTTTCCCGGGGCCAGGATGTCCTGCTGACCGACAAACTCGTCGAACGTCGCCGGCCGCATCCGTTCGGCGAGAGGCGTGCCGGCGATGTGCGACGGGGAGGAGTCCGTTGACGGGTCTTCGAATAGGCTCATGGATTCATCGCAGGGCTTCAGCGTATCGGTGGCGCAGGGCTTTAGCCCTGCCGTGATGATCGTTGCCGGAATGCTTCATACAGCACCAGGGCCGCCGCGACGCCGACGTTCAGAGAATCGACGGGCGGGGCCATGGGAATCGAGATCCGCCGTCCGATCGCCTTGACGATATCGGGTGGCAATCCGGGGCCCTCTCCACCGAGGATGAGCGCGGTCGGCGCTCTGAAATCCATCGCAAAGAGCGGCTCGCCGCCACGCGGGACCAGGGCGGCCGGCACGATGCGTTTCCGTTCGAGGGCCGCGAGCGTTTCCGTGAAGCCGGCGCGCGCCACCGGCAATCGGAACGCACTGCCCATCGAGCCGCGCAGGGCTTTCCAACCGAGCGGATCGGCTGTCGAGGGGGTCGCGATAAGCGCCGTGGCGCCAGCGGCCTCGGCCGACCGCATGATGCCGCCGACGTTGCCGGGATCCTGGACGTCGTGCGCGACGACGATCAAGGGGGACGGGCCGTCGAGCACACCGTCGAGCGACGAGAGCGAGCGGCGCGCGATGCCCACGACGCCGGTTGGTGTCTTGACCGGGCTCATCGACTCGAGTGTTTTTCTGGAGACGATCAGGACCTCGGCGCCGTCTGCCACGAGCGCCTGGGCCAGTGCGCGCAGCGACGGATCGTCGAGGACGTGATGCTCGAAGGCGGCGCTCTCGACCTTCACGCCAGACTTGCGCGCTTCGAAGAGCAGATGCGGGCCGTCGAGCAGCATCTCGCGTTCGAGACCATTTTTCTGGGAAGTACGTGCGAGGTCGCGGTAGCGTTTGACGCTGGAGTGCGGCGCTCCAGTCATCTGGAGAGCATAACAGATGTGCTAGGATCTTCCTTCGAATGAAGGCGAAGATCCTCAAGCGTTTCGAAGAGGAAGTCGCGGAGCTCGAGCGCGAGCTGCACCACGAGCTGCCGAAGGAAATTCAGCGCGCGCGCGAGCTCGGCGACCTGCGCGAGAACGCGGAGTATCAGGCCGCCAAAGATCGCCAGGGCATCGTCAACGCGCGCATTGCGATGCTCAAGAAACGCATTGCCGAGATCTCGATCATGAATCTCGACAAGATTCCGCACGATCGCGCCGCTTTTGGGTCGACCGTGAACCTCCGCGAAGATAACGGCGAGGCGATTACCTACCAGCTCGTCATGCCCGAAGAGGCGGACGCCGCGAAGGGTCTCATCTCGACCAGCTCGCCGATTGGCCGCGCGATTGTCGGCCGGATCGCGGGGGACGAGATCACGGTCACTACTCCCAGCGGCACGCGCAACTTCGAGATCCTCAAGCTCGTCACGATCCACGACGAGGCGTGAGCTATTCACCACAACTGAGAACCGCGGTCCTGCTGACCGGTAACGGGACGGGCGGCGCCTATCACGCGGGCGTGCTGCGCGCGCTGCACGAGGCGGGCGTCAAGATCGACGTCATGAGCGGTCGAGGTGTGGGTGTCGTGTGTGCGTTGTTCGGCGCGATCGATGCCGGCGCCAAGGCCTGGGAAGACGGCGGCGTATGGCGGCGGCGCCCCGCGATTCGGATGTACGAATGGCGCGCCGCGCTTCGGTGGTCGGCGGCGATCGCGATTGCCGGAGTCGCCGTCCTCGCGTTTCCTCTTCTCGTGCTGGCCACCGGACTGGTTGCGTATCCGCTGGGCTTTCTGGTCCAGATGATCAATGTCGATCTCGGGTTCCGGCTGGCCTCGGCGTATACGGAGATGGTGCGGTATGCCTTTTCGGCCGATGCGCTCCCGACGATAGTGCCGAGACTGGTCATGCTCTGCTTTGCGGGCGCTTTCGCGGTGCTCGCGGTGGCGGCATACCGGGTTCGACCGGTCCCGGCGACGCTCGCCGGTGGACGGAACGGCAGATCTGGCGGGCATCGAGATCGAGGCCGATGGTGGGCGCGGATCATAGGCGCGCCGTGGAGCGCCGATCCGGGGCTCCGCCACGTCCGCGCGACGATGTGGCAACTCTTTCAAGGGCCTGTGAGAGCGAAGGAGCCGACGGCGCCGGAGCTGAGCCGGCGATATGCGGAACTGCTCTTCGAGAACCTCGGACAACCCGGGTTTCGCGAGCTCATCGTGACGACGCTCGATCTGGAGACGCGGACCGATCTGGTCTTCGCGGCGATTGCCGAGCCGCGCAGGCAGACGTTCTTTCAACGGGGCCGTGGCGATCTCGTGGACCTCTCGGGCATCGGGCGCAGTCAGATCCTCGATGCGCTGGCCGCCGCGCTGGCGCTTCCCGTGCTCACCGACCCGCATCTCATCGCGTTCTCGCCGGAGAGCTACTGGAAGGGAGAAGCGCATCGCATCTGCGATCGCATCGGGGCGGTTGCGCGGTTGCTCGAAGAGCTCGCGGCCGCGGGCGTCGATCAGGTCGTGGTCGTCTGCCCGGATTCCGATCGCTCTGCTCCGCACCGCTTGAGCAAGCCGACAGGGTCGCTGCGCTCGCGCGTGGCAGAGCAGATTGCGGCCGCCGAAACGACGGGGGTGCGTGATGCCGTCGCGCTGCACAAGAAGCGATTCAAGGGGCTGTTCCTCATCCAGCCGAGCCACAACCCGATTGGTCCTCTCGATTTCGAAGGCACGTACGACGAGCGATCGGATCGCTATCAGAGCCTGGGCGAGCTGATGGATCGTGGTTACGAGGACGCGTACCGCCAGTTCATCGAGCCGGTCGTGGGAGGGGGGGACTGACACGTGAGTCAGTCATGGCAAATGGCAAATGGCAGATGGCAACTTAAGACGGCCTGCCATTTGCCATCTGCCATCTGCCATGACCGGCGTCAGTGACTGCCCACCGGCTCCTTCTTCTTCTTCTCATCCGTCGCCTCGTGCAGGAACTCCAGCAGCAGTTCTGACATCTTCCGGCCGATGTCGTCGTCGATGGCGCCGAAGCGGGCCTGGAACGCATCGAGCGCGATGACGGCCTTTGCCATCGCCCGGTGGCCGCCGGCCGAACCGATGTCGACAAAATAGCGCCGCACGAAATCGCCGGCGTTCTTCGTGTAGCCGAGGTTGCGAACGGACATGACGAACGTGCCGTTGACGACGCCCGACACGAGGGTCCACCGGACGTTTTCGAGCTGAAGAAAGAAATCCGCCACATACGGAATCGCATCGTCGCGCGGAACGTCGCCGAGGAAGACCGAAAAGACCTGTTCCACCATGCGGCCCTGGCGCGTGGCCCTGGTAATCAATTGCAGCCGCTCCATGGTGATTTCCGCGCCTTCCATCTTTCGAATCAGGTTGGCGTCGGCCAGCGGATAGAGATAGGAGAACGCGTCGATGTCGCAGCGGTTCGCCTGGCGGTTGAAGAACAGCGTGTCGGACTTGATCGCGTAGAGCATCGCGGTGGCGGTGCGTTCGGAGATGCTGGCGTCGATCGCGCGCAGATGCTCGGTCAGGATCGTGCACGTCGATCCGAAGTCTTCGCGGATGTCCTTGAAGACGGCGTTGTAGCCGTGCTGCTCGGGATGGTGGTCGATGACAAGATCGACGCGGTCCAGCCCCGGAAAATAGTGCGGCTGCACGTCGACCATGCAGACGCGGTCGAATTCCTGAATCGACTCGGGCGCGATCGTTTCGACGTGGATGTCGAGGAGATTGACCATGCGCATGTTTTCGGGACGCGTGACGCCTTCGAGCGCGGCGATCACGGCGGTCGTGCGCGTACGGTGCAACACCGTGCGAAGTGCGAGGCCGCTGGCCATCGCATCGGGGTCTGGTTCGTTGTGGAGCAAGATCAGAATGCGATCGGCGTCAGCCAGGTAGCGCTGGTATTGCTGGACGCGCGCCCGTGTCAGGGCACGGCTGAACTCGGTGAGGAGCGGCGCCTCGAAGAGCTCGGAAAGCGACAAATACGAGACATCGGAAAAATGGTCGCGCACCTCCTGTGCGCGCTTCTCGCGATCGTCGTTGGGGATACCGACCCCGAGGACGTAGATGAGCGCGCCGCCCGCATCGCGAACGGACTCGATCATCTTGTGCAGGTACTTTCGGCCGGTGTCTTCGATGATGATGCAGGTCTGGGGCGAGATGTCGGCCTTCAGGTAGGTGTCCGTGCGCTTCACGTCGCCGGCCGTCACGGGCAGGCCGGCAGCCTTGAGCTTGCGCGCGAGCGCGCGGCTCTCGACCAGGAACTCCACTTCGATGCTGGCGGCCAGGATCTCGTCGAGCATCCTGATCACCAGTTCGTCTTGGCAAACGGCCAGACACCGCATATGTGATTCGGAGGCCCCTACCCCCGGTGTCCTCGCTCCAGTGCTAGGGAGATCTGTCCTAGCCTTTCGGATAACCCCTTACCTCTCGCTGTAAACTACCCATTATACGCCCCTTATGAGACGGCCTCGCCAATCGGTGATTGTCGTAGCAGCCCTTGTCGGGCTGAGCAGCTTGTCGGTCGATGGGCAATTCCGTTACAAGACGGGCATCGAGGTTGCCGGATTTACTGTCACGGTCGTGGATCGAGCCGGCGAGCCGGTGCAGAACCTCGAAGCCGACGACTTCGAGGTGAAGGAGGACGGCACCCCCCAATCGGTGTCGTATTTCAGCACCTCCGCCGCCCAGGACACCGTACCGCTGCACATCGGGCTCCTCTTCGACATCAGCGAAAGCATGCAGCGCGACCTGAGTTTTTCGCGCAACGCCGCGATCAAGTTCCTCAACACCTTTCCCAAGGCGGAAGATTTCACGCTCGTCGAGTTCAGCGACGAGGTGCGCGCGGCGAGGTATTCACAGGAGGAATTTCCACGGCTGGTCGAGCGTATCCGTCACGGCAAGGCAAAGGGACGCACGTCGCTCTACGACGCAGCAACGGTGTACCTGGGCGGCGCGTTCGATCAGACCGGCCGGAAGGTGCTCGTCATCTATACCGACGGCGACGATACGGCCAGCTCGCGGAGCTGGGACGACACGCTGCGCACGTTGCGCGCCTCGGATGTCACGGTGTACCCCATCGGGTTCTTTGCCGGCCGCGGGTCGCCGCGCCTGATGCTGCAATCGCGCCTGAATGAAATTGCCCGGCTGACCGGTGGGCGGGCGTTGTTTCCCGACTCGATGAAAGAGCTCGAGCCGATGTACGCCAGCATCGCCAGGGAAATCCACGGCCAGTATCTGCTCGGTTACGTTCCCACCAACGCGCTCCGCGATGGCAAGTGGCGGAAGGTGGAGATCAAGCTGAAGAACCCACCATCCCACAAGGTCCAGCTCCGGACGCGGGAAGGGTACTTCGCACCTTCCAAGTGAACCAGCGGTCCCGGGTTCCTGGTTCTGGGTTCTTCCGTGTAGTACGTAGTGTCCGGCTTTAGCCGGACCGGGCACGTTCGGACCGACCGGAGTTGGGTTGGCGTGGCTGCCGCGCGAATCCGAAGCTCCGGGGCCGGACGCGCGCTGCGAGGCCGCCCGCGACCGCTCGACGCGAGGACACTGACTTCGCTCTTCATCCTCGCTCGAGGCCCGCAGGCTTCTCGCGCGGTCAGGCGTCACCCGTCGGCCGCCTGCGCCCTTCGACAAGCTCAGGGCACCCCGAGCGAAGTCGAGGGGCGCACGGCTTCGCGCCGCAGCCACGCCAACCCAACTCGCGTGCCGCGCTACACAGTCCTGACAGCGCCTAGCTATAGCTAAGCTAGAACCCAGAACCGAGAACCGCTCGAATCCCCATATTACGTGGCACAATTTGCACGTGGCTCCCCGGCTCGTAACCGCCCATCAGTTTCGACGGATGGCCCTGGCCCTGCACGGCACCCTTGAGGGCGCCCACATGGGCCACCCCGACTTCCGCGTCGACAAGCGCATCTTCGCGTCGCTTCATTCCGATGATCAGTTTGGAATGGTGAAGCTCACCCCGGACCAGCAGGCATTGTTCATCGAGGATCATCCGGCCGCATTCACGCCCGAGGCCGGCGCCTGGGGACGCAACGGCTGTACCCGAGTCATCTTGAAATCTGTCGACGAGGAAGCACTCGGCGAAGCGCTGACGCTGGCGTGGCAAAACACCAGGAAGGCGCCGAGGAAAAAGTGCCGCTGACGAGGCCTACCCAGAACCCAGCACCCAGAACCGCCGCGAAGCAGTTGTAGTACCGATTGAGAGTTCAGCCGGGCGAGAAATTCCCGGCTGTGCCGCGTATACCTATGCCGTCTCTCTACGACAAATTCAAGATCGTCACCGACTTCGAGCTGAAAGGGGACCAGGCGCGGGCGATTCCCGAGCTGGTCGAGGGCCTCGAGCGCGGCGACCGGCATCAGGTGCTGCTCGGGGTCACCGGCTCGGGAAAGACCTTCACGATGGCGAAGGTCATCGCCGAAGTGAACCGGCCGACGCTCGTCATGGTCCATAACAAGACCCTCGCGGCGCAGCTCTACCAGGAGTTCCGCCGGTTCTTCCCCGACAACGCGGTCGAGTATTTCGTCAGCTATTACGACTACTACCAGCCCGAAGCCTACGTGCCGTCGACCGATTCGTACATCGAGAAGGAAGCGATCATCAACGACGAAATCGATCGCATGCGGCTGTCGGCCACCCGGTCGCTCTTCGAGCGCCGCGACGTCATCATCGTCTCGAGCGTGTCGTGTATCTACGGTCTCGGCTCGCCCGAAGCGTATTACGGCATGCTGCTGCCGCTGCAGTTGGGGCAGCGGATTCCACGCGACCAGATCCTGCGCAAGCTCGTCGATATCCAGTACGAACGGAACGACGTGGAATTCAGTCGCGGCACGTTTCGTGTGCGCGGCGACATCGTCGAGGTCTATCCTTCGTACGAAGAGCAGGCCCTGCGCATCGAGCTCTTCGGCGACGACGTGGACGCGCTGACGACGTTCGATCCGCTCACCGGAAAGAGCGGGCGCAAGCACGACAAGGTTGCGATTTACCCCAAGTCGCACTTCGTGGCGCCGCGGGAGCAGACGAGAAGCGCGGTCGAGTCGATCAAGGCCGAGCTGGTGGTGCGGCGGACCGAGCTGGAGAAGCTGGGCAAGGTGCTCGAGGCGCAGCGGCTTCACCAGCGGACGATGTTCGATCTCGAGATGATGAAAGAGATCGGCTACTGCCACGGCATCGAGAACTACTCGCGCCACCTCACCGGGCGAGCGCCGGGCGAGCCGCCGCCGACGCTGCTCGACTATCTGCCCGATGATGCGCTGATGGTGATCGACGAAAGCCACCAGACGATTCCGCAGGTTCGCGGGATGTACCACGGCGATCGATCGCGCAAAGAGACGCTGGTGGAGTTCGGATTCAGGCTGCCTTCGGCGCTCGACAACCGCCCGCTGACGTTCGAAGAATGGCAGGTGCGTGCCCGGCAGCTGGTCTTCGTCTCCGCGACGCCGGGGCCGTACGAGCTGTCGAAATCGGGCGGCGTCGTGGTCGAGCAGATTATCCGCCCGACCGGGCTGACGGACCCGCCCATCGAGGTGCGGCCCGTGAAAGGGCAGATCGACGACCTGCTGGGTGAGATCCGTACGCGGGCGGCGGAAGGCACGCGTACGCTCGTCACCACGCTCACCAAGCGCATGGCCGAAGACCTGACGACCTACTATCAGGAGCTCGGCGTGAAGGTCCGTTACCTGCACTCCGAAGTCGAGACGCTCGATCGCATTCAGATCCTGCGCGACCTGCGGCTGGGGGTGTTCGACGTGCTGGTTGGTATCAATCTGCTGCGGGAAGGACTGGATCTGCCGGAAGTGTCGCTTGTCGCCATTCTGGACGCCGACAAGGAGGGGTTCCTGCGGTCAGCGGGCTCGCTCATCCAGACCTCGGGACGGGCCGCGCGCAACGTGAGCGGGCGGGTCATCATGTATGCTGACACGGTGACCGAGTCGATGCGCGTCGCGCTGGAGGAAACGACCCGGCGGCGGGCGCTCCAGGAAGCCTACAACCAGGAACACGGCATCACCCCGGCATCGATCGTGAAAGCCATCGACGACGTGTCGCTGAGCGTCTACAACCTCGACTACGGGACGCCCTCGGTGATGGAAGATCGAGAGGCCTATCTGACCCCGCAGGAGCTCGATGCACGGATCGAATCGCTGCAGACGCAGATGCGCCAGGCGGCCGCAAATCTCGATTTCGAGCGCGCCGCCACGCTGCGCGACAAAATCAAGGCGCTGAAGGGCCGGGAGCTGGGGCTGGCCAACATGCGCTCGACCCGGGGCTGACGTGCTGACGGCGCTCGACAATTGGCTGAAGTCCGCGATCTTCAGAAGTCCAGGAATACGTCAAGCTCTGCTGGGCCGCGATGCGGGGCGCGTTCACGCGGCCGTTCTACTTTCATGACGTCATCGAGCAGTTCGAGGCCATCGGTTTCGGGTCGCTCACGGTCGTGCTGCTGACCGGCATCTTCACCGGTGCCGTCCTTGCGCTGCAGAGCGGCCTGACGCTCGACCAATTCGGCGCCCGCCCCGTCGTTGGACGGCTCGTCACCGCGACGATGGTGAAAGAGCTCGGCCCCGTTTTGACCGCGCTGATGCTGGCCGGACGTGTCGGCGCCGGCATCGCAGCCGAGCTGGGGTCGATGGTCGTCACCGACCAGATCAACGCGCTCCGTGCGCTCGGCACCGATCCGGTCCGGAAACTGGTCGTGCCGCGCGTGGTGGCCGGCGTGCTCATGGCGCCGGTGCTCACGATCATTTCCGACTTCATGGGCATTCTCGGGGGCGGCATCATCGCCGTTCAGCAGCTGCAGGTGCCCTCCAGCGTGTACTCGAAGTCGATTACCGACGGCCTCTATATGCAGGATGTGTGGATGGGCCTCGCGAAGCCGTTCGCCCTGGGGTTCGCCATCGTGAGCATCGGCTGTCACGTCGGGATGCGCACCAGGGGGGGCACCCAGGGCGTCGGCCGCGCGACGACCAACGCCGTCGTCGGCGCGTCGGTGACGGTGCTCATCCTGGATTTCTTCATGACGCGGCTGATGATCTCGCTGTTCTACTGAGGAATGGATACGATTGAACCGCGCTCTTCGGTGCTCGAGAGATCGGCCGGCGACGACGCTCCGGTCGTCATGTTCGAGCACGTGTCGCTCGCATTCGACGATACGGTCGTCCTGAAAGACGTCAGCTTCTCCCTGGGGAGAGGACACACGAAAATCATTCTGGGCGCGAGCGGCGCCGGCAAGTCGATTTCGCTGAAGCTGATTCTCGGGCTGCTGAAGCCGGACAGCGGTAAGGTGTACGTGAACGGCCAGCTCGTCAACGATTTTACCGAAGAACAGATGATCAAAGTGCGCGCCGACATCGGCATGGTGTTTCAGGAGGGCGCGCTGTTCGATTCGCTGACCGTCGCGGAAAACGTCGGCTACAAGCTGTACGAAGAAACGGACCAGCCCCTGGATGTGATCAGGAAGCGCGTGGAGGAAGTACTCGGCTTCGTCAGGCTCTCGCCGTTCATCGATCGGAGACCATCGGAGCTGTCTGGCGGACAACGGCGCCGTGTCGCGATTGCGCGGGCGATGACCGTCAAGCCAGCCATCCTGCTGTACGATGAGCCGACGACGGGCCTGGATCCCATCACCTCGGCGACAATAGACGAGGAAATCGTCAAGCTGCGCGACTTCGAGGAGGTCACGTCGATTCTCGTGACGCACCTGTTGCGCGACGCGTTCTTCGTGGCCACGCACGAAGCGGTCCGGCGCGGGGATACCGTGGAGTTTGTCAAGGCGGGACCTGAGAAGATGGAGGAAGCCGAGTTCATGATGTTGAAAGACGGCCTCATCATCTTCGAGGGGACCGCCGATGAGCTGCGCGCGTCGAAGGATCCGTACATTCGGGAGTTTTTGTCGTGAGACCGGTGAAGGAATAATCGATGCCTCGTACGCGTTCGCTGAAATGGTCGGAACTGAAGGTCGGCGTCATGGCCGTCGTCGCGGTGCTGATTGCGGCGGCCCTCATCCTTGCACTGGGTGGTGAAGGCGGGTTTTTCTGGCAGCGCTATAACCTGAAGGTGAAGTTTCCGAACGCCACGGGCGTGCAGCGGGGATCGCCGGTGCGGGTGGCGGGGGTAACGGTGGGCGCGGTACGGGAGATTGCGTTTGTCGGGTCCGAAGTCGACATGCTCCTCGAATTGCGCGACGACATGCAGCAGCGCGTGCGCACGACCTCGCGGGCGACGATAGGCTCGGTCTCGCTCCTGGGCGAAGGGGCGGTCGACATCAGCGCCAGCACGAGCGGCGATCCCATCCCCGAAGGGGGGTACGTGCCGAGCGACGCGCTTCCCCCGCAGCTCGCCGACGTCACGGCCCAGGCCAACAAGGGCATTGCGGAGCTGACGGGGCTTATCACAGACATGCGGGCGGGCAAGGGGACGGCCGGCAAGCTGATGACCGACGAGGAGCTGTATGTGGAGCTGCGGCAGTTCACCGCGGCGGCACGGGAAGTGACGGAAGGGCTCTCGCGGGGCAAGGGGACGCTCGGCCAGCTGCTCAACAACCCCGAAAGCGCGCGTCAGCTGGAGGCGTCGCTGAAGAACCTGAACACGATTACGGCGAAAATCAACGCCGGGCAGGGCACACTGGGGCAGTTGATGAACGACCCGACGCTGGCGAAGAACCTCAACGAGGCGACTGCCAATTTCGGAAGCTTGTCGAGTAAGCTCAACCAGGGTCAGGGCACGATGGGCCAGTTGATGAACAACGACTCCCTGTACAAACGGCTCGATGCGGTGACCGCCCAGCTCGAGCAGCTGACCAAGAGCCTGAATCAGGGCCAGGGGACCATGGGCCAGCTGATGAACGACAAGCAGCTGTATGACAACATGAACCGGACCGTGACGGAGATGCAACAGTTGCTGGCCGACATTCGTAAGGATCCGAAGAAGTTCCTCAACCTCCGGATGAGCATCTTCTAGGGCGAAGGAGACCGAGTGGGTTTCTGGTCGGAAGTGTTTCTCGGCGTCATCGCGTTTGCCACGCTCACGATGGCGACTACTCAGGTCCTCGTGGTCGTGTACGGGTGGAACGTGGCGCGCCGGCTCGAACGGTCGCTGAGCGAGGTTGAGCAGCAGATGAAACCGCTCGCCGAGAGCCTGAATTCCATCGCCCGCGATGCGGCCGGCATCAGCTCGCTGGCAGCCGGGCAGGTCGAGCGCCTCGACCGGCTCGTCTTCGACGTGACGTCGCGTATCGAGCACACCGCCTCAACCGTTCAGGACAGCATCCTCAGACCGCTCCGCGACGGGGCAGCCCTTATGAGCGGCGTGAAGGCCGCCATTGAGCTGTTCCGCGAGCTGAACAGACGCCCGGCCGACGGCCGCGGACGGACCGACGACGAAGACGCCCTTTTCATCGGCTAGATCCCGCTCAGGGTCCGTTGAATCCCCGGCCTGGACCGCGTCCCGGCTCGGCCCGATTGACGCCAACCCGTAAGGGTGGTAGAAATCCGACAATCATTCTTCGACAATTCACGCAGGGCCTTGGCCGAGGGGGGTCGTATGAGCAACCGTGCGTCCGTACACACAGGCGTCGTCATTTGCCTGATGCTCGCGTGTCTCCCGCCCGCCGCGTCGCCTCAGTCGGGCGCGTCGAAATCGGCGCCGATTGCCAAGGAGCTGGTGACGGTGATGGCCGGGAAGAAACTGGATTCGATCGCGGCGAAAATGACGACGCCTGAGGGCACCTATGCCGCCGCGCTGTATTTTCCGAACGTGCAGCTGTTGGTCGTCTCGGGCCACTACTCGGCACCGCAACTGATGGAACCGCGCCTCGCCGGCAAGCAGTACCGCGACACCTACATGGAATTGAGCGGGACCGTGACGCCCGATACGAAGATCTTTGTGCAGGACATGGGCGATCCGGGCCTCTCGTCGAAGAAGCAGGACGGCATGTTCGACACGTGGAATCGCGCGGGGAAGGTCGTGATCTTCGACGGCGATCCGGACAAGCAGAAGATGTCGGACGGCGATTACGCGAAGGCGTTCGCGGCCGCCGATGAGGAATACGCCAGGATTCTGAGCGCGTTGCTGGCGGAAGCGAAGAAATAACGCTGGAAGAGTCCTTCGAGTCCCAGAGTCCAGGAGTCGAGGCCCGGTCCGCGAGCCCTCAGGTAGGGCTCAACTTACCTCAGGTAGGGCTCAACTTACCTCAGGTAGGGCTCAACTTACCTTAGGTAGGGCTCAACTTTAGTTGAGCCACCCGGCCCTGCCCCTCTCAGACCAGCGGGCTATGCGATGATCACAGATCTCATGGCTCGACTGGTTGAAAAGAAGGCGAACTGAATCAGTCGCCCGCCGCGAACGCGGAACCCAGAACCTGGAACCGTCCGTTTTTTTTGAAGGGTTGGTGGGCGCTAGTGGATTCGAACCACTGACCCCCGCCGTGTGAAGGCGATGCTCTACCGCTGAGCCAAGCGCCCAACCTTCGGAACACACAATTCTACTCACTTCAACACGTCCCATACAACCGGTCGCCGAATCGCCGAAGCCGGGCAGGACGTATTTCTGCGCGTTCAGCTCGCATTGACGACGGGCGTGCAGATCTGTGAGTCGCGATGAGATGTTTCGAGAGCCGTTGACGGGTAGACTTGTGTCTGTCGTAATCGACGCTGAATCCCCGCCAGCGTTCGCCATCCCCGATCAGTTTCAAGGAGCACAACATGGCCAATGGAGATCCGCTGCGCGCCGGGCAACGCGTCGACGCAACCGCTGACACGATTCTGGATTGCTACCCTTATCCCAGTCGCGGTGCAGGGTTGCTGGTGCGCAACTATGTGTTTCGTCCCGGTGCGCCCATCATCCCGGGCCTCTGGCCGCGCGATTTCATCGCGATTCAAGGGGAAGGCACCACGGGGATCGTCGGGATGGCTGCTAACAGCCTGGGCGCGGGCATCGTCGGCGTCGCGAGGAACCCGGGCGCGACCGGCGTCTACGGGACGGGTGGTGACACGGCTGTGTGGGGCAACGGGATTCCGACTGCATTGCCAGGCGCACCTATTTCGCCGGGAGCGGACATCGGGGTCATCGGCGACGCCGTGGACAACGCGGGCGTCTTCGGCCTTTCATGGTTTGGGTGCGGCGTGCTGGGACGTAATCAGGAAGGGCAGCGGCCGGGTGTACGAGGCGAAGGCGACACCAGCGCCGGTGTTGAAGGGGTCTCGACCTCAGCCCCAGGCGTATTTGGAGAATCGGGCAGCAAACCGGGTGTGGGCGGCAGATCGCGCTTCGACGCGGGCGTGGCCGGTACGTCCACGGCGGGCCCAGGGGTTCGCGGCTTCTCAGGAGACTCTGTCGGCGTGCAAGGATCTTCTGAGCGCACCAAGGGCGTCGAGGGCGTCGGGCCGCAGATGGGAGTGCACGGCACGTCACTCACCGGACAGGGAGTCGTCGGGCAGTCCGACAGGGGCATAGGCGTCGTTGCGGTGTCGCGAGGGATTGCGTTACGCGCAAGCGGCAGGACCGCGGGCCAGTTTCGTGGCGACGTCGTCATCGACGGGTCGTTGCTCGTGCTCGGCGCGAAGAGCGCGGTCGTCCCGGCGCCAGGTGGCGGTCTGCAGCAGCTCTATTGCGTCGAGGCGCCCGAGCCGTGGTTCGAAGACATGGGCGAGTCGGTTCTCGTCAACGGAGAGGCTGAGGTCACACTCGATCCTGCATACGTCAAAGCCACTGCCGGCAGCTACCAGGTACACGTCACGTCGTATGGTCCGGCCGTGCTCTGGATAGCAGATCGGAAGCGCGATCGCTTTGTCGTTCGTGCGGTCGACCAGGCAGGGGACAAGGCACCGCGCCGCATCGCGTTTTCGTGGCGCGTGGTCGCACGGCGAGGCGACATCAAGGGCAAGCGATTCGCGAAGGTGCAGTTGCCCGAGCGGATCTCAAAGGATCCGATACCCGGCCAGCCGAATCAGGCAACGGACTTCGTCGTGTCGGCGGCGGTGAAGATCGCGCGCAAGACTCGAAATCCGCTGGGGCATGGGATGGCCAAACGCAAACAGATCCTCAACGCGCGGCGCCGGAAGAGTCAGCGTAAGAAACGATAGCGGCGCGTTCTCAAAGCCGAGAAGGGTGTCAGCAGGTCCCATACAACCGGTCGCCGAAGTCGCCGAGGCCGGGCAGAATATATTTCTGCGCGTTCAGCTCGCGATCGACGACCGGCGTGTAGATCTCGACGTCGGGATGCGACTTTTCGACCAGCGCGATCCCTTCCGGCGCGGCGACGATGCACACGATGCGGATGTTGTTGGCGCCGGCTTTCTTCAACACGTCCAGCGCCGCAATTGCGCTGCCGCCGGTGGCCAGCATGGGATCGACGAGCACGACGTAACTCGACGGGAGATTCTCTGGAAGCTTGGCGTAGTACTGCGACGCCACGGCGGTCGATTCGTTGCGCTGGAGACCGATGTGGCCAACGCGCGCGGCGGGCAGCAGCTCGAGCACGGCGTCCAGCATCCCCAGGCCGGCGCGCAGGACCGGCACCACCACGACATCACGCGCCACGCGACGTCCTTCGGCCTTTTCAAGAGGCGTGTCAACGACGGCCCGTTCGGTAGGCAGATCGCGCAGTGCTTCGGCCACGAGCAGGACACTGATTCGGTTGGCGATCTGCCGGAACATCTCCGTTTCGGTGTTGACGTCGCGAAGCTGGCTGAGCGCGTCGTGGATGAGGGGGTGGCCCACGATGTGAACGGACATGGGCGGACTATAACACTAGGGATTAGGGATTAGGGATTGGGGATTAGGGATTAGTAGAATCGCGCGATGAAATCTTCAGCACTGCTGTCGGGCCTCACCCTCAGTGCGCTCGTCGTGGCAACCACGGCCGCCCAGAATGCCCCGCGCCAGGTCACAACGATTGTCTCGGGCGGCGCCGTCGTCACGGTGGACGCGAAGCGCAGCATCTACAACCCCGGATCGGTCGCGATCGACGGAACCACCATCGTGGCGGTGGGGCCCACCGCGGACATCGCCGGCAGGTTCAAGGCCGCGACACAGATTGATGCGACCGGCTCGATCGTCATTCCCGGCCTCGTCAACGCCCATACGCATGCCCCGATGGTGCTCTATCGGGGTCTGGCCGACGATCTGCGGCTGCAGGAATGGCTCGAGAAGTACATTTTTCCCGCCGAAGCGAAAACCGTCTCGCGCGAAATGGTGCGCGCCGGAACGAAGCTGGCCGCGCTCGAGATGATCCAGTCGGGCACGACGGTCTACGCCGACATGTACTACTTCGAAGAAGAGATCGCGCGGACGACCAAGGCGGCGGGCATGCGCGGCGTGCTGGGTCAGACCATCATCCAGTTTCCGGTGCCCGACGCGAAGACGCCCGCCGAGGGCCTCGCACGGACCGAAGCCTTCCTGAGAGAATTTTCGAAGGACGATCTCATCGTCCCGGCTATTGCGCCGCATTCACCGTATACGCTCGACTCCCAAACGCTCCAGGCGGCGCGCGCTCTGGCGACGAAGTACGGCGTTCCCATGATCATTCACGTCGCGGAGACGGAAACGGAGCTGGGCAGCTCGAGGAAGGCGCACGCGGGCCTCTCACCGGTGGGATATCTGGACTCGATCAAGTTCTTCGGTCCGCGAACGCTCATCAACCACGGTGTGTGGGTGAACGCGGCCGACATGAAGATCCTGAAGAGCCAACAGGTGGCGGTGTCGCACAATCCGGAAAGCAACATGAAGCTGGCCAGCGGCATTGCGCCGGTACCGGAATATCTGGCGGCCGGCATTACGGTTGGCCTTGGCACGGACGGGGCGGCCAGCAACAACGATCTCGATATGTTCGAGGCCATGCGGTTTGCGGCACTGTTGCATAAGGTGAAGACCGGCAATCCGCAGGCGGTTCCGGCATCTGTGGCCCTGGAAATGGCGACCATCAACGGCGCACGCGCGCTCGGGCTGGAAAAACAGATCGGCTCGCTCGAGGTGGGGAAGCGGGCGGACCTCGTCATCGTCTCCGCGGCGGGCGCCCGGTTGACGCCGATGTACGATCCCGTCTCGCACCTCGTGTACGCGGTGCACGGCGACGATGTGCGAACCGTCATGGTGAACGGACGTCTGTTGATGCGCGATCGCAAGATGCTGACGCTCGACGAGCCGGCGGTTCTGGCCGAAGCGCGCAAGCTGGCCGCCTCGGTACGCGCGGCCGTGGGCAAGTAGCGCAGGGCTTCAGCCCTGCCTAACGAAACGGATCCCGGAACCGTTTCTGAGGTAGCGCAGGGCTTCAGCCCTGCCCCTATTCCTGGACGCCGATGAACGGGAGATGCCTGAACTGTCCCGCGTGATCGAGGCCGTAGCCGACGACGAATTTGTCCTCGATCTCGAATCCGATATATTCCACCTTCACGTCGACCTTCCGGCGGCTCGGCTTGCTCAACAGGCACGCCGTTCGCAGCGTCAGCGGATCGCGCGCGCGAAGGACATCCTGCAGGTAGCTCAGCGTCAGGCCCGTGTCGACGATGTCTTCGACGATAATGACGTCGCGGCCCTGGAGCGGAGCGTCGAGGTCCTTGAGCAGGCGGACCTCGCCCGAGCTTTTGGTGGCCGCCCCGTAACTCGAAACTGCGATGAAGTCGAGCGTGACGGGGCGCGGGGCAATGGCGCGCGCGAGATCCGACAAAAAGATGAACGCGCCCTTCAGGACCGCGACGAAGTGCAACGCGGCGCCGTCCGGGTAGGAGGCGTTGATCTCGGCAGCCAGGGTCTGGATGCGCGCGTGAATCTGTTCTGCGGTAAATAGGGTCGTCACAGGTGGCGCGAAAGATAACATGAAACAGTTCGACATCATCACCGAAGCGGATGCCCGCGTGCTCGAAATGGGCGAGACCGTAGCCCTGCGAAAGGGTGGACATGTCACTCCGCTGGCCGCCGACACGCTGAAGGCGCGCCGGGTGACGGTTGTCGCTGACGACAGGCTGGATCGCGCCGACGAGGGGCTGGCGCCGGTGTCCGATATCAGGCGGCTTGCCATCGGCAGCGATCACGGCGGCCTGTCGCTGAAGGCGGCGATCGTGGCCGCCCTGCGGTCCAGGGGCATCGCGGTCGACGACCTGGGCACGCTGACGACCGATCCCGTGGATTATCCCGACACGGCGAGCCGCGTGGCCAAGGCTGTCGCGCGCGGCGAAGCGGATGCCGGCATCGTGATCGATGGGGCCGGGATCGGATCGGCGATTGCGGCCAACAAGATTGCCGGCGTGAGAGCGGCCGTGTGCCATGATGCGACCATGGCCCGCTACGCGCGGCAGCACAACGGCGCGAACGTGCTGAGCCTGGGCGCGACGTTAATCGAGACGAAGGCGGCGCTGGACGTGGTCGGCGTCTGGCTGGCGACGCCGATGACCGAGCCGCGCTATATCCGTCGGCTCGCCAAGATACGGGCGTTGGAGAAGATCTGAATGAAATGGCAAATGGCAGATGGCAAATGGAGATGGCAAACGGTGAGAGGTGGTGACCATGCAATGGTCTGAGCTCCAACGGATCATCGCCGAAGAGGTGGCCGCGGCTCTCTCGCGCGGGCGCACGCGCACCTGCGAGTGTCACTCGGTTCTCTACGATTGCTGCCCCGATCGCGTTCGCGGCGTCATCGATGCCGGCGCGTCGCGCCTGGGTTTGTATGCCGGCGAGAAAGTGCCATCTGGAGTAGCGGGCTTTATCGATCACACGCTGCTCAAGGCCGACGCCTCGCAGAAGGAAATCGAAAAGCTCTGCCACGAGGCGCGAGAGTTCGGCTTCGCCACCGTCTGCATCAACCCCACCTGGGTGTCGCTGGCCGCGCGGCTGCTGCGTGGATCGTCGACCGGCGTGTGCACCGTCGTGGGCTTTCCGCTCGGTGCCACGACCACCGACGTGAAGCAGTACGAGACGCGCCGCGTCATCTACGACGGCGCCAACGAGGTCGACATGGTCATCAATGTCGGCGCGTTGAAATCGGGCGATCTCACACTGGTCGAGCGCGACATCGCGGCCGTCGTGGGCGCGTGCCGGGAATGCGGCGTGCTGAGCAAGGTCATCATCGAGGCGGCGCTGCTGACCGACGAGGAAAAGGTCAGCGCCTGCACGCTGTCGAAGGCCGCTGGTGCTGATTACGTGAAGACCTCGACAGGCTTCGGACCGGGCGGTGCGACCGTGGCGGATGTCGCGCTGATGCGTCGCGTCGTGGGTCCCGACATCGGCGTCAAGGCCGCCGGTGGCGTGCGCGACTACGAAGCGCTGAAGAATCTCGTCAGCGCCGGCGCGAGCCGCGTGGGTGCGAGTGCCGGCGTCAAGATCGTGCAGGAAGCGAAAGGCGGGACTCAGACGTCAGCCCCAACGACGGCGTCAGCCAAATCGTCGTACTGAAAAACCTTACTGAAAACTGAAGACTGAAAACTGACAACTAACGATGGAGCGGGGTACGGGAATCGAACCCGCCTAGCTGGCTTGGGAAGCCAGAGCATTACCACTATGCTAACCCCGCGTTCCGAGTGAGTTTATCACGCGGCTGGGCAACTCGACGCAGAGGCGTAGAGACGCGGAGGTCGTAGCGTGTGTTCGGCGGGTAGATGCCTTAATTGGGTTGACTGCCAGTTCGCTCGACGCTTTCAATGACGCTCGTTCTTCGGAATCAACCTTCGCGGCATCGAAGAGCCATTGTTCCAAAGCAGGGACGGGGCAGCTCTCTGTGTGATTCTCGTCTTGCTGCCCGCACATCTTGCAGTGCAGCATGGCTGTGCGGCCGGTTCGACGCACAGCGACGGCGACATCCAGTAGCGCCGCTACTGCAGTCACGATCTCTTCATCTTGCTCGACCATCAGCGTTGTCTGCGGTGCCATTGTCTGTCCTCCGGCGATCGTCTGGAGCAAACCTGGCGCCGTTCAGACGGGCATAGGATTGGCCCGCGCAGATATCGAAACCAGTCTGCATGATAGCCACGATAGTGCGACCGGCGCGAAATTGATGCCAAAGCCAGACGTTCTTAAATTGATACACAGCGTTAACGCATCTGTTCCTGTCAACGGCAGGACCAGTCTTCGCCTTTTTCTCGTTCTCGGCATCCTCGCGTTCGCGATCTCGCCGGTCGCGGCCGATGAAGGCTGGATCGTCGAGCGCATGCGGGTGAACATCGATGTCCGGCCCGACGGCTTACTCCAGTTCGTCGAATATGTGGACGTCGATTTCCACCAACTCGAGCGCCACGGCATCTTTCGCGACCTTCGCTATCGACTCGCACACGACGCGTCGAACGTCCGGCAGTACGGCATCAAGCTTGGACGCGTCACGAACGGCGGCGCTGCGACACCCGTCGAGGTGACGCGCGAGGGGTCCGTCGTTCGTTTCAAAATCGGAGACCCAGACCGAACCATCAGCAGCCGCACCACGTACGAGATCAGCTACACGGTCGCGAGTGTGTTCAACGGCTTTGCCGACCATGACGAGCTCTATTGGAACGTCACCGGCGCCTGGCCGGTGCCGATTGCGGCAACCTCGGTCGTCGTGCGGCTTCCAGAAGACGGCGTGCAGCGGGTGGCCTGCTTCCAGGGCCCGGCTGGTTCGACTGAGCCCTGCAGCGCGCGCTTTACGGTGCGCGAGGCGGTATTCGCGACGACCCGGGAGCTCCACGAAACAGAGCAGATGACGATTGTCGTGGGCATGCGGCGAGGCATTGTGCCCGAACCTCGTCCTGAGCTGTTGCCGAATCCGCTGTTCGGCAGCACGCTGTTCGATCGAACGCCAGGCCTGATCGCCTCCTCCGCGTTGATGTTTATCGCCGTGCTCGGCGGGTTGGGAACGTTGTGGTGGCGAGAAGGCCGCGACCGCCGGTACATCTCGCAGTACTACCTCACGCAATCGACCGAGGAAGAAACGTTGCCGGTGCTGGCGTCCGAGACGGCGGGCGTCGAGTTCGAGCCGCCCGAGAAGCTTCGTCCTGCTCAGATGGGCGTGCTGCTGGACGAGCGCGCCGATATTCGGGACGTGACCGCCACCATCATCGACCTGGCGGTGCGAGGGTATCTCCGAATCACGGAGCTTCCAAAGGAAGGCTGGTTCGGATCTCAGGACTGGCGCCTCGACCAGCTGAAAGAGGCAGACGACACGCTGCTCGCGTACGAGAGAAAGGTGCTTGAAAGCCTGTTCGCCGGCGCCTCTGCCACAGAGCACTCTGTCATCGCGTCGTGCAAGCTTTCGTCGCTCAAGAAGAAGTTCTATACGCACCTCGAAGATATCAAGAAGGCACTCTATGCCGATGCCGTCACGCACCGGTGGTTCGCCCGCAATCCCGACACAGTCCGCAAGGCGTACTTCCTCGCTGGCGCGGTGACGGCCGGGATCAGCGTCTTCCTGACAATGGCCCTTGGACGGGCCTTGGGCGCGGGACTTATCGGATTGCCAGTCGGGCTGGCAGGGGTCCTCCTGATGCTGTTTTCCGGGGCGATGCCGCGGCGGACGGCGGCGGGCCGCGACATGATGCGCAGAAGCCTCGGCTTCGCGAAGTACATCAAGACCGCCGAAACGCGACAGCACGAATTCGCGGAACGCGCCAACATCTTCGCCGAATACCTTCCCTTCGCGATCGTGTTCAAATGCGTCGATCGATGGGCGCGGACATTCCGCGACATGGCGATTCCCGCGTCGGCGAACGGTTGGTACGTTGGACAGGGACACGGGCAGTTCAACGCTTCGACGTTCTCTTCAAATCTCAACTCGTTTTCGTCGACCGTCTCGAGTGCGATCACGAGCACGCCCGGCGGCTCTGGTAAGAGTGGTTTCAGCGGCGGATCGTCAGGTGGTGGAGGCGGCGGGGGAGGCGGAGGGAGTTGGTAACCTATTTCATCGTCGCGGCGGCGGCGATGGCCGTCCTGGCCATCATCCTCTACAACAGGCTCGTGGGAGCGCGCCTCAGGGTGCGGGAAGCGTGGAGTGCCGTCGACGTGCAACTGCAGCGGCGGGCGGCCTTGATTCCCAATCTCGTTTCGACCGTAAAAGGCTATGCCGCCTACGAGCGCGACACCATTACGCGGGTCGTCGAGTCGCGGGCGGCCTTGACGACGGCGGCGGGACCTCGTGCGGCCGCCGCAGCGAATGCCCACCTGACCGCCGCGCTCGGCTCGCTGTTCGCGCTGTCCGAAGCGTACCCGGACCTGAAAGCCAACCAGAGTTACCTGCTGCTCCAGCACGATCTGAGCGACACCGAGAACAAGATTGCCTTCGCCCGCAATTACTACAACGGTGCGGTCGAGGAGTACAACACCAGGGTCCAGAGTGTCCCTGGATTGCTCGTCGCGCGACCATTCGGATTCGGCACGGCCGAGTTCTTCACGGCTGAAGACGACGCCAGGGCTGTAGTCCAGGTCGATGTCACGACGACCGCGGAGCCTCCGTCACGAAACCCCGTTGGATGATGATGCTGGCACAAATCACCCCCGGATGATGGCCAGCACCTCGTCTCGCCTCGCTTCCATCTGGGCGGGCGTCGTACCTTCGAGGTTCAATCTGAGCAGAGGCTCGGTATTCGACGGCCGCACGTTGAAGTGCCAGTCGGGATACTCGACCGACACACCGTCGAGCTTCGAGATCTTCGCGTCCTTGTAGCGCGACTCGATGGCCGCCAGCTTGGCGCCCACCGCATCCATCGTCGGCACCTTGGTGTTGATTTCACCGGAGATGAAGTACTTCGCGCGCAGCGGCTCGAGGAGCTGCTTGAGCGACTGATTCTGCTTCGACATCAGCTCGAGGATGAGGAGCGCCGGAATGAAGCCGTTGTCGCAGTAGAAGTTCTCGCGGAAGTAGTAGTGGCCGGTCACCTCGCCACCAAACACGGCGTTCAACTCGCGCATGCGGCCCTTGAAGAAGGCGTGGCCGACACGGTTCATCACGGCTGTGCCGCCGTACGTTGCCGCCATGTCCTTCACCGCATAGCTGGCGCGCAGATCGTAGACGACGGTGGCCCCCGGCTCCTTCAGCATGAAGGCATGGGCGAGGAGCGCCGTCACGAAATCGCCAGAGACGAATTCCCCGTCTTCGTCGATGAAAAAGCAGCGATCGGCGTCTCCGTCCCAGGCGATGCCGATTTCCGCGCCGGTGGACTTGACCCGCTCGACGATGTCGCGTCGATTTTCCTCGATCAACGGGTTGGCTTCGTGGGTGGGGAAGGTGCCGTCGACGGTGAAGCAGAGCGCGTCGACCTTGCACGGCAGCGCCTTGAAGAGGGCCGGCGCCACCAGGCCGCCCATGCCGCATCCGGCGTCGAGCACGGTCCTGAACGGCTTGATGATGGCCGGATCGATGAAGCTGAGCACGTGCCGCACGTACCCGTCCAGCACCGATCGCTGGGTCAGGTTGCCGGGTTTGGCTGGGGCCGGCGGGATGCGCTTCGCCGCGATCATGTCGCGAATGTCCGAGATGCCGGCGTCGCCGCTGAGCGGCACGTTGCCGCGGCCTACCATCTTGCAACCGTTGTACTGCTTCGGATTGTGCGACGCCGTGATCTGCGCGCCGCCGTCGAGATCGTCGGTGCCGACGGCGTAGTAGATCATGTCGGTCGCGATCATGCCGTAGTCAACGACGTCGGCGCCCTGCTCGCGGGCGCCGGCGATGAAGGCGGCCGCGAGACTGGGCGATGAGACGCGCATGTCGCGCCCGACGCCGATGCGGCGCGCCTTGAGGTAGGTGACAAAGGCGCGGCCGATCTCGTGAAAAATCGCTTCGTCGAGCTCAGTGGGGTAGACGCCGCGAACATCGTAGGCTTTGAAAATGTTTGGGTTCATAAACGGCTGTATTCCGCGATGTGGGTCTGGTCGCCGAGCACACCGCGCTCGACCTGGGCGTTGCGGCCGATTTCTCCGGACCGACCGATGATTGTATCCACGAGCCGGGCCTCTCGTCCGATCTGAGACTCGGCCCAGACAATGGCTCCCGCGATGTTCGCGTCCTCGCCAACCTGGCAATTCCTGCCGAGTACCGTGTAGGGAGCGAGACGGGCTCCTGCCTTCACGATACACCCGTCATCGACAAAGAGTGGGCCTTCGAGGCGCACGCTCGGGTCGACGCGTGCCTCCGGCGATACCCACGCCTTGCCGGGCTCGCCATTGAAGGGCGGCATCGAATAGCGCCCGTCCATGATGTCGCGGTGCACTTGCATGTACTTTTCAGGCGTGCCGATATCGATCCAGTAGTCGCGATAGATCCACGCCAGAAAGGTCTCGCCGCGATCGATGAACGAGGGGAAGAAACTGCGCTCGATCGACCAGGCCACGTTCTCGGGGATGCGGTCGAACGTGTCGGGCTCGAGCACGTAAATGCCGGCGTTGATGGTATTGCACGTGATTTCCTCGGGCTTGGGCTTCTCGAGAAATCGCAGGATGTTGCCGTGCTCGTCGGTCTCGACGAGGCCGTACGCTGTGGGATTTTCGACCGGTGTGAGCACGATGGTCGCGCGTGCCTCGCGCCGGCGGTGAAAATCGATGAGGCCGCCGAGATCGACCTGGGTCAGGACGTCGCCGTTGAACACCACGATCGTGTCGCGCACACCCTTGGCGGCATAGCGTACGGCGCCGGCGGTACCGAGCGGGGTCGGTTCGACCACGTACCGGATCTTGATACCGGCGTCGCGGCCGTCGCCGAAGACCTCTTCGATACGGCGCGGCTGGTAGTTGAGGCTGAGGATCACCTCGTCGATCTCGGGGACCTGCTTGATGAGGTCCAGTTGATAGTGGAGAAAGGGCCGATTGAATATCGGAACGATTGATTTGGGAGCATGGATCGTAAGGGGACGAAGCCGTGTGCCCTGTCCTCCCACGAGCAAAAGTGCCTTCATATCGAAGCGAGATGATACTGCATTACAATTGTGCCAGAGTGCGGCACACCATCAACCTGCCGAACGCCCTGACGGCAACGCGTATTTTTCTCGTGCCGCTGCTGGTGGTCGTACTCCTGACGAACTTCGAAGGGCGCCTCATCTTCGGCGTCCGCAAAGAGCTCATCGGCGCTGCCATCTTCGGGCTCGCCTCGATTACGGACTGGCTGGACGGCTACCTGGCGCGGCGGCGCAAGCAGGTGACGGCCTTCGGCCAGATGATCGATCCGATTGCGGACAAGCTGCTCACCTCGGCCGCCTTCATTTCGCTCATTCAGATGGGTCTGGCGCCCGCGTGGATGGTGGCCGTCATCATCGGGCGCGAATTGGCCGTGACGACGCTGCGCAGCATCGCGTACGCACGCGGCGTGGTGATTCCGGCCTCGCCGCTGGGCAAGATAAAAATGGTGGCGCAGGTGGTTGCGATTCTTGCGCTGATTCTCGGAGAAGAGGAACGCCTGCAGTTCCTCGGATTCGTTGGATATGCCGCGCTCTGGGTGGTGGTGGCGGCGGCGTTGATCTCGGCCGTGGATTACTACCGCCGCTTCAGCAGGATTCCCGCGAGAATCGAACCGTTCCCGTCAGTCGAGCAGCGGCGGACAAAAGCCTCTTAACGCTAACGCGTTTCTGTTCCTGTTCCGGTTCCAGGTACGCGGTGGCGCCTGGAAAAAGCCCGAGCGCGTCTAAATAGAAAGATGGCGTACTGAATCGATCGCCCACCACGAACGCGGAACCCGGAACCCTTGGAGCCTAGCGTATCGGGGCGACAAGGTCGCCTGTCATGATCGCGGTTTTTGCCACCGTAATGTGAACGGTCGCATCGTTCGGCCGGGCCGAGATGGCGATCGCCTGGCCGATTTCGACGAGCGGCGGTTCCTTGGACGCCGCCACGAACGCGGCCGACTTGCCGGTCAGCTCGATCACATCGTCGCGCTTTTGCCTGAAGATGATGAAGCGTTGGCCGACGGCGATGTTGTCCGTGGTGCCTCGATCGATCGCCATCACGTTGCCGGCGCCCCCTGTGTGCAGCCCCTCAACGCCAGTCACGATGTGCCCCATGTTCTCGAACTGCGGCACGGCTCCCGGCAGGGGTTTGGCCGCGATTCTGGGCTCCACAAACGGCTCGAGGTAGTCGTCGAGCAGAATACCGTCGCAGACGTGCACGATGTTGGCAGTGGCGACAGCGGTGTCGACGCCCAGGATCTGAATCCATCCCGCGGTGTGAATGGTCGCGGGCAGACCCTCGTCGGCGTGCGACCGTGTGAGACGGCGCACGAAATAGCGCTGGCCGGTTTGCAGCCCGGCATTGGAGCCGCCGCTGACCACGAGCACATCGGGCGGGCCGAGCAGGTCCTTGATGGCGGAATCCTGCGAGCCGATGACGCGCAGGGGGGTCTCGCCAGCCGGCGCTCCCTTCCCGGTCTGGATCGACGGGGCGCAGGCCAGGTCGTTATAGGCCCACGAGGGAGGCGGTACGAGCTCGTCGGCAGGCTGTGCGGCCGGCGTCTGTGCCGAAGCGGGCACGGCCATGAACAAGGCGTACAACAGCGCACACGTCGCGTAGTCATTCCGCATATTACAAGTCCTTCGGGGAGCGTAGGTTAACGCTCTGCCGGGGCGACGGCCAGCTCTTGCTTGAGCCGCTCGATTCGCTTCTTCGCCTCTTCGAGATACTCGCTTTGCTCGTACTCTTTCAGGAGGCGCTCGTAATAGGGCAGAGCTTCGGGCTTCTTATCGGACTTTTCGAGGGCTTCCGCTAGGTGGAAATAGAGGGAGTCTTTTCTCGTGTATTCCGGGTCGCTTTCGAGGATGCCCCGGTACCGGCTTACCGCGCCCGCCACGTTGCGGATGCTGAGGTAGAAATTGCCGACCTGAAGATCCCAGTCGGAGAGGCGGTCGCGAGCTTCGCGCAAGCGCTTGCGCACCTCGCCGATGAGCTTGCTGTTCGGATACCGCTCGACGAACGTCTGGAACTCTTTGATGGCTTCCTTCGTTTCCGTCTGGTCGCGCTGGGGGTTCAACATCTGGTTGAAGTGCACCATCCCCAGTTGCATCTGCGCATAGTCGGCGCGCGGGTTGGTCGGGTAGAACGCCAGGAACTCGCGGTACTCGTTCTGGGCGTATACGTACGAGCCGGAGTTGTTCTCGCCGAGATATGAATCGCCGACGCCCAGCTTTGCGTCGGCGCGCAGGGCGCTCTGCGGGTACGACTCGAGCAGTTCGGCATAGTACGTCCGCGCGCGCGTCCACTGACGCTCTTTAAGCGCCGCGTCACCCCGCTCGAGTAGCAGTTTGTCGGCTTCTCCCGGCGCCGCCGTGACGGGCGGGTTACCCCCGCAGCCGGCGAGGAAGAGTGCGGGCACGAACAGCAGCGCGAAAAGGGCTGCGAGTCTGACGCGGGATCTGTTCATTTCGTGAGCCAACGATATTGCTGTTCCAGACCGTTCTCGAGGCTGACCTTGGGATTGAAGGCGAGATCGCGGCGAGCGGCCGCAGTATCCGCGTAGGTGTGGCGCATGTCGCCTTTCTGATCCGGTTCGCGTTGAATGGTGACCTTCTTGCCCGTCACCTTTCCAATCAACTCGAGGACGTGGTTCAGCGTGACCCGGGAGCCACCACCAATATTGTACACGCCCCCGGGATGGCCCCGTTCGGCGGCTGCGAGGTTCGCGGCGACAATGTCGCCGACAAACGTGAAGTCGCGCGTCTGTTCCCCGTCACCGTACACGGTGATGGGCTTGCCGTCCCTGACCGCCGTCAGAAAGCGCGTGAAGCCCATATCGGGCCGCTGGCGCGGGCCGTACACGGTGAAATACCGCAGCGAGACGGCGGGGACCCCGTGGTTGGCCCAGTAGAGCTGTCCCAGGTGTTCGGCCGCCAGCTTCGACACGCCATACGGTGACAACGGCTGCAAATATGTGTCTTCGCGCATCGGAAGGGGCACATTGTCGCCATAAACCGACGAACTCGAGGCGTAAACGTATTTTTGGATCGGCAACCCCACCATCGCTTCCAGGAGACGCTGAGTCGCCTCGATGTTGTTCCTGGTGTAGACGTCGAAATCGCGTCCCCAGCTTTTCCGGACCCCGGCCTGCGCGGCCTGGTGGAAAACGTGCGTCACCCCCGCGAGCACAGGCTTGAGGTCCATGTCCTGCAGCGTGGCTTCGAGAAAGGTGAAGCCCGGGCGATCCTTCACGGTCGCCAGGTTCGCCTCTTTCAAGGGGCGTGGGTAGTAATCGGTAAAGCAGTCGATGCCGATGACGCTCGCACCCGAGTCGAGCAGGGCCGCCGAGAGATGCGATCCGATGAACCCCGCGACACCGGTAACCAGAGCCTTCATTCCAGGAGCTCCCGAATGTAGTCGGGCAGCCGGCAGGGCCGCCCGTTCGTGTCGATGGCCGCATGAACCGTGCGGCCGGTGGCGTTGATGGTGCCGTCGCAGGGACGGCAGATTTCGTATTCGAACTCGACGCGCGCCGGCGACAGCAGCCGGCCCGTGGTCCTGACCTGCAGCTCATCGTCGTATCGCGCCGGGGACCTGTACTCGCAGTGGGCCTCGATGACAGGAAGTCCGATGCCTTCCGCCTCCATCTGGCGGTAGCTGCGTCCAATCGTACGCAGCAGCTCGCAACGGCCGATTTCGAACCAGATGAAATAGTTCGAGTAGTACACGACACCCATCTTGTCGGTCTCGGCGTACCGCACCCGGATGTCGATCGTTTGTGGCGTCTTTGCGCCCATCAGGAAGCGACCGCCGCCGCGGCGTCCTTCAAAGCCTTGGTCGCTGCGGTCGGATCGGGGGCGTTGAAGATGGCCGAGCCGGCGACGACGATCTCGACGCCCGCATCCACGACCCGCGCGATATTCGACAGATCCACGCCGCCGTCGATTTCGATCGGCGCGCGGGTGTTGCCCGCACGGTCGAGGATGGCGCGAATCGCGGCCACCTTCTGAAGGCTCTTCGGAATGAATTTCTGTCCGCCGAAGCCGGGGTTCACCGACATCACCAGCACGAAATCGACGTCGCCGGCGACTTCCTCGATGGCCACCGGCGGGGTCGACGGATTCAGCACGACGCCGGCTTTCGCGCCGAGGCTCTTGATGAAGTTGATTGTCCGATGCAGGTGCGGCAGCACTTCGACGTGTACCGACAGCATGTCGGCGCCCGCCTGCACGAAGGCTTCGACGTACGTGTCGGGATTGGTGATCATCAGATGTACGTCGAGCGGTACGCTCGCGATGCGCTTCAGCGATTTCACGACCGGCGGACCGATCGTGATGTTCGGCACGAAGTGGCCGTCCATGACGTCGACGTGAATGAGATCGGCGCCACCTTTCTCGGCGGCGATGACGGCGGCGCCAAGCGCGGCGAAATCGGCCGAGAGTATCGACGGCGCGATGCGCACGGGCCTGCCCGTCACTGGCTGACCTCCAGCGAGATCGGATCGCCCGCGGCGATCTGGAACCCGGCCGACGGAAACTGCCGCAGCACGGTGCCGGCCGGCACGCCTGGATACGGAAGCTGGCCGACGATGGTCACGCGGAAGCCGCGCGTGCGCATCAAATCGACGGCCCGGCTGCCGGCGACGCCGATCAGATCAGGCATGACGTAGTGGCGGCTCTGCTCGCCACGATTGACGAGGAGGGCGACTTCGGTGCCGCGCGCCCGCTCCTGCGGCTCCTGGGCGATGACGGTGCCGCTTGGAAAGTCCGCCGAGCGGACTTCTGCCAGCGAGGCAAGCGACAGGCCGTCCTGCTGTAACCGCAGCTGGGCGGCGCGTTCGGATTCGCCGGTCAGCGCCGGAATGATGGTGACCCGCGGGCCCTGGCTCATCCACACGTGAATGGTGCGTTGACGGCGCGTCACGGCGCCGGGCGCGGGATCCTGCAGCGCAATGCGTCCGGCGGGGATCTTCGGGTCGAGGCGGCCGCTCTCGTCGACAGACAATGCGAGGCCCTGTTCCTGCAGCAGGGCCGTCGCCTCGGCTATCGTGCGGCTGCGCAAATCGGGCGCGGGCATTTCGCTGACCCTGAGCGCCACGCGCATGGCGGTGACCGCAAAAATCAGATAGGTGGCGACCAGGCACGCGGCGATCGTGAACCACCGGCCGGCATTCCGTATACGGTTGTGTAGCGGCATGAAAGAAAGGGGTCGGGAGGGGTTTTCTCGGGCTTCGGGCGAAAACCCCTCCCGACCCCTATTTTACACGGCGTAGAACGGCGCCGTAGAAGGCCTCGAGGCCGTGAACGTCGGGCAAGGTACGCAGCACGCCCGACTGGTCGAGCACCCGGCGGAGGGCGTCAAACTGGGCAGGGCGCTCGGCGTTGAGATCGATCAGGCTGAACCGGCTGTCCGATTGCAGAAAGGCGCCGACCACCGCGTCGTTCTCGTCCGGCTCGCTCGAACAGGTCGAATAGATCAACCGTCCGCCGGGTCTGACGGCTTCCGCGGCGTTGCGGATCATCGTCAACTGGGCCCTGGCGAACGAGAACAGATCGCTTTCCCGCCTGCGCCAGCGGATATCGGGATCACGCCGCACGGTCCCGAGGCCGGAACAGGGCGCGTCGACAAACACGATGTCGAATTCCGGCGCGAACGGCAGGCCCGCCTCGAGATCGGCCTGCTGCACGCGGATATTGCTGGCGCCGCTGGCGGCGACCGTTTCGCGAAGCAGCTCCAGCCGCGCGCTCCGCACGTCGGTCGCGACAATCTCGGCCCGATCGCCAGACATCGACGCCATCGCGGTGGTCTTGCCGCCCGGCGACGCGCAGGTGTCGAGCACGCGCATGCCGGGCTCGGGAGCCCCGAGCAGGGCCACAAGCTGCGAGGCTTCGTCCTGCAGCACAAACACGCCCGTGCCTGCGAGGGGGGTTCGAAGCGGGTTTCCCGAAGTGACGATGAACCCATCTGGCGCGAAGCGCGCAGGTTGTACCGCAACACCATGCTGGGAAAGCGACGTGGCGAGCGAGGCGGCGTCGGTTTTCAACCGGTTGACCCGCAGCGTCAGCGGCGCGGCGCTGTTGTTGAACTGCTCCCAGGACTCAGCCCGTTCGAACCCATACCTGTCGAGCCATCTTTTGGCGAGCCAGGCAGGATGTGACAGCGCCACCTCGAGATAGGGGAGCGCGTCGCCCTCCGGAGGCCGGGCCGGAAGCGGAAGGCGGTGTGAATTTCTCGAGATCGCGCGAAGCACGGCGTTGACCAGGCCGGCCGCGCTTGTTTTCCGGGCGCGGCGGGTCATTGCGACGGCATCGTTCACGGCAGCGGCGGCCGGGACGCGGTCGAGGTGGAGCAGTTGATACGCGCCGAGCCGCAGAATCTGCAACACCTCGAAGTCGAGCCTGGCGACGGGTCGCTTCGCAAAGTGCTCGATGAGATGGTCGAGCTGCCGCTGCCATCGCAACGTACCCGTCACCAGATCTGTCGCGAGCGCGCGATCGCGCTCATCCTGCAGGGTGGGGCGTACGTGCGCCAACGCGGCGGGGAGATCCAGACGCCCTGTATTGACATCACAGAGCGCGCTGAACGCTGCCGTGCGGGCCGCCCCGATCATGGCTGGCTGGAGCGGACGAAGCGCGTCCCCGGGCTGACAGGCCGGCCCGATAGAAACTCGCGCGCCGAGACAGGACGCCGGCCCTCTCGCTGAAGCGTCAGGAGGCGCAATACGCCCAGGCCTGTTGCCACGGTCAACCGGTCGCCCCGCGCTTCGAAAACGGTTCCGGGATCCGTTTCGCGGGCGGTCTCATCCTCGACCGCCGATTTCAGGAGGATCGTGCGTTCGCCGTCGAGGTCCGAAAAGGCATGAGGCCATGGATGGAGGCCACGAATCTGATTGTGAATCTCGCGGGCGGACCGCGACCAGTCAACGATGCCGTCGGCCTTCTCGATTTTCGACGCGTAGGTGGCCCGTGACTCGTCCTGGGGCGTCTCCTGCGCACACCCCTGGGCCAGTGCATCGACCGCCTCGACGAGCGCCCGCGCTCCTATCCGTGCGAGATCGCGCTCGACGTCCGCACTGGTTTCGTCCGCGTCGATCGGCCGCGTCACTTTTGCCATCATCGGCCCCGCGTCCAGTGCCTTGACGACGCGCATGATCGTGACGCCGGTCTCGTGCTCGCCGGAGATGACGGCACGGTGAATCGGCGCGGCGCCTCGGTACTTCGGCAGGAGCGACGCATGTACGTTGATGAGCCCCCACCGCGGGATTTGCAGAACGTCGTCTGTCAGAATCTTCCCGTACGCCGCGACGACGCCAAGATCCGCCGCATGACGCTTCAACGTGTCGAGAAAGGCTTGGTCGCGAAGGCGGGCAGGTTGAAGCAGTGGCAAAGAGTGCTCGTCGGCAAACTGCTTGACCGGACCCGGTTGCGGTTTCTGTCCACGGCCGCGCGCGCGATCGGGTTGCGTGACGACCGCAACGACCCGGTGCCGCGACTGATGAAGCGCCTGAAGTGTGGGGACCGCGAACTCGGGAGTGCCGAAGAAGACGACGCGAATCGGGCCCGCGGTGTCTACCATTTGCCCGTGCGCGAGAGCTTGCGGATCTTCTTCACGATGAGATCGCGCTTGATGCCGCGGACCCGATCGAGGAACAGCCGGCCGTCGAGGTGGTCCATCTCGTGCTGGAAGGCCCGGGCCAGCAGATCCTTACCTTCGACGGTGTACGGCTGGCCCTTGCGATCGAGACCGCGAATGACCGCGCGCATCGGACGAGCGACCGTCGCGTTGAAACCGGGAACGCTCAGGCAGCCTTCTTCCTCGAGCTGCATCCCTTCGCAGCTCGATGAACTCGGGATTCACGAACACCATCAGGTCTTCGGCTCGCCGGCCGACCGACACGTCGAGGACGAAGATTCTGAGCGACACGCCCACTTGTGGGGCCGCCAGGCCGATGCCAGGCGCCGCATACATCGTGTCGATCATGTCATCGATGAGCTTCTGAATATCGCGGGTCAGCTCGCCGACGTCCGCCGCGCGCTCGTGCAGCGGGGCTTCTCCATACTTCAGAATCGGAAGAATCACTTCGCCTACGCGCTCCCGACCTCGCGCGTCGGCGCCTTGAATCTCGTCTGCAGCCGGCTGGTGGCCGCTGCGTAGTTGCGCTCGATTTCACCGAGTGAATCGCCGCTGAATTTCTCGAGAAAGGCGTCGGCCAGCACGAGGCTGACAACCGCTTCGCCGACAACCGCCGCCGCGGAAATCGCGCACACGTCGCTGCGCTCGATGACGGCGGGCGCTTCGCTCATGGCCGAGAGGTCGACCGACCGCAGCGGCTTCATCAGCGTCGCGATCGGCTTCATGAAGCCCGAGACTCTGCAGGTCTTCGCCATTGGTCACGCCGCCTTCGAGGCCGCCCGCGTTGTTGGTAGGCCGGGCCACGCCGATCGGAGGCTGCGTGCGGCCGGGCGCCGGGACGATTTCGTCGTGCATCTGCGACCCTGGCACCGACGCGGCCTTCGGTCCGATGCCGATGCCAACACCCTTGATCGCAGGAATCGACATCATGGCCTGGGCCAGCCGCCCGTCCAGCTTGCGATCCCATTGCACGTAGCTTCCGAGGCCCACAGGCAGGCCGCGCACGATGACCTCGAAAGCGCCCCCCGCCGTGTCGCCGGCGTCGCGGCAGCGATCGATTTCCGCGATCATCATGGCTTCCGCGCCGGCGTCCGCGCAGTGGAGCGCCGACTCCTCGCCGATATCGCGCGCCGATTCGTAAGTGACCCGGAGCGGCGAGTCGATGCCGATGCCGTTCACCTGGTACACGTGGCTCACGATGTCGACGTTGAACTTCTTCAGCAGCTGGCGTGCGATCGCCGCGACCGCAACCCGCGCCGCGGTCTCGCGCGCGCTGGCGCGTTCGAGCACGTCGCGAATATCGGTCCGGTCGTACTTGATGACGCCGGCCAGGTCGGCATGACCAGGACGCGGCCGCGTGACGACCGGCCGAATCGCACCGGTGGCGTCGGGCGGCGGCGTGTCTTCGGCATGCATCGTCTGCTGCCAGTTCTCCCAGTCCTTGTTGCGGATGAGCAGCGAGATCGGCGAGCCGAGCGTTTCGCCGGCCCGCACGCCCGACAGCACTTCCGCCTTGTCCGACTCGATGGCCATCCGGCGGCCGCGGCCGTAACCGCCCTGGCGCCGCCGTAACTGCTCCGTAATCGCATCGAAGTCGAGGTGGAGACCGGCCGGCATGCCTTCGAGAATGGCGACGAGGCCCTTGCCGTGCGATTCGCCGGCAGTGAGAAAACGCAGCATTTCCCGCTAATTCTATACGAAGTTTCTGCGAGGTCCCGGCGCCGCCGCGCGCGATCGCGCCTGTTTTGAGCGGGCCACGCGCTTGCAGATGGGGATCGGTCGCATGGCTACACTGATTGCCGATCGGTTCCTTTTCTGCGGCGGCCCGGCGGCCGCCGAAGACCTCACGGTCGCTGCCATCGATCTCGCCTCGGGCGATCGCGTAAACGTTCAGATCGCACCGGCAGGTGGACGAGACGGGCAGCAGGCCTGGGCCGAGGCGTGCGCCCGCGCGTATGGCGAGGGGCGACTCGTCGATTTCGGATTTCTCGACGCGTCCCACCGATTCGAGGCGGCACTGTCGAACAACGGGATTCGGAAGTGCGCCAGGCCGTCTCCGCTCGGCCTTCTGGAGTGGCTCGAGCATTCGAGTCCCGCGACGCGGCGGATTCTGTACGTGGACGAGCTCCCCGATATGCGCGAACTTCGCTTACGTGGATTCGTGCTGTGCGAGCTCGCGCTCCTCGAAGACCCTGGACTGTCGGTTGCGATATGGCCGCTGCTGGCAAAGCGCTCGGTGCTGCTCTTGAACGCGCGCAGCGACCCGGCACGCATCGCAATGGCGATCCTGCGGCTGCGGCGACTGCACGCGCGAGAGGTGTGCGTGCTCGCGCTGCGAAGCCACGCGACGCGCGCTCGGGTTGATGCGGCAGCCGAGAGCCGAGCGTCGGTACGGCCGATCGCCCTCCACGCCCGATGCCCGCGTCGCACAGATGACGGGAGAGGCCGATCGCCTGCTCCTCCGCGGACGCCATGCAGCGGCCCGGCGCGTTCTGCGTAGCGCGATCGGCGCATTCGAACGGCGCGGCGACTGGCTTCGTGCGGGCGATGCAGCGCTGACACTCGGCAAACTGCTTCTCGCGCGCGGCAGGGCATTCGACGCAAAGGCCGCGTTCGAAGAGGCTCACACATACTTTCAGCGGGGCCAATCCGCGGCGCGGGCCATCGCTGCAACCACCTATGTCGGCCTCGCCCAGACCGATTTGCGAGAGTTGAGCGAAGCGGAGCAGACGTGTCGCGCGGCCCGCTCGGCAGCCACGGCCCTGCGCTGTACCGAGTCGATGTTGTTTGCCGGCGTGGTCCTCGCGCGGAACCTGCTCTGGCAGGAACGTTATGCGGATGCGCGGCTGGTTCTGGAGTCGATCACCCCTGCAGGCGACGCGGCTCACTGCGTGCGCTATTGGTGCCTCGTGGCCCGTTTGAGGAACATGGCGAACGCGCTGCCCGACGCGTGGCATGCGGTCGAGCGCGCGCGACCGATGTCGTGCGGTATCTCGCCAGAGCTCGAATCCGTCGTGCGGTTGCAGGAAGCCTCGGTCCAGGCGCGTATCGGCGATCTCGAAGCCGTCCGCGTTCATGTCACGGCTGGCCTGGCCGCGGCCCGCGCCGCCCACCTGCCGCTGCAGACGATCAAATTGAAGCTGGTGCACATCGAGGGCCTCATCAGAGCCTCTCGATCGGGCCTGGCCCGAATGGCGGCCAGGCATCTTCACAACATCCGCGAAGGCGCCGTTCCACCGCTCCTGCGCATGCGAATTCAGTCGGTGCTGAAAGAGTTGGACAAGCCGCCCGGGGCTCGAGAATCGGGGGCGTGCCTGCAAGTGGCGGGCACGGCAAGCAACGTCACCGAGCTCGACGAATTGCGCAATCTTCTGGCGCTATCGCACCAGGCCGAAGACGAGGCCAGCGTCCTTGCGCGCGCGGCCACCGCCATTCGTCAGCACACGCATGCCGCCGGCGTCGGCATCTTCGGGGCAGAGCGGGGCGTTGTCCGGCTGGTCGGCGGCTCGGGTTCGTCGAGCGAGCCGCTGGCACAACGTGCCGTCAACATGGGGCAGCCGATTGCGCCCGAGCGCCATGAGAGCTGGGTGGAAAGCGCGATTCCAGTCGAGTACCTCGGACGATCGATCGGCGCCATAGTGTTCCGGTGGGCCGTCGACGGGCCCGCCCAGGCGGAACGGATGCGTGCGTTTGGCGCCGCGGCGGCGGCGGTGTGCGCGCCGCTGGTGTATGTGGCGATAGAGCGCGGTAACGTCCCGGCGGCCGACGACGTCGCCTTCGACATCATCGGGGTAAGTCAGGCGATGAGCGTTCTGCGGAACGCGATTGCCCGCGCCGCTAATGCGCCATTCACGGTACTGATCGAGGGCGAAAGCGGAACGGGCAAAGAGCTTGTCGCACGCGCCCTGCATCGCGCGGGATGCCGTCGCGACCGGCGGTTTCTGGCGCTCAACTGCGCCGCCATGCCGGAGGATCTCGTGGATGCGGAGCTGTTCGGCCATGCGAAGGGCGCGTTCACCGGCGCGACCGGCGAGCGGCTGGGACTGTTCGAGAGCGCCGACGGCGGCACGGTGTTCCTCGACGAGATTGGCGAGTTGTCGGCTCGTGCCCAGGCAAAAATGCTGCGTGTCTTACAGGAAGGCGAGGTTCGGCGCGTGGGCGAACATTTCACCAGATCCATCGACGCCCGCCTTGTTGCCGCAACCAACCGGCCGTTGCGCGGTGAAGTCGAGGCGCGCCGATTTCGTCAGGACCTTTTGTATCGCCTCGACGTGATTCGCATTCACGTGCCGCCACTGCGCGATCGCGCGGAAGACATTCCGCTCCTGGCCGGCCGGTTCTGGAAGCAGGCGGCCGCTCGGATCGCGAGCAGAGCCGTGCTCGGCCAGAGCGCGCTTTCAGCGCTGGCGCGCTATGATTGGCCGGGCAACGTTCGAGAACTGCAGAACGTGCTGACAGCGCTCGTCGTGGCGGCGCCAGCCCGCGGGGTCGTCGGTGCCGCCCTGCTGCCCCCGGCGATTGCGCAAGCCCCACAGGATGCGCCGGAAGAGTCGCTCGAACGCGCGCGCCTGCAGTTCGAACAGCGGTTCGTTCGCGCGGCGCTGGCGCGTGCGGCCGGACATCGGGGCCGGGCGGCGGTCGCGCTTGGCCTCAGCCGACAGGGTCTCGCCAAACTGATGCAGCGTCTTCATCTCGATGCATAGGTATCTCATCCGCCGGCTCGTGCTCACGATTCCGGTCCTCCTCGGCGTGGCCACGCTGGTCTTCGCGCTCATCCACCTCATTCCAGGCGATCCCGCGCAAGCCATGCTTGGCGAAGGCGCCACTCCCGAAGAAGTCAATCAGTTGCGCGAGCGCCTCGGCCTGAACCGTCCGCTCATCGTGCAGTACGGATCGTTTCTTAAGGGCCTCACGCACGGCGACCTCGGGGTGTCGCTGCGCAACGATCAGCCGGTGACGGCGCAGATCCTGGAACGGATGCCGGCGACCGCGGAGCTGGCTTTTGCCTCGATGACGGTTGCCGTCCTGCTCGCCGTGCCGCTGGGGATCGTGGCGGCGGTCTGGCGGGGCACCGCCATCGATTTCGGCGCGATGACGCTGTCGCTCGTCGGCATCTCGGTGCCGAATTTCTGGCTGGGCCCGCTTCTGGCCATCATCTTTTCCGTCGAGCTCGGCTGGTTGCCCGTCGGCGGTCGTGGCACGCTCGCACACCTCGTGCTGCCCGCGGTCACTCTGGGTGCCGCGCTGGCCGCGATTCTGGCGCGCATGACGAGGGCCAGCCTGCTCGAGGAACTGCGCGAGCCGTACGTGCTGGCCGCGCGCGCCAAAGGCGTCTCGCGCAGCCGGGCCATCCTCTATCACGCATTTCGAAACAGCCTCATCCCCATCGTGACGATCCTTGGCTTGCAGTTCGGCGTCGTGCTCACGGGCGCGGTGATCACCGAAACGATTTTTGCGTGGCCCGGCATCGGGCGGCTGCTGATTCAGTCGATCAGCTTCCGTGATTACCCGCTCGTGCAGGGTTGCGTGCTGCTGATTGCGGTCACTTACGTCGGGGTGAATCTCCTGACGGACCTCACCTACAGCTTCCTCGACCCGCGCATTCGAGTGGACCGGTAGAAACATGATTCGCGTCGGCGCGGCGATCGTGCTGATCAGCGTCCTTGCCGCCCTGTTGGCGCCCTGGGTCGTGCCGTACGATCCGGCAAGCCAGAATCTCGCGCTGCGCCTCGAGCGTCCCAGCGTGGAACATCCGTTTGGCCTCGACGAGCTGGGACGCGACATCCTTTCGCGCGTGCTCGCCGGCGCGCGGATATCGTTGTTTGTCGGCCTCACGGTCGTAGGTATTTCGACGCTCGTGGGTGTGCTCCTGGGCTCGATTGCCGGCTACTTCGGCGGGTGGCTCGACGATCTCGTCAGCCGGACAGTAGATGTGCTGCTGGCGTTTCCCGGCATTCTGCTCGCGATCGCCCTCGTCGCGGTGCTCGGTCCGAGCCTCAGGAACGTGGTGATGGCGCTGTCGGTGATTGGCTGGGTGGGATACGCTCGGCTGGTCCGCGGCCTAGTGCTGAAGGCGCGCGAGCTCGAGTTCGTTCAGGCCGCGCGTGCGCTCGGTGCAGGCACGCCGCGAATCCTTTTCAGACACGTCGTGCCGACGACGCTGCCGGCCGTCATGGTTCAAGCGACGCTGGGGATGGCGGGCGCCATTCTCGCGGAAGCGTCGCTCAGCTTTCTGGGCCTTGGAGTACAGCCGCCGACGCCGAGCTGGGGCACGATGCTGAACGGCGGTCGGCTGCACCTGCTCGATGCCCCACACCTGACGATCTTTCCGGGCGCGGCGATTGCGGCGCTTGTGCTCGGCTTCAATTTTCTGGGAGATGGGCTGCGCGACCTGCTCGACCCGAAGCGCTATCGCGGCTGAAGGCGGACGGAGAGGCCACGCGCGGCGGCGTTCTGCGGGTCCCGTTCCAGCGCGCGATCCACGGTGGCCCGCGCCTGGTCCAGATGTCCCGCCTTGGCCTGGGCCTCGGCAAGCCTGACAAGAGAAGACGCGTCACCAGTCCCGGTCCCAAGCGACTCTGATTTCTGGTACCAGGCGACGGCCGACACCGCGTCGTTGAGCTGCATCGACAGATCCCCGATATGCCGCGCGTGCGAAGCCTCGTCGCGATCCTCATCCACGAGAATTGAATACCTGACGAGCGCCTGGCGTGCGTCGTCGAGATGCCCAAGCCGCTCGGCGACCGCCGCGAAATGGGGCAGCACCTCGGGATCGGTCGGGAATCGCTGCGCCGCCTGGCGCAACACCGCCTCGGCTCGAGCGTGCTGACCTGCGAGCACGAGCGCGCGTCCGTACTGGCCCAGCGTCTCGCTGCTGGCATTGGTCTCGGCGATGACCCGTTCGAACGCCTCGAGGGCCTTGCGCAAATCGGTCGGGTCTCCCCAGTCTTCGGCCGCCTCGAGCCACACCTGTCCGAGTGCGGCGTACACGTTCGGCATATCGGGGAAGAGCTCGGCGGCCCGGCCCAGCGTGACGACGGCGAGGTCGCGATTACCGGCCCGCAGATGCGCCAGGCCAACCGCAATCAGGCGCTCGGCTTTGGCGGGATCGAGCGCAAACAGCGCCTCCAGCTGCTCGATTTCTTCACGGTCGCTATCCTCCAGCCGGTACAGATCTGCGAGCTCTTCGCGGGCCGGGATGAACGCGGGCGAGATGGTGATGGCGCGATCGAACGCCGCGCGGGCCTCTGAAAGCTGGCCGCGATCTCTCAGGCAGAGTCCGAGCACGTAGTGCGCTTCGTGAAACGTGGGGTTGAGCTTGACCGCCTGCTGCAGGGCCGTGGTCGCGCGCGCCAGGCGTCCATCGCCGCGCGACGCGAGCGCGAGCTTGTAGAAAATCTCGGGGGAATGGTCGTCGAGGCGGATGTACGCCTCGTAGCTCTCGGTGGCGTTCGCATAACGCCGAAGCTGGAAGTTGACGTCTCCCAGCCGTTCGAGCGTCCTGGTCGAGCCGGGGTCGAGCGCCGCCGCGGTTCGCAGGTCGCGCAGGGCCGACGACAGCATCTCGGGCGTGTCGCCACGGCGCTGGTGGGCCTCGCCGCGCTTCAGATAGGCCAGCATCGACCCCGGCTTGAGCGCGATGGCGCCGCTGTATTGCTCGATCGCCACGAACGTCTGCTCACGGCTCAGGGCGTCGTCGCCCTGGTCGATGAAGCGGTCGTATTCATGGTCCCGTTCGATCGCCTGGTCGGCCAGGAAGCCGGCCGCCGCCAGGCCGGCGATGATGATGGCGGTTGCGACGATCTTTTTCACGACGGACCGATCGTAACAAAAGATCAGGGATTGGGGATTAGGGATTGGGGATTAGGAGTCGGAAGGCGAAAGTCGAAAGTCGTCGGTCGCAAGTCGTAGCGGGTATGATCCGCCACCGAAGGCCCTTACTTTTCTCCTCTGGCGAACACGCGCAGCTCTGATGTCGCAGCTGACGGCAAGCGATTTCTCATGATCAAGTCTCCACAAGGAACGAAAACCGCGCCCGACAAAACCCCGGCGAGCATTGTCGTGGTGGTGAACTGGCAGGAAGAGTTGAAGCGGCTGGTGCCCTGACTTTACAAGTGAGGTCTGCCGGGTAATGACTATCGACTTGTGACTGTCGACTGGCGACCCTGGACTCCTAATCCCCAATCCCTAATCCTTAGTCCCGGGCCTGTTTAGGGAACATTCCGACCAATCCGGGGTCGAATCCCCCAGAACCTGCTATATTCGGATAGGAGCCCTGTGGCAGGAGACTTCTCAGCCAAGCCGGCCGGTGCGATAGGTTGGACGTCCGAGATCGCCAGCGGCGAAGCCGCGCTCATCGAGCGCTGTCTCGCCGGTGACGATACGGCCCATGCCGCCCTGGTCTTCGAACACCACCGTCTGGTACTGGGCTTGGCGACCCACCTCCTGGGCGATCGCGAAGAAGCGCTCGATCTCTCCCAGGAAGTCTTTTTACGCGTCTTCCGCACGTTGCACCGCTTCCGAGGGCAATCGTCGCTCCGAACCTGGATCTTCCGGATTGTCGTGAACCAGGTGCGCAATCGTCAGCGTTGGTGGAGGCGGCGGCAGCGTTCGAATCAGGTATCGCTCGACGAACACATCCGCGATCACGGCGAGATGGTGCTCGGAGCCGAGGCCTGCACGCCAGATCGGGAACTGACGCGCAAGGAGCTCGGCGCGCGGCTGAAGACGGCGATCCAGCATCTGCCGTTCGAGCAGCGCACGGCACTGGTGCTGCGCGAGGTTCAAGGCTTGAGATACGAAGAGATCGCGTTCTCCCTCGGGCTCCCGGTCGGCACCGTCAAGTCGAGGCTGACGCGCGCCCGTCAGGCGCTGCGCGAAGAACTGGGAGACCTGCGATGCTGACCTGGACCTGCCAGCGCGTGCGTACGGAGCTCTCGGCCTTCTACGACGAGGAGCTGCCGGTGGCCGATCGCATCGCCATCGCCGATCACCTCGATGCCTGCCCCTCCTGCCGCCTCGAAGCGGACGACGTGGAATCCATGAGCTCGGCGCTTCAAGCAACCGCGCGTATCGAGGACGTGGCGGTCATGCCGGGGCTGAGCCGTCTGCAGACCGACGTCATCGAGCGGTGGAACGCGGAAGAGAGGGCCTCGCTTGCGCAGACCATCCTGGATCTCTTCGATGACGGGCGCCGCACGTCCGCGTGTGTCGGCGTGTCGGTCATCATGTCGATGAGCCTGGCCCTGGGTGCGTTTCTGGTGGCCCAGAGTCCCATCGAGCATCCGGAGTCGTTGAAGGCCGCGATGACGCTGAGCGCGCGTGCCCGGACCGGCGATATCTACCTTCCGGCCGTCGAGATGCTCCCGCGCGCCAACGCCGAAGCCATCATGCCCGCGACCGTCGTGAATGGTGATGACGAAGAAGTGGCGTTTGCCGCGCTCGTGACGACCGACGGTTATCTCGAGGGGCTCGAGCTCATCGGCGAGCGCAGCCGCGGGCGGCGCGAACTTCCTTCGCACGAGCAGTTGTCAGAGCTGCTGAATGCCGCAGCCACCGCGCGCTTCGAGCCCGCCCGTGCCGCCGGCACACCGGTCGCGCAGAACGTGGTCTGGCTGGTGTCTCACACAACCGTCCGGGCGCCCCTCCGCGCCTACGTGCACGTGCGCGTGGACGGTTGGAAAATGCTCTAAAGGAAAAGGTCTTTTTCCTTACTTGGCTGCCGCCACATCTCCCTTGGCGGTGGCCGAATTGTTCTTCGCGTCATACGCGCGGATGATGAGCCCCCTGGCGGCGTCGGCGTTGTCGAGCGTCAGCTCGAATTGCTCGTTGCGCGAATCGAAGATCCCGTCCCGCGGATAGATCACCTGCCAGCGCTGCGCATCGAGCGAGTATTCCACCTTGGAGATCGAAGACCAGTCGTCGCGCACCTCGAACTGAATCGTCGTGCGGCCGTTGACCGGCCGCGATGAGGTGACGACCACCGTGGGCGGCCCGTTGTCGATGTCGAACGCCGAGCTCTCGAGCTCGCCTTCAAGCGCCGCTCCGGGCGTGTTCGAAGGCTGATCGGACGCGACCACTTTGACGAGATACGTGCCGTTGGGAACCGACGTCGTATCCCAGACGAAGATTTCGTCTTCGAGATCGCCTTTCAGCGACTTCCACGTCGTCTCGCCCTCGCGCCGGTAGAGAATCTCGTAGCGCAGTTCATCGTCGTTGGCATCTTCCGCCCGCCAGACGAAGGTCTGGAGCCCGCGCTGATAAACCCGGCGACCCAGCGGCGAGGAGCTGACCGGGTTGTTGCCCGTGGTGCTCAGAATGCGTCGATCGGGCGCCTGGTCGTCGTAGCCGGCAATGTCCGGATCGCCGGTCGGATAGGGCTTCTGGAACACCGTTCCCGCGGGATGAACGGTCAGGCTCGTAACTTTGGGTCGCAAATTGCGCTGAACGTAGGCTGCCGACACCGATGTCAGGACAGGGCTGGCCTGCTTGCCTGTCAGTACCGCCTTCCATTGCAGATAGCGCGCATTGGGACTCTTGATCTCTTCGCCGCTTGCCACCGCATACGGGCCGCTCCAGGCGCTCCACGTGTCATCAGGCGTGGCGGTGTTGCCCGACCGCGTAAACACGTCCACACGCGCGCCCGCGGGCAGCGACGTTCGCCAGCTCAACGTGCCCCAGTCGGCCACGGTCTGCGCGTCGCGCACGAGCGACGTGTAGGTGCCTTCCGCCGCACGCTGCGACGAAAGCCTGAAGACCTTCCCCGGATTGGAGGTCGCGTAATACACGGTGCCTTTGGCGTCGCGCGCGAAGCCGGTCACCTGCTGCGCCGAGGCCTGCATCAACAGCGTGGCCGTCGCGGGCTCGCCGCTCAAGCCGTAGAGCTTTCCATTGCGTCCTGTTCCGACAATCAGCGAGCCGCTCGGATCGAACATCAGGTCGTACGGCGAGTCTTCACCCGATTCCCAGAGAATGTCCCACAACCCGTCGGGCCGAATCCGATAGATGGCGCCGCGGCCGCTGCGGCGATCCTCGCGGGCCGGCGTTTCGGAAGTGGCCACCGAGGCGGCTCCGGTGTCGACGACGGCGATCGCGGTCACTTCGGTTGTGACGGTAGGAACGGGCTCGCGAGCGGATGAGGCCGACGTATCGGCAGCAGGGGACGCGGCGGGCTGGGCCGTGGGCGACGTCCGTCCGCTGAGTGCCGCGAGATAGATGTTTCCCTGCTGATCCAGCCGAATGGCGTGAATCTCCTGAAACGTCGAATCGAGCAACAGAAAGGCCTTGCCGGCCGGATCGATGCGGAAGAGGCGCCCGCTGCCCTCGGTGCCTGCCAGAAGCTGTCCGGTACGATCGAATGCAAGCGTGATGACGTGCGTCGCCTTCGTGGCGTAGAAGACGCTGCCCTTACCATCGGGGCTGATCTTGTAGATCAGACCCTTTTCACCCGTGCCCGCGTAGAGGTTTCCCTTCGGATCGAGCGCCAGGCTCCAGATGTACTTGTCCTCGGGATCGAAGAACGGCGCGCTCTTGCCGGCGCGATCGATCTTGTAAATGCGCCCGTCGGGCGAGGTGGCCGCGTACAGCGTGCCGTCGGGTGCCAGAGCGAGCGCGTGCACTTCGAGCTCGGTTGAATCGAAGAAGGTCGACGTCTTCCCGGCGTCAATCTTCAGGACCTTGCCTTCGTTGCCGGTGCCGACGTAGATGGAGCCATCCGGCGCGAGCGCCATGGCCCACAGGAACGGTGCTGTCGTTTCGGCAACCAGTTCGGTGGCCGGCCCGAGCACCAGACGGCCGTGACTGTCGACCGACAGGTTCTCGACCTCGCCGCGCAGAAAGTCGTTGAGCGTGGCGGTTTGCCAGAAGACGGGCTTCGAGGCCGACACCGCCCCGGCGGCAGCCGCAACTAGAGCGAGTGCGAGAAGATTTCGCTGAAATGGCCGCATTCGGTCCTACTCGAGGTTGATGGTCAGCATACGCGACCCGACCACCGCGTAGTCGGTGGGGAGGTTCCATTCACCGAGCGTCGCGTTGCGCAGGGGCACGAAATCGCCCGTGCTGCGGTCGGCCTCGAGGACGCCGAGCACCGAGGGCGGCAGCGACGCAAGCGGCTCTCCCCGGACGACGGCACCAGCGTCGGCCGCGAGCAGGCGGACGTAGAGACGGTTGTTCTTGCGGGTGGTGTTCAGCGCGCGCATCAATTGCGGCACACTGCGCGGCTCGGCCGGCTGCCGGACTTCCCGGCGCTCCCACTGCGCCAGCCGGTTTCCGTCAGATACCATGACCGAGAGCGATCCCGTCGCGTTAGCGGGGATCTCGAGCGGCACGGTGTGAATGACTTCTTCGCCGCGATAGGTCCGCATGAGGACCTTCAACGGCACGGTACGGCCGGCCCGCGCGCGGATGCCGTCGAGCCAGACGCGCTCGATGGTCGCCGTCCGCGGCTGCTCGGTCGACTGGATGGTCAGATCGACCGACTCGATCTGAATCGGCTCGAAATCGTTGTCGAGCAGGAACGTGAGCGGCGCCATGACCGAACCCGCCGCGTTGAGCGACGCGCCGTTGCCCGAGAAGAGATCCTCGAACTTGATCTCGCCATGGGATCTCACGTTCATCGTGCCTTTCATGTTGAACGTGGCGGCGCCGGTCTCCCGCTCGTACGAGGTGAGCGCGCTCACGATCGAGACGTAGGTAAAGAGCGGCGTCAGCATCTGGTCGTTCACGATGCGGAACTCGAACTGCTTGTTGTACCCGCGATCGGACTCGAGCGAGAGCTTGACCGGAATCGTCGATGGGGCGTCGCCCGTCAGCCCGGCGATGGTCGTGGCGCGATCCTGCTGAACGGTGCCGACGACGTCGCCGAGCGTGGAGATCTTCATGGACGAGGTCAGGCTCGGCAGCAGGGTGTGGATGTACGCCTTGGTCATCGGAAATGAAATCGGGCCGAGGCTGAGGAACGGATGGCCGAATGCGTAGACCCGATTGCCGACGACTTCGGTCACCGTCCCGGTCGCACCCATGTTGAAGTCGCCGCTCACGATGTTGACGCCGACGGCCGAGCCCGGGCGCAGAGGGGCGTTGCTCGCGCCGGCTGCCTGTCCGGCGGCCGCGCCGGCCATCGGCAGGAAGCCGAAGTCGCGAAACGCCGAACCGACCATGTCGGCCAGCTCTGGCGACAATCCGCCAAGATTCAGCGGCGTGGCGATGGGCCGGAGCATCGTCGCCACCTGGCGGTCGATGCCGCCGCCGAACGCCTGGACGTCGCCGGGGCGATCGGCAAACGGGCGCGTCCACGACAGCGAGGCACGCAAAGCCGCGGCGACACTCTCGCGGGTGACCGGCACTTCGAGCCGGGCGCGCGTGCCAACTGGCCTTGGCGTGTCGAGCATGGCCGCATCGATCATTTCAGCAATCGGCGTGATCCCCGCAAGGGGTTCCTTGGCAAACTGTCCGAGCGAGTACGAGACGGCGCCCACCAGCTGACCGTCGATATAGACGGGGCTCCCGCTCATGCCGGCGATGACGCCTGTTTCGGCGAGCGGTCCTCCCTCGAGCTTCGCAATGATCAGGTCGCGCTTGGGTCCGATGACGTTCCGCAGCACGCCGATGATGTGGACCTTGAACGGTTCGATCTTGTCGCCCTGCCAGACCGTGTACCCCGTGGCTTCGACGCCCGTCTTGACCTGGTCGAGCGGGTAGTACGGCGGAGCCGCCGGCAGCGACACCGCGACGAGCGCCAGGCTCACGCAGAGGGCGAATAGAAGTCTCTTCATGTTGTTGAATCTATTGGGAAATCCTTTTCTGTATAGTGGCACATGTCTTGACATTTTCAAAGGCTTCCTGCTATCGTCACGGCTTCATGGCCTCGACCAAACGCAAGCCCAAGCCGATCGTGATCGCGCACGAACCGCAGGGGGATTTCTCGTTTGGTTTTGGATGGTGGTATTACGCCCAGACTGAAGGGGCAACTGCCTTGGCCTGAGACCGACGTAACCCGGAGCCAACCAAGCCTCTTCAGCCGACAGGTTGAAGAGGCTTTTTTTATGTCCAAACCGCTGTTTGTCATCACCGTTGCCGCACCCACGACGGCAGAGTTGCGCCGCCGGCGCGATGCGGCGTCCCAGGCGGGCGCCGACCTCGTCGAGCTGCGCCTCGACTCGGTGAGCGATCCCGACGTGACCGGCGCGTTGGCGGGACGGATGGGCCCCTGCATCGTGACGTGCCGGCCCGAGTGGGAAGGCGGGGCGTTCAAGGACGCGGAATCGGAGCGCAAGAAGCTGCTCGACTGCGCGCTCCAGCGGGGCGCGGAATACATCGATCTGGAGTTCAAGGCGGCGTTCGCGTCCGAGCTGATCGGCTCGACCGGCGGGAAGCGCATCGTGCTGTCGTCGCACGACTTCGAGGGGATTCCCAGGATCTGCCCGAACGGGTGCGGACGATGCGAGCGGCGGGTGCCGAAATCGTCAAGGTGGCCATCACGGCTCGCTCGCTTTCCGACAACCTGCACCTCCTGCAACTCGAGCGTGCCCGAAACACCGTGCTGATCGGTATGGGTCCGATTGGTGCCCCGACGCGGGTGCTGGCGGCCCATTTCCATTCGCACTGGACGTATGCCGGCGACGCGCATGCCCCCGGGATGATTTCCGCTGCGCGGATGCTCGACGAATTCAGGTTCCGCGACGTGACGGATGCCACGGCGATCTACGGCGTGGTCGGCTCGCCCCTGACGCACTCGGCCTCGCCAGCCATGCACAACGCCGCCTTCCGCGCCGCGGGTGTCGATGCGGTCTATCTGCCGCTTGTCGCGTCGAGCGCCGACGACTTCACGATCTTCGCCACCGCCCTGGGTGTACAGGGTGTGAGCATCACGATTCCGTACAAGGTCGATCTGTTTCAGCGCGCCGACGACGTCGACGAGCTCGGCACAAAGGTTGGTGCGGTGAATACGTATCGCCGCGATGGCCTTCGGTGGGAGGCGCGGAACACGGACGTGAGCGGCTTCCTCGCGCCGCTGGCGGGGCGCCTGAATCTCCGAGGCGCCGCGCGCGGCCATTCTGGGAACCGGCGGAGCAGCCCGTGCGGTAGCGGTTGCGCTGGCCTCGGCCGGCAGCGCGGTCACGGTCTACGGCAGAAACCGCGGACGCGCGAAAGTCGTCGCGGCGCTCTGTGGAGGAGACGCGGCAGCGTTTCCGGTGGCGCCGGCGAGCTGGGATCTGCTGGTCAATACCACGCCGGTCGGGATGTTTCCGAACGTCGACGAGACGCCGTTCGAAGGCGCATTCGACGGTCGCGTGGTTTACGACCTCGTCTACAACCCGATGGACACGCGTCTGCTGAAGGCAGCGGCGGCCGCCGGTTGTCGACGTCATTGGTGGCCTCGACATGCTCGTGGCGCAGGCGGAGGACCAGTCGGAGTGGTGGCTGGGCAGGAGACCGCCTGCCGGCTTGATGCGCGACGCCGCCCTTCGCGCGTTGACCAGTAGTGTCAGTACGTAGTGTCCGGCTTTAGCCGGACCAACACCTTATGAAACAGACATCGTTCGAAACGTTCGTCGAGCTCGCGAGGCGCAGCACCTTCGTTCCAGTGGTGAAGGAGCTCGTTGCCGATTTGCTGACCCCGGTCTCGGCGTTCCTGCGCATCGCCGAACATTCAGACTACGCCTTCCTGCTCGAAAGCGTGGAGGGTGGCGAGCACGTCGGCCGCTATTCGTTCCTGGGCAAGGATCCGTTCGTCATGCTCCGCGCGCGCGACGGCAAGACGATCGTCGAGAAGGCGGGCGTCACGAGCGAGAGCGCCGAAGAGTTCGTCACGGTGCTGCGGCGGATGATGGCGGACTTCAGCTCGCCGTTCGTCCCCGAATTGCCGCGGTTCACCGGCGGCGCGGTCGGCTATCTCGGATACGACACGGCGGCGTGGTTCGAGCCGGTGACGCTGCAGAGCAATGGACAGCCGGATCCCGCACTGAAGGACGAAGCCGGGTTCATGATTTTCGATACGGTGCTGGCCTTCGATCACGTCCAGCATCGCATCTTGATCATCGCGAACGCGCGCATTACGCCCGACGACGATCTCGAGGCGCTCTATCAGTTCGCGTGCACGAAGATCGACTTCCTGGAACGCGAGCTGCGGCGCGACCTGTCGCACCCGCAGCCGAAGCCGGGCCATGCCGTCGAGGTGCGCTCGAACATTCCGCGCGAACGCTTCCTCGAGATAGTGAAGACGGCGAAGGAATACATCGCCGCCGGAGATATCTACCAGGTGGTGCTGTCGCAGCGGTTCGAGGCGGACATCACCGCGGACCCCTTCACGGTGTATCGCGCCCTCCGGCACGTCAACCCTTCGCCCTACATGTATTTCCTTCGAATGGGCCCCGTGTCGATTGTGGGCTCGTCGCCCGAGATGCTCGTGCGCGTCGAGGGCGGGATGGCGCAGACCCATCCGATTGCGGGCACGCGCCCGCGCGGGAAGACGACGAGGAAGACACACGCCTTGCCGAAGAGCTGAAGCGGAACGAAAAAGAGCGGTCGGAGCACGTGATGCTCGTCGATCTCGGCCGCAACGATCTGGGGCGCGTGTCGCAGTTCGGCACGGTGCGCGTGCCGCAGTTCATGGGACTCGAGAGGTACTCGCACGTCATGCATCTCGTGTCGATCGTCGAGGGCAAGCTCGCGGACGACCAGGACCGGCTGGATGCGCTTGTCGCGTGCTTTCCCGCGGGCACCGTGTCGGGCGCGCCGAAGGTGCGCGCGATGGAGATCATCGCGGAGCTCGAACCCGATCGCCGGGGCATCTACGCCGGGGCGGTCGGTTATCTCGATTTCGCGGGAAACCTGGATTTCTGCATCACGATCCGCACGCTGGTGATTACGGGACACCGGGCCATGGTGCAGGCGGGAGCCGGGATCGTGGCCGATTCGAATCCGCAGGCAGAGTACCAGGAGACGCAGGACAAGGCGAGGGCGCTCATCAGAGCCCTCGAACTGGCACAGGAAGGGCTTTAGTGACACACGCATTGGTAGATTCGCAGATTGGTAGATTGGCAGACTAGAACATTGAAATGATCCTAGTTATCGACAACTACGATTCGTTCACCTACAACCTCGTCCAGTATCTGGGCGAGCTCGGTACGCAGCCGTTCGTGCGGCGGAACAACGAGATCACGCTCGACGAAATCGCCTCGCTCAAACCCGAGCGCATCGTCATTTCGCCGGGACCGGGACGACCCGAACAGGCGGGCATCACGCTCGACGTGATCAAGACGTTCGGCCCGACGACGCCGCTGCTGGGCGTGTGTCTGGGACACCAGGCCATCGGGATGGCGTTCGGCGGCGACGTCGTTCGCGCAAGCACGCCCATGCACGGCAAAACGTCGAGCATCAGCCACGACGGCCAGGGGGTGTTTGCGGGCATTGCGAGCCCGCTCAACGTGGCCCGTTATCACTCGCTGATCGTGGACCGGAAGGGCTGGCCGGCCGATCTCGAGGTGGCCGCCCAGGTCGACGACGACGGTACGGTGATGGCGCTGCGGCACCGGACGCTTCCGATCCACGGCGTGCAGTTCCATCCGGAATCCATCATGACGCGCGAAGGCCGGCATCTTCTGCGCAACTTCCTGAACCTATGAAGATTGCCGGAGTGCTCGAGAAGCTGATGCGGCGGGAGAACCTCTCGGTCGAGGAATCGGCCGAGGCGATGGAGGCGATCATGAGCGGCGACGCCACGCCGTCGCAGATTGCCGCGCTGCTCATCGGCCTGACGATGAAGGGTGAGCGTCCCGCCGAGATCGTCGGCCTGGCGAAGAACCATGCGGGCCAACGCGGTGCAACTGTCCAGAACCTTCGACAACGTGTTCGACACGTGCGGCACCGGCGGCGATCGGGCGGGCACGTTCAACATCTCCTCTGCGGCGGCGCTCGTGGCGGCCGCGTCGGGCCTGCGCATCGCCAAGCACGGCAACCGATCGGTGTCGAGCCAGTGCGGGAGTGCCGATGTGTACGAGGCGCTCGGCGTGAACATCGGCGCGGATCCCGCTGTCGTCGAGGAGTCGCTCGACAAGGTGGGGATCGCGTTTTTCTTCGCGCCGACGTTCCACCCATCGATGCGTCACGCGGCTCCCGTGCGGCGTGAGCTCGCCGTGCGTACGGCCTTCAACCTGCTCGGACCGCTCACCAATCCCGCGGGCACGAGACGTCAGCTCGTGGGCGTTCCACACTCCGAGTTGACGGAGCTCATCGCGCGGGCGCTGATGCTTCTCGGATCGACGCGCGCGTGGGTCGTTCACGGCGCCGATGGCATCGACGAACTGTCAACGACCGGGCATACGAAGATTTCGGAGTGCCGCGACGGCTCGGTCTCGACGTTCTACGTGCATCCATCGGATTTCGGGATTCCCAAGGCCGAGCGGAACGACCTGCGGGGAGGAGATGCGGCGACCAACGCGGGGATTGTTCGCGAGATTCTTGCCGGCGAGAAGGGACCGCGCCGGAACGTCGTGCTGTTGAATGCGGGTGCCTCGCTCTTTGTCGGGGGCGTGGCCCCGTCGGTGCGCGAGGGCATCGAGCGGGCGGCGGCGGCCATCGACTCTGGTGCCGTCCGCGCCAAGCTCGACGCCATGATCGCCGCGTCGAAGGGCCAGGTGGCGGCATGACGTCGACCGTGCACACGCCGGACATCCTTGCCGCGATCGTCGCCTCGACGAGGCGCGGGGTCAGCGTCCGGTCGAGCCAAGTGCCGCTCGGTGAGATGGAGCGCAGAGCAGCCGCCGTCGAACCTCGCCACGGCGCGTTCCGGGCCGCGCTCGCGAAAGCCGGACGCATCAATATCATTGCCGAGTGCAAGCGCCGATCGCCATCGCGGGGCGTGCTGAGACATGACTACGCGCCGGCGGCGATCGCCTCGTCCTACGAACGCGCCGGCGCCGCGGCAATTTCGGTGCTGACCGAGCCGGCGTTTTTCGATGGGTGCCTCGATGATCTGGCGGCGGTGCGCCAGGCCACTCAGCTCCCGCTGCTCCGCAAGGACTTCATCGTCGACCGGTATCAGATTCTCGAAGCGCGCGCCGCAGGCGCCGATGCCGTTCTGCTGATCGTGGCCGGATTGACGAGCGACGCGCTCGGAGAACTGCACCACGCTGCCTGCGATGCGGGCCTCGATGTGCTGGTGGAAATTCACGAGCTGGCCGAACTGCCGATCGCGATCGGCGCCGGCGCCTCGATCGTCGGTGTCAACAATCGCGACCTGCGAACGCTCACCGTGGATACCGACGTCAGTCTGAGGGCGGTGGAGCAGATTCCCGACGACGTGATCGCAGTGGCTGAGAGCGGCCTGAAAGCGGCCGATGACCTGCGGCGGTTGAGCGCAGCCGGCTATGACGCGTTTCTCGTGGGCGAGCGGTTCATGATCGCCGATGATCCTGGCCAAGCGCTTGGCGATTTACTGAAAGGCGCGGGCGCGTGACGAACCTGCTGGTGAAGATCTGCGGCATCACTCGCCCGCAGGACGCGGAACTGGCGATTGGTCTCGGCGCCCATGCCGTGGGATTCGTGTTCTGGCCGGACAGCCCGCGCCGGATCGATCCGCAGTCAGCGAAGGCGATTACGGCCGGTGTGCCGGCCGGCGTCGCGAAAGTGGGCGTGTTCGTTGACGAGACGGCAGAAGAGATCGCACGGATCATGAACGAGGCCGGGTTGGACGTCGCGCAGCTTCACGGGCACGAGAGTCCGGAATTCTGCCGCGAGTTGAAAGCGCGGCTCTCCGCGGCCGCGCCCGATGTCCCGCGAAGGGTCATCAAGGCCATCGGCCTGAAGAACGGCGGCGGCGTCAACGTCAGCGAGTTTGATGCCGATATCGTGCTGCTCCTGGACGCGCACGATCCGGAGAGGCGGGGAGGGACGGGCAAGACGGTGAACTGGGACGTGGCGCGCGACATCGCGGCGATGCGTCCCGCCATTCTCGCCGGCGGCTTGAACGCCGCCAACATCAAGCTGGCGATTCGTTCCGTTCGGCCATATGGCATCGACGTGTCGTCGGGCGTGGAATCGTCGCCGGGTATCAAGGATCCGAATCGAATGAGAAGCTTCTTCGAGGCCCTGCATGACTGATACACGTTTCGGCCAACGCGACCCGAACGCGCGCGGCTACTACGGAGACTACGGCGGCAAATTCGTACCCGAGACGCTCGTCGCTCCGGTCGAGGAGCTGGAGCGTGCGTATCTCGACGCGCGCCGCGACCCCGCATTCCTGGCCGAGTTCGACCGCCTGCTCGCTCACTACGTCGGTCGGCCGACGCCGGTGTACGAGGCGGAGCGCTTGAGAGCGTCGTTGCCGGGACCGGCGGCGCGCATTTTCCTGAAGCGCGAGGACCTGGCGCACACCGGCGCCCACAAGATCAACAACGCGCTGGGACAGGCGCTGCTCGCCCGCCGCATGGGCAAGAAACGCGTCATTGCCGAGACGGGCGCCGGACAGCACGGTGTGGCGACGGCGACAGCATGCGCGCTCCTCGGGCTCGAATGCGACGTCTACATGGGCACCGACGACATGGCTCGCCAGGCCCTCAACGTCGTGCGCATGCGGCTGCTTGGCGCGACCGTGCGCGGTGTGTCTGCGGGCAGCCGGACGCTGAAGGATGCGATTAACGAAGCGATGCGCGACTGGGTGACCAACGTGACCGGCAGTTACTACCTGCTCGGTTCGGTGCTCGGGCCGCACCCGTACCCGCTGATGGTTCGGGAATTTCAATCGGTCATCGGCCGCGAAGCGCGCGCGCAATTTCAGGAGATGAACGGCCGCCTGCCCGACGCCGTGGTCGCCTGCGTGGGAGGCGGCAGCAATGCCCTCGGTATCTTCGATGCGTTCATCAAGGATCAGTCCGTGCGCTTGATTGGCGTCGAGGCGGGCGGAGAAGGGCTGTCGGCCGGCCGGCATGCCGCGCGGTTCGCGACCGGGCTTGCCGGCGTGCTTCAGGGGACGCGCACGTTCATTCTGCAGGACGCGAACGGCAACATCGAGCTGACGCACTCGATCTCGGCAGGTCTCGACTACGCGGCCGTCGGCCCCGAGCACGCGTGGCTGCGCGATATGGGACGCGCGGAGTACTCCTGGATTGGCGACAACGATGCGCTCGACGCATTCCAGCATCTGGCGCGGACCGAAGGGATTATCCCTGCCCTCGAATCGGCACATGGCGTGTCCTACGCCTGCCGGCTCGCGCAGGAACTCGGGCCGTCGGCGTTCGTGCTGGTCAACCTGTCGGGCCGTGGCGACAAGGACGTCGACAGCGTTTCGCGGCTCGTGGGCCAGGAAGGCGGCCCGGCCAGTGTCTAGGATTTCGCAGGCGTTCGACCGCATCCGCGCGGACAGGCGAACGGGGCTCGTGACCTACGTCACCGCGGGCGATCCGGATCTGGCGCGCTCGGGTGAAATTCTCTGCGCGCTCGATCGCGCGGGCGCCGACCTGCTCGAGGTGGGGATCCCGTTTTCCGAGCCGCTCGCCGATGGCCCCGTCATTCAGCGCGCAACTGAGCGGGCACTGGCCGCAGGCACGACGGCGGCGGCCGTACTCGACCTGGTTGGGCGGGTTCGTGCCACGATCAAGGCGCCGATTGTGCTGTTTACCTACGCCAACCCGGTGCTGAGGATGGGCGTCGACACGTTCGGCGACCGCGCACGCGAGGCCGGGGTGGACGGCGTGCTCGTCCTCGATCTGCCGATCGAAGAAGCTGGGAGCTTTCGCGACGCGATGGCTGTGCGCGACATCGACATGATCTTTCTGTTGAGCCCGACGACCACCGATGCGCGGATGACGCAGGCCGCCGCGCTTGGCAGGGGATTTCTTTACGGCATCTCGCGGCTGGGCGTCACCGGCGCGCGCGACACAATTGCGGACGGTGCCGAAACGCTGGCGGGCCGCATGCGCCGGGCGACGTCTTTGCCGATCGCGCTCGGGTTCGGCATCTCGTCGCCCGATCACGTGCGGCAGATCGGCCGGTTCGCCGACGCGGCGGTCGTGGGGAGCGGACTCGTGAAGGTCATCGCCGAGGCTGGAAAGGGGCCGGATCTGACGGAGAAGGTAGAATCATATGTTCGCTGGCTCACAAACGGCGGGTCCATAGAGCAGGACCCGCCCTACGTACATGCCCGTGAGAAGTAGGCAGGGTCTTGTTCTTGAGACCCGGCGGGGAGACTGATGACCATCGACGAACTCAGGCTGCGGATCGATCAGCTCGATGAACGGCTGGTCGAGCTGCTCAGCGAGCGCGCGCACTGCGCGCTCGAGATAGGCAAGTTGAAGCAGGCGCTCGGCCTCGAAGTGTACCAGCCCGATCGCGAGGCGCAGGTGCTGCACCACGTGCGCTCGCACGGCAAGCACACGGGGAGCCCGCTCGAGGGTGACGCGATCGTTCGAGTGTTCGAACGGATTATCGACGAGGCGCGACGCATCGAGCGCGCCACGGCACATAGCAAAGTGGAGGATCGATAGCCATGGTAGTGGTGATGGAAGAGCGGGCAACCGAGGCGCAGATCGAAAAAGTCGTCGCGACTCTGGTTGACGCGGGCATGGATGTACATCGATCGACGGGCGTGAACCGCACCGTCCTTGGTGTTGTAGGAGCACACAAAGTGGATTCGGCATTGATCTCCGTGATGGATGGCGTGCACGAGGTACTGCGCATCACCGAGCCGTACAAGCTCGCGAGCCGCACCTTCAAACCCGAAGGGACGGTGATCGTCATCGACGATGTGCGGATCGGCGGTGACGAGGTCATCGTGATGGCCGGGCCCTGCTCGGCGGAGAACGAAGAGCAGGTCTTCACGACCGCCGCGGCGGTCAAGAAAGCCGGCGCGAAGATCCTCCGGGGCGGGGCGTTCAAGCCGCGCAGCTCGCCGTACAGCTTCCAGGGGCTGGGCGAGGAAGGCCTGCGGATGCTCCGTGCGGCAGCCGATCAGCACAACATGAAGCTCGTGTCCGAGGTCATGGACGTCAGCCAGATTGACGTCGTCGGGCGTTACTCAGACATCTACCAGGTCGGCGCCCGGAACATGCAGAACTTCACGCTGCTGCGGGAACTGGGCCGGACCCGGAAGCCCGTGCTGTTGAAGCGCGGCATCGCCGCGACCATCGAGGAATGGCTCCTCTCCGCGGAGTACGTCCTCGCGGGCGGCAACAACGACGTCATCCTGTGCGAGCGCGGCATCCGCACGTTCGAAAGCTACACGCGAAACACGCTCGACATCTCGGCGATTCCGGTCGTCAAGAAGCTGAGCCACCTGCCGATCATCACCGACCCGAGCCATGCGACTGGCAAGCGCAACAAGGTGGCGCCCATGGCACGTGCATCGGTGGCCGCCGGCGCGGACGGGATCATCGTCGAAGTGCACTGCAATCCAGACAAGGCGCTGAGCGACGGTGCTCAGTCGATGTTCCCGGCGCAGTTCGATCGCGTGATGGCCGAGCTTCGCATCATCGCCCCGGCGATTGGACGCAGCATTTGCGTGGAGCCCGTGGTGAAGCGCGGCTGGGGGCGTTAAGAATTGGTAGATTGGTAGATTGGCAGATTGGGAGATTGGAAGCGTGTCTGAGGGAAAGCAGCTGCCGGTGCTGCAGCCGGGGCGCAATCCCGGGCAGCCGCCGATCTTTCAACGTGTCGGCATCGTCGGTCTCGGTCTCATCGGCGGATCGATCGCACTCGCCGCCCGTCAGACGTGGCCGGCGGGCCTGGTCATCGGCGTCGATCGCAAAGACGTGCTCGAGCGCGCGATGATCCTCCACGCCATCGATGTCGCCGCCGACGATCCGATCGTGCTCGCCGAAGCCGATCTCGTCATTCTTGCGGCACCCATTCAACAGAACCTCGAGTTATTGCGCGAGCTGGAAGACAACATGGCTGGTGCCGCCGTCGTCACCGACACGGGCAGCACGAAGCGGGAGATGGTGGACGCCGCAAAGGCGCTTCCCGATCGCTTGACGTTTCTCGGCGGGCACCCCCTTGGCGGCGCGGCCCGCGGCGGCATCGAACACGCCCGGCCGGATCTGTTTGCGGGACGCCCGTGGCTTTTTACGCCGACCCCGGGGCACGACGTTCAGGCTCTCGACAAGCTGATGTCGTTTGCCTCCGGCCTTGGCGCCATCCCGCGTTCGGTTTCGCCCGAAGAGCACGATCGCCTCCTCGCCTTCATCAGCCATCTTCCCCAACTCACCGTCAGCGCCCTGATGCACGTCGTCGGACAGGCGTCGGGAAGCGAGGGCCTGAGTCTGAGCGGGCGCGGGTTGCAGGACACCACCCGCCTGGCGTCGAGCCCGGCGGACATCTGGAAGGAAGTGTCGGCGACCAATGCCGACGAGCTCGGGGCGGCGCTCGATGCGTTGATTGCCGTGCTGGGCGAGCTTCGCGCGGATCTCAAAACAGGGCAGTCGATCGAAGCCGTCTTTGCGTCGGCGAATTCCTGGCGCGAGGTGCTCGCCACTAAAAAGAATCAGTGAGTGTTATGGCAGATGGCGGATGGCAGGTGGCATAACAGGCATATGCAGATTACGGCGTCGGCGCTTTCCGACATCCTGCACCATGCGCACGAGACAGCACCGCGCGAATGCTGCGGGCTGCTCGTCGGCTCCGGCGATTCAGTGGTCCGTACCGTCCGCGCGGCGAATCTCGACCCGGCTCCGACGCGCTATTCGATCGATCCCATCGATCACTTCAGGGCGATTCGTGGCGCGCGTGCCGACGGCCTGGAAGTGGTTGGCGCCTATCACTCGCATCCCGCAAGCGCGGCCATCCCTTCGGCCACCGACATCGCGGAGGCCAGCAGCGGCGCGGACTTTGTGTATCTGATTGTGTCGCTCGTGGACGAAGAGGTGCGCGCCTATCGGATCGACGAGGGCGCGGCCGTCAGAATCCCCCTCCAAGCAGCCTGACGAGCGTGGTCTGCGAGGTCAGCACCCGGTCGCGGTGCTTCAGCCGGAAGACGATGCGAAACGCGCCGGGGCGCTTGTAGGTGTGGGACTGTGTGTACCGGCGCTTGATCTGCGACACACGGGCTTCGTATGGTTCGCAGTCGCTCGAGGCTTCCGAGACCGTGCCGTCACCCCAGTTCCACTCGATCGACGGGCAGTAGTAATCCTGAAAGTCGTCGTCTCCACCCTTGAATTCCGCGGTCGCGGAAATACGCGCGGGCACCATTCCGGTTACAGGTGTCGCCTTGAGCGAGAGCGAAGGCCGCTTCGGTTCTTTCTTCTGCTCTTCTTTGTCGGACTTCTGCTCGTCTTTGTCGGATTGGGCGACAGGCACACTCGAATTGACGATGAGCAAAACCGAGAAGAACGCCATCGCCAAAAGTGGGCGGAGCATGTAATGCCATCCTACCGCCCCGGATTGCGCAGGGCAAGAGTGCACTAGAATCCAAACTCATGGATGTGTTCACGGGCCCACCACAGAGCGTGGATACCGATCTTGTAATCGTGCCGGCGTTCGAGGGCGAGGCGTCCGCGCTCGGCGATTGGGGGGCCGCCACGGGCGGCGAGATCGATCGCGCGGTCGAGTCGCGCGAGTTCTGTGCAAAATTGTTCGAAACGTTTCTTACGCCGATTGTCGCCAGTGCGTCGCGCGCGCGCCGCCTCGCCGCGGTCGGACTTGGCCCGCGAGCCGGTTTCACGGTCGACCGCGCCCGCCGGGTCGCGACGGCAATCGGGCTTGTCGCGCGGCAGAGGAAGATCGGGCGCATTGCGTTCAGCGTTCACGGCGCCCTCGAGTCCGCGGAGATGATTCAGGCCATCGCCGAGGGGCTGACGCTCGCCGAATTCGATGCGGGCCAATACAAAACGTCTGGCGATGCACCGTTTGCGCTTCTCGGATCCGCGATCATCGTCAGCGAGGCCACTCGACAGATGGCAGCCGCGGCGGCGCGCAAGGGGCGCGTTATCGGCGAGCACTGCAACATGGCGAGGCAACTCGATAACGAGCCCGGCAACGCGTTGACGCCGGCCGTGTTTGCCGGCCGCCTCGCCGAACTCGCGCGCAGTGGGGGCCTTGCCGTCGAGGTACTCGATCACGATACGCTCGAGCGTTTCGGCATGGGGATGCTGCTCGGCGTCGGCCGCGGGAGCGTCGAGCCGCCACGGCTGGTCGCGATTCGTCATGAGCCGCCTGGAGCCCCGGCATCGCCCGTGCTCGGGCTGGTCGGCAAAGGCATTACGTTCGACACGGGCGGCATCTCCATCAAGCCCGCGCTCGACATGGATCGCATGAAAGACGACATGGCCGGCGGCGCGGCCGTCGCCTGCGCCATGCGCGCCATCGCGACGCTCGGCGTGCCGCTGCGAGTGATTGGCGTCATTCCGATCGCGGAAAACATGCCCGGCGGCCGCGCCATCAAGCCAGGCGATGTCCTGAAGAGCGCGTCCGGCAAGACCGTCGAAGTGGTGAACACCGATGCGGAAGGACGGCTCATTCTCGGCGACGGACTCTGGCACGCGCAGAAGCTGGGCGCGACGCATCTGGTCGATATCGCGACGCTGACGGGTGCCATCAGCGTCGCCCTCGGCCGACTCACCAGCGGCCTGTTCGGTACGCCGGAGACGTTTGTCGAGCAGGTGCGTACGCTCGCCGAACGCGCGGGCGATCGCGTGTGGCCGCTGCCGCTCTTCGAGGAGTACAAGGACGATCTGCGCAGTGAGATCGCCGACATGATCAATACCGCGGGGCGGTTCGGCGGCGCGATTACCGCGGCGATGTTTCTTCAGGAATTCACCGGCGGCCTTCCGTGGATTCACCTCGACATCGCCGGCACCGCGTGGGCCGTCGACAACAAGCCGTTCATGCCAAAAGGTCCCACCGGCGTAGGCGTCCGCACGCTGATAGCACTCGCGGAAGCAATGGGCAAATCCGAAACTAAAATCTAAAATCTAAGAACTGAAATCTTCCTGAACCCATGTCCCAGATTCGCCAGGCTAGAATTCCAGAGGCCTGCCTTCAGATTCTAGATTTTAGTTTCTAGATTTTAGATTCAGATCGTTGGTGTCGGTCGGGGTCAAGCCCAACGGCTGCGTCTGTGCGTCCTCCTCCGGGTCCAGGCGCGCGCGCAGCTTGCGATAGCTGATAATGACGACGGCCAGCACCAGACCGAAGACCGCGGCGCCCACGGCTATGACGCCCGTGAGGCCGATCGCTTCCAGCATGACGTCGCCGAGGCCGGAGATCTCATTCTTCTCGACGATCTTGACGATAATCGGCGTGCTGGGCGCTTGCATCGATCGATTGTACAGCAGGGCAAAGAAGGAGCTCGGTATGCACAGCCGCGTCGCTCTCGTCGTCGTTCTCGTCGTGTTGTCCGCCACGGTGTGGGCGCAGCAGCGCGATCGCGCGAGCATCCCCGAACAATACAAGTGGGACCTCACGCAGATCTACGCGTCCGACCCGGCCTGGCGCACCGCGAAGGAGCAACTCGAGAAGGACATCCTGTCGGTGCGCGCGTTGAAGGGCACGCTCGGCACGTCGCCGGCGGCGCTGGCCACGGCGCTCGAGCGCGTGACGGCACTCGAAAAGACGCTCGCCAGACTGTCCGCCTACGCCAACCTGCAGGCCGACCAGGATACGCGGATAGCCGAACATCAGGGCATGCGGCAGGAGATGACGCTCGTCTACACGACGTTTGGTTCGGAGACCGCGTACATCGAGCCGGAGATCCTTCGGATCGGCAACGACACATTGCAGCGCTTTCTCTCGTCCGAGCCGCGCCTTGCGTCGCATCGCTTCTACGTGAACGAGCTGCTCCGGCGCGAACGCCACACCTTGAGCGAGCCGGAAGAAAAGCTCCTTGCCTCGGCGGCGCCGGTCACTGGCGCCCCGTCGACGACATCGGGGCTCTTGCTGAACGCCGAGTTTCCGTTCCCGATGGTCACGCTCAGCAATGGGAAATCGGTACGGCTCGACCAGCAGACGTTCGCCGACGCCAGGGGGGCGGCCAATCGCGCCGATCGCGAAGCGGTGATGTCGGCCTATTTCAAGGCCCTCGGTGGCTTCAGCCAGACGCTCGGCTCGACGCTGAGCGGCTCGATTCGAGCCAGCCAGTTCTACGCGAAGGCGCGCAACTACGAATCCGATCTTGCGGCGCGGCTGGACTATTCGAACATTCCCGTGCCCGTGTACTCGCGCCTGATTGACGGCGTCAACCGGCATCTTCCGTCGTTTCATCGATACCTGAAGCTCCGGAAGCGGATGCTGGGCGTCGACACGCTCCACTACTACGACCTGTACGCACCGCTCGTGGGATCGGTCGATCTGTCGTACACGCCGGAAGAGGCGCAGACGCATGTCGCCGCGGCCGTGGCGCCGCTGGGCGCCGATTACGTCCGGACGATCAATCGCGCGTTCACCGAGCGCTGGGTCGATCTGCTGCCAAACGTGGGCAAGCGCGCGGGCGCGTATGCCACAGGTGCCGCGTACGATGTGCACCCGTACTCGCTCATCAACTACAACGGCAAGTACTATGACATGTCGACCATCGCGCACGAGCTGGGGCACGCGATGCACAGCTACTATTCGAACAGCACGCAGCCCTTCGAGCTGGCTGGGTATCACACGTTCGTGGCGGAAGTGGCATCGCAATTCAACGAGGATCTCCTGCTCGACTACATCATCAAACGAGTAAATGACAAGCCCACGCGCATCGCGATCCTCGGCAACTATCTGGAAACGCTGAAGGCGACCGTTTTCCGGCAGACGCAGTTCGCCGACTTCGAGTGGCGCGCGCACCAGATGGCGGAGCAGGGGAAGCCGCTGACGGGCGATTCGCTCGCTAAGCTCTATCTCGAGATCACCAGGAAATACTACGGCCACGATCAGGGAGTCTGCGTGGTAGACGACTACATCGCGCACGAGTGGAGCGCGATTCCGCACTTCTACAACAGCTATTACGTGTTTCAGTACGCGACGTCGTTCACGGCCGCCACCGCGCTGTCGGAAGGCGTCCTGGCTCCTGGCGCGGCAGGCGCGGACGCGACGAAGCGATACCTCCGGTTCCTGTCCTCCGGTGGCTCGAAGTACCCCATCGACCTGCTGAAAGACGCCGGCGTCGACATGACCGGCGACGCGCCCCTCGAGCTGACGATTCGCAAGATGAATCGGGTGATGGACGAGATAGAGAAGCTGCTCGAATCTAAAATCTAGAAACTAAAATCTGGAATCTGAGGGCGCGGCACGGAGGTGGGTTGGCGTGGCGGCGGCGCGAAGCCGTGCGCGGGCGGCCTCGCAGCGCGCGTCCGGCCCCGGAGCTTCGGCTTCGCGCGGCCGCCACGCCAACCCAGCTCCGTGCGGTCCGAATGTCCCGTCCGGCTGAAGCCGGACACTACGTACATTTCAAAGCGCCCTCTGGATTCCGGTTTCTAGATTTCAGTTTCTAGATTCTAGATTCCAGTTTCTAGATTCCCGCATCCCCTTACTGTAGCGCCGCGGTCTCCACTTTCTCGAGTGAGGCCTGGTAGCGGAGGACGCCCTTGAGGAGCGATTCGGCAATCTTCTGGCGGTAGGCCGGTGTCTTCAAGAGGCGCCCTTCCTGGCGATTGGTCACGAACGAGATCTCCGCAAGCACGCTCGGCATCGACGCGCCGATGAGCACGACGAACGGCGCCTGTTTCACGCCGAGGTCGCGAAGCGTCTTGTTGCCGGGCCGTAGCCCGCTCACCATCGCGCGCTGGATGCTGCCCGCGAAGTCGCGCGATTCGTTCAGCTTGTTGTTGAGCGTGATGGCCTTGACGATGCCCGGCAGGCTGTTCATGTTCTTGCCGGACGCCGCATTCTCGCGAGCCGCCACGGCTTCGGCCTGCGGATCGAGCGCGAAGTTCAGGAAGTAGGTCTCGATGCCGCGCGCGGCGGGATTCGCGCTCGCGTTGGCGTGAATCGACAAGAACAGATCGGCCGATTCGCGATTCGCAATCTCCGTGCGCTCGTCGAGCGCGATGTAATCGTTCGTTCTCCGGGTCAGGACGACTTCCATCTCCGCCTGCTGCAGGAGCAGCGTCTCGAGCCGCAGCGCGATGTCGAGCACGAGCTCCGCTTCGGAAATGTCGTTCGCCGACGCCCCCGGATCGTGGCCGCCATGGCCGGGATCGATCACGATGCGCGACACGCCGAGGCCGAGTTGACGGGCGACCGAAAACTTGCCGCTCGAGTTCCTGCGGGGCGCCGCGGGGGCGGCGGGCGCGGCAGGTGGCAACGGCGGAATCGGAGCGTAAGCCAGAACCGGCGGCGGCGCGGAGGCAACCGTGCCATACGGTGTGCTTTCCGTGACAAGCAGCGCGGTGGCGACGGGCCGCGCGGGCCCGGTGCGGACAGCCACTGAACGGGCCGGCACAGGTATGACGCGCGCGGGAGTCGTCGAGGCAATGGACGGAAGGGGACGCATCCAGGCCGTGCGCGTCACGGGCGCGCTTCGCAGCGTCGGGAGAACAGGTGGTTGAACGGGCCGTACGGTCCGCGCTCGGGTGGCGGCCACGAGCGGTTTCTTTTGCTCCGTCTTGCGCTCCGCGTCAATCACGATGCGATAGGGGTTGTACAGCGTGAACACGCTGTAGTCCCTGACGTTTTCGAAGTCGAGCACGATACGCGTGGTGCCGTTCGGCTGCCGGCCGAATCGAATGTGCCGGACGATGTCGGAATCGTAGCGGAAGGTGGCATCCACCAGCTTCGCGACGGTCCGCGTGCCCTTGAGATCGAAGAACAGCCGCGAGGGACCGTCGATCCGCTCCTGGTAGAAGGGAACCTCGCGATCGAGCTCGAGCGTCACCCGCACGACCTCGGACAGGACCTCGCGCTGAACCGATCGAATCACCGTGATGGCGGCACCTGCCGCGGCGGATGTGTCGACGGGTGCAGTGGCCGGCTCGGCCGCCGCTTCCGGATCCGGCGTTGCCGTCGCCACGGCGGTAACGGCTGGAAGTGCATCGAGCTCGGTCAGCCGGCTCAGCGCGAAGGCGCGAAGGCTGCTGTGCGGATACTGATCCCTGAGCCACTGCAGGAGCAGCACGGTCCGCGTCCGGTCCCGCTCTTCGTTGAACCGGCGGTACGAATCCGCGGACAGGTTCGCCGCCTGCCACAGCGCGTTGTCAGAGTATCCGCTCGTCGCATTGCGTCGTACGAAGCTCCAGTAGCGTTCGATGACGAGGCGAAAATCGGAAGCCGTCGACGCAGGGGAATTGATGACGATCACGTCCTGCTCGTGGATCGCCTGATAGCGCAGGGCCACCGGCGAGGCGGACGCCGGTTGCGACTCCGGCACCGCATCGCCCCCCGGTTCGGCGGTCTGCGCACACACGGATCCTGCCAGCGTGAGCAACATGCACGCGGCCGTCAGGCCGTTACCGAAGCTGCGCATCCACTTCGTCAAAGTACCCCTTGTCCACAAGCACTTCCCGTGGCTTCCCGCCGACGCCCGGCGATACGAGTCCATCCACTTCCATCATGTCGACGAGCCGCGCGGCACGGCTGAACCCGATGCGAAGGCGACGCTGCAGATACGAAATCGACGCCTGACCGCTCGTCACGACAATCCGCGACGCTTCGTCGTAGAGGTCGTCTTTTTCCATGTCGATCGCGTCGAGCTTCTTCTCCTCCGCGGTGATGGCCGTGTTGTAAACCGGCTTGCCCTGCTTGCGGAGGAAGCTCGCCAGGCGTGCGCTTTCCTGCTCGGAGATGTACGGCCCGTGCAGTCGTATGACACGCGACGAGCCCGGAGGCATGAAGAGCATGTCGCCGCGTCCGAGCAGTTGCTCGGCGCCGTTGCCGTCGAGAATCGTGCGCGAGTCGATCTTCGACTGCACGCGGAACGAGATGCGCGATGGCAGGTTGGCCTTGATGAGCCCGGTGATGACGTCCACCGACGGCCGCTGGGTCGCGAGCAGCAGGTGGACGCCGACCGCGCGCGCCATCTGGGCCAGCCGCGCGATCGATTCCTCGACGTCGCCGCTGGCCACCATCATCAGGTCGGCCAGCTCGTCGATCACGACGACGATGTAGGGAAGCGGCTAGCAGCGGCTCCTCCGACTCCGAGGGCTGTTCCTTGGCCATGCTGCGCGGCGTTGCGGTTGTACTGCTCGATGTTGCGGACGCCGGCCGCGAGCTTCTTGTACCGCTCTTCCATTTCCTGCACGGCCCAGCGCAGCGCGTTGACGGCCTGCTTCGGATCGACGACGACCGGCGTCATGCAGGTGGGGGATGTCCTCGTACATCCCCAGCTCGACGCGCTTGGGGTCGATCATGATGAGGCGCACTTCGTCGGGCGTCGCGCGGAACAGAATGCTCGACAGCATCGACGTTGATCGCCACCGACTTGCCGGTGCCGGTCGAGCCCGCGATGAGCAGGTGCGGCATCGTCGGCAGGTCCGTCATGTACGGCTCGCCGTGAATCGTCTTGCCGAGCGCGAGCGTCAGCTTTGAAGTGCGAGCGCTGGTAGATCTCGGATTGCAGCAGCTCGCGCAGCGAAATCTGCTCGCGTGTGTGGTTCGGAATCTGGATGCCGACGGTCGACTTGCCGGGGATGCGATCGATCAGGACCGACTCGGCCTGCATCGCGAGGCAGAGGTCGTCGGCCAGGCCGGTGATCTTTCCGTACTTCACGCCCGCATCCGGCTTGAACTCGAAGGTCGTCACGACGGGCCCGGGATGAATCTGCGCGACTGCGCCCTCGACGGCGAACTCGCGGCACTTCTCCTCGAGCAGGCGCGCGCCTTCCATCAGCTCGCGCTCGTCGATCTTGCGCTCGGTCTTCGGCGCGTCCAGAAGCGACAGCGGTGGAACCGTGAAGGCGCCAACCCGCCGTGCCGGCCGGGGCTCGGGATCGGGGAGCGGCAGCGGCGGAGACTCGAGAAGCTTCTGCCGTCTGGCCATGACCGGTGGCCGTCGATCTTCGACCGGGACACATCGTCCTGGATGGCGATGGCAACCGGCGCGGGGCGAATCGGTACGCTTTCTGCGGGCTTCTTCGCAATCGCCACCGCTGGCGCCGGCAGTGGAGGAGGCGGCGAGGGCTTGTCCTTCCTGGTTTGTCTTTCAATGAGCGCACGGCGCTGACGCGCGCGCCGGCGCTCGTCGAGCCAGCTCCTGAGCGCACCGAACATCCTGGACCCGCCCGCCCGGCTCACCTCAGTCGCCGACGAGAACACACGTCCGAGCGAGAGCTGCGTCGAGAGCACGATCGCGAGGAAGAGCAGCGTCAGGATGACGACGATCGAGCCGATGCGGTTCAGGTACTCCGACATCCACAACGCGAGCCATTCGCCCATGTACCCGCCGGCGCGAAACGGTTTGCCGGCGACGTCCACGCTGCCGAACGACAGCGCCAGCAGCGAGCTGACGCACGCGAAGAGCAGGCCCGCCCCCACAAGCTTGGTGTACTGCGCGTCGACAGACCGGCACCAGAAGTAGTGCCAGCCCAGAATGACCATCGCCGCGGGGAGCAGGTACGAACCGTAGCCGAGCAGCTGGAACGACAGCTCGGCGAGAAAGGCGCCCACGCGACCGGCGAAGTTCACGGGATGCGCGCCGGAACCCGCGCTGAAAAACCAGACGGGATCGGTCGGCTCGTAGGTCGCCAGCGCGATCAGCCAGATGAGCGCCGCGGCGAAGAGCGCGACTCCGGCGAACTCCCTGACCCGGCGCGAGAGGGTCGATCCTGCCACGCTAGACCTCCATGATGACCGGTCACGATGAGCGGCCGCTGTCCCGAACGTTTCCTGAAGAAGCGCCGTAGCTCGACGCGGATCTTTTCCTTGATGAGCCCCTGGTCGGTCCGTTCCTCAATACTCGCTCCCTCAATGACGTCGGCGACGAGCTTGGCGCTCTCGCGCAGCAGCTCGGCGCTGTCCGCGTCCTGCGCGAGGCCGCGGCTCACGACGTCCGGATCGCCTTCGAGTTCGCCCGTCTGTTTGTTGATCGCCACCACCGGTACGAAGAGACCGTCTTCCGACAGGTGGCGGCGATCGCGCAAAACCTCGTCGGCGACTTCGCCCGACGCATCGATGAGCACGCGTCCGGCAGGCACCTTGCCCGTCACCGACGCCCCGTTCTCGTCGAAGCGAAGCAGGTCGCCGTTCTCGACGAGCATCACCTTGACCGCCGGCGTCACACCCGCGGTGACCCGCTCGGCGACGCGGGCGTGCTGCGACAGTTGACGGTACTCCCCGTGGATGGGGATGAAGTGCCGCGGTCGCACGAGCGACAGCATCAGCTTCAGTTCCTCTTCGCTGCCGTGTCCCGACACGTGCACGTGCTTGATGCCCTCATAGATCACGTCGGCGCCCCGCCGGGCCAGGTGGTTCATCACGTGCCCGATGCGCCGCTCGTTGCCTGGAATCGCCCGCGCCGAAAAGACGACCGTATCGCTTTTTCCCACCTTCACGAACCGGTGATCGTCGATCGCAATACGCGACATCGCGGCGAATGGTTCGCCCTGCGAGCCCGTCGTGAGGCACAACACCTTCGACGGCGGCAGCGCATCGACGTCGCTGTCGCGAATCGTCAGCCCGGCCGGCAGCCGAAGGTATCCCAGGCGCTGTGCCGCCTCCGACATCTGCAGCATGCCTCGCCCGACGAACGCCACCTGGCGGCCGAACTGCGCGGCCAGATCAGCGAGGATCTGCATCCGGTACACGCTCGAGGCAAACGCGGTGACGATTAGCTTGCCGGTGGTCGTCGTGAAAATCTCCTCGAACGCGTCCTTGACCTCGAGCTCGGAGCCCGTGAATCCCTTGCGATCGATGTTCGTGCTGTCGCCAAACAGCGCCAGCACCCCCGCGGTCCCCAGCTCCGCAAAGCGATGCACGTCGAAGTGCTGGCCATCGATGGGGGTCTGATCGATCTTGAAATCCCCCGTGTGCACGATCGTCCCGGCGGGCGTGTGCACGGCCAGCGCGATGCAATCGGGCATGCTGTGCGTGACCCTCAGGAACTCGACCTCGCAATCGCCGACCCGCACCCGCTGACGCGGCTGAACCGCCACGAGCCGATCGCCCGGGTCGATTCCGTGCTCCTCGAGCTTCGGCCGTACAAGCGCCAGTGTCAGCGGAGTGCCGTATACCGGCCCATCGATGAGGGGCCAGATGTACGGAACGCCGCCGATGTGATCCTCGTGGCCATGTGTCAGAACCAATGCGGACGGGCGCGGCTGGCACTGATGCAGATAGGCCAGATCCGGAATCATGAGATCGACTCCCGGCAACTCCGGTCCCGCGAACATCACACCCGCATCGATGACGAGCGTGGCGACATCGGTCGACACGGCCATCGAGTTCATTCCAAATTCGCCGAGCCCGCCGAGCGGGACGACCTGTAGCACTGGCGCCATAAGGAAACAGGAAACAGATCGCACGTCGCCCTGGAGGGCGGTACAGACAAGAAGGGATCCCGAATCCCCTTTTTTTGTTGGTGGTGCGCCATTACGCGCGACCACACCGGCCAGGCCGCTGGGAGCTGCCTGAGAAGAGGGGAGCAGGATAGCACAGCTCACCTTTTTGCCGTAGCAAAAAGGTCGGCAAGTCTCGCTATTTCAACGATCTCCAGCGTCTCCGGACGCCGGCGCGGGTCGATGGCCGCTTCGCCGAGAATTGTCGTCGGCATGACGCCCAGTTGGCCGGAAAAGGGCGCCAGCGCGTTCGCCAGGGTCTTGCGCCGCTGGGTGAACATCGCACGCACCATCCGATCGAAGATGGCCGGGTCTTTCAAGCAAAACGGCGGAGGGCGGAACGAGAGCCGAATCAGCGCCGATCGCACCTCGGGCGGGGGCCTGAATGCGCCCGGGGGAATGGCGAGCAGCATGGTGACATCGGCCCGCCATTGCGTCAGCACGCTCAACACGCCGTATTCCCGGCTGCCCGGGCGCGCCGCAATCCGGTCCGCCACCTCGCGCTGGAGCATCAGCGTGGCGTCGATGACCGGACGCCGTGACTGGAGATCGATCAGGCGGACGAGAATCGGCGAAGAGATGTTATAGGGAAGGTTGCCGGCGATCCGAAGCGGCCCCGCAATGCCGGCGGCCAACAGGACGCGCTCGATATCGATCTCGCGGACGTCACCGGTCGCGATCGACGCATGGGCCGGCAATTTCGGCTCAAGGGCCTGCGCGAGATCGCGATCGATCTCGATTCCTACCAGCTTCGACACTTTCGGTGCGAGCTTCAGCGTCAGGATGCCCGGCCCCGGCCCGATTTCCAGAAACGCATCGTCGGGACGCGGGGCGATTGCGTCGATGACCTTATCGGCCCAGACCCTCTCGAGGAAATGTTGTCCGAAGCGCTTGCGCGTGCGCATCATCGCGACCGGGTCGTGCGTCGTGCCTGCCTGGAGACGATGTTGCGATAGTAATCGCACTCGTCCTGCACGGCGCACTGGTCGCAGAGCGGTTTCGGTTTGCAGATGCGGCGGCCGTGGAGGATGAGCGTGTCTGATGCTTTCGTCCACTCCTTGGCGGGGAGCGCCGCGCCGAGCTGCTGCTCCACGTCAACGGGATCGTCGGAGTGCGCGATGCCGATGCGGTTCGAAACGCGCAGCACATGCCGATCGACCGGCAGGCCCGGAATCCCCAGCGCGTGTCCGAGCACCACGTTCGCCGTCTTTCGCCCAACCCCCGGCAGCTCGACGAGCGCATCCATCGAAGACGGTACGTCGCCCCCATGGCGCTCCACCAGCGCGCGCGCCATGCCCATGAGCGATTTGGCTTTCGAACGGAAGAAGCCGGTCGAGTGAATCTGCGGTTCGAGCTCTTCGGTTCGGGCCGCAGCGAGCGCGGCGGCATCGGGGTAGCGCTTGAACAGGGCAGGCGTGACGCGATTGACGCCGGCATCGGTCGACTGGGCCGACAGAATCGTCGCGACCAGCAGTTGGTACGCGTTCTGGTAGTCGAGCTCGGTGTCGGCGCCGGGATGCTGCGAGTAGAGTTTGCGGAGAACAGCGCGACTGAAGTCGCGCCCTACGATTCGTCCCGGCACCGCACGGCGGGAGTCCAGCCGCGCCGCTCGTTCCGGTAGGGCTCGACTTGAGTCGCGCCTTCCAGTCTTTTTGTCAGTGGACCGGGCCACGGCCAGCGTTCCCGGCAGACTCCGTGTAGATGCGCAATTGCTCCTGCAGTGCCGCAATCAGCGTCGGCACCACCTGCACGGGCACGACCACGCGCGACTTTATCTGCGCGCGTACGACGTGCTCCGACTCGGCCGCACGGATGTCCTTTTCCGAGAGCGGCGCCATTTCACAGAACGTGAGCGTGAAATCGAACGGCGTGTGGTTGACGGCGCAGAAATTGGCGTACGTGCGCGAGGTGTCGGTGGTTTCGTCCGGGATGATCGTGAAGTTGATCTGCTTCGAATCGGTCATTTCAATATTTTCGCATGACACCTACCACGACGCCCTGCACCTGCACCTGGTCGGGCTCGACAAAGATGGGCTGCATGCTCGGATTCGCCGGCTGAAGCCGGACGCGGCCGTTTTCCCGATAGAGCTTCTTCAGGGTGACATCCGACCCGCTCAACAGCGCCACCACCGTTTCGCCGTTCTGGGCGCTCTTGCGGTCTTCAACGATGACGAAGTCGCCATCGCAGATCTGCTCGTCGATCATCGAGTTCCCGCGCACGCGCAGGACGTAGGTGTCGCGCCGGCCCACGAGATCTTCCGGCACGGCGATCGTTTCGCTGGTGGCCACCGCTTCGATCGGGGCGCCCGCGGCGACGTATCCCAGGAGGGGCAGCTCTACGGCCCGGCCCGCGGAGTTGGTGGGTATCATTTCCACCGAGCGGCTGCGGTTCCACGCGCGCTTGATGAAACCTTTTTCCTGAAGGTTGGTCAGGTGCTTGTGGACGGTGGCCAGCGAAGAGAGGCCGAAGCGACGACCGATTTCCTCGAGACTGGGCGCGTATCCGTGCTGCTGGATGAAGTCCTGCAGGTAGTCGAGGATTTCCCGTTGGCGTTTTGTGAGCGGCAGCACTGGTGCCTCCATTCAACAGGGATGAACCGGATGAACGGGCCCTACTATACGCAAAAGAAAGGCGAAGGTCAACGACCGCAGTCGGGTTACCCTTCAGTGTGACTACATACTTCATGGTGGGGCTGGGCGGAGCATTGGGAGCAATGGCCCGCCATGCCGTCAACTCGGTGGTCCATCAACGGTTGCTCAGCGCCCGTTTCCCGTGGGGCATCTTCGCCGTCAATGTCGCCGGGTCGTTCGTGATCGGGTTGCTCGGCGGCCTGCTGGCGAGCGAGCGCATGACGTGGGGTTATCCAGCGCGGACTTTCGTCATTGTTGGAATACTGGGCGGCTTTACGACCTTCTCGTCGTTCAGTTTCGATACCCTGGCGCTCGCAAGGGAGGGGTTTCCACTCCAGGCGCTCTGGAATGTCGTGGGGCAGGTCGTCCTCAGCTTGCTCGCGGTGTGGATAGGGTTCTACGTGGGCTTGTCGAAGACATGATTGCCACGGCTGAGCATCGCCGGGAGTTGCTGTACACTGCAACTAGCGCCTTTCCTGTGAGATAGCTGATCAGCCCCATGAAACGGACGATCTCAACGGTCCTGCTTGCCGCTGTCTTCGTGTGTGGCCTTTCGGGCGCCGAGCCGGTGTCGCGCCGCGACGCCGCCCGCCTCCAGGCCAAGCTCGATCGGATTAACAAAAACGGTGAGAGTCGCGCGAAAGCGGCGACCACAGCGATCACGGAAGCGGAAGTCAATTCCTACCTCCGATACGAACTGGCCGACCGGATTCCCCCTGGCGTGACCGAGCCGTGGGTCTCGCTGCTGGACAACGGACGTCTGGCGGGTTCGGCGACGGTCGATCTGGCGCGTGTCGGACAAAGCCGCAAATCGACCGGCATGCTCGATCCGTTTACGTTGCTCTCTGGCTCGTTGCCGCTCGCGGTCAACGGCGTGCTGAAAACCAAGAACGGCGTCGGGACGTTCGCCCTGGAATCGGCGCAGATCTCGGGCGTGCCGGTGCCCGCGTGGATGCTGCAGGAAATCGTCAGCTACTATTCCAAGTCGTCGTCGGCGCCCAATGGCGTCTCGATCGAAAAGCCGTTCGCGCTCCCATCAGGCATCCGCGAGATTCAGCTCGCCAAGGGACAGGCTCTGGTCGTCCAGTAAGCCGCGACCCTCAGAGGTTCCACGTGCACTTATGGCGAGCGTGTCGACTGACTTCCTTCAAACCCCACTGCAATATCTGAAAGGTGTCGGGCCGAAGCGGGCCGCCGATCTCCAGCGCGTCGGCCTCTCCACGGTCGAAGACCTTCTGTACCGTTTTCCGCTCCGCTATGAGGACCGCGGGCATCTGCGGCCGATCTCGTCGCTGAAGGCCGGCGAGGAAGTGGCAATCGCGGGGCGGATTCAAAGCAGCCGGCTGCGGACGACGCGGCGCCCCGGCTTCAGGATTTTCGAAGCGCTGGTGGGCGACGCGAGCGGCTCGATTGTCGCGGTCTGGATGAATCAGCCGTACCTGCAGGACATTCTGCGGCGCGACGCGCACGTCGTGCTCTTCGGTGCGGTCGAAGCCCGTCCGCGGCCTGCAGCTCATCAATCCCGAGTACGAGGTCATCGACACGGCCGATACCGATGGCGAGGAATCGGAAGATGCGCTGACCGTCCACACCGGCCGCATCGTGCCGGTCTACGAAAAGGCCGGGGCGATGACGCCGAAGATGCAGCGTCGGCTCGTCTTCGACCTCATCGGACGGATGCCGGCCGATCTCGCCGATCCGTTTCCCGAAGAGGTGCGCCGGCGCGCTCGATCTGCCCGATCGCCGCACGGCGCTCGTGGAGACGCATTTCCCGCCGGCGGGCACTCCGAGCGACCTGCTGAACACGTTCCGCACGCCGGCACAGGTGCGCCTGATTTTCGAAGAGTTCTTTCTGTTTCAGCTGGGCCTGCTCATGCGCAAGCGGGCGGCGGTGCGCGAATCGAAGCCGCGGACCATCGTGGTCGACGACCGCATTCGCGAATCCGCGCGGTCGATTCTCCCGTTCAAGCTGACGGACGGGCAGCGGACGGCGCTGAAGGAAATCGTCGACGACATGCAGCGCCCGGCACCGATGAACCGCCTGCTGCAGGGCGACGTCGGCGCCGGCAAGACGATCGTCGCGCTGCTGGCGGCGGTGGTGGCGATGGAGAACGGCCTGCAGGTCGCGTTCATGGCGCCGACGGAGATTCTCGCCGAGCAGCACTTCCTGAGCCTGCGGAAGCTGCTCGAGCGATCGCGGTTCCGCGTCGAGCTGATCACCGGCGGCACGAGCGGGCTGCGGCGGCGCGATCTGCTCGCGCGTCTCTCGTCGGGCGATATCGATCTCGTTGTCGGCACGCACGCGCTGGTGCAGGGAACGGTCAACTTTCACTCGCTGGGCCTCGCGATCATCGACGAACAGCATCGCTTCGGCGTCGTCCAGCGCGCGACGCTGCGGGCGAAAGGCCTGCTGCCCGACGTGCTCGTGATGACGGCCACGCCGATTCCGCGAACGCTGGCGCTGACGGTGTACGGCGATCTCGACGTGTCGGTCGATCCGGGACATGCCGCCAGGCCGCCGGCCGATTTTCACGATCGTCCGTCCGGAATCGAGGCGCGACGAGGTGTACAGGCTCGTTCGACAACAGCTCGAGGAGGGCCGCCAGGCCTACGTCGTGTATCCGCTCGTCGAGGAGTCCGAGAAAGTCGATCTCAAGGCGGCGACCGAAATGGCGGACACCTGCAGGACGTCTTCCCGGAGTTCCGCGTCGCGCTGCTGCACGGGCGGATGAAGCAGGACGCCAAGGATCGCGTCATGCGGGCGTTCGCGGCGGGGGAGGTCCACATCCTCGTGTCGACGACGGTCATCGAGGTCGGCATCGACGTGCCGAACGCGAGCGTGATGGTGATCGAGCACGCCGAGCGCTTCGGCCTCTCGCAGCTGCATCAGCTGCGCGGCCGCGTCGGACGCGCGGCGCATCAGTCGCACTGCGTGCTTCTCTATCAATCGCCGCATCTCGAAGCAGGGCGGGAGCGGCTGAAGGCGATGGCCGACACGACCGACGGCTTCGAGATCGCCGAACGCGACCTCGAACTGCGCGGGCCGGGCGATTTCTTCGGCACGCGGCAATCGGGTCTGCCGACGCTCCGCACGGGCGACCTGGTGCGCGATCACGCGCTGATGGAGCGGGCGCGCGACGAAGCCGCGCGCTTCCTCGAGGAACAGACGCTCGCGGCGCCGCTCGTGGAACGCATGAAGGCCGCCTGGCCGCCACAGATTCGGGCTCATGGACGATCGGGTCGATGCGGATCATTGCCGGTGACCTGAAGGGTCGCCGCCTGAAGACCCCGACGTGGGACGGGCTGCGTCCGACGTCGGACAAGCTGCGCGAGACGCTGTTCAACATCGCTGGCCGTCCGCGTCCCCGGCGCGCGCGTGCTCGACGTCTACGCGGGCACGGGCGCCATCGGCATCGAGGCGCTGAGCCGGGGCGCGTCGCCATGTGACGTTTGTCGAGACCGATACGCGCGCACGACGCTTATCGAGGAGAACCTGCGTCACTGCGGCGTCCAGGACCGCTATACTATTGTCCGGACGCTGCAGAGCGCTGCCGGCCAGGACGTTCGACCTGGCTGTGCTCGATCCGCCGTACGACGCACCCGATCTGACGGCCTCGATTGCCGTGGCCGAGCCCCTGATGGCGCCTGGCGGATTGCTCGTGCTCGAGCACGCACGCCGTCGGCCGGCTCCGGACCAGGTGGGACGGCTGCGGAAGACGCGGGACCTGGCGTCGGGCGACAGTGCGCTGGCGTTTTACACGCCGGGCGAGAGCGGGGCCGCAGGGCACCCGGATCAATCATGAAATTAGCCGTGTATCCGGGCTCGTTCGATCCGCTGACCAACGGACACGTCGACATCATCGAGCGGGGCACGCACCTGTTCGACCGGATCATCGTGGCCATGCTGGTCAACGCGGAGAAGTCGCCGCTGTTCACGATGCAGGAGCGCGTCGAGATCGTGCGCGACGTGTTCAAGGGACAGCCGAACGTCGAGGTCGACACCTTCGACGGGCTGCTCGTCGACTACGTGGCCGCGCGCCAGGCCGACGTCATCGTCCGCGGGCTGCGCGCGGTGTCGGACTTCGAATTCGAATTCCAGATGGCGCTGATGAACCGGCGGCTGAGCCCGCACGTCGAAACGGTGTTCATGATGCCGGCCGAGCAGTACACCTACATCAGCTCGCGGCTGATCAAGGAAGTGTTCTCGCTCGGCGGCCAGGTGCACGGCCTCGTGCCGGAGATGGTCGAAGCCGGCTGCAAGGGAAACAGCTGCGGGCTGTGCGATGAGAGTGATTTGTGCGTAGCACGCGGGAGTGGCCGCGCATTGATGAAGGTCAACACATGTTAGCTGAACGCATGAGCAGAATATCCGCGTCGCCGACGATGAAGGTGGCGGCGCGAGGCGGCGAAGCTGCGGCGCCAGGGCATCGACGTCGTCGACTTCGGCGCCGGCGAGCCCGATTTCCCGACGCCGGAGCCGGCGAAGGACGCGGCCAAGCGCGCCATCGACCAGAACTTCACGAAATACACGCCGGCGGCCGGCATCGCCGACCTGAAGCAGGCGATCTGCGCGCGCTACCAAGCCGACTACGGCGTGAGCTTACGCCGAGACCGAAGTCATCGTCGACGGCCGGCGGCAAGCAGGCGCTCTACAACACCGCGCTGGCGCTGTTCGGCCCCGGCGACGAGGTGATCACGCACGCGCCGTACTGGCCGACGATCCCCGAGCAGATCAAGCTGGCCGACGCCAGCGCCGGTGATCGTGCAGACCAGCGCCGGAGGACGGCTTCGCGATTCACGCCGAGGCGATCATCGCGGCGATCACGCCGCGCACGAAGGCGATCATCATCAACTCGCCGTGCAACCCGACCGGCGCGCTGATCTCCGAAGAAGCGACTGGCCGCGATCGCGGACGCGGCGGCGCGACGGGGCATCTGGATCGTCGTCGATCTCTGCTACGAGAAGCTGATCTACGACGCCGTGCCGCACAACCTGCCAAGGTGCTGGCCGATCGCATGCGCGACCGCACGGTGATCTGCGGGTCGGCGTCGAAGGCGTACGCGATGACCGGCTGGCGCTGCGGCTGGACGCTCGGCGCCGAAGGAGGTCGTCGCGGCGGCCAACACGCTGCAGAGACATTCGACGTCGAACGTCGCGTCGATCACGCAGAAGGCGGCGCTCGCGGCGCTGACCGGGCTCGCAGGAGCCGGTTGGCGCGATGCTCAACGAATACCGGACCCGGCGCGACAAGCTGATGGGCTGGTTGTCGGAGGATCCGCGCTTCGAGTGCGTGAAGCCGCGGGCGCGTTCTACCTGTTCCCGCGCATCACCGAGGTGCTCGAAGCGACCGGCATCGCGACGACCGGCGATTTCGCGCAGATGCTGCTCGACGAAGCGCGCGTCGCGCTGACGGCGGGCGAGGCGTTCGACGCGCCGGGCTTCCTGCGCATCTCGTACGCGACGTCGATGGAGCGGCTGCGCGAGGGCACCACGCGCATCCTCGAGTTCGTGAAGAAGCACGAGCGCCAGGGCGCCGCCGCGCGCTAGCGTGACCGTGCTTGCCCTCGGGCTTCATCTCACGGGTCGCCGGCATCGCCGGCGGCCCGTTCGTGTCTTCAGGACGCGGCCGTCCGCTCGAAACGTACGGCACCGACGCGCTCCAGACAGGGCGCGCCGGCCGACCTCGTCGTGCTGCCGGGCGCGACCGCAGGAGATCGCCGCGGTCGCCGCGCTCTGCAACGACGCCCGCGTGCCGATGGTCGTCCGCGGCGCCGGCACCGGCTACACCGGCGGCGCGGTGCCGATTCACGGCGGCGTCCTGCTGTCGCTCGAGCGCCTGAACCGCATCCTCGAGATCGACGAGGTGAACCTGCTCGCGCGTCGTCCAGCCCAACGTCATCACCGGCGATCTGCAGGACGCCGTCGAGCGCGTCGGCCTGTTCTATCCGCCGGATCCGGCGAGCCTGCGGCAGTCGGCGATCGGCGGCAACGTCGCCGAGTGCGCCGGCGGACCGCGCGCGTTCAAGTACGGCACGACCAAGCGCTACGTGCTGGCGCTCGAGGCGGTGCTGCCGACGGGCGAAGTCATCCACACCGGCTCGAAGGCGGTCAAGAACGTCGTCGGCTACGACCTGACGCAGTTGCTCGTCGGCTCGGAAGGCACGCTGGCGATCATCACGGAGATCACGCTGCGGCTGATTCCAAGGCCGCCGGCGCAGGCGACGCTGCTGGCGGCGTTCGCGAGCATCGACGGAGCCGTCGACGCGGTGACGCAGCTGATTCAGCGCCGCGTGGTACCGGCCGCCGTCGAGCTCGTCGACGCCGATTCGCTGCGTGCGATCGCCGCAGTACGCCGGGCGTCCGATGGCCGGCCCCGAGACCGCCGCCGTGCTGATCATCGAAGTCGATGGCTCGAAGGCCGCGGTGGACGAAGAGAGGCTCGCTCGTGGAGGACGCCTGCCGGGCCGGTGCACGCAAGCGCCGTCAGGCGCGCGGCGTCCGACGCGGAGCGCGATGAGATCTGGGCGCCTGCGCCGCGAGTTGTCGCCCGCGTTGAAGCAGATCTCGCCAATTAAGCTGAACCACGACGTCGTCGTGCCGCGCGGGCGCGTTCCACAGCTGTTCGCGCTGGTTCGACGCCATCAAGCAGGAATTCGGCTTTCCCATTGCCTGCTTCGGCCACGCCGGCGACGGCAACATCCACGTCAACATCATGGTGCCCGACGCGGGCAGCGACGACGACATCGCGAGCGCAGGCGGCGCGGCGACCAGGCCGTCCGGCGTCTCTTCGAAGGGGTCGTGGCGCTCGAAGGATCGATCAGCGGCGAGCACGGCATCGGATTCACGAAGCGGCCCTATCTCGGGCTCGAGCTGTCGCCGCGACGAAATCGCGCTGATGCAGCGCGTGAAGGCGGCCTTCGACCCCAACGGCATTCTGAATCCGGGTAAGATCTTTCCAGATGGGTAAAACGGTTGCGGTCATCGGCGCGTCCGCCGATCCGCGGAAGTTCGGCAATCGCGCGGTACGGGCGTTCCAGCGGCAGGGCTACACGGTGGTCCCGATCAACCCGAGAAAGCCGCTGATTGAGGGTTTGAAGACGTACGCCTCGGTGCTCGACTTTCCCGATCCGATCGACATGGCCACGTTCTATGTCCCGCCGGAGACCGGCGAACGGGTGATGCCCGAGGTGGCGAAAAAACAGATTCCGGAGGTCTGGCTGAATCCGGGGGCGGAGAGCGAACCGCTGATCCGCCTGGCGCGATCGCTCGGCATCGAACCAATCGTGGCCTGCAGCATCATCGCGGTCGGTGAAAATCCATATGCATGAATTGGCATTTCGTGACGAGGTCCCTTGACATCGGTTTGAGGGGGTCCTATACTCGCAACCAGTACTCAATTTCCTGTCAAAGGGACGCGGGCTTTTTCTCTCGGACCCGCGGTGTTGATAAGCACGGATTTCCCCGCAATTTGATCACACTTTCAATTTCGTTTCCGAAGAGCAGCGCGTAAGCACGCGCCCGACACCTCCCAAAACATCACAAGCACGAGTCTATGCCCACAAATCACAAGCGCCAAAATCCGGCGCCGCGCGCTTCCGCCAGTGAAGTCGCGGTGACCCCCGAACCAGCCACCACCACGACGACCACCACCGAGGCACCAGCCACCGCGGCGAGCGTGCCACCCGACCCCCCGACACCACAGCAAGCGGCGCCCGCATCGCAGCAGGCGCCACCGGCGCAGCCACAGCGGCCTCAGCAACAGGGCCAGGGCCAGCGGCGAGGGGAAGGGCTCAACATCGGCGAACTGAAGGACATGAGCATCCAGAAGCTCACCCAGATCGCCAAGGAATTGAACGTGGCCGGCGCCACGGGCATGCGGAAGCAGGAGCTGATCTTCCAGATCCTGAAGGCCCAGACCGAGCAGAGCGGTTTCATCTTCTCGGAAGGCGTCCTGGAAGTGCTGCCCGACGGGTTCGGGTTCCTGCGCGCGCCCGACTACAACTACCTGCCGGGTCCCGACGACATCTACGTGTCGCCGTCGCAGATTCGGAAGTTCGACCTGCAGACGGGCGACACCGTCTCCGGCCAGATCCGCCCGCCCAAGGAGGGTGAGCGGTATTTCGCGCTGATCAAGGTCGAAGCCGTCAACTTCGAGCAGCCCGAGCAGGCGCGCGACAAGCTCTTCTTCGAAAACCTCACGCCCCTGTATCCACAGGAGCGGCTGAAGCTCGAGACCGCAACCGAGAACCTCTCCGCACGGGTAATGGACCTGTGGACGCCCATCGGCAAGGGGCAGCGCGGCCTCATCGTCGCACCGCCCCGTACCGGCAAGACCATGCTGCTGCAGAACATCGCACAGTCGGTCGTCCAGAACCACCCGGAAGTCTTCCTCATCGTCCTGCTCATCGACGAGCGGCCGGAAGAAGTCACAGATATGCAGCGCTCGGTCGATGGGGAAGTCATCTCCTCGACCTTCGACGAGCCGGCCCAGCGGCATGTGCAGGTGGCCGAGATGGTCATCGAGAAGGCGAAGCGGCTGGTCGAGCACAAGAAGGACGTGCTCATCCTGCTCGACTCGATTACGCGCCTCGCTCGCGCCTACAACACCGTGATTCCTCCGTCGGGCAAGGTGCTCTCGGGCGGTCTCGATTCGAACGCGCTCCAGAAACCGAAGCGCTTCTTCGGTGCGGCCCGAAATATCGAAGAGGGTGGCTCGCTCACGATCATCGCGACGGCGCTCATCGACACGGGCTCGCGCATGGACGACGTCATCTTTGAAGAGTTCAAGGGAACGGGCAACATGGAAATCCACCTCGACCGGAAGCTGGCTGACAAGCGCGTGTTCCCCGCGATCGACCTGCAAAAGAGCGGCACGCGAAAGGAAGAGCTGCTGATTCCGAAAGACGACCTCAACCGGATCTGGGTCCTCCGCAAGGTGCTCGCTCCGCTGTCGCCGGTTGAAGCGATGGAACTGCTCCTCGACAAGATGGGCAAGACCAAGGGGAACACCGAGTTCCTGTCGGCGATGCAGAAAATGGGGTAAACCCGGTGGGAACGGTTATACGCGTTCGGCAGAATGGACCGTACCGGATCGAGGACGAAGATGTGACCGTCGTCGATTGGAACGGCAAGCCCTACACCATTACGCGGCGGCCGATCGCGCTGTGCCGCTGCGGGGGCTCGACGACCAAGCCCTTCTGCGACGGCACCCATTCAAAGATCGGCTTCCAGGCCGCTGAGGCGGCCGTACCCGGATCCGAAGACAAGCCGGCGATCTAAGACAGGGCTGAAGCCCTGTGCCACCGGTGCACTTACTATCCAGGACAGGGCTAGCCGTGTCCTACCAGCACAACTACTACGGTTTCAACTGCGGTGGCACAGGGCTTCAGCCCTGTCGAAAATACTCACCAATTACAACTTACTTCCGTCTCGCGCGATAGCTGTCGAGACGAACAGAAATCTGTCCGGCGAGAGCGACATCGCCGGCGGCCCGTGCGATACCGAGCGCTTCCTCCGCCGCCCGAATCGCCTCAACGACACGATCGGCCGTGGCATAGGCCGCGGCCAGCGTATCGAGCGCCGTCGCGTCTTGCCGGTTCGTTATCGCGACGGCCCGTTCGGCGAGCCGTACACCCTCGGTCGGAACACGCAGTTCAAGATTCGGCGCGGTTGCGATGATCCACGCCAGATCCAGCAGGGCGCCGAGGCGGGTTGGATCGATCTCCAGCGTCCGCCGATACTGATACATGGCCTCGGACAGCTGATTCACCATCACCAGCGCGCGCGCCAGGCCCTGACGCGCGTCGGCATCCTCCGGATCCAGCGCGATCGCCCTTTGATAGCTTTCAATCGCGCGATCGTTCTGACCCCGCGCGGCGAACGCGCGCCCTACGTTGTAATGCGCCGCGACGTTGACCGGGTCGCGGCTCAGCACCTGCTGGTACAGCTCGATCGCGTCTTCAATCCTGTTCTGGCCGTGGAGCGCCACGGCAAGACCATAGATGGCTTCGTTGAATTCAGGCCGCCCGGCCAGCGCCAGGCGGAACGACCGCTCGGCCTCGTCGTATTTCTGCTGCAGGAGGAGCACGCCCGCGACGTCGTAGTGACGTCCCGGCGCCGGATCCAGCCGCACGGCCTCCTCGAGCTGAACCAGCGCGTCATCGATGCGGTTCGCTTCCAGGTAACACGCGGCAAGCTCCGCGCGCAGCTCGGCGTTGCGAGGCTCCACCTCGAGCCACTTCTCGTTGCCCGCGATATCGTCCCGGAGAATCTTCGGTCCGAAGTCGCGCTCGAGGACCGCCAGATCGCCGGGGTTGCGGGGCACGACCTGCAGCCACAGCGATCCCATCTCGGACGTACTGGTCTGGCCGAACGTAATACGTTTGGATGGCCGGTTCGGATTTCGCCGATTGTCCTGTGAATTGTCGTAGCGGTATTCCATCTGGATGCGCGTCCCCTTCGGCAGCCGGATCGGCTGCGCGTAGGTGTACACGTCCTGCCAGTGAAAATCCCAGTCGTTGATGGTGATGAGCGGCTGCGTCGTTCCACCGGGCAGCGTGGCCCAGGCCCGGATCTCCCGCGCGAGGAAATGCGCGTGCGGCTGCACGGCCAGTGTGTCGACATCGACGGGCAGAGTGTACTCGTCGGTGTTGACGTAATCGCGGCGGTCGGGCGCGATATCGATATCCTGACGGCCCAGCCTCAGCATGTAGCCGGTTCGCGCGGGCGGACTGTTCGAAAAAAAGAGACCAACGCTCACCTGTACGGGTTCGGGCTTCGCACCAGGCATCAGATGAAGCTCGACGACGAGATCGCTCTGCGGCTCGAGGTGCCAGGTCATGCCGTCGGCAGAGACGCGCGGCGATTGGCCCGGCGTCCATCCGAGGAATGTTCCGTCGGGAAACGTCGCTTCGCGGCTGCCGCCGCCTTCATACCCGGCTCCGGGTTCGTCCTCATCGCGGTGGCGCGACAGGCGCGTGCGATCGATCTTGATGTTCGCGTGATGCACCACGGCGGCGTTTCCCGGACGAAATTCGACGGCCCTGACATAGGCAGCCGCCTTGACCGGAATGGGCATCACAAACGTGCGAAAGACATCCCGTCCCTTCGACGGCAGCACGTAGGGCTGGGGCATGGAGACGACGAGGTCGGGCATGCCGAGTTGCCAGCCGTCGGTCCATTCCGGCATGCGCGGGAGGTCGGCCGGATCGCCCCGCATCATGCCTTGCGCCACCCATTGCTGAAGCAGCGCGATCTGCGACTCGCTCAGCCGGCGCTCGCCCTGAAACTGGCCGTAGCCTGGTTCGGGCTTCCACGGCGGCATCTGACGTGCCCGGGTGACATCAGCGATCTGCCTGGCGCGGGGCCGCGCATCTTCGTAGGTGAGCAGGCTGAACGGAGCGGCCTGGCCGGGCCGATGGCAGGGAGCGCACTGCGAATAGAGAATCGGCGCCACTTGTCTGGCAAACGTGACCCGTTCGGCCTGCGCGAGAACGCTTACGGAATTGAGGCACAGGCCCACGAGGATCGCCAAAATCTGGATCGTGCGATTCATGGAAATGGATTTGCTCGGTGAGCGTCGATACTACCTCTGAACCCCAAGTTTCCATGGTATAACCGCAGAAAACCTAGGGTCACGACATTAGTCCACGGCGTTCGTGCCGGGGCACGCCGCCGTATCGGCCATGCGATCGATGGAGGTGGTTCCATGCAGCGGAATCCTGGTCGTATCCTGCTCTTGTTGCTCGCCTGTCTGGTTCTCCTGCCCGCAATTGCAGCAGCACAGAGTCAAATCAATGGAACCGTACGCGACGAGTCAGGCGGCGTGCTGCCCGGCGTCACGGTCGAGGTGTCGAGCCCGGTCCTGATCGAAAAGGTCCGGAGTGCGGTCACCGACGATCAGGGACGGTTCGCCGTCGTCGATCTGCGTCCCGGCATCTACAGGATCACCTTTACGCTGACCGGCTTCAACACCGTCGTTCGCGAGGGCCTCGAAGTGCCGGGCGGCGTGGCGGTGACTTCGAACGCCGACCTCAAAGTCGGCGCGCTCGAAGAAACGATCACGGTGTCGGGACAGACACCGCTCGTCGACGTGACGCAGGCGACACGCACGCAGGTGCTGACGCGCGACCTCATCGACGCGCTGCCGTCCACGCGCAACATCATGTCGGTGGGCATGATGGTGCCGGGTATCCGGCTCGGCACGCCCGACGTCGGCGGCTCGCGCCAGATGGAGCAGACCAACCCGCGCGGCCACGGGATTGCGGCGAAGCATACCGTGCAGCACATCGACGGCATGAGCGTGAACAGCCAGGAGACCTCGAACCAACAGAGCTACATCAACGACGCGCTCAGCGCCGAAGTCACGGTCAGCACCAGCGCGCATCCAGCGGAGATTCAGTCGGGCGGTCTGCGCACGAACATGATTCCGAAGGACGGCGGCAACATCGTGAGCGGCAGCATTTTCTTCGGCGGCTCCGATGGCGGGTGGCAGAGCGACAACGTCAGCGACGAGATGAAGAAGCAGAATTTCACGAGCGCCAACGGCATCGCCCACATCCAGAATTTCAATGCGTCGATGGGCGGCCCGATCATGCGCGACAAGCTGTGGTTCTTCATCTCGGCGCGTCACATCTCGACCGACGAAGTCGTCGCGAACGTGGACGAGTACGTGACCGCTCCTGACGGCGAGCTCATTCGCAGCACGCTCGACCAGTACATCCGCGACGTGCTCGGGCGTGTCACGTGGCAAATGAGCTCCAAGAACAAGTTCGCCGTCTTCTTCGAGCGCACCTGGAAGCGCAAGGGTAAGGACTTCGGGTTCGGGCAGGATCCGCGCTCGGGGACGCAGCGCGATCCGCACAAAGCGCACTACGGCGTCGGCCAGGGCAAGTTCACGAGCACGTTGACCAGCAAGATCCTGTACGAGGCCGGGTACTCGAGCTCCTATCAGCACTGGACCGGCTTCAACCAACCGGAAATCGTCGAGGCGCGCTATCTCTCCAGCGGCCAGATCAACCCGGCATGGCTGAACAACGCCCGGCGCGAAGCGAACGCGCAGTTCGTCACGCCGCGGTGCGCGTATTCGTTCGGATGCACCGCCTGGATCTCGAACGGCCAGGATCAACGGACGGCCGATGCGGGCTTCCGCGTCGCCAGCTCGATGTCGTACGTCACCGGCAGCCACAATTTGAAGGTCGGATTCTCCGACTCGTTCGGGCCGGTTCACGTGTTCACCGATCGCCAGGCCGATCTGGTTCAGACCTACAACAACGGACGTCCGCAGTCGGTGACGGTGTATACGACCCCGTACAACCGGTTCAGCCACGTCAACTACGACCTCGGGATCTTCGCGCAGGATTCCTGGACGATCAAACGTCTGACGCTCAACCTGGGCGTCCGGCTCGACAACTTCGATTCGATGATCGAGGCGACCTCGATGCCCGCCGGCCGATTCGCCGGCGAGCGCTACTTCCCGGAACGCGAGCACGTTCCGCAGTGGCTCTGGGACCTTTCTCCGCGTCTCAGCGGCGCGTACGACCTGTTTGGTGACGGGCGCACGGCGCTGAAGGCGAGCTTCGCCCGGTACATCGATCCCCTGACCGGCGGCTTCGCCGACCGGTATGCGCCCGGCGCGGCGAACGAGACCCGTAACTGGTTCGACTGCAATATCAACGCGGCGGGTAACGCGTGTGCAGGAGGCGCCGCACTGCCGACCGACGGCGACGACATCGCGCAGGCCAACGAGATCGGCCCTGGCGGCGCGACCTTCGGCATCCGCGAGGATCGCGATTTCGACCCGGACATCCAGCGCGAGCGCAACACGGAATACACCGTCGGCGTCCAGCACCAGCTGTTCTCGCGCGTCTCGGTGATCGCGCAGTACTACCGGCGGACCTTCCAGGACATGGAGATGCTCGACCGCGAGCTCATCACTAATGCCGACTACACGTCGTTCCAGACGCCGCTGCCGGCCGATGTGGCGCGCGATCCCGAAGTCGCGGAGATTCTCTCGCCGGGACAGCTGGTCACCGTGTACAACCTCAACCGGGCGAAGCTGCCGGTCTACACGTCGCAACAGCGCGACAAGACGGTGCCCGATCTCACGTCGGTCTACAACGGCTTCGACTTCGCCGTGAACGCAAGGATAGCGGGAGGCGGGACGGTGTTCGGCAGCTGGACGGTCGAGCGGAACATCTCGAACTACTGCGCCAACGACGACAACCCCAACGGCATCAGCACGGCCGACCGCTATACGGGCACAGCTGTTTATGCCGGCGGCGCGTTCTGCGATCAGGGGGCCTTCGATGTGCCTCTCCGGCACGAGTTCAAGATGGCCGGCAGCGTGCCGGTTCGCTATGGTATCGACTTGGGCGTCGTGCTGCAGAGCTATGCCGGCAGCGAGCGCGTCATCACCTGGCAACCGGCTGCGTCGGCATTCCCGGCCCCAGCCGGACGCACGCGTACGGAAACGCTGATGTTGAACGAGCCCGGATCGCTGTACTATCCGCGGTACAACCAGGTTGACTTCAACATCAAGAAGACGTTCCGGGCGGGCCGAAAGACCTACTCGGGGCAGATCGACTGGTTCAACCTCCTCAACGGTAACGCCGTGTTCACCCGCAACAGCGCGGTGGGAAGCTCGCTCGGGCAGATCCAGACGATTCTGCAGGGCCGGCTGATGCGGCTGGCGTTCCAGATGAAGTGGTAATGGTGGGTTAAGACATTGTCGATTGGTGATTGGCGATTGCCGGATTTCCGGGCAATCGTCAATTGCCAATCGGCAATTCGGATCGGGCTATCAACTCCCTCAGTTCCTCTCCCTCGATCACTTCCTTCTCCAGCAATCGTCGCGTGACCGCTTCGAGCAGTTGGCGCTGATCCGTAAGGACGCGGCGCGCGCTGTCGTGCGCTTCGTCGAGGAGCCGCTTGACCTCGGCGTCGATGCGTTGGGCCGTTTCCTCGCCGTACGGGCCACGCTCGGGGCCCATGGGAATGTCGAGGAACGCGTTCCGGCGCGAGCCCTCGTAGTTGACGGTTCCAAGCTCTTCGCTCATGCCGAACTGCGTGACCATCGCGCGTGCGATGTCGGTCGCACGCTGGAGATCGTTCTGGGCTCCCGTGGAGATCTCGCCAATCGCAATCTCTTCGGCGGTGCGGCCACCGAGGAGGACCGCCATCTGGTTTTCGAGGTCCCTCCGCGTCAGCAGGTACCGATCCTCGAGAGGGATCTGCATGGTGTAACCGAGCGCGCCGAAGCCGCGCTGAACGATCGAGATTTTGTGCACGGGGTCGAGTCCCGGCAGGGCAGTGGCGACGATGGCATGCCCCGATTCGTGGTACGCGACCATCTCGCGCTCGCGCACGCTCATGACGCGCTTCTTCTCGAGGCCGGCGATGAGACGGTCGATCGCATCGTTAAGATCGCTCATCTCGACGGCGCTCTTGCCGCGGCGCGCAGCCAGAAGCGCCGCTTCGTTGACGAGGTTGGCGAGATCGGCGCCCGCAAATCCCGCGGTCCGCTGCGCGACGACCTTCAGGTCGGCACTCGCCGCCATCTTCACCGAACGCGCGTGGATGCGAAGAATCTCCTCTCGCCCGCGGACGTCGGGCTTGTCGACGAGCACCTGGCGATCGAACCGTCCGGGCCGCAGCAGCGCAGGATCGAGCACTTCGGGCCGATTGGTGGCGCCCATGATGATGACGCCCTTGCGCGAATCGAAGCCGTCCATTTCCGCCAGCAGCTGGTTGAGCGTCTGCTCGCGCTCTTCGTGGCTGCCCATCGGGCTTTGCACGCGCACTTTTCCGAGCGCGTCGAGCTCGTCGATGAAGACGATGCACGGCGCCTTGGCCTCGGCCTGACCGAAGAGATCGCGCACGCGCGCCGCGCCGACGCCGACGAACATCTCCACGAACTCCGAGCCGCTGAGGCTGAAAAACGGAACCTTGGCTTCGCCCGCGACCGCCTTGGCCAGCAGGGTCTTGCCGGTGCCCGGCGGGCCGACGAGCAGGACGCCCTTGGGGATGCGGCCGCCGATGCTCGTGTACTTCTTCGGGTTCTGCAGGAACTCGACGATCTCTTTCAGCTCGTCCTTGGCCTCGTCGACCCCCGCCACATCGCCGAAGCGCACCTTGACGTCGTCTTCCGCATAGATCTTCGCCCGGCTTCGGGCGAACGACATGACCCCGCCTTCCGCCCCGCCCATTCGCCGGAACAGGAAGCTCCAGACGGCCACGAGCAGGAGCAGCGGGAAGATCCAGCCGAGGAGCTCGGCGGCCCATCGGTTGGTCATTTCCCCCGAATACTTCACGCGGGCCTTGTCGAGATCGGCGACGAGTTGAGGGTCTTCTATGCGTGTGGTGAGAATCGCCTCGGGTTTCGCGCCCGAGCTCGCCGGTGTCAGCGTGCCCCGGATGATCTGTTCGCCGACGACGGCCTCGGCAACCTTTCCCTGCTGGACGAGCGACTTGAATTCGCTGTAAGGGATCTGCCGGCCGCCGGGCACGAGAAAGTAGGTCTGCACCAGCGCCAGCAGGAGCAGGAAGGCAAGGCCATACCACACGGTGCCGAAGGACCGGCGCGGCGGTGCCCTCCGCTCGCCTCGAGGATTCGGTGGTCGAGAAATGGATGGCATGATCAGCCCGCGACCGCGCTTGGCTGTTGCTTGACGAACTCGAGTCCGGATGGTTTTGCATCGACACGGATTGTGTCGCCCTCTCGGAATTCGCCCTCGAGCACGCGCATCGCGAGCCGATCGAGGATGTGGCGCTGAATCGCCCGCTTCAGCGGCCGCGCGCCGTACGTGGGGTCGTAGCCCTCGCGAACGAGCCAGTCTTTGGCGGCGTCGGTCAGCGTCACGAAAATCTTCCGTTCTTCGAGGCGTTTCAACAGGCCCTTCACCTGAATGTCGATTACCGTGCTTCATCTGCTCCCGGCTGAGCGGATGGAAGATGATGATTTCGTCGATGCGATTGATGAACTCGGGCCTGAAGTGCGCCCGCAACGCCTCTTGCACCTGACGGCGCACGCCTTCGTCGATACCGCGATCGCCGAGATCGGCGAGGGACGCGCTTCCGAGGTTCGACGTCATGATCACCACGGTGTTCTTGAAGTCGATGGTTCGGCCCTTGCCGTCGGTCAGCCGGCCGTCGTCCAGCAGCTGCAGCAGGACGTTCAGCACTTCCGGATGGGCCTTCTCGATTTCGTCGAACAGCACGACGGAGTAGGGACGCCGGCGCACCGCCTCGGTGAGCTGTCCCGCCTCTTCGTACCCGACATATCCGGGCGGCGCGCCGATCAGACGCGACACGGTGTGCTTCTCCTGATACTCGGACATGTCGATCCGGACCATCGCGTGCTCGTCGTCGAAGAGAAACTCGGCCAGCGCGCGCGCCAGCTCGGTCTTGCCGACGCCGGTTGGCCCCAGAAATACGAAGCTGCCGAGCGGCCGGTTCGGGTCCTGCAGCCCGGCCCGCGCGCGACGAATGGCGTTGGCGACGGCCTGAATGGCCTCGTCTTGTCCTACGACACGCAGGTGCAGCCGTTCTTCCATGTGGATGAGCTTCTGAATCTCTCCCTCCACGAGACGGCTGACCGGAATATGCGTCCACTTGCTGACGACTTCGGCAATGTCTTCTTCGTCGACCTCTTCCTTCAGCATGCCCAGGCCTTCTTTGGCTGCCGCGGCGAGCCGTTCTTCATCCGCGCGCATCTGCTGCTCGAGGCCAGGCAAACGGCCGTACTGCAGTTCTGATGCCTTGCCGTAATCGCCGGCCCTCTGGGCGCGTTCGATCTCCAGACGCAGCTGTTCCAGCTCTTCCTTCAGTTTGCGCTGGCGCTGGATGGCTTCCTTTTCCTGCTGCCAGCGGGCCATCAGCCGCGTGTGTTCTTCCTTGAGATCGGCGAGCTCCTTTTCGAGCTTGCCGAGCCGCTCCTTCGACGCCTTGTCCTTTTCCTTCCGAAGCGCCTCGCGTTCGATCTCGAGCTGCATGACGCGGCGGTTGATCTCGTCGAGCTCGGCCGGCATCGAGTCGATTTCCATGCGCAGCTTCGACGCGGCCTCGTCGACCAGGTCGATGGCCTTGTCGGGCAGGAATCGATCCGTGATGTAGCGGTGGGAAAGGACGGCGGCCGCGACCAGCGCCGCATCCTTGATCCTGACGCCGTGGTGAATCTCGTAACGCTCGCGAAGCCCGCGAAGGATGCTAATCGTGTCTTCGACGGTCGGCTCGGACACCATGACCGGCTGGAACCGCCGTTCGAGCGCCGCGTCCTTCTCGATGTACTTGCGGTACTCGTCGAGCGTCGTGGCGCCGATGGTATGAAGCTCTCCGCGTGCGAGCATCGGCTTCAACATGTTCGAAGCGTCCATCGAGCCTTCCGACGCGCCCGCCCCGACGACCGTATGCAACTCGTCGATGAACAGGATGACTTCGCCTTCCGACTGCACGACCTCGTTCAAGACGGCCTTCAGACGATCCTCGAACTCGCCGCGATACTTCGCGCCCGCGATGAGCGCGCCCATGTCGAGCGAGACGACTTTCCTGTTCTTCAGACCTTCGGGCACGTCCTCCTTGACGATCCGGCCGGCGAGTCCTTCGACGATGGCCGTCTTGCCGACACCGGGCTCGCCGATGAGCACGGGATTGTTCTTCGTGCGCCTCGACAGTACCTGAATGACGCGGCGGATCTCCTCGTCGCGGCCGATGACCGGATCGAGCTTGCCGCGGCGGGCGAGCTCGGTGAGATCGCGGCCGTATTTTTCGAGCGCCTGGTACTTGGCCTCGGGATTCTGATCGGTGACACGCTGCGCGCCGCGCACCTGCGTCAGCACCTCGAAAATCCGATCCTTGGTGATGTGATGCTGCTGGAGGATGCGGGCGACACCCGTGCGGCCGCCTTCCGAGGCGATGCCGAGCAGGAGATGCTCCGTGCTGACGAAATCGTCCTTGAGACGTGCGGCTTCGGCTTCAGCCGCGTCGGTCACTTTCCTGATGCGAGGCGACAGGCCGGGCTGAGCGCCGCCATACGCCGCGGGCTGCCGCGAGAGCTCTTCGCGAAGCTCGTCGGCGATGGGCTTTGGTTCGGTGCCCAGCTTGCGCAACAGGGCCGGGACGATGCCGTCGGCCTGTTCCGTGAGGGCCAGGAACAGGTGTTCGGGCTCGATTTGCGCGTGGTTCAGGTTGCCGGCGAGCTTCTGCGCCGCGAGCACGGCTTCCTGGGCCTTTTCGGTGTATTTGTTGAGGTTCATCGCTGTATCTCAAAGGTCCGGCTGAAGCCGGATATACCCAAAGCCCGGCTAAAGCCGGGCCTACCAGAGTACGTAGGGCGCGACTTCAGTCGCGCCATCGCTGCCTACGCGGCCGAGCTCTTACCACTCGCCAGTTTGGCCAGCGCTTCGTAATGCGAGCGCTCTTCGGGCGTCAGCTCGCGAGGCAATTCCGCCTCGATCGTTGCATACAGGTCGCCAAACTCGTCGGACTTGCCGACGAGCGGCATCCCTTTGCCCTTAAGACGGAAAACCTGCCCGTTCTGGGTACCAGGCGGAATCCTGAGGCGAATCGGTTTGCCGCCGAGGTTGGGCACCTCGGCTTCGCCCCCCAGCACGGCCGTCGTCACCGGAACGCGAATCTTTGCATAGAGATCCTGGCCCTTGCGCTCGAACCGTGAGTCGGGCGTGAGGTGTACCCGCAGATAGAGATCCCCTGAACGCCCCCCGCCGTCGCCCTGCTCGCCCTCGCCCGAGACCCGTACCCGCGAACCATCTCCCACACCTGCGGGAATTCTCACATCCACCGTGCGCGATCCTCCCTCGCGCTCCAAGGAAAGGCGCCGCATGGCACCGCGATAGGCTTCTTCGAGCGAGAGATCGATCGGGTGCTCGACGTCACGGCCCTGGCGGGCTCGCGTGCTCCGCGAGCCCGCGCGGCCGCCGCGTCCCCGCATCTGGGGCTCTCCGCTGCCCGAGAAGAACGCATGGAAAAAGTCGGAGAAGGGATCCTCGTTGCCGAACAGATCCCGCATTTCTTCGGCCGTCATGGTGCGGTAGGTACCCTGTCCGGCGCCGGGTGCTCCGCCCCCACCGAACATGTCGCCCCACTGACGAGGATCGAATCCAGGCGCACCGGCACCGCCCCCGGCGCGCTGCGCCTGCTCGTACATCTTCCAGTTCGATCCCAGCTCGTCGTATTTCCGGCGCTTGTCGGGGTCGCCGATCACCTCGTAGGCTTCGTTGATTTCCTTGAATTTCGACTCGGCGGCCTTGTCGCCGGGATTCACGTCGGGGTGGTGTTTGCGCGCGAGTTTCCTGAAGGCCTGCTTGACCTCTTTTTCGGAGGCGGTCTTGGAGATGCCCAGCGTCGCATAGTAGTCCTTGAAATCCATCAACCCTCGTTGCAACTGTAGGATCTGCAAAAAATCTAGTCAATGCCGGGTATGATTTTGGGATGTTCGAGTGGGGAGACCTGGCCACAGTCGGCGTGCTCATCGTTCTCGAGGGACTGCTGAGCGCAGACAATGCCATGGTGATGGCGGTGATGGTGCTCGGGCTTCCGGCGCGCGAGCATCACAAGGCGCTTCAGTACGGGTTGATCGGCGCGTTCGTCTTTCGCGTCATCACGACGCTCACCGCGTTCTGGCTCATCCGCATCGCCTTTGCGAAGGTCATCGGCGGGTTGTATCTGCTGTATCTGCCGTACCAGCATTTCTGGGGTTCGGGAGAATCCACTGAGCAGCGGCGCGAGCCGCCGAAAGCCAAACCGTGGCTCGGCCTCTCCGCGTTCTGGGCGACGGTCGTGAGAGTTGAGCTCATGAATCTCGTCTTTTCGATCGATTCAATCCTGGCGGCGGTCGCCCTCTCTCCCAAAATCATGGTAGTTCTGGTGGGGGGAATACTGGGGATTGTCGCGATGCGAATCGTGGTGGGCCGTCTGCTCGCGCTGATTCAGAAGTATCCGGCCATCGTCGACGGCGCGTTCATCATTATCGCGTGGGTTGGGAGTAAGCTTCTTGTTGAGTACCTTCATGCGGAAGGTTTCATTCCGCTGGAAATTCCGCAGTGGTTCTCGTTGACTGTGATCGTGGGCATCTTCGTCGTGTCGTTGTTCTACGCGCGGCGAGAAGCGGCACGGCATCACGTGCGACATCTCGAGGGCCTTACGGCGGAAGACGCTGCGAACGTGTTCGTCGATACCGATGGTTGAGTGGTCAGATGTCCTCACAATTGGTCTTCTCGTTCTGCTCGAGGGCTTACTCAGTGCCGACAACGCGCTCGTTCTTGCCGTCCTCGTATTAGGGCTTCCCAAAGATCAACAGAAGAAAGCGCTGCGTTACGGCATCCTCGGCGCGTTCTTTTTCCGCGCCGTGGCGACGCTGCTCGCCGTGTATCTCATCGAGCTGAGCTGGATCAAGCTTCTCGGCGCGGCGTACCTGCTGTATCTGCCCTACGCGCACTTTGCCGGGGGAGGCGACGGGCACGATCGCCGCGCGCCGAAACAGGCAAAGCCGATGTTCGGGCTGACGGCGTTCTGGGCGACCGTCGTCAAGGTCGAGTTGACCGACATCGTGTTCGCGGTCGATTCCATCCTCGTCGCGGTCGCGATGTCGAACAAGACGTGGGTCATCCTGACGGGCGGCGTCCTGGGCATCATCGCCATGAGGCTCGTGATCGGCAAGCTGCTGGCGCTGATCCAGACGTATCCGGCGCTCGTGGACGGGGCGTTCGTCATCATTGCCTGGGTGGGCATCAAGCTGCTGCTGGAATTCGCCCATCAGGAAGAGTACGTGCACTTCCTGATTCCGAAGTGGCTGTCCCTCGGCCTCATCGTCGTGATCTTCGTGGTCGCCTTCATGTACGCGCGAAAGCATCCCCGCGTCGAGCGGGAAGAAGAGCAGGCCGTGCTCTAACGCCCTTTGAGCTTTCTGATGGCGCGCCGCTCGCGTTTGTCCGGGGCGTGCGTCCGCTGCATACCGGCGCGGTAGATCCTCTCCAGGCGCCGCAGATCCTTTTCCTCGTCCGAGATTGGCGGCGTGGTGTCCTGGTAGAGCAGCCGGGCCTCGGCCCTGGGTATGTGCTTGTCGGCGAGGCCGACGACCGTCAGGGTCTGTTTGCGCCCGTAGGGCCGGCTCAGACGCAATTCGTCACCGATTTTGACCTGGCGGTGAGGCTTGCTGTTCTGGCCGTTCACCTCCACCTTGCCCCCCTGGCACGCTCGCTGGGCCTCTGAGCGCGTACGATAGAGGCACGCCACATCAAGCCAGACATCCAGACGGATGGTTGTCGCAGTCTGACTCATGACCTACAGCGAGCTTCTCGCGCTCATCGGCTGCCTCTTCATCGTGTGGCTGGTGATCGTCACCCTGTTCGCTCCGCACATCCCCTACACCCTCCATCAGCGCCTCGACTGCCGTTCCGCGCACTTCATCCACAGCCTCAGCAGCGTCATGATCACCGCAGTGCATCGCGACAGCCGCTTCGAGGTCCTGACCAACGCCGAGCAGTTCTATCCCGCCATGCTCGAGGCCATCTCGAACGCCCGGCATTCGATCAACATGGAATGCTACATCTTCCGCCCTGACGAAACAGGCCGGAGGTTCATGCAGGCGATGATGGAGCGCGCCAGGGCCGGCGTCGTGGTGACGCTCGTGGTGGACGCCGTCGGGAGCTTTGGTTTCGGCGTGTCGGCCGCGCGGGAGATGCGCAAGGCCGGCTGCCGGGTCGAGCTCTATCAACGCCTGAAGTGGTTCAGGTTGTCGCGGCTGAACAACCGCACGCACCGCGAGCTCCTGATCGTCGATGGACGCGTGGCGTTTCTCGGTGGAGCCGGGGTCGGCGATCAGTGGTCGAAAGGGAAGCGCGGCAAGCGGCGGTGGCGCGACACGATGGCGCGCGCCACGGGACCGGTCGTCGCGTCGATCCAGGGCGTCTTTGCCGAGAACTGGACGGAATGCTGCGGCGAGATTCTCTGCGGGCCCGCGTACTTCCCCGATCTGGAGAAGTGCGGCGAGACATCATCCCTCGTCGTCAAGAGCTCGCCGGCCGACCGCGCGACGGCCTGCCGTGTGGTGTTTCAGATGCTCGTCGAGAGCGCGAGCAGCCGGCTGCGGATCATCACTCCGTATTTCCTGCCAGACCAGTCGCTGCGGCGGGCGTTTATCGCGAGCGCCGAGCGTGGCGTGAAGATCGAGATTATCGTTCCCGGGTCGCACACCGACCAGCGCTGGGTTCGCCTCGTCAGCCGGCGGAAGTACAACGAGCTGCTCCGTGCCGGGATCCGTATCTACGAATATCGCGCGGGAATGACGCACGCGAAGGCGGTGTGCGCCGACGACCTGTGGGTCATCCTCGGGACTACCAACTTCGACAACCGGTCGTTCGAGCACAACGACGAAGTCAATCTGGCTATCCGGGACGAAGAGCTGGCAACTCGCCTCACTGCAGACTTCCTGAACGACCTGAAGGGCTGTGAAGAGGTCACCCTGGAGACGTGGAAGCAGCGGCCCCTCATCGAGAAGATCATCGAGCCCTTCGCCTGGATCCTCGAGCGGCAACAGTAACTGTCGTATTTCGCGTCACCTTTCGCCGCCGGCGTTCAGATCAGGACAAATTCGACTGGATTTTGAACGATCCTGGGCGGTCCAAACTGGCACCGGGCCTGCAACGCTAGCGTCTCTTAGACGGTAGTGACCACGGCCACCCAGAGTCCACAAGGTACCCCTGCGCCTCCGGAGTTCGACGACGACTATCCAGGCACGCGTGCGCCGCTGCCCCTCGAGCAGCTCGAAATACACGCGCGCCAGCTTGCCGCCGGGCACGCCGAAACCGGGAGCGGCGGTCCGCGCCGCGAACTGCTGGCGCGCCTCGACCGGAATGCGGCGCGTCTCGAGAATGTTTACAAGGCGCTGTCGGAGGAGGGGTTCGGCGACACGGCCGAAACGCCGTCGGAGGAATGGCTGCGCGACAACCACTACGTGGTCAGAGCGCAGCTGCTCGAGATCAGACGCAACCTGCCCCGGAAGTACTACCAGGAACTGCCGACGCTGACGAGCGGGCGATGGCGGCGCTATCCCCGCGTTTACGTGTTCGCGCGGGATTTCGTGGCTCACACCGCCGGCCGTTTCAACCAGGAGTCGCTCCGCCGGTTCGCCGACGCGTACCAGGACGTCACGCCGCTGAAGATCGGCGAGCTCTGGGCCATTCCGATCATGCTTCGCCTGGCGCTGGTTGAAAACCTGTGCGGCCTGGCCGGGCAGACTCTCAGGGCGAGACAGGAACGGGAGTCCGCGCGCGCGTTCGCGGCGAGCCTTCTCGAGGAACGGGCGAAGGGCCGGACGCCTCTACAGGCGGCGGCCAAGGCCTCGTCCACCTTCCTCGTCGAGATTCTCCACAACCTGCGCGATCAGTCGGTGGCGTCGACTGCGGCCTGGCAATGGCTGCAGACGCGGCTCACCGCGCGGGGACAGTCGGCCGACGAGGTGCTGCGAACCGAGCAGCACCGGGAAGCGATCGACCAGTTGTCGATTGCCAACCTCATCAACACGATGCGGGTGCTCTCGGCCCTCGACTGGCCAACCTTCGTCGAAGCGGTCAGCCGGGTCGAGAGAATCCTCAGACGCGATCCCGCAGAAGCCTATGCCGACATGGATCGTCCGACACGCGATCGGTACCGCAAGTCGGTCGAGCAGCTGGCACGGCGTTCCGACGCGGACGAGCTGACTGTCGCCGAACGCGCGATCGCGTGCGCCGAGCGGGCCCGACGGGAACGCCCCGAATACGAGCGATCGCATCATGTCGGGTACTACCTGATCGCGCGCGGCCGGTTCGAGCTGGAAAAAGCCGTGGGATACCCGCCGACCCTCCACGAATTGATCTCGAGGCTGGCATTCCGGCATCCCGCGCTCGGCTATCTGGGCACCCTCGCCCTGACGACCGCGTTGTTCGAGACCAGCATCCTCATGTACGCGCGGAACAACGGCGCGACCGCATGGATGATGCTCCTCGTCGCCTTCGTCACGATCGTGCCCATCAGCGAGCTGGCGGTCAGCTTTCTCAACACGATTCTTACCACCATGATTCCGCCGCGGTCTCTGCCGAAACTGGGGTTGCGCAACGGCGTGCCCGAGTCGATGACGACGGTCGTCGCGGTTCCAACCATCCTCTCGTCACTGGAGCGAGTGCAAGAACTGGTGGATGCGCTGGAGGTGCGATCGCTCGCCAACAACGACGAGAACCTGATATTCGCGCTCCTCGGCGATTTTCCCGATGCCGCTGCCGAGACGCTGGAATCGGATCTCGCGATTATCGAGGCGGCCCGCGAACGCGTCGCGGCGTTGAATGCCGGGTACGACACCGAGCGCTTTTATCTTCTCCATCGCAGGCGCCAATGGAACGCGTCCGAAGGGCGGTGGATGGGATGGGAGCGCAAGCGCGGAAAGCTGCACGAGTTCAATCGCGTGCTGCAAGGGGCCGACGACACGAGCTTCGAGGTACTCGTGGGCGATGTCGAGCGCCTTCGGAACGTTCGCTATGTCATCACGCTCGATTCCGATACGGACCTGCCGCTGGACGCGGCGCGCAAGCTGGTCGGCACCCTCGCACACCCCTTGAACCGCGCGCGGTTTGATTCGAAAACCGGGCGGGTGAACGAGGGCTACGGCGTCCTGCAACCGCGCGTGGCGATCGGCGCGGTGAGTGCGGCATCGACGTCGTTTGCGGAGGTGTTCTCGGGCCACGTGGGACTCGACCCGTACACGACGGCGGTTTCCGATGTCTATCAGGATGTGTTCTGTGAAGGCAGCTATGTCGGCAAGGGCATTTACGACGTGGAAGCCTTCGAGCGCGCCCTCGAGAATCGCGTCCCCGAAAACGCGCTCCTGAGCCACGACCTGTTCGAGGGCCTGTTCGCGCGCGTAGCGCTGTGCACCGATCTCGAGGTCATCGACGATTACCCGAACCACTACCTGACGTGGATCGGACGCCTGCAGCGCTGGGTGCGCGGCGATTGGCAGTTGCTGCCCTGGTTGGGCCGGACAGTGCCGGCACTCGACGGCCGGCGAAGGAACACGCTTCCCGCCATCGCCCGATGGAAGATCGCCGACAACCTGCGACGCAGTCTGCTTCAGCCGTCCCTGCTGGCGCTGCTGGCCGCCGGGTGGATGGCGCTCCCGGGCGGACCGTCCTTGTGGACCGGCGTCGCGTTCCTGGTCCTTTTTTTCCCCGCGTACGTGCAGTGGGGACAGACGTTCACCAATCGCGCGCGGGGTGTGCGGCTGGGCGATCACCTCCGGATCGAGCGGGACAATCTCGCGTCGAGCCTGCATCAGGTGCTGCTGCACACCGCATTTCTCGCGCATCAGTCGATCGTGATGCTCGACGCGATCGGGCGAACGCTCGGCCGCCTGCGCTCGCGAACGCACCTTCTGGAGTGGGAAACGGCAGCAGATGCCGCGGCCCGTCTGCAGGTCGATCGGGCGCAGGTGTTTCATCGCATGTGGACGGCACCAGTCGTCGCGCTCATTGTGACCGTTGCGGTGCTGGTGTTCGAGCCCGGAAGCCTCGTCTGGGCCGTTCCGATCGTGGCGCTTTGGGCCATGTCGCCATACCTCGCCTACCAGACCGGGCTGCCGCGTGGAGATGCGCGCCACGATCTCGAGCCTCAGGAGCGGCGTCAGTTCCGCCGTACCGCGCGCCTGACATGGCGCTTCTTCGAGCAGGTCGTCACTTCTGGCGACAACTGGCTGGTACCGGACAACTACCAGGAGAACCGGCCGGACCCAATCGCGCACCGCACGTCGCCTACCAACATCGGGCTCCAGATGATGGCGGCCGTCTCGGCATGGGACCTCGGCTATATCTCGCCGGCTGCTTGCCTCAAACAACTCGAACGGACGATCGACACCCTCCACAAGCTGCCGAGATACCGTGGCCATTTTTTCAATTGGTACGACACGCAGTCGCTCGTCCCGCTCGCGCCCTTGTACGTCTCCACGGTCGACACCGGCAATCTTCTCGGCTACCTGATGACGCTCAGCTCGACGCTGCCCGAGATCGTTCAGAGCAGCCCGCTCGACGCGGAACGATTTCGGGACGGCCTGTCCGATGCCCTCGACCTCTTCGAACAGGATGGGACCCCCGCCATGGCCGGCCTCGGCCGCGAGCGCGCCCGGGACTTTCGCGCCGATTTCCGGCGGCTGCACGCGCGTCTGGAACGGACTCCCTCGGCACTGGGCGACGAGAAGGCATGGCTCTTGGGGATTTCCGGGGATCTGACGGTCCTGGCGACGCGCTTTCATGACGTACAGGAGCGGTTGCCCGCGCGCGACAGCAAGGTGCGCGCCGCGGCGGGCTGGCTCGATGCGGCCGCGGCGCTTGTGGCCGATCGGCAGAAGGAAGTCCTGGCGTTTGAAAAGGCTCCCGATGACGTGCGCGCCGCACGCGAGGTGAGGGCCGAGCGCATCCAGTCAGCGCTCGAGCAGTTCGTTGACGGCACAGAGCTGGAGTTTCTCTTCGACAAAGAGCGGCATCTTTTTGCGATCGGCTACAACGTCACGGAAGGACGCCGCGATTCCACGTTCTACGACGCGCTGGCATCCGAAGCGCGACTGGCAAGCTTTCTGGCCATCGCGATGCGCCACGTGTCGCAGGAGCACTGGTTCAAGCTCGGCCGGCTGATGACGCCGGTGGGTCGTCATCGCGCGCTGGTGTCGTGGAGCGCGTCGATGTTCGAGTACCTGATGCCGTTGCTCGTCATGCGCACGTATGCCCACACGCTGCTCGACGAGACATATGAGGCGGTCGTCAGCCGCCACATCGAGTACGCCCGATCGCTCGGGGTTCCGTGGGGCATTTCCGAATCCGCGTACAACCTGCAGGATACGGGCGCCAACTACCAGTACCGCGCGTTCGGGGTGCCGGGCATCGGATTGAAGCGGGGGCTCGCCGACGATCTCGTCATCGCTCCTTACGCAAGCATCCTCGCCGCGGCCATCAGACCCAAAGGCGTGCTCGAGAATCTCTCGTATCTCGAATCCGAAGGCGCGCTGGGGCCGATGGGATTTTACGAGGCCATCGACTACACGAAGGACCGCCTCGAGCCCGGCGAGCGAAAGGCGATTGTGAAGACCTACATGGCGCACCATCACGGCATGAGCCTGGTCGCGCTCAACAATTGCGTGAACGCGAACGTGATGCAGTCGCGCTTCCACGCCGATCCCCGCGTGCAGGCCGCGGAGCTGCTGCTGCAGGAGCGGAGCCCGCAGTTGGTGCCGCTCGATCGCCCGCCCGACGAGCACAAGGTCGAGGAAGCGCCGGGCCGGGTGGTGCAGTCGCGCGTCCGCCGGTACGTGACCCCGCACACGGTCACGCCGCGCGCGCACCTCCTTTCGAACGGGTCGATGGTGGTGATGTTGACCAATTCGGGCGGGGGATACACGCGCTGGCGCGACATCGCCGTCACCCGGTGGCGCGAAGACTCGACGTCGGACGGCTGGGGATCGTTCTGCTATGTCCGCGACCTCGAGAGCGGCCTGTTCTGGTCGTCGGGATTTCATCCGAGCGGCCGCGACACCGACAACTACGAGGTGACCTTCGCCCCCGATCGCGGGGTCATCCGGCGGCGCGACGAAGGCATCGAGACGTTCACCGAAGTCACCGTGTCGCCAGAAGACGATGCGGAAATCCGCCGCCTTTCGGTGACGAATCACTCGCGCGACATCCGCGAGCTCGAGCTGACCAGCTACGCCGAGGTCGTCCTGGCGCCGCATGCGGCCGATCTGGCGCATCCAGCCTTCAGCAACCTGTTCGTCGAATCGACCGCCGTGCCCGAGCATGAGGGCATCATCTGCGCGCGCCGGCCGAGGGGACACGAGCCGCGCCTCTACATGGGTCATGTGCTGGCCGGGCGCGGACGCATCGGCCAAGGCGTCGAGTTCGAGACCGATCGCGAGCACTTCATCGGCCGCGGCGGGACGCCGCGCCTGCCGGCAGCGCTCGTCGGTTCAGAGCCGCTGTCGGGCGCAACCGGTGCAGTGCTCGATCCGATTGTCAGCCTTCGCGTTCGGCTTCGCATCCCGCCGGGCGTGACCGCCCGCGTATCGTTCACGACGGTCGTCGCGGAAAACGAAGCCGGCGTCCGCGCGCTCATCGAGAAATATCACGACCCTCAGGTCTGCGCGCGCGCCTTCGCGCTCGCCAGCACGCACAGCGAGATCGAACTGCGGCATCTGGGCGTGAGCCGCGACGACGAGGCCCGCTACCAGCGGCTGGCGGCACGATTGATGTACGCGGACCCGCGGCTCCGGTCACCAGAAGCCATGCTGCGCAGTACCGGTGCGCCCCCCGACCTCTGGAAGTTCGGGATTTCCGGTGATCTCCCCATCCTGCTCGTCACGATTACCGATGCCGGAGAGGTTGGCCTGGCGCAGGAGCTCGTGCGGGCGCAGGAGTATCTTCGCGGGCGGGGATTCAAATTCGATCTCGTCGTGCTGAACGAGATTCCGACGAGCTACCGGCAGGATGTGCAGGACGACCTCCAGCGCATTGCCGAAGGCGGGCCCTCTCATGCGTGGCTCGATCGTCCCGGCGGCCTCTTCCTTCGCCGGGCGGACGTGATGACCGAAGACGATCGCGTGCTGCTGCGCGCGGTCGCGCGCGCGGTGTTCGAAGGTCCTCGCGGAGGCCTGGAGGTGCAGTTGCGGCGGCTCCTGGTGCCGCTGGCGATCCCGGCGCGGATCAAGGCGCACCCCGGCGTTCCCAAGCGGAGCGATGCCGCGCCTGTTCCGGACCAGCCGCTGGTGTTCGACAACGGCTTCGGTGGCTTCACCAGGGACGGGCGCGAGTTCTACGTGACGAAGCGGCCCCCCGCACCCTGGTCGAACGTCATCGCGAACGAACGCTTTGGCTTCGTCGCCACCGAGTCGAGCCTGGGAAATACGTGGTCTGAGAACAGCCATCACAACCGGCTGACTCCCTGGAGCAACGACCCGGTCGTCGATCCGCCGGGCGAAGTCATCTATCTGCGAGACGAAGGCAGCGGCGAGTTCTGGACCGCAACCGCATCGCCCGCGCCTGGCGCGGTCTCACATCTCGCGCGGTTCGGTCAGGGATACGCGATCTACGAGCACCGGCACCGCGGGCTGCACGTCGAGTTGACGGCGTTCGTCGCGGCCACCGAGCCCATCAAGCTCATGCGGCTGCGCGTGCGCAACATGACGGGATCCGCCCGCGAGTTGAGCGCGTTTTACTACGTGGATTGGTGTCTCGCCGATAACCGTGCGCGCTCGGCCGCACATATCATCACGTCCATCGACACGGTGTGCGGAGCGCTCGTCGCCCGCAACGCGTTCCGGACGGACTTCGGCTCGCGCATGGCCTTCATCGACGCGACAGCCCGCATGCGCACGTTCACGGGTGATCGCTCCAGCTTCATCGGCCGGAACGGAACACTGGCCGACCCGCTGGCGATGGAACTGACGCAGCTTCCCGGTCGCGTGGGTCCCGCACTGGATCCATGCGGCGCCGTTCAAACCAGGCTCATCGTGCCAGCGTCGGGCACCGTCGAGGTCACGTTCATGCTCGGCGAGGGCATCGACGAATCGGCCGTGCGCACGCTGGTCGATCGATTTCGACAGCCGGGTGCCGTGGATGCGGAGCTCTCGCGGGTCCAGGAGAGGTGGAACGCGCTCCTGTCGTCGGTCGAGGTGGAGACACCGGACGCGGCGCTCAACCTCCTGACCAACAGGTGGCTGCTGTATCAGACGCTCAGTTGCCGGCTCCATGCCCGGTCGGCCTTCTATCAGTCCGGCGGTGCGTTCGGATTTCGCGATCAGCTGCAGGACGTGCTCGCGTGTCTGCATTGCGATCCCGATCTCGCGCGACGCCACATTATCCGGGCGGCGGGGCGGCAGTTTCCCGAGGGGGATGTTCAGCATTGGTGGCACGAGCCCGGCGGCGAAGGCGTACGCACGCGCATTCAGGACGATCGGCTGTGGCTCGTGTACGCCGCGCTCGAATACGCGCGCGTGACGGGCAGACAGGACATCTTCGACCAGTCGGCGCCTTTCATCACGCAGCGATCGCCGGGGCCCGATGAGAACAGCGTGTATGAGACGCCCAGGCCCGTGCCGCTCGAGCTGCCCATCTACGACCACTGCTCGCGGGCGATCGCCAGGACCATGGACACGGGCGCGCACGGTCTGCCGCTCATGGGCACCGGCGACTGGAACGACGGGATGGACGAAGTGGGCGAGCAGGGACGCGGCGAAAGCGTCTGGTTGGGCTGGTTTCTCGGATCACTGCTGGGCCCGTTCGCGGCGATCGCCGAGGCCCGTGGTGATGTTCAGGAAGCCGCCGCGTATCGAGCCCATGCCGCAAGACTGAAAGACGCGCTCCAGGCTGCGTGGGACGGCGCGTGGTACCGGCGCGCGTACTTCGACGACGGCACGCCCCTGGGGTCGGCCGAAAACGCCGAGTGTCGCATCGACGCCATCGCGCAGAGCTGGTCCGTCATCTCGGGTCTCGGCGAGACCGGGCGCGCGCGTCAGGCCATGGAATCGATGGAAAAGCTCTTGATCGATCGCGACGCGCGGCTCATCCTCCTGCTGGCGCCGCCGTTCGACAAAGCGCAGCCGAACCCCGGGTACATCAAAGGCTATGTCCCTGGCGTCCGCGAAAACGGCGGACAGTACACCCATGCGGCGTTGTGGGCGGTGATGGCGCAGGCGATGCTCGGCCGCGGAGACGCAGCGCACGAACTGCTGAGCTGGATCAATCCGATCAACCGATCACTCGATGTGAACGACGTGAAGCGATACCGCGTCGAGCCCTACGTGATTGCCGCCGACATCTATTCGGCGCCCGGTCACGTCGGACGTGGTGGCTGGACGTGGTACACCGGGGCGGCGGGGTGGATGTACCGCCTGACGCTGGGAAGCGTCCTCGGCCTCAAGCGCGAAGGCAACTTTCTTCGGATCGAGCCCGCGGTACCTGCCCGATGGCCGGGCTATCGGATCACATTGCGGATCGACGGTGCTGAATATGTCATACAGGTCGAACGTGGCAGCAACACGGATGGTGCGACGCGCGTGTTGACGCTCGATGGAAGCGTGGCGCACAGCGGGAGGATTCCTCTCATACCGGGCAGCGGCCAGCACACGGTCCGGCTGGTCATGGCACACGTCGCTCCAGCCGTCACGCCCCGGTAATGCGACGAAGGTATTCGTGGTAGCCGATTCGTCCGATATCCGGGACGGGGGTGACATGCGGGTGTTAGTGACTGGCGGCGCGGGCTATATCGGCAGCGTGATCACCGATCAGCTCGTCGCAGGAGGCCATCGAGTCGTCGTGCTCGACAACCTGTCCAAGGGCCACAGGGATGCCGTTAACGAGCACGCGACGTTCGTCCATGGCGATCTCGTCGACGCCGCCATCGTGAAACACACGCTGGCGTCCAACTCGATCGAGTCCGTGGTGCACATGGCCGCATCCTCGCTCGTCGGCGAATCGATGGCCAGCCCCGGCCGCTATTACACGAACAACGTCGCCGCCGGCATCACGTTGTTGAACGCGCTCGTCGAGGCCAACGTGGGCACGTGCGTGTTTTCGTCGACGGCCGCCGTGTACGGCGAGCCGGTGAGCGTACCGATTGGCGAAGACGCCACGACGAATCCGACCAACACCTACGGCGAGACGAAGCTGGCGATCGAGCGGGCGCTGCACTGGTATCACGCCGCGCACGGTCTCCGGTATGCGTCGCTGCGCTACTTCAACGCCGCCGGCGCCACCGAACGCCGTGGCGAGCGGCACGATCCGGAAACGCACCTCATCCCGCTGGTCCTGCGAGCGGCGAGAGATCAAGCGCAGCCGATTACGGTATTCGGCCGCGACTACCCGACGCCCGACGGCACGTGCGTGCGCGACTACATCCACGTGTCGGATCTTGCCGATGCCCACGTGCGCGCGCTCGAAGCGCTCGAGACCAGGAACCTGCGCGCGGACGTCTTCAACCTCGGATGCGGCCAGGGCTCCACGGTGCAGGAAATCATCGATGCCGCGCGCGCAGTGACGGGCCGGGAGATTCCGATACGCGAAGGCAGCCGGCGCGCGGGCGATCCCGCCATCCTCGTAGCGAGCTCTGCCCGCATCGAAAAAGTCCTCGGGTGGGAACCTCGACACAGCGCGATCGAGGAAATTATCGGCTCGGCGTGGAAATGGGAGACCGCCACAACGGGCGCAACCGCCACTGCGGGAGCGCTTCATTCGAACGGGCAAAGAGGAAGCCGCTAGCTGGCGTGCGGGCGTCGGACGACTGACATCGTCGACATGACGCTGGGTTCGAGGCTCGCTTTCGCGGGCCGCACGCGCGTGATGTCGGGATTCTTGAACCGTCCGTATGCGCCGTCCGGACGCATCGACAGAAACCCGGTTTCGACGAGCGAGGCGAGCGCGGTTTCGCAGACCGTGCGTTCGACACCGCAGAGACGCTGAACTTGATCGGGTTTCAGTGTGAGGCCGGGCATTTCGAGATATTCGGCGCGGATGCGCTGCACGACATGCGGCGACTCAGCTTTCTTCATGGTTCTCCACGTCGAGCGTACCCCCTGCACCTCGTCGACTCAGTCTGTTTTCGAACCAGTTGAGTGAGAAAAATCGCTGCGTCATCGTGTGCCGTTTTGCATCATCGTGACAGCTGAACGCCTTCGAGTACGGATCGGGGATGACGCTTTCAAAGTCGATCTCTGCGAGCGTAAACGGCGCCGGCGGCGAGAACCCCTGGGCGGCATCCGAGAGATAGCAATTGCGAGTCCCGTGAGGTCGCATCCGTTTGTGATGTTTTGATATAGTTATGGGCTCAGCGCACGTCGTTGAGCGCGTTCAGGCGCGGCCAGGTAGCTCAGTTGGTAGAGCATACGACTGAAAATCGTAGTGTCGGCAGTTCAATTCTGCCCCTGGCCACCATCCTTAAATCACTTGAATACAGTTGTTTCTAAGCATTTAAGCATCGCCATGCTGGCCGTTGATGAGCTGTCGGGGTAGCACCTGGCAGCTTCCATCAGCAAGCCGCCGCCAGGACGAAGATGGCGTCGAGGGAAGTTGGCATCTTGCCCCTTCCCTATGATCCTTCACCGAGCGTTCAGCGTGCTTCCCAGCACAGCTTTCGCGCCGCCAGCGCTCGTCATGGAAGGCTCCTTTGTGTGTGTGGCCGAGGACCGCAACGTTCGCGTCCAGCGGTCGCAGCGGGAGCCTCCCGCACGCGACCGACATTTCTCGGCCTTCTGAGTGCAACGTCGAATAAAGCAGAAACCGGACAAGCTGCGCGAACTGAATGGCGGTGGGGTGACCCCTCAGTTCCACGACTACTTCACAAATTGTCGAACCTCGACAAGCATCAAACGCTCGCGATTACCGCCGTCGGAGCTAATTGCGTCTTTGATTTCACCCACCCCGACGGGCGTTATGAGTCGTGGGGTGGTCTGGTGGTCGGATTCAGCAACTTCATCACTGGTCCTTTCGCCTCGGTCAGCGGCGGCACCGCCAACAAAGCAAGTGGCGAAAATAGTCCTTGACAGACCATAATCAAGTAATCTATTTATTACTTGATTATGATCGACTCCCACCGAATCTTCAAGAACGGCCTCTACGCCCAGTTCGCTCGCATCGGTAAAGCCCTGTCGAGCCCACACCGGCTCGAGATTCTGGAATTGTTGGCCCAAGGCGAGCGGACCGTCGATTCTCTCGCCCAGGAAATCGGGCTGTCGCTGGCAAACGCCTCACAGCATTTGCAGGCCTTGCGGCAGGCGGCTCTTGTCGAGCCCCGCAAGGAAGGGCTCTTCGTACACTACCGTCTCGGCGACCCCGCCGTGTACGACGTGTGTCGTGCGATTCGGACGGTGGCCGAGCACCAACTGGCCGAGTTCGATCGGCTCGTGCGTGACCACTTCGGCGACCGCTCGAGTGACTGAAGCGGTATCGATCGACGAGCTACTCAGGCGCGCACGTTCGCAGGATGTCGTCATCCTCGACACGCGGCCACCGAACGAATACGCCTCGGGGCATATCGCCGGCGCCATCTCGGTGCCCATCGACGATCTCCAGCGCCGTCTGCGTGAGCTGCCGAAGGATAGGGAATACGTGGCGTATTGCCGTGGGCCGTATTGCGTGTACGCCGACCGGGCCGTCCAGATCCTCCGCGCGAAGGGGCGTCGCGCGCGACGGTTGCTCGATGGGTTTCCAGAGTGGAAGGCCGCAGGTTTGCCAGTGCACGTGACACCACAACCGTCCCGCTGAAGTTTCTTCAATGAGAGGAGACCGCCAATGACCACCATCACCGTCGATCGCACCGCGCTGGAGGCCAAGGTCAAAGACATGTATACAGCCGTTGCCGAACGCCCGCACGGCGAGTTCCATTTCGAGATGGGACGCGCGATGGCCGAGCGGCTTGGCTACGCTCCGGCCGATCTCGATCGTGTGCCGCAGGAGGCCATCGACTCGTTTGCCGGCGTCGGCTACTTCTTTCACCTGGCAGCCCTTGAGTCTGGCGAGCATGTGGCGGACCTCGGCAGCGGCTCGGGGATGGATACGTTTGTGGCGGCGCTCAAGGTCGGTTCCACCGGCCAGGTCGTCGGCATCGACATGACCGACGCGCAGCTCGACAAGGCAACGCGTCTCGCCACTGGCCGCGGATTCAACCACATCAGATACACGAAGGGATACATCGAGGATACCGGCCTCGATGCAGGCACATTCGATAGTGTCATTTCAAATGGCGTGATCAATCTCGCACCTGACAAGGCGCGAGTGTTTAGGGAAGCGGCGCGTCTGCTCCGCCAGGGGGGCCGGCTCGCCATTGCTGACATCGTCGCAGACACCGCGTTGCCCGAGACCGTTGTTTGTAACGCCGATTTGTGGGCTGCCTGTATCGGTGGTGCCGCGCAGCAGGGCGACTACCGTGCAGCGATCGAGGCAGCAGGCCTGCGCGTGGAGCGCCTTGAAGAGAACACTCACTATCAATTCATCTCGGATCGCGCAAAGCGGGCCACGGCCAAGTACGGCGTGAAGAGCGTCTCCGTGCTGGCTCGCAAGCCGTAAGGCCCAGGCTCGTGACCCATGCGTGAGAGGTCGCCCGCACCACACCGTCAGATCGAGCCACCTGCGGCCGGTGCCCTCCGTCTCGGTCTTCGGCAGAACGCGGGGCAATTTACTCTACTGGTGGTCGTCAACGCGTTCGTCGGCGCGATGGTCGGTTTGGAGCGCAGCATCCTGCCGGCAATCGCGGAGCAGGAGTTCCAACTCGCCGCCCGCACCGCTGTCCTGTCCTTCATCGTGGTCTTCGGTGTGGCGAAGGCGCTTACCAACTATGCCGCCGGTCGACTTTCTGACCACGTCGGGCGCAAGCATGTGCTCGTCGCCGGATGGCTGGTGGCCGTTCCCGTGCCCTTCCTCCTTATGTGGGCACCGAGCTGGAACTGGATCGTGTTTGCGAACCTTCTCCTCGGTGTCAGCCAGGGTCTCACCTGGTCGACAACCGTCATCATGAAGATTGACCTCGTCGGCTCGAAGCAGCGCGGGCTGGCTATGGGGTTGAACGAGTTCGCCGGATATGTAGCGGTTGCCCTCAGCGCGCTTGCCACGGGCTGGATTGCCGCACGGTACGGCTTACGCCCGCAGCCCTTCTATCTCGGCGTCGGATTCGTCATCATCGGCCTCGCGTTGTCTGCGCTTTTCGTCCGTGAAACGCGTCATCACGTTTCGCACGAATCCGCTCACTTTGGAGCGTTGCCACGCGAGGGCCTCCTTACGGCCCGGCAGGTCTTCTGGCGCACCTCCTTGCTTGACGCGAATCTGTCGAGCGTCAGCCAGGCAGGGCTCGTCAACAACCTCAATGACGGGATGGCCTGGGGACTGTTCCCGCTGGTGTTCGCCGCAGCGGGAATGAATCTGGCTCAAGTGGGGCTGCTCGCCGCGATCTATCCTGCGACGTGGGGCCTGTCGCAGCTAGTGACCGGGGCACTTTCCGATCGCACCGGCCGAAGGCCGCTCATTGTCTGGGGCATGTGGATCCAGGCGGTTGGCATCGCCGTGGTGACCGTCGTGCACGCGTTCGCCGGGTTTGTGGTGGGCGCGGTGCTGCTCGGCATCGGCACCGCCATGGTGTATCCCACGCTCCTTGCCGCTATCGGCGATGTCGCCCACCCGTCGTGGCGCGCGTCGGCGGTCGGCGTCTATCGGCTCTGGCGTGACCTCGGGTATGCGATCGGCGCGCTCCTCGCGGGGCTCACGGCAGACGCGTTCGGACTGAACGTCGCCATGTGGGTGATTGCAGCGCTGACCTTTGTTTCCGGTGTCGTTTCGGCGACTCGGATGGGGGAAACGCTGCCGGCAACGCAACAGCACGCCTCGCAGCGGCAGCGACGTACAGGAAGTCATAAGCATCAGAGAGCGTGATGACGAAGCAGATTGAAATGGAGACCCTGCGGGACTGGCTCGAGGCCAAGCATCCGGTTACGGTGCTGGACATCCGAACCGACGAAGACCGCGCCCAATGGGCCATTCCCGGAAGTGTTCACATCAACGCGTACGAAGCCTTGCGAGCGGGACGGCCGGACGCACTCGCTGACGCGACGTTTCCACTCGATCGACCCGTCGTGACGGTGTGCAACGCCGGCCGCGTCAGCCAGACGGCCGCCGAGATGCTCGCCGAGCGGGGGTTCGATGCGCGGTCGCTCGCAGGTGGCATGAAAGCATGGAGCCTGGCGTGGAATGTGGCGGACTGTAACACTCAGCGATCCGTCCGTCAGTGTTATCCAGGTGCGCCGGACCGGAAAGGGATGTCTCTCGTACATCGTTGGCTCCGCTGGGGAGGCCTTGGTGATCGATCCGTCGGTCTCGCCCGGCGTCTACCTGGAGATCGCCAGTCGGCACGGATTATCGATTCAACAAGTCATTGAAACGCATGTGCACGCCGACCATCTGTCGCGAGCGCGCGAACTGGCGAAGGAGACGGGCGCGACGCTTGTGTTGCCGACACAACAGCGAGTCCGGTTTGCGTTTCGCCCGGTCACCGATGGCGAACGCATTCCCTTCGGAAGCGCCACGCTCACTGTAATGCACACGCCTGGTCACACAAACGAGAGCACATCTTACGTTCTGAACGAGATCGCCGTGTTCACCGGCGACACGCTCTTCACCAATGGCGTCGGGCGCCCGGATCTGCATGCCGATCCGGCGGCCGCGAGCCAGCGAGCCCACGCGCTGTTCGGGTCGCTCACCGGTTTGCGCGCCCTTCGTCCCCACACGGTGGTATTGCCGGCGCATGCCAGCGAGCCGATCCCGTTCGACGGACGGGCCGTCGCCGCACAGATGGACGACGTTGAGACGTGGTTGTCCGGATGGCTGACGTCGGAAGCCGCTTTCGTGGAACGGGTCACCTCAAAGTTACCTCCGACGCCGCCGAACTTCGTTCGTATCGTCGAATTGAATGAGGCGGGCGAATCCCCGACAGGCGACCTAACGGACCTCGAAGCGGGCGCGAATCGATGCGCGCTGGTCTAGTCGCTCATCGCGATCACAACGGCACACCAAATGGGAGACGGTCATGGCGTGTTGTGGACCCTTTGAAGAGACGGTCGACCAGCAGTTTACGATCGAAAAAGCCGGGCAAGAACTAGAGCGCTACCGGCGAAAGGGCGCGGGACCGACTACCCGCCTTCTGGTCGCGGGCATCTCGCAATTGGGCCTTGCTGGCGGGACTCTCTTGGACGTGGGCGCTGGAGTCGGTTCGCTGACCTTCGAACTACTCGCGCGAGGCATCGACCGATCAGTCATCGTCGAGGCCTCGGCCGGCTATGCAGCCGCAGCATCTGACGAGGCGGCTCGCCGTGACTGCACGAGACGGATCGACTTCGTCAGGGGCGATTTCCTCGAGGTGGCGCGCGACGTCCCGGTGACGAGCATCGTTGCGCTCGACCGTGTGGTCTGCTGCTATCCGCTCTACGAAGAGTTGCTCAGCGAGGCTTTGCGACACGCAGAGCGCGGTTTTGCGTTCTCCTATCCGAGAGATCGATGGTACGTCCGAGCAGGAATGAGACTCGAGAACGCGCTTCGGCGCCGCAGAAACAAGTTCCGGACGTTCGTTCATCCCGAGACGCGCATGCGCGAACTGATCACGGCTGCCGGCTTCGGGTTGGTCGCGCAGAAGCAAACGCTTAGCTGGTCGGTCGACGTTTTCGTTCGTCGCGCATGAGTGGCGCTTCTCTGAGCAGTTGTCGTTCTGCCCCTGGCCACCATCCTCCGCCCAGTGTCCTGATTGAGACTCGCCTGCCCAGGGGTTCTCGGCCCTGCCCGTAATTGCACACCTGATTCGTGGTTATCGGGACATGACTCTTCCGTCGTATTCTTGGATCCAGGCCAAGGTTGACCAGAGAGACCCGAAGAGTTCGTTCGACGAGGTATGTGCGTCAGCTGTGTGCCATCGTCATCCTCGTCCTGACGGTTCTGCCGTTCACGGAGCCGTTCGCCACCTTCGATCCGAACTCACTGGCCGACTCGACCGTGGCGCCCTTGAGAAGCGGCGCACGCGGCCCGGGGTTCCGGGAAACGGATTCGTCGGAATGGGCCAAGGCTCGTCTTTCCGTTGGTGCCTTGCCGGCTCCGCTGGCCCTCGCGATCCTGCCTTACCGCACAAAGCACGCGATTCTCGCGGAACCCCTGTCGCTCGCCGACCCCACAGCCACGCGCTGCCAGGTCCTTCGCGTCTAAACACGCCCCGGACCTCAATCTCCCGGGCGGACGCACGCCGCTTCTGAACGGCGATGCCTACCGCACGCGTGGAATTTCTCATCACAATCTTCGATGGGGTGGGCTATGGCTTTTCGTTGCGACGAGAACTCGAACTGGTCAGAGTTTCGCAAGCTTCCAAACCACAGAGAGGTCGATTTCCATTGGGCGGCGGCCGACAACACAAGCTATGAACACTGGAGAGCGATGGCAGAAGTCGGCCGCGTCACCTTGCGCGCGCTCCAGGAGGCGCAACGCTCGGGCGCGTCGTACCTGCTGCTGCTTCACGGCTGTTCGATGACCGACGGCGAAACGCAGACGACCGCGCGTTCGGTGATCCGGGGCCTGATGCGCAGCAAAGCGGCGACGCCGTACATCGTCCGCAACCAGTGCATTCAACACCACAGCTGCTTCGTGGCGGCCATTCGCCCGCTGAAGTCGGCTACACCCCCGCCGCCGATCGATCTGCGAAACGCCAGGCTGTACCGCCGACGACAAACTTGGCCACAGCCGCTCCGAGAAGCGCCCCGGCGATGAGGTCGGCGGGGTAGTGGACCCCGAGGTAGACGCGCGACCACGCGACCATCAGGCACAGGAACCAGAAGATGTTCCGTGCATCGGGTGCGAGCCGTGACAGCGCGTACGCGGCCGCAACCGCCTGAGCTGCATGCCCCGATGGCAGCGAGCGGGTCGTCGGTCTGTAGGCGTAGACCTGGGTCTCGGCGTAGCTTTCGAAGGGGCGCGCACGGTTGAAGAGCGGTTTGGCGACGTGATCGGAGAGAAGTCCGGTGAGCACGACAGCCAGGACGACCTGCGTGGCCGCCGGCCACCTCGAGGGGTGCAGCACTGCTATGAGCAGGGCAAGCCCGATCCAGATCGCCCCGCCGCGCGCGATGTCGCTGAGGCCGGCCATGACCGGATCGAGAAACGGCCAGTGATGAGCACGAAGCCATTGGAAGGCGGCAAAGTCGATCCTTCCAATGGCTTCGAAGACGGCTGGCATAGGCGACGGTTCGCATGGTCCGCCTAAAGGCGGACACTATGCAGGAGTTGCGACCTCGACGTCGCGGGTCAGCCCGAGATCTTTGCGCACGCGCTCTTCGATTTTCTTGAACGTCTCCGGATTTTCGCGGAGGAACGTCTTCGCGTTTTCGCGCCCCTGGCCCAGCCGCTCGCCACCGTAGGCGAACCAGGTGCCGCTCTTTTCGACAATCCGCTTGTCGACGGCGAGGTCGAGCAGATCGCCCTCGCGCGAAATGCCTTCTCCGTACATCACATCGAATTCGGCCTCGCGGAACGGCGGGGCGACTTTGTTTTTCACCACTTTCACCCGAGTTCGTCCGCCGACGACGACATCGCCGTCCTTGATGCTCGCGATGCGGCGGATATCGATACGCACCGAGGCGTAGAACTTGAGGGCGCGGCCGCCGGTCGTGGTTTCCGGGTTGCCGAACATGACGCCGATCTTCTCGCGCAGCTGATTGATGAAGATGAGGCACGTCTTCGACTTCGACACCACACCGGTGAGCTTTCGCAATGCCTGTGACATGAGACGCGCCTGAAGGCCCATCTGCGCATCGCCCATCTCACCTTCGATTTCGGCCCGCGGCACCAGCGCGGCGACCGAGTCGACGACCACCACGTCAACGCCGCCCGAGCGAATGAGCACTTCGACGATCTCGAGCGCCTGCTCGCCGTTGTCGGGCTGAGACACCAGCAGGTTGTCGAGGTCGACGCCCAGTTTCTTCGCATACGCGGCGTCGAGCGCGTGCTCGGCGTCCACGAATGCCGCCATGCCGCCGAGTTTCTGCGACTGCGCGATGACCTGCAGCGCCAGGGTGGTCTTGCCAGACGACTCCGGTCCGAAGATTTCGATGACACGACCGCGCGGCACGCCACCGACGCCGAGCGCGTAGTCGATGCTGATGGAGCCAGTGGGAATCGAATCGATGGGCTGCACCGCGCCGCGCTGGCCCAGCCGCATGATCGAGCCCTTGCCGAATTGCTTCTCGATTTGTCCGACCGCCAGCTCCACGGCTTTGCCGCGTTCGGTGCGTTCGTCTCGCTCCTGCTTATCTGTTGATGGGGGCATTCGTCATCTCCTTAGCGTGAGCGCATTCTAGGGACGTGCCGGGCGAATGTCAAGCGAAAACGCCGCAGCCAAAGACCGCATAAGCCTTATTTTCAGTCATTTACGCAGACAAGCACTTTCGCCCCTCTTCGGGCATTTGCCCCGCGTTGCAGTTTCTTCCATCGTTTCTGTTGAAGAATATGGCGAAGAATGCCGACCCCGGCCGGACATGCCATCGCGGGCGTTGCAGCCGCGTTCCTCACCAATGCCACCGCTCGTCGGCCACGATTGACGAAGCCGATACTGGTGTCGGCCGCGGTGCTGGCCGTGCTCCCGGACCTCGATATCGTCGCCGGACTGCACCGCACCCAGTCGCACAGCATTGCCGCCATCGCGGTGGTCGGACTCGCGGCGTGGATCGTCCTGCGCCGGCGCGTGCCCGACGCGCTGCCGCTTGCGCTCGCGCTCGCGGCCGCGTTCGGATCGCATGCCGTGCTCGACCTGCTCGGGAAGGATACGCGTGTTCCGCGAGGCTTGACGGTCCTGTGGCCACTCTCGTCGAAGTACTACATCACCGGCTGGGACGTGTTTAGGGAAGTCTCTCGACGGGTACTGGCTGCCGTCGGAGTTCATCCTCGGAAATCTCCGAGCGCTCGGGTGGGAAATGGCGCTGCTGGTACCGTTGCTGCTATTCGCCTGGGCATTCTGGAGTCGGCGGACGCTAGACGACTGACATGGCAGATGGCACATGGCAGATGGATTTCTCCTCTTTGCCATTTGCCATTTGCCATTTGCCATTTGCCATTTGCCTTACTCACCCTTCGTCTCCACCGCCATCGCCACGCCATTGCCTCCGCCGAGGCACAGCGACGCGATGCCGCGCCGGGCGCCGCGTTGCTTCATGGCGTACAGCAATGTCGTCAGGACGCGCGCACCGCTCGCGCCGATGGGATGACCCAGCGCGATAGCGCCGCCGTTCACGTTGACACGGCTGGGGTCGAGGCCCAGTTCCTTGATGACGGCGACCATCTGCGCGGCAAACGCTTCGTTGATCTCGACGAGATCCACGTCCTCGATCGTCCAGCGAATCTTCGTCAGCAGCTTTCGAATGGCTCCCACCGGCGTCATGAGGAGCAGTTTTGGCGCCAGACCACTCGTCGCGTACCCCACGATTTCCGCCAGCGGCTGAGCGCCCAGCGCCCGCGCGCGCTCTTCGGACATGACCACCAGCGCGGCCGCGCCATCATTGACGCCCGGGGCGTTTCCCGCCGTCACCGATCCGTCTTTCTTGAACGCCGGCTTCAGTCCTTTGAGAATCGCGGCCGTCGAGTCCGGGCGAATCGTTTCGTCCGAGTCCATCATCGTGCTGGCGCCTTTGCCCTGAGGGATCTGCACCGGCACGATCTCTGATTTGAAATGTCCCGCCGACTGGGCACGGGCGGCTTTCTGATGGCTGTCGGCCGCGTACTCATCCTGCGCGTCGCGCGACACGCCATACACGTCCACGACGTGCTCGGCGGAGACGCCCATATGGCAGTGCTCGAAGGCACACCACAGGCCGTCGTGAATCATCGAGTCCACCAGGTTTGCATCGCCCATGCGCAGCCCTTCTCGTGCGCGGGGGAGAAGATACGGCGCGTTGCTCATCGACTCCATACCGCCGGCGACCGCGATGTCGATGTCGCCGAGCGCGATGCCTTGCGCCGCCAGCATGACCGCCTTCAAGCCCGAGCCGCACACCTTGTTGATCGTGAGCGCGGCGACGTCGTTGCTGAGTCCACCGTTCAGCGCCGCCTGCCGGGCCGGCGCCTGTCCCACGCCGGCCGACAGCACGTTGCCCATGATGCATTCCTCGACCGCTGCCGGATCGACGCGCGCGCGGGCGACAGCCTCGCGCACCGCGATGGCTCCGAGCTGTGGCGCCTGAAGTCCCTTCAGGCTGCCGAGGAACTTGCCGGACGGCGTTCGAACCGCGGAAACGATGACGGATTTGCGCATGTCATTTCACGACGAGACGCGTGACGGCCTGCGTCCCGAGAAGCGTGTTCAGCCGGTGAAGAATCGTCGACGAGGAACGTTTCAGCTCCCTCTGCCAGCGCAGATCCGACGGCCTCACTTCCACCACACCATCCGGCTGCAGGTGAGCAGTGCTGACGCGGCTGAGCGCCTCGCCAACCGCGACGCGCCAGGCCAGGTCGAGTTTGCCCTGCGAGAGCGGCCCGCTGCGGAGCAACTCGGTGACCGCGCGCGGCACGAGAGAGTTGAGCGAGTCCATGTCGACTACCGATCCGCAGTGTAACATTCGCATGCCCATGCGACTGACACTGGCGTCGGCATCTCCGCGCCGAGCGGAGCTCCTGCGCGCGGCAGGCATCCTCTTCGATGTGCTGCCTGTCGAAGTGGATGAGCGATTCCATCCGGATGAAGCGCCGGAGCAGGCAGTGGCGCGTCTGGCCGAAGCCAAGGCCGCGGCCGGGGCAGCCATCCGGCCGGACACGATCGTGCTCGGCGCCGACACCACGGTTGTCATCGACGGCCAGGCCCTTGCGAAGCCGGCGGACTCGGCCGACGCGGCGCGCATGCTGCGGCTGTTGTCGGGACGCGGCCACGACGTGCTGACCGGAATCTGCCTGTGTTACGGCCGGCAGCGCCTGGTGCACGTCGAAACGACACGGGTGCGCATGGCTCCGATGGGGGAGCCGGAGATTCAATGGTATGTCTCGACCGGGGAGCCATACGACAAGGCCGGGGCCTACGCCGTCCAGGGGCGTGCCTCGCGGTTCGTCGAGCGTCTCGAGGGGTCGTACTCCAATGTGGTCGGGCTGCCTATCTCCCGTGTCTACGAGCTTTTAAAGGAGCTTGGCTGTGATACTCTGGGGTGAACGACAGCACCCTGGAATCGCGACATTTCACGACACTCCGGTAGACCCGGATCTGGGAAGATGCGGCTTATGACGAACAAGGTTGCCAAGATCACCCTTACGGCCGTCGTGCTGGTTTCCGCGCTGGGCGGATTGCTCTGGTATTCGCTGCAGGGCGATGCGTCCTACTACAAGCACGTCGACGAAGTGATGGCCAGCCCGGCGCAGTGGCATGGCAAGGCGCTGCAGCTCCACGGGTATGTCGTCAAGGGCACCTGGAAGCAGAAGCCCAACACGCTCGAATACCAGTTCAAGGTCGAGAGCAAGGGCGCCGTCGTCCATGCGTCGTACACCGGCGTGCTCCCGGACACGTTCAAGGACGAGGCCGAGGTCGTGCTCAAGGGCCGCCTCATCGACGACGCCCACTTTCAGGTCGCACCCAACGGCGTCATGGCGAAATGTCCGTCGAAGTACGAGAAGCGCCGAAGTACGACGCCAAGACAGGTACGAGCAATTAAGCTAGCTGGTAGGTGGTAGGTGGTAGGTTGTAGGCAGCTACGAGCTACCACCTACCACCTACCAGCTACCAACTGATCAGGTTCACCCTATGGCCGTTCTAGGCTACGTCATTCTCCTGACAACGTTCGTGGTTTGCAGCTATGCCATCGGCGTATCGGTGGCAGGCGCGCGGCGCGGGTCGCAGCGGCTGATCGACAGCGGCATCGGCGCGTTCCACATGGTGACGGCGCTCATGGTGCTGGCCTCGGTGCTCATCGTGCGGGCGTTCGTCACCGACGACTTCACCATCAGATACGTTTCCCGCTACTCCGATTCGGTCCAGCCGCTGTTCTTCAAGCTCACGTCGTACTGGGGCGGGCTCGACGGCTCGATCATGTTCTGGGTCTTTCTGCTCGCGTGTTTCGGCAGCCTCGCGGTTCACGTCAACCGCGATCGGCATCGCGAGCTGATTCCGTATGTCGTGGCCGTGATCTCGACGGTGCAGATGTTCTTTCTGTTCCTCATGATCATCCACAACAACCCATTCCAGACCTACCTCACCGAAACGCCACCCGACGGCAACGGCCTGAGCCCGCTGCTGCAGAACATCTACATGATCATCCACCCGCCGTCGCTCTACATCGGCCTGGTCGGGATGACGATTCCGTACGCGTTCGGGATGGCGGCGCTTATCACCGGACACCTCGACGATGCCTGGCTTCGCGCCGTCAGGCGCTGGACGATGTTCGCCTGGTTCTTCCTCACGTTCGGTCTGACGCTCGGCATGATCTGGGCGTACGAAGAGCTGGGGTGGGGCGGATTCTGGGGATGGGATCCGGTCGAGAACGCGGGGGCGCTGCCGTGGTTTACCGCGACGGCCTTCTTCCATTCCGTGATGGTGCAGGAGCGCCGCAGCATGCTGCGTGTGTGGAACGTCACGCTTCTCATCCTGACGTTCTTCCTCACCATCTTCGGCACGTTCATGACGCGTTCCGGCGTCGTGCAGTCGGTGCACTCGTTCGGCGAGAACCCCGAACTGGCCATGATGTTCAGCATCTTCATGGCGGTGATTCTGATCTTCAGTTTTGGCATGGTCATCTACAGGCTGCCGCTCCTCCGCTCGAGCAACGAGCTCGATTCGTGGGCGTCGCGTGAAGCCGCCTTCATGCTGAACAACTGGATCCTGCTGTTCTCGGCCTTCTTCATCCTCTTCGTGACGATGTTCCCGACGCTCAGCGAAGCGGTCACCGGCGAGCGCATCACGATTGGTCCGCCGTTCTTCAACCGCTGGATGGTGCCGATTGGCCTGATCCTGCTACTCCTTACCGGCATCGGACCGCTGCTCGCATGGCGGAAGACGACGGTGTCGAACCTCAAGTACCAGTTCATGTGGCCCGCTATCGGCGCGCTCGTCAGCGCGGCGCTGGTCGTGGCGTTTGGCATTCGTGTGTGGTCGTCGGGCATTTGCTTCGTGCTGTCGGGATTCGTGCTCGGTACGGTCTGGCAGGAGTTCTGGCGCGGCGCGGTGATCCGCCGCAAGAGCACCGGCACGGACCTCTTTACCGCAACCATCGGCCTGGTCGGACGCTCGCGGCGCCGGTACGGCGGTTACATCGTTCACGTGGGCATCGTGCTGATGTTCCTCGGATTTGCCGGCCAGGGATACAAGCAGAGCGAGCTCGTCCAGATGAAGCCCGGACAGCAGGCGACGCTCGGCGACTACACGGTGCGCATGGACGACCTGCGCGTCACCGAGGACAGCCAGAAGCAGATGATCACCGGGCACTTCACGCTGTTCCGCAACGGCGTCGAGCTGGCCAAGATGTATCCGGCGCGATGGGCCTTTTTCAAGCACGAGGAGCCGACCACCGAAGTCGCGATTCGACGGCGGCTGTCGGAGGACTTCTACCTGAACATGCCGGCCTTTCAGGTGAAGGACAAGTCGGCGAGCCTGGAGATTACGATCAACCCGCTCGTCAACTGGATCTGGCTGGGCTTCGCGGTGATGGCGATCGGCACGGGGATCGTGCTGCTGCCGGAACGCACGTTCGCCTTCGCCATGGCCAAGTTCCCGGCACCCGAAGTGGCAACCACGGCGATGGCGCTCTGGCTGGTACTCGGTCTCGCGACCCCGATGTTCGCCCAGTCCACAACCCAAAGCGTCTTGCCGGTGCCAAAGGATCCGCTCGAAAAGCGGCTGCACTCGGAGATTGTCTGCACGTGCGGCTGCCGCCGGGCGCTCGACAACTGCGGGATGCCCAACTGCAGCGGCCATGCCGCGCAGTCGGACAAAATCCGGGCGTTGATGGCGGAAGGGAAGGACCACGACACCATCATCGCGACGTTCATCCGCGACTTCGGCGGTCAGGACATTCTGATCGAACCGAACGATAAGGGTCTCAATCGCCTTGCCTGGGCGTTTCCCTACGCGCTGGCGGGGCTCGGCGCAATCGGCGGAGCGTTTGCCATCAGGAAGTGGTCGCATCGGTCCAGCGAAGAGCCCGTGCTGGCAACAGCGGGCGCCGCCCCGGCCGGAGACGCGGCGTTGCAGGCACGTCTCGACCGGGAGCTCGAAAACCTCGACTAGTCCCTTGGCTCCGACCGAACCAACCTCCGATTCACTGCGGCCGTGGCAGTTTTTCACGCTCGGTGCGCTCGTGTGCGCAACCGTGGCGGTCTTCCTGATTCGCGGCACCACGCCGGGGAATCTCATCTTCGTCTGCCTGGGCATTTTTGGCGCCGCGCTGGTCGCGCTGGCAGCGCTCAACGCGCTGCGGCCGCTCGTCACGGGCGAGACACACCAGCCGGAGATGGTGGGCAGCCAGACGCGGGTCGCGCTCGAGCGCGAGAAGAACCTGCTCTTGCGATCCATCAAGGAGCTCGAGTTCGATCGCGCGATGGGCAAGGTCGGCGAGAGCGATTTCGAGGACATGTCGCTGCGCCTGCGGTCGCGCGCCGTTCGACTGATCGAGCAGCTCGACAACACGAGCAGCGGATATCGCGAGCTGATCGAACGCGAGCTCGCAAAGCGGCTGGGGAAGGTCGGCAGTGGCTCAACTGAAGTTGAGCCCTACCGCCAGGATGAGCCCTACCGCAAGGCTGAGGCGACTTCGGTAGTGCGCGACTTTAGTCGTGCCGAAGACCGCGAGGCCGAGTCCGCTTCGGTAGGGCGCGACTTCAGTCGCGCCACCGACACCACCACCTGTCCCTCGTGCGCCACCGTCAACGACGACGACGCGAAGTTCTGCAAATCCTGCGGCACGAAGTTGATCGCGCTACTCCTTGCCTTTTTACTTTCAACTTTTTACTTTTCACTTTCCCCCGCCTCTGCCCAGTTCCAAATGCCCGATCCGAAGCAGATGTCGGGCATACCTCGACCTGTCACCGACCTTCCGGCAGGCCACGTTTCCGTACGGCTCATCCGCGGGCAACTGTCGAACAACATCCAGGGGCATCCGGTTGAAATGCATGCCGGTGGGAAGGTAACGACAGTCAAGACCGACGAAAACGGGCGCGCCGAGTTCAGCGGTATCGCCGCCGGTACATCGGTCCGGGCGGTGGCCACGGTCGATGGCGAGCGGCTCGAATCGCAGGAATTCCCCTGGCCGGCTGCGGATGGTATCCGCGTGATGCTCGTCGCCACGCTGAAAACCGCCGACGGACCGGCACCCGTGTTTCAGCCGCAGCCCGGGAACGTCGTGCTTGGCGACCAGACGCGGGTGATCGTCGACCACGCCGAAGGTGCGCTGCAGATCTACTACCTCCTCGACATTCAGAATTCCGCCCGCACACCCGTCCAGCCCGCCGCGGGCGTCGTGATGGACATGCCCACCGGCGCGCTCAGCACGACCGTGCTTGCCGGAGCGCCGCAGGCGGTTGCGCGCGGCGATCGGGTCACCATCAGCGGTCCGTTTGCCCCGGGGCCAACCCCGGTGGAGCTCGCCTACCGCATGCCCTTTGACGCCGGCGAAGTCACCATCGACCAGAAAATGCCGCTGGCGGTGCCAAATCTGGCGGTGTTGATGAAGAAGATCGGCGACGTGTCGCTCTCGTCGCCGCAACTGCCGAACGTGCAGGAGCGCGAGTTCGAAGGGGAGCGTTACATCCTCGCGCAGGGTCCTGCGATTACCGCAGGCGGGACACTCTCGCTGACGTTCTCTGGGCTACCACACCACAGCGCCGTTCCGAGACGCCTCGCCCTTTCACTGGCCATGCTGATTCTCGGCCTGGCCGTCTGGGCGGGCGTGCGCAAACCCTCACCTGCGGGGAACGCCGCGCGTGTGAAGCAGCTGACCGGCAAACGCGAGAAGATCTTCAACGAGCTCGTTCGGCTCGAACAGCAGCGGCGGGCGGGCAGCGTGGACACCGCCAAATACACCGAACGGCGCCCCGCGCTCATCGCGCAGCTCGAACGCGTCTATCGCGACCTGGACGCCGAGGGCGGCCAGGCCGCCTCCGCGTGAGCCTCGACTTTCTCGAACTTTCCATTCGCGAGCTCAGCCGTAACTTCGGCCGCCGGCGTGCGCTGTCGCGCGTCTCGCTCGAGTGCCGCGCCGGCGAGACCGTCGGGCTGCTCGGTCCCAACGGCGCCGGCAAGTCCACGCTGCTGGCCATCGTCTCGACGCTGGCCACGCCATCGTCAGGTGACGTGCGATACGGGGGCAAAACCGCGGGAGAAATCGGCGCGGCGCTCCGCGGCAGGATTGGCGTCCTGTCGCACGATCTTCATCTCTATTCCGAGCTCACCGCGAAAGAGAACCTGATTTTCTTCGGCCGTCTTTACGGCATCGCCAACCCCGAGGCAGTTGCCGCCACCGCGCTGGAGCGTGCCCGGCTCGGCGACCGTGGCGGCGACCTCGTGTCGGGGTTTTCGCGCGGCATGCGTCAGCGTCTCGCGCTCGAACGTGCGCTGCTGCACGCCCCGCGACTGCTCCTCCTCGACGAGCCATTCACCGGGCTGGACGATGCGTCCACGAGAGCCCTGGTCGAGCGACTACGCGAGCTTCGATCGGCCGGCTGCATCACGCTCGTCGCCACACACGACCTCGACGTGGCCGAGGTCGTCCTCGACAGGGCCGTGATCCTGCAGAACGGCAAGCTGGTGGCGAGCGAGCCCGACGTGCGCGGCCTGCGCACACGCTACCAGGCTCGGCTTCGAACGGAGGCGGCGTCGTGACCGCGTTCTGGCGCGCCGTGTGGATCATCGCCAGGAAGGATCTGGCGATCGAAGCGCGCAGCCGTGAGCTGATCAATACGACGGTGTTCTTCGCCCTGTCGTGCGTGGTGGTGTTTTCGGTGTCGTTCGTTGGCGAAGGTGGTGATGGCAGGGCGATGGGAGAGGCGGCGGCCGGCATCCTCTGGATCGCGATTGCCTTTTCCGGAACGCTGGCGCTCGGCCGCACGTTCGAGCGTGAGCGCTACGGCGATACGCTAAGGGCGCTGCTGCTGGCGCCTGGGGCGCGGCCGGCGGTGTACGTCGGCAAGCTGCTGGGAGTCGTCATGCTGCTCCTGGCGACCGAAGTCATCATCGTGCCGCTCGTGGCCTTTCTGTTTCAGGCGAGGCTCTTCGAGCATGCCCTGCTGCTGGTTGCCCTGCTCGTCTTCGGCACCGTGGGGTTTGCCTGTGTGGGCACGCTCTTCGCGGCGATGCTGGGCCGCGCGCGCAGCCGCGATGTGCTCTTGCCGATCCTGTTGTATCCCGTCACAATCCCGGTCATGATCGCAGGGGTGCGCGGCACCGCGGCGCTCCTCGCCGCGGAGCCGCAGATCGAGATGGCGCGCGTCTGGACGATGCTGCTGTTGAGCTTTGACGTAGTATTTGTGACGCTGTCGCTCTGGACGTTTGAGTCGGTGATGACCGAATAACCCATGCGCAAAGCGTTCGTTCCCCTCCTCGCCCTCGCGGGGCTCATCTTCATGACGGCGCCCATCCTCATCATGCGGGCGCGCTACGAATCGACGATGGGCCTCGTGCAGAAGATCTTCTACTTTCACATGCCCCCGGCGATGCTCATGCTGCTGTCCGCGATCTTCTGCGGACTCATCAGCATGGTGTACCTGATCAAGAAACGTCAGGTTTACGACTGGATCGCCTTCGCCGCGGCGGAGCTGACGGTCCTGTACGGCGCGATCGCCATGGTCACCGGTCCGTTGTGGGCGCGAAAGGCATGGGGAGTCTGGTGGGTGTGGGACGCCCGCCTCACGATGTCGTTGCTCCTGTGGATGGTGTTCATCTCCTATCTGCTGCTCCGGCGGTATGGCGGACCTGGCTCCGAAACGCTGGCCGCCGGCCTGGCGTTGTTCGGCATGGCCACCTCGCCCTTCGTGTATCTCTCCGTCAACATCTGGCGAACCCTGCATCCCCTGACGTCCGTCGTGCCGACCTTGCCGGTGGACTTCGCGCTTGCGCTCTGGTACGCGTTTCTCGGTTTTCTCCTGTTGTACATCGCGCTGATGACCATGCGCGTGCGGATCGAAGAACAACGCGCGCTCGTCGATCAGCTTTATCTCGAGAGCGAGGAATGAGGACAAAAATCTTCCTGACTCTGATGCTGCTGAGGACCGCGGCGCTCGCCGCACAGGATCCGCAGGGTGGGTTCGTACCCGTCACGGAAGTGCCGGCGAGCGAGCAGTTGCCCTCGTTGCCACTCGTCATTGCCGCCTACGCGTTTGTCTGGGCCGCGTTCTTGTTTTACGCCTGGACGATGTGGAAAAAGCTGGGGAAGGTCGAGCAGGAGATCACGACATTGTCGGCGCAGATCTCCAAGCCGCGAGCGAAACCATGAACTTCGGGAACATGACGTCGGCGCACTTCATCTTCATCCCCGTCGTCCTGTTTGTCGGGATCGTGATCGGCTGGATACTGGGCTCGCGGGCGGCGCAGGATGCGTTTGCGATGGAGATGCAAAAGCGGAACAAGAGATCAGGAGTTCAGGAGGCTTTTTCTGAAAAGCCCAAGACCTCCTAATCTCCTAATCTCCTGTCAGATCTTTATCGACCCATTCCCAGTCTGTAGGCCAGCATCGGCGGCAAGCCCGCTTCCAGAATCTTCTTCTGCGCCGCTTCTATCGGATACGCCACGCGGTACAACGTCACGAGCTTCCGGTCTGTATCCGCGATGGCATAGGCCGCGCGGGCGTCGCCGTCCCGGGGCTGGCCGACCGAGCCCGGGTTGATGAGATATTTGCAGTCCGGCTCGATGCGCGTCTCGAATTCCGGGTGGCCCTGAGGCGCTTCGATTTCGAGGCGGCGCTGGCCGTCCATCCTGGCGCTAAGCGCCACGTGGGTGTGACCGAAGAGACAGACGGGGACCCGCGAGACGGCAATCGATCGCGCCGCGTCGAGGTCGGCAACCACATACAGGTCCTCGTCGAGCGGCGAGCCGTGGCAAATCTCCAGGGTCCCGTCGACGACGTGCGGCCCCTCCGGCAGGGCGCGCAGATATTCCAGCGTGGAAGGCGACAAGGCGTCGCGCGTCCACTGCGCTGCCGACCTGGCCATCGGATTGAAATCCTCCGCGGTATCCAGGCCCGCGGCGACCTTGTCGTGATTTCCGCGCACGATGGCCGCTGGCGCAAGCGCCCGCACGCGCTCGACCACAGCATTGGGATCGGCCCCGTAGCCCACCAGATCGCCAAGCACGAGCACGGCGTCGTGCTTCTGCGCGGCGCGGAGCACCGCCTCGAGCGCTTCGAGATTGCTGTGGATATCGCTGATGACCAGGTACCGCATGGCTATTCGAGCTGCTCGATGAGTTGCTCGACCAGCTCCTCCGAGCGCGCCCGCGACGCGTCGAGGCGGACCTGAGCTTGTTGGTAGGCGAGCCGGCGGCTCTCGAAGAGCATGGCCATCTGCACGCGATCGGTGGCCAGCGGCCGGCGCCCGTCGGCGGGGATCCGGCTGAGCAACACGTCGAAGGGCACGTCGATCCACACCGACACACCATCGGCATTGATGGCCGCGCGCGTTTCGGGATCGATGAACGTCCCGCCGCCTGTGGCGACCACCGTGTGGCGGAGGGGGAGCAGCGCGTAGACCACCTGGCGCTCGATGGAGCGGAAATATGCCTCGCCGTCGCGGGCGAAGATATCGGCCACCGTGCGCCGCTCGCGCGCCTCGATGAGCTGGTCGACGTCTTCGGCGCGCCAGCCGAGCCGCCGTGCAAGGCTCTGGGCCAGTGTCGTTTTACCCGCCGCCATGAATCCGACCAAGTAGATTTTGTCCGTCTTCAAGTGGGGATCGTCAGCCGCAGAGCGATTCCAGCGTCGCGAAGAACTCTGGATAGGAGATCGCCACCGAATCGGCCCCGCTGATGACCGATGGAGATTCGGCCCCCAGGGCCGCGATTGCAAAGGCCATGGCGAGCCGGTGATCGCCGGCGGCGTCAGCCTCGCCGCCCCGCAAGGGCCGCGACCCGCGCAGATGAAATCCGTCGCTGAACTCCTCGACATCGGCCCCCAGCGCCTGAAACCCGCGGACGAGCGCGCTGATCCGGTCGCTTTCCTTCACGCGCAGCTCGGCGGCTCCTGTGACGTGCAGCTCCCCGCCATGGCTCGCCCAGGCAGCAAGGGCAGGAATCTCGTCGATGAGATATGGGACGTGATCCGGTCCAAGCGTCAACGGACGAGGCCGCCCGTAGCGAACACGCACACGACCCGACGGCTCGCCACCGGCTTCCCGTTCGACGTGCTCGTCCACCAGAGCACCGCCACGGCGCAGAACGTCGAGCAGGGCCGTCCGCGTCGGGTTGAGGCCGACGTTCTGAATCTCAATATCCGAGTCGGGAATGGCGGCCGCGGCCGCCACCCAGAACGCGGCCGAGGAGATGTCGCCGGGCACCACGAACTCGCCGCCGCGCAGCGTCTGGCCGCCCGCGACCTCAACGGTCGTCCCCGCGGTGTGCACGCGTGCGCCGAACGCACGCAGCGCGAGCTCGGTGTGGTTGCGGGTTGCCGCCGATTCCTCGACGACCGTCTTGCCCTCCGACTGGAGGCCCGCCAGCAGGACCGCGCTCTTCACTTGCGCGCTCGGCACTTCAGTCTGGTAACGGATGCCTTTGAGCGCACCGCCATGAATGGTCAGCGGCGGCTTCCTGTCGGACGACTCGATGCGGGCACCCATCAACTCGAGGGGGACGATGACCCTGCCCATGGGGCGCCGGCTCAGCGAGTCGTCTCCCTTGAGGATGGAGGTAAACGGATGCGCGGCGAGGACGCCCGAGAGCAGCCGCATGGTCGTGCCAGAGTTCCGGGCGTCCAGTGGGGCAGCCGGCTGCACTAGTCCTCGCAATCCCCGCCCGGTGATCTCCACGGTCAGGCCGCGGTCCGCCGATTGGCTGCGGCGGATCTCGACGCCGGCGTCCTCGAGACACTGAAGCGTGGCAGCGCAGTCGGCCCCCAGCGAGTACCTGGTGAATCGTCGAACGGCCCGACGCCAGGGCGCCAAGCAGCGCGTAACGATGGGAAATGGATTTGTCGCCGGCGAGCCCGACCGTGCCCCTGATGCGCCGGGCAGGCCTCACCGTCGCAGCGGCGATTGAAGCCATCGGGAGACTATACTACGTCCGACACGATGCCCCGCGGTTTCCAGGACGTGCATCTCGAGATTCGGAGCACCATCGAAGCGCTGGACCTCGTCCAGGCCATCAGCGAGCACATCGCACGGCGGCTTGGGTTCGCGGACGATTCGCTGCACTGGACCACAATGGCGGTCCGGGAATCGGTCGTCAACGCGATTTCCCACGGCAACCGGAGCGACCCCACCAAGCGCGTCTTCATCGATTTCAGCGCGAGGCCCGAACCCGAGCCGGTGGACTTCATCGTCTGCGTGCGCGACCAGGGGAACGGCTTCGACCCGACGGCCATCAAGGACCCCTTGAGCCCCGAAAACATGCTCAGGGCCAGCGGGCGGGGAATCTTCCTGATTCGACAGTTCATGGACGAAGTGTCGATTACACCCGCGCGTCAGGGCGGCATGGAAATGCGGATGATCAAGCACATCCCTGCACGTGAATGAGGAACCCTCTTTTCCTCTCGACGGCCGTCGAGGCCGTCATCAAGGCCGGCGAGATCCAGATGAGCTTCATCGACAGCGGCTTTCAGGTGTCGCACAAGGGCACGATCGACCTTGTGACGGAAGCCGACGTCGCCGTCGAGACCATGTTCCGGAAGATGGTTGGCGAGCGCTTCCCGGACCATACGATCCTGGCCGAGGAATTCGGCGAAGATGCCGCGACCAGGGGCGCTCAGCACTGCTGGGTCTTCGATCCCATTGACGGTACCAACAACTACGCGCACGGGCTGCCGATCTTCTGCTCGTCGCTGGCCCTCGAGATAGACGGCCGCGGAGAGATTGGCGCCATTTACGATCCGACGCGCAAAGAGCTCTTCGTGGCCGAGCGTGGTGGCGGAGCGTTTCTGAACGGCCGGCCCATTCATGTCTCGAAGGCGCCGACCCTCGTCGAGTCGATGCTCGTCACCGGATTCCCGTACGACATTCACTCACGCATTCCCGAAATCGTGGGTCTGTTCGGCGAGTTCGTCGGCCGCGCCCGCGCGGTACGGCGGCTCGGCTCTGCCGCACTCGACCTGTGTTACGTCGCGGCCGGCCGGATGGACGGCTTCTGGGAACAGGATCTGAAGCCGTGGGACATCGCCGCCGGCACCATCATCGTCGAGGAAGCTGGCGGCAAAGTGACCGATTTCGCCGGCCAGCCGCACTCGTCACGGCAGCACCAGCTGCTCGCCACCAACGGGCTGATCCACGACGAGGCGCTGAAGGTGACGGGAGAGTTTCTGAGATCTAGAATCTAGTTTTTAGATTTCACCGCTCTATATAGCGCCACGCCTCCGTCGGCGCACACGCGGGTGAAGCCCGTGGTAAATGCCGACGACTCCCGCACGCGTGTGGCGAGCATGTCGCCGCCTTCGGCCCGTTCCTCGACGAGAATCCACTTCACGCGGCCTGACGGCGCTTCAATGGCCTCCTGCCAGTACGGCAGATTCCCTTCGTGAATGAAGTCGCGGATGTTGATGCCCGCCTGCGACAGTTCCTGCATGTAGTGGGCGAGCGAACCCATGCTGGCGAGGATAGGCTCGCCGTGGTACTCGCGCATGAGGCACGCCGTCACGTGCTTTCGGCCGACACTGAAAGGCACGTCCCATTGCGCCTCCTGCACCATCGGCGCCTGCGCGTCGAGTGGTCTCGCATAAACGGCGAGCCACAGCGCGAGCGCCACCGTTGCGGCGTGGCGCATCCAGCCTTTCAGCAGGCCGATGGCAATACCGACGAATACGGCCGCAGCGACGGTCGGAGCCACCATATACCGCATCCGGAACGGATGTCCCTCGAAGAACGCATACGTCGGCAGCGTCATCAGCCCGGCCAGCGCAAGCACGACGAGCGATGCGGCGTGCTCGCCGCGCGCGAGTCCTCGCGCGAGCACCCACACGGCACCCCCGAGCGCGATGAACACGAGCGGCCGGCCGATGAGCTCGCGCATGCCGTAGACGACCGCCATGAAGGCCGTGTAGAGATTTCCGGTGGCCACGTTGTCGGGGACATAGAAACCGCCCGTGACAAACCAGGCCCCGGTCGTGAACCAGCTGTGAAAGAAGAACGCCACGATCGCGAGGAGCGGAAAAATCCCGAGATCGGCAGCGTCGCGCAAGGCGGCTGCCGGCGCGAGGCCCCGGCGCCAGAGAGCGACGGCGAACAGCGCGAGCAATGCCACGGTCACGGGCCAGGCTTCGTAGCGCGTCAGGCACGAAGCCACGAGCGTCCAGCCTGCCAGCATCCGCGCCCGCCCGAAGAAACGGCTCCGGGAGCCGTTTTCGCCCGGCGCCGGTGAAAACGGATCCCGGAGCCGTTTCTCCACCAGGTCATGCACGAGCACGACGCTGAACAGAACCAGTCCGAAGAGCAGCGGCTCGGTCATCGGCGTGGATTGCAGATACAGGACGTTCGGATCGAGCGCGAACATCGCAAGGGCAATGCCCGCGGCGACGCGCGAGCTCGTGACAGCGAGCACCAGATACGCGATCGAATAGCAGGCCAGCGCGAAGGAGAGAATCGAGATCGCCACGGCCGAGGCGCCTGTCCGATAGAACGCGTCGATTTGTACGGGAAGCAGGTTGAGGAGATGCGGCAGCGGCAGCCAGACAGCCCCGATCTGTGAGTACTCGGGCGTCAGGCTGTCGAGCACGCGCCGGGCGACGACCAGATGCGCCTTGGCGTCGTAATGGCTGAGGGTCAGTCCCTGATGGCTGTAAAAAATGGCGGCCGCCGTGCCGATCGTCAGGCCGACTGCGGCAGCAAGCTTGGGAAAGCGGTCGGTCACTTCGCGGCTAGAATAGTAACCCACACTGTCCGTTCAGGCGGAGATCCAGCGCGTATTGATGGCTCGATTTACAGCAGCAATTGAAGCATTCGCACTCAGCATCGGCGGTCCGGGACTCTTCATCATCGCGTTCCTCGACTCGTCCTTCTTGTCTTTTCCCGAAGTCAACGATCTGCTGATCGTGCTGCTCGTGATCAACCATCCCGAGCGAATGGTGTTCTACGCCACCATGTCGACGCTGGGCTCGATTGCGGGCTGCCTCGCGCTGTACTTCGTGGGCCGCAAGGGCGGAGACGCGCTCGTGCGGAAACGGTTCAAGGGAGGCACGGTCGAGCGGGCGGCCGATCTCATGCGCAAGTACGGCGCGATGGCGCTCATCGTGCCCGCCCTTCTGCCGCCGCCGGCGCCCTTCAAAATTTTCGTGCTGATGGGGGGCGTCGCCAACATTCCGCTGAAGACATTCATCTGGGCGATCGGGCTCGGGCGCGGCGTCCGCTATTTTGGCGAAGGGATTCTGGCGGTGTTGTACGGCCAGCGGGCCCTCGACTACATTCACGAGAACGGCCGGCTGGTGGGCCTGGCGCTCGGACTGCTGGTGCTCGCCGGCGGGGCGGGCTACTACCTCTGGAAGCGCCGCTCGCAGCCGACATCGGCTAACTGACTGTATAATAGCGACTTTGAATCCTGAACTCTCAATCGTCATTCCCATCCGCAACGAATCGCCGAATATCGAGCCCCTCTATGTCGAACTGACCGAGGCGCTCGAGCGGTGGGGGCGGAGCTATGAAGTGCTGGCGATCGACGACGGCAGCACCGACGACAGCTACGAGCGCCTCGTTCGCTACCAGCGCCGCGATCCTCGCTGGCGGATTATCCGGTTCAGACGGAACTTCGGGCAGACGGCGGCGTTTGCTGCCGGCTTTCGCCATGCCCGGGGCAGACTGATCGCCACGGCTGACGGCGACCTGCAGAACGATTTGCGCGATCTTCCCGACATGATCCGCCGCATCGAAGACGGCAACGACATCGTCTGCGGCTGGCGGAAGCATCGGAAAGACACCTGGCTGACGCGCCGTCTCCCGTCTGAGCTGGCGAACAAGCTGATCTCCTGGTCGACCGGCGTCAAGCTGCACGACTATGGCTGCTCTCTGAAGGTGTTTCGCGCCGAGGTCGTCAAGCCGCTCAAGCTGTATGGAGAGATGCACCGCTTCCTTCCCGCCATCGCCAGCGAGATGGGAGTCACGATCACGGAAGTCGTCGTGAACCATCGGCCGCGCAGCCATGGCTCGTCGAAATACGGCCTCTCGCGAACGCTCCGCGTCGTGCTCGATTTGTTGACGGTGAAATTTCTGCTGAGCTACTCGACGCGGCCGCTCCAGATGTTCGGGCTCATCGGCCTGCCGATGGGACTACTGGGCTTCCTCATCGGCGCGTATCTCTCGTATCAGCGGCTGTTCGGACATGAATCGATCGCCAACCGCCCCTTGCTCCTGCTCGGTGTGCTGCTGATCTTTGCCGGCATCCAATTCGTCACGATGGGGCTGCTCGCGGAAATCATGTCCCGCACCTACCACGAATCGCAGGACAAGCCGATCTACGTCATCAGGGAAGTGTGCGAGTCGGCGCAAAGCGAATCGCGACCACAACCCCTGAGTGTTTGAGTTCTTAGTTGTCAGTTTTCAGTTATCAGTGGCCTCACGACTGAGAACTGACGACTGAGCACTGAAAACTACCGAAGGCCCGTTTCATCCGGAATGAACGCGATCCAGGCTCCAAGCACCCGGCGATCCGGGCTCCGCTCGATTTCTGCCGGAACAAACCCGCCAGTCGCGGTAATCGTGAGCGGAATGAACGGGTCGCCCTCTTTTGTCGGCACGACCACCCGTTCGGTCACACCCTGCACCAGATTCAGCGTCTGAGACCACGCGTTCGTCGCGAGCGTCACGGTGTTCGGCCGCGCGCCGCTGTGGATCGCCAGCGTCACACCCTGATCGCTGTCCCTTTGTTTCAAGAGCGTGACGCGCGTCGTCTCGCGGCCCTGCACCCAGAATCCTTCGCTCTCCGGAAACGCACCACCGTGAAAAAATGCCGTGACCGTCGCAAACGCAGACGCGGCGAGCACCCTCGGAGCAGGAAACCGCTTTCGGATTGCGGCCACCGTGACCGGCGTGATCCGTATGCTCGCGATCGTCGGCTCGAGCGACGGCGCCGCACGAAACGCGACGAACTCCGAGTCGAGCGGAACCTCAAACACGTGCCGCGCGTGCTGGCCCGCGGTCATCGTCAACGGCCACGACGTGAGCGCGCCCCCTTCGCGGCCTAACTGCAGAAAAATGGCCGCGTCCGGGACGCTGCCAGCCGATTTCGACCCCTCCACGTCCAGCTCGTACGAGCCCGCCGGCAAGCGGAACCGGGCGTTCAGCACGACACGCAGCGGCTGACGGCCTGTGCGCTGACCTGGTACCGCCGACAACGCAAAGAGCGGCGGCAGCTCGTCTGACTGCGCCACTGAGAACGGGTCGTATCGCAGGGCCACGGGCCGCGCGACGGGATCGAACGTTTCGAGCAAAGGGATGAGCGTCCGCGATTCCACGTTGAATCGATTGCTTGGATCCGACACCACCGCGGCGGTGATCGTCGGAATCGCCACGCACGCGACGACCGCGCCCAGCGTGACGAGAAGTGCCACGCGGCCCAGGGAGTTTGCCGATCGCCGGGAGAGGAGCCAGCCCATGAGCGTAACGCCGGCAATCCACAGCACAACTCGCGTGGACGCCACGAGCGCCCCGCTCGTGACGTACGTCGGCACCTCGCTCCAGAGCTGCCAGGTGGGTGACAGCCATCGCAGTAGATAAGAGGCGCCAATCCCGTCCTGCTGGACCGGAACGGGCTCCTCAAAGAGCAAAAACACCAGCGTGATGCCCAGGGTCACCAGGTACGACACCTGCGCCCCTGCCCGGGAAATGGAGAACCGCGGTAGACGCGAATAAAGGGAGGCGATCGGGACCGTCAGGAGCGGCAGCAGGAGAACGAGTTGACGGCCCGGGGCGAACGACCGCCGCCACCAGGGATCGGCCGACGCCGCCAACGCAATCACGCACACCGACACGATGGTGAGCGCAACGCCCACCCACCGCTGCGATCGGTCCCGCATCATGGCAGCAAGGCCGATGAAGGCCAACACCAACACTGGAGCACTGGGTAGTACGCCGAACTCCTGGTCGAAGAGGAAGGCGAGACTCGCTGCCGGCACCGCCGACAGGTCGGCCGTCGGTAGGTGCCTGGCGTTCTCCAGAAGATCGCCGAAGGCCTGAGTCAGGGCACGCGCATTGAAGACAAACGGGGCGCTCAGAAACACCGCCGTACACGCGAACACCACCGAGGCTTTCGTCTCATCCAGTAACGGCGTCGAAAGCCCCATCCGGCGGCTCAACTGCGGCAGGAAGATCCACAGCGTCTGCCCAATCACGACAAGCCACACCAGGATTCGACCGGGGCCGGCCAGAAGACGAAGCGCCGGTATCCAGTCGGCCAGGAATGGCAGGTACGGAAGAAGCAGGAGCCCGAGGGCAAACAGCGGCAGAAGAGTATCGGAAGCGGCTCCCCAGAATGGGGCATCAGGCTCGGCGCCGTTGCGCAGCAACAACGCCACACCTGCCGCGATGAGCAGGAACATGATGACCAGTCCGAGAAGCTCCGCCGCCGATGGCATCATGGCAACCCGGACGGGCAGCTGCGCGCTGCCGGCCACATCGAACGACGCGCGGCTGACCCACAACGCCACACCGGCCAGCGTCGCAGCGGCAATTGGATGAACGAGCACGCGACGAGGTATGGTCACGGCTGCGTTCGTGCGACGCTCATGGGTCCCTTCGCACAACGGAAGCCCACGTAGAGGTTGTGACGCCCGAGCCGCGACCGCGCCGCCCGCTCGGAAATCCGCAGCCTTGGAACGACGTTGTCCCAACCACCGCCCTTGATTGTGCGAAGGTCGTATCCGGTGTGGTCCGGTGGCGAGGCATGTGTCGTCGTGAACTCGCTCGCGGTCCATTCCCACACGTTGCCGGCCATGTCGTACAGGCCGTAGCTGTTGGGCGGGAACGATCCCACCGGCGCGGTAAATTCGAACGGCCTCGGCGTCAGATCGTGCCGCACATGGGCTTGTCCGGTGAACTCACCATCCCATGGAAATATGCGGTCTTCAACGCCGCCGCGCGCCGCGTACTCCCATTCCTCCTCGGTGGGCAGCCGCCCTCCCGCCCAGGCACAGTACGCTTGTGCCTCATCCCAGGTCACGTTGACAACAGGATGGGTGCCATCCGCGTACCACTCCGGCTGGCGAGGCATGGCTGTGGATGTCGCGGTGGCATACGCGCGAAAATCGTTGGCCGACACTTCACGATCGAGCATCTGGAACGACTGAGCAATCGTGACCCGCACGCGCGGCTTTTCTGATTCGCCGCACAGGTCGTCCTGCGGCGCACATCCCAGCCACGATGTTCCGCTCGGAATGAGCTTCCACTCGAGACGCGCGGGAGTCACAGGCTTTGGATCGTCAGGCGCGCGTTCTATCGGTCGGTATGCTGACGGTGCATTGTGGTACACCGCCTCGAGCTGAATGATGCGGTCCGCCGTGAACTTCAGCGGTCCCGATCCAGCTGAATGCCCGTTGATTCGCCATTCCGTGAACCCGTTCCGGTGTTCCTCAGGAATGCCGGCGGTCAACTCCAGATCGGAAAAGTACAAGCCCACGTAGCCGTTCTTGACGCGCTCGCCCTCAATCAACAGCTCGACGCCAGACGGCGCCACAACAATGACGCGCTGAGAGGGCTGGCTGTTCAACCACTGCTCGGTGATGAGCCTGAAGAAATTCCGGCGGCGCTCCAGGAACTGGCGCAGGCGGGGCAGGTAGTCGAGACGCGGGATCTGCAGCTCCTTGGCGACATTCTGATAGTGCTGGTACCGCTCCATGAGAAAGGCCTGCGTGAGTTGATGATTCAGGGCCTTCTGGACGACACGCTTCAAGTAGTCGCGATACTCGGGATCGTCGGCGATCAATTGCGTGAGAATCACCGACCGTGGCTCGGCGCGATTTCTGCCGCGACGCGCTTCTCCCGCGCGTTCGAGCAGATACTGGTAGCTGTCGTGGTTCCAGTCGCGAAAGCCCTGGTCCATGTCCCAATTCACCCAGAACCAGCCGTTGGGTTTCGTCGCATCGAGAAACTGTCCGGGCCCCTGATATGCGTCGCGCGTGGCGGAAAAGGCCGTTGCCAGGAACCAGCGTGTCAGGTTCTCGATGTTCACGTGCTCGGCAACGTTCTTCATCGTCAGAGGGCGGGTGGTGCGCACCCAATCCCAGAGTGTGTTCATCTCGTCCTGATTGAGCACGATGTCGTCGTAGCCCCAGTGCGCCGCGAAGAACCGCTGGTCGAACCGTTCTGTCAGGACGAAGGGACCGTAGTACTTGCCGTTGAGGTAGAACCGCACCGGCTTCGTTTCCGGCGCGATGGCGCCGATGGCCCGCGAGACGTCGTACGCCAGCGGATTGATGAAGTACCAGTTCACGCCCCCGGTGCGCCGGACGTCATCGTGGATCACAAGGCGGCGGATGGGCTGTGCGGCAGCGCTGAAGAGGACATCCTGCGGAATCTCACGCGGTCCGTACTTGCGGCGGAAATACAGACGGAATCCGGGGCGTGGAGCCGTGATGCGGCTTCCGCCTCCATGGATACGCACGCCGACGCCGCCCGCGAACATCAACCGCCCGTCTTCGAAATACGAGACGCTGCCTTCGCGCTCCCATTCCATTCCGTGCTCGTGTTTGTTGGCGAGGATTCCTCTGGCGGGATCGTTCAGGTCGGTGTCGTCGAGCGTCAGGGAAAGGATGGGCCTCCCGGTGGCGACTTCCGTGTTCGGAACCGCGCTCGTGCTGGGAAGCGCCTCCGGGCTCCAGTGCACGGCGAAGCGCCACAAGGGAAACCAGTCCGCCGCCTCGATCACCGCCAACGCCAGGCCGATCGACAGCGTGGCGACGATGAGCAGCCACCAGGGCATCCTGTGGGGGGTTGGCCGCATCTAGAATGCGCCCGGCTTGTTGAAGAACACGTTGAACGTCGAGGGTCCCGCCGTCGCGTCGAGCTCGGCCTGCAGGCCCGACAGCGCCGTATCGGCAATCCCCTGGAAGTTGTACGAGACGACGGTTTCGCGCTCGTTATACGACACGCTTTCGAGCGTCGCCTTGGAGAGCCGCTTGCGAAGCACTGCCGTGATCGCCGACGGATCGACCGCTCGACCGTTCGAGGAGAGCGAGATCACGATCGTGCCGTCGCCTTCGGAGGACATGAACCGCCGCGCCAGCACCTGGCCGAAAAGCGCGGCGAGCGCGACGAGCAGGATGACCCCCACGAATCCCAGCTTGAAGGTTGCCACGGCGAGCGAGGTGGCAATGACGAGCATGATGAACCCGATCTCCTCGGGCTCCTTGATCGGCGTCCTGAACCGCACGATCGACAGCGCCCCAAGAAGACCAAGCGAAAGAGGAAGGGAAAACTGAATCGAAATGAAGATGGCGGTGATCGAAATACCGAGCAGCGGAAAGGCCCGATGCACCTGGCTGCCCGTCGCCCGGCTCGCATAGAAGTGCACGTAGAGGTACGCGATGAAGAGCGAACAGACCAGCGAAATGGTCATCAACATCAGGAAGGCCAGCGGCGACACCTGGGGGCCCGTCCGCTGCGCCAGCGATCCAAAGATGTTGTTCAACTGCTGCTGCATTGCGCCTCTTCCTCGCCTACACCAACTGACGCGCCGCGTGCGCGTACACCGCGAACAATTTCGAAAATGCGCCTTTCCGAATACCGAGCGAAAGGAGCGGGTGAAGCGTCAACGGGAGCGTCTCGTCATGGCCCTTCACCTCGAGCACGGCGCTTCCGAGCGGCGTCGTGTCTGCCGGGTGAGCCAGCCGCGGATGCACGGCCGCTGCGGCAATATCCGTATCGAGGCTGACGCGGGCGCGACTGCGGGGCTCGACGAACCGATCGCGTCGATACCGGATCAGCATGATCGGTTGCCACGGTTCGAGGCCGAGCATCCCGCCCGCCTGGAGCATTCGCGGCACGCGCGAGAGCCGCGGATCCTGCAGGTCCCATTGCGCGATATCGCTTACCGGCACGGGCACCCGCTCGCGCACCTTCGTCCGCAGCGCGCCCACGCGAAGCTTGGCTTCAACGAAGACCGGCTCCAGGAGACGGCCGTCGAGATCGGCATACCACCGGACCCGGATCTTCCGCTTCAGATACTCGCTGTTGACCTTTTCGCCAAGCGAAATCAATGCGGGCGTGTCGTAGTACATCGTCCAGACGATTGCGGCGGGATACCTCGGGTCGCGACGGCAGAGGCGCTCGAGCCAATCCCTGGCCACATGCGCGCGTCCCGCCGGGAGTGTGAATTTGATCTCGCGCTCGGCTTCGGCGGCTGGAGGACTCGTCATCAGCAGAGTGGCTGCTGCAGTATAACAAGGTTCAAGGGGCATCTCATTCGACCCATCGTCGATCTGAACCGGCACGATAACTGAATATGATTCACCAAGAGATGATCAAAACGGCTCTTTGTGTCGGGTTCCTGCTGCTTGCGCTTGTCGTGGTAACGGGACAGGCCCCTTCAACGGCGAGGCGCGGGCCGGTTCGCACGCAAAGCCGTGCGGTCGCAGACGCCGGTGGACCGTTCAACGCGCTTGGCGCGACGCTTTTCTGGGGTGCATGGGGCTACAAATTCGATCGGCCGCGGCTCGACCGCGGTCTCGAGGCGCTGAACGCCGCTGGTGTCGACTACATTCGCGTGCTGGGATCGGTGGGAGGGGACAGCTGGCAGGACAGGGAAGTTGACCCGCGGTGGCCCGACTATGAGAAGGTGATCGCCGGCCTGACCGATCTCGCGTACGACCGTTACGGAATGCGCGTGCAGTGGACGCTATTCGGGGGCGCGCCTTTCAATTCAAGCACGGCCAGCCGTACGTCGGTAGTGGATCGATTCGCCGCCATGGCGCGGGGACGCGAGCACAAGATCTTCGCGTTCGAGATCGCCAATGAGGCCTGGCAGAACGGGTTCGACGGCCCCGACGGGATCGCGGAACTGCGGCGTCTCGGCAAACGGCTCAACGATCGAACGGCGGTGCTGGTGGCGTTGAGCGCCCCCGCAACCGGCGCCATCTGTGACACCTACGCGCAGTCGGGCGTCCAGGCGATGACCATCCACTATGCCCGGCAGTTCGGCGACGAAGGGCCGACGACCCCAATGCTCCTTCCATGGATGTCTTTGCCACTCGACAAGAGGTGCCGGAACGCGTTGCCAAAGGCGATGCTGAACAACGAGCCCATCGGGCCCGAGAGTTCAGTGAACCAGGACGATGACCCTTCACGCATTGCCGGTGCGTACGTGATGACTTTTCTTGCCGGCCATGCGGCTTACGTGCTGCACATGGGTCCTGGCATTCGGGGTGGAGGTGCCGCCGATCTGGCGCAGACCCCTCCGCGGAGCGGCGAGTTCACCGAGCTTCCGGCGTTCAAGTCGATCGCGACGGCGCTGGCGGCCGCGCGACGATACCTGCCGGCGGGGTTGGCTAATTGGACCCGTCACGAGCCCAACGCACCGGGCGCCCCTCTCCATGGATTCGGCCGTCTTTACACCGCTTCTTCCGGTTCACGCTTCGTCGCGCTTGCCGTTGACGTGGGTAAGGGCGCAACGCTGCGGACGAGAGTGGCTGCGAACATTACGATTCGAGATGCCGCAACGGGCAAGGTCCTTCAGCGGCAAACAGTGGCGGCGGGAGACAAGATTCCTTTGGAGGGCGGCAGCGAGCTCGTGGTTATTGGGCGTGGTACATGATGCGCGTGCCCGATCCCAGAGGTTGACGGCGGGCAATCTTGAACCGGGCCGACAGCTCACGCTCGAAGCTTTCTTCGGTGTAGTCGGTGTAGTGATCGTCCTTGTTCCGCAGCAGCGTCGCCACCATCGGATCCTGACGCGTCACGAACTCGATGACGAGCTCTCCACCCAGGTCTCGCAGCCACTGCACGAACTCGGCGAGCGGGATGTTGCCGCCAATGACGACGTGATGGATCAGCGCGAGCGCCAGCACGAGATCGGGCCGGCCCCGCTCGTTGATGCGCTTGCGCTCCAGGTTCCGCCATCCCAGATTCGGCGACGGATCGGTGACGTTGACGACGAGCGGCAGGATATTCGGCACGCGCTCGGCCTTCAGCGCGCGGTACAGCTTGTCGACCGCGAGATGGTCGGCGTCCATGGCCACGACCGAGGCGGATCGTTCGGCCGCAATCCGCGAAAACACGCCGACGTTGCAGCCAATGTCCCAGGTCATGTTCCAGGGGCGCGTCGCAGCCACATCGCGGACGAACTGGCGTTTCTGCTCGGCGTCGGCGGCTTCGTAATGACCGCACTTCAGGTAGTCCGACCAGGTTGACTGCTTCGGCTTCCACTCGAGCGACGCCACGAGTTTGCGAAGCCCTTCGGCGTTGGTCTTGATGATGCGTGTGTCGAATCCGGCCTTGTTCAGTTCGGCTCGTACGTCCCGCGTCGTGCTGTTGTACGCCTTCTGCGCTTTCGCCTGGAGGTACACATGCGCGAGCACTCCACCACGCAGGTAGTCGCGCGCGCTGAGGAGATTGAGACACACCTCGGCATCCATGCCATCGATGTTGCCGCGCATCCACGCCTGAAAGGGGACGTCGCGATACGCCTGCAGCAGGAGAGGGTAGAGGAACATCTGGCAGAACTGCCGGTATCCCACCCACGGTTCGCCTTCCGCGCGTTTGTAGAACGACGCGATGTCGACGAAGACCGGAGTGGCGCCCTTCCATTGGACGTTGTACGCCGAGGCATCTTTCAGACCGATCCCTTCGTCGAGCCCCGTCAGCACGAGATCGAGCTGGAGCAGCGCGGCGTCGCGGAGCATCTCGAACGACCACTCGTAGGGGTACGAGACAAAGGGAAGACGCTCGTGTTCGAGAACAGCCGCCCAGGGTTCGTCGAGGCGGAACGGAAGGGAGCCGATCTCACGCTGCCGAGTCGGGACGATCGCGCCGTTCTCCGCAAACCGTCGATAGAGGCTCGTAGCCGACAGGGCCTGCCATTCCTTCAACGCACTGGCAGAGAGCCCCCGGAAGATGTGTCCGTCGTGGTAGAAGACGCGTGCCGTTCGATCCCGGAAAGATCCAGGCTCGGCCGCGATCTCACTCATGCGATTTCGTAGGGCCCTCGGACTTCGAACCGGATGAGCGGAAGAGATCGCGGAACCGCTGCCAGCCGAGCCGGGCGATAACCGCCACGCCCGCCACGCCCCCGAGAAGCAGCTGCACGAGCATGCTGCCGCTGCCCGGATCGAGGTAGGCATCCACTCTGGTTTCCGAGACCCAGACAAACAGGAGTACGAAGCAGATGAAGGCGATGCTCATGAATCTCCGGCGACATTCTAGCATTCTCGAGCTACCTAAGGGCCGCCGTCGTTTTGCCGCACGCCCGAATCCACGTATAATTAGTACCCCCATCACGTGACCATTGCTCGTCTTTTGCTAGGCGGCCTTCTCATCTTCGGCACGGCCTGCACCTCTACGCCTTCGAAGCCGACGCCACCCAACCCGGGCACGGATCCGGGCCCCGTGGTGCAGAACACTCCACCCACGATCGGCGCGTTCAGCGCGCAGGGATCGCGAACGGGTCAGCCGGCGAACTTTGCCGATCTCGGTGAGTCGATCGCCCTCAGTGTGACCGTCACCGATCCGGAGTCGGCTGCAAGCGGCCTGACGTTCAACTGGGCGTCCACCATAGGAACGTTCAGCGGCACCGGCCCTTCCGTGACATGGCGGGCTCCGGCAACCGTGACAACCCCGATGGACGTCACGCTCGCCCTCGAGGTGGTCGAAACGTACCAGTCTCAAGGACGCAACGTCGAAAATCGCGTGACCGGGTCGACCACGGTAAGCCTCCACAATTCCATTCAGGAAGTGAGCGACCTCGCGAGACAGTTCCTCCTCGACTTTTCGAGCTCGAGCCTCAGCGTCGACTACGTGATGCGGAACTTCGAGCCGGGATGCTACGGGACCGAAGCCGAGACCGGCGACGTCACCGACAATCGTCAGGACTTCACGATCATCGAGTCGAACATCGGGATCGCCAACACGAGCGTCGGGTTCGGCGGCGCGTGCTCGTACAGGAACCGCCGCGGAGACTCGTGCGCGCGCGTGCCGGTCTACTGGAAGTCGAGGGCCAAGCGCGACTTGTACGACTCGCGAGGAAGGCTTGTCCTGCGTGAGGGGGAAACCACTGTCGCGACCGGGATCGACCAGGTCGCCGCCATGTACTACCCCAACCAGAAGCGCTGGCGCCTGTGCGACAGCGCCTTCCAGTCGGGCAGCACCTCGTTGGCCGACACACTCAAGGGGCTCGTCCCCTGAGCGTCGACATCTCGCCAGACGACCCTTCGCCGGCCGACGGCATGTCATACCGCCGCACGATCTCCTCGGCAAACGCTTCTGAAATTCGCGTCTGTCCCTGAGCCGACGGATGCAGTCCGTCGGCGCCAAGCAGCTGCGGATTGGCCTCGAACAGCGCGTACAGGTCAACCACCGGCCCAAGCTTGAATTCCGCCGCCATCTGCTTGATTCGCGAGTTGAGCTCTTTGATGCGCGCAAGGGCCCCCGCGTGACCGTTGGCTTCCCACTCTGGCGTGGCCGGCATCACCGTTGCCAGGATGACGTCAACACCGCGCTGCTGCGACGCGACGATCATCGAGCGAATGGCGTCGGCTTGCCGGTTCACTGTCAGAGCCCATGACGCGTTGATGCCTTCCAGAATCAAGACGACCTGCGGATGCTCGGCATCGAGCACGCCCGGAAGCCGCTGCGCCCCTTGTCCTGTATGTTCCGCACCCTTTCCACTATTGAGGACGAAGATCTCCTGCGCGGGATATCGCTGGCGCAGGAACTGCTCGAGCTTGTCGGGGTAGGTTTCCGACAGCGCGAGCCTGATGAACGGCACCAGGCTCACCGCTCCGGCGGTGATGCTGTCTCCAAACGCCACGAACTTCGTTTTCGCAATCGTCTGCGCGACTCGGACCCGCACCGTGAATCCGCATGACGCCTGCGCCATGTCCGCATCGGTAGCCGTGCAGGACACGGCTGTCTCGCCAATCGGAAAAATAGTGCCCGGGCCAGGGTCACACGTCACCTGATACGGCCCGCGCCCGCCGGTTGGCGTCGGATAGTCGAAGATCACGTCGGTGCCAAGCGGGCTCGTCGCATCGCGGACGAGCTGCGTCGGGCTCACAAGCTGCAGCTTGGGGTTGGGTGGAGGAGGCTGAATAGGCGATTTACCGCCGCACGCGCTGGTCGCCACGAACCAGGCAAACAGAACTGCAACCATCGAGCGCCGGAACAGATAAACGTTCAGCACAGTCTCAACCGCGCGGCGCCGTCCGCTTGAAGATATACACGCGTGGGTGATCGAAGAGCCGGAACGTGAATTCCGCCGCCTCGTCGTGAATCGTCACGCCGAAAATCTCTGGATACACCTTGAATGCCTTGACCATCTCGAACCCGAGCTTTCCATCGAATAGATCCCGATAGTGCTGCGATACAACCGCGTTTTGCGCGATCTCTTCCTGCCGGACCGAGCGCGACAAGTGGTCGTACCACTGGACGTAGGTGTCGTCGATCACGATCCAGTCCGCCTGGGCAAGCCGTGACGCGATATACCTGCGCTTCTCGGCATCGTCGTATCGATCCGCATAAAGATAGCGGTACATGTCGACCGTGAAGAGGTGGTAGTAGTCCTTTCGTTCCCGTTCTGCCTCGTGTCGTGATCGTCCGCCCCAGAGCACGTAGTCACGCCGGAACTTGGTGTCGGTGAAATAGGACCCCATCGGCGGCGTGTTCTGTGACGGCTCGGCGAGAATCCGCGACCCTTGCGGCACGTTCTCCACCAGCCACTTCGACGCTTCTACGCGGGCATCTTCCTGACGGAAAACGTTCATATATGCCAGCGCGTACAGGCCGGTTGTGGCGACGGTCACACCCACCACCAGCATCGCCAGGGCGCGTCCTCGCGGACGAGCCAGCCAGTCCGCGCTCAGCACACCTGCCGCGATGGCCAGCGCGGGAGTGAGCGGAAGGCTGTAGCGGATCATCGGAGCGACGGTTTGCCCCGCGACCAGGTAGTAGATCACCGGGAACGACGCGACCACCGCTGCCCGCTTGTCCCATCTGACCAGCAACCAGAAGACACCCGCGATGCCGAGCACCTCGAGCGCCGGTCCGAGACTCCACCAGAGATTGCGAAGCCAGTAGAGCCTGTGACTGGACACGTCGTAGAAGTGCGCGAAGATGATCGGCCGCGTCACGCCCGTGAGCGGCTCGGTCACCTGTTGCCTGAAGTCGAGGAGGAATTTGTCCGGATACCAGACGACGAGCGGATCGAGCAAGAGGAAGGTCACGATCGCGGCGAGGATCGGAACCATCCCCCAGGCGACCCATGTCGCCCACGGAAGAATCGGCTTCAACTGAGACGGCCGTCTTGGTGACAGAAGGTACGCGACGCCTACCGCGCCAAGCGAGAGGAGTCCCGTGTACTTCGAGGCCACGGCTGCGCCGACCGCCGCACCTGCGCCGACCAGGGAAATCCAGTCACCACGCTCGGCGACCCGCAGAGACAACCAGACGGTAAGCATGCAGAAGAAGACCATCGGCATGTCGGTGGTCGCAAAGTGCGAATCGCGCAGGTGGAGCACAGCGCACGCCAGAAAGAAGGCCGCAAGCAGCCCCGCCACGCGGCCCGCCACGCGCGCCGCGATGGCGTAGGTCACCAGGATCGTCGCAGTGCCAAACGCCGCGGCGATCGCGCGGCTCAGGACCATGTAGGTCACCTGGTGGCTCGGCACATCCAGATCGAGCGGCTGAATCAGCGCCTCGTACGTGCCCCTGACGACGTTGATGAGGTACATCATCATGGGCGAGTACATGAAGAACTTCGATCCCATGGCCGCGGCGCGCACGTCGCGCCTCAGCGTATCGGCGGGGCCGAGCACGAAGTGCTCGTCCATGTGGAAGTGGTAGGTACGGCGCCCCCCACGCGAGGTTGTAGAAACGAAAGGCGGCCCCCACCGCAACAATCGCAGCCAGAATCAACAAAGAGCGTTGTCTCGTCACATCTCTATCAGGCAGTCGCGCCCGCGCGGTCGGCGGTCCGCCCGGGGCGTTTGTTGCGGATGCGGTGGGCGAGGTCTTGCAGCGACTTGTCGAGGCGCGATTCCTGGCGATGCTGCACCAGGTTCTGGATCAGCCGCACCAGACGCCACGGACGTACCGCGTACTCGGTGCCGTAAAAAACGAGGAACCCGATGATTCGGTAGGCGTTCAGCTTGCTGGGGCTCAGGCCTTCGGTGAACGACACCGGCGCTGAGAAGTCCTTGTAGGCGCCCAGTCCGAGGAAATACTCATCCGAGAGCTCCGGAATCTTTCCCGACTTCCGCAGGTCGTGATACAGCTCCGAGCCGGGGTAGGGCGAAAAGATCGAGATGCTCATGTCGTGCACCCCGGCCAGTCCCATCCTGAACAGAAAGCTGATCGTCTGGCGCAGCTCTTTGGTCGACTCGTTCGGGAAGCCCATGATGATGTTGAGCTTCACGTTCAGCTTGCTGTTGACGGCGCCCCGAACCGACTTCTCGAGCCGATCGAGCTTGACGACCTTCTTGATGCGCTTGAGCACCTCGGGTGAGCCGCTTTCCGGGGCGTAGCTCATGTTGCGGCAGCCCGACTCGTAGAGCAGGCGGCTGACCTCGCCGTCGATGGCCTCCGATCGCGTGCCGCTCGGCAGCTGCCAGGTGAACTGCATCTTCTTGTCGAGGATCATCTGCGTGAACTCGATGATCCAGCTGCGTTTCACAATCGCGGTGAGATCGTAGAAATCGAAGTTGGTCGCACCGTACCGCTCCTGGTACAGCCGCATCTCGTCGAGCACTTTCGTTGGATTCCGCGCAATCCACCGGGTCGTCCACATCTCGGGGTTCGAGCAGAACGTGCATTCGTACGGACACCCGCGCGTCGCCAGCATCGGCATGCTGCGGCCGCGATCGACGCCGTAACCCAGCCCGTGATCCAGATAGTGGTCGAGGGGTACGAGATCCCACGCGGGCAGCGGGATGTCGTCGATATTCCGAATCCGGGCGCGCGGACCCGTGGATCGCGTGCCGCCGTCGCTCCTGATCACCATTCCGGGGATGCCGTCAAAACTGACACCGCGCTCGATCGCATTGGCCAGATCGACGATGGTTTCTTCGCCCTCGCCGATCGCGCACGCATCGACTTCCGGCGTGGACTCCAGGGTGAAATCGGGCACCGCGGTGATGTGTTCGCCGCCGGCGACGATGGGGATGCTCGGAAACCGCTTCCGGGCCAGGCGGATGAGGCGCGCGACTTCCGGCCAGTCCTGCGAAAACATGCAGCTGACCCCAATGAGGTCGGTGTCGGGCTCGATCCGCTCGACGATCTCCTCGCTCCTCAGGCCAATCGCGGTGACCTTGTTGTCGAAGAGCGAAGTTACCTCGAACGGGTTCTCGCCAAGACCGTCGATGATTCGTGGGGTATGACCGGCTTGCCTCAGACTTGCCGCCAGGTAGGCTGGACCAATGGGCGGCGTCATGGGGCCCGAATCAGACCAGGTCGGCACCAGTAACGGTGGCCGGACCAGCGTGATAACTGCCATGCGCTCAGTGATTATAGCCCATCAGGGGGCCTTTCTACGGGGCCTCCAGGGCCGAGCCGAGCGACTCGGGCCTCGGCCGGTTGCCAATCCAGACATTGCTGAAGGTCAACCCGGGCCAGGATCCCTCCTCCTCACACTTACCGCCGTTGTTGGCACCTAGGTAGGCCACGTGCGGCGTCGGGTTGTAGGTACCACCAGTCGTGGTTCCGTGCTCGAAGATCGTGTTCCCACCCCTCCGGTCTTCCTGCACAACCACGTTGATGCCCGAGCTCCAGGTCGCCTTCCAGTGATAGGTGCGCGACGAGTCGAGGAGCCGGACCGAAGCCGTGCGGATGGTCTTGTTCGGCTCGTTCTTGAAATCCTCGTCGCCGAACAACGCCTTATATGAGAACGCATTGTCAGGATTGCCCGGGATGCCGCGATATTGCACGTTGAACAGGAACTTGCTCTTGCAGAGGTTGTCACCGCCATCCATCATGGAGAACACGCGCATCTTGCCGCCAGGACCGTTCCCGTACAGTCCCGTCACGTCGGCCGAAAACTCCCCGTTGGTGATGGTCTGGGGCAGCTGATACCGGACATACGAATTGCCGTCGTTGACGCGGATGCCTTTGCCATCGACGAACGTTGTTGACCCGACCCGCACGCCGACCGTCTCACCGTGAATCAGCGGGTCGTACAACTCGCCCGCGCGATTGAAGCCCACCAGTTTGGTATTGAAGCTGCGCACCTCGGACCACTCGGAGGTCGCGGTGCCCTGGGACAGGCGGGCGCGCCAGTAGAAGCGGGTTGTGGGCTGAAGATCCTCATCCGGTGTGAACGTCGTCTGGCCGCTGCCCTCGGCCACGCCCGTTTTCGTCGCCACGACAAGAAACGAGGTTCCGTTTTTCACCGATAGTGACGAACCGGCCGCCAGCGACGTGAAATCAGCGCGATCCGAGATCTGGAACTCGTAGGTCCGCGTCCCCTGGGGCTGGTCGGACGTGCCGTTGGTCACCGTGAGCGTGGGACGGAGCGTGTTCAACTGGAACCGGTTGGCCGGAGAGTCCGGCGTCGGCGAGGTCAGGCGTGCCACGGTCACCGTAGGACTGGGTGTAGTGGGCGCAGGGCCACCCCCGCCGGTGGATTTCGATCCGCAGGCGGCAGTCAACACACACGTCACAAGGATCTGGACTCTTCTGGTCAGAATCTGCATGGGTTCTCCGGGCTGTGTCACCGAGGCAGGGGGCTCGTGGACGCGCAATCTATCGGCGTGTCGGCTTAACGCCTCCACACCGGACTGAAGGTATTCAGAATTTCCCGTGCCGCGCGATGGTTCGCTTCGGCGTTCGGATGGGCATCGAACGCGTTGACCCACAGGTGCCGCGCGTTCTCGTCGCGGGCGAATTCCCCGAACAGGTCGAGGCATCTGATCGCCTGCTCCTGGCAGATCGCGCGCACGTGTTCGTGCAGGTAGTCGAACGGATAGTCACCGCCTCCCGGTTTCAGCACCCAGAGCGCCGGAAAGATCACCGTGCCCACGGGCACTTGGGCCTCCTTTGCCTTCGTGATGAACGTCGTCAACATGCCAAACGCCTCGCAGGCATCAGGCGAGCTGGGGTCCTTCAGATGACTCGCCATGTAGTGGGTGTATTCCTCGGAAAGGCCGATGGCCTCCTGGAGTCTCGCGGAGGCGGTGCTGATGAGGCGGTACAACACGAACGACCGCTGCATCTGCCGTTCGGTATCGTCCCGCAGCGTATGGGCGACGGGCCGATGCTGATGCATGTTGCGGGTCTCGAAATCGTTTTCGTAGAGCTGCAGCAGCACATAGTCCGGCTTGTATTCCAACGCGCGGTCCAATGTGTTGAGGTGGTGCGGCAGATTGTGCCCGGCGGTGCCGAAGTTCAGCACCTCGTAGCCGGCACCAAGACGCGTCTGGATCACGTTGGAAAACCTGTCGCGCTCTTCGATGCCGGCGCCAAACGTGAAGGAATCGCCGATGATGATGATGCGATAGCGGCCGGGCCGCTTCGGCCCGAAATTGCGGTCGCGATACCTCAGGCGGTTGCGCACGACCTGCGGATTCGGCTGTAACGCGTCGCGATACAGCCAGCGTGCACCAAGCTCGGTCAGGCCGAGCAGCACGACCAGCAGGACTGTCGAGAAAACGAGGCGGATTAATCGAGAGCGAATTCCCGCTGCCATACGTCTTCCGAGGAAATGGGTTGTTGTTCAGCCTTCTCGAGGATGAAGTGTTCCAGAACGAGCACGTCCATGTTGGTGCGCATGAAGCACCGATACGCGTCCTCGGGCGTGCAGACGATCGGCTCGCCGCGCACGTTGAACGACGTGTTGACGATCACCGGGCAGCCGGTGCGACGCTCGAAACGCTTCGATGATGTCGTAGTACAGCGGATTGGTCTCGCGCCGAACGGTCTGGATGCGCGCCGAGTAGTCGACGTGCGTCACGGCCGGGATCGTCGAACGCGGCACGTTCAGCTGCTCGATGCCCCACAGGCCGTTCGTCGTCCGACCCTGTTCGCGGCAAGCGGTTGGCGCCGGCTGAACGTCCGCGACGAGCAGCATGTACGGGCTGTCGTCGTCGAGCTCGAACCACTCGTGCACGTGCTCGCGCAGGACGGCGGGCGCAAACGGACGGAACGACTCGCGGAACTTGATCTTCAGGTTCATCACCGACTGCATCTTCGGCGATCGCGCGTCGCCGATGATCGAGCGGCCGCCGAGCGCACGCGGACCGAACTCCATCCGGCCCTGAAGCAGGCCGACGACTTTCTCCGTCGCGAGCAGCGCGGCCACTTCGTCCGGCCAGCGCGGACGGTTCGACGCGGCGAGCGCGCGTAGCCATGCTCGTCGAGAAACCGCGCGATCTCGTCGTTCGCTGAACTCCGGCCCGAGGTACGAGCCGTTCATGCCGTCGGCGTACGCCGGTGGAGAGCCGGCCTGACAGAGACGGCGTGCCGGCGCTGCCCAGGTCCCCAGACGCTCGGCGCTCGTACGCGGCTTGCCCAGATACCGATGCCAGAGGCCAGCGCCACGCCGAGCGCGCCACCGGCATCGCCGGCCGCCGGCTGAATCCAGATCTCGTTCGAAGGGCCCTTCGCGCAGAATGCGGCCGTTGCCGACGCAGTTGAGCGCCACGCCGCCGGCGAGGCACAGGTCGCGCAGGCCGGTCTCGCGATGGGCGAACGCGGCCATCTTGAGCATCACCTCTTCGGTGATGTCCTGGATCGAGCGCGCCAGATCCATCTCGCGCTGGGTCAGCTGGGCTTCCGGCTGTCGCGCGGGGCCGCCGAACAGCCGCTCGAACGCGCTGCCGGTCATCGTGAGTCCGTGCGGGTACGTGAAGTACTCCATGTTCATCCACAGGCTGCCATCGTCGCGGATCTCGATCAGGTGATCCTTGATGGCCTTGACGTACGTCGGCTCGCCGTACGGCGCGAGGCCCATCACCTTGTACTCGCCGGAATTCACCTTGAAGCCGGTGAAGTAGGTGAAGGCCGAATAGAGCAGGCCGAGCGAGTGCGGGAAGCGCATGCTCCTGCAGAATCTCGATCTCGTGGCCCCGGCCGACGCCGATCGACGAGGTCGCCCACTCGCCGACGCCGTCGATCGTGACGATGGCCGCCTCTTCGAACGGCGACGGATAGAAGGCCGACGCGGCGTGCGATTCGTGGTGCTCGCCGAACAGAATCTCGCCTGCGTAGCCGTCGAGCGCGCGCGCGGATGTCGTCGTCCATCCAGAGCTTGTCGCTCAGCCACAGCGGCAGCGCCATCAGGTACGACTGAAGCCCGCGCGGCGCACAGGCGATGTACGTTTCGAGCAGCCGCGAGAACTTGACGAGCGGCTTCTCGTAGAAGCCGACGAGATCGAGTTGGCTCGCGGTGATTCCGGCCTCGCGCAGGCAGTATTCGACCGCGTGTGACGGAAAGCTCGGCGTCGTGCTTCTTCGCGTGAAGCGCTCTTCCTGCGCGGCGGCGACGATCCGGCCGTCCTCAACCAGACACGCCGCCGAATCGTGGTAGTAGGCGGAGATGCCGAGAATGCGTTTCGACATTCAGAACAGCGGGTAGATAAACGGCGCGAGCGGACTCGACTGCGAGAACACGATCAGGAGGGCGAACAACAGGAACACGACGCGATCGGGACGAGCCAGTACTTCTTCTCCTCGCGCAGGAACCGCCAGAACTCCGCCAGGACTCGGGTGTGTCCCATCTCGCTCTGCGACTCAATACATTCGTTGATAGTGCATGCGGTTGCGATACCGCGAGGGATACGGTGTCCACCCCAGCCACTGACTCCGGCGTCTGGTGAGCGGATCCTTCCCAACGATCCGCCACAGCAACGACATGGGAACCAGCGCCACGAGGAAGAGCAGGGTAAGAACGATGCGGGCATTCACGGCAGCAAGCGCCTGCGAGAAACGCCACCACAGAGCACTCGGCCGCTTGAGGACGAGAGGAAAGGTGAGCGCCAGGATGACGAGCATCAGCCCGAGCGCTTCGACCGTCGCGGCGATGCCGCCAGACACATGGCGCCAGACCAGAATGGCGGCACCCACACATAGCGCGCCGCCGACGGAAAGGCCGAACGATCGCGGGGTGCCTGGTTCTCGCTTCATCTTCCGGTCACATTATCGTAACCGCACGGCGGGCACTCTACAGGACTTGCTGGATATTTACAAGTAAATGACCGGAACGATATTTTTCGCGAGAAAAACATCTGACGCGCGCTAGAATGTGCCCGCATGCGTGCTGCACCCCTGTCGGTCACACAAGGAAGAGGACGGCCCAAGAGGTACGGGCGGCCGGCTCGGGCGGTCACCGTGACGCTTCCCGAAGACATTCTGGCAACCTTGAGCGCGGCGGACACCGATCTTGGACGTGCCATCGTGAAGCTCGTCGAGCGTCGCGGAAAAACCCTCGCCGTCTCGCGCAAACCATCGACCGAGATCGCCACCTATGGGAACCGCTCCGTCATCGTCGTCCCAGAAGCCCGGGCCTTGCGCCGCCTGCCGGGCGTGCAGCTCGTGCCCATTGGAAACGGTCGTTGCCTGATTGCGCTCGAGCCGCCGTATTCGATTCCGCAGCTGGAGCTCGATATCCGCGATCTCCTGACGCAGAAGGGACTGGCCGAGCCCGAACGGAACACGCTCGATGCCGTGGCGGCCATTCTGCGGACCGCCCGGGTGTCTCGCGACGTCACGCCCGAAGAACGAACCATTATCGTGCTCGAAACCCGCCGCCGTCGAAGCGCGTAACGCGCCGATCATCTACCGCGGCCGCGGCGGGCCCGGGTAGATTCTGACATTCCGGAACAGCCCGAAAATCGTCTCGCTGCGAGACCGCGTGCCAATCGACACCCGATGATTCGGTGGCGCATAGGCGCGTGCGAACCCGCCCTGGAACCAGATACGGTTGCCCGAGAGCGACCCGTCGGCGTTCACTTCTCCGACCCAGACCTCGTAGCTCGTCTGCGTCCACGTGATCGTGAAATGGAAGACCGCGCCCGTTCGCCAGTTCATCGTCGGCTCGATCCGGCCCTCATGATCGCCGGGATCGCCACCACCTTCCCGACCGTTCCGCCAGATGAGCTTCATCCCGGTCCCGTCGCCGTCGCCGCGCTGTTCGAGGTGCATTTTCCAGCCGTGATTGCGGAACGCGCTGAAGTCGCCCCACGTCGCTCCGTCGCCCATGGAGAGCCACTTCAAATCCTTGCTCAGGGGCGCGCCCACTTTCTTTCCAAAGTCCGTGACATCGAATTCCACCGTGCAGGCACTGCAGGTGGGGATGTCGTAGTCGATGCCATCGCTCGTGCTGGTCGCCTTCCAGCCCTGATTGGCGACGAAGGTCCCGCCAATCCTCGCGCCAACAGTCTCGCCGTTGGTGAGCGGGTCGTAGATCTCCTGGCCTCGTACATAGCCCTTGTTCAGGGTGACGAACGATCCGGTCGCCGACCATTCGCTCGTGAGGTCGCCTGATGAAGCGAGCACGCGCCAGTAGTACTTGAAACCGGGCTTCAGCGTGTCGCCGATCTGAAACGACGTCGTGTCGCCGCCCTGTTCGACGTCACCCTTGAATCCGGTCCGGCTGCCTTCGGGAAAACCATCAACCTCCGACCACTCGAAGCGGTACTTGACGTCCTGCACGCTACCCGTGGTTTGCGCGTTCGTCGCCTTGAGAATGACGGCCGTCTCGGTCAACTGCGCGCTGTTCACGGGCGATGACAGCCCGGGAGCCGCAACGGTACGGGCGGTCTGCTGAGTTGTGGTGGGGGGGGCGGTGGTCGGCTGTGTGGGCGTCGCTGCCTTGGAGCCGCATGCCGCAAAGGTTGTCAACGAGGCAAGCATGGCGCTTGCGGAAAGCAATTTCACACTCTTGCGCATCCTGTGAACTCTCTCTGAATCATGTCGTCACCGGCGGCTACGGACTTTAACGGAGATCATGTTTATTTACAATCAAAATGACCACGCGCAGATTTTCCACGCGAAAAATGCGGCGGGGGCCGTGTCAGTCCTAGAAGAGGTTTCTGAGGAACGACCAGACGTAGGCGAACCACAGCTTCCAGACGACGACCTTCGACGTGCCCCATCGGCGCTCGTACTCGTGGCTGGCGATCTCGCTGACGCGAAAGCCCTGCTTCAGCGCCTTCATCAGCATCTCCTGCTCGATCGTCGTCAGATTCGACGTCAGCCCGAGCTGCCGGCCGACGTCGCGGCGGATCGCGCGGAAGCCGTTCTGGCTGTCGGTCAGGCGCACGTTCCAGCGGTAGTTGATGCGCCAGCATGATGAGCTGCGAGCCGACGTAGCGGATGAACTGCTCGAGCGTGCCGTGCAGTTCGTCGCTGCCGCCCTTGCCGCGCGACCCGACGACCATGTCGGCCTGCGCCGGCCTGAATCGGCGCGACCATCGCGGGAATGTCTTTCGGCTCGTGCGATCCGTCCGCGTCGATGAACACGACGATGTCGCCGGCGGCCTCGTCGAAGCGCCAGGCGCAGCGCGTCGCCCTTGCCCTTGCCGCGGTCGAGCACGACGCGCGCGCCGTGCTCGAGCGGCGATCTCGCGCGTCCGATCGCGCGAGTGGCCGTCGACGACGAGCACCTCGTCGGCGTACGGCCTGCACCGCGTCGACGATCTCGCCGATCGAGCCCTTCCTCGTCCTTGGTCGGAATGACAACGGTGACGCGGGCGTCGGGCACTGGCAGGTGTGCGGATCGTGCGGCCGCGAGTCGGTCGACTGGAATGCGCGAATGCAGTATAGCGACTGCGCCTGCGATCGGGTCAAGCTGCGTTATCGACGCATTGCTCGACATTGCGCCGTCCGCTACGATCGCTGCTACCATCCGGATGATGCTGACCCGACAAATCGGTCTGGCCAGCGCGATCCTCGGCGCCAACCTGCGCTCGCCCGGCGCTGCCCGTACAAGGTGACGTTCGTCGCCACCTATCACTGCAACTTCCGCTGCGAGATGTGCAACATCTGGCAGAAGAAGAGCGTGGACGAGATGACGCCGGACGAGGTGGCGCTCTTCTTCGAGCCGCTGGTCGCAGTTCCAGCTGGGTGCACCTGACCGGCGGCGAGCTCTTCATGCGGCGCGACCTCGACGATCTGGTCGCGGCGATTCAGAAGAGCTGCCGGTCGCTGTATCCTGCTGAATTTCCCGACGACCGGCTGGTTCGGCGACAAGACGCGTGTCGCTCGTCGAGCGGACGCTCGCGCGCGGCGTCGGCCGGCTGATGGTGACCATCAGCATCGACGGCCCGAAGGCGCTGCACGAGGAGATGCGCGGGCTGCCGGGCAGCTGGGACAAGGCGCATCGAGACGTTCCGCCGTCTGCGCGGCATCAGGCGGTCGAATTTTCAGACCGTCATCGGCATGACGCTGATGGCGAAGAACGCGACGAAGGTCGACGAGACGATCGCCGCCATCCGCGAGGTCGATTCCCGATTTCACGCGCACGGAGCTGCACCTGAACATCGGCCACGAGTCGGGGCACTACTTCGACAACCTCGGCTACGCCGGTGTCGCAACGCATCACGCGAAGGTCCTGCGCGCCGATCGAGCGACCATCGCGAAAGCGAACGGCTCGTCGCTGCATCCGGTGCAGTTTCTCGAGGATCGGTATCAGGCGCTCATCCGCAAGTACTACGAGACCGGCAAGTCGCCGCTGCCGTGCACGGCGCTGTCGTCGTCGTGCTTCGTCGACGCGTACTGGAACCTGTTCGCGTGCTCGATCTGGGACGCGAAGGTCGGCAACCTGCGCGAGAACGGGTTCGACCTGCAGGCGCTGTGGGACAGCGACCGCCGCCGCGAGCTGCGCCAGGACGTCGTCGAGGAGCGCTGCTCGCACTGCTGGACGCCGTGCGAGGCCTATCCCACCATCCTCGGCAATCTGGGCAAAGCAGCCCTTTCGGCGACACCGCTCGTGAAGAAGTCCCCCGTTACGGTCAACTCCTGACCAGCGCGCCGGCTGGCGTGCAAATTGCTGTTGTAATCAGTTGTAGTCAGATGTCGGGCCGAAGTGTATCGGCGTGCGACACGTGCGGGCGTTTAGCAGGAGGACTTATGAAGCAAATTTTAGCGGCCACACTGGTCACGCTGTGCATCGGGGCCGGGAGCGTGGCTTCGGCGGCGGAAGTGACGTTTGTGATGACCAACGGTGACCGTCATACAGGACAGTTGTTTTACGACACGGGGACAAACGTGGGCGTGGTCGCCAACGGACAGAAGCGGGCATATCCCGTCCGCGATATCGCCGTCATTCTCTACGCGGCGGGCGATCCATCGCGGGACGAATTGCTGCAGCTCCCGACGTCGGGTAATCCACCGGAGTTGGAGCGGCACACCCTGGTCATGCGTAATGGCCGCATTCTAAAAGGGAAGGTCTATCACTGGGAGAGCGACACGGTGACGTTCGACACGACCGCCGGGCGCGCGACCTATCACGCCAATGACGTGGCCCGGCTGTACCTCAACGGTCCACCCGCGCGAAACGTGTTCAACAGCATCGTCAACCCGCCCGCGGCGAACAACAACGCGCCCCCGGCGAACCACGGCCGCGGTCGCGGACGTGGAGGGTGGACGGGCGATCCGCAGGCCCGCGTGAGAGTCGAAGCCAATCGCGCCTGGACCGACACCGGTCTGGTCGTGAATGCGGGAGAGCGCCTGGCCTTCAACGTGGTCGATGGCACCGTCACCTTTGGCGCCAACATGACCGCCGGCCCCGATGGGAATAAGGACTTTCCACCCAACTCACGATACCCGGTGCCCGAGATGGCGGTCGGCGGCTTGATTGCGCGTATCGGCAACGGACGGCCGTTTGCCATCGGATCGATCAAAAGTCCTATCGACATGTCCAGCGGCGGCCGGTTGTATCTGGGCGTGAACGACGACGCGCTGCAGGACAACAGCGACGGATTCAACGTCGAGATCTATCGCCGGTAACTTTGACGAGAGTACGGTTCTGAGGTTCTAGGTTCTGGGTTCTGAGGTTCTGGTTCTGGCTTCAAGAACTCGAACCTCAGAACCTCAGAACCCAGAACGTCGAACCGTTTCTGCTCCCCGCGGTACAATACCGCGTCTTGTTGCGACGTTTGACACTCGGTGCGATGGCAGGCGGTCTCGCCTGGCTCGTCCTGCATCCGCTCCTCTCGTTTCTCCCCGAACCTGCTCGCTTTCTCGTGGCCTGGGTCATCTTCACCGCAGGTCCCGGACTGGCACTCGGAGCGCATCTCACGCGCGGGGTCGACCCCTTACAGGGCACCATCATCCAAATGGGCCTTGGAAGTGCCGCCGTTCCCGTACTCGTTGAGCTGATAGGGCGCGTTGGGCTCATCCAGGTTCTTCCTTATCTCGCCTGTGCGCTGGGAGGTGCAGGCCTGTCAATAACCGAACGACGGCCAGACGCGCCGCGGACTTCGCAACAGGATCTCGCCGCGTGCATCGCCATCGCGGCACTGGCATTTGCTCTGGGCGCGGTCGTCTTCGCGAATCGTCTTGTCGAGACGCCTGAAGGTTTGACGGTTTACGGCGACTACGATTCGTACGACCTGAGTCACTACGCCGCCTGGGCCTCGGACGCGACGCACACGATTCCTCCGAAAGCGTCGTTCTATTCCGGTCACGGACTGCACGCGGCCTACTATCCTCAGCTCGTCCTGACCATGGTGCACCGGTTCGTAGAGGTCGGGTTCCTGCCGATGTACTTCCGGTTTGCGTGGCCCACGTTTCTCGCGCTGGGCGCCCTGACCGCCTTCGTACTCGTGCGCCGGCTCGCGTCGGCCGGGACCGCATTCCTCGCCGTCGTCTTGCTGCTGGTCGGCAGCGACTTTTCCTACCTCGCCGCCTGGATGCTGCCGGAACAAACGGGGCAGTGGGACTATGTCCTGTGGCCGACGAATTTCCTGGCGCCGACGATGGAGGTGCTTCACTTCAACACGTGGACGCCTTCGCTGCCGCTTTTTTTACGGCACTCTACGCGCTCGTGCGGTGCCTGGAGGCGCCAACCACTGGATGGGCCGTGGCGGGAGCGTTTCTGATCGCGGTGCTGTTTCAATTCAAGCCGTTCGCGTACATCATCCTGATGGCCGGTGTGTGTGGCGCAATCGTCTTCGCTGGAAACGACTGGGCGGTGCGGCGGCGGCTCGCGTTTGTCGTTGTTTTGACCGGGTTCCTGACGATCCCCTTTGTCTACAACGTGCTGACGCTGCCGCCCGAAGATCGGCGATCGTCGCTGGTGCTCGCCTGGTTCGTGCTGCCGGAACGTATGTTGATCAAGCTCGACCTGACGGGGGCATTTTCCCGGTTTGCCGAAACGGCGATGCCGATCGGCACCCTGCAACGTCCAATCTTTCTCGTGGCAGCCACGGCGATGTTCCTGGCGGTGGGTCCGGGCGTGCGCTGGCTCGGCGCCCCACGCATCTGGCGGGCGCTCAGAGACGCAACGCAGCCGGACGGCTCGGCGTGGCGATTGCTGGCATGGGTCGTCGTCGCAGGCGTTGCGATTCCGTTCGTCCTGGCCACCGATCCGTACAACGACACGTTGCAGTTCTATCAAACCGGTCTTTACGTGTGGTGGATTTTCGCGGCCGCCGCTCTATCGGCGTTCGCGCGATCCCATCGTGCTGGGGGCGCGACGGCGATCGCGTTGACGCTGGTGGTTTCCACCCCTTCGTCCGTTCACTACCTGGCGCGCAAGTGGACCGACAACGAGCGTCCGGCACTCGCGGCGTTGACCCGCAACGAGTTGAGCATTGCCGACTATCTGAAGACCCAGGACGCCGACTCGACCGTCATTCTTCACGACCGGCCGACAGCGCCGTCCCTGATGACCGTGGCCGCCGATCGGCGCGTGGTCCTCGGGTGGGGAAGGGGACAGTATGCGGTGGGCAGCGCCGAGCGCGCCCGCGATGTGGATCGGTTCTTCGGATCCGCCAAGCGAAGTCCGGAAGAAACGATCGACATCCTGCGCCGGTATCATGTCACGCATGTCGTGGTGCGACCGGACCGCGATCGCGTGCATCCCGACGTCCTGGCAAAACTCACGCCTGTGATGGCGTTTCCCGATGTGACCCTTTATCGTGCGGCCCTTGAATGAGTGACACCACGACTCGCGCCGTTTTCATCACCGGCGGCTCCGGCTTCCTCGGCATCAACCTCATACGCGACCTGCTCGACCGCGGTCATGCGATCGTGTCGTTCGACATCGCGCCGTTCGACTACCCGGAGCGGAATCGCATTCGGGCCGTGACTGGCGACATCCGCGACGCCGTCGCCCTCCGCGAGGCCATGCGGGGCTGCGACATCGTCGTCCATGGTGCGGCCGCGCTGCCCTCGGTACACGCCAGACGCGATCATGTCCACCGACGTCACCGGAACGCGGAACGTGCTGCAGGCAGCCGCCGACAACCAGAACTCGCGCGTCATCCACATTTCTTCGACGGCGGTCTATGGCACGAAGGCCTCCGGCGCGGCCGAAGACAGCGCCATCGAAGTGATTGGACCGTACGCCGAGGCGAAGGTGCTGGCCGAGCAGGAGTGTGATGCCTTTCGTGCGCGAGGCCTGTGCGTGCCTGTGCTTCGGCCCAAAACGTTCGTCGGGCCAGAGCGGCTGGGGGTATGGTCGATTCTCTACGATTGGGCGCACTCGGGCAGTGGATTTCCCCTGATCGGCCGCGGCCTGAACAAGTATCAACTACTCGACGTGCAGGATCTGTGTGACGCGATCTACGCCACGATGACGGGCGAACCCTCGCGGGTCAACACGGTTTTCAACATCGGCGCCAGGGAGTACGGCAGCCTGCGCGACGACTTTCAGGCCGTGCTCGACCACGCCGGGCACGGTCGCAAGGTGCGGCCGCTGCCGGCAGGCCCGATCATCGCGGTCCTCAAGATTCTGGAAGCGCTGAAGCTGTCGCCCGTTTACGAATGGGTCTACGAAACGGCCGCGGTTGATTCGTGGGTGTCAATCGAACGGGCCGAGCGCGTGCTGGGCTTCCAGCCCCGTTATTCCAACCGCGAAGCCCTCATCAGGAACTACGACTGGTACGTCAGCCACCTTCAACAGTTCCAGACGACGACCGGCATCTCGCATCGGGCTCCCTGGAAACAGGGGTTGATTGGTCTGGGGAAAAAGTTCTTCTGAAAGACGCCACAAAAGATCAGAAGCCCAAAAGAATTCGTTTCGAGAAGAATTCTCCTGAGCTTCTGGTCTTCTGTTCTGTCTTACGTCGTCACCGGGGCGGACCTGGATAGATCTTGAAGTTTCGGTACGTGCCCTCGAGCGTCTCGCTGCGCGGGCGGGTGCCGATCGAGACCCGGTGATTCGGCGGTGCATACGCCCGCGAAAACGAGCCTGAGAAGTACGTCTTCATGCCGACAACATTCCCGTTCGAGTCGATCTCACCGACCATCACCCGATAGCTTCCGGAGTTCCAGGTGACGACGAAATGGAACACGCCCGACTGACGCCAGTCCATGTCGGTCGGGTCGATCTTCGTGTCGTGGTCGCCCGGTTCGCCATCACCAGCTTTGCCGTTTCGCCAGATGAGCTTCATGCCGGTGCCGTTGCCGTCACCGCGCTGCTCGAGGTGCATCTTCCACGGGTGATTGCGGAACAGACCGAAGTTACCCCACGTCGTGCCGTCGCCCATGGCCAGCCACTTGAGATCCTTCTGGACGTTCCGGCCTTCGCCCCTGCCGAATGCCGTCACATCCCACTCGATCGTGCACGCGCTACAGGTCGGAATGTCGTAGTCGATCCCGTCCTGGTTCGAGGTGGCCTGCCAGCCGCCCGCGACGAACTGGCCGCCGAATCGGGTGCCAACGGTCTGACCGGTTGTGAGCAGGTCGAGCACTTCCTGTCCCCGCTGGAAACTGCCTTTCGCGCTGAGGAAGGACCCGCGCGACGACCATGGGCCGATGTCGCTGTTCTGCTCCGCCCGCACCTGCCACAGATATCGCGTGTCGTACGCGAGCGCGAACGTCGGGGTCCAGCTCGTCGACGACCGCAGCCCGGAATCCTGCAGAAGACCGCCGGACGCGTTGAGCAATTGGAACCGGTACTGCGGCGAGACGCTGGCGCCCTGGGTCGACTGCGCCTCACCGGCGTTGAGCGGCGGAGCCGTGAAACCTTCCAGTCGGACGTCGTTCAGCGGCGACACCAGCGATGGCGCGGTCACCTTAAGGGTGGTGCCGTCCGCCGGATTTGTCGTGGGGGGTGCCGGAGGAGTCGGCGTGAGCGGCTGCGACTCCGAACAGCCGAACGCGAGTACGACGAGTGAAAGGCTGCACAGCGCGAACAAAAACCTCTGATGCATGAACACTCCTGATGATCTGGAGAAACAGATTGTGCTGCGGTGCGACGCAGTGGTACACGTCGCGCTCAATAATAAACGCCAGTCGATCGTGTGTAAACCCTGAAACGCGATTCCCGTCGAGAATTCTGACGGCGGATCATGTTACGATGGGCGCCGTCACCCCACGGTACGGTGAACACCGCATGACATCACTTCATCAACACACACTGAGGACATCGATGCACAAACTGACGACCCGCGCAGCACTGATGGCGGCATTCTGCCTCGCAGGCAGTTCGATCGCGGCAGCTCAAACGCAGGCTCCCACCAAGTTCTACGTTGACGTCAACGGCGGCGCGCAAACGCAGACGGAATCGATGGAAGCGACCAACAGCTTTCCGCTGTACGGCGAAACGGCCATCATCAATACGGCCCAGGGCGTCGACAGCGGAGGTTTATTCGACATCAACCTAGGGTATCGCATCAACGCGCAGTTTGGCGTCGGTCTTGGTGTCTCGATCTTCAGCGACGAGGGTGAATCGTCGGTCGCCGCGTCGATTCCAAGTCCCGTTGCCTTCAACAAGCCGGCAAGCGTCACCGCGACGGGCACCGGCCTCAAGCACAAAGAAGTCGGCACCAGTCTGCTCTTGTCGTACTTCCGCCCCATCACGGACAAGATCGAAGCCGTGCTGTCGATTGGCCCGGTGTTCTACAACGTGAGCCAGGACTTCACGACGTCATCCATCCCGACAGGCACGCAAAGCCTGAGTCTCGGCAGTACACGTGAACGGGCGCGAACGGCCGGTGTCAATATCGGCGCCAACATCAACTACTTCATCCACCGCAACTACGGTGCGGGAGTCTTCTTCAGATACGCCGGAGCGAACGCTGATTTCGATTCGTTCGACGATATGAGGATAGGCGGCGTCCACCTGGGCGGCGGCCTGCGACTTCGCTTTTAACTGATTTTCAACCCGGACCTGCTCGATGGCAGGTCCGGGTTTACAAGCTCACCACTCCGGTTGCTTTGCCGGCACGTAGCGATCGGGTTCGACGTAGCACTCGGGGTCATTCTTGGGTGAAAAGCACTCACTCCAGCCGGCACCGTTCGCACCGCCGGGACCTGCATCGCTCAAGATCTTGACGATGTGTCCGTTCGCCAGCATGACGCGGCTGATCGATACGGTACTGCCCTTCCACGTAATGATGTTTTCGCCGCCGGGCTTCTCCAACAGCCCGTACCCCTTGCCGCGCAGGAGCCAGGCGACGCGTTTGGTGACGTCAAACGCATTTTCGAGCGTGCTGCGGCGATAGACCGCGTCGCGGACGCATTCCACAATCCCCTTGCCGGGCGTGGATCCGCACGAATTCCAGTCACCCGTGGGACCGCCCGGTGGATCGTCGTCTCCACCTCCACCCCCCGGCGGTGGTGGGGTCGGCGGCAGCGGTACGTTGACCAGGAACGTCTTCACTGCGGACCACGGGCTCACCGCCCGGCTCTCGCTGCTATCCCTGGCCTGAACGCGCCAGTAGTAGGTCCGGCCGTTGAGGAATGAATAGTTCTGCGCGACGACCGTTTCCCCTCCGGCCTCATCCACGACGAACGTCGCGGCAATCGATGTGAACGCGGTGTTGTTGCTGACCTGCAGCATGTAGGTGATGCGCTCGTACGGTCCCGTCTTGCTGCCCGCCCGAACCCGGAACTCCGGAGTGAGCGTGGTGATCGAGCCACTCGGCGTGACGCTCGTGGGCGCCGTCAGCGTGACCGAGGCCACGGCGGCAAAGCTCTGCGGCTTTGAATACTCGCCGACGTTGGCACCGTCTTCCGCGCGCACCCGCCACCAATAGGTGCGGCCGGCCGGCAGCGCGTCAGGCAGCTGAAACGTCGTGATGCCGCTGCCGGGCTCGACGCGGGTCCGCGTGAACACGATGTTCTTGAACTCGGCATCCGACGCCACTTCCAGCGTGTAGAACAGCGCGCGCCCGCCCGACGTGCCGGCGTTCTGAAACATCAGCCGGACCGGCTGATCGCGGGGCAGAATCTGCCAGTCCGGGCCTGGTTCGAGCAGGTTGGGCGCCGAGATCGTCACTCCGGCGATTGGACCGGCCACGGCTGGACTCAGCGGGTTGGCGCTTTTCTCCACCTGACAACCAGCCCCGACAAAAGCCGAGATTGCGAGACCGATGACCCAGCAAGACTTGTTCATGTTCACCATGGGATACCCTTGCGTACAAAAAAATAGCCCCGGCCCATTTCTGAGCTCTTTTCGGTTTATCGGAACAACAGTGCTAGTGAAGTAGTTGCGGTCTGAGCCGGGAAACTCGGACCACCGAGCTGGAGGGTAAGAGGATGGTACGGAACGAAGCTGCTGCTTGTCAAGGCTTTAGTGTGTCGGGCCGCGCGCCCCGACGTCCCTGGCTGTCTTCACCAGCACCAGCAGGGCACCAGGAAAATTGCCGACAATCTGCAGTCCGACGAAGAGCACCGACAAGACGAATGCTTCGGGCGCCGGGGTGTGTACTCTTCCGAACAACCAGACGAATGCGGCCTGGGACGTGCCGAGACCGTTGACCGTAACAGGCAAGAGCATGATGAGGAGGATTAACGGGACAAAGGCGAAATACACCTGCAGCGAATGCGGCAAACCCATCGCCGCACCCAGGTAGTACGCCTGAAGCACGCGCAGCACCTGGACGGCCACTGACGCCGCAAGCACGTGGATCAGCGCGCCATGGTGATGCGCGTATCGCCGGATCGACGCCAGAATCTGTGCCGGCACGCGGCGGATCGATTCCCGCGGTAACCGCGCGAGCAGCGATTCCGCGACGGCTTCCGTCCGGTTGCTGAACACGAGCAGGGCGGCCGCCACGCAGATGGTCGCGGTCATGGCCAGGCCCACGACAATCGCGCGCTCGGATGCGAGGTCGCGCGCGAGCGTCACGCTGACGAGCGCGACAACGAGGAGCGCCAGGACGCCGAGCATCCTGTCAACGAAGACCGATGCCGTCGAATCGCCAATCGGGACGCCGTGCTTCGACAGCGAATACGCACGCACGGCATCACCGCCGATGCTCCCCGGCAGGAACGTCCCGAGAAACGTGCTGACGAAAAAGATGTTCAGCACCACACCGAACGATGGCATCCGCTCGCGCTCGAGGGGCCGGAGGAGGACGAACCATCGATACGCCATGAGGGCGCGATCGACGAGCACCAGGCCGGCCACGACCAGGAGCGGCCCGCCGCTGATGCGGGTGAACGCCTGGAGTACCGCTTCAGGATTGGCGCGCGCAAAGAAGTAAGAGACGAGCGCGGCCGCAAAAGCCAGCCGCAGGAGCGCGGGCCCGCGTGATGGTGCACGGGGAACGGGAGTTCCCGAGTTCAACGGACCGGGGGAATAGTTTCGAGATGTCGCGCCGGATCGTGCTTCACTTTGTACGCCCGGCGCAGGAACTTCACGTAGGGCACGACCTGCTTCATGGCGCCCACGTTGACCTGGCAGGGGCTCAGGCACGTCGGACAGACTTTGTCCTTGAGCACCTCCCGATGCGCGAGGTTGGCCACCTTGAAGTACAGCGATTCGGCGCTCTCGTCGAGCACGTTGCCGAGCTTCTCGGAGTTCTCGCAGTAGAAGAGATTGCCTTCAGGGTTGAGCAGCAGCCCCTGGCCCTGAAACGGACACGGCATCGTCCGGTGATACCCGTTGGCGATCATATCGGCGTAGTGCAGGTACATGAACGACTGGCCGCTGAGCACCGACTCTTCCGATACGCGATCGAGGAAGAACCGGCGCATGAAATCCTTTTCGCGCTGCCGGAACTGAATCTGATCTTCAAGGCTCTTGTTGTTCAACATGTTCTCGGTGAAGCGCAACATGTTGAACACGATGTCGAGCCGCCGGCTCTTCGCCCAGGCCAGCAGCTTGTCGGAATCCTCGAGATTCATCGCGAAGATCGTGGCGGCCAGCCCGAACTGAAAATTCGGCTGCTTCTCGGCGAGCGCCTGCATCGCGTCGATCGTCTGGCACGCCTTGTCGAAACCCGCCTTCACCTGCCGGACCTGGTTGTGGATGTCGCCGATGCCGTCGAGCGACACGCGGACGCTGAGCAGCACGTTCTTCTCGGCACAGAATTCCACGATGCGCGTCAGCATCGGGATGGCCCGATGTGGTGTGAGGCCGGTCGTGTTGACGCCGATCTTCCTGATGCGGGGCAACCGCCGATGGAACAGCTCCACCATTTCCGGCAGATCGTTGCGCGTCGTGGGCTCGCCGCCCGAGATGTTCAGGTTTTCGACGGCTCCCCAGAAATCGTGCGCCATGACGCCGTCGAGCTGCTCCAGCGTCATGTCCGACTTGCGATCGCCCATTTTCCAGTTGCCGCACATTTCGCAGCGGGCGTCGCAGACGAAGGTACAGTTATAGATGAGTACGGTAGGGCGAATGGCCTTGAACCGCGAAACGACCAGGGAGTTCACCAGGTCGCGCGGAACCCCCGCGGCGCTCCTGGCGAGGTACTGGAGGCGGAATGTATCGGTCGACACGAACGCCAATCATGGTAACACAAGTGCTTACTGGTCCGTCACATCCGAGGATTCGTGTTTGACGGATTGCCGCTGGTTTCCTACAATCGCCACCGTGGAATGCGGATTCTGATGATTGCGCCCGAGCCGTTCTTCGAGCCTCGGGGCACCCCGTTCAGCGAATACCACCGCATCAGGGCACTCCTCGATCTCGGCCATACCGTCGATCTCGTCACGTATCCATTTGGCGCCGACGTGCAGTTGCCGGGTCTTCGCATCTTTCGTGCGGCGCGGCCGCCCTTCGTCTCACATGTGAAGATTGGCCCATCGGCAGCCAAGTTGTTTCTCGATCTGACGCTGACCGCAACGGCGCTCAATCGCGCGCGTCTGGGGGGCTACGACGCCGTTCACTCGCACGAAGAAGCGGCCGCGATTGGCGTTGTCATCTCCGCCGTGCTCGGCCTGCCGCATCTGTACGACATGCACTCGAGCTTGCCGCAGCAGCTCGAGAACTTCGCTTTCAGCCGATCGGCGATCCTCCGCTGGATGTTTCAGCGGCTCGAACGGACGGCCATCAAACGATCGCGGGTGACCATCGTCATCTGTCCACATCTCGAGGAAACGGCACGCCGGGTAGTGCCCGGTGCACGAACGGTGCTGATTGAAAACGCGCCCGGCTCTGGTGAGGCGCCGGTTCACGGCAGCGGCAAAGCGATTCGCGAAGCGCTGGCGCTGGAAGCCGGCTCACCAGTGGTTTTGTACACCGGCACCTTCGAGGCGTACCAAGGACTGGATCTCTTGTTCCAGGCGGCGGCACTGGTGCGTCGACAGCGGCCCGACGTGCGTTTTGTGCTTGCCGGTGGAAAGCCCGAACAGGTGGCGCGCGCCAAAGCGCAGGCTGTGTCGATGGGGGCAGAAGGGTTGATCTTCACCGGCGAGCTGCCGGCGGATTCGATTCCGAGCTATCTCGACGCCGCCGATGTGCTCGTGTCGCCCCGCAGCACCGGCACGAACACACCGCTGAAGATTTACCAGTACCTGCGCTCGGGCCGCGCGATTGTCGCCACGCGTCTGTTGACGCACACCCAGGTGCTCTCCGACGAGGTGGCGATTCTGGCCGAGCCGACGCCCGACGGCTTCGCCCGCGGCATCCTTCGAGCCGTCAACGATCCGGCGCACGCAAAAAGCGTAGGCGACGCCGCAAGAACGCTCGCCGAGACCCGCTACACCTACGAGGCGTACCTCCAGCGGACCCGCGAAGCGTGCGCAGCGCTGGTGGCGTGATGGAGAACGACCACTACAGCTATTCGGCATATGCCGACCCTGCGATGGCGGCAAGCTTCGACGCCAGGCGCTTCGGCGGGCCGATTGGCCGAATGCTCCTCGAGGATCAGGAGCGCGTGCTCATGGAATTCCTCGGCGACGTGTCCGGCAAAACCATCCTCGACATGGCCACGGGCACTGGGCGCGCGGCCCTGGCGCTGGCGCAGCGAGGCGCCCACGTCACCGGCGCCGATGCCTCGAGCGAGATGCTCGGCGTCGCGCGCACACGCGCGTCAGCGCTGGGACTGACCATCGACTTTCGCGAGGGCGACGCGCACGCGCTGACCTTCGCCGACCGGTCGTTCGACGGCGTTGTCTGCCTGCGCATGCTCATGCATGTTCCCGACTGGCGACGGGCGCTTGCGGAACTGTGCCGCGTGAGCCACCATCGGGTCGTGTTCGATTATCCAGCGCTCTGCAGCGTCGCCTCAGTGCAGGCGGTCTGGCGCCGCCTCGCCCAGGCCATGGGAAGCACGGTCGAGGCCTATCGCGTGTTCGGCGCCGGCGACATCGCCCGCGAGCTCGACCGCCACGGGTTTCGCATCGTCGCCACGCACCGGCAGTTCGTGCTGCCGATCGCGTTTCACAAGGCGATCGGATCTCCCGGCTTCACACGCGGCCTCGAAGGGGGCCTCGCGAGCGTTGGCGTGTTGAGGCTTGCCGGTTCGCCCGTCACCGTGGCAGCAGAGCGGTGCGCGTCCTAGTCACGGGCGCGACCGGGTTCACAGGGGGTCATCTTGCGCGAACGCTGGCCCGGCGCGGGTACCACGTTCGCGGTCTGGTGCGCCGGCGCACACAGGCAGGAGAGCTCGAAGCGGCGGGCATCGAACCGGCGATCGGCACGCTCGAAGATCGTGCCGCGCTCGTGCGGGCGGTCAAGCGAATCGAGATCGTCTATCACGTCGCCGCCGTCTATCGGCAGGCAGGGCTTCCAGCCTCGGCGTATCGCGCGGTGAACGCCACGGCGGTCGGCGATGTCATCGAGGCGGCGGCCGAAGCGGGCGCCCGCCGCGTGGTGCACTGCAGCACTGTCGGCGTGCACGGTGATATCGAGCATCCCCCGGCCACCGAAGACGCACCCCTTCGGCCGGGCGACATTTACCAGGAGACGAAAGTCGAAGGGGAGCGTGTGGCGCGAGAGGCGGCCGCCCGTACCGGGCTGGCCGTGACGATTGCGCGTCCGTCGGGCATTTACGGCCCCGGCGATCGCCGCCTGCTCAAGCTCTTCCGGGGCGTGGCGCGGCGGCGTTTTGTCGTGCTCGGGTCCGGAGACATCTTCTATCATCTGACGTACATCGACGACCTCGTCGAGGGATTCCGGTTGTGCGGGGAAGTGCCAGCCGCGGCCAACCGGACGTACATTCTCGCGGGAGGCGAAGTCACGACACTCAACGAAGTCATAGGGTTGATCGCTGCCGAGGCGCACGTCCGGCCGCCCGCCCTCAAGCTGCCGGTCTGGCCGTTCTGGTTTGCCGGGGCGGCGTGCGAAGCGGTGTGCGTGCCGCTGGGCCTCGAGCCGCCGATCTATCGCCGGAGAGTGGACTTCTTCACCAAGAGCCGCGCCTTCGACATCAGCCGTGCGCGCGCCGAAATCGGTTACGACCCGCGCGTCGGCCTTCGCGAAGGCATTCGCAGGACGCTTGCGTGGTACCGGGAACGCGGATGGCTGTGAACCCCATTCCGCGCGTCCAGGACGAGCTCGCCCGTCCCGGCATGTCCGCCCGCGAGAAGTACGCATCCCTCATCGTCGGTAAGCCCGGCCTGGGTTCGCTCATCAAGTACGAGCTCATCGTGACGCTGTCGCAACACGTGCCCGGCGCCCTCGGGCTCGTGCTGCGCAAGACGTTGTATCCGTGGCTGCTCGGCGCCTGCGGACGCAACGTCGTGTTCGGACACAACGTCGTGTTGCGCCATCCGCACAAGATCAGCATCGCCGACAACGTCGTCATCGACGACAACTGCCTGATCGACGCCAAAGGTGAATCGAACACCGGCATCCGCATCGGCAGTGGTGTGTTCATCGGGCGCAACACGATTCTCTCGTGCAAGAACGGCAATATCGAGCTGGCCGACGGGGTCAACATCGGCTTCAACTGCGAAATTTTTTCGGCGAGCCGCGTGCACGTCGGCCGGAACGTGCTCATCGCCGCCTACAGCTATCTCGTCGGCGGCGATCACGACTTCAGCGATCCGTCGCGCCCGGTCCTGGATCAGCCGCGCACGTCGGCCGGCATCAGCGTGGGCGAAGGAGCCTGGCTGGGGGCCGGGGTCAAAGTCCTCGATGGCGTCATCATCGGGGCGCATGCCGTGATTGGCGCCGGCGCCGTCGTGCGCGAGGCGGTGCCCGATCGAGCGACCGCGGTCGGCGTGCCCGCCCGGATCGTGGGAACGCGCGCATGATTCGCGTGCTCTCCTCAGGTCTGCGATCACCTCGGCTGGGAAGGCTCGCGCATGCACGGCGTGAAGCGTCTGTTCGCCTGGATGATTCCGCGGTTCGATCCCAGCCGCTTCGACGTCTCGCTCGTCAGCCTGCGCAAGAAGGACCTGTCGGAGGAAACGCTCGACGCCCTCGGCATCGACATCACGTATCTGCACAAGGGCAAGTTCGATCCGTCGACGCTCACGGCACTCCTGAAGATCATCGACCAGAAAGAAGATCGACGTCCTTCACCTCCACGGCTACGGCGCGACGACGTTCGGACGACTGGCGGCGGCCATGCGCGGCATCCCCGCGATCCTGCACGAGCACGCGAACCTGACCGACACGCCCTGGTTTCAGAAGATCGCCGATCGCGCTCTCGAGCGCTACACCGACATCGCCATCGCGGTCTCGAAGAGCACCGCCGAATTCGTCGTCCATGCACGGCTCGTCCAGCCGTCCAAGGTGAAAGTCGTCTACCTGGGCGCGCCTCACGATGAGTTCAGCCGCGCGCGCTCGGCCGACGAGATCGCGGCCGCCCGGCAGGACCTTCGGATCCGCCCGGATGACTTCGCCGTCGGGACAGTGACGAGGCTGCACGAGTCCAAGGGAAACTCGTACCTGGTCGAGGCCGCTCACCTGGTCATCGACGCAGCAACCGCGCGCCCGTTTCTTCCTCGTCGGCGAGGGCCCTCTGCGAGAATCGCTCGAAGCGCAGGCGCGCCAGCTGGGCCTGGGCGACCGCTTCGTGTTCGTCGGGTTCGCCAAAGATGTGGCCGCCGTTCTCAGCGCGTTCGATCTGAGCGTGTTCCCGTCTCTCTGGGAGGGCACACCGTTGACCGCCTTCGAGGCGCTCGCCTCGGGGAAGCCGATTGTGGCCACCGACGCCGACGGCCTCGCTCGACATTCTGACCGACGCCCGCGACGCGCGCATCGTGCCGAAGCGCGATGCGGCAGCGCTGGCCAACGCCATTCTCGATCTGATGAACCGGCCCGACGAGCGTGCGCGCCTGGCGGCCGCGGCTCGTGTGACGGCCGAGCGTTACGATATCGCGGCGTTCGTGCGAAAGATGGAGCAGCTTTACGTGCTGCTCTGCGAGGGCTCCCGGGCCAGGAAGGCCGGGAGCCGGAGCGCGCCGCTGCGGGCCGACCTGTCGTTTCTCGCATGAAATCAATAGCGGTGGTCACATCGTCGCCGATGTTCGTCGAAGGCGGGCATCTGGTGATGGCGCGCGCGCTTGTTCAGGCGCTGCGCGAAGAAGGCCATGCCGCCGGGCTGGTCGTGACGCCGCAAAATCGCTTCGGCCGCCAGGGTGCGGCGTATCTGGCCGCCTGGCTGACCGACGTGGGGCTGGCGCACAACAACCGTCCGATCGACCAGGTGATTTCGCTCCGGTACCCGAGCTACGCGGTACGGCATCCCAATCACGTTGTGTGGTTGAACCACACCATGCGCGAGTACTACGATCAGTGGGACGCGTTCAGCGCTCCGCTGCGGTGGAAGGGGCGACTCAAGGAACTGACGAGGCGTCAGTTGATCCGCTGGACCGATCGGCGCCTGCTGACCGGACACGTGCGAAAGGTGTTTACGATCTCGCAGACCGTCAGCGGACGCCTCGCCCGGTTCGGAGGCATCAGGTCGGAACCGCTGTACCCGCCACCTCCGCAACGCGCCTATCGTTGTGAAGGCTACGAGGATTATGTTTTTGCGATCTCGCGGCTGGCACCCTTGAAACGGCTGTCACTGCTCATCGAGGCGCTCGCGAATCCCGAAGCGGCCGGCATCAGATGTGTCATTGCCGGCGAGGGCGAAATGCATCAGGCGCTCGAACACGCGATCGCCACCAGGGGACTTTCCTCGCGCGTCAAGCTGATTGGGCGGATTGACGATCGCCAGATGCTGGAGCACCTCGCGCGATGCCGCGCGGTGTGCTTTCCGCCATATGACGAGGACTACGGCTTCGTCACCGTCGAAGCGTTCGCATCGCGCAAGGCCGTGGTCACGTGCACCGACAGCGGCGGCCCGGCGGAGCTTGTGAGTGATGGCGTGAACGGCCGGGTCTGCGCCCCTCGGCCCGAGACGCTCGCCGTCGCCCTGCGCGAGGTCATGGAAGACACACCGGCAGCCGAGCGAATGGGGCAGGCCGGCTTCGAGAAGGTCTCAGGCATGACATGGCCCAAAGCCGTGCACCGGTTGATGACGCCGTGACGACCAGACCCGGCGTGATCGCCTCGGCGCTGCTGGGCATTCTGCTGCTGGCGTTTGCCCTTTCGGTGAATTTCCCGAAGGCCAATGGTGGTGCGTTCAAAGGGGACGAATCGACCTACTACGTGCTTGGTCTCAGCCTCGCGCGCGACTTCGATTTCCAGTTCGAACGAAAAGATCTGGTCAGAGTCTGGGAGGAATACTCGGGCCCGCAGGGCATCTTCCTCAAACGCGGAAAGGACGTCGAGATTCGGGGCTCGAGCTCGTTCCCGTTCTTCCAATGGCAGAAGCGCGAGGATCCCGAGCGCGACACGCGCCTCTACATCTCGAAGTCGTACATTTATCCGCTGGTGGCGGCGCCGTTCGTGTACCTGTTCGGCACGAACGGGTTTCTGGTGTTTCACGCGCTGCTGCTCGCCTTCGATCTGCTGGTCATCTATCTGTTCATCCATGGGGCTACACGGTCCAACTGGGTCGCCTTGCCCCTTGCGCTCGCGTTTCTCGGAACATCGGTCGTTCCCGTGTACTTCGTCTGGCTCGTGCCCGAGCTGTTCAATTTCTCGCTCGTGCTCTACGCCGTCTTCTTCTGGGCGTACAAGGAGGTCGCGCGCGACCAGGCGCGCTCGCTGCTGGCCGGTCGTGCGTCCGACTACATCGCGGCAGTGCTCATTGGAGTGGCAACGTTTTCGAAGCCGCCGCACCTGCTCGTCCTCGGGCCGATGCTGTTGCTGGCCGCAAGCCGGCGTCAGTGGAGGCACGCGATCGCCAGCCTCGTCATCTGCGCTGCTGTGACTGGAGTACTTTTCGGCGCAAATGCCGCCATTACCGGCGAGTTCAACTATCAGGGGGGCGACCGGAAAACGTTCTATTTCCACACTGGATTCCCGTTCGCCAACACGTACGAGACCTTCGACACGATCGGTCCGGTCAGGGGCCGCGAAGACTTGCTGGTGGGCGACGTGCTGGTGAATGCCCATTCGGGTTCCGTCTTTCTCCACAACCTGTGGTACTTCTTCGCCGGAAGGAATGCGGGGCTCGTGCCGTATTTCTTCCCGGGCATCCTCGCGATCGCGCTGTTCCTGTTGTCGAAGGACAAGCAGCTCTGGCAATGGCTGGCGCTCGTCACGATCGCCGGAACCGTGGTGATGCACATCTTCGTGTGGCCGTTCACCTGGAACGGGGGAGGCGGTCCGGTCGGGAGCCGGTACTTCATGCCGTTCTACGCGCTGTTTCTCGTCCTGATTCCACCCACGGCTGGACTCGGGTCGGCACTGACGGCGTTTGCCGTGGGGGCGCTCTTCACCGCACAGCTCGTCTTCAACCCCCTCTACGTCTCGCTGCGCCCGGGTGAACACACCAAAGCCGGTCCGCTGCGGTGGCTGCCGATCGAGCTCACGCTGCTGCACGATCTCCCGGTGGCGCAGGACGGCGACCGCATGCGCAGGGTCGTCGGTCCCCCGAACCCCGCCCCGCACATGTTCGCGTATTTCCCCGATGACAACGCGTTCAACCCGGAAGAGACACCAGCCAAGTCGGATGACTGGTGGTTCTGGGTCAAGGGCAACGCGAAAGCCGAGGTCGTGCTGCGCGGCCCTGTCGCCAGCCTCGGCGGTTACAAATGGGTATCGAAAACGATCACGCGATTGAACGTCGAGATTCAGAACGGTGCGGTCGAGAACCGTGTGACGGTCGCGACCGGCAGCGAATCGCAAACGCTCGACATGGCCCCCGACGAAAAGAAGGCCGTCTCGCTCGCACTGCCCGCGGGCGTACCGTTCCGCCGCGACGTACAGCCCACGAGCTACCTCTACAAGATTTCCGTCCGCACGACGGCCGGGTTCGTACCCTTCCTCAGAGTGCCCTGCGACAAGCCACAGGGACCGTGTCCGCAGGACCCGCGCTTTCTGGGCGCGATGATTCACCTCGTCCCGGAGTACACTGACGCAGATATCACGACCGGATGGGTGCCGCCCGGCGGCCGCATCGAACCGCGAAAGGACGATAAAGGTGGGGTACTCGACGCACCTTGAAGCCAAGGTTGCGAGAAAAGTCACGAAGGCGATCCACGACTTCAACCTGATCGAGGACGGCGACCGCGTCATGGTCGGGCTGTCCGGCGGCAAGGACAGCTGGGCGCTGATTCAGATCCTCGACGTGCTCCGCAAGCGCGCGCCCATCAGCTTTTCGATCATCGGCGTGAACATCGACTCGGGATACGAGGATTTTCAACACGGCACCATCAAAGGGACGTGCGACGCGCACGGATGGGAGTGCCACGTTGAACACACCTCGATCGGCGAAGTGATGGACGACCTGCTCGGCGCCAACAGCACGCCGTGCTCGTTGTGCGCGCGCCTGCGCCGCGGCGCCCTCTACCGGCTCGCCGACAAGATCGGCGCGACCAAGATCGCGCTGGGTCATCACGCCGACGACTTCATCGAAACGCTGCTGCTGAACCTGTTCTTCGAAGGCAGCCTCAAGGCCATGCCGGCGCGCCTGGTGTCGGACGACGGGAATCACGTCGTGATTCGGCCGCTCGTGTACGTCAACGAGGCCGACTGCAGGGACTACACGACGTCGATGAAGCTGCCCGTCATCAGCTGCTGCTGTCCAGCGTGCGGCGATTTGAGCCTGCAGCGCCAGCGCATCAAGCAGCTGTTGATGGATCTCGAGCGCGAGAACGTGGGCGTCAAGAACTCCATGCTCAAAGCGCTTTCGAACGTATCGCCGCGGCATCTGCTCGACACGCGGCTCAATCCGGCGGTGGACATTCTCGAGGAGCAGGATCCCCCCCAGCTGCTCCAGATTCGCTACTGACCCTTGCGTGCCGTCGTTCAGCGCGTGACCTTCGCGCGCGTGCGCGTGGACGGCCGCACGGTCGGCGAGATCGGACGAGGCCTGCTCGTCTTCGCCGGCGTCGAAAAGGGTGATGGCCCCGACGACATCAAGTACGTCGCCGGCAAAGTGAGCGGTCTTCGAATCTTCGAGGATGATGCGGGAAAGATGAACCGGTCGCTCGGCGAGGCGGACGGTTCCGTGCTCGCGGTGTCGCAGTTCACCCTCTGCGGTGACTGCCGTAAGGGCCGGCGCCCATCGTTTGACGAGGCCGAGTCGCCGGCGAGCGCACGGCCAATCTACGAGGCCCTGGTCCGCGAGCTTCGCGCGCTGAACCTGAAAGTCGAAACAGGCGAGTTCCAGGCGCACATGGAGGTGGAGCTGGCCAACGACGGCCCTGTCACGATTCTTCTCGACAGCCGGCGACGGTGGTGATCCTGGGGGGGACGACACATGCTCATGACAATCCGAAGCCTGATTCTGTTTGCACTCTTTCTGAGCGTCACGACGGGGGCGCACGCGCAGCAGCGGCCGCTCGTCACCGAAGATCCCGAAACGATCGGCGCCGGCCGCGTGCTGCTCGAGGGCGGCGTGTCGTTCGACAAGACCATCAAGAACTTCGCCAACGGGCTCGAAGGGGACATCGAGCACATCGGCACCGTGGGCGTCAGCATCGGCGCCGGCGCCGTGGCCGAGGTGCAGATCGACGGCGGCATCTATCAGAATATCGACGTGAATAAGCGTTTCAAGGCGCCGCTCGAAAATACGACCTTGCTGCTACCGGGCGATCACGCGTCGGGTTTTGAAGACGTCCTCGTCGCGACCAAGGTCCGGATGCTGTCCGAGTCGGCGTCGCGGCCTGCGATCGGATTGCGCTTCGGCACCAGGTTGCCGCTGGCCGAACCCGAAAAGGGTATCGGCCTCGGCACAACCGACTTCTTCGCCTCGTTCCTCATCGCCAAGACCGTCCGATCGGTGCGCACCGTGGGCAACGTCGGGCTGATCGTGATGGAAGATCCGGCCGACGCGCCCGACGCGGTGACCGCGATGACCTTCGGCGCCTCGATTGCCCGCGCGCTGACCAACGAGTTCGAGATGGTGGGCGAATTCAACGGCCGGCTGCCGCCGTTTGTCGACGTTGTTCCGGCCGGGCTGGAAAGCCGCGCCGTCTTCCGGTTAGCCGGTCGCTACACGTACCGGATGCTGCGCCTCGACTTCGGTATCCTGGCCGGCTTCACCGAACGGGATCCGACCTTCGGTTTCACCGCAGGCGCGACCTACGTCATCTCTGGCAGGGCGACGCCGTAAAGGTTCTAACGTTGCGAATGAGCCGCGCGGCTTATGACTCAGGACGCGTCGGCTCCATTCGCGTGTTAGCCAGCCGCTCAGATCGTCCGAAGGTACGGCTCTCATCCCACGGTGCCAGCACCCTCACTTCTTGGGATCCTCCCCGCCGGCCCAAGCGATGAACAGCCAACGCCCGCCTTCCTTGACGAGGACGTCCGTGTATCTCCCCGTCACGGTCTCTCGCTCCTTCTTGTAGTTTTCCCTCGCGATTGAATAGCGGTACTGCGCGACAGCGATGTTGCCCGTGATGGTGATGGAGTTGAGAAACAACTCTTGTTCAAGGACTGTCGCATTCGAGTTGTTATAGCGATTCCACCGCAACAACGAGGCCTTGGTTTGGGGCGCCGGTTGGTCGACATCCCAGTAGCTGAGGTTCGGATGGACCATCTTATCGATCCAAGTGATGTCCTTGTCCTTGGCCATTTGCCATTGCTGCTCTTCAAGTCGCCACACTTCCTGCTGTTCCGCTGTCAGGGTTTGGGCGGAAGCACCCGTCACGAGCAACATCAAACACGCCACGAACACGACGAGAGCCCTGCTTATCATGCTGACCTCCAGTTGTTCCGCGTCTCGGGGGGAATCGTCATCTTTCATCAAGACCCGTGGACTAGTTCTGGCCTGGCTAACAAGTATTGATTGGATTCCCCAGACTCCAGTCCGATGCGGCCATTTCCGGAATGGTCTGCACAATCCCGTCAGACGTAACGTGTTGATCGCGCGGATGCTAGCACAAACAGCGGCGCCGCCCTGGGCAATTTGTTAGCCGCCAAATAGCTGTCGAGCTCCTTCTGCGATAGCCGCATGGTCGCTGAAGCCGCGGCGTGAAAGTCCGGCTAAAGCCGGACACTACGTACTGGTCCATTGCTCGGCAGGAGCGATCGGCTGACCGTTACGGCCTCGCGAATCCGTGCGAAGGCCGCCGAGTCGGGAAGCGTGGCCGCGCGAGAAGCCCGAGGGAAACGAGCGAGCATGAAGTGCGAAGTCAGTGTGCTCGCGTCTGTCGGCCTGTCTCGGCATCGCAGTGCGGCCCGGCGCCGCAGCTTCGGATTCGTGAGGCGGGAACGGTCAGCCCGGTCGCTGGCGGGCGCGGATGCGTGGCCAGTAGGTAGAGGAGATTGCCCGGAAAGCCGAAACATGTAGAGTCCGCGTTCCGTTTCGCTGAAGCTGCGGTGGACCTGTGGAGAGTCCGGCTGAAGCCGGACACTACGTACTGAGGCAGGGCTGAAGCCCTGCGCTACCGATACTACCGAGACGAGAAACGATCGGGATGCGAGAGTATGGCTATTCACCATGGGCACTAATCCCTAATCCCGAATCTTAATCCGCTGTTATTTCCTGGGCTTGAACCCAGGTCCGCGGACAAATCGCCCTGGCGTGGCTCCGGTGTGCTCGCCGTCCTTCAGCACCTGCACGCCGTTGACGAACACATGCGCGACGCCGGTGCTGTACTGATGAGGCTTGTCGAACGTCGCGTGGTCCTGAATCGTCTTCGGATCGAACACGACGACGTCGGCGTAGTGGCCGGGCTTCAGCGCGCCGCGCCTGTCGAGTTTCATGTTCGTGGCAGGCAACGATGTCAGGCGCCGGATCCCTTCCTCGAGGGGCATCAGTTTCTCATCGCGCACGTAGCGCCCGAGCAGACGCGCGAAGTTCCCATAGGCGCGCGGATGGGGGTTCGACTTCAGGAAGACGCCTTCGGGCGCCAGCGATTCCGCGTCGGAGTCCAGGCTGACCCATGGCAGCTTGAGCTGTTTCCGGATGTTGTCTTCCGACATGAGGAAGTACACCGTCCCGACGCGGCTGTCATCCTCGATGACCAGATCCATCGCGGTCTCCTCGGGAGACTTGCCCCGCATCTTCGCGACCTCGGCGAGGGTTTTCCCCGTGAGCGGCTTCAGCGCGTCCTGCTTGAACGCCACGAGCAGGACCCGTTCCGCTGAGCCCGCCGCAAGATACAGGCTCTCCCACGCGTTTGTCGGCGTGCTCATCTCGCGCCTGACGCGCGCGCGGATGGCGGGATCCTTCAGCCGCCGGATCCATTCGCGCAGCCCGCCTTCCTGCACCCACGGCGGCATCGCCGCGTCGAGCCCGGTCGCGCCGGCAGGATAGGTGTACATGTCGGCGGTGATCTGCAGCCCCTGTGCGCGGGCAGCTTCGATGCGGGCGATCACCTGATCCATCTTCGGCCAGTTCTGCTCGCCCGCAGCCTTCAGGTGATAGATCTCGGCGGGCAGCTTCGCCTCGCGCGCGATGCGAATCAACTCGTCCACGGCTTCCAGCAGGGCGTTGCCCTCGCTGCGGATGTGAGAGATGTACATCCCGCCGTATTTCGCCGCCTCTTCACAGAGCGCGATCAATTCGTCCGTCTTCGCGTAAAACGCCGGGGCGTAGATGAGCGACGACCCGACGCCGAGCGCGCCCTCTTCCATGGCCGCGCGAACCAGCGCGCGCATGCGGCCGAGCTCTTCCGGAGTCGGTGGCCGATCCGCATACCCAAGCTCGTGGATCCGCACCGTCGTCGCTCCGACAAACGACGCCACGTTCGTCGAGGTGCCTTTCTTTTCGAGAAACGCCAGATATTCTCCGAGCGTCGTCCAGGAGATGGGGTACTTGATATCCGCCTGAAGCTCCGCCGCCATCTTCTTCATCGACGGATTCAGCGGGCCCATCGATTCGCCCTCGCCCATGACCTCGAGCGTCACCCCCTGCCTGATGTCGCTCTGCGACTTCGGGTCGTGGAGGAGAGACTCGTTGGCCCAGCTCAGCATGTTGATGAAACCGGGTGCCACGGCGAGTCCACGGGCATCGACGTCGCTGGCGGCCTTCGCGCCGCCGAGGTCGCCGATGGTGGCGATCTGATCGCCGCGAACGCCGACGTCGGCGCGGACGGGCGCCGCACCCGTGCCGTCGTACACGTCACCCCCGCGGATGATGACGTCGTACTCCGGCGCCGTCCCCGGGCCCGTCGTCGTGCAGGATGTTGAGACCACCAGGGCAGCGATCACGAAAGCGACGGATGTCGGCTTGTACATGGGACGTCCTGTCAGACAACCTGATAGAAGTTGCGAAGCGCCTCGATCTCACGTTGCGTTCGATCCTCCGACCATCCGAGAGCCGCGCGCATCCGGCCCGCGACGTCAGTCACCACAGCCTCGCCGGGATGGCCGGCGGACCCCAGGCCGGTTCGTCGGACGACCACGTCGACCAGGGTTTGAGCCATTTCTTCGCGAATCGCGTGCACGATCGGGTCGGTAGCGTCGGCATCGTTCAAGCCGGCACCGGGCAATAGCGTGTCGGCGGTACGGCAGGCAACCGGCGCTCGTCCAAGCTTCCGCAGCAACAGGTCGACGGTGCGTTCGGCAACCAGCCGCGCGGTCGTGTACTTCACGCCGACGATCGAAATCAGCCCCGGCTCGGCTCCTTCGCGCTCGTGATCGATGATCCGCGAGTGGCGAAGCAGGGACAGGCGCTGGCCATCGATCGCGGCGGGGACGATGCCCCGGTGAACGAAGGTGATTTCTCGAACATCCAGTTTGAGGGCAGGGAAGGTCTCGTTGATTTCGCGGACGAAGCCGTCGACCTCATCGCGCCGCGCGTCCTGATCGTCGGGCGGGCGTTCGTCGGCCGATTCACTGGTTCCGATGAGCGTCCGTTCGCGCCAGGGGAGCATGACGAGCGCGCGCCCCTCGCGCATCGGCGCCACCAGCGCGGCCTTGCGAGTCGGCCGCGATGTGATCAGGTTCATGGCTTTCAAAAGCGGCCACCGGCAACGCACTCCCGCGCGATCGAGCAGCGTCGCGGCCCAGGGTCCCGCGGCGTTCACAACCACGCGCCCTCGGATATCGAGATCCTTTCCCGCGAGGAGATCGCGCACCTTCACACCGGCAAGCCGCTGCCCGGCGCGGAGCGGCCCGGAGGCCTCCGTGTAGTTGGCCAGCACGGCGCCATGCTTCACCGCGGCCTTCGCAAACGAGAGCGTCAGGCGATCGCCGTCAATGGTCTGATAGTCGTGCCAGACAGCAGCGGAAGCGACGGACCGGAGCGCTCCCTCGAACAACTCGCGGCATTCGATACCGGCAATCACGCGGCCCGCTGGAAGGTGCCGTGACTCGTCCACACCGTCGTTTCGATCGGAGCCGACCATGGCCTCGACCGCGAGCGCCGTCTTCATCACAAGAGGATTGCGCGTGAGAGACGAACCGGTCGGCATGGCAAACGCCAGCGGAGCCACGAACCGCGGGGCAATCCGTCCAAATGCCCGGCGCTCGCGGTTCGATTCGCGCATGCGGCGGATGTCGGCGGACTGGAGGTACCGCAAACCGCCATGGATTGTCTTCAGATGATTGAACGACGTGGCGCCTCCGAAATCGCCGCGCTCGACGAGCGCGACAGACAGCCCGCGTTGCGCGGCGTCGTAGGCAATGGTCAGCCCGTAGATGCCACCGCCCACCACGAGCACGTCGAACTCGCGTTCGGCAAGCCGCTGGAGATCTCGAATCAAGCGGGAACTATCTTATAGTAGGCGTCCGTGCCCAACCGTTCGGATCGCCCTTCGTCCCAGCGTGACGTGCGCGCGTATTGGAATACGCACATCCACGATCTCGAGATCACCACGCACCCGCCGGGCTCTCCGGGTTTTTTCGCCGACCTCGAGCAGTACCACTTCGAGAAGCTCCACCATCTGCCCCAGCTCGTCCCCTTCGATCGCTATCGCGATCGCCGGGTGCTCGAGGTCGGATGCGGTGCTGGAACCGATCTGATCCGGTTTGCCCGCCACGGTGCACACGCCACGGGGATCGACATTGCGCCGTCCTCCATCGCGCTGGCCGCGCAGAACTTCGCGCTCGAAAAGCTTCCTGTTGCCCTGGCGGTGGCCGACGGCGAAGCGCTGCCGTTTCGTGACGGGTCGTTCGATCTCGTCTACGCCCACGGCGTCGTGCAGTACACCTCGGACGATCGCGCGCTGGTCGGCGAGTGCCGGCGCGTGTTGAGGCCCGGCGGTGTCGCCGTGTTTCAGGTGTACAACCGGATCTCATGGCTGAACGCGTTGTCGCACATCACGAAGGTCGATCTGGAGCATGTCGATGCGCCGATGCTGAAGAAGTATTCCATCGGCGAATTCCGCCATCTCCTGAGAGATTTTTCGCGCGTGCGCATCGTGCCCGAGCGATTTCCGGTGAAGACCAGGCTCCACGGCGGCCTGAAAGGCACGCTCTACAACACGTGCTTCGTCGGGCTGTTCAATGCGCTGCCGCGATCCCTGACGCGGCGCTTCGGATGGCACCTGCTGGCGTTCTGTGAGGTGTAGCTGATGCCGACGCGCATTCCAATCGTGAAGGGGCACGCCTATGGCAACGACTTTCTTCTCGCCCCGGAGCCGGCGGTCCGCGGTGTTGATCCCCGTGCGGTGGCCCGCGCGATGTGCAGCCGCCACGAGGGTATCGGTGCCGATGGGTTGATGATCTACACACTCGGCTCGTCATCAATCAGCATGAAGCTCTTCAACGCCGACGGCAGTCCTTCCGAGGTATCCGGCAATGGAATCCGCTGCCTGGCCGCGCTGGCGGTCCGCGAGCGTCCTGGCACAACCCAGGTGACGATCGACACGCCAGCGGGCCCCAAAGTGCTGGAGTTGAGGGGGAGGGATGGCGACACGCTGACGTTCCGCGCGGCCATGGGTGCGCCGCAAGACGTGAGACAAGTCGACCTCCAGGCAGCCGGCGAGCAGGTTCGCGCCGTGACGTTGTCGGTCGGCAACCCGCAGTGCGTATTGCTCGGCGGCCCGCTCCTCGAAGCGCGGCTGCACAAGCTCGGGCCCGCGCTCGAGCATCATCCACATTTTCCGAATCGCACCAATGTCTCGTTCGCCAGCGTGGAAGCCCCCGGGCGCGTGCGGATCCTGATCTGGGAGCGTGGGGTCGGGCCCACGCAGGCGTCGGGTACGGGCGCCTGCGGCGCGGCTGTGGCCGCGGCGTCTTTCGGCGGTGCGTTGCGCGACGTCGAGATTGTTTCGCCGGGTGGCAGCCAGCGCGTCGAGTGGCTCGACGATGGCGACATTTTTCTGACGGGGTGGGCGAGGCTGGTCTTCGAAGGAACCTGGTTGGGCTAACAGAAGATCAGAAGGTCAGAAGATCAAATTTCTTCCGATCTTCTGGTCTTCTGTTCATGAAGTGTTAAGAACCCTGTTTCGGACGCCCCTTGGTGGCCGTGTCGATTTCTGCAATCGCTGACTGGAGTTTCTTGGCAGATTCCGCCAGCCGGTCCTGGCTTTCCCGGTAATTGCCTTCCTGGATGTCCGTGCCCGCTTTTTGCAGAGAAGCTTCGGCGTCGCCGATGGCGATGCGTGCGGTGACGAGCGAACGGCGTGGCACTCGCGCGGCTTCAGCCGCCTTGAGCTTCTGCCTGGCCTGATCGAGAAGAGCCGTCACCTGAACGAGACGCCGCTCTGCATCGCTGCGCAGGACGCCCTGCTGGCTGGCCGCTTCCTTCGCCGCGTTCTGCGCACGCTCGCGGCTGTCGAGCGCGTGATTCAGCGCCAGACGATAGTCGCGTTGCTCGACGGCTGTGTGGGCGCTCGCAAGCGCTTGGACAGCGCCCTGATACTGCGCAGTGGCGTAGCGATCGGCGCCCGCGGCTCTGGCGGCATCGATCGCGCCCTGGGCCTGATCCATTTCCCGTGTCGGGGGCGTCGCGCAGGCCACGGTGACAAGAAGGGAACAGAGACATGCGGCAGACAACCCGGACAGATTTCGGCGCGGCATCCGCCTGAGTATAACTTGGCCATGAAAGCGCTGTCGGTAAACGATCGCCCGCGCGAAAAGCTGTTTCGTTTGGGAGCCGCCGGACTGGGCGACAACGAGCTGGTGGCGATCGTCCTCGGGAACGGCTCGCGGCGTGGAAATGCGCTGGCCGTCGCCAATGAAGTACTGGAGATCACCAGCGGGTTGCACGGCATTCCCCGGACCAACGTGGACGAACTTCGCCGGATCGATGGCATGGGCCTGGCCAAGGCCGCTCAGGTGCTGGCGGCTGTCGAGCTCGGGCGCCGCACGCTGCTCCGATGTCCGCAGGCGCGGCTGCAGTTTGTCACGCCGCGCGAGACTGCCGGCTACCTGCTGCCGCAGTTCGGCTCCAGGCCCGTCGAACACTTCGGCCTGATGATGCTCGATACCAGGCACCGGCTCATCCGGACGTCGATCATCTCGGTCGGCACGCTCAACTCGAGTCCCGCACATCCCCGCGAGATCTTCCGAGAAGCGGCATCGGCAGCCGCCGCCGCGATCGTGCTCTTTCACAATCACCCGTCCGGCGATCCGCTCCCGAGCCGCGACGATGTGGACCTCACGCGGAGGCTGGTCCAGGCGGGGGAGATCATGGGGATCGATGTCATCGACCACGTCATCCTGGCCGACACGCGCTATTTCAGCTTCCGCGAAGCAGGTAAACTATGATGCTGGCTGCAGCTGATCATGTCCCGCATTCTCTATTTCGACTGTTTCAATGGCGCATCGGGCGATATGGTGCTGGGCGCCTTCCTCGACGCCGGCCTGCCGCTCGAAGAGCTGCGACGCGCGCTGGGCAGCCTCGCCATCGACGGAGCCGCGGTCTCGGCCAGGCGTGTCCTTCGCGCCGGCGTCTCTGCCACCAAGTTCATCGTCGATGAAAACGGTGCCCACGATCATGAACACGGTCACGATCACGCTCATGCGCACCCGCACACCCACGAGCACGCGCCTGCGGCGGTCGCCCATCACCATCATCCCCATCGCAGCCTGACGGAGATCTACCGCCTTATCGAGCGCTCGGCGCTTTCGCCGGCGGGCCAGGATCGCGCGAAGGCGCTCTTCCACCGTCTGGGAGAGGCCGAAGCGGCCATCCATCAGATCCCGATCGACCAGATACACCTGCACGAGGTCGGCGCACTCGACTCGATTATCGACATCGTCGGAGCCGTCTTCGCCCTCGAGTGGTGCAACGCCGATCGCATCGTGAGCTCCGCGCTGAACGTGGGGGGCGGCATGGTGAACTCGGCGCATGGGCATTTTCCGGTGCCTGCGCCCGCTACCGTGAAGCTGCTCGGTAACGCGCCCGTGTACTCCTCAGGCGTTCAGAGCGAGCTGGTGACGCCAACTGGCGCGCTGCTCGTGACGGGCTATGCCACGTCTTTCGGCCCGGTTCCCGCCATGACGATCGACAGCGTGGGATACGGCGCCGGCGATCGCGACCTGCCGAACACGCCGAACGTGTTGCGGGTGCTCCTCGGCACTGGCACGGACCAGCCCAACACAGAGCGCATCCTCGTGCTCGAGTGCGAGATCGATGACATGAACCCGCAGATCTTCGGCCTCGTGATGGATCGGCTTTATGCCGCCGGGGCACTTGAGGTGTACTTCGCCGCGGTCCAGATGAAGAAAAACCGTCCGGGCACGCTGCTCACGATTCTGGCACGCCCGGAGGATCGCGAGACGTTCACCGGCATCGTCTTTCGCGAGACCACCACGATTGGCGTGCGGTATCACGAGGTGTTGCGAGAGCGCCTCGATCGTGAAATCGTGGTGGTACGCACGCCGCTGGGACCCGTGAAGTTCAAGCTGGCGCGTCTGGGCAAGACCGTCGTCAATGCCGCGCCCGAGTTCGACGATTGCCTGCGAATCGCGTCGGAACGCGGTTTGCCGGTGAAGGACGTACAAGCCGCGGCCGTCAAGGCGTATCTGGACAGGGCTGAGGGCTTAGGGCTTAGGGCTTAGAGGGACTCGTGTCGCGCTTCTATCTCACGACCGCCATCGATTACGTCAACAGCGCTCCGCATCTGGGCACGGCCTACGAGAAGGTCTGCGGTGATGTCATCGCCCGCTACAAGCGGCTGACCGGCGCCGACACGTACTTCGTCATGGGCAACGACGAGCACTCGCAGAACGTCTACAAGAGCGCACACGAGCAGGGGCTCGATCCGCTCGAGTATTGCGATCGGATGGAGGAGCTGTTCCAGAAGACGTGGCGTTCTCTGGATCTCTCCTACGACTACTTCATCCGCACCACCGAGCCGAACCACAAGGCAGGCGTAAGGGAGCTGGTTCAGCGCGTCTACGCCGCCGGGGACATCTACGAAGGTCTGTACGAAGGCTGGTACTGCGTCGGATGCGAGGCATTCAAACCCGAGAAGGAACTTGTCGACGGACGATGCCCGCTGCATCCGCAGAGCGTGCCGCAGTGGATCAAGGAAAAGAACTACTTCTTCAGACTGTCGAAGTACCAGAAGCCGCTGCTCGATCTCTTTACGAACAACCCTGGATTTTCCGAGCCAGAGGCGCGCCGGAACGAACAGCTCCGCTTGCTTGAAAGCGGTCTGGAAGACATTTCGATCAGCCGGGCGGGGCAGTCGTGGGGCATTCCGCTGCCGTGGGACCCCTCGAGCGTTGTCTACGTGTGGTTCGACGCCCTCATCAACTATGCGTCTGCCGTGGGACTTGGAACGGACCCTCAGCGCTTCGAAAAATGGTGGCCCGCCGACGTGCACCTGATCGGCAAGGACATCACGCGGTTCCACACGGTCATCTGGCCGGCGATGCTGATGAGCGCGAAGCTGCCCGTGCCCCGAAAAGTCTTCGCGCATGGGTTCATGACTCTGGCAGGGCAGCGCATGAGCAAGTCGAACCCTGGAACGATCGTGAACCCGGCCGACGCTGCGAAGCGTCACGGCATCGATCCGCTTCGCTTGTATCTGGTGAAGGAAATCATCTTCGGCGACGACGGCGATTTTGCATGGGAGCGATTCGACGAGAAGTACAACGCCGACCTCGCGAACAACCTCGGCAATCTCGTCAGCCGGGTCACGGCAATGGCCAATCAGTACCGCCAGGGACTATTGGCGCCAACCGGAGTCGGAACCGATCGCCTGGCTCGCATCGGCGATGACGCCGCTCGCGAGTATCAGAGAGCCATGGACGCGCTCGAGATCCATACTGGGGTCGCGGCCGCGTACCGGATCGTCGATGCCACGAACGAGTACATCGCAGCCAATGCGCCGTGGGCGCTTGCGAAAGATCCGTCCAGGGCCGACGCGCTCTCGCAGGTGTTGTACGACTCGGCCGAAGCACTTCGTCTGACAGCCGTCCTCCTCTCGCCGGTCATGCCGGCTTCGTCGAGCGAGATCCTGCGCCGTGTCGGCGCGTGGTCGGAAGCGCTCGGCTTCAGTCGCGACGGACGCTGGCGCTCCGAAGGCGAGCGCAGGCTCATTCAAGACGCGCCGCTCTGGCCCCGTTTCGATCGCAAGAATGCGAAGGAGACAATTGTGTCTGAGATCCAGCCACCAGCACCAACCGTGCCCGCGGCAGCCACGTCGGCTGCCACGGCAACGCCAGCCACCGCCGCCACACCACCTGCGCTGGCCACGCCCGCCACCGATGGGCGTATTTCGATCGATCAATTCATGGGCGTCGAGCTGCGTACGGCGAAGGTCATCACGGCCGAGAACGTTCCGAAGTCGAAGAAGCTGTTGAAGCTCCTGGTCGACCTCGGCACCGAACAACGCACGATTCTCGCCGGCATCGCGGAGGCGTATCAGCCAGAGTCGCTCGTGGGCCGGACGATTGTCGTCGTCGCCAATCTCAAACCGGCGAAGCTGATGGGTATCGAATCGAACGGCATGGTGCTGGCCGCAAGTTCAGAAACCGGTCAGCCGGTGCTTTTGAGTGTTGACGCCGAGCCAGGCTGGCGAGTTCGATAGTCGCGCTGTGACGGCGGTAGCGCAGGGCTTTAGCCCTGCCTGCATGCCGCCAACTTCAACGAATCGACGACAGGAGGTGACTGCATGGGCCGGATCAACCTCGCTCGTGTCCTCGTCGGCGGATTCATCGCGGGCCTCATCATCAATGCCAGCGAGTTCGTGCTCAACGTGATGGTCATCGAAGAAGAGATGAACGCGGCGATGGCCGCGCTCAACCGACCGCCGATCGATCCTTCGATGATCGTCTGGTTCGTCATCCTGAGTTTCGGGTTTGGTTTCGTTACCGTCTGGACGTACGCCGCGATGCGGCCGCGGTTCGGTCCGGGCGTCAAGACGGCCATCTGCGCTTCGACACTCTGCTGGGGACTGGGATATCTCTATCCAAACCTGATCTTCTGCGTCCTGAAGATGTTTCCCGAAAGTCTGATCGTCATCACGAGTGTCTGGGGTCTCGTGGAAGTCGTCGTCGCCGGAATCGCCGGAGCGTGGGCTTATACTGAAGCCTGATAAAGGCTTAGGGCTTAGGGCTGAGGGCTTAGTTTAGTTAAGTTAGTTAGGGGACTAGGGATTAGGGATTAGGGATTAGGGATTTGAGAGTAGCGATTTGGATGGGCGGCTTCACCGCGATTTTGTGTATCGCGGTGTTATCCGCACAGAGCGGCAGCGTCTTCGTCCCCCGCGATCATCCGGCGATCCAATATTCGTTGCGTCCCGTGGAGGATGCTGTCGTCAGGTTGAACGGGCGGATCGAGAAGGGGGAGATTCAGCTCGCGTTCGATGCAGCGCCGCGCGGGTATCTTGCCGCGGTGCTGAAGGCGCTCGACGTGCCCGTCTCGTCGCAGACCCTTGTGTTCTCGGAAAACAGCCTGCAGCGCGCGCACATCAGCAAGGCCACGCCGCGCGCCATTTACTTCAACGATTCCGTCGCCATCGGATGGGCAAAGGGTGCGGATACCGTCGAGGCGACGGTGTTCAATGCCACCCAGGGTGTTCACTTCTACTCAATGCCCCAGCAGAACCAGGAGAAGCCGGCGTTCGTCCGCCGCGACGCCGACTGCCTCCAGTGCCACCTTCTTCCCCAAACACACGGCGTTCCCGGCCTTATCACGATGAGCGTGCTGCCGCTCTCGGACGACCAGAACGAATACGCTCAAGGCTGGCCGATGGACCATCGAACGCCGATCGAAGATCGATGGGGAGGCTGGTACGTGACAGGGAAGCAGGTGCCTGTCAGGCACCTCGGCAACGTGCCTGTTCTGCATGTGCCGCGCTCGTACGTACGCGCCGACACAGCACCGAAGCTCGCGACCGGCAGCGAGGCATTCGACACAGCCGCTTATCTCACTCCGCACAGCGATATCGCTGCGTTGATGGTACTCAACCATCAGACGCACATGACGAACCTGCTGATTCGGTTGAGTTGGCAGGCGCGAATCGCCGCAGATGGAGGGCCGCAGAAGCCCGCGGTCTCGCCGGGAGACGTGCGCGACACGGCGATCGAGCTCGCCGACTACATGTTGTTCGCGGACGAGGCGCCTCTTCCGTCGCCCATCGCCGGCGCTTCCAGCTTCGCAAATGATTTTTCCGCCAGAGGCCCGCGTGACGCGAAAGGACGTTCGCTGCGCGAGCTCGATCTTACGAGGAGGCTCCTGCGCTATCCCTGCAGTTACATGATTTACTCGGAAGCGTTCGATGCGCTGCCGCAACAGGCGAAAGCGCTGGTATACGAACGGTTGTGGGAAGTACCTGTCTGGCGCAGCGAAAGGCTGGGACTACTCGAACGTGTCGCCGGACAGTCGCCGCGCCATCATCGAAATCCTGCGCGCCACCAAGAGCGGTCTACCTCCGTACTTCAAGTCCTAGCCCATAGCCCGTCTCCAGGGGCGCGAGGCCAGGTCCGATTGACCAAGGCCAGTCAAGATGGCTAAGATAGCCATATGAAGAAGGCCAAAATTGGCGAACTTCGGAACAACTTGTCTCGCTATCTGGAGCACGTGCGTGGCGGGGGAGAGGTCGTCGTGCTCGATCGCGACCGGCCCATCGCGCGCATCGTCGCGGTCGCGGCCGGCAAGTCCACAGATGACGGACGGCTCACGAGACTCGAACGTCAGGGCCTGGTGCGGGCGGGAACCGGCGGGCTGCCGAGCTGGTTCGGAAGGCGCAGGCCGCCACGCGTCAAGGGCAGTGTGCTGCACGACCTCCTGGCAGAGCGCCGCGAAGGACGATGAGATTCTGGGACAGCTCGGCGCTGATTCCTCTTGTCGTGGCCGAATCTCAGACAAGGACAGTTGAGCGTTGGCTTCGTGAGGATCCCGCCGTCGTCGTGTGGATGTTGACGCGTGTCGAGCTCTGCTCGGCCCTTGCCCGCCGGCGGCGCGCCGAGCCGGCGGCGGCAAGACGCCTGGCCGCCGCACGTCGCGATGTGTTCAGCGCGTGGGAACAGTGGACCGAAGTAACGGCCGCCGAAGTCGTGCGCCGTCATGCCGAACGCCTGATCGAGGCCCATCCGCTTCGAGCCGCAGACGCTTTGCAACTGGCAGCCGCGGTCGTGGCTGCGGAAGAGTTGCCCACAGGTCTTACGTTCGTCACCCTCGATCGCCAGCAGGCCGAAGCGGCGGAGCGCGAAGGGTTTGCCGTGCTTGGCCCCGGCTGATAACGGAGCGCGTCCACCCGTCAGCTTTGCAGCGCAACAGTGAACGGCCCAGTCACACCCACCGAAGCATTGACGCCAGCGTACGATCGAACTCCGGCAGCACGCGCGAGCGAATGGGTCGCTTCGCGCGCGAGAGGTCGAAAGAGCTTACTGGCGGTCTGGCAACGCAAACACCTTGAGGGTGTCGGTGGCGACAACGGCGACGTACTGTTTGCCGTTCCGGCCGAGGTAGGTAATGGGGTTGGCATTCCCCCTTCGTTCCAAGGCGAGCACCCAGAGTTCCTTGCCACTTCGCGAATCGAACGCCCGGAAGCGATTGTCGTCCGTTGACGCGATGAACAGCACGCCGCCGGCCGTTGCAATCGGACCGGCCAGGACGGGACGGCCGGTGTGCTGTTTCCCGACAGGAAGCTGCTCCGTAATGCCGAGCGGAACGCGCCATGCGATATCGCCCGTCGCCGCGTTCACCGCCATCAAGCTGCCCCATGGCGGCTTCTGACAGGGCCAGCTTTGAGCGCCAACGGGCACGTCGAACGTCGCACGCCCCGGCGTCGCCTTTTCGTAAGCAACGGGTGCGCCTTCGCGTGCCTGGCGGACGAAGCCGAGCGCGCCGACGTCCTGCGTCGCCACGAAAATATAGCCAGACACAACGTCCGACGCCGTTCCACCCCAGTTCGGTCCACCCAGTCCGCCCGGGAAGACGAGAGAAATAGGTGTCGTCGCTCCGAGTGCCCGATACTTCCACGGCGTGAACGGTCCCGCGTTGAGTACGCCGCCGCTTTTCTCGATCAGTTCCCGGCACGCGGCTGCGTGTTCCGGAGTCGTATCTGCCCCGGTGACGAGATCCTGCGGACCGTACGCCACGCGCGCGAGAGCCGCCGGCTTCACTGGAATTGGTTGCGTGGGGAAGGCCCGCTCGCCAGGAACGTCACTTTTCGGCATCGGCCGTTCCACGACACCAAAGATCGGCTGGCCCGTCTCGCGATTCAGGATGTACATGTAACCCGACTTGGTCGTGAGTGCCATGGCCGGAATCCGGCGTCCGTCTCTGACGATGTCGATGAGTCCCGGAGGGGCGGGTGGATCCGCATCCCACATGTCATGGTGAATCGTTTGAAAGTGAAACTTGTATGTGCCGGTTTGAACATCCACGGCCACCACGGAGTTTCCATAGAGATTGGCCCCGGCGCGATCGCCCGCGTAGCCACCCGGAATCGGCGACGCGAGAGGCAGATACAGAAGCCCCCGTTGTTCATCCAGCGTGAAGTAGAACGGCCACGCGTTGGCGCCGAACCGACCCTGCCAGCTGTTGCCGTCCCACGTGTCGTGACCAACGCTGCCAGGCTGCGCCACCGAGCTGAATTCCCAAAGCTTCGTACCGGTGCGGGCGTCAAAGGCACGCGCATTTCCAACCGCGCCTCCAGACCCTGGCGGGTTGTTGGCGCCCACCACCACGACGTTTCTGTAAACGAGCGGCACCGAGTTGTAGGGCACGACGATATCGATCTGACCGTTGGTGCCAAATTCGGCGACAGGCTTGCCTGTCTGAGCATCCACGGCGATCAACCGGCGGCCGGCCATGAAGAAGATCCGCGCGGCGCCGCCGTCTCCCGACCAGTGCGCAACTCCGCGGCGAGACGGCACGCCGTCGGCGACGACATATCGCCAGCGTTCCGACCCGGTCTCCGGGTCGAGCGACACAACGGCGTTTGCCGTCGGCATGTACATCGCGCCGTCGACGACGATGGGCGTCGCCTGAGAATTCGGCCCCGAAGCACCACCTCGTGCGGGCGGGCCGGAAGCCGGTTCGTCTGGCTGAAGCCGATACGTCCAGGCCTCGCGCAGGCTGGCGACATTTTTTGTGTTGATTTGCGTCAGCGGGGAGTAGCCGGTGCCGGCGTAGTCGTGCCGGTACATGGGCCAGTCGGCCCCCGCCTGTGGCGCAGATTGCTGCGTCTGTCCGGCCTGGCCGCCGAGCAGGATGAGCGCCAAGCCGCCTGCAACACCAACGATTCGAACAGGGCGCACGAGCGTAGTATGCCGGATCTTCGATGTTAGGGGAGTGGCGATTCGAGACCAGGGCTTGGAAAACCTGGCGCTCAGCGACGTTTCGGAGACCGCGGGGACCTTGAACGCGCGTTGCGCGCGTGGTCCCGCCCCATTCCTTCCTGGAGCAGCGCAATACGCGAGATCACTTCTTCATGAAGGACGCGCATATGGCGACGGGTCTCGTCATCGCCGGCGCGAATCTCGATTCGCAGCTCGTCTTTCATCGACGCGAATTCGCTCCGGAAGGCCGCGATGTCGCGCCGCATCTCGACGAGCTGCGTCTCTACGGCGCCGACTCGGGCGGGTAGTTCGTTAAGCGCGTTCACGATCTCCTCGAGAGCTGCAATGCGGCGGTCGAGCGAGGGAACTGGCATGGTGCGAGGAGTTCGGCTTCGCGCTGAAGTCGCGCGAGGCGCTCGCGGTCGGCGGCCAACGCGTCCGGCAGAATCTTGATCGCGACGTCGCGCTTCAACCGTGTATCGCGCGCGCGATAGACTTCGCCCATCCCGCCCGCGCCGATAGGGGCCAGGATTTCGTAGCTACCGAGGCGATGGCCGGGAGCCAGACTCACTGTTGTTGGGATGAATCGCCGGGATTATACGAGAGATTCGGCGCGGCGCGGGGGAACGAGTGATCTCGCCACAAGGTTGGCCGCGCAGACTCCGAGACGCCGTGTGTCGTGGGCCGAGCGCAGGCTGAAAACCAGCCGGTGTGCAACTCGTTCTGGAACGAGTGCGGTGCGAAAACACTTGACAGGTTTTCGTGCGACCTGCGGGCGCGCAGCGACCGCTCCCAAGAAAGGGGCCTTAAAGAGACGACGATGCCCGACACGCGCCGTTGATACGACCAGGCAGCACGACCCGGCGATCGCACTGCCGATCGTGTGTTGCAGGCCCTCCCTGCCGGTCTGAATCGACGATGGTAGAAGGGGACATGTCCATACCCTCAACACCAACACCGTGTCCGGGTCATCTGTCGGATGGCGAGTTGCTCGCGGAGGTCGCACGCGCAGCCGCGGAAGAGCGACACGCGACGGCACACCTCCTCGTGCTCTTGATCGAGCTCGATGCGCGCCGGCTGTATCTGGGCGAGGGGTTCTCGTCGCTCTTTACCTACTGCACGCAGGCGCTGCACTTGTCGGAGCACGCCGCGTACAACCGCATCGAGGCTGCACGGGCAGCGCGGCGGTTTCCGATCATTCTGGAATACGTCGGCGACGGCGCCCTCACGTTGACGGCCGTCAGACTGCTGGCCCCGCATGTCACGCCAGACAATCACCGCGACGTACTCGCGAGCGCGCGCCATAAGGGCAAGCGCGAAGTGGAGCTGCTTGTTGCGAGCTTACACCCGCAGCCCGATGTGCCCACCGTTGTGCACAGGCTGCCAACGCCGGCGGCCGTGGCAACGTCCGCAAATCTTGCGCTGGACATGCAGCGCCTCGCAGAGATCGCGGAACGAGTAGAACCCCACACTGTCGCCGCACCAGGCGCAATCGCGACGCCGCCGGCAGTGGTCCGGTCACATCAGCTGAATAAGGCTGCCCTGAAGCCGATTGCGCCCGAGCGGTACAAGATTCAGTTCACGGCGGGGCGTGAAACGTACGAGAAGCTGCAACGGGCGCAGGACCTTCTGCGGCATGTGGTGGCCCGATGGGGATCCCGCAGTCATCGTCGATCGTGCCCTTACCCTGCTGGTGAAGGAGCTCGAGCGGACGAAGGTTCGTGCCAGCGAGCGTCCCCGTCCAAGTCGCGCAGCCACACCCGGAGCGCGGCACGTGCCCGCGGCTGTGAGGAGGGCCATCTGGCAGCGGGATGGCGGCCGGTGCGCGTTCGTTGGGACGCAAGGGCGGTGCGCGGAGACCGGCTTTCTCGAGTATCACCACGTGGTGCCGTTCGCGGAGGGCGGAGTCACGACCGTGGAGAATCTCGAACTTCGCTGTCGCGCGCACAATCAGCATGAGAGGGAGCGGTGGTTTGGTCCCGGCCGACCCACGCGACTGTGTACAACGCTCGAGGGCGGCGAGGGATAGAGCTCGTTCCGTTCCGAGCCGAAGACCGCCGCGGAGGATCGCCGTCGGCACCAGTTCGTTTGGTCGCCTAACTCAACCGGTGCGTGTGATGTCCCTCAGTTGAACGGCAACCCATCCGCCGTCCGGATCATCCGCCACCCTTCCTTGAGCCGGCGATCCTGATCCGCCTTCCCGGTCGGCGAGATCCAGCACACCACGTTGTGCTTGAGGCATGCCTGCAGAATCGTCTGACGCGCTGTCTCGACTTCAGGCGATGTTGCCGGCACGCCGTACGACGATGACAGGTCGCCGCCCGCGGCGGCGCTGAGCGCCGTCACCCCCGGCACCTGTGCAATCGCATCGACGTTTCTGACCCCGGTCTGCGTTTCGATAATCATGATCGCCATCAGGTCGCCGTCCGGGTTGAACGGCCAGACATCGGCGCGGCGGCGGTACTCTTCGATGTCGATACCCCACGCCCAGACTGCCCCACCCGGAGACCAGCCGCGGATGCCCTCGAGTCCCTTGTGCGTGTTGGGAAACGCCTTCCACGGCGGGTAGCGCATGCTTTTGACCGCAGCCTCGGCCTGTTCCTTCGTCTCGACCGTGTTGAATACGAAGCCCATCACGCCGATGTCGAGCGCCTGCTTCACCTGCCAGGCCGCGTTCTCCGAGGCGTACGCCGGCATGCGCACGATAACCGACGACCGGGGCTGAGCCCCCTGTTTCAGTGTGTACGCCTTGTCGTTGACGGCCGCGACGAAATTCGCAAGGCCGTCCATGTTCAATGGCGAGTGCTCCATGTCGATGAAGATGAAATCGGTGTCTCGTCGCCCCAGGGTCCGGGCATTCTCACGCGAGAGATCCTGCGTGAGCACGCCGTAAATAGGCTTGCCGGACGCGAGCGTCGCAATGGCGGGATTGAGGTGGGCGGGGGAAAGCGCCGGCAACTGCGCCGAGAGTGTGGCCGCGAGCAGAACACTAAGTGCCGTGATACAGAAGCGATTCAACATGCGCTCTCCTTCCACCAGTCGGGGCAATAATTGTCGTAAACGTGAAATCAGGCAATATTACGGCGTGCTGATCATTTCGCGCATGACCATCGTGGTCTCCATTCTGCTGCTTGGAATGGGTCACTCGTTCGCTCAGGGATCGTCGGCCTGGTCTACCTGGACCGGAGCGGCGTTGGCAGACAGCCTTCAGCTTCAAGCCAAGATGCCGTGTGCCTCGCTCGTCGCGCAGACGGGCTACGAATTCTCCATCACGACCGCCACGTTCGTGCCGGTGCCTGGAAGCAACCAGCAGGTACTGCCGGGTGCAGGGGATGATTCAGCCAGACATCCAGTTCGAGGTCAGCCTGCCCGCCACCTGGAACGGCCGCCTGTTCATGTTCGGCAACGGGGGATTCGCGGGCGAATCGCTTGAAGCCCCCAATCGAGTCGCGCAGACGCTCGCCGCGGTCTCACGCGGTTTTGCCGTCGCCCAGACCAATACCGGTCACGACAGCGCGGCTGAACCCCTTGCCACATTCGCCGTCAACCGGCAGAAGTTTCTCGACTATGCCTACCGCGCCGTGCACATCACGGCCGTGACGGCCAAGCGCCTGGCACATCTCTACTTCGGTTCGCCGGCACGGCGCGCATATTTCAACGGCTGCTCGACTGGCGGGCGGCAGGGGTTGATTTCCGCCCAGCGCTTTCCAGACGACTTCGACGGCATCGTCGTCGGCGCCCCGGTGCTCAGTTTCTCGGGCACGATGTTCGGCTACGCGCACATTCAGCGCGCGCTGGCGGCGGCGCCGATGTCGGCCGCTAAGCTGAAGCTCCTCGCTGATGCCGTCTATGCGAAGTGTGATGCCGTTGATGGAGTGAAAGACGGCGTGATTGACGATCCGAGGCATTGCCCCTTCAAGGCATCGGCCGACTTGCCCCGCTGTGCGGACGAAGCCGGCGGTTCAGCGTGCTTCTCCCCGGCAGAAGTCGCCGCGCTCGAAACGATCTATCGCGGCGTCCGCACGCCGTCGGCACCTTACACGTTCGGCTGGCCGGTGGGCGCCGAGGTTGCCGGGGCGGCTCAGAACGCCACCGTCAGCGGGTGGGTGCCGTGGCTGGTTGCAGCGCCAGGAGGGCGCCCGATCCAACAGAACTTCGGCGAGAGCTTCTTCCGATACATGGCCTTCGGGCGGCCGGAACCGTCGTTCGAATGGATGCGCTTCGATGTGGAGGTTGATTACGAGGACTACGATCGAACGGCGGCAACGCGCGTGGCGCTCGATGCGACCGATCCCGATCTCTCGCGATTCAAGGCACTCGGAGGAAAGATACTCAGCTACTTCGGGTGGGCCGATCCCGCCCTGAATCCGATGATGGGGGTCTCGTACTACGAGCGCGTGGTCGAAACCATGGGACCTGCGACGAAGGACTTCTACCGGCTGTTCATGGTGCCCGGGATGTTCCACTGCACGGGCGGCATCGGCACGAGCACGTTCGATCCCGTGACGCCGCTCATTCAGTGGGTGGAAAAAGGCGTGGCGCCCGCGAGCATTCCCGCCGCAAAGGTCGTGAACGACAAACCGGTGCGAACCCGTCCTCTTTGTCCCTACCCGGAGGTCGCCAAGTACAAGGGTTCTGGCAGCGTCGACGAAGCCGTGAACTTTTCGTGTGCGAGACCGTAGCCAAAATGGTCGCGGACGAAGACGTTCAAGCAGGGCGTGACCGCCTGGCGGCCACGCGCGATCCGATCACGGTGACGCCCGCCAGCAGCCAGATGAGTTGAAGAGGCCACTGCGAGCCGATCTCTGTACTCCACGTCGATCTGCTGTTGCCGCTGGTCGCGCCGCTGCGCCACCACCTGCACATCGCGATCGGCAGACACCAGCGCATTGGCCAGGTAGACGCTCGTCGCCGGATGATGGCGATTGGTGAAACGCACGTGGCGCGTCCCGGCACGCGCCCCGCCGATCGCGCCAGCCACGGTCAACTGCATCGTGCCAACACCACGGCGCATCTCGGCGACGGCGGGAACCTCGATCGCCTCCAGCGTGAGGCGAACGGGTTGGCCATCGAAGGACAGATCGAAGTCGCTGACGACCGCCTGGCCGTACGCGCGCGCCTCGAGGGGTTGCACCACCCCGTTACCATCGCTGTCGAGCGCCGCGACGATCTCACCCGCGATGTTGGCCCCCGGGGTGAGATCGATCTCGAGCACGATCCGATCCCGCGCGAACGCAATCCGCGCGGCCTGCAGGTACTCGTCCAGTTGATGCGCCGCCGTCCTCGCGGGCATTGCCAGCACGAGCATCACAACGCAGGGCAGCATGCGCGTCATCGGCGTGTCATCGCCTTGGCCGCGTAGTCGTTGGTGGGATCACGGTAGATAGTGTGGATGTGATCCACGTTGTTGTCTCCTGAACCCTGCGGCGCGTACTCGATGAATACGGTCGGCCCGTGAATGCGGAAGTAGGCGCCCTTCCCGTTGGTCGTCGACCCGGCCCACGCGAAGTACGTCTCGCCGAGGCCGGCCTCGATCTCTTTCATCCTCGCGGCCGCCGCCTGGTCGCCGATGATCCCGACCCATTCGCGCGTGAGATCGACCAGCATCGTTCGCTGCGCCGCATTGAAGGTCGACGCGCGGACGCCCTCCGGCGCAATCATCTTCCCGTCGGCACCCGGGCCGAGCACGAGGTTCCGTACCTCGAATCCGAGAACGGCCTGCTTTCGCTGTTCGTCGGTCAACGCGTTGACGAGCGTGAACGCTTTGTCGTTCTCGTCGCCCAGCGGACGTACCATGCGGCCCTCGAGCTGATACGACGCCGGCTGCGCGCCGGTATGCGTCGGCGCCAGCACGTTCTGACCGGCCGCGACCGTGACGTTGATCGCGAGGTGATGGCCGCCAAATTGAATCATCCAGCGGTCGGTCGTCGACGGCTTGCCGAGAATTGCCACGTAGTACTCGGCTCGCCCGAATCGAGTCTGCACGCCGGGCTTTCTCGTCGGCGCGCTCCGTTCTTCGAGCAACTGATCGGCATCCACCACCTGCATGGCTTTTTGGTACCCGTCGCGGCTGAGCACTGCGGCCACCAGCGCGAGCCCGGCTTTCTCCTGAGCCGGCGTCATGTCGCCCAGCTTGAGACCATTGCGCTCTGTCGCACCAACCTGCATCGCGATGCCGGTCGGCAGGTTCGACCAGACCGTCCGGGTTTTCTCGTTGAGATCGAGGTTGGCCTTCGCCCGCTGCGCCGGCGTCAAGGTGGTGAGAAACGCATCCGCCGCCGCAACCGCGCGACGGGTGGTGTCGGCTGAAGGGCCAGACTGTTGCGACGAGACCGCGGCCACACCACACACGAGGACGATGACAATCAAGACCTTCCGAGGCCGATAAGGCATAAGTCGTTCCTTTCTGCTATTCCTTCAACGAGCTGGTCGAGTTGAGGACGACCATCAGCGGGTGTCTGGCTCCTTCGACCACAGGGTCCGCGATAAGGAATCGTTGGCCATCGCGTGTCACGGCATACTGATCCTGGAAAGGGCTCATTCCGATCTGGGCCTTGAATAACTCTCGGGGCACACTCGCCCGAAAACGTCCTACGGTTACACTGACGTTAACAACCATCATGCGGCTGTCAAGGGTAAGGTAGAACAGTTCCTTGCCGTCCGCCGTCCAACGAGCTTGTGCGCCGCCGTCCTGCGATATCTGCAAGCGCTCTCCGGTAGTGGGAAAGGGTGCGACGTACACCTGCACGCCGAGGCGGACACCGGGCGCGAGGGACATATGCGATTTGCGCGGATTATACGACGAAGGGCCCACATTCCTCTTGACAGCATTCTGAGACCCCGCGCTCTTCTTGCGACTGCGCTCGCGTAAGTATGGCTCACTGACTCTCACGATTGCCTGAGTCGCGCGTTCTGTCGGCTATGACGACGCAAGAGGATGGCAGCACCGATCGCCCGCCTGAGACGTTCTGGATGCGTCGAAAACGACGATGCTATACGTGGAGCATGATGACAATTCTTCCGTCTGGTTTCGCCCGGCTTTCCGATCAGGAGCTGCTGATGCACATCCGCCAGGCCGCTCAGGTGGAACGAGAAGCCACTGCGCGCCTCGTCGCGCTTCTGGTAGAGCTCGATGCGCGCCGACTCTACCTGGGCGAAGGGTTCTCCTCACTCTTCACGTTTTGCACGCAGGCGCTCCACCTCTCGGAGCACGCCGCCTACAACCGCATCGAAACGGCACGGGCGGCGCGGCGTTTTCCGATCGTTCTCAACATGGTCGACGAAGGCGCGGTGACCGTGACGGCTGTCCGGCTGTTGTCGCCGCATCTCACACCGGAGAATCATCGTGACGTCCTCGCGCGCGCCCGGCACAAGAGCAAGCGAGAAATCGAGCAGCTTGTCGCGAGCCTGCATCCGCAACCTGATGTTCCGGCGGCGATTCGGAAGCTTCCGACGCCAACTGCCGTCCCGGCGCCTACGCCAACGGCACGAGACAATAAATCTCTTGCTGCTCACACGCCGTTCGCGGTTTCGCCGCCCGGTAACCTTCCGGCCACGCGGCCAGCCGAAGTCAGGCCGTTGACACCCGAGCGCTACAAGATTCAGTTCACCATTAGCCGCGAGACTCATGACAAGCTGCGCCGTGCGCAGGACTTGCTCCGTCATGCCGTGCCAGATGGCGATCCGGCGCTCATCTTTGAACGTGCTCTGACGCTGCTCGTGACCGGGCTCGAGCGCAGGAAGACCGCTTCGACGGGTCGTCCGAGGGCCGCCCGCCCATCGAAAGCAGCATCGCGGCATATTCCTGCGGCGGTGAAGCGAGCCGTGTGGCAACGCGACGGCGGACGCTGCGCCTTCAACGGTAGGAAGGGGCGCTGCTGCGAAACCGGCTTTCTCGAATACCACCACGTGGTGCCGTTTGCGGCGGGCGGCGAGCCATCGGTGGCGAATATTGAATTGCGGTGTCGTTCACACAACGGGTACGAAGCCAACCAGTACCTCGGCCAAGCGCCCCTGCTGCGAGAGCGTCAGGCGGTTTACGGAGTGCAGGCGCAGCTCGTTCCGGAACGAGCCGCGCTCGGAGCGCAGCCTACAAGTGATCACCGCGTCGGGACCGGTCGCTTCAGCTCTTGATGATCACCTGGCTTACGGACGAGCCCGAAGCGGGATGTCGCGGCTAAATCCCGTCATACAGCTACGACTGTCACGCGCTTTGCCGAGTCGCACGCAGCCCTCTCGTCGCGCGCTCGACCACGACGATGGTGTTCGGCCGTCCACACGGGGCTTGACTGACGACGGTATACTCCGACAAGAGCCGCGGGAGACGTAGATGGATGCGGAATCGCGACTCGACTATCTCGATGGGCGTGTGGAAGAGCCGTCCCGAAACTGAGAGCGGCTGTTTGCCGACATCGGGCGCGTCGATCAGAGACTCGACGTGACGTCGGCCCGACTCGACACCGTCAGTGACACGCTCTCTGCGCGCATCGACAGGCTCGACGACCGCATTGACGCGGTCGAGCGCAACCTTGACGGGAAGATCAGCTCCGTCGATCAGAAGCTTGATCGAAGGTTCGACACACTTCAGCAGGAGCTCTCGAAGCAGTTCCGCTGGACGATTGGCGTGATGGTCACGCTGACAATTGGCGTCGTCACGGCCGTGCTGACGCGCTAATCCCCAATCCCTAGTTCCCAATCCCTAGCCTTGGGAAGGCTTGCTCGCATCGCCGTCGAACTCGCGGCGCGGGGCGGCCTGCACAAGCCCGACGCGTCCGACCACGATTTCCGCGCCCGCATAGCTCTCGGGCTTGATGGGCAGGCCCGCCATCCCGCGCAGCATCGCCAGCTGCCCCACATGGGTCAGCGCGTCAGCCAGAGGCCCTTGAATCATCCGTTCTTCCGAGCCCTCGAATGGCCGGTCCGCGGCAAGCTCGGCGTCGAGTGCCTCAAGGCCGTCGACGAAGCGCTCGACTTCCACGTCCCAGTCATCGCTCCCGGCAGCCTTCCAGATCGAATGGCCCTGGGCGAGTGAGAGCGCCCACGTCATCAGATCGGCCATGTGCGCCACGATCTCTACTGGGCGGCGAGTCGCGGGGCCCGCCTGCATCGCACTAAATTCCGGCGGCGCGTCTCGCAGGACCTTTGCCGCTCGATATGCGAGCGTGGCAACGATCCGACGGAGCAGCGGGCGGGGATCGGTCAGCAAAATCGGCGTCTGGTCGGAGGTCATAGTGTCAGGGAGCAGGAAAGTACCATCGTTGGGCGGGGCAGGCAACCCACCCCGGGCTGGCAGGGCTAAAGCCCTGCGCCACCGAAGAGTGCAGCCGGATCCGGCAGGGCTGAAGCCCTGCGCTACCCAGGGCGCACTAGCAGGGCTAAAGCCCTGCGCCACCGCCGGTCGCCTGCCGACTGTTGACTGTAGACTGTCGACTATCTGTGATTGACTCCCATTGCCACCTGGCCGACGACGCGTTCCTGCAGGATGTCGGCCCGGTCATCACCCGTGCCCAGACCGCCGGCTTGACCCGTGCGCTCTGTATTCTCGCGGCCGAAAACGACATCGAGTCCCAACGCGCCAGGCAGCTGACGAGGACGTGGCCGGCGCTTCGGTATGGCATCGGTATCCACCCCCATCAGGCCGGCCGCTTCAGCGGCCGCGAAGCTGACGTCGTGCCGCTCGTCCGGAGCGTGGTCGCCGCCAATCCCGAAGCCCGAGCCCTCGGCGAGGTCGGTCTCGACTACCACTACGACTTCTCCCCGAAAGACGTCCAGCAGACCGTGTTCCGCCTCCAGATTCGCCTTGCGCAGGAGCTCAACCTGCCCATCATCATTCACACGCGGGAGGCCGAAGACGACACGATGGCCATCCTCCGGGAGGAAGGCGGCGGCCGGATTCAGGGGGTGATGCACTGCTTTACCGGCACCCGGCGGCTGGCCGACGAGGCCCTCGCGCTGGGCATGCACATCTCATTCGCGGGCATCGTCACGTTCCCGAAAGGCGCGAACGTGCGCGAGATCGTGCCCCAGGTGCCGGCCGATCGGCTCCTTTGCGAGACCGACAGCCCGTATCTGGCGCCGACGCCCAACCGCGGCAAACGGAACGAACCCGCATGGGTCATGCGGGTGGCCGAAGAGCTTGCGGCCCTGCGGGGCGTGCCGCTCGAAGACCTCCACCAGCAGATGGTGGCCAATTTCGACACCCTGTTTCGACCGTAAACCCCTGCACCACAACCGTCTATTCGTTGACACCCCATCAAGGAATATGGTGAGATCAACGGGCCTTGAAGAACGCTGACGCCGTCGAGCAGCACCCTTCATATTCCACCCTCGTCCAGATGTTCGAGCCGATCCGGGAAGACCTGGAGCGGGTCGAGGTGGAGTTCTACCGCCACGTCGAATCACAAGTCGAGCTGATTCCGAAGATAGGGCGGTACATCCAGAACGGCGGCGGCAAGCGCATACGGCCCGCCGTGTTGCTGATGGCAGCCCGCCTCGGGGGGTACACCGGCGAGCTGGCCGTGCTGTACGCCGCGGTCGTCGAGTTCATTCATACCGCGACGCTGGTGCACGACGACATCATCGACGACTCGCAATGGCGCCGGGGACAGCCCTCCGTGCATTCACGGTGGGGCAGCGATGTGACCGTCCTCCTGGGCGACTACCTTTACATCAAGTCGATGGGGCTGGCCCTGACGCCCGACCGCCTCGACATCGTGCGGCAGTTATGCGACGTCACCTTGAGGATGATCGAAGGCGAGCTCTATCAGCTGTCCAAAAAGGGTGTCGTGCTGATTAGCGAGGACGAGCACCTCGACATCGTCCGGCGCAAGACGGCGTACCTCTTCGGCGGGTGCGCGCGTATCGGCGGCATTCTGGGAAAAGCATCGCCCGAGCAGGAGCGCGCACTGGAACAGTACGGTATCAGCCTCGGGACGTCGTTCCAGCTCATCGACGATCTGCTGGATTTTGCAGGCGATGAATCCGCCCTCGGCAAGCCGGTCGGCGGCGACCTGCGCGAAGGGAAAGTGACCCTGCCGGTGATCCGCCTGCTCCAGCACGCCGACACGGAGACGGCGGAGATGATCCACGATGTCGTGCGCGAGCGATCGGTCACGCCGGAACGGTGGCGGCAGATCTGCCGGTTGCTGCACGAGACCGGCGCAGTCGACTACGCGATGGACAAAGCGCAGGAACAGGCCGCGCTCGCCAAGAAGCAGCTCTACCTCTTCCCGAAGTCCGATGCCCGCGACGCCTTGATGGCGCTGCCCGACTACATCCTGGCAAGAGACCGTTAAGGGCCAGATCGCGAGTTGTCAGTCTTCAGTTCTCGGTTTTCAGTTTCTAGATTCTAGTTTTTAGATTCTAGATTCAGATTTCACACACCCTTGGACGCCGCCACCCGCATCGAAGAGCTTCGTCAGCAGATCCGTCATTTCGAAGAGCGCTACTACGTCCACCAGGACTCGGCGATCTCCGACGCCGAGTTCGACGCGCTCCTGCACGAACTGCAGAATCTCGAGCGAGATCATCCCGACCTGGTCACCGCCGATTCGCCGACCCAGCGCGTCGGCGGCCGGACGGCCGAAGGCTTCGCCTCTGTCCGTCACGCCGAGGCCGATGCTCAGTCTCGACAACGCCTACAACGAAGAAGAGCTGAAGGAGTTCGACGAGCGGCTGCGGCGCGGGCTCGACAATGTCGAGGGACCGGTGCCCTATGTGGCCGAGTTGAAAATCGACGGCCTCAGCATCGCCCTTCAGTATCGCGACGGCCACCTCGCACGGGCCGCCACGCGAGGCGACGGAACCACCGGCGAAGACGTCACCGTCAACGTGCGGACGATCAAAGACATTCCTCACATGTTGCTCGGCGGGCCGAAGGGCACGATCGAGATCCGTGGCGAGGTCTATCTGCCGCGACAGGAATTCGAGCGCACCAACGACGAGCGCGAAAAGGCGGGCGCGCCACGCTTCGCGAATCCGCGCAACGCCGCCTCGGGCGCGATTCGTCAAATCGATCCCGCTCAGGTGAAGAAGCGCGGACTGCGGGCGTTCTTGTACCAGATGGTCAGCCCGGACGGGACGCCCGACACGCATCACGAGCTGCTCGAAAGCCTGAAAGCCTGGGGGCTTCCCGTCGAGCCGCACTGGAAAGCGCTTGCGGGCATCGACGAGGTGGCGGAGTATTGCCGCGAATGGGGCGAGAAACGCTCGGCCACCACGCGCGTGCTTGCTTTCGACACCGACGGCGTCGTCATCAAGCTCGACACGATTGCGTTGCGAGGGCGGCTTGGGACGACGTCGAAATTCCCGCGATGGGCTGTCGCGTTCAAGTTTCCACCCGAGCAGGCGGAAACGACGTTGCGGCAGATCGACATCAACGTCGGACGCACCGGCGCGGTGACGCCGTTTGCCGTGCTCGAGCCGGTTTTCATCGCCGGGACGACCGTGTCGATGGCGACGCTGCACAACGCCAACGAGGTGGCGCGGAAAGACATCCGCGACGGCGATCGCGTCATCGTCGAAAAGGCCGGCGACATCATTCCGCAGGTCGTGCGCGTCGTGAATCCCGATCGTGCCGACCGCGGACCGCGCTGGCAGATGCCGACACACTGTCCGCGGTGCCAAAGCGAGCTCGTGCGCGGCGAGGACGAGGCCGTCTGGCGCTGCGACAATACGTCGTGCCCGGCCAAGCTTCAACGCGGCCTCGAACATTTTGCGGCGCGCCATGCCATGAACATCGAAGGGCTGGGCGAGTCGCTCATCGCGCGGCTCATCGCCGACGGCCTCATCGCCAGCTATGCCGACGTGTACCGGCTGACGCAGGAACGTCTCGAGCAGGTCGAGCGGATGGGGAAGAAGTCGGCCGCGAATCTCCTTGGAGAGATCGAGCGCAGCAAGACGCGCGATTTCTGGCGGCTGATCTACGGCCTGGGCATCCGTCATGTCGGCGAGCGCGGTGCGCAGGCGCTGGCGGCCGCGTTCGGCACCATGGACGCCCTGTTGGCCGCGTCGCAGGAGCAGCTTCAGGCGGTACCCGATATCGGGCCCGTCGTGGCCGCCGCCGTGCACGACTACTTTGCTCAGCCGCCGAATCGGAAGCTGATTGCCGAGCTCAACGCCATCGGCCTCAAGATGGACGCGCCGATGGTGGCCGCGGCCGCGCCCGGGCCATTGAGCGGCAAAACGTTCGTCCTGACCGGTACGCTCGGCACGATGTCGCGCGAAGAGGCGGCCGAAGCGATCCAGGCGCGCGGCGGCAAAGTGACCGGCTCGGTGAGCAAGAAGACCAACCACGTCGTCGCCGGCGCCGAGGCGGGCAGCAAACTCGCAAAGGCCGAAAGCCTGGGCATTTCCGTGCTCGACGAGACCGCGTTCCGGAACCTACTCGGCTTATAATTTGCTCATGTCCCGCTCGTTTGGCGTCGTGCTGCTGGCGTTGACGGCCGTGATGGCCTTCCTGTTGGGCATTACCACCGGCAATGTGCGCACGCCCGCGCCGGCCGCCTCGGCTGCGACCGACATCGAACCCCAGCCGGAACCTCAAGTCACCACGGCTATCAACGCGCCGGCACAGCCAGCCGTCATGACGCCTGTCGTCAGCGCACCCGGGATGGTGAACTTCGCCGACGTGGCCGAGAGCATCAACCCGGCTGTGGTCAACATCGAGGCCACGAGCCGCAGCCAGAACCGGCGGCGGCGGGCGGTCGAGCCGATGCCCTTTGAAGGCAATCCCCAGGGGCCCTCTTCGCTCCGGCCGCAATCGGGCAGCGGCTTCGTCATCGAAGCCGATGGACAGATCCTGACCAACTACCACGTGATCCAGAACGCCGAGCGGATCATGGTGAAGTTCTCGGACGGCCGCAACCTGCAGGCGCACGTGCTCGGGATCGATCCCGACACCGATATCGCGCTCATCAAAGTCGATGCGAAGAACCTGCCTGTGGCGCCGATGGGCGATTCCGAACATCTGCGCGTGGGCGAATGGGTCTGCGCGATCGGCAACCCGCTGGCCTACGAGCACACCGTCACCGTCGGTGTGGTCAGCTTTCTCGGCCGGAAGCTCTTCGACAGCAGTCTGGACGATTACATCCAGACCGATGCCGCCATCAATTTCGGGAACAGCGGCGGACCGCTCATCAACGGCCGCGGCGAGGTGGTGGGCATCAACTCGGCGATCAGCCAGAAGGCGAGCAACATCGGCTTCGCCGTGCCCATCAACGAAGCGCGCGCGATTCTCCCGCAACTCAGAACAGAGGGGCGTGTCGCCCGTGGCTTCATGGGCGTGGTGCTGACCGATGTCGATCCGGATCTGCAGCGCTCGCTCCGCCTCACGTCGGTCCAGGGCGCGCTGGTACAGGACGTGACGAGCGGGTCGCCAGGTCATCGCGCCGGCTTGCGCGCCTACGATCTCATCACGGCCATCGACGACAAGCGCGTGTCGAACAACACCGAGATCATCCGCGAAGTGGCGCGCCGTGGTCCGGGCACCCTGGCGCGCCTCAAGGTTCTGCGCGATGGCCGGGCCCAGACGGTCACCGTACGACTCGGCGAGCGGCCGAGCCGTCAGCCGGGCCGCGCCGTTGAAGAAGATGCTCCCTCTGTCCGCCCGTCGAGCAACACCGTCACGCCGCTGGGTCTCAGCGTGCGCGATATCGATCGCGCCACCGCCAATCGGCTGCACCTGCCTAACGGGGTAAGCGGCGTCGTCGTCACGCGTGTCGATCCGCTCAGCGCCGGCTACGACGCCGGCATTCAGCGCGACCACATCGTGATGGAAATCAATCGCCGGCCGGTGAGCTCGGCCGACACCTACAACCGGCTGACGCAGGCCGCGATTGCCGGCGACGTCCTGGCCGTCTACGTCTACATGCCCGCGTCCGATCAGCGCTCCATTCGCGCCGTCCGCGTCGACCCTAGGTAATGAAATCGCGAATTCTTGTCATCGATGACGAAGCGGGCATCCGCGACTCGATGCGCCGCACGCTCGAATATCAGGGCTACCAGTTCATCGGCGCCTCGTCCGGCCAGGAAGGCATTGCGCTGATCGAGCGCGATCCGCCCGATCTGGTGTTTCTCGACATCAAGATGCCCGGCATGGACGGCCTCGACGTGCTCGATCGCATCAAGGCCGCGCATCCCGAATTGCCGGTCGTGATGGTCTCGGGACACGGGACGGCGCAGACCGGCTATGACGCAAGCCGGCGTGGTGCCTCGGGCTTCATCGAGAAGCCGTTTTCCGAGCCGGTTCTGCTGGAGCGGATTGAAAAGGAGCTGAACCTCAGCCGGACGCAGGACGAGAATCGCACCTACCGGCGCGAGATCGACGCGAAGTACCAGATGGTGGGCAACAGCGGCGCCCTTCGTAAAGTGGAAGAGGCGATTCGCAAGGCCGCACCGACGCACGCGACGGTCCTGTTGCAGGGAGAAAGCGGCGTCGGCAAGGAGTTGGTGGCGCGCACGATCCATCGCTTCAGCCCGCGCAGCCGCGAGCGCTTCGTGCAGGTGAACTGTGCGGCGATTCCGGAAGACCTTATCGAGTCGGAGCTCTTCGGCCACGAAAAAGGGTCGTTTACCGGCGCGACCGAACGTCAGGTCGGCAAGTTCGAGCAGGCCGATCGCGGCACCATCTTCCTCGACGAAGTCGGCGACATGAGCCTGAAGACGCAGGCCAAGGTGCTGCGCGTGCTGCAGGAAGGCGAGGTCGAGCGCCTGGGATCGGCCAAGACGGTCAACGTCGAAGTTCGCGTGATTGCCGCGACGAACAAGAACCTGGAAGCGGAAATCGAGAAGGGCAACTTCCGCGAAGATCTCTATTTCCGCCTGGCCGTCATCCCAATCTACGTACCGCCGCTGCGCGAGCGCGCCGAAGACATCCCGCTGCTCGTCAAGCACTTCCTGAATCAGCTCGGGCGCGAGAACAACAGACGGCCCAAGCAGATGACGCCGCCCGCGATGGACGTGATGAAGCGCTACCGGTGGCGCGGCAATATCCGCGAACTGCGCAATACGATCGAGCGCATGATCATCATGACCGAAGGGGAAGTGATCGACGTCCCGGATCTCCCCGATGTCGTCAAAGCCGACCGCAGCACGCCACGTCCAGCGGCCCCTGGAGCGCCGGCACCCTCGTCGGGCGCGACGTCGGACGCCGGCACCCTCCGCGAGTTCAAAGAGTCGGCCGAACGCGCCTGGCTCGTCGAGAAATTGCGGGAAAACAGCTGGAATATTTCGAAGACGGCCGAGGTCATCGGCACGCCCCGCAGCAACCTCTACAAGAAACTCGAGCAGTACGCAATCCGTCAAGAAACCGACGGTTAAGGTACAATCAGAGATCGTTCGATACCGTAGTCGACCAGACGATCGCCGCGCCGAAGCTCGTCATATTCTGGCGAGCGCAGGCGGGGAGGAAAGTCCGAACTCCACAGGGCAGTGCGCCGGGTAACCCCCGGTCGGGGCAACTTGAAGGAAAGTGGCACAGAAAATATACCGCCCCGAGCGAGGCGCGTAAGCGCCGAGTCGAGGGGTAAGGGTGAAAAGGTGCGGTAAGAGCGCACCGCGTCTGCTGTAAAGCAGATGGCAGGCAAAACCCCGCACGGAGCAAGACCAAATAGGGAAGCGTTTGAGGACGGCCCGTCCGAAGCTTCCGGGTAGGTCGCTTGAGCCCGTCAGTAATGCCGGGCCTAGAGGAATGATCGTCTCGCCAAAGCTCGCGCAAGCGGGTCGAGGCGGACAGAATTCGGCTTACGGCCGACTACGGTACTTTTTATCCATGTCCAATTACCTCGTTACCGGGGGAGCCGGCTTCATCGGATCCCATCTCGCAGAAGAGCTCACCCGCCGCGGCGAACGCGTGCGGGTCGCCGATAGCCTTATCACGGGACACCGCCGCAATCTTGCGCACGTACCCGGCGTCGATTTCCTCGAAGGCGACCTCGCGGATCTCGCCGTCGCACAGCGGGCGGTGCAGGGCATGGATTACGTCCTTCACCAGGCGGCCATTCCCTCGGTGCCGCGGTCGGTCGAAGATCCGATCACCTCGAATCGCGCGAACATCGATGCCACGCTGAACGTGCTGGTCGCGGCGCGCGACGCCAAGGTGAAACGCGTGGTCTATGCCGGTTCTTCTTCGGCCTACGGCAACACCGATACGCTGCCGAAGCGCGAGGACATGCCGACCCACCCGCTCTCCCCGTACGCGCTGCAGAAGCTGGTGGGCGAGCAGTACATGCAGTTGTTCACGGCGCTGTACGGCCTCGAGACGGTTACGATCCGGTACTTCAACGTCTTCGGCCCGCGACAGGATCCATCTTCGCCGTACTCAGGCGTCATCTCGGTCTTCGCCAAGGCGCTGCTCGAGAACAAGACGCCGACCATCCATGGCGACGGCGAGCAGACGCGCGACTTCACCTACATCGGCAATGTCGTCGACGGCGTGCTGCGAGCGGTGACGGCGCCGAAGGCGTCGGGCCAGGTGATCAACGTCGCGACCGATTCGCGGATCTCGCTCAATCGGCTGTTCACGACGATGCGCGATCTGGTGGGGAGCAGTGTCAACGTCAGTTACGGGCCTACGCGATCGGGCGACGTGCGAGACTCGCAGGCCGACATCACGCGCGCCCGCGAGATTCTCGGCTACAAGCCGATTGTGTCGTTCGAAGAGGGCCTGCGGCAGACGCTCGAGTGGTACCGTACCGAAGCGACTACAGCCACGCGATCGTAACTATCCTTCTTTCGCGGCGTCGCACGTCCCGCAACTCCCATCGCCCTCCTCAATCCATCCGTGTGGGCCTCGGACAGCATTGAGCCGTTTCCACATCGCCCTGCGCACTACCTCTCAGCAGTGGCATTCCGCCGCTGCCCGAAGGAGTGCCCCATGAAAGCGCTCTGTCTTGTGGCGATCGGCGTGTTGTTGGCGGCGCCGGCGGCGGCTCAGGAGACCCTGACGGTGGCAGCGGGAACGATTACTACAGGAGAAGACTTCGGCCCACAAGACGGTAGCTTCGATAAGTCGTCTGTCATTCCAGGAATCGGTCAGGTCGTCAACAACGGTTACGTCGAGTATCGGTCGGCGTTTGCGTTCGATGCCTCAGTCGTGCCGCCGGGTGTCGCGATCACAGCTGCCACGCTGACCTTCAACCTCTACAACTTCGAGGGCGATCGAACTCTGTCCGTTCACGGCTACTCTGACGACGGGACCGTACAGCTCGCCGACTTCGAGCGCGAAATGCCGATCGGCGCTGTCACCATAGGCCCGATCGGCTTTCAGGTCGTCAGCTTCGACGTCAAAACCCTCATCGACGACCTCATCACGACGGGCGGGTTATTTGCGGGATTCACGGTGCGCGAGTTGGTGACGCCAGCAAACTTTCTCGTCATGAACATCGATCGGCCGTTTCTTCGGATCGAGTACATCTTGCATCAGACAACGATCGTCATCGATATCGACATCGCTCCCGGCAGGACGCCGAATCGGCTCAACCGGCACGTGCCGTTGATTGCAGTCGCGCTGCTCTCGAGCCCTGAGTTCGATGCACCGGCGGTGCTCGACCGAACGTCGCTCACATTCGGGCGCCTGGGCGACGAACACAGCCTGGCGTTGTGTGCACGCCGCACATGGGATCTCAACGGCGACGATCTACCTGATGTGCTGTGCCTGTTCAAGACAGCCAGCGCTGGATTCCTCGCATCGAGCAATCAGGGAGTAATAACGGGGCGCACGATCGACGGTGCGGACATCGTCGGCACCGACTCTGTGAGGATCGTCCGGTGAGTGTTTACAACAACTGACGATCCTGATGGCCGGGGCCGGTCCACGTGGGCCTTGCCCTACTGGCCCCGGTCATCACCGCGTGCGACAACTCGCGTAGGCATTTTTTTCGCGCTACTGCCCACTCCATTCGCTCGAACTGAGGTTCGCGGGCCGAAGCGACACGCACTCAATCACATCCAAAGACGACTCGCGCTCGCGCCACGCGGCGCGCGGCTTGCCATAGGTCTCGCCGGCCCTGGTCATCCGCGCGCGTGTGACGGTGCCTGACCCCATCGAAATATGCCGGGCTAACCACCAGGGCCTCTTTGTTCACCGTCGTGTGTCGTGCGTATCAACGCCGAGCGGCCGAAGGCCGCGAGGTACGGGTGGCGGGGGTGGGGCCCCGCCACGCATCTAACAAGGAGGAGAGAGTATGAACCGGTCAGCGCTTGCCCTCGTCGCCGCCCTCGTGTGTGTCACCCCGTGGTCCGCGGAAGCCCAGCGCGCCTCCAAGCCGCCGGTCGCCGCGCCGGCGGAGGTCATCAACCTCAACACCGGCACGGCGGCGCAAATCGCCTCGTTGCCGGGCATCGGCCTCAAGACGGCCGAGCTCGTCGTGCAGTACCGCGAGAAGAACGGACCCTTCAAAAAAATCGAGGAGGTCATGAACGTGAAGGGAGTCGGCGAGAAGAGCTTCCTCCGCATCAAGGATCGGCTCACCGTCGCCCAGCCGAAGAGCGAGAAGTAAGCCGTGAAGAGCGAGGGCTTCTCCGTGCTCGAGTTGCTCATGGTTGTCAGCGTCTCGATCGTGATCAGCGGTGCAGCGATACCGCTCGCGAACAACGGCGTCGACCGAACGAGAGCCGCGGGGGCAGCCCGCTACGTGGCCGGGCGCATGGCAAGCGCACGCTTCGAGGCCGTCAGGCGCTCGGCTTACGTCGCCATCCGGTTTGTGCAACACAGCGATGGGTTCTGGCTTCGCACCTACGTCGACGGCAACCGCAACGGCGTGTTGTCCGGCGACATCACGCGTGGCGTCGACACGCCGATCACGCCTGACGAGCGGCTCGAGCATCACTTCTCGGGCATCACGTTCGGCATTCTGCCCAATGTCACAGGCCTCGATCCCGGACAGCCCTTCAATACCAGCGATCCGATTCAAATCGGGTCTTCGACGCTGCTCAGCTTCAGTCCACTGGGGTCGTCGACGTCGGGCACGCTGTTTATTCGCGGCCACCGGGGCACGCAATTCGCGGTGCGGGTGCTGGGCGCCACCGGCCGTACACGCACGTTCGAGTTCTACTTCGGAGAAGCCAGATGGCAAAGACGATAGCCGTCGAGCGCCGCGCGGCCCCGCGCGTGTCGCCGGACGCCGCGAGCGGGAGAGATCGGGCGCGCCTTCGACCCGGACGGTTTGCGCGCATCGTCGATTTGTCGTCCGTGGGCGCGCTCATCGAAACCGACTGGCGTCTCTTGCCCGGCTTGCGCGTCGAGGTGCAGCTTGGCGATCCGGTGCCGCTGTGCAAGGTGGGCGCACGCATTCTCCGGTGTCATGTGGCCCTGTTGAGCCGCGAGCGGATCAGGTATCGGGCAGGTCTGTCATTCGACGAACGTATTCCCTTTGGGGAAGAAACGACCCCAGCCTAGTGCGGGTGTTCAACGGGCGAGCGAGAAGACATGGGTCACCGCAACGTGGGAAGACACTACCCGGAGGTTCAGAAACCTTGGACACACTTACTCCGCATTCCCAGAAAGATTCGATGGCATACGCCTTGTTTCAGCGTCACGCGATGCGACAAGACGGCGCGGCGGCGCTCATCGGCTCGAGCGCCGTCATGCGCAGCGTGCGCGAGCGTATCGAGCGGGTGGCCGCGACCGACTTCACCGTCCTCATCGATGGCGACAGCGGCGTCGGCAAAGAGCTCGTGGCCCGGCAGATTCACGACATCAGCGGGCGACGACGGGGGCCGTTCGTGGCCGTCAACTGCGCGGCCCTGGTCGAGTCGCTGCTCGAGGCCGAGCTGTTCGGCATCGAAGACCGTACGGCCACCGGCGTGCGCGGGCGGCGTGGCAAGTTCGAGTGCGCCGATGGCGGCACGCTCTTTCTCGATGAAGTCGCCGACCTGTCCACGGCGGCGCAGGCCAAGCTGTTGCGGGCGCTCCAGGATCTGGCCATCGAGCGCGTGGGCGGCAATGGCCTCCATCGTGTGAACACGCGGGTCATCGCGGCTACGAACAAGAAACTGTCGGCCCAGGTGCAAGGAAAACTGTTCCGGGCCGACTTGTTCTACCGCCTGTCGGGTATCGAAATTCACGTGCCGCCCCTGCGCGAAAGGCGGGAAGACATCCTCGAGCTCGCGTCGTATTTTCTCGAACGGCACGCACAGGATCGCCGGCTTACCATCTCGCGGGCCGCGGGCGACGCCTTGCTCACCTACGACTGGCCCGGCAACGTTCGCGAGCTCGAGCGGATGATGGAACGCACGCTGACGCTCGCCCGTCATTCGACCATCGACGTCGCGGATCTCCCGATTCGTCTCAGCGACGGGTACGGCGACGTCCTGCTGCCGTCCATGGTCCGCAACGACACGCTGCGCGCGTGGGGAAGCCGGTACGTGCGGCTGGTACTCGAACGGAGCGGCCGCAACAAGCGCAAAGCGTGTCGCGCGCTTGGAATCAGTTATCACACGCTGCAGGCCTACCTGCGGTACGCGCACAAGCTGCAGGCCAGCGGTGTCCACGAGTCGCCGCCGGATTATTCGCCGGATAGCTAGTGTCCCCGAAGGACACACACGCCGGACGCACCCGGCGTAACGGATTGGCGGGAGCGGGGCAGGGCGGTTATCGCCATGCGAGGTCATGCGCACATCCAGGTCGTTCCGCCTTCGCGCGCAGCGCGTGGGCGGAGAGGGGGTGTGTATGTCTCGGATCAGATTGGTGGCTGGTGGCCTCGTCCTCGCATTGACGGCTCCAGGCCTTGCCGCGGCGCAGGGGCGGCGCGATGGCGATCCACCGAATCGGCGCGGATACCAAGAACAGGATCGCCTCACGGCAACCACCTTTATGGCGACGACCGACGCCGGCGGCAACGCCGTGTTCACGGCAAAAGGAGGGGACTTCTCCTTCGAGAAAGTCGTCTCGCCCACCGGCGAGGCCACGCTTCGACTGGCGCAGGAAAAGGATGTCGTCACGATCGCCATCAACCGGTCGGGGCTCGTCATCGGACGTGGACGGCGCACCGTGCGCATCGATCCTCGAACGGATAAGAGCGAAGACATCGACAGCGTTCGCGCGCTCCTGCTGGGTTCCCACGCGGTGCGCTCGTTCAAGCGGCTGGCCGCCGCTCTCGAAAACCGTGACGAAAGCGAAGAGGACGGCGCGCTGGCCATCGTCGCGCTCATCGACGGCGCCATCGTGCAGTTACTGGACGGCGATGCCGATGCGCCACGACGCATCGGACGGCGCGTCACGCGGAAGCACCGTGCGGCGCTCCGCACGGTGGCGGCAAGGCGCGCGCCAGACGTCTTTCGCGATTGCGTGGGTCTCTACGAGGTGGCCCTCATGGACGCATCGCAGCAGTACGGCGAGTGCTGGATCGAAGCCAATGATTCCGCATGGTGGAGCCGAAATCTCCTCTTCAGGTACTGCGAATGGGAATGGGCGCTCAGGTCGCAGCAGTATGTCTGGCAGTTCATCGGATGCTTCATGTTTCCGTTTTGAGGCGCCATGGTCAAACTTCTTTTCAGCGTCATCCTCGAGGCGATTGTCGGTATCTCGTTGTCCGGCCTCATCCTGGCCGTCGTCGTGCCGCTCGTGCATCGATACAGGCCGCTGCAGTCCGGTGACGGCGACATCGTGCCCATGGCCGTCATCGTGGCGGTTATCCTCTGCGTGACGGCTGCCGTGCTCTTTCGCCCAGGCAGCGCGATCAACCGGTGGATCCGGCGCTGAGCTCACACCCGTGAAACTGTCCGATCTGACGGGCGGGTCACCCGTCAGATCGCTTGTCCGCTGGTCACGTCGTGCGGTCAATGGCTTGCTGGGAGACGGCGCGCATGGATGTTCAGGACGGGTTCATCATTGGCATCTACAACTACTGCGATTCGCGGTGCGAAACCTGCTCATTCACATCGCGGTGTCGCTCGTTTGCCGATCGCGTAGAGATGGAAGCGGAGTGCGATCCCAACCTCAAAGCGATCGCCGACGCACCTCCATTGCCACAGGATATCCCTCCGCCGCCGCCTCGTTGGATGCAGGAGTTGATCGACGAAATGAACAAGCTGGCGAGCGTGCCTCTTTCCGATGAGGAGCTCGAACAACTCGAGCGGCGAATACCACCCGAACACGAGCTCATCGTCGACCGTGCAATGGAGTATTGCGATCGCGTGTTTCACTGGTTCGAGGCTTGTGGCTTTCAGTCCATCGTCGCGCCCGACGACCCCCGCTCGGTCATTTCGTGGTTCCAGTATTCCATCGTCGCAAAAGCCCGCCGCGCGCTCACGAGCCTGGCGGAGGACGACCCCGAAGGGCGAGACTGGCCCGCCGACCACGACGGCTCAGCCAAAGTTGCGCTGCTTGCAATAGAACGCTCGCATGTCGCCTGGCTTCATCTCATCGAGAACGGCCTTGCCTCGTTTGCCGAAGTCGAGCCGTTCATCACCGACCTCATCTGGCTGACCGATGAGCTCGATCGCGTTTTTCCCAGGGCGCGGGCGTTTGTCCGGCCGGCGTTCGACGAACCCGACGAAGTGGCGAAACTGCTGGCCGCCGAAAGAGGCAGATGAGCCGACATGCCGGAGGTCTCTCGATTCTTTGGCATTGTGATCGGCATGTATTACAGCGAGCACGGTGTGCCGCACTTCCATGCGGTATCTGCGGAGCACGAAGTCTCAATCGAAATTAATCGTCATATCGTTCACGGGGAGTTTCCCCGTCGCGCTCTGCGGCTTGTACTTGAATGGGCGGAGCTACACGAGGCAGAATTGCTCGAGAATTGGGATCTGGCCGCACGCGGTGAGCCGCTCAAGCCCATTGCACCGCTGGAGTGACAGTAATGCACTATCACCTGCTCGAGGTCCGGTATGTCCGCGGACACACCGTGTGGCTCCGCTTCAAGGATGGGACGGCAGGCGAGATCGACCTTTCGACGGTACTCCGGGGCCCAATCATGGAACCCCTTAGGGAAGTGGCGTACTTCAAGCAGTTCAGCATTCACCCCGAGTTTCGGACGCTCGTTTGGCCCAACGGGGCGGATTTCGCACCTGAGTTCCTGCACGACAACATCCGAGTGACGGCCTGAGGTGACTCGCAAAGCCGGTCATGGGCCACTCGGAACGTTCGACTGGCATCTCGCCAGGCTTGACGGCGCTCATCGGCTGTGACGGCCGCTCATGCGATTGCTTGACCGCCGTTCGGGCGCATAGTACCTTGAGTGGTTCAGACCGCATTTTCGCGTCTCAATGAACCAGCCTTCGACCGAACAGCTCAAGAAAACACCCCTGAACGCACGCCATCGCGCGCACGGCGCGCGCATGGTGCCGTTTGGCGGCTGGGACATGCCGGTCGAGTACTCGGGCATCGTCAACGAGCACATGGCCGTGCGCACCAAAGCCGGCCTGTTCGACGTCAGCCACATGGGACAGATCGAAGTGGCGGGGAAGGATGCCCTCGGCGCGGTGCAGCGGATCTCCAGCAACGACGCCGCGAAGTTGAGCGTCGGACAGGCGCAGTACTCGGCGCTGACGACACCGGCCGGCACCTTCATCGACGATTTGATCGTCTATCGTTTAGCGACCGATCACTTCCTGCTCGTGGTAAACGCCGGCAACATCGAGAAGGCGTACAAGTGGATCGCCGACGAGACCCGCGCGGTTGGCGACGTCGCCGTCGTCAACTCGAGCGCGCGATACGCGCTGCTGGCCGTGCAAGGACCGGCGGCGCCCGCTATCGTTCAGCAGCTGACGGCTGCCGATCTTTCCGGAGTGAAGTACTACTGGTTCACCCACGGCGAAGTCGCGGGGGTTCGCAGCATCATCGCGCGCACGGGGTACACGGGTGAAGACGGGTTCGAGCTGTTCATCCCGCCCGCAACCGCGGAGCGCGTGTGGAATACGATTCTCGAAACAGGCGCGTCCGCCGGAATCGTGCCCGTCGGCCTCGGCGCGCGCGACACGCTGCGCCTGGAAGCCGGCATGCACCTCTCGGGCCAGGACATGGACGAGACGACGACCGTGCTCGAGGCCGATCTCGGCTGGCTCGTCGGCTGGAAGAAGCCCGACTTCATTGGTAAGGCAGCGCTGGAGCAGCAGAAGGCAGCGGGCGTGACCCGCAAGCTCGTCGGATTTGAAATGACAGCGCCCGGGATTGCGCGCCACGGCTACCCGGCGCACGCCGGCGGCGGCGACGGCATCGTGACGAGCGGCACGCAAACGCCGCTGCTGAAGAAAGCGATCGGCCTGGCGTACCTGCCGACTGCCGCGACCACACCGGGCACCGAGTTCGAGATCGATATTCGCGGCCGCCGCACCCCGGCGCGCGTCGTGCCACGGCAGTTCTACAAACGTTCCCGCTGAGGAAAGAGCTGACACATGTATCCAGCCGACCGTCGTTATACCAAAGATCACGAGTGGATCGTCGTCACCGGCAATCTCGGGCGGGTCGGCATCACCGACTACGCGCAGAAGCAGCTCGGGGACGTCGTGTTCGTCGAGCCGCCGGATGTCGGCCGCGCGGTGTCGCAAGGACAGAGCGCCGGTAATATCGAATCGGTGAAGGCGGTGTCAGAGCTCTACAGCCCGGCAACGGGCAAGGTGATTGCGGTGAACGGCGACCTCAGTGCGAAGCCGGAGCTGGTGAACACAGACCCTCACGGCACCTGGCTGTTCGAGATCGAGCTCAGCAATCCGGGCGAGGTCGCGAATCTGCTCGATAATCAACAGTACGCGGAACTCGTGAAGTAACCCACGCACGACATGCCCATAGATTCTCCAGACACCTTCGGACAACGGCACATCGGACCAGACGAGAAGCAACAGGCCGCGATGCTGCGGGTCATCGGCGCGCGCTCGCTCGACGCGCTCATCGACGCGGCGCTCCCGGCCGCGATCCGTCTCAAGAAACCGCTGCAGCTGCCGCCCGCCGAAACGGAACACGAGTATCTCGATCGCCTTCGCGGCGTGGCCGCAAGGAACCAGCGCTTCAAGTCGTTCATCGGCATGGGGTACTACGGCACCATCACGCCCAGCGTGATTCTGCGGTGCCTCTTCGAGAACCCGTCGTGGTACACGCCCTATACGCCGTATCAGGCCGAGATTGCGCAGGGGCGTCTGGAATCGCTCCTCAACTTCCAGACGATGGTGCGCGATTTGACGGCGATGGAGGTGGCCACTGCCTCGCTGCTCGACGAGGCGACGGCGGCCGGCGAAGCGATGACGCTGCTGCATCGCGTCCAGGCTCGCCAGGCCACCAGCGGACGGAACACCTTCTGGGTATCGGAGCGCACGTATCCGCAAGTGCTCGACGTCCTGAAAGGACGCGCGGAGCCGCTCGGCATCAATATCGTGATGGGCGACCCGGCCTCCGCGAGCTTTGGCGAGGACGTCTTCGGCGCGTACGTGCAGTCGCCCGACGACTTCGGCGCCGTGCTCGATCTGCGAGCGTTCGTCGCGCGTGCCCACGAGCGCCACGTGCTCGTAGCGATTGCCACAGACCTGCTCGCCCTCACCATCACCGTGCCTCCCGGCGAAATCGGCGCGGATGTGGTCGTCGGCAGCGCGCAGCGCTTTGGCGTCCCGATGGGCTACGGCGGACCGCATGCCGCGTTTCTGGCGACGCGCGAAGCGTTCGTCCGCCAGGCGCCCGGCCGCATCATCGGTGTCTCGATCGATGCGCACGGCAACCTGGCCTATCGCATGGCGCTACAGACGCGCGAACAGCACATCCGGCGCGAGAAGGCGACGTCGAACATCTGCACCGCGCAGGCCCTGCTGGCGAACATCGCGGCGATGTACGGCGTGTATCACGGCCCCGATGGCCTGACCGCCATTGCCCGGCGCGTCCATGCCCTCACGACGACGCTCGAGAAGGCAGCCAGGTCGCTCGGCTACGCACAGAAAAACGAGATCTGCTTCGACACGCTCCGGCTCCAGGTGCCCGAAGGCATCGGCGAGACCACGGTGGCCATCAAGGCGATCGCCGAACGTGCCGGGCTCAACTTCCGGTACGTCGACGGCCGGCACGTCGGCATCGCGCTCGACGAAACGACGACGCTGCGCGACGTGAGGGCCATCGCCGGGGTGCTTGCGGAAGCCGCGAAGAAGCCGGCGCCGCAGATCGCCGACGTCGAAGCGGCTCGCGATGTGCCGGCGGCTCTTTCGCGCAAGTCGCCGTTCATGACGCATCCGGTCTTCTCGTCGCATCGCTCGGAGACGAAGATGATGCGCTACCTGAAGAGCCTCGAGCGCAAGGACGTTGGGCTCGATCGCTCGATGATTCCGCTCGGGTCGTGCACGATGAAGCTGAACGCCGCGTCCGAGATGATTCCGGTCACCTGGCCGGAGTTCTCGGCGGTGCATCCGTTCACCCCGGTTGAGCAAGTGCAGGGCTATGCGGAGATCATCAGCGAGCTCGAGCAGGCGCTCGCCGAAATCACCGGGTTCGCGGCTGTGTCGCTTCAACCCAACTCGGGCGCGCAGGGCGAGCTCGCGGGCCTCATGACCATTCGCGCCTACCACCATTCGCGGGGCGACGCCCGGCGCGACGTGGTGCTGATACCCTCGTCAGCTCACGGGACCAACCCCGCGAGCGCGGTCATGGCGGCGCTCAAAGTGGTGGTCGTCGCCACCGACTCGAACGGCAACGTCGACGTGCCGGATCTCAAAGCAAAGGCCGAGCAGCACCGCGAGCGTCTCGCGGCGCTCATGATCACGTATCCGTCGACCCACGGTGTCTTCGAGGACTCGATCCAGGAGATCTGCGCCGTCGTGCATCAGCACGGAGGTCAGGTGTACATGGACGGGGCCAACATGAACGCACAGGTCGGGCTGACGAGCCCCGCGGCGATCGGCGCCGACGTCTGTCATCTGAACCTGCACAAGACATTCGCCATCCCGCACGGCGGCGGGGGACCCGGCATGGGACCGATTGGCGTCGCCTCGCACCTTGCGCCGTTCCTTCCCGGACATTCTGTCGTCCGCGTTGGCGGACCTGGAGCGATTCGAGCGGTCTCGGCCGCGCCATGGGGCTCGGCCAGCATCCTGCTGATCTCGTACGGCTACATCCGCATGCTCGGCGCCGAGGGGATGACCAGCGCGACCAAGCACGCGATCCTGAACGCCAACTACATCAAGAAACGCCTCGAGGCGCACTACGACGTGCTCTACACGAGGCCGAACGGCACCGTCGCACACGAGATGATCTTCGACCTGCGCCGGTTCAAGACTTCCGGCGTCGAAGAGCTCGACGTGGCCAAGCGGTTGATGGACTACGGCTTTCACGCGCCGACGGTCTCGTTTCCGGTCGCCGGCACGTTGATGATCGAACCGACCGAAAGCGAGTCGCAGGAAGAGCTCGATCGGTTCTGCGACGCCATGATTGCGATTCGCCACGAGATCCAGGCGGTCGTCGACGGCAAGGCCGATTCCAAGGACAACGTGTTGAAGAACGCGCCCCATACCGCGGCGGCCATCGCCGCCGATAACTGGACCCACCCGTACACCCGCGAGCAGGCGGCGTTTCCGCTGCCGTTCGTCAAAGCAGACAAGTTCTGGCCGCCGGTCGGTCGCATCGACAACGCGCACGGGGACCGGAACCTCATTTGTACCTGCCCCGACGTCGCCGAATACGCAGTGCAGGACTGATATATCCATGCGCGTCCTCAACGCGGCTCAAATGCGGGACGCGGATCGCCAGACCATCGAGGAAATCGGTATTCCGTCGATGGTGCTCATGGAGAACGCCGGCCGTCAGGTCGTGGCCGCGCTCGAAGCGGCGTACGACGACCTCTCGGACCGTCATGTCGCCGTGCTCTGCGGTCCCGGCAACAACGGTGGCGACGGCTTTGTCGTCGCCCGTACGCTGCATCAGCGCGGGACCGACGTCTCCGTGTTTGTTGTCGCCACCATGGCCGCCATCAAGGGTGACGCCAGGCTGAATCTCGAGATTCTCGGGCGGCTTGGACTGACGGTCGTCGAGATTTCAGACGAACAGGCGTGGGACCTCCATTTCTCCGAGATCTCCCAGTGCGACCTCATCGTCGATGCGATTTTCGGCACCGGCCTCAAGTCGGCGCTCGCCGGCATGATGGAGACGGTGGCCGCAGACGTGAACGCATCGGGCATCCCCGTAGTCGCGGTCGATCTGCCGACCGGCATGTCGGCCGATCGCCCGGAGCCAATCGGCGAATGTATTCACGCCAGCATGACGGTCACGCTGGCCGCTCCCAAGCTGCCTCTGGTGCTGCCGCCCGGCGAGGGACAGGCCGGCAGCATCGTGGTCGCCGACATCGGGATTCCTCCGGAGGTCATCGAGAATCTGGCCGGCCCGCGCATCGAGCTGCTCACGCGCGAGGGCATGCGCGAGCTTCTTCAGCCGCGGGAGTCCGATTCACACAAAGGTGACTACGGCCATGTGCTGCTGATTGCCGGATCGCTCGGCAAGACCGGCGCCGCACACCTCGCCGCGGTCGGCGCGCTGCGGTCCGGCGCAGGACTCGTCAGCGTCGCGGCGCCGCGCTCGTCGCAGCCCGTGATTGCGGCCATGGGTCCCGAATACATGACCGTGCCGCTCGAAGAAACGTTCGAAGGCAAGGTCGCCCTGGGCGCGCTCGATCAGGTGCTCGATTTCGAACCCGACGTGATTGCCGCCGGACCGGGACTCGGGACCAGCCCCGAAGTGACGGCGTTCGTCCATGGGCTCGTCACGAGGAGCGAGAGCCCGCTCGTGCTCGACGCTGACGCGCTCAACGCGCTCGCCTCCGAGCCCGATCTGCTGCAGGGAAGCGGCGAAGGATCGCGCCTGATTATCATCACGCCGCACCCGGGCGAGATGGCGCGTCTCGCCAACACGTCGGTTGACGAAGTGCAGGCGAGCCGGCTCGACGTCGCCCGCGACTTCGCCGTGCAGCATCAAATCTATGTCGTGCTGAAGGGCTATCGCACGCTCATCGCCACACCCGAGGGCAAGGTGTTCATCAACCCGCTGGGCAATCCGGGCATGGCCACCGGCGGAACCGGCGACGTGCTCACCGGCGTCATTGCCGCCTGGCTGGCGCAGCTCCTCGATGCCGAGGCGGCCTGCAAGCTCGGCGTGTACCTCCACGCACTCGCCGGCGACCTCACGGAAGCCGACGAAGGCGAAGTGGCCATGACCGCGGGCGATCTGGCGGCACATCTCGGCGACGCCGTGCTCGATGTGACCGCGCGCCGCCGCGTGAAGCCGTCCAATGGCCAGTCCTGAGATCCTCACGACCAGCTCCGAACAGGAAACGTTCGCGATCGGAAGGACGCTGGCGGAAACCCTGGCGCCCGGCACGTTCGTGCTGCTGCACGGCGATCTCGGGGCCGGTAAAACGGCCTTCGTCCGCGGCATGGCCGCCGGTCTGGGCGCCGATCCGGAAGACGTATCCAGCCCGACCTTCGTGATCATCCAGCACTACAAGGGACGCCTGCCGCTGACGCACGTCGACCTCTATCGCCTGGACAGCGGCGCCGCGGTCGACGATCTTGGGCTCGAGGAAATGGCGGGCGGGGGAGTGGTCGCGATCGAGTGGGCGGAACGGTTGCCCCAGTCGCCTGAAGGCAGTGTCATTGTCCGGATTGAAGACTTAGGAGGAGATGACCGCCGGATCGCGATTGAAGGGGTCGGGAGGGGTTTTCCACTGCGTCATGGGAAAACCCCTCCCGACCCCTTCAATCACTCCGACCGGTAGTTCGGCGCTTCCTTCGTGATCGTGACGTCGTGCACGTGGCTCTCGCGGAACCCGGCCTGCGTAATCTTGATGAGGCGCGCTTCCTTCTGCAGCGCCGGAATAGTCCCGCAGCCGCAGTAGCCCATACCGGCGCGGAGACCGCCGACGAGCTGATGGATCATCGACGCGACGCTGCCTTTGTGCGCGACGCGCCCCTCGATGCCTTCCGGCACCAGCTTTTCCGGGCCGCCTTTTCCTGAGCCTTCGAGCTCGAACTCATCCTGGAAGTACCGATCGCGGCTGCCCCGGCGCATGGCGCCGATCGATCCCATGCCCCGATACTCCTTGAAGCTGCGGCCCTGATACAGGATGAGCTCGCCCGGGCTCTCGTCGGTGCCGGCAAACAGGTTGCCGATCATCACCGAACTGGCGCCTACGGCGATCGCCTTGCTGATGTCACCCGAGAAGCGGATGCCGCCATCGGCAATCACCGGCACGTTGTGCGCCGCCGCCGCACGCGCGCATTCCATCACCGCCGTAATCATCGGCACGCCGATGCCGGCGATGACGCGCGTCGTGCAGATCGACCCGGCGCCGATCCCGACCTTGACGGCATCGACACCGCGCTCGATGAGCGCTTCGGTGGCTTCCGCCGTTGCGACGTTGCCCGCGATGAGATCGATCTCCGGATGCTCGCGCCGGATTCTCGCGACCATGTCCAGCACGTTCTGCGAGTGCCCGTGTGCCGTGTCGACGACGACGACGTCCGCATGGGCGGCGACCAGCGCAGCGGCCCGCTCAGGCGTGTCGCGCGCGATGCCGACCGCCGCGCCGACCCGCAGGCGGCCCAGGCTGTCCTTGCTCGCGTTCGGATATTTGATCTGCTTCTGGATGTCCTTGACCGTAATCAGGCCCTTGAGCTTGAAATCGCGATCGACAACCAGCAGCTTTTCGACCTTGTGACGATGCAGAATCTCGCGCGCCGCGTCGAGCGTAGTGCCGACCGGCACGGTGATGAGGTTCTCGCGCGTCATCACCGCCGAGATCGGCCGGTCGACGTTGGTTTCGAAGCGCAGGTCGCGATTGGTCAGAATCCCGACGAGCCGCCCTTCCTTCGCGCCGCCTTCGGTAATCGGCACGCCCGAGATGCGGTACTTCTTCATCAGCTCGAGGGCCTCGTAGATGCGGTGCTCGGGCGACAGCGTGATCGGGTTGACGATCATGCCGCTTTCCGATCGCTTCACGCGGTCGACCTCGGAAGCCTGCTCCTCGATCGAGAGGTTCTTGTGGATGACCCCGATCCCGCCGTGCTGCGCCATGGCAATCGCCAGCGCGGACTCGGTGACCGTGTCCATCGCCGCGCTGGAAATCGGGACGTTCAATTGAATGTTTCGTGTAAACCGCGTGGTGACGTCGACCTGGCTGGGAATGACCTTCGACAGCCTTGGAACCAGCAGCACATCGTCGAAGGTGAGTGCGGTCGGGAGGTCCGTGATGAGATCGGCCGCGCCCAACTGAAGGATTGACGTGGGGTTCTTCGTCTCCATGATTCCTCAACGGCCGACCTGAAGGTCAGCCCTACATCAGGCAGCTGCGCCGTGGCACTTCTTGTATTTCTTGCCGCTGCCACACGGGCACGGATCGTTGCGGCCCACCTTCGGCTCGTCCCGGCGTACGGTCTGCACGGGGGCATCGTCGCCGCCCACGCGCGCCGGCGTTGCCGGCCGCGTCGGCAGCCCCATCGACGCGGGCGCGGCGGCCCGCGGCGCAGCGGCGAAGGCCCCCACCGGCTCGGCATTCGGCTCGTTCAACGTCATCGGCACTGCCGCGCGGCGCTGTGGCGGACGTTGAGGCGCGTCCTCTCTGAAAACGAAGTGTCCGGTCCAGAGCCTGTTCACCATGTCCTCGTCGATACGACGCTTCATGTCCTGGAACAGGTCGAAGCTTTCTTTCTTGTACTCGACGAGCGGATCCTTCTGGCCATATCCACGCAGCCCGATGCCTTCCTTCAGGTGGTCGAGACTGTAGAGGTGGTCCTTCCACTGCCGATCGACGGTCTCGAGCATGACGAATCGCTCGACCTGCCGCATCGCAGTGGCGCCCTCGGCACCGAGCATCTGCTCCTTGGTGTCGTACTTCTTGACGACGCGCTCCCACACGGCTTCGCGAATCTCCTCCGCGGTTTTCCCTGAGAGGTCCAAACCGATGTAGTCTCCTGCGTCGAGACCGAAGACGCGCGACATGTCCATCTTCAGCGCGTCCAGGTCCCATTCCTCGGGATCGGTGTCCTTGCCGGCATACGCCTCGATGGCGTCGTCGACGACGTCCTCGCCGAGCATCATCAGGTACCCGCGGGTGTCGATCTCGTTGACCTCTTCGGCTTCCTCGTCCTCGACGCGAATCTTGCCCTCGAGCAGCTCGCGGCGCAGCGCGTAGATGTTCTCGCGCTGCTTGTTCATGACGTCGTCGTATTCGAGGAGGTGCTTTCTGGTCCCGAAATTCTGTGCTTCCACCTGCTTCTGCGCACGCTCGATCGCCCTGGTCACCATCCCGTGCTCAATAGGTACGCCTTCTTCCATACCAAGCCGCTGCATGAGGCCGGCGATGCGATCGGATCCGAAGATCCGCATCAGGTCGTCTTCGAGCGATAGATAGAAACGGGAAGAGCCGGGATCGCCTTGCCGGCCCGCGCGGCCGCGCAGCTGGTTATCGATGCGGCGTGCCTCGTGACGCTCGGTGCCAACAATGTGCAGGCCGCCGAGAGCGACGACTTCCTCGTGCTCGGCATCGGTTTGACGCTTGAAGTGTCCGAATATGCGATCCCAATCCGCACGGGCGGCTTTGTAGAACCCGTCGATGTGGTAGTAGTAAACGAACGCGTCGTCGTCGGTAAACCGCTCTTCGCCTTTCGGCAGCCGCTCGGCTTTCTGCTCGCCAAGGAGTTGCTGGCGTGTCATGTACTCGGGATTGCCGCCGAGCAAGATGTCCGTGCCACGGCCGGCCATGTTGGTGGCGATCGTCACGGTTCCCTTTCGTCCAGCCTGCGCCACGAACTCGGCTTCCTGCGCGTGGTACTTCGCGTTGAGCACGACGTGCTTGATGCCCCGGCGCTTGAGCTGCGACGACAGCTTCTCGGACTTCTCAATGGAAACCGTGCCAACCAGGACCGGACGCCCGGCCTCCTGCTTGGTCAGAATGTCGTTGACGATCGCCTCGTTCTTTTCCGTCCCCGTCCGGTAGATCGAGTCGGGCTCTTCGACCCGTCTCAACGTCCGGTTGGGCGGAATGACGATGACATCGAGCTTGTAGATCTTGGCGAACTCTTCCGCCTCGGTTTCGGCGGTCCCGGTCATGCCCGACAGCTTCTTGTACTTGCGGAAGTAGTTCTGGAAGGTGATGGTCGCGAGCGTCTGGTTCTCGCGCTCGATCTTGACCTTCTCCTTGGCCTCGACCGCCTGGTGGAGACCATCGCTCCAGCGGCGGCCCGGCATCAGACGGCCGGTGAACTCGTCGACGATGACGACCTGACCGTCCTTGATCATGTAGTCGACGTCGACCTTGAAGATCGCGTGCGCGCGCAGGGCCTGCTCGACATGGTGCTTGACGTGCGCGTTTTCCATGTCGTAGAGGTGCCCGCCGTTCAGACGGTTCGCGAGGTGCTTCTCGGCCGCCTGCATGCCGCTCTCGGTCAGCGTGACCGTCTTGTGCTTCTCGTCGACGATGTAATCGCCCGTCAAGTCGAGCGCTTCTCGTTCTTCGGCCTTGACGTCGCCTTTGGTTTTCGCGCCGGGCTTCAAGCGGGGAATGATGCGATCGACTTCGTAATACAGCTCGGTCGAGGCCTCGGCCGGACCGGAGATGATGAGCGGCGTGCGCGCCTCGTCGATGAGGATGCTGTCCACCTCGTCGACGATGGCAAAGTGGTGGCCGCGTTGAACGTACTGCGACAACTCGAACTTCATGTTGTCGCGGAGATAGTCGAAGCCGAACTCGTTGTTGGTGCCGTACGTGATGTCGGACGAGTACGCCTGCTGGCGCTCGGCATCGTTCAACTCGTGCTGGATGACGCCCACCGTCATGCCGAGGAAGCGGTGAATCTTGCCCATCCATTCCGAGTCGCGGCGGGCCAGGTAGTCGTTCGTCGTGACGACGTGGACGCCTTTGCCTTCCAGGGCGTTCAGGTAGGCCGGCAGGGTCGCCACCAGCGTCTTGCCCTCGCCGGTCTTCATCTCGGCGATGGCGCCACTGTGAAGAACCGACCCGCCGATGATCTGGACGTCGAAATGCCGCATGTTCAACACCCGGCGGCCGGCCTCGCGGACGACGGCGAATGCCTCGGGCATGAGATCGTTCAACGTCTCACCCTTGGCCAGGCGCTCGCGGAATTCCGGTGTTTTGGCTCGAATCTGCTCGTCGGTCAGCGCTTTGATCGACGGTTCCAGGGCATTGACCTGCTCGACAAGCGGCCGTAACCGTTTGAGCTCTCGGTCGTTCTGAGTTCCGATGACTTTTGCGAGGAGAGTACCCAGCATGGGGAATATTTCCGAGGGTATTCTGACAATTCTAACACAGGGAAGGACCTGGACCCGGCCAGGGCGGCCGGTCTCGGGCTTATTCCTGCGGCGACTTGCCCGTCAGCAACCGTAACGGGTTCATCAGCTGGCCGTTGGCGAGCACTTCGTAGTGAAGGTGAGGGCCGGTGGCACGGCCAGTCGCGCCGACATATCCAAGGATATCGCCGCGCTTCACGTCGCGCCCTTGCCAGACCGCGAACTTCGAGAGATGCCCGTAACGGGTCACGATGCCGTAGCCGTGATCGACGACAACCAGGTTGCCGTAGTCGCCGCTGGGCGCAGCCAGTTCCACCCGGCCTGCCGCCGTCGCGCGAACCGCCGTCCCTCGTTCGGCTGAAATATCCAGGCCCGGATGAAAATCCCTGTCTCCCGTGAACGGATCCGATCGCATGCCGTAGCCCGCCGACAGCCAGCCATGAACGGGCCAGATGGACGGCGTCGCGTTCATCAGGGATTCCCGTTTTTCGACATTGCGCCGGACGATGCTGAGGTGGCCCTCGAGGCTGCCCAGCACGTTACGCAGCATCGTGAACGTCTGATCGAGCGACGAGGTCGACGCCTCGGTGAACGTCGGCGTCAGCATCGCGCTGGCGCCCGCCACCGACGTCCCACCCTCGGCGCGATTCTTCACCGCGGGCGGCAGCTTTTCCATCGCCCGGGCCGACATCGGATCCAGCCGAGACCGGAGACCGAGCTCGCTGATGGCCGACTGGAGAGACTCGATTTGCGTCGTCAGCGCGCCCGTCGCCTCGCGATAGCTGGCGTTTTCCTGCTCGAGCGTGGAGTTCGACACGCGAAGGTGGTTCACTTCGGTCGTGGCGCTGACCCGGAGGCCGACACCCACGAGAACCGGGAAGGCAAGCACCGCGAACATCGCCAGGGCGAACGGACGTAACCGTATCGTGACACGGCGAACGGTGCCGGTTTGGCGGTCTGCGAGGACAATCGTGTATCGTTTCGACATCAAATACGCGCCCGCTTGGTGTCGGACAGGTCCTTCTTTCAATTAGGGGAAGCGCCTGACGAGCTGCAAGCTGAAAGGCCTGAGCACTTTAACACAGCTTATCGGAGAAATGGTACCGGAAGTTCAGTGAGGGGCGAAGACCTGGCGAATACAGTACGTTCTGAACCAGTTTTAGACAAGTCGATACTGAAGCGCTTCGGCCACATGCTGTGACGAAATCGTGGAGTCGCCTGCCAGATCTGCAATCGTCCGGCTGACGCGCAGCACACGATCGCAGCCGCGCGCGCTCAGACAGAACTTCTCAATGGCGGTTTCCAACACCCTCGTCCCGGGCGCGTCGAGGCGACAGTGCCGATGCAGCTCGCTGCCTTCCAATTGCCTGTTCAAGCTGGAGTTTGGCCGGCCGAATCTCGCGTGCTGCCGGCGCCGTGCTTCGACGACACGGGCGCGAATGGCCGACGACCGCTCGCGCCGGGATCGATCGCCCTCGTCGCGAACCGTCGATCCCACCGCCGGCACATCGACGACAAGATCGATGCGATCCCGAAGCGGCCCTGAGATCCGACCCGTATAGCGTTGAATCTGCGGATCGGTACAACGGCATGCGCGGCGGCGATCGCCGTAAAACCCACAGGGACATGGATTCATTGCCGCGACGAGCATGAAACGCGCGGGGAACGACGCGGTGCGCGCGGCACGGGAGATCGTGACACGCCCCTCCTCGAGCGGCTGGCGCAGCGCCTCGAGGACGCGGCGCTCGAACTCCGGCAGTTCGTCGAGAAACAGTATTCCGTTGTGAGCGAGGCTGATTTCACCTGGACGCGGGATTGATCCGCCGCCAACCATCGCGACCTCGGAGATGGTGTGGTGCGGAGCCCGGAACGGCCGGTGATGCATCAACGCCATCCCGGCAGGGAGCGTGCCCGCCACCGAGTGCACCGAGGTGCAATCCAGCGCTTCCTCGAAATCGAGTGCCGGAAGGACGCCCGCCAACCGTCGCGCCATCATCGTCTTGCCACCCCCCGGCGCTCCAATGAGAAGGATGTTGTGCCCGCCGGCGGCGGCTATCTCCAGCGCTCGCTTGGGCAGACCCTGGCCAGCCACGTCGATGAAGTCGGGCTCAGGCTCCGTGCAACGATGCTCCGCCGCCGTGCCGGCTTGCGCGCAGATGTTGTCCGCGGGGTACGGACCGTTCAGTGCCTGAACGGCCTCCAGCAGCGAGTCCACCGGCAGCACCCTGAGTCCCTCCACGACACACGCTTCGGGCGCATTCGCCCGCGGCAGCAGGATCGCCGCTTTCCCTTCACGCTTTGTCGCAACAGCGACCGGCAGCACGCCGCGGATCGGTTGAATGGAACCATCGAGGGACAGTTCGCCGAGCAACACCACACCGTCGAGCAAACGCGGCTCGACGACACCGCTGGCGGCGAGTACGCCAAGAGCGATCGGCAGGTCGTATGACGCTCCTGCCTTGCGAATGTCGGCCGGCGCCAGGTTCACAGTAATGCGATGACCGGGAAACTCGAACCCCGAGTTGCGGATAGCGGTGCGAACCCTGTCGCGGCTCTCGCGCACGCTCGCGTCAGGAAGGCCCACCATCGTGAAGACCGGCAAGCCGAACGACACATCGACCTCGACGATGACCGCGAGGGCTTCGACCCCGAACACGGCGGCACTCCGGAGGCTGGCAAGCACGCGGGAACGGCTGCAAGTATTTCTCCTGCGGGCCTACGGCTTAACCCGTGCAATACCGATACTTTAGAGAGCGCGCGCAGACTCCGTTGAAAGAACTGCGCGCATCACGTGGGCCGAGCCGCGCAGGAATTACACCGGTGAATTAAGGAGAGGACATGCTGGACGCATTTGGAATCGGTTCGAGCTCGAAGAAGGCGCAGAAAACGGCTGCCGACGAGCTTCAAGCGCTGATCAATGCCTCGAAGGAAGAACGCAGCGCGTTGAGCGAGATGCTCACGCAGGTCACCGTGCGCGCCTCCAAGCTGACGCAGACGCACAAAACGCTCGAACAGATTGAGAAGACGGCCACCGGTACCCTCGACAAGGTGGACGAGCTCGGCCGGCGCCTGGACAGCCTCGACGAACGCACGACGTCGATGGAGGACATCGACAAGAAGATCAAGGTGCTCGTCGAGACCGTCAAGCAGGCGCAACAAGCCGCCGAACGCGTCGTCGGCCCGGAAGGCGACCTGCAGAAACATCGCGAGGCCGTGAAGCAACTGTCGTCGCAGACACTCGAGACGCAGGCCAGTCTCGACACGCTGAAGAAAGAGCGGGCGTCGCTCGAAGATCTTCGCACGCAGCTGAAGCAGACGCAGGGGCAGCTCAATCAATCGCTCGACTCCACCAGCACGCTGAAAACCGAGCTCGAGCAGGTGCGTGCCGCCGCCACCATCCTCGGCCAGGACTACAACCGGATGCGGGAGATGTCGCGCGAGGCGCGCGAAGACAGTGGCGCCGCCATGGAAGCGGTGAAGGACGTCGAGAAGCGGCTCGGACCGCTGGCGCAGCTTCACGAGCTGAGCAAGAACACCGAGGAACGCCTCGCTTCACTGAACGCGCTCGCCGAGCACGTCACCCACAAGGCCAAGGCGCTTGAAAGCCAGAAACACACCATCGACCATGCGGTGGTCGAGGCGAACCGCCTGAACGAAATGGTGTGGTCGATGGACTCGCAGATCGCCAAGCTCAACGAAGGCAACAAGCAGATTGCGCGGACCGAGGAAAACCTCGCGCGGATGGAGAAGCTCGCCGTCGAGACGACGTCTCAACTCGACAGCGCGACACAAGCCAAGGACGAGCTGTCGCGCGAGATGGCCCGCGTGGAGAAAGACGGTCAAGCGCTGAACGAGGCGATCCGCGGCCACGTCGAACGGCTGACGGTCGAGAAGAAGGAATTCGAAGCGTTCGATCAGCGCCTCCGCGTGCTGCAGGCAACCATTGGCGACGCCGAGGGCCGGATGGAGTCGCTGGCCGCCAAAGACAAGAACGTCAATCAACTGAACCAGCGCGTCGACGTTCTCGCGAAGCGCTACCAGGAGCTCTTTGCCCAGAGCGACGAGCTCAGCAAGAAGCAGGAGGCGCTGGAATCGCTGCACTCGCGCCTCGAACAGGTGGACGAGATCTCGAAGCGCACGAACTCGCAGCTCGTGGCCCTCAATCAGAGCCGCCGCGATCTCGACACGCTGCGCAAGGACATCATCGACTTCCACAAGTCGTACGCCGATGCGACGGTGCTGCACGACAAGCTCGCCTCCGATCGCGGCGCGCTCGAAGGCTTCATCGAGCGCGTGGCCGCGCTCAATGCCCGCGCCCCGGAGCTGGAAGCCAAGATGGACGCGATCCAGGCGAAGTTCGGCCTCATCGAGGAAGGCACCCAGCGCGCCACGCGTGTCGGCGAGCTCGCCAGCGAGCTCGACGGGCAGCTCAACCGCGTCTCGGCGAGGCTGCACTTCGTCCAGCAGGTCGAGGCGCGCATCAACGGGCTCAACGGCGTCCTGGCCGACGTCGAGCGGAAGCTCAACGACCAGATGGGGCGCCGAGCCGAAGTCGATACGATCAAGACCCAGATCGACACGCTTGGCTCGCTCATCGCCGACGCGCAGAACAAGCTGGAGGGGGTAAACGCCCTGCAGCAGAAGCTCCTGCCGATGACGGCGCAGCTCTCGATGCTGCGCGCCGAAATCGAAAAGGCCTTCACGCGCCTGAAAGCCGTGCAGCGAGAAGAGGGGGTCATCGCCGAGCAGGAGACCCGCCTCACGGCGCTGCTCGAGTCGACACGCGAGATCTCGAGCGAGGTGACCGAGCGGCAGCGGCAGATTCAGAGCGTGTCGGAAGAGCTCACCCGATCGGCCGCCGTGAAGGAAGAACTGATTACCGAGATCGCCCGCATCCAGGCCCGTCAGCGCGACACGGTCGCGCACATCGAGGCGTCGGACGATCAGCTCAAGCGCGTCGAGACGATGTTCAACCAGCTCGAGCAGCGGCGGGCGCAGCTCGTGTTCGCGGAGAAGAAGATCGGGGCCTTCGAGGGGCGTATCTCGGAGCTCAAGCAGTTGACCGACCACGTGGACAAGCAGATCGACGGCATCGCCGCCCGTCAGAACGTCGTGTCGGCCGTGAAAGCCGAAGTGGAAAGCGTCCACCAGATTGGGGCGCGCAGCAAGGCCGACCTGCAGTACGTGGCCGAGCATCGCGCCGACGTGGCCGCCATCAAGTTGAGCGTCGACGAAGTGCTGTCGCACATCGGCCAGACCGAGGAGAAGCTCGGCGTCATTTCGTCGCGCAAGAAGATGGTGGACGAGGTCGAGGTGAAGACGCAGATGATCACGAACCTGCTGTCAGACGTGCGCGTCAATCTCGAAACGCTCGGCGAACACAAATCGCTCGTCGATCACCTGTCGGAAAAGCTGGCGCGCCTGGACTTCATGACGCAGGAAGCCCAGAACACGCTGAGAACGCTGCAGCGCGAGCGCGAGCTCGCCGAGCGCATCGAGCACGGCATCAAGCAGCTGCGCTCGCGCTCGCTGCCGGCCGGGGCGGGTGTGCCCGACGGGAACGGCGACGCGAAGACTGCCTGAAATGTCGATCGGTGGTCTAGTTGGATGAGCGGGCGGAGAAGACCGTGAGGCGATCGCCGATGTTGATGCGGTTGCCGCGGATGAGGCGGGCGTTCCACGACTTCAGCGAGGCCACCGAGGTGTTGTAGCGTCTGGCAATCGACGAAAGCGTGTCGCCGCGCTGGACACGGTGCACGATGCGCTGCGTCTCGGCTCTTTCGTCCTTCTCGCTCGTGTCATCTGACGAGTCGACGCTGGCCTTCGCGGTGGCCGCCGGCTTGCTATCCGCGACAACCACCTCTGGCGCCGGTGTCTCCAGCCTGGCATTGAGAAGGGTGGTCGGAGCGCGCGGGATGATGAGCTGCTGTCCGGGCCTCACGCGGGACTTCAGCGTCAGCGAATTGGCTTCGGCCAGATCCGCCTGCCGCACCTTCAGCTTCCGCGAAATCGACAGCAGCGTTTCGCCAGACTTCACCGAGTGCCATTGGAACGCATTCAGGGTTTCGGGCGGCGCTTCCGCCAGGCGCGCCTTGAACGCGTCGCTGGTGCCTACCGGCAGCTTGATCTCGTACTTCGGCGACCGCACGGGCGTCGTCCAGCGCCGCAATTCCGGATTGAGCGTTTCGATGGTGTCGATCGGCGCGTTGGCCCACTCCGCCACGAGGCGAAGGTCGATCGCTTCGTTCACCGGCACCTTTTCGTAGGTGAGCGGCATCTCGGGCTCGAGCGTGAATCCGTACTGCGCCGGATTTTTCGCAATGACCACAGCCGCCAGGATCATCGGCACGTACTCGCGCGTCTCGCGCGGCAAATAGCGCGACGTCGAGGTGAGCGCCCAGAAATCCGACTTGCCCGATCGCTTCATCGCCCGCTGCACACGTCCAGGGCCACCGTTATAGGAAGCCATGGCCAGGTGCCAGTCGCCATCGAACATGTCGCTCAGCGTCTTCAGATACTGTGCCGCGGCTTTCGTCGCCTTCTCCGGATCGGAGCGCTCGTCGACGTACCAGTTCAGCTCCAGCCCGTGATCGCGCGCCGTGTAGCTCATGAACTGCCACATGCCGATCGCTTTCACGCGCGAGCGCGCGCTGTTCTTGAACGCGCTCTCGACGAGCGGAATGTAGGCCAGGTCGAGCGGCAGCCCCCGCTCGCGGAACTCGGCCTGGATCATCGGCAGATATTTCGCGCCGCGCTGCATCCCCTCGGCGAGGAACTCGCGCATTCGCCCTTTTTGGAAGAGCTCGATGTACGACAGAACCTTGTTGTTAAGCGGGATGTCGATGTCGTGGCTGGTCTGGCTGAGATCGCTCGCCACGGTGTTTTGCGTGGCCGTCGTCGGCGCCGGCGGATCGAAGGTCGAAATCGCCAGCAGCTCGTCGATCGCAGCCGGCTCGGTCTTTTTCTCGACGAAGCCATCGCCCTGGGAAAGGGCCGTGATCTCGTGCGCGCTGATGCGCTCGATCAAGCCGTCGAACTGCTTGCGGATGCGCGGCTCGGAGCGGGCGCCGTATTGCGATTTCAAGAGCACGTCGACCGAGAGATCGAAGGAGGCGCGCGCCTGCTCGAGGTGGCCCAGCGCGAGCTCCCGCTCGCCGGCCGCGAAGTGCCGCTGCGATTCCGCTATGAGGTCTTCAACGGGATCTTTGACGGGCGCGGGCGGCGGTGCGACGGCAGCCACCGGCGGAGCCGGAGGGGTCACCGTCACCTTGACGGTGTTCTGGCCCCGGCCACATCCCGCAATCGATATGCTGACGCCGATCGCAGCTGCTATGCGCAGCAATAACCAGAATTTCATCAATTCTACTTACAGCACTACTGCGTTTCGTCCCTGATGCGGTCCAACAACAGAGACACTGGCAAGCGAGCAAAAACCTGACTTGGGGGTAAGCCGAATCGGAGCGTAACACGGCGTTTAGGCCGGGTCAACCAACCAAAAGCGATCAGAATGAAGCCAATGACAACTTTGTGATCGGGCGGGAACGTGCACTAACGCGCGTCAACGAATACACGCTTTTCTTCGCCGAGATCGCGCGCAGCGGGGGTGACGATAGAGCGGCTGTCGAGCACGATTTTCAGTCCGGCGCGAAGCGCCTGGCGGACATCCTCTTCACATACAAACGCCGCCGGCTTCTGATCGCTGAAAAGGCTCCGGGAGCCATTTTCGCCGGGCTCCGCAGAAAATGGCTCCCGGAGCCTTTTCCCTGGAAAGCCCCGCGAGGCGAGGAACTGGTCGATGCGCGGGCCGAGGACATCCGGGTTCAGGCCCGCACGCACTGGTGGTGAGACCACAACGGACGACGTGCCGGTTGAAGCCGTCGCTTGCGCCACGGATCCCTTTGCTGGTTGTGTCTCGTACGCCAGTCGCTTGATGTTCAGCAAATGCTTCGGCGAGATGTTGTCCGAGGTGATGTTGCCACCCCACCCACCGCATCCCAGCGTCATGGCGGGATCCAGCCCGGTCGTCATCCCAACCGATCCGTGGGTTGTCGGGGTATTGACGACGATGCGAAAGGCCGGCTTCTTGAGCCCGAACTCCAGGATGATCTGGTCGTTCCGGGAGTGGATCGACATGGTATGCCCCATGCCGCCGTATCGCAGGATCTCCTTGCACCGTTCGCAGCCTTCGCGCCAGTCGGTCACGACGTACCAGGACAGCACCGGGCACAACTTCTCGATCGAGAGCGGATAGTCGCGGCCGACGCCCGCCAGCGGCGCGACGAGCACGCGGGTACCCGGCGGCACTGTGATGCCGGCCTTCTCGGCGATCAGCGTGGCCGCCTTGCCGACCAGCGCGGGATTCGGCAACCGCTGCGGCGAGACGAGGACCCGCGTGACGGCATCGATTTCAGCCGCGTTCAGGAAATACGCACCCTGGCCCACGAACTCACGCTTCAGCTCTTCGCTGATGCCCGCATCCACCACGACCGAATTTGGTGACGAGCACAGCACGCCCGTTGTCGAAGGTCTTGCCGATGATGATGTCTGATGCGGCTTTCCTGATATCCGCCGACCCTTCGATGTAGCACGGAGCGTTGCCGGGACCGACGCCATAGGCCGGCTTGCCCGAGCTGTAGGCGGCGCGCACGAGCCCCATCCCGCCCGTGGCGAGAATGACCGCCACGTCGCGGCTGCTTCATCAGCTCCTGCGTGCCCTCGAGCGTCACGGTCGTCATCCAGTTGATGCTGCCTTCCGGCGCGCCCGCGCCGACGCGCGGCCTCGTTCATGATCTCGGCGACGCGCGTGATGCAGCGAACGGCAGACGGATGCGGGCTGATGACGATCGCGCAGCGCGCCTTGAGGGAAATGAGGATCTTGTAGATGGCCGTCGACGTCGGATTGGTCGAAGGCACGATCGCCGCGACCACGCCGAACGGCTCGGCAATCTCGATGATCTTGCGATCTTCGAGGCGGTTCGAGCACGCCGACGGTCTTCATCGGACGGATGAAGCGATAGACGCGATCGGCGGAAAACAGATTCTTCTGAACCTTGTCGGCGACGACGCCGTATCCGGTCTCCTCGACCGCCAGCCGCGCGAGCGCCTCGGCTCTGCGGGCGCAACGGCCGCGGCCATCGCGTCGACGATCGCGTCGATCCGTTCCTGCGAGAGCTCGGCGAGCTCGCGCCTGAGCCTGCCTGGCGCGGCGCGCGAGCGCGCGCGCCTCGGCCATCGAGGCGAGATCGCGGTCGGAGCTTTTGGAAGAGGAAACGGGTTGCAGGACTCGGCCATGTCCCGCGGCGTATCTACGACTTTGGGAGAATCTTTTCGACTTCGCCGTGCGGCCGCGGAATGACGTGCACCGACACGAGCTCGCCGACGCGCCGGGCCGCCGCTGCTCCCGCATCGGTGGCCGCTTTCACGGCGCCGACGTCGCCCCGCACCATCACGGTGACGTATCCGGCGCCGATGTACTCCTTGCCGATCAGCACGACGTTGGCCGCCTTCACCATCGCGTCGGCCGCCTCCACCGATCCGATGAGCCCTTTGGTTTCGATCATTCCGAGCGCTTCAAGCGACATGTGAGCGCGACTCTAACAGATTGCGCCATGGTGCGGCAACCCGCGTTATAATATTGATTCTTTTCGGGTTTAACCGTCTCAGCTCACGTCACGTTTTGACGATGAAAAAAACTGCTCCGGAGCATGGCCTGGATGGCCGTCGTCGGTGTCTGTGTGGCCGCAGCGGCCGGCTGCCGCAAGGAAGAGCCAGAACCGCCTGGTGTCGCCACGCCCTCGTTTTCCGTCAAGCAGACGCGGGTGCCGCTGGGTAGCCCCGTCGAGGTCACCTACAAGTTCGTCGTGGCGAACGATGCGCCGAAAATCACCGAGGACTTCCGGGTGTTCGTGCACTTCCTCGACGCCGACAACGAGCGGACTGTGGACCGACGATCACGATCCGCCGATCCCGACGACGCAGTGGAAGCCGGGGCAGACCATCGAATACACCAGGACGATGTTCGTGCCGATCGTGCCGTACGAGGGCACGACCAAAGTGCTCATGGGGCTCTACTCGAACGCCTCGGACACGCGCCTTCCGCTGGTTGGCACCGATCCACGATCAGCGTTCCTACGTCGTCGGCAATCTCGATCTGCTGCCGCAGACCGAGAGCATTTTCGTCATGTTCAAGGAAGGCTGGCACGCGGCGGAAACGCCGCCCGACAACGCCGCCGTCGAATGGCAGTGGACGCGGAAGGAAGCCGTCGCTGTCGGTCAGGAATCCGAAAAAGGACGTGATGCTGTATCTGCACCTCGATTCGCCGGGATTGTTTCGAGGAACCGCAGCAGGTGACCGTGACGCTCGGCGATCAGACGATCGACTCGTTCGCGCTCGAACCGAAGAAAGAGCTGATTCGCAAGCCCACGATCACCGCCGCCCAGCTCGGAACGGCCGATGTGGTGGATCTGAAGATTTCGGTCGATAAATCGTATGTGCCGGCTGTCATCACCAATGGCGCCAATCGCGACCCGCGCGAGCTTGGCGTGCGCGTATTCCACGCCTACGTGCAACCTATGCAGCTGACCATGAAGGTTGTCTTCGCCCTCATCGCCCTGGCCATCGCCACGCCCGCTTCGGCAGAGCTGATCTTCTTCTCTCGAGTCGCGGTCGATGTCGGTCAAGAGCCACCGCTTCGAGGGCGATCGCATCATCGTCTCGCTGCGCGGCGGGGGAGAGATGACCTTCGATCGATCGGTCGTCCTGAAGATTGCGCCCGACGAGGTGCCGTATCCCGAAGAGACGCAGGCGGCCGCCGTGGACGTGATCGTGCCCGAGGCGACCGGCGTGCTGATCGGGAAGACCGTCTACGATCCGCTCATCGAGAGCGCGTCAGATCAGCAACGGCGTGCCCGCGCGACTCGTGAAAGCGCTCATCCAGGTGGAATCGGCGTATCAGCCGCGCGCGCGATCGCACAAGGGCGCGATGGGGCTGATGCAGTTGATGCCGGAGACGGCCCGCCAGTATCGGGCCCGTAACCCGTACGACCCGGCGGCCAACATCGAAGCCGGCACGAGACATCTCAGGAGCCTCCTCGACCAGTTCGAGCTGCCGCTGGCGCTGGCCGCCTACAACGCCGGCGAGGCGGCGGTTCGCGAGTTCGGCGGCATTCCTCCGTATGCCGAGACGCAGGCGTACGTCTCCAAGATTCTCGCGGCTGCTTCGCTAGCGCCGTGGTCTCACAGAGCAAGACCCGGCCTACGCCGTATTCGCAAGCGAAACCGCGTGCCATTCTGTCGCACCCGCGGACAACCGACAACCTGTTATAATTTCAGTCACTTAGCATGGAATTCCGCTGCAGGCTGGTGACGGCGGCCGGCGAAATCGTCGAAGGCACCTACGCGGCGGAAAACGAAGCGCGCCTTCGCCACGAGTTCGAAGACCAGGGCCTCCACGTCCTTTCGCTCCGCAAGCGAAGCGTGCTCAGCGGCGGGCACCACGTTTCCGCAGCGCCGGAGAATCTCCCGGCACGAATTCCTCGTCTTCAATCAGGAGCTCGCCACGCTTGCTGAAGGCCGGCATGCCGCTGGTGCAGTCGCTCGATCTACTGCGCCATCAGGTCGTGAACCCGGTGTTCCGCGGCAGTGCTCGACGACGTGCACGAGAAGGTGCGGGCGGGCACGGCCCTGTCGGACGCCTTCGCCGAGCACGGCGACGCTGTTTCCGCGTGTCTACACGGCGTCGCTGCTGGCGGGCGAGCGCAGCGGCAACCTCGACGCGGTTCTGCGCCGCTACGTCGCGTACGAGAAGGTGCTCGACACGGTTCGCCGGAAGACCGATCTCCGCGCTGATCTATCCGGTCATCCTCGTGCTGCTCGCGGTCGTGCTCGTTGGCATCATCGTGCTGAAGGTCGTGCCGGCGTTCACGGACTTCTACGCCAGCTTCAACGCCGAGCTACCGCTGTCGACGCGAATCATCCTCGGGATCTCGAATTTCGCGCAGCAGCAGTTTCTCGCTGCTCATCGGCGCGGTGGCGATCGGAAGCCTCGCGTTCGCCGCCTGGATTCGCCAGCCGGGCCAGCGGCGCGCAGTTCGACCATGCGCTGCTGACCGTTCCGTTTGTCGGGGAGACAGTCCGGAAGTTCACCACGGCGCAGATGGCCCGCACGCTTGGCGCACGCTGCTGGGCGGCGGCATCCCGCTCGTGAATGCGATGGAGGTCACCGCACGTTCGGTCGGCAACCAGTACATTGGCAAGGAACTGGACATCGTCACCCAGAGCGTGCGGGAGGGACAGGGGCTGGCGGCATCGCTCGCCGCGCGCCGGGTCGTGCCGGACGTGGCGCTGAAGATGATCGAGGTAGGCGAGTCCACCGGCTCGCTGCAGGACATGCTGAGCAGCCTGGCCGACTTCTACGACGAGGAAGTCGAAACGGCGGTCAGCCGTTTCGTCACGCTGATCGAGCCGGCGCTGCTGGTCGTCGATGGGCGTCGTCATCGCGCGGCTGGTGCTGGCGCTGTACATGCCGCTCTTCCAGCTCAGCTCGGTCGTGAACCAGTGAGCAGGTCTGTGTAACGGGAGCCGGGACGAACGACGACCCGGCCCGGAACAGCCGATATCTACTCTATATGCCCGACCCCCAGATGCCGTCTCCGCCGACGAGCGCCGCGCCGAGTACGAGGCCGCGCAGCGCCTGGCCGAGCGGTACCGGCTCGATTTCGTGGACATGGAGCAGTTTCCGATCGACCAGGATCTGTTCCGCTCGATTCCGGCCGACCTGATGCTGCGGTACGGGTTCGTTCCGTACCGGCGGGAGGGCAAGGCCCTGGTCATCGTCGTGTCCGATCCGACCGACCTGCCGATGATCGACGAGCTCGTCGCAGCTGCTCGGCACGCCGATCACGGTGACGGTAGGGCGCGCGCTCGGCCATCGAGTCGATCCTGAAGAAGAGCGAGAGCTCGCAGCGCGTGCTCGAGGAGGCGACCGAGAGCTTCCAGATCCAGCTGCTCAAGGACGACGACAACGGCGACGAGAACCTCACCGTCGAGCGGCTGACGAGCGACATCAGCCCGGTCATCCAGCTGGTGGACTCGACGATCTTCACCGCCATCCAGCGGCGCGCGAGCGACATCCACATCGAGACGCGGCGACGATGCGGTGCACGTGAAGTACCGGATCGACGGCGTGCTGCAGCCGGCCATGCGGCCGATCGCCAAGCAGTTTCACAGCCGATCATCTCGCGCATCAAGGTCATGGCCGAGCTCGACATCGCCGAGAAGCGCGTGCCGCAGGACGGCCGTTTCAAGCTGAAGGTGCCGGGCAAGACGATCGACTTCCGCGTGTCGATCATGCCGAGCGTGCACGGCGAGGACGCGGTCATCCGCATCCTCGACAAGGAATCGATCAGCGAGCAGTTCCGCGAGCTGCGGCTCGACATCCTGGGGTTTCCCGAGACAGAGCTGAAGCGGTTCCGGAAGTACATCGCCGAGCCGTACGGCATGGTGCTCGTCACGGGCCCGACCGGCAGCGGCAAGACGACCACGCTCTACGCGGCGCTGTCGGAGATCAAGTCGGTCGAAGACAAGATCATCACGATCGAGGACCCGGTCGAGTATCAGCTGCGGGGCATCACGCAGATTCCGATCAACGAGAAGAAGGGGCTGACGTTCGCGCGCGGACTGCGGTCGATTCTGCGCCACGATCCCGACAAGATCATGGTGGGCGAGATCCGCGACCCGGAGACGGCGCAGATCGCCATCCAGTCGGCGCTGACGGGCCACCTCGTGTTCACCACCGTCCACGCCAACAACGTCATCGACGTGCTGGGACGGTTCCTGAACATGGGCGTCGAGCCCTATCAGTTCGTGTCGGCGCTCAACTGCGTGCTCGCCCAGCGCCTCGTGCGCATCATCTGCTCGCACTGCAAACGGCCGGCGAAGGTGGCGCGCGCGCTGCTCGAGGAATCGGCCATGGATCCCGCGCTCGCCGACACGCACATCTTCTACGAAGGCGGCGGGTGCATCGAGTGCGGCGGCACCGGGTTCAAGGGCCGCATGGCCATCTGCGAACTGCTCGACCTCTCGGACTCCATCCGTGAGATGATTCTTGCGCGCCGTGCCGTCCTCGGAAATCAAGAAGATGGCGCACGACGAAGGCATGCGGTTCCTGCGCGAGTCGGCGGTGGAAAAAGTGCTGCAGGGCGCCACGACGCTCCGCGAAATCAACAAGGTGACCTTTGTCGAATAAATCGTTCCTCGCCGCCTCGCCGCCGACCGTGGCCGTGCAGATCGCGCGGAACGTGGTGTCGGCCGCGTCGGTCACCGGAAGCGGCAGCAACCTGTCGGTGACGGCGCATGCCATGGAACCCCTCGCGGGCGGTGTCGTCATTCCCGCGCTCAACAACACCAACATCGCCGAGCCGAAGCTGGTGGCCTCTGCGCTGCAACGCGTGTTCGAGCGTATGGGACAGCGGCCCAGGCGTGTCGCGCTGGCCCTGCCCGACTCTGTCGCCAAGGTCTCGATTCTCAAATTCGAGAAAGTGCCCGAGCGTGCGCGCGATCTGGACGAGCTCATCAGGTGGCAGGTACGCAAAGCGGCGCCGTTCCGGATCGAAGACGCGCAATTGAGCTACGTGCCCGGGCTGAAGGCCGCCGACGGCAGCACCGAGTTTATCGTGGTGATGGCGCGCCGCGACATCGTGCGCGAATACGAAACCGCCTGCGAGGAAGCGGGCGCGCAGGCGGGGATCGTCGACCTTTCGACCTTCAACGTCATCAACGCCGTGCTGGCCGGTCCCGGGGCACCCTCCGACGACTGGCTGCTCGTGCACGTCACGCACGAAGACGCGACGATGGCCATTCTCCGGGGACGGCACCTGGTCTTCTTCCGGAACCGGACGGCCGAAGGGGAGGGCAGTCTGGCGGACATGGTTCACCAGACGGCCATGTACTACGAAGATCGCCTCAGCGGCGCCGGCTTCAACCGTGTGGTGCTCGCGGGCGGGGGCCTGCCAGCCGACGGCGGTCACGACGCCGAATACCTGCGGCGCGCGCTCGAGCAGCGGCTCAATGCCAGGGTCGACACGATCGATCCGCGGGGCGCCGCGAGCCTGATGGATCGGATTAACGCAACCGCGGAGCTGCTCGACGCGCTCGCGCCGCTCGTCGGCCTGCTGGCGCGCGAGCAGGCGGCCTGAACGCATGCTGCGCACCAACCTTTCCACTCGTCCGTTTTACAACGAGCGCGGCGTCCACGGCGTGCTCGCCGCAACGGCGCTCATCGTCGGCGCCTTCACGGTGTTCAATATCACGCAGCTCGTCATGCTCACCAGGGGCTATTCGGGGGTGAGAAGCCAGGCGGCCGCCGCAGAAGCGCGCACGCAGGAGCTGCGCACGCACGCCGCTCAGACACGGCAGGCCCTCGACGCCAAGCAGCTCGAGCTGATCTCCACGGCGGCGCGCGAGGCGAATACGATCATCAATCAGCGACTGTTCTCGTGGACGGATCTGCTGAACCGGTTCGAGACCACGCTGCCCGACGAGGCGCGCATCACGTCGCTCCGGCCGAGAGTGGAAAAGGACGGCGCCATCACGGTGCAGATCACGGTGGCGGCACGCAGCGTCGACGACATCGAAGAATTCATGGCGAACCTGGAGAAGACGGCCGTGTTCAGCGACGTCTTTCCGCTGCAGGACGAACACACCGAGAGTGGCCTCGTGCTGGCCACGGTCGAGGGGAAATATGCGCCTGCCCCTTAAGCGCATCTTTCACGAAAAGCGTCGGGTCACCATTCCGGTTGCGGCCGGACTGCTCCTGAACGTCGTGGTGTACGCGGGCGTCATCCTGCCGCTCAGCGCCCGCGTGCGCGGCGCTGAAGCGCAGGCGCAGGCCTCCCTCCAGCAACTGCAGGCGGCCCAGCGGGAAGACAACGAGGCGCGCGGCATGGCCCAGGGGCGCGACCGCACCGACGCCGCGCTGAAGGCGTTTTACAAGGACGTGTTGCCTCCCAACTTCGCGCAGGCGCGCGGTGCCTCGTACTTGCGGCTGTCGCAGCTCGCCGAGCAGCACAATCTCGAGTGGTCGGGGCGGCAGGGCGATCGCGAATCCGAGAAAGACGCCTCGCTCGCGCGCATGCACATGTCGATGTCGCTGCGCGGCGACTACGACGACATCCGGCGTTTCATCTATCAGGTCGAATCGGGCACCGACTTCATCGTGATCGACAGCATCGCGCTTCGTCAGAGCACGGAGCCCGGAGCGGCGCTCACGTTCGACCTGAGCCTGTCGACCTACTACCACGTGGGGCCCGATGGAGCCTAAGCGCCGGCGCGAACTGACGCTTGCGTCGATTGCCCTGGCCGTCCTGGCGATCGCGATGTGGACCGTCCGCAGCGGCAGCGCGCCCATGCCGGCACACGCGCCGGCCGCTTCGACGGCCACGCAGACAACGCCGGCAGGTACGAATCATCCGTTCGCCGGCGTGAATCTCGACGCGCTTCAGGCCGAGCGGCCCGAACCCGAGGCCAGCACGCGGAATCCGTTCAGGTTCAAGCCGGCGCCGCCACCGCCGCCGCCGCAGCCGACGCCATGGACGAAAGTGCCGAACCCTGAGACCGTCGCGAGTGGGCCGCCACCTCCGCCGCCACTGCCGCGAATCGCGCTGAAGTACATCGGCGATATGGCCGATCCCAGGAAGCCGGGAGGACAGATCGCGATTCTCAGCGACGGACGAAGCGTGTACCACGGCCGTGAAGGCGACGTCGTCGAGGGCCGATATCAGATATTAAGGATAGGCGTAGAATCGGTCGATCTCGCGTATTTGGACGGGCGCGGGCGCCAAACCATCAGACAAACTGGGCAATAGCGTCACGAAATGACACGACTCACCAGAGCCTTCGCGCTCTTGTTCGTAATCGCTCTACTCTCCGGCTGCGCGGCCGGCCAGGCCTTCAAAAAGGGCGAGGAGCGCGCCAAGGTTGGCGACTGGGATTCCGCCGTCACGTATTACCGGCAGGCGATGCAGGCGAGCCCGGAGATCCCCGAGTACCGCATCGCGCTCGAGCGCGCCATGCTGAACGCCTCGCGCGTGCACTTCGACAGCGCGCGGCAACTGGAGGCCAAGGACCAGCTCGACGCCGCGCTTCAGGAGTATCGCCGAACGGTTGAGTACAGACCCGGGCAATACGCAGGCCATCGACAAGACCGTCATGCTCGAGCGGACCATCCGGGATCGCATCGAGGCCGCGCGTCCGAAGCCGCCCATCGTGCAGCTGCGCGACGCGGCACGCCAGACCAGCGTGACGCCGACCCTCAATCCGGCATCGCGAGCGCCGCTCGAATACAGGTTCACGGCGGCCAGCCTGCGCGACATCCTCACGTTCATCAGCAACGCGACGGGCATCAACGTCATCTACGACGCCAGCTTTCAGGATCGCCAGGTGACGACCACCCTCACCGGCTCGATCGAGCAGGTGCTCTACACGCTGCTCTCGTCCAATGGCTTCTTCTTCACCGTGCTCGACGACCGCACGATCGTCGTCGCGCTCGATTCGGCGCCGAACCGCCTGAAGTACGAGCGTCAGGTCGCGCTCACGATTCCGCTCTCGTACGCCGACGCGACCGAGCTGACCACCATGCTGACGGCCATCACGAGAACGACGACGGGCGTCACGATTCCGCCGGTGATCATCCCGAACAAGACGAACAACACGATTACGGTGCGCGCCACCGAACCGGTGGTCGCGGTCATCCGCGAGCTCGTGATTAGCAACGACAAGCCGCGGGCCGAAATCACGCTCGACGTCGAAATCCTCGAGGTCAGCCGCGCGCGTGCGAAAGAGCTGGGCGTGAATCTGTCCCAGAAGCAGATAGGCGGGATCTTCTCGCCGGAGCAGGCGCCACCGGGCGCGGTCGGCGCGCCGAGCGGTGCGGCGGGCACGACCGACGGCCGGCCCTTCAACCTGAACACCGTCTCGCAGGGTGTCAGCACGGCCGACTTCTATCTGACCGTGCCGCAGGCCATCGTCAGATTCCTTGCGTCCGACGTCGACACGCGATTCCTCGCGACGACGCAGTTGCGCGGTTCGGAAGGCGCGCAGCTGACCCTCAAAGTGGGTGCGGACGAACCGTATCTCGCGACGTCGTTTTCGCCCATCGCCGGCGGTGGCCCGAACATCAATCCGGTGTCGTCGTACAACTTCCGCACGGTCGGCATCAGCGTCCAGGCGACGCCACGCCTCGTCACGGAGGAAGGCGACATCCTGCTCGACCTGATCATGTCGAACGACACGCTCGGACCGACCCGGCTGGTCGGCGGGTCGCCGGCACCGTCGTTTCCAACCCGCAGCGTCACGACGAAACTGCGGCTGCGCGACGGCGAGTCGCATCTGCTCGCGGGCCTGCTCCAGGACGACGAGCGCCGGTCGATGACGGGCGTGCCCGGCGTGATGCAGGTGCCCATCCTGAAATATTTCTTCGGGCAGTCCGACGACATGATCGCGCAAACCGATATCGTGATGCTGCTGACGCCACGCATCATCCGCACGCACGAATTCAACCAGCGCGATCTCAACCCGATTTACGTCGGCACGAACCAGAATTTCGGTCTGACGGGCCCGTCGCCGCTCATCGCCCCGCCGCCGCCGGAAGAGCCGGCTCCGGGGCCCGCGACCGCGCCCACACCGCAGGCACAGCCGGTTCCGCCGGGAGGCCCGAGCCCGAGCGCGCCGCAGACGGGCGCGGCGGGGCAGTTCACGACACCCCCCGCGACGACACAGCCGCCGGCGTTGCAGCCGCCTCAGCCGCAGAGCCAGGCGGCGCCGGGTGCCCAGCCACAAACGACGGCTGCCGCCATGACGACGCTGGCACCAACCGCCGAAGTGTCGATTACGCCGCCGACGGGCGAAATTCGCGTGGGCGCGGGACCGTATCTCGTGCCGATTTACGCCAACAACGTCTCGCGAGCCACCACCGTCACGCTGACGGTGACCTATAACCCGGCGATCCTGCGCATGCGAATGGTGCAGGAGGGAAGCTTCATGCGCCAGAACGGCACCAACGTCGTGTTCACGCCGACGACCGATGCCGCGACGGGCCGCATCGATATCGCCTTCGTGCGGACGGGCGACAGCGTTGGCGCGTCCGGATCGGGGCTGCTCGCGGCGTTCCAGTTCGACGCGGTGGGCGCGGGCACCGGGCAGTTGACCGTCAGCGGCGTGATGGCCAATCCCAACGGCGGAACCATTCCAGTCCGGTTTGCGCCCGCCTCGATTGTCGTACGATAAAGGGTGTGAAACAGCGGGGCTTCACGTTCATCGAAATGGTGATCGTCACCGCCGTTGTGGGGATCCTCGCATCGGTCGCGCTTCCCCTGGCGCGTGTCACCATGCAGCGCAATCGCGAAATCGAGCTGCGCCGCAGCCTTCGTGAAATCCGCCTCGCCATCGACAAGTATCACGACGCGGTGGAGCAGAACATGGTCTCGGCGAACGACGTCGACAACGACGCGGAAGGGTATCCGCCCACGCTCGAGATTCTCGTCGCCGGCGTTACGCCCGCCAACGACACGACCGGCCGGAAGCTGCGCTATCTGCGACGAATACCGCGGGACCCGATGACGCGCTCGGCTGAATGGGGATTACGGTCCACGCGCGACGAGCCCGATACCAAATCGTGGGGCGGACAAAACGTGTTTGACATCTACACGAAGAGCGCCGGCAAGGCGCTCGACGGGACGAACTATCGTGACTGGTAACAGACGACCCTTGGCGCGCGGCTTCACGCTGATGGAGCTGCTCATCGTCATTACGCTGATCGTCATCCTGGCGGGGATTGCGATCTCGACCCACGCGACGAGCGTGCGGCGTGCCAAGGAGGCCGTGCTCAAGGAAAACCTCTTCCGCATGAACGACGCCCTCGATCAGTACATGGCCGACAAGGGCAAATGGCCGCCCGACCTCTCCGCGCTCGTCACGGAAAACTACCTTCGACAGATTCCGAAAGATCCCATCACGGACTCGGCCGACACCTGGCAGACCCAGATGTCGGAGCCCGATCCATCGAATCCTGACGAAGTCCCTGGAATCTCGGGGGTGAAAAGCGGCGCGGCCGGAACAAGCCTCGAAGGGACGAACTACTCAGACTGGTAAGACGCTTCAAACAGAAGACCAAAAGACCAGAAGAAATTTCTTCGTGATCTTCTGATCTTTTGTTTTTTTCTGGCAGCTCGTTTACGGAACGGTGATGGTGGTGACGCCCTTCGCCGTGACGTTCGTCGACGTCCGGATCGTGACCGTCACTTCCTTCGTGCCTGCCGTCGCGTACAGGTGGCTTGATACAGCGCCGGTGGTCGTGTCACTCGTGCCGTCTCCGAAAGTCCACGTGTAGCTGGCCACGGTCACGCCAGCGGTGACGTTCGCCGTGAAGTTATAGAGCCTCGGCGTGGTTTGCGGAGAGACGCTGATGCTGACCAGGACGGGCTGGACCACGATGACCGTGGACGCCGTCGTTGTCGCGCCGGACGTGTCGGTGGCCGTCACGCTCGGCGTGAACGTTCCATCATCCCCGTATACATGCTGGACAGAGACGGTACCGTTGACCGCACCGAGATCGTCGGACGACCCGTCGCCGTAGCTCACCACCACGCTCTGCAGCGGTGCGCCTCCGGTCGCCGTGTTCACCGTGACCGACAAGGTGGTAATGCCGCCCCTGGTCGGCGTCGTGCCGGATGCAACGGCAATCGAGACCGTCGGCCTGACCGACACCGAAATCGTGAGCCCCGATGACGTAATGGCGCCGGCGGTCGCCGTCACGGTGGCTTCGCGCGACGTCGTCAGGACGGTCGACGCTCGCCCGTTCAGGTCCGTGTTGACGACTTGCGCGCTCAACGACCCCGCGGTCGTCGAGAACGTCGCGGGCACGTTGGCGATCGGGTTGCTCGACGCATCGACGACGACGGCGGTAATCGTGGTCGAGCCGCCGGACGAGGGCACTGATGACGGGTTCGCCGTCAAGCTGACCCGGCCGGTCGCCGCCGCGCCGACCGACAGCTCGAGCGCGTCGGAAGCCGCGCTGCCCGAGATGGCTTTAATCGTCGCTTTCCCAGACTGCCCGTTGCCGCGGAACTGCGTCACCGCAACACCGTTCAACGTGCGGGCGTCGTTGGGCGTCATCGCTCCGAGCGTGCTGGTAAAGGTGACGGTGGTCCCGTTCTGGACGGGCGTCCCGCTCTGTTCGAGCACGGTCGCTCGAACCTCCGTCACCCCATTGGCTTGCACAATGCTGTTTGCGGTCGACAGCGTAATGGTCGACTGCTGTGGCGCAAGCAAGGGAAGCTTGTCGCAGGCGTACGTCGAGAGACCGGCGCCAGCGACCAGCGCCCACACCGTGTATTTTCTCAATTCACCGAGTCCTGTTATGATAGATATCACCGTAGGAAAAAGTGTGTAACTACAATTATATCAGGAATTTACCGGCGAAATCAAGTTCGCGGTTCGTCTCTGCTGCGCCACCGCAGCAGGGCTACGCGATGGCTGCGCTTCTTGTCGCCATGTCGGTGATGGCAGTCCTGTTGAGCGTCGCGATTCCGACCTGGTCGCAGATGGTTCGCCGCGACAAGGAGGAAGAGCTCATCTTCCGGGGCGAGCAGTACGCGAGGGCGATCAACCAATATCAGCGGAAGTTCGCCAACCAGTCTCCGTCGAGCCTCGACGTGCTTATCGAGCAGCGCATGCTGCGCAAGAAGTTCAAGGATCCCCTGTCGCCCAACAAAGACGGCGAGTTCCAGATGCTGTACATGTCGAGTGGAACCGGTCCGCAAGGTCCGCAGGGTTCGGGCCCAGGCATGGGTCCGCAGGGCAGTGGGCCTCTGAATCCCCGTGGAGGCGGAACCGGACCACAAGGCACCGGTGGCGCCGGCGGGCAGGGCAGAGGGGGCGGTCCTACCGGAGGCAGCGGTCCGACAGGCGGTGGGAGCATCGGCCCCTCGCAACGCGGCGGCCCCATCGTCGGGGTCGCCAGCAAGAATACGGGCCAGTCGATTCGTCTCTACAAAGGGAAGAACCGCTACAACGAGTGGCAGTTCATCGGGATGGAAATGTCACCACGCGCCGGCGGCCCTGGAGGTGCTGGTGGTGGCGGCGGCATGCCACCTGGTGGAAGAGGTCCTCAACCTGGAGGACGTGGCGGCCGAGGCGGGCAGGACGGATCCGATCGGGGTGGACGCAGCGGCCCCGGAACATTTCGCCCCGGTCCCGATGGACCGAATCCATTCGGGCCCAGAGGCGGACCTACCTCACCGCCGCGATGACGGCATCGTGCAGCGCGGGACGCACGCGCTGGATCGCCGTGTTCTCGCGCGTCGGATTGACGCGGTTGGTGAGAAACACGACATAGATTCCGCGCTCCGGATCGATCCACAGCGTCGTGCCTGTAAATCCCGTGTGGCCGAATGCCGAGGCTGACATCCTGGTTCCACACGAGGAGGTCGGCAGCATCGTGTCCCACCCAAGCGCGCGCGATCCCGGGACACCGGCGCGGGTCACGAACGTGCGCACGGTCTTCACGTTTCCAAGCCTGCCATCGGTGCCATCCAGCGCGCCCAGCATGGCCCGCGCGAAATCTCCCACCGCTCCAGCGGTTGCCAAACAGCCCGGCATGCCCGGCGGCTCCGCCAAGCGCCCAGCAGTTCTCGTCGTGGACTTCGCCCACAAGACGTCGGCCACGCCACGCGTCGTGCTCGGTGGGCGCGATGTTCGGACGCAACTCCGCAGGCGGATTGAAGAGCAGCGGCCCGGCGGTGATGCGGCGGAGCAGATGGTCGACCTGCTGTGCGAACGGATCGTCGCCAACGTCCTCGACGATGAAGCCCAGGAGCATGAACCCCAGATCGCTGTAGATCGACTGAGTGTCGGGCTCGTATTCGAGCGGCAGCGCGCAGATCGCGTGCTGGAAGTCCTGCCGGCCGGTGTAGTCGCGGAAGAACGGAAGCCACGCGGTGAGGCCCGAGCTGTGGCTGAGAAGCGAACGCAGCAGCACGTGTTCGCGATCGCGTCCACGCCATTCGGGAATCCGATCGCGAATCGGCAGGTCCAGGGCGAGCGTTCCCCGCTCCACCAGCCGCATGACGAGACTCGTCGTGGCGATGACCTTGGTCAGTGACGCGAGATCGAAAATCGTATCGGCTCGCGTCGCGGGAGCATCGGCGTCGTCGTCGACCCGTCCGAAGGCCTGCTGCCACAACACGGTGTCGCGCCGGCCGACTTCGACAACCGCGGCGGGAAACGCACGTTCGTTCACGCCACGCTGGACAACTTCAGCGGCACCCGCGAAATCGGTCACCGCGCGAATGCCTCCTTCGCCACGGTCGTGACGTACGATGCGTTCAGGTTGTCGTAGGAAAACAGCACGAACCCGTCGGCGCCCAGTTGCCTCGCCGTACGAATGTTCTCAATCGTGGCGTTCGGGGACAGTTGATACGCGCCGATGCCCGCCCAGACGGGCCGGGTGCCGGCCAGATGCTTGACGTTTGTGATCTGCACGCGAAACAGCGTCGGATCGGTGGTGTAGGCCATCGGACAAATCGCGTCGAGCAGTCCGGACTCGAGCCAGTGACCCCATTCCTGAAAGCGGCGGTTCGCGGCCTCGGTCGCGTCGGGAAACACGGCGGCCGACAGCATCGCGTTCGGCCGCCGCGCCTTCACCGTGGAACGGATTTTCGTGAGGACCGCGGTCACCTGCGCCCGGCGAAACTCCTGCCATCGCTGCGGAAACATCTCGGTGTAGAACAGCGGCCGACCGCGCGCCCGCGACGCGTACTCGCGACGCTCGGCTCCCGAAGCCGTCCCGGTGACGGCCGACCGGAATTCCTCGAGCGCGCGAGCGCTGTAGTCGAACTCGTCGTTTGGAAAGCGTATGTAGTCGAGATGAATGCCGTCGACGTCGTACCGCTCGGCAATGTCGCCGATCACCCGGACTGTGTACTCGACAGCGCCCTTGTGAAGGGGAGAGAGGAACAATCCTTCGAGACGATCGGTACGCGCTTTCGTGTAGTCCGAAAGGCGTTTCAGATACGCCGCGCTCTTCGGGTTCATCCGCATGAGGTCGGGCGCCAGTGGCCGCGGCACCATGAGCCATTCGGGATGCACGTACACGACGTGCCGGCGTGCCGCCGGTGGCTCGGCATCTGAGACCAGGTTGACGTTGACCCACGCGTGAACTTTCAATCCGGCGCCGTGCGCGGTGGCCAGCATGACGGCAAGGGGATCGAACGAAACGGGCTGCCTCGCGAGCACGAACGACCTCGGCTCGTAGCGGCTCTCGTAGAACGCGTCGCCGCGGCCGCGGACCTGGACGATGAGCGTATTGAAGCCTCCCGCCCTGGCCATCTCGACGGCGGAAACGATCATCCTGGGCGAGGCGAGGCTCCCACGCTGCACCCACATCGCTCGAACTTCACCCGATGGCGCCGCGCCGCCGGCCGGACCGGCGTTCTGCGTCAGGCCGAAGCCGGACGCGACGGACACAAGCACGCCGACACAGGCAATCGACAGCGCTGTGTGAAGACCGTTGAGCAACGATCGAATGTACTACGGATTCGTGTCGGTAGGATCCAGGTGGAGGAGCTCGCGCAGGCGCGGCTCGATATCTTCGCCGATGGCTTCACGCACCGAATCGTGCGCCTTGCGAAGGCGCGCGGTGGCCTGGGTGTAGCCGCCCTTCGTTTTCTGCATGACGATCGCGGCCTTCACGTTCCATTTGGCCTTCTGCAGCAGCGCGTCCGATTGATCGTTGTCGAGTCCCGTCACCATCGAGATGATCCGGCGCGCGCGCTCGCGCGCCTTCTCCGATGTCGTGTGCAGATCGACCATCAGGTTGCCGTACGTCTTGCCGATGCGCACCATCGCCGCGGTCGTCAGCATGTTGAGCACGAGCTTGGTCGCCGTCCCCGCCTTGAGCCGCGTCGAACCCGCGATGACCTCCGGCCCGACGGCCGGCGCGATCGTCAGGTCCACGAACATCTGGAGCTCGGTGCGCGGATCGCAGGTCACGAAAATCGTCTTCGATCCGGCCTTGCGCGCGCGCGTCAGTCCACCCCGTACGTAGGGCGTCATCCCGCTGGCCGACACGCCGATGACCACGTCTTTTTTCGTCGGCTTGAGCCGGGTAATCGCCCGCGCCCCGTCTTCGTAGCTGTCTTCCGCGCCCTCCTTGGTGTGGAGAAACGCGTCCTTGCCTCCTGCCATGACGGCCTGAATCGAGTCGGGATTGGTGCCGAACGTCGTCGGCATCTCCGCGGATTCGACGACCCCGAGCCGGCCGCTCGTGCCCGCGCCGACGAAGATGACACGGCCGTTTCTGCGCAGCATCTCGACGATGATGTCGACGCCGATGGCGATGCGCGGCTTTTCGCGCTGGACGGCCGCCAGGACTTTGCGGTCGTCGTTCAGCATCAGCTCGATGATGTCGGCCGACGAGGCCTTGTCGATACCGAGCGTCGCGGGGTTGATAGCTTCGGTTGGCAGCTGTTGATATTTCGAACGATGGGACATCGGATATGAAGAAACCTTAGCGCAACAAAGTCACGGATGCTACTCTCAGGTTTCGACAGTGTCAACCGCCCATGATCTCGTCGACGCCTACCTTACGCACTTACGTGTCGAACGGAGGCTCGCCGATCACACCCTCGAAAGCTACAGCCGCGATCTCCGGCGGCTTGGGGAATTCGCCGCCGGAGAGGACAAATCCCTAAGGGATCTCGGCCGTCACGACCTCGAACGGTTTGTCGACAGCCTCATGAACGAGGGCCTCTCGCCGCGCTCGGTGGCGCGCATGGTGGCCGCCGTCAGAGGGTTTTTCCGCTTCGCGGTGCTCGCGCAGCATCTCAGCGTCAATCCCGCCGACGATCTCCAGCCGCCCCGCGCGTGGCCGGGGCTGCCGAAGTTTCTCGGGCTCGAGGAGGTCGAGCGCCTCATCAGGCAACCCGACGTCACCACGCCGCGCGGGTTGAGAGATCGCGCGCTGATCGAGGTGTTGTATGCGACGGGCCTGCGCGTCACCGAGCTCGTCCGTCTGCGCGCCAGCGACTTGAATCTCGATGCCGGGTACCTCTCGACCACCGGGAAGGGCAACAAACAACGCATCGTGCCGATTGGAGACGAGGCGTCGGCGTGGCTCGTGAAATACATTCGCGAGGCCCGGCCCATCCTGCTCGGCAGGCGCAGCTCGCCCTGGCTGTTCCTCAATGCGAAACGGGGCAGCAGCCTGACACGCGTCGGGTTCTGGAAGATCCTGAAGGGCTACGGGATGAAAGCCGGTCTGCCGCGAACGCTCAGCCCGCACGTGCTGCGCCACTCGTTCGCCACGCATCTCCTCGAGCATGGCGCCGACCTGCGGTCGATTCAGATGATGCTGGGGCACGCCGATCTCTCGACTACGCAGATCTATACGCACGTGCTCGAAGCCCGGCTGCGCGCCGTGTATGACCGGTTTCACCCTCGCGCATGATAGAATTAACGGATCTGTTCGAGAGAGAAGTGCGGCGCAACTGAAGAGAGAAGGGGGCTCAACTGAAGTTGAGCCCTACCGCCAGGTTGGTGCGCAACTTTAGTTGCGCCGGTTTTATCCGCAGGGCCCAGGTTTTTCCGGTAGGGCGCAACTTCAGTTGCGCCGACACCATGAGCGAAGGAGCGCAACGTAATGAGCCGTGACGGCCGCCATTTGTTTACTTCGGAGTCGGTCACCGAAGGACACCCCGACAAGATTGCCGATCAGATTTCCGATTCAGTCCTCGATGCCATCCTCGCGCAGGATGCGAAGAGCCGCGTCGCGTGCGAGACGCTGGTCACGACCGGCCTGGTCGTCATGGCCGGCGAAATTACGACCAACGCGATCGTCGACTTTCAGGAAGTGGCGCGCGCGGCCGTCAGAGACGTCGGCTACACCCGGGCGAAGTATGGCTTCGATGCCGATACGTGCGCGGTGCTCTCGTCGATTCACAGGCAGTCACCCGACATCAGCATGGGCGTCGATACCGGCGGCGCGGGCGACCAGGGGCTCATGTTCGGCTACGCCTGCAACGAGACCGAAGAGCTGATGCCGCTGCCCATCATGCTGGCGCACAAGCTGGTCAAGGGCCTGTCGTGCGCGCGGCGCGACGGCGTGCTCGACTACCTCCGTCCCGACGGCAAATCGCAGGTCACGGTCGAGTACGAAGGCCGCAAGCCCGTTCGCGTCGACGCGGTCGTCATTTCCAGCCAGCATCGCGAGGACGTCGCCAACGAGCAGATGCGCGCCGACTTCGTCGAGAAGATCATCAATCGCGTCGTGCCCGCCTCGCTGATGGACAAGAACACGAAAATCTACGTGAACCCGACCGGCCGTTTCGTCGTCGGCGGACCGCACGGAGACGCCGGCCTCACGGGCCGCAAGATCATCGTCGACACCTACGGAGGAGCGGCGCCGCATGGCGGGGGAGCCTTCTCCGGAAAAGATCCCACGAAAGTGGACCGATCCGCCTGCTATATGGCGCGCTACATCGCCAAGAACTGCGTAGCGGCCGGCTTCGCGGAGAAGCTGCAGGTACAGCTTGCCTACGCCATCGGCGTGGCCGATCCGGTCTCGGTGATGGTGGACACGTACGGAACGGGCAAGATTGCCGACGGGAAGATCACCGAGCTCGTTCGCGAGCACTTCAAGCTGACGCCCAGGGGCATCATCGAAGATCTCGATCTGCGGAAGCCGATCTACAAGAAGACCGCGGCGTTCGGACACTTCGGGCGCACCGAGGAAGGCTTTACCTGGGAGAAGACGGACCGCGCCACCGCGCTTCGCAAGGCCGCGGGACTGTAGGAGTGGTGAGTGAGTCGTCAGTTCTCAGTTCTCAGTTTTCAGTTCTCAGCACTGTTAACTGAGGACTGAAAACTGACGACTGAAGACTGATAACGACGTGCGAAAGGTACGTTTCATCTTGATGGCGGCGGCCGTTCTGGCCGCCGCTTTTCTTTTTGTGCTGCTCCCGCTGCCGCCGCGCGCCCTGGTCCTTGCAGATCCCCCGTCATCGACGGCCATCGGATCCTTTCACATCCATACGAACCAGTCCGACGGATCAGGAACGCCGGACGAAGTGGCCGCCGCGGCCGCTCGTGCAGGATTGAACTTCATCGTGCTCACCGATCACGGCGATGGCACGCGCGAACCGGAGCCGCCGCAATACCGTTCGGGTGTGCTCGTCATCGACGGCGTCGAGCTGAGCACGCAAACAGGGCACTACATCGCGCTGGGCCTGCCGCGGACGCCGTATCCGCTCCGCGGTGAGGCGCGTGATGTCGTCGAGGACGTGAGACGGCTCGGCGGCTTGGGCGTCGTCGCGCATGCAGACTCTGCCAAGCCCGCATTGCGGTGGCACGACTGGAACGCGCCGTTCGACGCGATGGAATGGCTCAACGCCGACACCGAGTGGCGCGACGAAGGCCGCCGCCACCTTCTGCGCGCACTCGCGCGGTATCCATTCCGGCCGGCCGAGACACTCGCATCGCTCCTCGATCGTCCCGAGATCACCCTCCAGCGATGGGACGCCCTGACGCAGACACGTCCGGTCGTGGCGCTCGCCGGCGCCGACGCGCATGCCAGGGCGGGATGGCTGGACGACGATGCGAACGGATACACGCGGGGTTGGTTTCTCCGCATACCGTCGTACGACGCGTCGTTCCGCACCTTCGCGATGCGCGTCCCGCTCGAGCGGCCGATCGGCCCGCTCAGCAATGACGCACGCGGCGACGCGGCGCGAATCATCTCCGCACTTCGGGACGGCCGCGTGTACACGGCGATCGATGCGATCGCAGGACCGGCGGCGCTCGAGTTCAGCGCAAGCGGGTCAACGCTCGTCGCGCGGACGAACGCATCGAGCGGAACCATCGTGCTGCGCAGGGACGGACGCGTCGTGTCGCAACATGCGGCGCCGGCGTTGACGTACGACTCGAAAGGGGAGCACGGCACGTATCGCGTCGAAGTACAGCTGTCACATGCGCCCGGCCATCAGCCCGTCCCGTGGATTGTCAGCAACCCGATTTACATCCGGCCGGACGGTTGGGGAACACCGGCCAAGGCGGCGCCGTACAGTCCGACGATCTCGCTGAGCATTCAGGGTGGTCCCTGGCACACCGAGACCGACGGCACCTCGAGCGCCGAGATCTCGCAGACAGAGCCGCCAAAAGGTCCTGCGGAGTTCACGTATCGTCTCGCAGACGGCGGGCGCACGGACCGGCACGCGGCGCTCGTGATCGGCGTGGGAACAGCATTGACCGAACGCACGCATCTCGCGTTACGCGCGCAGGCGTCACGTCCGATGCGCGTCTCGGTGCAGGCGCGACAGCCGCAATCCGGGGAACGGTGGCAGCGATCGATTTATCTGGACGGCGAGATTCGCGACGTGGTGATTCCGTTCAGCGAGATGTCCGCGGTGGGCGCGAGCGGGGCGTTCGATCCCGCGAAGGCGGACACGCTGCTGTTTGTTGTCGACCTGACGAACTCGAGCCCGGGCACCGCCGGGAATTTCACGATTCACGATCTGCGTATCGAACGATAAAACAGTACGACAAAACAGAAGATCAGACCTGATCTCCTGATCTCTTGTTTGTTTACGTGCGTACGGTTAGCAGAAGGTACATCGCACAGCAGCCGAAGATGATGTTCGGCGCCCAGGCCGCGAGAGCGGGCGCCATGAGGCCGCCGGCGCCGATCGCCCCGAACACGCTGATGGCCGTCCAGTAGAGAATGGCGAGCACGATGCCGGCGCCCACGCCGTACATCGCGCCATGCTTGCCCGTCGTCACCGCGAACGGCACCGCGATGAGCGCCATGATGAGCGTCACGAACGGGAACGCGAGCTTGCGATGCAACGCCACGACGTAGGGCACGACGTTGAAGCCCCCGGTCTGGAGCGACGATACGTAATCGCGCAACTGCGCGTATGACATGTACTGAGCGTCCGGCCGCTCGCTCGCAAAATAGCCGGGACCTTCCATCTTGAGGGGCTGATTGGTGAACGCCGAGAACCGGACCTTGGGCTGAAATTCGCGCCGCCAGCCCTTCACGCCCTGCCACGTCACCTGACCTTTTTCCTCCCGGTCGCCGGCAAAGCTGGCCGACTCAAAGTACGTGCGCCGGGCGAGCGTCGACGGCTCTTTGCCGAACTCATAAATCGACAAGCCGTTCAACCGGTTCCGGCCTGGCTCGAAATACAGGTACTGGTAGATGCTGCCGTTGGGCGCCGTCACCCACCGCCGATTCAGTTCCTGGGTCGTCGGCAGGCGCCCTCGAATCTGGTTGTTGATCGTATCGGCGCGCCGGTTGGAATAGGCGAGCACGCCTTCTTCGAGCCCGATGAGGATCGCGCTGCCGAGCATCGCGAGAATCAGCAGCGGCGACGCGGCGCGATACAGGCTGATGCCACAGGCGCGCATGACGATGAGCTCGCTGTTTTTCGTCAGGGCGCCAATGGTCACAAGCGCGCCCATCAGCACGGCCAGCGGAACCAGGTAATAGCCAAACTGCGGCGACGCCCACCAGAGATATCGCAGGATCATCAAGCCCGTCGTCCGGCCCGTGAACAAGTGGTTCGACAGATCGATGAAGCTCGCGATGTAGAAGAGCCCGAGCAGCCCGACCGCCGCGAGGGTCGCCACGTGGAGCGCGTGCTTGAGCACATACCAGTCGAGAATGCTGAGACTGGGAAGCGTGATCTGCGGCACCTTGATGACGACGACGACCTTCGTACCTCTCGACCCGGCGGCTGCGCCGGTCTGATTCTCGGCCGCGCGCCGTCGCAGGAACGGCAGGGCAAAGCGCATGGCCGATTCCTCTGGCGCGCGCACCTTCTTGACGACGAGAATCGCGCCCCACAAAAACACGACGATGTTCGGTACCCACATGGCGACCCACGCGAACCACCACGGGAAGAGCCCACCCTTGGCGAGGGCTTCGGAAAGATAGAGCAGCAGCCAGTACACGAACACCACGCCGATCCCCACGACGAAGGCCGCCAGTTTGCCGTCACGCCTGTTGCTGACGCCCAGCCCGAGCGCCACCAGCATGAAGGCCAGGCACGCGGCCGGGATGGAGGTACTTCTTCTGCCAGGCCATGATCTGGTTGTGCGGGTAGATGTTCTGCGCGCGAAGCTCGGCCATGTCTTTTTTGAGCTCCGCGATGGTCATCTCCATCAGCCCCTTCATGGGGCCCTGGCGGGGGAACACCGTCTCGGGATTGATGATGAGCGTGGTCTGCTTGAAGGTGCCGGACTCGTATTTCTCGGGCTCGTCGAGCTTGGCGAAGTGATGCGTCCCGTCGCTGAGGACCATCTGCACCGTGCGTTTTTCCTCGTTCAGCAGCAGCCGTCCTGTTTTCGAGAGGTACAGCTTCGGTTCGTTCGGCAGGCTCGTGTCGGTCACGAACACGTTGGACCATCCCACGCCCGGCGTCACTTCACGGACATAAATGACCAGATTCGGAAAATCGGTATAGAAGATCCGCGGTTTTATCTTGGTTTCGCCGCGTGACATCAGCAGCTTGAAAGTTATTTCGCGGAACGCTTGATTTGCGGCAGGCAGCGCGACGATCATGACGTAGGTCGTCGCTGCCGTGGCAACGACGGCGAAGAGCAGCATCGGCCGAAGCAGCCGCGCGATGCTGACGCCGCAGGCTTCCATCGCCACGATCTCGCGATCGCCCGAAAGGCGGCCGAGCATGAAGAGAATGCCGAAGAGCAGCGCCATGGGAATCGTGATGCCGAGCGCCTGCGGCACGAGCGTGGCCAGCACGCGCACGACGACGTCCCACGACGCGCCTTCGCTGATGAGCGATTCGCCGTAATCCAGGATCGGCGGGATCTCGAGCGCGAACGTGAGCAGGAGCAGCGCAAACCCGAAGGGCGCCATGAGCTCCCGCAGCAGATAGCGGTCGAGAATCTTCAACATTCGGGGCATTTCGAAGATATCACAGCGGCGAGCGAGACCACCCCATGACTCAGATCGCCATTCTCTGGCACATGCACCAGCCGTACTACGAAGATCTCGCCACCGGCGAGCACGTGCTGCCGTGGGTACGGATGCACGGCCTGAAGGACTACTACGGCATGGTCGCGTTGATGCGCGAGTTTCCGCAGGTGAAGCTCACGTTCAACCTCGTCCCGTCGCTGCTCGTCCAGCTCGAGGCGTTTGCCGAGGACCGCGCGCGCGACTGGCACCTCGAGCTCGGCTTGAAGCCGGCCGCCGAGCTGAGCGAGACCGAGCGCGCCACCATCCTGTCGGAGTTCTTTCACGCGCCTCGAGGCCGGATGATCGATCGCTATCCGCGGTACGCCGACCTCCTGCAGAAGCGCGACAGCCGCGGGGGATACACCGACCAGGATTTTCTGGACCTGCAGGTCTGGCACAAGCTCGCCTGGGTCGATCCGATCTATCTGGACACCGATAAGCGTATCGGCCGGCTCCTTCAGAAGCAGCACAACTTTTCCGAAGACGACAAGCTCGAGCTGCGCGAGGTCGAGCTGGAAATTCTGCGCCGCGTCATTCCCGAATACCGCGAGGCCGCGGCGCGGGGGCAGGTCGAGCTCTCGACGTCGCCGTTCTACCACCCGATTCTTCCGCTGTTGTGCGACACCGATATCTACCTGGAAACCCACCCGTCCTCGGCCGTGCCGCGGCCGCCGTTCCGCCATCCTGAAGATGCGTCGGAGCAGCTGACGCGGGCGCGCGCGTGTCACAAGCGGCTGTTCGGCCTCGATCCCGTGGGACTGTGGCCATCGGAAGGCTCCGTGTCTGACGACACAGCCGCGCTTGCGGCCGAGGCGGGGTTCCGATGGATGGCCACCGACGAAGCCATTCTCGGCCGGACGATCGGGCGCGAATTCCGCCGCGACGCGGCCGGCTGGCTCGAACAGCCGGAGCTGCTGTACCGCTCGTATGAGGTGCACGCCGGTGCGTCAACAATCGGCTGCCTCTTCCGCGATCACTCGTTGTCCGATCTCATCGGGTTCGTCTACGCGGGATGGGACGCCGACGGTGCCGCGTCGGACTTCGTCAACCGCCTCACGGAAGCCGGCCGGCGGTTTTCATCGTCAAGCGACGGGGAAGAGGCGACCATCGCCATCATCCTCGACGGCGAGAACGCGTGGGAGCACTTCGAGGGAGGCGGGCGGCCGTTTCTGCGGGCGCTGTACGGCAAGCTGGCCAGCCATCCCGAGCTTCGGCCGGTCACGATGAGCGAGGCCGCCGCCCAGCCCGGGCGCCCGTTGACCAGCATCTTTCCAGGCTCCTGGATCGACGGCAACTTCTTCATCTGGATCGGTCACGCCGACGATATCCGCGGGTGGCGGCAAGTTGCGCGAGGCGCGTCAGATGTTCGGCCGGGTCTCTCCAGACGCCGATCCTGAGGATCGTGAGAAGGCGTTCAAAGAGCTGCTCATCGCCGAAGGCAGCGACTGGTTCTGGTGGTATGGAGACGATCACTCGTCCAGTCACGATCTGGAATTCGACGAGCTCTTCCGCAGGCACATTCGCAACGTGTACCAGATGATGGGCCAGCAAATCCCGGAGGAGCTGTTCGCAACCAACATCACGACCGGCCAGATTCCGCTGTCGGCCGTGACGCCGGTCGGGCTGCTGAGCCCGGTCCTGGACGGGCGCGCCACCAGCTACTTCGAATGGCTCGCCGCGGGCATTGTCGAGACCAACGCGCCGCCTGCCGGCACCATGACCGGAAGCGACCGCCCGGAGCCGGCGGTGAAACAAATCCTGTTTGGCTTCGATCTCGAGACGCTGTTCCTGCGTTTCGACCTGCCCGGGCAGGCGCGGCAGAAACTGGCGGACGGTATGCGCATCAGCATCAACTTCACCAATCCGGCGGACCGGCGTCTCGTCCTGTCAGCCAGTAGCCGGGGTGCGGTCGCCGAGCTTCAGGAACGCACACCGGGCGGGCAGTGGGCGCCGGTACGCTCCGCGGCCCCCACGATCGCCGCGCTGGACATCGTCGAGGCCGCCGTCCCGTTCGCGGATTTGGGTCTTCGGCCCAACCATCCCTTTGCCTTCTTCGTCTCGATTCAGAACGGCGGGCACGAGCTGGAACGGTACCCACCGCACCGGCCGGTCGAAACGGCCGTGCCTGACCCCGCCTTCGAAAAGTACAACTGGAAAGCGTAAGAAGAGTCTGCGAGTCCTTCAAGAGTCCGGGCGTCCTCGGGAGTCTGGGAGTCCTTAGGAGTCTGGAAGTCTTGGAGTCCCGAGAGTCCTCGGAATCCGGAGCGCGAGTCCGAGAGTCCAGGACGTCGCGCGGGATTTCCACAGGGCCCTTTTTGGGCCTATTTGGTCTGAGTCTAATAATGAATGTTATGTTAACTAACGGCTCAGAGCGCCTTGGGGAGAGACGCCCACTAACAGCCCGATTGGCGCCTTCCCGCCATCCTCGCTATGGACCTCGGAGCTCTCCCAAGGCGCTCACACACTCGACGCCTGGAACGCTTGGCTTGTATCTCTGGAGGATCGAGTGCGAACTAAACGGAGGCCTCAGATTGCAGAATTCAGATTTGCGGCTCGACCTCTTTCGGCGACCCAACTCCCGAGACTCTTCGGACTCTCAAGACTCCTGGACTTCAGGACGCTCGGACTCTCAGGACTCCCGGACTCTCAAGACTCGGACTCGCAGTGACTCCCGAACTTTCGAGACTCTACCCCTGCCTCAACTCATCGAGAATCGCCTCAAGCGCTTCGATGACTTCTTCCTTCGGCACCGTGCCCTTACGAAACCTCAGCTTCAAGTTGAACGCCTTGTTCTGCGGCCGGTAGTTGAAGACATAGGCTTTCGGGCGGCCCGGCTTGGGCTTGGCCAGATCTTGCCGAACCTCGGCACGCGTCGCGCCGCCCTGAGCGGCGATCTTCTCGACCAGCGCCGTCATTTTCTGATGGGTTGGCTGCCTAACTACCTGTAAAAGCAATGATTTAGACGTAATGTCGGCCAGCCGACAAAGATTCTTGACGTCCTCGGGTATGGCGTTCAGCGCCAGGGACTCGGTGATCGACGTGCGCGACTTCCCCAGCTTCCTGGCGAGCGCCTCGTGCGTGTAGGAACTGCGCTGGGCGAGGTGGTGCAGCGCCTCCGCCTCTTCAAACGGCGTCAGATCCTTCCGCTGGATGTTTTCGACGAGCGCCAGCTCGATGACTTCTGAATCGTCGACGTCGCGGATGACGACCGGCAGGTCGCGAAGCCCAACCTGGACGGCAGCCTGGTAGCGGCGCTCGCCGGCGATGATCTGGAAGCGGTCGCCGCGTGTCCGGACGATGAGCGGCTCGATCACCCCTTTCTCGGCCACCGAGGCCATGAGCTCGGAAAGATCCCCCATCACCTGCCTGGGCTGGTTCGGATTGGGATCGATCCGGTCGATGGCAATCAGGCGGCCGATCGGGGCGCCCGCGGAAGCGGCCAGCGCTTCCACGTAATGCTCGTCGTGGCGCATCCGGATGGTTTCGGGGAGTCCTCGCCTAGGCACGATCAATGACCTCCTCGCAGAGACTGTAGTATTCGCTCGCGCCGGTCGAATCCGGTGCGTATGTGAAAATCGATTCCTTGTACGCCGGGCTTTCCTCCAGGCGGACGCTCTTGGTGATGACCGTCTTGAAGACCTTCCCGCCGAACACCTTCTTGATTTGCGTGCGGATGTCCTTGGCCAGCGACGTCCGCTTGTCGTGCATAGTGATGACCACGCCCAGAATCTGCAGCGACGGATTGGGGCGCTGCCGCACTTTCTCGATGGTTTCCAACAGATCGTCGGTGCCTTCCAGGGCGAAATAGGACGACTGGATCGGGATGAGAAGGTGCGTCGCCGCCACCAGCGCGTTCACGGTCAGCAACCCCAGCGTGGGTGGGCAGTCGATGACGATGTTCGGATAACTGCGCCGCACGGGCTCGAGCTTGTCCTTCAGCCGGAAGTGCGCGTCGATCTCCCCGATCAACTTGGCTTCGAGCTTCGCCAGCGCGATGCGCGACGGGGCCACCCACAGGTGCTCCAGCGACGACTTCTGGATGACGTCTGCCATCGGGACGGCCGAATCAGAGATCGCGTCGTACACGCTGCGCTGCACCTGGGTCATGTCGAGAAACGACATGGTGCTGTTCGCCTGCGGATCGAGATCGATGAGAAGCGTCGGTTTCCCGCGCAGCGCCAGGCCTGCGGCAAGATTAATGGCGGTGGTCGTCTTGCCGACCCCACCCTTCTGGTTCGCGATGGCAACAATCATGCGGCGACTCTATGGACCGAACTGGGGAGCGTCCTGAAGTGAGACGCGGATTCATTCTAGGGAGGGAAACAGGCGAAAGCAAGAAATAAGCGACGCGGAAGGACTATAAGCAGCGGCGAAACGAAATTTCTCTACTACATCTTGTACTTCCCAAGGTCGTCCGGGTCGAGGTTCTCGAGCCACTTCTGCAGCCGATCGGTATCGGGTTTCTCGCCGCCGGGGTCGAATGGCTTCGCGTTGTCGATGACAGACTCCTCGACGAAGATCGGCGCCCTCGCCCGAAGCGCCAGCGCGATGGCATCGCTCGGGCGCGCGTCGATCGCAACGGTCTCGCCGCTGACATCCAGGTAGATCAGCGCAAAGAACGTGTTGTCCTTGAGGTCCGACACGACGATCTTGCGCACGCTGGCTTTGAGATCGCTGATGACGTTCTTGAGCAGATCGTGGGTCATCGGCCGCGGGGTGCTGACGTTCTCGATTTGAAGCGCGATGGCGTTGGCTTCGTAGATGCCGACCCAGATCGGGAGCACTTTCTGGCCCTCGGCGTCGCGCAGCAGGATGATGGGCATGTTGGTGACGGGATCCACCATCAACCCTTTGATCGTCATTTCAATCTGCACTCTGCCCCCTGATCCAACGCTAGGCTTCAGTACCCGCCCTGTCAAGATGAATGGCTTCGCCGCCGATGCTGAACGCACCGGCGCGCGTGATGCGCACGGGGACGGTGCGGCCCAGCCACTCTTTCGGCCCCGGAAAGTTCACGACCGTATTGCCCGACGTGCGGCCCGAGAGCTCCCACTCTCGACGCCGGCTCACCGAGTCGACCAGCACGTCGAAGGTCGCGCCGATCGCGGCCTGGTGCAACTCGAGTTGAACCTCGCGCTGCAACGCCTGAAGCGCAACGATGCGCCGCGTCTTCTCTTCCTCGCGCACATCGTCCGGCAGGCGTTTCAGGGCCAGCGTGTTCGGACGCTCGGAGTACTTGAACGAGAACATGCTTTCGTACTGGACGAGCCGCGTCAGGCTGAGCGTTTCCTCGAACTCAGTATCGGTCTCACCGGGGAAACCCACGATCATGTCGGTCGACAGCGTGATGCGTGGCACCGTCTCGCGCAGCATGGCCACGAGCTCGAGATAGCTCTCGCGCGTATAGCGGCGGCGCATGGCCTCGAGCACCCGCGACGAGCCCGACTGCACCGGCAGATGAAAGTGCTTGCACACCTTCGGTAGATCGCGCACGGCCTGGATGAGACGAGCCGGCACATGCCGCGGATGCGGGCTGGCAAATCTGATCCGCTCGACGCCTGGCACGTCGTGCACCGCCTCGAGCAGCGCGGCGAAATCGCAGGAGGGATCGTCGGGCGCCTGATAGTGATTCACGATCTGGCCCAGCAGCTGGATCTCCTGATGCCCCTCCCCTGCGGCCTGAATCACCTCGTTGACGATGTCGCGCTTCGGCCGCATGCGCTCGTGGCCGCGCGTGTAGGGCACGACGCAGAACGCGCAGAACTCGTTGCAGCCTTCGATGATGGTGACGTACGCCTTCACCGGATCGTGCCGCCGCGCCACGCCGAGCGGAAACGAGACGTCTTCGTACGCGTCGACGTCGATGCGCGTCACCCCGCTCGCATCGGCCACTGCCTGGTTGACGAGCGCGGGGAGCTGTTTGAGGCTTTGCGTCCCGACGATGACGTCGATCATCTTCGACCGCTTCAAGAGCGCGCCGGCCTCCTGTTGCGCCACACACCCGGCCACCGCCACGACAGGCGCGCGTCCCGATTCTTCGCTCGCCTGGCGAATCTCGCCGAGCCGCGTGTACAACTTCTCTTCCGCGCGATCGCGCACGCTGCAGGTGTTGATGACGACAACATCCGCATCGGCCGCGTCCGGCGCCGCCTCGTAGCCAGCCTGCTCGAGCAACCCCGCCATGCGCTCGGAGTCGTGCACGTTCATCTGGCAACCGTAGGTTTCAATGAAGTACTTCATTGCTCAATGATCTCGGCTCGCTCCCGCTCGCCGAGCAACCACCTCGAGCTCGTCGTCACTGGCTCGCTCTCGGCGACGTCCTGGTAGCGCCGCTCCGCGGCCTTTCGCTTTCGCCTTTTGGTTTTACTTCGCTTTCGCTCCCGCTCAGCAGCTCGCGCGCCGCGGCTCGGGCGGCATCGGTCTGTGCCGCTCCCCCGATCATACGCGCCAGCTCCTCAACCCGCTCTGCCGCGCTCAGACGCACGACGCGCGTCTGCGTACGTCCGTTCACGACCGCCTTCGAAATCTGGAAATGCACGTGTCCCGCCGCGGCGATCTGCGGCAGGTGCGTAATGCACAGGACCTGGAATTGCTGGCCAAGCCTGCGCAACGTCTTCCCCACCACGTCGGCCACGCGCCCGCCGATGCCGGCATCAATCTCGTCGAAGATCAGCGTCTTGCCGGGCGCATCCGCGGCCGCCAGCGTCCTGATGGCCAGCATGACACGCGAGAGTTCTCCGCCCGAGGCAATCCGGGCCAGCGGCCGGGGCTCCTCGCCGACGTTTGCCGACAAGTAGCATTCCGCGCTGTCGATGCCGGCCTCGGTCCACGCGGCTTCGGGCACATCAGTTTCGAATCGCACTTCGAACTCGGTCCGCCCCATCGCCAGATCCGCGAGGAGACGTCCGACCTGGGCGGCAAAATCCCTGGATGCTTCGCGCCGCTGACGCGAGAGCGCCCTGGCACTCGTCAGAAACTCGCTTCTGGCGTCGTCCGTCTCGGCTTCGAGCCCCGCACGCCGCTCGTCGGCGTTCTGCAACGCATCGAGCTGGCGCGAGAGCGCGTTCCGCTTTTCGATGACGTCAGACAGCGCGGGACCGTACTTCCGCTTGAGACGCTCGATGAGCGCGAGCCGGTCTTCGACGTCCTGCAGCCGCGCGGGGGACGCGTCGATGTGCTCGCCGTAGGAGCGCAGCGCCGTCGCGAGATCTTCGAGCTGGGGCTTGATCGCGTCGCGGGCCTCGACGACGTGGGGCAGGAAGACCGGATCGACCTCCGCCAGCTCGGCGACGCGCTTCCATACGTGGCCGAGCTGCACCAGCGCCGCGTCATCGCTGTCGTACAGGGCCGAGTACGCCTCATTGCACAGGCGCTGTAACTTCTCGGCACTGCCCAGAACGCGCCGGGACGTCTCGAGCTCGTCGTCTTCGCCGGGACGCACGTTCGCCTTCTCGAGCTCGCCGACCTGGAACGTCAACAGGTCGAGCCGCGCCGCCTTCTCGCGCTCGTCCATCTGGAACGCGTCGAACTCGGACTGCAGTTGCTTCCAGCGTCGAAACGCCGCCGCGGTCCGATCGCGCGACGGCGTCAGGCCGGCGAATTCGTCGAGGATCGACAGGTGGCTTTGCGGATCGAGAAGCGTCTGATGCTCGTGCTGTCCGTGGAGCTCGACGAGCGGCGCTGTTCGATCGTCGAGCGCCGTCGCCGTGACGAGGGCGTCGTCGATGAAGGCGCGGCTGCGCCCCTGTGCGCTGATGTCGCGGCGGACGATAAGTTCGTGGGGTCCAACTTCGAAGATCGCCTGCACGCTGGCCTGAGCTTCACCCGTGCGGACGAGGTCGGCAGCCGCGCGGCCGCCCATGAGGAGCCCGACCGCCTCGACGAGCATCGACTTGCCGGCGCCCGTTTCGCCGGTCAGGACGTTCAACCCGGGTTCGAAATCAACCTGGACCTCATCGATGACGGCGAGGTGCTCAATGCGAAGGAAGCGAAGCATCAGCTGAAGACCTGCCTCGCCGTAGTCGCGCCGTCGCTGTGGCGAAGGCGGACGAAGGCGGGGAACTCCAATGCTACCATATGTTTGACAGCCGTTCGGAACGCGTGGTACTCTAAGCACTCCGCCTCGCGAAACGCTTCGATCTCTCCGGTCGAAACCTTGGCGAAGGCGGTCCGCGCTGTCCCAGCGGCGCAACTTTTGCCCGGAGGCTTATTTGCGCACGCTCGGCAACCTGCTCATTGCGATGCAGGCCGATGCGGCCACTGCCCCTTCTGCACATGCGCTGGGTGGCGGCTTCATCGATCTCATCAGACAGTCGACACCGCTCAGCAAGGCCGTTCTCGCGACGCTCGTGATTTTTTCGATCGTGTCGTGGGCGATCATTCTCTACAAGCTGCTGACGTTCAACCGGATTCGATCGCAGACCTCGCGCTTCCTCGAGATCTTCCGCCGGAGCACAAAGTTCTCGGAAGTGCAGGGTGTCTGCCAATCGCTGAACGACAGCCCGCTGGTGGGAATTTTTCTCGCGGGGTACGCCGAGCTGAATCTGCAACTTCGTCAGGCGTCAAGTGCGGCAAATCCTGCGCACAACCCGGCGCCGCCCGCGGCGCGCCCGGTTCTCAAGTCGCTGGTCTCGGTCGACCGCGCGTTGATGCGGGCGTCGAACATGGAGACCAACAAGCTGGAGAAGCACATCACCTTTCTGGCCACAACCGCCGCGGTCACACCGTTTATCGGACTCTTCGGCACGGTGCTCGGCATCATCGCGGCGTTCCAGGGCATCGGCTCGCAGGGCTCGACGAGCCTCGACGTCGTGGCGCCCGGCATCGCCGATGCGTTAATCGCAACGGCCGCCGGCCTGGCCGCCGCGATTCCTGCGGTGTACTTCTACAACCTGCTCACGCAGCGCGTGAAGAACCTGGCGTCCGAGATGGATGACTTCTCCCTGGAGTTCCTGAACATCGTCGAGCGGAATTTCACGTAATGCCAAAAGTTCAATCCTTCGACCACGAGAAAGGCGGGCATTCCCGCCGCGGCCGCAGGACCTCGTCTTCGCTCGCCGAGATTAACGTCGTGCCGCTCGTCGACGTGATGCTGGTGCTGCTCATCATCTTCATGGTGACGGCACCGATGATGCAGCGTGGTGTAGAGATCAACCTGCCGGTCGCGCGCCGCGGCACATCCATCAACGCGGAACCAGTGTTCGTGACGCTCGCGCTGTCGTATCGTAAGGATCAGCGCGTGTTCATCGGCCCGGACGGCAAACAGGAAGCGGTGCCGCTCGCCGTACTCGGCGAACGTGCGCGGCAGATGCTGGTCTCGCGAGCCAGCAAGCAGGTGTATCTGCGGATGGACGCGGGCATGAACGCGCAGGAGTTTCTGGCCGTGATGGATACACTCAAAGACGGAGGCGTCGAGGGTGTGGGCGTCGTCGCGCTGGACTCGTCGAAAAAAACGCAGAACTGAGTATGGAAGCCGTCGTCAGCGATATCCTGCAGCAGCGCAAGAGCACTCCTGACGGTCTCTCGAAGACCGCCAGTATCTCCTTTGCTGCCCATGTGATAGCGCTGGGAGCTCTTGCGCTGGTTCCGGGGCTCATACCCAAGGCGGCCGAGAAGCCACGCGTGGTGATGAGCATCAGCCTCGGCGGGGCCCCCGGGCCGAACAACGGCGGGATGCAGATGATCGGGGGCCGCAACATCGAAGCGGCGGCGATGTCGAACGCGCCGACACTCGTTCGAAATCCGCCACCGTCGGTCACGCCGCCAAAGATGACGTTGCCCGATCCAAAACAGAAACCGCGGGCGCCCTCCAAGCCGACTGAGACGTCTAAAGATCCCAAGGGCACGACGCGAGGCCGGGGGTTCGAAACGCAAACAGGCACGGCACGCGTTGAAACGGGCGCCAGGGGCCAAGGGTTCGGCCTGTCGACCGGAGGCGGTGGCGGGGATGGAGGTGTGCGGCTGGGCGTCGAGAATTTCTGTTGCCCCGAGGTACATCATCGACATGAGGAATCGCATCATCAAGAACTGGAATCAGAGCCAGAAAACCGCAGGTGTAGTGATTATGTTCTTCTCGATTCAGCGGACTGGCGAAATCACAGCAGTCGAAGTTGAGCGATCGAGCGGGAACCCGGTCCTGGATCTCGCTTCGCAGCGGGCGCTGATGACGACAAAGATGCTGGCGCCGCTTCCAGCGGCGTTTCCGGAGCGACAACTACCAGTGCACCTTGAATTCGTGTACCGAACGATGAGAAGGGTCCCATGACGAACACGGTCCGGAATTTCCTGACGACGGGTGCGTGCCTCGCGGCGGTGGCGATTCTGGCCGCACAGGCGCCGCCCGAGAGCCAGCAACCTCCTCCGCAATCGAGCGCCACGGAAATCAGCGTCTCGATCCGTGGCGAGGCGGGCGCCCCTCCGCACTACGCCGTGCCCGACTTCATTCCGCTGACCAACGACAAGGAAACCGCGGAAGCCGCCAAATTGATCGCACAGGTGCTGTGGGACGATTTGTCGTTCGAGCGCGAATACGACATGATTCCGCGCGACACGTATCGCACCATCGAGCAGACACCGGCGGCCGAGACGATCGCCTTCGACCGCTGGCGCGAGCTCGGCGCCGACGGCGTGATCAAGGGCACGGTCAAGAAGACAGGCAATACGTTTCAGGTCGAGATGCGTCTCTTCAACGTCCGCGCGCGCGCGCAGGCGCTCGGCCGCGTGTACGACAACATCTCGCTGCGCAATCCCAGGGCCGCCGCGCACACGATTTCCGACGAGATCCACCAGACGCAGACCGGTCTGAAGGGAGTGGCACGGACGAAGCTGACGTTCATCTCCGATCGCGACAACGAGCGCGTCGTCGACACGGTGGAGGTCCGCAACGTCAAGGAGGTGTACGTCACCGACTACGACGGCGCGAACCAGGTGCGCGTGACGGCGAACCGCCGCCTCAACGTGACGCCGTCCTGGTCGCCCGACAGCCGCAGCATCGCGTACTCGTCGTACGCGCTGATCCATCCGCAAATCATCGTCTCGAATGTTTACCAGGGGACGCGGCAAACGCTGACCGACGACAAGTCGAGCGCGTTCTTCCCGGTGTATTCACCCGACGGCAACCGCATCGCGTTCATGTCGCAGCGTGACGGGAATCCAGAGATCTACGTCATGAACAAGGACGGCGCGGGCGTGCGCCGCCTCACAACCAACACCGCGGCGGAATCGACGCCTACCTGGTCGCCCACCGGCACGCAGATCGCGTTCACGTCCGATCGGTCGGGTTCCCCGCAGATCTGGGTGATGGACACCGAAGGCTTGAACGTGCGGCGCATTACCTTCGGCGAATCATGGGCCGATCGCGCAACCTGGTCGCCGGCGCCGTTCAACGAGATCGCGTATTCGGCCCGCTCGGGTCCCGGGTTCGATGTCAGGGTCTATGACGTGGCCAGCGGCGCGACGAAAACGGTCACCGACGGCGTGGGCACCAACGAAAGTCCGGCGTTCTCGCCCAACGGACGCCACATCGCGTTCTCCTCGTCGCGCTCGGGCAAGGTCAACATTTTCACGATCGCCAGGGACGGCAGAAACCTGCGGCAGGTGACGCGGGCGGGCAACAACACGTTCCCGAACTGGTCGCACTAAACGACAGATGAAGACGACACACTTATGAGACGACGACTATTGATTGGCCTGTCCGCGCTGCTGCTCGCCGGAGCCACTGCGTGCCACAAGAATCAGCCACCCGTGGCGCGGCCGTTGCCGCCGCCACCGCCGCCGACGGCCAGCACCAATGCTCCGCCGGCGCCCCCCCCGCCGGTGCGCGAGCCGATGCCGCCCGAGCCGCTGCGGAGCGACGACGTCGCCGCGCGATCGCTCGACGATCTGAACCGTGATTCGCCACTACGGCCGGTGTTTTTCGATTACGACAGTTCAGATGTGAACGATGCCAGCCGCACCACGCTGCAGGCGAACGCCGCGGTGCTGAAGAAGTACTCAACGTGGGTCATTACGATCGAAGGCCACTGCGACGAGCGTGGAACCGCGGAGTACAACCTGGCTCTGGGCGAACGGCGGGCCGTGGCGGCACGTCAGTACCTCATCTCGCTCGGCCTCGAGGCCAACCGCCTGCGCACGGTAAGCTACGGCAGCGAGTTCCCGTTCGACCCGGCGCATCAGGAAACCGCGTGGAGCCGCAACCGGCGGGCGCACTTTGTCATCACCGCGAAGTAACGCCGGGTCTCGAGAACACGACCCGGCCTGCAGCAGATCGGTCTACGAACTGACAGGGAGATATCGGTTATGACGATTCGAATCACCACGACACGCGCGGTACTCTCGCTGTGTCTGGCACTGGCGTACATGGCGCTGACGCCCGCCACTCCCGCGGCCGCCGATCGCGAGCACCAGCAGATCATGGCGGACCTGCGGATGCTGCAGGAGCAGACGCAGCAACTGCAGGCGCTGATGAACGACCTGGGCGAGGCGCTCAAGGCGGTCAGCTCGCGCATCGAGGATCAGACAGGGCTCGAGCGCAAGGCGTTCGCCGACGGCAAGGTGCAGATGGACACCATGTCGGGCGATTTGCGCATCGTGCGCGAGAAGGTCGACGAGACCAACGTGCGGCTCGGCTCGATTACGCAGGAGCTCGAATCGATCAGGCAGGCGATTCCCGAGCCCGGCGCGTTTACGAGCGCCCCGCCGAACCCTCTCGCCACCGACCCAACGGGAGCAGCCATGCCGGGGACCTCGCCCGTCGGTCCCGTGCCGCCACCCGCAACCGCGGCTGTGACGCCCCCCTCGGGCATTCAGCCTCAGCGGCTGTGGCAAACGTCCTATGGCGACTATATGGCCGGAAACTACTCGCTCGCCGTCCAGGGATTCGAGAGCTATCTCAAGTATTTCCCGAAGAACGCGCAGTCGCACGAAGCACAGCTGTACGTTGGCGAGGCGCTGTTGCTGAACAAGCAGGATGCGGAGGCGGTGGTCGCCTACGAACGCGTCATCGCCAACTTTCCCGGATCGGCATCGGTGCCACAGGCTTACTACAAGCGCGGACGGGCGCTCGAGAATGTCGGAGACATGGCACGCGCCAAAGAATCGTACGACGCGGTCATCAAGCAGTTCCCCGATACCCAACCTGCCACAATGGCGCGCCAACGGCTCGAAGCGGTCAGCAGCAAACCGGGGAAATAGTTTTAGTTTTCAGTCGTCAGTTTTCAGTAAGATCACGCTGCAACGTGAAAATCCGGGAAACTGACAACTGTGAACTGATGACTGAGAACTAAGAAGAGGCAAACATGGGCAGCGTAAACAAAGTGATTCTGGTCGGCAACCTCGGGCGTGACGCCGAGCTGCGTTACACACCGGGCGGCGCGGCGGTGGCAACGCTCAACATGGCGACCACCGAGGTGTTCAAGGATCGCGAAGGCCAGAAAAAGGAAGACACGCAGTGGCACCGCGTGATTTTGTGGGGCAAGACGGCGGAGACGCTGCAGGACTACCTGACGAAGGGCAAGCAGATATACGTCGAGGGCAAGCTGCAGACGCGCAAGTGGAAAGACAAGGACGGCAACGACAAGTACACGACCGAAATCCGCGGCGATCGCGTCGTGCTCTTGGGCGGCGGCAGCCGGGGCGATGGCGGCGGCGGTCGCGGCAGCAGCACTCCGACAGAGGAGTTCGCGCACGCCGAAGCCGGCGGCGGTGGCGGCTCGGTGGAGCTGACCGACGACGACATTCCCTTCTGACGATGGTCAGGGCAGATGGCATTGCCTCTGACGCTGGTCAGGGCAGATGGCAATGACCTCTGACGATTGTTATGGCAGATGGCATTGCACTCCGACGCTGAGCATGGCAGATGGCAGATCTTGCCATTTGCCATTTGCCATTTGCCATGACGGGGATCATTTAATCCGTCCGTACCTGTCCTCCAACCTCACCACATCGTCCAGCTCGGGCGTCGAGACTTCGAAGATGTCGCTGTCTTCGATCGCCGTCATGCGATGGATGGTGTGCGGGGTAATGTGGACGCTCTCGCCGGGCAGCATCTCGCGCTTGACGAGCGCCTCGCCTTCCTGAATTTCGAACAGCAGCTTCCCCGTCCAGAGGAAGATCGTTTCGTCCTTCACGTTGTGGTACTGCAGGCTCAGCGCATGCCCGGCCTTGACGTGCAGTACCTTCCCCACATAGCGCGCGGTTTTCGCCCAGTGGAGCTCGTGCCCCCACGGCTTGTCGACTTTAGTGACGCTCAAGAATCCTCCGGCGTGTCAGCGCGTCGGCGAGCAGCTGCTCGATCTCGGGCGCGCTTTCGAGTTTCAGGGCGCGAACGGCTACCTGGCGCAGCTCGCGCGTGTCCATCTCCTGGATGACCTGACGCGCGACTGGAATCGCGGCCGGCGTCATGCTGAATCGCACGAGCCCCATGCCGACGAGCAGCGCCAGCATGACGGGGTCGGACGCCATCTCGCCGCATACCGACAACGGCACCTTCCGCTTCGCCGCGGCGCGGCGGATGTGCCGGATGAGGCGCAGGATGGCCGGGTGCAGCGGCTCGTAGAGGTGCGAGACGCGCTCGTCGGTGCGATCCACGGCAAGACAGCACTGAATGAGATCGTTCGTGCCGATGGTCAGGAAATCGGATTCCGCCGCGAGCAGATCGGCCGTGAAGGCCGCCGACGGGACTTCGATCATGACGCCGACCTGCAGCGGGCCCACCTCACCGCCTCTGGCCTGCACTTCCCGCCGCGCTTCGGCCAGCACGCTGCGCGCTTCGCGCAGCTCTTCGACGCCCGACACGAAGGGAAACATCACGCGAAGATCGCCGTGCGTGGCGGCCCGCACCAGCGCGCTCAGCTGCGTCCGCAACAACTCGCGGCGCTTCAAGGTGAGGCGAATCGATCGGAGACCGAACCGGCTGCGCGGCACTTCGTATCCCGTCGTCCACATCGCCTCGCCGCGCTGCTCCCCGCTTGTCAGCTGATCTTCGTCGATGTCGAACGTGCGGACGGTGACAGGCGCCGGGCGCACGTCTTCGAGCAACTGGCGGTACATCTCGGTACTGCACGCCTTCGGTGAGCTCTTCCGCGGAACGGCCCGCCAGCAGGAGCTCCGAGCGGAAGAGCCCGATCCCTTCTGCCCCTTGTGCTCTCGCGAACGACGCGTCCGCCAGCAGATCGACGTTGGCTTCGACGCGCACGTCCACGCCGTCCGCCGTACGGACCGGACCGGTGTGGGCCGGCACCTCGACGATGTCGGCCCTCTCGCGCGCGCGATCGGCGGGTACGGCTCGAGCCCGGCGCGGCAGACTGCAGCACATCCGAGGGTGGATCGACCGATACGGTGCCCTCTTCTCCGTCGACCACGATGAAGGTGCCGGGCACGATCTTTCGGTCGCGTCGTGGAGGCCGACGACCGCGGGGACATGAAGCGAGCGCGCGAGAATCGCGGTGTGATACGTGCGGCTGCCGGCATCGGTGATGAAGGCCTGGAACATGTTCCAGTCGAGCTGGGCGGCGATCGAGGGTGGCAGTTCGTCAGCCACCAGGACGCAGGGGGCCTCGCATTCGCCCAGGAGCCCGCGAAAGCCGACGCCGTCCGGCGTCAGGTTCATGCGAACGCGGCCCACGACGTCGGCCAAATCGCCCTTGCGTTCGCGCAGGTAGGGATCCTCGATGCCGTCGAAGATCGCGCCGAGGTGATCGAAGACTTCCTGCAGCGCCCACTCGGCGTTCACGCGCCGCTCGCTGATGATCGTCGCCGCGCGCGGCAACAGCATCGGATCGTCCAGCATCAGGCGCTGGGCTTCGAAGAGCGTGCTGAGGTCGCCGCCCCGCAAGCGCTTCTGGATGCGATCGAGTTGTGCCGCCGATCGGCGCCGCGCCTCGTCGAGCCTGGCAAGTTCCCCGTCGATGCGCGGCTCGGGAATCGAGAAGCGGACCACCTGCGCCCGCTGGATGAGCACGACGGCGCGTCCGGCACCGGTGCCCGGCGACACGCCAATCCCCTTCAAGCGTTGCACGTGTCCTCGCCGAAGCCCGCTTCGATGAAGCCGCACAGCGCGTCGAGCGCCGCCTGCTCGTCGTGTCCATCAGCCGAGACGGTCAACATCGTACCGGCGGCGGCCGCCAGCAGCAGTATGCCCATGATGCTCTTGCCATCCATCGTCTGGGAGCCTTTCGTGACTTTGACGTGCGACTGAAAGCGCGACGCGAGATGCACGAATTTCGCGGCCGCGCGCGCGTGCAGGCCAAGGCGATTCGCTACGGTTACTGATCGAGACACCACAATCTGCAGCCCGTCGCACCTGACGCACCTATCGCTTCCATCGCACCTATTTGACTTCCGCGTGAAGCAGATCGGAGGCCACCCAGATGGCGTTCCGTCCGACCTCGCGCATCTCGCGCGCCACGCCGAGCAGATCGGACGAGCTCTGCAGGTGAGCCAGCTTGATCAGCATCGGCAGGTTCACGCCGGTGATGATCTCGACGCGGTTGCTCTCCAGGAACGTCAGACCCAGATTCGAAGGTGTGCCCCCGAACATGTCCGTGAGAATCAGGACGCCCGCGGGACCCTGCACCCGTCGAATCGCGTCCGAAATGGCTTCGCGCGCCACTTTCGGATCGTCGTGCCAGCCGATCGACACGGCCACGAACTGCGGCAACTCCCCCACGATCGTCCGCGCCGCGTTCACCAGCTCGTTGGCGAGCTGCCCGTGAGTCACCACGATGACGCCTATCATTCGTCCTCGGTTTTCAGTTCTCAGTTTTCAGTCGTCAGTTCTCAGTTGTCCGTTGTCAGTCGTTAGACGCGCGTGTTGAACATTTAGTTCTGGAACCCGACCGATGACTGAGAACTGACAACTGAAAACCATGAGTTACTCGTGCGTAATATCCCGATGATGCACCCGTACGCGGGTGCCGGTGGCGCCGCGCAGGGTCTTCCGCAATGCCTCGGCCACCATCACCGACCGGTGGCGGCCGCCTGTGCAGCCAATGGCAATCGTGAGATAGCTCTTCCCTTCCGCCACGAACTGCGGAACCAGGAATTTCAGCAGCTCGCTCAGGCGGGCGAGCAATTCGCCCGTGGCGCGATGGTCTTCCATGAACTTGACGACCGTACGATCGCGCCCGGTCTTCGGACGCAGCCGCGGCACGAAGTGCGGGTTCGGCAGAAACCGCACGTCGAAGACCAGATCCGCGTCCATCGGGATGCCGTGCTTGAACCCGAAGCTGACGATCGTGATCGCCATCCGCGACTTGGCGCCCTTGACGTCGCCGGCCGAAAACGCAAACGTCTTGAACGCCTGCCGCAGCTGATGCACCGTCAGATCGGATGTGTCGATGATGTGGTCGGCCATCGAGCGGATGCTGTTCATGCGGCGGCGCTCGGCTCTGATGCCTTCCGAGGCCGACGATCCCGGCGCCATGGGGTGCGGCCGCCGCGTCTCGCTGAACCGGCGCACGAGGATGGCGTGCGTGGCTTCCAGAAAGATCAGCGCGGGATTCAACCCCTTCATGAGGCGCAGGCGCCGATAGGTCTTCGAAAACTCCGCCAGAAAGCTCTTCTCGCGCACGTCCACGACGATGGCCACACGCGAGATGCCCTCGCGGCGCACCAGCTCCGCCAGTGTCGGGATGAGCGTGGTCGGAATGTTGTCGACGCAGAAGTAGCCCAGGTCTTCGAGCGCCCGGATGGCCTGCGTCTTTCCCGATCCTGACAGCCCGGTGAGCACGATGAAACGCGCCTCTCGCGAGGCGCGGCGCCCCTGCTTCGTGCGCGGCACTCGAATCCGCCGCGTCGAACGCCGCGGCGGCGAAGTCTCGTCGACAATCACGGCTCTTCCCCTGTATCCGACAGATCGTCAATCTCCGGCTCGTCGAGCTCGTCCACGCCGGCGAGCGTGAGCCGGTGCTCGAGCCGTTCGGCGAGCTTGCGCGCCGCATGATGGCCGCGCGCCCGGAGCAGCTGATTGCGTGCGGCGATTTCGACGAGGATGGCGAGGTTGCGCCCCGGCGCCACCGGCATGCAAATGAGCGGCAGCGGCAGGTTCAGGATCTGGTACCGCTCGTCGTTCAGGCCCAGGCGGTCGTAGTCGCGATGCTGTTCCCAGCGCTCGAGCTGCACCACCAGCTCGACCCGCTTCGACGTCCGCGTCGCGGCGATGCCGAACAGGTCCTGAATGTTGATGACGCCGAGGCCGCGGATTTCCATGTGGTGGCGCGTCAGCGCGGGACAGGTGCCGATGAGAATCGTTTCGGCACGGCGCCTGATTTCCACAGCATCGTCGGCCACCAGCCGGTGGCCGCGCACGACGAGGTCCAGCGCGCACTCGCTCTTGCCGATGCCGCTCTCGCCGACGATGAGCACGCCGAGACCCAGGATGTCGAGCAGGACGCCGTGGACGAGCTCCCGCGCCACGAAGCTGTCCTCGAGCATCGCGGTCACCTTCGCCATCGCCACGGGCGTCGGCACCAGCGTGCGGAGCACCGGCAGATGCGCGCGCTCGGCTTCGAAGATCATCTCGCCGAACGCCCGCAGGCCCCCGGTGATCAGGATGCACGGCACTTCGTCGTGCTCGCACACCTTGCGCATGGTATCGACGCGATCGACGGAATCGAGGCTCTCCAGGTAGCGGACCTCGCTGTTGCCGAACACGAGCACGCGTCCTTCGCGGAGGTACTCGTGAAAGCCCGCGAGGGCCAGGCCGGTCTTCTGGACGTAGGGGCTCAGGATCCGGCGATCGAGGCCGCCGGCGCCCGCGAGGAGCTCGAGATCCAGCCCCAGCGCTTCAGGGCGGCTGTGAAGGAGCGTGCCGACCGTCACGCCTGTCGTCATCGGCTGTCTTTCACCACAGAGGCAGAAGGGCCTCTATCACGCTCTCCGCCGCGAGCGCGGCGCCGGCCCCGCGGTGGCCGACATCGTGCGCAGCGATGCCGCCGTCCGCTTGCGCTGTTGCCACTTGCCCTTGACGGTTTCGGCCTGCTGCAGCACTTTCTTGACCGCCGCGGTGAGCGACGTGCTCCACGAGGCGGCCGTGCCCACCCCGGTCAGGATGTGATCCTGCCGCGCGTGCGTGACGACTTCGGCGACGAAGCGGTTCTTCTCGCGCGAGAGCACGACCTGGACCGAGACCAGGGCGTCGCTGAAGTGGCGCTGGAGCTTGGCAAGCCTGGCGTCGACGAGCCGTCTGAGCGTGGGAGTGATTTCTACCTGTCGGCCGGTGAGGAGTAGACGCATGCGAATGTTTCAGTACAGCACCTTGCGTTGATTGGACGTCGGAATCTTCAGCTCCTCGCGATACTTCGCGATCGTGCGCCGGGCCAGCACGAGCCCTTCGTGCTGCAGGATGCTGACGATCTTCGAGTCGCTCAGGGGCTTGCGCGGGTCTTCGGCCTCGATGATTTTCCGGATGCGCTGCTTGATGGTGACCGACGAGACGCTCTCGCCGTAGGAGCTGCTGATCCCGCGAGTGGAAGAAGTACTTCATTTCGAACACGCCCTGCGGCGTGTGCATGTACTTGTTCGTCACGACGCGGCTCACCGTCGATTCGTGCATGCCGATGTCGCTCGCCACGTCACGCAGGACGAGCGGCTTGAGGTACTCGATGCCATGGTCGAGAAAGTCGCGCTGGAAGTTGATGATGCTCGTCGCGACCTTGTGGATGGTCTTCTGGCGCTGCTCGACCGACTTGATCAGCCACAGCGCCGAGCGGAACTTGTCTTTCACGTACGCCCGCGTCTCGGTCGTATTCTCGGCGCTCTTGTCGAGCAGGCGCCGGTACACCGGGCTGATGCGCAGCTGCGGCAATCCCTCCTCGTTCAGCACCGCCACGTACTGGTCTTCCACCTTGACGACGTAGACGTCGGGGATGACGTAGTGGGACTGCGACGGGTTGTAGCGGCTGCCCGGCTTCGGGTCGAGGTGCCGGATGATCTCGACGTGCTCTTTCAGATCCTCGATCGACATGCCGAGCCGCTTGGCGATCTCCGGGACCTGGTGGTTCTGGAGCAGGCGCAGATGCTCGGTGACGATCTTCTCGGTCGGCGTGCCCTCGAGACCGATGTGGCGGAGCTGCAGGAGGAGGCATTCCTGAAGGTCCCGCGCCGCTACGCCGATGGGATCGAACCCCTGCACGACCTTCAGCGTGCCCTCGACCGCCTCGACCGGCCACGGGCCCATGGCGGCAATCTCCTCGAGCGACGCGACCAGCATGCCGTCGTCGTTGAGGTTGCCGATGATCGCCGAGCCGATCTCACGATTCTGGTCGTCGTCGGCCAGGAGCGAGAGCTGCCACAGCAGGTGATCCGACAGCGAAGACGAGGTGGCAAGGGTGTTCTCGATCGGCGGAAGCTCTTTCACTTCCTGCGGCGTGTGCGGCCGGTAGCCGTCGTCGAGGTAGTCGCCGAAGAAATATTCGTAGTCGCTGTCGTCCCAGGCGTCGCCCTTTTCCTTGGCGGCGGCCTCGGTCTTCTCGGCCTGCGCGGCGGCTTCCGTCGGCTGCAGATCTTCGGTGGGCACCTCTTCGAGCATCGGGTTCTCGACGACTTCCTGATTCAACAGGTCCGCCAGCTCGAGCGTCGACATCGGCAGCAGCTTGATGGCCTGCTGCAGCGACGGCGTCAGAATGAGCTTCTGAACGAGTTTTGTGTGGAGCTTCTGCTGAATCGCCATACCCGTCTCGGTTCGAAACCTGCCCTCCCCAGTATACGTAGGGTCCGGCGTCAGCCGGAACGTCCTCCCATCTTAAGTCATTTTTGTGTTCAGTCGAGACGGAACTCGGTGCCCAGGTACATTCTTCTCACTTCTTCATCGGCCGCCAGCGCCTCGGGTGTGCCGCTATGGAAAATTCCGCCATCGTGCACGATATAAGCGCGATCGGTGATACGCAGCGTCTCGCGCACGTTGTGGTCGGTAATCAGCACACCAATGCCGCGATCTTTCAAGTGAAAAATAATCTTCTGGATGTCGGTGATGGCGATGGGATCGATGCCCGCGAACGGTTCATCGAGCAGGAGGAATTTGCGGCGAGACGACCAGCGCGCGCGTGATCTCCGCCCGCCGCCGCTCGCCGCCCGACAGCGTGTAGGCGGGCGACGACGCCAGCGACGTCAGGTTGAGCTCGGCGAGCAGCTCGCGGCACCGCGCACGGCGCGCGCCCGCGTCGAGATCCAGCGTCTCGAGGATCGCCATGATGTTCTGCTCGACCGTGAGCCCGCGGAAGATCGAGGGCTCCTGCGGAAGGTATCCGATGCCCTTCCGCGCGCGCGCGTACATGGGGAGATCGGTGACATCCTCGCCGTTGAAAATCACGCGGCCCGAATCGGGCGACGTGAGGCCGACGGTCATGTAGAACGTGGTGGTCTTGCCGGCGCCGTTCGGCCCCAGCAGGCCCACAACCTCGCCCGACTGCACCTCGAGGCTGACGCCGCGCACGACCGTGCGCCCGCCGTACGACTTGGTGAGGTCCTGCGTGCGCAGCGTCGCCATTCAGCGTTTGGGAGGTGGAGGACAGGAACTGTCTGAAGCCGTTTGCGTCCGCGTTTCATCCCGGCCGATGATGCGCAGCTCTTCGGTCGCCCGCGCGAAGGTCATGACCTGTCCGTCTGTCCGGCGGCATCCCTCGCTGGTGGTCCGGAACATCCGGACCAGCCGGCCCTTACCCGTCATCGTGTATTCCTCTTTCGCCGCCGCGTACGCCAGGTGGTCGCCCGTGGTAATCCGATCGACCTCGGTGAACTTCACGTCGCCGGTCGCTTCCAGGTGCTCGATGTCCTGCCCGTTCTCGCCTAACGTGAGCACGATGGTCTCTCCCGTCAGGTCGCCGTTCGGACCAACGACATGCGCCTTGGTCGTGTAGGTCACTTTGCGGAGGGCGTCCTCGTAGTTCATCCGCTGGCCGGACCCAATCGACGGGCTCGCCTCGCGCGACCTGGTCGTGGGACTGATCTCCTGCACGATCATCCTCGAAATCACCGAGCCCTGCGCGAGAAGGTTGCCGGTGCTGCCATCGACCGTGATCGTATCGGCTTTCACGTTGGTCTCCGCCTTGTCGCCCTGCACCAGCGTGGCGTTGCCGGTGAGCACGAGCATCGACATGTCACCGCCCGTGTAGAGCAGCTCGCGGCTGAGACCATTCACGGGCTGATCCTGCTTCATCAGGCCCGGCGTGCGGCGCGTGCTCTTCGAGCCCGGCTTGACCGGAAACATAATCGACTGGACGGGCTTCAACGTGCTGGTCGCTTTCAGCTTCGAGCCCTCGACATTCATCTCGATCTCGTTCGCATCGACCTGCATCTGCTCGTTCACGACCCGCGGAACGGCTTGCCCGGGCTCTCCCTTGAGCGCCACCTGTCCGGTCTGCATGTTGTAGCGCATGTGGGCCGCAGCGGCCTCCGTGTTCGGGTCGTCGAACCGCACCGAACCGACAAACGTCGCTTCCTTAATCTCACCGAGCCCGCCGTTCAACGCCGTGTCGAGCGTGCGCGACCTGACCGTGCGCTTGACGGGAGGGGTGCCGCCGACTTCCGAGTATTCCACCCTGTCGGTGAACGACGCGTCGGTCAGCCCCGCCTTCGGCGTGCCGGTGGCGACCAGTACGTTCGACGAGACCTTCTTGGCCGGCTGATCCTTGACGCCCGGCAGGTCGAGCACGACATGATCCCGGCCGTTCAACGACGTGACCGTCGTGCCGTCGGGCGCCATGCCGATTTCGAGTGTGTCGGCGTGGAGGATGCGGTCGGGCGTGTCCTTCTCGCCGGCAATCCGCAGCGCCGATCCGCCGGCAATACTCACGCTTTCCACCAGATCGCTGTTCTCTTGATAGGTGAGGTTGATGACATCGCCCGACATGGCTCTCAGCTCGCCGGGCGCTGCCGCGGGTGTTTCAATGCGGGCCGCAGTCCGCAGATCCAGGCTGCGCAGACGCTCTTCCTTGTCGGTGAGCTCGCCAACGGCGCTCTCGGCATCGATGACCTGCGTGCCGCGCGTGATGTGCACGGCACGCTCGAAGCTGACGAAATTGTCCTTGCGCGCGAGAACCGACGAGCCGGCCGTCACGTTGGTCGCACCTGCGCCGCTCTTGTCGCCCGCCAGCTTGACGTTGCTCTGATCTGAGATGCCGATCAGGTCGCGCGCCTCGTCGTAGCTGAAATCGACGCCGCTGCCGCTCATCCGTCCGCGCTTGAACGTCACGGGGCCAGGCGCGCGCACGATGCCCTCACTCTGGCTGTACACGGCGGTGTTGGCCGACACCTCGAGCCCGTCGCTGGCCTTCATCACGACGTTGCCCTTCATGTCGAGGTTGGTCTGGTTCTCGCCGACTCTCGCTTCGTCGCTGGTCGCCACGAACGTCTTGCCTTCGCGCACGGAGGTGACCTTCACCTTGAGGAGCCGTGTGCTGCCGTCGGGATAGGACAACTGCTTTTCGGCCTCAATCCGGACCGTTTCGCGCTCGCCCTTCACTTGAACCATGCGCGCGCCGGAACTCTCGATGACCGCAGCCGGATCGACACGGGCGATCGGCTCGGGGGGGGGCGGCTCTACACGCCGGCGGGTGGTGAAAAACACCGCGCCGATGACGACCGCAGCGAGGGCGAGGACCGCCCAGCGCGCGCGCTTCTGCCACGCTAGCATGCGGTTTCAGCCATGGGGTCAGACCCCATGACCGCCTGCCGCGGCCTTGATATCGCTGACCGAGAGCTCCAGATAGTCATTGCCCTGGTAGCTATTGTGTTCCAGCGAAAACGCGAGGTCCAACGACGTGCGGTTGTCCGAGATGAACTGCTCCCGCTCGACGGCGCGCCAGGCAATGGCGCGGAAGATGCGCCCGTTCTGTTTCAACGCCATCTTCAAGTGCTTGTCCTTGAGCCGGCGCGGGCCGTCGACGACCTCCACCCCGCGCGCCTCGAAGAGCGGACGCGGATTGCCAGTGCCGAACGGCGCAAGCAGCGCCATCTCGCCGGCGAAATCGCCATTGATGTCGCGGAAACCGAGACAGCCGTCAATCCGCAGGCGTGGTTTGAGATCGTCGGGCCCCAGCAGGTTGTCGGCATAGTCGGCGATCATCTCGCGGAACTTCCCGACATTGGACGCTGGCATCGTCAATCCGGCCGCCTGTTTGTGGCCGCCAAACCGGCTCAGATGGGCGGCGCCATGCTCGAGCGCGGCGAGCACGTTGAAACCCCGAATGCTGCGGCACGACCCGTGCGCAACTTCACCCTCGACCGCAATGACGATGGCCGGCCGATGGAAGGCATCGACGAGCTTCGACGCGACGATGCCGATGACGCCCCTGTGCCATCCGTCCCCCGCGACGACGAGAATGCTCCGGGCGCCGACAACGGGGTCGTTTTCGACGATCTTCTTCGCGCTGGCCAGGATGGCCGCTTCCTCTTCCTGCCGCTTGAGATTCTCGCCGTCAAGCTGGCGCGCCAGCTCCTGCGCTTCCATCGCCATCGTCTCGTCGGCGGCGAGGAGCAGCCTGGCGGCGATGTCGGGGCTCGCCATGCGGCCCGCGGCATTCATCCGCGGCGCAATCTGAAACGCGACGTGGCCGCTGTCGATGGCCTTTCCCTTCAGGCCGGCGACGTCGAGCAGCGCGCGTAAACCTACCTTGTGCGGTCCCTGAGACAGCATCTCGAGGCCGAGCTTCGCGATAACGCGGTTCTCGCCGACGAGCGGCACGACATCGGCGAGCGTCCCGATGGCGGCAACCTTGACGAACGCCGGCAGCAGCCGCTCGCGGCCGCGCTTCTGACACAACGCCTGCACGAGCTTGAGCGCCACGCCGACACCCGCGAGGTTCTTGTCGGGATACTCGCAATCGTGGCGCCGCGGGTTGATAACCGCCACGGCCACGGGCAGCTCGGCATCCGGTTCGTGGTGGTCCGTGATGATGAGATCGATGCCCAGCTCGCGCGCGCGTTTCGCCGCTTCGATCCCGCGGATGCCGCAGTCCACCGAAATGACCAGGCTTGCGCCCTGCGCCTGCAGCCGATCGAAGGTTTCCGGTTGCAGCCCGTACCCGTCTCGCAGGCGCTCGGGCAGGAAGTGGATGACGTTCGCGCCGAACAGCTCCAACGCACGCCGAAGAATGACGGTGGAGGTGATGCCGTCGCAATCGTAGTCGCCATGGATGGCGATGCACTCGTGTCTCTCGATCGCCGCGAGAATCCGTTCCACGGCCGCCGCCATTCCAGTCAGCCTGAACGGATCGTGCAGATGGTCGAGCGACGGATGGAGAAATCGCTGCGCGGTCTCCGGCTCGTCGATACCGCGAATGGCCAGCAGCCGTGCGATCGCCGGGCTGATTTTCAACTCGCGCGCCAGGACGTCCGCGGCTTGATCGTTGCAGGCGAGGCGTTCCCATAAGTACGGGATTGGCATGTCTAACGTGCTCCGACGCAGAGGCGCAAAGCCGCAGAGAGTCTTTTGGAACTTGGCATATCACGTGGTCTTTCAAGGATTGAGCCGTAGTGGGAAGATCTGAAAACTCTGCGTCTCTGCGTCTCTGCGTCGAAACCTCGCAAGTTGTGCATCGTCAGGAGCTTCCTTCGTCTGTAAAATCTGCACCCAGGCGGCCCATGTCCCTGAACTTCTCATAGCGCCTGGCCAGGCGGGCTTCGACGTCGGGCGTGCTCGATGCCGTCAGCGCCGCATGCAGCGGACCGTCGACGAGCATCGCGGCTTCGTCCAGGCTGGTGTGCGCGCCGCCGATGGGCTCGCGCACGATCTCATCGATGATGCCCCTGGCGAGCAAATCGGGCGCGGTCAGCTTCAGCGCCGTCGCGGCCTCGATCTTCTTTCCCGAGTCGCGCCAGAGAATCGCGGCACAGCCTTCAGGTGGGATGACGCTGTAGATGGCGTACTCCTGCATCAGGATGCGATCGCCGATCGCGATGCCGAGCGCGCCGCCGCTGCCCCCCTCGCCCGTGATGATGACGACGACAGGGACCTTCAGCACCGACATCTCGCGCAGGTTGAACGCGATCGCCTCGGCGACGCCGCGCTCTTCCGACTCGACACCTGGATACGCGGCCGGGGTATCGACGAAGACCACGATCGGCCGCTGGAATTTCTCGGCCGTGCGCATCAGGCGGATGGCCTTGCGGTAGCCCTCGGGCCGCGCGTAGCCGAAATTGCGGTAGATCTTCTGTTTCGTATCGCCGCCCTTGTGATGGCCGACCACCATCACCGGCTCCCCTTTGTAGCAGGCCGTGCCGGCGACGATCGCGTGGTCGTCGGCAAAGCGGCGGTCGCCGTGCAGTTCGACGAAGTCGGTGAAGAGGCGCTCGACGTAATCGAGCATGTCGGGCCGGCTCGGGTGGCGCGCGACGAGCACGCGCTGCCAGGGCGTGAGCCGGCTGTAGATTTCTGTACGCGCGACGCGCAGCCGATGGTTGAGCCGCTCGAGCTCCCTCTCGCGCGCCTCGGTCCGGGGCAGCGCGGACAGCGCGTCCACTTCCTTCAGCAATGGCGCGAGCGATTCTTCGAACTCGAGTGTCTCGGTCGGCATTAGAAGGCTCTGTCTCGACGCCGAGGCGCTGAGGCGCTGAGAATTTCTTTCCTGAAGATCAAACCCTCTGCGTCTCTGCGTCTCTGCGTCGGGGCCGCGACGATCGTCATCGGAGGACCACCGTTCCGGCGCCGCAGATGCGCTCGACCTCGGTGGCCAGTTGATCGGATGGACGCACGCGCACCTGCGCGGCCAGCGGCACCCTGACGCGAACGGGCGGCTGCTGATCGCGGAGCTCCAGCTCGAGCACGACCCGGCGATCGCCGCGATGGCGCGCAAAAAGGTCCGCCAGCGCCTCGAACGTGTCGCGGCCGTGCGGCGGCGAGGTGAGCTTGATCGACAGCTCGCGCGACATCTTCTGCCGCATCACCTCGATGGGCATCACCTCGACGGCCGTCATGCGGATCGTTTCCTCGTCGATCTCCGCCTTCCCCTTGACGACCACCATCGCGCCCGTCTCGAGAACGGCCGCGCACTTGGCGAACGCCTCAGGGAACACCACCACTTCGACACTGCCGTGCGCGTCTTCGAGCATGATGACGGCCATGCGATCGCCCTTGCGCGTCTTCAGCTGGCGAATCGACGCGATGATGCCGCCGATAATGACGTCAACCCCCGCGTTTCTGCGGTAGCCGTTGGCCGCGTTCGGCGGATCTTGAGGAGCAAGACCCGTCCTGCTGTCGGGCGTCGCAGCCATCGCACCCAGCTCGGCAGTGGTTGTGGCCCCAAAGCCCTTCAGCTCGCCGGCAACCCGATCGATCGGGTGCCCGCTGAAATAGAGGCCGAGCGACTCCTTTTCATACGCGAGCTGCTGCTGCTCCGTCCAGGGCTCGACGTTCGCGGGCCCTGACTCGGCATCGGGCGAGCCTTCGCCGGCCGCCCCGCCGCCGAACAACTGCGCCTGGCCCAGCTCGCGGTCGCGCTGGTGCCGTACGCCGTACTCGCAGGCGAGATCGATCGTGGCCATGAGGCGGGCGCGCACCTCTCCCAGAGACGCTTCGCGGCCGGTGGCGAGCGAATCGAAAGCGCCCGCCTTCACCAGGCTCTCGAACACGCGTTTGTTCACGAGGCGCAGGTCGAGGGTCTCGCAGAGCGCATGCAGCGACGTAATCCTGCCGAGCGCGGCACGCGCCCCCAGAATCGAGGCGATCGCCCCCTCGCCAACGTTTTTCACCGCGGTCAACCCGAAGCGCACGCCTTCGGGCGTCACGGTGAACGCCAGCTGGCTCTTGTTGATGTCGGGTGGCAGGACGGGAATGCCGCGATCGCGGCACTCCTGCAGGTAGACCGCGAGCTTGTCGGTGTTCTGCGCCTCGATGGTCAAGAGCGCTGCCGCGAAGTGCCAGGGATAGTTCGCCTTCAAATAGGCGGTCTGATACGCGAGAAGTGCGTAGGCCGTCGAATGCGACTTGTTGAAGCCGTACCCGGCGAAGTACTCCATCAGCTCGAAAATCTTCGCCGCCTTTTTCTCGCTGATCCCCTTGTTCTTCGCCCCGTCCATGAACACTTCGCGCTGCTTGGCCATGACCTTGGGGTCTTTCTTCCCCATGGCCTTTCGCAGCATGTCGGCCTGTCCCATCGTGAAGCCGGCAAGCGATTGCGCGATACGCATCACCTGCTCCTGGTACGCGATGACGCCGTAGGTGTCGGCCAGGATGGGCTCGAGCTCCTTGAGCTCGTACGTCACCTTCACCTTGCCGTGCTTCCGCGCGATGAAATCGTCCACCATGCCGCTGCGGAGCGGCCCGGGGCGGTACAACGCGTTCAGCGCGATGAGATCGTCCAGCCGCTGCGGCTTCGCCTTCCGCAGGATGTCGCGCATGCCCGAGCTCTCGAACTGGAAAATCCCGAACGCCGCACCCTCGGCGAATATCTGATACGTCTTCGCATCGTCGAGCGGGATCGAATCCAGATCGACCACCTGGCCGGTCGTCGCGCGGATTTCTTCGACCGCGTCGTTCAACAGCGTCAGCGTGCTCAGCCCCAGGAAGTCCATCTTCAGGAGGCCGATGCGCTCGATCTCCTTCATCGCCCACTGGGTCGTGATTTCGTCGTTCTTGCCTTTGTAGAGTGGGGCGAAGTCCGAAATGGCCCGCGGGGCAATCACCACGCCGGCGGCATGGACCGACGCGTGCCGCGTCATGCCTTCCAGGCGGCGCGCGACCGCAATCAGCTCCTTGACGCGCTCGTCCTGTTCGTTCAGCTGCTTGAGCTGCGGCACCTCTTCGAGCGCCTTCTCGAGCGTCATGTCGAGCGACGGCGGAATCAGCTTGGCCACCCGATCGACGTCGGCGAACGGGATGTCGAGCGAGCGGCCGACGTCGCGAACGACGGCGCGCGCCTTCATGGTGCCGAACGTGATGATCTGCGCCACGTTCTCGCGCCCGTATTTCTGCGTGACGTACTCGATGACCTCGCCGCGCCGCCGCTCGCAGAAGTCGATATCGATGTCGGGCAGCGACACGCGCTCGGGATTCAGGAAGCGCTCGAAGATGAGGTCGTAGTCGAGCGGATCCACGTCCGTGATGCGCAGGGAGTAGGCGACCAGGCTGCCGGCCGCCGATCCACGGCCCGGCCCCACCGGGATGCTCTTCTCGCGCGCGTAGCGGATGAAATCCCAGACGATGAGAAAATAGCCGGGATATTCCATCCGCTTGATCATCTCGATCTCGTACGAGAGGCGATTCTCGTACTCCTCGATCGGATGCCGCAGCGCCCCCGATGCCAGCAGCGCCTTCAAGCGCACCAATCGCTGCGTGAACCCCTCGCGCACCACCTTCTCGAAGTAGTCGTTGAGGGTGTACGGCGCGGGGACGGCGAAGTTCGGCAGGTAGTTCTTGTTGCTGGCGATATCGACCTGGCAGCGCTCGGCAATCCGCAGCGTGTTGGCCAGCGCGTCGGGCACCTCCGCGAAGACCTTCTGCATCTCGGCGGCGGTCTTCAAATAAAACTGATCGCCGTGATAGCGCAACCGGTCCCGATCGTTCACCGTCTTCCCGGTCCCGATGCAGAGCAGAATGTCGTGCGGACGATGGTCGCCGTGCGTCAGGTAGTGGACGTCGTTGGTCGCCACGAGCGGCATGTTCAGCTCGCGCGCGATCGGCGCCAGCCCCTGGTTCACAACCAGCTGTTCCTCTATCCCCTGGTACTGCATCTCGAGGAAGAAATTCCCCGGGCCGAGGATGTCGCGGAAGGTCGCGGCGGCTTCGAGCGCCTTCCGATCGCGCCCGGTCCGGATTTCCGTCGCGACCTCGCCTTTGAGGCAACTGCTCAGGCCGATGAGCCCCTTCGCATGCTGCGCGAGGAGATCCTTGTCGATGCGCGGCTTGTAATAGAACCCTTCGGTGTAGCCGGCCGACACGAGCTTGATCAGGTTGTGGAACCCCTCGTTGGTCTCGGCGAGCAGGACCAGGTGGTTCGCCGTCTCGCCGATGTTGCCGCTCTTGGTCAGGCGGCTCCCCGGCGCCACGTACACCTCGCATCCGAGGATCGGCTTCACACCACGCTGCTTGGCATGGTCATGAAAGATCACCGACGAGAACATGTTGCCGTGCTCGGTCACCGCCAGCGCGGGCATCTTGAGCCTGGCGGCCTGGTCGAGCAGTTCGTCGATGCGGCACGCCCCATCGAGCAAAGAGAACTCGGTGTGACAATGAAGGTGAACGAAATTTTGGTCAGCCACTGGATTGGGGATCTGGCCCGCGCGAAGGCCGAAGGCGTTGGTTACACGCTATTATAACGGTGTGCAGTTCCATCGCACCCCAATATGTTGTGTGGCCGCGGTGTTTTTTGCGACGCTGCTGGCCTCGCGTCCGTCCGCAGCTGCCGTCACGTTTCCGCTCGAAGTGAAATGGAGCGCGACGCTTGCCGCCGCCCCGGCGTATGTGCCCGCGTTCGATGCCAATCACGTGTACGTGGCGCTGCGGACGAACCAACTCGCAGCGCTGCTCATAAAGGACGGCAGCGCCGTCTGGTCGGTCGAATGCCCGATGACTGCGCCACCGGCAGCTGGCGACTCGCTCGTCTTCGCCGGCAGCGACGGTCTCGTCGAAGCGCGCGCCGACACGGATGGACGCGCGCGATGGCGCCGGCCCGTCACGGGAAAAGTGATCTCGCTGCACTGGGACACCGGCTGGCTGATCGCCGCGACCGAAGCCGGACCGCTGCTCGCCATTCGCGCCGCGGATGGCGAGGTGCTCTGGCAGCGCGATCTGGGATCGCCGCTTAGCGCGCCAGCGGCACTCGCGGGCGATCGGGTTTACGTCGGGCTCAACGATGGGCGCGTGCTCGCGCTCTCGCTCCTGACCGGCGAGGAAATCTGGTCCCAGAAACTCGCCGGGTCGGCCACGGGCCTGCTGCCGGCCAACGATCGTGTCTTCGTCGGCGCTCGGGACAATCGCTTTCACTCACTGGATGCCAGAGACGGCGACGCGGACTGGCAATGGAAAACCGGCGCCGATCTCGTGGGCCTGCCGGTCCTCGACGAGCGGCGCGCGTACTTCATTGCGCTCGATAACGTGCTGCGCGGCCACAGCCGCAACAGCGGCACGATGATGTGGAAGCGTGTGTTGCCGATGCGCCCCTTCACCGGTCCGTTGTTGAGCGGCGACCTGCTCATCGTGGCCGGGATCGCCGCCGAGTTGCACGCGTACCACGCGCAGAACGGCGAGAAAGGGGGCGACTTCGCTGTGAAGGGAGCGGAAAATGAAGAAATGCTGCTGGCCGCGCCTCCGCACCTCACGTCACAGGATCTGCTGATTCTGGTGACCAAGGGCGGACAGGTTCGCGGCGTGGGCAGCAAGCCCGTGCCCGCGGACGCTCCGCCGGCTCCCGCAGCCAGCCCCGCCCAGACACCGCCAGCGACAGAGCCTGACGAAGATGACGAGCCGCCGGCCGCGAACGCGAAGCCGGGCGCCGCCAGCACCAGCCAGTGACGAACCTCGCCATCGGCCGCGCGCTTCGTCGCATCTACTTGACGGGACTCGCGTGCGCCGTGGCCGCAGCGCTCGGGGGCATCGCCGTCGAACGGGCGCGATTCGGGCCCACGGACGAAGACGCGATGACGCGCGTCGAGCGATCGGTGCGCGCCGAAATCGATGCCGTCGCCGACGCGCTGAACGACATCGCGGCGTCGGTGGGACGCGAGCCGGCGCTCTTCGACACGGCTGCCGCGGATCCCGCTGCCGGCGCCCGTCCGCTTCTGGACCGTGCCGATCAAGCGCTGCAGGCGCGCACGGCAGGTGTCTTTGCCGTGACCGCCTACCGTCCGAGCGGCGCGTGGCCGCTCGCGTGGAGCGGCGTCCCCTCGGAAATCGACATCGACCGCATCGCGGGCGCCGAGGCGTTCTTCGTGGCTCCCGGCCCGCTCGGCTTGCGGCTCGTATACATCAAGCCGATTCTCGACGCGCTCACCGGCCATCGCGTTGGCGTCATCGCCGCCGAGCGAGTGATCTCATCCTCTCGAGGCCTTCTCACCGCCGCCCCCGAAGAGGGCGTGCTCTCGCTGCCGACGCTCGTCCCTGTCACTGTGCGTCCGTACGAGACCGGCGCGGCAAGCCAGGGCTTCGTCATCCAGTCGCCGCTCGGCAAGCCGCTACTCGTGGCACGCGTCACCGCGCAGGCGGTTCGCGACACGCGCATCGCCTGGCGGGAAAACATTTCGGCTGTCGTGCTCGCGACGCTCGCGCTGACCCTCGTGGTGTCGCTGCCACCTCTCGTTCGTTGGCGGATGTCCTTCCGGCAACCGACGGCACATCTGAAAGCCAGCGGTGTGGTGCTCGCCGTCCTGTTGCTGGGCCGGCTGCTGTTGTGGTTTGCGCCGACCGCGCGATGGACCGATCAGGTCTTTCAGACGGCAGTCGCCGGCTCCGGCCTCCGGCTGCTGCTGCGCACGCCTATCGACTTCCTGCTCACCATGGCCACCGCGGCCGCCATCGTCGTTCTGGCCTTCGATCTCGTCGAACGGCTCAGGCGCACGATCAAACGCCGTCTGCCACCTCCCGACAGCCATCGAGAGTGGATGATCTTTGCCGCCACGCAGATCGCCGCCGGCGCCATGGTCGCGTTGCTGCTTGTCGGGTACGAGGTGCTGCTTGGCAACGCCATCGGCGCGACGTCGGTCGATGCGCTGCATTTCTCGTTGCACCCACTGGTTTCGGCACGCCTCGCGTTTGCGGTCGGTTTGATCCTGGCGCAGGCCGTGGTCTTCTGGACCGCCATCCTCATCGTGCTGCTGACCGCCGTCCCGTGGCGATTGCCGCGAAGCGGCATGCTCGGCGCCTTCGTGCTCCAGACGTTGCCGGTTCTCCTCATCGCGGTCTTTCCGCGAACGATCGGGGCAGCACCGTCGACCGTGCCGGCCGTTCCGACGGCCTTCGCCGGGTTGTCGTGCCTGGCTCTGGCCTGGGCCGCGTCCTGGGTGCGTCCGCGGTACCGGCATGCCTCACAGGCGCTGCGCCTCTTCTCGGGCGCGCTCGTTCTTCTCGTCACGGCCTTCGTGCTCTACCCGTCCGTGCATCACTTCGCCGATCGTGGTCTGCGCCGCCTCATCGAGGAGGAATACGCACGGCAGGTCAAGGATCAACGCGAGGAGCTGAACACGAAGCTCCGGAGCGTCCTGCAACAGATCGATACGCTGGAGATGCCGCACCTGACAGCGGCGCCACGAGCCCAGCTGTCCGCGTCCAACGTGGCGTTCGAGCTCTGGGCGCGCACGAACCTGGCGAGCGACCGTCTTGCGTCTTCCCTCGAGCTGTACACGCCGCAGGGCCGGCTGGCCAGCCGGTTCGCTCTGAACCTGCCCGATTACGTCTCGACGACGCAGGAATGGCGGGAGCCGGGCTGCGACTGGGAAACGTACGAAGAGGCCTCGCTCTTCGGATCCGAGGAGCGCCGCGTGCTGCACGCGGGCCGTGGCATCTGCGAGGGCAATTCCGATTTCCCGACGGGCGGGTCGATCGTCGTGAACGTGATGCTCGACTACGAAACGCTGCCGTTCATCACGGCGCGAAATCCGTACAACGAGCTCATCCGCGCCGACACGCTTCCTCCAGAGGGCTCGGTTGGCCGGACCGTGCAGTTCGTCGTCTATGGGTGGGGCCGAGGGTCGTTGTACTCATCGGCGCCGCGGGCCTGGCCGCTCGATGACCCGCTGCTGAACCTGATCGCGCAGTCGCGCCGGCCGTTCTGGACCACCATGAGCGACGGCGAGCAGAGCTACTCGACCTACATTCAGAACGACCGCGGCGGCATTTACGTGATCGGGTTTCCCGTCATCACGCGGATGGATCACCTCATCAACCTTGCCGAGCTGTCGACGCTCGTTGGCCTCACTTATATCGCGCTGCTGACGCTGGCCTGGCTGGTCACCGCACTCGGTGGCACCGCCGCGGCGTCGGGCCAGGCGCTGTTGCGCGAAGTCCGCGCCAGTTTCTATCGGAAGCTCTTCCTCGCCTTCCTCGCAGCAGCCGTGCTGCCGGTCATGGTCCTCGCCCTGGCGACGCGGACGTTCTTCGAATTGCAGCTTCAATCGAGCGTGCAGTCCGATGCGGTGCGCGTGGCCGCCGTCGCACAGCGCGTCATCGAAGAGTACGTGGCCCTGCAGGCATCGGAAGCCGGCGATCCCAACGACGACATCATGGTGTGGCTCAGCCGGGCTGTCGCACAGGACGTCAATATCTACCGCGGGCCGACGCTCGTGGCGACGAGCGAGCGCGATCTGTTCACCTCGGGCCTTCTTCCCGAACGGACGCCGGGACATGTGTATCGGGCGATCGAGATCGAGCGTCAATCGAGCCACGTCGGGCAGGAGATCATTGGCTCGGCGGCGCACGTCCTGGCGGCTGCGCCTGTCCGGCTCGAGGAAGGCCGGGCCATTCTCACCGTGCCGCTCGCGCTCAGGCAGCAGGAGGTGGACCGCCAGATCGATACGCTCGACCGGCGTGTGCTGCTCGCTGCCGTGATGTTCGCGCTGCTCGGCGCCGCCATCGGCTACTACATGGCCGAGCGCATCGGCGACCCGGTGAACCGCTTGACGCGCGCGACACGTCGAATTGCGCGCGGAGACTTCAGTGCGCGCGTCGCCGAGACGTCTTCGGACGAACTGCGAAAGCTCGTCGCCGACTTCAACCGGATGGCGGCCGATCTCGAACGACAACGTCACGAGCTGGAGCGCACCCACAGACTCGAGGCGTGGGCGGAAATGGCCAGGCAGGTCGCCCACGAGATCAAGAATCCGCTGACGCCCATTCAGTTGTCGTCCGAACACCTCATGCGGGTGAACAAGGACAAGGGCGAACCGCTGACACCGGTGCTCGAAGAGTGCGTCACCTCGATCCTGTCGCAGGTGAAGTTGCTGCGGCAGATTTCGGCCGAGTTCTCCAGCTTCGCGTCACGGCCGACGCCGCGGCCGGAGCCCACGTCTCTCGCCGCGCTGATTCCCACAGTGGTCGAGCCCTACATCACAGGGCTGGCCGGCCGCGTGGCGGTGAACGTGGATGTGCCCGCGTCGCTCCCCAACGTTGTCGTCGATCGCGTCCTGCTCGCCCGCGCGCTGACCAACATGATTGAAAACGCGCTGCACGCCATGCCCGGCAGCGGCACGCTGACGATCAGGGCGGTTGCCGCGGGTTCGACCATTCGCCTGTCGGTGACAGACACCGGCACCGGCATGGACGCCGAGGCGCTCCTCCGGATCTTCGAGCCTTATTTCTCGACGAAAGCAACCGGTACGGGACTGGGGCTGACGATTGCGAAACGGAATGTGGAGCTGAACGGGGGACGCATTCACGTGGAGTCGGCCCAGGGCAAGGGCACGACGGTGGTGATCGAGTTACCCGTCGGCAATCTAGAAACTGGAAACTAAAATCTAGAGTTTCTAGATTTTAGTTTCTAGATCCGTATCGCTTTTCCTGATGGCGTACACGTTCTGCGGCCCCGCCACCGCCACCACCGCTTCTGCCTTGGGGTGATGCCACCGGTTCCAGATCATCTCGATGAACGCCGACGACATGTACCCGTACGACAGAGTGACGAGCGCCAGCGCGGGATGCGCCGACACAAACGCGATGAGCAGCGCGAGGACGAGCAGCACCGTGTACGAGCGGCGCGCCTGCAGATCGAATGTCTTGAAGCTTCGGAACCGGATCGTGCTCACCATGAGGAACGCCGGCACGAGCACGAGGGCGAGCACGGGGATGGCACCCACGGGCTCCTGGAATCCCGCCGGATACGCAAAGATGGTCGACGCCGGCACGGTCGCGGCCGCCGGGCTGGGCATCCCGACGAAGTACCGCTTGTCGACCGACCCGGCCTGAATGTTGAAGCGAGCCAGGCGCATGGCCGCCGAGGTGACATACACGAAGCCGGCGGCCCATCCCCAGTTGCCGAGCGACGTGAGACCCCACGAGAACGTGAGAATCGCCGGTGCGATCCCGAACGAAATGATGTCGGCAAGCGAATCGAACTGCAGGCCGAACTCGCTCGTCGTGCCGGTCATCCGCGCGATGCGGCCGTCGAGCGTGTCGAGCACCATCGCGATACCGACAAACGGCGCCGCAATGGCGTATTCCCCACGCATCGCATAGATGACACAGGCGTACCCGCAGAACAGATTGCCCAGTGTCATGAGACTGGGAATCAGGTACACGCCGCGTCTGAGCCGGCGCTGCTGGACGTCCGTCTGACGGCGATGGGGGGTGAGCATGCTGCCTAAGGAGTCTATCGCACGATCAGGGCTGAGGGCTTAGGGCTGAGGGCTTAGGGCAGGGTTAAGGGCGTATGGAAATGGCTCCCGGAGCTATTTCAAAGCAGATGCCAGCACGGCTATAACTGTCACGCCCCCAACGACCTTGTCCCCGACCGAGACGCGCAGCTCGGCCCCGACGGGCAGGAACACATCCATCCGCGAGCCGAATTTCATGATCCCGAACCGCTCGCCGGCCTCGAGCTCGGCGCCGGGCTTCACGCGGCAGACGACCCGCCTCGCGAGGATGCCGACGATCTGCCGGAAGACGACGGCGAGGCCCTGATGATCGACCCATACCTCGCTGCGTTCATTGGTGGCGGCCGCATCGCGGTGGTACGCCGGCAGATACTTCCCCCGCCGGAAATCCACCTTCGTCACCCGCCCTGATACGGGCGAACGGTTGACGTGCACGTCCATCGGCGACAGGAAAATGCTGATCTGCTGCCACTGCCCCGGCGGCGCCGCGGCCGGATCGGCGGAACCAGCCACGAGCACACGGCCATCAGCCGGCGAGAGCACCAGCGCGGGATCTCGAGGTGACTCGCGATCGGGGTCGCGAAAGAAGTAAAGAAAGAAGCCCGCGAGGATTAGCAGTGGCACGGCGCCGGCGGAGCCGACGGTCAAAGCCGCCGCAATCGCAAGAGCGGCCGTGCCACCGATAAAGGGATAACCCGCGCGATCGATCGCCATGAAAGGGCTCGACCCCTTTTTCCGCGTGGCTGTTGCGAAAAAAGGGGTCAGACCCTTTTATCTTAGTTCAATCCCTCAATGCGAAATCATTGGCGATGACGCGAATGGACCGGACGCGGCGCCCCGATGGCGGCGCAATATATCTTCCATCCTGTCTTTGAGCTGCAGCTTGCGTTTCTTGAGGGTTGTCTCTTCGACTTGCTCGGGTTCTGACAGGTATGACTTACCAGAAAGTTCGTGGAGGCGATCGTCGAGTTCGTGATGTTGTGTGGCGAGTTGTCGGAACTCTTCGTCAGTTTTGAGAAGCAGCTCCTTCAACTCCTGGACATTCGCGGTGTGCATGCCCGGCCTCCTTTGTAGGAAGTGTTGGACCCATGAGAGCCGAACCGTAACATAAGGGCGTCGGCCTGTTCAAGGACTCATCGCGTGGATTTTGTGGCTCCTCTCCATAGGATAAGCGCATCTTCGGACGGGCTGACGTAATAATTCGGCCGGGTCGCCGCCACTTCGAAGCCGAGACGCTCGTACAGCCGCCTGGCGGGGGCGTTCGACCGGCGAACTTCCAGCGTAGCCCGCTCGGCTCCCCTGCTTGCACCGGCCTGAATCACGTGCTCCAGGAGCGAAGTCCCCACCCCCGGCCCCGGAAGTCATCTCTGACGGCGAGATTGTTGATGTGAATCTCGTCCAGGACCAGCCAGAAGGAACAAAATGCGACAACTCCCTCCCCCGGCGTCCGGAGGACGTATAAAAACGACACGTCGGGGTTCTGGAGCTCCCGGACGTACATCTCGCGGGTCCAGGGGTTGCTGAACGAGGCTTTTTCGATCGCCACGATCTCGTCGAGGTCCCGATCCGAGAGGGTCCGTTCGATCGTCCACTCGGTGCCGTTCATGCCGGCCTGCCCACCTTGGAGGTCGGCTCCGCACCCGGCGCTTCGGCTTTCCGCTCCCGAGCGAGCTCCGCGTCCGATCGGCGGATGTAGAGAGGCCGAATCTCATCGGGTGCCGCCGGTCCTCTCTGTTGCACGTAGGCCTCGGCGAGCGTCGCAATGGCCGGTGCGAGTGGTGGGAGCGGATCGATCGATCAGTGCCTGCGGTTCGGCGCGGCGAATCAGCTCGCGATACGCCAGCGCACCATCACCCGCGAACACGCGCGGCAGCCGCCCGTCACGCCGCCAGCGCGCGAGAATGTCGGCCGGCTTTTCAACGACCGGGCTCTCGGTCGCCACGCCGTTTGCATAGACGGCCGAAAACACCTGGCCGCGCTGCGCATCCATCCATGTACAGACTTCGCGGTCAGGGCTGAGGGCTGAGGGCTGAGGGCTAAGGGAAGTGACGAGGGCGCTCAGCGCGTCCAGGGCCGAGATGCCGACGAGCGGCTTTCCGTTGGCAAGCGCGAGGCCTTGCATCGTCGCGATGCCGATGCGCAGTCCGGTAAACGAGCCGGGGCCCGATGCCACGGCAAACAAATCGACGTCGGCGACACGCAGCCCCTGCGCGGCCAGTACGCTTCAGCGCATCACCGGGGAGGCGTTCGCCGTGTGTCGTGCCCGCGTCGCCCGCGTAGACGGCAACGAGCGCACCGTCGCGCGCGAGTGCGACGCTCCCCTGCCGGGTTGTGGTGTCGAGCGCGAGCACCAGCATGTAAAATTCAATTCTACATGGCTACCCCGCCCTTCAACGGCACCGAGCGCGCACCGGGTGCAGATCGCGGGGCACTCCAGGGGTCCGCGTCTCCTGCCGGACCCGCACCGCATGTCACACCGGCCATGCGGCAGTACCTCGACGCGAAGCAGCAATATCGCGACGCGATTCTGTTCTTCCGCATGGGAGATTTCTACGAGATGTTCTACGAGGACGCGCTGGTGGCCGCGCGCGCGCTCGATCTCACCCTGACGTCGCGCTCGAAAGACGGTCAGGGCACGTCGATTCCCATGTGTGGCGTGCCACACCATGCCGCCGACACCTACCTCGCGCGGCTCGTCAAGAAAGGATTCCGGGTCGCGATCTGCGATCAGGTGGAGGACCCCAAAAAGGCCAAAGGCATCGTCAAGCGCGAGATCGTGCGGGTCGTCTCGCCCGGCACCCTCACCGATTCGCAACACCTGGACGAACGGGCCCCCGCCTTCCTCCTTTCGCTGTACCTGGGGTCGGGAGGGGTTTTCCCGGTTGTCAGGAAAACCCCTCCCGACCCCTCCTTCGCGGGCCCCGTGGTCGGGGTCGCCTTGCTCGATCTGACCACGGGCGAATTCTCCTGCGCCGAATATGCCGGTCAGGCCGGCCTGCACGCACTGGCCGACGAAGTGACGGTCTTGCGGCCCCGCGAAATCGTCGCGCCCGTTGGGCTCGACCTGGCTCATGTGCTCGTCGATGGCGCGGGCGACCGGCTGCCGGTCACGCGCGTCGAGCCGTGGACGTTCGAGCACGAGTCGGCGCGCCGGACGCTCATCGATCAGTTCCGCACGAACGGCCTCGAAGGATTCGGCCTCGATACCCACCCCTCTGCGGTGTCGGCCGCCGGGGCGCTCTTGCACTATTTACGCGACACGCAGAAAGCCGACCTCGCCCACGTGCGGAGCGTCGCCTACAAAACCGCGTCCGATTACCTCGTCATCGACGCGGTCACGCTCAAGCACCTCGAGGTGGTCGAATCGCTGGACGGCGGCCGAGACCTGACGGTGCTGAACGAGATCGACCGCACGGTCACCGCCATGGCGGGTCGCCTGCTGCGCGCCTGGCTGTTACGGCCGCTCGTCTCGCTCGATCGCATTCGCGATCGCCTCGACGCCGTCGAGGAGTTCGCATTCCGCAGCACCGACCGCGGCAAGTTCCGCGAGGTGCTGAAGGCCGTTCAGGACCTCGAGCGCCTCGTCGCACGCGCCGCGCTCGGCACCGCGGGGCCGCGCGATCTCGTTGGACTGAAGCACTCGATTGCGGTCGTCCCGCGCGTCCGGCTCGTTCTGGAAGCCTGCGACGCCCCGCTGACGCGATCGCTCGTGAGCTCGCTGGACGATCTGACGGACGTCCGCGACGACATCGACCGCTGTCTCATCGACGAGCCTGGCGCGCTGGTCCGCGAGGGGGGCTACATCCGCGACGGGCTCGACCCCGAGATCGACGATCTGCGCCGCATCAGCCGGTCTGGCAAACAGGTGATTGCCGAGCTCGAAGAGCGCGAGCGCCAGCGCACCGGCATCAACTCGCTGAAGGTGCGCTACAACCGCGTGTTCGGCTACTACATCGAAGTCTCCAAGTCGAACCTGCACGCGGTGCCGCCCGACTACCACCGCAAGCAGACCATCGCCGGCGGCGAGCGGTTCATCACGCCCGCGCTGAAAGAGTACGAGGAGAAGGTACTCGGAGCCGACGAGCGGATTCTCGAGCGCGAGATCGAGCTCTTCGACGCGCTTCGCTCCCGCGTCGCCACCGAAGCGACCCGCATCCAGGAGACGGCACGCGCGCTGGCGGCGCTCGACGTGCTCGCCGGTCTGGCCGAAACGGCCGCGCTCTCGAACTACATCAAGCCGCACGTGCACGATGGCGACGAGCTGACGATCGCCGACGGCCGCCACCCCGTCGTCGAACGCCATTGCAACGGCGGATTCGTGCCGAACGACACCTCGCTCGACGGCAGCTCGAGCCAGCTGGTGATCCTGACGGGCCCGAACATGGGCGGCAAGTCGACCTATCTCCGGCAGACCGCGCTCATCTGTCTGATGGCGCAGGCTGGTTCGTTCGTGCCGGCCACCCGCGCCAAGCTCGGCATCCTCGATCGCATCTACGCGCGCGTCGGTGCGTCCGACAACATCACCCGCGGGCAATCGACGTTCATGGTCGAAATGCAGGAAACGGCGAACATTCTGCACGGCGCTTCGTCGCGCAGCCTCGTCGTGCTCGACGAAATCGGCCGAGGTACGGCGACCTTCGACGGGCTCAGCATCGCGTGGGCGGTCGCCGAATACCTGGCGACCAACGCGCGCGGACGGCCGAAGACGATCTTCGCGACGCATTACCACGAGCTGACCGACCTGGCCGACGCGCTGCCCGGCGTGGTGAACGCGCACGTCGCCGCCCGGGAGTGGCAGGACGACATCGTCTTCCTGCACAAGATCGTGCCGGGGCGATCGGACCGCAGCTACGGCATCCAGGTCGCCCGGCTGGCCGGGATGCCGGCTTCGGTCATCACGCGCGCCCGCGCGATTCTGCAGTCGCTCGAGCACGACGAGCTGACCCGTGGCGGCCGCCCCTCGATCAGCGGCACTCCGTCCGAACCCCAACAGCAACTCGGCCTCTTCCAGATGGCGTCTACCGATCCGGCCGCCGAGCGGCTGGCGCAGAGACTCCGGGACCTCGACCCGGACAACCTGACACCGCTTCAGGCACTCTCGCTGTTGGCGGAGCTGAAAAAGGAGTTGGAAGGTTCGTGAAGTTCGTGGGTTCGTGGGTTCGTCGGTTCGCGGAGGTTCGTCGGTTCGCTCACGGCGAACCGAACCAGCCGAACCTTACGAACCTCACGAACCTCACGAATCTCACGAACCCAACGAACTTGACGAACCTGACGAACCTTTCCCTGGCCCTTCTTCTTTCCCTTTCCTGCTCTCAACCACCCGCCGATCCCGGCGTGATTACGGTTGCCATTCCCGTGTCTCCGAACAGCCTGGATCCGCGGTACGGCAACGACGAGAATTCCGCGCGGGCTCATGAACTGCTTTTCAACGACCTGCTCAGATGGGACGAGCACACCCGCCTCGCACCGGGGCTGGCCGAATCGTGGGACACGGCAGACTACAAGACCTATCGCATCAAGCTGCGCCACGGCGTGCCGTTCCACGACGGGCACGAGATGACGTCGGCCGATGTCGTCTACACCTTCAACAGCATGCTCGACCCCGCGATGGCATCGCCCTGGCGAGGTGCCTTTCGCGATCTGCAGTCAGTCGTCGCGGTGGATCGATACACCGTCGATTTCATTCTCAAGCAGCCGTCGGGCTCGTTCCTTCCCAACCTCGTGTTCAAGATCGTTCCCGCCGGCGCCAGCAGAGACCTGCGGAACCATCCGGTCGGTACCGGACCGTACCAGTTACGTGTCGTACGCGGTCGACGATCGTCTGCAGGTGCGTGCGTTCCGCGACTATTTCGAAGGGCTCCCGCGTAACACCGGCCTCGTCATGAAGATCGTTCCGGACGACATCATGCGCGGACTCGAACTGCGGAAGCACACCGTGGATCTGATCGTCAACGACCTCGTTCCCGACATGGTCTACCAGCTGGAAAAGGAAGGGCTGAGCCTGACGAAAGCCCCCGGCGTCGACTACCAGTACATCGGGTTCAATTTCCGCGACCCGGTGCTGAAAGACGTTCGCGTGCGACACGCCATCGGCCACGCGATCGATCGCCAGGCCATCGTCGATTACCTGCGCCGCGGCCTTGCGACGGTGGCCGACACCATGCTGCCGCCCACCAACTGGGCCTATCAGCCCGACGTGGTCGTGCTCGATTACGATCCCGAACGGGCCAAAGCCCTGCTCGACGAAGCGGGATATCCCGATCCGGACGGAGATGGTCCGCGTCCGCGGCTGTCCCTCACGTTCAAGACGTCGAGCGTGGAGTTCTACAGGCTGCAGGCCTCGGTCATCCAGCAGAATCTTCGGCAGGTGGGCATCGACATCGACGTCCGTTCCTACGAGTTCGCGACGTTGTACGACGACATCATCAAGGGCAATTTCCAGGTGTATTCGCTGCAGTGGGTCGGGGCGGCGCTGGCCGATCCCGACATCCTGCGCCGCGTCTTCCACTCGCAGCAGGTTCCGCCCGGCGGCTTCAATCGCGGTTACTTCAGCGATCCGGAAGTGGATCGGCTGATTGACGAGGCTTCGCGGGCGACCGACTACGAAACCCGGAAGCGGCTGTACGGAGACGTGCAGAAGCTCATCGCCGAAGCCGCGCCGTACATCAGCCTCTGGCATCGCACCAATTTCGCGTTGTCCGACTCGAACGTTCACGGCATCCGGCTGACGCCGCAAGGCGACTTCACCTTCCTCAGAAATGTCTCCCGCTAGTCCGCGATAGAATTGTCACGCATGAAAAAGCGCTCCCGCTTCCTGCAGGTGCCGATCGAGCCCTTTACCGTCGACCCCGAACTGAAAGCCGACGAGCTGCTCGAGAAGATGGAGCGCATCTCGTTTCAAGGCCGCTCGCTCGGAACCGCGCATCGCGTCTGGCAGAAGATGCTGGGCGACGATGTCACGATCTTCATGGGCATGGCCGGGGCGCTCAGCGCCGGCGGGCTGCGCATGGTCGTCGCCTACCTCATCGAGCATCGCTTCGTGGATTGCCTCGTCTCGACCGGCGCGAACCTCTACCACGACCTGCACGAGACACGCGGGCAGAACCACTATCTCGGCTCTGCTCGCGCGAATGACGCCGCGCTGGCCGAAGACCGGATCGATCGCGTGTACGACACCTATGCGAGCGAAGAGGAGTTCTGCGACAACGACGTGTGGATTGGTGACTTCGTCGCGGCGCTCGAGCAACGGCCGTACACGTCGCGGGAATTTCTGAACCGCCTCGGCGGCCATCTATGGAACGAAACGAAGCAAAACGGCATCCTGACGGCCGCTTACCGCGCCGGCGTGCCGATCTTCTGCCCGGCGATCGCCGATTCGTCGATTGGCATGGGGTTGTCGCAGGGGCGTCACAAGAAGCCGGGGTCCGGCTACATCGACATCATCGGCGACATCGTCGAGTCGGCCAATCTCGTGATTCGCAGGCCGCGCACAGCCAGCGTCGTGCTGGGCGGTGGGACGCCGAAGAACTTCATCAACCAGGCCAGCGTGCAGGCCGAGTTCTTCAGCCCGAAAGTCGGCGGACACAAATACGCCCTGCAGATCGTCACCGATGTGCCCCACTTCGGCGGCGCCTCGGGGTCGACCCTCGAAGAAGCCCAGAGCTGGGGCAAACTCGCCACCGACGCCGCGCAGGTGACGGTGCACGCCGATGCCACCATCGCCTTGCCGATTCTCGCGACGGCGCTCGCGCGCAGTTCCAGTGACCTGGCGAAACACCGTGCCCGTCCGGCAATCGATCCCAGCGCCCGCGAGATGGTGATCGACGGCAAGCCCATTTCGCGTGAGACGTTCGAGGAAACGGAATGAGCGGTTCAGGCTGCCCCATCCAGTACGACCACATTACGCCGCTGGCGTTCGGCGGCACGCTTCCCGAGTCTGCCACGTTCGAGACCGCGAAGGCGGTGATTCTGCCGGTTCCGCTCGAAAGCACTACGTCGTACGTGCCCGGCACACGCAACGGACCTCGTGAGATTCTGGTCGCCTCCACGCACCTCGAGTTGTGGGATGAAGAAACCGGTACCGACGTTCATCCCATCGGCATCTACACGCTGCCCGAGATGGAGTTGCCGTTCGACGACATGGCCGACATCATGGCCGAGATCCGGCGCGTGACCTCGGCCATCCTCGAACACGACAAGTTCCCCATCGTGCTGGGCGGCGAACACTCGATTACCTCGCCGATTGTCGCCGCAGTGGCTGCGAAACACCCGGGCGTGACGGTCCTGCAGATCGACGCGCACGCGGATCTTCGCGACACCTACATGGGCACGCGCTTCAACCACGCCTGCGCGATGCGCCGCGTGCTCGAGCACGCTCCGTGCACGCAGGTGGGCATCCGGAGCCTGTCGACGGAAGAGGCGAAGGCAGCGCCGGCGCTGCCGACCAGGATTTTCTACGACATCAACATGCGCCAGGACAGGAACTGGATCGACGCGGTCGTCAAGTCACTTGGCGACAAGGTCTACATCACGATTGACGTCGATGGAATGGATCCCGCGATCATGCCGGCGACGGGCACGCCGGAGCCGGGCGGGTTGGGCTGGCACGAACTGCTCTCGCTCTTGCGCGCCGTCATCTCGGCGCGCACGGTGGTGGGGTGCGATATCGTGGAACTGTCGCCGCTGCCGGGTGTCGCGGCGCCGAACTTCCTCTGCGCGAAGCTGGTCTACAAGATACTCACGCACAAGTACCGGTAGGAGATAAGACACAGGAATCTGGAATCTATTCGCGAAGATTCTAGTTTCCAGATTCGAGGATCTTTTTCGCTTCGTCGATGTACGGCGAGTCCGGGAAGTCCGCAATCACCTTGTCGAGCGTCTGCTTGGCCTCCGCTTTCTTCCCCGCCGCGGCCTGGACGCGTCCCAGCTCCATCAACACCGCATCGCGCGGCATCGTTTCGTCCGCCGTGTTGTTCACGAGCGCTTGTGCGGCAGCGATGGCCCGGTCGTACTGCTTGGCCTGAGTATTCGAATCGACGACGCCGAGCTGCGCGACACGGCCGTAAAAGCTGTTGGCGCCGGCCCGATCCACGACCTCCTGGTATCGCGTCGCCGCCTCGCCATGGCGCCCCAGCATCGCGAGCGCACCGGCCGCGTAATAGCGTGCAGCAATGCCGGCCTGGGTCGACGGATACGCGTTGAAGGCCTCGGTAAACTTCGCCAGTCCCGCTTCGGCGCGGGCCTGGATCGTCGGATAGCTGCCGGGCGTCGGTTTTGCGCCGGGCTTAGCTTCCTGTAACGGGGATTGCACGACGACGATGGCA
>CAVVBP010000009.1:0-43787 GCA_963746535.1 Vicinamibacterales bacterium | reverse complement strand
CCGCGTGGCTGTTGCGAAAAAAGGGGTCAGACCCTTTTATCTTAGTTCAATCCCTCAATGCGAAATCATTGGCGATGACGCGAATGGACCGGACGCGGCGCCCCGATGGCGGCGCAATATATCTTCCATCCTGTCTTTGAGCTGCAGCTTGCGTTTCTTGAGGGTTGTCTCTTCGACTTGCTCGGGTTCTGACAGGTATGACTTACCAGAAAGTTCGTGGAGGCGATCGTCGAGTTCGTGATGTTGTGTGGCGAGTTGTCGGAACTCTTCGTCAGTTTTGAGAAGCAGCTCCTTCAACTCCTGGACATTCGCGGTGTGCATGCCCGGCCTCCTTTGTAGGAAGTGTTGGACCCATGAGAGCCGAACCGTAACATAAGGGCGTCGGCCTGTTCAAGGACTCATCGCGTGGATTTTGTGGCTCCTCTCCATAGGATAAGCGCATCTTCGGACGGGCTGACGTAATAATTCGGCCGGGTCGCCGCCACTTCGAAGCCGAGACGCTGGTACAGCCGCCTGGCGGGGGCGTTCGACCGGCGAACTTCCAGCGTAGCCCGCTCGGCTCCCCTGCTTGCACCGGCCTGAATCACGTGCTCCAGGAGCGAAGTCCCCACCCCCCGGCCCCGGAAGTCATCTCTGACGGCGAGATTGTTGATGTGAATCTCGTCCAGGACCAGCCAGAAGGAACAAAATGCGACAGCTCCCTCCCCCGGCGTCCGGAGGACGTATAAAAACGACACGTCGGGGTTCTGGAGCTCCCGGACGTACATCTCGCGGGTCCAGGGGTTGCTGAACGAGGCTTTTTCGATCGCCACGATCTCGTCGAGGTCCCGATCCGAGAGGGTCCGTTCGATCGTCCACTCGGTGCCGTTCATGCCGGCCTGCCCACCTTGGAGGTCGGCTCCGCACCCGGCGCTTCGGCTTTCCGCTCCCGAGCGAGCTCCGCGTCCGATCGGCGGATGTAGAGAGGCCGAATCTCATCGGGTGCCGCCGGTCCTCTCTGTTGCACGTAGGCCTCGGCGAGCGTCGCAATGGCCGGTGCGAGTGGTGGGAGCGGATCGATGATCAGTGCCTGCGGTTCGGCGCGGCGAATCAGCTCGCGATACGCCAGCGCACCATCGCCCGCGAACACGCGCGGCAGCCGCCCGTCACGCCGCCAGCGCGCGAGAATGTCGGCCGGCTTTTCAACGACCGGGCTCTCGGTCGCCACGCCGTTTGCATAGACGGCCGAAAACACCTGGCCGCGCTGCGCATCCATCCATGTACAGGCTTCGCGGTCAGGGCTTAGGGCTGAGGGCTGAGGGCTAAGGGAAGTGACGAGGGCGCTCAGCGCGTCCAGGGCCGAGATGCCGACGAGCGGCTTTCCGTTGGCAAGCGCGAGGCCTTGCATCGTCGCGATGCCGATGCGCAGTCCGGTAAACGAGCCGGGGCCCGATGCCACGGCAAACAGATCGACGTCGGCGACACGCAGCCCCTGCGCGGCCAGTACCTTCAGCGCATCACCGGGGAGGCGTTCGCCGTGTGTCGTGCCCGCGTCGCCCGCGTAGACGGCAACGAGCGCACCGTCGCGCGCGAGTGCGACGCTCCCCTGCCGGGTTGTGGTGTCGAGCGCGAGCACCAGCATGTAAAATTCAATTCTACATGGCTACCCCGCCCTTCAACGGCACCGAGCGCGCACCGGGTGCAGATCCGGGGCACTCCAGGGTCCGCCTCCGCCACCCGCAGCATGTCACACCGGCCATGCGCCAGTACCTCGACGCGAAGCAGCAGTATCGCGACGCGATCCTGTTCTTCCGCATGGGCGACTTCTACGAGATGTTCTACGAGGACGCGCTGGTGGCGGCGCGCGCGCTCGAGTCTCACGCTGACGTCGCGATCGAAGGACGGCAGGGCGGCGTCGATCCCGATGTGCGGCGTGCCGTACCACGCCGTCGACACCTACCTGGCGCGGCTGGTCAAGAAGGGCTTCCGCGTCGCGATCTGCGATCAGGTCGAGGATCCCCGCAAGGCCAAGGGCATCGTCCGGCGCGAGATCGTGCGCGTCGTGTCGCCCGGCACGCTGACCGAGCGCCACTACCTCGACGCGCGCGAGCCCGCGTTCCTCGCTGAGCTGTCGCGCCCGGCGCGGACGCCTCCCGCCGCTCCCGCGCCCCGTGGTCGGCGTCGCGTTGCTCGACCTGTCCACCGGCGAGTTCACGGCCGCCGAATATGTCGGCCCGGCCGGCCTGCACGCCCTGGCCGACGAACTCGCGGTCCTGCGGCCGCGCGAGATCGTCGCGCCCGCCGGGCTCGATCTCGGCGGCATGCTGCCCGCGCTGGCGCGGGCGCCGGTGCCGGTCACGCGCGCCGAGCCGTGGACCTTCGAGCACGAGCGGCGCGCCGCACGCTGCTCGATCAGCTCCGGACGGCGGCCTCGAAGGGTTCGGCCTCGAGGGCCATCGCTCGCGGTCTCGGCCGCCGGCGCGCTCGTCCACTACCTGCGCGACACGCAGAAGGCCGACCTCGCGCACGTCCGGAGCGATCACCTTCAGGGCAGCGCGGCCGAGTGCCTGCTGGTCGATCCCGTCACGCTCAAGCACCTCGAAGTGGTCGAGTCGCTGGACGGCGGCCGCGACGGGATCGCTGCTCCACGAGATCGATCGCACGGTCACGCCGATGGGCGGCCGGCTGCTGCGCGCGTGGCTGCTCCGGCCGCTCGTCTCGCTCGAGCCGATCCGCGATCGGCTCGACGCCGTCGAGGAGCTGGCCTTCCGCACGACCGAGCGCGGCAAGTTCCGCGAGGCGCTGAAGTCGGTTCACGACCTCGAGCGGCTCGTCGCGCGCGCCGCGCTCGGCACCGCCGGCCCGCGCGACCTGGTCGGGCTCAAGCAGTCGATCGCCGCGATGCCGCGCGTGCGCGGCTGCTCGTCGAGCCTGCGAGCCCCGCTCGTCCGAGCGCTGCGTCGAGCGAGCTCGACGACCTCGCCGACGTCCGCGACGACATCGACGCGCACGCTCGCTCGACGAGCCGCCGGCGCTGGCGCGCGACGGCGGCTCATCCGCGACGGCGTCGATCCCGAGCTCGACGAGCTGCGGCGCATCAGCCGATCCGGCAAGCAGGTGATCGCGGAGATGGAGGAGCGCGAGCGCGCGCGCACCGGCATCGCGTCGCTCAAGGTCCGCTACAACCGCGTGTTCGGCTACTACATCGAGATCTCGAAGTCGAACCTGCACGCGGTGCCGGCCGACTACCAGCGCAAGCAGACCATCGCCGGCGGCGAGCGGTTCATCACGCCGGCGCTCAAGGAGTACGAGGAGAAGGTGCTCGGCGCCGACGAGCGGATCCTCGAGCGCGAGATCGAGCTCTTCGAGGAGCTGCGCGCCGCGCGTCGCCGCCGAGGCGGCGCGCATCCAGGACACGGCGCGCGCGCTCGCGGCGCTCGACGTGCTCGCCGGGCTGGCCGAGACGGCCGCGCTCGCAACTACATCAAGCCGCACGTGCACGACGGCGACGAGCTGACGATCGTCGACGGCCGGCATCCGGTCGTCGAGCGCCGCTGCACGGCGCGTTCGTGCCGAACGACATCACGCTCGACGGCAGCGCGAGCCAGCTGGTCATCCTGACCGGGCCCGAACATGGGCGGCAAGTCGACCTACCTGCGCCAGACGGCGCTCATCTGCCTGATGGCGCAGGCCGGATCGTTCGTGCCGGCCACGCGAGGCGAAGGTCGGCATCGTCGACCGCATCTTCGCGCGCGTCGGCGCGTCCGACAACATCGCGCGCGGCCAGTCGACGTTCATGGTCGAAATGCAGGAGACGGCGAACATCCTCCACGGCGCCACGTCGCGCAGCCTCGTCGTGCTCGACGAAATCGGCCGCGGCACGGCCACCTTCGACGGCCTCAGCATCGCGTGGGCGGTGGCCGAGTACCTGGCGACCAACCCGCGCGGCCGGCCGAAGACGCTGTTCGCGACGCACTACCACGAGCTGACCGACCTGGCCGACGCGCTGCCCGGCGTCGTCAACTGCCACGTCGCGGCGCGCGAATGGCAGGACGACATCATCTTCCTGCACAAGATCGTGCCCGGGCGATCGGATCGCAGCTACGGCATCCAGGTCGCGCGGCTGGCCGGGCATGCCGGCGTCGGTCATCGCGCGCGCGCGCGAGATCCTCCAGGCGCTCGAACACGACGAGCTGGCGCGCGGCGGCCGCCCGTCGATCAGCGGCACGCCGGCCGAACCCGCAGCAGCAGCTCGGCCTCTTCCAGATGCGCGTCTGACCGATCCGGCCGCCGAGCGGCTGGCGCGCGACTCCGGACCTCGACCCGATCACCTGACGCCGCTCGAGGCGCTCTCGCTGCTCGCCGAGCTGAAGAAGGACTTGGAAGGTCCGGAAGTTCGTCGGTTCGTGGGTTCATCGGTCGCGGAGGTCGTCGTTCGCTCACGGCGAACCGAACCAGCCGAACCTTACGAGCCTCACGGCCTCGCGAATCTCGCGAACCCAACGAACTTGACGAACCTGACGAACCTTTCCTGGCCCTTCTCGCCTTCCTGCTCTCAACCACCCGCCGATCCCGGCGTGATTCGGTCGCCATTCCCGGTCTCCGAACAACCTCGATCCGCGATACGGCACCGACGACGTATTCCGCGCGGGCTCACAGCTGCTCTTCAACAACCTGCTCAGAGCTCGGACGAGCACATCCGCGTCGTGCCGGGGCTGGCGACGTGGGACACGGCAGACTACCGACGACCTATCGCATCAGCTGCGCCACGGCGTGCCGTTCCACGACGGCCACGAGCTGACGTCGGCCGATGTCGTCTACACGTTCAACAGCATCCTCGATCCGGATGGCATCGCCCTGGCGAGGTGCCTATCGCGATCTGCAGTCGGTCGTCGCGGTCGATCGCTACACGGTCGATTTCATGCTCAAGCAGCCGTCGGGCTCGTTCCTTCCCAACCTCGTCATGACGATCGTTCCCGCCGGCGCCAGCAGAGACCTGCGGAACCATCCGGTCGGCACCGGACCGTATCAGTTCGTGCGTACGCGGTCGACGATCGTCTGCAGGTGCGTGCGTTCCGCGACTACTTCGAAGGGCTCCCGCGTAACGCCGGCCTCGTCCTGAAGATCGTCCCCGACGACATCATGCGCGGACTCGAGCTGCGCAAGCACACCGTGGATCTGGTCGTCAACGACCTCGTTCCCGACATCGTCTATCAGCTGGAAAAGGAAGGGCTGAGCCTGACGAAAGCCCCCGGCGTCGACTACCAGTACATCGGGTTCAATTTCCGCGACCCGGTGCTGAAAGACGTCCGCGTGCGACACGCCATCGGCTACGCGATCGACCGCCAGGCCATCGTCGATTACCTGCGCCGCGGCCTTGCGACGGTGGCCGACACCATGCTGCCGCCCACCAACTGGGCCTATCAGCCCGACGTGGTCGTGCTCGATTACGATCCCGAACGGGCCAAAGCCCTGCTCGACGAAGCCGGCTATCCCGATCCGGACGGCGACGGTCCGCGTCCGCGGCTGTCCCTCACGCTCAAGACGTCGAACGTCGAGTTCTACCGGCTGCAGGCCTCGGTCATCCAGCAGAACCTGCGGGAGGTCGGCATCGACATCGACGTCCGGTCCTACGAGTTCGCGACGCTGTACGCCGACATCCTCAAGGGCAATTTCCAGATGTACACGCTGCAGTGGGTCGGGCGGCGCTGGCCGATCCCGACATCCTGCGGCGCGTCTTCCACTCGCAGCAGGTGCCGCCCGGCGGCTTCAACCGCGGCTACTTCAGCGATCCGGAAGTGGATCGGCTGATCGACGAGGCGTCGCGGGCGACCGACTACGAAACCCGGCAGCGGCTGTACGGAGACGTGCAGCAGCTCATCGCCGAGCCGCGCCGTACATCAGCCTCTGGCACAGGACCAACTTCGCGTTGTCCGACTCGAACGTTCACGGCATCCGGCTGACGCCGCAAGGCGACTTCACCTTCCTCAGAAATGTCTCCCGCTAGTCCGCGATAGAATTGTCACGCATGAAAAAGCGCTCCCGCTTCCTGCAGACGCCGATCGAGCCGTTCACCGTCGACCCCGAACTCACCGCCGACGAGATGCTCGACGAAGATGGAGCGCATCTCGTTTCAGGGGCGCAACCTCGGCAACCGCGCATCGCGTCTGGCAGAAGATGCTCGGCGACGATGTGACGATCTTCCTGGGCATGGCCGGCGCGCTGTGCGCCGGCGGCCTGCGGCTGATCGTCGCGCACCTGATCGAGCATCGCTACATCGACTGCCTCGTCTCGACCGGCGCGAACCTCTATCACGACCTGCACGAGACCCGCGGCCAGCACCACTATCTCGGCTCGCCGCGCGCGGACGACGCCGCGCTGGCCGAGGACCGGATCGATCGCGTGTACGACACCTACGCGAGCGAGGAAGAGTTCTGCGACAACGACGACGTGGATTGCCGACTTCGCCGCGACGCTCGAGCAGCGGCCGTACACGTCGCGCGAGTTCCTGTACCTGCTCGGCGGCCACCTCTGGAACGACAACCGGGCGCGACGGCATCCTGACGGCCGCCTACCGCGCCAACGTGCCGATCTTCTGCCCGGCGATCGCCGACTCGTCGATCGGCATGGGCCTGTCGCAGGCGCGCCAGAAGAAGCCCGGCGCCGGCCACATCGACATCATCGGCGACATCGTCGAGTCGGCCAACCTCGTCATCCGCCGGCCGCGCACGGCGATCGGTCGTGCTCGGCGGCGGCACGCCGAAGAACTTCATCAACCAGGCCAGCGTGCAGGCCGAGTTCTACAGCCCGAAGTCGGCGGCCACCGCTACGCGCTGCAGATCGTCACCGACGTGCCGCACTTCGGCGGCGCCTCCGGCTCGACGCCTCGAAGAGGCGCAGAGCTGGGGCAAGCTCGCCACCGACGCCGCGCAGGTGACGGTGCACGCCGACGCCACGATCGCCCTGCCGATTCTCGCGACGCGCGCTCGCGCGCAGCTCCGTGCCGCCTGGCGAAACGCCGTGCCCGCCGGCAATCGATCCCAGCGCCCGCGAGATGGTGATCGACGGCAAGCCCATTTCGCGCGAGACGCTTCGAGGAACGGAATGAGCTTCAGCTGCCCGTTCGAGTACGACCACATTCGCCGCTGGCGTTCGGCGGCACGCTTCCCGAGCCGCCACGTTCGAGACGCGCGAGGCGGTCGATCCTGCCGGTTCCGCTCGAACGCACGACGTCGTACGTGCCCGGCACGCGCAACGGCCCGCGCGAGATCCTGGTCGCCTCCTCGCACATGGAGCTGTGGGACGAGGAAACCGGGACCGACGTCCACCGCATCGGCATCTACACGCTGCCCGAGATGGAGTTGCCGTTCGACGACATGGCCGACGTCATGGCCGAGATCCGGCGCGTGGCCTCGGCCATCCTCGAACACGACAAGTTCCCGGTCGTGCTGGGCGGCGAGCACTCGATCACGGCGCCGGTCGTCGCCGCGGTGGCCGCGAAGCACCCGGGCCTGTCGGTGCTGCAGATCGACGCGCACGCCGATCTGCGCGATTCCTACATGGGCACGCCGCTTCAACCACGCCTGCGCGATGCGCCGCGTGCTCGAGCACGCGCCGTGCACGCAGGTCGGCATCCGGAGCCTGTCGACGGAAGAGGCGGAGGCAGCGCCGGCGCTGCCGACCAGGATCTTCTACGACTTCAACATGCGGCAGGACAGCGAACTGGATCGACGCGCGTCGTCGAGTCGCTCGGCGACAAGGTCTACATCACGATCGACGTCGACGGACTCGATCCGGCGATCATGCCGGCGGTGGGCACGCCGGAGCCGGGCGGCCTGGCCTGGCACGAACTGCTCGCGCTGCTGCGCGCCGTCATCTCGGCGCGCACGGTCGTGGGGTGCGATATCGTGGAGCTGTGGCCGCTGCCGGGTGTCGCGGCGCCGAACTTCCTCTGCGCGAAGCTGGTCTACAAGATCCTCACGTACCAGTTCGCGGTAGGAGATAAGACACAGGAATCTGGAATCTATTCGCGAAGATTCTAGTTTCCAGATTCGAGGATCTTTTTCGCTTCGTCGATGTACGGCGAGTCCGGGAAGTCCGCAATCACCTTGTCGAGCGTCTGCTTGGCCTCCGCTTTCTTCCCCGCCGCGGCCTGGACGCGTCCCAGCTCCATCAACACCGCATCGCGCGGCATCGTTTCGTCCGCCGTGTTGTTCACGAGCGCTTGTGCGGCAGCGATGGCCCGGTCGTACTGCTTGGCCTGAGTATTCGAATCGACGACGCCGAGCTGCGCGACACGGCCGTAAAAGCTGTTGGCGCCGGCCCGATCCACGACCTCCTGGTATCGCGTCGCCGCCTCGCCATGGCGCCCCAGCATCGCGAGCGCACCGGCCGCGTAATAGCGTGCAGCAATGCCGGCCTGGGTCGACGGATACGCGTTGAAGGCCTCGGTAAACTTCGCCAGTCCCGCTTCGGCGCGGGCCTGGATCGTCGGATAGCTGCCGGGCGTCGGTTTTGCGCCGGGCTTGGCTTCCTGTAACGGGGATTGCACGACGACGATGGCATCGCCGAGCAACATCTGCGCACGGTTTTCATTGCGGGTGGTCCAGGCCCAGTACCCGCCAGCCAGCACCAGAACGAGGACAGCGACGCCCCCGACCAGCGAAAGGGTGCTGCGATTCTCCTGCAGGCGTTCGATAGATCCGCCGAGTGCCTGAGAAAGCTCGTTTTCCTTGAGACGATGCCGTTCTGAACCCTTCATAGGCGCCCGATTATATCCCCTTTAGGCAGGATAACTTTCCTGCCCCCAAAAGGTTAGGATTAGAAGAGAGGGATGCGCTTTCGGACCTGGCCGGTCGTCGCGGTGGCGTTGATGGGCCTGCTCGGGCTCATCATCGTGTCGATCCTTGCCGTGCAGCGCAAGGCCGACACGGCCTACGCCCATCTGGAGAACCTGAACGCCCAGTACCGCGACGTGGAGGTGCGCCTCCGGCGCGTGCGGTCCGACCTGCATTTGTCTGGAATCCTGGCGCGCGACTACCTTCTCGATACCGCCACGCCGGCCATCGAGTACCGTTCGCGCCTTCTTGCCTATCGGACGGAGTCCGATCGGATGCTCGCCGAGCTCGAGCCGCTGATGGGCGCCAGCGATCCGATTCGATTCGCTCGCCTGCGGCACGAGCTCAACCGGTACTGGGGATTGTACGCGCCGCTCTTCGACGAAACGACCCTGGTGGTCGATCGCTATGTCTTCCTCCGCCGCGAGATCGTGCCGCGCCGCGATGCGGTCATGAGCATTTCGGCGGAAATCGAGGAACTGAACGTCCGCAACCTGCACGCGCAACAGCTGGCCGCGGCCGAGCGGCAACGCGAGCTCCATCAATACCTCACGCGCACGCTGGCCCTGAGCCTTGCACTTGGCCTCGTCGTCGCCGTCGTGGCGGTGATTCGGATTCGCGTCCTCGAAGGTCGCTCGGAAGAACAGCACAGCCGTACGCAGCAGGCTGAACAGGAGCTGCGCCGGCTGTCGAATCAGCTCGTCAGGACCCAGGAGGAAGAACGGAAGAGCCTCGCACGCGAGCTGCACGACGAGTTGGGACAGATGCTCACGGCGCTCCGCATGGAGATGGGACGCGGCGAGCGTGCGCAGGCGATCGGCAGCCCTATCTTCACGGCGACGATGGCCGAGAGCAAGGCGCTGGTCGATCGCATGATGCGGATGGTGCGCGATCTCGCCATGGGGCTGCGTCCGAGCATGCTCGACGACCTGGGTCTCGAGCCGGCGCTCGCCTGGCAGGCCCGCGAGTTCTCGCGCCGCTACAACGTGCCGGTCGATCTCGTCGTCGAGGGGGATCTCGAGCGCCTTCCCGACCCCCAGCGCACGTGCGTCTACCGCGTGGTCCAGGAGGCGCTCACCAATTGCGCCAAGCATTCGGCGGCGACGGAGATTCAGGTGCAGGTCGTGCGAGGGCGGACGCGGCTCGACGTCTCGGTGCGCGACAACGGCGTCGGCATGGACACGACGGTCGGCCACAAAGGGCTGGGACTGACCGGCATCAAGGAACGCGTCAAAGACATCAACGGCTCGACATCAATACAAACCAAACCCGGCGGCGGAACGGTCGTGTACATCACCCTGCCGGTGCCCGCTGCGGACAGCAGCAAGGAGAACCTCGTTGCGAATAGTGCTCGGTGACGATCACGGCATCGTACGGCGTGGGCTGAAGGCGTTGCTCGACGCCGAAGACGACATCGAAGTCGTCGGCGAGGCGGGCGACGGCCTGGAAGCGCTGCGCATGTGTGAAACGCACCGCCCCGACGTGGCCATTCTCGACATCGCGATGCCGCGGTTGAACGGCATCGATGTGGCCGAACGGGCGATCAAACATCAGCCCCAGTTGAAGGTTGTCTTCCTCAGTATGTACGCGGACGAATCGTATGTGCTGCGGGCGCTCTCGGCAGGTGCGCGCGGGTATCTGCTGAAGGAATCGACCGAACAGGATCTCGTGCCGGCGTTGCGGACCATCAGCCAGGGGCGTCCCGTACTTCAGTCCGACGATCTCGGCGATGCTGCTGTCCGACTACATGCGCCACCTGCAGCAGCGGGGACAGGAGGACTCGTACCGGCTGCTCACCGATCGCGAAAAGGAAGTCCTGCAGCTGCTGGCCGAAGGGCGCACCAACAAAGAGGTGGCGAGCATCCTCGAAGTTGGGGTGTCGACGGTCGAAACGCATCGCGCCAACCTGATGCAGAAGCTCGGGTTGCACAACACGGCGGAGATCGTCCTCTATGCCGTGCGCAAGAGCTTGGTGTCATAAGAAGGTTCGTTTGGTTCGTCAAGTTCGTTAAGTTCGTCGGTTCGTCGGGTTCGTAAGGTTCGTGAAGTTCGCGTGTCGCGGTTCGTCTCGCGACCGAACCCGACGAACCCGACGAACTTTACGAACTTTACGAACTCTACGAACTCTACGAACTCGCCTGACCCTCTTCGGTCGCGGCTTGCGCATTCCGTGATGGAGGTCACGAATGCGCATTCTGCGCGCTCTCCTGGTCGTTGCGGCACTGGCGTGCACCGTCGGCTGCTGCCCCTCCCGCAGTCAGCAGACGGGCGCGCCGGTGGTCTTTACCGGTTCGGTCGCACCGGGCGGCAGGGCCGTTCACGATTTCATTCCCCCTGCTCAAACCACGCAGTCGGATCTCATCCTCACCTGGTCATCCGGCAACCTTCGTATCTCGGAGCTCGTTCCGACGTGTCCGGCCGGCGACGAGGATCGCTGCACGCGCCTGAGCGATCCCATCGAGGCGCCTGCCTCGACACCGCGCGAGATTCGCAACATCGTCACGAACCAGCGGCCGGAGAACCGCGACCGGTTGAAATTTCTGATTGAGAACACTTCTGACGAGACGGCAAGCTACACGTTGACGATCGTGCCGAAAAGCGCGGGGTGTACATAGTGAGGTTCGTAGGTTCGTGACGTTCGTGGGTTCGTAGGGTTCGTGGGTGCGCAGGTTCGTAGGTTCGTGGGGTTCGTCTGGTTCGATCTCTGCGACCGACCACCGGTAGGGCGCGACTTCAGTCGCGCCGTAGGAACCCGCCGAACCGACGAACTCCACGAACCCAACGAACCTTACGAACTTGACGAACCCGACGAACCTGCAGTGCGAAGCAACCCTTCCAACTCCTCCGCATGAACGGTTCGCGTCCGCGCGTCATCGGCCGCAATCAGACCCTTGCGAACCAGGTGCGCGAGCGATTCTTCGAGCGTGATCGAGCCGTTGCGCTTGGTGATCGTGATCTCCTGATGGAGGTGCTGCAGCGCATTCTTCCGGATGTGCTGGCGGGCGCCGTAGCCGATCATCAGTAGCTCGGTGGCCGGGACCCGCCCGCCGCCCGTGCGCGGCACGAGCGTCTGCATCATGACCGCAGCGAGGGCCATCGACAGATCCTGGCGGATCGTGGGCTGCCGCTCGGGAGGAAACGAATCCGCCACCCTCGCGACCGTCGACGTCACATCCGTCGTGTGCAGCGTCGAGAAGACCAGATGTCCCGTCTCTCCGGCCGTCAACGCGATCTTCATCGTCTCGGGATCGCGCATTTCGCCAATCACGATGACGTCGGGCGCCTGCCGCAAGGCGGCACGCAGCGCGGTCGGAAAGTCGGGCGCGTCGATGCCGATCTCGACCTGCTCGACGACGCTCTTCTGATGAGGGTGCTCGTATTCGATGGGATCTTCGATCGTGATGATGTGGCGGGCTTCGCGCCGGTTGATCTCGTTCACGATCGCCGCCACGGTCGTCGTCTTGCCGCAGCCCGTCGCGCCGCCGACGAGCACCAGACCGTGGTGAAGCCGGGTGACCAGATCGACCTGTGGCGGAAGGCCCAGCTCGCTGATGAGCGGCGGCGTGGCGGGCAGCAGCCTGATCGTCGCGGCCGCGCGGCCGCGCTCGCGGTGGAGATTGACGCGGAAGCGGCCCAGGTCGGGACGGCGAAGCGAGATATCGGCGGAGCCGGCCGTGCGATACCGTTCCAGCGCCTGGGCGTGGAGGGCCGGCATGATGGCGCCCTCGATGGCGCTGCCGTCGAGCGGCGGCTCGTCGAGCGGTGTCACGATGCCGTTGACACGAATCGCGGGAGGAAAACCCGCGACGAGAAACAGGTCGGCGGCGGCGTGCGCACATAGCGCGCGCAACCACGTTTCGAGGACGTCAGCGTGTTCCATGCACGCGCCACTTTACTTCGGACGGCCAACGAGCGTCGCGGGTAGTCTAAACAGCCATCCGGAGGTAGCTGGCATGCGAAGAGCAGCAGTCGTACTGATCGTGGCTGGTGTTGTGGCGATCGGCGGATGGGTTTATGCACAGTCGGCGCAGGATCGGCTCGTGCCCTTCCCCGCGCCCGGCAGCGTCGTCACCACTCCCGACATCGGCGTCCGGGTGGACGGCACAGAGAGAGGCCGGGTGATCGGGACGTTGATGATCCGCCTGAAGGACGGCTCATGGGTACCGGTGCAGTTCGGCCGCGGGGGTGTCCACAAGTTGGAAACCAACTGATGGCCACTCGTACCGGCGCGACAGGCCGCGCAGGCCCGCGCAAATGAAAAAGTGTCCACTATTGGAGCACTGTGCCGCTCCGATAACACGGACATCTGCGTCGGGAATGGCGGACGCGCCGTCCGACCAGGGCGCCCCGAGGGGCTGCTGGGCCGTTAATTCGGGAGCAGCCTCTCCCTTTTCCCCTCCTGTAAGGCCCCGCCGCCAACGCGACGATAATTCAGGTACGTATGACCCCGGAAGAAGCCTTCAAATGGCGTCAGCGTAAGCGCCGACTGGCCATCGGCGCCGCCATTGCCACGCTCGTCAGCCTGACGGCGTGGCTCATCTAGATATCCCGATCTTCCTGTCTCGACGCAGAGGCGCAAAGACGCAGAGAGTTTTTTGGGGGGACGCAGGATCTACGGTGGCGCAGGGCTTCAGCCCTGCCCGCGCTACTTTATCGCAGCCAGCTTCTGCATCGGAATCGACTGAGTCGCCTTCTGCAGCGTCGCCAGGTCGCTGGTGGCCGCTGTCACCTTCACCATGAAACGCCCCGCCACGAGCACGTGCACTTCGCCGTTGCCGGCCTCGGCGGTCCATTCCTCGTATCCGGGAAATCCGTTGATAGTGGTGTGACGCACCACGGTGCCTCTTGTCACCGGCGGCAGTTGCTTCAGCGATTCGTTCATCATCATGAGCACATCGGGATTGCGGCAGGAATCCATGAGCTCCACGCTGATTCTGCTGACGCCTCGCTCGAAATCAACAGTCGTTCTGGATACGGATTCCTGCGTGTCCGTTTCGCTCTGCGGTGCTCCGCGTCGTTGCCAGCCAGCCATGACCGGATAGAACGTCTCCAGCGTTTGACCTGACACCAACCGGCACGCCTGCATCAGGGCGGCCGGTGGAACCGCACTCGACCGCGCACGAGCGACCGCTTCGCTGGACAACGCCATCGATCCCGCCGCCATCACCGCCACCCACGCCGTACTGGATATTCGCACTGTCGGCCTCCTCGCTCAGGCCGACCAGTCTGGTGCGTGCGGCACACCGCGTCAAGCTGATCGCACTTTCCTTCCGCTTTGTTCGTTTCGACGCAGAGACGCAAAGACGCAGAGAAGTTGTCTCGAGGTAGCGCAGGGCTTTAGCCCTGCCTGGCAGTTCTCCGGTAGCGCAGGGCTTCAGCCCTGCCTGGCAGTTCTCCGGTGGCGCAGGGCTTCAGCCCTGCCTCGGCATGCCGTTCAGCGAGATCCGCGGCTCATTCGTTGTTGTGATCGCTGTGACGCATCGGCCGCCTGTGTTTTGCGGTAAGCGGCCAGCTGGTCGGCGTTCAGAACCGGGCCTTCATCTGGAAGGGCAAAGAGACTGAAGGCGAGCTTGCCCTGGTAGGATCCCATCCGCTTTACGCCAACCTTTTGCACCCTTGGTTTCGTACGCGAGCGAGACGATACCGGCTCGTAGCGCGCCTGACAAATGTAGTTCCAGCCGGCTTCGCCATCTCTGCACTCGAACCGGACCGTCGTCAACCCATCTGAGGACTGCCCTTCCAGTAGAGTTTCGACCTCATCGAGGGGCATTCGCACGTCGCCACAATTTGTGAATGAGAGCAAACTCAGCGTCAATGAGATCCCCCACGCAGGCTTGACCACTGTCGTCCACATGTGCGAGGGCGACGAGCAAATAGAATGCCGCAGTCATCCTTCACATTGTGGCGCTGATGAAGAAGTCAGCTCACCGGGTTCATCCCCTCAATCACGGATCTGTCCGACTCATCCAAGATTTGGATAACGGATCGATCTTCCGTTCCACTTTGTTTATTTCGACGCAGAGGCGCAAAGACGCAGAGAAAGTTGTCGGGAAGCCGGTCTGTTCCCCGGTAGCGCAGGGCTTCAGCCCTGCCCCAGCGTTGCCGATCGTTGTGGTGGATGGAGGAGATCAGGCGGGTGGACGTTTCGACGTCCACCCGCCTGGTGTGTCTACCAGCCGATATCAACCAGCAGCCGGCGAGTTAGATCCTCGGGGTTCTTCACGCTGCTCGTGAGGTCCGGTGTGATGAACGGCTCCATCAGCAGGCTGGGCGTAGCGGTCACGTCCCAGTGCGACACCGATGATCCCGATGCGAACGTGCGGGGAGCGTAGAGCCGGGGCAGGTTGAACGCCGTCCCCGCTCTCGTCGTGGTGTTGCGCCGAAGGTCGGCGACGGTCGGCGTTGCGCGCAGCTGTGCCCCCAAAGCCTGCGCGATGCCAACTACCGGGATGACGATCGACGGCTCAACGCCCGCGGGGCTGACGAGGCCAACCGTGTTATTGGCAATGACGGCGGCGAGGGCGCCGGCATTTTGCGCATTGAGGGCTTTCTGGACGAACGTGCAGACACCGCGGTCCATCAGCACAATCCTGCCGGCCGTGTCGGCACCGGGAGGAAAGGCCTCGCAGCCGTCCAGCAGCGACGCCCCGCCTCCGTCGTTTGGAGCCGTGACTAAACCTCGCAGGTGAGGCCGCAGTGTTCCTCCGAATGTAGCCGGCAGCGCCTCATTGGAGCCCAACGTGTCCGGCTCGAGCGCCACGAGCTCGGCGCCGAAGTCGAGCACGGAGGGCACGACGTTCGACGCGTGCCGTCCCGCCCACACGAGGTTCAGGTCGTTTCGTGCGGAAGCCGCACGTTCGGCTTGCGTCATATCGATCCAGCGTTTCCCGTTCGTCACATCCAGCATGTAGCTCTCCCACACCGAAGGGAAGTTGGACGGACGTGCACCGGTGTTCGTGCTGGTCGGACCCGCCGAGAAGCCCAGGCCGTGGCCAAACTCGTGCAGCACGACGGCGAGGAGGTCGATGCGATTCGCGGGCTGCTGATTGTCCAGGCCGTAGTACCAGCCATTTCCCGTCAGGCACCCCGGCTGTCCCAGCCGGCTGTTGAAAAACGCGACGATTTCATACGGCTCCGTTGGGTCGGCCACGATGTCCTGTCGCGTAATCTTCTCGGCCAGGGCCGCTGGATACCAGGTATTTGCGGCGAGGGCCTTGCCTGGGTGCTCCGCCGGCACGTTCGCAAAATAGAAGAGCGCACCGGCAGCGCCGAGCGCGGCAGACGTGGCCGTGCACGGCAACGGCATGAAGAACGCGATGACGTGTATGGGTTGGTCGCTGATCAGGTTGGCACCCCAGCGATCGGCGGCAAACTGAAACACGTTGAGCGCCTGCTGCCCCACCGTGCTTCCCGGATTGCCGCCAATCGGTGTGGCCGGCGTCGGATCGTTGAAGCCGACGCCCGGAGGATCGCCGTTGATCACGATGACCTCGGCGCCCATGGCCGGCAGCGGCAAGGTGAACACGAGAACCGCGGCGAGAAGCCTAGCGAGCATGGCGGCCTCCTTTCACAGTGGCAACAGCCGTGGTCGCCGGCGTGGCCTCGTGCGCGAGGCGTATCGTGCCGTCCTCGCCTCGTGTTGCCACGACCAGCGATAACTGGGCCGCGCCGGTCCGCAGGGCAACACCACCGCCTGGAAGCGGCACGCTTTGCAATGTCTCCGTAGCTGCGTTCGAAAGCGCCGCGGCTTCAACATCAGTCGGTGCGCGCATGGCGCGCTCTGCCTGGTCTTGCACGGCTATCTGAGCGACAAGCGATCGACGAATGCGATCCAGACGTTCCTGTGATGGTCGATTGACGAGGGGACGAGTGGTTGCCGGCCGCACTTCGATCGCCTGGTAGGCGATCGTAAGTACAGCCACCGCCGCCACTGAAACGGCCAGGACGATGCTGCGCATAAGGAAACCTCCTCGCGTTGGCGGAGCGTGAGTCGAACGACGCTACTGGCGGCTATCTGGGGGAGACGCGCTAGCACCACTATAAGAGCAGCGAGCGGCAGTCCGGGCGCGTATGAGTCACATTTGCGTGCAGACGTTGAGTGTTCTGATTTCACACACTCGTTGGGTGCATCGAATTATGTCGGATCGCTCAGCATATACAACTGACTCTGGACAGTGCGGGTAACGCCGGCGCTACGTGTTCTGTCTCGACGCACGGCTGTCCATACCGAGCCCAGACGAGAAACAGTCCCACACGCACACACGCCGTAGTTCCATCCTTTGACGAGCGAGATGAACGCGAAGCCGAGTATGAGTGGAGCCGTGATGGACTCCCAAGTCTTGAGGTTTCTCATAGGGTGAAAAACGCGATGTGCGATCGCGGATTTACAACAACACTGGCGGTCCGCCTTTTTATGCAAAGTTGATTGCCGGAACCGGCGTCGACATCCTGGTTCCCAATCAGATCGATCCAAATGAACCGTACATGTTCAATACCGACACCAGGATGTATGCCAACGCCGGGGAAGGCGTGTTGTTCGAAACCAATATCAACGGCCAAGGACATCTGGAGGCTTTTGTTTCCGGGTACTTCGTTCCGGTTCCATAGAGTCCGTCAGCACAGATGGCAGACCTCTGGCTCGTCCCGCGTCACCTTGGTGTTCGGATGTAGCCAATTCGATCGTGCGGCTGATACTCTGGTACCGTAATTGCCCGACGTCCATGAACGGTATCCACGGATCGGGTCGCCAGACATATGTCACGACACCTGCTATATCTCGCCGTGCTCCTCGTCCTGTCAGCATGTGGCAGTCCCACGTCCGCGGACAGCGGTGGTTCGATTCAGTCCAATCTGGGTAAGGCGACGCCTGATCTCAACGTCAATCCGAGTCAATGGGCGCTGTTCTACTCGACGGGCACCACGCTCACGCTGAACAGTCTCGGGCAACCCGCCATCACGTTCCCGACGAACTCGCGCGACTCCGTGAACATGCTGACGACAGCATGGACGGGGTCGAGCGTCGGGACGACGCTGTATCTCACCATCCAGATGAACGCCTCGCCGTCGACGGTCTTCAATCTGGCGCAGGGACCGGAGCCGACGTGCAACACGCCTCCGTCCGTGCGTCCGTACATGCAGGCAAACGGCTGGGAGTCGGGGCCGCGTGACGACACGTCGATGCGCTGGTGGAGCCGGCAGGGGTTTGTGCCGCTCGTGACAGCCGGGACGTTCTCGATTGCGGTACCGCTCACGCCCGATCGCTGGGGCGGCGTCAGCGGCCAGTTGGCGAACTCCAGCGACGTCGCGCTGCGCTGGTTCGAGTGGATCGTGCAGGCGGTGCAGCCGAGTCGCATCGGGCTGGTGTTTGGCGGGGGCTGCTCGTATGGGCATGGTCTCTACGTCTCAGGCGGGACCGCGACGCTGACGGTCACGCAGTTTGAGACCAAGTGACAGGCCAGACGATTCTCGTGACGGGCGGTGCGGCACTACTTCGGTGGCCTGCGATGAAAGTTGGTTCGGGAATGGAATGGGACTGGCGCGCTCGGGTGGCCTGCCAGCCGTAGCTCGTGTGCACGTAAGCGAGCGAAGGCTGGTGCGCCCGGCAGGTCTCGAACCTGCGACCCCCGGTTTAGGAAACCGGTGCTCTATCCTGCTGAGCTACGGGCGCTCACAGGAAGTAAATTCTAGTTTATCTGAGGGTTGCAGGCACTGGTCGACTCGCCGTTGCAAATTGCCTGAGGCTCCGCGAGTTCTCATTTGCAACAGGTTTACAGCGTCTTCTCAATGCCTGCGTGACGTCAACACGCGGAGACGTCCGGCCACCGTCGCCGTTAGTTCGTGACCGGCAAGTGGAACGACATGATATTGAGCACGGGCGCATCGATTTGACTGAACCAGTGCGGCACGCCTTTCGGGACCATCAGGAAGTCGCCTTTGTTGAGCTTGTGCGGCGTTCCGCCTTCGATCCCTTTGTTCTCCGGCAGCAGCGTGCCCCCCGTCACCATCGTGCCCGAGCCGTCGACCACATAGAAGAGCTCGTGCTCGTCGGCGTGTACCGATGCTGATTGCGCAAGCGGTGCGCGATGCTCGACGTTGATGCTGTAAGGCGCCAGCGAGAAGACGCGAACGCTGGCATTCGGACGCTCGGTGCCGAGCTTGGCGAGCGCCGCGCTCAATTCTGCCGCCGTCATCTGTGTGGCAACCGTTGGATCGGTCGGCGGAGCGGCTGGTCCGCCGCGGCCACCGCGGCCGCCCCTCCCACCCTGCTGCTGCGCGAATACTGATCCGAGACTCAACACGAGTACAGCAATAACCGCGATGTAGATACTCCGCATGGATTGCCTCCTATGTGGGTGCAATCCTAGATGGTCCTACCGCTTTCGTCCACGAACATTTAGCGATTGACCATGAAAGACCACGCCCGTAGGGCCCGCGTGTCTCCGGTCGGTGTACGTTGGGAAATTCACGGCAACAGCCGTCCCGTTGGAGGACCAGTTTCAATGTTGATCGTGGAGCACGCTGAACAGCCCACACCAAACGCACGACGCGGATTGGGTTGGTCTATGAGAACGAAGGCACCTTCATCGTCTGGCCCATTTCTGCAGACGTGACGAATCCATTCTGGGCTTGAGATGCCACGTGGTATCGTACCTGAACCGGTTTGAGGTCGCCCTTTGAACCCTCGCCACTGATAGCCCGGATCCGAGTACAGACCATGAACCAATCTCTTCGCATCCTGATCGCGGCGCTGGTCGTCTGTCACGTATCGGTGTCGGCCGCGCAAACGCCGCTGGGCGACGTCGCGCGCGAGGCGGAGAAAAGCAAGGGAAAGACGGAACAGCCGTCGAAGACCTACACCAACGACGACCTTCGCCCGGCCGAACGCGGCCCTTCCGCTGGTTGTCAACCGGCGGAGCACAAGTACGATGCAGCATCGGGTAACACCTACCTGAGCGCGCGTTGCGCAGACGGCACGACGCGCGTTCAAGGCTCAAACAGCCGCACGGGCGCGGCGTGGAGTCTGACGATCAACGCAGACGGTTCCCAGTCCGGAACGGACAGGTGCGGCTCGCAATGGACGTATGACGCGCAAACCCAGACCTACAAGAACGACAAGGGTGATACGCAGCAAGGTGAAGCTGCGTTTCGCGAGCGGCTGGAATCGCCGGCGCCCTGTGCCGCACCGTCAGCTCCCGCGCGGCCCGCTGGCGCCAACGCGAACCAATCATCCTGCACGGAGACGTCGGGAACGGACACCTCGGGAAACCCGTATGTCGTGCAGCGTTGTCCGGGTGGAATCACTCGCGAATCCGGCACGGATACCCGCACCGGCACGATGTGGCAGAACACCATCACCCCGGATGGTTCCCTGAGCGGGAGCAACAGTTGTGGCACGTCGTGGAAATACGACGCCAAAACCGACCGCTATGAGACCTCGCTCGGAGAAAAAGGGATGGGGAGAACGGTGTTTCTTGCGAATATCGAACGCATCAGAAGGTGCAGCTCGACCCTGCTTCAGTAGATCACTCTTGCCCGATGCCGCGGCCCAGCGGCTTGCTCACGAAAAACCTTCGCTGTCCTGGCGGGAAGTCTTCCTGCACGCCCCATACGACGTAGCCCAGTTTTTCGTAGAAGCCGAGGGCTTGAAACGTCATGGTATACGCGTAAGCGCAACCGCACCGTCGCGCCTCATCCTCGACCTGATGCATCAATCGCGTGCCGATTCGCTCGCGCCGGTGCGATGACGAGACCCACAGCAAGGAAATCGAGAGCCATTTCCACCCCGGCATGACTTCACCTGCAAGCCCGCCCACCAGATTGCCGGCGGGATCTCGCGCGGCGAAGACGAGCGGAATGAACTCCGTCACAGGAACGAAAGTGAAGTTGAACTCCAGCAGGCCGCCGCGAACGGCTGCACGCACCTCGGCCGCGCTCTCGGCTTCAAGGCGGATCGCGATCGGATCAGTTAATGTGATGGCGCAAGTCTAGCATCCGCAGGCCCACATTACTTCTCCATTACCCAGGCCTGATTTACCGTTCGAGATACACGATGTTATGGCGATCGCCCGAGGTACCCACGATGCGCCAGCCGTTGCGCGCGATGCGATCCTCCGCGCGATGCTCGGTCGGCCGCACGACGACGGCGGTCGCGCGATTGCCAGAAATCTTCGCGTACGTCCGCAGGGCTGTCCGGTCGTCGTGTTCGATCGGACAGCGACTCGAGCCTCCGCGCGTGTACTGGCCGAGCGGAGCATCAAGGGGAATCGCCCCCATCGCCGCGACCCACTGCCGCGCACACGCCTGTTGCACGGGGCCCGGCACGACCGTGCTGATGCCCTCCGAGCTATGGAACGTGGCGCCCGCGCTCATCAGCGCCGCGCTGGCCGCGTAGTCGAAGAAGTCGTCCGGCACGTTGCTTCGACTGTCTCCTATCGATTCCTCCGCCGCGCCGGTGGGTTCGTCGAGCACAATCGGCACGTGCACGCCTTCGAAGATGACGCGCTTCCCTTTGTAAGGACCGGAGGTGGCGATGACATTCCAGCCATCAAAGAACTCTTCGGCATCGTGGGGCGTGCGCGGCCATTCCGGTTTGCGTTCCGTGTGATAGGTGAAGTAGTCGAGGACTGCGGGCATCGTCTGCGTCACCACGTTGCCCTGCACCTTGTCCACAAAGCGATAGTTGCCCGAGGCCTGGAAGCCCGACCCGACGCGCCCGAGTCGCGCCACATCGACGCCGTTCTTGAAAGGCTCGTTGCAGAGCTCGCGTGGATTCACGCCGGGAACGATGGACTCGAAATAGCGCCGCTGGTCGTCGCGGTTCGGCATCAGGATCTGCATGTCGCCCACGGTCAGTTCGACGTACATCCCGCGCCGGTTGACCGTCTCGAGCACGCGCTGCACCTGGTCGTTGTTCAGAATAAAGGGCTCCATCCCGCGCTGTCGCGGCACGATGTCCATCGCCGTGAAGACGCGAAGGACGTTGAACCCGCTGGCCTGATACCAGTCGAGGACGGCCGTCACGCTTTCGCCGAGGGCGATCCGGGCGCCAAGCAGAAACGCCGAGGCCCCGTTCCAGCGCCAGGGCTGGCCGCCCGAGTCGAGCAGGCGGTCGCGCGCCGCGAGCGGGCCCAGCGTCGCGCGCGGGCGATCCGTCAGCAGGAGAAACCGGCTCATTAGTCGACGAGTGGAATCGCGTACACGCCATCCTCGACGTCCTCGAACACCGCGCGCGTTCCATCATCGCGCAACGTCTCCCACGGGCCCGTCGTGCCGGGTGAGCGCGTGTCGAAACTGCCACCTGGCTGAATCGAGAGCACTGTATTTCTCCCTTTCGGGTACCGGCAGGTGAAGTACCCCGGCCGGGACGGATGCGGGATGAGATCGCGCCGGGACAGTACGAACGTCGCTTGTGGCATGTCGCCCTCAGTCTGTTGTCTGGGTACGGTATCGGCGCTCGGTTTCCACGAACCATCGAAGCGCCGGATGCCGTACCGGTGTTCCCGTGTGTTGTCGGGGCCGTCGTTGACCTGGAAGAGGATGGCCACCTCCGCGCCCTCCTCGGCCCAGAAGTGCCATTCCTGGGTGATGCGCTCGGCCTGCTGCGCTTCTGTCAGCCCGTCGACCGTCGGGTAGCCGAACTCCGAGACGAGGTACGGCAAGCCCGCACACGCCGCTTTCAGCCAGTTCACTTCCGCCGTGCGCGACGAAAAACCTGTATGTGGTGTCTCGAACGTGCCATCTCCATAGCGATGCACACTGATGCCGTGCAGCTCAGCCGGCCAGCCGCCTCCCGCATCGCGCACCGCGTTCAACCACGCGAGCGAGTCGTGATCCAGATTCGAGATCGCCGGCGCCCACAGGCGTATGCCGCGCGCTTGTGCGACCTGGCACGCCCCATCGAGCCCAACACGATACGCTGCCGGCGCGATATCGCCGTCCGGTTCGTTCGTCCACTCCGCATCGATGCCCGATGGCAGCGCGGCCAGACGCGCCTCGTCGGCCACGATCACCAGCGGCGTCAGCCCGGCCTGCGTCGATTCGTCGATCATCGCGAGCATGGTCTGCTGACTGGAGTTCTGGGCATCGATCCGCGCCCACGTGAACCGCAGCGCGCGCAGGTCGCCGCAGAGCTCTGGGCCGATCGGGTCGCCGAAATGGGTCTGAAGGCCGTACTGCACGTTTTGCTCCTGCCGAATTTTCTAGGCGGCAACTCGCCCGCTTGATTGTCTATCGGGCAGAGGGGGACGCGCCATCAGAAGACGCGCTAAGGGGAAGGAGGTGAGACCGAGTAATTTTTTCCGGGTGGCTCGAGCGATTTATTCGCTTCGAGCGCCTGCCACAGCCGTGAGCCGTTTGGCAGCCATCTGGCGCATTGGCGAGCAGGAGGCGTCGCAATGACACGATCAATCCGGACGATCCTGGCCTTCGTCGTATTGTTGTCAGTGGAATCGGCTGCGGCCGGACAAGACCGGTCGAACTGGCAGCGGGTGGAATCGCTCGACAGGGGCACGCGCGTGAAGGTGGCGACGAAGGGAGGATCCGAAATCAGCGGATCGATTGTCGATGTGACGCCAGCCTCGATTGTCGTCCGCGCCGATGGAGCGCCGCGCGATCTCCCGGTGGATCAGGTGAGACGGGTTCGTGCGAAAAGCGCCGGTCGCCAATTGCTCCGGCTGATCGGAATACCTGCCGGGTTGGTCGCCGGATTCTTCGTATGCCCACAATGTGCCACGGGCAATGAGGGAGGCGCCAACTACAGCATGATGCTGCTCGGCGGCGGCATCGGTGCTGCGACGCTGTTCATTCCCGCCTATCGAACAGTGTACGAAGCACCCTGACATTCGCAGATCGCGTCGCCCCTACTTCTCCATCACCCACGTCGTCATGCACCGCTGGTTCTGCACGTTCGTCGTCTTGATCGGATCGACCAGCCTGCCGCCCAGCCTCGACGTCCACGCCAGAATGGTCGGCTCATCGACGACGAAGCGCTCGGAACCATCGGGCAGACGCACGCGCCCGGTGGTTGACGAGAGATGATGCTCGAGGCCGATGCTCGTCGCCAGGCGGGCGAAAAACAGCCCGCCGGGCGACAGAATGCGCCACATCTCCTCGAGCATCGCCGCGAACGCCCGGTCGTCGCGCGCGAAATGCAGAACAGCGCTGCAGATGACGGCATCCGCCGAGCCATCCTCCCACGGCAGGGCATCGAGCGACCCGCAATGAATCTGCTCGAGCGGCACCGACGGATTCAGCGAGGCCACGAGGTGGCGCACCGAGCGAATCGCCGTGGCATCGGCATCCACCGCCCGGACGTCGAACCCGCGCCGGAGGAAATACGGAAGATTGCGCCCGGCGCCGCAGCCGGCGTCGACCACACGCGGACGCCGATCGAATCGGCCGCGCATAAGTTGATCGAACAAATAGATATCAATCCCGCCGAACTCCGTTTCCAGTTCGTCGGACACGCGAGAGACGTCGGAAGGCATTCCCGATGATACTGTCTCCCCGCTGAGCATCTGGAGCGAATCTCGCGCCGTGGTGTCTAACCGCCGCAGAGGTACGCATGCTCGCACCGACGCTTCTTCTTGCGGCCGTTATGGCGCAGGCCCAGGTAACTCAAACCGACTGCGCCGCCGCGATGGCGCGCGGCATGTCCGCCGCGACGACGCAGATTTGCCTCGCGGAAACAGAGCTCGCCCGAGGGGAATCGGCGCAGAAGGACAGTCAGGAATGGAGACGGCACGTCGAAGCCGCGGCAGCGCTCTACAAGCGGAGCCTCGGCCTGCCGGCTGACGAGGTCATCAAGAGCACCGCCATCGAGCGTCTCCTCAGGATTTTCGACGTGGCGATGCTGAACAATCAGGCCGAGATGCTCGCCGCGTTCGGCGACCTCATCGCGCTGCGCCCGACCGATGTCGAGCCGTTGTTCCGGCTCGCGAAATACCAGGAATTACAGGTCTCGCCGGACGCCGCGGAAGAGACACTGCTCTCCGCCAGGCGGCTGCAGCCAACCGAGATCAAGACGTTTCAGAATCTCGCGCAATTCTACGCACGCCGCGCTGGCGTCATGCACGCCAACGCGCAAAAGCAGGACGTGCAGGAACAAACCGTTCCGGGATCGCCCGACAGGAACGGCGTCTACCAGGTCGGCGGCGGCATTACCCCTCCCAGACGATTCGGCAACGCCGTCTATCCAGTCGAAGCCATGGCGGCCAACATCGACGGCACGGTCACCGCGGAAATTACCGTCAACGAGCAGGGCGTCGTCGCCGATGCCCGCGTCCTCAATTCCAACCCCGTGCTGGACGAGGCCGCGCTCAAAGCCGTCCGCGAATGGCGGTACGACCCGACGATGGTCGACGGAAAGGCGGTGCCGGTGAAGATGACGGTGACGGTCAATTTCAGCCTCCGCCGCTGACGTAGGGCTCGGCTTCAGCCGAGCCGCGCGACTAAAGTCGCGCCCTACCCTCGATCGCAAACAACACGGTGATCCTGGAGGACGGTCAGACGACCCAATTGTCGAGCGCCGCCGATCCGATCAGCGGAGAAACGATGCGGGTCGACGTTACGCTCGCCGTCTCGAAGTAACTAGTTTGTGATTCCTCTAACATTCTTGATATGACGCCAGTGTAAAACCGCGCGCAGAAATGCGCCTTTCGAGGAATTTTTCATGGCATGGGAGTCGCAATGATGGTCTGCACCCAACCATGAAACTCATCGTCGTCGACCGCGCCAAGCTTCAAACGTTCCAGCGGCTCACCTACCAGTTCGCCGGGGCCCGCGACGTAAAGGTCGTCCTCGACCGTCGCGTCAAACAAATCCGGAAACAGAAAGTCGCGGGACGCTATCCCGAACGCCGAACCTCCGAGCGCCGCAAGCTCGTCAAGACCTGGCAGGGCCGCGACTACATCGTCGTGCACCTCGCGGACGGGCCCGGCGCGGCACCGCCCGGTGCAGCACCGCCCGGCGCGGCACAACCGGCGCGAGAAGGAGCGCTGGACTAGACCCCGCCCTTCGGCAAGCTCAGGGCATCGCGGGCTTGCCTCACGGCGCAGGACCATGGACGATATGGCCATGGACGACGTCTCGCGCGCCTTTGTCGACAAATCCCGCAGCCTGCTGGCGAAAGACTACGTACCGAAGATCGAGCGTTGCCTCGACCGGCTGGAGCCCCACGATATTTGGTGGCGTCCCAACGAACGGTCGAACAGCATCGGCAACCTCATCCTTCATCTGTGCGGCAACGTCACGATGTGGATTGTCGGCGGCGTGGGGAAATTGCCGTTCGAGCGCAATCGTCAACGCGAGTTCGACGAGCGGGCTGAAATTCCGGCGGACGATCTCCGCCGCCGTTTGCGCGACGTCATGCGGCAAGCCGACGAGGTGCTAAGCAGGATCGACGGCAACGCGCTGCTGGACCGGCGCAGCATTCAAGACTATGAAGTGAACGTTCTGGAGGCGATTTACCACGTCGTCGAGCATTTCGGCATGCATACAGGACAGATCATCCTGCTTGCCAAGGCGCGTGTGGGAGAGGACCTCAAGCTTTGGGAGCCGCCGTCGACCTAGAGCGGATTGGGCGGGCTTCGACGTGCTCTTCGATCTCGACGAGGCCGCCAAGCCTATTTTCCACAGAGTGTTCGTGGACCTCCAGCGGCTGGATGACGACGACGCCCCCTTCCATCTGGCGCTCGATCATGTCGATTTCTGTGTCCCTCCCGCTTTCCAGCGGCGCTTTTCTGACGACCATCTATCCCTCGGCGTACCAATTTAGTGCAATCACTACGCCACATCTATTGCTTCAACAATGGACGATCGGGATGTGAACGCTGTTCTGGTGTTTCTTGATGTATTCTTGCAGGCCATTCCAGACACTCACAGGAGCAAAAGTCGATGAACGTGCTTCGGCGCGCTGCGCTTTCTTACACGCTGGCCACGCTGACTCTGGTTGGCCTTTCGGCGGCGCAGCAGACCGCCGCCACTGTCAAGCCGGCGCTCACCGACGAACAAATCGAAGACTTCCTGCTGAATGCTCGCATCGGCGACTCGAAGGAGATCTCTCAGGGAATCAACAACACACGGCGAGCGACGCTGTCACATGGAGAGATCACCCACGACGCACAAATCCAGGACGTCGATGTCTCGATGCTCGTGTTCAACCCGCCCGGCCGCCCTGCCGAGCTCAACTTCAAGGACAGCTACCGGTACAACATCGCCGCCTACGAGGTCAGCCGCCTGCTGGGTCTGCGTCAGGTGCCCGTGTCTGTCGAACGTCGCATCGATGCGAAGAGCACCTCGGTCACCTGGTGGGTGGACGACGTGCGCATGGACGAACGCGCGCGGATGAAAAACCCCAAAACGGGATGGCCTGCGGCAAGGACCTGGGGGCAGGTCTACCGTCTGCGCGTGTTCGATGCCCTGATCGCGAACACCGATCGAAATGTGGGCAACATCCTGTGGACGACCGACGGGACCCTGTGGCTGATCGATCACACGCGGGCGTTCAGGCTGAACGAGAAGCTGACCGCGCCCCAGGTCCTCGTACGCTGCGAACGAGTCATGTTCGAGGGGATGCGGAAGCTGACCGAGGAGAGCGTGAAGGAAGCGGTCAAGAGCAGCCTGACGGGTGACGAGATCAAAGCCATGCTGAAGCGCCGCGATCTCATCGTCGCGTTGTTCGACGCCAAAATCGCGAAGAACGGAGAGCACGTGGCGCTCTACTCGTTCGACGACCAGTAGGACGTTTTCGGATTGTACGTAGTGTCCGCCTTCAGGCGGACCGCTCGGAGTCCGGCTAAAGCCGGACACTACGTACTACACAGAAATTGAAAGCGCTCTAGCGTCAGCGCGCACCTTGCGCGGCGGGAGTCGCGGCCCCGTGCATGATGGTTTCGCTGTCCGGATAGATGGCCGTAATGCGGCCGTCGCGAAGCTCGAGCGCCGAGGGCGTGCCGTTGGCGCCGGACGCCGACGACATGCCGGTGTCGATAAGGAAGACGCGATTGCCGAAGCGCGTCTGGATGCGTCGAGTCTGAGTAATCGTGTGGCCCACCGCAACGCGGGCAATCCGATAGCGTTCGCCCAGGACTCTCATTGCCGCCTCTCCTTCGGCCTCGGACCAGGTGGCGTAACCGCGAAACCATAGCGGGCCGTTCGGCGCAAGCACCGACCAGGATCCCACCTGCTCGATGTCCCTGAGCCACTCTTCCATCGGCCGTTCCTTGTTCTTCACGGCGTCGCTCGCCTGCGCGTCAATCTCGCGTCGAGCCGCCGCCAGGATTTCCTGAAAGGTGGCATACGGCAGAATCAGCCTGCGGTCCACCATCCGGTCACGCAGGTTGTCGAACATCCGTATTTCTGCCGTAGCGGTGTCGTTGATCGCATCGAGCGACGCGGCGCCGCGACCGGGATCGAGGCCTCCGTGGAGAAACGCCACGTCGCCCGCGCGGAACACGACGGACTTCCGGCGGAGCCATGAACCGTAGCGGCCTCGCGATCCGAAGGCTTCCACGTACTCGACGAAACCGGCAGGATGCTCGGCCATCCACGCCTCGCGGGCGTCGGGCTGAGGCGCGTCGATTCCGCGGCGGCGCGCCGTTTCGGCCTGCCCGGCGATCAGTTTCAGATAGGCGTCGTAGGCCGACGCTCGCCGATTGTCCGACTGCCGGCCGGCAAAGCTCGCGTAAATCTCCGGGGTGACGTAGCGCAGATCGCCCATGAGATTCATCACCTCATGGTTGCCGAGCAGAACGACGACGCGCCCGCCCGTGCGTGGCGCCTGCTCTTCGAGATCGATGAGCAGGTCCATGATCTCCCGGACCTTCGGCCCCCGATCGGTGAAGTCGCCTGGCATAACGAGAAGGGATGTTCCGCCGGTCCAGCGTCGAGACTCGTCGACGAGCCCGGTTCGTCTCAACATCGTTGTGAACGCGCCGAGATCTCCATGGACGTCGCCGATGGCGACTATCCGAGGCGTCGTGCGTTGCGCACGCACGGAGTTGGCGTCGCCCCCTGCCACGAGCAGAGCTATCGCGACGCATATCACCCACGCCGGACGACGCCTGCCGAAGGATGTGCGGGTCATTCCGAAAACGGGAGCCAGTCGTCGGGCATTGGCTTCGATTCGATCGCCGTACACAGATTGTGGACGCTCACGCCAAGCAGGCGAATCGGTCGCTGCCCCGCCGCGGTCTTTTCCAGAAGCTGCAGCGCCCGGGCGGACACACCCGCCGCCTCGCGGGTCGCAGGCGCCGTATGGCTGCGCGTAATGGTCGTGAAATCAGAGTACCGGACCTTAATGGTGACCGTGCGTGCGAGCAACCCCTTGCGCTCGAGCCACTGCACCGCATGCTGGGCCATCTCGTCGATCTCGCGGCGAATAGCCTCGAGATCTGTGAGATCTTCCGCGTACGTGTTCTCCGTGCCCGACGACTTCGGTTCGTGATGCGCGATAACCGGCCGATCGTCAACGCCGTTGGCAAGCTGACGCAACCAGTCCGCCATGCTTCCGACGGCCTCGCGCAGCACACGTTCGTCAACGGCACGGACATCGACGAGGCGGCTGATACCGCGCGCGCGCAGTTTCTTCGCCGTCACGGGACCGACGCCCCACAGCGCGTCTACGGGCAACTGATGGAGAAACGGCTCGACGCGATCGGGGGCGATCACGGTCAGGCCATCCGGTTTCTTCCAGCCCGACGCGATCTTCGCGAGAAACTTGTTCGGCGCGACGCCGGCAGATGCGGTCAGCCCGGTGGCCTCGCGGATTCGCTCTTTCAGCCGTTTGGCCACCCGCGTGGCGAGCGGTTCGTTCCAGCTGTTTTCGGTGACGTCGAGATAGGCCTCGTCAAGCGACAGCGGCTCGACCAGCGGGGTCACGTCTCGATAGAGGCCGAAGATGGTTGACGAAGCCGCTTTGTAGCGGGAGAAATCGGGCGGGACGATCACCAGCGACGGGCAGAGCTTGACCGCCTGCGCCATCGGCATGGCCGAGCGGACCCCGAACGTGCGTGCCTCGTAGCTCGCCGCCGCAACGACTCCGCGCCGGTTCGGCTGGCCGCCGACGGCCACCGGCTTGCCGCGCAGTCCGGGATTATCGCGCTGCTCGACCGACGCGTAGAACGCGTCCATGTCGACGTGCAGGATGCGGCGCATGGTTGGCGATCTCGGACCCTATTCTACGAACGACGCGACCGCTTCTACGAACGACGCGAGCGCCTTGGCGGTCTTGACGTATTCTTCGTACCGTTGCTGGTAGCGCTCGAGCTTCTGCTGCTCGATTGCCGCGAGGCGGGTGCGCAGCAGGGCCGACGGCGGGGCCTGCGCGCGATCGATCTCGTCCTGAACTTCCGCCACCTTCAGCGAGTATTCGGCGTCGTGCGCGCGTTCCCAGGCGAGCCACTCGGAGCTGCACCGCGCGTGCGCGGCCTTCAACTGTTCCTTTGTGAAGGGAAACGTACCGCCTGAGGCGTCGTCCAGCGACTTGAACGCCTCGGGGTAGAGTTTCCTGCTGGCCCGCGCGAGCGGGTACCACACGAGCAGCTGTTTCGGATCCTGCTGGACCGCCACCACGGCCGGCGCAAAGGTCGCCAGCATCTGCTGAATCGTCGCGTCGTGCCGGCGTCGCTGAACCTGGTCGGCGATTCGCCAGAGCACGAGGGCCAGAATGGCCCCGACAACGATCACGGTCATGACGAATACTTCAGGACGCTGTGGATCGATTCGCTGCCAAGCCTGCCCCGGCCATTCAAGAACGCCAGCTCGACCAGGAATGCAAGCGAGGCCACCTGCCCGCCCAGCTTACGCACGAGAGCCGTCGTCGCCGCGGCCGTCCCCCCGGTCGCGAGCACGTCGTCCACAATGAGCACCCGCTGTCCCGGCTCGACGGCGTCGGAATGAATTTCGAGGCAATCGGTGCCGTACTCGAGGTCGTAGGTCTCGCGCACCGTGTGCGCGGGCAGCTTCCCCTTCTTGCGGACCGGGGCGAATCCTGAGCCGAGCCGGTCGGCCACGGCGCCGCCAAGGATGAACCCGCGGCTCTCGACGCCGACCACGATGTCGATCTTTTCGCTCTCGAACGGCTTCGCGAGCGCATCGATAGACTCCGCGAAGCCTTCGCGATCGCGCAGCAGGGTGGTGATGTCGTAGAAGAGAATGCCTGGTTTCGGAAAGTCGGGAACGCTGCGAATCTTTGATTTGAGTGAGTCCATGTGTGTTGTCTATCCCATCACTGAGAAACCGGCGAATTGATTGGACGCTTCGAGCTCTGTCGTCTCGACCTCGTCCACCCGGGCCCCGGAAGGGCCTCGCCGCACGGCCATTTCGAAACGGTGCATGGCGTCGGCGTCGCCCTCTGCGACTACTTCGACGGTGCCGTCATGCCGATTGCGCACGTAGCCGAGAATCCGTTCACGCCGCGCCGCATCTTCGACGAAATACCTGAACCCGACGCGCTGGACGCGCCCGGTCACGACGTAACGGCGGCCGATGAGCACGAAGGATTATACAGGTGCGAAAAAAAGGGGCGCTCGGATTTCCGAGCGCCCCTTTTTGACTATCGCCTACCGACTTTCGACTATCGCCTTGCGACTAATTGTGGTTGCCTTCCGGCTTCGCGACCGCGCCCAGACCCTTGTAGCTGAACTTCTGCACGCGCGCGCCCGTGTAGGTCTCGACCGTGTAAAGGTTGCCCTTCGAGTCGAGCGATACGTTGTGCGTGGCGTAGAACTGGCCGGGGTAACGTCCGCCGTTGCCGATGTGGTTGAGCACCTGCAGCGGTTCTCGCAGCAGCTGCCATACGCGGTGGTTCGCGCCGTCGGCCACGTACATCAACCGCTGTTCCTTGTCCTTCGAGAACGCGATGTCGAAGGTGACGCCGTCGCCGAGCGTGCGCTTGGCGATCTGCGCTTCCTTGATGTAGGTGCCGTCCTTCTTGAATACCTGAATGCGATCGTTCACCCGGTCGCACACATACACGAGCCCGTCGTTCGCAAGCGACGCGCAGTGCACCGTCTGCCAGTTCTGCGACAATGGCTTGGCCGGATCGTAGGTGACGTTCGGGTCGTCGGTCGGCGGCTTCCCGTACGCGCCCCACATGCGCTTGAACGTGCCCTTGTCGGCGTCGTACACGATGACGCGGCGGTTGCCGTAGCCGTCGGCCACGTACACCTCGTTGGCCGCCATGTCGACTTCGACTTCCGCCGGACGGCTCAGGTTGGCCGTGTCCTTATTGCCCTTGCTCGCACCGTTCTTGCCGATCTGCAGCAGGAACTTACCGTCCTTCGAGAACTTCAGGACGGTGTTGCCGCCGTTGCCGGCGAGCCACACGTTGTCCTTGCCGTCGATCGTGATGCCGTGCATCGACGGCGGCCACTCGAAGCCGGTACCCGGGCCGCCCCAGTGATTCACGAGGTTGCCGGCCGGATCGAACTCGAGAACCGGCGGTGCCGAAGCGCAGCACAGATCGGAAATCGGCTTGGCGCCGCTCGCCACTTCCTCACCGATGGCCGCATCACCACGGGCGGGCGCCCCACCGCGCGCGCCCCGTCCGGTTGGCGCGAACACCATCTGGCTCGCAAACTTCGGATCCAGCGTCGCCTGACCGCGATGCACGACAAACACGTGATCGCGCGCGTCGACCGCGAGGCCGACGGTGGAGCCCAGCACCCAGTTGTTCGGAAGCGGCTTCGGCCACATCCGGTCAACTTCGTAGATGCCCGCTTGTGCACCGCTGCCCTGAGCGCTGGCTACGGTTTGGAGCGCGTACTGTGCGACCGCCAGCACGGCAACGACGACCGCGATGCTGACCCCTACATAAAAGTTTCGTGACCGCTTCATGGGACCTCCTTCGCCTGGGCGAAGTCGAAGACCTGAAACCCCAAATTAATGAAAATTGTGCCGTTAGGTTACCTTCGCCCGCGCCGAAACGCAAACAAATTGGCGTCGGAGCGAGACCGCAGGCGGCCCTTGTCGCGGGCTTGATACAAATCGAGCAGCACGCACGCCAAACAGCCCCTCCGAGGGCTGCGAAGCCGCGCCAGGTGCCTATGGATACGTCGGGTGCGCACCTATCGCACCTGTCGCACCTGTCGCACCTGTCGCACCTGTCGCACCCGATCGCACTCAACGCACCTAATCTACCTTGCCGCGGTAGATCACCCGCCAGATTTTGCCCTTCACGCTCTCGGTGATGTACAGCGTGCCGTCCGGACCGACGTTCGTGCCGTTTGGCCTTGCGGCGGCGAGGTCCGGGCTCTTCAAGGGCTCCATGCCCTTGAATCCATCCGCGAACACCTCGTTCGGCCCCGCGTTCTTTCCCTTCACGACGGGCTGAAACATGATGTTGTAGCCCGCCATCGGCAGCGGCGCCCGGTTCCACGAACCGTGCGACGTCATGAACGCGCCACCGCGATACTTCGCCGGGAAATGCGTGTGCGTGTAGAACATCAGATCGACCGGCGCGTAGTGCGCCCCAAAGGTCGCGAACGGCACCTTGAATTGCGAGCAGCGGCCGATCGTCTTGCCGTCGCCGCCGTACTCCGGCGCGAGAATCATCGCTTTCACGCGGCTGTCGTAGTAGCAGTACGGCCAGCCGTACACGTCCCCCTGCTCAACCTGCATCATCGGCTCACTCGGCCCGAGGGCGTTGTCTTCGGCCGTGTAGCCTTTTTCAGGAAACAGCGTGTCGAGCGAATCGCGGCTGTTCATCGCCACATAAAGATGTCCGTCGTGCCAGGCGAGCGCCACCGGCTGGCGCAGCCCGCTCGCGAACCGCGCTTCCTTCGTGTACCTCTGTCCAACGACATCGGCCTTGAAGCGCCAGATGCCGCCGCGCTCTTCGAGCTGCGGGCAGGGATCGATGCCGGGCGCGCCCGGACGGCGATCGGGAATCTGACAGGCGTTGGAGGGCAGCCCGATGTTCACGTAGACGTTGCCCGCGTTGTCGAACGCGATGTCCTTCTCGGCGTGGCCGCCGCCGACCGGAAAGCCGCTCACGACGATTTCCGCGGGTGCGCTCGGGCGCAGCTCGCCGGGTGTGAGCTTGAAGCGGCCGATGTGATCCACCGCCGCGTAGTAGAGATAGCCGTTTCGCAGCTCGAGGCCAGTGCCGCCCACGTCACCGAATTTCTCGCTGACCACGTCGACTTTGCCGTCGCCGTTGGTGTCGCGAAGCCCGATGATGCCGCCCGGTCCGAAGGGCGCCGTGGGTTCGGGCCGCGGCCCGCGCCGCACAATGACGTAAATGTCGCCGTTGTCGTTGACCACGATATGACGGCCTTCGCCAATGCCGCCGGGGTGCACGACGAGGGCGCAGAAGCCGGCCGGCAGCGTCAAGCCGCCGTTGTCCGGATCGCATGACGGGAGGCCCTTCTGGCCGCTCAAGCCGACCGAACTCGCGACGCCAAGAAAGCCGATTACGAGCGCAAGCATCGAACGCTTCATGGTTCTCCTTTGTGCCACTACTGTACCGATTACCGTATGAAGTCGCAACGAAGCCGCGTCAACACTCCCGCGCCGGCCTCCACATCGCCGCTCTCGCTCACGAGGTACAGCTCACCACTCCTGCCAAACGCCACCCCCTCGCCTTGCGGCTCGTCGAGGCTGGTCAAATCGACGCTGACTGGATTGCCGTCCGTCGCGAAGCCCAGCGACGGATAGATGAAGAGCGTCCGGTTCGAACGCAAGGCAATCCAGCGCCCGTCGTGCGAAGCCGCCGCACCGGTGATGCGCTCACGTGCGCCGAGCGCACGAACGAACGAGAGCGTTGAGCTCTGCCCCGGCTCGAGCTGCCGTGCGAGACGGTAGACCTCGGGGCGTTCGTCCTTGGTAATGATGAAGAGTTCCTGCACACGGCCGGGCACGACGACGAACGCTTCGGCATCGTGCGGATGATCCGGATAGGTCAGATGAAACGCGTCGGCGGGCATCGTCGATGCGCTGCCGGCCGCGGGCTCCGGGACGCGATAGATCGTGATGCGATCGCGCGATGTGCGGTTGTCGCCGATATCGGCGATGTAGAGACAGTCGGTCGCGCCGCATTTCCCGATCGAAAGGTCTTCCCAGTCGATGAGGTTCGCGCCGGTCAGGGTGACGCGCGACGTCATTCCGCCGGCATCGAGCGCGTAGAGCAGCGGTCGATTCCCCGAGTCGTTAATCAGCCAGGGCAGCCGGCCCACCGCGATGCCGCTGGCTTCCCGTACTTCAGACAGGGCCAGCGGCTTCCCAACCCGAACGCACGACTCAGACGCTGGCCGGGCCGGACCCGCGGCGCACGCCACGCAGACAGCAACAACACTCAACCATCTGGCATTCACCGTTTACCGTTTACCGTCAGCCCTAAGCCCTAAGCCCTCAGCCCTCAGCCCTATTTGCGAATGTACTTCTTCACCCCTCGCTGGCCGACCTCGGCTCCGTACACATTGCCCGACGCGTCGGCGGCGACGCCTTCAGGACCGCTCGTCCCCGAAAGCGAACCTTCGTTGGCGTTGGGGTTGTCGTCGGGAATGAACGCCGTGATTTTCCCGTCGCGCGCGCTGCCGATGCGGATACCGCGCTTCCACTCGCCGTGCTTGCGCGAGTTGTTCGACTCGGAGTCGGCGACATAGATGACGTCGTTCTTGTCGATGTACACCCCGCTCGGGCGGCTGAACTGATGCCACTCGTCGAGGTACGTGCCGTTCTGATCGAAGATCTGCAGACGATTGTTGGCGCGATCGGCCACGAACAGCCGTCCCTTCGAATCCATGGCCAGCGCATGGGGCGCGTCGAGCTGACCGCGGCCGCTTCCACGGGTGCCCCATTCCTTGATGAACTTGCCGGTCCGGTCGTATTTCACGATGCGCGCGTTGCTGTTGCCGCCGTGCCCATCGGCTACGAAGATGTCGCCGTTGGACGCGGTGATGACGTCGGACGGCTGATTGAAGTGCGTGCTGTCGGCGCCCGTTACCCCGGGCACTCCCAGACGGAGCAGAATCTTGCCGTCAGGACTGAACTTCACGATGTGATGGCCGCCGGCCGGCGGCGCCGCGTCGCCACGCCCGCCCCCGGGGGGCAGGCCGTCCACGACCCAGACGTTGCCCTGCGCATCTATATGGATGCCGTGCGGGAACACGAACAGCCCCTCGCCGAACATGCGCACCAGTTTTCCCGAGACATCGAACTTCATCACGACCGGCAGCTTCGAGCCGACGCAGGAATTCGCTCCGCAGCGATCGACGATCCAGATCGAGCGCCCGTCGAGGTCGGGCTCGACCGTGCTGATCGATCCCCACGAACGGCCTTCCGGCAGTTGAAAGAAATTCGTGACGGTCTTGTACGGGTTCGGCGCGTCGTTGGTCGGGGCGGGCGATTGCGCGACGACGCCCTGGACGCAGGCAAGCGATACGAGCAGCACGAGCTTCATGGAACCTGAAGTCGGCATACGGCCTCCTTGATTGTGGGTGCCAGAGTATATGACCAATCAGGCGTCAAAAAAAAAGCCCGGCGGGACCGGGCTCGTGGGGTGCATATTTGAGGTGGCACAAATCTCAGGAAGGATGAATTCTTTTCATGGTCGGGTAATTTGTTCAGGCATCAATCGGACACCCCGCGGCAATGCCCTAGACAGTAAGCACCAACGAACATGCTCTTAAGCAAGATCCGGGGCAGGACGGCTAGTACGACAACAGATCCCGGCGCGGCATGTCCCACTGAGGGACGAACGAGGGGCAGGGCGCGTCGCTCGACGCGCGGGCGAGCGGCAAGTGCGTGAACCCCTGCGCGCGGCGCTCCTCGAAGCGCAAGTCGAAGAGTTCGTTCGAGTGGATCACGGGCACTCGCCCGAACCGCAGCCAGGCGCGCGCCCAGCAGTCACGACGGCCGAGGTCGCGAAGCGGCCGCAATGGCTGATGAATCTCGTCGCGAAGCGCCAATCGGCCTTCACCCACCATGCGGCTTTGTCGGGTTTCCGACAATCGATGTGACGCGCACGCGGTTGGAGCTTTCACGGATGGCGCCAGCGAGAGCGTGCCTCGCCAGAGCACGTACTCGCCGCTGGATTCGCGGAGCTCAATGCCAATCACCCCCCAGCACAGCGGTGACGAGGGATTGGGCGTGAGCACGACATCCACCAGCCGCCCGCGAAGCAGCGGCCCGAGTGTCCGATGCGCCTGGCCGCGCGCCTCGCGCGATGCGGTCAATTGAACACCGATCAACGCGAGCGACAACGCGACCGCCAGCAACGCCCGCGCACGCGGCGACATGCGCCGCGTGGACCAGGCCAGGATTCCACCTGCCAGCCCCAGTGCGACCGCCGCGTCAAAAGGCACGACATCGTTCGACGCAGTTGTAAAAACTAAAATCACAATCGGCAGCGCCGCGAAAAGCTTCGAAGCTCTCGTCCGGGCGTTCCAGGCGACGGCCACGCCCAGCACGAGCCAGAGCGAAGGCTCGAGGATGAAAACCGCGTCGCCGAAATACCATGTGTTGTCGAGGGGATAGAACGGATGGACGCCGTACGGGTTCAACGCATCCATCGCCAGGTGACTGGCAAGCGCGGCCGCCATCAACAGCCAGAGCCGGAACCTCTCGCCGGTCCGCATGGCGCGTACGGGCGGTATCATGCGATAGGCCAGCACGAGTACGAGCGCCAGCACGCCAAGACCGACGATCGTGTGCGTGTGGCCGCGATGGTGGACGAGATAGCCGATCGGCGCCGGTGTGATCACCGAATACGCGATATCGACATCTGGAAGGTTGGCGGCAATCAGGCCGGCGCCCACCAGGAGCGGCCGCTGGGATTTGACGGCGCGACGTCCCGCCATCGCATCCGCAAGCGCGACGCCCACGAGCGAATGCGTGAGGTTGTCCACTACGCCGTCTGCGCCTTGAAGCGCAACCGAACGTAGTGCGCCGTCCAGTTGCCTTCACGGTCGCAGATCTCGGCGCGCAGCAGGTCTTCGACCTCCTGGAGGAACGACTCCAGCTTTTCAGGCGGGATGCGATCGAGCGTGGCGCGCTCGAAGGTGTCGAGCCATCCACGTATTCCCGTGGGCAGCGGCGTGGGGCGCGGAATCAGGGCAATCTGGTGCACGAGGAACCCGTGCCGCTCGAGACGCCCGGCGTATTCGGTCTCTGTCGCGTAATAGCGCAGGATGTTGGTGGTCCATCCACGGCGCGAGAGCACCGAACGAATCGCGACCTGGATGGCCGCGAGGTTGCCGTGGCCGCCAAACTCCGCGACGAATCGCCCGCCCGGTTTGAGCGCACGATGGACGCCCTCGAGCATGGCGTCATGGTCGCGCACCCAGTGCAGCACGGCGTTGGAGAAGACGCCGTCGAACTCGTGCTCAAAGGGGAGCTGCTCGGCGTTCATCAGGCGCGCGTCCAGCCCGCGGGCCTTCGCGCCCGCGATCATCTCCTCTGACGCATCGATACCGACCACCTCCGCACCCGTTCCCACGATTCTTTCCGTGAGCGTCCCTTCGCCGCACCCCAGGTCGAGGATGCGCTCGCCCGCCTGCGGGTTCAGCAGCTCGAACACCGCCGCCCCCAGCGCGGGCACGTAGGCCGCGTTCTGCCGATAGGTCTCCCTCGCCCAGATGTTCGTCACGCGTCTAGCTTACCCGGACCTCCGGCGTCGCTCGCGAGGAGTCTGTCGACCAGGCCCGCCAGCCGCCGCCAGCGTTCGGTCTCTTCGGCGAGCGCGCGCGTGCCGGCCGCCGTGATCGCGTAGTACTTGGCGTCGCGGTGCCTCTCGGTCCGCTGCCAGCTCCCCTTGATCCAGCTCCGCCGTTCCAGCCGGACGAGCGCGGGATAGAGCGTGCCCTGGTTGAGCGAGAGCGGGTGATCCGCGACCTGCTCGAGCCGCGCCGCCAGACCGTAGGAGTGCTGCGGTCCCATGGTCCACAGGGCCCGGAGCACGATGAGGTCGAGCGTGCCCTGCAGGAGCGCAACCGGCTTGTTTGATTTCGCCATTACTAGACGTCCAAGTGGTAAGCCCCATTATTGCGGCCACTCTACTTGAACGTCAAGTAGTGGCGCCTGGGGGAAATGGAAGATTGGTGGATTGGAAGATTGGAAGATTGTTGGCAGATTGTCGGATTGGCGAATTGCGGGATTCAAGAATCGCCGATTGGAACGATTACAAATTTCGCCGGGACAGTGACGCCCGTGGTGCACCAATCTTCCAATCCTCCAATCTTCCAATCTTCCAATTCCCCCAAGCCCTTTCCTGCCGTCAGGTTGCGAGGCGCGCGCGGCGCGGCACCGGGCTTGCGATCGCTCGCCCGCATGGCACTACCCCATCGTCATCGCCGCGCGGCGGCAATGCTCGCGGTCGTCTTGATGTCCGGTGCAAGCGCCGCGGCACAGCGGCGGCAGCCGACGTCGGCCGGTGTGTTGTCCGAACACCATCTCGAGGGGCTCGACGCGATGAGCCCATACGCCCAAGCCGCGTTCCTGCTCGAACGGGCGATCAACCGGTACCAGGGTGCCACCGAAGAGATCCACGCGCGCGCCGACGCCTGGCGCGGAAAGATCACGCTCGATCAGCGCCTGAACAACCTGTTTATGGTGGCGCTCAACTCAGACGATCTGACGGTCAGGGCCGCCGCCATCGATCTCGACCTGGCCGCGCTCGGCGTCGAGAAAACCGCCTCGACCGTCGATGCGCTCGAACCGGAGGCGCGCTTTGGCGCGCAGGGGCCACGCGCAAACGCGCTGTGGCGGATTGGACTGATGGGGAATCGCGGCGTGGCGCCCGATCGCGCGTTCGAGATTCTGATGAGCTCGATTCGCGACGAGAACGTCAACGTGCGGTACTGGGCCGTCGAGGGGCTGGCCTATCTCGGCACCGAAGACACCATCGTGCCGCTGCTGGGCATCTTCCATGACGATCCGTCGCCGATGATCCGCGAGCGCGCGGCCTGCTCGCTCGCGCAATCGGGCATGCTGAGCGCCAGGCTGCGGATGAAAGCCATTCCGTCACTCCTGGACTTCGCCGAGGATCCGACGCTGGACGACCAGACCCGCTCGTGGGTATTCCAGGCGCTGCGCGACATCACCGGCCAGACCCTTCCCCGCCAGGCCGCGGCGTGGCGCGACTGGTACGTCCGGTCGCTGCGGAAATAGAAGGCGCTTGCGCCCGGACGCCGATCTCCTGTAGACAGGAGGCATGAAAAATCTTTTCTTGACGATTGCGGCAACACTCGGGGTATCGGCCGTCGCCTGGGCGCAGGCGGGTTCGGCCACCGCCAACTCTCCGGACACGAAAGCCGTCATGGCCACGCTCGAAGCCATGGCCAGGGCGACGATCGAAAAAGACGTCGCCATGCTCGGGAGGATTTATGGCGACGATATCACCTACTCACACTCCTCGGCGCTGACCGAAACGAAAACACAGGTGCTCAAGAACATCCAGGGTCCGGGTGTCGCGGAGTTCATGAAGTTCAGCGACACCAATATCCGCGTCTACGGCGACGTCGCGCTCGCCAAGGGCGTGGTCGACTTCCGCAACGGCGCCCCGGGAAAGATGCTCGACAACAATCTGAACATTCTGTGGGTGATGGTGCGTCGCGCGCAGGGTCCGCACGGCTGGCAGATCGTCGCGCGTCAGACGACGAGAATCGGACCGTCGTCGGGCACGCCGGTCAAGTAACCGCACGTCGGGTCGGCTCGCGACGCGCGACCGCCGGCCGGCCCGAATTCCTCTCACGCGTGATCACAATTTTCGTCCGTCGACGTGCGCCTGCAAGCCGTTATGAACCGTTCGCAGGCGGCCGATAACTGGATCGATGGCGAAGCGCCCCGCGGTCACCGTTCACCTCATCGTGCGCCGCGGTGCGCTTCAGCGTTTTCAGAAACTCAAGAAGAAAACGGAAGACTTGCCGGTTGAGGTCACGTGGGATCGGCGCGAGACCGAACGGCGCAAGGCCTCCAGCGAACGGTCTGACGATCGGCGCAAGAACGATCGGCGTCAGAAGCCGCCGTTCACTTGGGAGTTGAGTGATTTCGTCGTGGTTCAGAAGGCCCCGTCCCGCCGGAAGAAATAACCTCGTCGGCGCCGCAGGCTTCCGCCCAGCCGTGATCGATCATCATGGCCGCGCGCGCGTCATCCAGCTCGATGACGTCGCCGACTTTCAGGCCCGAGACATCGATGCCGTTCATCGACAACGCAAGTTTTCGGATCAGACGGACGTACGACACGGCAGCTCCACGAAAAGTTGGGGTTGAAGATTCATGGTAGCCCAAATTCGGTAAGTCATTCAATATCCAGCCATTAGGTGTATTGACTGAATACAGGCCTGTGCGATTTTGAATCCCTACAGGTCTGTCGGTTCGGCCCTGAAATGCCGAAACACAGCACGAATGGCGCATGGCCCCGTCGTACTCGTTGTCGAGGATGAGCCCAGCGTGCAGACAACGTTCTGCGCCACGCTCACGCTGATGGGATTCAAGACGCAACATGCCGCCACGGTCGATCGCGCGCTCGAGATTCTCGGCGCCGAACGCGTGGATGCCGTGTCGCTCGATGTGCGGCTGCCCGATCCGAAGGGACTGGAGCGATCGGGGTTGACGCTGCTCGCCTATCTGCGCGCGAGCAAGGAGCACGCGCACCTGCCGGTCCTGATCTTTACCGGCCAGCCGTTGTCGCAGGAAGAAGAGATCCTGATCCAGCAGCACAACGCCGAAGTCTTCTACAAGCCGCAGCGCTACACGACACTCGTCGAGTGCCTGACGCGAATGCTCGGCACGCCGCGCGCATAACACCCGTACCAGAAAAAAGCCCGCGATACCGCGGGCTTATCCGGGAAAAGTTGGTCGGGGCGAGAGGATTTGAACCTCCGACCCCTCGGTCCCGAACCGAGCGTTGACGCAACGATTTCCGTAGTGTTTTCGTCATTTCCTGGACTCGGGTAGCAACTGGGTAGCTACCGGGTCGAGGTCAGTGCCCTGGTTTCGCCAGCCACCGCCGCCCATCGACGACACCGCCGGTGGCGCTAAAATGGTCTGGACTATGAACTACCAAGACCGCATCGTGCGAGACCCTCAGATTGTGGGCGGCGAGCCGATCCTGAAAGGGACCCGCGTGACGCTGAAGACCGTACTCGCGAGCCTCGCTGAAGGTGCCACGACGACCGAAATCCTCGCCGATTTTCCGACGCTGTCTGAAGAGGATGTCCGGGCGGCCATCGCGTTCGCCGCTGGCTCCGCGCAGGAGGACATGCCTCTGATCGAAATACCGATCAAACGGTGAAGATCAAACTCGACGAAAACCTGCCCGACCGCCTCGTCTCGGCCCTCACCGGACTTGCTCACGACGTTGATACCGTTCGCGGCGAGCAGTTGTCCGGTCGAGCCGACTCTGACGTGTGGAGCGCCGCGCAAGCCGCCCAGCGTTTCCTGATCACACAGGATCTCGATTTTTCGGATGTCCGCAGGTATACGCCGGGCACTCACGCCGGTCTCCTTCTTGTGCGCCTTTCGCGACCCGGTCGTAACGCGTTGTTCGAGCGCGTTTCAACAGTGTTCCAGACGGAGAGGGTCGAAGAGTGGGCTGGATGCCTCGTGGTCGCCACCGAACAGAAGATTCGCATCAGACGACCGGAGCAACCAACGGAACGCTGATCAAGTCCGAATCCGAGGACCGCGATTCCATCGGCTGCTGTCACGGACGACTTCGTCGCACGACCTTGAGGGTATGGGTCGGGACCATCGCGCTTCTGCGCGAACTCAACGATCGCAGAATCCCGTCGAGCACCGAGTCCAGATCCTTGGCCAGGTCCTCGGCCAGAGATAACGCAGCACGAGATAGCCGTTCTCTTGCAGCAGCTGGTCCTTGCGTCGATCACGCCGGTACGCGACCGGATCCGCGAGGTGCTGGCGCACCATCGATCTCAACGACGACCCGCGAATCAGCGCAGAGCAAATCGATTTCCATTCTGCCCCAGCCATCGAACGGAATCGGTAGATCGGCATTCAGCTGGAATCGTCCTCGTGTCTCCGGCAGCGTTTCCAGACGGCGATAGAGAAACGCCTCGGACGCGCTACGCGCACGTTTGGCGCCTTCGGCCTCTGGAGGAATCGGACGAGCGGCGTCACGAACAGGTTCGCGAGCGGCGTATCGACGCCGTCGCGAACGAGTCGCCGCACGCTGGCGGCGTAGTCACGCTTCCAGAGTGGATCAGCGGGCAACGTCACGTCTGCCGGGCCAGCCCGGAATGGCGCTGCGCGGGCAGGACAATCGTGTAACCGACGGCCTCGTAGCCGCGGCACCGGCGATCGAACATTCGCGCCAGCATGGGCACATTGAGGTCGGCGTAGTCGTAGACCCGTACCTCACGCTTGCCGTCGTAGAGGCGATGTAGCCGGCCGACATACTGGGCGATGGTCCCGCGCCACGACACCGGAAGCGTCAGGAACAGCGTGTCCAATCGCGGATCGTCGAATCCCTCGCCAATGTATTTGCCAGTCGCCAGGATGACGCGACCTTCTTCGGGTGGGATGGCTGCCAGCCGCTCGGCCTCTGCTCGCCGCTGCTTCTTCCCCATTCCGCCTCGCAGGACCACGACGTGCGGGACCCTGCGGAGAGTCGTTCTCGAATCGATCAAGATGGTCGTTCCGCTCAGTCAGCACGAGCGGCGAACGACCATCCCGTACCGCCTGCACGACCTCCTCGCAGATCGCTCCATTCCGCGTCTCGTCGTCTACCAGCGCTGATAGAGCGCTTGAAACTCGACGCGTTTGTCCGGGCTGTGTCCCTGCCGACTGAAACGCGGTCGGACGGACAATGACCGTGTGTTCGAAGGGTCGCGCCGCCGCCTGCGCTTTGGCGTCCACCCGATGTCGCACGGGGCCGCACTGCATGAAGATGATCGGATGATGACCATCCTTCCGCGTGACCGTCGCGGAAAGGCCCAGGACGAATCGCGCCTTCGCCCGACGGACCACTTGTTCAAAGCTCCGCGCCGATAGATGGTGGCATTCATCGACGAT
>CAVVBP010000008.1:0-11983 GCA_963746535.1 Vicinamibacterales bacterium | reverse complement strand
GCCGCTGCGACTGCCGCCGCTAGCCGTTGGGACAGGCGAGGGCTAGCGACGCATTGTGAGAGTTTCTCTGGGTTGTTCATGCGGCTTGACAGACGACGCTATACTCGGAAAACGAGAGCCGCGGGAGTTACGTCATGAACGATTCCCGGCTCGGCTATCTCGAGGCCAGCGTGGAGCAGCAGAACGCCAATTTCGATCGGTTGTATCAGCAGACCGTGCGCATCGATCAGGAGATGCAGAGCCTCGGCCTGCGCCTCGACACCAAGATCGACGACGGGCTGGCGCAGGCTGGATCAGAAGATCGACAACCTCGACCACAAGTTCGATCGGAAGTTCGATGATCTGCGAATTGAGCTCTCGAAGCACTTCCGGTGGACAGTCGGTCTGATGGTGACCACGATGGGGCTGATGGTCACCCTCATCGGCTTGGTGGCTGGTTTGCTCACGAGAGCACTTCGCTGATCAACCACTCCGTGCGTTCGTACGGATGGAGGAAGTCGCTAAACCCCAATCCCTAATCCCCAATCCCTAATCCCGCACAGGTACACGCTGCTTGAGCTCTTCGAACCAGTTGAGCACGACGCGTATCTGTTGCATCTGTTGGGTGCTGGAAAGCCCGGTCCGACCCTGGTCCGCGTCGATTTCGCCGAGAATGCGCCCATCACGCGCCATGTCGACCGGCCTCATCGAAGCCCCGCCGGCAAACCACATTGGGCCTCGGTTCAAGACCGATGCATGTCCGACGGCGAATGACGGCGTTGTGACGACGCTCACGATTTCCGAGCGTCCCGCAGTCACGTCATAAATCAGCTCGCGGCCATCGGGCGACCACAAACCGTGATGGCCAGCGGTCTTCGACACCAGATATTTGCTGCCACTGACAGGGAACGACTGGGCGAACACCTGCGCCGTGCCATTCACCACTGACGTATACGCAATCCATTTCCCGTCCGGCGAAAACAGAGGCGCGATCGGCTGATTCGACTGGATGTCCCCAATCGGCGTGGCTTTTCGATCGCTCAACGTCAGGCCCCACAAACTCACTTGGGAGCTTTTCGTCGCGGTGAAGAGCAACACATCAGTGACCGGGGACCACGATTCGGGGATGTGGGACACGCCTGGTTCCGGCCGAGTGAGGCGTTCCGCCGAACCTGTACCATCTGCTCGCTGCTGGAAAATTGCAATGTCGCCTTCGCGGTCGGACTGGAAGGCGACATACCGGCTATCGCGCGACCAGGCAGGGTAGCGGTTTCGTCCTTCGAATGTGAGCTTACGCATCGCCGTCCTGCCTGACAATTCGTAGACCCAGACGGCCGTCTCTTTGCCGTTGTCGATTCCGAAGGCTACCCATCTGCCATCAGGCGAGATGCGTGGGGTGCCATACGACCCCGCCGGCAGTCTCAGCGGCTCGGCATTGCCGTTGCGGTCCAACAGGGCCAGGTCGCGCTGCGTCACCGAGAACGATATCGGGCCAGGCACGTACACGAGCGACCCTGTCTCGGACACCGAGACATTTGCGGCCCCGCCAGTGGCAGCATTTGCACGTCGTACACCCTCGATGATCGGAGTTGCGCCGGCGGCAACCTCCGGCCGCTTAGCGTTGAATTGAACGGCAAAAAGGGTTCCACCCACGACGTATACAAGGTGGCCGGTTCGCAGATATCGGCCGTCGCTGCCCTCCACGAGGACTCTGCGCTCACCGGATCTCAACGATTGAGTGGCGATGACAGATTTTTCCCAGCGGTCGCTCGCGCTCCCGCGCGCCAGCGTGAAGAGCAGTGTGTCACCGCCCGGGAGCATTTGCGGTCCAAAGGCAAATTCGTCATCTTTGAAGGTCACGAGAAGTTCGGGCTTTCCGCCGCTCGCCGACACACGCATGATGGTCTTGCCTTGGTCGCCATACACGATTCCTGTTTCGTCCCAACTCATGCCGTAAAGCGATTCGACCTGGCACAGAGTGACAGGAACCCCGCCGCTGAGATCGACCCTCTGGATGTTCAAATCGGTACTGGAATAGAACGCGATTGATCGACTGTCCGGGGAGAAGACCGGATGCTGCACGACACCCTGTTTCACTGACGCGATCGCTCGCGCCTCGAGATCGGACAGCGATCGCAGATACAGCGATGGATTGACGGTGTAAGCGATGTGCGTCCCATCAGGTGAAATCGCAAGCGCCTGCCGATTAGCATTCAACAGCAGGCCCTCTCCCAGCGGCACGACAAACCGAGCGACGGATGGCGCCGGCATTCGAGGCCAGGCATAGTACGCGACAGTGCTACACACCATCGCCGTTGCGACGGTGGACAAGACAGCGGGCCGTACCCACTTCTGCTTCGCGTTCCATGGCGCGCCCGCGCCGATCGGCGATGGCTCGGGCGCATTCGCAATCGATTCAATCTCCGCTCGCACGTCACCGATGGCCTGCCAGCGCTTTTTCGGAGTCTTGTCCAGACACCGCCCTATAAGCTCCCGAAGCCTTGGACTCAGGTTCGGCGGCAGCGCGTTCAGATCGGCGTCGCGGACGATGACCGACGCGAGGACGTCGGGTGCCGTGTCTCCTTGAAACGGCTGCCGGCCGGTGAGCATTTCGAACAGCACGGCGCCGAACGCGAACACGTCGCTGCGGTGATCGGCCGGCAGTCCCTTCGCCTGTTCCGGCGACATGTACGCCGCGGTGCCGAGGATGACACCGGCCTGAGTGGCCATCATGCTGAGCGTGGGAGAGTGGGTGAGCCCCCCCGCTGGTGCGCTGGTCGTGCCCGTGTCCATGGCCTTCGCGAGGCCGAAGTCGAGGACCTTTACCTTTTCATCGGGACCGATCTTGATATTTGCCGGTTTCAGGTCGCGATGGATGATGCCGCGTTCGTGCGCCGCCTCGAGGGCTTCGGCAATCTGTACAGCGATGCTGAGCGCTGTCTTCACCGGAATCGGGCCGCGCTGAATACGTTCGGCCAGGGTTTCCCCTTCGACCAGCTCGAGCACGATCGCGCTCGCCTGTCCTGAGCCTGTCGCAGGATCCGATTGCTCGAACCCATAGACGGCGCCGATGTTCGGATGGTTGAGCGTGGCGAGCAGCTCGGCTTCTCTCTGAAACCGTGCGAGCCGATCGGGATCGCTGGCAAACACGTCAGGCAGGACCTTAATCGCGACCTCGCGCTTCAGCCGCGTATCGCGCGCGCGATACACCTCGCCCATGCCGCCGGCCCCGAGCAGCGAGACGATTTCGTAGGAGCCGAGACGCGTGCCAGTGTTGAGAGCCACTTATTTGGCGGGGACGCGCTGGGTCAACACTTCAGACCAACCGACCACCAGATTCAATTGGGTGACGCCCTGGTCTTGATCTCCCCTGACCATCAGAAACCGGCCGGAGCGCGATACGGTGAATCTCGCTTCGTAAGGCCATGGAAAAAGCCGACGTGGAGGGGAAACGGTGAGCCTCTCTGTTCCCTCGATTGATACTGCCATGATGTGCTCGTCAGCCTGATAGAAGACTTCACGCCCGTCATACGACCATCGGGGTCGAGTTCCACCGTTCGCTGATAGCTGTGTGCGCTCCCCGGATGCGCCGTATCTCTTGACGTAGACCTCGGGGCGTCCGGACTCGTTTGATTGATAGAGAATCCACCGACCGTCAGGTGAGAACGACCCAGAGGTCTCATCGAAGGGCGTGTTGAAGAGTTGAACCGCGCGACGATCCCCGTCAAGCTGCAATGTCCACAGATCGTTGAACCCCTGTCCGACGCCGCGCTGAAAAAGCAGCGTTCGTCCATCAGGTGACCACGAGTGTGGAAAATTGCCTGGGGCCTCACCCTTGATCAGAACCTCTTCATCGCCGCTTCCATCGGCACGTTTCATGGATATCTGTCTGTTATTGACTGAATAGGCCAAATTATGACCGTCCGGCGTCCAGATGGGGTTCGCGGCCGTTGTGATATTGAACGTCAACCGCGTCAAGGCGCCCCGGACGAGATCGAACACCCATATGTTTCGCCCACGCTCATCGAGCGTGAGCGCGACTCGCGTCTCGTCGGGAGAGAGCGCGATATTGCTGACGATCACCTTTCGCAGTCCGGGAACGTCTGTCGCGGAGCCGCGGCGATCAACCCAGGCGAGGGTCTGCGTAGACTGTTCGTCGTCAACCGGAACATAGACAAGAGTTCCATCCCGAGAGATGTCAAATTGGGCGACCCCGTTTGCCTGCGCGTGAATGGTTCCTTCGGCGAGCTCGATAGCCGCTCCGGTCGCATAAGGCCAGTTCGGTTCGATTGGCATGGCCACCAGCGTGCCGTTACGGGCGACGATGAGGTGGCCTGTGCTCAGCACTCTGGGGCGTGTGCCACCGGACGCGATTTCTCTTTCTTCGCCGGTATCAAGCGATTTGGCTACGATTCGGCTGTGACTGAATTGCGCCACCTCAGCGTCTACGAACAGAAGGGCCTTACCATCGGGCATCAGCGTAGGCCAACGGTGAAGACGGTCGCGCGAGTCGCTCTTCACGGTTGTAAAGGGTTCAACTCTGCCGCCACTGGCGCTGACATGGAACAACGACGTCTGTCCGCTCGAGGCGAAAATGATGGAATCGTTCGACGACCAGGCGCCGCCATGACCGAGTCCTGAAGCCGCGCAAATGTCTACTGGGCTGCTTCCGTCAAACCTCAGCTTCTTGAGTTTCCCTTCGGCGAAGAACGCGATCCATTCACCATCGGGAGAAAAAAACGGCGACGACGCACCCTCGGTGCCGCGCAGAGCAACAGCCTTGAACTGATCAATGTCACGAAAGTAAAGCTGGCCGGACGAAGGAGAACCGCCCCGAAATACGACTCGTCTGCCATTCGGGGATATGGCGATCGCAGCAATCGATGGAGCCAGTGGCGCCGATGCAGAAATCGCCAGTGACGTTCTCATCAGCCGCTCGGGCTGGTTGCCTCGCATCGCCAGGAAGACGATTCCAGCCCCGAGAACGGCCGCGCCCATGATGGCTGCGGCCATCATGGCAGATCGCCGGGCTGGCCCGGGCTGAGGAACCGTCGATCGAGCCGGACCTTCCTCGAGTTCCAATCTGGCAATGCCGATGTGAGGCAGACGCTTTTGGGTGTCGCGCTGCAGGCAGCGTTCGAGCAGCTTGCGTATCGCCGGCGGCGTCTCCGCCGGAATCGCCGTCCAGTTCGGCTCGCCCTTCAGCACGGCCGCAATCGCGTCGGACGCCGTGTCGGTTTCTCCAAAGACAGGCGCACCAGACAGCATTTCGAACAGGACACACCCGAACGACCAGATATCTGTTTTCCGATCGAGGGGCTTTCCACGCGCCTGTTCCGGGCTCATGTAGGCCGCAGTCCCGAGAATGATCCCGGCGTGCGTAAACTTTGCTGGAGAGGTGATCGTGGGTGAGAGCGACAGATTCGAAGCCCGAAGCCCGGAGTCTGATGTCTGACCTGCCTTCGCCAATCCAAAGTCGAGGACCTTCACTTTGCCGTCATTGGTCATCTTGACGTTTGCCGGCTTCAGGTCGCGATGAATGATTCCGCGGTCGTGTGCGGCCTCGAGCGCTTCGGCGATTTGTCTGGCAATCGACAGGGCTTCGTCGAGAGGTATCGGCCCGTGTGTGATTCGATCGGCCAAAGTGGGCCCGTCAACCAACTCGAGGATGAGAGCACCCTCTTCGACGCCGTGAATCTGGGCGATGTTCGGGTGGTTGAGTGTGGCCAGCAGCTCGGCTTCACGTTGGAACCGTGCGAGGCGATCGGGATCGCTCGCAAACGCGTCCGGCAGAATCTTGATCGCGACCTCGCGCTTCAACCGCGAATCGCGCGCGCGATACACCTCGCCCATGCCGCCGCTGCCGATTAGGGCGACGATTTCATAGACGCCGAGCCGGGAACCGGGCTCGAGACTCATGGGTTGTCGAAGTGAAAAGGGACGACTGGGCCGGCATTATATGAGAGGACCGCCAGGACCGGAATGCCGCGGGCCGCACCCGGCCGCGCCATGATTCCCTCATGGCGCCTCTCATCACCGCGCTACCCGGCGGCGAGTTGATTGCGCGCGGTCTCGCCGATCGCGCCAGCGGCATCTCGTCGCTCGAGGCGCTGCTCGTCTCGATCGGGGCCCCGCGCCTCGAACGGTTGGGGTTCGAGGTCCGCAACCCGATTCCCGCCGCCGAGCGCCGGCTGTACGACCTGCTGCACGCTGATGACCCGATGCCGCGCACGGCCGCTACAACGCGCTGATTCGCCGGTTGGTCAGCTTCGAGCGCGCGGCCGCATGCGCCAGGTAGCCGACGTCGATCGCATTCGCCGCTTCATTCACGTGTTCGGCGCTGCCGCCGATGTGGCGACTCGTATCTACTTCACCGGCGGCGCAACCGCGGTGCTCCTGGGATGGCGCGAAAGCACGATCGACGTGGACATCAAAGTCGAGCCGGACACCGACGCGTTGTTTCAGCGCTGCGAGAGCCTCTCGCAAGATGTCAGTGCTGCCGAGGCGCACTACGGGCCGGTCGCTTCAGAATGACATCCGACCGCACCACTATCGCCACGTAGCGGGCGGGTTGCTTTTGGGTGTGGGATGGTCGATCGCTGGCACTGGCGAAGGGTAACAGTCAGCGGACAGGCAGGGCTGAAGCCCTGCGCCACCGTAGTTGATTGCGGCGTTCGACGCGCCGCGGCTGGCCAACATGTGTGACCAGCCGTGGCGCTCGGCCATCAGACCTTCGCGTGCGCGGCTTGCAGCTCGGCCACAATCGCCGCGCTGTCGAAATATTCCTGGAACGCGACGACCTTCCCATCTCTCAGCGTGAACGAGTGCACCCACACATTGTCGAGCACCTTGCCGGTCGCCCGGACGGCGGCCGACTCATCGCCAAACACGATCACGCGGTCCCCTTGCGCGATGAACTCCTTGGGCTCGAAGCGCTGGATCTCGAAGATCTCGTTGACCGTGCCAAAAAACTCGCCGACCGCCTGGCGGCCGGTGCGGCGTCCGCTCGTCTTGAGCTCGGGCGGGCCCGGCGTGACCCATTCGATCTGCTCGTCGAACAGACTGAGTAATGTTTCAATGTCGCCATGGCCGAATGCGTCGTAGCCGCGCCGGATGACCTCGAGATTCTGTTGTTCGCTCATCGTGCCTCCTCCGATATGAGAACGGGACCCGCGGAATAAGGGGAGTGGAAGTCGGAGAGCCTATAACTCCGATGAGCACAAGGCAAGAAAGATCGGCGGGGATGCGCGCCACGGGTTCCGGCGCAACTGAAGTTGCGCCCTACATAACCGCGAACGTTACGGCGAGGGCCATCCCGACGCCGGCAGTCCAGGCGTCACTTTCAACGCGTTTTCGAAATACAGCTTCCGGAGCACGGCGTCGGGGAGATTCATGCCGTACAGCTTCCAGAACGCGTGATAGTCGCGGTAGTAATCGAAATATTCATCGGCGGTCTCGAACACACGCCAGTAGTACGGAAACTCCTCGGGCGCGTAGGTGTCCTTGCCGAACAACACGCGATTCTGATACTTCGTGAAAAACGCCGCGGCCGCTCTGGGCTGACGGCCGAAGTCGTACAGGACGGCGGCCACCTCGAGATACACGTTCGGCAGCCTGTCGACGAGCGCGGCCGCGCGCTTGAGGTCGTGGCCGTGATACGCGAAGTGCGCCGAGATGAATCTGGTCTTCGGATGCTTCGCAAACATGCGATCGCGCTCGGCGATCAGCTGGTCGAACTTCACCTGGCTCGGGCTGTAGTTGCGGCGGCTCGGAAACAGCGCGAGCTCGAGCCAGCGCTCGTTCGTGTAGTCGGCCGGTTCGAAAAAGGCGGGCGGCTCGCCGGTGTGAATCAGAACGGGCACATTCAGCCGGCCAGCAGCGGCCCACACAGGATCCAGTTCTGGATCGTCGATCGCAATCCGCGATCCGTCGGCCTTGCGCGTCGTCATCCCCAGGTCTTTGAAAATCTTCAATCCGATGGCGCCGTTCCTGACGTCCTGTTCGAGCTGCGCCGCGGCTTTGGCGCCCCAGCCCGCCGCAAACCCGGCAAAGTTGAGGTTGGCGAACACCGTGAAGCGATCGCGATACGGGCTCTTCCGAATCGCGTCGACGTTTTGCCTGAGGCGCTCGCCGCTGCCGCCGCTCAGGTTGTTGAGCACGCGCAGATTCAGCGCGTCCATTTCGCGAACCAGGCGCGCCATGTTCTCGGGAGTGGCCGACTGATGGCTGTGGATGTCGACGACGGGGAACTTCGCCCTGGGCACCGGATGCTCGTCGACGACGAGCGTCGATTTTGGCCGGTAGTCAACGATGCTGGGCGGAGGCGTGTCGGGTGCTTCACAGCGCCCGATGCGCACCTCGGTTTGCCCCGGCGGGCACTCGCTCGCGCGCGCCGCCGTTTTGGGTGAGGCTGGACCGGCGGCACGCTGGGCGACGAGCAGCACAGAAGCCGCAAGCAGGATCGAACCCGTCACGATCGGGAGGCCTTGGCGCATGGGGAAGAATTCTACGCAAATCAGTCATTTTCCCGGCGAAAAAGCCGCGAATACCGTGAATTGGGGATTGGGAATTCCGGATGGAGAGGTTACGATAAGAACTCTCAAAAAGGAGCCGAATGCCGAACTCTGGGAACGGCTGGGTCATTCGTGTCGCAGTGGCCGCAGCGCTGGCCGCGAGCGTCGTCAGTACGCCTGATGCCCAGCAGAAATCCGATCCCGCAGCGGCGGCGTCGGAACCGGCGTATCGCGCCGTCGTCAACACCTACTGCCTGTCGTGTCACAACAGCAAGTCGAAAGCAGGCGGCCTCGAGCTCGACACCATCAACGCGCAGCCGCCCGGCGATCACGCGGAAGCGTGGGAAAAGGTTGTTCGCAAGCTTCGCGCGCGCCAGATGCCGCCAGTCGGCGCACGACGGCCCGACGAAGCGGCCTACACCACCTCGCTGGCATCGCTCGAAGCCTCGCTCGATCGCGTGGCTACCGCCACGCCCCATCCGGGCCGGACCGACACGTTTCGCCGGCTGAACCGCACCGAATACCACAACGCGATTCGCGATCTGCTGGCGCTCGACATCGACGTCGCGGCACTGTTGCCGAGCGACTCGGCAAGCTTTGGTTTCGACAACATCACGGTCGGCAACCTGTCGCCGACGCTGCTGGAAAGCTACGTGACGGCGGCGGAGAAGATCAGCCGGCTCGCCGTAGGGCGGCCGAGCCTGTCGATGGGCGGGTCGACCGTGAGAATCAAGCCCGACATCACGCAGGAGAATCATCTCGACGGATTGCCGATCGGGACGCGCGGCGGCGCGCTGATCTCTCACGAGTTCCCGCTGAACGGCGAATACGAGATCTCGATTCGGCTTTCGCGCGACCGCAACGAGCACATCGAAGGCCTGCTCGAGGCGCACGAGATCGAACTGTTGCTCGACGACCAGCGGCTGCGCCTCTTTACCATCGAACCGCTGAAGCTCGAGCAACAGCAATCCGCGTCGGACGCGCCGTCGCACGCCAATCTCGACAACCATTTGAAGATTCGTGTGCCGGTCACGGCAGGACCGCACAAGTTGGCCGTTGCCTTTCCGAAGAAACCGTTTCTCCTGCTCGAGACCGCACGTCAGCCGTATGAGGCACACTTCAACTACTACCGGCACCCGCGGCTGCAGCCCGCGGTGTACGAGATCTCGGTTGTGGGTCCCTACAACTCGGCCGGCGCCGGCGACACGCCGAGCCGCCGCCGCGTGCTGGTGTGTCAGCCGGAATCCGCGAAGAACGATGACGCCTGCGCAAAGAAAATTCTGTCGACGCTGATGCGGCGGGCGTATCGGCGACCCGTCAGCGACGCCGATTTGAGGAAACCGTTCGAGTTGTACCAGAGTGCCCGGGCCGAAGAAGGATTCGATGCGGGGATCGAACTGGGGCTGTCCGCGATCCTGTCGAGCCCCGAGTTCCTGTTCCGGATCGAGCGCGATCCCACCTCCGCGGCTGGCGCCGCTACGGTGGGCAAGCCCTCTGCGGCGAACGCGGCTACGGCGGGCAAGCCCGCGGGCGCCTACACCATCAGCGATCTCGAGCTGGCGTCGCGCCTCTCCTTCTTCTTATGGAGCAGCATTCCCGACGACGAGCTGCTCGACGTCGCGGCGCGTGGGGATCTCGACAAGCCGGCCGTGCTCGAGCGCCAGGTGAAGCGGATGCTCGCCGACCCGAAGGCCGAAAACCTGGTGACCAACTTCGCGTCGCAGTGGTTGCACCTGCGCAATCTCGACACGATTACGCCCGACATGCGGCTGTTCCCCGATTTCGACGACAACCTGCGTCAGGCATTCCGTCAGGAAACGGAAATGCTCGTGGAGAGCGTCATCGCCGAGAACCGCAGCGTGCTCGACCTGCTGACGGCCAACTACACGTTCCTGAACGAGCGCCTGGCGAAGCACTACGGGATTCCGAATATCTATGGAAGCCGCTTCCGCCGTGTCGCGTTCGATGACCCGTCGGGCGACCCGGGGCAGAGGAGAGGTGGACTGCTGCGTCAAGGCAGCATCCTGCTCGTCACGTCGTATCCCACACGCACGTCGCCCGTGATTCGCGGCAAGTGGATTCTCGAGAACGTCATGGGCGTGCCGCCGCCCCCGCCGCCGGCAAGCGTGCCGCCGCTGGACAATGTGAAGAACGTCAGGAAGAACGCACCGGTCCGCGAGCGTCTTGCCGAGCACCGGAAAAACCCCACGTGCGCGGCGTGTCATCGTCTGACGGATCCGGTCGGATTCGCGCTCGAGAACTACGATGCCGTCGGCCGGTGGCGAACGCTGGATGGCGGCGAGCCGATTGACGCGTCGGGGACGCTCTTCAACGGCACCGAGCTCAACGGCGTCGCCGGGCTTCAGAAGGCGATTCTCGATCGTCCCGAATTGTTCGTCTCGACGCTCACCGAGAAACTGCTCACCTTCGCGACCGGGCGAGGCGTGGCGTATTACGACGGGCCGGCCGTTCGCAAGATCGTCCGCGATACGAGCGCAGAGAACTACCGCTTCTCGTCGATCGTCATGGGTATCGTCACAAGCGTGCCCTTCCGTATGAGGACCTCATCATGATCATTTTCAAGAAGGCGCTGCCACGGCGTACGTTCCTGCGGGGTGTCGGCGCAACCGTCGCGCTGCCGCTTCTCGACGCGATGATTCCCTCGATGACCGCGTACGCGCAGACGCCGGCCAAGGCCGTCAAGCGGCTGGGATTCGTCTACATCCCGATGGGATCCGACATCGCCAGGTGGACACCACCGGGAGAGAGCGGCGCGTTGACCGAACTGTCGGTCACGCTCAGCCCGCTGGCGCCGGTGATGAAGCATCTGACCGTGCTCAGCAACATGGAGCTGAGGAACGCGTATCCGGGGACGCACGCCACGTCGAATGCCGCATTTCTGAGCGCGGCGAAGGCCAAGTGGACCGAGAGCAGCGACTACTTCCTCGGCACGACCGTCGACCAGATTGCCGCCCAGCAGATGGGGCAGGAAACACAACTGCCGTCGCTCGAGCTGGCGATGGATCTGATGGAAGTGGTCGGCCAGTGCGACAACGGCTATGCCTGCGTCTACCAGAACAACCTGTCGTGGTCGTCGCCGACGACGCCGTTGCCGTCGGAGGCTCATCCGCGCGTGGTGTTCGAGCGGCTGTTCGGCGAGGGCGGCAACACCGCGCAGCGGCGCGCGGCGCTTGGCAAAAGAGCGAGCCTCCTCGACTGGGTCCGCGAAGACATTTCCCGTCTCCAGAGAGAGCTCGGCGCGTCCGATCGCACCAAGGTGAACGAGTACCTCGACACCGTGCGCGAGGTGGAGCGCCGTATTCAGAAGGCCGAAGCGCAGACGCACGAGAATCTGCTCCCCGACCTGGATCGCCCCGTCGGCGTTCCCGCCGCGTACGAAGACCACGCGAAGTTGATGTTCGATCTGCAGGTGCTGGCGCTCCAGGGCGATATCACGCGCATCATCACGTTCCAGCTGGCGCGGGAAACCA
>CAVVBP010000007.1:0-964252 GCA_963746535.1 Vicinamibacterales bacterium | reverse complement strand
CGAGCGGGTGATTTAGACGCACGCCATGGGCGAGGCGATTGCCGCTTGGGTGTGCCAGTCCGCCGCGCAAAAGCAAACTCCTTTCACGTAAGAAGCACGAGTCAAGTGGAAAAAAGCGGATTGCTCGCGATCATGCAAAATCGGTAAGTGTAAGGGCTTGAACGCGTTCGTGTACCTAGTAAGTCCATGAACTGAGGAGGTTTTACAAATGTCCGCCTACGTCCTCGTAGACATCCAAGTTACCGACCCGGTCGGTTACGAAGAATACAAGAAACTTGCCCCGCCGTCCCTTGCCGTGTATGGCGGTAGATACGTGGCGCGCGGCGGCAAGACGGAAACGCTGGAAGGTGATTGGTCGCCCAAGCGCCTGGTCATACTGGAATTTGAAAGCATCGAACGAGCCAAAGCGTGGCTCAACTCGCCGGAATATCGCGCCGCCCGGCAGTTGCGCCACCAGACTGCCAAGACGAACATGGTCGTCATCGAGGGCCTGTAACGGGTTGCTTACGGCGAGCCTTGCTCACGTATCACGTTTCGCGGTTTGTTCCGCGCATCACGCTTGACGAATCCCCCAAAGCAAGGTAAAATGCCAGACCGCTGGTGGGCATGAGGGCGCTTCGCCTGGCCTCAAAGCCAAGGGAATGCGCCTTTTGTTTGCCTGCCCGCAGGAGGAGCCGCGATGTCCGAGTCAGAAACCGCGTTCACCGGCAGTAAAGAGCCGGTCTCGCTCGAGGTGAAAGAGAGCGCACGTGGCGATATTCAGGCCGACGTGGTGCGGATGACGCAGAGCGCGGCTGGGAAGATCGACAGCGAGACGGTTCATCTGGAACAGTCCGCCGCGCAAACGATTAACGCCGTCAACGCGGACTTGGGCCAGAGCGCGGTGATGCAGGTGAACGCCGAAAACGCCATCGTGCGAGACAGCATCCTGACTGTAGCCCGAACGGGCGCGCTTTCGGTTGAAGACAGCGCGGTGGGCGTGGCCGTTGCTCAAGGCGCGCACTTGCAGAACTCGGCGGCTGGAGTCGTCGTGGGCCAGCGTGTGGACACCCACAACACGCGCACCCTCGTGCTGATCGGGCGGCAGATTCACGGCAATGTAGAAACGGTGCTGGACCCGCGCGGCGCGCTGCTGCTGGGGCTGGGCCTGGGCGCTGCCGCTGGAATTGTGTCATTTTTGCTAGGACTGATCCGCCGGACAAGACCGGCGCAAGTCATTCAGGGAGTGGAACAGCATGGAACAAGATTGAACTCAACGTCGCGCCACGCAAGGTCATTGGCAAGCAAGTCAAGGCGCTGCGCCGGGCCGGGCTGGTGCCGGCGAATCTCTATGGCCGCTCCGTGAAGCCGGTCTCGCTTCAGGTTGACGCCAAGACGCTCAACCGTGTGCTGATGCAGGCGGGGCAGAGCCGCCTCATCACGCTCAACGTGCAAGGCCGCGAGCCGCTGCAGGCGCTGGCCCGCGAAATCCAGCGCGAGCCGATCACGGGCAGCCTGTATCACGTGGACTTGTTGGCCGTCTCGATGACCGAGCGGATCAAGTTGGATGTCCGCATCATCCTGGTGGGCGAATCGCCGGCGGTGCAGCGCGGCGAGGGCGTGCTGGTTCACGCGCTCAACACCGTCCAGATCGAATGTCTGCCCGGCGACCTGATTGACTCGATCCGCCTGGACATCTCCGACGCTGGACAAGGTGGACGCGCATTATGCCGTCAAAGACCTCCCCGTGTCGGCGGGCGTTCAAATCCTGGCCGATCCGGACGAGACGGTCGTGCGCGTGACGCCGGTCCGCGAAGAAAAGGTCGAAGAAGTGGTCGTGCCGACGGCTGAAGCCGCGGCGGAAGTCGAAGTGATCGAGAAGGGCAAGAAGGAAGAAGAAGTACCGGAAGAATAGAGCCAGGTCGCTGCCTCGCAATGAGGGGCGCGATTTTGAAAGGGCAGAGATAGCCATGAATCTCGTGCAATCCATTCAGAACCAACAACTCAAGGACAAAGCGCCAGAGCTTGAATCGGGCGATACCGTTCGTGTCCACACCCGCATCGTGGAAGGCGACCGTGAGCGCGTGCAGGTGTTCCAGGGCACCGTCATCCGCCTGCGGGGCGGCAACGTCAACGCCAACTTTACCGTGCGCCGCATTGCGTCCGACGGCATCGGCGTCGAGCGCACCTTCCCGATCCATTCGCCGCGCGTGGAAAAAGTCGAAGTCGTCCGCCATGCGCGAGTGCGCCGCGCGCAGCTCTACTATCTCCGTGGCCGCACCGGCAAGGCCGCGCGCTTGAAGGCGCGCCGCGACGAGCGGCCTGCCAAGGCAGCCGTTCAGGACTAGTCTTGTACGTTCTGTCCTTCTGAGCGGAGCAAAGCATCCTTTCCGCGCAAGGGAAGATCGATCAGCGTCGAGCGAGATTCACCGAGCCGCGAGGCGGTGGGTTCTCGGCCGGCAGGACGACAATCGTTTCGGCGCGTTGACCGCCGGAGGGTCTCGGAGTCAAAGAAGTCCTGGAGTCTACAAACTCTCAGATTCGGAAAGGGCTATATGCGCAAAGCGATGGGAAGCTTCGTTTTGTTGATGCTGTTCACTGCGGGCATGGCGGTCGCCGCGCCCCTCACTAACCCGGAACGTCAGCGGTTGATCGCCCATCTCGATATGACCGCAGGTTGGCTGACCGACGAAGTGTCCGCCCTGTCGCCGGACCAGCTGGCGTTTCGTCGTGCGCCCGATTCGTGGACGATCCTGGAGGTGCTCGATCATCTTGTCGTCGTCGGGCCGATCTACTGGCAGGATTTGCAGAACGCCCTGAAGGCTCCAGGCGGGCGCAAGTCACCGTCGACCGACACCGACATTCTCTGGTACGGCATCGACCGGACCAATCGCGAGAAAGCCATCCCGTCTGAAGTCCCGAAAGGACTACGCGATCTTCGGAGCGGACTTGACGCGCATCGCACGCTTCATGCGCGGTTGGTGGAATACATCAGGTCCACCGAAGACGATCTTCGGGGACACATCGTCGAACGACAGAGCTGCGATGCGTACCAGTGGGCGCTGCTCATTTCCACACACGAACAGCGGCATATTCTCCAGATTCGCGAGATCAAGGCGGATCCAGCCTTCCCGAAGAAGTAGCATGGTGAACGCACCGATCATGTCCTGTCCATCCAGACGCGCGTTTTTAACGAATCTCGCCGCGGCCGCGATGGGTCCCGCCCTCCTCGGCCGACACGCATCCGCGCAGAACATGCCGGCGCGTGTCGATGCCACGATCCTGCGGCGGCGCATTGAAGCACTCAGCATGTTCGGCCGATCGCCCGGCGGGACGTTCGCCGACGGTGTCAGCCGCGTCGCGTACTCGGACGCCGATGTCGCCGGTCGCCGGTACATGATCGGTTTGATGCGCGCAGCCGGTCTTGAGCCACGTGTCGACCAGGCCGGGAATATCTTCGGACGTCGCGCGGGTTCCGACTCGTCCGTGCCGCCGATCCTCTTCGGCTCGCACATCGATTCGGTTCCGAGTGGCGGCAACTTCGACGGCGACCTGGGATCGTTGGCCGCGTTGGGTGTCATCGAGACACTGACGGCCGCAAATCTTCGCACGCGGCACTCCCTGGAAATGGTCGTGTGGGCGGCCGAAGAAGGTGTGGCATTCAACCTGGGATTGAATGGCAGCCGCGTGGTGGCCGGCGACGTGAAGTCCTCCGACATGGACCAGGTCTGGGAGGGTGTGACTCGCGCCGACGCCATCCGGAAAATCGGCGGCGATCCCGCCCGCATCACAGACGCCATCAGACCGCGCGGCGCTCACCATTGTTATCTCGAGCTGCACATCGAGCAGGGTGGCTCGCTCGAACGTCAGGCCATCCCCATTGGCGTGGTCGAAGGCATCGTGGCGATCGATCGCCATCAGGTGACGGTGACCGGCGTGGCGAATCACGCAGGCACGACGCCGATGGCCGAGCGGCAGGATGCGCTCGTCGCCGCCTCGCATCTGACGATCGCGGTGCGCGAGGTGGTCGCCTCTGAACCGGGGCGACAAGTGGGCACTGTCGGGCGGATCGAGGTGACTCCCAATGCGCAGAACGTCATTCCCGGCGTCGTGCGGCTCACGATCGAACTGCGCGATCTCTCGCCCGACAAACTGACGCGGCTCGCAGATCGGATCCGCCTGCGCGCGGCGGATATCGCGCGAGAGACGAAGACCTCGATCGAGTTCACGTCAAGTAATCACAACACGCCGGCAAATGCGGCGTTAGAGGTGCAGCGTGCGATCGAACGGAGCTGCCGGACGGCTCGGCCTCGCGAGCCAGCGGATGCCGAGCGGCGCCGGGCACGACGCGCAGATGATGGCGCAGCTCTCGCCGATGGGCATGATTTTCGTGCCGAGCGTGAAGGGCATCAGCCACTCGCCGCACGAGCTGACGAGCTGGGACGACTGCGCTCGAGGAGCGGACGTCCTGCTCGGCACGGTGTTGGAGATGGATAACAGCGTAGCTACTTCGTCAGTTCAGCCGTCCAATTGACGATCACCGGTCAGCGCCGGGCGTGTCGGCTGATCGACGACGGTGTTGACGAGGAACCGTTGGCCATCCATCGCGACGGCGTAATCCGTCGGATAGGGAGGGATCGGCTCGGGCATTTGAACGTCGAACAACGCGCGTGGCGTGCCGTGGGAGAACGTCGATTCCATCGGTCGTGACGGGCACCGCCATCAGCTTCCTGTCCGCCGAGATGTAGAACAGCTCTTTCCCGTCGCGCCGCCACTCGGGCTGCATGCCGCCGGCGACTGATATCAGGTGCTGGTCACTCCCTTCGGAAACGGACGAACGTAGACCTCGAATTTGCCCGATTCATCGGAGGCGTACGCGAGCCACCGGCCGTTCGGCGCGAAGCGACGCCTGGACCTCATTGGCAGGCGAGGCAAGGAACGTGGATCCTCTTCACGTCCCCGAGAGAGCGAGGCGACGCTGAGATCGTAACCGTCCGGCGATACTTGAGTGTAGCTGAGGAACTGGCCGTCGCATCGACGTGTCGTTGGGTACAGCGCACTGTTATCGTTATCTTCACCACCTGCAAAAAACTCGTCCGACGCACTGCCGATTTTTCGAAAGATTCTGGTCAGCAGCAGCGCGCGTCGATCCGAAGAAAATCCGCGCTGCCAGCAGGTGACCACGCAGGAAACCAGTCGTTGCCCGGATCGAATGTCTCGCGCTGTTCATTCTGCAGCGACAGTTCGATCACCTGGATGTCGTCTTGTCCGGTTTCAGGATCCCGCCTCGTGACCACGACGCGCTTCTGGTCGGAGAGACAACCGAGGCGAACGATACACCGCCGGCGCGATCGCCGACCCTGTCGTTCGCGCCGTCGCGATTGCGCCATTGAAGACTGGTGGTCGTCGCCACACTCGGTCCGTAGGCCAGCGCACCGGCCCGTGACACGGTGACAGCGACATAGCCGAACGTCGCGCTGAAGTAGCCGACGCGATCGGCGATTCGCACCGCCTGGCCTCGGGTCTGGAGCGCCCGATCGTCGAACGCCTGGGCAAATAAGATCCCGTCGCGCACGAACAGGAGATAGCCGGAACGGTACAGACCGGCGCCTGTGCTGGCGACGACGCGCGTGACTTCGGCGGAGTCGAGCGAGCCGACGTGGATGCCCTGATGTTCGGGTTTGGCACTGGTCTGGTAGAAGAGATAGCGGCGGCCATCTGGCAGGAACTGCGGCCAGTAGTGTGCCGTCGCGCCTTGTTCACGACTGAACGTCGTCGCGGGTCGAACGGCGCCGCCGGCCCTGGCCGCGATCTGTGACATTGGGCTTCGCACCGCTGCGGTGAAGACAATCGTGCCGTCAGGACTCCATGCACCACCGCGGCCGCCCGACGCATCACAGAGCACTTCTGGCGCGCCGCCCGTGATGTCGACCTTCTTGAGTTTCCTGTCAGCGAAAAACGCAATGGAGCGGCTGTCGGGCGACCAGAATGGGAACGACGCACGCTCAGTTCCTGGCAGCGGCCGAGCCTGCACGCCACTCAGCGGCCGCACCCAGAGTTGAGAGACGCTGGTCCGGGCAGCGGCGACGAACGCGAGACGCCTCCCGTCTGGTGAAAGCGCAAGCTGCGCGGCTGATGCCACCGGTGCCGGGCTCAGCAGCACGTCGGGCGGCGGTACGATTTCAAATCGAACCGGGGCGGCCGGGACTGTCGGGGGCGACGCGTAGCGCCATGCGATTGCACCGGCTGTGAACACGACGAGCACGGCGGCCAGCAGGGCTGAGGCGCCGACGAGGCGTCGCAATCGCGAAGCCGGTTTCTCCGCGACAACGTTCGTCGCAGCCGCACCTGCCGACGCGTCGGCAGCCCAACGGAGCGCGCTCGCGAGGTCGGCCGCGCTCTGCCACCGATCGTCCGCCTTCTTTGCCAGACACTTCCGGACAATCGCATCGACGAGCACCGGCGCGAGCGGTTGGAGAGTGGTGACCGGCGTCGGCTCCCGCTCGAGGATGGCCGCAATGAGACTCGCGTGGGTCTTGCCCTCGAACGCCTTCTGCCCCGTCAGCATCTCGTGCAGGACGCAACCGAACGCGAAGATATCCGTGCGGGCGTCGGCCTCGGCGCCTTCGATCTGCTCTGGCGCCATGTATTGGAACGTTCCGAGGATCATGCCGCGCGCCGTAAGCGTCTGCGGCGCAGCCGTTGGCAGCATCGACACGCCGCCGGCCGTGACTGCGGGGACCGCCGTTTTCGCGAGGCCGAAATCGAGCAGCTTCGCGCCAGTCTTTGTCAGCACAACATTCGCCGGCTTGAGATCACGATGCACGACTCCCGCACGATGCGCGGCTGTCAACGCGTCGGCAATCTGGATCGCGATCGTCAGCGCCTCTGTGCGCGGCAGGCCGGGTCCCTTGGATTCGGCTCGCGCCATGCGATCCGCGAGCGTCTCCCCCTCAAGGAACTCCATGACGAGAAACGCCGTGCCCGCGTGCTCGCCGACGTCGTACAGGGTGCAGATGTGCGGATGCGTGAGCTGCGAGATGACGCGCGCCTCGCGGTCGAAGCGCTCGCGGAACTGCGGATCGCCGGCGACCTCAGTCGGCAGAACCTTGATGGCCACCGTACGATCGAGGCGCGTGTCGCGGGCTTTGTAGACCTCACCCATGCCACCGGCGCCCAGAGCGCTGACGACCTCGTAAGGACCGAGCCGGGCGCCGGGAGAGAGTGCCAGTCGTGCCTCCTCGGTTGGATTCTTGTGACGGGTGCAGTCTATCAGTTCCCCGTCCCGTCGCCAGCCGCCATCGCGCTGACCAATTGGCTTCGAACATTGACTTGGCGAAGTATCTTGGCTAACCTATCTCCTGTGAAGCGGGTCAAGATTGGCGAGTTCCGAAACCGCGCGAGCGAGCTCATACGCCGTGCGGCGGGCGGAGAGACGATTGTCATTCTCAACCGCGACCGTGAGATCGCGAAGGTTGTGCCGATTACTGCCAGGGCGGACCGCGCTGGAGGTCTCCTCGGCTGCCTCGCTGGTACCGCAGACATTCCCGGCGACATCGAGGCGCCGATCGCGTCCCCCAAGGCGTGGTTTCGCGCCCCCAAGTGAAGTACCTGCTCGACACGCACGCGTGGCTCTGGTCGGTGCTCGACCATCCCCGCCTCAGTCGGCGTGCCCGTGCAGCGTTGCGTGGGATTCCCGCTCAGGAGCGCGTCGGGCTGGCCGCGATTTCGGTCAAAGAGGCAGCCTGGCACCTGGCCCGGGAGCGGGTCGTCATCGACGAGAGCTTCGGACCGTGGACCTTGTGGCTGCGCGCGGCGGCCTCGTCGCCGCAACTCGATGTCCTGCCCCTCACCGTGGACGTCGCAATCGAATCGGAGCAACTGGGCGACTCGTTCCCCGCCGACCCGGCGGATTGCCTCATTGCGGCCACAGCGCGCGTGCACGACCTGACGCTCATCACGGCCGACGCGGGCATCCGAAAGAGTGGCGCGGTGCGCACGCTCTGGTAGCGGGACGCTCACTTCTCGAGGAGCGCCGTCCAGTTGAGGATGATGTTGATGGGCGACGGAGCGTCTTCGATCCGCGTGTTGACGAGGAATCGCTGACCGTTGGCGGTGACTGCATAATTCGATCGGTACGGATTTCCGGTCAGCGGCACGCGTGTGTCGAAGAGCGCTTTCGGCACACCGAAGTCGAACGCGTTGCCGCCGGAAATCGCAACGCTCATCAGCTTGTTATTGGACGCGAGATAGAAGAGCTCGTTGCTATCGCGCCGCCATCGCGGCTCGGATCCACCGTCCGGCGAAATCTGCCGCTTTTCCCCCGTAGCTGGAAAGGGCTGGACATACACCTGTAGTTCCCCGGATTCGTCCGACGCGTATGCCAGCCAGCGTCCGTTCGGTGACAGGCGGCCGTGCATTGCATTCAGGGCTGTGGAGACCGCGGGTTGCGGTTTGGCGTTGGCCTCGATACCCCACACCCAGATGTCGAATCCGGTGGTTCCCGTCCTTGTGTACACGATCGACTTGCCGTCCAGGGACCAATCGCTGGCGATCAAATTAGCCCCGGGATCCAGAACGGGCTGTTCCGCCTCAGTGCCGCTCGATCGTTTCAGATAAAGCTCTGAGTTGCCGTGGCGGTTGCTTCTGAAAACAATGCGTCCGCCATCCGGCGACCATAACGCGCTCGCTTCGGTCATGGGATCGGTGGTGAACTTCGTCGTAACGTTGCGGGCAAGATCGAGTAACCAGACATCTGCCGACTTGAGCTTGGGATCCACCCGGCTGAGAGCAACGAAGCGCTCGTCTGGCGAAAGCTCAAAATCTAGATACTCGCCCGGCGTGCCTACTGACCCAGCCGCGTTGCCTGATCGATCGAACCACCGAAGATCGCCGGGAAGTGCGATATTCCTCACATGCCCAATCACACCCGTGTGTGATGCCGAAAAGGCCGCGTACGCCGTGCTCGTCACCCCGACATCGCCGCCGACCGCCACGGCCTCCCCGCTGATCGACATCCGATCGACGTCGAAAACCTGCGCCATCAACGTTCCGGCTCGCACGAAAAGAATGTAGCCCGGTGGTGCGAACTGCGCGCTCCACTCGGTACGTTCGATCAAAGGCGTTCCAGCTGGAGAATCGAGGGAGGCAATCGAGACGCCCCAGTGCTCTTGCCGCGTGCTTCGGGTCGTGTACAGAAAATGGCGACCGTCCGGTAGAAACGCAGGGAACCGATGCGAATTCTCGGCGCGCGAAGTATCGAACTTCGTCACCTGTGAAGCCGTACCTACTCCTGCCGCGCTGATCCGGAACAAGCCGGTATTCGGCCCCGGAGCGAACAAGATAGTGCCATCACCCCAGGTGCCTCCGCGCGAATCGAGCGATGCATCGCTTAACGTCCGCGGGGGTCCTCCTTCGATCCCGATGGTCTTCAGTTTCCCTTGGGCAAAAAACGCCAGGTTGCGGCTGTCAGGCGACCAGAAAGGGTAAATTGCGTCCTCGGTTCCACGAAGCAGTTTCGCTTCGGAGTCCTCGAGCGAGCGGACCCATAAGCCTGGCCGTCCGCGCGGCGCCTCTGCTACAAAGGCGACTTGTCGACCATCCGGCGATATCGCAATTTGCGGGGTGACTACAGAAGCCGGAGGGCTCGAGAATGTGGTGCCCGGCGGCGGAAGTAGCGAAAGCTGAACCAACTCGGGAGGCACTTCACCACGATGCGCCCACCATCCGGGCAGCAGTGTGAGAACCGCAACCAGCAGCATGCCGGCAGATGCAAGCGGCAGCCACATGCGAAGGCCACCCGATGATCGACGCGAGGCAGCCGCGGTAGAAACCTGAGTACCATCGCCGATCCATTTGAGCACCGGCAGCAGATCGGCCGCCGACTGCCAGCGGGAATCGGGATCTTTTTCGAAGCAGCGAGCGACGACGCGATCGAGCATCGCCGGTGTCAACGGTTGTCGCGTAGAAACTGGAGGCGGCTCGTCCCTAAGAATGGCGCCAATGACGCTCGCGGGCGTATCGCCCTTGAAGGGGCGCGTTCCCGTGACCATTTCGTAGATCACCGCGCCCAACGCCCAGATGTCGCTGCGCGCGTCGGCTTCCCTGCCCTCCACCTGCTCGGGCGCCATGTACTGCACCGTGCCGAGAATCATCCCCTGCGCGGTCTCCGGTGCACGCGTGGGAAGCTGCGTCAGTCCCGACGTCGCGATCGGTCCCGCCATCGTTCGCAGCTTCGCCAATCCGAAGTCGAGCAGCTTCGAGCCCGCCCTCGTCAACATGATGTTGGCCGGTTTGAGATCGCGATGGATGATGCCCTGGTGATGCGCCTTGTCGAGCGCGTCGGCAATCTCGGAGGCAATCTTCAGCGCCTGGTCGAGCGCGAGCGGCCCCTTCTCGAGACGCGCCGCGAGCGTCTGGCCGTCGAGATGCGGCATGACAAGGTAGTGCGTGCCATCGACATGCCCGACGTCGAAGATGCCGCAGATGTGAGGATGGTCTAATGCGGCAACGGCCCGCGCCTCTTGTTCGAAACGGGCGCGCAGATCGGGATCGCCGGCAACTTCACTCGGGAGAACTTTGATCGCCACCGTGCGATCGAGGCGCGTGTCGCGGGCTTTGTAGACCTCGCCCATGCCGCCTGCCCCAAGCGCACTGAGGACTTCGTAGGGGCCGAGTCGGGCGCCGGGGGAAAGTGCCACGCGTGCCCTCCTCAGCTGGTTGCCGTGAACGAGGTTTGCCGGAATCTTACTTCCATTGGCCCGCGCTCATTTCATGGGAGCATTCCGTCCAGCCGCCACACGGCGTCGCACTTCGTCGAAGAAATTCAGTATGAGCATCGTCTGCAGCTGGGCCGCTCCCGGTTCAGCCGGCATCAAGACGGCAAAGCGCTGACCGTCAGGAGCAAGATCAAAGTTCTGAGTCAGGCCGGTATCAAAGAGGCGTGTCTTTGACCACGGTCGTGGCTTGTCCGCAACGAATGAGCTGCCTGCCTGTGTGTAACCAACCACCATCAGGAGTTGGTCTTCTGTGCGGTAGAACAATTCCTTCCCGGTACGCGACCAGACAGGGTAGGTTCCTCCCCCCGTCGAGATTGGCCACTGCCGGCCGTCGTCTGGGAACGCCCGCACATAGACTTCATACACGCCCGATTCGCTCGATGCGTACGCCGCCCAACGATTGTCTGGAGATACGGCTGGAGCCGGGGCTTGGCCTGACAACTCACGCAACAGTTGGGGCTCTCCGGCCCGCAGTCTGCCGGATTCATTCTTGACGGGCAAGCTCTGGATGACACTTCCGCGACCGGCCTTCAACTCATAGAACAACAGCTGATGGCCGTCCGGCGAGAACCAAGTGGGGTATCTACTCGTGGTGCTGATGGTCAGTGGCTGGGGTGGCTCCGCATTGTCAGCCCGTGCTGAAAACAGCTGCCCCCCGGACTGAAACACGACGTGCTGTCCGTCCGGGCTCCACGTCGGAAAAGTATTGACTCCAGAGCCGCCGGTCAATCGGACTTTGCCGCCTCTTTGCCAGTCGTACACCCAGATGTGTGTATTGGGGCCTTCAGAGATCGCCGTCGCCAGCCGGCTTCCGTCAGGCGAAAGGCGTGGGAGTTGGTAGAAGGCCGGCTCCGCCCAGAGCGGTTCCGTCTTCCCATCCCCTTTCAGCCACTGAACGACGGTTCGCTCCGACGGCCGACCACTGCGGTAGAGCAGAGTCCCGGCCTGCGAGAAGTCGAGCAAGGTAGACCCGTACGCCACGGCTGCGGAGAGATCCTCCAACACAGGCACGGCAGTCCCTTGAACTTCCAGACTCGCCACGTCGAAGGTCACAGCTAAGAGCCTTCCCCCAGCAACGTAGACCAGGTGGCCCGTGGGCAGATAGTGTGGAGACATTCCCGCGTTGGGCAGAACGATTTTCTTGACCTTTTGAGGGTTGCTCTCGAGTGAGGCGACAGCGATACTCGCCGCCGCATAGTTGTTGGGCGCGGAACCGACTGTGAACAGCACGTTCTTGCCACCAGGCAGAATCTGCGGCCAGCGATGGCTGATCTCCACCGGCGGCGAGTTCCGTGAGAGGCGTGACCGGTCCTTCAGTCGATGGCACGACCGACAACCCGCTGCGAACGTCGAGAGCCGCGACAATCGTCCCGTCTTCGCCCCAACTCGCACCCCTGCCAGCCGGGGCCTCGCACAAGACAACTGGCGCGCCGCCATCCAGTCGAATCTTCTTCAACTTCCCGCCGGCGAAGAAACCTGCCCACTGACCGTCAGGTGAGATGAAGGGGAGAGACGCTCCTTCGGTACCGGCCAGCAGAGTCGCCTCAAACTGGTCCAGCCGACGCGTCGAGAGACGAGCAATCCCGTCGGCGCCGGTTGAAACGAGAACGAGCCGTGTTCCGTCCGGCGAGAGCGCAGCGACTGGAAGAGTCGCGGCGGATGACACGTCGCGACCGAGGTCGAGCGCAAGCCGGACTGACGGTTGTGCCACTGATTCAATCGGCCGCAGAGCGCCGGACCAGATGGTTATGGCGGCAACCACGGCGGACAGCCCGACTAAGCCAGCCACCGCCATCCACGGAGAGACCCGCGGTGAGTGACGTCTCGACGTGGAACTATCAACATCGGCAGACATGGTCGCGATCGCGGAGAGTTGGTGCTTGACGTCACCAGTAGACTGCCAGCGCTCGTCTGAATCTTTCGCAAGACACCTATCAACAAGTTGATCAAGCGTCCTGGGCGCAAGCAACTGGCGTGTAGAGAGCAAAGGCGGATGATCCTTGAGAATCGCGCCGATGACCGAAGCTGGAGAGTCGCCTTGGAACGGGCGTGTGCCCGTGACCATCTCGTAGATCACGGCACCCAGCGCCCAGATGTCACTGCGCGAATCGGCTTCCCTGCCCTCGACCTGCTCGGGCGACATGTACTGCACGGTACCGAGAATCATCCCCTGCGCGGTCTCCGGTGCGCGCGTGGGAAGCTGCGTCAGTCCCGACGTCGCGATCGGTCCCGCCATCGTTCGCAGCTTCGCCAATCCGAAGTCGAGCAGCTTCGAGCCCGCCTTCGTCAACATGATGTTGGCCGGTTTGAGATCGCGATGGATGATGCCCTGGCGATGCGCCTTGTCGAGCGCGTCGGCAATCTCGGTGGCAATCTTCAGCGCCTGGTCGAGCGCGAGCGGCCCCTTCTCGAGACGCGCCGCGAGCGTCTGGCCGTCGAGATGCGGCATGACAAGGTAGTGCGTGCCATCGACATGCCCGACGTCGTAGATGCCGCAGATGTGAGGATGGTCCAACGCGGCAACGGCTCGTGCCTCTTGTTCGAATCGGGCGCGAAGATCGGGATCGCCGGCGACGTCACTGGGCAGGACCTTGATGGCGACGGTGCGATCGAGGCGCGTGTCGCGGGCTTTGTAGACCTCACCCATCCCGCCCGCGCCCAGGGCGCTGACGACCTCATACGGGCCGAGACGGGCGCCGGGGAAAAGTGCCAACGGTGCCCTCCTTCTGCTGCATGCGTAGAGCGGGATTGCCGGGTGAATCTTACTTCCCGTCGGCGAGCTCGTTTCAGGAATAATTCCTGACTAACACCTTACCTGTGGGTTACATGACGGCTGGATGATGCGGGCGATCGGGTGGCCGTTGCTGCAGCGCGAAGCCGTGCGCCCCTCGACTTCGCTCGGGGCGTCCTGAGCTTGTCGAAGGGCGGAGGCGGCCGATACTGAATACTGACCACGCGAGAAGCCTGAGGGGATCGAGCGAGGTTGAAGAGCGCAGTGAGTGACCTCGCGTCGAGCGGTCACATCGGGCCTCGGAGCGCGGTCCGGCCCCGAAGCTTCGGATTCGCGATGCAGGAACGGTCACCCGATCGTCCGGCTAAAGCCGGACACTACGTACGGGCATCGTGGCACCCAGTCCCGGCGAGGCAGGGGCAGGGCCAAAGCCCTGCGCTACCACCAACGGCGAACCACCAACCACCAGCTACCAGCTACCAGCTACCAGCTAGGAAAGGTCGAGGCCGTTCAGATGCCCCGTTGAATCGCCGAAGTGATCCATCCGCGTCCCCATCCGGTCCATCATCGTCAGGAACAGATTGCACATCGGCGTCTCTCTCCGGTACACGACGCGGCGGCCGGTCTTGATGAAGTTATCGCCGCCGTGCCCGGCGATGAGCGTCGGCAGATCGTGGTGCGTGTGCTGGTTGCCGTCGGCGAGCCCGGCGCCATACACAATCATCGAGTTGTCCAGCAGCGAGCCGTTGCCTTCCTGCGCGGCCTTCAGCTTGCCGACCCACTTCGAGAACTGCTCCATCTGGTAGTAGTTGATCTTCGCGACCTTGTCCATCTGCTCGACGATGTTCCTGTGGTGCGTCAGCGGATGGTGGCCGTCGGGGATGCCGATCTCGCGATAGGCGCGCGACGTGCCCTCGCGGGTCACGAGGAACGTGACGATGCGCGTCAGGTCGGCCTGGAAGGCAACCGTGATCATGTCGGTCATCAGCCTGAAGTGCTCGGCGAAGTCGCTCGGAATGCCGTAGGGCTTCTCCATGCCGGGATCGACCTTCGCGTTCTCCTGCTCCGCCCGTTTCAACTGCTCTTCGATCTGACGGATGGAGCTCAAGTACTCGTCGAGCTTGCGCCGATCGGTCGGGCCGAGCCCGCCCTGCAGGGCGCGCGTATCTTCCGTCACGAAGTCGAGAATGCTTCGCCGGTTGATGCGCCGCTGCTCACGCGCCTCGGGTGACAGCTCTGCGCCGTCGCCGAACAACCGCTCGAACAGCGCGCGCGGATCGAGAATCGGCGGCAGCGGCTGCGTTTCGCTCCGCCACGCCAGGTTGTTCGTGTAAGCGCAGGAATAGCCCGAGTCGCAGTCGCCGGCCTGACGACCATCTTCGAGCCCAACTTCGAGCGAGGCGAACCGTGTGTGATGGCCGATCTGGTTGGCCACCAGCTGGTCCATCGACACGCTCGACTTGATATCGGTGACCGATTTCCTCACCTGAACGCCCGTCAGATACGAACCGCAGCAGCGGCCGTGATCGCCGGCGCCGTCCAACAGCGCCCGGCCCGTGTTGTGCGTCAGGCTGCCCATCACGAGGATGTCGTTCTTGTGCGGCTCGAGCGGCTGCAGCGTCTGCGGAAGCACGCCCAGCTTTCCCTCGTAGTTCATGTTCCAGTGCCGCACGTCCATGCCATTGGGCACGTAGACGAACGCCATCCGCACTGGTGCTTTCGCGGCCTGTGGCTTGGCGAGCGCCGGCGTCATCGCGTCGAGGAAGGGCAGCGCAACGGCGGTTCCTACTCCGCGCAGGAACGTTCTTCGGTGAAGCGTGCGGCCGGTGATGTACATCAGCGAGGCCCTCCGGTAACATCTTCGCCCCTGCGGGCTTGGAATGGCAAGCTCTTGACGATTTCGTGCACCATGGTTCTGAAGCGGTACTGGTCGGCCGCCACCGCGCGCTGGATGCCGTCGACCGTCCGGCGATCGTAAGGCTTGAGCCCTCGCCGCAGCGCATAGGTCAGCATTTTCTGAGTCAGCGTGCGAGAAAATTGCGGCAACTGCGAGACGAGCAGCGCCCGCATCTCCCCTGCCGTCGCAAAGCGCTGCCCATCGGGAAGCGTTCCGCTCGCATCGACCGGAAACTCCCCTTCCCTGTCGCGCCATCGGCCGATGGCGTCGTAGTTCTCCAAACCGAAGCCCAGCGGGTCCATGTTGCGGTGGCAGGACGCGCAGGTGGGATTCCGGCGATGCAGGTCGAGCTGCTCGCGCATCGAGCGCAGCTCCTTCCCCGCCGACTCTTCCAGCGCAGGCACGTCGGCCGGAGGCGGGGCAGGCGGAATACCCAGGAGATTCTGCAGCACGTACTTTCCGCGAATCACAGGCGAGGTGCGCGTCGGATAGCTCGACACGGTGAGCACACCACCCTGGCTCAGCACACCGCCGCGGCGATCGGTCTCCAACGACACCTTGCGGAACTCGGGGCCGCTGATCCCGCCGATGCCGTAATGGCTGGCGAGCCGCTCGTTGAGGAACGTGTAGTCGGCGTTCAGAAAATCGCTGACCGGGCGGTTCTCGCGGAGCACGTGCGCGAAGAACATCGACGTTTCGGCTTTCATCGCCTCGCGCAGCTCGGGAGTCCACTGCTTGAACAGCTCGGGATCGGGCTTCACGACGTCGAGATTGCGCGTCTCGAGCCACTGGCCCGCGAAGTTGTCGGCAAACGCCGCGGCGCGGGGATCGGCCAGCATCCGATCGACCTGCGCTTCGAGCACTCGGGGATCGCCGAGCTTGCCCGACTCGGCCAGCGTCATGAGCTCTTCGTCCGGCATCGAGCTCCACAAGAAGTAGCTGACGCGCGAGGCGAGCTCGAACGGCGACACTTCGTGCACGAGCGACGGATCGCGCGGGTCGGGATCGCGCTCGATGCGGAACAGGAAGTTCGGCGACACCAGCATCGCCTGAATGGCGAGCTGAATGCCCTGCTCCACGGACTGGCCGTTGGTCCGGGCGAGGTCTACGAACCGCAGCAGCGAATCGACTTCGCGGCGAGTCACCGGCCGGCGGTAGGCGCGACGCGCCAGATCCGACACGATCTGCTCGACGCAGGCGCGGCCCGACTGGGGATCGCACGAGAGGATCCTCTTCCGGCTTTCCTTGTCGGCCTTTGCCTCGAACGGCCCGATAAAGATGATCGCGTCGAAGAACTTGTTCACGCTCCGTTTGTATGCGTCCTCTTCAGGCAGGATCTGCACGAACCCGTCGTCGATGAAGCCCGCCCGAAACACGTGATCGCCTTCGGGCAGCGTCAGCTGAAACTCCTCTTCGGAGTACGGGTTGAAGTAGACCAGGCCCGACGGCTTGGTCTCGACGATCTGGGTGGCGATGAGATTCCCGTCCATCCAGAGTCCGAGCTTCACGGGCGCGGCATCGAGCCCCTCGATCGGCGGACGTTCTCCGGGTAGACCGAACCGGACGGTGTACTCGCCGCCGAACTCGACACGATGCTCCGCTTCGATGGTGCTGCGATCGAGGCGCCGGATGCGGCTCTCGCGGGCCAGGTAGCCAATTTCCAGCGGCTTCGCAGGGATCTCGGTCGAGATGGCCCACCGGGCGATGCGCTCGGCGGCCGACAGATAACGCTCCATCAAGAGCGGCGAGACGGTGAGCACGTCGCCGATGTTGTCGAAGCCGTCGCCCGAGTCATCTACCGGAAAATCCCTGTCGGCGCGGAAGCGGACGCCAAGCAAATCGCGAATCGTGTTGCTGTACTCGTTCCGATTCAGCCGGTGGGCGGTCATCCGGCCGGGATCGGGTTTGACCGACGCATCGGCGCGATCGAATGCGCGCTCGATGTAGCCGGTCATGGCCGTCATGCGCGCGGCATCCGGCCGCGGAATTCCGGCCGGCGGCATGTCGCCCGTGCGCAGGCGCCGCAAAATCTCTTCCCATACGTCGCGGTGCTGCGCGAGGGAATCCGCGGACGTCAGATCGGCCACGCTCATGCCGCCCGCGGCCGACTTCTCGTTGTGACACTTCGCGCAGGTCTCGGCGAGCACGGGGCGGACGATGGTCTCGAACTCGTCGCTCTGGCCGCTGAGGCGTGCGGGTGCACCGAACATCAGACTCGCCGATAGCGCGCCCAGGGCCAGCAATGCGGCGGCCCCACCCCTTCGCCCTCGCGCAGGGGGCGGCGGCGGCTGTGTGGTGATCAATTTCACGTACGTCTCCAGGACGCGCTCCCTCTGATCCGGCTTCACCATCAAATAATGATGCTTGCCGTCCGGCGCGGGCGTAAACCGGGTGCGACCGTTGTCGAGCACCGTGATCGTGCCGGGCTCCGAGAGCGTGAAGTAGTTGTCGTCTGGTTTCACCGCGTACAGCACGGCCGCAAGCGCTCGCGAGGGTCCGTCGTACGGCATCGGCTTGAACGCGTGATACGCATCCACGACCGGATGATTCGGCGCCCACGCCCGAATCGCCTCGAGGCTGGCACCGGGGAACGGCAGGGCTTCATTCAGTTCAAGGCCCGCCATCACGATGCGCGTGGGCCAGTCGGCCAGCAACTTTCGAAAGCCGACCGTATCCGCTTTGATGACCGGATCCACCGCTGTGCCGTCGAACTGACCACCCGCGATGCTCAGCACGCGCGGTTTTGTCGCGGCCCAGGTTTTTCCGTCCGGGTTCGACAGGAGCGACAGGAGATTGGCTGGCGCGCCGGCCAGAACGATCGCCGCGTTTTGATCGGTGTACCCGGTGAGCGCGTTTCGAATCAGCGCCACAGGATCGGCGGTGTCGTTCAGCTTCTCGATACCACGCGGATACTGCGGGCCGCCTTCCGCGCGCACTTTGGCGAGCGGCGCCGACACCATCGGCGGAACCGTATCTGTCGGTTTGCCGGCCGAGTACATGCCGATCGGCAACGGAATCTTGTTGGGAACGAAATCGCCGGCGAGGTCGGCGGCGAAGAAGCGGGCGACCAGATCGAGAAAGGCCGCGTTCTTCAGGTTATAGCGGCTTGTACTGGCCGACGGCACCCGAACCTGCTGCGTTGCGGCATAGCCGAACAGCATGGCGAGCGCCAGAACCTGGTCGATACCGCCGTCGAGGGACGAATCGAACAGGACGCCAAGGGGCGCGGGTTGACCACGTCGAGACAGCTGCATCCGGGCCCATCGATCATCGGGGGGAACCCGAAGGCTGTCAAGGCATTAGCCGCTGGTGGTGTCGTTTTGGCACCAGCCGCTCAGAACCAGAACTTCGCCGCGAGCTGCACGACCCGTGGATCGAGCGCCGTCGTGATCGTCCCGAAGCTCGCCGGTCCGAGCTGCGCCGCCGGCGCGCCGAAATTGGGCGTGTTCAGCAGGTTGAACACCTCCAACCGCAGTTCGATTGCGCGCCCGCCTCCCACCTCTACCTGACGCATCACCGCGAGATCGACATCGTGGTACGACGGCCCCCGCACTGGATTGCGCGAGGCAGATCCGATCGTGAACTGATTGGCTGTCGCGAACGCGGCCGTGTTGAACCAGCGAGCGGGTGACCGCTCGCCAGCGGGCAGTGTCGGATCGCCGACGAGATTCGGGCGCTGGGTCGTGAAGCCGGCGTAGCCGAGCGAGTTCGCCTGCGTCACCGCGACCGGCACCCCGGACTGCATGGTCATGAAGGTCGCGAGGCTCCAATCGTTCACGAGTGCGCCGAGCAAGCCAGTGGGCTGCCTGGCACGGCCCTCGCCCACCGGAACATCCCACACGACCGAGGCGGCGAAATAGTGCGGAATGTCTCCGGTCGAGTAGTCGCGGTCGCGCTCCAGATTGTGACTGTCGGCGACGGTGGCGTTCGTCAGCGGTCCAGTCAGAATGGAGGCGTCGAACACCGACGAGGCGATGTCGGTCAGCTTCGAACGTGTGTACGCAGCCGAGTAGGTCAGGCCGCCCGACATTCGCTGACGAATGCTGAACGCGAGACCCTGGTAGTTCGTCGTGCCGACATTGTTCCGGTAAAAACTGACCGCGGTGTACTCCGGATACGGTTTCAGGAGCTGCGCCCTCGTGATCGTCGGGTCGCCGATCGAGGACGAACGTGGAATGATCCCGAAATATGGGTTCGGGACCCGCTCGAGGAGAGTGGACCCGAGTTTCAGTTGTTCCTCCGTCAACTGATTGGCGTTGCTGTCCGGGATCCCGATGTTCGTGATCTTCGATCCGAGGTAAGAAACTTCGATGGCCGTGTTCGCCGTCAACTCGCGCTGGACCGACACGTTCCACTGTTGCGCGTAGCCCGACCCAAGTGTCCCGTCAACGGTGAACACGCCCTGTCCGAGGCCGGCATTTGGCGTCGGGCCGACTGGTGTGACGGTCGGTCCCTTCGCCAGCACGAACGCCGGTGTAATGTTGTCGAGCGTTCGCAACGACACGTCCTGCAGGAACGGAAAGTTCGGCGTCGTGAACGGCGTCGTGATCCCCGCCATCTCGATCCAGACCTTCCCGTACCCCGAGCTGACGACGGTCTTTTCGGTCAGGCTGTAGACGGCGCCAATCCGCGGGCCAAAGTTGTCCTTCTTGAGCGGCCGTACCGGCTCCGTACCTGGATAGTCGAGCTGCCTGGTCTGCAGATTGAACACGGCCGTCTGGCCGTTGATCTCCGTGGATGGGAAATTCAGCGTGTATCGGAGCCCCAGATTGAGCGTCAGGCGCTCGGATACCTTCCAGTCGTCCTGGATGAAGTACTCCTGAAAGTGTGCGCGCTCCTGAATGTCCGTCTGCTGGAGGTCGATGGCAAAGGTCTGCACCTGTCCCAGCAGAAAGCTCGCGAATGCATTGCCGGTATTCGCGACCCCGGGGAGATCGCTGCCAACGGTGCTGAAGGCAAACGACCCCGTCGGCCAGGGGGGTTGGATCACGTTGAGCCGCTCCCAACGCCAGTCGAGCCCCATCTTCATGGTGTGGCGGCCTTTCAGCCAGGTGACCGAATCGGCGATCTGTGTGACGCTCGTGCTGAAGTCGGAGGCCGTGTTATTCGGGGATCCGAGCTGCTGGTAGCCGTTCGGTGCGAAGGTCGGCATCGTGTTGGCAAATTGCGAATTCGACGGAATGCCGGGAATGTTGAGCGCGGCGCCAGCAGGCGACGGCAACGACACCGCGCCGCGCTGGACGGATCGCCGTGTATCTCCGATGCGCACTTCGTTCAGCACGTTGGTCGAGAAGGTGTGTTGATAGTTCGAAGCAAACGCCCATGCCGTCGTATCCTGCGGACCCACGGCCACGCTGCCGGCCAGGATCGTTCCGCTCCCGTCCGGAAAGGCCGTCACCGGTTCGGCACGACCACGGAAGTGCGTCAACCGCCCGAACGCCTGATCGCGGCCTGAAGCAAACTTGTGATCGATGCGGACATCGCCCTGATCCTGACTGTCGATTTCGTTGGCCGTCCGGCTGTAGTTGTTCGCGGTGGCGGTGTTGGTCGGGAGCGGATAGCGCTCGAGAAGCGCCAGCGCGACGGGATCCATGGCGCTTCTCGGAATCGTGTTGTTCGGGAACTGCTGACGCGTATTCCCGACCGTTGTCGCCGGATCGTAGATGTTCTGGCGGAAGACACCTGAACGTTCGGCGAGCGTGGGCACGTTCGAGGTCACCGTGCGGCCGATGCTCTGCCGCTGCCCCTGATAATCGACAAAGAAGAACGTCCGGTCCTTCACAATCGGGCCGCCGGACATGCCGCCGTACTGATTCCGCCGATAGTCCGGTTTCACTGGATTGGTCGACTGGAAGTAATTCCTGGCGTTCAGATTCTCGTTGCGGAAAAACTCGAACACGTTGCCGTGAAAGGCATTCGTGCCCGATTTCGTCGTGAGATTGACGACGCCGCCATTGAACCGCCCGAACTCGGCCGCCGGGCTGTTGCTCTCGATCTTGAACTCCTGGATGGCGTCGATGATCGGATAGTACGCGAGCTGCCCCGGCTCGGGCTGCAGCACGGAGATGCCGTCGAAGAGATACTCGTTCGTTCGCGGTCTCCCGCCGTTGATGCGCGGCAGGACGGAATTCGGCGGCAGCGCGACGCCCGGAGCAATGGCCGCGAGCATGATGAACAGGCGGCCGTTCAACGGCAGCTGCACGACCTGCTCGTTCTCGACGACGGTCCCGAGGCTCGCGGTCTCCGCTCGCACAATCGGCGCGTCTGCGACGACCGTCACCAGTTCTCGAACGTCTCCGACAGTGAGGTCGAACTCGATGCGCGCTCTCTCGCCGGTTGACAGGCGAATGCCCTCGCGGCGCACGGACTTGAAGCCGGCGAGCTCGACATCGATGCGGTATTCGCCAGGCGCCAGGCTCGGGGCCGTGTAGACGCCCTCGTCGGTGGACACGGCCAGTCGCTGACGATTCGTACGTGTTTCAGTGACCGTAATGGTCGCGCCGGGAACGGCCGCTCCGGCCTGATCCTTCACGATGCCGGTGATCTCGCCGGCAGCCGTCTGAGCAGATCCGGGCAACACGCCGACGCCGCAGACGCTCGCGACGACAAAGCAGACTAAGAGCGATCCCCTTCGACCCGGCTGCACAGATCGTAAACTCTAGACCGTCTCAACTAGTGATTTCAAATCGACTCAAATCATATCTAAACGTAGTGTCCGGCTTCAGCCGGACCCGGATGTCACCAGCTCGACCGACACCGATTTGACCAGCGCGTAGAGCTCGCTCCCGACCTCCACCTTGAGCCGCTGGATGGCGTCCCGGGTCACTTCGGCCAGCAGCAGCACCCTGCCCACCGCGAGCTGCACGACCACCTGGTTTTCCGATGGATTGGTGTGAACGGCAGAGACCCTGCCTGACAGCACGTTGTGAAGGCTCAGCCCATCCGGCCGGCTCGTCGCGAGGATGATTTCGCGGGCGGGGATGCGCACGCGCACGGCCGTGCCCGGCGCGACCGTCTGGTCCGCCACAAGTAGTTTCCCGCCTTCGAACGTGAGCTCCGCGAGCCCGCGGTCTGGATAGGTGTGCGCCACGATGGCGTTGAACACCGAGCCGAGTCCGATCGCCGCTCGCAGCCACGTCAGATCGGGCCGACTCATGAGATCCGTCACCGCCCCAACCGCGAGGCTCTTTCCTCGCTCCAGCATCATCACGTGCGTGGCCAGCCGGACGACGTCTTCGAAATCGTGCGTGACGAGGATGAGCGGCATGTCGAGCGTGCGCCGCAACGCGTCGATTTCATCCTGAAGGGCGCGGCGTACCACGCGATCGACCGCGGCAAACGGTTCGTCGAGCAGCAGGACGGCAGGCTCGCGCGCCAGCGCTCTCGCGAGCGCCACCCGCTGCCGCTCGCCTCCCGACAGCTCCGCCGGACGTCGGGTCATCCGATCGGACAAGTGCACGCAGCTGCAGCAACTCTTCGGCGCGACGGCGCCGTTCCGAACGTGGGTGATGACCAAGCGCCGTCATCACGTTGCCGGCCGCAGTCAGATGAGGAAACAGCGCGTATTCCTGAAAGACGAATCCAACGGCCCGTTGATGCGGCGGCACGAAAACGCCACTGCCGGTGTCGGTCCATGTGGTGCTGCCCGATCGGACCACGGCCTGCGCCGGGCGATAGAGCCCCGCGATGGTGCGAAGGATGGTTGTCTTGCCGCTCCCGGATGGTCCGAAAATGGCGAGCACATCGCCCGGATCGCACGCGACGTCCACATCGAGCGGAATCGGGCTTTCCTGACGAAGATTGATCGTGACAGCGCCGGTCAGCCACGGCGCTGCCCCACCCGCCGCGACAGCATCGTCGTCGCCATGAGCGTCGTGACGGCCACGACGAGCAGCGTCGCGGCCATGATGCCGGCGCTGCGATCGTCGAAGGCCTGCATGCGATCGTAAATCGCCACGCTGAGCGTGCGCGTTTCTCCCGGGAGATTGCCGCCGACCATCAACACGACGCCGAACTCGCCGAGGGTGTGCGCGAAGGTGAGAATCGCCGCGGTCAGGATGCTGGGCCACGCGAGCGGGATTTCGATCCGGAGGAAGCGCTCCCAGGGTGTCAGCCCGCAGCACGCGGCGGCGTCGCGGACGTCATTCGGAATGGCCTCGAAGCCGCGCTGGATCGGCTGGACGACGAACGGAATGTTGGCGATGGCAGACGCCAGCAACAGCCCCTCGAACGAAAACGGAAGGGATTGCCCGACGATGGCCTGGAAGGCCTGGCCGAGCGGCGACCGCGCGCCGAAGGTGACGAGCAGATAGAAACCGAGCACGGTCGGCGGCAGGACGAGCGGAACGGTCACGAGCGCTTCGACGAGGAGCTTGCCGCGAAACTGGCGGACGGCCAGCAGGTGACCGAGCCAGATCCCGAACGGGAGCAGCATCGCGATCGTGCCTGCCCCGAGCGCGAGCGAGACCCGCAGAGCCGTCCAGTCCATCGATGGCTATTCCGGCACCGCGAAGCCGTGTTTCCTGAGGATGGCGCGCGCGGCGTCTCCCTGGACGAATGCGTAGAACGCGGTGGCGACAGCGCCGGCGCGTTTGAGCAGGACCATCCGCTGACGGAGAGGTGGATGATCGACGGCCGGAATGACGGCGTACGAACCGCGCTCGGCGAAACCAGGACTCAGCACCAGCGAGTACGCCACGAGCCCGCCGACGGCGTTTCCCGTCGTCGCAAACTGCGCGGCCTGCGTGATGCTGTCGCCGAGGACGAGCTTCGGATCGCAGCACATCCCACAGGCCCCGCTTCCTGAGCACCGCTTCGGCCGCACGACCGTATGGCGCGACGTCGGGATTGGCGATCGCGAACCGGGTCACTCCGCCGGCTTTCGCGAGTCGAGACAGGCCCTCGAGCCGCTCGTCCACGACGAGCGGCGAGCCCTTGGGCGCGAAGATCGCCAGGCGGCCGACCGCGTACACCACACCGGCATCGCGTGTCAGCCCCGCCCCGGAAAGCTGATTCGGAAATTCCTCGTCGGCGGCCAGGAACATCTCGAACGGCGCGCCGTCCTGAATCTGACGCGTCAACGTGCCAGAAGCGCCGAACACCATCTCGACGCGCGTGCCCTGCGCACGTTCGAATTGATTCGCGATCTCGGTGAGCGCGAAGTTGAGATTCGCCGCCGCGGCGATGGTGGGCGGACGCTGCCCCGCCAGCGTGACCTGGAAAACAATCAGCAGCGCCAGGACGAGTCGACCGATCGAGCCGGCTGTCGGCACTACGGCCTTCGCGCGCCGACCCACGCGCATGGATTTGATTGGATCAATATGACGCAATTCTGATACGATTTGAATCGATTTTCAAGCCTGAGGAGCCGATGACACTCGTCACAGTGAGAACGGCGGCCGAACGTCTCGGGGTGGCCTACTCGACCGTCAAGCGTTGGGTGCACAGCGGCCATGTCAGGACCACGCGGACCGAGGGCGGCCATCATCGGGTGGCCGAGGCCGAAATCGAGCGGCTGATGGCTCGTCAGGAGCCGCAAGACACGAAGCGAGCCCGGCCCGCCACACCCGACGAGTCGATCGGCGGTCTGAGCGCCCGCAATCGCCTGCACGGGTTCGTCGACGAAGTCCGCATCGACGGCCTGCTCGCCCAGGTGCGCTTGCGCGTGGGCGATCAGTCGCTCACGGCCGTCATTACCTCCGACGCGGTTCGGGCGCTGAAATTGCGGCGCGGTGACGACGCGCTGGCCATCGTCAAGTCGACCGAGGTCATGATCGCACGGCCGGGCGCGTGGGTACCGCACGACCGCGGCGCAAAAAGCAGACGCGCGCCGCGCCGCCGCGGCTCGAAGACCAGCTAGGTGCGTTGGGGGCGTTGGGTGCGAACATCTCTCGCCCCGACACTGCGTGCGATAGGCGCACGCATCGCACCCATCGCATCCACCCCTTCACCTATGGCATCCTCCGCAAGCCCTCCCACCGGACAACCCACTGGCCATCGCGGGAATCCCGGGCGCGGGCGTATCAGGAGCGCCGTCCCAGCCCGCCGCCATCATCGCCGTGGCGGCGAGCAACCCGCCGTTGCCCGGCAGATACACCGTGAGCCGATCGTCCTGGTAGTTGTGGCCGTTCACGAGATACGTGTTCTTCTGCGTCTTCATCAGCAGCGCGTCGATCGCAATCTGCGGCTCGCCCACTCTCGCGGCCGTCATCGCGATTAAGGGATAGTCCCATCCCCACGTCTCGTTGAAGCGCCAGCTGCGCATGACCTCGACGAGCGTCCTGCGCATCATCTCCCGATCGACACGCCCGCACGGCAGCATGCCGCACGACCCGAGGAGCGTCGGATGATCGCGACGTTGATCTTCGTTCGTGAAGGTGTCCTGCGCCGACTCCGTGTTCACGTACAAATCGTCTCGCGAGGGCAGCGGGGAGAGATTTTCGAGTACGTTGTCCCATTCCGCGTCGCGAGCCAGGCCGAGCCGCTCGCGCCACCGCTGCGCCGTCTCGAGCCCGAACGCCCAGTACGCCAGCTCGAAGCCGGGATTGAACGTCGTGCGCGGCGGATGGCGTTCCTGCGCCGGAATGAGCGGCGGGCCCAGGACGTATCGCGCCTCTCCTGGCTTGCGCACTGCATAGGACGCCAGAAATCGCGCGGAGTCGAACACGATGTCGCGATACTCGTCGAGTGTGCGCCGGGTCGGACGCTGTCGGTAGACGAGCTCGGCGAAGTAAATCGGATGTGGCTGTTGCCAGATGAGGAACACGCCCACGCCCGACGGAGAATCGCGGCCTTCCGGACCCACCATCTTCGGCCACCTGGCGCCCTTGTATCCCTGACGCTCGGCGGTCGCGCGCGCTGCCGGTGCAATGCGTGTGTACCAGGGCAGCGACCGTTCCAGCAGCTCGAGACGATTCCAGAACGCGAAGTGCGCGGCGTGCCACCAGTGCATTTCCAGGTGGAACTTGCCGAACCAGCTGTTGTAGGTGAGACCGGTTTCCTGTGGCGGCTGCGTTCCGGCGCTCTGAATGGCCGTCAGGTACTGCGACAGCACGATGCGCCGCTCGAGCTCGCCGGCGCGCGGATCGGTGCTGCCCGACAGATCGATCGCGCCGCCGCTGTGCCAGAACGCCTGCCAGTGCTTCGCGCTCGCGTCGCGCGTGGCGGTCGCGTTGGCAGGACCGCCCGCGACCGCCCGCTCCGAGAACCGCACGGAGAATTCCACCGGCGCACCGGCAACCGCGGGTGACAGCACGAACTCGTGGGGACCGCGGCGCGTGAGACGTGCCGCACCACGCCACGCCAGGCTCACCGCATACATCGTCTCGTCGAGCGTGCGCTCGAAATCGGCCTGCGTCGGTGAAGACATCGACATGCCGGTGGTATGTCGATCGGGATGCGTCCAGTCCGACGGATCGTCGGAATGCACCGCGCGCGCGTATGGAAACGCGACGCGGATCGCCAGCTGCTCGGACGGCAGTCCTCCGGCATCGATCCGCACGGCCAGCACGTTCTGCCGGGGATGCACCCACGAGTCCACGCGCACCGGCTTACCGTTCAGCACGAAACGGCTCGTCAGCGTGCCCGTCCAGAGGTCGAGGGTCTGCTCTGTTTGCTGGAGGTCGACAAGCCCCGCGTTGGTTCCATCGCCCTTGCGAAGCACAAAACCGATTTGCGCAAGATTCAGCCGGTGCGGATTTTCACGAAGCCACGCGCCGGCGGGCGTCTCCTGCCGGCTGGCATATTCCACGGATCGACCGTGCGTGTCGTACGGCGCGAACGCGTCTTCCGGCTTGTAGCCCTGCGGATTTGAAAACGAGTGCCATCCCCACTGCGATTGGGTCACGAGCGGCGTGCTGCCGTCCGGCGGCTTCATCGTGTCCCGACGGGTGTAGAAGTCAGGGAATGTCTGGAGGCCGGTGATGTCGGCGGTGAAGGCAACGTCGCCATTGCCGAGCGTCAGCGGCGACAGGCGGTCCGCGGCGCGCAGGACCGGGTTGTGGTGTGTCACCAGCGCCCGCCGGTCGATCGGGGGACTGGCACCCTGTCGTGCCTGCCAGCCTTCGGCGCCAACAGCGAGTGCGAGCGCGGCTGCGGCTGCCAATACAAGACGATGCCGGATCACGGCAGAAATACTACCGCTACTCGTTCTTTCGAGCGTCCCCACTCAGCGGCGCTCGTCGAAGACGTCAAATCCAGCCGTCACGAAATCCGCGTCAAATGCAAAAGCCGTGGTCACCTGACGCCGTCTCATCACCAGAAAGCTGATCTCGTCGACAAGGCTGACGCCTCGTTTCCGAGAGCGCTCGAGCGCTCGAACTCCCGCGTCGTGCAGCCGTTCATCGACCCACTCGATGGCGAATGTGCCGGCGTCCTTCGACAACTTCAGCGCCGCGGCGAGGCCCAAACGCGCCTGCAGCAGCGCCATCGACTCGACGAGCACGTAGTTGTGCGTCAGCAGGGGCTCGTCGCGATCGAGGAGCGTTTGGAGCCGGCGGACCGCCGTTTGATGATTGGCATCTGCCGTGTCGGCCCAGGCATAGATTGCCGACGTGTCGACAAAGATCATTTCTTGAGCGCCGCAGCCAGGGCCGCGTCGTGCTTCTCGGACACTCGTGACTGTCGGCCCCGGGTCGAGCGGCCGGCCGCAACCGACAGGAACGGCTTCGCGCGTCCGGGCCGCCGGCCGCCCGCGTGGTCGAGACCGCTCGCGACGAATTCGCGCACGAGCGAGGCGACCGATCGTTCCTGCCGGAACGCTTCGTGCCGCAGCCGGCGATGGGTGGGCTCATCGAACTGCACCAGTGTGCGTTTCATGACATCATGATATCATTATATCGATTCTACGTACCGCCAGTCGCACCTCTCGCACCCACCGCACCCCTCGCACCAAATTCCGTTCCTCCGCTGACGAAAACGTTCGTGCCCTCACAAATCACACCGCGAATTGCATCGCCCGGCCGCCTTTCACACATTGCACGAAAATTGCACCCGCAGAGACGCCCCCCTCCACAGGAGCTCGCCTACACTCCTGAACTTCTCCCCCGGAGGCCTCCATGCGACGAGTCTCGACCGGCGTCACGTTTGTCGTTTCGGTCATCGCGGTCTTCCTGCTGTCCGCATCGCCCTCATCGCAGGGACGACAGCTCGGCCGGCTCGACATCGAAGACATCGGCGCGCGCGAAGCGGTCGCGCGCGAGATTCTCGTGAAGTTCCAGGAGCCTCCGCATCCGCTGCAGCTTGGACAACTCGCCGTCGACGCCGATGCCGAAGGCCTGCAGCCCGTCGGCCGTACGGGTGTCATCCGCGTCATGTCGCGGTCGCACAGCGCCGCCGCCCTGCTGGCCGCACTCAGGAACCGTCGCGACCTCGCCTTCGTGGAGCCCAACTATGTCGTCCATGCGTTTTCCGACCCGGGCGACACGTACTTTCCGCTGCTCTGGGGGCTCAAGAATACCGGCCAGCCCGTCAACGGAGGCGCTGCCGGAACGGCCGGCGCCGACATCCACGCCGCCGCGGCGTGGGATCTGACCGTGGGGTCCGCGTCGAACGTGGTCGCGGTCGTTGACACCGGCATCAACTACATGCACGACGATCTCGCAGCGAACATGTGGTCCGCGCCTTCGCCCTTTACCGTGACGATTCGGGGCGTGCCGATCACCTGCGACGCCGGCACGCACGGGTTCAATGCCATTGCGCGAACCTGCGATCCCATGGACGACCACAACCACGGGACGCACGTCGCCGGCACGATCGGCGCGGCCGGCAACAACGGCACCGGGGTGGCCGGCGTGAACTGGGTGACCTCATTGATGGGTCTCAAGTTTCTGGATTCCGCAGGCAGCGGCACGATCGCCGACGCCATCGACGCCATCGACTTCGCGTTGCAGACCAAGCAGATCTTCTCGGCATCCGGAGGCGCGAATATCCGCGTGCTCTCGAACAGCTGGGGCGGCGGCGATTTCTCGCAGGCGCTCCTCGACGCCATCAACGCCGCGAACGACGACGACATGCTGTTTGTCGCGGCGGCCGGAAACAACGGCCTCCCGAACGATCTGCTCCCGCAGTACCCGGCCAGCTACGCCGCGCCGAACGTCATCGCAGTGGCGGCGACGACCAACACCGATACGCGCGCGTCTTTTTCCAACTACGGGGCGAAGACGGTGCATCTCGGCGCGCCCGGCGTGAACATCCTGTCCACGATTCGCAACGGCCATTACGGGTTTTCGAGCGGCACCTCGATGGCGGCGCCTCATGTCTCGGGCGCCGCGGCGCTGACGCTTTCGCACTGCACGCTCAACACCGCGGATCTGAAAACCGTGCTGGTCGACTCGGTCGATCCCGTTCCGGCGATGGCCACGACGACGATTTCGGGCGGGCGACTCAACGTGCACAAAGCGCTGCTGTCGTGCTCCGAGCCTCCGGGTATACCGGCGAACCTGACCGCCATTGCCGGCGACAGGCAGATCAAGCTGACCTGGTCGGCCGGGGCTCACGCGGCCACTTATCGCGTGAAGCGGAGTGACGCGCCGGGCGGGCCATACACGACGATTGCGTCCAACATCAAGGCGACTCAGTACATCAACACCAACCTCACCAACGGCACCACGTACTACTACGTCGTGTCGGCCGCGAACATCCTCGGCGAAAGCGGCGATTCGAACGAAGCCTCGGCCACGCCGAAGCTGCCGGCCGACATGGATGTGTCGGCCTTCACCGTGCCTTCAACGGCCATCGCCGGCTCGACCATTTCCGTATCGGTCACGACCAAGAACGCCGGCATCGGATCGGCCGATCCATCGACGACGCGGTTCTTCCTCTCGACCGACGCCGTCTTCGCACCCACCGACGAGGTGCTTCAGGACGCACAGGCCGTTCCGGCGCTCGCGCCAGGGATGATGCTGACATCATCGGTCACCGTCGGCATCCCGTCGGATTTGCCGGCAGGCGCGTACTACCTCATCGCGAAAGCAGATGCCGACGACGTGCTGCTCGAAAGCAGCGAGTCGAACAATACCTACGCCCGCGGATTTTCGGTCGGCCCCGATCTCGTCGTGTCGAAGCTCACCGTGCCGTCAACCGCGGCGCCGGGCGCGACGGTCATGGCGACATTCACGGTGCAGAACAAGGGCACGACGGCAGCAGCCGCCTCGACGGTAGAGTTCTTCTGGTCCACTAACATCTCGCTCGAGGCGGGCGACCCGAGCCTCGGCACCACCGGCGTCGGCGCGCTCGCGCCGAACGGCACCCAGTCTGGACAAATCGCGCTGCAGATTCCTCCGGACGTGACGCTCGGGAGCTACTACATCTTCGCGGAGAGCGACTCGGCCAACGCCGTCGCCGAGGCCAAAGAATCGAACAACGAGACGCGGGCGTCGATCGACATCGGCGGCGATCTCGAGGTGTCGAGCCTCGACGCACCGGCCGCGCTTGGTATCGGCGTGCCCTTCACCGCCACCGACACGACAAAAAATACGGGCGGGACGACGGTCGGTCAGTCAGTCACGCATTTCTATTTGTCTGTGAATGCCGGCCTCTCGGCCGATGACACGTTCCTGGGGAGCAGGACGGTCGCAAGCCTCGCTGCTGGTGAAGCGAGCACGGTCAATACGACGCTGACCATTCCCGATGGCACACCGGCCGGGTCGTACTATCTCTTCGCGAAAGCCGACGGACCGAACGCCGTCACCGAGACGCAGGAGGGGAACAACACCGAGATCGAATCGGTGAAGGTCGGCCCCGATCTCACTGTCTCGATTTCGTCGGTGACCTCGCCCGTGCACGCGGGCGCCACAACGGCCGTCAAGGATACGGTGACGAACAAGGGCGCCAACAATGCCGCGCCGTCCGAGGTGCGGTACTACTTCTCCACCAACACGGTCGTCGATGCGGCCGACACGCTGCTGGCCGAAACGCGAGCGGTGGGCCTCATCGTCCCGAATGGCACCAGCACGGCCACGACCCCGGTCACAATCCCCGCGGGCACCGCGCCCGGACTCTACTACGTGATTGCGCAAGCCGATGGCGCCGGATCTGTCGCGGAGAGCTCGGAGAGCAACAACACCTACGCGCGACAGATACGGGTGGATTGACGATCGTCCATCGTCGATCGGCCATCGTCGATCGGCGATCGGCGTCTTCCAAACTCGCTGAGGATGGTCTCGAGCACCGGTAGCATCGCGCCCGCGCGGCGCGCGCGGATGATGAAATCCCACAACGGCTCGAACTTCTTCCACCCGGCCGCGTACGCCAGGTGCCGCGCGCCGGCCAGCAGGTCGTCGTGCGCCGAGGCTCCGCGCACGATGGACTTCCACCGGTAGAACTCGCGATACGCCCAGCGGTATCCGTCCTCCAGCTCCGCGGCCGTCATATGCGCGGGGCGGAACACGGTGTGCCGCGTGTCGTATACGTCCCAGTCGTGAATCGTCAGGCGCCCCTGTTCCGACATCCGCTTGTAGAGCGCGGTTCCCGGATACGGCGTCAGGATGTGAAACGTCGCCGTCTCGATGCCGTGCTCGATCGCCCACTCGACCGTGCGATCGAACACCGAGCCGTCGTCGCCATCCATCCCGAAGACGAAGCTCCCGTTGATCATCACGCCGGCATCGTGCAGACGCCGAATCGCGGCCGCGTAGTCGCGGCGCATGTTCTGGTACTTCCGCTGCTCGACGAGGTTGTCGGGGTTGAGCGTCTCGAAGCCGACAAACAGGCTGCGCAGCCCTGCGTCAACGGCACGCTCGAGAAGGTCTGGCGCGAGCACCGCATTCACGGTGCCCGCCGCCTGCCAGAGCCGGCCCATACCGCGCATGCCCTCGAAGAGAGCGGTGGCGAAGCGCTTGTCGCCGAAGAGATGATCGTCGAGAAAGTACAGGTGACGGCCGGGCAGGCGATCGATCTCCGCGAGCGCTTCGTCGACCGTTTGCGTATAGAAGGACCGCCCGGCCTCGAAGAACGCCTCCTTGTAGCAGAAGTCGCAGACGTGCGGGCACCCGCGCGACACCACGATCGAATTCGGAACGAGATAGAGCTGCCGCTTGATCAGATCCCGGCGAATCGGCGGAACATCCGCCAGCGTCCGCAACGTGGACTGGTACGCGCGACGCGGAGATCCGGCCCTGAAATCGGCGAGGAACCGCGGCCATGTGTCCTCACCCGGACCGAGGAAGATCGTGTCGGCGTGCGAGGCGGCTTCATCGGGAAGCGATGTCACGTGCAGGCCGCCAAGGGCGACGTGCGCGCCGCGCGCGCGATAGTGGTCGGCGATGCGATAGGCACGATACGCCGAGGTGATGTAGACCTGGATGACGACGAGGTCGGGCGTGTCGTTCAGATCGAGCACCTCGACGTGCTCGTCCTGAATCTCCACATCGTCGTCATCATCGAGATAGGCCGCCAGCGTCGCGAGGCCGAGCGGCGGGAAGAGCGAGTACTTGATCGGGCGCCAGAACGGGCTCGTCGCCTCGGTCAGCGCCGGCAGGATCATCTTGACCTTCATCGCGTCGGCTCCGAAATCACGAACACCGAAAGCTCCCGCTCCCGCGGTCCATCGAGCTCGACGAAGAACACCCGCTGCCATCGCCCGAGCAGCAGGCGGCCGCTGGTCACGTTCAGGCACGCAGACGAGGGCAGCAGCAGGGCTCGACAGTGGGCGTGACCGTTGGGCCGTTCGGCGTCGGTCACATTCACGGTACGCTCGGTCGGGTCGTCGTGCCGGTATCGGCCCCCGTCCGGTGCGGCGGCTTCGAGAACGGCCTGGAAGTCGCTCAGCAGCAGCGGCTCGTGCTCGTTGACGACAACCGCCGTCGTCGTGTGCAGCGTCTGGACGTTGAGCATGCCGGACGATACCCCGGCTTCCGCGAGAAACCTGTTGAGCCGATCGGTCAGGTCGATGAACTCGGTCGGGCGGACCGTCGTCATCCGGATTCTGGTGTGGCGCAGCGTGGAAGCGGGCCGCCTTCGCGCTTTCGCGCTGCGGCGTACCGCGGCAGATGCGAGCAATGCCATCGATGTCCTCCACGAGGAAGCATCGGCGGTCCTCGGTCAGAAGTCCTCAGCGAGTTGTGAGCGTTGCGTGAGATGTTGGTGAGAGTGCAAACCAACGGTGGCGCAGGGCTTCAGCCCTGCCGGTGCGTAAGGCCGAGGGCGAGGCCGAACCCGAACAGCGCACCCTCGCCTGTGGCGACGAGCGCGGCCGTCAGCGGGCCGAAGTCGGTCTCGCCAAGGAAGCGGCCGAGCGGGGTCAAAGTCGCCTGCGATCCGGCGGATGCCTGCGCGATGAGGTGGATCGTGCCTCCCACCAGAGGCCGTCCCGCCAGCGCAATGCCGAGCGCGGCAATTCCGCAGGCGGCGGCGGTCACCACGGCGGTCACCAATCGAGAGCTGCCACGCGGCGCCGCCATCCCACCCTCCGAGTGCAAGGTGGCAAGGGTGTAGCCGAGTCCCGCGGCCGCTCCAATCGCGATACCTTCGATGCCGCCGCCGACGTCCAGATTCACTCCGACGAGAGCGGCAAGGCTCCATCGGCTGATCCATTGGGCGGCCGATCCCGCGAGCCCACCTCCGACCGCGGCACCACAGACCAGCGCCATGGCGCGCCACGATCGCGCAATCGATTCGGCGACCGACAGCCCCGCGCCCACGCCCGCGCCGCCGAGCGCGCCGCAGGCGCCTCCGATCATGGCGAGCACCGGAACAACGGCAAGCGACGCGGCGCTGCCAGGCGCCGCCATCAGAATCAATGCGCCTCCGGTCCCGCCGACCACACCCGCCAGGCCGCCGCCAAGCGAAGCGCTGGCCCATCGCACAGCGGCGAGTGCGGCCGCGCGGCGCAGCCGGAGGCCGACGAGCTCGCGCGCGGTTGCAAACGGCGCGGGCTCGCCGAGAATCGGGACCGCACCGGCTTCGGCGACATCCCACCGAGTGTCTCTCAGCAACGCGCGCGCAAAGGAATGACGCGGACGGGTGCCAAGACGCCGCAGCGCCTCGGCCGTGCCCAGCGCATGCAGCAGTTCAGCCGCTTCGCGCTGCTCCTCTTCCTCGTTCGCGTTGGCGGTACTTCTGGTCACTCGTTGCAGAAGAGATTCGTACGGTTTCGGATGCCGAAACAGGCGGCGTCGCGCTGACCGGCGGATTGACACTGTTGGCTGCACATTCCGCTTCGTCATCCTCTTCGACGACGTCCGCGAACACGAAGCGGTATCCATGGCGCGACACCGTGCGAACGAAACGCGGCTCTCGAGAATCGTCTCCAAGCACGCGGCGGATTGTCCGGATGGCCTGGCTCAGCGCGCTGTCCGACACGATGACGTCGGTCCAGATGCGGTCGAAGATGTCGCGCCGGTGCACCGCCTCGGCGCGGCGTTCGATGAGAAAAACCAGGAGGTCGAAATATCGGGGGATGAGCGGCTGCTCGCGCCCATTGCGGGTGAGCAGCCGGCGCCGCGGCGACAGGATGAATTCGCTGAAGCGATAACGGGGCACGGTTTCAGGACGCCGGTTCGGGGCCATCGTACCTCATGTGCTTTGACCGCCACCAACCCGAGGCATACAATGGCGCCACAACAAACATGTGGGGTGAGGAGGCGTCCATGTCTGAAGGTGTGAGCAAGGCTGGTGTCAACCGGCGCGACTTCATTTCCAGCGCCCTGGCAGTCGGCGGCGCCGCGGTGGCCGCCAACGTCCTGGGGCCATCGACGGCGTGGGGCGCGGTGGCTCACAAGCCGCTCGATCCTGTAAACCCCGACATCCTCTTCGGCAGCACCAGCTCGCTCTGGAGCGGGGGGCGCGATCTCGAATGGGCCATCAAGCGGGTCAAGGCGCTCGGCCTGCAGGGCATCGAGCCGTACGCCCAGCAGATCGAGAAGTATCGGAGCAACCCGCTGGCGCTGAAGAAGATCTTCGACGACGCGGGACTCACGATGATCGACGTGGCCAACGGCGCCAAAGGACAGTCCACGAACTTCATCGATCCGGCCGAGATCCCGAAAACGATCGAAACACACGTCGCGTTCGCGCGCGAGTTTCTCCAGCCGTTCGGATGCACGTTGTGGAAGGCCAACATGGGCGCGAGGCCGGCCGGCGGGCCGACCGACGACCAGCTCAAGCGGCTCTCCGATACGCTCAACGAGATTGGCCGGCAGACGATCAAGATGGGCATCAGGCTGGCCCCGCATCCGCACATCTGGGGTCCCATGGAACGCGAGAGCGACGTGCGCCGCGTCATGGAGCTGACCGATCCCAAGCTCGTATGGCTGACGACCGACACGGGGCACCTGACCCTCGGCGGGATGGATGCCGTGAAGATCATGAGCGACTACTTCGACCGCATCGCCGAAGTGCACCTCAAGGACACCTACGCGAAATACCGCGGCAACACGTCGACGCCGACCCAGGAGTCACACAAGGTCGCGAGCGTGTATCACAACATGGGCGGAGGCGGCGTCGACTTCCCTGCCGTCTTCAAGCTGCTCCGGGACCGCCACTACAAAGGCTGGGCGATTTTCGACATGGACGGCCCGCGCAAGGGCGACGACGGCTTCGATGCCATCGGCGGCAATCTGGAGCTCGCGATCGACGACTACCTCGCGCACAACGTCAACTACATGCGCGTGATGCTGGGGATCAAGCTGCCGCCGCACTAGTCGCAAGGCGCTAGTCGTAAGTCGTAAGGCGCAAGGCGAGGCGCAAGTCTGGGGCGGGTTCTGGAACGATCAGGACCCGCCCTTTTTCATATCGGGGGTGGTATGCGTACTCGAATGACGATCGTCTGGTTCATGCTCGGTTCCGTTGTCGCAGCGCAGCAGCCGGCCAATCCGAGGCAACAGCCGGGCGCATCGATCACGATGTTCGCGCCCGAGCAGCACGACCTCTACGACGGTCATTACGTGATCTCGGCCGCCCGCATCTACATGGTCGGAGGCCTGAACGATCCTGCGGGCTGGGATCACATGGACAACGACGCCAAAACCGTGAAGCCGGTCTCGGGGACGGCGGAGATCGACGTGAACGACCTGGCGAACACCGGCACGTTCGAAGCGCGGCTCAAGATTCCCGAAGGCGATCTCGTGCTGGCCATCGACAGGTTCAACGAGTTCAGCCCCTGCCAGAACGGCGGCATCGTCGGGTTCCTGCACGAGCACGGGACCGACTCGGGATGTGGCGACAACAACTGGCCGAAGACGTTCGTCTACCTCGCCGGCTGGGGATTCGGACACGCCACGCTGAACGGCAAACCGCTCTACCAGGATTACGAGATGCACTTCATGATCACGCAGGGCATCCGCGATCGGAAAACCCTGCGTGTCACCTACCCGATGAACAAGAGACTCCCGGGCGGCGAAGTGAACCCGGCGACGCAGCAAATCGACTTCTACATCCGAAGCCCGCAGCAGAATCCGAAGAACACGCCGAACCGCGAGGTGTTCCTGCACTTCTTCGGGATGGAAGTCACGTGGAAATAGTCGTAAGGCGCAAGTCGGAAGTCGGCAGTCGCAAGTCAGCCGCGGTTGGGTTGGTGTGGCTGCGGCGCGAAGCCGTGCGTAGGCGGCCGACACCTGCCCGCCTGACCGCGCGAGAAGCCTGAGGGCATCGAGCGAGGATGAAAGGCGAAGTCAGTGTCCTCGCGTCGGGCGGTCCTCGACGGCATCGGAGCGCGGTCCGGCCCCGTAGCTTCGGATTCGCGCGGCAGCCACACCAACCCAGGCGCCGGCGGGTCCTCGACAACGCCTGAGTTTGGCTAAAACCGGATAGGAGAGCGCTGAGTTTTAGAACGGCGAGACGAACGGCCGCCCCGCCCTGGCTTCCTGCACGGCTTTCATCAGGTCCGACGCAATGCGCGGCTTGATGACGTAACCGATACCGCCCACCGCTTTCGCGGCATCGACGAATTCTTCTTCGTCATGGACCGTCAGGAACACGACCGCAGCGGTCGATTGCGCCTTACGCAGCAGTGAGGCGACCTCGAGGCCGGTCATGCCGGGCATCGAGATGTCGAGCACGATGACATCCGGCTGGAGCGACGCGGCCGCCTTGAGCGCCGCTGGGCCGTCCTTCGCGGAACCCACGATGATGCAACCGGGCATCAGCACCGCCGCCGCGCGCGTGAGCACCTCCTCGTTGTCGTCAACAAGAAGAACCCGCACCGGCTGAGTGGGCACCAACCTGGTGACCTCTTCGACCATCGTCACACAGCCACCGTCTTGGCTCCGGCCATCGATTCGAGCGGTACATCGGCATCGATGCGCGTACCGACGCCAGGGCCCGACGAGATCTCGAGCCTGCCGCCAAGCGCGTCCAGACGTTCGCGAATGCTGAGGAGCCCGAGTCCTTTGCCCCACGCTGAAGAGACGTCGAACCCCGTGCCGTTGTCGACGATCGTCAGCGCGATTCGTGTGGCGCTGCCACTCAAGTGCACGTACACCGCGCCCGCGTTGCTGTGCGTGACGGCGTTCCGCAGCGCTTCCTGAACGATCCGGAACAGACACAGCGTCAGGTCGTGCGGAAGATCTGGAGGCAGGTTCTCGTGCGTGATATTGACGGAAATGCCTGTTTGCGAGAACTCGCGCTGCAGGCCGTTCAACGCGGGCGCCAGGCCAATGAGCCGCAGCTTGGCGGGATGCAGGCGGAGCGACAGGTCGCGCACGCTTCTGGCAATGCCTTGCACCCGGCTCAGCGCGTCGCTGGCCAGGCCTCCGGCAGCTTCCCGCGTGCCTGTGCGCATCAGTTCGAGATCCACGGCCAGCACGGCGACCTGCTGACCGATGTCGTCGTGCAGGTCCCGGGCAATCCGCGAACGCTCGTCATCCTGCGCATTCAGCAGCCTCCCGCCCAGATCGCGGATTCGGTCGTAGCTCGTCCGCAGCTCGTCCTGTTTCTCCAGCAGCCGCTGTTCCGCCTCCTGCCGTCTCGCTCCCTGAACCAGCAGCCCGGTAATGAGCGCCATCTGAACGATCAACAGCAGAACCGCACCCACGATGTGAAGGCCGTACCGATCCCAGGCCGAAGGTTCCCGGAACTTGACGCGCACATCTCCGGCGAGTCGCGCGTCGCTGATGCCCCAACGGCGCAGCTCCCGCCAGTCGACCTGCCTGACGTGCAGATTCGGCGAGACCACGGGAATGCTCTCGGGGTTCTCGCCTCGTAATACCCGAGCGGCCAGCTCACCAACCGCCTGTATCTCGGCCACCTGATCCCTCAGGCTCCCCCCGACGATTCCGTGGTCCATAGCCGAATCGATCCAGCCGTACACCGGCGCGCGCGAGACCGCTGTTACCCAGTCGAGGAACTCCAGCGCATGGAAATTCTGTCCGTTGCGGTCTCGCTCGACGTTCAGGTAATACACGATGGCATGCTCGGGCAGGGTCGCCAGCCTGGGCTCGAGTTCCTGTTTGGTCAGACCCGTCAGATACGTGAAGGTCAATTGCGGTTCGAACGACTTGAATTGGGCCCGCGCGATGCTCTCGAACGACGGCTCCGAAGACTCAGCCCCGCTGACGACGAACACCTGCCGCGTGTCGGGCTGCAGCTCGGTGGCCATCAGCATCGTGCCGGCGACGTCCGGTTCGGCCACGACGCCGGTTGAGTGTGCCGGACGTATCAGCGGTTGACTCGAGAAAAAGACGACGGGCGTTTCCGGAAACAGGATGTCGCGGTTCTTTTCGATGAACGTGACCGTGGCATCGCCGAACGCGATGACGAGATCGAAGGTCTGCCCCTCGTATTTCAACCGCAGGAAGTCGCGGAGCGCCGGAGCGTAGTCGGCGTGGAATCTCGACCGGTCGAGAAATTCCGAGTAGTAGTCCACGCCACCGGGAACGTTGTTCCTGAGGATCCTGGGCAGCTGCGCTTCGCCGACATCGGCTGCCGGCACGTCTCTTCTGAGTGAGTAGAGCACGAGAACCTGCTTCGCGCCGTCCGACGCGGTGGCCGTCGTGATGGGAAACAGGATATTGACCGCGAGGGCGGCCAACAGCCACCGTCCGAGCCGATGGTGTCTGGGGGAGGTCCGCATCGCCGGGTTAAAGATCGCGGACTCTTTCCAGCAAGAACACGGCCGTGATCCAAGGGCCCGTTTCGCGCGAAAATCTCAGCAAACACGTGAGAACGCACCCCGAGCGGGCCATTTCAATACGGAATGTCGTGCATCCTACGAAGCCTGCAGGGCTCTTAAGGCGTGGCTGGCAGGGCGATCAATCCAAGGGGTACGGCTCGCCAGTTCTTCCATTGCGACAACCCGGTGCGCCCGCGTACGGCAAGCTGGCTCGAGAGCCCGCCATCGAGCATCATCGCCCGGCGGCATCCCAGCGATTTCATGAGCGCCGCCATCTCCGGAACCGTCGGTCCCCACGGGACGGTTTCACCGGGCTTCCCGACAGCATCAAAGCGCGTGATCACCACGACGACCGAACCGTCGGGCATCAATCCCAACGCGAGCCGCGAATCACGATGTGACAGATCGACGCCACGGCCCGCCGCCCGAAGCTCCGGCGGCAGCTGACCGTCGCCGACGAGCAGCGCGGGGTAGGACTGAAACGCCTGGGTGGCTCTCGATCGGATCGCGGGGAGTTCGTCAGGCGTCGCAAGCGAGACCCTTCCGCTGCGATCGACGACAAACGCCATCCCGAGCGAACCAGAGCCGGGCGGCTGCGATTCGATGCCGTCCCGCACCAGCCATCCCCACGGCATGCCACCACTGAACTGTCCCGCGTTGAAAGCGACCACGCCGGCTTCCGGCATGCGGTCGACAGTCCACGTGCCGACCATTCCGTAATCGCGCGAGGCGTGATCGAGCGTGAACCGCACTTTTGAAGGGTCGAGCCGGATCGCGATCGCACGCACCGGGGCAAGCGGCCCGGCCGAAGCCATTGGCGCCTCGGCCTGCCAGACACCGGGAGCGACCATCTGCCAGGCGGCGCTGAGCGCGACGGCAAGGCTGACGGCGGCAAACGTCACTGCTTCTGCACGTCGTCGAAAATGGCGTTCATCAGCGCCATCACACCCGAGCACCCCTGGGTGAGGGCGTCGGCCTCATCCTGGCGGAAGACGTAATCCTGTCCCGAACCACGAATCTTGACGACGCTCATTTTCTCCGTGCCGACGGTGATCGTGGTTGGCGTCAGCGGTGCCTTCTCGGCCAGCTTGCCGCAGAACACCGGGACGCGCTCCTTCAGCATGCCGTAGGCCCGCGCGAACGGACGCGCATTCACTGTCTGAGCACGCGCGGCCGGGGCCTCGCCGAACAGGGGAGACTTCGGCGCGTGCACATTCAGCGCGATCGGCGTGCGCGCCGCGGAGTCGTTCCACATCGCGGCCCAGTCAACGGTCTCGCGCTCGAGCCGCGCCTGCGGGGGGGCTTTGTATCCCGGCGGCATGGCGATATCGGACGCCTCCGCCTCGATCTGGCGCAAGCGCTCGGCACGCGAGCTCTCCACCTTTTGTGGATCGATGCCGCACTTCTTCTCCACCATCGCGGCCATCTCGGTGAACATCTGCTGCTGGCGTTTGATCATCTGGTCGGCGGGGAGATTCGCGCTCGAATCGGCAAAGTCCTGGATGAGCTTCATCGTTTCCGGCGACATGGCGGCGCCCTGCGTGCACGCCTGATACTGTTCGCGCGTCTGGAGCGACGCCAGCTGCTTCCTGAGGGCGTTGCGCTGGGTCACCTCGTGCTGCAGCCCCTTCTGGAACCGTCCGAGCTGATCCTGCGTGATGAAGACAATCGCGGGGTCGGCAAACGGATTTGAAGTGGAGGTGGATGCGGCCTCGGATGTTCTCGGATCCTTGACGGGTTCCTTCAGAGCCTCCTTCCCCTTCCTCATCAAGCCCCCGAACTGAGCTTCAACCGGGGTCGCCACAGAGATGGCCGCACACACGCCGAGAAACACGCCGAGCGCCGACAACCGTCGAGCTCTCATCACCGCACCTCCGTCATTCGAACAGACTGGACCGGAAAAGAACGGACGGCATGGTATCATCCGCGCCGCTTCCCCGCCAGAAGGTACGTTTGTGGATACGATAGCCAGCGAGGGCTTCCTATGAGCATCGGCATGCGGCCATTGGCCATCATCTGCGCGACCGTCGCGATGACGCTCGTGGCGTCCGCACAGGCGCCGCCCGCGTTGAGTGAACGGATCGGCCACACCGATCCGGGCCGCTACCGTCTGAGCCGCTCGCATGGCAGCGAGGGGGACATGGCGTGCATGACGCTCGTGCCCCGCAACGCGATTCCCCTGCTGAATTTCGTCCACCGCTGCCAGATCACCGCACCCAAAGGGGGCGTGGGCCATCACTTTCACAATCGCAACGAGGAGATGTTCGTCATCTTCGACGGCGAGGCCGAGTTCACGATCGACGGCCGGGCTTCCCTGCTGAAAGGCACGGTCGGCGCCCCGGTCCGCATGGGTCATTCACATGCGATCGTCAATCCGACCGATCGGCCCGTGGAGTTCATGAACATCAACGTGGCCACCACGAGCGGCGAGTACGACGCCTTCGATCTGCAGGACTCGCGCGTCGGTGCGGCGAAAGATCCCATTCCGGTCTTCATGACGATGCGGCTCGACGAGAAGCTGATGGGCCCGAAAGACACGCTGCAGAGCTACCGGGGCGGCAAGGGCAGCGTGAAATATCGCCGCGCGCTTCCGCCGTCGGTGTTTCTGAGCAACTGGAGCTACATGGATCACCTCATCGTGACGCCGGCAAGCTCCGAGGGGCTGCACAAGCATCCCGGCGTGGGCGAGGTGTATTACGTCCTCAACGGCAGCGGTGAGGTGACCGTTGGCGGCGAGACCGCCACGATCCGCAAGGGCGACGGTGTGCCGATTCTTCCCGACCAGCCGCATTCGATTGTCAACAACGGGACGGCGGATCTCGAGCTGATGATCATCGGCATCGCGATCGAAAAAGGGAAGCTCGACACGGTCGAGTTGAGCAAACGATGACGCGCCCGATTCGATCGCGCATCGCGTCGGCGCTGGCGCTGGTGGCCCTCGCGACGGTGATGCTCGCCGCGCAGCGAGGCGGCATGGCGCGCGCGCTGGACATCTACTGGATCGATGTCGAGGGCGGCGGGGCGACGCTGATCGTGTCGCCGTCCGGCCAGTCGCTGCTCGTAGACACCGGCTGGCGCCGGGACGACCGCGATGCCCGGCGTATCCACGAGGTCGCTACCAAGGTCGCGGGGCTGAAAAAGCTCGACTACCTCCTGATCACCCATTTTCACGCCGACCATGTCGGCGGCGTGGGCGCGCTATCGAAGCTCATGCCCATCGACCACTACCTCGATCATGGAGACACGGTCGAGAACCGCCCGGGTCCGGCGGCCGACGAGTGGGCGATCTATCAGGAAGCCTCGAAGGGCAAGCGCGCGCAGCCGAAGCCTGGCGACAAGATTCCGCTCCAGGGGCTCGACATCACTATTGCGGCGACCAACGGCGAGCTGATTGCCGCACCGATCAACGGCGGCGGCCCGAACAGTTCTCCCATGTGCGCGAACCCTGAGTTGAAAAAGCCGGACAACAGCGAAAACGGCCGAAGCCTCGGATTCCTGTTGCAGTACCGGCAAGTTCAGATTCCTCGATCTCGGCGACCTGACATGGAACAAGGAAATCGAGATGGTCTGCCCGGTGAACCGGCTCGGCCGGATCGACCTCCTGCAGGTGAACCATCACGGTATGGATCTCTCAGGGGCGCCACCATTCGTGCATTCGCTTGGCGCTCGCGTGGCCGTCATGAACAACGGGCCGCGAAAAGGCGGCATCGGCAGCTACCTCGACGTCGTCAAGAACGCACCCGGGCTGGAGGACCTCTGGCAGCTTCATCTCTCGCTCGTGACCGAGCGCGAGCGCAACACCAGGGATGATTACATCGCGAACTTCGAAGAAGAAGCGGCGTGCACGGGGCACTACCTGAAGGCGTCGATCGCCGCCGACGGCAGGTACACGATCACGAACAGCCGCAACAATGTCACGAAAACCTACACGCCTCGGTAGTCTCGAGGCTCTAGATTTTAGATTCTAGTTTCTAGTTTCTAGTTTCCAGGATCTCGAACCTCGAGTGACAGATTACCAAGTGAACTGGTAGATCGGGACCGTGGCGATACCGGGCTCCGGGCGTAGAGGATCGTAGTTCTTGTACTTCTCAGGGATGGCGGTCCACGCCGTGTAGACCGAGCCGCCGAACAGGTACCGCTTCTCTCCCGGCCTGGACTGCGGCTTTTTCTGTGGGTCTGAAAAGATCGAGTACGCGCGCTCGGGCTCGGCCGGCCCCGAACTGTCGGTGCGCGGCACGTATTCCTCGAGTCCATCCCCGTCGACATCCGCCCGGATCCAGTCAACGTGCAGAAGACGATGGTAGGTGCGATCGGCCACCATCGCTCGAATCTGTGTGTTGAAGCGATCGACGATCGACTTCGCTTGTGGATGCGTGCGCCGTACGGCCAGGTGCAGCGGGCGCGTCAGCAACGAAACGGTGCCGATCTGCAGCCTGGTGCGTGCCTGGTCGGCATGGTGGTCCACGATGTACTGGACGACGATCTCGTCCATCAACGTGTAGTCGGCCTCTCCGTTGAGCAGTTGCCGGAGACTGTCCTCCTCGTTGCGTGACGGCACGAACGTGATACCGGCATTGTCGAGGGCAGCACCGTATGCGTAACCTTCGACGATGGAGACGCGCTTGCCTTTGAGGCCCGTCGAGCGCCGCGGCGGACACGTCGGCGCCCGTTCGCCCGACGAGGATGAGCCGATTTTCGAGATACGGCTGAGAGAACAACAGCGCGCGCTCGCGCGCGGGATCCTTCCATGCCGCCGCGCTGCCATCGAACGACCCGCTCAGCAGGGCCGGCGTGTACTTCGCCGCATCCACAATGAGCGTCTGCGACGTGACGCCGATGCGACCCAGCGCCGCCTCGACCAGATCGAGCGCGAAGCGGGGCTGCCCGGCTTCGTTCGTAAACGGCGGCCACGCGGTCGACACCAGACGCAACTGGGTCGTCTGTGCAGACGCGGCCAGCGACGCGACGGCGATCGCGAACACCCCGGCCGCCACTCGGCGAAATCGTTTCGTGGTCATGTCGGTGCGCTCTTCGTTTCTCCCGCCCTAGTTTGTCACGAGACCTGGCATATCGTGTACACTCCGGCCCCGCCGCCTATGTCAAAATCCGACAAGTTCTGCAGACCGTTCCGGGTCAATGACGGACGACATTTCCGCTTGAAGGACATCGACCCTGGCGACACGGGAAGCCTGAAGTCCCGCGAGCAGGCCGAGAAGTGGCTGCAGCGCGGGATCGACAGGATGCGCGAGCTCGAGGACAAGTTGTACGCGCAGGATCGCTATGCGGTGCTGCTGATCTTTCAGGCCATGGACGCGGCCGGGAAGGACGGCACGATCAAACACGTGATGTCCGGCGTCAACCCGCAGAGCTGCCAGGTGTACTCGTTCAAGGCCCCGTCGACAGAGGAACTCGACCACGACTATCTGTGGCGGACCAGTCGTTGCCTGCCCGAGCGCGGGCGCATCGGGATCTTCAATCGCTCGTACTACGAGGAAACCCTGGTGGTGCGCGTGCGTCCCGAGTATCTGGAGAATCAGCGTCTCCCCAAACAGCTGGTCACCAAACGCATCTGGAAAGAGCGGTTCGAGGACATCAACGGGTTCGAGCGCTATGCCACGCGGAACGGTATCGTGATTCGCAAGTTCTTCCTGCACGTGTCGCGCAAGGAACAGAAGCGCCGGTTTCTGGAGCGGATCGAACAACCTGACAAGAACTGGAAGTTTTCGACCGGTGATGCCCGGGAGCGCGCGCTCTGGGGCCAGTACATGCGCTGCTACGAAGACATGATTCAGAACACGAGCTCATCAGACGCGCCGTGGTATGTCGTGCCGGCCGACCACAAATGGTTTACGCGCCTGGTCGTCGCGGCGGCGGTGGTCGAAGCGCTCGAGGGGCTCAACCTGAAGTTTCCGAAGCTCGATCGCGCCAAGCGCAAGGAGCTCAAAGCGGCCGAGGCGATCCTGCGCGGCGAGTGAAGCCACGGATCATGATTTCGGGGGGTAGCGCTTCAGCAGATCCCGCACGCCTTCGCGCAGCAGCGCCTCACGCTTCTTGATGTCGATGCCGATCTTGATGTTGGCCTGGGCATACCCCCGCCAGACCACCGCGTCGTTCGCGCTGAGATCGATGACGAGCGATCCCTGGTTCATCATCTCAAGCGATTGCGTGGACGCCAGAAACGGCGGGAGCCCCCACACGGAGGATCCCGGCAGAAACTGCCCGATCGTCTGCGCAGAGCTGCCGGTCGAGAGCAGCAGAAAATACGTGACGAAGACGTCGGGAGCGCTCGTTGCGGCTTTCAGCCCCCGCTGCGTCATCTGGGCCTCGACCTCGCTCATCAGCACCGGGTCGACCCGCTTCTGCATGGCTTCCGGGTCATCGTCGGGCGTGCGGGCCATGATGACCTTGCCCGGGCCGTCCGGCTTCCAACCCCACGTGCGCACTGCCTTGAAGTTGAAGGCCTTGTCGAAGCCGACTTTGACGTCGACCGCGAGCGCGGTCTGAACGGCCAGGGCGACGGCGGTCGCCGCCAGCCAGGCACTGACTTTCGGTTGCGTCTTCAGCATGATGTGTCCTTGGGTCGCCCCGCGTTTTCGGTGATGCCATCACAGTATTTCGTGACTTCGGCATCTTTTCAACGTCGATTCGACCGCGCGCCCGCATTAATCGCCAACATGAGCGCCGACCGTAGTCATCCGATATTTCGGAGATGGCCGGAATCGACAGCGTTCCAGCGCTTCTTGATGGGCACGTTCCCCGCCCGAAACGCTGAAAAAACCCTCCTTCACGCAGATTGACGACGGCCGCGCGTTCGGCACGGTCCCTGCTTTGACGCGCCGGCAGGCCTGCATGCCAATCGCATTGCATCACGAAAGCGACAACACCTATCGGCTGGACATCAGCGGTCAACTGATGAAAGCGGACTGGCGCCAATGCGAGTCCGCTTTGGCGACCGAGCTCCAGCGCGTGGGCTCGATCAAGCTGCTGTGTGTGTTGAAAGAGTTCCAGGGGTGGGAGCCGACCGAAGACTGGAACAATCTCGCGTTCTACGTGCAGTACGGGGACGCAATCGCGCGAATCGCGATCGTCGGCCAGGAGCAATGGCGCGACCTGGCGTTGATGTTTGCGGCCGCGGATCTTCGGAAGGGACCCGTGGAATTTTTCCCGGAGACCGGTCTGGTTCAGGCGCGCGCCTGGCTATCTGCCTGAATCCCGGACGGCTAGTAGCCCTCTGGCATTCCGGATGATCTCCGGTGTCTCGGAGGTCTTACGAAAGGTTGAGGAACCGAACATGGCAAGCAGGCGGCGGATCACGGTAGACGGAAACGAGGCGGCTGCGTCGGTCGCGTATCGGGCGAGCGAGGCGATCGCCATCTACCCGATCACGCCCAGCAGCCCGATGGCCGAGGTCTGCGACGAGTGGTCGAGCCGCAAGCGGCCCGAACCTCTGGGGCGCCATCCCGGAGGTGGCCGAAATGCAGTCGGAAGGCGGCGCGGCCGGCGCGGTCCACGGCGCGCTGCAGGCCGGCGCGCTCTCGACGACGTTCACGGCGTCGCAGGGCCTGCTGCTGATGATCCCCAACATGTACAAGATCGCCGGGGAGCTGACGCCGTTCACGATGCACGTGGCGGCGCGCACGCTCGCCACGCACGCCTTGTCGATCTTCGGCGACCACTCCGACGTCATGGCCTGCCGCCAGACCGGCTTCGCGCTGCTGTGCTCGAACTCCGTGCAGGAAGCGCACGACATGGCGGCCGTCGCGCACGCGGCGACGCTCGAGACGCGCATTCCGTTCCTGCACTTCTTCGACGGGTTCCGCACGTCGCACGAGGTCGCGAAAATCGAAGAGCTCAGCGACGACGACCTGCGCGCGCTGATCTCGGAATCGTCTGGTCTTCGCGCATCGCCGGCGCGGGCTGACGCCCGACCGGCCGGTGCTGCGCGGCACGGCGCAGAACCCCGACGTGTTCTTTCAGGCGCGCGAAGCCGCGAACGGCTTCTACGACGCGTGTCCCGGCGTCGTCGAGCGCACGATGCAGTCGTTCGCCGCAGCTGACCGGCCGGCGCTACGGCCTGTTCGAGTACGTCGGCGATCCCGACGCCGAGCGCGTCATCGTGATCATGGGATCGGGCGCCGAAACGGCGCACGAAACCGTCGACTACCTGGTCGGCGCGCGGCGAAAAGGTCGGCGTGCTGAAGGTGCGGCTCTATCGTCCGTTCGCGCAGCGCGGCGTTCCTGGCCGCGCTGCCGAAGACGCGTCCGCAGCCTCGCCGTGCTGGATCGGACGAAGGAGCCGGGCGCGCCCGGCGATCCGCTCTATCTCGACGTCATCGACGGCGCTCGCCGAAGCGCACGCCGAGGGCGTCTCGCCGTTCGCGGTGCCGCCGCGCGTCATCGCCGGCCGCTACGGCCTGTCGTCGAAGGAATTCACGCCCGCGATGGTGAAGGCGGTCTTCGACGAAGCTCGCGCAAGGACAAGCCCAAGCGTCACTTCACCGTCGGCATCGTCGACGACGTGACGCACACGTCGCTCCCGTGGGATCCGTCGTTCCGGACCGAGTCCGACGGACGTGTCGGCGTCGCTGTTCTACGGCCTCGGCGCCGACGGCACCGTCGGCGCCAACAAGAACTCGATCAAGATCATCGGCCAGGAAACCGATCTGTACGCGCAGGGCTACTTCGTCTACGACTCGAAGAAGTCGGGCGCGATCACCATCTCGCACCTGCGCACGAGCAAGCGGCCGATCCGGTCGGCGTACCTCGTCGAACGCGCCGGCTTCGTCGCCTGCCACCAGTTCGAGTTCGTGGACAAGATCGACGTGCTCGAACACGCGGCGCCGGGCGCGGCGTTCCTGCTGAACGCGCCGTTCCCGGCCGACGAGGTGTGGGACCACCTGCCGAGGGAGATGCAGGAGCAGATCATCGAGAAGAAGATCCGCTTCTTCGCGATCGATGCGTACGAGCTGGCCAAGCGCGCCGGCATGGGGACGCGCATCAACACGATCATGCAGACGTGCTTCTTCGCGATCTCCGGCGTGCTGCCGCGCGACGAGGCGATCAAGCACATCAAGAAGGCGATCGAGAAGACCTACGGCAAGCGCGGCCCGGAGGTCGTGCGCCGCAACTGCGAGGTCGTCGATCAGGCGCTCGCGCACCTGCACGAGATCACGGTGCCGGCCGCGGTCAGCGCGCGGCGCGCGCGTCCGCCGCTCGTGTCCGAGCGGGCGCCCGACTTCGTGCAGAAGGTCACCGCCGTGATGCTGGCCGGGAAGGGCGATCTGCTGCCGGTGAGCGCGTTTCCGGTCGACGGCACGTGGCCGGTGGCGACCGCGAAGTGGGAGAAGCGGAACATCGCGCTCGAGATTCCGGTCTGGGACTCGAAGATCTGCATCCAGTGCAACCAGTGCGCGCTCGTCTGCCCGCACGCGGCGATTCGCGCGAAGGTCTACGACGAGAGCGCGCTGGCGGGCGCGCCGCCGACGTTCAAGTCGACGCCGTACAAGGGCAACGAGCACAAGGGCAAGCACTTCACGATTCAGGTGGCGCCGGAGGACTGCACGGGCTGCAACCTGTGCGTGAACGTCTGCCCGGCCAAGGATCGCACCAACCCGAAGCACAAGGCGATCGACATGCACCCGCAGGCGCCGCTGCGCGACGCCGGAGCGCGCCAACTACGACTTCTTCCTCAATCTCCCCGAGCTGGACCGGACCGAGATGGCGAAGATCGATCACAAGAGCTCGCAGTTCCTCGAGCCGCTGTTCGAGTACTCGGGCGCCTGCGCGGGCTGCGGCGAGACGCCGTACCTCAAGCTGCTCACGCAGCTCTTCGGCGACCGGCTGCTCATCGCGAACGCCACCGGCTGCTCGTCGATCTACGGCGGCAACCTGCCGACCACGCCGTACACGACGAATCGCGACGGCCGAGGGCCGGCGTGGTCGAACTCGCTCTTCGAGGACAACGCGGAGTTCGGCTTCGGCTTCCGCCTGGCGCTCGACGCGCACGTCGCGCGGCGCGCGCGGCCTCGTCCAGCAGCTCGCGCCGCAGATCGGCGACGGGCCTGGCGACCGCGCTGCTCGACGCGGATCAGTCGAGCGAGGCCGGCATCGCGGCGCAGCGCGAGCGCGTCGACGGCGCTGCGGCAGTCAGCTCGCCGGCGTGCAGATCCGCCGAAGCGCGCCGGCTCGAAACGCTCGCCGACTACCTCGTGAAGAAGAGCGTCTGGCTCGTCGGCGGCGACGGGTGGGCGTACGACATCGGCTACGGCGGCCTCGATCACGTGCTGGCGAACCGGCGCGACGTCAACATCCTCGTGATCGACACCGAGGTCTACTCGAACACCGGAGGCCAGGCGTCGAAGGCGACGCCGCTCGGCGCGGCCGCCAAGTTCGCCGCCGCCGGCAAGCCGGTCGGAAAGAAGGATCTCGGTCTGCTCGCGAACATGTACGGCCACGTCTACGTCGCGAGGGTGGCCTTCGGCGCGAAGATGGCGCAGACGGCGCAGGCGTTTCTCGAAGCCGAGTCGTATCCCGGACCGTCGCTCATCATCGCCTACAGCCACTGCATCGCGCACGGCTACGACATGGCGCAACGGCGCGTCGCAGCAGAAGCTGGCCGTCGACTCCGGCGTCTGGCCGCTCTACCGCTTCGATCCGCGGCGGATTCGCCAAGGGCGAGCCGCCGCTGCATCTCGACTACGGTCCGCCGAAGGCGAAGGTCGCCGACTACATGCGCAACGAGTCGCGCTTCCGGATGGTCGAGCGTGCCGATCCCGGCCCGCTACAAGACGTTCGTCGCGGAGTCACAGGCGGCGGCCGAGCGCCGGTACGCCGTCTACCAGCAGCTCGCGGGCATCACGGTGCCGGTGTTCGAGGCACGGCCGACGCCGCAGCACCGGCGCATCCCGACGCGACGAAGGAGAAGTGATGGACCTCAGCACCACGTATCTCGGGATGCGCCTGCCCCATCCGCTGATCGTCGGCGCGGGGCCGCTCGGCGACGATCTCGACACGGTCAAGGCGCTCGAAGACGCCGGCGCCGCCATGCTGGTGCTGCGCTCGCTCTACGAAGAGGAAATCACCGGCGAGCAGATGGACGCGTTCTTCAACGTCGAGAGCCACAGCGAATCGTTCGCCGAGGCCGGCAGCTTCGCGCCCGAGCCGACGATGGCGCTCGGGCCCGACGAGTACCTCGAGCATCTGCGCCGGGTCAAGCAGCGCGGTCCGCATTCCGGTGATGGCGTCGCTCAACGGCGTGACGCCCGGCGGCTGGATCTCGCTACGCCAAGCTGCTCGAGGAAGCCGGCGCCGACGGCGCTCGAGCTGCACCTCTATCACGCCGCCAGCGACATGACGATCGAGCGCGGCCGACGTCGAGCGGCAGGCCATCGAGATCGTGCGCGAGGTGAAGCGCAGCCGTCCGCATCCCGGTGGCCGTCAAGCTGGCGCCGCTCCTCACCGCCTTCGCGCACTTCGCCAAGCAGCTCGACACGGCCGGCGCCGACGGCGCTCGTCCTCTTCACGCGCTTCCATCGCATCGACATCGACGTCGAGAGCTCGAGGTCGTTCGCACGCTGCCGCTGTCGGATTCCTCGGAGCTGCCGCTGCGCCTGCGCGGCACGGCGGCGCTGGCCGGGCGCGTCAAGGCGTCGCTCGCCATCACCGGCGGCGTCCACACCGGCCTCGACGTCATCAAGGCCACGATGGCCGGCGCGCACGCCACGCAGATGGTCTCGGCGCTGCTCCGCCACGGCCCGGATCATCTGCGCACGGTCCGCGCGCGAGGTCGAGGCGTGGATGCAGGAGCACGAATGGAACTCGCTCAACGAGATGCGCGGCAACATGAGCTTCGAGAGGATTCCCGATCCCGCCGCGTACGAGCGCGCGAATTTCCGGATGGCGCTGAGATGACAACTTCAACGAGAGGACCGTCATGCAACATCGTCTGTGGCTAGCGGCCACGTGTCTTCTAGCCGTCGCGATTACGGTGCGGGTGGCGGGGGCGATTCCGCCGGCCCGCGGAGCTGACTCGCCGGCCGCTGCGAAGGCGCAAGCCCCGGCACCTGCGCCCGCACAAGCACCAGCGACGGCGTATGTCGGAAGCGATACGTGCACCACGTGTCACTCCGACCAGGAGGCGACGCTCAAGGGCACCAAGCACGCCCAGGCGAAGAACCCGCGCTCGCCCGCCGCCACGCAAGGCTGCGAGAGCTGTCACGGGCCCGGCCAGGCGCACGTGGACGACGACGCCAAAGGACACATACGGAAGTTCGCGCAGATCAAGCCGGCCGAGATCAACCAGACATGCCTGACGTGCCACAACCGCGGCGACCACGCGGCCTGGGAAGGCAGCGCGCACGATCGGCGGAATCTCTCCTGCACGACCTGCCACAGCGTCCACAGTCCGAAGTCGCTGGAGCACCAGCTCGTGAAGGCGACCGAGACGGCAGTTGTGCGCGACGTGTCACCGCGCTGCAGGTCACCAAGACCGAGCGCGCGGTCGCGCACATGCCCGTGCGCGAAGGCAAGATGAGCTGCTCGTCGTGCCACAACCCGCACGGGTCGATCAGCAACGTCAAGAACCTGAAGGTCGGGCAGCTCGATTTCGCGAGACCTGCATGAGCTGCCATACCGAGATGCGCGGGCCGATGCTGTGGGAGCACGCGCCGGTGAAGGAAAACTGCACGACGTGCCACGATCCGCACGGCTCGTCGAACGATCGGATGCTGGTCGTGCGCATGCCGATGCTCTGCCAGCGATGCCACATCGCCACGAGGCACCCGTCGACCATCTACGACAACGCGCCATCACGGTGAACAAGAGCAACCGGATGTTCGGACGGTCGTGCGTGAACTGCCATTCAAACATCCACGGGTCGAACCACCCGTCCGGACAGTTCTTCATGCGGTAACGGAGACGACATATGAGACATCTGCATTTTGTCCCTATCGTCTCCGTGCTCGTGATCGGCGTGCCGGCAGCGGCAAGGGCCCAGGTGCTGACGCCCGCGCAGGCATCGCCGAAGCCTGCCGCGCAGGCGGCGCCGGCGGCGGCCCCGGGCGTCGAGGCGACCACCAGCCTGTTCGACGAGGCGCCGAAGCAGCTTCTGCTCGGCGGCCGTTTCAGTCACATGTCGGGGGATCCGGCAAGGTATCAGCGCTACCAGGATCTGCGGAGCGGCCCGCTCTTTACCGGTGCGCGCTACGCGCGAGAGGATCCCGGCGGGCTCTGGCTGTTTCGCGCCGCCGCCGACAACGTCGGGCTGGCGCGATCAGCGCTTCGCCGCGACCTACGAGCGCCGGGCCGCTTCAACTTCTCCGGCCTGTGGGATCAGATCCCGCAGTTCTACAGCGTCGATACGAAGACGCCGTACACGAGTACCGAGAGCCCGCTGCTGCTCGACGACACCACGCAACGGCAGATTCAGAACGGCCAGGCCACGCTCTCGGCGTGGGTGCCGCTGGCGACACAGTTCGACCTGCGCGAGCGCCGCGACATCGGCAGGATGAACGTGTCGGCTACGCCGACGCCGTATCTCGACGTGAAGGCCGCGTTCACCACGACAAAGCACGGCGGCGAGCTGCCGTGGGGCGCCAGTTTCGGATTCGGCAACGACGTCGAGGTCGCCCTGCCGTACGAGTCGCGGACGAACGACTTCACGCTCGGCACCGAGTGGACCGAGCAGCCGGAGCATGCTGCGCGTCGCCTACAACGGCTCGTGGTTCAACAACCTCGGCGGACACGCTCGTCTGGGACAGCCCGCTGCGGCTCGACGACGCGACGACCGCGCCAGGCCGCGGGCGCATGGCGCTGTGGCCGTCGAACTCGGCGCAGACCGTCAGCGCTGGCGGGCTACACGAAGCTCGCGCACCAGACCCAGTTCACCGGGCTTCTTGTCCTACGGCGTCTGGAGCAACGACACAGCCGCTGCAGCCGTTCACCATCAACGCCACGTTGCCGCAACTGGCGCTGCCGCGAACCGATGTCAGAAGCCGAGGCGCACGTCTTCTCGATGAACCTGAATCTCGTGTCGCGTCCAAAGACCGACTGGCGACTCAGCTCGCGGATCCGGACCTACAACTACAACAACGAGAGCCGCGCGGCGGCCATCCCGCAGTTCATCAACTACGACACCTCGGTCACGACGTCCCCAACCGGGGGGCCGGAGCTTTACGCGCACGATCGATTGACGTTCGATGCCGATGCGACCTGCAGCGGGATTCAGCCGCTCGCGCTGACGGTCGGCTATACCTTGCAACAGCAACGGCTACGACCACCGCATCTTCGACAACAGTGATGAAGATGTGTTTCGCGCCACGGCCGACGCCATCGGCATTGCAGTGGGTCACGTTCCGTGCGAATTACGAGTACGGAAGCCGCACGCGGTTCCGGCCTGGACGAGGAGATTCTCATTCAAATCGGCGAGCAGCCGGACATGCGGCACTACGACCTCGCCAACCGGACCCGGAATCGATTCACCGGACAGGTCGATCTCGTGCCCAATGACCTGTGGATGTTCAGCGTCTCGGGCGGCGTCGGGAAAGACAAATACGACGACAGCTATTTCGGGCTCCAGCAATCGACGGTCAACCTGTTCTCGGTCGCGGCCGATTACCGGAATCCGAACGGCTTCGGCGGAGGCGGCAGCTACAACTTCGAGCGCTACGCCGGGCTGCAGCAATCGCGGTCCGCGAGCCCGGGACAGGAAAACGATCCCCTGCGCGACTGGACCACCGACTCGGCCGAACGCGTCGACTATTTCTCGATCTACGCGACGCCGCCGAAGATTCGGCGAGAACACCGAGGCGCGGGTGTCGTACGACTTCAGCTATGCGGAGGGCGAGTACCTGTATGCGATCGTGCCCGGTGGGCCCGCTGCCGACGCCGCAGCAGCTTCCGAAGGTGTACAACAAGCTGCAGCAGCTGCACCTCGACGTACGGCACAGGCTGACCAACCAGCTGGCCGCGACCTTTTCGTACATGTACGAACCGTTCCAGGTGTACGACTTCGCGTTCGATCCATCGGTCGTCAACGGCATCGTCCAGCCCAGCTCGCTGGTGCTGGGGTACGTCTACCGCCCGTACACCGCAAACTCATTTGTGTTCGGTCTGAGGTACCTGTGGTAGCGTTCGCTCATTTCCTGGAGGTTTCATGCTGAGCAGGCTTACAACGACACCCGTTCTTGTTGCAGCGGCGTTGACCCTAGGGGTCTGGCTGGCGGCGGCGCCGCCGGCCGCCGCTCAAGATGCCGCCGCCGCCAAAAAGGGACAAGAGGTCTACAACGCTCAGAAGTGCTCGATCTGCCATGCCATCGCGGGCAAGGGTAGCAAGGCGAACCCGCTCGACGGCGTCGCCGCCAAACTGTCGGCGGCAGAGATCACGCGAGTGGATCACCCACCCGACCGAGGCGGCCGCGAAGGCGAAATCAACGAAGAAGCCGCCGATGCCGAACAAGTACGGCTCGCTGCCCGCGGCAGACATCGACGCGCTCGTCGCCTACATGCAGAGCCTCAAGTAAGCGGCGGTCATGACGCGGCGAGAAGCGCTTTCCGCATCCAGTTGCGATCGTCGGCGTGCTGGTGACCACGGCCTCGGCCGTGGTCTTCATCGCGCTGCTGATCGCGCTGCTGGCGGGGATGCTCGCGAATCCCTACGCAGGTCTCGTCGTCTTCGTCGGCCTCCCGACGGTTTTCCTGCTGGGACTGCTCCTCATCCCGGTGGGTGTGCGGCTCCGGCGACGCGAGCTGGCGCGCCACCCTGAAGCCGTCATCGACTGGCCCGTTCTCGATTTCCGGCGCACCAGCGTTCGCCGGACGGCGCTCGTCATCACCGCGCTCACTGCCGTCAACGTCGTCATCATCCTTCTCGCGGGGTACGGCAGCCTGCACTGGATGGAATCGCCGACCTTCTGCGGACAGGTATGCCACACGCCGATGCAGGCGCAGCACACGGCCTGGCAGCGCGTCGGCGCACGCGCGAATCCCCTGCGTCGAGTGTCATATTGGCGAGGGCGCCGTGGGGTTCCTTCACGCCAAGCTCTCGGGCGTGCGACAGCTCGCGCACGTGGCAACCAATACCTATCCACGGCCAGTTCCACCGGGGGCTCAGATGGGTCCCGGTGCACAGGCGATGACCTGCACCGGCTGCCACCAGCCGGGTCGCCGGACCGGCGATCGGCTGCGCGTGATTCGCGAATATGCCGACGACGAAGCGAACGCAGAGACCGCCACGGTGCTGCAGCTGCACGTGAACCCGGGCTCCACGACCTCGACGCGCGCGATCCACTGGCATGCAAGCCCTGCCGTTCGTATCGAGTATGTCGCAACGGACCCACGTCACGAGACCATTCCGTACGTCAAAGTCACCGACGCCGCGGGCAACGTGAAGGAATACGTCGCCCCTGATACGTCCGAGCAGACGATCAGCGCGGGCGAGCGCCGGGTGATGGATTGCATCGACTGTCACAACACGGTGGGCCATCCGATCTCGGCGACACCCGAGAGAGCCGTCGACAACGCCATCGCGGCCGGACAGGTGAGCCGCACGCTTCCGTTCGCGCGGCGCGAAGGTGTACGGCTGGTCAAGGCGTCCTATCCCAGCCAGGAGGCGGCCGACCAGGCGATCGATGAAGGTCTGCGCGCGTTCTATCAGAAGCAGGCCGGCTCGAGCGACGAGGAGCTGAGGCGCGCGGTCAGGGCCTTCCAGGACGTGTATCGCCGCAACGTGTTCCCGACGATGAACGTCACGTGGGGTTTTTATCCCGACCAGAAGGGGCACGTCACGTCAAACGGCTGCTTCCGGTGCCACGACGACTCGCACGCCGCCAAGGACGGATCGACCATCAGCGCCGACTGCGAATACTGTCACAAGCAGCTCGAGTGAGGCCTGCTGGTTCCTACGACATAACAGAAGATCAAAAGATCAGAAGACAAAAGATCTAGAGAGCGGTTTCGATTTTCGTGTAGCGTCGCGGCGGCAGTTGGATTGGCAGGGCTGCGGCGCGAAGCCGTGTGCAGGCGGCCGATCCCCCGTGACGCCTGACCGCGCGAGACGCCTCTGGGCATCGAGCGAGGTTGACCGAGCGAGGACTGGGACCTCGCGTCGGACGGCCCTCGTCGGGCCTCGGAGCGCGCGTCCGGCCCCGGAGCTTCGGCTGCGCGCGGCGGCCCTGCCAATCCAGCTGCCGCGGGGGACGACCACCTTGTCCGGTCCGGCTGAAGCCGGACACTACGTACTACAGGGAATCCAAAACTGCTCTCTAAAACATTTCTTCTGATCTTCCGATCTTCTGTGAATCAGTCCACAGCGCACGGCGTGACGCCCCAGATATCGGCGGCGTAGTCCGCGATGGTTCGGTCGCTCGAAAAGCGTCCCGACGAGGCGATGTTGATGATCGCCTTCCTCTGCCATTCATCCTGCACTGCATAGACAGCCGCGACGCGTGCGTGCGCGTCGCTGTAACTCTGGAGGTCTGCGAGGTGCAGGTAATGATCGCCGTGGCGGACGAGCACGTCGAGGATCGGTTCGAAGACCCCTGGCTCGCTTCTGCTGAAGAAGTTGCTCGCAATAAGGTCGATGGCCGCGCGCGTCTCGGAATCGTGGTCGTAGTGCCACTGCGGATCGTAGAAGCCTCGAGTAGCGAGCACCTGCTCGGCGGTGAGACCGAACAGAAAGAAATTCTCTTCGCCCGCGGCCTGGGCCATTTCGATGGTCGCGCCGTCGCGCGTCCCGATCGTCAGCGCCCCGTTCATCATGAACTTCATGTTGCTCGTCCCGCTCGCCTCGTAGCCGGCCGTCGAGATCTGCTCGGAGACATCGCTGGCGGGAATGAGCCGTTCGGCCACCGACACGTTGTAGTCGGGAATGAACACGACTTTGAGCGTCCTGTTCAACAGCGGATCGCCGTCGATCGTCGCCGCCAGGTTGTTGATGAACTTGATGATCAGCTTGGCGAAGTGATACGCGGGCGCGGCCTTGCCGGCGAAGAAGAACGTGCGCCGCGGCATGACCAGCGACGGATTCTCCCGCAGGCGGTGGCAGAGCACGACGATATGGAGGGCGTTCAGGAGCTGGCGCTTGTATTCGTGGATACGCTTGATCTGGCTGTCGAAGATGGAATCGGGATCGACCTTCTGGCCGGTCGCGATCTCGAGCCACCTGATGAAGCCTGCCTTGGCCTGGCGCTTGGCGTGCCCCACCGCGGCGCGAAACGACGCATCGTCGGCCAGCGGCTTGAGGGTCTCCAGCTTGCCGAGATCGACGATCCAGCCATCGCCGATGGCGTCGGTGACGACTGACGCCAGCGCGGGGTTGGCCAGGAGCAGGAACCGCCGCTGTGTGACGCCGTTGGTCTTGTTGTTGAACCGCTCGGGAAACAGCGCGGCGAAGTCGGGGACCACCGTGCGCGTGAGCAGTTCCGAGTGTATGGCGGCCACGCCGTTGGTGCTGTGCGACCCGACGATGGCGAGATGCGCCATGCGGATTTTTGGGGGCGTGCCCTCCTCGATGAGACTCACGCGTTCGATACGTGCGGGGTCGTCAGGGAACCGCGACCGCACGACGTCCAGGAAACGGCGGTTGATCTCGTAGATGATTTCGAGTTGCCGAGGCAGGAGCATCTCGAACCACGGCTGGGGCCACTTCTCGAGCGCTTCGGGCAGCAGCGTGTGATTCGTATAGCCGAGCGTGCGCGTCGTCAGATCCCAGGCCTCGTCCCACTCCAGCCTCGCCTCGTCGAGCAGAATGCGCATCAGCTCGGGCACCGCAAGCGTGGGATGCGTGTCGTTCATCTGGATCGCCACCTTATCTGGCAGCGCGGACCATGCGTTGCCAGCCGCCCGGAAGCGGCGGATCGCGTCGGCCAGCGTGCAGGCAACCAGGAAGTATTGCTGGAGGAAACGCAGTCCCTTTCCTTCCGTCGTCGAGTCGTCCGGGTACAGCACGCGCGTCAGCGTTTCGGCCGTGAGCGTCTCGGCCAGCGCCCCGACGAAGTCGCCGCTGCTGAACTGCTGGAAGTCGAAGTACTCGTGCGTGGACGCCGCCCAGAGGCGCAGCGTGTTCACCGTTTTTCCGCCGTATCCGACTACCGGCCGGTCGTATGGAATGCCTATGAGGGTCGACGGGCTGTTCCGCACCACGCGCAGCGCCCCGGAGTGAATATCGAACGAGCATGCGAGGTGCACCTCGACCGCTTCGTTGGGTCTCGCCACTTCCCACGGGTCGGGGCGCGCCAGCCAGTGATCGGCGCTTTCGCGCTGCCAGCCCTGCTCGACCGATTGCTTGAAAATCCCGTACTCGTAGCGCAGCCCCGAACCCATTCCCGGAATGCCCAGCGTCGCCATCGAATCGAGGAAGCACGCCGCCAGGCGGCCCAGCCCGCCATTGCCGAGACCCGCGTCGGGCTCCTGGTCGACGATGTCGAGGGGATCGAGCTTGTGCTTCTCGCAGAACGTCTTCCACATCGGGTCGAACCTCAGGTTCGTGACGTTGTTGGCGAGGGCGCGGCCCATGAGGAACTCGAGCGAGACGTAGTAGACCCGTTTGACGTTCCGCCTGGTGTAGGTCGCGTCGGTCCTGAGCCACTGATGCGACAGCAGGTCGCGGACCGAGCGTGCAATGGCTTCGAACTTGTCCCGGGACGTCGCCTGGTCAACGGGCGTCACGTGATCGAACATCAGGTGCCGTTCGTACAGGGCGCTGTCGCTGCCGTGTAGCTTCACGCGATCGTCGCCAAGGCGTTTCGACGTACTGGAGTCAGGCATGGTGTCATTTTTCACGCAAGGGCGATACCACGGTTTAGACTCAGCAGGGTCTTTGCAGGAGCGCGCTCGGGCGCGTTGCGGGGACTCGCGGGTGTCCGGTATTTCGGAGATCCTCCGCGCGAAGACCAACCGGGAGCAGACCGTTGACACATCAACCCAGCACCGAGCTCGATTTCTCGATACAGCGCCTCGGAGCGTGCCGCCGCGCATCCCCGATGACCGGGGGCCGGTTCGTCAGCGACGGCGAGCGCGTGCTCTATCACGTGAACGTCGAAGAGGTGAAGGGCTGGCTCGACAAGGGGGCCGAACCACCCGCAATGGAAACGGCCGGCCCCCGCGAGACGCTGTACTTCGACCCCTCGACGCTGGCCTGCGGCATCGTCACCTGTGGCGGGCTGTGCCCCGGCTTGAACGACGTCATCCGATCGACCGTCCTGAGCCTCTACCACCACTACGGGGTGACGAAGATCTACGGATTTCGATACGGCTACGAAGGTCTCGTGCGCAGGCTGGGTCACCCGCCCCTCGAACTGGCACCCGCGGTGGTCAACCGCATTCACGAGTCGGGCGGATCCTTTCTGGGGTCTTCGCGCGGGCCACAGGACCCCGCGGAGATGGTGCAGACGCTGAAAGAGCTGAACATCGGCATCCTGTTCGCCATCGGCGGGGACGGAACCCTTCGCGGCGCGAAAACAATCGGAGAAGAGGCCGCACGGCAAGGCCTGACGCTCGGAGTGATCGGTATTCCCAAGACCATCGACAACGACGTGTCGTTTGTACAGACGACTTTCGGATTCGAAACGGCGGTCAGCGAAGCGCGGCGCGCGACCTCCGCGGCGAATGCCGAAGCCGAATCCGCGCGCAACGGGATCGGACTGGTCAAGCTGATGGGTCGCGATTCTGGATATATCGCGGCGTACTCCGTGCTGGCAGACAGCCACGTCAACTTCTGTCTGATTCCGGAGGTCCCCTTCACTCTCGAGAAGCTGCTCGCCGAGTTGGAGCGTCGACTCGAGCGGCGAGGCCACGCCCTGATCGTGGCGGCCGAAGGAGCCGGGCAGGATCTCTTCGCGAAGACCGACGCGCGCGATGCGTCCGGGAACGTGAAGTACGGCGACATCGGCATCTTCCTGCGCGACGCCATCAGCCGGCATTTCAAAGAGCGCGCGATCGACGTGACCCTCAAGTACATCGATCCGAGCTATGCCATCAGGAGCGTACCGGCCGTCGCGCACGACTCGGCCTTCTGCCTGCTCCTCGGCCAGAACGCCGTGCACGCCGGCATGAGCGGACGGACGAACATGGTCGTCAGCTTCTGGAACCACCGGTTCACGCACGTCCCCATCTCGCTCGCGGTCTCCGCGCGCAAGACAATCGATCCGGACGGACTGCTCTGGAACAGCGTGCTGGCGTCGACGGGCCAGCCGCGCCATCTTCGCTAACGCGGGCGACGGGCAATGGTCAGTGGTCGGTGGGCCACCTAGGTATGTCGCCACAACACGACAACCGAACGTGGGGCGGCGCGACACGACCGTGGATCTGAAATCGCTCGAGCCTCCTCCCAGGGCACGATGTCGTCAGGCGACGTCAGGGACGTGTCGATCCACTGCCGCCAGCCATCACCTTCGGAAAGCGGCAGCTCGAACTCGAGCGGTTCCCAGTACGCATTCATGATGAGGTAGAGCTCGATGCCTTCCGCCCGCAACTCGGCGCCGAACGCGAGCGCGTGCGAGGCCGGCGACCAGTCGGGCTGCAGGTGCTTCACCCCGTGCCACGCGGTCTTCGCGTGCTCGAGCATGTCCGTCAGGCTGATGCGCTGATCCCTGGCGTTGTCGCTGCGCTCGGAGCGCCTGGCAGCAAGCAGGCTCACGAACCGGTGCACGTCGGCGTGCTTCTCGAGGAGCGTCCAGTCCAGCCAGTTGTCGGGGTCGTCGCGGCAATACGCGTTGTTGTTGCCGTGCTGCGTGCGCCGCATCTCGTCGCCCATCAGAATCATCGGAACGCCGAGAGACAGGAACGTGACCGTCAGTAAATTCTTCACCTGGCGGTTGCGCAGCGCCTCGATTGTCGGATCGTCGGTCGGCCCTTCCACTCCGCAATTCCAGCTGCGGTTGTCGTCGGCGCCGTCGCGGTTCTCCTCGCCGTTGGCCTCATTGTGCTTGACGTCGTACGACACGAGATCGTTCAGCGAAAACCCGTCGTGGCAGGTGACGAAGTTCACGCTGGCCTCGGCTTCGCGGTTCTTGTGGCCGTACACCTTGTGGCTGCCGAGCACGCGGTCGGCGAAGTTCGTCACCACGCCGTCCTCACCCCGAAAGAAGCTCCGCACGTCGTCGCGGAAACGCCCGTTCCATTCCTTCCAGGCATCGCCCATGAAACTGCCCACCTGATACAGGCCCGCGGCATCCCACGCCTCGGCGATGAGCTTTGTTCCCGCCAGCGCGGGCTCCGATTCGATGTCCCACACTACGGGCGGATGGGGCATCGGATCGCCGGCGTCATCGCGCGAGAGAATCGACGCCAGATCGAAGCGGAACCCGTCGACGTGCATGTGCTTGACCCAGTACTTCAGGCTGTCGACGATCAGCCGGCGCACGATCGGGTTATTGGCGTTGAGCGTGTTGCCGCAACCGCTGAAGTTCGCGTACCGCGCGCGATCAGGCTGAAGGATGTAATACGCCCGGTTGTCGAGGCCGCGGAAGCACAGCGTCGGGCCCCTCTCGGAGTCCTCCGCAGTGTGATTGAAGACCACGTCGAGGATGACCTCGATGCCGGCACGGTGAAGCGCTTTCACCATGTCGCGAAACTCGTCGACAGGACCGAGCGGATCCGATCTCGACGAATAGGCCTGATGGGGAGCGAAGAACGAAACAGGGTTGTAACCCCAATAGTTGACCCTCCCGTGACCGGGCGGAACCGACTGCGGGTCGAACTGAAAAACAGGCAGCAGCTCGACGGCCGTGATCCCCAACTGCTGAAGGTACGGGATCTTCTCGATGAGCCCGGCGTAGGTCCCGCGCACGTTGTCGGACACACCCGAACTGAGGTGTTTCGTGAAGCCCCGGACGTGCATCTCGTAGATGAGCGTGCGCGACGATGGCGTGTGGAGCGGCCGGTCGCCTTCCCAGTCGTAGGCCGCCGGATCGACTACGACGCTCTTCATCGCCACAGCCGCGTTGTTCCCGGGTCTCGACGCAGCTTGACGGCTGTAATCGTCCGGCACCACTACGCCTCTCCCGTACGGATCGAGCAGCACCTTCTCTGGATCGAACCGCAGGCCCCTTGACGGGTCCAACGGACCTGAGACACGGTACCCGTAAATCTGACCTGGCCGCACGCCCGGCACGAACAGGTGCCAGTAGTGGTAGTCACGATGTTTCGTGGGATCGATGGGAATCGTGCGCGCCGGGCGGGCATCTCCCACGCGATCGAAGAGCAGGAGCTCGACGAGCGATGCGTGCTTCGAATACACGCTGAAGTTCACGCCGGTTTCGAGGACCGTCGCGCCCAGTGGTGCGGCAGACTCGACGACTTCGGGGTGCTCCGCCAATGGCTGCCGCGGCGGCTTCGGTGCGAGCGTGCTCATTCGTGCCTCTCCTGGTAACGGTTGATACGCGGAAAGCTCCTGATGATAGCGGCAACGCGCTTGCATCCGGGCATGGAAAGTGATCTATCCGTTCCAGCGTATGATGTGAATGATCGCACCTGCGGGAACCTGCGATGTATGGCGGGATCACCGGTCAAATAGCAGCTGGTCGCTATGTCTTGCAGATCGGCGAACCGTACGGCGCCTCGATTCGCGAGGCCCCACGAGCCGCACGGGCACATCTTCGTCCGCGCGCCACACCGATTCTCCAGCGCCCAAGGCTGATTCGCGGGCTGCTCGACCGCCAGGCGGAACTGACATCGGCGCTCTCGGCGCTCGACGCGGGCCTTCCCATCGAAGTGAGCGGCGAGCCTGGCATCGGCAAAACCGCCATGCTGCGGTACCTCGCGCATCAGCCGCGAGCCGCCGCGTTCGTCGACGGCATCCTCTACGTTCCGGCACAGCATCAACCGGCCAGCGACCTCGTCCAGATCATTTTTGAAGCCTTCAACGAAAGCGAGGAGTACTGCCTGCCCACGGACGCGGAGATCCGTCGCGGCCTCCAGGAAAAACAGGCGTTCATCATCCTCGACGACGTGCGCCTGCCGCAGAACGAACTGGAACGCGTGATTGATGTCGCGCCGCGATCGGTCGTGGCCGTGACCACGCGCGAGCGGCGCTTGTGGGGCGAAGTGCGCGGCATTGCGCTGAAGGGCCTGTCTGCCGATGCCGCGGTGGCGCTGCTGGAACGGGAGATCGAGCGTCCGCTCGATGTCGTCGAACGATCGGAAGCCGCCAGCCTTTGTGCCGCCGTCGAAGGCCACCCCCTTCGAATCCTGCAGGCCGCCGCCATCGTCCGCGAGCGGGGGATTCCGATCGGCGGATGGACGCGCGATATCACGCCCGAGGACATCATCACGGAGTTGATGGCGGCCATCGACGAGAAGCAGCGGCGCGCGCTGCTGGCACTCTGTGCGCTGTCCGGCGTGCCGCTGGAGGCGGGACACATCGCGGGCATCGCAGAGGTCACCGACATCGAGCCGTCATTGATGATGCTGGCCCGGCAAGGTCTCGTGGTGTGCAACCAGTCGCAGCATCAACTCGTGGACGGGGTGGGCGACCGGCTCCGCCGGACGGAAGACCTGAAGCCGTGGCTGAATCGCGCGATTACGTACTTCACGTCGTGGGCCGAGCGGCATCAGCGCAATGCGGACATTCTGCTGGATCACTCCGATGTGCTGATGCGCGTGCAGCAGCATGCGGCCGAGCACCGCCGGTCAGGAGAGGTGCTCGAGTTGGGCCGGGTGCTCGAGAGAGTGCTGGTTCTCCGCGCACGGTGGGGTGCCTGGGCGATGTTGCTCGATCGTTGCCTCGCCGCCGCGAAGGCCATGGGCGATCGCTCCGACGAAGCCTGGGCGCTTCACGAAATCGGAACCCGCGCGGTCTGCCTCGGCGAGGTGGGTCTCGCGCGTGCGTCGTTGAGCCATGCGCTGAAGCTGCGCGAGTCGCTCGACGACAGCGCCGGTGCCGCTGTGAGCCGTTTGAATCTGAGTTTTGTCCTGCCGCCGACGCCTCCCGATCCTCCCGAGGAGCGTTCGGCGCCTGTGCCTGCGCTGCTGCCAGCGCTTGCCTCGGCGCCAGCGCTTGCGCCAGCGATTGACGAAGGAGTGGATTTGTCGTCCATATCGCTGGACGACGAACCGCCGCTACCGATCTATGCTGCGCGGCCAACAAAGAGGGCCGGCACACCAATCGTCACGATGTTGATTCTTGCGATGGTGGCCGGTGTTGCGTGGAAGTCGCTTGACGTTGCACGGATCGAATCGTTCGTGCGAAGTGGCTTCGAAAGGGCCAGGGCCAGTCTGGCGACCGGGCCACCGCCGCAGCAAAGAGTGCCGGAAGCTCCAGCTCCCGTGACCCAGGCTGACGAGCCCGATGCCGTGCCGCCAAAGATTCTCATCTTCACGCCGCGACCGGGATCGATCGCGACTCGCGGCGCCACCAACCTCTGCTACGCGACGAGCGATGCCGTCGAGGCGCGCATGGACCCCGGTGTCGGCAAGGTGAGCCCGACCAGCACGTTGACGTGCCTTCCAGTAACCCCCACCCGGACGACGACCTACCAGCTCACGGCGTACGGGCGCGAGGGCCAGCAGGTCTCAGAGCAACTGGTGATTGTCGTGCGATGACACATGGAAAGCGATTAAGCCGTGACCGGCGTCTGGGCGCCGGTTGACTGTGCCTTCACTCTGAGGGGCCGCACGAGCAGCGTCAGGACGAAGCCCACTGCCAGCAGGCCCGCGAGCACCTGCAGTGGCGTGTCGTAGATATGGACGCGATCCGCGCCCGGTGGCAGCGCGGCCTTCGCGCGGTTCGACAACTCCGTGATGATGACCGGGCCGGCCATGGCGGCGGCGCTCCACGCCGTGAGCAGCGCGCCGTGAATCGCGCCGACGTTGTGTGGTCCGAAGATATCCGCCAGAAACGCCGGAATCGTCGCGAATCCGCCGCCGTACATCGTGAACACCACGAACAGGCTCGCCTGGAACAGCCACCAGCTCCCGCTCGCCGCCAGCGTTGGAATCAGCAGGAACAGAAAGACCTGCGCGACGAAGAAGATCGTGTAAGTGTTGCGGCGGCCGATGTAGTCGGAGCCCGACGCCCACACGAAGCGGCCGCCGGCGTTGAACAGGCTGATCAGCGAGACGACCACGGCCGCTGCCTGCGGTCGTCCGCTCGAACATGTCCTGCATCATCGGCGAGGCCTGCGCGAGGATGCCGATGCCGGCCGTGACGTTGATGAACAGAATGCCCCAGAGCAGATAGAACTGCGGCGTCCGGATCGCCTCGTTGCGGGTGACGCTGCGTCCGCGATCATCGGGTTCGTCTTCGCCGGCGGTGTCCATCCGGCGGGCCTCCATCCAGGCGGGCGGCGTGCCAGCAGGCGCGAGCCGATCAGCATGACCGCGAGGTACACGACGCCGAGCGTCATCACCGTCGGCGCGACGCCGATGCGATCCATGAAGAAGACGTTCAAGTAGCCGGCGACGAACGCGCCGCCGCCGAAGCCCATGATGGCCATCCCGGTCGCCATGCCGCGGCGATCGGGAAACCACTTCACGAGCGTGCTCACCGGCGAGATGTAGCCGAGGCCGCAGCCGATGCCGCCGATGATCCCCATGCCGAGGAACACGATGACCGGCTGTCGAATGGCGAGACCGAAGCCGCCGATCAGCGAGACCGGTGCCGAAGAACAGCGCAGCCGCCGTCGCCGCCACGCGCGGTCCGCGCCGCTCGACCCACGGTCCGCCGAATGCCGCGCTCAGCCCAAGCAGCACGAGCGCGGTCGTGAACGTCGTGTAGGGCGGACTGAACCACCACGGCTGCATCGGGAACAGCGCCTGAATGGGTCGGTTGAACGTGCTCCACGCGTAGACCGACCCGATGCAGACGTGGACGAGCACGGCTCCGATGGGAATGCGCCAGCGGTTAGGAGTCACCGGCGAATTATAGGCGTTTGGGATCCGACAGCAGGTTCTCGAGCACGGCCGGATCCGCGGGCTTCGTGAGGTGCATGTCGAATCCCGCGCGCATCGCCGCCTGCTTGTCCCGTTCCTGTCCCCAGCCCGTCATGGCCACGAGCATCGCGCCCGGGCCGATCGCGCGCCGGATGCGGCGGCAGGTTTCGTAGCCGTCGATGCCGGGCATGCCGATGTCCAGGAAGATCAGGTCGGGCGCGAAGTCCAACACCTGTTCGAGGCCGGACACGCCATCGTAGGCGACCCGGCACTCCCCTCCCAGCGCCCTCACGAGTCTCTGCATCGCCACCGCCGCCGACACGTTGTCGTCGATCACGACGACCCGGCGCTGAATCGGCGAGGGCGCCGAAACCAGGGGCTGTGGCGCTTCTGACGTCACGGCCTCGCTCGACCGCGCAAGACGCATCCGGAAAGTGCTTCCCAGACCCGGACCTTCGCTGTATCCCTCGATCGATCCCCCGTGCAGCTCGATGAGCCGGCGCGCCAGCGCCAGGCCGATGCCCAGCCCATCGGCGCGGTGTCGAGACCTGTCGTCCTGCGTGAAGAGATCGAACACGCGAGGCAACAGGTCCGCTGATATCCCGATACCGGAATCGGTGACGGTCAGCACCACGTGTTCGGCGCCACTCCCCTCCTGCGCTTCGACTTCCGCGTTAAGCGTGATGCGGCCGCCGGCGTCGGTGAACTTGACGGCGTTGTGCAGCACGTTCGAGAGGATCTGCACGAATCGCGTGGGATCGACGTCGACGAGAACCGGCACGTCGGGGACGTGGACGTCGAGCGCCATCCGGCCGTGTCGAATCGCGGCCCGGTTGGCTTCGATGGCGGCGTTGACCAGCGTGGCCAGCCGCGTGGGCCGGCGCTGAAGCCGGATGTTGCCCGTCGTGATCCGGGAGACGTCGAGCAGGTCTTCGATGAGGCGCACCATCTGCGCCACCTGCTCTTCCATCATCGTGCGAACGCTCGCGACCGCTTCGGAGGTATCGCCGGCCAGCCGGATCAACTCGAGACCCGTCCGCAGAGGCGCCAGCGGATTGCGTAGCTCGTGCGCCAGCATGGCGAGGAACTCGTCCTTGCGGCGATCGGCCTCGCGCAACGTCTGCTCGTTCCGTCGCAGCGTGTCCTCGGCCTGCGTGCGCTCCATCAGGTCGGCCGCCATCCGCGCGAGGATGTCGAGGAGCCGCAGTTCGCGTTCCGAGGGCCGGTGCGGCTGTGACCAATGCGTGGAAATCATGCCCAGTGCCTTGCCGCCGCGCGAGACGAGCGGCGTCGACTGAACCGCACGGATGCCCTCCCGCAGGTATTTGGCCTGGGTGACTGTATCGGCCATCCACTCGCAGGCCTCGATGTCGGACACGACGACGCGAGCCCCGGCGCGCAGGGCTGCCGCGCAGACAGTCTTGTCGGCGCAATCGATCCACTCCCAGTCTCGCAGCGCATCAGGGCTGAAGCCGCGCGAGGCGATCCCGTGCAGCATGCCGCCCGCGCCCCGCTCGGGATGGAGCATCTGGAGGCTCACGAATTCCGATTGCATGATCGACACGGCTGCGTCGATCAACGTTTCGTACAGCGACGCGCTGCCCTGCTCGCCGATGAGCTGCGCGCTGAGCGACTGCAGCAACTGGGTATCGCGCAGGTCGTTGGCGACGGTCTGTCCGGCGCGTGCCCGCTCCAGGCGCGGAAACAGCCGGTTCGACAGCTCGCGGCACAGGGCGATCTCGTGCGCGCGCCAGTCGCGCGGCCGTGAATCGCACACGGCAACCAGGTGTGTCCATGCGCCGTCGCGCAGAATCGGCTGGAAGAGGTACGAGCCGATGCCGAGCGTCGCGTATGCCCTGGCATTCGTGCGGGGATCGGTCTGGGTGTTGCCGACGACAACGGTGGAGCCCGCGTGGGCGGCGCCTCGAAGCTCGTCCGTGATGAAATCCGAAAGGCGGACGACCTCGGGCACGCGTGGCGCGCCCCCGAGCGCCCACGCGTAGTCCATGCGGGCTTCGTCCCGATCCTCGTCGATCGTCATCACGTAGCACGCACTCACGCCGAGAAACGCGGCGACCTTCTCGCCGGCGGCCTGCATGACTTCGTCCGTCGACACGGCACGGGAAAACTCTCGACCCAGATCGGTCAGAAACACCAGCGCATTCTCGCGGTTCTTGCGCTGGGTAATATCGGCGGCCATCCCCGACATCCGCACGGCCGGGCCCATCTCCGGCTCGAATACCGTCTGGCCGGCGATGAACAGCCACCGCTCGTCCCCGTCCGGATGCAGGACGCGCACCTCTTCACGGAGCGCGCCGGGGCCAGCCGGATCGATCGCGTGTGCCACGGCGCGCGCGTACCGCGTGCGGTCGTCCGGATGCATCAGCGACCCGAGAGCCGTCAGCGACAGTCTCTCATCCTCGCGCAGGCCGAACAGGGCCAGCATCCGCGCATCGGGCTCTCCGCGATCCGCCTGGATGTGCCAGACGAACGTGCCCATGTTCGACATGCCGAGGGCCAGTTGCAGCCGCGCTTCGCTGTCGCGGAGCGCGCGCTCCGCGCGGGCACGTTCGAGCGCCGCCCAGGTGCGCTCCGCGGTGGCCTCGATGAGCCCGATCTCCTGCGCGGTCCAGGCACGCGGGGCACGATCGCACACGCCGATCGCCGCGAGCAGCCGATGACGTTTGACGACCGGAGCGGCCGCATGGCCACGCACGCCGACGGCCGCATACATGGCTCGTCCTTCCGGCGTGACCAGCGCCGACATGGCCATGTCGGACTCGGCAACGGTGTGGCCGTCCTTCAACACCGTCAACAGCGGCCCGATGCCCTGGACCGGATAGCGTCCCACCAGTCTCTGCACATCGCCCCTGACGTACTCGCAGCGAATGGTGGCAAAGGCGAGGTCCTCGTCGTACTCCGCCAGGTGGACCCAGTCGGTCTGGAGGTGCTCGCCGAGCACGCGCACCGCCTCGGTCTGAATTGCGAGGGCGTCGGTCAGCGGCCGCAGCCGGTCGTTGAGCGTCACGAGAAACGCATCGCGCTCGGCCGCCGATGTGATCGCCGCTTCCGCTTCCTGGAACCGTGTGAGGTCGTAGAAGTAGCACACCACGCCGAAGGTGCCGTCCGGCAGCGTCATCCGCTGAATCTGCCAATCGTAGGAAGCAGCCCGATCGATGTGTCCGCGCGAATCCGCGGTTCCCAGAGCGGCATGGGGCTCGCCGGTGGCAAGCGTGTGGGTGAAGGCGGCAATGGTTTCGGCCGCTGATGTCTCTGGCCAGATGACGCGAAGGATCTCGCCGAAGTCTCGACCCAGGAGCGGATCGACTCCCAGGAACACCGCTTCCGCACCCTTGTTGATCGCGCGGAGACGGAAGTGCGAGTCGACGACGTACACGCCAAACGGCGCGTTCTCGATGAGCGCGGAAAAGACTTCTTCCCGGCCCAATGCACCCCACGGGACGTCCCACGACGCTTCGTGGGCGGAGGTCCCACCGCCAGAATTCGCCCGGAAATTCAGTCTCTGAAGACGCAACACAGCAGCCGTGGCATGAAGCGTACCGCTGTTAGCCGGCGCACGCTAGAGATTCCGCGAAGCCGTTAAGGAAAGGTCTGGCGGCCTCACCGAACCTACGGAGCCTGCTCTGAAGCGCGGTGGCCGCTGAGCATGTTCGACAACGAGTAGTTGCCTTCGTGGCAGGCATACTCGTAGATCGGTCCAGGCGATCGCGAGAGCGTCAGCTCGCCTTTCCAGGGCCGGGTATACGCGGTCGGGTTGTTCACTTCAAACCGGTAGAGCAGCGTGTCGGGGTCGAGCAGACTGAACCGTTCGACCAGGTGGAGATTCCGGTCCCACCCGAAGTTGCCGCCCGCCGACCCGTAGTAGCCGCCGGCGTCGTTGAAGTTCGTCGTGTCCACGACGAGCGTGCTGCCTTCCCAGCGGCCGATCGAGTGCCCCATCCACAGCCGGATCGTCGATGGAAGATGAGGACGGCCATCCAGATAGATGACCCTCGTATCGTGATTCATCTCGGCGTAGATCACGACGGCATCCCCGGTCTGGAGGATCTGATAGTTGCTGTTATAGGAGTACGGAAGCATGGGCGGGCCTGCGGTGACGAACGCCAGACACCGATCCTGCAGACCCGTGTCCTCGGCGCTTGCGGGATTTTCCATTGCGTCGAGAAGACGACGCTTCACTTCGGCCGCCTCCGGCGTCAGCGCGGGAATGCGCCCATCGGGTGGATCCGTGACGATCGAGGTGCGGAGCGTTTTAACCGTGCGTGAACCAAACTCGCGGAAGAAGGTGTTGTACGTCCCCGTGCCGGTACTTTTCGCAGCGGCGGCGGGAGACGGCTCCTGATTGCGCCCCGCCACCTGGCGTTCCCACTCTGCCGCCTCTTCAGGCGTGTAGAACGCTTTGTCCTTCAGCTGCGCCGGACGTTCGAGCGGCGTCGCAGTCCCGGAGTTCCAGATCCCGTCGAGGCCTGGCCGCGCCGTCGAAGCGCCACCTTGCCCCGCGCCAGCTGCGGGAATCAACCACAGCACGGCGAGGAACGATGACAGCAACAGTCTTCGGCGGGTCATACGCATCCTTCACTTGTTCCGCGGCTCGAGCGCGCTCCGGAGCTTGTCGGCCAGCGAGCCGAGCTTTTCGGGGACAGCCTGTTCTCCGCCGTCGGGATACTCGCCCGGCGGATTGGCACTGCGTGCATCCATCGCCTGGCTCGCGCGCGACGATCCTTCCGGGATCAGCGCAACGCCAATACGTTTCTTCTCGGCGTCAATCGTCACGATCTCGAACGCCGCGGTGGTGCCCGGCGGTACCTGTGCGGACCATCCTTCCGATCTTCCCGTGGGGGCGAACGTCGAAGCGTGCGCCAGGCCCTCTATTCCAGGCTCGAGCTCGACGAACGCGCCGAAGTCGGCCACGCGCGTCACCCGGCCGGTGCGCACCTGGCCCACGGTGTATGTCTGCGTGACGTTCGTCCACGGATCCTCGGTCAGTTGTTTCAAACCGAGAGAAATCTTCTGCGTGCCGGCGTCGACGCGCAGGACCTTGACGGTGACCTCCTGCCCCGGCTTGACGATCTGCGACGCATCCGACACACGCGCCCAATCCATTTCGGACACGTGCAGCAGCCCCTGCACGCCTCCACCTAGATCGATAAATGCTCCGAAGTCGCGCACCGAGGTCACGCGTCCCGGCATGACGGCCCCGGGGACGATCGCGCGCCGAATCTCGGCGGCGTTCGCGCGCTGCTCTTCTTCAATCAGCGCACGCCGCGAGACGACGAGGTTTCTGCCGCCTTCCTTGTACTCGATGATGCGAAACCGGTACACGCGCCCCTCGTGCGCGGTCGCGTCGTCGGTCCGGGCGCTGTCAATCTGCGAGATCGGACAAAAGGCGCGGCTGCGGCCGATCTGTACCTCGAACCCACCCTTCACGACCCGGACCACCTTCCCTTCGACGGGAAGACGGCTCTGGAACGCGTCCTGGAGTTGCCGCTCTGTCGCCGCACCGCGCGCCAACGTGCGCGAAAGGGTGAGGCCTCCAGCGGTCGAGATCACCACGGCCTGAATGCGATCGCCCACCGCGACTTCGACCCGGCCGTCGGCGTCCTTCAACTCGCCGATCTCGATCGTCGCTTCGCCCTTCCCGCCCACATCGACAAACGCCACTTCCGGACCGATTCCGACGATGGTGCCCTCGAGCGTCTGGCCCTTTTCGACGCGCTTCGCCTTGATCGACGCTTCGAACATCGCGGCGAAGTCTTCGGTGGGCTCGGTCACGGCACAATCCTAGGTCAGAGGCACGTCGATCGTCCATCGTCCACGTCTGGAGGGATCCCTGCTGTAAGATCGCGGCCAACGCAGGGAGCAGATTCCCGTGGCTGCCCAAGTAGTAGAGGGTCACATCTCCCGTATCCCAAAGATACCCTCTCCAGGCAGCTATCTCGGCTAGTTCCCCTCAATGAAAATTCACTGACGCTGACTCCGACGAGTAGACGCGATTCGTGATCGACGTGTCTCAAGGTCGCACACACCCCGGCCGTGCTTTGACAATGTTGAACCGTCCTCGTGGCCCCCTGATGGCCATAACATTGCACTCCGCACCGAATGCACGCGACAAGGAGCTCGATGGAACAGTACATCCGGCTACTGCTTACGGCATCGATGATTGTGTCGCTTATGTCGGTTCCGAATGCCCAGAGTCCCGGCTTTTCTGCCGCTGATAGTCAGGAACTCGCGTCATACCGGCTCACGATGGACACCGCGAACAAGGTACACGCGGCGATGCTTTCACTGATTCAGGACATCGTCGACGGTCCGGAACTCGAGGCGGTCCAGAAGACGAACGCCGAACTGGAGACTCTTGCAAAAAGAGAGGAACTCACGCAGGCCGAAGCCGAGCGGTTCAAGAAGCTGCAGTTGCAGGTCGGGCAGCAATTGGACGCGCTCCATCAGGCTTTCGGCGATCTGGGCCTGACCAGGGTGCGGAGCCTGGACCAGATGGAGGCCGAGCTGAAGGCCAACCCGCGGTTCATCGCGGCACTCGGCAGGAGCGGTCTGACGGCGCGTGATTATTCGAAGTACCAGCTTGCGGGGTTAATGGCCGCGATGGTCGCGGGCTTGCGGAGGTCAGGCGTCGGTCAGGAGCCGCCCAAAGAGCTCGAGCGAGTCCACCCCGACAATGTGATGTTCCTCCTCGAGCATCAAGCAGAGCTGACTGCCTTGATGAAACAGGTGGCTGAGCGATCGAACGCTCTAGTTGCTCTAGTTGATCGCTGAACTGTGCATCACTCCCCTTGGCCGCGGATCATGCTCGGCCGACGCCAGCGCAGCCAGCAGCAATCCTGCAACGGGCGCCCGGCTTCGGCCAGTGTGGCGTGGCTATCAGGCTGGCTACCATCGTTGGCGTTCGGGAGGCTTCGCACTGGAAAATTCCAGGGTCTACTAGGAAGAAGGAGTGACCTAACTTAGCGAGTTTGGCACCGCATTCCCCAATGGCTAAGACAGCTGGACGGATTTCGACAGGTGGCCTGAGCGGGTCAACGCATACCTAAACGCTACGCCGTTTACCGGTACCTAACGAACTGGCCCCTACTCGCGAGCGCCAACGTCTCGCCGGGGATGATGAGGCAAGACGCAGGGCATTCCGGCGCTTTCAAGAAACTCCTCTGCAAAGCGCTGGGCTCTTCGCCCACGTGAAATCGCGATTATTCCCTAGCAGGGTGATGCCTACTACCGCCTCGGCACCAGTCTTGACATGCCGGACGATGACCTGGCGCGGTTCTACCAATCGTTCGCTGAGCGACCACCAGCGATAGCCGCCGGAGGCTCCATACGACATCCATTCCCCGTCGGGCGACCAACGCGGCGTCCAGGTGTTGTCACCCTCGAAGAGTCGGGTGCGCACACGTGCGTCGACCGTAATGAGATCGAATGTGTGGCGACCGGACCGCACGGCTACAGCGCGGCCGCCTGGGGCCCAGGACGGGTCGCTCCCCTCGGCGAGTGGAACAGAGGCTCCTTTGGCCAGATCGAAGATATAAACGTGACCATCGTGGTCATATGCGAGACGGCTCATGTCCGGAGACCAGTCTGGACGATCGCCGGTAACTGTCCATTTGTTAAGTTGGCCCGTCGGAATGTCATAGACGAGGAGTTGCGTGTTATCGGTAGCCGCAACCTTTTTCCCATCGGGACTGATCGCGGGTCTGGCGGGCCCGTTCGTGGGAAACTCCCACAACGTCTGTCCGTCAAGCATGACGCCCGCAACCGAACTTGCATAAACGACAGCGACGTAGCTTCCATCTGGGGCGACGCGACCGCTCACGTTGGAGGAAGTGGTCGACAACATGCCTTCCTCTCTTCGCTGAGATCCATCAAGAGGAAGAATGTCGATCCCTCCACGCTGAAACTGCACGACACAGAATCCTTGTGCGATGGCCGGCGTCAGGTCGGCGCGGGGTGAGGGCTCTAAAGTGCATCCCATGAGCCCGGCCGCACCTGTGATCGCCAGAGCCAGCCGAAATGAGCCGTGCGCGAGACTTGAACATCTCAAAATGTCGGCACTCCAAAGTCAATGAAGTGGTACCAACCGGGAGTGAGCGCCAACGGGGACGGCACCACAGGCGCCTTGCATTCGTGAACGAGCCAGCTTGCAAAAGTATTGCTATTCGGACCATCGGGCTTGTACTCAATGGCTGCCGAGTTCCAGTTGAGTCGTGCCTGAGCCATACAGGGGATTACCTCCGGCTTGACAGATCTCTTGAGCCAATAGAACGTCCATGGCGCATTGGCATCTTGCTGTGACATGGTGAGCGTAAGGTTTGCTTCGTTGAGTCCGTAGGGCGGCGGCTGTCCAGTCGGGCCGGACCCAATGTAGAAGGTGTGCTCTCTACTCTGGCGGGCGACGATATAGCAGTGATTGAGGATATTCAGAGTTTCTGCTATAGGACGGCAATTTACTCTCACGGTTGGCCAATCTATGAACTCTGCCGCGTTCGTCATACGAAAATTGCCACCGAGACTCCAGAAGGCATACGAAGGTTCCAAGATCGACGGACCAAACGCGGAGACGAGCTGCATACCGCTCATCCCTGGAGCCAAGCCAACCCAGTATCCGGGAGCTGCCTGGACGGCCTCGAATGCTGGTCTATTTCCCATCGCTGTTGAATTACCGCCATCGTCGATAGCTCGCAAGATGTCATCATCCCCCATGATGGCGACGCCGCCGTCGCGCATGGCTGTGAGATTTTCGCAGCAGCCCTCGCTCGGAATCGTCCATTTCATGCTCAGGGTTTGCGTGCTAATGGCCTCGATTCCTGTTTCGTGCTGCAGAAAAGCCGTGTGGTTGTCCCCGATCAGCTTGAGCGACCACGGCCCGAAATAGTACCCCCCGGGTTGTGTGTCGAGCGTTCGAGTCGTGACGTTCGCACCCTCGATCCGCGCGATACGCAGGGTGCTCGCTTCGTCTTCGACGTGATAACAGTACCGGTCGAATACCGGTTGCGTCGGGCACATGTGTTGACCGTTCACGCGGTCTTCAGAGTCCGCGCCCCAACGACTGCTGACGTCTGTGACCTGGAAGAACACCGCACCCTCTTCGTCAATCACCAGCTCACTCATATCGTTCGTCTCATCGGCGCTGTAGACCCGTTCTGGCGTATCCGCTCCCGCCGTGGAGGTCTGCCAGAGTGTCTGCGTCGTCGCCAGCCCTTCAGGTTCGATGCGCAGCAGCTTGACCGTGGTCGACCGGCTGAACGTGCCCAGGCCGCTGGCCTCGTGCGGAATCGGCTGCGGTGGGATTGACGAACAACTGAAATCGCACGACCAGCTCACGTAACCATGCTGGCGCCAGTCTTCGTGTCTTTCGACGAGACCGACATAGGCCTCACCGTCGAGACCGATGATCGGTGACGACACGCTGGGCGCACCACTCTGCTGCGTCACGGACGGCACGGGAAGGCAATAACCCGCATCGCCGAATACGGCGGGAATCGAAATACCACACACCGGGCGGTCGCGATGCCCAGTCGACGCCGGTAGGGGCACCCGGAATTTGACGGTTCCCGTGAGGCCATCGAGGCCCACAACATAGCTCTGAGGATTGTCGCTCTCCGTGTACTCGATCTGATAAATGGTGCCGTCGGCCGCTTGAGCCGGCCTCTCGTCAAGGTACCCGATCGATTCGTATCGCCACGGTGCCGATTCCTCGGAGCCGCCCAGGCGCGTCAGCGACCTCCATTCGGTGTCCCGCAGGACCAGACCACCGAATATGTCCCCGAACATCGGCGTGCCCTCGACGGTCGCGCTCCACACCTGCGTGCCGTCATGGCGCAGCGCGCGCACGACGGTGGGCACCTCAAACGCGGTGTTGACGTCGAACAGGTCTGGTCCGGCATCGTCCACGCGATTCGCGAAAATGGGGCGCGTCGCCGCTAGTCCAGGTATAGGTGAAATGGTCCACCGGACTTCCGTCGAGCCGCTCGCGATGACCCGTAGTGTCGCTGTGGCCGAGAGGGCATCGAGCGTCGCCGTAACGGTCGCCTCACCGGGGAGATGGCCCGTGACAGCGCCGTTTTCGGCGACCGACGCAATGGCATCATTACTCGAGCTCCATGTCACACCAGAGTTGATCGGACCAGACTCGGTGGTCGCGATCAGTGTGCTGGACTCGCCGATGAACAGGCTCCGGCTCTCAGGTGAGAGCGCCAGTGCGGTGGGGACAGCCTGATGGGTGACTCGACGGCCGACAGAGGCCGTGTTGCCCGCCGCATCCGTCACGCTGAGCACCACCGAGTTCAGCCCAGGGTGCAACGAGACGACGCAGGCCGCGGAGCCGTTGTCAACCGCGGCGAGCTCCCCGTTACACCTGACGGCGGTAACCCCAGACAGCACATCGCCGACGGCAGCCCCAATATTGATCGATGACTCCGAAACGGTCGTTCCGTTCTCTGGAGCCGTATTGAGACTGACGGTTGGGGCAATGCTGTCGATTTTCACCGTCACTGCGGTAGTGCTCGTGTGACCGTAGGCATCGACGGCATTCCCTGAGACGAATTCGGTCACGCCCTCCTGGACGATGGTCATTGGAGATGGACAGACCTGCACGCCGGCGGGATCGCTGCACACGAACGTGATCGTCACCGGACTCGTCGCGTTCCAGCCGTTGCCATTCGGCAACGGGGAGAGAGTGGCGTAGATCGTCGGCGCCTCGAGATCGAGGTGATACGACGCACGCGTCCCATTGCTATCGTACCATCCGTTCTGGAACGCCTGCGCGCGAACCACGGTATCGGCCGCGGTCAAGGAGATGGGGCCGGAATAGACCGGTGAGGCGACGCTGGGGGCTGAGCCGTCCGTTGTGAAACGAATGGCGGCGCCGGCCGCCGCCGTAAGCGTGACCGTCAAGCCAGGGCCGTACGATCCCGGGGGCGGTGAGACAATCGGGGCACCCAATATTCCGGCTTGGGTATCGGGCCCCGAGATGGTGACGTGGACTGGCTGTGATGTCACGGGCGCCGCCGTGCTGTGAATCGCGACCGCTGTCAGTACGTGCTGTCCCTCTGACGGGGATGTCCATGACACGGTGTACGGACTGGCCGTGGCGCTGCCGACCAACACCGCGTCCACGAAGAAATCGACGCTCGTAATCGTTCCGCTGGTCGCCGATGCGTCGGCCGACAGGTCGATGCCTGGGGGCAGATTGAAGGTCGTCCCCGGGAACGGACTCGTCATGCGAACGGTGACTTCGGCCGGCGACGAGGAAGCGGAGATCGGGCTGCTGGTCGCGAGACGGGTGTAACCGTCACTGGCAAAGAGCCTCACCTCGTAGATCCCTGGTGATGAAGGGAGAGTAAGCGACAGGGTCGCCGATGCCAGCCCCGCCGCCGGTGCGGCTGTGCTGCCGTTGAGATACATCCAGGCGACGTAGCTCGACTCGGGCGCGTTTGCGAACGAAAGCGCAATCCAGTCTGTGGCGTTGGCCGGCCCGCCGGTGACGTTCACCGTCAGCGCGGCGCCGGGGTCAACGGCAACGCCCGTGGGTGGAGCGATGCCATTAATCGCAATCTGCGCGGTCGGCGCCAGGACCGTGACCGTTCCACTCGCCGCGATCTGGTCGAGGCTGTCGTTCGCAAGCAGCCGGAATTCGTACGCGCCGACGGTCGAGGGCATCGCGAAGGTCAGCGTCGCCGCCGGGACGCCGGTCTGCGGCGGCACCGTGGTTCCGTTGAGATAGCGCCAATCCACATACGCATTTGCCGCGGCACCGACAGGTGCGAATGCCACCCAATCGGTGGTGTTGCCCGGACCGTCGGACACAGTCACCGTTGCCACGGCCCCCGCGGCCACGGTGACGGAAGCAGGCGGCGCTATGCCGTTGACGACGAGCTGCGCTGTGGAGGTGCTGATGACCACTGTCGTACTGGTTGCCAGTCGCGCGAAGCTGTTCGCCGCGAAGAACCGGAATTCGTAACTGCCCGACGCGCTCGGTGCCTGGAACGTCAACGTCGAGGTGACGGAACCCATGTGCGGGCTGAACAGTCGAATTGTTCAGATACCTCCACGAGAGATAGGCTCCATCCGATGCGCCGGCCGCATAGAGGGCGACCCAATCACCCGGATTGGCGGGGCCGTTGTTCACATCGACGGTGATGAGGGTTCCGGCGCTGACGGCTGCAGCGGCCGGAGGTGAAGCCCCGTTCACGATCAGTTCAGCGGGAGAGGCGACAACGGTCACGACGCCGCTGGTGGCGAGTCGCGTGAAACCATCGCTTGCGAAGAGACGAAGCTCGTAGGCACCGGGCACGACCGGCGTGTTGAACGTCACCGTGGCATCCGTAAGGCCGACCGCCGGTGCGACGGTCGCGCCGTTCAGATAGCGCCAGTCCAGGTACGCATTGTCAGAAGCCCCTGTGGGCTACAGGGCAATCCAATCAGTGGGCGCACCAGGTCCGCCCGCGACCAAGACCGCGGTCGTCGAACCGGCGACGACCGTCACCGGCTCCGGAACCTGGCGCGCCGTTCACCGACAAGGTGGGTTGCGCCACTGCATCTGTTGGATGCACGGCGCCGCAAAGCACAACGACAGATGCCCAGCACAATGCTCTCATAGCCATCGCCTCCGGAACGCACACCACGACCGCTACGGACACCGAATTGCCACACCGCGCCAATTGCGCCACCTGGGTCCGAACGTCGAACGTTTTGCTGATGTAAGGTAAGAAAGAAGTGTGCAGTGTGAATACACTTGCAGATCGCGTCAAGTCGGCCCATGTCCTACAAAGAGGCGCACGGTCGCAGTGCCACGTCGATCGTCTAGCGTCGCCCCCAAGGGTAAGATTGCGCCCCCATCACAGCGAGGAGACTCGAAATGGCTCGATTTTCCGGCTCAATTTTCGCGATCTGTATCGCGCTGTCATCTCCGGTCTGGGCCCAGGAACCGCCCGGCAAGAGGATTTTCGAGGACCAGTGCGGTACCTGCCACGGCGCCGACGGCAACGGCGGCGAGCATGCGCCCGCCATCACCCGCGCGCTCGCGAATCTGCAGGACCCGCAACTGACGACGCTGATTCGCGAGGGTCTGCCGGCGCGTGGCATGCCGGCGATCGGCGTCAGCGATACGGATTTGCCGCCGTTGATGGCCTTCGTCCGGACGCTCCGGCCCCGCGGTGGATTCCAGCCCTATCGCAAGAGCTTCGTGCTGCCCAACGGTCGATCGCTCGACGGCACGGTCCTCAATGAAGGATCCGAAGACGCGCAGGTGCGCGCCGACGACAACCGCATCCACTTGCTGCGCAGTGCCGGTCCGGGCAGATTTCGCGAGGTGACGTCCGAGACCAACTGGAACACCTACAACGGAGACATCGGTGGCAACCGCTATACGGCGCTCAAACAGATCGACAGGACGAACGTCAAGCGTGTCGCGCCGAAATGGATCTTCAGGATCCCGAACGCCGGCCGGCTGCAAGGCACACCCGTCGTGGCCGACGGCGTGATGTACGTCACGCAAGCCAACGAGTGCTATGCGCTCGACGCCGGCAACGGCCGCGAGATCTGGCGATTCCTGCGAGCGCGATCCACCGGCCTCGCCGGCGACGCGGCGAGCGGCATCAATCGCGGTGTGGCGCTGAGCGCCGACAAGGTGTTCATGGTGACCGACAACGCACACCTGATCGCGCTCGATCGTGCGAACGGCCGGCTCGTGTGGGACGTCGAGATGGCCGACTGGCGCTTGAATCACGGCGCCACCTCGGCGCCGCTCGCCGCGGGAAGTCTGGTGATTTCCGGAACTGGCGGCGGAGACAACGGCGCGCTGGGCTTCGTGGCCGCGTTCGATCAGGCAACCGGAAAAGAAGTCTGGCGCTTCTTGACGTTGCCGAAACGCGGCGAACCGGCGTGGGACACCTGGAAGGGCACGAGCCTCGATCGTGGCGGCGCGAATGCCTGGTTCACCGGCACCTACGATCCGGAAACCAGCACACTCTTCTGGCCGACCGGCAATCCCGGACCCGACTACAACGGCGACGAACGCATCGGCGACAATCTGTACTCCGACTCGCTCCTGGCGCTCGATCTCGCGAGCGGCAAGCTGAAGTGGTATTACCAGTTCACCCCGCACGATCTCTGGGATTGGGACGCCACCGAGACGCCGATGATCATCAACACCACCTGGGAAGGCCGTCCGCGCAAGCTGGTCGTGCAGGCGAATCGCAACGGGTTCTTCTACGTGTTCGACCGCGCGGATGGAAAGCTTCTGCTGGCCACCCAGTTCATCAAGAACCTGACGTGGGCCAGCGGAATCGGCGCAGACGGAAAGCCGATCAAGACGCCGAATCAGGAGCCGACCGCCGAAGGCACGCATGTCTGCCCGTCGCAGGATGGCGCGACCAACTGGTTCTCCCCTTCCTACAACCCCTCGACCGGCTTGTACTACATTCAGGTATTCGAGAAGTGCTCGATCTACACGAAGCGCCCGGTGGAATGGGAACAGGGCAAGGCGTACGGGGGTGGGACTCAACGCGTCGACATCAACCCGAAACCGCAGCGGCTGCTGTACGCGCTCGATCTTCAGACGGGCAAGCGGAAGTGGGAGCTGCCGCAAACCGGCACCGGCTCCTCCTGGGGTGGCACGCTCGCCACTGCGACCGGTCTCGTCTTCTTCGGCGACGACAGCGGATCGTTCGCCGCGGCCGACGCCGTCACGGGCAAAACGCTGTGGTCCTTCCAGGCCAATACCAACTGGCATGCGTCGCCGATGGCATACCAGTTCGACGGTCAGGAATACATTGCCATCGCAGCGGGAGACGCGATTCTCGCGTTCGGCCTCGTCGAGTAGCGACGAAGCCAAACAGAAGTTCAGAAGATTAGGAGTTTTCTGTTTGAATTCTCCTGGCCCTCTTGAGCTCCTAGTCTATAGTCTAGAGAGCACTTTTCAGAATCGTCTCGCGTGTCGCGCGTCGCGATAGTTGGGTTGGCGTTGCTGCGGCGCGAAGCCGTGCGCCCCTCGACTTCGCTCGGGGCGCCCTGAGCTTGTCGAAGGGCGAAGGCGGCCGACGGGTGACGCCTGACCGCGCGAGAAGCTCGAGGGCATCGAGCGAGGACGAATGGCGAAGTGGGTGTCCTCGCGTCGCGCGGTCCGCCGCGGCATCGCAGCGCGCGTCCGGCCCCGGAGCTTCGGATTCGCGCGGCAGCAACGCTAACCCAACGCCGTTCGGTCCGAAACGTGTACCCGGTCCGGCTAAAGCCGGACACTACGCGGGCTGATCCGGGTTCATCGAGGTATGAATTCGTTTGTGTAAGTCTTTGAGAGTGCAATCGTCGCACCCTTGACCTTTGGATTCGATGCTGCCAGCACGTCATGAACCGCGGCCGCTCCGTCGGCTGGCATAACGCCGTCGGTTGAAAACATGGGGCGCGAGTTTTTCAATGCGTCCACGTACAGCGCGAAGTCCTCCCCACGCAGCGCCGACGGAACTTTCGCGGCGATCTCCTCCTCCGAATGGGTCTGCATCCATTGCAGCGTCTTGACGATCGCCCTGGCCAATCGCGCGGCCGTATCCCGATGTGCTTCCAGCCACGACGTTTCCGTATAGAGGACTGCGCTCGGATAGCTGCCGGTCCCGAAGGCATCATGCGTGCCGCGCTCGTCGCGCAGGTCTGCAAGCACCCGCATGCCGGGATTGCGCCGCCTGAGAATCGTGAGCGCGGGATCTCCCACCCATCCCGCATCGACTCGGCCACGTTCGAGCGCGGCCACTGCCGCGGCACCGCTTCCGATTGCCGTCGCGCTGACGGACTGAATCGGAACCTTGTGTTGAGCCAGAAGCACGTTCAGGAACAGGTGCGACGATGACCCTGGGGTCGTAACGCCGGCGATGCCGCCTTCGAGCGCCGATACGCTCGTGATTCGGCTGGCAGCCTGCGGCGAGGTGAGCAGGACAAGTCCCGGATAGCGCAGCATGACGACGAACGCCGTCAACTGGCGCCCCTCGGCGGCCATCTGAATCGTGTGATCGTAGAAGCCCGAGACGACGTCGGCGCTCCCGCCGATGAGCGCCTGCAGCGCCTTGGCGCCACCTTCGAAATCCTGGAGCTCTACCTCGACGCCCTCTTCCTTGTAAAAACCAAGCTCCTGCGTCAGCGTCGTCGGCAGATACACCATCTGCGTCTGCCCGCCAATGGCGAGCCGGACATGCACGCCCGCATCGCCGTCCGCCTTGCGGCACGCTGAGCTGCCGGCGCGGCGACGACGGCGACGAGCAGGCCGATGAGCGGCCGCTTCCATCTCAGCAACCAGTCTTCGGCACGAGCGACGCCCCGGCTCATCACGACGACGACCAGCGAAAGAATCGCCATGCCGGAAAAAACGCCGGTCGTGTCGAATGTGCCTTCGGCCTGGCTGATCACGTATCCGAGGCCGCGGGTCGCGCCCAGATACTCGCCGACGACGGCGCCGATCATCGCGAATCCGAGGCTGGCCTGCAGGCTCGAGAAGATCCACGTGAGCGCGCTCGGCACGAGCACGTGACGCACCAGCTGGCGCTCCGTCGCGCCGAGCATGCGCGCGTTCTCGATGAGCACCCGGTCGACCTGCCGTACGCCTTGGTACGCATTGAAAAACATGATGAAGAACACCAGTGTGACCGACAGCGCGACCTTCGACCAGATACCGAGGCCGAACCAGAGCAGGAAAAGTGGCGCCAGCAGGACGCGCGGGACGGCGTTCAACATCATGATGTACGGTTCGAGAACCTTTGCCGTCATCGTGGAGCGCGCCAGCGCAAACCCGCTGACGGTACCGAGGATCGACCCGATGAGCAGTCCCAGGATCGACTCCTGCAGCGTGATCGCGAGATGGCTCCACACGAAGCCTGTGGACGCCCACACCCACATGCGCTGGGCGATCGCGCTCGGACGGCTCACGAAGAACGGGTCAACCACACCTATCGCAACGGCGGCTTCCCAGAGCCCGACCACGCCGAGGCCGACAGCGGCGCGCCAGAGCGTGATCGTGCCTTTACGCATGCGTCACCGCTCGCTGACTTCTGAGCACTTCTTCCCGCAGTATCGACCATAGGTGCCGGTAGAGGTCCGAAAACTCCGGTAGCAACTGTACGTCGAGCAGACTGCGCGGGCGCGGAAGATTCACCGGATGTCTCGCGACGATGTGGCTGGCGGGACCAGCCGAAAGGACCACCACCTCGTCGGCGAGCGCAATCGCTTCGTGAAGGTCGTGGGTGACGAACACAATCGTGCGCCGGGCCTCGTCCCACATGGCGAGCAGCTCGGATTCCATCTGCTGACGCGTGTGAACGTCGAGCGCGCTGAACGGCTCGTCCATCAACATCTGGCTGCGGCCGAGAATCCAGTTCTGGGCCATCGCGACGCGCTTCCGCATGCCGCCGCTCAATTGCGCCGGATAGTGCGACTCGAAGCCGGTGAGGCCCACGCGCGCCAGCCAGTCGTCCGCCTGAGCGCGGGCGGCCCGAGCGGGCGTCCCACCGAGCATTGGGCCCAGAGCGACGTTGTCGCGGACGTTCTTCCACGGAAGCAGCGCATCCTGCTGAAACATATAGGTGGCATGCGGGTTGAGCCCGTCAAACTCCTTCCCGTTGACGCGGACGCACCCCGAAGTCGCCGGCAAGAGGCCGGCGGCCAGATTCAGCAACGTCGTCTTGCCGCAGCCGCTTGGACCCACGATCGCCACGAACGCACCAGTCGGGATGGCGAGTGAGACGTCTTCCAGGGCCCTGTACGGCTTGCCGCCCGGCGCCTGGAAGTCGCGGCTCACCCGGTCGAATTCGAGCGCGATCATCGGCGACGCTCTGCGCAACTGGGCAGCATGGGTGCGGCGGATTATATGTGCTCATGATGGTAAACTCCGCCGCATCAATCAGCGACTATCGTGACCGACACCAATCGTCCCACCGCCGACATCACCCACACGACCCTGGCGGTCATCGTGCTCCTGTTGCTCATCACCTCGACCTTCTGGGTGCTGAGCCCGTTTCTGATGCCCATCCTGTGGGCGTCGATCATCAGCGTGGCGACCTGGCCGTCCATCATGAGGCTCGAGGCCGCGCTGGGCCATCGACGCGGTCTTGCTGTTGCGACGGTGACCACGACGATCCTCCTCATCGTCTTCGTCCCTGTCATGCTCGCCCTGGCCACCATTATCAGCAGCGCGCAGGGCCTGACGGCCGAGATCCAGTCGCTCCAGTCGATCGCGCTGCCGGGGCCGCCGTCCTGGTTGCAGAACGTTCCGCTCGTTGGTGAGCGTGTCGCCACCGAATGGAAAACCTTTGCGGCGCTCGGTCCGGATGAACGGGCGGCTGCGCTCACACCCTATCTGCAGACGGCGCTTCAGTGGTTCGTCGCGAGGGCCGGAAGCGTCGGCTCGATGCTGCTTCAGTTTCTGCTGACCACGATCATCACGGCGATCATGCTGTCCAACGGGGAAATCGTGCGAGACGGCATCCTGCAATTTGCCGAGCGTCTCGCGGGCCGGCAGGGGTACGACGTGGCGGCTCTTGCCGGACGGGCGATCCGCGGCGTCGTTCTGGGCGTGGTCGTCACCGCGCTCATTCAGGCAGCCATCGCGGGTATCGGCCTTGTCATCAGCGGCATTCCGGCGGTCGCGCTGCTGACGGCCGTGACGCTCTTCCTCTGCCTGGCGCAACTCGGACCATGGCTGGTGCTCGGTCCCGCCGTCGGCTGGCTGTACTGGTCCGGGCAAGGCGGCCTGGGGACGATGCTTCTCGTCTTCACCGTGCTCTCGGGGACCATCGACAACTTCATTCGTCCCGTGCTCATCAGGCGGGGCGCCAACCTTCCGCTCCTGCTCATCTTCGCGGGCGTCATCGGCGGCCTGATTACGTTGGGCATCATCGGTCTCTTCGTCGGACCGGTCGTGCTGACCGTGACCTACACGCTGTTGAAGGCGTGGGTATCGGGCAAAGAGACACCGCCAAGCGCTGCCACGGACTCGCCCGTCAACGTTCCGTGACCGAACCACTATGGATTCAGTAGCCACATTCCTCCACAGGCTTCCAGAGCTTTGCCTGTTCCTCGCCATCGTGCTCGGGCACTTGATCGGCCGCATCCACATCAAAGGTGTCGGTTTCGGCGCCGTCGTCGGCACGTTGATCGCGGGCATCGCGATCGGCATCCTGGCGAAACCGGACCTTCCCGATCTGCTGCGCTGGGCGTTCTTCTACCTGTTCCTGTTTTCAATCGGCTACTCGGTCGGCCCACAGTTCTTTGGCAGTCTGAAGAGAGAGGCGCTGCCGCAGATCGCCCTGGCCGTGGTTGTGGCGATGACAGGCCTGGCCACGGTGATTGGCGTCACTACGATCTTTGGCTTCGATGAAGGTATCGCCGTCGGGTTGCTGTCGGGCGGCATGACGCAATCCGCCGCGCTCGGCACGGGGCTGAACGCGATCGCCGATCTGCCGCTTCCCGACGAGGTGAAGGCGACGCTCACGGCAAACGCGCCGCTCGCCGACGCGATTTCATATGGCTTCGGCGACCTGGGGCTGATTCTGTTCCTCACGTGGCTCGGCCCCCGAATCCTCAACGCCGACCTGAAGCGCGAGGCAAAGGAGCTGGAGCAGAAGCTCTCCGGTGGTAAGACCGGCGGAACGGAACTCTCGAGCGCGCACTTCGGATTTCGCGCCTACCGGGTGTCGAACACCCAGGTCTCAGGCTCCACGCTCGCCGCACTCGAAGAACGATACGCCGCAGCCCGGCTTTCCGTGCAGCGCGTGCGCCGTGCCGGAACGCTGCAGGAGATCGATCCTGCCCTGGCCCTCCAAACCGGCGACGAGATCGTCGTGTCGGCGAGGAGCAACGCGTTCTCCAGCGCCGAACGCGATATTGGACCAGAGCTCGACGACCCCGCTCTGCTGTCGGTACCGATCAAAACGGCGGCGGTCGTGATCACCAACCGTGACGTCAAAGGGAAAACGCTCGCCGAGCTGTCCCTCGATTCGAGCACCAGGGGCGTCTATCTACAATCGATCCAACGCGGCACGGAGCTGCTTCCGCGCGAACCCTGGACCGTCATCGAACGCGGCGACATCCTGCAGATCGTCGGCGCGCCGGACGCCGTCGAGCGCGCCGGTCAGCATGCCGGGTTTGTCGAGCGCGATCTGTCGAAGACCGACCTGACGTTCCTCGCCGCCGGCATCTGCGGCGGCATTCTGCTGGGGCTCGTCAAGATCTCGGCAGGAGGCATCGTCCTCGGGCTCGGCGTGGCGGGCTCCATTCTCGTCATCGGACTCGTCGCCGGATGGGCGCGCAGCCGGTACCCGGTGTTTGGCTCGATTCCCGAACCGGCGCAGCGGTTGCTGATGGACATCGGGCTCATCGTGTTCATCGCGGTGGTCGGATTACACGCGGGCCCTCACGCTGTCGAGGCCTACCACGAAAGCGGCGGCAGCTATTTCGCCAGCATCTTCGTCGCCGGCATGATCGTGACGTCGGTACCACTCGCAGTCGGCCTCATCGTCGGGCGATACCTGTTGAGGATGAGCCCCCTGATGCTCCTCGGTGGTCTCGCCGGCGCACAGACGTGCACGCCCGGGTTGACGGCGTTGCGCGAGGCGAGCGACAGCAACATGGGCTCGCTGGCCTACACGGTGCCCTACGCGATCGGCAACATCCTGCTGACCATCTGGGGACCGGTCGTGGTCGCCATCGTGCACGCAATGCGTCAGTAGTCGTGAAGTGGAGGACGCAGAATGAAACGCGGCTTCGACGTGCTGCGCGACAAGACGCTGAACCGATCGATCGGGTTCAGCCGGAAAGAGCGAGACCGTCTCGGCTTGAGAGGGCTGCTGCCGCACAGCATCGCAACGATGCCGCAGCTGGTCGATCGGGTGATGGCGAACCTGGAACGGCTGCCACGGGACATCGATCGGTACATGCTGCTGTCGGGTCTGCAGGAGCGAAACGAGCGGCTGTTCTACCAGACGGTGATGTCGCACATCGATCGAATCCTGCCGCTCATCTACACACCAACAGTCGGCGAAGCCTGCCTGGAGTTCTCGCACATTGCGAGAGACCCGAAAGGCTTCTTCATCACCCCGGACGATCGCGGCCACATCAGGCGCATCCTCGGCCACTGGCCCCGCAAGGACATCCGCGTGATCGTCGTCACCGACGGACAACGGATTCTCGGCCTCGGCGATCTGGGGGCCAACGGGATGGGAATCCCCATTGGGAAACTGGCGCTCTACTCCGCGTGCGCCGGCATCGATCCGGAAACGTGTCTGCCCGTGACGCTCGACGTCGGCACGAACAACGACACGCTCCGAAACGATCTGCTCTACCTCGGGTATCCGCGCAAACGGCTCGAAGGAAAACGCTATTTCGATCTCGTCGAGGAGTTTGTCACCGCCGTGCAGTCGCGATACCCCGACGCCCTCATCCAGTTCGAGGATTTTCTGACGCCCAACGCGTATGCGTTGTTGAACAAGTACCGGCACCGGGTCCTGTGCTTCAACGACGACATCCAGGGTACGGCCGCCGTGGCCCTGGCCGGCGTGTATTCCTCAACCAGGGTGACCGGCCGGCGGTTCAGAGATCTCACGATCATGTTCCTCGGCGCGGGCTCGGCCGCCACAGGCATCGCCGACCTCATGACCGCCGCCTTCATGGACGAAGGGCTGAGCCTCGAGGAGGCGCGGCGGCATCTCTGGTTCGTGGATGTGAACGGGCTTGTGGTGAAGGAGCGAAAGGACCTGCTCGAACACAACCTTCCGTACGCGCACGACATGAAAGCGATGGGATTCGTGGAGGCGATCGACGCGATCAAGCCACACGTCCTCATCGGCGCCACCGGCGCCCCGGGAACGTTCACGCAGACGGTGATCGAGCGGATGACGAACATCAATGAGCGGCCGGCGATCTTCGCGCTGTCGAATCCGACCTCGCGCGCCGAGTGCACGGCCGAGCAGGCGTACTCGTGGAGCCGTGGAAAGGCGATCTTCACAAGCGGGAGTCCCTTCGGACCGGTCACGTATCAGGGCCGGACGCACCGGCCGGGGCAAGGGAACAACGCGTATGTCTTCCCGGGCATCGGCCTGGGAGCGGTGGCCTGCCGAGCGCGCACGCTGCCCGACGAGTTGTTCCTGGAGGCGGCTCGCACGCTCGCGGGCCTGGTTCGGCAGAGCGATCTCGACCAGGGCGCTCTTTATCCGCCGCTGCAGGAGATCAGGAAGATCTCGCTCGCAATTGCGACTGGTGTCGCGACAAAGGCGTACGCGATGAATCTGGCGCGAAAGAAGCGGCCAAAGAACGTGCGGCGCAGCGTCGAAGCGCTGATGTACCAGCCATGAAGCTTCGACGCGTACGTTTCGACGTGTACGTAGTGTCCGGCTTTAGCCGGACTTCATGAGGGTCCGCCCTAGCTCAACCGTACTTCGAAGACGTGGTATCCCCACGGCGCTAGATCGAGATAGAGCCCTCTCGACGCGACGTCGCTCCCCTCCCGATCGTAGCTGGCGGGACTCATCAGATCGCTGAATCGAACCGCACGGCCGGCCAGCTCGGGAAACGGCAACCGCACATAGCACTGGCCCTGATTGCCGGCGTAGTTCACGACGACGAGCAAGTGGTCCGCAACCGTCGCGCCCCGCCAGGAAAACGCCAGGAATCCATCCGCGGTCGGGTTCCCGTCCCACGCCGGCACACACTCAAGCAGTTGCCACTGTCCATCGCGAACCGGCTCTCGACGAAGCACGGACAACAGGCGGCCGTAGAACTGCTCCAGGGATTCGTCGCGCGGCTCTTGCGGCGCGCGCACGAGGTGCGGCGAAATGCGCTTTTTCCGGCCCTCGAACTGGCCCTGGTGGAAGAATCGCAATCCAGGCGAGAGAAACGTGATCACGGCGGCGGCCTCGTGCACGTCGCGCTCGAACACGCTCGACGCCCGCGGCTCGTCGTGGTTTTCCAGAAAGCGTGCGAGTTTGTCCTGGTAATCGAGGCCCGCGTGGAAATGCTCGCGCACCGGCCTCGCATGCCCCTCGCGCAGGCGGTCGTACAACCGCTTGTCGTACGCGTAATCGAATCCCTCGTGCTGCATCGTCCATTCGAGATCCCAGTAGACCTCGGCCATGAAGTCGAATCCCGGAACCGCGTCACGAACCTGCTTGATGGTGGGCGACCAGAATGGCTCGGGCCTGCGTCCCCATGTGCGTTCGAACACGTCGGGCAACACCAGCATCGCCATGTCGCAGCGCACGCCATCGCACTGCCCCGCGATTCTCGCGAGCTCGCCGGCCATCGCCTGACGGGTCGCGGGATTGCTGTAATCGAGCTGCACGGTATCGGGCCAGCCTGAGAAATACGGATCGCGGCCGTATGCCAGAACGCGCTCGCCAATTCGCGCGTAGTTCTGCGGCTCTCGCTGCAGGTCGGCGTCGGTTCCCTGGACGAAGTATTCAGGATGGCTCTCGACCCATGGATGATCGGGTGCCATGTGATTGGGAACGAAATCGAGCATCAACCGGAGACCGCGATCGCGCAACCGGCCGCGCACGCGGGCGAGCGCATCGTCGCCGCCAAGCGACGCGTGCACCGTGTAGCCGGTAATGGCGAAGCCGGATCCGGCGATGTCCTCGTCCTGGAGGTCGGGAAGAGTGTCGTGGAACTCCGCCCGCCACTCCGGATTGCTGCGCGACACGCGCTGGGCGGCCGACCCGGTCTGCCATACGCTGAGCAGCCAAATCCAGTCGAACCCCTGACGGGCCAGGCGATCGAGCTCGGCATCGGGAATGTCATCGAGCGTGACCGGCCTGCCCAGCCGGCGCGCGAGGTCCGTCAGCCATACCCTCGTGTTGATCTGGAAAATCGAGGGATACCGTGGCTTCACCCTGGTCATCCCGCCGCCAGCGATGTTCGAGACTGTCGAGTGGAGTTCAGGCATTAGACAATTCCTAGCGTGGGCCGCGCAGGCGTTCCTCGTAACCGATGGCGAGGTAGTACAACGCCTCGTCGAAGAACTGGCCGACGAGCACGTGGAGATCGTGCAGGCTCTGCAGGTGGAGCGGGAGGACGTAGTCGCCTTCCATGCGCGGAAACGCCGCATCGACGAGACCGTAGTCGCTGATATAGCGCCGCAGGTGCTGTTTGATGATGATGACGGCGTAAATCAGCTCGCTCAGCGGAATGCCCTGATCGAATCGGCGGCGTCCCCAGTCGGAGAACTCGGTCCGCGTCTTCTCCGCTCGAGGGTCTCCGATCCAGCTGCCGAGACGATTCAGGAGTTGAACGATGCGCTGTTCGAGATCCTGGGGACGAACCGCGCGGAAGCCGGGCGTCCGCGAGTTGGTGAACAGGTCCTTCGCGATGTCGGCGGTCAGGCCGGACGCGTGGATTTCGATAAGCTCGACGAGTTTCGCGGCTATCACGATGAACTCCCCGGCGGCGTTCGCCTGTAATGATCTGGGCGATGATATCAGAGCAGCAAGGCGCTGTGTCACAGGAGGTGTTGAATGACCCGCTCCGGAACGCTGGTTCTCACGGCCACGCTGACGCTTGTCGTCGGTGGCGCCGCGTCCGCACAGGTCAAGCGGTATCCGCTGGAGGGCACCGAGGGTGTCGGCCTGCACAACGTGGCGGCCGAGCCGGCCACGCTCGAAGGCAAGAAGGGGCTTCGGGTGACTGTCTCCGAGGACGCCGCGCGCCGGCTCAAGACCATGACCCCCGAGGCACAACTCCAGGTCGAGCGACTCGCGCCGCTCACCGGTCTCGACTTCGCCAACGGCATTATTCAGGCTGAGATTGCCGGAGCGCCGGCACCGGATGCCCCTGAAGGCGCCCGCGGCTTCGTGGGGATTGCCTTCCGCGTGCAGACCGACATGCGAACGTTCGACGCCTTCTACCTGCGTCCGACCAACGGCCGCGCCGACGATCAGGAGCGGCGGAATCACGCGGCGCAGTACATTGCGCACCCCGACTGGCCGTGGTTCCGCCTGCGCAAGGAGACGCCGTCCAGGTATGAGTCGTACGTCGATCTTGTGACAGGCGCCTGGACGAGGATCAAGATCGAAGTCCGCGGCGCCCGCGCGCGCCTCTACGTCCACGGCCAGGAACAGCCGACGCTCGTGATCAACGACCTCAAGTCTGGCGCACAGGGAAAAGGCGGGGTGGCCCTCTGGATCGATCAAGGTACTATCGCGCACTTCAGGGACCTGAGCGTGGAGGCCGAGTAGTATGGTCACGTTCCTCGTCATCACCCTCGTCTCGATCTGCGCGGTTTCGACGTCCGCGCAGACGCCTGCCAGGCGGACACACGCATGGTCCGGCTAAAGCCGGACACTACGTACTCGTCTGCCACTTTTGCCATCTGCCATCTGCCCTGACGAACGCCAGAAACACTTGGCTTTCGCGGTTGAGACGGTGTCTACTGTGGTCCTGGAGCAGGTCGAGTCGTCCATGGACCCCAACGCCAGCGAGCTCGCGCGTGAACTCACGGGTCGTAACGCCCGCGAGCGAGAGGCCTACTACGAGCGTACAGGCGTGCCAACCCCGTTACGCGACGCGGTCGAGGCCTTCTTTTCGGGGAACAGCGAGACGGTCGCTCCTCCCGACGCCGGCGAGCCCCTCTCGGAGATCACAACGCGTGGCGCCGAGCCGAGTGTAATTGGGCGATACAAGGTCACCAGGCTCCTCGGCCGCGGCGGCATGGGCGACGTGTACCTGGCTCACGACCCCGTGCTCGACCGCGAGCTCGCGGTCAAGTTGATCGGGGCCGGCATCAAGGACCCGAATGCGCGGCGCCGGCTGGTCGACGAGGCTCGTGCCGCCGGACGCCTTCGCCATCCGAACATCGTCACGATCTTCGATGCCGGCGAGCACGAGGGTAATCCGTACATCGCCATGGAGTACGTCGTCGGCGACACCCTCAGGTCGCTGATCGAACGGCGAGCGCCGTTCTCTCAAGGACGGAAGCTCCTGCTGATGGAAGGGGCGTGCGCGGGTCTCGCGCACGCGCATCGCGAGAACGTCGTGCATTTCGACGTGAAGCCCGACAACCTGATAGTCGACGGGCGTGTGGGGGTCAAGGTGCTCGACTTCGGCGTCGCGCGCGTGCTGAAGAGCGAAGCGCTCGTCACGCAGCACGTGGCGGGAACCCTGCGCTACATGTCACCCGAGCAGCTGACCGGCAAACCCCTCGATCGCAGGAGCGACGTGTTCTCGCTCGGCTGCTCGCTGTTCGAGTTCATCACATACGAACCCGCGTACATCGGAACGGCGCACGAGATCATCACGCGCATCACCGCGGGGCCCGTGCCGCGTCTGTCGGACGTGCTGCCGCGGGTGCATCCGACCCTCGACGCGCTGATCTCGAAGACCATGGCGCTGGATCCCGCGCAGAGGTTCGACGATCTCGACGAACTGGGCCGCGCGCTGCGCCGGTTTCGCGAACAGCTCGATCCGATTGATGAGCCGTGGACAACAACCCGCACCACCGTCGACTCGCCGGTGCTGCGTCAGGCAATGGCCCCTCTCGTCGCACGCCCGCGGCGCGTGACGCTCGCGGCCGTTGGAATCCTGTCGGCGCTTGTGATCGGTTCGGGCGCTCTCTGGATATGGAAGCAGGATTCGACGCCACAGGGTCAGGATCCCGCTGCCTCTGCCACTCGAGAACCGGCGCCGCAGCCGTCGGAGACAGTGCAACAGACACCGTCGCCGTCACGCACCGAAACGTCCGCACCTCCTGAATCACCAGGGCCGCCAACCACGTCTCTGCAACCGCCTGCTTCTTCGACGGCGGGATCGGAGCTACGGAAGGCCCCGAATCGTGCGGGCAACAAGGCATCACCCGGCATCCTCACGGCCCAGCCGCCGGCATCTGCCCGGATTCCCGATGACGCGGGAGCGACTCGCCTGCCACTCCCACCTGCGCGCATCGAACCACCGCCACCGATCGCGCCGCCGACCCCAGCGGTCGATACCACCGCCACCACGAAACCCGAGCCAGTGCTGCCCAGCACGACGGTGGCCGCGCCGATCGATGAAAACAAGGAAGTGCTTGCCGCGCTTGGCCGCTATCGCGACGCGTTTGCCACCCTCGACGTGTCGGCGGTTCAGCGGATCTATCCGACGCTCGCCGCGAGTCAGGTCGAACAGCTCCGCCGGAGCTTCGAATCAACCACAACGTATGAAATCGCGCTGACTCAGCCACGCGTGGACGTGCGAACCAACACCGCGACTGTCCGAATGCTTGTCACCAGGAGGATCGTCCCACGAGTCGGAAACCCGCAGTCGAGCGCCGTCGAAACGGAATTCCGCCTGCAGCGAGGCGCACACGGCTGGACCATCACCGACGTCAAGGCGAATCCCTGAGGTTAGTTGTCCGTAGTGTCCGCCTTTAGAGTTTTCGATTTTCGTGTAGCGTCGCGGCGGCAGTTGGATTGGCAGGGCTGCGGCGCGAAGCCGTGCCACGGCCCTGCCAATCCAGCTGCCGCGGGGGACGACCACCTTGTCCGGTCCGGCTGAAGCCGGACACTACGTACTGACAACTGCTCTCTAGAACACATAGTCGATGCCGATCGCCGGCGTGACCCGGTCGCGGAGTCCCGCGTCGGTCAACGGGAACAACAGGTTGAGGCTGACGAGAAGCGTTCGCCACGGACTGAACCTCACCCCGGCCGCGCCGAGATACAGGTGCAAGTCCCCCTCTTGGAACTGCAGCTCTTGTTTGGTGACCTGCCGCGTCTCTGTGGGCGTCGTCGGGGTTGCTCCTCCACCACCACCGCCACCACTTCCACCGCCGGTCGCGCCGGTGCCAGGGCCGGCCAGCGTGTACGGGAACACCTTGTCCGCCAGGGTCAGCCGTCCGGCTCCGCGCAGCGTGCGGTTGAGCACGTCGAACGACATCGTCATCGCCGGCGACACAACCGCGTCGAAGCCGGCGGTCACGTTAATCTCATCCGGCAGCTGAACGTTCGGCAGTGCACCTTCGCTCGAGAACGTGTAGCCAAGGTTGAGGTGAGGCGCAAACCGGCTGTGATTCATCGATGCGATGCCGAAGAGCTTGGTCTGCACGCCACCGGTACCGAGCAGGTCTGCCTCGTTGCCCGTCGGGAGGCGCGTTTCGACGGCGAATCCCAGCGACGCTTTGCTCGCAGGGTTGAACGCGTACTTGCCCCGCAGGACGATGTCGCCGATTCCTGTGGCCGAGCCCGACTTCGTGAAGGTGTGCTCGTCTGGATTGGCTCCTTCGAACTCGTGCACGGTCGGATCCTGAACGGTCGAAAGCCGTTCGATTTTTGCGAGCACGCTGGCGTCCACGCCCACGTGCACGAACGGCACGGCCACGCCGATGTCGAAACGATCGGAAACGCCGTAGGTGGCGAAGACGACAGACGTATCGCTCACCAGCTTCAACTTGAGCGTCGCTTCGATCAGATCGCCTTCAAAGGGCGGGGTCAGGTGAGACCCATCTGGCGTCTGCGCCTGTGCGGTGCCGCGGCTGCAGCAATCGGAGTGCTGGATGTAGAACTTCACCTCGCCGCCGCGCAGGTTCAGCCCTTCCAGCGTGTCGTACATGGCGTGCTGAAATTCGAAGCCCAGGCTCACCTTGCCACGGCCTGTGGTCAGCGCGCGCTCGGCGAACGAGGGGCCGAAGCTGTCGCTGCTGCGCGTCAACGTGCCCAGCGCCGGGTCAATCGTGTACGTGAAGCCGCCTGACGGCGATCCCAGCGGATAGGTGGACAGCATCGTCAGCAGGGCCTGATTCACCTGCGTGGGGACCAGCGTCTGATCGGTGCCAGGTTGGAAATGCGCCACGTGGTTCGGCTGATCAGGAAGATTCGAGGGCAGCAGCGTGATCGTGTGGCCGAGAAGCTCAGGCAGGATCGACGACAGCGGCGTACCCTGGGATTGGGCGGTTGTCGATGCACCGCACGCCATCAGCACGACGACGACGGTGAGCACACGACACCTGACAGAACTGGAGACGAACATGCGAATGCCTCACCTTGAACACGGAACCTCACGCTAGCATAACGCCGATCCGATCAATTTCGCCGAAGCCCGGACCGACACCGTAAAGGCAAAGAACGGACCAAACGACCGTGTGGCGAGCATGCTCGTCATGAAGAGACCGGCGATGCTGGTCTGGAGATAGTCGTCGAGCACGGGTGCGTCATTGTCTGTTTGCAATTGCGGCAGGATGTTGCCACGCGCCAGCAGCGGCACACGATTGACGTCGGCCTTGTAGCCGGTGGCCAGCACGATGCGATCGACATCGACCACGCGCGCACCATGGCGGCCCGCCAGCGTGACGGCGAAGCCGCCGCCCGGCAGATCGCGAAAGCCGGCCACCTGTGTGTTGGGCCAAAGATGAATATGCGGTGCCCGCACTCGCGACGCCAGCCATGGCTCGAGCTTGAGGCGGCCTTCCGCCCACAGTCGCCGGCCCAGCTCGTCCTTCGCAGACTGCGTGAGCTGGCGATACCATCCGGGATCTGTCGCAAAACGATCGACCAGCGGGTTCACCCACGACCAGTCTGACTCGGCAAACGCCGGCGAATCGTGGCGGTGGGAAACGTGGATGGCCGCTGCTCCAGCCTCGCTCATCAGCGCGGCCCACTCGAAGGCGCTCTGCCTGCCACCGACGATGAGGCATCGTTGGTGACGAACGGCGTCGAAGTCGACCAGGTCGCACGTATGGTGCACGCCACTGAGAGGCAGTACGCGCGCAAGATCCTCCGGTACGTGCTTGAAAGGCGCGAACCCCACCGCCAGGACGACGCTTCTGGCGGCAATCACGTCACCGTTGGTCAGCGATGCGTGAAAGCGCGCGTGGCCGTTCCCTGCCGTATCGAGCCGCTCCACCGTGACCGGCCACGGATCGATCGCCCTCCGCGCCTGAAACCATTGGACGTATTCGAGGTACCGATCCAGTGAGAGCGGTTCGACATCGGCGGGCCTGAGATCCTGCGTGCGCAGAAACGCCTCGATCGTCTCTTCGTCCTGCGTGTCGAGATGCCAGTCGCAGGCCGAGCGCAGGTACATGCCGCTCGGCATGTGGGTGCGCCAGAAGCTCATGGGCTCGCCGACAATGATGTGGTCGATGCCGAGATGCCGCCCGCGCGCAGCCATGGAGAGACCGAAGGGGCCGGCGCCGATAATTAGGAGGTCGGTCGTGGCGTTCATGCGCGGGATTCGCGCCGCCTTAGCTCACGCTCACGGTTTTGGCTTCATGGATTGCTGAAGGTCAATCAGCGCCTGCTGGCTCGTCGTCAGGAAACCGTCTTGCGGGCGATCGAGATCCGCGATGACTCCGATGACGGCGGAAAATGTGAAGGCGACGACAAGGACGGCTGGTGACCTGCTCGTTGCCGCGAGACCGGCGTGATAGCCCATGGCGGTGAGAGACAGGACGGCGATTGCAAACAGCGCGACCCAGATGACGCCGGGAATGCGATTCCTCACGCCGACGGCCACCCGTTTCGCGTGGAGATCGATCACTTCATTCAGCGACTGGACGAAGAGACCGACGACAATCGACGTGGGGTGCGTCTCTCCGAGCGCAACCGCCTGCGTCCATAGTTGTTCCTGCAGTTGCTCCGACTTCCGGATGCCTTCCGCAACCCTGCCCGACTGCACGGCATTCAGACGCGTATCCACGTAGTCGCGGAGCAGTGTGCGAATCTCTTCGCGCCGATCGGGAAGCATCCCGGCACGCAAATACGTCGTCCCAATCGCGTTGGCCTCATCGAGGAGCACCTGCCTCCTCATATCGAAGCGATTGGCGGCGAAGCCGAAGGTGAAGGCAAGAAAGAAGGCCAGTAACCCCAGGGTGGAGCCGACCATGGCGCCGACCGGCGCTTCTTTTTCTTGACTGAATCGGCTGCGCCGGTAATTCCCCAGACGGTAACCACCCTCGATCGATATCAGGACGAGAGCCACGATGGCCAGACAGAGGCCCCATAGGGGAAGAGCGTCGAGGAGCCCAGCTGGCATTCCAAATCCTCCTGGCACGTCGTTTCATCTGTCGGTTGACAGCACGCATCTTGCGGCCGCACGTTTCCGTGCGCGCGCGGATGGTAGCACGGCTGAAAGGCAAATCAGGTCAGTCTTCATCCACAGGCGGGCCGGCCGCTCGCGTATCACGCCGAAAAAGGCTCCCGGAGCCGTTTCCTCGGCGCTCCTCTTCAGGAAGGCGTCACAAACGGCCGGCGGCCCAGAGGATCGAGTTCCGCACGAGCATCCGGTACGAGGGGTTGCGGTGGGTCTCGCGCGATTGACCCGGCTGAATGCACACCACTTTCGCCGTGGGATGGACGCCGACCCACGCGATCGTCGAATCGCTGCCGCCGTTCGAGGTCTGGAGCAGCGGCGTGATCTTCGGCGAGTGCCACATGTCCTTGAACGTCTCTTCGTTGGTCAGCGTGAAGGGCTTCGTGTGCCGCAGGATCGGGTGTTTGGCTGCCGGACGCACGTCCAGGTTTGCCGCCGTTCCCACCGTCGACCGCTTCATGCCACCGCGATCACTCAGCACCAGCAGACCGCCAGTCACTTCCTGATACCACCACGGCCAGTCCTGGTTGTCGCCCAGCGAGTGGTGCAGGAGCACGAACCCCTTGCCGGCTTCGACCGCCTGCTGCGCGAGCTTGCGCGTCGGCTCGGGCCAGTCCATCTGATCGTTCAAGACAAGCACGTCGTAGCCGGGATGGGGACGCCCGCCGCTCGGTTCCCAGGGATAGTCCGGCGGTTCATCCCGCTCGGTGCCGCCACCGAGCGCGCCCCGGCCCTGCGCCGGCGCCACGCCACGCGCAGGCGGCGGCGCTGGCGGTGCCGGCAGCAAAGCCGCGAAGCTGGCAGGCTGATCGATGGGCCAGATCTCCATGCCGAAAAACATGGGATCGAGAAACATCTCCTGCAACGTGGGCGGATACGGCTTTCCTCCCGTCGTCAGCTGCACCCACACCTGCGTCTTCGTGATCATTTGTGCGGCGCCGCGGGCCGGATGCAGGAGTGCGGCCGCTCCGGCTGCCGCCGTCGCCGTCAGAAATCGCCGGCGTGAGGCGTTCGTACCGGTTGCGCGCTTCATGATGCCAACCTTCCGCCCGCCCACAGAACCATGTTGTGCACGACCTGCCGGTAATTGGGATCCTGACAGACGTTTCTCGTATGGCCCGGCTGGAAGCTGACTACGCGCGCTTTCGGGTGCGGGCCGACCCAGCCCAGTGCCGGATTGTTGAACGACGGATCGTCAGACACGAAGAGGACGGTCGATTTCGGCGAAATCCACATGTTCGGGAACGTCTCGTCCCACGGCAGCGTGAATGGCTCGATGCCGCGCACAATCGGATGGTTTCCAACTGGCGTAACCGTCTGCCTGACGAACTGCTTGAGCCGCCCCTGGGTCTTCATGCCCGGCACGTTGGGGTTGTAGAGAAAGCACCCGATGGCTTCCTCGCTCCACCACGCCCACTGGTCGTTGTTCGTCCCGACGGCGTGGTGCAGCACTACCACGCCCTTGCCGGCATCGAGGTGCTTCACCATCTTCGCGCGGTCCGATTCGGGCCAGCCGCCGGTGATCCAGTCGTTGGTGACAATCACATCGGGTGCGTTGGGACCGCCGATGCCGTCGAACGCGCGCGGGTGCGGCAGCACGGTCGTGTCCACGTCCTGAAACATCGGGTCGGTGAACATCGCGTACATCTGCAACGGCGACGTGTGGCCGCCCGGCGTGAACTGGACTTTCAGCCTCGGCCCCCGCGCCGACGCCTGAGCCGCGCGCGCCGGCGCCGCCTCGACGCTCGACGCAGCGGCCGCGGTAAGAGCCGCCCCGAGAAAATCCCGTCTCGACCAGTTCGACATGGCGTTCCTCTTTGTTTATCGATTATCGATAGCCTTGGCGAACTGCACTGTAGCGGCAGGCATTTTCGGCGTCAAGCAGAATCAAGTATCCTGACGCGGGTCGGAATTATGGCTCCGAGTCGACCACCAAAATTTCGCTGCGCTCGCTGACCTTCTTGAAGTTGATGCCCGGCACTCGTTCCAGATCCTGCCATCGACTGAACCGGCCGTGCCGCTGCCGGTACGCCACGATGGTGTCGCCGTCCCTTTCAGAAAGTCCCACGTACCGTCTGAAATCCATCGTGTTGGCCTTGTTGATGTCGAGCCGCGCGGGAAACGTCCTGGCGAGATAGCTCAGCGCCAGCTCAACCTCCTGATCGGTTCCCACCGCTCCATTCCGGAACATCTCGTCGATCTTTTCCCGCCATCCTCCTCTCGAGAGTGCGACGACGCCAATCTCGTCGATCCCGTGACAACCGCCACAGACGCGGACCATTTCTGCCTTTCCCGGGCCGTCGGGCAAGGCATTCACATATGCTCTCTCCATCTCGCCAACCGAGTTCTGCCCATGGATCTGACCGCTCGCGGCCATCAGCACCAGCGCGATCGCAAACGAAGCATTCAGGGCGGTGGTGTAACGCATAAGACTCCCCTATGGGCTGGAAGCACGACCGGGACCAATCGAGACGCCCTTCATTTCCGGGACTTCCGTCCGAGACGTACCGGATTTTTTCCCGCCCCTGAGGAATAGTCCCGTCATGATGCCGACGGCGCAGTGCGCCTCAGGTTTCCTGCCAGGGATTGTTGGCAAACACCGCGAGCTCGGGCCACAGGACGCGGCGAGGCATCTCCAGCGCCGCGACGATCGTCCCGGCGATATCGATGGCGAAGAGCTTGTTCGGGTTGTTGCGGCCGGCCTTGCCGCCGAAGTTGGTCTGCACTTCGGACGGGCAGATCGAGATTACGCGAATGCCGTGCGGCCGCAGCTCGGCCTGCCAGCACTGCGCGATACCGCGCACCGCCCACTTGCTCGCGGCATACGGCGTTGCCGACGCCGCGCCCTTCATGCCCGACGTCGACGCGATGGTGATGATGTCGCCGGATTTGCGTTCTTTCATCTGGGGCACGACGCGGTTGGTGATGTCGACGAGTCCGAAGACGTTGGTATCGAAGAGCGCCTTCATCCTCCCCACATCGAGGGCGCCGATCTCGGCGCGGTAATCGTGGGCGGCGTTGTTCACGAGCACGTCGATGCCGCCCATGTGCTGCCTGCAGGTGTCGATCGTGCGCGCGTTGTCTTCGGTGACGGCGACATCGGCTCGCACACCCACGGCGCCGGTCTTTCCGGCCATCGCCTCGAGCGCCGGAGCGTTGCGACCGGTGAACACGACCTTGTGACCGGCCTTTGTTGCGACTTCGACCAGAGCGGCGCCGATCCCCTGGCTGCCACCCGTAACCAGAAAGCGGAGTGCTGACATCGTGATTTCTCCGTGATGCACTTACGACGGGCCGACCTCGACACGCCCACCGTGTCGATCGCGGCCCGGAAAGCGCGATCCTATCGCAAGGTTCAGAGTGTCGGTTGTTTTCAAGTCATCGCGTCGGCACGCGCTGCTTCAGCTCTTCCTGCCAGTTCAGCACGACGACGATGCTGGTTGAGGCGACGCTAGCGTCATCATCGCGGACCATGAGGAAACGCCCATCCGCGGTGACGTCGTAGTTCGACGACGTCACACCCGGCATGCCGCACGACGAACCTGCGCCGGCCGTGTAAGGACTGTCCCACAATTGTCGCGGCGCAGATACTTTGAACTGAGGTGATGTCGCGATCGAAACGGCCATCATCTTGCTCGCACTCCGGTAGTACAGCTCGCCGCCTGAGCGTCGCCAGGCCGGGTCCGATCCGCCGCCGCTTGAAACCTGCACCTTCGGTCCCGGCCCAGGGAACGGTTGGACATAGACTTCCGACTTGCCCGATTCGTCCGACGCGTACGCGATCCACTTACCGTCCGGAGAAAACTTCGCAGACCCTTCTGCGAAACGCGACTGGGCGATCGCCAGTGTGCGCGCGTGGCTTTCGAGCGATAAGACCCACGCATCGTCCCGAGTCTCCTGACCTTTCTGGTCGAATGAGAGATATCGGCCATCGGGAGAGATCGACACCGGACTCTGGCGGGTGCCGGCTGGATCCAGTCGAACTGCACTCGAGCTTCGATCGGCCGGCATCATCCACATCGTCATGCCGCCTGATTGCCACGATCGAAACGCCAGTTGTTTGCCATCAGGAGTCCAGACAGGACTATGGCTTTGGCCGTCTGTCGTCACCTTGGTCAGGACCGACCGCGAAAAATCGTAGATGTGCAGGTCGTGATTCGGCCCTTCCACTTCCACCGCCAGATAGCGGCCATCTGGCGACAGGCGCGGGTACAGGTAGGAGGCGGGGGGAAGCGGCAGCGGTTCGGCCTTGCCGGTGCGGTCCACCCATACCAGCGTTCGGCGCCCGCCCGTGGCGGGTCCTGGAACGTAAGCGAGATCTCCGCGACGAGAGAGTGAGAACTCCGCGGCGCCGGTGTTGCCGCTGGTCATGACGCCGTCGAGCACTTCGACGGGTGAGCCGGTCACCAGCTGCCGCACCGCATCGAACGGCACGGCGTGCAGTTTGCCTGCGCGCGCATAGACGATGTGCCCCGATGGCGAGTACACGGCCGACGTTCCCCCGGTGATCAACGTCTTTCGCGTACGCGATTTCAAGTCCCATAGATCGATTCGCGCGTCATCGTAGGTGCCGATGCCGTCGAAGCCGACTGTATAGATGAGCGCCTGTTCGCCCGGCAAAAGACTGGCGAACCGATGGCTGCGCTCGCCCTTCGTGAGGTCGAGCTCGGTGACGGGTTCGATGTCGCCTCCGCTGTCCGACATGCGGACGATGCCGCCCGGATACCGTGCCGTCCAGTAAATGCGTCCGTCCGACGACCAGTCACCGCGATGGAATGCGTCGTACTCGGCGAGTCTGATCGGCGCTCCGCCCGAGAGCGCGGCCTTGAAGAAGGGACGCGTCGCCGAAATGATGGCATTGCCCTGGACGAACGATAAGGCCGTTCCGTCGGGAGAAAAAAGCGGTGCGCCGCGAAAGCCCGGCGTCGCGGACGATTCCAGCACTGTTGTTGCGAGACTGTTGAGTCGACGTAGCGACACAGGTCCGGGAAACCCCGCAAAGGCGAGCTGCGTGCCATCTGGTGAGAGGGCCAGGTGCGGATTGAATTCTGGAAAGATCACCTGATCTCGGGGCAGGTTGACCGTCAGGCGCACCACCCGGCGATCGCCGGAGGATTCGCTTGGGCGGCTGAAGCCTATCCAGGACACACCGAAGAGAGCGAGCGCTCCGATGCCGATCGCCGCGGCGGTCCGGGTGCGGTTGGAGGCCCGCGCCTGCCCCGTGCGCCTGCGGGCAGGTAGTGGACCGGACTGCGCAAGATCGTCGAGCTGCCAGCGCAGGTCGACGGCGGATTGCATCCGCTGCTGCGGATCTTTGACGAGGCATCTGTCGATGAGGCGGGCGAACGCCTCTGGAACAGCGGGATTCGTCTCGCTCGCAAGCGGCGGCGTGTCTTTCGCGATGGAGGTCAGGATGGCGAGCGCCGAGGGGCCGTTGAACGGCCGTCTCCCCGTCGCCATTTCGAACATCACGATTCCAAGCGAAAACAAATCCGAGCGCGCGTCGGCCGGGCGCCCTTCGATCTGTTCCGGGAGACATGTACGACGCCGTGCCGACGAGGTTGCCATCGACCGTCAGGGAGTCTGTTGACACCTTACCGCCATCTTGATCGACCGCAAGCCGCGAGAGGCCGAAATCGAGAATCTTGGCGCCACCCTCGCGAGTAATCATGACGTTCGACGGCTTCAGGTCGCGATGCACGACGTCGCGCGCGTGGGCGGCGCTGAGCGCGTCGGCCAGCTGAATCGAGATGCGCAAGGCGTGTTCGAGTGGAAAGCCCTTCTCGGGAAGAGAGCTCGCCAGCGTGCGGCCGTCGATGAGCTCCATGGTGATGAACAGCAGTCCGTCGTGTTCCTCGAGGGAATAGACCGTCACGATGTGTGGATGATTGAGCATCGCGACGGCGCTCGCCTCGCGCTCGAGCCGCAGGCGGCGGACCGGATCGGCCGCGACTTCCTGTCGAACGATCTTCAGTGCCACCTTTCGACGGAGGCGCGTGTCTTCTGCCTCGTAGACTTCGCCCATACCACCGGCGCCGAGAGGCGCACGAATGACGAACTGGCCGAGACTCGAGCCGATGATGACGGGACTGGCAGCGTGAGTCATTTGGGAGGCCTCGCAGGCGAAGCGTTGTTCAGGGTTTGTGTCGACGCGACGGCGGCGAGCCGATGGAACCGCACGAGCACAGGGCCGAGCAGCATCTCTGCCCCGTCGGCCAACGGCACGGGCACTGTCAGCCGCATGCCATCGATGTATGTTCCGTTCTTGCTGGAGAGGTCGTGCAGCACGACGTCGTCGCCGCTGACGACAACCATCGCGTGACGCCGCGAGACGCCGACGGCGTCGATGCGCACGTCGGCGGACGGATCGCGCCCGAGGACGTTCCCGCCCATTGAGAGCATCGCGCGCTCGTTTCCCCAGGTGACCCAGCAGGCCACGCTGCCGGGCAGCCGTTCGCGAGCCTGTTCGATCATGACGGCAACGCCCGAGAACGCGTAGCCGAATCGATGAACGGTTCGCACATTCGCTGGATGACGCGCATCCTCACCCAGCGCGTTGCGGATTTCGGTGACGAGCACCGCGAGGTTCACTTCAGATACGAACGTCTCGGGCCAGAGCCGCTCGTGGATTTCCGATTTGGCCACCGCGTCGGGGCGCCGGTGCAGCAACAGCGCCAGAAGATCGAACGCTTTTGGCGATAGATGCACGGGTTGCATGTCGCGCTGGAGCTGGCGCGCCTGATCGTCCAGCGTGAAGACCCCGAATTGCATGCGCATGAGGGCGTCTTGGACGGGAAAAGCAAGGGAATTCTAATCCCTTTCCAAAGACTGGCGTCAAGACGCTTCGGATAATGCGTGTCAAGGCAAGGGAGGGTCGTATGCAGCGCAAATGGCATTTGGCGGCAGTCGTCGCCCTGGCGGCAGGCGTCGGTTCCCATGGCATGGCCGCACAGGGCCGCGGCGTGCCCGGCAGCGTGGCGTTCAGCAGCGCACGAGACGGCAACAACGAGATCTATGTGATGGACTGGGATGGATCGAGGCCGCTTCGGGTCACCGAGGATGCCGCGTCGGACACCGAGCCGGCGATCTCGCCGAACGGACGCGACATCATCTTCACGTCCAGTCGTTCAGGCAACAACGACATCTTCATCGTTGACAGCACGGGCCGCAATCCCGTCAACCTGACCAATCACGCCGCCAACGACGGCTGGGCGCGATGGTCGCCGGACGGCAGGCACATCGTGTTTCACACCAATCGCGACGGTGTCAGCAACTTCGAGATTTACGTGATGAACGCCGACGGGAGCTCGCCGAAGCGCATCACGGACTATCCCGGCATCGACCAGTTTCCAGACTGGTCGCCTGATGGCAGAGAGATTGTCTTCCGGCGCGATGTGGATATCTACGCTCTGGAGCTGGCGACCGGCAACACGCGCCAGCTCACGCAGACGGCGCCGCTACTGAACCAAATGGCGATGTGGTCGCCCAACGGGAGACAGCTGGTCTTCATGAGCGCGCGCGAGGGCTATCCATCGGTGTTCGTGATGAACGCCGACGGGAGTGGGCAGACGAACCTGACGCCCAAAGACTCTGGCGACCTTGACAGCCAGTGGGTCAGCCGCGCGCCCTCATGGTCTACCACGGGCCGTCAGATCTACTTCATGTCGTTTCGGCCCAGCACCGGGCTCGACACGGAAATTTTCGTCATGAATGCGGACGGCACTGGCCTTACCCGACTTACAGACAGCATCGGCGTCGATGGTTTCCCGCACTCGCGATAACCCATTCGCTCGTTCTGAAAGGAAGGGATCATGCGTCCGAGTCACACAGGATGGCGGGTCGGGCTGTGCATCGCAGCCGTGCTGGGCCTGATGACCGTGGCCGTTGCGCCCGTGAGTGCACAACAATCCGCGAGCCCGGATACTCGCGCCATCGACATTGCAGCAAGCATCGATTTCATGAACCAGTACATCTTTCGCGGCGTGCCGCAGAACTCCAGCGGTATGGCGATGTGGCCTGCCGTCGTTCTCGGCATCAACGTGCACTCAGGCAACGGGGCGCTGAGGCGTGTTCGCGTCAACGCCGGGTTCCTGAACAGTCTGCACACCGGTGATACCGGACGGAGCGGTCCAACCGACGAGCTATGGTACGAGTCGCGCCTGTCCGGCTCGCTGGAGATCCGCTTCGCGGGTGGTCTATCCCTCGAGACGAGCTACACCGCCTTCACGAGTCCCAACCAGATGTTTACCACTGTGCAGGAAATCGGTGTAAAAGCGGCCATGCAGGGCGGTCCGGTGGTTGGCGGCATCGCCCTCGAGCCGTACGCGCTGGCGGCGTTCGAGGTAGGCGCCGGGATGGGCGAGGGACAACTCGATGGCGGACTTCACTCGGGAAAGTATCTCGAGCTTGGCATGGCACCGCAGATTGTGGCAGGACAGCTCACCTTCACCATTCCCGTCAATGCGGGTCTGAGCATTGGCAACTACTACGAGCTCGGGCCCGACGATCATGGGCTCGGCTTTGCCAGCGTCGGCGGCTTCGTCACGGTGCCTCTGCGCAAGACATCGGGGCTCGGATGGCACATTCGCGGCGGGGTGCAGTATCACGCGCTCGGTACGACGACGAAGGCTTTCAACCGCGGCGACGGTTCAGTGGTCGTCGGCTCGATTGGCCTGGCGGTGTCGCGCTGACTGGACACGAACGGCGCGGCAATCAGTGAACCGCGAACACCAGATTCAAACGGGTCGTGTCACGCCCAGCCTGACCATGCGCGACTCGAGAGTCGTGGGTTTCACGCCAAGCCACTCGGCGGCGCCGTTGGCGCCACGAATCCGCCAGCGTGTGCGTTCGAGAACGGCGCAGATGTCGCAGGGCGCCTCAGGTTTCCTGCCAGGGATTGTTGGCAAACACCGCGAGCTCGGGCCACAGGACGCGGCGAGGCATCTCCAGCGCCGCGACGATCGTCCCGGCGATATCGATGGCGAAGAGCTTGTTCGGGTTGTTGCGGCCGGCCTTGCCGCCGAAGTTGGTCTGCACTTCGGACGGGCAGATCGAGATCACGCGAATGCCGTGCGGCCGCAGCTCGGCCTGCCAGCACTGCGCGATACCGCGTACCGCCCACTTGCTCGCGGCATACGGCGTTGCCGACGCCGCGCCCTTCATGCCCGACGTCGACGCGATGGTGATGATGTCGCCGGACTTGCGTTCTTTCATCTGCGGCACGACGCGGTTGGTGATGTCGACGAGTCCGAAGACGTTGGTATCGAAGAGCGCCTTCATCCTCCCCACATCGAGGGCGCCGATCTCGGCGCGGTAATCGTGGGCGGCGTTGTTCACGAGCACGTCGATGCCGCCCATGTGCTGCCTGCAGGTGTCGATCGTGCGCGCGTTGTCTTCGGTGACGGCGACGTCGGCTCGCACACCCACGGCGCCGGTCTTTCCGGCCATCGCCTCGAGCGCCGGAGCGTTGCGACCGGTGAACACGACCTTGTGACCGGCCTTGGATGCGACTTCGACCAGAGCGGCGCCGATCCCCTGGCTGCCACCTGTAACCAGAAAGCGGAGTGCTGACATCGTGATTTCTCCGTGATGCACTTACGACGGACCGACCTCGACACGACCACCGTGTCGAATCGCGGCCCGGAAAGCGCGATCCTATCGCATGGTTCAGGGGGTCGATTGTTTCAAGGGAGGGCGCTCGTGACCTCGTCTGCAAGACGCATGCGCCCCAGCAACTCGGGCCAGCGCGGATCTTCACGCAGGCCGTCGAAGTCGGGATCGGCCTTGATGAAGAGCGGCCAGTCTTCATGAGCCTCGACCGACCGACCCAGCAGCGCGAATGCGGCGTCGTGCTCGCCGAGCGCGACGTGCACGGCCGCCTGCAGGGGCCTGGACCCCTGGAGCAGTCTCCGAGCGTCGCTTTTGCGTCCCATCCGCGCGTAGGTTCTCGCCATGCGCGGCTCATACGCCGAATGTGGGTTGAGCGCTCCGGCTTTCTCGTACCCCGCGAGAGCTTCTTCGTAGCGCCCCATGTGACTGTAGACGTCAGCGAGCCGGAGGTGTGTGGTCGCGCTTCGGGGCTCGAGATCGATCGCGCGTTTCAGGCGCACCACCGCCTCGTCGTACCGGCGCGCCCGGTACAGAACCCGTCCGTATGTCGACTGTGCCTGCGGACAAAGGGGATCCAGTTCAACCGCCTGCTCGATCTCGCGCAGAGACGCCGGCAAACGTCCCATCGCCATGAGAAGCACCCCGTATACGTAATGCGTTTCCACACTGTTCGGCTGCAGCTGCACCGCCCGCTGGATTGTCGCTTCGGCCGTCGTCCAGTCCCAGTCGAACATGCCCTGCACGTACGCGAGCGCCGCGTGCGCGACGGCCAGGCGGTCGTCGCGCGCCAGCGCTTCGCGCGCCGCCTTTCTGGCCGGCTCCGCGACTTCGCGCATACTGAGCGGCCCCATCACACCGCGCATCCACCACGCGTGCGCGAGACCCGCATAGGGCGCCGCGTAGTCCGGATCGATGTTGATCGCGCGCTGAAAGTGCTCGATCGCCCGCAGTCGATCCTCTTCGATCAGCTTCCACAGCATGTGCCGGCCGAACAGGTACTCTTCGTGTGCCTTCGGGTGAACGACCGGGACGGCCGCCAGACGCGCCCGCTCTTCCGAGCTGATCTGCACGTGCACTTCCTCGGCCACCGCGCGCGCGATGTCGCGTTGCAGTGCCAGCAGGTCCGAGTCGTCACGTTCGAACTCGGCAGACCAGAGGTGGGTGTCTGTCGGCGCGTGAATCAGCTGGATCGAAATCGACACGCGACCGTTCTGGTGACGAACGGACCCCTGGAGAGCCGCATCTACGCCCAACTCGCGGGCGATGGAAGGCAGTGAGGCGCGGCGCTCCTGAAACGCCAATGCCGACGTTCTCGACACCACTCGCAGCGCACGAAGTTGTGCCAGGCGCAAGGTCAACTCTTCAGTGAGGCCTGCGGCCAGATACTCCTGTCCCGTATCGCCCGACAGGTTCGCTAGTGGGAGCACGACCAGTGACTTGATCTCGGGCGCCGACGCCGGCCCAACCCGCCCTCGTGCGAGACCCAGGGTGAGGGCGGCAAGCGTAAGAACAGCGAAGACGAACATGGAAAGGCCGGCGACGGAGCTGGGCCCAATCGGCGAAGCGCCGCGATTCTCAGGTTCGACGCCGATCGACTCTGGTTGACGTGTCCGGTTGCGCTGCCAGGCATCGAGATCGTGTCGAAAGGCATAGACCGACCCCTGGCGATCGTGAAAGTGCCGGTGGACTGGTAAGCCCTCCCGGCGTTCCCAACGTTGGACGGTACTGACGTCGCGCCTCAGGTAGGCGGCGATATCCTTCCACGAATCCAGACGTTCAGACAGCTCCCGATCCGAATGGTTGGACGCCGACGATGGGGACTCCGGCGCCATGGTTTCCTCCTCAGCAATAGCCTGGTGGGAGCGCGATTCTAGCTCCAGTCAGAGGTCACCGCAAACAAAAGCATTCGACGGTGCCCGCCTTTACCGCTTGATGGGATCGCTCCGTCAGACGACCCTGCTGCGTTGGGCGAGTGTCGCCGTTCATGCCTTGTACGGTTTTTCTTGAAAACGCGTTTATTACCAGAATGAGGAGGTTTCCATGAACCGTATCCGTTGGGTCTCGCTCTTTGCCACGCTGGTACTCCTGGCCGGGCCACAGGCTGCATTCGCCGACGAAGTGACCGATTGGAATCAGACGATGCTCCGCGCGGCATTGCTGGGCGCGAGCTCGCCGACGGCCACCGCGCGCGTGGCGGGGCTGGTGCACGTAGCGATCTACGATGCTGTCAACGGCGTCTACGCACGCTACACGCCGATTTATGTCCCGCCCGCGGCGCCTGGAGGTGCATCGGCACGGGCCGCAGCCGTGCAGGCGGCGTACGTGATCTTGAGCAGGCAGTACGGGGGAACCACCGGGACACCCCTTGTCCAGCAGGGCATCCTCAACAACCGGCGTACGGTCAGCCTTCTGGAGATCATTGAAGACGAAGGTCCTGGAGCGGTCGATAGCGGCGTGGCCTGGGGGCAAACCGTTGCGGACGCTATCTGGGCCCTTCTTCCCGATCCCACGATGGGTGTGTTTCCAGATGGCACCCTCCCCGGGCAGTGGCGGCGCACGACACCTGGAGCGGCTAGCGCGGGATATCTCTCGCTCTCGACATTGAACCCGTGGACGATGGACCTTCCGACACTCATCAGCCAGTTCCGTCCGGACGCGCCTCCGTCGTTGACGAGTCACCGTTATACCAGGGATTTCAACGAAGTGAAGAAAATGGGAAGCTTTTCAAGTGCATTCCGGACAGCGGATCAGACCATCGCGTCGCTGTTCTGGAACTCGACGTCGGCGAGCTATCTGTGGAACGGCGTGGCGTTGAGGCTGCTCGAAGCCCGATATCGGGACGAGGAAGATGACGATGACCACGACTGGGATGGCGACGATGATGGCAACGGATGGCATCGTGCGAGGCGCGGCAGGCACGGTTCGTTGCTGCAGAACGCCCGTTTCTTCGGCCGGCTGAACGTCGCGATATCCGACGCCATGGTCGGCTGCTGGGACGCGAAGTACACCTACGCGTACTGGCGTCCGGTCACGGCGATCCACCTGGCCGCCGATGATGGAAACCCATTGACGGAACCCGACACGACCTGGTCGCCCCTCTTCACGACGCCATCGCATCCGGAGTATCCGTCCGGCCACTCGTGCCTCAGCGGAGCGGCGGCCACCGTGCTGGCAGACGAGTTCGGTGAGCGGACCCGATTCACTGTGGAGTCGGACACGATGATCGGCGTGATTCGATCGTTCCGCAGTTTCCGCGGGGCGCTCGAAGAGGTGAAGAACGCCCGGATTTTTGCCGGCATCCATTTCCGGACCGCGTGCGAAGTCGGCACGCAGCTCGGGGCCAACATCGCCCGCTTCATCCTCGACAACAAATTTCAGCGGATCGATTGACAGTCTGCGCATGGACGAGGTGGCCGCCCTCAACGTGAGGGCGGCCATTCGCCGTTCAAGTGATCAAGACGATCAGACGGGTCGTGTCACGCCCAGCCTGGCCATCCGCGACTCGAGCGTCGTGGGTTTCACGCCAAGCTGCTCGGCGGCGCCATGGATGCCGCGAATACGCCAGCGCGTGGATTCGAGAACGGCGCGGATGTGCTCGCGCTCAACGTCCTCGAGCTTCATCAGTTGCGACGTTGCCGGGCCGACCGGGGCATCCGGCAACGTAATCGTCAGCTCGCTGCCGGTCGCCAGGATCATCGCCCGCTCGACGACGTTGCGCAGCTCGCGGACGTTGCCAGGCCACGCATAGCGTTGCAGCGCCGTCATGGTCCGAGGTGTAATCCTGCTGATTTGCTTGCCGAACATGACGGAGAACTCGGCGACGAACCGCCACGCCAGTTCCGGGATATCGTCAACCCGGTCTCGCAGTGGAGGAACCTGAACTGGAAAGACGTTGAGCCGGTAGAACAGGTCTTCGCGGAAGTTGCCGCTCGCCACCAACTGATCGAGGTTCCGATTCGTCGCAGCGATGATGCGCACGTTGACGGGCAGCGACTGCGGGCTGCCGAGCCGTTCGATTCGGCGTTCTTCGAGGACGCGCAGGAGCTTGACCTGGAGCGCGGTCGGCAGTTCGCCAATCTCGTCGAGAAAGATCGTCGAGTGATTCGCCGCTTCGAACCGGCCGATTTGTCGTGACACGGCGTCGGTGTACGCGCCCCTCTCGCGCCCGAACAGCTCGCTTTCGATGAGTGTGGCCGGAATCGCCGCGCAGTTCACGCACACCATGATGCGGCCGCGGCGCCCGCTCTGTTCGTGAATCCAGTTCGCGAGGACTTCCTTACCAGTGCCCGTCTCACCGATCAGCAGTACGGTGGAATCGGTGGCGGCCACTTGCTTCAACTGGACCAGCATCTGTTGAATCGCGACGCTGGTTCCGACGATCTCTCCTGCCGCTGGGGACGCCGGCTCGGGGGTTTGCATGGACGAACGAACGATTTGCACAGGTGGTCTCCTGAAAAGTTGCGATGCGTTCTGGAGCGAACGCGCGGCAAAGACCGTACCGCGCATCAGGTTTGATCTTGTCGAAGTCCAGGGCGTTTTCGCAGATCGCGGGTGGACAAGACCCGCGGAACTCGGGGAATAGTTCGCAGCAAGTGGGAATTTCACCAATCCAATACGGCTATCTGCCCTGGCGCATCGCTGGCGACAATCCGGCCTGGCGCGAGGCCCGCGCTTGCTCTTCGTAGCCGCACGCGAGGTTGTACAACGCCTCATCGAAGAACTGACCCACACGCGCGTTCAGTTCCTGCAGGCTGTGCAGATGCAACGGCAGGATATAGTCGTGCTCCACGCGCGGAAACGACGCGTCGACCAGGCCGTTATCGCTGATGTATCGCCGCAGGTGCTGCTTGATGACGATGATGGCATAGACGAGCTCGCTCAACGGTATCCCCTGATCGAACCGCCGGCGCCCCCAGTCGGCGAACTCCGCCTGCACTTTTTCCGACCGTGGATCCCCGATCCAGTCGCCCAGGTGATGAAGAATCTGAAAGATCCGTTGCTCGAGATCCTGCGGGCGCACCACTCGGAAACCCAGCGTCCGCTGATTCGTGACGAGATCCTCCGCGATGTCGCTCATGAGGCGCGGTGCATGAATTTCGATGAGCTCGACGAGTTTTGCGCCGATCATGTGATGCCTCCGTGTCGCACCAATGCAAGCGACAGGCCGCGCGGTCTTCGGCGTTCCGGTGGCCGTGGAGGGGACTGGCTTTACCAGCTCAGGCTGACGGCAACGACGACCGTCGGCTTGTTGTCGTCGGGATTGAACAGGTAGGTGGTCACGTCGAGCTTCCGAAAGGTCGCTCCGACGAGGAGACCACGCTGGATGTCGCGGTCGGTCTTGTACGCACGCGTGCGTTGCGTCACGATCCCGGCGCGGAGCCACTCCACCGGCGCGAGCGTCACCTCCGACCAGTTATAGAAGAAGCTGTCGGTCGACTCGCCGGTGTCGAACACGTATTCCCCCTCGCTGTAGCACTCGAGCATCCGCCAGCTCAGTGAACCCTTATAGCCGGGCGCAATGCCGGTGACCTCACCGACGACCCCGCCGAACAGCGGTGTGACCTCCCACGCGAGCGTGTCGCCGCCGCTGAATGTGTAGCCCACCCACACCGATCCGGTATCCAGGTCCTCGTAGTTGTAGCGCGCTTCAAGGTGGAGCCCGCCGGCGTGGTCGGCAGTGACCGTGGGCTGTGCGTAGTTGCGCTCGTCTGGCAACAAGTACGTGTACGCCGCGGCGGAGAAAGACCACGTAGCGGGTTCGGAACTGGAGGCGACTTGAGCAGCGTGTGGCCCGGACTGGCCCCAGGCATGGGTTGCGGAGCACGCGAGGATCGCAAGAGCGGCTGACGCGGACCGAATGGTCACACTAGCCACCCAGTGCAATGGTGAGTGCGACGAGCACGCCACCCATGGCCACCGTGGACATGCCGACCAGCCACGGAGACCGGCCGACGACTCGCCCGTAGGCGACGCCCGCGATCAATAACATGCCGATCGCAATCGCGTTGGATGCGCGCATGGCCGTGGTCGCGTTCTGCATGAAGAAGAACGGCACGGCGACGGGAAATGTGGACAGAAACACGAGCAGGAACACACCGAGCGCGCCTCGCCAGTCGGCGCGGTTCAGACGCGCGCGTCGCGGCGGTTCGGGCAGGGCTCGCAGCCGGTCACGCAGTCGTTCGAGTTCCGGCGGTTCGACGACCGATGCGATGAGCGGCGGCAGTGCGTCCGCGATCAATCGCTGGGCGTGCTTCGGATCGCTGGCCTCCCGAACGGCGAGATAGGTCCTGAGTGCGGTCCCCTTCTGGGCAAACGCGTCCATCAGGTACAGGATCCCATCAATGATGCCCCACGCGAAGTTACACCCGAGGGCGCCAATCAGCATGGCGCGCACGTCGTCGCGTCCTGCCTCGGCGACGCTGAGTGATCCGGTGAACGTGAGCACCATGATCAGGCCGAAGAGTACTTCGGCGATGCGCTCTGCGGGTTCGAGCACCCGCCGGGACGGTTCCATGGCGCCTGCATTCTACGCTTGCCACGAATGCTGGCGGGCTCGGGCGCCATAGGTGCGGGTTCGTCCGACATGGTGGAGGCCGCCCCCCAAATACCGTGGCAGTATAGGGAAACAAGCGGCCAAAAACGGCCCGAGCCAGCCGGTACGCAGGTTGCTAGGCGTGGCTTCGCCTGCATAAATATAGATGAGGAACCCACGATATGGGATTGTTCCCGGACTGCTTCTCGGTGCGCTGGCCGTTGCGGGCGTCCTTGCCCAGCAGCCTCAGCAGCCCCAACGGCGCATAGGCGGGGCTTATGCGGAACTCGACGAGCGTCGCCAACGGCTTGTCGAGGACTGGGTGGGGCGATTCGCCAAGGTGACCGGCCAGAACGTCGATATCGGTTCGTTCTACGACGACATCCTCAGTCTCTCCACAAAGACCACGTTCGACGCCGTCACCCATGCCCTGATGACGACGCCGATGACCGACGCGTCGGGCCAGAAGTTCGGCGACGGCCTGGCGCTCATCGAGCGCGTCGATAGCGTCAAAGGCGAAGTCTCGGGAACGTCAAGCGATCGCCAGTTCCGGATGTTCGTCCGGCTCACATCGAACGCCCGCCAGATGCTGGAGCGCTCGCGGGAGTTCAAGCGCGGAGCTGACAACGCCATCTACCACAAGGGCTATCCGCTCAACTACCGCGAACAGAGGGGCGCTCCGTCGATTCAGGTGTCGATAGCGCTCGACGGCCGTCAGGCAGACGTCGACGTCGACTATCGATCGCCAACGTTCCCCGTGGGGTTGTTCAACGGGCACTTGAGCGCGTCGAACTCGGACGTCCGCGCCGGCAACAACGCCGAGCGGCATGCCGCGCAGTGGTCGGGGTTTCAGAACTGGTGGCGGGGGTTTTTCGGTGTGCGCCTCGATCGGGCCCCTGACGCCGCGGACACGAGCTCCAAGCTCGCTCTCCCGAAGATCCCGCGGGCGGGCAAGAAGGATATCGACGTCATGGTGTCTGACTTCCTGAAGGCCTGGCTGATTGAAGGCGACACCGTGGCGGCGATGGGCTATGTTTCGGAGCGATCCTACGCGTGTCTGGCGCAGGATACGCCCGATCCATCAGCGTTCGACCGCGGCCTCGCGCCCTTTCAGATCCTGGTCAATCTGAAAGCCGCGCAGGAAGCCCTCGGCAGGCACGACTCGCTCGAGGGCCTGATAGCTGGTGTGCCCCTCACGATGCCCGGGCTTCGCGCGGAGGCCCAGCCTCATCAAGCCCAGTTCATGATCTACAGCGTGTCCGATGAGGCCGCGGCCAGATTCGACTGTGCGAGCCGTCTGACGCCCGGCGCGCCTGCGAAAGGATCGCGCGCGTACGGGACCCACTTTGGAACGACGTTCCGCATCGCCGGGCCAGCCAGGAACGCCTCGGTTGCGCTGCTGTGGGCCAAAGAGAATGGATACTGGAAGATTGTGTCGTGGCAGACGGACCCGGCGCCCGATGTGACGCCGGCACCACCGGCACTGCCCGAGCCCAGCGTCGTGCGGATCAAGGCCGATCTCACCCTGGTGAACGCGGCCAAGAACTTCCTGGACACCTGGTTGATCCGCAGAAATTACGATGTGGCGTTTCGATACCTTTCGACGAGAAGCTACGCGTGCTACGACCTCGTGCGCGATCCTGACGCGCCGGCGTCAACTTCCCTCGACGATGCAGGCCGGAGGGTGCGCGCGAGCCTCGAACACGTCGGCCAGGAGGTTGGCACCCCGCGTAACCTGGAGGCGATCATCGAGGCCGCCGAGCCGCTGCACCCGTCGATTCGTGTGATGGATCAGCCCTACTCGCGCACCTTCAGCCTCACCAGCTTCCCCACCGCACTGAGCGATGCCGTCGAGTGTGACGCCCGCGCCCGTGGCGCGGTGCCACCCGATCCGCTGCCGCTCGAATACGGAGAAGCCTTCGGCATGACGTTCCGCTTCCGCACCAAGGGCGGCGACGCCCCGGTGCTGCGTTTGCTCTGGCGGAAGGAAGACACCTGGCGGGTCAGGGCGTACGACGTGGAGTCGCCATAGCCTCGACGAGGCAATAAAGCGGCTACAGCCGCGACGCGGCCAGCTTCAGCAGCCCGACGACTGGATCCTTCTTCTCACTCGCGTAAAGTCCGTCGAGGTGCACCCTCAGGATCCGGCCCTTTACGAGTGCCGTCGCGCTGGCGTAGACGGGCGACTGGGGAATGAACACGGCGGCCTCGCCGACCTCCGAGATGACCGCATCATCAGTCCCGGCTCTCACTGACGCCAGGAGCTGCTGCTTGATCTGATCCGGACTCGTGCCGGGAAACAATCGCGACGCCTCGTTGACGGTCACGTCGAGTTTGAAGCGGTTGACGCCGGTACCCCACGTATATCGACAGGTCACGGAGCCGGCGGGCTCGAGCGCGCTCGGGACACCCTCCGCAACGCTCGAACTCGCGATTTGCCCAACCTCATCGACCGTGAGCAGCGCGCACGCGTTCGGCGCCTGGGCCGAAACAGTGCTGACGCGGCCGGGGCTGGCCGCTCCGGTGACGACGAGTGCCAGCCCCAGGCCCAACCGAAATGCGACGCGCGAAATGTTGATCATCTCCAGAGGCCCTCTAGCGGACGAGGCGACGCCTCATGGTCAGCGCGAGCCCAATCGCCAGCGATAATACACTGACGAGCCCGATGAGCGGCCACGAACTGCCAGTCGACGGCAGCCTCCGCGCACCCGCCGTCGGAGCCTGCGAGGGTGTGCCCGATGCTGCATTCGAGGCTGCAGTCGAGGCTCCAGTCGAGGCTCCAGTCGATGACGCGGCCCTCGGTGTCGTTGACGACGCGGCTCGTGGAGCGGACGCCGAAGCCGCGCCACCACCTGCAGAGGTCGCGAGAGTCGCTTGCACTTCCTTCTCGGTCATCACCTGAGGCGGCCTCGAGGTAATGATGGTCGCACTTAGGCGATCGCCTTGACGGAAATCCGTCACGGTCGCGGGTTGTCCGTTGCGCATGATCTTGACGCCGCGCTTGTCGACGTCACTCTGCGTGAACGACTTGATGCCTTCCTCGGTCCGCACGATGATGGAAGACCCCGTCGAATGCATGACGGTGCCGTTCTTCACTTCGGTGACGGTGACCGGCGTTACTGTCGTGCGTGTCGTAATCGTGGCCGTTCCTTTCATTCCCGGCTTCAACTGGCGTACGGACATCGGCTGTCCGTTGATCGTGAAGCGGAAATCTTCCGGGACGGTCAGTTCCCTCGTGCCTTCCGGCAGCCTGACAACCAGCTGGTTGCCCTCCACCGCGAGCACTTCGAACGACTTGGTCTCCGCGGTTGTTGACTGCTGCGCCAGCGCAACAACGGTTGTCAGACATACGATCGCGACGGCCAGGGCACCTCGACTCAACGAACGTGTCATAGGACTCTCTCCATTTTCTGACCGCTCAACGCGATCATTTACGAGCGGAACCAACTGTGCAGACGCGGCAACCCGCCCGCCTGCGCACGAGGAACATCGACGCGTTCGATCGACGCCGGCTCGGCCGCCGGTCTGTCGGCGATACGCACGGCACGGACGATGAACCGATGGGGCGCGGAACCAATGAAATAGAAGGGATAGCAGGTGACCAGTGTCAGCGCCCGTGTGGGGGTCGGGTCGAGCACCGAGACCTCTTCCGGATTGACTATCCAGGTTCGCTCGACGCGATAGACATCCGTCCCCTGAATCGTGTCGAGCTCGATCACGTCACCCGTCGCGATGTCCTTCAGTCCCCGGAAAAATCCGTCGCGGTGCCCGGCGATGCCCAGGTTTCCGTCCGTTCCCGGTTGTGCCGTACCCTCGATGTAGCCGACGGCGCGGTCGAGCGTGTGGTCATCGGTGCCCGGCAGCACCGGCACCTCGAGTCGAATCTTCGGGATTCGGAGCACGCCCAGCGGAGCGGGAGCCGGTTCGAGAAGCGCCTGACGCCAGGCGCTGACGCGGTGGGGCGACCAGAGGGACAGGTCTGGCATGCCTTGCTCCTGGGCGGCGAGCCGGATCACCGCGAAACGCTCCAGATCGTGGCGCGTCCCGTGGCCCACCCAGACGTGGAACGCGCCCCAGGTGATCAAACCTACGAGGCCGAATACCCAGCTCGTTCTCTCGACAAGCAGCAGCAGGCGGTGACGGCCGCGCACGTCCATGTATTTGGTGATCCAATAAGGCAAACGGCATGCCGTGAGCACCGGGGAGGGAGGGTCTGATTCCTTAGGAATTCAAGGTATCGGCGCCTCTTTCGCCCGAACCTCCCACGAATCTCGCCCACTCTGACAGAGAACTCCGGAATATCGTGGCGGGGCCAGCTTGAGCAGCGGGAGCGAACGCCTGAGGAACACGCGTCCCACCAAGGCAATGCGGCATGAAACTGGCTTGCGAGGCGTACCTCATGAGGTGAAAGCCATGGGAGACTACCGCTCTCGAAAATCACGTCGTCGACTGGTGGTCGCTATAGGCTTGATGATTTTCGCGGCAGGCTGCCGGTCCGCAGGTCCACGTACGGGTCAGATAGGGGTTCTCCACGACCCGGATGATGTCAAGGTGAACCGGGAGCAACTGAGACTCCGGGTTCGGTCGCTCGTCGGCCCGATGACGGGGAGGATGGAGTCGGCTGCAGATGAAATCGCTGCTTCGACGGCCAGCCAGACGGTTCGACTCGCGGCGCTCGACTGGAAGATCGAGGCAGTGCCCGCGATGCGAGACTCGCTCTTCCAGCCCGATCCGTATGTCGCGCTGATCGATGCCTGGGTGCTGCTCTACCAGATGAGCGACTATTTCGAGAGAGGGCCCGGGAAGACCAGACTCGGGCCGGCGAGTGCACTGGCAGCCGTGGCGTGCCGAACTTCAGAGGATCATCTTACGGGAGTGGCCGCGTCGGCCACGACGTCAGGCGATGTGTCCAAGGTGCGCGAGTTCGTCCGGACGTGGGCAGCCGAGCATCCGATTACGGGAACTATCGCCGCCAGGCAGCCTATCCTCAGCATTGATGTCGAAAACGCAATCCCGAGCTCTCTGACGATCGGGCAAGCGGTGACCGAGGTGGCCATCTCGCTGGACGACCTGAACCGGAGACTCGAAGTCTACAGCGGGCAGGTGGTCCGACAGGCTCGTTGGGAACTCGAGAGGCAGATGATTGGCCTCGTCGACGACCTCTCCGCGAAAGAGGCGATCCCCCTGGCTGAACGGGCGGTGACTGCCGCGGAGCAGGCGGCAGCGGACCTTCACCGGCTCACGCCCGCCGTCGAGGGGGCGACTCGTACCGCAGAACAAGCGGCAGACATCATCGCGACGGAACGGCGGGCCGCCGTCACGGCGATCTCAGCGGACCTCGCCCGCACAATCGGCTTCGCGCAGCACGAACGGCTTGTGGTCCTCGAGTACCTGACGCTTGAGCGCAAAACGGCGATTGATGAACTTCGCAAGACGATCACCGAGGAGCACCAGGCCGTTGTCCGTGATACAGAAAGAGTAGCCGTCAGCCTCGTCGACCACGCCATCAACCGACTGGAGCGCCTGGTGCTGCAGGTTGTCGCGGTGCTGCTCGTCGCCGGTGTCGCGGCATTGCTGATGGTGCGCACATTCTTTCGGCGTCCTCAGACCTCCGTCCGGGCGTAGCGCTCTCCGCAACACCGGTTGGCAGCTTACGAAAATCGAGACTTATACCGCTGGTCATAGGAGATGACATGAAGACGAACCATACCGTGATGCTCTCGGCGATCTTCATCGGAATCGTGATGGCGGCGGCGCAAGGCGGTGCCCAGGCCCCGCCTTCGCCCGATCAGCTCGTCGCGACACTCAAGCAGAACCTTGGTGAAAGTCAGAAGCGCCTTCGCCAATACGAGTGGATCGAGACGACAGCCATCAGCTTGAAGGGCGAGGAGAAATCGCGTAAGCAGCAGCGGGTTTATTACGGAGCCGATGGAAAGCTGACGAAGGTGCCGATGGGCGAGCCCAAGCCCGCGGCCGAGCCCAGCGGAGGCGGCGGCCGTGGCCGCCGTGGCGGCGGACGAGTCAAGGAGAACATCATCGAGAACAAGAAAGACGAGATGGTGGAGTACATGGGCAAGGCGAGCGACCTGATCCATCAGTACGTCCCGCCCGATCCCGAGCGGATTCAGAAGGCAAAAGATGCCAAGAACCTGGCCGTGCTCCCGCAGCCGGACGGGAAGGTGCGGCTTGAATTCAAGGACTTCGTGCAGCCCAAAGACATGATGAAGATCGACGTGGACGCGAAGGCGGCGCTCCTCTCCGCCCTTAGCGTTGCGACGTATCTCGAGAAGCCAGAGGATACGGTGACGCTCGACGTCCGCTTCGGCACGCTTGCCGACGGCACCAGCTACACGTCACAGACCACGCTCGAAGCCAAGGCCAAGAACATCCGCGTCGTCATCGAAAACTCCGGCCATCGTCCGCTGGCGAAATGACATCGGATTCAGTCGGCCTCGCTCTCGGACAAGATCCGCCGGTACTGCTGACGCGCGTGGTCATACGCGCGCTCGGCGACCGGACGCTCGACCGGGCTGATGCGCGGTGACTTTTGCGACCAACACTGGTCCACAGCTTTGAGACACCACTCGGCGCTTCTTCTTGATGCGCGAACAGGCCGGCCGCCGACCGACACAAAAACGGGATTCGTGTGGGCGGAACCGAGGATGCGGAGCGCAATCCAACTGCTTCGCTGCACTGGGATGTCGAATACCAGGTCCCGAAGGACGCCGTCCGCTGGCAGCCGCTGGGTTGCCACCGTGTGGCCGTTGACGATGGCCTCGACGGCAACGTCGCGCGATGCGCCGACACGTGCGTACTCCGGGCTCCACTGGCCCTGCTGACGACTGGGTGTGGGCGGGCCGGAGGCCGTCTCGGAAAGCAGACTTGCGGCTGACACCGTCGCCTTCACCCTGCCGGAACGCTCGAGTCGCAGTTCGCCGCCGTTGGTGCCGGCCTCCAAACCGTTGGCCGTGAAGTTCATCAGATGGCTGAAACCGTCGGAAACATAGGAACGGCCGAGACGCACACCTTCGCACCATGCGTCATAGGTCAGCGTCTCTGGAAGGTGAACGTAAGAGCGGCCTCCTCCAACGCGAGCATCTGTTATGCAGGGAAAATCTGTTTCACCGCTGATCCGGGTCCTGTACCCGCAATTCAACGTGTGATACCAGATATTCAGTTCGTGAACGAATGGCGTATCAGCGGCTGAGATGAAATCCACGACGTCATGGGTGACGTCCATGATGTATTCGTTTGCGCCGATTCCGGTAAACGGCGGCATCTCGAAATTCGGCAAGTCGCGAGTCTGCACCTGCAGCCCGTTTCCCGAGTGGGCGAATCCGACGACCGCACCCTGCGCTTTCGCCCATTTCAGGATCGGCAGATCCCAGGTGGGCCAATCCTCAATCTGACGCGTATCGGGATAGTCCTGCTCGCGCAACCGCAGCAGCACAAGATGCCCGCAATGGCTCGAAGGGAATCCAGACACTTCGAGGTCATACCGGAGCAGCGTGGAACTCGTTGACACCTTGTTGTCTTTGCTCTCGAAGTACTGCCGCTGGTGATAGTAGCTGGGACCCCAGTTCAGCACCGCACCAACGCTGAGCGCCTCGCCCAGCACGTGACGCATCATGTCTTCGGGGCGCACCCCTTCGGTCGGACTCTCGTAATGAGAACACCCGGCGGCATGGATGTGATGGTCGCCCGAATACCAACCGTGCGACGGAGGATCGATCCATCTCCGTAGCCGAAAATCGAACGCGGCTCCGCTCCCTCGGGGAATCGACACCGCTCGTGTCTCGGGAATGTATTCCGGACCGCGGCCGCAGGTGATGGTGAATTCGCCGGCGGGAAGCCGGATGGTCTCCCCGTCTGCGCGATAGATCTGCTCCTGAAAAAAGAAGTCCGGAGCCAGTCGTTTGGATCGCGCCGGGTACACCCGACCGACTTTGTCTTTCACGATGAACGACGCCATGGCCGGCTTGTCGGTCTCATCGCGCACGCGCAATGTCACTTCATCAGACGGTGCGACGTCGAAGAGGACGGTGGCCCGATTGCGGAATCCGATGTCCTCGGTGCCGGGCCCCAGCGACGCGCCGAGTTGTGCCTCCCGGCGCCCGCGGTCGCGGCTATAAAGAAGGACCGCTCGATACTCGAGCTCGAGGCCGGAAAGCTGCGGCTCCATTGGTTTTTGTCCATACGTGTCGAGATCCAGCCAGCGATCCGTCACATCAGCCGGCCGGACCGATTGAGGCGCCATCGCCAGTCCTGTCCCGCGGCGGTAGACAGGTCGCGCCTGGGGACTCTCCATGCTCAGGACACCCGTGACCCCCGCTTCATTCCGGACTTTCACGAGATACGCACGCCATCCCTGCTCGACCAGCCGACCAGGCGCGGCGGCCCGATCCACCGAGATGCGGCTCTCCGGATTGATGCGAACGGCCACGAGACAGTACGGGTCCAGAATCCGTTGGACTTCCTCGGCAGCGCGAGCGCCGTCGGTGAGGCTCGCGGCCACGTCGATTCGTTTGCGGTCGGCATCACTGAGCGGCTCGCCCAGATACTCCATCGCTTCTACCAGCCGGCGCACTTGCGACAGCAGCGGTTGTATTTCAACCGCCGCGAAGACTCGCTTGTCCAGCGGAAGAGCCAGGAGAACGGGTCCGAGGAGAGAACGCAGGAGGTGCCGGCGGCTGAGCAGAGTCTCGACCATAAGGAACCCTCCAGGCGCACTATACGCCAGACGATTCACTGTTTTGGTCTAAATAGACTGGTGCTGCAGCGACACTCTACGCAATCGAATGTACCTGGTGGTGCTGCGCAATGAACGGAGTGTCGGAGCCCGGATTCGCGATGCGGCGACGGTCGCCCAATACCAGTCACGGTCCGGCTAAAGCCGGACACTACGTACTGACGTTGATTAGCACCGCTTGCCGGGCACTCGTATCGGGTGACCGTTGCGGCAGCGCGAAGCCGTGCGCCCCTCGACTTCGCTCGGGGCGCCCTGAGCTTGTCGAAGGGCGGAGGCGGCCGATTCGGAACGCCTGACCGCGCGAGAAGCCTCTGGGCACCGAGCGAGGCCGAAGAGCGAAGGCAGTGTCCTCGCGTCGCGCGGTCCGTCGCGGCATCGCAGCGCGCGGCCGGCCCCGGAGCCCGGATTCGCGATGCGGCGACGGTCGCCCGATACCACTCACGGTCCGGCTGAAGCCGGACACTACGTACTGCGACTGTCGACTTTGATTAGCGACTTTCGACTTTCGCGGCGGTCATCTGGATGCGACGCAATTCGTCGCTCTCGCTGGGGAGGGCTTGCTTTCCTGCGGGCATCTTGTTCTGCTTGAGGATGTACGCCACGACCGCGGCTGCATCTTCCTTGCTCAACGAACCTGCCGCTTCCGGCGGCATCGCCTGACGGATCCAGTCGAACAACTCGCTCACAGGTTGAGAGCTCCAGTTCGCCAGGAACATCTCACCCACCAGCTTGGGTCCTGAATCGCCTCCGTCCAGGCCGGGTCCGTGACAGCCAATGCAGGTGGTGTCGGCCACCTTCTCGCCGCGATACGCCTGCGCCTCCGTGTAGACACCGCTCCACACGGTAGTCTGTGCCTGGCCGGCAACGACGCCCGTCAGACACACGGCCAACGAAACCGCCACCAGAAGCAGGCCGCCCGATCGACAGGGCTGAAGCCCTGTGCCACCTTCGGCGGCTGGCGCCTCCAGTACCTTCACTTGCCGCACGACGCGCCGACCATCTGCAGCGACTGGACGTTGACGCGGATCTCCGCGCCAAGGCGCACCATGTATCCCGTGATGCGCACCTTGTGGCCGTTGTGGGGCTCGGGCTTGTAACTGATGGCGTCGAGCAGGCGGAATGTGAACTCGCCCGGACCCTCGGGCACTGCCGGCGCCGCGCTCGCGGCTTTCGGGTCCGTTTGCTTCAGCTCCTGCGCGCTGGTCAGAAACCACGATCGGGTCGGATCCTGGTTCAGACACCCGACCGTCGTCACGAACGTGTAGTTCTGCAGTCCTTCTCCGCCGCCGGCGCCCGGGATCCAGAATTCGCCCGCCGTCTCCTCGGTCAACTCCGTCGCCCCGGCCGGGAATTTGTTTCGTTGCAGCACGAATGCCGCCGCGTCGAGATACTCCTGGTCCGTCAACGTGCCGGGTCTCCCCGACGGCATGTCGCGCTTCATCTTATTGAAGAGCGCGCTGACCTTCGACTCGCCGAAATCCTGGACGAAGCGCGTCCCCACGAGCGGCGCGCCTCGAGCCACAGGGTTCGCGTCGGGATTCGCGGATCCGTCGAGGTCGGGCAGATGGCAGGTGACGCAGTTGGCCTCGTAGACGTTTTTCCCACGTTCGGCCTGCGCGTTGGTGTACACCGCCTCGCGCACGGTCTTGCGCGCGAGCGTGTCCTGCGCGGCCGGCCGCGCGGCAACAGCCGCGCAAAAAACCAGCCCGGCCAGCACCACGACCCGGTTACGCAAGGATGTCCGTCACCACTTCTCCGAACACGTCCGTCAGGCGGAAGTCGCGGCCGGCATAGCGATAGGTCAGCTTCGTGTGATCCATGCCGAGCTGGTGCAGCAGCGTGGCGTGCAAGTCATGGATAGAGACGCGATTTTCCGCCGCCTTGAACCCGAACTCGTCCGTCGCACCGTAGGCGATGCCGCCCTTGAACCCGCCGCCGGCCACCCACATGGTGTATCCGTACGGGTTGTGGTCGCGTCCCGAGCCGCTTTCCGACACCGGCGTGCGGCCGAATTCGCCGCCCCACACTACCAGCGTTTCGTCGAGCAGGCCGCGGCGCTTCAAGTCGCGGATGAGCGCCGCCGACGCCTGGTCCATGTCGGGACAACGCTTGCGCAGGTTGTCGTTGACATCGCGGTGATCGTCCCAGATCTGCCCGCCCGGGTAGTCGACGTTGACGAATCGCACGCCGGCTTCCACCAGGCGCCGCGCCAGCAGACAGCCTGTGCCGAACGGCGTCGGACCGTACTCATCCCGGATGTTCTGCGGCTCTTTCCGGATGTCGAAGAGATCGAGCGCTTCGGATTGCATCCGATAGGCGGTCTCCATGGACTTGATGCGGCCCTCGAGGAATTGATCCGCCCCAAATGACTTCGTGTAGTTCTGGTTCAGCGCGAGCAGCGCGTCCATGTCGACGCGCTGCGCGTTGGCGTCGACGCTCTGGTTGCGCAGGTTCGGAATGATTTTTTCCGGATCCGGATCGTTCACCGGAAAGTTCACCCCCTGATACTCCGAGGGCAGGAACCCGGACCGCGTCATGGGCCCACCCGGGCTCGCCAGCGCGACGAACGCCGGGAGATTCTGGTTCTCGGTGCCCAGGCCGTAGGTGACCCACGATCCGGTCGACGGCCGCGTGGCCAGCACGCTGCCTGTGTGCAGCAACGCGCGCGCAGGCGTGTGGGTCGGGTTGAACGTGTACATCGATCGAATGATGCACATCTCGTCGACGACCGAGGCCAGTTGCGGCAGCAGCTCGCTGATCTCGACGCCGTTGCGCCCGTGGCGCTTGAATTCGAACGGCGACGGCATCAGGCCGGCCGTCACGCGCTCGGTCCGCAGATCCACCGCGCTCGGACGCTGACCCGCGTATTTGAACAGCGCCGGCTTCGGGTCGAACATGTCTATCTGCGAAGGCCCGCCGTTCAGATAGATCATGATGACGTGCTTCGCCTTCGCGGGCAGCGCCGGGCCTGCGTAGTTGCCGAGGCCCGCCGCGTGAACGTCGCCTCGTGACAACCCCGCGAATGCCCCGGCCAGGCCGAACAGGCCGAGACCACCACCCAGCGTCTCGAGCATTTCACGGCGCGACAGCTTGATCTTCATGGAAGAAAAATCTCCTCGTTGGTCGAGAGCAGGACCTGCGCGTAGCGCTGCAGCGTGCCCTTCTGCAGATACGCCAGCGCGCTCTTCAGCTCGGCGGCGGTCGGATCGCGCGCGAGAATCCGGCGATACAACAGGCCGATCTGCTCTGCCTCTCCCGTCGCGGCCGACGCGGTTTTCGCCGCCGCCACGGCCAGGTTCTGCATGAACGCGCCGTTCATCAGGTAAATCTGCTGCAGCGTCGACGTCGTGACGTCGCGGCCGGGGGCCGTTTGCGTGGCTTCGGGGAAGTCGAACAACCCCAGCATCTGCGCCCGGCGCGCGCGGCTGACGCGCCCGTAGATCGCGCGCCTGTAGTAGTCGTCTTCGTCGATGTCACCCGGGAGGCCACCCATCTGCAGATCGAGCAGACCCGCCGACCGCGTCAACGTATCGCGATACGCCTCTGCGTCGAGCCGCCGTGGATTCTGGCGCCACAGCAGCGTGTTGGCTTCATCGGCCTGCACGCCCTCGGCGCGAGGCTGGCTCGCCTGCCGATACGCGGCCGACATCATGATTTCCTTGTTCAGCCACTTGAGCGACCATCCGTGCTCGATGAAGCGCGCGGCGAGATCGTCGAGCAGCTCCGGATGGGTCGGCTTGTCGCCCTGCGTGCCGAAGTCGCTGGCGGTTGCGACCAATCCCTTCCCGAAGTGCCAGCCCCACACGCGGTTCACCATCACGCGAGCGGCCAGGGCTCGCGCATCGGTGAACAGCCGATCCGCCAGCTCAAGGCGCCCGGAGCCGTTCTTGAACGCGGTATCGTTTCCTCTGGCCAGCACCGCCGGGAACCCGCGCGGCACGATCTCCCCTGGCGCCGCCACGTTGCCGGCCTTCAGCACCGGCATGTTGCGGACTTCACCGGGCTGGTAGGTAATCCAGGTGTAGGTCGGATCCGACGCATCGACGTACTGCGCCGCCTCGAACACCGCGTTCATATAAGGATCGTCCGACGGGGCACCAGTCCTCGCGGGCTGCGCAGCCACCGCTGCGGCGGGTGGAACCTTGGCCCCTGCGGCAGCCGGCGGCGGTGGTGGTGGTGGTGCGGCTGCACGGCGCGGCGGGTTCCAGTACTTGTCCAGGCTCTGAATGAGCTGTGGATACTTGCCAAGGCTGGTCGCGGCCCGCGCTTTCAGGCCTTCCATTTCCGCCTTCCACTTCACGGCCTTCTCGGCGCCGTTGGTAAAGGTCGTGCCCTCGTTCCCGAGCAGGTTGATCGAATACGCCAGGTCGAACAGCTTGCGCTGCAGCCACATGTATTCCTGCTCGACGTCAGGCTCGACCGGGAACGTCGGACGTTCGACGCGAACGGTGGACGCAAACACGCCCATCAGCGCGTAGTAGTCCTTCTGCGTGACCGGATCGAACTTGTGATCGTGGCAGCGCGCGCACGCCACTGACAGGCCGAGCACGCCGCGCGACACCGCGTCGATCCGCTCGTCCCAGTCGTCGGTGAGGAACGTGCCGATCACATCTCCCGACAAACGGAGGTCGTGGTGATAAATCGGCGCGGCGCCGACATATCCCAGCGCGCGCCAGTCGTCGCGCTTCGCATCCGGCATCAGATCGGCCGCCAGCTGCAGCTTGACGAAGCGGTCGTACGGCATGTCCGCGTTCAGCGCTTCGATCATCCAGTCGCGGTACCGCCACGCGAACGGATACGGAGGATTGGTCGCCTCGGATGACGGGTTGTCATCGGCATACCGCGCGACGTCCATCCAGTAGCGCGCCCACCGCTCGCCGTATTGCGGCGACGTCAACAGCCGGGTAATAAGGTTCTCGTACGCGTTCGGCGAGCGGTCGTTGAGAAACGCCTGCACCTCTTCGAACGTCGGCTTGAAGCCCAGGAGACCGACATACGCGCGCGTCACGAGCGTGCGTTTGTCCGCCTGCGGAGAGAGTTGAAGGTTTTTCTCTGCGAGCCTTGCGAGGATGAAATTGTCGATCTTGTTGGCAGGCCGGCCTTGCGCCGGCGCCACGTTCGGCGCCGCATGCGCGGCGACCGGCTGCAGCGCCCACCACTTGCGGCCCTCCTCGAGCGACATGCCCTTGTACTGAGGCGAGGCGGACGCGAGCGCCGGTGCGCTTACGCGAGGATCCACGGCGCCCCTGGAAATCCACTGCGTGAAGTCGCCCAGAACCGCGTCGGGCAGTTTGCCGCTGGGTGGCATCTGCACCAGCGGGTCGGTATAGTTCAGCACCTTCAACAGCCGGCTCTCAGCCGGGTTGCCCGGCAGTAATACCGGACCGGACATGCCGCCCTTGAGCAGACCCTCTTTGGTGTCGAGGACCAGGTTGCCCTTCGGGGCCGCCATCTTCGAGTTGTGGCAGGAATAGCACCGCTGCACCAGCACCGGCCGAATCCTGGCCTCGAAGAAGTCGACATCCGTCGTCTGCGCCACGACCGGCGCGCTGACGGAAAGCGCAAAGATAGCTCCGACAATACAATGACGGGCAGACATGGACGCTCCTGAGCCTGAAAACCTGTGACAAAGATGATGACGCGAAAACCGCACTGCTGCAACTAGTTGAATGGGGTTCCCCTTCTCCGACCACATCGCGCTCCTGGAGCAGTTCCTTAAGGGCCGCCCGGCGATCGTTGGCGGGCTCGAGCGTCAGGTGTTCAGTGCGCGGGGAAAGGCACACGCTGCGAGCGGTGACCGCGAATCCGTAGGCGACATCCTCGACGCCTGTTTCTTCGAATCGCCCACAATTTCACGGCATCTTTCCGGCCTGAAGGGGCAACTGGACGCGGCCCATCTGGCCGATGGGTTCGAGCCGGCGCGGCAGGACGGCTACTCGCGTGCGCTCGACCCGGTGGAGCTGGTCCTTCGCGCGTGTCACCACTGGGACGGTACTCGGTGGCCGGGCACGAACGGCCGCCTTGCCTATGCGCAGACCCTCTACGCGGTTGTCATGCTGCGGCAGCTCGAGCACCTGAGCGTGAGGATCTGGGACGAGGATCGTCCATCGTCGATCGTCCATCGTCCATCGTCGAGTAGTGAGCAGGCGGCGGAGCGCCTGCAGCACGTACAAGGTCTGCTCGACGTGCTGAACGCGGGGGAGATCCGGCTGGTGCGCGACGCGCGATGGCTGATTCAGACCGCGCAAGGTGCGCTGACCAGACACGTAAAGCCGTACTTCATCAAGGCCGCGAACATTTCGGGATCGTTCACCGACACGGACCGCCTCGAGATTCACAAAGCGGGCGCCGTGCTGGCCGGCGGCCACTTGCGGTCGCAGCTCCGGCACCTTTCACGGCGCACGGCCTGGCCGTTCGACGATCCGCAACTCCTCGCGCTGACACGCAGCTCGAATTCGATGGACATGGCGCTGCTCGTGCGCGACCTGGTTCCGTTGCTGGACGCGTACAGCGCAGCCTGCATGCGGCAGGACGGCGACGCGCGGCTGGCGCTGGCGGATGCGATTCTCCAGGGCTTGTCCGCCGATCCCGAGCTGCTTCTGACACGCCTGGATCTCCTCGGACCGTCGACGATGCTCGAGGAGCTCTTTATCGAGCGTGGCGACACTCACGCGGCAAGACAGGCAGGGCCAATAGAGGTAGGGCGCAACTTCAGTTGCGCCACCTACTCATCGCTGGGTGACGTGCATCGCGAGTATCTGGCGCGGTACGGCGAGCTCGTCGCACGCACGGCGGAGTCGCTGCTGCAGGACAGCCGTGCGCTCGATCCTGCCGGCGCTGCCTACTCGCCACTTGGCATCGTGTATGGATTCTGCGCGGATCTCTTCTCGAACATGGTGCTGAATACGCTGCGCTCCCCGTCTCCACCAGATCTCAGCCTTGAAGACGTCTTTCTCAGCCGTGGCCGACTCGAGGAGAAGCAGACGCAGGCGCGTGAGTGGGAGCGTCTGCCGAAAGGCGAGGGCGAGCGTGCGCCGTTCGAACACTCGCCTGAGTGGGCGACACAGATGTACGCCAGGCTGGCCGGAGCGCTCGAGGCCCGTGCAGCTCGTCCAACCGAACCTAACGCTTCGCAGTTTTCGACTGCGTGTCTCTATGTCGTGCCGCGTGGCGTCGCCATCGAGTCGCTACCCGATGTGGCACAGGGCTCTCGCTCCGTGGCACAGGGCTCTCACCCGGTGGCACAGGGCTCTCACTCGGTGGCACAGGGCTTTAGCCCTGTCGTCTCCGCACAGGAACACTGTCTGACGTCGGATGTCGCGCGGGCTGGCACAACCGGCGCCACGTCACTGACAGCCGATCGCATCTCCGCCGATCGTGCCGAAGGACGATGGCTCGCGAGCGCACGTGCCGAGGGCGTGTGGTTTGGAGTGTCGAAGGTCTTGCTGACGATCTTTACGAGTCAAGGGAAAGACGCACTCATCACGGACGTCCCGCCAGGCGTCATCGACGTGCTCCGCGTGGTGTGTCCCGAACTTCTCGTCACGATCGGCACTCCGCCGTGACTGGGGGCAAGGCTTCACCAGCGCACCGTCTCAGTCGGTGCGCTGGCTTCGGGTTCTGATCCCGCTTATCTGAACGGTTCCTTGACGACGACCTTCACGCCGGCGATGACTCCTGTGACGGCCTTCTGGACTTGTTCGACAAGAGTGGCGCTGACATCGCCTGCGGCCTCGAGCGCGCCGGACGCCGCCGCGGATGCGGCTTCAGCGGTGTCCACACCGATCTCCTTGGCTCCCTGGATTGCGCCTTCCACTGCGGCTATGGCGACTGCCGCCACATCGCCGCCGACCGCCGCCGTCGCCTTGACAACACTCCCGGCAGTCGCCGACACGGCCTCTGCCGTTTCACCGCTGAGGTCCTTGGCGCCGCGGAGCACACCCAGCATCGTGCCTCTGGCTACAGACCCGAGGTCGCCGCCCAGGTTCGATGCACCTTGGACGAGCCCGCGCACAACGCTGGAGGTTGTGTCGGTGGCAGCCCTGCCCACGTTGCCCACACCCTGGATGGCGCCCGATGCAGCCGCCCCGATGGCATCGACGCCTTTGATGCCGACACTCGCCGCGCCCTCGATAGCGCCTTCCATCGCCTGCTGTGCAGCAGACCCGACATCCCCACCGACTTTGGCCGTCGCCGAGACGAGGTTCTGTACGGTCGAACTGGCCGCATCGAGAACCTCACCTCCGACTTCCTTCGTACCCTTCAGCACGCCGATGACGGCGCCCTTGGCGGCCTGGCCCAGATTTCCGCCAACTTGAGTGGTGCCCTGGATCACGCCACTCGACACATCAGCCACCGCTTCGGTCAGCGCCTTCCCTACCGATCCTGTGCCCTTCAACGCCGTCGCGAGCGAACCGCTCACGGTCTCGGTCACAGCATTGACGATTTCGCCTGTGCCTCTGATGGTGCCGATGATTGTGTTTTTCACGCTTTCGACGAGCTTCTCCATGGGGGACTCTCCTTCGCAATCGGCGGGTTAATACGCGTGGACTAGCCGAAACCGCGAACACACGTGAGCGGGCGGTCGTTCGGGCGGAGTCTCCTCTGGACGTCGACCAGTGTCAAGTAACACTTCGCCCACGGGTTTTCACGTCGCAGCAGTACGTCGTAGTACGTAGTGTCCGGCTTCCGCCTTCGCGCCGAAGGCGCTTCGGCGAGACTCGCCGTAGCCTTGGCGCAGGCGGTCAGCCGGACCGGTCGTGGGCCGCCGGAGTCGGCGTTCGCCCAGTCTCTTCGGCTTGCAGGCGCGCTCGTACCAGGCCGATGTGCATCTTCAAGTTGTAGAGCAGAGGCGCAAACCTGAGCGGCACGCGCATCCGATCCGCGCGGCGCTCCAGCTGGCCGAGGCGTTCGCCGAGCGCGGGCGGTGCGCCGCTGCGTCCCACGTCGAACTCCATTTCGAGCAATTTCAGCTCGCCGTAGAGCCGGAAGATACGGTGCTGCATGCCCCAGCCGTAGGCCGCCGGCAGCCACCGGAACAGCGGATAGAGGATCCCGACGACCGGAATCAGCACGAGCAACATGCGAGACACCAACGCGGCCATCCAGAACCGCAGGTAGCGCTGCAGAAACGGCCGGCCGCCCTGGTAATACTCGCGCACGGGCTCGCTCAGCGGCAGGCCGTCGGGTTGAGCCGCTGGAAATTCGCCGGCCTTGTTGAACACGCTGGGACCGCCGTGAATCTCAGATGCGGCCTCGAGCAGCAGGTACTGGAGCGCGGGATGCAGGTCGCCGCGCACGACGAGGCTGGCCCTGGCCGCGAGTATCGTGACATCCTCGGGCGGCCGATCGCCGGCGATGTCGGCGATTCCTCTCGGGAGCGTGAGCTTGCTGAGATACGGACGCAGGGCCACGTGGGCGTCGGCGCGGGGCCAGTTGCGAACTTGTACGGAGCGGTCGAGCAGGAGTCTGCGAACGATCGGCGCATCCCACCCCGCGACAATGCAGATCAGATCCAGGTCGCCGTTCAGAAGCCGCTCACCGGCGTCGACTGGACTGAGTTCGAGCACCTCGGTTCGGCTGAGGTCGAGGCCCATGGCCGCTGCCAGCTCGTGTGCGACCTTCGCAGTCCCGCTGCCGGCCGGGCCGAACGAGACCCGCATGCCCGGCCGGGTCTCGCCGCCCGGCTGATTCTGCCGCGGCACCCGCGAGAAGACCCAGAAGGGCTCGTAGAAGAGCGTGCCCAACGACGCCAGTTCCGGCGCCTCGGCCCCGCTCGTGGTGCCGCCCTGGACGAACGCCACACTGACGCCGCTCTGCGAGTTGCGCAGCCGCTCGATGTTCTCGACCGACCCGTTGGTGGCCAGCAACTCGAGTCGGACGTTCTGCCGGCTCAGGATCTCTTTGTATTGCTGTCCCAGCACAGCATAGGCGCCGCCCTCGGGACCGGTCGCCATCACCACGGTACGCTGCGGCATCGGCGGGGTGAACGCGAAGGTCAACGCTGCGACGAGCAGCGCCACGCTGACGGCGGTCCACACCCACCTCGCCAGGCTCAAGTACGGCGACCTCTTCGCGTCCGCACGTCGGCGTGATTCTACGCGAAAGTCGCGCCGCGAGATTTCGGAACTACTGGGCGTCGTCCGGGAACAGTCGCGTGGTCGTCAGATCCAGCACGATGCGTCTGAAGATCTCCGTCAGGTCGCCGGCCGTGGGCTGATCGAAGAATTTCGTCGAATCGGACGCGATGTTCTGCATCGTGGTATGCGCAGAGATGGGCGGCGAGTCCACCGTGCAACTGCTGGAGGTCGATGTCGACGCGCCGTACGCGATCGAATAGACCCAGGTGCCCGCTGCCGTTGCGGCGTGCGCGGCGTTGATCGCCCGTTGGCAGGGATTTGAAAAGGTGTCGTAGTTCGCGTCGCCGTCGCTGAGCAGGATGATCACGTTCTGCGCGCTCGCCCGCCCGCTGTTGGCCAGGATCGATTGTGCCGAGGTGATCGCGTCCGCGAAATACGTGTGGATGCCAGGATTTTCGAAGCCGTAATGGGCGGAGGTGCACGAGTTGCCGTTGGCCCAGTCAACAGCCTTGACCAGCTTCGACACGCCACCGTTCAGGCCGCTCGAGTGAGACGTCCGATAATCGCTGACCATCGGGACGATAAGGTACACGGGCGAGTTCTCGTACCTCGCGATCTCGCTGGACGCGATATTGGTCAGGCAGTCAAATTCCTTGTTGACGTTGGTCGACGCCTTCAAACCCGGAAACGTCATCAGCCCTACTTCGTCGACCGCGTGCTCGACATGGCCGTTGCTGTCTATCGGCCCGCAGTCTGTGAGGCTGTCTGGACACGGCGAGAGCCCGGTCAGCAGGGCCCGCACGCCGGCCTTGGCGCAATCGAGCAAGGAGGGGTGGGAGACGCCGGGCACGCCGCTGCTGCAGGGGTCGTCCATCGATTGCGTGGTGTCCATGATGACGATGACGTCCAGCGGTTTCGGGACGCCGCCTCTCATGCCCGCCGTGGCGCTGGCCGTGATGTGCACCGAACTCAGGCCGAAGACGCGCGCGAAGAACGTCGGCACGTCCGACTGCTGCCGCACCACGACGGCGTTGTGCGGGTTGCACGGAACTCCCGAAGACGTCAGGCATTTGGTTGTTGGGTACCCGGAGACCATCGTCACCGTCGGATGATTGGGGCGCCTGTTCATCCCACCGACGATGCTGCTATAGGAATTCGCCGCGGCGACCGCGCCGCCGGTGTCCGGCAGGACTTGAGCCGCGGCCAGCGCCGCAGCATCGGTTGATGCTTGCAGTTCGCGCCGAAGCTGCAGCACCTGCACCGTGTCGATCGCGAAGCCGGTCACGGCAAAGACACCCACCATCGCGACGGCTGCGAAGATCAACGCCTGGCCGCGCTGATCGTGACGAAAGCGATGCACGATGGACGCTCTTCCTTGGCTCATTCCAGATGCTCCTTGAGATGCCCGCTCATTCGATGCGCACGGTAGAGGTCGCCCGAAGGGTACAAGCGGGGGCATAGTCGATGCCCAGGATGCGCAGGTCGCACGGATACGTAGCGGTCACCGTCGCGTCTGAACCGGCGGTCAAACTGGTACATGAAGCAACGACGGTCGATGTGACGACGATGTTGCCCGGAGCGAGGCCGATAGCCGCCGCCTGAATGCGATTCGCTGCCTGCGTACAGGCGTCGAGACCGGGCGCCCGGCTGATGGCGAGCTCGCGGGCACCCGAGCGCACCGCATCGGTGAGGATGACCCAGTTGTTCATAAGGATGCCGCACGCGACGATGCCGACGAGCAGCATGAGCAGCAACGGCAGAACGAACACGAACTCCACCAACGCCTGACCGGCCGTCGACCTGCCCCGCTTTCGCCGATGAGATTGATTTGCCATTCAGTGCGCGGTCCCCCACGTGACTGTAGAAAACTAGTGGATATGCACGACCGGCGCGGTACCTCGCACGATCCGTACCGTGCTGTTTGCCTCGCGACTCCTTCATCCTCAACCGATCGCGCCGCTCGTTCCGGTGATAGTCCACCGTATTGATGACTTTCTTTCCTTTCTCCTGCATCCCGCAGACATCCTGAAGGCAGACAATCCACAGTTTTCTGGAAAACTGCTGGACGTTTCTTCGAGACAACGAGCGATCGGCAAGACCAGGGCGTGGCAAGGCGATTGCTTTGTCGACCGCCGTGGAGACGTTCTCCCGCACGCACACTAACTTGACGGAGGAAAACCGATGAAGCGGATTCTCAGACGGTTCGTTCTGGACAGATCAGGCCAGGACTTGATCGAGTACGGGTTGCTGATCGGCATCGTGACGATCGCTGCGATTACGGCAATCGCGCTCATCGGTCCGAAGGTGGCAGCCTACTTTACGACGCTCAACGCCAATCTGCCTTAGTGGCGCGTTGCCCGGCTATGACATTCGCTCACGTCATTGCGGTCGCTATTGCCTTGATGGCTTGCGTGACCGACTTGCGAAGTCGTCGGATTCCGAATGTGCTGACATTTGGTGGGGCGTTGGCGGCGTTGGTATTTCACACAGCAAGTACCGGTAGCGCCGGCCTGCTGACCTCTTTCGCCGGGTGGGGATTGGGAGTTGTGTTTTTCCTGCTGCCCTTTGCACTCGGCGGATTGGGCGGCGGCGATATCAAGCTGCTCGCCGCACTCGGTGCGTGGTTGGGGCCCGCACTGACGCTCTGGATGGCGGTGTACACGGGCATCGCGGGGGGCGTGCTCGCGCTCGCCGTTGCGCTTTCGCGCGGGTATCTGGGACAGGCGTTGGCGAATATCCGGTTGTTGCTGACTCACCGAAGTGCGGCGGGAATTCGCGCAGTGAACGCGGCGTCGCTCGCCGATAGTCGGGGGCCAGGTCTTGCGTATGCCCCACCAATCTTCATTGGAGCGGTGGTTGCGTTATGGCTGCACTCCTGACGCGTCTTCGCGGCCGGTGGCCAGGCGAACTGAGTTGAGGACTTCATGAATCGGCAGACACGCACACTGGTGGTTCTCGTCGTGGCCGTGCTCACCGCATCGGCGGCGAGCTACGCTGTCTATCGGGCGATCGCGAGCATTCCCGCCAGGACGGTGGAAGTTCCCACGAGCTTCGCTGTCGTGGCGGCCAAACCGATGTCGATGGGCACCCTGGTCACCCGCGCATCGATCAAGCTGGTGCCCTGGCCGTCCCAGACTCCAATGGCCGGCAGTTTTTCCGATATCGACGCCGTCGTCGACCGCGGCCTGCTCGCGTCGGTCGTCGAGAACGAACCTCTCAGCGAGAGCAAGCTCGCACCAAAGCACGCGGGCGCCGGACTGCCACCCTCCATCCCGCCTGGCATGCGCGCGATGTCCGTGAAGGTCGACGAAGTGGTTGGCGTCGCCGGGTTCGTTGTTCCTGGCACACACGTCGACGTCATGGTGATCCTGCCTCAGAAGGACGACAGCGTCGCCCGAGTGGTGGCGACGAACGTTGGAGTGCTGACCGCTGGAACGCGTGCCGATCAGGAAAACGCGAAGGAAGGCAAACCGACGCCTTTAACGGTGATCACGCTTCTGGTGAGTCCGGACGACGCCGAGCGCATAGCCCTGGCTCAGGTCGAGGGGCGCCTCATGCTGTCGTTGCGGAACCCGATGGATACGGTCGCAACCGAAACAAAGGGTGTCCGCACGGGAGGCTTGCTTGGTATGCCCGACGCTCCGCCTCCCCAGCCTAAACCCGTCGCCAAAAAACCTGTGGAAGTCGTTGCCGTGGCCGCGGAGCCGGTACCACGCGCTTATGTCGTTGAAGCTATCCGGGCGGCCAAACGAAGTGATGAGACAGTGAGGTAGATCGTGAGAATGGGATCGCGTCAGCGACGAAGGCTCTTGCCGAACGCGGTGATGGCCATGGTGATTGGGGCCGCATGCGCCCTCTCCGCGCAACAGCCGGCCGCGCCCGTTCAGCAGATTGTGCTCGCGGCAGGCCGATCGACGGTTCTCCAGACCGACTTCGAGATCAGCCGTATCGCCGTGACCAATCCCGCCATAGCCGATGCCGTGGTCGTGCAGCCACGCGAGGTCCTCATCGACGGCAAGGCATCGGGGACGGTCAGCTTGATTATCTGGGGCGCGAGCGAACGGCGCCAGTATGACGTGATTGTCGATCCAGGCATTTCGGCGCTCGAACAACGACTGCACTCCTTGTTTCCGGGCGAGGAAATACACGTCAGCACCAATGAGGAAGCCATCATTCTGTCGGGACGAGCGTCGAGCAACAGCGTGTCGTTGCGCGCCGCGGAAATCGCGGCGGCCACGTCAACCAAGATGAAAGTCGTGAACCTGCTGCAGTTGCCCGGTGGCTCCGAAAGCCAGCAGGTCATGCTGCAGGTCAGGTTGGCAGAGGTCAGCCGCAGGGCACTTCTGGAGCTCGGGGTCTCGCTGTTCACGGGCGTTCATGGCGTAAACGATTGGGTCGCCCGTTCGACCACGCAGCAATTTTCATCGCCAACGTTGGGCCCCACATTTGGTCCGCCACCTCAATCCGGGGATGGTCAGCAACGATCGGTCACGTCGTTGAGCGACCTCTTGAATCTGTTTCTCTTCAACACCAAATACGACGCGGGTGCCGTGATCCGCGCGTTGCAGACAAAGGGACTCTTTCAGAGCCTGGCAGAGCCGAACCTGATCGCGTATAACGGCCAGGAGGCCGGCTTCCTGGCAGGTGGCGAGATTCCCGTCCCTGTAGTTCAAAGTGGTAACAACGGCGGGATATCCGTCGAGTATAAGGAATTTGGCGTTCGCCTGAATTTCCGTCCCACGATCGCCGGCGACACGGTCCGCCTGAAAGTGCGGACCGAAGTGAGCACGCTGGACTTTACGAACGGCATCCTCCTGACCGGTTTCCGAATCCCGGCGCTCTCGACACGACGTGCCGAGACCGACGTCGAGCTTCGCGACGGGCAGTCGTTTGCGATTGCCGGCCTGCTCAACAATCTGTCGCAAGACGACGTGAACAACATTCCAGGCATCTCGAAGATCCCCATCATCGGCAAGCTGTTTCAGAGCAAGGCGTCTCGCGCTGAACGGACGGAGCTGATGGTGCTGATTACACCGCGCCTGGTTCGGGCTCTGAACCCGGATGAAGTTCCGCCATTGCCGACGATCTTCGAGCGATTCCTCCCCTCGACCGACGGCATCGGCAGCAAGTTGCAGGGCGGGGGCGGCACCGTGGACGCTCCCGCGGTGACCAAACCGGCGCCTGCCGGTCCTGGTCCTCAGGGCTCTCGAAAGTAGCGGAGACACACAGCCATGGCGACGAACAGGCGGAGGTGTCGGTGGCACTAACGGTGGCGCTGGTCGGATCGGTGGACAGGCAGCTGGATGAGCTCCTGTCGGCTGCGGGCATGAAAGTAAGAGCATTGGAGATCAGTGCGCTCGCGACGCTCGCCGCTGCATCGGCGCAGCAGCCCGATGTCATCGTGCTCGATCTTCGAGCGGATAACCGCATTCCGCCGGCGCTGGCGGCCATCAGGCGTCAACATCCGGCGACCGGGATTGTCATCGCCGCCTCGGCGGCCGATCCGGCCCTGCTGCTGCAGGCGATGCGGGCGGGCGTGAACGAGCTTGTCAGCGATCCCATCAGTCAGGCGGATTTGAAACAGGCGATTACGCGGGTGGCGGCCCAGCGCCAGACCGGGGAGATCAAAAAGACATTCGGCTTTGTCGGCGCCAAGGGTGGCGTGGGAACGACCACGGTCGCCGTCAACGTCGCGGCAATCCTGGGAGCGAACAGTCACGATGACCGGGCGCTGATCATGGATCTGCATCCGGCAGGCGGGGACGCTGGTGTGTTCCTGAACGTGGACCCGCGCTATTCGGTGTCTGATGCGCTCGACAACACGCACAGGCTCGACTCGATATTTTTCCACAGCCTGGTGACCAGTGCGGGGTCACACCTGGACCTGCTCGCGTCGCCGGAGCACGCGGTGGCCGGGCGGGCCGACACCTCGAAAATCCGGGCCGTCATCGAATTCGCAAGCTCAGAGTACAGGTACACCGTGCTCGATCTTCCGAGAGCCGACGGCGCCGTACTGGATGCGCTGGACATGTTGAGCGCCATCATCGTCGTGGTCAATCAGGAGTTGGCCACCGTGAAAAGTGCGTCCCGTCTGGCGGCGGCGTTACGGCAGCGCTACGGCGTCGAGAAGGTACTGGTCGTCGTCAACCGGGCCGACCGGCAGGCTGATATCGGCCAGGCCGATATCGAGCGCGCTGTCGGGGGAAAGGTCGCACACACCTTCCCCAGCGATTACCGTCTCGCCTTACAGGCGCTGAACAAGGGGCGCCTGTTGATTAGCGATAACCACAACGGGCTGTCTGGATCGCTGAAGCGCTTTGCGTTTCAACTGGCCGGCCTCACACACGAGGCCGCGCCGCGTACCGGATTCCTTGGTCGACTGACGGCCGGACACCGAACCTGAGGTTGGAGGACTTTCATTGCTGACGCGGCCATCTCTCCCGTCTGGTGTTGCCGATACTCGCCGTCCTGAGTATCAGGCGCTGAAAGGCTTCATCCACAAGGAGCTGCTGAATCGGCTCGACCTGGCCCGGCTTGCCAAGGTGAAACGAGAAGACGCTGAGCCCGAGTTGCGGACGCTCATCGTCGGGATGCTCGAACGCGAAGAGCAGCGGACCCCCCTGAGCCTTGCCGAGCGGGACAACCTGGTTCGCGACGTGTTCAACGAGCTCTTCGGGCTCGGCCCGCTCGAGGACCTGCTCGTCGACCCGTCCATTTCAGACATCCTCGTGAACCGTTACGACGAGATCTATATCGAACGCGAGGGACATCTGGAAACGACGAACGCGGTCTTTCGTGACGATCGTCATCTGCTGCAGATTATCGAACGAATCGTCAGCGCCGTCGGACGTCGCATCGACGACTCGAGCCCGATGGTCGATGCCAGGCTCCAGGACGGTTCGCGCGTCAACGCCATCATCCCGCCCCTGGCCGTGGATGGTCCGGTGCTCTCTATCCGCCGCTTCAGGACCGACCGGCTGGGACCCAACGATCTGGTGACGCGCGACTCACTCACCAAGTCGATGCTCGACTTCCTTTCGGCGGTCGTGGGGTGCCGGCTCAACGTGATCGTATCGGGCGGCACTGGTGCGGGAAAGACGACGCTCTTGAATATCCTGTCCGGATTCATCGGTCAGAAGGAACGTGTGGTCACGATTGAAGATGCCGCCGAGTTGATGCTCAGGCAGCGTCACGTGGTCCGTCTGGAGACCAGGCCATCCAACATCGAAGGCAAGGGCCAGGTGCGGCAGCGCGACCTTGTCGTCAACGCGCTGCGCATGCGTCCCGATCGCATCATCGTCGGTGAGGTCAGAGGCGAAGAAGCGCTCGATATGCTTCAGGCCATGAACACCGGCCACGACGGCAGCCTGACAACGATTCACGCGAACAGTACCCGTGACGCGTTGTACCGGCTCGACACGATGGTCGCGATGGCCAACCTGAATATTCCCGAGAGGGCGATCCGTCAGCAAATATCGTCCGCGATCGAGATCGTCGTGCAGATTACGCGCCTCTCGGACGGCACACGAAAGGTGACCGCCGTCACCGAGATCACGGGAATGGAACGTGACACGATCACCATGCAGGACATTTTCGTGTTCGAAAAGACCGGCATGTCCGCAGACGGAAAAGTGTGCGGCCGGTTCCGTGCCACGGGCGTGAGGCCGCGATGTGCCGACCGGCTGGCGGCATCGGGCTTCCGCCTGCCGCCGGAGATGTTCGAGCATATGAGAGCCGTGGGGTAGGGATCGCAAATGGATTTCGCAGTCACCGCGGTCTTCGCACTCTCATTCGGAGTGGTCTTTGGCGGATACTGGTTCTTCATCGTCCGTCCCGAAGCGCGTGAGGAACGTGCGCTTCGGAAGCGCCTGCAGACCCAACCCAGCTCCGTCCGGGCTGCTCTGACCAAGACGAAAGACCGGCTCAGCACCGTCGCGCTGCTCGACAAGACGTTGGCGCGATCGCGGTCGCTCGTCGAGCCGGTTCGCAAGCTCATCGTCAGCTCGGGAGTACGGGTCACCATTGGCGGCGTGCTGCTCGGGTGCATTTTTCTGGGACTCGTGACGGCTGTCCTGATATTCCACGTCAGCGGGTCAATCATATTGGCACTCGCCGTCGCCGCTCTTGCGGCCTGGCTGCCCATCGGGTTCCTGCGTTACAAAGCTGACAAGCGGCTCGCCGCCATCGAGGAGCAATTTCCGGAGGCCATGGATCTGATGGCGCGCGCGCTTCGCGCCGGGCATGCGCTCACCTCGACCTTTCAAGTGGTTGGAGAAGAGGTTCCCGATCCCGCCGGTGCGGAATTCAGGCAGCTCTTTGAGCAGCAGAACTACGGCATGTCGTTGCCGGACGCGTTGCAGGCATTTGCGAACCGATCGCCCATTCTCGACGCGCGATTCTTCGTGACCGCTCTGCTGACGCAGCGCGAGACCGGTGGCAATCTATCCGAGGTGCTCGACAATCTCGCCTCGGTCATCCGCGAGCGGTTCAAGGTGAAACGGCAGGTGCGCGTGATGAGCGCGCACGGTCGCATTACGGGTTGGGTCCTGGGCGGCCTGCCGATTGCGGTCGGCCTGATTCTCTTCACGATTTCGCCGGATCACATGCGGGTCCTGGTGAACGATCCGCTGGGAGTCTACATGGTCGTCGCCGCGGTCATCCTCGAGGTGGTCGGCATGCTGGCCATTCGGAAGATTGTCAATGTTGAGTATTGATATGCCAACGGAGCTGGCGATCGCCATCGCGACCGTGTTCGTGGCGGTCGCGCTGGCCGTCGCGTCAACGACGGCCTGGTGGCTCAATCGGCGCACGGTCGAGCAGAAACGGCTTCGCCGTCTCTCTCCGTCCACTGGTGTGGTGCTGGAATCGCAGCGACTGACGGAACTGCCCGATCCGATCCTCGCGCGCCTGTCGAGAATGGTTCCGAAGAGCCCGAAGGATATGTCGCGCCTTCAGCGAAGACTGACGCGCGCCGGGTATCCACAGTTCAAGTCCAGTGTCTTCTTTGCGCTCGCCGAGCTCTTGCTGCCTGTTGGGTTCGGCGGGATCGTCGTTCTGGTCGTCGGTCTTTCGGATGGCTGGCCTTTCGCACTGTTGGCGGCGGCGCTTGGCTATGTCGTTCCCGGGTTTTACATCGGCCGGAAGACGACATTGCGGCAGAAAGCCATTCAAAATGGCCTCCCGGACGCCCTCGATTTGCTGACCCTGTGCGTGGAAGCTGGAGGCGGCCTCGACCAGTCGATTGCGAAGACCACGGAGGAGCTCAAGCTCGCGCATCCGATCCTGTCCGAAGAGCTGGGTTATGTGACCACCGAGATGCGCGCCGGCAAGCCGCGCATCGAAGCGTTTCGAAATCTGGCGCAACGCACCGGCGTCGACGACCTCCGAACCCTCGTGACGATGCTGACCCAGACCGATCGATTCGGCACGAGCATCGGCCAGGCCCTTCGGACCCATGCCGAAACATCGCGCACGAAACGTCGTCAACGTGCCGAGGAACGTGCCGCAAAGGTGGGCGTGAAGCTCGTGTTTCCTCTCGCGCTGTGCCTGTTCCCTGCATTGTATGTCGTGTGCTTTGGGCCGGTGATGGTGAGGATTTACAGAACGTTTTTCGTAGCCGGTATGTGATTTCAAGGAGAGCCAAATGAGTACTGTCACAACGGCGTCGCTCGTGCTGCTGGGCGTGATGACGATTCTCTACCTGATGCGGCGTCACAGCCGGTTGAAGAGCGAGGACAATGATTGATGGCAGGATCGCGGGTCTCACCTGCCGTCGTCTGTCTCCTCGGGTTGCTCGGTTCGGCATGCGCCTCCGCTGGCCTTCCGATCGGGCGCCAGGGAGCCGGCGCGCCTTCCTCCCCAAGACCGGGCGTTGCCGCTGTGACGCTTGAATCATCGGATCCGGCGTTGTCGGCGGCACTTGTCAAGCTCGCTCTTTCGCCGACTGCCGAAGCACACCGTCAAGTCGCTCTCGAGTATCGCCGCCTCGGCGTGCTCGACCAGGCCCATGCGTATTTCACAAAGGTCGTGAAGCTCGATCCGAATGACGCCGCCGCGTTGGACGAGCTGGCGCGGATCTGGCGCGACTGGGGATTCCCAGAGCGTGGAATGGCTGATGCGCAGCGTGCGGTACAACTGGCTCCAGCATCTGCCTCGGCGGCCAATACGGTTGGAACCCTGCTCGAGGCTCTGGGCCACGCGACCGAGGCGCGTGACTGGTACGTACGAGCCGTGTGGCTGGATCCCAATGCTTCTTATGCGCTGAACAACCTGTGCTACTCCGCCATCATGCTGACTCACGCCGATGCGACCGCGCAGTGCCGGCGTGCGCTCGCCGCCGCGCCTGATTCGCGCGTCGCCTGGAACAACCTCGGACTCGCGTACGCGGCGGCGGGCGACCTCGTGCACGCAAAGGAACTGTTCGACGTCCAGGCCGACAAGGCGTACGCGCACTACAACCTCGGGATCGTTTACATGGGCACCAGACAGTATGCCAAGGCACTCGCCGCGTTCACCGCGGCGATGCAGCTGGATCCGCAATTTGGACGGGCGGCGGAACGGGCAAAGCAGGCCCGGAATCATGTCGAGGCGCCCAAGCCATGAGCAGACAGCGATCCAAACTCGTGCTGGCCCTCGTCCTCGCGTGCGGCATGAGGATCGCGGCAGAACCGCAGGCACCTGCGCTCTCCACCGCGCCCGTGTCCGGGGCCGACGAAGGCCGTTCGGTGAAAATCACTTCTCCGCAGGGCCGGACCGGCGCCATCACAAAGGTCCGCATCGTGGCCCAGATCAAGGTGCCGGCGGCAGTCGGTCCCGCCAAGGCGTGGTTCTACGTGGACGGCAAGCTGGTCGGCTCTGTTGAAGACGGCCCCTCGTATTCTGTCGACTGGGTCGACGAGAATCCCTTCGAGCGCCGCGAAATCGTCGTGCAGGCGCAGGATACGAAGGGCAGAACCATGGAAGACAAGGTTGTCCTGCCCCCGTTCGAAATCACCGATCAGAGCGAAGTGAGCAGCGTGCTGCTGGACGCCGGCGTATACGATTCGCACAACCGCCTGGTGTCGGGTCTGGACCCGGCGGCGTTTCTCATTCGAGAAAATGGCGTTCCACAGAGGGCAGATCAGATTACGACAGAGATTCTGCCGACGACGATTCTGCTGCTGGTCGACAACAGCCAGAGCATGTCGCGACGAATGGATTTCGTCCGTCTCTCGGCCGAACGGCTGGGCGCCGCCCTCCGCCAGCGCGACAAGATCATCGTCGCGCCCTTCAACAAGCAGATTGGCGCCATCACCGGGCCCACCAGTGATGCCGCGACGATCACCGGCGCGATCGGCGCCATGCGAGCCGAGGGCGGGACCGCAATTCTCGATGCCGTCAGGGAGGGCAGCAAGCTGCTCCAGGGGGCCGTCGGACGCCGGGTTGTGATTCTGATCACCGACGGCTACGACGAAAACAGCAAGGGTGATCTGGCTTCCATTCTGAAGACGGTCGAAGCCGAACAAGTGTCGGTGTACGTGGTGGGCGTGGGGGGCGTCGCCGGTATTTCACTGAAGGGCGAACGGATGCTCAGGCAGGTCGCGGAGAAGACCGGCGGGCGCATTTTCTTCCCTGCTCGAGAATTCCAGCTGCTCGACGTATCCAGGGACGTGTCCGCCGATGTCTTCAGCCGCTATCTGATCAGCTACACGCCATCTGATAAGAGGAAGGATGGACTGTGGCGCGAGATCTCCGTGGAGGTGCCCGGTCAATACGTGGTGCGCACACGGACGGGCTACTTTGCGCCGAAGCCGCCGCCGATCCGCCCGACGCTCGAATTCACGGTCATGAACTCGTCGCACGAATACCTCGACATCGCGCCGGACGATCTCGAAGTCGTCGAGGACGGCGTGGTGCAGAACGTCGACACGTTCCAGGAAGCCGTCGAGCCGGTGTCGATCGTGATGGCGATCGACCAGAGCGGCAGCATGGTGAAGAGCGCCGATGCCATGCGACAGGCGGCGCGGGATTTTGTCACGGCCGTGCGGCCGGAAGACAAGCTGGCGCTCATTATGTTCTCTGATCACCCGCTCTTTGCCCACGTGCTCGGCACCACTCGACAGTTCACGTTCGACGCGATCGACAGCTACAAACCGGCCGGCGGAACCGCGCTGTACGATGCGCTCTACAACTCTCTGATGACGTTGAAGTCGGTGCCCGGCCGACGGGCGGTCGTCATACTGACCGACGGCCGTGACGAGGACAACGCCGGGACGGGCCCCGGCAGCGAGCACACCTTTGACGACGTGCTGAACGTCATGCGAACGGTCGACGCCGCGATTTTTCCCATCGGCCTGGGTACCCGTGTAGGAGTCGAGATTCTGCGGAAGCTCGCGACCGACTCCGGCGGTCAGGGGTACTTCCCGCACGACGTCTCGATTCTCCGGGATCAGTATCGCGGTGTGATTGAGAACCTCCGGCGGCGATACGTGATTTCCTACACCTCCAGCAACTCCAGCCACGACGGTTCCTGGCGCAACGTGACGATTCGGTCGCGGATCGCCGGGGTGGCGATTGCGACCCGCAACGGTTATTTCGCTCCCAAACAGTAGATCTCCCTCCCGGCGTCGAGAGCCGAAATTGTGCCTCGAGAATCATGATGTGCACCGGCAAGGCATGATCCATGATGGATGGCGTGCGCCACACATCGGCGGCTCTCGTTCTCCTCGCCGTCGCCGCCGTGTCGGCGCAACCGGCACAGAGCGTGCTGCGAATCAGGGTGACGCTCGCGGACGCCGCGACGGCGTCCACTCCTATCCAGCGTCACCGGCTGTTGATCAGCGACGAGCCGCCCAGCGCGGAGCCCCGGCTGATTGTGACGGGCGCTGACGGCACTGCTATTGTCAGGCTGCGGCCAGGCACGTACATCGTCGAATCCGATCGTCCGGTCGCGTTCAATGGCCGCGCGTACGAGTGGAGGCAAGTGGTCGAGATCGTCGCCGGCCGTGACGTTAGCCTCGATCTCATTGCCGCCAACGCCGAAATCGTCTCATCGGCAAATTTGGACCCGGCAACATTAGACTCGCCGACATCTGGTGGCGCTTCCATTGATGACGCGTTGCTGAGCAAGTATCGGGAAAGCGTGGTCGCCGTGTGGTCGCCAACCGCACGAGTGTCGGGGTTTGTCGTCGACCTCCGCGGGCTCATCGCGACCGACGCTCGTGCGATTGGCACGGCCACGGTCGTCGAAGTGCAACTCGCGCCAACTGTGAAGGTGCCCGGACGCGTGCTGCTCTCGGAGCGCTCGCGAGATGCCGCCATCGTCCAGATCGATCTGGGCCTCGTGGCCGACCGTCCGGCGCTGCCACTCGCCTGTCCGCCGTCACGGGCGCCATCCCTCGACGATGGCCAGGCGATTGCGAGCATCATGGCGCCGCATGGAGGCGAGAAAGAAATCGTGCGTGGCGAAGTGGCCGCTCTTCAGCCTCGTCGCGTCGCAACAGACATGCGACTTCCCTTCGGAGGATCGGGCGGGCCGGTGTTCAACGACGCCGGCGCGGTTGTGGGCCTGACGTCGATGCCGGTGGAACGCGATTCCCGAATGGAAGACGCCGCCGTCGTGCCGACCGTCTTCGTCTGCGAGTCTCTTGCGGCATCTCTGCCCCTGCTGTCGAAGGCAGGCGCCCCGGCGGCGACCCGGCTCCCCGTAGACCCCGCACGGCCCTACCCTGACGGCACGCTCGAGGATGCCGAGCGAGGAAAGACACCGAACGCGGCTGTTCCTGTGATGGCATCATCGGACTTCGATGTGGCCTTCGTCACGCCGCCGATGGTGCATCGCGCACGCCAGCGGTCCGGCTGGACGGGCGGCCGGAGCGGGCGTTCGCCGGAAGCCGAGGCGCGGCTTGGCCAGCTCACCGACTTCGGCGCGTGGTCCGAGTACTTCAACACCCTGCCGGCGGTGCTCGTCGTCCGCGTGACTCCGAAGATGGTGGAAGGATTCTGGAAACGCCTGGGCCGCGAGGCGGCGCGCACGCAAGGCGCCGAGCTGCCGCCGTTCAAGGACTTCAAGACCAGCTTCCGCCACATGCGCGCGACCTGCGGCGGGGTCGAGGTCACGCCCATCCACCCGTTCGTGCTCGAGCACCGCGTGACGGAGAAGAACGTCGTCCGTGAAGGCTTGTACGTGTTCGATCCCGACGCATTCGGCCCGCAGTGCGGCACGGTGACGCTGTCTCTTTATTCAGAAGCCCAACCGGAACGAGCCGATACGCTCACGCCCGCCCGTGCGATCATCGACCAGATCTGGAACGACTTTGCGCCCTATCGCGCGAACACGCTGAAATAAGGAGCTCCCATGCATCGAAGCGCAGTGCTCGGCGCCATTATCGCCTTCGGCACGATCTCGATTACGGTCTCGGCCTATTGGGCGCCGCAACAGGGACCAACTCCTGCCGGCCTGAGCGCCACCAGGATCGAGAAGGTCAAAGACAACCTCTTCGTCATTACCGGCTCCGGGGTGGCCAATCAGGACGCGTTCAGTGGTGGCAACACCGCGGTGTGGGTTACCGAGAAGGGCGTCGTGCTGGTCGATACGAAGCTGCCCGGCTGGGGCCAGGCTGTCCTGGATCGGATCAAGACCGTCACCGACAAGCCTGTCACCACCATCATCAACACGCACACGCACGGCGATCACACCGGGAGCAACGAGTTCTTTGGATCCGCCGTCCAGATCGTCGCCCACGAGAACACGAAGACCAACATGGCGAAGATGGACGCGTTCAAGGCAGACAAGGCGAAGTTTCTTCCGAGCAGGACGTACAAAGACAAGCTGTCGATCGGCAGCGGCAAAGACCAGCTCGACCTCTACTACTTCGGCGCGGGCCATACCAACGGCGACACCTTCGTCGTCTTCCCGGCGATCAGGACGCTGCACACCGGCGACATGTTCGCGTGGAAGGCGCTTCCCTACATCGACACGTCGAATGGCGGCAGCGTGAGCGCGCATGCCCAGACACTCGCGAAGGTCGTCTCGACCATTCAAAATGTCGACACGGTGATCACAGGACACACCCCGGTGCTGACGTGGAATGAGCTGAAGGAATACGCCGACTTCAATCGAGACTTCGTGGCGTGGGCGGCAAGCCAGTTGAAGGCCGGAAAGACCGTGGCCCAGGCCGTAACCGAATACAAGGTTCCCGAACGGTACAAGGGCTACACGGTTGCGCCCGGACCGGGGATGGACGTCGCGAAAGCGAACGTCGAGATCGTCTTTAGCGAGCTCAAGAGGTAGCCGCAACATTTCATCCCGCGTCACGAAGTCGCCGAGAGCGTCGACGGACGTCCAGCCAGAACGACAGACCGACGTAATAGACCGGAAAGACAAGAGACGCGAGGAACACGGAACGCGACACTTCGGTGAGCTGCCGCACCATCACCAGGACCAGCGCGCCCCAGATTACCCCGAGAACAAGCGTGAGCGTTTTGAAGTCCGATCCACGCGAGGGATACAGGTAGCGGACTGGCACAAACACGAGCGCCGCGAGCGTCAGCAGGATGACGCCGTTCGCAGGCCTCGGCCATCGCGCGACGAACAAATAGAGCGCAACGATGTTCCAGTACGACGGGAACCCCAGAAAATACCGATCGTCGGTCTTCGCGTCGTCGCGGTTGAATCCGTACGCGCTCGAAAGCAGTATTGCGGCAACGACCGGCATGGACCAGGCGTCCGGCACCAGATGCGCATGCCACACGATGAGTGCCGGAACGAACACATAACAGAGGTAGTCGACGATGTCGTCCAGCTTGGCGCCGTTGAACCAGGGCAGCTGCTCTTTCACGCGAAGAAATCGAGCGAGCGCGCCGTCGGTCGCATCGATTAGCACCTGCACGTACAACCAGAAGAACGCCTGGCGGTAATCAGACTGGAAGATCGCGGTCGCGGCAAGAAAGGCCAGCACGCCGCCGGTGGCAGTGTAGAGATGAGCAAGCCAGGCTGTCGCCAAGAGCTGTCGGCCTTAGGGCACGATTATAAGGCCGCAGGCTGTTACGATTGACGCGCGTGCGTGTGCTTGCTCTTGTCGTCCTCGTCGCGGCGCTGTCGGCGTGCGGATCTTCCAGCCGGGTGATCTACCCGCATCCTCCCGGAGAGCCCGGTACCGATCCCGGCCCCGAGATCACGGGAGTGAGCTGCAATAATCCGTCCGCATCGTGCGAGGATGTCGGCGCCGGCACGGGAGACGCCGTCAAGGCGTTCGCGCTCGTCACGGTGCGCGTGACGGTTGACGATCTGATCGATCCGCCGGTGCGTATCGGTCCGACCGAGGTGGCGTTCCTGCATCCACCGCTCGGATCATTCGAGTTCCGCGGACGCGACCGCGACCTCACGACATTCATGTTCCGGGATCGCGCGTCGAGCGCGGTGGCCGAGCCCGCGTTCTTCGAACGGCACGCCGAGGCGCTGGTCGGGACGTGGGTGGTCGGCATGCGCCGGGGATCGTCGCGGCGGGTGCACGGACGCTATGCGGGCAGGCTCGGCGCGACCGAGCTGCCTGCAGGACGCGAACGCCACATCCTGATCGAGCTCGTGGATTTCTGCTACCCGGAGATCCACGTGAGCAGTCGCCTCCACTGGTCCTACAACGACGGGTCCGGCAGTCCTGTCAGGTTCGAGCCCAGAGTGTCTGTCACTGGATGCGGCGCAGGACCGTAGAGACGATTTTCACAATTCCTCACGCCCGCGTCTGAGTCCCGGCCGCTACCGCGACAGGCCGGAACGCACGATATGAGATCCAGGGCTGGAGGACGAACATGCTCGATAGGATCGAGGTCGGACTGCCCGAGGGCCTGGATGTCGTCAATCATGGCTCGCACATCGAGATCGTGCGGAAGTGGTTCGAATGGCGGATCGTGGCGATCACCGGCTTTGCCCTCTTCTGGGATGGATTCCTGATCAACTGGTACATGAACGTGGCGCCCCGCGCAGACACCATGGCGACATACCTGCCCCTGGTCCATGTCGCCGTCGGCCTCGGGGTCACCTATTACGCGATCGCCGGGTGGCTGAATCGCACCCATATCCTCGTCGGGCGCGGAAAGGTGACCGTGCGCCACCGGCCAATCCCCTGGTTCGGCAATGCTGAAATCGACGCATCGAAGCTGAAGCAGCTCTACGCGCAGGAGCGCGTCATCCAGAGCCGTCGCGGGCGCAGCACCTCGACGTTCGAGGTCCGGGCAGTCACGCATGACGGCCGGAACACGACGCTCGTCAGCAGCCTCGGGAGTGAGGAACAGGCCCTGTCGATCGAACGCGAAATCGAAAGGCACCTGGGCATTCAAGACATCCCGGTGGTCGGACAGATCGGTTGAGGGCCGAAGCCCGTGTTGCGCTCATCGCTGGCCCGGACGCGAGACAATGGTTTGCTTGAGGCTTGGGGCGTGAGGGACATGCGTTCGTTACTTCAGAAGCTGCACATCTCTGAAATCAACCCTGGGGCATGCACCGGCCCTGAATGGATTCGCGATGCGGACGGTCACACACTGACGTCGTTCAATCCATCGACCGGTGACCCCATCGCGGCGGTCGAGGTCGCCAGCGTGGCGAGTTACGACACGGTCGCGACGGCGGCGGCGCAATCGTTCCACATCTGGCGCGAACGGCCGGCGCCAAAGCGAGGCGAACTGGTACGCGATCTCGGCAACGCGCTTCGCGAACTGAAGGAACCGCTCGGCGATCTGGTCTCGCTCGAGATGGGCAAGATCCGCGGTGAGGGCCACGGTGAAGTGCAGGAGATGATCGATATCTGCGACTTCGCGGTGGGACTGTCGCGGCAACTCTACGGACTCACCATCGCCTCCGAGCGTCCGGGCCACCGGATGATGGAACAGTGGCATCCGCTGGGACCGATCGGCGTGATCACCGCGTTCAACTTCCCTGTCGCCGTATGGTCGTGGAATGCGGCGCTTGCCGCGGTGTGCGGCGACCCGGTCGTCTGGAAACCGGCGGAACCGGTGCCGTTGACGGCAATTGCCGTGCAACACATTGCCAATCGCGTGATGTCGGATCATGGCGTGAGCGGCGTCTTTACCCTGGCAGCCGGACCGGGCCGCACGGTCGGCGAAGCGATGCTCAACGATCGCCGGCTGCCGTTGGTGTCGTTTACAGGCTCGACCGCGATCGGCAGACACGTCTCCGCAGTCGTCGCCGCGAGATTCGGGCGCACCATTCTCGAGCTCGGCGGCAACAACGCCATTGTCGTTACCGAAGATGCGAACCTCGAGCTGGCGGTTCGCGCGATTGTGTTTGGCGCAGTCGGCACGGCGGGTCAGCGATGCACATCGACGCGCCGCATCATCGCGCATACGTCGATTCTTCCGGAGCTGACGTCGCGGTTGCTGAAGGCTTACAAGCAGGTGCCGATCGGCGATCCGCTCGCCGCCGGCACGCTGATGGGTCCCCTCGTGACCGCGCAGGCGGTGACGCAGATGGAGGACGCGATCAGGCAAGCGGTGGCCGAAGGCGGCACCGTGCTGTGTGGCGGCAAGCGCCGCGAGGATCTCGGCGAGCAGTTTGTCGAGCCGACGATCATCAGGATGCCGTCGCAGAGTGCGATTGTTCAGCACGAAACGTTCGCGCCGATTCTGTATCTGCTGGAATACTCGAGCTTCGCCGATGCGATCGCGATCCACAATGCGGTGCCGCAGGGTCTCTCGAGTGCGCTCTTCACCGAGAGCATGCGGAAGGCCGAAGAGTTCCTCTCCGCTCACGGATCGGATTGCGGTATCGCCAACGTCAACATCGGCACATCGGGCGCGGAAATCGGCGGCGCGTTCGGGGGTGAAAAGGAAACGGGCGGCGGGCGCGAATCCGGCTCAGACGCCTGGAAGGCCTACATGCGTCGTCAAACCAACACCGTCAACTGGTCCACGCAGCTGCCCCTCGCGCAGGGAATCATCTTCGGGTAGGCAGGTAACCTGACTCGCCGGCGGCACTACTGGTGACACATGCTGCACCGCATGAAGTCGTTCTGGTGGTGGCAGCTCGAGTAACACCACTCGACGTTGATCCTGGAACGATCGACGGCGCCGGTGGGAGGAATCGGATGTGGGGTGTGGCAGTTGATGCACTGGGGAATGTGTTCGGTCCCGATCGCCTGGTGCGGTTGACCGAAGTGTTCCCTGGTGCTGCCGGCTTCCACGTACCGGTGCGGGTTCACCTTCTCGCCTCGCCTCGTGGCGTAAGAAACGGTTGCGGCAATGACGTCGTCGTACGAATGGCATTTCAGACACTCCGGCTCGGAGGCCGCCGGCGGTGAATCCTGCGCCCGCACAGCCGGCGCGGCGGCCGCCATCATCGGTGTGGCAGCCGGCATTTGTACTTGAGCAGCGAGATTGCTGAGACCGACGCTCATCGCCAGAACAAACACGCGGGATGTCATGATGCCGTCACGACTCGAGCGGCCGCGTTCTGGCCCGCGGCGCGGCCCTGAACGGCGCAACGCGCCAGACCGTGCAGGCTGAAGCCGCCCGCCGACTCACCTCCGCAGTAGAGACCAGGAATGATCTGACCGTTCAGATCCACCACTTCGCACTTCGCGTTGATTCTGAGTCCGACACGGGAATCGTGGAGGACCGGCGTCGCCCACCCGGCGTAGAACGGCGGCGTCTGGATCTTGTACCTCGGTTTGGGTTTCTCGAAGTCCTCGTCTCGACCGGCGTCGACGAAGCTGTTGTAGCGCGCGACGGTCGCCGCCAATGCGGCGGCGGACATCGGCCTGGTCTGGTACTTGTTGGCGATGCTGGCCGCCAGATCCTCGATCGAGTTCCCGCGGAAGAAGAAGCCCTCTGCCTCGTCCACCCAGGGAGACGCCACGGTCCACTTTTCGCGCTGCACCGCCTCTGAATCGAAAACGGCCCAGATTGGCCCGCCGCCGTTGGTCGCGTCGCCGCGTACGCCCGCCAGCGCGGCGTTGAGAAAGTTCCGAGGCTCGTAGCTGATCTTCGTCGCGTTCCGCCAGCTGTGCGGCACGTAGTCCTTCACCCTCTGGTAGCTGTTCTGCGTGAACTGCCCTTGCGTCTCGTCGAAAAAGCGCTGGCCGACCTTGTTGACCAGGATCACGTTCTGATAGTCGGCGACCCGCAGACCGACGGCGCGGACCTTGTCGAAGATCGGGCTGGTCGGCGCCCACGGTGGCATCATCGAGACGTAGCCATACTGGCAGCCGATCCGTCCTGCCTTGGTGAGGTGCTGGCCGAACTCGGCCGACTGGTTGTACGCGCCCCAGAGCGACGCGCCGATGGCCATCCCGGCAAGCTCGCCGCTCGCGTCCTGCGGTGTGTAGGGCTCGCCTGCGACGCCGCAGTACTCCTCGGTGAGACGCGGATCGAAGATGCGCCGGAAATTGACGTTGCTGGTGCCTCCGCCCGTCGCGATGATGACCCCCTTCCGCGCGCGGATGTTCAGCGTCTTGCCTTCGGTTGACACGGCGATGCCGACGACACGCCCTGAGGTCGGCTGCTCGCGGTAGATGGCGGTCATGCGGTGCTTGAGCAGGATTTCCACCCCCAGTTTCCGTGCGCTCGCCTCGAGCGGCCGGACGAAGCCGATGCCGGCGGAGGTTGTGCGCGCGATGGCCGGATCGACCGGCTTCCCGGTCTGAATCAGCGGGTAGTCAAGGGGCGCACAATGGTTCTCCCGCGGGGCGGAGTTGCCCGTGTTGCCGGCGCCGCTGTTGTCGGGAGCCTTCTCGACGAACGTCACGCCGTTGCCGACGAGGAAGTCGTAGGTCGCGGCACTCTCGTCGGCGAACGCGCGCATGATTTCACGATCGTTGTACCGATAATCCGGAAACCCGTTGGGTTCCACGATGGACCAGTCGGTGAGGTCGGAGTAGAGGAGGTCGGACGAATCGTCGATGCCGTATTTCTTTTGCGCCGACGTGCCGCCGCCGAGCGCCACGTTGCCGCTGCTGAGAATTGCGTGGCCGCCGACGTCATGATTGGCCTCGACGACGATGACCGACGCACCTTTCTGGCGCGCGGCGATGGCGGCCGGAAGTCCGGTCGCGCCGGAGCCGATGACGACCACGTCGGCCTCGCGAGTCCAGCGCCGTGGCGGCGCGAGAGCTTGCGCCGCCGCCGGCATCGCGCTGGCCAGGGCAGCAGCACCTGCTGCGGTCGTCTTGCCGAGAAAGTCCCGCCGCGTGTAACGGTTCGTGCTGTCGCTCTTCCGGCTCATGGGCGTCCCCCTCCCTGAGCAACGACGGTGCCACGTGCCGACGTCGAATTACGTCGAAGCAGGGCCGATTCCGCGCGAATGAGGCGACGGTGCACTGGCGGGGAGGACTAGTTCGCAGTGAGTGGGAAATTTCCCAAGGCGCCCGAGGCCAGGCCCGGTGACTGCCCTCTGGGGCCGCTCGGAAAGTAGAAGCAGTTTCAAAACTGCCTGTGATGTGGCACAGGACTTTAGTCCTGTCCGCCAGCCGCCCGATCGACAGGGCTGAAGCCCTGTGCCACCTTCGGCGGCTGGCGCTCTGAACTCGAGTAAAGCGTCAGCTGAACGCAGCGCACGCCGTCTCCGAGAAGACTCTCGAGAGCTCCGGCGTCTTCACATATCGCGCCTGTTGCGCGAGCGCATCCCGCTCCAGGACGATGTCGTCATCCCCAATCACGATTGTCGAAATCGTGGGCGAGTGTACATGCGCACGAATCGCCAGCTGGAGCCCGTTGAATTCGCCAAGCCTGACTTCCGTGACAAGAAGATCGGGTGGATTCGCGTCGAACTCCGAGCGCGCGCTGACGAAGTCCTTGACGAGCGATGCCTCGTGCCCCTGCGACGTCAGCCAGCCGACAACGGTGTCGGCAACCTCCGCATGCGGTGCAACGACGAGTACGCGGCGTTTTGTAGTCTTCATGCCTCAGCAGGGAGCAAGGTGAATGCCGCCGCCGCACGCCCCACGCCGCTGCCATACCGGAGGCGTCGCACCGGCTGGAAGGGCCAGACAAGTCATCTACGAGGCAGACTTCCGAGCGGGATTTAGTATCGCAAGGCCGCACGTACACCATATTTAGGTTGTCGCACCGTCGCCGCAGCGTCACGGTTTTGAGACCTCAACCTGTGATGTCGCATCACGCTGAAGCGCCCGGTGCTTATTTCTGGGACCGGGGTTACAAGAATCGTACGGTCGAGTTCAGGAGACGCGTTTTCGTATTAACGCAGCGCCGTACCATCTCCTGTCGTGAATGGCGTCTCGCCCGCTGGATAACCGTTCACCTGAAGGATGTAGGCAAGGATGCTCGAATAGGCTGCGTCCGGGAGCGAACCAGGATTTGCCGGGGGCATCGCCTTCGCACTGTCGAACAGCGTGCGGACGGACTGCCCTGCCCACACGGCGTGGAACGACTCGCCCGCGAGCGGCGGCGCCATCGTGCCGTTCGTCAACGTATTCCCGTGGCACACCGCGCAATCGGCCTCGAATGCCGTCTTGCCCGCGGCGGCCTGCGCGGCCGTATATTGCGGAGCGGCGCCCGCCACCGCCGGCGCCGGTTTGGCCGGACCCGCCGGCGCCACGGTCGTGGTGCGTTGAGGTTCGATGGGCGCACCCGTCCCTTCCCCCACGTACGTGAACGCGAGGATCGATCCCTTGTTGGTCATCGTGCGCGTGGTGCCGCCCGCGGTCGCCTCGGCCAGGCCCGCTGGATCGGTCGCGATGTAGATCGTCTTGCCGTCGGGGCTGACGGCGGTATCGCGATAGCGGTTGTCGGATTGGAAGTAGCGTGAAAACTTTCCCTGCACGCGCTGCCCATCGGCGCTGAGCGCCACCACGTAAAGCGACCCGCGCTTCAGCGTCGTCAACAGCAACGCTTTGTCCCAACCGGGGATGCCGCTAGTGCGGGGAGACCCGTAGAATTCGACGCTCGACACGCCCACCGTCGGCCAGCAGATGTAGTCGATGCCCTTGCACACCGGATCGCTGAAGTTGTACCCCGTCGGCACCGTAAACATCGTCGCGATCGGCTCGTTAAAGGGCCTGGTGAACGCGGACTCCGGCTCGCGCGGCACCGTGGGGGCAATCGCCAGGTCGCTGAACTTGAGCTGCGCGCACGGCGTCGTCGACTCCGCCCATCGGGCGTACTCGTACGCCTTGCCGTCCTTCAGTCCGGCCACATGCGGCCACCCGTAATTCGCGCCCGCCTTGAGAATGTTGACCTCGTCGTCTGTCTTCGGACCGTGCTCGGACTCGTACAACGTGCCATCCGGGCCGAAATCGATGCCCTGCGGGTTGCGATGGCCGTACGTAAAGACGTGGCTCCGCACGCCTGCAATCTCCGGATTGTCGTTCGGAATCGAGCCGTCGAGATTCAGCCGCAGCGACTTCCCCACGTACGCGGCGTAGTGCTTCGCCTGGATCTCCGCCTGCGTCGGCAGCCGCTGGGCTTCGATCGGAATGCAGTAGTTGCCGAGCTGATCGTTCCCCTGGTCGCCGATGGTGTAGTACAGCTTGCGATCCGGACCGATCTTCATCCGCCCGGCCTGATGGTCGTTGCCCGCGGGCATGCCCGCGATCAGCGTGACGGGATTGCTGAGCGTTTCCGTCGCCCGATCGTAGGTGAGGCGGACGATCTTGGTGTAGAGATAACGATACGGGCTCTCGGGATTCGCCACCGTCACGTGAGGCGGCAGACTCCGATCGGTGTACGTATATCCCGTGTAGACGACGTTGTTGGCCAGGTCGAGCGCCAGCCCCATGAGCCCGTCCTGTCCTCCCGGCGCGAGCACTTCGTCGATCGTGATCGCGACCTTCTGCTCGCCCGTCGCCGGATTCACGCGAGTGATCCGCTTGCCCGTACGCTCCGTAACCCAGAGCATATTGTCCGGGCCCCACGTCACCTCATATGGCCCGGCCAGCCCCGTCACTACCTCGCTCTGGCGGAACTGCTTCGTCCCGCGCAACACGGTCTCCGGTCCATCCTGGGCAATCAAGGTCACTAACACGATCACACCGCACACGAGGGCGGCAATAAGGGTTCTCATAGCGCCTCCAAGGCAGACGTTACTATCGCATACGCAGCGTGCGCGATAGTTCGTGCCGCCTGCGGATTATCTCTCGGCCCCCGCCGTTGATCAGATCGATTTCAGGTACTTTCCGCCTAAAACACGAAGAATCGCGTTGGCACGCGCGTTGCGCTCCCGTTCCTGAAAAACGAACCGTTCATGGTGCATCCGGTGCCAAGAACGGCGATGTCGTTGTTCGTAGAGGAGAACTCACATGAACAAGCACATAAGGATGCTGATCGCCGTCTTCGCGGTCGCTGCGCTACCGTTGGTGTCAACGGATGCAGTTCGTGCGCAGGGCGAGCCCAGGCCAACGCAATTCTGGTGGCCCGACCAGCTCGATCTCTCGCAGCTTCGGCAGAACGGTGTCGAGTCCAACCCCCTCGACCGGGATTTCGACTACGCCAAGGCGTTCGCGAGCCTTGACCTGAACGCCGTCAAGGCCGACATCAAGAAAGTCCTGACGACGTCGCAGCCATGGTGGCCGGCCGACTATGGGAATTACGGTCCGTTCTTCATCAGGATGGCCTGGCATGCTGCCGGGACGTACCGCGTGGGCGACGGGCGCGGCGGCGCCGGCGGCGGTCAACAGCGATTCGAGCCCGAGAATAGTTGGCCGGATAACGCCAATCTCGACAAGGCGCGGCGGCTGCTCTGGCCCCTGAAACAAAAGTACGGACAGAAAATCTCCTGGGGCGATCTGATGGTCCTGAGCGGTAATGTCGCGCTGGAGTCGATGGGCTTCAAGACGTTCGGCTATGCCGCCGGCCGCAGGGACGATTGGGAGCCCGATCTGGTCTACTGGGGTGCCGAGAAGAAGTGGCTGGGGGATGAGCGCCACAGTGGCGATCGGATGCTGGAGAACCCACTGGCGGCCGTGCAGATGGGGCTGATCTACGTGAATCCCGAGGGCCCGAACGGCAAGCCGGATCCCGTGGCGGCCGGCAAGGACATCCGTCAGGCTTTTGGCCGCATGGCGATGAACGACGAAGAGACGGTGGCGCTGATCGCTGGCGGCCACACCTTCGGCAAGACGCACGGTGCGCACCCGCCATCCAAGTGCGTGGGCCCCGAGCCCGCGGCGGCGGGAATTGAGGAGCAGGGCCTCGGGTGGACGAACACGTGCGGCACGGGCAACGCGGGCGACACGGTCACCAGCGGCCTGGAGGGTGCGTGGACCTACAACCCGACGTCGTGGACCAACGAGTTCTTCGTCAACCTGTTCGGCTTCGAGTGGGTGCAGACCAAGAGCCCCGGCGGCGCCACACAGTGGATCCCCGCCGGCGGCGAGGGCGCCAACCGCGTTCCCGACGCGCACGACAAGTCGAAGCGGCATGCGCCGATCATGCTGACCACGGACCTCGCGCTGCGGTTCGACCCGGCATACGAAAAGATCTCGAGGCGCTTCCTCGACAACCCGGAGGAGTTCCGGCTGGCGTTCGCAAAGGCGTGGTTCAAGCTGACCCACCGCGATCTCGGGCCGCGTTCCCGTTATCTCGGCCCGGAGATTCCGAGCGAGGACCTGGTCTGGCAGGACCCGCTTCCCAGGATCGACCATCCGCTCATCAACGCGAAAGACATCGCGAGCCTGAAGTCGAAGATTCTCGCGTCGGGACTGACTGGTCCTGAACTCGTGAGGACGGCGTGGGCGTCGGCGGCGACGTTCCGCGGCACGGACATGCGCGGCGGCGCTAATGGCGCGCGCATCCGCCTTGCGCCGCAAAAGGACTGGGAGGTCAACAATCCGAGCGAGCTGGCCAAGGTGCTGGCGCGTCTGGAAGCCGTCCAGAAGGACTTCAACGGCGCGAACGGCAAGAAGAAGGTCTCGCTCGCCGACCTGATCGTGCTCGGGGGCGGCGCCGCCATCGAGCAGGCCGCGAAGCAGGCGGGGCTCACCGTGCAGGTGCCCTTCGCACCGGGCCGGGTCGACGCCTCGGCCGAGCAGACCGATGCCGCGTCGTTCGCGGTGCTCGAGCCGGTCGCGGATGGCTTCCGGAACTACTTCCGCCCGGATCAGCGCCGCTCGCCGGCGGCGATGCTGGTCGACAAGGCCGACATGCTGACGTTGACGGTTCCCGAGATGACCGTGCTGGTCGGCGGCATGCGTGCCTTGGACGCCAACTCCGGATTGGCGCGACACGGGGTATTCAGTGATCGGCCCGGGACCTTGAGCAATGACTTCTTCGTGAACCTGCTCGACATGTCGACGATGTGGAGCAAGTCCGGCGAGGCCGAAGGTATCTACGAGGGACGCGATCGCACAACCGGCAAGGTCAAGTGGACGGCGACCCCCGTCGACCTGGTGTTCGGATCGAATTCCGAGTTGCGCGCCGTGGCAGAGGTCTATGCCGCGGCGGACGGACAAGAGAAGTTCGTGCGGGACTTCGTGAAGGCGTGGGCCAAGGTGATGGCCCTCGATCGCTTCGACCTGGATTGAGTCTTGAGCAGGGCGCGCTTCAATGATGAAGCGCGTCCTGCTGTTTCCTGTCGCGCCCATCAATGCCCACCCGGCCACGCCGCCCGAGACGACAAATATCCCTTGGTTGCCGACGCAGCCCTCAGCGTGGACGGATGTTTACATTCACATGGAAGAAGTTGTCCGGATCGTATTTCGTCTTGAGCTCACGCAACCGCGCGTAGTTCGGGCCGTACGCGATAGCGGCAGGGTCGCCGGCCTCATCGGCGTCGAGATAGTTCAGATACCGGAACGTGCCGAGATACGGCCGGAGCGCGTCGTACGTCTCGCGGCACCAGCTGATGTTCTTCTCGGTGTCCGCCGGCTCCGTCCATTGACTTATCAGGACGACGTTGAAGCCGGTGATTCGCATCGCGCACGCCGTGTCGGCGACAGGCACCCGGCTAGCCGCGCCGTGGAAGTGCTCGATAACGACTTGCGTCATCGGCGACGGCGTCGCCGCAAATCGCTCGACGAGCGTCGCGATGCACGCGTCGCTCAGGTCGGTAAGGAAGTGCGCCTTCCAGTAGTTGAGCGCGCCTTTCGGCAGCCCTGGATCGAACAAGCCGTTCAGCGCGCAGTACGGGATCGGTCCCATCGCGTCCATCACCGGCGGGCCGAACGCCTTGAGGGGCCGTACCGCGGCCTCGCCGTCCGCGAGTGGACCGCAGTGGCTCGCCACGATGCCGGTCAGCTTGGCTCCGGAGCCGTCGGGCGCCGTCAGAAGTCCGGCGACGAGCATCATCTCGTCCGGCAGGGACGCGCAGCTGTCGCGGAAGAACTTCAGGACGTCGCGGCCGTTCTGCAGCGGGTGGGCGACGAGGCCACCGGTGACAATCGGACCGACCGGATGCAGCTCGTATTCGAGCGACGCCGCGATGCCGAAGTTGCCGCCGCCGCCGCGAATGGCCCAGAACAGATCCGGGTTCTCGTCTGCGCTCGCGCGGCGCACCGTCCCATCCGCCATCACCATTTCGGCCGATCGCAGATTGTCGAGCGCCAGCCCGTACTTCGGCATCAGCCAGCCGAGCCCGCCGCCGAGCGTCAGGCCCGCGATGCCCGTGGTGCCGACGACGCCACCGGTCGTCGCCAGGCCGTGGAGCTGCGTTTCGCGATTGAGCTCCTTCCACAATACGCCGCCCTGCGCGCGTGCTCGGCGCGCAGACGGATCGACATACATCCCCTTCATCGGCGCGAGATCGATCATCAGTCCGTCGTCGATCGTTCCGCGGCCGCCGACGTTGTGGCCGCCGCCGCGCACGGCGACTTCGAGGTTGAGCGATCTCGCGAGCCTCACGGCATCCGCGACGTCCGCCGTTCCATGGCAGCGCGCGATGAGCGCCGGACGCTTGTCGACGAGCCCGTTGTGCACGCGACGCGCTTCGTCATAACCGGCGTCGGCCGGCCGGAGCAGCCGACCGGTGAAGCTGAGTGCGATTTGTTCGAGTGTGGCGGCGACAGACATGAAGAATCCTCCAGCCCGAAAATCATGGGCGCGCATTTCAGGAACGTCCGAGCAGCAGTAGCACAATTACCGCGGCAACAGGCCCGACAATTACCATCGACAGTCCCCATCGCGTCAACAGCGACCTCAACCGCGGCCGTTCTTCCTCGGGGGACGCCGCGACGATCAGCGCACCCGTCGTCGAGAATGGTGAGGCGTCGACGATCGACGCACACACGCCCATCGCGCACAGCAAGGCCCACCCGGCCACACCACCTGACGTGGCCAGCGGCACGGCCATCGGCACGAGCGCCGCAAGGATCCCCGCGGTCGACGCAAACGCCGAGACCAGCCCGGCGATCATGCAGACCACGAACGCGGCCACGAGCGGCGTGCCGACGTTCATCGCCGCGTGCCCGAGCAAATTGACCGCGTCCATTCGCTGCAAGACACCCACGAACGTCACGATCCCTCCAACCATGAAGATCGTCGACCAATCGATCCTGCGAATGCCTTCGGCCCCCGCTTTCGGGTACATCAGTGCGAGCACGGCGCCCAACCCGAATGCGATCACGCCGAGATCCGGCTGGTATCCCAGCGAGAAGCCAGTGACGACAGAGAGAACCAGACCGACGATGCAGATGAGCGTCACGACCTGATGTGAGGCGAATCGTGAAGGTGCGACCGTTGCCGCCGGCTCGATTGCGGAGTTTCGAGGTACGGTGGCGACGCCCTGGCCCGGGAACATCCATACGGCGACAAAAAGCAATGCCAGGTTCGAAATAAGCGCTGCGGCCAGAAGCGTAAGCGGATTGAGATCGATGCCGGCCTGACGGGCTGTGGTGACCGTGACGATGCCGAACAGGCTGGTTGGCGCAAACCCGCCCGTACTCATGCCAGAGTTGAGCGCAACGCCCATCAACATGGGATCCATAGCCGAGCGCCTCGCAGCGGCCATCGCGAGCGGGATCATGACGTACCCCGCCTGCGACGAGCCCATCGACGCAACACCGGCCGTAATCAGGAAGATCAGAAATGGCAGCAGCGCGCGCCGGTCGCCGACTGCCGCGATCAGTTTCTGAATAGCGCCGTCGATGGTGCCGTTGCCCTGGGCGATGCCGAAGAAGTAGGTGACGCCCCCGACAAGGACCAGGATGTTGACGGGAAATCCCGCCAGGATGTCCCGAAGCGGCATGCCCGCCAGCCAGACGCCAACGACGACGGCGGCGGGCAGCATCAGGACGCCGAGATGAATGTTGCGGAACGTCGCGATGGCGAACACGGCGACGAAGATCGCGATGGCAAGTGTCGGCATGGGTGCCGCCATCTTATCGCGTCAGGCCGCGTGGACGCTGCTGGTCTCCGGAACCGGGACACGTGGAATCTCGACCAGCGCGCCCAGGTAAGTCCGGGTCTCGGCAAGCGTCGAGGCCACGAGCGTCGCGCCCGCGTCCCGCAGCTGCTGCGTGCTGTCGTCCGCCAACGCCTGCGGAGCCCAGCGCCCAACGAGGATTCGCACCTCCGGCATCGCGGCGTGGAGCTTCTTAACCAGATAGCGCGTCTTGGACGGAGGGCTGGGCGGTAGATCGGCGAAGCAGATGACCGAGACCCCTTGCGCTTGTACCAGCGTCACCAGTTCCGAGGCGAGCATGCGCCCCTTGGCGATCTCCACGACGATTGGCAGATCGTCGAGCACGTGGCCGAGCATCTGCAACGCAAGCTCGTCAGCGGTGCCATTGGTGGCCAGGCCCATCACGCGCAGCGGTTCCCGTGGCGTGGGAAGTGCCGGATCATCAGGCGCTGACGGCGCCGGCTGGAGACGCCGGATCGACTCCGCCGCGTCGGACAGGAGTTCTCGCGTCGCATCGATGACCGCAGTTTCTTCATCCGGCGATAACCGTTGCTCGAGGCGGTCGCGCTCAGCATAGTTGAGCGCCGGCAGCAGCAAGGCGTCGTAGACCGAGCGCGGGACCTCCGTCTTGACGTGCCGCTCAATGAGGTCGGCTGCCTCGCTTTGGTCGTGGGCCAACAATCGCTGATAGTAGCCATACTCTGGGGCGAGCGCGGGGGTGTCGGCCATCAACATCCCGACGAACTCGAGACCCGGTACGTGCTTCCCGAGTACGACGAGACACACCGTCAGCGGTGTCGCCATGAGCAGACCGAGCGGGCCCCATAACCAGGTCCAGAAGGCCACGGATACGAGCAACGCGACCTGGGAGACTCCCGCCGCCCCTGCATAAAGGACGGTTTCGAGCACGAGATTCGTGAACAGCTCGAGCGCGACGAACATGCCCACCACCCAGAGCGGACCGGCCCACCCCGGGAGGGCCGCAAGGCTGACCAGGATCGGCGCACCGGCCCCGATCACGGGTCCGACATACGGGATGAATCGAAGTGCCGCGCCAAGTGTCGACCAAACCAACGGGTACGGCACGCCGAGGAGGTAGAGCCCCAGCCCGGCGGCGATGCCATAGACCAGATTGACCAGCGACTGCATCAGCAGCTGACGGCTGACACGCGTGCCTGCCTCATCGAACGCCTTCGTCGTGAGCGTCAACTGACCGAGGCCGAACAGACCAATCAGCCGATCGCGCAGATCCCGCCGTTCGAGCAGCATGAAGATCACCATCGCCAGCACCAGCCCGGCGGTCCCCACGGGGCCGACGATCGGACCAAGCCACGAGAAGCCCGAGAAACCCCCGACCGGCTCGGACGTGAACACAACAGCCCGCGAGGCCCTTCCGGTCGGCGCGCTCGATTGTCCAAGATCGGTCTTGATCCCTTCGATCGTCTCCTGAAGCTTCTCGACCGATCCTCCCTTCCCTACTCCGCGGACGTCCGCGATCTTCGCCAGGATATTGACGCGATAGGTGGGGAGGTCGTCGGCCAGATGATTCATCTGTCGCGCGAGACCCCAACCGGCGAGACCGAGAACGATGAACACGAGCGTGACCGCCGCGAGGACAGCCGGGACGCGGCCGAGCCAACGCTGAAGCCAGGTGACAGGAGGTGTGAGGACGAACGTGAGCAGCACGGCGAGTGCGATCGGCACGAGCACGGCCTGCGCCCAATAGAGGACGACAATGACGAGTACACAACCGGCGAATATCACCCACGGTTTCAAGGTGTTTGACGTGTCATCCATGAAGCCCCATCGTTAACTGTATTGCGTAAGGGCATCCGGGCCTGTTCCCACTTGAACAGCCGGCGTCGAACACTCGCGACGGCTCGCTCAATCGGCAAGCGTCTTTGACAACTCGTCTACAACCGCCTGCTCCTGGGCGGAAATCTTGGAGGTGAGGCCGAGGAAGCCGCCGGCCGCTTCCGCGACGCTGCGCGCACGATCGAGCGCCGACGCGCGGATGTCGCTCCGTTCCTTCGGCGAGAGCAGCGGCCAAAGCGCCCGCATGTGACGCTTCCACGCGTCCACGAGGTCGGCGCCGGGCTGCTGCGCCAGCCACTTGTCGAGCATCCGCCCGGCAACGCTGTCGGGCGCCACGCCCTGGGCAGCGGCGGCCTTCAGCACCGCATTCCGCTCGCGCGGCTCCATCTGGCCGTCGGCCCAGGCGATGGCGGCGAGCGGCACGAGTTGCAGCGCCAGCACGGTTTCCGGCTCGAGTCCGAGCGCGATGAGGTGATCGATCAAGGCCTCGTCGTCGACGCGCACGACCTCGCGCATGGCCGCGCGCCGTTCCTGGGTGCGCGCCCGCTCGCGCATCTCTTTCAGAAGCCGGGTATTCTCCTTGTCGAAAAACGCATTTTCGAGCGACCGCGCGGAGTGGACCAAGTTGTCAGAATCCACGAATGTTCTCCTCATCTCAGGACTGGGGTGCGACGCCATGAGTCTATCAGGCAGGACGCCCATGCCGCGGGAAACATGGGGACGCTGAGGTTAATGTTGCGGACGGAAACTCTGCAATCGGTTGAATCGTCGCGCCCGGTCGCGTTCGGTGGCCGCGCGTTTCACTACTAGCGCGGCGGAACCGGGTGGTTCTTCATCATCTCCGACATGCCGTTCGCGAGAAACGCGCTGACCACCTCCGCATGTGCGTGTAACAGCTTGACCACGAAGGCGTCCTTCGACGTCTCGATGACCCGTACGCCGCCGGCCGTCAGCTCGTGCCTGGCTTCGATCTGGTCCGCGTTCTTGAACAGCTCCACAAACAGCGGATCGCGCTGATGAATCGGTCGTCCCTCCTTCACCCTCGCCAGCATCGACGCGACGTGCGTCTGCAGCAGGCGTGTGACCTCGGGGTTCGTCGATTCGGTGACGGTTTCGATGCCGTCCTCTCGCAGAATCACTTGCCGGTTGATTTCCGTTCGGTGCTCGAACAGCTGGTGAAACAGCTGCATGTCGGCCGCATGTGCAGGATCGCCCATCATCATGCCCCGGCCCCCATGTCTGCCTTGTCCGAATGCGGGCGTGACGGTGATCAGAGCGACGAGCAGCATCTGAATGACAGCTGCCGTGTGAAACCGTTTAGTCATGAGCGCCTCCTTCCGCAGGCCGACCCGTAGTCGCTGAGTGTCAGTGCTTCGCGAGCGACTCGGCGACCCGTACCATGCGCGCGCGCGCATCACGCGCAACCGATGTCAGTTCTGGAGCTCCCTGGAGCACCACCGTGCTGAGCAGGGCCTCGGGATCGGTCAGGCGGACACCGGTACGCCCTTCTGCGAGCCATTCGACCGTCACGTTGCACGGCAGCAGCAGTCCGACTGACGGGTCAGCCGAGATCGCGCTGAACGCGAGCGGCGGATTGCACGCGCCGAGAATCATGTAGGGGCGAAACTCCCGGCCAAGCTTCTCCCGGAACGCGGCACGCAGGTCGATCTCCGTCAGCACGCCGAATCCCTCCTGCTTGAGCGCCTCCCGCACGTGCGGCACCGCAGCTTCGAAGGAAAGCGGCAGTTCGACGTTGAATCCTAGTTCCTTCGACATATCGCCACTCCAAGAGCCAATCGCGCCAGAAAGAGTGCTCGACGTCCCAAGAGAGGTTGTGCAACTGCTGTTCCGGCGGCCCAGGAACGCAGAACGCCCGAATTGCGCCAGAACGACGACGTCGGTGCCCGGATGGGGCCCGCACAGGCGGGAAAAATCCCCGATGCCTGCGCAAATCCCGCGCGCGCTGGCTTGAGCGTTGGTTGAGGAACCGTTCGTTTCCTGCGTTCAAAGGTGTATAAGGAGCGCCCGGCGACGCGAGAGATCTCATCAACGCGACACGAGGTACGTCATCTTGACGACCAGCTGGCGGTTCCGCACTTCAGCGCGGCCCAGCTCGTCTGCCTGCAGCTCGTCGTAGGCGACATAGACGTCACTCCCGGGACTGTAAATGAAGTTGTACCGCACGCTGGTGCTCAACTGGCGGGTCAACGAGTTGTATTGCGACAGCGTGCGGATCGTCATCCGGGGCGAGAGCGCGTAGTCGATCTTGAGGATGCCCAGGTTGACGACGAAGCTGCCCCACGGCAGGTCGACGTCGTTCTGCTGCATCGAGAGCTCGGTGGACACGCGGCTCGACGCGCGCAGCCCGAGCGTCGTGTTCAGGTCTGTTCTCGTGCCGTCATAAAAGGTCTGCGGCTTGTACGTGATGGCGCCGTAGAGCCGGCGGGACGGATTGCTGCTGAACGAGAAGTTCCATTCGCCGAACCGGTATGTGCCCACTGGAATCGTGACGAGGTTCTGGAGCGTGAACGGGCGATCGACCTGGTCGAACCAGTTGTTGTACCAGACGTTGATGTACGCCCCGTTGCTGAGCCGGGTGCCGAGCATGTTGTGGATTCGGCGGGTGAGCAGCCGGTTGTCCTGGTCGGTCGTGTAAGTCAGGTTGACCATCGGCTCCATTACCCTGATCCAGTTCCCGGGTCGGGGATTTCGCTCGACATGCACCTTCGTCGTGCGGATGCCGACGCGCGGGACGAAGCCGACTTCGGCATTGAAGTGGTCCTGGATGTCCGTGTATTCGGCGTAGGTATTCCACTTGGTGTTCAGCAACACGGCCCGCGTGTGAAAGGCCATCTGCCCGTCGCTGACGCCCGGCGAGGAGGTCCGGGCGAGGAACGTGTGAAAGTTGAGGCTGGTGGTCGGCGCCAGCACCGAGTCGACCACGAACGTCCTGTTGAAGTGCGTGCTGTCCATCGCCTCTTTGTTGACGACCATGCCACCCAGCTTCGAGCGCCCGAACAGATCCTTGCTGTAGCGCGCCACCATGAAGTTCTCGCTGGGCCGGCCGAGAAACGAGGCGGTCTGAATGTTCATCAGCGCGATGTTGTTCCCGGCCACTTTGCCGGACAGGCGCGTGCCGCCGACAATCGGGATCGGCAGTCCGGCATCCGAGAGCCCGATTCGCCGGCTGAAGAACAGGTCCATCAGGCGGTCCGTCCCCTGGTTGCTGATGGTGAACTGACCGGAATTCTCGAGGAAGAAGTCCCGCTTCTCCGGAAAGAACAGCGCAAACCGGGTGAGATTCACCTGCTGCTCGTCCACTTCCGACTGCGCGAAGTCGGTGTTGACCGTCACGTCCAGCGCGAGCCCCGATGCCACGCCGTACTTCATGTCGAGGCCGATCTCTCTCAGGACGTCGCGTCGAACGCCCGTGCCGATGCGGTCGCGCCGCCCTCCTGCCACGACAAAGGGCTTGACGCGGAGGTCGAGGCCTCGCGAGAGGTTCCTCATGCCAGACAGGGTGCCGGCCAGGCTCACCTGTGTCAGGCCGTACGGCTTGGGAATGGGCGCCCAGAAGACCTGCTCGTTCTTCCGGCCGATGTTCCGCATGAAGTTGATGCCCCACAGTTGCGACTCCGCGTCAGGAGAGCGGAGCGTCACCGTTGGAATCATGATCTCGGCGGTCCAGCCGTCGCTCGTACGGCGTGCGGCCGCCGACCACACCCCGTTCCAGTCCCGGTTGATGTTCGAGGCCGACCCTCGGGCATTGCCGCCGCCCTCCTCGAACACCTGCTGCTCGAGCTTTGCGCCGAGCGGACTGGTGAGAAACATGTAGCCGGACCGCGAATCGCGGAAGGTATCGAAGATGACCTGGAAGTTGTCCTCCTCCAGCAGCCGCGGCGAATCGCGTCGCATCTCGGTCGCGATCACGGCGTCCGGATTCGAGTCGTACGCGTGCACGCCGATGTACAGGGCATGCGCATCATAGAGGAGCCGCACCTCTGTCCGTTCCGTTGCCGGCTCGCCCTCCGCTGGCTCCTGCTGCGTGAACGTCTCGATCAACGCCGCCGTCTGCCAGGCCGGGTCATCGAGCGCGCCGTCGATGGTCGGCGCTTGCGCCGTTGGTGTGGGCTCCACCTGATATTGCTCGCGCGCGCCGGGTCCGTGCTGGTGCACCTGGGCCGACAGGGGTGTAGCGACACACACGCACACGGCTGCAATCGACAGGCGACACGTCAGGAGTGTCCGCCCCATCAGCGTGTCGAGCTCACGTAGTTCAACGCGAACTCCTTCAAGCCAGGCGCCCTCAAGCCGATCGCTTCCGCTTCCTTCATGGCGCGGTCGACGTCCCAGCCGTCGATCTTGACGCGCTTGATGAACCACATCGCCCCGACACGATTTGCCGAGCCGCAATGAATGTAGACCGGCTGGTTCGACGGATCTGCGACCGCCTTGAGGAACGCCGCGGCGATCTCAGGCGTCGGGGTCTGGAAGGGCAAGTGAATGTATTTCAAGCCGACTTGTGCCGCCGCCGCCTTTGACTCGTCGATGTTGGCTCCCTGTTCCTGCGCCATCCGGAAGTTGATGACGGATGCGAAGCCGCTCTTTTTCAATTCGGGGAGCGCCTGAACCGGCGTCGCCCCGGCACATGCCACGGTGGCATCGACACGCGTGTAGTTGGCCACACCCGCGGGCGGCGTCTCCCGCTGGGCACCAACGACCGGAACCACCACGCCGGCGGCCGCCAGCAGCACGAGCAGACGAACTTTAATCATGACGTCCTCGCTTGTCTTGAATAGGAACAGTTGTCCAGATCGGGCAGAGAGCGGACGCACCTGCGACACCGTCAGCACGTTCTGGCGCACCTCGCCCTCGAGCTGCACGTCCTGCCCGGCCACGTGGGTCAGATCCACGAAATCCTGATTGCGAATCGGATAGACGACGCCCTGGGAGACGAACACGTAGTGAGCCCCCATCGCGACACAACGTCGCACGCAGTCTCCGCCACTGATGTCCCTGAGCGCCGGCCCGCTGTGCGCATGGCCGCTCGCACACCGGCTATCGGTGATCTGACCATGCGCGGCAAACGCCACGGCACCGTCTGGCCAGCGACTCCATGCTGCGAACACCAGCGCAATCGCCGCGGCGGACGCCGCCACGATTCGAGTCAGGGCACGGATGCGGTGATGGGAAGGCGTTTGGGCGACTGCTGGCCACGTTAATGGCTGGCCCACGCCTCGCATCTCGGTCGACCAGCGCCGCAGCCGCTGCCGCACGGCCCGTTCGCGGCTGACGCGATGACGGCACGCGTCACATCGCTCGAGATGGCTCTCGATGCGCAGCCGCTCGCCTGCGGACACTTCGTCGTCAACGTAGGCCGTCAACACCGACCGAAGCCGCCAGCATTGGATCGTTCTCATGTCGTTGTTCCTCCCACGCGACCGGCATTCGCTCGCTCCATCATGCGGCGAGACAGGAGCTCACGTGCCCGTGACAACCGGGACATGACGGTGCCGATCGGAATGTTCTGACGCCTGGCGATCTCTGCATACGGCAGCTCCTCGATGTCGCGGAGCCACACCGTCTGCCGGAGGGCGGGCGGCAGCGAGTCGAGGGCCGCCCGCAAGTCACGACTCTCAGCGTTCCGGATGAGCCGGGCCTCCGGGGTGTCGCTCGAAGCAGCGGCGGCAGCGAACCGTTCCACCGCTTCGCCGTCTGCCACCACCATCGCGCGCGTGCGATCGCGCGTCCGGTTGCGATTGATGTTACGCAGAATCGTGAACAGCCATGACTTCACGTTCGTGCCCAACTGGAAGCGGCGGGAGGCGCCGAGCGCGCGGACGAACGTCTCCTGCGTCAGGTCTTCCGCGTCGGCCGCACTTCTGGTCAGCCGGCGCGCGACGCGGGACACGCTTCCGAAGAGCGCGAGCGTTTCGGTGCGAAACGCCTCGCGATCGAGCGCGCGCTGCTGCCGCCGTGAGCTTTGGTTGCGGATTGGCACGCTGGCCGCGTCAGAGTGTAGCCACAAAACGCCGTCCATCTTCGAATCGAATGGCCGGGCCGTCTTCGACACTTATCAGAACACCTGAACCACGGTTTTATTCCATCCAGCCGTGTCGTCGCTCGGCCTGATTGGCGCCATTGTCTCGACGTCATCATTGATGAGAGAATCCCACGATACCTTTCCGGGAGGACAGCGATGAGGAACCGGCCGTTTCCGCTTGCAATCGTCGCGTTCGGGTGCCTCGGACTGGCCGTCGCGGCGCAAGAGCACCAGCCACAGAGCAAGCCCGACCATATGGAGCACCGCTTCGACGACCCGGAGCGGTACGCAAAATCCTTCGACGACCCGGCACGAGACAGCTGGCAGATGCCGACCCGCGTCATCGAGACGCTGAAGTTGTCGCCCAACGCGTCGGTCGCGGATATCGGCGCCGGCACGGGATATTTCAGCGTGCGACTGGCAAAGGCGGTCCCCCGTGGAACCGTCTATGCCGTCGACGTCGAGCCGTCCATGCTCGAACACATTCGGAAGCGCGCGATTGGCGACCGGCTTTCGAACCTGATCACCGTGCAGGCCAGTGGGACGAGCCCGAACCTGCCGAAGCCGGTCGATCTTGTTCTCGTCGTTGACACCTACCACCACCTCCCGAGTCGTCCGACGTACTTCCGCGAGCTGGCGAAGTCCCTGACAGCGGGAGGACGGGTGGCGATCATCGACTTCCGGAAGGACTCACCGGAAGGCCCGCCGCCCGAGTTCCGCTTCGAAGCCGATCACATCATCGGTGAGATGAAGCAGGCAGGTTACCGGCTCGACGCCAGGCACGATTTCCTTCCACGACAGCACTTCGTCGTGTTTCGCAAAGAGACGAACGATCGCTAATCCAGCTCTCGCATCGCATTCGTGCCTTCAAGGCTGGCTCGCGCCGGCGGTTTGATTGGCCAGGTAATTCTGCAGCCCCATCTGTTCGATCTGGGCGCGCTGCATCTCTGCCCAGTCCGCGTGGCCCTCTTCCATCTTGAGGATCTGCAGCAGCAAGTCCCCCGTCGCCTGGTCGCCAGCATCGCGCGCCATGGCGATTGCCTTGTTGTAGGCGCGCACAGCCTCGAGTTCAGCCCTCTGATCGTTGCCCACCATGTCCGCGACGGTCTGTCCGATCTTGATGGGATTCAGCTTCGAGATCACCGGCGTCCCCTCCAGGAAGATGATGCGGCGGATGAGCCACTCGGCATGGTGCATTTCGTCCTTCGCCTGGCGCTCGATGGCCTTGTGCAGCTTGTCGTAGCCCCAGTTGTCGCACATCTCTGAGTGCACCATGTACTGGCTGATGGCGGTGAGTTCGTCCGCCAGGAGTTGATTCAGGACCATCAGCAGTTGTTTATTGCCCTTCATGTTCGGCCTCCCATGTTCAAAGTATCCACGATGACTGCCATCACCAGCGTCGGCTGACCCGAACGCCGACGGCGCCACGTGATATCAGCGGTACAACAAATGTTCGCTTCCCCGGCTCGGGGTAGACGACCGTCGTCGTGTGTATGAGCGCCCCCACACCAAGTCCGAGGCCCGCGCCAAAGGCGCCGGCGATGATCGGCGCGTCTGCGCATTCTTCGCGGTCCTGGCCCGTGCATGCGGCCACGGCACCCGCCGCGGCTCCCGCGCCGGCCCCAATGAGCACAGCCATGCGGAGTGGCCGGTGACGCACGGCAACCTGCCGGACGGTCTCCCGCGTGAACTGCTTCTCGCCGGCCGCGGTGTGGAGCGCGATTTCATCGGCCGTAAGGCGCGTCAGACGACCAATGGTCCTGCCCCCCGACACGTCGTCAACCTGGAGCCTGTCGTCGAGGTTGACCCGAAGCGCAAGGTCCTCGAGCAGGCTGGCCTGAACGGCCGCGCGCGACGGCTGAATCGACAAGCGATCGTCTGACGCGCGATAAACAGGATGCATCCGAGGAATGAGGGCTCCGATAGCCAGTCCGACGCCTGCGCCGATCGGTGCGGCGCCGAGCAGTCCAATGATGGCGCAGCCCGCAGTCCCTTCGTGCGAGCAGGTCGCCACCGCGCCAAGAACCGCGACCACCGCGGCCCCGATGAGTGCGCCCCTGCGGAGCGCGTGGCCGCGCACGGCCACCGCGCGAACGGCGTCGTGCGTGAAAGCTTTCTCGCCGGCCTCGGTCTGGATCGCGATCTCATCGCGGGTGAGGCGGGTGAGGCGGCCGGTGGCCTTGACTCCTGATTGATCCTCGACCTGAAGATGGTCCTCGAGGTTGACCTTCAGCGCGAGGTCCTCGAAAGATTGCAATGCCTGGGCCGAGCCTTGCGATGGCATCACCAGCATGACGGCCACGACTGAAGCGAGACCCGCGGCCACCGTGATTCGATTCGCCACATTAATTCGAAGAAAGCAAGACAATGGCCGCAGCAGGATCGGGAAGTCAGGGCGGATTCGACGAGAGCATCAGCTTGTTTTGGGAAGGATCCCGCAAAAACCGGAAAATCTCGCGGCAGGGAAACCTCACCTGGGGCGCGGACACAACTACACTCACCTACTGATGACGGCCCGGCGATTCACGATCAGTGTGGCTCTGGTTGCCGCAGGTGCCGCGACGTTCGCCGTGGCCTTTCGCACCTCCCTGAGCGTGCTCTACCGCACCGTCTATCACGCAGACAATGTGGTCGACGCGATTGCCGGCCTGCCACCATGGCTGCGACTGCTGGTGCCGCTTGCGGGCGCCGGAGTCGCGGGGACGATCGCGCGTCTGCGAGCGACGCCAGCCCAGGGCGTCAGCAACGTCATGGAAGCCGTCGCTCTGGGAAACGTGCGGCTTTCCCTTCGCACGACGGCGTCGCGGGTCGTGTCCTCCTGGGCGGCAATCGCCGGCGGGATGTCCATCGGCCGCGAGGGACCGCTGATCGAGTTCGGAGGCGCACTTGGCGCAGCCATGGGGCGGATGTTGGCCACATCGCTGACCCAGACGCGCATTCTCGTCGCCGCTGGTACGGCTGCGGGCTTCGCGGCGGCCTACAACACGCCGTTTGCGGCCGTCCTGTTCGTGCTCGAGACGATTGTGGGCATCGCCGCGCCGGAACTGTTGCTGCCTGCCACGGGTGCGACGATCCTCGCGACGGCCATGACTCGCGCGATCGTTGGCATCGGACCTATCTACGGTCAGCGAACGTTCGGCCTGGAGTCGAATCTGGAGTTGCTGTCGTTTGCGGCGCTCGGAGTGGCCGCGGCACTGGCCGCATCCGGTTTCAAATGGCTCCTCGCCTCATTCGAGAACTGGTTCGAGCGGCACCCGGCTCCGCAACCGTGGCGCGCCATGATGGGAGGCGCCCTCGTGGGCGCGATTGCGGTCTGGCTGCCAGCCGTTGCCGGGAACGGCTACGAGCCGTTGAATGCGATGCTCGATCAGCGAATGCTGGTCGGCGCTGTTGCCGTGCTCCTGGTGGCGAAAGTGGTCGCGACGAGTGGCGCGATCGCCTCTGGTGTGCCAGGTGGGATCTTCACGCCGATGCTGCTCGTGGGCGCAGCGCTCGGCACGTTGTGGGCACATCTCATTGCACTGTCGACGCCGTTCCAGGCGAGCGCCGGCAGCTACGCGCTGGTAGGGATGGCCGCCACGACCGCCGCAAGCATTCACGCTCCGCTGACGGCGGCCGTGATGATCTTCGAGCTCTCTGGCGACTATCCCATCGTCCTGCCGCTGCTCGTGGCGACCGTCGTTTCCACCTCCGTATCCAGGCGGCTTGGCAGCGAGTCCGTCTATGAGTCAGAGCTTCGCAGGCGGGGATTGGGTTGGGACCTCACACTCGAAGGACGGCGGATGAAAGTCCCCTCGACCGATTGAACCGACTTATTGAAGCATCACGGTCGCGTTGCGCTTCGGCACGAACCCGACCTTGATTCGTGACGTTTCCTTCATCGACGCGACGTCGACGACCGACACATCGTTGGTCACCGGGTTCGCGACGTACGCGGTCTTCCCGTCGGGCGTCAGCGTCACCCAGCCGGCGCCCTTCCCGCCCAGCTCCGCGCCGCCGAGGTGCTTCAAGTCCGGCAGCGAGTACGAGTAGAGGTAGTTGTTCAAGCGGCTGCAGACGACGAGCGTCTTGCCGTCGGAGGTGACGGCCATGCCGTGCGACGGATCGGATCCGGCTGTTACGGTCGACTTCCCTGGCGGAAGGTCCGGGTTCTTGATCCGCTTGATCTCCTTGTGCGTCGCGAAGTCGACGACCGCGAATCCATTGAAGCCGCTGACCTGCACGAAGATCCACTTTGTGGAACCGTCCGGGTTCGTGTTGAACGTCATCGGCCGGACGCCAAGGTCCATGTCCATCGTCCACGCGGTCTGCAACGTGTCCGCGTCGATGACGTTGATGCTCTTGCCGCCAATCGAGCCCGCCACCGCATACTTGCCATCTGGTGTGACGTACGCGTTGTGGATCGTGCCCTTGGTCGGGACGTTCTTGATCTTCTTGTGCGTCGCCGTCTCGATGACGTCGACGCCACCGGGATCCTGAATGATCCCGACGTAGACGTGCTTGCCGTCCTTGCCGACAGCCATGTTGTTCGGGTGGGCGCTGAGCGGGACGCGCGTCAACACCTTCAACGTTCTGGCATCGACGAAATCGAGCGTGCTCTCAGCTTCGTTGCTGATGTAGATGCGTGTGCCATCGGGCGAGGCGCCGGCGCCGTGTCCGGCCTCGATGCCCTTGATCTCGCCCACGACCTTGTTGGTGGCGGGATCGATGATGTGGACGTTGTCCCCTGCGCTGTTGGTCTGGATGATCCGGACCTTGTTCTGCGCAGAAAGCGAGAATGTACACAAAATCATTGCGCCCATTACGAGAACGAGGGTCCGTGGAACAGTCTTCATCGCTCTCTCCTCCCTCTACCTGGTCTGGCCCATGATCCACGCTCTTAGCACTTGCCACTCGGGATCGTTTTGCGAGGCCCAGTGCTTGCCACCACTGTGAAAGAAGTCTCCGCCGGCCGTCTCTTCGAGTGGGTGGACCAGCAGCAGGCTTTTCGCGTTTCCCGCAAACGCGACGCGCCGCATGGCCTCGAAGTTCTTCTTCGACGCCTCTTCCGTCCAGCTCGAACCATCGACCGATGGGGGCTGCAATCGCAGCGGCGTCCCCGACGCGTGACACGCGATGCATCTGGCGTGGCCCGGACGCCTCGCCACGAAGATCGGCTGCACTCTCGACTTGAAGTACTCGTAATCAAGGGAGGGCGCGGCCGCCTGTTGACTCAGAAGTCCAGCAAAAAGCGCCATGCACACAGTTACTAGATGCACACAAGGCCTCCCTCAATGATCCGGCCTGCGCCTGATCGTAGCAGAGCACTCTTTTATCACTGTTTGCGGTATCCGCGCCTGAAATCCGTTGGCGCCTTGAGCGGATGGTCGTCAGAACGCGAGGACTGTCTGCACCATCGGCACCCAGCCCGTCATACCCGCGGTATACGGAGTGAAGGCCCCGCTATAGGGAGCTTTGTTGACCCGGAATAGCTCTGTGTTGAGCCAGAGCCGTTCCGTCGGAAGCATGTGCCACTTCGCCCCGACGCCGTACTCATGAGAGTCGCCGAACTCTCCGCGCACCCACGAGCCGCGGCCGTAGATCATCCATTTTTTCGGCACGACGAAATAGCCCGCCGACACCTCGCCGCCGCGGTCGAAGGTAGATGCAAGCGGAAGCGGTCCGTCGGACTCGAAATCATCCAGCCAACGCATAAAGTACTGCCCGTTGATCGCAAGCCCGTTCCATTTGATGCCGGCGTCGGCCGCCCACATCCTGTACGTCGCCTGGTCGAGCGTGACACCCGGCGCAAACGCGCCGGTCGAAAAGGTCAGCACGCCGTCGGAGTTGTACAACGACGTGTTCTCGGGACTCGATTGATCGAGATTGGAAAAACGGTCTTCGCGCGATCGCGTGAATGCCGTGCCCAGGCGAATGCGCACCTGGTCGGACGCGAAATAATCGTCGTACATGTTGCGAGACTTGCCGGGTTCCCCGTAGGGGCCCAGCGGCTCCCACCAGGTACTGCCGGAGAACGCCAGATGCGTATCGATCTTGTTGGCCGAGATACTCAGCGTATTCAGACCGTTGCCGATGAACGCTAAGTAATTCAGCCCCTTCCCCAGGTCTCCGCTCGCCCAGGCGCCCTGCGTGAATCCCGGGCGGAAGAAGTTGTCGGCCATGCTCCTGTCGGTTCCAGTAAAAAACGGAAACGTGTTGACCAGCGATCGGCTGCCCGGAATGCCCGTGTAGCCTGCCATGATGGTGAGGGCTTTGTTGAATTGCCAGCCAATGTTGCTGGCAACAACAATAGACGCGGCCCCCGCGGACGTCCAGACGGTGAAGCTATATCGCGCCCGCTGGTCGAACACGTAGCCGCCCAGGATGAACATCGCGCGATTGACGGTGATGTCGTTCCGCGTGTGAACGTCGCGGGTAACACCCAGGTGGTCGGTGTAGGTCTCGTCGCTATCCTGGGTGTTGAGATAGCGGAGCTGGGTATTGATGTTGAACTTCAGCAGGAACGGCACGTCCGCATCCGGGGGAGTTTCCCAGATGACGATGCCGTCTTTGTAGCGTTCGTCTTTTGGCTGTGGTGCGGGCGACTGTCCGGAGGCAGACGTTGTGAGGAACGGAACGAACGTCAACGCCAATGCGACCGAAGCCCTGGCGAGCCATCGCCGGGAGCAATGAAGGCTCCTCGTAGAACTCTTGCCAGGTCGAGTTCCAGCGAGGAGCCTCATTAAGATCAGCAGAGCACCACGGAGAGGGCGAGACCAGCCTCGCTTGTTTCCTTGTACTTGCTGTTCATCTCTTTCGCCGTCTGGGCCAGCGCTAACACGGTCTCGTCGAAACTGATCCGGTGTCTCGACGCGATCTCGTTGCTGGCGATCGCGTAGGCGGTCCAGGCCTTGACCGCACCGAAGGCGCAGCGTTCGATACATGGCACCTGCACGTAACCGGCGACCGGGTCGCAGGTCATGCCCAGGTGATGCTCCAGAGCCGATTCGGCCGCGTTCTCGACGACCAGCGATGGTGCGTCGTACGCGGTCGCGGTCAATGCCGCCGCCATCGACGACGCCACGCCGATCTCCGCCTGGCAGCCGCCCTCGGCCGCAGACAGCGTCGCATGGTGCTTGCAGAGGTAACCGATCGCCGCGGCCGCGAGCATGCCGTCACGGAGCTTCTGCCGATCGACCTTCCGGATCTCAGAGAGCCCGTAGACCAGCGCCGGCATCACACCGGCGGAACCGCCGGTCGGCGCGGTGATGACGAGGTGCCCGCGCCCATTCTCTTCGGATGCCGCCAACGCGAATGCCGACAGAATGCCGATACCGCGGTCCGCCGGAAACTTGTCGTCCATCGCGCGCTTGTAAACGGACGCGGCCTTGCTGTGCAGTTTGATCGGTCCGGGCAGCACGTCATCCTCCGACATCGAAAGCCCCGACTTTACCGTCGCGACCATCGCGTTGATGATCTTGTCGACGAAGGCATTCACCTCGGCTTCCGACCTGCCCGTGATCGACATCTCGTTGGCGAGCATGATCTTGGCGATGGTGGTCTTGTTGTCGTCGGCGTGGGCCCGAAGCTCTTTCATCGTCGCGAACGGGTACTTCGGCGGGTTCTTCTTCGGGGGCGTATAGCCTTTCCACTCGATGAATCCGCCGCCCACCGAGTAGTACTCCTGCTCGAGCAGCACATCGTTGCCGGCGAGGAGCTTGACCGTCATCGTGTTCGGGTGTTTGAAGTCACCCTTGGGCGCATCGTAGATGACATCCTTGAGGCTTACATCGATGGACTTGCTGCCGAGCTTCACCGGGAACACCTGGTCCGGCTTGTCTCGCAAGCTGTCCAGAAATAACGGGTCGACCGTGGCCGGTTCTTTCCCGACCAGCCCGGCGAGCGCGGCGCGCTCCGTGCCGTGTCCCTTGCCCGTCGCGCTGAGGCTGCCGAACAGGTTTACCTGAAGCTTCGTCGCCTTGGCGAGCTGGTCGGCCGGCAGCTTGGTGGCTCGCTGGTAGAAATCGTAGGTAATGCGCATCGGACCAATCGTGTGCGAACTGGAAGGGCCAGGGCCCACCTTGTAGAACTCGTCCACGGTCGTCAACACCGGCCCCTTTTGCTTCATCACCACGTTCAGGTCGCCAGCCAACGGGACAGCGGGCGCAGCGGCCGCCGGTGCAGATTCGGCTGCGGGCGGAGGGGCTTTTTGTTCGGTCTCCGATCGCGTGCAGCCGTTCATCACCGTCGCGGCCGAGATCACGGCGCTGCGCACGATGAACTTCCGGCGGTCGACGCCGGTCGGAATCTCCGATGGCACCTGCGGCGAAGGGTCGAGCAGATCGCGATCATCGTCTTTCACGTCGTCTCTGTTGGACATGGTGCTTCTCCAGCTCCTTTGTGTATGACGACGCGGTTCGGGCTGAATCGTGCCGGTTCCGTGCCGTCCAGTCGGGCGGGGTCCTATACATAGCAAGGTCTTGGCCAGACAACGGTGACGAGGCGATCTCAGGAAATTGCCCGGAATCGGCCCGAATGCGAGTGGACAGCCTCCGACGGGAGGCGAGAACTCCGACGGGACGTAGCCATCAAACGCTCCTCCTGGGATGGCGGTTGGTCTGTCCGTTGCTGGTGCCGAGTGCTACGATTCCGCTGACTCCCCCTGCTCCAACGACGACGACCTCGAACACTGCAGGTGACACGTGAGAGATCCGCGTTCCCGCTGGCTCTGCACGGTATTGGTCTGGGGCCTGTCTGCTCCACTCGTACGGGGGCAAGCGCCAACGGAGGCGCAGGCTTCCGCGCCGGCGCCGGAACCCGCGACGCGAGTCGAGCAGATCGAGCTGGCGCGGCGTCAGAAACACGCGACGTTGTGGCCCGAGCGGGAGAGTCCGCTCGTCGTCCGGGCCAATCGTCTTGTGGATCGGGGCCTTATCGAAGGCATCCAGAGCGGCCAGGGCAATAACGGCTGGCAGTTGCTCTTTTCAGGAACACGCCCCGCGCAGGGCCAGACCTTCGGCATCGGCTATCGACGTTCGGATCTGTTCAACGACGCGCTCACCGCCCGCGCCACCGTTCGCGGCACGCTGAGCGGCGCGGTCCTCGCCGACGGCGAACTGCAGGTGAACGGAGTGCGCCGCGCGGCCGACACCTTCCTCGACGTCTACACGAAATACGAACGATCGCCGCGGATGGAGTACTACGGCCTTGGCGCCGATTCCAGAGAGGAAGACCGCACCCGCTATCTGCTGAACACGGCGTCGATCGACCTCCGGGCCGGCTACCGGTTCGCGCGCTCGCTGAACGCCGGCATCGATTTCGGGTACGGCGCGGCACATACCGGCCCGGTCAGCGGCGGAGACGTTCCATCCATTGAGGCCATATTCGATCAGACCACGGCGCCCGGCCTCTTTGACGACACCAGGTTCGGTTCGTGGGGCGCGTTTGCGGGATTCGACTCCCGCGACCTGGTGCGCGGACCCAGGAGCGGCGGCTTCTACGGGATCGAGTTCAAACGCTACCTGGATCTGGATGAGGGCACGTACACGCATCGCAAGCTGGCTCTCGAGGGGCAGCACTTCTTCCCGTACTTCAACAAGCAGCGTGTGGTGGCGCTGTTCGTCAGGGCCCGGTTCGCGTACGCCGGCGGCGACGATCGCGTGGTCCCGTTCTATCTGTTGCCGCAGCTGGGGGGCAACTTCGAGCTGCGCGGCTTCAACCAGTACCGGTTCTCCGACAACAACGCGTTCATGGCGGCGGTCGAGCACCGCTGGTATGTGTTCAGCGGCCTCGAGATGGCGGCGTTCGCGGACGCCGGCAAGACCGTGCCGCAGAAGGGGCATGTCGACTTCTCTCAGCTGAACTACAGCGGCGGCCTCGGCCTGCGCGCCCGCGTACGTGGCGCGGTCGTGCTGCGCATGGACGTCGCCGCGAGCCGCGAGGGCTTCAGGTGGATATGGTCGCTCAGCGATATCTCGCGGAGGACGTTCTAGTGACGCCCCGCCGACTGCCGGCTTACCACCTCACGCTCGTGCTGGCGCTTCTCGCCGTAGCGACGGGTATCGGGCCGCGACCGGCGGCCGCGCAGAAGTTCTATCCCGACGATCCGTTGCTCGGCGAACCGGCGCCACTGCCCGCGCCCGATCCGGGTCCGCGCAATCTGAGCGTGCTTCTCGAGGCGGTGTCGGCAACGTTCGGCCGTCCGGGTGAACGACATCCTGGCACGCGCGTCATCGGGGCGCAGGGCGTCAACACGCTGGGCGAGGTGCTCGACGGCCCGTGGTACGTGAACCGTCACGGGCGCACCCGCATGAGCCTGGAGGAGTTGCGCCGCGGCAGCGGAGACGACCAGCCGCCATCGACGACGGGCCCGTGGCACGTCCTCGTGGTGAAGAACACGGGGCTGCGGCCGACGATCGTGTTTCGCGACGAGAACAGCCGGGTCTACTTTCTGAACTTCGATCCGCGCGGGTCGTCCGAGCTGGCGACCGGCGCCGCGATGATCTCCTCGCGCTTCTTTCACGCGCTCGGCTACTACGTTCCCGAAACCTACTTGACGCTGTTCTTGCGCGATCGCCTCGTCGTCGAGACGAACGCCACGGCGGTGACCTCCAACGCCGGCGTCCGCCCGCTCCGCCCCGAACACATCGACCGTCTGCTGGCCACGGTCGAGCGCCGGCGCGACGGCCAATACCGTGCTATTGCCCTGAGAGTGCCCACGGACGGCGTATCGCTGGTCGGTCCGTATCAGCTGTTCGGAACGCGAAGCGACGACCCGAACGACATCGTGCCGCACGAGCACCGGCGCGACCTGCGCGGTTTACGGGTCTTCTCGGCCTGGCTGAACCACGCGCGCATGGACGCGCTCCACACGTTCGACGTCGTGGTCCAGCCGCAGGGACAGGCTCCGCATATCCGTCACTACCTCCTGGATTTCATGGCCACGCTGGGTAGCGGCATCAACGGCCCGAAAGGCGTATGGGAAGGCCGGGATCCGATTTACGGAGCGGAGGCGTCGCTCCGTAATGTCTCCGGACTCGGCTTGTACACGCCGGCCTGGATGCGTGCCACATATCCGAATCTTCCGGCGGTCGGCGCCTTCGATTCGAAAACGTTCGAGCCGGACAAGTGGGCTCCCGTCTACGATGTGGCCCCGTTCGCCAACCGGCTGCCAGACGACGATTTCTGGGCGGCCCGGCAGGTGGGCGCATTCACAGACGAGGACATCCGCGCCATCGTGCAGGTCGCGCAGTATGCCGACCCGAACGCCGAACGCTGGATCGCGGACTGCCTGATCGATCGGCGCAATCGCATCGGACGCGCGTACTTCGCGACGGTGCTTCCAATCGACGACATCGCCGTCCGCGGTGCGGAGCTGACGTTTGTCGATCTCGCGCTGCAACACCAGTACACGGAGGCACGCCGCTACCGCGTGGACTGGCTGACCTACGACAACAGAACGGCGAAACCAGCGGCGGTGCTGGGATCGACCGATCAGGGCCAGCCGATACCCGCCGCGGCCGTCAACGCTCCCGCCGGCAGCTACGTCCTGGCGCGCATCACGGCGGACGGCGCACCTCCGGGCATGGCCGTGAGCGTGTATCTGCGCCGGGAGACCGCTGGCCTCCGCGTTGTCGGCATCGATCGCGAGTGGCCCGGCCGTTCGCTGGTCGATCCGCGCGTCGTCGTACGACCGGTCAGGAACCGGTACGTCGAGCTCGAACCCGAGCGGCAGCGGATCTTCGACACCTACGCTCGCGCGATGAACACCAGGCTCGGCGAGAACCTCACGCCCGATGAACGCTTCCGGGCGCTCAGCCCTTCCGAACAGACGACGTTCGATGCGATCACGCACGCGCTCCTCCACTCGGTGTTGACCGACGATCGCGGACAACCACTCGGACGGGCGATCGACCTCGTGGCCGGTCTCAATCGCATTGCCGGCGAGCAGGCCGGCCGGAGCGGCGATCAGCAGTTCCGCGTCTACGTGACCCTGCGGCCGAACGCGCGCGACGTTCTGGAGCAATCGCGCGAGTTCGTCCTGAGTCAGGAGAACACGGCGTACCATGCCGGCTACCCGCACTCATTCCGTCTTGGCGCGGGCGTCCCGAGCGTCCAGTTCTCCGTGGCTGAAGATGGGCTCGGCGCCGACATCGACGTCGACTATCGCGCGAGCAAGGCGCCGCAATCGTTGTTCAACGGGCATCTCACGTCCTCGAACTCGGACGTCCGGGCCGGCGACAACGCGCAACGCCACACGCGGCGGTGGAACGGCTTCGCCAACTGGTGGTCGGAAACGTTCGGCGCCGTCAGGTTCGGCGAGCGGGGTGAGGACGGTGCCTTTGGTGGTGCGCCGACACGGCCGCCGACCACCGTGCCACCCAACCGGGCCACAGAGTCGGTTCCGGAGATCGCCGACGCCGTGCAGGAGTTCCTGGCGGACTGGCTGATCCGGCGCAACTACCAGGAAGCCGCGGCGTTCCTCGCACCGGATGTTCTGCCGTGCGTCGCCGACTCGCTCGACATGAATCCGAAGACGTCGCCGGAACGTCTACGGCACGCGAGCGTGAAGCTGTTGGAACAGACCGCGAACCAGTGGGGACGGCCAACCAGCCTGACCCAGGCGATGAATCCCGTCGTGCCCTGGTCGTCCGCGGTGCGCGTCGTGAAGCACGCGTTCGATCGGGACTTCACGATCGTCGAGGCTCCCACGGAGCTAGGCGCACTGTACGAGTGTGGAACGACGCCGCCGAAGACGTTCGTGGCGTCGACGACGCCGGAGTACGGCACGTACTACGGCGCCCTGCTGCAGGTCGTTCATGAAGGACGGCCGGGCGGGACGATCGTGTTCGTCTGGCGGCGGGTGAGCTCCGAGTGGCGGCTCGTGGCATATCGAGCGGTGGATTAGCGTCAGTCAACGAACCGCCAAGGGCGAGACACGCACGATATATCGTGGTTTCTATCGTAGTACTCCGTGCGCTGCGGCAGGTCCTCCCAGAAATGACGACGATCCTCGCCCCTTCCCGGCACGGAAGATGCTCCATTTCGGGACTGTCACGGCGGTACGAGCACGTACCAAAAGGAGAAGGAAAGATGACGAAACGGCATCTCATTATCACGGGCGTGGCGGTGTTGCTGGCCTCGGCTGTGGGGCTTCGAGCGCAGACCACGACAAGCAAGGTCACAGAGGCTGCGGGCAACGCCAAGGTGACCCAGGAGCAGATCACTGGAGAAGTGGTGCTGACTGAGGGCAACTGGCTCCTGGTCAAATTGCAACCGAGCGGCCAGTACCGCTACTTCGACATCCCACCCGGACGGCAGTTCATCATCGATGGTCAAGCCAGACTCATCAGCGACCTCCGGCCGGGAACGGTTCTGAGGGCGACCGCGATTACGACGACGCAGCCGATCGTGGTGCGGACGACGACCGTCACCAACGGCACCGTGTGGTACACGTCGGGCAACTACGTGATTCTCACGCTCCCAAGCGGCGAGAACCGGGAGTACGTCGTTCCTCCGACGTTCCGGTTCGTTGTGGAAGGCAAGCCGGCCGCCGTCACCGATCTGAAGAAGGGCATGAAGGTCTCAGGAGAAAAAGTCATCGAAGAGCCCCGGACCGTCATCTCGACCAAGACTGTTATCGAGGGCAAAGCTCCCAAATAGGAGGCGATGAAGGAAAGTTAGGGTAGCATCGGCGGCTGTGGCATTTCTCGAGTGGCTGCAGCATCTTCCCATCTTCGTGACGATCGCGGAATCGGGGTCGATCTGGGGATACCCCACCATTCTCGTCCTGCACACCGCCGGCTTCGCGCTCGTCGTCGGTTCAGCCCTGGTCGTGAACGCGCGGTTGCTGGGGCTGGGCCGTCTCGCGCCGCTGTCCGCATTTGGACCGCTGTTCCCAATCATGTGGGCGGGATTCACGGTCAATGCCATCAGCGGGTTCATCCTGTTCGCTATCGCGGCAACGGTGAAGGCGTTTCAAGCGATCTTCTGGATCAAGTTGTCGCTGATCGCCATGGCGCTGGGCGTTACTGTGCCGATCGTGCGGATGGTCAAGGGCGCCGGCGAGCAGAGCGTGGTGCCGGCACGCGGCCGCGTGCTCGCCGTGGTGTCACTCGTGACCTGGACCGGCGCCATCGTCGCCGGCCGGCTGATGGCCTATATCAAGTAGCGCGACGATGCCGGTTGAAGCATTCGCACGCGACCTGCAGAACACGTCGGTCTCGCTGTTTCTGCAGTCGCAGGCGCCGTGGCTCTGGCCGCTCTCCGAAACGTTGCACTTCATCGGCCTGGCGCTGCTGATCGGCGCGACAGGATTCTTCGACCTGCGCCTGCTCGGTTTGATGAAGCGGGTGCCGTTGACCGTCGCGCGGCAGTTCATGCCGCTGGCCCTGTGCGGCTTCGGTCTCAATCTGACGACCGGGATTCTGTTCTTCCTGGCCCTGCCCTCCCAGTACGTTGTGAGCTGGGCCTGGTGGGGAAAGGTCGCCTTCCTGCTGGTGGCGGGTCTCAACGCCATGTTCTTCGAGACCACGCAGGGGGCCCGCGTCCTGGCGATTGGGGCCGGCGAGGATACGCCGCTGACCTTCAAGGTCGTAGGCGGGGTCTCGCTCGTCGCCTGGTTCGCCGTGCTCTACTTCGGCCGCATGCTGCCGTTTTTTGCCGAGATACGTTGACGAACCGAAACCCTTCTCTTACAGTCTTTGAAACGTCTTTTGAGGCACTGCATGCCACGCCACAGACTGCTCTTGCTCGTGATTGGCCTGGGTCTCTTTCTCTCGGGCCCACTGCTGCGCGCACACCATGCGGAAGCCGCCGAGTACGACACGACCAAGCCGGTCAAGGTCAGCGGCATGCTGACGAAGGTCGAATGGCAGAACCCGCATGTCTGGTTCTATGTCGAGGTGAAGGAACAGGACGGGAAGCTGACGACCTGGGGCTTTTCCACGGCGCCCCCTGGAGCGCTGATGCGCCGCGGGGTGACCAAGACGGCGCTCAAACTCGGCTCGGTGATCAACGTCGAAGGCGTGCGTGCCCGTGATGGTTCCAACAACGCTTCAGCCCGGCGCATCACGTTCGCCGACGGCACGAATGTGCTGACGCCAACGGAGGGTGGGAAATGAGCCGCCGATTCATCGCTTCGGCACTTGTGACGGCGCTGGTGTTCCTCGCCGGCCATTCCAGCCGGGCGCAGGACATTCCGCGCACCGCAAACGGCAAACCTGACTTCTCTGGCATCTACACACCGCCGGCCACGGTCAACGCGACCGGGCCGCGCGGCAACCTGATCTTCAACGCCGACAAGATGGCGCCGGTGAAACCCGGCGCCGAGAGCCTGCTGTACCACATGCGCACGGGCGATGTTCGTCTCGACGAGCCGCGCGCCGCCTGCCTGCCGTCGGGCTTCCCGTCGGGCATGCTCTACATCCTGCCGATCCAGATCGTGCAGAACCAGAACTACATCGTGATCATCCCGGAGCTCCAGCGCGCCGCGCGGATTATCCCGACGGATGGGCGCCCGCACCGGGAGGACATCGAGCCGACCTACTACGGCGACTCAGTGGGCCGGTGGGACGGCGACGCGCTCGTCATCGAGACGGTCAACTTCAAGCCGTGGATCCTCGACGACTACCACTACACCGATCCGACCAGGAGCCGGTGGCACACCGACGCGCTCAAGACGACCGAGCGATTGCAGCGTGCCGGCGACAAGCTGCGGTACCGCATCACGATTGACGATTCGAAGATCTTCGAACGCCCGTTCTCGCAGGACTTCGAGCTGACGCTGCGTCCCGATTGGGACAAGCTCGGCCTGCTTGAGTACGTGTGCGAGGAGAACAATCGCTGCCCGGGCGGAAAATGCCGCGAAGCGCAGCCGTGAAGCGATGCTGCCTGCTCGTTGCGGTTGCGATCGTGGCCGGCATCATGGCGCGTGTGGAAACGCAGGCGCAGACCCCGGCGCCCCGCCCCGCCTCGACGGCTCAGCAGTTGATGCAGGCGATCCTGTTCCCGAACGCCAACGTGATCTTCGCCACTGAGAGTGACGATCCCGCCGCTGTTCCCCGCGATATCAAGCCGTCGACATCGACCAACCCGCTCTCGGGTCTCTACGGCGGGTGGCAGGCGGTCGAGAACAGCAGCCTTGCACTGCTGGAGTCAGCGGACCTGCTGAACCTCCGCGGCCGTGCCTGTGCGAACGGCAGGCCGGTCCCGGTCGACGAATCACAGTGGAAAGCGGCGGTGGAGGCGATGCGCGTATCGGCCCGCGCGACGGCCGCGGCGGCACGTGCGCGCAGCCAGGAGCAAATCAGCGAGGCGAACGGACAGCTGGCCGACTCGTGCAGCGGCTGCCACAGGATTTATCGCCGGGCAGAGAATCACTGTTCGCGTTGACGTCACGCCGAGTTGTGTTGGTTGCGGGCGAGCCCGCCATACCGGGCAACCATATGCGTCCCGGCATGGCGAGCGCTGACTCGTCGAGATTAGTAGATGAACGCGCGGCCGATCGTCTCGCCATGGGGAAACCACGACGCCACCGGGGGCGGCTGGCCAGCCGGAGCCTCGCCGAGCACGATCCGCGGCTCCATATCACGCGACCGCGGGCGTTCAACCCGATGGGTGATTTGCGTCAGATAGACCTTCGAGCGATCGCGACTGGCCACGCGAACGACGTTCGCGCTCGTGTCGGGGTTGATGATCTCGAAGATATAGGTGCCGGCTGGCAGTGCGACGCCGGGGAGCTGCACGGCTTTGCTGAACGTGAAGTACGTCATTTTCCCCGCCTCCGGCATTGCGCCGATCGACGAGGTTGCCAGCACGCCGATGAGCGCCACGCCAAACAACGTGTGAATGACCTTTCGAGCAGACATGTGTCCTCCTTGACTTCACTATGCGGTGGCCTCAGCCATCCGCTCTGATGTAGTCAACGCTGGAGCCCGGTCTGGAGAACATCACGACACACACGATATAACGCGGCTTGGATCGCGGGATCCCGCGCGCCTGCGTCATACCTCCTCGAATTGACGACGATCCTCGCCCCGTCCCGGTACGGAAGATGCTTCGTTCCGCGTCGCCGGACGATACCTTCGTGACGATCGTCGCAGGGTCACCAAAGGAGTGCGCCATGTTCTCTAAGCTTTCTGCGGAGTTTATCGGCACGTTCTGGCTCGTGCTCGGCGGTTGCGGCAGCGCGGTCCTCGCGGCCGCCTTTCCAGAGGTCGGGATCGGATTCCTCGGGGTCTCACTGGCGTTCGGTCTCACGGTGCTCACCGGGGCGTACGCTTTCGGCCCGATCTCGGGCGGTCACTTCAACCCCGCTGTCTCCGTCGGCCTGTGGGCAGGAGGCCGCTTCCCCGCCGGCCTGCTGTTGCCGTACGCCGGGGCGCAAGTCCTCGGTGGCATCGCCGGCGCACTCGTGCTCTTTCTCATCGCGAGCGGGCGCGCCGATTTCAGCCTCGCCGGCGGGTTTGCCTCGAACGGCTACGGCGCGCACTCCCCGGGTGAGTATTCGCTGGCGGCGGGGCTTGTGTGCGAAGTCGTGATGACGTTCATGTTCCTGCTGGTCATTCTCGGCACCACTCACACACGTGCCCCTGCAGGATTCGCTGGTCTCGCCATCGGCCTCGCCCTCACGCTGATCCATCTGATCAGCATCCCGGTGACGAACACCTCGGTCAATCCGGCGCGCAGCACTGCCACAGCGGTGTTCGTCGGAGGCTGGGCTCTCCAGCAGCTCTGGTTGTTCTGGCTTGCGCCGGTGATCGGCGCCGCAGTCGCGGGCGTCGCATACAGGGCGGCGTTCAAGGCCCCAGTCGAGGAACCGCCGGTGTCCGGACACACTCGTTCACCGTGGTCTCCTGTGCCTGTAGCGCGGCATTGAGTGAACGTGTGATCCTCACCTGTTCAATTCGACACAGTCGACGTGCGGGGACGCTGCTAGCCTGAGGGATTAGGTCAGATCCATCACTCGATAAGACAAGGAACAACCATGAAATCCACTCGCAGCCCACGCATCATCGCCGCGCGCGCCCGGACCATTCTCCTCGTGACCACCCTGTCCCTGTGGACCCTTCCGGCGCTCGCCCAGGAGCGACCTGAACGCCTCTCTGACAAGGACGTCAAGATGCTGATCGACCAGGTCGATGAGGGACGTGACAAGTTCGAAGGCAACCTCGACGGCGACTTCAAGGGATCGACGGTGCAAGGAGCGAACGGGGAGATAAAGGTCTCCGGCGCTCTCCAGGACTATCAGGACAGCACCAAGAAGCTCAAGGATCGATTCACCGCGGACTACTCCGCCAGCGCCGAGGTCGTCACCGTTCTCAAACAGTCCACGGCGATCGACACGTTCATGAAGGGCTCGCCGAGCGACATGAAGGGCCGCAGCGAATGGGATCGGCTGACGACGAATCTCAAGCAACTGGCGGACGCGTACGGCACCACGTTTCCCCTTCCGGATGGCGCCGCGGTCCGTCGGATGAACGATAAGGAGACCGCGAGCGTCGCTTCAACGATCGCCGATGCCGCGAACCGCTTCAAGAACGACCTCGACAAAGACAAGACCCTGCTGAAACCCGAGAAGGACACGGCCAAGAAGGACGTCGAGATGCTCATCAAGCAGGCCGATGCGGTGAAATCCCGTACGAGCGACGGCAAGCCGGCGACCGGTGAAATGCGGCAGGTTGTTGAACAGGTGGCCAAGCTCCAGACATTCGTCGACGCGCACCCGATGCCGGCCATGACGAATTGGCAAGCCGTGCAGACCTCGCTCGGTAAACTTCAGCAGGCCTTCGGCCTGACACCGTAAGCCGTCGGTTCGTGGATGTCGCGTCGCGCACTGAATCGCCTTCGCGGCATCCGCGCCGATCCTTCCCCTAAGGGCAGTACATGTCTCATTCCGCCCTTGTTACAGTGCCCGACGTCACCCGATGAACGACCGGAGCGTTATCAAAAGTTTCCTATAGCGGAGCCTTTACTCCGTATACTGCAGGTTTGACTGGCTGGGGACCAATGATTCAGGTGGTGCCAGCATTGCGTCGATGGTGAGCAAAAACACTCGTCCAGTGGCGGAGCGAAGGAGAAGTTATGAATACAGCTGAACAGACCAGGCTTGACGAGGCTCGCGAGGGCAAGGTCGATTGGAAGAAATGGGGTCCGTACCTCAGCGAGCGCCAGTGGGGAACGGTCCGCGAGGACTACAGCGAGAACGGAGACGCCTGGAATTTCTTCACCCACGATCAGGCCCGCTCACGCGCCTATCGCTGGGGCGAAGACGGCCTGGCCGGCATCTCCGACGACAAACAGCGCCTGTGCTTCGCGCTGGCCTTGTGGAACGGGAACGATCCGATCCTCAAGGAGCGGCTCTTCGGATTGACCAACAGCGAAGGCAACCACGGCGAGGACGTCAAGGAGTACTACTTCTACCTCGATAGCACGCCGACCCACTCGTACATGAAGTTTCTGTACAAGTACCCGCACGCGGCGTTTCCCTACGCCGACCTGGTGCAGACCAACGGCCGGCGCACCCGCGAGGAGATGGAGTACGAGCTCCTCGACACCGGCGTCTTCAACGACGACCGCTACTTCGACGTGTTCGTGGAGTACGCCAAGGGCGCCGCGGAAGACATCCTCGTGCGCATCACGGCGGTCAACCGGGGACCGGACGCGGCAGACCTGCATCTCCTGCCGACGCTGTGGTTCCGCAACGACTGGTCGGCCTGGATTGCCGAATCCAACCGGGCCGCGCCAGAAGCCCCACCTCCGTCAGACCGAGGCGCCGGCAGGCGTGAGCGCGGCGGCGGTGGCGCACCCGGTGCTCGGTGAGTTCGTCTCTGTCGTGCGAAGGCGACGTGCCGCTGCTCTTCACCGAGAACGAAACGAACCACGAGCGGCTCTTTCCGGGGCAGCAGAACGAGAGCGCGCACGTCAAGGACGGCATCAACGACTGCGTCGTCCACGGCAACCAGGATGCCGTGAACCCCGGCAGGCAGGGCACGAAGGTCGCGGCACACTACAAGGTCACCGTCGGCGCCGGTCAGTCCGAGGTGATTCGCGTGCGGCTCTCGCCCGCTTCTCCGAAGCAAGACGGTTCAACCCTTCGGGAAGACGTTCGACGACGTCTTCGCCGCCAGGCTTCGTGAGGCCGACGAGTTCTACGCGTCGGTCACGCCGCCATCGGTCGGCGAAGATGCCGCCAACGTGATGCGCCAGGCCCTGGCGGGCATGCTGTGGAGCAAGCAGTTCTTCTTTTTCGACGGGGACAACTGGCTCGACGAGCACAACTCCAACCCGCTCCATCACGGTTATCGCCCCGCGCGGAACTCGGAGTGGTACCACATGTTGAACGAGGACATCATCTCGATGCCCGACAAGTGGGAGTACCCCTGGTACGCGGCCTGGGATCTGGCGTTTCACACGCTGCCGCTGGCGATCGTGGACCCCGACTTTGCCAAGCACCAGATGGACCTGATGCTTCGTGGCGCGTACCTCCACCCCAACGGCCAGATGCCCGCCTACGAGTGGAACTTCAGCGACGTGAACCCGCCCGTCCACGCCTTTGCCACGTTGTTCCTCTATCGCACCGAGCAGGCCCTGCACGGCAAGCCGGACCTGGACTTCCTCCAATCGACCTTCAACAAGCTCCTGCTGAACTTCACCTGGTGGGTCAACCGCAAGGACCGCTTCGGCAAGAACGTGTTCGAGGGCGGCTTTCTCGGCCTGGACAACATCGGCGTCTTCGACCGCAGCGCCCCGCTGCCCACCGGCGGCCACCTCGAGCAGGCGGACGGCACGGCGTGGATGGCCCTCTTCAGCGAGAACATGCTGGAACTCGCGATCGAGCTCGCCGCACACGATCCGGTCTACGAGGGCATGGTCTTCAAGTTCGTGGAGCACTTCTACTACATCGCCGCCGCCATGAACCGGCCCGGCCAGGACGGCATGTGGGACGAGGAGGACGGCTTCTACTACGACATCCTGCGGCTCCCCGACGGCAGCGCCACGCGGCTCAAGGTGCGTTCTCTGGTAGGACTCCTCCCGCTATGCGCAACCACGGTGATCGAGAAGGCGCAGCGGGAGCAGATCCCGAGCGCCATGTCCTATGTGCAGGAGCGCTTGCGCCGGATGCCCGAACTGGCGACGACGATACACCCGACCGGCCCGGGTCACTTCGGCGTGGCCGAGCGGGGTGTTCTCGCCCTCGTCAACCCGGAGCGTCTCCGCCGGATTCTCACGAGGATGCTCGACGAAAACGAGTTCCTGGGGCCTCACGGCATTCGCTCGATCTCGAAGTTCCACGAGCGGAACCCGTATGTCTTCCATGCGAACGGCCAGGAGTACCGGGTGGATTACCTGCCGGCGGAATCGAACACAGGCATGTTCGGCGGCAACTCCAATTGGCGGGGCCCGGTCTGGATGCCGGTGAACGCGCTCATCATCCGGGCGCTGCAGAACTTCTACCTGTACTACGGCGACAACTTTAAGATCGAATGTCCCACCGGCTCCGGCCGGCTGATGAACCTGTTCGAGGTGAGCAAGGAGATCTCCGACCGGCTCGTCAGCACGTTCACCCGCGACGATCGGGGCCGTCGCCCGGTGTACGGCGGCACCGAGAAGTTCCAGACCGATCCGCATTGGCGCGACTACATCCTCTTCTACGAGTACTTCCACGCCGACAACGGCGCCGGGTTGGGCGCCAGTCATCAGACCGGGTGGACCGGACTCGTCGCCAAGCTCATCGAGCTCTACGGCGTTCTGGATCCCGAGCGCGCGCTGGCAATGGGTAAGAAGGCCGTGTTCGAAAAAACCGGCGCGAAACCCGCGCAGGTAAGAGAGGAACACCTGGCCCACGCATCCGGTCATAAATGAGGTGACCGCCTGGGTGTGGCTGAATGATCTGAGCGGCACGAAAGAAGGCGGTGCAGACAGAGTCGTCAAAAACAGACTGGCGGGTCCGCTGGCGCTTCTTCTCCTCCGAGGTGGTCGGCACGGCCGCGCTGGTGTTTGGCGGCCTGTCGACGGTGATCGTGATGTCCGGCGACGGCAGCCCCATGGGACGCATCGTGCCGAACGAAGGGCTGCGCATGGCGCTGACGGCGTTTCTCTTTGGCTGTATTGGCACAGCGGTCACCCTGTCGCGTGTCGGTAGAGAAAGTGGGGCGCACATCAACCCGGCGGTCACCATGGGTTTCTGGGCGATGCGCAAACTCGACGGGCGGACGGCGGCAGGCTATATCCTCGCGCAGTTGCTGGGCGCCTCCTTTGGGGCTCTTCCTCTTCTGGCGTGGGGATCGATGGGCCGCAGCGTCGCGTTCGGCGCCACGATTCCGGGTGCGGGCTACTCAACGGCAACGGTCGTCATGGGTGAGGCTGTCACGACGTTTGCCCTGGTTGCGACGCTGATGATCTTTCTGGGGTTTCGACATCTGCGACCTTACACGCCGTATGTGATCCCGTTTCTTTATGCCGTCATGGTGCCGCTCGAGTCACACATCTCCGGTACGAGCACCAACCCGGCGCGCACCTTCGGTCCCGCGCTGATCTCAGGTCGCTGGGACGGATGGTGGATTTACTGGGTCGGCCCGATGCTGGGTATGCTGGCCGCCGTCCTCGCTTTCGGCTCCCTCGCGAGGCGCATCGAAGTCGCGAAGCTCTATCACTTCGAGAGCGATCGTCGACGGTTGTTCCACCGGATGGCCGGCACGAGATAGCCGCGAGGCACACCACACCGCCAGAAGCGACGGTGTTGATCGCGTCGATGATGACCTGCCGGACGCCCGTGCACTCGATGATCACGTCGGGCTGGAAGCCGATGCCCGCGAGTGTGCCGGCGTGGTAGGTGGCCTCGAGGGCACGAACGATCTCCGGCTTCGCACCTGATTCGATCCGGTCGAGGACGTGGACTTCGAGTCCCCCCTGCTTGCCAATCAACGCCGCCAGAAGGCCGATCGGCCGGACATGAACCCGTCGATCTCCTTGATGCCGCGCTCGGTGTACTGGCCGTTGCGGCACATGTCCCACTCGCCGACCGCGCAGTTGGGGCACGGCACAGGGTCAGGTCGACGGACGATGCCAGCGACGAGGTCACCCTCTTTGAGCGAGGAGTTCGGGCCCGGGTCTATCACCCGCCCCAGCGACTCGTGCGCGAGTACGAGACGTGTCTTGCCCTGAGGGGCCACCCGTACTTTCCCTCGACGATTTCGACATCGGTCCCGCACACCCCGACCGCGATGGCTTCCACGAGGACCGAACCGTTGCGTCCGTCCGGCTCGGCGATATCCTCGAGGCGTGCGGTCTCGGGCTTGTGCGGTTCAACGGTGATGGCCTTCATTCGAATCCCTTCTGACGCGTCTTACAGTACACGCACGTGGAAGATGTGGCATGGCCAAGGCGCCAGATCGACATACAGGCCGACGTCCCGCACCCGTTCCCGTCCCGATTGTAGACGTCACCGGCCAGCCACGGGCGCCACGCGCCGTTCCGGACGAGGTCGCGATTGGTTGCTGGGATTCCGCTGAGACGATTCCGGTCCCGGATTGGTCAGGAGCGTGCGTCGACCGACTGCGTCTTCGCACCGCCGGACGCGGCAGTTTCGTCGCTCAAGACGTCCAGGATCGCCCCGGCGATGGCAAAGAGCACAGGTCCGAGCACGACGCCCAACACGCCAAACACCTGCAGCCCGCCGAGCAGCGAGAAAAACATCACGAGCTCGCTCAGCCCGACGCGGCCTCCGACGAGTCTGGGCCTCAGGAAATTATCGACGGTGCTGATCACGGCCGTTCCAAACACGGCGAGGATGATCGCGCGCGTCCAATGCCCGGTCGCGGCCAGGTACACGGCGCCGGGCGCCCAGACTCCAGCCGCACCGACCACTGGAAGCACACTCGTCACCACGGTGACCATGCCCCACAGCGCGGCGGATGGAATCCCGAGGATCCAGAAGATCGCGCCGCAGAGCGCACCCTGAACGACCGCGATGACGACGACGCCGTACACGCTGCCGTAGATGACGTCGCGTACCCGAGCGAGCAACGCTTCGCTTCGTGCCCGTTCGAAAGGAAGCAGATCGGGAATCCTCGCGACGATGCGGTCTCCGTCGCGGAACAGCAGAAACATCGCGAAGATGACGAAGACGAACGACACCACGGCGCCGGCCACGTTCTGCGCGGCCGCGAGTGTGTATCCAGCAACGTCGCGCGTCAGCTCGCTCGCGTGCTGTCGGGTCCACGCCACGATTTCAGCGGCATCGAGTCCCAGACTGTCACTCAGCCACTCGTAGGCCTGCCGCAGCGGCGCCCAGGCTTTGAGGCCGGTCTGGTCGGTGAACACCTGCTGCAGGCTGGCGCCCAGCGCCACGAATTGATCGATTGCCACAGCCGTGAGGAACAGGAGTGGAATGACGAAGGCCACCACCACCATCACGCTGCAGACGAACGCGCTCAACGACACGCGTCCGGTCTTCCGCACGAGCCGTTGATGTACCGGATAGAACGTGATTACCAAGACCGACGACCAGGCAATCACGTTCAGAAACGGTTTCACGATCAACAGACAGAAGTAGACGACCAGCGCGGTCGCGGCGAGGAACACTGTCCACTTGAGCGCACGCTGTGTGAACGTCGAGGGATGTTGTGAGGCGTCAGACATGCGGGCATCCATGTCAGCGACGGGGCACGGACTGTTCGACAGAGCGCTTGATCGAGGCGAGCGCGCTTTCGAGCGACGAGCGCGTCTTGTCCACGACGACCTTCCGGAGGATCGAGCCTTTGACGCCAGTCAACCCTTCCTGCTCTGAACCTTTGAGCGTCAGCAGATAGAAACCGTGGGGGGCGACCGTCGCTCCGTCGTCGACGCACACCGACATGTCCAGCGCGGTATGGAAGTAGTGCGTCGCGTACAGCTGCTTGATCGCGACGACGCCGAAGTCGCGGCCCTGCGCCGTGCCGCGATAGATGACGGCGTGATTCACCCGAATCGTGGGCTTCAGTCCGAACGACACCTTCTCCCAGTAGAAGAAGCTGTCGGCGCCGGCGAGCTCGGCCTTGGGGTATCCGAGGAGATAGCGGCGCAGCTCCGGCAGCACGTCGGGCAGCGTCGACGCGCGGCCGATCATCGTCTGGAACTGATCGGCGACACGAGCGGGATGCTGTTTATCCCGATATTCGCCGAGCGCTTCGTTACCGCCACCTCGATACGCCTGCACCAGTTGCAGCACCCCCGCACGGGCGAGGGCGTTGGCCTGATCCGCCGCATCGGGCCGCGACCAGTCCACGCCGTCCCGAAACCGTTGAATCCCGCTGGTGGGCAACTGCAAGTCGCACGAGCCTTCGCGGCAGTTCTGGAGCGCCTTCACATCGTCCGGGTCGAGCGCCAGTGCGCTGAGATCTGCGACCGTTGCGTCTTCGCGGATCTCGCCGATACCCTGGTATCCCGGCGTGCCGCTCAGCCGTCCGACGTCACGCGCGGCCTCGAGGTATGTCTCTGGTGACCCCTGCACGTGCACCGCGCCGAACACGTACACCTCGGACGGACCGCCCCACGGGAGGACCTTCGCGACCGGACGGCCGGCGTCGATGGCCGCGATCTGTTGCGACGTCAGCCCGAGGTCCGTGAAGATGGTCAGCGGTGCGCGCCCAACCGCTGCCTGAACGATGGTGCTTGAAATCAGGCTGAGCGCGAGCAGCAGCGTACGACGGTGCATGGGACCTCCAGTGCATTACGGCTTCGGCAGAGCGACGGGCAATGCCGTCGCCTGCCGTTACGCCACGGCCCGGCGCACGGCGACCGAGGTCATCAGCCGCGAGATGCCGCTGAAGAACATGCTGACGCCGACGAGCGTGCCGACCGCCCAAACCGAGCTGATCGGCCAGGCGCTCCCGATCATCGCGGCCAACGCCAGCGTCACAATGCCGTCGAATAGCAGCCACCCGCTACCCGGGGCCGGGCGCAACTGGAACGCCAGAATGAACTCCAGAACGCCTTCGATCACCAGGTAGATCGCCAGCACCATCGTCAGCGACGCCAGGCCGGCGACGGGGTGTGCGAGCAGGTAGAAGCCCGCGCCGCCATAGAGAATTCCGACCAGAATCTCCCAGACGACGGCGCCGGCGCGGCCCGCCTGCCAGGCATACGCCAGGTGCAGGATGCCGCTGAGGATCAGCAGCCATCCGAATAAGGCGGTGACGGCCACGCCTGCGATCGCGGGAGAGAAGATCGCCAGCACGCCAGCGGCGATCATCAGCACACTGAGCACGATCGACCACGTCGTCGCCTGGTGGATATCGCCGGCAATCGGGTTCGTCATCGAGTTCGCCATCGAGTTCGCCATAAGATGCTCCTTTTCATACAGTGAGGGTTGTGAGAACGTTTCAGCGGTCCCCGCACGGCGCTTCGTCCGCCGTGCGAGGATTCAGCATGCGCTCAGCGGAGCGCAGATTTCGTGAGCTCCCACGCCTGATGGAGCTTGTCCGATCGCTCGCGGTAATTGGCTCGGATCTCGGCCAGCCGCTTCTCGAGGCGTTGCTTCCGCTCATCCCGCGCGGTTTTCAACTGTTGCTGCAAAGACTCGATCTTGGCTTCGCCCTCCCGCTTCACCGATTCGATGCGGGCCTTGAGCTCGTCCCGTTTGTCCTGAAGCTTGTGGCGTGTGTCCTCGATTCTCGCTTCGAGCCTGGCCTTCCGCTCCGCGGAGGCTTTCTTGAGTTCCGCCTCCAGCGCGGCCAACTCCTCGCGGTCCGCGGCGATTTGCTTCTCGTAGTAGGCGTCCTCGATCTCAATCCGATTGCGCCGGAATACGTGACCGCCCAGCGCCTCCATCCGGGTGTCGATCGGCGCCTGCCAGTCCTCATCGACCTCCGTGATGACCGCGGTCTTTCCGGGGAGCAGATACTCCGACATCTCCTGCAGAAAGTCGTCGCTGATGCCGGCCCGAGCCAGGTCGAACGTTGCGCCGATCATCGTCCCGGTGCTCGCGCCGACCGCCACGCCGAGTGGCCCTCCGAGGATCCCGATGAGGCTTCCGGTGAGCAGACCGAAGAACGTCCCCTCCGGAACCTCACCGCCTTCTCGCACTGAGAGCTTTCCGCTCGCGTCCTTGGCAACGACCGCATCCGAATACAACGTGATGCTGCCGTCTGCGTGCAGGTCGCGAAACGCACGCAATCCTTCGTACGCCTGCTTCTCCTCGTTGAATACGACTGCGACTACTTTGTCCATAAGCGCCTTCCTTTCCTGGTGTGTTGTGTTACCGGCCTTGCAGCGTTGCTTCGACCTTCGCCTGCTGCTCCTTGCTCAACGTCGTGTGCAGCACCGTGCCGCCGTAGCATCACATCGAGCGTTGTCATCAACAGGGCAAGCCTCGTTCCAATGAGCCAACTGGACGGAGACCCTCGATCCCGTTATCGTTCGCAGGCTTGCGCGGTGAGTCGCGGCCGCGACGCCGTAGCCCGCTGACGAAATCAAGGCACGAGCCTCGCGGGCGTCTCTGACTGTCGCCGGACATCTCATCGCTGTCCTCCTTCGGCCGCGCGCAGACCCGGCTTCAAGCTGTCGATGACATATCGATTCATGCACCCGGCCACGACGAACTCGACGTCGTCGTCAAGCATTCGCTCGAGCAACTGTTCACCGTCGCGATCGATGAAGTCGACGTTCGACAGCACGAGCGTCACCTTCGCGGACGGCAGGTCGTCCATGATGGAGCGCCAGTGTTGTTCGAGCACCGCCACCCATTCGCCGCCGAGTGCCCCATGGAGCTCGAGCCTGTAGCGGTCTCCCTGCCTCTCGGTAATCACCCGTAACATTGATGCGCCCTCGCCACAGACGAAGACTTCCGCTGCGAACTGCGGCGCGTCCTCGTGCTCGCGTCCTTCCAGTGACCTTGGCGGCAAGATCGATACCTCGCCCGCGAATGCCGGACCGTAGTGGTATCTGCTTGTCCATCAGGAGGTTGACGCCAGCCGTCGGCGTTGCCGCGCGGGGCGGCGGTGGCGAAATGAAGTCAGAAGTTTCCGGTACGTCACGCGACCTGGGCGCGACTGTCACATCGCCGGCGCGCTCGCGGTGGGGAATACTTCGCGTCGTGGCCGCCGGGCGTTAGAGGATATGATGCGGACCAGACACAAACTCCGACTGGTACTCGCGGCGGTCGAGCGGTTGGTTCTGAGGTTTATGTCATGCCTCTCACACGTGTGATCGACCTGATCGGTCGTAACACTCACCTTGACGACTTCCTGCCGCCGCTGGCCGCCTCTCTTCAAACGGTCGCCAACTTCGACGTGCTTGGCGTGGTCGTTCCGCATCACGAATGGAGAACCGCACAGCTGAAATCCGTCCGCGTTGGAGGGCCTGACGGTGCGTCGGCGGCGGCGCAGGTTCAGTCGATGGCCGTTGCGCCGCTCGATGAAGCGCGCCTGGCTGCCCTCGCCGCAACGGGTTCCCCGGCGATGGTCTTCGACCGCCTTGACGAGCCAGGCGAATACGCGGATGTCATCGCCGCGTTGCGCGGGTTCGGCCAGCAGTCGGCCTGTCTGCTGCCGCTCGCAACCGCGCTGGGCCCGGTGGGGCTGATCGCGTTCGCGTCATCGCGCGAAGGGACGTACTGTCAGTGCGACACCAGTTTCCTGCGGCACATTGGCGCGCTGGTTGCCATGGCGATCGACAACGAACGCCATCAGCAGGAGGCAGTGGCGCGTGAGCGCCAGCTGCAAGCCGAGCGCGATCACTGGCGAACGCTGCTCGAGATGACCAACGCGGTCGTCACCCAGCGCGACGTCGCCGCGCTGCGTGCGGCCATCGTGCCGAACGTCCGGCGGATCGTCCTGCACGATCACACGAACCTGTATCTCATCGACGAACAGCGCCGGATCGGACCGTTCGTGATCGATCCGGACGCTTTGGCCTGGCCCGACGACCTGGCGGCGCACATCCGGCCCGACACCGAACCATACACATCGTGGCTCGCTCCCTTCGATCGCGCCGTGGACGTGGACGTCACACGTGCGGATCCGAAGGGGTGGGAAGCGCTGAAGGCGCACGTCGAGGCGTCGGGTGTGAAGCGCATCTGCAACGCGCCGCTGAAGACACCGCATGGCGTGCTCGGGATCCTCTCGCTCGGCCGTCTGACCCCGACGCCATTCACGAGCGAAGAGTTGGGCTGGGTCGCGCAGATCGCCGAGCAGATCGCTCTCGCGCTCGAGAATACGCTCGCGTTCGGCGAGATTGCTTCGCTGAGGGATCGCCTTGCGCGCGAGAACATCTATCTGGAGGAGGAGATCCGAGGCGCCCAGCATTTCGGAGAGATCGTCGGCGAAAGCCGGGCGCTGAAACGCATCTTGAGCCAGGTGGCCACGGTGGCCTCGACCGATGCCAGCGTCCTACTGCTCGGCGAGACCGGCACCGGCAAGGAGCTCATCGCGCGGGCGATTCACGCGGCCGGAGAGCGCCGAGGCCGGTCGCTCGTGACGGTGAACTGCGCCACCTCGCCCGCGGGGCTCCTCGAGAGCGAGTGGTTTGGCCACGAGCGTGGAGCGTTCACCGGGGCACTGGCGCAGAAAATCGGCCGTTTCGAGCTGGCGCATCAGGGCACGTTGTTCCTCGACGAGATCGGCGACGTGCCACTCGAACTGCAGTCGAAGCTGCTGCGCGCGCTTCAGCAGCGTGAAATCGAGCGATTGGGAAGCACGCGAACCATTCGCGTCGACTTTCGGCTGATCGCCGCCACTAACCGCGATCTCGAAGACATGGTGGCGAAGCGGGAATTTCGCTCGGATCTGTACTACCGCCTGAACGTGTTTCCCATACGCATTCCGCCGCTGCGGGAACGCCGGGAGGACATTCCTTTGCTCGTCCGCTACTTCGCGCAGCGGTTCGCCAAGGGGCTACGGCGGCCCATCGAGTCGGTCTCCCGCGAGAGCATGGAGATGCTGTGCCGCTGGCCGTGGCCCGGCAACATCCGCGAGCTGCAGAACGTGATCGAGCGCGCGGTCATCCTGTCGCAGGGCACGGTGCTGACCGTACCCCGCTCGGAGTTCGAGTTGCCCTCGCCTCTCACGTCCTCGCCCGTGACGCTGGAGGACGCCGAACGCGACCACATCCTGCGCGCGCTCGAGCAGACGGACTGGGTCATTGGCGGCACCCAGGGCGCGGCCGCGCGCCTTGGTCTCAAACGCACGTCACTTGTCTCGACGATGCGACGGCTGGGCATCGTCCGACCAAGGCCACAGGCCGGCGCAAATCGCGACGCCCGCACCCGCTGACGGGCGTCGCTCTCCCGGATTCTCAAACGCCAGACTTCATTCGCGCCGGGCTCGATTGGCCCACGCCGCAGGTTCGCCCAGGTCGTGACCCCACTCCCCGTGACGCTGAGAGATCTCGTGCCTTTATTTCGTCACGGTCGCACCGGCCCGCCCATCGCCATGAGTCCGTAACATTTTGACTGAGAACGGGATACATCGTTTCCTTCAGCTGCGTCCCGCGGAACGACACTTGCGGTCTTTCATCCGCGGGGCCCGACTTCAGGGCTGACCGTGCGCGTATCGCTGATGTGAAGAGGAGAAGGAAAATGGAGACACAAAACACACAACCCGGAACCGCGTCCACACTCCAAGCCTACGAGGACAAGATCGCCGCGCAGATTCACGCGGCGAACATCCGCATCGACGAGCTCGAGGCGAGTGCGAAGCCAAGGCGGGCACAGGCAGAAATCTCCGCGATCAATGGCTTGAAGGCCGCCAGACAAAACATCGAACGGATGGTGGTCGACCTCAAGACGACGCGAGACGTGCAGGTCGCACGCGCCAAGGTCGACATCGATGCGGCGATCGTGGCGTTCCAGGCGTCGCTCGAGGACTTCAGGCGCAAGTTCACGACACCGTCGGAAAAGAAGTAACTCTGTCGCCACTGGTTTGGACGATCACCGACTCGAAAGAGCCAGATCTGCAGGCGGTGATCGTCCCGCTTCTTCCTCGTGCGGCGGAGATCCCGAACCCACGCCCTACCGCGGCTTCCGCCCGCGCATCCCCACAGGCAGCGCCAGCCCGACGCGATGGCGCGACATGGCGTCACCACGATCGAGGTTTGCGAGCATCAGGGCAGCCGCATCTGCGTACGGCACGATCCAGGTGACAAGCGTGTCGACCATGGCGACGAACGCTTCGCCGTCGGCGACGTGGCCGGCGCCATTGATCAAGGCGTCCTGGCCGCTGACGAGATCGGGAGGCACGACGGCGCCGAGGTCGCCGCTGTGAACGGACACTCGTTCCCGGACTTCGGGCGGCAGCTTGGACGGCGTCCGGACGGACACTGTGACCGCGTGGCCGGCGGCGAGCGCCTGTCGCAGCACGTGGCGACCGAGAGACCCGGTCGCGCCCAGAATCAAGAGGCGGGACATGGCGATGTTCGCGTGCAGTGCAACGGCGCTGCCCTCGGTCGTGCTGACGGCCACAGGTCTTGTGCCTTGATTTCGTCACGACCCTGAGCACTTCATCGGCCGATGCCTACGCAGACCCATTGGAACGCCCTTTGCGGATCAGGGTGACCGTCATGAACATCGCCTCCGTGCGCGAACGTCTGGAACGACGCAGCCAACGCCAGCGCAACACGCATCGGTTCCGGCAGATCGCCAGCGTCGCAGTTCGATACGGCCTCGCCGATCAACTTCGCAAGATGCCGGGGAAGCGCATGCAACAGTGGCTGCGCGGGTCGGCAGGCCAGAACATCGTGGATCTCAGCACGCCCGTCCGCATCCGGCTGGCGCTGAGCGAACTGGGCACCACGTTCATCAAGTTCGGTCAGATGCTGAGCACGCGGCCGGATCTGGTCGGGCAAGATGTGGCAGCCGAGTTAACGCACCTGCAAAGCCAGACGCCGCCCGATCCGTCGGGCGTGGCGGAGGCGACGATTCAGAAGGAGCTCGGAAGTCCGCCCGCGACCCTGTTCGCCTCGTTCGATCCCACGCCGTTTGCATCAGCCTCCATCGCGCAGGTGCACCACGCGCGTCTGCACAGCGGCGAGCACGTCGTCGTCAAGGTTCAGAAAGACGGCATCGAGGGTCGGGTCGAAGCCGACCTGAGCATGCTCGCGGATCTTGCGGCACTGGCCGAACGCCATGTCGACGACCTGAAGCCGTACCACCCGGTCGCCCTCGTCCATCAGTTCACGAAGACGATGCGCGCCGAGCTCGATTTCCTGCGCGAGCTGCGCAACATCCAGCAGTTCCGTCAAAACTTCGCCGCGGACGACACCGTCCATTTTCCGGTCCCGTATCCCGAGCTGTGCTCAGGACGCGTCCTGACCATGGAGCGACTCGAGGGCGCGCTCGTGTCGCAGGTCAAATTAGTCCCGGGGCCGAACCCTGAGATGGACGAGTTCGCCAGGCGCGGCGCGAACATGTACCTGGAGATGATCTTCCGCGATGGCTTTTACCACGCGGATCCGCATCCCGGGAACCTCAAGGTCCTGCCCGATGGCGTCGTGGGAGTGCTCGATTGCGGCATGGTCCAACGGCTGGACGACGATCTGCGCGAGGCCATCGAGGACCTGCTCCTCGCAGCGGTGCGTCGCGATCCGCAAACCGTCACCGAGGCGGTGTGGGACCTCTGCACAACGCCGCCCACGACCGAGCGCAAACGGCTGCAGTCCGACATCACGGAGCTCGTCACCGAGTACGCGGGGCAGAGCATCGGCAGCGTCGATGTCGCCGCGCTGGTCAGGAGCCTGACCGCCGTCATTTACGAGAACCGCCTGTTCCTGCCGCCCGGCGTGATGCTGCTACTGCGGATGCTCGGCGAGCTCGAAGGGACCGCCAAGCAGCTCAATCCGCAGTTCGGCCTGTTCGAATTGATTCGACCGTATGCCGAAGACGCGGCCAGGCGCAGGTTGGCCCCCAAACGGGTCTGGCTCCAGGTGCAGCGCGGCGCGCGCGTATGGGAGCGTCTGCTGCGCACGGTCCCGAGCGACCTCAACGACATGCTGGCAAGCATGCGCGCGGGAAGCCTCAGCGTGCACCTGGAGCATCGACGTCTTGACCCGGTCGTCAATCGTTTGGTCCTGGGTCTGCTGACATCGTCGCTCCTTCTTGGCTCGTCCCTCCTCTGGAGCCTGCATGCTGAGCCGCTCGTCGGAGGTGTGTCGCTGTTCGGCGCGATCGGCTATGCGACGGCGTGCATCATGGGCGTGAGCCTGTTCCGGGACATCAAGTATTCCGAACATCCCCCGGAAGACAGGTGACCGGGGAAAGCGCTCGCGATCACGCCTCGGCATCTGCCTCTATTTCGTCACGCCGACCGAAAGTGACGCGGCGCCCACGACGCCCAACCTCCTGAATATCAATCAGATCGCAGAGCAGCCCGAGTGGAACTGAAGTTGCCTGTGTCTAATCGCGCGCGTTGCGCGGAGAAGTGGGAGAAGAAGACATGTTCGCGACCATTATTGGGGACCGTGTATACCTGAGGCTTTCGCGCCGCAACCTGCGTCAATTGGAGGCCATCCTCGATAACCATGACATTCGTAACAGCTTCCTGGTGCGCAGGGCGAAGAATGGCGTGTCTCTCGTCGTGCAAGTCGAGGATGATGCGGACCATTACGAGGGACGCGATCCCGGCCCGGCGGTAGGCAAGCTTGCGTAATGAGTCGGGCCGTCGGCCCGTCTGCGCCCATCGAACAATTCGCGGTCACCGAGGACACATGGGCCTCGATGACTTGCAGAGCGTTGGAAGGCTGAGCTTCAGAACGCGTTCGTTCATCATTTGCTTTGTTCGCACGTTGCATGAGTGCCTCACGCAGCCGCTCGATGTTCGTTTGCCTTTTCCCGATCGGTTCGACTAATCTCCGCTCGCAAACCGAGAGGATCTGTGACCATGCGCTATACGCGTTCGCTCGCAGTCACCCTATTTGTGGCCGTCTGCGCGACGCTGCTTCCTCGCCTCGCCATCGCCGACGTGAAGACGATCGAGCCGCTGTCCTTCGCAGTGCCGGACGGCTGGAAGTACGAGACCAGCGCGCCTGATCGCGCCGAGATGGTCTGGCAGAACACTAATGGCGCGTACCTGATCATCCTTCTGACGGCGCCTCAGCCGAGCAGTGGCGCTGCCGACAGGGACTTTGCGATTGCGTGGCGCACGCTGGTCGAGAATGATCCCCGCCTGTCGCTGCCGTCGCCGATCTACGACGTTCGCGGATCGGTCGGCTATGCTGCGAAGTGGTCAGGTGGCGCCGTGGCCAATCGCACCAGGGAGGTCGCCCTCTATATCCTGCGGCCCAGTGTCGCGACGTTCGTTCCGGTGGTGGTTGTCGGTCCCAACCGTGCGGTGCTCGACGCCCTGTATGAAACGGTGCGGATGGTGATTGGCAGCGTCCGTATCGCTCCGCTGCATGCGGCGCCGATCAAGACGACGATCGGGGTCGCGGATCTCGTTGGCGACTGGAAGACCGGAGGCGCGAGTGTCGTTTCGTATGTGAATGGCAGTACCGGCACCTACGCCGGCACGTCGGTGACGTTTGCCGGGGACTACTATTCCATCGCCGCCGACGGACGGTACAGCTACAGGTTTCAGGGTCTGTCCAGCGGCAGCGTGGTCCGCGCGGCGGCGGCGGGAACGGTCGAGTTCAGCGGCGAGTGGGTCGTGTTCCACGAGCGGCCGAGCGACAAGCTCACGCGCTACCGCTTCGTGTCCTACGAGCAGGGCCTCACCGGGGCCACGCTGATGACGCTCCTTCCGGAAGCGTACGCGGTCACGGGTTCCAACCTTGCGCTCTATGCGGCGCGGTTCGTCCGCGAGGCGCCCGCGAAGTAGCGAAATCGGGTACGACCTATCGTGAACGCCGACGGCGCCTCACTCTATTTTCTACAGGGTCGACCAGATCTCGCTGCCCAGGACGCGGCATTCGTGGTGCGTAACGAGCCGGGGCCATTCACGTGCCGAGAATCTTCTCGGTGCATTGCTCGCAAGCCTTGGGCAATTGCAACCGCCGCGCGAAGCATTTGAAGGCGCTGCGTGCGAATCCCTTTAGTGCGCGGTCTTACTTGAACCTGGCCGCGCTGGAAGTGGATCTCACAATCCAGAGGGTGCGGCACAGCGCTACGCTGAGGCCCTTATTCTCGACCTACCTTGGAGGGCGCCCGGCGAGGCCTCGAAGCGAGCCGCGTTTCCAGATGATCTTCTGGTCCTAATACGGACCGGCTCCATTGGGCACTATCGATGTAGGCCAGAACCGCTCACTTTGCGGCAAATCCACCAGGAGGTACCCGAATTTCTGAGAGATGGGATCAAAAAAGTGCGCGGTATTCCGAAAAGCAAAAACCAGGTCTCCGGGTCCGACCGTGTAATCGCTGCCGCCGACCACGCCCCTACCCATTACGCCGCGATTGTCCCACGCCGCGCCGGTAACAAAGCCGTCTAGAGTGGCCTTCGCGGTTCCGTAAACCACAATAGTGAGGTGCTCATTAGTCTCGTGGTTCTCCCAGGGACCAGGAGCCCCGCCTTTACGCCAGTCAGGACCTTTGGCGCGGTCGAAGATGATTCTGTTGATTCCCGGCGGGATGCCGGAAGTACCTGCAATGCCCGCCTCGTACCATTCGTCGATCTGTGCCTTTGTCGTCACGGGAGAACCTGGCTGGCCACCAGCCGCTGCGGTCTGCTGCGAATTTGGCCGCTGAATGGCAAACTTTCGAACCGCAACATATTCAAAGCGTTCGGAACCTGGCATGATCTGATACGCGATACCCCGCGGAACATTGAGGATATCGCCTTCTCCCACGCTGTAGGTCTCGCCGGGTGCGGTGATCCCCAGCTGCAGCGAGAAGTGAGCCAGGCTCACTTTCGCCGCGCCGCGATATACGAACCACAGTTCATCTGCTTCGAGGTGCTGTTTCCAAGGCAACCTCATTGTGTTAGAAGCAACACGCAATGCGACTCCGGCGTTGCTTTTGACAAATAGATCCTGCGACTCCTTGACTTGCGACAGGGCTGCAAGCACTTCGGCTTTCTTCATGACGTGCGGAAACAAGTTCGTCTTTGGCCCTGGAGATACCGTCACGGTCTCAGGAAATTTTGGAGGACTCAAGACCTGAGCCGCACTGTGCACTGCAGATATCAGACACAGCCCTGACAAGACGCCCGAGGCAGTGAGAAATTTCACCTACTGTCCACCTCCTCGCCCGCCATCAGGTGGCTCCGGAAAGCCAGACTGAGAGCTGGGGAAACCGACCAGAAAATATCCAATCCTCGCAGTGCCGGGATCCACAAAGTGCAGTTGATTTCGCGGAATCCAGACGATGTCACCAGGAGCAATGGTGTACTCGCTGCTGTCGATGTATCCGGTTCCGCGTATCTGACCTGGGCCGGTTACGGTGGGATTCACGAGTCGGCCGTCCATGGCCGCCTTGGCTGTTCCATGACGCACGAAATAGATCTGGTCTACTGCCTCATGCGATTCGTAGGGGCCAGTCGCGCCGTTGTAGATGATCATGTTGACACTGCCACCCCGCGGAAATCGCAGTTGGGTAGACTGCGGTGCTGTGGCGAACGTTTGGTCGATCTGAGCCTTCGCTGCGAAATACGACGTAGGTTCGGGCTGAGCTGCCCCGGCCGCGCCGGCTCCTGCGCCTCTCCCGAGTTGCGGGGGTGTGAATACTCGAAGAGCGACATACTCAAAACGGGTTGCACCCGGATCGATCTCATAGGGGACGTTTCTCGGGACATACACCACATCGCCAGCTGCGACATCGTGTGGGGCGTCGGCAGTTGCCGTTCCGGTCTTGAGGCTGACCTTGGCCGAACCCTTCCGTACAAACCAATACTCATCAGCCTCCTCATGATTCGTCGGCGGCAGTTTCTTCGTGTTCACACGGAACGTGACCGCATGATTCGTCTTCGTATACACATCCCAGGAATCATTGATCTTCGCAAACTGCGCGTCGACATCCGCGCTCTTCATCACGTGCGAAAACAAGTTTTTCGTCAACTTGGCTTGCGCGTTCACACGGCTGGAGGCCAGTCCCAGCACGAGGACGCACGACGCGACCGCGACTATCCCGACAGTCCGTGAACGGTTCATAGCCCTAGTCCTTTCCAATCAAGAAATACAAAGCGCACGTGAGCATCCTAGTAGGCCCCTCCGCCATTCGGAATGATCGCTTTCGGCAGAGACTGCTCCGTGGTCGTCCCATTCAAACTCACAAGGAAGTAGCCAGCCTTACCTGTCGTTGGAATTGGGACGATATAGTGCAGCGTATTTCGGAAGACGAACAGGAGATCGCCTGGGTTCATCGTGTACTCGGTAGAACCTGCGGTCCCGAGTCCCATCACGCCACGTCTATCCCAATGCCCATCGGTGATAAAGCCGTCCATGTAGGCCTTCGCCTGGCCGTACGTCGCAATATAAAGATGCTCATCGCGTTCATGGTTTTCCACGGGACCGCCCGGCTGGGGACCCCATTTCACGCCCTTTGGTCCGCCGTCGTAGAGATTCGCCGTGATCCCAGGATAGATGGGCACGCTCGCCGTGGCTGTGGCGTAAATTTTGTCGATCTCGGCTTTGGTCACCACCGTCGGCGGTGGTCCCTGTTGCGCGGGCGCGCCACCGCCTCGTCCGGTAGGTGGGGGCGGGATCAGAAATTTCCGGACCGCAACATATTCGAAGCGGCCGGCCGGCATAACCTGATAGGCCATCCCGCGCGGGACGTTCACGATGTCCCCTTCCGCTGCATCATAGGTGCTTCCCGGCGGCGTCACTCCCACCTGTAATGAGAAGGGAGCCAGGGTGACTTTGGCTGATCCCTTGTACACAAACCACAGCTCATCGGCCTCTGTGTGCAACTTCCACGGTAGCTTTGTCTTGTTGCTCGCGGCGCGGAGTGTAATGGCGAAATTAGTCTTCACCACGAGGTCCTGTGAATCCTGCACTTGTGCCAACGCCGCGAGGACCTCGGCTTTCGTCATCAGGTGAGGAAACAGGTTGGTCTTCGGTCCCGGCGACGTTGGAATGGATTTCGGAAATGCCGGCGCCGAAGGCGCTTGGGCACCGATGCGCGTTGGGAGCAGAACCCCACCCATGGTGAGAAGCAGAACCGGAACCAGCTTATGCAAATCCATTGATGTTGTCCCCCTCCTGATACCGCTTTGCTCAGGTGAATTCAGAACGTGTATCTCAACCCCAGCCTCGCGATTCGGACAAGGGCATCATCATCACTACCGGGTCGTTCACGTCCGAGGCGCGGAAAGAGGCCGTGCGAGACGGGGCGCCGCCAATCGAATTGGTCGATGGTGAGAAGCTGGGGGGCATGCTTGAAAAACTTGAGCTTGGGTTGCGACCGCGCCAGACCTTCGAGGTCGACGCCGAGGAGTACAAGAAATAGCGTCTAACATTGCCTATATGGACTCATCCCAGCGATCAAGGAGAACGCTGAATCCGGTAGTGGGCTACTTTGACTCGACTCGAAATCCGCGGCGGACCCAAGCGAGGCCAAGGCCGAACCCATAAACCGCCACGACTGGGACGATCCACAGCCGCACCACGAACAGGGCGCTCTGGACGGTCTGATCGCGGTCCGGCTGAAGAATCCCTGCAAGTAACAGGATCACAACTGCCCAAAGAATCGAAGCTAGTAGCCAAATCCGTTGCCAGCCGTTAAGAGTCGTCATCGCCGCACCTCCTCGACCTGATTAGACACCGCTTCTCACCTTGACGTCTGTTCGTCGGTTCCGTCGCGGAACGCAGGGAAATGCCGGGCGACTGCAGGTGCGAACGCAGCGCGAAGTGGTCGTACTTGTCACGCGCGAAGAGTGTCAGATTAAACACGACCACGAAATGCACGCGGCCCTTGTTCAGTCGACAGTTGGCGCTCTCGCCTTCCTCGTGAAAGCATTCGAGGATCTCGTAACCCTGGCGCCGATAGTATTTCTCGCAGCCACGTCAGAATGTCAGCCGAAGCGCCAGCTGAATCTGCCGGCTGGCCCGGGCCGTACTGGTGATCGTGGCTATATTCCCGGAACCCACAGCCGCAGCGGGGAGAGCGAACTGGGGAGTGTTAAACGCATTGAACACTTCCGTGCGGAATGTAAGTACCCGCTGTTGCCCCAGCCGAAAACCCTTGGCCAGGGTCAAGTCGACGTTCGTCCTTCCAGGTCCGCGGAGCACGTTCCGCGATGAGTTGCCCCAATTGAACGCGGTTGGAGTGCTGAACGCGTCGGGATTGAACCATTGCGAGATCGTCTGATTCTCTGGATACAACGGTTGTCCGGATACGACATCTGCCCGGCCTCCCCTGCCCGTATTGGTTGGTGAGCCGGGAGCCGTGACCGTGAACGGCAGGCCCGTCTGGAACACCATGATTCCGGAAAAGTCCCAGCCGCCGAGAACATCGGACGCGATGTTTTCCTCGTGAAGCCACTTGCGTCCCATCCCGAATGGCAGTTCCCAGGTACCCGCCACATTCACCCGATGGCGTATATCGCTATTGGAAGGCCCCCAGTCCGCATCGCGATTCAACGGGTCCTGCGGTACAGGGCCACCGGCTCCTCCGTCGCCGCCGAAATTGTCGAAACCCTTGGACCACGTCCAGTTCGAGAGCAGGTAAAATCCCCGGTCAAACCGCCGTTCAACCGACGCCTGCATCGAGTTGTATTCCGACGTACCGGACGACTCCAGCCAGTTGATATTTGCAACGCCGGGCAGGTAGTTGATGTACAGGCCGCCGCGGATCGAGAGCGCCCGGTCCCGGATCAGGAGCATTCAGCGGACGCGCCCACGCAAGATAACGGCCGAGCGAGCCCACATACCCGAGCGTCACCACCGTGCGGCGGTCCAGTTCGCGTTGCACCGCAAGGTTGAACTGCATCATCTGCGCGTTCCGGTAATCGGGATCGACTCCCATGAGGGAGTAAATCGGCGGCCCCTGCGTCAAGTTCGGCGTGGTGACGACGGTCGGGAAACCATCCGTCAAGCGGTTTACGGGAACACCGTTGGTGTTGATGGGAACATTCACCTGAAAGCCGAATGGCGGCTGACGGAATTGGCGTATGTTCGTGGCGGCGTTACCCTGCGGCGCGTAGAAGAGTCCGAAGCCGCCGCGGACCACCATCTTGCTCTGCGGCGTGTACGCGAACCCAAGTCGCGGCCCGATTGCGCGGTAGTCCGTCTTGATGTTGCCGCTTCGCGAAACGCCGTTCAGGCCCGCGAGCAGTTGCGTTCCCGTCGCGGGGTCGAAGTTGGCCCACACGTCGTCGTCTTCCACGAACGGGGTGTTGATTTCATAGTGCAGTCCGATATTCAGGGTCAGATTGCGCTTCGCGCGCCATTCATCGCGAATGTAGAAATTGCTCTCCGAGGCTCGCAGAACGGCGGTGCCGGGCGTGAACACATCTCTCACGATGGCGTCGGGAAACCCAAGCAGCATCGCCGCCATCGTGTCGCCGGTCCCTCCCGCCGATACGGTGCTGCGCGTCCATGCCGGACTGAAATTCCACCGGCCAAATGCGCTCTGACCCGGAGGGCTTGCCGTTTCCGACGTGCGCCGCCAGCGAATGTCAGCGCCGAAAAGAATGTTATGCGAGCCCCGCTGCCAGTTCATGTTGCCGATGACCTCATGCATGTGCTGGTTACGGATCAGCGGGGTGGACCGGGCATTGCCCAGACCTACGCGATCCGACGGGTCGATGATCGGCGCCGTAGGCTGATAGGGGTCGCTGTTGTTGCGGCCTGGGATGGTTTGCCACAGTGCGTTGGTCAGCTGGGTTGGAATCAGAGCCATATCGTACTGCGTGTAGCCATACCGGACTTCCAACACCTGGTTCGAGGACAGCGGGCGTGTCCAGGAACCAACCATGTTCTGTCCCTTCACGTCATTGTCTCCGGCGAAGCTTGCGGGGCTGCCGCCGATATCCGTATTGAACGTATCGGGGATGGTGAGGAACCCACGATCGATTGAGTAGCGGCCGAACAGCGTGTCTCTCTCTGTCAGCTGATGGTCGATGCGTCCATCCGCCCGATGCATGTTGCTCACCTTCTTCGGGTTCGCGACATAGTTGTTGAACACGGACGAGTTCTGTGGCGCCGGATACATATTGATCAGAGCAGCTCCGATTCTGTCCCAGCGCTCCGGCGGAATGATGTCATTCGGGAACCGATCACGAATCACGCCGGTACCGTTCGGGTTCGGCCGCGTGGTCATCGGATCGTAGATGCCGTTTGGCGTTACACCCTGGAAGTTTCCCTGCCGCATGGCCATCGTGGGAACCGTCACCAACTGGGTGTCTCCGAAGACCTCCCGGTAGCCTTCGTAGGTCGCGAAGAAGAATGTGCGGTTCTTGACGATGGGCCCGCCGAGACTTCCGCCGTACTGGTTCAGGCGGAAGGGAGGCTTGTCAAAATCCGGATTCGCGAAGTAATTCCTGGCGTCCAGCGCGCTGTTCCGGAAGAACTCGAACACCGACCCATGAAGGTTGTTGCCGCCCGCCTTCGTCGTGACCACGACCACTGCGCCCGCCGAGCGGCCGTACTCCGCTCCGGCATTGTTCGTAATCACCTTGAACTCCTGGATGCCCTCCACCGCCGGCCGGACCACGAAGGTTTGCGAGATCATCTCGGTGTTGTCGATCCCATCGATCAGCACCTGATTGCTCCAGCTGCTGGCGCCGTTCGCCTGAAGCGTCGTACCTCCGGGCCGCAGCTCGTCGGGCCTTCGTCCGGAGTTGATCGTGTTTTGCTGGGCGTAGTCGAGCCCGGTCACGCCAGGGGCCAGGATCGCCAGTTGGACGAAATTCCTGCCGTTCAGTGGCAGCGCATTCACGGCTTCGGAACTGATCACCTGACCGATCGACGCATTCTCCGTTTGCAGCAGCGGCGCCGCCGCAATCACGTCAATTGCCTGCTCCAGACCGCCTACGGCGAGTGTAATGTCCAGGCGCGCTCTCTGGGATACCTGCAGCACGTAGTTGCGAAAAGCCTTCGGCTGAAATCCCTGCAGGGAAGCGCCCACGGTATAGCTGCCCGGAATCAAATTCACCGCCGAGTACGAGCCGGCGCTGTCAGTAACCAATCGGGTCGTGGTGTTGGTGGCTTCATTGGTGACCTCCACCTGGACACCGGGCATCGCTCCTCCGGACGTGTCTGTTACAGTGCCGACAATCGACGCCCGCTCAACCTGGCCATACAGCGGCACGACCAGAACAACGCAAACCATCGCAAGCCCGGGAAGAACGTTAGCCAGAAGCGCCGGCAGCAATCCCGTTCGTTTCTTCATACTTGCCCCTCCTGAGTGTTGCGTTGTGACGAGGAGGAAAATTACGTCCAGTTTTGAGTGAGACCGGAAATGTAGCAGATAGTGGAACGAAGTCTTGAGACATTTTGAGACAAATTCACGGCTTTCGGCCATCCCGGATTGATGCTCGTTACTGCCTGGCCGCGGGGGCTTGGCGCGCCGAGAGCGTCTCCCTCGTGATGGTGCGACCGTTCAGTGTGTCCACAAACTTCCGACTGTTGTGATGCTTCTGACCTTGGGATCGCCGCGACTGGCATTTGCCCAAGAGGTGAGCGCGACGCTCGGCGTCACGCGAACGATCAAGTCCACGATTCTGGGTGGAGACAGAAAGCTGTTTGTTCGCCTTCCGACCAGCTACGACACGTCTGGCAACGCCTATCCGGTGCTGTATTTGTTGGATAGCACGCCGGCGTCTCTGTTTCAGATGATCGCAATCTCAACTCCGCCACCGGAACGACCGTAATCCGATCGAGACCGACGGCAGCATGCACAACATTCGCGTGATGCGGAACATGCTCATCAATCACGCATCGCACGCGTTCTGCAATCAGCCAGCGCTCGGCGGTCCTGTCTACTGGATCCGCAACATCGCCTGCAACCTGCCCGGTGGGTCGACTCGTCTCACTGGTGGGTCCGCCGGCTTGATCTACAACAACACGATTCTGTCCGAGACATCGGGAACTCCGCAGAATACTCACTGGCGGAACAACCTGATCATGGGTCAGAACTCGGGTCCGACCATCTTCAGTGTGACGACCAACACCAACTACACATCGTCGGACTACAACGGGTTCCGGCCAAATCCCCGGGGCCAGGGTCTCGTTCCGGTGCAACTCACCAAAGTTCGAGATCTCGATGATCCCATCCGGGCCCGGCGGCAAAGATTCCCGCCTTGAGACGCGGGAGTTCGCGTCGCTCGCAGAGTACAGCAAGGTGACTGCCAGGACAGCCACAGCGTCATCCTGGATTACGACGTGTTCGTGAACGTGAAGCGGCTCGATGCGCAGGATGTCAAGACGGTCCAGAACATCTATCTGGCGAAGGACTTCCGATTTCCGTCTGAAACCCGGGTCCGCAGCCGTCGACCGGGGAGTGACGCTGCCGAACGTAACCGACGGCTTCGCTGGCGCCGCGCCGGATCTTGGCGCCCTTGAAGTCGGGATGGCGCTCCCGCATCATGGCCCCAGACCCTAAGGTTCGGGGAATCCACACGATATCGTCGGAGCCAGGGTGTACTCGCTGGCATCGGGGTCCGGGGTTACAATCGCGGCTTCGCTGCGCGGCGGTGACGCGATCCAAGTTGAGGGCTGTCCAATGATCCAGTCCGTCTCGCGACGTCAGTGGTTCAGGAACGTCACCGCCGGGATGACCGGGCTGCTGGCGAGCGAGCGGCTCGTCCGCGGAGCGCAAGGTCACACGCCAGCGTCCGGCGCCCTCGTCGATCCACGGTCGGCGATCACGATCACCAGGATCGAGATCATCCCGGTCAACACGTTGCGCACGATCTTCGTCAAGATGCACACCGATGCCGGCGTCGTCGGCATCGGTGAAGGGACGGTCGAGGGGCGCATCGGGACGGTCGTCGCTGCGATCAAGGAGCTTGAGCCGTACCTGATCGGCAAAGACCCGCGTCAACCCGCCCACCACTGGCAGGCCATCTACCGCCAGGCCTTCTACCGCGGTGACATCGTCTTGACGAGCGCGCTGTCGGCTGTGGACATCGCGATGTGGGACATCAAAGGCAAGGCGCTCGGCGTGCCCGTCTACGAACTGCTCGGCGGACCAACGCGCGATCGGATCCGCGTCTACGGACAGGCGGAGACCGCCGAAGCGGCGCGCGGGGTGATGGCCGAGGGCTACACGTCGATGAAGACCAGCGTGAACAACAGCCGCGGCCGGCCCTCGCGCTACTCTGAGAATCCCGACTTCATCGACGGCTTCGTCGAAAAGGTCGCGGCGATCCGCGAGGTCGTCGGGCCGACGTTCGACCTCGGCATCGAGATGCACGCCGACCACTCGCCGCAGGTGGCGATGGTGATCATCAAGGCGCTCGAGAAGTTCCAGCCCTGGTTCTTCGAGGAACCGATCCAGCACCAGAATCTGCCGCTGATGGCGGAGATGGCCAAGAAGACACACATCCCGTTCGCGACCGGCGAGCGGTTGGTGACGAAGTGGCAGTTCCGCGACCTGCTCAACCTGGGCGCGGCCCAGTTCCTGCAGCCCGACATCACGCACTGCGGCGGGATCACCGAATTGAAGGCGATCGCGACGCTGGCAGAGGCCTACTACGCCGCGATGCTGCCGCATTCCCGCGAGGGCATCGTCGGCACGGTGGCGTCGATGCACGTGTGCGCGACCATCCCGAACTTCCTCGCGCACGAACTGCCGAGCCTTCAGGCCGCACCGAACGACGGCGTGGCCCGCAGTTATCTCGGCCGGAGCTACATCAAGAAGCCGCTGACGATGACGGCCGGCCACGTCGTCATCAAGGGCAACTTCGATGGGCCGGGCCTCGGCATCGAGCTCGACGACAACCTGATCGAGAACGAACGAAACGCACCCGAGTGGGAATTCCCGACGCGGTCGGACAGCTTCGACGGCGCGGTGCTGGATCACTAATGACAATGCGGACGCTGACTCTCGCCCTCCTGCTTTTTGCGCAAGCGCAGACGTACCCGCCGCCGTATCCGCGCCCCGGCACCACGAAACTGCTCGAGAACGAGAGGGTGATCGTCTGGGACGTCAGCTGGCTGCGGCAAGCCTATCCGACGCATCGTCACATTTACGATTACGCGGGCATTTACTACACCAACGGCGATCGCATCATCGTGTCGGAGCAGGGCGTGCGATCGCCGACGAGCTCCGTTGCGTGGGACACGTTTTCCCTGCCCCGAGGGATTACGCACAGCGAGGAAGGTGCGAGCGAACAGCCGCTTCGCGGGGTGTTCCTGGAGTTCAAGGAGCCTCAACCTCTTGGCACCTCAGCGACGCGCACGAGCCCGCCGGCATTTCCCGGTATCTCAGCCAGGCAGCTCCGCGACAGCGAACGCGTGACGATTTGGGAACTCTCGCCGGCGCCACAACCCTCCGGGCCGGCGCACCTCCACGCGCGCGATGCCGTGATCGTCGCCTTCACGAAACTGAAGCCGCATGTGACGTTCGTGGAGCGCGGAACCGTCCACAACGACGAGCAGACCAGCGGCGCCGATCGCGTGTTCGCGTTCGAAGTGAAATAGGAAGACCCACCCGCACGCACAGCGCACGTCGCACGGGTCAGACCAAACCCCGAGCGTGTACATGCCGGTGCGTAGGAGCGGCGCAGGCGCGCTCATACAGCTACGCTAATTAGCGTGTTGGTTATGAATGGTTGCGGGGGCTCGCAGCCAGCTATACCGCCCGGACTTCTACGTGGTCGTTGCCTGATCGCGTGGCTAAACGGGCGACTACTGCCCGATGGCGTAGACGATGGTCGCTCGCGCTTCGAAGTCAGCGGGCGCGAGCATCCGAAGGCGCCGGCGTGCGCTCGCCACGCACTCGAGGCGCCTCTCATCGTCCAGACTGTCGAAGCGCACCTTGTCGCTTCCCATGCCGGTTCTCAGCCGAACGAGATGCTCGAGATCGATGACCGTCACAAGATCCTCCACCCAGGTTTCGACGCGATCGAAGCCGCCGCCGCGGAAGAGCGCCACCATCTTGTCAGGCGTGTCGAGCGGGTCGTGGCGAGCTTGTGCCGTCGGATCGGAGGGAGCGGCGCCAAGCTCATCGAGACACTCGGTCCAGATTCGCGTCGCGGGGGACGAAAGATCGCTGCCCCAGGTGACCGTGCCGACGGTTCCGCCTGGACGGACGACCCGTCGAGATTCTCTGATACCCTCAGACGGATCGTCGAGATGAAACAGCATGAACACGAGCAATGCGAGATCGATCGTGGCTTCCGCGAGCGGCAACGCTCTCGCGTCGGCGACGACGCGGGCGAACGGCTTCGGCGCGAGCTTCAACATCCCCGGCGATCGATCGAAACCCAGGAGCCACGCGCCCGGAAATGTCGCACGCAGGTCGGACCACAGCGCGCCAACGCCGGTTCCGATGTCGAGCACCCGCTGCACGCGCTGCCCCGCTAGCGCTCCAAAGAGTTTCAGAGAGGCGAGCCTGAGAGTGGGCGCCCACAACTCGCGGTACGTGACCGCGTGCGCGTCGTACCGCTCCACGAGCTTCCTGTCGCGTTCCTCGCTCATTGCAGGTTTGGGCGCAGCATAAGGTATTTTGCGACTAAGTCTGAAGGACGTTCGTTTGCCTTTTCCCAATCCGGTCGACTAATCTCCTGCTCGCAAACCGAGAGGATCCGTGACCCATGCGCTATACGCGTTCCTCGACACAATTCCCGGTCCGCGAAACGCGATCATCGCGATTCCGACCGCGCAGGGTTTTACCGGCCGTGCCACATAGCACAGATCGCAGAGCGTTGACGGCTGGCATGTTGCTGCTGGCCACGACGCTGCTTCCGCGCCTCGCCATCGCCGACGTGAAGACGATCGGGCCGCTGTCCTTCGCAGTGCCGGACGGCTGGAAGTACGAGACCCGCGCGCCTGATCGCGCCGAGATGGTCTGGCAGAACACTAATGGCGCGTACCTGATCATCCTTCTGACGGCGCCTCAGCCGACGAGCGGCGCTGCCGACAGGGACTTTGCGATTGCGTGGCGCGCGCTGGTCGAGAATGATCCCCGCCTGTCGCTGCCGTCGCCGATCTACGACGTTCGCGGATCGGTCGGCTATGCTGCGAAGTGGTCAGGTGGCGCCGTGGCCAATCGCACCAGGGAGGTCGCCCTCTATATCCTGCGGCCCAGTGTCGCGACGTTCGTTCCGGTGGTGGTTGTCGGTCCCAACCGTGCGGTGCTCGACGCCCTGTATGAAACGGTGCGGATGGTGATTGGCAGCGTCCGTATCGCTCCGCTGCGTGCGGCGCCGATCAAGACGACGATCGGGGTCGCGGATCTCGTCGGCGACTGGAAGACCGGAGGCGCGAGTGTCGTTTCGTATGTGAATGGCAGTACCGGCACCTACGCCGGCACGTCGGTGACGTTTGCCGGGGACTACTATTCCATCGCCGCCGACGGACGGTACAGCTACAGGTTTCAGGGTCTGTCCAGCGGCAGCGTGGTCCGCGCGGCGGCGGCGGGAACGGTCGAGTTCAGCGGCGAGTGGGTCGTGTTCCACGAGCGGCCGAGCGACAAGCTCACGCGCTACCGCTTCGTGTCCTACGAGCAGGGCCTCACCGGGGCCACGCTGATGACGCTCCTTCCGGAAGCGTACGCGGTCACGGGTTCCAACCTTGCGCTCTATGCGGCGCGGTTCGTCCGCGAGGCGCCCGCGAAGTAGCGAAATCGTCTGCGACGTGTCGTGAACGCCGACGGCGTTGTACGTCGTCGCAGCCTGAGCTTTCGCCTCAATACCTCTGAACGATACGGGTACGTGCGTTGCCATGCACCGAGCGCAGCACCCGCCACGACACAACAAGGCGGTCCTCGTCTGGAACCGGCAACGGCCTGAGCTGTATGCCGCGCACCAGCGTGAACATCACCATAGCGCCGGCCATGCCCAACGCCAGTGTCAGGACAGCACTGGCGTAGAACGCCTTGGCGACCGCGCGTCGCAGCGTGAGCCGGAGGTCGCATCAAAAGATGAACTTCATACCCAATTGAATTTGCCTCGGCGTGCCGACGATAGCGGTAATCGTCCCCGCCTGGGCCGCGCCGATCGACGCATTCGGGAGATCGAACTGCGCCGTGTTGAACGCGTTGAAGACTTCAGCGCGGAATTGGATCCGTGATTCCGCTTTGACGCGGAACTCTTTGAACACCGAAAAATCGAAATTCACGCGGCCAGGGCCATACAGAATGTTCCGGCCCGCGTTGCCATAGGTGAATGGCGCCGGCGTCGTAAACGCCGAGGTGTCGAACCACCGGTCCACGGTCGGGTCCGCCAACTTGCCGTCTGCGATGCGGTCGGGCCGCTGGCCAGTCCCCGTATTGATCGTCGTCGCGCTGAGCGTCGGCGTAAACGGCAGACCGGTCTGGAAGAGGTTGATGCCGTTGATCTGCCAACCGCCAGGCAGCGCGTAACTCCATGCGATCGTCAGACGATGGCGCATATCGAACGGCGAATTGCCCTGGCTCGCGAGTCGATTGAGGGGGTCTTGCGGCAAGGGTCCATCGGCGCCGCCACCGAAACTCTGACCGACGGTGTCGATGCCGTGGCTCCACGTATACGACAGCAGCCCGTTGAATCCGTGCGTCAGCCGCTTCTGGGCGCTCAATTGCAGCGCGTGATAGGACGCGGTGCCGTCGGAGACGGCCCAGTTCACGTCGGCCAGCGCGGGACGGACCGCGAAAAACGGGCGGCGATTGTTGACGGCGCCTGTTCCCGGTACCGCCTGGTTCAGGTTGAACGTCGTGTCGAGATGCTTGCCGATGTTGCCCACGTACGACACTTTGAGCAGCGTGGCCGCCGGAAGCTCCTGCTCGACGGTCAGATTGAACTGTTCGGCGTACCCCGGCTGATAGTTCGGATCGACGCCGATCACGCTGCCGGCGGGATTGTCGGCAAGCGAGAGATCTTGCGGCGGAATCGTCGGGAAGCCGTCGGAGACGCGCTGCGTCACGAACTGCGTCCCCGGATTGAAGCTGTAGATCGGCCCAAAGGGCACGTGCCTGTGCAGCCGCAACGCAGCACCTCCGTTGCCCGGCGTGTTCCAGAAGATGCCCGCTCCGCCGCGCACGACCGTGCGTTGTGCAATCTGATACGCAAACCCAAGGCGAGGCGCAAAGGCCTTCGTAAAGGTGTTCACTCCCGCTGATCGGCTCACGCCGTTGCGTCCGGCGACGAGAACCGTTGCGGTATCCGGATCGAAGCTCGCCCATTGGTTGTCCACTTCGGTGAACGGCGTATCGAGCTCGTACCGAGGCCGAGATTCAACGTCAGCTTCGACGTCGCACGCCAGTCGTCGGCGATGTAGGCGCTGTATTCCATGCTGCGCATCCCGACGTCGGACGCGAGCAGGTAGTCCTGCTCGATCAGACTTGGCGCCCCAAGCAGGAACGAAGCCATCACGTGCCCGCCCGTATTCGTCACGGGATTGTTGGTGATGTTCGGGGAGAAGTTGAACCGCCCGTTGCCGCGGTTGGTTTGGAACTCGCCCATGTGACGGCGCCGAACGTCGAAGCCGGTCTTGATCGTGTGCTTCTCACCCTGGTAGGTCAGGTTAGTCACGGATTGAAACATGTTTTCGTGCCGGAAAATCGGCAGCGAACGGCTGTGACCAATACCCGTGTAGTTCGCCGGACTGAATATGGGTATGCCGTCCTGGCCGAGCTGTTGATTGGCGTTGCGCACGCCGAGCTGTTCTCCGAGCTGGTCGCCGCTGACGACGTCGGCTTGCGTGAACTCGAGATTGAAGTGGTTGTAGCCGGCACGCGTATCCAGGAGGAGGCGCGATGAGAACACATGGACCCACCCGAACACAGCGTGTTCTGCCCACAGATTTGACGGACCGGCGAAGGTGTCCTCGTTCCCGAGACCGACGGCCTTTGACACTCCCGGAAGCTGAACCGGCGCGAATGTGTACGGGTTGACGGTCGACGTCTTTGACCAGGAGTAGCGGCCGAGAAAGTTATTCCGATCGCTCTGCGTGTGATCCACGCGAACGTCGAACTGATTCCAGTCCTGTGTGCGTGATGGCGTGGTGACAAGGTTGTTCGACAAGGCTGACGTCGTGGGCATCGGATAGGCGTTCATCAACTTGGCTGTCACCGGATCCCAGCGGTTCTGTGGTATCTGGTTCCCCGGGAAGGGCGAGCGTGTGACGCTCCCGCCGGGACCCGCCACCGTCGTCAGTGGATCGTAGATGGTCCCTACTTCGCTGAAGTCTCCTTGCCGCATCTTCGCCGTCGGCACGGTGTTGACGAAGACGCGGCCCAACTCCTGGCGGAAACCGTCGTAGTCGGCGAAAAAGAAAGTCTTGTTCGCGACGATCGGCCCGCCGATGGCGCCTCCGAACTGATTCTGCTCGAACGGCGGTTTCTCCTGGCCGGCACGGTTTGCGAAGAAGTTGTTCGCGTCGAGCTTGGCGTTGCGCAGGAACTCGTACGCAACGCCGCGAAACGCGTTGCCGCCGGACTTGGTGACGACGTTGATCTGTCCGCCGGGATTCCGGCCTTGATCGGCGGAATAGAGGTTCGTCTGGACCTTGAATTCCTGGATCGCTTCGACGTTCGGGCGAAGCACGGTCACCAGCGTCAGTCGCGTGTTGTTGTCGACCCCGTCGTAGAGGTAATTGTTCGAGTTCTCCCTGTTGCCGTTGACGAAGAGCTCGGTGCCCGGACGGAGGTCATCGGGTCGCGTGCCGCTCATGATGGTGCCGCGCATACCGGAGCCCGCGCCCGAGACACCGGGACTGAGCGTGGCCAATTGCACGAAGTTGCGTCCGCTCAGCGGCAGGTCCTGCACCTGCTTCTCCTCAATCACGGTGCCGAGCACCGACGATTGCGTCTCGAGCAGCGGCGCCGTGCCCGCTATCGTCACGGTCTCGCTGATCAGGCCGACTTCGAGCTGCAGGTCGATCGCTGCGCGTTGATTGACCTGCAACTCGACGCCCGTGCGTTCGACCTTGCGAAACCCCTGGATTTCGGCGCTGAGCCGGTAGCGGCCGGGCTGTAGTGTCGTGAAAATGTATGTCCCCGCCGCACCGGTGGTAACGGTGCGGCTGACCCCAGTCGCCTCGTTCGTCAATACGACCGTGACACCGGGCACGATGCCACCAGAGGTGTCCCGAATCGTTCCTACCAAATCGGCGGTCGTCACTTGGGCGAAAGCCATTGCCGACAGCAGTAGCGAGCAGAGCGTGATGAGTGGGAGCCGCTTTCGGGTCAGCGTCATGACGTCCTCCTGATCAGTCGTGCGTGAACGCCGGTCTAGTCGGAACCCAATTGGGACGCGGAAGGTCGGAGAGCTTAACACGTTGGACGAGGTGCGGCCACGAGTGCCTGGACGGGGGGCCGCTCGTTCTGTTATGGCTGCGCGGGGCTCGACCGCCTGGCGACTCTCGACTCTCGACTCTCGACTCTCGACTAGCGATTCGAGACTGTTGGCGAACTGAGTCTCCCGTCAACTTCGGTGCGATTTCGCAACCATAGGTACAAATTGTTTCTGATTAATAAACCCCGCCACACGGGTAGCGCCATTTCAAATCGCCCCGTACCGCAATAGCGCGCCGTACCGGTATACTCCGACGTTCGCGATGAAATCTCCGTGCCCTGAGTGCGCCGCCTCAAGCGTCTGGATCAGCCTCGACGAAATCCGCCGCGATCGCGGCGTCCTCGTGTCGGTTTGGGCCTGTCGCCAGTGCGCGCATCGCTGGACCGTCACGAGCCCTCGCCAGATGCCGATCAAAGCGTCGAAGTCGAAGTCCTCACGCCCGAGTCGGCGCCGTCGCGCCTGAATAGGATCCAGTGCTGCGATTGGAACGCGATGTATTCTCGACAGGTCCACATCCCGGAGTGGCTGCGCCGGCGAACTCATTTGTAACGGCGTCGTTGTGTCGGAATAAGACTCCCTGCTTCGATTCGGCGCAATTCGGAAGTCGCCCAAATATGTAAGTGCTTGAACCGACTCGACTCCGCGCTGGCGACTGGATTGCTCTGCTGAATCAGCGGAGGACAGACATCTTGCGGAGCGATTTTGAACGCCGTCTGGCAATCGCAGAATTACTTGCGCAATCCGATCCCCCTGAGCTCCCGCGACGCAGCCATCGCGTACGCCTGAATGGTAAGCCTGAGCGATACGCTTTGCTGCCATGGTTGTCAGCGTTGTTTCTTCAGGAGCAGTTGCAGGCTCTTGAAGAGAGGCGCAAAGCGCATCTGGAGAGGGTCCGTCGCAGCATCCAGTGGCGTAGTCCCTCCGCATTTCGAAAGGAGGCGCCCGACACCTGCATAGCGCGAACGGCAGACCTCGGGGATGTTATGCCGGCTAGCCCAATTCCGTGACGACTGCCGGCCAATCCGCCCGGAATTGCACGTCGCGGCTCGTGGGCTCGGTCCGCCGTGCGGACCCTACATGCCGCGCGGCTTGCGCGCGGGCTTCCGCTTGGACGCGATGATCCGCCGCGCCTCGCGCAGGTGGCTCTCGAGCGCGTCATCCGCGATCTGATCGAGCAGGATGCCGACCCACCCGCCGGCGCCGACATACCGCGGGTAAAAGTAGACGTCGGGCGATTCTTCGATCATCAGCGGCTGCAGGCCGTCCGCCACCGGCACCCAAAGCGACAGCCGGCCATCGTCGCGGTGGTGCTCGGAAAACATCGCGAAGCAGCCCTTGCCCTGCTCGACGAAGAAGCAGGGCGTGCCGTGCGACATCTTCTCGAACGCGCTGGGAAGCCCGGCGCAGATGCGGCGGATCCGATCGACCTGTCCTTCCCGTCCGCCTTTGCGCCGGCCCGTAGCCGCGTCGCGCGTCGTGAGTTGCCGGGCCCGGAACTTCGCGATCCGCTCAATCAGGCGGACGGGCACAGGCTCGGACAATGGGAACTTGAGCGTCCCCTTGCTGCGTTCGTATGGCGCCAGCTCCTTGGCGAACGCCTCGACCAACGCATCGCTAGCGGGATAGAGCGAGTAATGTGACTTCCACCCGGCGAAATACAGCACGCCGACGCCGTTCAGCGTGTAGGCCGGCATCTGGTAGGCCAGCCCTTCTTGCGCATTCGGGAGCGCCTTGAGAATCGCCCGGCGCACCGCTTCGAGGCTGGCTCGAGACTCTTTCGGCTTCGACGCGACGTACTCACGCACCGATGCGACGCGCTTTCTAGACCGTTTGGCCGTCATGCTGCGCACATTATGTGCACACCCGAAGTCGATCGTCGGCAACACCCACCCACCCCCGTGCACGAGTTGTGAAGGCTCTGGTCCCGTCCAGGCTGAATGCGTGTCTAAGGTCGAGACCGACTTGCTCTCGCGCGGTCGCCGCGGCGGCTTGGCCCTCGCCGTTGGGCCTGGCCGTGGCCGGTCCGGTGGCCGATCGTCTGGGCGTGCAGATCTGGTACATCGTCGGCGGCGGCGTGTGTATGGGAATGGGCATCCTCGCGTTCTTTTTTCCGTCGATCCTGAACATGGAGGATCATCGCGCGGCACCGGAGGCCGCCGAGTCCGAGGTGACGGTGACATCGGCCTAGCCTGGCTGCTGTGAAAATCCGTTCTGTCAGGCACAACAATCGGAAGAAAGTGTTCGAGGTCGACACCTCGACGAAGAAGCTCTGTTCCCGTTCTCGAAGGCGGAGCCGTCGGCAGCGCAGTTGTATCGACTGCCTCACGCCGCGACGACGCTGATCCGGCCAGCCCTACGCGAGCGGGGCTTTGGCCGAATCAGAATCTCGACGTCCTGGTCGAGTGCCGTCAACAGGTTCATCAAGCGTTCGACAGAGAAGCCCGCCAGCTTGTAGTGGCGAAGCGCAGATACCTTTGGCTGTGTCACTCCCAGCACCTTGGCGGCGCCGGCCTGGGATAGCTTCCGCGCTTCAAGCACCTGATTCAGGGCATACGCCAGCCGCAGTTTGGCTTGGCGCTCGGCGGCGTCGGGAAAACCGAGATCCGCGAACACGTTTCCAGTGCCTCGAGTGATCGGCTCTCTTCGTTCAGCGTTTCGGTTTGCCATAGTGCTCCTCGTGATCCCTCTCGGCAGTTCTTAAGCGTTCGGCAATGAGATCGACATCTCGCTTGGCGGTCCGGATGCCGGACGGCGACTTCTTCTGGAACGCATGGAGGACGTACACCGCCTTCTCGAACCGGACCGTGTACACGGCCCGATACGCGTTGCCATCGTGCGATTCGACGATCTCCAGCACGCCAGGACCGAGCCCCTTCCACGGCTTTGCTGTTGGCGCCGTTCCGCCAAACTGCGCGATGCCGAGGGCGTTGCCCATGTCCTCCTTGACCGCCGCGGGAAAGCTCAAGAAATCGCGCTTGGAGGACCCGACCCAATGCAGCGGTTTCTCGTCGGCGGCCAGGACACGTCGCACCTACACGATTATCCCAGTTCTGGGATATTCACGCAAGCATACGAGGACAGGGTCGAAGGAGGTAGAGGTCACGCGACTATCGACTTTCGACTGCTGACCATCGACTTTCGACTGAGAGCGAAGTGAGGAATGGTTGCGGGGGGGGGATTTGAACCCCCGACCTTTGGGTTATGAGCCCAACGAGCTACCGGACTGCTCCACCCCGCGTCAATGTGTGAGGACTGGCCTTCGAGGACCGACCGAACCTTCTGACTTTATCACAAAATGGCATTCGTGAGGGCAGGGCTAAAGCCCTGCGCTACCGATATAGCGGCGCTACCGATAACTCAAGCCCTGCGCGACCCGCCGAACCTTACGAACACGCGACGTCCGAACCGCACGAACCTGACGAACCTACGAACCGCACGAACCGCACGAACCCGACGAACCCGACGAACTCACGAACTTCACGAACCTCACGAACTCAAGTGTTTTTTAGAATTTCACCGCCAATCCGATGCTGGCGCGCCAGAAATTGAACTTGTCGAACCCGATGCCGGTATTTGCCAGCTCGTCGAACTTGAGCCCGAAGGCGCGGAAGTAGCGGAGATCGCCACGCACGCCAATGTGGTCGGAAAAGAATCCCATGACACCACCGCCCGTGTTGAACGTGAAGTAGTTGTTCGAAATGCTCTCCGGATTCGGCACGATCACACTCGACACGCCCGTCACATTGAGATTCAGATTGCCCGCGCCGATGGCGAAGTACGGTGTGACGGGGCCCAGCCTCGGACCGATGAGCATCCCGCCCGAAAATGAGATCACCCGGCTCTTGGCGATCGCGTTGGGCGCAGTGTCGATGACTTCCGGATAGTAGGCAATCTCGGTCTCGGCCCCGATGATTTTGCCCATGCCGCCGAACGCGACGCCATATCCGGGCTTGGTGCTGTCGCCGTTCTTACTGGGTGAGGTGAGCGTGGTGCCGATAAACGGGACGACGAATGCCTGTGCCGCCGCGTCGTGCGCGGCCAATAGGACAAAGACGCAGATGAGAACGAATCGTTTCATGAAGACCTCGTTGTTATCGTCGTCTACCCGGGCGGTGGCTGGCTGTTCACTTAGGCACAAGGAGCCGTTCCGCGCCTTTTGATAGACTCCGTTCCCTGTCCATGCCGGACTCCGCGCGCGCACGCGCCCGCATCCAACCCATCGCCGTCATCGGCACCGTCGCGGGCGTCGTTCTCTTCATCTACACCCTTCAGGCCGCCGGCCCGCGGGAAATCTTCGCACAGCTTGGCCGGATCGGCTACGGCTTCCTCGCCGTGCTCGCGTTATCGGCCTTCCGGATGGCGGTCCGCGCCAAGGCCTGGTCGTTGTGCGTGGACGCGCAGGAGCGTTTCACGTTTGGCGAAGCGTTCAGAGCCTTCGTCACCGGCGACGCCGTCGGCAACGTGCTGCCGCTCGGCCCGCTGGCCAGCGAGGGCACGAAAGCGCTGCTCAGCCGGCGCACCATCTCGACGCCGGCCGCGGTGTCGTCGGTCGTCCTCGAAAACATCTTCTACAGCATCAGCGTGGCGATCGTGGTCATCGTCGGGACGCTCGCCTTCCTGCTCGGCTATCGGCCCACCAACGCGGCTCTCACCATCACGCTCTCGCTCGGCGCCGTCGCGATCGTGGCGAGCGTGTCGGTGTGGTGGCTGCTCCGAACCCAGCCGCGCGTGTTGAGCCGGTTTCTCAGGCACGATGCCGTTCGCGACGCCGAAGATCGCGTCTTCCGCTTCGCGTCGTCCGGCAACGGACAGGTTGGGCGCATCCTGCTGTTTGAATTGTCCTTTCATGTCGCGGCGATCGTGGAAATCTACGTGCTTCTGCTGCTGCTCGTCGGCCACAGCCATCGTACGGCGCTGGTCGCGATCGTTCTGGGCACGGTCGAACGGCTGATCACGATCGCGTTCAAGTTCGTGCCGCTGCGGCTGGGCGTCGATCAGATGGGATCCGGATCGGTCGCCGAAATTCTCGGCATCGGTTCGGCCACGGGCGTGACCATTGCGACGGTGCGGACGGCGAGAAATCTGTTCTGGGCGGCGATAGGGTTGGTAATGCTCGCGAGGACAGGGAGAGTAGAAACTAAAAACTAAAATCTAGAAACTAGAATCTGAAATCCCCAGCGTAGATTCCAGATTCCAGTTTATAGACTCGAGCTATGGCGCGGCTGAAGCCGCGCCCTACCGCAATGGCAAGGCTGAAGCCTTGCGCCACCGTGATAGCAGGGCTGAAGCCCTGCGCTACCGTGAGCGGTCGACTACTACCGTGATCGGTCGACGACCGTGATCGGCCGACGACCGTGATCGGCCGACCTCCGACTCGCGACTGGACTTGCGCCTGACGACTTCCGACCTTCGCCTTTCGACTCATTTCACCGGTTCGGACGCGCGCTTGGCGAGATCCGGCGTAATCGTCCAGCAGTACACCGTCGCGCCGTCGACGTTCAGCGTCTGCTCGGGCTTCCAGTCACCCATGTCGAAATCGTGCGACACGATGCGCGTGCCGGGCTTGAGTGTCTTCCACAACGTCGGACGCAGCTTGAGATTCAACGACGGCAAGAGATACAGCGTGACGACGGATGCCTGGCTGATGTCGGTCGTGAAGAGATCCTGGTTGAGCACCTGCACGCGATCGCCGACCGCGTTCTTCTTCACGTTCTCGTTGGCTTCGGCAATGCGTTTGGGGTCGATGTCGATGCACACCGCCTTCGCGCCGAGCTTCGCCGCCGTGACCGGAATGCGCCCGTCGCCGCAGCCAAGGTCGTACAGGAGATCGCCGGCCTTGACATTGGCCACTTTCAACATCGCGTCGACCACGGTCTGACGCGTTGGCACGTAAATGACATCGGGCTGTCGAAGGCCTTGCTGCGCCGAGGCCTGCGCGGCCGGAGCCGGACCGGCTGACGCGGTAGCGACGAGCAAGAGAACGCCTGCGAGAACCTTCGCGAAGTTGCGCATGAGTACCTTCCTTTTTCGAAACGTCCGTCGCTGGGCTTCCGACGAGCGGATATCTGCCATTGTATACCGCGATCGCGGCGGCAAATCCACGCCGGTCAGGCGTGTTTCTGGATGGCGGCGTGCAGGTCGCGAAGGCCGGATTCGACGTCTTTCAGATGCACGCGCAGCACGCGGCGGCCGCGCGCGGCGAGCACCTCGAAGTCTCCGCGTGCCTGCAGCCGCTTGATGGTGCCGAAGCTGTAGCGCTGCCCGGCCACGGGCACGTCGTCCGGGTCGTCGCAGGTGATCATCAGGAACACGCCCGAATTCGGCCCGCCTTTGTGCGCCTGCCCCGTCGAGTGAAGGTATCTCGGTCCGAAGCCCACGCTCGTCGCCACCTTCCGCCGATCGCGGACGATGCCGCGGATGGCGTCCAGCGCGTTGCGGTTGGCCTGGTTCATTTCGATGAAGGCAAGCAGGGCGAAGTAGTCGCCTTCGTTCAGCTGCCCCAGGAGCGACGCGACATCCTTCTCCGGCACGCCGGCCGTTTCTTGCGGCAACATGCCGGATTGTTCGAACTCGGCGGCCAGGCGTCTCGTCACGATCTTCGCGGCCTCGACGTCGGGCTGATCGAACGGATTGACGCCCAGCACGGCGCCCGCCACGGCGGTCGCGAACTCCCAGCGGAAGAACTCCGCTCCCAGAGCATAGCGATCGCGCCACTCGATGCGGATAACGGGATGCCCCGCGCGCTCGAGCTTCTCCACGAATGCGTCGGCGGCGGCATCGGGTGCGGAGGTCGAGCGCAGCTGGACAAACATTCGATCGCGGCCGTACGCGTCGGCCCGCCCGGTTGCTTCGCCCTCGATCGGAATGATCCCTTTACCAAGCTTGCCGAGCGACTCGGCGACGAGCTGCTCGAGCCAGACGCCAAAACTGGCCAGCCCCGCCGGTGCGACGAGCGTCGGCTTGTCGCAGCCCGCCAGCGCCGCCTCCCCCAGCACGACGCCCAGCTCGAATCCGGCATTGTCTCCGCCGTCGGACGCACACCGCACGGCCATCTCCCGCGCGCGATCGAGAAGCATGCTCGTGTCGATGCCGATGAGCGCCGCCGGAACGAGACCGAAGTTCGAGAGCGCGGAGTAGCGGCCGCCCACGCTCGGAATGCCGGGGAAAATCTCGCGAAACTGTTCCTGGCGCGCGATCTGCTCCATCTTCGAACCCGGGTCGGTCGTCACCACGAAGCGGCGTCCGGCTTCGGACTCGCCGAACTCCTGGACCGCGCGATGAAAGAAGTACTGCTTGAGGATGTTCACCTCGAGGGTCGTGCCCGATTTCGAGGCAACCAGAAACAGCGCGTGCGGCCAGTCAATCGCGCGGTCGACCGCGAGGATTTGTCCGGGATCGGTGGAATCGACGACGTGGAGGTTCGGACGATCTTCTGCGCGGCCAACGATCGAGCCCATCACCTCCGGCGCGAGGCTCGAACCGCCCATCCCGAGCAGCACGACATCGGTGATGCCTTCGGCTTTGATCTCGTTCGCGAAAGTGACCAGCCGATCGAGGCCCTGCCGCTGGGCCGGCAGGGACAGCCATCCCAGCCAGCGATCTTCATCGGCGTTGGACCACACGGACGAATCGCGATCCCAGATGCGGCGCACGACGTTCTGCTGGCGGAACGCATTCATGCGCGCACGCACCCGCGCGCCAAGGCTCTCGGGAAGGCTACAAGTCAAATCGGTTGAAAGCATGACGTCTACGGGGCGCTCAGCTAAAGCTGAGCCCTACCAGTACAGCTGAGCCCTACCAGAAATGAGAGATGGCGTACTGAGTCCCTCGGCCAGCACGAACCCGGAACCCGGAATAGGAACCCAGAACCCCAGCCGGTTCACGCGCTAGCCTGCACCGGCTGGCGCTGCCATCGCGAGCGCTTGATTGCCAGCACGACCCGGAACCCGAGCAGGACGGCGACGATCGCCGCGTAGATGGCGGGGTGCAGTGTATCCGCTTTTACCTTCCACCAGTAGTGGGTCACCGCGGCGATGCCGGTCAGATAGATGAGGCGGTGCAGACGCTGCCAGTTGCGGCCGCCGAGGCGGCGAATCCAGCCGGCGGTCGACGTCAGCGCCAGAGGAACCATCGAGACGAACGCGATGAAGCCGACCGTGATGTAGGGGCGCTTGGCGACATCTTCCCAGATCGCCGCCAGCAGATTCACGACCGTGCTCCAGGCCACGAAGCCGTCGGGAAAATCGAGGCTGGCAAAGCGATCGGCGACGACGTAGGTCAGGAAGTGGAGCGTGCCGTAGAAGAACGCGAAGAGCCCCAGCATGCGGCGGTACCGGATGATCGGATTCCAGCCGGTGACACGCCGGAGCGGGGTGATGGCCAGCGTGACGGCGACGAACCGCAGCGTCCAGATGCCGGTCTCGTTGGTGATCTCGGCGAGCGGATCGGCGCTGAGGTTGCCAGTGAAGCCGCGCCAGATGAGCAGTGCAAATGGAACCAGCGCGGCGGCAAAGACGAGGGGCTTCAATAGTATCTCTTCAGGTCCATTCCGCTGTACAGCGACGCTACCTGTTCGCCGTAGCCGTTGAAGATCACCGTCGGCCGCATCAGGAACTCGCCGATGCGGCGCTCGCGCGCCTGCGACCAGCGCGGGTGATCGCGCTCGGGGTTCACGTTGGAATAGAACCCGTACTCGTTGGGCGCGCTCAACTGCCAGCTGTTCATCGGCTGGTTCTCGGTGAGGCGGATGCGCACGATCGACTTGATGCTCTTGAAGCCATACTTCCAGGGCACGACCAGGCGGATCGGCGCGCCGTTCTGGTTGGGAAGATATTCACCGTACAGGCCCACCGCGAGAATCGTGAGCGGGTTCATGGCCTCGTCGAGGCGCAGCCCTTCGAGGTACGGCCAGTCGAGCACGCCGCGCCGGGTCTCCGGCATCTGCGTCTGATTGAGGAGCGTCGTAAACTCGACGAACTTCGCGTTCGATTTCGGCTCGACGCGCTTCAGCAAATTCGCCAGCGGAAAACCGACCCACGGAATCACCATCGACCACCGCTCGACGCACCGAAGCCGGTAGATGCGGTCCTCGAGCGTCTCGGGCTTCAGGATGTCTTCGAGCTGATAGTCGGCCGGCTTGTTGACCAGACCGTCGATCTTCACCGTCCACGGCTTGGTCTTCAGCGAGTGTGCGTTTCTCGCGGGCTCGTCCTTCTCGGTGCCGAACTCGTAGTAGTTGTTGTAGCTCGTGATGTCCTCGTAGGCATTCGGCTTCTCGCCCTTGCCCCAGCCGGACTCCTTGAGCGGCCCGGCGATCTTCACGCGCGGCCACGACTGCGCTTCGGCATCGCCGGCGCCCAGCGCCCCGGCGGCCGCACCGGCGGTCGTCAGCGCGGCGGCTCGGATGAACTCGCGACGGGCCAGATAGTGCTTCTTGTCCGTGATTTCTGACGAACGTATATCAGAGGCTTTTTTGACGAGCATGGGGCGCTCCTACATGTTGATTATAGGCCCAGGGCGGCAGCGGTCTTTTCCCATATGAACGGGAGGCTGTCCTTCAATTGATGCCCATCGTCGAGCAGGTACAGCGTGGCGCGCGGCTGCACGGCGGCAAAGCGTTCGACCACCGCCGGGCTCACCGATTCGTCCTGCCGCCCCTGAAAGATGAGCATCGGCTGCGAAAGACGCTGCGCGGACACGCGATAGCGATTGGCGTCTTCGTAGAACCCGAACGCGAGTGGCCGATCTTCGTTGAAGGCGTAGTGAAAGACGTTGACCGATCCCGCCCTGCGCCAGCCCTCGACCCCGGCCGATCCCAGCTCGCTCCACTTTTCCCATTCCAGATCGACAGCGGGTGCGAGCAGGATGAGCTGCGTGATGGGATGCCGCTCGCGGTTGGCCTGACGTGCCGCCGCTTCGACCGCCACGAATCCGCCGAGGCTCGACCCGATCAACGCGACGCCGCCCGGCGGCAGCGCCCCGATTCGCTCTTCGACCTGCTGCAGCATCCGCGACACGGTGAGCGTGGAAAAATCGGGCTGGTTCAGATCGGGGCACTCCATCCTGATGCCGCGCGCCGCCAGCCGGCCGGAAAAATACGTGGCTTTCGACGAACCGGGCGACGAAGCGAAGCCGTGGAGATAAAAGATGTGCATGGGCTACAGCAGCCGCTGGCAACCGGGCCTGCATCTGCATTTGATCTGCCCTTCCCCGTCGGTCATGTAGTCGTAGGTCAGCTCTTCGCCTCTCCTGATGGTGCGGGACGCGCGGATCCAGATGATGTCGCCGACGATGTGGACGTAGCAGTTGCCTTTGCACGAATGATTGATGAAGCGCGCCATGTTGCCGTCCACCGCGGCATCGCGCACCCAGCGCCGGTTGATTTGAAAGCACCAGATGGCGCCCCTCTTCATGTACCGGTTCTCGCGTCTGAGGCTCTCCTCATGAGAGATCTTCTCGCCCGCGTAGTCGATAATCCGGGTATTTTTTGTGATCGTTCGGGTGGCAAAGACTCCCCAACCATGTAACTTCGAGCGGCGGCGTGTGATCATGGGCTCCCGTTCAGAACGTCATTATGCCAACCTTCGCGGGTTTGCGGACAGTTGGGTGCAAACGGCTGACGTGGCGCGAACATTCTGGGGTACAGTGTGAAAACCGCCAATGGACTGACAGGCGGTAAGGAGCGGCATGGAAGGCATCATCCGGGCGTGGGGCAGGATTCTGACGGGCTACCAGCCCAACCTCTCAATTGAGATTACACGGGAGTGTCCACTGACATGTCCCGGCTGCTATGCATACGGCGACGACCATCTGGGCGGCGACGTCAGGCTGCGCGAGCTGCAGGACTTCAAGGGGCAGGAGCTCGTGGACGCAATGTTTGCCCTGATCGCGAAGTACAAACCGCTGCACGTGTCGATCGTCGGCGGCGAGCCGCTGGTGCGCTACCGCGAGCTGAACGAGATTCTTCCGCGCATGGCCGGGATGGGCCTGTACACGCAGCTCGTCACGAGCGCGGTGCGCCAGATTCCTCTCGAGTGGGCCGGTCTCCCTCGCCTGCAGCTGGTCGTCTCGATCGACGGTCTGCAGCCCGAGCACGACGAGCGCCGCAAGCCCGCCACCTACGAGCGCATCCTGAAGCACATCGAGGGGCACGACATTACCGTCCATTGCACGGTCACGCGCCAGCAGGTGCGGCGCGACGGCTACCTCGAAGAGTTCGCGAAATTCTGGTCGTCGAAAAGAAGCGGTTTCGCAGTTGTGGTTCAGCCTCTACACGCCACAGGTCGGTGAGATTTCGGCCGAACGGCTTACGAAGGCCGATCGCGAGCGCGTGGTCGCCGAACTGATGAGCCTGCGATCGCGCTACCCCAAGGTGCGGATGCCGAAAGGGCTCGATCGACGTGCTACGCGCGGCCTCCGCATTCGCCCGACGAATGCATCTTCGCGATGACCACGGCGTGCGTGTCGGCGAATTTCGAGAAACCCATCACCCCGTGCCAGTTCGGCGGGAACCCGGACTGCGCCAACTGCGGCTGCATCGCCTCGGCCGGGCTGGCCGCTGTCGCGCGCCACACGCTACCCGGCGGCATTCGCGTCGGGAAGATCTTCGACACGTCGTTCAAGATCGGGAATCGTGTGAGGGGAATTCGCAAGGCCGTGGCCACGGGACGCCCCGAAGCAATCGTCAGTTCATAGCCTGTCCCGACGCAGAGCCGCAAAGACGCAGAGTCTGATTTTTTATTAAGAATTCTCTGCGCCTCGGCGCCTCTGCGTCCGATCGACCTACCTGCCAACCTTCAGCCGAATCCCGCCATTCACCAACCTCGGTGTGCCGATGGTCGTCGGGTTGGTGCCCACGTAGTAGGTGACGTCGAACAGATTCTGTACGCCGAAGAACAGATCGACGGTGCGGTTGATGGTGCGCGACAGGGTGAAGTTGAACACGTTGTACTTCGGCAGCCCCACTTCGCGCTTCTCCGGGATCGTCGGGAAGATCGCCGCGGTGTTGAGGTCGTCGTCGTACTGGTGGCCGACGAACTGGTTCTCGATGGCCACGTTCAAGAACCGCGGATTCATGTAGTTGAACCCGAGCGAGACGCGATTCTTCGGCACCTGCGCGAGATACTTGCCCGTCAGATCGGTGCCGGCCGCGTCCACCTTCGACTCGTGGACTTTCGCGATTTCGAACACGTACGCGGCCGACACGGCGAACTGACCGTTGAGGCGGTACGACACATCGGTCTGGAATCCGGCGATGTTCGTGCTCCCGAGGTTTTGAAGCTGACGGCAGATGGGCGCGCCCGCACACCCCGGAGTGGGAGGCACGTTGTTCTGGGCGACCGTCACGTTGGCAACCGGATTGTTCACACGGTTGTTGAAAAACGTCCCGCGAAGGGTCACGCGGTCGGTCGCCGCCACGGTGGCTCCCACTTCCTCGCCGGTCAGCCGCTCGGGTCCGAGCGTCGCGTTGGCGAGCGTCTGGACCTGCCCCACGCGGAACGGGCTGTAGAGCTCTTTCAGCGTCGGCGCGCGAAAGCCCTTGCTGAAGCTGCCCCACACGGAGAAGCGGTCGGTCGCGCGATAGAGCGCAGCCACACGCGGGCTCACCGCCGTGTCCGACTTCTCCGGCAGGTTGGGGTTGTTGTTCGCCGTCGGGTTACCGGTCGCGATCGTCGTCTCGAGATTGTGTGCGTCGTAATTGCTCCAGTTATCCACGCGGGCACTCAGCGTCAGCTGCAGCTTCGGCATCACCTCGATCAGATCCTGGGCGAAGAATCCGAAGAACCGCTGCGTGCCGCCGGCCACACGGTGAACGACAGGCGGCGTCCCCGTGGGCGCCACGTACGTCAGCTCGTCGCTGTCGCCGTCGATCCACCGGAAATCGGTCCCGGCCGAGACGACGTGCGTACGAGAGCCGAGCTGGTAGGGCCGCGACCACTGCACCATGCTGCCAACGGCGTGGGTCGGCACCGTCTTCTCGAGCGAGAGGTTGCTCTGGCTGCGCGGTGGCGTCGCCGCGGGCACCGCGAACGTGTTCTGGAAGAAGTCCACGTGATCGTAGAACAACCGGGCTTCAACGGTGCTGCCTTCGGAGAAGCGCAACCGCGCACCGCCGCTGCCGTACTTCCAGTTCGTGTCGTTTACCTCGCCGATCTTGCCGTTGTTCCGCTCTTCATCGAACACACCGACGCGCATGAACAGGTTGACGCGATCGGTCGGGTTGTAATCGAGCTTCGTGCTGAAGCTGTTGTATTTGACGTTGGCTTCGTTATCGATCGTGCCGCGCTCTTCTTCCGCCACGGTCTTGTACCCGTCGGTTTGAAGCGTCGTGGCGTCGAACATCAGGCCCAGCCTGGACCACACGTGGCTGGCGAACAAATCCATCTTGGGCGTCTGCAGGTTGCCGTACTGCGGCTTGAAGACCAGCGTGCCCGGCGTCGAGCGGTTGCTCACGATGTTGATGACGCCGCCCATCGCGTAGTTGCCGTAGAGGCTCGATGTCGCGCCGTCGATCACCTCGATGCGCTCCGAGTTCATCATCGGCACGCGCGTCCAGTACACCCACCCGCCGAACGGATCGTTGAACGGGATATCGTCGAGCAGTACGAGCGTGCGGCTGACGCCGCTCGGCCCGATACCGCGCAGCGACACGCCCTGCGCCGTCGGATTCGCCACGATGCTGCTCGTCCGCCGGAAAAGACTGAACGTCGGCACCTGCCTCAGCACATCGTCCGCCACGACAGCCGGTGACTGTGCAATCTGTTCGTTGGTGACGACGTTGATGCTGGCCGGCACGTCGGCAATGCGCTGCTCGATCCGGCCCGGCGTGACAACGAGCTGTTCGGTGACACCGGCAGGATTGAGCCGCACTTCCACCGTCTGCGACGACTGCGCCGTGAGATCGACGGTCTGCGTCTGCATCTGGAACCCGCTCGCCGAGATGCGCACGGTGTACACACCTGGAGCCAACCCTTCCATCGTGAAGCGTTCACTCGAGCTCGCACCGGTGCGGCTGAGATTGCCGACCGGCAGCGTGGCCGTCACCTGCGCGCCGTAGATGGGCAAGCCTTGCGAGTCGAGCACCGTCACTTCGATGCGGCGATCGGCAGCTGGCGCCTGTGCCAGTGCAGGCGACGCAAGGGTAACCAGCCACATGGCGAAGGCCAGAAGCGATGAGGTCCTCATTCTGAAACCCCTCCGGAATCCCCTGGGAATCACGGGAAATCGATTGAATTGGCTTAGACTACCACAGGGATCACCTGGCGGTTCCTGGTTCTGGGTGCTGCGGTTCTGGGTTCGGGTTATTGGATCCGGTGGCATGGGGTACTACGCACGGATGCACAACGGTACCGCGAGTACAACGGGACGACGCGCATGATGACGCGGCGGATCCTCCTGGGTGCGGCCTTCACGGCGCTTGCGGTTCTCTTTGCGATTGCCATCCACTCGCCTCCCGCGCGTTCGGCCGTGCGATCGTGGGCCGTCGCCAGGATCTCTTCCTCCTCGGGTATTCGAGCCACCATCTCGCGCCTCGACTACAACCTGCTCACGCTCAGCGTCAGCGCCGGCGGCGTCACGCTCACCGCCGACGGATCCAGGACACCGTTCTTCTCGGCGGAAGAGTTGCGGCTGAACCTTCCGTGGACGATCGTGCGCGGGCCGATCGCCGTCGAATCGCTCGAAGTCGAGAATCCCAGCCTCGTCATCGTGCGCGAAGCAGACGGGCAGCTCAATCTCCCCCGGGGTTCAGCGACGACCACAGAATCGTTTTCGGGTCCGCTCGACATCAGGAGATTGATCGTTCGAGGTCTTCGCGTTCGCTACGACGATCCGTCGGCCGCGGTGCTGGTGACGGCGAGCGACATCGGCATCGCGCTCGAGCAGACAATCGATGGGCGCCTGAATGGACCGATGCCTCTGACGAGCGTGTCGGTCACTGTTGACGAGCGGCAAACCCGTCTCTCGACGCGTGGTGGACGACTCGCCTTCGATGGCCAGGCGCTCGCGCTCGAAAACATCGTGCTCGATGCCCCGGAGGGTCGAGCCGAAATTGGCGGACGGCTGACATTGCTGCCCGGGTTCGATCTGGCCGCGCTGCAATATGCAGGGCACCTCGATCTGGCCCGCGTCACGCCGTGGATCGGGTTCGACCGTGCGCCAACCGGACTGGTTTCGTTTTCGGGCACGGCCGCGGGCCGGCTCGATACGATGTCGACGACGATCGACGCTGCCGGCGATCGTCTCAACTGGCCGAACGTTGGCGCGCTCTCTGTGAGAGCTCGCACGGTCCTCACCGGTTCGGGAGCCGCGATCGAGTCGCTTCGGGTGACGGCTGCCGGCGGCGAGCTGGCCGGCAGTGCGCGCGTGCCCTTTGACGAACGCGCGATCGGCAGTGCCACGCTCAGCTGGCAGAGTCTTCAGCTTTCGACGATCGTCGCTGCTTTCGTCGACGCCGCATCTGTCCCGCGCTTCGCGTCCGTTGCGGACGGATCGGCCGCGTTGAGCTGGACGGGACGCGCGTTCCTCACCTCACGCGGCACGATCGAGAACAACCTGGCCGCGACGCCATCTTCGCGTGGCGACGTTCCCCTGTCGGGCAGCGCCACGCTGACGCTCGACGAAGGCCTGTGGCAGCTCTCACACGCGCACCGGATCGGCGACGCGGCAGAGATGACGGGACATTCGCAGGGCCGGATCAATGTAGAGACGCCGGCATCCTCGACCTTGAGCGGACAGGCCGATCTCCACATCAGCGATCTTGCCGATGCCGTCGCGCTCGCGCGCAAGGCCGGACTCGCGGGCGATTCCGATATCCTGTCGGACCTTGTCGGGCGCGCGACGATCGCCGGTGAGCTCGCGGGCACGATCGGTGCCCCAACCGCAACCGGCACGATCGAGCTCGCCGATCTCCGTTCCAACAACACGGGACCTGGTGCCGTCACGAGCCGGTATTCTGCCTCGTCCAACCGCATCGATTTCGATGCGCTGCAGGCGACGCTCGGTGCCAACACGCTGGCCGGCCGGGCCTCGATCGATCTCCAAACCCGCGCCCTTCGTGGCGAGTTGACCGGCGAGTGGCCTCAACTGGACCTGCTTACCGGCGACCTTCCTGAAGAATGGCGACCGTCCGGATCCGCAACCATCGAGGCGCGCATCGCGGGAACACTCGACAACCCGTCTGTCGCCGCTGAGGTCGCGTCGGACGGATTGCAGATCGCCGGGCAGACTGTGCAGCGGCTGCGATCGACACTGCACCTTGCCAATCGCAGCGTCATCGTCGATCGCCTCACGCTGAATCAACGGGAAGGCACCCTGGACGCGACCGGCACGTACGCGCTCTCGACTGGACGATTTTCAGCCGGCTTCAAAGGGACCAATCTGACGCTTGAGGCTTCGAACGACGCGCTCCCCGTCGATGCGCGGTTCGATCTCGAATTAGCCAGCACGGGAACGTTTGCGGTGCCGGAGGTCGACGGGTTCGTGCAATTCTCCCGCCTCACGTATGAGGGATTCGATGTGGGACCTGCGAGGATCGAGGTCCAGGGTGTCGGACGTCTGCTCGAGCTGACCGCTGACGCGCCGGAGCTGAATGCGTTCGGCCGTGCCCGCATCGCCGGTGCCGAGCCGCGCACGTTTACAGCCGATGTCGTGGTCGACGGCATGGCCCTTGGGAGACTCGCCCGAGATCTGAAACATCCGTCGATCGCGTCGCTGGACGGGACGATCAGGCTGCGGCTCCAGGCTTCCGGCCGGCTCGATGCGTTAGAGGACGCCAGTGCCCAGGTTGACCTCCAGGCGATCGATGCGACCGTGAACGGCGCCTCGGTGCGAGCACGCCCGGCACGCCTGCGTTACTCGCGCGATACGCTCGTCGCCGAAGATCTCGAGCTACGGATAGGTGCAGTACGCCTCGCGGCGAACGGCCGCCTGGCACCCGGGGCCTCCGCCGGGGAGGCCTTGCGGATTTCGCTGACCGGGCCGATCGCCGATCTGATCCCGCTCGTTCGAGTCACGAATGCGGACGCACTGGACGCCTCCGGCACCATCGATCTGCAGATGCGGGTCACCGGACGTCCGCGGTCGCCCGACATCTCTGCCGATCTGACGCTGGCGTCGGCCACGCTTGTTTCGAACGCCATGCTCCCCGCTACCGACGTTAACGTGCGCGCCTCCTATGCCGCCGGGGTCATGGATCTTCGCGAGCTCGGCGCCACCTGGCAGGGCGCAAGGATCACGGGCACGGGTCGAATACCCGCCGCAGTGTTCGCCAACCAGCTTCCCAAGTGGTACGCCGCGACGTTGCCCGCGACACGCGACCCCGTTCGCGCCACGCTGCGCATCGGTTCGATCACACCGGCGGTGCTGTCATCGTTCGTTCCCGAGGGCGCACTCGCGGACGTCACCGGTCAAGTCGATGCGGTCGTCGCCGTGACCGCGACCTCGCTTGACGTCGAGAACATCGGGGCGGAGATCACGCTCGAGCGCGCGGAGCTTTCGCTGGCGCGGATCCCGCTAAATCAGAGCCGCCCGACCCGGTTTCGACTGGCAGACGGCCGGCTGCAGGTTCTCGACTGGACGTGGGCAGGGGGCGGCAATCGCGTCAACGTGTCCGGCAGCGCGCTCCTCACCGGCGACTCACCGCGGCTCGACATCGCGCTCGACGGCACGCTCGACCTGCGCATGCTGAGCGCGTTCTCCCGCGACGTCGCGACGAGCGGACGAGCCGCGATCGACGTGAAGGTGACCGGTCTCGCCGACGAGCCGCTGGTCGATGGCCGCATGACGATCGAAAACGGCGGCCTCGTCCTGCGAAGACCGCGCTTCGCCGTGAGCGACCTGCAAGGCACGTTGACGTTTGCGCGCGACGGGCTGCGGCTCGGCGAGATCACGGCGAACGCGAACGGCGGTACGCTCCGGATTGCCGGTGGAATCCAATATCCGAATTTCACCCTCTCCGGCGGATCGATCGCGATCACGGCACGCGGTCTCGCACTCGAAGTGCCGGACAATCTCCGCAGCGAAATCGACGCCGATCTGCAGCTCAACGTATCGGACACGAGTCCGACGCTCACGGGAAGCGTGACCGTGCTTCGCGGCTCGTACCGCAAGCCCGTGAGCCTCACGGCCCAGCTGCTCACCACGAATACACAGGCCACCGTCCCCACCGCTGAGGCCGGGCCTGATTGGTTCAACCGCGTCCTGCTCAATGTCGACGTCAAGACGGCAGAAGGGGTCGTGGTCGACAACAATTACGCCCGGCTCGACATGTCGGCCAACCTCCGCATCGTCGGCACGCTCAACGAGCCGGTGCCCACAGGGCGCGTCGCCATAGAGGAAGGCGGCGATGTGTTCCTCAGCGGCCGTACCTACGACGTCGTCCGGGGGACGGTCAATTTCACAAACGCAAGAAAGTTCGAGCCGACCGTCGATCTCGCTCTGCAGACACGCGTGCAGCGTTACGACGTCACGCTCGAAGTGAGCGGCACGCCCGAAACGCTCAGCGCGAACCTGCGAAGCCCGGGCGTGAGTCAGGCCGAGCTCGTCTCGCTGCTCCTGACCGGCCAACGCGCCGACAGCACGGCCATCGCCAACACCGACATCGCACGCGGCCAGCTGCTGATGCTGCTCTCGGGCGAGCTGCTGGGGTTCGCCGGGCGGGCGGTGGGCCTCGACACCGTGCAGCTGAGCCAGGGCCTCGGCGCCGCGGCGTCGGATTTCGATCTGCTGGCCACCGACACCGATCCCAGCGCGCGTCTCACGGTCGGGAAGAACTTGAGCCGCAATGTCGAGGTCCTTTTTTCGCAAGCCCTCAGCGGGACCGGCGACATCACCTGGATTGCCATCTATCGTCCGATTCAGAGCGTGGAAGTGCGTGGTGCGACGCAGGATGACGGGAGCCACTCGTACGAGTTCCGTCACGAGTTCAGTTTCGGAGGATCCGGCTCGTCTTCGCCGCGATCGGAGACCGCCGAGCGTTCCCTCGAACGTGTCACGGACGTGCGCATCAGCGGGAGCCCGGGCTATCCGGTCGAAGACATTCGCCGGCAACTCCATTTGAAGACAGGCGAGCGGTTCGATTTCTACCGCTGGCAACAGGATCGTGACCGTCTGCAGCGCTTCTACCACGAACGGGCGTTTCTCGAAGCGCGGATCGCGGCACGGCGAACGGCTGTGCCAACCGGACAATCCGGTGTGGCTCTCGAGTACCGACATCGAACGCGGCCCACAGACGAAGCTGACGATCGATGGGCATCCACTCCCGGGGGCCCTTGTCGAACGGATGGAAGACGCGTGGGTCTGGGCCGTGTTCGACGACTTCCTGCTGGACGATCTCGCGGCGATGGCGAAGGAATCTCTCACAGGCGACGGATATCTCCGCGCCGACGTTCGGGCGATGGTCGTCTCCGAACCGGACGCCGCGCTGAAGGAAATCGCCGTCCGCATCGATCCGGGCGCCCGATTCACCGATCGGCGGATCGTCTTCTCGGGCCAGCAGGCGCTGTCGGCGTCAACGCTCGAAGCCCTCGTTCGCACGCGCGCTCTTGACGCGTCGAGCTGGCAGGACCCGTCTGTTCTCCAGGCCGCCGTCGAACAGCAGTATCGACTGCGCGGATACCTCGACGCGTCCGCCAAGGTGCAGCCAGCTATCTTCAAGGGCCGGTCGGCCGAGCTGCCGGTGCAGATCAGCGAGGGCCGGCAGTACACGGTGGCCCGCCTCGACGTGCAGGGGGCACAGGCGCGTTCCCGCGATCAGATCGCCGCCGCGTTCGGCGTCGCGGCCGGATCGGCGTACCAACCGGCGGCACTCGAGCCATCACGGCGGGCCGTCGAAGTCGATTACCTCCGCGAGGGATACAACAACGTGCGCGTGACCGTGACGCCGGCGATCGATGCCGCGCGCGCCTCGGTGGATCTCGTGCTCGTTGTCAACGAAGGGGTTCAGCAGGTGCTCGCCGGTCTCGACGTCAAGGGCGCGGAGATCACCCGTCGTGGCGTCATCGATCGGGCGCTCGACGTCGAGATCGGGCAGCCTGTCAATCAGGCCGAGTTCCTCCGCGCCGAAACGCGTCTGTACGACACAAGCGCGTTTCGAACGGCCGATATCGCGCTCGTCCCGTTCGAGACAGACCCAGGCGGCCGAGTGGAGCGCGTGCGCGCCGAGGTGACGCTGCAGGAGCTCGCGCCGTATCGGCTCCGCTACGGGTTCAGAGTGAACGATACGATCACGCCGGTCGAATTCGACCGCGAGCTGCGCCCGGCGCTCGTCGTCGATTTTCTGCGGCGCAACCTGTTCGGGCAGGCGATCTCGGCCGGCGCGGCCGCGCAGATCGAGGCGGACCGCCGCCTGCTGCGCGGCGTCCTCTCGCTCCCGCGATTCTTCGGCCTGCCGGTGACGACGAACCTGTTCGCGACGAAATCGCGCGAAGACTTCACCCCCGAAGGGGCGACACCGTTCGTCGAAGACGAATCGGGCATCACCGCCGAGCAGAGGGTTGCGCTGTCGCCGAAGATGGGGGTCACCTATGGCTACGACTATACACGGACGCACATCTTCGAGCCCGATCCCCTGCCCGGCATTCCGCCCCTGGAGCTGCAAGCCAAGGTCGCGCGGCTGACAGGCACGTATGCGTGGGACAGGCGAAACGATCCGATCGCACCGCAGGATGGCTGGTTCCACTCGTCGGGCGTCGAGCTGGGCACGAAGGCTCTCGGCTCGGATTTGCGCTTCGTCCGGTACCTGGCACAGCAGCACTACTACCGGCAGGTGCATCGCCGCCTCGTGCTGGCGTCGGCCGCAAGGCTCGGGTTTGGCCGCGGGTTCGAACAGGATCTGATTCCCAGCGAGCGCTTCTACGCCGGAGGAGGCACGAGCGTGCGGGGCTTCGCCGAAGACAGCCTCGGCGCCGTCGATGTCTTCGGCGACGCCAGGGGTGGGAACGGCATGCTGATTCTCAACCAGGAAGCGCGGATGTTCCTGTTCGGATGGGTGCACGGCGTCGCGTTCGTGGATGCCGGCAACATCTTTCCCAAGGCCAGCGACTTCTCGCTCACAGACCTTCAAGCGGGCGCCGGCGGGGGCATCCGCATCAACTCGCCGTTTGCCCTGCTGCGAATCGATTTCGGCGTCCCGCTGACGAGCCGTCGAAGCCGAACCACCGGCCGGTGGTACTTCGGCATCGGGCACGCGTTCTGACGCTGTAACTAAAATCTAAAAACTAGTTTCTAGATTCCTCAACGCTACCGTCCTCGCATAGCCTGCATGAGCGCCATCACGGCGGGACGCTCGGGTGCGTTCGGCGCCAGCTTCAGGAAATATTCGAGGTGCGTCGCCATTCGATCGAGCTGCTGGAGCCGCGAATACGCCAGGCCCGCGTAGTAGTGCGCGTAGGCGAAGGCGGGATCGATCGCCGTGGCCTTCTCGAAGGCCGCCGCCGCCGGTTCCCACTGCTCGGCCGCGCTGTGTGCCAGCCCGAGCTGATAGTTGGGATGAAACTGATCCGGTGACAACGCGACCGCCTGAGACGCCTTCTCGACCGCCAAACCAGGGTTCGCGTCGACAAGCGCGAGCGCGGATTCTCCAACGAGCGACCAGGGCGTCGGTGGATCCACGCCGGCCGACAGTCGTCCGAACTGCGCCCTGGCATCGTCGAGGCGGCTCAGATGGACATAGCTGCGTCCCGCCAGATAGATCGCATCCGGCGGCGGCTCGGGCTGCGCGGTGATGGCGTTGGCCGCGTCTTCGTAACGGCCCGCGTCGAAGTGGTTCTGCGGGCTCACCGGTTCCTGCGCGCGCACGAGCGCCCCGGCGCTGAAAACGGCTGCGAGTGTCAAGACGATGTGGGATTTCATGATTGGCCCCTTGTTCCTGTGTACAGGATACGTCACTGGCCACGCAGATAAACAGAAGATCAGAAGACCAAAAGACTAGATCTTTTCAAGAAAAGCGGACCGCAACATTTGGGTTGGCGTTGCTGCGGCGCGAAGCCGTGCGCAGGCGGCCGACGTCTGACACCTGACCGCGCGAGAAGCTTGTGGGAATCGAGCGAGGATGAATGGCGAAGTTGGTGTCCTCGCGTCGAGCGGCCTCAGTCAGCCTCGCAGCGCGCGTCCGGCCCCGGAGCTTCGGATTCGCGCGGCAGCGACGGCAACCCAAGTGTTGCGATCTGCTACATCTTTCTAAGAAGCGCCTAATAAAAATCGTGTGAATCGATCGCAATGGCGGCGTTCGCCAGCGCGTGTAACCGTTCGGCTTTGACGGACGTCACGCCTTCCTGATTCTGCAGGATGCCATCGACGAGCAGGAATGGCTGCTCGAGGATCGTCAGACGGTTCGCGATCGAACAAATCGGGCCGCACGATGATGTTGGCGATGCCGGTCTCGTCTTCGAGCGTGAGAAAGACGAATCCCTTGGCGGTGCCCGGACGCTGCCGCGTGATGACGCTGCCGGCCACGCGAATGCGCCGGCCGTTGCGCGCGTGCGGCAGATCGACGGCGCGCAGCACGCCGCGCATCGCCAGTTCGGAACGGCGCATGGCCATCGGGTGGGGACCGATGGTGAGATGAGTACCGGCGTAATCGGCCGCCAGACGCTCTTCGGCCGACATCGCCGGCAATGGACAATGCTCCGCTTCCAGGGATTGGGGATTGGGGACTAGGGATTGGTTCTGTGACGCGTGTCCCGCTTCGTCCTGCTGGAAAAGTTCACCCGCAGGCCGGATGGATTTTTCAATTTGCCACAGAGCCTCGCGGCGTTCGTAACCGAAAGAGGCGAACGCGCCGATGTCGGCGAGTGTCTGAAGTTCCTCACGGCGAATGCCCGGTTCGGTTGACGAGATCGTCGACGGATTTGAATCGTAGTGGTGGCTCCATTGGCAATGTCGGTTGCGCTGGGACGGTCCAATCGTGCGAGCAGGTATTGCAGAAATACGAGCCTGCGCTTACGGTCTCGATCATCGACTCATCATCGCATCCGCATTTGGGGCACACACGTGTGGTACCCGTGACAGAACCAATCCCTAATCCCCGATCCCTAATCCCGGATTTTTCGATGACGCGTCCGACCTCCTCGCGAAGCCCGGACACGTAGCGAAGCCCCAATCGCATCGAGCCGTCCGTATCGACCCGGCAGTGCCAGTCCGAGTGCTGCACGTCGATGCTGGCAAAGCGCACGCCGCGGCGCTGCGCGTCCTTGACGAGCGTGGCCGGATGATAAAAACCCATCGGCTGGTTGTTGAGCAGCGCCGTGTAGAACGCCGCCGGGAAATGCGCTTTCAAATACGCGCTCGCATACGCCAGCAGCGCGAAGCTGGCGGCGTGCGACTCGGGAAATCCGTACAGCGCAAACGCGGTGATCGACGAGATGATCTGATCGGCGACCTCGCCCGTAATGCCGTTGCTGCGCCATGCCCTCGCGCAGCTTCACCTCCACCTGCTTCATGCGCTTTTCGGATCGCTTGAAGCCCGAGCGCGCGCCGCAACTCTTCGGCCTGGCCGCCGCGTGAAGCCGGCGGTGACCATCGCCATGCGCAGCAGCTGCTCCTGAAACAGCGGCACGCCGAGCGTGCGCGTCGAGAATCGGCTCGAGCGACGGATGCGCGTAGCGTCACCGGCTCGCGTCCGGCGCGCCGATTCAAATAGGGATGCACCATGTTGCCGACGATCGGCCCGGGCCGGATGATGGCCACCTCGACGACGAGATCGTAGAAACGCTCGGGATGCAGCCGCGGCAGCGTCGCCATCTGCGCGCGCGATTCCACCTGGAAGACGCCGATGGTGTCGGCCTCCTGCAGCATGCGAGTACACGGCGGGATCGTCGGGCGGCAAATGCGCGAGATCGACGGTCAGGATCTGTGGCCGGGATCATGGTCCGATCGTCCCGACCAGAGTTCACAGTCGATGGCGTCCTGCAGCACGGCCATCATGCCGAGGCCGAGCAGATCCACTTTGACGATGCCCATGTCGGCGCAGTCGTCCTTGTCCCACTGCACGCACGACGCGGCCGGGCATGCTCGCGTTTTCGAGCGGCACGACGCTGTCGAGCCGTCCCTGGCAAATCACCATGCCGCCGGAGTGCTGGCCGAGATGGCGCGGCAGATCCTGCATGCGCGTGCCAGAGCTCGGCGAACAATCGGAACGTCGGATGATCGAGCTCGCAGCCGGCATCGACCATGCCGCGTCCGCAGCGTGTCGGCCGGATCGACGAACTCGAACTGGCTCATGACCTTCGCCAGCCGATCGACCTGCGCCGGTGTCGATGCCGAGCACCTTCCCGACTTCGCGCGCCGCGCTCCGGCCGCGATAGGTGATGACGTTGGCCGTCATCGCCGCGCCGAGCCGCCCGTATTTTTCGTAGACGTGCTGAATCACCCGCTCGCGCCGATCGCCGCTCGGCAAATCGAGATCGATGTCGGGCCACTCGCCGCGCTCTTCCGAGAGAAACCGCTCGAACAGCAGATCCATCCCGACCGGATCGACGGCCGTGATGCCAAGGCTGTAGCAGACGGCGCTGTTGGCGGCCGACCCGCGTCCCTGCACGAGGATGTCGTTGCTGCCGGCAGAAATTGACGATGTCCCAGACGATGAGGAAGTAGCCGGCGAGATCGAGCCGCTCGATGAGATCGAGCTCGCGCGCGATCTGCGCGCGGGCGCGGTCGTGATACGGCCGGTAGCGCTCGCGCGCGCCCAGGTCGGTGAGCTTGCGGAGAAACGAGGCGTGCGTCTCGCCCGGCGGCACGGGATAGTCGGGAAAGCGATAGCCGAGATCGGCCATCGTGTATTCGCAGCCGTTCGGCCAGCGCCTCGGTCGACGTCACCGCCGCGGGCCAGATCGCGAAACAGCCGCGCCATCTCTTCGGGCGGCTTCAGGTAGCGCTCGGCATTGCGCGCCAGCTTCCGGCCCGCCTGCGCGAGGTTCGTCTTGTGGCGGATGCACGTGAGCACGTCGAACAACGGACGCTCGCGCGGCTCCGCGAACCGCACGCCGTTGGTCGCGACGAGCGGCACGTGAAACGCCGCCGGCGAGATCGACCAGCGCGCGGTTGTCGGCCTCTTCGTCGCGCAGGAAATGGCGCTGCAGCTCCACATACACATGGTCGCGCCCGAACAACCCGACGAGCGGATCGATGAGGCCGCCGACGCCGTAACGTCGTCGAACCCCAGCAGCTCGCGTCCGGCGAGCGCGACGAGCCCGCGTGTCTGCCCGTCGAGCTCGTCGAGTGCGAGCGCCCCCTCACCTTTCGGCGCGCGCATTTTCATGCGGGTGACGAGCCTGCAGAGGTTTCGGTAGCCTTCCGCGGATTCCACGAGGACAGGAAGACGCAATAGGTTCGTGGGTTCGTGGGTTCGTGGGTTCGTAGAGTTCGTGGGGTTCGTGGGGTTCAGCGTGAGCTCGGCGCCGATGAGGGCCTTGATGCCGGCGGCTGATGCGGCGCGGTGAAAACGTGGAGCGCCGTACACGCCATCGCGATCGAGCAGCGCGATGGCTGGATACCCGAAGCGCGCGGCCTGGTCGACGAGTGCCTCGGGTAAGGATGCGGCTTCTAAAAAACTGAAAGCCGACGCGGTATGAAGCTCAATGTACATATGAACATTGGAAGATTGGTAGATTGGAGAGATTGAGAGATTGTTGTTGGATTGATGAATGACGATTGTGAGATTACTGCCAACAATCTCGCAATCTACCAATCCCCCAATCTCCCAATGCTGCGTTAGTCCATTAGGCCCTCAACAAACCACGCGTCCGAATCGAGCGCGTGTGAGATCCGATACGTCGTTCCGTCGCGCAAGGCCACATCCCATTCATCGCAGTTCCAAGGACCAAATCTAGGTGCGAGAGGCTTGTCGCGCCGAAGCTCGTTAGGTTCTTGGCGAGCGAAGGCGGACGCCCGCCACCAGTCGCCGGACGATCGCCAGGGGCCTTCCGCGCGCTCGACGCCGCCGCCGCCAAATCCCCGGCGATCGGTGGTCACGCGAACGGGCCGGCCGTGTTCGAGCGCGACACGCGCCGGGATAGGGCTGCGGAATCGCCGCACACACAAGACTCCGGGAGCCTTTTTCAGGTGATGGCTGGGAAAAAGGCTCCCGGAGTCATTTGCCGGAGGATCGAACTTCGCCATGGCGAACGCCCCCGGACGATAGGTGTCGACCAGCGCCGGCGCGCCCACACGATCCGCGCCCATGAGCGCGCCGAGGCGGGCCATGAGCGTCGCGAGCGTGTCGGCCGGCAGCGCGCGGGCGAACAACCCGAACTGCAGCACACGCCCTTCGGTGACGTCGACCGCAATGGCCACGCGATCGATCGCTTCGGACGGCGGATTCGACTCGAGATCGAGCAGCGCGAGCGTGCGCAGCACACGCGCGTCGCGCATCGGCGCCGGCAGCTCGACGACGCGCTCGTGCAGCGCGGATGACACCAGTTTCAACGTGACGCGCAGCGCGACGGCACCGCGATCGCGGCGTTCCAGCCGATCGCACAACGGATCGAGCAGCCGTGCGAGCACGAACGACAACGGCTCGAGCCCCTCGATGGGCCATTCGAGATCGAGCGCCTCTTCGAACTGCTCTGTCGCGCCGGCGGGCACCAGGGGCCGCATCTCGTCGCCACGCGCCCACTTCTGCCAGCGAAGCCCGGCTTGCCCGAGGCGCGCGGAGAGTTCGCTCGATGGCAGCGCCGCCAGATCGCCGAGCGTCTTGAGGCCCCAACGCCTTAAGTTAGGTGCGATGGGCTTGTCGCGCCGAAGCTCGTTAGGTTCCTGGCGAGCGAAGGCGGATGCGATGGGCCTTTCAAGGCGATCGAGTAAATCGATCGGCAGCGGCGCGATCGCTCTGGCTTCGTCGCCCGGTGCCACCACCGTTAACCCCGCGCGGCCGTGGGCGAGGAGCATCGCGGCGGTTGACGTCGCGGCGACGGCCACGTGCACGCGCAGGCCCGCATCGGCCGCAGCGCGACGCAGCTCTTCGCCGATCGCCCGGGGCTCGCCGATGAGGCTGCCCAACCCGCTGATGTCGAGCGTGACCGTCCGATCGCCATGCGTTTCGACCCGCGGCGAAAAATCGCGCGCAAGTTGGATGACAGCGCTAAAGCGCTGTGCCACCAACGATGCGTTAGCAGGCGGCGGCAGATAAAGGCACGCGAACATGGTGATCGCTCTCGATGGCTCTTGACCGAACGACGCGAGCGGTAATGAAGCTGGCTTCAGCCGGGAGCCCGGAGCCGGGGGCCAGGAGCACCGTCGCTCCCCCGCTGCTGCGCGCGATCGGCTCGCTGCCCACCAGCACGCACGCCGTGTCGCTGCCTTCGATGACGCGCTGCAGCCGCAGCCATGTCGTATACGGCAACCGCTTGATGGCCTGAGGCGCGACCTCTCCGAGATCGAGCACGACGAGCCCGAATCCGCCCGCCTGCAGCACGATGTTCAGCGCCTTCACCCCACGATCGAGGCTTTTCTGCAGCGTGCCGTATTCCAACGACAAACTGACGCGCGACGACGACGTCGCCTCGCCGCGCACCCACAGCATGCGTTGGAAATCGATGTGATGGGCCGACACCGGATCGAACATGTCGAGGGGATCGATGAGGGCGACGGCTTCGCCGCGCGACGTCGCACCGGCCAGCGCCGACACGGCCACCGCGAGGCGCCCCGAAGACCGCGGACCAACCACCTCTGATAAATGACCGCGGGGTAGACCCCCCTCGAGGCGTGCGTCGAGGGGGGCAATCCCGGTCGGCACCAGCCAGCGGGTGGGTATGGGGTCTGCCCCCCGGGGGTCAGACCCCAAAGCGTGTGGTCGAGCTGGCGGTGGCGAAGGAGGGCTTCGAGGTGGTCGCGCCCTTTCGACTCGCGAAGGGCTGGCGCTTTCGGCTCGCTCAGGGCTGGGGCTGTCGGCATGGTCTCGGTCCTCTCAACAGACTTTCGCTTTACTTTCGCCATGCTAGATCGAACCCCGCCGGCAATGCAAGAGCAAACTGGAGTCAGACCCCGGTGACTCGCGAACGGCTATATGCTGATGAAAAAGTGAATCCAGACATCGCCGAGCGCAGACTCCTGAACCAGCGCCTGACGCGGCCCGGGTTCCGACGGCCATCCGATGTGATTGCCTGGTTCGGCGCCATGCAGGCGCAGGAGTTCGAACCGGCGAAATGGGCCCTCGCCCTGCGCATGCAGGACGGCACGGCCGACGCGGATATCCAGCGTGCCTTCGACCAGGGCCGGATTCTCCGGACGCACGCGATGCGCCCGACCTGGCACTTCGTCACGCCCGCCGACATTCGCTGGCTCGTCGAGTTGACGGCGCCGCAGGTGCACCGGGCGATGGCGTCCTACCGCCGACGATACGGCCTCGACACCGCCACCCTCACTCGCGGCACGTCCATCATCGAGCGCGCGCTCGCCGATCGGCGCTACCTCACGCGTCGAGAGCTGGGCGACAAGCTGCGGCAATCGGGGCTCGCGCTCGAGAACGTCCCGCTCGCGCTCCTGTCGATCTATGCCGAGCTCGAGGGGGTCATCTGCAGCGGCCCTCGCCGCGACAAACAGTTCACCTATGCGCTCATGGCCGAACGGGCACCAGACGCGGCGCGCCTGTCGCGCGACGAAGCCCTGGCCACGCTGAGCCGCCGCTACTTCAGGAGCCATGGGCCCGCCACCATTCGAGACTTCGTGTGGTGGTCAGGGCTGATGACGGCAGATGCGCGCAGAGGGCTCGAGATCATTCGGGCCCGGCTCGAGGAGGTGGATGGGCGGACGTACTGGAGCGTGAGCACTGGCGGCCCGGGCACCACGACACGCGCCGATCTCGTCCATCTGCTTCCGATCTACGACGAGTACCTTGTGTCGTACCGCGATCGCGAGGCTGTGCCGCACGGTCCATCGATCGTCCCGTCGGGCGGAAAGCCCGTGATCTTTCAGCACACGCTCGTCATCGCCGGGCAGGTGGCCGGCACATGGAGAACGACGCGGGAATCCGGGGACGGCCTGATTCACGCGCATCCACTACGGACGTTGACCAGGCACGAGCAACGCGCGCTGCCCGCCGCGGTTGAACGCTACGCCCGATTCCTGGGTGCATCGCTGCGCCTGTCGTCTCCGGACGGCCGCGGCCGCCCCGCAGCGGAACTCGCGGCGGAACTAAAGTTCCGCCCTACCGGCCGACGCCGATCGGGGCGAAAGGGCGCCCGGAGGATCTGATATAAGGCTCCTGCACACCAAGCCCGGGAGGATTCCATGCGGATGCGGCTGTTCTTTACCGTCCTGCTGCTGGCGGTTTGGACCGCTGGCGCGATCTACGCGCAGATCACCGCCAACCCGATTCCGGCGCCGGTCGAGAAGCGCGGCCTGATGCGTCGAGATCAAGGACGTCGTGCGCCTGCCCGACACGCGCGGGCTGCGTCCCGCCGATCAGGACGTGACGCCGGCCGGCTGGGCGCGCGTCAGCTACGTGCGCGATCTTCCCGACGGCCGCCGCTTCGCCAACGACTCGCGCGGCTTCCTGTACCTGCTCGATCGCAACAATCAGCCGTCGGTGTACGCGAACGTCGGCGCCGGCGTTTCCGCTCGCGATCTACAACCGGCTCGAGAGCGGCTTCATCGGATTCGCCTTCCATCCGGAGTTCGCGCGGAACGGCCTGTTCTACACCGTGCACGGCGAGCGCGCGGCCGGGCAATCCCGCGACGCCGAACTTCATCCCGCCGGGCTTCACGCTGAAGGACGTGACCTACCACAACGTCATCACCGAGTGGCACGCGACGAATCCGGCGGCGAACACGTTCGAGGGCACGCGGCGCGAGCTGCTTCGCGTGGCGCACGTCGTCGCCAACCTGACCCATCCGATGGGCGCCGTCGAGTTCAACCCGACGGCGAAGCCCGGCGCGCCCGACTACGGCCTGCTCTACACGAGCGGCAGCGATCTCGGATTCAGCAACGGCGGCGGGCCGAACGCGAACAACCCCGGCCAGACGCAGCGGCTCGACTCGATCATCACGCGCGATCCTGCGCATCGATCCGCGCAGCCCGTCGGTGACGGGCGGCGTGAAGGGCCTCGGCGACTACACGATTCCGGCGGTCAACAAGTTCGCCGCCGACGGCGATCCGAAGACGCTCGGCGAGATCTACGCCTACGGCTTCCGCAACGCGCACCGGCTGTCGTGGGACCTCACCGACGGGACGATGTTCGCCTCCGACATCGGCATGAACCACATCGAGGAGATCAACATCGTCCGCAACGGCGAGAACTACGGCTGGATGAAGCGCGAGGGGCTCTTCGAGAACGGCGATCACGCGGCCGGGCGGCGCGCTCAACCAGCTGTATCCCGCTGCCGGCGGACATCCTGGACGGGCGCGCGAAGGACGGGTTCACCTATCCGGTCGCGATCTACGACCACGACGAAGGGCGGGCCGTGACGCGGCGGGTTCGCCTATCACGGCCGCATCGCCGCGCTGCGCGGCAAGTTCGTCTTCGGCGACATCCAGCGGGGGCGTCTGTTCGCGGCCGACCTCGCGGCGATGAAGAAGGCCGACGACGGCATTCCGCAGACCGTGGCGCCGATCGAGGAAATTCAGCTCTACGTGCGCGACGCCGAGCGGCAACCGCGTCGTACGTCTCGTTGCAGGAGCTCGTCGAGCGGACGATGGGCGCGACCGTCACGCGCGCCGACCTGCACATCAGCCGCAGCCGCGACGGCGAGCTGTTCATCACGTCGAGGCAGGACGGCATGATCCGGATGCTCGTGCCGTAGCACTTTTAGGGCTTAGGGCTTAGGGCTTGGGGCTTGGGCCCAGACATATCAAGAAGAGGATTGTCGAGCATGAAGCAACACCCGGCGAAGCGTCATCCCCGGCGCGCGGGCTTCCTGGCCGCTGCCGTCATCGCGACGGGTTTCGTCTGTGTTGCCCTCGCGCAGGTGCCTGTCCAGGATCAGCAGCCGGCCGGATCGGCGCTGCGGCCGGCCGTGATGGGGCCATCGGGCGGCGTGTCTCGACCGGTCATCCGCTGACGACCGCCGCGGCGTTCGGCATCCTGCTGAAGGGCGGCAACGCCTTCGACGCCGGCGTCGCCGCGCTGCTCGCCGGCGGCGTGCTCGAGCAGGACCTCTACAGCCTCGGCGGCGAGGCGCTGGTGCTCGTCTATCCGAAGAAGGAAGGCAAGGTCACATCGGTCGTCGGACAGGGCTGGGCGCCGCACGCGGTCGACGTGGACTGGTACCTCTCGCGTCAGAAAAACCTGCAGGGCGAGGGCCTCGATCCCGCGGTCGTGCCGGGCGCGCTCCACGCCGCGCTCACCGTGCTCGAGCGGTGGGGCACGATGAGCTTCGAGGACGTGGCGGCGCCGGCCATCGGCTACGCGGAGCGTGGCTTTCCGCATGCGCTCGAGCACGGCACGCGCGATTCAGAACGCAGCTCAAGTTCTTCGAACGCTGGCCGGGGAACAAGACGCTACTGGCTCAAGCCCGACGGGTCGCCCTACAAGCCCGGCGAAACCATCAAGCTGCCGGCGACTGCCACGAACGCTGCGCCGCATGGTCGAGGCCGAACGCGCGCGCGAAGGCCCGCGGACGCGCCGCCGGCATCATCGCGGCGCGCGATCGCTTCTACAAGGGCGACATCGCCCGCGAGATGGTGGCGTTCCTGCGCAAGCACGACGCGCCGTTCGACGAGAGCGACTTCGCCGAGTACTTCGCGCGCATCGAGGAGCCGGCGCGGACGACCTACCGCGGCTACACCGTCTACAAGCACGGGTTCGGCAGCCAGGGCCCGGTGCTGCTGCAGACGCTCAACATCCTCGAGCAGTTCGATCTGCACGCGATGGGCTACGCGAGCGCCGACTACCTCCACACCATCGTCGAAGCGATGAAGCTCGCGTACGCGGACCGCGATTCGTACTACGCGGATCCGGCGTTCGTGCAGGTGCCGGCCGAAGGGCTCCTGTCGAAGGCGTACGCGAAAGAGCGTGCCGCGCTCATCGATCCCCGAAGCGCGCGTCGACGGCGTTCGTCGCCGGCGATCCGCTCCGGTTCGACTCCCAGGTGAAGGAGTGGCCGTACTGGAAGGCGAACGTCCGCGACCGGGCACGACGACGGCGCGCGCGGCTCCGGCTCCGCGCGCCGTCGTCGCTCGGCCAGGACTCCGCCGGCGTGTCGAAGGACACGACGCACATGGCGGTCATCGACAAGGACGGCAACGTCTTCGACGTGACGCCGAGTGGCGGCTGGGTGCCGGGCGCGGTCATTCTCGGCGACACCGGCATCGGCATGAGCGTGCGCGGCGAGCAGTTCTGGCTGGACAAGACGCGCGCGAACCAGATTCGTCCGCGTGCGCGGCCGCGCTACACGTTGACGCCGAGCCTCGTGTTCAAGGGCGACACGCCGATGATGGCGCTCGGCACGCCCGGCGGCGACAATCAGGACCAGACGATCCTGCAGGCGTTCCTGAGCGTCGTGGAGTTCTGGGACGACTGGTATCCGAACCTGCACGGGGCGCTCGAGCGGCCGCGCGTGCAGACGCTGCACTTCTACGGTTCGTTCTGGCCGCACGAACCTGGGTTCAACCAGCTCAACGTCGAGGCGACGGTTCCCGACGCGGTGTACAACGAGCTGCGCGCGCGCGGTCACGACGTCAGCCGGTTGCGGCCGTTCGGCATGTCCGGCTGCGCGACGGCCGTCATGATCGATCCCGCATCCGGCAATCGGATCGCCGCGGGCGATCCGCGTCGTGACTGCTACGCGATGGCCTACTGAGAGAACGCGCCTTCCGGCGCACCGCTATCTCCCGACGCCGATCGACACGACGAGCGACGGCGCATAGCGGCGGCTGGTCGTCGGCACCGGCGGCGCCGTGCTCGTCCTCGACGGGATCGCATAGGTCTCGGACGTGGCCTCGTAGAACGGCAGCACCGCGTCAGCCTGCACGAACATTCTGAAGGTCGTGACGCGCGCGAATTCGTATCCGGCTGTCAGCTCACCCTGCAGGCCGCTGCCTTCGTAACCGGATGAGTAGTAGCCGTTCGTGACGGTATAGTCTCCGCCCCCGAAGTCCTGATGCCCGTAGCTCAGCCCGCCGCCGAAGTAGGCAGAGCGATTCGCTCTTGGACTGAGGAAGTAGAGCCCCGACAGCTTCAGCAGCGACTGCGTCGTGGCGCCGCGTGACGAGTAGGTGTCGTTGGCGCTGAACTGAAAGTTGAGGAACGACACGTCGATGGCAAACGCATCCAGCTCGGCGCGGTAGCCGAATCCCAGCGCGGGCGTGCCATAGGAGTCGTTGCCAAAGAGACTTCCGTAGCCCAGCCGGGCGTACCACAGCGAGTCGGTGTGCACGCGTCGCGGCGCTTCGGACTGCGATGCGGTGACGTTCGTGCGGTCGATCACGTTGAACCCTTCCATCGGGCGTCCGGTGACAATCGACAGCGCCATCTGGTTGTAGAGCGCCGGCAGATCGTCCATCCCGAGCGCAATCCCTTCGCGCCGGCCTCCCGGACCTTCGATGGAGACGACGATCGTGTTGCCGAGGCGGACGTGGGTCAGGGAATACTGCGATGCACACCCCTCGGGCAGGACACGCTCGCCGGCCTGCTGGAACTGCCGCTCCATCAGGAGCACCGCGGCCGCCTGCTCGCCTGGCGAGAACGTGTCGCGGGTGGTGTCGACGGTGATGCAGACCTCGGCCTGCGCAGGCGTCGCGAGGCTCATCAACGCGCAGGCGATGCAGGGGACGATCGAACGAAGAATCCGGCTCTCCATGGCACCCTCCAGGACCGTCCAGGCGTTATGGCCCACGGCCGTCTCTGGAAGATGCGCCATCCGCGGCGGAACCGGCTCACGGCCCCTCCCCGGCAGTCTCCGCTTCAGCCACGGCCTATAATCCAGTCGTGAGGCCGCCCCTTGCCCACGACACGAGCGGCGACATCGAGCAGCGCCAGATCGAGGTATGGCGCGCGATGACACCGGGACAAAAGCTGCAATTGACGCTGCAAATGACGGCGACCGTGCGGCAACTGGCCCTCGCGGGGGTCCGCCAGCGATATCCCAGTGCCTCGCCGCGTGAGGAGTTCCTCCGGCTTGCTCAGTTGATACTGGGCGATGAGCTCGCGCGGAAAGCGTATCCAGAGATCGAAAGACTCGACCGCCCGTGACCGGCACGCTCGATCCCATTTGTGGGCAGGCCGAAATCCTGCGGGTCGGCGATCTGCTCGAACGGGCTCTCGCCGATGGATGAGGCTCATGACACCCGGCGTCCGCGGTCGAGGGGCGACAAGTGCGATTAGACGCCTATTGTCGAGACTTCAGCGGCAGGCCGGCGAAGCTGACGGGAATCAGCTTCGGACTCCCAATCCTTCCATCCTCTTCGTCCGACCCGACCAGAACACCGAACGAGATCGCGGCGCTCGTACCGGAAAAGCCCTCCTGCGTGTAGAACTGAAGGACGATGTTCAGGGGGCTGTTCGGATAGGCATTCGACCATTCACGTTCCGGAGCCATGCAGTTCGAAAGCGAAGCGCTCGCACAGACCGGAATCCCGCTGAACTCCACCGATCCGGTACTTGTATTGCCGCGGTCATCGATGGCCTGCGGTTCCGAATAGCCGAACGGTTGCAGCTTCACCTTTCGATCCAGCGTGTTGGTCGCAATCACATGAACGAGCATCCGTCGCTCCAGCGCCATTACACGCGCAACCTCGAATCGGACGCCATCGTAGGTGGTGCCTGCCAGCGGCGTAGCGGGCACGGCACCGGTCTTGAGGGGCACATTTGCAAACGCGACGGGCACCAGCGTCGGTCGCCGGTACTCTCCGTCGGCTGTCCCGACCGCGATGAACGCGCCGAACGACAGGGCCAATGTCGAGCCCGTAAAAGAGTCGCTCCCGGCGAACTGCAAAATAATGTTCAGCGGGCTGTTCGGATATGCCTCGGACCACTCGCGATCGGGCCGCATACAGTTCGCCGCGGACGCGCTCGAGCACCCACGGATTCCGCGTATCGCCAGTACCGTGCTGACATTCCCTTGATCATCGATGGCTCTGGGTGCCGAATACGCAAACGGCATCAGCCTGATCTTGCCATCAGATATGTTGGTGGCGGTGACGAACGCCGTGACACTACGATCGCCTGCCGTGACGCTGACGAGGTTGAAGCGCACACCGTCAAACGTCACGGCTGCCCAGGACACCGGGGGCTGATACACCGGCGGAAGAGCCTGCCGCAACGGCAGCAGACGGTGTTGGAGGCGGCACTGCAACCGGAGCGCTCGCCGACACGCCCGGTTGGCGCTGCGGTGAGGCCACGGAAATCGGCTCCGTTGGAGGCGCCACCGCAACCGGAGCGTTCGTGGACGCGCGCGGTCGCGGCTGCGGCGAGGTCGTGGAAGTCGGCTCCACGGGTCTTGTTGCAGCCGGTTCGACCAACTTCGAATCCGCCGGCTCCAGCGTGTCCGCCTGATGCCCGTTCATCCACGTCCATGCCTTCGGACCGATCGTGACCAGGAGCGCCACGCACACGATACCCGTCGCGCCCAGCAGCCCTGCCCACTTAAGTCTCTGCGTCGATTCGCGCTGCGCCCGCTCCTGTGTGATCCGCTCTCGAACCGGCCCCGCAGCCTGATGAAACTCCGCCAGCCGGAGACATAACTCGTCGACTTTTGCCTCGAAGTTGACGAACAGGTCGATGAACTGGGCTGTCGTCAGCTGATAGGCCAACGAGCCGCTAGGCACAATATCCTGCAACCGCGCAGGAATCACCGTCTTCCGATACTTGCCAGCGAGCCCGAGCTCTCTCGGGATCTCAGTCGACTGGCTCGCGTTCTCGGAAAAGAGCAGTAGCACCGCTGAGCACGACTCCAGCGCGCTGACAATGGCGCGCTGGTAATCCTCGCCCGGACGAATGTTCCGCGACGCAATCCAGCAAGGGACGTTACGCCGCTCGATCTCCCGGACCAGTCGATCGGCAGTGTCCTGGTCAGCGGATGCGTAGCTGATAAAGATGGGACCAAGCATCGAAATGAGCGCCAACGTTATAGCACTAATATCCCCTCGACAAGTCCTTTGCATGGCCATTTGACGCCGGGGGGAGCAACGGGACAAGCTGGCAGGGAATGAACGACAAGAAGACGCACCGCTTCGGCACGCGAGTCATCCACGGAGGGCAGAAACCAGATCCGCTGACCGGCGCGGTGGTGCCGCCCATCTACGCAACATCCACGTACGTGCAGTCGAGCCCAGGAGTACATAAGGGATACGAATACTCGCGCACCGCGAATCCCACGCGCGACGCACTTCAGGACAGCCTCGCGGATCTCGAGGGGGGCGCGGCCGGCTTCGCGTTCGCGTCGGGGCTCGCCGCCACCGCCACGATTCTGGAACTCCTCGACAGCGGCTCGCACATCGTCGCCATGAACGATCTCTACGGCGGCAGCTACCGCCTGTTCGAGAACGTGCGCAAGCGCTCGGCGGGGCTTCAGACGTCGTTCGTCGACCTGACGGACATGGCCGCACTCGAGGTGGCGCTGCGTCCGAACACGCGCATGATCTGGGTGGAGACGCCGACTAATCCTCTTCTCGAGATCGTCGACCTCAGCGCCGTCGCAGCCGTCGCGCAGAGACGCGGCATCATGACCGTCTGCGACAACACGTTTGCGACGCCGTACCTGCAGAACCCGCTGCAGCAGGGGTTCGATCTCGTCATGCACTCGACGACCAAGTACCTGAACGGTCATTCGGACGCGGTCGGCGGCGCGGCGATCGTCCGGCACGGCGCAGACGATCTCCGCGAGAAGCTCGGCTACCTGCAGAACGCCGTTGGCGGCGTGCCCGGGCCGTTCGATGCCTTCCTGACGCTGCGCGGCATCAAGACGCTGGCGCTGCGCATGGAACGCCACTGCTCCAACGCGCTCGCCATCGCGCAGTTCCTGGCGAAGCATCCGAAAGTCGAGCATGTGATCTATCCGGGTCTGCCGGACCATCCGCATCACGAACTGGCGAAGCGCCAGATGCGCGGCGGCTTCGGCGGCATCATCAGCGCCAGGCTGCGCGGCGGGCTCGAAGACGCGCGCCGCTTCCTCGAACGCTGCCATCTCTTCGCACTCGCGGAGAGCCTCGGCGGCGTGGAAAGCCTCATCGAGCATCCCGGCATCATGACGCACGCCTCGCTGCCCGCTGCCATGCGCGCGACGCTGGGCATCAGCGACAGCCTCGTGCGACTGTCGGTCGGCGTGGAATCGGTGGACGATCTGATCGCGGAATTGAACGACGCGCTGGGTTGAACAACCACCGGCGTGTGTTTCGAAGCGCACACGCCGGTGTCGCCGTCGAGCCTAAACAGCGGCCACAGGAGCGAGCGTGTATGCGCCCTGCCAGTTCCCTTCGACGGTCGCCGGAGACGTGAGCCTGGTCTTGAACGTGCCACTACCTTTGATACCGGCAAATTCCCCTTCCCCGCCGGTGTATTGCCACTTGCCCTCCACGACGATTTCATCGCCAGCAATGGACACGTTGCCTTCGAAGCTGCCTCTGTCTTGGCCGGCGGTCCCGTGATCGTTCAGAAAATAGCCGCGCTGTACACCCTGCAGTCCCTGCATGTCGGTGGTTCCCCAATAGGTGATTGAGGAATTGTTCCACCTTGGATCGCTGGAGCTCTGGGTACCTCGCACTTCGGCGACTCCCAGGGAATGATTGGGCTCGTCATTGAGCGAGATGACGCTTTGGGTATGGATGCTGCCTGAGAAAGAACCGGACACTGCGGGCATGGGGAAGCTCCCTTTTCTGATTCCGGTCCGGGGAATCGGCCGGAATCCGTCCTGTTATGCCGTGAAGGGCTTGTTATACAGCCGTTGCCCTTTCGAGTGAAGCGCAATTGTGTGAGCACCTCGTGTAACATCGAGGAGCGATTACCGTGGCGAACCGTCCTGGCACGAAAATCAGCAACACCATCCTCGACACGATCGGCAATACGCCCCTCGTGCGCATCAACCGCATCACCCGCGGCGTGACGGACGCGACGATCCTCGCCAAGATCGAGACCTTCAATCCCGGCAACTCGATCAAGGACCGGATGGCCGTGCGGATGATCGAAGACGCCGAGAAGAGCGGCCAGCTCAAGCCCGGCGGCACCATCATCGAAGGCACGTCGGGCAACACCGGGATGGGCCTGGCGATCGCGGCGGTCGTGAAGGGCTACAAGTGCATCTTCACGACGACCGACAAGCAGTCGAAGGAGAAGGCCGACGCACTCAAGGCGTTTGGCGCCGAGGTGATCGTCTGCCCGACCGACGTGGATCCCGAGGACCCGCGGTCGTACTACTCCGTCTCGTCGCGGCTCGAGCATGAGATCCCCAACGCCTGGAAGGCCAATCAGTACGACAACCTGTCGAATACCGCGGCGCACTACGAGTGGACCGCGCCCGAGATCTGGGATCAGACCGACGGTCGCGTGACGCAGCTCGTCGTTGGCGTGGGGACCGGCGGCACCGCCAGCGGCGTCGGGCGCTACCTCAAGGAGCGCAACCCGGCGATTCGCGTGTGGGGCATCGACACGTACGGGTCCGTCTTCAAGAAGTACAAGGAGACCGGCATCTTCGACAAGAACGAGATCTACCCGTACATCACCGAAGGGATCGGCGAGGACTTCCTGCCCAAGAACGTCGACTTCAGCGTCATCGATCACTTCGAGAAGGTCACCGACAAGGACGCCGCGATCATGACGCGCCGCCTGGCTCGCGAGGAGGGGATCTTCGCGGGGAACTCGGCCGGCGCGGCGATGGCCGGGCTGCTGCAGCTTGCCGATCGCTTCACACGCGACGACATGATCGTCGTGATCTTCCACGACCACGGCTCGCGCTACCTCGCCAAGATGTACAACGACGAGTGGATGCGCGAGAAGGGCTTCCTCGAGGTGACGGGCATGACCGCGCGCGATCTCGTGGCGCTCCACGTGTCGGGCGAGCTCTACGCCGTCGAGGCCGCGCATCCGGTCGAAGAGGCGGTGAAAGTGATGAGCGAGCACGACTTCTCGCAGATCTCCGTCACCCGGGACGGGCGCGTCGTCGGGTCGCTGAACGAAACGCACCTCTACAAGGAGTTCGTCCGCGACCCGCACCTGAAGCACAAGGCGGTCGAGGAGATCATGCAGCCGGCGTTCCCCTTTGTCGACATCTCGACGCCGGTGGTCCTGCTGTCGACGATGATTACGCTGGAGAACCCCGCGGTGCTTGTGCGCGACTTCAAGACCGAGAAGACGTTCATCATCACGCGATCCGACATCATTCGCGTGATGTTGTAGGGAAACAGAAGATCAAAAGATCAGAAGACAAGGATTAGAAAAAAGAGTTCTTCTGATCTTCTGGTCTTCTGTTGAATTCCCGAGGCTTCTGTTGAATCCGTCTCTAGGTAGGGCGGAACTTCAGTTCCGCCGGGTCTCCAGGGGCAAGACCCGGCCTACATACGGTTTTCTCCTAATCTCTTCACCTCCTGTTCGACATCTGGGAACCCCCGGGGAATTCGGGTACGATACGGCCTCCGGAACAACGTTTGGCTCAGGTTCATCCCAGCACACCCATCGAAGTTGAAGCCCCCGCTCCACACAAGGGCCTCAAGCGCGTCTTCGCGGCCCTGCATTACCGCGACTTCCGTGTCCTCTGGTTCGGCGCCTGCTTCTCGAGCATCGGCACCTGGATGCAGAGCCTGGCCGAAAACTGGCTGGTGCTCTCGCTGACGATCTCCGCGTTCTACCTCGGCCTCGATGCGTTCCTGCAGCAGTTGCCGATCATGCTCTTCACGCTCATCGGCGGCGTGGTGGCCGATCGGCACGATCGACGGCTGACGCTGATCGCGTCGCAGTGGGTGCAACTGTCGACCGCCGCCACGCTCACGGCGCTGGTGTATTTCGGCAGCGTCAAGGTGTGGCACATCCTGGTGCTCTCGTTCATCACGGGCACGGCGCAGGCCTTCGGCGGGCCGGCGTACCAATCGTTGATTCCGTCGCTCGTCGGCAAAAACGATCTCACCAATGCGATCGCCCTGAACTCGATCCAGTTCAACGTCGCCCGCATGCTCGGCCCGATGCTCGCCGGCGCCACGCTGGCGGCCCTGAAGCGCTGGGGCGTTGCCGACATGACGGCGCTGGCCGTCTGCTTTGGCGTCAACGCGCTGTCGTTTCTCGCGGTCATCCTCTCGCTGATGTCGCTGCACATCAAACACATCGCGGCCGCACGCATGCACAACATGTTTGCTGAGCTGAAACACGGGATCGCGTACGTGCAGAAGGATCGCAACATCATGGCGTTGATGGTGCTGGGCGCGGCGACGGCGTTCTTCGGCATTCCGATGCTCACGCTGCTGCCGGTCTACGCACGGAACGTGTTCGGCGCGGGCGTCGAAGACTACAGCGCGCTGCTCTCGTTTTCCGGGGCCGGTGCCGTGGTGGGGGCGACCGTCGTCGCGTGGCTCGGCCGTTTCCGACGCATGGGCATGACGACGCTGCTCGTGCAGGCGGGCCTCGGCGCCGCCATCATCCTGCTCTCGTTGAGCCGGACGCTGCACGTCAGCTATGCCCTGCTCTTCGTCTGCGGCCTTTCATGGATGATCGTTATTTCGTGCCTGATGTCGCTCGTCCAGCTGATCGCACCCAACGAGATGCGTGGTCGTGTGATGAGCATTTATCTCGTGGCTTTTCGCGGCGGGATGCCGCTTGGCAGCCTCGTGAGCGGCTATGCAGCCAGCATCAGCTCGGCGCCAACGGTGATGGCGATCAACGGCGTCGCGCTCATCATCGCGAGCGCGTACTTCCTGGTGAAGACACAGGAAATAAGAGCCCTTTAGTTCTCAGACTGCTCTAAGCAGGCCAAATCCAGAACACGCCCAATGCGAGCGAGCCGATGGCGGTCACCGCGGCCGAGAACCGGGCCAGCTGACCGGTCATGCGCCGCGCCGAGAGGGTGTGCGCCAGCACGATGCCGAAGAGCGTCATCGACATCAGGATGCCCAGCGCGAAGATCGTGACGAGGAACAACAGCGACCAGAAGTGATCGACGCCGCCGGACGTGCTCCACAGCGGCAACGACAGGATGAGCGCGCGCAGTCCACTCACGGCGAACACCGCGCCCAGAACTCCCGGCAGCACCGTGTGAATCGCCGGCTGGTGCGAGTGCCGGCGGCCGAGATGAACATGCCAGTGGCTGTGCGCCTCTTCGTGTCCGTTGGTGTGGATGTGCGAGTGGACGTACAGACGGCCCGACACCGTGAGCCATCCGAGGACGAGCCCGAGCACGATCAAGAGGCAGCCGCCAACGAATTCGCCGCTCTCTTCGACGCGCAAAGGAATCTGCCACCCGAAAAAGAGCACCAGGCCCGCGCCGCAGGCGACGAGCAGCGCGTGTCCGACGGCGAATCTGAGCGCCAGACTGAACGCCCGCGCATAACGCGCCGGGCCGAGCGGTGTGGCGAGCGAGAGCGCCGCGATGGCCATGAGGTGGTCGGCGCCGAGACCGTGAAGAAAGCCGAGAGCGAGGACGGAGCCTGTCAACACGCTCGGGATTATATCGGACTCCGGATGGCGCCCAGGGATTAGGGCTTCGGGATTTGGGATTAGACCTGCGACGCGAGCTCGCTTGCATCCACTATATCTATGGATGTATATTCATGTATGTATGAAGCGCGCGGGCGAGCTGTACCGGTTGTTGGGCGACGAGGTGCGGCTGCGGCTGCTGCGCGTCCTGGCCGGCAAACACGGGCGGCTGAACGTCACCGAACTGACGTCGGTGCTCGGCATCGCGCAATCTGGAGTGTCACGGCATCTGCGGCTCTTGAAGGAAGCGGGGCTCGTCGTCGAAGAGCGCGGCGGCGGATTCGCCTTTTATCGCCTCTCCCCTGCCCTGCTCGACGGCGGGGTCGGCGGCCTCTGGCCGGCGCTGCAGACCCAGTTCGCCAACGCCGCCGAGACCTCGACCATTCGCGGCGACGAGGCACGGCTGCAGGAGGTGATCCGGCTTCGCAAGGAGAACTTCGAAGTGCACGGCACCGACCGCGCCCAGTTCGTGCCGGGCCGAAGCTGGGCGGCCTGGTCGCGGGCCCTCGGCCTGCTGCTGCCGGCGGTTGATGTCGCCGATATCGCGTGCGGGGAAGGATACTTATCCGTTGAATCGGCGCAGTGGGCCAAACGCGTCGTCGGCGTCGATCGATCGACCGACGTGCTGAAGCGCGCCAAGGCGCTGGCCGAGCGGCGCGGCGTGAAGAACATCAGCTGGAAGCGGGGCAACATGGAATCGCTGCCGCTCGAGACCGCCTCGGTCGACGTGGCGCTGCTCTCGCAGGCGCTGCACCATGCGGCCGATCCGGCGCAGGCCGTGAAGGAAGCCGCGCGCGTGGTGCGGCCGGGCGGACGGGTGCTCGTGCTCGACCTGCGCGCGCACGACCAGGAATGGGTCCGCGATCGCGTGGGCGATCGATGGCTCGGCTTCAAGGATGATGACCTCGAGGGGTTTCTTGCCGGCGCGGGGTTGACCGGTGTGCAGGTGCGAGTCGGATCGCGGCTGCCCGGCGATCCATTTACGGTGTTGATCGCAGCCGGGGTGAAGCGCGGCTGAAGCCGCGCCCTACCGGTTCACAGAAGACGGAGCATCATGTCGAACGTTCGCACGCAGCTGGAACAACTGCTCGCCCAACGCATCCTCGTGCTCGACGGCGCCATGGGCACGATGATCCAGCGCCACAAGCTGACGGAAGAGGATTTCCGCGGCGAGCGCTTCAAGTCGCATTCCAGGGATCTGCGGGGCAACAACGACATGCTCGTGCTGACCCGCCCCGACATCATCCTCGCGATTCACGAGGAGTACCTCGCAGCGGGCTCCGACATCATCGAGACCAACTCGTTCAGCGGCACGACGATCGCCCAGGCCGACTACCAGTTCGAACCGCTCGTCTACGAGCTGAATTTCGAGGCGGCGAAGCTCGCGCGCCAGGCGGCGGATAAATGGTCGACCCCCGACAAGCCGCGATTCGTGGCCGGGGCGATCGGGCCGACGAATAAAACGCTCTCGATTTCGCCGGACGTCAACGATCCCGCGTTCCGCGCGATCACGTTCGATCAGATGAAGACCGCGTTCGCCGAGCAGACGCGCGCGCTCATCGACGGCGGCGTCGACGTGCTGCTCATCGAAACCATCATCGACACGCTCAGCGCGAAGGCCGCGCTCGTGGCGGCAGCGGAAGTAGATCCCGAAGGCCGGGTGCCGCTCATCCTCTCGGCCACGATTACCGATCGCAGCGGACGCATGCTGGCGGGACAAACGATCGACGCCTTCTGGGTTTCAGTGATGCACGCCAAGCCGCTGGCCGTGGGCATCAACTGCGCGCTCGGCGCGCGCGAGATGAGGCCCTACCTGGCGGAGTTGTCGCGTGTGGCCACGACCTTCGTCAGCAGCTATCCGAACGCCGGCCTGCCGAACGCGTTCGGCGAGTACGATCAACACCCGCCCGAAACCGGCGAGCTCGTCTGCGACTTCGCCGTCAGCGGCTTCGTGAACATCGTGGGCGGCTGCTGCGGAACGACGCCCGATCACATTCGAGCGATTGCGGAGCGGGTCGCGGCCGTGCCGCCGCGGAAAATCCCGACAGCCGACGGCCGTCCGTCGTACAAGTCGCCGCACAGCCAGTTCGCGGGCCTCGAAGTGCTGGCGATTCGACCCGACAGCAACTTCCAGATGATCGGCGAGCGCACCAACGTGACCGGCTCGAAGAAATTCCAGAGGCTGATCAAAGACGGCAAGTTCGGCGAGGCGGTCGACGTCGCGCTCGATCAGGTGCGCGGCGGCGCGAACCTGATCGACGTCAACATGGACGAAGGCCTGCTCGACTCGGAGCAGGCGATGACGCATTTCCTGAACCTCATCGCCACCGAGCCCGAGATCGCGCGCGTGCCGATCATGATCGACAGCTCGAAGTGGTCGGTGCTCGAAGCCGGACTGAAGTGCGTGCAGGGGAAGCCGGTCGTCAACTCGATCAGCCTCAAGGAAGGCGAAGAAGATTTCCTGCAAGCAAGGCGCGCCGCATTCAGCAGTTACGGCGCGGGCGTCGTCGTGATGGCCTTCGACGAGACCGGCCAGGCCGACACGATCGCGCGCAAGGTCGAGATCTGCAAGCGGGCCTATACGCTGCTCACCGAGACGGCTCGATTTCGATCCGACCGACATCATCTTCGACCCGAACATCCTGGCGATCGCGACCGGACTCGAAGAGCACAACGAGTACGCCATCAACTTCATCGAGGCGACGCCGGCAGATCAAGGCCGCGTGCCCGGGCGTGAACTTCAGCGGCGGCGTCAGCAACCTGTCGTTCTCGTTCCGCGGCAACGAGGTGGTGCGCGAAGCGATTCACTCGGCGTTCCTCTTCCACGCCATCAAGGCGGGCCTGGACATGGGCATCGTCAACGCCGGGCAGCTGATCGTGTACGAGGACATCCCGAAAGACCTGCTCGAGCACGTCGAAGACATCATCTTCAACCGACGGCCCGACGCCACCGAGCGGATGGTCGCAGTTCGCGGAATCGGTGAAGGGATCCGGCACCAAGCGCGAGGTCGACTTGAAGTGGCGCGACGCCACGGTCGAGGCGCGCCTGTCGCATGCGCTCGTCCATGGCGTGCTCGACTTCCTCGAGCCCGACCTCGAAGAAGCGCGGCAGATCTACGCGCGGCCGCTCGAGATCATCGAAGGCCCGCTGATGGACGGCATGAAGGTCGTCGGCGATCTGTTCGGCGCCGGCAAGATGTTCCTGCCGCAGGTCGTCAAGAGCGCGCGCGCCATGAAGAAGGCCGTCGCGTACCTGATGCCCTACATGGAGGCCGAAAAGGCGAAGGCCGGCGCGGCGGCGCGCGCGCAGGGCAAGGTTCTGCTGGCGACCGTGAAGGGCGACGTGCACGACATCGGCAAGAACATCGTCGGCGTCGTGCTCGGGTGCAACAACTACGACGTCATCGATCTCGGCGTCATGGTGCCGACCGACAAGATTCTGCAGACCGCGATCGACGAGAAGGTCGACATGATCGGCCTGAGCGGGCTGATCACGCCGTCGCTCGACGAGATGGTGTTCGTGGCCAGCGAGATGGAGCGCCGCGGCTTCACGCTGCCGCTGCTCATCGGCGGCGCGACGACGAGCAAGCAGCACACGGCGGTGAAGATCGCGCCGGCGTACGAGCAAGGCCACCGTGCACGTGCTCGACGCCTCGCGCGCGGTGGACGTCGTGTCGACGCTGCTGAATCCAGACAAGATCGCCGGGTTCGACCGCGAGAACACAGAAGAAGCAGGACGAGATTCGCGAGCAGTACGCCGGGCGCGCGCGGCGGCCCCTGCTCTCGTACGGCGATGCTCGCGCGAACGCGCCCGAGGCTCGACTGGAACGACGTGCCCAGGCCGTGCGTTCACCGGCCGGCGCGTTCCTGGACGACGAGCCGCTGGGCGAGATCGCGAAGTACATCGACTGGACGCTCTTCTTCGCGACGTGGGAGCTGAAGGGCTCGTTTCCGGCCATCCTCGAACATCCGCAGTACGGACGGGCGGCGACAGAGCTCTATCGAGCATGCGCAGGAACTGCTCGGGCGCATCGTCGAGAGCCGGCTGCTGAAAGCGCGCGGCGTCGTACGGGTTCTGGCCGGCCAACAGCGACGGCGACGACATCATCGTGTACACGGACGACACGCGCAGCCAGCGAGCTCGTCCGCTTCAACATGCTGCGGCAGCAGGAAGCGCTGCCCGAGCGGCCAGCCGAATCGATCGCTCGCCGACTTCGTGGCACCGCGTTCGATCGGGCGATTGCGGACTACGTCGGTGCCTTCGCGGTCACCGCGGGGCTGGGCGCCGACGAGCTGGTGAAGCGGTACGAACGCCAGCACGACGACTACCGCGCGATCATGGTGAAGGCGCTGGCCGATCGTCTTGCCGAGGCGTTTGCGGAGTACCTGCACGCGCGGGTGCGGCGCGAGTGGGGCTACGGCGTGCAGGAAGCGCTGACCCACGACGACCTGATCGCCGAAAAGTATCGCGGCATCCGCCCGGCGTTCGGCTACCCTGCCTGCCCCGATCACACGGAGAAGATCAAGCTGTTCGATCTGCTGGCGGCGGAACGCGTGGGGATGAAGCTGACCGAGAGCTGCGCGATGATGCCTGCCGCGAGCGTGAGCGGGATCTATCTGAGCCATCCCCAGGCGCGCTACTTCATGCTGGGCCGCATCGGGCGGGATCAACTGCAGGACTACGCGGCCAGAAAGTCGCAGACGCCGGAAGACACGCAGCGGTGGATCGCGGAGCACCTGGACGACCGGGAGGCGGTGCCGACGTAGTCGTAAGGCGCTGGTCGGGAGTCGTAAGGCGCAAGTCAGGTCGCAGGGCGAAAAGCGATGCGGTGGCGCAGGGCTTTAGCCCTGCCTGTAGATTACACGTCATGGAAATCTCCGTCGATTGTCCCTACTGCGGCGAACCGCTCGAGTTGTATGTCGATCCCACCGGCGGCTCGACCCAGAAGTACGTCGAAGACTGCGCCGTGTGCTGTCAGCCGATGGAAGTGATCGTCGAGATTGAAGGCGACGAGGAGTGTTCGGTGTCGGTGCGACGGTTTGATGACTGACGGTTGGTCGATAGGCGATGGTCAAGGGGCGCTGGGCGATGGTCTGTCAGGCGATAGCTCGCCGCCCACCCACTCACCGCGACCGACCATCGCCCATGGCCCTTGGACCAGCGCCCATCGCCCACATCGGTGGCGCAGGGCTTCAGCCCTGCCCTCTCGCCGTCAGAAATCCGCGACGGCGCGACGAGACGATGAACAGCGTGACCGTGAGAAGCACGACGTTCGGCAGCCACGCCGCTGCAATCTCAGACAGGTGTCGGTCGTAGCCGGACAAAGCCTCACCAGAAACCAGCAGCACCCAATAAGAGCCGCACGTGATGAACGCGACCAAAGTGCGCATCGCCCGACCTCGACCGCGTAGCGCGAGCAGGAATCCCCCAAGAACAACGGTCGCTAAAGACAATGCGTAGCGCAAGTGGAGGAACCACGAATGCTGGTGGACATTCCTTGCATCTCCCAGCGCCGCGGCCACTTCAATTTCACGCCGAAGCTCGGAAATGGTCATTTCGTTGGACCCTTTCCGCGGAGTTCCTTCATAACCCTGCGAATGTGACCATTCCGTCCGGAATGCCTGATTCGCGGCCGGCATGACCCACGCTAGCATGGCGAAGCTCACGAGCGATGCCGCGACGGCCACAAGCAGGATGGTCTTCGCCATCGCTCGCGTGACAGCGCATCCGGCGAGACCGAAGGCAATGCCAAAGGCCAGTCCAACCGGAATCGCCAAGGGTACGGCTTGAGGTATCAGTTGAATAAGATGTCTCGTTGAACCAAACCCGGGCTCACTCAACCACAATGGCGGCAGCATCAACATCGCGACAGCCGCGATCATGAACGCCAGGGACCACGCGAACGTTCGAACCAGCCCGTTTCGCTCTTCGTCGGTTGCAACCGATACCCCGAGTGCACACACGGCCATCACCTTCAGAATCGCAGAGTAACCCCTGAACAACATCCACAAGCAGCGAAGAAAGTGGCTGGCGGCATGACGGTCGTATTCCTTCTGGAGATCCGCAATCGCCGGCTCGACGATGCGCTCGAGCGATTTCGTGCTGCAAATCAACGACGCCAGGTGATGGAGCGCGCGGCCGGGAATCATGTGGCGGGCCTCAACAGGGGGCGGCGGCGAAGCGTGCGCGCGGCGGCTTCCCATGCCTCGAGCACGCGCAGGCCGTAGGCGGTCGGGCGATACCAGCTTCGACAGGTCGTAGGCCGTATGGCCGATGCGATTCGCAGGCACCTGGAGCATGTACTCGAAGAACGCGATGCCCCAGCTGATCACGGCCGCGATGTACCACGGCTTGCCGGCCAGGTTGCGCAGGTGCGCGTACCACGCGAACGTCATGAACACATTGGACAGCGTCAGCAACCCGATCGTCGTGACCAGCACGCGCATCCGATCGACTCTCCCTTCGGCAGTTACCAGTCCTCGGCGAGGATGGCCCATCGCTCGTGGTCGCGCCAGCGACCGTTGATCTTCAAGTACCGCGGTGAAACACCCTCGCGATGGAAGCCGAGCTTCTTGACGAGCGCTCTCGACCGGACGTTGCGGGGCTGAATGTTCGCCTCCACTCGATGCAGCTTCATCGCCTTGAAGGCATGGGTGAGGACCTGCGTCAGTCCCTCGCGCATCAGGCCGCGCCCCGCGTGCGGCACGAACGCGTAGTAGCCCAGGTATGCGCTCATGAAAACCCCGCGCACGATCTCGTCGAGATTGACGACGCCGACGAGCCCTTCCGGCTCGTCCGTCCAGACGAAAAACGACGCCCCGCGGGGATCCTGGCGCTTGACGAGATAGTCGCGGAACGCGTCAGGCGTGGCAGGCGGCTGCACCCAGGGATGGTGCAGCTTGCGGCTTCGACGGACGGCGGCGAGAAACAGACCTTCGTCGTCGAGGCTTCCGGGTCTGATGGACACACGCTCGTCTGTCATGTGTAATGCAGCGCGGCACCGGCGGCCGCGCCGATGATCGTCCCCAGTGCCACTTCAGGCCGTGTGTGCCGCTCGAGCGTGAGACGCGACCACACGAGCGCCGGCAGCGCCATCAGCAGAGCATAGCCGACCGGCGAGCGCGTCAGTACCAGGGCCGTCGCGGCCAGCGTGGCGAACGCCATGTGGAGCGAGACCTTGATCCACTTGGTCAGGATCGCGCAGCACGCCATCATGCCGAGCGTCACCAGCGCGCCGCGGACCATGAAGGATTGCGGTCGAAGCACAACGAGATACGCCAGCAACGCCAGGAGGGCCGCGCCGCCGACCACGTACAGGATCGGGCGTTCGCTCCGGTTGGACGCATCGACATTGACCCAGGCGCCGCGGCGCACCTGCCGTACCATCAGGATCGCCAGCGGCACGATCGTAAAGAGCACGACGATCGACAAAGTGCGCAGCGCCTCTCCGGCGGTTTGCCGCTCCGCGGCCGCCGTCCCGACCATCACCCCGACCATGACGAACGGGTGAAAGATGATCGACAGCCAGCGTGCGATCATTCGGCGATCATCACCGTGGCGGCATCGCGCAGCCCGCTCGTCATAGCCGGGAAACGGTGCCGGGATCCGTTTTCGGCCGGCGCGCCTCGACGATTAGTTCGTCGCCGTCGCGCTCGAACGGACGGCCGTTGAAATCGCCTGAGATCGCTCGCCGTAATCCGAACGCCCGCCTGTGCCACCGCTGGGACACGGTCCGGCTAAAGCCGGACACTACGTACTCGTCGACGTGCGCCTTGCGACTCTCGACCCGCGCCTTGCGACTCTAAACGTCGAGCTCCTGCGCTTCTTCCGCGCGATCCATGATGAACCGGAATCGCGCGCTCGCGTCCTTCCCCATCAGCTCGTTGATCACGCGGTCGGTCGCGATCTGGTCGGAGACATCGACTCGCAGGAGCCGACGGGTCTTCGGGTTCAGCGTCGTTTCCCACAACACCTTCGGCATCATCTCGCCGAGCCCCTTGAAGCGCGTGATCTCGGGCTTGCCGCGGCCGTTGCCGTGCTTCTTCAGGATCGCATCACGCTGCGCGTCGTCGAGCGCCCAGAACGTCTCCTTCCCGATGTCGATACGGTAGAGCGGCGGCTGCGCGAGGTAGATCTTCCCCTCTTTCAAGAGCTGCGGGATGTGGCGGTAGATAAAGGTCAGGAGCAACGTCGCGATGTGGTTGCCGTCGGAATCGGCGTCGGCGAGGATGATGAGCTTGCCGTATCGCAGCCGCGAGAGATCGAAGTTCTTGCCCAGGCCGCACCCCAGCGCCGTGACCAGATCCGACAGCTCTTTGTTTTCGAGCACTTTCGCCAGCGACGCGTTCTCGGTGTTCAACACCTTGCCTCGCAGCGGCAGGATGGCCTGCCGCGTGCGATCGCGCCCCTGCTTCGCCGACCCGCCCGCCGAATCTCCTTCGACGACGAAGAGCTCCGAATCGGAGCGTCCGCTTCCGGTACAGTCGCTCAGCTTGCCGGGCAGGTTCAGCCGGCCCGACGTGGCGCTCTTGCGCGTCACCTCCGCCTGCGCCGCGCGGCTCGCCTCGCGCGCCCGCGCCGCCAGAATCACGCGAGCCACGATCGACTCGGCGACGCTCCGGTTGTGGTTCAGCCAGTGCTCGAGCGCCGGGCGCACGACCGAATCGACCGCGGACAACAGTTCGGGGTTGTTCAGCCGATCTTTGGTCTGCCCCTGAAACTGCGGTTCGGCAACGAACACGCTCAAGACGCCCGTCATACCTTCGCGAATATCTTCGGCCGTCAGCGTCACGCCTTTGGGCGACAGATTGTGCGTGTCGATGTAATTGCGCATCGCCTTGCCGAGGCCGGCGCGCATGCCGTTCTCGTGCGTGCCGCCCGACCCGGTCGGGATGCCGTTCACGTAGCTGCGAAGGTGCTCGTCGGTCGCTTCGGTCCACTGGAGCGCCAGATCCACCCGCATCCCGTTCTGCTTCTCCAGCAGGAACGTTGTCTCGTGAACCGCCTTGGCGCCTCTCTCGGCGACGATCTTCTTCAGGTACGCCAGCAGCCCTTCGGTGTGCTCGAAGCTCTGTTTGGTCTTCTCGCTCTCGTCCTCGAACGAGAGCTTCAGGCCTTTGTGAAGGTAGCTCGCCACTTCGAGCCGCTCGCGGATGACGGCCGCGTCGAACTCGATCCTGGGAAAGATGCCCGGATCGGGATGGAAGTACACCTTCGTGCCGCTGCCACGTGCCGCACCGACTTTCTTCGGCGGCCCGAGCGGCTTGCCCTGCTTGAATCGCTGCTCCCACTCGGCGCCATCGCGCCGCACGGTGGCAACGAGCTCTTTCGAGAGCGCATTGACGACGCTCGCGCCGACGCCGTGCAGGCCACCGGCCGTCTTGTAATTGCCGTGATCGAATTTCCCGCCGGCGTGGAGCACGGTGAAGATGACCTCGAGCGCGCTCTTCTTGCTCGTCGGATGCTTGTCGACGGGAATGCCCCGCCCGTCGTCTTCGATCGTGATCGAGGAGGCATCCTTGTGCAGGGTCACCCAGATATTCGACGCATGACCGTTCATCGCCTCGTCGATCGAGTTGTCGAGGATTTCCCAGACCAGATGGTGCAGGCCGGAACTGCCGACGCCGCCGATGTACATCCCCGGGCGGCGGCGAACCGGCTCGAGCCCTTCGAGTACGGTGATGTCTTTTGCGGTATAGGCCATTGAACGCTGTTCTTACGCTGACCGTGATTATGACCAGGGATTAGGGATTAGTCATGAATGGAGTGGATTGTAGCAAACGCAATCGAAAAGTACGAGTGTGCAAACGGGCACATCGCTCTGCCATTTGCCATCTGCGATCTGCCATAACAAGCCCTCGCCCTAGTTGCTCTGCAACACCGGCAACTCAGGCAACGCGGGCAGGATGCGCGTGAACGCGCCCCGCTGGAGCAGTTCGCGTCCGCGTCCCCCGCGGCTCGTCAGGCTGTATTTCGCCGTGCTGATGGTCTGCTCGGCGCCGCGGCTTGTCTCGACAGTCAGCAGATCGCGGTCGCCTGCCGACGCGACGAACCCGAGCACGCGATCCTCGTCTTTGCCGAGCTTGATGAGGATGACGCCTCGTCCGGGGCCCGCAAGGAAATTCACTTCATCGACCTTGCACAGGAGCGCCCGCGCCTGCTGCGTAGCGGTAATGAGCACTTCCCCGCCCTTGACGACCGACACACCGACGACCTCGGCCCCCTGGCCGACGCGGGCGAACCGCCTGCCGGCCCGCGTGCTGACCTCGACGAACGGCTCGAGGCCGAATCGCAGGCTGTAGCCGTCGCTCGTCACCGCGACCGCATGCCGTGGCGGCACATCCCCTTCTTTCTTCGCCGTGATGCCGGTGGCCACGCGCGGATCCAGGCTCGCCGCCGCCACCACCTTCTCGCCGTCTTTCAGCTTGAACAGGCTCTGCACCGGCTCGCCGTATCCGGTCGATGCGGGCACATCGACGATGCGCGCCGTGTAGGCCGTACCGAAATTCGTGAAGAACACCGCCGTCGCCCTGGTGCTGCCGCCGAGAACGGCGAGCACCGAGTCGCCCTCGCGCAGCCTCGTCGTCGACAGATCCTTCACTTCCTTCTGCCGCTTCACCCATCCGTCGCGAGACACGATGACGATGTTGTCTTCCTCGATGATGAAGTCGTCGGCGGTGTACTCGACGGCCGCCTCGGCTTCGATCAGCGTCCGGCGCCGGTCGAGCTTCGCGTCGCCGTAGGTCTTGTGGATGGCTTCGAGCTCTTCGCGAACGAGCTTCCAGCGGCTCTCCTCGTTCTTCAGCAGCCCGCCGATCTGCCGCGCGCGCTTCCGTTTCTCGTCGAGCTCCTGCTGGATGACGAGAATTTCCAGGCGCGCCAGCCGGTAGATCTTCAGCTCGAGGATGGCGTCGGTCTGTTCGGCATCGAGGCCGAACCGCTTGATGATCTTCTCCGCCGCGTCGGCCTTGCCGTCGGACTTGCGCACGATACGCAGCACTTCGTCGAGCGCATCGAAGATTTTCTCGAACCCTTCGAGGAGGTGGATGCGCTTCTTCAGCGCCTGGAGCTCGTGCTCGAGGCGTGCGGTCACCACGTCGAGCCGGAAATGCAGGAAGTGCCAGAGGATCGACTTCAGGTCGAGGCGCTCGGGCCTGCCGACCTCCGGATTCTCCGTCGGAATCAGGCACGTCAGGTTCACCGGGAAGGTGATCTGCATCGCGGTGTGCTTGTAGAGGTACGCCATCACCATCTTTTCGTCGGCGTCCTTCTTCATTTCGAGCGCGATGCGCACGTCCTCGGTCGAGACGTCCTTCACGTCGATGAGCTGCGGCAGCTTGCGCTTCTCGATCACCTCGCCGATCTGGGTGACGAGCTGCGACTTGTCCACGGTGTAAGGGATGCTGTCGATGAAAATGGTCTTGGTCGATCGCGACTCCTCGCCGATGTCCCACGTGCCGCGCAGCCGGATGCTGCCGCTCCCGGTCTTGTAGATCGCCTTGATCTCGTCGAGCGAGTTGAGAATCTGCCCGCCGGTTGGAAAGTCCGGCCCCTTGATGTAGCGCGAGAGCTGCGCGTTGCCCAGCTCGTCGTTGTCGAGCAGCTTGATGAGCGCCGTGCAGACTTCCCCGAGGTTGTGCGGCGGGATGTTGGTCGCCATCCCGACCGCGATACCCGTGGCGCCGTTGACGAGCAGGTTCGGCAGGCGCGCGGGCAGCACGACGGGCTCGGTCTTCGTGCCGTCGTAGTTCGCCCGCTCGTGCACGGTGTCCTGCTCGATCTCGGTCAGCAGTTCGTCGCTGAGGCGCGTCAGGCGGCATTCGGTGTAGCGCATCGCGGCGGCCGGATCGCCGTCGAGCGATCCGAAATTTCCGGATCCGTCCACGAGCGGATATCGCAGGGAAAACGGCTGCGCCATGCGCACGAGCGTCTCGTAAATGGCCGCGTCGCCGTGCGGGTGGTAGCTGCCCATCACGTCGCCGACGACCTTCGCGCACTTCCGGTGCTTGGCGTCGGCGGTCAGCCCCTGCTGCCACATCGTGTACAGGATGCGGCGCTGCACCGGCTTCAGTCCGTCTCGCACATCCGGCAACGCACGCGACGTGATGACCGACAGCGCGTAGTTCAGATAGCGCGACTGCGCCGCCTCGTGCAGCGGCACCGCGCCATCGCCCGAGCCGTTGCCGCCGGCCGCGCCGGCATCAACCGGCGCATCGAAATCAAACGATCCGTCTGATGCTTTCCGCTTCTTGGCCATGCCCTGTTCTATGTCTCACCGCGAAGACGCGAAGGAAAAACTCGAAGCAGTGTAGCGGGATTTTCGTGTGATGTACAGACCGCCGCATGGTTCGGGCAGGGCTGAAGCCCTGCGCCACCGCACGCACTCTCATCGGCAGGGCTAAAGCCCTGCGCTACCGCAACAACTTTCTACTTTCTACTTTCTACTTTTTACTTTCTATTCAGTCTCCCGCCGTCACCACCGTCCTCATGCTCCGGTGCGCGTCGAGCACCTGCTGGCTCAGCCGCTTGCTCAGATACACCTTCGATTCGTGGTTGTCGGCGTGCGGTTCGTATTTGACGACGTCGAAGCGCAGGTGGTCGAGGGTGCCGCGCATCTCGTAGAACTTGTTTTTCGTTTTCACGAGGATCTCGTCGAAGCCGTTGTCGATCGCCCACGCTTCCTGCTGCTCGGTGAGCGCACGGAAGTGGCCCTGGCCGCGCCAGTCGCGGCGGGTGCCGCCAATCCAGGTGTAGAGGATACGGCGATCGAAATTTACGTGCTCGCGCAAACGCTGCACAAGATCCGCCAGCTTCGGAATCTCTTCGTTCGGCCGGATTTCGTGGGCGACCTTGTAGGAAACAGGGACCACCGCGCCGGGGTCGTCGGGCAGCGGCGCCATGGCCATCAGGATGAGGTGGTCGCGGTTCTGCAGCCGCCCGAGGATCTCGGACGAGGTCTTTCGGCGCTTGTACTCGCCGAAGTATTCCTCGATGTATTCAATCTCCAGCGCGCCTTGCTCGAGTGGGTACTGCGTAATCCTGTGCTCCAACGTTTTTCCTTTTTTTTGACGCAGAGTCGCAGAGCCGCAGAGACATTCCTCTAAGACAAAGGATTCTCTGCGCCTTTGCGTCTCTGCGTCGAGACTTTCTTTTCGAAAGCCACACTTCTGATCTTGTGATCTTCTGTTCCTGTCATTTGCTCAGGTCTATCGTCAGCTCGGCGCCGAAGAGCATCGTCCGGTCGTTGTCGCGCGCGGCCCATTTCAGCATGGTGGCCACGCTCGGCTCGACCAATCCGTCGAACACGGGACGGCCGTTCGCCACCACGCGAATCGGCCGGCGGAAATCGAAGACCGAGGGCGAGACGAGGAGCGTGAATGCCCGCACGCCTTCGGTCGAGGCTTCGACGACATTGCCACGGCGCACGAGATCGACGCGGCCCGACGGCTTCTTTCGAGGAAAGATCGGCGCCGGCGGCACGTCGACCTCGATCGGCTGAAACACGCCCTCCAGCACGAGCCGTTTGCCGTCGCGCTCGACGACGAAACGCAGCGGGTCGCCGACGTTCCACGCCTCCATGCCCTCAGCGATGTCGCGTCCGGTCTGCACGGTCGTCCCGTTGATTTCCACGAATCGATCGCCCTGCCGCAGCCCGATCTGAAACGCGTTCGAGCCCTGGACGACTTCGTGGGCGCGACGACCGCGATCGACGGCGGAACTGATCCGCAGGCCGAAGTCGAGCTCGCGGCCGCGCTGGAGCAAATTGGTATCGACAAGATGGCTTTCGCCGGGCACCCCGCCCAGGCGATCGATCACCAGCCAATGCGCGCGGTTGTAGCGGTCGGTCCGCTCGGTCTGCCACGACACCTTGTCCGGCAGCGGCTCGCGCGGGTGCTCCTGCACGAATTCCTCGAACGACACGCGCTCGTCGGGCCACCACGACGTCGAATGGTCCGACTCCGCGTACACACGAAACACGACGGTGCCTCCCAGCACGCGCAGGTGGTTTGCGTACACCTGTGTCACATGCGCCGGGTACAGCCGATCGCGCCCGCCGTTGACGATGTAGAACGGCTTGTTGACGGCGTTGCCGGGAAACATCTCGCCATCAGCGCGCACCGACGGACTCGCGAGCACCATCATGTCGCCAATCAGCGGCAGGAAGCTGGCCCAGGGGGTCGTGTCCTTGAAAGCAATGAAATACGCACCCGTACCACCATCGGACGCACCTGTCAGATACACGCGGTTTTCGTCGACGTTGTACGCGCGCTTCAGCTGGTCGAGAATCCTGTTGAGGTTGTCGGTTTGTGCCGCCGACCACCACATCGATTCAGACCAGCCGGCCGGAAAGACGGAGATTTCGTCCACCACGCCGGGCAGCGCATCGACCCGAATCCGGTTGATGGCGGGCGGTCTCGGCCGCCCAACGCCGCCATGCAACTGCACGCGTACCTGGTGCGGCCGCGTCGAATCATAGGTGTCCGGCACGACGAACGCGTACAGCTGCTCGATGCCGTCGGACGTCCGATGGCGGCCGAACTGACGGCCGCGGGAGACGCCGGGGTCGTACTCGCGCCCCTGCCGCAGGCGCGTCAACGCATCCTCGAACGTGACGCCGGTGCTGAGGATGGCGTCGACCCGTTCGGCCGCGCCCTTCGGATCGCGGGCCGACCAGAAGGCCTGAAACGCGCGGTCGACGTTCGCGTGCTCGGCGCCGGACGGGCCGCCCGCGCTTCCCTGTCGCGCTTCGACGGACAAGCCGCCCGCGACGGCACTGGCGAAGACCATGCCGCCGGCAACAAGCGCAAGGCCGAGAGCGCGCACAGCGCATTATAGGGGCGGGACGCCGTTCGCAGCCGCTCGGCGAGCTGGAAACGCTGCTCGAGCCGGCCGCGTTCGTGCGCATCCATCGCCGGTACATCCTCAACCTGTCCAGGCTCGCGAAAATCGAGATGGGGCTGAGCGACAGCCGGATCGCGGTGCTCATCGACGCCACCGAATTACCTATCAGTAAAAGTGGGTATGCACGGTTACGTGAGCTGCTCTCTAGACAAAATGGCAGATGGCAGATGGCAAAAATGTAAAGGTACGTAAAAAAGCCGGGATGAGGGGTGCCTCAATCCCGGCTGTGCTCCTGGGTCTGCCGACGGCCGGACGGTTACGCCTGTTCGCCGCTTGGCGCCACCGACGTACGGCCGCAATCTTCGCATTGCAGGTAAATCACGGGCAAACTCTCCGATCGCCCGATAATTCGCGCGGCCAGCATTCCGCATCTCGGACAAACTACCCCGACGGCTGCGTTGGTTCTTCTTGCCATTCGCTCGCTCCTCACCGGTTTAGACGCCTCTGGACGTCCGACGGTTCTATAGACTCTTGACTTTCTATCGGCCGCACGCCCGTGAGGCCCCCGAATATCGTGAAATGAGTCGTTTTGCACTGGCCCTACATTTGTGGATACGACACAACCCCGCCCGACATTTCCGTCGCCCGCCAGAACGCGCGTATCGCGCGTTTCAGGGTGTAATCCTACATGTTTGTGACCATGTTGGCAAGTATCGACGTGATTGTCGGAATAAGGGCCTTGCGGGCGTGCGCAGACGCGAGCAAAATTGCAAAAACAGGCCTGAAAACGCGACAATGCCGTTCCGCCGGCCTGTGGTACGGGCGTTGCTATCTTGGGCAACGGAGAAACGTCATGAGCCCATCCAGTCACCTACTCAACCGCGTCCGAAGTGAGTTCATCGAAATGCCCGGTTTGCGGCTGCGGATCGATCAGGCTCAGCGGTTGTTCACGCTCGAGAGGGGGGTCTGCGAGACCGTGCTGCGCTCGCTCGTGGAGGCCAAGTTCCTGGGACGGTTCGAGGACGAGGTCTATGGCCGACTCTAGCATTGGAAGATGGGCGGATTGGTAGATTGGTAGATTACGACTACCGAACTTTCAATCTGCCAATCCCGTAATCTACCAATCTGCCAATCTACCAATCTGCCAATTCAGGTTATTGGGATTGCGCATCCCCGCCCGGCGCGCTCGCGATGGCCGCCCGCAACCGTTGCATCGTCTCGGGCGAGCCGGTGAACAGCCCTTCCGGATACTTCTTGTGCCGCAGGATTTCCGCGTAGATCGGTCCGCTCTGATAGAGGTTCAGCCCGAGCCCCGCCAGATACTGCAGCCGCAGATCGCGGTCGTGGTTGATTTGCGCGTCCGCGAGGTAGGCCTTCATCTCTGACGCGCGGCCGGCGTAGTTGGCGAACAAGTCCACGGCCGAATAGATGCTGATCTCGCGCAGCGATTCTTTGACCGCCGCGTATTGCGGGCTGTTGAGCCGCGCTTCCCACTCGTCCACGTTGAACTGCGGCGGATCGACCGTGCCCATCAGCACGGTGTCGTAGCCCCGTCCCTGGTGCGTATTGCCCCAGATGACCCCGTTCGGGAACACGTCGAAGAACGTGCCGATCTCGCTCTTCACCGCCTCGGGCGTACTCTCGTAGAGCTGCACGAACAGCGTGACCGTGCCGCCGGGGTTCAACTTCGACTTCGCCAGCTCGAAGAACTCTTTGGTGTAGAGCGTGGCGGCGCCCTTCACCCACGGGTCGAGCGGGTCCGACGTAATCGCATCGAACTTCTCATCGGTCGTCAGCAGATAGTGGCGCGCGTCGTCGATGACGACGTGCGTCTTGGGATTCCGGACGACATGGAAATTGTGCTCGCCGAAATACTCGGACACGACGCGGGGCACCAGCGGCTCGATTTCGGCGATGATGAGCGACTCGACGTTCTGGTCGATGCTCACCGCCCCCGCCGTCGCGCCCGCGCCGCAGCCAATGACCAACACCTTCCTGGGCGACTTCGGGACGAGCGTCGTGAAATGCCCCAGCATGCGCTGCAGCCGCATGTCCTGCGGCTGGCTGGACGCCTGCACCTTGCCGGCGTTGTGATAGTTCATGACCTCGCCGTAGCGCGACACGGCGACCGACGAACTCAGTCCCTCGCCCACGTAAAAGATGTCGCCTTCCTGTCCGAGCCACGTCGCGGCGTACCTGCCGTATGCGACGAGGATGCCGGGAATGGTCGGCACCGTTCGAATCAGGAACGCGGCCATGCCAAGCGACACGACCAGCGCCGCCGGGGCCATCCAGCGCAACGGTCTTTTGCTGGTCGAGGCGCCCAGCTCGGCCGGCGCGAGCAGCAGCAGGCCGGACACACCCGACACGATCATGAGCACCTGCTGCGCGCGCTGCGAGCCGAACCAGTACACGAGGACGAGACTGGCGATGACCGATCCGAAGATCGCGCCGACGGTGTTCGCGGCATAGACGCCGCCCACGAGCCGGCCGGGATCCTCACCTTTTCTCGCGACGGCCGCCAGGGCCAGCGGAAAGCTGGCGCCCCAGAGAATCGGGCCCGGCAGGACCGCCCAGAACGCGCGGACGAAATCGAGCTGGAAGTTGTACCAGATGCTCGTCGTGATCGACGTGTTGATGGGCCAGTACGGCAGCGACTTCAGCAGGATGCACGCGCTCCATGCCATGGCGCCCACGTTCAGCAACTGGCACCATCCCAGCGCCACGCGCGGACGCGTGACACCTTTCGCGATGACCGATCCGAGGCTGCTGCCGATGCCGAGCCCGATGAGAAAGACCGCGAGAATCAGCGAGAAGGTATAGGTGGACGCGCCGAACAGCAGGCTGAGGATGCGCGTCCAGATGACCTGTGCGGCGAGCGCGCAGAAACCCGACAGCCCGATCGCGACATAGACCAGGGCTCGATCACCCGATGCCCTGCTGTCGGGAGTAGTGATTTGGGATTGGGGATTAGGATCTGAATCCGTCACGCCCGCTGTCGCCGGCGTTCTCGCAGCGACGAGCAGGCCGAGTCCACCGACGGCGAAGTTGATCGCCACGGCAACATAGGTGGCCGTGTTCATGTCGAAGACGCGCAGCAGGTAGAACCCCGCGAGCAGCGTCCCCATCACCGCGCCGGCGATGTTGCCCGCGTAGAAAAATCCGAGCCACGACACGCCAGCCGGCGTCGTCTGCACCCAGCGCGCGACGGCGGGAAGGGTGGCGCCCATCGCGAGCGTGGGCGGCAACAGGCAGATGCTGGCGACGAGCCCACGCAAGAGATACCCGGTCACGCCGTATCCCCCCCACGCCGTGTACACGTGCCCGACCAGCGGCAGCACGACGAGCAGCAGCAGGCCGATGACGCCGATCGTGATCTCGAGCAGCGCGTACACCCTGAGCGGATGGCGCGAGGGCGGAATATAGCGCGGCAGCAGGAAGCTTCCGAGGCACATGCCGCCCATGAACGTCCCGAGCAGCACGCCGATCGACACCGATGAGGAGCCGACGAAGAGCTCCAGCATCTGGAACCACACGATTTCGTAGATGAGCGCCGCGGCGCCGCTGCCCACGAACAACAGCAGCAGCACGGGCAGCCATTGTTCGGGTGAGTGCGCGTCTGAATCGGTCCCGGTGATCGCTTCGCTGTTCTCCATGGGCCTCGTCAAATCCTCCCTGCCAGGACTTCCGCAACATGCACCGCGCGCCGATCCGTGTTCTGCGCCACCTGCTCGCGGCAACTGAATCCATCCGTCACGATGAGCGTGCCGGGCTCCGCGGCGCGGACCGCGGGCAACAGGACGCGCTCGCCGAGGGTCTGCGACACGCTGTAGCTCTTCTTCTCGAAGCCGAACGGCCCGGCCATGCCGCAGCAGCCCGAATCGAGCAACTTCACCTGCCCGCCAGTCGCCTGGAGCACCGCCGTCTCGTCCTTCATGTTGAACAGGGAGCGATGGTGGCAGTGCAGATGCACCAGCATGGTGCGATCGGTCGGTGCCGGCGCGTAGCCCGGCGCGTGCCTGGTGAGAAACTCGCTCAGGAGCATCGTCTGCTGCTTCAGCTTCGCCGTGCGCGGGTCGTCGGGCATCAGGTTCGGCGCCTCATCCTTGAATACGCTCGCGCAGCTCGGTTCGAGTACCACGATCGGCGTTCCAGCAGATATTTCTTCCGCCAGGGCGTCGAGGGCCCCGGACAGATACGCCTTCGCCTTGTCGAGCATGCCGAAGTCGTACAGAGGCCGCCCGCAGCAAACATGGCGCTGCAGGACCTTGACGGTGAAACCCGCATCCGAAAGCACCTGATGGGCCGCTTCAGCGATGTGGGGCTGGAAGTAGTTCGTGAAAGTGTCGGCCCACAGTAACACAGTACCTGCGGAACTGAAGTTGGCGGAACTGAAGTTCCGCCCTACCTCTGATCCCCGTTGAAGGTCAGCCGATCGTCGTTGAAGGTCCGCCGATCGCCGTTGCAGGTCCGCGGCTCGGGCGCGGAACGTCTTCGCGGCAAACTCCGGAAGCCGGCGTGATGGATGGATATGCAACAAACTCGCGGCGAGGCTGCGAGCCGGCCCGAACCGGCCGAGCGCGTTTGCCAGCCGCGGCGCGTGCGACGCCAGGCGCGCCCATCGATCGATCATGCCGAACGCATAAGCATGGAGCGGGCGCGGCCGCCCTTCGTAGTAGTGAGAAAGAAACTCGGCCTTGTAGGTCGCGAGATCGACATTGGTCGGACACTCGCTCTTACAGGCCTTGCACGACAGGCACAGATCGAGCGCATCCTTCACCTCCTCGTTCTGCCAGCCCCCTTCGAGCACTTCGCCCTGCAGCAACTCCCACAGCAGATGCGCCCGGCCGCGCGTGGAATGCTTCTCCTCGCGCGTTGCCATGTAGCTGGGGCACATCGTGCCCGCGTCCTCTTTGCGGCACGCACCCACGCCCACGCACCGCAGCGTCGCGTTAGCGAGCGATCCGTTGTCCTGGGGGAAGCGGAAATGCGTCTGGACCGGTCTCGGTCTGTAATCGGCGCCCAGACGAAGGTCGGCGTGCGGCTCGCGCGCATCGATCAGCTTGCCGGGATTCATCCGGTTGTCGGGATCCCAGAGGCGCTTGAACTCGCGAAACGCCTCCATCAGTTCCGGCCCGAACATCTTGGGCAGCAGCGCGCCGCGCGACTGGCCGTCGCCATGTTCGCCGGAGATCGATCCGCCATGCTCGATGACGACGTCGGCCGCGCGATCGATGAACTCGCGGAACTGCAGGATGCCGTGCTCGGTCTCGAGATCGAAGTTGATGCGCATGTGCACGCAGCCCTCGCCGAAGTGCCCGTACAACGGGCTGTCGTAGCCGTACTCGGCCATCAACGTCCAAATCGCGCGCAGGTACGAGCCGAGGCGATCGGGCGGAACCGCGGCATCTTCCCATCCCTCCCACCCGTGCTTCTTGCCCGGCTGAATCGCCACGGCCCCGAGCGCCGACTCGCGCACGTGCCAGATGGCGGCGGCCTCTTGCGGATTGCAGACGATGAAGTTCGGACGGGCATTGAGGGTGGAGGCCCATTCACCAAACCGCTCGGCCTGCGCGTCGGCGTCCTCGGCGGTCCACGCACCGAACTCGACGAGCAGCGTACCCTTGCCGAGCGGCAACAGCTTGATTTCGTCGAGCCGCATCCCCTTGGCGCGAAGCGAATCGGAGATCGCGTTGTCGAACCCTTCGAGGCCGATCGGCTTGTGGGTCAGGATCGCGGGCACGTGGTCGGCCGCGATGAACGCGTCCGGAAAGCCGAGGCACACGAGACGGCGAAACGGCGGGCTGGCGGTGAGGCGGAGCGTCGCCTCGAGCACCGTGGCGCAGGTGCCTTCGCTGCCGACCAGCGCGCGCGCGACGTTGAAGCCGTTCTCGGGCAGCAGCTCGTCGAGGTTGTAGCCGGAGACGCGGCGCGGGATCCGGGGAAATTTCGCCCGAATCAGCGGCGCGAAGCGATCGCGGATGCTCTTGAGCCCGGCGTAGATCTCGCCCTTCCGCCCGCCTGCCCCGATGATGGCTTCGAGCTCCTCGTCGCTCGTCTTCCCGACCGTCATGCGCGTGCCGTCGTACAACATCACGTCGAGCGCGTGGACGTTGTCGACCGTCTTGCCGCCCATCAGCGCGTGGACGCCGCACGAGTTGTTGCCGATCATGCCGCCCAGAGTGCAGCGGCTGTGTGTGGCAGGGTCGGGCGCGAACGTCAGGTGATGCCGCTCGGCGGCGTCGCGCACCCGATCGAGCACGATGCCGGGCTGGACGCGCGCCACCTGCGCCCCCGGATCGAGCGCGATGATGCGGTTCAGGTATTTCGAAAAATCCATGACGACCGCGACGTTGCAGCACTGGCCGGCGAGGCTGGTGCCGGCGCCGCGCGGCACGATGGGTGCGCCGGCGTCGCGGCACGCGCGAATGGTCGCGGCCACGTCGGCATCATCGAGCGGGATGACCAGGCCAATGGGGACCTGCCGGTAGTTCGACGAGTCGGTGGCGTAGAGGGCCCGCGCACCGTCATCGAAGCGGACCTCGCCGCGCACCGTCTGCCTCAGCGCGCGCTCGAGGCTGTCGGCGCCCGCGAATCGTTCGCGCGCATGCGCGTGCGAGCTCGGGAGGGACTCAAACATCTGCGGTTCTAGGAAACCCCGAACCAGAACACAGAACCGCAGAACCCAGAATGCAGAACCGCGCCAATCATTTCCAGACGGCTTCGATCGCCTCGAAGCGCGTCTTGCCGACATTGGTGATGCTGTGCGTCGTGGGGCCCGTGTGCCACTCGAATTCGCCAGCCTTGATTTCAATGCGGTGCGGCTGGCTTCCGGGCCGTTCGACCGTGATGACGCCGTCGTGCGCGGCGATATACATTCCCGACTTTGGAAGCGTGTAGCGTCCGGTTGACTGACCCGGCTCGAGGATCAGCCGCTCGACGTAGACGAGCTCGTTGTCGAGGACCGGCCTGGCCTGATATCCGGCCGGCTTTGGCGTCGCGTGGAACGATGTGCCGGGCGACACGTCGTCTCGCGACTGAATCTGGACGGTGATGTTTCGAAATGGTGTCGCGGCGATGTTGCCCACACGATGCGTGAGGGCGGGCGAATATCTCACCTCGGCGTCTACCGGCTCGATGTTGATGATCTCTTTCGCGCCGAGGCTCTGCCCGCGCAGCGTCGCGGCTCCGATGGAAATCCAGAAGTACGGGTTTTCGTGAATGTGGTACAGCGTGCCGCTGAACGGCTCGACCGTGACGTCCAGGACGCGCGCGTACTTGTTGTCGAGCTTGACGAAATGATGAGGCTCGCGAATCGCGGGGACCTGCATCTCGGGAGTCGTGGTGCCCTGCGCCATCAGACGGGTCGCGACGACAGCCACGGCGAGCCCGACGGCCGAAATTTTCCTCATGGGGCGGGATAATACTATGATCCCGCAGCCATGCCCTACGTGCTCGTCGTCGACGACGAAGAGTCGATTCGGACGCTCCTGACGCGCTGGTTGACAGGTTGGGGTTACGAGGCGAGACAGGCCGCGAGCGCCGACGAGGCCATCGCGCAGATGACGAGCGAGCCGGCAGCCATCGTTCTGTGCGATGTGAAGATGCCCGTCCACGACGGCATCTGGCTGACCGAACAAGTGCATGCGCGCTGGCCCGAGACAGCGGTCATCATGGCCAGCAGCGCACTCGATATGGAGACTGTGATGCGCATGCGCAAGCAGGGCGCGGTCGATTACGTGACCAAGCCGTTCGGACGCGAGATGCTGCGCCAGGCGCTTCAGCGCGCCACTCAGGCATAGCTCTTTCGACGCTGACGGACGGCACGCGCCGTGCGCGCGTGCGGAGGAGCAAGAACAGCGCCACAACCCCGTTTCTCGGATAAAATATCCGCGCTAATTCCCTATTCGAGGTGAGATATGCGGAGAGTTTGGTGCCTTCTCGCAGTGGTCGGTCTCTCTGCCGTGGCGTCCGCCCAGCAGACGCTGACGCTCGAACTGAAAGACTTCGCGACCATGCCCCAGACAGGGGCCCCGCTCGGCAAGGCGTCCAACGAGATGCTGCTCGCCCGGGTCAACGTCATTCGCGAGGAGCCAGGCGGCGCGACGCGGCTGTTCGTGACCGACATGAACGGACCGCTCTACATCCTCGACAAGAAGACGAAGCAGTTCGCGAAGTATCTCGATTTCGACGGACGGGACGACCGGCCGGGGCTCTTCCACCGGTTCTTCATGACAACCGGGTACGGCAACGGCCTCAACGGGTTTCACTTCGATCCCGACTACCGGCGCAACGGCAAGTTCTACACCGTCCACATGGAGGACCCGCTGCTGACGGTGCCGAACCTGCCCGATGCCAAGGGTCATCCGGGGCTGAAACTCGACGGCTACACGACGACGGAAACCATTGCCACGCCCGGCACGACGATCAACGAAGGCGTGCTCATCGAGTGGACCGACACCAATACGTCGAACACAACCTTCGAAGGTACCGCGCGCGAGCTGATGCGCGTGCGGCTCAACACGCGCAGCCATCCCATGGGCGAGGTCGTCTTCAATCCGACCGCGCGTCCGGGCGATGCCGACTGGCGCGTGCTCTACTGCGAAGTCGGTGATGGCGCGTCGGGCGAGTCGCGCATCGTCGCGATCCGGCCCAATCCGCAGCGGCTCGACAACCTCGTCGGCAAGATCATTCGCATCATCCCCGACCTCAACGAGCACACCAAAACGAGCGCCGTGAGCGAGAACGGGCGCTACCGGATTCCGAACGACAATCCGTTCGTCAAGGTGAAGGGGGCGCGGCCCGAAATCTGGGCGTACGGCCTGCGCAATCCACACCGCCTGACGTTTGCCGTCGACCCGTCGAATCCCGCGAATACGCGGCTCATCGCCAACTCGGTCGGGTTCCGGACGTACGAGACCGTCAACATCATCGAACGCGGGGCGAATCACGGGTGGCCCCTGCGCGAAGGTGTCCATGTTCTGACCTCCGAACAGACGCACGCGCCGCTTCCTGCCGTCGACAAGATCAACATCCAGATCGGCGACGAAGTGACCGACGAGGTCGTCGCGCCGAAATATCCGGTGATTGAATACCCCCACGACGAGAATGGCGGCGATGCCATCGGCAGCGGCTACGTGTATCGGGCAAGCTCATTCCCGAGCTGCGCGGCAAGTACATCTTTGGGGACATCACAACGGGGCGGTTCTGGTACGCAGACTACAAAGAGATGCTGTCGGCCGATGGCGACAAGAATCCGGCGACGCAGGCCAAGACCTATCCGGTGAAATTCGCGTGGGACAACCCGAACGACGCGCCAGATACCGGCAGGCAGATCTTCGACACGATGTTCCCCATCAACGAATGGACCTATCACCATCGCGGCGGGAAGGAAGAGCACCTTGCGTCGCGCCAGCGCGTCGCCAATCAGGGACGTGCCGATGCCCGCCTGGCGGTCGACGGCAGCGGCGAGCTCTACATCTACAGCAAAAGCGACGGCATGATTCGCCAGATCGTGGGCTCGGTGAAATAGTCATCAGTTTTCAGTTATCAGTTTTCAGTTATCAGTTCTCAGTCATCAGTTGTCGCGACTGACCGCGCCACTCTTCGTGCTCATCGCAACGGTGGCGATGATGGCCGCGCCGCCCGAGAATGGCGCGCCGCTGACGCTCGAGCTTCGAGATTTCGCGACGCTGCCCATCACCGGCAAGCTGGACGGCACCGGACAGGTGGACGGCATGCTGGCGCGCGTGAACTCGATTCGCGAAGAGCCGGGCGGAAGCGGGCGCTTCTTCGTCGTCGACATGAACGGCCCGGTCTACATCCTCGACAAGAAGTCCAAGGCGCTTACCACCTATCTCGACTTCGACGGGCGCGACGAGCGGAAGGGCCTGTTCGATCGCTTTTACCCCGATCCCGGTTACAGCAGCGGCATCAGCCAGCTTCAGTTCGATCCGGACTACGGCCGCAACGGCAAGTTCTACACGGTGCACATGGAGAGCCCCACGCCGGGATCGCAACGGCCCGATGCGACCAGTATTCCGGGATTGACGTTCGGTCCGTTCGGTTACGAGCCGACCGCGGCGATCACCACGCCCGGGCCGATTGTGTACGAATCGGTGCTCGTCGAATGGACGGACACGAATCCGCGGAACACCACGTTCGAAGGCACGGCACGCGAGGTGATGCGCGTGCAGCTGAACCATCGGATTCATCCCATGGGCGAGGTGGTGTTTCACCCGGCCGCCCGGCGCGGCGATCCCGAGTGGCGCGTCATGTACATCGGCCACGGCGACAGCGGGTCCGGAGAGATGCGGACGATGGCGCGCCCAAATCCGCAGCGCCTCGACACGCTCGTCGGCAAGATCCTGCGCATCATTCCCGACCCCGCGGAACATGTCGACACCAGCACGCTGAGCGAGAACGGCCGATATCGCATCCCGAACGACAACCCGTTTGCATCGAAGCCAGGCGCCCGGAAAGAGATATGGGCCTACGGTCTTCGCAACCCTCACCGGCTGAGCTGGGCTGCCGATCCGAGGAACCCGCGGACCTACCATCTGATTGCCGCCGTCGTCGGCCTGCGAACCTGGGAAACAATCGACATCATCCGCAAGGGCGCGAATTTCGGATATCCGCAGCGTGAGGGCAACCAGCAACTGAAGCCCGACAACGCCACCACGTCGTTGCCGGAGGTCGACAAGATTGCCATCCAGATCGGCGACACGGTGACCGACGAGGTTGTGGTGCCGACGTATCCGGTCGTCCAGTACGGGCATGTGCCAACCGGCGGCGATGGTATCGGGAGCGGATATCTGTACGCCGGCAAGGCGTTGCCGGCTCTGTGGGGAAAGTACATCTTCACGGATTTGTCGACCGGACGCGTCTGGTACGCCGATTTCGCCGAGATGATCGCCGCCGACGACGGCGATCCCGCGACGATGGCGCCGATGCACGAAGTGAAGCTGTTCTGGAACGCCCAGGTTCACGACACCTTTATGTCGATCACGCAGGCCGCGTATCAGGCGCGCGGTGGGCAGGATCCCGATCTGCCCGGCCGCGGTACGGTGTCGGGCTCGAAACGGGCGGACGCGCGATTCGCGCTCGACGCGTCTGGCGAGCTGTTGGTGTACAGCAAGACGGACGGCGTCATCCGTCAGGTGGTTGGAGTGAAGTAGGGCGGGTCTTTAGACCCGCCGAGGAGCTTCGATGCGCAAACTGTTCTTCCCCGTCCTTGCCCTGCTCGTCCTCGCCTATGCGCTGCTCGCGCAGGCGCAACGCGGCGGGGGCGCCCTGACGATGCCGCCCGAGCCGGGCTCGCTGCCCGCGCATAAATTCGAGAAGGTGGCCGAAGGGGTGTACTACGGGACAGCCACGGGGTCTGTCACCGTCGGCAGCAACGTGGTCGTCATCGTGAACGACGCCGACGTCCTCGTGGTCGATCCGGGCATCACGCCGGCCGCCGCGACGACGCTCATCGCCGACGTCAAGACGCTGACGCCGAAGCCCATCAAGTACGTCGTCGACACGCACTACCACTACGACCATGCGTTCGGCAACCAGGTGTTCGGGCCCGACGTGACGATCATCGGCCACGATACGACCTGGCGACGGCTGAACGGGCCCGGCTCGCTGAAGGAACGGACCTATCTGACCAACGGCACGGCCGCAATTGCGACGCGCTTCACGACGTTGAAGCAGCAAATTTCGGAGGCGAAGGACCCGCAGCAGCGGGCGATCCTGCAGCGGCAGCTCACGATCCATCAGCAGTACGCCGACGAACAGGCGAAGATCCGGCCGACGCCGCCCAATTCGACGCTATCGCGCGACATGACACTGCACCGCGGAAGCCGGGAAATCCAGATCCGGTTTTTCGGCCGCGCGCACACCGACGGCGACATCGTCGTCTTTCTGCCGAAGGAACGGATGGTGGCGACCGGCGACATGATCACCAGCGCGCTTTCGTACACAGGCGACGCGTTCGTCGAGGAATGGCCGGCCACGATCGAGGGCGTGATGTCGCTCGACTTCGACACGGTGCTGCCCGGACACGGCAACGTCTTCAAGGGCAAGGACCATCTCCGCAACCTGCAGGCGTACTGGCGCGACCTCTATCAGCAGGCGACGGCGTTCCGCAAACAGGGAGTGTCGCCGGAGGAAGCCGCGAAGCGTATCGATCTCACGAAGCACGCCAAGGCGATCGAAGCGGCGAAAAATCCCGGCGTTGACGTGCGCGGCGTCGATCGGATTTACGATCTCGCGGCGAATGCGAACGCGCCCGTACGGTAAATCACAAAGGAATCATCCTGTTTTTACAGCGTAATTTTTACCGTCACAGGACGAGATCCCAACAGCCCGTCACGGCCCCTCGAGTGAATCTGGCGTTTTTCAGCGGAGAAATCCGCTGAACACTGACTGGCGCGCTTCCTGCACCACCCCTCGCGCCGAGCCCCAGTTCACCCAAGGAGAAAATACGTGATGAAACAGATTTTCAGTGGTACGGTCGCCGCGTTCATCCTCGGCGCCGCGATTGCGAGCTCGCAGACTCCACCCGCCGCACAAGCCCCGACACCAGCACCAGCGCAACCGGCAGCCGGACAAGCTCAGCCGGCCGAACCGCGCGCAGCGGCCCCACGAACGCAGACGACAACGTACAAAGGGGTACTGAAAGGCTCCGCTACGACTGGCTGGACGTTGTCGCCGATTCGCGGCGGCGCTTCGAACACGGCGGGTGCCACTGCAACGGCAGGCGGCGCCGACACCTACACGATCGTGGCGGCAGATGGAACGAAAGTGGATTTGGCCTCGATGGCCAATCAGTGCGTCGAAGTGGCCGGCGTCCTTGCTCCTGAAGCCGCCGGAAGGCCGGCCGCGGGAGCCGACGATGCGAAAGTGGCCGCGCACAGAACCTTCACGGTCGCAACCATCAAGACGGCCGAAGGCTGCAAGTAATCCGTTTCGTTCTGACTGACCGGGCTCGGACCGGGCACCTCGAGGTGCCCGGCCCGACCCGCTTTTTTTTGAGGCTCGACGCTCGGTACCGTTTAATCTTCTGACCTTCTGATCTTCTGTTTCTGCGTCTCTGCGGCTCTGCGCGAAATCGGGAAGTTCACCCTGTGTTCCGCATCCCGGCGGCAATCCCATTCACCGTCACGACAAAGGCATCGAACAGCGACGCATCCGCGTCGGATTCGCGCAACCGGCGAAGCAGCTCCACCTGCACGAGGTTGATGGGATCGACGTAGGGATTACGAACGTTGATCGACCGCCGCAGCACGGGGTTCGCTTCGAGCAGCACGTGGTGCCCCGTCACTGCCAGCACCGCATCGATGGCGCGCGCGAGCCGCGCTCGCAGCTCCGCACCGAGCGGACGCAATTCCTCGGCCGCGAGTGAATCGTAGTGCGCGGCAATACGGCCATCGGCTTTCGCCAGGGTCATCTCCATGAGATCGATCGTCGAGGCAAAAAATGGCCAGTTCGCGTACATCTCGCGCAGCATGCCGTCGCCGTTGGACATCAGCGCATCTTCGATACCGAGCCACGAGGGCAGCATCAATCGGGTCTGCGTCCAGGCGAACTGCCATGGAATCGCCCTCAGGCTCTCGACGCCGCCACCGGGCGTGCGGCGCGCAGGACGGCTGCCGATGACGATCTGGGTCAGCTCGGGCTCGGGTGTGGCGGTTCGAAAGTACGGAATAAAGCGCGGCTCTTCATAGACGATCGAGCGATACGTCGCCCGGGCTCGAGCGGCGACCTCATCCATGCACGCACGCCATTCCGGCTTCGGCGCCTCTCGATGCGAAACCGCGGCCTCGAGCGTGGCGGTCGTGTACACCTCGAGCGTGCGGATGGCAATGTCGACGAGGCCGAACTTCGCCTGAATCATCTCCCCTTGCTCGGTGGCCCGCAGCGTCCCGCGAATCGATCCGGGCGGCTGCGATTGAATCGCGAGATACGTGGGGCCGCCGCCGCGACCGATGCTGCCCCCGCGCCCGTGGAAGAGCGTCAGGTGCACCCCTGCGCGCGCGCAGGCGGCCACGACCTCTTCCTGCGCACGGTACAGCGCCCAGTCGGCGCTCAAACGCCCCGCGTCTTTGGCGGAATCGGAGTAGCCGATCATGACTTCCTGCTGATTCCCGATCCGCGCGCGGTACCAGGGGAGCGCGAACAGCTCGGCCATGATCGACCCCGCCCGCTCGAGATCGCGGGCGGTCTCGAAGAGCGGCGCGACGCGTTGCGGATGATGCGTGCCGGCCGCCATCTGAAGAAACTCGACGGCGAGGACGTCTGACGGCGCGCTCGCCATGGTGATGACGTAGGCGCCGAGCGACTCGGGGTGAATGTTCGCGGCTGTGCGAAACGTGTCGAGCACGTCGCGCACGCCTTCGGGAGCGGTCGATACCGGGAGATCGTCGAGCCGCACGTCACCTCTGGTCAGTTGGTCCACGAGCATCGTCTGACGTGCGTGCTCGTCGAGGGCGGCGTACCGTCCGATACCGGCCGCCGCCGCAACCCAGTCGACAGCTTCCGTGTGCCGGCCGGCTTCCTGCCGGAGATCCAATCGCGCCAGCGTGACGCCGAAGGTGGCGACGCGGCGCAGCACGTCGGTCAGCCGGCCGGCCGCAATTATCTCGTTTCCGGTTGTGGTGAGCGATCGATGGCACAGCTCCAGCGGTTCGGCGAGCTCGGCTGCCGAAAGGTAGGGCACTGCACCGGTCAGCTTCGGCTCGGACTCGTCGAGCGCCTCCTCCGCGAGCGCACGGGTGGCGGCAAGCCGATCGCGGACCTCGGCCAGGAGCGCGCGATACGGTTCGTGCGCGGGACCGACCCGGGCTCGAAGCTCCTCGCTTGCATACGACGAGGACAGCGAAAGCTCGCTGCGCAGCGCGACAATTTCCTTCAAGTACAGGTCGGCCGCCTGCCAGCGTGCCAGCCATGTGGCCTGCCGCGTCACCTCGGGCGTGACACTGGCGTTGCCGTCGCGATCGCCTCCCATCCACGAGCCGAACCGGATCGGCGTCACCTCGTGTGCGAGCGGCGTGCCGGACACTTCCTGCAGCGCACGTTCGACAGCCCGGAGGTATTGCGGGATGGCTTCCCACAAACTCTGCTCGAACACCACGAGGCCGGCACGCACCTCGTCGAGGGGAGTGACACGGGCGCGCCGCACTTCGTCGGTCTGCCACGCCGCCGCGATCTCGCGATGGAGATCGTCGAGCGCCTGCTCGCGCTCGGCCGGCGTCAGGTCTGGGCGGTCGCGGACGGCGAGCATCTCGGCGATCCGGTTGTGCTTCTGCAGAAGCGTGCGGCGGACGATCTCGGTTGGATGGGCGGTGAACACGAGCTCCACCCGCATCGATTGGATAGCGGCCGCCAGCGTGTCGGGAGAGACGCCGGCACCGCACAACCGCCGAAATGTCTCGGCGCAGGACCCCCGTTGCGGGTGGCCGTGCGGATTGCGGGCGTGATCGCGCCTCCGGTGCACGCGATGGTGCTGCTCGGCGATGTTGGCAAGCGTCAGGAAGTGCGCAAAGGCACGAGCAACGGTCAGCGCCGCTGCGATCGGCATATCACGCAGAAGCCGATCCGCACCTATCGCATCCGCCTTCGCGCCGGCTTCGCCCAACGCTACGGCGGACAAGCCCGCCGCACCCATTCGTGATCGCTTTGCGGCTTCGCGCACCCGCTCGACGTGCTCGAACAGTTCATCACCCTCGTGATGCCGCAGCACGCGGCCAAGGACTTCTCCAAGCGTGCGCACATCATCGCGAAGCGGCTGATGCGGATCGGACTGCACCGTGTCATGGTACAGGATTACGAAGGTCACCAAGGGGAGTCGAAAACAAGATCACGAAGGAACAAATTTGATTACTTCGTGATCTTGTGTTTCTTCGTGATCTTGTGTGATGTCTTTCTTCGTGATCTTCGTGTTGCTTATTTGGGGGCTTGTTCGTAATTGATCAGAATGACGAGATCTTCTTTGCCGATCTGCTTCAAGCCGTGCGAGCTGCCCGGGCGCGTCAGGACGGCGTCACCGGGACCGACCTCGAACTCCTTGCCGTCGATCTTCATCATCCCGCGGCCGCTGAGCACGTAGTAGATCTCGTCTTCGTGCTGCTCGTGATAGCCGATCGCCGAGCCCGGCTTGAACGCGCGCTTGCGGAACACCAGCTTGAGGTTCGGCGTCTTGCTGAAAAACGAATACCCGACCGTTTCTCCGCCGCCATTGTGCGTGCCGGGCTCGTTCTTCGCGACGTCCTTGTCGCGCTCGAGCACGTAGCCGCCTGGAGCAGACTTTCCAGCCGGGGCGTGTGACGCCTGCGCGTAAGCGGGAGCCGACGACGAGGCCAACCCGGTCCCCAGCACGACGATCGCGGCCAACAGAAAGTATTGTTTCGTCATGGCGCAAGAATAGCACTCGGCGGATCGAATCTAAAAACTAGAATCTAAAAACTAGAATCTTCGGAACCACACGCAGACTCCGGTCGCAGATTCAAGTTTCTAGTTTCTAGTTTCTAGTTTCAGTCGGCTTACCGGATCAGCCGCTCCAGATCGGCGGCCATCCCTTCGACGAGCGTGGTTTCACGCTTGAGCGCCTCTGACACGCGCAGCACTTCGCGCTCTACGTCCCCGTACCGCTTGTCTTCGATCGCCTCCCGCACGCCGGGCAGCGTTTTTACGCCGTAGCCGGTGTAGTACCCGGGCGCATAGAGGAGATGCCGGTACCAGGCGCGGCGAGGCAACCCCTTCTCGTCGATGAACTGCCGCTCGCTTTGAATCAACCGGGCATTCATCGCCTGAAGCTGTGCCGTGTCGGCGACCACGCGCCCGCGCGCCGCAGCCAGAGCTTTTTGATAGCGGCCGGCCGCACGCGTCAGCGCCGATGCGGCGTTCTCGAGCGGCGCGAAGTTGAGCGCCGGAGGCACTTCCTCGACGGCAGGAATCGGCCGCGGCCGCTGGGGGTCGCGGATGGCCGCAAACACCCCATCGGTCACCTGACGATTCCGCTCTGATACCTCGTCCTGCCGCTGCTTGAGAAGCGCCTGCACTTCGCGGACATACGTCTGCACCGTGTCGGCAAGGCCGGTGAACTCGTAGGGCAGGATGTCGGCGTCGGCCAGCCGGATGACAGCGGTGCCGACCAGCTGCGCGAGCGCCCGGCCGTAGAGGAAGCCGGGATCGGAAAACTTCTTGAAGTGATAGAAGTCGTCGTAGATGGAGTGATAGATCCCGTCATCGTCGAACCCGCCGAACGACAGATTCAGCGACGCCACGCCGTGATGCTGGAGAAACGGCGTGTAGTCCGATCCCGATCCGAGCGCGCCAATCCGCACGTTGGCCCTCGAACGGCTTTCGGCACGGCGGTCTGCAGGGGCATCCGCGATGGCGCGCGCCTGCCAGCGCGCCCACACCGTGCCCTTGGTTTCCGGATCCTCGATGCTGCGCGCCACGTCGTTGACGAACTGCTCGAGCGTGTGCGATCCCGACGCCTGGAGAAATCCGCGACCGTTGCCGTCGCTGTTGATGTAGACGACGGCTTTGCCGCGCAGCTCTTCGTCGTGCTGCTCCACGAACTCGGTCGATCCGATCAGCCCCGGCTCTTCGCCGTCCCACGCGGTGTAGACAAGCGTCCGCTTCGGGCGCCATCCTTCTTTCACGAGCTGCCCGAGCGCCCGGGCCTCCTCGAGCTCCGGCGCCATGCCGCTGACCGGATCGGCCGCGCCGTTCACCCACGCGTCGTGATGGTTGCCGCGCACGATCCACTCGTCTGGAAACGTGGATCCCCGAAGGGTCGCGACCACGTTGTAGAGCGGCCTGGTGTCCCAGTTGAACGACACCTTCAGGTGCACCTGTGCCGGACCCGGGCCGAGGCGATACGAGATCGGCAGCGCGCCTCGCCAGGCCGCAGGCGCCATCGGCCCGCTCATCGCGGCGAGCAGCGGCTGCGCATCACCGTAGGAAATCGGCAGGACCGGTATCTTCGTGATGGTGGCCGCCTCGGCGATCGAGAGTCGCATCACTCCCGGCACGGCCCCGTTGCCTGGAGTGAGCGGATCACCCGAGTAGGTCGGTAGATCCATGACGCTGCCGCGCTGGACGCCATCTTTATTGCGCATGGGACCGTCGGGAAACACCGCGTCCGCGTAGTACCCGTCGTCTCTTGGATCGGAATAGATCAGACAGCCGATGGCGCCGTGCTCGGCGGCGATCTTCGGCTTCGTCCCGCGGAAGGACCCGCCGTAGCGCGCAATGACGATCGCACCTCGGACCGAGATGCCCAGCGTATCCAGCTCGGCGTAATCTTCGGGACGGCCGTAGTTCACATAAACCAGCGGCGCGGTGACGTCGCCATCGATGGAGTACACGTTGTAGGTCGGAAGCTGCTCGTCCTTCTGGCCGGATGTCGGGTCCACGGCAACCGCCGGTTCTTCGAGCGTTGCCTTGAACGTTGTCGGCGCGATCATCTCGAGCAGTCGTTCCTTCGGCGTCGGGAACAGCACGTCGTAGGTCTCGATGTACGCTTCCCAGCCCCACTCACGGAACCGGGCGCGCATCCACTCGGCGATCTCCTTCGTATAGGGCGCCCCCACGTGATGGGGACGCGCGCTGAGCCGCTCCATGTAGCGGCCGATCGCGGCGGCGTCGGGGATTTTTCGGTAGCGTTCTTCCAGGCTCGGCGCGCCCTGCGCCTGCATCCGCAACGATCCAGCGAGGGCCATTCCGGCCACAACCAAGGCGAACACGTTCCGCATTGACACTCCTCGTGCAAGACTTCCGAAAGCGATCCCGGCAGCGCGATCAGGGCGTTGGGGGTACTTCGTAGAAGGTGTAGCGATAGGTCCATTTCTCCTGCTTATCGGGAGAAATCTCGAGGCTGATATACGCCTCCGGACAGACCGTGGGCCGAATGGACCAGAAAATCATCTTGTGAATCGGGCGGTCTCCCTGGATTCGGACACCGGCTCGCGCCTTGCGGTTCTCGACCCGGATGTCGTAGTCCTCGGCCGACGGCCCGAACCCCTCGAACTCGGTGAACACGCTGGGCCCCTTCGGCAGTTCCGCGGTGTAGACGAGCTTGCCGTCGCGCACTTCCGCGAAATTCGAGCTCAGCGGCTGTTTCGGCCTCAGCGCAAACGGAAACGTCACACGCGTGTCTGGACCGGTCGGCTCGCCCATGACGAAGAAGTTGTGGTTGTACTGGTGCGTCGCGATCACCTTTTTACCGGTGTTCCTCAGAGTGTGCTCGATAAGCATCTCCGGCTTCCCTGCGACCAGCCGGATCGTCTTCGTATATCGGTAGGCGTAACCCAAATCGCTTTTCAGCTCGTGGACAAACTCGATGCGATCTTTTGCCGGCCGGACCGTCCAGCGCCCTGGGTCGACGATGTCTGTACGTCCGGAACCGCTCATACGCGCGATCTTCGGACTTGCGGAGGACGCCGACGCCGATCCGCACGAAGTTGCCGCCGACCGGCGCCTCCTGATACCCGGGACTCGTATCGTCCGTCAGGAACTCCTCGACCGGTCCCATGATGGCGTCGTGGATCTTCGGATCGTACTTGTCGAACCACTGGCCGAAATACTCACGACCGCCCACACGCAGGCTGGCGATCTGTCCAGACCAGTCGAAGCGGGTTCCGCGGTAGTAGCCGTTCTGCGCATCAGGCAGATAGAGCCTAGCCGTGACCGTGCCGTTGGAAATCTCCGCCTCGGGAAATTCCGTGGCGGCCAGGAGCGCGGCGGACGCGGCGAGCGCGAGCAGCAGGATGCGCATGATGCCGCTCAAATTACCACGCTGGAGCGCATTCAACGACGCCGAAATCAGCCATGCGGCCGTGCGTCGGCCTTATCTCTGGCCGGTGCGTTCGAGCGTCCGCATCAGCTTCCGCGCCGCGTGCTTGAGTCGCTCATCGAAGCTGGAGAACCGCGTATCGTCGACTCCTGCCCGACGGGCGACCTCGGCGAACGACGCCAGGTGGATACTGTCGAAGCCTCGAAGGCTGTACTGCTCAGCAAGCGCGCCCGCGGCCCGGCACAGGGAATCGGTCGCGTCCAAGGTGAGATATGTCGGCCACTGTTCCTCGAACTCGCGCTTCGATGACGTCAGTTTCGAGCTCGTCAGCACCCCTTCATGGCGAAGCCTCGCCAGAGTGGCGCGCGTTTCGGCGTAGGCCACGACCGACGTCGCCACGACGTTCGCATCGCCGACGAGCTGGCGGACGGCGTGAGACCCGGTCTCCGTCACGTAGAGTTTCACCAGGCTGCTTGTGTCCAGGTACAGCGTCACCGCCGATCCTCGATCACGCGAGATGACGCCGTTTTGCCGGTGATTGTCGGCGGCCGGCTCGCGCCGGCTGGCTTGCCGCCATTCCAGTGCGCGCGTCCCTCAGCCACGAGCTGGTGCGCCCATGCGACGTCGGCCGGCGCCGCGACGGGGTTGATCGTGGCAATCGAACGCCCGCGCTCGGTCACCAGCAACCGCGCGCCGGCTCGCACGCGCTTCAAGTGGCGACTGAGATGCGTCTTGAGTTCACGAATGCCCACGGTGTCCATGTCCAATCGCCTCCCATGATGTGACTACAATTATAGCATAATGTGGTCACATCTCAGGTTGGGCCACCGATGCCGACTGGCCTAGAACATCTGCTTGTAGTGCCGGTACCAATCGCTCTGGAACCGCTCCTGCGGATCGTGCTTACGCTTCAATCTCAGAAACTCCGCCATCTGCGGATAGCACGCCTCGACCTGATCGCGGCGCGCGTGACGATGGTAGGTCAGATAGTACCGGCCGCCGCGCTTCATGCCCATGTCGATGAGATCGCGGAACGCCTGCCCCGCCTGCGCGAGGCCGTCGGGCGTGTGCACCGTGTGCAGATTGAAGATGATGCACGCGTACGGCTGCTTCGCCCATGCCAGAAAACTCTCGTCGTCCTGCTCGATCAGCCGGACGGTCCCGTAGACGATGGGCACGTTGTTTCCGCGGAACGTCCTCGCGACCTCCATCATGAACGACGGCAGGTCGCGCCTCGGCACGTAAATCTCGGTGATCATTTCCGTCGCGCGATGCGCCGCACCCAGCTCTTTGTCGAGCCGCGCATGGTAGTCGTCGAGATAGGTGCTCATCTGGTGCGTGTCCGACCAGTACACCTGTCCCGACGTGGACAGGTAGTACTTCGAGTACCGGTCGAACGCCGTCGCCTTGTTGTTGTGGGCCAGGAGCAGCAGCGCGTGCCAGTCCTCATCGACGAGCTCGCGCTGCCCATCCGGTAGCGGTGTATCTGAGGCAACCGGGCGATAGCAGGAGAACACGCCCTTCTTCAAAAAGTCGTCCGACTTCTCGTCGACGGCGAACTGGAAGTCTCCGAACAGGTAGCCTTCGGCAATGCGCCGGTCGAAGGCCTCCGGAAGCGAGTCGATCTCGCGAACCTCGACGACCCGCTGAATCTTCTGCCGCGGGCTGAGCCGCAGCTTGACCGTGGACACGACACCGAATAGACCGTAGCCGCCGATCGCCAGACGAAACAGCTCGGCGTTCTGCGTCCGGCTGCACGTGCGGCTCTCGCCTTTTGCGTCAACAAGCACGAACGATTCCACGTCGTCGATGAACGGTTTCATCTTCAGCCCGCGACCGTGGACGTTGGCGGCCAGCGCGCCGCCGATTGTGAGGCGATCGGCGCCGGTCTGTTTCTGCCGGATCCCCCACTGGCGCGCCTCACCCGCCTGCGCATTCAGCAGATAGTCCACGAGCGCGGGCCACATGATCCCCGCGTCCACCTCGACGATGCCCGCTGCCCGATCGAGCGAGTGGACCCTCGTGAACTTCGTCATATCGAGGAGCACCGAGTCGGTGGCGAACTGCTGGGCGCCCATCGCGTGACGGCCGCCGGCAATCGAGATCGCCTGGCCCGCCGACGCGGCACGAGTCACCGCGCGCGTGATGTCGGCGGTGGATGCCACCGGGACGATCTCGCGCACGCGCGTCCGGTTCAGCTGCGAGTGGATGTCGTTGACGAAGGTCTCTTCGCCGGCCGGCCACGCCGGCGCCGCCGCGAGAAGCCCCGTCACTTTCAGAAAATCTCGGCGATTCATAAATGTCCTCTCGCGCCTTCGTGGTGATCCTTCGTGATCTTGTGAGCTCTTCAGCCTTAGTGATCTTTGTGTTTACGGTTTGTCCCGGAGCAGGCCGCCACCTTTGTAGAGCAGCCAGACGCCACCCATCTGCACCACGTGCATCAAATCGTTGTGGTTGAAGTGCTGGTGAAGCCGGAAGCCGCTCTGCTGTACGACCGCCGCCGCAATCGAGACCAGGATGCCGGACGCGATCAACGCCCGATGGCCGGCCACGCCCTGGGTTTGTCCCGCGGCGACAAGGATCAGGAGAATCGCGAGCGTCGAACCGTAGTCATAGATGACGTAGCGAAACTCGTCGTGCCCCAGCATCCACGCCACGTAGACGCACAGTTTGACTGCCGCCAGTCCGAGCAGCCAGGTTCGCCAACGGCCGGAGAACCCGGCGGTCAACGCAGCGGCCAGTAGCAGAAAGCTGGCGAGCCCCATCGAGATGGTCGTCAACGTCCAGACCGTCGCGGCATGGGCGCCAAGCGCGGACTGGAACCCATGATAGGTACCCCCAACGAAGCTTCCCGCCGCCGCGGCCAGCAACGCCGCGGCCCAGAGAGTGACCGCCCGCTGTCGAGGGCTCCGGTTGCGCCGCAGGAGCAACACCCCGAAAACCCCTGATAAAGTGCCCAGGATGTAGTCGGTTGCCAGCGTCGCGGGCTCGGAAATGGCCACCAGGGATCTTTTCGGCGGAAAAGCTTGACGGGAACATCCGGCTCGATGTAACCTTTAATCCGGATTAACGGATTAATGGCTGTTGCCCGTCCCCCGGCGATCCTCGACCACCTCTCGGCTCTGGCCGATACGACGCGCAGCCGCATCCTGCTGCTGCTCGACCGCCACGAGCTTGCCGTGTCCGAGCTGTGCGGAATCATGCAGCTGCCCCAGTCGACGGTCAGCCGGCACCTCAAGGCGCTGGCCGACAGCGGATGGATTGCGGCGCGGGCCGAGGGGACCAGCAACGTGTACGGCATGACCCGCGACGGGCTCGACACCTCCGCCAGGCGATTGTGGGCGCTCGTTCGCGAGCAGGTGGGTGCAACGCCGGCCGCCGCGCACGATCAGCGCCGCGTGCAGACCGTTCTTGCCGAGCGGCGGACGAAGTCGCAGGAGTTCTTCTCGTCGTCGGCCGGCCATTGGGATCGGCTGCGCGACGATTTGTTCGGCGAACGCGTCCACCTGGCGGCCCTGCCCGCGTTCGCCGGTGCCGAGTGGACGATGGGCGATCTCGGTTGCGGTACCGGCCAGATGACAGCGGCGCTCGCGCCGTTTGTGCGCCATGTCATCGCGGTAGACGGCTCGGCGGCGATGCTGCAGGCGGCGAAGAAGCGCCTTCAGGGGTTCGACAACGTCGAGCTGCGCCGGGGCGACCTGGAGGCGCTGCCGATTGACGATGCGAGGCTCGACGCGGCGACGCTGGCGCTGGTGCTGCATCACCTCGCCGATCCCAGGCGGGTGCTCGCGGAAGTCGCGCGCGTGCTGAAGCCAGGCGGCCAGCTGCTCGTCGTCGACATGCTGCCGCACGATCGCGAGAGCTATCGCCAGCAGATGGGCCACGTGTGGCTGGGGTTTTCGGAAGAACACGTCCGGCGTATCCTCGACGAGAGTGGACTCGGCAACGTTCGCATCGTGCCGCTCTCGCCAGATCCGAAGTCAAAGGGCCCCGGCTTATTCGTGGCCACAGCGAGCAAGACACGGCCGGTTATCGCGTAAATAGAGGAGAGAGATTCAATGAGTACTGCCGTTCAACAACCACACCCCTTCGCCGCCGCCAAGTCCGCCGGCCGCGAGCCCTACAAAGTGAAAGATCTGTCGCTCGCCGACTTCGGCCGCAAAGAGCTGCGCCTTGCCGAACAGGAAATGCCCGGTCTGATGGCGCTGCGCAAGCAGCATGGCGCCAGGAAGCCGCTCGCGGGCTCGCGCGTCATGGGCAGCCTGCACATGACGATTCAGACGGGTGTGCTCATCGAGACCCTGGCCGAGCTCGGCGCCGACGTGCGCTGGGTGTCGTGCAACATCTTCTCGACGCAGGATCACGCCGCGGCGGCCGTCGTCGTGGGCCGGCCGGAAACGGGCGGCACGCCGAACGATCCCAAAGGCATCCCGGTCTTCGCGTGGAAGGGCGAGACGCTTGAAGAGTACTGGTGGTGCACGAGCGAAGCGCTCGAGTGGCCCGACGGCAGCGGACCGACGCTCATCGTCGATGACGGCGGCGATGCGACGCTGGTCGTCCACAAGGGCGCGGAGTTCGAGAAGGCCGGCAAGGTGCCGGCGTTCAATCCCGACAAGGACCCGGAAGAGTGGGGCGTCATCCTCGACTGCATCAACCAGTCGATCAGGAAGGACAAGTCGCGCTGGACGCGGCTGGCCTCATCGATTCGCGGCGTCAGCGAAGAAACGACGACGGGCGTGCACCGTCTGTATCAGATGATGGAAGCGGGCACGCTGCTCTTCCCCGCCATCAACGTGAACGACTCGGTCACCAAGAGCAAGTTCGACAACATCTACGGCTGCCGGCACTCGCTGCCCGACGGGCTGGCGCGGGCGACCGACGTCATGCTCGGCGGCAAAGTGGCCGTCGTCTTCGGCTATGGCGAAGTCGGCAAGGGCTGCGCCCAGGCCCTGCGCGGCCAGGGCTGCCGCGTCATCGTGACCGAAATCGATCCGATTTGCGCGCTGCAGGCCGCCATGGAGGGCTATGAGGTGACCACGATCGACGAGGTCGTGGACAAGGCCGACATCTTCATCACGGCCACGGGCAACCACAACATCATCACGCTCGACCACATGAAGCGGATGAAGGACAAGGCCATCGTCGGCAACATCGGCCACTTCGACAACGAGATCGACATGGCCGGCCTCAAGAAAGCGGGCATCGAGCGGATCAACATCAAGCCCCAGTACGACGAGTTCCGCTTCCCCGATGGCCACAGCGTGATGATTCTCGCCGAAGGCCGTCTCTTGAACCTCGGCTGCGCGACGGGTCACCCGAGCTTCGTCATGTCGGCGTCATTCACCAATCAGGTGATCGCGCAGCTCGAGCTGCACGCAGAACACCGGCAAGTACGAGAAGAAGGTGTACATGCTGCCGAAGCACCTCGACGAGCAGGTGGCGCGGCTGCATCTCGACCATCTCGGCGTCAAGCTGACGAAGTTGAGCAAGGACCAGGCGGATTACATCGGTGTTCCGGTCGACGGGCCGTACAAGCCGGAGCATTACAGATACTGAATTGGTAGATTGGTAGATTGAAAGATTGGCAGATTGTTGATGGATTGACGATTGCCGATTAACGGATTGATGTAGGGCGGGTCTTGGTTTTCAAGACCCGCCCTTTCGTTTTTTGCGCTAGGTCTTCAGGCTCGCGTGGAGCGACTCGACCAGATACTTTCGGTGCGCGGCCATGTCCTGCTCGATCGTGACGCCGGGCGGCATGTCGACGTAGTTGAAGTCCAGACTGATCCAGCCGGCGTATTGCCGCTCGCGGAGAATCCGGATCAATGCCGGAAAATCAACGCCGCCGGTCCCTAGCCGCTGGTAAATCGGATCGGGCGACGGCGGAAGCCCGAGCTTCTTTGCCATCGCAGCCTCTTCCTCCTTGCTCGGCGCCGGGCCCTTCCATCCCTTCCCTGCGCTCCAGACGGGCAGCGTGTCTTTAAAATGGAAGTGGGCGATGCGATCGTAGTGATCGCGCGCGAACGCCACCGGATCGAACCCGCCGACCGAGGCATGGCAGGTATCGAGCGTCAGGAAGACGAGCTTCGGATCGGTGGCCTCCAGAATCGCCTCGACTTCGCCCTTCCGCTCCATCATGGTCCAGGCATGCGGGTGGAATGCGAACTTCACCCCGTGCACAAGCGTCCGCTTGCCGACCTCGTTCAGATTTCTGGCGAGAATCTTGACGTTGGCGGGACTGAGATCCTCGGGGCCCAGACGTCGGTTGAGGTTGGCCTTGAGGGCCGTCACGCCGAAATACGACGCCCACTTCGCGTTGGCTTCGTTGTCTGCAATCGTGTTCTTCACACGGGTGGTGTCGAAGTATTCACCGCCGCTCGCGACCGACGAGATACTGATGCCCGACTCGTCGAGGATCTTCTTGAACTCGGCTGGAGGCCGGTTCATATAGTTCTGCAGTTCGTTGCCCCACGGCTCGATGCCGTGGAAACCGAACTTCGCCGCCACCTTGATCCCCGTCTCGGGATGTGGCTTCAGCGGCGTGAACATGTGGCTGCTCATCGCCCATCTGAATTTGTCCCCCGGCATCGCAAACGCACGGCCCGTTGTCGCAGCAACTCCAACGAGGGCTCCAACGAATTCGCGCCTGTTCAACATGGGCACCTCCGCTCTTCAGGACAGCGCTAAAGCGCTGTGCCACCGGTATGCGGTGGCACAGGCCTTTAGGCCTGTCAGAACTACTGTTTCACATATTTCTGGACAATGCCGCTCAGCTGCGCAAGATAAATGCTGCCGGCCGCGTCGACGGCCGCACCGTGAGCCGCCTGGGCCTCTGGCAGCTTGACGACAACGTTGCCGCTCAGATCGCGGACGACGGCGCCGGTGATCATGCGGCCATCCCCCGTCATGGCAAGGCCGGACACGCCGCCGGTTTTCGACCACTCGCTCAAGTACTTTCCGTTCGCGTCAAAAATCTGAATCCGCTGGTTGTCGCGATCGGTCACGTACACGCGACCCTGGCCGTCCACGACCACGTTGTGCGGCAGGCCGAATTCACCGGGGCCCGTTCCGCGTTTGCCCCACTCGAGCAGGAACTTTCCGTCCTTCGAAAACTTCACGACACGCGCGCCGCCATAGCCGTCGGTCACGTAGAGATCGCCGTTCGGCGCAAACGCGATGTCGGTGGGAAGATTGAAGTTCGACGGTCCGGCGCCCACGGCACCGCGGGTGCCGAGGCGCATGATCTCCTTTCCATCCTGGTTCATCTTGTAGATCACGTGGCCCGTCGCGTCGACCACCCAGATATTGCCTTGCGGATCGACGCGCACGGAGTGGGCGCCGCACGACGAGCAGCCGGCCGGCCCATACACCGCTGAATAGTGCGAGCGGGTGGGCGCCCAGTTCGCCTCGGGAATCGCGGCCACCTTCCCTTCGCTGATGAGGCCGTCTCCCCACGATCGAAGGAGCTTGCCGCTGGTGTCGAACTCCAGAATCGGGTGTGCGCCGCGGTGCAGGACGAGCACCGTGCCTTTCTGCGTGATGGCGACGCTCGAGGCCTGAATCAGGTTCCACGCCATGGGGAATCCAGCAGCGCCGGTGGCCGGCGTCGGAAACTCCACGAGCTTGTATGAGCCGCCACTACCGGCCGTGGGACTGCCACCGGCCCTGCTCTGGCCGCTACCGCCAGCGACCGCAAGGCTGACAAACACAAGCGCGAGCAAAGGCATTCGAGAGCATCGCATGGCTGCCTCCCGGTTTTGATGTGGTTGTGACGCGGACATCATGTGACAAAAGTATGTCAGCCCGCAATCCATCTGTCACTGTTCGAGCACAGTGTGTCTGCTATGCGTCTGCTAAAGGTGACGCGCTATCCACAACGCCTCGGCACGTTCGTTGCACCCGCGCCGGCGGACTTAGCGTCCGCAAAGGAGCCTGCAGATGAAAAAGCGTGCCCGCGCCAGACTGGCCGCGGCAACAGTGATCGTACTGAGCTCGTTGGCGTGCGGCGGAACGGCCTCCACGCCCACAGAGCCGGCTCCTGTATACGAACAGAAGACTGAAACTTACACGGGTACGTTGAACACGGGCGGTGGCGCCGCGTTCAACTTCGCCGTCACCAATCCGGGCAACATCGTTGCGAAGATTACGGAGCTCGCGCCCGTAAGCACGCTGACGATGGGACTCTCGCTCGGATTCTGGGACGCCACAACCTCCCTCTGCAGCCAGGACATCTCAGCGTCGGTGTTGCTCAACGCCACTGTGTCCGGCTCGCCGCCCGGACCGGCCCAGTACTGCGTCGGCATTTACGACGTCGGTAATGTGCAGGTTCCGACCACTTTCACCATCATCCTCACCCACTATTGAGCGCGCTCGCTATTCTCCTCCCGGCTGGAACAAGTGTGAGTTCGCATAACCCACAAAGGCCAGCCGGGTGGCCATTCCCGCGCCCACGTGGCGCGGACGATGCCAGACCTGCGCGGGCGCGTAGACGATGTCGCCCTGGTTGGCGACGAACACTGGAACGTCGCCGATCTTGAACTCGTTCTGCCCTTCCAGCATGAACCAGAATTCGGGACCGGTCAGGTGGAAGTGCCCCCTGTCGTCCTCGCGCGCCGGCTTCTCCGTTTTCGGATCGCCGCGCAGGATGTTCGCAATCCCGACGTTGACGTATCCGCCGTCGTGCGCGTCGCCGACAAACTGCGTCTGGTTCCGCTTGGGCTTCGGCTTGCCGCCGTTCATCACGATGTTGTAATCGATGTACGGCACGTTGGCATCGTCGTAGGCACCTTTCGCGTTCGCCACACTCACGCGCTCGTACTTCACGCCCGGCACCGGCGCCGGCTTCTCGTCGGCGGGATACATCGTGTGCGAGTTGGCCATCAGCACTTCGAAGCGCAGCGACGGCCTGTCGCCAACGGTCTCCATGCTGTAGACCAGGCGCTTCGGCACCTGCACGAGATAGCCTTTGGTCGCGATGAACGGCTCGATGCCCTCGATGGTGAAACGGATCTGGCCGTCCTGCACGATCCAGAACGCGCGATTATCCTGATGGAACCGCCTCGGCGTTTTCGCTCCAGGCGCCATCGCGATGTACGTACCGTGGAACAAATTGTCGTTGACGATGGGCTCGGTCCAGCTCTGCTGACCTTTGTGTTTGGCCAGCACGTCCGACAGTTTCGTGAGCGCCTTGTGCGGCGGCGTGAACGGGTTTGGCTTCTCGGGCATGGGCGCCCAGGCTTCGATCCGTCCATCTTGTCCGTGGAGATCGACGGTGAGCGTGCCGATCGCGAGAAGCGATCCAAGCATCACAGCGGTGACAGCAAGACGCATTGAGGGATCCTTTCGGCAGGGCTAAAGCCCTGCGCTACCGTGGCAGGGCTAAAGCCCTGCGCCACCGAGAGGGTTGAGCGCTGTGCTACCGGGCAGGGCTAAAGCCCTGCGCTACTTTAGAAGGTGCGCGATTTTTTCGATGCCGGCCTTGGCGCAGATCTCGTCCTTGTCGCCGCCGACGGCGCCGCTGACGCCGACGGCCCCGATGGCCACATCTCCCACCTTGATAGGGACTCCGCCCCCGATGCCGACGGTGCCTTCCACGTTCGATGCAGCAGAGCCGAGCGTGGACCCTCGAGCCGTTGCGAACTCGAGTGAGCTCGCGAATCGTGTCGCAAAGGTCAATGCTGTATAGGCCTTGCGCTGGCTCAAATCGATCGTGTGCAACCCGGTTCCCTCATCACGGGCAAACGCTTTGAGGTGGCCGCCCGCGTCGATGACCGCCACGCTCGCACGAAATCCGTCGGCGCGGCAGCGCTCAATCGTGCCCTGGACGATCATCTGGGCCATCTCCACCGACAACGCTTTCTGCGTGACCAATCCCTGCGCCGCGGCGCCACACGGCAACACGGCGACCAACACTCCAACCATCAGAAACAACCGCATAAGAAACCTCCGGGAAGGGTGTATCTTTACACCATTCCGGGCCCCATTACACATGCGATGAAAGCGAGGTTTCCGTGAAGAGAATCGCGCTAGCCCTTTTGCTCGTCGGAATCGCCCTCACGACGCTCCTGTCCGCCCAGGGCGGCAACGCGAGCTACAAGCCCAAACGCATCAACAAGATGATCGAACTGCTCGAGGCCGGGCAACCGGTCTACGACATCAGCGTGGAAGGCGTGGGGTACGAGGAAGGGAAGAAACTCGCCAAGGAACGGTACGACCTGATCCAGTACCAGATGGAGCACGGGGTCTTCGACCCGCATCTGCTGCGACAGTTCATGCAGGGACTTGTCGACGGTGGGCCCACCAAGAGCGGCCATCGCACGCCGACGGTCATCGTCACGCTGCCCGTGCTGGGCCTGGACGCGGTGACCGTGAAAAACAATCACTGGGTCATCGAGCAGATTCTGACCTCCGGCGTCCACGGGCTCATGTTGTGCCACGCGCGCAACGCCGAAGCGGTCCGGACGTTTGTCTCGACCGCCCGCTATCAGTTCGAGCGGCCCGAGTTGAAGGGCGCCGACAAAGGCATTCCCGAAGGCCTGCGCGGGTCGGGCAGCCAGGCGTATGCCTCGCGCATCTGGGGCATCACCGGCACGCAGTACATCGAGAAAGCCGATCCGTGGCCGATGAATCCCAACGGCGAGCTGATCCTCTCGCTGAAGATGGAAGACAAGTACTCGCTGATGAACATCGACGAGATCACCAGGACGCCCGGCATTGCATGGGGCGAGTGGGGCCCCGGCGATCAGGCGATGTCGCTGATGGGTCTCGCTTATCTGAAAAGCGGAGGCAGCCAGGGACGCAGCACGCCGGGAACGAAGCCGACGGGTGGACTGCCGCCGATCGGCGAACCCAAGCTCGACGAAGCGCGCGCGCGCATCATGAACGCGATGAAGGCCAACAAGTGGGCGCCGCTGCACTCGGCCAACCTCGACAACATCATCGATCTCATCAAGGCCGGCGTCATGGTGACCCATGGCGATTCGGTCGAGCTCACCAACAAGGGTCGGGCGTTCACGAAGAGAGAGATGCCTTACTGATTCACCCAATGGCAGATTGGTAGATTGGTAGATTGGCAGATTACGAGGAGAGCGTCATGAGGCGGATGGTGCTAGCACTCGCCGGCGCAGCGATGATCACCACCGGTGTCGTCGCACAAAAGGCGGCGCTCAAGCTCGAGCCGATTGAGCGGCAAATGCCGGCGTACATTCAGGAACGCCTGAGTGCCGAGGATCGCGTGCTCTTCGACAAGCTGATGCGCGTGGGCCTCGAGTCTGCGTGGTCGCTCGTCACGGCTGAAGGCTACCCGCAGAACTTCATCAACGAGCTGACGCCGCTGAAGTCCAACATGCGCATGGTCGGCCGTGCCCGCACCATGCGCTACCTTCCCAATCGCAAGGACGTGCGCGAGAAGCTGTACTCGGCCGGACCGCAGCTCAACTACAAGTCAGCAGAAGAAGCACAGCCCGGCGACGTCCTGGTGTTCGACGCGGGCGGCGAAACGCGCGCCGGCGTATCGGGCGGCGTGACGACGGTCCGGTTCCTCGTCCGGGGAGGAGCAGGGCTCGTCATCGACGGCGCCATGCGCGATGTGCCCGAGCTCGAAGCGATGCCGATTCAGACCTACATGCGGCGGGGCCATGCGTCATCGGTCTCCCCGATCATGATGAGCGTCGACTATCAGGTACCGGTCCGCATCGGTACCGTGACGGTCATTCCGGGCGACATCCTCGTTGGCGAGAGCACCGGGATTCTCGTCATCCCCGCCGCCATCGCGTCGAAGATTGCCGACAAGGCGCTCGAGCACGACGAGGAAGAAGAGTTTCAACGTGGGCTGCTGCTCCAGGGCGAATCGATCTACGGCGTGTATCCGATGAACCCGGCGACGCGGAAGCGATTTGAAGAGTGGAAGGCGAAGGGGAAGCGGTAGTCATGGCAGATGGCAGATGGCAGATGGTTCTTGTTCTCGTCGCGCTTGTGCTCGTGCCATTTCGTGCCTTCGCACAAGCGCAGGCTGTTTCGATCGACCTGACCGGCCTCCGACCGGGGGTCATTGCGGTGACGGCGACGGGCAATGCGGTCTCGGTCGCCTGGCCGGACGAGAACTCGCGCACATGGCAGGCGACCTTTTCGCTCGATCCCGCGCGGCCGCTCATCAGCTCGATTTCGGTGGGCGCTTCTCCGATCGTGACCGACGCCAACCCCGTCTATCAGGGGGAAACCGGTAAGCGCCGCGGCGGGTGGAACGCATTTTTCGACGATCCCACGGCGCATCCGGAAGTACGAGACACGTCACGGGCACATTCAAGCTGCGCGGCGCGAGAGCGAAGTCCGTTGGCGATCGCGTCGAGCTCGTCTTCGACGGCATGCGCATGGGCAGCTTTGAAGGCGCCATCGTGTACACGTTCTATCCCGGCAGCCGGCTCATCCAGCAGGAAGCAGTGCTCACGACCAACGAGCCGGACGTCGCGTATTACTACGACGCGGGGCTGGACATGTCGGCGCCCGCCTACCGCACCGCCGGCAACAACATGAAGTCGGAGGTGGCGTACTACGACACGAACGGCGCGTTGCAGCGCGTGATGCACAACGGGCTTCAGGCCGAGCGCGAGCCGGTGAAAGTCCGTTACCGCACGCTGGCGGCCCAGATGACGGGAGGCAGCATCGCCGTCTTTCCGGCGCCGCACCAATACTTCTTTCCGCGCGATTTCTCATCGAACCTCGCCTATCTCTGGCACCGTGGATGGCGCGGGCGCGTCGGCATCGGCATCAGGCAGCTTCGCGACGAGAACTGGCAGTACTACCCGTGGATGAACGCGCCTCCCGGCCGCGCCCAGCACATGAGCGTCTTCTTCCTCGTCGCCGAGGGCCCTGCCGAAACGGCGCTCGCACAGGTGTTGCGGTACACAAACAGCGATCGTTTTCCGGCACTGGCCGGCTACAAGACGATGAGCACGCATTGGCACCTGGCGGATACCGTTCAGGCGATGGCAAACGGCTTCCAGTGGACGCCGCCGTTCAAGCCGGTGCTCAAGGCGATGGGTGTGGATGCGTCCATGATCATGGACTTTCACGGCGACGGCCATCCCGCCGATCTCACGGATCTGCGCCTCGACGAGCTCGACGTGTACTTCCGCGCGCTGAAGGCGCAGTCAGATTCGGAGTTCTTGCTGATTCCAGCCGAGGAAGCGAACGTGCACCTCGGCGGTCACTGGACCGTGGTGTTCCCAAAGCCGGTGTACTGGTTCATGAACCGCCCGAAGAATGCGCAGGCGGCTTTCGAAATGCAGCACCAGAAATACGGCAAGGTCTACAGCACGGCCAACGCGCAGGAAATGCTCGACCTGGTCCGGCGCGAGGGCGGCTACATGTATCAGACCCACCCGAGGACCAAGGGCTCGACCGGGTTCCCCGACAAGATTTTCGAGACCGAGCACTTCCGCGATCCGCGGTACCTGGGCGGCGGATGGAAGGCGCTCCCCTCGGATCTCTCGTCGCCGCGCCTGGGCGATCGCGCGTTCGATCTGCTCGACGATCTGAGCAACATGGGGCTCAGGAAGAAGACCTTCGGCGAGGTCGACATGTTCCAGTTCGACCACACGCACGAGCTCTACGCGCACATGAACATCAACTACATCAAGCTCGATCGTTTGCCGTCATTCGATCGGTGGGGCGATGCGCTCGAACCGCTCGCCCGCGGAGAGTTCTTCACGACGACCGGCGAGGTGCTGCTGCCGAAAGTGGATTGGTCGAAGTCGACCGCGAACGAGGTCGTCGCCGTCGTCGAGGCGCAGTGGACCTTCCCGCTTCGATTCGCGGAAATCGTGTGGAGCGACGGCAAGACCACGCATCGCGAAACGATTCCGCTTTCAGAGAGCCGCGAATTCGGCAAGCGCACCTTCGAATGGCGCGCCCCCGCCGCCACCTGGCAGTGGGCGAGAGTGGCGGTGTGGGACGTGGCGGGCAATGGGGCGTTCGTGAATCCGGCGTGGAAATAAGAAACAGGAGATCAGGAGTTCAGGAGGTGAATTCTTCTGAAGAAAGACTCGACCTCCTGATCTTCTGATCTCTTGTTTGGTTTCGATCAGAATCGCACACCGACCCCAAATCGAAGCTGGTGCGAGTCCAGCCGATCGCCGGCGCTGAGAATTGAGCTCAGCGTGTTGCCGGCGAGAATCCGCTTGTAGCGATAACCGAGATCGATCTGAAGCGGACCGCCGTGCAGCAGAACACCGCCTCCTCCACCCACAATTGGATCGCTCGTGTCCACGAAGCTCAGCGCCGCTCTGACGATGGCATCGGTGGCCGATCCAAACCCGTTGACGCCGAACTGGAGATGGGCGACACCGGCACTGCCCTCCACATACGGGCTGACCGCCGATCGCGGCGATGCGAGCAGGCGTACGCCTCCTTCGCCATAGAACGCCGACGCCTTCAGGTTGAGGCCGGTGAGCCCCAGCCCGATTCCAATGAGATCGGGCATGACGTTGCCCAGCCGGCCGAACTCTCCCATCACTTGAACGCCGGGCAGGACTTCGAATCCCACTCGCCCGCCAAAATCGAACGGCACACCGGAATCGCCGAACGAGGACAGCTGATTGGTCGGCAGCGCACCGAACGCATCGAGCGAGGTCTGGGCGTAGGTACGAACCGGGGCCGCGAGGCTCAGCACCGCAACGGCAACTGCACATGCGAAGCGCATGGTCGTATCCTTTGTAGGCGCAACTAAAGTTGCGCCCTACCACAGGCGGCAACTTGAGTCGTGCACCAACGGTAGGGCGCAACTTTAGTTGCGCCCATCGTAGAAGGCAGGCACCCGTCAATGTGCAAAGCCCGCACCAGATATTGCGGCCCTGCCTGGCCGTCTTTTACCTTTCTTTACACTGGCTTGCCCGTTCTTCACGTCGCGGACGCCTCCTTTCGGAGACAATCTGACCGCGATGCCCCGGACCATCTTGATCGTGGACGACGACCGCGAGCTCTGCGAGCTGGTCGGCGAGCTGCTGCGCGCCGAGGGATTCGACGTCGAGGCCCACCACACTGGTGACGGCGCCGTCGAGCTGGCGGCCGCTTCGCGCTCGTCATCCTCGACGTGATGCTGCCGGTACAGAACGGGTTCGAGATTCTGCGCGCCCTTCGAAACCGCTCTGCCGTGCCGGTCATTCTCCTGACCGCCCGCGGCGAGGACATCGATCGCATCGTCGGCCTCGAAATCGGCGCCGACGATTATCTACCCAAGCCCTTCAACTCGCGCGAGCTGACCGCGCGCATCCACGCCGTGCTCCGCCGCATGCAGCCGCGCGAGGCGGACGCGCTGCCGCGGGTCGTCGTCGGCGCCAGCGCGATCGAGAACGTGGTGCGAAACGGCTCGCGCTACACGCCGGAAGGCACGTCGGTGGACATTTCTGTCGCCACCACGGCCACCCACGCGCACATCGTCGTTCGCGATCACGGCCCCGGCGTGCCGCCAGAGGAGATCGATCGTATTTTTCTGCCGTTCCATCGTGTCGGTGCTTCGCGCGATCGCAACTCCGGTGGCACCGGTCTGGGCATGTCGATCGCCGCACGCGCGGCCGCCGTGCACGGCGGCACCATCCGCGCCAGAAACGCCGACGGCGGCGGACTCGAGGTCGCCATCGATCTTCCGCTTTACAAAGATTTACATTCGCTTGCCGTTTCTTGACGGCACACCTTCTTGCATACGCCTACTCTGGTCATGTCGAATTCACGACCGGAGGAACACGATGCAGGACAACGAACGAAAGATTGGACGGCGCGAAGTACTGGCATTGCTCGGTGTCACGAGCGCCGTGTTTGCCGCGGGCTGTGCCGGCGAATCGCCGACGAGCCCGAGCACCATGGGGTCGGCCACCGACGTGGGTACGACCACAATCGGAGGCACAGGCACCACCACGGGCACCTCGGGGCTGGCCTGTTCGGTCACACCGAACGAGACGGTTGGTCCCTATCCCTCGCTGATCGATCTGTTTCGCAGTGACATCCGCGAAAGCAAGGGCGGCACGCAGCTCGATCTCACGCATCACGGTGCTCAACACGGCGGCGAGTTGCGGCCCGCTCACCGGCGCGAACGTCGAGATCTGGCAATGCGATGCGGGCGGAAACTATTCGCAGTACGGCAGCGAGCGGGCGCGGACCTACCTGCGCGGTATCCAGACGACCGACGCCAGCGGGCAGGTGAAATTCACGACGGTCTACCCCGGCTGGTATCAGGGACGCGCCACGCACATCCATGTCGAGGTCACGCAGAACGGACGGTCGCTCAAGGTCACCCAGATTGCGTTTCCCGAGTCGACCAACGCGGAGGTGTACGGCACGGGCGTGTACGCGTCGAGAGGATCCAATCCGACGACCAACGCGCGCGACGGCATCTTCGCCGACAGCCTCAGTTCCGAGCTGGCGACAATCTCGGGCAGCCCCTCGAGCGGCTACACGGCGAACTTCACCGTTGGCCTTTCGGCCTAGTCCCCAACCAGGTTATCTGTGACAAAACTGTGACGGATGCGTCCCGTTTGGCGGAAACAGGACTCTGGCGAGTGGACACCTTAGGTATTGGCAGGCCGATTCCGGCCGAAATCAGCGTGCGATATGGGGCACCCGGCTTGCAAAGCTGCCCCGTTGGAGGAATTCTTTCGATGTCTCACGCTCTCCGGATTTTTGTATTTCTACTCCTCGTCTGCAGCCTGGCCCAGACCGCGGCGGCCCAGGGAAGCAACGGACCACGCGTTGCCGGCTCCTTTTCGGGTGTCTTCGGCGAGGGAGAAACCAACATCGCCGCAAGCGGGTCCGTCGGCTATCGTTTCACGCGCCAGTTCGGCTTCGAGTTCGAGGTGCTGTCGCTGCCTGATTTCAAGGTTGACGACATCAACATCGGCGGACGCGGGATTGGGTTCCTCACGAACTTCGTGATGGAATTTCCAAGCGACGCGCGGTGGCTCACACCGTACGTGCAGGGCGGCGGGGGCATGGTCAACATCCGGGTCGAGCCAGACGTCCGGATCCTCGCGGATGACGCTCGCTTCGACACTCGCGCCATCGCGGCTCCCATCCGGAATTTCCTGCGTGGCCGGTTTCCGGTTGGCGACGGCGGGCGTCCGATTCAGATCCCGACCCAGCTCGTCCCGAGTTACAGCGAAACGAACCTCGCCCTCTCGGTGGGCGGCGGCGTCGACTTCCGCGTCTGGGAAGATCTCTCGATCGGTCCCAACATCACGTTCACGCAGCTGTTCGGCAACTTCCGCGACATCGAGCTCACGCGGATCGGCGCGCGCGCGAGCTATCGCTTCTGAGGTGTCATGAGGCACGCACACACGAGCCCGGACGTCAGCGTTTCGCAGTCCGGGCGGTGTTTTTCGCTCGCGGATTTTTTCAGACACGACATTCGCGAAGGTCAGGCCGGCACCCTGCTGAGGCTGACCGTCAAGGTCGTGAACGTGGCGAACGGCGCGGGTGTCGCGAACGCACACGTCGAAATCTGGCATGCCGATGCGTCAGGCAACTATTCGCAGTACGGCAGCCCGTCGGGCCACACGTACCTGCGCGGCTTCCAGACGACCGACGCCCGGGGCGAGGTCACGTTCACGACGATCTATCCCGGCTGGTATCAGGGCCACGCGACGCACATCCACGCCGAAGTCAGCATGGGCGCCCGTTCCATCAAGCTGACGCAGCTGGCATTTCCGGAATCGGCCAGCAATGCGGTTTACACGCAGGGCCCATACGCCGGACGCGGACCAAATCCGGTCGGCAATCCGAGTGATGGCTTGTTCCGGGACGGTCTCGCGCCGCATCTGGTCGCGCTCACCGGCAACCCCGTCACGGGATTTGCGGCCACGGCACGGATCGAGATCGCAATCTAGAAAAACCGTCACACGATAGGTTCATAGAAATACAACAGGAGATCAGGAGATCATTCTGCGAAAGAATTCTCCTAAACTCCTGATCTCCTGTTTCAGAATCGTGTAGCGGGTCGCGGCAGTTGGGTTGGCGTGGCTGCGGCGCGAAGCCGTGCGCCCCTCGACTTCGCTCGGGGCGCCCTGAGCTTGTCGAAGGGCGCAGGCGGCCGACGGATGGCGCCTGACCGCGCGAGAAGCCCGAGGGCATCGAGCGAGGACGAACGGCGAAGTGAGTGTGCTCGCGTCGCGCGGTCCGCCGCGGCATCGCAGCGCGCGTCCGGCCCCGGAGCTTCGGATTTGCGCGGCAGCCACGCCAACCCAAGTGCGTCCGGGCCGAACTGATATGCGGTCCGGCTAAAGCCGGACACTACGTACATTTGAACAGAAGATCAAAAGATCAGGAGAACCATTCTTCTAAAAAGAATCCTCCTAAACTCCTAATCTCCTGTTTCTTTTTGCCACTACTTCTTTACCACCAGGCCCCGATCCCATGGAAAGGCCAGCGTCGGCTGGTTCACATACCGCTGCACGTTGATGGTCAGGGTCTCGCCGGCGCCCGGCGCCAGCCTCACCGTGAGAAAGGACGCATCGACCGCAATTGTCCGACCGCCAACCACGACGCTCGTCGCGCGGTGCTCGCCGTACGCGCCCATCTGAACCGTCACCGTTCTCGGCTGCAGCGGGTTGACGTTCACGAGCGTCAACGTCACCGACTCGGGCCGGATTCGCTCGACGAGCGCCGCGACATCCTGCGGCAGACCTGCCCGCCGCCGCTCGGGATCGAAATGCCGCACCTGCGCGTGCAGCGGCAACGGTCCGTGCCCGGACCCGTTCGGATCGTTGGCGCCCAGCGTCAGGTTGATGAGCGCTTCGGTGGCCACCGGATTCACCCCTGAGCCACGCGTATGGTGCGGCGGAAAATCCGCCGTGCTCGTATCGGCACGCAGGCGCGACGCCGCCCGCTGGATTTCTGCGAGCCCCTGCTGGAGCGCGGTGAGAGGATAGGACGCGTCTCCAGACGTCAGATACCCGATCCACCCGCGCTTCGGCAGGCGTTCGAGATCGCCCGGCTGCAGCGCCCAGAGGTAGATGTCGGTTTCCACCTCTCGAAGGTTCGTCAAACCGCCGGCCGATCCCTTTTCGCCATCGTGATGGCCGTACCAACCCTGGTCGCCGTAGTACCGGGGCAGCAGCACGCGACCGTTCTCGGCCTTGCTGTTGGCGTAGAGGTTGTCGACCTGTTTCCTCAACACCTGCGTGTATTTCTGATCGCCGGTCAGGAGCAGCGCGTTGCCAAACGCTTCCGGCGGACCTCGGAGCACGTAGTTGCGTACACCTTCGTCCGCCGAATTCCATCCAAATACCCCGCCGTACCACTTACCGCCCCATTCGGCGCCGATCTCGCCGTTCCGCCCGATGTTGGACGGAATGTTGCCGCCGTTGGCTTCGATTCTCGTCTTCCACGCATCGACGTACTCGAGCAGCCACGCCTTGTATTTCACATCCTGCGTCACGAGATAGGCGTGAAAGGCCAGGTTCGTCGAGGCGAGATTCAGCGGATGATCGCCGAGGATGTTGGTCGCTTTCAGGAATCTCGTGCTCGGTTTCGTCCCGGGAAGAAGCCGTCCGTTCCAGTCCTCCTGCGTATTGACGGTGAGCTTCGCGCCCTTGCTGCCGTTGAAAAGGCTGGGAATGATCTTGAGCCTCGCGTCGTAGTTCCTGGCGTCGGGGTCCTCGTTCATGTAGAGCCCGGCCCAGCGTCGCAATCGGATCGCGTAACGTTCGTCGGCCGGCCGGCTCAGCCCGTACCAGTAGAAGGGACCAAGCCCTTCGCCGATGTGTTCCCAGTCATAGGACGTTGGAAACTCCTTGTAGTACATCCCGTCCCTGGCCAGATCGGTCGACGGGTCCTTCGCTTTCGTGTACTGGTCGAGATGGCCTTCCCACGCGCGATCCCACGCGTCGATGATCGATTCCGGACCACCGAGGGCGTGCGCCAGCGGCCAGTTGCGGATGCTTTCGACCGCGTCGTCCGGACCATCTTCGATGCCCCAGTTGGCGGCGCCCAGCAGGTAGCCGTTCTTGTCGAGGTACTTCGACGCCCACAGGTCGACGCCTTCGGCGTTGCGGCGAAGCAGCTCCCGCTCGGCAAGGGCCCAGGCCGGCGCCGGCGTCAATTTGTCGATAGCGATCATGACGTCGCCTTGTCCCCGGAGCGTCCCAGGTCCAAAGACGAGAGCGGTCATCACCACGGAGATCAGAAAACAGAAACGCCTGCGAACCATCAACGCGCCCTTTCCCATGGGAACTGAAGCGTCGGATCGTTCACCAGCCGCCTGATTCCGATCACGATCTGCTCGCCCGCACCAGGCGCGAGCTGCACTTCGAAGAACGGGGCATTCACCGTGATCGTGCGGTCGCCCGCCTGCACGGTCGTGGCCTGATGCTCGGCGTATGCGCCCATCTGCACGATGATCCGGCGCGACGCCGTGCGGCTCGTGTTGACGAGTGTGAGCGTCACGCTCTCTGACCCGATCTTTTCGACCAGGGCGGCCACGTCTTCCGCAAGGCCTGCGCGACGGCGTTCCGAATCGAAGTACCGCACCTGGCTTCGCAGCACATCACCGGAGCCATACAGGTTCGCCGCACCGAGCGTGAGGTTGGCGAGCGACTCGAACGCGACAGGACTCGCACCGTATCCGCTCGCCTTTTTGGCCGTACGTTCGGCGGTGCGCCGGACCTCTTGCGCGTCGGCCTGCAATGCCTCGAGCGGATAGGCCGGCCGGTCCCCTTGCAGGAACTCGATCCAGCCCTGAACCGCACGCCGATCGGGCGGGTTGGGAAGAATGCGTTTCAGATCCGCTGGATTCAACGACCAGAGGTACAGCTCGATCGTCGTCTCGGAGAGATTGCCAAGCGCCCCGGTCGGATAGAACTCTCCTTCCCGGTATCCGTACCAGCCGACCTTGGCCTGCCCCGAGCCTGGTCGAGGGGCCTGCCCCGAGCCCGGTCGAGGGGATTCGCCATAGTAGTGCGGCAGCAGCATCCGGCCGTTTTCGGTGCGCGCGGCGGCAAAGATGTTGTCGACCTGCCGGCGCACGGGCGCGATGTAGTCAGCGTTCTGGCTCAGCATCGCTGCCTGGCCGAACGCGGCAGGGATGCCCCGCAACACGTAGTTGCGCAGCCCGTCGTCCGGGCTGTTCCAGCCGAAGATGCCGCCGTACCACTTGCCGCCCCATTCGCCGCCGATCTTTCCGTCGAGCCCGATATTGGAAGGGAAGTTTCCGCCGTTGGCGGCCGCGCGATCGCGCCACGCGTCGACGTACTCGAGAGCCCAGTTCTTGTACTTGGCTTCGTGCGTCAGGAGATAGGCCTGCGTGGCGAGCGTCGTCGCCAGCAGATTCAGTGGATGGTCGCCGCGGATGTTCGACGATATGCGGAAGCGCTCGGCACGCTTGGGGTTCTCGTCGCCGTCCCAGTCGACCGGCGTCACCGGCCTGGTCACGGCTCCCTTGCTGCCGTTGAACAGGCTCTTGATGATCTTGATCTTCGGATCGTAGTTGGACGCCTCGGGATCTTCGTTCAGGTAGAAGCCGGCGAAGCGGCGGATGCGCGCCAGGCTCGTCGCGTCGTGCGGACGGCCGAGCGCATGCCAGTAGAACGCCTGCAGTCCTTCGCCCGTGTGTTCCCAGTCGAACGACGGAGGAAACTCCTTAACGAAGATGCCATCCTTCGCAAGCTCGACCGTCGGAATCTTCGCCCGTCCGAATTGTCGAAGGTGGCCCTCCCAGACTTTCTCGTAGGCGTCAGCGACCGAGTCGGGAGCTCCCATCGCATAGACGAGCGGCCATCCCCGGACGGTCTCCATGATGTCGTCCGGGCCATCGGTCACGCCCCACCGTTCTGGAACGTTCACCGAGCCGTCAGGCTTCACATACCGTTCGACCCAGAGCCTGGCCCCATCGGCCGCCGCCTGCAGCATGTCGCGCTGGGCCGTGGCCCACGAGGGTGCTGCCATGGCTTTGTCGATGACGATGGAGATGTCGCGGCGCTGACCGGCAAGGTGGGCCGCTGTCAAGAGGAGAGTGAGCGAGAAAGCGGACAGGGCTGAAGCCCTGTGCCACCGGGAACGCCGCCACAAAAAACGGGGTCGGGTGTAATTTTTCATTTTCCGTAAAATTACACCCGACCCCTATTTTTTGCCACCGGCTTTGGCAGGGCTAAAGCTCTGCGCTACCGCTTACCTTTTGCCACCCACGACTAGAATCAGCTTGCCATCTGCCATCTGCCATTTGCCATGACACGATTCTAGTTATTGTTCGTCGTCTGCCGCCCCGGCGTCAGCCACACGGGCTGCACGAACGCGCCGTTACCGGCCGAATCCCACACCGACATCCGCACCCACACCTTGCCCGTGGCATCGAACGGAATCGAGACCTTCCTCGTGCCATGAGCGGTGGTATCGGTGGCCTTGATCACCTGCGAGTCGACCTTCTTACCGTCGCCCCAGACGACTTCGATCATCTCGAGCGGGTAGGTCCACTCGAGATCGGCCGTCAGCGTTCTCTTCGCGCCGGTGCCTTCGACCGCGTAGTTCTTGATGAGAATCTCACCCGTGCTCACCCAGAAATCGCCGTTGCGCAGCGAGCGGAGAATCGGCGACCAGTCGTCGGTCGGCCCCGGCAGCCGATCGAGCTTCACGTAATTGATCGGATGTCCCGGATAGATGTCGTCCTCGGGTCCCTTGCGGTACGTGTCGACGTCCGCCATCAGGTACTTCGGACGCAACCCGCTGCCGCCGTACAAGTTGTTCATCGTGTCGATCGCGTCGAAGCAGCGCCACTTGCACATGCGCACGTCCGACAGGTCGTCGCCCATGTTCGGCTTGAAGGCAATGCCGAGATAGCGATCGTTTTTCACCCACGCCTTGTCGAAGAGGGCATCCGGATAGCCTGTCGTGCCCTTGGTGCGCGGGTGCGAGTGGAACCAGTACCCGCCCTCGGCGTCGAGCATCGCCTGCACATCGGTCGTGCTGCCGGTGTGGTACACCTTCCCGTAGCCCGGCACGGTCTCCGTAAACGGCTGCCCCGCCTGGCGCACTTTGCTCCAGTACACGTTCTTCGGGAACATGATGTTGTAGTGGCCGCCGAAATACGCGGTTGGCTCTTCCCAGTTGGTGACCAGGAAGTCCTTGTCGGACGCCTTCATCGACGCCGTGTAGTAATCCTTCTGATCCTCGAACCGTCCCAGCCCTGGATCGTTCGGACGCAGATCGCCGTGGAAATCGCTCAACCCGACGATGTTGATGCCGGTCGAGCGCATCACCATGAGATCTTCGAACGTGTTGTCGAGCGATCCCGATGCGCGCAGCCGCTGCGTGAACCGCAGGTGGAAATGGTTCACCATCGTCTTGTAGCCGGGAATCGGCTTGAACACGTCGCCGTGCGTGTAGGCCATCACCGCCTGGCGCGTGGCCTCGATGTTGTCCGGCGTCATCAGGTAGTACACCGACATGTGCTGCATGGTTCCCGGAGGCGCGTTGTGCAGCGCGAAGTTCTCGACATACTCCGGCACTTCCTCGCCTTCGGCCTGGCGCACGCCGAAACCAAACTGGCCTTCGGCGTCCTTGCGGTACCACACGTAGCCGAGGTTCGTGTCGACTTCGCGGGTAAAGAAGAACGCGTGCGGCGTCGGGAACGTCGCAATCGATCCGCTCTTGCCGCCACCCGCCACGAGCACGCGATTCTTCGCCTTCACGTTCACGCGCGTGTCGTTCTTGATGCCGCCGAACTCGTACTGCTGCGGATCGCCTCCGCGATCGCGCCACGCCACACGCGGCAGGAGCGCCGTCGAGAAGCCCCGCAATCCGCCCTCGTACTTGTACGCGACCGACGGCTCGTCGGTCTTGGCGATCGCTTCCACCCGGAACAGATTCGAGCCGCGGTACGACGTAAAGCGCAGGCTCCCCGCGAAGATCCCCATCGACAATCCCGGGAAGTTCACTTCGACTCGCGCACCTTCGGTCACCACGCTGCAGGACGTGGTCTTGAATGTCGCGTCCGCCTTCTTGATTTCCTCGGGCTTTCGCGGCAGGTCGTAGACCCGTCCTTCAGGTCCCGGCGGCACGTTTCCTCGTCTCGCCGCCGGCTCGCTCTGCGACGCCGGTCCCGGCTGTCCGCGGCCACGCGCCGCGCCCTCGCCCCTGGCGGGATTCGGTTCAGGCACGCCCGGGACGACAAACGGCGCGTCCCAGAACGCGTACCACCTGTTCTTCTCGATCACGTCCGCCGTGATGTCGACGCCGATGTCGCGCAGCGGCGCACCCTGCTGCGTCGTCATGCGGCGTTTGCCGCTCTTCACGTAGAACTCCGGCGTCAGATTCTGCCCGAGCGGCGCCCACTGGCCGCCGCTCTTTCTGACCGCCAGTTCCCGCACGACGGGCTGTCCGTTGGTGATGCCGTAACGGGCCCGCAGCTCCGATCCGTTCGAGCCGCTCCAGGTGACCGCGAGGGCATCCTGCTCGACGGCCGCGGTCAGCCCGGGCGCCGCTTTGTACTGCGACATGTCGCAGTTGAGTGACTGCGCCATCACTGCTGGAGCGATGCTGCTGTCGTGCGACGAGAGCACGCCAACCACGATCGCGACGGCCCCAATCGCAAGTATGGCGGCAATGGACTTACCCAATGTGATCTTCATGACCGCCTCCTTCTAGAACGTGAACCGGGCGCCAATGCGCGTAATCAGCGGCGGAGTCACGCCGGTCGCGTAGCCGAACGTCGGACCCGAATTGAAATCGGCCCCCGTCGGCGTCGCCGAATTCAGCAGGTTGAACATATCGAAATCGATGCCGATCCGCCGTCCGCCGCTCAACCGGAAATCCTTGCCCAAGCGGAGGTTCAGGATGTTGTAGGCGGACAGGCTCTGGGCGCCGTACTCTTCGAGGCGCATCGTGATGTTGGTATTGCTGGGCAGCGCCGCACCTCCGTCAGGATCCGCGGTGCGGAAGAGGTTGGTACGCTGACCCTTGACGCCGCTCTTGCTCTGGAGAAATCCGGACAGCGAGACGTCGTACGGCAGCCGATAGGTCCCGGAAATACTGCCGGCCCAGGTCCAGGTCTCGTCCAGCGGGAAGAACTCGTCGTTCGGATTCGAGATGACCGAACTCCCGCCGCCGCAGCAGCTTCCCTCGAGCCACCGGCGGTTCTTGACCACAAAGTACGAAATCTGCCCGCCCCAATTGCCCGTCGGACGCTTGGTGAGCGTGAACTCCGTCGAATCGAATCGATCGGTGGTGTTCGAGTTGACTCGCTTGTTGCTCACGAATGCCGCACCCCTCAACGCCGCCGGGTAGTCGTATATCTTGATACTGCCCCCATCATCGGCGTTGTTGAGAACGCCGTCCGGCCCAGGATCACGACGAGTGATGGGAACGCTGTACCAGTTGTACGGCCGCTTCGTGTTCACCAGCTCGATCGAGCCGTCCACAAGCCGGTTGAGGTACATCACCCGGAATCCAAGGCTGTTCGCCAGCTCGCGTTCGTAGCTGACGGTCGTTTCCCAGGTATTCGGCTGCTTCAGCTCGGGGCTGAGCTCGTAGTTGGAGGCCGCCGTGATGCTGACGAAATCCGGGTTGTTGTTCAAGGCGAGATTCGACTCGTTCGGCGTCCACAGCTTGTCGTTGTTCAGGTCGTGCCAGAGGAACACGGCATTCGCGGTGGCGGTCGCGGCGAAGACGTCGCCGTAGGTGTCGCCGAGGATGTAGTTGTACAGCCCCCAGGTGGCCTTGATGACCGACTTGCCGCCCAGATCGTAGGCGACACCCGTCCGCGGGACGATCCGGTTGAACTTCTGCACGCTCAGGAAGTCAACGTGTTTGGCCGGGAACACCGTGGCAAAATCGCGGGCGCCGTCAAATTGCTGATCCGGCAGGTACGAGTGCTGATACTCCCACCGGACGCCGAGATTCAACGTAAGTCTCTGGTTCGGCCGCCAGCTGTCTTTGAAGTACCACGCGTTGATATCCTCGTTGTCGAGCGGGTAGACCGGCGTGTTGTACGCGCGGATCCGCGACGGCGTCCCCGAGACGCCGTTTATCCTGTCGGTAATCAGCACGTAGTTGCCGGCAAGGTTGTTCAGCCAGGCATCAGACGTCCGGTCCCAGTAGATGGACACGCCGGTCTTGAAATCGTGCTGTCCCGCAAACGAGCGCCCGGGGAAGATCGTGGCGCTGGCTTCGAGCTGATACCGGTCGCGTGTCTTGCCTTGATGCTGCACGTGAGATCCGGTGAAGAGCCCCGTCTCGAGATCCTGGCGGCTCGGTTTGTCAGGCGCCGCGTAGGAGCGGCCCGCGTCATAGTCGGTTACGTACCCCACATATCCGCCGTTTACGTTCAATAGCAGCCGCGGCGTCATCGTGCTCTGCCACTCGGCCTTTTGAATCGAGGTTGGATTCAGATAGTCGCGCGTCGCCTCGAGCGGCCTCGTGCGTGCGCCGCCGTTTTGCGGCTGCGCCTTCACACCCTTCTGGTACACATAAACGAGCCGGTTGTTCTTCGACATCTGATACGAGGCCTTCGCGGAATACTGATAGAGCGAGCTCTCGAAGTAGGCCTGCGGATCGTCTGGGGTGAGGTACTTACCGTCCGGCCCGGTGCCGTCTGCGAAGCCCAGCGTCCCCTCGCTCTTCGACTGTTTCGCATACCCGCCGTAGAACCACAGCCGGTCCCGGACGATCCGTCCGCCCAGATCGGCCGCGAAGTCGTAGAAGTTCTTGAGCTGCGGAGGCGCCCCGATCCCCTGCGCGCGCAACTCGTCATTCAGATTGCTTGCCTGAAGGCTGCTCGGCTGATACGACGCCCGGTAGGCGCCATGGAACGTGTTGCCACCCGACTTCATGATCGCCACCATCGAGACGCCGGGTGTTGACACTTCCGCGTCGTTCCCCGACGTCCGCACCTGCACCTCTTCGAGGCTGTTGTCGATGAAGTAGATGGGCGTGTTCTGGTCGGCGCCCATCGCGATGTTCATGCCTTCGTACTGGAGCTTGGGCTGCGCTTCCATCCCGTAGCTCGCCGTGTCCTGCCGCTGCGCGAGCGTGCTGCCGCCAACGTCGATTTGCGCCTGGGTCACGCCCGGCGCCATCGCGAGAATGTTCTGAAGGTCGCGGCCGCGCGGCACGGCGTCGAGAATTTCCTTGGTGAACGCCACGCTCGCGCTGGTGCTCGTGATGTCGACGACCGGGCTCTGGCCGCTGACGGTAATCGACTCCTCCATCGAGCCAACCTTGAGGTTCTCGTCAACACGCGCGGTGAAGCCGACGGTCAGCCGGAGATCCTCTCGAATCAGAGAGCTGAAGCCGCCGAGTTCGAACTTCAGCGTGTAAGTCCCCGCTGGAAGGTCGACGAACCGGTAGGCTCCCTCGGCGTCGGTGATCTGCACGAGCTCTCGAACCTGAAGGGCCGGGCTCGTGAGGGTGGCCGTGACGCCAGGCAGCACGCCGCCAGACTCATCCTTCACAATGCCGTGGATGGTTCCCGAGGAAATGCTTTGACCGAGGGCCGTTCCGGAGCTTATGAGGATGGTGCACAACGCCGCGCCGAGAACCCGCCAACTCCACCCATGTGCTGTCATTGCCACACCCTCCATTACGAGAATGACCGTCGGCCGAAACGTTAGTCTTTTGAGATCTCGAACTATAGACCCGGGCTGGTGACAAATCTATCGGGATTCGGTGAGAAATCGAGCGGGGATTGTCGTAATTTGTCGCAGCTTTCCCCAATCCAATCAATTGGTTGCGGTGTCACTTCACGGTGAACACCCACACGACTCCCCCCTCGGGCACCTCCGGAAAGTTACCCGGCGAAGCGGCATCGATACGAGCCTGCATCGAGCGGGCATCCTGTCCCCAGCCCGACATCACCGCGATGTACTGTTTCCCGTCAACGGTGAACGACGTCGGCGGCGCGTAGATGCCCGAGTTGGTGGGGAATTCCCACAGCACCCGGCCGGTGGACGCGTCGAAGGCCCGGAACATTCGATCGTTGGTGCCCCCGCTGAACACCAGCCCGCCGCCGGTTGTCAGAATGGGACCCCAGTTCGGCGACTTCGGGAAGTTGTGGCTCCAGACCTTCTTACCCGTATCGACGTCCCAGGCCTGGACCTCGCTCAGGTGATCCGCGCCTGGCGCGATATACATGCGGCTCGTGGTTGAGATCCGCGTCTCGCCAGATGGAGTCTTGGTCGCGCGCCCGGCCATGACGGCGCACAGGTTTTCCTGCGTGGGCACGTACACCATCCGCGTCTTCGGGTTGAACGCGCCGGGCTGCCAGTTCTTACCCCCATGCCATGAGGGGCAGAAGTCGGCGGTCTTGCCGATGTCGGGTTTCCGGCTGTCGTCGACGTCCGGGCGGCCCGTCTTCGGGTCGAGCTGCTTGAAGACGTTCTGCTTGACGTAAGGTTTCCCCTCGACGAACTTGATCGCGCCGTCGGTGCGCTCGAGAAAATACAGGTAGCCGTTGCGGCCGAAATTCACCAGCCCCTTGATGGTCCTGCCGCCGCGACGGAAATCGATGAGAATCGGGGGCGACACCTCGTCCCAGTCCCATGATTCGTTTGGTGTGTACTGGAAGTGCCCTTTGATCGCGCCGGTTGCCGCGTCGATCGCCACGGTCGACGCCGTGTAGAGATTGTCGCCGGGCCGCGAGTGCGCGACCCAGGGATAGCCGTTGCCAACACCCCAGAAGAGGAGATTCGTTTCCGGATCGTAATTCCCCGTGACCCAGGTCGCCGCGCCACCCGTTTTCCAGTCGTCGCCGCGCCACGTGTCGCTTCCCGGCTGGCCCGGCTCGGGCGTCATGAACGTCTTCCACACCTGTTTCCCGGTCTCGGGATCGTAGGCCGCGACAAAACCGCGGTTCGGGCCGTCACCACCTGAAATACCGGAAACGAGCTTGCCATCGGCGACCAGCGGCGGCGCCGTCAGGTATTCCCCCGTCGCGTTGTTGCCCACGATCGTGCGCCAGACTTCCTTGCCTGTTTTCGCGTCGAGCGCGACGAGCACGGCTTCGGTCAACACGACGAACACCTTGTTGCCGTACAGCGTGACGCCACGATTCACCGGCTTCCCACGCACGTTGCCCGAAGATTCGCTCCGGTACCGCCAGAGGAGCGCTCCCGTTTTCGCATCGAGCGCGAGCACCTGGTTGAACGAGCTCGTGACGAACATCACGCCGCCGTTGACGATGGGTGCCGCCTCGTGCCCGTTGTTCATGCCGGTCGACATCGTCCAGACCGGTTGAAGACGCGTGACGTTTCCCGGATTGATCTCCTCGAGCGGGCTGTAACCCCATCCATCGTATGTGCGCCGCGTCATCAACCAGTCGGCAGCCGCCGGGTTCTTCAACCGATCGGCCGAGACCGTCGCGTATTTCTGCAGCAGGGCTGACGGAGGCGCCGCAGGTGGCTGCTCGGGAATGGGCAGCGACGTATCGACGCCAAACACGCCCGGGCCTGGGACCTGCGCGAAGGGCGAAGACCCCACGAGCGCGGCCGCGAACAATCCGAGCACGAGCGCGAGACCTGATGCGCGTTTCGTGAACATACACAACCTCTTCGATGTGTTTACAATCTACTCCAACTTGCGGGAAACATGTCTGCCCGGCGGCTGATCGTCGCATGCTACGTCGCGTCCGGCGCGGCGGCCCTTATTTATCAGGTCGCGTGGGTGCGCATGTTCACGCTCGCGTTCGGCCACACGACGGCATCGTCGAGCATCGTGCTGGGGGCGTTCATGTGCGGCCTGGCCCTTGGCTCCTGGATCGCCGGCCGCATGCGGCTCTCACCTTCCCGGTCACTTGCCATCTACGCCGGCCTCGAAATTTTCGTGGCGGTCTGCGCGATCGCGCTGCCGGCCGCCCTCGATCTGTTCGAGCCCCTGCTGAAGTGGGCCTATGCGGACGGCACGTCGCCGCTCTCGTTCTCGCTCGTACGCGTCGCCATCGGCTTCACGTTGCTGGGGCTTCCGGCCGCTGCCATGGGCGCCACCTTTCCGGTCGCCGTTTCGTGGTTGGCCGGACAGACCGCGCACGAGCCTCAACGCACACCCGCACTGGCCGCAACGGAGGCCGGCATTCTTTACGCGGCTAACACAGCGGGCGCGGCCGCGGGCGCACTGGCCGCCGGCTTCTGGCTGATCCCCGCCTACGGTGTTCGCGTCTCCACGTGGACCGCCGTCGGCTTGAACGTGCTCGCCGCCGCCTGCGCGATCTGGATTCTCAGACGTGCAACGGGGTCGGGAGGGGTTTTCGACAGTATCACCGCGAAAACCCCTCCCGACCCCGTCCGAGGCGTCAATCGCCCATCGCCAAAGCGCCGCCAGACCTCGGTTCGATCGACTACGGACGATCGACGATGGACGATCGCCGATCGACGATTGTCGATCGGCGCCGCGACCGTGTCGGGCTTTGCGGCGCTCGTTTTCGAGGTGGCATGGACGCGGTTGATTGCGCTCATCGTCGGCCCGACGACGTATGCCTTCGCGATCATGGCGGCCTCGTTCATCGTCGGCATCGCCATCGGTTCGACGATCGGTGTCCGCATCGCGCGCAAGAGCCCGCACCGTGCGCGGTGGCTGGCCGCCACGCTCGTCGTCGCCGCGGCGGGAACGCTCGCGGCGGCCTGGTTCGCGGCGCTGGAGCTGCCGTTGATTGTGGCGCGATCCGTCAGCGAGCTCCGTGGATTCGGCCCGCTGCTCGTGCGCGAAGTGCTTGCGCTGGGGCTCCTGCTGACCTCGGCGAGCGTCGCCTTTGGCGCCACGTTTACGCTCGCACTGGCGCTGGCATCGCCGGACGCGGATTCGGCCGCCCGCGATACATCAATTGTCTACACCGCCAACACGATCGGCGCCGTCGCTGGAAGTCTTGCCGGTGGATTCGTGCTCCTCCCGGGATTGGGCCTGGCATCGACGTTTCTCTACACGGGCCGCCTCCTGGCGGCAGCCGGCGCGGGGCTGGCCCTGGCCGGCGTCTACGGGCGCGCGGTCCGCGGCCGAGGTGCGGCGATGACCGCGATGACGGCCGCGCTGGTTTTCGCCGCCACATTTCTTCTGCCCCAGTGGGACCGGGCGCTGCTCGCCGGCGGCATGTACAAGTACGCGCGCCAGATCGCTCCCGCGGATCTCGACATCAACCTTCGCGCGGGGCGATTCGAGTACTACAAGGAAGGCGCAGCCGGAACGGTCAGCGTGAAACGTCTGGGCGGAACGCGATCGCTGGCGATCGATGGCAAGGTGGACGCGTCGAACGGCGGCGACATGCTGACGCAGCGTCTGCTCGGACTGCTCCCGGCCGTCTTGCAGGGTCAGCCGCGCGAGGCTCTCGTCATCGGCCTGGGCAGCGGCGTCACCGCCGATGCGGTCATGGCGTCCGGAACGGTCTCGCACTTGGACGTCGTCGAGATTTCACCCGAGGTCGTCGAGGCGTCGGCGCTGTTCGAGGCGGAAAACCGGCGTGTGCTCGCGACGCCCGGAGTACGGCTGCTGTTGGGCGACGGCCGTACTCACTTGCAGCTGACCTCCCGGCAGTACGACGTGATTGTGTCGGAGCCTTCCAATCCCTGGATGGCCGGCGTGGCCGCGCTCTTCACACGCGAGTTCTTCGAAGCCGTGCGCGCGCGTCTGACGCCCGCGGGCGTCTTCTGTCAGTGGGCGCACACCTACGAAATTGCCGCGGACGACCTGCAGTCGATCGCTGGTACGTTCGTGTCGGTCTTTCCACAGGGCACGGTCTGGCTCGTGGGAGACAGCGACCTGCTGCTCATCGGGACGCCGTCGGGCGGGCTCGAGCCGCAGCTCGCGCGCGTCGCCGAGCACGCGCAGAGGGGCAGGGTTCCCGCCCTCCTGGCCGAGGCCGGAGTTCCCGCGCACGCAGCGCCTTTCTTTCTTCTGTCGCTTTTTGCGGGCGGTCCCGCCGATCTTGTGTCCTATGGAGGTTCGGCTCCCGTTCAATCGGACGATCGCATGACGCTCGAGTTCACGGCCGCCCGCGCCATGTATGCGCCACCCGAGGGAAACGCGCCGGCACTGCGCGGGCTCGCCGGCCATGCGCATCAGCCCGCCGTCATCGTTGAGACCCTGCGCGCCGCCGACGCCGGAGACTGGGTGCTGCGCGGCGAAGCCGGACTCAAGGCCGAAGCGTTCGGCATGGCGCACGAGAGCTTCCGCCGCGCGTCGAGCGTCAACGGCGGCACGTTCGAATCGATGCGGGGAGGCGTCACCTCTGCCGCCGCGGCAGGGCGCCTTGCGGAAGAGATGCACTGGCTGCGTCAGCGGGCTTCGGCTTCGCCGCCAGACGCCCCCACGCTGACCGCGCTGTCCTATGCCCTCGCGCTGACCGGTGATATGAAGGGTGCCGTCGATGCGGCGCTCGAGGCCACGAAAATCGCGCCGGACAGCCCGCAGCCGCTGGAGCAGCTTGCCTCGGTGCTGGCCGATCTCGGCGAGCCGCGATTGGCCGCCGTCGCCGACACACTGATGCGCCGGTTTCCGACGCGCGAGGACAGCCGTTTCTATCAGGCCACCGCCCTCTTTCTGGAAAGCCGGCACGACGAGGCCGAGCGCGCGATCGGGCTGCTGCTCGGCGCGCATCCGCGTCACGCCCGAGCGCTCAACATGCGCGGCATCATCTGCGCGGCAAGGCGCGATCAGGCGTGCGCGATCGCGGCGTTCGAGGAATCTCTGAAGCTGGATCCGCGCGACTCAGCCGTCTACGTAAATCTGGGTAACGTTCATCTCGAGCGCGGGGATGTGGAGGCCGCGGCTGAACTCTTCCGCGACGCCGTGGCACTCGACCCCGGCGCCGATGCGGCGCGAACGGCTCTTCGTTCGATGTCCCGGTAGCGCAGGGCCTCAGCGCTGTCTCGGTAGCGCAGGGCTTCAGCCCTGCCAAATGGGCTAGTAAGGGTCGGGCTGGTCTTCTTCCGGCCCGGCCGTCCGCTCTTCCATCCCGAGGAGCTTGCAGACGGCGCCGAGCAGCTTGTCGGGCGCGCACGGCTTCGTCAGGTAGACGTCACACCCCGCGCGCAAAGCACTGACCTGTTCGTGCTGCATCGAACGGCCGCTGAACGCAATGATCGGAATGGCGCGGGTCTCGTCGTCGCCCTTGAGGCGGCGCGCCACTTCCCACCCGTCGATGTCGGGCAGGCCCAGATCGAGCACGACGAGGTCGGGCGCCGCGGACTTCGCCAACGCGAGCGCATCGACGCCGCCGTCGAGCGCGCGGACGTCGAACCCCTTGCCGGACAAATACGTGCGGTACCCCTCGCGCGTATTTCGGTCGTCGTCCACGATCAGGAGTTGCTTGTTCTTGGACATCAAACCAGCAGGATACTACACGCCCCAACGGGGTTCCAGGTTCCTGGTTCCGCCGTCGAAGATGAAACAGATGAGATCAGAAGATCAGGAGGACCAGGGTATTCCGTGAAAGGAATTCTTCTGAACTTCTGATCTCTTGTTTTTTCGCGACAGGGCAACTAAACGCGGGGAACGAGTTCTATCTCCACAAGAGCATTGTAATCAGGCTCGTGGGAATCGGGATCGACGCGTGGTCCCAGCAGGACGTTGGCTTCGGGCCAATGCGCCTGGAGATTGCCGGGTTTGATGGGTGCGGTCCGCAGCCGGCCCGCGAGCGTGCCGAAGTCCGATCGAAGCCGAACAGGGCTGCCCTCGCCGGCGCCAAGGCGGGCGAGATCGTCGGCGCTGATCAGAATCTCGTCGCGCGACGCGCCTGTCAGCGGATCGACGTCCCGGTGCAGCATCGAATTGAACTGCTTGCCCCGCCGGGTCGCGAGCAGGAACCGGCCGGGAGCGATGGCAGGCTGCCGCGCTCGCGCCATTCGCGCGAATCTGGCCCTGCCGTCGGCCGTATGGAAACGGCCTCCTGAATAGAGGGTGCGTCCGCCCCACTGCACCTGGTCGCCTTTCTCGGCAAGCGACTCGATGCCGCGATACAACGGCACCGCGGCGGCAATCTCCTGACGAATGCTCTGCGCATCCTTCAATCCGACGAGGTCCGCGCGCTCGGGACGGAGTCGACGCGCGACTTCCCGGAACACGGTCCATTCGGGCGCCGCGGTCCCGATGCGCCGGCCGGGGATCTCCGGCGAGAAAATGATGCGGCGCTCCGTCGACGTCTCGGTACCGCCTCCCGGCGATTCGTACCGCGTCGCCGCGGGCAGCACGATCACGTCTCCGCTGCACTCGCTGAGCATGGACGAGGACACGACGATGTCCTGGTGAACGCGCAGGCGCGGCCTGCGCAGGGCTTCCTTCGACGTGTCGTGATCGGCCAGCGTTTCGAGAAAATTGCCGCCCACCATCCAGAACACATCGATCTCCCCCTTCGACGCGCGTTCGACCATTTCGGTCGCCGTCCACCCGGGCGTCCGCGGCACCGGAAACCGCCACAGGCGCTCCCACTCGGCGGCCGTCTCCGCGGCAACGGCCGGCACGCAACCCACCTCGGCGCCGCCCTGCACGCCCGAATGCCCGCGAATCGGCACGAGGCCGCGGTTTTCGCCGACCGGGAGCCCTCGGGCGAGCCCGACGTTGACGAGCGCGCGGATGGTATCGACGCCGTGCGCATGCTGGGTCAGTCCCATCGACCAGACGAAGATCGTGTTCGGCCGCGACATCAAGAGACGCGCGAACGCCTCGATGCGCGCACGCGGCGCACCTGACTCCTGCTCGATCTGATCCCACGGGTGGGCGAGCGCGGACGCGCGCACCTCGGCGAAGCCGAGGGTGTGCGCGTCGACGAACTCGCGATCGACGCCGTCGAGCTCGACGAGCGCCCGCAGCACGCCGATGAGAAACGCGAGATCGCCGCCGGTGTGCACGTCGAACCAGTCGTCCGCGAGCGCGGTGCCCGTCAGCGCGCTCCTCGGGATCGAAGGTATCCAGTAGCGTTCGAGGCCCGGCTCGCGATGCGGGTTCACGACGGCAATCCGGGCGCCGTTGTGCTTCGCGTGGTGCAGGTACTTCGTGGTCACCGGCTGGTTGTTCGGCACGTTGGATCCGAAGAGCACGATGAGGTCGGCGTGCAGCCAGTCCAAATAGCTGCACGTCGAGGCTCCGTAGCCGAGCATCTCTTTCATCGCGACGGTCGAGGCCGCATGGCACAGGCGCGCGGCGTTGTCCACGTGGTTGGTCCCGACGAACCGCGCGAACTTCTGCGCCGCGTAGTACGTCTCGTTGGTGAGCCCTCTCGACGTCAGGTACATCGCGAATCGCGGCGGATCGATCGCGCGCAGCTCGTCGGCAATCCGGTTCAGCGCCTCGTCCCACGAGATGCGGTGGAAGCCGGGCTCGCCGCGCGATCGCATCATCGGATGCGGAAGCCTGCCGAGCTCGCGCAACTCGCGCGACGACCGGGCCGACAACGCCGCCGCATCCTCGAGCACGGACGGGTCGAGCGCCGGCGCCGTGTTCAGCCGCATCAACTCGAGACGCACCATGCACAGGTGCGGCCCGGGCAGCGTCCAGTCGGACATGCCGGTGGTGCCGAGCGCGCAGCCATCGCACACGCCGTCGCGGAGAATGCGCCAGGCGAAGGGCAGCTGGTCCCGGTTCTCCCAGGCGATTCTGGCTGCCTCGAAGTAGTGGTGGGGCTTCTGCCGGCCGAGCCCGAAAGGACTGATGCTCAAGGTGCTAACCTTACTATCCATCCCTTTGACGCAGAGACGCAGAGTCGCAGAGAAGGTTTGTTCCAGGAAGAATCCTCTGCGTCTTTGCGTCTTTGCGTCGAAACGACGTCATGAGTGACATGAGTGAGAGCTCGCGGCGCGTCGATCTGGTGCGGCTCGCAGACGGCCGCTTCGAAAATGCCACCGACCGCGTCGCGGTTGAGGCGGCACTCGAAGTCCGGCTGAACGGGCATCCGTTCGCGGTCATCATGCGCACCCCCGGCGCGGACGCCGATCTCGTGGCCGGATTTCTGCTGTCGGAAGGCGTGATTCGATCGGCAGACGACGTGCACCGGCTCGATCGCCCGGACGCCGGCGGCGTGCTGAACGTGGTCCTCAGCAGAAGCCGCGCGGAGATTCTCCCCGATCTGCTCGAGGGCCGCCGGAACGTTGCGCAGAACTCCTCCTGCGGAATGTGCGGCCGGCGCACGCTCGAGTCGCTCGAGATCGATCGGCCGCCTCTCGCCGTGGAATGGCATCTCGACACGACCGTGCTGGCCGGACTTCCGGCGGCGCTTCGCCACGCGCAGCATGCGTTCGACGAAACCGGCGGCCTGCACGCGGCCGGGCTCGTCGATCTCGACGGCCGCCTGCAATCGAGCGCCGAAGATGTGGGCCGCCACAATGCCGTCGACAAGCTGCTGGGACGCGCACTCATGGCCGGTCAGCTCCCGCTGTCGCGCGCGGCGCTCGTCGTCAGCGGCCGATCGTCGTTCGAGATCGTGCAGAAGGCGTTCGTCGGCGCCATTCCGCTCGTCGCCGCCGTGTCCGCGCCCTCGAGCCTGGCGGTCGATCTGGCGCATCGGACCGGCATCACGCTGCTCGGCTTCGTGCGCGACGATCGGTTCAACATCTACACGCATCGGTCGCGGGTTCTGAAAACGGATCCCGGTACCGTTTTCACTTCGGCGCCTTCTGATACCACACGATGAGATCGCCGTCTTCCTCGCGCGACGAATACATCACCTTTGAGTAGCCGATCGACCGGAACCCGACCGCCGGGATCTCGACGAGCGCGTTGTTCGACAGCAGCACCCCGCCCGGCTTCAGCATATTCGAGATGCTGGCCATCGCGAGACCCTGCTGCGGCCGATCGTAGTACAGAAACACATTCGTCCCGATGACCACGTCGAATCGCTCGGCCTCGGAGAGCGCGAGATACTGCGCGGTCACGTTGAGGTCGATCCCGCGCACGCGCCGAATGGCTGGAGGACGCACGCTGACGGCCCGCAACCTCAGACCTGGCAAACCGGGTGGAACCGAGACTGGCACCGGGCTTCCGACCGTGTCGCCAAACCGGCGCCAGTAGTCCAGGAACTCGGAAGTCCAGGACACGTCACCGTCGAGCGGCAGGTGGATGATGTAGGAGGCGCCTCCACGCGCGCGCTCGGCGGCCATTTCGAGGTGACTGCGCACGCGCCGGCTCAGATCGAAGGCCGTCACCTCGAGCGCGCCGGCATCGGCAAGGCCGAGACGAATCAGCGAGTCCTGCACCGCAAATGGCTGGATCGTCTGCGGCGCATAGAAGTCGTAGCCTTCCTGCTTGTCGGTAAAGTCCAGGCCGGGCCCGACAATCGCCACGCGTCGCACGACTGGTTTCGCCTGGCTCGCCCTACCCGTCAGCATCGGGACGAGGCGCTTGAGCGCTTCCTCCACCGCGAAATTGATCTTCAGCGAGCTGTCGGTCGACAGGCCGCGGGCCCTGTACATTCTCGACCGCTCGGCGAACTCCAGGCTCGGCTCGCCAAGTGCCCGCGCGGCGTCGGCGAGACGCGCGTGCGTTTCTCCTTCCTTCATCACGCGATCGAGCATTGCCAGCAGACGCGGACGGGCCGGACCTGTGCCGAGCACCTGCCGGGCGAATTGCACGCGCTCGGAACCGCCCGGCGCGGCGAGCGCAGCCTCGAAATCGGCCAGACGCGCGGTGACGGCCGCGGTCAGCTCCTTCGAATCGATCTGGCGCGAGGTGATACGAGGCTGGCTGGTGAACGTCGTCCCGAAGAGGAGCCAGTAGACGATCGAGGTCTCATCGCCTTCGGCCACACGGCCGCGTGTGGTCCGATCGTGCTCCGCGATCCACGACGGCCACTCCGCTGGAGCAGGCAGACGCTCGCCGAGCGCGTCGAACACCGGTCTGGCTTGAGCCAACGAGAGGTACTGGGGAGATGTGGACTGCGCGGCGAGCGTGGCAGCCAGGAAGACGGTAAGGGCACCGCGAACGAACTTCATGGGCAACAGAATCTAAAAACTAGAATCTAGAAACTGGAATCTTCTCGACGATCTCCTCGAGCGACTCTGCGCCAGATCACCGTTTTTAGATTCTAGTTTCTAGTTTTTAGTTTTTAGATTCTTCTACGGGATGACCGTGGACTGCCAGGCCTGCAGCAGCCACGCGCCGCCACGATTGGCGTAGACGGTCGTGTAGCGAATCCTGATCTTCCGATCCTTCCCGGTGTCGATGACGTTGACCGCCGCGAGGCCCGTCATGATCGCGGTGTTGCCGTTGACGCGCACCTTCGAGTCGGGTTCGCTCGGCACGATCGACACGTAGTCGATGTTGCCGGCCAGCACGCTCTTGATGAACTCATCTTTGGTCTGCAGGAGCGCGGTGCTGTGGATATAGGTGAGATCATCGGCCAGCAGCTTTTCGAGGGCCGCGCGATCGCCCTTGACCATCGCCGCGAACCGATCTTTTTCGGCCTGCATCACCTGCTGCTCGGGCTTTCCCGCCTGTGCGAACCCGACGGCCGACAGCATCACCCCGATCACGATCGCCAGCAAAAGTCTCATACGATCTCCTGTCCTTGGAACAGCCTCGCTATTGAACCTTGTTGCCGGCGATGTAGACCGCCTCGATCTGCCGGCTGTTCTTGATATTGGCCAGCGGATCGGCGCCGAGCACGATCAGGTCCGCCCATTTGCCCTGTTCGAGCGTGCCCAGATCCTTCTGCTGCCCCAGGAATTCTGCCGAGCTCTTCGTCGCCGCGGTGATCACCTGCGCCGGCGTCATGCCGGCCTCGACCATCAGCTCGAGCTCCTTGTGCTCGCCAAATCCTTCGAACCGGGTCAGCACGCCGCTGTCGGTGCCGTAGCCGATCGGCACGCCCGCGTCGGCGAGCCGCTTCAGATTTTCTATCGCCGTCTTCAGGACGCCCGGATACCTCGGGAAATACTTGTCGCCCGTCAGCGCCTTGTGGTACTCGGGCGACTTCAGGACCGTCTGCTGATTGGCGTCGAGCCCGCGCGCGAAAAACGGATCGTTCAGGAACTGGTTGGGCTCCTCGAACATGAAGGTCGCCCATTCGCGGTAGAGCGTGGGAATGATCCAGGTGCCGTTCTTCTTCATCAACTGAATGAGCTCGGCGTCTACGGCCCTGTCGCGGACGCTGTGGCCGAAGGCATCCAGCCCCGCGGCTGCCAGTTCCTTGGCGTCGCTCAGATAGAACACGTGCGCGATCACCTTGATCCCGTGTTTGTGCGCCCCCTCGATGATCGGCCGCGAGATCTCGATGGGCGTCTTCTTGAAGTCGCCGAATCGGTCGTCGACCCAGATCTTGACGACGTCGGGATGCTCCGCCGCCAGCTCTTCAATCTGCGCGGCCGCGTCCGCCGGCGTCACCGGCTCGTACGGAATGCCCGGGACGTTCCCCTTGTTCGTGGGGAATCCATCCTTCACCGTAAAGCCGCGGCCCGCCGTGAAGATACGCGCTACCGTCGGGCGTCCCTTGCGCTGCTCCTCGCGCATTTCGTAGACCAACGGCTTCTGATCGGTGCCGAGCGAGGCCACCGTCGTCGTGCCGTAACTCGCATAGAGCTTCAGATCGCGGGTCACGCCTTCGCGCGTGAAGAACCTGACCGGATCCTGCATCTGGACGTCCGAATTGGACACGTGCGTATGCAGATCGACGAGGCCGGGCATCACGAACTTGCCGGTGAGGTCCTGCACCGACGCGCCGGCGGGCGCCTTGAGCTCGGACTTCGGGCCAATCCACGTGATGCGGCCGTCGGTCGCAATCAGCGCGGAATCCGCAACGGCCGGACCGCCCCGCCCATCGATCAACGTGAAGTTGTTGAGGACGAGAACGTCGGCAGCAGCAGGCGCAGGCGTTGAGGCAGGGGCGTCCGCGGGCGCCGGCGGCGCGCCTCCGCATGCGGCCGCGCCGATGGCGAGCGCGAGGACGAGCGTCGAGCCGAGACGCCTCATTTCGTCCGCTCCCGCGCTTCTTCCAGAAGGCGGCGCGCACGAGAGGGGTTGAAGACACCGCACGAGCAGAACCGGGTCAGCACGACCGCCGCCTCGTCCGGCGTGCGGCGTCCTTCCTTCACCCAGTCGATCATCTTCTTCGCGAGCGACATGCTCACCATGCCGTGCCCGCACATCGTCGAGAGCGCCAGCACGTCGCCGTTCGGCAGGTGTTCCGTCTTTCCCTCGAAGCCGAGCGAGTATCCGGCGCTGTGCCGGTGAATGCCCGCGGCGTTGCAGCACGCGATGGCCCCGTCGACCGAGGTCGAGATGTTGATGCTGAGGCCGAGATCCGCTTCGCGCACGGCCTTCGTGCATTGCTCGGCGGACTCGAGGTTGTCGAACACCGCGGCAGCCGTGCACGTCGTATCGAGCCCCTCGATCACTTTCTTGAAATCGGGGTCGTTGTCCCGGTTCCAATGCGCGATCGGCGACATCGACTTCGACGGCCGGTACGCGCCGCCGTGACGCGAGTCGCCGAGATTGACCGGCTTGAACTGCAGCGCGATTTCGAGGAACCGCCGCAGCTTGGGCACCGAGTTTTCGTCGTTCTTTCCGCGGCTCGCGATCGCGAAGACGATGAAGTCGTCGCGGAAGCTCTGCGCATCGCCGAACCGATGCAGCGTATTCGTCATGGTTTTGCCATCTCCAATGCAGCCTGCACAGCCGCCTGATTGGTCACGCGGCCGAGCCCGATGTTGGTTTTCGCGCGCTGCAGCGAGTAGCCGAGCTTTTCGAGGACAGGCGCCACGACCGTGTCCTCGCCGTTGTCGCTGCACCGTGTGCCGACGCCAAGCGCGACGACGGTGTCGATACGTTTCTCGATGTCCCAGACCAGGCGCACGACCTCTTCGACGCGCTCGAGCGGGACCTTGATTTCGACAATCGCCGACATGAGCTTCTCGTTCAGGATGTCTTCGCGGAGCGTACCCGTAGCCACGTTGCTCATCAGCGACGTGATCGGGTTCTTCTTCTCGAACGCGACGCCGGCGTCGGCCAGCGCCCAGCACATGAGCTGAATCTCACGCATCCAGACGCCGACACCGGGACGGCCGAACTCGATCGTGAAACCCGCTTCGCCGGTCTTGACGCGGCCGCTGATGTCGTTGGTCTTCACCTCTTCGGTGCCGCGCCCTTCGACGCCCGTCGACTCGTGCGGCACGCGGGGATCGGAAAACGCCCGCCGGACGACGCGCGGCCAGGTGAGCTCCTCGGGCTCGAACGCGGCCGTCGGGCAGACATCCGGCTCGGGGTCGAACCGCAGGCGCAGCATCTGGAAGATCTTGCGCATGGTCCGCACCAGCGTGGGGTTGAGATGCTCCTGGCTGAGCCCGGTGTAACAGGCGTAGCACTCGACGCACTCGTTCCGGTTGACGGTGGCGCGTTTGATGTGCGGATCGACGTAGATCGCGCCCATCGGGCACACGTAGGTGCAGTTGCCACAGGCGACGCACTTATCGGGATTGATTTTCATAGGACCTCGGCACTTCCGATCTTACCTCTGTTTTTCGAATATCCGAACGAATTTTCGAAAATACGGGCCTCTCTCCTGTAAACAGAAGACCAGAAGATCAAGAGAAATACCAAGCAAAATACTACTCCGAATCTTCTGATCTTCTGACCTTCTGTTCGTCCGCCGGTTCACGACTCGTTCCAGTTGGCGAGCAGATCCTGAATCGTCAGCGTCCGGTGCTTCCGGAGCGCGGCCACCGCCGCGGCGGTGTCGCGCGCGAGCACCGCGCGGCACAGCTCCTCGTGCTCTTTCGCGATATTCCGCGCGTGCGGGCGCCTGGCCCAGAGCCGGCGATACCGGGAGAACCGCTCCGACAACACCCGGCAGAAGCGCATGAGCGACGGCGAGCCGCACGCCGCGTAGAGCGATTCGTGGAACGACAGGTTGTGCGGCTCCCAGTCGGGATCGATCGTCCCCTCCGACGTCCTCATGCGGTGCTTCGAGAGATCCCGGAACCGGGCCTTGATGTTCGCCGCCCATCGGTCGTCCCCCTTCTCGATGGACTGACGGATGCCGACGGCTTCGAGCTCGAACCACGTCATGGCGAGGTCGACGAGCTCCTCCTGCGAGACCGGCGCGACGCGGAAGCCTTTGTGGTCTTCGAGGATCACGAGGTCGTCGGCCACCAGGCGCATCAACGCTTCGCGCAGCGGGCTCAACCCCGATCGATATCGCGCGCGCAGGTCCTTGAAGCGCATCCGGGTTCCCGGCTCGAGCTTTCCTTCGAGGATGTCCCGTCTCAGCTGGTCGAATACGTCGGACGCGATCGTCCGGGACGATGGGCGTTTCGTGGAGGTACGAGCGGTCATGGGGAATTCGTCGATCGTCGACGATGGACGATCGACGATGGACGATTCTACCGGTTTCGCGCCCTCGCCAGATCGAGCGCGACGTCCACAATCATGTCTTCCTGCCCGCCCACCATGTTGCGGCGGCCGAGCTCGACGAGGATGTCGCGCGTATCGAGACCGTGCTGCGACGCCGCCGCTTCGGCATGCCGCAGAAAGCTCGAGTACACACCCGCATAACCCAGCGAGAGCGTTTCGCGATCGACGCGGACAGGCCGATCCTGCATCGGACGGATGAGGTCTTCGGCCGCATCCATCAACGCGAAGAGATCGCAGCCGTGCGAGAGTCCCGATCGGTTCAGGGTGGCGACGAGCACCTCGAGGGGCGCGTTGCCCGCGCCCGCGCCCATACCCGCCAGCGAGCCGTCGATGCGCGTCGCGCCGTGCTCGATGGCCACCAGCGTGTTGGCGACGCCGAGCGACAGGTTGTGGTGCGCGTGCATCCCCTTCTCGGTTTTCGCGTCGAGCGCGTCGTTCAGCGCGTTCATCCGGTCGGCGACGTCGCGCATCAGCAGCGCGCCGGCGGAATCCACGATGTACACGCAGTTCGCGCCATAGGATTCCATCAGCTTCGCCTGCCGCGCGAGCTCGGCCGGCGGCGTCATGTGCGCCATCATCAGGAACCCGACGACGTCCATGCCCAGCGCGCGGGCATGCTCGATGTGCTGTCGGGCGATGTCGGCTTCGGTCGAGTGGGTCGCGATGCGCACCGACCGCGCACCCGAAGCGTGCGCCGCGTCGAGATCCTCGATCGTGCCGATGCCCGGGAGCAGCAGCACCGTGACGATCGCGCGCGTCACGCTCTCGACGGCGGCCTCGATCCATTCCCGATCGGTGTGCGCGCTGAACCCGTAGTTGAAGCTCGACCCGGCCAGGCCGTCGCCGTGGCTGATTTCGATGGCATCGACGCCGGCGCGATCGAGCGCCGACGCAATCTTCCGCACGTCCTCGACGGAATACTGGTGCCTGATGGCGTGCATGCCGTCGCGAAGCGTGACGTCCTGAACATACAGACGGGAGCCTGCCGCGCCGAAGCCAGTGGGCGTAGGCGGGCTCATGCCATCACCGGGCTTTTCGCGTAGGCCGCCGCCAGACGTTCGCCCGTCCGCAGCGCGGCCGACGTCATGATGTCGAGGTTGCCGGCGTACTTCGGCAGATAGTGCCCGGCGCCCTCGATTTCGAGAAACACCGACACCTTCAGGCCGCGCGTGAAGACGGTGACGCCGCGCGCATCAACAAGGCGCGCCGGACGTGTCGCCGTGACGTCCTCGAACTGCACGGCCTGCTTCAACCGGTAGCCCGGCACATAGCTCCGGACGTCGGCCACCATCTCCTTGACGGAGCGTTCGATGACCGCGGCGTCTCCGTCTTCGACCAAGCACAACACGGTGTTGCGCATAATCAGGGGCGGCTCCGCCGGATTGAGCACGATGATCGCCTTGCCCCGGCCCGCCCCACCCACGCGCTCGAGGCCGCGGGCGGTCGTCTGCGTAAACTCGTCGATGTTCGCGCGCGTGCCGGGGCCTGCAGACCGGCTGGCAATGCTCGCGACAATCTCGGCGTAGGGCGTCGGCGCAACGCGAGAGATGGCCGCCACGATCGGAATGGTCGCCTGCCCGCCGCACGTCACCAGATTCACGTTGGGCTGGTCCGCAAGGTCGTGAAAATTAACCGCCGGGACGAGGTATGGACCGATGGCGGCGGGTGTGAGGTCGACGATCTGCTTGGCATGGCTGCGGAGGACCTCGTTGTGCCTGGCGTGGGCGCGTGCCGACGTCGCGTCGAACACGACGGCGATTTCGCCGAACGCGGGCATCCGGACGAGCCCGTCGATCCCTTCCGCGGTCACGGGCACACCCATCCGCTGGGCCAGCGCGAGGCCGTCCGATTGCGGATCGATGCCCACGAGCGCGGCCAGCTCGAGCGCGCGCGAAGTCCGAACGATCTTGATCATCAGATCGGTCCCGATGTTGCCGCTTCCGATGATCGCGACCTTGAGGCCCATGCCTGGAGTCCCTTCCCTTGCCTAGTATTCTCGCCGATCTGATCACGGTCCGGCTAAAGCCGGATACTACGTACTATCGGGCTTCAGCCGACCCGCGTCAGTACGTAGTGTCCGGCTTCAGCCGGACCCTGCCTGAATCGCGCAGGGAGCCTACGCGCGAAGGCGCCATAGTGTCAACACTTTGGGCGGGCACCGGCATACCCGCGGCGCCATATCCCCTGAAGTGTCAACACTTTTGGCGCACGGCACGCAAGGCGGCTTTGCTATACTCCCCCTCGGCTGACAGCCATGCAGCGCCCTTCCGCCAAAACCCAGACGCCCCGGGCCAAATCGCGCGGCCGAAAACCCCGCGACATGACCTGGACGGTCTACACGAGCCTGCGCGAGTCGATCCTCAACGGCGCCCTGCCGCCCGGCGAATCGCTCTCGCAGGTGCAGCTGGCCACCAAGCTCGGCGTCAGCCGCGGTCCGCTGCGCGAAGCGGTCCGGATGCTCCAGCGCGAGGGGCTCGTCGAAGCCGAAGTCAACCGCCGCGGCCGCGTCAGCTCGTTTTCGATCGACGATCTCGAGCAGCTGTACGCGATGCGCATCGTGCACGAATCGCTGGCCATCCGCATCACGGTCCCGCGATTCACGCAGCGCGACATCGACGCGCTCGTCAACTGCCTCCGCCGCATGGAGGCGCTCGCGGGCCACGACCTGCGGCAGTGGCAGGCCGTCGATCGCGAATTTCACTTCACCCTGGTGGCGCACGCGGGCGGCCGCCTGATGCGGACGATTCGCGAGCTGTACGATCACGCCGATCGCTACCGCTGGCTTTACATCAAAGGCGTGCCGCGCGCACTCTCGATTGCCGCCGAAGAGCACAAGCGCATCGTCGAAGCGTGCGAAGGCGGCGATGCCGCGCTGGCGGCCAGCCATCTCGCGCGCCATCTCGCGCGCACGGCCCTCACCGTGCTGACCCACCACGCACCCGAACACGACCCGACGACCGTCCGTGCCGCGATCCGGCTTGCTACCGGCGCCGAAAACCCCGTCGCGCCGGCTGTCGCAGCGGGCCGAAGCCGCCGCGCCTCGGCACGCTAGCAGTTTCCACGTCCGTGTCGTACGTAGCGTCCGGCTTTAGCCGGACTTTCACGGGGTCCGCCTGAAGGCGGACACTGACGACGATCGGCAGACGCGCCCGCGCACCAGCGCGTTAGCGCACCAGCCCGCCGACACTTTCAGCATATCGTCCTCCCCATCCGGTATCGGGTCTTCGGACATCACGTTGAGGTTTTTCTTCGGGTCGCTTGATTTGAAGCGGACCTCGCCGATGAAGCCGCCGCCGCGCAGCGTGCTCACGAGCGTCCTGTCGTTCTCGAGGGTGACGGCCCGCCGCCCGTGCAGGACGGTTTCGCCAATGCGGCTAATGCGCGCTGACTGCGCCGCCGCTACCGCGGTCAGCGCAATCAGCACCAGGATGGTTTTCGCCATCGCGTTCATCCTACGCCGTACGAGCGGCGTGGGCTAGAAGCTGAGCCGGCCTCCGATGCGGAGGTACCGCTCGTCGTACTCGCGGCCGACGTTGTTCGTGCCCGTGATGGAGCCGAATCCATTGAGGGCCCGGATGCTGCCGTCAGTGTTGTACGCGACGTTCTGAACGGCGGATTGCGGGATTGACGAAGTGCGCCGAATTCGTCAGGTTGAAAATCTCCAGCCGGAACTGGAGCGGTCATCGATTGCTTCAACGGGAACGTGCGGAAGACGCTCAAGATCGACGTTCGCATAACTCGGTCCGCGCATCGTGTTGAAACCCGCCGTCCCGAAGCGCGCCTCGGTGACCGGCTTGAAGGCGGTTGGGTCGAACCAGGAGACGCTCGCCCCCACGTCGTGGGTGATTTCCACGTCCGACTTGACCTGATCGGCCACCTGCGGGCTGTTCGCGTTGAGCGAGGCCGCGGCCGCGGTCACCGTGAACGGCGAGCCCGTGAACGCGGTGAAATAGGTGTTCACCTGCCAGTCGCTCAGGATCGTACTCCAGGCACCACCGCTGCTGACATACTTGCGCCCTTCGCCGAACGGCAGTTCCCACGTCGCCGAGATGTCGACCTTGTGCCGGTTGTTGCCGTTCTGCGTGCCCTTGTTGAGACCCCAGTATTCCGGAATCAGAATGCCGCCCGCCCACCAGTCGGTCGCATGGGCGTAGGTGTAGGCCCCGGTCAGGCCGAGACCATTCGTCATCCGGCGAACCATGCTCGCCTGCAGCGCGTCGTACTTGACGCGGCCGAGCGGACGCGCGGTGTTCACCTGTGCCGTCGTCCGGAATCCGCCGGCGAGGCCAGGCTGATTGAACGGCAGGCTCGCGTTGCCGCCGCCGATCTGGCTGTAGTTGAGGTTCTGGTTCCGCACCATGTCGTTCTGGCGGTTCCCGACGTACCCGACCTGCGCCGTCAGGCTATGAGGCAGCACTTTCTGGGCCGTGACGTTGAAGGTTGTGATGACGCCGCGCGTGTAGTTGCCGACTTCGTTGGTCGTGATGTTCACGCCGGCCGGCACCTCGAGCAGCGGCTGGTTGAGGTTGAGAATCGGCAGCAGGTTGTACCCGTCGCTGAAGCTCCCGACGGGGGTGAAATTGTTGCCCCCCACTGCGACGTCGTTAATCTGCACGTTGACCGGGAAGTTGCGCATGCGGGTGCCAATCATGTTGTCGTTCTGCGGATTGCGCGAGTACCCGGCCCGGAACACCATGGACTCGCCGGCCCGGTACGCGACGCCGACGCGTGGCGTGAAGAGATCCTTCTGCACCTTGACACCGCAATCGATGGGATTGCTCCCGAGCCCGCACATCATCAGCCGGTTGGTGGTGAAATCGAAGACCTCGACGCCGCGATCGACGTGCTGCGGCACCGGGTAGTACTCCCAGCGCACGCCGGCCGATACCGTGAGATTGCGCGTCAGCTGGAACTGGTCGCGAATGTAGAGGCCGTACTCCCACGAGCGGAGCGTCGCCGACTGCTCGTTGCTCCCGCCGTCGTCCTCGGTCAGCAGCGGGTTCTGCAGCGCGGTGTTGCGCGTGAACGGCAGCCCGAGCAGAAAGTCGGCGTAACCGTTCATGAACGTCGGTGCCGCAGCGCCCGTCGCGTTGAGCGCCGTGGCGCCACCGCTGAAGGTGAAGCTCGGCGCCGTGATTTCGTAGTGGTTCATGTGCAGCCGGTGGAGGTCGAACCCGAACTTCACGTTGTGGACGCCCTTGTTCCAGCCGGCGTTCACCACATACTGCCACTGCGGATCGAGGTAGTCGAACACCGAGCCCGTGTTGTCGTTGACGCGGATGCCGTTCCCGTACGAGCTCCACGACGGCAAGGCGATGTCAACCCGGGGCATCGCCCAGTCGCGCTGGAGCGGCGGCTGACACGCGTTGCGGATGCCCACGACCGATCCCCAGCACGTATTGGGATCGCCCGGGGGCTGCTGGTAGGTGTGCTGCCGCGTGAATCCGAACAGACCGTCGATCACGAACGTCGGAGACACGATGTGCGTGACCGACACGGCCGCGCTGCTGATGTTGGAATCGAGCAGCGTGCCGACGGCGAGCGGGTTCACGCCGCCATCGTCGCCATAGAGGCCGCCGGCCAGCTCGCTCTCCGGAAGGTAGCTGAACCGGCCGTTCATGTTGGTGCGGCTGGTCGCGTTCCAGGAGACCTTCGAATCCAGCTTGTAGAAATCCGTGTTGAATTTCGGCACCGCGAAATAGTTGTTCGCGTTTCCGGCCAGCTGCGGCAACGGCAGGTGGCTGAGAATGTTCTTCGACACCTGATTGATACGCGCCGCCGGAATGAAGTTGCACGAGTCGAAGCGCGGATCGGCAGTCGAGGTGAGGCCGCAGTTCGCGAATGCGAACGGCACGCGGCCCTGCCCGAGGTTGTTGCCGGTCGCCGGATCGTAGATGACCACGCCCGTACCTGTGAAGTTGCCAGAGCGGATGGCTGCGGTCGGAATCGACAGGAACTGCGATGCCGAGCCCGTGGCCTGCGTCACATACGGCCCGCCGATCGCCCGCTGCATCGTGTTTTCGAGGCTGACGAAGTAGAACACCTTGTCGCGCTTGATGGGCCCGCCGACGGTGCCGCCGAACACGTTCTTGGTGTCCTTCGTCTTCTCCTGGTCGGCAGGCAGGAAGTAGTTGCGCGACCGCATTCCAGCGTGCGAGAGGTACTCGAACGCCGAGCCGTGCAGGGTGTTGGTTCCGCTCTTGATCTGCACGTTCACCGACGCGCCGCCGGCCATGCCCTGCTCGGCGTCGAAGCTGTTGGTGACGACGTTGACGGTTTCAATCGCCTCGATGGCGGGCGTATACGCCTGCAGGCCCTGAATCCACTGGTTCGTCGCGCTGACGCCGTCGAGGCGGAAGACCGTGTTCGAATTGGGCGCGCCGTTGACGACGACCTGCATCGATCGCGCTGGATTGTTGATGCCGCCCGTCTGGAAGTAGTTCGGCTGGGCCACGCCGGGCGTCAACGTGAGCATGCTCTGAAAGCTGCGTCCGTTGATCGGCAGGTTCTGCAGCTGCTGGCTGGTCGTCTGCGTCTGCACCGCCGCCGTTTCGGTTTGGAGCAGCACCGAATCCGCCGATACCAGCACCGATTCCTGCAGGGCGCCCACCGAGAGGCGGGCATCGACACGGACGGCCGAGTTCAGCCGGACCGCGATGTCGCGCGCCTGGAAGGTCTGGAAGCCCGGCAGCGTGACTTCGACCTGATAGGTCCCGGCCGCGACGTTCGGAAAGTTGTAGCCGCCGGTTTCGTTCGACGTCGTCTCGCGCGACTGGTTGGTCTCGACGTGCGTGATTTTCACGGTCGCGCCGGGCACGGCCAGATCGGCCGTATCCGTGACGGTGCCGACGATCGATCCGTAGAGGACCTGTGCGCGGGCGGTGGTCGCCAGCAAGGTGAGCGCAAGTACCGCAACGACGGCCGCGAACGTGCCTTTCATCGTTCCTCCTCGACCCCGCGGGACGCGGGGAAACAAAGCCGAAATCTGAGTAGAGCGGGAGCATAGGCCGCACCTTTTCAAGTGTCAACACTTAGTTTTCTCGAGGAGTTCAGTTTTTTGGAGAAGTCCCTGGCACTCCTGCTGAAAATCAAATATTTGGACTGTTGACAGTTCTGCGGCACGCGGCGTAACCTCCGCCCGATGATCAGTGTCACGCGTCGAACCTTTCTCGGCGGCGCCGCGGCCGCCGCGGGCCTGTCGCTCGCGACGCGGCAGGCGGACGCACAGGCGTCGCCCATCCCCATCATCGATACGCATATCCACCTCTTCGACCCGGCTCGTCCGCAGGGCGCGCCGTACAGCGGCCCGCGAGTGACCAGGTCAGGCGCCGATGGCGGCCTATCCCGACCGCTATCGCAAGCTGGCCGGCCCGCTCGGCGCGGTGGGCGCGATCAAGGTAGAGGCGAGCCCCTGGCTCGAAGACAACCTCTGGGTGCTCGACGTCGCGGGGCGCGACACGATCATCGTGGGGGTGATCGGCAACCTCGAGCCGGACAAGCCCGAGTTCAAAGAGTACCTGGATCGGTACCGCAAGTTCCCGCTGTTCAAGGGGATTCGCTACGGCAACCTCTGGGGCCGCGACCTGACCGCACAGGTCCAGAACCCGGCGTTCATCGACGGGCTCAAACTCCTGGCCGACGCCGACCTCGTGCTCGACACGGCCAACCCGCGCATGACGCTGCTCGAGGCGATGGTGGCGATCAACGACAAGGTGCCGAACCTGCGGATCGTGATCGATCATCTGCCGAACTTCGAGCCGACCGAGGCCGAGCGCCCGGCCTATCTGGCCATCCTCAAGGAGATCGCAAAGCGGCCGGCCATGCACGTGAAACTGTCGGCCATCCTTCGCCGCGTGAACGGTCAGGTGCCGGCGGATCTCAGCGCCTACAAAGCCAAACTGGATTTGCTGATGGCGACGTTTGGCGAGGATCGGATTCTCTTCGGCAGCGACTGGCCCAACAGCGACGGTACGGCGCCGATCGATCAGGTGTTCCGGATCGCGAAGGAGTATTTCGCGACGCAGCCGAGAGCGGTGGCCGAGAAATATTTCTGGCGGAACTCGGCGAAGGTTTACAAGTGGGTCAAGCGCGAAGCCTCGCAGCCAACTGCCTGAGGTTTTGACGCAGAGCCGCAGAGGCGCAGAGAAAAAGACCGCGATCCAGATCAACAGAAGATCAGAAGGTCCAGAAGATCAAGACTTCTAGTCTCCTGTTCTTCTGATCTTTTGTTTGTCTTTCGTTTTTAGTCTCTCTGCGCCTCTGCGGCTCTGCGTCGATCTCAATCGAGCGCAAAGGCGAGGATGTTCGGCCCGGATGCGGTCGCGATGTACTGCTTGCCATTCACCACATAAGTCATCGGCGACGACTTCCAGAGTTCCTGCGTCTCGAAGTGCCACAGGTGCCTCCCCGTAGCGGCGTCGACGGCTGCGAATTCCCCACTCGCCTGTCCGTAGAACACCAACCCGCCGGCGGTCGCGAGCGTCCCTCCGTAGTTGTTCGAGTTGCCGACCTGAGGAATCTCCCACGCGATCCCGCCATCGTCGATGCGCAGCGCGCGCAACGCCATCGATCCGCCACCGCCCGCGTTGCCGCGGTTGAAGCCACCGCCAGGTAAGCCGAGCGTCGCGGCTGGACCGGCTCCTCTAGCTGGCGCAGCAGCGCCACGCGCAGGTTGCGGCGGTGGCGTCGCGGCACCACGTCCACCGAACATCGTGCTGCGGTAGAGGAAACAGTTCTCGACCGCCATCACGTAGAAGAGGCGCGTTGTGGGATGGTAAGAGGTCGACATCCAGTTGGTCGCGCCGCGAATGGCCGGGCAGGTGGTTACACCTTTTTCATCGGGCGTGCTTCCCGGCAGCACCTGCGGCCGTCCGTCGGGACCAATGCCGCTCGCCCACGTCAGCTTCTGGACGAACGGACGCCCGACGAGCACCTTCCCATCGGTGCGATCGAGCACGTAGAAGAAACCGTTGCGATTCGCCTGCAACAGCAGCTTGCGCGGCTTGCCCTGGAACGTGGCATCCACCAGAACGAGCGGTTCTTCGGCGTCCCAGTCCCACAAATCGTGGGGCGTGAACTGGAAATGCCAGCGGAGCTTGCCGGTCTCGGCGTCCAGCGCGAGCACGGAATTCGTATACAGGTTGTCGCCGGCCCGCCCGCTGCCGTCGGTATCGGGATACGGATTGCCCGTAGGCCAGAACAGCGTGCCGGTCTCGGGATCGTAGCTGCCCGGCAACCACGTGGATCCACCGCCCTTGTCGAGCTCGGCATCACCTTTCCATGTTTCCGATCCCGGCTCTCCCGCCGCGGGCACGGTCCAGAAGCGCCAGGCCTGCCTGCCGGTCTCGACGTGATACGCCGCGACAAAACCGCGAATGCCCGAATCGCCGCCCGATACACCCGCGATGACGAGGTTGCCGACGACCAGCGGCGCGGTCGTGCCGCCGTAAGGCTGCGAGGTGTTCTCGGGCAACACGGCTTCCCACAGCAGCGCACCGTTTACGCGGCTGAGCGCGACGAGGTGCGCGTTGTCGGTCACCAGAAACACCCGGGAACCGAGCACCGCCACGCCACGGTTGAACCCGATGGCCGCATCGCCCACCAGGCCGGGCGTGCGCGGGCGTGAGAAGCGCCACATCTCGCGGCCCGTGGTCGCGTCGAGCGCCGACACCTGGTTGGTCGCGCTGACATACATGACGCCGTCGAGCACGAGCGGCGTTGTTTCGTTGTCGAACCCACGCAGCGAGTACACCCAGCGCGGCGCCAGTCGATTGACGTTCGACGTGTTGATCTGCGCGTGCGCGCTGTACCGATTGCCGTCGAGCCGGCCATGGTAAGTCGGCCAATCGCCCGCTCGTGGTTTCAGAATCTCATCGAAATCTGCGGCGCCCGACGCACCTGTCGCATCCGCCTTCGCGCCGCTTGCACTCACCGCTACGGCGGACAGGCCTGACGCACCCACAGAAGTGAGTTGGTGAAGGTACGCGATCAGATTCGTTTGCTCTTCGGGGCTGGCTTTCAGGGGCGGCATCGACGACCCCGGCTCGCGGGTAATCTTCGCCGCGTCCTTGTCCACGACGACGAGCCGGCCGGCCAGGTCCTGCAGCGGAAGCGCGTGATTGCCTTCGTTGCGGATGAAGCCGCGCACGGTCGTGCCGTTCTTCAAGATCGCGCTCGCCATCGCGTAACCCGGCGCGATGGTCGCAGACGGCTGCACCAGGGCCTGAGACAACTCTTCGGGAGTCATCCGGCTGCCGATGTTCGACAGGTTGGGTCCGATCGCCGCACCGCTGACGCCGACGGCGTGACACGACGCACATTTGCCTGCGCCGAAGAAGAAGCGCCCGCCGGCGTCAACGTCGCCGGCGACCGTGCCGCCTCGATCCACGACGCGATTGAGCGACCGCACGAATGCCGTCACGCCTTCGAGCTCAGACGCTGTCAGTGCGGGAAACGGCGGCATCCCGCTCGAGGTTCCGTTTCTGATGATGCCCTGCACGTCGGCATCGCTGAGCGACTGGATGCGGCGGCTGTCTGCGAGCGCGGCCGCGCGCCCGCCCGCGCCATTCTGGCCGTGGCACGAGCTGCACGATCGGGCGAACACGTCTGCCCCTCGCGCGGTGAGATCGGAGGCCGGGGGCGCCTGTTGCCCGGCGGCGGTCGTCCAGGCGAGCGCGATCGACACCAGGCCCGCCGCGGTCCACGCCGAGAACGATTTCAGCACTACTTCACCCCGAACGCGTACACGAACGACTTGCGGGTCGTCACATACACCTGACCGTCCGCGACGGTGACGCTGCTCAGATGCGTCCAGTCGTCGATGGCCGTCCCGCTCGAAAACAGCTCTTCGCCGGTCTCGGGATCGAGCGCGTAGAGGATGGCGTGGGTGGTGTTCTGTCCGCGTTCCTCAGCGGTCATCGTGCCGGTCTTCGGAAGCGGCGGCATCCCCGGCTTCTGGAAGATCGCGTGATATCTCGGATCGGTATGGCGCTGCAGCGTGTTCTCGCCCGTCGAGATCGCGTACACCAGACCGTTGGCGATCACGGGGGAGTCTGGAACGGCAAGGTTGCGCGAGACCCACTTCGGCACGAGCACCGGCTTGTCGTTCTGCATCACGACCTGAAATGCCATGATGCTGCCGTCGGCAGCCGCACCGTTGGTCCTGGCAAAGGGCGCCGACTTGGACGGCGGCCCCCACATCGGGAAGTACACCCACCGCTCGCCGCGCGCGTTCACGTAGGTGGCAGGAGCGCCCCAGACGCCCATCGACGCATACGACAGCTCGTCGTTGCCGGCCTTCAACGAGAAGAGCGGCGTCCGGTGATCGGCGCCGCCCAGCGACGCCGCGTCGAGCAGGTAGATCGTGCCGTCCTTGCCGCCCGAAGCCACCAACTGGCGATTCTGGAAGGTGAAACCCAGAGTACCTCCCGAACCGTAGTCGAGGTCGTTCGCGTTGAGCTCCTGGAGATTCGGCGGCGTGAAATAGTCGAGCACGTTCAGCGTTCGCGGCTCGAGGCGCAACAACGTCTGCCCCCACAAACCCTGCGCGGGCTCCCAGGGACCGTCCGCCGTCTGGACGAGGAGCGAGTTGTGGGCCCAGGCCATTCCGGCCCTGCTCCACGCGCCGTTCGGCCTCGCGACACTCGTGAACAATCGCGTAATCGGGCGAAAGGAATTCTTGAGATCGATCGCGATCATGTGCGCGGCCACCGGCGGAGGTGGTGCGCCCCGGCCTCGACCGCGTCCAGCCCCCGCCTCCGCATCTGGTGCACCTCCGGCGCGTGCGGGTTGCGCATCGCCGGTCGGGGCAGCCCCCCCGCCACGCAGCGTACCAGGTGGCGGCGCCGGCGCGCCGGGCACAGGACCGTTGCCGCATCCTCGTCCGACGGTCGTATACATCACGCCGTCGATGAGGTTGAGGCTCCAGTTGCGCGAATACGGCGTCACGAACTCGGGCGGCGGATTCAGCTTCGATTCGCCACTCGAGATATCGAGCCCGTGCAGGCGGCCGTCCGCGGAAATCAGATAAATGGTGGACGACGCCCTGTCGATGACGGGCGTCGCGGTGGACATGTTGGTGCAGATCCAGTTGGCCGCCGAGCCCGGTTCAACCGTGCGATCGATGGTCCGCTGCCAGACGGGTCGACCCGTTCCGGCGTCGAGCGCCGAGATGGTGTTGGCCGCCGACAACGTGTAGACCACCGTTCGTGTCCCTCGCGGGGTGCGCACGTTCTCAGCGACGAGCGGCGCGGTCAACATGGAGTTCCCCGATTCGATTTCGATCGAGACCTCCTTGTCGATCTGCGTTTTCCATTTCAGCCCGAGGCGCTTGACGTTCTGCCTCGAAATCTCCGTCTCGGTGCGATTCCAGCCGCTGCGCTCCTGGTCGCCGCCCCACGTCAGCCATTCATGCGACCGCCCGCCCTGCGCCTGCAACGTGAGCACGTTCAAGCCGGCGCCGGCAATCGCCGCGACTGTGAGCGCGCGCCAGCTTTTCCCACACAACTGCAATGCACGCATATGTCCCTCGATGGCGCGGAGCATAGCCGCGCGTCTGCTAAGTGTCAACACTTTCACCGGCCCGGGAACGATTCTTGAAAATGCTCCCGGAGCCTATAATCGGCGAGATCATCATGCGCTCGATCGTGATCCTGCCGCTGCTCCTGCTGGCGACGATGGTCGCGTTCGCCCAGGAGACCGACTACGCGCCCGGTCCGCGCCACGCCCGCCTGACGATCTTCGACGAGATCGACGATCCTGTCGAGCGCGAATCGTTTCGAGCCGCGTGGAACGCGAAAGAGCCGCGCGCGAAGCGCGACCTCGCCGACGCATTCGCCGAACGCTATGGACGCTCGATCGTGCTGAGAGAAGCGTACGAGCTGTCGGCGCGCGCCAGCGCCGAGATGGGCGACCACCCGGCCGCGCTCGAGCGCGCACAGCGTTCGCTGCGCCTCCTGCCCGAAAATCCGTTCCTGCTCGTCATGACGGCCGACCTGGCCGCGAAGCAATCGGCCTTCGATCTGGCGGACAAAAGCGCGCGCGACGCGCTGCGCTATCTGGCCAACGCCGACGTCCCTTTGCCGGTGACCGCCGACGCCTGGCCCCGCGTCCGCGACGAGTTGCGATCGACCGCGTATTTCGTGCTCGGCCGGGTTGCGGCCATGCGAGGCGCGTACGCCGACGCCCGCCGTTCGCTTCTCATGTCGCTCAGCCTGAACCACGACGAAACCGACGCGTTGTACGCGCTCGGCGTCGTGCAGACGGCCCTGGGCGACGACACCGGGGCCGCCGCCTCCTTCGCGCACGTCATGCGAACGTCGCCCGCGCTCGCGGGACCGGCCCGGGAATCGCTGCAGTCGCTCTTCGCAAAGCAGCCGCCCGGGTCGAAGAGTTTCGAGGACTACGCCGCGTCGCTCACATGGACGCCGCCCAGCCCCGCCGTGCGCGCGTCCAGTCCGCCGGCCGGCGCGTACGCGGGATCGGAGAGCTGCCGCGAATGCCATTCGCCGATTTACGAGCGCTGGCGCTCGACCGGCATGTCGAAGATGTTCCGCAGCTACCGCGCCGCCGACGTCATCGGCGATTTTTCAAGCGGGCACATCGTCGCGAACAGCGCGCGGCCCATCATGCAGGACGGCCGGCATTTCATCGAGATTCGCAAGGGCGACTCTTCCGACTGGATCCGCTATCCGGTCGACTACCTCATCGGGTCGAAATGGCAGCAGGCCTACGCGACGCGCCTGCCCGATGCGCGCATCCTCGTGTTTCCCGTTCAGTACAGCCGCAACCGATCGGCCTGGCTCAACTACTGGGGCGCCGTCGACGGGCCCGGCTCGGTGCGCGCCGACATCACGCGCTTTCACACCATCCCCGAGGGCGCGATCTACCAGACCTCGTGCGCCCCGTGCCACACGAGCCAGCTGAGCGCGAACCGCGGCGGCCACGAGTCCTTCGCGGAGTTCGCGCGGACGGGGCAGACCTCAGGACCCGATGCGATCGCGTTTCGAGAAGGGGGCATCAACTGCGAGATGTGCCACGGGCCGTCACGCGATCACGTCGAGCGCATCAAGTCGGGCGTCGCCGGGCGCGCGACCTACGACACGCCGGTGAGCTTCCGCCGCCTCCCGGCTCCGCAATACGTCGCGGTCTGCAGTCAGTGTCATGCGCAATCGGCGGTGCATAACGCGGATGAACGCGGCCACGTCAACTATTCCGAGCAGGTGCCTTTTTATCGCATCTATCCGATGCACCTGCCGTCGAACTTCTCGCGGAAGGCGTTCTACCGCGACGGCCGCTACCGGGCCACGACGTTCATCAGTGAATCGTTCACGCGGTCCGAGTGTTTTCGGACCGGCAACGCCACGTGCGGTTCGTGCCACGATCCCCATCCGGCCGACGCCGCCACGAACCCGACCTCGTTGAAGTTTCGTGATAATCCCGATCGGATGTGTGTGCAATGCCACACCGAGCTCGCCGATCGCCCCGAACGCCACACGCGCCATCGCGCCGACACCGAGGCCAGCCGCTGCGTGTCCTGTCACATGCCGCGCATCATGGATGCGCTGCTCTTCCCCGCTCGGTCGCATCAGATTGACGATGTGCCGGACGCCGAGATGACCGCGCGATTTGGGAAGGATGACAGCCCGAACGCGTGCTTCGAGTGTCATAAGGATCGGAATGACGGGTGGTTGAAGGAAGAAATGGAAAAATTCTGAGGCGGGTTCGTAAAGTTCGTAGGTTCGTAAAGTTCGTGGGGTTCGGTGGGTTCCCGAACCTTACGAACCCACGAACCTCACGAACTCCACGAACCAGACGAACCTTACGGATTATTGTCAGATCTTCGTCCGGCAAACCGGCGCGATGCCGTTGCCGATGTCGTCGACCCAGTAGATATAACCCTGCCAGACCGAGGCGCCGTGTGGAAATGGCGATCCGTCCGGCAGGATGATCGCGTCCACGATCTCGCCGGTGACCATGTCGCGCTTGAAGAACCCGCCCATGTTCGTGTCCGACTCCCAGAGATGCCGTGCGTCGGGCGACTCGATGCCGATGCCGTGCGGCCGGAACCCGACGGTCGGAAACATGTGCTCAACGGTCCAGGTCTTCGGGTCGACGCGATAAATCATCCGGCCCGGAGGCACCGACATCCACAGCTTTCCGTTCTGGGTCTGCTGTCCGTGCGCTCCGGTGCCCGGGGCGGGAGGTCCGGGATTTCCCGCAACCGCGCCGCCGCGCCCGACGCCTAGACCGTCACTCGTGCCCTGGCCGGTGTTCTGGCCGGGCTCGACAGCGCGACCGCCACCACCACCGCGCCTGCCGCCTCCAGCGGCTCCGCCCCGCGCGGGAATCCCCGCTTCCTCGCGCGCCTTTGCCCCATAGGTATCGGGACGCGCGGCGATATCCGTCGTCCGGCGATAGATGACGCCGGCGCCCGGCGTGAAATGTTTCTCTATCGTCTCGCCAGTCTTCGCATCGGCCCGAATGATCTCGCGGCTGTAGGTCGAGCCGATCCAAATCGTCCGGTTGTCCTCATCCACGCCAATCCCGCTCGGCCCGGTTCCTTCCGGAGACAGTTCCCGCAGTTTCTTGCCCTCGTAGCTCGACAGATACACCTTGCAGCGTCCCGGCGTGTCGGTACGGCTGCCGGCGTTGTCGATCGTCCAGATCCCTTCTGCGGTGCACTGCATGCCGTTGCCGGACAAGCCGGGCGCCTTGAAAAGAATCTCGACCTTCGCCATCCGGGTCGGGTAGGTCGCCTTCGGTGTGGCCGGCGTGGCGCCCTGCGCGCCAGCCATCCCCTTTGTCGCCGCCTGCGCGAGCAGGGTCTGCCGCGAAGGGGGAAAGAGCATGGTCGCACCCGCGGTGAGTGCTGTTGTTCCAAGGAATTCTCTACGTTTCATGAATGTCCTCTCTTCTCAATGTCTCGGCGCGCTCCCGCGCGCCGAGCAACCACTTCGCGCTCGGCTCTTCGCTCACTCGCGCTCAGCGCGGTGGCGCAGGGGCCCCTGACGAACCCCGAACCTGGCGAACCCCACGAACCGACGAACCGACGAACCGACGAACCGACGAAGTTTCTACCAGCTGAACCGCATCACCAACTGCCCGCCGCGCGGCGGGCCGTACACGGTTCCTGTGTTGATGCGCCCGTATCCCGATGTCGGTACCCCCTGCGCGTTGGTCGTCTGCGTCTGCAGCGGGTTGGTTGCGTCAGGATTATTCAACTGAATGCGATTGAGCGCATTGAAAAATTCGGCGCGCACCTCGAACCGCGTCCGTCCAGGCAGCCTGAAGTTCCGGCCGAAGCTCAGCTGCTCGTCCGGACGCCGCTGATAGCGGAAGTCATCATAGTACGGCAGAGACGCTCCGAACTGCCCTGGCGCGGGGTTCGAAAACGCGGCGGGATTCAGCACGAAATCGCGGTTCGGGTCGTACGCACTGGTGTCGTCGAGCTCCTTCAGATACAGGGGCTGTCCCTCGACGCGGCTCATGCGCGTGTTCTGGAAGAGCAACGCTGCGAGCTGATTCTGTGAGGCCGGAACCGGAATCGGTGTGCCGCTCGCATAGCGAATAATGCCGCCAATGGTCCACCCGCCCAGGACCGCGCGGATGAACTCGTTTTGTGTGAATCGGGGCACCTCGTAGTTGAAGGCAAGGACGCTGATCAGCGGCTCCGACAGCTCAGACACGAAGAACACATCTTCGGGATGATCGAAGACATTGTTGGCAACCGCGCTGTTCGGCGTCGCCGTCGTGGCGGTCTGGACCATATTGGTCCGCTCGTTCTGCCACGTGAAGGTGCCCACCATGTTCAGGCCGTTCGAGTAGCGCTTGGTCGCTTTCACCTGCAGCGAGTCGTACTTGCTCGCGCCGAGCGGCACGCCCAACGAATTGATCGTGCCGAACTGCGGGAACGGCCGCAGGCTCTGCGCCACCGTGTTCGCGCCCGAGTAGCTGGCGTACGGCAGCTTGTTGAACCCGCGCTGAGCCGCGAGCGCCGAATCGATGCGCGAGGTCAGCAGCGTGCGATCGGCGGCGTTGTTGACGTCGAGCCCGAACGACTTCAGCCGGTCGACGCTGAGGGCGTTCAGGTTCACCATGTTGTTCGCCGTAAACCCGTCGCCGCGATTGCCGACGTAGGCCACGTCGACGACGAGATCGCGCGTGATCTCTCGCTGCACCGAGACGCTCCACTGGTTCAGCTTCGGCATCTTGCCGGCGTCAGGATGAATCCACTGCGGCGGCGAATCGACCTGCCCCGGCGACGGCCGGATGCCGGCGTTGTTGGTCACCGCGAACAACGCGTCGCGGTCGTATCTGAGACCCTCGCGCAGGAGCGCGCCAGGTTCGCCGAAGGCCGGCGACTCGAAGTTGAACGTGTTCCACCCGCCGGCGCCCAGCGTCGAGCCGCCGTCGGATTGACCCATGCCGGTTTGCGCGTAGGTGATGCCCCATCCGGCGCGCAGCACGGTCTTCGGCGTCATCTGATACGAGACGCCCACGCGCGGGCCGAACGACATGGAATTGGTATCCACGAACCGGCAGTTGCACGCGCCCGGACCGTCGCCTTCGTAAATCGTCGCGCCGAGCAGCCCTCCGGCCGCCGGGTTCGGCACGTCCGGCGAGAACATGCTGCGGCGATCGTCCTGTTCGTAGCCGTACGCCTGCCTGTCGTAGCGCAGGCCGTAGTCGAGCGTCAGGTTCGACTTGATGCGCCACGTATCCTGCATGAAGGCCGCGATCGTCGGGCGGTGCCAGTTGGGATCGGTGGGGTTCGACACCAACGCGCTGTTCACTCTCCCCATCAGGAAACTGGCATAGGCCAGTCCGACCGCTCCACCGCCGAGATTCTGGCCCTGCGTCGAGGGCAGCGCCGTCTGCTGCGCGCTGAAGGTGTACTGCCCGTGCGAGCCGTGGATCTGCGGATTGCTGAAGATGTCGTCGCGCCACTCGAACCCTGTCTTGTACGTGTGGGTGTTGCGCGTGTGCGTCAACGTGGCGAGCGCCTGGGGTTTCTTCGTCGCCGGCAGGCTGCCGGCGACCGCCATCCCCAGCGACATGCCGCCGCCGGTCTGCGTGAACATCTGGGTGTTGGTCACGGGGAACCCGATGCCGTTCACCGCGCCGACGAGCCCAAGGCCCGCGATGGGATCGTACTCGCGCACTTCCGGCAGGCCGAAGTCGGGATTCCAGTGACGCAGGTATCCGACGCGGACATCCATCAGCGTCGACGGCGACAGCGTCCAGTCGTAGGTCACGCGAAGTGTGTGCGTCGAAGTGGCGAAGCGTCGCACCGCGGTAATGGGAATCGGCAGCCCATCGGATCCGTTGTAGTGCGGTCCCCAGTACCGTGAGTAGTATCCCGAAAGCTTCCCACTGGCGTTGAAGTTGTGGTCGACCTTCAACGTGGAGATCGACTTGATCGTATCGGCGGGAAACGCCTGATCCCAGTTGTTGATCAGCCCGGACCGTGTCGCCCTCGGGATGTACTCCTGCCACTTGAGCGCCACCGGATCGAGCAGCTCTCTTGGGATCACGTTGCCGGGGAACGGATCGCGCACGACCTGGCTGTTGACGACGCGTGTCGTGCGGGGGTCGTAGATCGCGTTTTCCATGATCGGCCGGCCCAGCGGATCGACACCGAGCTGCCGGCCCGTGAGCGCTTCGCCGAAGTCGCCGTTCCTCATCCGATCGGTGGGCATCGTCTGGAGGAGACCGGCACGCGTTTCGACCTGCCGGAACTGCTCGAGCGTGTAGAAGAAGAAGGTGCGGTTGCGCCCCTCGTACACGCCGGGGATCGTCGCCGGCCCGCCGAGGCTGCCACCAAAGTTGTTGCGCCGGTTGGGCGGCTTCACGAGGTTGCCCGACCCGTCGTTGGTGAACGGGATACCGGCGCCGAGCTTTTCGTTGACGTAGTACTCGAAGAGGCTCCCGCGATATGTGTTGGTGCCCGACTTGGCGGTCAGGTTGAAGATGCCGCCCGCTACCTGTCCGTATTCAGGGGCGAAGTTGCTGGTGTGCACCGTCATCTCTTCGAGAGACTCGACCGACGGCTGGACCTGATCGACGCGGATCATCAGCCGGTGGTTGTTCGCTTCCATGCCTTCGACGCGAATCTGGAAGGTGTTCAAAGGCGCGCCGCCGACCTTCAGCGAGCTGTAATTCGAGATGTTGCCGCCCGGCACCAGCGTCACGAACGAATACGGGTTGCGGATGCTGGCCGCCGCGAAGTTGCCGCGCGCACCGAAGTTCAGCGGCAGGGAGTTCAGGTTCTCGCTGGTCACGCTCGACGAGATTTCCGCGCTCTGCGTATCGAGCATCGACGCATCGGCCACGACGTTGACTTCCTCGGCGAGATTGCCGACCTGCAGCTTCGCGTCGACGCGGGCCGTCTGCCCGACGAAGATGCGGATGCCCTCCTGCCGGAAGCGGCCGAAGCCGGTCAGCTCGACGTTCACGTTGTAGCTGCCGACCGGTAACTGCGCCAGCGTGTAGTTGCCGGTCTGGGTCGTGACGGTCTCGTAGCGCGCGCCGTTTTCGGGATTCTCCGCAACGACGCTCGCGCCGGGCACGACCGCGCCGTCAGGATCGACGACGGTGCCAGAAATGGTGCCGCGATCGCTTTGCGCGAACGCAGTTGACGCATACAGCAGGAGGCAGAAGGCGGACCGTACGAGCAGTTTCATAGAGCACCTCATCCGTCGAAGGTGGTCGGCAATCTATCCCCGCGCGCGCGCGCAGGCGATCTCGCTGGGGTCTGTCGTCGATTGGGGGCTAAGCTACGCCGATCGCGTACAAAGTGTCAACACTTTTGATGGCCGCTGCTACGCAGCGGTACGTAGTGTCCGGCTTTAGCCGGACTTTCAACGGTCCGCCTGAAGGCGGACACTACGTACAATCGGAAGACGCTCTCTAAGTGCGCGTCCTGGCGCCCACACGCACCGTCCGGATGCGCTCGGCTTCGGGCCGCGCTTCGTAGAAAGGGTCAAGTGGATAGCAACCAGACACCAGGCCCATACGCGGACCAGTCGTGCAGTCGCTGAACGTACGGCAGATGGATCCACGGCGAAGGTGGCGTCCGCTCAGCACGTCGGCGGGCAGGTCGGGATAGGTCAGAACCATCCGGCCCAGCCCGACGAAGTCTGTGAGACCGTTCCGGACGTTGTACTGGCCGACATGCGGCAGCCATTCCTGCAGGTAGCTGTACGCGGAACCGACGAACACGAGATGCGGAAATTCCGATTTCAGCTTGGCGGTCGCGTCGATCTGGCGGGCCACCCCGCGGAGCGGATCTTCGGGCGGCTCGTACCCATCCACGGGTGGGAAAAACGCCGGGCGCGTGACGTGGGGGTTGTAATACGGGCTGCCCGCCGAAATACATATCCATCGGATGCCCAGCGCCTGGAGATGTGTCAACAACCGGCGTCCGTCTTCGAGCGCGCCGTCCAGGTTCTCGCCCGCCATCACGCCGAATCCCGGCTCTCCACCGGTTGTCTGTTCCGGTACGCCCACATCGCCGGTGCCCTTCTTGTGCGGGGGCACGTCGAAGATCGACACCCGGACGACGAGGCCGAGGCCAGGCACGGCACTCTGGATGCCGCGAATGATCCCGGTGAGGAACCGCATCCTGTTTTCGATCGAGCCGCCGTACTTCCCCGGGCGCGTGGTGGCGCCGAGCAGTTCGTGTCCGAGGTAGCCGTGACACGCCTTGGCGTCGACGAACTGATAGCCGCAGTCGTAGGCCAGGCGCGCCGCGCTGATGTAGTCGTCGACGAGGCGGTCGAGCTCGTCATCGGTGAAGACGCGCACGCCGCCCGGAAACCGTTTATCGAGGATCGGATGAGGGCAGGCCGCCAGCGGCGCCGGCACGTTCCACACATCTGGCCGCGCGAACCGGCCCGAATGCGTGATCTGCAGACCGAGGTAGAGATCGGCGTCGGCATTCGATCCGAATTGCTCGCGGTGCGCCGAGATGAGCTCGTCGCGCAGCGAGCCAATCGATTTCTGGGTCGCGGGCGTCAGCATCAGCTGGTTGGGATTGGCGCGACCATCGTGGCGCACGGCCACCGCTTCTCCGCCCCACATCAGCTTCGCGCCGCTCTTCCCGAAATTCCTCCATCGGCGACGCGTCAGGTCGCTCGGCTCTCCCGACGTGGTCCCGTCCCACCCTTCCATCGGCAGCACGCAAAAGCGATTGCCCACGCGAACGCCATCCACCTCGATCGGCTGCGCGAGCGCACCCGAGGCGTCCACGATGTCGTCGAATTCAAGGGAGATGCTGGAGCGTTCGAGATGCGCGCGAAAAGCTGTTGCCGTCTTCAGTGAAGCAACGCGAGGATAGGGCGAGGACACGCCCGGAATAGTACGACAGATCCGTTATGGCAGATGGCGGATGGCAAATGGCATACGACGTCTAGCTGCCATCTGCCATTTGCCATCTGCCCTGACGCGTATCAGTCATTCGCCTTTTTCTCTTTCTTCTCATCGTCCTTGCTGCGTCCGAACACCCGCGACCAGAACCCGCGTTTCTTTTTCGGCTCTTCTTCGGTCTTCGACGCCATCACGACGTCATTGTCGCGCGGGGCCGACGACACGGCTGCGACCGGCGCGCTCGGGTCTGGCGGCGCCGTGGGGAACGCTTCGGTCGCGCGGACAGTACCGTCCGGAAGCGTGGTGGCGAGATGGGCCGCAAGATAGAAGTTGTGGTCCTGACACACCTCGGTTGGCGCAGTACCGTGTGCGAAGTACTCGGTCACGACGCGATTGCAGAAAGGTCCCGGGAGCTTGCCCGACTCGCGGCACACATTGGCCGCCATCAACCCCGACGGCGACTTGAACGTATCGGGCTTGTCGCTGGCCGTGGCCTGCTTCATGAAGCGCGCCCACAGCGGAACGGCGATCTCGCCGGCGAATCCATTGGAGATGATCGTGCGCCGCTTGTCGAAGCCGATCCACACGCCCGTCACCAGGTGAGGAGTAAATCCGACGAACCACGCATCCACGTAGTCGTTGGTCGTGCCGGTCTTGCCGGCCGCCGGCAGCGTGAAGCCTTCCTGACGAGCTTTGTACGCTGTGCCGTAGTTCACGACATCGGAGAGCATGCTCGTCATCAGGAAGGCGGTCTGCGGCGTCATGACCTGCTCGGCCGAGGGCGTCGCCTCGAACAACACCTTCCCCTGCGCATCTTCGACGCGGCGAATGAACATCGCCGGGCGCAATTGCCCGCCATCGGCAAACGCCGCATAGGCGGACGCCATGGCCATCAACGTGACCTCGCCCGACCCGAGCGCGAGCGACGGTACGCTCGGCACGTTGCCCATGCCCATCTTCCGCGCCTGGTCGACCGTTTTGGCGATGCCGACTTCCTCCAGCATCCGCACGGCCGCTCGATTGCTCGACGTGCGCAGCGCGGCTCGCACCGTCATCGCCGCGGCCGTCGAATGTTCGTCCTCCGGCATCCATGCGCCCTCGAGGGTGTTGATCGGCTCGTCGAGGCCGGTCACCAGCGAAGCCGGCGAATAGCCGGCTTCGAGGGCCGCGGCATAGACGAACGGCTTGAAGGCCGACCCCGGCTGGCGCAGGGCCTGCGTTGCACGATTGAAGCGGCTTGCCTTGAAGTCGCGGCCACCGACCATCGCACGCACTTCGCCGGTCGTCGGATCCAACGCCACGAGCGCGGCTTCGAGCGGATCGCTCTCGGCGGCGGTCCCCGTCGCCGGTTTGCGACTCTGCATACGCTTGGCGCGGCGTGCTTCGATTTGCGCCAGCGACATGGCCACGTTCGCCTCGGCCGCCGTCTGCATCGCGGGATCGATGGTGGTGTAGACCTTCAGCCCGCCTTCAGACAGTCGCTCCCAGCCAAACTGCTTTACGAGCTGCTGTCGGACTTCTTCCTTGAAATACTGGCCGTGCGGCTCTTCGCGGCGCAGGACGTCGCGCAGCGCCACTTTCTCTTTCGATGCCCGATCGAACGCCTCTTTGGTGATGATTTCCTGGTCGTACATCGCCCTGAGCACGACCGCGCGGCGGCCAAGGGCTCGCTGGAGGTTCACCGTGGGTGCATTCGCCGACGGGGCGTTGACGAGACCCGCCAGCAGGGCCGCCTCCGACAACTCGAGCTCGGCGGCCGACTTGCCGAAGTAGCCGCGTGATGCCGCCTCGGCACCGTACAGACCGTCGCCGAAATAGATCCTGTTCAGGTAGAGCTCGAGGATTTCCTCCTTGGAGTACATCCCCTCGATGCGCAGGGCCAGGGCAAGCTCCTGCACCTTCCGCCATAACCTTTTTTCACGGGTGAGAAAAGTTTGCCTGGCCAGCTGCTGGGTGAGCGTGCTGCCGCCCTGAGCCGCGCGTCCTTCCCGGACGTCGGCCCAGGCGGCTCCGAGGATCCTGATGAGGTCGAAACCCTTGTGGTTCTCGAAGCGCTGGTCTTCAACCGCAACAATCGCCCTGCGGAGGTGCGGCGACACCTGCGCAAGCGGGATTTCGATGCGATACTCCCGGAAAATCGTGAAGACCGGCCGATTGTAGATATCGTACAGCGTCGTCGCCTGGGGCATTTCGCCGAGCGTGCGGAGCTCGTCGCGCCCCGGAAGGCTCGCGACGAACGCCCACATGCCGACGACCGACGCAATAAGAAGAGCGGCGGCCGACACAAGAACCGCGCGCTGGTGTTGGACGGCCCATGTCTTCAGCGTCTGAAGCGACGCCTTCAGCTGCTGAAGTGTCTTATCAAACGACGGCTGAGGGGCCATGCCACGGGGGATACTGCAACTCTCAGGCCGGGACGGGGGACGCCGATCCTGGTTCGTGGGTTCGTGAAGTTCGTTTAGTTCGTAGGTTCGTTTAGTTCGTGGGTTCGTCGAGTTCGTAGGGTTCGTGGGTTCGTGGGTTCGTGCGGGAAGGTTCGCCGGTTCGGAAGGGCGAACCCACCAGAACCTCGAACCGAACGAACCTAACGAACCAACGAACTTGACGAACTTCACGAACCCCACGAACTTAACGAACCCAACGAACCTGTCAGGTTCAAACCGGCGCCCCGTCCGGCGCGCGCGCGGCGTACTGGAGCGGCTTGGTCCACAGGCTCTCGAGGCCCTCCAGAATGTCCGATGCCCAACTGAAGACGTTGCGGCCGGCGACAATGCGCCGCATGGCGCGCATGCGCAGGCGCCGCTCGTCGGGATCCATGTCGATCGCCCGGGTCAGCGCCTTCGCAAACCCGTCGATGTCGTACGGATTGATGATGAGCGCTTCGCGAAGCTCTTCGGCGGCGCCCGCTAGCGCGCTCAGGACGAGCACGCCGTCTTCGTCGTCGCGTGCCGCCACGAATTCTTTCGCCACCAGGTTCATGCCGTCGGCCAGCGAGCTGACGACACAGAAGTGCGCCATGCGGTACAGCGCCACGAGCTCGGCCAGACCCAGCGCCTTCTTGTGGAAGTACACGGGATGCGGGGCGCCCGGCACGGCATGCTTGGCGTTCACCTCGCGGACCTTGCGATCGATTTCCGACTCGATCGCGCCGTATCGCTCGAGCTGCGATCGCGACGGCACACCGATCTGCACGAAACTGAAACGTCCGCGGAGATCGGGCCGCCGCGTCAGCACACGATCGATCGCTTCGAGGCGCTCCGGAATGCCCTTGGTGTAGTCGAGCCGATCGACGCCCACACCGATGATGTTGTGGCTGGCCAGACCGAACAGCTGACGCAGCTCGGCCTTCTGCGCGTCGAGGAACTCGTCGCTGACCACGCCCTGAATCCGATCGTAATCAACGCCGATGGGCACCGATACGACGGTGGTGCCGTGTCCCTTGTGTCGAACGCTCGCACCATCGGCCTCGACCTCGGCGCCGAGCTCGTCTTCCACCGCCAGAAGAAAATTGCGCCGGTCGCGCTCGACCTGGAACGCCAGCAGATCGTTGGCCATCAACCCGGCCAGCAGCTCGCGACGCCACTGGCACATCAGCAGCCGATCGGGATTGGGCCACGGGATATGCCAGAAGAGCGCCGTGCGCACGTTCGGCCGGCGCCGCCGGAGATATAACGCCGCCATCGCGAGGTGGTAATCCTGCAGGAACACCGGCGTATCGGGGGTCGTCATTTCGCGATCGATCGCGGCGGCAAACTGCGCGTTCACCTTCTTGTACGCGGCCCAGTCTTCCCGCCGGAACTTCGGCCGGACGTCGACGAGATGACAAAGAGGCCACAACCCTTCGTTCGCGAACCCGCCGTAGTAAAGGTCAAACTCTTCCTGCGGAATCCAGAGGCGGCGCAGCTCGTAGGCCGGGCTCCCGGGAGGCACCTGTATCTTGTCGCGGTCGTCCACGGTTTCGCGATCCGCGGTCCCGGCGCCGTGCGCAATCCACGTCCCTCCGCGCTCGCGCATCAGGGCATCGAGCGCCACGGCGACGCCGCCGGTCGCGGTCGCGCAGGTGATGCGTCCCTCCTCGTCCAGGTTGTGCAGATACGGCTCGCGGTTCGAGACAACCAGCAACGGCCGGGGCGCGTGCGCATCGATTTCTCCGGCTCGCACGAGACCGGTCCGGAAGAGCGCGGGTCCCACCAGCTCGTCGATGGCGATGAGCGCCACGAGCAGCATCTGGACCTGCGCGCCCCATGTCGGAAACTCGGTGGCGACCGCGGCCGCCAGGCCCAGCGTGATGCCGGCCTGCGAGATGAGGCCCATCCAGACGTACTCGCCGGCCGAATCCTTGACGCCCGAGACGTGCAGCCCTGTCCGCACGCCAACCCAGATCAGCCCGACACGGACCAGCGCCAGTCCCACCGCCGCAAGGCCGGCGGTCGCGAGCGTATCGAGGCGCAGCGACGTCCCGATCGCGACGAAGAACACGACGAGCAATGGAAGCGCGCCCGTCTGGATGGCGGCCTTCAGCGTTTCGCCTTGCGCGACCGCCACGTTCGCGATGACGATGCCCGCCGCCATCGCGGCCAGGAGCGGCTCGACGCGCTGGCTCACGCCGACCTGGCTCAGCACCAGGCACACCACCAGCAGCGCGAGCGTCACTTCGCGCCCGACATATCTGAGATACAGGGCGAAGAGCGCGCCGATAAGACAGCCGAACGCGACGGCGCCGCCGATTTCCCACGACAGCCGGACCAGCATGTTCACATCGCCGGGCGCGTTGTCGCCGAACGTGGCGCGCGCAAGCTGCATGAACACGGAAAAGAGGACCAGCACGACGATGTCGGCGAGGACGACGGTCGCCAGCACGAAGTCGCTGAGCTTGCCGCGCGAGCCGGTCTCGGTGATGACGGCGGCGCTCATTGTCGGCGAAAAGCTCACGACGATGACGACCATCAGCGCGATCATCGCGAGCCTGGCGGTGCCGACGGCCTGCGGCGCAATCGGCAGCCACGGCCAGAGGATCCACGCCACGAGGGCGAGGCCCCCCATCGCGATTCCCAGCGTGACGACGGTCGTCAGGCCCGCTCCGGGCACCCGCCGTTCGAGTCGCTCGATGTTCAGCGTGAGGCCCGCGATGAACGCGATGAGCGTCGTCGCGATGCCGTTGACCGTCTGGAGCTGACGCGCCATCACTTCGGTGATGACGTTGCCCAGATATGGCCCGACCAGGAGCCCGAAGAGCAGATAGCCCGTCAGGCGCGGCATCCTGAACCGGCGGAGAAATTCGCCGGCGACCAGCGCGAGCGTCAGCGTGAAGCCAAGCGCGAGCGCCGCGCCGCGAGGATCGCCGGTTCCCACGGGCCCGATGTGCCGGATGAGCAGCATCGCCGCGACGACGAGCACGATGGCCGCGGCCCGAATCATCGAATCGCTCCCCTGAACAGATCGAGCGCCAGGGCAACGGCCACGAGCGGGACCGGCATCGCCGCAATAGCAGACTGCGGGCGGTCGCTGTCGGGCGCCGCAAGATGGAGGACGAGCACGACGAGCCCGAGCACCGCGGCTTCCACATAGGTCGAAATAGACGCACCGGTCACGAGGAGCAGCAGTACGACGAGCGGGTGCTGGAAATAGTCGAGCTCTTTGGCAATGCGCGCGCGGGCCAGATCGCCCGCGGCGTTCCACAACATGCCGGCGAACAGGCCGGCGAAGAGCGCCGACAGCGAGAGGTACGCCGAGGCGCCGCCGACGAGCAGCAACGCGCCCACCACAAATACCTGCGGCTCGCGCTCGGCATCGGTCTGCCCCACCAGCAGCCAGCTGGCAAACGCCACGACGATCGCGATGCCGGCCATGGCGAGCGTCACGAGGAACATCGCGATGGGCGAGACGTCGCGCGAAAAGATGATGGCCGCGCCGCCAAGCGCGGCGATGGCGATGGACGCGTCGACGCGGGGACGGTGCAGATCGACGTTGAGGCCGACGAACACGCCGATCATGGCGAGCGCCATGGCCACGATGGGGTCAAGCAGCAGCACAACGGACGGCGTCAGGATCTTGAGACCGTGCGGACCGAGCGCAATGCCCATCAGCAGCAACGCGGGAAGCGACCAGATTCGCATCATGGTGTGGTGGCGATCTTCTCGAGCACGACGACATGATGCTCGCCGCCGCGACTGAGGGCGACGAGCAGCCTGGCCTGACGCGCGGCGCCGTCGAAGATTCGCACGATCTGGGCGGCCGCCGGTGCTTTCTGGCCGCCGAACACCGTGATGAGATCGCCCGCGCGAATGCCCGCCCTGTCGGCCCGCGATTGCGGCTCGACCGCCAGCACTTCCACGCCCACGCGCGGCACGGTGCGCACACGGAGCCCCAGCGACGAATCCTCGGGCGGCTCGACCACGGCCGCGGCCTTGATGGCGACGTCGCGGGTCTCACCGTCGCTCCGCACGCGAAGCTTCACCTCCTCGCCGTTTGCGATGTTCCGTGTGTGCGCGCGCCAATCGTCGGCATTCGCCACCGCCCGACCGTTGACCGATTCGACGATGTCGGTGGCCATCAACTCGTTAAAGGCAGGCCCGGCGGGATCGACCCACGTCACGGCCAATCCGACCGTCGTCGGTTGCACGGTCATCCCGAGCACGCCGGGTTTGTGCGGCGTGTTCCGCGAGAGCTTCTTCGCGCTCTCGAGCACGAGCGGCGCGGGCACCAGCGACAGCGCACCCGCCTGCTCCACCGCCACGCCCGCGAGCAGTCCCTCGGTGCTGAAGAGGAACGTGCCCGGAGAAAGGCCAACCCCTGGCGGAAGCCTCCAGATCGAACCATTCCAGTCGCGGCTCTCGACCGGGACGAGCGAGCCGACGAAGACAGGACGCAGCGAGAGACTCCCTTCGACGATCTCGACCGCAACCAGATAGCGAGGGTAATCAAAGATCCGCGGCGTCCACGTGGCCAGAGACGCGACGTCGGCCGCGGGCAATGGCAGAAGCTCGAGGTGAGAAGCGACGAGGCCGACGCCGACCTCTTCGGCGATGCGAAGTGCCGCCACGCCCCGATCGGTCGCCGCGACGGTGGCGAAGACGCCGGGACGGAGCTCGGACATCGATCGCGCCAGATCGTCGTAGTTCGACTGGGCGCGCAACTGCGCGAGCACCGGCACGACCGGCGCCACCGTGACCGGGCGATCCTGGAAGCGCAGGCGCGCGAGCAGCCACAGCGCGCCCACCGAGATCACGATCGTGATCAAGAGCAGACGCGTCTCTCGCGAAATCACCGGCTGGCCGTATTTCGTCATCCGCCTGTCAGCTGTTATGCGTATCGGCGCGGAAAGCTAAAGGGCGATCACTCAGACGAACGGGCAGCGACTCCGGTCGGCAGGCACGCGTTGATCGTTGCGACGTAGGTGGAAAGCCGATCGAGCTGACGCCGAAGCGTGCCGAAGCCCGAGCGCGTGAACGTGATGGTGTATTTGCCGGGAGGCAGATCCTGCATGACGTACAGCCCCCGCGCGTTGCTGACGGCGGCACGCCTGCCGATCGTTCCCAGACCGAGAGCCTCGATGGTGACACCGGGCAGCGCCCGACCGCGGTCGTCGACAATCTGACCAGTAATCCACATACACAACTCCGCGAAATGTGCCGTGTACTATGCCTGGTTGGGACGGGCTCGGGCATCCCGTCTCAGGGGGAATTTCCTGGCCGAATGATGTTACTCACAGGCAGCCCAAACTGCCAGACAGGAATCGCTAAAAATTATGTTTTTTTGTTTTTGTACGGTGTATGTCGTAACTCTGGTCAGATCGATCGTACGAACGTGCAACCTTTATACAGACTTTCCGATCTATACAAACTTTCCAAGGATGAGCACGCCCGCCACGACAATGAAATAGCCGACGACGTCGAGAAAGAAGCCGTTGCGCACCATTGCACCGAGCGGAATGTAGCCGCTGCTGTAAACGATCGCGTTGGGCGGTGTGGAGATCGGCATCATGAAGCCGAGGCTGGCGCCAAGTGTCGCCCCGAGCGCCGGCTCGAGCGGCGACACACCGGCGGCCCTCGAGACGGCAATCGCGGTGGGCACGATGATATTCGCGGCCGCCGTGTTCGATGCGGTCTCCGACATGATGACGGCAATCGCGGTGAAGACCATCGTGAGCCCCGTGACGCTCGCGCCCGGAAACTGCGCCGCGATGCCGTGACCCAGCGCCGCGGAGAGTCCGGTCGATTCCGCCAGCCGTCCCATCGCGAGCCCGCCGCCGAACAACAGCACGATGCCCCAGTCGATGCCCGAGGCTTCCTCCCACGAGAGCGTGAAGCGCCGCTCCTGCCAGCTGACGGGAATGACGAGCAGCAGGATCGCCCCGACGATCGCCGCGACCGATTCGGGAACCAGCGTGGCAAATCGGCGGGTCACCGCGTGTGTCTCACCGAATGTGAGGCTGAAGACACCCGGCAGGACCCACAGTGCAATCGTGACGGCAAACGCGAAGACGACGTTCCGCTCTCCGCGCGACATCGTGCCCAGCTTGCGCAGTTCCTCGGCGACGGTGCGCACGGCCTCGGCGCCAAGTTGAATGTGGCGCGCGCGAGGCACCAGAAACCAGAGCACCAGCGACAGCATCGTCGCCGCCGTGACGGGGACGCCGACGATCATCCAACCGGTGAAGCTCACGTTGATGCCCGCGGTCGCGCGAAGCAGTCCCAAACCAATCAAGTTTGGGGGTGTCCCGACCGGCGTGCCCATGCCGCCGATCGTGGCGGCAAACGAGGTGACGAGCATCATCGCCATGGCGTAGCGCTGAAAATCGCGATCGCCCTTTCGTTCGCGCCCGAGCTCGGACAACACCGCGACGCCGAGCGGAAACATCATCGCCGTCGTCGCGGTATTGCTCATCCACATCGACAGAACGCAGGTGACGCCGGCGTACGCGACGACAAGGCGAAGACCGCTCGAGCCCACCCATGTCGACGCCAGCGCGGTAAACGCCATGCGCCGGTCGAGCCGGTGCACCACCATGCCTTCGGCGAGGATGAAACTGCCGATGAAGAGAAAGATGACCGGGTCGGCAAACGGCGCGAACGCCGCCTGCGCCGTGGCCACGCCGAGGATGATGCAGAGCGTTGGTCCGATAAGCGCCGTGACCGCGAGCGGCAGCGCCTCGGTCATCCACAATATGATCATGAGCGCGAGCACCGCGGCAACGCGCTGCGCGGGCGGGGGCAATGCCGTGGGCATGAACAGAATGGCCATCGCCACCAGCGGCCCGGCGACAAGGCCGAAGGTCTGCCGGTGTTTATTGAATCGTTCTTCCGCGGGCGAATAGGTCTCGGTGATCACGGGCGCACATTATGGTGTAGGATCGTTTTCAACCCAACAGTCAGGCGAAGGCGGACCAATCCCTCGAGGTGGCCCTCATGTGGTGGATGTACATCGGTCTGGGTGTCGTGGTCGCGTTTCTCGTGATTTTTGTGTTCGCGATGCTGGCCGCCAGCTCGACCGATATCGGCGATCCTTCTCCCCGCACAGACTCCCATAAATAAACGGTTCCGGGATCCGTTTTCCGGAAGCGCGCCGGAAGAAAACGGATCCCGGAACCGTTTCTAGGGCGTGCGCTGGATGACACCGGCGCGGCAATACGACTCGATGACCTCGAGGACGTGCGGCCATACGCCCGGCATGGCCGACTGAATCGGCGCCATGCGGCGCAGGATCTGTTTGTCGGCGAGCGTCTGTCCGCGCCAGCTGCCGCCGCCGCAGTGCGCGTTCTGCAGGAGCGGCTGCAGGCGATCGACCGCGTTCGCAAAGCACGCCTCCGGCGTCTCCTGCGCTTCGAATTCGTCCCACAACGCCCGAAAGCGTTCCCGCTGATCGCCGGGCAGGAGTCCGAAGACGCGATCCGCCGCAGCCTGCTCGCGCTGCAGCTTGCGTTCGAGCCCCTGCACGTCGTACGCGAAGACATCTCCCGCGTCGATCTCGACCAGATCGTGGATGGCGATCATCTCCATCACACGCATCCAATCGACGCCCGCGGGCCCGTATTCGCGCAGCACCATCAGGAGCAGCACGAGATGCCAGGAATGCTCGGCCGAATTTTCGAGGCGTGAGTCGTCCACGAGCGGGGTGCGCCGGACGACGGACTTGAGCTTGTCCGCTTCGACGAGAAACGCAATCTGCTGGTTCAGGCGCGGGTTCATCGAGATTCGACGAAGGGCTCTCGCGTGGCGCGAGGGTCGGCCCAGCGATCGTTCGGGACGAGCGGTGTCCAGCCCGGCCTGCCAGGGTCCTGATCGTACGGATAGGATCCAAGCTGACGATAGAGATCCTCGTACTTGGCGAGCTTGTCGCGGTCCAGCCGCACGCCCAACCCCGGGGCATCGGGCACGCGAATCGCGCCGTTCTCGTATGTGAACTTGCCGCCTTCGATGACATCGTCTTCGAGGTGGTGATAGTGCGCATCGGCGGCGAACGACAGGTTCGGCACCACCGCCCCCAGATGCAGCATCGTCGCGAGCTGGATGCCGAGCTCGCCCGATGAGTGCACCGCCACGCCAAGCTGGAATGTCTCGCACACGCCGGCCGCTTTGACACACGGGCGAATGCCGCCCCAAAACGTGGTGTCGAGCAGGATCACGTCCACCGAACGGCGCAGTACGTTGGTGGCGAGCTGCTCGAAGTTCACGACGACCGTGTTGGTGGCCAGCGGCATCGACACCTTTTCGCGCACCGAGCGCATGCCGTCGAGTCCGAAGACGGGATCTTCGAGGTAGTCGTTGTTCAGGTGCTCGATGGCGCGCCCGAATCGTACGGCCTGGTCTGTCGACCACACCGCGTTCGGATCGAACCGGCATCGATCGCCGGGAAACTCGGCAGCCAGCGCGCGGTAGCACTCGAGCTCGTAGTCCGGGGGAAACACACCGCCCTTCATCTTGTGCGAGGTAAACCCGTGAGCTGACTTGACCGCCCGCGCGTACGCCAGCACCTGATCGATCGTCCGGATCGTCCCGGCGCCGTTCCGGGCCGCATACCTGAAGAACAGATACGACGCGAACGTCACGCGGTCGCGGACGCGGCCGCCGAGAATCTCGCTGACGGGCACGCCCCACGCCTGCCCGACGAGATCGAGGCACGCGAACTCGAGCGCCGCCGCCATCTGCGAGCGGTTGTTGTAGAGCGACGCGGTTGGATTCGACAGGAGAAAGCGCATTTCCTCGAGCCGGGCCGGATCGCGTCCGACGAGATACGTTTTCATCGCGCGAATGCCGGCGGCTGCCGATTCGCCTCCGCCACCCATTTCGCCGAGACCGACCAGCCCGTTGTCGGTTTCCACTTCCACGATCGTCCGCACGAAGCGGCCCCAGTGACAACCATTGGCGTGTCGAAGCGGGGCCTCGAGCGGAACGGACACGGTGGTGGCGCGAACGTCGGTGATCTTCATCGCTTGACGGTTCCTCCACGCAATCCAGCCCGATCCATCGCGGCTTTGACGAGGCCGCCGTTGACGGCTTCAGCCACGAAGCCGCGCGCGTACGGCAGCCCCGCATCTCTGCCCTTCGGAATGCCCAGCGCAAGCTGCTCGACACCATACCGGCCGGCGAGAACCGTCGCGCCGGGCAACGAGTCTGAGACCTCGAACAGGATGGACTTGTTGGTCGCGAACGCGTCGAGCGTGCCCGCCGACAGTCCCTCGCGCACGCCGTCGATCGTCGGCACGCGTACGACCGACGCGTTCTTCAGCAGCGCCGGCAGCGTGACCGCCGACGTGCTGCCGTCCATCACGCCCACGCGAACGCCGGATGCATCGACATCCTCGAACTTCGCGATGCGCGACCCCTTCGGGACGAGAAAGCCGGCCTCGACTTCGATATACGGTTGCGTGAAATCGATTTCCTTCGCCCGCGCGGGCGTCGCGTTCGTGAACAGCACATCGAGGCGCCCGGACCGAATCCCCTCGAGCATCGCGCCGTTGTTCGGATAGACGACCGGTTCGAACGGTACGCCAAGCCATCGGGCGAACTCGCGGCCGAGCTCGAACCCGACTCCCGTGGCCTGGTCGGTTGGTGGTTCCTTCACCAGGGAGCCGGGATTGCCCACGTACAGACCGACCCGCAGCGTGCCGGTCGGCGCGAGGACGGTGCGCGCCTCGGCTGTCGGCTTCAAATCCTGCGACACACCGCGACAAATCAGCAGCCCCAGCCATCCGACGATCAGCCAATACTTAGTCCACATCTTTTGCTCAATTTAACAGAAGTGCAGAAGCAGCGGCTGGTTGTAAGATGCCTGCACCCAGGAGGCTCATCAATGAAAGGCACGAAACTCATGTTGTCGGCGGGTGCTCTGGTCGCCGTGGTGGCCGGCCTCGTCTTTCCTCTATCGCCCTCTTCAGAATTGATCGCCGCAAGACAGTCCGCGGCCCCGCTCAACTGCAATCTGACGCAGTACAAGGCGGGCGCCGGCCTGATGGCGGCTATCGAGAACGACGTGCTGAACGTGTCGTGGAACGGGCAGGCGACGTCTCAATTGCGAGCACGGTTTGCGATCAATGGCGGCACGCCGACGATTCGCGATCTGTCGGTGCGACGCGGCAGTGGTGAATGGGCGACGCTCGGACAAAACCTGACGCCTGAATATCAGGTGACGACAGGAGTGCGGCGCATGTCGAACGACCAGGCGAACGCGCTGTCCAGCCTGGGCACCGACATCACACAGGACGTGATCGACAAGCACCGTTGGTACGCGTTCTGGGACGCGCCGCTCAGCATTCCCGGATACAACATGCCGAGCGCAGGCAGAGGCGGCCGTGGCGCAGCAGAAGCCGCGGCAGCCGCGCCGGCGACGGCGCCGCCGCCCGCTCCGACACTCGGACAGGGAGGGACGATCGCGGAACAGGTCGCCGCTCTCCAATCGGGCTCGCGCGGCAAGCCGGGCTACAACCCCAATCCCAATCCCCCTGGCGCGACCGGCGGGCGGGGCATGGGCATTCCGAGAAAGCCGGAAGAGATCCGGCGCGGCGTGTCGGCCTTCTCCGCGTCGTCGTGCGAGGTCAAGAGCGACGGCGGCAGCCTGGCGGTGACCTTCCCCGGGTTGAAGCTCGGCATCTTCGACGGCAACATCCGCTTCACCGTATATCGCGGCACCAACCTCATCCAGATGGATGCCATCGCGCGCACGAACGAGCCGTGGGTGGCCTACAAATACGACGCGGGGCTGAAGGGGTTCTCGACGGCGACGATGCCCAGAGTTGTCTGGCGCGACACCGGAGGAAATCCACAGCAACACCAGTTCGGCGGGCCCAAAGCGATGAACCTGTCGGCCATTCGCGCGGCCAAGCGCGTGCTCGTGGCCGAAGGCCCGCGCGGCTCGGTCGCCACCTTTCCGCCGCCGCACACATTCTTCTTCACCCGCGAAGTGGACGTGAACCTCGGCTACGTGTTCTACCGCAATGACGGTGGCGGCACCTACAGCATCGGCGTCACGATGCCCGAGGCCGAGTCGGACACGTTCCCGCAGTACGAGCAGAACTACGCGCTGTACAACGCGCCTCCTGGCACGTGGCAGAAGATGTCGATGTTCTTTTACGCGAGTCCCGAAACAGGTGAATCGACACGGCAGGCGGCGCTGACGTTGACGCGCGGCGACGTCTTCAAGGCGGTGCCGGGCTACAAGACCTTCGTCAATCACTTCCATCTCCGGGTCGTCGACCGGATGCGCGTGGGCGGGTTCGACACGCCGCTTCAGGATCTGATGGCGATGAAGGCGATCGGTCTCAATGTCATCGGCTTGAGCGATTTCCATGCCGACAGCCTGGCCGCCAACGACTACGGTCCGGCGCGCTTCAAAGATCAGAAAGATTACGCCGAAGCGTCACGGCGGCTCTCGGACAAGGACTTTCTGGTTGTACCGTGGGAGGAACCGAGCGTGGCGTTCGGCGGTCACTACAACATCATGTGGCCGAAGAACGTGTTCTGGTCGAAGCCAAACACGATGGGCGGTGGCCGTGGTGGTGCCGGAGGCACCGTGCTGCCGTTCACGGAAACCGATCCGACCTACGGCAAGGTCTACCACACGGGCAACGCGGACGCGATGCAGCGGCTTCTCGACGCCGAGGGCGGCTACTGGTATCACGCGCACCCGCGCACGAAGTCCACGGCCGGTTTCCCGGACGCCACGTGGGACACGAAGTACCTGAAGAACGATCGCTACCTCGGCGTGGCGTTCAAGCCGGGCATGGGCCAGGACAACTCCGAGGCGACGATGTGCGAGTGGCGGTGCTTCGACGCGGTTGACACGATGAACAACCTGAACGCGGGCACGGGCATCGCTCCGAAGTTGATCATCGCCGACATCGACACCTACCGGAAGAGCCCCGAGGACGACACGTACGCCAACTTCCCCGTCAACTACCTGAAGCTGGACACCACGCCGGGCCCCGACGACGATTGGAGCCCGGTACTCAAGGCGATGCGTGACGGGAATTTCTTCGTGACGACCGGCGAGATCCTGATCAAGAACTACGCGGTCGGCGGAAGCGGCAACCAGCGCACGATTACCGCCGATGCCGAATGGACCTACCCGATGGCGTTCATGGAAATCGTCACCGGTGACGGAAAGACGATCAGCAAGCAGCGGATCCCGGCGACCGACATGCAGGCGTTCGGCACGCGGAAGCTCTCGATTCCGTTCGATGCGACCGGCAAGAAGTGGGTGCGCTTCTCGATGTGGGACGTCGCGGGCAACGGTGCCTTCTCACAGCCGCAGTGGCTGACCGGCCCCGCGATGACAACGGGAGGCGGCAGATAATTTAGGGGTCGGGAGGGGTTTTCCGAGACATTCGGGAAAACCCCTCCCGACCCCTTACTAGATTTTAGAAGATTCCCTAGGCGCATCCGGGCAACGCGGCCAGCCACGTCTGGGCCTCGGACACTGAACGAAACACCCCGACATTTCTGCGGCCTTCAGCAACCGAGTACGCCTGGTACATCCGGCCCATGCCGAACGTCGCAGGATCGGTGGAGATGAAGGCGACGGGCCCCATGGGCTCCTGACGCGCCTCACGCGCGGCATACATGGCGAGCTGCCTCACTTCGTCCCCCGAAGCGCTGATGGTTGCCGCCGAGACGTCGAACAGAAACGCACAGCGGCGCAAACCCCCACCTCTGCTCTCAACAATAAAATCGAGCATCTCCCGGACCGATGCGTCGCCGGAGACGACGACGAGGACCTGATTGGGCGTACGATGTTCTGGAATCGTGAAGATCATGCTGAGTCGGAACGCCGTTCATTCTATCAGCCTGCGTGACTCGACTACGTAAGCGATCCGCGCCGGGCGGCCGCGATACTTAAGGTGAGCAGGGCCATGGGCGCAAGGTGAGCGCTCCCTCTCTCGAAAACGCTGTCGACCGGGGGCAGATGGCTGGGGTACCATCTGCCCTCAACGGAGGCAGTCTTATGAATGCTCGACGAGTTTTGGGTGCGCTTTTCGTTTGTGTGGGCATCGCCGCGATTCTGGGGACCTACCATGTGCGCGCGCAGCAGCCAGCCGGGCCGCGGCCGGCCTCGGAAACGGTGGCCAAGGTCAGTCTCGGTGAGGTCGGGTTGCCGGCCGGCGCCGCATCGGCGACGCGCTTTCTCTACAAGCCCGGGTTGTCGATGGCGCCCCACCAGCACATCGGACGCACGTCGATCATCACGATCGTCAAAGGGGAACTCACCGAGCGACGGGGCACCGTCGTGAACGTCTACAAGGCCGGCGACGTCATCACGGTCGCCGAAGGCGCGAGCCACGCCAATGAAAACGCGGGGCCGGAAGATCTCGTCTACGTCGAGATCAATATCACCGGCACCAAGCCCGGACCGCCGCCGGCGGCGAAATGAGCGCGGCGATGCGAGCCCTGCATCGTGCGATCGCGTGCGCGATCGTGCTCGTAGCCCCGGCTTCGTCTGCGTTCGCACAGGCCGAGTTCACGAACATGATCGATCACATCCACCTGGCCGCCCCCGATCAGGCCGCGGCCGTGGACTGGTATGCGAAGCATTTCGGCGGACAGAAAACGTCTGAAGGACCCGAGCGATTGTTGTTCGGGGACACGCGCATCATCTTTCAGCGCAACGCGACGGCCAAGCCCAGCATCGGCAGCGCGGTCGATCACATCGGCTTCTCGGTGCCCGATCTGGATGCCACGATGAAGGGGCTCGAAGCGGACGGCGCGAAGATTTCGGCGCCCGCGCGCGATGTTCCCGGGCTGTTCAAGCTGGCGTTCGTCGAGGATCCGTGGGGCGTTCGCATCGAGGTCGTGCAGGACCCGGAGAAGCTCGGCGTGCACCACATCCATCTGCGCGCGCCAGACCCTGGCGTGGTCCTGAAGTGGTACGCCGATACGTTCGGCGGGACGATCGGCAAGCTCAAGGATCGCATCGACGGCATCAGCTACGGCGGCATCTGGGTGCTGGCGCAGAAGGGCGAAACGGAGCCGACCGCCGGGCACGCCATCGACCATCTGGGATTCCGCCCGGTGAATGTGGATGACGCGGTGGCGGCGCTGAAGGCGAAGAACGTCAAGGTGACGACCGAGCCGCGGCCGCTGAAGCTCGCGAGCGGCGTGACGATGCGGCTGGCGTTCATCGAAGGTCCCGAGGGTGTACGGATCGAGCTCGTTCAACGATGAAAATACACACCCCGATCTCCTGGTTTCTTAATCTCTTGTTTTTCTTTTTTTGGATTTACACGAACCGGACGCTGCGCACGCCACTGGCCGTGACGAAGACGCGCAGCGTACCCGAGCCCTCGTCGAGCGACTCGACGAAGAAGCCGGCGCTATCGCGCGAGTAGCTGCGCGCCGCGCCGATCATCTCGGTGCCGTTTGGCAGCGGCACCGCCACTTTTCGTCCCTGGGCTGGCACGACATCCGGACCGGACGGCTCGGCAAGATCGCCGTCGAGAGGTTTCGCGTCGCGCCCGAAGAACAGGGCGTCGAGCTGGATCATCGAGACGAACTCCGCACGTTCGGCATACGGCGCCGGCGAAATATGCAGGTAGGGATTCATCGGGCTGAAGTCGGGCGTGTAGCCTCGAATCAGCCGTCCATCGCGATACTTCCCCACCACCTGCCGCCACGTGCGACTGTCGTCGGGCGCAGAGGTCGCCGGACGCGCGTCCGGCAGCGCATCGCTCGCGAAGGATGACACGGGGAACGGGCGCCTGAACGCGCAGGCGGCCACCGACCGCCCCGGGCTTTCCATCGCCTGAATGCTCTGGCACCGCAGAATCCGCGCGGTGCGCAGCACGGTTTTGTTGCGGCTCAGGAATTCCAGGACGACGGTCGAGTTCGGCGCCAGCTCGCCGGGGATTTCGAATCGCACGCCGCCCACCGAGAGATCGACGACCGAGATCTCGGCGCCCCATTTCACGCGCGCCGTCCGCAGTCCGGCGAGCTCGTCCGGCGTAAAGCGCCGGTAGGACCGCAGAATGGGCGCGGGCGTTTCGGCCGTGACTTCGTGCTGGCGCGACATGATGAGTACCCACTTTCATCGGCACGACGCGCGCGCTTCAGCATGGGTGGATATGCACTGAATGTACCGTTAGGACGGCATGCGCAATTCCGTGACTTCGCGAAGCGCTCGTCTCAACGCAGAGGCGCGAAGACGCAAAGAACTGGCGGGACTCAGCAACCGGTTTCAGTGGCGCAGGGTTTCGACACCGGTTTCGGTGGCGCAGGGTTTCGACACCGGTTTCGGTGGCGCAGGGTTTCGACACCGGTTTCGGTGGCGCAGGGCTTCAGCCCTGCCAAGCGATCGCAATTCCGTACGCGGCCGCCCGGACGCACCGGTGCCGGTCGCGTCGTATAATCCGCGAACAGTTTCGGTGTCACTGCATAGATTCTTCGTCGCGTTCGTGCTGTTCGCGGGGCTGCCTGTCTTATCAGCGTCAGGACAGGATTTGGTCGCCGGCGAGATCATCGATCGCGTCGTCTGTGCCGCCGACCCATCGCAGAGCTACGCGCTCTACGTTCCCAAGCAGTACACGCCATCGCGCCCGTGGCCGGTGATCTTCGCCTTCGACCCCGGCGCGCGCGGACGTGTTCCCGTCGAACGGTACCAAGCCGCCGCCGAACGCTACGGCTACATCGTCGCGGGATCGAACAACTCCCGCAATGGTGGGACGGAGTTCCCGAAGGTCCTGGCCGCGCTGACCAACGATGTCGCGTCGCGCCTGGCCGTCGACCCGAAGCGCGTGTATCTGGCCGGCATGTCGGGCGGCGCACGCACGGCGCTCGGCGTCGCGCTCGCGTCGAAAGCGATCGCCGGCGTCATCGCGTCGAGCGCCGGATATCCAGATACCAATTTCAGAAAGACCCTCTCGTTTCCCCTCTTCGCAACCGCGGGAACCGAGGACTTCAATCACCTCGAGATGCGGAAGCTCGATCGGGCGCTCACCTCCCCTCATCGACTCGCGATCTTCGAGGGCGGGCACCTCTGGCTGTCGAGCGAGCTCGCGATGCAGGCCATTGAGTGGATGGAGCTCGCCGCAATGAAGGGCGGGCTCAAACCCAAAGACGACGCCGAGATCGATCGGCTGCTGGCCTCGCGCGTGACGGCAGCGGGCAATGGCAACGACAAAGACACCTTCCGGGCGCTCCAAGCCATCGCCGACGACTTTCAGGGTCTGCGAGACGTGTCCGCACACGCGAAGCGAGCCGCGGAGCTCGGCAGCGACAAGGCCGTTCGTGCAGCGCTCGACGCCGAGCGTGACGAAGATCGCCGGGAGGAAGCGACGCTGAGTGAGGTGAACGCTCTGGCCGCCCGCCTCCGGTCACCCGCCAGGCGCACGACCCTCGGCCAGCTTCGCCAGAAGTGGGCGGAGTTATCCGCACAGGCGAAAACCGACGTCGACTCGACCGAGCGTCAGCTGGCCCGGCGAGTGCTCTCGGCGCTGAGCGCCGACGGCACGACAGACGAAGAGTACCCGGAAGATCATCGCGGAGTATCGTCTGGGACGCGGCGGCCCTCAGTAACCGTACAACGCTAGTTGCCGACGCGCGTCACCGAGATCATCATGCCGCCGCGCACGGGCACGGGCATCAGCGCGTACTGATCGCGGCCGTGCCGTCCGACGACCGTCCATCCGGCGGCCTGGCCAATTGCTGCGCCAAACACGACGTCGCTCAGGAAGTGACGGTTGTCGACAAGGCGCGAGGTGGCGACGTAGGTCGCACCGATAAACATCGGCCAGGATGCGCGATAGCCGAAATGGCGTTCGAGCACCGATGCCGCCGCGAACGCCGCAGCCGCATGACCCGAGGGGAACGCGCAACATTCACCAGTCGGCCGCGCGCGGCGAACGGACTGTTTCAATCCAACGACAAGCGCTTGAGACACCATGTGCGCGCGCAGCAAATCGAAGCCCAGGTGCGACACCTTGTTGGTGCGCGAGCCGTCGGCCGCAGGCGGAATCACATATCTGCCCACGACCCAGAGTCCCACAGCGCTCCCGACCTGCACTTGCGAGCTCCCAATCCACTTGCCGAGCGCGAAGAAGTCCTCGGCGGCGCTGTTGCCGACGATATGCTCCGCGACATAGTCGTCAGCGGGATGGACGGCCAATGCCCCGACGGCGCCAATGCCCAGGATCGCCCAGGTTGATTTCCTTTTTGGAAACGCCACGAAGTCGTGCGCGGTGTCCTTGACCAGGGAGGCCCATCCGGTGTGCGTCGGCGTCGGCACCGGGGTTGGCTGAGGCGACGGATTCTGCGCCGATGCTGACGCAGACATGCCCAGGACGAGGATGAAGATAATGAGAGCCACTAGTTCGCCGGGAGAGCAAACGCTCTCAGTGTCGAGCCCACGGCGGTCACGATCCACTGGCGCCCATCGAGCATGTAGGTCATCGGCGCGGCGCCCGCGGGAGATGCGCCAAGCTGTGCCTGCCACAACACCCGGCCGTCCGCTGAATTCACCGCGCGGAAATTTCCCTCATCGTCGGATGCGAACACCAGACCAGCGGCGGTCGAAAGCACTCCTCCGCCAAACGCCATCATGCGCGACGATGGCAGCGCCGTGTACTTCACGTCCCACTTCTTCTCGCCGGTGGACGCATCCAGCGCGCGCAGCACCATGTAGCTGTCGACGCCATCCACGCGCAGCGGCCCGCGCCCCATCGTCATGGCCACTCGATCGGGGGGCGGCTCGTTCGGCGGACCGGGCGTATAGACGGCGCACGTCTCGCGTGCCGTGACGAAGAAGAGGTGCCGGGCAGGATCGTATGAAGGCGGAGGAAAGTTCGTCGCGCCCCGGTGATCCGGAATGCACGCATCGGACGTTCCGAGATCGTTCAAGATAACCAGCCGGCCGTTGGCATCCACTCCTTTCGCCCACGCGGTCTGCACGAACGGCCGAGCAACCAGGACTTTGCCCGTGGCGCGATCGAGCACGTAGAACAATCCGTTTCGATTGGCGGCCATCACGACCTTGGTCGGCCCCTGCTTCAGCGGCAAGGTCGCGAGAACCGGCACCTGGGCCGCATCCCAATCGTGCAGATCGTGCGGCGTGAACTGATAGTGCCAGCGCAGCTTGCCCGTATCGACGTCGAGCGCGACGAGCGAGCTCGTGTACAGGTTGTCGCCTTTCCGATCCTGTCCGTAGTACGCGGGATTGGGATTGCCCGTGCCGTAGAAGACAAGATTCAGCTCGGGGTCGTAGCTTCCTGCCACCCACACGCCACCGCCGCCCTTGGCCATCGCGTCGGCCGTTGGCCACGTTTCGCTGCCCGGGTCGCCCGGCGCCGGCACGGTGTAGAAACGCCACTCGCGATTGCCGGTGCGCGCGTTGTACGCATCGATGAATCCCCGTGTCGGGTATTCAGAGCCGCTGACGCCGACGATGACTTTGTCTTTCACGACCAGCGGCGCCATCGTGATGGAATATCCCTTCGAGCCGTCCGCGACGGGCGATTCCCAGCGCACGGTGCCGTCATTGACATTCAGCGCCACGAGTCTGGCGTCGATCGTGCCCATGTAGAGCGTGTCGCCGAGCACGCCGAACCCGCGGTTGATCGCGCCGCAACAATTCACCATCCCCGAGGGGTATTCGCGCCGGTAGATCCACTCGGGCTTGCCGGTTCGTGCATCGATCGCCCACGCGTGTCCGGCCTGGCCGGTCAAGTACAGCCGGCCGCCGAAAAACAGCGGCGTCGCCTCGGTTCCACGGCCGGCCACCGGCAACGTGGAGTCGAACGTCCACTGCTCTTTCAGATTTCCGACGTTGGCAGGCGTAATCTGCGAAAGCGGGCTATGACGCTGACCTGTGTAGTCCCCCGAAAAGGTCGTCCAGCCGCCCTGAGCGTGCGTCAGCGCGGCACAAATGAGCACAGCGACGATACCGGCAGGAATTGATCTCATGGCACGATCATCATAATCCGCAGTGCTAGGATAGAGGCATGACCGTGTTCCGCCGGCGGTTTGCGACCTTGGCTGCGACGGCTGCCATCCTCGCGCTCGCCGCGGCCACCGGTTTTGCCCAGCGCATCTGGTATGGCGGGTACGGCTACACGCCGCCGCGATTCCCCACCAAACACAGCTTCCAGGGGAGCTTCAATTTCTGCCGCGCGATGTTCGAGAGCGATCGGCGCGAGAAGCGTGGCTGGAGCACCGACTATCCCGGTGCGGATCTGAATTTCAGCACGCGGCTGCAGGAACTGACCAAAGCGCCGGTCACCATGTACTCGGACGCGGAGGAAGGCGAACAGCCCGATGCCGTAGTCGTCCGTTTGACCGACGATGCGCTCTTCAAGTGCCCGTATATCCTGATGGAGGACGCAGGCACCGCGTATTTCAGCCCGCAGGACGCCATGCGTCTGCGCGAGTACCTGCTGAAGGGTGGATTTGCGTTCGTCTCCGACTACTGGGGCGAACGGGCGAGAGAACAGTTCGACGAGCAAATCGGGCTGGCGCTGCCGCCAAGCCAGTTTCCCATCGTGGATCTTCCGCTGACCCATCCGATCTGGCACACGTTGTTCGAGCTGAAAACGATTCCGCAGATGCCGTCGATCCAATCCTGGCGCCGCACCGGCGGTAACACAGACCGCGGCGTGTACGACCCGCCGTCGGCTCGCGGTATTGCCGACAGCCGCGGCCGCCTGATGGTGGTGATGATGCACAATACGGATATTCCCGACGGCTGGGAGCGGGAAGGCGAAGATCCCGAGTACTTCTATCGCTTCTCACCGGATTCGTACGCGGTGGGCATCGATATCGTCCTGTACGCGATGACCCATTGACGTATTCAGACGGAGGATTTCCATGTCACGTTGCATCCCGATCGTAATCGGTCTCCTGGCGCTGTCCACGAACCTGTTTGCACAGACACCAGACATCGACACGCCGCTCCTCGCCGCGCCGGCCAACCAGCGCGAGGGGGCGACCGTCGTCAAATGGAAGCCCGACTTCACGTACGACACGTTGAAAAAGGGCACCAATCGCCTGGTGTGCTACGACCGATCGGGCCAGCCGGGGCAACAACCCTTCTCGCTCGAGTGCACCAGCCTCGGCAACCTCGAGCGGGTGGCGCAGAACATGAAGTTCGAGGCGATGGGCGACAAGAAACAGGCGATGCTCGACGCGGCCGAAAAAGACGGCACCCGCGTGAAGCCCGAGTTCGGGTCGGTCTTCTACAACCTCGGCGGCGCCGACCGCGAGCACACCCGCGCGCACACAACCGTCGCGGTACCGGGCGCCACGGCGCAATCGATGGGGCTGCCCGATAACAACAAGATGGGCGGTGCCTGGATCATGAATGCCGGCACCTCGACGGCGCACATCATGATTCCCGGACAATGAAGAAGAGCGGGGCTGAAGCCCCGCACTACCGATGAACACTGAAGCCCCGCACTGCCTATGAAAATGATCGCCGCGGCGCTGCTGGCAACTGGCATTCTGTCTGCGGTGGCGCAGGAGACGAAGACGTTCGCCGGGGTCATCTCGGATGACATTTGCGCCAGGGGCGACCATTCGCACATGCGGATGGGATCGAACGATGCCGAGTGCACGACCGCCTGCGTCAGCGCACATGAGGCCGCGTACGTGCTGTTCGACGGCAGGAACGTGTACAAACTGAGCGGCAAGGCGCCGATCGAGAAATTCGCCGGACAGAAAGTACGCGTCAGCGGCGCGCTGGACGCGAAAACGCAGACGATTCGAGTGGAATCGATTACGGCCTCGAGCTGAGCTCCCCGGCCGGGACGAATACGGTCCAGGCTTTCATCGTCGGGACGTGGAGCATGAGCTCGTAGTCCTGCGTGTAGGGCGTGCCGCCCGAGTCGTAGTATCGAACGGTCATCGTCCAGCGCCGCGACCCGTGCTGCGTCTTGACGTTACGATGCACCAGCTCGGCGTGGGCGCGCTGAATCGCCAGCCCGAAGTGCTTCTCGTTGTGTTCCAGCTCCCACCCACCCGATTCCGTCCTGATTTCCACTCTCGGTGCCACGACCGCCGTATCCTGACTGGCGAGGTGCTGGGCGGACGCGAAGGTGACCTTGATGAGCGGCGTCAGCTGCAACGGATCGATCGACGCTTCCACGGCGGCCGCCTGGCCATCGTTGTGGAGCAGGATCGGAGGATTCGACACTTCATCTTCCAGGCCTTTCAGTGATTCGACGGTATAGGTCAGCAACAGTCGAGGCCTGGGCAGCTTGTTCACCTGCTGCTTCAGCGCCTCGATCTCGGAATCTCGCGTGCCGCTGGCGGACTGCTTCGTGTAGAGCTCGTATGGCGCAGACAGAAACCGCCTGAGAAACAGCCACAGGACCTCCAGCACGAGCGCGGCCCCAACAGGAATGGCGATGTTCCTCACGAGGTCTGTCTGAAACGCCGATGGGGCGCGGAGGTATAGAAACGCAGCCAATCCAAGCGCGACGGCCACGAAGCCGAGGTGGGCCCACAGGCCCATGCCGGCCGCGGCCTGCCTCCAAAGCAGCCGGTTGTATTCACGTCTCGTCACAACCATCCCTCTCTATCCTACGGATTGATGGACAAAACCGGAAAAACTAATCGAAATCATCACGGGCTCAGCCTGTGAGCAGCCAGATTGCTGGCGGTATACTTGCGGCCGGCTGGAGGCCGCGAATGGCGCACGACGTGTTTATCAGCTACGCCAAAGAGGACAAGGTAACGGCGGATGCACTCTGCGCACGCCTCGAGCAACACGGGATCCGGTGCTGGATTGCCCCGCGCGATATCCTACCGGGACGCGATTGGCGGGTAAGTATTGTGGAAGCGATTGGGAGCGCCCGCGCGCTCGTCCTGATGCTTTCGGCCAACGCAAATCTGTCGAGCGAAATTCCGAAAGAGATTCTCCAGGCGACGCAGAAGAGCCTTCCGATCATCACGTTTCGCATCGAGGATGTGGCGCCGGCGGGCCCGTTGAGCTATGAGCTGAACTCGATTCACTGGCTGGATGCCGTCACCAGACCGCTCGAACGGCACATGGATTCGCTGGCCGCGACACTGCAGAGGCTCCTGAACGTCGAGGCGCCGGCGCCGCCATTCTCCACAGTACCGGCACAACAGACCCGCAGCAGCATTCCAGCGGTTGTCGGGACCATGCTCGTGACCGTCATCGTTTGCGCCGGACTCGCGTTTTGGTTCCTGGGGCAACGCGACCCATCGTCGTCTGTCCAGCAACAGGCTGCTCAAGAGGGTGGCCCGGCAGGCTCAGTCGTGTCGCCCTCACCAAGCCCGGAGCCCGTTTCGATGTCGCCGAGCGCAGCGCCACCAGCGACGCCTCCACGAACTGACGGCCCGAAGCCCATTGGACCGGCGTCGGGATCGCTTCCAGGGCCAGCTGCAAAATCCGTGAGTGTTCGTTCGCAGGCAACGCCGAGCGATCTTCCCGGCAACGAAATTTCCAATGTGCCGCCGAGTCAGAAAACACCCGAGGCAAGCGTTGTCGGATGTTGGCGTCTCGCAGGGCAACCGGGCATAATCCAGGTCCGACCCAATGGCACGTTTGTCTCGGGTGGCGTGGTCAACGGCACGTGGACAGCCGCGAACTCGAGCGATCAGAGTTATGTGTTTCAGTTTCCAGAAGACACTACATGGGGTGAGATCTCTCAGGATGGCACACGACTGGGCGATCCCGCGGTCCCCAGTAGTCTGCTGACTCGGGTCTCCGGCGACTCGGGCATCGTCGGTGTTTGGCGAGGGCTGAATGGATTGCCGTTCACGGTCGAGGCAGATGGCACCTTCAAGGTCGCGTCTTTTGGGGGAAAGTGGAAGCTTGTCGACCAGGGACGCAGGATCTACACATTCGTGTGGCCAGGGGCGAGACCCACGGTCACTGTTTCTCCCGACCACAACTCCATCAGGTACGTCGATACTCTAAGGGGGATTGTTCAGGAACTTCAGCGATTGCCGTGTTGAGGCACGAGCGAGCGGGGGTACCGGGCACGCTCATATCAGGAGGTGCTCACGCCGAACTTGGCCCGCGTATGTCTCGCCGAGCCCCTTCAGCCAGTCGATGGCGTTCAGATTGTCCAGCGTGAAGTCCTGCCCCGTCAGCGCACGCAATTCGTCGGTTTCGGAGGGCGTCACCTCGTAGTTGTAGCGGACGTAGCTGAACTTCTTCTCCGGCTGAGCGAGCAACGACGAGCCTAGAAGGTCGCCAAGTTCCGAATCCAACCGATCTCCGAAGCGGCATTCACCCAGCAGGCGGCACATCAGATCCTGCTCCTGTGACACCGAACTCAACAGCGCCATGGGGACGTGACCAGCGTAGTCCAACAGTCCGACACGCGTCGTCCCTTTCTTGAAGCGCACGCGCTCGCGGCAGGTGCCGATCGAGACGACTAAGAGTGCGTCGGGACCCGTCGCCCACCCGATGCGATAACACGGCAGCGTGGCTGTGAGCGCGGCAATCAATGCCGGATTGTTATACGGCGTGATGCCGCCATCGACGAACAGATGGGATTCGCCGTCGATATCGATGAGTTCCGGCAGAAAGTAGCTTGGCGCGGCCGTGCTCGCGCGCAGGAGCTTCCAGATGGGAATCTCGAGATTGCAGTCGGGATGGTCCCGGTGGTTGTACATGGCATCAGGGTTGTTCGTGACGGGCCACGGCGACCCCGTGGAGGCGTTGCGCATCACGACCATCAGATACTTCGGCCTCTCATCGACCCACAGTTTGCGCGTTCCCAACCTTGCCGGCGTGCACGCCTCATCGTCCTCACAGAACTGATGACGAAACAAATCTTCCAGAGGCTCGCTGCGATATTTCCCCCACCACTGCTGGTGCAAGGCCGCCTTGCTGAACATCTCCTCTTTGTGTTCGCTGAACAGCTTTTCGACCTCGCTGACGCTCATGCCCCATGCCAACCCCGTCGCGATGAGGGCGCCCACACTGGTTCCGGCGAACATGTCGAACTCGTCGCGCAGCACCAGATCGTCCTTCTTGCGTTCGTTGCGGAAGATTTCCTCAATCTTCGCCAGCACCTGAAGGGTGAAGAACGCCCCGATGCCGCCGCCGTCGAGGGCGAGGATGCGCTTCATCAAGGGACCACTACGATCTGCGGGCTCTTCTGATTCGCCCGCCGCCAGGGGCGTGCATACTCTTCCGGGATTGCTGACAGGTCCGGTGCCCAGTCGGTCAGCGCCTCCGCTGTTCCACCGGCGGCCGGTTTGGTCCCGGGCGGAGTCCTCCGAGGATCGTAAAAGGCCAGCAGCGCGTCGCAGCGCAGTACGAGACAGGCATTGGCAGAACGATACCCGGACTGGCATCGCGCGGGGTCGACGTGCCAGTCGTGCATCGTCAGAGCCGGAGGGAGCAGATTGACCACGATATTCTCCGAATTCTCCGCAAGGAAGTCATCGACCTCTCTGGAAATCATCGCCCTCCGTTCGTTCGGGTCATCAGCCAACCGCGCATCCTCCAGCTTCCATGTTCCCTGGCGCTCCAGTTGCGGGAGGAATGCGCTCAACACGATCTCGTACGGCACGGCGCGGACCACCACTACGCGATATGGCACCTTCTGCTCCGTCAACCAGCCTGCGACCTTCTGAGTCAGGATCAGGTCTGCGCCAGGGGCCAGTGGGGTAAAGAGCGATACGAACCCCTGGTAGCCTTTGGGAAAAAGCTTTGGCAGCTCACGATCGAGCGCTGCAACGATTGCGGATCTGTCGCTGTGGGACACGTAGTTGTGCCCGAGTAACCCCAGCCGGAACTCCCGTCTCACCGTTGGGTGGCCCGGCGTCGCCAGCATTCGGAGGGCTGTCGCAATCTGATCCTGATCGAATCTTTGCACTGAGCGCCCCAGTTTCTCGTACGGGATACCAATGGCTTCATTGATTCGCCGGCGATTGTCGCGAGCACGTCCGGGCCTCCACCCGTCGAGCAGGCGATCGATTTCCCACGATCGATGCTCCAAGGCCGCAAGCTGCCCGGCCTCATCGGGGTCGAGATCGATCGCCCCGCCAGCCGCATGCAGCGGAAACCCCGACACGTGGAACCCGGCGCTCAGCAGCTTGATCGGCAAATGGTCGACCGCGCGGCGATTCGCGAGGCGATAGGTCTGTCCGAGCTTCGACCACGGCCGTCTGCTCGAATCATCCGCACCCGGTTGCGCACCGCCCGCGCGCGGGCTCTTGAGATAGGCCTTATGAAATGCACTGGCCGCCTTATCGTCCTCAAGCAGCCCATCGAGACGGCAGGTTTCGTCGATCGCCGCGATCGGAACGATTTGATCTGCGGGATCCGGGAGCGCCGCGCGCCGCTGCAGCAGGCTCGTCAGGCTGCTGTTTCCGTTGATCTCGACAAAGATCGGCGCGTGCCAGCGTCCCACGATGCCGCACCGTTCGCGCAACGTCATCGCCGCGGCCGCAGAGGCTTCGTCCGAGCCGAGCGTCACCACGATAGCCGTGACCGAGGCATCATTCCCAGGTTCGATCTCTTCCATTTGCCCCAGTGTCGGCACACCGCTCTCATCGTCGAGAGCATGCAGCGTGAGCTTCAGTAGTGGCGGCTGGTCCACCTCGTTGTTCGGCGCGATCTGCACGTGAAAGGCGGGTTGAAGGGCGGCCAATGCCGTCTTCACCTCATCCCGTCGTCGGACGACGAGATCGACTCGTGGAACTTTGAAATCCTTGTACGGTGCCAGGCGTGCGAGCTGCTCGATGAACGCGAACGCGAATCCCGTCCATCCGATCACGACGGCGTGTACGCGCTGCTGGCCTCGAAGGTCGGCTAAATCAACGAGCGGGTGGGCACGCAACAACTGCTGCGCGGCCACACGCTCGGCGTCGAAGGGTTGCACCTCCGGGACAGCATCGGGGCTCATCTGCTGCGTCTTGCCAGACAGCGCCCCGCGCGCAAAGTCGTCCTCCCGATCGAGCTGTCGTGCGAGCAGGCGATTGCGCAGTCTGACCCAGATCTTGGGTCCGTGGGCGCGACCGGCGCAGCACAAAGTGACTTTTTGGAGAATCTCCAGGTTGACGGCATCGCTGCCCGTGAGGATGAGGACGTGGCTGGCCCGTCGTACGCCCACCTTGTCGAGCGCGCCCGCTTCCCTGCCATCCCCGACCATCCAGGCGACCTGGTGGTGGCGGTCGTTTTCAATAGAGGCGGTCGGATCCAGATCGAGCCCGGCGACCTCGCCGTCGCGGCTTTTGGCGAACGCCCGGCCGCGCGCCCCGAGCCCGATGATGACCGTGGGGTGAACCATCGCGTCGAGCCGCCCCTGCATGCGCCACTTCATGAAACGACCGAACACGCTGTAGAAAAACGCGACTGTCGCTGCGGGCGCCAGATACCGCGCGATGACAAGCGGCCATCCGTCGTCGTCCCCCGGTTCCCCTTCCATGCGGAGCAGTGCCAGGCTGCGCCACAGGTTATTGAGGTTGTCGGCGACAAAGGCAGAGGCTTCTCCGCGGGGAGGAAACTTGGCTGTAAAGCCCAGAAAGCCGAGGCCAACGCCAACAACGGCGACCGTCAGGAGCACTGCCCGAAAGGACAGAAAGCGGCGGGGCCCGGTGGATTTCGTCATCCTAAGTTCGGCGGGCGCCATGATGGATCAAGCGCAGACAACCCGTCCACTGCCGAATCCGAGAGAACTCGTTGGCGGGTACTGTAGTATTCGGCCCGCCGGACCATGGCTTATGGCACCTTCGAGGCGCTTCAGACCCTTGGCGGAGGGCCCGTCCGGGCCCGGCTCCTGTCGTCGAACCTCGATGCCTGGAACACGCGCTGGGCACACCTCGGACTGGCCCGCTCGTCAATAGACGCCTCCTACTTCATCTTCGAAAAAGATCCGTTCGGGTATGCGTACCTCGGGTATCTGCTCAAGAAGCAGTTCGAGGGTGTGCACGTGCGCGTCATGACCGACGCGATGGCCGATACCTTCGGAGCCAATGGTTTCAAGATGCCGCTCAGGGGAAAGGACTACCTCCAGGAGCTCGTCAACCACGGTGGCGAGGCCTTCATTTACCATCCCCTCTGGCAACGTCCCGCGGCGGCCCTCAAGTTCGACTTCTCGGTTCTGGCCAGCAACCACGACAAGATTCAGGTCGTCGATGGCAGGCTCTCCATCACCGGTGGACGCAATATCGCCGACGACTACTTCGCCGACCCTCGCGATCTCACGGACGCGTGGCGCGACATCGAACTGGCGATGGAGGGTGCCGGTGTGGCACAGGCCCTGACCCAGGCGTTCGCGTCCGAGCTCGCCGGCGACCACGTGCACCGCGTCAAGGCCGATCGGCTGGGCAACTGGACGAGGCGCGACATCGAGCTGGTGGGCTCATACGCGATGATGGATTTGTGGTTGAAGGATCCGGGCCTTACAGAAACCAGGAAAGCCGCAGTGCGCGATGGGCCGGATCTGCGTCAGACGATGGCCGAAGCGCTCGTGGAGCGAACCATTGCGAGACTCGCAACCGATCTGCCCACGGCGCTTCTCCGCGAGCCCGATGACCGGGAGCGAGAGTTTCTGCATGACAACGCTCTCGCACTCGTCCAACATCCTGAGGCGTGCGGCAGCGCGATCGCATTGCTGGCGCAACGTTCTCCTGAACGTGACGGTTCGGCCAAGATACTCGATCAGACGTCGGTCGCCGGAACCCGAGTGAATGACTTCGCCCGCAGCATCACGATGTTGATCGACGCAGCCACCCGCGACGTCGTCCTCGAGAATCCGTACGTCGTGCTGACGGAGGAAATGGTAGTGGCGATGGAGGCGGCGGCCGGTCGTGGCGTGTGCATCGAGATCATCACGAACAGCCCTCTCTCGACCGACAGCACCGTCACCCAGGCATTCTTTCTGGAAGACTGGGCGTACATGCTGGCGCGTATTCCGACCTTGCGCATCTACGTGATCACCGGGTCTCGGAAGTTCCACAGCAAGGCGGCCGTTATCGACGGACAGATCAGCCTCGTCACCACGTACAACCTCGACCTTCTTTCCGGATACGTCAACAGCGAGGTTGGGGCCGCGGTGGAATCGCCGGAACTGGCAGCCGACCTGCTGGCGGCGTTTCGCGCCGATCAAGCCGATCCCGACCACGGCGTACTTGAATACCGAATCGTCAGAAAAGAGGACGGCACGCCGGTGTTGAAGGATGGTCAGCCTGTGCCGCTGTTCGGGCCCGAGCACCATCTCCCGCAAGCGGTGCTCGACGATTACTGCAAGCTGCGCAAGCTGTGGTCTCACACCCTCCGGAACAATCTGCCGTATCTGGCGCCGCTGCGCCATCCACCCCTCGCTGATACTTAGAGCGGTTCTAGAATGGTGATGTAGCGTCAGCCTTCAGGCGGAGGCTCAAGTGGTCCGAACCTTGGCGCGTTCTGTTGCCATGCTCACGAGCTGACTATTCACTCGCTGCGGGACTCCCGTCAGACTCCCCGAGTTTCGCGGCAAGCTGGGCAAACAGGCGCTCGTCCTGCTCTGAGAGGCGCATCCCAGCCTGTTTCATGCCGGCTAGTGTGGCGCACGCCTTCTGCAGGTAGTCCAGTTCACGAGAGTCGTGCATCTGTTCCATCACGCCTGCCAGTCGCGAGTACGAAACGGCAAGGGCGAGTTGATAGTCCGCATCCTGCGGGTCGGCCGTTACCAGCTGCGCCACGATCTCACGGCTGCGTAAGAAAGCGTCATGTGCACCCGGGAGGTTCCCCTGCGCGACCAGCACCTCGCCGACTTTTTCGTAGCTGCGCGCGAGGTCGTCCTGCCACTCGGCGTTTTCGGGATCCGTCCTGGCCAGCCGTTCCACGATCGCGCGAGTGCGCTCGAAGGCATCATGCGCACCCGGGAGGTTTCCCTGCGCCACCAGCACGTCACCGACGTTTACGTAGCTGACCGCGAGGTCACGTTGCCACCCGGCATTTTCCGGATCCGTCGTGGCCAGCCGCTCCGCGATCACGCGGGCGCCCACGAAGGCATCGTGCGCGGCCGAGAGGTTTCCCTGCGCGACCAGCACCTCACCGACTTTTGCGTAGCTGACCGCGAGATCGCGCTGCCACCCGGCGTTTTCGGGATCGGCCGTGGCCAGCCGCTCCGCGATCACGCGGCTGCGCTCGAAGGCATCGTGCGCGGCCGAAAGGTTTCCCTGCGCCACGAGCACCTCACCGACTCTTTCGTAGCTGACCGCGAGGTTGCGCTGCCACCCGGCGTTTTCGGGATCGGCCGCCGCCAGCCGTTCCATGATCGTGCGGGCGCGCTCGAAGGCATCGTCCGCGGCCTGGACGTTCCCCTGCGCCACCAACATCTCACCGACTCGGTGGCAGCTGGCCGCGAGGTCGCACTGCCACCCGGCGTTTTCGGGATCGGCTGCGGCCAGCCGCTCCGCGATCACGCGGCTGCGCTCGAAGGCATCATGCGCCGCTGCTAGCTCTCTCCGCGCCATCAGCACCTCACCGACTCTTGCGTAACTGTGCGCGAGGTCGCACTGCCACCCGGCGTTTTCGGGATCGGCCGCGGCGAGCCATTCCACGATCACGCGGCTGCGCTCGAAGGCATCGCGCGCAGCCGCCAGGTTTCCCTGCGCCCGCAGCACCCCACCGACCTTTCGGTAGCTAAGCGCGAGGTCACCCTGCCACTCGGCGTTTTCGGGATCGGTCCTGGCCAGCCGTTCCACGATCGCGCGGGTGCGCGCGAAGGCATCGTGCGCACCCGAGAGGTTTCCGAGCGCCACCAGCACATCGCCGACTCTTTGGCAGCTGGCCGCGAGGTCGTGCTGCCAGCCGGCGTTGTCGGGATCGGCCGCCGCCAACCGCTCCACGATCGCGCGGCTGCGCATCAAGGCATCGTGCGCGGCCGGGAGGTTCCCCTGTGCCACCAGCACCTCACCGACTTTTGCGTAGCTGCGCGCGAGGTCGCCCTGCCACCCGGCGTTTTCGGGATCGGTCGTGGCCAGCCGTTCCACGATCGCTCGGGTGCGCACGAAGGCATCGTGCGCGGCCACAAGGTTTCCCTGCGCCACCAGCACCTCACCCACGTGTTCGTGGCTGACCGCGAGATCGCGCTGCCACCCGGCGTTTTCGGGATCGGCCGCGGCCAGCCGTTCCACGATCGCGCGGCTGCGCTCGAAGGCATCGCGCGCAGCCGGGAGGTTCCCCTGCGCCGCCAGCTCCTCGCCGACCTTCGCGTAACTGACTGCGAGGTCGTGCTGCCGCCCGGCGTTTTCGGGATCAGTCGTGGCCAGCCGTTCCACGATCGCGCGGGTGCGCGCGAAGGCATCGTGCGCACCCGAGAGGTTTCCGAGCGCCACCAGCACATCGCCGACTCTTTGGCAGCTGGCCGCGAGGTCGTGCTGCCAGCCGGCGTTGTCGGGATCGGCCACGGCCAGCCGTTCCACGATCACGCGGCTGCGCTCGAAGGCATGAAGCGCGGCCACGAGGTTCCCCTGCGCCACCAGCACCCCACCGACTCGTTGGCAGCTGCGCGCGAGGTCGCCCTGCCACCCGGCGTTTTCGGGATGGGTCGTGGTCAGCCGTTCCACGATCGCGCGCGTGTGCACGAAGGCATCGTACGCGGCCGAGACGTCTCCCTGCGCCACCAGCACCTCACCCACGTGTTCGTAGCTGACCGCGAGGTCGCGCTGCCACCGGGCGTTTTCCGGATCGGCCGTGGTCAGCCGTTCCGCGATCACGCGGCTGCGCTCGAAGGCATGAAGCGCGGCCGGGAGGTTTCCCTGCGCCACCAGCACCTCACCGACCTTTCGGTAGCTGACCGCGAGGTCGCTTTGCCACCCGGCGTTTTCAGGATGGGTCGCGGCCAGCCGTTCCACGATCGCGCGGCTGCCCGAGAGGGCATCGTGCGCAGCCGGGAGGTTTCCCAGCGCGACCAGCACATCGCCGACTCGATGGCAGCTGGCCGCGAGGTCGTGCTGCCAGCCTGCATTCCTCGGGTCGGCGGCGGCCCGTTCACACAGCACGGAGTGGGCTGCACTCAGCACTGCGATCGTGGCCGCGACATTGCGATACCTGGCAGTTACGTCGGACAGGACCATGGCAGCCTTGGCAAGATCTGCGCGGGCATGTGGCGGCCGATCGGCAGACTCTAGTCGGTACTGTAGCGCGGCGACCAACGCGTCAAGCTCCCACGCGTCGGCTGGGCGCTGAGACTCGGTACACGGCCCACGCGCGTCGGGCTAAGTGGTGTTCCTGTGCCCCGATCAGATCATCCGCGACCGCGAGCCGCACATGTGCCGCGACGAGGCGATGGATGCGGGCGACCTCCGGCTGGTCGCCTGACGTGAGCAGGCGTTCGCCCCCGAGACGACGCCGGATACCGAGCCACGGGTCGGGTTCGTCTGCTTCGTGTTCGGCGAGTTCGGGATGGCGCGACACCGTGAGTGCCTGAAGCCATGGCCACGGAACCATGTCCGGCGGCAAGAGAGCTGCGAACTGGAGGACTGTTCTGGCAGGTGCGTCGAGCTGGGCCAGCGTTGCCTCAAGAATAATTGCCAACTGCTTGCTCTGGGTGCGCATCTGCCCTGCGACGTCAGCGTCCTTCGCGGGCAACGTGTCGGCGCTTGGCAACCCCTTCCGCTTGAGACCGGCGAGAAATGCACTCGGCGCAACCTCCGGATGAAGGCCCAGGAAGATAGCCACCTGTTCCACAGCGAGCGTGAAGCCGCCCAGCTCGCGCACGATGTCGCGCGCCGCCGCCTCCGTGGCCGGCGAAGCGAAACGCCGAGGCGCAGCCTCTTGCTTCTCGGTCGGCGTCAGAACGAACCGACCATCGTCTTCACGAGGCGGCTGATGATCGCGTACGAGCGCAAGGGCATCGTCTTCGTCAAGCGAGTCAACCGGGAAGAGTGCAAGGGAGCCGTCTGGGTGAAGGCGCTCGGGGCCCAGGCGAGTGGTGGCGACGAAGCGGACCCAATCCGCTCTGGACGGCAATGTCGCCAGCTGTGCCGGCGACAGCAGCGAAGAATCCGATACGTTGTCGAGCAGAATCAGCGCAGCCGATGCCGCATCGGAATCTGTCGGCTTCGCTGCAGCTGCACGTTCCTGGAGATGCGCAAGCACGCCACGACCAAGCAGGACCGGATCGTTCTTTTCGGCCGCGCTGGGCGTGAACCCAAGTGCACGGTCATACGCCAACTCACCGATGAGGGGAAGAAGCTCTCGTTTGCCTTCCGCCCCCAAGGCCCAAAGTCCCGCAGGGTACGAGTCGGCAAACCCATGGGCGTAGGCAACTGCCAACTCGGTCTTGCCTTGTCCACCCATGCCGTGCACCGCCGTCACGACCCCAACGGCGCCGAGCGTGAGCCGCTCGTGGAGCTGACGGAGTTCTTCCTTGCGTCCGACGAAGAATGGGTTCTGGCGCCGGAGATTCCCAGGTACGCCGTCGGCACGACGTGCGCGCTCGAGACGTTCCCAGAGGCTCTGGCCCAGAGCCTCCATTCGCCGTCTGACTTCTTCTCGCTGAAGAGCTTCGGCACCAGCGGGGAACCATGGACGAATGTCCGTAAAGTTTCCGCGCGTCACCGAGTCAAGCCAACGTGCGTTGGCCTGCTCATCGGTCCCGGGAACATCGACGAAGTAAACACTAGCAATGCTGTCAGATCCAATCAGCTGATGAACCTGTCGTCGGCAGTACCTCTTCCCATTCCCATCGGCAGTACGCGCTGGCGAAGTAGTTCGGCGAGAGGCAGACGAGCAGCACCTTCGAGCTGCGCAGCCCGCCCAAAATGCGGTGCCGCCAGTCGTCCATGTCTCGAATCTCCGCTGTGTCGAAGAAGATTCGGAGTGGCTCCGTGGAGAACCGGCGATGGTCGGCCAGGATATGGTCGCGCAGGGTCGTTACCCACCCTTTGCCGGTTAGCGAGCCCTCGGGGACGACATTGTCGTGGCGCGAGTAGCTGATGAAGATCTCGAATGGCGTGAATTGGGTGCTCACGCGATCACTCCGTCGTGGCCGGAGTTTAGTCGCAGATGCGGTATCCGACAAGTTTGCAGTGAGCGGCCATCGCGACCGGTTTGACCGAGACTGGGGTTATGCTCTGCACCCTGGAGAACAGCTGTGGCTCTTGTGTTCATCAGTTATTCTTCGAAACATCGCGACCTCACGCAGCCCCTCGCCTCGGCAATCGAAGCTCAGTATGGCGATGGCTCGGTCTGGTGGGATCGCGCGCTCGAAAGCCGGGCAGGGTTTGAGCCACAGATCAAAAGGGCGCTCGAAGCGGCGCGTGTGGTTGTCGTGATCTGGTCTACCGGCGCGACCACATCCAATTTCGTCTACTCAGAGGCGAGCGATGCGGCGCGCGACGGCAAGCTCGTGAACGTCCGCCCCGCCGATGTTCCCTTCAGCGAGATCCCCAAGCCGTTCGACATCTACCACATCGACGAGCTCGGGAATACGGATCGCATTCTGACAACGATTGCCAGCGCTATGCGCGGCCTTCCGATTCCCACACGGGTACCGCTCGCGGAAATCTACTGGCGGCATCACGGCAAGCGGGTGCTGGACGAGAAGCAGATCCCCCTCCCCATAGATCTCCACTCGATTGGCCCGAGCGAACTGCTTCAAGCCAGGTATGCCGTCGTCGGCTATGACGACACGACTAGGATGCGCGCGCGAATGCTCGAGTGGTGTCTGTCGGAGACGGCGAGTGCGGGCCGGCTGATTTACGGCAATGGAGGGCTCGGCAAGACGCGTTTGATGGTCGAGGTAGCCGCTTCCCTGCGCCAGGAGCATGGATGGCAGGCGGGATTTCTCGACCGACCGCCCGAAGACGATGGCATTGCCCGTCAGCGATGGCAAGCGCTGGAGCAACTCATGACACATGGCGACCATCGCGGCGTCTTGATCGTGATGGACTACGCCGAGGCACGGCAGAAAGAGCTATGCCAGCTCGCCGAGCGGCTGTCCCAGCGCGGTCAGGACGAGGGGAAGGCCGTTCGCCTCGTCCTGTTGACCCGCAGTGCCGGCGACTGGTGGACGATGCTCATTGACGAGAATGACGCGCTCCGCCGGCTGTTCAGAAGCCGGCCGGGCGAGCCTGCCGCCATGCTGATGCCGACAATGGCCAAAGGCCACGAGCGCATCGAATCCTTCCACGCAAGCGTGCGGGCCCTGGAGCCGATGATGCGCGCGCAAGGGTACCTGGCCCGTGCCGACGATCTGCCAGTGCCTCGACTCGCACGGCTGGCGACTAGCGATCGCTATGAAAGACCGCTGGCGATTCAGATGGAGGCCATGCTGTGGCTCGCTTCCTCGACTCCCGGGGATGATGAGCTGGGCATCGAGACACTTCTGAATCGGGTGCTGGGCCTCGAGCGTGCGCACTGGGCGAAGCTCCTGGGACCGCTCGACGAAGACCGGAGCCGCGATCTCCGTCGAGGCCTAGCGCAGGTGACCGTCGTACAGGGCGTCGAAACCGCACCGGCGACCGAGAGCCTGCTGATGGCAGATCGTTTCTACGACGATCGGAAAGCACGCGTAAAAGTCGATCCGGTATTGCGAAGCCTCGCGATCGTATACGGTCGCTCATCCGGTGGGATCGCGCCTTTGGAGCCCGACCTCATCGGCGAGCATCACGTCGCAAGCACAGCTGACGTAGAACTCATCGACGGCTGTCTCGCCTGGATAGACGGCGAGCTGGAGGGTGTGCGCGCCAAACGCCGGAAGGACCTGCTGACAGTGCTGCAGCGAGCCACAAAAGAACAGCACGGCGAGGCAATGGTCGCACGAGCATGTGTGCTGCTCGACCACATCATTCATAACCACGGTGCAGCCATGAGTGAAGCTATCGTGGCGGTTATGGGGGACACACCCGGCGAGCTGTTCAGTCGACTTGAGAGGCAAGTCGAAACGCTGACAGAGGGGACGCTGGCAGCAATCAACTTCACGTTGCCGATCCGGCACGTCTCATGGATGGAGCTCTCACTCCGTGTGGCTGAGCGGTACGTAGAACTATCAAGGAACACCGTGTCGGCCGCCTCTGACATAGCGAAATGGGAGCAGGATGAGCGCAATACGCTGCTCGTTCGTGTAGCGCGTGGCTTGGGAAGGCTCGCTGTCCGCCTTTGCAACCTCGGCCGGTGGGAAGAAGCACTCGTGGCCTCCCAGGAGGGGGTCGGTATCTATAGGACTCTCGCTCGGACCAATCGCGAAGACTTCCTAGGTGAGCTCGCATGCAGTCTGGTCAACACCAGCGTCATACTCAGTGACTTGGGCCAGCGTGAAGAGGCGCTTACCGTGTGTCGGGAGGCCCTCGATATGTACCGGGCTTTGACTACGGACAGGCCAGAGATCTTTGTTCCCGAACTCGCGAACTGTCTCAACAACTTCGGCCAGGACCTCGCTAACCTCGGCCGGATCGAAGAAGCACTCGCCGCGTCCCAAGAGGCCATTCAGATTCGACGAACGCTTGCCAAGAGCAGGCCAGATGTGTTCGCTTCCGATCTCGCGTTCAGCCTGACCAACCTGGCTGGACGGCTCTCTGACCTCGGCCGAACCGAAGACGCACTCGCTGCGTCTCATGAGGCCATCGTCATCCAACGTGACTTGGCTGCAGACCGGCCTGGCGTTTTCCTTCCCGATCTCGCGATCAGCCTGAATACAGCAGGGGTCACGCTTTCCAACGTCGGCCGCCACGAAGAGGCGCTCACCGCTTACCAGGAGGCCGTTGACATCGGAAGAACGCTGGCCAACGACAGGCCTCAAGCCTTCCTTCCCGCCCTCGCAAATCGCCTGGGGAACCTCGGCGGCCAGCTTTCTAAGCTCGGTAAGCGTGAAGAGGCGCTCAAAGTATCTCAGGAATCAGTCGATATTTATCGGGTCCTGGCTAAAGACCGGCCCAAGGCTTTCCTCCCCGATCTCGCGTTCAGCCTGAATAACACAGAAGTCGCGCTTTCCGAGGTGGGCCGGCACGAAGAGGCATTCGCCATGGCACAGGAAGCCCTACGCATTTGTCGGGTCCTCGCGAAAGAGCGGCCCGACGTCTTTCTTCCCGATCTCGCGGACAGCCTGACCAACGTCGGAGGGAGGCTCCTGGATGATGGGCGCTTCGAAGAAGCTGCGGCTGCCTCCGTGGAGGCCCTTGAGATTCATCGATTACTGGCAAAAGACAGGCCTGACGGCTTCCTCCCTTACCTTGCGCGCAGCCTGAGCAACACTGGGGTCACCCTCTGGAACCTTGGCCGGTATGACGAGGCGCTCGCCGCCTCCAAGGAGGCCCTTGAGATCAGAAAGACACTAGCCAGAAGCGCACCCGACACTTTCCTCCCCAGTCTTGCGGACAGCTTGAACAACTTTGGCAACGATCTCTCCTACCTCGGCCGCCACGATGAAGCGCTGGCAGCGACCCAGGACGCCGTCGAGATCCGAAGGACACTGACCACCGACAGGCCCGAGGCATTCCTCCCCGGTCTTGCGGATAGTTTGAGCAATCTCGGCAATCGTCTCTCTGACTTGGGCCGCCATGAAGAGGCGGTGGCCGCGTCCTTAGAGGCTCTTGAGATCAGGAAGTCGCTGGCCGAGGACAGGCCATCCGTCTTCCTCCCAACTCTTGCGACAAGCCTGAATAACCACGGCAGGAACCTCTCAAACCTCAGTCGATTTGAAGATGCACTCGCCGCGTCTCGGCAGGCCGTCGAGATCAGACGAACCCTCGTCCGAGAAAGGCCCGGCGCTTTTCTTTCCGAGCTGGCGCAGAGCCTGAACAATCTCGGCCTGGACCTTGCCAATCTCGGTCGTTATGATGAGGCACTCGCCGCCTCCCAAGAAGCGCTTGATATGAGGAGGGCGCTGGCAAAAGACAAACCTGTCGTGTTCCTCCCTGATCTTGCCAACAGTCTGGGAGCCACATCGCAAATCTTGGCCATCACCGAAAGGCAGATCGATGCGGCGGAAGCCGCACGAGAAGGCTTGGCGGTGATTATTGGATTTGTCGAGACGCAGCCCCATGCCTTTGGCACGCTGGCACGCTCGCTAAGCCGCATCTATGTCGAAGCCTGCGAAAAAGCCGCGCGCGTGCCGGACGATGCTCTCTTGCAGCGCGTGGCGAAGGCGCTGGGCGAGGATACAAGAACCGATCAGGAGACGACTACGCCTGCTCCACCTGTGGACGCGCCAAGTGTGTCTATTGACTCCACCACTGACCCGAAGGTATAAGGCGACCTTCACCGACGTGCCGGCACCTATGCGTGCTTGCCAGCCGGCGGCCAATGCCTCCCCAATACGCGCCACTTTCCGCGCATCAAACATGGGCTGCCCCGCCGCTCGTGCTCGGCGACTGGCGCGACCTGTCGTTGGCCGAGGCGCTGCCTCTGACGTTGCGCGCGCTGCTGCGACTCGGACACCCCAACCTCGTCAAGCTGCTCCTGGACTGCTGGCCAACGCGTGTGCGCGCCATGCGCCCCACCTGCTATCCGGGTTGGGTGTTTGCAGAAGCGCAGGTCGCGCTGCCCGACGGAACGATCGGACTGATTAACTTCCTGTACGGCAATGCCGCAGTCCGGGTGCTGGACGGCACCGCTCCACCTCTTCACACACTCAACGAGACCGGAGCCTTGAAGATCGAGAACATCCAACAGGCCGCCGACTACATGCGATTTTTCTGCAGCGCGGTGCATGGCGAGGAGGGGCGCTTCATGCTGCTCGAGAGCGTCCAGACCGTATACGGACGTGGGCGACCGCCAGCGGGCGTCGAGAAGCCGCCCGAATCGGTGCTCTCGCATGTCACGCCGCTGACGGTCGAAAGCGAAGACGGCGGCTACCGCGGGACGGCTGTCATGCGCTACGGAGGGCATGTCTTTCGCGTCAAGCTTCGACTCCGTGCGAGCGGCGAGCTCGAGATGACAGACGATGAGCCGATCGACACGCTCGAGATGCAGCCTGAAGTGTTCCGCCCTCCGTTCTGGATCATTCGCGTCGCTCCATCAGGCTCACCGCCCGATGTGCAGGACGAGGCAGAGAGGATCGCGGGTGCAGCCACTACGAAGTAAGGCCCACCCATGGGATGGTTCAGCGGCGGGTGCGGGTTCGCGTTTCATCGGGTTTCAGGTTGCCGCCCAGAGCACCGACGCTCGCCCGCTCGCGCAGCTCCGCATGCCCGACCAGCTCGACGACTCCGGGCTGCTCGTCGGATGGTCGCTCGAAGTGGCCCATGCCCGCACACCTCTCGGATTCAGCTTCGGCGACCCCGCGAAGACACCGGTCTCCGGATTCATCGACCCGATCCTGATGGAGAGGGAGGGACATCTCATCACCATTGCCCCGACTGGTGCCGGCAAAGGTGTGGGCTGCATCGTGCCGGCGCTCCTGCGCTATGACGGACCGTTGATCGTGGTCGATCCGAAGGGCGAGAACGTCGCGATCACCGCGAGGCGCAGGCGCGAGATGGGACAGACAGTCGTCGTCCTCGACCCCATCGGCGTGACCGATCAACCGGCCGCGTCGCTCAATCCCCTGCAGCTGCTCGACCCCGAATCGGCAATCACTGTAGACGAGGCATCAGCGGTGGCCAGCACGCTGGTGGATCGGCGCGGCGACGATCGCAACCGTTTCTGGTACGACCGGGCTGTGCACTTCATCACCGGCGCGATTCTGCACACCGTCTCGGACTTTCCCCCTGAGGAACGACACCTCACGACCACCCGCCGGATCCTCGAAGCGGCCGCCACCGAGCCGGACAAGCTGTTCGCAGATATGCAGCGCTCACGGCATCCTGAAGTGCGAGCCATCGCGCACTCGATCAATGTCGGCGCAGCGGAAACCCGTGGATCGATCGTCGCTGTGGCTCAGGACGGCGTGGACTTTCTGCGCGGGCCACTGGTTCAGGCGGCAACCAGTACCTACGAGTTTCGATCTGCTCGACGTGACACGCGGCGTACCGCTTTCCATTTACGTCGTGCTGCCGCCACACATGCTGGAAAGCCATGGCCGGCTCCTGCGGCTCTGGGTTGCGACCCTCTTCAGGGCGATCACGCGTCGCCGCGGTCGTGCACCGAAGGCAACCCTCTTCCTGCTCGACGAAGCGGCGCAGCTGGGAAGCCTCCCGGAGCTGCGGCAGGCCCTGACTCTGCTGCGCGGCTATGGAATGCGGACGTGGAGCTTCTGGCAGGATGCCAGCCAGTTGAAACTGCTCTATCCGTCCGATTGGCAGACCATGATGAATAACTGCGAGGTCGTACAGTGTTTCGGGGCGTTCAACGCCATGGCCGCGAAGGACATCGCGGAGTTGACGGGCTTCGGCAATCCGAACGCTGTCCTTGACCTCGATGAAGATGAGATGGTGCTGCAGCTCCGAGGCGACGAGGCGGTCGTGGCCCGCCGGCCGAATTACCGCAACGATCCGCCGTTTGCCGGCCTGTTCGACCTGAATCCGTATTACGTGCCGGAAGCGGACATGCTCCCGAAGCAGCCCCCGCGAATTCGCTTATTCGAGCGGCGCGGGCCCGACCAGGCCGCTGGGAACAAGAAGGAACCACAATCAGGATCGATGCGCGCTCTCCAGCAACAGACGTCTGCGGCGCCGTCCAGCGACCCGTTTCTCGAGCAGCTGCTCAAGGGTTGGGATTCTCCCGTGACGTCCGGCTAAAGCCGGACACTGACGTACTACAGCGAATCGATCTTCCATCAGCATCCAGCCGGGTATATCCTCACGGTCGTTGGAGGACAGGCCATGACGAATCTCATTCGAAGAAGAGAGTTGCTTGGCGCCGGTATCGGTCTTTGCGCCGGCCTGGGCGCCAGAACCGTCTTTGGACAAGCGGGCCAGGCGCCCCGCGAATCGGGAACCGATGCGTTGGGACGCCGGATCGGCGGCCCCGCGCCTGCGCCTCGTCAGATCCCGAAGCGCGTGGCACGGACAACCAAGTTGTTTCTCACGCCGCCCGGATGGCCGAACGCGATCGACATCGACCACGACCAGCAGCGAGGCTTCTGGGTGCAGGAACAACGCCACGACCGGAAGCCCGAATCCGCGTGGCTCGTCGACTGGAAGGGCAAGCTGCTCCATACCGTGATCACGCGCTGCGAGGACACGAGCGGCATGTGCTACGGCAACGGCTTCGTCTGGAGCGGCGCCAACGGCGCATCGGTGGTCAATCCGCCGGATCCGCCGATCAACGGCGTCTTCCAGACCGACATGAACGGCAAGCAGATCAGCCACCGGCAGATTCCGTTCGGGCCGAAGAACAACGGCGGCGCCACGCACGGCATGTCGTGGCAGAGGGACGCCGGAAAGATCTGGATTGCGTCCAATCGCCTGCAGACCATCATGCGGATCGATCCGAAGACCTGGGAGGTGGAACACATGTTCCCCACCACGCGCGGCCCGCTCGCGGAGCGGCTGCACGGCATCGCGTACGACAACGGGTTCATCTGGCAGGTGAACGGACACCAGGCGCCGGGCTCGACGGGTTATGAGGGCTACACGCCGGGTCTCATCAAGTACGACATCAACACGGGTCAGGTGGTCGAGCAGGTGGTGTTCGAGCCGGGCTCGTGCGACATGCACGACGTGACGGTGAACAACGGACAACTCTACGGCGTGGATGCCGGCGAGCACCCGGGCTGGTCGATCGACAAGCCGGAATATCAGCGTCCGGGCTTCCCGCCGCTGAATAGCCCGTCGGGCGGGTACGTATTCAAGATCGATCTGCTGTAAGGATTCGAATCGATCTAGTGGTCCTGTCATCTTCCGTTCATCTGCAACGCTGTACCCTTGCTGGCACGACATCGGTCTTACAACTGAAAGAGGAAGGAGTCACCCTCATGAAGCTCGCGAACCTGGGCGCCGCAGGCCTGCTTTTGACGCTGAACGTCGTCGGCTCCGCAGTGGCGAGCCAGCAGCCCGCCGGGGCTGGCGCCGCACGCTTCGAAGTCACCAGCATCAAGGCGGTCCGTCCGACCCTTGTCAACACCATCGCCGCCCTGCAGAAGAAGGACGCCGCAGGAGCCAGGGCAGCTTTTGAGGCCTTCGATTCCGGTTGGAACGGAATCGAGGTCTACATCAGCACTCGATATCCTGACGCGTACAAGGAATTGGAGGGTGGCTACCAGGCTCGGATCATCGAGGGGCTGAGGGCCGGCAATCCCGACACGGCCGTGCTCGTCACCGATGCGAAGGCGATGCTCGCCAAGTTCGACGAAACCGTCACCATGATCGAGAAGGCGGCCCCACTCAACCGCCTGTACGACGATGTGGCTCGATTGAGGATTGTTCGAGCTCACCTCCGGGAAGTGACCCCCGCGCTGAAGGCCGGGAACACCGACAAAGCCCGCAAGTCGTTCGACGCGTTCAACGACAACTGGGACAGCATCGAAGACCTCGTGAGCGAGCGCTCCCGCGAAGCCTACGTGGCCATTGAGAGCGGGATGATCGAGATCGAAAAGGCGTTGATGCCGACTGCGCCGGATGTCGATCAGGTCATTTCCTTGGTGAGGGGTGTGACCGACCGGTACAACGCCATCGTGGCCCAGGTGACCAAGGACGCCCAGAATCGCAAATAGGCACTCGGACTACCGCGGCACAATCGCCGCGATTCTGAGCGGCCCTCCGCTTCCACCGCGAATCTTCATCGGCAGCGCAACCACGAAGCTGCCGGTCACAGGCAGCCGGTCGAGTTGCGCCACATTTTCAAACGCGGGGATGTTCGCGGCCATCAGGACCTGATGGGTGTCGAACGTCTTCGACGGTCCGTGGTCGATGCTGGCCGTGTCGATGCCGACGGCATCGATGCCGCCGTGCGAGACCAGCCAACGAGCCGTGTCGGGATGAATGCCGGGGAAATGCAGCTCTGCGGCGCCTTCTGTTCCGGTTTTCGCTGTCCCCAGATACCGCACGCGATCGCCCCACCGTTGTCCCCAGCCGGTTCGGAAGAGGACGATCGACCCCGCCGGAATCCTGCCGTGCGCGCGCTCCCACGCGTCGAGCACATCAACGGTGATCAGATAGTCGGCATTCTTAGCGGATGGCTCACTGACATCGACAACGACGGCGGGTCCAACCAGGCGTTCGAGTGGAATCGCCTCGGTGGTCCACTTGCCTTCGGCGAAATGCACCGGCGCATCGAGGTGCGTGCCCCCGTGCTCCGACGTCGTGAAGCTGTTCGCCGCATAGTAGTAGCCGGCCGGTGTGCGTCCGGCCGATTCGACGATCAGTTCGAAGGGTTTGGCGGTCGGCCAGAAGATGGTATCTGCCGAGTACTCGTAGCTCAGATCGATCCACGTGCCGTCGGTCAGGAGATCGGGGCCGGCACCCTGCCGGCACCCGCACGTGAAAAGGATACTCACGACGAGCGCAACGCGAACCATCTCAGCCTCCTCCCAGGGGGATCACGCCGCTCGTCTGTCACTACTGAGAACACAGCGGCTATCGTATCGGGTCAAGAAACGGTGTGTCCGGTTCGCTCACGTAGAAGGCCACCAACCGCAAGGGGTCGGAGCTGCTCCGGTTGTAACCCGTCATGTTCACGTGTGGCGGCATCATCGCTGCCTGACCGGCGTTCACAGTGATGGTCTCGCGCCCCTGCATTTCCATCGTAAACACACCTTCCAGCACATACACCGTCACCGGAAAACGGTGTGTATGGAACAGCGTCCTGTCGCCCGGTTGGAAGCCGACCTGGAGAACGCGCACCTCCTGCTTCTCCGCCTTAGGCATCCCCTGGACGATCTCGCGCAGAAGCAACTGAGGCCTGACAACACCCTGTTCTTGCGCCTTCGCCATCACCACTCCAGCAAGCAAGACCGCAAACGCGAGGCAGAAGCTCCTCCGTTTATTCATCCGCGTTCTCCTTCCACACACGAGTTACTCTCAATTTTCACCGCGATCCGATCATCCAGACGGAGCTTCCTAGAAGCCCACAGCGTACGAGACCGAACACCGTCATCCTGCGTTCATTATTTACTTGTTACGCTTGTCATGCGCAAGGACGAGACGGCGGTGCGTTTCATCGCCCTGCTCTCATGCGTGACCTAGATGCCCAGGGGGTTTTTCCTGCTTACTGCGGCGAGCTTCAGCGCCGCGTTGCACGTGTGGCTCAGCCGCGGTCTGCTCTTTGCTGTTCCGCGAACGCCAGAAGGAGCAGCTGAGTATGTGTTCATCTCGGCCAGTTTCGGCGGCCTTGGCGTTCTCACGGTCGTCGTGCTCGCGTGCCTCACCCTCCTTCATGGGGTGCTCCGTCAGCTTGAGAAGACTGATGCGCCTCAGGCACCCTTGTTGTCCATTGAAGACACGGCGTACGCTCGTCCGCTGCTCCTGTTCGGCGTCAGCTCGCTTGCCCTCCTGAACCTCGTGCCCGGCCTCGGTCGCGTCCTGAGCGTCTGGTCGTACGCGCTCGTGGACCTGCGGTGGTGGTGGACGCCATTGATCCTGTTCTGGGTGCTCGTGCGGATCGATCAACGACTGCACGGCACGGTTCGGGCCGCGGCCGCGCGGCTTCTTCAGAAAATGGCGGCCCGCCGGTGGGTTCCGGAAGCCGCCATCGTGGCGCTTGCGGTCGCGTGGGTTGTCGTGGGCACTTCCAACCTCCGTTTCTCGGGAGTGACTGCCGGAGACGAAGCGAAGTACTTGCGCTACTGCGAATTGCTGTATCAGGGACAGGGCTTCGAACTGTCACACATACAACCAATCGCAGAGCTACCCGCTGATTATCGGCCGGCGCTGGGCCACAACCTGACGTTGATGGCGCAGACCCTTCCAGACGAGCTTCGCAGTCTCGAAGGGGACATCGGCATCTTCATCCGAGACCCATTGCACCACTTCAACAAGGCAGACAAGGCGACAGGTCGTTTCTTCAGGGGAAAGAATGGCGGCGAGTACCAGGTTCACTCGCCGGGCATTTCCTTTCTGATGTTCCCCGCCTACTACCTGGACCGGCAGTTCGGCGGGCCGGGAAGGCGTGCCGACTCGCAATGGCCCGATCGGTTGATCGCAATCAACGGATTTTTTCTCGGGCTGTATGCGGTGTGGGTCGCCTTGTTCTTTCGATTCGCACGCCGGGTTGTCCAAAGCGCCTGGGCGGCATCGATCACCACTATCGCACTGATGCTCACAATGCCGGTCGCCGCCTTTCCGTTCCAGTTCTACCCGGAGCTGGCGGCGGGTGTCCTCTCGATCTGGGTTGCCGGTCACATTCTGTTCCCCGAGCGCAGCGGAACTGCCGCATCAGCCTTTGCAGGAGTGTTGGCGGGTTATCTGCCGTGGCTGCACGTCCGCTTCAGCGCGGTCGCCATGGCGTTGATCGTATCCGGCGTCATCGCGCTCCGCAGGAGTCCCCGACGCTCGGCGGCATTTCTCATCGGTTCGATGGCGTCGCTGGGAAGCCTGGCGCTGTATGCCTATCACTTGACTGGCAGCGTTCTACCGTGGGCCATGTGGCAGGAGGAGTCTGGACGTGCAGTGCTTTCGATGCAGGGCGCCATCCGAGGAAGCACCGAGTACCTCGTCGATCGTAACTGGGGGTTGCTCGCTCACGCACCGGTGTACCTGCTCGCGCTCCCGGGCTACTGGCTCCTGGCGCGCCGGCGGCCGGATGTTGCCTTGCTGTGCGCAGTCACGTTCCTTTCACTGCTCCTTCCATCTGCGGCTCACACGCTGACCGCGGCCGGTTCCACACCAATGCGTCTTATCGTCGCGATTGTGCCATTCGCGGCGATCCCGCTCGCGGAGCTGCTCGTGGCTCGCGGGCACGTCCCGCTCGTACGAGTTGTGTTCGCGATCCTCCTCTTGTTGTCGCTGGATACGGCGCTGGCTTACAACCTGCACCATTACAAGAGCCGTGGCCTGCTCGAGGACTGGAGCGTCAGCGGCTGGAAGACGAATCTGCTCTTTCCTGACCGGAGCCGGGAGGACTGGACGGTATTCCGCCCTGACCTTTGGCTGCTGTTCTCGTGGATTCTGGCGTCGATCATGCTGCTGACCATAACGGAACCACGACACCGGTCAGAGGCATATTCGTGGAGAGTTTCATCCGTGGCCGCTGCGTGTGTCGCTGTCTTCATATTGCTTGGCAGCGTGATTTCCGCCTCGACCGGCATCTGGCAGGGGGGCCGCTACCTCATTCCCGTCAGGATCGCGGCGGAGCAGGCGTCAACGATGCTTGACGATATCGGGCAATGTTCAATATGTGTCTCGTCGAGTCGGGGTCGTCTGGATACCGACTCGATGCGAGTGGCGTTGCTCGAAATAGCGCCCGCACGAAAGAGGTAAGACGCGCTAGAAACCAACCCTGGTCGACAATTGCAGCTGTCGCGGGGCCCGCGCCGATACCGGCTGTCCAAACAGCGGCGAGCCCACCGTCCCGATGAAGGTTCCGTAGTTGACACGGTTCAGCACGTTGAAGGCATCGAGGGCGATCGTCACCGCATGGTGGCCTTTGCCGCCTCCCGCTTTCAGCACTCGGGAGAGACGAAGATCCAACTGCGCGGAACCTGCTGCGACCAGCGTGTTTCGCGCGACGCCAATCGGGCGCGCTCGCCCTCGCCCGTTGTTGTACACGTCATCCCCAAGCGTCGCGCTGTACGGCCCCGCGGACGTCAACGCGAGGCTGACACCGAGATCGACGACGTGCCCTGGATTGACGCTGGCGAGCATCAGCAAGCGATGCGGACGGTCGAAATCTGCGCGGGCCCACTCTCCTGACAGGTCGTAATCGTTGGCCGGGTAGCTGCCGATGCCGTTCGTGTCGTTGTAGGCGCTGCTGAAGGTGTACTGGGCCTGGGTGCTGACCCAGCGACTCACCTTGCCACGCAGTGACACCTGCAGCGATTGGGTGGACTGCCGGCCATCGGAGGCGATCTCGCGCACAACGCCGTACGCCGGATTGGGACGCTGGGCGTAGAACGGGGGCGGGGGCGCGTTGATATCACGTGAGCGGAAGAAGTGATACCCCTGTGCCCCCATATAGGTCACCGACATCGTCAGCCCTTTGCGCAGCTGGTGATCGAGGCCGATGCTGTACTGCAGCGTTTGCGGAATCTGCGCGCCCGGTGCGAGTTGCACGATGCTGGGCGGCTGCGACGCGCCGGCCCCGGACTGAAACGGGTCCGGATAGGAAGGATTGCTGATGACGTAGCGCACGAGGCCGCCAGGCCGGAAGTGCAGCAGTTCGGCAACCGAGCCAGCGCCAAAGCGGTCGTTGAACAGGCCGAGACCGGCGCGGATGACGTCGGTCTTTCTGCTGCCGGGCGTGAACGCAATCGAGCCGCGCGGTGCAACGTTGTTGCTATCGTGAAAATAATTCTGCCAGTCGTACCTGACCCCGAATGATGCCGAGAAGCCCGGCCGCACCTGCCAGTCATCTTTGATATAGAGCCCGAGCTGCTTCTCGAGAAACGTGAGGTCGCCATTCCCCTGCTGTTGGATGAAGGCGTACGGCTGGCCATCCGCATGGGCGTCCAGACCGCTGAAGTAGTACGTGCCGTTGAAATTGGTTCGATCGAAGGAGCCGCGTCGGCTCCAGTCGGGTATCTGGAATCCACCCTGGACCTGATGATGCCCTTTGATCCAGATGAGGCTTTCGGTCAGCTGCATGTGCGCTTCCGTCCGTACGAGATCGCCCTGGCCGCCGCTCGTGAATGCGCCCGCCACGACGATACCGCGTTCCGCCGACGTGCTCAGAAGCGCCTGACGCTCATGCCCGATCAGCACTTGAAACTGGTGCAGCAGCGAAGGGCTGAGGGTCGTTTGCTGCATGTAGGTAACCTTTTGCTCGTGCTGCGAGGCGGTGGCGCCCGCCGACGCGAGCGTAAGGCCGCCGACGTCGCGATTCCGCTCACTCTCGTATTCGTAGGTCGGGCGAATCGAGATCATGGTCTTGTCGCTCCACTGGTGGGTAATGCTGAGCGACACGAGCGCTTCGCGGTTCGGCTGAGGGACCATTTCATTGATGGCGCCGGACGGACCAATCGCGACAACCTGGGCCTGCTGGTCGTCGGCTTCATCGTTGGCCGAGAGCATGAAGGACGTTTTGCCGCCGTGCCCCACGGGGCCGCCGAAGACCCCTTCGAAGATCAGTTTCTGCTCTGGCGCTCTGGTCGCCGCGAATCCGTTGCGGGCGTCGAAGTGGGCGTCGCGGAAGATGACGTGCGCTTCGCCTTCGTACTCCTGCCCGCCAGCCTTCGTGAGAATCTCAATCCGCCCCCGGCCCGGTCGTGCGTATTCCGCCGAATACGGGTCCTGATTGATTTTGATTTGCTGCACGGCTGACGCGCTGACGCCCAGCGCGCTCACCTCCATCCCGTTGACAACGATCGTGGCGCCGCCCGAGCCGACCGAGCCGGTATCGAGAAAGCGCGAGACCATTGCGATGTAATCCTGATCGAAGACAGGCAACCCCTCGAGCGCATTCTGGTCGATCGTGACAGCATCCAGATTGTTCGACGAGTTGGCTCCGACCTCGACCCCGCCGGTGGTCACGGTCACTTCCTGCGTGAGATTGCTCAGACTGAGCACGAGTCTCTGAGCGTCTGGCGAGCGCGTGCCCACCCGCACCCGCGTTGACGCTTCCTTGAAGCCTTCAAATGCCGCGCGGAGTTCATACTGTCCGGCGGCGACTCTGTCGAAGCGGAACTGGCCCTTCCCATCAGCCGCCGTCGACTGCACGACAGCGTTGCCGCCGCCGACCAATTGGACGGAAGCACCTGGCAGCACGGCGCCGGTCTGATCCAGCACGACACCGGTCACCGCCACGAATTGGACGGGTGTCTGGCCGGCCGCCCCCCGCGAGACCAGCAGCAACAGAACGCTCGCATATATCCACGGCTTCGACATCGTCCTCATCTCTCAGTGAACTCGACCCGGCGTTAGTGAACTCGAATGCGCCAGCATGTATATTCCCCTTCGCATGAACCCTCGATGAAGCCGAGGCGGTCGGGGCGCGTCTCAACAAACCTGCAACTGAGCCGCCGACAGGATGGGACGTGAGGATTTAGAGAGGGCACATTCGCAAGTCATGGTGAAAAAGGATTTGCTGGCCGAGCGCAGGTCAACGGCAGTCCAGCGGGGTGCAAAAGGTCGCGCTCAGGCTGACAAATGTCGGTCCAGGTCCCGACTTCCGTCGTGCCCGGCGTCGCGTCCGGAGCGGCCCGTCATGCGGCGTTCATCTAGCAGATCGCTGAACGGCTCGCCCGCGATCTGCTCTACGACAGCAACGGCCAGCTCATCGAAGTCGAAGAGGAGATCGCCAAAAGATGCGGTCCCTCCCGAAACTGTGCCACGTCACCGTATGAGTACGCGCACCTCCGGTGGCGTTCAAGTCCACGGGTCGGCGACAGGTTCAACCACGTCGACGACCACGAGGGTGATGTCATCCTGCTGAGGGACAGAGGCCAGGCGCCAGCGGGCGACGTCGGCAAGCAATTCATCTGACAGCTCGGCCGCCGTTCGCCGGTGATGAACGCGTACGATTTCTTCGAGGCGCGCATCACCGAAAAACTCCCCACGGCCGTTCTCCGCCTCTGTGACGCCATCGGTGTAGAGGAGGAACCGCTCGCCGGCGTTGATCGACATCGTGAACACCGGATAGTCGGCGTCCTGAAACATCCCACACAGAAACCCGTTGCTCTCGATGCGCTCGAGCGTCGCCTGACTCCAGCGCAGCAGCGGCGGATGTCCGGCCGCTGAGTACCGCGCCGTCCGGTTCTCCATATCGAACCAGACGTAGGCGGCGGAGACGAACTGACTGCTCCCCTGCCCCGAGAGCGCGCGGTTCAATCCGCGCAGGACGGCTCCAGGGTCATCAGCGCAGGCCGTCACGGACTGCAGAGCGACTTTGATCATCGACGCGATGAGGGCCGCGGGCACGCCGTGTCCAGCGACATCAGCGACCAGAATTCCGACGTGCGTCCGATCGACGGCGACGAAGTCGTAGAAGTCTCCGGCCACGGCGGTCATGGGCCGGTAGGCGGCGCTGATGCGAAGATGCCGAACATCGGGAACGGAGGCAGGAAGAATCGCCATCTGGATCTTGCGGGCGATTTCGAGCTCGTTCTCAACGGCGAACAGGCGGCGCTCGTTCGCGAAACGCCTGCTGCAACGCGACGTATCCGAACGAGAACAGGAGAATCCCGAACCCGAGGTGATCGAGCATCCGTGAATGATCGAAGCCGAGCGGGCGCGACACGTTGCTGTACAGCGCCTCGACGGCAAAGACGAGCGTGCCAAGGGCGAGAACCCGGTGGTTCTGGAGCGCGAGGTACCTGGCCGACAGGCGTGGCGTGGCCGCGACAATCACCAGAACCACGAGCACGCAGGCCGCGAGCAGGTTGTTGTACGGCATCAACCGCGAGCGCGAGCCCGTCAGAACGAAGATCAGGACGCCGCTGATGGCGAGCGCGAGCCCGAGAAATGCCGCGATCCGGATCAGGTCCCGAAGTCTGCCCAGGCTCAATTCGAAAAAGGCGAGCGACGCGGGGACAACAAGAAGATAGGTCATCGCGACGTTCGCGTACGGCGCGCTGATTTGAAACCAGTGCGGCGCCACCGCGACGACAGCCGGCAGCTGGGTCAATCTGATGGCGCCGTACAAGGCGCTCCAGATGCCCAACCAGAAGAAAATGCGGACGCCGCGTCGATTGCGAATCGCCGCAATCGAGCAGGTGGCAAGGCCGATGAACAGGAAGACCGACCCGACGATGATATCGGCGACCTGGCCGCGCAGTATCGCCGTGACCTGATCAGTCAGACGGACCTCCAGGACACGCCTGTCTATCGGATTGTCACGCGCGTGATGCCTTTGATGCGATCGAAGCCCTCATCGAAGGTGGCGATCCGGTCGATGTCGTGATTCAGCATGACGGCAACGTGAATCGCATCGCGCGCGCCAACCGAAGTGGCGCTCGTCATCAGGGTCTTCGCCCGGTCGGTGTCTGCCAGCGTGACCGGCAGCACGGTAGGGCAGAGCTGAACGAACAGGTCGTAGACGGCGGCGGCCAGGTCGAGGCGCTTGAGGGCCGCGTAACGGTACAGGATTTCCTGCAGCACCTCAGTACTCGTACAGAGATCGACCTCGCCACCACGCGCGCGTTCCAGAAAGCGGCGCGAGGGATCCCGGAGCGGGTGATCGCGTCCCGCGACGTACATCGGGATGTTGGAATCGACGAAAATCTTCACGCCTCACCCGCGGCCGGCTTCGATCTCGGCCAGCATCTGATCGATGTCGCCGGTGGGTGCCCCAAGCCGGGCGAGCTGGTCGAGCGGATCCGCGGCGGCACCGTGGTGCAGCGCGCGTTCCAGGGCCTGGCGGACCCAGGCCCCTGTCGAGAGCCGGCTCCGCTGGGCGGCCTTCCGTATCTGCCGCTCCAGGCTCTCGGGCAGCAAGACCTGCAGTCGATAGCTCATATACTCATACTCATATACTCATCATAGCAGATCCGGCCTGTATTTCGCTCCTTAATTACCCTCGATTTTCAGGACGTGCGCGAGCAGGCTGTCGGCGACGTAGATCGTCTTGAGATCCTTCGACACCGCGAGCTGATGGGCCTCGCCGATGTCGTTTGAATCGGGATTGTTGCCCCACTTGCCGAACCATCCGAGTATTTTTCCGTTCCAATCGAGCTTGAAGACCATGCCGTTCATCCCGGCTCCCATCCACAGGCCGCCCTTCGCATCGACGAACAAGGCGCAGGCGAGATAGTTCACATCAATCTCGCGCAGCTTCTTCAGGTTCCGGTCGAACACGACGAGCTTCTTCGCGTTCCGGTCGCCCACCCACAGCTCGCCCGTCGGGGAGATCACGACGGTGTGCGTCGTGGCAAACGGCCCGGCTGGATGCGCGAGGCTGACGCTCGCGATGAAGCGCCCGTCCTTGTCGAATTTCATGAGCCGCGGATCGGAGCCTTGCACCACGGGCGGCCGCGCGGCGACGGCGTGGCGGTCGGGCCGAGCGGCATAGGGATACGTCGTGCAGAACGAGCAGTCCTCCGGCGGCGACGTGCCGCCGTGGCCCTGGACGACGTAGAAGTTGTCGTCCTGGTCGAAGGCGATATCGAGCGGCTGATTGAACATCCCGTTCCAGGCGGCATCGCTCCAGGCGCCGTTCTCGCCGCGCCTGCCGAGCATCATCAGGACTTCGCCTTTCGAGTTCAGCTTCCAGAGCACGTTCCAGTACGCGTCGGTCGCCCAGATGTTGCCGTATCGATCGATGCGCAGCGCGTGCGGGTTGACGGCGATGTTCGGGTTGAACACGCGCAGCACCTTGCTGCCGGTGGCGTCGTATTCGACCATCTGGATCGGCGCGTTGCGATTGAAGACGAGCAGATGTCCTTCGGGCGTGAACGCGACGGCGGCGACGTTGCCGAATTTCTGTCCCGAGGGGCGGCGCGGGACGCGCGCCAAACTTGAACGGCAGCATCGGCACGCCAGGCGGCGGCGCGGTGGGCGCGGTCGGCGCCGGGATATTGCTCGGGTCAGGTCCGAAGTCGCCCGGAGTGGGGCTGGGATTCTGTCCGCTGATGACGGTCGATACGCACACGGACAAAAGCAGGATATATCGCGAGTTTTTTCATAGCGAGGAAAAGGCTACCACGGGCTGTGATAGATTGGCTGGGCCATTCGTGCCAAGCTGGTTGATTCGATCTTTCTGATCGCCATTGTGGCGAGCGCCCTGCTCGCCGTAATCGCCGTGCTTGGCCCAGGCGTCTACACAAGCGCTTACGGCATTCGACTCTCATCACAGACACTGTGGCGCCCGGCACTCATCGCAGGCGCCGCAAGCGCGTTTCTGCTGTATCGATCTGAATTACGTCAACAGAAGCTCGCAAGGATCTGGTCCCGGATACTGCACCATTCCACGGCCGTCGCGATTGTCCTCGGGACACTCACCGTCGCGATCGCGTTTCGGGTGTCTGCGTTCGAGGCGTTTGGAGCGGATGCGTACGGATACGTGAGCCAGGCGCACCTGTGGGCGGCTGGCAATCTCGTCCAGGACGAACCACTTTCTCTTCGCGTGCCCTGGCCCGAGGCAGAGTGGACGTTCTCGCCGCTTGGATATCGTCCGGGCGTCCAACCCGGAACAATCGTGCCCACGTATCCACCTGGCCTCCCAATGGTGATGGCGGGCCTGCTTGTCCTGTTCGGTCGAGACGGTCCATTTTTTGTGGTGCCATTACTCGGCGGCGTGACGATCGTCGCGGCATTCCTGCTCGGACGGCGCGTGGCTGGTGAAGCGTGCGGTCTCGCAACCGCCATGTTGCTGCTGACCAGCCCGGTATTTCTGTACCAGCTGAAGGAGCCCATGAGCGACGTGCCTGTTACGGCGTGGTGGCTCCTGGCGATACTCCTTGCCTCGAGGACAACGCCCGGGCTCATCTTTTCCGGAGGGCTGGCTGCTTCTGCCGCCATCCTGACGAGACCAAATCTTGTTCCGCTGGCCGCGGTCCTTGGGTTGTTTGTGCTGCTCTACTCTGCGCAGGAATGGCGACGCCGCCTGTTGAACGCGGTCCTGTTTTCTGCGGCGGTCATTCCTGGCTGCATCGCCGTCGCCGTCGTGAACGCCAGGCTGTATGGTTCGCCGCTTGCGTCTGGGTACGGCGGGATGTCCGGGTTGTTCAAGATCGAGTACTTCTGGACCAATCTCTCGCAGTACTCGCGATGGCTCCTCGACATGGAAACGCCCTTTGTGCTGCTGGCCCCAGTCGGGTGGTTCCTGCTGAAGCGACGCGAGGGTTCCCATGATGATTCGCGGGTTCGCGAACGCGGAAGGTCGTCTGGTCTGTTTGTCGCGTTTTCGGTGGCTCTGTACGGGTGCTATGCCACCTATTTGCCGTTTGATAACTGGACGTACTTACGATTCCTGCTCCCGGCGATCTCGCTGCTTCTGTTGCTGTGCGCCCTGGCAGTGTCTGATCTCGGTGAACGACTGCAGTCGTTTCCTGCGAGGTTTCTGGTCGTCGCGTGCTTCGTGGTGTTTCTTGCCTGGCGGTGGGATGTGACGGGCTTGAAGCCGATCAAGCCGTACGATCGGAAATCTGCCGTCATCGCTGAGTACGTGCAGGATCATCTGCCGCCAAACGCCATTGTGTTCTCCATGATTCACTCAGGCAGTATCCGGTACTACTCCGGCCGGTTGACCCTCCGCTGGGACTGGCTCGCTCACGATTGGCTCGACCGATCGCTGGTGTTCCTGACATCGAACGGCTATCACCCGTTTCTGTTGATCGAGGATTGGGAACGAGCACAGTTTGTGAAAACATTTTCGGGCAACTCCAGAATCGGGTCTCTCAGCGGCTTGACGCCTGTGGCGACTTACCATGGAGGGACTCGAGTCGATTTGTACGATTTGGGGAATCCGAACCCACCGGCCGCGACCGCGACGATTGGACCGCGCTCGCCTCAGTGACGCCCATCGCGCCATTAATCGAGAACGGCTTCCATCAAGCGTCTCGACAAACCTTCCAAGCCGTATTTTTTGACATAATAATAATATAAGAATATATTAGAGAAATACTATATAGGATCGACAAGCTAAGACGGTGGAGCGATGAGCCAAGTCCAGTGGTTTAAGGCGCAGTTTTTTCGGGCATTAGCGCATCCAGTACGGATAAGAATTCTTGAAATTCTGGCCAACGGCGGGAAAACCGTCCAAGAGTTGCAGGAAGCACTACGGCTGGAACAGCCGGTCGTTTCGCAGCAACTCGTCATCCTCCGAAAACAGAGCATCGTTGAGGCGCGAAAGCAAGGACTGTGCGTCCGCTACACGCTGCGAGACCCGCTGGTCGGCCAACTGCTCGACGTCGCTCGTCGGATTTTCAACAACCACTTGGTAAGTACGCAGGGCATCCTGCGCGAACTGCTGCGAGAAGTCCGGAGAGGCTGACGAATATGCGGCAAAGGGGACGGACTTCGCCGGCCGCCGTCACAATTCGATTCGTTGACAATGCTTGCACGGCTGCAGCGTTGCTACCGCCGCCAGTCCTCAACCGTCTCTGTTTCGACGATATTCCGCGCTGCATTCGCCAACGGAATGTGTATCTCTCTCAAATTGTCCTCGCGCTTGATGACGAGTCTGCCGTTGGGTTCGCAGCGTTTAAGACCGCAGCTGGACCGATTCGAGTGGCCCATGGGTTTTGGGTAGAGCGTCACGCGCGGGCCGGTATGGCGGAGGTATGGGCGAGGTGGTCGACCTTGTAGAGGAACAGACAATGAATCCGCAGACAGTGGAGGAGCGTGACGTGGTGCGCCTGGTCACTAATCACGCAGCTGGAGGTTGCCGGGTTGCTTGTCGTTATGGCGGAAATTACCGAACAGCAGTCCGACCAGTTCTTGCTTTCCGGCGAGCGCCAAAAGGCCTGGCAGTGCATGCGGGACTTTCGAATACTCCACCGAGCGGCTCAGACGCTGAGGGAATCAAGGGGCGACGGCTGTGCCCCGAACCCTGTAGGAGAGTTGATTGAGACTTCTGTCCGGATTGCGCTGCGAGTTCCATGCGCTCGATGTTGCATGTGTGCACGGAGCTGCGTCGTCGGTCAACGAGAGCTATCTGCCGGCCGGCCATTGTTTGAGCCGTGCGCACGCCGAGCTGTGAGTAACGAGGCAGCGTACGCGACGGCGGTCGCAGAGCGGATGCGCGACAGATGCACTCCAGTCCCACAGCCCGAGGCCGCGCCACATCGGTATCGGAGTCTTGACCAGGCGGACGCATATTGGACCATCAAGCGGAGATGACTCGCATCGGCTGGTTTTATAGCGGGAGAATGGGCAACGCCATCCTGATTCCCAAGCCGCTCTCCGAAGCCGCGATGGATTCGGCTGCCTGTATCGGCTGTGGTGCGTGTGTCGCTGCGTGTAAGAACGCGTCGGCGCACCTTTTCATGGGCGCGAAGATTTCGCATTTGGCCTGTCGCCTCAAGGCCATGTGGAGTGCTCTCGGCGTGTGGTGTCGATGATTCAGCAGGCGGATGCCGAAGGGTTTGGCCGTGGTCGCGTCGCTGGTCAGTAATGGAGCGCCCTCACGAGGGTCGTCGGGATCGCCAAAAAGGATCAACAACCCGCAACAAGAAATGTCTGTGCGCGAATGCCTTTGGAGTCTCCAGAAGTCCGGCCGGCGGATTTCATTTCTGCTGACGGAGCTGGAAGCGAGTCGATTTGAGCTGAAGCTCGTTTGGTCGAAAGAGCCCATTCAATCGGTCCAAGTGTTTCAACACCGGGAGGATGCGATGGCCGAAGCTCAACGTCAACTGCGAACCTATGTGATTCAGGGTTGGAGTCAATCAATATTGCAGTCAGAAGCCTGAGGAACGCCATGGGAAGCGCAAATCGTGAAGAACTGCACGCCATACAGCATCTCAAGAAGACCGTCGATGAACTGGGGTTAGCGCATGTTGTGTACCTTCTCGCCAACATCGCGGACCAGCAGTCAGATCTCTTGTTGAAGGAGGACAGCGTGAGGTCGGCGCGGCTTGCCCACGATGCCAAGGTACTGGGCCGAACTGCGATCGTCCTATTGGACTGAAGTGTTCGATTATTCAGGGCTGGATCTGTCCATCCAGCCAGTGCACATCAAACCGGCCAGAGGATGATAGATAAAAGAAACAATCGTCCGCCGACACACACCGGACACTGTGCACTCGGCGGCGAGCAATGAGCACCATCGTTCCAGGTTGCGCTATCAGTTCTCCGGTCGGATCGCGGAAACGTATTTCAAGAAGACCTTGCTCCGGATACACTCGCTGCGTCGCACCATGCCATTGATAAGGCAAGGCGTATCCCGCGATGAAGCGCACATACATATACACGGGTCCGACTGAGCTGACGTAGAGCTCTTGTCGAGTAGCGCCTGGAGGCAATTCAGGGAATGCAACCCACGGCTCGCTATGCACGGAGGGCTGGTGCGGGACACGGGCCAAAACAGCGCTCGGAGCAGTTGCACCTGCAAATATCATGAGCGCGATGAGCGTGATTGCGTGCGAGGGTAACTGGGAGTGACGCCGAAGTGCCGCCTTGCACGCGGCCCCGGTTTCTCCCTCTATCTGACCGCCTACCACCGGATGCATTGCGGTTGACCCCAGCTGAACCCGTTCCGTGGTTACCGATTTCGGTCGGGATCTCCTGCTTCAGCAAAGAGCGCGTTTGGCAGTCTGCTCGCCTATGTCCGGCGATAGGTGCTTTTGGAACCAGGCGCCGCCACAGCGCTCAATGACGACCACGTAACCGTGCCTCTTGAAGACAGTCGGAGCGATGTCGGTGCGAAGCACCACAATCGCGTAGCTGCCGCTGACGTGACACGCCGCTTCCAGTGCATCTAATACGATTTCAACAGCCTGATCGCGTTGTCGCGGGGATTTCAAGCGAAGCAGGAGCTCATGCATCACACAAATGTTGCGATCCGCGAATTTGTAAGCGGCGACACCTGCGACCGCTCTGCCGCAACCGACAATAATCACGTAGGACTCGTTGATGCGTGCACGACGGGCGCAGGTCAGCCGCTTGCTCCGAAAAAGGCGTCCGAGTTCTCGCTCGTCGAGCGTCAGACATCCTGGCGCGAGTACACGGCGGCATTCCGGGTACGTGAACGATTGTCTAGAGTTTTCCCTCAGGGATCGGCCCGCTCGCGGGGCCGTATCGAAGAGTGTTGGAACGAGCGATATGGGATGACTAGCCCCTCTTTTTTTGACTGTGCGGCTTGACATGTTAATATGCACATATCATAATACATGCGATTCGTGGTTGACGGCCTTATTTAAAAGATGTGTTCGATCTGATTCGTAGGTGTCCACCAGCCTCGATAGGCCGCTCGTTCGCTTTGAGCAACGTTCCTTCTTGAAGGTGGAGGGCGCCGCATTGTCGGCGCCCTCTGCGGCTGTCTTCCCGTGCATAGACCGACAGTGGTCTGAGCTATCGCTATCGTTGCCGATTGTTCAACGTTTGTTGTGTTTTGTGTGTCCGTTCCAGTGAAGTGACGATCGACTCCGCCTTCCGTTTCGCGGCTTCAGCCTTACTCTTTGCACCGGGATAACGTTGGCTGGCGAAATCGGTCTCGGCTTCGCCCACGGTTGATTTCGCGGCGGCGAGGTCTGCTCCCAGGACGTTGAGGTCCGCCAGAGCCCTTCTCGCTTTAGCCGCGTCATTAAGCTCAGTTACCGCATCCTGAATCCTCGCCTTCGCCGATACGGTTGGTCTTACCAGTCACGGTGTGCCCCACCAACGAGTTCTGACGACGACGCCGCTTCAGAGCGGCGTGAGCCAATAACCGTCGAGATTTGAACGGTCAAATTGTTGCCGTGGGTCTGAACCGGCGCCTTCACATAAGTTCTTACATATTATAATATGCGCATATGATAGTTTGGAGCAACTGCACAGTTTTGGACCAGTGCGGCGGCATCTCTCAATCGATCGACGCGGAAATAACAACCTAGATAGGGAAGGGCTGACCTTTACCGGCGCCGCCCTTGTCGCTGCAACTCGCGCAGCAGTCCCTGCGTTCCAACCAGGTGGTTGTTGAAGATTCGGCGCGCGACACTGAAGAGCTCGCCGATGAGGGGATCGCGGACGAGATATCGAACGCTCGTGCCTTCTTTTCGACTGGCGACGATGTTTTTCGCGCGCAACACAGCGAGCTGTTGGGACACCACGGGCTGATCGACTTTGAGAATGTCCTGGAGTTCCTGCACGCTGCGTTCGCCTTGCAGCAGTACCTCGAGGATCTCGATGCGGATGGGGTGGGCCAGCGCCCGAAAGAACTCCGATTTGAAACGCTGCAGCTCACCAACCATAGAATTCATATAAAGTAATATTATCCTCAGTGGCCAACCCAACACCAACTGCCGCCGTTACCGGAGGAGTTTGGGATGACGTCCCTTGGCCTGCGCTGGCAGAGTATCGTCGATTTTGTCGTCTTGGTCGCAGCAATCTATTTCGTGCTGCGATGGAGCCGCGAAGCACGCGCCCTAAGAGTGACATTGGGCATTCTGGCCCTGGAGGTTGGGGCGCTGATGGCGCGTCAGGCCCACCTGACGATCACAATGTGGGTGCTTCACGCCGGCACCGTCGTCGCAGCGGTTATCCTGGTCGTTCTCTTTCAGCCGGAGCTGCGCCATGCGCTCAAGCAATTGGAGATCGTTCTCACCCGTCCCAACCGAGGTCCTACGCCGGATCGGCCGCTCGAAGCGGTGGTTGACGCTGGGTTTTCCCTCGCGCGCGCCCATCGTGGCGCCCTAATCGTACTTACTCGTCACGATGCTGTAAGCGAACTGCTCACGAGCGGTGTTCCTCTTGGAGGCCACGTTTCGACCGAGATTATCGAGGCAATCTTTCGCAAAGTATCACCCGTTCACGACGGGGCGACAATCATCGACGTCGATCGAATCACACGGGTCGGCGCTTTGCTGCCCCTGTCGCAAAGGGAGGACGTCCCTCGCGACTGGGGCACTCGACACCGAGCCGGTTTGGGCCTCGCTGAGCGCTCGGATGCCGTCATTGTCGTGGCATCGGAACAGCGCGGTGAGCTGACCCTGATGCACGACGGCACTTTCGAGGCCCTTCGCACGCCCCATGAACTGATTGCCCGGCTGAACGCATTGTTTGCGCCCAAACCCGCTGTGCGGCCGTCGCCTATCGTGCGCCCAAGCGACCGAACGCTGCAGGCGACTGCGTTGGGACTCGCCGTCGTGATCTGGGGCGCGACATTTCTGGTCACGAGCAACGAGATTCGAATGCAAAGCGCACCTATTGAGTTCAACCGAATTGCACCGGATCTGATGGTGGCCGCTCAATCGGCTGCTTTTGTTCAGCTCAGGCTGCGCGGCAGTGCATGGGCGCTGGATTCTACGAACGTCGTGCGATTGAGTGCCCACGCGGATCTTCGTGATCTCAGGGAGGGCGTTCATACGGTCGACATCGTCGGGCCGTCAGCGGCACTTCCCCCCGGAGTCCGGCTCGACGAACTTTCGCCACGGCGCATTACAGTACGGCTCGTTAGGACGCCTGCCGTGGGAGCCCCGGCAACCAACGGCGTTGAATGATCCGGAGGAGGGCACAATGAGCGACTCAAGGGCGGTGCAGTTCGACCGTCAGCTGTTGGAGGTCTATTTGGTTGGCTTACAAGCTGAGGTTGAGGCGAAGCTGCGCGAGGTGACGCGATTTCGCGAGAACATGAAAGTGCTCGCTTCGTCCCGTACTCCTGAAGCACGACAGCAGCAACTCGACGCCGTCCAAAAACTCACGGAACAGGTCGATCGCATGCTGGACACCAATAAAACAGTGCGTGAGACGTTGGCGGAGCTGCGGAAAGCCGTCACGACGCTTGCACGCGATCTGCGCGACTAACGCGTGTGAGGCGGTACTCGAAAGCGTCGGTGACCCACTCCGCCGAACATTCAGGGAGGTGTGAATTGAGCGATCATCCGCGTTGGGAGCCGCCACCTCTGCCAGACGACCCACGGGAGCTTCGAAAAATCCGGACACAACTCATTATTCTTGCCCTGCTAGGGGTCATCGCGCTGGTGGTTTCGATGATCGCGGGTTGACCGCCGGCCGCCTTTGCAAGATGGACATCGTAATATATATTTATAATGAAATATAGGTGCGGGATGTCGGGTGAGCGCCATCGCAAACGGCCGGCAGCGGAGGCGAAGCCGTGACGGCGTTTGATCCCGATGCCGGTTTGCGCATCGCGCTCGTCTTGCGGGTTATGGTGATCGCCCTGACCCTGCTGGTGGCGCGGTGGCCGACCGCGTGTCGCTTGGTGGGGTTCGTCGGGTCCACCATTGCGTCGGTCGTGACTGTGACGACAGCCGCGGCGATGTTACAGGCCGGCGTGGTCCGCCAAGGGGAGCTGCTCCTCCATCGCGCATCGCAGTTGTCCCTCACGTACATGCTCGACGGACTCTCGGCATGGTTCCTGATCGTTCTCTCTACGCTGGCCATTCCCATTGCCATCTTCAGCATCGGCTACTTCGCTCCCGCGCATTTCGCGCGTCGAGCGGCCTTTATCGGTGCAGGGTTCAACGTGCTGGTCGGTGCCGTGGAACTCGTCTTCGTCGCAGGCGACGCCATCACGTTTCTTTTTGGCTGGGAGCTGATGACGCTGACTGCGGCGGCGCTGGTGACGACCGAACATGAAGAGCGCGCGAGTCGCCGCGCCGCCTTCCTGTACCTGGTCATGTCGCACGTGGCCACCGGGTGTCTGATCGCAGGGTTCTTCATATTGGCATCCGCGTCCGGCACGGTATCGTTCTCGACGCTCCTGGCCGGCGACGTCGCGCGAGGACCGATGCGTGACGTCCTGTTCGGTCTTTTCTTCTTCGGGTTCGGTGTCAAGGCGGGCGTCATTCCGCTGCACGTGTGGCTGCCCGAGGCGCATCCGGCGGCGCCGTCCAGCATTTCAGCGCTCATGTCAGGCGTGCTCCTCAAAGCAGGCATCTACGGCATCGTGCGCGTGTGCGCGTTCGGTCTGGGAGTGCCGAGGTTGTCTTGGGGCGTAATCGTCGTTACCTTGGGGGGACTCTCGGCGGTCCTCGGTGTCCTGTATGCACTCATGCAGCATGATCTCAAACGGCTCCTTGCGTATCACAGCGTCGAGAACATCGGCATCATCTTGCTGGGTCTGGGCGCGGGGATGATGGCCCTCGCGTACGGTCGCAGCGAGCTCGCATGGATCGGCGTTGCAGCGGGTCTGTACCACGTGTTGAATCACGCTGTATTCAAAGGTCTGCTGTTTCTCGGAGCCGGCGACGTGGTGATGACCACTGGCACGCGGCAGATCGAGCGGTTCGGAGGCTTGCTGCGGCGGATGCCGTGGACCGGACTGTTCTTTCTGATCGGTGCGATGGCAATTTCCGGATTGCCACCGCTCAACGGGTTTGCGAGCGAGTGGCTGACGTTCCAGGCGTTCTTGTACGGTTTCCGAGGCTCAGCGGAGCCGCTCGTCCACTTCCTGTTTCCGGTCGGCGGTGCGGTCTTGGCACTGACGACCGCCTTGGCCGCGGCGTGTTTCGTGAAGGCTTTCGGGATTAGTTTTCTCGCGTTGCCGCGCAGCCGGGCAGCGGCCGGCGCGCGCGAGGCGCCCGCGGTGATGCTGGTGCCACAGGCAATGCTTGCGGCGCTCTGCGTTGTGTTGGGGCTCTTCCCTGGGTTTGTTCTAGGCGTACTCACCCGGGTTCTCGCGTCGTTGCCCGGATTGCAGCCGCAGGCTGACGACATGTGGGACGGGGTTGGGATGGCGTCCGGCAGCGGAGCGTTTGACCACGTCGTTCCGTTGATGTTCGCGGTGGCTCTGGTGTGCGGCATTGCGCTGGCTGGTGCATTGGCTGTGCGTGCCGGGTCTGCTGTTCGCCGCGTGCCGACGTGGGGCTGTGGGGGTGAGCTGTCGGCGCAGACGGAGTACACGGCGACGGCGTTCTCCAAGCCGCTGATGATGATCTTCCGGGCGATATATCGACCGACGCGCCAGGTTGAATCGCTGGCGGAAGTCTCGCCCTATTTCCCGCACGAGGTGCGCTACCACGCGGAGATTGAGCCGACGTTCGAACGGTATCTCTACGATCCGTTGCTTCGCATGGTGCTGCGCGTCGCGAACGGTCTAAAAGTGCTCCAGGCCGGCAGCCTTCACGCTTACCTTGCGTACGTGATCGCCTTGGTCGTATGGCTGATGCTCCTCGTGTGGTGGAAAAGTTGAGTTGAACATGCTTCGTTTGGTGGATGTCGCCGTGCCGGCGGCAGTCGTGATTCGTGTCGCAACGGTAGCCGCGACGCTCCTGCTGACTCGCCGCGCCAGCGCCTGCCGGGTCATCGCGTTGAGCGGTTCTATTCTCGCTTCAGCGGTGACCGTCAATGCGGCGATCCACGTGTTAATCGCTGGACGCGCGCTGGAGGGTGTCCTCCTTCGACAGGCGGCGTCCGGCATCGCGCTGTCGTACTCGATGACGCCGCTGTCGGCGTGGTTTCTCATGGTCTTCGGCCTGATCGCGATCCCTGTGGCCGTCTATAGCGTGGGATATTTCGCTCACTCGATCCGACCATCTCGGATGGCGGCTGTGGGCACCGGCTTCAACGTCATGCTGGGCGCCGTCGAACTCGTCTTCGTTGCCGGCGATGTCATCACGTTCCTGTTTGCCTGGGAGTTGATGACGCTGGCGACGGCCGCCCTCGTGGCCACGGAACACGAGGAGCGCTCGAGCCGGCGCGCTGGATACCTGTACCTGGTGATGTCGCACATCGGCACCGGTTGTTTGGTGGCCGGCTTTCTGACGCTGGCGGCGGCGGCCGACTCCCTGTCGTTGTCGACCCTGCTCGCAGGCCATCTGGTGTCCGGGCTGACGCGTGACGGCGTCTTCGTGCTGTTTCTTGTCGGATTTGGCGTGAAAGCGGGCGTCATCCCATTCCACGTCTGGCTACCTGAAGCGCATCCCGCGGCACCCAGCAGCATTTCGGCGCTCATGTCCGCTGTGCTGATCACCGCGGGTATTTACGGTCTGTTCAGAGTTTGCGCGTTCGGACTCGGCATTCCCGCCGCAAGTTGGGGCTTGACGTTTATGGGGATGGGTACACTGTCGGCCATCTTAGGCGTGCTGTACGCCTTGACCCAGAGTGATCTCAAACGGCTGCTCGCGTACAGCACGATTGAGAACGCCGGAATCATGGTGCTCGGATTGGGTGCAGCGATGTTGGCTCTCGCGTACGGTCGGACCGAACTGGCGACCGTCGCCGTCGCCGCCAGTTTGGCGCACGTGCTGAATCATGCGGTGTTCAAAGGATTGCTGTTTCTTGGTGCCGGAAGCGTGGTAATGGGAACGGGCACGCGGCAACTTGAGCAGTATGGCGGCTTATTGCGACGCATGCCGTGGACTGGACTCTTTTTCCTAGTTGGCTCGATGGCCATTGCCGGTCTGCCGCTCCTGAACGGCTTTGTCAGCGAGTGGCTGACATTTCAAGCGCTGCTGCTCGGGTTCAGTTCGACGCCCGGACTGATCCGATTGAATTATCCGCTGAGTGCTGCGTTGCTGGCCTTGACCAGCGCGCTGGCGGCTGCCTGCTTCGTGAAAGTCTTTGGCATCAGTTTTCTGGCCTTGCCGCGGAGTACCGCAGCGGCCGATGCGCACGAGGCGCCGAGGGCGATGCTGGTGCCGCAGGCATCATTGGCCCTGCTCTGCATCGGATTGGGCTTGTTCCCAGGCGTCGTGTTGAGCGCGCTGAGCGGGGTGCTGTCGTCATTACCAGGGTTGGAGCCCGCTGCCCATATCGCCTGGGGCGCGGTGGGGATGACCGCGCCTCTCGCGTCGTTTGATCACGTCGTGCCCGCGATGTTTGGTGTGGCGCTGCTGGGCGCTGTTGCCGTCGCGGGCGTGCTCGCGGCGCGGACAGGCTTGGCCATTCGCCGTGTACCGACCTGGGGTTGCGGCGGCGAGTTGTCCGCCCAGACGGAATACACCGCGACTGCGTTTTCGAAACCTCTGATGATGATCTTCCGCGCCGTCTATCGGCCGACGCGACAAGTGGAAGCGCTCGCGGAGGTCTCGCCCTATTTTCCCCAGGAAGTTCGTTACCGCTCCGAAATCGAGCCGACCTTCGAGCGGTACCTGTACGGTCCATTGGTGCGTACCGTGCTGCGTGTGGCGAACGGCATGAAAGTGCTCCAAGCCGGCAGCCTTCACGCCTATCTCGCGTACGTCCTTGTGCTGGGCGTGTTACTGCTCCTCTGGCTGGGAGGTACGACGTGACCCCCATGATTTCCGATGTCGTCCGCGCATTCGGGCTCGCGATGCTGCAGGCCGCTGCCCTGCTCGTGCTGGCCCCTCTACTGAAGACGGCGATCAAGAAGATGAAGGCGAGGCTCCAGAACAGACAGGGGCCGCCGCTGCTTCAGGGCTACTACGACCTTGCCAAGCTGTTTCGCAAGGAGCCCGTCCGATCCGCGACAGCGTCATGGGTGTTTATCGCCGGGCCGCGTGTCTACTTCGGCGCGGCGGTGGCGGCTACCACGCTCGTTCCGGTCATCATGGCCGCGGCCCCGCTCGAATCGGCAGGCGGAATCCTGCTTCTGGTGGGAACGCTCGCGCTTGGCCGCTTTGCCCTTGCCACGGCGGCGCTTGATACGGGAAGTGCATTCGGCGGCATGGGCGCCAGCCGCGACATGACCATTGCGGCGCTGGCGGAACCCGCACTGATGCTGGGCCTGTTCACATCGGCACTTGCGGCCGGGTCGTTGAATGTGGGAGGTCTGGTCAGGAGCGGGCTGCAACAAGGTGTCGCGTTCCACCCCAGTGATCTGCTGGCCTTCGCCGGACTCTTCATTATCGTGATCGCAGAGACGGGACGCATCCCCGTGGACAACCCGGCTACGCACCTCGAGCTGACGATGATCCACGAAGCGATGGTACTCGAGTACGCCGGACCCGATCTGGCACTGGTCGAATGGGCGTCGGCCGTGAAGGAGTTGTTGTACCTGACGTTGCTGGTGGACCTCTTTCTACCGGCTGGCATCGCGATGAGCGCGGCGCCGGTGGCGATCATCGTAGCGACGTTGGCGTGGGCCGGCAAGGTCTTCCTGCTCGCCATTGGCGTGACCATCGCGGAGAGCACGAACGCGAAGCTGCGGCTGTTCCGCGTCCCAGAGCTCGTCTCAGTCTCGTTGGGCCTTGCGTTTTTGGCCTTGGCGATTCGCTTCCTGTGAGGTTCCACGCATGACGACCAGCGACCTCTTGATTCTGTGTGCGGCGGGAATGCTTGTGAGCGCGTATCTCATGGTCGGTCAGAAAGCACTCGTGACGGCCATCCGCCTCTATGGATTTCAGTCACTGCTACTTGGCATGGTGGCCACGACAATCGCGGTCTCGGAGTCTCGCCATGAGCTCCTCGTGACCGCGGCGATCACCTTGGTACTCAAGGTGATCCTGATTCCATGGTTCTTGATACGTACCATCGATCGAATCGGCATCCATCGTGAGATCGAGCCGTTCCTGAATGTCCCGGCCTCGCTCCTGGTGTGCGTCGGTTTGACCATCATCGGATACCGGGTCAGTACGGGATTCCCGGAAGGCGCGCGTGGCGTGAGTCACCATCTCATCGGCGTGGCCCTGTCGATGCTGTTGATTGGACTGTTCCTGATGGTGACGCGCAAGAAAGCGATTACGCAGATTCTCGCCTTGCTCACGGTCGAGAACGCTGTATTTCTCGTGGCCGTTGGCGTGACGCCCGGCATGCCGCTCGTCGTCGAGTTCGGGATCGCGTTCGACGTGATTGTGGCCGTCCTCGTGCTGGGCGTGCTTGTCCATCGCATCGTCGATCGGTTCGAGTCGATGGACGTGAGCCGGCTTTCGAAGCTGAAAGGGTAACGCGTGAATCTTCTCGTCTGGACACTCGGCGTGCCTCTGGTCACTGGCGCCATCGGCGGCCTGGGCGGCCCCCGCAAGTTCAAGGAGATCGTGATGATCGGCGGCCTCCTCGCAACGTTCGGGTTATGCGTCGCAACGGCCCGCCAGTTCCTTGGCGGCGCAATCCCAGCAGCCTTCGGCGGCGCACTGCGTGTGGACGGACTGTCGGCCCTGGTGCTGGTCCTCTGTGGCTTCGTGGGTTTGGTGTCCGGCACGTATGGGGTCGGGTACTTGCGGCGCAACGAAGCCCGCAATTTAGTGACCCCGCGCATGCGACGCGAGTTTTACGGCCTGATTCCCGCCTACGTGTTCGCCATGCTCTTTGTGTCGATGTCGAACAATCTCGGCCTCATGTGGATTGCCGTCGAGCTGACGACATTGGCGTCGGTTTTTCTCATTACATTCCACGACAAGGACACGTCGCTCGAGGCGGGTTGGAAGTTCCTGGTGTTGGGCAGTCTCGGCCTCGGCTTCGCATTATTGGGAATCGTCTTGTTGTTCGCCGCTGGCCGGGGACAGCTCGGAGAGGGGATGGCCGCGCTGAACTGGACGCGCTTCATAGAGGTGGCGCCGTCGCTCCATCCTTTCACGCTGCGGCTCGGCGTGGTCTTTGCGCTGATTGGATATGGCACAAAGGCAGGCCTTGCGCCGATGCACACGTGGAAACCTGATGCGTATCGCGAAGCGCCCTCGCCGGCGGGCGTGCTCATGGCCGTCGGCATGCTGAACGGTGCCCTCTATTGCGTCCTGCGAATCCACCTCATTTCGAAGTCGGCCCTGGGCCCGGAGTTCTCGGGAGACCTGCTGCTGGCACTGGGTCTTCTGTCCGTGCTCATCGCGACGCCATTCATCCTGGTTCAATGGAACCTGAAGCGGCTGTTGGCCTATTCGAGCATCGAGCATGTCGGCATCATGGCGGTCGGGATTGGTTTGGGGGGCGAGGCCGGTGCGTTCGGAGCTCTACTGCATATGACTTATCACTCGCTGGCGAAGCCGGTCGCGTTCTTCGCAGCCGGCACGCTTTCGCAGCTTCACAGTTCGTCGAACTTCGACCGGATCGGGACTGGGACATTCAGCCGCGCGCCAGTCACGAGCAGTCTCTTGGTGCTCGCGGCTTTGATGATCACGGGCTCGCCGCCGTTCGGTTTATTCTTCAGTGAGATGATCATCCTGAGAGCCGGATTCTTCAGTTCACACGTGACCGCCACGTCGATATTCCTCGCCGCGCTCGTTGTGCTGTTTTGCGGCTTTGCGTTTCAGATCGGCAAGATCGTGCTTGGTCCCCCGCGCGACCCGACGGATCGGCGAGTGCCGCTGCCCGAACGGTTCGATATCAGCATGGCTACCGCGATCGTTGCGGCGATCGTCGCGGTTGTGTCGGCATTCTACCTGCCCGCGTCGCTCCTGGCGTTGATCCATGCCGCGACACAAGTCGTATGGGGGGGCGCATGAGATCGGTCATCTCGACAGTGACGGCCGCACTCGGTGTCGCAGAATGGGTGGTCCGGGAGACGCGCCCCGGAGAACTGACGCTGGAGGCTGACGCGGCTACACTGCCGACTTTGGCCGATCGTGTCGTGCACGGCCATGGGCGGACGACTGATGTCATTGTTCGCCAGTGACGAGCGCAGCGCGACAGGCCGGTTCGTCGTGCATCACGTATGGTCGCTGCCTGAGCATCGGACATTTCTTCATATCGCCTCGCCGATCGACCCCGCCACGCCTTCATACCCGTCGATCGCCGCGAAGTATCCGGCGGCGAACTGGTTCGAACGGGAGGTCATGGATTTCTTTGGCCTCGTCGCCGAGGGCCACCCGAATCCGGCACGTGTCGCGCTTCACGACGATTGGCCGGACGGAGTCTGGCCCCTCCGCAAAGACTTTCCGGATGATCGCGTCGTGCCTCGCGTGCCCGGAGCCTTCCATCCGTTCAGACCGGTGACGGGCGAGGGGGTGTTCCAGGTGCCGGTCGGACCCGTTCACGCCGGCATCATCGAACCGGGACATTTTCGCTTCGGCGTCGCAGGCGAGCCGATTTTGTATCTCCAGCTTCGCCTCTTCTACGTGCATAAGGGAACGGAGAAGCGTTTCGAGCGCCTGCCCTGGCGTCACGGCCTGTTCCTCGCCGAATCGGTGTCGGGCGACACATCGGTGGGTCATGCGCTGGCCTACGCCCACGCCATCGAACGTCTCGCCGGCATCGACGTGCCGCCGCGTGCCCGCGCGCTTAGAGTCGTGTTGCTCGAGCTCGAGCGCATGTACAACCACACGGCCGACATCGGCGGTGTCGCAACCGACGTCGCGTTCACCGTTGCCGCCAGTCGCGCACAAGCGTTGCGCGAGCGTCTTCTCCGATTGCAAGATGAGCTGTTTCGCACTCGATTGATGAGAGGCGCGGTTGCGCTGGGAGGGCTCAAGCACGACGTGTTGCCTCAGGGACTCGACGCGCTGAGGAAGCACCTCGATGGTTTCGAGAAGGAATTCGACGACCTGTTCACGTCATTGATCGACTCAGGTACGTTCACGGATCGCGTTGATGGCACGGGAATTCTTTCGCCGCAGGCGGCAAGAGATCTTGGTATTGTGGGGACCGCCGCGCGCGCCTCAGGGTTGGACATGGATCTCCGGCGCGACCATCCGCACGACGCATACGAGCAAGTCCGGTTTGAGGTTCCTGTCGAAGAGGGGGGAGACGTGAGGGCGCGGCTGATGGTTCGTGCGCGGGAGGTGGAGCAGTCGTTATCGATCCTCAGGCAGGTGATCGACGCGATCCCTCCACGCTTCGAAGCCGCGCCCGCCGCAGAACTGCCGCAACAGTTGCCTGCCCGCGCGTCAGCCCTCGGGTGGGTAGAAGGGTGGCGAGGGCCATGCACCCACTGGGTCGCCACTGATGAACGCGGCGACATTGCCCGCGTCAAAGTCACTGACGCCAGCTCTCTGAACTGGCCGGCCATTATTCAAGCAGCACCCGGAAACATCGTGCCGGATTTTCCGGTGATCAACAAGAGCTTCAATTTCTCGTACTCCGGAAACGACCGTTAAGAGCGCGTCAAATACATGTTCAAGATCATCGCGAAAAGCCTGAAGACCGGGGTACTGACTGAGACGCGCTCCTCGGAGGCGCCGCCGTCGTTTGGATTTCCGGTCATTGATTTCAGTCGCTGCGTGGCGTGCGACGAATGCGCACGATCGTGTCCGACGGGCGCGATACAGACAGCGGCGGCGCCGGACGCCCGGAAGACGGTCACGCTCTCGTATGGTGCGTGTATCCAGTGCCGAGAGTGCGTGAGCGGATGTCCTGAGCAGGCCGTCAGCGTCTCGCACGAAGTTGAGGTGGCAGCCTACACTCGCCAGCAACTGGCGTGCACCGCGTCGTTCGAAATCAACCCGGCGACGGGCCGTGGCATGTTCATGCAGGTCGAGGCTCACGACGGCCCCAGCCTCAGAGATTCAGCCGAGCATTTGCGCGAACGCATTCGCGGCCGGCTTGGGCGCTCACTTCACGTGCGACAGGTTGACGCGGGAAGCTGCAACGGCTGCGAGTTGGAGATTGCCGCGACCACCAACCCCCTCTACGACCTTGAACGATTCGGCGTGCACTTGGTGGCGAGTCCGCGCCACGCGGACGTGCTCCTGGTCACGGGGCCCGTGACACGCAGCATGGAGATCGCGCTTCGGCGGACCTATGAGGCGGCGCCGGAACCGCGGATCGTGGTGGCGGTCGGTGCCTGCGGCTGCAGCGGTGGAATTTTCGGTGAGTCTACGTATGCGGCCGTGGGAGGCGTCGACCGTGTCCTGCCGGTGGATGTCTACATTCCCGGCTGTCCGCCGCGTCCACAGGCGATCCTCAACGGGCTGCTGGTAGCTATGGGTATCCGTGAAGCGCATGTCGGCCCGGTGACTGCGACTAAATAGGACGACACGCGTTTGCGCGTGTTACCACGGAGACGGCTTTGCACATTTTCGAATGGCTTGTTCAAGACTCGATGTGTTCCAAGGCGAAGTGCCTGCGATTAGCAGCGGCTCATCATGCGCATGTCAGACACGGGAAATATTCTCGTCACGTTCGGATAATTTCGCACGCGTCTTTGGTGCCGACGGAAGCATCGGCTACGTGATTCCTGGCGCAACTCACCGGGCAACCGTACGCGTGTCCTCTAAGTTTGATAACCGGCCGTGGACATAAACGCGGTTCCGTTGCGGCACCGCGTTTCCCGAAAAAAATGGGGAACTGGCTAGGTTACAATCGACCGCAATCCGTTGCGGCAGCGATCTCGCCGTAACCCGTGAACCGCTAGCTGGCATCTTCCCTCCCCCGATCGTGATCCTCGGCATGTTAGGCCGATTCTAAGATCCACAGATTTCCATCGAATCAATTGTTGCGAGTGGCTTAAAAAATCGCCGGATGTAGAGACCTGTTGAATCTGTTGGAACATGGAGCCCTTGGCGCACTACAAAATCATCTACAAGCAGTGCGAAGCCATGACGGCGCCCCGCGATATATCACCAACTCGGGATGTATAACCATGCTTTCGGCGCCCACGGTTGTCGTCTCGGCTTACGACTGGATCCGGGATAATGGCATGCGCCATGGCTGAACTGCCCGCCGCGCTCCTCATTCGCAAATGTCAGGCGCTCGCAATAGTCTTTGCGGCTGGCCTCAGCCAGACCGTTGCACTGTCCCAATCACCGCTGCCCCAAACGGAATCGAGTCTTTCCAGAAACCCCGCCCTGGTCGATGACTGGGCAAATCGCCTCCTGGCAAACGACCCGAAGGTCCGCGCAACCGCCGAAGCCGCACTGGTCCAGGCGGGCCCGGGTTCGTTCCCTTTGCTGAGACGATTCCTCGGCCCTGAGCATGAAGACCTGCATGTTGTGACGTTTCAAGTCATCCAGCGAATCGGTCCTCCTGCCATTCCGCTGCTCGTTGAACCTGCTGCAGCATGACTGGGTCTCCGTCCGGCAAGGCGCCATCAGTGAATTGATTGACCTGGTACCGTATACAGAAACGATTCAGCCGGCGTTGAGGCGGGCGCTGAGAGACGAGGATTCGAGCGTCGCGGGCGATGCCGCACGCGCCCTGGGCGCGTTCGGCACGCGTGCCAGCCCTTCGGTCGGCGCGCTCGTCAACACGCTTTCGCACGAGGATCCATACGTCCGCGTCTACGCGGCGGAGGCCCTGGCGTCCATCGGCCCGAGCGCGGCCAGTGCGACAAACGTCCTGGCAGGAGCCTTGGGCGATCCCATTCCCGGCGTTCGATGGGCGGCGTGTGAGGCCCTCGCAAGCATTGGTCCGGCTGCGCAGTCTGCAGTGCCGCAGCTCATCGAAGCTCTGGAGGATGAATTCCTCTATGTGCGAATCTTCGCGGCAGGAGCCCTGGGAAGCATCGGACCGATGGCGCAGTCGGCTCGAGAGGCGCTGAAGAAGGCAGCAGACGATCCCGCGTTGCGTGACGAAGCAGAATGGGCGTTGAGTCGAATCGATGGAATCAAGTCTAGAGCGCCTGTCGCGTCGCACGTTGTGCCCGCGACTTCCGGCGCGCCCCCCTTCAGACGACAGTCGTCCAGACGGGCAATCCTCCGGTTGACTGGGATACGACCACCGGTCGAAACATCGTCTGGAGTGTCGAGTTGGGAAACGAAACGTACGGTCGTCCCGTGGTTGCTGGCGATGCGGTCTATGTGGGCACCGACAACGCCAGGCAGATGAACCCAGACTTCCAGCAAGACGCCGGCGTGCTCTTGGCATTTCAAGCGAAGGATGGCCAGTTCCTCTGGCAGGACGTGGCTCCGCGAGTCGAGCGGGGTCTGCGAGAGTTTCTGTTGCCTTCGACGACAAGTACGCCGTATGTGGAAGGGAACCGGTTGTACTACGTCACCGCCGAGTGCCAACTCCGAAGTCTCGACACGCAGGGTTTCCGTGATGGCGCGAACGACGGTGCGTACAAGAATGAAATGTTCCAGGACGACGCTGCGGCCGACATTGTCTGGGAGTTGGACATGTGTGGCCGCCTGGGTGTCTTCCCGCATGAAGCCACTCGTAGCGACGTGTTGCCCGTGGGCGATCTGCTGATCGTCTCTACGTCCAACGGGCTGAATGAAGGTCACACGCGCGTCCCATCGCCGCGCGCCCCAAGTCTGATCGCGGTGGACAAGCACTCGGGCGACGTGGTGTGGCGCGCCATCGGCGCTGGCGCGCAGGTGCTGCACGGTCAGTGGTCCAGCCCTGTGGCCGCCAACGTCAACGGGCGCATGCAGGTGCTCTTCGGCGGAGGAGACGGCTGGCTGCGGGCCTACGACGCGGCTTCGGGTCACGAAATCTGGCGATTTGACGGCAACCCGAAAGATGCCCGCTGGCTTCCGCGACCCGGCGTCTTTTCGCGCAGTTTTATCATTGCTTCACCGGTGTTTGCCGGCGGCCGGGTCTTCGTTGCGATGGGACAGAGTCCTGAGCACGGCAACGCACCTTCACTTATTCACGCGATCAGTCCCAGCGGCCAGGGAGACGTCACCGCGAGCAGGCTCCTATGGACTTCTCGCGACGTCGGTCGCGTGGTGGCCACGCCGATCGAGAAGGACGGTCTGCTGTACGTTGGGGACGTTGGTGGAATGGTCCATTGTCTGGACGCAGCAACCGGCACTCTCGTTTGGGAACACGATACGTACGCGGCCATTTGGGGAAGCTTCCTGTTGGCCGGCGACCGGCTCTACGTTGGGAACGAAGACGGCACCATGACCATCCTTCGTACCGGACGGCGAAAGGAATTGCTGGGCGAGATCGAAATGGATGGGGCGCTCTATTCGCTGCCGGCGCTCGTCGGCGATGCGCTTTGGCTGACCACGTCGAAGCGGTTATATCTCATCGCGACAAAGCTTTGGCCTTCACCTGATCATAGATAGTGCCGATGTTCCCACGCAGGCGTACGGCACCCCCTGGGTAGCCCTCGTACTCGGGCAGCTTGACGGCGTCCATCACTTGATCGCGCGTCTTCCCTGACGCGATTTCCCTGGCGACGGCCGACTGAAGAGTTGTGAAGAAAGCTCGAAGCTTCATGACGTCCGGCTGCTTGCCGATCTGACCGTGCCCAGGGACCATCGTTGCGGTCGGCGAGATCGCGACGCCCTTATCCAGCCAATCCACCCAGTCGAAGCTATTGCCGGAAGCATCCATCGCCGGCACCCAGTTACTCGAAAACGTATCGCCCCACTGGATGACGTTGGAACTCTTGAAGAAGACGAGCGTATCGCCGTCGGTGTGGGCCTTTCCGAAGTGATAGAGATGCACTTCTTCGCTGCTCAGGACGAACACCATTTCGGCGTCGTAGAGAAGCGTCGGCGCCGACTTCTTCGGATCCGTGGCCTGCGCCATCTTGAGGTTCATCTGAGCCAGGCTCAGGCGATCCTGCGCGTCGGAAAGCTTGGACGCATCGTTCGCCTTCTTCGCCACGGCCAGTTCCTCGTCAGCCCGCTTCGCCGCAGCAGGGGCATTCTTCGCGGCGTTCTCGTAACCGCTCAGAATCCTGTCGCGCGCATTCTTGTGCGAGACAATGGTCGCGAACGCTCCAAAGACCGGATCGCCGCCTGAATGATCGCCGTGGTGGTGGGTGTTGATGACCCAGCGGATCGGTTTTGACGTCAGCTTCTTCACTTCGTTGATTACCGACTGCGCCATCGGCACCGCCTGGCCGTTCCGCCAATCGAGGTTGTAGTTGGCATCGACGAGGAGTACGCCTTCGTCCGCAATGCACACGCCGATGTTGCCCCCGACGTTGCTCGTGTCAGGGCCTGAGGGCGCGATGATATACAGATGGTCGTTGAGTTTGATGACGTTGAAGAGGTTCGGAGGCATCGGGACTGGCCGCCGGAGCTGTGCAGTCCCGATCGAACCGAGCAGGAGAATCCCGGGGATCACGGCAAGTGACACACGGAATAACGACGCCAGATTGCGCATAGTCCTACTCCACTCGCGTCAGTCGGACCGTGGTCGCGTCGCGACCTATCAGGTAGGTCATCGATAACGTGTCGCCCTGCAATTCAAAGGACCACGTAGAGGTCCCGTATTCCTCCCTCGAGGCAGGAAACTTCGCCACAACCGGTGTAACGTTGATTGTCGTTCCGCTTACGTCGTATGTTCCCGATTGCGCGATGAATGGGCCGAACGTGGCCAATGCCTCCGGAGCGGTGACATTGCCGGCGTCCTTAATTGCAATACGCGGATTCAGCGAAGCATCGCGGACCAGACTGTAATGTTTGCCGGTGAAGATGTAGAGACCGGGTTGCGGCGATTTGTTCGTGCTGGCGTTAGGCCCCGTAGTCGTCACTTCGGCTACGCGCCACACACCCTGAATTGAAGGTTTCGATTGCCCGAGAAGCAAGGCACTGATGACTGCTAGAAAAGCCACGACGGCCACGACGAGTCTGTTCGCCATGTTTCTACCTCCAAGGCAAATGTGACTTCGGTGACTGTGTCACGAAAAATCTAAGATACGCCAAATCACTCTCGCTTCAGAAACAAAATCGGCCCACGCCGGCGCGCGGCGCCATCCAACGCCGCACACTTTACGAGGCATTAGTCAGCGAAGGGACCGGCATCGCCAATCTCTATTCATGCCGAAGCGCTTTGATCGGGTCCAAGGCAGCCGCGCGGCGAGCGGAAAGATAGCACGCAAGACCTGAGGTGAGGAGTAAAACCAGGACGACCGCGCCGAGCGACAGGGGATCGGCCGGAGCGATTCCGAACAGCGCACTGCGCGCGCCTCTGGCAATCGCAATGGCTGCACCCAACCCGACGATCAGCCCGATAAGGACTGGACGCATACCATTCGAAATCACCCAGCCCATGACATCGCTCCTCATCGCTCCGAGCGCCATGCGAAGCTCGATGTCGCGCGTACGGCACGCGACGGAATAGCTGACCACGCCGTAGAGGCCGACTGCGCCAAGGAGTAAGGCGAGAAAGCCTTACTCAGAAACCGGTATGTGTAATGGGTAGTCGCGAAGTTTACGAATTATGGTCTTGGGCGCCGCGATCCGGACTTGGATAGCTGAAGATCATTGGCCTGCATGGCCGACGATCATCCGCTTGAATTGGCCAATGGATATCAGACCCGGTGCATGACGTCGCCATGAAGGGTGACGTGACGGGGATGAATCAACGGATCTGGACAGAATTGTCCCAACGAGACCGCAATGTTACAAACCCGTCGCTGCCCGTCGCTGATCGAGCTGCCTTAAGTATGCGATAGTAAAAAGGATGCAAGTGGACAACGACCTGGTCAACCGACTAACCAACGAGCTCGCGAACTTCGAGGAGATCGCAAAATACCTAATCCCCCAGCCCGGCGACCTTCCACGACTCCAGGGTATTGAGATTTACGGTGGAACGATCCCTCTGAACGGCATCGTTGGCGGCGATCATTTGATCTATGTCGATTTCAAGCAGCGGTTCGACCTGAACACCCGCATCCAACAGGCGTCCGCTGACGGGAGACACGACATCGTCAGCAATCTCCGACGATGCCAGCGGACCGCAGGCATTGCGCTCATTGATGTCTCGGGCCATCGAGTCACCGATGCGCTCATCGCGGCGATGCTTCATCAGGCATTTCTTCTCGGGGCGATCTACGAGCTGGATGCGTCTGGCCACCTAACCAGACGACTGTTTGAGAACCTCAATGCGCGGTTTTATCAGTCGCTCAGCGAACACAAATTCGTCTCCATGATTTACGGCGAAATCTCAGAAGACGCACAGTTTCGGTTTCTATCTGCGGCGCAGCCCCTGCCGATGGTCTTCTCGAGAGAGCACGACCGGTTCATGGAGGTAAGCAAAGAACTGTCCGTGTCATTTCCGCCGCTTGGCATGGTGCCATCGATTCATGTAACTGACCGTCAGCAGATTGCAAGCCCGCTCGGCTTTAAGGATCACTATCAGATGAACGAGTGGGTGATTCTGAACGACGGCGACATCTTTCTGCTGCACAGCGACGGGTTCGCGGAGCACACCGACGGCAGCGAGGATTACGTCTCGCGACGGCTCGAGAGAAAGATTCGGGAGGTCAAGCACGAGTCGGCCGCTGAAATCTTCCGTACTGTCACCGCCGACATGCGAGCCTTTAGTGAACTCTCAGACGACGTGAGTCTCGTGGTAATTAAGCGCGTGGGAGAGAGCGCCTCTTTCTAGAGACGCATAGTGCGGACTGCGAAAAGTCTGACCCATGCGCCCGGAATGGACCGGATGTCCTACTTGGACAAAGGGTAACCGGTTAAAAATGGCGCGCCCGGCAGGTCTCGAACCTGCGACCCCCGGCTTAGAAGGCCGGTGCTCTATCCACTGAGCTACGGGCGCGTGGGGTGACGAGTTGTCAGTTATCAGTCTTCAGTCACCAAGTTTCTCAACGGTTTCCCGACTGAGAACTGACGACTGAGAACTGAAAACTACCTTAGTCTAACGCTGCTATATTGACCGAAGCCACCATGACCAGGCAGACCGATCGCACGCGACGTTCGTTTGTCATGGAAGAAGGCGTCGCCATCCTGTCGCGAACACCCGCGACACTGGACGCATTGCTGCGCGGACTCCCCGACGGGTGGATCGCGGCGCACGAAGGAGGCGACACGTGGAGCCCCTTCGATATCCTTGGACACCTGATCCACGGCGAGCGAACCGACTGGATGCAGCGCGTCCGCATCCTCCTGGACCATGGCGAGGCGCGGCCGTTCGACAAATTCGATCGCTTCGCGCAGTTTGACGCATCAAAGGGACGCACACTGGCCAGCCTGCTCGACGAGTTCGCCATCGTGCGGCAGCACAGCCTCGGTGAGCTGGCAGCGCTGGACCTGACCGACGCGGATCTCGACCGTCGCGGGCGGCACCCGGAGCTCGGCGTCGTGACGCTGCGCCAGCTCCTGGCCACCTGGGTGGCGCACGATCTCGATCACGTTATGCAAATCTCACGCGTACTGGCGCGGCAGTATTCTGAAGAGGTCGGTCCCTGGCGGGCCTATCTGCGGATTGTTCGCGACCAGGAAAGATAAAGGCGGGTCTCGGCTAACGGTCGGCGCGGCTAAAGCCGCGCCCTACCGGGGTGTTCCAGTAGTCCTACCGGTTGTCCCAGGAGTCCTACCGGTTGTTCCAGTAGTCGTTGTTGTTCTTGCGCGGGCTCGGGCGTGTCCTCGTGCGATCGGGCGGACGCTCCGGGTTCCAGACCACGCCGCACTTCAAGCAACGCCAGTACGCCAGTCCCGTGCCCGGCTGGTCGGGTCCCTTGATCTCGCCCGAAAGGCAGTCGGGACACGCAATCGGGACACTGGCTTCCGGCACGGGGCGCGTCATCGAGATCTGCCCCCCTCCTGGTATTCCCGATACTCGGCGAGCCACTGCGCGCTCACGGTTCCAAGGTCGAACAGACCAGAGCGACGACCCATGGTGTAGAGAAGTGTGCCCACCGACACACCGATCGCCAGCGCCGCACCAATCAGGACCAACATTGGGGTACTCCAGGCTTTGGTGAGGCTGGGGACGTGCGGCCCGGAATGGGGCGACGCGGCAGCAGGGCTCAGGAAAGCAGACCCTAAGAGTATACAGCCCCCGCGGCCCGGGCGGGCTTATGGCAGGTCGATAGCCGCGAGATCGCCCGAAACTCCTCGAAGGCTCCCGTCGAAGACCAGCGACGGTGAAAATGTGCCCGCGGTCGTCGATCCCAGTTGGGTCGGCGTGAACACGAACACGTCTTCGTCGGCCCCGGACAGCCCGGTCACCGAGAACGATCCGCTGGTAGAGAGATAGAGGCGGCCGGCCGCATCGATCGCGACCGCGTCGACGGTTTCGCTGCTACTCGACAACCCGACGTCGCTGCCGTCGAAGTACATCGCCCATGTCCCTGCGGTCGTCGCGCCGATCGACGTGGGCGTAAACACGATCAGATCGTGCCCCGCGCCAGACGCACCGGTCACCGAGAACGAGCCCAGCGTCGACATCACGAGCCGGCCGTCCGGCAGCAACTCGACGGCATCAATATCCTCGTCGCTCGAGCTGAGCCCGACGTCGCTGGCGTCGAAGTACATCGCGAACGATCCGGCCGTCGTGCTGCCAAGCGACGTCGCTGTGAAGCTGACGATGTCGGAATCATCAACCGTGCCCGATATGCCGGCGATCGTGCGCGGCTCCGTGAACGACAACAGAATCTGGTTGGAACCGACGATCACAAACGCGTCGATCACCGCGCTGCTGAGGCCCACATCCGACCCGTCGAACAAGAGGCTGTAAGTCGCGCCGTCGTACGCCACGATGTCTTCGTTCGCCATGCTGACGCCACTCAGCGTCGCGCTGCTCTCGAGAGCAAAGTACAGGACGACCGGTGGTTTGGTCGCAACGGTCACTGCCGACGTCACCACAGCCGACACGCCTTCGTCATCGCGAACGCGAAGCGCCACCACATAGCTGCCACCGGCAGCGTAGGTACGCTGCAGGGCTGCTCCGACGGCATCAACGTCGAACGTCGATCTGTTGTAGTCGAAGTCCCACTCGTAGACGAGCGTATCGGCGCCGGGATCGACCGCGGTGCCGCTGAACTGAATCGGCAGACCTGCAACGCCCGAGTACGGTCCCCTGACATTCGCGACCGGCAATACATTGCCGACCGCAACCGGAGCCGCATCAACCCCGACACCGTTGCGGTTGTCCCGCACGGTGACGACGAGCGTGAACGTGCCGTCGTTGGGATAGACGTGCGAACCGGCAACTGTGCGGTTCATTTCCGAGACCGTGCCGGCCTGCACCGGCGACCCGTCTCCCCAATTGATGGTCGCGGTGTGGACGTCGGCACCGTCGGTGTCTTCGAAGAGCGCCAGGATCGACACGCTCGCCCCTTCGGTGGACGTGAGATTGGGGATGGCCTGAAGTATCGGCGCCACATTGGTCGAGGGCACAACGGTGACCACAACGGTCGCAGTCACCGACCCCATTTCCACGATGATGTTGGCCGAGCTCCCCGCAACGATTCCCGTGACCAACCCGTTCGCATCAACCGTCGCGACGCTCTCGTCGCTCGACGACCAGCTCGGGGTACACCTGGAAATCACATTCCCCTCGGCATCCCTGGCCTCGGCGGTCAACTGAAGCGTGGCACCCAACTCGACGGTCGCCTCTGAAGGCGACACCGAGACCGACGCGACGTCGGCACAGCTATCAGGACGCACATCCCACCCGGTCGTGTGCACCGCCAGCCCCAAAGGCATGGCGATGTCGTCCCACCGCACGAACTTGAAGTCGAGGTCGTTGTTCTGAGCGACGAACAGGCCCTGCGGGTACAGTGGGCCGAGGCTCATGTTGATGACGTCGATGCCATCGGTATCGATGGCGGAACCAAAGAGACCGTTCGCAATCTGGAACGTGCCGAGGAACGCGTTGTTCCCCTCGCGGCGGTACACGTTGAACCGATTGTTCCCCTGGCTCGACGCGAGCAGATAGCCGATGCCGTCGGGGCGGTAATAGATCGCGAGCCCTTCGAGATCGGCCACCAATCCCGTGGAAGACCCGACGAGGTCGACCGTCACCCGGCTGGACGTGGAATCACCGGGCTCCGCTCCGTACTTGTAAAGGCCCACGTCCTCTTCGCCCAGGTAGAGATACCCAAGCTCATCGTCGGCCACCATGCCTTCGACCAGTGAGGCGACAGGCCAGGCGCGCGCGAGCACGCCGCCAACGGCGCTGCCGTTGGCCACCAGCTCCCATTGTTCGATTCGGGTCTCCGACGACACAAACGCGTAGAACTTGCCGGTCGTCGGGCTGTGGTACATCGTGAACCCGTAGACCTGGACGCCTGTCTGAATTGTGCCGACCTGCGTCAGCCGCTGCGTGTCGGGATCGATGCGGTACACATCAATCTGATTGTTGTTCCGGTCGCAGGCCGCGACCAGATCGACCTCCTGCCCGTTGAGCGGAAAGCCGTAACGGAGATCCACGTTGTTGTGCTTGCCGCCGGCCACGAACTGCAGATTCACGCCGCTGAGGCTGAAGACGTGCAGGCCACCGTTGCTGTTCTTGTTGGTGCCGATGACGACGCTGAGGCTCGGATTGGTCGGATGGACCCAGATGGCCGGATCGTCGGCCGTGCCCGAGGGCGACGGCGTGGCCAGGCCGGATGCCAGCACCTGTGACACGCCAGATTTCGGGAACGTGCCGCTTTCTTCCCACTCAGCGGGGGCGCCACGGACGACTTCGGAGAAATCGATTCCGAATGGAGAAAGGATGATGGCCGCTGCGACGCCGACCGAAATGCGAATGCGCAAGGCTGGAAGCCGGGACGATATCACAGGCGTGACGACGGCGTGACGGCACTTTCTTTGTGAAACGAAACACGTGATAGCACGAATGGGGCTTGCCGTCCTTGGGCAAACGCCCTTAGTATCGGGGCCCGCGAGACGGTACCGCGGACGACACTTTTGTCGGCCCGCTAACGGAATCGTTTTCGGGGATTCTCGATTTCAGCAGCAACGGCGGGGACACAAGGGTGGATCGCGCTTTGCCTTGTGTCGGTGCTCTGGAGGTCCTGTGTCTGCACGTGCTTTCATGACCGCCGTTCTCATCCTGCAGGCGTCGTCGCTGGCGGCTCAAACCGCCCCCGCGCCGCCGCTCGGAACGGCCGAGCGCGCGCTCGTCAATGCGCTGATGCTGCCCGACCGCGATGCCTTCCGCCAGCTCCTTGCGGCCGATGCGGTCGTCTCGTTGCCGGTCGAAGCGCACGGCCCCGACGCGATCGTCGAGAAGTGGCAGCCATTTCTGCAGAGCCGCGAGGTTACGCTCGCGCTCACGATCGAGAGCTCGGCGACAGCCGCGTCGGGAGACACGGGGCAGACACTGGGCACATTTGCCATCTACGGGCGCACGGCAAAGGGCATGAGCACCACGCCGGTGGGAGCCATCTCGATCGCCTGGCGCCTGATCGATGGCCAATGGAAGATCGGCACGCTGAGCCGGACGGGCAAGGCGGGAACGAAACAACGGGCCGCGAACTAGTTTTCAGTTCACAGTTGTCAGTTCTCAGTTCGAAAACTGAAAACTGATAACTGACAACTGACGACTGACGACTGATAACTGCTCTCACACGATGTGCCGCTTGACCGCGTACTGGATGAGCTCGGCCGACGAGGTGATTTTCAACTGCTCCATCATTCGATACTTGTGAAACGCCACCGTGCGCGCGGTGATGTTCAGTTCCGCGGCAACCTCTTTCATCGATCGCCCCTCGGCCAGCAACTGCAGAATCTCACGCTGACGCGACGTGAGCTCGGGCGAATGCTTGCGCTCGTCGACCTTCATCAGCAGCTCGACCAGGCCCTCGGTCACGAGCGGCGTCACGTACGAGCGTCCGTTCACGACCTCGCGTATAGCGGTCATCAACTCTGACGGCGCCGACCGTTTGAGCAGATAGGCCGATGCCCCGCCGCGGAACGCTTCTGCCGCCACGTCGGCGTCTTCATGCATCGTGACGAATACGAGCTTGGTGTTGGGCAGCGATTGCTTGACCTGTCGGCCTGCCTCGAGTCCGTTCAAGAGCGGCATGCCGATATCGAGGACGATCACATCGGGCCTGAGCTTTTCTGCCGCACCCAGCAGAGCCCGGCCGTCAGAGACGCGACCGACGATCTCGCACTCGCCGGACAGCAGTTTCTCGAACGCTCCAAGAACGAGCTCGTGATCGTCGGCCAGAAGAACTCGCGGCGCAGTCATCGCTCCCCTACTTTGACACGGTTACGCCCGCGTCCTGTTCCATCGGCATGATGGCGGCCGACGGCACGCTGGCTTCCAGCGTTGTTCCGCCACCCGGTGTGGAATGAATCGTCAGGACGCCGCCGATCAACTGGAGGCGTTCGTTCATGCTCGCCAGCCCGAGCCCCGTCCCCCATGCCGTGTCTACGTCGAACCCTTTGCCATCATCGGCAATGGTCAGCACCAATCCGCGAGGCGTACCTTCCAGATGCACGGAGAGCTCGCGCGCGCCACTGTGCTTCACCGCATTCTGGAGCGCTTCCTGCACGACCCGATACACACACAGCGTGACGTCGTCTGGCAGCGGCGACGGCACGTTGGCGTGCGAGAACGTGAGCGCGATGTCGGTCTGCGGCCACTTCCGCTGAAGGCTCATGAGCGCCCCGACGATGCCGATCAGTCTCAGCTTCACCGGATGCAGGCGGTGCGAAAGATCGTGAACGCTCTTCGCGATGGCATGAGCGCGTTCGAGGGCATCGCCCGCGAGTTTCCGTTCATCGCGGCTCAGCTCGTTTGGAGTCGCGGAGAGGAGCTGAAGATCCATCGCCAGCAGGGCCACCTGCTGGCTGACATCGTCGTGCAGCTCGCCTGAGATGCGCGAGCGCTCGGCTTCCTGCGCAACCAGCAGCCGCCGGCCGAGGTCGCTGATGCGCTGGTAGCTGTTGCGCAGTTCGGCCTGGTTGCGGCGCACCTGTTCTTCCGCCCGGCGCCGACGCCCCGCCTGCAAGAGCAGCCCGGCGATCAGCGCAGCTTGAGCGAACAGAAGGAATCCTGCGCCAACAATGTAGGCACGGTACTGCTCCCAGACACCCACGTGCCGAAAGCTGACGACTGTTCCAGGGGGGACCCGCGCCTCGCTGATGCCCCATCGCCGAAGCTGGCGCCAGTCGACCTGGGCCATGCTCAAGTTCTTCATGGAGACAGCGAATCCGGTCTGCCGCCTCTCCGTGAAGGACCCGCAGGGCGACAGCCGCCACGGCAGCAAGCCTGTCCGCCGAGGTTCTCGAGGCTGCCCCCTACGACACCATGGTCGATCGTCGAGTTCACCCAGGAATAGATGGGGCGATTGGCGAACGGCACGATGCGGTCGAGGAACTCGACTGGACTGGAAGCTCTGGCCGGCGCCATCCTGAGACACGAGAATGTAAAAGACGATCGAGCGCTCAGGCAGCACCCCGAGCCTGCGCTCGAGATCTTCGGCGTCGGCAGGCCCGACAGGTATGTGAACGCCAATCGGGACGGAAACCGCCCGAACTGTTCGCGGCCTCCGACTGGACGGCGCGATCGCGGGCCGCTGCACCGCTGACGACAAACACATGGTTAATCTCGGGCTGCAGTGCCGTCGCCAGCCGCACGGTCTGCGCCGAAATCCACCGCAGACACGACGCCGGTGGAGTTCGGGATGGACGCATCGAGATCTTGAGGGCGAAGAAGATAACCGGGTATCCGGGAAACAGCTCGTCGCGGTACGCTCGCGACGAACTGGACCGCAACGTCCAGCACCGGGATGACCGCGTCGAACCGGCGGCCGCCGTATTTCCGTCGAAGAAAATCACGAAAGGCGGCTTCGTACTCCTCGTCGGGGAATCGTCCGGCATCCAGGTACTCCGAGTGAAAGTCCAGTCGCCGGCCGAGACCCTTGTCGAGCGCCCGTGGCAGGTCACGTTCGCCCGCGTGATGGAAATCACGGCCTCTCGGCCGGTCGAGTAGAGAACGAGGACCCTTCTTCTGCTCGTCCTGTGCCCAGCTCGTTCTGCCCCTCCAGCTGTGCCCCAGCCCCGCACCGTTGCACAGAAAAGCAGGGCCACAGCAAGCAGCCATGGGCAAAACCCGCGGAATGTCGGTGCATTCACAGCCAGCATGAGGGGCCTGGTCGCGGATTATCGCACCCCCCTGTCAATTTTACCGGTCCAAACTAGGATATTAGGCAGTTTCGTGAAAGCACCTAACCAACATAGGCTACACCTGCCAGCGATCCGAGTGCCTTTGCGGGGTGGGCGATTCGGAGGGTAGAGACAGTCTGGACTCCGTCAGGAAATAGGTGGCGTATGTATGAGTTAGCCCGCCGGTTGACCGCGCGCGCACTGTCTGAGAGTCTCGCCGGCCCGATTTCCGCCCCGGTTGAGACCCGGCCGAAGCCAGGACTCGACCCGATCACGCGCGTCCTCAGCGGCGCCATCGAACACATGCCTCACGGCGTCCTGGTGTTCAGCCAGAGCGGCACGGTCCTCGCCGCCAACCGCCGGTCCAGCGCGATCTTCGGATATGCCCCGGGGGAGCTTCTCGACCAGCCGATGGAACGGCTGCTGCCAGAAACCTCCCGTCCGGTTCGAACCGCGGTCGGCAGGCTCCAGTCCGAGCGCCACACGACCCTGACCATCGAAGAGCCTCCGACCGGCATCCGCAAGGACGGCGAATCGGTTCCGCTCGAGATTGGCTTCAGCGTCGTCAGCGAAGGGGAATCGAGCTATCTCGTCGCGTCGGTGACCGACATCACCGAGCGCCTTGACCTGGAGGCTGGTTTGACGGCGGCTCGCGAAGAAATCATCGGGTTTCAACGTCTCGTGGGCGAGCTCATCGAGAGCCTGCTGAGTGCCGAAGGCGCCACGCTCGATGGCGCGGTGACCGAAGGTCTGTGCCGGGTCGCCGCCGTGTTGCATCTCGATATGGCCGCCGTCTGGCAGACGTCGGTAGACGGCTCGAGCGCAATACCCACCCACTTCTGGGTCCGCCAGCCGGTTCCACCGCCACCCGATTCGATTTCAACCGCGTCGATACCGTGGATGGTGTCGCGGCTGAAGGAAGGCGAGCCCGCCCTCTTTTCGAAAATTGATGACATTCCGTACGTGCTCGACCGCGAGGTCTTCGATCGGGCGGGTACCACGTCCGGCGCGGCGTTTCCACTGCCCGTACCTGGACACGGAGGTCAACAGCTTCGCGCTCTCTGCTTCGGGTCGATGAACGGACTCGATTGGTCGGGGGCGCTCGTCGAACAACTGCAACTGGTCGCCGCTGTCATCGGCCAGGCCCTTTCCAGACGGCACGTGGAGGCCGCCCTTCGCAGCGCGCTCAACGAGGTCGACGAGCTCAGCGCGGAAGTGGGCAGCCGAGATCGCGGAGCTTCGCGGCGAGACACGTCGAACATCGGATTCGAACTCGATCGTGCTCGAAAGCCCCGCGATCAAGCGCGCGTTCAAGCAGGTCGAGTCTGTCGCGCCGATGCCGGCCACCGTCCTGCTGCTCGGCGAAACAGGAAGCGGGAAGGAAGTGTTCGCCCAGGCGATCCACGACCTCAGCCCGCGGCGTCATCGCCCGATGGTGAAGGTGAACTGCGCGGCGATTCCGAGCGCGCTCATCGAAAGCGAGCTCTTCGGCCGCGAGCGCGGCGCGTACACGGGCGCGATCTCCCGGCAGATCGGACGCTTCGAGGTGGCCAACCAGTCCACATTGTTCCTCGACGAAATCGGCGAGCTTCCGGTCGACATCCAGGTGAAGCTGCTGCGCGCGCTCCAGCACCGGGTGTTCGAGCGGCTCGGGAGCCATCAGCCGATCAAGGTGGACGTCCGCATCATCGCGGCCACCAACAAGAATCTCGAGAAAGCGGTCGAAGACAAGACGTTCCGGGAAGACCTGTACTACCGGCTCAACGTGTTTCCCGTGGTCGTGCCGCCGCTCCGCGAGCGGGCCGACGACATCCCCGGCCTGGTCTGGGCCTTCATCGACGAATTTTCCAGGGCGTTCGGGAAGCCCGATCGAGTCGATCGCGAAGGAATCGATGCGCGAGATGCAGAGCTATCACTGGCCCGGCAACGTCCGGGAGCTGCGCAATGTCATCGAGCGCGCGGTGATCGTCTCAACAGGCCGGCACCTTCATGTCTCGCTGCCCAGGGCGTCGCCGCAGGCCGCGCCGGCGTCGATGGCGCTCGCCGATCTCGAGGTCGCGCATATCCGCACGGTCCTCGAAACCACCAACTGGCGCGTGCGCGGCGCGGGAGGCGCGGCCGAGCGGCTCGGGCTGAAGCCGACGACGCTCGAGAGCCGGATGGCGAAGCTGGGGATCCGGCGCGCGCGCTAGGTCGCGCCGGCTCGTCTAAAAGCCAAACAAGAGATCAGGAGATTATCCCGGGATCAGAACCTCGACGCGCGAATCCACGTGTCTGCGCGCGACCAGCTCTTCGCAAGATCTTCATCCACCTCGCGCGACGATGTGCCGCGGCCGGTTAGCGCCTTCTGAAGCCCGAGCAGCGACCAGCCGTTGTGGGGATGGTCGGCGAGCTCCTCTCGATAGATTCGCTCGGCGTCTTCGAAGCGTTTCGCCTCGACGAACGCCGCACCCAGCCAGTGCCGCGCGGCGAACGGCAGCGGCTCCGGCTCGTCGTAGCCGAGCTGATCTTCAATCGCGACCGCGCGTTCCAGCGCCGCAATGGCTCCACTGGTGTCGCCCGCAGCCAGCAGAATCTCCCCTTCGAGAATCCCCGCGACGGTGCCGAGCAGATTTCGCGCGGTGTGCTCTCTGAACACGTCCCTGGACGTGTCCGCGGCTTTCTTCACGCGATCCAGGTACACCCGGGCAAAGTCGGCATTGCCGGTCCGCAGTTGCGCGTACCCCTGCGCGAAGTCCCAGAAGCCTCCAGGGATCACGGGCGTCGGGCGGTTCTTCACCTCGAGCACTTCGTCGAAGCGGCCGAAGCGGATCATCGTGAGCACCTGATAGTAGGTCTCGCCGGTGAGCCTGGCGTAGTCCTTCCCTGCCTGCATCGCGATGGCGCCCTGCCCGTCCATCGACGCGGCATACAACAGCATGTGCAGGTTGTGCGCAGGGTAGATGGCGAACCCTTCGCCGATTGCGGCCTTCAAATCCGAATGCCACGCCTCGAGGTTGGCGCGCACCGAATCGCCCCAGCGCCCCACTTCGTTCCACGTGTGCGACGGCATGTGATTGATGTGGCTGGCGCCCGGGATCGATCGTCCGAGGAATTCGGCGCAGGCCGCCGCGCGCTCGGGCACGACGGTCGATTCCGTGGCGTGCACGTAGAGATGGCACGCACCCGGATGGTGGACGTCCTTCGCGAGAATCCGCTCGAGCACGCGGTGCAGGCGCTGCACGCTCTCGCTCTTGATGTCGCGCGTGCCCCGGCGGGGCTCGAGCAGAAAGAGCGCATCGGCATAGAGCGTGGCGATGTCGAGATCGTCCGGGTACGACGCGGCGACTTTGCCGATCGCCTCCGCATAGGCCTTGTCCTGCTCGACGCGCGTTTCGGGATCGAACTTCTCCACGTAACGAATCGCCAGGGCGTCGATGAGCGCGCGTTCCCTGGCGTTCGCCTTGCCCTTGAGCGCGATGGCTTTCTGTATCGCGGCGTACGCGTGCGGCGCTTCTTCCGCGTTCATCGCGCTGTTCAGGTACGATCCCCAGGCCCAGGCCTCTCCCCAGTAGCAGATCGCGCAATCCGGATCGCGCTTCCAGGCTTCGCGGAACGAGCGAATCGCCTCGGGCTTCGCAAACGCGTACATCATCTGGAAGCCCTGATCGGAAAACGCCTGTGCGTCCTTGTTCGATGACGAGATGGGTCGTGTGAAGGTGCCCAGCCCGCTCTTGTAGAGCTCGATCGGCTGGGTGTAGCGCTCGAACAAGGTCTTGGGCGCCGCGGTCTGCGGCGCCGGTTGCTGCGCGCCGGCGCCAATGCCCCCGGCGGCCACGACTAGAAGTCCCATCGCCAACGCGCGCGTGCCAGCAGCCATACAGCCTCCAGGGTATGGCGATCGTAACAGAGTTCAATGAAAGAGCACCGCACGTCCGATAAGATCGAGACCAGTGCGCACCTTCATCGCCCTTGTCGTGCTCGTCGCGCTTTCGTCACCCGTGCGCTCGTCCGAAAAGCCGGATCTGACGCCACTCGAGGCGACGTTTCAGCGCATTGTGAAGAAGGCGCGCGGGCGCGTGGGGGTCGCATTGATCCACCTCGAATCGGGCGCCACGCTCGACGTGCGCGGGCACGAACGGTTCCCGATGGCCAGCGTCGTGAAGGTGCCGATCGCCATCGAAGTGCTGACCCAGGTGGCCGCCCGAACGCTGACACTCGATCGTGAAGTCCCGCTCGCGGCCAGCGACATCCGTCCCTGCTGCGCGCTCGAACGCCGTCATCCAAACGGCGGCACCATCTCGCACGGTCCGCGAGCTCCTCGAGCTCGCGATCATCGACAGCGACAATACCGCGGCCGATGCGTTGTTGAAGCTGGTCGGCGGTCCCGACGTCGTGGAGCGACGTATGCGGACGCTCGGGTTCTCGATGATCAACGTCGATCGATCCGAAGGTCAGTTGCTGCTCGACATGGCAGGGGTCACGGAGTATCCGCCGCCTGAACAATGGACCGTCGAGCTTCAGCGGCGTCTCGTGGCCGAAGTCGAGAAGCCCGCGCTGAACAAGGGACGGGTGCAGTATCTCGCCGACGAGCGCGATACGGCGACGCCGTACGAGACGGCGCAACTCGTCGGACGCCTGCAGCTCGGCAATCTTCTTCCCAAAACGGAAACCGACCTGCTTCTGAACCTGATGACCGCGACGATGACCGGGTCGCGCCGGATCAGAGGCCGCATTCCCTTCGAAACCGTGGTCGCGCACAAAACCGGCAGCACCGCCGTCGTGATCAACGATGTCGGCATCATCACGCTTCCGGCAGACAGCAGAATCGACGGACGGCTTGCGCTCGCGGTTTATGTGGCGGACGGGTCGGGCATTCCCGCGATGGAGCGGTCCATCGCGCAGCTCAGTGCGGCCGCGTTCGACTTCTTCAGCGGCCGGCAGCCCGCGGCTGCGCAGAAGCCACAGAAGACGGGCTCGCGGCGATGACGTGTGTGCAGGATGTCGGAATTCAGCGCCGCGGATCGCTCGCCAGCCACCATCCGTCGTCCACCAGCTGCTGCTGCAGCTCCCGCGCACGGTCGTCAACGGCGGCCGCGCTGTGGAACCGCTCGATGCGCTCCTCGCCTCCGGGCTCGTGGATGACTATTTCGAAGGTGTCTTTCTCAGGCGTCCGGATTTCGTAGGTGAGTTGCTTTCCGTCTCGGTGAAAACTCCACAGCATTGGTTCCCATCTCGGGCAAAACCTCAGGAGCCAGTAAAGGAGCACCCTCGGTCGAAATTCGCGTCATCGCAAACTGGCTGTCGGTCCAACTCTTCGGCGCCGCGGTTCGACGATCGGTGCCGCGTCGACGTTCGATGCCCCAGTAGGTCTCGAGACGCTGGCGCCTGTCGCCGACTCGTCGATCGATCAGCACAGGCACACGGTTAGTAGTCGCAAGAATTCTGCAGAACGAATAATACTCGGCGCTCATCCCCCGGCGCACGATCAGCACGAGATCGGGTGCAATCCGCCGGTGACGAGCGGTCACCCACACGGCAAACGTTCGAAGAGCACGAAGCACGCCCTACATAAGAGCAAACGCTTCGCCACCATGTGGCCAACCTCGAAACGGGCCCGTAAATCAAAAGCCCGGCAATATTTAACGACACTATGAGGACTCACGTCGATGCGGGTTTGTACTGAGTCTCAATACTCATAATGAGACACGAAATTCGACAGAATGCCCGTATCGCGCTGAAAATACTCGGCGAACACGCGAAGTTCCAGAATGGAACATTTTGGGACCGAATGGGCACGTTCAGATGTCTAGCGTGTAAAGGCCTGCCCGATTTCCGCGACGCCAACCTTCAACGTCGCGCCGGCCAGCCGATCGAGATCGCTCGCGCTTCCCATCGCATGCACCGTGCGGTGCACGTGCGTGAAGCTCTGGCCCGGAGCAAGGCTCAGAGCCGGCGACGACGTCTCCAGTTCGTAGAAGGGTCCAAGCGGGGGCTTGCCAGGCTCGGGTGGCCCGTCGTTGTAGCTGTTGATCACATCACCCTTGAACGGTTCGCGTTGCGTCTCCCACATGGAGTTCACGTAGCTCGTGGCGCCGGACGGGCGCGTGTACTGAACGACCGTCAGCACCCGGCGCGCGGCGTCGTAGCTGCCGGCGAAGGACAGCGCACGCGGCGGCGGCAGGCCGATCTTGCTGCGATATTGCCCATCGCCTTTGAAGAAGAGGACGGCATCGGTCGTGCGCAGCCGTTCCGCCGGAACCTTTCCGAAGTACGAGTCGTTGACGACGGGACCGAGCGCCGGCGCGGTGCCGGGCTGAAATGGAATCGTGACGGTCGTTTCAGCGGACGGCGTGAACATGCCGAGAATCCAGACCGAGACGAGCCCGCTCTTCGGTTGCCACGCGTCGCGGCCGACGTTGGTCACGGTGTTCGACGATTCGAACGCCACCATGCGCGCACCAGGCCCGGCCGACGCGCCGAAGTGCTTATCGACCTCGGCCGTGCTGAGGAGCCGCACCGTGCGATCGACTTCGACGTCGAATGACGTGCCGGAGTAATTGACGAGCGACATCCGCCTGCGAAAGCGCACGCTGGTCGGCGTCTGGCTGTCGACGTCCCACTTGCCCCAGTCGAACGCCTCTGGAACCTGCCAGTGCTCGAGATCGAAAGGGTCACCCTTCTTGAAGTACAGGGCGTACTGTCCGCCCTCGGGCCCCAGCCAGAACCGATCTTCGCCACCGAACACGTTGATGTGCGGCTGCCTGGCGCGCGCGGCGATCGCGCTCCTTCCGATCCATCCGAAACTTGGCGCCTCGTCACCGCCGGTCGTGCTCGTCATGACGCGGCCCTGATACTCGGGCGATACCACGACCTGAGCCCCGGAGCCGGGCTCGGCTAGCACGATGACATCGGTGTTTTGCTTGAGAAATGCCAGATCTGACTCAAATGGCCCCGGTTTGGCGGTCGCGGGCGCAGGAGACGGGTCGCGCGGCTGGCCGGCATCGCGGCCGGACTGGCAGGCGCCCACGGCGAACGCGGCTGCGACAAACAGGGCCAGAGTTCTGCTGGAGCGCATCGGCGCGCGATTGTATCGTATATGGGTACATGCCTTTGTATGAATACCGGTGTCTGGCGTGCGGGCATCAGTTCGAACTGCTGATCCTGAAATCGTCACAGCCGGCGGCCTGTCCATCCTGCGCGAGCGACTCATTGGAGCGCATACTGTCGATGTTTGCCGTCAGCTCCGAGGCGTCGCGCCAGGCGAGCACCTCAAAAGCGTATGCGCACAACAACAAGTTGAACGCGAAGCAGGAACCTGATAAACAGCGGATTCACATCGATCATAAACATCAGCACTAACCATGCTCCGATACTTCATCGTCGCCGGCATCCTCGCCGAGGTTCTGTTTCAGGCCATCGGCTCCGCGCAGGCACCATTCTCGATGCGCGTCGTGGCGAGCGGGCTGAAGGCACCCTGGGAAGTCGTCGTGGGACCCGACGATCAGTTGTGGGTGACCGAGCGGACGGGACGCCGCGTCATTCGAGTGAATCCGGCAACCGGTGCGATCACGCCGGCGCTCGACCTGACGAGCGAGAGCTACGATCCCGGTGAGAGCTGGCACGAAGGGCTGCTCGGCCTGGCGCTGCATCCGGACTTGCTGAAGAAGGCCGGCCGCGACTACGTGTACCTGGCGTTCACCTACGACAGCGATCCGGGCCCGGGCCTGAATCGAAAACTGCGATTGCGGCGCTATACCTACGACGCGACCAGCCAGACGCTGGGCAATTCTGTTGATCTCCTGACCAACATCCCGGCGAACGACGATCACGGCGGAGGGCGTGTGGCGTACGGCCCCGACGGGATGGTGTATCTCACGCGCGGCGACGACGGCGGGAACTGGCTTCAGAACTATTGCCGGCCCAACAGGGCGCAGGATCTCCCGACGTCGGGCGCAGGTGGCCGCACGCAACTGGTCCACCTACGAAGGCAAGATCCTGCGGATAAGTCCGGATGGATCGATCCCCGTCGACAACCCGTTGTTGAACGGCGTGCGCAGCCACATCTATTCGTACGGCCATCGCAATCCTCAGGGACTGGGGTTTGCGCCGAACGGACTGCTCTACTCGTCGGAACACGGCCCCGGCACCGACGACGAGTTGAACCTGATCGTGGCAGGGGGCAACTACGGATGGCCGCACATTGCGGGGTATCGCGACGATCGCAGCTACGTGTACGTCAACTGGTCGCAGTCGTCGCCCACGCCTTGTGCGTCGCTGAAGTTCGACGAATTCGGCAACGCGCCGCCGTCGGTTCCGCGCATGCGTGAATCAGAGTGGAAGGGCACGTTCCTCCCGCCAATCCGGACGTTCTTCACGGTCGAGCCGAACTACGACATCGCGAAGTCGGGCGGTGCCACGATTGCAGCGGGCGGCTTCGAGATCTACACGGCGCGCGACGGCATCAGCGGATGGGCCACGTCGATTCTGCAGCCCGGCATGACGATGGGGCGCGTGTATCGGGTGAAGTTGAGCGACGACGGCCGGACGGCTGTGGGCGCGAACGAAGAGCTCTTCCGAACGGCCAATCGTTACCGGGACGTGGCGATCGGGCGCGATGCGCGGACGTTCTACCTCGTGACCGACAACAACGGGCTGGGCCGCTCGATGGATCCGTCAGGCGCACGGGTCACCACCTTTGCCAACCCCGGCGCCATCCTCGAATTCAAATACAACGGCAAGTAGAGCGCTTCTCAGATGTACGTAGTGTCCGGCTTCAGCCGGACCGGGTACGTTCGGACCGGACGGCGTTGGGTTGGCGTGGCTGCCGCGCGAATCCGAAGCTTCGGGGCCGGACGCGCGCTGCGATGCCGCGGCGGACCGCGCGACGCGAGGACACGCACTTCGCCATTCGTCCTCGCTCGATGCCCTCGGACTTCTCGCGCGGTCAGGCGTCACCCGTCGGCCGCCTACGCACGGCTTCGCGCCGCAGCCACGCCAACCCAACTACCGCACCCCTCTACACGATTCTGAAAAGCGCTCTTGGTTGCGCAGAAATCTACTGACATTTTGAAGGCATCACCGAAGATCAGAAGTTAAGATTTCTATTCTTCTGATCTTTTGATCTTCTGTTTGACCATCGTCTCACTGCCGGCGTACGACGACGCTGCCGTTGGTCGTCATGGCACGGACCTTCGGCCCACCCGACCCCAGCGTCGTGGTGAAGATGCGCTGCCTGCCAGAGTGGATGACGACCGGAAAATCGATCTCCACGCGCCCGTGCACGGTGCCCGTTTCGAGCTCGGCGGAATAGTTGGCCGGCAGGTTCAGGCGGACGCCGCCGTTCTGCGTCTCGAAATCGAGCCCGCTTCCCTCCCACCTCGAACCGGCAAGCTCGATCTGGAGGCTACCGTTCTGCGTCCGCCCTCTGAGGTCGCCGCCGACCCGGCGCAGCGTGAGGCTGCCATTCACGGCGCGCATCAGCGCCTCTCCCGAGAACTCTTCGAGCGAGATGCCTCCGTTGCGCGTGTTGATCGACAGCTGCACCTTCGAGGGCACGTCGAGATAGAACGACGTCGACCAGTGCTCGTCGTTCATCCGCATCATGCCGTCCGATCGGATTCGTCCATCGGTGGTCGTCACTCTCACCGAGCTGACGAGCGCGCGTGCGCGCGATTCGCTCCCGGCGTAGCTCTCGACGCGCGTGCGAAGGCGCACGTCCCCGCTGCCGCCGCCGCGCACGTGCACGCTTCCGTTTTGACCTGGATCGATGTCGAGTGCGGTGCGGGTGCCGAGCGCTTCCTCGCGCACCTCGCAGGCATGCTCCCGGCGGCTGTCCTGCCGGTTCCGGTCCGCGCAGAGATCTTCGGGCGGGGCGATGGTCTGGGGTGGCAGCGGCGCGCGGCTGACGGCCGACGCAATCGGCGTCGCCACAACGAGCAGAAACGCAATCGGATACAAAACGCGCATGCGGGCAATCCCTCCGTCCTGCTTGGACGAAGCCATGGCACGGAGGGTTGCCGCAGGGGCCGAACGAACTTACTTCTGCACGGTCTCGGGGCTGGCTGGTGCGGCGCCACTGGTACTTGTGGCCCCGCCAATGGTACTCTGGGCAAGTCCGCGACCCTTTGTGTCGATATCTCTAACAATGAGCAATACCCCCGTTCTCCCTCGGCACGCCGCTCTGAAGCGTCTTTTCTTCCTGGTGATGCTGATTGGCATCATGACGGCGGCGCGTGCCTTTGCCGATCCACTCGGCGCCGGCCTGGGCGCCGACAGAAGCCGCCTGTCGGCCGAGCAGATCGCGCTTCGTTCCGAACGTCTCGAAGCCACGACGAGCTTTTCGCTGTTGCGTTTTCCCGAAGCGCTGTTGGCGCCGGGACGCATCTTCAAATCCGACATCTGGCAGCACATCGAATCCGCCGCGCGCGAGTACAACCTCGATCCCATGATGCTCGCCGGCATGATTTTCATCGAGAGCTATGGCGACCCTCTGGCGAAGAGCCCGACTGGACCTGCCGGCATCGCGCAGATGACGAGGTCCTCCGCCAAAGAGTCAGGGCTGTCGGTCCGGAGAGTTCGCATCGGATCGAAAACGGTGAAGAAAACGAAATGGGTCGGCAAAGGCAAGAACCGCCGCAAGGTCGTACAAACCGTGCAGGAGCCGATCTATCGGATCGTTGACGAACGCTTCACCCCTGCCCGGGCGATCTCGGCGATGGCGCGGCGCGTCAGCAACCGCCGCGCCTGGCTTGGCGGCAAAGTCGACTTCGCCATCGCGGAATATCACATGGGCGCCGGCCGCATGGCCGGACTGCTGTCGGCCTATCTGGGCCGGCCGATCAGGGTCTCCGAGGTGACGGCCGAAATGGAGCGGACGGGGCTCACCTACGCCGAGCTCTTCTGGACCAACACGCCGTACTTCCGGCCCGAGGTGTACAGGGCGCTCGACCAGCTGAACCAGGTCGATTACTCGCCGACCTATTACTTTCGTGTTCGACAGGCGATGCGATTGCTCGAGGTGTACAAGAACTCACCGCAGGAGTACGCGCGCCTCGCCTCGGTATACCAGGGCAGATTCGGATGGACGGTGCTGCCGAGCTGGCAGTGGAGCTTCGTGACCGACATCCCGCTCCAGGACGCCAGCGAGCGGTTCGCGCTGCTGCCAGACCTCGCATCGGCGTTCGGCGTGCGCGGCGCGATGGCGGCCATGACGGCCGAGCGCTCGACCATCGGATCTGCGCTCTTCGTGGCCCATCAGCTCAGGCGTCTGCAGGGCGATCGCTACGCGGGATTCGAGATCGCGCGCATGCTCGAACCCGCATCCGGCTGCGCGGACGAGCCAGGCCGTGACGCCGGCGACAAAGACGACGCGTGCACGCCGCTGCATACGCTCGGCTGGGCATTTGACGTGCCGTCGAAGAATCTTTCGAAGATCGAGCAGCGCGATCTCAAGTTCATCCTCACCGATCTGCGTCAGGCGGGATTACTTGCGTACGTCGAGGAGGGCAAGCTGCCGACCTATCACGTCGTGCGGCATCCCGACTACGCCTCGCAGTTCGAGCAGTTCTACCGGGACGCAATGGCGGGCACGGCGTCACCCGCGGACGCGGTATCCTACTCATACGAATCGCCCGCACTCCTCGCCTTCGGGACCACGCGTTGACGCGCGGCACCTGGCGCTGGCCGTCGCCAGCATCGCCGCCATCACTCTCGTTTATGTGAAGTGGCTTCGGATCTCGAACGCCACGACCGTCTCGATGACGTTCCTGATGGTCGTCCTCGTGACCGCGGCGACCGCGCGTCTGCGGGTGGCGGTGGTCACATCGTTGGTCGCGGTTCTGAGCTTCAATTTCTTCTTTCTGCCGCCGATCGCCACGTTCACGATTGCAGACCCTCACAACTGGGTCGCCTTGTTCGCCTTCCTGGCCGTCAGCCTGATCGCGAGCAACCTGTCGGCGGTGGCCCGCGCCGGGACGCACGAGGCGGTGGGTCGCCGCGACGAGCTGGCGCGCCTGTTCGATCTCAGCCGGGACATTCTCGTGATCACGGAGAGCCGCGAGGCGATCCCCGTCCTCGCGCGCTCGCTGGCACGCCGGTTCGACCTCGACTTCGCCGCGATCGCGCTGCCCCGCGGAGACGACTGGGACATCTTCGAGGCCGGCGCGCGCAGCCTGACCCTCGACCGCAAGCAGCTTGCCGCCGCATATGCGACGGCCCAGACCTCGCTCGAGTTTGATGCGTACGCCAGGACGTATGCGGGCCACCGTGAGATGACCGTTGATGGACGGGCGGTGCGGCTGGTGCCGCTGCGCTCGGGCACCAGACCCATCGGGCTGCTGGCGGCATCGGGGCGCCCCATCGAAGCCGGCACGCTCGACACCCTCGGAGGCGTCGTGGCGATCGCGATCGAGCGCGCGCAGTTTCTGGCCGAGCGCAAGTCCGCGGAGCTGACGCGCCAGAGCGACGAACTGAAGACCGCCCTGCTGGCGTCGCTCGGGCACGATCTCCGCACGCCCCTCACCGCGATTCGCGTGGCGGCCAGCAATCTCAGGGCATCGGCGCTGGCGACCGACGACCGCCTCGAGCAGAGCGACGTCATCCTCTCGGAAGTCGAGCGACTCACGCGGCTGTTTCAAAATATTCTGGAGATGGCGCGTCTCGATACGGGATCCATCGCCGCCGAATCTCTCTGGTCCCATCCGGCGGAGATCATCGCCGCGGCGCGCGAGCAGGTGGAGCACGCGCTGCGCCCGCACCCTGTCGAAGCCACTGTCGAGGGTGACGTGCTCGTCCGGCTGGATCCGCGGCTCACCGCCACAGCCATTGCGCACGTGCTGGAGAATGCGGCGCAGTATTCGCCTGCCGAATCGGCTGTTCAGATCAACACGCGTGTGTCCGGCGACGAGCTGATCGTTCACGTGCGCGACCATGGGCCCGGCATCGCGGCGGCCGATCTGCCGCACCTGTTCGACCGGTTCTATCGAGGCATGACCGCAAGGAACCGCACGTCAGGCACGGGCATGGGCCTGTGGATCGCGCGCGGCCTGCTGGCAGCCGAAGGCGGACGCGTGTGGGCGGACAACCATCCCGGCGGAGGGGCGGAGTTTACGATCGTCGTCCCCGTCACGGCGAAAGGACCGGAACCGGCCGGCTCGCCGGTGTTATGAGCAGACTCGCGCGGATTCTTCTCGTGGACGATGAGCCGGCGATTCAGCGATCGGTGGGCCTGCTCCTGCGCGCCCGCGGCTACGATGTCGAGATCGTTGGCACGGGTGCCGAAGCCATCAAGATGGCCGCGCAGGTGGAGCCCGATCTGATTGTGCTCGACCTGGGCCTGCCCGATCTCGAAGGCACGGAAGTCTGCCGCCGGGTTCGTGCGACGTCAACCGTCCCTATCGTCGTCCTGTCGGCGAGAGGCGCCGAAGCGGACAAGGTGAATGCGCTCGACCTCGGCGCCGACGATTACGTGACGAAGCCGTTCGGTCCCGACGAGCTGCTGGCGCGCATTCGCGTGGCGCTGCGACGCAACTCGACGGAAGAACGGGAAGAAACGGGACGACTGGTCGCAGGCGATCTCACGATCGACTACGACCGCCGCCGCGTGCTCAGGGACGACACGGAAATCCGGCTCACGCCCAAGGAATTCGAGCTGCTGTCGCTGCTCGCGCACAATCACGATCGCGTGCTCACGCATCGCGCCATTCTGAAAGCCATCTGGGGGCCGAACGCGGTCGAACAGCCTGAACATCTGTGGACGCTGGTGGCGCAGCTCCGCAGGAAGATCGAGCCCGACCCCACCAACCCGCGCTATCTCCTGAGCGAGCCCTGGGTCGGCTACCGCTTCGCCACCGGCGATCGGATGTAGGCCGGGTCTGTCCTCCAGACCCGGCCTACGAAGATGCTGATCAGGACACCTATTATGGACCGCCTCCAGAAGGAAGGTGTCCTGCGTCATGTCAGCAGATTCGCGGGAGTTGCTCGGCGCTGAACATCTCGACGATCCGTGATGCACCGATCGCGGTCCGCAACGTGACTTGACGGGACCGCACCCCTTGCACGGTCCCGATCCGACACGCGCCCGCCGCACCCGGATGGGACGATGCGGTACCCGCGACTGGCGAGCGCGTCCAGCAGATGCTGAAAATCGCGGCGATGCAGGATGCGGACAGGGTCGGTCATGTCGACTCCACGACGTAAGTGGCCTCGCCGTGATTCTCTCAGAAACCCATCCCCGCAACGAATGGAAAGCATCATGTAGACTGTCATGCCTTTCCTTCCGGTGCGCAGCCATGGAATGGTCAACAGATCACGATAGCATCACGGGCGAGGAGTACATCGCGGTCGACACACGCGGCGAGTCGCTGCTCCGCGATCCATTCACGAACAAAAGCACGGCGTTCACGGCAGCGGAGCGCGCCGATCTCGGCCTCGACGGGCTGGTGCCGCCGGCTGTCAGCACCATGGACCAGCAACTCGCCCGTGCGTACGGGCACTATCGCGTCAAGCAGACGCCGCTCGAGCGCTACATCTACCTCGCCAGCTTGCAGGACCGGAACGAGACGCTGTTCTTCCGTCTCCTCCACGACCACATCGACGAGATGATGCCGGTCGTGTACACGCCGGTGGTCGGCGAAGCGTGCCAGCAGTATTCGCATATCTATCGCCACCCGCGCGGCCTCTACATCTCGTACGAACAGCGCAACCACATCGACGCTGTCTTCGCCAACCATCCGCGGTCGCCGGCCGTCATCGTCGTCACGGACGGCGAGCGGATCCTCGGGCTCGGCGATCAAGGCGTCGGCGGGATGGGAATTCCGACCGGGAAGTTGTCCCTCTACACTGCATGCGCCGGGATCCCGCCCTATCTGACGTTGCCGATCATGCTCGACGTGGGCACGGATAATCACGAGCGTCTGAACGACCCGCTGTATCTCGGCCTGCGGCACAAACGGATTCGCGGACGCGCATATCAGGACTTCATCGATCAATTCGTCGAGGCCGTATTGCGCGTGCACCCTGACGCCGTCCTGCAGTGGGAAGACTTTCTGAAGGCCAACGCGCTCACCCAGCTCGCGCGCTTTCGCGACCGGTTGTGCACGTTCAACGACGACATTCAGGGCACGGCTGCCGTTACGGCCGCCGGTGTGTACGCGGCCCTGCGGATTTCCGGCCAGGCCATGCGAGACCAGCGCGTCGTACTCGGCGGAGCTGGGGCATCCGCGCAGGGCATTGCCAATCTCTTCGTGTCGGCGCTGCGCGACGCCGGGCTCTCCTGGGGGGAGGCCCGGCAACGCATCTGCACCGTGGACAGCCGGGGACTGGTGACGCAGGCGCGGGCGGAACTGGAGGACTTCAAGGCGGCCTACGCCCGGCCGGTTGAAGAGGTGGCGACGTACGTGTGCGGCGATCCCATGCACATCACGCTGGAAGAAACGATCCGGAATTTCAAGCCCACGATTCTCGTCGGCACGTCGGGCGCAACCGGCTTGTTCACGGAAGCCGTGGTCCGCGCGATGGCCGCCGTGAACGACCGTCCGATCGTGTTTCCGTTGTCGAACCCGACGAGCAAGAGCGAGTGCACGGCGGAACAGGCGGTTCGGTGGTCCGATGGCCGCGCGATCGTGGCGACCGGCAGCCCGTTCGATCCGGTCGTCTATCGCGGCCAGACGCACCGCATCGGGCAGGGGAACAATGCGTTCATCTTTCCGGGCGTCGGATTGGGTCTGTGGGCGGGCGGCGTGCGACGCGTCACCGACACCATGTTCCTTGATGCCGCGCGGGCGCTGGCACAGATGGTGCGCCCTGCGGATCTGGATCAGGGAGCGGTCTACCCGGAGCTCACGCGTATTCGGGACTGCTCACACGCTGTCGCGTGTGCCGTGATCCGGCGCGCCGTCGCCGAAGGCCACGCGTCGCCGGCGATCCTGGCTAGCCTTGAAGAGACCGTGAGCCGCGCGATGTGGTTCCCGAAGTACCGACCAATTCGATACCAACGGGCCAGCTGAATGATGCCAGATACGTCGACGAATCGCGCGGTGACGCCTTTCATGAGTCTGAGTCCGACCCTGCTCACGGCTACGGCCACGACGAAACTGGGCGTTCCCGGCTACACGTTTGCCGACCTGCACGACCCCGAGCGTCTCGCCTCGCTCTACGAACGCTTCTGCGAGGAAGTCGAGGCCGCCGACCCCGCGTTCTGGCGCGAGTGGGACGCGTATCGCTCGGCGCCCGACGCGCCGCGGCCGCCGATCGCGCTGTCGAACCTGCTCGTCGCGATGGCGCCGCACGTCAGCCGTTTCGTCACGCGCCTCTTTCAGATTCGAGCCGCAGCGTCGACGCGCTGACGCCACGTCACGCGCGACCAGGACGATCTCTTCCGCTTCAAGGTGGACTTCGTCCGCCGGCGCGTGCTGCCGCTCCTGAAAGCGCGGCGCGCATGTCGTGTCGACGCCGGAAGACGAGGCCGTCGTCGCAAGGCTGATCGCGGGCGCGACCGGAGCCCCTGCGGGCAGCCAGGACCTGGAGCTCGCCGTCGCGCGCGCCGGCTGCGCGCTGATGGACGTCGAGAAAGCAGGCGGCGGCCAAGATCGCCTCAGCAGATCGACAGCCTCAAGCGCTGGTGCGCGGCGCGGCTCCACGATCGCGCGTATCGCGGACTGGGTGATCTTCCGGTTTCCCGAAACGCTCGACTACTGGCACCTCGTCGACGTGCAGCGGCCGCGGCCGGACGCTGCCGGAGGGGATGGTCGGCCCCGACGGGCGGCTGCGCCGCCGCGACGGCTTCACGCTGACCGACGCGCGCATGAAGCCGCGCGAGGTGCTGAGCGAGATCCACTACTGCGTGCTCTGCCACGAGCGCGACAAGGACTCGTGCTCGAAAGGGCTGCGCGACAAGGACGGGCAAGATCGCCGTCAACCCGCTCGGCATCGAGCTCGACGGCTGCCCGCTCGACGAGAAGATCTCCGAGATGCACGCGCTGCGGAAGGCGGGCGACGCGATCGGCGCGCTCGCGCTCGTCGTCGCTCGACAACCCGATGTGCCCGGGCACCGGCCACCGCATCTGCAACGACTGCATGAAGGCCTGCATCTACCAGAAGCAGGAGCCGGTCAACATCCCGCAGATCGAGACCGGCGTGCTGACCGACGTGCTGCGAGCTGCCGTGGGGCGTCGAGATCTACGGCCTGCTCACGCGCTGGAACCCGCTCAACGTCCGGCGGCCGTACGCGCTGCCGTACAACGGCAAGAACGTCCTCGTCGTCGGCCTCGGGCCCGCCGGCTACACGCTCGCGCACTACCTCGTGAACGAAGGCTTCGGCGTCGTCGGCATCGACGGCCTGAAGATCGAGCCGCTGCCGGAGGACGATGGTCGGCACCGACGACGCGCCGCCGCGGCCGATCCGCGACTGGAGCGAGATCTACCGCGCAGCTCGACGAGCGCGTGCTCGAGGGCTTCGGCGGCGTCTCCGAGTACGGCATCACCGTTCGCTGGGACAAGAACTTCCTCACGCTGCTGCACCTGACGCTCGCGCGGCGCCGCGGCCTGCGGATGTACGGCGGCGTCCGCTTCGGCGGCACGCTGACGATCGAGGACGCGTGGGCGTGCGGCTTCGATCACGTCGCGATCGCGGCCGGCGCCGGCCGGCCGACGATCATCGACATGAAGAACAACCTGATCCGCGGGATCCGGAAGGCGAGCGACTTCCTGATGGCGCTGCAGCTCACCGGCGCGTTCAAGCGCGACGCGCTGCCGAACCTGCAGGTGCGCGCTGCCGGCCGTCGTCATCGGCGGCGGCCTGACCGCCATCGACACGGCGACCGAGCTGATGGCGTACTACCCGCTGCAGGTCGAGAAGACGCTGCAGCGGTACGACGTCGCTCGCCGCGGAGCTCGGCGAGGCGCGCGTCCGCGCGCGTCTACGACGCCGAGGAGCGCGAGCTGCTCGACGAGTACCTGGCGCACGGCCGCGCGGTCCGCGCCGAGCGCGCGCGCGCCGCGGCGGCGGGCGAGGCGCCCGACTTCGTCCCGCTCGTGCGGGCGTGGGGCGGCGTCACGATCGTCTACCGCAAGCGGCTGGTCGACTCGCCGGCCTACCGCCTGAATCACGAAGAGGTGATCAAGGCGCTCGAAGAGGGCATCGCGTTCGCCGAGAACCTGAACCCGATCGAGGCCGTTCCCGACGAGCGCGGCGCCGTGAAGGCCATGATGTTCGAGCGGGAGGGGCAGGACGCGCGCGACGGTCAGGACGCCACGGTGACGCTGCCGGCGCGGACGGTGCTCGTCGCCGCGGGCACGACGCCGAACATCACGTACGAGAAGGAGATCGCCGGGCACCTTCCAGCTCGACGCGAAGAAGAAGTTCTTCCAGCCGCACGCGGCGTCGCGCGAACGGCGACGGCCGCTTTCACCTGACGCCCGGACGCGAACGGCTTCTTCACGTCGTACGACGCCGACGGCCGGTTCGTCACCTACTACGGCGACAACCATCCGCGCTACGCCGGCAACGTCGTCAAGGCGATGGCGTCGGCGAAGGACGGCTTTCCGCACGTCGTCGAGCTGTTCGCCGACGAGCTGGCGGCGCTCGACCCGGCGACGCAGGCCGACGCGCGACGCGGCGTGGGCGGCGCTCGTCGCAGCGCCTCGACGACGAGCTCGACGCGCGCGTCGAGGACGTCGTGCGCCTCACGCCGACCATCGTCGAGGTGATCGTCAAGGCGCCGGCCGCGGCGCGGCACTTCCATCCCGGGCCAGTTCTACCGGCTGCAGAACTTCGAGTCGGTCGCGCGGCGCGTCGGACGACGATCGCCGCTGCTGATGGAGGGCATCGCGCTCACCGGCGCGTGGGTCGACGAGGAGAAGGGCCTGCTGTCGCTGATCGCGCTCGAGATGGGCGTGTCGAGCCGGCTCGTGGCGTACCTGCAGACGGGCGAGCCGGTCGTCGTCATGGGACCGACCGGCGCGCCGACCGAGATTCCCGAGCAGCGAGAACGTGCTGCTGCTCGGCGGCGGCCTCGGCAACGCCGTGCTCTTCTCGATCGCCAAGGCGATGCGCGAGCGCCGGCAACCGCGTCATCTACTTCGCCGGCTACAAGAAGGGCGAGGACCTCTTCAAGCGCGAGGACATCGAGGCGGCGACCGATCAGGTGATCTGGAGCACCGACACCGGCGCGGCGATCGAGCCGCGGCCGCCCGCAGGACGCGCACTTCCGCGGCAACATCGTGCAGGCGATGCTCGCCTACCAGAGCGGCGAGCTCGGCGACGCCGCTCGTGCCGCTGCGACACCGTCGACCGCATCATCGCGATCGGATCGGACCGGATGATGGCCGCGGTCAAGGCGGCGCGGCACGGCGTGCTCGCAGCCGTACCTGAAGCCGGACCACGTCGCCATCGCCAGCATCAACTCGCCGATGCAGTGCATGATGAAGGAGGTCTGCGCGCAGTGCCTGCAGAAGCACGTCGATCCCGGCGACCGGCAAGGAGACGATCATCTTCTCCTGCTTCAACCAGGATCAGGAGATGGATCGCGTCGACTTCGTCAACCTCGCCGCGCGCCTGCGGCAGAACACCGTGCAGGAGAAGCTCTCCAACCTCTGGCTCGATCATCTATTGAACGGCCAGACCTTCGCGCACGTCTGAGCTGGTTCCGGAGAGACTGCCCCGACAACCCGGGACGGCTGGGAAAAAGTTCGCACGAACCCGTGCCTTCAGGGACTTTTCAGGCATTTTTGGGCCTGAATTGAGGCGGCACTTCGTATGCTGGGCCGGTGGAGAACGCGATGTTGATTCTTGGAATGATCGTGCTCGGGCTGGTCACGTTCGCGGCGATGCTCGGCTTCGTCACGCTGTGTGATCGCGTGTAGGTGAAATCATGACTGCTACTGTCGTTGCTGCTGAGCGTCGCGGCGTTCGTGTACCTCGTGTACGCGATGCTGCGTCCGGAGAAGTTCTGAGGCTTCCATGGGCACGGAATACATCGCCGTCGGCTTCACCATCCTGTTCACGATCGCCACGAGCCTGCGTGCTCGGGCGCTACATGTTCAAGGTGTTCACCGGCCAGCGCACGTTGCTCGATCCGGTCCTGGTCCCGATCGAGCGGCTCGTGCTGCGCCTGACCGGCGTCGATCCGAGCGAGCAGCAGGACTGGAAGCAGTACTCGGTGTCGCTGCTCGTCTCGAACGTCGTTCATGTGGCTGGCGACGTTCGCGATCGTGTCGCTCCAGCAGCATGCTGCCGCTCAACCCCGACGGCATCGCCAACATGGAGCCGACGCTCGCGTTCAACACGATCTCGAGCTTCACGACCAACACGAACCTGCAGCACTACAGCGGCGAGACGGGCCTGTCGTACTTCTCGCAGATGTTCGCCATCACGTTCCTGCAGTTCGTGACGGCGGCGACCGGCGTCGCGGCGTGCATCGCCATCATCCGCGGGCTGGCCGGCAACCGGCTGACGCAGCTCGGCAACTTCTACGTCGACCTGACCCGCGCGACGGTTCGCGTGTTCCTGCCGCTCGCGCTGCTCGGTCGTCGGTGATCCTGATGTGGCAGGGCACGCCGATGACGTTCGAGGGCGCGGCGCAAGGCGACGACGGTCGAAGGGCCAGGAGCAGATCGATCGCGCGCGGCGTCGCGGCCGGCGTCGTGTCGATCAAGCAGCTCGGCACCAACGGCGGCGGCTACTTCGGCCCGAACTCGGCGCATCCGTACGAGAACCCGACGCCGCTCTCCAACCTCGTCGAGACCTGGTCGATCACCATCATCCCGATGGCGATGGTCTGGACGCTCGGCTACATGGTGGGCCGGCGCCGGCTCGCCGTCGTGATCTTCGCGACGATGCTGGCGATCTACCTCCCGATGGTCGTCTTCGGCGTCGCGCAGGAAGCCGGCGGCAATCCGGCGATCGCGCGCGATGGGCGTCGACCAGTCCACCGGCTCGATGGAGGGCAAGGAGGTCCGCTTCGGCGCCGGCGCTGTCGGCGCTGTGGGCGGTGACGACGACGGTGACGTCGAACGGGTCGGTCAACGCGATGCACGACTCGCTGACGCCGCTCGGCGGCCTGATGCCGATGATCGGCATGTGGCTGAACAACATCTTCGGCGGCGTCGGCGTCGGCTTCATCAACATGCTGATCTTCGTCATCGTCGCGGTGTTCGTCGCCGGCATGATGATCGGCCGCACGCCGGAGTTCCTCGGCAAGAAGGTCGAGGCGAAGGAGATGAAGCTGGCGAGCCTGGCGCTGCTGTGGCATCCGCTGGCGATTCTCGTCGGCACGGCGATCGCCTGCTACGTCTGGGCGACGACGGCCGATCCCGGACACGGCGCTGGCGTGGCTGAAGAACCCGGGCCCGCACGGCTTCTCCGAGATGCTCTACGAGTTCACCTCGGCGGCCGCCAACAACGGCTCGGGCTTCGAGGGCCTGGGCGACAACACGCCGTTCTGGAACATCTCGACGCGGCCTGGTGATGCTGCTGTCGCGCTACATCCCGATCATCGCGCCGCTGGCGCTGGCCGGCGTCGCTGGCCGCGAAGCCGGCCGCGCCGGAGACGGCCGGATCGCTGCGCGCCGACAGCGCCACGTTCGGATTCACGCTGTGGGCCGTCATCGTCATTCTCGGCCTGCTGATGTTCATGCCGGTCGCCGTGCTCGGGCCGATTGCCGAGCACCTGGCGCTTGCGGTAGAGGACGCACATCATGATCAAGGAAATCAAGCGAGGCATCCTGTTCACGCTCGTCACGATGGTGCTGCTCGGCGGCGGCTATCACGTCGTCCTGTGGGCGATCGGCCGGGTCGCGTTTCCCGCGCAGGCCGAAGGCAGCCTGATTCGCCGCGCCGACGGCACGATCGTCGGCTCGCGGCTGATCGCGCAGAAGTTCACGCGGCCCGGAGTACTTCCAGCCGCGGCCGTCGGGCGTCGACTACAACGCGGCGTCGACCGGCGGCACGAACTACGGGCCGTCGAATCCGGATCATCTGAAGGCCGTGCAGGAGCGGCTCGACGCCGTCACGAAGCAGGAAGGCGTCGACGGCCGGCCAGGTGCCGTCGGAGATGGTGACGGCGAGCGGCGGCGGCCTGGATCCGCACATTCCGCCGGCGGCGGCGGAGCTGCAGGCGGCGCGCGTGGCCGCGGCGCGCGGCGTGCCGGTCGAGCGCGTGCGCGAGCTGATTCGCGGCGCACACCGAACCGCCGACGTTCGGGTTCCTCGGCCGGGCGCGCGTCAACGTGCTCGAGCTGAACCTGGCGCTCGACGAGACGCTCGGGGCACCGGCAGCGCAGGCTAGCTGCCACGCCAGGTAAGTCAGCGATCAGGACACGATCATGTCAGAACGCGCACGCACGATTTCGATCTGGGATCCGGGCATCGTCCGCCAGGCCGATCATGGACTCGTTCCGGAAGCTCGATCCGCGAATCCAGATCAAGAACCCGGTGATGTTCATCGTCGAGGTCGGCAGCCTCCTCACGACGATCATCTTCATCCAGGAACTGGCCGCCGGGAGCCGGACAGCCCGCTCTTCACCGGACAGGTCGCGTTCTGGCTGTGGTTCACCGTGCTCTTCGCCAACTTCGCCGAGGCGATGGCCGAGGGCCGCGGCAAGGCGCAGGCCGACACGCTGCGGAAGACGCGGACGGAGACGGTGGCGAACCGGCTGACGCGGCGGCGATCGCATCGAGACGGTGCCGGCGGCGAGCCTGCGCAAGGGCGACGTCGTCATGGTGCACGCCGGCGAGTTCATCCCGGGCGACGGCGAGATCATCGAGGGCGTCGCGTCGGTGGACGAGTCGGCGATCACCGGCGAATCGGCGCCGGTCATCCGCGAGTCGGGCGGCGACCGGTCGGCCGTCACCGGCGGCACGCGCGTGATCTCGGACTGGATCAAGGTGCGCGTCACGTCCGACCCCGGCCACACGTTCCTGGACCGGATGATCGCCCTCGTCGAAGGCGCCGAGCGTCAGAAGACGCCGAACGAGATCGCGCTCAACATCCTGCTCGCCGTCCTCACGCTGGTCTTCCTGCTGGTCGTCGTCACGCTGCAGCCGTTTGCGTACTACGCCGGCACGGAGATCCCGATTCCGGTGCTGATCGTCGCTGCTCGTGTGCCTGATTCCGACGACGATCGGCGCGCTCATCTCGGCGATCGGCATCGCCGGCATGGATCGTCTGGTGCAGCACAACGTGCTGGCGATGTCCGGCCGCGCCGTCGAAGCGGCCGGCGACGTCGACACGCTGCTGCTCGACAAGACCGGCACGATCACGCTGGGCAACCGTCAGGCGACGGAGTTCGTGCCGCTCGCCGGCGTCACCGAGGGCGAGCTCGCGGACGCGGCGCAGCTGTCGTCGCTGGCCGACGAAACGCCGGAAGGCCGATCGATCGTCGTCCTGGCGAAGGAGAAGTACGGCATCCGGGGACGCGAGCTGGCCGACAAGGACGGCGGTGTTCGTGCCGTTCACCGCGCAGACGCGGATGTCGGGCGTCAACCTCGACGGCCGCGAGATCCGCAAGGGCGCGGCCGACGCGATCGCGGCGCTACGTCAAGAGCAACGGCGGCGCCGCTTCGCCGGAACTGCAGAGCATCGTCGAGCGGATCGCGCGCGCCGGCGGCACGCCGCTCGTCGTCGCCGAGCGCACGCGCGCGCTCGGCGTGATCCACCTGAAGGACATCGTCAAGGGCGGCATGCGGCAGCGGTTCGCCGCGCTGCGGGCCATGGGCATCAGGACGGTCATGATCACCGGCGACAACCCGCTGACTGCCGCCTCGATCGCCAACGAGGCCGGCGTCGACGACTTCCTGGCCCAGGCGACGCCCGAAGACAAGATGACGCTCATCAAGCGCGAGCAGGCCGAGGGCAAGCTCGTGGCGATGACCGGCGACGGCACGAACGACGCGCCGGCGCTCGCGCAGGCCGACGTCGGCGTGGCGATGAACACCGGGCACGACGGCCGCGAAGGAAGCCGGCAACATGGTCGATCTCGACTCGAACCCGACCAAGCTCATCGAGATCGTCGAGATCGGCAAGCAGCTCCTGATGACGCGCGGGGCGCTCACGACGTTCTCGATCGCGAACGACGTCGCCAAGTACTTCGCCATCATCCCGGCGATGTTCATCCTGGCGTTCCCGCAGCTCGGCGTGCTGAACGTGATGCGGCTCGCGACGCCGGAGTCGGCGATTCTCTCGGCCGTCATCTTCAACGCGGTGATCATCATCGCGCTGATTCCGCTGGCGCTGCAGGGGCATCGCCTACAAGCCCGCTGGGCGCGGCGGCGATCCTGCGGCGGAACCTGCTCGTCTACGGCGTCGGTGGCGTCGTGCTGCCGTTCGTCGGTATCAAGGCCATCGATATGGCTGCTCGTGGCTGTCGGCCTCGCCTAGACCGGGCGCATGCCTGAACAACGCCCTACCGCCGACGCTCTGCTGGCGCGCATCAAGGAGCAGGACCGCGCGCGGCTGCGCATCTACATCGGCGCCGCGCCCGGCGTCGGCAAGACCTACGAGATGCTGCAGGAGGCGCACGCGCTGCGCGCCCGCGGGCTCGACGTCGTCGTCGGGCATCGTCGAGACCTACGGGCGTCGCGAGACCGACGCGCAGATCAAGGACCTGGAGGTCATCCCGCGCCGGAAGATCGATTACCGCGGCGTGACGATGGAAGAGATGGACGTCGACGCCATCATCGGCCGCAAGCCGCAGGTCTGCGTGGTCGACGAGCTGGCGCACACCAACGTGCCCGGCAGCCGGAACGCAGAAGCGCTACGAGGACGTGCTCGAGATTCTCGACGCCGGCATCCACGTGATGACGGCCGTCAACATCCAGCACCTCGAGACCCTGAACGACGCGGTCGCCCGCGCCACCGGCGTGCGCGTGCGCGAGACCGTGCCCGACACGTTTCTCGATCGTGCCGACGAGGTCATCAACGTCGACGTCACCGTGGAGGAACTGCGCAAGCCGGCTGCGGGAAGGCAAGATCTACCAGCCCGAGAAGGTCGAGCAGGCGCTCACGAACTTCTTCCGCAAGGGCAACCTGTCGACGCTGCGCGAGCTGGCGCTGCGCGCCGTCGCCGACGAAGTCGGCGAGAAGGCCGCGAGCTATCGCGCGCGCGAAGGGCTGGAGCCGGCGCTCATCCCCGAGCGCGTCATGGTCTGCATGAGCTCGAACGCGATGGCGCCGCGGGTGATCAGGACCGGCGCACGCATCGCCGGCCGGCTCGGCTCGAAGTGGTACGCCGTGTACGTCGAAACGCCGCGGGAGCGGCCCGACCGCATCAAGGCTCGAGATGCCGAGGCCCTGCAGCAGAACATCAAGCTCGCCGAGAGCCTGGGCGCGACGGTCGTGCGGGTCAAGGCCGACCGGCCATCGGACGGCCTGGTCGCCTTCGCCCAGCGCGAAGGCGTCACGCACGTCATCTTCGGACAGAGCGCGCGCACGCGGCTGGGAGCTCCTCTGGCGCGGATCGACGCTCGATCGATTCCTCAGCGCCGTCCCGGATGCCGCCGTCCAGGTCGTACCGCTGAACGACACTTAGCGAGGAGATTGATGGACGCCATTCCTCTTCATCGACGGCCGACATCCCTGGCAACGATGGTGAGCTCCGTCGTCGGCATGATGGAACCCTACGCATCGGATATCGGCGTGAAGCTCAAGACGGTCCTCGATGAGGCCGTACCGGCCACTGTCTCACTCGACGAAGACAAAGTCGCCTGGACGATCGGCACCCTCATCGGCAATGCGCTGCGCCATGTTCCGCGAGGCTCTTTCTTTCATCCGGGCGGCGAGATCGTCGTGCACGCCGGCCGAGAACCGAAGTCGGGCGAGATCACCGTCGAAGTGACCGACGACGGACCGGGCATTCCGGCGGACAAGATCCCGCTGCTGTTTCAACCCGCACCGCACCAGCGCCGGGTCGGGTACGCGTTGATTCTCGCGCGCGAGATCGTCGAAGCCCATGGGGGACGCATGGAAGTGAAGAGCACCGACGATCCACTCACCCACGGCACCACCATCTCTCTCGTTCTGCCGGCGCCGTAGCAGGAGCGACCGCCATGTCACTCCGCGGCAAGCTGCTCGCAACCTACCTGGTGTTCGTGGCCGGGCTGGCGCTGCTCGGGGCGTGGAGCGCGTGGCGCCTCGAGGACGCCGGCGCCGTCTCGCAGCGTATCCTGTCGGAGAACTACGAGTCGGTCGTGGCCGCGCAGAGCATGAAGGAAAGCCTGGAGCGGCTGGATTCGGCGGTGCTCTTCGCACGGCTCGGCCAGACCGAGCGTGCGACCCACCAGCTCGACGAGCACCAGAAGCGGTTCGACGCCGCGCTCGCGCGTGCAGCCGGCAACATCACGGAGCCCGGCGAGCGCGAGGTCGTCGACGCCATCCGGCGCGGGCGCGACGAGTACTATCGGTTCTTCGATGGAAAGCCCGACTACTTCACCCGCATCGAGCCGCGCTTCGACGCCCTGCGAGCCGATATCGATCACCTGCTGCAGCTCAACCAGGCGGCCATGCTCAGGAAGTCGGCCGACGCGAACCGCGCGACGGGCCGCTCCATCGTGATGACGATCGTGGTGTCGGCGGCGCTCGTGATCGCAGGTCTGGGCTTCGCGGTGAGCCTGTCGGGCCAGATCGACAGGGACGCGGAGCGGCTGAAAACCGAGTTCGTCGGCACCGCCTCGCACGAGCTCCGCACGCCGCTGACGACGCTGCAGATGGGCATCGGTCTGCTGGAGGAACAGATTTCTCCGCAGGCAACGGCGCGGCAACGCGAGATTCTGGCGATGTGCCGCGAGGACGCGGCGCGGCTGGAACACCTGGTCGGCGACCTCCTCGACCTGTCGAAAATCGAATCGGGGCGCATGAGCCCGATTGTGTCGTTGGTCGCGGCGGACACCCTCGTGAAAGGGGCTCTGGAGCCGAGCCGGCCCCGCATCGAATCGAGCGGCATCGAGTTGCAGGTGAAGATCGATCCGAACCTGCCTGCGGTGATGGCCGACCCGTCGCAGATCGAACGAGTGGTCGCCAATCTGATTGCCAACGCGGTGAGCGCGACACCGCGCGGGGGCACGATCGTGGTGGCAGCACATCGCGCCGACGAGGGCATCGAAGTGTCGGTCAGCGATACCGGCCGCGGGATTCCGCGAGAGTACCTGCCGCGACTGTTTGCAAAATTCACGCAGGTGCCGGGCGCGCCGACGGGCAGCGCCGGCCTGGGGCTGGCCATCTCGCAGCAGATTGTCCGCGCGCACGGGGGCAATATCCGCGTCGCATCCGAGCCCGGCCGCGGAGCGACGTTCACGTTCGTCCTGCCTGTGGCGCGCAGGTCGGCTGATTCCGCCAGGGAGACACAGTCATGAACCGGCGCGTGTTGATTGTCGATGATGAAACCAATATCCGGCGCATGATGCAGATCGCGCTCGAAGCCGACGGATACGAGGTGGAAGACGCGGCAGACGGGCTGACGGCGCTCGAGCTGTTCGCCGACGGCTCGCGGTTCGACGCGGTCGTGCTCGACCAGAAAATGCCGGGCATGGACGGAATCGAAACGCTGCGACAGATGCTGCGCCGGGCGCCGGGCGCGACGATCATCATGGTGACGGCATTCGGATCGATCGAGCTCGCGGTCGATGCCATGAAGGCCGGCGCCCGTGACTTCCTGAAGAAGCCGCTCACGCCGGCGCTGCTGAGAGACTCGCTGCATGCCGCGTTCTCGAAAGAATCGATGCGTCCCGAGCCGCCGCCCCCGGCGGCCGGCATGCCGTCGCCTTCGCCGCCGGCCGCCGTCGCGTCTGAAGTCTGGACCGTCAACGGGTTTTTCATCAGGGCGCTCCCCTCTGCCGATCTCTCCAGCGCGAACGAGCATCGTTTCGCCGTGCGGCACTCAGGCGGAGGGCCGCACGGCGAAGTACTGGTGACCATTGGCAGCGCGGAAGTGTCGAGGATTGAGAGACTGAGCGGACGCGCGCAGCCCCCAGGCCGAGCATTCTGGCAGCAGCAGGCAGAGCGGGCGCTGATGAACCATCTGTTTCGCGAAGCCGCCCTTCCGCCCGGCAACCATCTCGTCGTCAATCGCTTTGCCGACGATGTCATCCTGTCCGCGCGCGAGTGGACCCACGCCTGACGACGGCGGGAAAATCCGTGCACGGCCGGGCCGGGTATTGACACCTCCCTCGAACCAGCGTACCGTCGCTCGCTGCCTAAGTTCCGCGCCTTTCGCGGAACACGGGGGAACCACAGGAAGCGATCGCGGCTTCCGGGGGCGCATCGGCGAACGCCGTAGGACACTTCCGAGTCCGAGCCCGTCAGCTAACCCCGCCGGCGCTTAACGGAAGCGCACGTCTGGTCGAAGGGCCGCAGCACACTGCGGCGTTTTCTATGTCGGGCGACCGGACGCGTCTTCTCTGAGGCCCGACCATGCCCGTGGAAGGAATATTCGGCCAGATCAAGCGATTTCTCGTCGGCGAGCCTATTCCTTCGCATCTGGCCCATCACGAACGTCTGTCGCGCGTGACCGGCCTTGCCGTTCTCTCGTCCGATCCGCTGTCGTCCGTTGCGTACGCGACCGAGGAAATTCTTCGGGTACTCATCCTCGTGAATGTCGGCGCGCTGGTGTTTGCCACGCCCATTGCGCTCATCATCGCCAGCATTCTCGCGATTGTGGTCTTCTCGTACCGCCAGACCGTTCACGCCTATCCGAGCGGCGGCGGCGCTTACATCGTGGCGCGCGAGAATCTGGGAGAAATACCAAGCCTCGTCGCCGCCTCGGCGCTGCTGATCGACTACATCCTGACCGTCGCGGTGAGTATCGCCGCGGGCGTCGCCGCGCTGACCTCGGCGTTTCCGCAGTGGATCGATCTTCGCGTCGAGCTGACTCTGGCGTTTCTGCTGATCCTGATGCTGGGCAATCTGCGGGGCATACGCGAGTCTGGAAATATTTTCGCGGCGCCGACCTACTTCTTCATTGTCAGCCTCCTCACGCTCGTCGCGGTGGGGACATGGCAGGCACTCATCGGCGCCGTCCATCCGGTCGCACCAGCTGCCCCGATGGCGTCAATCGGCCAGCCGCTCACGTTGTTTCTTTTCCTCAGGGCTTTCTCGAACGGCTGCACGGCCATGACCGGCGTCGAGGCGGTGTCCAATGGCGTTCCTGCCTTCAGACCGCCGGAAGCGCGCAATGCGGCGGCCACCATGGTGATCATGGCCGTGCTGGCGATCGCGATGTTCGTCGGCATCACGCTGCTCTCGCAGCGCTACGGCATCATCCCAAGCGAACATGAAACGGTGGTGTCTCAGCTCGCACGGGGCGTGTTTGGCGGCCGCGGTATCCCGTACTACCTGGTCCAGGCGGCGACGATGCTGATCCTCGTGCTGGCGGCCAATACGGCATACGCCGACTTCCCTCGACTCGCGTCCATCCTCGCCCGCGACCGCTATCTTCCCCGCCAGTTCATGAACCAGGGCGACAGGCTCGCATTTTCGAACGGCATTCTCGGCCTCAGCGCCCTTGCTGCGGTGCTTCTCGTTCTCTTCCGCGGCGACACGCACGCGCTGATTCCGCTGTATATGATCGGCGTCTTCGTGTCATTCACGTTGTCCCAGGCCGGCATGGTCGTGCACTGGCGAAAGCTTCGCGGGCCTGGATGGCGCACCAGTACGGCCGTCAACGGCACCGGCGCGCTCGTCACGGGAATCGTGCTGGTCGTCGTGGCCATCACGAAGGCGCACGAGGGCGCCTGGATCATCATGTTTCTGATCCCGATCCAGGTTGTCTTGTTCAGAATCACCGGAGCGCATTACAACGCCGTGGCGGCGCAATTGACGTTAACCGACTGGCAGCCGGCAGAGCGGCACGAGAACCGGGTGATCGTGCCGATTAGCGGGGTTCAGCGGGCGGTAGTGGTGGCGCTCGATTACGCGCGCACGCTGTCTCCCGATGTGCGCGCGGTCTACATCGACGTCGATCCTGCCAGCACAGCGCAGATCGAGAAGGACTGGGACAAGTGGGGCCGTGGCGTTCAGCTGGTCGTACTGGCATCACCGTTTCGATCGTTGATGGAGCCCTTGCTCGAGTATATCGAGCAGCTCGAGGCGAAGCATCCGCACGACTACGTCACGATCGTGCTGCCCGAATTCGTTCCTGCACGCTGGTGGCATCACCTCTTTCACAATCAACGGGCCCTGCTGATCAAAGGGGCGCTGCTGTTCAAGCCCAACACCGTGGTTACGAGCGTGCCCTTCCACCTGGCACGGTAATATCTTAGGGACACACATCTTGCTCGCATCGCTCATGGGACTCAGGCCGGCGTCTTCCGTCTTGGCGCACGCGTTCGAGAGCAAGGGTCGGCCGTGACGACCTACGCGCTTTCGGAACAGCGACGCGAACGCCTGCGAAACTGGTTCTTCCAGGGGATGCGGCAGATCCCGGAGGGACCGCACGCGCAGCCTGTCCATCAGGAGGTGTGGTGGAAGGTCATGTGTCTCACGGGCGTCGACTACTTTTCGACGCTCGGCTATCAGCCGGGCATCGCGTTCATCGCCGCCGGAGCTCTGGCGCCAGTCGCCACGCTGATTCTGGTGGTGCTCACCCTGGTCGGCGCGCTGCCCGTCTACAACCGGGTAGCGGCCGCAAGCCCGCATGGCCAGGGCAGCATCTCGATGCTCGAAGAGGTGCTCCCGCGGTGGCGCGGCAAGGCGTTCGTCCTCGTGCTGCTCGGATTTGCGGCAACCGACTTCGTCATCACCATCACGCTCTCGGCGGCGGACGCAACCGAACACATCATCCACAACCCGTTTGTCCCAGCGGCCCTCGATCATCCGGTCGGCGTGACGATCGTGCTGCTGATCGGTCTCGGCGCGATTTTCCTGAAGGGCTTCCGTGAAGCGATTGGCCTCGCGGTGGCCATCGTCGCGCTCTACCTGGCGCTCAATGTCATCGTCATTGCCGTCGGACTGGCACAGGTACTGACGCATCCGGAATACCTGCCACGATGGACCACTGCGCTCCAGACGCAGCACGGGAATCCGATCATGATGCTCGCGGTCGCCATGCTGCTGTTCCCGAAGCTCGCGCTCGGCTTGTCGGGGTTCGAGACCGGTGTGGCGGTGATGCCGCTCGTCAAAGGTGATCCGGGCGAGTCCGAAGACGCGCCCCTCGGGCGCATCCGGAACACGAGAAAGCTGCTGCGAACTGCCGCGCTGATCATGAGCGTGCTGCTCATCAGCAGTTCGACCGTGACGACGCTGCTGATCCCACCCGAAGCGTTTGCGGAAGGCGGTGAAGCGTCGGGCCGCGCGCTGGCGTATATCGCGCACCACTATCTGGGCGACGTGTTCGGCACGTTGTACGACATCAGCACGATCGCCATTCTGTGGTTCGCGGGCGCCTCGGCCATGGCCGGCCTGCTCAATCTCGTCCCGCGCTATCTCCCCCGCTACGGCATGGCGCCGGAATGGACGCGGGCCACGCGTCCGCTCGTCACGCTCTTTACCGGCATCACCTTCGTGATCACGATCATCTTCAACGCCGACGTCACAGCGCAGGGCGGCGCCTACGCCACTGGCGTCCTCGTCCTGATGACGTCGGCGGCGCTGGCGGTAACGCTGGCGCAGCTCCGGAGCCATCATCGGCAATGGCTCGCGTACGCCGCGATCACGCTCATCTTCGTCTACACCACCATCGCGAATGTCATCGAACGTCCTGACGGCGTCAAGATTGCCGCGTGGTTCATCGTGACGATCATCGCGACGTCGCTCGTTTCGCGCGTCCTGCGATCGACAGAGCTTCGCGTGCAGGGCGTGAAAGCGGATCTCATGGCCGAGCAGTTCTTGCAGGAGGCCGGCCAGGCGCCGGTCCGGCTGATTGCCAACCGGCCCGATACGGGGCTGCCGCAGGAGTACGCGCGCAAGCTGCGCGAAGCGCAGGACTCACACCACCTGCCGCCGGCGACGCGCGTGCTCTTCCTCGAGGTGAAAGCGTCGGACGCCTCGCTCTTCAGCGAGGTGTTGTATGTCGAGGGGGCGAACGTCGGCGGCCATCACGTGCTGCGATGCTCGAGCCCGGCCATCCCGAACGCCATCGCCGCATTGCTCCTCTTCATCCGCGACCGCACCCGCCGCATTCCACACGCGTACTTCGGGTGGACGGAGGGCAATCCCATCGCGTACCTGTTGAAGTTTCTGGCGTTCGGTGAGGGCGATACGGCGCCCGTGACGCGCGAGGTGCTCAGGCAGGCCGAGCCCGATCCTGAACTGCGGCCGCGGATCCACGTGGGATGAAAAGGATTCTTCTGAAAAGAATGCTCTTCGTCTCCTGATCTCCTTATCTCTTGTTTTGTATTTCGTCAGAAATCAAACTTGTCGATGTTGTCTTTCCTGAAAAAGAGTGGCGGCCCGAGGATGACCTCCGACCCGCGAATTTCGATCGCGCCCAACCGCCCCGCGTTCATCGTCTTTGCGCCCGCCGCGAGCGTCCCCTTCACCAGCTGCGCGCCGGCCTGGATCGTCAGATAGCCGAGATCCGCGGTGTTCCACAGCATGACCGTCTGCACGGTACCGTCGTGCACGTACGGCTTGTTCATGTTGGGCAATGACAGCCCGATGACCCTGACGTCCTTACGGCCCGCCTGACGCACCGCCTCGCCTGCGCCCGGTACGGCCGGCGCCGAGATCGCCATCACGAGCTTGACCGTCGGAAACGCCCGCAGGATGGTTTGCGTCTCCGCAAAGGCCTTGTCGCGGTCATCGTCGCTGGGTCTGATGGTCGCGAGCTTCAGGTTGGGATGCCGTTCGGCCAGCCGCTTCTTGATGAAGGCGATCCATTCGTTCTGGTTGGCCGCGCTCAGCGCGCCCGTGATGACGGCGAAGTCGCCCTTCCCGTCCAGAAGCCGTGCGGCCTCGTCGGTCAGCGAGGTTCCGATGCCTTCGGCGGTCGCCTGATTCACGAAAAACGTCCGGGCATCGGGTTCGGCGTCGGCGTCCCAGGTGATCACATGAATCCCCCGCTCGCGCGCCTTGCGCAGCGAGGTCGAAATCGCCGCGCGGTTCTCGACGGCCACCGCAATCACGTCGACGCCCCGTGTGATCCAGTTCTCGACCATCTCGCTCTGACGCGCGGCGTCGAGCCCGGTCGGGCCATCCCAGATGAGCTCGACCCCGAGCTCGCGCGCGGCTTCTTCCGCGCCGATGCGACAGCTCACGAAGTACGGATCGCCCTTGGCTTTCGGCATCATCGCAATCACCGGCCTGGCGGCGCCGCCGGTGGCGGCCACGGGTGCGCCCCCGTCTCCAAGCGATCGCACGAGCCACACGTTGGTGGCGGCCACCATCAGGGATCCGCCGAGGATGGCGGCACACAGCACGGCGACTTGACTGTTTTTCACGTCCAGCTCTCCTTCAAGAAGGTTCGGGGATCCGTCTTCACGCGTCGCGAACGCGTTCGCGAAAACGGATCCCGGAACCCTTTCGATCGCGATGGTCGCGACCAGCAGCACACCCGTGACGACGCCGATCAGCTCGGACGGCAGCGCCGCAAGGTGCAGTCCATTCTTCAGCACCGAGAGCGCCAGCAGGCCGAGAATGGTGCCGCCGATCGTCCCGTGCCCGCCGAACACCGATGTTCCGCCCAGCACGACGGCCGTAATCGCGTCGAGCTCGTACCCGTTGCCTGCGTCCGAGCGTGCCTGACCGAGGTGTGCAACGTAGATGATGGCGGCAACGCTCGCCAGCACGCCGGCCAGCAGATACACGAGCCCGATTCGCGCGCCGACGGGGATGCCCGAATAGCGCGCGGCGCCCGCACTGAACCCGATAGCGTAAAACGATCGCCCGTACACCGAACGGTGCAGCAGCACGGCATAGGCCAGGATCACCGCCACGAACAGGGGGAGCTGCACCGGAATGACGCCCCAGAAGTACCCCTGCCCGAAATGCAGAAAGGCCGCGGGAAACCCCGTGTAGCTGACCGCGGCTTCAGTCACGCCTTCCGCGATGCCGCGGAACAAGGCGAACGTGCCGAGCGTGACGATGAGCGGTGGAAGCCCGAGCCGCGCGATGAGGAACGCATTCAGGCCGCCGCCCGCGGCCCCGACGGCGATCGCCACGACGGCAGCCGCGGCAAGAGGAAGATGGAAATCCTGCCAGGCGGCGCCAAAGGACACGGCGGCAAGCCCCATCATCGCGCCGACGGAGAGGTCGATGCCGCCGGTAATGAGAATCGGCGTCAGCGCGATCGCCAGCAGTCCGAGCTCGACGTTGAGCCGCGCGATCTCGAAGAAGTTGACGGCGGTGAAGAAATTCGGCGCGATGACGGCGAAGATCGCCACTTCGGCGGCAATCGCGGCGGCAAGAATCTGTTTATGCGCGCGCTGCACGAGGCGACCCTGCAAAATGTCGCGCGCGCGACGGCAGCACGTTGAGACCCACCGCCACCAGGATGATGGCGCCCTGAATGGCTCGTTCCCAGTACGCGCTGACGCCAAGATAGGTCAGCGCCGGTCCGATCGCGCCAAGCAGCACGACACCCAGCAGCGTGCCGGCGAGCGTTCCGCGTCCCCCGGTAATCGCGGTCCCGCCCACGACGACCGCCGCGATGACCTTCATTTCGAGGCCGAGCCCCGCATTGGGAGGAATCTGACCGAAGCGAACTGAGTTGAGGATCGCGGCCAGCGCGGTGAGCGCGCCGAGGCACCCGAACGCGGCGATCTTCACGCGTACGGTGTTGATGCCGGCCAGTCTGGCCGCCTCGACGTTCGATCCTGTCAGATAGAGCAGCCGTCCGGCAGCCGTGTAACGCAGGCTCCAGCTGAAACCCGCGAACACGACGATCGTCATCAGCCCCGCGATGGCCGGAAACACCGATTGCGGCAGCCCAAACCATTGAAAGGTCGCAGGCAGGTTCTGGACCCACGCTCCCTGCGTGATCCATCGCAGGGCATCGCGGAGCCCAATCATCATCGCCAGCGTGACGACGATCGACGGCAGTCCGAGAACGGCCACCAGCGTGCCACCAAGCGCGCCGATCGACGCGCCCAGCATGCACACGACGGGCACGACGAGCACCAGCGGAACACCGGCCTTCGCCAGAACGCCCGCCACCACGCCACAGACGGCGAAGACAGAGCCGACCGAGATGTCGATTTCTCCGGTCAGGATCACGAGCGTCATGCCCGCGGCGACGATGAGAACCGGCAGGGTCGCGAGAAAGAGATCGTTCAGATTGTCCGCCGCGAAGTACGCCGGCCGCATGACGGCCATCACCACGCAGAGCATCAGGATGGCGAACGCAACCGACAGTTCACGCCGATGATGCGTCATCATTGCCCCAGGGCCATCGCCATGACGCGTTCCTGAGTGGCGTCGCCGCGCGCCAGCTCACCCGCAACGGTTCCGTTCCGCATGACCGCAATGCGATCGCTCATCCCGAGAATCTCGGGCAACTCCGACGAGATCATCACGATGGCGAGCCCGCGCGCGGCCATCTCCTGCATCAGCGCGTGAATCTCGGCCTTCGCGCCCACGTCGACGCCCTGCGTGGGCTCGTCGAGGATCAGAATCGACGGCTTGGTCGCCAGCCATTTCGCCAGCGCCACCTTCTGCTGATTGCCTCCCGAGAGCGAGGCGACGAGCTGGCCGACCGACGGCGTCTTGATCTGGAGCTGATCGACGTACTGCGCGGCAACCTGCCGCTCAGATCCCCGGTCGATCAGCCCGTGGCGGGCCACGCGATCGAGGCTGGCCAGGCTCGTGTTCTCGGCAATCGCCATTTCCGGCACCACGCCATGGCGGCGGCGATCTTCCGGCACGAATCCGATGCCGTGACGGATGGCGTCGGCCGGCGACGCCACGCGGGTCACTTCGCCGTTGACGCGCAGCTCGCCCGACTCGGCCGGCGTGAGGCCGAAGATCGTTCCGGCCAGCTCGGTGCGCCCCGACCCGACGAGACCGGCCAGCCCGAGAATCTCTCCGCGGCGCACCGACAGGGAAACATCTCGCACGCCTGCGGCCGCGCTCGAGATGTGCCGCAGTTCCAGCGCGACATCGCCGGCCTCGATCGATCGCTTTGGGAAGATGGCCGACAGCTCGCGTCCGATCATCATGCCGATCAGCACGGACGGCGTGAGACCTGTCCGTGCGCGCGTACCCACCGTCTGGCCGTCCCTGAGGACGGTCACGCGATCGGCAATCGAGAACACTTCCTCGAGGCGATGGGAGATATAGATGATGCCGGCGCCGTCCGACCGCAGGCGCGCGATGACGTCGAACAGGCGGGCCACTTCCCGATCGCTGAGCGACGAGGTGGGCTCGTCCATGATGAGCACGCGTGCGCGCGCGCCGATGGCCTTCGCAATCTCCACGAGCTGCTGCTCGGGCATGCTGAGCGTCTCGACGAGCCGTTCGGGATCGATGTCCGCCCCGACGCGCGCAAGGAGATCGGCCGCAAGCCGCCGGCGTCCCCCCCAGTCGATCCGCCGCCATTCGCGTCGATCTTCCAGCGCGAACGCGATGTTTTCCGCCACGGTCAGGTGCGTGAACAGGGTTGGCTGCTGATGGATGACGGCGATGCCGAGCGAGCGCGCCACGGCCGGGGTCATCGACCCGACGACCGCCCCGTCAACCTCGACGGTGCCCGAGTCCGCGGCGACCGCCCCGGACATGACTTTGATGAGCGTGGACTTCCCCGCGCCGTTGCCGCCGACGAGCGCGTGCACCTCTCCCCGCGTCACGTCGAACGAGACGCCGTCGAGCGCACGGATGCCGGGGTACGACTTGCGAACCGACCGGGCGGCCACGAGTGGAGTCGCCGGTGGAGCCTGTGGCGGGTCGATCAATCCGCAGAATATAGCACTCTCAAATAGGGTGTGGCATGATGCGGTTTCGATGCAGCCGGCCACCTATCTTGCCTTCGACCTCGGCGCCGAGAGCGGCCGCGCGGTCGCCGGCGAGCTGCGCGCAGGCGCGCTGACCATCCGCGAAATTCACCGCTTCGCCAACGAGCCGGTTTCCTATGGGGACTCGCTCCACTGGGATGTCGCACGGCTGTGGCACGAGATGCGGGCCGGGCTTGCGGCCGCGGGCGACATGTCGCTGGCCGGCATCGGCGTCGACACGTGGGGCGTCGATCACGCGCTCCTTGGCGAGCAGATGCAACTCGTCGAGAACCCCTACCACTATCGCGACAAACGCAACGTGGCCGCGATGGCCGATGTGCTGCAGCGTGTGTCGAAAGACGAGATCTACGCGGCCACCGGCATCCAGTTCATGAGCATCAACACGCATCAACCAGCTGGCGGCGGTTCAGCGCCAGACGCCCCGCCTTCTGGCGGCGGCCGATCGGTTCGTGATGATGCCGGACCTCTTCAATCTGTGGCTGACGGGGCGCGCGGTCTCGGAATTCACGAACGCGACGACCACGCAGCTCGTGGACGCGAAAGCGCGCACGTGGGCCGCGCCGCTCATGGCACGCCTCGACCTGCCCGCGCGCATCGCCCCGCCGATCGTGGAAGCCGGATCGATCATCGGCCCGTTGCTCTCACGCGTCGCGCCCCGCACGTCTCTGGCCGGCACGCCGGTGGTGGCGTGCGCGTCGCACGACACCGCGTCGGCCGTGGCCGCCATCACCGCCCGTGACGGCACGGCGTTCATCAGCTCGGGCACCTGGTCGCTCGTCGGCACGGAGCTGGATCGGCCGGTGCTCACCCCTGACGCCATGCGGCTGAACTTCTCGAACGAAGGGGGCGTCGCCGGCACGACCCGGTTTTTGAAGAACGTCATGGGTCTCTGGATGCTCCAGAGCTGCCGGCGCCAGTGGTCGCAGACTGGTCTCGCGCTGGACTACGCCGCGCTGATGGACGCGGCCGCGAGCGCGGAGGGGTTCCGTCATCTGGTCGATCCCGACGAAGCGTCGTTCGTCGCGCCCGACAGCATGACGGACGCCATCGATCGGTTCTGCGCCAGAACCGATCAGCCGGCGCCGGTCTCGCCCGGCGCCTATGCCCGCACGATTCTCGACAGCCTCGCGCTGAAGTACCGCCTGGTGATCCGCGATCTCGAGACGGTGACCGGCCAGCGCATCAGCGCGATTCGCGTCATCGGCGGCGGCTCGAGGAACCGCGTGTTGAACCAGTTCACCGCCGATGCGACAGGCCGGCGCGTCATCGCCGGCCCGGTCGAAGCCACGGCCATCGGCAACATTGCCGTGCAACTTCTCGCCACGGGCGCCGTCGCCTCTTTAGCCGAGGCACGTGCGCTCATCGATCGTTCGTTCCCGACCGACGTGTTCGAGCCCGGAGACCGGGAGCCCTGGGACCGCGAATGCGCAAGGTTCCAGCAATATTGCGAAGTTACGTATGCCTGAAACCATCAGCCTTCAACATCTCGAAGACCTCTGGGATCCATCAGTCGCGGGTCCGCTCGAATCCAATCAACTCTCGTTGCTGCGGTATCGATCGAACCTGCTCGGCGCCGATCTCCGCATCACCAACTTCGGCGGAGGCAACACGAGCGCCAAGATCGAGTTGCCCGACCCGTTCACCGGCGGCCCGGCCCGCGTGCTGGCCGTCAAGGGCAGCGGCGGCGATCTGGGCTCGATCGCCGATTCGGGGTTCGCGCTGCTCTACCTCGATCGCCTCGAACAGTTGAAGCAACGGTACCGCGGCGAAGCGCACGAAGACGAGATGGTGAGCTTCTACCCGCTGTCGGCCTTCGGCCAGAATCGCGTCGCGGCCTCGATCGACACGCCGCTGCACGCGTTCATTCCAGCCGCGCATGTCGATCACCTGCATCCCGACTGGGCCATTGCGCTGGCCGCCAGCGCGAACGGCCGGCGGAAGCTGGACGAATTCAACGCCCGCTTCAACCGGCGGATTATCTGGATTCCGTGGCAGCGGCCCGGCTTCGAGCTCGCGCTGATGATCGAAGAAGGCGTCAGGAACAACCCGGGATGCGACGGGCTGATTCTCGGCAGCCACGGCCTCTTCACGTGGGGCCACACGCAGCGCGAGTGCTACCTGAACAGCATCCGCACCATCGACGAGATGGGACAGTTCATCGACGCGCACCGGGCGCACCACCCGGTGAAATTCGGCGGCGCGGCTCACCAGCCCGTGGCGAACCGCCGCGAGATAGCGGCACAAGTGCTGCCGGCGCTGCGCGGCGAGCTGTCGTCGGCGCGCCGCGTCATCGCGCACTTCGCCGACGACGAAGTCTCGCTGGATTTTTCGGGCTCCGCCTGGGCCGCCGATCTTGGCCGCCTCGGCACGAGCTGTCCCGATCACTTCCTGCGCACCCGCATCTGCCCGCTGGTTCTGGACTGGGATCCGTCTTCGGGCAACATCGCGGGCCTCAAGGCCGCCATCCGCGACGAGGTTGCAGCGTATCGTGCGCGCTACACGAAGTACTACGAATCGTTTGCGACGCCCGACTCGCCGAAGCTGCGCGATTCGAACCCGTCGGTCGTCATCATCCCCGGCGTCGGGCTCTTCGGCTTCGGCAAGAACAAGAAAGAGGCGCGCATTACGACCGAGTTCTTCATCAACGCCATCAACGTGATGGACGGCGCCACCGCGCTCGAAGACGACGATCCGGGTCACGCGAAGGCCGCGGCCCTGCCGCAGGCGCGCCATCCCGGGCAGTCGAAGCAGTTCGAGCAGTTTCACAACTACGTCGCGCTGCCCCGCTCGGAAGCCTTTCGCATCGAATACTGGGCGCTCGAAGAGGCCAAGCTGCAGCGCATGCCGCCGGAAGCCGAGTTCAGCCGCCGCATCGTGCTGATTGTGGGGGGCGGCAGCGGGATCGGGCGCGAAGTGGCGCTGCTCGTCTCGCGCAAGGGCGCGCACGTCGTGGTCGCCGACGCCGACGCCGAGTCCGCGGCTACCGTCGCCGCCGAGGCCGGGAAGGCCTCATCGCTCGACGCGGCAGCGAGCGTGGCCGTCGATCTCGCGTCGAGCACCAGCCTCGCGAATGCCGCGACGTTCACGACGCTCCTCTTCGGCGGCATCGACGGCATCGTCAATACCGCCGCGATCTATCCGGTCGCGGGTTCCGGCGGACGGTTGACCGAAGCCCAGTGGGGCAAGACCTTCCTCGTGAACGTCACCGGCAACTACCTGCTCGCGCAGGAAGCCGAGTGGGTGTTCCGCGAGCAGCAACTGCCGGCCGCCATCGTGCTGACCGGATCGGCCAACGCCGTGGTGCCGAAGAAAGGGAGCGAGGCGTACGACACCAGCAAGACCGCCGTCAATCATCTGATTCGCGAGCTCGCCGTCGGGCTGTCCCCGCTCGTGCGCGTGAACGGCATCGCGCCGGCCACGGTGGTCGCGGGCTCCACCATGTTTCCGCGCGATCGCGTGATGCAGTCGCTGCAGAAGTACGGGATCGCCTTTTCCGAGACGGAATCGACCGAAGAGCTGCGGGACAAGCTGGCCGGTTTCTACGCCCAGCGGACGCTGACGCAGCGTCCGATTCTTCCGCGGGATTGTGCCGAGGCGATTGTGTGGCTGCTGAGCGACGCGAGCGCGAAGACCACCGGCCACGTCATCCCCGTGGATGGAGGTCTGACTGAAGGGTTCTTACGCTGAGGGGCTGAATTCGCAGATTGGCAGATTCGCAGATTGGGTGATTGTTGGCAGATTGAGGATTGAGGGATTCGTGGATTCGCAGATTTCAATACAGAAACAATCTGACGATCTTCCAATCTGCCAGTCTGCCAATGCCATTGAAGGCCGATCCGCTCCAGGTGATGGTGAGCTTGACGGTGAGAGGACGCGACGAGGATAAAGGCGGTTCGGTCGTCTCCGGTTTCGGCCGGACGGGTGCCAGGGTGGGGATTTCAGCCTCGAGGGGATCGGGGAACAGGTCGGCGAACTCGCGGACGACCGGCTCGGGATCGATGCCGATCGCTTCGGCGTATGAACGAATAAAGGACTTTCTGAAGATACCTGACGGCCAGCGCGACACGTCGTCGCGTTCGAGGCCCTGCAGCAGCGGGACGGCTATTTTCGTGGATTCGGCAATTGATCGCAGATCGATCTGCCGGCGCTCGCGTTCGTAGCGCAGCCGGCTGCCAAAGGTTTTCATTGGGCTCTCCGCCGGAGCGGTAGTGCCCGATGTGCAGCCGAGCACTACAGTGAGGATGTCAGAAAAATACGCAGGGGCACCACCAGGGATTAGTGATGCCCCTGCTGCGTCGTCGACCCAGCTCCCCCAGCTCACGGACCTGCCGTGTTTTTGATTAAGCCGACAACGCACTGGGGTTGTGGCAAGTCGCGTGCCCGTTCAAAACCCTTGTAAATTGCACATTTCGGCTGTGCGGCGATGTAAATTTTTCCGTGCCTCGAACTTTTTTCCTGGTAGCCGGGTACAGGGCGGTCCTTCGGATAGGACAGAACCGGACTCCGGAACGCTCCTTTATACTGATTGACCCCTGTCTTCCCGGTGATCGGCGTGTCTGCGGGTACGGCACGGTTCCTGCTCATTCTCCCTGGCAGATTGAAGCGTAGGGCGCGTAGGCGCGCTACATGCGAAGGGAGAACGTAATTATGCAGGTCCGTCGAATCGCTAACGTGCTCGCAGTAGGGGTCCTCGTCATTGGTACCACGACCGCGTGCGCGACCAAGAAGTTCGTCCGCACCGAGGTTCAGGCGGTCGGCCAGCGCGTCGAAACACTGTCTCAGTCGCTCGAAAGCACTCAGGAACAGACCCGTCAGAACAGCGCGCAGATCAAGCAGGTCGATGCGAAAGCCGACCAGGTTGGCATCTGGGCGAAGGAAGCGCAGACCTCAGCCAACACCGCCAACTCCGCCGCCGCCGCGGCTGCCGCGAGAGCGGACGCGGTTGACGTCGCGAGCAAGCGTCTCGTCTATGAAGTGGTCATCAGCGAAGACCAGGGTGGCTTCAAGTTCGGATCGGCTCAGCTTCCCGAGGCCGTTCAAACCCGAATCGATTCGATGATCGCCGACCTCAAGGCGAATCCCAAGGGCAACTTCGTCGAAATCGAAGGCCACACCGACTCCAGCGGCGACAAGATGACCAACCAGCGCATTGGTGAAGAGCGCGCTGAAGCCGTCAAGCGTTACCTGTACGAAGCGCACCAGGTGCCCCTCCACAAGATCAACGTGATCAGCTGGGGCGAAGACAAGCCGGTCAGCCCGAACAACACCCGGGAAGGCCGCGCGCAGAACCGCCGCGTCGTCATCCGCATCCTCGCGTAGTCCCCAATCGGTACCTCTCCGAAGGCCGGGTCCATGGACAGACCCGGCCTTCTCTCTCCCGCCTTCGCGCCGGCACGACCCGACGAACTCACGAACCCAACGAACCCACGAACCTGACGAACCACCCATCCCCGTCCATCCCGTTGTATTCTGAGTAGAAATGCGAGTGCTCATCGTTGAAGACGACGCCGCAGCCCGGCGCGGCCTGACAGAGCTGGTCCGCGCCTGGGGATACGAAGCCGATAACGCGGCCGACGGCCAGGAAGGGCTCGAGAAGGTCACTTCCTACCGGCCTTCGGTGGTCCTCGCCGACATGGTCATGCCGCGCATGGACGGGCTCGATCTGCTGCGCCAACTCAAGGATCAGCTGTCCGATCTGACGTTCGTGCTCATCACGGCCCAAGGCAGCGTGGACACGGCGGTCTCGGCCATGAAGGAAGGCGCCTACGATTACCTGGCCAAGCCGGTCGAGCCCGCGCGTCTGCGTGCGCTGCTCTCGCACGTGGCCGAGCGTGAGGGCGCCCTGCGTGACGTGGCAGGGCTTCGCCGCCAGTTGCAGGAACACGGCCGGTTCGGCGAGATGGTCGGCAACGCGCCGGCGCTGCGCTCGGTGTATCGCATCATCGAACAGGCCGCGCCGACCGCCGCGTCGGTGCTCATATCCGGCGAGTCTGGTACGGGCAAGGAGCTCGTGGCCAAGACCATTCATCAGCTCAGCGGCCGGAGCAAGCATCCGTTCATTGCCATCAACTGCGCGGCGATTCCCGAATCGCTGCTCGAAAACGAGATCTTCGGCCACGAGCGCGGCGCCTTTACGGGCGCCATGGATCGCCGGCCTGGCTGTTTCGAGCTGGCGCATACGGGCACGCTCTTTCTCGACGAGATTGCCGAAGTGGCTCCCGGCATCCAGGCCAAGCTGCTGCGCGTGCTCCAGGAGCGCACCGTGCGCCGCCTGGGCGGGCAGAAGGAGCAGGCCGTCGACGTGCGTCTGCTAGCCGCGACCAACGTCGACCCGGCGAAGGCCGTCCAGCAGGGCAAGCTGCGCGAAGATCTGTATTACCGCATCAACGTCATCGGCATCTGCGTGCCGCCGCTGCGCGATCGGCTCGAAGACATTCCCCTGCTGGTCGAAACGTTCATCAGCGAGTTCAACGCCCGCAACGGCAAATCCGTGAAGGCGCTGGCGCCCGAGGCCATCCGGCTGCTTCAGCGCTACTCCTGGCCGGGGAACGTGCGCGAGCTGCGCAACGTCATCGAGCGGGCGGTCATCCTGAGCCCCGGCGAGTTCGTCGAGACCGCCCATCTGCCGGGCGACCTGTCGGGCCCGCCGCCCCCGTCCATCCAGTCGGTCGGGCTCACGCCCGGCATGACCGTGGACGAAGCCGAGCGGCGCCTCATCGAGCTGACCCTGGCGCACACGCGCGACAACAAGACGCGAGCGGCCGAAATACTGGGCGTGACCGTCAAAACGTTGCACAACAAGCTGAAACGATTCCGGCGCGAAGCTGAAAAATCCTGATCACCCATGCGCGCCAGTCTGAGAGTCCGGCAAACCGCCGCTGTCACGCTGCTGATCGCGCTCGCGATGATTGTGCTCAGCCTGCAGCACGTGGCGAACCTCGCGCGCGTGGGCCTCGAAGACAGCCGCGGCATCGGCGACCTGCTGGGCCGCACGATCTACCAGCGCGCGCGCGAGGCGATTGCCACCGGCGGCGACCCCGAATCGGCGCTTCGCAGCGATGCCTTGATCCGGTCCATTCTCGAGTCCACGGCGGCCTACAGCCGCAACGTGACCTACGCGGCCATCGTGGACAACGAAGGACGCGCGATTACGCACAGCTTCCCAGCCGCCGAGGGGCAGACGATTGAGCCAGGCGAAAGCCTGGCAGCCGTGCTCGATGGCAATACACTCCGGCAAATCCGCGCCATCTATGCTGACCGGGCGCTCGAGGTAGGTACTGCCGCTCGAGCTCGGTGACTCGCCCTTTGGCGCGATTCGGGTCGGCCTTTCGCCCATCCTCATTCGTAACGATCTGGCGCAGGCCATCCAGCCGATGCTGTGGACCACGGCTCTCGTGACATGCGCGGCGATCTTTCTGGGCATGGTCCTGGCCGGCCTGATCCTGCGGCCGATTCACGTCATCAACAGCGGCCTGATGAAGCTGCAACGGGGAGAGAAGGTCGGCGACATCAATCTACCGCCCGACGAAGAGCTCGAAGGCGTCGGCGAATCGTTCAGGGCCATCAGCGAAAAGCTCGCCGCGCGTTCGCTCGGCCGCCTCATGGCCGGGGTGACGCACGAAGTGCGGAACCCGCTGAACGCCATGACGATTCATCTCGAGCTGGTGCGCGAGCATCTGCTCCGGCTCCAGCGCAGCTCGCGCGCGCCGGTCGGCGCCGTGCTTGGGCTGGAAGGGCGCGAAGAACCGCCTCAGGATGTGAACGGCGCACGCGAGCACCTCGACGTGATTGCGTCGGAAATCAAGCGGCTCGACGAGGTCATCACGGGCTTCGTCCGCTTCATCCGGCCCGAAGAGCTGCAGGCGCAGCCGATGGACGTGAACGCGCTCATCAACGAGGTGATCGCGCTGGTCGAGCCCGACGCGCGGCGCAGCGGGATTACCTGCCGCGCGGATGTTTCGAACGTGCCGCCGCTGCGCGCCGATCCGGCGTTGCTGCGGCAGGCGCTGCTCAACCTGGCGCTCAATGGCTGCCAGGCCATGCCCAACGGTGGCAAACTGACGATGGGGGCGAGGACGACAAAGGATCGGCGTGTCGAGCTGACCATCGAGGACACCGGCGTGGGCATTTCGGCCGATAAGCTCGATCGGATTTTCGACCTGTACTACACGACCAGGCCCGAAGGCAGCGGTATCGGCCTGTCGATCGTCTATAGGATCGTGCAGTTACACGGCGGCGAGATCGAGGTACAGTCGATTGAGGGGCGAGGCACGACGTTTAGGCTGCTCCTGCCTCAAACGTAACGGATAATAGAGATTGTACGTAGTGTCCGCCTTCAGGCGGACCGCGTGAAAGTCCGGCTAAAGCCGGACACTACGTGCTGAGGGCTAAGGGTTGAGAGCACGAGTGTTGAGCGGCGTGATTCTGGTGGGCGCGGCGCTCGCGGCCGCGTGTGCCTCGAGTCCTGCGCGGACGGCCGCCAACCTGCCGCTCGAGATGCCCGAGCCGCCGCCGCGCGTCGCGATGGATCCGGTGCCCGCCGTCGCCGAAGCACCGCCGCCCGAGATCCCCGAAACCACGACACCCGTCACTCCCACTGCGACCGCGCCCTCGGCGCCCCGCGTGCCGGCCGCATCGACGCCGGCAGTCGCGGCGGGCCCGCCGGTGGCCCAGACACCGGAGCCGGCCAGGACACCCCCGCCCGAGCTTCGTCCGGCAGGACCGGCCGGACGAACGCTGACGACGGCTCAGGTTCGCGAGCGGCTGGTGCGCACCAAGCAGAAGCTCGATTCGATCGACAAGCGACGCCTGAATGCCGGCAAGCGCGCCGACTACGATTCGGCGCAGCGATTCCTTACACAAGCGCACGAGGCCGTGACCGCCAACAACCTGCTGCTGGCGGAATCGTCCGCGGAGAAGGCTGAGACGCTGGCTGACGGGCTGCGCTGATACCCGTCATGGCAAATGGCTGATGGCAAATGGCAAGGCCATCTGCCCTTCGTGCCATCTGCCATGTGCCATCTGCCATGACCGGCGTCAGCGGTCAGCTACCAGAGCAGCTTGAACGCGATCTGACCGATTCGTCCCGCGGCCGACTCAGTAACCCGCCCGAAGCTGGCGCCGCTGGCGTTGGTCGTAACCGTGGTGAAGTTGACCTGATTGAACGCGTTGAACAGCTCGCCCCGGAACTGGAACCGCATGGCACTGCTACCCGGAATCGCGAACGTTCTCGCCACGGCGAAGTCCGTCTTTGCCTGGGCCGGTCCACTGATGGCGCTCTTCGGTACGTTGCCGTAGATCCCCCGCGGCAGCGACGTGACCGGCGCGAACGCGCTCGTATTGAAGAACCCGTTGACGAAGTCTTCACGGCTCGAATGGTCGCGCGCGATGTCGTCCACGGTCTTCCCGGCTGCAAGCTGCGCGAGCTGCCGGCCCGCCCCGCCCGTTCCGTCCAGCGCCACGTCAGTCCCCATCGTGAAGTTCAGCGGGTTGCCGCTCGTGACGTTGGTCACGCCGCTCACCGTCCACCCGCTGAGGATGGCGTTGGTGGCGCCGTTCTCGAACCGGTGATTCTGCTCCCACATCCACGAGAGACCGAAGACGTGGCGGCGGTCGAACTGCGAACGTCCCCTCATCACGGTCAGATCGAAGGGATTCGCCACCCCCGCGGTCAATCCCGCGCCCTGATCGAGCAGCGTGTCTTCGGCTTTCGAGAGCGTGTAGAACGCCGAGAACATGTACCCATGGCTCATGCGCTTGGTGCCCTTGAACTCCACGCCGTTGTACCAGCTCTCGTAGATCGTCTCGAGCACGCGTGAGGTCGGGCCGATGATGCCCGGCTCGTAGATCACGCGATCGTTGCCGTTGTTGGCCGAGGGCGCCGCACCCGTGAGGGGCGAATTGATGAACTGCGCCGGGTTGAAGTGCCGGTGCCCTTCCAGCTTGTCGCCGAACCGGCCGACATACGCCACGTCGAGCACGAAATCGTTGGTGAGCTGCCGCTGGAACGAGATGTTCGCGTGCTGGACGTACGGCGTCGCCATCTCGAGGTCGTTGTAGACGAAGTTGAGTGGCAGCGGATAGAGCGGGCAGTTGAGTCCCGGATACGCGCTGATCGGCACGCACCCGAAATCGCCGGAAATGGGGACGCCCGACGGGGGCGGCGTGCGGTTCAGCGATCCGAACGGATCTTCGATGCGGCCGTTGAAGAGCTGCACGGTGCCCGTCCACGGCGCCTCGGCCGCATGCACGGACGTGCCGCTGATGTGGTTGTAGTACACCCCGTATCCGCCTCTCACGACGGTGCGGCCGTCTCCGTTCAGATCCCACGCGACGCCGATCCGAGGTGCGAGATTGTTATAGTCGCCTTCAATCGTCTTGTCGGGGACGCCGGGATCGCCCGGGAAGAGGATGCCGCGCGGGGCATCGGGCTTGACCGTGGACTGCGTCTTGTATTCCCAGGAGGTGTAGCGTCCGTATTCCTGCTCCCAGGGGAACCAGGGCTCGTAGCGCAGCCCGGCGTTCATGGTGATTTTCGGCGTCAGCTTCCACTCGTCCTGCACGAACAACTGATGCTTCCAGAGGATCGGGAAGCTGTCCGCGGCTCCGAATCCATGACTCACGTTGTCGAACGCGCCCATCATGAAATCGGCCAGAGCGAAGCCCGAGCGGGTGCCGGTGAACGTGGCGTTTCTCGCGCCGTTTCCCCGAATCAGGTCGAAATTGACGTACTGCCCTTCGTAGCCCCACTTGAACGTGTGGGCGCTCTTGACGTACGTCATCACGTCTTTCCAGTGCCAGTTGCGGTAGACCTGCTGCTCGGGTCCGACAAAGCTCAAATTGAACTGCCCCGAAACGTTCAGCGACATGCCGACGCCGAGGTATCCCTCATCGATGTTGATGCCCATGTCGCGCGGAGGCACCCGCTCGGTTGCCGTGCGGAACGAATTGGCGTCCATGTAAGAAACGGTCAACTCGTTCAGCAGCGTCGGGCTGAACGTATGCGTGTCGGTGATGCCGAAGTTGTCGAAATCGGCGACGTCGCTCTGATCGACGTAATCGAGCGTGCCCGGCGAGCTGAGGCGTTCGTAGTTGTCCTTGAAGTAGTGGCCGAAAAGATTGTTCTTCGACGACATGGTGTAGTCGAGCCTGGTTATGTAGCTGTACGCGTCCTGCGGCGACGGCGTCAGCTTGACGACGACGCCGTTCGACGACTGCGGAATGAAATCCCTGAGATAGTTCTTGGCGACGGGGCTGATGCAGGCCTGATCGATGACGTTCCCCGTGACGCACGGTCCGCCCGCGGGCGTGGTGTACGCGCGTCCGGTGATCGGATCGACCGGGTTTCTGATCTGGGTCGCGGTGCTCCTGAAGTCTCCAAGCCGCTGTGCGTCGGTCGGCACGAAAGCCTGCGTCGACCCGGCCTCGGCGCGATTGGTCAGCTGCTGATAGGCCCCGAAGAAAAACACCTTGTTGGTCACAATCCGGCCGCCGGCCGACGCGCCGTACTGATTCTGCTTCTGCTCCGCCTTCCGCGGCTGGAAGAAGCTGCGCGCGTTCAGCTTGTCGTTGCGATGGAATTCCCAGGCCGTGCCGTGGAACTGATTGCTGCCGGCCTTGGTGACCATCGTCACCTGCGCGCCGGCGTTGTTGCCGAACTCGGCCGAGAAGGTGGACGTCTGCACGCGGATTTCCTGGACCGCGTCGGGCGGCGGAGGATTGAACCCGGCGGTCTGCGAGTAGTTCGTGAAGTTCGCGCCGTTCAGCGAGAAGTTGTTCTGCCCGCGAGAGGCGCCGTGCACGATCATCGTCGGCCCGCCGCGCGTGCTGCCCATCTCCTGGGAGGCCTGCACGTCGGTGATGCCGGGAAGCGTGCTCGCCAGCTCGACGACGTTCCGCCCGTTCAGCGGCAGTTCCTGCACGCGGCGGTCGTCGACGAGGCCCGACATCGTCGCGCTCCGGGTTTCGACCAGCGCGGCTGTACCGGAGACGACAACCGTTTCCTGGATCTGGCCCAGGTTCATTTTGAAGTCCACGCGCAGGTTTTCGCCGGCCGTCAGCTCTGCCTTGGTTGACTGTGTGGAAAATCCCGTCAACTGCGCCGTAATCTCGTAGGCGCCTCTGGGCATCGCGAGCAGATTGAAGAAGCCCGTTTCATCGGTGATGGCCGAGCGCGACAACTGTTGTCCGACCAACGTGGCTTTGACTTCCGCGCCCGGGATGACGGCGCCGCTCTCGTCGCGCACGTAGCCGCTGATGGTGCCCGCCACCTGGGCTTCGCCGACGATCGGCCAGCCGAGGACGGCTGTCAGAATCAGGAGGATCGCTGTTCGCTTCGTCACGGTTCCCTCTCGCTTTCTTTGTTCAAGCGATGAATCGCTACAGGGTTGAAGAGAGTTCGGATAATTCCTTGAACGTGCCCGTGCTGTCGCCGAGCTTGTCGACCGGCACACCGACCTTGTCGAGCAGCGTCACGTGCAGGTTGGTGAGCGGCGTCCCTTCCGGGTACACGAGATGACGTCCGCCTTTGATCGTTCCCGCTCCGCCGCCCACGACGACCGTGGGCAACGGGCCGTGCGTATGGCGATCGCTGTTGCTCAGGCCGGCGCCGAAAAGCAGCACCATGTGATCGAGCAGCGACCCTTCGCCGTCGGAGATCGATTGCAGCTTCTCGAGATAGCCGGTGAACAACGCGACATGATGGGTCTGGATCTTCGTGCACTTCTCGAGCTTCTCGGGATCGTTCTGGTGGTGCGTCAACTGATGATGCGGGTCGGAGATGCCGAGCTGCGGATACGTGCGGGCGCTCTGCTCGCGTCCGTACATGAACGTGATGACGCGCGTCAGATCGCACTGATAGGCCAGCGCCTGCAGGTCGTACAGCAGCTGGACGTGCTCGTCGAACGAGTCGGGCACACCGACGGGCCGATCCACGTCGGGGAGCTCGCGCCCGCTCTGTTCCTCGGCTTTCTGGATGCGCCGCTCAACGTCGCGCAGCGACTCGAGGTAGTCGCTGACCTTCGTGTTGTCGGCCGAGCCGAGCTTCTGCTGAAGCTGCCTGACGCGGGCCGTCACCGAATCGAGAATGCTCCGGTCGCGCTGAAGCCGCGCCATCCTGCACGCTCGGATCGGTGCTGTCGCTCGCGCCGAACAGCCGCTCGAACACCACGCGCGGGTTGTTCTCCGACATCAACGGGAGCGTCGGCGTGAGCCACGACAGCGTGTTGCTGTACGCGCAGCTGTATCCCGTGTCGCACGACCCGACCAGGTTGTTGTCGTCGACGGTCAGCTGCAGCGACGACAGCTGCGTCTCGCGCTCGAAGGCCTTCGCGGCGATCTGATCCATCGAGATGCCGTTGAGCGACCATGCTGTCGGACTTTTTCACGTGCACGCCGGTCAGATACGAACCGGACGCGCGCGAATGGTCGCCACCACCGTCGCCGAGCGCCTCTGCCGTGTTGTCGGCGAGGCCCGTCACGACGATCACGCGATTGCGGAACGGCTCGAAAGGCGACAGCACGCGCGAGAACTCGAATCCGGCCCCGGTCCCCTTCGGCAGCCAGTTCTCGTAGACGACCCCGTTCGGGTGATAGACGACGCCAAGACGGCGCACGGGCTTCGCCGCTGTTTTCTGGGATGCCGTCAGCGCCGGGATCATGGCATCCAGAAGCGGCAGCGCAAGCGTGACGCCCACGCCGCGAAGCACGGTGCGGCGCGAAATGGCCTTCTTGGTGACGATCATGATCTCGACCTCTCCTCCCCCATCTGGAACGGCACGCTCTTCGTACGATCGCCAGAATCGTCGACGACCAGCGGTAGTCGTCGGCGGCGGCCTCGTGCAGAATCGCGCGGATGGCCGGCGCGTCGTAGTACTCCATCTGACGGCCTACCGCGTACATGAGGAGCTTGGCGGTCACTGCCTTCACGAACATCTCTTTCTTCTCGAGCAGCGCTCCGCGAAGCGCCGTCGGACCATCCACCTTGGTGCCGTCGAGCAGGACGCCAGACGCGTTGATCGCGGCCGTTCCGTCCTTCGTACGCCAGTGTCCGAGCGCATCGAAGTTCTCGAGGCTCAAGCCCATCGGATCCATGCGCGCGTGACAGCTCGCGCATCCCGGGTTCGCGCGGTGCTGCTCCAGCATGTCGCGCACCGAGCTGGTCTTGATCGCCTTGGTCGTTTCTTCCAGATTGGTATTCACGTTGGGCGGCGGCGGCGGCACCGGCGCGGCGAGAATGTTTTCGAGCAGCCACTTCCCGCGAATCGTCGGCGACGTGCGATGGGGGTACGACGTAATCGCGAGAACGCTCGCCTTGCCCAGCAATCCCCAGCGGTTCTCGTCGGCCAGCGTCACCCGGCGGAAATGGCTTCCGTACACGTTCCTGATGCCGTAGTGCTGCGCCAGCTGTTCGTTGAGGAAGGTGGAGTCCGACGTGAGCAGCTCGACCACGCTGCGGTCTTCCTGGAGCTGGCTGTCGAGAAAGAGCTCGATCTCGCGCACGAACGCGGTTCGAAGGTTGTCGTCGAACCACGGGAACTTGCGGTTGGCGTCTGGCGTCAGCAGCCACACGTTGCGCATCTGCAGCCACTGGCTGAAGAAATTCGAGACCAGCGCCTCGCGCGCACGCGGGTCGGCGAGCATACGCCGCACCTGCTGATCCAGGATCTTGCTGTCGCGCAACCTGCCACGAATCGCCAGGTCGAGCAGCTCATCGTCCGGGATGCTGCTCCAGAGGAAAAACGACAGGCGTGACGCCAGCTCGACGTCCGGGATGCGGTACGGCTCGCCCGGCTTCACGTTGGCGGGATCGGCCTCGATGCGGAACAGGAAGTCGGGGCTCACGAGCACGCGCTCGAGGGCGGCGCGGATGCCGGCATCGAACGTGCCCTCGGCGCGGCCGATCTTGTAGAAGCCGAGCAAGGTCTGCACGTCGTCGTTGGTCGTGGGACGACGGTACGCCCGGCGGGCAAGGTTCGTCAGAATCTTCGTCGCGCACGCGGTTTCATCGCGCGAGGAAGCCGGTGTACACACGAGGATGCGCTTGCGGCTCGGAGAATCCTGCGGCACCTGGCCGTTGTAAGGACCGCCGATGAAGAGCAGCGAGACGACAATCGGCGCGCGGATGTCTCCGTCGTAGTCGTGACCCCAGATCGGAATGCGATCGGGTCCGAGGCCTTCCGGTCTCGCGGCGTCCGATTTCACGGCGGTTACGGTCACCTGCCGGAGGCCGGCCTTCACCGGGACGCGTACCTCGAGTCCGCTGTCGGCCGTGAAGAGCGGGTTGCCTGCGTCCTCGTATTCGAACGCCGGCATCTTGAGCTCCGGGCCGCCGAGCGTAAACTGCCCGACCCGTTTTCCATCGATGCGGATTTCGATCTCGTTCGGGACGTTGAGGCCGCGCACCATGCCCGTGTAGGTCTTGTCGAGCCTGACGCGGAATACGTACTCGGCGTCCAGCGGGAAGTAGTGGCGCGCGACGATACCGCCGCGCGATCCCAGCGGAAACTGTTCACCCAGACGTTCGGTCTGCCAGAGCCATGTTCGCTCGTTCGAGTTGTTCTCGAGGGCGGTGTACCGCTCGAAGCCCGGACGGATCGTGGGATCGCCCAGCGCCAGGCGCGAGATCCTGGCCGCGGACGACAGGTAGCGATCGAGGAGCGCCGGCACCACGGTGAGCGCGTCGGCGTTGGTATCGAAGCCGTGCGCCTGCTCGTCGGGTGGAAGCATGGCGCTGCCGTCGATCTCCACGCCGAGGAGATCGCGAACGGCATTCGCGTATTCGGTGCGATTGAGCCGATGGAGGTCTGCCGGTCGCCCCGGATCGGGGCGAGTCTGAGCGGCGCGATCCAGTTCCGTTTCCAGCCACGCCGACACAGCGTCGTAGGTGGCGCTCTCGGGTCGCTGCCGGCCCTGCGGCGGCATCGAACGGCCGCGCAGCTGGACGAGGACCTTCTCCCACGTCTCCGCCGAATTGAACACGTTCGTGGCGTCGGCCTTGTCGAGCACCAGGCCGGCGGTCTTCAGCTTCTCGTTGTGGCAGGAGACGCAGTACTTCGTCACGAGCTCGCGCGCCGGCGTCTGCGCCCCGGAAGGGGTCGGGAGGGGTTTTTGGGTGAAACCCGCAAAAACCCCTCCCGACCCCTGTCCGGGGGGCAGACCCCAGGCGAAGGTGATGGAGCCTGCGCACGCAGCACTCGCAATCACCATGACGAAAACGGATCCCGGAACCGTTTTTTTCACCGGCATTTGTTCTGGGCCATACAGGGTTTGCCGAGTTCGGGATCGGCGCCGTGTTTCGCGAGCAGCGCCGCCGTGTCGTGGTTGAAGAGCACGCCGCCAAGACGGTCGCCCTGACCAGATGCCGCACGCCACGGGGTGATGCCCGCCTTGCTGACGGCATTCACATTGGCGCCGTTGTCGATCATCAGCTGCACGAGCGTGTTCCAGCCGCGATAGGCCGGCCCGAACAGCGCGTTCTCGCCGTTGGACGCCACGGCTGTCGCGTCGACACCCAGCTCGAGCAGTAATTTCGCGGCTTCGAGCGCCTGCTCTTCGGTCACGGCGCTCTCACCGAGCGTTCGATTCATCCCGCCCGCCGCCATCAACGCCGTGGCATTCGACCTCGTCGTCAGTCTGGGGTCGGCTCCCGCGGCCAGAAGAAGCCGCATGATTTCCACGTCGGCCGTGGCGGCCGCCAGCAGGAACGGTGTGGCGCCGACGACATCGCTGTAGCCGCCGGCAAATGCCGGTGGGCGGCTCGTCATCCGCGCATTCGGCTTCGCGCCGCGCGCGAGCAGCGCTTTCACGAGCTGCACTTTGGCGTCACGATCGGGAATGCCACTCATCGCATCGGTAAAACCGAACACCGGATTCGCCTCGCCGTTTTCCCACGTACCCGACGCCCAATGCAGCGGCGTAAATCCAGCGCTCTCGACGTTGGGGTCGGCGCCGTGCTCGAGCAGAAACAGCGCGAGCGGCACCTGCGCGCGGACGGTGGCAACGAGCAGCGGGGTGCTGCCGGCCGATACCGTCGCTTCGAAACTGGGGCCTCCCGATCTTCCCGGCCCTCCCCCTCGCGCACCGGACCCCGACTCTCCCCGCCCGCCAGGCGAGGCGGCCGCCGCCTCGGGCTGCGACACGATGTTTACGTCGAGACCCGCCGCGAGCAGCAGCCTGGCGCTCTCGATGTCGCCATCGCGCGCCGCGAAGTGCAGCGCGGTGAATCCTTTCTTCGTGTGCGCGCGCAGATCGGCGCCGTGCTCGACGAGCGCCTTCACGACATCGGGATGATGTTCTAACGCTGCCCACATGAGGGCCGTCTGACCCTGCACCGGTTCTTTCGCGTTCACGTCGGCCCCGCGCGCAATCAGTGCCTGTACGGCACCGGCGCTGCCGCTCATCGCGCACGTCATGATCGGCGTCTCGCCGGTCGCGATGGGCGCATTCGGATTCGCGCCGGCCGTCAGAAGGCGCTGGACGAATGACGCGTTGCCGTTCGTGCACGCCAGCGACAACGGCGTGATGAGTAGATCGTTGGCGGCGTTCACATCGGCCCCCGCACGAATCAGGAGCTCTGCGGTCTCGAGATCGTTCCAGTGCGCCGCCCAGAGGAGCGCCGTCGCGCCATCTTCGGCGCGGCCGTTCACGTCGACGCGCTGGCTCAGCAGCGCGCGAACGGCGCGCGTGTCTCGATTGCGCGCCGCATCGACCAGCCGGCTGTCGCCGGCGGCCGTCGCGGCCGCCACGACGACCAGTCCAGCCGCGACCCCGGCGCGAATCCGTGTGAACGAGGGACCTGACATGCGAAACGCGCTCACCTTCAACGCTGAATGACCGTCCGCGCGAGCTTCAGCGTGGCATCCATCGGCGCCTCGAGGCCGCCGCTCGGCAGCGACGCGATACGGAATCCCTGCTTCAGCCGCCTCAGGACATCTTTTTCCGTCACTGTAATCGCAGCCGGAATGTTTCGCGCTCTGCAGGCATCGACCACCACCTGGATGGCCTCTTCGTGCTCGGGAGAGCCCTGCGCGACGCCGAGCGACCACGACAGATCGTTCGGCCCCACGAAGAGCACGCCGATACCGGGCACCGTGAGAATCTCGTTGATGTTCTTCACGCCTTCCACGGTCTCGACCTGGAGGAAGAGGAGGATCTCACCGTCGGGATTGGCCGGCCAGATGTCGGCGCGAAGCGAGTACTCGGCCCGCGACAGCCCCCAGAACCAGGCCGCCGGCATGTTGCCGTTGCCGCGCCGCCCGATCGGGTTGAGATACTTCGATCCCTTCAGCTGCGGATAGCGCGCCGAGGAGACCGCCTCGAGTGCCTGCTGCTTGTTCTCGATCGCCGGGAACATGATGCCGAACGCCCCCATGTCGAGCACCTGCTTCACAATCGCTTCGTTCGGTGAGCGCCCATACGTGGGAATGCGGACGATGGGAGGCACGCGCACCTGCAGGTTGCCCTGCTTGGCGATCTCGGCCTTGTTGGTCGTTCCGAGCAGGAACGTCTCGAGGCGCTCGAAGTCGAGGCCGCGATGTTCCATGTCGATGATCATGAAATCGAGATCGGACGACGAGAACTGCGCCGCGGCATACAGCGAGAAGTCGTACATGATTGCGCCGGCCAGCGACTTGCCCTTCGCCAGCTTGTCGATCGCCGCGTTGATCCGAACCTCTGTTCCTTGCGCTGACACCAAACCGGCCCCCAGCCATACGGCAACAAGAACGGCAGTCACCAGCGGCACGCCGAAGCGGAACCTGAAACTGCGCATGAGCGACATATCCTTTCGATAAGACGTCCGCCTGAAGGCGGACACTACTTCAGCGGAATCCGAACGGATTCTTTCTGAGCCATCTGCCAGACGCCGCTGCTGTTCTGCGTGTACACCTCGAGAGTGCGGACACGGTAGAGCTCGCCGTTGGGCGGCTTCACGTCCACCGGACCGGTCAGAACGGCGGTCTTGCCGTAGATCCGTACTTTCGTGCCGCGATCGGTCATCGATTCGTAGTGCGACGGGCCTGTGAGCACCGCCTTGATGTACTCGGCCTTGTTCTGCGTCTGACCACCTCCGTGTGTGTACACGAGATCATCGGCCAGATATTTTTCGAGCAGCGCCTTGTCCTGCTTGATGGCGCCCTGCCTCCACCCGTTGCCGCCCTCGCGCACGGCGTCGGTCGGGTCGGCGGCCACGAGCATCGCGGTGGCGGCCACCGCGAAGGTCAACGCGAGAAATCGAGTCATCTGCGGTCCTCCTCGTCAGAATTCCACGTTCCGCCACAGCGACGCGACGGGCGCGTCCGGGCGCACGGGTTTCGTACCGCGGCTACACGGTCGAACAGGAAGCCCCGGACAAAACGGCCTCAGTTTGGAGCGGATGCCAGCCTCAATGATGCCGCAGAGAGGCTCGAAAATGCCAGCGATCTTGGGGAAAAACGGGGCCCGCGACCTGTCGCAAAATGTCGCTTACTGCCTGGGAGGAGATTTGACGGGCTGCTCCTGCTTTTGGGGGAGAGACGACGGGCTTTCCCCGAGCATGCGCTGGCCTTCCGGGATTTTCCAGCGCTCGGTCAGGGCGTGCCACTCTTCGGTCAGCGCGGCGATCTCGGTCGCGGTCGCTTTGGCGTCCATCCGCTGACCGGTTCGCATCTGCGCGCGCTCCGGAATGAGCGTCTGCGTGACGAATCGATCGAGGTCGGCGCGAAAATCCCTGGCGTCCTGCTGAGCGCCGGAGCGGATCCAGCCGGCCACCGCGGCGTTCCAGGCACCGTCCAGATCGCCCGCTCCGCGCCTGGCGACAACCGACCAGTACGTGGCCGGACGCGACAAGGGGTCGCGATCGAGCTCGTCGCGCACGGCGGTCTGCATGGCCGCATAAGCCTCCTTGCGCGCCGGCCCGCTCAGCGCTTCGGCGACGCGCGACAAGGTCGCCGCCCACCACTCGAGGAGCTTCTCAAATTCCTGAGCCGGCATGCGCCCACGCGCAGTCGAGATGACGTTCATGAACATTTCCGACGCGGGGCCCGGTTGATCGTCGAGAAAGAGCGCCGCGCCGAGGCCGATCTGCCACTCGATGGCCTCCTGCGGCCCCAGCTTGAGGGGGTTCAGCGACACGAGATCGGACCGCGCGGCAGTGAGGTCTTGCGGATCCTTCGTGAGACGGAAACGTTCGAGACGCGCCCGCGCGGCGATGAGCGTCGCCGACGGCGCCGCCGACGGCTTCATCATCGCCGTGGTCGCGGCCGCGATGGATTCGTCGAAGTGCCCTTCGTTATAAAACGCGCGTGCCCGTTCGAGATCGCTTTGCGCCGAGGCAGACGCCGGCCAGCAGAGGCCCAGCGCCCAGACCACGAGAAGTGCTCGTTGTAGTCGCATGATTAGTCGAACGTCGCACCTAACGCACCCAGGCCTAACTATTGTCTCCGTCGAGTATGCCGCCGATCGCGCCCAGGATCGACCCTTCTTCCTTGCCGCCGCGCCCGACGCGGGGAACGGCCGCCACGATGCGATTCGCCAACCGGCTGAGCGGAAGGGACTGCAGCCAGATTCTGCCCGGTCCGCGCAGGGTGGCGAAAAACAATCCCTCGCCGCCGAAGAGCGCCGACTTGATCTTGCCGACGTACTGAATGTCGTAGTTCACCGATGGCTGCAGCGCCACGATGCAGCCGGTGTCGACGCGTATGAGCTCCCCGGGCGCCAGCGTCCGTTCCTGCAGCGTGCCGCCCGCGTGCACGAACGCCCACCCGTCGCCCTGCAGGCGCTGCATGATGAAGCCTTCGCCGCCGAAGAGGCCCACGCCGAGCTTCCGCTGGAACGCGATGCCGATGCTGACGCCCTTGGCTGCCGCGAGAAACGAATCCTTCTGTGCCACGAGCTCGCCGCCGACTTCGGTGAGGTGGATGGCGATGATCTTTCCAGGGTACGGCGCGCCGAACGCCACCTTCTTCTTCTGTGAGCTCCGGTTGTGGAACACCGTCATGAACAACGACTCACCCGTCAGCAGCCGCTTGCCCGCGCCCATCAGGGCGCCCATGAACCCGCTCTGTTGTTGCGAGCCGTCGCCGAATATCGTCTCCATCTCGATCCCATCGTCCATGTACATCATGCCGCCGGCTTCGGCAACGGTGGCCTCGTTCGGATCGAGCTCGACTTCGACAAACTGCATGTCGTCGCCGAAAATCTTGTAGTCAATCTCATGCATCTCGGCCATAGCACCTCGCGGGTGACGGTGAAACTACGCAAATCTGGAAACTAGAAACTAAAATCTAATACTCCGTTTCGACCGTTCAGGTTCCAGACTCTAGATTTCAGACTCTAGTTTCCAGATATTAGTTTCTAGATTTTAGTTTCTAGATTCCAGCTTCCCCCCGCCTGGGAGCCAGCCAACCGGCACATCCAGGTACGAGCGGTTGAGCTCGCGGAGCGACGACACGCCCAGCAGCTTCATCGTCCGGACGATGCCCGTGCGGAGAATGTCTATGGCGCGATCGACGCCAGCCTCCCCGCCCGCGGCGAGGCCGTAGGCGTAGGCCCGGCCGATGAGCACGGCACGCGCGCCGAGCGAGAGCGCCTTCACGACGTCGCCGCCGTTGCGGATGCCGCCGTCGACGAGCACTTCGATTTGATCGCCGACCGCCGCCACCACTTCCGGCAGCGAGCGGATGCTGCCGGGCACGCCGTCGAGCTGGCGGCCGCCGTGATTCGAGACGACCAGCGCATCGGCGCCTTCAGCAACGACGCGTCGCGCGTCTTCCGCCGTGTGCACCCCCTTGACGACGATCTTGCCGTTCCAGAGCTCGCGGATCCACTTGAGATCGTCCCAGGAGACGACCGACTGTTCGAGCGTCTTGCCGACATCGGCATACGGCATCGGCCCGGTTGGCAGCAGGACGTTGGGAAATGACATGAGCCCGCCGTCCATGAGCATTCCAGCCACCCAGCCCGGCCGCGCGATCATCTGTCCCAGGTACGGAATGCCCGAGACGCTGAATCCAAGCAGCTCCTTGATGCCGTTGCGAAGGTCGCGCTCGCGCAGGCCCGGCACGCCGGTGTCGATCGTCACGACGAGCGCCGTAAAGCCCGCGGCTTTCGCGCGATTCAACATGTTGACCGACGCCTCGCGCCCACCACACAGATACACCTGATACCAGGCCGGTCCGTTCGTGGCGGCCCGAACCTGCTCCATCGGAGTGCCCGACAGCGTCGACAGGACATACCCCGTGCCCGCCTTCCCCGCCGCGCGCGCGGCGAGCACTTCGCCGTTCGGGTAGAACATGCGGCTGCTGCCAACGGGCGCAAGGATGAAGGGCAGCTCGAGCGGCACGCCAAGAACGCTCGTTTTCAAGCTGATCGAAGGAATCGCGATCGCGCCACGCGGGCGGAACGTGAGCTCTTCGTACGCCTTCACGTTGTCGCGAAGCGTCACCTCCGCATCGGCGCCGCCGTCGATGTAATCGAAGACGACGCGAGGCAGGCGGCGCCTGGCCAGCCGGCGGAGGTCGCTGATGTTGAGAACGCGAGGGGGACCGACGCGGGACATGGGAAGGAATTCTACTGCAGCACCATTCGCAGGTTCGCAGATTCGCAGATTTGCAGATTGGGAGATTGGAAGATTGGGGACTGGGCGATAATTGACGGCACATGACCGAGCGCGCCTCGCGCATCACCGTGCGGCGATACGCCTCAGCCGCCGACGCCGACCGGCACGATCTGGAGTATTGGCTCCAGATCCCCGACACCGAGCGGGTCCTTCAGGTGTGGCGGATCAGTCAGGAACTCGCACGTCTTCGTGGCGAGCCCCCTCATGAACCAGGACTTCATCGATCTGTTGCGCGCGTTTACCGCCGCTGACGTGCGTTTCCTCGTCGTCGGCGCCTACGCCTTGGCGCTGCACGGACGCCCTCGGGCGACGGGCGATCTGGATCTCTGGGTCGAGGCAACAGCCGACAACGCCGCTCGCGTGATGCGTGCACTCGGAGAATTTGGCGCACCGCTCGCGGATATCCGGCAGGAGGACTTTGCCTCTCCCGGCGTCGTGTACCAGCTAGGGGTTGCACCAGGTCGCATCGACATCCTGACCGAGCTGACCGCATTGACGTTTGCCGAAGCCTGGGCCGATAAGGTGCGGCGCCCGTTCGGCGAGGTCGACGTCAACTTCATCGGACGCGAATCGCTCATCCGGAACAAGCGAGCCCTCGGCCGACCCAAAGACCTCGGCGATATCGAGGGCATGCAGTAGTGAAGGGTGTTCCGTGCTGACGCGCGAACCGTTGCGCCTGGCCTTCCTCGGATGCGGTTTCATCACCCAGGTGCACAGCCGGCACCTGAAGGGGTTCCGTTCGCACATCTCGTGCAGCTACGCCAGCCGCGATCGCGCGAAGGCCGAGGAGTACTGCCGGCGCGTTCCAGCGGCGACGGCCAGCTACGCCGACTACGGCGCGGCCATCGACGACCCGCGCGTCGACGCCGTCGTCGTCGCGGTGCCGCCCGCGTTTTCATCTCGACCTGACGCTGCAGGCGCTGGCGGCCGGCAAGCACGTGCTGGTCGAGAAGCCGGCGTTTCCGCGCATGGAGGACTACCGCGCCGTCATCGAGGCGCGCGACCGGGCCGGGCGCGTGGTGCTCGTCGGCGAGAACGATCACTACAAGCCGCTCGCCGTCGTGCTGCGCAGGCTGCTCGCCGACGGCGCGATCGGCGAGATGGTCTTCGCGCACTTCACGACGATCGCGCAAGCGGCTGAAGACGCGCCGACGACTGGCGCAACGACGAGAGCGATGGCCGGCGGCGACGCGTTCTTCGAGGAAGGCATCCACTGGCTGCACATCGCGGGCAGCCTCGGGCCGCAGAATCGTCACGATCGACGGCTACCGGCCGTCGGTGTCGCGCGAGGGCCCCGACACGCGCGCGAAGAGCATGATGGTGGCGTTCCGCTACGACAACGGCGCCGTCGGCTCGCTCTACTACTCGCGCGAGATTCCGTCGCTCTTCAGGGGCCTGCGGCTGTCGAAGCTGTTCGGCCGCGAGGGCATCATCACGTTCGAGTCGAACGGCGCTCTTCGTGCTGGTCCGCGGCAGCGGGCGTCCCGCGCCTGATCTTTCCGGGCTTTCGCGACATCCGCGGCTACCAGGCGATGTACCGCGACTTCCGCGAGGCCATCCGCAACGGGCGCGCGCCGCGAGATGAGCCTCGAGCGCGCGATCGAGGATCAGCGCCTGATGGACCAGGTCTACGCGAGCCTGCAGCGCACGCGCCTGATGCCGAACGAACGTTACGACATCATCATCATCGGCAGCGGCGCGGGCGGCGGCACGATGGCGCACGCGCTGGCCGACACGCCGGCGCGCGATCCTCGTCCTCGAGCGCGGCGACTTCGTTCCGCAGGAAGCCGAGAACTGGAGTCCGGAAGCGGTCTGGAAGCACCTGCGCTACCGACGACGGAGCGGTGGCTCGACGAGCGCGGGCAGGAGTTCCGGCCGTACACGCACTACTGCGTCGGCGGCAACACCAAGTTCTGGGGCAGCGTGCTGTATCGGCTGCGGCGCGAGGACTTCCAGGCCGTCGAGCACGTGGACGGCGTCTCGCCGGCCTGGCCGATCGACTACGACACGCTCGCGCCGTACTACGAGCGCGCCGAGCGCCTCTATCACGTGCACGGCGAGGCCGGGCGTCGATCCGACCGAGCCGCCGCGCGGCGCCGTTTCCGCATCGCGCCGGTTCCGCACGCCGAAGGCATGGCCGCACATCGTCGAGCAGCTGCGACGCCAGGGCCTGCATCCGTCGCCGCTGCCGCTCGGCCTGTGCCCGGCGAGCCGGACGGCTGCATCCTCTGCAACACCTGCAACTCGTTTCCGTGCAAGATGCACGCGAAGAGCGAGGCCGACGTCTGCTGCGTGCGGCCCGCCGCTCGAGCGGCCGAACGTCGACGCTGTGGACCAACGCGCTTCGCGCGGCGGCTGGTGACCGACGCGGCCGGCACGCAGGGTCGAGGCCGTCGAGGTCGAGCGGAACGGCGAGACGATCCGCGTCGAGGCGTCGCTCGTCGTCGTGTCGTGCGGCGCGGTCAACTCCGCGGCGCTGCTGCTGCGATCGGCGAGCGACGCGCATCCGAACGGCCTCGCGAACTCGTCGGGTCTGGTCGGCCGCCGCTACATGGCGCACCTGGCGACGATGATGCAGGGGTTCCACCCGTTCCGGGAGAACGACGACGGTGTTCCAGAAGACGGTCGCCATCAACGACTTCTACCTGCGCGGACCGGACACGCGCTATCCGCTCGGCCAGATCCAGTCGCAGGGACGCACGCACGGCGTCATGGCGCAGACGGTCGTGCCCGCGGGTCCCGCTTGTCGGCGTACGACGCGTGGGTGGCGCGCGGCGTCGACTGGCTGGCGATGTCCGAGGATCTGCCGACGCGCGGACAACCGCGTCATCGTCGACGCCGACGGACGCATCCGGCTGCATCTACCGCCCCAACAACCTCGGGCCGCATCGCGACGCTCGTGGAGGAGACCAGGCGCATCCTGCGGCGGCTCGGCTTCTGGGTCGTGATGACGCACTCGCACGGCAGCAAGAACACCACGCACCAGTGCGGCACGCTGGTGTTCGGCACCGACCCGCGCGAGTCGGTGCTCGATCCGCTACTGCCGCACGCACGACGTCGAGAACCTGTTCGTCGTCGACGCGTCGTTCTTCCCCTCGTCCGCGGCCGTCAACCCCGCGCCTGACGATCGTGGCGCAGGCGCTGCGCGTCGCCGACCACATCCAGACCGTCGATCTGAAGCTCGGCCTGCCAAAAACGTAAATCCGTTTCGACACCCCCGCCGTAGAGCAGTGAGGAACACGTCACGTGTCTGCTTGTGCCGCTTCCTCAAGCGGCGGGAGGTAGTAAGTGAAGAAACTAACCGCGCTCCTATTCGCAATTGCGCTGACCGGCGTGCTGATGACGCCGACCGGCGCCTCGAGCCATCGGGAAGCCCCCTTGATTAGTGGAGATCCGCGCGCCGACAACACCGACGTCTATGCATTCGTCAGCCCCGACCAGCCCGGCACCGTCACCATCATCGCCAACTACATCCCGCTCGAAGAGCCGGCCGGCGGTCCGAACTTTCACAGCTTCGACGAGAACGTCCTGTACGAGATCCACGTCGACAACGACGGCAACGCGAAAGACGACGTGACCTACCAGTTCCGCTTCCGCACGAAGGTCCGCAATCCCAACACCTTCCTCTACAACACGGGTCAGATTACGAGCCTCGACGATCCCGACTGGAACATGCCGCAGACCTACGCGGTCACCGAAGTCCGCGGGAAGTCACACGACACGCTGGGCAGAAGGCTCGCGACGCCGCCCGTCAACATCGGCCCTCGATCGACGCCCGCGTATGACACGTTGCACGCCGCGGCCGTCCACACGCTGTCGAACGGCGTGAGGGTCTTCGCCGGGCAGGTCGACGACCCGTTCTTCGTGGATCTCGGATCGGTCTTCGACCTGGCAGGACTGCGGCCGTTCAACACGCTGCACGTCCTTCCGCTGCCGGCCGCGGCCGGCGTAGACGGCGTCGGCGGCTTCAACACCCACGCGATCGCCATTCAGGTGCCGATCACCCAGCTGACTAAAGACGGGCAGCTGCCCACAGGACCGTCAGATCCGGACGCCGTCATCGGTGTCTACGCGAGTGCGAGCCGTCGAGCCCTCTGGGTTGACGACGACGATGATGATGATGACGACGATGACTGGGATCGCGGCGACTGGGACGACGAGGACCACAAATACGTGAGGGTCTCCCGGTTAGGAAATCCCCTCATCAACGAAGTCGTCATTCCGCTGGGCCAGAAAGATCGCTGGAACAGATCGGATCCTCGAGACGATGAGGATTTCGCCAGGAGATACACGTCGCCAGAGGTCACCCGCCTCGAGAACTTCCTGTATCCCGTGCTGAACGACGCACCCGAGACGGGACGAGGCGATCTCGTGGCGGTGCTGCTGACCGGCGTGCCGACTCTGAATTTCACCGGCACCAGAAAAGCAGATTTGCTGCGGCTCAATACCGGGATACCACCCAGCGCCGCGGCCGGCCTTGGAGACCGGCTTGGCGTGCTCGCCGGCGACCTCGCCGGATTCCCCAACGGCCGTCGCCTCGAAGACGACGTGACCGACATCGACCTGCGCGCGTTCGCCTGCGGGTACGGAACCGTCGTCGGACCGATCATCGAGTCGTTCGGTTTCTGCGGCGGCAACGCGAATCGCTCGCCCAACAATCTGCTCGGCGACGGCGTCGATGCCAACGATCGGCCCTTCTCCGCCGTGTTCCCATATCTCGCGCTGCCCCATCAGGGATACGAGCATGGGCATCACTAGGGCTAAGGGCATAACGCTTAGGGCTGAGGGTAAGAACGTGGGAAGAAAGCTTCATCGCACCGTGTTGTTGGTCCTGCTGAGTGTTGTGGCTGCGCTGGCTCCGTATGTGAGCTGGCGCGGCACGCCCGAGGCGGCCGGGGTTGAGCGGATGGCGCCGGCTGTAGGGATGCCCGGCGCGCCTTCCACATCGGCGAACGGACTGAAGCAGCGTATCGCCGAGGCGGAGCGTGTGCTGCAGGAGCGGCCGGACGACGTTGGCGCGAGCCTTCTGTTGTCCGACGCGCTCCTGCGTCAGGCGCGTGTGATGGGAGACGGCAGATTGGCGAACCGCGCCGAAAATCTTCTGACGTCGGTCCTCAGGACGTCGCCAGGACACTACGACGCGCTGCGGCTGCTCTCCGCGGTCCATCTCTCCCAGCACCGGTTCCGCGAGGCGCTCGACATCGCCAGGCGCGCGCGCGATATGCGTCCGGACGACGCATGGAACTACGGCGTCATCGGCGATGCATCGATCGAGCTCGGCGAGTACGAGGACGCCTTCGAGGCGTTCGACACAATGATGACGATGCGTCCGAACGGGGCGGCCTACGCGCGCATCGCGTACGCGCGCGAGCTCAAAGGTCACGCGCGCGGAGCCATGGAAGCCATGCAGATGGCGGTCCAGTCAACCACGGCTCACGACCCCGAAGCGCAGGCCTGGTACGTTGCGCATGTCGGCGAGCTGTACCTGCGGATGGGCAACCTCGACGACGCCGAGCGCGAATTCGCGCGTGCCGACTACATCTTCCCGAACTACCCGTACGCGCGAATCGGTCGGGGCAAAGTGCTGGCCCTGCGCGGCGATCGCGCGGCGGCGCTGGCAGTATTCTCGGAGCAGTTTGCGCGTATGCCGAGCCTCGACCTCGCCGCGCGGATCGGCGATCTGCACGCCGAAGGCGGTAATCGAGCCGAGGCCGAACGCTTCTACCAACTCGGCGAAGATCTCGCCGGTCCGGGACTGGCGCAGACCGAAGCCAGCCTCGCGCTCTTTCTGGCCGAGCGCGATCGAAAGGTGCCCGAGGCCGTCGCGATCGCCGAAACAGTGGCCAGGACACGACACGATATCTTCACGGAGGATGCGCTCGCCTGGGCCTACTACAAGGCAGGGCGCCTGGACGAAGCAGCCGCCGTATCGAAAAGAGCGCTTCGAACGGGCACGCGTGACGAGAAGATGCTCGCGCGAGCCGCCGTCATTCAAGCCGCACAGACGCGCGCCTCAAGGTCCGGCTGAAGCCGAAGAAGAACAAAAGATCAGGAGCTCAGAAGAATTCCTTTGTTTCAAGGAATGTTGTTGCTTTCGTGGTTTCCCTGTCTTCGTGGTATACGAACTGACGGGAGATCACGTTGAGAGCACGCTCGTTCAGCCATGCCGGCATCACGGTGTCGGATTTCAACAAAGCGGTACGTTTCTACTGGGACGTCTTCGGCTGCCCGCTCGTCGGCGTCGCCGACACGCCGCCCGAGCGCGTCCGCACGTTCTTCGGCGTGACGCACGATCGGCCGGCATGCAAGATCGGCTGGATTCGCGTCCCCGGCGGCGGCGTCCTGGAGATCTTCGAGTTTCAGCCCCAGCAGCCCCCGCGCGCCGTGCCCTGGAACGGCGTGGGCCTCACGCACATCTCGTTCAACGTGAAGAACCTCCACAAGTGGCACGACGACCTGAAGACCAAAGGCGTCGAGATCGTCAGCCAGCCCGAGCGGTCGCCGCGCGGGCACTCGTTCTTCTTCGTCAAGGACTTCGACGGCAACCTGATCGAGCTGATGGATCTCGGCTACATGTACCACGTCCTGAACTGGTTCGGCCCGTTGGGCGGCTGGCTGTTCAGGCGCGGAATGTACAAGCAGTACTACGAGCCACGCACGTAGTGTCCGGCTTCAGCCGGACCGTTGGACGAAGGTGAAAAGAATGCGTGTCTTCTTCATTGCGTGCGCAATTGCCATTCAGCTGCAACCGGCCGGATTGGGCGCTCAGGCGTCCCTGCCGCGCGTGGTCGTGCTCGCCACGGGCGGAACGATTGCGAGCAAGTTCGACCCGGCGGTGGGTGCCCTCGCGCCGGCCGTCACGGGTGCGGCGCTCGTGAGCGCGGTGCCCGGCCTCGACGCAATCGCCCGCGTCGACGTGGAACAGATCGCCAACATCGGCAGCTACGACATGACGCCGGACATCTGGAGGCGGCTGGCCAGGCGCACCAACGAGCTGCTCGGCACCGAGGGTATCAGCGGCGTCGTCATTACGCACGGCACCGATACGCTGGAAGAGACCGCCTATTTCCTCGACCTGACCGTCACCAGCCCGAAACCGGTCGTGCTCGTCGGCGCGCAGCGCGCGGCCTCCTATTTCGACAGCGACGGACCGAGGAACCTGCTCAACGCCGTGCGCGTGGCCATCTCGCCGGAAGCCGTCGGCAAAGGCACGCTGGTCGTCATGAACGGGCAGATCAACGCCGCGCGCGAGGTAACCAAAACGAACACGATCGAGGTGGAAACGTTCAGAACGCTCGAGTTCGGGGCGCTGGGCGTGGCCGATCTCGGCGCCGTGCGCTTCTACCGGGCGCCGCTTCGCCGGCAGACGATCCCCCTCGCCGACAATCAGACCCTCGGAGGCGTGGAGATCGTGAATCAGTATGCGGGCGCCGACGGCCGAATCATTTCACTGCTCTTACGCCAGGGCGCGCTCGACGGACTGGTCGTCGAAGGGTTCGGACTCGGGCACGTGACGTCAGGAACCCTGGAAGCGATCAAGGAAGCGCGCAGCAAAAACATTCCGGTCGTGCTGAGCACGCGCGTCTATACCGGCCGCGTCGTGCCGCTCTACGCGCGCGACGTCGAGCTCGGGCAGCTCGGCTGCATCCGGGCCGATAATCTGAGCGCGCAGAAGGCACGGGTGTTGTTGATGCTGGCGCTGACGCGGACGAAAAGCACGGAGGAGTTGCAGAAGTTATTCGAATCGATAACGATAGTTCCGAGATGTAAGAGATCAGTCCGCCTTTAGGCGGACCGCGTGAAAGTCCGGCTAAAGCCGGACGCTACTACTCTTGTTTAGAATCGTCTCAGTTCAACAGATCGAACAGGCGGCTGTATTTGACGGTGAAGCTGCGATCGGGCCGCAACAGCGTCGAATCATACAGACCCTGCGTGTCGTTGTAGACGACGAACAGCCCCGTGTTCGCCTGGTTCAACCAGCCAAACCGCACGTTGCTCGACCAGACGTTCGCGCGATCGTTGTATTGCAGAAGCGCCTGCAGGTACATGCGAGGCGTGAAGGAATACGAGATGCGCGAGCTGATCAGGTTGGTGACAAACGCCCCTCCCGGCAGGTCGATATCGTTGCGAGTCCAGCTCACCTCGGTGTTGAACGTCTCGCTCGTCCTGAATCGCACCTGTGGCGCGTACACCATCCTCTCCCCGCCGAAAAATCCGCCGAACGTCAGGCGCATGCGCACCGACAGAGGCGCTCCCTGGTTGGTGAACGCCACCAATTGTCCCTCGCTGTGTTCATAGGCACCGGCGGGCACGATGACGCCTGGATAGATTTCGAACGGGAGGAACACTCCCTCGTGCGTCACGTTCATGCCGGTATGAAACTCGTGCGCCGCTCGGAGCTGCCAGTGCTGGTCGAGGTGCACGCGCCTGGTTTCGAGCACACCTTCGTTCGTCCAGTACGAGTCATACGTCGCGTGCGGTCGCAGCTCGTGGAATTTCCAGAAGCTGCCCTCAGCCAGCCGGATGTTGCGATTGACGGCCATCTCGATTTTCCGGAAGCCATTCTCGCGCGCGAGAAACCCGACCTCGGGGTTGAAGTTGTCGCCGACCTCTGCGTAACCCGCCCCTAAACGCCACGCTTCAGTGTTGTGACTCGCACCAATCTGAAATGCGTGCGCATCGCCCGAGACATCAGGCGTCTCGGTGCGCGCGACAAAGCCGTTGACGAGACCGTTCTGCCCGAAGCCTAGGCGCCCGTCGACGGCGTAGCTCCGGTTGTAGTCGCGATCGCCGGAGAGATCGCCGGTGCCCTGTCGGTTCACGAACATGGCTCCCACCGCGGACCGATTGGGCAGCTCCTGCTGCACGCGCGCGACGCTGAAGTTGTTCGCCGAGATACCGCGCTCCTTGTCCTCTTCCGTCTGCATGTTGATGAGGCCGATGCTCGTATTGCCGTTCACCCGCCCGGTCAGGCGGCCACCGGCGATGATAGGAATCGGAACATTGTCGCCACCGATTCCTATGGCACGGCTGAAGAACACTTCCGCTTCGCCGGTCATCCCCACCGAGAACAGACCCGCGTTCTCGAGGAAAAACGGCCGCTTCTCAGGAAAGAAGAGATTGAAACGATCGAGGTTGATCTGCTGCTGGTCAACTTCGACCTGAGCAAAGTCGGTGTTGTAGGTCGCGTCGAGCGTCAGACTCGGCGTCAGGCTGTACTTCAAGTCGACGCCGAACTCACCGTTCGGGTCCGAGCCGCTGGGAACGGTACCGTTCTGCGTCCTCGCACCCAGGGCGTACGGAGTCAACTGAAGGTTTCGGTGTGCCGGAATCGCAAGACCCGACAGAGTGCCCGCCAGCGAGAGCCGGTAGAGGTCGTACTGACGCGGAAGCGGCGACCAGTACGCGGTCTCGTTCCTTCGCCGGATATTGCGCTGAAAATTGATGCCCCACTCCTGGACATCCTTTGCCGGGTAGCGCAGCGTGCGGAATGGAATCGCGAACTCGGCGCTCCAGCCGTTGTCGAGCATCAGCGCGCGAACCTGCCACGACCCATCCCAGTTGATGTTGAACCCACCGCCCGAGCCGCCGGCCTGTCCGCCACCGCCACCACCGCCACCACCACCGCCGCCACCGCCACCACCACCGCCGCCGCCACCACCGCCGCCGCCACCACCACCGCCACCACCGCCAAAGCTGGCCTGCCCTTCTCCCATCACCTGGCCATCGAACTCGAGGCCGGCGGGACTGGTGCCGAAGACAAAGCCGTTCTGCCGATCGCGAAACGTGTCGAGCACAACGGCGAAGCTGTCGGTGTTGCTGAGCACGGAGTCGCGGCGGCTTTCCGCGCTGATGATCAACTCCGGGGTGCGGTCGTAGTTGACGACGCCGATGTAGAGCGTGTCTTTGGTGTAGATGATGCGGACTTCGGTATTCTCCGACGCTGGCTGCCCCTCGTCGGGCGTCGTCTGCCAGAAGCCGGTGATGACCTTGGCGGCGGCCCACGCCTTATCGTCGAGGACGTTGCCGTCCACGACCGGCGCAAGGTCGGTGGCAGATGCCTCCCCGGCCACCGAGCCAACCGCCGGCGCGACCGCCAACCGGTTCGGCGGTGCCGCAGCCGCGGTATTCGGCGGCTCGCCCGACTGGGCGAGGAGTCCGGCCGAAAGAGACAGCACGATGGCGAGGCTGGCAAACGTCGATTTGGATGAAAACATGTCAGCAAATTACGCGTGGATGTATTAGGGTAACCGAACCTGTTTTGATTGCCCAAACCTGCATATGCCCACCCGCCGAGCGTTTTTAGTTGGAATTGCATCGATTGCCGTCGCGCCGCTCGCGGCGCAGACCTTCGACCTGGTGATCGCGAACGGCCGGGTGATCGATCCGGAGTCGGGTCTCGATGATGTCCGGAATATCGGCATCATCAACGGCCGGCTTGCCAGCATCACCTCGGATCGGCTGACGGGCCGCACCACCATCGACGCCACCGGGCTTGTCGTCTGCCCGGGATTCATCGACCTGCACGCACACCAGCAGACACCGGAGACCCATCGATATCAGGCGCGCGATGGGGTGACGACGGCGTTCGAGCTCGAGCTGGGGACGAGCGACATCGACGCGTGGTACAGGGCAAGAGCAAGCAGCCTCATCAACCATGGCGTCAGCATCGGGCACATCCCGGTGCGCATGGCGGTGATGCGCGACCCGGGCACGTCGTTCCCCACGGCGGACGCCGCTCACCGGGCGGCCACGACCGCGGAGATCGCCGCGATGTCGCAGCGCATCGCCGAGGGCCTGAAGAAAGGCGCCGTCAGCATCGGCGCGGGTTTCGCGTACACGCCGGCCGCCAAAGACGAGGAGCTTCTCGAGATCTTCCGAATCGCGGCGCGGGAGCGCGCGACGATTCACGTTCACACACGGCGCGGCATGGCTGGTGTCGAGGAAGTCCTGAGATTCGCCGGTCAGACCGGGGCGCCACTGCACATCGTGCACATCAACAGCACGGGTGGCGCCGCAACCCGCGAAGTGCTGCAGACGGTTGCGGCCGCGCAGGCCCGCGGCGTCAACGTGACGACCGAGGCGTATCCGTACGCCGCCGGCATGACCGAGATTCAGTCGGCCAACCTCGACGAGTACGACGGCGCGAGCGAACAGCGCGTCGCCGAGCTCGAATGGCCGAGAACCGGCGAGCGGCTCACGCCCGACACCTTTCAGAAATACCGGAAGTCGGGCGGCCCCGTCGTGCTGCACAACAACACGGAGGAAATGGTCGCGCTGGCGGTGACCAGCCCGCTCACGATGATCGCCAGCGATTCCTACTGGGAGAACGGCACGGGCCATCCGCGCACGACCGGCACGTTCTCGCGGGTGCTGGGCCGGTATGTCCGCGACGCACGATCGCTCACGCTCATGGACGCGATTCGCAAGATGACGCTGATGCCCGCCGAGCGCCTCGCCCCGCGCGTGCCCGCGATGAAGACCAAGGGCCGGCTGCGTCAGGGCGCCGACGCAGACATCGCCATCTTCGACGCCACCAGCGTGATTGATCAGTCCACGTACCGGGCACCGGGATTGCCACCGATCGGCGTACGACATGTCATCGTCAACGGTGTCGCCGTGGTCACAAACGAGCAGCTCGTCAAGGGGGTTGCCCCCGGACAGGCAATACGGGCCACAAATCCATAACAAGAGATCAGGAGACCAGGAGATCAAAAAGAATTAGAAAAGAGATCTCCTGAACTCTTGATCTCCTGTTAAAGAGACATCGCAGATTCCGGTGGCGCAGGGCTTTAGCCCTGCATTCAGGTAGCGCAGGGCTTGAGCCCTGCCATTCGCGGAGGATCGGTCATGACGCTCCGAATCGTTGCCGCCGGCGCGGCGCTTTTAGCGCTCCCAGTGATGGCAGCCGCTCAAACCTCACCACGCACCCACGAGCTGAAGGCCTCGCCCACCACGGTGCATCGCGGCTTCTTCGATGCGACGCTCAAGCCCGTCCTCACCATCGACCCGGGCGACGTCGTCCGGCTCGAGACGGCGTCGGGCAACCCGCGATTCTTCGAGAGCATCGGCGTGCCGAAGGACAAGATTCCGGCAGAGCTCTACGCCGTGTTCGACGGCGTCGAAGGCACCAATCGAGGCGATCACACGTTGAACGGGCCCATCGCCATTCGCGGCGCCGAGCCGGGTGATGTGCTCGAAATCCGCATCCGCTCGGTGGACGTGCGGCTTCCGATTGCCGGCCAGAGCTTCGTCCCCAATCGCGGCCTGCTGCCCGAAGACTTCCCGTACGAAAAAGCCCGCGCGCTCTGGATCGATCTCGATAAGAGGACGGTCGAATACGCCCCGGGTGTGCACGTGCCGGTGAAACCGTTCTGGGGCGTCATCGGCGTCGCGCCACCGGTGAGCATGGGACGCGTGCCGAGCGGCCCACCGAACATCTTCGGTGGAAACCTGGACAATCGCGATCTGGGTGCGGGCAGCACGCTGTTCCTGCCTGTCCACGTATCGGGCGGGCTGCTCTCGTTTGGAGACGGCCACGCCGCGCAGGGCCATGGCGAAGTCTGCCTGTCCGCGATCGAAACATCGCTGAGAGGGGAAGTGCAGATCCTCCTGCACAAGGGACGTCGTCTGCGCTGGCCGCGCGCCGAAACGCCGACGCACTACATCACGATGGGGCTGGCCGCGGATCTCGACGACGCCGCGAAGATTGCAACCAGAGAAATGCTCGACCTGATTGTCGAAACCAAGGGACTGTCGCGCGAGGACGCCTACATGCTGGCCAGCGCCGCGATGGATTTGATCGTCACGCAGGTCGTGGACGGCACCAAGGGTATCCACGCGATGATGCCGAAGGCCATCTTCCAGAAGTAGCGAGCGCGGACTACATGAACCAGACGGTGACTGCCGCACTGATGCTCGTCCTGATGGCCGCCAGTGCCCGGCAGCCGGCGTCTCGCCCGAACATCCTGCTCATTCAGGCCGACGATCTCGGATACGGCGATCTGAGCGCGTACGGGCAGGCGCGATTCGAAACGCCGATGCTCGATCGGCTCGCGCGGGAAGGCACTCGCTTCACGCAGTACTACGCCGGCAGCACCGTGTGCGCGCCTTCGCGCGCGGCGCTGATGACCGGACGGCACACCGGTCACGGGTGGATCCGGGGCAACGGCGGCTTCCCCGCCGGCGATATTCCGCTTCGTCCCGAAGATGTCACGATCGCCGAGGTCCTTCGCGACGCGGGCTACCGCACGGCGCTCGTCGGCAAGTGGGGCCTTGGGCAGCCGGGCAGCACGGGCATGCCCGATCGTCAGGGGTTCGACTCCGCGTTCGGCTTTCTCGATCAGCGCCACGCGCACCGGCAGTTCACCGACCACCTGTGGCGGAATGGCGAGCGCGCGCCTGTCGACGTCGCTCACGATTACGCCAACGATCTCTTCACGAAGGAGGCCGCGGCCTTCATCGAGCGCGACGATTCTCGTCCATTCTTCCTGTACCTCAACTACACCGTGCCGCACGCGGAGTTGCGGGTGCCAGACGATTCGCTCGATCGCTTTCGAGGAAAGTTCCCCGAGCAGCCTTTCAATAATGCGGAAGCCGACAAGCGCGAAACCGGGGCACGCTTCGATGTGCCGTCGCTGGGCTACCGGTCGCATCCCACTCCCCACGCCGCGTTTGCCGCAATGATTACGCGGATGGACCGCGACGTCGGCCGCCTCGTCGACCTCATCCACGCACGCGGCATCGACAGTCGCACGCTGGTGATGTTCACGAGCGACAACGGCCCGCACCAGGAAGGCGGCGGCGATCCGGCGTTTTTCAGGAGCAGCGGCGGACTGCGCGGCATCAAGCGCGACCTTTACGAGGGTGGTATTCGTGTCCCGATGATCGCGCGCTGGCCGGGCGTCGTCCCCGCGGGCCGCACCAGCGACCACGTCTGGGCGCATTGGGACATGTTGCCGACGCTTGCCGACATCGCGGGTGCGCGAGCGCCTGCCGGCCTCGACGGCCTGTCGACGGCACAGGCGCTTCGCGGCCGATCGCAGGCGACGCATCCGTTCCTCTACTGGGAATTCCACGAGCGAGGATTTCAGCAGGCGGTGCGAAACGGCCGCTGGAAAGCCGTGCGGCTCAAGCCGGGTACTCCACTGGAGTTGTATGACCTCGTCGCGGACCCCGGCGAAGGGCGCAACGTCGCCAGCGCGCATCCGGACATCGTCGGCCAGATCGAAACGTATCTGAAAACGGCGCGGACCGAATCGGAGCGCTGGAAGTAGGAAGGGGTCGGGAGGGGTTTACTCGGGATTCGGGCGAAAACCCCTCCCGACCCCTCTTTGTTCACGGAGGCAAAGATGAATCGTTGGCTTCTGCTCGTATTGATCGTCATCGTTCAGTCGCCGGCCTTGAGTGCCCCACCACAGTCCACCAGCCGTGCAGACTTCGAGCGTTGGAAGAAGGAGTTCTCGAACTGGGGCCGCTGGGGCGCCGACGATCAACTCGGCGCCGCCAACCTGATTACGCCGGCCAAGCGCCGGCAGGCGGCGGCTCTGGTCAAGGAAGGTGTGTCGGTCTCGCTGGCCCGTGAGACGGACACCGAAATGGCGATCGACAACCCGAATCCGTACCAGCACAGCATGCTCACGATCGGCACCGACCGGTTCGCCGTCGCTCCCCACGGCGTCGCCCACACGCATCTCGACTCGCTGGCGCACATTGAATACAACGGCGTGTTCTACAACGGTTACAAACCCGACCCGGCGACCGTCATGAAGAACGGGCACGCGCGAAATTCGATCGTAAACCTCAAGAACGGCGTGTTCACGAGAGGCATCCTGATCGATCTGCCGCGGCTCAAAGGCGTGCCGTACCTGGAACCGGGCACGCCGGTCACCGCCCAGGACGTCGAGGCGTGGGAAAAAATCGCGGGCGTGAAGGTCGGGCCCGGCGACGCGCTGTTCATCCGCACGGGCCGCTGGGCCCGTCGGGCCGCCCTTGGTCCGTTCGACACGAGCCGCACGGGAAAGCGGTCGGGACCGAATGCATCAATGATCCCGTGGCTGAAGCAGCGCGATGTCGCCCTGCTCGGCGGCGACGTTCCGCCGAGCCTGGCACCGACCGACGTCGAGGGCGAAACCGGCGCGGTGCACGACTTCGCGCTCGTGTATCTCGGCGTCTACGTCTTCGACAGCGTCGATCTTGAAGCGCTGGCCGCAGCGGCACAGGCGCGCAAGCGCTGGGAGTTCCTGTTGACGGTGGCACCGATACCAATTCGCGGCGGCACCGGATCGCCGGTCAATCCGATCGCGACGTTCTAAGGGCGCATGACGGCCACAGGAGATTAGGACATAAGGAGATTTCGAAGCGAACGATCAAGAATCGGCATCATTCCCCACCGCTCTCCTGTGTTCGTACGACCGCTAGGCTTGCCTGGGACCAAACCACCGTTCCCTCTCATGCTGATTGTGCGCGCGACAGCGAAGCTCGAGATTCTCAGCAGTAGTGGCACCGCCCTCCCCGAACGGCACCACGTGGTGATACTCGAGGAAGCCGGTCTCCGAGCATCGCCCTTGCGTGCCAACGAATGCACACCGGCCGTCATCCCGCTGCCAGATGGCTCTCCTCACAGCCGCGGGCACGTGCCGCGCTTCGGGTGAGACTGCGCGACCTGTCCGGGGACGCTGGCTCGAGCCAATCTTTGTCCGCTCGAGCTCCTTCACCAGCAGAGTGAGGGCACAATCGACGATGACTGCCGGGTCGCCATTGGGCACCACATGTCGCAGAAGGTCCTGCGCCCGCCGCAGCATCTCGTACGTTTCGCGACCGGCGGTGAACTGGATCTTGTAACGCTCGGGCGCAATCGGCTTCAAGACGGCCGCGCTCCCTCGGCTCGCTGCAGTGACTGCTGGGGGCGTGGCAATTCCCCTCGCCAGGTCGCTTGTGCGTCGTTCAACGTGCTCCGCGACCTCCGGGACTTGCTGTGCGTGAACCACAACAGGCACGGGCGTTGTCATGGCCGCCGGCGTTGGCAGCTTGCGAACGACGACCGGCAGGTCCGGCTGCGGGTGCAGGCTCGCCACAAGCAACTCCACTTCGCGCTTGTTCTTGTGGCGCGCGCTCATCAGTACCTCGCGGTGATTGTCGGGCGTGAGATGCGGCGCCAGCAGTCTGACGGCCGTCAGCGTGAGGGCGCCATCGCCGATGTATTCCAGAATGGTTGGGAACCGTCGCGCGGCCCGGGCGGCCTCGATGCGGTTGTATGACGCGTGCTCCGACAAGTGCAGCGCCTGCGTGCAGTAGGTAAAGAGCGACGAGAACCCCTCGCCGAGATAAAGCCGACGCGCATCAAGCTCGATCAGGAGCGCGAGGAGGTGTGCGGTCGCACGTCGCTCTTCCGCGGCTGCACGTGCGACCTCTACGAGCAATTCGCGATCGGACAGATGACCGGGACACGTTGTTGGCGAGGATGGTGTGGACATATTGCCTTTCTACCATCGTCGATTCGGGCGGGCAGGGCGGGCCTGCAACGCACGATCGGCCGCACGATCGCCGGTCGTGCTGCCTGATCGTGTCAACCGCGCGCGTCGGGCATCGTCGTCTGTCTGAGGCCCATTTCTTGTGAGCGATCGTTGCAGCGTGCTCAGGTCGCACGAAAACCTGTCAAGCGTTTTCCTACAAGATTCGAAGTTCGGCGCGAGGAATTCGCGCTGCACGATCGCACGAATGATTCACCGTAACTTAAGAGCAACTCGTTCCAGAACGAGTTGCTCTCCGGCTAGTTTTCGGCGGCCGCTCGGCCCGCGACGTCGCGTCTCGGAGCTGGCACCGTGCTCCCGCAACTCAGATCACACTCGACAGAATGGATCTCCCGTATAATCCCGGCGATCCATCCCAACAACAGTGAGTCTGGCTCCCGGCAATCGCCTCGGTAGCTACGAAATCCTCTCGCTCATCGGCTCGGGCGGCATGGGTGAGGTTTATCGCGCGCGCGATCTGAAGCTGAAGCGCGAGGTCGCGATCAAGATCCTGCCTGACGCGTTTGCCAACGACGGGGAGCGGTTGGCCCGCTTCCAGCGCGAAGCCGAACTGCTGGCCACGCTCAATCATCCCAACATCGCGCAGATTCACGGCATCGAAGAACATGCCTTGGTGCTCGAACTGGTCGATGGACCGACGCTCGCCGACCGCATCGCGCAGGGTCCCATTCCCCTCGAAGAGGCGCAACCCATTGCGAAGCAGATTGCTAATGCGCTCGAAGCCGCCCACGAGCGAGGGATCATTCATCGCGATCTCAAGCCGGCGAATATCAAGCTGACGGCAGACGGGAAGGTCAAGGTCCTCGACTTTGGCTTGGCGAAGGCGCTTGATAGATCGGATGTAGGGCGGAACGTCAGTTCCGACGTACTCTCGCAATCGCCCACCATCACATCGCCGGCGATGGCGACTCACGCCGGAGTCATCCTCGGCACGGCCGCGTACATGAGCCCGGAGCAAGCGAAGGGCCGGCCGGTTGATAGACGAACAGATATCTGGGCGTTCGGTTGCGTGTTGTACGAAATGCTGTCGGGCAGGCGCGCGTTCCCTGGTGATGACGTAACCGATGTGCTCGCCGGGATCATCAAGGACGAGCCCGATTGGGCGCGCGTGCCACCGACGTGTCGCCGCATGCTGACGGCCTGCCTGCGCAAAGACATGCGGGCCCGTTTGCGGGACATCGGCGATGCCTGGGAGTTGCTGGACGAATCGGCCTCAGCAGCGCCTGCCGCGACGCCCAACCAAGGTCGGATCTGGTGGATTCTGGCGGCGACAACGACCGCCGCGTTGTTGCTGGCCGCGACGTTCGCCGCAGGCATTTTCTACGACGACGCGAAACCCGTCAGCGATCCCATTCGCTTTCAAGTTGCACCTCCGGAACGGAGCATCATCCTCAGCCTCGCGGTGTCGCCCGATGGCAAGCGGATAGCCGTGGTCGCACGACGGCCGGACGGCGAGGTGAAACTCTGGACACGACGACTCGACGCACTGGACTTTCGACTCCACACCGTCAATGTGCGGGCTCAATCCGGTAGTGTGTTCTGGTCGCCGGACAGCCGTTTCTTGGTCGTCTGGGATCGAGGGGTCATGAAGAAGGTCGACGTCACTGACGACACCGTCGATACGCTCGTGTCCACCTCTGTCAATATAGTCGGCGAATTAGGCCGACACCGTGGTGGAGCCTGGAATCGCGACGGGGACATCATTTACGAAAGTCGCGGCCTGATTGAGCGGATTGCGGCTTCAGGTGGCGACCCGGTACCAGTGACGACGTCCCCAGACTCCGTAGGGGAGTTCCACGCCTATCCCTCGTTGCTTCCCGACGGCAAGCGCTTTCTCTACCTGCGCGAGTCGGCGAACGCCGCAAACGTCGGAGTATTCGTCGGCGATATTCGTCTGTCGCCCGATGAACAAAGCACCACGCGACTGCTGGCAATCACCTCCCCGCCCGTCTACGTTCCGGGCGGGACATCGCAATTCGGGCACCTTCTCTTCGTCCGCAACGGGTCGCTGATGACGCAGGGCTTCGATGCGGAAAGGCTCGAGTTGATCGGCGAAGCCACGCCGCTCGCCGACGATATGACGCAGGTCGGTTCGCCGCTCTATTCTGCCTCCGTGTCAGGGGTGATCGCATTCAGACGAGGGGCGGCACTGTCGGAAGAAAAACGGCTGTTGATTCACGACCGCAGCGGAAAGGTCATCGGGCAGATCGGCCCTGCTGCGGATTACCGCAATGTCATGTTGTCGCCCGACGGCAGGTTCGTTGCGGTTGATATTGGCACGCCTCAACAAAGCGCCCATGTCTGGGCCGGTATGGCGGCGCGAGGTGTACTGAGCCGGTTGACGTCAGGGGACACACCCGATGTGACGTCGGCTGTTTCATCGACCGGACAGGTTGCGTTCAGCTACGCACTCGACAGTGCGCTGGGTGATATCTACGTTGCTTGGATCAATCGTGCGGATCCACCCGAACCATGGGTGAAGTCGAGCGAGCAGAAACACCCCAACCATTTTTCCCACGACGGGCGCTATCTGATCTACGACTCGCACCATGCCACACGCCGGCAGGATCTCTGGATCGTTCGGACCGCCGGCGATCGAACGCCCATTCCATTTCTCGCAACGTCGGCCGATGAAACGTTCGGCCAGTTCTCACCTGATGGCCGGTGGGTGGCCTACAGTTCGGACGAATCAGGAAAACGCGAAGTGTACGTGCAGGGATTCGCGCCAGAACGCCAGCCGGCGGTCGGTGCTGGAAAGTGGGCGGTCTCGACGGCCGGCGGTGACAAGCCACGCTGGAGCGCCGACGGAAGAGAGCTCTTCTACCTGGGACCCGACGGCCAACTCATGGCCGTGCCCGTCAAGCTGAGCCCGACGTTCGAACCCGGCCTTCCGACCGCGCTGTTTGCGACCAGTGCGACGACGTTCTTTCCGTACGATGTAACGCCGGATGGACGCTTCCTGATCAATACGATGGGTGGAAACACCGCACAGTCGCTTCCGCCGATTGACGTGGTACTCAACTGGCGGCCGACGATCGTGACGAAGGACTAGAGGAGCGGAGCAAGGTCCGGCTGAAGCCGGACATGACGTGCGGCATCTGCAGGCGGGTGGCGGCGATGTTCTGCGGCGCGGCGAATGGATACTCGAAAACACGTGAGCCGCAAGCAGAACGTCGCAGCCGCCCGGCTCATACAGACAGCGTCACGGTCCGGCCGTCGCCGGTCTGAATCGAGGGCAGCGCGAGACAGGGCTAAAGCCCTGTGCCACCGACGCACATCACGCTGATCGGCACGGCTGAAGCCGCGCTACCGCAGATCGTCCGGCTGAAGCTGAGCAACGTGGCACGGCTGAAGCCCTGCGCCACCGTAGAACGTCGAAATCAGCCGCGCAGCTGAAGCTGCGCCCTACCTTGGAAATCGGATAGACTCCCCCGAATATCCCAGCTCCGGAGGACGTATGCGCGAATTTCAGACGGTCGCCTCTCTGCTCGACGGGGGGCGAGACGCTGACACGGCGGTCGGCGGCCTGGATCAGAAAGGTTTGTCCTACGCCGCACTTCGCTCGCTGACCGGCCGCACCATCGATAGGCTCAACCAGCTCGGCATCGGACGGAACGACCGCGTCGCGATCGTGCTCGGCAACGGGCCGCACATGGCGACCGCGTTTGTCACCATCGCCGCGGGCGCGACCACGGCGCCGCTCAACCCTGTGTACCGCGCCGAGGAATTCGAGTTCTACCTGAACGATCTGCAGGCCAGGACGCTGCTGGTCGAGCGCGGCGTCGACTCGCCCGCCCGCGCCGTGGCGCAGAAGCTCGGCGTGCCGATTGTCGAGCTGTGCCCCGACCCGGCAGCCGGGGCAGGCGCCTTCACCATCGAACCCCTGGGCACGCCCGCCAGCCGACCCGCCTCGACGGGCGCGGCCGAAGCGAACGATATCGCCCTCATCCTTCATACATCGGGCACGACGTCGCGGCCGAAAATGGTGCCGCTCTCGCAAAAGAACATCACCGCCAGCGCGCGGCACATCGTCGGCACGATTCAGCTCTCACCCGACGATGTCTGCCTGAACATCATGCCGCTGTTTCACATTCACGGCCTGATGGCAGCCGTCCTGTCGACGCTCGCCGCGGGCGCCGAGGTGTGGTGCTCGCCGGGATTCAACCCGCTCAAGTTCTTCGGCTGGCTCGACGACGTGCGCCCGAGCTGGTACACCGCCGTCCCGACGATGCATCAGACGATTCTGACGCGGGCGGAGAGAAACCCCGACGCCATCGAGCGAAGCCGGCTCCGGTTGATTCGATCGTCATCCGCGTCGCTGCCGTCCACGGTGATGGGTCAGCTCGAAGAAACATTTCGTGCGCCCGTCATCGAGAGCTACGGCATGACCGAAGCCTCGCACCAGATGGCGTCGAACCCGCTGCCGCCGCGCGCGCGTAAACCGGGATCGGTGGGCGTGGCCGCCGGGCCCGAGGTCGCGGTGATGGATGAACAGGGCACGCTGCTCCCGTCGGGATCCACCGGCGAAATCGTCATTCGCGGTCCCAACGTCACGCTCGGCTATGTCGCCAACCCGGACGCGAACGCAAAAGCATTCACCAACGGGTGGTTCCGCACCGGCGATCAGGGCGTGCTCGACGAAGAAGGCTATCTTCGTCTGACGGGCCGGCTGAAAGAGCTGATCAACCGCGGCGGGGAGAAGATCTCCCCGCTCGAAGTGGATGAAGTGCTGATGGATCATCCGGCCGTCCAGCAGGTCGTGACCTTCGCGGTGCCGCACGACGCGCTGGGCGAAGACGTCGCGGCCGCCGTCGTGCTGCGCGAAGGGCAGACCGTGACCGAGCGCGCGCTGAAGGACTTCGCCGCCGCGCGCCTGGCCGACTTCAAGCTGCCGCGCAAGATCGTGTTTCTCAACGAAATTCCGAAAGGCGCCACGGGCAAGCTGCAGCGCATCGGCCTGGCAGCGAAACTGGGGCTATGAAAATCTGCATCTTCGGCGCCGGTTCGATGGGCGGTCTCATCGGCGCGAAGCTCGCCGCGGCCGGAACGGACGAGGTGACGCTCATCGCACGGGGTCCCCACCTTGCCGCGATGAAAGCAAACGGCCTGACGCTCATCAGCGAAGGGCAGACCCTCGTCACGCATCCGAACTGCACGGACAATCCCAGGGAAGCCGGTCATCAGGATGTCGTGCTTCTCGCCGTCAAGGCCAACGCGCTTCCCGCCGTCGCCGACTCGATCGAACCGCTGCTCGGTCCCTCGACCGTGCTGGTACCGGTCGTCAACGGTGTCCCCTGGTGGTACTTCTACAAGCTGAAGGGGCCGTACGAGAACAAACGGCTCGAAACGGTGGATCCCGGTGGCGTGCTGTGGGAACGGCTTGCACCGTCGCGAGTGATCGGTTGCGTGGTCTATCCCGCTGCTGAGGTGATTGCTCCCGGCGTCATCGAGCACACCTATTCGAATCGCTTCGACATCGGCGAACCGGATGGATCGAAGAGCGAGCGCGCGCAGGCGTTCGCGCAAACGATGATCCGCGGCGGATTCCGCGTGCCCATCCGTCCGCAGATTCGCGTCAGTCTCTGGGTCAAGCTCTGGGGGAATCTCTCGTTCAACCCGGTGTGCGCGCTGACCATGGCGACGCTCGATCGCGTGGCCGGCGATCCCGCCACGCGCGCGGTCGTGCGGCAGATGATGGTCGAGGCGCAGGCGGTGGCCGAGAAGCTCGGCGTCACGATGCCGCTCGACGTCGACGCGCGCATCGCCGGAGCGGAAGAAGTCGGCGCGCACAAACCGTCCACGCTCATCGATCTGGAACGAGGGCGGCCCATGGAAGTCGATGCGATTCTCGGGGCGGTGCTCGAGATGGGACGCCTCACGAACGTCGCCATGCCTGCGTGCGAGGTCGTCTACGCGCTCGTTCGCCAGCGCGCGCAATCGGCGGGCTGCTATCCCGCCGCAATGGCGCGGGCCTGACGAGGTTCGAGCCTCACGCCACTGTCGGGTGCGCAGGACGGCCCTGCGGTGACCACTGTTGCGCCACCACACGCATTCGCATCGGCTTCAGCACCGCCAGGGCCAAGACTGCCGCGATGATGTTAAGGACTGCAGCGACATAGAACACTGCATGCCAGCTGCCGGTCGCATTGGTCAACACGTTTGCCAACGGGACCAACAGGGCCGCTGTGCCTTTGGCCGTGTAGAGCATTCCGTAGTTCGTCGTTGCGAACTTTCGGCCATAGATGTCAGTGCACGTGGCGGGGAACAACGAGTAAATCTCGCCCCAGGCAAAGAACACCAGGCCGGACAGGATCACGAACAACACCGGATTGCCAGCGAACACGAGCAGAGTGTAAATACCTATGCCTTCAACCAAGAAGGCGCCAAACATCGTGTTTTCGCGTCCGATGTGATCCGACACCCATCCGAAAAACGGCCGGCATATGCCGTTGAGCACTCGGTCGATCGTCAGCGCGAAGGTGAGAGCCGGCAAGGTCAGTCCGAGGATCGAGACGGGGATTTTGCCGACGTTGAAGTCCGTGGCGATTGGCGCCAATTGGGCGACTGCCATCAGCCCGCCAGCGCCGACCATGACGAACATCGCATACATGACCCAGAATACGGGCGTCTTCAGCACCTCGACCGGACTATAGTCGCGCCGCGTCTGCTGGACGGCGGGGGCCGCAGGCGGAGTCACCTCGCCAGCTTCCGGCGCCCGCAGCATCAGCGCGACAAGAATAACGATGATGCCCTGACCGAGACCGAACCACAGGAAAGCGGTTTCATATCCGCTCGATGCGATCATGTTGGAAATGGGGATCACCGTCAGCGCCGAGCCGGCGCCGAAGCCTGCTGCTGTCAAACCGGCGGCCAGGCCGCGCCGATCCGGGAACCACTTCAGGGCGTTACCAACCGAGCCCCCGTAGATGACGCCTGCGCCGATACCTCCGATCGCAGCCCCGACGTACAAAAGCATCAGAGAGTCGGCGACCGAGTTAATGACCCATGCGATCGCGACCAGAGCGCCACTACCGCTGATCATGATGCGCGGGCCGAACTTGTCGATGAAGTAGCCTTCGATCGGTACGAGCCACGTCTCCGTCAGCACGAAGATCGTGAAGGCAACCTGAATCGCCGCTCGGCCCCATTGATACTTCTCGTTAATCGGACCGACGAACAACGTCCAACCATATTGCAGGTTGGCGATCATCACCATGCATATGATGCCGAAGGCCAGTTGCCGCCAGCGCATCATTGGAGACGCGGTGGAATGAGTCATTGATTCCTCACCATCTGCCAGTCAGAGTGGCCCGCAGCCTATCACCGCCCCGGTCGCGTGTCGAGCAGACGTGGTGTGTCTTTGCCCAGCCGGTCGATTGCGGTATCGTTGAGCCTTCCGGAGGACACCGTGAAGAAGACTTGCATCCAAATCTTCGGAGGCGCGTGCGTCAGCGGCGTGTTCGCGTGGGTTCTCGTCGCGAGCCCCGAGGTGATCTCGCTTCAGGCCGCGGGCTCCTGCGAAGCGCTCTCCTCTCTCACGCTACAGGGCGGCACCGTGACGCTTGCGCAGCCGGTGACGGCCGGTGGCTTCGCGCCGTCGGTCACGGGCAACGCACAGGGCACTGCGGCCAGGCTTCAGCCGTTCTGCCGGGTGGCTGTCACGCTGAAGCCGTCGAGCGACTCCGACATCAAGATGGAACTGTGGATGCCGACTTCGAACTGGAACGGCAGGTTCCAGGCCGTGGGCAACGGCGCCTTCAACGGCAACATCAACTATGCCGCGATGATGACGGCGCTCGCGCGCGGCTATGCGGTGAGCTCCACCGATACCGGCCACACCGGTGCGGGTGCGAGCTGGGGGTTGGGCCATCCGGAGAAGGTGATCGATTTCGGCTGGCGTGCGGTGCACGAGATGACCGTTGCATCGAAGAAGATCATCGCGGGCTACTACGACAGCGGCCCGAAGTTCTCCTACTGGAACGGCTGTTCCGCCGGCGGGCGGCAGGCGATGAAAGCGGCGCAGCGCTTCCCTGCCGATTTCGACGGCATCATCGCCGGTGCTCCCGGTCTCGACTGGACGGGACGCGCGGCGTCGGCGCTGCGGATCGCCAAGCCGCTCGAGGCCAACGAAGCCGCGCGGCTGACGCAGGCCCAGCGCCAGATGCTTCACACCGCCGTCGTCAACGCATGCGACCAGCATGACGGCGTCAAGGACGGCGTCATCGACAACCCGAAGAGCTGCACGTTCGATCCGGGCGTCCTCGAATGCAAAGGAGCGCCGGATGGTTCCTGCTTGACCAAGGCTCAGGTCGACACCGCGCGGTCGATTTACGCGGCCGCGGTGAACCGCAGCACGAAACGCGAGATCACCGGCCTCGAACGCGGCAGCGAGCTGGGATGGACCGACCTGGGATGGACAGGATCGGCACGCTCGACGGGACTCGACCAGTTCCGGTACCTGGTGTTTGGCGACCCGGGCTGGACCGTCGAGAAGTTCAATTTCGAGTCCGATATCGTCCGGGCCGAGGAAGTGGACAACGACACCATCAACGCGCTCGATCCGAACCTGAAGCCGTTTCTCGATCGCGGCGGCAAGCTGATTCAGTATCACGGCTGGAGCGACCCCCAGATTTCGCCGGCAACCAGCACGCAATACTACGCGCGTGTCGTGAGCGCGCTCGGCGGCGCCGATCGCGTGCACGGTTCGTATCGCCTGTTCATGGCGCCCGGCATGGGCCATTGCGGCGGCGGCGAAGGACCGAACACGTTCGACATGGTCAGCGCGCTCGAACAGTGGGTCGAAGCGGGCAAGGCCCCCGACTCGATTCTGGCAGCGCGATCGACCGGCGGAAACATCGATCGCACACGCCCGCTGTGTCCGTATCCACAGATTGCGACATACAAAGGTGCGGGCAGCACCGACGATGCGACGAGCTTCACGTGCCGCGTGCCTTAGAAAAGGGCTCCGGGAGCTATTTCAAAGAAGGTGCCAAATGCAGATTGTGATTCGGGCGCTTGCCGTCGTCCTGCTCGTGTCGCCGGTCTTTGCGGCCGATCACCCGGATTTCCGGCTGTGGAAAGCCGATGAGCTGAAGAAGCGCGATGCGGCGCTGTCGACCAAAGTAGGGCCCGACCACTCGTCGCGCGAAACGCTGGCCGATTTCGGCGACCATCGCTTCCGGTTCCTCTACCGCGATGCCGACGGGTTCCCGGAACAGCACGACAAGATCGTCGACGTGGTGTTCGTGCAGAGCGGCGAGGGCACGTTGCAGCTGGGCGGCACCTTGATCGACAAGAAAGGAACGAGCGCGACCGGCGAGTTCGTCGGGTCTCGGCTCGACGGCGGCTCGCGCCATCCGCTGGGGCCGGGCGACGTGATTCACATCCCGGCGACCATCCCGCATGCGTTTCTGGTTCCGAAGGGCAAGCACATCACGTATGTGCTGCTGAAGTTCCCGGAGCAATGAGGATCACACGGTTCCAGGTGCTGCGTTCTGGGTTCCGGGTTCTTCGGAGCACCGAGAACCCCGAACGTTGAACCATGAACCATGAACCTGAAAGAACCCAGAACCTCGAACCACACGCCCCATGATCCGCGCGACCGAAGCCCTCGAGCGCCTGCGCGACGGCAACCGCCGTTTCGTTTCCAACGTCCGGAGCCACGAATCGCTCGCGAACGAAGCGCGGCGTGCCGAAGTGGCCGGCGGACAGGAACCCTTCGCGATCATCCTCGGGTGCTCCGATTCGCGCGTGCCCGCGGAAATCGTCTTCGATCAGGGCCTGGGCGACCTCTTCGTCATTCGCGTGGCCGGCAACATCGTCGCGCCTTCGCAGGTGGGCAGCGTGGAATTCGCCGCCGGGCTGTATGGCACGCGCCTGGTGGTTGTGCTGGGGCACTCGCAGTGCGGGGCGATTCTGGCCACCATCGAGGAGCTGACGCACCCGAGCGCGAACCACTCCATCAACGTGCGCTCGATCGTCGATCGGATCCGGCCCTCGGTCGCGCCGCTGCTCGCCAGGCATGGCGGGGCGGCCGTCACCGATGCGCTGGTGCGCGACGCCGTCCGCGAAAACGTGCGGGTGTCGGTCGCCCAGCTGCGGCACGGATCGAATGTCCTCGAGCAGCTCGTCGAGACCAACGGCCTCGCCATCGTCGGCGCGGAGTATTCTCTCGAAACGGGAGTCGTGGAATTTTTTGACGGCGTGATCTAGACAGCGCATCAGCCGCTTCTTCCTCAACACGGTCATCGATGGCGCCCTCTCCGATTACCGCAATCGTCAACTGGGCACCGCAGACCCCATTGCAGCTCATGACGAAAAAGGACTTGACAGGTTTTTTTCGCCGACGACGTTCGTGATGGATGTACCGTCCCCAAGTCGCGCTGGGAACGACGACGAAGACACGTGAGGCAATTAGATTTCCAGATGGCCCGCAACGGTGGCCGGCCTGGAGCTCGTGGCTCCTCAGACTCGTCCGGCCCGACGAAAATGCCGTGGTATACGTCGAGCATGACACCGACATTCTCGTCTCTCGCGGCACTCTCGGATCGTGACGTATTGGCGCAGCTCGACGGCGCTATCGGCCAGGAACGTCACGCCACGGCCCATGTCATTGCACTGCTCATGGAAGTCGATGCACGCAAGCTGTTCGCAGCGCAGAGTTGCTCGTCGTTGTTTACCTTCTGCGTCCAGGTGCTCCACTTTTCCGAACACGCCGCGTATTTGCGCATCGAAGCGGCACGAGCGGCGCGGCGATTCCCTGCCGTCCTCGAGCGGCTCGCCGACGGCTCTCTGCATCTCACTGCAGTCAGCCTTCTTGCGCCGCATCTGACGCTCGCGAATCATGTTGAGGTGCTCGATGCTGCACGACACAAGAGCAAGCGCGAGGTGGAGCACTTGTTGGCGCGCCTGCGGCCGCAGCCCGACGTGCCAGCTATCGTCCGGAAACTTCCAACGCCAACGACGGCGGCTTCGCAAGCGCCACGAACGGCAGCAGAACAGCAACCACCCGCCCTCGAATCGATCACAACGCCGATTCTTGCCTCACCCTCCGACGCTTCCCAGGCGCGTATTCGGCCGGCGATCAAACCGATCGCGCCTGAACGTTTCAAGGTGCAGTTCACAGTGAGCCGTGACACGTATGAAAAGCTGCGCCAGGTGCAGGGCCTGCTGCGGCACACCATCCCAGACGGAGATCCCGCATTGATCTTCGATCGCTCACTGACGCTGCTGTTGGCGGAGCTGTCGAAGTCGAAGCTCGCCGCGGCGAAGCGCCCGCGACCTCATCGAACGGCGGCGCAGAGCGGCTCGCGTCACATTCCCGCGGCAATCAAGCGCGAGGTGTGGCATCGCGATGGCGGCCAGTGTGCGTTCCGTGGAGAACAGGGCCGATGCAGTGAAACCGGCTTTCTCGAGTTCCATCACGTCTTACCGTTCGCCAGAGGCGGCGCGACGACGCGCGAGAACCTCGAATTGCGCTGTCGCGCGCACAACGTGTATGAAGCCGAGCAGCAGTTCGGGCGAGCGCAGCCGTGGCTCGTGCGCGAATCGCGGGCAAGCTATGGGACGAGCAGTCAACTCGGTCCGGACCGAGAGCTCCAAGATTTCGTTTCGAACTTCGGAAACCGTTCAACCCTTCCGTTCTCAGCGCATATAATGCCGGCGTTTCCTGATAAGTCATGAGCCTGGCGCCCGGTGCTCGTCTCGGGCCGTATGAAGTCCTCTCCGCAATCGGCGCGGGCGGTATGGGAGAGGTCTATCGCGCGCGCGATACCCGCTTGAAGCGGGACGTCGCGATCAAGGTTCTTCCCGACGCATTTGCAAAGGATGCGGATCGGCTCGCCCGCTTCCAGCGGGAAGCCGAAGTCCTCGCCAGCCTCAATCATCCGAACATCGCGGGCATTTACGGATTGGAGCGCGCCGAAGGCCAGACGTCGCTCGTCATGGAACTGGTCGAAGGACCCACGCTGGCGGACCGCATCTCGCAGGGCACCTTTCCGGTGGATGAAACGCTGCCCATCGCGAAACAGATTGCCGAGGCGCTGGAAGCGGCGCACGAGCAGGGGATCATCCATCGCGATCTGAAGCCGGCGAATATCAAGGTCCGACCCGATGGAACGGTGAAGGTGTTGGACTTCGGTCTCGCAAAAGCGGTGGCCAGCGAACTGTCCCAGGTGAACGCGTCGTTGTCACCCACTATTACCTCACCGGCCATGACGGCAGGCGGCGTCATCCTCGGCACGGCCGCCTACATGAGTCCTGAACAGGCGAAGGGAAAGCCGGTCGACAAACGCACGGATATCTGGGCGTTTGGATGTGTGCTGTACGAGATGCTGACCGGCCGCCGTCCGTTCGTCGGCGAGGATGTCACCGAAACGATGGCGTTCGTCCTCACGCGTGATGTGAGCTGGGCCGCACTCCCTGCGTCAACGCCGCCTGCACTCGTCGAACTGTTGAAGCGCTGTCTCGTGCGCGACCCGCGCGAACGCTTGAGAGACATCGGCGAGGCGCGAATTCGCCTTTCACACATGCGGCTCGACGATCGCACGGCGCCGCGCGCGGCTCGCGAAACGCGTCGGCTCGTCACGTGGCAGATGATCGGCATCGGACTTGGCGCCGCGGCGATTTCCGCCTGGCTGACGCAGCAAATCGGCCCGGCCCGGGACGCGCCCCCTGACGAGGTCGTGCCGCCGCCGATTGTGCGAACCATCATCGATCTTCCTCTGGAGGCATCGTTGAGCGTCGGTGCACGGGTGCCGCTGATCGGGTTCGAAAGCCCGTCGCTCGCGCTTTCGCCGGACGGCCGTCAACTCGTCTATGTGGGCAAGGCAGACGATGATACGCGGTTGTACTTTCGCGACATGAACAGCTTCGACGCTCCGCACGCGATCGCGGGGACCGAGGGCGCGCTCTTTGCGTTCTTCTCGCCCGATGGGCGCGAAGTTGGTTTTCTGACACCCGACCGCGTGAAGAAGACGTCGCTCGAGAGCGGGTCGGTCATTACGCTCTGTCGCGCGCGAACGCCGGTGACCGCCACGTGGACATCGGGAAATCGAATCTACTTCTCGGAAAACCAGGGTCGCACGATCAGCCGTGTTGCCGACAGCGGCGGCGAGCCTTCGGAGCTCTTCAGCTTCCCGGCTTTCAGGTTTAGCATCGGGCAGGTTCTTCCCGACGGTCGCGCCGCACTCGTCACGGTTGGATCCGAGTCGAGCGTGAGCGCCGATTACGCGTCGCTGCAATTGCTGACGCTCGACGACCTGAAGCTGAGGCCGATGATATCGCCGGCCTATGACGGACGATACGTCTCGAGCGGACATATTGTGTTCGCCCGAACCGGCACTCTGTTCGCCGTGCCGTTCGACCTGGAGCGATTGGAGGTCACCGGGGAGGCCGTCTCGCTGGTGCGCGGCGCTGGCATGGACTCGCTGTTCCGGACAGTGCACGCGGCGGTTTCGACCAGCGGAACGCTCGCCTATGTGGCCGGCGGCGACATCGCGCGCGGGAAGATCGCGTGGATCGACCGGAGCGGATCGGTGCACTCGACGGATGTGCCCGAACGTGTGTATGGCGTGTTCGATGTGAGCGACGACGACCGGTGGATTGCGGCAGTGGTGCCCGACGTTATCAGTTATGTCTGGATCTGGGACGCAGCGTCGAAAACCGGGCAGGTGCTCGCCAGCCCAGCACTTGCGGCTCTCTGGGATTCGGCCGCGCGCCACATCGCTGTATTTCCGGATCCTTCAGACCTGAGGACACGCGACTGATGGTGCAAAACATCGGAGGCAGTGCCGCACGAGAGCTGCTGTCTCCGGCAGTGTTGCCGTCGAGCTGGTCGGCGAGCGGTTTGATGGCTGTCGAAGACATCAACATGCAGAACTACAGGGGGATTGGGTGGTTCCCGAGCGATGCTCCCGCTGCCGCGAAATGGATGAACCCGGGGTTCGTGGGTCCCGGCGTCGGGCTGTCGCCCGACGATCGGTACATCTCGTACGCCATCGACGCGTCCGGCCGGTTCGAAGTCTGGGTCGAGCGACTGGGAGGTGGCGACCGGCGTCAGGTCTCGACCGAGGGCGGTATCGAGACGCAGTGGTGCGCGAGATGCGATGAGGTGTTCTATCGCAATGGCAACCGGATTCTGGCGAGCCGCGTGAAGACGGCGCCCGCGCTCGAGGTAGGGCCGCCGCGTGTAGCGTTCGTTGCCGAGGAGTTCGTCGACACACCGGGCAAGTCGTTCGATGTGTCGGCCGATGGCTCGCGCGCGTACTACGTCCGGCGCACATCGCCGCCGGCTCGCACGCAGATACACGTGGTTCAAAACTGGTTATCAGAGGTCAAGGAGCGCGCTCGGCCGACCCGCTGAGCGCAACAGTGAGGCCGAAAAATGCGTAAGACGTTCGTAGTGGTGACCCTCGCTACCTGTCTCTCCGCCACCGTCATCGCGCAGGACACGCAGCGATTCGAGATCGATCCCTACTGGCCCAAGCCACTCCCCGAGAAATGGATTATCGGGCGGACCGGCAGCATCTGCGCGGATGCGCACGATCATCTCGTCGTCACCAACCGGCGCGACATCACCGCTGAAGAAGCCGAAACGTCCGTTCAAGCGCCGTCCGTGCTGATCTTCGATCGCGCCGGCACGCTCGTGCACTCCTTTGGCGATTCGAATACGGTTCCGGGAACCATTCACGGCTGCTTCGTCGACCACGAGTACAACATCTGGCTGACCGGAAACGGCGACGGCATCGTCCAGAAATGGAGTCACGAGGGGAAGCTGCTGATGCAAATCGGCAAACGCGGTGTCGTCGACACCGCCGACGGCACCGCCAAGGGCGAGCGCCTGAACGCCGGCAAGGCGCAGTTCTTCAACCCGGCCGGAGTCGTGGTCGATCCGGCGAACGGCGATGTCTACGTAGCCGATGGATATGGCAACCGGCGTGTCGCCGTCTTCAACAAGAACGGTGAGTTCCTCCGTCAATGGGGCCGCCAGGCGACGCCGCAGGAAACCATCGATGGCGTCAGCGGGGTGTTCGCGCAGCTGGTGCACTGCATCGCGATGAGCCGCGCCGGGCTCATCTACGTCTGCGACCGCCAGGGCGATCGCGTGCAGGTGTTCGACAAGATGGGCACCTTCGTCAGGAACATCTGGGTGCGAACGGGCACGCCGGCGCTGCCCGATCCGCGCGGCACGGTCTGGTGGATTGCGTTCTCGCGCGACCCCGAGCAGAAGTTCATGTACGTCATGAACGGACGCAACGAGCAACTGCACGTTCTCGATCACGCGAGCGGCAAGATTCTGTCGAGCTTCGGCCGGCCCGGTCACTGGCTCGGCAACTTCACGCATGGTCATGCCGTCGCGGTCGATTCGAGCGGCAACCTCTATATCGCCGAAACCGACACCGGGCGGCGGATGCAGAAGTTCACCCTGCAGAAATAAGGTTCCGGAGCGAAAAAAGGATCCCGGAACCGTTTTCGGGGGCGCCCGCTTACAGTTTTGGGTGTTCCATCGTGCAACACCGGCCCCGATTCCCCCTGAATCGGCCGGTTTTTGCGGGGCACCCGCTTTGCTCTCTCTCCCCGGTCACCGCGAAGACGCGGTCAATCCACACGTTCGCAAGGAGGAACTGTGATGCGTTCGAACACGATCGTGGGAAGTGCCTGCCTCATCAGTCTGATGGCTATGGTGGCGTGCGCGCCATCTCAGTCGCTCGACGCGGCGGCCAAGGAACCCGATCAGCCGGCGCTCGACATGTCGCTGCCTGCCATGCCGCCCTCGCTCGAGGCGACGGCGGAGCAGGCGCCACAGCCGCTCAAAGCGGTTCAGCCGAAGCCCGCGCCAGCCAAGGCGGCCAAGCCGGCTGCCGCACCCAAGGCCGTCGTGGCCAGCGCAGCAGCACAGCCCGCAGATGCCACACCACCCGTCGCGGACACACCCGTCATGGAATCGCGAGCGGAATCGCGCACGGTGGATGCAACCAGGCAGCAGGATGAAGAAAGCATCGCGACCACCATCGGCGGATGCCTCGTCCGCGATGACGGGATGTTCAAGCTGAAGGATACCGACGGCGCTCACGCGCCGAAATCGCGCAGCTGGAAGTCCGGCTTCATCAAGAAAAACTCGGCGCGCATCGAGCTCATCGATGCCGGCCAGCGCGTCGACTTCAAGTCGCACGTCGGCTACCGCGTCAACGTCTCCGGCATGCTCGTCGACCGCGAGATGCAGGTCCGCTCGATCAAGGGTGGGACGGAGCGGTGTGACTGATCCAGTCGACAGTCTATAGTCGGCAGTCTACAGTCGGCAGTCTCAGTCGGCAGTCTCGTATTCACTGACGACTGGAGACTGCAGACTGACGACTGCCGACTACCAAGCTATACTCACCTGCATGCGTTACTTCCTGCGTGCAGCTCTCCTTCTTGTCGCATCCACCTCACTGTTTGCCGAATCCGCAGCCGGTCTTCGCTGGACGGCGCCGCAGGGCTGGAAGGCTGAAGGCGAGCGGCCCATGCGCGCCGCGACGTATTCCATCGTGCCGGTGGCGGGTGATACCGGCGTCGCAGAGTGCGTGGTGAACTTCTTCGGTCCTGGCCAGGGTGGCGGCGTCGAGGCAAACGTCGAGCGATGGAGGAACCAGGTGCTCGGCACCGACGGCAAGCCGGCGGCCGCCAAAGTGGACAAGAAGACCGTGCGCGGCGTGGCCATCACGATGGTCGACGCCTCGGGCACCTATACCGGGATGGGAGGACCGATGATGGCGGGTAAGCCGGTGCCGGGGTACCGGTTGATCGGCGCCATCGCGGAAGGACCCGGCGGCAACGTGTTCTTCAAGCTGACAGGGCCGGCAAAGACGATCGCCGCCCAGCAGAAGAGCTTCGAGCAGTTGCTGATGTCGATCGCGCCGGAAAAATAACGCTGAGTCGGTCATGGCCGACCTCGTCGTCCTCCTCCACTTTCTGTTCGTGATCTTCGTGGTGTGCGGAGGCGTGCTCGCGCTGTGGTGGCCGCGCATTATCTGGCTGCACATCCCCGCCGTTCTCTGGGGTGCACTCATCGAATTCAGCGGATGGATTTGTCCGCTCACACCGCTCGAGAATCGTCTGCGCCGCGCGCAAGGCGAGACCGCATACCAGGGGGATTTCATCGCCCATTACATTCTGCCGGCGCTCTATCCGGGAGGACTGACGCGGACTCACCAGCTCTTCCTCGGCGGTCTGGCGCTGGCCATCAACCTCGCCATCTACACGCTGGTCTTCGCGCGGCGTCGCCGATCTGCAGCGAAAGACATATGATCAATCTCCGATGAACTGGGATTTCCAGGGCCTCCCGCACTCCGCTCGCACCGCGCTGCTCTCGCTGCTGGTCATCGCCATTACCTATCTCGTTGGCAGCGTGGCGCGTCGCATCTTCGCCACGCAAGTCAGCCGTCTGGTGCGGCGCACGTCGATCCGCTGGGATGACGCCATCAGCGAGGCCATCGCGCGCCGGATCCCGTTCTGGAGCCTGCTGGTCGGCGTCTATCTCGCCGCAGGGTGGTGGACGCTGACGACCAACGCCGCGACGACCCTCGACAAGGGTCTCTACGTCGTCGCGACGGTGTCGTTTACGTTCCTCCTGTCGGAAATCCTGATCATTCTCGTCCGCTCGCAGAGCCCGGCCATCGAAGCCGCGATGCCGACGACGACGCTCACCGAAAATGTCATCCGCATCGTCGTCGTGACCATCGGCCTGCTCGTCGTCCTCAATGGGTTGGGACTGTCGATCACGCCGATGCTGACGGCCCTCGGCGTTGGTGGCCTCGCCGTCGCGCTCGCGCTGCAGGACACGCTGGCGAACCTGTTTGCCGGCCTCTACCTGACGGTGGCCAAGCACATTCGCATCGGCAACTACATCCGCCTGTCGTCGGGCGAAGAAGGCTATCTCGTCGACATCGACTGGCGCGCGAGCCGGCTGAGGCAGCTGTCGAATAACACCGTGCTCGTGCCGAACGCCAAGTTCTCGCAGTCGATCGTCACCAACTATCACCTGCCCGATCTCGAGCTCGCCGTGGTCATCGAAGCGAGCGTCGACTACGCGAGCGATCTCGAGCGCGTCGAGCGGATCGCGACCGAGGCCGCAAAAGATGTGATGCAGACGGTACCGGGGGGCGTGCCTGCCTTCGAGCCGTTCGTGCGGTACCACACGTTCGGCGATCCCGGTATCGGATTCTCGGTCATTCTTCGCGCGCAGGAGTTCGTCGATCAGCACCTCATCAAGCACGAGTTCGTCAAGCGGCTGCACCGGCGATTCGCCGAGGAAGGCATCGCCATTCCGATCAAGGCGCTGGTGCAGCGCCACGACCTGCCACCACCGCCGGAGTGAACATGCAGCCCACCACATGGCCGGGTTCCGATCGCGCCAGCGTACCCACGCGCACGCCGTTCTACGGCTGGGTGGTGCTCGGCGTCGCGGCGGCGGCCATGGTCGGAACGCTGCCGGGCCGCACGCAGGGGCTCGGCCTCATCACCGAGCCGCTGCTCGCCGATCTGAAGATCGGACGCGTGGATTACGCGCAACTGAATCTGTGGGCCACCCTAGTCGGAACCGCCGGTGCGTTCGGCGTCGGCCGCTTCATCGATCGCGCCGGGAGCCGCGTGGTGCTGGCACTCGTCGCCGCCGCGCTGGGCGCCGTTGTGTGCTGGATGAGCCACGCTGCCTCGTTCACCGAGCTCGCCATTGCCGTCACCCTGACGCGAGCGCTCGGCCAGAGCGCATTGTCGGTCGTCAGCATCGCCATGGTCGGTCAATGGTTCGTGCGCCGCATCGACATGGCGATGGCGGTGTACAGCATCGTGATGAGCATCGGGTTCATGATCGCGTTTCCGGTCGTGGGGTCGATCGTGCAATCCGCGGGATGGCGGGCGGCATGGTTCGGCGTGGGCGCCACGATCTTCGCGGGGCTCGTGCCGCTCGCGCTCTTGCTCGTACGGAACAACCCGGAGTCGATCGGACTTCGTCCCGACGGTCTGGAACCCGGAACCCACAACCAGGAACCCATGAACGAGAACCCGGAACCTGGAACCCGGAACCCGGAACCCACTGGTTTCACTCTGCCGGAAGCGCTGGCGACGCCGGCGTTCTGGATCTTTGCAGGCGGTGCGGCGTTGTACGGACTCGTTGCCTCGGGCATCGGCCTCTTCAACGAATCGATCCTGGCCGAGCGCGGGTTCGGTCCGGAGATTTACTACCAGACGCTTGTCGTCACGGCGATTACCGGGCTCGCGGGAAATTTCGCCGGCGGCTGGCTCTCGCGCTTCATGGCGCTGAACGGACTGCTGGCGATCTCGCTGCTGGTGCTCGGCATCGGACTGCTCGTGCTGCCGCACGTCAGCTCCATTGGGATGGCGATGGGCTGGGCCACGATGATGGGGCTTGGTGGTGGCCTCGTGATGGTGCTGTTCTTCAGCGTATGGCCCCGCGTCTACGGCCGCCGTCACCTGGGCCGCATCCAGGGTGTCGCGCAGGCCGTTACCGTGGTCGCATCAGCTGTCGGCCCGCTGCTGCTTGCTGCAACCGTGGAACGCACCGGCAGCTATGCGGGAATGTTCAACATCCTGGCCGCCGCTGTGGGCGTCTTCGCAACAGGCGCGGTCCTGGTGCCGATGCCGGTAACTCCTGTCGTAAGCAGACTTTCCCGCCGGGGCGTATTCAAGTAACATCCGAATCTGTATGCTGAAACAGCTTCTTTCCGTCGCCACGCTCTGCTTCATGATGGGCGCCCCCGCTCTGGCACAAGGCCCCCGCCGCGTGGCGATGGGGGACTGGCCCGAAGCACGAGGCGCGAATCGCGACGGCACGTCAGCAGAGACCGGTCTCCCTACGACATGGGATCTGAAGGGCTCGAATCTGCTGTGGCGCGCGCCGTTTGGCGGCCGTTCGGCACCGATCGTCATGGGCAACCACGTGTACGTCCAGAACCCGTCGGGGCGCGGAACGGCGTTGCAGGAACGGGTGATGGCACTCGATGCGGACAGCGGCAAGGTGCTGTGGGAATACAAGTTCAACATCTTCCAGAGTGACGTGCCGCCACACCGGGTCGGATGGGCTTCGCCTGCGGCGGATCCGGAAACGGGGAACGTTTACGCGTTGAGCGTTGGCGCCACGCTGGTCGCGCTGAGCGCCGACGGCAAGCCGCTCTGGCAGCGATCGATCGGCGAGGAGTTCGCGGCGTTCACGACACACGGCGGCCGGACGATGTCGCCGATCGTCGATGGCGATCTGGTGATCGTCAGCGCGGCCGTGTCGAACTGGGGTACCCAGGCCGCGCGCTCGCATCGCATCATCGCCCTCAACAAGCGGACGGGCGACATCGTGTATGTCGCGAACCCTGGCGGGCGTCCGTACGACACGGCCTATGCCGCGCCGCTCATCGCGACGATCAACGGCACGAGGCTGCTGATTGTCGGTCTCGGCGATGGCGGCATTCACGCCATCAAGGCTCAGACGGGCGAAAAGGTCTGGAGCTACGTCGCCGCGAAGCGCGCGATCAATACGGGCGTCGTAGTGAGCGGCAGCACCGTCATCATCTCGCACGGCGACGAAAACCTGACCGGCAACGAGATGGGCATGGTGGCCGCCATCGACGGCTCGCAGACGGGCGACATCAAGGCCACCAAGTGGGCGCACTACGGCGAGCAGTTCGGCTTCTCGTCTCCGCTTGTCGACGGCACCCGCCTTTATCAGATTGAAAACGGCTCGCGCTTGATCGCGTACGACATCGAGACCGGCAAAGAGCTGTGGCGGCAGCCGCTCGGCACGTCGCAGAAGGCGCCGCCGGTGATGGCCGACGGGAAGCTTTTCATCGGCACCGAAAGCGGCAAATTCTTCATCGTCCGGCCGCACGCGGACCGCGCAGAGATTCTCAGCGAGGTCGAGCTGCCGATCAGCAAGAACAGCATCGGCGGATCGGAAGGCACGGCCGAACAGGTCTTCGGCGGCGCGGCGATCTCGCGCGGCCGTATTTTCTTCGCGACAACCGATGCCGTCTATGCCGTTGGACCCAGGCAGCGGAAAACGCTGACCGGGTTTGCGGTCAACGAGCCCGCCGTCGTTGGCGAGGGTGCGCCCGCTTACGTGCAGGTCTCGCCGACGGAGCTCGTCATGGCGCCAGGCCAGACCGTCAAGCTCACCGCGAAAACGTTCGACGGTCGTGGACGTTTCCTGCGCGAAGAAAAAGCCACGTGGTCGCTCGACGGATTGAAAGGCACCGTCGCTGACGGGGCGTTTACCGCCGCCGGCGATCGTGAACAGGCCGGGCTGATCAAGGCGGCCGTGGGATCGCTCACCGGAGAGGCGCGGGCGCGGATTGTCAGGCCGATGCCGTGGACCGAGACGTTCGACTCGCTGCCGGAAAAATCGGCGCCGGCCGGATGGGTCAACGCCGCCGGGCCGGTGGGGCCAATGGTGGTGGCGACGCTGGATGGACAGAAGGTCCTCGAGAAGACGCCGACCAACACGCTCTTCAAACGCGGACGGGTCTTCATCGGCCCCGTCGAGTGGTCGAACTACACGATGCAGGCCGACGTGCGTGCACCGACACGCCGGCGCATGATGGCCGATGTCGGCATCACGGCGCAGCGCTACAGCCTCGTGCTGTACGGCACCACGCAGCGCCTCAAGCTCGAGCCGTGGGAGCCTGAAACACAGCGTTCGGTCGTCGTGCCGTTCGCCTGGAAGGCCGACACGTGGTACACGATCAAGCTGCGCGTCGAGAATCTCCCCAACGGACAAGTCCGGGCGCGTGGCAAGGCATGGGCGACCGGCGAAGCCGAACCGGACGCGTGGCAAATCGACAAGACCGATCCGATTGGCAATCGCCAGGGTGCGCCAGGCTTCTTCCTCGATGCGGAGTTCGGCGCGTACATTGATAACTTGAAGCTGACGCCTAATGAATGAGGATGACCAAGATGCGCGCGTTGAACGTCGCTGTCGTACTCGCGATCTCTGCCGCTGCCGCCGCTCGTCTGGCGGCCTCCGACCCGGGGACGGGCGACTGGCCGATGTGGGGCGGGACTCCAGACCGCAACATGGTATCGAACGCCAAAGGGCTGGCCACCGACTGGGACGTGAAGACGAAGAAGAACATCAAATGGGTGGCCGACCTCGGCTCGCAGAGCTATGGCAATCCGGTAGTGGCCGGCGGCATGGTGTTCGTCGGGACCAACAACGAGAAGCTGCGCGATCCGAAACAGCCCGGCGATCGCGGCGTGCTGATGGCGTTCCGCGAAACCGACGGCGAGTTCATGTGGCAGCAGACCCACCTCAAGCTCGAGGCGGGCCGCGCGAACGACTGGCCGTATCAGGGTATCGCCTCCTCGCCGATGGTCGACGGCAACAAGCTGTATTACGTGAGCAACCGCGCCGTCATCTTCTGCCTCGACATCGAAGGGTTCCGCGACAAGGAGAACGACGGCCCGGTGACCGACGAAAAGCTGACCGGCATGAACGACGCCGACGTCATCTGGTCGTTCGACATGATGGAAGAGGTGGGTTCGTATCCGCACAACCTGGCGAACTCGTCGCCGACGATGTGGGGGAATCTCCTCTTCGTCAGCACGTCCAACGGGCAGGACGAGAGCCATGTGAACATTCCCTCGCCGCGCGCACCGGCCATCATCGCGCTCGACAGGACCACGGGCAAGCTCGTCTGGGAAGACAACTCGGTCGAAGATCGCATCCTCCACGGCCAGTGGTCCGCACCGTCGGTGGGCACGATCGGTGGCGTGGTCCAAGTGGTGTCGGCGCAGGGAGATGGCTGGGTGCGCGGCTACGAAGCCCAGACCGGGAAGAAGCTCTGGGAGTTCGACACGAACCCGAAGGAAGCCGTGTGGCCGAAGACCCGCAACGAGCTGATCTCCACGCCGGTCATCATCAACGACCGCGTCTACATCGCGAACGGCCAGGACCCGGAGCACGGTGAAGGCGTCGGCAACTTCTACGCGATCGACGCGACCAAGCGGGGCGACATCACGCAGAGCGGACGGTTGTGGCACTTCAACAAGATCCGCCGTTCGATCTCGACCGCCGCGGTCGCGAACGGCCTCGTGTACATCTCCGACTTCAGCGGCTTCCTCCACTGCCTCGACGCGGAGACCGGCAAGGAAGTCTGGATGCACGATCTGTTCGCCGCCGTGTGGGGATCGCCTCTCGTGGTCGACGGCAAGGTGTACATCGGCGACGAAGACGGCGACGTCACGGTGCTGGCGCAGGGACGCGAGAAGAAGGTGCTGGCAGAGATGAACATGGGCAGCTCGGTGTACGCCACCGTGACGCCGGCGCACGGCACGATCTTCCTGAACAATCGAAATCAGTTGTTCGCGATCGCGAGCAAGTAATGAAGGGCGACAAATAGATGAGATGGCTGTTGTTCGTGGCAGGTGCAGTGCTGTCGTGGGGCGCGTACGGGGTACTGCTGCACCGCGGTCAGGTGATGCTGGGCAACCCGCTGAAGGCGCTCTTGTGCGTCGGCGTGGCGTATTTCCTGATTGGCGTGCTGATTCCGGTCGGCGCCCTGGCCTCGCAGGGTAGCCTCTCGGGATTCGACCAGACCGGTTTGCTGATCGCCACGATCGCCGGCGCGCTCGGTGCGGCCGGCGCCGCGTGCATCATCTGGGCCTTCCGCACGGGCGGCCTGCCCGTCTACGTGATGCCGCTGGTGTTCGGTGGCGCGCCGATCGTCAACGTGCTCCTGTCGATGGCGTTCCACCCTCCCAAGGTCGCGCCAAGTCCCATGCTGTACGTCGGCTTCGTGCTCGCGTCGGTGGGCGCGGGCATGGTGCTGTATTTCAGGCCCGCCGCGTAAAGAACGACAGGATCACAAGGAACACGAAGATCAAACCTTCGTGACCTTCGTGATCCTTCTTGTCAGGGCAGCACCTAGCGCAGTTTTCGATTCCCTGTAGTACGTAGTGTCCGGCTTTAGCCGGACCCCCAGTCGATCTTCCCGAGCGGCAGTTGAATTGGCATGGCCGCCGCGCGTAGCCGAAGCTCCGGGGCCGGACACGCGCGGCGGCCGCCTGCGCACGAGCTCCGCGCCGCAGCCCTGCCAATCCAACTGCCGCCGCCGACGCTACACCGAAATGAAAGGGGCTTTAGTTTGCAGCGGCGACACGATCCGAGCGCAGAGCGGCCGCCGTCCACATCGCGCCCAGGGCGTCGATAACCGCGAACACCACGATCACGGCTGGCACCAGTCCCCCAACAACGAGCACCGAGATGCCGACAAACACCGTCGATCGGCCAAGGATGGTCCATCGGAAAAACGAGAGGACTTCCTCGTAGGCCGCGAGAATGTAATAGAAGGAGAGCGCGAGCGTCACGATCCCCAGCAGGCGCAGCCAGGGCTCGTGCGTCGGCTCGATGCCCAGGGTGGTGAGCAGCAGGTTGGGCGCGACGATCAGAATCAGGGCATTCGCGAAGATGTACCAGCCGAAGACGAAGACGCTGAGCGCGGATTGACTCATCGGGCACCTCCAGAAACCACGAAGTCACGAAGGCGAAGCCACGACGGAAACACGACGGCGCGACGAGCACGACGAGCGCGACTGGAACCACGAAGGCACGAAGGGGCGGCGTCGAAACGGTTCCTACGATCAACCGTTCGCGGACGTGCCTGATGGAAACGCAGTTGTGTGAGGGCAGATGTTACCAGTTCTGTCTGCTTGCGCGGGTGGTAAGTGAGAGGGTCGAGGGGATCTTCTGTTTCTGGTCCCGACAGGGCTGAAGCCCTGTGCCACCACCACAGTCTGGGCCTGTTTGGGCTCCTACTTCGCGTCGTCGTGCTCGTCGAGCCGTCGTGTTACTTACTTCGTGGTCCGCTTCCCGATCGCCCACAACGCCGCCGTCGTGCGGATGAAGATCTGGCCGTCCGAGACCGCGGGCGAGCTCAGCGTGTAGTCGTCGAAGTTGTTCTCGGCGAGGATCTCGAATTTCGGCCCGGTTCGCACGACGGTCGTGAGGCCGTCTTCGTTAGTGATGTAGAGCTTCCCGTCGGCCATCACGAACGACCCGCTGTACGTGCTGGGGCGCAGGCGCATCTTGCCGTACACCTCGTGACCTGTTTTGGCGTCGAGGCACCACATGATGCCGCGGTCGTTGATGACGTAGACGTACTTGCCGTCGGTGACCGGTGTCGGCACATCGGGGCCGTTCTCGAACTGCCACAGAATGTGGGAGCGCGCGACATCCCCGCGTCCACCCGGCCGCATCGCCAGCATCGGACGCTCGCGGCTCGGCACGATGATGAGCTCGCCATGCACGACGGGCGACGCCACGATGCGATAAGAAAAGTCGTTGGTAGGATTCAGCGAATCGGCACGCCACAGCTCTTTCCCGGTGTTCATGTCGTGCCCGGTAACGGCGTCACCGCCGGTGATCACGAGCTCGAGATTCTCCCCTGCCTTCACAATCGCCGGCGTCGTATACGAGTCCGGGGATTCGCGCTGCGCGATGGTTGGCCGCTCCTGGCGCCAGATCGTCCGGCCGTTCGCCTTGCTGATGCGGAGCACGTAAGAAGGATCGTCCGTCTTCATCCCGTGCAGCACCTGCACGTAGAGCGAATCGCCATAGAGCATGGGCGACGACCCGTACCCCCAGTTCAGGCCGAAGCGGCCGTACTCCTTCTGGATATCGCGCATCCACAGCTCTTTGCCGTGGAAATCAAAGCCCTTGAGGATGCCGGTACCTGTCATCACCCACACGGCGGTCCCATCGGTCACCGGCGACGGCGTCGACATGTTCTGTTTGCGTTCCCGATGATCGCCGTCGCTCAGGTGGCGCTTCCAGATCGGCTCTCCCTTGGTGCGATCCACCGCCCACAGGAACAGGCTGCCGTGTTCCGCCACGTTCAGGAAGATGTGATTGTCCCAGACGATGGGCGTCGACCCGGACCAGGCGGGAAGCGGCAATTTCCACGTGATGTTCTCGGTCGTCGTCCATGTGACGGGCAGATTCGTCTCGCCGCTGATCCCATTGGCCGAAGGCCCACGCCACTGCGGCCAGTTTTCCGCATGAGCGACGCGGGTGACGGTAACGTTGAAGGCCACAGACAAGGTCGCAACCGCGAGGATCCACATGCTCGTTCGTCCCTTTTTCCTATTTACTTTTTACTTTCCACTTTTTACTTTTTACTTTCTAGTTTCCAGTTTCCAGTTTCTGATTCCAGCCCCCCTACCGCCTCCGCCCTTCCGGCAGAATCAGCTCATTCGTCTTGTGCTGGGCAACCTCGGCCGGCGTGCCCTCGCTCCAGTCCTGAATCCGATCCTTCCCCGGCTTGTAAAGCGACTCCAGCGGTCCCCACACTTTGTCCACGCGATCGTCGAACAGGTCGCCGATCAGCAGGTCGGTGACCGTGCCGCGCAGTTCGGGATAGGTCTTCACGAATTCGCCAAAGCTGAAGCCCGCGTAGTACTCACAGACCAGCCGGCGCATCCGATCGACACCCTGGTTGAAGTCCGCGCCCCACGAACCGAGCTGTGCGGCCGACACATCGCCCTTGGCGAAACCTTCGACGATGGCGTCGGCGGCGAGCTGTCCGGACTTGAGCGCCAGCAGCACGCCCGAGGAGTAGAGCGGATCCAGGAAGCCGAACGCGTCGCCGACGAGCACCCAGCCGTGGCCGGCCACCTCTTTCGCGCGATACGAGTAATCCCTGGTCACGAAATACCCGGTGATGCGTTTCGCGTTCACGAGGCGCTGCTTGACTCCGGGCGCGTTCTCGACTTCGTCATCGTACGTCTTCTCGTGGCTCTCGCGATTCTTGTTGAACAGGTGCGAAAACGGCGCGACCACGCCGACGCTGACGACGTTGTCGTGCTGCGGGATGTACCAGAACCAGCCCTGCTTGTCGCCGGTCTGAATGACGAGCGTGGCGCCTTCGTCGCGCCCGCTGTCGCGGTACGCGTTCTCCCAGTACGTCCAGATAGCGCCCTTGTTGAGCACCGGATCCCAGAGCCGCAGCCTGAAGCGGTTCTGCAGCATCGCCGTCTGACCGCTGGCATCGACGATGACACGGGCGAACACCTCGCGGTCGTTGTTCTGTTCGTCGCGAATCCTGACGCCCACCGCGCGTTCGCCGTCGAACAGCACGTCGAGCACACGCACGCCTTCGGTCGCGTCGACACCGTGCTCGCGCGCGTTGTCGAGCATCATCTTGTCGAACTCGCTCCGCACCACCTGCCAGGTCTGCGAGCACTCGTGCGGCTTGTTGTCCCAGAAATAGAACGGCGCCGACTCCCGGCCCTTGGCGTTGACGAACTGCACGCTGTACTTCTTCACGAAGGGGCTGGCCTGCATCTTCGGCAGCATGTTGAGCCGCTGCAGCACCCAGTAGGTCTCGGGAATCAGCGACTCGCCGATGTGGAAGCGCGGGAACCGATCGCGCTCGAAGAGCTGTACCCGGTAGCCGCGTTGCGCGATGAGGGTTGATGTGGTCGAGCCGGCGGGCCCCCCGCCTATGACAATGACGTCAGGATTTTCCACTCACTTGACCCCGAGGCTGTAGAGATACCGATACCCGCGCACGTACATTTCGTTGTCCACCAGCGCGGGCGATGCGTCGAACCCGTCGTCGAGCACGTTCTTCGCAAGGATTTCGAACGAGCCGCCGTTGCGAATCACGAGCGTGTGTCCGTCGCGGCCGGTGATGTACACCCGTCCGGCGGCGCCGACCGGCGACGAGAATATTTCCGATCCCAGACCATCGAGCCGTTGAAGCTGATAGTGAGGTTTGCCGGTCTTCGCGTCGAAGACCGACAGAATCGGTGAATTGCTCTTCAACAGGTACAGGAACCCGTCATACAGAAGCGGAGACGGCACGTACGGCGTGTCGCGATCGAGCGACCACAGCAGGGCCTTCGATCCCGTGACATCCCCTTTCGCATCCGCAATCCGAATCGCTTTCAGATTGTTGCCGCGGAATCCACTGGTCGCAATCACGATTCCGTCTTCGCCCACCGGCGACGGAATCGGATTCATCGTCAGGCCTTCGCTGTGCCAGACGACCTCGCCGGTCTCGAGATCGTAGCTGTACAGACGGTTCATGCCCGGCACGATGACCTGCGCGCGGCCGGCGTGTTCGACGACGTACGGCGTGGCCCACGTATCGATCTCGTTGCGGCTGACGCGCCAGAGCTCCTTGCCGGTGTTCTTGTCGAGGACCGTGACAAACGATCCTTTCGTATGGTCCCACACGACGATCAGCCGGTTGCGATAGAGCGCGGGCGTGCTGCCCTCCCCGAACTCGTTCCGCATCGACTTGTCGCCGAGGTCCTTCTCCCAGACGAGCGTGCCGTTCATGTCGTACGCGTAGATGCCCCGCGATTCGAACGACGCGATGACGTGCTGCCCGTCGGTCATCGCCGAAGACGACGCCCATGTGCCGTTGTCCTGGTGTGACGCCTCGTGCGGCGCTTCCTCGCGCGCGGTGCGCTCCCACACGACGCGGCCATCCCGTCGATCGAGCGCCATCACGACGTACCGATGCATGCCCCTCGGCGTGATGGCGCCGCGCGGCCCGTGTGAATCCTTGACGCCCGTACCGGCAGGAATGGCCGTCAGGATGAAGACGCGATCTCCCCAGATAACCGGAGACGCCGAGCCGCGGCCCGGAATCTCCACCTTCCAGCGCACGTTCTTTCCTTCTCCCCATTCCAGGGGAGGATTCGCCAGCTTGGAGATTCCGTTGGCCAGCGGACCCCGCCACTGCGGCCAGTAGCGCTCGGCCGCCGGAGCCGGAGCCTGTGCCAACAGCGTCAGGGCAAGCGGAGCGGCAACGAGAGACACAGCGATACCGTAAGCAGTGCGCATCTTCACAGTAATACTGAAGGATCTGAGTGCGAGTTTACCAGACGACGGCGAAATCCATTGGTCGTGCCGGCTGCTGCGGAAAGCCACCTGGTGGGATCGTATCGCTCTTATGAATCTGATGGGACTAAATGCGGCAGTGCCGCGCCCGAAGGCGCGGCACTGATGAGCAGAAGAACGGAGACGAGCGACGCGATGCGCACGGAGCGCGCTCAGTGTTGATGGCGGACGCGCACGAACTGAACGTTGCCGCCCTGGAGCTTGCCTTCAACCTCGGAAACCACCTCGCCCGTCGGCGACGTGATGGTGATGTGGACTCTGTCGAAGTGCCGGTACCTGACGAACGTGTCTGACGCGGAGACGGCGAAACGGTAGCCGTTGCGGCCGTTCCAGCGTCCCGTTCCCGAGAACTGCACCGAGCTGTTGCCGTTGAACGTCACCTCGTCCAGCGCAAGCGAGACGAAGCGATTCTGGCTCCGGCGGCTGTGCCGGTGATGGTAGCAGTAGCCCGACTTGGTGCTCATCTGCAGCTCGCCGCGCTCGAAGCCCGACGCGCTCTCGAGCGCGTTGAACGAGAACTCGAAGAGCGTGTCGTCATCGCGAATGAACCCGTAGCCGTACACCTTGCCCGGCGTCGAGTCATCACCGTCGCCACCACCGTCATCCGCGGTTACGGTCACGTTGAAACTCGACGACGACGTATTTCCGCGCGTATCGGTCGATGTGCAGGTCACGACGGTGCCGCCGACCGGAATCGTGCTCCCCGACGCCGGGTTGCACGTCACAGGTCGAACCCCGTCAACCGCATCGGCGGCCGTGACAGGTCCGTAGGTCAGCACCGCGCCCGCCGGGCTGGTCGCCACGAGGTCGATCGGCCCCGCCGGAACGCCACTCACTACGGGACCGGTCGTGTCGGTGACCGTCAGATTGACGTCGTCGGTTGAGACGCCGCCCCTGCCGTCGCTCACCGTCAACGTCATGGTGTAAGTCTGCGACGTAGCCGGCGCTACCGGCGGCGGCACATCCAGCATCATGCTGGCCGTGTTCCCCGTCGCCGCACCCGACCACGCGAAGGTGATGGGATCGCCGTCGAGATCGCTGCCGGTTCCGTTGAGCGAGAACGACACGCCCGCCGGCGACGCTGCCTCGATCGTCTGATCGGCGCCCGCATCGGTCGACGGAGTCCGGTTCGAGGCATAGAGCAGCGCATTGGCCATCAGCCGCGCCCCATCGGAAGCCGCATCCCAAAAACCATCTCCCACGGTGCTCGACGGCGGAAAGAAGTTGAGGCCGACGATGCTTCCTCCTGCCGGGCCCGACCCGGCAACCACGAACGGCTGTCCGTCGGTCCAGTTCGCTACCAGCGTCATCGCCGAACTCGGAGCGACGGGCGACGAGTGGTAGCTCACTGCGCCGCCAAGTACGCTCGCGACTCCCTGCAGGATCTGGTGGCCCGGAAGGATCGGTACCAAAGAGCCCTCGGTGAACGAAACGACGGGCGCTTCGGTAAATGGACGGTATCCGTCGGTGCTCCAACGGCCGTCCAGATCATTAACGGGATCAAAGTTATTCGAGGCCTCAACGACGCCGCGGTGCCCATCGACGTAATCGGCTAGCACGTTCCCCATCGCCGTCGAATCGGCGTATTGAACGTCAGAGAAGGTCAATACCGCGTCGTATTGATTGAGCGTGGCCAGGTTCGGGGTTCCAACAGACACATCGAACGCATCGACGCGCGAGAACAGATGCGTATCCTGAATCTTACAGCGCACGTCGTCGATCCACGTCGTGTCTGTCGCCCCGAACACGGCCACGGCAGGCGCACCAGCCGGGGGCGCCGGCGCGGGCGTCGTGACAAAGCGGATGGCATTGGCCATCATGACTGCGCCATCGCCGGTCCAGCCCCCCGTGCCCAGAGGAGACGACACGGGATACATGTTGAGGCTGACGATGCGGCCGCCACGGGGACCGACGCGCGCCGCCGCCAGCAAGCGACCGTTGCTCCAGTTTGCAATCAGTTCAGTGCCGCAACCCTGGAGCATAGGGTTGTGCTGCACGCCACCCGCGGCCGCACCAACCGTCGTTACGCCGCTCAGTATTGGATGGGCCGGCTGAATGGCCACCAGACTCGTCAACCCGGCGTTATTGGCTGCCGAGGGCGTAATGGCCTCGTAACCTCCGGCTCGCCACGCGCCACCGAGGCGGAAAGACGTTCCCAGGGATAACCCGTGCGCGGCTTGCACGACACCGCCACCGGCATCTACGTAGGCGGCCAGCGCGTTGCCCAATCCGTCAGGATCGGCGTAGCCGGACCCAAACGCAGACGCCCACGTGAAGACGGCCTGATACGCGAGGAGCTCGTCGCGCGTCGGGGTGGGATTGGTTGTACCAAAAGTCACGTTGATGGGGGTGACGTCGAGGCCCTGCGCTGCGAGGCGGGCCCTCACATCTTCCCTCCGTGAGTCCGTGTCCGCCCCAAGCACCGCGACTCTCGTCGCCGCCGGCTGGGCATGAACGTCCACCGAAAATAACGCCGAGAACAGGACCGCTAACATCGCACCAACGACGAACCGAATCCCTGCAGTCATGCAACCCCCTTCGAGAGGCCACCAAAGTTCGCGGCGAACGGCTTAGGGGCAATGACCGTGCCGGGGGTCTTTTTGCGAATTTCCTAGCAATTCACACGATTTCCGCGTACAGGCTTTTACATTTCCGCACACCACCCCACAAGAATAGTGGTTGCGCATTTCCAGCACGCGCGATCCGATTTGAGACGTGTGTTAGAAAGTGGTGTATTTCCTAGGAGAAACGCGTGATGAAGCCGTACGCACTGGCCCTGTTGATCGTCCTCTCGGCAACCGGCATGCGCGCCGAAAACTGGCCGCACTGGAGAGGTCCGTCGACGACGGGCGTATCCACCGAAACCGGGCTGCCCGAGCGCTGGAGCGACACCGAGAACGTCGCGTGGAAATCCACCGTCCGCGGTCTCGGCATCTCGTCGCCCATCGTGTGGGGTGACTACGTCTTTGTGACATCACAAATCGGCCGCAGCGCCCGCCGCGCCGGCAACCATCCGACGCTGGTCCAGGGCGGCAATCCGGTCGAGTCCGGTGAGCGCGCCCTCGGCAGCACTGCGGCGGCCGCGGCATCCGACAAAGTGTCGTTCCTCGTCACGGCGTTGAATCGCACCGACGGCCGGAAGCTGTGGGAATACGAGATGCCGGCCGAAGGCCGCCTCTCCGAGGTCCACGATAAGCACAACCTCGCCTCGTCTAGCCCTGTCACCGATGGTCGCCGGGTGTATGCCTGGTTCGGGACCGGCCAGATCGTCGCGCTCGATCTGTCCGGCAAGCTTGTCTGGTCGCGCCATCTGGGGCGCGAGTACGCGCCGTTCGACATCAACTGGGGCCACAGCAGCTCGCCGGTGATCCTCGACAACGCGCTCATCCTCACGTGCTATCACCTGCCGACCGCATACCTGCTGAAGCTCGACGCGGCCTCCGGCAAAACGGTGTGGCGGGTCGAGCGAGGCAAAGACATCCACTCGTACAGCACGCCGCTCGTCGTGCGGGCGAACGCCACGACCGAGTTGATCATCAACTCGAGCGAGGGGATCAGCGGGCACAGCGCCACAACAGGCCAGCTCCTCTGGCACATCCAGGAGCAGAATCGCTTCCCGATTCCGATGCCTGTGTTTCACGACGGTCTCATCTACACGAGCCGCGGATATCGAAGTGGTCCATACATGGCCATCCGGCCCGGTGGTAAGGGCGACGTCAGCCGCAGCCACGTGCTCTGGAGAACGGACACGGGCGCGCCGTACGTATCGTCGCTCGTGCACTACAACGGTCTGCTCTACATGGCGGGAGACGTGGGAGTGCTGAGCGCCATCGACGCGAAGACCGGGCAGCGCGTCTGGCAGGAGCGCACGGGCGGGGTCTTCACGGCCTCTCCTGTGGCCGCCGACGGCAAGATCTATCTGCTGAGCGAGGATGGTCAGACGATCGTGCTGGCCGCGGGACAACAGCCGCGCGTGCTCGCGCGCAACCGCCTGAACGCGCGCCAGCTCGCCTCTCCGGCCGTGTCGGGCGGACGGCTGTTCATCCGCACCGACGACGCGATCATCGCGATCGGAAAATAGCTCCGGGAGCCTTTTTTCCTAGCCGGCCGCCGCGGTGGCGGTGCCGCACTTCGGGCAGTAGTGGAAGAACACGTTCCGCCGCGTCTCGCACGTGCTGCACCGATCGAACAGCTTCAACCCGCAGTGCACGCAGAAATCGGGCTTCACATCCCCCGTCGACAACAGCGCGCGCTCGCATGCGGGACAGACATTGGCGGCCAGCTTCTTCAACGCGTGATCCGCCGGGAGGGACTGCCGCCGCTCGGTCTCTGTCTGCCGCTCGATTTCCTGACGCTTCGCCATGTAGGCCCGCATCCCTCTCACAAGGTAGTGAGCCGCGACAGCCGTCACGACGATGCCAACGCCGTACCGAACGTAGCCTCCGTAGCTCGGGAGATACGGAACCAGCTCGACGAAAAAGGTGAAGGCAGCAAAGAGCACGAAGCCGCGCATCAGCGGCCAATAGTCGCTTTTTCGTTTTTTCGCGATCAGCCAGCCGGCCACGAGCAACAACGGCAGCGTCAACAGCAGCCGCGCGCCGAACACACGCAGCTCCTGCCGGAAGACGGCCGATTGGTACGCGCTCCCGGCCCCTTCGAGCGATTCGGCAATCGTTCGTTCACGTGCGGCCAGTGTCTGGCGGATACCCAGAAGCTCCTTGTCGAGTCCCTCGACGGTGGCCTGCGCGTCGCGCTCGCTGGCCTTCAGTTTGTCGAGCTCGCGCGTGCGCGCCAGCACCTCCGGATCCTGAGCGGGATCTGTCGTCGCCGTGCGCGTCTGAATCCAGTTCGCATAACTCGCGCGCGCCGACTGGTAGGCGTTGGAGACGGCGCTGAAGGCAAGCCCGGCCTGTTCGCGCTCGTCGCCGAGCTCCCGCTCGCGCCGCTGCAGCACCAGAATCTCGCTTCGGGCCGAGACGAGCGCCGCCTGATCGGCGAACTGTTCGACGGTCAGCTGATCTTCGAGCCGCGGCAGATCGGCGATCAGCCGCCCTCCCAGACCAATCAGGAAGCCGGCAAACACGAACGAGACGATCCACATCACCGCCCGGAATACACCTTCCGGTACGCGCAGGCTCTTGAACATAGGTTCCTCCTGAACAGCGGGTCGATCGTCTTATCGGACGTAAGCGTCGGACGGTTGTTCATCCGGACCGACGACGCCGTCATTGCGATTGGGCTGTAGTCCAACTGAGAGGCAGTTGGGTTGGTGTTGCTGCGGCGCGAAGCCGTGCGCAGGCGGCCGACACGTCACGCCAGACCGCGCGAGAAGCCTGCGGGCCTCGAGCGAGGATGAAGAGCGACGTCAGTGTCCTCGCGCCGAGCGGGCGCGGGCGGCCTCGCAGCGCGCGTCCGGCCCCGGAGCTTCGGATTCGCGCGGCAGCGACACCAACCCAAGTGCCATCCGGTCGGCGACGTACTTGGTCCGGCTAAAGCCGGCAAAGCCGGACATGACGTACTAGGGGGTCCGGGCAAGCGACTGCAGATGAAAGTCGCGGTCGCAGTCGGCGACGGTTGAGACACACCGGATCGTAATGTCGCGCGGGTATCCAAGCGCCTCGTCATAGGTGACGGTGACCTTGCTCACCATGTCGTCGCTCGACGAGGCCGCCGATTCGATCCATTCGAATATCTCGGGTACGGTCCGCCATCCGCGCACATCAGACGAAATCTCCTGAGGTAACGGCGCGACTGGATCGGCTGCGACGATCCTGTCACGGCGCACGGTAAGTCGAGTCCAGAAGTTCAAGTGCGCCGGGCAGAAACACACATACCGGCTTTCGAACGCATAACTGGTAATCCCGGAGTTATCCCACTTGGCACGCGCCTGCCTGAACGCCGCCCGATCGAACTCCTTCGTGCCGGTGGGATGGAGCCCCGCGCTGCAGCCCGCGATCCAGACGACGGCGCCGGCAGTCAACAGGATGCGCATCACTTCCCTATCGCAAACAGGCTTCGATCGGTCCGGATGTACCACCGGCCATCGACCAGCGCCGGCGAGGCCAGCGTGCTTTCACCGATGCGATTGGTCCGGAGCAGCTCGAACGCCGGACCATCGCGCAGGACGAACGTCTCGCCCTGATCGTTCGTGAAGAAAATTTTGCCGTCAACGGCGACCGGTGACGCCGAGAACCCTTCGCGCTGCGCGACACCGAGCCTGCCCTGCCACAGCACTTTGCCCGTGAGCGCTTCGAACGACGTGACGATGCTCGCCATGTCGTTTACCGTGTACAACTGATCGCCGGAAAGAACCGGCGACGGGACAAACGGCGACCCTTTCGGGCTGGTCCACGCCAGGTGCGTTTTGGTGACGTTGCCTTTTCCGCCGGGACGGATCGCCAGCGTGGGCCCGACGCGCCCTGACGAGGCGAAGACGAGCCCGTGTCCAACAACGGGCGTCGGGATCACTTCGAAGGAGTTGCCGTCACAAACCCAGAGCTCCCGGCCGGTCTCCGGATCGTAGGCCGTCACCGAAGACTGGCTGCTGACCACGATCTCGTCGCGCGTGCCAACGCGCACCGCAACGGGTGTGCCCCAGCCGACGAAGGCACGGCGGGGCATGCGCCATACCTGCTTACCCGTGGCCGTGTCGAACGAGGCGATGAACGATCCGCCGTCGAAATCCTGATAGAGGATGAGCCGGTTCTTGTAGAGGAGCGGCGAGCCCGCCGAGCCGTGATAGTTGTCGACGTCGCCGAGATCCTGATGCCAGACGAGCTTGCCGTTGAAATCGAACGCGGCAAGTCCCCGGCTGCCGAAAAACGCGTAAATCAGCTTGCCGTCGGTCGACGGCGTCGCCGAGGCGTGGCCGTTCTTGTAGTGCGGCCGGCCCGTTCGCCCGTCGGGGGCGAACGCCTCCCACAACTGCGTGCCGTCGGCCCGGCGGAACGCAACCAGCGAGACGCGTCGCCCGGAGTCATACGCGGTTGTCAGAAAAATTCGATCGCCCCACACGATGGGCGACGAGTTCCCCCGGCCGGGCACCGGTTTCTTCCACGCGACGTTTTCGGTCGCCGACCATGAATCCGGATAAGCACCGGTAGCCAGACCCTGTCCCGAGGGCCCGCGCCACACCGGCCAGTACTTCGCACCTTCTCCCTCGACGGTCACCATGCGCACGTCGGCCGGTTGAGCGAACGTCGCCCCGTCTGCGAGCACGAGGCACGCCACCGCAACGCTAATCCACAGATACGTCCGCAACATTCACTGACCCTCGACCGGAAGATTCAGCTCGCGCCACCTCTTCATGTGACCAGTAAGGTACCGGATGCCCGTAAACCCGTGGCGCTTGAGGATCGCGCCCGCCATGTACGCGCGAGGCCCATGTCCGCAGTAGACCACCACGTCCGCGTCGGGCGCAACCGGAACCTCGCGCCAGCGCGCAGCCATCTGCCAGAACGGAATGTGACGAGCGCCCGGCACGTGGCCTTCGTCGAACTCGGCTTTCGATCGAACGTCAATCGTACACGGCGCTGCGCCGGCGGCCACACGTGCGGCAAGTTCTTCCGGCGCAATACGGCGGGTTTCCAAAGACAATTTTTCGGTTAACTAAGCCCTTAGCCCTAAGCCCTACTCGGTGTCCACGATCACAAACCGTCTGGCCTTCAACTCAAATCGCGGCAACGTGCCGGCATCGACGACCTTCAGCGGCACCCTCAGGCCCAGCGCGTCGCGAAGCGCATCGGCCACTCGCATGGACACACTCGCCGCGCCGTCCGTACCAGCCAGAAGCTCGATCTCGACCGCCAGCTCGCGCAGCGATCCGGTGTGACCAATCGTCGCGCGATACTCGGCGACTTCGTCGAACCGGCGAACGACCGCTTCGACCGCGGCCGGATACACGTTGACACCGCGCACGTTGACCATGTCGTCGACACGCGACATCACGCCTCCATCGAGGCGCGCGAACGTCCTCCCGCATGCGCACGGGGACGAACGCCGTGCGACGATATCGCCCGTACGGTACCGAATCACCGGGCTCGCCGCACGGCCGAGGTTCGTGATAACCAGCTCTCCGTTCTCGCCATCGTCTACCGCGCGATCGGATGCCGGATCGAGAATCTCGCAGATGAACTCGGCTTCGTTCAGATGGAGCGACCCTGGCGACTCCCAACACTCGAAGCTCACCGGACCGACTTCGGTGAGGCCATGATGATCGATCACACGCGCACCCCATCCACGCTCGATTCGCGCGCGGGTCGATGGAATGCTGCCACCCGCCTCGCCCGCCACAATCAACGCCCGCACCGAGCTGTCGGCGAGATCGAAGCCACCTCCCATCTCACCCGCCACTTCGAGCAGGCGCAGCGCATAGGTCGGCGTGCAGCACACAACGGTCGGTCTCAGCGCCTGGATCATTGAGAGGCGTGAATGCGTGGATATTCCGCCTGCGGGAATGCAATGGGCGCCCATCTGGCAGCCGGCCTCGAAGGCCGTCCAGAAGCCAAGGAACGGCCCGAAGGAGAACGGAAAGAAGATCCGGTCGCCAGCGCCGACCTTCGCGGCGTCGTACACGGCCCTCCAGCAATCGAGCATCCACTGCCAGCTTTCGTTCGTGTCGAGCCAGCGCAACGGGCTGCCGGTTGTCGATGACGTCTGGTTGTAACGTGTGTATCGCGCGAGCGGAGACGTGAGATTCGTGCCCCACGGGGGGGCGGACTGCTGATCGACAATCAGCTCCTGCTTGGTCGTCAGGGGCAGCCGCGTCAGATCGCGCGGCAAGACCAGCGAGCGTGGATGCAGCCCGGCCGCCTCGAGCTTGCGCGTGTAGAAGGCGTTGTGGCCGTAGATCTCCTCGAGCGAGCCGCGACAGCCGGCTCGACTGCATCTCGACGAGCGCCGCGCGATCAGTGCGCCCGGACGCCGTCAAGATCGGCCACCTGTCTGGATCCGCGCCACGCCCATTCGAACACCGGTCCTGCCGCGAGCGTCGTCACGAGCGTCATGACCACCATCACGGTAAACAGCGTCGGCGTAATCACGCCCCGCTCGAGCCCGATGTTCAGCATGATCAACTCCATCAACCCTCGCGCGTTCATCAGCGCGCCAATCGCCATCGCCTCACCGTTCGGCCGGCCGGTCAGACGGGCAGCAGCCCAGCACGCTGCGCCCTTTCCCACCGATGCGATGAGGATGACTCCGATCGACACCATCAGCAGTTCCGGCGACAAGAGCAGGCCGAGATGCGTGGAAAAGCCCGAGTAGGCGAAGAAGAGTGGCACCAGCACCGTCGACGCGATCCACTCGACACGCCGGCTGATCTGGCGCGTCAGCGGGGCATCCGAAAACAGCACGCCGACGACGAATGCGACGAAGACGGCGTGCGATCCGAGGAACCCCGCGACGTTGAATTCCGGATTGAGGCTGACGAGCACAACCGCCAGCAGGCACCATGCGATGGCATCGTCGGTCGCGCCAGCCGCCAGCGCCAGCGTGCCGAGCGACGTGCCACCAATGCCGCGCTCCTGAATGATTCGCGCAAGGACCGGGAATGCCGTCACCGCCATCGCCGCGCCGAGATAGATCATGCTGAGCGTATGCGGGACGCTTACGGCAAAGAAGCGGCCGTCACGATAGAAGTAGGTCGCGAGCGCCGCGCCGAGCACGAAGGGCACCACGATGCCGGCGATCGAGATCACGATGGCGCTGCGAAATGCCTGCCGGATGACAGTCGTCTGAACATGGGTGCCCACAACGAACATGTACAGGACCAGACCGATCTTGCTCACCGTCGACAGAAGTCCCAGCGATGCAGGCGGAAAGAGGGCGGCCTGAAGCCCGGGCGCCACGAGCCCGAGTAACGACGGCCCGAGCAGAATGCCCGCAATCATCTCGCCGATGACCTTCGGCTGCCCCAGACGCATCATCAGCCAGCCGACGGCCCGGCACGCGATCAGGATGACCGTCAGTTGAAGGAGGAACTGAACGATAAGCTGCGGCACCGGCATCAGCGTGCAACCTGGAAGAGCGAATCGATCTCTGGCGGCATGTCGATCGAGCGCATCGGCTCGCCCGGCTTCCTGCTGACGCACTTGATCGTCATTCGGCCCGTCGCCACACGCTCGCCGTCTTTCGTGATGACGCCTTCATAGCCGATGGTGCGCGCGTCCCGGGTGACGATCCGGAGGTGCACCTCGAATTCATCTTCGAATCTCAGCGGACGGTGGAATTCGAACGAGGCCTCCACGCGGGGCCAGGCGATGCCTCCACCACCGGCAATGCTGAGGCCGGCTTCCCGCCACATGGCGTGCTCCGCTTCTTCGAGATAACGGAAGAACCAGCTGAAGTGCACGATGCCAGCCATGTCGGTCTCGTGGAACTGCACACGCCGTTTCAGCCGATATTCAGAAGGCATTGGCGTCTCTGCTCACACAAGCGGAAGCACTTCGACGATGTCGCCGATCTTCACGCCGTTGCGGATCATCTCGGTGCGGCGGCCGTAGAGCGTTTTGGGCTCGCGCATCCAGAACACGCCCATCATCTCCGGGTTGGGGGTGACCGCCAGAAACATTTTCGGGCGGCTCTCATATGAAACGCCACCGTCGCGAAGGAGCCGGCCCAGGGGCACGTCATTCTTCAGGATCTGCCGGCGGATGCGGTCGGGAAAGGCCGAGACCTTGATGCGGATGGCGCCCATCTCGACCGGACGGCCCGTGTACTCCTGCGCGAGCAGGACACGCCGGAAGTACCATCCGCCCTTGAGAAACGTGGACAGGGGACGCAGCGTCACGCGGCCGCCGAAGTGCCGTTCGAGCGTGAGCGTCATGTCGATCTGATGGACCAGCAGCGATCGGTACGGCAGCGGAATGTCGTCCGGAGCGATCGGCTTCACCTGCGGCAGCTCGACGCCCGACCGCGCATACACGAAGTCGAGCGGAAACAGCATCCCGCCGCTTCGCACGCTTAGGTGTAACGGATGCCGGCATGCTTGGGCTGGAAGAACCGTGGCAGAAGCGAGTCGACACGCAGCAGACCTGCACGCGTGAGCGACACGATGTCGCGGCTGGCCTCGGCGAGATACCCGCCCTGGTCGAGCGAGCTGAGCGGCTCTTCGAAACGCCGGAGGATGTCCACGCCGTACTTGTCGGAGAAATACGCGGGACGGACGCGCCCGAGCTTCAGTTGCAGCACGAGCTCGCGGATGAGGCGCTCCTCCGGATCGGGCCTGTACGCGCGGCTCAACGGCAGCCGCCCCTCGCGAATCTTCGCGCTGTAGGTCTCCCACGCATCGAGGTTCTGCATGTGCACGCCGTTGATGTGGCCGAACGACGCCACGCCGAGACCGGCGAGATCGGCGCCCTGCCACAAACGATCGCGATAGATGAACTTGGTCCGCGCGGGATCCCTGACGGCCGTGTAGGCGCTGCCAATGGTGTAGCCGGCCTTCTGCAGCGCGCCGAACGCCTCGTCCACCCAGCGGCGCTTGGTCGACCAGGACGCCACGTGCTCGCTGAAGCGGCCGGTGCCCTTCAGCACGTCGCTGCTGATCGTCGTGTTGAACGGCAGCTCCATCTGATAGATCGTCACGCTGTCGGGCGCGAGCTCGATGGTCTTCTCGACCGTGAGACGCCAGTTGTCGTCGGTCTCGCCGAGCATGCCCGCGATGAGATCGATATTGACCTGTGGAAATTTCAACGACTGCGCGAATTCGTAGGCGCGGAAAATCTCCGCCGAACGATGCGCGCGCCCGTTCAGCTCGAGGATGCGATCGTCGAAGTTCTCGATGCCCAGGCTGAGCCTCGTCACGCCGAGGTCGCGAATGGCCGCGAGCTTCGGTTCGGTCAACGTGCCTGGCTCGCACTCGAAGGTCACCTCTTCGGCGCTGGTCCAGGGCGCAACTGCCGTCAGCCGCTGCACCAGTCCGGTGAGTTGGCGGACCGAGAGAAACGACGGCGTGCCGCCGCCGAAGTACACGAAATTGAGCGGCCGGCCGTTGATGGCGGGATAGGTGTTGTAGATCTCCCACTCGCGCGCCATCACGTCGAGGTACTCTTCGACCTCCTGCGCGTTCTTGTCTGTGTAGACCCGGAAATAGCAGAAGTGGCAACGCTTCCGGCAGAACGGTACGTGCAGGTACAGGCCAAGCGGCACCGGCGCCCGTGGCGACGTCAGCGCGGGCAGCGCATCGCGCTCGACGGCGTCGCCCGTCCAGACCGAAAACGGCGGATAGTTCGCGACGAAATAGCTGCCGACCTCTGTTTCGTCGACCGCCGCTCGGCCCGTCTCACCCATGGTTGAAGTATCGCCCGTAAGGGGCCAGACCCCTAGTTCCCTAGTTCAACGTCCACAACGCGAGCGTCTCGATGTCCTTCACGAAAATCCGATTGCCGGAAATCACGGGAGGCGCCCACGTCGCGCTCGTTGCCACTGTATACGTCTTGACGGGCACAAACGCTGCACCCGGCGTGGCCTTCCCGACCATCAGCGTCCCGTCATCCTTGAGCACGAACAGCAGATCGCCAGAGCGTGTAATCGCGGAGTTGCCGCCCTGACGCGGTTCAGAGGCCCACAGCGTCTTGCCGGTCCTGGCGTCGGCCCAGAAGTACTGGCCGCTGTTGAGCGGCGACATCGAGAAGATCGAGTCGCCGATGAGGACGGCATTGCTGAACGACATCGAGAGCTGCGGGTTCTCCCAGGCGAGGTCCGCCGCCCACTTGCCGCCCTTGTTCGCGATGATGTACGACGTCAGCGGCTTCCCCTGTCCAGACACGATCACGGTGTTGCCGCCGTACACGAGCGGCGTAATCGAGTTCGTCGTCGAGCGCGCTTCGAACGGCACGCTCCACAGCAGCTCGCCGTTCGCCGGATTGATGCCGATGAAGTTCTTCTGCGAGAACACCATCAACTGACGCATGCCGCCGATCTCCGCGATGATGGGCGAGCCATACGCGGGCCCATCACCCTTCCACTCCCAGATGACTTTGCCGGTCGCCGGCTCGAACGCCGTGAGCGCGCCGTCGTTGTGGCCGCCCACGTGCAGATACATCCGATTCCCGTCGACGAGCGGCGACATCGCCGTGTGGAACATCGGCTGCACCGGACCGGCAGGCTTCTGCCACAGTTCCTTGCCGCTCGCCGCGTCCCATGCCGTCACGATGCTGCTCATGCCAAGCGTGAACAGCCGGCCGTCTGCGAACGTCGGCGTCGATTTGGGGCCGGGCCCGTGGCGCTTCGCCCCCGAGTTCATCTCGAACGGCGCCGCGTAGCTGCGCTCCCAGACCACCTTGCCGCTGGCCGCGTCGATCGCGCGCAGGATTTCGTTCTCCTGCTGCCGCGAGAACTGATACACGCGGTTGCCGACGATGATGGGCGTGGCGTAACCCTCGCCGACCGTGATCTTCCAGCGCTGGTTGAGCGTCTCGGGCCACGCCTTCGGTTCGGTGAAGGACGTCAGCGTGCCGTCGCGGCGCGGCCCGCGCCATTGCGGCCAGTCGGGACCAGCATTCTGGGCGCCGATTGCGACCGTGCAACCGGCCACGAGGACAGCTCCAACCATCAAGCGACGTGATCTGTTCATGGCCTCCTCACAAGTCCGCCTTGAGGCGGACGCTACTCCGTACGCAACGCAGACAACAACGGCGCTCGCAGCGCGGCGGCCGTGGCGCCGATCGATGCCAGCAGTCCGGTACCGAGAACGCCGGCGAGTAGAAGCGCCAGCGTGACGGCCGGCAACCTCCCGCCGCGATCGAGAAACACGGGCGCGATCGCGACCAGCGCCGACGTCGCGCCCACGAGCAGTCCGCCCACCAGCAGGAACACGTTTTCGGCGACGACCATCGCGAAGAAACTGGACGGCGTGTAGCCGAGTGCCCGAAGGAGCGCCAGTTCCCGCCGCCGCTCGAGCACGTTTCGAAGAAGGATGGCGCCCAGCCCGAGCGTGCCCAGCACCAGTCCCAATCCGCCAAGCGTTTGAAATGTCGAGAGATAAGTATATTCAACGCGGTGGAAGCCTGCGAGACGTTCCATCGTCGATGCCACGTCCACCCCGAAATCCGACAATCTTGACTCCAGGAGGCTCGTGAGGGCCCCGGCACGATCGGGCGGCACATCGGCGAGGAAGAACCGGTAGCCCTCCCACTCGGGAAATGCGCGCAGGAACTGCCGCTCCGACATCAGCAGCTCGCCCTGGAAGATGCTGTCCGACAGCGCGGCAACGAGACGCAGCCGAATCGGGCGCTCCGACGACCCGGGCAGCACGATCTCGTCGCCCAGCTTCATGTGCAGCACGTAGGTCATCGAGTTGGCGTCGGTGATGACGGGAATGACGCCACCCTCGAGCTCGCGATCGAGCAGCAGCCAGGGATTGGCGCGCTCCTCGGGAGATTCCGCGAGCGAGCCGTGAAACGCGAACCGGCCGGCGTTGGTGAAATCAGACGACGCCCCCAGGATGCGCGGATTCTTCGGCTGATACAGATTCAGGCAGCTCGTGTCGTCTCCAGGCCGCACGCGGAATCGATCGAAGCGCACGTTCTGCAGTTCACCGCCCGCGGGAAGGTTCAGGGCATCGCGTCCCGCGGCGGTGTTGAGATCGTGAACGACAGGCAGCAGCGTCTCCATCAGCAGCGGATAGCCGCCGCCGCCCGAGTGCCTGTCGGAGACGAGGGCCGAATCGTCGCGCTTGAATGCTTCGACCGCGACGATGACGAACGTCGCAAAGGCAATGAGGGCGATGCAGAGCACGCTGCGGCCCGGGCGGTATGCCGAGTTTCGCCAGCCGAGCCGCCAGACGGCCCACAATCCGTGGCCGCGAAGCCGTCCCCAGTGCGCACCGCGCAGCCAGACGGCAGCCAGACACAGCATGGCCACGAGCGAGAGCGCACCTGCGCCAAAGAAGCCGGCGGCTCGCGGCACCAATCCGGCCGCGCTGCCGGCAAGAAGCGCGATCGCCACGGCCCCCGCGGCGATCGCGGCGAAAAGGGGTCGGGAGGGGTTTTCGCGCGACCGCGCCGAAAACCCCTCCCGACCCCTTCCTTCAACCAGCAGCGCGCGGGTGGACGTCGTCGCGAGCGCCCGGAGCGACCACCAGATGGACGCCACGGCGATGAGCACGACCGCAACAGTCCCCGCGATGAGCGACACGGGATCGACGTGCAGCCGCAGCGCCGTCGTGCCGACCGCACCGATCCACCAGGTGCGCAGTCCAAGCATGATGAGCGAGCTGTATGCGAGAGCGCCCAGAATGCCCAGGGCACCGCCACACAGCGAAAGCACCAGGCCTTCGCCGACGAAAAGCTTCCTGATCGCGGCCGGATCGAGACCGATTGCCTGGAGCAATCCCACTTCCTGAAGCCGTTGCTCCACGCCAAGCTTGAAGAACAGGCCCGCGAGCAAGAGCGCCGAGACGACGAGGAACGTGCTGAAGTAGGTGAAGTACTCGCCAAAATCCGTCGCACCGATCGACGCGGCCAGCCCCTCGCCGCGAACGTCGTACACCGAGAACCCCATCGCGAGCGGATCGAGCTCCTGGCGCAATGCCTGTTCGTACGTATCCCGCGCCTGTGCCAGCGGCACCGTGGCGGGAGGCATCAGACGCAGGGCGGTCAGTGCACCGTGGCGGGAGCTCCACAGCTGTTGCCCTCGCTCGATCGGAATGAACGCTTTCGGCGTGGCGCGGTACCGATTCCAATAGTCCTCGTCGACGGGGCGCACCCGCTTCAAGTCGACGGGAAAGGGCGGATCCCAGTCCGCCACGCGTGCCGAATCGGTGATGCCGGGATATTCGGGAACCAGATCGCGGTCGGCCGTGGCGCCTGCGATCGGCAACGTCCGCGCAACCCGGAAGTCGGCGGTGCGCGTGATGAGCCGCCCTTCGGTTTCCCAGACGTAGTACTCGATCGAGATCGGATCGCCCGGCCGGGCCTGCAGTTCGCGCGCGGCCCATTCGTTGAGATAGATCGGGCCGGGCTGCCGGCGTTCGTCGTCTGGATTCGACCAGCCCATGGCCCGCGTGTCGATCGCCGTCATCGTGGAGTACGGAATCTCGCGATCGCCCGAGCGGATGGAATTCGCGAGATAGGTCAGCGTCGGAACAACCACGAGCTTCGCGCGTTCCGCGGCTCGCGTCGCCGCGGCCGCCACGGCCTCGCTGAGCATCGTGCTGCGGCTGTCCAGGGCAATCGCTCCGAGCTGGTCGAGCGCACGTACCCTGAGGCCGAAGTCGTCCACGCGCGCGGCCGCGGCGAGCGCACGCTCCACCTCTGCCGCGCTTTGGCCGGCGATCAGGATGGCATTCGCGCGAGCCGGTTGGCCGACAAGCGTCTGCATGCGGGAAAGCGGTACGAAGACGGCGCGAATCGCCCCCTGCCGCGGGCTTAGTGAAAACTCGCCGAGATTCTCGCGTGGTAACACGTCGCGCACGGTCAACCGCACGGAGCGGCCGACATCTTCCTTCCTCCCGTGCAGCGATTCAGTCGGGATAGCCGAGGAATGTTCGACACGAAGGACGATCGATTGGCCGACGCCCGCGTCGAGCTCGGCTGCAAGCGCTTCGCTCACGAGCGCGTCGTTCCGTTCGGGCGCTTTGACCTCGTCCAGACCGTGAAACCGCCAGAATCGGTCGTCGACGGCATACACCTGCACGCGGGAAGCCCGGCGCCCGCTTTCCTGCGCCGACACGAACCCTTCCGCCACAACCAGCGGGACGGATTGCTTGAAGGCGCCGGCGAGCTCTTCGCTGAAAAACCCTTGCGCCAGCACGACACGATCGGTCCGCCCAAGCCGCTGCAGCACGAGATCGCGGAGGCTCGCACGCACCGAGACGCCGACCGTCAGCGCGCCCACGAGCACCGCGACGGCAACGGCCACGCCGCCAACGACGGCAAGGTTGGTCCGCCAGTAGTAGCGCAGGCTCCGCGAACGAAGTGTGCCCGCCTTCATGGATTACCCCACTCGCTGGAGCGTTCGATCGACAAGATCGAAACGGATGGGAAATCGTGCGGCCAGCTCGGCGCTGTGTGTCACGACGATGAGTATGGCCTGCTGCCTGCGCTGGAGCTCGAACAGCAGCGAAGCGACCGATTCGGCCGATGCGCGATCGAGATTGCCGGTGGGCTCGTCACAGAGCAGGAGCCGGGGGCGGCGCACGAGCGCTCGCGCGAGCGCCACCCGCTGCTTCTCGCCACCCGACAACTGTCCTGGAAGGTGGGTCACGCGATGGCCAAGCCCCACCTGCTCCACCAACGTACGCGCGTGCGCGTCAACACCCGGATCGGCGGCTCCCACCAGCGCGGGCACGAGCACGTTCTCGAGCACGTTGCACTGCGGCAACAGGCAATGGTCCTGGAACACGAACCCGATTTCCTTGTTGCGAAAGGCGGCGAGATCTTTCGGCGACAGGGTGTAGGGATTCCGGCCGTCCAGCGTGACCGTTCCGGTGGTGGGAGGCTCGAGCGCACCGAGGACATAGAGGAGCGAGCTCTTGCCGCTGCCGGACGGCCCCATGATGGCAGCCGCATCCCCAGGCGCAAGAGACAGCGACACGGCGGACAGCACCTGGACGTCGCCAGCGGGCGATGGATACGACTTGCTCAATCCCTGTACCGTCAGCACGCGTAAACCTCGAGCATCCGGTCGGCCGAACGCGCCACAGAGTAATGACGCCGCACGCCATCGAACCCGTTCTGTCCAAGCCGGGCGCGCTCGGCTGGATCTTTCCAGAGCCGGTAAAGACCTTCGGCGAGTTTCTGGGGATCGTCGGGCTCGACGAGAAGCCCGCCCGATGTCTTCGCGATCATCTCAGGAAACGCGCCCTTCCGTGGCTGCACGACGGCCACCGCACACGCCATGGCCTCGATGAGGAAGAGTCCCTTGGACTCGACGTAAACCGTGGGGACGGAGAACACGTCGAGGCTTCTGAGAAAGTCGATCTTCGCATCGCGGCTCAGCACACCCCGGTACTGAAACTCCTGACCGAGGCCTGCGCGTTCGAGAATGCGCCTGGCGTCATCGAGATAGGCGCGTTGATCGGCAGCGAGATATCCCGCAACCTCGAGGCGGGCGCGATCGACGCCGGGCATCTGCCTGAAAAGCCCGTAGGCCTCGCACAGCCCGCGCAGCCCTTTTTCGGGCGCGATCCTCGCGAGATAGCCAACCGTGAACGGACGATCGGCCGGCGCCTCGCGCCGGCGCTCGAAGCCGGTCAGGTTGATCCCGAGCGGCACGACGTCGATCTTCTCGCGGGGGATCGTCAGATAGCCCGACATGAATCCGGCGTAGTACTCGCTGACGGCGGTGAACCGATCGACGTGAGCCGCGTTCTGACGGATGAGCTCGAGCGACTCGGCGCGATGGCTCGGCTGCAGCCCCTCGAGAAACAGATCTTCGCCCTGAAGCGTGCAGTGAATCGGCCGATTCAGCACCTTCCGCAACGACGGCGCCAGGCTCGCGAGAAGGGCGTTCGGCAACTGCACGACGTCGGGCGGCGATTCGGCGCCGACCCACTCGACGAGCTTCTCGAATTCCTTGCGCTGAAACCCGTCTTCGCCTTTGAGCATCGAGATCGTCATCTCGCCAAGCGACCGCGGTTCGGTGGAAATGGATCCAGACGCCGCCGCTTTGATGAGCCACGGTGCGTCGAGAAGCTTGTCGAGCACGCGGGGCGCCCGCCGGAAGAAGTCCGCGTGCTGCTGGAGGTACACGCTGATGCCGCCGAAGAACACGCGCTCTTCGCTGACGTTCGGCTCGTCGGTCAGCGTGGGCGTATACAGCGGCACGAGCACGACATCGTGGCCGCGCGACTTCAGCTCGGCGGCGAGCGCGTTGTCGCGGAGGCAGCTGCCGCAATACATCCCGGCCGCGCCTGCCGTGATGAACAGGATCTTCATCCCGCCGTCTGCAGCGCGCGGGGCCTGTAGAGAAAGTCGACGATGTTGCCCTCGTGCGGCTGCAGCCAGTTGAGCCTGATGGTGGGAACCGGTCCGAGATTCAGCCGATCGATGTGCGTCGCGTCGAACAGCGCCCGCCGCAACTCGGGCTTCCCGGTGATGGCCGAGCACACGAGGGTCGGCCCGATGGCGTCGAGCAGCTTCGATTCGGGGCACTCGACGACGGTGACGAACGGGAACATGTACTCCTTCGATGCGATCGCCGCTTCGGGCGATTCGCAGTGGACGACCGTCGGCAGCAGATATTCGGCGCTGCCGTTCTTCACGACCCGCGGCGCGTCGCGATACTTCGCCGTGTAGTCGGTCACGCCGGGCTGCTTGAGATCGACATCGATCGACTGCGAGATGGCGTCAGCCATGCCGGGCACCGTGAACGCCGCAAGGCTGGCCGCGGGATCGTCGGGCGGCAGAGCCTGAACGGGCGCCAGCCGCTTGGCGAGCGCATCGGCAATCTCGCGGCTGTGACGGCTGACCCAGATGCCCGAGCAATTGATGCAACCGCGCCCGCTGTTGAGGAAGACGCTGTCCACCATCATGTCGAGATAGCGTTCCCAGTCGTCGACACAATCGTCGCCGAATACGATCTTCGAGAATCCCGGACCGTGCACCTGCACGCGCGGATTGCCTTTGTAGCGCTCGACCGTGGCCGTGCCGCCGAAGATGAGGCTGCGGCCGCACGCCGATACCACGGCGGCGCCAACCTCGGCCTCGCCCGGATAGATCGAAATCGCCTCTCGCGGAACGCCGGCCTGAAAAAACGCTTCGGCCACGCGATAAGGCGTCCATGGCTCCTGCGGCCCCGGCTTCAGCACGAGCCCGACCTGCATCGGAATGATCGGGAGCCACAAGGTGTGCACGCCAGGTGAGTTCGACGGAAGCACCAGCCCGAGCACCGGGCTCTGCGCCTGATAGCTGATCGGCACGCCGTTCTCTTCGCCGTATCCCGTCGTGAGGACGTTCAGATCGAGCCCGCGCGTCAGCGACTTGAGGATGTTGCCCATCTCGCTGAGCACGAACTGGTTCTTCTTCATGTTCGCGCGGCAGAGGGCTTCGGGCAGCCCCGTGCTCGCGGACTGCTGCCGGGCGAAATCATCAGGTGTCTGCGACGCCATCGCCGAGCGGCAACTCGGCGTTCGATGTAGAGATCGCCGGCGGTCTTCATCATCGCGATCAGATCGGCGATCGGAATCCGGCGCAGCGCGTCGCGCGCGCCCTGGGCCTTGCGCATGTCGCGCTGAATCATGCCGGCATTGGCACGTCCCACTCTGGCAATCGGTTCGCCGGTGAGAAAGTGCTTCACCTCATCGACGTCCATGCTCGAGTACGGCTGGCCCCAGCGAAGAATCGGAATTGTCACCATAGGCCCTGGTTCGTCAAGTTCGTTGAGTTCGTCGGGTTCGTCAAGTTCGTTGGGTTCGGTTCGCAGGTTCGTTTCAGTTCGTTTGTTCGACCTGCGAACCGTACGAACCGTACGAACTCCACGAACCTCACGAACCTCACGAACCGGCTAGTACACACCAACCGTCGTCGTTGCCGCGAAGCCGCGGAACGGTCTGACGCCGCTGACGCCGTCCCATGGATACTTCTCGTGCGGGCGGCTCGCGCTCGCCTTCGTCGCGCTCGAGAAACCCCGGCACGAAGAACTCCTTGGTCAGCGTCGTCAGCTTCACGCGGCCGGTCTGGCCGTAGTCGACGAGCTTCGACGCGATCGTCGAAATCGACGACCTCGATGACCGCGCGCGGCTGCGGCGCGTAATACGTGATCTTGTAGTTGTTCTCGGGCCCGCTCGGCGCGCTCGCCGCGAGCCCCATCAGCGTGTTGCCGTAGGTCGGCGTCATGTAGGCGCCGTCGAGCAGTTCCTCGTGCGCGAAGCGGTTCCACTGCGGCGTGAACTCGGTGCCGCCGGAGAAGATGCCGGTGATGCCCGCTTTGCGAATCGACGTGCCCATCGACTCGAGCCGCAGCGCCAGCGCTTCGAGCAGCTTCGGCGTCGTGAACATGCAGCGGATGTCGTGGCCGGCCTGCAGAATCGTCACGGCCTGATCGATGACGTGTTCCTTGTAGGCCTCGCAGGTGCTCCATCCAGCCCTTCTTGATGAGCTTGATGACCCAGCGCGGATCGAGATCGACGCAGAAGCAGATGCCGCCGCGGTACTGCGCGAGGTGCTCGACCGCCGAGACGCAGCCGCCGCGGGCCCGACGGGCCGAGCATCAGCCAGTTGGAGCCTTTCGGAAAATACTCGTCGGGCAGCGTCGCGCTGAACAGCTCGTAGTCGATGCGGAAATCGTCGAAGGCGACGCGCGTCTTGGGAATGCCGGTCGTGCCGCCGGTCTCGAACACGAAGACCGGCTTGCCGGCGAAGCCCTTGGGAATCCAGCGCTGCACCGGACCGCCGCGCAGCCATTCGTCCTCGAACGGCCGGAAAGCGCGAGAGGTCGTCGAACGCGCGTGATCTCGCGTGCGCGGGATCCCAGCCGAGCTTCTTCGCGTAGTCGAGCCAGAACGGACAGCCGGTCGCCGGATCGAAATGCCAGTCGACGATGTCGCGGACGTGCGCGTCGAGCGCCGCGCGCGCATTCGTCCACTGATCGGACATAGCGTGGCGTAGTATATTCTCAAGCAATTCGATCGCATGAGTCGACGCATTGCTGTTCAGCGCTCGTGGCCCTGCTCTACGTGCTGCACCAGGATTTCTGGTTCTGGCGCGAGGCGCGCCCGCTCGTCTTCGGATTCCTGCCGATCGGTCTCTTCTACCACGCCGCGTTCACGGTCGCTGTCGGCCGGCGTCGCTCTGGCTGCTCGTCACGCTTCGCCTGGCCCGCGCATCTCGACGACGGCCTCGCGTCGCGAATGATTCCCGCGCTGGTCGTCTTCGCCTATCTCGGCGTGGTGCTCTACATCGGCATCTTCGCGTTCCGCACGACGAGGCAGCGCGAGCGCCGAAGACTACTTTCTCGCCGGCCGATCGCTCGGCCCGACCGTGTTTCTGCTGTCGCTCTTCGGCACCAACATGACGGCGTTCTCCATTCTCGGCGCGTCGGGCCACGCGTTCGCCAACGGCATCGTCACCTTCGGCCTGATGGCGTCGTCGTCGGCGCTCGTCATTCCGGTGTGCCTGCTTCGTCGATCGGCACGCGGCTCTGGGCGCTCGGCAAGCGGCAACGGCTTCATGACGCCGGTGCAGATGTTCCGCGATCGGTGGGAGTGCGGTCACATCGGCACGGTGATCTTCGCCGTGCAGGCCGTGCTGCTCGTTCCCTACATCATCATCGCGGTCATGGGCGGCGGCACGACGCTGCAGGCGATCAGCGGCGGACTGCGTGCCGTTCTGGCTCGGCGGCGCGATCGTCTCGCTCGGTGGTGATGGCGTATGTCTTTCTTCGGCGGCATGCGCGGCACGGCGTGGGTCAACGCGTTCCAGACGATGCTGTTTCTGTTGTTCGGCACGATCGCCGTGTGCGTGATCGGCGCCGGCATGGGCGGATTCCGCAACGCGATGGAAGCGCTGCTGGCCTCGCCGGCCACCGCCCCGCTCCTGACGCGCGAACGCGTGTCGCCGCTGTATTTCTTCAGCTACACGTTCATCCCGCTGTCGTCGATTGCGTTCCCGCACATCGGCATCTTCTGCCTGACGGCGCGGAACGTGAGGTATTTCAGAAAAACGATCGTCCTGTATCCGATCTGCATGCTGCTCATCTGGCTGCCATCGGTCTTCCTCGGCGTCGTGGCCAACCAGGCCACGGCCGTCCCCGCCATCCAGACCAAGCTCGAGGCGCGCGCTGAACTGGCCTCGCCAACAGCCGAGCTCACGCCAGCCGATCGCGCGCGCCTGCGCGCTGACGCCGCAGGCGACGATGTGATCCTGCGGCTGGTCGACGGCTACGCGCCGCTCTGGCTCGCGGCGCTGCTCGGCGCCGCCGTGATGGCCGCGGTCATGGCCAGCGACTCGCAGATTCTCGCGCTCTCGACGATGTTCACCGAAGACGTGTTCGCGTTCTATCGACGCCCCTCGGCATCGCAGACCGCAGCCGGATTCCAGAACATGCAGGTGCTGACCGGACGCCTGTTCGTCGTGCTCGTGACCGCGGTCGCCTATCTGATCGCCTTGCGCATCCCGCAATCGATTTTCGACATCGCCACGCAGTATGCGTTTGCCGGCTACTCCGCGCTCGTGCCGCTGCTCGTGGCCGCGCTCTTCTGGAAGAACAGCACCCGCTGGGGCGCCTGTGCGAGCACGCTGTGGACGGCCGCCGCCGTCGCGACCGTCGCCGTCATCCAGACGAACATTCCACCGCCACCACCTGGCGCCTCCATCATCGTGTGGGGGATCGGCGAGTCGGCGATCATCACGCGCGGGGCCACGGGCACGTTCGTGTTCGGACTCCTTCCCGTCGTGCCGATGACGATCATCTCGGCCGTGCTGATGATCGTCGCATCGCTCGCCACAAAGGGATTCGCGCTGCCGGGCGAGCCGACGCTGCGGCGCTACTTCGCGCAGTAGCTTCACAGGAGATTAGGAGATCAGGAGACGTAGCCTCAACGAATCCCGCACGATGGCGTGACATGGCATTTCGGGCATCATGTCCGCTCCGTGCATGTGGCAGTCTTTTCAACGAATTAGACGATCGGTCTAATGCCTGCCGTTTCACTGACTCTATTGACGAAAACGGTTGCTGTTTGGTTGGACTTACCACTAGATTGTGCCCGATTGGGCGTAAGGATAGATTGCGGCGAGGGAGAGTGAGACCGGTTAGAGAGTTCACTCTAATAATAGTTAGACGGCCTGAACTCATGAGAAATGGTCATGCAGTATGAACGCCTCGACGGCGAGCGGATTTTTGTTGTCCGTGAGTTTCTGACTGCTGAGGAATGCGCCTCGCTTGTCGCCAGGAGCGAACAAGCCGGGTACGACGAAGCGACAATCACCACGGCCGCTGGCTTCGTCATGGCCAAGGATATTCGGGACAACGCCAGACTCATCGTGGACGACGCATCGCTCGCGCACGGATGGTGGCAGCGTGCGAGACCGTTCCTACCGGACCGTATTGACGAATGGCACGCCATCGGCTTCAACGAACGGTTTCGTTTTTACCGATACAATTCGCAGCAGAAATTCGCTCCGCACTTCGACGGCTACTTTCGTCGAGATACAGGCGAACAAAGTCAGTTGACGTTCATGGTGTACCTGAATGCAGACTTCAACGGCGGAGAGACCAAGTTCTACAACGAGGATCGAGAACTGCACGTGACAGTTCGTCCGGAGCGCGGAATGGCTTTGGGCTTCGTGCATTTGCAGTTGCATGAGGGAGCTCCCGTCGTCAGGGGTCGGAAGTACGTGTTGAGGACGGATGTGATGTACACCTTGGGAACGCGGATCGAGGGCGGTGTGTCTCCGAGGAAGGCCGTCTAACATGCGCTGGAGCCGACGCGCCCGCAGTCCCGTGTCAGGTGAAGCTGCGGCGCACGGCTCAGCGCAGACGTTAGGCAGCAACGCAGGCAGGCGGCGTCAAGCCAAGGGAGGGAACATGCCGATCATTCTTGCGCGAATCGTGGGCGTGGTCCTCTTTATTGGAGTCATCGCACCCGCCGCCGCGCAGGATCCGCCCATCAGAGTGACGTTGCTCGGCACTGGTTGCCCGCCAGCGGTCATGAACCGGTTCGGGCCTAGCACTTTGGTAGAAGCCGGGCAGCAGAAGTTCCTGTTCGACGCGGGTCGCGGCGCCATGCAACGTCTGGTGCAGCTCGGCGTCCGTTGGCAGGACGTGCAGGGCGTCTTTCTCACCCATCTGCACTCCGACCATGTCGTCGGGTTTCCCGATCTGTGGTTGACGGGTTGGTTGATCGTGCCTGGGCGCAACGTGCCGCTTCCGGTTTGGGGCCCGACCGGCACCGCGCAGATGATGTCCCACCTCGAGCAGGCCTACACCTACGACATTGGGGTTCGGGTGGCAAACGATCGTGCCTCCCGGGAGGGCGCCATGCTCCTCACACGGGACGTGGGAGAAGGCGTGATATGGGAGCGGGACGGAGTAAAGGTCTCGGCGTTCGAAGTGGATCATGCTCCGGTAAAGCCGGCGCTGGGCTATCGCATCGACTATGCCGGGCGCTCCGTCGTGCTCTCCGGCGATACGCGCGTGTCAGACAACCTCATTCGGCACGCACAGGGTGTCGATTTGTTGGTCCATGAGGTGTTCGTTCCCGAAACCTTGCAGCGAGCTGGTGTCCCACCGGAGCGGGCAAAGAACATCATCGATTATCACGTGACGCCAGAACAGGCAGGGGAAGTGTTTACTCGCGCAAAGCCGAAGCTGGCGGTGTATTCGCACATCTGCATGCCGAGCGCTCTGGAGCAGGATTTGCTTCCAACGACCCGCAGGACATACGCCGGACCCTTGGAACTCGGCGAGGATCTCATGGTTATCGAAGTCGGAGACAGGATCAACGTTCGAAGGCCTGCCGCGTCGGCGCGATGAATAATGGCGCCGGAGGATGAGCGCACAATTGCTGCCTAACCGGCGTTGCAGCTGGCGGCGGAGCCTTGGTACGCGCGGAGGCGTTCGCCTCGCTCACGTCCGCCGCGCGAGTGTGTATGATCCGCCGCAGCTGAACGCTATCCGTTAGACAGATCTGCGGTGGATCTGACGGTCACCAGAGAAGTCAGCTCGCGTCCTTCTTATCACCGTTGTTATCGTTGTTCGCCGGGGGTGCCTCTCGGGCGGCGTCTTCCAGGTCGCCTGGCACGCCCGTCTCGTCGGTGCTGGGGATCTCGGCGTCGGCTCCTGGATTCTGCACGGGTGCGCTCGGGAGGGCATCACCCATCTTGCGTGTGTCATCCGCAGTCTGGCGTGCGTGCTCAGCGTTACGCCGGGCCTGTTCGCTTGCGTCGCGTGTTTTCTCGCCGACACGTCGCAGGCCCTCGTCCGCAACTCGCGAGGTCTCCGCCTTGTCACGCTGTTCCTCGGCGACCTCGCGCTGCTGCTCGGCCGACGCGCGTTGCCCTTCGGCCACGTCGCGTTGCCCTTCGGCCACGTCGCGTTGCCCCTCGGCCACCTCGCGCTGCGCTTCGGCTACCTCGCGCTGTGCCTCGGCCACGTCGCGCTGCTCCTTGGCCAGCCCGGTTCTCTCCGTTGCCGGCGCGCCCGGGTCGTCCGGGCCGTCAGTATGGTGGTCCGGGGTGCGCGGGCCGGAGGGGTCAGAATCCATCAATGCTCTGACCTGTAAGAATACCAGACGACTGTTAAAAGCGTTTGCAGCGGACAGATCCGACACGTGAGCGCCGCGGCTCATCGCGAGACGTTAGCCGGAATTGAATCGACGCGACACAACACGAACGATCAAGCGGCGGACAACTTCGCGACGCGGAACTTCTTGCGACGCCGTTCAACGTGCCAGAGGTCGTACTGCACTTGCTGGTTCATCCAGCTCTCGGCTGTCGTGCCGAACGCAAGCGAGAGGCGTACGGCCATCTCTGGGCTGATGCCACCGCGGCCGTTCAGAATAGTCGAGAGGGTCTTGCGACTCACGCCGAGCGCCCGGGCGGCGTTCGTGACGTTCAAACCCAGAGGCTTGAGGCAGAGCTCGCGCAGCACTTCACCGGGATGCGGCGGATTGTGCATCTTCATGGGTCAACCTCAATGGTAATCTTCGTAGTCAACATTTTCGGCGTCCTTGCCGGCGAACCCGAACGTCACGCGCCAGTTGCCACTCACCTTGACAGCCCATCTGCCCTTCCGATTCCCTTGAAGCTCATGGAGTCCCAGACCAGGCAAATTCAAGTCCTGCGGGTTCGTTGCGGCGTTGAGGGCGCCCAGAATCAAGCGCAGCCGCTCCTCATGTTTGGGTTGAATCCCACGCTTGGTTCCCGAGGCGAAGAATCGTTCCAGCCCTTTGTGCCGAAAGCTCTTGATCGCCACCAGAATGAGTGTAACCTATATGGTTACGGATCACAATCCGGCTGACAGATCGCCGTCGGCGCTCACCGGGTGGACCGGAGAACAAGAAGGTCTTCTGGGCACGGCTGCCAGTGAGTTCGAGGAGTTCAACGGGCGAAACATCAACGTCCTCGCCACGTTCTATCGCAAGAGCCGACCGGAGGCTTAGCCGGACATGCAGCCACCACACCTGCGACCATGAGCACTGTGGATTGGTCTGTGCTGCGGATTCGAACGGCAGGCCTCCTGGGCACGATCAACCTCGGCCAGATCTACGATCATACAAATGCCTGCCCGACATGCGGAGCCGGAGCACGACCCGTTCCGCCGCTCATCGCCGAACTGACACGCATGGGCAAGAAGATCGTCGACTACACCGCTCATGACGGCCTGCTGATCACGACGCGCGGGTTCGCGGACACCTTGATCGCTGCTGGATCGACCGGATTCACAGTGCAGCCGGCCCGATCTCGCGGGAGTGAGCGCCCTCACCCGGCGTTCATCTGGCTCGATGTCAACGCGGAATGGCCGCCGCTGGCGCCAGGCAGTCAACTCGACCATGAGGATCCATGCCCTCGATGCCGGCGAGCCGGCCACTTCGACGTCCCCGGTGGGCGCACACGATTCGTGACTCGAGCCGTCCCGGATGCCCCCTGCGATTTCAACGTAACCTGGGAATACTTTGGCGTATGGCGAACGGCCATGACCGCCGGCAAGAGATCGCCGGTCGGCGGGGCACGGTACTTCATTGTGTCGGCGAAGGCACGCGAGTTGTTCGTCGCGCATAAGGTCAGGCATGTAAGCTTCGAGCCACTCGAATATGAACGTCATGGCACGGCCTGAGCCGGAGGGCGGTTATCGATGAGGGTTGCGATCGCGGTCCTTCTGGCTCTCGGTCTCGGGCTGGCCACCATTCGCATCTGTGCCGATGGCGGAGCCATGGCCGCGGCCTACCGCACCTGCGAGTGTCGCGGACTGGAATGGCAGCTCTACGATCGGACGGCAGCAGACGGCCCTCGCCGGACGCTCTGCATCGGTTGGGTGCGATCGTGGACCTGCCATGCGTTCAGGACAGGCCCCGTCGTGGCGTGTTCATAGACCATCGCCCCCCTACGTTATGATCCGACCCACATGACAGCACACAGCGGCCCCACGGTTCGGCTGACGCCGGTGCAATGGATGATCTGCGCGATTGCCGCCATCGGTTTCGCGTTCGATATCTATGAAATCCTCATGCTGCCGCTCATCGTCCGGCCGGCGCTGCTCGAGCTGACTGGCGCGGCGCCAGGCTCGCCGCAGTTCCAGATGTGGGTTGGCCGGCTGTTTTATGTCCCGGCGTTCGCGGGCGGCATCTTCGGCCTGCTCGGCGGCTACCTGACCGATCGGCTCGGACGCCGGCGCGTGCTGACCTACAGCATCCTGATTTACGCCGTCGCGGCGTTCTTGTCGGGCTTCTCCTCGTCCATCGAAATGCTGCTGACTCTGCGCTGCTTCGTCTTCATCGGCGTGTGCGTGGAGTTCGTCGCGGCGGTCGCGTGGCTGGCGGAGCTGTTTCCCGACCCGATGAGGCGCGAAAAGGTACTTGGCTACACACAGGCGTTCTCGTCGCTCGGCGGCATCCTGGTGGCCACAGCGAACGGCTTGTGCATCGCCTATGCCGCCAGCCTGCCGTCCTTGAATCTGTTCGGCTTCTCGATTCCCGATCCCCATGCGCCGTGGCGCTACACGTTGATGTCGGGCGTGCTGCCGGCCATTCCGCTGATTCTCATCCGGCCGTTCCTGCCGGAATCTCCATCGTGGCAGCAGAAGAAGGCGGCCGGCACGCTGGGCCGGCCGAGCCTCGCCGCGATCTTCTCACCCGAGCTTCGACGCACGACGATCGTGACGACCATCATGTTCGCCTGCGCGTACGGCGCCGCGTTCGGCGCCATCCAGCAGGTGCAGCAGATCGTTCCGGGACTTCCGGAAGTACGGCAGATGACGCAGGGGATGCCGCCGCCGCGCGCCGGGCTCGCGACGCAGGAAGTGGCCGCGAACGTCACCAAAGTGCAGGAAATCGGCGGCTTGGTGGGACGCGTGGCGCTTGCCTATCTGGCGGTGGTCATCGTCAGCCGCCGTAAACTGATCCGCCTGTTTCAGATTCCCGGCCTGGTCGTGATGCCCATCACATTCGCGATCGCGGCAACCACGAACCTGAGCTGGCTGTATGTCGGGATGTTCTTCGCAGGATTTTTCACCGTCGCCCAGTTCAGTTTCTGGGGCAATTACCTGCCGCGCGTCTATCCACTGCACCTGCGCGGCACCGGTGAAAGCTTCGCCGCCAACATCGGCGGACGCCTCATCGGTACTTCGTTCGCCTGGCTCACGGCCACGCTGGCCGTAACTCCGGACCGCGCGTACGCACCCACCAAGGTCGCTCTCGTCGCCGCCGCCGTCGGCTTCGCGGTGTACCTCGTCGGGTTCATCGCCAGCTTCTGGCTGCCCGAGCCGCCCAAGGAAGCCTTGCCCGACTGAGGGCACGGAGCGGATCTCAACACGGAGGCACGAAGACACGGAGGGCTTTTTTCGAAAAGAAAACTCCGTGCCTCTGTGTCTCCGTGTTGGAACACGCTCCGTGCCCCCAGATGTCGTGCAGCAGACGGAATACTGCTCAGCTGTCAGCAGTGTGGACATGTGAGCGGTGTTCGAGCCCGCCAGGGCGGCACGAGCGTTGCGACTGAGATCCTTCACAACGACAAAAGGAGGGTCCCTTGCCGGACGCGAGAGAAATCCCACGCGCCGGCTGGAATGATTTCTTTTCAGCCTTCTCACAACAACACGAGCTCGATCCTGTCGCCGTCGAAGTCATGGGCAGCGAGATCGGGGCGTTGGCGTGGCGATCGACAAGCGGGGCGGCTGCTCGTCGCCGACGACGTGGGCAACATCGTGTGGCGCGTCACCGCGGCAATGACGACGACGTCTCGGTAGTTAACTGAGCGGGCGGTTGGGTTGGAGTTGCTGCGGCGCGAAGCCGTGCGCAGGCGGCCGACATGTTCACACCTGACCGCGCGAGAAGCCTGAGGGCATCAAGCGAGGATGAAGAGCGAAGGCAGTGTCCTCGCGTCGGACGGTCGCGGGCGGCCTCGCAGCGCGCGTCCGGCCCCGGAGCTCCGGATTCGCGCGGCAGCAACACCGACCCAACTGCCAGCTATCGCGACAACCTATCTGGTCCGGCTAGAGCCGGACACTACGTGATGTTCGTGCCGGAAAGAAGACAGCAGAACGGTCGTCAGCCGAAACAATACAGCCGGCCGTCGTGCGTGCCGATGACGAGGCGGCCGCCGGCGACAGCGGGCGATGCGGTAATGGCGGCGCCCGCGTCAAAATCCGAGAGCTTTGTGCCTTTGGCAAGGTCGAGCTCGTAGAGACGGCCGTCAGTCGACCCCACGAACACCCGGCTGCCGACGACGACAGGAGAGGACTCGACACGCGCGTTCGTCATGAACGTCCAGTATTCCTTGCCCGTCTTCGCGTCGAGCGCGTGAATCATCTTGTCGCGGCCACCCAGCACGACGCGACCCTGGATGAAGGCCGCCGAGGAGTAGTACGGAAACAGGCGCTCGGGATGACGGTAGGTCCACATCACTTTCCGCGCCGTCATGTCGATGCCGATGACTTCATTCTCGAACGTACCCACATACGCCGTCCGGCCCGACAGTACCGCCGACGCGCCCATATAGGCGCCGACCGGCACGTTGAGGACCTCGCGCCCGTCCGCCACCCGAATGCCTCTGAACGTCTCGTCACACCCCGCGATATACGCGATGCCCTCGAGCACCGACGGCGTGGCATGGACGTAGCCTTGGAACTCGACCTTCCACGCCACATCCCCTTTCGCCGCCGACAGGGCATACAGGAAGCGGTCGTACGAACCAATCAGAACGCGATCGCCGACGACAACGGGCGACGATCGGATTTCGCCGGTCGTCTTGAAGGTCCAGAGCGGCTTCCCCGACTTCGCATCGACCGCGTGAAACGTCCCGGTGAGGTCGCCGATGTACACCGCCCCGTTGGCGACCGCCGGAGAGGACTCGCCGATTTCACCGGTCTTGTACCTCCAGCGAACGGCCCCGGTCTGCAGATCCAGCGCGACCAGCTCGCCTCCGGCCGAGCCGACATACACGGTTCCATCGGCAATCGCGGCGGAGGATTCGATGGCCTCGCCCGCGTCGAAGGTCCAGAGCACTTTCAAAGATGCCGGGAGCGTCGACGACGCGACGCCGGTCAGCGGAGGATTGCCGCGAAACTGCGGCCAGGCCGCGTCTTGCGCGTGCAGGGCGACCCCAAGAAACACCAGCGCGGACATCACGATAAGCCGCATCACAGCGCGCATCGGTAGATCTCCATGGCGCCTGCGGCATCGAACGGTCGCGGGTTGAAGCGGCCGGTCCACTGCTCCGACGCCTCGCGCGCCAGCTCGGGCAAATCACTTTCGGATGCACCGGCGTCTCTCAGGGTTTCCGGCAGACCGCCGGCTCTCGCCAGATCGGAGAGTCGTGACGCTAAATCACGCCCTGGCAGCAGATCCGCGTACATCGCATCGGCGGCGGCGCTGTTCCAGCGCACGACGTGTGGAAGGAGAATCGCGATGGCATCGCCATGTGTGGTGCCGTACCGGGCCGTCAGCGGATTCGCGCACGCATGCGTGGCGCCCAGCATCGAGCGTTCGATCGCCGTTCCCGCATAGAACGCGCCCAGTTGCATCGCGGCGCGCGCGTCGAGATCGCCGGGCGACGCCATTACGCGCTCGTAGTGGCCCTCGAGAAGACGCCACGCCTCGAGCGACATCTCCGTCGATCGGGGGTGGCGTTTGGTACACACGAAGCTTTCGACCGCGTGCGCGATCGCGTCGTAGCCCGCCGCCGCGGTCACCGCCGAGGGCTGCGTCAGGGTGAGCTGCGGGTCGAGGATGACCGCACGAAACGCCGCTTTCGGATCGCCACACGCCATTTTCTGGTGCGTGCGCGGATCGGAAATGAGCGCGTAGGACTGCGCTTCGCTTCCCGTTCCGGCGGTCGTCGGCACGCCAATCATCGGCAGCATGGGCTTCGCGGCCTTTCCGTAGCCATGAAAATCATGAATGGTGCCGCCCTGTGTGAGCACGAAGTTGATCCCTTTCGCACAATCGAGGGAGCTGCCGCCGCCAAGCCCGATGATCGAGTCGATGCCACGATTCGCCGCGTAACGCCTGCCGGTCTCGAGCATCCCGGCGTCGGGATTCGGGCCGAACTCGCTGAAGTGAAGGGTGTCGACACCGGCGGACTCGAGCGACCGGCATGCGTGATCGTGATGACCGGCTTTCACGAGGCCGGGGTCCGCCACGACGAGCGTACGCCTGAATCCGAGCTCCCTCGCCAACGCCCCGAGCTGATCGATCGTTCCGTCTCCGAAAAGCACACGGATATCTGTTTGGAGTTCCAACCGTAAACGCATGCGCCAGTTCGATTGTACTTCGGTGGTTCTCGGTTCTGGGTTCTGGGTTCTGGAGAACTTTCCGATAGTACGTAGTGTCCGCCTTCAGGCGGACCGTGTGAACGTCCGGCTAAAGCCGGACACTACGTACTTGCCTTCGGCGTGCCAATCAATCTAGCAATCTACCAATCCTCCAATCTTCCAATGTGGGAATTGGTTATTGCGCCTGGCTCACCGAGCTCATGTTGAACCGTTCGATCCGCAGTGCGGGGGCTTTCGAGCGCAGAAACTCGTCGTGCTCGCGTGGCAGGGCCAGCCCGGTGCGGCCCGCCTGCGTCGCCTGCGCGAGCGCGGCAATCGGGCTCATGTTCCAGCGGAAGTTGTTGGCCGCGCCGACGACCTGTCCGCGCTCGACCACGTACACGCCGTCCCGCGTCAGGCCGGTAACCAGCGCGGTCTGCGGATCCACCGTGCGGATGTACCAGAAACAGGTGACGAGCAGCGCGCGGTCTGTTTCGGCGATCATCTCGTTCAGTGACGGGCCGTTGCCCTCGACGATCAGGTTGTGGACGTACGGCCGCGACGTCGCAACCCCGGCCTTTGCCGCCCAGTAGCGCGGAGTAATGAGGTGCTCGAGCGTTCCGTTTCGGACCCAGCCGGTTCGCGACAGGTCCAGACCGTTGTCGAACACCGACGCGGCTTCGCCGGACTCGATGCCATTGTGAAAGGGCGCCGCTTCCACACCGGGCTCCGCCGGATCTGAGTAGAAGGACAGATCGCCGAACAACCGCTCGCCGATACGCGTGCCGCCCCCCGGCTTCGAAAATGGACTGCGTCCCTCGTCGGCATCGCGCCGCGTCATGAACCAGTACGCAGCGATCGCAAGGTCGGCCGTGCATGACGGCTCGAGCAGCACCTCGTGCGCTCCAGCCGGTATGTCGATGCGCCGCGCCGCCCAGCCGAGCCGCTGCTCCAGCGTACCGAGCATCGCGCGCAGATCGATATCGAGAAAATCCCGCGTCATCTGGCCGACCCACGACGAACGCGCGAAATCGGGAGTCTTCGCGGTGATCTCCACCTTTCCAATGCGCTCGCCGTGGCGCCTCTTCAATCCTGTCGACGTCGCGACCAGCGTGGTCTCCGATCGCAGTTCAGCGTAACCGAAGGTCCTGATGCCCGCCCGGCGCGCCTGCTCGTACAACGTCGACAGTTGCGGCACCAGCGGATCGAACACGTGGATGTCCGCATCCGCGGGTGGGTCGTGCCATCCGGCCGGCTCGGCCGACACCGGCAGGAGCGGCATGTAGTCGGGTGCCTCGGGCCGCCGCGCGCACGCGGCTTCGGACTCGCGGACGATGGCCTCGAGCTGCTCGGGTGGAAAGTGGGTGCGCGTGACACCAGCCACCCGGCGGCCGGCGATGGAAATCACCGACAGCGACGCCTCGTCGCCATCGCCGTTGGTCGTCACCGTGTTGTGCGCCCATCTGACGTTGACCGTGGCGGCGCGCCGGGCGATCACGATGCAGGCGTCGGCCTTCGACAGCCGCAGCACGCGATCGATCGTCTCCTGAAGGGTGATCAGTTCCCCTCCTCGGCCGTATTGAGGATGTTCACCTGCCGGAACAGCGCCGCGGGGCACCCGTGTGTCACGGGCGCAATCTGCCCGGGCTGCCCCTTGCCGCAGTTGAATGCGCCCCCAAGCACGTACGTGGCGGGTCCGCCGACCGCCTCGAGCGAGTTCCAGAAGTCGGTCGTGCGCGACTGGTACGCGACATCCTTCACCTGCCCGACGATCTTGCCGCCGCGCACGTGAAAGAACTTCTGCCCGGTGAATTGAAAGTTGTAGCGCTGCATGTCGATCGACCAGCTCTTGTCGCCGACGATGTACAGCCCTTCGTCCATGCCCGAGAGCAGATCCTGCAGCGTGATGTTCTTCGTGCTCGGGCTCAGCGAGACGTTCGGCATCCGCTGCAGCGGAACGTGGCCGGCCTGATCGGCAAACGCGCAGCCGTTCGATCGGCCGAAGCCCTGCTTGTGCGCCATCTGCCGATCCAGCTGGTAGCCGACGAGCACGCCGTTGCGGATGATGTCCCACGTCTGCGCCGCCACGCCCTCGTCGTCGTAGCCAATCGTCGAGAGGCCGTGCTCCACCTGACGATCGCCGGTCACGTGCATCATCGGCGTGCCGAATTGCAGCGTGTTCAGCTTGTCGAGCGTGGCGAACGACGTCCCGGCATAGTTCGCCTCGTATCCGAGCACGCGATCCAGCTCGGTCGAGTGTCCGATCGATTCGTGGATGGTCAGCCAGAGGTTGGTCGGATCGACCACGATGTCGTAGCGTCCGGGCTTGATCGACGGAGACGACATCTTCTGCTCGAGCAGCGCCGGAATCTCGTCCGCGTCCTTCAGCCAGTCATAGCCGGTGGTGAAGTACTCCCAGCCGCGCCCGACCGGCGGGGCCGCGTTGCCCATGGTTTCGAACGCGCCCGTCGATTTGTCGATACGGACCGCCGTGAGATCGCCTTTCACGCGCACGCGCTGCTGCGTGATGCGCGAGCCTTTGAGCGACGCCAAGTACTTCTGCTCGCGCACGAGCATCAGGTGCGACGTCACACGATCGACCAGCGTCGATCCCAGCGTGCGATCGTTCAAGCCGAGGAGAAAATCGATCTTCTCGTTCTCGGCCACGGCGAACGGATCGATTTCGTAGCTCGAGACGTACGTGCCCGTGTAGATGGGCTCATCGGCGAGCGTCACGGGCTCGGTGTTCAGAGGCGCGAGGGCTTCGGCCACCTCGACCGCACGCCTGGCGACGCTGGCGACGGCATCAGCCGTCAGGTCGATCCCCGCCGCGAACCCCCACGCCCCCTTGCAGACGACACGCACGCTGAAGCCGACCGACTCGGTCTCGATCGACGTCTGCAACTCGCGATCGCGCGCGACGATGACGTGATTGTTGAGACGCTCGACCCGGAAGTCGGCGTGCGTGGCGCCGCGGCTGGCGGCGACACCGAGCGCCGCGTCGGCAAGACGATCGAGGGGAAGGGCGAGAAAATCGGGGTCTACGGCGCGCGGCATGGGTCCAGGGCCGCCAGTATGTTACGATATATGTGATAGTCCTTTCGATTGACCCGCCTCTGTAGGTTTTTCCTCACAGAACGCCAGTCGCAGAAGGCAATTACAGTTTTTTGGGGGCAAACCCCTGCTTCAGGCACTATGAATACGACCGATCAAGTACGCATTCTCATCGTCGGCGAACCTCCCGCAGGCCCACAACTCGGATCGATGCTCGAATCGGACGGCCACTTCGAAATCGTCGGCGACGCGGACGCGCTCGAGGCGACGCGGCAGCTGCTCGAAGACACGCCGCGGACCGAAGTGCTCGTCATCGCCAAATTCCCCTCCCTCGAAACAGCCCAGCAGGCGATTCAGGAAATGCGCCGCACTCAGTCGGCCGACGAGCTCCGCACGCCGACGGTGACCCCGCGCGAGCGCGAGATCGTCGAGCTGCTCTGCGATGGGCACAGCAACAAGGAAACCGCCAAGGCCCTGAACATCAGCGTCAAGACGGTCGAAGCCCACCGGTTGAACATCATGCGCAAGCTGCGGCTCACGTCGCTCAGCCAGCTCGTGCGCTACGCGGTTCGCGAAGGGATCATCGCGGGCTAGCAGACGGTTCCAAAAGAAAACCCGCGCGATCGCAGCGCGGGGATGAGGCGGCGGGTGGCCTCCACGGTGTGGCGCTGATCGCGCGTGGGAGCCGACTCGTCGCCGTCGTGCATGACGACGATGTCGCCGTCGGAGACGTGCGCGTCGATTCGGCGGAACGTGCTGTCCGCGCCGCGCGCCCGGAACCAGTTGAAGTCCCACAGCATCCAGCCAAAGCCGACGAGCCGGTAGTCCAGCTCGCCCAGGCCTTCGTACATCTGACCGCTCCGCCAGCCCGCGTGCGGCCGGAACGCGCGGCAGGGCTGCCCGCCGGCCAGCGATTCGATGCGATCGGCCGCGTCGGCGAGCGTCCGTCCCAGTTGCGCCGGGGTCATGAACATGAATCGGCGCGACGCCGAATGCAGCGCGACTGCGTGGCCATCGGCGAACTGACGCCTGACGATCGGCGCGGTCGCCTCGTCGAGATGCGCATCGATGAGGAAGAAGGTGGCGCGCACCTGTTCGGCCTCAAGACATCGAGCAGGTCGGGTGTCGTCGACGGATTCGGCCCATCGTCATAGGTTAGATACACGGTGGGCGTTCCGGTACGTGGCATCTCCCACACCGCGCGATCGCCGGCCATCCAGTCGATGACAAACGGCGCCGGCCACATGTGCGCGAGTGCGGTCATCGCGATACCTATCGCCAGAAATACGAACACGGCGCATCCAGACGTTTGGTGGCGGTGTACTTACAAAATCGTACGCATGGGCCGCCGGCGCCTGGAGGGCGTAGCAATTGAATGCACCTCGATCGGTCGAGACCCTGCGTGGATCGTATTTTGTATCGCTGACAGGCCAGGAGGACATATGCGTCGAATTCATGCATTCTGGGTGTGCCTGGCAGTCTCGAGCCTGTTCCTGGCGGCGGCTGATCCGGCCCAAGCGCAGGTTCGAAAGGGCATCCAGGGAGGCATGTCGATCGATCCCGATCAGGTCTTCTTTGGCGGCCACCTCGAAACCGCGCCGCTCGTCGACAACCTGCGATTCCGTCCGAACGTCGATGTCGGCCTCGGCGACGACCTCACGACGGTGGGTTTGAATTTCGACTTCACGTACATGTTCACGGCGGGCAGGCCCTGGAACATTTATGCCGGCGCCGGCCCGGCCATCAACTGGTTGAACCACGACAACGGGTCGGACATGGAAGGCGGCTTCAACATCCTCCTCGGCGCGCGTCAGCGCGACGGCCTGTTCTTCGAGCTCAAGATCGGCGCCGTCGACAGCCCGGATCTGAAATTCGGCGTGGGATTCACATTCAGGTAACATCGCAGGCCCGGGCGTCTGCGACTTGACCATTCCCCCACTCGACGAATATCGCCAGCGGCGGGCCGCGCGCGCCGACGAACGTGCGCGCCTGGCCCGCCTCGACGCTCGCCTCGCGTATGCGCGGCTCGGCACCGTCGGCGCGATCGCGATCTGTTCGTGGCTAATCTTTCAATTCGGCGTCACGGCGTGGCTGCTGGCCGTTCCGCTCCTGGCGTTCGCCTTGCTGGCTGTCTGGCACGACCGGGTCATACGCGCAGCCGATCGCGCGGCTCGCGCGATCGATTTCTACGACCACGGCATCGCGAGGCTCGAAGACCGGTGGCAGAACCTGGGCGAGCCAGGCACGCGATTCCTCACCGAAGATCACCTCTACACCCGTGACCTCGACATCTTCGGACCCGGGTCGCTGTTTCAACTGCTGTCGTTGGCCCGCACGCAACTGGGCGAAGAACGGCTCGCAAGCTGGCTCACGGCCGGCGCGGCCCTTCCGGAGATACGGCAGCGTCAGGCGGCAATCGCCGAGCTTCGCGAGGCTCGTGACTTCAGGGAGGCCCTGGCGACAGCCGGCGGCGCCTCGAGCGACATCGACACCGCGGCGCTCAGCGCGTGGGCGTCGGCGCCGGCGGCGCCCGAGAGTGTCTGGCTTCGTGCCGCGGCCGTCATCCTGGCGGCGGCCATCGTCGGCACGGGGTTCTGGTGGGCGCGGGGCGGTCCCGAGTCGCCCCTCGTCGTCGTCATTCTTCTGAAGATGGTGCTGACCCACCCTTCCCGCACACGCGTCGACCGCGTGGTCCACGGCGTGGAGCGTCCTCTCAGGCAACTCGACACGCTGGCCGACACACTGTCGCTCATCGAGCACGCGACATTCAGCAGCCAGCGTCTTGTCACCATCCGCAGCGAGATGATGAGCCAGGGCGTCGTGCCGTCCGAAGCGATTCGCCGGCTCGCGCGGCTCGCCGACATGCTCGACTGGCGCCGGAACGCCATCTTCGCGCCCATCTCGGCCCTGCTCTCGTGGCCGCTGCACCTTGCGTCGGCCATCGAAGCGTGGCGCCGCGAGTTCGGGCCGAAGGTCCTGGCATGGCTGTCGGCGATTGCCGAGTCCGAAGCGTTGAGCTCGCTCGGCGCGTACGCGTACGAGCATCCGGAGGATCCGTTTCCGGCGTTCATCGAGGCAGCCCCGGCCCGTTTCGAAGCCGTCAGCCTCGGACACCCGCTCGTGCCCGCCGCTCGGATGATCCGCAACGACGTGGCGCTCACCGAACACGTCAGGTTGCTCATCGTGAGCGGTTCGAACATGTCCGGGAAAAGCACGTTGCTGCGCACGATCGGCGTGAATGTCGTGCTTGCCATGGCGGGAGCGCCCGTGCGCGCGTCGGCGCTGTCGCTGACGCCGCTCTCGGTCGGCGCCACGCTGCACGTGCACGATTCGCTGCAGGCGGGCCGGTCGAGATTCTTCGCCGAAATCTCACGCATCCGCCAAATCGCGGATCTTGCGGGGAAGGTGCCCGAGCCGCTGTTTCTGCTGGACGAGCTCTTTCAGGGGACCAACTCGCACGATCGGAGAATCGGCTCTGAAGCCCTGCTTCGGAATCTCATCGGTCGCGGCGCGATCGGCCTGACGACGACCCACGATCTGGCGCTCACGGCCATCGCCGACCAGTCAGATGGCCGTGCCGTGAACGTGCACTTCGAGGATCAGCTCAGGGATGGCGAGCTCGTGTTCGACTATCGCATGCGGCCCGGCCCGGTGACCCACAGCAACGCACTGGCTCTGATGAAAGCGGTCGGCTTACCTGTGCACACTATTGGCAGATTGGCAGATTCGTAGATTTGGCAGATTGAATCGTAATCTCCCAATCTTCCAATCTGCCAATCTGCCAATGCTGGATTCACTATTCCCACCAGCGCCGGCTGCTCTGATTCCGATTGCCCACCTCGCGGACCGATGCCACGCCATCGCGCAGCCCCAGAGTCCGCAGATCCGGAACGCTCTGGCTCACCGTGACGCAGCGCGAATTGCGCGACGCGCCGTCGCACAGTTCCCACGTCCCTCCGTACACCTGCACGCTGCGGGCGCGGTCGCCGATCGATCCCAGATTGGTCGCGTTGTTGATGATGTCGCGCGCGTCGCCACGGAAGTTCGTCCGATCGTAGACGACCAGGCGCGTCTGGCTGCCTCGGCCATTGCCATTGCCGTTGTTCCACCAGCCGCCGTTCCCGTTGTTGCCGTTCCGGTTGTTGCCATTTCGCGCGAAGCCGACCGTGCGCATCGATGAGATCCGATCGTTCCAGCCTTCCTGGCGCAGGTCCTCGACCGAGCCCGTGAAGACACGACAGCCGCCTGCGAAGTTGATGTCGCGGCACACTTCCCACGACTGATTGCCGTTGACGTGGATGCTGCTGATCCGGTCGTTCATGCCGTCGGCGCGCAAGTCGGCCACTTCGTTGCGAAACGTGGCGCTGTCGCCGCGAAAATCCGGATCCTCGTAGACGGTGATGCCGTCGTTGTACCCGCTATATCCCCGGTCTCGCCGCTGCGCTGACGCATCAAGCGAAAACGCCGATACGGCCAGAAGTGCGGCAAGTGCGATTCGAAGCCCCATAGTCCACCTCCGATATCGCGTAAGTGCAACCGGCATGCCGTCGAATTTCGTCGAAAAAACCGGGTAAATTCGCGAACACTGCCCCGCCTTGTCCGCGTCGAAGGACAGGGTGCGTGTACCACGCATTGCCGCATTGGTAATTGACGATTGTCAATTTGATGGCCAATCGGAAATCGCCAATCGCCAATCAATATGGCAATTGCCAATTGTCAATGCGGCAATGCCAGCGTCAGTAATTCGTCGTCCGGTCGATCAACCCGCGCTCGCGCGCCAGGTGGTCGCAACGCCGGAACGTCCCGCCCGCCACCCCGGCGAAGACGAGCGTGAGGATGGCGACGACCACGAGCAGCTGAAGGTCGCCAATACCGGCAAGCGTCGGATACGCATCGGCCACCCGGCCGACGAGCGCCCGCCGCACGAGCTCGAGCCAGTAGGTGATTGGCATCAGGTATCCCACCGGACGCAGCCACCACGGAAGTACCTCGAGCGGAAACACCGCGCCGCAGAAAAGATAGAGCGCGGCCGCCACCGCTTCTCCCACGAGCCAGGAGTTGTGCGCGATGACGAGGACGATGCTCGCGAGCGTGAGGCCCATCATCGCGAGCAGCGCGATGCCTGCCACGAGCGCCGCCAGTAACAAGCCCCATCGCACATCCCCCAGGCTCAGCTGGAGCTGAAGAAACAGCACGCCGAAGGTGAGCGTGATGGCCACCGACAGGCTCGTCGTCAGAAAGCGCGCCACGCCACGGCCCATGAGGTACATCGGAATGTGCACTGGCGCAACGTACATCGACTTGAGCGTCCGGAATCGCTCCCGATCGTCGACGACCGCCTGGGCCATTCCGGCCATGACCGCGCCGACGTACATGTAGAAGGCGTTGCCGACGTACAAGTACGAAAACGCCGTCGAGGCGAAGTTGCCCTGGGTGATCATGCCGAACATCACGACGAGGATGGCGGCCGACGTCAGCGGCTTGACAATCGAATAGAGCGCGAACAGCGACGGCGACGCCCAGTTCGATTCAATCTGCCACCCCAGCCACGTTGCGGTCTTGAGTGAGGTCCACATAGTTTTCAGTCTTCAGTCTTCAGTTTTCGGTGGAACCCGTAATCTACCAATCTGCGAATCTGCGAATCTGCCCATTCGGGTATTTCCTACGCCCGGCTTTCAGTCAGCCGCCCTTCAGCGATGGCCAGTCGCTCCAATTGGGCGAGCAGAAAGCGCGCGGCTATCAAAAACACGACGCTCAGACCCGCCAGGGCGGCGACCTCGGTGCCGACATCGAGAAATCCGAGCGCGACACCCGACGAGGACGTCAACTGCCGGATCGCGTCGAGTGCCAGCGTCAGCGGAATGATCGACGCGCCGGCGGCCACCCAGAAATTGAAGTTACGAACCGGGAAGAAGGTGCCCGACAACAGGAACACCGGCTCCTGCGCCAGGCTCACCAGGTGCCATCCCTCGCGTCCGAACAGGAGAAACATCGACGCGAACATCATCCCCATGCCGTACAGCGCCACGAGCGCGAGCGCGAAGACGAGAAACAGCAACGGCGCGTTCGACACGTCGAAGCGCACGCCGAACATCAGGCTGCCGATGGCCAGGATGCTCGCCGCGCGCAGCGTCGTCGTGACCATGCCGCCCAGCGCCATCCCGAGCAGGATCGCCATCATCGAGTTCGGCGCCATGATGTAGAGCGCCAGGTTGCCGGTCTCCTTCTCCCAGAAGAGCTGATTCCCCATCGCCCACAGCACGTTCATCCAGTAGGCGCTCATCGCGCCGCCGAGAATGACAAAGCCGATGAGATCGGTGTGCGCGCCGTTGGCCCGATACACGAACACATAGGCACACACCCCCACGAGGGGCAGCACGATATCGAACACGAGCCACCACTTCTCGCGCACGTTCATGACGATCCTGGGGTACGCCCTCGCCAGCACCGTTCGTACGAACAGCGGCCACCCCGACGATCGACTATTCATGCTCCACCTCCTCCATGCTCCGCCCGACCAGATCGACAAACACGTCTTCGAGCGTGGGCTCGCGTTTGGTCAGCGTCTGTAACCCGATCTGTCTCGCTTCGAGCAGTCCGATCACCGGACCCAGCACACGTTCTTCCTGAAGGATCAGCTCGACCGACGATCCGCATTCAGTCGCCTGATACGTCGCCTTGCTGACGCCGGGCAGCGCCGAAATCGCGGCCACGTCGCCGGCGTTCAGCGGCGCGGCTTCCAGATGGAAGATCGCCTCGCGCTGCAGCCGCCGCTTCAGGTTCTGCGGCGTGTCGCACGCGAGCACACGACCGCCGTTGATGATGGCCACGCGATCGCACAGCTCCTCGGCCTCGACCATGTAGTGGGTCGTCAGCAGGACCGTTCGCGTGGCCTGCTCCTTGACCCACCGCCGGATGTAATTCCGCGCGTCGCGCGACGCTTCGACGTCGAGGCCCAGCGTCGGCTCGTCGAGAAACAGCACATTCGGATCGGTAAGGAATCCGCGCGCGATGTTCATCTTCTGCCTCAGCCCGGTCGAGAGCTGCGACGACTTGGTGTTGATGCGATCGGACATCTTCACGATCTCGAGCAGCTCGGCGATGCGCCGGTTGGCATCCGACGAGCTCAGCCCGTAGAACTGGGCGAACATCCACAGGTTTTCGCGCACGGTCAACAGCCCGTAACCCGAGGCTTCGCCGCCCGAGACCATGTTGATGCACGGGCGAACGAACTGCGGCTCGCGATGCACGTCGTATCCCTCGACCGCCGCCCAGCCCGACGAAGGCGCCAGCAACGTGGTGAGAATCTTGATGAGCGTGGTTTTGCCCGCGCCGTTCGGGCCCAGCAGGCCGAACAACTCCCCACGCGGCACGGCGAGGCTGACGTCGCTGAGCGCGACTCGCTCCTTCGTGTCGTGCCGCTCGTTCCTCCGCGGCTTGTAGATGCGTCCGAGACGCTCCGTTTCAATCGCCAGTGCCTGCATGTCGTGCTCCATATCCTTCTAACAGGGGCCTAAAAGCAAAAAGGCCATCACCGCTTGCGCAGGTGATGGCCTTTTGAAGGCTGATCTTGGTGTGGCTGCCTTATGGGACCCACCTGCTCCCGCAATCCTGGACGCGAACGCCGTACGAGACGGCGCGCATGCCGCGCGGCACGAAGTTAAGGGCGGTGAAGGTGATCATCAAGGTGAGATAGGAAACCACACTCATGGCGGGTTGTCAAACGGTCCGGCTGAAGCCGGACACTACGTACCCAAGGTGGTTAGTCCGCGACGGCCAGCCGCGAATCGGGCATGGGCACGGTGGGGAGCGAGATCACGAACGCCGAACCCACGCCAAGCTCGCTCGTGCACGTGATGTCGCCACCGTGCGCCACGAAGATCGTGCGCGCGATCGACAACCCCAGTCCCGAGCCGCCGGCAGCATCACGCGATCGGGCCTTATCAACGCGAAAGAATCGCTCGAAGATGCGCGTCACGGCGTCGGCGGGGATGCCGACGCCCGTGTCGACGATCTCGATGCGCGCGGTGCCGCCAAGCCGGCGCGTCGAAATCGCCACGCTGCCGCCCGGCTTGTTGTAGAGAATCCCGTTGGCGATGACGTTGTTCAGCGCCTCTCGCAACTGCTCGGCATCGCCGTTCACGGTAAAGGGATCGCCCGTGACGGTCAGGCGCACGTCGCGCTCCTGCGCCATCGGCGTCAACCACTTCACGACATCGTCGAGGAGCGAACGCATCGCCACCGGCGTCAGGTCTTCGGGATCGGGCGCCGCCTCGGCGCGGACCAGCGTGAGCAGCCGCTCGGCGATGTCCTGCATCCGGTGCGCCGCGCGGCGGCACACCGCGAGGGCGTCCTTGTATTGCTGTGGACTTCGCTCGCGATCGAGCGCCCACTCGGTTTCGGCCCGCAGCACCGAGATGGGCGTCCGGAGCTCGTGCGATGCGTCGGCCATGAACCGGCGCTCCTGCTCGACCGCCAGCCGCAGCCGATCGAAGGCTTCGTTCAGCGTCGACGCCACCTGTTCGAGCTCGCTCTCGGTGCTTTCGACGGCGATGCGCGCGCTGAGATCGCCGGCCGACATGGCCCGGGCGGTCCGGCTGATGCGCTTGATGGGCGCCAGCGCACGACCCGCGACGAACCAGCCGCCGAAAATCGCGACGACCAGCGTCAGCACGCCCGCCAGTACCACGTCCCAGAACAGGTCCCATCGTTCTTGCCGGAGATCGGCGATGTCCCGGCCCACGAGCACCGTCGCGCCGCCTTCGGCCTGGACCGACACCTCGCGCCGGCCGTCCGCCGCGGCTCCCTGCAACCCGACGTGCAGGTCGGGGGCGGATCGATCGACGAGCTCGCCAGTGCGGCTCCAGATGACATAGTACGGCCGCGCGCCCTCGCTGCGGAAGAAGTAGGCCTCGGCATCGGTGGGCAGCTCGAGGTCGTAGCGGCCGCCATCGACCGGCTTCAACGCCTTGCTCACCTCGCGTGCGTACCGCTGCAGCTCGGTGTCGACACCCTCCATCGCCGCCTGCCACGACTGATAGACGACGGCGCCGCCGTACAGCACCACAACCAGCGTCAGCACCAGCGTGTACCAGAGCACCAGGCGGACGCGCAGCGACTCACGCATTGACGATGTACCCCTGGCCCCGGCGGGTGTGGATGACGCTCGGTCCGAGCTTGCGGCGAAGCGCGGCGATGTGGACGTCGATGACGTTCGAGAACACGTCGCTCGACTCGCTGTAGATGTGCTCGCAGATCGCGGATCGCGTGACGAGCGTGCCGCGATGGCGGACCATGAGCTCGAGAATCGAGTACTCGCGCGCCGTGAGCTCCACTGGCACGCTGTCGCGGTAAACCAGCCGCGCGGCTCGATCGATCGTGATGTCGCCGACGACGACGACGGGCGAGGGATTGCCGCCCGATCGCCGCACCAGCGCGCGGAGCCGTGCGACGAGCTCTGAAATCGCGAACGGTTTCGGCAGGTAGTCGTCGGCGCCCAGATCGAGCGCCTTCACGCGGTCGTCAACCGCGTCACGCGCCGTCAGAATCAGCACGGGCGTGCGCGAGCCCGATTGACGCAGGTCCTGGAGCAGCGCCCAGCCGCTGCGCTTGGGCACCATCAGGTCGAGCACCACGGCGTCGTACGAGACCTCGCGCAGCATGTACTGCGCGACCTCGCCGTCGTTGGCGACGTCGACGGCAAAATGCGCCTCGGTCAGCACCCGGTTCAGGGCATTGGCGAGATCCACCTCGTCTTCGACGACCAGCACTCTCATGGCTTGACGGGTAGTGTACTTGGGGGACCCTTCGGCTTCTCCCCCGATTTCTCCTGGACGCGGAAGTCGTCGAACATCACGGTCGAATCGCCCGAGACCCACATGCCCACGTTCGCCATGGCGCGTGGAAATCGATCGCGCTCGGTCATGATGCGGATGCCTGCCAGGTAGAACCGAATCTGCCCTTCCTCCTGGCGGATTCGGAGCGAGTGCCAGGCGTCGGGATCGAGCTCGAGATCGTCTTCCCGTTCGATCCGAATCCGGTTGCCGCTCGCGACGCGGTACACCGCCACTTCCTGCCTGACAAGGTCGAGCTGGGCCACGTAATAGTTCATCGGATCCTGGTACTTCCAGACCAGCCCGGCCGTACGCCCGCCCGAGATGGCCTTGAAGCGGACCGAGACCTCGACATCGCCATATTGCGCACCGGAAAAGATGGCGACGGCGAAGCTGTCGGGGGGTGATGCCGCGCCTTCGTGCGAGAGCGCACGCACGTTGCCGTCGCGCTTCACCGCCCAGCGATCGGCGGCCGCCTCGCGGCCCGCCGCCAGCGTGAACCCCGGGGGTGGAGCCCCTACCTTGTCGTCGTCGAACGTTCGCAGGACAACGTTGGGGGCGGGGGCGGCAGCCTGGAAAAACAGGCTCATGGCAAGCAGAAATGTGTTGATCACAATCGCAGATTTTAGCCGTCCGACGTGAAGCTGCCGTGAAGGGCCCCACGCCTGCACTTCACCAAAGCTTCGTCCTCCAAAGTGATGTAAACGCGGCAGCCGCGTCGCTCATCTGGCAACTGTTGTGCAATACCGGTCCCGGAGGTGTTTTCGATGTTTGGCATTCTGGGATGGATTGTTTTCGGTGTGATCGTCGGCGCCATTGCCAAGCTCTTGATGCCCGGCCGGGATCCTGGTGGCTTCATCGTGACGATGCTGCTCGGCATCGTCGGCGCCCTTCTGGGGGGATTCGTCGGCCGCGCGCTCGGGATGTACGGTCCCAACGACGGCGCGGGGATCTTCATGTCGATCCTCGGCGCGGTGATCGTCTTGTTTGGCTACAGGATGGTCGTCGGGCGGCGCGGAACTGTCTGACGCGTCCGGAGATTGACGATCGGCGGAACCGATCGTCAATCTCCCAATCCACCAATCTGCCAATCCGCCAATTCTTCTAGCCCCACCAGCTCTCGCCCTGCACGAGGTGGGCGCGAACGACGTCCGGATTCAAAACGATGCCCAGTCCGGGCTTGTTGGTCACTTGGATGAAGCCGTCCTTGATGTAGGGACCATCGAGCGTGAGCACCTGATCCATCCACCCGCCTTCACCGGTGACGGTCTCGAGCGCCATGTAGTCGCGAATCGATGCAGCCCACTGCGCGGATGCATACGTGCACACCTGACTGCCGGTGTTGTGGTTCGCCATCGGCAGGCCGAAGATGTGCGCGAAATCGGCGATCCGTTTGGTCTCGAGGAATCCTCCCGAATTGCGCAGGTCGGGATGCAGGATATCGGCGCCCTGATTCAGGATGAAGTCCTTGAACCCTTCGCGTCGCGCCAGGTTTTCTCCCATGCAGATGGGCACCTTGCTGCTTTCGCACAGCCGCTTCCACGAATCTGAATAATCCACGGGCAGCGGATCTTCGAGCCAGACCGGCTTGATCGATTCGACGGCGTCGGCAATCTGGATGGACGTACGGAGGCTGTACTCCCAGTGACAGTGCACCATGATGTCGTGATCCCATCCGATGGCTTCGCGGCAGTTCTCGAAGCCCTGCTGGATGTTGATCAGCTCGCGCGTCGTCAGCAGACGGTTCGACGGATCGCGCGCGAGATCGACCTTCATGTCGGTGTGCTCGAACCCGAACTTGTGACAGGTGAATCCGCTCGGGTGGGCCTTGGCCTGGGCCGCCCATTCCCGGCACGACCCCTTGTCGAGCATGTTCTTCGGCGCGGCATGATCGTAGACGCGCACGCGATCGCGGAACTTTCCGCCGAGCAGCGTCGAGGTCGGCACGTCGAGGATCTTTCCCGCGAGATCCCACAGCGCCATCTCGATGCCGCTCACGGCCCGCATCAGGTTGTGCGCCGAGCCGTCGGTGCGGGTGCCGCTGAGGTTGCGCGAGCCGACGCCCATGTCGGCGTAGAGCGCGTCGATCTCGAGCGGATCTTTGCCGACGAGCCACGGCTTGAGCGAGAGCACGCCTTCCTTCACGCCGACGCCCGGGCTGCCGTACGCTTCGGCGATGCCGAAGTTCCCGTCGTCCGCGGTGATTTTCACCAGCGTGTAGGTGCGGCCTCCCTCGAGCATCATCACCTGCACGTCGCGAATCTTCGGGCGCTTGCGCTCGGCCGCCACGCGCTCGGTAAAACTCAAGAGCCACGGCAGCGTCGCGCTGTAGCCGAGAAACTCTCTGCGGTTGATGTTCGGCATGTTCGCGCCTCCTGGGAGGCCGCGAATGTAGCACATCTCGGGATGCTGGATCCGCGAGCGGGCAGGCGGCAGCGTTTGGAAGTGCCGGTAACGCAAACAATGAAGCCGGCGTGACGGCGAAGCGGACAAACCACGGAGCCGGCCACCTCCGCGAAGGCCATCCCTGGCCTGAGCGCCAAGGCACTGAACAACTGATGCCGGCGACTGTGGTTTGCCACGCCGAGCTTCCCTTGTTTGCGGCACCGGTACTTCCGGACGCTGCCGCTGGGCGCTCGCCGCGTTGTGAAGCGTGGTTGTTCTGTTATTTCAAGGTCTTCGTGACGGCTGCCTCGATTGCGGCAGTCACTTCGTCGAGCGGACGGTTGCCGTCGAGGATCGTCACCGCGCCGCGCCGGCGATAGAACTCGAGCACGGGCTCGGTTTCGCGAGAGTACACGCGGAGCCTTTCCTTGATGACCCACGCGTCATCGTCCTCGCGCCCGCGCACGGAGAGCCGCCGGACAACTTCGTCGGCATGGACCACGAGCGCCACGACGTTCACGCCGCCGCGCTCGGCGAGCATCGCGTCGAGCGCCGCCGCCTGGGGAATCGTACGTGGAAACCCATCGAGCACGAACCCGCCGGTCGTATCCGGCTGTTCGAGCCGCTCGGCCACCAGCGAAATGATGAGCTCGTCGGTCACCAGCGCGCCAGCCTGCAGCGTGTCGCGCACGAGCGTCCCGACGCGGGAGCCCTCGGCCACGGCCTGACGAAGCATGTCGCCGGTGGAAATCTTCGGGATGCCATGGTTGGCGGCAAACCGATCGGCCTGCGTGCCCTTGCCGGCGCCGGGGGGCCCGAAGAAGACGAGATTCATCGGCGGCACAATTCTGACAGAGGTCCAGCGTGTGGCCTGGGATGCGCGCAGACGTGTAGCGGATACCGAAAGGTTCTCCATCGTCTCAACCCGCGTGGCGGCGTCCGAACCGTTCGAGAACCATTTCGCAAGACTTCGTGAGGGCTTCCTCGCCGTGTTCCGCGAGTACCGCGAGCACTCCGCTCAGGAACGCGTACTGGGCCGGACTGAGATGGTCGAACATCTCGGTCATCTCCTCCATGGACACGCGTTTCCTCCGCGTCGCGCGACCGCGCGTGCGATCGAACGGGACGCAGTTGCTTGCAGTCACGTATCAAAATGTATCAAACCACCTGAGAATTAGACAATTGAATTGTTCTGATTTCAGTAATTACGAAAAATAATAACGGTACTGTGATCCACGACCTCCGACTCATCCGCGCCTTCCTCGCGCTGGCGCGGGCCGGCAGCTTTACCCGCGCGGCCAGCGAGCTTCACATGTCGCAGCCCACGCTGACGGTCCAGATTCAGCAGCTCGAGACCGGGCTGGGCGTCAAGCTCTTCGACCGGAACAAGCGCCATGTCGCCCTCACCCAGGCCGGGCGCGACCTGCTGGTGCCGCTCGAGCGTATTCTCATCGACGTCGAGGCGATCGCCACCAGCACCGAAGAGCTGCTCGAGCACCGGCGGGGCCTCGTCACGGTCGCCGCGTTGCCGTCGGTGGCAGCCGGCCTCCTGCCGCGAGCCATCAAGAAGCTCACGGAGGAATATCCAGGCATCACCGTACGTGTTTACGACGGCGTGGCCTCGACCGTGGCCGCGATGGTGAGGTCCGGGCAGGTGGACTTCGGCATCAGCAGCCAGACCTACGGCGACCGCGAGCTGACGAGCCACGTGCTCATGATGGATCGGCTGTGCGCGGTCGTGGCCTCGAATCATCCGCTGGCCCGGAAGCGCAGCATGACGCTTCACGAGCTGGCGAAGCATCCGCTGATTCTCATGGTCAAGGACAGCAGCAGCCGGCAAATCGTCGACCTCGCGTTCGATCGTGAGGGTCTCGTCGGCAACGTGGCGTACGAAACAACCTACGGTACATCCGTCGCGGGGTTTACACAGGCCGGGCTGGGGATCGGGATTCTGCCCGAATCGATGGCCGCGCCCAGCCGTCTGCACCAGCTCCGCATCCGCGGCGAGAAGCTGACTCGTCGCATCGGCATAGTCATGCGCGCCGGACGTTCCCTGTCGCCCACCGCCGACCGGCTCAAACAGACGCTCGAATCGGTCGTGGCGCGCGAGTGGGCCCGGCATTAGCGGGCAATCCGGTTTCGAAAACCTCCATGACAAACCGGGCAGGGCGGGACTAGTATAGAAATCAGCTCCACATGACCGCTGGTTTCCGCGTGCTACTGGCGCCCGTCCTGCTGATCGCCGCCGCGGCGCCGGTCCGCGCACAGCAGCGTCCGGTGCCACCTCCGCCAGCACCGCCGGTCTCCCTCGCCGTGCCAGACCCGTTCGCGGGGATGCACCCGGCGGGCCCGGACTTGTATCAATCGCCAGATGGATCGGATCGATTTGTGGCCGGCAGCCGGTATCCCGTCGTTTCTCCACCGATCGTCGTGCCGCCGATTTACGTTCCGGGACCATATGGACCGTACCTACTCGTACTATCCCTATTGGCGTCCGGGCGACTACGTGAGCTACTACCCGAGCCCGCAGCACCCCGTCCAGCATGGCGGTCTCGTCCTGGAAACGATTCCGGATGGCGTCGAGGTCTTCGTTGACGGCTTTTATGAGGGGCTCGCGGAAGATTTCGGCCCGCGAGGCCGGCCCTTGATCATCACGACAGGGGCGCACCGCATCGAGCTGCGCGCGGCCGGTTACGAAACGACGATGTTCAGCGTGGTGATCGACCCGGACGAAATTCTGCGCTATCGCGGCAACATGCAGCTCGTCTCCACCAGACCGGCGTTCGTCGTCGTGCCCGCCCTGGGAGCGGCCGCAAAACCGTTGTACGTCATTCCGAAGTGCTACGCCGGCGACAAGCCGCCCACCGTCGCGTTACCACCCGGCTGCGATCGGAAAGATCTCCAGACGTACAAATAGCCAACGAACAACGAAAATCAACAGAAGATCAAAAGATCAGAAGCTTTTGATCTTCTGATCTTCTGTTTGAGTTTTCAGTCTTTCTCTGCGACTCTGCGGCTCTGCGTCGACTTCTTCGTGCCTACTCCCGCAGCTTGAACACGAACAGCCCGCTGCCCGACGTCACCGCGACGTGCTGCTTGCCGTTCACGGCATAGCTCATCGGGCCGGAACGGATCGTCGCACCCAGTTGCGACTTCCACAGGAGCGCGCCCGTTCGCGCATCGAGCGCGAAGAAGTACCCTTCGCCGCTGCCGCTGAACAGCACGTTCGACGCGGTCGTCAGCACGCCGGCCCAGGTGAGATCGCTCATCTTGTATTCCCAGCGCAGCGCGCCGGTGGCCGGGTCGATGGCGCGCACCGCACCGTAGCCCTCTTCCGGTTTGGCCCAACTGTAGCCGCCTTGTCCCGACCGGATGCCGGGAACCGGCGCGCGCCCGCCACCGCCCGCGAACCTCCGGCCTTCGACGTACTCGACTTTGTCTCTCACGTAGAGGCTGCTGTAGTTCGCCCACGTGGGAATGTAGAAGAGGCCCGTGCGCGGGCTGTACGACGGCGAATACCAGTTGGTGCCGCCCTGATTCCCGGGAAAGATCAACGTTCCGGGTGGCGCGCTCGGCGCTTTGCCGGCGATGCGGATCGGACGGCCGGTATTCGGATCGAGGCCCGAGGCCCAGTTCACCTCGACGAACGGTTTCCCCGAGAGAAACTGACCGGTGACGCGATCGAGCACGTAGAAGTACCCGTTGCGATTGGCGAAGTACATCAGCTTGCGCGGCTTCCCCTGCCACGGCGCGTCGGCCAGCACGGGAATCTGCACGGCGTCGTAATCGAACTCGTCGTGCGGAGAGAACTGGAAGTGCCATTTCAGTTTTCCGGTGTCGGCGTCGAGCGCAACCACGCTGTTGCTGTAGAGGTTGTCGCCCTCGCGATTGTCGCCGTTCCAGTCGGGCCCAGGATTTCCCACGCCCCAGTACGTGAGATTCAATTCGGGGTCATACGATCCCGTCAGCCAGATCGAGGCTCCGCCGGTCTTCCACGAATCGCCCTGCCATGTGTCGAAGCCGGGCTCCCCTGGACCGGGCACGAGATTGAACCTCCAGGCTTCTTTTCCCGTCGCGACGTCGAACGCGGCAAGAAACCCGCGAATGCCGTATTCGCCACCCGCGGGCCCCATGATGACCTTGTCCTTGATGACGAGCGGCGCCGAGGCGAATGCGTAGCCCGCTTCCGGCCGCACGACGGTGGTGTCCCACAGCAGCGCTCCCGTTTTCGCGTCGATCGCGATCATGTGGCCGTCGATTGTGCCCATGAAGAGCCGGTCTTCATGGATCGCCACGCCGCGATTCAATCGGCCGCAGCACGGCCGCGCCTGCTGCGAGGGGTTGTACGCGTAGGTCCAGAACGGACGGCCCGTGACCGCGTCGAGCGCAATGATGTCGTTCGGCGGCTGCACGATGTACATGATGCCGTCGGCGACAACCGGCGTCACTTCGAAGCGCGTGCTCGTCGGCTCGCGCGAGTTCAACTGGTAGATCCACGCCGGCTCGAGGTTCTTCACGTTCTCGGGCGTGATCTGCACGAGCTCGCTGTGCCGCTGGCTGAAATAGGTGCCGGAATACGTCAACCAGTTCTGCGGCTCCCTGGCCGCGTGCAGCAGCCGATCGAAGGTCACTTGCGCCTGCAGCGGCGCGCCGACGAACCACGCGACAACCACCAACCACAAACAGCCAACCACCAGCCGCTTCATTGCACACCTCCGCCCTGGAGCGAGACGAGAAAACTGACGAGGTCGGCGATTTCACCCGGAGAGAGCTTTCCGCGATACGAGGGCATGGGCGACCTGTCGACGAACGTGAACTCCTTGAGGTCGGCTCGCATCAGCGACCGCAGCTGCTCTTTCGAGTCGATGAGCTGCACCGTGAACATGTCCTGATTCAGCATCCGTCCGGTAATGGTGGCGCCGTCGCGTGTCACGAGCCTGACAAAGCGGTTGCTCGGCACGACCGCGAAATCGGGTTCCAGGATCGCGCGTTCGATATCGGTCGAGTTGCGCACCCGCCCGATGTCGCTCAAGTCGGGAGCAGTGCGCGCACCCGAGCCGTTTACGCGGTGGCAGGTCGTGCAGGTCCCTTTGCCCGTGAACAGTGCCCGCCCGTTCGCGGCATTGCCCGCGCTTGCCGCCGCGCGGCTGGCCATGGCCCGAAGGTACTGGACGATGGCCGATGCCTGCGCCTCCGAAAAGTTATTCGGCGGCATCGCGGTATTCGGAATGCCGCGCAACACGATTCCGATGAGCTCTGGGTCGGTCGTGGCGCGCCGGAAGCGCCCGCGACCCAGATCGACATCGGGTACCTCGTTGCCTTCGGGGCCATGGCACTCGATGCAGTTCTGCTTGTAAAGCTGCTCGCCGTTGGGCGGCGGCGGCCCGCCAGCCGCGGGTGCCTGCGCCAGGGCCATCGACGTTGCCGCGGTGACTATCAGAAACGCCAACATGAGACTGCCCCTTTTTGTGAGGATTGGACGACACATCTTACGCGATAATCCTCGCGGAGGCGTTCTATGTCTGGCCTGAGAATCCTTGCGGCGGTCGGCGTTCTTCTGTGGGCCGGTTCGGCCGTGCATGCCAGTGTCGTACGGCTGGAAATCACGAAGGTCGAGCCTGCCGGTCCCGCTCACGAAAAGATATCCGGGAAGGCCTACGGCGAGCTCGATCCCGCCGATCCGAAGAACGCCGTCATCACCGACATCGAGCTCGCGCCGCGCAACGAGCGCGGCAAGGTGGAATACGTCGCCACGTTCTCCCTGGTGAAGCCGAAGGACATGTCGATGGCGAGCGGCGTCCTCGTGTACACGGTCGTCAACCGTGGCAACGGCAACGCCGCGCTGCATCCCGACGGTCACGTCACGCTCGTCAGCGGCTGGCAGGGCGACGTCGTGCCCACGGCCGACAATCAGACCATCCGCGTCCCGGTGGCAAGAAATCGCGACGGATCGAGCATCACCGGTCCGCTGCTGCTGCGCTTCACGAACCTCAAAGGCAATACGACGGCGTTGATGATCCCGCGCGGTCAGCCGTCCCCGTATCCGCCCGCGTCGCTCGACACCGCCAAGGCGAGTCTCGTCTCGGCGATATCGGAATCCGAAGCGACCGGGACAAAGACCGGCCTCGTGAAGATTCCGAGCGCCGACTGGGCGTTTGCTGATTGCACGACGACGCCATTTCCCGGCAAACCCGACCCGTCCCGCATTTGCGTAAAGAACGGTTTCGACCCGGCTCTGCTGTACGAGATTCAGTACACGGTGAAGGATCCCCTCGTGCTCGGGATCGGTCTCGCGGCGACGCGCGACCTGGGTTCGTTCTTCCGGTATGAAAAACAGGACGCGTCGGGCACCGCGAATCCTGTGGCCGGACGCATCACCCACGCGATATCAGAAGGCAGCTCGCAGTCGGGCACGTTTCTCAAACTGTCCCTGCTGCTCGGCTTCAACCAGGACGAGCGGGGCCGCATCGTGTGGGATGGCATGAACCCCCACATCTCGGCGCGGTTCACCGATTTGAATCGCCGCTTTGCGTTTCCGGGTGGGCTCGTATGGCCGTACGAGCTCGGACATGAAGGACCTGTGTGGTGGACGAAGTGGGAAGACACCGCGCGTCAGCGTCCTGCCGCAAGCCTGCTCGACCGGTGCCGCGCCACCAATACCTGTCCGAAGATCGCCGAGACATTCGGGGCCGCCGAAGTATGGGGCCTGCGCCAGTCGTTCACGCTCGTCGGGACGACAGCCAAAGCCGACATTCCCATTCCAGACAACGTCCGGCGCTACTATTTCGCGGGCGTGTCGCACGGCGGCGGGCCCGGCGGTTTTGCCGTATCCACGAACCCCGTGCCATCGTGCGCGCTGTCGTCAAATCCCGCGCCTGTCGGCCCGATGCGCACGGCGCTCCTGAAGGGGCTGGCCGCATGGGTCACGAAGAACACGCCGATGCCGGCAAATAAATACCCGAGCATCGCGGACGGCACGCTGGTAGCGAACACGAGCGCCGCAATGGGCTTTCCAGCCATCCCCGGCAAGCCCTCGCCGGAAGGACTGCAGCACGCGCTCATCAACTACGATCTCGGCCCGCATTTCCGCTACAACGATCAGTCTGGCGTCGTGGCGAAGCTCCCCGTTGTAAAGAGCACGCTGCCGCAGCTCGTGGTACGCGTCGATGCCGATGGCAACGAAGTCGCGGGCATCCGATCGCCGCTGCTGATGGCCCCGCTCGGCACCTACACCGGCTGGAACGTGACGACCTCGGGCGTGTACAAAGGCCAGTTGTGCATCGGTGGGTCGCCCATCGGCGGGTTCATCCCGTTTGCGAAAACCAAAGCCGAACGTGTGGCGAGCGGCGATCCGCGCCTGTCGCTCGAGGAGCGCTACACCGATCACGACGGCTACGTGAAGGCCGTGAAGACCGCATCCGACCAACTGGTGCGCGACGGCTATCTGCTGCGAGACGATGCGACCGCGATGGTGGCGCAGGCGGAGCGCAGTGACGTACTGAAATAACGTGTCATGGCAGATGGCACATGGCAGATGGCAGAGCCCGTCAGCAGCCTCGCCAACTTCCCATTTGCTATTGCCATTTGCCATCTGCCATTTGCCATGACTGACATACATGCATAAGGGCTTTCTACTCATCGGGGCGATTCTTGGATTTCTCGGCGTGGCGTTCGGGGCGTTCGGCGCGCACGGATTGCGGAACCGGCTGGCGCCGGAGATGCTGGCGGTCTTTGAAATCGGCGTGCGGTACCAGATGTATCACGTCTTCGCGCTGCTCATCACCGCATTGGCCATCGGACACTTCGGACCGCTGCGGCTGCTCATGATCGCCGGTTGGTCGTTCATCCTCGGCACGCTCATCTTCTCGGGAAGCCTCTACGCGCTCGCGCTGACGGGCACCGGTATGTTCGGGGCGATTACGCCCATCGGCGGACTGGGTTTCCTCATCGGCTGGGCCTGCCTGGCGTTCTTCGCAGCGGCGCTTTGATCTCCATGCCTCAACGCAAAGACGCGAAGACGCAAAGACAATTTGAGATGACCGTTTTCTCTCGGGCAGCGCTGATTGTGGCTCTGTCGTCCGTCCTGTTCGCGCAAACCCCGGCGCGAATGCCGGCGGGACAGAAGTGGGTCGCCACCTGGGCGGCGTCGGCCCATGGACCGTATCCCTCCGGCAATGCGTCTGCACAGCCCGATCTGAAATTCGCGTTTCCCGTTCCTGCCGAAGGCGCCGTCGATCAGACCTTCAGGCTCATCGTCAAACCTGACTTGTGGGGCGAGCGCTTCCGCATCCGGATGACGAATACGTTCGGCACGGGGGTTCTCGTCTTCGACACCGTGTACATCGGCGTTGCAGGGAGCGGAGGAAACATCGTCAAGGGCACCAACCGTCCGGTGCCCTTCGGCGGGGCGGCCGTGATCATGATCTCGCCCGGCGGATCGATCTACAGCGACGCCGTCGATCTGAAGCTGCCGCCGGGCGCGATGACCGAAGGCCGGAAGCTGGCCATCTCGTTTCACGTGAAATCGCCGACCGGCGCGATGACGTGGCATGCCAAGGCGCTGCAGACGTCCTATCTCAGTGGACACCGTTCGGGTGACCACGCCAGCGATGAGAGCGATGCGGCGTTTCCGTACACGACCACGTCCTGGTTTTTTCTCGATGCCGTGGATGTCATGGCTCCCGCAGCCACCGTGGTCGTCTGCGCGCTTGGCGATTCGATTACAGATGGCACGCTGTCGACGCTGAACGGCGACGACCGCTGGCCCGATGTGCTCTCGCGCCGGCTTCACTCGGCATACGGCAACCGGGTGTCAGTCGTGAACGCCGGCATCGGCGGGAATCGCATTCTCACGCCCGACACGTATCCACCCCCGCAGCCGTTCTCCGGCGGGCCGTCCGCCTTGCAACGGCTCGATCGCGACGTCCTTACCTTGTCCGGGCTCTCGGCCGTCGTGCTGCTGGAAGGGATCAACGACATCAGCGCCGGCGCGACACCCGACGCGATCATCGCGGGGATGCGCGAGCTGGTCTCGCGCGTCAAAGCGAAGGGGATCAAGATCGTGGGCGCGACGATCACCCCGTCGCTCACGGCGAACGGCAACTCGGGCACCGCTGACGCCAACCAGCGGCGTCAGGCCGTCAACAGCTTCATCCGCACCGGCGGCCTCTTCGACGCCGTGGCCGACTTCGACGCGGCGACCGTGGATCCGAAAACAGGCGCCCTTCGCGAGGAGTTCGTGCCAAACAGCACCATCGGCGGCGCGGGTGATCGACTGCATCCCAACCGGGCGGGCTATCAGGCGATGGGATCGGCCGTCGATATCAGACTGTTTGCGCCGCCACGATGACGTTAAGATCGTCTTCATGCGTATCGTCCGGTGGTTCTTCGTTCTGGTCGTTCTCCTGGCACTCGGCGCGGGGCTCGCGTACTTCTTCGCGGGCAGAGCCGACGGCCCCGTCATCACCATCAATCAGCCATCGGTCATCGGCCAGGCGGGCACGCTCGACGTCACCGTCGAGGCGCCAGGCGCCGACCTCAGCGCCCTGACGATCGAGCTGGCGCAGAAGGACCGCTCGTTTCCGATTCTCGATCTCGCATCCGCTCCGGAAGGGTCGGTCGTCAAGGAAGGCGAACGGCTACGCGTCAACCATCCGATCGGGAAAAGCACCATCCCGGACCTCGCCAGCGGCCCGGCGACGGTGCGCGTGCGTGCGTCGCGACCCGTGCTGCGCGGATTGAGACAAGCGGCGTCCGAAGCGTCGCGGGAGGTCGAGGTGCGGCTCACGCCCCCGCACATCGCCGTCGTGTCGACGCATCACTACATCAACGTCGGCGGATCGGAAATGGTCGTCTATCGCGTGTCGCCTCCAGAAGCCGAGTCCGGCGTACGCGTTGGCGACCTCACCTATCCGGGCTTCTCCGGATCGCATGCCGGCCTCAAGGATCCCGAGCTCAAGATCGCGTTCTTTGCGCTGCTCTACGACCAGAAGCCGGGGACGCCACTGGAAGTCTTCGCGCGCGACACCGCCGGCAACACCGCGCGCGCGCAATTCGACCATCGGATCTTTCCGAAGACGTTCCGCAACAGCCGGATTCCGCTGGACGACAAGTTTCTCGGCCGCGTCGTGCCGGCGATTCTGCAGGGCTCGCCGCAATTGAAAGTGCCGGCCGACGACGTGTTGCCGGCCTTCCTCAAGATCAACAACGACCTTCGACGGATGAACAACGAGACGATTGCCTCGCTGGCGCAGAAAACGGCGCCCGCCATCCTCTGGCAGGATGCGTTTCAACCGCTCGGCGGATCACAAATCGAATCGTCCTTTGCCGATTTCCGAACCTATCTCTACGACGGCAAAGAGGTGGACCGTCAGGTGCATCTCGGCTTCGACCTCGCGAAAACCGCCAACTCGCCGGTGACGTCGGGCAATCGCGGCAAGGTGCTCTTCGCCGCCGAGCTCGGCATCTACGGCAACGCGGTCATCGTCGATCACGGCATGGGCGTGCAGTCGCTATACGCGCATCTCTCCTCGTTCGCGGTCAAGGAAGGGGACGAGGTGCAGAAGGGACAGACGCTCGGCGCCAGCGGCCAGACCGGCCTGGCCGGCGGCGATCACCTGCACTTCAGCATGCTGGTGAACGGACGCTTCGTGAACGCCACCGAGTGGTGGGATCCGCACTGGATCGAAGACCGCGTGACGCGCAAGCTGCGCGACGCCGGCCAGGCGCAGCCATGACGGAACGGCAGCCGACCGACGCGGAAAAGCTGCTCTCGGTCCTGAAGCTCGCCTTCAACATTTTTCTGAACTTCTGATCTTCTGTTTTGTTCGCGACAGGGCTAAAGCCCTGTGCCACCGCACCTGCTAAAGCCCTGTGCCACTGCTACCCAGTCCCGGGTCATCGTGTCTTCAAGTTCGCGCACACGACGAACTCCACGACTCTCCGGACTCCCGAACTCTGGACCTATTCTGTTTTGTGGAACGTCACTTCGCCCGTGAAGCCCGGCTGCGCGGGCTGCGCGTGGAGGAACTCGTAAAGCGCGCCCACATCATCGGCGCTCATCTTCGCGAACGCCTCCCACGGCATGGGCGTCCCCGGATGCTGGCGGCCGCCAACCTTGAACCGCGCGACGAACGTGGCACGATCGGGAAACTTCATCAGCCCGCTGCCCTTCAAGGGCGTGATATTCGGCGCCCGGAACCACGTCTTCATGTCGGCGCCGGGCATCGGCATCGGTTCGAACTCTTCGCCGCCCGAGAATTCCGGTCCCGACGGCTGGAACGTGGTGTCGTCGAGCGGAGTGTGGCAACCCACGCAGTTGGCCACGTATCGCGCGAGGTACTCTCCACGCTGGACGGTCGGCTTCTCCTCAGGAGCGGTCTTCGGCGGGTTCACCGTTTCACGCGGCTTGAACGTCGACGACAGGCTCTTGATCACCTTGCCCGCGACCGTCCACTCATTGTCGGGCACCTCGTTGCGCACCGGCGGCTGCGCCCGCAGGAACGAGATGATCGCGATCATGTCCTCGTCGCTCATGTTGTGGAACGGCATCATCGGAGCGATCGACGCCCGCCCGTCCGGCCGGACGTTGTAGCGCATCATGCGAGCGATCTGTCTGTCGGTGTAGCGGCCGATCCCCGTTTCCTTGTCAGGCGTCAGGTTCTTCGAATAGATCGACCCGAGCGGCGGCGCCGTAAACTTCGTCCCTCCCTGCAGCGGGACCTTTTCGTTGTTGGCAACCTTCTGAAATTCCTCGAACGACTTCGCGTGGCATTCAACGCAGTGCGCGGGTCCGTAGACGAGGTACTCGCCTCGTGCGATGACAGCCGGATCCGTGCTGGCCTGCGCCTCGGGGAGCGTGACCTCGTCGTAGGAACGATCCCAGGTCTGCCAGGTGTAAAACGCCAGAACCGACAACAACACGAACACGACCAGGAAGAAGAGCTGCAGTGCGCGGACGATGATTGTTCGTCTCATTTTGTCGGCTGTGTGATGAAGACGATGCGATCTTTTTTCGCTTCGATCTTCTTGAAGATGACCGGGTCGAGCTCCTTGAGATCGTCAAGCGATGTGAACTGCCCGTGTTTGGTTCGGTACTCCAGAACGGCTCGACTCTCCCGCCGCAGCAGCTGCAGCACGCTTTCCAGATCGATCGATTCGGCCGAGTTCATGTCGAGGGGCCGCACCGTCTCACCCTTGAAGTTCGCGGCCAGATATTCGAGGACCGCCGCGAACTCGGCGTCCGATCCGGAAGCCCCGAAGGCTTTCATGCGATCGAGCGTTTCGGTCCAGCCCTCGCGGGTCAGCTTTACGGACGTCGCTTTCGCCGCCTCGTGACAGGCCGAGCACACCTGTAGCGTCTCCTTCTTCCCGGGCGCGTCGGGCATTGTGTCCTGAGCCGCGGCCGGCACCGCTATCGCGGCAAGAACCAGCACGATGCCGATATGCCTCCGGGCCTTCGTACACCACGTACCTAACGCAGCTATCACACTCATTGCACCTAATTTATGGCAAGCGGAATGCCGAACGACCACACCGTGTTGTCCGAGGTCACGACGTACACCTGGCCGGTTCCGGCAGACAACCCGGCGCTGGCAACCCCGGTCATCGTACGTCCGCTGGTCCAGAGATCCTTACCTGTCGAAGGATCGAGCGCATAGAGCGTCGCGTTCGCACTCGCGTTGCCTCCAGCGAGCGCGAACACCACGCCGTTGACGATGATGGGCGCGCGCGGAGATGCCATCGCGCGCGATGTCCACCCGCGCTCGATCGACGGTGTGCCGCCCTTGTCGACGACCTTGAAGCCGCCGATGTTATCGCCGAGGGCGGCAAGAATCCAGCGCGTGCCCGACTCGTCGCGCCACGTCGCGAGACCGTCAGGGGCGAAGCGCAGGCCGGCATCGGCCGTCATGGCCAGCGCCGCGCGGTGATTGGCGCCGCCCAGCGAGGCGGCATCGAAGACGTAGAGCCGGCCATCCGACGTGGCCGTCACGTACGACTTCTGCCCTTCGGTGAACACGACCGGCGCCGACGTGAACCCCGACTCGCGCGTGACCCAGTCGCGCACGGTCAGCGTGGCGCCGTCCAATGCCACGATCGAGCTGGCGTATTGAGACGTGCCGCTTCCGGTGGCGGCGTACACCGTACCGTCGGGGCCGACGGCGATTCCCGCCACCGGCGCGCCACCCGTCTCCCACGAAACCACTGGCTTGGCGTCCGACGCGAAGTCCATGGCCCACACGGCTTCCGACGCGCCGCCGCACGTGTTTGTCGTGGCGGCATAAACGAAGCCCTCGGTCCAGATGAGCCCGGTCGCCGTCGCGTTCGCCGGAAGAAACCGTGCCGGTGCGAGCGCGAGATCGCCCGTATCGGGAATGAGTCCCCGCAACAAACCATCGGCGGCGACGCTGAAGACGGCGTTGGTAGGACGGACCACACGCGTACTGGGTGCGACGGGCTTGTCCGCTGTAGCGGTCTGCGAAGCAGGCGCGGAGGTGGATGCGTTAGGTGCGCCGCCGCGCGCCGGTGCGGTCCCTCGCGCCGGTGAGGCGGTCGCCGGGGTATCGGCCCCGCGTCCGCTGTTGCCGCGGGCCGCCAGGCGCGCCGCGATCTCGGCCAGTTGCGGGTGCGCCCTTTCCGGGCTCGCCGATGTCCCCCTTGGCCGGACGCGGTGGGCGCGCGAACCCGAAGAAAGCCAGCTGCGCCGGCGGCACCAGCGGCGTCGCGCGCGTCAGCGGCACCGTCATGCCGCCCGGACACGCGGGCGATCCGGCGAACTCGCGCGCGCCGGCCGCGTAGTTGTGATGGGTCCGCCAGAAAATGGTACCGAAGTCGTAGTCGATGGCGTAGACGTTGTTGGAACTGCCGCCGACGAAGACGAGCGACTTGAATCCGCGAAACGTCATCAGGTTGCCGAGCGCGACGGGAGCGGTCAGCGAGTTCCCGAACCGCGACTCGTTGTCGACCTTCAGTTTCCAGATGAACTGGAACTTCGTCAGATTCGGAATCGAAATGTACGGGTCCGCGCGCACCCACGACGATCGCTGCGCATCGAACCCGCTCGTCGTCCAGTCGGGTGCGCTGCGCGCCTGGCCGTAGAGGATGCCGGACGCCACCGCAGCAAGAGCAACCAGAGTAGGGCGGGTCTTGCATCCGCAGACCCGCGGTCTGCGAATCTGCGAACCCGGCGACGTACAACGCTGCCATCACCGTAGCTGTTCCGCCTCTGGCAATCCGAAACAGTACACGACGCCGTCGTAGGTTCCGATGTACACGCGGCCGTTCGCGACGGAAATGCCGCTGTAGTGGTTCCACGACGTGATCTCGTTGCCGCTCGACCAGAGCACGTCGCCGGTCTGCCCGTTCAGCGCGTAGAGCACCGCGTGCGTTGACCGCGAGATGCGCCCGGGCGTGCCACCGTTGGCCGGTTCGCCGCCGTACGGCATCGGCGGCGACCGCAGCACCACATCCTCGCCGCTGGCGAATCCAAAGACGACGTCGTTGGCGACGACCGGCGGATCGGCGTGCTTCATGTCGCGCGAGATCCAGGCGGGAGCGAGGCGATAGCGTGCCGTCGCCGGATCTTTTTCCATCCGGAATGCCGCCACGGCGCCGTTGAACACTTCGCCGTGCTCGATCGGCGCCGTGAACTTCGGATGTTTCGGACCCCAGAAGGGGACGAGCACCCAGCGCGTCCCCTGTGCGTCGAGATAGCTGGCCATCGCGCCGTAGATGCCGGCCGCCTGATAATCCTGATCCTCGTTGCAGATGAGCGCCGACCGATGCTCGGCGGTCGAGTGATCCTCGCCGCCCAGCGCGCTCGTATCGAGCAGCCACGTGCGGCATTCCTTGCTGCCCTGGACGAGCCACTCGCGGCCATCGTGATCGAACACCGGTCCCGTGACCTGCAGGTCGATGTCGCGCTTCAGGAGATATTCGGCGTTGGGCGGACCGAAGTAGTCCTTCAGCTTCAGCGCGCCCGTCTTCGGGTCGATCTTCACGCCGATAATCGCCGTGCCGTACGACCGGAGCTCTGGATTGTAGGATCCGTCGCCGGTGCCCGTGTAAATCGTTCCGTCTTTGCCGATCGAAGGACCGCTGCGACCCCACATGCCGCCGCTGCCCGGATCGAACGTCGCGGTTCTGCGCGTCGCGAGATCGAAGGCAAACACGTAGTTCGGATTGCCGCCGCACCCCTGCGCGCTCGTCGTGTAGACGACGTTGTTAAACAGGTTCAAGCCGTACGGTTTGCCGTTGGGCGGCATGAACAGCTCGGATGGCGCAACGGCTTTGCCCGTGGCCACGTCCAGCTGGTGCAGGCGGCCATCCCACGCGGCGGCATAGATGATGTAGCTGCCGGGAGCCTTTCCCGGTCCGATCACCGGCGTCGCCAGCTGCCCGCCCGGACACAAGGTGCCGAAGTTCACGCTGGGCGATGGGGAAAACGTCGTATCGAAATGGTGTTTCCAGAGCAGCCCGCCGGTCGCGACGTCGATCGCATAGAGGTTGTCCGAGATACCGGCGACGATCGCGACCTGCTTCGGTCCCGACGCGGTGAGGACACGCCCGACGATGAGCGGCGGGAAGAGCGCGTGCATCTCGCGGGGCACGTTGTCGGTCTTGTACTTCCACAAGAGCCGCATCCCCTTGACGCTCGAGACGCTCAGGAGGCGCTCGTTCTTCTGCCAGGCCGTGCGCTGCGGATCGCCACCGTCGGTCGGCCAGTCCGCGAGGGGCGGTGACGCCGGCGATTGGGCGAACGGGCGGACCGGCGCGATGGTGCAGATCGCGAGAACTGCCAGCGCCATGTTCCGCTTCACCTTTGACATCGCGTTCACCTTTCGGCCGTTGACGGGCGATGTTCGACGAGCGACATCCGGCGTGCGCTTACTGCGGCAGCGCGAACACCCAGATCGCCCCGCCTTCCGGCACTTCCGGGTACTCTCCGGGAAACGCGCGGTTGAGAAGCGCCTGCATGCCGCGCGAGTCGATGCCGAAGCCCGACTGCACGGCGACGTACTGCCGGCCGTCGATCGAAAACGACATCGGCACGCCGATGATGCCGGAATTGGTCGGCGTCTCCCAGAGGACCTTGCCGTCTTTGGCGTCGAACGCCCGGAACATGCGGTCGTTCGTGCCACCCGAAAACACCAGGCCTCCGCCGGTGGTCAGAATCGGTCCCCAGTTGGCCGACTTCGCAAACGTGTGCGTCCACACGCGCTTGCCGGTATCGACGTTCCACGCCTGCACTTCGCCGAAGTGCTTCGCGCCCGGATAGGGATAGAGCCTGGTCTGAGCGCCCGTGTAGGTACGCCCCGGGACGTATTGAACCTGACGGCCGGTAATCGTCGAACACAGATTCTCGTTGGCCGGAATGTAGAGCAACCGCGTCTTCGGGTTGAACGCCACGGGCGGCCAGTTCTTTCCACCCCACCAGGACGGGCAGAAGTCGGCCGTCTTGTCGGTACCGGGTTTCTTGTCGGGATCGACGTCGGGCCGGCCGGTCTTGGGATCGAGGCTGCGGTAGGCGGTCTGCCTGACGAACGGCGTGCCGTCGACGAAGTTTATGGGACCGTCCGTGCGCTCGAGGAAATACAGATAGCCGTTTCGCGCAACGTTGATCAAGCCCTTGACCGTACGCCCGTTGCGCTGGAAGTCGACGAGGATCGGCGGCGAGACTTCGTCCCAGTCCCACGACTCGTTGGGGTTGTACTGCATGTGGCCTTTGATGCGTCCCGTGGCCACGTCGAGGGCAATCGTCGAACCGATGTACAGGTTGTCGCCCGGGCGCTGATCGCCCATCCACGGTCCGCCGTTACCCGTGCCCCAGAAGGAAAGATTGGTCGCCGGATCGTAGTTCGCCGTCACCCACACCGATCCGCCACCGGTCTTCCACTCGTCGCCCTTCGGCCAGGTCTCGCTGCCGGGCTGTCCGGGTTCGGGAACCGTGTAGGTTTTCCAGACTTCCTTGCCGGTCTCGGCATCGTACGCGGCAACATACCCGCGGATGCCGAGCTCTCCGCCCGACGTGCCAATCATCACCTTGCCGTCCGCGACGAGCGGCGCCAGCGACATGTAGTATCCACTGGCGTTATCGGCGACTTGTGCCGTCCACACCTCATCGCCCGTCTTCGCGTTGAGCGCGACGAGCACGGCTTCGCCGGCGGCGAAGTACACCTTGTCGTTGTAAACCGCGACGCCCCGGCTCGTGGGATGCAGGAGCACCACCGGAGTCGGCAACGGACGCCGATACCGCCACAGGAGCGTGCCGGTCTTCGCGTTGATCGCAATGACCTGATTACCCGGCGTCGACACGAACATGACACCGTTCACGACAACCGGCGGCGCTTCGTGGCCGTTCTGGGCACCGGTCGAAAAGACCCATACCGGCTGCAGGCGCCTGACGTTCCCCGGGTTGATCTGCGCGAGCGGGCTGAACCCCCATCCGTCGTACGTCCGCCGGATCATGGGCCAGTCGCCGTCGGGTGGCGCCTTCAGCCTGTCGGCGGTAACCGGCTGGTATTGCTTGAGAATTTCCGGCATCGGGAGCGGTTCGAGGACGGGAGCGGCCGGGGCGGGCGCGGCCGGCTTCTGCGTCGCAGGTGCGGGAGCCTGCTCGGCACCGACCGACATCGTGACCGCGGCTGCGAGCGCGCACGCCGCGACAGTCCCGCACATATAACGACGTTTCGCTGTCAATGCGACCCTCCTGACACCATCGAATTGGATGGGGAATCTTACTACTTCGCCCACTCCCCTTTCCGCATTAATGGCTCGGTCGAGCCACCCGGCAGTACCCCGTCGACGTCGAGCTCACCCGATCCGATCATGAAGTCGACATGCACGGCGCTGCGGTTGCCGCCCGCCTGCTCGAACTCCGCATCGCTCATATCGTTGCCACGCTTCAACGTGAACTTGTAGGCGTTGCCGAGCGCGACATGGCTGGCCGCGTTCTCGTCGAAGAGGGTGTTGTAGTAGAGCAGTCCCGACTGCGAGATGGGCGAGCTGTTGGGGACGAGCGCGACTTCGCCGAGACGCCGTGCCCCTTCGTCGGTATCGAGCAGCCGCTGCAGCGTGTCGGCGTTCTTCTCCGCGGTCATCTTCACGATGCGGCCGCGCTCGAACGTCACGCTGAAGCCGTCGATGAGCGTGCTGCCGTAGCTGAGCGGTTTCGAGGCGCGCACCGTCCCGTCGACGCGATCTTTATGGGCAATCGTGAAGACCTCTTCGGTCGGCAGGTTCGCGGTGAACAGAATGCCGCCGCGGCTCACGCTTCGCCCGCTGACCCAGATATGCCCCTCGGGAAGGCCGAGCGTGAGATCGGTGCCAGGCCCTGTGTATTTGAGCGCCGAATAGCGCTTGTTGTTCAGATACTCGCTGCGCGCCGCCAGATTGCCGAGGTGCGTCTCCCATGCCGCCAGAGGATCCGCGGTGTCGAGCCGGCACATGCGGGCGATGGCGTCCCACAGCTTCGAAACCGCCGCGCTCGTGGGGATCCCCGGAAAGATCTTCGCCGCCCATCCGGCGCTCGCGGCCGCCACGACCGCCCAGTTGGTGTCGTTGCGCGAGACCTGCTCGCGAAACGGCCGCATTTCCCGGGCCGTCGACTGCAGCAGCGTGCTGACGAGATCGGGCGACTCCCCCTGTAATAGATCCGGATCGTTCGCGCTGATGGAGAGAACGGCGTGCCCGGCTCGCACGTGCTCGGAGAGCGCGGCGGGCAGCCACGATGAAAAGCTGCCGAACGATTCGCGGGGGGCGTGCTTGAACCGAAGCGACTGCTGCGCCTCGTCGCCGTAAATCGTCTCGACCAGCGGCGATCCGGCGCGGTAGGCCGCCGCCGCGATCTGCCTGGCGAGTGGAGCCGATTCAAGAGAAGCGCCGCCGTTGGCGAGCGGTCCGATGATCATCACCCGCTGCCCGGGCTGCACGTTCAGCGCAACCCTTACCGCGAGCTCCGCATATACCTGTAGTGTTCGGTCCAGATCCATGCGGCGATTCTACTCAAAACGGTTCCGGGATCCTTTTTCGCGGTCGTAGACCAGCCGGCCGGCGACGTAGGTCTGCCTGACGTGAAAGTCGCGATCGAGGACGACGAGATCGGCGATTGCGCCTTTGGTGATGGTGCCGAGATCCGTGAGGTTCAGTTGCGCGGCAGGCGTGGTCGAGCACAGGTGTGCCGCGTCGACGAGTGAAAGGCCGACATCCCTGACGAGAAACCTGAACACGCGGTCCATCGTCGCCACGCTTCCGGCAAGCGTGCCGTCTTCGAGATACGCGGCGGACTTGTTGACGCGAATCCGACGTCCACCGAGCCGCGCCGTCGAGCCTTCCGGCATGCCGGCGACAGCGACCCCGTCGGTAATCGCCATCATCCTGGCCGTTCCCTTGGTGGAGACCGCCATGCGCACGACCTCGCTGTGCACGTGCACGCCGTCGCAAATCACCTCGGCGGCAACCCGTTCGCTCGACAGGATCGCGCCCACTAGTCCCGGCTCGCGATGCCCGAACGGCGGCATCCTGTTGAAGAGATGCGTCGCTTGAGTCGCACCGGCCTCGATAGCAGCGCGTCCCTGCTCCATGTCGGCGCCCGAGTGCCCGAGCGACACCCGCCGTCCCGTCGACACGAGATGGCGGATGAGGTCGAGCGCGCCGTCAAGTTCGGGCGCCAGCGTCACAATGCCGACGGCGCTACCGGCACGATCGATCTCGGCAACAATGTCGGCCGCATCGAAATCCTGCAACGCACCCGCCTTCGCGGCTGCGCCGCTTCGGCGCGGCAGGCCCAACGCACCCAGAGGCGCTCTTAGACACTCAACCGGTTGCGCACCTCTGTACTCGGGATTGATGAAGTTGCTCTCCAGATGAGCGGGCAGCACGCGAGCGCCAGAATCGATCGCACCATGCAGGCGGCTGACGCTCTGGAGCACATCGCGGAGCTGGACAGGCGTGCACGCGACAGTTGTCGGACAAAACGCCGTCACACCGAACTTCGGCAGTCGCCGGGCAATCGCCGCCGTCGCATCGGACCCATCGAGCGCGTCGATACCCTCGACGCCATGGACGTGCACATCGATGAATCCGGGCACGATGATGTGTCCGTCGAGCGGGGTAGAGGACGGCGGCTGGGCCGTCGCGCTGCTCACATCGGCAATCCGTTCTCCATCAATGACCAGCGTGGCACGCGATTGCACACCGCCTGGTAGAACGAGATCGGCGCCGGAGAGGACGATCATCCACGTAATATATCCAGAATGTACGTTCTTGGCATCGACGTCGGCGGCTCGAAAACCACGTGCCTGCTGGCGGATCAGGACGCGCGCATCATGGCGGAGGGTCACGAAGAGGGCGCGAATCTGCAGGGCGTCGGCGAGCTGACGCTGGAGAAGGTGGTGCACTCGGTGATGGAGAAGACGATCGAGGGGACGGGCATCGTGCCATCGGCCATCTGCCTCGGTATCGCGGGCGTCGATCGCCCGTCGGACGAGACCATCGTGCGCAGCATCATGGGCCGCATCGGCTACAAAGCCAGGATTCTCGTCGTCAACGACGCGTTGATCGCGCTGCGGGCCGGCGTCGGCGACAGTCCCGGCATCGTCATCATCTCGGGTACGGGATCCATTGCGTACGGGCAGAACGAGCGTGGCGAATCGGCGCGCGCGGGGGGCTGGGGGTACGTGCTGGGTGACGAAGGCAGCGGCTACTGGATTGGCCGTCTCGCGCTGCGCGCCGTCGTGCGTCATGCAGACGGGCGCGGACGCGTTACGAGCCTGACACAGCGGCTTCTCAACCACTTTGGCGTCGAGCGTGCTTCGGAATTGATCTATCAGGTGTACCACGAGGAGTTGAGCCCTCGCTCGATTGCGGCCGTGGCGAAGTACGTGCAGCAGGCGCGCGACGAGGGCGACACGGTCGCGACGGGCATTTTGAAAAGTGCGGCAGACGAGCTCATCACGGCGGCGTCGGCCGTCATGGCGCGCCTCGAACTGACCGGCAAGCCGTTCACCTTCGTGTTGTCGGGCGGCATGTTCCAGGCGGTGCCCTGGCTCGGCGAACAGCTGCACCTTCAGCTTCCGTCTCTCGCCAGCCGGAGCACGGTGATGCGCCTCGATGTTCCGCCGGCGCTCGGCGCGGTACGCCTCGCGCTCGCCGAGTTGCGCGGCGACGCGCGGCTGCCGGTCTATCGGCCCAACCTCACATGAACGTTCGCGTGTTTCGATCGGCCGAGGAAGCCGGCCGTGCCGCCGCAACCGCTGTGGCGGCCCAGCTTTCGCGCAAGCGCTCCTCGGTGTTCGGCCTTCCGACCGGTCGCACGTCGCTCGCCATCTACGATGCGCTGGCCGCGCTGCACGAGGCCGGCACCGCCGATTTTTCGCAGGCGCACACCTTCAACATCGACGAGTTCGTGGGACTTCAGCCAACCGACAAGCGCAGCTTCTGCGCGTTCATGCAGAAGCACCTTTTCTCGCGCATCAACCTCCCTGCCGCTCACGTTCATTTTCTCAATGGCACCGCCACGAACCACCAGGCCGAGTGCGAACGGTTCGAGCGCGAGATCGCATCGCTTGGCGGGATCGACCTCCTGCTGCTCGGTATCGGCCGCAACGGACACATCGGCTTCAACGAGCCCGCGCGGGTCCTGCGGGCCCGCAGCCACCGCACGGCACTCGCGATCGAGACGCGCCGTGCGAATGCGGCCCTGTTTGGCGGGCGGCTCGACAGAGTGCCACGCGAGGCGCTGACGATGGGCGTGGGAACGATGCTGGAAGCGCGCGCGATCGTGCTCGTCGCCACGGGCCGCCCGAAAGCGCGCGCGGTCGCTGCCATGGCGAACGGGCAGATCTCGACCGCGCTGCCGGCGTCTCTGCTGCAGCTGCATCCGAACGTCGAGGTGATTCTGGATTTACCGTCCGCCGAGAAGCTTCCGAAGTCGAGGCTCGGCACCGAGACGTAGCAGCGCGGCCCGGCGCGTCATGCCCCGCTGCTGCATGAGAATGGCGGCCTTGACGTTCCATCCCGATCGCCGGAGCCACGCATCGGCTGCCTCATACTCGAGGCCGGTCACGCGCGCCACGATCCGGCGCGCCCGATCGCGCAGCTTTTCCGAATTCGACTTCACGTCCACCATCAGATTGCCGTAGGTCTTCCCTGCCCTCACCATGGCCGTCGTCGTCAGCATGTTCAGCACGACCTTGGTCGCCGTCCCGGCCTTCAGCCGCGTGGACCCCGCGATGACCTCTGGGCCCACGTTCAGCACAATGGTGATCTCGGCGAGTTTCCTCAGCGCAGAACGCGGATCGCACGTGATGCCGATGACGTGCGCGCCGGCGGCACGTCCACGCTCGACAGCGCCGTGTACGAACGGCGTGATGCCGCTCGCCGAGATGCCGATCACCACGTCCTTGCGGCGGGGTCGAAGAGCGCGCATCGTTCTTGCACCTTCGCGATGGTCGTCTTCCACGCCTTCTTTCGCGCGGTGCACGGCGGCTGGACCTCCAGCCATGATCGCCATGGCCGAAGACGGTTCGATGCCGAACGTGGGCGGCAACTCCGCCGCTTCGAGCACGCCGAGACGGCCGCTGGTGCCGGCGCCGACGAAGATCAATCGTCCTCCCTCGCGCATGGCAGCGGCGATGATGTCGGCGCCCCGGGCGATGCGTGTCTTCTCGTGCCGCACGGCGGCAAGAACGGCACGACCATCGACCACCATCACCTCGACCATTTCGCCTGACGACAATTGGTCGATGCCGCGGCTGCGCGGGTTCACTGCCTCTGTCGGGAGTTGCTGCCATTTCGAACGGGTGGCCATCATTTGACCTTAACCTGAAAGCCGTTTTCTCGGCTAGATTTAGGAGATGTTCCTCGCAGGTCTGGGCACCGCGACGCCACCCCGACGCTGGACGCAGAGCGAGTGCTGGGATGCGCTCGTCGCGTCACAGTATCTGTCGAAGCTGAATCCCCGCTCGCAGGCGATTCTCAGGAAGGTGCTGCGCGGCAACAACGGCATCTGCAGCCGCCATCTCGCGTTCGAACACCTCAGCGAAGCATTTGCGTTCGACCCCGACGTGCTCGACGCGCGGTTCGCGGCTCACGCGCCGGCCATCGCCGCGCGGGCGGCCGAGCGCGCGCTCGACGCCGCCGGGCGGACGCCGGCCGAGATGGACGCAGTGGTCATCAGCACGTGCACGGGCTATCTCTGTCCAGGACTGACGAGCTACGTCAGCGAGCGGCTCGGCCTGCGCACGAATATTCTGGCGCTCGATCTCGTCGGGCAGGGGTGTGGCGCCGCAATACCGAACATGCGCACGGGCGAGGCGCTCATCGCGTCGGGACGCGCGCGCCATGTGCTCTCGATTTGCGTCGAGGTCTGCAGCGCCGCCATGTACCTGGACGACGATCCGGGTGTGCTCATCAGCGCGTGTCTCTTCGGCGACGGCGCGGGCGCCGCGGTCCTGACCTCCGAGCCGGCGCCGGGGCGGCGGCGGATCGAATGGAAGTCTGCGGGCACGCTGCTGAACGCGGTCGATCGTGACGAACTGCGCTTCGAGCGGCGGCGAGGCATGCTGCGCAACATCCTCACGACCGCCGTGCCGGCACTGGCCGCCAGGCATGTCGACGACGTGCTGGCAGAGGGACTCGAACGCGAGCAGATCGCGCGCGAGGACATTGCAGGGTGGATTCTCCATGCCGGCGGGCGTGAGATTCTCGCGGCGATCCGGCAGCGCGTGGGGCTGACCGAGGAACAGACGCGATGGAGCGCCTCGGTGCTGCGCGATTACGGCAACGTCAGCAGCCCGTGCGTGTACTTCGTGCTCGAGGCCGCGCTCAACGAGGAGGCGCCCGGCGGCCACTGGTGGATGTCGTCGTTCGGGGCGGGCTTCAGCTGTCACGGAGTCCTGCTTGCGGTCGAGTGACGGCCGGCCGTAAACCGCCGCGGCCATGCGACGACAGCTCCAGCCGGAAATTCTCGATCACCTTGCCCCGGACGATCCCAGGGCTATCCAAGCGCGGCGCGATCTTCGCAAGGTCAACGCATTCATGGGTCACGCCGGGCTGGTCACGCGCGCCTTGCGCGCCCAGCGGCCGATGCCCCGCCGCATTGTCGAGCTTGGCGCCGGCGACGGTTCGCTTCTCCTGAGGGTCGCCACGCGCCTGGGCCGGGCGCAGGCCGGCGTGCATGCCGTGCTCGTCGATCGCGCGCCCACGATCAGCGCCCGCACGCGCGCGGAGTTCCGCGCGCTCGGCTGGGATGTCGTCGCCGACGAAACCGATGTGTTCGACTGGCTGTTGCGCCCCGCGCCCGAACAGGCCGACGTGATGCTCGCGAACCTGTTCCTGCATCACTTTGACGAGGGCGAGCTCTCGACGTTGTTCGCGGCCATCGCCCGGCAGACCAATCGCTTCATCGCCTGCGAGCCGCGGCGATCGCGGACGGCACTGGCGGGCGCGTCGTTACTATTCCTGCTCGGCTGCAACGATGTGACGAGACACGACGCGGACATCAGCGTGCGCGGCGGCTTTCGCGACGCCGAGCTCTCTCAGCTCTGGCCGAACGAACAGGGATGGCGCCTGGAGGAAGCGCGCGCGGGGCTGTTCTCGCATTACTTCGCCGCCACACGCGCGTGAAGGGGTCGGGAGGGGTTTTCGGAAGGATCGGTCGAAAACCCCTCCCGACCCCTAGCGGCGCTCGACGCGCACGCGAATGCCATGTTTCGGCTTCAGCGTGATGGCGGGCTGCAGCTCGGGGACAGATGATTCGTCGAGCAGCCTGAACCGCCATCGCTGCGCGAACGCGGCGACGAGCAGCACACCCTCCATCCACGCGAAGACCTCGCCCATGCATCCTCGGGTGCCGCCGCCGAACGGGAAGTACGAGAACCGCGGACGAGAGGCCTGGGCGTCCGGACGCCACCGCTCCGGGTCGAATCGCTCGGGCTCGGGAAAGTACTCGTCGTTCCGGTGAACAGCCCACGGGCTGACAACCACCAGCGACCCGCGCGGGATCGCGTATCCGCGAACGTCGTGACGCTCGATCGCCACGCGACCGAGCAGCCAGGCCGGCGGATACAAGCGCATGGATTCGGCGAACACCATGCGCGTGTACGGCAACGCCTGCGCATCATCGGCCTGGGGCCGGCGGGTGCCGACGACCGCGTCGATTTCCGCGTGCAGGCGCGCCTCGACCTCCGGATGGCGCGCCAGCAGGTACCACGTCCACGCCAGGGCATAGGCGGTCGTCTCGTGGCCCGCCAGCAGCATCGTTGTCAATTCATCGCGAAGCTGCTCGTCGGACATCAGGTCGGAGCCGGCCGCTTCCTGCGCGCGCAACAGCATCGACAGCAGATCGGCCTTTCCAGACCCATCGCGGCGGCGTTCCTCGATGATCCCGGTGAGCATTCGATCGATCGCCTGGCGCGCCGCGCGCAGCCGGCGCACGTGCGGCAGCGGAAGAAGATCCATCATGGGCGCCAGGGGCAGCAACGCCACTTCGAGCAGGCCGCTGGCGGTCTCCAGCGTTTCGCCGGCCAGCGCGCCGATGTCCCTCCCGAGCAGCGTTTTCCCCGCAATCGCCAGGGTCACCCGGCTCATCTCTCCGGCGATGTCGAGGTCGTCGTCGTGTTTCAGGCGATCGCGCGCATCGAGGGCCAGCGCGATCATCACGTCGGCGTATCCGGACAACTGGGGCTTTTGGAACGCGGGCTGGATCAACCGCCGTTGCCGGCTGTGCAGGGCGCCATCGCTCGTCAACACGCCGTTTCCGAACAGGCGCCGCGCGCGCCCGAGCGACTTCCCCTTCGCGAAGCGATGCTGGCAGGTGACGAGCACCTGCTCGATGTCGTCAGGATGGTTGAGCAGGAACACGCGAAGGGTGGCGAGCCTGACGTGCACGACGTCGCCGTACTGGGCGCCGAGCCGTAGCACGAAGGCCAGCGGATCGCGGCGGGCTTCGGCGAGGCTGCCGAAGAGCACGCTGCCTCTTGGTCCAGGCGGAAGGGTGGCCGACACCTTACGATAGTAGCCGAGATGATCGCGATCGTCCTGAACCCGGCCAGCGGGCAGATGCTGCGCGCGGGACTCCGCGAAGAGATCGAGACGCTGTGCCGGCAGGCCGGCCTCGACGCCGACATTCGCGAAACGCGCGGTCCGCTCGACGTGTGTGCGGCCACGCGCGAGGCGCTCGCGAAAGGCCCCGACGCGATTGTCGCGGGTGGTGGCGACGGCACCATCAGCGCGGTCGCATCCGTCCTGGCCGGACAGACGGTGCCGCTTGGCGTGCTGCCACTCGGCACGTTGAATCACTTCGCAAAAGATCTCGACATTCCCGTGGATCACCAGAAGGCCATCGCGATTATCGCGGCGCACCGGCTGCGGCACGTCGACGTCGGACGCGTGAACGATCGCGTGTTCGTCAACAACTCATCGATCGGCGTCTACCCAAGCATCGTCGAAGCCCGCGAGCGGCTGCGGGAGCGCGGCCGTTCGAAATGGACCTCGCTCGCGCTCGCCACACTCGAAGTGCTGCGGCAGGACGACGACCTGTCCGTCCGGCTGGAGGCCGACCACAGGAAGATCATCGCGCGCACGCCGTTCGTGTTCGTCGGCAACAACGAATACCAGGCACAGGACCTCGGGCTGGGTTCCCGGTCGAGGCTCGACGGCCGACGTGTGTACGCCTACTTTGCTCCGCCGCTGCGAACGCACCATCTGCCGAACCTCCTGGCGCATGCGCTGTTCCATCGCACCGGCCGCGAGCAGGTACTGACGTCGGTTGCGGCGACCGAACTCTGGATCGACACGCCTCTGACATCGAGCATCAACGTGGCCTGTGATGGTGAACGGGAGATGATGGCGACGCCGCTCCACTATCGATCGTGGCCGGGCGCCCTGCGCGTCATTGCGGCCCACGAGTGAAGGCTGATGGCCGCTGTTCAATCTTGCCGCCACGTGGGGCATACTGCTGGCACACGAATGGCCGGAGCCAGCGAAGGCTGGACGGCATAGCAGTTGCTAAGGAGACCACCATGCGCTGGACACGAGGCGATCGCAGCAACGTCGAGGATGTGCGTGGCGGGGGTGGTGGAGTCGGAATTCCGCTGGGCATCGGGGGTGTGCTCGTCCTGCTCGTCGGCTCGTGGCTGACGGGCGTGAACCTGTTCGACGTTGTCGGCGGAGGCACCGCCACCGATGTGGTCGCCGACCGCCCGGCCGTGTCGTCGCCCGAGGAAGAAAAAATGGTCGACTTCGTCGACGCCGTCATGGGCGACATCCAGAACACGTGGTCCGCGAAACTGGGGAGCTACCAGCCGACGCGTGCCGTACTCTTCCGCGACTCGATTCAGTCGGCGTGCGGGTTGTCGAGCTCGGCGACGGGCCCGTTCTATTGCCCGGGCGACCGCAAGGTCTATCTCGACCTCAGCTTTTTCGCGGAGCTCCATTCGAAGCTCGGCGCGCCCGGCGATTTCGCTCAGGCCTACGTCCTCGCGCACGAAGCCGGGCATCACGTTCAGAACCTGACGAGCACGCTCGACGGCGGTCCCTTCACTGGCAGCGCGAACGAGCGTTCGGTGCGCGTGGAGTTGCAGGCCGACTGCTATGCCGGCGTCTGGGGACACGAGGCAGCCCAACCGGGACGTGCGGCGGCCGGACGCGTCGAACTGGATCCCGGCGATGTCGAAGAAGGGCTCGGTGCGGCAGCGGCCGTCGGGGACGACCGGCTTCAGCAGCAGGGGCGCGGGCGTGTCGTGCCCGAATCGTTCACGCACGGCTCGTCGGCCCAGCGTGTGTCGTGGTTCCGGCGCGGGATGGAGACGGGCGATCCGCGTGCTTGCGACACGTTCGCCGATGCTCGATAATTCCCGGCCGGATGATCCACATTGCGGCGCTCGAGCAGGTGATGCGCACGCTCACGCAGGAAGCGCGAACCAGCCTGTCGAGCGCGACGCCCCAGAATGAAGCCGTCAAGCGCCTCGAAGAAGCCGTACGCGTGCATCCCTTTGCCGTGCTGTTTTCGGACAACACCGGCCGCTACGTCGGGGCTAATGCCTCGGCGGCCGAGCTCACCGGCTATTCGCGCCGCGAGTTGCTGAATGCATCGGTCTTCGATATCACACCTCCGGTCGACGAACGCGAGGTGGAAATCCTGTGGCGGGCGTTCCTGCGAACGGGCCGTCAGGATGGGGAGGTCACCCTCCGCCGGCGGGATGGATCGCAGGTGGTCAGCCGCTATCTCGCCGCCACGAATCTCGTGCCTGGCATCCACGTGTCGGTGCTCGCCAAAATCTAGAGAAGCCAGCTCTCGATCGCGATCACGATCGTAATGAGCGCGAACATCTCGAGAATCACCGGGGTCATTTCCCTGATCCACTGGAGCGGCGTGTAGCCGGCGTCCACGTCGCGCTGAATGAACGAGTACGCGACGACCGACTGCGCCGACCCGATGTGTGTCCAGCAGCCGCCAAGCGCATATCCCGCGATCTGCGCCATCGCGAACAGGTGGAGCATCTCGATGTCGAAGTTCTCGAGCGCGCGCGACGCGAAGTCGGCCACGATATTGTTGTCGAGTATCGCGGAGAGAAAGGTGGCGCCCGAGAATTGCACCCACGCGACCGCGCCATGACCGAGCGTGTCGACGCCGTGGCGGATGAGCGCCGCCATGTCGTCGAAGAAGCCGGCCTGTGTGAGCAGCGTGATCGACAGGAACAGCGGAAACAGGAAGTAGTACTCGGCGTACTCCTGCCGTCCCTCGTGAAGCGCGAGGTCGCGCATCTTCGGAATCTTCGAGATACCGAACATCGCGGCACCGAAGCCCGCGAACGAGGCGAGGAAGAGGGGGACCTCATGATTGAACCCGTGCACGACGAGCAGCCCGACGAACGGAATCAGCGCCAGCGCGCCGTAGAGCTGGGCCCGTCGCCGGGCCTGCGCCGACGCGGCCAGCGTGTCGTCGACCCACTGCTCGGCCCTCATGGCACCTTCGTCGTCGCCCATCGAGTCGAGCACATAGTGGCGGTCGAGCGACGTCGCCAGCTCCTCGCTGACGTAGTGACCGAGCAGCAGCTCGCGCGTTTCCCAGGGCAGATCGGCATCGACGAGCGCACGCCCGAGAGATGTGCCCTGCTGCACCCGCTCGATGATCTGCGGCGCCTTGCCGTCGAGATCCTGCGCATGGAACTCGACCAGCTCGACGGGCGTCAGGACTTCCCCATGCCTCGATGCCTGGAGAAACCGGACGTCTTCGGCGTTGGCATCGATGACGTCCATCGTGTCGAGGTTGATCCGCCGCCCTTCGAGATCCTTGCGAAGGTGCCTGGCCACGACGAAATAGGCGACGAGCGCGATCGGCCCACAGTAGCGAAGGAAGAACGTGCCGCCCAGGCTCGGGTCGAGATTGGCCTTCATGATCAGGTTCGGAGGCTCTCCGTAGGCGAGCCACACCCCGCAGACGGTCGTCACGGTCGTGCAAATCATGACGGCCCGCAGGACCGCCCTCTTTGGCGCGGCCGCCAGCATCAGGATGATCACCAGAGTCCGAATGGTGAGGCCGATCATCGACACACCGTCGAGAATGCCCGACGAGAACGCGACGACCGCCGTCACCGCGATCACCGTCGGCAGAATCGCTCCGGAGTTTCGGCGAAGGAGGAAGAACGTGACACCCTCGAGAATGCGCGTCTGGGCGATGACCGCCACGAAGAAGGTCAGCCCGAGTATGAAGAGCATCGTGTCGGCGTGAATCAGGTCGTCGAGTCCGTGAAACGACAGCACGTGCTCCCGCACCCACGGCCACCAGCCGTCCGCGGCGACCTGCCGGTGCCAGGCCGTTGATTCCAGCCCCAGGAAGGAGGCCACGATAACCATGACCATCCCGTAGGTGAGCGCATTCTTGTGGATCTGATACTTGAACGATCCGAACACGAACAGCGAGAGGATGGTGATGAAGACTTCAGCGGCGACGAGCGACACCGGGAGCGGCCGGATCCGTCCGATGACGGCCAGCGCGCATGCGACAATAGCGCAAGCCAGGACAAACTTGCGACCGGAGAGCATGATCACGGGAGAATCGCCTGTGCTCATCTACGGGAATCATAAGAGCACCACGCGATGACGACTTCGCGCCCGACAAAATTGCTCCAAGCGACAAAAACGTTCGTCGACAACTCCGGCCTGCTGGTCGTGGGCACGGCGATCGCGCTCGTCTGGTGCAATCTCGACAGCGACGGCTACTACGGCTTCGCTCGTTCGATTCAGTTCCTCGTCAACGATATCGGGATGGTGTTCTTCTTCGCGCTGGCCGCGAAGGAGGTGACCGAGGCCACGTCACCTGGAGGCGCGCTCCATTCACCCAGGCGCGCCGCGATGCCGCTCGCCGCCGCGGTGGGAGGAATGCTCGGCCCGGCCCTGATCTTTGTCTGGATGACGATGGCGCTGGATCGTCCCGATCTCGAGCGGGGCTGGGCGATTCCATGCGCCACCGACATCGCGTTCAGCTACCTCGTGGCAAGAATCGTGTTCGGCGCAAAGCATCCGGCCATTCCTTTTCTGCTGATGCTGGCAATTGCCGACGACGCGCTGGGGCTGCTCATCATCGCTGCCTTTTATCCGTCGGGGATCTTCCGGCCGGTCGACTTCTCGGTGTTTCTGGCGGCCGGCATGCTGGTGGCCTGGTGGCTGGCCAGACGCGGCACGAAGACGTTCTGGCCGTATCTCGCCACCGCCGGCGTTCTGTCGTGGATTGGCTTTCTTCGTGGCGGGCTGCACCCGGCGCTGGCGCTCGTGCCGATCGTGCCGTTCATGCCGCACGCCGCGCGCGACCCCGGGCTGTTTGTCGACGAGCCGGACGCTCACGACACGCTGAACGAGTTCGAACACACCTTCAAGCGCCCGGTCGCCGCCATGCTGTTCTTCTTCGGTCTTGCGAATGCCGGCGTGACCTTCGGCAATGCCGGGACCGGGACGTGGTTCGTGCTGGTGGCGATTCTCGCGGGCAAACCGATCGGCGTCTCGGTGGCGGTGCTCGTCTCGGGGCTGGCCGGCCTGCACCTGCCGCGCGACGTCACGTGGCGCGACATCATCGTCGTTGGGGTCATCGCCGCCATTGGCTTCACGGTCGCGCTCTTTTTCGCGACCGCGGCGTTCCCTTATGGGCGCCTTCTCGATGAAACCAAGCTCGGGGCGCTGCTGAGCGGCGGTGCGGCCCTGGTGGCCTTCGCGGCGGCGAGGGCGCTTCGGGTCGGCCGGTTCAGTTGACGATCGTCGTCTGCGCGGACGATCCGAAGCCAATCGCGTCGCTCGCGCCAATGGCTACGTAGGTAACGACTGTAGCACGTTCGGTTTCGGGATCTTCTATCCCACCGACGGGATCACGAAACCTTCGGCCCCGATTTGTCGTAATCTTTTTGTATGAAATACATCTTTGCGTGCGCCCTGGTCATCTCGATTGCCCTTCCCGTTTCGGCTCAAACCCGCCTCAAACTGCCCGCGGATCTGTTTCAGGGACAGGTGAGTCTCGGGCAGACGGCCCCGCCCCGGCCGTCGACGGCGCCGCCGGGCGCGACAGGACCTCGCGTGACGTTGACGCTCGAGGACGCGGTGAAACGGGCGCTCGAGAACAACCTCGACATCGCCGTCCAACGCATTGGCCAGCAGACCTACGACGTCGACATCGCCAGCATCCGATCGGTCTACAGCCCGACGCTCTCGTCGATCGTCAGCAGTTCGAACTCGAAGAACGCGTCGACGAGCACGATTTCCGGAGGACAGACCGGCGCGACGATCAACAACTCGACGTTCCTCTTCAACGGCGGGCTGACGCAGGACGTGCCGTGGGCAGGCGGCGCTTTCAACCTGCAGCTCGACAACCGGCGTTCGGAAACGTCCAACACGACCGCGACGATCAACCCGCAGTACAACCCGACGTGGTCGGCGGCCTACAACCAGCCGCTGCTCCGCGATTTCAAGATCGATACGACGCGCCAGCAATTGCTCGTCACCCGCGTCAATCAGGACATCTCGGACATCCAGCTGCGGGAGGTCACGATCAACACGATTGCCAACGTCCGCAATGCGTACTGGGACTTCGTGTTCGCGGTGCAGTCGGTTGAAACGTCGAAACAGTCGCTCGCGCTCGCCGAAGAGCTGTACCGCAACAACCAGGCTAAAGTTGAAATCGGCACGATGGCGCCGATCGACGTCGTCCAGGCGCAGGCGCAGGTGGCCGCGCAGCGGCAGCAGCTCGTTACCGCCGAGGGCTCGCAACGCACGGCCGAGATCGCGCTGAAGCGCCTCGTCGTCAGCGGCACGAACGACCCGTTGTGGACGTCGACCATCGACCCGACCGATCGCCCCGATTTCGCGCCCGAGCCCATCGACGTCGCGGCCGCCATCACGCGCGCGCTGTCGGCTCGCACCGACGTCCTGCGCGCGCGCAAGGATCTCGAAGCGAACGACGTGACGCTCCGCTACCTCCAGAATCAACGGCTGCCGCAGGTCGATTTCCAGACGCGCTACGCATCGACCGGCATCGGCGGCAACCGGCTCATCACGGCCGGCGACGGCGTCAATCGCGGTGAGATCATCGGCATCGAGCAGGGCGGCTATCTGGACGCGCTCAGTACTCTCTTCCGCAATCAGCTCCCGACATGGAGCATCGGGCTGAACATGACCTACAACATCGGCACGAGCCCGGCCGATGCGTCGGTGGCGCGGGCCAGGATTCAGCAGAATCAGATCGAGGTGCAGCTGCGCCAGATCGATCTCGAAGTGACGAGCGACGTCAACAACGCCGCGATCCAGGTGCAGAATACGGCCGAGAGCGTGCAGGCCGCACAGGCGGCGCGCGATCTCGCGCAGCAGCAGCTCGACGCCGAGAACAGCAAGTTCAGCGTCGGCATGTCGACCAACTTCCAGGTGGTGCAGTTCCAGCGCGATCTGTCGACCGCCCAGAACAACGAGCTGCGGGCCGTGCTCGCATACAGAAAGGCGGTCGTCGAATTCGATCGCGTGCAGCAGACCGGAGCCGCTGGTACCATCACAGTGTTCAGATGAAGCGAATCGCGGCGCGCGGCGTGACGATGGTGGTGCGTAGCGCCACCATCGCGGTGCTGGCCTCGACGCCAGCCGTTGTGCCCATCTCTGCCGCCGACGAGCCCGTCAGCCTCGACGTGGTCGTGACCGACGCGAAAATGCGTCCGCTGCAGGACCTGAAGGTCAGCGACTTCGAGCTGACCGATGCGGGCGAGATACGCGTCGTCGACGCCGTCCGGCCGCAGTCTGGCAGTCCTCGCGTCTTCGGCATCCTGCTCGACGAATTTCACGTGCATGCCGGCGAGGCCACGTCGCGCGCGCACGACGCGCTGCAGCGTTTTGTCGACGCACAGCTTCGTCAGGGCGATCTCGTCGCCATCGTGAAACCACTCGATCCGCTCCACGCCATCACCTTCACGCAGGATCGAACGGTTATTCGCCAGGTGATCGCCGCCTTCGAGGGGCACGCCGGCGACTACACGCCGCGAAGCGAGTTCGAGCGGAATTTCATGAGCCGCGATCCACGTACGGCCGATCCGGCTCGCGCCCAGGTCGTCTCGGCCGCGTTGCAGGCGCTGGCGCGCCGGCTCGGCGATCAGCCGGCCAGCCGCAGAGCGCTCATCTTCGTCAGCGAGGGGTTCCGTCCGGAGCAGCCGCGCGCCATCACGTCGGCGGCCAACCGCAATCACGTGGCGATCTATTCCGTCGATCCCCTGGGGACTCCGGGCGACGATGACGCCCTGTTGCGCACCATGGCCGACGAAACCGGCGGCAGCGCGAGCGTGAACGACGCCGACCTGGCGCCGGCGTTGGCGCAGGTGACCAGCGACCTCGATCATCACGTCATCCTGACATTCACGCCGCAGGGGCCCGAAGACGGGGGTTTTCGTCGCGTGCAGGTGCGGGTGAAGCGAACAGGTGCTGTAGCGAGAACGCGCGCCGGCTACTGGGCAGCCGATGCCGCGGCGATTGCGTTAACCGCCAAAGCCAGCGCGCCCAAAACGGTCACCTTCCGACCCTCGCGCTCGAGCCCGTACATCCGTCCGTGGATTGGCATGTCGCGCGCTCCGGCGGAGGGGCTCACCCGCGTCACCGTCACCTGGGAAGCCGGCGCCGAGCCGCCGCGCAACCAGCGGGTGGTCGCGGTCACCTTGAAGGCCATCAACGGCGAAGGAAAGGTGCTCGTCGAAAAGCTGCTGGGACCGGGAGACGCGAGTCGCGCCACCTTCGATGCGCCGCCCGGGCTCATCGCGATTGAGATGGCGATCCAGAGCAGCAGTGGGACCTCGCTCGATACCGACTATCGCAGCGTCTCGGTGCCCAATCTCCAGGTGTCCAGACCGACGTTTGCGACGCCGCAGATCCTGCGGACGCGTTCGGCCCGCCAGTTCGCGGAGGTCAGCCGCGACGCCAACGCCGCTCCCACCTCGTCGCGCTCGTTCAGCCGCTCCGAGCGCCTGCTCGTGCGCGTGTCGGCCTATGGCGCGGCCGGAATGCAGCCGGTGGTCTCGGCGCGCCTGCTCAACCGCCGCGGCGCCACCATGCGGGAGCTGGAGCCGGTCGCGGAACCATTGGCGCCCGGCATCGAGCAGTTCGACCTCCCTCTCGCGTCCCTGGCCCCCGACGAATATCGCCTGGAGCTGGGTGCGGTCAGCCCCACGGGCCCCAGGAACGAAGTGAAGGAAATTCTGATTTTCCGCGTGATCGACTGAGCCGGAGTATTCTCCTATTACGCATTCATCAGTAATGGCGAGAAAGCTGGCAGTCGCACTCTGTCTCGTTTCGTACACAGCGGTCTCGGCGACCGAGCTGACGCCGGCCACGGCGGCGGCCTTCACTCGGTACGCACGCCTGACCGAACAACGCATCGACGCCGAAGTGGTGCGTCCGCGGGACTTCCTGTGGGTAGACTCGCTGCCCCCGAACCGGCGAAACGAAATCGTCAAGGGGTTGCAACAGGGCGGCGTCACCATCGAACGGCTGCAGACACGCGAGGGATCGAAGGAGATCGAGGTCCCCGATGGCCTCATCCATCACTGGGTTGGCACGGTCTTCGTTCCGCGCATCACCGTGAAAGACGCCGTGGCGCTGATGCAGGACTACGATCGCCACTCGAAGTATTTCGCGCCCGCCATCGCACGCTCGAAGACCCTGGAACACCACGGCAACCGCTTCCGCGTGGCGTTGCGCTTTCACGTCAAGAAGGTCATTACCGTCACGATGGACACCGAAAACGAGGCGGAGTTCTTCCACCCCTCCGACGATCGCGCGTACAGCCGCATCCGCAGCACCAGGACCGCCGAGATCGCCCACGCCGGGACGCCGCAGGAAAAAGCGACACCTGCCGCCGACGAGAACGGCTTCATGTGGAATCTCAACACCTACTGGCGCTTCGCAGAGCGCGACGGCGGGACGTATATCCAGTGCGAATCGCTCACGCTCACCCGCGACGTGCCGTTCGCCCTTGCCTGGATCATCCGTCCCATCGTCACGCAGATGCCGAAGGAATCGCTGACCTTCACCCTGGAAAAGACACGCCAGGCGCTGGCGCGGCCGTAGGTGGGCGAAGACGCCGGGACAGGGCTAAAGCCCTGTGCCACGGTGGCACAGGCCTTCAGGCCTGTCCTCTGGCTCTCAGAATCTGACGCCGTAGACCACCCTGAAATTGCGCCCCATCTCGGGCACCACGTCCTTGATCAGGGACAGGTGGTTCCGATACAGCTCGTTCGTCACATTGTCCAGGCGGGCCGTGATCGTCTGCACCGCGCCGGCGCCGCCGAATCGAGTACGAACCGTAGAGCTTCAGCAGGGTGTAGCCGCCGGTCGCCGTTTCGTTCACCGACAGACGATCCTGGCTGGCCGCGGCAATGACTTGCCCGCCAACCTGCAGCGCGTTGTGCTGATACCGCAGTCCGCCTCGGAACTTGAGCGGCGGGATGCGCGGCAGCGGCGAATCGTCGGCTTTCAGCGACCCGCGAACGATGTCGAGGCCGAGCTCGGCCGAGAGCGTGGCGGTCAGCTGAAAGTCTGCGTGCGACTCGATGCCGTCCAGCACCGAGTCGGCGCCGACGTACTCGATGTAGGCGATCTCCGGTTCCTCGCCTCCGCCCCCTTCACCTTCACCCCCTTCTTCGTCCAGTCCGGCTGGCTCGCGGCCCTCGAACCGTTCGACGAACTCATCGTGGCGCGCCTCGAACTCCTCAGCGTCCATCTGACGCCGGAAAATGTAGTCGTTGATGTCATTCCGGAAGTAGGTCACCTCGCCCGATGCGCGCGCGGCGCGCCACCGCAACGAGAGATCGACGCCAAATGCGCGTTCGGATTTCAGATTCGGATTGCCGACTTCCACGGCGAAGTTGCCGGGATGCAGGCCGAAGAAGAACAGCTCTTCGAGCGCGGGCGGACGCGCGGCGAAGGCGAGGCTGGCCGCAATCGTCAGACGATCGTTGGCCGCCGCCGGCCGCAACAGCACGCCACCGGAAACCGAGCCGTTGGTGAAGTCGCGCCTGGTTTCTCCTGCAGGAGTGTAGCCCGTGTGATCGGCGCGGCCGGCGAACTGGAGCGTGACGTGCGGCCAGGTGACTTCTTCATAGGCGAACGCGGCGAATCCGCCTTGATCGACGGCCGGCGACAAAGCCTCGGCGCCTGTGGCGGTGAAGGCGCGGTCGAGCACCCATGCACCGATGCTCCCTTTCATGCGGCCGACCGCGCGATGCGAGCCCATCAGCTGGAACTCGGTCGTGTTGTTCGTGAACGCCGTGCCGACGTCCGCGCCCTCGAGCTCTTCGTGCTTGTAGCGGCGGTTGGCCAGCGTGGCACGAAACGCCTCGAATGCGCCCGTCAATCGCTGCGCGCCCGCGCGAAGCGTCAGCGCGTGCCGCCGTGGCGTGAGTTGAATGACGCCGCCCTCGACGACCGGTATCCCGTACTTAGTGTCCTCGTATCCGTAGCTGCCGCCAACCTGCGCCTTCTCGCCGGTCCATCCGGCGCCGACCGTGGCAAATCCGTTTCGTGATTGCGAATTCGTCACCTCGCCTTCCGGCGTCGTGAAATCGTCCGACCGGCGGCCTCCGCCGCCCACATTGACGGCGAATCTGCCGTTGCCCAGCTGAACCTGTCCGGCGCCGCCGCCTTCGTTGGCCGCGGTTCCCGCGTCGAACGTCACCTGGCCCGACGGGCGCTGAACGGGTCGCGTCGGAATGTCGTTGGTGATGACGTTCACCAGGCCGCCGATCGCGTTCGCGCCATAGAGCAGCGTCGCGGGACCGCGTACTACTTCGATGCTCTCGGCGGCGGCCGGGTTGAGGCTGACGCCGTGGTCGCCCGACTGGCTCGACAGGTCGCCGGTGCGCTGGCCGTCCTGGAGAATCAATACCCTGTCGCCGTCGAGACCGCGGATGACCGGCCGCGAAGGCGCCGGCCCAAAGCTGCGGACCGCCACGCCGGGCAGTGCCTCGAGCGTCGCCCCGAGCGAGTTTTCAAGCTGCTTGGTCAACTCCTGGCCGGCGAGCACAGAGGTCGGCTGCATGACGTCGAACTGGCTGCGCGTGTCGGCGCTGACCGACGTCACCTCCTGGAAGTGCAGATCGGGATCGACGCGAACGTCGACCGATGTGCGTTCGGTCGACACGGCGACTTCGGTCCGCCGGTTCGAATATCCCTGCGTCCGGACCGATATGTGATAACGGCCGGGCGCCAGCGCGTCGAACCGGAACGACCCATCGGGTGCGGAAATCGTTTCGGTCTTGAGCTCCTCGAGCACCACCGTTGCCCCCGCGATCGGATCGCCGGACAGCGAGTTCAGCAACCGGCCCTCCAGCGCGGAAGTAGGCTGAGCCGACGCAGACGCGGCCAACGCAAGCATCAACGCAAATAAGAACGAGCGTTTCATGGCACACCTTCTCAGTTGGAATGTGAATGACGAGACCGGATCGTCAGGACGACGCGAGCGATCGCAGAACGCGCCGCAACGTCACCCGACGCTCCAATTCCGAAACCGAAGAAGGGCTAAACCGGAGGCGCGCGCCCCGGGATGAGCGTCCATTCGACCGTGCTCGCACGATGGATGGATGCGGCCTGGAGCTGCAGAGCGCGGGGCGCTGGAACGTAGAGTTCGAATTCCTGGAACGCCGGATGGAACGAACGCAGCGAGTGACAGAGGAAGCAGTGGTCGGTGTGGCGCTGTTCCGGTGCGGGATTGGCTCCGAAGTGGTGGGCACGTGCGTCGTGCGCAACCACGACCGGGCTGCACGCCGGATCGTCCGCCCCATCGGTATGCGGCAGCGAAACCATGCCCGCACCGAAGCTGGCGAGCAGGGCGATGACGACACCAGCCCTGCGAATCCACGACTTCTCGCGGAACATTCGAGCCAGCTTAGCGACCACCCACAGCAGTGTCAACCATGTGCAAACTTGCGACACGGGTGTAGTACGTAGTGTCCGGCTTCAGCCGGACTTTCACGCGGTCCGCCTGAAGGCGGACACTACGTACAATCGGACAACGCTCTCTAGGCCCGTAGACGGAGCGCTGCTTGATGTACTCGTATGGAAAGCATGTCGCCGCCTTGAACAGCTTCTCCATCCACGTGGAACAGCATCGGGCTCTTCGACCGAATAACGAGCTCGCGGACCTTCGCCGATCGAACGCCTGCCCGTCGATCCAGACGGCCCGTGAACAACGATGGCACCCTGACGATGTTGCCTGCGAACCCTCGATCTTCAATGGCGACCAGGTCGAGCATGCCATCGTCGATCTGCGCGGCGGGCGCAATGATCGCACCGAAGCCATACTGTTTCGAGTTGGCGAGCGCGATGACGATCGACTTCACCTGTTCCGTGCGATTCTCGAACTCGAGTGTGTAGTCCTCCGAGGTGTATCGAACGAGATCGCCGAAGCTCGCCGTGAGATACGGCAGCAGGCCACGATCGTGCACGCGTGTCGAGACCAGGGCCGCCACGTGCGCGTCGAACCCGACGCCGGCCACGTTGAAAAACAGGCGCTGGCCGATCTCGCCGGCATCGATCGATCGCGGTGACGCACGCACGGCGCGCTCGATCGCGAGCGCCGGATCGAATGGAATCTTCAAGTCGCGGGCGAGCCCGTTACCTGATCCGCCGGGCACGATGCCGAGAGCCGAGGCGGAAGCGCTGCCTTCCATTTCGCGCTGCACCAGCGCGCGCGCGACTTCGTTGATCGTCCCGTCGCCACCCCATGCCACCACGAGCTCCGCGCCAGAACGCACGGCGTCGCTGGCCAGATCGTGGGCATGCCCGGCGCGTTCGGTGAGATGGACCTCCCCTGTCACGCCAAGCCGGTCGAGCGTACGGCGAGCCAGCTCCACGCGCGCGGGACCACGGCCGCGTCGGGCGGGCCCGGATATGGGGTTGATGATGATGACGACGGGGGGGGACATGAAAGTCGACAGGCGACAGTCTACAGTCGGCAGTCGCAAGTCGGCGGGCTAAGTCGTGGTCGCAACCGGGCGGACGCTCTCAATTGAACCGTCGGACTCGGACTGTCTGAACCGTCGACTCGAACTGTCGACCGGCACTGTCGACCGGCACTGTCGACTGTCGACTAACACGGTTCCTTCCTGAACAGCGTAATGGCGATGTCGACGTTTGCCTTGAGGGCGGCTTTGACGGCGGGCCACGTCTTTGAGGACTTCACGAGCGTCTTCCACGAGTAGAGGTGCTTTGGCTTGTGGAAATCGCTGTTGGCGACATACGGATAGTGTTTGAGGCTGGTCACGGAAAACAAATCGTCGCGGTTCGCGGCCTCCCAGACGTCGACCAGGCCGGCGAGCTCCTTGCGATGGTCCCACAGGTGGCACGTCCCGATTTCCAGTCTGGTGGTCGTCCGGTGATGGGGATGACACGCGATGCTGACCGCGTCCTGCCGCCGGATCTCTTCGAGAATCTCCCGCGCCTTCAGGTCGGCGCTGATGAACTTCTTGAGGCCCAGCGCCACGATGTGCGCATTGTGTCTGGCGCGGAGATGGTTCTGTGTGACCTCGGCACCAGGCACGACGAGCATGCCGTACTGCCGTTTGGCACGCGCGCTCTCCTTCTCGATGTCGGCCATGTAGTCGTCGAAGCTCTCGGGTGTAATCGAGAACTTCCGCGTTCCGAGCGTCGCGATGCGGCCGATGCGCCCAAGCACATCCTTCTTGCAGAGGATGTGATCGGTAATCGCGAGCACGTCGAACTTCTCCGTCTGACCGTACAGGTCGACCACTTCGCGAAGCGTCAGACGGCCGTCGCTCCACGTCGTATGCACGTGGAAGTCGCAGAGCAGGTAGGGTTCGTATCCAGGCATGAGACTTAGGTGCGCACGTCCTCGTGAACGGTATCGGACGGGCGATGAAAGAAAATTTCGGCGCAGAAATTCCTGACGTAGAGGCCGAACACCTTGCCGCGGCCCATGATCTTGTAGCGGCGCGCCGAGGTGAACACCCAGCAGGCCTGCTTCAATCGGACGCGGCCGGCTTTCGAGACTCGCCGCGCCAGATTGGTGTCTTCGCCGTGGAACTCGATCCTCGTGTCGAATCCGCCGATGGCCGCCAGTGCCTGGCGGGTCACCGCGAAATTGCCTCCGTACAGCACCGCGCCGAGCCCGAATACGTACTGCGCCAGCAGGTGCGTGGCCGGCGCGAGGCTGTAGTCGTACATCCGGACGAGCACGCGTCCGATGAGATCCCAGTCGTAAAACCGGTAGGGGCCCGTCACGGCGACGGGCGGAGTCGGACCTTCGAATTCGCACGCGATCCGCCGCAGCCAATCGCGCGGCGCACGGCAGTCGGCATCAACGTAGACGAGCACGTCGCCGGTGGACACCTGGCGTCCGGTCTCGCGGGCGATGACGAGGCCTTTTCGAGGCTCGTCCACGACGCGGATACCGGGAATCGAGGCAACCGCCGCTGTGCGGTCCGTGCTGGCATTGTTGATGACGATGATTTCGGACGGCGGGAACGATTGCTGAAGCAATGAATGGAGACAACCAGGTAGCAGTTGCTCTTCGTTGTAGGCGCAAACAATAACAGTGAACGTCACAGCGGCGGCTCACTTTCTGTCACCACCACTATGAGGAACGACCCTGACGGTCCGGTCGCGCGCCTGTAACGTTGGAGTTAAACCTTCATCCGCGCCTGACGGACGCGACGTGTAGTCCCGGCGCAGGCAGACTTACAGACGGAACAGAAGCGAAAACGCCATCGTGAATCCGACGGCGATTACAATTCTGCGCACACCTTTCGGACCGATGCGGCGGGCCATGCCCGCTCCCCACACTCCACCGGCAATGGCGCCCACTGCCATCACCAGCGTGTGAGGCCACGAGACCATCCCGTTCCAGATGAAATACCCCGCGGCGACGCCGTTGATGCACAGCGCGAGAAATGTCTTGAGGCCGTTCATCTGATGGATGTCGGTGAATCCCATGATGCCGAACGCAGCCAGCATGAGGATGCCGATCCCCGCGCCGAAGTAGCCGCCATACACCGAGACGAAAAACTGGAAGACGAGCGCGCCGATGAGCCAGTTCGTCGATCCGGCGTGCGTGTTCCCCGTCGTCTTGATGAGACGTTGCACGGGCTCCTGCAGCATGAAGAGCACCGTCGCGAAAACGATCAGCAGCGGAATCAGCCGATCGAAGACGTCGGTTGGCGTCAGCACCATGAGCACGGCGCCCACCATGCCGCCCACGAGGCTCGGACCGATCAACATGTAACTCGATTTCGGAACGCCTTCCAGATCGCGGCGGTATCCCCACATCCCGCCCAGCGAACCGGGCCATATCGCCACCGTGCTGGTCGCGTTCGCAATCGTCGAGGGCAACCCGACCCAGATGAGCGAAGGAAACGTCAGGAGCGTGCCGCCACCAGCAACGGAGTTGATGGCGCCGGCCACGAAAGCGGCGAGGAAAATGACGGGGAACGACACCGACACATTCTATAGGTGCGATGAGATCGATGCGGCGGAACGGAGTCGCCACTTGGGTTGGTGATGCTGCAGCGCGAAGCCGTGCGCAGGCGGCCGACACGGTTACGCCTGACCGCGCGAGGAGCCTGCGGCCTCGAGCGAGGATGAAGTGCGAAGTCAGTGTCCTCGCGTCGGGCGGTCTCGGGCGGCCTCGCAGCGCGCGTCCGGCCCCGAAGCTTCGGATTCGCGCGGCAGCAACGCCAACCCAAGTGGCTCAGATTCACTCGTTCAAGAGGGCCGCAGTCGTTGCCGGTTCCATCAGCACCGCGGCCAGCATGATGCCGGCGGCGAGCGCGAGGGTCAGCACTGCTGTCAGCGGCCACTGCGATGCCAGCAGGAGCGCATCAACGCTCAACAGCGTGGCCAGCAGCCCATCGGTTAAGAGCCGTACCCGGTGGGTCCTGGAGAGCTCGCCTGGCAGGTGCGACCGGTTCATCGCGTCGGTAAAGACGAGATGGCCGCGAACGATGCCGCCCACTGAGGCGGCAATGCCCATCACGACGAACACCCAGAGCGAAATCGGACTGCGCAGCCACTCCTTGATCTGCCATGCGTGTGCCATCGCGACGATGTACAGACCAATCGCCACGACCTGATGCGTGCGCCACCACGTGCTGCTGCGCACGGCCGGCCGCTCGACAATCGTGGGATGGTCAAGCGCGTGCAGCAGCTCGGACGCCGACGCGAACCGATCGCTGGCGGACTTCCGCAGACACCGGTCGATGACACTCGACAGCCAGGCCGGGACGGTGGCCACCGTCGTCAGCGGGTCGGGGGTACTGTCGAGCACGCGCGCCAGCGTGGCCAGCGGCGAGCCGGCAAGGAATGGATGACGGCCCGAGATCCACTCGTACATCATCACGCCGAACGCAAACACGTCGGCGCCGGGGCCGGCCGTCCGCCCTTCGATCTGTTCGGGAGACATGTAGGCGGGAGTGCCGGCGATGGCGCCCGGGAACGACGCGGTCAGCGTCGCCGCAATGCCGCCGGGCCCGGCGGCGACGCGCGCGAGGCCGAAATCCAGGATCTTGATGCGCCCGTCTGACGTGCGCATCACGTTTTCCGGCTTGAGGTCGCGATGCGTCACGCCTTTGCCGTGGGCGCCCGCCAGGGCCGAGGCGAGATCGCGCGCCGTGGCCAGGATCGTCTCGAGCGACGGTCGCGTGGTGCCGATCTCTTCGCGCAGCGTGTGCCCTTCGACGAATTCGGTGGCGATGTACAACTCGCCCTCGAGCTCCTCGAGCGCAAACACAGTGCAAATCCCCGGATGCGTCAGGAGCGCGGCCGCGCGCGCTTCCCGGCGCAGCCGATCGCGATGCGCGGCATCGCGGGTCAGCTCAGGCGGCAGCGCCTTCAGCGCAATCCTGCGGCCGAGCCGGCCGTCCGACGCCAGGTACACGCGTCCCATGCCGCCCCGCCCGATTTCGCCGACGACCGTGTAGGGGCCGAGCTCCGTACCCGGCGCGATCGCGCGATCCTCTTCGAGGAGCTGAGGAACGGCTTCGGCCACCGGCTGCGCGAGAAACGACCCTGCGCGCGAATGATGGTCGAGCAGCGACCGCACCTCCGCACGCACCAGCGAGTCATCGGCGACCGCCTCGTCGAGCCAGCGATGGACGTCCGCAGGCTCCTGCTCGACGGCCGCTTCGAACAGATCCCGCGCGCGGCGTCGCTGTTCCGGCGTCATTTTTTAGTCGCGGGGGCCCCCCACCCCGCTCCACGCGGCTTCGCTTGCGGGGCCCCAACGCCCCGCGCCGCTCGCCGCGCCTGGGCGCCGAAACCGCGACGAAGGCGGCTCATGTTGACAGCTCCCGGAACAGCCACGCGCGGGCCAGGGCCCATCGGCGTTTCAAGGTGGCCGGCGAAATACCCATCACGTCCGCGGCTTCCTCGACGCTCATGCCCGCGAAGTACCTGAGCTCGACGATCCTGGCCTGCTCGGCGTCGACCTGTTCGAGCCGGGTGATGGCCTCGTCGAGCGCCGGCAGCATCGTTTCGGGATCGGATGCGAGCTGGAGCGAATCGGTGATCGACACGCGATTCATCCCGCCCCATCGTTTCTGTGCGCCGCGCGCGCGCGCCCGCTCCACGAGGATCTGCCTCATGGAACGGGCGGCGATGCCGATGAAATGTTTCTGATCGTTCCATGGCGTACCCGCCTGGGCGAGACGCAGATACGCCTCGTGGACGAGCGCCGTCGCCTGAATCGTTTGTCCCGGCCGCTCGCGGCGCATGTAGGCGGCGGCGACGCGGCGCAACTCGTTGTAGACGATGGGCGCCACGTCTTCCGCCTTGGGCGGTCTGTCTTTGGACATTCGGCGTGTGAAAACGGTTCCGGGGGGAGCCCGGAACCGTTTCTCTAGGCAACCGTCTGGGCCGCCTCGCGGACGTCGTACACGAAATCGTAGGCGCGCAGCGTCTTGCCGGAAAGGTCGCTGCGGCTGCCGCTGAAGATCGCATCGAGGATCGCCGACCGATCGGCGTCCGCCTCCTCGATGATCGCCAGCAGCACGCGCGAGCCGTACTTGATCCAGCGCGGCTGCGGCACGAGCCGCCCGTCCGGCCTGGTCTCGACGACCTGTCTGCTTCAGCACCGTCAGCACGAGCTCCGCGTTGGTCTTTTCGTAGTCGGTCCCCAGCTTCTTGAACAGCTCCTTCACCGTGTCGCGCCGTTCGTCGAGCAGCTTGATGAAGAGCTCGGGCGTGACCCGATCGCCCTTCTTCGCGTACTTCCCGTCGGCGGTCAGCTCCGACGCCGTGGAACACCGTCAGATAGAGGAAGTGCCAGAAGATCTCGTACGTGGCGAGGTCGTTCATGAACCGCAGGCCGGTGCGCGGGTCGTAGATCGCCGCGGCGTTGTTGCCGAGCAGCTGCTGGTACATGAACTCGGTGGCCATGTACATCGCATACCGCAGGCCGTCTTCGGTCGTCGGCCCCTGCGGCCGCGACAGCAGCTTCTTGCGCGCGTCCTCCGAGAACAGCTTCTCGACGGTGCCAGATCCGCTTCCGAGAGCTCGAGCGGCGCGATGCGGCCGTCCTTCAGCAGCCCGAGAGCCTCGAGGCGCTTCCGCTCGTCTGGCGTCAGCTTGTCGACCACCGCCTGAAGACCGTCGACGTCGGTGACGAGCGGCTCGCGGCCCGCCTCGACGTACGCCGGCGCGATGGTCGCAACCCAGCTCTGGCGATACGTGTCGTGCAGCTGTGCCGTTGATCATGAAAAGACCCGTCAGCCGCTCCCGCAGCTTGTCGAACCAGATGTCGCGGAGCGCCTTGGCGATCGTTCTCGGGCGCGCGCGGGTTCTGCATCTGCGCCGCCATGCCGCCGATCGGCATGCCGCCGGCCAGCAACGCCAGCAGCGCGTTGCGCATCGTGTAGTAGCTCAGCGACGGCTCGGTCATCGTGACGGTGTTCGGATCGGGAATCACCATCGCCGGGTCGTGACGGAACATCTCTTCGCGGCTGTTCAGATAGTCCCACCGGCCGACGTTCGGCCCGATGAGGTTCTCGCGCAGCACCCACATGATCGCTTCCTGCTGCAGCGCGTATTCGGCGCGCTCGTTCAGCATCTTGATCTTCAGCGTGCCGCGCGCGCAGTCCCATCGCCTTCCTCGACGCCTTTCAGCAGCGTCGCCACCAGACGCGCTTCCTGCCACGTTTCGATCTTGGGGACGTAGTAATAGATCCCGGATCCGTTCTTCTTCTGCGAGTCGTAGTTGTTGACCGCGTGGATCACGAGCGCCGGAATCATGGCCGGCACCTGCTCGCCATCGAGCGCGATCTGCCGATTCTGCAGGTGCAGCCCGGGCACGCGGTGGAAAATCGTCGGCCACTTGCTCGGGCGGGACGTCGATCGTGTACTCGCGCGGCTTGCCGCCCTGCTTCTTGGATGGGATGAACGAACGGCTTGCCGACCCACTTGTGCGCGAGAAGATCGCGCAGGTTCTCCCACGCCTGATACAGCTGGTCTTTGTAGTCGCCGCCGGCATCTTCCCAGTCCCACATCCACTGACGCCGCGCCCGTGTTGAGCGCGCCCATCGCCATGCCGAGATCGATGGACGGGCCGGTGCCCTCGAGACCCGGGCGCATCGTATCCTTCGGGATGGGCACCGACGGATTCAGCCGCCAGGCCTGAGGCGTCTTGCGCCCGAAGAACCCGTCGAGCATGCCCTGACGGATGTCGCGCACGGTCGCGGTATTGCCGTCGGCGTCGCTGATCTTCGTGTCGGGCGTCAGGAAGGTGTACGTGCGCTCGTGGCGCCCCACCTGGTCCTGGAACGCATGGCGCACGCCCAGGAGCGATCGGAAATCGCTGTTCTCGCGCGTCAGCTTCGTGATCAGTTCCTCGACGTTGACCTTCTTCCCGTTGACGGTCTTATCGCCAAACAGTGACGCGTGCTTCTCGTAGATGTCTCGTCTGATTTCAAGGGCCACGGCTTCCTCCGACTCTGTGAACGCTCGGCGACTTGCGCCTTGCCTTTCGGTTTTTTGCCTTGCTACGGTACCCATTTTCCCGCTCGCATGACGCGATCGATCTTGATCGTGTTCATGATGTCGGCGATCGGATCGGCGTTCAGCAGGACGAGATCGGCGATCTTGCCTGCCTGAATGGATCCGTAGGTCGGATTCTCGGTGCGTTCGAGCACACGCGCGGCGTCAAGCGTCGCCGCGCGAATCGCGTTGACGGGTGTCAGTCCGGCCTCGACGAACATCTGCACTTCTCGGTGCGTGGTGTGGCCGACCGGGGTCGTCTGCGAGGCTTCCGCCCCGCAGTCGGTGCCGGTGATCACGCGAATGCCGGCATCGGACATCATCTTGATGAACGGATAGTTGTTTTCCTTGAAGCGCTGCTTCGATTCCTCGAAGTCCGGCGCGCCGATCACCTTCTTCTTGGCCTCGGGGTCGTTCAGCATCGCGCGGCCGCGCGCGTAGAACCCGTCGAGCTTCGGATCCATGGTCAGGAACTCCGGGTGCTCGTAGTAGTACCAGCGCGACTGTCCCTGCCCCAGGGTCGGCACAAACGACAGCCCCTTCGCCTTCGCATACGCGATGAACTCCGGGTTCATGCCGTCGCGGGCTTCGTGCATGAAGTCGGTCACACCGAGGTCGGCGAGCTGCTTCACCTGGGCGACGTTGCCGATGTGCGCCGTGATCGGAATGTTCTGCTTCTTCGCCTCGTCCACGATCGCCGCGATGATCTCGGGAGAAAATCCCTTGTCGCCCATCCAGATCTTGATGAAATCGACCTTCAACGCCTTGTGCGTCTGAACGCCCTTGCGCGCTTCCTCGGGCGTCGTCGGCTTCATTGTCGGGGCACCGGGATACGGTCCGGTCAGGTTGAACCCCTGTCCGGCCGTATACACGCGCGGCGACGGGAATTTGCCCGCCTTCGCGTCGTAGTACACCTGCATGATTTCCGGCTTGTCGTTGCCGGTCATGCGGATGGTCGTGATGCCCCAGTTGAGCGCCACCGGAAGCAGCTTCCGCATGACGTCTTCCGGCTGATTGAGGTGGCAATGCGCATCCACGAGGCCCGGGATGGCGGTCTTGCCCGTCGCATTCACGACGGTCGCGCCCTGCGGCACCTGCACCTTGCCGCGCGGGCCCGCGGCGGTAATCCGATCGCCGCTGACGAGAATCACCGAATCGTTCAGGGGGGCGGCGCCCGTGCCGTCGACCAGGTGGGCGCCGGTAATGGCAATCACGGCAGCTCCCTGCTGCGCCTGGGGGGCAGCCGCGCACACGAGCAGGAGAGCCGTGAACAGAGTAAGAGCCTTGCGCTTCATCTTTCCTCCGAATGGCTAGATGGTAAGCGGGTACTCTTACGATTTACGCGGGACGTGTCAAGACGATTGGTTAGTTCGGCACCTGCAAGTCCGGCATCGGTGTGGTCACGAAGAAGCGCCGACAGGGCCGGGCGAGCCACCGCGCCCATTGCGCCGAGCGGTTCGCGCGGGCGCTGTCGGTGGCGATACCGGTGTTTGCGTACATCTGACGGTACAGCTTGGAAATCATCACGAAGACCAGGCGACCGCGTAGCGACTTGATGATGCCCGCGCGCTCCCAGATGGCGGGGATGCTGTAGAACGTGTCCCAGGTCGTCTGCGTGCCCGCTCGAATCTGCTCGGGCGACAGCATGGGATGCGGCGTGTACACCTTGGGCCGCTGCTCGCGGGGGATGAGCCAGAAACGCGTCAGCGGTTGGCCGGCAATCCGTGTCGGGTCGGCCGCCATTTTCTCTTCCCACCTGGCAAAGTCGACGGTGCCCGGAAATGGCGTCAGCATGATGAACTGCGCGAACGCGATGTCGGCGCGCTGCGCGAGCTCCGCCGTCGCCTGAAACGTCTCCTGCTTGTCGGTGGGCAATCCGAAAATGAACGATCCGAGGATGTGCACGCCGTGCTTGCGGAATTCCTTGAGGCGCTCCACCAGCCGATCGCCGGCGTAGTTGAAGTCCTTGAAGATGGCTTTCAGGCCTTCGGGCGTCACCGACTCGACGCCCACGAGCGCTCCCCGGATTTTCGCCCTGTTCATGGCTTCCAGGAACTCGGGGTCCTCCGCCGCCTCCATGGTGATCTGCGTATAGAACACGAGGTCGTTGGGCAGCTTCGCGAGTTTGTCCATCAGCTCGAACCGCTCGCGGCGAATCTCGCGCAGCGATTCGAGCCGCGCGATATTGCCCTGACGCTCGGCGAGCCTCAGATCTTCCACCGTCACCGGATAGAAGTTGTCGTCCGACAGCAGGATGAACCGGAAGCCCTTGCGGCGCAGCTCGACGATCTCGCGAATGACGGCATCCGCCGCGCGCTGCCTCGGTTGCTGCCCATCCGTTTTCCACACAGAGCAGAACGAACAGTGCTTCGGACAGCCGCGAAGCGTCTGAACCGAGCCCCACATGTACTTGTCGGCCGGCAGCAGGTCCCACCGCGCGGGCGAAAAGGTGCCGCCGCTGACGCGTCCGCCGTCGTAAATCTTCGCGGGATTACCGCTGAAACAGATCGGCAATGACCGTGGCCCACACGACATCGCCATCACCCTTCACCACGACGTGCGCGCTGCCAAGCTCGTGCGCTTCGTTCGGATAGAGCGTGGGGTGAATACCTCCAAACACGACGTAGGCGCCGCGCCTGCGAGCCTCTCGACCGATTTCGTATCCCCGCAGCGCGTTGAACGTGTGAATGCCAATCCCGACGACGTCGCCAGCGGCGATGGTGTCGTAGTCCATGGGTTCCAGCGTCTCATCGATGATGCGCGGATCGCCATGTTCAAGTGGCGTCGCAGCGGCGAGAACGTAGAGCCAACGCGGGGTGATGACAGCGGTCCCGAACGAGATATCGCTCGGGTTGACCAGGTGAATTGTCATGTTTGGAGCACCAAGTCTACTTGAAGCCACCATTTCGGCTGATAGGAGATCAGGATGGGTATGCCTGCAAGGGGACCCGACGCTCCATATACGAGCTCGAAGCGCGTTCCCGACCGCACGCCGGCCTGGCCGGTCTCGAAGCGCCCTCGAATGACCTTATCGAACGTACGTCCGTCTCGCTCGTATCGGGAAAGGGGGGTAGTTTCCAGCTGGCGAAGCTCGTAGAGGCGATCGCCGTGGATGTATGGAACCTTCTGAGCCGGCCTCTTCTCGATGCTGGCCGCCATCAGCTCGGACAGCGCGCTCAGGAACCCGGCTCGCACGCCGCCGGCACGCGAGAGTTGTTTCACCGGCAGCGACGTGTCGGCCAGCACGTGATCGAGCACCGTACCGGCGGACCGGTAGGTCAGCTCGCTCGGCGCGTGGAGGGTTCCGACGCGGGCCATCGCCTCGTCCGCGGTCACGTGTCCGCGAATCGTATCAAATGCGCGCAGCTCTTTACGATTTTTCAGGTCGACTTTGACGTCGCTCAGCCTGTCGTCGTTCTCCTGTGAGATGAGTCCGACGACCGCCGACTCGCCGCGGTGAATCTCCTCGACCAGAAATCCCCACTTGTTCATCTGGCTCGGCGCTTTCTGGGGATCGGTCCCGATCAGTAGTTCGAACGCTTTGTGCTCTCCGCCCCCGCGCCATTTGATGACGGCCGACCCCACGTCGTCGCGGCCGACCCAGAGCACGAGCGCGCGAATCTTGCCGGCCATCCGATAGGTGTATTCACGCGAAACAGGCAGTTGCCGCCCGGGCAGATCGAGCGGAACCGGCGACTCCGAGAACGACGGTCGAGCGTCCCCCCGCGCCCCACCTTCGCCGGCCGGCGTCCGAGCGCCGAGTGCGGCAACGGCGAGGGTCAGGAAAGCAGCGGCAGACGCCCGGGTGCTGCTCATCTGAAGCTCTTGGCGAGTGACACGCTCGCGCGGGTGACTGCGCCGGCAATGCCCACGCTGGTCTTGCGCGCCACGGTGGCAATTTCCACGCCGGGAGTTGCCGCCGCCCGCCAGCCGCTCGAGCTATCGGTCCCGACCGCTGCCGGATTCTGGTGGTACGCACCCTCGAAGACGCGGGAGGACATAGCCCCTCGAAGTTCGGGAGGTTCGTTGGGTTCGTAAGGTTCGTGGAGTTCGTAGGGTTCGTGAGGTTCGTGGAGCGCGTTGCCCGGGCTCACCGAGGCGAGACGCGGCGGCGCGGAGCTCGCGTGAATCGATTCGACGGGCTGAATCGCGACTGATGATGTCGGTGCGACGGGTTTCAATCCGGCAACGGTGCGCGCAGCCGGCGAGGCGACCAGCGGCAGGACCATGTCCACGTACTCGCCAACCAGCGGCAGGGCATTCAGCCGTATCGAGATCACGCCAATCGCGCACGCGGCGCCAACGACGACGAGCCACGACACGCCGAGCCGTGTGCTCCCCTTCGTATGGAGCAATCGATCGACGCGGCGCACGAGATCGTGCTGCCTTCCAAACAATGCCGGCACGACAGCCGGCGCGAGCCTGATACGTCCGCGCACATCGGCGGCGAGAATGAGGCACCGGGCGTATGCCTTTGGAAGGCCGGTTCGCGCGATGACCGATTCGTCGCACGCCATCTCGCTTTCGCGGTTCAAGGCGCGGCCGATGAACGGCACCGCCGGATGAATCCACAGCACCGCCTGTAACAGCGCCTGCGCCAATCGCGCCCAATCGTCACGCCGCTCGACGTGTGCCTGCTCGTGCAGAAGGATCTGATCCAGGTCCTCGACGCTGAACGCCTTGACAAGGGAGGTTGGAAGGGCGATGCACGGACGCTGGAATCCAAGCACCGTCGCGCCCGCGACCTCGTCGCAGATCATCAACTCTGCCCGGCGTCTCCCGCGCGCCTTCGCTTCGAGCCAGAGCGGAAGCCGCGATTCGATGGCAGCGGGAAACGGCCGGCACAGATCGCGTAACGCGTACACGGCGTGGAGGCTCGGCACGAGACGAACCAGCTTCACGAGTGCGACCGCGGCCCAGACCCCAAGGAGGATCGAAACGAAGGACGGGGAGAATTGCTGAACCTGCAGCAACGGCTCCGGCGCGAAACCCATGCCATTGGGGTCTGACCCCCGTACAGGCACAGGTACGGGGATCAGACCCCCGTACGGGGACGACTGGTAGCCCAGCCAGGTGAGGGCGACGAGGGCCGCCCACCACACCAGGTGGCGCGTCGCGGCATTAAAGCGCTTCGCCTTCAAGAGGATGGCGACGGTCAGTGTCAGGACGGCCCCTTGCCAGAGCCACGTGAGCAGCCACGCCGTCATGAGGCCTCCTCGATCCGCTCTTTCAACTGCTTCACGACATCGGGCGCAAGCTGCTCGTCTTCGAGCAGATTCAGCATCAGCAGACGCGTCGACCCTTCGAAGAAACGGTTGACCAGCGTCTGGAGCGCGCTGCGGCTCGCGGCGGCACGGCCGACTTCGGGCAGGAAAATGAAGGCACGCCCGTCCTTCCGGTGCGACACGTACCCCTTCCTTTCCATGATGCGCAGGAGCGTGAGCACCGTGTTGTAGGCGGGTTTCGGTCCTATGGTGAGGGCCTCCACCACCTCACCGACGGTCGCCTGACCCTTTTCCCAAAGCACGCGCATCAGGCGAAGTTCGCCGTCGGTCATCGTTGTGGATGTGGGACGAGGCATGTTCACCTAATAAATTAAGACTTACCGAGGCTACGCCTCCCCTGGGGTTGTGTCAACTATGAAATTAAGAATTGGAGACTTCGGAAAGCGCGTCGCTCAGGAGGCGAACCGCGATGTCGGCTTCATCCCTGGTCAGCACGAGTGGCGGAGACAAACGAATGGTGTTGGCCCCGGCGGCGAGGACCAGCAGTCCCCGTCGGAAGGCGGCCATCACGACCTCGTCGCGTTCGGTCGTGGCTCTTTCTTTCGTCTGGCGATCGCGGACAAGCTCGACACCAATCATCAAGCCGTGCCCACGCACATCTCCGATAAGGGAATGCCGCTTTGCCAGCTCGCGCAGCCGGTCCTGCAGGTAGCCGCCGATTTCGGCCGCGTTCCGCATCAGCCCTCCCTCAACCAGCTTGATCGTCGCCAGCGCCGCCGCAGAGGCGACAGGGTTGCCGCCGAACGTGTTCGAGTGCGCGCCTGTCGGCCAGTCCATCACATCCTGCCCGGCAATGGTGACGCCCATCGGAAGGCCCGATGCGATGCCCTTCGCGGCCACGATGATGTCGGGCTGTACGCCGAAGTGCTCGATGCCGAACATCTTTCCCGTGCGCCCGAAGCCCGACTGCACTTCGTCGGCGATGAGCAGCATGCCGTGTTTCGCGGCAATCTTTGACAGCCCCTGGATGAATTCCTCCGGCGGCACGACGTATCCGCCTTCGCCCTGAATCGGCTCGACGATGATGGCGGCGACCTCGTCGGGCGCCACCAGATGCGCGAGGATCTGGTGCTCGATGTATGCGAGCGCGTCGCACGCCACGTTCGACCGATCGCGCCCGCTTCCAATCACTGGCCGATACGGATTGGCGTACGGCGCGTGAAACACACCGGGCGACATGGGACCGAACCCGTGCCGCTGCACGGTGCGGCTCGACGTGAGCGAAAGCGATCCGAGCGTGCGCCCGTGAAACGACCCGAGAAACGCGATGAGGTTGAAGCGTCCCGTGTGATGCCGCGCGAGCTTGATGGCCGCCTCGACCGCTTCGGTTCCCGAATTCGAGAAAAACGTCCTGGCAGGACCCTTGACGGGCGCGATTCGCGAGAGCTCCTCGCCCAGCACGATCTGCGACTCGTGGTAGTAGTCGGTCGAGATGTGAAGAAACCGCGCGGCCTGCTCGGTGACGGCGCGAACGACGTCGGGATGCGAATGGCCGGTCGACGCGACAGCGATTCCCGCACAGCAGTCGAGATAGACATTGCCATCCACGTCTTCGACGACGCAGCCCTCGCCTCGCGCCATCACGAACGGCGCGCTGCGGGGGTAGGATGGCGACACCACGGCGCGATCACGCTCGAGCAGCGCTTTGGCGCGGGGTCCGGGCGGCGGCACTTTGATGTCGGGAACACGCATCTTTTTTTACAGAAGTTCAGAAGATCAGAAGTTGAGGATCAACGGATCACACGTATTTTCGGCACGTCGCCTTCCGATCTTCTGACCTTCTGATCTTCTGTCCCTACCTGCTATTGTAGTCCCGTGCCTTCGCCGGTCCATCTCATCGGCGTCCCTCTGGACATGGGCGGCAGCCGCCGCGGCGTCGACATGGGACCGTCGGCGTTTCGCATCGCCGGGCTCAGCGAGAAGATCGCGGCCCTTGGCCGCGTGGTCGTCGATCGCGGCGATCTGCTGTCTCCCATTCCCGAGACGAAGAAACACGGCGATCCGCGAAAGAAGTACATCAGGGAGATCGCGAAAGTGTGCGATCGCGTGTATCAGACCGCGCGCGCGTCGCTCGAAGAAGGCGCGCTGCCGCTGGTACTCGGCGGCGATCACAGTCTTGGCGCAGGCTCCGTCGCCGCATCGGCCGCGCACGCCCGGGCCGCGGAGAAACCGCTGGGGCTTCTGTGGGTTGATGCGCATGGCGACATGAACACGCCGGCGAGCACACCGAGCGGAAACGTACACGGCATGCCGCTCGCCGCGCTGCTCGGCCCGGAGCCATCAGAGCTGTCCTCCATCGGCGGCTTCTCGCCAACCGTCCTGCCGCAGCACACCGCGCTCATCGGCGTGCGCAACCTGGACGATCGCGAAAAGGATCTCGTCCGCAACTCAGGCGTGCACGTCTTCACGATGAAAGACATCGATCGGCTCGGCGTCGGCGCGGTCGCTTCGCAGGCGTTGAAAGCGGTGAGCGACGGTGTGGCCGGCATTCACGTCTCGTTCGATCTGGATGTGTGCGATCCGTCGATCGCGCCAGGCGTCGGTACGCCCGTGAAAGGCGGATTGAACTACCGCGAGGCACACCTGCTGATGGAGATGTTCGCCGAGTCCGGCCTGCTGCTCGCGCTCGATCTGGTGGAGGTCAACCCGACACTGGACATCCGCAATACAACCGCCGAGCTCGGGACCGAGCTCGCGCTCTCCGCGCTGGGTATGAGAATTCTCTGACGCGTCCGCTCTCCTGAATTTCCCCCTAGGTATTGACCGGACCAGAGGACAGCCCGCCACAGTTTCGACACGACTCGGACGGATTTCCCCGGTATTCCTCGAAGATCTGAACGTCGCGGCGTTGGCGCGACTTTGGCAGCACTCCGATCGGATGTGTCCAGCCACCTTCTCTCAGGAGCTCGCCATGCGGCAGATATCCCGCCGACTCTCCCTCAGTGTCCTGTCAGTGCTTCTCCTCGTGTATGCGGCCTCACCCGCGCCCGCCGAGGCCCAGTACTTCGGGCGCAACAAGGTGCAGTACAAGGACTTCAAGTTCGAAGTGCTGAAGACCGACCACTTCGATGTCTACTTCTACGAGGACGAGCGTGAAAACGCCGCCCGCGTCGGCCAGATGGCCGAGCGCTGGTACGCGCGTCTCTCCACGGTGTTCGAGCACGAACTCAAGACGCGCCAGCCTCTCATGCTCTACGCATCCCATCCAGACTTCGAGCAGACCAACACGATCGGCGGCCTGATTGGCGAGGGCACGGGGGGCGTCACGGAAGGCATGAAGCGCCGTGTCGTGCTGCCGCTGGCCGGTACGCTCGCCGAAACCGATCACGTCCTCGGCCACGAGCTGGTCCATGCCTTCCAATACGACATTTCCGCCAGCAGAAGCCCCGGGGGCGGGGGCGGGGTGGGCACGGGCATCGAGCGGCTGCCGCTGTGGTTCGTGGAAGGGCTGGCGGAGTACCTCTCGCTCGGGCCTGTGGATCCGCACACGGCGATGTGGCTGCGCGATGCGACGCGCAAGGAGAAGCTGCCGCCGATCCGAAGCCTGGACAATGGGGAATTTTTCCCCTATCGGTGGGGACAGGCTGTCTGGGCCTACGTCGGCGGGAAGTACGGCGACGAATACATCGGCCAGATCTTCCGCAGCGCCGTCGCCACCGGCGATGCCCTCGTGGCGCTCAAGGAAGCGACGCTCATCGAAGAGAAAGAGCTGTCGGCCGCCTGGCACGCCGCGATCCGGGAGCAGTACGCGCCGGTGATGCAGGCCACCTCGCGCGCGCACACGTTTGGACGCCCGCTGATCGCGAGCGACGCGGCGAAGAGAACCACGGACGTCTCACCGTCGATCAGCCCCGACGGCCGTCACATCGTGGTACTTCTCGGCGCGCGATGTCTTCTCGATCGATCTGTATCTCGCCGATGTCGCGACGGGACACATCGTGCGCAAGCTGGTCGATACGGCGCTCGATTCGCACTTCACGAGCCTGCAGTTCATCGGGTCGGCGGGCTCATGGCGTCCCAACAGCCGGCAGTTCGCGATCGGCGGCGTCCGGGCCGGCAGGGCCGTGCTGGCCATTCTCAACATCCCGGACGGCGACGTCGTGCGTGAAATCGAAGTGCCGCAGGTCGGTGAAATCCTCAACCCGACCTGGTCGCCCGACCACAAGTCGATTGCGTTCTCGGCGACCGTCGGCGGCGACTCGGATCTCTTCATCCTCGACCTGGCTTCGGGAACGACCACGCGCGTCACCAGCGATCTGTTCGCCGACCTGCAACCCTCGTGGTCGCCCGACGGCGATCGCATCGTCTTCGTCACCGACCGGTTCACCACGGACGCAAAGCTGCTGCGGGCGGGCGACTACCGGCTCGCGCTCTACGACGTGGCGACCGGGAACATCACACCGCTCTCCACGTTTGCGGAGGGCAAGAACATCAACCCGCAATGGAGCTCCGACAACCGGCGTGTCTTCTTCGTTTCCGATCGCAACGGCATCAGCAACGTGTACGCCGTGGATACGTCCTCGGGCGCGATCACGCAGGTGACCGACATCGACAGCGGCGTCAGCGGCATTACCGCGTTGAGCCCGGCCATTTCGTCGGCCATGGACGCGAAAACGCTGGCGCTCAGCGCCTACGAGGAGAGCGGCCACCACATCTATCTCATCGAAGCCGATTCCCTTGCGGGCAAGCCGGTCGCCTCGAATGTCGAGCGCCTGCAGGCCTCGACGCTGCCGCCCGCGGCGCGCCAGTCAACGGTGGCCAGCATGTTGAGCGACGCCACCACGGGCCTCGCGACGGCGCCCGGCACGGTCGAGCCCTACAGCGCGAAACTGAAGCTCGATGCCGTGAGCCAGCCGTACGTCACGGCCGGCGTCTCTCGGTTCGGGGGGTCGATCGGCGGCGGCATCGCGTTCCAGTTCAGCGACATGCTCGGCAATCACAACCTGTACGCCCAGGTGAGCGCCGACACCTACGGCACCGGCGCCTCGGAGCTGCTCAAGAACACCGGCGCCGCGTTGTTCTACACGAATACGACGAAGCGCTGGAACTGGGGCGTCGGGGTCGAACAGACACCATACATCGCCGGCGGATACGCAACCGGGCAGAGCGTCGTGAACGGACAGCCGGTGGTCGTCGAGCAGCTCATCATTCAGCGGCAGATCAACCAGGGCGTGACCGGTGTGGTGGCATATCCGTTCAGCACGACCACGCGACTCGAGCTCGGCGGCAGCTATATGCGGACGTCGTACGAACAGAGTATTGAAACCACGGCGTACTCACTTCGCACCGGCGGGGTGATATCCAACGACAAGGAGACCACCGATCTCATCGATCCCTTGAACATGCCGTCGGTGAGCACCGCACTGGTGACCGACCGCTCGATCTTCGGCGCCACGAGCCCTGTCGCCGGCGCCCGGTCGCGCCTGGAGCTGACGCCGACATTCGGCGACCTGAACATGACCTCAGCGCTGCTCGATTACCGCCACTACTTCATGCCCGCCCGGTTCTACACCATCGCCGTCCGCGGCCTGCACTACGGCCGCTACGGCGCGGGCGCCGAAGACCCGCGGCTCATCCCGCTCTTCATCGGCTATCCGGAGTTCGTGCGCGGTTACAACGTCGATACGTTCCAGCCGGGCGAGTGCGAGTCGGCCACCGTCTGCACGACCTACGACCGCCTGCAGGGCAGCCGGATGCTGGTCGGCAATGTCGAATTCCGCTTCCCGCTGCTTCGACCGTTCCGCGCCGTCGACAGCAACGTCTACGGTCCGGTGCCCGTCGAAGTGGCGTTCTTCCTCGATGGCGGCGTGACCTGGAACAAGGGCCAGAAGCCCTCGTTCTTCAACGGATCGCGAGAACCGGTTACGAGCGGCGGCATCACGCTGCGCACGAACCTGATGGGCTTCGCGGTGGCGCAGATCGACTTCGCGCGACCATTCGACAGGCCCGGGAGAGGCTGGCTCTGGGGCTTTTCGCTGATACCAGGATTCTGACAATCCCACATTGGAAGATTGGGGAAGATTGTTGGATTGAAAGAATGTTGGCGGATTGAAGAATGACGATTGTGCGAATCTGCCCATCTTCAGTCTTCAATCCAACAACACTCTCTCAATCCTCCAATCCTCCCCAATCTATCAATGCATGAATTAGTGAGACCGCGTAAAGTCAGGATGAGGCATCCACCGCAGGACGTTTCCGGTCAGGCTGCCCACGAAGATGTCGCCGTTCGGCGAGCCGTTTACCGAGTGTCCCGGCGATTCCATCGAGCCCAGCACCTTCCCGCTTTCGAGATCGATCTTCATCAGCCGGCCCGCCAGCGTATCGGCGGTGATGTTCTCCACGTTGTTGCGGTGCGTCAGCACGTACATCTCGTCTTTCGGTGAGATCCAGATACCCTGCGTCGAGCCGAGATGGTTCCAGGTCTTCAGCAGCGTCCCGTTGGTATCGAAAATCTGGATCCGGTTGTTCTCGCGGTCGCTCACATACGCGCGATCCTTCGAGTCGAACTGAATCGAGTGCACCGTGCGGAACTGGCTCGGCCCGCTGCCGGGCGTGCCCCACGACTTGACGTACTTGCCGGTCTTGTCGAACTTCGCCACGCGGCTGTTGCCGTACCCGTCGGCGATGTAGATGTTGCCCTGCGAATCCCAGTCGAGGTCCGTCGGGCTGCCGAACGACTTGTCGTCGTTGCCGCGCACGCCCTTGGTCCCGATCGTCATCAGGAGCTTGCCGTCTGTCGTGTACTTCAGAATCGCGCCGGCGCGATCGACCACCCACACGTAGTTCTCGGGGTCGACGCGCACGCCGTGCGGATCGTCGATCACGTCCTTGCCCCACGAGCGCAGGTAGTTGCCTTCGGAATCGAACACGACGAGCGGGTCGATGTCGTCGTTGCGGTGCAGCACGTAGACGTTACTCTGGAGGTCGTTGGCCACCATCGACACCCGGCCGAAGTACCACCCCTTGGGCATCGGCTTCCACGCGCCCTCCTTGCCTCTCACTCCGACGGGCGCTTCTACGCCGAATCGCAGGTGGACCTTCACGCGCAGCAGTCCGCCCTCGTGAGCGTTCCACGCTTCGCCGACCCACCCCTGGTCCGGGGCCTTCGAGGCCAGTCCGGATGGATGCGGGGGCTCTGCCCCGCGCGATCCGCCGCCTCCGCCACGTCGCTGTTGCTGTGCCACGACAACCACCGACGCGGCAAGGCAGATGAATAGTACGAGCTTCTTCATGGTCTCTTCCTCCAGCAGGCTTACACCAATAGGGATTTGCGGGCAGACGATAACACGATCGGCCTAAAGGCCGAGACTACAATGTTTTAACCTGGGAGTTCAAACGAATCGCGAGAGGGTCGCGGTCACCTGGCGCTCGCCGCGATGGGCGCGCCGCCACTGGACCATGATGGGCGTCTGGTAGGTACCTTCGACGACCGCGCCACGGCCGTGGGCTTTCGTGTCGGAGACGAGCAGATCGACGGAGCGCTTCATGCGGAGAAAGCGAGAAGCGGGAACGGCCAGCGCTTTCGACAGCACACGCTCGATGGCCGACTCGGCGAGGCCCAGCGTGTCGACGAGGCGGTTCACCGCCCTGACCAGATCGTACTTCGCGTAGTCGAACGCCTTCGACGGAACGGCGCGCGGGTCGTCCCACGCATGCTTGGCCTTCTGCGCCGCGAACCGCATCGGGTTCTTCAGGACTTCCGCGAGGTCGTACCGCATCAATAGCGTTTCGTACTCGTTCACGGTGAGGCTGGCGAACTGCTCGCCCGGGCCGAGGCTGAGACGAACGCGGCCCTTTTCGACACCGTGCTTCTTGAGGAGCTCGTCGATCTGATCGTACAGGCCGAGGTGCGAATCTTTCAGGTTCACGGCATCGACCGGGTGCGTCTTCGACACCGGCACGTGCAGCGTCGTCTTGGCGATTTCGATTTCGCTGTTGTAACCGACGAGCGTGGTCGTCCGCCGGCGTGGCTTTCCGGCGTTCACGCCATCGAGATCGATGAACGACACGGGGCCGGGACGCCGCGTGACGTACGACACGCACGCGCGCAGATCCGCTGCCGATGAACGCCAGGTGCGAGTCGGCATTGGTCGGCTCGATCGGACGTTGCTCTGCCGTCAACTCCGTGCGACGATTGAGATCGTCGTGCTGATAGCCCGCGCCTGCCGGAAAGACCGTCGTGAACAGATCGATGTACGGCCGGACGGCGTGCGGGCCGGAGCCGAGACGCGCCGCGAAGCTCTGCGGGAGGTACCCGGCGGTCGTGTGCAGCGAGCAATACAAACAGCGGTTGTATTGCTCGAAGACATCACCGTAGGTGGCTACGGCTTGTGCCCGAACATCGATGACGTCGAGTCGGCCTCGTGGCGTGATGTCGAGACTAAGTTCGAGAGGTGGCACCGAGGCGACTACTCTAACATTTGGAGGCCCAAGTGCGCAAAAGGCTCGTACGGAAATTGCACACGATCGGCGTGATGAATCGCGCAGGTACCCGGATCATTACACTTTTGCTGTGCCTCGCGGCTGGCGCGATCATGCGCTCGACAGCGGTCGACGCTGGCGAACCGTCCCCGAGCGAGCACCTCACCGTGCGATCCCTCACCTATCAGTACGACGAAGGAGCGATTTTCGCGCTGCCGGGCGAAAAGATTCCGCTTGCCGTCAGCGCACCGCGCACGCGTTTCCACAGCGTTGACGCGCAGCAGGGAGGGCTCACGGCGATCGGACCCAACCGCTGGACGTGGGAAGCGCCGGCGAGGCCGGGTGTGTACGAAATGAAGGTCAAGGATCCGGCGGGCGCCACCATCGCGGACTTCTCCGCGTTCGTCATGGTACCGGCCGCCGCTGTACGCAACGGCGTCCTGAACAACTATCGCATCGGCTTCTACCCCGGCACGCCGCTGAAGGGCAACCCGATTTACGTCCCACCGAAGGGATTTATCGAAGTCACGCGCGAGAACCAGGACGAAAAGGTCTCCAAAAACTTCCGCATCAAGCAGTTCGTGGCGAAGCAGGAAAGCGGGTTCCCGAAGTATGTGGTGCTCGACGAGCGGCTGGTGTTCCTGCTGGAGGCGATCGGACGCCATCTCGAGTCGCGCGGCTGGGATGCCGACGACATCGTCGTGATGAGCGGATATCGGACGCCGTTCTACAACAAGCTGCTCGACGACACCGCCTACAGCCTGCACCAATGGGGGCGCGCGGCCGACATCTTCCTCGACAAGGATGGCAACGGCCGGATGGACGACCTGAACAAGGACCACGTCGTCTCGAAACAGGATGCCATCGATCTGGCGCAGCTGCTCGAGTCGCTGGCCACGACGGCCGAGCTGAGCGGGTTCATCGGCGGGGTCGGTATCTACGATTCAACGCCGGCTCACGGCCCGTTCGTGCACGTGGACACGAGGCCGTGGAAGGCCAGGTGGTAACTTCACCTATTCCTCTTCCTTCTTCTCCGCTTCCTCGTCCTTCAGGGCCAGTTCGTCCTTCACGTTCAGATCGACGTCCAGTCCGGTATCTTCCTCGTCCCGGAACCGGGCGTCCTCGTCGACGCTGAACATCCGGCCGCTGAGCCGCTCCTTGAGTGGACCGCGGGCTTTGCCTTCCTGGTTCCGGCTCTTCGCGAAGTTCGATCCACCGCGACCCTTGGGCGGCTTGTTCGGACCGAAGTTGCGGTTCCCATGGTCGCCGCGTGGCTGGCGGTACGGACCACCGGCATCGCCCGGAGGCCCGCCTCCCATTGGCGGCCTGGGACCTCCGCCCATCGGCGGCCGCGGTCCCGAGAAGCCTCCCGCGCCCATCGGCGGACGGGCTTCGCGCGGGCGAGCCTCGCTGACCGACAAGGGCCGGCCCTTGAATGGCTGGCCGTGTAGTTGCTGAATCGCGCGCTCGGCAACCCCGCGATCGTCGTAGTCGACGAAGGCGAACCCGCGAGGCCGTCCCGTGTCGCGATCGGTCGGAATGACGACCTGAAGCGGATCGCCGACCGTGCCGAAGTGCTGCCGGATATCGACGTCCGTTGCGCTGTACGGGAGATTTCCGACGAATAACCGGACTGACATAACCTGCTCATCGCCTCCTACGACTGCGGTGCTACTGCCTTCTTCTTGGCGCGCGTCTTGGCCTTGCGTGCCGGCGCGGGCGTGTTGCTGGACTCCAGCACGACGATCCGCGTCGAGAACCGGCGCGTTCCATGCTCGTCGAACTCGATGACGGTGTGGTGTTCGTTTACGTCGACAATCGTGCCTGCGCCGTATTGTGCCTGCACAACGCGATCCCCTGCCGCATATCTGCGCATTAATGCCCTCCTGCCCGCTCGCTTCGGCTACGCGACTGCAAATGAAACGTTCAAAGACTTTTCGATGGCTCGCAGCGCCGTCAGCTCTTCCGGAGCGACCAGCGTCACCGCCCTTCCAACCGCTTCGGCACGCCCGGTACGCCCGACACGGTGGACGTAGGTATCCACACTGCCCGGCACCTCGTAGTTCACGACGTGACCGATGCCCTCGACGTCGATGCCACGCGCCGCGATGTCGGTGGCGATGAGCGCCCGGAACCGGCCCGACTTGAACCCTTCCATCGCGGCCGAGCGTTCGGTCTGCGTCCTGTCCGCATGAAGCGCGGCGCACTTGATCCCGCTCGCCGACAATTGACGGGCGAGCTTGTCCGCTCCGCGTTTGGTTCGAACGAACACCAGGCTCGTGCCTTCCGTTTTTCTGAGGAACTTGCCCAGCCAGTCGGCCTTTTCGGGGCCCGGCACGAGCCGGCCGATGTGCTCGATCGTGCTCGCCAGCCCTTCGGTGCGGCCCACGCGAATCATCTTCGGCGACTGCATGATCTGGCTCGCCGACACCGCCACCTCGTCCGACATCGTGGCCGAAAAGAGGAGCGTTTGCCGTTTCGCCGGCAGCGACGCCACGATGCGGCGGACGCTCGGCCAGAATCCCATGTCGAGCATGCGGTCGGCTTCGTCGAGCACAAGGACATCGAGCGCTTCGAACCGGGCGGCGTTGGTGCCCATGTGGTCTAGCAACCGTCCCGGCGTCGCCACGACGATGTCGGCCGCGCCGCGCAGGCCACGCTCCTGCGGTCCCGCTTCGACGCCGCCGTAAACGGCCACGCTCGACAGGTTCGTGTGATAGGCGAGTCCCTGGAACTCGTCTTCAATCTGCACGGCAAGCTCGCGGGTCGGCGCCAGAATCAGCACGCGCGTACTCGCACCTGACGCACCCAGCAGGCGTTGCATCAACGGGAGGAGGAATGCGAGCGTCTTGCCAGTTCCCGTCTGCGCGCAGGCGACGAGGTCGATGCCGGCGAGGACAGCGGGAAACACCGCGCTCTGGATGGGCATCGTCGTCTCGAACCCGCGCTCGGTCAGCGCGCGCTCGAGCCTCGTGTCGAGGCCCAGCGACGTAAAGGCCACGGGCGACGCATCATAGGGCGCCGTCTCGAATTGAAGCGGCCGCGATGCCGCGATGACGTGGGTCGGTCGCCCAACTGGCCCACCACGGCGCGGGCGCCGGGGCCTACGGCCGCGAGTTGAGCGATTTTGAACAGCTTTCGAGGGGTCTGAGAAATGCAAGATGGGCTGACTGTTTGAGGATGAAGCTTTTTTGAAGGCTTGATTGTCTCATAAACCGCGAAAATCCGCCAGCAACGGTCTAAAATAGCGCCGGACTGTGGCCTATGCCTTAGCCTTCTTCGGCCTGCTTCTGGTGGGCGCCGGGTACCTGCTCGGCTTGCGACAGGGGCGGATCCGCGAAGGGGCGCTCAAAGCGTCGCTCGACGATCGAGACCAGAAACTGACGCAGCTCGAAGGCGAGCTCGTCCGGCACACGGCCGTCGACCCGGAGACCGGGCTCCACACCCAGCAGTACTTCCAGGAGTTTCTGGAGCGCGAATGGCGCCGCGCGTCGCGCGAACGCCAGCCCGTCGCGGTCCTCATGATCGAGCTCGATCACTTTCGCGCCTTTCACGAGCGCCAGGGCCAATCCGAAGCCGATGCCAGCCTGAAGCGGATCGCGGCGGCGATCAAACCCCTCGTTCACCGCCCGAGCGATGCCATTTCGAGGTACGGCGGTGCCGGCAAGTTCGGTGTCGTACTGGGCGGAACCGACCCCAAAGGTGCCATGGTGCTCGCCGAGCGCCTCCGCACCGCTGTCGAAGCGATGAAAGAACCGAACCCCGCTTCACCTGCCGGCGTGACGATGGCCACGCTGGGCGTCGCGTGCATGACACCCGATCGCGATGGGGCCTGGCAGGAAATCGCGCTCATCGCCTCGGCGGAACGTGCGCTGTCGCAGGCGCGCGATGCGGGGCGCAACATCGTGGTGCTCGACACGGCCAGTGCGCCCATCCGTTCCTGACCAAAAGCACGACACTCATGCCTCTGTTCTTTTTTGACTACAAAGCCGAAAAGAAGCGTGGCACTATGCCTATTGGGTCGGGTGAAACTCCCCCGACACCTCCCCTCGACAAGGTACACCTCCGCTGAGGGCTTGTCGGCGCAAAGTGCGCAGCGCTATTGGTATAACTCAACCGTTAGGTATCTGACACTGTGTCTATGCGTCAACGCCCTTATCTTTCGTTGCTGATGGCGCTCCTCGCGGTGGCGTCCGTGGCCGCGCAGGATTCCGGAGTCATCGTTTTCAAGAGCAGCGTCGAGCAGGTTGCCGTGGCGGCGATCGTCCGCGACTCGCGCGGCAAGCTCGTGACCAATCTCAAGGCGAGCGATTTCGAGCTCATCGACGAAGGCCAGAAGCGTACGCTGACCAATGTCTGGTCCGAGCCGAGTCCCGCCAGCGTCGCGATTCTGATGGACGCCAGCGGAAGCATGGCGACCAAGATGGAGCGGGCGCGGGAAACGGCGGATGCGTTGGTCGCCGGCCTCAAGCCCGGCGCCGACGAAGTGGCCATGTTTGCGTTCGACACGTCGCTGCAGGAAGTTCGGCCGTTCTCGTCGGCCTTCAATGCGGGCGACGGTGCATGGCGCGCCACCAAGCCGTACGGTGCCACCTCGTTGTGGGATGCCGTTGCGGAAACCGCGCAGAAGATCTCCGATCGCCAGCGGCGCCGCGTGCTCGTAGTCATCACGGACGGTGTCGATTCGGCCAGCCGGATGAAGCCGGCCGATGTGTCGGGCATCGCCAGCGAGCTCGACGTGCCGGTCTATATCCTGGTCATCACTCACCTGGTCAATGATGACAGTGGCGAGCCGCAGCCGATTCGCGGCCCCCTGGCGGATTTGGCAGCGTGGACGGGCGGCGATTCCTTCGCCGTGTACGACAGCCTCAGCGCAGTGTCCGTCACACGCCAGGTGCTCACCGAGCTTCATCAGCAGTACATCCTCGCGTTCGAGCCTGGCAAGGCGCCGGGCTGGCACGCGCTGGTCGTCAGGGCGCGCAAACAAGGTCTCTTCGTCCGCGCGCGCAGCGGCTACATGGTCAAGTAACACCCCAACACTCACAATCAGGAGAACCACATGCGAGAGGTCGTCGGCACGGTTGTCGTGGCGTGCGTCATCGGCGTGTCCGGATCGGGCTGTGCGAGCAAGCGGTTCGTGCGCGACTCGGTCGCCGAGGTCAACAAGAAGGTCGAAAGTGTCGCCCAGTCGCTGGAAGCGACGCAGGAGCAGACGCGCGAGAACACGGCGCGCATCGCGCAAGTCGATCAGAAGACCACGCAGGTGGGCGCCGCCGCACAGAGCGCGCAAGGCGCTGCCACCGCGGCAAGGGGCGCGGCCGACGCCGCCGCTGCCAGGGTCGCCGCGGTGGAGACCGCGTCGAAACGGCTGATCTTCCAGGTCGTGATCAGCGACGACCAGGGCAATTTCGAGCTCGGAAAGGCCGACCTTCCGGCGGACGTGAAAAAGAAACTGGATGATCTGGCGGCTAAACTGAAGGCAGATCCGGCGGGCAACTACATCGAGATCGAGGGACACACCGATTCGACGGGCTCACCGGAGCTGAACCAGCGTCTGGGCCTGGCGCGGGCGGAAAACGTGAAGCGATATCTCTACGAGGCATATCAGATTCCGCTGCACAAGATCAACGTCATCAGCTTTGGCGAATCGAAGCCGGTCGCGCCCAACGACACGAAAGACGGACGCGCGCAGAACCGGCGCGTCGTCATCAAAGTGCTCGCCTAGCAAAGAGGGGTCGGGAGGGTTTTTTCGGTAAACGAAAAACCCCTCCCGACCCCTTTCTTTCTCATCCTCCCAGCACGACGCCGACCGTGAACCGTTGAAAGCCGATGCCGCGCGATGTGCGCACCTGGAAGTGGCGCAGGTCGCCCCGCACGCCTACGAGGCGAGTGAACTTGAAGGTGACCCCACCGCCGGCGCTGTAGCCGAAGTCGTTTTCTGAAATATTGGCAAAGACCCCGCCTTCGTCCGATTTCATCCGGATGCGAATCAGGCCGAAACCAAAAATGCCATAGGGCCGCACGTTGGCGATCGGAATAGCCACGAAGATGCTCGGCATCAGCGTGACGATGTCTCCGGTCCCGACACCGTTCGCAGTCTCGAAGAAGTTTCTCGTCTGCGAAAACTCGAGCTCCGATCCGATGCCGTGTGCGCCCCCGCCGCCCAGGGCGATAGCCCAGGTCTTCTTGGTCGAGGGCGCGTCGCCGCCGAACACATTCCCCAGCGACGCGGTAAACATGGCCTGCGCCGCGGCCGATCCTTCCAGGGCAAGGCAGACAGCTATCGCCGCAACAGACAATTTTACGGTTCGCAAGAGAAACCTCCGGGATCGATCGTGAGCGAGGGGCTTACAGAATACCAGAATTGGCAGATTGGCAGATTGGCAGATTGGCAGATTAAGAATCGCAGATCCGCGGATTGGCGGACTGCCGGATTGGTAGATTGCGCAGACCTGCGCTCAGGCCGAGGCTTCGGTCGCGACCAGGTAGTTCATCTGGCCCCACTGCATGGGAGGCACACGGCGGCGATCGCTCCGGCGCCGGTCGCGGGGCGCACCGTCCCCGGCCGACTGACGCCGCTCGCCCAGGCGACGGTCCCAGATGATCTGCACGCTGGGATCGTCGGCGAAGGTGCGCGTCAGCAGCTCGAACGTGGCGAAGTGGCCACGCCGCACGATGACGAGTCTTGGGTCTGCCACAGACATCGCGCTAGTTGACCTTCGCGCCCCACACGGCCTTCGACCGGTACCCGTCTCCGGCCACGACCGTCATCAGTGTCTTTCCGCCACGAACGAATGACTTTCTCACGATGTCCTCCTGAATTGCACCGAACTTGCCAGGTGCGCCGTTATCGAGTCCGCTTCAAGGATTTGACGAGGCCCTTGCCCGAGTCCTTCTTCTGCTGCGCGACCTTCGCTTTGACGATGTCTCCCAGCACTCCGGCATTGCCCCACACAATGTTGTCGTCGTCATCGAGCGAGTTGCCCCAGACGATGTTGTCGTCGTCGAGCGAGTTGCCCCACACGATGTTGTCGTCGAAGAGGTTGCCCCAGACGATGTTGTCGTCATCGAGCGAGTTGCCCCACACGATGTTGTCGTCGTCCAGCAGGCTGTTGCCCCACACGATGTTGTTGCCCCACACGATGTTGTCGTCGTCGAGACTGTTGCCCCAGACGATGTTGTCGTCATCGTTGGAGTTGCCCCACACGATGTTGTTACCCCAGACGATGTTGTTGCCCCACACGATGTTGTCGTCGTCGTCGAGCGCGTTGCCCCAGACGATGTTGTCGTCGTCGTTGGCGTTGCCCCAGACGATGTTGTCGTCGTCTTCGAGGCCTTCGCCCCAGACGATGTTGAGCGCCCACGACGGCCGCTGCTCTTCGACGACGCCGGTGCCGTGCGCGATGTAATTGCCCCAGATCATCCGCTGCGCCCACTGGTAGGTGTCGCCGCCGATCGCCGAGCTCGGTTCGATCGCAGACGTCAACCACCCCTGGCCGACCGCGGCCGACGGGTTGATCGCCGCGGCGAGCGACAGCGCGCCCGGGGCGTTGATCGCACCCGCGCCCTGCGTCAGGACGTCGGCCTCAATCGTCCCGTCTGTCGTGTCTTTAACCGGGATCGACGAGTACTGCAGCACCATCTTCAACGCGTTCGGCGTGAGGCCGCTGTTGGTCTCGAGCACGAGCGCCGCGAGCCCGCTGACGACACCGGCCGCCATGCTGGTGCCCTTCAGGCGCATGTAGTTGCCCGTGTTGCCGCGCCTCTCCTGGGCCGCCCGCAACGTGCTGCCGACGGCCGCGACGGAGAGCAGGTTGTCGCCGGGCGCGGAAATGTCCGGCTTCGCGTAGCCGTCGTACCACGATGGGCCGCGCGAGCTGTACGCCGCGATGTGATCGTCCGCGCGCGTCACGGTGTCGTACGTCTTCACCGCACCCACGGCGATGCCTGACGGCGCATTGCCAGGCGACGCAATGCCGGCATAACCCACCTGTCCGGTCTGGGGATTGGTGCCGAAGTTGCCGGCCGACAACACAACGGTGAGGCCGGCACGCGCGGCGTGCTCGACAGCCTGCACCATCGGATCGGTCGCAGCCGCCTCGAAAATCGGATGTCCCAGGGAAAGATTCAGGATGTTGATGCCGAGCAGATCCTTGTTGACGACCGCAAACTCGATCGCGCGAATGACCTGGTCGGCCGAGCCCTGCCCTTTGTCGTTCAGCACCTTGAGGCCGATCAGGCGGGCGCTCGGCGCCACGCCGACGTAGGTGCCGGCCGCGAGTCCGGCCACGTGGCTGCCGTGGCCGTATTCGTCGGTCGGGGAGGTGACGCGCACGTCACCCTGCGTAAAGTCGTAGAACGCCGTGATTCGCGAACCGAAATCGATGCCGGCCTGGATGCCCGAATCGACGATGGCAATGCCAATCGACGACGGCTGTTCGCCGTAGACCATTCCGGTGGTGCCGTACGTCACGTTGTCGTAGGAGACGTTCGATGACTGCCGCACGGCGAGCGTGGCAAAGAAATTCGTCTGCAACTGCTGCGCGGCGAGCGCCTCGTTGAGGCGCGCGGGATCGTTGTCGTCGACGCTCGGGCCACCGGGCTGCGTCGGCCCCTGCTGGGTCGCATCGTTCACCTGCATCGCGGTGATCTTGTGGTTGCCCGAAATCGAAGCGGTCGCCAGCGATTCGGCGAGGCTGTCGAGATCCTCGCACCGCACTTCTGCGGTGATCGCGTCGAGGGCGGGGAATTCGCCCTTGACCTTACGTCCGCCGTGCGCGAGCGATCGACGGACCGCTTCGCGGTAACCCGGTTTCGTCCTGATAATCACCGACCTGGTGCCCACGCAACCGCGCTCGACGGTCTGACGAAGCGACTTGTCGAGCTTTTCGCGACGCGGTTCTGCGGAGACCGGCGCACCAAGTGTGGCGACTACTGTGGCGACCGTAAGCAAGCGAGCTAAAGTCATGGCTGCCCGCTATAGAGCAAGTTCGCGTCCATCCCGCCGGCGATCACGTAACTGGCTGATTTGTAAAGATTTGGCCAGAACGGTCAAAACGCCGGGACCGCCGGCACTGTGCCGGTTCGGCACATCAGCGCGTTGATTTGGCGTGGGGTTCGGCGGTTAATTTGTTGAAAAGAGGGAAAATAGCCTGGATCTGTTCCACTTCGGCGCATCTGGACACACGATCTGGCCCGTTCCTGCACATGAAGATACAGATTCCGCGGCGCTGGCAAATCGGGCGTTGGGATTGCCGCGTGCGTGCTTCACAAGTAGAATCAGGGCCGTCGCAGCGGTCTTCTCGCCGGCGGACACTCTGGAGGACACGATGCCTTTCGTGATTACGGATCCTTGCATTGAAACCAAAGACACCGCGTGTGTGGACGTATGTCCCGTCGATTGCATTCATCCCCGCAAGGACGAGCCTGAATTCGCGGCGATGAACATGCTCTATATCCATCCCGAGGAGTGCATCGATTGCGGTGCGTGCGTGCCGGCCTGCCCGGTCGCGGCGATCTACGACAGCCACGACTCGACGCCCTCGAGCCAGAAAGATCTCATCGAAGCCAACACGGTGTACCGCAACGGCGATGCCGATGCGATGGCGCAAGCCGAAGCGATCGTGCAGGCGCACGTCGCCTCGCATCCCGAGTTGATGGCGATTCCCGGCAAAGAGCGCGCGGCCGCGCACACCTAAATACCGAACCTGAAACTGGAATCTGAAATCTATAATCTGGAATCTGGGGTTACTCCCCGGGTTCCAGTTTCTAGATTCTGTTTGTAGATTCCAACCTCTTCCGCTTCTCTGTTGTAAAATCAGGGTTTGCCGTCGTGTGGTGAGTGTAGCTCAGTGGTAGAGCACCGGACTGTGGCTCCGGACGTCGCGGGTTCAATCCCCGTCACTCACCCCAGCCTTCGCTCATGAATGTACGCGGAGGTTGCCCGCCGTAGCCTTGGCGAAGGCGGGCTGTCGCTAAGTGCGAACGAGCTACGGCTGGCAAGCCAACCTTCGATGCTGGAAGCTAGAAACTAAAATCTAAAAACTAGAGCGCTTTTCAGAACCGTGCAGCGGGTCGCGCAGTTGGGTTGGGGTTGCTGCGGCGCGAAGCCGTGCGCAGGCGGCCGACGGAGGGCGCCTCACCGCGCGAGAAGCCCGGGGGCATCGAGCGAGGACGAACGGCGCAGTGCGTGTCCTCGCGTCGCGCGGTCCGCGCGCGGCATCGCAGCGCGCGTCCGGCCCCGGAGCTTCGGCTTCGCGCGGCAGTAACGCCAACCCAAGTGCGCCCGGGCCGAGGGGTACCTGGTCCGGCTAAAGCCGGACACTACGTAACATTTGAAAGGCGCTCTAGAAAATCTGGAAACTGGAAGCTGAGCTTCTCCGGCAGGAAGATTCTAGTTTTTAGATTTTAGTTTTTAGATTCCCGTTTCAGATTTGGAGCGTCGCGCCTTCTTTCTTGGCGACGTACACCGTGGCCGTCAAGTCTCCCATCACGTTCACGACCGTCCGCGTCATGTCGAGCAGGCGATCGACGCCGATGATGATCGCGATGAGCTGTGTCGGAATGCCGACCATGGCGAGCACGCCCACAACGAATGGCAGCGAGCCGGCAGGCACGCCGGCCGTGCCGATACTGCCGAGCACCGCCAGGTAGACGATCATCAACTGTTGCGCGAGCGTGAGATCGACGCCCGCCAGCTGCGCCAGAAAGAGGACCGTCACCCCTTCGTACAGCGCCGTCCCATTCTGGTTGGCCGTCGCGCCGACCGTCAGCACGAACGCGCCGATTTCCCGCGGCACGCCGAGATTCGATTCCGACACGCGCAGGGCGGTTGGCAGCGTGGCGTTCGACGAGCTCGTCGAGAACGCCGTGAGCATGACCGTGCGCGCGCGCCGGAAGAACTCGACGGGAGAGACGCGGGCCCCGAATTTGAGCGCGGCTCCGTAGACCACAAACAGGTGGAACGCCAATCCGCCCAGCACCGTCACGACATACCAGCCGAGGCTGACCAGAAAGCCGAACCCGAAACGCGCGGTCATGGCGAACAGCAGACACGCGACGCCGAGAGGCGCGATCTTCATGACGATGTCGATGATTTTCGCCACCACCTTGAAGACGCCGTCGAGCAGCGCCATCACGGGGGCGGCGCTCTCGCGAGAGACGAGCGTCAGCGCCGCGCCGAACACGATCGAGAAAAACATGATGCCGATCATGTCGGGCGTCGAGCGGGCCATCGACTCGAGCGGGTTCGCGGGAACGAGCGAGCGCACGAACGACATCACGGGCGACTCGCTCGCGGCGCTGGTGGTGGCGGCCACCTGTTTGGACTGGGCGGCATATTCCGACATCAGCAGATCGCGGGTCGCGGGATCGAGCCGCAGGCCCGGACGCACCGTGTTGGCCAGGAAGATGCCCAGAAAGACCGAAATCAGCGAAATGACCAGGCAGAACAGCACCGTCCGCAGGCCCACGCGTCCGAGGCGGCGCACGTCGCCGATGCCCGCGACGCCGACGATGAGCGACGAGACGACGAGCGGGACCACCGTCATCAGGAGCGATCGGAGAAACAACTGGCCGACCGGTTCGGCCACGTTCGCGATGATCCACGCCAGCGACGGGGACCCGGGGCCGAGCACCGCGCGGGCGGTGCTGCCGAGCACGGCGCCGACCACCAGCCCCAGGAGGATGCGCACATGCAGCGGAACGCGGCGGCGCGCGGCCGCGCGATCGTCGGTCTCGTCGTCGAGATCCGAAACGACTTCCCGTTCGAAAGGTTCCATCGTGTTTATTGTCCCGGTTTTCTTTTCAGCGGGCCGGCGGAATAATATGTCACCGGACGATGGACGAGACACTGAAAGATCGGCGCGCGCCGAATCAGCACGATCGCCGCGCCATTCCGCGAGGAGGCCGCCGGGCGAGCGACCTCCCCCATCCGATTACCTGCCCGAGCTGCGGCGAGATTCAGGAGGTCCAGGGCCTCCCCAACAGCCGTGCCGTGCGCTGGTGTCATTGCCGCGCGTGCGGCGAAGTCTGGCCCTGGTCGATGGACCTTTAGATAGAGGAGAGTGATGAGCACACCGCGTATTGGTTGGATTGGCACCGGCGTCATGGGGCTGTCGATGTGCGGCCACCTGATGGCCAAAGGCTACCCTGCGACGATTTACAGCCGAACGAAGTCGAAAGCACAGGGCCTGCTCGACAAGGGCGCCGCATGGGCCGACACGCCCGGCGGGGTCGCCGAGCGATCCGACATCACGTTCACGATCGTCGGGTTGCCGAACGACGTGCGCGAGGTCTACCAGAAAAAGGGCGGCATTCTCGATGCGGCACAGCCGGGCAGCATCATCGTAGACATGACGACGACCGAACCGAGCCTCGCGCGCGAGATCTACGAAACCGCGAAAGCCCGGAAGGTGTCGGCCATCGACGCGCCGGTATCGGGCGGCGATGTCGGCGCGAGGAACGCCACCCTCTCGATCATGGTCGGCGGCGACAAGGACGCCGTCGATCGCGTGATGCCGCTCTTCCAGGCGATGGGCAAGAACATCGTCTATCAGGGCGGCGCCGGCAACGGCCAGCACACCAAGATGTGCAATCAGCTCGTCCTCGCCGGCACGATCATCGGCGTGTGCGAGAGCCTGTTGTATGGCTACAAGGCCGGGCTCGATCTCGAGACGATGCTCAGCTCGATTACGAAAGGCGCGGCGCAGTGCTGGATTCTCGACAACCTGGCGCCGAAGATGGTGAACCGGAATTTCGATCCGGGATTCTTCGTCGAGCACTTCGAGAAGGATCTGGGCATCGCGCTCGACGAGTCGCAAAGGATGGGGATTTCGATGCCGGGCCTCGCGCTGGTGCGCCAGTTCTACGTGGCGCTCAAATCACAGGGCCACGGCCGGCTGGGCTATCACTCGCTGCTGCTCGCGCTCGAACAGCTTTCGAACGTCAAACGTTAAACACTGACGCACCATTGGCAGATGGGAAGACTGGTGGATTGGAAGATTGTTGGCAGATTGGCAAAGATTCGAAGATTGGCAGATTAATTCGCAGACTGGCTGAATCTGCGAATCTGCAAATCATTCAATCCCACAACATTCCATCAATCCACCAATCTTCCCATCTGCCAATGGTGGATTCACCCACCCCTCCTGTCCCCCGCCCTTCGATCGCGGCCGGTGCGGCGCTCGGGACCGTCGTACGGGGCCTGCTGCTTGCGCCGTTCGGCGCTCCGGCGATCGCGCTGGCGCCGTTCGCGTCCTGCCTGCGCTCCGGCAGTCGCCGACCGGGCTGCTTCCCGCTGCAGCCTGACCGTGCGCTTGCTGGGATCCAGAACCTCCATTAGTCCTTGCACGAGCACGATGGCCTGGGGGGTTTGTCCGATTCGTTCCGGATCTTTCAGGTAGTTGAGGGCGGCCAGGATATTTGACCGCTGCCACGGCGTCAGGTTCATACCTTATTTATATCGGCCGTTTTGCGATAGGCTTGAAATCCGAGGACACCCGTCGTGGCGGATTCCCAGCACTCCGATATCGTCGAACGGCGCCAGCGATACATCGACCGGCAGCGCGAAATGCGTCCGGATACCGTAAACGTCCGGTTTCAGGGCGCAAAACCGGAAGGCGAAGGTCCGGCCAACCGCCACGGCATGCCTGCGGTGCCCATGGGACAGCACCTTGTGAAAAACTGGCCCGTGCTCGATCTGGGCGAGCAACCCGACGTGCCGCTCGACCGATGGAAGCTGGAAATCGGCGGCCTGGTTGAGAATCCCGTCACGCTGAACTGGCAGCAGTTCACGGATCTTCCCCAAGCCGAGGATGTCAGCGACTTTCACTGCGTCACCACCTGGAGCCGCCTCGACAACCACTGGAAAGGCGTGCGATTCCGGACGATTGCAGAGCTCGTCGTCCCCAGGGAGCGCGCGATGTTCGTGCTCTGCACCGGGTACGACTTCATGCCCGGCACCTTCATCCCGTACACCGTCAACGTCCCGCTCGCCCGCGCCATCGAAGCCGACGTGCTGCTCGTGCATACGTGGGAAGGGCGGCCGTTGCCGCGCGAACACGGCGGCCCGGTGCGGATGATCACGCCCAAGCTGTACGCGTGGAAGGGCGCGAAGTGGATCAGGAGGATCGAGTTCCTCGCCGAAGACAAGAAAGGATTCTGGGAAGAGCGCGGGTACTCGAACACCGCGGAACCATGGTTCAACGATCGCTACAGCTACTGACGCATGGCGACCGTGCAATGGCGCAGCGACATCCGAACCGTGCGTCCGATGCTCGCCACCCTCGAGGACGCTCCGCTCGAAGTTGACGGTCTCGTTTACGAACCCAAATACGACGGCATCCGCGCGCTCGTCGAGATCGCGCCGGGCCGGCCGCCATTGGTGCGCCTCTGGTCGCGCCTGGGCAACGAGAAGACCGCGCAGTTTCCCGATCTGGTCGCCGCGCTCGTGCAATTCGCAAGGAGGCTGAAGAAACCGCTCGTCCTCGATGGCGAGATCGTGGCGCTCGACGAGCACGGCGATCCGGCCGGATTTCAACGCCTGCAGAACCGCATACACCTGACCGAATCGCACAGTCGTTCGGCTGCCGGGCGTGTCGCGTTCATTGCGTTCGACATCCTCCGCGATGGCGACGAGGACGTGCGGCCGCTCCCCTTCACCGCGCGCCGGTCCCGGCTGGAGCGCGTGTTCCGCAACCCGGGGTCGCCGATCCTGCGGCGAAGCGAGGTCGTCCACGACGATGCCCGCGCCCTGTATCAGCAGGCCCTCGAACGAGGATGGGAAGGCCTGATCGCGAAAGACAGCCGGTCGGTGTATCACACCGGCAGACGGACGAGGGACTGGCGGAAGCTGAAACTCGTCAAGGAACAGGAGTTTGTCGTCTGCGGATGGACCGAAGCACGCACGACGGGCCGCCCCTTTGGCGCGCTGCTCGTCGGTTATTACGACGCCGGCGAGTTGAAGTATGCCGGGCACACGGGCAGCGGATTCAACCAGCGCGAGCTCGAGCGGGTGATCCGTTTGCTGAAACCGCTGGAAACGCCCAACCCGCCTTTTTCCATACGGCCACGCACCAACGAGCGAGCGCACTGGACGAAGCCGTCGCTCGTCGCGCAATTGAAGTTCACCGAATGGACCGATGACGGGATGCTCCGTCATCCGATCTATCTGGGACTAAGGGACGATGTGAAGCCGAAGACGGTAGGACGGGAGACGAAGAGTCCGGGGAGTCCGACGAGTCTGGGGAGTCGCAAGAGTCGGCTGAGTCCCAAGAGTCCGAAGAGTCTTGCTGCGGTAGGGCGGAACTTTAGTTCCGCCGGCCTCCAAGCCGTGATCCATCAACTCGACGAGATCGAACGCGGAAAGGGTTCGGGGACGCTGCAGTTGCCCGATGGCCAGACGCTGGCCGTGACGAATCTTCGCAAGATCTTCTGGCCCACGTCGAAGCTCACCAAGGGCGACCTGATGCGGTACTACGTGCGGGTTGCGCCGTTCATCCTGCCGGTGGTGAACGACCGTCCGCTCATCATGAAGCGCCTGCCGAACGGCGTCGAGGGTCCGTCGTTCTACCAGCACCGCGCGCCCGATCACGTGCCGGCGGGTGTACGGCTGGTGTCGATTGAAGGCGACGACGTGCCGAGCCGGATCGTGGGCGGCACGCTCCTCACGCTGCTCTACATGACGCAGCTTGCCGCGATTTCGCAGGACCCGTGGTTCTCGCGCGTGCAGTCGACGCACATGGCGAGCCATTGCGCGATCGATCTCGACCCGATGCCCGGCGTGACGTTCGAGTCGGTCCTCGACGTGGCTCGCTGGGTTCGCGACGAGCTCGTCAAGCTCAACGTGACGGGATACCCCAAGACCTCCGGCGCAAGCGGCGTGCACATCTACGTCCCGCTGCGCGACGGCACGCCGTACGAGGCTGGCCAGATCTTCTGCCAGATAGTGGCCACCTACGTGGCCGGGAAGCATCCGAAGGTGGCGACCGTCACACGGGCGGTCCGCGCCCGCGGCCGGAAAGTCTATGTGGATTACCTGCAGAATATCGAAGGCAAGTCGCTCGCCTGCGCGTACAGCGCACGCGCCAGCGACTTTGCCGGTGCGTCAACGCCGTTGACCTGGGCCGAAATCGACGAGGGCGTCGATCCTCGCGACTTCACCATCCGGACGCTGCCCGAACGGCTGGCCCGTGTTGGAGACCTGTGGGCGCCGCTCCTTCGATCTAAAGGGGTCGACTTACGCAGCATCGTGAAATAGCATTCATCCGCAGTCCCTTCCCTTTCTTTTCAACTGGAGGTCATTTGTGATGAAGACCCTTGTCGTTCTGTCGGCCCTCGTCCTGGTCGTGGCGATGGTCGCGGCCCAGGGGCCGCAGGCACCGCCGATTACCCCGATGAAGTTCGCCTACTACCCGGGTACTGATCTGAAAGCGATGTCGAACACGCTGAAAGGTGGCGGCCAGATTAAGTTCAACCGGATCAATCGCGGCGATCACGAGTTCCAGAGCTTCAACTTCAGGCCGAAGAGCACGGCGGCGCCGGAGATGCACAACAACTTTGCCGACCTCTACTACATCGTCGATGGCGAGGTCATCCATCACACTGGCGGCAAGCTCGAAGGCGGTACCGAGCGCAATCCCGGATCGGGTGAGTTCGGCGGCGGCAAGCTCGTGGGCGCAACCACGGTACGGCTCGGGGCCGGCGACATCGCCTCGTCCGCGGCGGGCGTGCCCCACTGGTGGGAAGTGGAGCCAGGCAAGACCGTGACCTACATGACCGTGAAGATCCTGAAGCAGCCGAACCTGTCGAGCGCCTCGATGGCGGGCAAGACGCCGATCACGCCGACGAAATTCGTCCATTACAAAGCGTCTGAACTCCAGGGCTATGTCGCCGCCCTGAAGAAGGGCGAGACGATCACGTTCCCGGGCGTGCATCGCGGCGATCACCAGTTCCAGGGCATCAGCCACCGCGCGAAGAGCTCTGGCGGCGCCGAGCTGCACAACAACTGGGCCGACCTGTACTACGTCCTCGACGGCGAGGTCACGATCCGGTACGGCGACAAACTCGAAGGTGGAAAAGAGGGTGCTGACGGCGAAGTGCGCGGCGGCGAGATCGTGGGCAACGTCACGCGGCAGAAGCTCGTCGCGGGCGACGTCGCCTCAGCTCCCGCGGGCGTGCCGCACTTCTGGGAAGTGGAAAACGGAAAGTCGGTGACCTACCTGACGGTCAAACTCGCGAAGAAGCACTGACCGACTTCGCTGGCATTCGCAGATTGGCAGATTCAGAGCGTTCTGAATCTGCCAATCGTCATTCTTCGAATCCGCCAACAATCTCACAATCTGCCAATCTGCCAATCTGCCAATTCAGCGTCAGTAGTCAACGCTTACGCCGAATTTGATTAACGCCCCTCGCTGGATGTTGCCAACCGCCCCGTAACTCGTCCCAAGCGTCGTCACGCGGTTGATCACCGTCGCCGAGTTCAGCAGGTTGTACGCGTCCAGGCGCGGCTGAATTACCTTGTTGCCCGAGCGAAACGCCTTCCTGAAGCTCATATCCAGCTGATTGAGGTTGGGCAAGCGCGTCGTGCCGCGCGGCTCGACGATGATGCTTGTGGTGCCCTGGGTCAGGGCGACCGTGTCGTTGCCCACAGAGACCTGCGTGAGCTCGGGGAACCCCTTCTGATGCTGGAACGTGCCGCTCGCTTGAATGCCGTACGGCAGATCGTAGAGACCCGACAGGCGGAATGAGAACGGCGTGTCGTTGCCGACGATCCCCCGGGCGAACTCTTTCGAGTTCGGGTTATTGAGATCGTTGTTGCCCACCCAGCCGTTGGTCTCGCCGATGCTGATGCCGCCGGTCATCATCCAGCCGTTGCTGAACCGCTTGTCGAGGGTGAAGTCCATGCCGTTGTACGTGCTGTCGAAATCGGACTCATTCGTCCACACGAAATCCTGCCTGCCGCGCAGCGCCGGATCCTGGTTGTACACGGTCACCGTTTGCTGGCTGTTCTTTTCGGTGACGACCATCTTCTGATAGGTGGACTCGGGAACGGCCACGTTGCGCGATCCGAAGTTGTTCACCTTGAGACGACGCGTGTAGCCGGCGCTGACGACGACATTCGCCGGCAGCTGGCGCTGAATCTCGGCCGAGTATTCCTGCGCCGCCGGCCAGTCGTAGCCAGGGGCGTAGCGGTTGAACGCCCCGGAACTGAATCCCGTCGTCGGCCCGAGCTCGTTGAGTTGCGGCAGCAGGTCGCCGTTGAGGTCGCACCCGACGTTAGCGGGGGTCAAAGTCGCACACGCGCTCTGCGCCCGCCACTGGCGCGTGTCGGTGGCGAGGAAGATCGGGTTGATGCGATCGAGCACGCTGCTGCCGACTGGAATGATGTAGCGGTTCGCGGCGAACTTCAGTGCCGTGCGGCCATCGCCGGCGAAGTCATAGACCGCCGAGAAGCGGGGGCTGACGCTCTTCCAGTCAGGCACACCTGACATCTTGTCCACGCACCGCGCGGTGATGAATGGCGTCGCCTCCTGGCACATGGCGCGCTGCCATCCGTAGTTCGTGTCGAGGCGGAGGCCGCCATTGATCGTCAGCTTGCGCCCGGGCCGCCACTTGTCCTGGATGTACAACCCCTGCTGGATGTTCTCCGGAATCGAACGCGCCGGCGTGTTGTACACGTTCGCCGAATCGGGCACGCCGGAGCGGTACACCGCACGCATGCCGGACGAGGAAAAGTAGAGCACTTCGTTCCACGCATAGTCGAACTGGTACCCCAGCTTGATGTCGTGCTGCGTCGTGAAGTAGCTGGCGCTCCCCTGTAGAAACACGCGCGTGTTCGGCAGATCGCGATACGTCGGCAGGACGCGCAGCGCGGTATTGGTGACGGCATCGAAACCTGCGATGAGGCCGTCAAAGCAACCCTCCCTGTCCTCGGACGACTTGCAGTTGGCCGAGTCCCCCTCTATCGGCCAGGGCTGGTAGTCGTCCACGCGGTTCACACTACCCGAGACGTCGAACACCATGCGGGCCGAACGCGTCGACGTCCACTTCACCTGGTGCAGTTGCGGATACTTCGTGTTCGCCGTGGTCGCACCGGTCTCCGAGAAGGCGGCGCCGCTCACGCGGTGGCCGTTCTTCTTGAACTGAAGGATGTAGAAGTGGGACAGCTGGCTGTTCGAATTGATCTGCCACGACAGCTTGTTCGAGAAATTCCACAGCATGTTGTCGTCGGGTACCGACGTGCCGTCGGGGTTGTAGCTTCCGACCAGATACTGAAGGATCTGCGAATGGTGGAACGAGGTCGACCACCAGAGCTTGTCGCGCTTGATGGGCCCGGCCAGCCACGCACCGTAGTCAATCAGGTAGCGGATGTCGGCCGTCGGCTTCAAGTCGGGCCTCGCCGCCTTGACCGACGCAGGTACGTTGCGCAGCAGCTGCGCGGCGAGTTCATCGTCGACGTTGTTGAATCCAAGCCCGGCGTTCGTGCCGTTGAACACCGCGCCACCGTGGAATTGGTTGGTGCCGGTGCGGCTGATCATGTTGAACACGAGACCGCCCGTCGAGGCTTCGGCCGGCGAGTTGCCGGCCCGGAAGTTCGCTTCCTCGAAGGCGTACGGATCGAGGTAGAACGTGGCGATGCTGCCGCTGCTCTGCGTGCTCGACACGTTCATGCCGTCGATGTAATAGCCGTTCTCGTTGCTCGTCCCGTGAACGGTGATGCCCGACTGCTGGAACGATTCCGATCCGCCCACGTCCACCTTGCTGGCCACGACGCTGGGAATGACGCGCGTGATCGACCAGACGTCGATGCGATTCGGCAGCGCCTGCAGGGTTTCCTGGCTGAGCACCGTCTGCTTCAACGCGGAGGTCGTATCGAGCAGCGGCGACTCGCCCGACACCACGACCCCCTCTTCCAACTGTCCAATCGGCAGGCTCAAATCGGCGCGGGCGGTGGCGTCGGCATTGACCACGAGGTTGCGCTGCTCGACGGTGCGAAACCCCTGCATCTGGGCCCGCACGTGATAGGTGCCCGGAACCAGGCGGATAAACTGATAGTTACCCCGCCCATCGCTCGTGGTTTCCTGGCTGCCACCCAGGGTGCCTCCCTGAGCGCTTGAAAGCGTGAGCGTCACGCCGGGCAATACGGCCCCCGACGAGTCCGTAACGGTCCCGCCGATTCCGCCCACGCCCTGCGCCCGGGCAGGACCGGCCAGGATCAGCAGTACCGCAGCGACAACTAACCCGCTCGTCAGGATGCGTCTCTGTGACATCGGACTCTCCTTCCGAAGATTCGTGCCCGCGTTTGTAATTGGAGTCAGCGCCGACTATAGGCCACCGCCTTGATACGATTTGTCGCAATTTGTCTCAAACGAGGTTGACAGGGTGCTGTTAAAGGTGGCAAGTAGAACGCGCATTACTCATGTTCCGAGGACACTTTGCGGCCGTCTTTGTGCTTTGTGTGACCGCGATTTCGTGTGCAGGCTCGGCGGAAACGGAACGACCGCAGCGGACGGTCCTGCGGATCTCCGCGACAACCGCGAGAGACCTCCAAAGCGCCTTTCCGAAGCTGCGCGATATCGATTTCAAGGTCGTGACCGAAGGGGGGTCGTCCATTACCGGTCTTCAGAACCTCCAACAGGGCCGAATCGATGTCGCGATCGCCATGGCCGACGTCGCGTATCTCGCCTATGCCGGCCAGCTGGACGGCGCTCAGGCGCCGTTCGATCACCTGCGCGGCCTGGCCGTGATCACGCTCAACACGCTGCATCTGGTCGCCGGCCGGGATACGCCGGTGAAGTCCATTCGCGATTTGAAAGGACGGCGGGTCGCGCTCGGTCCGGAAGGCAGCGCCACCGCGCTCATCGCGCAACGGGCACTCGAAGCACACGGCATCGGCATGAACGACGTGAAGAGCTACCGGCTGCCTTATGCAGAAACGGCGGAGAAACTCGCCGATGGAAAACTGGATGCGGCGTTCATGACGCAGATACCTCCCAGCGCACCCGTCGTGACGGCGGCCAGAGGCGGCGCCAGGCTTCTCGACATCGACGGCCCGCTCGTCGAACAGATGCGGACGCGCTATCCGTACCTCAAGAGAACGACGATTGCGCCCGCGACGTATCCGAATCAACCGGAGCTTGTCCACACCATCGGCGTCGATCTGCTCCTCGCCTGCCGGTCGGACATCAGCGAAGACGTGGTATACCGGCTATTGGACGCCTTTTTCGAGGTGCGGCCCGGCAGCCTGCCCGCCGACCTCGAACGCGCACCGGCGACGCCGATTCCGCTGCATGCGGGAGCGGCACGGTATTACCGTCAGCGGGAGCTTTCGAGATGAAGTTGTTGTGGGTTGCGGTTGTTTGTCTGCTGGCGTGTTCCTGCACGAGCAGGGCCGAGGCGCCAGAACGCTCGTACACGATCCGGCTGGCGCGGAATACGTCGAATCAGCTCGCCAACGCGTTCAAACGCCTCCCGAATGTCAAACCACAGATCGTCAGCGAGGGTGGCTCATCGATCACGAGCCTCATCGAGCTGCAGAGCGGTAAGACCGACATCAGTATTCCTGTGGGCGATGTCGCGTATCTCGCGTACGCGGGCCAGCTCGACGAAATGCCGAAGCCGTTCGAACAGTTGCGCGGACTCGCGGTGACCGAACTGAACACCATTCACCTGCTCGTGGGGCCGCGCGCGCACGCGAACAATCTCAAGGAGCTGGCCGGCCTGCACCTGTCCCTTGGCGCACCCGGCAGTTCCGTGGCGCTCGTGACCGACCGCATGCTTCACGCGCACGGCATCGAGTCGAACGAGGTCCGGGCCGAGAAGGTCCCGAACGCCGACATGCTGAAACGGTTGATGAGCGGCGACATCGACGCGGCCTTCGCGATGTATATGCCGGGCAGCCAGACAGTGACGGCGGCGCTGAAGGGAGGCGCACGGCTGATCCCGATCGACGGCCCGATCGTCGAGGAAATGCGGACCCAGTACCCGCACTTGAAGCGCACGCTGATTCCGGCAGGTACCTACCCGAACCAGCCGATAGCGGTTCGAACGATTGGCATCGACGAAGCGCTCGTCTGCAGAGCCGACCTCGATGAAGATCTCGTGTACGCGCTGCTCGACGCGTATTTCGCGGCACGCCCGGCCGGCAATCCACCCAATCTGGAGCGCGCGCCCGCCACGCCGGTGCCACTGCACCCGGGCGCGGCGCGGTACTACCGGCAACGAGAGCTTCGTCGCTAAACGGTAAATGAATGAAGGTTGAGAGCGTCATTGCGTGGGGCGGATGGCTGACGGCACTGCTTGCGGTCGCGGTCTGTCTTGGCATCGCCACGCTGCTGGGCTTCGGGTATCGAGCGACGCGCGGATGGCAGCGAAGCGCGGAGCTGCTCACCGCCCGCGATACGGAGGAAAGCGCCGATCTGCTCGTCACCGCCGTCACACGCGACATGCGCGGCGCCCACTCGCGCGTGCTCGCCAACCGCGACTGGGGCGAGCTGTCGCTCGAGTCGCTGTCGGACACGAGCGACCAGGTGGCGACGGCCTTCGCGCGCTACCCGTATCCGGAGTCGTTCTTCAGCTGGGGACGCGGCGACCCGCACGGGGTGGTGTTTTTCAATCGGTCGAATCGCTTCCCTGCATGGATGCCGCAGCCGAAAGAAGCGCATCTGTATCCTGTGACGGTCGTCACCAACCCGCCCGGCACCGACGTATTGAAGAAAGAAGTCGAAGCGTTCAGCCGGTCGCGCGTGCGCTACGCCATGTTCGATTCAACCCTGGGAGGCGAGCCGTACCAGATCGTGGCGCGGCTCGTGTACCGAGGATTCGCTGCAGGAGCAGTTGCAGTCGGTGATTGGCTTCACGGTGAACCTGGGCTGGGTCAGGAATTCGTACTTTTCGGACATCCTCTCCCAGGTCGCGCCGATTGCGACGCGCGGCAACAATCTCGACATTGCGGTCTTCGACGACAAAGGGCGTCGTGTCTGGGGCCACGAAGGCGGGCGCAACGTGCTCGTCCGCGAGTTCCCGCTCCTCTTTCTGGATCCGTCCGTCAGCATGGTCGCGCTCGGCTCGAATCCCGCCGTCAGAACGTGGACGATTCGCACGAGCCAGTCGGCCGATTCCGCGCTGGTCGGCGCGGCGCAGGGGGCCGACGAGGCGCTGCTCGCCGCGGGTGCGGCCGCGCTGACGCTGGCGCTGGGGCTGATTCTCGCCATCCGCGCGGTCCGCGCGGGCGTGGCGCTCACCGCCATGCGATCGGATTTCGTCTCGTCGGTGACCCACGAGCTGAAGACACCGCTCGCCAACATCCGGGCCATGGCCGACACGCTCGCCCGCCGTCCCATCGGCGGCGAGACCATCCGCGACTACGCAGGGCTTCTGATGCAGGAGGCACGCCGGCTGACGCGGCTGGTCGACAACCTGCTCGCCTACGCGCGCGTGACCGACGTCACCGAGGTGTACTCGTTCGAGCCGGTCGCGCCGTCCGAGCTCATGGATGATGTGCTCGAGAACTTCAGGCATCCGCTGACCGAGCGCGAATTCAAGGTGGATGTCGACATCCCGGTGGACACGCCGCTCGTCAGGGCCGACAGGACGGCCATGATGCTGGCGCTCGACAACCTGATGGACAACGCGATTCGGTACTCGACCGACCAGCGTTCGGTGCGGGTGAGCGTGCGGCGGGACGGCCAGAATGTGGTCATCGAGATACAGGACCGCGGTGTGGGCATCGCGCCCGACGAGCTGTCGACGGTCCGCCGCAAGTTCGCGCGCGGGCGCCTGGCACGCGCCGACGGCAGCGGTCTGGGACTGGCCATCGTCAGCCGCATCGTCACGGATCACAAAGGAACGCTGGTGCTCGAAAGCGAGCTGGGTGTGGGCACGACGGCGAAAGTATTCTTACCGATAGCGGGAGATTGACATGGTGTCCGAGCGCATTCTCATCGTGGAAGACGACCCCACACTCCGGCGCGTGCTGCGCGACAACCTGATCTTCGAGGGCTACCGGGTCGAGGCGGTGTCCGACGGAAAATCAGCGATCAGCTGCGTGCGGGCGTCGGCGCCCGATCTCGTGGTGCTCGACCTGACGCTTCCGGATTTCGACGGTCTCGATCTGTGTCCGGTGCTGCGGCAATCGGGGAAAGTCCCCATCATCATTCTGTCGGCGCGCGGCCAGAAGGTGGACAAGCTGAAGGGGCTCAAGCTGGGCGCCGATGACTACATCACCAAGCCCTTCGACCTCCAGGAGCTGCTGGCACGCATCAACGCCGTGCTGCGACGCTCGCATCCAGCGCTCGAGCGGCTGCTCATCGGCAAGCTCGTCATCGACTTCCGGTCGCAGCGCGCCAGCTGCGATCAGACGCCGGTGCACCTGACACACCGCGAGTTCGAGCTGCTGCGCTATCTCGCGGAGCGCCGTGAGAAGGTGGTCCACCGGGAGGAGCTGTTGAGGGAAGTCTGGGGCTACGTCGACACGAACGTCACGACACGTTCGGTCGATCACGCCATCGTGCGGTTGCGGAAGAAGATCGAGCCGGACCCGCACCATCCGGAGTTCATCCGGACGGTGCACGGGGATGGGTACTGTCTGAGCGCCACCCAGGTTCAGGGCTGAGGAACTGACGCAACATTCGCAGATTGGTAGATTGAGAGATTGGCAGATTACGAATTCGCTTATTAAGAACGCCGTAATCTCACAATCTACCAATCTGCCAATCTACCAATGGTGCGAAGCCTATTGAGGTTGCTCTAATAGCGACGTGAACTGATAGCCGCTGATCGCCAGCCGGCACGACGGACCCGGGCCGGCAAATCGCGTCGCGTGCCACGTCGACGGCGGCGCGTAGACGACGTCCCCTTCGTTCGACGTGAAATCGCCCACCGTCTCGATGTTGTGGCGGATCTGCCCCTTCATGATGACCCACCACTCGGCGGTCCCGACGTGGAAGTGCCCTTTGTCGTTGGCGTCGTAGGCCGGCAGGTTCTTCTCGTAGCCCCAGATCGCCTGTGCCCACATGTGATCGTCCTGCACCACGTTCTGGCCGGCGAACTTCGGATCTTTCTCGGCGTCCCAGAGATTGAAGTGCGGCTTGTTGTTGCCCGCGTACGGTGCGGGCGTCGTGTTGATGCCGATCTTCATCATCGTGTGCCCCGGCGTCTGCGGCGGCCGGGGATCGGAAACGGGCACCAGCGTCTTGAAATTTGCCTGGTTTGCGTCTACCCAAAGCGCCGGCGCGGTGCCGACGACTTCGGCGGAATACATCGTCTTTTTCGGGATGTTCACGACCGATCCCCGCTTGGTCAGGATCGGCTCCGGCTGCCCTTCGAGCGTGAAGCGCATTTCACCCTCGACCACGACGATGAACTCGCGTGTGTCGGGCCGCATCCGCGACGTGATCTTCGTGCCGGGCTGCCCCTGGTTGTACGTCGCATGGAAGTTTGCATCGTCGACGACGACTTCACTCCAGTCCGCCTGGCCCTTGTGACGCGCCTTCAGATCCGGGAGCTTGATGTGCGCTTTGTTCTTGCCGTACTGGCCGCCCTTGTCCTTGTTGACCCACCACTGGCGAGGCGGCGCCTGGCCACGGCCGGCTCCGGTTCCCTGCTGGGTATGAACGGCGGGCGTCAAACCGAACGAGAGCGCAACCGTAACGACCATTGCCACGTGCAGACGTCTCATGGCCAGCTCCTGGAATGATTGGGATGTGAGCGAGAGGATAACCCGAAAAAGGGGTCGGGAGGGGTTTTCGGTTACTGCACTGGCGAAAACCCCTCCCGACCCCTTTCGCTTTCAGCGGCGGCGCGTCGTCCGGTGCGTGGGCTGCGCGGTCCACGGGTCCTCCGGCCACGGGTGTTTCGGATAACGGCCCCTCAACTCCTTGCGCACTTCCGGATACGTGCGCTCCCAGAAGCTGCGCAGATCGCGCGTCGTCTGTACAGGCCTCCCGTTGGGGGCGAGCAGATGAAACGTGACCGGCACGCGCGCCGGACCAATGACGGGCGACGCCGCGAGGCCGAACAGTTCCTGCAGTTTCACCGACGCCGACACCGAACCGTCGTCGCCGTACTCGAGCCTCGTGCTTCGGCCGCTCGGCACCAGGATGGAGTCGGGGGCTTGTTCGGCAAGCGTTCGCTTCACATCGAACGGCAGATGTGCCTCGATGTCGAACTCGTCGATGGTGCGCGCCGCAGCGGCGGCGGCGTGCGCGAGCTCTGCCAGATCCACCTCGCTGCCCGCGAACCGCAACCGCCGGATCAGCCGGGTCGTCGCTTCGTCGTGGCTGCGCGCGAGCCATGCGTCGCCAAGCATCTGTGCCGCAACGGCCGCATCAACAGGCACGGGCGTCTCGTTCAACACGATGGCGTCGTAACGCTCGACGCGCGCCGCCCGCACGCGCCCGCTCCCGGTGTCGAATCGATGCTCCACCTCGGTGGAGGCCGCTTGAATCCACGCGGCGTCCACCGGGCTCGCCGCGCGAATTCTTGCTTCGCTGATGCGGTCGCGCTCGGCCTCCACGAGATCGAGCGCCACGATGTACTCGGCGTCGCCCACGTCGCACTCGCGGGCGAGCACCGCCCCGTGCCCGGTGGCGAGCACGAATCGCTCGCGCGCGTTGGCCCTGCGCTTCGCCAGCCGATCGGCATAGCCCGTAAAGATCGCGTGGCGCAGTTCCTCGTCGGAAATGTGCGCCGCAACGTCGCCCTCGATCGCACGGCTCGCAATCCGCTTTAACTCCTGCGCCAATGCACCTATCGCACCCGTCGCACCTGACGCACCTGACGCACCCAGTTGGGCGCAGATCAGCGAGGCCTCAGGAGCACCTCGTCCATCGATCAGAATGCGGGCGAGGCGCGGATGGAGCGGAATACGCTGCAACTGGCGGCCGAGCGAGGAGATGTGCCCCTCTTTGTCGATCGCGCCAAGACGCTCGAGCAGACGAAGCGCTGCCTGGACGCGATCGTCCGACGGCGCTTCGAACCATTCGAAAGACAACGGGCTGGCGCCCCATGCCAGTACGTCGAGGACGGGCCCCGCGAGATCGACCCTCGTAATCTCGGCGTCACGATGGGGCCGCAGCCGCACGCGGGCATCCCACAACCGGTGCACGATGCCCGGTCCCTGCCTGGCTGCGCGCCCGGCGCGCTGGTCGGCCGAATCGGTGGTCACCCGCTCGAGTGTGAGCGAGTCGATGCCCCGCTCCGCGTCGTAGCGCGCCACCTTGACCAATCCCGTGTCGACCACCGCCGACACGCCGGGAACGGTGAGCGACGTCTCCGCGATGTTGGTCGCCAGCACGATCCGTCGATGCTCGACCGCCGCAATGGCGGCATCCTGCGCATCGCCGTCCAGCGATCCGTGGAGCGCCACGAGCTCGACCCCCTTGGACGCGGCCAGGCCCGACAACTCCGTACGCGCGCGCTCGATCTCGCGCGCGCCCGGGAGAAAACAGAGGACCTGTCCGGCCGTACTTCCCAGCAACCGGCTCGCCGCGTCGGCCACCGATTCCCCATCGGCATGTTCGATCGTCAGAGGATGGCTCGCTCCCGGCACCTGTATGACGGCGGCATCTCCAAGAAATGCCGCAACGGGCTCGATGTCGAGGGTCGCCGACATGACGACCAGTCGCAGGTCGTCGCGGGCCCGCCACGTCTGCCGCGCGAGAGCGAGACCCAGATCGGCGTGGATGCTTCGTTCGTGGAACTCGTCAAGGATGATGGTCGCGAACTCCGACAGCAGCGGGTCCTGCTGCAGGCGCGCGGTCAGGATACCTTCGGTGACGACAAGCAGCCGCGTTTCCCGGCTGAAGCGCCGTTCGAACCTGATCTGCCAGCCGACTTCGCGGCCGATCGACCACCCTCGCTCGACGGCGATGCGGCGGGCGACCGCGCGGGCCGCGAGACGCCGTGGTTGCAGCAGGATGACGGGGCCGGCATCGATGAGAGCCGGCGGAATGCGCGTGGTCTTGCCGGCGCCAGGCGAAGCCGACAGCACGACCGCCCTCCGGCGCCGAAGTGCTTCGTGAACCTCGGCGACGTGCCCGTCAATTGGTAACGGTGGAAGCGGCAGTAAAGCCACGTGCGTCGAGGAGCGCCTGTACCTCCGGATCGCGGCCGCGGAACCGGCGATAGGCTTCGGCGCGATCGATGGAGTTGCCGTCCGACAGGATGTGCGTGCGCAGGCGCTCGTTGACACCCGCGTCCCAGGGCCCGCCACCTTCGACAAACGCCTGCCACGCATCGGCGGCCATCACGTCGGACCACAGATAGCTGTAGTAGCCGGCCGAGTACCAGTCGTTGCCGAAGAGATGATCGAAGTTGGGCAGGCGATGGCGCATGGCGATCTCACGCGGCATGCCGCCGATTCGTCCCAGCGCCTCTTTCTCGAACAGCGCCATGTCCTCGACGCCGTCGGGACGCATGTGCAGATCCATGTCGACGATCGCCGACGAGAGGTACTCGAGCGTGGAGTATCCCTGATTGAACTTGTGCGCGCGCTCGATCTTTTCGACGAGCGCCTGAGGCATGGGATCGCCCGTCTGGTAATGGCGCGCGAACCGATCGAGGAGCTCCCGGGTCATCAGCCAGCGCTCGTTGAGCTGCGATGGCAGTTCGACATAGTCCATCGGCGTCGTCGAAAGCCCGGGATATCGAACGTCCTGCAGCATCATGTGCAGCGCGTGGCCGAATTCGTGGAACAGCGTCTCCGCGTCGGTCAGCGAGATGAGCGCCGGCTCTCCCGGCGCTCCCTTCACGAAGTTGTTGTTGATCGATTCGATGCAGGTCACGGGTCCGTCGAAGGTGTGCTGAGACCGGTAGCTGGTCTCCCACGCCCCCGAGCGCTTTCCGGCCCGGGCGAAGTTGTCGCAGATAGAAAACAGACCGATGCCGCCCCGTCGTCTTGTCGCTCACTTCCCACACGCGCAGGTCCGGGTGATAGACGGGAACGGTGCCGGTGATCTCCTTGAAGGCGATGCCGAACCGGCGCTCCGCCGACCACAGCGCCGCCGACACCATGTTGTCGAGCTGCAGGTACGGCTTGATCTCCGCTTCGTCGAGGTCGTACTTCGCCTTGCGCACCTTCTCGGCGAAATAGAGGTAGTCCCACGGCTCTATCGTGATGCCCGGCTGCTCGCGGCTCGCGAGCGTCCGCATGTCGGCCACTTCGTCGCGAACCCGCGCGACGACGAACGGCCAGACCTTCAGCAGGAAGCTCTGGGCGACGGCCGGATCGACCGCCATCGTGTCCTGCATGCGCCAGTGCGCGTGGCTCTTGAACCCGAGAAGCTTCGCCCGCTCGGCTCGCAGCCTGACGATGGCGGCAATGATGGCCTTGGTGTCGTTGGCGTCGCCGTTGTCGCCGCGGCTCTTGAATTTCTTCCAGACGATCTCGCGAAGATGCCGCCGAGTCGAGAACGTCAGAAACGGATCGACGCTCGATCGGGTATTCACGATGGTCCACGACCCGGCCAGGCCGCGCTCTTCGGCGGCGGTCTTCGCGGCTGCCACGACCGACGAGGGAAGCCCGTCGAGATCGGATTCGCGTTCGAGCACGATCCACGTGTTCTCGTCGGCGAGCACCTTGGCGCGAAACTCCGCGAATCGCGCCGCAAGCTCCTGGTTGATGGCCGACAGACGTGCCTTCTGGTCCGCGTTCAACTTCGCGCCTCGCCGCACGAAGTGTTCGTACACGCGCGTCGTCAGCCGCACTTGATCAGGGTCAAGATTGGAGGCCGGCAGCCCCTGGTAGACGGCTTCAATCCGCTTGAACAGGGCGGTTTTGAAAACGATGTCGTCGGCGGCCGCGGCGAGCTTTGGCTGCCACTCATGCTCGAGCGCCTGATACTCGGGGTTGGTGACGTTCTCGCGCGCCACGCCGAACATCCGCTCGACGCGATCGAGCGTACGGCCCACGTGTTCCATGGCAACCAGCGTGTTATCGAAGGTCGGTGGCTCGGGATTGGCGGCGATCTCGTCGATTTCCCGCTGCTGCTCGGCAATCGCCGAGGCCAGAGCATCGGGAAAAAACGCGGGTGTCATCTGGTCCCATGGCGGCACCCCGCCATACGGGCCGGGCCAGGGAGCGGTGAGAGGATTGGCACGCATGCGAATCGCCGATTGTACTTCAGCCCGGCGACCGCGCCCGCATCGCTATTTGTCGTGGGGTTTCGCACCGTCCGAGAGCCTGGGCAGCTCCGCGCCGAGTGACGGCGCCAGCAAACCTGTCTTGACGTACGTCAGCAGCTTCTCGCGAGTGTCGGAAATATCAAGATTGCGCATCGTGAGCTGGCCGATGCGATCCTGCGGCGAAAAGGTGGAGGCGCCTTTTTCCATGGTGAGCCGTTCGGGCTTGTAGGTGAGGTTCGGACTCGTCGTGTCGAGGATCGAGTAATCGTTGCCGCGGCGCAGTTCGAGCGTGACTTCACCCGTCACCGCCCTCGCAACCCAGCGCTGAGCGGTTTCGCGCAGCATCATGGCCTGAGGATCGAACCAGCGGCCCTGATACAGGAGACGGCCGAGGCGCCGGCCGCTGTCGCGATACTGCTCAATCGTATCTTCGTTGTGAATCCCCGTGATGAGCCGCTCGTACGCGATGAACAGCAGCGCCATGCCCGGCGCTTCGTAGATGCCGCGGCTCTTCGCCTCGATGATGCGGTTCTCGATCTGATCGCTCATACCCAGGCCATGCCGTCCCCCGATCCGATTCGCTTCGAGCATCAGCTCGACCGCATCGTCGAACGCGGCGCCGTTCAGCGTCACCGGGTTGCCCTCGTCGAACCTGACCGTCACGGCCTCGGGCTTCACGGCGACGTCGTCGCGCCAGGACGCCACGCCCATGATGGGATCGACGATCTTGATGCCGCTGTTCAACTGCTCGAGGTCTTTCGCTTCGTGCGTCGCGCCAAGGATGTTCGAGTCGGTCGAGTACGCTTTCTCGACGCTCATCTTGTAGGCCAGCCCGGCGCGCTGCATGTACTCGGACATTTCCTTCCGGCCGCCGAGCTCGTCGATGAACGTCTGATCGAGCCACGGTTTGTAGATGCGCAGGCTCGGGTTCGCGAGCAGGCCGTAGCGGTAGAACCGCTCGATGTCATTCCCCTTGAACGTGCTGCCATCGCCCCAGATGTGCACGTCGTCTTCTTTCATCGCGACCACGAGCATCGTGCCCGTGACCGCCCGGCCGATCGGTGTCGTGTTGAAGTACGGGACGCCTGCGGTCGTGATGTGAAAGGCGCCCGACTGCAGGGCCGCGAGACCTTCGTTGACGAGCTGGCGGCGGCAATCGATGAGGCGCGCCTTTTCGGCGCCGTACTGCAGCGCGCGCCGCGGGATTTCGTCGTAGTCCGTTTCGTCGGGCTGTCCGAGGTTGGCGGTGTATGCGTACGGAATCGCGCCTTTGCCCCGCATCCAGTGAAGAGCCGCGCTCGTATCGAGTCCGCCCGAAAACGCGATGCCGACCTTCTGGCCGGCTGGAACACTCTGAAGAATCGTCACCATCTGGCCGCTAATGATATCAACGGCCGAGGCCGGTGGCAGATAATGGCAAACGAGGATGGATCGCCCGCCATTTTCCGCTCGATCGCCCCGCCCACCACAGGCGCTCGCCTGGTGGCTGCCGCTTTGTACCGCGGCGATTGGCAGCGTCATCGTGCTGTACCAGTGGCTGAACGTCCGGCCGCTCTGGCTCGACGAAGAGATGATCGCGCTGAACCTCCGCGATCGGTCGTTCCCCGAGTTGGCTGGCCGATTGTGGCTCGACCAGAGCGCCCCTCTGGGCTGGCTCTATCTGCAGCGTCTCATCCTGCTCGTCTTCGGCGCCTCGGAACTGTCATTGCGCGCGCTGCCAGCCGTATTTGGCGTCGCAACGGTCTGCGCCGCGCTCTATGTCGGCCGGCGATGGTTGACGACGGCCGGCAGCACCGTGCTGGTGCTCCTCTGCTCGTTCGCCACGTGGATCACCTTTTACGCGCTCGAGCTGAAGCCGTACTCGGTCGATACGTTCTGGGGGCTGATGCTCCCCGCGCTCGCGGTGTCGGCAACCGAAGCATCAACCGACGGAGCACGGCGGAACGCGATCGCCATCTGGTTGACGGCAGCCGCAGTTGCGCACTGGTTTTCGCTTGGCGCACTGCTCGTGCTGCCCGCGTGTGGTGTGGTGCTGGCCTTCGCGATGCGCCGGCGTCCCGAGGCGCTTCGACTGCTCGCGATTGGCGTCGCCATCACGACGGCATCGGTGGCGCTGCACTACGTGCTTTCCATCCGCCACGCGCAGAGCAGCACCTCGCTGCAGCAGTTCTGGCAGTTTGCCATGCTGCCGCCCGGCGTCGGCATCCAGGACGCGCCGGGTTGGATCGTCAGCCACTTGAAACCGTTCGCCGACAAGCCAGGCGGGAGTGCCTATCCCATCGCGTTCTGGACGCTGGCTGTTATCGGATTCGCGGTCACGTCGCATCGCATGCTCGGGCTGACCGCCGGTCTTGTCGTCGCATCCGGCTTCGTGTTCGCGGTGCTGCGCATGGTGCCGCTGTACGAGCGGCTGTCGTTGTGGTTCCTGCCCGCGTTGTATCTCGGGATTGCCTTGTCCCTTGACTGGTTCGTACGCCTTCTTCGCGAGCCGCCTCTCACACGCACCGCGCTCTTTCGAGCGGCGGCCCTCGCGGGAGCCGCGTTTGCGCTCTTCTTCTGCGTGGACATCGTCGATCGCGGTGTTAGGGACCTGCGCACGAACAGGCCTGCGGGCAGCAATCGGGCAACCGACGACCGCGCGGCGATGGCCTGGCTCATGAAGGATCGGCGCCCTGGAGACGTGTTGCTGACGACGCGTCACGCGCTGCCGGCGATCTGGTGGTATGGAGGCGTGTCGCTCGCACAGTCGAACGGCCAGCGGTTTCCCGACGGCGGACGGATTCTGGAGCTGGAGTACCACGACTCGCCGGGCGTCTGCGAAGGGCGCGAGCTGGAAAAATCGCTCCACGGCCGTCGTCGCATGCTGGTTTACCTGGGGTTCCTCGACATCCCCGCAGGTTTCGACGACTTGCTGCTGGAGCAGCTGGCGAGGTTAGGAACGGTGACGGCCGTGGGGCAGTTCCACGGCAACAGCCGCGCCGCCATCGTGGATCCGTCGGTACCGGGCGGATCGAACATGTTCTGGGAGGATGCCGGCAAGGATGGCGTGCGGCTGACGGGGTGCATCCTCGCCGATCCGGCACACGCGTGGTGATCGCGCCGGACGTGCGTGCTATGATTTTCGTTCGAAGCCTGCCGCAACGAAGCGCGGCAGCGATGTAGGGCGGAACTTCAGTTCCGCGTAGTCGGGCGCCCGTAGCTCAGTTGGATAGAGCGACTGGCTTCGAACCAGTAGGCCGCAGGTTCGAGTCCTGCCGGGCGCACCACTTCGTAGTCGCAAGGCGCCAGTCGGCAGTCGGAAGGCGCAAGTCGAGTCGCTAGTCGCAAGTCGCGCCCGTAGCTCAGCTGGATAGAGCGACAGCCTCCGGAGCTGTAGGCCACAGGTTCGAATCCTGTCGGGCGCACCAACCTCCGCTCGGGTGACTCGCGGAGGTTGTCCGCCGTAGCCTTGGCGAAGGCGGACCCCACGCTCGTTGCGAGCTTCGGTTGGCAAGCCAACCTTCCCTTATGAATGTACGCGACGGTGGGCCCGCATTCATACTCCGGTGGCGCAGGGCTTTAGCCCTGCCGGACCCTGACAAATCTCCTTGGTCATCCCCGTCCGATGAACGGCATCTTCGTCGCCATCACGGTAATGAACTGCACGTTCACCTCGAGCGGCAGGTTGGCCATGTAGAGCACGGCGCGGGCCACGTGCTCGGGATCGATCGTCGGTTCGGGAACGACCGCCCCGTGCGCCTGCAGGACGCCCGCCTTCATTGCCTCGGCCAACGGAGTCGCAGCGTTGCCGATGTCGATCTGTCCGCATGCGATGTCGTACTGCCGGCCGTCGAGCGACGTCGATTTGGTCAGGCCGGTGATGGCGTGCTTCGTGGCCGTGTAGGGCGCCGAGTTCGGCCGCGGCGCGTGAGCGGAAATCGAGCCATTGTTAATAATGCGGCCGCCGCGCGGGTCCTGCGCCTTCATCATCCGGAACGCTCCCTGCGTGCACAGGAACGCCCCGGTCAAATTCACATCGACGACCGCCTTCCATTGTTCTGGCGTGACGTCCTCGAGCGGCGCTCGCGGTGACCCCAGCCCTGCGTTGTTGAACAGCACATCGAGCCGGCCGAGTCTCTCGCGCGTTGAGGTGAAGAGCGCGGCCACCGAGGCCGGATCCGCGACATCGGTCGGCACGACGATCGCGCTGGATCCCGGCGGCGCCTCGCGCGCGGTGTCTTCGAGCGGCTGACGGCGGCGGCCGGCCAGGACGACGGCGTAGCCGTCGCGCAGGAGGGCAAGCGCCACGCTCCGGCCAATGCCGGTGCCGGCGCCTGTGACGATGGCGGTTCGGGGGATCTGTGTCATGGGGGATCCCATATCACAGCTTTCACCCCGCTTACAGTTCCCGCATTTGCGCTTACGGAACGGAAACGCCTTCGTCAGGTCATCCCCGTTTTGTCGTGGGTTGCAGGATGGTGGCCGGCTGGCCGGTTTTTTGCGAAACCAGACGATCGCCTATGAGATGGCTGATTCTGGTTGTGGCACTCAGCTCCGCGGCGTGTCAGCGCTCGAAGCCTGCATCGCCGACGGCGCCGGACACGAACACCCCTGCGCCGCAGGCCGAGACGTGGACGCTCTCGGGCCAGGTCGTGGATGCGCTGACGCAGCAGGCGATCAGCGGCGTGCAGTTGCTCAACACGCTGACGGACGCGACGGGCGTGTTTCAGGTGAGCGGCACCGGCACGCGGTCGGCGCAGCGAGTGACGCTGTCGGCCGAAGGGTTTCTGACGCGTGAGACCACGATCAGCTCGGGCACGAACAATCCGATCATCGATCTGATTCCCGCCAGCCTCGCCGACGCGTTTCGAGAGCTGGTGAGGAACGGCTTCGAGGAGCCGTCAAACCTCGAGCCGTTGCGGCGCTGGTCGGCGGCACCGAGGTTTTATCTCGACGTCACCATGCCGATCGGCTTAAAAGTGCCGGAAAGCGATCTCCTCCGCATCGAGGATGGCATCCGCTCGGCAGTCCCATCTTTTACGGGCGGTCGCATGCAGGCTACGGGCGTCACGCGCGGCACGAATCCGCCAACCGAGCGCGGCTGGATTGTGGTGCGGTTCGTCAACGATTCCTCGGCCGACTTCTGCGGGCGCTCGTACGTCGCCGTCGATCCTGGTCAAATCGAGTTCAACTACAACCGCTGCCAGTGCGGCAACGTTCACATCAGATCAAGGACCATCAAGCACGAAGTCGGGCACGCGCTCGGCTTCTGGCACACGTCTCAGCCGTCGACGTTGATGTATCCGAGCGGCCAGGGATGCGCCGAGGCCGATCTCACGCAGCGCGAGCGCGACGCGGCGCGGATCGCGTACGCGCGTCCAGTCATGAACACCGAACCCGACATCGATCCTTCCGGAACGGCCTTCCTTGCGCAGCCGCGACGGGTGACGGACTAGCGCTGATAGTCGATAGGCGCATGTCGTCAGTCCTCAGGCGATAGGCTATTCAGCAGTCGCGCTTCGCCACCGGTCGCGACACAGAACACTTCTGAGGTAGAATCAAGGTTTCGTGTGGCACAGGGCTTCAGCCCTGTCTCACCTTTCCCCGAGTGGGCCGCTAGCTCAATTGGCAGAGCAGCAGACTCTTAATCTGCGGGTTCTCGGTTCGATTCCGAGGCGGCTCACCATTTCACTCGTCCAACACCACCAAGAACTTGCGGGCGGGTCGCAGGCGGCACCGCCGGAAGGAATCGAACTGATCGAGCCCGCACACATCGATCTCGCTCTGGCCGAGGCTTCGGAAGCATGCCGCACCAGGCGCCGCGAGGGCTAAGCCACCGTGCTCGTGATGGGCCCTCGACTTCGAGGCTGGACACTGGCTTCACTTCTCCGGTTCCTCATCGCCCGACACGACTGTCGTCGATCCGTCGTCGAACACTAGCGTTGGAGGCGAGCCGGGCAGCAGCGGCGACTCGTATTCTTGCGCGGCCCTCGAGGTCCCCTTCTTCGTGTCGCCGGCCACCGTCGCTGCCGGCGGTCAACTTGATCGTACCCGGCGGCGTGAGCGAACTGGCTTTCACCACGGGCTGCTAGCCTATAGCCTAGCGGTTGAGCCAGGCGCGCACGGCGTTCCAGTCGAGCGTCTCGATCACCTTGCGGTTCGTCACGCATCCGCCCGGCTTCTGATAGGCAATCGACTGAGGAGTCAGGCACCGTTCGTAGAGATTGAGCACGAGCAGTTGCGGCGCCGTTCGCGGCAGCGTCGTGTCGAAGTACGCCCGGTTCGGTACGACGAGGGCCTGGCATGACGACGGGGCGCCGCGCTTCGCGCGGAACCGCGCGTCGATCGCGGATGCGCTGTTGTCGTAACACGCGGGCTCGGCGCGCCCCTCGGGCGACAACCGCTCCACAACCGCCGCGGCCGACTTGAGCTCCGCTTCGGCCTGACCCACTTCCTTTTCGGCTTGCCCACCTGGCGCGAGCCTGGTCTTCTGGAAGGCCTCGATCTCCTGATCCGCTTTCTCCATCTGCGCGAGGAACTCGGCGCCCTTCGGCATGGAGGCTGCCGCCTGCTGCCAGCCGGTGCGCCGGGCGGCCCGCTTCGCCGGCGTCTGCCACTCGGCGAAGTCGGCCCGGTCTTTCGCATACACGTCGCGCCGGTTCTCGAAGACCGCGCGCCGGCTCCTGATGAGGGGGACGAGCGCGTCGGCAACGGAGATCGGCAGCCACAGCGGTTTGTCGTGGCGCTTCAGGACGAATTGATCGTCGAGGCGGGTCATGGGGCCAACCGGCGCTCCCGGCTTCGGCTCGAACCCACCCTGCATTTCACCGTCCCATTCGACCGGTCTCGACCCTACCGCGACGCTATCGATCGCATTGATCGAGAAATCGAGCGTCTCCGTTTCGCCGCCCTTGAGATCCTCATTGACGACCTTCCCATTGCGAACGTACTCGGTCAGCCGAAACGCGGCGAACGACACGCTCCCGGTCATGGGGATACGACCGGCTGGCAGCCCCGGCCCGGGCGACACCGCGGTGCCCAGCAGCGCGCCCCACAGCTCGCCCGCGAAGCCGATCGGCTGCGCCGCCGCCGGCGAGCGCTTGATGATCTCCGCAAACTCCTGAAGGCGCGCGGTGAAGGCCTGGACGTCGGCCGACGTCGCGGCGCTCGATTGCCGGACCGACGCCATCGCGGCCATCGTCCACGGCCGCCACGGGCCGGGTTCAGCCGAACGATCGCGATCTTGCGCAGACGGCGTCGCCATGGCGACGCCGCACAGGATGAGCACAGCAGCAGGGATGCGCACGGTGCCGGCATTCTGCCCCGGTTGGCCCGTCCTGGCAACCCGGGGAGCGTGGCGTGCGTAGACGAGGTGGTCAATGGATCTCGACCCGGGACGTCACCGAGCGCGGGCTGCGTGCGGCCGACGTCGGCACGGTCGTAGAGCCTCACGTCGTGCCGGGTCCCCGAGGAAGGCTACTCGTCGATTTCGTCGACATGACCGGCAGCCGAGCGTCAACTCAATTTCACAGATCTGGTACGCTGGCAACACGAAAAGGCCGCCATGCCCCACAAGGCGGCCGAGGCCAGTCGCCCTCACAGATGTGCGGAATCGCGGGGTTCATCAACCTGGACGGTGCGCCGGCCGACCCCAGCGTGCTCGGGGCGATGACGGACATGATTCGTCATCGCGGTCCAGACGATCGCGGAACACTCTGCCTGTCGCTGCGCGGCGGCATCCCTGACACCGCGCTGGGTTTCCAGCGGTTGAAGATCCTCGACCTTTCGGCCCGTGGACACCAGCCGATGACCAGCCCCGACGGCTCGACCACGCTCGTCTTCAACGGCGAGATCTACGACGCGCTCGGCTACAAGGCCGAGCTCGAGCGCGACGGCTACCGTTTCCGCACCCGCACTGATACCGAAGTCATCCTCGCGCTCTACGAGCGCCTTGGGCTCGAGCGGATGCTCGAACGGCTCAATGGCATGTTTGCCATCGTGATTGCGGACACGCGTCGCGGCGTCGTCCACCTGCTCCGCGATCGTGTCGGCATCAAGCCACTGTACTGGGCCCAGTGCGGAACGACCGTGCTGTTTGCGTCAGAAGCCAAGGCGTTTCTCGCGCATCCAACGTTTCGCGCCGAGATCGATCCGGCCGAGGTCGATGAGCTGTTGGCATTCCGCTATGTTGCAGGCGAGGCCTCGCTGCTCAAAGGCGTGCGCCACGTCCAGCCGGGCCATCGCCTCACGATCACGCCGGACGGTGTGAGAGAGGCGCGCTATTGGAGCATTCCCGACCACTCCGAAAAGCTGCACTTGTCCAGGGAAGACGCGGTCGATCGCCTCGACCAACTGCTCGGCCGCAGCGTGCAATCGCAATTGCGCAGCGACGTGAGCGTGGGGTGCCAGTTGTCCGGTGGCGTCGACTCGTCGCTCGTCACCGTGCTGGCGCGTGCACATCACCGTGCTGATCTGAGCGCCTTCTCGATCGTCTTCGAAGAGCCGCAGTTCTCGGAAGAGCGCTGGATCCTGGCGGCGGCGGCCACGACGGGGGCCGACAGCCATCGTTTTGTTTTCGATGAGGCCGCCTTCATCGGCGCGCTGGATGCCGCCAGCTGGCACATGGATCAGCCGATCAGCCATCCCAACTCGCTGGCCCTGTGGTGGCTGGCGCGGCGTTCGCGCGAGCATGCCACGGTCCTGCTGAGCGGTGAAGGTGCGGACGAACTATTCGGCGGCTACGCGCGCTTCCACGACGCCCATGCGGCGGCCAACACATTCATTCGCGCGTCTCAGTTTCATTCCGAAGCCCGTCTCTCGAAGTTACGACCCGCGGCGAATCTGCGGCCGGCGATCGAAAAGCGCCGGGCCGTGTTCCTGGAGGGCCACGCCGACCATCTCTCGAATTGCCTGAAGTACGAAATGCGGACGCATCTCGTCGACCTGCTGGTGCGCCAGGACAAGATGACGATGGCGCATGGCGTCGAGACCCGGGTGCCTTTTCTCGACCGGCAGGTGATCGAATTCGCTCGCGCCCTGCCGGCCGAACACCTGGTGGGGCCGTCATTACCGTCCGGCGTACCAGGCACCAAGATCGTGGTCAAGGAGCTCGCCCGGCGCAGCTTCGACGCGGCGTTCGTCTACCGCCGCAAGTCGGCATTCAACCTGCCGCTGGCGCAGTACTTCCGGAGCGGCCCGTTCGTGGCGTTGATGGAGGACCGCCTGTTGCCGGGCATGGCGGCGCGCGGGCTGGTCGACGTCAGCGTCGTTCGCCGCTGGTGGCGCCGCGCCCTGTCGGCGCCGTCCACCACTGAGGGGTTCTGGATCCCGGTGGCGCTCGAGTTGTGGGCGGAGCAATTCATCGACGGAGCGCCTCGAGCCGCCTCATAGATTCGTCGTCCTTCTGCCGATAACCACGGCATGAGACACCTAAGTTATCTGACCGGTGTCCTGCTGGCCGCCGGCGTGTGCCTGCAGGCGACCCCCCAGCGTTCGAGCCACGATTTCGAAGGCCACACGTTCAGCCTCGATCTACCGCCCGGCTACGCGCTCCAGGCGGACAAGAGTCCACGTCAGGGATTCAAGACCGTCGGCTTTTCGACAGAGCCGCGACAGGATGCCACTCGCGGGATGATCCAGGTGTCGCTCGTCGACCTCTCAGGCGCACCTCCGGGCGAGAAGGTCACCCTGGTGAAATTCGCGGAAGCGATGATCAAGGGCGTCAGCCAGCGGCGCAGCCGCTGGGACCAGAAGGACAGCGACGTGAAGATCGCCGGCGTTCCTGGAAAGCGAATCGAGTGGACCGGATCCGTAGAGCCCGGATTCGGACGACCTGCGGTCAACACGCGCGGCGTGATGATCGTCGGCATCAAGCGCAACGTCGCGTTCTCGCTCCACACGCAGGACGTCACAGCGTTCGCAGACACGACGCTGCCGCTCTGCGAACAGGCGCTGCAGACGTTCGCGCTCACCCTGCACCGCTGAACCTGGAGCGCAGCGGTGCGCGGCCGCCGCGCGCGCGCGGCGCAACTGCTTTCGGCAGCTCGTACCAGCCGGTCCACGTCGGCCTGCATGCTGCTTGCGGTCTGCGCCGCCTCCGTTTGGAGTGCCGGCAGAAGCACAACGAGCAGGGCAATCAAGATCATCGACCTCACGAATTTCTCGAAGGTCGCCCTTCTCGCTTTACCGAGCAGCCTCAGGTTCGAAGATGATCCGAAGGCGCGTGCGGGTCGCCTGAGCGAAGCGCTCCAACGCATCGGTCGACGGCCGTACTTTGCCACCCTCGATACGCGCGATGTAGGACTGTGAGGTCTTCATTTTCTTGGCAAGCTGCGATTGCGACAAGCCGGCTGCAGCACGCGCCTCAATCAGCGCCCGCGCAAGGTCGAACTCCTCGCCCAGGGCGTCGAACGCTGCCTTGTAGTGGGCGTCCTTTCTCCAGCGGCGATGCAGATCGCTGATCTTCGTCATGGTTTCAGTTCCTTTGCCCTTTGCAGCGCGAGCTCGAGCTCGGCTGGCGGCGTCTTCTCGGTCTTCTTGATGAAGGCTCTGAGGATCACGACGCGCTGCTCCCTGGCGGTGACGTAGAGGGCGCGTGCGATGCCGGCTTTCCCCTTAAGGCGAATCTCCCAGAGCTGGCCGCGGATGTGGCGGACGTGCGGCTCCTTCACGTTGAGCAGGCCAACGGATTCGATCAACTCCGAAATCCGGGCCAATCGCGCACGCATGTCCGCAGGCAAGTCGGCCAGTTCGGCATCGACCGTCTCGTTCAGCGTCTCGACGGTCCAAGCCATGGAACCCAGTATACCAGATATGGTATCGGCGCGCGAAGCGGTCTCCCGTACGCGCCGTGTGAGCGAGGCGTAACTGTGCGATGGGCGGATCCCACCGATCGGGTTCCAAGTAGCGACCTGTCAGGTAGCGGAGAGGTCGTCCGGCAGGTACATCACCCGATCGTCGGGCGTGATGGTGAAGCTCGCCGTCTCCGTCGGCGGCAACCACCATCGTCCGCCGTCTTCGAAAATATTGAGCGTGACGACCAGACTCGGATCGTTTTCGTTGACCGGCGACACTTCGACGTCGATCACGTAGGCGACTCCGGTCGCGCCCTGCACATGGGACAGGATTTCCTTGCCGACCAGCGGGAGCCACTCGGCGTACTTCACGGTCATCCGAAGCCGCACGTCGTTCAGCAGGAGGGCACGCGCTTCCGGATGATTCATTAGACCTTGCGACAGGCTGACGAACACAAGTCTATCCTGCGTAGAGAGGGAGAACGATTCGCCGAGAAAGCCAGCCGTGTTCACTTTGCAGCGGTCAGGCCGAGCCACGCCTCGCGTTGGCGCGTCCGGCGTTGCCGTGCCGCCAGCTGTGCATGGTACATGGTGACGTGGTTTCATAGGCATGATCGGGACGGGCGGTGCGCTGGCAAGGCAGGTCCGCAACGTCTCGTCGGCAAAGGTTGCTTAGAATGCCGCCAGGCGTTCGACGACCCAGAAGCTGGCGATGGCGCCGATTGCATACGGCGCGGCTCGCCTCAACCAGAAAGGCTGGGGCAGCCTTAACTCTCGTACGGCCTTCGAGCCCCATGCGATCAGCGTCAATGCGGCAACAACGAACAGCAGCTGTCCGATCTCGACGCCGACGTTGAAGAACAGCAGCGCGATCGGGATCGACGACGGCGGCAGCCCGACCTCCGCCAATGCTCCCGCGAAACCAAATCCATGCATCAGTCCGAACGTGAACGACACAACCCACGGCCAGCGCGCGGTAACCCCGGGCCGGCCGCGGTGCACCTGGACGATCTCGCGGGCGACAAAGAGGATGCTCAGGGCGATGCACGCCTCGACTGGCGGCTGCGGGACGTGGACCCAGCCGAGGGCGGCCGCCGTCAGCGTCAGGCTGTGCGTCGCGGTGAACGCCGACATCGTGGCGATGATGCGGCGACAGCCGCTGACGAGGAGCAACATCGCGAGGACGTAGAGCAGGTGATCGTAGCCGGAGAGGATGTGCTCGATGCCGAGAACCGTGTAGGTCCTCAGGACTTCCAGCGGTCCGGGGCTTAGCCTTACGACGAAGCGCGGATGCACGGCCAGGATGCGCTCGAGCTGCACGGTGCCGTCGAGCCGTGCGAGTCGCGCCAGCACGTCGATCCTCGTTTCCGACAGCTTCGAGAAGGCGACGGCTTTGCCATCGAGCCCCTCCGGCACACGCACGCGCCAGCGCTGCACGGTGATACCGCGCGCATACGTACTGCGCACGCCGGTCAGCACCTCCGTTCCCTCGGGGAACTGCGGCCTCACCTTCAGCGTCGTCGACTCGTCCATCGCCGGGATCTTCCAGAGCACGTCATAGGTCTGGCCGTCAACCTGCGTGAGCTGGAGGTAGGCCGGCTTGAACTCGTCGGCGCGAATCGGGACACTCGCGCCAAGCAGCAACGCCAGGGTGACGTGGAGGAACGCCGGTCTTCTCATGGCTGTTCCACAGCCAGCTGCGCGTCGATGCTGACGTCATATCCGCGGCGCATCCTCATGTAGCTATCGTCGCGTGCCCGTTGGCGCCGCGCGTTCTCCCACTCGCGGACCACTGCATCGCGGACGTCGGACAACTGAGGCATCACGGCTGGGGTGCGCTCGGATACACGGACGTAATGCGCCCCGTACGCCGATTGGACCGGCCCGGTCCACACGCCCACGGCCGCCTGTTCCAGCGCCGAGGCAAATGTCGGTCCAAAGCTGCGCGCGATGATCGGGGATTCGGTCTGCTTCATTCCCTCCGGCAGCAGCGTGGGTCGGCCGAGCTTCACCGGATCGAAGCCGCGGTCTTGGTCGTCGCTGCTCACGGCCGCGACGCGCGTGACCGCCTGTCCCGTCGTCAGCGGACCGAGGAAAACCTGCTCGAAGGTGATGATCGACGGCGTCCTGAACCGGTCAGCGTTCGCGGCCAGATACGCCGACAACTGCGCGTCGGTCGGAGCGGCCGTCGAGGCCTCCTCTTCGCCCATCACCTCGAGCTTCTGGCGGACACGTCGCTTCACCACGATGTCGTCGCGGTCCAGCCCCAGCGCCGCGCCTTCCCTGTAAAGAATCTCCTCACGCACGTACCCGTCGATCAGGTGGCGCAATTCGACTTCGGATGGTTGGCGCCCCCGGGCCGCCAGGTGCTGCGTGACGAGATCGTCGACCACACCTTGCGTGATGACGATGCGGTGTCCGGTGGAGTCCGCGGGCGCCCTCCACCGATAGACGGCGAAGAGCGCGATGCCCATCAGCATGAAGTGGAGCATGGGCTCTCGGAGCAGTTGTCGCATGCGCATAACCACCTACTTCGGCGTGTACCAGATCGGCGACGTGAACGCCCGCTCCTGCGTCGTCATCGGCACCTTCGGATCCATCTTCACCTTGAAGTACGCGGCATCGTACGCGGTCCAGCGCGGTGTCGGGATTTCCAGCACCCGCGCGTAGTAGACCGCCCGGACCGACGGATCGAACTCCGGATCGGTCCACACGGTGATCAGCTCAGGGTCGCCGATCGTGTTCGTCCACGTTGCGGTGGCCACATCCACGGTGTTGCCGACGGGCGTCAGCTTGCCGTTCACGATCTTCCGGCGATCCTTGTCGCCCCAGACCACGTCGAAAATCTTGTCGTGCGTCTGCCCGCTCTTGTCGACCCACCCCTTGATGATCTGGATGCGATCAAGATTGCCACTGTGGACGTCCTTGAGAGCCGCGACCAGAAACGTGGGCACCTTCCCGGCAGGTGCGGCAGGGAGATCGCCGCCCATCGGCACACCCTTCGCGTAGCCTGTGGCCGCAGGCGTGCGCGTGGCGTCAGCCGCCGTGAAGTCGTAGCCGCCGAAGAAGCGGACGGTCATGTGCGGACCGCTGGTCGCGTAGGTCTCGCGGCGCATCATCGCGTCGAACAGTTCGGTGCGCGTATTGCCCGTGGCCCACACCGCGGTGTAGCCCGCGCCGGTCATCTCCCATCCCTTCACGACGCGATCGCCCATCTTGACGGCGTCTTCGTTCCAGCGATCCGCGCTCGGCTCGGAGGCCGGGAACTTCGCGAAGAAGTTGTCTTCTTCTGCAGCGGAGAGTGCGTTGTGCGTATCGGTGCCTCCAGCCATGCCGTACTTAAAGGGGTTCCCGCCGACCTCTTGCTCGACCTTGAGGCCGTTCTTCAACGCGTCGCGCACGTACTCGTAATTCAGCTGGCCGGGCTTCTTGGGCGTCATCGTCAGATTGCCGCGGTCCCAGAGCTCGTAGTTCTTGACGAACTCGTCCGTCGTCGAGACCGACGGATGGGCCTCGCTCTGGCCCTTCATCTGAATGACTTCGAACAGCGGCTCCCACCTCTGCCGCTCGTCCGCGTACGCCTTGGTCAGCGGATCGCCGCCGAACGTGTTCAGCGCGAACATCCGGCCGTTCGACAGGTTGCCGTTGTGCGGAATCGCGAGGATCTTGCCGCCGGTGGTCTTCTCCCACTCGGCCATCCACTTCCAGAGGTCTTCGGGATTCTCACTCTGGAACGTGGTGTAGGGCAGAACCATATCCGCCTTGTCCTTGCCGTCGCGATAGAGGATGTTCCGGTGCAGGTTGTCGCCGCCGCCTGCGTTCGACGTCCACTCGTAGCCGATCAGGGCGGTGAACCGCCCCGGCTCGTTGTACTTTTCGGCAATGGCCGTATTCCGGGTCCACAGGCTTCCCGCGAACTTGGGATCCATAAAGGCCGGCGGCAGCTTCTTGGTGGCCTGCGCCTGGATCAACTCCATGACCGCCGCCCTGGCTTGAGCAGGCCCGGCTGCGAACATGTCGTGCCACTTCTTGATGGTCGGGTCTTTCAGCAGTTCGGGATTGCCGCTCTTGATCTCGGTGATCACGCCCATGCCATCCGAGTGATCGGTGATGGCAACCCAGTCCAGGGCCTCTCCGAGCTTCACGGGCTGACCGCTCGTGGACGTGACTTCCTCGCCGCGCGCAAATCGTGTCGCTTCCTCCGGACCGAGCGTCGTCCCGAAGCCGCCGGCATCCATCGACCACGCCGTGTGCACGTGCTCGTCGCCGAAGTACGGCCGCTCGGGATAGCGTCGCCCAGCGTACGGGGAGTACCCGGGCTCCTTGCGGAACATGGCCGGATCGACCGGCTGGATCTCACCAGCGTCGGCCGTCAGCGTGCCGCCGCCGGTCGGCGCGCCTCCGAGCTGTGAAGGGGCGGCGGTGGCCGCGGGGGTGGACGTGCCTGTGGGAGTCTGGGATGTGCCGCACGCCGTCGCGAACACCATGACTCCGATCAACAACAGCCTGTCTGTCCGCATTACTGCTCCTCGTTATTGCGCTCCTTCGGAGACGCTTGATGGCACCGGCACAGCGACCGACCTGGGGCGGAGGCGTAGCGCATCGGCAATTTGAACCTGCGAGGGCACTGCACACTCTCGGCCAGCTGAGTGACTTCACTGGTAATGTGAGGAATTTCGAGCAAATATGCCGGTGTTGCCGAAGCGGATTCGTGGGGAACTGGGGATATCGCGTGCGAGTGCGGAATATTTCGCAGAATCGCGTCCAGTTAGCGCCGCGTCAGCAGTGCAGTCAGCACGTGACTGTAGGTGTTCATCGTAAGGCCTACCTGAGAATGGCCGAGCGTTTCCATGATTGTGCGTGGATCGACACCTTGAGCGAGTTGCAGTGTAGCGGCCGTGTGCGGAGTCGTCACCTGAAACCCTAAGTGAAACCCTGAAAAGTGGGTACTCGTCAGAGGTCGTCCGGTGGGTACATCACCCGATCGTCGGTCGTGATGGTGAAGCTCGTCGTTTCAGTCGGCGGCAACTACTGAGCGGCGGGTTCCGTATCTGGGCTACGGCGTTTCGTTCCACACATACAGGAATGTGCCATCGCTGGCCGTGGCAACATTGCGCCCGCCTTTCCGAGTCGCACGATTCAACGCTGCCCGCACCTGTTCCTTCGTGTGTGTCAATTCTGCCAACGGCACCTTGAGGGCGACGCCCATCTGGGTTTGATCGAGATCCGACAGGATCCTGGTCACAATCGCTTTGTGCTTTCCATTGCGACCTTGCGGCACATCAACTTGCGGCATGCCTTTGAAGTTCATCCGCACTTTCCTGCCTGGACGGCCCATGCCCCACTCGCTTTCAAGCACGCGCGCACAACGTTAAACTAACGTGACGTTATCGTATGCTCCTGCTCAACTGACGACCCCGTCAGTATACATCCGACCCCTTAAGCAAAGCAGCCGCCGCCTGCGTGCGCGACCCGTCTCGAGTACGTCGGGTACAAAACCCGCTAATCGAGCACGTTTCGCCAAGGCTAACGAGGCGGCCCGGTTTCCAAAAGAGATCACCCGTATGGTGCGCGTCCCGGTACTGTTCATCGATGACCAAATCGAACGACGCTACCCGGAAGTCCCGCACGCATTTCGAGCAAGTGCCCGTCGAGGTCGTGAAGAAGATTGCCACACAAGACGCGCCCAAGGACAAAAGGGCTGGAACGGCCCGCATGAGTGTTGATGCGACCTCTAGAAAGAAACGCTGAGCCCCATGCTCCACGAATTCATCACGAGCTATCGTGACCCCATCATCGCAAGGACGAGGGAGAAACTCACCGATCGGCCATGGCCACTCGCGTCGACGAGTGAACTGGAGCACGGCGTGCCGCTGTTCCTGACACAGCTCTCCGAAACGCTCCGGTTGGAGACGACGCCGACGCCGTTCTCGCAGAAGGCGATCGGAGCTTCAGCGGCGACGCATGGACGCGAGTTGCGGGCCCTGGGGTTCAACATCTCTCAGGTGGTCCACGATTACGGTGATATCTGCCAGGCCATCACGGAGGTCGCCGTCGAACAGCAGCTTCCGATCACGACCGAAGAATTCCACACGCTGAATCGCTGCCTCGATACGGCGATCGCGGAAGCCGTGACGGAGCACGCGCGCATGACCGCCGAATCGCGATCGACCCAGGAAATGGAGCGAGCCGGACAACTGGCTCACGAAATCCGCGACATCCTCAACACCGCGCTCCTCGCCTTCCACACGTTGAAGCGGGGAACCGTCGCCATCAACGGAAGCACCGGGACCGTGCTCGGCCGCGGCCTCATGAGCCTGCGCGACCTTGTCGACAACACGCTGTCCGACGTCCGGATGACCGCCAATATCCAGCGCCGCGAACGCGTGCCGGTCGCCGATTTCTTCGTCGAGATCGCGATGGCTGGCAACCTGCACGCTGAAAACCGCGCCGTACACTTCAGCATCGACCAGGTGGACCCTCGGCTTGCCGTCGATGCCGATCCGCAGCTCCTCGCATCGGCAGTCATGAATCTGTTGAACAACGCGTTCAAGTACACGCATCCCGGCGGCCACGTGGTGCTGCGAGCCCTGCACAAGAACGGGCGTGTACGTTTCGAAGTGGAGGACGAGTGCGGCGGGATTCCTGACGGAACAGATGACCTGTTCAAGGCGTTCGCCGAGCGGCGCCACAAAGACCGGACCGGTCTAGGCCTGGGACTCTCGATCGCTCGAAAGGCGGTCAGAGTGCATGGGGGGGATATCTACTACCGCAACCTGCCGGGCAAGGGTTGCGTTTTTGTGATGGAGGTTCCTTTAGCTGGAAAAGACGCGCCCGTTCCGCGGAACGTCGGATAAATCCTCGCCAGGCGCCAGGCCGGTCGTGCGCTTGAATAGCTGGCGGAAGAACGCAGGGTCTTCGTAGCCGGCGCGCCAGCTGATCTCATCGATCGGCGCCTCCGTCCGCTCGAGCCGCCGTTTCGCATCCTCGATGCGCAGTGCTCGGGTGGTCTGCGGCCGAAGTCCTGATTGAGCTCTTCGGGGATCAGCTGAGCTATAGCGCGGACAGCCTGACCCTGCCGGGCGTCACACGACACTACAAGGGGTTCTCGCCGCGGCCGAGGAAAACGGGCTCTCCCGCCTTCATGCCGGCATTCACTTCCGGCATGCGGTGAAGGACGGCCGGCGTCAAGGCCGCAGTGTCGGTCGAGCCGTGGCCGAGGCACTCGAGCCGATTCGGTGAGCGTCCCGACCGACCTGCAGGACTTTCCTCGCGATCTCGTCGCGGGCCGACACTGGATGTGTCGGTCGGCGCGAGACAGGCGTATACTGCCGGCTGCGGGAAGCGATTCCAGGTTGGCTCATCTGAGAAGGAGAGAACCATGGGCGCGAAACGACCTGCTCGAAGGGAATTCCTGAAAAGCGGCGCGGCGTTGGCCGGTGGTTTCACCCTGGGAGCCGCGGCGCCCGCGATCGGCCAGACAGCCACCAGCCCAGCCACCAATGATCAAGGGCGACAAGGATCAGATCGCCTACGGCGACCGATCGAAGTTCGTCACGTCGGTACGCATCGCCCACGGCGGCAGGCCTTCGCCCGATGACTTCGGGCTCTACGTTTCACATAGCGTCGCCGCTTCAGGATTCGGTCGGGGTGATCACGCCATCCTCGCTCCACTACGTGGGGACGACGCGTGGTGCTTACATCCCGGAGATCGATCCGCGCGAGCATCGTCTCCTGATCCACGGCATGGTGGACCGTCCGCTGACGTTCACCATGGAGGACTTGAAGCGCCTCCCTTCGGTCACCCGCCTTCATTTCATCGAGTGCGCGGGGAATCGATCGTCGCGCAGGGCGAAGACCGTTCAGGAATCGCACGGGATGACCAGTTGCGCCGAATGGACCGGCGTGCTCCTCTCGTCGCTGCTCAAGGAGTGCGGCCTGAAAGGCGGGGCAACCTGGTTCGTCGCGGAAGGGGCGGAGGAAGTGAAGGGCGCGTCGAGCATGCCGATCGCCAAGGCGATGGACGACTGCCTCGTGGCCTACGGCATGAACGGCGAGGCCGTGCGGCCCCAGCAGGGATTTCCGCTGCGGCTGATGGTCCCCGGCTTCGAAGGAATCTTTCACACCAAGTATCTGCGGCGAATCAAGATCGTCGATCGGTACTACATGAACTACAACGACTTCGGCCATCTCGATCAGGACCCGAAGATCGCGGCATTGGAGTACCAGATCGGGCCCAAATCGGTCATCACGTTCCCGTCCGGCGGACAACAGCTGCCCGGCCACGGATTCTACGAGATCAGCGGCCTGGCCTGGTCCGGTGGCGGCGCCATCAAGCAGGTGGAAGTGTCGACCGACGGCGGCAAGACATGGAACAAGGCCGAGATCAAGGGGACGGCGCAGCGCATGGCGCATACCCGGTTCGCCTATCAGTGGAATTGGGACGGAAAGGAGACCGAGCTCCTGTCGCGCTGCACGGACGAGATCGGTCAGGTTCAACCGTCGCGCGCACAGGTCGCCAAGTACTGGAACAAGCCCTCGACTCCGACATTCAGCGTGCCGGGGCTGGACAACAGCATTCAGCCGTGGAGGATCGCCAGCGACGGGAGCGTGACCAATGGGTATGCGTAGGGTTCTCGCTGTTCGTGTTGCTCATGGGCGTCTCCGCGCTGGCGCAGTCGCCTACGTATGGAGTGGGACGCACGCCGACCGCAGAGGAAATCCGCGCGTGGGATATCTCCATCGGTCCGACCGGAGAGGAACTCCCGCCGGGACGCGGAACGGCGAAGGAGGGCGCCCAGATCTATCGCGCGAAGGGATGCGCGGGATGCCACGGGGCGACGGGGATCGAGGGCAGGGCGCCCATTTTGAAAAGCAAGGCTGGCCCGGAGGTCGAGCTCTGGGCGCGCGGACGAATACTGCCGCTTCGCGCGCCGTTCGCGACAGGTGTCTGGGACTACATCAATCGCGCCATGCCGCTCAATCGCGAGGGAACGCTGACGGCCGACGAGGTGTACGCGCTGACGGCGTATCTGCTCTACATCAACGATGTCATCCCGGAGGACCAGGTACTCGACGCGCAGAGTCTGCCGAAGGTGAAGATGCCAATCGGGGATAAATACGCGGCCCTGCCTGATTGGAAACCGAAGACGCCAAGGCTCAAAGGCTACCCCTACTAGACCGTCGTCTGCAGAGCCTCTCCAAGCCGCCGCGATGCGATTGCATGGCGAGCCGCGAGCTGAGCCATGACCCGACTGATGTGGGTGAAGCATTCGTCCGCGGCGATCGCGGCGCTCGCACTTGTCGTAGCGGCCCCACCCGGCAGCGCTCAACAGCCCCCTTCTGACGGTCCCGCGACCCTGCTCGATAAACCGCAGGTGTTCAGGACAGCTGCCGCGACCATCCGGGTTACTGCCGTCAAAGGGCTGGTCTATCCGTGGGCGCTCGCTTTTCTGCCGGGCGGCGACATCCTTGTAACCGAGCAGAGCCGGAACACGCTCCGGGTCATCCGTAATGGCGTCCTCGACGCGGCGCCGATCACAGGTTTGCCTCCCGGCGTCACAAGCGAACGTCGAGATACTGCGGGCGTGGACATCGCTCTGCATCCGCGCTTTGCGGAAAACCGGCTGGTATACGTCGCCTACTGGAAACCGAGACCCGGCAACCCAAACCTGAGAACCGCTGTTCTGGTGCGCGGTCGCTTCGACGGGGGCACATCGCTTGCCGACGTCCGCGAGATTTTCGCATCGAGCTCATGGACAGATGGCCCCAGCGCCGCGCGCATCGTGTTCGGCCGCGATGGCAAGATTTATATGACCATCGGAACGCCACTTTCCTCGGGCACTGAACGCGGACCGTTCGTCGGCCTCGCGTCCTGGGCGCAGGACCCAGCCGAGCACGCCGGCAAGGTTCTACGGTTGAATGAAGATGGAAGCACGCCCGAAGACAATCCATTCGTCGGCCGGCCCGGGTACAAGCCGGAGATTTACGCGCTTGGCATCCGGAACACGCTCGGGCTGACCGTGCACCACGAGACCGGCGAGCTGTGGCAAACCGATAACGGCCCGCAGGGCGGCGACGAGATCAACATCATCAAGCGAGGCTTGAACTACGGCTGGCCAGTCGTCACCTACGGCCGCGCCTACACGACCGACCCGGACGGCATCAGATCCGGTCTTCCGCCGCCCGGTGTCCAGCCGCCCACGTCGGCGCCTGGCATGGAGGAGCCGGTCACGTTCTACAAGCCCTCGATTGCGATCTCGGGAATGGCCTTCTACACCGCCAACCGTTTTCCCCAGTGGAAGGGGAACCTCTTGGTGGGCGGACTCGCGGGAACGCAGTTATCACGGATTGTCTTCAACGAACGGGGGCTGGAAAGCCGCCGTGAAACGTTGCTGCTCGAGCTGCGCCAGCGGATCCGCGATGTGAGACAGGGACCAGATGGATTGGTGTACCTGACGACCGACATGCGGGACGGGGCAATCTTGAAGCTCGAGCCGGTCGCGGAGCCCTAGAATGCGGTTATCTCCACGGTGGAATGTCCTTTCATAACTTCTCCGAATGGCTGGCGAATTCCCCGGGGAGTATCGCGCTCCACGAATCCCTCTGGGGATATCCGATTCTCGAGTCGATCCATGTTCTCACCATGTGCCTGTTTCTCGGAATGATTGTCCTGCTGGACTTACGTCTTCTGAGCCTGACGCTGCGAACGGTGCCTGTGTCGCAGGTTGCGGGCCGGCTTCTGCCGTGGGCCAGAGCAGGCTTTGCGGTCATGGTCATCAGCGGCGCGCTTCTGTTCTATGCCATTCCTGTGAGAACGTTCCACAGTATCTTCTTTCGGATCAAGCTCGTCATGCTGATACTCGCCGGCTTGAATGTGTGGGTGTTTCACTCGACTGTGTTTCGCAGCGTGGCTGAGTGGGATCTCGATCCTGTCCTGCCGAAGAGGGCCCGGATGGCGGGCGCCGCGTCTCTGGTGCTCTGGGCCAGCATTGTCGTTGCGGGACGCATGATTGCGTACAACTGGTTCGACTGCGACAGGCCGCAACCACCTGTTGTGAACGTGCTCGCGGGTTGTGATGCGATCCCTCCCGAGTGAACTGATAGATGTCTCTGCTGCCTTTTTTTACCTGGTGCGAACAGACCGCGATCGGGGAAGCGATACGCAACTCGCAGTGGCTTTTTCCCGCCATTGAATCCGTCCATCTGCTTGGGCTGGTCGTGATCGCTGGAGCGGTCCTGGTGGTTGACATGCGTCTCTTTGGTCTCGGGTTGCGGCAGCAGCCTGTTGCGCAACTTGCGCGAGATGCCCAGCCCTGGTTGATCGGTAGCCTCATGGTGATGCTGACCACCGGGACTCTGCTGTTCCTGGCGGAGGCGATCAAGTGCTACTACAGTCCGGCCTTCGCGGTGAAGATGACGTCCCTGCTCCTGGCGATCACCTTTACGTTCACGGTGCGCCGGAAGGTCGCCTTGGCCGACGAAGGTCGCGTGGGTCCACTCTGGAGCAGACTCGTGGCCGTCGTCTCGGTTGCGCTATGGTCTGGCGTCGGGATCGGAGGACGCTGGATCGGATTTTCCTGATCGGCCGCAACTCTCGGCCCAGCCCTGCTCACACGCGCGCCGGTACAACGATGCCGCACCCCGATCGGTGATCGGCCCTTTGCTTCCGCGCAACAGGATCGGTAGTTCCTCGAGCGGCGGAGGCGCCGTGGCCAGCCGGTTGTCACCGATCAGATTGACGAGGTTGACGCACGCGGGCTGAAAGCCGAGCTCGCAACCACGCTGCATGGACTCACGCGCCGCCGGCCGGTCCATTGTTCGTTCGGCCTGCAGCCTGCCCAGCTCGTTGCACGACCAGCCGGAATCCGCGCGGCAGTAATTCGTGTACAGCAGAGCAAGATACTGACAGGCATCGCCGCGATCCTCCTGGCACGCTCGTTGCCAGAATGGAATCCACTGGCCACGATGACTATCTCCCACGCCCTGGGCAGCAGTCATGATCGCGAAAATAATCGCCCAGACAGAGATGTACGCAAGGTTGCGGCCCCGCACCGACAGCGAACGCCCAATCAGCGCCGGATCGAACCGCCGCAGACGCCCCGACCGCACTGAGCGGTCGATCGACTGGATCGACAGATTGAGCAGCGGGACCTGCACAAGCTTGTCGTAGAAGGCGGGAAGACCAGCGACGCGGAGTAGCGAATAGACCGCGATTGTGCTCAGCCCATACAGCACGCCAAAAATCATGCGCCCGAGCTCGGTCCGCGGCGACGTGGACGGATCCGTGAAGAGCAAATGCATTCCGAGAAAGACCGCGATCGGAATGTAGGAGTCGAAGAAATAATATGTGCCGGTGACGGCATAGTACGTCAAGACCGAAGAGATACGTCGTCAGCACCGCTGACAGCGTCATCGTCGTCACGCCGAACAGGAATTGTCCGGGCAGCGCTACCAGAAACAGGAACAGGTACATGTGGAGTGGATAGAACTGCGTGATGGCGATGTCCTTGCCCCATGTGATGTCACTCGCGCCGGTCAGGATCAGAGCTAGAGAAAATATCGTGAGCGTGAACGAGGATGGATTGAAGATGTGTGTCTCACGTCCATCCTTGTTCCATCGGATGAATTCCTTCGCAGCGAACCCGAACGCGATCATCAAAAACTGCAGGTAGAACCAGTCCTGTTTGAACCAGAGAAACAGATTCGTGCTCAGGATGATTGGAAACGGTCCGAACCCGAGCGCATAGGTGTCGCGGCGTGACGAGCAGAGCAGCATGTCGAACGCGTACGCGAAGAACAGCTGCGCGATGATCAGATGAGCCGATTCGTACACGGGCCGCCAATACCAGCCCCAGTAGAGGAAGATCGACGTGTGGGCGCACGCCTGAACGTAGTGCTGCGTGCGCAGCGCAATGTCGAGGTGTAACACGCGGTGGTTGCGAAGGGCGAAAACGAGCAGCACGCCGCTCCACGCGAGCAGGACGGCGCCCGTTCCGACAACCGACCAGAACAATCGGGGATTCTGGCGAACAGGCTCGTACAGCGCGACCGCGACCAGCCCGGCGATAAACAGCGGCGGCAGGAGAAACGCGCGCGCCGCCGATAAATTACTTGCGATCTTGCGTGTCGACACCGGGGCGCGCCAGCTCATACGGAGCCCCCGTACCCGACGACCCCAGGAACAGCTTGCGGCCGTCGGCGAACGTCAGGTCGCGACCGTTCGCGCGCCGTGTGCCGTCCTTCGCCTGGTAGCCGTCCACTTTCACCTGCGTCCCGGGCAACAACGACTCCTTCGTGAAGCCCCGGCGGAAGAGCACGTTAGGGGTTCCAGCCTCGAACTTCCACTGCTCGATGCTGCCATCGGGCTTTTTCACGTCGAGAGTAATCCAGACGTGTGGATTGACCCACTCCATTTTTGTGACAACGCCCGTGAACTCGACCGGCTTGTTCGCATCGAATTCAGCCGCGAATGCATGATGGGCCACGAGCGGCACATTGGCACTTGCCAGATACAGGCCGATCCCGGCAATCGCGATGGCCAGTTTCACTGTCATGGACTTCAACCTCTCTGCCGCTGTTTGATGTTACCTTCTGTACCAGTCGTGCAGACGCTCGCCCGGTGGAATCTTGCGGGTGATGTCCACGATCATCGTCTCGCCTTCCCAGCGCTTGACCAGTTGCTGCTTCCGAAGATGCCCGTACATGAACTCTTCCGAGAATTCCATGCACGGATAGTCGATGACCGTCGCATTCGGCTCCAGGCGGCGATAGAGCGGCATGGCGATCGTCCACGGACGCGTGAAGACCTTCGGATCGGTGATCGTGACTTCGTAACGGATGGCATCGGCACTGATCGGCGAATAACGCTCCACGAGGTGCAACGCGTCGCTGTGAAAGTTGCCGGCGCGATCGAACCAGTTTTTTCCGTTGAAGTGCGAGACCTCGACAACCAGCGTATTTTTTTCCCAATGGCCGACTGAATGTCCCATATACGTGTCGTCGGGAGGGCCCGTAACCTTATTCATATGGATCACGCGGCCCGCGTTTGAGAACGCGTACGTCATGTGGATCTTGTCGGTGCCCTGAACGATCGCGAACGGGTAGGGCATGTACATCGCGCGCGGCACGCCCGGCAGGTAGCACTTGAGCTCCGGGTCTCGATCGATCCAGTTCTCGCCGTTCTCCTTCTTGACCGCGGCCGCTTCGGGCCTGTACGGAATCTGGCCGTCGCCCTGGACGACGCCGAGAGATCCGGGCACGCCTGCCGCGGCACCAAGGGCGAGAACTGGCGCGGCCGGGACTCGGGCATACTCGTAATCGTAGACGCCCTTCTGCGTCACCATTCCGGCGCGCGCCTCGTGCGCCTGTAAATCCCAATTGGCTTCGTTGAGCGCCTGCCAGACCCCGTTGAAATTGGGCTGGCCGTCCGCCGTGCGTGCCGGACGGGCAGCCTGACCCGCACTGCGCGTCACCGACAGCGAAATCACGGCGCTCATCGCGGCTGCCGTCAGTGCGGTCGCGACGATCGAACCGTTGAACCACCTTCGCATGGACGCCTCCTGTGCCACAGACGTATCTATTGCGGCTCGGGATTGAGGAGGCAGCTGGCGGTATCCTGTGACGCCGGATCCGGACCCTGCCCTTCCGCGAACTTTTTTTCATCCACGCGCGCGCCAATCAGCAGCGCCGGCAGCCCGTAATTTCCTTCGTGGCACCGCGGCTCGTAGTAGATGCGGTTTTGGGTGTCGGACTGTAACGTCAGCTCCTGCTTGACGGTCCACGGCGCTATCCACACTGTCGGGTCCGTAAAGGTGACAGAGTACTCCAGCGTGTTTGCCGTGAGCCGCGTGAACCGCTCGACAAGCGTCAGGTTCTCGGCCGCACCGCGGATGGGAAACTTCGGCGAATAATTACTGGTCTCGACGACCAGCGAATTCCCCTCGAAGTGGCCGCGCGAGTCACCGTGGCGGAGGCGGACGTTGTTCGGCGGATGATTCCCGCTCAAATAGACGACGCGCTGGAATCCCTGGCCCTGCCCGGTGTCGACGCCGATCGCAATCGAGTCCGGCCCCTGTACGATGCGGCGGAATCCGATGAAGTCCGGTTCCGATCCAGACATGCAGCGATCGGCCATGCTCTGATCCTCGGGGCCGTCGTGGCGGTTCATGCGCTGCGTGTTGTAGGACGGGGGCATTTCGGACCAGCGCGGCGATCGCGGCCCGTACTGCCAGCCGGTACAGGCGGTCATCTTATTTTTACAAGTATCGGTGTTCTGAAGAAGGGCCAGGCGGAACTCACGGTCGCGACGGTTCAGCTCTTGAGCGGGTGCCGTCAGAGCGGGAATCCGACCGTTCGGCGGATCGACGACGAGTGACGTGCGACGGCCCGTCGGCTTCGCCGAGGTGAACACCGCGTTATAAGCGCCGGCGACGTCCTGCCGGCTGCCGACTTCTGCGCGTTGATTGCGGCCGGCGTTACCCGAGCGCTCCGCATCTTGTGCCGTACGCTCCTCGTCGGTGAAGAACTCTCTCGTGGCGTACTTTGCCGGCCGTTCGAGCGGAGTATCGAACTCGTCGAGCCAAATGCCTTCGATACTTGTGTGACCCCACGCCGTCTTCGGAATAGCCGAGGGTGTTGCGGGTGCCACAGGCGTCCTCGCCGTCGACTGGGGCACAGCCGCTTCGCCTGCGACGGATAGACGCAGAAACACGACCAAGGCGATCATCACCGACGCAACAGCCAGCGCCTCGAGAAGCCGTCGCCTCATCTCATCCTCCTGTGACCGGCGCAATCTGCGGGGAACCGCAAGACTATACCAAAAGAGTGGATGACACTGGGGCTACCGCTGGTGACTCAGGATGAAATCCACCACGGGCTTCGGATCCTTGCGCGACAGCGGGAAGTGCCCCTCGCCCTCGGTCACCAACACCGTCATCTTCCCCCCGAGTTCCCTGTAGCGTTTTTCCGCCACACGTGTGTGGTCCTTCAGCCACGGGTCGAGACTGCCGACGTCGTGCAGAATCGGCACCCCGGCCTTGGCGAGCGGTGCCAGGTTGTCGATCACCGGCGTCTTCGACATGTTGCTGCGCAGGAGCGGATTCCGCGCGTAAATCGCCGAGATCTTGTCCGGATTCGCGATCGCCCACGCGTACGACTCGCCCGCCTTCGCCCCGGTCCCCTCCATCACCACCTTCGTCGAAAATCCGTTGTCGACCATCCGCTGATAGACCTCGTCCCACTTCTCTTGCACGGCCCCCGACCCGGAGATAGGCGGCAGCACGATGTGGTAACCCTTGGCCAGCAGCGCCAACGCTACTGTCGAATCGGGCTCGAGAAAGCTCGGATGGAACATCCACGGCTTGCCCGGTGCCGGCTTCTGCGGCACCACGATCGACATCGCATCCATGTGGAAGTTACCCGTCCCCGGACTTGTGTAGCGATCGTAGGAGGGAACGTATCCCGGTCCGCGCACCGTCGCGTATGTATCCTCCTTCGTCAGGTAGAGGTAGGAACTCTCGAGGCTGTAGTAGTGCGTCTTGGTGTAGGTGGAATCGGCGAAGGCCGGCCGGTTCGCCTCCACCGGCTGCATGTGCTGCTCGATCCAGTCCGCGATCGGCGTCGGGTCCTCGAGACTGTGGGGGTGATGGGCATGGCCTTCCTTCATGATCACGGTGATTGCGCCGCCCAACTGGTGATACATCTTCTCCACCGCCATCGTGTACCGCAGCACAAAATCCTCAGTGCCGACGACGTGCAGCAGGGGAATGTCGTGTTTGGCCAGTACCGGGATCCTGGCGAAATCCTCGTCGTAGACTGCCGGATTGTCCGCGTAGATGGCCGCCACCTTGTCGGGGTTGACACCACCCCAGTTGAACTCGTTGACTCCGCCCTTGCTCATTCCGATGAAGGCCGCTTTCTTCGCAAGCCCGTGCTTCTCCGTCAGGAACGTGTACCACCGGTCCCACGCCTTGCCCTGTTCGCGAGGGTCTGGCGCCACAAAGGCGATGTGAAAACCGCGTCTCAGCAGCTCGACTTCGGTTTGAGGCTGGTGGTTCCAATAGCAGGCTTGCCATGACCATGGATTGCCGGGCGCTGCCTTCTTGGGGACAACGACGACGCCGCGGCGCTTGCCGTCCTTCAGAGTCACGTCGATGCCGAAGCTCGTCACCTCGCTCGCCGGGGCCGTCATCGGCGTGATCGCCCCAGTGGCGTCGTCCATGATGAAGTCATAGCGGTCGAACCCTTCGTGCCAAGTGGTTTTCTCGCCTTCGAAGGGGACATACACGTCCGCTGCCGTGGCGTTGCTGGAAGTCCAAACGATGGCCGCTACCAAGAACAACTTCAGACCGTTCATGATCCTTAGTCCTTTCCGGATTCTGGCGAAGGCACGACAACCGCAGCGGATGGCTCTGACGGCACTCCTGCGCTGTTGATGGTCAGAATGCTGTAGGTGTGTTTCTCGCCTGGCTTGGCTGAAACGTCGACGTAGCGCATCGCCGGGGCCGCGGGCGGTAGCTCCGGCGTGTCGTGATACGACAGACCCTGGAACAACGGGCGCCCATACACCGCAAGTACCAAGTGCGGTTGTTTCGGGGAGACGCGCAATAGCCTTGTTGTCGCGCATGACGAAGAAACCGCCAATACCACTATCGAAATCGGCGTCGGCATCCCACGTAATTTCATTGCCCTCGCTACCCTTGGGCGTCACCCGAACGTTCAAGGGCGCAGGCGGTGGAGTCACGTCGGCAGCGGTTCCGCTCTTGACGTATTCGATCCAGATCCTGGCTACGTGTGCGTCAGGCAGCCAGACCGCTTCAAGAGCGCTGCCCTTGTAGGACGAAGCCGGCACAGCGGTTGTGCCAAGGAAGGGCGCCAGCCAACCCTTTCTCATGTCCACAGGATTAAGTTTTCGGCTTTTGCTGTCCTTGGCCGGCAGGCGCATGGCGAGGACGGCGTCAAAGTAAGGAATCGCCAGATAGCGCGAGTCGCCGGTCTCATGGCCCGTTCGTGGATCGGAAGCAAATCCGGCCGGGCCGCCCTTGCCGCGATATTCGCGCGCCCTCGCAAGAGTGGTGATCCATGCGTTGCGGTCCTTCTCTTTCACGCCGGCGTTTCCCATGACGGGGACCGCGTACACGGCGGCCGGCGTCTCGGGCTGCGGGAAGCCTGGCCGGTTCTTGAACGAGCCGGATCGCAGGAACACGGCAGCCACGCGGTCCGGGTATAGGGTCGTCATGACGTCTGACCAGATGCCGCCTCCCGAGTGTCCCCACAACGCCCAGGGCACGGTCGCAAGCTCCGGATGCTTCGCCTGCGCGGACAACTCGTCGAGTGCTTTGAGGAAGGCTTGATTCGAGCCACGCCGCGGATCGAACCAGAGTTCGGAGCCTCCGGGTGTCGCGTCGGTGGCATCTGTGAGGACGTGATAGAAGGGACCGAGCAAGGCACAGTCCCATTTCTTCGCCAGCGCCTGCCAGTGGAAATCGTATGCGGCCGTGCCTCCGTGTTCAGCCGCGTTTCTTCCCGCGCCGTGCTGATGAACGATTACGCAGCGGAATCGGGCGACGTCGTCGGGAATCCACATCGTATAGGTGACGCCGATCTGCAATTCGTTGGCAGCGGTGGATGGCGGGTACTCGACGTGCAAGTATTTTCCCGCTCCGTAAACTGGTCGGCTCAGCCAACACAGACATCCCACCGTGAACACCAGCGCGCGCAAGTTGGATGTCATCCGTTTATCTCCGTTCCAGTTACCGCAGCGCAAACACGTAGCAGCCTTGCGCCGTGTGTGCCTTCGTATTACGGTCGAGGGCCATAGTGGGGTGGGGCTTGACCAATTTCCAGTGCACCAAGATCGGGCGCCTGGCCGGCGAAACCGTCAGTCGACGTTCGGCAGAACTATTCCGCGGTCGACCGCAGCGGAACCCGGCTTGAGACCAAAATCGTATTCTTCCGCCCTGTAGACCGCCTGAACCTTTTTGAGATCCGTCCTGTCGAGTCTCGGAACATTGACGAACACGTCGTAGTCGAGGGCGATACTGTGGACGTCCTGCCCTGTCGCCGCACTGTATTCCGCGAGCGTTTGAAATCGGCGTGCGAGAAGAGACGGGTTCGCTGCCCCGCCACCTTGCCCCCCGCCTGCGATGAGGCCGCTGTAATCCGCCCGCGAGTCCGACCGCGGCGAGTTCCACTGGAACGAGAACGGCGCTCCGCCGTTTGGCCGAAATCCGTTGTAATCCGACGAGCTGTAGTTCGTATTCGTATTGACGCTGAAGATCGCGGGGGCCGAATTCTCGCCCAGCATCGAGATTGTTCCGCCAATGCACGTTCGCCGACGATCCCGCCGGAGGTCTCCGTCAGGATCGTGTTGTTGTAGAACAGCACGCCCGCGGCGCCGTTGGTCAGCCTCGTCGACCCGCCGGGCGCGTGATAGACGATATTCCGTATCCAGTAGATCGGGCCGCCAATAGACGGCTGGTTGCAGAACGGATGCGAAGCCGAATTGACCATCATGTTTCGCATCACGCGCACGTTGTGCATGCTGCCGTCGATCTCGATCGCATTGTCGTGAAAGTTGGTCATGTAGTTGTTGTAGAAATCGATCGCGACCGGACGTCTGTCCCAATACTCCTTCGGCGGGTAGTGTGGGCCGTCGATGGCATGCGACCCGTCCGGATTCCCGTACGTTTCAATGTCGATGCCGTCGTGGAAATCGGCGACATAGTTGTATGCGACGACATGCCCGGGACCGTAAAGCCGGACCGCCGCATATGACGCCAGGATCGGTGGGAAGATCTGGCCGTCGACGCCATTGAACTGTGCCCAGAACGGGCCGTTCCATCCCAGAAGGTGCTTCGGGTCGTCGCGCCCGAAGAAACGATTGTCTGCGATGTAGAAGTCGCTCGAGCCTGAGTAGTTGGTGAAGATCCCGAGGTTGACGTCTTCGAAACGGCACTTCTTGACCGTCAGTCCTTTCGAGCCGGCAATGAACTGCGTGCCCGCCCAGATGCCGATATCGGTATTGCGAATCGTCACGCCTTCGAAATAGTTGTAGTTCGCCGCCTTCACGTTGAACAGGTTGAAATTGCCGTTGCCGTCGAAGATGACCTCGCCGTCTCCGGCGCCCTTGATGGCGATCGGCCGTTCGGGCGTGCCGCTGGCGGTCAAATAGTAGGTACCTTCGAACGGCGTCGTGGCATTGATCGTTCGGTCCCCTGTATAGAGGTCGGCGTGGTATTTGTAGAGCCCGGCGTGGACCAGGATCGTGTCGCCAGGTTTCACGCGAGGCCGGCCGGCGGTCACGGTGTCGCCGCCGCCGCAGTAATAGTTGTACGCGCACATCAGCCCGTCAAAGGCCGGCTCGATCTTCTCGCCTTTGTGACCCGGCGGATACACGTGGAAGACGCGGCCGTCTGAATATGGCTTTGGTTCGGGGCGCGTCCGCACGGTCACCGTCCTGGTCACGGCCTTGCCGTTCTGCCCGATGAAACCGTCGCGATCGGACATCACGAATCGCGCCTCGTAGGCCGTATCGGGTGCCAGATCCAGAATGCTGCCCGCAAACATGTTCGGCGAAATGACATTGAACACACCGTCGGTCTGATAGATCCGCTCGCCCTGCAGCCGCAGGAGCGGAAGGCCTTGTTTCCACGAGGCCTCGCCTTGCTTGCGGTACGACACCTCGACGCGCGCGTTGCGATTGTCGTCGCCCTGAATGACCCACTCAAAGCCCAGGTTGATCAACGTGGGATGGTCAACGACGAGCTCACCAGGCTTGACCTTGACGACGACACCCTGCGCCGTGGGGCCTTCCCCGGGCAGGATCAACACAAACAGCGTCACGAGAAACATCGCCTTTTTCATCGGTTGACGCATCGCATGATCAGCGCTTCCACTTCTCGATGATGACCACCGCGTTGGACACAGCCGGCGCCCAGGCAGACTTCACGGAAACCGGGAGGTTCCCAACAAATATACGGACATTTGCCCCTTCCGGAGGCGTATACGCGGCCCTGCCTGATTGGAAGCCGAAAACGCCAAAGCTCAAAGCTTATCCATACTAGATCGCCTCAGCTCCCGAGCTGCCACCGCTTCACCGCCTCGATCGGGCGTATCAGCATGAGAATGTTGAGCGTCAGGTTGTCGCGAATCCCCCACGCCAGCGCGGCCTCGACCGCGATGAACAGCACGACGCTGACCCAGACCGGCGCCTTGCGGGCGATCCAGAACCCGACCATCATCGCGACCACGTCAGCCACTGAATTGACGACGCTGTCGCCGTAGTAGTCGAGCGAGATGGTGGCGGTCCGGTAACGATCGATGATGAACGGTGAGTTCTCGACGATCTCCCACGCCGATTCCAACGCCACCGCCATCAGGAATCGCACACCTCCGCCCAGGCGCCTGAACACGAGCCACAGCAGGACGTAGAAGCCGAGACCGTGCAGGACGTGCGTGAAGGTGTACCAGTCGGTCAGATGCTGGGAATTCTCGGAGCTGTTCACGACGCCGTGCCAGAACTTGACATAGCCGCAGCGGCACAACAGCAGCCGGCCCATGGCCAGCTCCGCGATCGCAGCCACAGCGGTGATCGCGACGGCCGCGACGGCATACATAGCCAGAATCATACGCGGCACCCGATGGTGAAAAACAGCCCGCCTTCGCGCCCGAGCGTGCGCATCCGCGCCCATGCCCGGCACTCGCACTGACGACCACTTACATCGGGTTCCTGAGATTCTTGATCACGAGCGGGATCGGAAAGGGGCAAACATTCTTATCGCCGCCGAGGCGTGCCCAGTACGGCTGGCCGAGCGTCATGATCGTGCCGTTTGCGAGCACGGCGAGCGCCCACGGCAGCGCGCGCGGCGTCCACGGCTTCCTTCCCGGCCACGATCGCGCGCATCGTCTCCCACGAGATGTCGTCGAGGCCCGGAGAGAGGAAGCCGGCGGTTCTGCCGGCCGGATCGTTCACCCAGATGTGCGCCAGTGAATAGTCGATGTTCGCCGTGGCCGTCATGAAGCGCTCGAGCTGTTTCTTGACGTAGACCTTCGGATCGGCCGGCCACTTCGCCGCGAACTCGGCGGCCGTTTTGGTGTCGCCTTCGTTTCTGCGCGACGGGCACTACGATGAACAACCCCCCGACGAGCGTGCTCATGATGAATTCGCGCGCGTATCTCATTTTGAGCCTTCCTGGTCTGCTTGGCGAGGACGTGCGCGAGGGGGCGTTCGACGACACGCGCCTCGGGCTTGAACACCGCGCCTGTCGATGTCGCTCTGCGCGAATATCTTGCTCCCGTGGGCCGACGAGACTTCGACAATTCGCGGCACTTTCATGCGCTCGCGCGCTCAACGCTGGCCATGAAGGATCATCCTCGCGGTGCGACCGGGATGCCGGAAATCGTCACGGACCACGTCCCATCCGATTTGGTCCAGGTAAAAGACCAGGCCGATGCAGAGGACAGCCGTGCTGATCAGCAGAGCGGAAGTGAACGGGATGAGCGACGGAAAGAGATACGGGAACGCCAGCCCGATCGCGGCCGCGACGTTGCGGATGCCGCGCTTGTCCGGAACGAGCAGGACGATCAGCAGGTGTCTGGCCGCGTTCAACTTGAGGCCGAGCAGCATCGCGAACGGCACCAGGCCCCACCCGATCCGATCCTCCGTGTCGAAGCCGAGCCGCACCTCGACGTACCAGAGGACGATCGCGAACGGCACCACGAGGAGGAGCAATGCCGCGACCGAAGCCAAGTCGCCCTTGCGGTCGTTGCCGAAGCGGTAGATATACAAGTAGTTGTCCCACACGAAATAGGGCAACACGAGCCCGGCCACCAGTATCGCGACGAAGACGAAGGCTGTCCGCCGCCTCATCGTCAGGGCGTTCTTGACGTAATAGAGCGGCGCGAGCTTCATGATGATGGCGACCGCCATGAGCGCGTGGCATGCCTCGCGCCTCGCGCGGGCCAGGAAGAGGGCGGCCATGATGACGACGAGCATGACGAGGTAGGTGTTGTCCTGCACGTAAACGAAGCGATAGCTGAAGTAGGAAAAATTCAGGTACAGGACTGGGAAGAGGTACCAGCGCGTCGTCAGAAAGTAATAGCCCGACAGCGAGAGAAACACGCCCGCGAGGGCGAGAATCACTCCATAGAAGCCGATGCCGGACCATTCGCCGAATGCGTAAAGCCCGGCTTCCACGAGCAATACCGCCGGCGGATATGGGGCGGAGGCTTCCTTCGACCATGTTGCTGCTTCCAGCGGCGTCTGTGCGAGCCGCTCCTTTGTGAACATGTCGCTCGGGTCGTTCAGGATGACCTTGGCTCCGTACATGTCGGAGATCGAGTCGGTGCCGTAGGTCTCGTGCTGGTGGATGCCGGCGAGCCAGGGCACGCGGGAGTAGTCGAAGTACCTGTCGAGGCACATTGGGGATGGATACGCTCGCCATGACGATGACGGTACAACCGATGACGAGGTACTTGACCCGATTGGGAACAGACTGAAGGGCGGCATCGATCGCCGCGGCGCGCTGAAACAGGGTGCCAAGGGCGTGTCTCATCGTCATTCCCAGAGTCCGCACTGATCCTGTCACCGTCTCCGCCCGATGGTGAAAAACAGCCCGCCTTCGCGCCCGAGCGTGCGCATCCACGCGATCTGCGTCAGCCAGCGTTCGAGACCCCAGTTGTCGGGGGCGGGCGTGAACAAATCCTCCGGTGTGTCATCAAAGACAGCACTTGGATAAGTGCGCAGATACTCGACACGATGGTCGGCAAACCAGCGCTGCACTTCGGCGATCGTATGGCGGTGCTCTTCGGGATGCCGGTACTGATCTCGCACCCAGGCGTCACGGCGCGCGGGGTCCTGCGCCCGCTCGCGAAGCACCGGATCGAACGGGACGAACCTGTCGCGCGAGAGCCGCGCGGCGGCCCGTCGAAGCCGCGACGGGATGCGCGCGATCGCGTTGTAGACGCCGAGCACGACGAAGCCGCCGGGGCGGGCCAGCTCGGCGATTCGTGCAAATGACGCGCGCGGGTCCGGCGTGTGGTGGACGACGCCGGAGGTGTAGACGACATCGAACGCGCCGCGTCTCAGTCCCGGCCGCTGAAGATCGGTCTCGACGAATTGCACGCGATCGAGACCAAAGCGCGCGGCCGCCGCGGCGCCCAGCACGAGCGACGCGCGCGTCAGATCGGCGCCGACCACCACACGGTCGGCGCGCGCGAGGTACAGACACATCTGTCCGGTGCCGCATCCGACGTCCACGATGCGCGCGTCGCCGGGGATCGCGCGATCGATCAGGCGCACGAAGGGATTTCGCTCAACCCTGGCGTGGAGCATCTGCAGGTCTTCGCCCGGCGGGTAGCCTGGGAACGGCGCTTGTTCGTAAAAGCGGCGGACCGTTTCCGTGACCCCTTCAGCGGGCAGCCGAAGGTTGGGAACGCCGTCGGCGACGTCGAAACGGGCGGCGCATCCGCCGCACGACCACGTCGCCGAGAGCATCCCGCCGCACGACGGGCAGGCCAGCAGCTCCCGGAAGCGGTCCATGCGTCAGAACACGGCGTAGATGAAAGGTGCCAGGGCTTCGACCGTGGCCGCCAGGATCAGAATCACCCCGAAGACACAGAGGAAAATGGCGAGCGGCGCCAGCCATCGAGCGCCGGAGTCACGCCGCCACAACCCGCGCGCCAGATCCGCGATCGATCCCCCCGTGCTGGCAATCATGGTGAGGCGACGCCGAAAGCCGCTTTTCTTGATCATGCGACGTGCTCCGTGGCGCGCCTGGCGGACGCGGTGGCGCGTTTGGTGACGACCGTCGATCCGGCGACCAGGGCATCGATGCCGCAACGGCGAAACGTCGAATAGCCTTCGAGCGCGGCGCTGACGATCGGTTCGCCCGCGACATTGAACGACGTATTGAGGAGGACGGGAATCTCGCTGCGGCGGCCATACGCTTCGAGCAGCGCATGCAGCCGCGGCGCCATGCCGCGCTCGAGCACCTGCACGCGCGCGGAACCGTCGACGTGGGTGATCGCCGCGAGCCTCGCGCGCCACTCCGGCCGGACCGGAAACACGCCCGACATGAAGCGCGCGAGACGTACGCCGCCGGCCGGCAGGTCGAAGTACCGATTGGCCGCTTCCGCAGGCACGACCGGCGCGAACGGCCGGAAGCTCTCGCGGTGCTTGATATCGCGATTCAACCGGTCGCGCATCTCGATCGCATGCGGCGCGGCGAGCAGACTGCGATGGCCGAGCGCGCGCGGTCCGAATTCGCAGGCGCCATCCATCCAGCCCACGATACGGCCCGCGGCGAGGTCGGCGGCGACGCGTTCGATGAGCGGGCCATCCTCGAGCTCGTCCACGTGCTGGTCGTCCTCGCGCGCGGCCCGCGCGAGATGGGCGCCATCAACCGCGGGACCCCAGAAGGGATGATCCGGCACGTCACGATCGGGGTTGTGGAAGTAGATCCGGTCCGCATACAGCGCGGCGCCCAGTGCGCACCCGGCGTCTCCCGGCGCCGACGGCACGAACACGCGCTCGAACCCGGACTCGGCGAGAATTCGCGCGTTCGCGAGGCCGTTCAGCGCGACGCCGCCGCCGAAACACAGATCCGGCAGGCCGGTTTCCTGATGGAGGGCGCGGGCGATGTCCACGAGGGTCTCCTCGACGACACGCTGCACGCTGGCGGCGCAATCCGCAAAACGCCGGCCTTCGGCGGTCTCGACGTCGATCGGCTCGTACGACGGGCGCGGCGGCCCGAACAGGTCCAGGAACTTCGACGAATACGATCGCGCGGCCGTGGTCTGGAACTCGAAGTACTCCGGCGCGAGCGCGAATGCGCCGTCCGGCGTCCGCCGGATGAGCTTGCGCACCCGATCGGTCATCGTCGGCCGGCCGTACGCGGCGAGTCCCATCACCTTGTACTCATCCTCGTTCACGGCGAAACCCAGATAGGCCGTGAAAGTCGAATAGAGCATGCCGAGCGAGTGCGGGAACCGGATCTCGCGCAGAAGCGAGATGTCCGTGCCATCGGCCCGGCGCTCGCCGTGACCGGCGGTGAGCGTCGCCCACTCCCCCACCCCATCGGCCGTGAGGATGGCCGCACGACGGGACGGCGAGGTGAGAAATGCCGCGGCCGCGTGCGCCTGATGATGTCCCGTGAACAGGATTTTCTCGCGGCCGATGCCGAGATGCGACGAGATGATGCCGCGGGCCCAGACCTTTTCGCCCAGCGAGTTCTTCATCGCGTGCGGAAAAGACCGCCACGAGCGCGGGAACGCGCGAAGCGTGCACGTGAGGATCCGCGCGAACTTCAGCATGCTGCGCTCGTAGAACACGACCGCGTCGAGATCGTCCGGATCGAGCCTCGCCTGACCCAGGCACCATTCGATCGCGTTCAGCGGAAAGCTGGCGTCGTTCTTCTTCCGCGACAGCCGCTCTTCCTGCACGGCGCAGACGGGCACGCCGTCGACGACGAGTGCCGCGGCCGCGTCGTGGTAGTGAGCGGAGATCCCCAGAATCTTCATGTCAGTACAGGCTGGTCGGCGATTCCGCGCGGTCACGGGGGATTTGCTGCCATCCCGGCGTGTCGCGCCGTTCCGCGCGCCTGGCGGCCCACGCAAATGGCGGCAACAGGACGAAATACATGATCGTCATGATGGCGTCGCCGATGAGGCCGGCGACGATCGCGGCCACGCGCAGATAGCGATGCCACAGACGACTCGCGCGGGCACGCCACACGTGGCGGCGCTGCGACTCGGGGGAAAGGCGGCCGAGCTGCTGGTAGCTGTAGTTCATATGGAAGACTTCATCGCGCAGGATCTGCTCGAAGATCGCACGCGTCTTCGGGTCGTCGTCCACGCAGTCCTTGTAGATCGCGAAGCGGCCGGCCGCCGTCTTCTCGGCGATGTGCAGGAAGGCGAGCAGTTTCGGATCGCCCTGATCCTCGACGCGCAGGTCGTCCAGCCCGTGTCCGCCCGGCAGCGGATTCCCGCCGAACAACGCGTTCGACCGCGCGGGCCGCTGCCGCAGCAAGGCCTCGGCGCGTTCCTTGAAGAGCACGCCGTGGTGCAGCTCGTCGATGGCGTGTTCCAGATAGAGCCGCCGGAGCAACGGGTCGGGTGTGACTTCGGAGGCGCGCAGGATGTCGCGGCCACCGTCGGTCTCGACCTCGCCGAAGATTAGCAGCTTTCGCACGCGCCGGTCTGGATCGCGCCAGACCCACTTATGCAGAGGTCGCAAAAGCTGATCCATGGGATATATCTAGCATATTCTCGGGTTGTGACCTTACCGGTTTCCTTTCGGGCGCCCTCGACATCGGGCGTGATCACCGAAGTGGTCATCGCGCTGGTCGGTATCGGACTCGTCGTGCTCGCGCTCGTCACCAATCAGGACTGGTTGGACCGGCATCTGTATCCGTCGTTCTTCGTCCCGCGTCACTGGTACGTCATCCTTGAATCGTCGGCGCGCGTCGCGATGACCGCGGCGGGGCTTTCGCTCGCGCTCGTCGTCCGTGCGCCTATCGGACGGATCGTGGCACGGCGTCCCGCCACCGTACCGATCTCCATCTTCGCGTGCGTCATGGCTGTGGTCGCGGCCCACTTCGTGCTGGCCTGGACACGTCCCACCAACAAGTGGCTCCTCGCGCAGATCGAACCGTTGCGCCGCGCGGATGCGCGGCTCGGCTGGACGATGGTGCCGGATCGATCCGGGCGGAAGGAAGTCGGCGGGCGGACGCTCGACTTCACGTTCGACGCCGCCGGGTACCGCGTGCGCAGCGCTGGCGAGCCCGTGGACCCGGCCCGTCCGACGGTCGTCTTCACTGGCGAGTCCGTGATGGCGGGAGAAGGGCTGAACTGGCAGGAGACGATCCCGGCGCAGGTGGGCGAGCTGCTGGGGCTCCAGAGCGCGAACCTCGCCGTGCATGGCTATGCCACGGACCAGTCGTACCTGCGACTCGCAGCCGACCTGCCGCGTTTCCCCCGGCCGGTGGCGGTGGTATCGCTCTTCATGCCCGCGCTCTTCGGACGGAACATGGACGACGACCGGCCGCATCTGGCGCTGGCGCCGGGACGCGGATTGATCTGGATGCCGGCCGTCGAGCACGGCCGGCTCGAGTCGCTGGCGAAGCTCATCGTCCCGTATCGCCGCGACGCCACGGTGGAGCGAGGCGTGGCGCTGACGCGCGAAGTGCTGCGCGCGACCGCGGCGCTCGCCAGGACCCGCGGCGCCGTGCCGCTCATCATCGTGCCGCAGTTCAATCGCGAAGACAGCGCCGAGCGTACGCTGCGGCGGCGAGTGTTGGACGACGCCGGTCTGGCGTACGTGTTTGTCGAATTCGATGAGGGCTGGCGCTTGCCTGGAGACCTGCACCCGAATGCGGCAACGGCGCGCACTATCGCAGTGGCTATCGCCGACGAGCTGCGGGCCGCGCTTCGCGAGTGACCGGCGGCATCGCGGACTTTTCCCCTCCATGCGGGAATAATCCTTCCGCGTCGCGATGAGCAGCAGGCCGATCCGCATGAAACCACGCAGGTTGGCCGAGCGGACGTGTCGCCACGCCTTTCCAGTACGGGGTTGGCGCGGTTTTTGGAAGAACACGGCCATGGTTCACACCTCGTCTCCTGCACTGCGTGTGCTGGTCGTGGAGGACGACTCGTTGATGCGGTGGGCCGTCGCCGAAACGCTCGGCGCAGCGGGTCATATGGTGGTCGAGGCCGCAAACGCCGCGACCGCCAGGCGCGGCGTCACAGAGGCCCTCGATCCGTTTGACGTGATCCTGTTGGACTATCTCCTGCCCGATTCGCACGACCTGGCGCTCCTGGCCGATCTGCGCCGCGAGTCTCCCACGAGCGCGATTGTGTTGATCACCGCGAAAAGCGATGCGATGCCCGACCTCGGCAATGCGGTCTCTGCACTGGGTGCGTGTCTCACCCTGACCAAGCCGGTCAACATGGCACTCGTCGAGCACCTGGTGCGTTCCGTTCATCGCGCGATGCACCGCGATCTTCGTCCGATGGTCCTCGGCTGCGGGGATCACGCGTGCGCGATGCACGCAGATGCCACCGAGTCAGACGGTCTCGCCGCGGACTTCATCGCTGATGGTTTGGGACGAGAGGAACGATGCTGGTACGTCCGGGACGCGCACACGCCGGGCACGATTAATCGAGCCCTCCATGAGCGCGGGATTGATGTCGACGGCCAGCTCCGTCGCGGGGCCCTTCGGATCCTGTCGCCTCGCGAAACGTATCAGCGGTCCGGATCGTTCGAGCCTTCGCCAACCATCGATCTGTACGGCGAGGCGACCCGGCACGCAGTGCAGGACGGATTTGCCGCATTTCGGGCGGTGGCGGACATGTCGTGGGTCCTCGGGACGGTAGACGGGGTCGAGCGCGTGATCGCGTATGAAGCGGCGTTGAAGGCGCTGTTTGCCACATCCCGGGCGACCGCGTTATGTCTCTACAACCGCAAGCGGATGCCGCTGGCCGTGCTCGATGCGGTTCTGGGCACGCATCCGATCGCGGGCCTTGGCCGCGCCTATCACGCAAACCCGTTCTACGACCCGAGCGTGCAGGCGCTCTCGCAGGCCGACGGCAGCGCCGTTACCGCGAAACTGCAGCGCTTGGATTTGTAGTGAGTTCGGTCATGCCTGGAGAGCAATTCGTCGCGCCAGGCTCTTCGCATCCGTCAGCAGCTGCGTCTGGAACGCGCGTTCTTCGACCGATTGTCCCTTGTCGCGCAGCAAGAGGATTGCGCGCGCGCGATCGTCTCGTTCCGGGCCGAGGGGAATCAGTCCGACGCCGAAAATCTTCCGATCGTCGTTCCCCACGAACACGGCTTCCTCGCAGTAGATGACGTCGACGGATTCATTCACGGCTCGGATCTTCGGGCAGTGGAACGCACACTCCCTGTCAACTGTGGGAAGGACTTCGAAGCAGCGCTTGCCAAACCACTCGCGCGGCACAAGTGCGCGAGCTGCCGAGTTGATGTAGACGAGCTCCATTCGATCCGAGACGACGACGCAGGCGTCCCGCTCGTCCTCGAGGCGGCTCCAGCGGAGGGCGGCCGCGTCCTGCAGGGGAGAGTCGGGTTTGAGCTGTGTCATGTCAGATCAAACTTACATCATTCATTGCCCAAGACGTGCCTGTTTCCGCACCCACGTCTCGATAATTCTTGAGTACCTCCATTGACCTTACGGTGTGCTCCCCGAAGGCACGGTACCGAAGTCGCGGCCGAAGAAATGATCCACGGCATGAGGATCCTCGAACGTGGCGTCGCGCATCGGGTCGGGAATCGTGTGTTTGATCGGCTTAATCTGGCGCAAGTAGGTGACGACGGCGTGCCGATCCTCCTCGGTCCAGTTGGAAAACACGTTCCACGGCATCTGGCGATGATGCATCCGCCGGCCGTCGTGAAACACCCCGCTTCGAAGCACGCGTTTCACCTCATCGTCCTTGATGTTGCCCAGGCCCGTCTCCGGGTCGGGAGTCAGGTTGCGGGAGACCGCGGCACCGCCGCCCTTCACACCGATCTTCATCCCGCCGGCCAGATACATCTCGGGATTCGGCCCCTCAGGGCCTGGCGTCGAATGACAGTCCGAACATCCGGAGATCATCACGATGTACCTTCCGCGCTCGGCGATCGCGCGTTGCCCTGGATCCGCGATCTTTTCCAGGGAAACCGCCGGGGCTGCCGTCTGCTTTACGTAGTCCTCTGGAGAAACCGAGAAGAACGGCGGGATGAAGTAAAGAAAGGCCAGAAGACCGATGATCGCGACGGCGATGACGGTGAGGGCCAGCCACTTGAGTATGCGCATCACGTTAGTTCGCTCCCTCGTCAACGCACGGCTGTCTGCCACGACGAACCGCCGCCCGGCGTACCGGCATTGCCCGGGTAACTTGTGCCAGGAATGTCGCGCGCAAGGATGAGGACCTGGAACTTGCCCCAGAGATACGGCACGAGGCTCAGCTCCGTGGGACTCGGAATCGCGTTGGCGATCGGCGGCAGCGCGCGAAGCGCGGCGATCAACGCGTCGAGGTCGTGAGGCTTGAGGCTGCCGTAAGATGGCCAGGGCATCGGGAACGGCAGCATCCGCGATCCGTCGGGTCGCACGCCGCGCGTCAGGACGTTCTTGATCTGATCGTCCGACCAGGCGCCGAGGCCGGAATCGCGATCGGATGTGAGGTTGTAACTGACGACCTCCGTAAACGGATAGAGCGACAGCCGCTGACCACCCGCCAGATAGAACTCTTCAATGGCCGATGCGTCGTCTTTCACCGGCGAATGGCAATAGGCACAGCCGAGCGTGTCGATCAGATAGCGGCCTCGCGCCACCTTGTCGGCCTTCTCCTGCGCGTCGAGCGCGGTGTAAAAAGACGACGTCTCCGCCGCGGTCATGTCCCACGACGGCTTCCGCGCCAGCGACACGACGTACGTAGCGAGCTGCCACAGCTCGGCGTCAATCGCCGCGTCCTTGAACGACGGCATCGGCGTGCCGTTCATGCCGGTGCGAAAGCGAAGGAACACGTCGCGTGTGGTGGCGCCTCCGCGAAACGTCCACGGTTCGGTCAACGCGGTCGCGATGGTGGGACGGCCCCGATCGTCCTTGAGATCTGTCGAGATGGCGCCGGTTCCCGTCCCGTCGGTGCCATGGCATGCCGCGCACTTGAGCCGCTCGTACACTTCCTTGCCGCTGGCAATGAGCTCGGGTGACGACACAGGCGGCTCGCCCACGACAATCGGCTGCGGTGTTTCGGTCGCGAAGCGCGGTGAAAACGACTTGATGTAGGACGCGACCGCCTGGACCTGCGGGTCTGTCAGAAATGGGCCCCAGTCCGGCATCGAGGAGCCGTGCATGCCCGACTTGATCGACGCGTAGAGATCGGCGTCGGTGGGCAGCGCGCCTGATTCCGTGCTCCTCAGCTTGAAGCGCGCCTGGGTGAAATCGCGCGGACGCACTCGCAGCAGGCCCGACGCGGGGCCGTCGCCCTTGCCGGAGATGCCATGGCAATCCGCGCAGCGCACCTCGTAGATCGTCTTGCCGTCGGTCGATCCGGCTACCGCATCCGGGGTGCTGCGAGCCGGCGCTTGAGCATGAACCCACAGCGTCGCCGAGATCGCGAGCACACCGCCGGCCAGTGCCACGAGGAACCGTGTTGGAGGACGTGTCGGCATGATCGTCATCGGCCCAAGAGAATCGCATTATTGCCCACCAGGATGAGTCGGCGCGCAACATTTGTGAATGGCCATCGGCGTCGCTATGCTGGTTCGTGAAGGGCCTGCAAGGCGCCTCGGAGGGGCAACAAATGCAGACGCGCAAACTCGGAAACAGCAATCTGGAAGTGTCGGCGCTCGGGCTGGGCTGCATGTCCATGAGCTTTGGCTACGGTCCGCCCGCCGACAAGACAGGAGATGATCTCCCTGATTCGGTCAGCGGTCGAACGGGGCGTCACGTTCTTCGACACGGCCGAAGTGTACGGCCCGTTCACCAACGAAGAGCTCGTCGGCGAAGCGCTGGCGCCGATGCGCGATCACGTGGTGATCGCGACCAAGTTCGGGTTCAAGTTCGACGCCGGCAAGCAGAGCGGCCTGGATAGCCGGCCCGCGCACATCAAGGAGGTCGCCGAGGCCTCGCTCAGGCGCCTCAAGATCGACACGATCGACCTGTTCTATCAGCACCGTGTCGACGCCGACGTCCCCATCGAAGACGTCGCGGGAGCGGTGAAGGACCTGATTCGCGAGGGTAAGGTCAGGCACTTCGGTCTTTCGGAAGCCGGCGTCCAGACGATTCGTCGCGCACATGCCGTCCAGCCAGTCACGGCGCTCCAGAGCGAGTACTCGCTGTGGTGGCGAGAGCCGGAAGCGGAAGTGATACCGACGCTCGAAGAGTTGGGGATCGGGTTCGTTCCCTTCAGTCCTCTCGGCAAGGGTTTTCTCACCGGCAAGATCGACGAGCACACGACGTTCGACAGCTCGGATTTCCGCAACGTCGTCCCGCGCTTCACGCCGGAGAATCGGAAAGCGAATCTGGCGTTCGTCGACTGGCTGACGACATTCGCCGAACGGAAGAAGGTGACACCCGCCCAGATTGCGCTCGCGTGGCTGCTTGCCCAGAAGCCGTGGATCGTGCCGATCCCTGGCACCACGAAGCGTCATCGGCTCGAGGAGAACATCGCCGCGACGGCCATTGAACTGACGGCCGACGATCTGCGTGAGATCGACCGCGCCGCCGCACAGATCGCCGTGCATGGGGCTCGATACCCCGAACACCTGGAGCGACTGACCGGCCGATGATAAGAACTCGACTGGCGCGAAATGGCACAGCCCGGGAGGTAAGGAGTCATTGCGCGACATACGTGGTACGCTCCCAGGGTGACAACCATGAGACCACGTGTGGCGTTGATCGGTTCGCTGGCTTTGGTGTGGTCGCTGTCCGGGACAGCCCTCTCGGCCCAGGCCCAGAGAATCCCCCCGCAGTCCCTCGAGGACCAGGTACTCGGGTGGATCAGGATCTACGACGACAAACCCGCCACGGCGCCGATCACTGTGGACACGCGCGTGTACTCGCCCGCGCAGCTCTCCATCGCGCGGCTCTTCACCAACTGGATGCAGGCCAGCTATCTGCCGAAGGGCGCGCTGGGTGACGTCCTCCAGGTCCGCAATGCCAGGCTGAGCCCGTACAACCAGAAGACGGCCGCGCAGCCCAACGCTTACGGGGCACTCGCGAAGCTCTACACCGAGCTGAAATACGACGCGAACAAGAAGATTGTGCCCATGACGAGCGACGCCTACCTCTGGGGCATCGAAGCCAACGGGTTCTACGGGGATCCCGCCGACGGCATCAGCACGCCGGAGCACTACTACTTCACGCTGCCGACGTTCGCGCAGCAGGGATTCGGGACGGACCTCGACCAGGCGAGCGACGTCTCACGCCACCCGGTGCTGGGACAGTTTCCCACGCGCTTCGTACGGAACTCCATCAGCGGGAACCAGAGAGTCGTCGTGCTGACCAAGAACCATCAGCACCCGTTCGTGAAGGTCACCAAGGGCGAGTACCTCCAAGCCATGGAAACGGCCGTTGCGAGGCTGTACGACTCCGAGAAGCAGAAGATCGCCCGGGAGAACGTCGGCAATCAGAAAAGCATCGACTACTTCATGGGGTACCTGAACACCAACCACGAGAAACGGATGGCGGTTCTCAAGAGCAACAGAGAAAAATACAAGAGCCGCCTGCAGGAGACGGCCGAGATCTGGACGGTTCAACCTAACGTGCTGCTCGAGAACGTTCCCGACGTGTTCGAACGCGACGGCGGATCGCCGACGCGGTTAACCGTCTACACTTTCGATCCCCGCGTGACCGAACTCTGCAAGACCGACGCGCCTCAGTGGATCGTCATCTACTGGACGGCGCACTTGAACGATCCGGTGAGCCTGAGCCTGCACCAGGCGATGCTCAACAACGTCGACTTCCAGTACATCTACGACTACTTCTTCGATCCCGACAAAGTGAAGGGGCAGCCGTACAAGCCCCTCCGATCGCCGTCCGCGACCGAGGTGGTTACCGCGGCCACACCGTCCGCGGCAGCCGCCAGGAGCGCGGCGGATCCCACCGTCCATTTCTTCGACGACTTCTCTACGGGAGCCGTGGGCAAGAAGCCCCTCAACTGGCGAAGCACCCTGAACAACACCGGCGCCTCCAGCGTCGTCACCGAGTTGAAGGGACTGGAGGGCCACTGGGCGGCGATGGCCGGCATGCAGATAGCGCCGACGGGCATGAAGACACCCCTGCCGCGTGACTTCGAGGTGAGCTACGACGTGGTCGCCGCACAGAACTACCGGTGGGGCGCCAAGGGCCTGACCTTCAAGCTGTCCAAAACGGGCGGACCCGCGTCGTTCCTGAGCGTGAAGGTCCGTCCCGGTTTCGACGGCCGGCCAGGCGAGGTCGAGATCGAGGGCAAGTTCCCGGGCGCGTCTGGCTACATGGACGGGTCGAAGTGGGTGGGAGCACCGGGGTTTTCGAACAATGCCGTGCACAACCGCGTCACCGTGACGCTCAAGAAGAAGGGCGACCTGCTGCAGGTGTTCGTCGGCCAGACCAAGGTCGCCGAGTACGAGAAAGGCATTCCCCCCGGCCTCCAGTTCGACGCCATGTCGTTCGATCTGCAAGGCAACACGGGCAACACACCGGATGAACGGATGTTCATCGGCAACATCAGGATTGCGAACAACTAGAGCGGTTTCTCTTCCGCGCGTACGTCAGTGTCCGGCTTTAGCCGGACTTTCATGCGGTCCGCCGCCGCGTCCTGTCATGAATCGGTGACGGGACTGTCCCCGCCAAAGTCCGATCCCATCAATACCTACGGCCAAAGCGCGTGGCATCCCTTATGCTCCAGGGACGCCGGAGCTTCCCATGCAAAACCGATGGACCCGGCGTGTGATCTTCAGCCTGGCACTCATCCTGGCGTCGAGCGTGGCCGTCGCACGCGCGCAATGGCCGCCGGCCGGCCAGCTCCGCGCACTGCTGGACAAGACGAGCCTGCATCGCCTCACCGAGGGCGATCCCCCCGTGACGACGGGCCTCGATGATGCCCTGACAGGGATCGACTTCCTCGATCGATACAAGCCATCGACGTTCGCGCCATTGCGTGCCGAGCGGCAAGATGCCGCCGGCGCGTTTCATGTTGGCCCTGGCGCGTACGAGTTCAGCGCGGAAACCTATTGCCTCCACGCCGGCACGCACGGACCAGGCGGCGGCGATGGCTACGTGTCTGCGCCGCTGCAAGGCTCGAAGCGCGACGCCGTGCACCGCATTCTGCAGAACGCGGTGGCTCATCCTGAGATTCGTCAGCAGGACATTCAGGTGCTGCTGTGGGCCATTCTCGCGCGCACGCGGATTAGCGACATGCCGCGCAACACTCAGCTCACAGCCGCGCGACTGCTGACACCTGGCGAGCTCGTCGCTCTCAACGGAGGGGCGTTCGGCATGGTCACCGACCGCGCCTGGGGCGAGGCCAATCAATCCCTTCCACCCGCCATGCGCCGCGCGTTCGAACGAGAAGCGCAGTTTCGGCAGATGCTGAGTACCGTTGGCGCCTCGTTCGACGCGATCGAGCGCCTCGCCGTGCTCGATGGAGATCCGTTGCCCGACTCCGTATCGCACAAGATTCCCGAGGGCCGCTGGTCGTACCACCCCGGAGGCTACTTCATCCGCTTTTTCCCAAGCGGCTACTCGCGGACCGAGGTTCACGTCTATGTGCCCGAACCGATGACGATCGTTCGGGACAACGCCGATCGAATCGCCTGGATCATCGATCGACAAGGCACGCGATTTGACGTGGGCTACGTCGATCGCGTCACGGACCACCGCGCAACCGCAACCCGGCAAGCCGCCGCATGGCGAACGCTGCTCGAGATGCCCACGATTGCCGGCGCCGACAGCACTATGGCGCCACCTGACACACGAGACCTCGTCGATCTCGCTCAGTTGCACGCCGGGCTGGAGGCGGCGTTGAACGCCGGCCGCAACCGCGAGAACGCCAACCAGTTGACCCCGGTCATCGACTTGGTCTCCAAGGCATGGGCGGCCGAGTTCTGCGTGCAGGCCGGCGGATGTGTTCGCGGGCGCGCGTCGGGGTCGCGGCCGATGCTGACGCACACGGTCGATCTCTCCGAAACCGTCGCTGTCCCGGGTCATCGCGGTCGCCAGCGCCTAGGGCTCTCGGGGCGCAGTCAGCGGTAGAGCGCAGTTCACAGTTTTCAGTTCTCGGTTATCAGTAATTTCGCAGTTTCTTGAACTGACAACTGTCCACTGAGAACTGAAGACTGCTCTAAGATGTAGCCGGAGGCGCGAATGGTGAGACGGACGTCGCCGGTGATTTTGATTGCAGCTCTTGCTCTTTCTCAGGCGGTGGCCGGTCAATCGTCGCCAGACACGACAGCGGCGCATTGCGCGGCGGCGAAGGCCATCGCCGGAGCCGATCTCATCAATTTGTACAACCGGTTCGCGGAAGTCTGCGGTGGCGAACGCCCCTCCCCCGCTGGCGCCCAGCCTCGTCGCGGTGGGCCGCCGCCGCAAACGGTCTGGCATCAGGACCCGGTCAAGGTCTTCGACAACCTCTACTTCATCGGCACCAAAGAGCATTCGTCGTGGGCCGTGCAGACGTCAGACGGGCTCATCGTCATCGACGCGCTGTTCGACTACGCCGTCAGAGATGAAGTCGTGGACGGGTTGCGAGCCCTTGGCGTGAATCCCGCGACGATGAAGTACCTGGTCATCAGTCATGGCCATGCCGACCATCACGGCGGTGCGAAATTCCTTCAAGACGAATTCGGACCGCGGCTCGTCATGGGGCGGCAGGACTGGGATCTGGTCGAGCAGAACAAGACAACGCCGATTCCCAGACGCGACATGATTGCGGCCGATGGGCAGAAGATCACGCTGGGCGACACCACGCTCACGCTTTACGCGACACCGGGTCATACGGCCGGCACGTTTTCCGTGGTGATCCCCGTGAAAGACAACGGTCGGCCGCACGTGCTGGCGACGTGGGGCGGAACAGCCGTCGGCGCGACGACCGCTCCCGAGGCCATCAGAAACTACATCGACTCTGCGGTTCGCTATCGTGCGCTCCTCGGCAAGCTGGGCGTGGAAGGGATCGTGTCGAACCACACCGCGTACGACAACACACTGAAAAAGCTCGAAGCGCTCAAGACGCGCCAACCGAAGGAACCGCATCCTTATTTGACCGGTGCGGAATCGGTTCGACGGTACCTGACGGTTGCAGAGGAACTGGGGAGGGCGGCGCTCGCGCTTCCGCGACCCTAGAATAGTCATCAGTTCACAGTACGTAGTGTCCGGCTTTAGCCGGACCGATGACGCGTAGGGCCCGAACACTTGGGTTGGCGTTGCTGCCGCGCGAATCCGAAGCTCCGGGGCCGGACGCGCGCTGCGAGGCCGCCCGCGCCCGCCAGACGCGAGGACACTGACGTTCGCCATTCATCCTCGCTCGGGTCCCTGAGGCTTCTCGCGCGGTCAGGCGTTAGACATCGGCCGCCTGCGCACGGCTTCGCGCCGCAGCAACACCAACCCAACTGTTGCGTCGAATGTCACACTAAGAGATCAGGAGATTCAGGAGACCAAGAAATTCCCGAAGAATTCTTCTGAGCTTTGATCTTCTGTTTTTTGTCCTCGGACTTTCACGCGGTCCGCCTGACCACATCCGCCAACGCTACGGTGGTCCGCCGTAGCTTCAGCGAAGGCGGGATGGCCTTTGTCGTAGGCGAGCATCAGACGTTTGGGCGCCGTGATGACGTTGTAGGCCGCATACATCGACGTCGGCGGACATGTCTCGTCGTTGAAGCCCCACGAATGCGTTTCAGCGGGAGATCGACATACTCGATTCAGGCGGGCGTGGCTCGAGTCAGGATTAGCAAGGCTGCTACTCCACGTCCACTTCCACCCAGCCGCATCGGCAAAGCGAGCACTTGACGGCTTCGGCACGCTCCAGCAGCCCTATGATGTCGGGGTGTCGCTCATGGACCAGATAAGGCGCAGGCAAGGACAGCCTGCGAGCTTCTCGCTGCGACCTCAATGAATTGACTGTTTCCTTAAGGATTCTTGGTGCGACGACACTTTAGAGGATCTTGGGACGCATTCTGCCAGTGGGGTGTTTTCGCGTTCGTCCGGCGAGGATTACGAGACAGGCGCCAGGTAATGTTTCCGCGCTCGGATTTTCATATTCGGACGCCGTACGGTGACCACGAGCGAATGAAGACGTCCGTCAGCGTGTGCAGGAATGAAACCCAGGATGTACTGTTGATGGAGCTCCTCAATCATCCCCGCAAACAGTCGCGAGAAATCTCGGCCGGTCCCGGCGTAAACGTAGCCACCGCCGGTGTCTTCCGCGATTTCTCGAAGGGTTAGATCCGGTGACTGCACCACAGACTTTCCGCGTTCAGCATAGCGGCTGCTGAGACCAACGGCATGAATCGCCACGCTCGCCTCGGCCGCTCGCTGCATGACGGTGCGCGCCGAGGCTGTACTCGCAGTGTCCATCCCATCGCTGACTACAAAGATGGCGCGACGGCCCATCTCGCTGGTGAAGGCGCTGCACCCTTCCACGAGCGCGTCGTAGAGAGTCGTCATATTGGCGCCGGGCACCACCTGCAGCCGCTCCAACACCTCACTGTCGTCGGCGGAAAACGGCGGACTTAAGCGAACGACGTCGCTGAAGGTCCCGATCCGGACGGAGTCGTCTGGTGCAAGTTGCGCGATCACTGCCTTGGCAGCGGACCTGACGTCTGCGAGCGATTGCATCATGCTTCGACTGGTGTCGAGCAATAAGAGAACGTGTACGGATTGCCGAATCTTCCCGAATGACACAATCGGCACCGGTCGGCCATCGTCGAATACTCGGAAGTCGTCCGATCGCAAGTCGATTACTTGACCGTTCGATTCACTCTGGATGGTGACGGGGACCGCTACCTGGTCAACCGTGGATTTGAACGTCTGGGCATGCAGCAACGTGCACAGACCGACGGTCACGAGCAGCGGTCGCATGAACGACGAGTATAAAGCGCTTTCTGAATCCTCTATCGTCCAGCAGCCGACGGCGGGTTCTTTCCCGTCAGTTCTTCAGCCAGCCAGCCGTTCACATCGTCCACTTGCTCCTGTGTCGACTGATGGCCTTTGTCGTAGGCGAGCATCAGACGTTTGGGCGCGGTGATGACGTTGTAGGCCGCATACATCGACGTCGGCGGACACGTCTCGTCGTTGAAGCCCCACGAATACAGTCCCGGCACGGTCACGCGGCGGGCGAAGTTCACGACGTCGTAATAGCGCGTCGTGACGAACTTGGCCTCGTCACGATGGACGGCCGGCCCTTCGGTCGCGCGGAACATATGCGGCCAGCCGCCGGCGCGCGCGTGCAGGTAGCCGGTCACGTCCGAGAGCGCCGGATAGTACGCCGCCAGCCGGGTCACGCGACGATCGAGTCCCGCGGTGACGATCGCCAGCGCGCCACCCTGGCTGCCACCGGTCACGCCCAGGTTCCGCCCGTCCCACTGCGGTAACGACGTCAGGAAATCGTTGGCGCGCAGCGTTCCCGTGTACACGCGACGGTAGTAGTACCGCTCGCGCGAATCGAGTCCGAACGTCGGATACCCGTTCAGGCCTCCGCGGGCCAGGCTGTCGTACACCTCTTGCGGTTGGATCACCGGAATGCCGTGGATGCCAATCTGGAACGTGATGAGGCCGCGTCCAGCAAGCTCGGGCAGCCCGCGGTACGGCCGCACACCGGCGCCCGGCACGCTGAGCAGCGCGGGATATTTTCCGGCCGCGCGTGGCATGCAGAGGATGCCGTAGAGCCGGCTCGCGCCCTTCCGTGAGGCCGACGTTCTGCAGATTGATCTGCCAGCAATCCACATCCGCCGTGCCGTAGTCCGGCAACGGCGTCCACTTCGCGTCGATCGGCAGCGCCGCCAGCCGCTGACGCTCCGCGTTCCAGAACGAATCGAAGTCGGGCGGGTTCACCTGTGTCGGCTCGATGCGGTCGGGCGCAAACCCCGCCGTGCCAACGCCACGATACGTACGCCCTTCGACCTCGGCGGTCGCGACGAGTCGCAGGAACCCCGGTGTGTTCAAGGTACCGCCAGCCACCTTCAGCGGATTCGTTCCGACGAGGGCGGTCGCCTGGGTGATGGGCGGGAGCATCTCGGGTCCGACGCCGTATTTCACCGTCGCACCACTCACCTGATGCCCATCGCGCAGGACGTCGATACGGAACGTCACCGCCTCGCCCGGCTTATAGGCCCAGTCCGGATGATCCGGCGTCACCGTGACGGCAACCCGGCTGAATGGCTGGCGTGGCCCCTGCGCCAGGGGCGTGGCCACCACACAGGCCACAACGATGCACGCGCTGAGGAACCGACGGAGGGTGATGGATGGCATGGGCGGGATGATACTCCCTGCCGTGAATTTGTCGATCCCGGCCGCCTCCATTCGACGTGCTAGTGGAGGTGAGATATGCGAATAATCGCGGAGGGCGTCATGAGCCAGGTCAGGTCGAAAGACGGGACGCCGATCGCCTACGAGCGATCCGGCAGCGGCCCCGCGCTCATTCTGGTAGACGGCGCACTGTGCAGCCGCGCCTTCGGCCCGTCGCCGAAGCTCGCCCCGCTGCTGGCGCAACACTTCACCGTGTTCGCGTACGACCGCCGCGGCCGCGGGCAGAGTGGCGACACGCAACCGTACGCCCCGGCGCGCGAGGTCGAAGACATCGCGGCGCTCATCCAGGAAGCCGGTGGGCCGACGTCTCTTCTCGGCCTGTCGTCGGGAGGAGCGCTGGCCCTCCAGGCCGCAGCCGCGGGGCTTGATATCAACAAGGTGGTGGCCTACGAGCCGCCCTACGTGGACGATGGCGGTCAGCGCGGCGGCGACGCGTACGAAGGCCAGCTCAAACGTCTCGTCGCGAACGGCGATCGCGGTGGCGCGGTGAAGTACTTCATGAAGGACATGGTTGGCGTGCCCGCTCCCTTCGTCATCGTGATGCGGCTGATGCCGTGGATCTGGCGCAAGCTCGCGGCCGTCGCCCATACGCTCCCGTACGATGCCGCCCTGATGACCGCCTTCAGGATTCCTCGAACGAGCTTCGCATTCATCCGAGTGCCGGCGCTGGTCATGAACGGGTCGAAGACCGATCCGAGGCTGCAAGGATGCCGCGCGGGCGATCGCGGAAGTCCATTCCCGGCGCGCGGCACAGCGAGCTGGCCGGGCAGACACACAACGTGAAGCCCGATGTGCTGACACCGGCGGTGGTCGAGTTCCTCCGCAGTTGACGAACATGCGATTCATCATCATGCACAAGACCAACGCGCACTGGGAAGCAGGCGCGATTCCGACGCCCGAGTTGATTGGGCGTGTGGGCGGCCTGCTCGGACAGATTGCGAAGGCTGGAGTACTTCTCGCCGGAGAGGGTCTTCGCCCCAGCTCGGAGGGAGTGCGGCTCACGTTCTCATCGGGCACAAAGAGTGTCACCAATGGGCCCTTCGAACGCGGCAACGAATTGCCGGCCGCGTTCAGCATCGTTCGCACCGGGTCGCTCGACGAAGCCGTCGAGTGGGCATCGCGCCAGGCCACGGTGCTGGGTGATGTCGAGGTGGACATCCGTCCCGTCACCGAACCGTGGGACATCGGCATCGGATCGCGTCCCCCGGAGATCGCGACGCGGCGCTACATGGTGCTGCGAAAGGCCACCGCCGCGACGGAAGCCGGCATCGCGCCGTCATCGGCACAGCGGGCAGAGCTGGCGCGGCTCGTCGAAGAGACCGCGCCCGAGAACGTGCACGTCGCAACAGTGACCATGCGCCCCAGCGCGAGGGGCAGGCGCTACAAGAATTCGACGAACGGCGTCAGCGTCGTCGACGGCCCGTTCACCGAGTCGAAGGAGCTGATTGGTGGGTACGTTGTCGTGTCCGCTGAATCTCTCGACGCCGCCGGACGATGGGCGGCGCAGTACATCGATGTGGTCCAGGCCGACGAAGTCGACCTCCGCGAGTTGGAATGAGACTGCTTCACCGCGGTAGAATCCGCCAGTCGCTGGAAGCCGTCGATGCAGATTCCCCTGACCCCGCTCGAGTTCATGCGCCGCGCGCGCCGGCTCTACGCCGGCCGCGACGCGGTGGTCGATGGCGCCGTCCGCTGGACCTACGCGCAGTTCTTCGAGCGCTGCGACCGCTGGTCCGCCGCGCTCCAGGCACTGGGCGTGGGGAAGGGCGACCGCGTCGCGTACATCTCGCCCAACACGCACGCGCAGCTCGCGTCGTTCTACGCCGTGCCGCAGATTGGCGCCGTGCTCGTCCCGATCAACTTCCGCCTGTCGGTGGAGGAGTTCCAGTATCTGATCGAACACAGCGGCGCTACGGTGGTGTGCGTCGATGCCGAGTATCTCGACGCCATCGACGGCATTCGCGCCGCGCTTCCCGGCGTGCGGCACTTCGTGGCGCTCGACCGGGGCGCGCGAGGGTTGGCTCGACTACGAGGCGCTCGTCGCCGATGCGAAGCGTGATCCGGTTCTGCGCCGTCGTGGACGAGCGCGACCTGCTCACCATCAACTACACGAGCGGCACCACGTCGCGGCCCAAGGGCGTGATGATCACGCACCGGAACGCGTGGGTGAACGCCGTGGGCATGCTCATGCACATGCCGATGTCGCCGGCCGATCGCTACCTGTGGACGCTGCCGATGTTCCACGCCAACGGCTGGACGTTCACGTGGATCGTGACGGCGGTCGGCGGATGCCACGTGTGCCTTCGGAAGGTGGAGCCCGCCGCCGTCTTCCGGCTCATCGCCGAAGAGGGCATCACGTTCCTGTGCGCCGCGCCCACGGTGCTCATCGCGCTGGCCAACGCATCCGACGCCGTCAAGGCCGGCGTGCCGCGCGGCGTGCGCGTGCTCACGGCCGGCGCGCCGCCGGCAGCTGCGACGATTCAGCGCGTGGAAGACGACCTCGGTTGGGTCGTCACGCAGTTCTACGGCCTCACCGAGACCTCGCCGCTCATGACGATTTGCGAACCGCTGGCCAGAGCACGCCGCGCTCGGCGCCGATCGATCGCGCGCGGCAGAAGGCCCGCCAGGGGGTGGAGCAACTCGCGGGCGGGGAAGTACGCGTCATCGACGCCGATGGCGCGGAAGTTCCGCCTGACGGCGACACCCAGGGCGAAATCGTCGTGCGCGGCAACGTGGTGATGGAGGGCTACTACAACGATCCTGCCGCCACGCACGCCGCGATGGGCGACGGCTGGTTCCACTCTGGCGATGCCGCGGTGGTTCATCCCGACGGCTACATCGAGATTCGCGATCGATTGAAGGACGTCATCATCAGCGGCGGCGAGAACATCTCGTCGGTGGAAGTGGAGTCCACGCTGCTGCGGCACCCGGCCGTGCAGGAGGCCGCCGTGGTGGGCTTCTCCGACGAGAAGTGGGGCGAGGCGCCCCATGCGTTCGTGGTCTTTCGCGCGGGCGTTCAGGCCTCGCCCGCCGAACTGCGCGCCTTCTGCCGGGAGCATCTGGCGCACTTCAAGACGCCACACAGCTTCACGGCGGTGGACGACCTGCCGAAGACCGCCACCGGCAAGATTCAGAAGTTCGTACTGCGTAAGGGCAGGCCGAACATCGCAACGCAGTAGTAGAATCCCGCGAGGAATAGGAATTTCTCTGCGACTTCGCGTCTTTGCGTTGGAACACCGCTGGGCTGTAGCAGCTCTGTCAGCCGCGATCGTGACGACAGCCCCATGGTTCGCGCTGCCGGCCTTCGGCCAACAGAGCCCGGGACGGATCGAAGGCCGTGTGGTCCGTGACGATGGCAGCGGCGTGGGTGGCGTGAGCGTGGTGCTCAACGAGCTTTCGTTCACCGACATCACAGAAGTGAGCGGCGCCTTTCTTTTCTCCGGCGTGCCGCCCGGCTCCTACACGATTACGTTCACGCTGGGCGCAAACGCCAGAACGCTGACCAGCGTGGCCGTGGCTGCCGGCGTAACCACGCAGATCGAGGAGCGGGTGAACTGGACGGATGGCTTTGCGGAAACACTGACGGTGCAGGCCGCCTCCCGTCGGATCGAACGAATCGTAGAGGCGTCGGCGGCCGTGACGACTGTGCCAGAGGCCGAGATCAAAGGAAAGGCTTCCACAGGACAGTTGCCCAAGCTGCTCGAGTTCGCTCCTGGCGTCGAAGTGACCCAGAGCGGTCTCTATGATTACAACCTCAACACCCGGGGCTTCAACAGCTCGCTCAACAGGCGCGTCGCCGTTTTCATTGACGGACGTGACCCATCGATTCCGTTCCTCGGCTCCCAGGAGTGGGCGGCCATTTCGTTCCCTCTGGACGACATCGCCACGCTGGAGTTTGTGCGAGGGCCGAGTGCTGCGCTCTATGGCGCCAACGTCTCGAGCGGCGTGATCGACCTGACGACCAGGCAGCCACGGTACAGCCAGGGCGGATTGGTTCGGTTCACGACCGGGGAGCTTGCAACCGCCAACCTCGACTTCCGATGGGCGGGCGGGCTCGGCGGCGGCTGGTACATCAAGGCGCTGGCCGGCCTGCGCAACAGTCGGGACTTTTCGGTCTCGCGGCAGGGTGCTGCGGAGTACTCGGTGCCCTGCGGCGGCGCTGTGCGCGGTCGACTGTCTGCCGCAGGAGGTTGTGGCGCTGGAGCGCGAGAGGACCGCGATCTCATTCGGAGGTCTCCGCGCCGACAAGTACTTGTCGAACGGAATGGTCGCGACCATCGAAGGCGGCTACGCCGACATCGCTGGACCGGTCCTGCAGACAGGCATCGGGCGCGTGCAGGTGATCGATGCGACACGGCCATGGGTTCGCGCGAACTGGCATGCCGACCGCTTCAACCTCCTCGCTTACTACGGTGGGCGGAAAGCCAATCGACAACCCGCGTTGGCTTCCGGGGTCAACCTGGTGCTCGACGAGTCGGCCTTCAGCGTCGAGGGCCAGACCAACTGGAGTGTCGCGCATGGGAAGGCGCACCTGATTGCCGGCGCCTCGGCCGGCGCGAAAGCTTTCAACAGTCTCGATCCAGGCCAGAACCGCCAGACACTGCTGTTCGAGCCTGTGGACTCCCGCTTCCAGGCGGTCTTCGGCCAGGTCGACTGGAATGTGACCCAACGGCTCAAGCTGGTGCTTGCAGGCCGCGGCGACTTCAACTCGCTCCACGACACACAGTTTTCTCCCAAGGGCGCCATCGTGTACTCGGTCGATCCGGCCCATAGCGTGCGGTTCGGCTACAACCGTGCCTTCCAGGTGCCCAATCTTGCGGAGTTCTTCACGCAGGTCGATGCTGCCCCGCCAGTCGACCTCGGCGGCCTCAACGCGCTTTGCGCCCCGTTTGGTGTGAGCTGCGGATTCGGCATGACCCGCGTGCTGGCCGTGGGAAACGCCGGTCTGGATGTCGAGGAGATCCGTACCTGGGAGATCGGCTACAAAGGTATCTTCCGGCGCACAGCGCTCGTCACGATGGAGTACTACAACAGCGTCGCAGAGAACTTCATCACCGACCTGCTTCCGCAGTTGGGCACGCCGCTCGGTCGCATCAATCCTGACTTCGGCCCCTGGCAGCCGCCGCCGGGGCTACCGCCGCCGATCGCGGCGACAATCCGCACTCAAGTGCCGCTCTTGTCAAATAATGTCGACGGCTCGAACGTGCTGGCCGCTGCCTCCTATACGAACTTCGGCAGGGTGGACACGCAGGGAATCGATACCGGGTTGAATTACTATCTCACGCCCGCCTGGACGTTTTCGTTCGGCTACTCCTGGTTCGACTTCAGGATCAAAGACGAGCTGCCTGGCTTCGACTCGCTGCTGGTGCCCAATTCCCCGATCCACAAGGTCAGCCAGGGCCTGACCTACCGTCGCTATCCCTTCGACGGCGCATTCAATTTCCGCTGGGTGGACGGATTCCGATGGGGCGTGGGCGCCTTCCAGGGCGACGTGGAGGACTACACGACGATCGACGTCGTGGCCAACTACGCGTTGAACCGGAACTGGAAGATCGGCATCAACGTCGCCAATCTTCTCAACAACGACCACTGGGAAGCGTTTGGCGGAGACCTCCTTCGGCGACGCGTCCTGACGAGCCTGGCGTTCGAGTGGTGAGCGCCCCGCTCAATAGCTCCAGCCAAACGAAAGGACGACACCCACGTCGTTGCGCTCCGCGCTCTCGGTGGGTGGCCGGCTGTCGAACGTGTCGAAGACGTTCAAAGCCACGAAGACATCGTTCCAGACTTCCCGCTTGGCCCTGGCGTCGAGTTGGATACGCTGGCGGCCCCAGTTGGTGAGGCTCGGGTAGTACCTGGAAGGCAATGTCGATGTTCGTGCGCGGGCGATCGTACCGATAGGTACGACTGCCTGAACGTGACGATGGCGTCAAGGTTCTGCGTGGGATTCGCATCGACGCTGCGCTCGTCGTTGACGGCGGTCCGGCGCCGATCGTCATCTGCGCCCGATCGTGTTTACGATGCGCGGGCCTATGACGACGGCCGCCTGCGACCGCAAGAGCAGGCCGAGGCTTTCGTTGCTCTCGAAGCTCGTGGCAGCCCCGACGAACAGGCGTTGACCGCGAAACCGGATGTACGAGGCCTGGATCGTGCCCCGATCATCGTGCGAGCCGTTCTTCGTTCTGCGTCAGCGTGCCAGACCCGGTGAGTCGAGCTTCGAACGCAGGTCTGCGAAACATGGTGTTGGTGTTGATGTTCAGCTGGGCGAGGTGACTCGAACGCGTGTAGCTGAAGCCGACGTCGAGGGAGCCATCGAGCTTCTGCCAGAAGCTCGATCCGATTGGCATGATCGTCGTGACATCTGCCGTCGGCAACGGGACCATGCCGGCAAGGGCCACGACGACGAGCGATTGCGGATTGCTCGCGGCCAGGCTGCCGAGAAAGCGTCGTCCGTCGGCGGTGGTCACCTCGAACTGTCCCTGCTACGAGCGAAACGATCTTGTCCCATTCGATTAGATCGTCCCCGCATCGTCGGTTTTTCTGTACTTGAGCTGTCCGCGTTCGACCTTCGACAGCTCGCCCGTAATCACATCGCCGTTGGCCAGCGTGACAACGTCTGTCCTCGCCTGCGCGGTACACTGTCGCCAGTCAACGAGAGCGCGACGACGAGGAGGCCGGCGATTCGCCAGCTGCGCGCACGGGGGAGAGTGATGAGCCGCATTTTCGTGAGTTTGCACCACACGGCCGCCTAGCTGCGACTCGTTGGCCTCCGACCACCGCGAGGCCACCAGGGTCAAGGCATCTTCACAAGACGGAAGCCCTCGATTCGTCTGCGCCCATCTCGAGAAACTCGCCGCCTGGAATCCACACCATGCCAGGCGGCGGCACCGCAGGAGCTGATGCGCATCTACTGGACGGCCATCAGTCTTCGCGCTTCCTGCTCGAGGTCCGTGTAATCGGTCTTTTCGACGGTGACCCCGACGACGAAGATCGTCCCGCCCTTGAACGCTGCCGGGCGTCTTGTATTCCTGGCTGACCGCGTCGCCGCTGTCGTAGCCGACGCAGAGGCCGTCACCCGACAGCGTGAACTTGCCGGGCTGCGTCTTCAGCGGTCCCTCGGCGACGACCTGATCGTCGATGTAGAGCTTTGCGGTGCCGAGAGACTCGCCGTGCTCGCCCGCCTTCTCGCGGACGAACTCCACGCCGACCGTGTGCTTGCCCGGTTTCAGCTCGCGTCTTCGACACGAAGTGCTGTTCCGGCCTGATGCCGAGGAAGTTGTAGACGTAGTGCAGCTTTCCGATCCTTGATGAACAGCGTGTGGCCGCCGAAGCGAGAGCCGTGGGCGAAGATCACGCCGGAGGCGCTGGCGTCGGCGATCTCGACGTTCGCGAGGATCTTGTACGAACGGCCGCGCACGTTGACGGCCACGCCTTCCGGCACCGGCGCGGTGTCCGGATAGTAGATGTACCGCTCACGGGGCGGCTTCCTCGGACGGCCGTGGCGTGCCGAGTACTTCGAGGGCGGTGCGGTCGTCGAGCGGCAGCACCATGTTCTTGTCGGCCTCGTCGAACCACGCCTTGATGAGTGCCTGGAGCTTGTCGGGATTCTCCTTGGCCAGGTCCTTCGACTCCGAGCGATCGACGTCCACGTGGTACAGCTGCCACGCGTCCTTGTCGAAGTGGCCCTTGCCGGAGATCGGCGCATGCACGGCGGCCGCGAGCCAGCCATCCTCCCAGATCCCTCGCGTGCCGAGCATGGCGTAGTACTGGCGCTTCTTCCGTCGTCGGCATCATCGGGCTTCGCGTCGAAGGTGTAGCGCATCGACACGCCGTTGAGCGGGTACTGCTCCACGCCGTGGTAGACCTTGGGCATCTCCAGCCCGGCGATATCCAGAATCGTCGGCACGATGTCCGTTGAATGGTGGTACTGGTTCCGGATTTCGCCGCGCGCCTTGATGCCCTTGGGCCACGAAATGATCAGCGGGTCCGACGTGCCGCCCGAGTACTCGGCGTAGCGCTTGAACATCTGGAACGGCGTCGAGAACGCGGCGGCCCACCCCGTCGGGAAGTGTTCGTAGGTGTCCGGCCCGCCGAGCACGTCCAGGTACTTCATGTTCTCGGCCACCGTGTCCGGGATAGCCGTTGAAGAACTTGTTCTCGTTGACCGAACCGCTCGGCGTGCCCTCGCCGGACGCGCCGTTGTCCGCGGCATAGAGGACGACGGTGTTTTCGAGCTGACCGCTCTCCTGCAGGTAGTCGATGACGCGGCCGATCTGCACGTCCGTGTATTCCGAGAACGCCGCGTAGACCTCGGCCAGGCGCGAGAACAGCTTCTTCTCGTCGGCGTTCAGTGAATCCCACGGACGCACGTAGTCCGCCGGGTTCGCCATGTCCTTCGGCATCGGGTTGAGCGGCGTCATCTGCGTGCCCTTCGGGAGGACCCCCTTGTCGATCATCCGCGCCAGCACCCACGTCCGATACGCTTCGTAGCCATCGTCGAACTTGCCCTTGTACTTCGCGATGTAGTCTTTCGGGCGCGTGATGCGGAGCGTGATTGGCGCCCGGGTTGTACCACATGAACCAGGGCCGCGACGGATTGGTGGCCTTCTGGTCGCGGATCATCGAGATGGCCTGGTCGGCCAGGTCCTTGGAGAGGTGATAGCCCTGTTCCGGCCCGTACGGCGCGCTCGATGAACCGGTTGTCTTCGACGAGATCGGGATACCACTGATTGGTCTCGCCGCCGAGGAAACCGTAGAAGCGATCGAAGCCCTTCTGGAGCGGCCACTGTTTGCGGCTCGCGCCGGAGGCGACGTCCTGTTCGGCGACGTTGTGGTTCTTGCCCAGCCAGTACGTGCTCCATCCGCCGTCCTGGAGAATCTGCCCGATGGTGGCGGCCTGGTCCGGGAGCCGGCCGCTCGCGCCGGGGAAGCCGTTGGCCGCCTCGGTAATGGCGGCCATGCCGTTCACGTGATGGTTGCGTCCCGTGAGGAGCGTGGACCGCGTCGGCGAGCAGAGCGCGGTCGTATGCCACTGCGTGTAGGTCAGGCCATTGGCCGCCAGCTTGTCGAGCGTCGGCATGTTGATCCGGCCGCCGTACGGCGACCATGCGGCGAGGCCGGTGTCGTCGTACAGGATGAACAGGAAGTTCGGCGCGCCCGTCGGGCGCCTTCTTCGGCGTGTACGGTGTCCAGTCCGCCATCGAATCGCGGACATCGAGCTTGATCGTGCCCTTGAACGCATTCTCGGACGCGGAGGCAGGAGCAGCGGCAGGGGCCGGTGCCTTCTGCGAGCATGCTGTGAGTCCAAGCACCGCAACAACGGTGGCGAGGGCTGAAATGACGCGTGGTCTCATAATCCCTTTCTCTCAAGCTTCTTTGATTGCGCGCACTTCATTCGCACGCGCGTTGATAACTAGCCCTTCGAGCGATGCGTCGCCACTTCAGCGGGCGCCTCTTGCGCGAGGCGATTCGCCCACACGACATCCAGACCACCGACCGGTTCCAGGATGTCGAAACGGATTTCGGGAGGCCGCACGGCGAGTTCGATGACCGCGAGGAGCAGCTTGTAGTCTGACGATCGGATGTGCGCGTCGAGATCGTCCCGCGTGGCCCAGCGCTCGATGATGGTGAGAACTGTAGGGTCCTCCAGGTCCTGCGCCACCTGAAAGGCCATGCAGCCGGCCTTTGCCGCCGTGCGGCCCCGCAGGACGCGGAGAGTCCGAAGTGCGTCTGGCTTGTGGCGATCGGCGATCGCAAGGCGCGCAGTTGACTGCATCATGTGTCGACGTTGTCGCTGCACGCGCCGCGCCGCGCACGCCGGGCGATGCAGCGATGCCGGCAAGTCAATGCGGCAGAATGGATTACCGTGAAATCGCCGCGATATCGACGTGTTTTGTTGGGAGGCCGGTTTCCCGTGATGCTGGGATTTTCACGTTATTTCGTGAAGTATCATTTCTGGCGATGCGGCACACACGTCCCGCCAACACATGTCCTCAGATAGCACGGCACAGTCTGCGAAGAGCTCTCTGCTCGTCGATAGGAACGCATTCGAGCGGCTGTTGACGGACATCTCGACGCGCTTCGTCAACGCCCCGGCAGAAGAGATCGACGGTCAAATCACCGAGTCCTTACGGTTGCTCGTAGGATTTCTCGGCGTCGATCGCAGCACATTGTTCCAGCTGTCGGCCGACCGGAAGCATCTCGAGAACACGCATGCGTGGGTCGTGGACGGGGTCATGCGCCTCCCGCGCCTCATCGCGCAGGATGCCTTCCCCTGGTCGGCGGCCAAGGTTCTTGCCGGCGAGATGGTCTCGTTCGGAACTATTGACGAGCTGCCACCTGAGGCAGCCGTGGATCGGGCAACCTTCCTCAAAGTCGGACCAAAATCGAACCTGTCATTGCCGCTCGTCTCGGGCGACGAGGTGCTCGGCGCTCTGACCTTCGGCCTGATGCGGGAGGAACGGCAGTGGCCGGTCGACCTCCAGGAGCGGCTCGCCGTCGTGGCGCACGTGTTCGCGAACGCACTGGCGCGCAAGCGATCGGACCTCGAATTGCGGACCGCGAATGCCGAGCTGACGCGTTTGAAGGATCAACTGGAGCTCGACAACCAGTACTCTGCGTCAGGAGCTCGGCGCCGTCACCAGCGACGACGCGATTGTGGCGCAGAGTGAGGGGATGAAGGGCGTGCTGCGCGAAATCCGTCGCGTGGCGGCAACCGAGTCAACGGTCATGCTCTACGGCGAGACTGGCACGGGCAAAGAGCTGCTCGCCGAAGCCGTTCACAACGGGAGCAGGCGAAAGAATCGGTTGCTCGGTACGAGTCAATTGCGCGGCGTTGCCGGCCTCGTTGATCGAAAGCGAACTGTTCGGCCGCGAGAAGGGCGCCTATACGGGCGCCTTGTCGCGCGAAATCGGCCGATTCGAAACAGCCAATGGCGGGACTCTGTTCCTCGACGAAATTGGCGACTTGCCGCTCGAACTCCAGGCCAAGCTCCTTCGCGTGCTCGAAACAGGCACGTTCGAGCGGTTGGGCAGCAGCCGCACCGTGAAGGTCGACGTGAGGCTGATCGCGGCAACCAACCGTGACCTCGACGAGGCCGTGCGGGAGCGTCGCTTCCGCGAGGATCTCGTTCTTCCGCCTGCAGGTGTTCCCCGTCCACATCCCGCCGTTGCGCGAGCGTCGCGAGGACATTCCGCCGCTCGTGTGGACGTTCGTCAAGCAGTTCGGACAGCGACTGGGGAAGCTGATCGAAAACGTTCCGCGCCGTCCATGGAATCGCTTCAGGCCTATCACTGGCCGGGCAACGTTCGTGAGCTGCGGAACGTCATCGAACGATCGATGATCCTGACGGACGGTCCGACGTTTCGCCTGACGCTGCCGCAGCCCTCCGCGGCCGAACCGGTGCTCGAACCGGCAATGACGCTGGAGGAGTGGGAGCGTCGACACATTCTGGACATGCTCGAGAGGACAGGGTGGCGGGTCAGCGGGCCCGACGGCGCTGCCCGAATCCTGGGCGTCAAGCCCACAACCCTCGAGGGCCGCATGAAGAAGCTGGGCATTTCGCGCAAACGTGCCTTTCATCGTCCGGCCGAATGACGAAGACCCACCTTACTGAAGCTCACGTTTGTGACAAGCGTGAGCGAAGGTTGTGAACCTCACTGGAATCGAACCTGCCTGGTCCTACGGCTTCTGCACCCGCCGCCGATCGAGCCAGGCCGCCTGCCATCCAACTGAGATCGTCGTGAAGTCAGCTCCAGACCGGACGACCGCGCCCGTGCTCCAGGCGACTTTGATGGCGTGCCGGTTGCCGACCGGAAAGACCAATGTCGCACCCACGCGCGAATTCGACTCGCGACTTCCTGTTTCAACGTTGTCCACTGACGCCTGCCCGCCGCGATACCACGTTGTGTCGAAGGCCGCCCAGGCTTTCAACGACAGCGAGTAGCTGATGTGCGTTTGCAGCGTGCCCGTCGGCGTCTGCTTGCGCACGGCCGTCCCGGGATAGTACGACCCGTTGGTGCCGAACAGCCACAGTCCGGCGTACACATCGACCAGCCACCTCTCCGCCAACGGATATGAGAGCGCCACCTCGGGTTTGACGGACCACCGATTAGTACCGAGGTTGATGAAGCGCTCGGGAGAGTACTGACCGGTCGGTACGCCTACCGTGAGGCTCGTGCCGACGATGGCCGGCGCACAGCCTTCGCGAACTGTTGCGGCGTCATCGCCGGCGCGCCAGAGAGCAGCACAGAAAGACGAAGCCGTATGTCCGAAAGCCCCGATCGATTGACCTGCTGGACCTGCTCACTGACGTCGCCCGTCACGTGAGCCCACGAGTACGGGAGCGCGGCAAGCCCCTGGGTCGTCCGGCCAAACAAGCTGAAACTCTGAGCGACACCCAGCGAGGGCGTCAACACATCCGCGTGCACGTTTTCAACCGTGAGAGTGGGATCGGTGAGCACTCCACCGCTCGAGAAGCCCACACCCGCGATGGCGATGGTGAGTCCGGTCGGCGCCTGGGCGTAGGCCCGGGGATCGAGATCCTGCGCGCCGGCGGATGTCGCGATGAGCAGCCAGAGCACGCCCGTTTCGAGGCCAAGGTGCCGTTGCATAGGAGTGAATGCCCGAGCGGTCACGTCTCGTCCGCTTCCGGTATCTCATTTGTCACTCCGCCTCCGCCTGGTCTCGTCAGTCGTCACCTTGGTGATGAACGCGACGAAGACACCGACCCCCAGAACGATGTAAACCATGGTGAACACTTTCGACAGCGGCGTAGTCGGATGAAGGTCGCCATAGCCGACCGTTGCAAGCGTGCTCACGCTGAAGTACAGAGAATCGAGGATGCTCCAGTGCTCGACCGTCGAGTAGAAGATCGCTCCGCAAACGAGCAGGCCGGCGAGAACGAACAACAGCGCGCGGAACTCCGCGTCCTTCAGCCCGTGGCCGAGGGTGCGAATGAAGCGCACGAGAACCAGTGCAAACGACACCATCCAGTTCACTCCCCATGCTGGGAGTGAAAGCGAAATGTTCGGCGTTGCTCGTTCATGGGACTCTCCTTCGCCATGCCCGCATCACGGTCAATTCGTTGTCAACGCTACATGTTCCAGACGACGCGGCTCGAGAGCCCGTGGGCGTGGCCCGTCGTCCCGCCGCGTTCCAGCGTGATGTAGCCGTAGTTGAACTCCAGCCGCCACTCGCGGGTGGGGTACCAGCTGAGCACGCCGGTCCATCGGGACATCGTGCCGCCGTCGATCGTGCCGTTGGTCAGGTCCACGTACGAGTAGCGGCCGCCCACTTCCCACGCGCCACGCCCGCCGCCGTGCAGGCTGAACGGCGACCGCGGCGTGAAGCGGCCCACGTAGCCTTCGCGCCGGTTGAAGCCATGATGGTCCTGGGTGAGGAAGTACCCGACGCCGGCGAATCCCCCGAAGAAGAGCGGGTTGCCAGCCTGCGCCGCAGACACCGGGGTCAGCGACCCATCCGCGAAGACCTGCCAGCGGCCCTTGATGGCCATCGCCTCGAATTGCGGCGTGACGGCGTGATCGGCTGTGAACTTGCCGGTGTCGGCGAAGTAGTCGGACTGGTTGATCTCCGGCCGGCTCCGGTACTGCAGCTTGCCGTTCTTCGCTTCCTTGTAGAACACGCTGGCGCCGACCTGGACGACGGTGTCGCCCTGCGGACCCGCGTCGACCGGCAGCACGCTGATGCGCCCGGTGTACTGGTTGCCGTTGTCCGAAAAGCTGTTGTCGTTGGCGAACCAGTCGTTGAACCAGCCGGCCGACCACACGACGCGCTCGCCGGCGGCGGAGTTCTCCACGAGCACCCCGACGTTGCGCTGCGGCACAAACGCGCTCGACACGCTGCGTTCCATGAAGACCCAGTCGGTGAGCGCCATCACCCACTCGTGGTCAACGCCGACTTTCTGCCGGCCGATTTTCACGCGGCCGACCTTCGGCACCGGGATGTCGAGCCTGGCATCCATCCACGTCCAGCGATCGCCCCGATCGGCTTCGAGACCGTTGAAGTTCCCGCCGAACTGATAGGTCCACGGCCTCTTGAACTTGATCTGGCCGACAAGGTTGATGCGCTCGGCCCGCCACTTGACCAGCGTCGGCTGGTGCCCGACCTGCTCGGTGTTCGCGTCATCCTGGACAAACCCTGCCACGTCCACACCGAACGTCAGGATCAAGGTCGTGGCGAACGCCTTGTTCTCCCACGTGTTCCAGCCGTTCTTGGGCTTCTCCTGATCCGGTGGCTTCGCCGGCTCCGGCGTCGTCGCCTGGCCGGTCTGGTCTGCCGGAGCTCCCGCCGACGAGAGAACAGCGCCGGGCTTAACTGACGGAACAGAAAGGGTGGAGGCCGCGCTCGCGCCCGGTGTCTGCGCCGAGGCTGGCGCGACCGGCAACAGGCCGATCGCGACGGCGAGCGTTAGTGGATACCTCTTCATGAGGCTTACCGCGGAAACAGGAAGGTCGCCGTCATCCGGAACCGCCAGTTGGCGCCGGCCGCGGGGCTGGCCAGTGTGGGACCCGCCGCCATCAAGAGGTTGACCGGCCGCTTGCCGAGGCGCGTGACCTTGCTGACGTTGAACAGGAGCGGCGCAGTCCACGTTTCGTCGGCGTTCCAGTTGCCCGACGCTTCCACCTGGGCGCCGATCGAGAGCCCATTCCCCAGGTTGTAGTTGGCAAACGGCTGCAGGAACGTGCTGTTGACATCCTTCCGGTCCTTGGCGCCGCTCGTCGACCAGATCTGGTTGAAGAGCGTGCCGATCGTCCACTTGCCAGGCTGCGTCAGCACGACGAACGTCGGACCGATGCCGAACTTCTCACTTCCCAGCGCCTTGCTCGTCGCGGTCGGCAGCAACATGACGGGACCGATACCCCAGATGATCCGACCCGGATTCGACGGCGAAAAGAACGCGCTCACCACCGTGTCGCTCATGCCGTTGATGCGTAACCCCTCGGCCCCGGGCTGCGACGTGAGCGGCATGATGACGCGCAGGACGACGTTCGTACTCTTGCTGATGGGAACCGGCACCACCGGTTGAAAGTTGAGCAGCGTGCTGGTGGCGTCGTTGTCGCCGAGGCCGAAGTCCCAGTTGGCCTGGAACGGCACGCTGATCAGGCTCGATACCGGATTCTGCGTTTGCTTCGCGAGCGCCTCGGCGTTCTGGGCTGGGGGCTCCGCCGCGTTTTGGGCCGCAGGTGCTCCCGGGTTGCTCTGTGCGACAGCGCTTGCCGGCGGCGTCGCCAGCATTACCGCGGCGCTAAGAAGAACCGTACGTAAGAAACTGCCTCGCATTGTCCGGTCCCTTCTGTTTCGGAATTCGCCGTGCCCAGACACGCACCATCCCACGCGTGAATAGTGAAGGGCTGCCAGGGCGCGCATCGCATCTCTTGCGCGGTGACGCCTATCTGAGACTCATGAACGTAGATCCGCAAGGTGGGCCGCACCCGGATGAACGGGTGCGGCTACTGCGTTGCGCTACTGTCTCGGCCAGCGACGGGTTACTTGCCGCCTTGTGGGCTGGTCACCGCCTCCATGACGCGATCGAGGCTGAAGCTGCCCGGCTTCATGCGCGGCGGGAATTCGCGGAAGCTCTGCAGCCACTGCCCGACGTAGGCGCCGGCGGGGGCCAGCATGTACATGCGAGGTCCGACCCAGTCGATGTAGCTGGTGGATTCGGTAGAAGCGCGCTCGAGCGGGTCCATGCGCAGATTGGTCAGCATCGGCCAGCGCAGTTCCTCGAACGGGGTTTCCCAGACCTTGAATCCAACGGAGTTTTGCCGCAGGAAGGTCATCTTCCAGTTGTCGTAGCGGAGCGCCGCCACACTCCCGCCGTCGGTCCAGTAGATGAACTCGTGACGCGGAGACTGGGCCACTTCGCCTTTCAAGAACGGCACGAGGTTGTAGCCGTCGAGGTGGACCTTGTACGTCATGTCGCCAATCTTCTTGCCCTTCAACAGATCTTCTTTGACGGTCGTGTCACCCGCCGCCGCGAGCACAGTCGGGATCATGTCCTCGTGTGCGCCAATGTCGTTGATGATCGTGCCGGGTTTGACGACTCCGGGCCAGCGAATCATGCAGGGGACGCGGTAGCCGCCTTCCCATTGCGTGTTCTTCTCGCCACGGAATATCGTCGTGCCGCCATCGGGCCACAGGAAGAACTCCGCACCGTTGTCGCTGGAATACATGACGATGGTGTTGTTTTCGATGCCGAGCTTCTTCAACTCATCGAGCAACAGGCCGACATCGTAATCGTGTTCGAGCATGCCATCTGCCTCGATACCGAGGCCGCTCTTGCCTTCCCACTTCGGGCTGAGGTGCGTGTAGGTGTGCATGCGGGAGGAGTTCCACCAGATGAAAAACGGCTTGTCGGCCTTCGCCGCCTTGTTCATGAACGTGATCGCCCCGGCGGTGACTTCGTCGTCAATCGTCTCCATGCGTTTGCGCGTCAGCGGGCCGGTGTCCTCGCACTTCTGTTTACCCATCTTGCCGAAGCGCGGGTCATCGGTGACATCGTCCTTGTCCGTCGCGAAGCAATGCAGTACGCCGCGGGGACCGAACCTTGCCTTGAAGGCCGGGTCCTTCGGGTAGTTCACATTCTCCGGTTCCTCTTCCGCATTCAGGTGGTAGAGGTTGCCCAGCCACTCATCGAACCCATGCACTGTCGGCAGCATCTCGTTGCGGTCGCCGAGGTGGTTCTTGCCGAACTGGCCGGTCGTGTAGCCGTGCGGCTTGATCAATTCAGCGAGAGTCGGATCCGCCGTGGTCAGACCCTCCTTCGCCCCGGGAAGGCCGACCTTGGTGAGGCCGGTGCGGATCGGCGACTGGCCGGTGATGAATGCGGCGCGGCCGGCCGTGCAGCTCTGCTGACCGTACCAGTCCGTGAAGATGGCGCCTTCTCGTGCGATGCGATCGATGTTGGGCGTCTTGTAGCCCATCATGCCCATGTTGTAGGCGCTGATGTTGAACTGGCCGATGTCGTCGCCCCAGATCACCAGGATGTTCGGCTTCTTCTCCTGGGCGGCGGCGGGCGCCGCCAACACCGTCAGCGCGAGCGCTGCGGATGCCGCCGCGACCCATGCGATTCCGATCTTTCTCATGAAATTCCTCCTGTGTGCGTCAACTCTTGCCGGTCCGCTGGGTTCGCGAAGGGCGTGGCCGGTGGACTCGGCCGCCGCGCTGGTTCATTTCACGCAGTCAGTCCTTGCTGACGGCGCGGTAGGCACGCAACGCACCACACCGCCAAGCCGATGTGTAGAGCAGCGGCCGGCCACAGGCCGACGGCGGACAGTTTCAAACCGAGTCCTGCTTGCACGAGCAGCGCCGCGGCCGCCAGGTCGTAGAGCAACATGGCGGCGACCAATCCTCGCGCGGCGCGGCTCCCTCCGTCGTCCCGCGCAAGCCAGCACGCAAAGCCGAGTGCCAGCAGCGCCGCCCCGGCGACCCGCGCCACGATCAGCCCGCCATTCGTATCGAGTGGCGCGCCCACCAGCAGCGCAACCAGAGGCGCGGGCACCGCAATCAGGCCCACGCCGGTGAGAACTTCGAGCCAGGCGGTCACGACGAGTAGGTTCTTCATAGAGCGGCGCGCCATCTGCTGCCGCTCACTTCCCTCCGCCCTGGATCGCCTGGAGCGCCTGGTCGATGCCGAAGCTGCCTGACTTCTGGCTCGGCGGGAATTCCTTGAAGGATTGCAGGAACCGGCCGACGACCGCCTGCGCGGGCATGAACGCCCAGAGCTTGTCCGTCATCCATGCGAAGTACTGCTCGGATTCGCTGTGGAAACGCTCGAAGGGATCCTGACGCAGGTTGACCACGAACGGCATGTTCGGCGACGACCGCTGGCCGTTGAAGAAGTTGCCTTCGAGGGTCTGGAACGTAATCTTCCAGTCGTCGTAGCGCAGCGCATTGAGATTTGCGCCGTCGTCGAAATAGAAGATTTCGTGGCGCGGGCCGCCGGCCGCTGCGCCCTTGAAGAACGGCGCGAAGTTGTAACCATCGAGATGGCTCTTGAAGGTTTTGTTGCCGGCCTTGAGCCCGGTCAGCAGTTTCGCGGTCACGTCGGCGTCGCCGGCCGCAGCCAAAAGAGTCGGCAGCCAATCCTCGTGCGACATGATTTCGTTGACGATCGTGCCGGGCTTGATCGTGCCGGGCCACCGCGCCACCGCCGGCACACGGAACCCGCCTTCCCACGTCGTGCCCTTTTCACCTTTGAAGGGAGTGTTGCCGCCGTCGGGCCAGGTCATCAGCTGTGGGCCGTTATCGCTGGTGAACATCACGATGGTGTTGTCGGCAATCTTGAGGTCATCGAGCTTCTTGAGGATTTCGCCGACGACGTGATCCAGTTCCGCCATGCCGTCCGCGGCGAGGCCGTAGCCACTGTTGCTCTCCCACTTGGAGGACAGATGAGTCTTCGAATGCAGTCGCGTCGAGCTGTGCCAGAGGAAGAACGGTTGGTTCGCCTTGGCCGATTTGTCGATGAAGGCCAGAGAGCGGGCGAGGAATTCATCCTCGACGGTTTCCATGCGCTTGCGTGTTAGCGGGCCGGCGTCCTTGATAACTTGCTTGCCAACGCGACCGAAGCGCGGGTCTTCTGTCGGGTCGTCCCGATCGGAAGCGGTGCTGTCTACGATGTTGCGCGGCCCGAACTGGGCACGGAATTGCGGGTTCTTCGGGTACTCCGGGTCTTCGGGTTCCTCCATCGCATTCAAGTGATAGAGATAACCGAAGAACTCGTCAAACCCGTGGACCGTTGGGAGAAACTCGTTGCGGTCACCGAGGTGATTCTTGCCGATCTGGCTGGAGGCGTACCCGTACGGCTTGAGCAATTCGGCCATGGTCGGGTCTTTGTCCTGAATACCTTGTCTGGCTCCCGGCATCCCGGCCTTGAGCAGCCCGGTGCGGAACGGATGCTGGCCGGTGATGAACGCCGACCTTCCGGCCGTGCAGGATTGCTGGCCGTAGTAGTCGGTGAACAGAGCGCCCTCGTTGGCGATGCGGTCAATGTTGGGCGTGCGGCCGCCCATCATGCCGCGATGATAGGCGCTGACGTTCCACGGCCCGACGTCGTCAGCGAAGATGACCACGATGTTTGGCTTCTTCGTTTGTGCGGCGGCCGGCGCCGCAACCGCCGTCAGCGCGAAAGCCGCCGATAGCGCCACAACCCCTGCGATCCCTATGCGTCTCATATTCCTCCTGTGCGAATCAACTCTTGCCTTGATCCGATTCCGTGGACAGTTTCGTTGCGACGCTGGAGTCAGCGCTGCCACTTGTCTTGTCGGTTTCAGAAGTCGGCGATCCGCTGGATCACCCAGAACATCGCCACGCTGCCGATCGCATACGCGGGTACAATCCAGGTGTACATCCGCAGGGCGGCGGCGTTCGCCCTGGCGGACAGGCCGCACTGCTGCGCCATGGCCTTCGTCTCCGATGACTGTGCACACAGGGCCACGCCGAGCAGGAGGGTTACACGTCCAGTCACAAGTGTTTTCACTTCTCGCTCCAATGAAACGTCAACGAGAAAGCGGGACCGTACTGCGTCACGGCGTACTGCACGTCGTGGACCGTCGCGCTCCCGCTCTTGGGCACGTTGCCGGTGTCGATGTGGAGCGCGTTGTAGCCCACCGCCAGCCCAATCCACGGCTTGATGAGAAACTCGACGCCGCCGCCCGCGCTCCAGGTGAACGCCGACCCGCCGCCAATGTCGGCCTGCGTGAGCAGCAGCACTTTGTCGCCGAGCCTGGGCCGGTAGATGAAACCGCCGACGCCGGCCACGTGGGTGGTGCTGCTATCGAGATCGGCCAACTGTCCACCGACCGGACCGGTAAAGTGCGCGGTCGGCGACATCGTCAGGGTGCGGATGCCGCCAGCAACGCGGAACGCCGAGCCTGGCTTCACCTCGACGGTCACTTTCCCGTTGAAGAAGATCTGGTCCAGCTGCAGCGTGCCCGCAATCGGCGCGTTGATGATCGGCACCGTGTAGCTCACGTCAGTCGACAGACGGATGAAGTTGATGTCGCCGAGGATGCCCCACGGCCCCTTCTTGGCCTCGCCGTGGAACGAGAACGCGCCCGCCAGCTTCGACTTCGCGTCGCGAGAAATCCATGTACACGGGGATGTCCCTGGTGCCGTTGACGGCCAAGGTGCCGTCGGTCGTCGCGACCCAGAAATACAGCGGCGCGACATCGACCTCCCACTTGTCAGCCTGGGCGAGCGCGCGAGCCGGCGTCCCGAACACACCGCACGCGACCATGACCAGCGCGCACGCGCGCGCAAAGTGCTTGACTGAAAGTCGTCGATGTTTATTCAAAGCAGTCCTCACTGTTGTTTCACAACGTTCATGACCAGCTAAAAAATGCGCGTGACGATCACGGCACGTCACCTGTTCGATTCAGGGGCTCCGAGTCGCGCAGGGCCCGCACCAGGTCGAGGCCACCGATGTGCCCGAGATCGTCGAAGCTGATGTCCGGAGGTGCCACCGACAGGTCGATGACGGCCAGCAGGAGGCGGTATTCGGCCGATCGGACGTGCTCGTCGAGATCCTCCCGCGTCGCCCACTGGCCGCAAATCGTCAGGATCTCCGGGTTGGCCACGTCCTGAGAGATCGAAAATCCCGCGCAGCCGGCATTGGCGGTTGCGTGCCCCATGAGCACGCGCAGTGTTCGAAGCACATCGAACCTGTGCTGCGCCGAGATCGCGAGACGGACGGTCGACATGATCATTTGGGCTGAAAGCTGGAATGCCTGAAGCTCGGCGTCATCGACGCTGGTAGTGCAGGAACAGTGCCTCAGGCGGGCCGGGATCGGGTTTTCGCGGCAACTGCACGCGCTTCAGTGGTTTACACGCCCGCTTCTACAGGCGCCGGACCTGCAGATACGATCGACACGCCCCAGAATGCCGGGGGTTTCCCAATTAGCCGTGAAGTAGAATGCGGTCCGGCGTTCATGCCGAACTCCAGTTCACACCTCGATCTCAACGCCTTCGAGCGGCTCCTCACCGACATCTCCACGCGATTCGTCAACACGTCGGCCGCGAACGTGGATGCGGAGATCACGGGCGCGCTTCGAGCGCTCGTCGAATTCCTCGGTGTCGATCGCAGCGTCCTGCTTCAGTGGTCAGCCGACGGCCAGTATCTGGAGAACACGCACCAATGGGTCGTCGAGGGATGCGAGCCCGTTCCCCCCTTCATCCCGCAACAGGTCTTGCCCTATCTCCTTCGCAAGGCCCTCGAAGGCAAGCCCATCTCCTACTCCAGCCTTGCGGATCTTCCGCTCGAAGCGGCGGCGGACCGACTGTTCCTCGAGAAGCACGGCCCGAAGTCGAACCTGTCGTTCCCGCTCGCCGCGGGAGGACCTGTCATAGGTGTGCTCGCATTCGGTACGCTTCGGCTTGAACGCGAGTGGCCTGAAGTTCTAAAGGATCGGCTCTCTGTTGTCGCGCACGTCTTCGCGAACGCGCTCCAGCGCAAGCAGTCCGATCTCGCGCTGCAGAAAGCCTACGCGGAAGTCACGCAGCTCAAAGACCGGCTGGAACTCGACAACCAGTATTTGCGTCAGGAGCTCGCAACCGACGTGGGCGACGACGGGATCGTCGCGCAGAGCGCGGCGATGAAAGCCGTGCTGCGCGAGGTCAGGAGAGTGGCGGCCACCGATTCCACGGTGCTGTTGTCGGGCGAGACGGGCACCGGCAAGGAGCTGCTCGCCGAAGCGGTGCATCAGGGCAGCAAACGGAAGGACCGGTTGCTGGTCCGGGTCAATTGCGCCGCGCTGCCCGGACCGCTGATCGAAAGCGAGCTGTTCGGTCGCGAGAAGGGTGCGTATACGGGTGCGTTGACCCGGGAGCGCGGACGGTTCGAGGTCGCCGATGGCGGCACGCTGCTGCTCGACGAGGTCGGCGAGCTCCCGCTCGAGCTGCAGGCCAAACTGCTGCGGGTTCTGGAGAATGGCACATTCGAGCGGCTGGGCAGCAGCCGAACCGTGAAGGTCGATGTCCGAGTGGTTGCGGCCACCAATCGCGATCTCGGCGCAGGCGGTGCGCGAGCAACGGTTCCGCCAGGACCTGTTCTTCCGCCTGCAGGTGTTTCCCATTCAGGTTCCGCCGTTGCGCGACCGCCGGGAGGACATTCCGCCGCTCGTCTGGGCCTTCATCAAGGAGTTTGGCCGGCAGCTGGGCAAGGTCATCGAAAACGTTCCGCGTCAAACCATGGAGGCGCTCCGCAACTACGCGTGGCCGGGCAACATCCGTGAACTCCGCAATGTCATCGAGCGGTCGATGATTCTGACCGACGGCGCCACGCTTCGTGTGACGCTGCCGGATGGCGCGGCGGCCAGGCAGGGGTTGGAGCCGGCGATGACGATCGAGGAGGTCGAGCGCCGCCACATTCTCGACGTGCTCGGACAAACAGGATGGCGCATCAGCGGTGCCAGCGGGGCCGCCCGCGTTCTTGGCGTCAAGCCCACCACGCTCGAGTACCGCATGAAGAAGCTGGGCATTGAACGGAATCGTCTCGCGGCCCGGTCTCCCTCCTGATCCCTCACGACGTGAACGCCCTTCTGGATCTGGCGATTCCCGTACTGACGTTCCTGCTGTTGCTGGCCGTCGGACTCGACCTCACCCCCGCCGAGTTCGCGCGCGTCCGTCGACAGTACACGGTACTTGCCGCGGGATTGGTCGGCCCGCTGCTCGTGCTGCCGCCCCTGGCGCTGCTGTTGGTCGTCCTGGTTCGTCCTTCGTCCGACCTGGAAGCAGGACTGCTGCTGATTGCCGCGTGCCCGATTGGGGGGATTTCCAACACATACAGCTACCTTGCGAGAGCATCGACGGCGTTGTCTGTCACCCTCACGGCGTGCTCCAGCCTTCTGGCCGTCGTCACTATTCCGGCACTGGCGATGGTCTTCGGAGCCGCGTTAGGGCGGCCCGTGGAGTTTGCCGTGCCTCTTCCGCTGATGTTCGCGCAGCTGCTGCTGATGCTCGCCTTGCCCGTGGCTCTCGGGATGTTCGTGCGGTTCAGGCGACCGGCACTGGCCAGCCGTTCACAGCCTTACGTGAGAGCCTTCAGTTTTGGCGGAATCTCGGGGTTGATCCTGTTGATTGTGGCGAGCGATCCTGCTGTTTTCATCCACGGCCTGCGAGACACCGTCTCGCTTGCCGCGATGTTCGTGGTTGCGTCATTCGTTGCCGGCTGGCTCATCGGCGCCGGAATTCGCGCATCACGGCCGGATCGATTCACGCTGGCCACGGAGTTCGCGACGCGGAACATCGCGGTGGCTACCGCCATCGCGCTGACGCTGGCCGGACGCGTCGAATTCGCATTCTTCGGAACCGCGTATTTCCTGACCGAGATTCCGCTGATGCTGTGCGCCATCGTCGTCTATCGTCGATCGCGACCGGTTCTCTGAGGCCGGGCGGAGGGCCGACGTCCTCGGACGAAAAGACTTCGAGCTAGTAGGCGCGGGCGTACACCGTGATCTTCTTCATAACCTATGCACACCATACGTTATGACAGCATGTGGAGTCATGAAGGGAAGGCAGACCCATTCACCACCTTGTGCTTCTTGATGAACGCCGGGTCGATCTCGATGCCCGACCCCGGTCCGGTGGGCACAACGACGACGCCACCTTCAGTTTTCAGCGAGGACGTCTTGCATTCGAGCGGTACCTCGTCATCGAGACCTTTGAACTCGTGATACGGGCCCGCGTTCGGAATCGCGGAGACGAAATGAATCATGTACAGGTAGCCCAGCCCGTCTGAAATGTGCGGGGTGTGCACCTTCCCCATCGCCGCGGCCATGCGCGCCACCTTCATGCAGCGGGTGAACCCGCCGAAGTAGTACATGTCGGCCTGGGTGATATCGAGCGCGTCGTTGGCGATGAGCCAGCGGAAGGCGTGCATGCTGGCCTCCTGCTCCCCGCCGGCGATCGGAATCCGCACGCCATCCTTCACCGCTTTCGTTTCCTCGTACCAGTCGAACGGCACCGGCTCTTCGTAAAACGCGTACTTGTACTCCTCGAGCAGCTTGCCGAACTTGATGCCCTCCGCCACGTCGTACGACCCGTTCGAGTCGGCGTAGCAGACCATCTGGTCGCCGAATTCCTTGCGCACCATCGGGATGAGCTTCTCCGATCGGCCCGCGGGATATTCGACGTGGCTCATGCGGCCGCCAATCTTGATCTTCAGCGCCTTGGCCTGCGAGTCGGCGACCTGCTTCTTGAGGCTGTCCATCACGGCTTCCGCACTGTTGTCGCGTTCGCCGTTGGCCCGGTAGACGGCCACCTTCGGGTTGTGAATCTCGCCCACTAACTGCCCCATCGACTTCTTGGCGATGCGGCCGAGCATGTCGAGAATCGCGAACTCGATAGTCGCGAGCGGAACCCACAGCGCCAGGCTCTGCAGCTTGTAGTTGCTCTCGTAGACGTACACCTCTTCGAGCAGCGACTCGAGGTCGCGGGCGTCCTTGCCGATGAAGAAGGGCTGCAACCGGTTCACCTGGATGGCGAAGAGCGATCGCTGCTGCGAGTTGTTGGCGGCGGAAATGCCTTCTGCCCCGTCCTTCGAGCGCACGCGGCAGAGAAAGTTGTTGTTCAGGTGGAGCAGCTCGAGCGTATCGATGACGACCGGCGAGGAGAAGAGCTCGCGTTTGAGTACGGGCTGCTTCAGGACCTCGTCGAGCTTCGCGTATTTTTCCGCAGGCGCGCTGGAACGAGCGACGGGCGCAGGCGCAGGCGTGGCCGACGGAGCGGCGCACCCTGGGAGGACGGCACTGGCGCCACCAAGCAGCGCACCCTTGAGAAACCCGCGACGATTGAGGCTGACAGACATCGGCTGAACCTCGCTTTCCGGATGCCACTCTTATACACCAGCGGCCCGCCGCTTTCCGGCCGATCGTGAGGCCGGTCACTTCGCCGCGAAGCAGTAAACCAGACCGGCTCCGCCGGTGGCCACGAGATTCTCCTGCGAGCAGCCCTTGGATGGATGGGCCGAGTTCCAGGGCGATCCAGGTTTGCCGAACGTGAGGCGATCGTGATGCCCCAGTGTGGCGGTCTGGTCGCCGCCGCTCGACGTCCAGTTCTGGCAGGTCGCCGTGGTGGCCCGGCCATCAACTGTCGATCCGGTCAGGATGTCGTGCCGGTTGGGCGCGCCCTCAGCATTGATCGGACGTCCCTGTTCGTCGAGCGCGGTGTCGTTGTTGATGTTGGCCTTGTCCGAGTGCAGATCCGCGACGCTCGACGCGATGAGCACACCCTTGGCGTTGTACCAGGGCCCGGCGCCGATCCGATCGCGCGCGTTGACGTCGGGATTGCTGGTGCTGAGATATGCACGCCACGTGCGGGTTCCCGCGCCAGCCTTCGACGCAAGCGTCTGGCAAAGCTTGTCGGCCCCCTCCACCCCTCCGAGATTGCCGCCGTTGCCCGACCCGGCGCTCGTCACGAAGAAGCTCATGGATTGGGTCTGCGCGGCCAGCGTCGCGGCGACGGCCGTAGCGAGCGCCAGCACGAAGAGCATCAGTGTCTTCCGCATCGATTCGTCCTCCATCATCCTTCGTGTTCTTGTCTTCGCGGTGATCTCTTCGTGTTCTTCGTGGTTTGATCTTCGTGTTCTTCGTGGTTATGCCTTCGTGTTCTTCGTGATCCTGGTTTCACACATTCGTCCGCCCGGCAATGTCCTCATCCCAGATCTCGGGATGCTCTTTAATGAAGCGCGCCATCAGCTCGAGGCAATCGGCATCGTCCACCAGCACGACGCTGACGCCATGCGCGCGCAACAGGTCGATGTTGCCGGGGAAGTTGCGGTCCTCGCCAACCACGACTCGCTTCACGCCGAACTGCAGCACCGTGCCCGCGCACATCATGCACGGGCTCAGCGTGGTGTAGAGCGTGACCGTGTCGTACCGCCGTCGCCGGCCCGCCTGCCGGAAGCAGTCCATCTCGCCGTGCGCGATCGGATCGCCCGATTGCACGCGGCGGTTGTGGCCCCGTGCGATGACCGCACCGTTTTCGACCATGACGGCGCCGATCGGGAGCCCGCCCTCACGGTACGATTTCAGTGCCTGCTCGTAGGCCTCGCGCAGAAAGGCTCGATCGTCCATTGTCGGTGAGTCACAAAAGAATCGGATCTCGTACGTCAGTGTCCGGCTTTAGCCGGACCGTAACCCGTACACAGAAGATCAGAAGATCAGGAGAAAGATATCCATGTCGCGCCCGCGCGTCGTCATCACACGGGACGGCTCCCCTCCGCGCGGCGTGAGTGTCTGATCTCCTGCAGCTCGCGGTCGACCTCCACCGCGGACCGTGTCGGCGGACTCTGCTTGATACGCCTGAGCACGCCGAGCAGACGCTGACGTTCGTCGGCCGACAGGATGTCCTCGCGGCCGGCGTACTGCGCAATGGCCTCACGGACGATGAGGCTCTTGGGCTTGCGGGTGCGCGCGGCCGTTTCGACGAGCATCCGCACGGCCGCCTCGTCGAGGGAAAACGTGAGCCTGGGCATATGGCAAACTACCATATTGCCATATGGAAATACCCTGCCGGCTCCGCCCGCTGACCTGCGGCAGTTCCCGATAAAATGGCCTGTGCGCGTGAGCATCGCTCGACCATTCGCAGCACGATTGTTGGGGGCTATCGTCACCGTCCTTGCGGGAACAGCGACCCTCGCCCAGGTACTGAGTCTCGAAAGCTCCTATATCGTCCCCATCCACGATCCGTCGATCCGGTATGGCGAGGTCGGCAGGCAGAACATCGTGGCCCGTCTGCAGGAGCGGCTGGCAAGCGGTCAGGTTCGCCTGGCCTACGATCCGACCTCGGGCTATCTGCCGGCCGTCCTCGACGCGCTCGACATTCCCCAGTCATCGCAAATGCTGGTGTTTTCGAAGACGAGCTTCCAGGCCGCGCGCATCTACCCGAACAACCCGCGGGCGATCTACTTCAACGACTCGGCGGCCGTCGGATACGTTCGCTCCGGCGATCTCCTGGAACTGGCGGCGACCGATCCCGACGCCGGCGTCGTGTTCTTCACGCTCGATCAGACCAACGGGCAGCGTCCCACGATTACGCGTCACGTCGAGGAGTGCCTGCAGTGCCATGCGAGCCCTCGCACGCTCGGCGTACCAGGGCTCATCGTGCGCTCGGTCGTACCCGATCGCACCGGCATGCCGGTCTCACGCGCCTCGTCGTTTTTCACCGATCATCGCAGCCCGCTCGAACAACGCTGGGGCGGGTGGTACGTCACCGGGACGCACGGGGATGCCCGTCACATGGGCAACCAGATGGCAGCCGACGAGGCGGGCACGATCGACCCGGACGCAGGCGCCAACGTGACCAGCCTCAATCGATTCCTCGACCCGGCTGCGTCCCTCACTCCGCACAGCGATCTCGTCGCGCTGATGGTGCTCGAACACCAGGTGCGGATCACGAACCTCATCACCAGGGTTGGATGGGAAACGCGGCTCGCGCTGGCCGATCACGCCAGCCTCGTCCAGCTTGGGGAACCGGCCGGGCAGTTCAGCGAGTCGATTCGCAGACGCATCGAGCGTCCTGCGGAAGTCCTCGTGCGCTCGCTCCTCATGCTCGACGAGCATGCGCTGACGGCGCCGGTCGCAGGCACATCGGGATTCGCCGAAGCGTATTCGGCGCGTGGCCCGCACGACAGCCAGCATCGTTCTTTGTACGAGCTGGATTTGCACCGGCGGTTGTATCGCTACCGGTTCAGCCCGCTCGTCTATTCCGAACAATTTGCCGGTCTGCCACGTGAAGTGCGCGATTACATCTATCTGCGCCTCGGGGCTGTCCTGACGGGACGTGAGCGCGGCGCCGACTTCGCGACGGTGAGCGACAGCGAGCGCGCGGCGATTCTCGAGATCCTTCGCGAGACGTTGCCTGACTTCGGTCCGTGATCGGCAGTCATCGCTGCACGCGCCCGATGACCGACCATGAAACAGAAGATCAGAAGGTCAAAAGACAAGGATTCTTCTGATCTTCTGGTCTTCTGTTGAGAAAAAAGGTCCGGCTAGAGCAGTTTTGGATTCCCTGTAGTACGTAGTGTCCGGCTTCAGCCGGACCGAACAAAGTGGTCGTCCCCCGCGGCAGCTGGATTGGCAGGGCCGCCGCGCGCAGCCGAAGCTCCGGGGCCGGACGCGCGCTCCGAGGCCCGACGAGGGCCGTCCGACGCGAGGTCCCAGTCTTCGCTCGGTCAACCTCGCTCGATGCCCAGAGGCTTCTCGCGCGGTCGGTGTGACGGGTGTCGGCCGCCTGCGCACGGCTTCGCGCCGCAGCCCTGCCAATCCAACTGCCGCCGCGACGCTACACGAAAATCGAAACCGCTCTAAAGCACGTCGAAGCGATCCAGATTCATCACCTTGTCCCACGCGGCCACGAAGTCGCTGCACGAACTTCTCCTTCGCGTCGTCGCACGCGTAGACCTCCGCGAGCGCGCGGAGCTCGGAGTTGGACCCGAAGACCGAGATCGACCCGGCTGCCGGTCCACTTGACGTCGCTCTTCGTGCGGCCACGGCCCTCGAAGGTCTCCGCGGCGTCAGACGTCGGCAGCCACGCCGTGTCCATGTCGAGGAGGTTCACGAAGAAGTCGTTCGTCAACACGCCGGGCTTTTTGGTAAACACGCCGCGGCCGTTTTGCCCGGAGGTCACATGCAGCGCACGCAGGCCGCCGACGAGCACCGTCATCTCCGGCGCGCTCAGCGTCAGCCTGAAGGCCCGCTCGATCAGCAGATGCTCGGCGGGCACATGGTGTCCTTTTCCCACGTGGTTGCGGAATCCGTCGGCGTCCGGCTCGAGCACCGCGAACGATTCCACGTCGGTCTGCTCCTGCGACGCGTCGGTGCGTCCCGGCGTGAAGGGCACCTGCACGTTGTGGCCGCCGTCCTTCGCGGCCTTCTCGACGGCCGCACATCCGCCCAGCACGATCACGTCAGCAAGCGACACCTTCTTCTTCCCACCCTGCCCTGAGCGAGCGTCGCGAGTCGAAGGGGCGGCCTGCGCGTCGTTGAACTCCTTCTGGATCTTCTCCAGCGCCTTCAACACCTTCGCGAGCTCGGGCGGATTGTTGACCTCCCAGTCCTTCTGCGGCGCGAGGCGGATGCGCGCGCCGTTGGCGCCGCCGCGCTTGTCGGTGCCACGGAAAGACGAGGCTGACGCCCAGGCGGTCGAGACCAGCTGTGAGATGGACAGCCCCGATGCGAGGATCTTGCTCTTCAGCGCGGCGATGTCTTTCGCGTCGATCAGTTCGTGGTTGACCGCGGGAACCGGGTCCTGCCACAACTGCGGCTCTTTGGGCACTTCCGGACCGAGATAGCGCGCGATGGGACCCATGTCGCGGTGCGTCAGCTTGAACCATGCCTTCGCGAAGGCATCCGCGAACGCCTGCGGGTCCTTGTAGAAGCGCCGGGAGATCTTCTCGTAGGCCGGATCGAACCGGAGTGCGAGGTCCGTCGTCAGCATCGATGGAGCGATCTTCTTCGATGGGTTGTGGGCGTCCGGGACCGTGCCTTTACCGGCATCGCCCTTCGGCTTCCACTGGTTCGCACCAGCCGGGCTCTTGGTCAGCTCCCACTCGTAGTCCAAGAGGTGCTTGAAGAAGTCGTTGCTCCACCTCGTCGGCGTTGTGGTCCAGGTGACCTCGAGACCGCTCGTGATGGCGTGTGTTCCCCGGCCGGTTTCGTAGCTGCTCTTCCAGCCGAAACCCTGCTCCTCGAGGTTGCCGCCCTCGGGTTCGCGGCCGACGTGGGTCGCCGGGCCAGCGCCGTGGGTCTTGCCGAACGTGTGGCCGCCGGCTATCAGCGCGACCGTCTCCTCGTCGTTCATCGCCATGCGGCGGAAAGTTTCGCGGATGTCCCTGGCGGCCGCAACCGGATCCGGCTTGCCATTCGGTCCTTCAGGATTGACGTAGATGAGCCCCATCTGCACGGCGCCAAGAGGATTCGCCAGTTGCCGGTCGCCGCTGTAGCGCTCGTCGCCGAGCCACGTGGCCTCGGATCCCCAGTTGACGTGCTCGGGCTCCCACCGATCTTCGCGCCCGCCCGCAAAGCCGAAGGTTTTGAACCCCATCGACTCGAGAGCGACGTTGCCCGTCAAGACCATCAGGTCGGCCCATGAGAGCTTCCGGCCGTACTTCTGTTTCACAGGCCAGAGCAGCCGGCGCGCCTTGTCCAGGTTCGCGTTGTCGGGCCAGCTGCCGAGGGGCGCAAAGCGCAGCATGCCCGACCCCGCGCCGCCGCGGCCGTCGTGGATGCGGTAGGTGCCCGCACTGTGCCACGCCATCCGGATGAACAGAGGGCCGTAATGACCGAAATCCGCAGGCCACCAGTCCTGCGACTTCGTCATCACCGCCTCGATGTCCTTCTTCACGGCCTTGAGATCGAGCGTCTTGAACTCTTCGGCGTAGTTGAACGCCTCGCCCATCGGATCGCCCGCGGGGTGATTCGTGTGGAGGGCGGTCAGGTTCAATTGATTCGGCCACCAGTCGCGGTTTGCTCTGCCGTGGAGCGTTGTGGCCGAAAACGGGCACTTCTCTTCGTTTGCCATGTTGACGTTTACCTCTGCTTTCTTCGTGTTCGTCGTGTTGTCTTCTGTTTGTGCTTGCCCGCCGTAGCCTTGGCGGAGGCGGGTCGCCTGGACTTCGCCAGGCAATCCGGACAGCGCCCCCAGTAAGCGACGTCGGCTTCTTCGATCTCGTAGCCCTTATCGTCGGCTGCCGAGAGACAGGGCGCGGAACCGACCGCACAGTCGACATCGACTACGCGGCCGCAGACTCGACAGATTAAATGATGGTGGTTGTCGCCAACGCGATCTTCGAAGCGAGCCGGTGAGCCGGCGGGCTGAATGCGCCGGAGAAGGCCTTCGGCCACCAGGACGCCGAGGGCGTCGTACACGGACTGAAGCGAGATGGCGCCAATCTCGGCCCTGACGATCTCGGCCACCTCGTCGGCCGAGATGTGGGGCTGCCCCGCGACCGCCCGCAAGACTCCCAGTCGCTGGGCGGTGACCTGAATACCGCGTTCACGAAGGAGTTCTGCCGGGTCCATCGCCACGCCATCAGTCTAGATCAGTTTTTTGGAGTGATTCAAATGTTTGATTACCTTCGGCTTTGCCGTGTGAGAAACGCAACCAGATCCTGAAATTCCTGCGCGGTGAGCCGGCTCTTGTAGTCGCGCGGCATCAGGCTCGTCTTTTCGTAGACGACCTCCTTCAGCTTCGCCCTGTCGAGCAGGTGCAGGCGGCTGTCGTCCACGCCGAGCACCTGCAGCGACACGCTGTTTTCGTTTTTCACCACCCCGCGAATCACCTTCCCATCGGGGAGCGTCACACGCACGACCTGATAGTTGTTGGGGACCTCCAGCTTGCGAGGAATCGCGCCTCCGTCGCCCTGCACGCGATAGCCCGGATTGGTGAGCGCGTCGACAATCGACGCGGTCTTCCGGGTATCGGCGATGCTGCTGAGCTCGGGCCCGATGATGCCGCCCTTGCCACGAATCATGTGGCACGTGCCGCACTCGGCCCTGCCCCAGAAGATCGCTTCGCCCTGCGCGACATTCCCAGCCGTGGGCGCGTCGATTGCCGTGCCCCGCAGCGCTTGAATGTAGGCCGTCACCTTCCAGACGTCGTCATCGGAAAGATCCGGCGTTGGCGGCATGCCCGTCGCCGGAATCCCGTTCTTGATCGCCCCGAAGATCTCCGCCGGGCCTTGCAGCGCGAACCGCCTGCCTTCGAGTCCGAGCGCCGGCCCGATTTCGCCCGCGCTGCCGTCGAACCCGTGACACACGGTGCAGCGGGCGTTGAAGGTTTCCCGTCCCGATTGAATCGCCTCGGGTTGTCCCTGCAACGGATTCTTCGGTCCCGCCGGGGCGGCGCCGGCCCCGCGTCCCCGCTGCGCGGACAGCGACACAGCGGAGCAGATCGAAACCGCGGCAACCAGCAAGAGGGTCCTAATCCCTAATCCCCAATCCCTAATCCCTGTCATGAATTTGCTCCCTATCGTGCACTCGACTCGGGCAGCCCAAAGGCCATGACGGTCGCACCCGAAACGATCGCGACGAACTGCTGGCCGTTGACGCTGTAGGAAACCGGCGCCGACGTGATCAACGCGCCCGTGTTGAAGTGCCAGACTGGCTTGCCTGTCCGCGCGTCGACCGCGGTGAACAGTCCCCTGTGCTCACCGGCGAATACCAGGCCGCCGGCTGTCGACAGCACGCCAGGGCCGTAACGGAGAGACCCTATGTGCTGGTACTCCCAGACTTTCTTTCCGGTCGTCGCGTCGAGTGCGCGAAGATAGAACCGCCACTCTTCTCCCTCTTTCGGACTGCGAATGTAGCCACCGCCGGTTTCGCCCGGGCGATCGCTGACGCGGAAGTTGATGCTGCAGCCTTCCTGCGCGATGACGTAGAAGTAGCCGGTATCGGGGCTGTACGCGGGCGACGGCCAGTTGGTGGCGCCCATCGTCGACGGACACGTCCTGGAGCCAAGCACGGATGGTTCGGTGCCGGGAGTCAGAATCGGACGTCCTTCCGGACTCAGACCGCTCGACCAGCTGAGCTGGCTCACGAACGGTGTGCCGTGGAGAAATCGTCCGTTGGTCCTGTCGAGCACGTAGTAGTAGCCGTTGCGGTTGGCCTGCACCAGCAGCTTGCGCGGCTGCCCTCTGAATGGCGCGTCAACCAGGACCGGCATCTCGAGCGCGTCCCAATCGCGCACGTCGTGCGGAGTGAACTGGAAGTACCACTTCATCTTGCCGCTATCGACGTCGAGCGCGACGACGCACTCGGTGAAGAGGTTGTCGCCTTCACGCACGTCACCCGCCCACTGCGAACCGGGCTGACCGGTTCCGTAGAAAATCGTATTCAATTCCGGATCGAAGCTCCCGCTCACCCACATCGGACCGCCGCCGAGCTTCCACGAATCGCCGGCCCACGTCTCGGCCCCCGGATCGGTGGACGACGTCGGCACCGCATTCCAGGTCCACAGATGTTTGCCGGTCTCCACGTCGTACGCCTGGAGAAACCCGAACGGCTGATTCCCCCCGACGATGATCTTGCCCTTCGCGACAAGCGGCGCCTGGCCGGCAAACCGATACCGCTCTCCGGCCGCCGGTACCTCCCACACAAGATTTCCGGTGCGCGAGTCGAGCGCCACGAGTTTCGAATCGGTCGTCGTCACGAACACCTTGTTGCCGTGGATAGCGGTGCCGCGCTGCGCGCCGGTGCTGACCGGATCTCGTTGGTACTGCCAGATGAGGCTGCCGGTGCGGGCATCGATCGCGTCGACGCGATTGAACTGCGCGACATACATGACCCCGTCGGCGACGATCGGCACGGCCTGGACGTGCTGCTGCCCTACCAGCTGAAACACCCATTTGGCCTGCAGGTTTCTCACGTTGTCGGCCGTGATCTGCTTCAGCAACGAATGCCGGTGGGAGTTGTAGGTGCCCGAATAGCCCACCCAGTCGCTGGGGTCCGGCTTCAACAGTTCCTGATCGGTCACCTGAGCGGGCAGCCTGGCGCCAAGGATGATGAGCACGAGCGCGCACACCGCCGCGCTGAATCCTGCCGGGGAAGTGAGAACTTTCACGATACGGCCTCCAGTGTGGTCGATGGGGGTGTTTGCAGCGCGATCATATCGCGCGAACGGCCCGATGGAGTGAATTGCTGGAGTACAGATTGTGGGGATTGAAACGATCGGGACCTACTCGACGCTCACCTCTGTCCAGCCGCATCGCAGCAGCGAGCCCTTGACCTCCTCCGAACGGTTGAGGAGGCCGATGATGTCGGGATGCCGCTCGTGAATCAGATACGGCCGGGGGCCCTGAGGGTCGTCGTCAATCACGAGGTAGAGCGCGCCTGGAAATTCGAACACAAGACACCAGAGATCGAAGCGTCCGGCGCTCGAGAAGCGCCAGAGAATCAACCCCTTCGAGATGGGGTTCGGATACTCGCCGTCAGGAGCGCGAGGGCTCGTCTCCATGCGTACCGTGATTGGGAGCCTGAGACAAGGGCAAAGATGGTACCCGCGTTTTCATTGACGTTTTTCATGCGCGCCGTCCGGATACCGCGGCCGCCGCTGACATTTGTCTGCCGCAGGCCAGAATTCATGACAATGGCGCGTTCGTGCCAAGATAGCCCCGTCCCTAGAACCCCAGCACGAGGAGGGCTGATGTTCACGTCCGGTCGAGCCACACGACGCCTCTCGTTTCTGGTTGTGGTCGGTTTACTCGGTGCGAACGGCTGGACGGCCGCGCCCGGCGCGGCGCAGGCACGCGCGGTGCTCGAGTCATCCGTGCTGAGAGTCGAGATCACCTCTGCACCCTATTCGTACACCGTCATCGAGAAGAAGACCGGACAGATTCTCCTGAGGCAGGCCGAAACTTCCCTCACGATCGGCGCTCCCCGTTCGATCAGCGCGGCCGTTATCGGAAACAAATCAGCGAACGCGCTCGAGGCCACGCTCAGCTTCGCGGGATCGGCCGACACCGCGCGCGTCCGGTGGACCTTCACCGATCCCGCCGTGGTGCAGGTGCGGTTGAGCCACGACAAGGCGACCAGCATCACCGAGTCGTTCGTCGATCAAGGCGAGCGCAACTACGGCCTCTGGGAATATTCCTACTACGGCACCGGCGGCGCGCTCGACAACCGCGGCGCCGACAATCGCCCGCTGCTCGGACTCTCCGGGCCCGAGGTCGGCAGCGGCGATCCCAGCGGGCGTGCGCCGTTCTATCTGACCTCTCGGAAGTACGGCGTGTACGCCGATACGCTCGCGGCGGGCCGCGCCACGGTTGCCGTGAACAAGCGGACGAGCGTCACGTTCGACACTCCGGACCTGACCTATCACGTGATCTACGGGCCGACGCCCGCCGACGTGCTCGCGCGTTACAACACGTTGGCGGGTGGATCGTTGATGCCGCCGCTGTGGGCGTTCGACCCGATCTGGTGGCGCGACGATCATCACGCCGACTTCGCCCCCAACGGCGTGTCCACCGCGCAGGATCTCGTGAAGAAGGATGCCGACAACCTTCAGCGTCTTCAACTGCCCGGGTCGGCGATGTGGCTCGATCGCCCGTACGGAAGCGGTGGCGGAGGCCTCGGCGGCTGGGGCAATTTCGATTTCGACTCCGGCCCCACGGGCTTTCCGAATCCCGAAGCGATGATCGCCGATCTGGCCGCACGCAACATGCACCTGCTCGGGTGGATCGCCAACCGCGCCAACAACTCGATGCTCACCGATCCTGCGCTCGCGCCCGCCATCTTCAGCGCCGCAAACGGATTCACCGGGGACTTCACGACGACGCCGGCGCTGGATCTTCGCCGGCCGGATGCCTTCTCCTATTTCAAGAACCATCTGCGCGACGGCCTGGTCAAGCGCGGCATGAGCGGCTTCAAGATCGACCGCGGCGAGCAGGGAGAAATGCCGGCCTCACTGCAGAACGAGCTGGCTGTCCTCACGACGAAGGCGGCCTACGAGGCGACGTCGGACGTGCTCGGGACCGAAGGATTCACCTTTGGCAGAAACGTCTACGACCGCGCGCGCAAGTACGTCGGCGTCTGGAACGGCGATTCGGATTCAGACCCGGCCGGCATGTCCGATTCCCTCAAACAACTCCTGAGGCTTGGCGCGATCATGTACTCGATGGTCGGCTCGGATACAGGTGGATACGGCCGCAGCCCGAATGCGGAAACGGCACGCGAGCACCACGACCTGATTCCCTACATCCGCTCGCTCGTCTATGGCTCGACGCAAACGGGCATGCCCGCCATGCGCATGATGCCGCTGTCGTTCCCGGACGATCCTGCCGTCGCTGACATGTTCGACGAGTTTCTGCTGGGCGATTCGCTCCTCGTCGCACCGGTGCTCAAGGCCGGTGCCACGAGCCGATCGGTGTACCTGCCCCGCGGCGTGTGGATCGACTACAACGACAAGAAGACCAGGCACACCGGTCCGGTCACCATCACCGCGAGCGCGCCGCTCGACGCGATTCCGCGCTACGTGAAAGGTGGATCGATCGTCGCGCGCGGCGACATCCTGCAGTCGAACAACAACTGGACGCCCAACTGGGCCCCTGCGCTGCGAGTCGAGTTCTACCCTGTCTCCGGCCTCCAGAGCCGCTTCGACTACTACACCGGCAAGGCGGTCGTGCCGATGACGGGCTCGATGACCGGCTCGATGGTGAGCTGGCAGGCGGGCGATCTGGGGATCAACGGAGTACTCGAGGTCCACGGCGTCGATCGATATACGTCGGTCAGGCGCAACAATCAGGCGCTCGGTGCTGGAGAGTTTCAATACGACGCCACGACGCAGGTGATGACCATCCCGCTACGCGGGGCCACGTCCGTGCAGATTCGCCGCTGACCCGTCACCTTCGCATAAGATCCCCGCGTGGAAACCAACGCGATCAGCTACCGCGTCGCCGATTTTCTGAAGAAGCACCCGCCGTTTCACGCCATCGACGAAGCCGACCTCGTCGCGCTGGCCGACCGCGGCCGGGTGCGCTTTTACGAAGCCCAGGATTTCGTGCTGTGGCAGGGGGAACCGCATCGCGCGCACGTGTTCGTGATTCAGCAGGGTACCGTGTCGCTGTGGGATGAGGCGAACGGCCGCAGCGTCCTCTGCGACATCCTCGGCGGCGGCGACATGCTGGGCACCGAGCGGTTCAACGGCGCCCGGAACTGCGCGCACACGGCCAGGGCGTCGAGCGACGTCGTCATCTACACCTTCCCCGCCGAAGACTTCGCCGGCCTGCTCGAGAAGTATCCACATGCGATGCAGCACGTCGAAGCCAACGGAGGCGTCACGTCCGGCTACAACCCCGCAGGCGCGCGGCAGGAGCCTCATGAGCTGTTCCTTCACGACGTCGTGAAGCGAAAAACCCTCCAGACATGTTCCGCACATCAGAGCGTTCGAGAGACCGCGCGTCAGCTTGCCGGGGGCGCCGATGCCGTTGCCGTCGTGGACGACGCGTTGCGCGCCCTGGCGATCGTCACATCACATGACCTGCTCGAATGGATCGCCAGAGGCGACAGCGATCTCGATCAGCCGATCTCGCGTGTGATGACGGCACCGCCGACGACCGTCCGCCCTGACGCCGCCGTCACCGACGGGGTGCTCGCGATGTCGGCGTCGAGGAACGGCGCTCTCGCTCTCACTGCTGATGGTGGCGCCGGCGGACGCGTGCACGCCATCGTGACACCACGCGACGTGGCGGCGGTCTTCGGCGATCAACCGGTGTCGATCCTGCGCGACGTCGATCTCGCGAAGACGGTTGACGACCTTCGCGCGATCAATCAACGCGCGCGCGCGTTCATCCGACACCACCTCACCGGCCCGGCTTCGGTGGACTGGCTCGTCCGGTTCGCTCACACGACTGATGTGAGCATCGTCAGACGGGTCATTGCGCTGGTTCCCGAGCGCGTGCCCGGAGCGTGCTGGTGCTTCAGCGGCGCCGCGGGCAGAGCCGAAGCGCTGACGCTGGCGTCGCTTCGTCCGGTGGTCATCCTCGAGGACGGCCAGGCGCGAGACCACGCGATGGCCGCCTACACCGGCGTTGTCGGCGCGCTCGCGGAATGCGGCTACCTGCCGTCGCCGGAGATCGCATTCGATGCACCGTTCCATGTCGCCAGCGTGTCGGAGTGGCGGTCGCGCTACGCCGGCTGGGTCCACGAGCCCATCCTTCAGGCGATGTACAAAGCCCGGCCTCTCTTCGACCTGCGTGCCGTCGATGGTCCGTCTTCGCTGTGGCAGGTGCTGCAAGGGACCGTCGACGAGACGGTGGACCATGGATTTCTGCACGTGCTGGCCAACGACTGCCTTGCGAACCTTCCGCCCCTCACGTTTTTCCAGGACGCCGTCGTGGAAGACACCGGCGAGTTCGCGAACGTCTTCCGGCTCGACGAAAGCGTCCTCTCGCCGCTCGTCGACGTCGGACGCGTGTTCGGCATGGCCTGCGGCGCGGGGCTGGGTGTCTCGACGCTCGACCGTTTCGCCGCCGCGCGAACGCGATTTGCCGCCCATGAATCGATTTTCAGAGACGCGGCCGAGACGCTGCGCATGGTGTTGTGGCAGCAGGGTCGTGTGGGCATCGATGAAGGGACCGACGGGTCCGAACTGCCGCCCACGCTTCTCAGCCGTCAGGACCGGCACCTGCTCAAAGGCAGCTTCCGATCGATTCTTCAGCTCGTACAATTCGCGGCAGACCCGGGATGGATTAAAGCCCTGTGACGATGCCGCCCTTCCTCGCGCGGTATCGACAGTCGTTGGAGTCGACGTGGACCGACGACACGCCGATCGAGGCGGTTCGTTTCGTCGTGCTCGATACGGAAACGACCGGACTCAACCCACAGACCGACCGCATCGTGACGATTGGCGCGGTGGCCGTCCAGAACGGGGAAATCCTGCTGGACGATTCGTACTCGGCGCTGCTCGAGCTCGAGCGCAACACGGAAGCGGTGACTGTCCACGGTGTGACGCGAGACGAGAGCCGCGGCGGACTTGGAGAGGCCGAGGCGCTCGCCGGGTTCCTCGACTATCTTCGCGATGGCGTCATCGTCGGACACCACATCGGCCATGACGTCGCGACGTTCGACAACGGTTACGGGCGTCACTGGAACATGACGCTGGCCAATCGCAACCTCGACACGATGGACCTGACGCTGCACCTCGAGCGGGATGGTGCGTTCGCGGGGCGCCCGCCGATTCGCCGGTTCACGCTCGACGCGTTGTGCGCGATGTTCGACATCATCCCGCACGATCGCCACACCGCCGCCGGCGACGCGTTCATCACCGCGCAGGTGTTTCTCCGCCTCCTGCGCCTGGCCTCGAAGCACGGGCGCGGGACACTGGGCCGGCTCTGTGAGTTGTTTCCGGTAGATGCGTAACACGACGACTCGACGAGCACGACGCCGGGGCGCCGAGGCGCCGGGAACGCACATAAATTTCGGTGGCGCAGGGCTTCAGCCCTGCCTGACGTGATACTTCCGTGTACTCATTCGGTTTCAGGAGCGATTCGTCAACGTTCTACGAGGACACGCCAGTTCAACACGACGGTAATCGGCGCCCGGATGTGATCGATCAGCTCGGTACTCATGACAAATCGTTGACCGTCTGCGGTCACGTCGTACCAGAAACCGGTGTTGTTCGGCAGTCCTGTGCTCGCTCCAAATTCGAATAGTCGCTCGTTTGAGACGACGTTAAACCCATGTGAGGTGTTCAACACTGCCGCCGTCAAGTGACCATCCGCCGCAATGTAGTACAGCTCGGTGCCGTCCTTCCTCCAGCGTGGCTGGCGGCCGCCATTGCGCGACACTTGCCATCGGCCCGCGCCTTCAGGGAAGGGCTGCACGTAAACCTGGTAGTCGCCCCGCTCAGTGCTCGCGTAGGCGATCCATTTTCCATCGGCCGAAACCTGACCCTCGCGCGGTAGTGACTGCGCGTTCTCGATTGCCGATCGCCACTTGCCGTCAAACGTGCCAAGCTGGGCGCCCTTGTTGCTGTCGAAAAGAATACCCATGTTGTCCGGCAACCATTGAGAGAGCGCACCTGGCGCTGAGAACAGTTCCTGTGGCGCGCCACTCCCGTCAGCGCTCACGCGCCACGCTTTTGGATTGCCAGAAACAAAGGAGCCCTGTGCGTAAGCCAGGAAGCGCCCATCGGGCGACCATACTGGCGACATAACGCCTGCAGCAAAGGTCAGACGTCGCTCATCGCCCGTAACAAGATCGGTCAGCCAGATGTTTCCATTTCGGCGAAACGCCAGCCACTTATTGTCGGGCGAAATCGCAATCGGGTACTGATCGCCAATTCGGCCGACCTCCTCCAGTTGACGACCCGCTCGGCTCAACACGATCAAGCGTGAGCCCACCGGACGTTCTCGATAGGCCAGCAGGCCGGCCGACACCGTGAACGCCTTGCGGCCGTTGGCGGCCAACCCAAGCAGATCCTGCGCGAGCGCAACCGGTTCACCTGAAACGCGTGCCGAGTCCAGGTTAAAGCGTTGGGCGACAAGACGCCCGTTCGTCTGGTAGAAGATCCAGCCCGGATTCGCGTACTCAACTTTCGATTCGGTCTCAAACAGGTACTGCGATCGACCCGTGCGCAAGTCGCCAAGCAACGCCTGCCAGCCTGTCTTGTCGCGCTCCTGTGCGAGGTAGAGAAAGCGCTCATAGTCGGGCAGAAAGACCGGCGTCCGCCACGCTCGGTGGACCGCCGACGTCTTCTCAGTCATGAGCGGCTCTACCTTGCCGCCCGCCGCCGAAACGCGGTAAACACCTTGTGCGTCTTGTGAAGCGCTGGCAAACACAATCGTGCCGTCACCGCCCCACGCTGCGCCCACCGGTAGATCGGCGTCAGCAACAGACTGAAGACGGCCCGATTCCACATCGACCGCCATGATCTTGCCACTGGCGAAAAATCCCACTCGGCGGGAGTCGGGCGCCCAGAATGGATCTGACGCGCCTTCCGTCCCCTTCAATACAAAGGCGTCAGCCGTGTCGAACTTACGGCACCACAGCATCTGACGCCCCTGGGAATCGGTCGCAACAAATACGAGCGCTCGTCCATCCGGGGACAAGGCGAGCATCGGCGCGGGACTGATGAACGCAGCACTTGGAGGGGCGTTGACTGCGAAGATCCTCACGTCGTCAGCAGGCAGAGTCGTGGTACTCGGCCGCAACACGAACATAGCAGCAGTCGCCAGTGCAGCCGTAACCGAAACCCCGATTGGAAGCCAACGTCGACTGAAGTGCACAACAGTTGGCTGGCTCTTCTCGCTCGGCCGATCTCCTGTCAGCTCGACTCGTGCCTCGCCGATGTCGCGCAGGCGTTGGCGCGGGTCTTTGTCGAGGCATCGCTCGAGCAGACGCCGCACGTGAGCAGGGGTGTCTTCCGGTAACGAGGACCAGTTCGCCGGCTTCATGATCACCGACGCAAGCACTTCGGAAACCGTCTCCCCACTGTGAAGCGGACCGCCGGTCAACATCTCGTAAAGCACGCATCCGAATGCCCAGATATCCGAGCGCTTGTCGACCGGTTTTCCTTTCGCCTGCTCCGGACTCATGTAGGCCGCCGTGCCCAGAATCACTCCGCCCATAGTCATTGCAGGCGAGGTGAGCGTCGGCGACATCGACACTACGTGGGCCGGAGCTTGCGATTGAGACGCAGCGCTCGCGATTGGATCGATGGCCTTCGCCAGCCCGAAATCCAACACTTTCACGGTGCCATCGGCTAAAACCTTTACGTTCGCTGGTTTGAAATCGCGATGGATGATGCCGCGCTCGTGAGCCGCTTCCAGCGCGTCCGCGATTTGTCGCGCAATCGGCAGCGCCTCGTCCAGGGGCAACGGCCCTTTCGCGATGCGATCGGCCAGCGTCGGCCCCTCGACGAGCTCGAGCACGAGCGCGCGCTCCTCGATTCCGTAGATCTGCGCGATGTTCGGATGGTTCAGTGTGGCCAGCAGCTCGGCTTCGCGCTGAAAGCGCGCGAGCCGTTCGGGATCGCTCGCAAAAACGTCTGGGAGAATCTTGATGGCAACGTCGCGCTTCAGCCGCTTGTCACGCGCGCGATAAACTTCGCCCATCCCACCCGCCCCGATAGGCGCGACGATCTCGTAGGCGCCGAGCTGAGTGCCTGGCAGAAGAGCCATGCTGTCTTGGGTGTGGAATCGGGATCGGAGCGAATTATAGGGGACGGATAGTTGAAAGCCTAGTGTTCTTGGCTCTCATTTGGCAGGGCTAAAGCCCTGCGCCACCGTTTCTGCAGGGCTGAAGCCCTGCGCTACCGCGATCTCGACTGAAGCCCTGCGCTACCGTAATCTCGACCCCGCACCAAGAACCTGGAACCCCAGAACCAGGAACCTAGAACCTCAGAACCGAGAACCCAGAACCGTAGTGACTTGTGGAGTAGTGACTTATGGAAAGGTCACTACCAGGAGCGAGAAGTCATCGTCCAGGGGACCCGGCCTGGCTGCCTGCTTGACCGTTTCGTAGATCCGATCGGCTTCCCTGTTGGGCGCGATCGGCGCCTGGAGGATCGGCAGAAGATCCTCGCGCGTCCACCGCTGGTCGTCGCCCGTCTCGATCTCGAAGACGCCGTCGCTGAAGAGGTACAGCGTGCTTCCGTGCGGGATCGTCGTCCGCTGCACGGGGAAGGTGGTGTCGCGCATCACGCCAATCATCAGCGCCGATTCCCCGAGCGGCTGCGCGGCCGCGCGATCGGCCGGGACGAGATACGCGGGATGATGCCCCGCCGATCCGCACACAAGTGTGCGGTCGCCCGTGTGATACACGCCATACCACATCGTCAGAAACAGGCCGTGGTGGTCGTCCATCTGGAAGCGTGCGTTCAGGCTCGCCAGCACCCGCGCGGGATCGTTGAAGTCCACATCGGGCAGCGCCCGCTGCCGCAGGACGTTCAGCACGCTGACCGAGTGCATCGCCGACCCGGCGCCATGACCCGACACGTCGACGAGGTAGAACACGAACGTCTCGGGGTTGAGCCAGTAATAGCCGAAGGCATCGCCCCCGAGCTGCGCTGACGGGACGAATCGCCATTCAGCCAGCACGGGCCCTGTTTCGAGCCGCGCCGGCAACAGCGACAACACGTAATTGCTGGCTCTCAGGAGATCGCGGTCGAGCTCCTCCGCGCGTTCGGCATCGCGCCGGCTGCGCCGCTCGTAGCGAAACACCTGGCTGCCGATCCGAATCACATGGCCCTGCGCCAACGTGACAGGCGTGCTAATGCGCTCGCCTTCCACGAACGTCCCGTTGGTCGATCGCAGGTCTTCGATCACCGCCTCGCCGACGGCGAGGCACACGCGCGCGTGGCGACGGGAGAGCTCGGCGTCCTGGAACACCAGCGTCTGCTGCGCATCCCGGCCGATGGTGAGGGGCTCCGCGGTGATCTCAATGAGTTTTCCGGGCTCGGCGCCCTGGAGCACGACCAGGTAGTGGCCAATCGCGTCGGGCGCGAGCGCGAGATCCGGCCTTCGGCCGGCCAACATGGTCTGTTCGAATTCGTTCTCCACGGAGTGTGACTAGCTTAGCAGGCTCCCGAGGAAACTCGAACCGAGATTCAGACAGTCGAATACATGAAGACCGAGACGGGACGCCATGTCGGCGCAGACCTCGGTGCCCCGACGGCTGTTACCGTGCGTGTCGAGCCTTGGCGAGTACACGGCAATGCCGAGCTGACGATTGACGACGGCCATCACGCCGCCGGCAACACCGCTCTTCGCGGGGACTCCCACGCGATAGGCCCACTGGCCCGAGTAGTCGTACATGCCGCAGGTCAACATGATCGACAGCATGTGCTTGACGCTGTGAATGTCGAAGACACCTTCGTCGGTCAGCGGGTTGCGGCCCATGTTCGCGAGCGTGGCGCCCATGACCGCCAGATCGCGCGAGGTCACAAGGATCGAGCATTGCCTGAAGTACACATCGAGCGCGGCTTCGGCATCGGCGGGAACGAGGCCGAAATTCAGGAGGAGATGCGCAATCGCGCGGTTGCGGTGACCGGTCCGGAGCTCCGATTCGTACACCGCCCGATCGATGGAAAGCGGCCGTCCGGCCGCGGCGCTGAACCGCGCCAGAATCTCGTCGAACGTCCGCGGCCCGAACCGCTCGTGCAGCAGCGCGGTCACGGTAATGGCGCCCGAGTTCACCATCGGATTGTGCGGACGATTGGTCCCGTTCTGGAGCTCGATCGAGTTGAACGCATCGCCGCTCGGCTCGACATCGACGTGCTGCCAGACCTTCTCGGGCCCGCATGCCTCGAGCGCCATCCCGAAGGTAAACGGCTTGGAGATCGACTGAATCGTGAACCGCTGGTCGTGGTCGCCCGCTTCGAAGACGCGTCCGTCCGCGGTCACGATGCTGACGCCGAAATGCGCGGGGTTGGCGTTTCCCAGCTCCGGGATGTAGGTCGCCACCTCGCCCTCGTCCAGCGACTTGTATTCGTCGTAAAGGTCCTCCACGAGCTCCTGGAGGCGGTGCGGCCGGTCTACCGCCGGATCGGGCTGAACGTGTGAGGGCATTGCCAGCCGGTCCAGCAAGAAATATTCCGAAGCTCTCGCCCAGAAAGAGGGCGATTCAAAAGCAACAGGCAGACGAAGATGTTGTGCACACCTCCATTACCAACATTAATGTCGATATCTCAATCGATCGCGGATGCTGGCGTCTTCGCCCCGGATCACCTAAAATCCGCGCGCATGCAACTCGAGGAACGTTCGACGGGCGACGTGGTCATCGTCAAGGTGAGCGGCGAGATCACGTTGAAGAAGAATCGCAACACGATGCTGCACGACAAGGTGCGCGGGCTGGTGCAGCAGGGCCACAAGAGAGTCCTGATCGATCTGGCCGACGTCTCGTACGTGGATAGCGCCGGATTGGGAGAGCTCGTCCAGGCCAATTCCACCGCGAAGAATCTCGGTGGCTCCATCAAGCTGTTCGCCCCCACGAGCCGGCTTCGCGAGCTGATGGTCGTCACTCGGCTGACGACCATCCTCGGCGTCTACGACGACGAAGCGCAGGCGCTGGCGAGTTACGGTCCGCAGGGCAACTAGTCGATCTTCAGAAAATCGACAAAAAAGTCAGACATCCAAACAAACCCCACATGTCTGTCGATTGACCACTCTGTTGCCGTTTCGTTGTATCGATCGGATAGCATTCTCATAATTGCACGGCCAAGGACCAACACAGGCGAACACCAACGTTCGCTAAGGAACTCTTTGGCCCCAGTCGATCCACACAAAACGAGGCAACCCTTGGCGCTCATCCCCCTTCGCCGCGCTGTCCGATTTACGTCTGTGAGAAGTTCTACCGCGGCGCTCGCGTTTCTGCTGCTGATTGCCGCGCAAACCGACCGCGGGTTCGCCGCCAGCCAACCCCTGAAGTTTTTCAAGAACTACTTCGTCACCGGCGACTACACGACGGCCGGCATCGGTCTGGACAAGACGGGAAGCGGCGGCCGCGTCAGCGGCGACGTCAACATCAGCGACCCGAATGTGCCGGATGGCGCCGAGGCGCTCGCGGCGTTTCTCTACTGGCAGGTCATATCCTCGACCGGTCCCGATGCCGGCGCGCTGGAGGCGAAGTTCAACGGTCAGATGCTGAGCACGCCAACCGGTCTGTCGACGCCGGCCGGGCCGCTTTCGGTCGTGGGAAACCCCGCCGGAACGCAGTCGTGTCCGCTCACCGGCGGCGGATCGGGCAATCGCGTGTATGCCTATCGCGCGGACGTCCTCCGCTTCCTCGATGTCGTTGACGGGCGGCATCGCATCAAAGGCGTGTACAAGGTCGAGCTGCCGGATGGCGGCGGCAACTCTCAGATGCCGAGAGCGATCGGCGCCAGCCTCGTCGTGATCTACCGCCATCCCAATCCGGCCTGGCCGCTCAGCGCGATCGTCATGTACGACGGCAACTACACGAAGCAGTCGTCGCAGACGATGACGCAGACCATTCAGGGGTTCTACGATCCGGCGGCGGTCACCGGAAAGATGACGCACATCACCGGCAGCGCCCAGTCGTCGCTGTCCGAGCGGCTGCGCGTGCCGGGAGGGTTCCTGGACAACGCGTTCCGCAGCGCGCAGGGCGCGTCGTGGGACAACCTCACGGTCGAGACGGCAAGCCCGGCTGGTCGCCTCGTTTGTCACCTCGGTCGAACCGCGCGGTCTCATTTCGGATTGCCTCACGTGGGGCGCCATCATCTACCGGACGCAGGTCAACGACGCCGACTACGACGGCCTGCTGAATTCGTGGGAGACGTCGACGTCCGTCAACCCGCTGTTCGATCCCAATGGCGAGTTGCTGCCGCCGCTTGCCGACATGGGCGCGCAGCCCAATCGTGCCGATGTCTTCGTCGAGATCGCGTACCTGAAGACCGATGTAGGACTGCCCTACGGCGGCGTGTCGAAGGACCCCCACACGCATCTGCCCACATACGAAGCGCTCAGGAAAGTGGGCCAGGCGTTCGCGGCGCAGGGAATCGCGCTGCACGTCGATGTTGGCGGCAACCATCCGGCCGCGCCGCCCAGCGACCCGGTGCACATCATCGACGCCGCGTACGCGCGGGGTGGCGAAGGGTTTGACGAAACGGTAACTGTTTCGGTTGGGTGTGAGCCCACCGTCGACCAACCGTGGGTGTGTCAGTTCAATGATTACCCGGGGACCATCGGGTGGAAGAGCGGCTTCAGACTCATCAGGGATATGCCGTTGTCGGCGACCGGCGCGGTCGTTCCGAATGATCCCACGGTGGAAGAGTGCGAGGCGGCCGAGCAGGATGGGAATCCCTTGACCGTGTGCGAGCGGGTGTTCGACAGCAACCGGAGAGACATGTTCCGCTTTGTGCTGTTTGCGCATGCGCTGGGCATACCCAAGAAGAGCTGCCTCGTCGACGAACCGGGCCCGAACTTCGGCTTTCCCGATTTCGATTGTGAGTACAGTGAGCCGCTCTTCCGGGTGCCGGTCACCAACACGGGCGTCGGCGATTTTCTGGGCGGCGATGCGATGGTGACGCTCGGCGGATTCAACGACACAATCGGGCGTCCGGTCGGAACCGACTACATGCAGGCCGCGACGCTGGCGCACGAGCTGGGGCACGGCATGGGATTGCGGCACGGTGCAGTCAAGCTGCCCGACGGAACGATCGTCGCCGAGCCGAACTGCAAGCCGAACTACCTGAGCGTGATGAACTACCTGTTCCAGTTGCGTGGGCTTCAGGATGACCTGGGCGTGGGGCACGTGGATTTTTCCGGAATCACACTGCCTTCGCTGAACGAGACCGCGCTGCCTGCCCTCGGACTGAATGCCGCCGTGCCGTATCGGACCGGTTGGTACGCGCCGAAATCCAACGTGAGATTTGGCACGGCTTCGACAAAACATTGCGACGGCTCGCCGCTGCATGCCGATCCCCTCGAGCCCGAAATGGTTTGGGTCGACAGCAAGACCGTTCTCGAAACAGGTGGGGCAATCGACTGGGACAAGGCACCGGGACAGATCGTGCCGCAGGACGTCAATTTCGATGGCGAGATCAATCATGCCGGCGGTGCGCTGAATGGCTTCAACGACTGGGAGAACCTCAGACTGAACCAGGTCGCCAGCCGGCGGAACGTCGGAGGGTGGTATTGGGTTCGGGATGTAAACGCCCCGTCCGAGTACTACGCGTACATAGGACCACTGTCCGTGGGTGTCACTGCGGGCGATCTCGGTAAAGCCGATCTGGGCAAAGCGGACCTCGGGAAGGCGGACCTCGGCAAGGCCGACCTGGGCCGCGGTGATCTGAACGCAGGGGACCTGGGCAAGGCGGACCTGGGGAAAGCGGACCTGGGGAAGGCCGATCTGGGCAAGGCCGATTTGGGTGCAGGGAACCTGGGTAAGGCCGATCTGGGTGCCGATTCCGGCGAAGGATTCGAGCTCACCGCGGACATCGCCGCGGCTGGAGGGTACCCTGCTCCGAGCGAAGTGAAGGCATTTGTGCTCGGGACGGACGGCGCGCCGGGAACCAACTCGTCGGTGCCTCCAGAGTACGGTCCGTGGGTGCCGGATCCTACAGATTGCGCGACGCTGGGGACGGCCCTCTGCCACAGGGTTCGTGTGGACTGGAAGGCGTCCACCGCGGGTTTCGCGAGCGGCGGCTATAAAGTCTTCCGAGCGATTGAAGGAAGCAGCGATCCGGCGGAAGAAATCTCGGAGCGTTTTGACTACGTCGAAAACCCGCTCCAACCTGGCGAGTTCTGGCTGATCGATTTGGACGAGCTGCCGGACGACGACCGGTTCACCTATTTCGTCACGGCGCGGTTCGACCACGACAACAATGCGTCAACGGCGTTCGTCGAGACGGGCGAGTCAAATTTCGCGACGATCACGGCGGTGAACGTGGCTCCGGTGGCGAACCCGCAGACAGTCGCGGATGCCTATGAAGACGCCGGGACCCCCATCAACCCCATCTCCATCAACATCGTGCTGACCGCAACCGATCCCGACACGACCGCGCTGACCTTCAGCATCGTGACCGGGCCGAGCCACGGCGGCCTGTCCGGCACCTTGCCCACGGTGACTTACGCGCCGAGCCTGAATTACAACGTGACCGATGGGCTGGAAAGATTCGACTTCAAGGTGCACGAGAGCTCGACCTGGCAGGATCCCGGCCGGGATTCCTTGCCGGCAACTGTGGACATTCCCGTCAGTCCTGTAAACGACGCGCCCAGCTTTGCGCTGAAGGCGAGCCCGAACCAGACGGTGGCTCAGCCGGCCGGTGCGAAGACCGTCACGGGCTTCGTCGCGAGCTTCAGCCCGGGGCCCGCGAATGAAAGCACGCAGACCGTCGCGGAGTACATCGTCACGAACAACAACACCGCGCTCTTCTCGGCGCAGCCGGCGATTGCGGTAAATGGCACGCTGACCTATACGCCGGCAGCAGGCGCTTCGGGCACGGCGACCGTTTCGGTGCAGGTGCGCGACAACGGCGGCGTTGATCCGCCTCATGGCGGTGTCGACACGAGCGGCATCCAGACGTTCACCATCACGATTACCAACGTGGTGTACACGTTCGTCAACATCGACAACCTGCCGCCGAAGTCCGGAGTGACATTCAAGCCGAACTCGAAAGGCACGCTCGTCCACTTCGAGTTCGCGCTCAAGAAGAACGGGAGCCTTTTCGACAGCAAACTTCTTCGGCCGAGGATCACGATCAAGGGACCGGCAGGGTCTCCATGGGCGACGGCAAAGGAATACACGCCGGGCTGCACCAACGCGACGGTGCTCGCCTGTTACAGCTTCCTGTATGAGACTTCGGACAAGGCCTGGGATCTGCACTGGAAGCCCGTCAATGCTCCTGTCGGCACGTACTACGTCATCGTGTGGATCGACGAATCGGGTCAGCGGTTCCCGGCAACGGGAGACGGATACCCGGTGGTGTTCAAGAAATAGAAGTCGTTCGAAGAGTTCGGAAAGAGTTCGGAAAGGTTCGTGAGGTTCGTAAGGTTCGTGGAGTTCGCAAGTTCGCGCGTTCGCTGGTTCCCGAGGTCACGTTCGCGGTTTCGTGACGGAGGGACGCGCCCCGCGGGCTGCGGGAACTTTACGAACGCACGAACTTTCCGAACCAACGAACCTGACGAACTCGCGAACCCGACGAACCATCGAACTTCTTGCGATCTGTTCGGGCTTTCGTGTTCAGTTTCCCGTTCGGCGGCGTATGTCGGCGGCGAGCGGGTCTTCCTTCGAGTTGCCGCGGATGGCGAGATAGGTGCGGTACGATTCGGCAAAGCCGGCGGTCTTGAGTCCTTCGCGGACGCGCCCCTGATAGTAGTAAGCCGGCGGCAGATAGCCGTACGTCGGCTCCTCGTCGAGGAACAGGGCCATCACTTCGCCGCGCCGGCCGATGCATCGGTCGAACTCCGAGTCGGCCTGTGGGAAAGCGCCGGCTTCCAGGTATGCGCGACCGAGATCGAAGTGCCCGATCCATGTGTCGAGCATCGTATTGGCAGCCGTGAGAATCTTGATCGCCTCGCGCGCATCGCCCTGCTTCAATGCGATTTCACCTTCGATGATCCTGGCGTACGCCTGAGGCTCGACCGGAAACTCGGCGGCCAGCCCTTTGGCCAATGAGGCGGCGCGGTCTGTCTGTCCGGCTTCGAGCAGGATGCGTGCCGCGAGAAAACGAATCTTTTCGGCCTGGCTGGCTTTCAGCGCGTCTTCGACGGCAGTGATGGCCGCACGTGTGCGTCCGCTCTGAAGGCGCGCGTAGGCGACCGACGTGAGCTTCGCTGCCGCTCTGTCGGGCTCCTTCTCGTCCAGGTCGGCGCGCGCCCCCACTGCCAGAATCTTGTCCGCCTCCGAGAATCGGCCTTCGTAGAGGGCCAGGTCGCCGAGGCCCGACGCCATGTACGTGCCCCCTCCGTCGAGCTTGCCGATCTGCTGATACGTCTCGCGCGCCTGAGTCAACTGACCCTGTCCGACCTGCGCGAATACAAGCGCACCCAGGCCGAACAGCCCGGGCTCGGCCAATGCGCGCGCCTCCTGCTCGGCGGCCTGGAAGTCTCCGGCGTAACTCAGGTAGGTCGAGAGATTTTCCCGGTAAAGGGCGCGCCCCGGCAGAATCTTGACGACCTGCTTCATTTCGTCGATCGCGCGGCGGATATCCCGCAGATAGGTTGAACACAGCGCCAGGTTGTTTCGTGCCGCGGCGTCGGCCGCGTACCTGGCGATGAGATCGCCGTATTCCTTCACACACGCCTGGTAGTCGCTCGTCACCATGTAGTAGAGGCCGCGCGTGCGGTAGCGTTCGCGTTCGGTCATGCTGTCTACGTGGCTGATGGCTTGCTTGGCGTACTTCTCCGCATCCTGGAACCGGCCCAGATTCCTCGACGCGGCGACCATACCAGCGTACGCGAGGCCAAAGTTCGGGTCGCGGGCGACAGCTCTTGAGAATCCGTCGAGCGCGGCGTCGAACCTGCTGCGCGAGAGGTGTTCCATGGCGACGGTATATTCGCGGACCACGTCGAGCGACGTCGCCGACAGCGTTTCCATGGCGAAGCGTTTGGTGTCGTCAGACGTGTCATCTCCAAGCGCTTCGCGGACCAGCGTTGCAAGATCCGTGGTCACCGACAGGACCTGGTCTTTGCTGGAGGCCCGGTCCGAGGCGTCGGTGATCACGTTGCCGGTCACCGCCTGCGTGGCTTTGAGCGACACGTTGTAGCGGTTGCCCTGTCTGGAGACCGAGCCAGACAGCACGACACCCAGTCCCTGCTTGACGGCAATCTCGCGGGCAGACTGTTCGTTGAGATCCTCAGGCGGTTGCAGGCCAAGGCTTCGGCTGATTTCGTTGCGCCCGTACGCACTGATGAAGCCGGCGCTCTCGAGCGCGAGCTTCAACATGGGCTCGAGCGTGCGATCAAAGGCGGGATCGCCGGTGCCGTTCTGAAAATCCGCGATGACCACCGAAACGGGATCGTGCTGGACGGGAACAGCAGGACCACGCGCGAACCACCACGTGCCGGCGAGCAGCACGACGAACACGGCGACCGCGGCGGCCATGCCTTTCAGGCCGACGACGCGATGAATCGGCAGCGGGCGGCCGTCTTCGTCGAGGCGATCGAGCTCCGCCACGAGCTCGGCCGACGTCTGGAACCGCGCCGCCGGATCGGGCTCGCAGCAACGGGCGATGATGCGCTCGGTCGTTTCCGGAATCGAGGCGTCGATCGTCCGCACCTTCGGCGGGGACTGCTCGATGCGGCGCTTCAACTCTTCGGCGATGGTGCCTTCCAGGCGGCGCCGGCCGAGGAGCAGGTCGGAAAAGATCAAACCCAGCGCGTAGATATCGGCGCGCTGATCGACGGCTTCGCCCTTGGCCTGCTCGGGCGCCATGTATTCGACCGTCCCGAGAATCGTCCCGGCCATCGTGTTTTCCGCGGAGGCGGACGTGACGCTCATCTGCGACGGCAACGCTTGCGCGGCCGGCTGCGCGACGGTGGGCGCACCCGTGGATCGGGCGATGCCGAAATCCATGATGATGGCCTGATCGCCCACGAGCATGATGTTCGGCGGCTTGAGATCGCGATGCACGACACCAGCTTCATGCGCGGCCACCAATCCCGAGGCGACGTCACGCACGATCCGGAGCGCCGTGCGGACCGGCAGCTTGCCTTCCTTCTTCAGAACGGACGCGAGATCCGATCCGTTGAGATACGGCATCGTGATGTACTTGACGCCGTTGATTTCCCCGAGGTCGTGAATGCGGACGACGTTCTTGTGGGTGACCTGGCGCGCGAGGACCAGTTCCTGCTTGAACCGCCGCTCCATTTCGCGCGCGCCCGCCGAATCACCCGACGTTTCCGGGCGAATCACTTTCAAGGCGACGTCCTGCCCCAGCTCGGTATCCCAGACGTGATAGACGGCGCCCATGCCGCCGACACCCAGCACTCTGATTGGATGGTAGCGGGCGCCAAACGCCTCGCCGACGGCAAGCGGTCCGGTGTCGCGCCTGGGCGTAACCGTGAACGGCGCCGCCGGTGGCGTCACCACGGTACGATCGTCATCGCCAGCCGCGGACACCAAAGTGACGGCGCTGTCAGCCGCCGGGCTGACTCGTGTGACGTCGTTGTCGGAGAATCCGATGGGGAGGGGCGTCTGGCAGGTCCCGCATCGCCCCCCAACGTCCGATTCAATGGCCCCGCAAAAAGGACAGGTCATGGAACAGCTGGCTGCTGGAATTATGAGCCAACTGTGTGTCGCGCGGGTGAATTGTTCTATTCGACCGCATGGGTCGAGAGGTACGCGCTCACCGCTTCCTCGATGGTGGCGTAGAACGTCTCTTCACCGAGCCGCGTGAACAGACCGAAGCGCTTCAGCTTGTCCTTCACCGGATCCTTCATCTCGGCAAAGCGGAGCCCGACACCGGCCTGACGCAGCGCATCGTTGAGATCGGTGATGACATCGGCGGCCGTGACGTCGATGCTCGTCACCGGCTCGGCGGCCACGACGAGCCAGCGAACCGGTGTCGGCGAGGCTGCCACGGCGTCGAGGACGCGCGCGTGAAACAACTCGGCGTTGGCGAAGAAGAGCGGCGCATCCCAGCGGAACAGCACGAGCCCTGGAATCAGGCTCGCCTCTGGATACCGCGTGATGTCGTGATAGCCCTTGATGTGGCCGACACGTCCGAGTACGGCCGAGTGCGGACGCCACCCGTCCCACAAAAATTCGATGACGGCAATCACGATCGCGAACGCGATGCCGGGGATCGTGCCGAAGACGGCCACGCCCGCGAAGCAGGTCATCGACAGCCAGAACTCCCACTGCTGGATGCGATAGATACGCCGCAGGTCTGACACCTCGATCAGGCCGATGGCCGACGCGATGACAACAGCCGCCAGGGCGGTCTGCGGAAGATCGCGAAGCAGGTCGGGAGCCAGGACCAGGAGCAGCGCAATCGCCATCGCACCGACGACGCCCGTCAACTGAGTTCTGGCGCCGGCCGCCTCGGCGACCGGTGTGCGCGAAGAGCTGCTGCTGATCGGGAATCCCTGGAAGAATCCCGCCGCCAGGTTGGCGGCACCAAGCCCAATCAGCTCCTGGTTCGGGGCGACGGGCATACGCAGACGTGCGGCGTACGACCGGGAGAGCACGCTCGTGTCGGCGAACGACACGAGCGCCACCGCAAGTCCACCCGTCAAAATGGACACGATGTGATCCATGCCGATGCGCGGCAGCTCGGGCATCGGCAGCCCATGCGGCAGCGGGCCGAGCACGGAGATCCCGCGCGCCTCGAGGTCGAACGCCGCGACGATCGCCGTCGCGACGACGACGCCAATCAGCATGCCCGGCACACGCGGCCAGCGCTTGAGCGTCAGGATCAACACGAGCGTGAGGGCGCCGACGGCCAGCGCGGCGGTGTGTATTTCGCCGGCAGAGATGTTCGCGAGGATGTCGCGCACGCGGCGCAACGGCCCATTACCCGAGACGGAAAATCCGAGGAGCTTCGGAATCTGGCTCAGGATCACCGTGAGCGCGATCCCGTTCATGTAGCCGTAGCGAATCGGCTTCGAGAGCAGCTCGGTGATGAAGCCCAGACGCGCCAGACCCGCCGCGACGCACGCGATACCAGAAACGATGGCCATCGCGGCGGCGGGAGCAAGGGCGCGCTGCGGATCGCCCGCAGACAACGGCAGCACGACGGCGAGAATCACGGCCGCGAGCGCCGAGTCCGGACCCAGCACCAGAATCCGGCTCGGACCGAAGAGGGCGTACGCCAGAAGCGGGACGATCGTCGCGTAGAGCCCGTTGATGCCCGGCACGCCCGACGCCTCGGCGTACGCGATGCCGACCGGGACGAGCATGGTCGTCATGACGAGCCCGGCCACGATGTCGTGCCGCAGCCACGACGATTCGTACCCCTTGAGGGTCTGCACCCCTGGAAGCCAGCGCGTCCATCCAGTCTGATTCGCGGATCTCGAGGGATTGGGGCTCACGGGCAGATTCCTCTAAAACGTCCAGAAGAACGTGAGGCGGGCAATCGAGTCCCGGTCGCGTCCGGGGAAATTCACGGGATCGGGATCGTTGGCGTACTTCACCAGCTCGAAATTGGGGCTGAAACGCACCGCCGGATGCAGGTACACCTCACCGCCGAATAGCCACATCGTGAACGTCGATTGCGGGCTCAAGAGCAGGTAGTCGATCTCGTCGGCGCCTGGCAGTCCTGTCTCGACACCGCCGCGATGGCCCGCTACGCCGTCGATGCGAAAAAACAGATCGGCCTTCTTCGGCCGCACATCCCACACGGCGAAACCAGACCAGATGCCGATCGTCTGATCGAGTGCATCGTTCTCGCCCGACCTGCGGGCCTGCCACAGATATTGGCCGCCCACGCGCCCGGCCTGGCCGCGCACGCCCGCGATCGTCTGCGCGGTGTGGCGATCTTCACCATCGGGCCGCGTGCCGAAGCTGTAGAAGCCCTCGATCGCGACGCGAGGTCGCTCGTATCGGCCTTCGAGGCGCAGAATCTTGCCTTCCTGCGCTTCGGACCCGGTGCCGGATTCGTTGCCGAGCTGCACCGCGTAGGTCACGCCGGCGGCGACAGGACCACCGACCGCGACGCCGAAGTCACGCGACGAATCCAGGCGATACAAGTCCGCCGGTGTCTTCTCGATGTGGCGGAGGCCCCAGAATTCATCGAGCCAGTCGAACGTCAGCGAAGGCTGGATGCCGAGCGTCACGTGATGGTCTCGAACATACTTCCACCGCAGCGAGGCGTCCTTGACGTACGGCACGAGATTGCTGTCCTCGAAATCGCCGTTGCTGTTCATCTCGAGCCGGAAGCGCGTGCTGAGCCTCTCGTTGAACGCGAGGTCGTAGGTGAAGTAGATGCGCCTGAACCACAACCCGTGCTGTCCCTCGACGGGCGTGGGATTGGTACTGCTCGCCTGATCCTGATGCCGTCTGTAATACCAGTAATAGTCCCCGAACATGAGACCGCTGATCTTCCCGGCAGGGAACTGGGACTTCGAGGATTCCTCCGGCGCTGGGAAGGACTCGCTCGGCAGCCCGTGCTTGAAGTTGTACAGGTTGACGGCATCCGCGCTGTCGAAGACCACCGTTTCGCCGTTCGTGCCGTAACCAGGGCGCGTGATGAACGGCCCTGTCTCCACACCGCCGCTCTTCACGAACGCGTCATGTCTCGACGCGACGGCAAACACGTAAAGACGACCGTCTTTCGAGACCTCGGTATAGAAAAAGGTCTGCGCGTTCGCGCACACGGAAAGCACCGGCCCCGCGACGAGTATTACGGCCAGCAGCATGCGTCGCATCGAGCGTCATTCTGACGCCGGGACTTGGAGACGGCAAGTTGGGGGTGGGGGAAGGCGGGTCGTTGTCAGTTCTCAGTCGTCAGTTTTCAGTGGGGTTCAGACTGAGGACTGACCACTGAGAACTGAAAACTGCCTTTCTAGTGCAGCACGACGTCGCGACCGGGAGAGCGCAGCGGTACGCGGGCGCGCACGGTCGTTCCCGCGCCAGGTCTCGATTCGACCGCCATGGCGCCGTTCACGAGGAGCAGCCTCTCGCGCATGCTCGTCATGCCCAGTCCCTGGCTGCCCATCGCCTCATCCAGATCGAAGCCGACGCCGCGATCGATGACCTCGAGCTGGATCTCGTCGCGAGTCCCGCGCAGCAGGACCTTGAAGTGCCCCACACCGGCATGTCTGACGGCGTTGGCCAGCGCTTCCTCGAGCACGCGGAGGAGACAGAGTCCGACGTCCTTCGGCAGGTCATCCGCAATGCCCGACGACTTGAACTCGATCTCCACGCGTTCCTGCTTGCAGACGTCCCGGCAGAAACCCTCGACCGCTACCGCGATGCCGAGATACTCCAGCTTGAACGAGTGCAACCGCTGAGAAATGGCCTGAATGTCCCGTCCCAATTCGACGGCGTGCGTGTTCAACGCACGAAACCGCGTGCGCACGTCGTCGGACTGGCTGGGGCGAGGCAACACCTGGCTGAGTGTCTCCAGCTCGATGGTCAGGAGCGCCATGCGTTGAGCCAGGTCGTCGTGCAGCGCCCGGGCCAGCCCGATACGTTCCGATTCCTGGGATTCCATCAGCCTGCGGCTCAGACGCGAGAGCGCTTCCTTGGCCAGCTTCTCTTCCGTGATGTCGACACAGGAACCGATGTAGCCGGCGAATTCTCCGTCTGCCGACAAGCGCGGCACGCCGGTGTCGAGCAACCAGCGATAGACGCCATCCTGCCGACGCAGTCTGTACTCCATCCTGAACGATCGGCGCCGGTCGAACGCCCGGGCGTACGTCATCACGCAGTGCTTCACGTCCTCCGGGTGCACGCTCTCGGTCCAGCCGCTGCCCAGCTCCCTCTCCAGCGCTCCGCCGGTAAATTCGAGGTACGGACGATTGACGTAGGTGCGGCGCCTGTCCGAATCCGATAGCCAGATGAATACGGGCGCCCCGTCGGCCATCAACTGAAACCGCGCTTCGGTTTCTCTCCGCGCGTCCTCGGCACGTTTCAGCTCGGTCACATCCTGGGCGATGCCAAGCATCCGAACCGGCTCGCCGTCGGCGCCGTAGTAGAACCGCCCGTGCGCCGCGGCCCAGCGCACCGTTCCGTCCTGCCAGCGCACGCGGAACGTCGCGTTGTACATCGCGCGATCGCGCCTGGCCGCCGCCACGGCCTGCCCCACCCGCTCCCGATCGTCAGGATGGACGCGCGCGTGGAAATCCTCGACCTTTCCCTCGTAGAGGTCGCCCGGGATACCGAACATCGTCTTCAGATCGCCGAACCAGATGTCGCGGCCGCTCTTGACGTCCCAGTCCCACGCGACGGCCGTGCCCGCCTCGAGGGCGAGACGAAGCCGCTGATGCGCGACGCGAATATCGCTCGACAGCCCGCGATTGATGGCGCGCTCTCTCAGAGACAGGGCGGCCGCAAGCCCGGCGGTGAGAATCAAAGCGAAAGGCGGAATGGCATCCGGGATGGTGTGCGTCCGCAAGAGAGCCGAGACGGCCAGCACCAGAACCAGCAGGAGTGCCGCGATAATCGGCACCCACGACGCGCGCGCAACTGTCGATGGAAGAGACATCCGGGAAGGCCGCCTAGCATATTACATTTCCGCCGGTAGTGCCCGGGTTCAGCCGGACCGTGCGTGAGCAACGCCGATCCCGGTGGCGCAGGGCTTCAGCCCTGCCTGACGCCGACAGTCGCACCTGACTTCAGCGACGCTCATTTCTTCGTCGTAGGTTCGCGGGCTGATGGCAGCGAAGTACTAGTGGGAAAGGGTTCGCGAGATTAGTTGAGACTCTCCGCCAGGGCTGAAGCCCTGGGCCACCGGCGCGATGGAAGAGACATCCGGGAAGGCCGCCTGGCATATTACATTCGTCCGTCAGCTGCACCCGGCATCTCGCCTGTTCGTTCAACCAGCAGGATGGAAATATCGTCCGAGAGCGGGGCGTCCTGCCCAATCCAGCTCCGGTGCGACTGCAGGATGGCGCCCAGCAGATCTTCCGGCACGGGCGTCGAGCCGAGAATTCGCGGCAGCTCGGATTCTCCAAAGAATTCATCGCGATCGGCGCGTGTGGCCTCGGTCAGGCCATCGGTATACATGAGCAGACGATCGCCCGTCTCGAACGCCACGTCGAACGTGTCATAGGCAGCCGGCGTCAGGAGCGCGAGCATGATTCCCCCGCGACGAAGCGCCTCGATCCGGCCGTCGGCGCGGCGCAGAAGCGGAGGCGGATGCCCTGCCAGCGCGTACTGCAGCGACCGTTGTCGCGGATCGAAGACCACGCAGCACGCGGTGACATACGCCTGCTCGAATTTCCCGGTCAGCGCCCGGTTGATGCCCGTCAGGATGTCGCCCGGACTGTCGAAGCGATCGGCCTCGGCCGCAACGGCGACCTTCACCATCGACGCGATCAAGGCGGCCGGCACGCCGTGGCCCGACACATCCGCGACGAGCGCGAGCGTGCGGCCGCGGGCCATGGGCAGAATTTCGTAAAAGTCACCTGCCACGGCGCTCATCGGCAGATACGCGCCCGTGAATCGAAGGCCTGGTACCTCGGGCATCGTGCGCGGCAGGAGCGACTGCTGGATCGATCGGGCCAGCTCGAGCTCTCGCGATAGCGCGGCGTAGCTGGATTCCTGTTCTCGCGCACGGCTCAGCACGAGCCAGCCCAGCATCCCCGTGAACACGAGCATCGCCAGCGGCTCGGCGTCGAGCGGACCGAAGAGCCCCCGATCGGTGATCGTTTCATACAGGGCCGTGAACGCGAGGAGCACGCTGGCGGCGATCACGACGCGGAGTTGTGGGGGAAAGCGACCCTCTCTGGCAAAGACGATGAGATGACCGAACCAGACGGCAATGGAGATGATGACGAGCGGCGTGTTCATCCCCATCGCCGTCTCCGGACGTCCCGCGACGAGATCCGTCAGGATCGCAACAACCGCGCACACGGCCAGCAATTGCCACGTGCGGCGAATGAGCTTGTACCGGCCACTCCCGATGAGCGACTCAACAAAGAGTGTTGCCGGGATGAGGATCGTGTAGGTGATCGACGCGACGAGATATTGCAGGTGCCGAACGGGCCACGGAGTGACGGCCCGTACCAGCTCATCGTCCGCGACGAGACGGATTCCGTAAAGAAGACAGAAGAGCGCGAACCAGAGCGCGGTTCGATCGACGCGCGGACGGGCACTGAATGCCGTGGCGGCGGCCGCCACGCCGATGGCCACGAAAAGGGACCCCACCACGAGCGCGGCAAGGTCGACGGCGCTGACCGACACGGCACATTCTGTGCCGATCCCGCGGCTTCGACCAAGAACGCGCTCGAGTTCAGATTGACTTCATCGCCCCGCCGTCCATATCGATGAGCGCGCCGTGAAGGTAGCGGCCTTCCGGTCCGACGATGAACGCCGAGAGGTTGGCGATATCGGCGGGTTCCCCGATGCGTGTCACCTGCTCTGCCGCCACGAATCGATGCTCGGCCGAGAGCAACCCGGTGCCGTCTCGTGACGCGAGATCGGCCAACCGCTTTTTCAGGCGATCCGTTCGAATCGAGCCAGGATTGATGGCGTTCACCTGCACGCCATCGGCCACACCCATCGCGGCAAGCGCTTTCGTGAACGACAGCAGCGCGGCGTTGACCGATCCACCGATGGTGAACGCCGGACCGGGCGTGCGGCCGCCGATGCCCGCGATGTTCAGGATCGATCCTTTCGTGTCCTTCAAGTGGGGCCATGCGGCGCGAGCCAGACGGACCGCTCCGAAATATTTCAGCGCGAACCCGTCGAGAAAGTCGTCGTCTGTGAGCGACAGAAAATCGCCGCGCTTGGTGGCGCCCGCGTTGTTGACGACGATGTCGACTGTCTTGAACGTGTCCAGCGCGAAGGCCACCAGGCGCGCCGGGGCATCCGGAGCGCGCAGATCGAGCGCAATCGCGTCGCCCTGTCCCCCACCGGAGGTAATCTCGCGAACAACGGACTGCAGCGTCTCGGCGTTGCGCGCGCAGAGAACCGTCACGGCTCCCTGTGCGGCCAGCTTCAACGCGATAGCCCTTCCGATGCCACGGCTTGCGCCCGTCACGATTGCGACCTTCCCCTTCAGCATCTGTCTCGCAGCGTCGTTCATCGGTTCAGCCACTCCTGGTTTGAAAATTGTATAGGGCGTTAGAATGGAACGAGCCGACATGCGGCGGAAATTCTTGTCGCCTGCGGGATGGCTGGTGTGCCTGTCGCTCGCCTGCCCCGCTTCCTCGAAGGCCGATCCGGTGGCCGTGCGCTTCGCCGAGGGCCTCGCCCACGGATTCCTCGTGCTCAAGAGCCTCGACGGCAAAACCCTGGCCAGCGGCGATCTGATTCAGAACGTTCGCGGCGGGCGCGTCACCAGCCAGGTGACTTTCCGTTTCTCGGACGGTTCGCTGCATGACGAGACCACCGTATTCTCCCAGAACGACGTGCTCCGTCTCTTGAGCTATCACCTGGTGCAGCGGGGACCGTCATTCCGCTGGACGCTCGACATGACGATGAACACGGAGACCGGCCAGGTGGTCGTGCGCCACCAGGAAAAAAGCGACGAAGACAAGGTCGAGAACAGCAAGCTCGAGCTGCCGCCCGATGTGGCCAACGGCATGATCATCCCGGTGCTGAAGAACCTCGGCGCCAAAACGAATGCGGCGAGGGCCTCGTTCGTGGCAGCCACTCCGGATCCTCGCCCGGTGAAGCTGGCGATCACGGGCGCGGGATCCGAGTCGTTTTCGATTGCAGGTTCCAGCCGCCGCGCCACACACTATGTCATCAAGGCCGAAATCGGAGGCCTCGCTGGATTCCTGGCGCCGCTCGTCGGCAAGCAGCCACCCGATACGCACATCTGGATTCTCGAGGGCCCTGCTCCGTCGTTCGTGAAATCTGAAGGCCCTCTGTTTTACGGCGGGCCGATCTGGCGGATCGAGCTCACCAGTCCCGTCTGGCCGGACTCGAAGCGCTAATATCTGGAGCGCGCATGAATATCCTGCTCCTCTCGATGCCCGATTCCTTCGAGCACATGCCATCGATCGTGGTGCGCATGCCCAACGGCGCGCTGTCGTCGATCGCCGGAAATCTCGACCCGCATCATCGAGTCGCGATCGCCGATCTGATCCTCGCGCAGTCTCGAGTCGTGGCCACCGTCGAGCGGTTGATGCGCGAGCACCAGCCCGATGTCGTCGGCATGTCGGTGATGACGTTTCAGCGGGCGACCGCCCTCAAGATTGCCCGGCTCGTCAAACACCTCAGCCCCGCGACACGGATTGTCATGGGCGGGTACGATCCCAGCCTCGCGCCGGCGGCCTACGAATCATGCGAGGACGTGGATTTTCTGGTGCGTGGCGAAGGTGAACGGACATTTTGTGACCTGCTGCGCGCGCTGGAAGCCGGCGCGCCTCTGGCGTCGATCGCGGGGCTCTCGAGCCGCTGCATGGCGGTTCTGGGAAAGGGGAGCCCGCCCTACTCGAGCGGCTGGGTTCACGGGCCGGAAAGGGCCATCACGAACCTGAAATCAGATCCGTTGCGGCTTCCCAACAGGACGGCTCGCGTCCTCGGGGGCTACACGCTGCTCGGCCGCCAGGTCGATGTCGTGGAAACGTCGCGCGGCTGCACCTACGACTGCAGCTTCTGCTCCATCATCGAGATGCGTGGCCGAAACTTTCACGTCTATTCCATCGATCGCGTGCTCGCCGACATTACCGACGCCCGCAACCATGGTGCGCGGGCGATTTTTCTCGTCGACGACAACATCACGCTCGACATCCGGCGTTTCGAACTGTTGTGTCAGGCGATTATCGACGCCGGCCTGAACGACATCGAGTATATGGTGCAGGCCATGACCTCGCCCCTCGCCCAGCACGGCGCGACGCTCGCACCGCTCATGAAGCGGGCGGGGTTCCGGTATGTCTTCCTTGGCATCGAGAACATCCTCGAGAGCGATCTCGATTTTCTCAAGGCACGTGCGAAGAATGCGCGGCACGGTCTCGGGCAAGGCGGGAACGCCACCATCGAAGCGATCGATCATCTCCATCGTCACGGCCTGTTCATCGTCGGCGGGCTCATCGTGGGCAACCCCGACGACACGCGCGAATCGATCGAGACGAATCTCGAGTTCGCCCGGCAGTACGTGGACTGGCCGTACATTCAGCACCCGACGCCCTATCCGCGCACGCCCATGACGCAGCAATTCCGCCAGGACCGCCTCATCGTCGACGAAGACATGTCGCACTACGATGGGACGACCGCCGTCGTTCGCACGAAGCATGTGCCGGCGACCGAGGTGGAGTTCATGCGATGGCGCGCGGAACGGTGGATGAAGCTGAAGCACCTTCCTGCCGCGTTCCTGCACAGCCCGTCGTTCGTGCTGCGGCATTGGCCCGAGATGACCAGGCACGTTTTTGCCGGAACCACCCTGCGATCCATGGTCGGGCTCGAGCCGCAGCGCAACGTCTTCGAACGGTTCCAACAGGCGCGGCGTCGCGAACGCGCGTACGTGGAGTTGCCGCCGGAAGTGCGGGCGCGCCCATTACCCGAAGCCGTCGCCTGATCATGCCAGGCCACTTCCTCATGGAATCGCCGATTGGAACGCTGACGCTCGTGAAGACCGACGGCGTGCTCAGCGGCCTCTACATGGGCCACCCCGATCTGCGAAGCGAGCAGCTCGGACCACGAGTCGACTCGGGATTTGAGGATGTCGTTCAGCAGTTGGACGAATACTTCACGCGAAAGCGGACCGCATTTACCGTCCCAATTGCACCATCGGGCACGACGTTTCAGCAGCGTGTGTGGAGCGAGCTCCAGACCATTCCCTACGGCGAAACCCGCAGCTACAGTCAGCTCGCGGATGCGATCGGCAAGCGATCGGCGATGCGGGCCGTGGGCGCGGCGAACGGCCGCAACCCGATCAGCATCATCGTGCCGTGCCACCGCGTCATCGGCAGCAACGGCACGCTTGTCGGTTATGGTGGCGGACGAGAGAGGAAGCGCTTCCTGCTCGACCTGGAACAAGCCAACGGCCCGCGCTCCCTCTGGTAGGTGGCAAAGGCGCAACTGAAGTTGCGCCCTACCGGAGCTGACGCGCAACTTCAATGCGGTCCCTGCGGTAGGGCGCAACTTTAGTTGCGCCACTCCGGGGCCTACTTCTTTTCGACCTTGACGATCAGCACAAAAAAATTCTTCCCCGGCTCGACGATCGTCTGGTGCGGCACGCCGGGCGGCATGACGAGCACGTCGCCGGCGGTCACCCTCTGGGACGTCCCTCCCACATGCTTCGGTCCGCGGATCTCGCCGTTGCCGGTGTCTTTCGCATCCGGGATGCTGCCGCCATACAGGATGGTACCTTCCCCGCCCTGGACGATGAAGATATCCGTCCAGTTGTTGTGCTGCTCGCCCGCGCCGCTGCCATCGCGGCGAAGAATCTCGAACTTGTGGTTGCCCAGGTCCGACAGGATCTGCGACGCGCTGGCCGTCTTCTTGGCGGTCTGCTGGTCCTTCAGCGTGGGCGAATACCCGCTGAGCTTGGCCGCGGGCCAGTAGATCACCTCGGGCTTGGACTGCGCGAACGCCGGCGTGGCGCAGAGCGCCACCAACAGAACAATCAGTCGCACGAGACCTCCTATGGCGTGGTTTGATTTGCCGATGCGGCGTGGATTGTAGTCCATGTATCGCTGGAGACGTCTTGATAAACTATGAGGATTGAGCCTGGATCGCGTCGCCGCCATCATCCAGAACGTCGTCTCGTCCGTTGTCATGCCGTCCTTTCGAGCCCTGCGGCCTGAAGACATCCACTCCAAGGACACTCCCGGCGATCCCGACGATCTCGTCACGATTGTCGACAGGGCGGCCGAGCGTGCGCTCGTCGAGCAGTTGAGCGGCCTCGTGCCCGGCGCGGTCTTTATCGGCGAAGAAGCCGTCTCGGAGAACCCCGAACTGCTGTCGGCGCTGTCTTCGGAATCCCCGGCGTGGCTGATCGATCCGGTAGACGGCACGAAGAATTTCGCGCGTGGCAACCCCGACTTCGGTGTGATGCTGGCGCTGGTCGAGCGCGGGGTGACTCGCGCGTCGTGGATCGCCGTACCGGCAGCGCACCCATCCGGCTACCTCGTCATCGCCGAACGAAGCAAGGGCACGCGCATCGACGGTGCCAGCATGAGAACGATTCACGAGACGACCGAAGTTCCCCGGGGAAGCGTCCACACAAGGATGATGCCCGCCAATGGAGCCAGAGAGGTCGAACGCAAACTGAAGGGAAAATACGAGCCGCGCCTGTCGACGGGAGCGGCGGCCACGGAGTACTCGGCGATTCTTCGAGGCGAGAAGGAGTTCGTCATCTACTACCGGCTGCATCCGTGGGATCACGCGCCAGGTGCACTGGCCATCGTCGAGGCGGGCGGCGCCGCCGTGCATGTGAGCGGCAAGCCCTATACTGCCCTGTCCCCGAACGAGGTGACCATTCTGGCGGCTTCGCCGGAACTGGCGGAGACGATTCGCAGCTGGCTGACCTGAGGGCTCGATGTTTCCCTATCACGACGAAAACGAAACGCAGCGGACGCCGGTCGTCACGATGGCGCTCATCGGCCTCAACGTGCTCGCCTGGATTGCCATCCAGGGTGCGGGAGCGGAGCAAACGGTCGCGGCGTCGGTTTGCAATCTTGGTCTGGTACCGGCCGAGCTCACCGCTTCTCTACCGCCTGGCGTCGAATTTCCCATGGGCAAGGGCCTCGTATGCGTCACCGATCCTGGCCGCGAGCCGCTTCACGTCTTTACGTCCATGTTTCTCCACGGAAGCTGGATGCATCTGCTGGGCAATATGTGGTTCCTCTGGCTCTTCGGCAACAACATCGAGGACTCGACCACAAGGCCGCGGTTCCTGATCTTCTACCTGCTCTGCGGCGTCGCGGCGGCGCTCGCTCAGGTCTACGCGGATCCGCAATCGGCCGTGCCGATGGTCGGGGCATCGGGCGCCATCAGTGGCGTGATGGGCGCCTACCTGGTCCTCTTTCCGCGCGTGCGGGTGTTCACGCTTATCCCGTTGGGCTTCTACGCCACGACCGTGCCGCTTCCGGCATGGGTCATGCTGATCTACTGGACGGTCCTGCAGGTGCTCGGGGGCTTCGGCAGCACGTTGAGCGAGGAGGGCGGCGGCGTCGCCTTCTGGGCCCACATAGGCGGTTTTGTGGCGGGCGTCGTCTTGATCAAACTGTTCGAGCGGCGAGACAAGGTCGCCGCGCACACGTCGCAACACTGGCAGCCCCGGCGCGCCGGCTGGAACTGACGTGTGTTCGTAACAGGAGACCAAGAGACTGGAGGCGGTTTCAAAACTGCTCAGTGCGCCAGCCGCCGAAGGTGGCACAGGGCTTCAGCCCTGTCGATCGGGCGGCTCGCGGACAGGACTAAAGTCCTGTGCCACATCACAGGCAGTGTTGAAACTGCTTCTCTAGGAGGCAAGGAGGGCCAGGTGAATTCTTCCGAAAAGAGTCTTTTCTCCTAATCTCTTAATCTCCTGTTTCGTTACTGCGGCTTCCCGTGACACATCGCGGTCCCTGAATCCCTCGCCCCGCCATCCACAGACAGAAAGTCCCATCTGTATGACTGGGCTTCGAGCGTCAGTCGAAGCAGACCGAACGTCAGCACGATGGTCTCGCTGTTGGCCACCCGCCGGACCGGCTGCGTCATCGGTGCGCCGCCCGTGCCGACGATGAACTGCCGGAGCCCGAATCGCGGATCGGGCGCACCGTCGGGGTTCTGCGGCGCGAAGCGTTCGTAAAAATGCTCGTGGCCCGTGATCACGACGTCCGCCCCCGCCGCATAGAGCTCGCGCCAGAAATCAGCGACAACAGGCATCGGAGGGACCGTCCCATGCGGACCAGAGCTGAAGAGCGGATGGTGAAAGTAGGCGACCGTGCAGTCCGATGTCTGGGTCGCAAGCTCGCGCCTCAACCATTCGAGCTGCGCCATGCGCTCGCCACCCTCGGTATTGCTGTTGAGGGAAAAGACGAGCCACGAGCCTTTGTGATAGCGGTAGTAGCCCAGGCCGTTCGGACCTGCGTTCGACCCGAAGTACGCAAAGTAGGGCGCCGCGCCGGCCGAGCCGGTACTCGTGGTTGCCAGGCGCCGGACGCGTCCGGGCCTTGTGCCGCCCCCAGACCGGATCGTAACAGGCGCGAAACTGCTCGGCCGTTCCCTCCGTGTAGGCGATGTCACCGGCAACGAAGACCGTGCCCGGCTGTGCATCGAGGAGACGTCCGGTTTCCATCGACCCGCCTGCACCGCATACCGCGATGTCCCCGGCGCCGACGAGCACGGCGACGTCGTCGATGTCGGGCGCGGAGGGTGACGTGATCTCGGCGCCGCAGGCGGCGATGCCGATGGTCAAGGCGACGAGATACCGCCTCATCGCGCTTTCGCGACCTCGCCCGCCACGAACGCCGGGCGCCGCTGTGCGAACGCGAGCAGGTGGCCGATAGCGCCTTCGTACTCCTCGCTGGAAAACCTCCTGGTCGTGTCCTGGCCAACCGCGTCGCGAATGAGCTGGTGCGTCCACCAGATTTCCGCTTCGAGCCAGCGATCCTGCGCCGCCGCGCGCGCACATTGGTCGAGCACGTCGAGAAACAGCCGCCGGAGGTCCGGGAACATCAACGCACGCTGGAAGATCGCGTTCTCGTCGACGCGCGCGAAGATCGGCGCTTCGATCTCCTGGAAGGTCGTGTCCCGGTCCCACGCGATCAACCGGTGCACGTTGGTCGCCACCGGACGGTAGAGGTAGAAGTTCGCCATGCCCGATCCCCCCAGAAACCCGTCGAACTCGGCGAGAAACGTTTCGATCGCCACATACGTGACGAGCTGGTTGAGATCGATGAACCACCCCACGCGCTCGCGCCAGACACCGTCCACCGGCTGATTCACCTCGCGGAAGAGCTCGCGGATGGGCGCATACAGCGTGTAGTCCCCCTCGAGGCGGTGCGTCGCGGCGGCGAAGCGCAGCTTGTAGGGCTCGTAGTCGTCACCGAGATCCTCGCCGTAGAAACCGTTCTGGAACTTGTGCTCGAAGAGATATCCCAGCCCGTCGCCAAAGGCCTGCGCCAGAAACGCGGGGCCGATCACCTCGACCAGCGCGTACACGCCTTCGTAGGAGCCGTTGATGAACACACGGGCGAACGATTCGCGCGGCGCCGGCTGCCCCATTCGCTTGATGAACGCCATGCTCGTGCGCTCGCGAATCATCGACGGATCCTTCAACGCGTTGTCGAGCACCAGGGCGCTCATGCCGAGAAAGGTCTGCTGGGTGACGTACCGGTCGAAATCGATTCTGAGGCCAGGTTTGATCGGGCTGCGGGTTGCGAGCCCGCGCACGCGCACGCCGATATTGCGCGCGCGGATGCCGCGCCACTCGAAATCCGCCGGGTAGTAGGCGTCCTCGAGGTAACGCTCGCGAAGCTGCGCGAGATCGCTCGAGTGGATGTACAGACGCACTTCCTGCAGCGTCCGGCTGTCGAACAGATCGTCCGGAGTCTGCGCGTCGGCGAGGGACGCACTGACGAGCAACAGAGTCGCGATGAGCGGCAGAATCATGCGCATAGGTCACATCGTGAGCTGAAGTCTGAAGACGCGGCTCCAGAACGCGGCCTGATCCGGTGAGGGTCCGATCGACGGACGCTCGATGCCTTCACGGACGAGGTTCGCCTGAACCTTGATCCACTTATTGAACTGCCAGTTGACGCCGAGCGTGACCGCGCGATCGGTGTTGCCGGCAACCACGTCGGCGCGCGTGCTGGTTGACGGTTCGCCGGCAAGGCCGTTGCTGCCGAAGCGCAACGTCTCGTAGCGCGACGCCACTTCAACGACGCCGAAGCGGCTGCGTTTTCCCGTCAACGCGCGGGTCGCGCTCAGATACCAGCCCTGGGCCACGAGCGGGGACAAATCGCCGTTCTCGACGCTCTGGCCGCGCCGCTCGTCGCTGACCCTGATGTACTCGGATTGCAACGACCACCGGCCCGGGCGCCATCGCGCTTCCAGCCCGGTCCGCTGTCTTCGTCCCTGCACCCAGACATCCGAGTTGTAGAAGGACGCACCGAAAACCGTGCGGGCGCGGACGGCGGGAAATCCCAGTGGCAGGTTCGCGAACGCGACCGCGCCACCGACCTGCAGGCTCTTGAACTTCGACGTGGGATCTCGAAATGGTTCCGCCGTGGCGCGCAGCGCGATGGTCGGTCCGCCGAACACGCGTGCGCTCGCCGACGGTTGCGCGTTGTCGCCGTCGTGGCGGAAGATGCCCGTTTCGTAGGTCACGATGTTCTTGAGCACGCGGCCATGGACGCTGACGCCACGATCGCGTCCGGGCGCCAGCCGCGAGCTGATGCGCGCGCGATAGACGAAGTCGAGCTTCGTCGAGCTGGTGTTTTCCTCGAGGCCGAAGGGCACCTTGAAAATGCCCGCTTTCAGCTGGAGCGCCTTGAGCTGGCGGTAGTCGATGTACACGTCGCGCCACTCGTTCAGGCCGAGCTCGTACTCCACCTGGTAGTCGAGCGCCCGGCCCAGGCGCCCTTCGATGCCCACGCGGCGCCGCGCGATGTCGAGGGTAGAGTCGTCCTCCGCAATCAACGCTTCCGACCGCCGCACGTCTCCCTGGAACCTCGCGCGGAAATCCACGCGCAGCCAGTCTCCGGCCTTTACAGAAGGATATTGGGCGGCCGCGGGCGCCGCCGAGGCCAGGACAACCGCCAGGAGGAACATCGCTCGCACATAAGCATTAACGACGGAGTGTCAGTGTTCGAACTACACGGTGAAGTGCGTTTACTCAACCATGGAAGACACACAGACGCCAAACGCAGACAACGGGATGAAAGACAACGGGATGAAGAAGAAGGAAAAGAAGGACAAGGTGCGCTCGGCCTGGATTTCGTTCACCGGCCGCATCGTGGCGCAACTGGTCGGCGCCATCGCAACCGTCGCGCTGGGCGTGATGGTGCTTCACCGATATAACGCGCTCGATTCCCGGCCACCGGCGGCTGCGCTTCCGTACGAGGCGAACGGTCTGCCGGTGGCCCTGCCGGACGCAGGGCGACCGGCGGTGCACGTGATCGTCCTGTCGAAGGAAATGCTAGCCTTGGTCGATGCCGACGAACGATTTCGGCCAGCCGATCGGGGATGCTCTCCCCGGTTGGATCCCCCGGCCCCATCCGCCGCGCACCTCGATTCCGGGCCGATTCTGCCGCGTTGAGCCCCTGGATCCAACCACGCACGCAGGCGATCTATACGACTGCCTCGGCGCTCCGGAACGCCACGACGGTCGCTGGACGTACCTGCCGTACGGACCGTTCGAACATCAAGAGGGCTTCGAGCACTGGCTCGTCAAAACCGTGCTGAGCCAGGATCCGCTCTTCTTCACCATCGTCAACCCGGGTGGAAGGGCGATCGGGCTTGCCGCCTACATGCGGATCGATCGCGCGAACGGCGTCATCGAAATCGGGCACCTGAACTTCTCGCGGCAGTTGCAGCGAACGGCGGCGGCCACCGAAGCGATGTACCTGATGCTGCGGCGGGCATTCGACGAGCTCGGTTATCGCCGCTACGAGTGGAAATGCGACAGCCTGAACGCGCCCTCACGTCAGGCGGCGTTGCGATTGGGTTTCACCTTCGAAGGATTGTTCCGGCAGGCCATCGTGTACAAGCAGCGTAGCCGCGACACGACGTGGTTTTCGATGACCGACGCGGAATGGCCGGCGCGCAGGGCCGCGTTCGAAGCCTGGCTCGCGCCAGACAATTTCGACGCCGCCGGGGCGCAACGGCAGTCGCTCTCTGTTTTCATGAACGCCCCGCTCGGTAGGTAGTGTCCGGCTTCAGCCGGACTCGCGCTCTATTCCTTGACCTTCGTGAGCTCGGTCTGTTTCCGCAGGGTCAGCTTGTGTTCCCGGCCATCGTCGTCCTTCACGTAGACCGTTTTCTTTTCGATCGCGATGAGCACGGGCTGACCGATGAGCACATTGACGCGAGGGGTGTCGACCGTCGCGTCCTGGCGCAATTCGAGGCGAAGCGTGCTCGTGTCGATCACGAACGTGCGCGTTTCGCGCGCCACGGTCGTGCGAGGCACGTGGCTGTTGGGGTCGCGCGGCTCGGCGCTGAAGACCATTTTCGGCCGCTCGACGGTGTAATCCTGCAACGTCGCCTTCACCCACTCCCGCTCGGCGGCAACGGCGATGCTGACGATCGCGAACGCGCAACCGATGATGAGTGCCAGCCGTGTTCGCTTGGTCATCGTCTTATGGTACGTCCAAACCGCGCGCTGAAAACGGTTCCGGGATCCTTTTTCCAGTCCGTCAGGGGAAACGGAAAAAGGATCCCGGAACCGTTTTCGGAGGGCTATCGGGGCTTTTCTTCCGTGCGAGGGGTGTCGTCCGACGTTGCCACGACCAGCGCGCCCCACTTCTGCCGGCGCAGGCCCTTCCCGGTCGTGCCCGTCACGGCGCGCCGCTCGTCCACGCTGCGCAGCTTCACACCGTCGTTCCGGAGTCGCGCGAAGTCCTCGTCCAGCATCAGGATGTAGCCACCCTTGTTGCTGAGGAACTCCTTCACCTCGCCGGAATTCTGCAGCCGGCTGACGGGACGCTCGAGGTAATACCGCAGGCTGAAGCGCCACTTCTCGAGACGATACAACCCCACACGTTCATTGGCCCCAAGCTTCGGCCTCAGGCCGGCCGCCACGGCCGCGGTGGGACGGGTGCTTTCGAGAACAGGCAGACCGATGGCCGCAACGCATGCATAGATCACGAGCAGCGCCACGAGCAGGGACGTAAACAGCGTGGGCGACACGACACGCTGTCTGAAGGTCACGACGGCCAGCGCCGCCCCGCCAGCCGCGAGGCTGATGGGAATGACGATGGCAGCGGCCGGAAGATCGAGCCCGAGGTCGAACAGCGTGTACGCGCCAACGGCACTAAAGACGACCAGCACGAGACCCAGCGTGGCAACGGACCACCGCGCGAACACATTGTCGCGGGCCGCGGCGATATCGGGCCGCGACACGCTGACGCTTAACCAGGCCCGTGCGGCCAGGAGGCAGCAGGCGGGCGCCGCGGGATAGACGTAGCGATCGACCTTGAACCGCGCCAGGCTGAAGAAGATGAACACCGTCGCCGCCCACGCCCAGAGCAGAAGTTCCTCCGGCGGAATCCGCACGCTCCGGCGCCAGCGGCGTACCGTATCAATCGCACCGCCGATGACGAGAACGCTCCACGGGAAGAATCCGGCCAGGAACGTCGACAGGTACAACGTATGGTTGAACGCACGATTGGAAAACGACGCCGGCTGCGTGATGTAGTACAGGTTGCCGGCCAGCGCGTACTGGTGCACGAAGTGCCAGCCAAGCGTGTGGTACATCCACACGAACCACGGCAGCGACAGCGCCACAGAGATGACAGCCCCGGTGACCCAGCGCAGCGACAGCAGCGCGCGGCGGGACTCCGGTCCGCACGCCATCCCCACGAGGAAGAAGAGGCCGGCCAGGACGAGGGCAACCGGGCCTTTGGTCATCACAGCGAGGCTCAGCAGCACGTACGAGGCGTACTGAAGGCGCGGCCGGTCGCGCAGCGCCGATACGAGCGCGAACGCCACGGCCCCGAACAGACACGCCGTGAACACCATGTCGAAGACGCCGATGCTCGCGAGCATGAACGTCATCGGCACGGTGGCCAGCATGAGCCAGGCGCGCACGCCGATGCGATCGTCGAACAACTGCGCGCCGGTCCACCGCGTCGTCCAGAAGAGCGCGAGCGCGGCGATCGCGCTCGGCAGACGCATCGCTGCTTCGGTTTCCCCGAGCACCGCAATCGCCAGCCCCTGCAACCAGTGAAACAGGACGGGCTTGTCGATGTACGGCAGGCCGTCGAGCAACGGCATCATCCAGTTGCCCGCGTGCAGCATCTCGCGCGTGAGCTGCGCGTAGTGCGCCTCATCCGGATCCATCAGCGCGGGCGCGCCGAGTTTCCAGAAGACGATGATCCAGCACACACTCGCCCATTTGGCGAAGCGGAGCCAATGATGAGAACTCGATTGTCGATTTTCCAGAGGGACCGTGTTATATCGTTCTGTCGTCGTTTGCGCAAGTAGAATAGGCCCTCATGAAAATTTTCAAGACCGTCAATCGTGTGCCCGGCGGCCTGATGGTCGTTCCGCTGTTCCTGGGTATGGTCCTCAACACGTTCTTTCCCGATCTCCTGAGGATTGGCGGGTTTACTCAGGCCCTGACGGGAGTTGGCTACCCAACGGTCCTGGGGATGTACCTCTTCACCGTAGGCACAAAAATGACGTTTCGCGCAGCGCCGCGCATGCTGCTGCGCGGCGGCGGGATCCTGATGGCCAAGGTAGGCACGGCCACCCTGTTTGCCCTCGCCATCGCCAACTACTTCGACGGCAGCATTCTGGGACTCAGCACTCTGGCCGTGATGGTCGCGATGAGCGATACCAACGGCGGGATGTTCCTCGCGCTGACCAGCGTGATGGGCAACAAGGAAGACTCGGGCACCTACGTGGTGCAGAGCGTCGAGACCGGACCGTTCCTCACGATGCTCATTTTCGTGGGCGCCGGGCTCGCCGTGATTCCGTGGCTCACCATGCTTTCGGTTATCGCCCCCATTCTCGCCGGCGCCATCCTGGGCAACCTGGACGACGACATCAAGGAGTTCTTCGGATCGCACGAACCGATCATCGTGCCGTTCATGGCGTTCACGCTCGGACAGACCATTAACCTGAGGTCGGTGGTCACCGCCGGTCTCCCGGGCATCATGCTCGGCATTACGGTCGTCGTGGTCACCGGCTTCGTCTGCATCCTCGCAGACAAACTGCTGGGCGGCTCGGGCATCGCCGGCGCCGCGGCCTCCAGTACAGCCGGGAATTCCGCGGCCGTTCCCAAGGCAGTGGCCATGGCCGATAACACCTACCTGCCGGTGGCCGAAGCCGCCACGGTTCAGGTGGCCGCCTCGGTGATCGTGACCGCGATTCTCACTCCCCTCCTCACCTCCTGGTGGTACAAGCGCGTGCACGCCCAGGCGCGAGCGAACACAGTACCGGCAAGAGAGGCCGACGTCGCGTAGTACCATCGGCGGAGGCCGCGAGCGGCGCGGGGCGATGGGGCCTTGCACGCACGCGGCGGGAGTGGTGGCACGGCCCCGCCACCAGAGACTTGCACAACCTTGACCTGATCCTGACGCTCGCCGGCGGCTTCACCGCGGCCCTCTTCCTCGGTTATCTCACCCAGCGCGCGGGCCTCTCGCCCATCGTCGGGTACCTCCTGGCCGGCACGCTCGTGGGTCCGCACACGCCCGGCTTTGTGGCCAACGCCGACATCGCCGAGCAATTGGCCGAGGTCGGCGTCATCCTCCTCATGTTCGGCGTCGGCCTGCAGTTTCATATCGAAGAGCTGCTGGCGGTGCGGCGCGTCGCCATCCCAGGCGCGATCGCGCAAAGCGCCGTCGCCACCCTGCTCGGTGCCGTCATCGCGCGCTGGTTCGGATGGAGCTGGCCCGCGGGCATCGTCTTCGGCATGGCGCTGGCCGTCGCGAGCACGGTCGTGCTCATCCGCGTTCTCGCCGATCATCGCGAGCTTCACACCCCGACCGGACACATCGCCGTCGGCTGGCTCGTCGTCGAGGACCTGTTCACAGTGCTGGCGCTCGTACTGTTGCCTGTCCTCTTTGCCGATGCCGGATCGGAGACGAGCGTCGTGGTGGCGCTGGCGATAACCGCGCTGAAGGTCGCCGCGCTCGTCGGCTTCACGATCGTAGTCGGCACGCGGGTCATTCCCTTCGTGCTCGACCACATCGCCGACACGGGCTCGCGGGAGCTTTTCACGCTCACGGTCCTCACGCTCGCGCTCGGCATCGCCGTGGGATCGGCCGCACTCTTCGGCGTCTCGATGGCGCTCGGCGCGTTCCTGGCCGGGCTCGTCGTCGGCCGATCCGATTACAGCCTGCGCGCGGCGTCGGAGGCCCTGCCGATGCGCGACGCCTTTGCCGTGCTCTTTTTCGTGGCTGTCGGCATGCTGCTGCCGCCCGGGTACCTTCTCGAAGCGCCCGGACTGATTCTGGCGACGCTCGCGGTGGTCATGATCGGCAAGCCGCTCATCGCGCTCGTGGTCGTGCGCATGCTCGGCTATCCTTTTCGGGTCGCACTGGCCATCTCGGTCGCGCTCGCGCAGATTGGCGAGTTCTCGTTCATCCTGTCCAGCATCGGCACGGACCTCGGTATCCTGCCGGTCGACGCCACCAACACGCTCGTGGCCGCGTCGATCGTCTCGATTGTCCTCAATCCAGTGCTGTACCGGCTCGTTCCGCGCGTCGAGAAATGGGTGGCCGCACATCCGCGCTGGTCGCGGTTGCTCAATCCGAGGGTCGTGGACAGCGACGCCGCGGTTCCGGCACGACCCATCGATCGGCGCGAGCGGGCGATCGTCGTCGGGTACGGACCGACAGGGCGGACCGTCGTTCGTCTGCTTCGCGACAACGGCATCACTCCCACCGTTGTCGAGCTGAACATGGAAACCGTGCGGCATCTTCGGCAGCTGGGGATCGTCGCCGTGTACGGTGACGTGACGCATCGCGATACGCTCGAAGCGGCGGGGACCGGCGAGGCCGGCACGCTGATTCTGACGTCGGCGGGGATGGGAAGCGCGTCCGAGGTGATTCGCATGGCGCGCGAAATCAGTCCCGGGATTCACGTGCTCGCGCGCGCGCAGTATCTGCGCGACCTGCCGGCGCTCGTCGCCGCCGGCGCCGACCGGGTGTTCACGGGCGAAGGCGAGGTCGCGCTCTCGTTGACCGAAAGCATCCTCGACCGGCTGGGAGCGACCGCCGAGCAAATCGACCGCGAGCGCGATCGCGCGCATCGCGAGCTGTTCGACAAGGTACCGGCCGATGCGCCGTTGAACGTGTGACGCGATGAAATCCAATCTCCAGGCGCAAATCGACGACCTGTACGGACTGCCCCTCGACGAGTTCACGAAAGCCCGCAACGCGCTCGCCAAGACGCTCGAGGGGAGCGACAAACAGGCCGTCGCCTCGCTGGTCAAGCCTGCGCTCGCGATGTGGGTGATCAACCACCTCTACTGGCACAACAAGCCGACCTATCAGGCGCTCGTCGATGCCTCCGAGAAACTGCGGGCCGCGCATCGCGCCGCCCTGTCGGGGCGCGCCACGGACACACGCAAAGCGGGCGAGCTCCACAAGACGACGCTGGAGAAAGCCTTCGCACAGTCGATCGGCGCCGCCGAGAAGCAAGGCGTTCGCACGACGGACGCGGTGCGCGATACCGTCCGCCGCACACTGGCCGCACTGCCGACCGACGAACCGCCCGGGCGGATCACGCGCGAGCCGCCGCCGGCCGGTTTCAGTCTGCTCACGGGAATAAAACCGCAAGCAATCGATCGCGCCAAAACTCGCTCTCCGGTCAACCCCTCGACCGCGTCTTCGACGCCGTCGCCGGCCGAGGTCAAGCGCCTGCAAATCGCCGCGCAGAAGGCGGACCAGGCAAGAAAAGAAGAGGCACGGAAGGCGAAGCAGGCGGAAGAGAAAGCGCGCAAGGAACAGGCAAAGCGTGCGCGAGAAATCGAGAAGGCCGAGCAGGCGCTCAGAGAGGCCGAGCGCCGGCTCGCCGAGTTGAAGCGGTAAGAGCAGTTTTCAGTGGTCAGTTTTCAGTTATCAGTGGCTTCGTGACTGATAACTGACTACTGAGAACTAAGAATTGACCATGCTACTATCCAGAACTCAAGCCCATGTTGAACAGTGATTTCATCGACGCGCTCGAGCGCATCGTCGGACCGGACGGACTCCTTCGTGATGCGAACGAGCTGCTGACATACGAATCGGACGGGCTGGCGCGTCTGAGGGCCAAACCGGGCTGCGTCGTGCTGCCCCACACCGTCGACGAAGTCCAGGCCATCGTGCGGCACTGCCACGCGCATGGCGTGCCGTTCATCGCGCGCGGACATGGCACGGGCTTGTCCGGGGGTGCGCTGCCTCGCCCGGACGGCGTCCTCATTGGACTGTCGCGGCTGAACCGCATCATCGAGATCGATATTCCCAATCAGCGCATCACCGTCGAGCCTGGCGTGATCAATCTCGAAGTGACGCGGAGCGTGGCGCCGAGCGGTTATTACTACGCCCCCGACCCATCGAGCCAGCAGATTTGCTCGATCGGCGGCAACGTGGCCGAGAATTCCGGCGGCGCGCACTGTTTGAAGTACGGGTTCACCGTGCACCATGTGCTCGGCCTCGAGGCGGTGCTGCCAAGCGGCGAGATCGTGCACCTCGGCGGCGCGGCGCTCGATTCGCCCGGCCTCGATCTCGTGGGCGCGCTCGTCGGGTCGGAAGGCACGCTCGCGGTCGTGACCAAGGTCACCCTGCGCGTCGTGCGCGTGCCCGAGGCGGTGAAAACGATTCTGGCGGCCTTCGAGTCGACCGAGGCCGCCGGCGTCGCGGTCTCGGAAATCATTGCGGAAGGCATCATTCCGGCGGCGGTCGAAATGATGGACAGGCTGACGGTCGAAGCCGCCGAGGCCGCCGTGCACCCGAACTTCCCCAAAGCCGAAGCCGTGCTCATCGTCGAGCTCGACGGCGCGCAGTCGGAAGTCGACGGGTTATTCCAGATGGTCGAAGCCATCTGCCGGCGCACGGGTGGCATCGAGATACAAATCGCCCGCAACAACGAGGAGCGCGCGCGCATCTGGAAGGGACGCAAAGCCGCGTTCGCGGCGATGGGACGCGTGTCGCCCAATTACTACGTGCAGGATGGCGTGATTCCGCGCACGAAGCTGGGCGAGGTGCTCGGCCGGATCCGTGCGCTCGAAGAGCGATCGGGGCTGCGCATCGGCAACGTGTTCCATGCGGGCGACGGCAATCTGCACCCGCTGATCTGCTATGACGAGGCTGTTCCCGGCCAGGGCGAGCTTGCGGAGCAGGTCGCGTCGGAAATCCTGATGTACTGCATCGAAGCGGGCGGCTCGATTACCGGCGAGCACGGCGTCGGCGCCGACAAGTCGGCGTCGATGGCGAAGATGTTCTCACCGGCCGACCTCGACACGATGCAGATGCTGCGTTGTGCGTTCGATCCTACGAGCATCTGCAATCCCGGCAAGGTCTTCCCCACGCCGCGTCTCTGCGGCGAAGTGCCGGGCCCGTATCGCCAGCATCCTGCGGAGAAGGCGGGTGTCGCTGAGCGGATGTAAATGGCAGATGGCAAATGGCCATGCTGCGTCAGTTATAGATTGCCTGGCCCTCGCCCGGGGCTCAGCACTCCCACTGGATCGAACTGCTGTTTGACGGATTTCATCAGCGTCAGGCCGTCGCCCAAAGGCCCCCATACATCGACGTGCGTCCGTAACTCCGGAGGGCTCTTCACAACGACCGCGCTGCCCCGGCCGAGCGGTAGGGCATCGCGCAATCCGTTGATGACGCGTTTCTGCAGCTGGACGTCGCCGGCAATGCAAAGCTGAAACACACCGGCGCCCGCACGTCCCACCGCGGCGTAGCCCCGCGGTCCGGCAAGCTGTTCGATGAGCACAAGCGTCGCGGCCAGTTCGGTCGGCAGCACGCTGACCTTCAGCAAGGCGCAGCGATCTTCCTCGGCAAACACCGTGTGGCTCGACCAGAACCGATCCTCTTCGGAACCCGGGACCGATCGCGCGTTGAATCCGCATTCGGCGATCAGCCGCGCCGCGGTCTGCGACTGCTGCTGCACCGAGGCTTCGATCGATTCGAACCGCAGAATCAGGCGCAGCGGGTGCGTGGCGAACTCGAGCGCCGTCGGGGTGAGATGGCTCATCAGCACCTTGCCGGTGAGCGTCGCGAGATCCTTCGGATCCTTCAGATCCACCACCAGCGTGCCAGATGCCGGCGTCTGCGGATAGAGCTTAAAGGTGGCCGTCACGATGACGCCGAGGCTGCCGAACGACCCGGTGAGCAGGCGCGGCAGATCGTAGCCCGCGACGTTCTTCACGACGATGCCGCCACCTTTGGCCAGGAGGCCGTCAGCTCTGACGAATTCAATACCGATGATCAGGTCGCGCGGAGCGCCGTACCGGTGACGCCGTGGCCCGCTGTCGTTGGTGGCCACGAGGCCCCCAATCGTCGCGCGATCCGCGGATGGCGGATCGAGCGGAATCCACTGACGGTGCCGGGCGAGCGAGCGATTCACATCCGCGAGCGTCGCGCCGGCTTGAATCGTCGCCGTGAGATCGCCGTGGCGATGCGCGACGACGGCGTTGAGCTTCGCGGTGGAGAGCAGCACATCAATCGTACGCGGCGCCGGTCCCCAGCCAAGCTTCGTGCCCGATCCCCGCGCCAGCACGGACAACTTCTCGCGTGAGGCCCACGCCAGAAGGCCGCCTACGGCATCGACGGACGCCGGCTCGACGACAATACCAGGTACGACGCCTTCGATGGCATCTGCGGGCGCGCCGAGGCGAACACCGGCGCTGCCGACGAGAGTGACGGCGGGCTGCAGGAGTCTTTCAGGCATTGGTCCAGTCGATCGACGCGAATTGCCCTTCGTGGATGCGAACGGCGACGACCGCCTCGCATCGGCCGTGCGTGGGCAGGGCGTTGAACTGGCACGGACAGCCCCATGCGCAATTGCAGGTCGACACTTCCTCGCCAACGATTCGCCATGGCGTCTGCGTCACGGGTGGATTGTAGCCTGAAGAAAGAGAAGAATGCCCGCCGCCAGCGTGGCGGCACCCACGACACGGGCCAGCGTTTCTCCGTGCCGCCACTGCTTTTCCAGAAGGATGACGAGTGCGACGCCCGCCATCAGCGGCACGCTCATGATGCCGAGCACGAGCTGGATGACCATCAACCCCCAGCAGCAGCCGGCGCAATACGCGCCGTGGTGCAGGCCGTATCGCCAGGAGTCTGCCGCGCCGCGAATCGGGTGGTGCGCAAAAAACTCGAGCGGCGAGCGACAGTGGCGCAGGCAGATCTGTTTCCAGCTTGTCAGCTGAAACACGCCGGCCGCTCCGAGCGCCAGCCCCGTCGCCGCGGGGACGAGCAGGCTGACGTGTATCGATCGCATGGCCGCCGATACGATCGCCATGCCGATGACATACGCAACCGCACCGAACAGCACCCAGATCGAAAAGTATCCGGCGGCGAGCAGCCACTGCGAGCCGTTGGCCTGGTCGCCGCGGCCGACGCGGGAGGCCAGAAGCCCGCGGTGCAGGAGCACGGCCGGCAGCACCGACGGCAGCATCATGGCCACCATCATGACCGCCCACATCACGAGAAACATGGCGGCGTGCGCGAGCGCGGACTGGTTCCCCATGCTCATCCACGCCATCGACATCGACCACCCGCCGGGCATCGGCATCGTCGAAGACATAGAACGGGCGCCGTGAACGGTGAAGACCCAGGCACCGATTGTGACGAGCAACGCCAGCAGGACCGCCGGCAGTTGGGATAGCCGCACCTAACGCACCTACCGCACCTAGTTTCGTTGTCCTTCACGGATCGACTGGTCGAGCACTTCGACGAGATGCATGATGCGCAGCGGCCGGCCGGCGGCGTCGAGTCCGGTGGCGATCTGCAGCAGACAGCCCGGGTTGCTCGAGACGATGGCCTCGGCGTCGGTTTTCAGAATGTTCCTGACCTTGCGATCGCGCAGCTCGGTCGCCGGCCCGGGCTCGAGCAGGTTGTAGATGCCGGCCGATCCGCAGCAGATTTCCGACTCGCCGATCTCGCGCACCTCAACGCCGGGAATAGCCCGGAGCAGTTGTCGCGGCTGCGCGCGCACGCCCTGTGCATGCTGAAGATGGCAGGCGTCGTGATAGGCCGCTTTCAACCGGACGGCGCCTCGGGGCGCCCTCGGTTCGAGCTCCACCAGCACTTCCGAGATGTCGCGACACTTCGCCGCAAACGCCTTCGCGCGCGCCGCATACGCCGGATCGTTTCGGAGCAGGTGCCCGTACCGCTTCATCGCGGATCCACACCCGGCCGCGTTGATCACGATGGTATCGACCTGGCTGGCATCGAACGCATCGATCAGGCGTCTCGCGAACTCCATCGCGTCCTTCTCCTCGCCGGCGTGCTCCGCGAGCGCCCCGCAGCACTGCTGGGTCTGGGGAATCACCACCTCGCAGCCCTCCGCGGCAAGTACGCGCGCCGTCGCGTCGTTCACGCTGCTGAAGAAGACGCGTTGCACGCAGCCCAGCAGGAGTCCGACGCGTTTGCGTTGGGTTCCCTGCGCGGGAATGCGAGCGGGAAGGGGGCTCGCGCCGAACGTAATCGGGGGCAGCAACCGCTCCATCGCCTGAAGCCGCGCGGGAAGCAGACCGAGCACGCCCGTTTTTTGAAGGAGCCGTTGAATGCCCAGCTTCTGATAAAGGCCGAGCGGCCACGACAGGACCCGCAGGCGCGAGGGGTGCGGGAACAACGCGAAGATGAGACGGCGAAACGCCCGATCGCCGGCGCCCCGATTGGCTTCGCGCTCAACCTGGGGACGTGCGGCTTCGAGCAGCGAGTCGTACTGCACGCCAGACGGGCACGCCGTCACGCAGGCCATGCAGCCCAGACAGCTGTCGATGTGCCGGACGAAGCTGTCGCTGGCGGTGTCGCGGCCGTCGCGCCGCAATTTCATGAGATGAATGCGTCCGCGCGGCGAATCGGTCTCCTGTCCCCACAACAAGTACGTCGGGCAGGTCGGCAGGCAAAAACCACAGTGGACGCAATCGTCGAGAAGATCGCGGCCTGTTGTCTGGGGGGCAGTGGCGCTCACGCGGATGGAAGTATATTCCACCCTCGCGTCATGCTAGGGAACGAGCGTGACCTTGAAGCTCGCGGTTTCTCCGGCGCGCACGTCGACATCGACTGCGAACGGTTGAAATCCGTTCTTTTCGACGCGCACATGGTGTGGCCCTTCGGAAACCTGGATCATCAGCCGCTCCCCCGGCTCGGGGCCTCTCTGCGATTCGCCGTCGACGACGATCGTGGCATCGCCGGGCTGCACGCCCAGCGACAGCGTGCCGGAGCGCAACGTCTGGGCCGGTGGCGCCCCGGCCTGGGGCGGCCAGCCCGGCGGCGGCATCATGCGGGGCACGGGCTGCGGCTCCGGCGCCTGACCCGGTGCGAGGGTCGCGAGCGTGTATCGGATCGTGTGCGAGGACCCAGGGTTGTAGTACACGTTCTGCCGGAGCGTGCGATGCGCGGCGTGATAGATCACGATCTCGTGTGGTCCCGGCACAAGACGCAGCCGCTGGAACACGCCGTCGTAATCGTCCACGACTCCCGCGGCGAAGCCGTCGATGTAGACGAACGCCTCGCGCGGAGAGACCTGCAGCCGCAGCGCTACGGCGTGATCCGGGACGGGTCCGGGATATCCGATAATCGGGTACGGATACGGGTACCACTGAGCAAAGCCGGGATAATAAGAAGAGGTGTGCCTGCCCTGATGGTCCTGGGCAAGAGCCGACACCGCAGACAACGCGCAGATGGTGAGCGCGCCGTAGATCGCGACACGTGATCGATGACGCACGAATGCAAGCCTCCGGATTGACACGCTGACGATCCTGCTTCGGAGCAACGGCTGTACCATGTCAAACGTAGCGGAATTGCGGAGAAAACGCATGGATCGCGCGCGCGGGCGTCGCCTTCGCGCGACACCGTGTCAGCGGCCGGGGACGGCATGACCGCCGCGCTCGCCCTTACCGTGCTGCTCTTCGTGAGCACCGACTGCCCCGTCTCGAACCGGTACGCGCCTGAGATCGTCCGTCTCTACGAGCAGTTCGCGCCGCAGGGCATTCGCTTCCGGCTGGTCTACCCGAATCCCCTCGATACGCCCGCGGCGATCGACACGCACATCCGCGCGTTTTTGTTGCCGCCGGTTGGCGAACGCGACCCCGACCATCGGCTCGTCACGCAGGCGGGCGCGACGATCACCCCCGAAGCGGCGGTGTTCGACAAGAACGGTCGCCTCGTCTATCTCGGGCGCATCGACAACCGCTTCGTCGAGCTTGGACGCGAGCGGCCGGCCGCCACCCAGCATGACCTGCGAAACGCCCTTGCCGCGCTTGTCGCCGGCAAGCCGATCCTTCCGCCACGAACGCAGGCCGTTGGGTGCTTTATTGCCGACATGAAGCGCTGAACCGGGGTTCCCGTTCCGGTTCCGGTTCCAGTTCTGGTTCACAGTTCGGTTCCTGGTTCGGTTCTGGTTCATGGTTCGGTTCCCGGTTCTGGTCACAGTTCAGTTCCAATTCCCAGGCCCGCGCCACGAACCAAGGAACGAGGAACTGCGAACAGAGCCTAGAACGGGAACAGAACCTAGAACGGTTTCGATTTTCGTGTAGCGTCGCGGCGGCAGTTGGATTGGCAGGGCTGCGGCGCGAAGCCGTGCGCAGGCGGCCGACACCCGTCACACCGACCGCGCGAGACGCCTCTGGGCATCGAGCGAGGTTGACCGAGCGACGACTGGGACCTCGCGTCGGACGGCCCTCGTCGGGCCTCGGCGCGCGCGTCCGGCCCCGGAGCTTCGGCTGCGCGCGGCGGCCCTGCCAATCCAGCTGCCGCGGGGGACGACTACCTTGTCCGGTCCGGCTGAAGCCGGACACTACGTACTACAGGGAATCCAAAACTGCTCTCTAGAACGGGAACGGGAACAGAACCGGAACAGAACCAGAACCGGGACAGAACGGGGAATGGGAACCGAACCAGGAACGGGAACCGAACAAGGAACCAGAACCGGAACCGGAACAGGAACCGGAACCCCCTGTGTTCGCCCCCTCCCCTCCCGGCGTTATCCCCTGCATGTGGGAACGAGACGCACTTCAACGAGCGCTGTTAGGCCAGCCGGCTTGCGGCGATCCGCTCCAGATCATCTTCCGCGCAGATCACCTCGACCGACGTCAGTTCGTCGTGGTGGCACGTGAGTCGAAGCGTCGCACCGCCGGCAAATGGCTCAGCCGGATGGCGCAATTCGCCTTGCACGCGAATCGACGCCGTGCGCAAACCTGAGCGATCGGGGTCGGACAACGACTCGACCGTCACCGTCGGGCGCTGCAGTGCATACTGCAACGCCTTGGCGGCGGTCCGATACCCCGCCGCGCCGCGCGTGAGGAGGCGGATGAGCGGGTCGTCTGCGGATCCGCCCAGGATGGATTCATACGACCGGCCGTTCAGCGAGAAGGTCGTGCGAGGTGTGAACAGATTCGCCGGCACGTCGAGGCTGCCTCGGTTGAAGGCGGAAATGAGGGTGTGAAGAGCGTCCATGAATAGAAAGTGAAAAGTGGAAAGTGAAAAGTAAAAAGTAGGGGAAAGGTTCCTACTTTTCACTTACTTTCTACTTTTCACTTTTCACTTTCAACTTTCTGTTTTCACGACGGCTTCTTCACCTCCACCGCCGAGGCCTGCTCGATGACCTGCACGATGGCCGAATGGTCGAGGTCGCCTTTGCCGTTGTTCATCAGATCGATCAGCATGTTCTGCACGGTACTGGTCAGCGGCAGCGACACCTTCAGCGACTCGGCCGCCAGCAAAGCGTTGCGCAAGTCCTTCTGATGGAGGCGGATGCGGAAGCCGGGCTTGAAGTTGCGTGAGTACACCATCGGCGCCTTCACATTCAGCACGGTGCTGCCGGCCAGACCGGCCTTGACGGCATTGAATACGACTTCCGGATCGAGTCCCGCCTTGGTCGCCAGCACGAGGGCTTCGCCCATCGCGGCGATGTTGACGGCGACCATGATCTGATTGGCCAGCTTCGTCACGTTGCCCGCGCCCACCTTGCCCGTGAGCGTCACGGTCGCCCCCATCGTCCTCAGGATGGGCTCCATCTTGTCGAAAACCTCTTTCTTGCCGCCGACCATGATGGCCAGCGTGCCGTCAATCGCCTTGGGCTCTCCGCCGCTGACGGGCGCATCGAGAAAGTCGACGCCCTTGGCCTCGAGGGCCGCGCCCACCTTCTGCGCCACCATCGGGCTGATCGAGCTCATGTCGATCACCGTCGAGCCCTTCCTCACGCCTTCGAGGACGCCGTTGGGGCCCAGGACGGCCTGCTCCACTTCGGGTCCGTCCGGCACCATCGTGATAACGATGTCGGTCTTACTGGCCACATCCTTCGGCGACGAACCCTTCTGCGCCCCGGCGGCGGCGACGTCCTCGAGCCCCGCGGGCACGATGTCGTACACGGTCACCTGGTGGCCGGCCTTCAACAGATTTTTCACCATGGGCCTGCCCATGATGCCGAGACCAATGAATCCGATTTTGCTGGACACGATGCAACTCCTTCGCGAATCCTGCGTTGAAAATGAGCGCCTATCCTAGCATTTTGGCGATCTGGCGCGGGAAGTTGTCGCGAGGGGATGACGCGAAGGAACGATCGGGAAGCTGCCGCCGGCAGCTTGCCCGATCTTCCCCGTGTGAGCGGCGCTGGTCGCGGATCTGAGAGAAGCGTTACGCTGGAAGGTATGAGTGCGTAAAGAGGTTCCGACGTAGCAGTACCTGGAAGGCCCTTGCGCGCGCCCGCGCCGTCACACGGGGAAGATCGGGGTGCCTTTTATTCACGCCAGAAGGAATAGCAAGCGCCGTACCACGCAGCGCGACGAGGTCCCCGGTCGAGATGGCTGGATTTGTTGAGGTTTTCCGAGAATCCTGTCCGACGTTGCCCGCGGCCCCGCGTGGCGTCCTACATTCCTGTGCAGGTGTGAGGTGAAGGCCACAACGGTGTCGATCGCCGGCGAGGCCTGAGGGCTATTCGCGGTCGCGCCGGGCGTACCGTAATCGACAAATTTGTCTGATGACAGCCCGAAACCGACGGTTTTTGGCTTATCGCAGAAAACTGAGGCCGAGGTAGACGAAATTGAAATTCGCGCCCGGGTTCGGCTTCACCCGCCCCGCGTTGGAAATGTGCTGAAACCGGTAGCCCACCAGCCAGGCGCGGCGGTGGTTCTGGGCGATGCGGACGCCAAAACCGGCCTCATCTCTGAAATTGAAGGTGGTCGTGCGGGCCGGCACCGGGTCGGTCGTAAACAGCAGGCTTCCGGTCACTTCGCCGAAAATCCGGACCCTCCACCCTATCGGCGGAAAGTTCCACCGCACAAACAAGGGCGAAACCGACCAGCCCCTGACGGGTTCCGGCTGACGCACCTGCACGAACGGCGTCACGTCCACCATCATCTCCAGGCTGCCGTGGCCAGGACCGCCCGCCAGGACCCGGCCGATCGACAGGGACACCATGCTCAACTGGTGCTCGCTGTTCGCTTCGAACCAGGACACGGGAAGCGACGTGCCGCCGAGCACGGTGATTTCGACCGTGCCCTTCTGGAAGGGCATCGGGAGCTCCTCGGATTGCGCGACTGCCGGACGGGAAGCCGCGACGAGGAACAGAAATGCGAGGAAGAAACGAAGAATCAGCACGCAGGCGACCAGATTATCAGATTAGAATACGCGCGCCCATTTACCTGGAGGAGCGCGCATGGCCAAGAAACGCCGCAAGATGGCAAAAAAGAAGACGTCAAAGTCTCGCAAGCCCACGAGTAAGAAAGCGTCCAAGAAGAAAGCCGCAAAGCGTTCAGCCAAGCGTTCCGCCAAGCGTCCGGCCAAGCGCAACGCAAAACGTGCGGCGCCGCGCCGCAGCGCGCCGCGTCGTGCTCCGGCCCCCGCACCCGCGGCGAGCGCGGACACGTCGATGGAACAAGTGCTTCCATTGGACGACGTTCAACTACCGTCATAGCTCTGTAACCGCTTCGCACCCGGTTCCGGGTTCCGGTTCCGGTTCCCGGTTCTGGTTCCAGATTCCTGTTCGGTTCTGGAGCCAGAACCCGAATCCGGAACCGAACCTCGGAACAGGAACTCTGGAACCTCGAGGCCTCTGCGTCAGTATCGGCGCAGAGGCACGCCATCTTCAGTGAAGCGAGTCCCGAGCAGCAGGCGTACTACTTCGCCGTAGCTGCGAATGCCGGCCTCCACTCTGTTTGCCTTGAGATATCGATCGTAGACCGCGTAACCGGCACGGTTGGCGAGCGGAATCATCTGCGATCGGATGCGCTCGGAGATCGCGATGAGATCGGTGCGAGGTCCCGGCTCGAGCCGGCGTGAGAGTTCCTCGCGGTCGGGTCGCGGCAGCGCGTTCATCACGGTGCCATAGAGCGACAGCCATCCGCTGTATTGCACTGGCGCGCTTCCGCGCATGCACACCAGCCACCCCACGAAGTTCGCTTCCGACTCGTCAGCGTACCCCGCCAGATGGCTCCACTCGTGCGCGACCGTTGACGCGCGCTCGAACGGCAGCATGCTCTGGTTGGCGAGCGTCTCGAGAAAGAACGGATCGGTCAGCCCTTCGATCGCCACGCGCGTGAAATAGAAATTGAAGAGCGTCCGTTTGGGATGCCCCGGTTCTGCCGTCCAGGTCATCGCCAGGTCGCGTTGAGCGGCCACGAACGCCGGCTGGAGGACGCGTCCGGTGTCGGCCAGCTCCGGCCATCCCGCGGCGTGCGCATCGCGGTAGAGCGCGTTCAGCGAGTCGATATTGCGCGTGGCCAAGCTGGACAGCGCGTCGCGGGTCACGCGCTCTTCGTTGAAATCAAGCTGCTCGCGAAGCGGCTGGCGCTGATAGTTCAATCCCCAGGCCGCAAGAAACCACAGATACAGGGCCGCGGCGATGGCTGCCGTGTCGAGCGCGAGCCAGCCGACGGCGGCCACCTTGCCGTTCCGGTGCCGCCATCCACGCAGGCGCATCGTCCACAACAAAAGGACGCCGACGGTGACGAACACGACGACGACATCGAACAACGCGAACGGCGCGACATTGCTGACCGAGGTGAGCCAGGGCTGAATCGCCGGATACAGGCCACGCGAATACACCGCTTCGACGCGGCCGCGCGGAAGCGGTGTCGCCGCCAGAACGGCCGCCACGAGAACGAGCCCGACTTTGAACGCGCGCCGCATGCCGTGGATGCTTTATGCTGACACGGAATGGAAAACGTCGTCGTCGACACCGCCTGTCCCCTCGATTGTCCTGATTCCTGCAGTCTCGCCGTCACGGTCAGCGAGGGACGCCTTGTCAGCATCGACGGCTCGATGATCAACGCGCCGACGGGCGGATACATTTGCGCGAAGGTCAGGAAATTCGGCGACCGCGTGTATGGCGAGGCGCGGCTGCGCCATCCCGCCGTGCGCAGCGGGCCGAAGGGCCAGGCCCGTTTCTCACGCGTGACCTGGGATGAAGCCTTCGAGATGATCGTCGGCCGTCTGAATGAGGTGCGGGAGAAGTGGGGCCCGGAAGCGATCCTGCCGTTTTCCTACGGCGGCTCGAACGGCTTGCTGACGCAGGACACGCTGGACGCGGTTTTGTTCCGGCGCCTCGGCACGTCCCGTCTGGGGCGCACGGTGTGCGCGGCGCCGACGGGGACCGCGGCACAAGCGATGTACGGAAAGATGCCGTGCGTCACCTACGAGGACTACCCTGAAGCGCGCCTCATCATTCTCTGGGGCGTCAACCCTTCCACCTCGGGCATTCACCTGGTGCCGTACGTCCGGCAAGCGCAGAAGCAGGGCGCCCGGCTCATCGTCATCGATCCGCGTGCGACGCCGCTCGCGCGTCAGGCCGATCTCCACATCGCGCCCAGACCCGGCACCGACGTCGCCATCGCGCTCTCGATGCATCATTATCTGTTCGAGGAAGGGTTTGCCGACGCCGGGTTCATCGCGGCGCACACCAAAGGCGCCGAGCGTCTCCGCGGTCGAGCGGCGGCATGGACGATCGAACGTGCGGCCGAAATATCGGGCGTCCCGGAGGCCTCGATCCACCAGCTGGCTCAGGATTATGCGAGCACGTCGCCTGCGCTCGTGCGCTGCGGCTGGGGACTCGAACGCAATCGCAACGGCGGAAATGCGGCAATGGCGATTCTGGCGTTGCCGGCGGTGGCCGGCAAGTTCGGCGTCCGCGGCGGCGGTTACTCGATGAGCAATTCCAGCGCCTGGACTATCACCAAGCCCTGGCTGTGCCCCGAACCGGCCACGCGCATCGTGAACATGAACAAGCTCGGACGCGCGCTGACGGACCCCTCCGAGCCGCCCATCAGGGCGATGTTCGTGTACAACGCCAACCCGGTCGCGACCCTGCCCGATCAGCAGCGCGTGCTCCAGGGCATGGCACGCGACGATCTCTTCACCGTCGTCTTCGATCAGGTGATGACCGACACGGCGGCATACGCCGACGTCATCCTGCCGGCCACGACATTTCTCGAAGCGTACGATTTCGCGAAAGGGTACGGGCCGCTGAGCCTGCAGCTCGTGAGGCCGGTCATCGACACCGTGGGCGAGTCGCGATCGAATCCCGAGGTCTTCGGCGAGCTCGCGAAACGGCTGGGCCTGCTCGAATCCGGCGAAACCGACAACGAACTCGACATGCTGCTCCAGGTGTTCAAGGCGCTGCCGGGCGATGCCGGCACGCAGATCGGCGACACGGGCCGGGCCGTCCCCCCGTTTGGATTGCGCCCCGTTCAGTTCGTCGACGTCATGCCGAGGACGTTCGACGGCAAAGTCGATCTCTTCCCGGAGGCGCTCGAAGCGGAAGCGCCGACCGGGTTGTACACCTACCAGGACGATCCGTCTTCGGAACGGTTTCCGCTCGCGCTCATCTCGCCGGCGAGCGACAAAACCATCAGCTCGACGCTGGGCGAGCTGCCACGGCCAGCAGTCGCGGTTGTGATGAACCCGGCCGATGCCGCGTCGCGGGGACTGAAACAGGACGATCCGATCAGAATGTTCAACGAGCTGGGCGAAGTGCACTGCGCGGTGAAAATAGACGACGCGATCCGGGAAGGCACCGTCTCGCTGCCGAAGGGGTTATGGCGGAAGAGCACCTGGAATCACTCGACGGCCAACACGCTCGTCCCCGATTCACTGACCGATCTCGGCGGCGGCGCGTGCTTCAACGACGCGCGCGTGCAGGTGACACGCTTGGAAAGGACGCGTCAGGGGAATATGCCGAGCTCTTCGTAGACGATCGCAACCTTGTTGATCGCCAGGACGAAAGCGGCCGTCCGCAGGTCTCCCATTTTCGGCTCGCGCCTCAGCGTGTCTCGGATTTCCTGATAGGCCACGATCATCGTGTCTTCCAACCCCGAATTGACGATGGCGAGCTCGTCGGTGACCTTGACGAACGATTCGCGCTCGGCGGTGCTGAATTTCCGGCCGGTGGCGGTCTCGATGGCTTGCAGCATACGCAGTTCGGTGGCCGCCTGGCGGCGACGATCGAGCCGGCCGAGCCGCACATGTGACAGGTTTTTCAGCCACTCGAAATACGAAACGGTGACGCCCCCGGCGTTCGCGTACACATCGGGGATGACCAGCATCCCTTTGGTCCTGAACACCTCGTCGGCTTCGGGCGTCGTCGGCCCGTTGGCGCCTTCGAGCACGATCCTGGCCTTGACGCGAGGCGCGTTCTCGGCGGTAAGGACGCTCTCGAGCGCCGCGGGCACCAGCACGTCGCATTCGAGCTCGAGCGCTTCGCGCGAATCGAGAATGTCGGTCGCGCCTGGAAACCCGAGAATCGATCCGGTCCGCTTGCGATAGCTGAAGACTTCCTCTTCGTTCAGGCCCTTCGGATTGTGGATGGCGCCTTCACGTTCTGCGAGCGCCACGATGATCGCGCCCTGCTCGCGGCAGAACTTGGCGGTGTGATAGCCCACGTTGCCGAGGCCCTGCACGACGAGCCGCTTTCCTTCGAGACCGGTCGACAGGCCCAGCGCGCGCATGTCGTCGGCAGACCGGCACGCCTCGGCCAGCGCGTACATCAGGCCACGGCCCGTCGCTTCGCGCCGCCCGTGTATGCCGCCCTCCGACACCGCTTTGCCGGTGACGCAGGCCAGCGCCTCGAGCTCGCCGGTGTGCAGCTGCCCGTATGTGTCGGCGATCCAGGACATCTCGCGCTCGCCCGTCCCGTAGTCGGGTGCCGGCACGTCGATGCCGGGGCCGATGAAGCTCTTCCGATCGAGCTCGTGCGTGTATCGCCGCGTGATGCGCTCGAGCTGATCGGCCGTGTACCGTGAGGGATCGATCTGGACCGCACCCTTGGCACCGCCGAACGGCACGTCGACGAGCGCACACTTGTAGGTCATGAGCGCGGCGAGCGCCTTGACCTCGGATTCGTCGACCTGCGGGCTGAAGCGAATGCCTCCCTTGGTCGGCAGCTTGTGGTGACTGTGCTCGGCGCGCCACGCGTGCACCGTTTCAATCGACCCATCGGCGTGCCGCACGGGAAACGCAAAGGAGTAGACCGAGTTGCAGGTCTTGATCTGATCGAGCAGGCCGGGGGCGTAGCTGCAGAACTTCGCGGCGTGGTCGAAATACGCGTTGACGTTGTCTTCGAAATTCCGCCGCCGCCTGCGCTCGACGAGCGTCGATGGAACGTTCATATAGACTCGATTATAGACACCCTACGCCCTCAGCCCTGAGCCCTCAGCCCTCTGATAGGATTACCCCATGGCACGCACCGTGTTTTGCGCAAAACTGCAAAAGGACCTCCCCGCACTCGACGAAGTGCCGTGGCCAGGCGAGCTGGGCAAACGCATCTACGACAGCGTCTCGGCGCAGGCCTGGAAGATGTGGGAGGACCGCATGAAGATGATCCTCAATGAATATCGGCTGATGCCGTGGCAGAAAGAGGCGCAGCAGCTGATGGCCAAGCAGATGGAGGATTTCTTCTTTGGCGGAACGGACGTGCTGCCGCCCGAGTACAAACCAGAATAGGTGATGACCGTAGCGATTGTTTACACGCCGCCACTGTACTGACCCCTATCGGAAAATCGTGAAGGCCTCTTAAGAACGCAGAACCGTGAACGACTGCGCAGGCGTATACTGGGCGGTATCGTGCGCGTGACCGACCGTTTCTGCGCAGTGCCGATCGAGTTGTTACCCCAGACTCAGTCTTCACACTCCGCATACAACCCCTCTCCGCGTCCCGGCGATGCCATTCGGCGAAGCTCGCCAACGCTCGTTGTGTAACGGCCGAACCATGGGTCTCGCAGCGATCGGTGCGGCCATCCGGCCGGCGCCGGGTATTTTCGTGTCCCGTCAGTCGGGACCAAGGAGTCAGTGTTATGGGTCGCAAGCTCTACGTGGGTAACCTTCCATATCAAACCGGAGAGACCGAGCTCACCGAGCTCTTCAGCCGGGCCGGTACCGTCGAGAGCGCGCGCATCATGCGCGACATGGCGACGGGCCGCGCGCGCGGGTTTGGTTTCGTCGAGATGGCCAGCGACGAGGAGGCCCAGCGTGCGATCTCAGAGCTGAACGAGTTCAAGATGGAAGGTCGACCGCTTGTCGTCAACGAGGCGCGGCCCAAGCCGATGGGTGGCGGGGGTGGTGGCGGCGGCTTCGAGCGCGGCAATCGCGGTGGCGGCGGCGGGGGCGGCGGCCGGCGTGAACCGAGGTGGTAGGAATGGGGTTCGTTAAGTTCGTTGGGTTCGTGGAGTTCGTAGGTTCGTAGGTTCGACAAGTTGGCCGAACCTCAGAACTTGACGAACTCCACGAACCGACGAACCTGACGAACTTGACGAACCTTCGTCAATGCCTTTAGACAAGTACAAGCAGAAGCGCAATTTCCAGAAGACTCCAGAGCCCGCGGGCTCGCTCGTGGCCTCCCGCAGGACGGCGGACAAGAAAACCGGCCTGTTCTTCTGCGTCCAGAAACACCTCGCCAGCCATCTGCATTACGACTTCCGCCTCGAGCACAACGGTGTGCTGCTGTCGTGGGCAGTGCCGAAAGGTCCGTCGCTCGATCCCTCGATCAAGCGGCTCGCCATGCACGTCGAGGATCATCCGATTGAATATGGCGACTTCGAAGGGGTCATTCCCGAAGGCTACGGCGCGGGCATCGTCATGTTGTGGGATCGCGGTACCTGGAAGCCGGAGAGCGCCGACATCGACGCCGCCCTCAAGAAGGGGGACCTCAAGTTCACGCTCGACGGCTACAAGCTGAAAGGCTCGTGGGTACTCGTGCGCACGAAGGGTCCGTCCTACGGCGAGGGAAGAAGCTGGCTGCTCATCAAGCATCGCGACGACTGGGCCGGCCCTGTCGACATCGCCGAGTTTGCGCCGCTCAGCGTCAAGAGCGGCGGCGACTTCCACGAGATCCTCGGGTCGGATACACCCGCGATCTGGACATCGAACCGTCCCGCCAAAGGCGGCACAACCGGCAAGATGTTGGAGGACATTATCCGAAGGGCGGGGGTGCTGAGGAGCGAGACAGGAGAAAGTAGAAAGTCAAAAGTAAAAAGTAAAAAGTGAAAAGGTAACGAGCTGCGCGCACGCGCCAAGGCCTTTTCACTTTCTACTTTTCACTTTTCACTTTTCACTTTCTATAGCAGTCGATTGCCCAACGCCAGCCACACGGCCGTCGAGAGCCTTCTGCGTCCGTGGCGCGCGATCTCGTCCTGCCAGAAGTCGCCCTCGATCAACTCTGTCTCTTCCGGCAACGTGCCCAGTTGCAGTGGATGCTTCTCTTCGGCCGCATAACGCGCCAGCACGTCGAGCGAGGGTACGGCGGCATTCTGGATGACCACATCGACCGGCCGGCCGATGGCGTCGGCGATTTGACGCACGGCATGGCCGGCGGTAAATCCGTTCATGCCGCTGCCTTCGGTCAGCAGGTTGGCCACGAGAATCACCGGCCCGTGCACCTGCTGCAGGGCGTCGCGCACGCCCTCCACGAGGAAGATCGGCATCAGGCTCGTATAGAAGCTGCCCGGCCCGATGATGACGGCGTCGAACTCGCGGATGGCCTCGTTGACGGAGGGATGAATCTGGACGGCCGGCTCGAGCCAGATGCGCCGGACAAACTGCCCGCTGCTCTGACCGCGATCGACCTCCACCTCGCCGCGGGTCTGCGTCCCGTTGCTGTACTCGGCGCAGACGCTGGCGCGCTCGACGGTCACCGGCCAGACATTGCCGCTGCAGCCCAGCAGCGCGCGCAACCCGTCGACCGCCGACAGGAAGTCACCGCTGTACCGCTCCATCATCGACAACAGCAGGTTGCCGCCGGTGTGACCGGCGAGCCGCGGGTCGATCGAGGGCACGCGTGACAGCAGCACGCGGCGTGCTTCGGCTTCGTTCCGCGCAAGCGCCAGCGCACACTTGAGCACGTCGCCCGGCGGCAGCACACCCAGCTCGTCGCGCAACTGCCCCGAGCTGCCGCCGCTGTCGAACATCGTCACAACCGCGTTCAGGCGCAGCCAGGGATTGTTCTTCAGACCGCCGAGCAGGCTGGGCAGACCGGTGCCGCCGCCAAAGCACCCGACGTTCAGCTGCCGCATCTTCATCGCAATGAAATTGTACTCTCTTGTCCTTGCCTGCCGATCAGCAACTGATGATTGCCGACTGCCGGCTGACGACTGATAACTGACAACTGATGACTATAGAATGCATTTATGAGCATCGACACGCTGGCCGCGCAGCTGAAGGACATCTTCGGCGACCGGCTCAAGATGGTCGCGTCGTTCGGCGGTCATACCCACACCTGCGCGATCGTGCAGACTTTGACGCTCGACGACCTCGATCGCTGCGCCGGGCATGGATCGAAATGGAACAAGCTCGGACTGGAAGTGCCGCTGTTCATCGTCGAAGAGGAGCTGCCGCGCGCGCTCGATGTGTTTCCGCTGGAGCTCAGCGAGATCATCGCCACGCGCCGGGTGGTCGCCGGTACCGACGTGCTGACCGACGTCATCATTCCGAAACAGGAACTGCGGCGCGCGTGCGAAGTGCAGGCACGCGGCCACGTCCTGCATCTGCGTGAGGGCTACATCGAGGCGGCCGGCGACCAGAAGGCCATCGCAAGGCTCGTGGCGGCCGCGGTCGAGCCGTTTCGCGCGCTCGTCACCAACGTGGCCCGGCTCGAAGGGATTGCGCCGAAGGCGCTGGTCACCCGGCTGACGCTCGAGAACTTCGAAAAGGGATTTCCCGACGCCCTCCGCGCCGCCGAGCGCATTGTCGAATACGTCGATCGGTGGAGCCACTAGGTGGTACGGCTGGGATTAGGGATTGGGGATTCGGGATTGGTGCTGCGACGCGTGTCACGGGTGTCGCTGATCGTGCTGGCCCTCATCGCACCCGTGTACGCTCAACAGCCCCCACCGGAGCTGACGCGGCCGGTGAACGATTTCGCGAACGTCATCGATGCTGACAGCGAAGCGGAAATCGAGCGGCGCATCCTGGCCCTGAAGCAAGCGAGCGGCGATGTCGTGGTCGTCGCCACGATCGACACGTTCGCGCCGTACGCCGATATTCGCGCATACGCGGTGAGGATGTTCGAGAACCGCGGGCGCGGCATCGGTGCCAAGGGCAAAGACAACGGCCTGCTCATCCTGCTTGCGGTCAAGGATCGCGGCGTCTGGGTGGAAGTCGGCTACGACGTCGAGCCGTTCATCACCGACGGCTTCTCGGGAGAGGTGAGCCGCGACGACATGCGGCCGTACTTCGTGCGCGAGGAGTACGGCCCTGGCCTGCTGGCCGGCGCGACACGCATCATCGCGCGCATCGCGCAGGGACGCGGCGTGACGCTGACTGGCGTGCCGCAGCCGGCGAACCAGGTCATCCCGCGCGTGAGCCGGGTGAGCCCGTGGGTCGTTCTCGCCATCATCATCCTCATCATCGTGATCAGCAACAGCGGCGGCGGCGGCCGCCGATCGCGCATGCGGCGTGGACCGCCCTACTGGGGCGGCGGATCGTGGAGCGGCTGGAACAGCGGCGCCGGCCCGTTCGGCGGTGGCGGACGCATCGGCGGCGGCGGGTTTGGTGGCGGGTTTGGGGGATTTGGTGGTGGGCGATCGGGGGGTGGAGGAGGGGGAGCGAGTTGGTGATACGTGTCAGTCGCAAGGCGCAAGTCGGAAGTCGGCAGGCGAAAGTCGAGTCGATCGTCGCTGGTCGACTCCGCACTGCGGTAGTCGACACCGGACTGCGGTGGCACAGGGCTTTAGCCCTGTCGCTGGCTATTTCTTCAAACCCCTGAACAACACGATGTCGTTGGTCACCATCGATCGCGCGATCGCGAGGCGCTTGCCGTCGCGCGACCATCGGTAATCGACGATTGGACGGTCGTCAGAGAAATTCGTGAGCTGACGCGGTTTCGAGCCATCGAGCCGCTGCACCCAGATGTTGACCCGCGGCTGCGGCAGATACGCGATGCTTTCTCCGTCGGGCGCCCATCGAGGCACTGAAAGGACGGTCGGCAATTCTGTGCGCGACGTGCATTTCGGCAAATCGCAAATGACCGTCGTCTGACCAGTCGACGTTGGTGTGACGAAGACAATCTTGTTCGATTTGGCTGAGAGGTCCAGTTGTCCAACGCCAACGAAAGTATCGGACACAGGCGTCGCCTGACCGCCAGCCATGGGAAGAATCCATGGCGACTGGATACGTTCCCCGCCAGAAAGGAACACGACATGTTGATCATCCGACGTGACCAATAGTCCAACTGGGAATCCCTGAAAAAGCTCCGTTGCTTGTCGTGCTTCTCCCTCTACACGCCAGATTCGCCGATCCGGCGAGACGTAAACGACTTTTTTCCCATCAGTTGTCGCAGCGGGGCTGAATCCATTCGCGAAAGCCTCGCGATCTCTCGCGCCGGGAGCAGGTATCAGGCTCCTGATGCTCGTGCGACCTTGCATCGATACCGGATACAGCAGATGCTCGCCGGCCCAGGCAAACTGATAGCTCGGCATGTTTGCGGCAAATGGAGAGACGACCTCACGCATCACTCGAGCGGCACTGTCGCCCACCGACAGGCTGACTCGCACTTCCGATCTTGCAGTCGCCATTGTCCCGCCGTCCGACGTTCCACTGATTCCAAGGTAGTGATTCAAGTCATTCGTAAGGCGAGTCACCACGCCGTCCGGATATGAGATTCGCCACAGTTGCTGAGGAGCGCCGAACTCTGGCGCGCGACCCATGACTAACGAACGGTTGTCCAGCCAGATCAGACCAGATGGGAAGCTGGTGTTGACCGCATCACCGAGTGGAATACTTTGTGCCGATCCACTGGCCGCATTCACGATGACCAGTTCCGGCCGAAACGAGGCGGATCCGTGAAGCGCAATGCGCATTCCATCCGGCGACCACGCAGGACGCACGTTGGGAGTGGTGACGAAGCTGTGAGAAAAGAACAAGGCCGGTCTTCGGCGTGTCGTCAGAGTCTTCTCAGTGCCCCCTTCGGTGTCACCAATGATGAGTTGATCTTCTCCTGACGCGTTGTCCGACCGGATGAACGCAAAACGCCGGCCGTCAGGAGCCCACCCGATCGAACTGTGTATCCGCTCCACGAGTTTCCTGGGGTCACCACCGAGGAACGGCACTCGCCACAGTGCGGGAGGTGCGCCCTGCTGGCTGCGAACGAAATCGACGAAGTTTCCGTCAGGAGTCACCGTGACACCCGTGAGAGTCGTCCCCTCCAACGGCGGCACGATTTGTACGTTGCTTTCTGTCGCGACCTGTCGAATCCACAGGCTCGTGCTCGTGCCGTCCTGCTCCACGTACGCCACATATCGGCCATCTGGCGAAATCGCCGGGCGTGACGCATTCCCCGTCGTCGTGAGCTGAATAACTTCGAAATCGGCAACGGATGTGCCGCTTTCCTCCGGCTGGGAGGTCGTGGCACTTGAAGCCGGTTTCCGCAAGATCGAGACGAGGCCGGCGACGAAGATCGTAGACAACACTGCTGTCGCAGTCAGCGTTATCGTTCGATGGCGTTTGAGTAACCCGGCGACAATCTGAACGTCAGAAGACGACCCGGGATCCAGGCCTCGGTCTTCGGACTTCGGGCCGTCAGCCAGAAGCTTGGAGCCAGAAGCCACGGCAAACGCTCCGGTCGCCGCCGACACAGACACCGTTCGCTCCGTCCCACGATCTCGCCGCAACCGTTTCAAATCGGACAGCATCTCCGCCGCCGACTGGCAGCGCACGTCTCGATCTTTTTCCAACGCCTTCGAGACGATGCGGCCGAGCTCTGGCGGGAGCTCCGGGTTCAAACGCTCGACCGCAATTGGCGACTTGCTGAGAATCTCATGGAAGACGACGGCCGACGTCGCGCCCTTGAACGGCAATGAACCGGTAGTCATCTCGTAGAGCACGACGCCGAACGAGAACAGATCGCTGCGCGCATCGAGCTGCTCGCCGCGAGCCTGTTCCGGTGACATGTAGGCAACCGTTCCCAGGGTCGTTCCCGGACTGGTGAGGTGCATGTCGCCGGCGGCGGTCGGGATGGCCGAGACGCCAATCATAGAAGCCGGCTCGACTTTGGCGAGGCCGAAATCGAGCAGCTTCGCATCGCCGCGGCGAGTCACGAAGATGTTCGCCGGCTTGATGTCGCGATGGATGATGCCCGCGCGATGCGCCGCGTCGAGCGCATCCGCAATCCCCGTTCCGATAGCGAGAATCTCGTCAACCTGAAGAGGCGCACCTTGAAGGCGATCCTTCAGCGATTGACCGTCGAGCCACTCCATCGCGATGAACGGCTGTCCGCCGTGCTCGCCGATCTCGTAAATCGTGCAGATGTGCGGGTGGTTGAGCGCCGAAGCCGCGCGAGCCTCGCGTCTGAAGCGCTCGACCGCGTCTGTCCCGTGCGCGATGTCCGACGGAAGGAACTTGAGCGCAACCTTGCGGCCCAGCGTGAGGTCTTCGGCGAGAAAGACCACACCCATCCCGCCTCCGCCCAGCGGGGAGTCGATGCGATATCGTCCCACCGCATCGCCGCGGTTCATTCGCCGGGGATTATGCCATCTTGGACTGTTTGTGCGTGTGGTTCCTCGCGATGCTGCCAAGCGTGAGGAAGCGTGTGAGGCGACGAACCCGGACGGGCCCCGACCGCGTTTGACTGTTGAGTAGACTGTTGAATAGACTCAACACCATGGGCACCGTGCAAATCGTCCTCGGCAAGGAGCTGCTCAAGGCGGCCGACCGCGCGGCGCGACGACGCCGGGTCAACCGATCGGCGCTCGTTCGGGAGGCGCTTCGGGAGCATTTGAAGAGACTCTCGGCTCGGGAGCGCGAACAGCAGGATCGGGCCGGCTATGAAGCCCGGCCGATCAAACCCGGCGAATTCGATGTGTGGGACGAGGTGGCGGCGTGGCCGGACGAATAGAGCGGGGCGAAATTCGACTGTATGCGTTTCCCGGTCCCGGATAAGCCGAGACCCGTCCTCGTGCTGACACGTGCATCCGCGATTGGCTACCTCTCGCGGATTACCGTCGCGCCGATCACTTCCGCGATTCGAGGCGTGCCTTCCGAGGTGGTCATCGGACCGGACGATGGGCTGAAACAGCCGTGCGCAATCAACCTCCACAACGTCGTGACGGTATCGAAGGATGACATCGGTCGGCGCGTGGCGCAGCTTGGCGAGCACCGGATGCTCGAGGTCTGCCGTGCGCTTGCGTTTGCCCTCGGGTGTTCGGGCGCTTCCTGACTACAATAGAGATCATGATGAACAACGCAAGGCGACTCTTCCTCGGGCTCCTCGTCGGCGGTCTGGCGGTCAGCCTTTCCGGCTGTTCCTACAACCGCTTCGTCTCCCAGGAAGAAGGGGTCAAGGCGCAGTGGGCGCAGGTGCAGAACCAGCTGCAGCGGCGCAACGATCTCATCCCGAACCTCGTCGAGACCGTGAAGGGTTACGCGTCACACGAACAGGAAGTGTTCCAGCAGATTGCCGAGTCGCGCTCGAAGCTGTCGGGCGCGCAGACGCCGGCCGACACGATCAATGCGGCCAATCAGCAGAGCGCCGCCCTGGCGCGGTTGCTCGTGATCGTCGAGAACTATCCCAACCTCAAGGCCAACGAGCAGTTCAACCGCCTGTCCGACGAACTGTCGGGCACCGAGAACCGCATCGCGGTCGAACGGATGCGCTACAACGAGCGCGTGCAGGAGTACAACACGAGCCGGCGCCAGTTTCCGGGCATCGTCACCGCCAAGATCTTCAGTTTCAAGGATTATCCGCTGTTCGAAGCGCCGGAGTCGGCGCGGCAGGCCCCTAAGGTGAGCTTTTAGGGCATCGACGGCATCGGCTGCCGCCAGCCGGTCTCGAGCAATTCGCGCTGCAGATCGAGCGAACGCTTGATGAGATCGGTCGTGTCGTCGAACCGCTCCATGCGCTCGGACCCATCCGGGTGGGTCACCACCATCTCGTAACCCGCGCCGTTGCCGTCCCGGCGGATTTCGCACCGCATGTGTTCGCCCTGGCGTTCAAAAATCCACATCATGTCATTCGTGTCTATCGGCAGTCTTCCGTAGGACTGCAGGGAGTTTGCGCACTTTCGTGCCTTGCCACGCGTCTGGGCGGTGGCGTAAATTGGAAATGACCATGAAGACCGAGGAAATCTTCCCCCTTCCGTGGGAGCAGGTGCTCTGGTCTTCCCGTCCGGACTTCCCCGCATCGCTCTCGCAGCCACGCACGCGCTACGCGTTCACAGATTTTCGCATCGTCATCCGGCGTAAGAACCGTACGGTCAGCGAGCTTGCGCTCGAGGACATCAAGAGCGTCACCCTGTCGCAATCCTGGTGGCAACGTGCCCTGGGCACGAGCACCGTCCGGATTGCCTCGCGCCGCGACGCCGAGAGGCTCGAGCTCGCCAACATTCACCATGGGCCCGAGCTCTCCCTCATCCTTCAGCTACGTGCGACCGAGCTCTTCGGGGACGACCGGCGGAACCTCGACGCCGATTTCTTTCGCCAGGCGCTCGGCCCTGGTGCGCCCTCGATTCTGCATCCTCATCAGGGACTGACGCTCGCCGCCGCCATCTTATGTGCGTCGCTCTTCGGCATTGTCGGACTCGTCCGGCACACCACCCTGCCACCGGTGGTGTATGCCGCCGACGATCCGATCGTCCCGGATGGCCATCACCGGACCACCCAGGAAATCTCCGCCTTCATGGAGCACGACGTCATGCCGTTCGCGCGGCGCGTGCTCGCGCCGCTCGTCGGCGGAGCCGACAACGTGACGTGCGAGACGTGCCACGGCATCGATGCGCGCCAGAAAGACTGGCGGATGCCCGGCGTGCGGGCGCTTCCAGAACCCGAGCTCCGCCTCGCGGGCCTCGAGCGGGCGCGGTCGTGGCTCGACCCGCAGATGCGCAACGCCGTCTATGGATATCTCGCGGAGGAGAGCAACCAGTCGAGGGCGGCGTACATGCGGCAGGTCGTACTTCCCGGCATGGCGAAGCTGATGCACCGCCCCGCTTACGACTTCGCCCGATCGTACGGATACAACCGCTCGCGCGCGGCCGTCGGGTGTTATCACTGTCATCTGGTCGAGTAAAACGGGGTCGGGAGGGGTTTTCGGCGCGATACTGGGAAAACCCCTCCCGACCCCGATAGAATCGCCATCGTTGCTCACACACAAACTGGCGCTGGCCGCGGCTTGCGCGGCGTTCTGTCTGGTCGCGATCCTCAACTGCGGCGGCTACCGCTACGGCGTCGGCGATCAGGCGTTCTACGTGCCGGCGGTCGTCCAGCATCTCGATCCCCAGCTCTTCCCGCGCGACCGGGGCATCCTGCACGCGCAGGATCGGCTCATGCTTTACGACGATGCGATCGCGGCGATCGCGCGCGCCACCGGCACATCGGTTCCCGTGTTGTTCTTCATCGGTTACCTTGCCGGCCTCATCGTGCTCTTCGGCGCCATTGCCGCCATCGGAGGTGTGCTGTTCCGATCGTGGTGGACCGTCGTGCTCTTTGCCACGCTGATGACGCTGCGCCATCGCATCACGCAGACCGGAGCCAACTCGCTCGAGGCGTATTTCCAGCCGAGAATGCTCGCGTTCGCGCTGGGTGCGTCCGCGATCGCCGCGTACCTGCGCGGCAGAAACGCGGCGGCCGTCGCGCTGGTCGTGATCGCGTTTGCGATCCATCCCACGACGGCGCTCTGGTTTGGCATCTGGATCGGCGTGGCGCTCTTCGTTTCGGATCGCCGGTGGCGCATACCGGTCGCCGCGGGCGTCGGCGCCGCCGCGATCGCCGCGGCGTGGGCCGTTACGCTCGGCCCCTTGCGCGGCCACCTCATCACGATGGACCCGCAGTGGGCGTCGGTCCTGGCAGGCAAGGACTACATCTTTCCCGCAGACTGGAGCAAGTCGTTCTGGCTCGTCAACATGAGCTATCTGCCCGTCGCCGCCGTCATACACGACATGAGGCGCCGTCGCGGCGTCGCGCTGCCGCGCGAGGTCGGGTTGCTCGCCGGAGGGGCGGCGCTCCTGGTGCTGTTTCTGCTGGTGTGGCCGCTCATGGTCGCGGGGGTGGCGCTCGCGCTGCAAGTGCAGATTTCGCGCGTGTTCTGGATGCTCGACTTCCTCGCGGCCATCTACATCGCGTGGCTCCTGGCCGAGTCGGCCGAATCGCGGCTCGCTCGCCGCGTCATCGTCGTGGTGCTTCTGGCCGCGGCGGTCGCGCGCGGGGTCTACGTCTTCCGCGCCGAGCATGCCGGCAATGCGATCGTGCGCGTCGGACTTCCGCAGGACAACTGGCACGATGCCATGGAGTGGATCGCCCGCACACCTGCAGACACCTACGTGCTGGCCGATCCCGGCCACGCATGGAAGTACGGGACGAGCGTGCGCGTGGCGGGCGAGCGCGACGTCTATCTCGAAGAAGTCAAGGATCTGGCGCTGGCGTTGTATTCACGAGAGGTCGCGATCGAATTGCTCCGGCGCATTCGAGACGTGCACGGCTTCGACACGTTCACACCAGACCAGCTGCGACGTCTCGCCGCGCGAATACGATCTCGACTACCTCGTCATCGATCGCGACGTCGACCTTCCGATGACCTATCGCAACGGGCAGTTTCGCATCTATGAGCTCCGCTGATTTTTCGCCCCTGCCACGCTGGAAGGGCGGACACTGGATGACGTTGTACGCGTGGGGCAACCCGCGCACGTTTCCCGCGCTGCCGGCCCCCACACCTCGTCTGTTCGATGTGGCGCCGGGCACACGCGTGCTCGCACACTGTCACTGGCAGCCGAAACCGTGGGAACACCCGACGCTGATCGCGCTGCACGGCCTCGAGAGCTCGAGCGACGCGCACTACGTGCGCGGACTGGCCGACAAGGCCTTCGCCGCCGGCTTCAACGCCGTTCGCCTCAACCAGCGCAACTGCGGCGGCACGGAGCATCTGTCGGACGGTCTGTATCATTCCGGCCTGACCGCGCGATCCGCTCGCCGTCATGCGCGAGCTCGTCGAGGTCGACGGGCTTCCGGCCTTTGCGATCGCCGGCTATTCGCTGGGCGGCAACCTGACGCTGAAGCTGGCCGGCGACTTCGGCGCGAACCCGCCGCGCGAACTGCGCGCCGTCTGCGCCGTCTCGCCGACCATGGATCTCGCGGTGTGCGTGGATGCGCTCGAGGAACGGCAAAACGCCATCTACCAGTGGCACTTCGTGAGGAACCTCAAGCGGCGCATGCGGCGCAAGGCCAGGGCGTGGCCGGGCAAGTGGTCGTTGGACGCCTTGCCCGGCATCACATCGATCCGCGCCTTCGACGATGCGTACACAGCGCCGTTTCACGGCTTCCGCGATGCCGCCGACTACTACCACCGCGCGAGTGCCATGCGCGTCGTCGACAGGATCAGCGTGCCGGCGCTCATCATCACGGCCGCGGACGATCCCTTTGTTCCACCCGGACCTTTCAAGGAGCACGCCGTGATCGGCAACCCGCACGTCACGGTACGGCTCACCGCACACGGCGGGCATTGCGGATTTGTCGAAGAGGCGCGGAATGGGTACGACGGGTATTGGGCGGAGCGGGAGATCGTGAACTTTCTGACGCACCACACTTAACAACTAGGGATTGGGGATTGGGGATTGGGGATTAGCAGTCTCAAGTCTCAAGTCGACAGTCTCAAGTCGACAGTCTCAAGTCGAAGTCGCACGTTGTGTGCACATGCGCTGGCGCGCTTTACACCCATTTAGCGACAACAGAGGGCGGGACTCGGTGGGTAAACGCAGCGGCGTTAGTCAGGACCTATTTGCGGCGTTAGGCATCACCAAGGCTCGTGTGCATTGGGCCGACGCAAACGATTCTGACGCGAAGTGGAGGCATTCCTCGATCCGTGGGAAACGGGCCAACTGGTTGCGGCACATCAGCCCTTCGCGATCTCGGCTTGAGCGCCCTCGGTCGACTGGGATCGCGTCTGTCGTCTGGCCAGCCCGTAAAGGCCGCTACCGACCAGCACGAACACCGCCGTTACCAGCAGCGATGCGGGCCTCACCCCGATCAGCAGCGAAATGCTGGCGGCAATAGCGAGAATCGGGACCAGCTGACCACCCGGCAGGACGAAACCGCCCCGTGGCGACAGACGCGCACGCAGGCGAGGCACCGCCGCACAGACCAGGATGTACATCAGAAGTCGCCACAGGGTGGCCGTCGCCGCCAGGAAAATGAACGTCCCCAAGGCCGCCAGCAGGAACGACCCGACGCCGTACACGACAATGGAATTCGCCGGAGTGAGGAACCTCGGATGCACGGCGGCAAACCACCTGGGCAGCAACCCATCGAGCGCCAGTGCATACGAAATCCGCGGCGACGAAAACATCGCACCGAGCAGGTTTCCCCCGACCGATGCGAGCACACCCAGCATTAGGATGATGGCGCCGACCGGACCGAGCAGCACGGCAGCAGCATCGAGCAGAGGGGTTGTTGATGTCGCAAGGTCCGGAACCGCCGCGGTCGCCACCAGCTGAATGGCAAGGTACAGCAGCGCAACCACACCAAGAGCGAGCAATAGCGCCCGAGGCATGTCGCGCGCCGGATCGCGCGCTTCACCCGCTGGCACCACGGCCGATTCGAACCCGACATAGGCATAGATGAGCAGCAGGGTCGCGGCACCGAAATCAATCTCACCAGCCGGCAACGGAGCAGCACTGGTTAGCGGCATCACGAACAAACGAATGCCGGCGAACACCAGTCCGATCAGCACGACAAATTTCGCGACGGTCAATATCGCCAGCGATCGAATCGCACGCACATTGCCGATGACATTGATGAACGTGAAACTGAAGCAGATTAGTGCGAGCAGCGCCAACCGCATCGAACCCCGGGCCACTGCCGGGAAGAAATAGCCGACACTGTCAACCAGCAGCACGCTGTTTGCGGAAAATGACCCGATGCGTGCGACATAGAACAACCAGCCGGCCTGAAAGCCAATGAACGAACCGAAGGCGTCGGTGACGTAACGGATTGGACCGCCGGTGCCGCGGTAGTAGCTGGCGAGCTCGGCAAAGCACAGCAGGATCGGCAGGATCAGCAGCGCACAGACGACATAGATGAATGGACTCCATTCTCCCGCGTAACGCACCGCACCGCCGGGCAAACCGAAAATGCCCCCGCCGATCATGCCGTTCACCGCCAGCAGCCAGATACCTGCCAGGCCGAGGTTACGCGGTAGCTTTTCCGGTTCCGGCGCAGCGACGGTTTCGGTTTTCATCTTCGTGTGTGACGTGTCTTCGGTCGGAACGGCTAACGGCCCGAACGTGCAACCAGCTTGGTGGCGAACTAAATAGTAGGCCGACCCGTATATCGCAGCCGACCCTACGAGGCCCGCAGCAAAACGCCAAACCGGCCCCGTCGAAGAATGTCTGCAACTTTATTTGGTCACAGGCACTTGTTGGAGAACGCGGGCTCCCGTGAAACCTGATGAGGCCGACCCGCATAACACCACCAAGGTCGCCGCATATCGCGGTTGGGCGCCATAGGTCGTGCCTTGTCGCGTGGTGGCGAGCGACCAGCAGATAAGATCAGTCGCCACTGCCGCGTCAGGAGTAATCTCGTCCGCGTAGGCGCCGGGCAACATGTCCGGAAACCTATCGTCCATTCTCCAATCTCTCCCGGATCGCCTTCCCTTGACCTGTGGTGAACGTGAGTTCGCCCTTCTTGGCCCTCTCGACCTGAGCCTGATCCCACCCGTTGCCCATCACGCCAATCATGGTGTGTGAGTCGTGCGGAAGGAGTAGATGTCCCAATTCGTGCGCGATAACATGTCCGAGGACTAATCCCACATCAGTTCCGGAGCCCTGTGCAAGTCTTTCGATTGGACCGTAATAGGCGTACGCTAATTTGCCGTGCATTTGTTTCGTCCCGGGCGCCGCACCCAGGGCGTGAAGGTCAATGACCCTGTGTAAGCCGAGCGGCTTCGAAATGATTCTGACTGTGAAGTGGTAGTCGGCAGCAGGGCTCTCAGTCCAGAGCAGGCTGACGCCTATGCCGCTGTAGATTCGCGTCGCTTCCGCCAACGCATGCGTAAAGACGCTCGGCGGGATCTCCGCCTGATTCGTGACATACACGACAACCGCGATCGGGTCCTCAGGTTTTGCCACCGCGGTGCGAGCTGTGCCAGTCAAGCCGATTGCGATCAATACCGTCAGCGTCCGGCCCATCATCATCACGTCCTCCTTCGGGCGCTCCTCGTCGGAACGCGGTTGGGACGAGACGCGCAAAGGCGGCGCAAACTGCCTCATCAAGCAGCCTGCGTCCTCATGCGGCCGATTGACGGACCGAAGGCAGGGACGTATAAATGAGCGCCTATTCCGTAGACAATCTGAGACTCTGATATGTCCTCTGGGCCCGGCGGCGTGAGTGATCTGCTCCGAGCGTGGGGGAAGGGAGACGCTCAAGCGGGCGAGGACTTGGTGCCACTCGTGTATCGCGAGTTGCGACGGAGGGCTGCGGCGTACTTGCGGAATGAGCGTCGCGATCACACACTCCAGCCGACGGCCCTCGTCCACGAGGCGTACGTGCGGTTAGTGGGTCAGGACAGGGTCACCTGGCAGAACCGGGCGCAGTTCTTCGGCGTTGCCGCGCAGATGATGCGGCGAGTTCTAGTCGACCATGCTCGCCGGCATCACGCGGCGAAGCGTCCCCGTGCGGGTGCAAGAGTCACGTTGGACGATCACATCGGTGCGGCTAAGCCGTATGACTGCGAGATCTTGTTACTCGACCAGGCCCTCAGCGACCTCGCTGGTGTTGATGCTCGTCAGGCTCAAATTGTTGAGCTCCGATATTTTGGCGGTCTTTCGGAGGACGAGGTCGGAGCGCTCATGTCGATCTCTCGTGCAACGGTGACGCGCGAATGGCAGACCGCCCGAACGTGGCTGTACCGGCGGATGACGAAGACTGTGGCGAGGGGCTAGGGTGGACGGTGACAGAAGCGTGCCTCCGGATTTTCTGACCAGTGGACGCCTGGAATCTGCCATTCGGGATTTGGGCGTCGATTTGATCGGGAAATCAATCGGCGTCTATCACGTCACGTCGCTCCTCGGTGTCGGCGGCATGGGCGAGGTGTATCGGGCGCGCGATACGACGCTCAATCGCGATGTCGCGCTCAAAGTCCTGCCCACAGCGTTCGCGCACGACTCCGATCGGCTCACCCGCTTCCGACGTGAAGCCAAAACTTTGGCCTCGCTCAACCATCCCCACATCGCGATCATTCACGGACTCGAACAGGCGGGTGACGTGCACGCGCTCGTGATGGAGCTGGTCCAGGGCGAGGACCTCTCGCAACGCCTCACGCGCGGCGCCCTTCCCTTCGACGAGGCCCTGCCCATCGCGACGCAGATCGCGGAGGCGCTCGAAGCGGCACATGAGCAGGGGATCATTCATCGGGATCTGAAGCCGGCGAATATCAAGGTCCGCGCCGACGGCGCGGTGAAGGTGCTCGACTTCGGCCTGGCGAAAGCGTTGGATCCGGCGGGCGTGCCATCGGCGAGCCCCTCCGAGACCGTTGCTACGCCAGCCATGACAGAAGCAGGGATGATCCTTGGGACAGCGGCGTACATGAGTCCCGAGCAGGCGCGAGGCAAGCCCGTCGATAAGCGCGCAGACATCTGGGCGTTTGGGTGCGTGCTCTTTGAGATGCTCACGGGGAAGCGAGCGTTTCTGGGTGACAACGTGTCGGAGGTGCTGGCGTCGGTGCTTGCGAGAGAGCCGGACTGGGCACGGCTGCCGGTCACCCTCTCACCCGTGGTGGCCACCTACATCCGGCGCTGTTTGCACAAAGACCCGAGGCAAAGGATTCACGACATCGCGGACGTGCGGCTAGCGCTGGAGGGTGCGTTCGAGTCAGCGGTCCCACAGGCGGCCCCACAGCCGCATGTGTCTCAGTGGCAACGGGCCATCGTCAGTGCCTCGGTCCTTATCGCGGTCGCTGTTGTGGCCGGCGCGGCGGTGTGGTTCGTGATGCGTCCCACGGCGCCACGCGTGACGCGGCTGACCATCACCACGCCACCTACGGCGATGTTCGGCATCGACCGTGCGCTCGCGATCACGCCTGACGGCTCGCGCATCGTCTACGTCGGCGCCAACGGCGCCGACCTCTTCGTCCGCCCGCTCGACGCACTGGAGCCTGTGGCCATCTTCAAGGGTGCTCCACGCGGACCGTTCGCCTCGCCTGACGGCCAATGGGTCGGCTTCGTGGATGGTTCGCTGTTGAAGAAGATGGCCATGACTGGAGGACAGGCCGTCACGCTGGCCTCCCTCGACGGTGCACCGCGCGGCGCGACCTGGGCGCTCGACCGAACGATGATCGTCGCGACCACGAGCACAGAGACGGGTCTGCAGCGCGTCTCAGATGACGGCGGCGAGCCTGAGGTGCTGACGCGGCCGGATCGTGCGCAAGGCGAAGCCGACCATTTGTGGCCACAGCTGCTGCCCGGCGGCCGCGCGGTGCTGTTTACGATCACGGCGCAGACGGGCCGCCTCGACGCGGCGCAGGTGGCGGTGCTGGACCTGCAGACGGGCACGCGGACTGTGCTCGTCCGCGGCGGCAGTCACGCGCAGTACGTGCAAAGCGGCCATCTCGTCTATGCCGCGGCCGGCACGCTGCGGGCCATCGCGTTCGACCTGGCCCGCCTGGAAACGCGCGGCACGCCGGTGCCCATCATCGGCCAGGTGGTAGGGACGGTCGCAGGGGGAGTCGACGCGGTCGTAGCGGGCGACGGTACCCTCGCGTACCTCTCGGGACCGAGGTACAGTAATGGGATCGCAACGCACCCTGGTGTGGGTCAACCGTCAGGGGCAGGAAACCTCGGTCTTGGCCCCGCCCCGCGCTTATGTCTATCCTCGCGTCGCTCCCGACGGCACCAGCGTCATACTGTATGTCGCGGACCGGGAGCGGGACATCTGGCGCTTCGACTTTGCGCGCACCACGCTGACCCAACTCACCTTCGATGCCGCCAATGATAGTTCTCCCGTGTGGACGCCTGACGGCAGCCGGCTGATCTTCGCCTCGGAGCGGGCGGGCGCGCGGAATCTGTTCTGGCAGGCAGCCGATGGCAGCGGCGCGGTTGAGCGACTGACCGAGAACCCCAACCAGCAGGCTCCTGTGGCCGTGTCGCCCGACGGCACGCGCCTGATCTTCAACGAAACACACCAGAAGACCGGCAGCGATCTCATGCAGATCCAGTTGGACGGCACCCGTCGAGTCACGACGCTCGTGCAGACACCGTCCGACGAATTCGGCGGGATCATCTCGCCCGACGGCCGCTGGCTCGCCTACCAAGCGAGCAACTCAGGCGAGTACCAGGTGTGGGTGCGGCCGTTTCCGGACGTGAACGCCGGCCAATGGAAGGTATCGACTGGCGGTGGCACACGCCCGCTCTGGGCGCCGGATGGGCAAGAGCTCATCTATGTGTCGCCGACAGGTGCGCTCATGCGCGTCGGCGTGGAGCGCGGCCCGTCGTGGGTAGCCACCGCGCCCACGGTGTTGATCAAGGAGGGCTATGTCACGGTCCCGGGAGGAAATTTCGGCCGCACGTACGACATCTCGCCCGACGGCCAGCGGTTCTTGTTGATCAAGCCAGGCGGCGCAGAGCAGGCCGCCGCGCCCATCAGCCTCATCGTCGTCCAGCATTTCGACGAGGAGCTGAAGCGACTCGTGCCGAGGAAGTGACGGGTGCTGTCAGTCAAGTCTTCAGCATAACCCTCAAGAATCACTCCTCTAACGTCGCCTAGCGTTTACCTGTCCGCCCGAAGGCACGCATCGGATTGCGATGCTTGGAACTGTGGGACGATCGGTTCGCCTTGCGACTTCCGACTTTCGACTTGCGCCTTGCGACTTCGGATTGACCCAATCCCTAATCCCCACTCCCTAATCCCAGGTGTTTCATCAACTGTCGTGCGAACGCCGGCCCGAGGCCCTGCTCTTCGTGCTTGAAGTACACGAAGATTTCCTTGCAGCGATCGCCGAGCGCGCCAATCCTCCGTGCCCACTCCTTGATGTCATCCGCCTGGTAGCCTTCATCGCGAAGGCGGAAATAGCCGAAGTCGGCGGTCACCTCGAGCGGCGTTTCCAGCTTCTCGCTGTCGGCCACGCACAGCGCCCGGCCCCGGTCTCGCAGGCGGCCGAACACCTCTTCGTCGAACCACGACGGATGGCGAAACTCGAAAGCCGCCGGCGCTTTTGGCGGCAGGGTGTCGATGAACGCGTCGAGCCGTGCGAGATCTTTCTTCAGCGACGGCGGCAGCTGGAACAGGAGCGCGGCAAGTTGATCGCCGAGCGTGCCGGCGACGTGACAGAACTCGGCAGTCAGCTTTTCGCAGTTGACGAGCTTCGCGTCGTGCGTAATCCGCCGGGGAGCCTTCAGCGTGAATCTGAACGCGGGCGGTACCTGCCTAATCCACCCCGCGAGCAGCTTTTCCGTGGGCATCCGGTAGAACGTGTAGTTGATCTCGACGGTGGGAAACCGCGCCGCGTAGTACGGAAGCATCTTCGCGGCCGCAAGATCGGCCGGATAGAAGCTCCCTTTCCATTCGGGATAGTTGTACCCGGAAGTGCCGACCCAGATCATCGGAAAGGGCTGAGGCTAAGGGCTGAGGGCTAAGGGGAGTGCCGAGGGTGTAGAGGGAGCGACCCCCACTAAGCCCTGAGCCCTCAGCCCTAAGCCCTATGTTTTCACCAGCGCGGCTCGCGGCGCCCACCGCCGGAGCCACCGTAATCGTCGCCGCCACGGCCGCCGCCGCCGCCACGATTGTAGCCGCCGCCACTGCCGCCGAACGGCCGTCCGCCGCCCGCCGGTTTTGGCTGCGCCTCGTTGACCACGATGGCGCGCCCGTCCATCTGGTGCTGATGCAGCTTCTCAATCGCTTTCTGTGCCGCGTCGTCTGTCGTCATTTCGACGAAGCCGAATCCGCGCGCCCGGCCGGTGGCCATGTCCCGCATGACGCGAGCGCTTGCCACGTCGCCTACCGTGCTGAACAGCGACATTAAATCTTCATCGGTGGCTTTGTAGGGGAGATTGCCGACATACAGCCTGCGACCCATGGTCTGTCCGCTCCTCGCTCCGGCGGGCTCGCTTCACCACTGCGGCGGGTCTCGCCGAAGCGCGATGGAAGCGCAAACCGGACACTACCGGTTGGTAAGATGGTTGGAACTGCATCTATCTGGAAGGCGTGAAAATAGACCGGTTCCGAAGGGGCTGTCAACCTTAAATCAAGCAGGCCGGCTCGCCGGCGCCCTTACTTCAGCGTCACAGCGAAATCGGCGCCCGCCTGGGCGACGATACCGTCTTTGTCTGACGGCATTCCGCTGACACCAATCGCACCGTAGATCTGCCCGTCGACGAACAGCGGCAGCCCACCCTCCACGGGCACGGCGCCCGGCAGAAAGGCCATGTGGGGCTTGTCGCCGGTCACCATGTCCTGGAACAGCTTGGTCGAGCGCTTGAAGCGGAGGGCCGCCAGCGCCTTCTCCTGCGCGACGTGGATGCTGCCCACCTGGGTCCCGTCCATCGTCACGAGATAAATCAGGTTGCCGCCATCGTCGACGATGGCGACGCAGTTGGTGAAGTTCAGCTCGCGGGCTTTGGCCTCGGCCGCATTGCCGATGGCCTTAGCCGCGTCGAGATTCAGCGATTTTTTTGTGCTGAGCTGTGCCATGCATTCCTCTGAGCGCCCCCCGCCCCTTGGCCCGTGACCCGTGCCTCTTCGCAGGTGGCGCGCTCCGCAGCGCGATCATGTTAATGGCGTGTTCCGTGGCCTGAATCGCCGCCGCGAGCTGATCGCTGTGCACGCCGCGGGTCTTCATGCCCCCTTCCCACTTGATGGTGGTCTCCACCAGGGCGTCGGTCTTGCCGCCCGGTGGGATTCTAACCTCATAATCGAGCAGCTTCGGCAGCTCGAAGCCCAGCTGCTTCTCGATGCTTTTCAGGGCCTGCATGAAGGCATCGTAGCCGCCGTCGCCGAATCCGGTCGCGTGCAGCTCGCGGTCGCGGTAGCGCACGAGCAGCGTCGCGGTCGGCCGCAGTCCGCGATTCGTGACAACCGAGTAGTCCTTCACCTCGAAGACGCGCAGCTCGCGGGTCTGCAGTACTTCTGAAATCAGGAACGGCAGATCGGCCTGCGTGACGCTCTTCTTCTGATCCCCCAGCTCGACGATGCGCGCCAGAAGCTGCTGCTTCTGCTCGGCCGACAGCGCGATGTTCAGCCGCTCGAGGTTGAAGTCGAGGCTCGCCTTCCCCATCAGCTTGCCCATCGCGTAGGTGCGGTGCTGGCCAAAGCGCGCGGGCGTGAGCCGGCTCTCGTAGAGATTGCCCTTCATGTCGCCGTCGGCGTGAATCCCCGCGGTCTGCGTGAACACGTTCTCCCCGACGATCGGCTTGTTCGCCGGCACGCGGCGGCCCGAGAAGACTTCGACGAGCTTGCTGACTTCGGACAACGATCGCTCGTCGACCGCCGTCCTGATGCCCGCATGATCGCGCAGCGCGACGACAACCTCGTCCAGCGTCACGTTGCCGGCACGCTCGCCCATCCCGTTGACGGTGACGTGCACGCCGTGGGCGCCCGCGAGCGCCCCCTCGAGCGTGTTGGCGGTGCCCAGCCCGTAGTCGTTGTGGCCGTGGAAATCGAAATGGAGCCCGGGAAACCGGCGGATGATCTGGCTCACGAAATCGCGCACCTGCGCCGGGCACAGCAGCCCGAGCGTATCGGGCAGCATGATGCGGCGCACTGGCATATGGGTAAGCGCGTCAATATGCTCGACCACGTAGTCGGGAGAGTGCAGCATGCCACCCGACCAGTCCTCCAGATACACGTTGAACGTGATGCCGTTCTTCGCGCCGTACTCGATCGTCCTGCGGATGTCGTCGAGATGCTGCTCGTGCGTCTTCTTCAACTGCTCGCGGCAGTGATGCAGCGAGCCCTTCGTCAGAAGATTGATCACGCGGGCGCCCACCGATTTCGCCCAGTCCACCGATCGGTTGCCGTCGACGAATCCGAGAATCTCGACGCGGTTCGCGAGGCCCTTCGACTCGGCGTAATCGACAATCGCTTTCACCGCACGCCGTTCGCCTTCGCTGACGCGCGCCGAGGCCACCTCGATGCGATCGACCTTGACCGACTCGAGCAGCCGCTGCGCGATGGTGCGCTTCTCTTCGGGCATCATCGAGATGCCTTCGGCCTGCTCGCCATCGCGAAGCGTCGTATCCATGATCTCGATACGACGAGTTTTCCCTTTGCTCATGTCTTCCGGGAAAGCATAGCATTAACGTATGAAATCCCGGGGTTTTCGCGCCGCCGCGCTGCTCGTCCTCGCGGCCGCGTGCACGAGCGCCAGGACGTACGAAATGCGCGGCCAGATTCTCGGCGTGAACCGCGACAAGATGGAGATTCTCGTCAAACACGAAGACATCAAGGGCCTCATGCCCGCGATGACGATGCCGTGGAAAGTGCGGACGGCGAACATGCTCGACACGCTCGAGGCCGGCGACCTGATCACCAGCGAAATCGAAGTCGACGGCAGTCAGGCCGTCGTCACGAAAATCACGAAGACGGGCACCGCGAAACCGGATGTGCCGCCGCCGGCACCAACCGCGCCGGGCGCGAAATATCTGATGCCCGGCGACGAAGTGCCCAACCAGGTCTTCGTCGACGAGGAGGGGCGCGAGCGCGACTTCAATACCATTCGCGCCAGCCGGCCGATCGCGATCACGTTCATCTACACGAAGTGCCCGATTCCGACCTTCTGCCCGGCGATGGATCGCCAGTTTGCCGAAGCGCAGGCGCTCATCAAGGAGAAAGGTCTCACGGGCAAAGCCGCGCTGCTGTCGGTGAGCTTCGACCCGAAGAACGACACACCCGCGGTGTTGAAGGCGCATGCGCAGCACCTCCGATCCGATCCACGAGTGTGGAATTTCGTCACCGGCGAGCGCGAGGCGATCGATCGGTTTGCCACGAACCTGCTCGTCACGCTCGTGAGAGGCCAGGCGGCGAACCCGGAAGAGATCGGCCACACATTGCGGACAACCGTGGTGGGTCGCGACGGCAGAATCGTCAAGAGCTACGCTGGAGCCGATTGGACAGCCACGGATCTCGTCACCGAACTGGAACGCCTGCTCTGACACCGGCCGAGCGTCGGCTCGTCGCCAGGCTGCGGACGCCGCTGGCCGTCCAGCGCTACCTCAACGCGCTTCCCTACAACACGGAGCCGCCACCCGGTCGCGCGACGCTGCGCAGCTTCCGCGGCGTCGTCAGTCATGGGACGGCGCATTGCCTCGAGGCGGCGCTGTTTGCGGCCACAGTGCTCGGGCAGCACGGGTATCCGCCGCTCGTCATCAGCTTCGAATCGATCGACGAGCTCGACCACGTGATTTTCGTGTACCAGAAAAGGGGTCGGGAGGGGTTTTCGCGTGACTCGCGTGAAAACCCCTCCCGACCCCTCCTCTGGGGCTCCGTCGCGCGGTCGCGCGACCCGGGGTTGCACGGACGCAAGCCGGTCTTCGCGACGCCGCGGGCGCTGGCCGCCAGCTACCTCGACGAGTACGTCGATCTCACCGGACGCATCACGGCTTTCGCGCTGGTTGATCTTCGCGTGATGGGCGCCTACGACTGGCGCCTGTCCGGAAGGAACGTGTGGAAAGTGGAGCGGATGCTGCTCGACACCAGGCACCAGCCGCTCGGGATGCCCGACGCACGATTCCGCGAGTTGCGGCGGCGATATCGCGCATTTAAGGAGCGACATCCCAATCGGAAGCCGCTCTTCTATGAAGGTCGCCACACGTGGACGCCAATACCTAAACACTTCTTGGCGCGAAGGCGGGCCAGAGTATGATGGTCCCGTGGCTGCGAAAGATACGGCTCGGCTTCAATCCGAGCGCGAGGTGCTCTGTCCCTGCTGCGGCGCCACGCTCGTCATCGATCTGAATCTCGGACGCGTCGTTGCCCACAAGGAGCCGGCATCCGGGCTCAACATCGAGCTTTCGGACGCGCAACGGATCCTCGCCGACGAGAAGGCGCGCCGCGAAGCGGCGTTCGAACAATCGTTCAACACCGAACGCACGAAGGGTGATGCGCTCTCCAGACGATTCGAGGAAGCGCTGAAACAGGCCAAGGAAGAACCGATTACGAAGCCCACGCGCGACTTCGACCTGGATTGATGCGCGCGCCGGTCCATCACAAGACTCTCAGAATCGTCACCTACAACATCCATCGGTGCCGCGGCATGGACGGACGGACCGTGCCCGACCGCACCATCCAGGTGCTGGCAAGCCTGAACGCCGACGTTATCGCGCTGCAGGAAGTGATCGGTGCGGGCCCGAACGATTCGGGACACGCCGAGGAAATCGGCGCGGCGCTGGGGATGGGCTGGGTGATGGCCTCGGTGCGCCACCTGCGCGGCCATCAATTCGGCAACATGATCCTCTCGCACTATCCCATCCGACAGCACGTGCAGTACGACCTGTCGTGGCGCACCTGCGAGCCGCGCTGCTGCCAGCGCGCCGATATCCTCATCGACGACCAGGCGCTGCACCTCTTCAACGTGCACCTCGGCACCGCCTATCGCGAGCGCAAGGATCAGGCAGGCCGGCTCGCCACCATCGTGCACGATGGCCGAGTGCATCCGCCGAAAATCCTTCTGGGCGATTTCAACGAGTGGAGCGGCGGCCTCGCCACGGTGGAGCTCACCAGACGGCTCGAGGCGATCGACCTCAGGACGCACCTGCGGCGGCGGCGGACCTACCCCGGCCTCTTACCTCTGCTGCACCTCGATCACATCTACTACGAAGGGGTGGTCGACATCGCGGGGGTCGAAATTCCGCGAACGCGCAAATCGCTGATGGCCTCGGACCATCTGCCGTTTCTTGCGGAGTTACGCGTGGGGTTCGAGTAGATTCCGAAGATCAAAAGACTCAAACAGAAGATCAAAAGGTCAGAAGAAACGTACTTCTTCCAGAAAGAATTTTGTTTCTTCTGATCTTCTGATCTTCTGTTCAAACGGCGGGCGACTAGGACTCTTCTTCGAAATCCTCGTGCTCCGCGGGGCTGATGCGCGTGGACGGACGCATCGCTTCCCGGTAGTCGTAGATCGGAAGATCGCGGACGTGGAGACGAATCTGGCAGCCCGGGGCCTTGTCGGACACGACGACGGTGTACGGACTGCCATCGAGGCCATCGCGAAACGCGACGTGGCAGCCACAGGCGAGGCGGGCATGTGTGAAGCCTTTTGCCATCTGCCTCTGAGCTTACTACAAGAGCGATTTGATCTGCTGCTCGAAATGTTCTTTAACGGACAAACCGATGTGTGTCCTGCAGATCCTTCCATCGCGGCCGATCACGAACGTTTTTGGCAGGCCCCACGCCGCGTTGTAGCCACGCGGCCCCTTGATATCGTCTCTGCCCTCGCCGACGAGCAGCGGGTAGTTCACCTTGAACTTTTCACCAAACGGCGCCAGCGCCGCCGCGGGGTCGTCCACCGACACACCCACGACGATTAGGCCTTTCGGCCCATATTTCTGCTGGAACTCGACGAACCAGGGAATCTCGACCTTGCAGGGCGGACACCACGTCGCCCAGAAATCGAGCAGGATCACTTTCCCCTTGAGCGAGGCGAGATTGAAGTCCTTGCCGCTGGAATCCTTGAGCACGAAGTTCAGGTTGGCGGCCTTCGGATTCGCGTCGCACGCCGGCGACTGCGCGGCCTCCACCTTCGCGCCTAACGGCGCTACGGTGGACAAGTCCACCGTCCTGAGCTCTTCGACGTGCTCGAGCGGCACGGCGAGCAACAGGAACGTCAACGCGGCCATCACACCCACGACTCGAAGCACGCCAGTCGCCATCAGTCTTTTCCCTAAGCCCTCAGCCCTAAGCCCTCAGCCCTAGAGCGACTTCTCCATTACCCCTGCCACCCTCTCGAGCTCTTCCCGGGACTCCCTGCCGACCAGCACGTAGGTGACATTTTGCTTCGACCAGATGACCGCATCGTGCCCGAAGACGTCCGTCGACGCGCGCTCGCGGTTGACATCGGGAATCACGTACAGCGAGAGCGGCTTGCCGCCCAGCCGGTACAGCGCGTGGGCCACGCCCCCTTCCCCGCAATAGCATCGGCGAAGACCCACGAGCTGAAGCCCCTCCACCGCGGCGCGGGGCAAGTGGACTTCGCGCCCGTAGTTGCGCGCGTACGATTCTTCGCCCGCGGCGGCGTCGAGGGGCGCCTCCGAACTGCCGAAGGTGAAGCACGACACGTGATCGAGCGTCAGCTGCGCCGCGAGCACCGTGGGAGACAGACCCGTGAGGCTGTACAACAAAACGCCGCCCAGGACTAACGTGAGGGCGGCGACCATGGAAAGCGATGCAAGAGTGGATCGAGTGATACCAAATGGAAGGGCTCCAGTACGCGCCGCGGCGCGACAGCGCGCCCGCAACGCTTCCGGGGCCGCCGGTCGACACAGCTTCTCGCGCACGGTGTCGCGCACGACGGTTTGGAGAGCCGTCTGATGCCGGCACTTCGGGCAGGCCTTCAGGTGCGCATCGACGGCGGCCCGCTCGTCGGCCGAGGCCTCGCCATCGACATAGGCGGCAAACAGCGGGTCGATTTCCCGGCAACTAGGCATTGACGATGCCTTTAGGACGAGACTTTCCGGTCCGCCGGTTCAACATGTTTTGGCACCATTTTGTCATAGAGCATACGACGGCCGCGCGAGATCCGGGACATGACCGTTCCTACCGGAATCCCTAACATTTCTGCAATCTCCGCGTAGGGGAATTCCTCGACATCGCGCAGCCAGACCGCCTCGCGGAACGCTTCCGGCAGCGAATCGAGGGCCGCCTGCAGCTCGGGTTCCATGGCCCCGCGCAACAGGCTTTCCTCAGGCGTATCGGCCGGGTCGGCTGGTGCGGCCAGATCGACGCGATCGCTGTCGACGTCAACCGGGTCGCGCCCGATGTCGCGCCGCCGGTTGCGGTAGGTGTTGTGGAGAATCGTGAACAGCCAGGCTTTGAGGTTCGTCCCGGGACGGAACTGCTTTCGAGACTTGAACGCCTTGACGTAGGTGTCCTGCACGAGGTCCTGGGCGTCGGCCTCGTTGCGCGTCAGGCGGAGCGCGGTGCCATACAGGCTGTCGAGATGTGTCAGCGCGTCGGTTTCGAAGGCGGACGGCATTCTGAACGGAACCTTGCCGCAGTATAGCGAGCTTCGGAGATTGTCCTCCGAACCGGTCGACGCGCTGTGTCCAAATCAGGCCGAAAAGCGTAAATGGCCGAAGAGGCTGTGGCGGTTTTCGAACGAATTCGAAAGCGCTCTGTGGTATGGCTCTTGCTCCTGCGGCGTCGTTGCGATAGCTGTGTAATCACAGTAAGATCGCGTGAATCTCACTGGTGGCACCCCACTAATTTCGCGAGGTAATCCTATGCGCACCCGCGCCCCCCGCAGGGCTTTCATCTGGTTGCTGGCCGCAGGCTTCGTGCTGGCCGCCGCAGGTGAGTCGCACGCGCAACGCCTGTCCCCCGACCTGATGTGCTCCTGGGCGCAGATCTACGCGCAGGGCAGCTCCACCGTCAACGCGCAGGGCAGCGGAAGCACTACCGTCAACAAACAGTCCCAGTTCGCGCCGTACTACGGCAAGAACCAGATTCACTACGACCAGTTCTCGTGGCACACGTACAAGACGGACCACTTTGAAATCTACTTCTATCCCGAAAACGAGCAGCACCTGGCGCGGGTCGCGAGCTACGCGGAGAGCGCCTACCAGCAGGTCAGCTCCGACCTGCGGCACGACCTCGCCCAGCGCGTGCCGCTCATCATTTTCAAGACCCACAGCGAGTTCGAGCAGCAGAACATCGCGCCCGGCGCCGCGACGGAAGGCGTGCTGGCCTTCGCCGAAGGCGAGCGTCATCGCATGGTCCTGCCGATCGATCTGCCGTCAGACCTGCTCTACGGGCTGATCGTGCACGAGCTGACGCACGTGTTCCAGTACGACATCATCCCGACCTCGCTCATCCGCCGCAACATGCCGCTGTGGGTACACGAGGGCGGCGCCGAGTACGAGCGTGGCATCTGGGATCCGCTCGACCTCATGACGGTGCGCGACGCGGCCGTCGCCGACATCATCCCGCGCATGAGCGAGATGGAAGGCTACGGCGAGTTCAACAACCCGCGCCTCGTCTACAACCTCGGCCACGCGCTGTACGAGTTCATCGAAGCGCGCTGGGGCAAGGACGGCGTGCGGCAGTTCCTCTTCTCGCTGCGGCGCAGCGCCATCGGCGGGGGCTCGAGCCCGTACGAAGACGCCTTCCAGATCAGCTCGCGCGAATTCGACCAGCAGTTCGAAAAATATCTGAAGGATCGGTTCAAGGCGTTCCGCGACAAAGAACGGCCGGCCGACTACGGACAGGATCTGTCTCCGGATCCCAACCGCTCCCAGTACACGGGCGCGATTTCGATCGAGCCGTCCCCGTCGGGCGATCTCATCGCGATGACGACCGGCAACCGCAAGGATCAGGAGCTCGACATCATTCTCGTGTCGGCCAAAGACGGTGCGGTCGTGCGCAACCTCACGCCCGGCTTCGATATGGACCGGGGATTCGAGTATCTGGCGTACCCGAGCCTCAGCAACATGGTCGGGTGGATGTCGTGGTCTCCCGTGGGCGATCGCCTCGCCTACTTTGTCCGTCAGGAAAAATACAAGACGCTCATCGTGCAGAACGTGCTCACGGGCAAGATCGAGCAGCGTCTCAACCTGGCGAGCGTCGACAATCCCGAGTCGCCCAACATCTCGCCCGACGGCCGCTCGGTGATCTTCGGTGGCCTTCGCAACGCGATCGGCGACATCTTCAAGCTCGATCTCAGCAGTGGTGACATCAGCAACCTCACCAACGACGAGTTCGGCGACTACGGCCCGGTCTACTCGCCCGACGGTCGCTTCATCGTCTATATCGCCCGCGTCAGCGGATCGCAGAAGCTCTTCCGCCTGGATGTCGACACCGGGGCCAAGACGCAGCTCACCTTCGGCACGCAGGACGAGGCCGCGGCCAAGTTTCTGAACGCCGACACGATCATCTTCTCTTCGACGGCCACCGACCCGACGACGCCGCTGTCGCCGGAAATCGCGCGTAACGGGAACATCTTCAACCTGTGGACGCTGAGCCTCAAGACCGGCGAGCTGCGGCAGTACACCGACGCGCTCGGCGGCGTGCTCTCGCCCGTGGTTCTGTCGAAAGACGGCGCCAATCCGCGCCTGGCGTTTGTCGACTACTACAAAGGCAGCTACAGCCTGCACACCTTCGATCTGAAGGAGCCGCTGCACACGGCCGCGTCGGCCGACTTCGGGAGCCCCGGGCCGATTACCGACTTCCAGCCGCCGCTGCAGCACACCCTCGTCACCGAGAACGTGTCGAAGAAGGGCCGTTTCGACAAGATGTTCCTCGACGGACGCCCGCCGGTGAACGTCGGCGTCACGAGCGGCGGCGACATCTTCGGCGGCTCGATGGTGTCGTTCACCGACGTGCTGGGCGATCAGCAGTTCAGCATGTACGCCGCGTCGGTGCAGCAGTACAAGACGCTGTCGTTCTCGTACGTCAACCTGTCGCGGCGGATGCAGTTCGCGTTGCAGGGCTACTCGCAGACCCAGTTCTTTTACGGACAGCTGAGCAGCTATTTGTACGATCCCGCGCTGGCGCCGTACATCAGCCGCGAAGACGCGCTGGCCACACAGACGGTGCGCGGCGGCTCGGCGTTCGGCATCTACCCGTTCAGCATGTATCGCCGTGTCGAGTTCTCGGGCGGACTCGTCAACTACAACGAGGAATTCGCCGACCCGCTGCTTCAGGACGAAGCCGATCGGTATCAGCTCGATAACTTCGGAACCCGGCTCTTCAACAGCGGCATGATGGTGCCACTCGGCGTCTCGTTCGTCCAGGAAACGACGGTGTTCCGCGAATACGGACCGCTCTCGGGCAGCACGATGCGGCTCTCGTTCGAAACCGCCCCGAAGATCGGCAACACCCTGTCGCGCCAGACGATCGACACCGACGCGCGCTACTACGCGCGAATCGGCGCCAACGGCGTGCTTGCGCTGCGGGCGGTGGGCTTCAAGAGCTTTGGCGATTCGCCGGGCTACCTGTTCTTTGGCGGCAACTCCGAGATGCGCGGCTACGACTACCGGCAGTTCGTCGGTCACAAGGCGTTCTACGGGAACGCCGAGTTGCGCTACCCGCTGATTAACGCCATGGCCACACCGATCGGCATTCTGGGAGGCATCCGCGGCGTGTTCTTCTTCAACATCGGCGGGGCGGGCCTCGATGGCCAGACGTTCAAACCGTGGGAGAGCGGGACGAAGACGTTCCCCGCCGACACGACCCCCGGTGGCATCGTCATCAGGCCTGCGCAGAGGATCGACGGCTTCCGCCTGATCGACGCACGCGCGTCGTACGGCATCGGGCTCGAAACGTTCGCGCTGGGCTTCCCGTTGCATTTCGACTGGTCGTACCGGACGATGTTCAACGAGGACTACGAGCGCTACGTCCTGGGCGCCGCGGCTCAGGAGGAATTCCGCAAGGTCAAGTTCGCCGTCTGGATCGGTTACGACTTCTGACCTGATTCCCGTCATGGCAGATGGCATATGGCACATGGCAAATTGCAGCGTGCCATCTGCCATCAGCCATGTGCCATGATGGGTCAGCAGACATGTCCGCCTGCTCCCGTATCGTCGAGCTTCTCTCGGACTACATCGAAGGGCGTCTCCCCGCCGATGTCCGGCGCGATCTCGACCAGCACCTCAACGGATGCTCCGAGTGCACGGCGTTCGTAGGGACGTTCAAGTCGACCCTCGCGCTTCTGCAGTCGCTCAATGACGACGACCTCCCCGAGGAATTGCGGCTGAAGCTGAAGGCGTTTCTCGACGCCCGCACGACCAGCTGACCGCGTCCTGCAACGATGCCCCCCGCTCCCAAACCTCCGTCGGAATCGGCCACCGAAATGGTGCAGGTGGTGCTGCCGAACGATGCCAACCCCATGGGGTTCATGCTCGGCGGCGCCGTGATGCACCTCATCGACATCGCGGGGGCGATTACGGCGTTCCGCCACGCGAGGGCGCTGGTGGTCACCGCGGCCGTCGACAGCCTCGAATTCCTGAATCCAATTAAAGTCGGCGACTTCATCGTGCTGAAGGGGCGCGTGACGGCAGCGTTCAGGACGTCGCTGGAGGTCGAGGTGCTCGTCTACGCAGAACAGGCGCTGACGGGACGCCGGCAGATGACCAGCCGCGCGTATCTGACCTTCGTCACGCTCGAACGCGACGGCAAGCGCGAGGAAGTGCCGCCGCTCCTGGTGAGCACGGATGAAGAGAAGGCGCAGCACGCCGCAGCAGAGACGCGCCGCGCGGAGCATCTGGCGCGCCGGATGAGCACCCAAACCAGCGACTAGGAAAACCTAAACAAGAGAATAGGAGACCAAGAGAATTCTTTTGATCAGAATTCTCCTGGACCCCGATTCTCTTAATCTCTTAGTCTCTTGTTATCGTCTAGTTTGCCGCGCGTTTGGCTTCGCGCGCCTGAAGCTGCACGATGCTCTTGTCGAGGTTGATCGCCACCCGGTAGCGGCTCAGGAACTTGTAGCCGACAATCCCGCCAAGCCTGAAGCCCAGCAGCACGCTCGGCGCGCGCAGGTTGAGCACCACCACCGACAGGTTGCGATATTCGATCTGGTTGAAATTCAGGTTCACGCCCGGCATCAGGAACGCATCGCGATCCCACCCTGACGCGCCGTAGACCTTGAGCGGGATGTTTCGCATCTCGCCGCGCTCGAGGCCGCTGGCCGTGTCGGTGCTGATCGAGATCACCTGCCCGCCCGTGTCGAGGATGAAGCTGGCCGGCCCGCCCTGGACGTGGCCCGGCACCATGGCCAGCCGATGCATGCGCAGCGGCAGCTCGACGTCGGCCGTTTCGGCCGGCAGCTGCGCGCCCATGGTGAGCTGGTTGCGATCGTAGTCGATGATGACCGACATGCCGAGGGCCAGCGGCGAGAAGCTTTCCATCTCGCGCGTCGGCAGGCCATGCAGCGGCGGATTCTTGATGATGGACGGCACGTTCTGGATCTTCAGCGAACCGCCGATCTCCAGCTCGTCGAGGCGGGTCAGCTCCAGCTCGCGCACGCCCAGATCGCCCACGCCGGCGCTCAGGATGTTGACGATGGGACGGACGCCCATGCGCGCCGCGGTCTCACGCGAGATGACCGTCTGCTCCGACCCGGTGTCGAGCACGAAGTCCATCTGCGGTCCTTTGTTCACCTTCGCCTTCACGATGATCTTTTCGTTGATGACGCGGAACGGGACGGTGTGAATCCTGCCCGCGGTGGCAGGATCGATGTACATCGGCGACCGCGCGCCGAATGCCTTCAGAAAGCGCACTTCGGCCCGCGCCCACGCCGCTTTCGCGCTGCGGTCCTTGTTGGGCAGCAGGTTGATGTAGCTCCCATAGGCGTTGGCCGCCTCTTCGTAGCGCTTCATGCGCTCGTACACCGACCCGACCGTGTGGTGGAATTCGGCGTCGCGCGGATCTTTGGTGAGGGCCGACTGGGCCGTGTCGAGCGCCTCGTTCAGCCGGTTGCGCGCGGCCAGACTGCGCGCGAGGCCGTGCAGCGCCCGGCCGTGGTCCTTCTGAAGGGAAAGCACGTCCTGGAATATCTTCTCGGATTCTTCGAACAGCCCAACGGCCCACAGCGCATCGCCGTAGTTGGCGATCGCATCGGGGTTCCTGGGAAACGCGCGGGAAAGGAGCTGCCCATCGGCATACGCATGGGAAAAGTCGCCCAGGCGCAGGGCGGTCTTGACCGCGCCAATCAGCGACTCGCGCTTGATTCGAGGATCGTCGCTCGACTTGACCTGCTCGTAGGCGTTGAAAGATTCGACATAGCGGCCGTCGTTGAAAAGCAACCTCGCCAACTGCAGCTGCACCTCGGCAGCCTCGGGCGAGATAGCCGCGACGGAGGGTGAGAGCGCAACGACCGCCGCTAGAGCGGCAGCCAAGGGAACCAGCCTGAGGACTGAGTACATAGCCCCTCTCGGTTGACCTGAGTCGATTTACCTTGGATTGTAGGGGGCGGCGGGCGGGCGGGCAAGCTGATTCGGGCCCGGGTGTATCCGCGATCTTGGATTACTCGGAACCAGAACGGGAACCGGAACCGGAACTCTTGAACCTACACGCGCTAACGCGCGTGAAACACACGCGTTAGCGGGTGTACTGTTCGATGGGCACCCCGTCGTACATCTCGTCGATGCGCAGGATCTGGGTCTCGCGGCTGTAGGTACCCAATTCGTAATCCTCGCTCATGATGAGCGCCTTGATCGGCTTGGTGGGGCATACTTCCGAGCAGAGGCCGCAGAAGCTGCACCGCGACAGGTTGAAGTCGAAGTAGTCGAGGATCTTGATCTTCTGCCCGGGCTCGCGGTGTCCGCCAAGCGCGATGAGGTCGTCCGGACAGGCCTTGGCGCACTGATCGCACACGATGCAGGTCTGCGCCCCTGATTCGGGCTCCACCTGCAGGCGAAGCACGCCACGGAACCGCGGGGCAACCGGCCGCCGCTCGGCCGGATACTGGAACGTGAAGGCCGGCTGGGGCGTGTACTTCAACGTGAGCCACAGCCCCTTCAGCAGGTCGACGAGAAAGATCGTCCGCAGCAGCTTGGTCATGAGCGCTCGCCGACGAGAATCGGCTCCGATGTGCCTGCCATGATGACGCGCTCCTTGCGGAGCACGGTGTTCTCCTTGCGAATCTTGTCCTGGAGGCGCATCAGCCCGTACAGCAGCGCCTCGGGCCTCGGCGGACAGCCTGAGACGTAGACGTCGACGGGCACGATCTTGTCCACGCCCTGCAGCACGCTGTAGGTCGGGAAGGGGCCTCCGGCGTTCGAACAGCTGCCCATCGAAATGACCCATTTCGGTTCGGGCATCTGGTCGTACAGCCGGCGGAGCACCGGCGCCATCTTCTTGGTGACGGTGCCGGCCACAATCAGCAGATCGGACTGCCGCGGCGAGGCGCGGAACACCTCGGCGCCAAAGCGCGCGATGTCGAAGCGCGAGGCCGACGCGGCCATCATCTCGATCGCGCAGCAGGCCAGCCCGAACCCCATCGGCCACAACGAGTTCTGGCGTGCCCAATTGAGCACTTTGTCGACGTTGGTGGTGATGAAATTGTCTTCGAACTTGTGGTCGATCAGTCCCATTAGTTCGTATTCTAACGTTGATAGTACTTTGCGTTCAAATGGATGAAATCAGCCCATTTTCGGGGCGTTTCATCGAGCGAGTAGATGGCCTCGACCGGGCACGCCGGCACGCACGCGCCACAGTCGATGCACTCGTCGGGGTGGATGTAGAGCATTTCGGCGGCCGCGAACTCGGGCTCGTCCTTGCGTGGATGGATGCAGTCGACCGGACAGACGTCGACACAGGCCGTGTCCTTGGTTCCAACGCAGGGCTCTGTGATGATGTACGCCATGATGCAAAGTACGTAGGGCCCAGCTTCAGCTGGGCCGTGGCAATTATAGTATGGGCATCGACATGAAAATTGCCGTGGCCGCGGCGTTGGCGTTCAGCCTCGCAACGCCTGCGCGCGCGCAGGACTTCCTCTCGGGTCCGGTGTCGCTTGCCAACGGCATTGTCACGCTCGGATCGGATATCTCCGTCTCGGCCACGCCGCAGGACGACACCGACGGCGCGTGGTTCAACTACACAGACTACGAGCACAACGCGCTGCGCCTGTTCAGGATAGGCGTGACGGCCGACGTGCGCGTGACGAGCCGCGTCTCGGTGCTCACGGAAATCCGCAGCGAGAACGGCGACGGCGTGAAGCCGTACGCGCTGTATCTGCGCGTGCGGCCGTGGCGCGATCGGCCCATCGACATTCAGGCGGGACGGATTCCGCCGACCTTCGGCGCGTTCGCGCGGCGCGATTACGGCGCCGGCAATCCGTTGATCGGGTACCCGCTTGCCTATCAGTACCTGACGACCGTGCGGCCCGATGCGCTGCCGGCGTCGAACGAAGATGTCATCCGCATGCGCGCGCGCGGCTGGCGGCCCAGCTATCCACTCGGCTCGCTCAACGTCGCGCCAGGCATGCCGCTGATTACCGCGTTTCGATGGGACACCGGCGTGCAGGTGCGCGTCGGCCCCGAGTCGCTGAACGCCGCCGTCGCCGTGACCACCGGCACAGCATCCGATCCACGCACGCGCGACAACAACGCGGGCAAACAGATCATCGGGCGCGCCGAGTGGAGACCCAACGCGGCGCTCATACTGGGCGGATCGGCGGCACGAGGCCCCTATGTCTCAGACGAAGCGCTGGCCACGGTGACGTTTCCCGCCGGCGACGTGCGATCGGTCCAGCAGGCGCTGGGCCTGGATGTGGAGCTCTCGCGCGATCACTGGCTCGTGCGGGGCGAGCTGATCTGGAATCAGTGGCAGGTGCCAACCCTGGCGCACAGTCTCGATGCGACCAGCGGTTTCGTGGAAGGCAGCTACAAAGTGTCGCCAGGCTTTTTCGTGGCGAGCCGCTTCGACAGGCTCAACTTCGGCGCGCTGCCGTCTTCGCTCAACAGTCCGACGTGGGATGCGCCCGTCACGCGGCTCGAGACGGGTGCCGGCTACTACATCCGCCGCAACTTTCTCGCCAAGGTCGCGTACCAGCACAACTGGCGTGACGGTGGGCTCATCCGCAGCAAGGGCCTCGTAGCGCTGCAGCTGCATTTCTGGCTGTGAGGAAGAACTTTATTGATGGACGGCGACGCCAGGCAGAGGCAGGGCTAAAGCCCTGCGCCACCGGTTCTGCTGCCGTTGCGGCAGGGCTGAAGCCCTGCGCCACCGATATCGCTGCAGGTTCGGCAGGGCTGAAGCCCTGCGCCACCGGGATCGCAGGTGCGCTCGTCTTTGCCATATCGGTGGCACAGGGCTTTAGCCCTGTCCTCTCGGCACAAACACCGATGGGCATCATCCGCGGCCGTGTCGAGGTACCCCGTGCGACGCACGTCGAACGGCGGCCCAACGTCAACGATCTCGGCATGCATCCGGGCCAGGACCCGCAGGACCTGCGGCGGCCGGTGGTCTATCTCGAATCGGCGCCGGCGCTCGCGTTTCCCGACAGCGAGCCGCAGCGCGCGACGATGGATCAGCGCAACGAGACCTTCGTGCCCCACGTGCTGGCGATCACCATCGGCACCACCGTGGATTTTCCCAACAGTGACAACACCTACCACAACGTGTTCTCGCTGCGCGGTCCGCGGCCGTTCGATCTCGGCCGCTACGCGGCAGGCCGATCGAAATCGGTCCGGTTCGATCGCCCCGGCATCGTGCGTGTGTTCTGCGAAATTCACTCGCACATGAGCGCGTTCATTCTCGTCTTCAACCATCGCTTCTTCGCGGTCGCCGCGGCCGACGGCCGCTACCAGATTGGCCGCGTCCCTCCCGGCCGGTACAACCTCGTCGCCTGGAACGAGGGCTCGATACGCGAGTCGCGCCCCATCGTCATTCCAGATGAGGGCGGACCGGTCGAAGCGGACTTCACCTTGCGGTAGCCACGCGTGAAGATCCTGGGATCGCTCACCAATCGCATCTTTCTGGCCAGCGCCGCGCTGGCGGTGGTCTCGATTGCCGCCGCGGTGTACTTCGTCAGCCGTACCACCACGCGGCAGGCCGAGGCCGAGCTGCAGCGCGGGCTCATCGAAGCGGGCGCGCTGGTCGATCAACAGTGCGCCACCTTTCTGCAGGCGCTCACCGTCATGGCCAGGCTCGTCGCCGACGACCCGCGGCTGAAGGCGGCCGTCGATACAGGCGACCCGCCAACGGTCCAGCCATTCGCGCGCGCCTACCAGGAGCAGCTTCGCGCTCCTCTGCGGGCACCGCTGATCGTGCTGACCGGCAAGAATGGAAGCGTGCTGGCCGAAGCCGGCGACGTCGACATCACCGAAGGCGCGATGAGCGCGCTGCCGGAAATCCAGCAGGCCCTTGCCGGACGCGAGGCCAGCGGCTTCTGGCCCTACGCCGATGGCGTGCTCCAGGTGATGACGGTCCCGATCAAGATCGGCCTCGACCGGCCCGAAATCATGGGCGCGCTCACCGTGGGGTCGCGCCTCGACAACGAGCTCGCCGAGACGTTCAAGCGCGCCACGGAAAGCGACATCGTGTTTGCCGTCGACGGTCAGATCCGTGCGTCGACGCTGCCTGCGGGCGACCACCTTCGTCTGGCGTCGCTGCTGAAGACCTCGGATGTGCAGACCATCTCGCTCGAAAACGGCGAGTACGTGGCATTGAGGCGCCCGCTGGGTCCGGCCGCCGCCGCGATGACGGGCGAGACGGCGCCAAGCGTGCTGCTGCTCAGATCGCGCAGCGAGCGGCTGCAGTTCCTGAACGCCATCAACACCGGCCTCGGCGTGGTGGGCATGCTCGCCGTGCTGGCGGCGACGATTCTCAGCTACGCCGTCGCGCGCTCGATTACCAGACCGCTCGCGACGATTACCAACGTCATGCGCGAGATGTCGGCCACGGGCGATCTCACGCGGAAAATCCCGCTAAGGCACGCCGCCAGTTTCGATGACGAGGACGCGAAGCTGCTCGCCACGACCTTCAACACGCTCACCGATTCGATCGCACGGTTTCAGCGCGAGGCCGCGCAGCGCGAACGTTTGTCGGCGCTGGGCCGGCTCTCGACCGTCATCGCGCACGAGATTCGGAATCCCTTGATGATCATCAAGGCCTCGCTCCGCACGCTCGGCAACGAGCACGTGAGCCGCGGTGAGATCAAGCAGGCGCTCACCGACGTCGACGAAGAAGTCGCCCGCCTGAACCGCATCGTGAACGACGTGCTCGACTTCGCGCGCCCCATCCGTTTCGACTACGCGCCGGCCGATGTCAACGCGTTATGTGCCGACGTCGAGCAGGCCACCCGCCGCGTCGACCAGACGATGAGCGTCGTCATGAAGACCGATCCGGCGCTCGGCCCCATCGTGACCGACGCAGAGCGCCTGCGCACCGCGCTCGTCAACATTCTGGCCAACGCGCGCCAAGCCGTCACCGCCAGACAGTCCGATGGCTCGGGACCCTCTTCGGTCGCGCAGGGCTCTACCTCTTCGGTGGCGCAGGGGCTTGCCTCTTCGGTGGCGCAGGGCTTTAGCCCTGCCCCTCCCGACATCGAGATCGAAACCACCGCTATGCTCAATGCCGTGCGCCTGGCCGTCCGCGACCGCGGTATCGGCGTGAGAGCCGAAGACATGCCCCGCGTGTTCGATCCGTACTTCACGACGAAGCGGACCGGATCGGGGCTCGGCCTGGCGATCGCCAAGAACATCATCGAGGGAATGGGGGGCACCATCGTGCTCGAGAACCGCGCCGGCACGGGCGCAGAGATCCGCATCGAACTGCCTGCCCACCGAAGCGCAGCGCGCGAAGGTGGGCCGTCGCGCGAGGGTTCACATGGCGCCTAGAGGCGGCACGCTTCTCCTGGTCGACGACGAGCAGAAAATCCGCCGCACGCTGGGACAGGCCCTGAAATCCGAGGGGCACGACGTGCTCGAGGCCGGCAGCGTGCGCGAAGCGCAGAAGACACTGAGCGAACGCAACGTCGACGTGCTCATCGTCGACAACATGATGCCCGACGCCACGGGCCTCGATCTGATTCGAGAGCTGGTCGCCGCCACGCCCGAAACCGATCGTCCGCAGATCCTCATGATGACGGCGCACGCCACGATCGAAAGCGCCATCGAGGCGATGAAGCTGGGAGCGCTCGACTACCTGCAGAAACCATTCGAGGTCGAAGAGCTGCTCGTGGTCGTCAGGCGCGCCCTCGAGCACCAGCGGCTGAGCTCGCACCAGCGCTATCTGCTGAACGAGCGCGACGAGGAATTCAACCACTACGGCATCGTCGGACGCAGCCGGGTGATGGAAGACGTGATCCGCAAGGCCGAGCTGGTGGCCGAGACCAAGAGCACCGTCCTCGTCACCGGCGAAACGGGCACCGGCAAAGAGCTCGTGGCCCGCGCGATTCACGCGCGCAGCGCCCAGCGGAACATGCCGCTCATCAAGGTGAACTGCGCCGCCATCCCGGAAACGCTGCTCGAATCGGAGCTGTTCGGCCACGTCCGGGGAGCGTTCACCGGCGCCGCCACGAACAAGAAGGGCAAGTTCGCGCTCGCCGACGGCGGCACCATCCTGCTCGACGAGATTGGCACGATGAGCCCGGTGCTGCAGTCGAAGCTCCTGCGCGTGCTTCAGGAGCGTGAGTTCGAGCCGCTGGGATCGGAGCGCAGCCAGCAGGTGGACGTCCGCGTGATTGCCGCCACCAACCGGGATCTGCGGCAGATGGTGCTGGACGGCACGTTCCAGGAGGATCTGTTCTACCGGCTCAACGTCATCCCCATCGAAATGCCGCCCTTGAGGAACCGGCGCGAAGACATCCCGGTGCTGACCGAGCACTTCGTCCGCAAGCACCAGCAGCGGACCGGCAAGCGCGTCGATCGTGTCGACGAAGGCGTGCCGGAGAAGCTTGCGGCCTATGAATGGCCGGGCAACGTGCGCGAGCTCGAGAACACCATCGAGCGCGCCGTCGTCCTGTCGACCGATGGCGTGATTACGTCCGCGCTGATTTCCGTGCTGGGCCTGGCCACCGGACAATCGAGCGCCCTGCCGTCGCTCAAGCTGCGGACCAACATCGAGTGGATCGAACAGGAAACGATCCGCCGCGCCCTCGAGAGCGCGAGCGGCGTGAAAAAGGATGCCGCCGATCTGATGGGCATCAGCCAGCGCGCGCTGAGTTATTACCTCGCGAAATACAAGTTCCAGTAAAGCGTAACGGGTTTACGGCCGCCGTAATCCATCGATCTGGAACTCGAGCAAACCCGAGAAAATTCTTTTTCTCCGTGCGGCACCACACTTGCCTTTCTGGAGAGCATGATGAAATTGCTCCTGCTCTCCATAGCGTTGTCGGTCCTCGTGTTGTGGGCGATCGGGTGCGCTCAAGGCGGCTCGCTTGCGCCGGGCCAGAGCGGCACGTCGGATCCGTTGACGACCGCGGCGGATGCGGATTTCACGATCACATGAACCCCGACGATGCCAAGTTCCGCGGTCAGGTCCTGGTCGGCCTGGGTTCAAACGATCCGCCGCCTCCGGACCCCACGTACTTGCGGTAGGCTCTAACGGATGCGCTTCATTTGCGGGGCGGTTCTGACAGCCCTCCTTCTTGTCCCGGCATCAGCCACGGACTCAGGATGCGGGGGCCCAGCCCCAGCCCGCGCCTGCACCGCCCGACCCTCGCGACGTCGCCGATCGCCGGCCCAACTTCGTCGAGCCGGACTTCACGCTGGTCAACCTGCCCACAACGCTGCGGCTGCCGCGCTACAAGAGCGCGTTCCGCATCACGCACCGGTTTGCGCGGACGCTGAACGACGATTTCGGAAGCGTCGCAAGCGATCTCTTCGGCCTCGACAGAGGCGCACTGATCGGGCTCGAGTACCGGTTCGGCGTCATGCGGGGACTGCAGGCCGGGATTTACCGCACGAGCGGGAAAACGATTCAGTTCTTCGGGCAGTACGACGTCATGCGCCAGAGCGAATCGGTCCCGTTCACGTTGAACGCCGTCGCCAGCATCGAAGGCCTGAACAACTTCCACCGCGGTGACGTCGTGGACGAAGAGGACAATGCCTACGCGACCGCGCTCAGCCCTCTTCTGTCACGGACGATGGGCAATTACGCGGCGTTCTATCTTCAGCCGTCGTACATCTTTCATTCCAATACCTACAGCACCGCCGGGTGCATGGAGCACATCGAGCACGGGCACGACATCCCCGGGTGCGCCGACCTGGCAACGGGCATTGAATCGAACACGCTGCTGGTGGGGCTGAGCACGCGGCTTCGCGTGCGCCCGAGCGTGTACCTGGTGGGATCGTGGACGCCCCGCGCCAGCGGCTTCCGGCCCGGCGTCTCGTTGAAGACGTTCGGCATCGAAAAGCGGCTGCGCGGGCATGTGTTTCAGCTGAATGTGTCGAACGGACTCGGCACGACGGTGGCCGAGATGGCCCGAGGCGCGTCGAACGACCACGACTGGTTCCTCGGCTTCAATATCTCGAGGAAGTTCTACTAGTTCTCAGTCATCAGTTTTCAGTTTTCAGTTTCAGTGTTTGGACTGAAGACTGAGAACTGAAAACTGACAACTGAAAACCCGCCTGCGCTAGTTCTGCTTGACCAGCTGGCCCCGAATCGCACCGCCGCCGTTCACCGTGGTGTGCACGTTGAAGTAGTTGCCCGCGGGGTTGTTGAAGATGCCCTGCGCAACCGTCGCTGCCGGCACCGTGGCCGACGTGCTCTGCAGCCCGGTCTTCGTAATGCTCGACTGGCCGGTCGCAACGGCCGTGTCGGTCGCCGTCAACGGCAGGCCGACAACGACGCCTGCGTTCGTACCCGCGCCGGCATTGTGGATGTGGGCGCCCGTCAGCGTGGTGTTCGCCGGGAAGCCGGTGATGTTCACGATGAAGTCGTAGGTCGCCCCTGTGATGTTTTGCGCCGAGTCACGGGTGACGGTCATCGTCAATTGCATCGTGCCGCTGGCGCCGGCGTCGGCGTTGGTCACCGGCGGCACTTCGTTCGCCGGCAGCAGGATGGCGGTGAACTTCGCCACGTTCGGGTCTGACGGGCTGGTCGGTGAATCATCGCAGGAAATTCCAAAGACGAGCACAAGGGCGAGCATCGCAACACGCTTCATGGGTAGCCTCCCGAAAAAGAGTCCGAAATCTTAACGTCCGAAGAGTCCCTGTCCGGGAGTCCCGAGAGCCTCCCGAAGTCCCTGAGTCCGAAGAGTCCTGAAAGTCCGTGAGTCTTGAGAGTCCCTGGAGTCCCGAGTCCGCGAGTCCAGAGTCCCAGCTGATTGAAGACCGGACGTGTCCGTGTCCCGGAGTTCAGGGAGTCAGACTCGTGCAATCACCGGACCATTTCGGAGGTGCTGATTCTATTGCGATCGGCGGTGGGCCACCTTACTGATTTCGTAAATCTTTACGCGGTGTGCAGTGGGAAGTCCGAGGGGTCGTGGGGGCAATGAGTCCGGGAGTCCACGAGAGTCCGGGAGTCCCAGAGTCCGAGAGTCCATCAGAGTCTGGGAGTCCACGAGAGTCGGGAGTCCGCCAGAGTCTGGGAGTCGTTCGCGGCATGGAACGTGCCCTGGGCATTCGAATGAAAGCGAACAAACTCGAGGATTTGCTCGTGTATCAGAGGGCGCTCGAGGGGATCGAGGCAGTTTCTCCGATCCTCCGCGAGCTCCTCCGTTGCAAAGATTACGAGATGCACAAGCAACTGTCGGAATCCTCCGGACGGATCCCCGGACATATTGGCGAGGGTTACGGCCAGGGTACCGATCGGCAATTCGCTCGGTACCTTTCAATTGCTCGTGGTTCGGCGCTGGAATCGCGAGGCCATATTGCGGCGGCTGCCCTGAAGTATCAGGCCATCGCCCAGAAGGACGAAATCCATGCCTCTGGGCTGTACCAGGATCTCGCCGACATGCTGTCGGCTTTCATCGATTACTTACTGCGATCGGACTTCCGGGATAGATAACGAAGACAGAGTCCTGGGGAAGTCGTGGAGTCGATAGAGTCTAGAAGAGTCCGAAGAGTCGAGAGAGTACGGGAGTCTAAAGAGTCCTGCGAGTCCGGAGAGTCACGAAGGGACCTTCCAACTCTAAGGACTCTCCCGACTCCGGGGACTCTCCTGATTTTTCCGACTCTTTGGACTCTCCGGACTCTCTAGCCCCGCTAAAACCCCAACCGGAGAGACACGCGAGCCGACCGCGGCAGCGCGGGATGCAGGTGGATGTCGTCGATCCCCTCAGCCGGCTCGCCGGGAAGCCGCGAGGCATAGAAGTAGTCGATATCGCTGGCTTCAGTGTCGAACAGGTTGAACACGTCGAGCACCACGCTTGCAGTCCGGCCAAGACGGAGGCCGAGCTGCCCGTTCACAATCGTAGTGTCGTCCGACCGCACGCTGTCGTCTTCGGTCAGCGGGCGGCCGCCGAAGTGCCTCACGCGAATACCGCCGAACCCGCGCGTGCCGCTGTCGATGGCGGCGCCAAGCGAGATGACCGATTCGACCGCCCCTGGAATGTAGTTGCCTGCCGGATCGTCATCTGTAAAGCGTCCGTCGGAGAACGCGACGTCGGCATCGAGGGAGACCCAGGGATGTGGTCTGGCGTAGGTCGACCATTCGATTCCTATCCTCCGGCTGGGACGGGTGGCCTCGGTTGTTCCGGCGTCGCCGATGAACAGCAGTTCCGAATCGATGCCGAGCCACCAGATCGCCACGGTCGTCTGCACTTTGGGGATCTTCACCGTGCGGATCCCGAATTCGGCGCCGTTCGCGCGGACGAGCGGCGTGGTGGGCGCGACAGCCTCTCCTGTGGACGGATCGACTGTCGTCGTGGCCCCACGCGCGTCGTTGCTGTGAAAGCCACCTCCGGCGTTCACGTAGACCTCTGTTCCATCCCAGGGACCCAGAATCAGGGAGGCCTTCGGGCTCACCAGTGCGCTCGCGTCCGTCCCCGAGTTCAGCGGGTTGTCGCTTTCGACGTCGAAATTGAACACGTCGCCGCGCACGCCAAGCGTCGTTCGGATGACGGGGCTCCACTCGTATTCGTTCTGCGCGAAGAAACCCATCGACGTCTGCCCGACGCGATCCAGTCGTGTCGTCGACAGGCGCTCCCTGCCACTGTTGTGAAACAACCCGACGGTCCCGATGCGGTCGTAACGCACCTGCGCGCCGAACGCGTTCTCGACCTCGTGGCCGCCCCACGTGTTGATGCGGCGATGGGTCACGCGGCCGCCGAAGATATTGCGGCGATCTTCCTGCTCGAACTGATCGCCGTTTTCAGGATCGTCGAGCACGTACGTGAAATTCGAAAACAGATTCAGGGCGTAGTTCACGAAATACCCGTTAGCCCGCGTGGAGGTGTTGCCGGATGTCCACTGCGAGTCGGCCGACAGGCTGTAGCGATGCGTCTTCCCGCCGTTGGTGGGATCGACATGGCCGAATCGCGTGATGAGTCCTTCATCGATCGCGCGCTGGGGAACCTGGTCGGTGGCGTTCCACTCCCCGCGATACAGGAGTCCCGTCAACGAGTATCCCGACGCCGACGTGCCCTTGCTGTACCGGACTACGCCGTTGATCTTCTGGTAATCGTCCTTGAGTGTCCACGGCCCGTCGTTGTGATTCAGCTCGAATGCGGCAAGCAGGTGGCCATCTCCCACGCGGGGCGACACGGCGCCGAGAATTCGGGCCCAGCCCTGTCCCCCGCCGCTCGCTTCGAGAATCGGCCGTTCGAGAAAATTCACGTAGTTCACGTTGACGGCGCCTGCCGCCGAAAAGTCCCCTTCCTCCGCGTAATACGGACCTTTCTTGAACTGTACGCCGCTCACGAGCTCGGGGATCAGGAAGTTCGCGTCTGTGTAGCCGTGGCCGTGCGCGTGCGTCGGCATGTTGACCGGAACGCCCGCGATCGTCGTGGCAAAGTCGGTCCCGTGATCGAGGTTGAATCCACGCAGGTAGTACTGGTTGGCCTTGCCCTCTCCGCTGTGCTGGCTGATGACGAGCCCCGGTACTGTTTCGAGCACCTCACCCGCGCGCATGATCGGGCGCTCGAGGATCTGCCGCGCGCTAATCGCGCCTTCGCTGGCGGCGCCGGCAATGCCCACCAGGCTGGCTTCCGGATCGGTCACGTCGGCCAGGTTGACGAAGCTCCGCCAGCCGGTCACCGTGACATCGGCGTTCAATGAAAGCTGCATCACGGCCTCGAGCGTGACAACCTGCCCTCCAGTCACGTGAACGCCTCTTCTGGAGTGCTGTGCGAAATTGATCAGACTGAACCTCAGGTCGTAGTCGCCTGTCGGAACGGATGCGAACTCAAAGCGTCCTTCTGAATCCGTGAACGTGGTTTGCGGGGTCGCCCCGCTGCGACTGATCGCGACGGTCACACCGGGCAGCCGTCCCCCCGTCGTATCGGCGACGGTCCCGGCCACGCTTCCCGTGTTCGCTTGCGCCAGGACCGAGCTGCCGGCTATCCAGACCACACCGGCAAGGATCGACACAATCCCTGCCGCGGCTGCCGTCATCGCAAACGCGGCCGGCCGGCGCGCGAGACGCGCCAGCGGCAATCCGGCCACACCCGAAAGCGCGGCCATCCCGATGGTCGAACCGAGGCCGAAGAGAAGAATGAAGACGATCTGCGCCGAGGTCGTCGGCATGCGCGCCATGACGAGAGCAGCCAGCGCGCCGCTGCCCGCAAGCCCGTGCACCATTCCCACCATGAGCGGGCGCGGCGCCAGCGCAAGCGGACCCAGGTGCACGTGCGTGGCTGAACTGGCATGACGATGGACGAGCCCTTCGTGCGCGTGCATGGATTCCCCGCCCGTCGACGCCAGGACCCAGGACGACCGCACGGCCCGCAAACCGAGGGCGATCAGCATCACGCCAACCAGCGTTTCGAGGGCGTGCGCGACCTGTTCGGGCATGCCCGAGCGAACCAGCGCGAGCGCGCTGCCGACGATGAAGAGCGTGAGCGTGTGGCCCAATCCCCACGACATACCCAGGCGTGCGCTGCGGAGAGAGCCGGGCTCCTCGGCGACCAGTGTTGAGATGGCGACGAGGTGATCCGGTTCGAGCGCGTGTCGCATCCCGACGACGAGCCCCAGCGCCATGCCCAGCCAGATCGATGACGCCAGCTTCGCTTCGATGGGCAGGGCCGGGCCGGCGAGACCAATCGAAGCCAGCCCCCCGAGGAAAACGAGCATCGCGAGCACGGCGAATAATGACGCCGCCCGCGCCGAATCGGGTCCCGGGACCTCGACGAGCCGCTGAATTCTCGCAAGCAGATCTCCGCCGCCGGCAGCCATCGCCAACTCACTATCGTCGCGAATCCGAAGCCGCTCGATACCGGTCAGCGCCTCCGCGTACAGGCCTGGATTGCCGAACTCGCACACCACCACATCGTCGCAGCAGCATTCGCGCTCGGCGCGCACGCGCCGCGAGAGCCACCAGACCGCCGGATGGAAGAAGAACACCGTTTCGACCGCCGTCTGAAGAAGATTCCACAGATAGTCGTTGCGGCCGACGTGCGCCAGCTCATGCGCAATGATGAGCTGCACCTGAGCTGGAGGCAGGCCCGCGAGCAGTCCTGCGGGAAACAGCAGCATGGGCGACGTCCAGCCAATCACGCCGGGCACGTCGGCCAGCCGCGTTTCGACCAGGCGAACGGCGCGGGAAATACCGAGACGCTCGCGCATGTCATCGACGTGCGACTGCCAGGATTCCGAGACCGGGATGGCGCTCGCGCGCAGTCGCTGCAACCGGACCCATCCGGCCGCCAGCCTCACAGACGTCGCGCCGATGCCGGCGATCCATGCGCAGCCGATCCATGGCGCCCACGACTCGAAACCGCTCAACGGGATCGCGATGGCCGGCGGAACACCCGCCAGAATCCGCCACACGGTCAGGGCACAGGCACCTGGAATCAACATCAAACCCGCGTAAGCCACTACGTAGCGCCGCGCCCCCCGGATTTCTCGAAGCACAAGGCCTGCGGCCAGCGCAATGACCGTCGCCTGCCAGAGCGAATGCAACAGGCCAAGGCCCAGCGCCGCCAGCCAGCGGCTACCGGCAAGCGCCGCAATCTCAGCGGTCATGAGAATCCCGGCGTGAGCGATCGATCAGCTTCTGGATGGCGTCGAGCTCGGCCGGCGTCGCACGCTTGGCCGCGAGCGCCTGCATGACGAGCTGCGCCGCCGAGCCGTCGAAGGCTTTCGCGAGCAGATCCTTCACGAGCTGACGTTGGGTCTGAGACTCGGACCGGCAGGCGTGATAGAGGTGCGAGCGTCCCCAGTCCTCGCGGCTGACCAGGCCCTTCTCGGCCATGATCTGCAGCAGCTTGAGCACGGTCGTGTATTGGGTGCGTCCCAGCACCTGGTGGATGTCGCGGACGGTACTCGGGCCGCGTTCCCAGATGACGCGCAGGATGGCGAGCTCGCCTTCGGTCGGTTTTGGCAGCGTCACAAGGCGCGCATCTTATTACGAATGGATTCGTAGATCAACGAACCGGTTCGTAGAGCGCGCCTCAGGGGCCGACGTTCACCAGACGAATCGCCGACGCCTCGCCGCCGGTCGCCCACGCGACGAGAAACCCGCGCCGAAGCCCCGCCACGAACGGATTCAACCCCGACCCGTCTGCCGTCAGAATGACGGCCGGCTCGAACCGGTTGCTCCCCTGCCGCGACAGGCGCACGACGATATTTCTCTTCTCGCCGGTATGTTCATCCCACGCAGCCGCGACGTTGCCGGCCTCATCAACCGCCAGCTGCGGATGGCCGGCGTCTTCGATGGCGGCGCTCGACATCTGCAGCCTTGGCGCGAATGACGTCCCGTCGGTCGTGAAGCTGTAGAAAATCGCCTTCCGCGGCTCCGCGCCGTCGACGAGCGTCGGCCACACGATGTGGACTTTGTCGCGAGCATCGACTGCGAGCGCCGGGCCGTCATCCGGACACCCTGAGAGCTTCCAGCCATCCTCGCTGACACGCGCGAACGGCCCGAACGTCCGTCCGCCATCACCCGAGACCGCCAGCGCGATGTCCCGCATGCTCTCCGGGAAGATGTGACGCCACGCGACGAAGACACGTCCACCGGAGGCGACTCCCACCGCGGTCTTGCAGCAGAAGCAGACGTCGCGGGCCACGTGCGCTTCGGTAATCGAACCATCCGCGGCGATCACCGCGGAATACACGTCCTGCCTCGGCGCCGCACGAGGCGGTGCGGCCGCACCCGCCTCCCGTGACGCATGATGATGGTGGCCGCCGGAAGACGGTTCTGCGTGACGGCCGTCCAGCCACACCGCGTGCACGGCGTCCCGTCCTGGCGTCATCGCCTGCCATCCCCGAAGTCCCGTCAGCCCGGCGCCATGGAGCGCCGACGCTGCCCCGAACGTGCGGCCGCCGTCGTGCGATCGCGCCATCCTGATCGTCGATTGGCCCTCGAGCCTCGCGGGCCAGATTACCGTCACGAGCTGATCCGAGACAGCCACGCGCGGCGGCTGCTCGGCGTTGGCCGAGACACGCTCGCTCTCGTCGTCGAGGCGCACTGGCGGCGAGAACGTCGCACCCGCATCCTCGCTGACCGCGGCATACACGTGCATCACATCGTCAGCCGTCGCCGTCCACGACGCGATGACGCGCTGGCCCGACACGGCAAGCGACGGCATCCGGTTCAGCGCCCCGGCGACGCGAAGATCGACCGGCGCCTGCTCAATGGCCTCGGTGGCCTTCTTCGGAAGTGGGGCTTGGGCGGGCGGCGGTGAGCATGCGCTCCCCGCCAGCCACACAAATCCCGCCGCGATTCCGCTACTGACGATTCCCGGTCTCATCAGAACCTCACTCGGAAACCAAGTTGCACTGCACGCGGATCGCCTACTGCCGTAATCTGTCCGTAGGTCGGCGATGGATTGTCCGGGTACGATCCCGGGCCGAAATTCGTGTTCCGGGTGATCACGTTCTTCCGATTGGTCAGATTGAACGCCTCGACCAGACCCGCGACCCGCACCCTGCCGGCGACGTGAAACTCGCGCGAGACCCTGAGCCCGAGCGTGAAGAAGTCGCTCCCGATACCGGCATTGCGCTCGATGAACTCGCCATCGACGATCGGCCGGCCCGCGGTGCCCTGAATCGTCGTCACGCCCGACGTGATGTTGAACGGCAGCGCCGAGTACGCCTGCAGGGCACCGCTCAGCTCGACGGCCCAGGGCAGCGTTGCCACACCATTGAGCACCAAGCGATGCCGCTGATCGTCGTCCGAACGTCCCCAATCCTTCGACAGATCGGTCGGGTCGATCGGCGAGCTGAAGAAGAACTCACCGACGTTGTTCATCGACTTCGACAACGTGTACGAGACGCGGTAGTGTCCCCACGTCGTCAACCGCTGCACGAAGGAAACGTGCATCGAGTGGTAGTTCGATTCGGCCTCGGAGGAGTACTGGCTGTTGTTGGCGTAGTTCGGATTCGGCCGGCAGCCGTTGTTCGTGCCCGCCGCCACGCACGTCGGTACGTTCTGGTTGATCGAGATGATGAGGCCGTCGCCGCGGGTGTATTGGTAGCCGAGGCTCACCGTGCCGGTATTGCCGATCTGATGCTCGACTTCCACGCCGGTCTGCGTGGAACGCGCATTTTGCATCTCACGATCCATCGTCGTCAGGTTGAACAGCGTCACCGAGGGCACGGGGGCGGGAAGGATGTTCGGAAAGACCGGCGCCCCCGCCTGGGTCGGCGAAAGGCTGATGCCGATCTGATGCAGCTGGTTCAGATCGGTCGTATTGCCCGCCGACAGGATGGCGTTCGCGACCGCGCGAAGGGGCACGCGATCGTAGAACAGCCCCACACTGCCACGCACGACGGTTCTCCTCGATCCGGTCGGCGTCCAGGCGAACCCCACTCGGGGGGACACGTTGTTGGTGTCGGTGTTGATGGTTTCGAGGAACTGCAAATCGTAACGGAGCCCCGCGTTCAGCGTCAGTGACGGCTGGACTTTCCACTCGTCCTGCACGTAGACGCCGACATTCGGGTTGGTTTGCTCGACGAGCGATTCTCCGAACGTCTGCGTGAACCCGGCATTGTTGTAGGCGCCGGTCAGGAAGTTCGCCAGCGACGAGAACGTGTAGGCACCCCGAACCGCTCTGGGATAGGTGATCGTGTCGTCGTTGTAGATGAAATCCACGCCCGTGCGAAGCGCATGTTCGCCGGCCTGGTGAGAAAGGTTGCTGACCGCCTGGAACAGCGTGTTGAGCCGTCGCTGAGGGCTTCCCGACTGCGTTCCGAAGGATGCGATACCGGCAATGCTGACGGCGGGTCCGATTGGATCGGTCGGAAGCGCCTTCAGATTGCCCCGGGCGAACTGTACGCGAGTCTCGTTGACGGTCCGGTTGGAAAGCGTGAGGGTATTGCTGAACGCGATCGACTGATCGAGGTTGTCGAGGCCCGCCGAGGCGCTCGGTGCATTCAGCGCGCCCGCGCCGCGTGAGTTCTCCGAGAGCGCGTCATAGAGCGAGTACCGCACGGTGAGCTGGTCGCGGTTGCTGATCTGGTGATCGAGCTTGGCAAGAAGGTGTGTCATGTCGACCGGATTCGGATAGATGCCCGTTTCGACGGGCGAACCCGGGTAGCCGACGGCAGCCAACCTCGCATTGACCACCGCAATACTGGCCGGCAGGATGGTCGTGAGGCCGGTCTGGTCGAGGCGCCGTTGCTCGATGTTCGCGAAGTAGAACGTCCGGTTGCGCGCAAGAGGGCCGCCCATGCTCGCGCCGTACTGCTGCTGGTTCATCGGCAGCTTCGTACCCGATAGCGCGTTCTTCGCGTTCATGGAATCGTCGCGGAAGTACCCGTAGACGTCGCCCTGCGCGGTATTGGTGCCGCTTTTGGTGACGACGCTGATGTACCCGCCGAGCGCACGTCCCAGCTCGGCCTGTCCTCCTGATGTGACGACCTGAAACTGCTCGACGGCATCGACGCCGTAGGGAATGCCGCTCAGGCCGGCGGCATCGTCGTTGGCCGACAGGCCGTCGACGATGAAGCTGTTCGAGAAATTCCGCTGGCTGCCGATCGAAATGCCCTGTCCGGGCACAGCGGAGGTTTCCGCGAAGAGCTGCGTGCTGCCGGTGTTGGTTGGTGACACCCCGGGGACGAGCAGCGCGAGATCCAGGAAGTTGCGCCCGTTCATCGGCATCGCCTGGACTTCCTCGACTCGGAACGGTGCCGGCAATCTGGCTGCGTGCCGACTCGAGCACGGCCACGTCTCGCTGGTGACGTCGACGCTCGTTTCGAGCCCGGCGACGCCCGAGCCCGAAGAGGAAGCTCGAACGCCGATCCGACCGTCACGTTCACCGTCTGTCGTCGCATCCGTGAAGCCCGCGAGACGCACCACGATGTCGTAGCGCCCCACGCGCAGGTAGGGAAAGCGGAACCGTCCTTCCTGGTCCGTCACCGTGTCGCGCGTCAAATTCGTCTCGGACTGCCTGACCGTGACGCTGGCGCCAGGCACGACAGCGCCCTGCGCGATCGGTGACCCGACCGCTGATAGTGCCGTAGTTGATCGTCTCCTGTGCCGCGAGCGCGCGCGTCATGACGCACACGCAAATCGCAAACAGGAAGACACGGCCCACAAATCTCATGGGTCATCCCCCGTCTCTTGGTCGTTGAACGGAAAATTCGAATGAACCGGTTGCGGGTCCGCCCGAAGGCGGCAACTACGCGCGAGGCGGGGGCGAGAGCGGAACGGGCGCGAGCGAGATCGCCGACGGTGAAATCGCCGGTGCGGCGTCGTCAGCACCAGCCGGCAACGGCATGTCCATCACGTCAGGCAGCACGCCAACCGTGCCGAAGAACGCGGTGAATCCTGTATCGGTTTGCGAGCATCCGATCGTTGGACAATCGCAATCGTGTTTGCCGTGATTCTCGGCGTGAAGCGGACAAACGGGCTTGTCGTGGAGCGGGCAATCCGCCATGCCCGCGTGCTCTGCGGCTGCGCCGTGATCGCACGACAGCGCGGTCGATACGGCGGCGATCGCGACGGCATGCCAGAGGAGAGCAATCGCGGCCAACACGCGGGCGCGATTGCGGATGTGCCGCATAATCAATCAGTATGGTCCTCCTGCATGTCTGACTCTGTCAAGCTGACGCGATCCATTTTCTTGGCGACGGCGGTTCTCATTTCGACACATGCTCAGGCCCAACCGTCGGATGACGGCTGGCGCTGGAACGTCAGCGGAAACATCTTCGCGAGCCTCAACTATCAGCACCGCAAGTTCGACGATATCCAGACGTTCGAGTCACAGAACTGGGCGATGGGCATGGGCGAACGGCCCCTGGGCCGCGGACGCGTGACCGTCCATTCGATGGTCTCGTTCGAACCGTTCACGTTGAAGGACATCGGCTCGCCTCAGGTGTTCCAGACAGGGGAAACCTACAAGGGCATTCCGCTCATCAACTACCAGCACCCTCACGATCTGTTCTCCACATTGACTGTCGCCTATGCGCAGCCGGTCGGCTCGTGGACGCTCACGACTTCGGGCGCCGCCGTTGGCATGCCCGCGCTTGGACCGCCGCCGTTCATGCATCGGCCGTCCGCTGCCGAGAACCCGCAGGCGCCGCTCGCGCACCATCACCTCGACTCGCTTCACATCACGCCTGGCGTGCTGACCGTTGGGCTGTCCCGGCAGGGAATGGGAATTGAGACGTCGTGGTTTCAGGGCCGCGAGCCTGACGAAGATCGGATGGACATCGACTGGGGCGCGCTCGATTCGTGGTCGTTGCGCGGCTCGTGGATGCGCGGACCATGGAGCGCGCAGGTCTCGGGCGCGCACGTGAACGAACCGGAGCCCCGCAACCCTGGCGACATGGTGCGCCTCATGGCGTCGATCGCGCACACGCGCACGGGAGCAATCTCCACCGCCGTGATGGCGGCGTGGGGCCAGACGCGCGAGAGCCATGGCGTCTCGAACGGATTCCTCGTCGAGAGCAACATCTCGTGGCTCGAGCGGAACTACCTGTACTCGCGGATCGAGCTGGTTGAAAAGGAATTACCCCACACGCACGGCGGCGTCATCCAGCTAGAGCACCAGCCGATGAACATCGGGGCGTTCACGGTCGGCTACACGCGCGATCTGCTGACGGGAGGGTTCGGGCAAATCGGGATCGGCGGCGACGCCACGATGTACTACGTGCCGCACGAGCTGCAGGAAACCTACGGCGCGCCGCTCTCATTCCACACATTTCTGCGCTACCGCTTCGGCACGCCGTCACACGCCGACGTCGAGCATCATCATCACTAGTCCCTCAGGGGAACGCCGAGGCGCCGGGACGCCGGGATCCGAAATTGTTGGGATCTCTAAGATACCGAGCTCCTCGCCGTCCCGGCGTTGCATTTCCTGCAGACTTGTCTACCTCAAACGCCGCGCCGCCGAGGCGCCGGGATCAGAATCTGTTGACGACCCGCTTCACACCCTTTGTCAGATAGTCCACATTGAAATTGATGAGAAGGCCAACACGTTTCTCCGTGACTCGCAAGTATGTCCGCACCTGCGCCAGGTGAACCGGCAAGACGTTTTCCACGCACTTGAGCTCGACCACGACGGCATCTTCGACGAGCAGGTCGACTCGATAGGCGCCTTCGATGACGAGGCTCTTGTACCGCACAGGAATCAACAGCTCCACGGCACACTTCAATCCACGCTCGCGCAACTCGTAGATCAGGCAAGCAACATAGATGCGTTCGAGCAAGCCCGGTCCGAGCCTTCGGTGAACCTCGATGGCAGCTTGAATAATGGTGAGGGTAATACGGTCGAGTGCTTCGCGATCCATCTGGACGCCCGTCCAGATGCAACACAACGGCCAGTGAAAGCTGTTCCGTTAGAACGCCGAGACGCCGAGCCCGGGGGCAGAATCCATCTGGATCTTTCAGCTATTTCCCTCGGCGTTGCATTTTCTGCAACGACGCGACTCAAAAACTGCAACTCGAGGCCGAGGCGTGTCTATGTCAACGCCGTGACGCTGAGGCGCCGGGATCAAAACTCGTCCGGATCCTTGAGAAAACCGATCTCCTCGGCGTCCCGGCGACCCGGCGTTACATTTTCTGCGGATGTGTCTAGGTCAAGCGCCCCGGCGTTGCATTCTCTCGGTCTACTTACGCGGGGCGACGGCGAGCCAGGCGTCCTGCCGCTGCGACTGAATTCGCGTGGCACTCGGAGACGGGCTCAAGACCCATCCATGGGCCGGATCGGTCCCGAGCGTCACTTCGACCGCTCGCGCGACGTCGTGCCTCTCGATCGTGAAAGTGACCTTCGTCCCGGGCGGGAATCGCGCAATCCGCTCGATCAACTGATCCGGCTGCAGCGTCTCGCCGTTGATGGCCACGATCGCGTCGAGCAGCGACAGCCCCGCGACCGCCGCCGGCGAACCACGGCGGATGCCCGAGATGACCGTTTTCTGATCGTCCGTTGTCGTCGTCACGCCCAGCCACGCGCGAGGCGCAGAGGCCGGAGGCGTGAGGCGCAAACCGAACCACTCGATCGCCGGCGCATAATCGAGCTCGGCCGTCGTTTCCAGCACACGCGCGAGCCAGTCGCGCATCCCCTGCGCATGCGCGGGCCCCACGATCTCGGCGGCCACATCGCGCACGTCCTCGCGTCGATATCCCTTCTCCCCTGAGAACCGCTTCAGCATCAGCCGCATGAAATCGTCGAGCGAACGAACCCCGGCCGTGTGCTGCCTGATGGTCGCGTCGAGCAGGAATCCCAGCACCGCTCCCTTCACGTAATAACTGATCGACGTGTTCGGCGTGTTCTCGTTCGCGCGGTAGTAGTTGATCCAGGCGTCATAGGAGGCCATCTCGACGGACTGCTCGAGGCGCCCCGGGGTCATCTGCAGGCTGCGAATCTGTGCCGAGAGCGCTCCCAGAAACTCGTCTTTCGTCACGACGCCGGCGCGCGCCAGCATGAGATCGGCGTAATAGTCGGTGATGCCTTCGACGAGCCAGAGAGACCTGGTGTACACCTCGTTCTCGTAGTCGAACGGTCCCAGCTCGACGGGCCGCAGGCGTTTGCCGCTCCACGCGTGAAAATATTCATGGCTCACCAGGCTGAGCCACTGCAGATACTCACCCCGCGTGTCCGCATCGAGCGGCGTGTTCATCATCGTCGAGTTCCGGTGCTCGAGGCCGTTTCGTGCCGATCCGATGATGTTGAAGAAGTAGTACCGCTCGAACGGCAGACTGCCCCAGAACCGCGCGATGGCGTCGGCCACCACGGCGAGATCGCGCACGGCCTGAGGGCCGTTCCACACGCCGCGCTCCCGGAAGTTGACGAGGTAGTGCGGCTTGCCCTGGATGCTGAATTCGTAAACCGACGGCGACCCGGCGACGATCGGCGAGTCGACGAGCATGTCGTAGTCGGCGGCCACGTAGCTGTCGCCGCCCGTTCCGGGCGTCAGGCCCGAGAAACTTCCCTTCCAGGCGCGCGGCAGCACGAGCCGCACCTCGTGCGCGCGGTGCGATGGCGATTCGACGAGCGTGATGAATGTCGACGCTCCGTTGATCACCGCCAACTCGTCGTCCACCCAGTTGGTGCGGACGGTCATCTCGTGCGCGTACACGCGATAGCGCACCCACACCGTCCTTGCCCCGCCGGTCGTGATCCGCCATCGGTTCTTGCGCGTCTTCTCCACCGGAAGCGGCGCGCGCGTCTCGTTGGCCGCCGTCAACGCCTCGACATGCCGTTCGTACTCGCGCACGAGGTACGACCCCGGCGTCCACACGGCCATCATCAAATCGATGTCCGGGCGGCCCTCGGTGGGATACGACGCCTCAACGTCGATGTAATGGGTATGAGGGGCAGGAAACGATACCGTGTACCGGATAGGCTCGCGGGTCTGGGCGTTGACGGAGGCGGACAAAAATATGAACACGAAGATCACGAAGAAAGGAACCAGACAAGAACACAAAGAAAGAAATGCCTTGTGATCTTGTGTGAGTCCCGGCTTGGTGCTCTTCGTGATCCTCGTGATCCTGTCCTTCATCCAACGATCTCCCCCGCACGCAACTCAATCACCTCGATGCCTGCCGGACTACAGTGACGGCGCAATTCATCGGGCGTCCCGGTCAGCTCAGGGAACGTCCCATAATGTATCGGCACCACAGCCTTCACACCCAGCCACTCCGCGGCGAGCGCCGCATCTTCCGGTCCCATCGTGAAGCGATCGCCAATCGGCAGAAACGCGACCTGCGGCGTATGGCGGTCGCGGATGAGACGCATATCACCGAAGAGGGCCGTATCGCCGGCGAAATACACCGCCGTATCATCTTCAAAACGCACGACGAACCCGGTGGCGGGTCCGAGATAGGCGCCGTCGGGCGCGCTGCTGCTGTGGACGGCCGGCACCATCGCAATCTGAAGGCCCGAGAGCTGCTGACGGCCGCCGATGTTCATCGGGCGCAGATGCTTCACACCCTGGCGCTCGAGCCACGCGGCCAGCTCGGGAGACGCGACGACGGTGGCGCCGGTCTCGCGGGCTACGGCCACCGCATCGGCGCAGTGATCGGCGTGCCCGTGGGTCACGAGCACGAGATCGACCGCACCAACGCGCTTCGCGGCGGCCGGACAGGACGGGTTGTCGGTGAGGAACGGATCGACCAGCACGCGCACGCCCTTCGGAGAGGCAACAAGGATCGTGGCGTGCCCGAGCCAGGTGACTTTCAGACGTCCCAACGCGGCGCGTGACGCGGAAGAATGGGGCTCGGCCGCGGGCAATCGCATGGAAGCGAATTATCCCCGAAAGCGTGCTTGCCGAAGAAATCAGACTCTTACAGGAGATCAGAAGATCAGGAGCATAGACGTTTGGCGCATCTTGGGCGGGCATCGACGTCGTGGGCCGCGATAGCGGCCCACACGAGGAGAAGAAGAAAGAGTCTCTTAACCTCTTGATCTCCTGTGTGTTCTTAGATCGGTGGCGGTCGCGTTCAGCGTAGGGCGCCTCCTGAAGCGCCGTGATCCGTTATGATCAACGTGACGTGTCCAGAGTCATTCCCCTAACACCAGTCACACCGCGCGTCCCGAAGCCCGAATGGCTGAAGGTGAGGGCGCCCGGTTCGCCTTCCTATCTCAGGCTGAAGGGCCTGATGCGCGATCTGAACCTGCACACAGTGTGCGAAGAAGCGCAGTGCCCGAACATCGGCGAGTGCTGGACGCACGGCACGGCGACCTTCATGATCCTCGGCGATGTCTGCACGCGTGCGTGCGGGTACTGCGCGGTTGGACACGGGCGTCCGCAGCCGGTCGATCCGGCCGAACCGGCGAGGGTCGGCGAAGCGGTCGCCACACTCGATCTCGCGCACGTCGTCGTGACGTCGGTGGATCGCGATGACGTGAAGGATGGGGGCGCGTCGATCTTCGCCGACACCATCCGGGAGATCCGGAAGAGACAGCCCGCGGCCAGCATCGAGGTGCTGATTCCCGACTTCCAGGGCCAGGCCGACGCGCTGCATGCGGTGCTCGATGCGGGCCCGGACATCCTGAACCACAACACCGAAACGGTTCCGCGCCTTTATCGTCTTGCACGATCGGGAGGCCGCTACGATCGCACGCTCGAGCTGCTCGATCGCTCGCGCCAATACGCGCCGCACATCGCGACCAAGTCGGGCATCATGGTCGGCCTCGGCGAAGAGTGGGACGAGGTTCTCGCGACCCTCGGCGATCTGCGCAAGGCCGGCTGCGCGATTCTCACCATCGGCCAGTACCTCCGGCCGTCGCAGGCGCATCTCCCGATGACGCGCTTCTACCATCCCGACGAGTTCCGTCAGTTAAAGGACATGGCGCTCGACATGGGATTCGCACACGTCGAGTCCGGGCCGCTCGTGCGCAGCTCGTATCACGCGCATGAACAGGCGGACGCCTTTAAGAGGGCTGAGGGCTTGGCTTAGGGCTTAGGGCTGAGGGCTTAGGGACGGGACCGCTTTTCAGAATCGTGTAGCCGCGGCAGCTGGGTTGGCGTTGCTGCGGCGCGAAGCCGTGCGCAGGCGGCCGACGGGTGACGCCTGACCGCGCGAGAAGCTTGAGGGCATCGAGCGAGGACGAATGGCGAAGTGAGTGTCCTCGCGTCGCGCGGTCCGCCGCGGCATCGCAGCGCGTGTCCGGCCCCGGAGCTTCGGATTCGCGCGGCAGCAACGCCAGACCAACGCCGTCTGGTCCGAACGTGCACACGGTCCGGCTGAAGCCGGACACTACGTACTCTTGAAAAGCGATCACTTAGGAAAACGGTCCTCTCAGTGTCTCTTCGGAAGGTTCATCAGGACATCGTCGGCTGCAATAAGTGCGCGCGGTTGCGGACGTATTGCCAGGAAATCGCGCGCGTCAAACGGGCGGCGTTTCGCAGTGATACGTACTGGGCGAAACCGGTACCTGGATTTGGCGATCCGAGCGCGCGCGTGCTGATTCTCGGGCTGGCGCCCGCCGCACACGGCGCAAATCGTACAGGCCGCGTGTTTACGGGTGATGGCGGCGGCGGTTCCGGTGATTTTCTGATGACGGCCATGCACCGGCATGGATTTGCGAGCATTCCGACGTCGCAGTCCATCAGCGACGGCCTCACGCTGCACGATGCGTACATCGCGGCGGCCGTGAGATGCGCGCCACCCGACAACAAGCCGACTCCAGAGGAGATTCACGCGTGCCGTCCGCACCTGCACGCAGAGCTCGACTATCTGCCGAACGTGCGCGTGGTCGTCGCGCTCGGCAAGATTGCGTTCGACGTGTGGTGGCGCGTGATGCAGGAGAAAGGCGTCGTCGTGAAGCCGCGCCCCGGCTTCGGCCACGGCGTAATCTGCAGGGTGCCAGGCTCGCCGATCGTGATCGGGTCCTACCATCCGAGCAGGCAGAACACGAACACAGGCAAGCTCAACCCAAAAATGATGGCGGACGTCTTCAAGAAAGCCGCCAGACTGCGCATCTGACGCGGCCGGTGTCAGGCAGGGCTAAAGCCCTGCGCCACCGAGATAACTACGGGCAGGCTAAAGCCCTGCGCCACCTAGCTCGGACAGGCAGGGCTGAAGCCCTGCGCTACCCTCAGCCCTCAGCCCTCAGCCCTCAGCCCTCAGCCCTTTTTAGGTTTGTAGACATGCGCGCTTTCCCCGTAGAACACATCCGCGGCTTCCATCACCGTTTCCGAGAGTGTCGGATGCGGGTGAATCGTCAGCTTCAGGTCTGACGCGCGCGCGCCCATTTCGATCGCCAGCGTCCCTTCGGAAATCAGCTCTCCCGCGCCGACGCCCGCGATGCCGACGCCGAGAACCCGCTCGGTTTCCGGATCGATGACGAGCTTCGTCAATCCATCGGGACGATCGAGCGTCGTCGCGCGGCCCGATGCCGCCCACGGGTACTTTGCAATCTCGACGGGGATGTTCTGCTTCTTCGCGTCGGTCTCGGTCAGCCCGGTCCAGGCCAGCTCGGGATCGGTGAAGACCACGGCGGGAATGGCGCGGGGCTCGAAGACCACGTCCTTGCCGTGAATCACTTCGACCGCCACGCGCGCTTCGTGCGAGGCCTTGTGCGCGAGCATCGGATCGCCCGCCACATCGCCGATGGCGAAAATCGTCGGCTCCGCCGTCCGCCGCTGCGCATCGACTTCGATGAAACCACGCTGGTTCACCTTCACCTTCGTCTTGTCGAGGCCACCAATCGCCGAATTCGGCCGTCGCCCGACGGCGACCAGCACGCGATCGAAGATCTGCGCGCCACCCGGCGCGTTCTTCCCTTCGAACGTGACGCTCAGACCCTTCTTGTCGTCCTTCACGCCGGTCACTTTCGTCTCGAGCCAGATCGCCTCGGCGTACGTCGCCATGCGCTTGGCGACGACGGCCGCGAGATCGCGATCGGCACCGGGCAGCAAGCCATCGGTCATCTCGACCACGGTGACCTTCGATCCGAGCGCCGCGTACACCGTCCCGAGCTCGAGGCCGATGTATCCCCCGCCGACGACGAGGAGCCGGCCCGGAACATCGGGCAGATCGAGCGCCGTCGTCGAGTCGAGGACTTTCGGGCTGTCGATCGACACGTTCGGCACTGTCGTCGGACGCGATCCGGTCGCGATGATGATGTAGTCGGCTTCGACCTTCTGCTGCCCGCTCGAGGTCTCGACGCTCACCGTGCGGGCGTCGACCAGCGAGGCGCGTCCCTGGATGAAGGTCACCTTGCGCGATTTCGCGAGCAGTCCCAATCCTCCGGTCTGCTTCTTGACGACGGTGTCCTTCCAGGCGCGAAGCTTGGCGATGTCAATCGACGGCTTGCCGAACGACACGCCGAACACGTCCGAGTGCCGGGCCTCGTCGATGACCCTGGCCGCATGCAGCAATGCCTTCGACGGGATACAGCCGCGGAACGTGCAGACGCCACCGGGATTCGGATCGGCGTCGATGAGGGTGACCTGCATGCCGGCGTCGGCGGCATGAAACGCCGCAACGTAACCGCCAGGACCGGCACCGATGACTGTTAAGCGTGTACTCATGTGTAGGGCTGAGGGCTGAGGGCTGAGGGCTTGGGTGAAATTGTAGGGCGCAACTTAAGTTGCGCACTACCTTCAGCCCTAAGCCCTCAGCCCTTAGCCCTCCGTCAGGCTTCTATCCAAATCAGGGCCGGCTGTTCGATCGCCTCGACGATCCAGCGCAGGATGCGCACGCCGTCGGCACCGTCGATCACGCGATGGTCGTACGACAGGGTCAGCGGCATCAGGAAGCGCGGCGCGAACTCTCCCTCGATGTAGACCGGCTCCATGCGCGCTCGCGCCACGCCGAGGATCGCCACCTCCGGCCAGTTCACAATCGGCGTGAACGCGCCACCGCCCAGGCTGCCCAGATTGGAAATCGTGATCGAGGCGCCCTGCATGTCGTCGAGCGAGAGCTTGCGGTTGCGCGCTTTCTCGGCCGCGGCGGCAATCTCGTCGGCGATCTGGAAGAGGTCCTTCTGATCGACGTCGCGAACGACCGGCACCAGCAGGCCGCGATCGGTGTCGACGGCGACGCCAATGTGCGCGTACTGCTTGTAGACGATCTCGTCGCTCTGCATGTCGACCGACGAGTTCATCTGCGGGAATTTCTTCAGCGCGGCCGCCAGCGTCTTCATCAGGAACGCGGTGATGGTGACGGGCGCGCGCCCCTCGGCTTCGGCTTTCTTCGACAGCCGTTTGCGCAGCGCCTCGATGCCGGTGATGTCGGCGCGATCGTGCTGGAAGACATGCGGGATGGTGTTCCACGCGTGCGTCAGATGGTGCGCGGTCGTGCGTCGCACGCCGCTCATCGGCTTGCGTTCGATCGCACCCCACTTGCTGAAATCGGGCAAGGCCACTGCCGCGCCGGCCACTGCCCTTCCTGTGCCGGGCGTCGCGCCAGACAACAGCCGGCGGGCGAACGCCGTCACGTCGTCCATCGAGATGCGGCCACCAGCCCCGGAACCCAGGATGTCGGCGATGTTGACGCCAAGCTCACGCGCGAGCCGGCGCGCGGATGGCGCCGCGGGAATAGAAGCCGGATCGACCGCCGCCTTGGGCACCGTGGCGGGTGCCGGCGCGGGCTGAGCCGCTTTGGACGGCTTCATCTCTACGACGTCGGCTTTACGCTTCGGCGCTTCTGCCTTGGGCTCCGCCTTCGCCTCAACCTTCTCAGGTTCTGGCTTTGTCTCTGTCTTTGCCGCGGCCGGCGCCGTTCCTTGGGCCGCCGAAGCCGTCCCTCCGTTACCCGAGGGCGAAGGCGCCTCGTCAACGGTGAAAATCGTCTGACCGACCTTCACCTTCTCGCCCGGCTTCACCTTGATCTCTTTGACGACCCCGTCCGCCGACGAAGGCACTTCGATCGTGGCCTTGTCGGTCTCGAGCTCGAGAACGGGCTGATCCTTCTTGATCGCATCGCCCGGTTTCACCATGACGCGGAGCACATCTCCGCCTTCGATGTTCTCGCCCAGCTCGGGCAACTTCATATCTGTTGACATAATCGCAGGTTCGTCAGGTTCGTCGGGTTCGTGGGTTCGTTGAGTTCGTCAGTTCGTGGGGTTCGCCGGCGTCAGTCGTAGGGTAGCGAGGTTTCCGAGCTAATCCCCAATCCCCAATCCCTAGTTACGATATTGCGGGATTCTTCTTTTCGGGGTCGATCCCGAGATCTTTGATCGCTTTGTCGACCAGCTTGGCATCGATCTGCTTGTCGCGTGCCAGCGCCGACAGGGCGCCAACGGCCACAAACCGCGCGTCCACTTCGAAGAAGTCGCGCAGCGCCCGGCGTCCTTCGCTGCGCCCGAATCCATCGGTGCCCAGCGAGACAATCGGGCGTGACACCCAGCGATCGATCGCGTTGGGCAGCACCTTCAGATAGTCCGACGCCGCGACGATGACGCCTTCGGTCTTGTTGAGGCAGTCGGCGACATACGGCACCCGCGCTTTCTGCGAGGGGTGCAGCATGTTCCATCGATCGCAGGCGTTGCCGTCGCGGTACAGCTCGCCGTAGCTCGTCACGCTCCAGACATCGGCGGCCACACCGAACTGCTCGAGCAGAGCCGCGGCCTTGATGACCTCGGGGAGAATCGCCCCGCTGCCCAGGAGCTGCGCCTTCAGCTTTGCCGCGGTGTTCTTCGCCGTGCTGTAGCGATACAGCCCCTTCAGGATGCCGGTTTTTACCTCGATACCTTCGGGCATCGGCGGCATGGGGTACTGCTCGTTCATCACCGTCAGGTAGTAGAAGATGCTCTCCTGATCGACGTACATCCGCTTGATGCCGTCCTCGATGATGGCCGCCAGCTCGTAGGCGAACGCCGGATCGTAGGAAAGGCAGTTGGGCACCGGCAACGACAGCACGTGCGTCTGCCCATCCTGGTGCTGCAGCCCTTCGCCGGCCAGCGTTGTTCGTCCCGCCGTGCCGCCAAGCAGGAAGCCGCGGCTGCGCGAATCGGCGGCGGCCCAGATCAGGTCGCCCACGCGCTGGAATCCGAACATTGAATAATAGATAAAGAACGGAATCGTGTTGACGCCGTGCGTCGAGTACGCCGTGCCGGCGGCAATGAACGACGCCAGCGAGCCCGCCTCGTTGATGCCTTCCTCGAGGATCTGTCCGTCCGTCGACTCCTTGTAATAAAGGAGCGTGTCCATGTCGACCGGCTCGTACAGCTGTCCCACGTGCGAGTAGATGCCGACCTGGCGGAAGAGCGCCTCCATCCCGAACGTTCGCGCCTCGTCGGGCACGATCGGCACCACGATCTTGCCGAGGTCGGGGTCGCGCAGCAGCTTCGACAACAGACGCACGAACACCATCGTCGTCGAGGCCGGGCGCCCGTCGGTGCCCTTGGCGAACTCTTCGAAGAGCTCCGGGTTGGGCGGCGCCGCGAGCGGCGTTGTTTTCGAATTGCGGAACGGCAGCGCGCCGCCGAGCGCCTTGCGGCGCTCCTTTAAATAGCGTGACTTCCGGGCTCTTCTCGTCGGGACGATAGAACGGCGCCTCGCCGAGCTTCTCTTCGGCAACGGGAATACTGAAGCGCTCGCGCACCGCGCGCAGTTCGTCTTCGTTAAGCTTCTTCTGCTGATGGGTGATGTTCTTGCCTTCGGCCGCGTCGCCGAGACCGTACCCCTTGATGGTGCGAACCAGCAGGACGGTCGGCTGCCCTTTGTGCTCGACGGCCGCTTTGTAGGCGTTGTAGACCTTGACGGGATCGTGTCCGCCCAGCTTCAGCTTCTTCAGATCGTCATCTGAAAGGTGCTTCACCATCTCCAGCAACTGCGGATCGTCGCCCCAGAAGTGCTTGCGGAGATACTCGCCGGACTCGACCGTATATTTCTGGTACTCGCCGTCGACGACTTCGCCCATGCGCTTGACCAGCAGTCCGTCTTGTCCTTCGCGAGCAGCGGGTCCCAGTCCTTGCCCCACAGCACCTTGATGACGTTCCAGCCCGCGCCGCGGAAGACGGCCTCGAGCTCCTGGATGATCTGGCCGTTGCCGCGCACCGGTCCGTCGAGCCGCTGCAGGTTGCAGTTGACGACGAAGATCAGGTTGTCGAGCTTCTCGCGCGCCGGCAGCGTGATGGCGCCGAGCGATTCGGGCTCGTCGGTCTCGCCGTCGCCGAGAAACGCCCACACCTTCGAGTCCGACGGCGTCTTCAGGCCGCGATCTTCGAGATAGCGGATGAACCGCGCCTGGTAGATCGCCATGATCGGGCCGAGGCCCATCGAGACGGTGGGATACTCCCAGAAATCGGGCATCAGCCACGGATGCGGATACGACGACAGCCCGCCGCCCGGATGCGAGCTCGCGGCGGAAGTTGTCGAGCTGCTTTTCGGTGAGACGGCCTTCGAGGAACGCGCGCGCGTACATGCCCGGCGCCGCGTGTCCCTGGTAGAACACGACGTCGCGGTCGCCGCGCATTCCCGGCCCGGAAGAAGTGGTTGAAGCCCACTTCGTAGAGCGTGGCCGCGGATGCGAACGTCGAGATGTGGCCGCCGATACCGGTCTCGTGCTTGTTCGCGCGCACGCACCATGGCCGATCGCGTTCCAGCGAATGAGGCTCTTGATGCGGCGCTCGATTTCCTGGCTGCCGGGAAACGGCACCTCCTCCTCGGACGACAGCGTGTTGACGTACGGCGTGTTGGCGCTGAACGGAAGCCTGATGCCGCGGCGGCGGGCATGTTCGCTGAGCTGCTGCAGCAACTGTCCCGCGCGCGAGGGCCCGCTCGATTGCAGCACGTAGTCGAGTGAGTCGAACCACTCGCTGGTTTCGATGGACTCGAGATCGTCGAGGTTACCGGCGGCGATGTTCCTCATCAGTTAACGCGGTCCTTCAATCTTGATGGCTTTCAGGGCGCCGAGATCGGAAGACAGCTCGGTCGTTCCAGCCGGATACTTATTGAGCTTCAACACGTAGGCCGCGACGTCGCTCGTCTGCTTCTCCGTCATGGTTCCGGGCGAGTCGGCGGGCATCGTCGAGTGCACGCGATCGAAGAAATCCGCCATGGTGAGATTCGTCCAGTTGCCGATGAACTCGAGGCCCACGAGCGCGGGTCCGGCCTCGCCGCCGGTCAAGTCGGGTCCGTGGCAGCTCGTGCACATTTTGGCCGCGACGGCTTCGCCGCGTTTCGCCTGCTCCTCGGTGTACACACCCGCCCACACGCTGCCGCCGGCCGCGTCCTGCGCCCGGAGGCGTGCGGTCGACGTGACAGTGCCCGCGACGAGCACGAACAGGGCAGCCGCCGCCCCGACAATCTGCGTCCAATTTCTGCTTGCAGCTCTCATGGTGCCTCACTGGTAACAACAGAGAAGGTCATTATACAATTTTCATTGTTACCACATGAAAATGCCGCCCGTCCGGCTGCAACCGAACACTTGGTACTCACGCGTTCTTGTCGCGGCGTTTCTTGCCTTCTTTTTGTACGCGCCGCTCGGCGCGCACGATATTCCCGACGAGATTGTCGTACAGAGCTATCTCAAACCGCAGCAGACGACGCTCCAGGTGCTGCTGCGGGTGCCGCTGCTTGCGATTGCCGATGCCAGCCTTCCCAAAGACGGAACGGGCTACCTGGCCATGACGTACCTGGATCCGGCGCTGCGCGAGGCCGCGAACCAGCTGGCCAACGGCATCGTGCTGCTCGAAGGCGACGAGCGGCTGACGCGCTATGAGCTGGTGAACGCCCGCATCTCGCTGGCATCGGACCGATCGTTCGATAGCTACGATGGGGCGATGGGGCGGGTGCGTGGAGCGAAGCTGCCCGACACGACGCAGATTTACTACAACCAGGGCTTCCTCGATCTCGAGTTGAACTTTCCGATTCAATCCCAGGACTCGTCCTTCTCGATGCGCGTCCTGTTCGGACGGGGACTGGCCAATCGCACGGCCACCTACATCAACTTCATCCGCCCCGACGGCGCCGTTCGCGCGTTCCGGATTCACGACGAGACGCCGCTGGTCCGGCTCGATCCACAAGTCCATCAGGCGGCCTGGGTCTTTCTCTCGGCCGGCTTCTACCGGTTCCTCGACGGCCTCGACCACTTGCTGTTCGTCATCGTGCTGGCAATTCCATACCGGCGTGCGCGCGATCTCGTGAAGCCCTTCGTCGCGTTTGCGATCGCGCACTCGATCACGCTCATGTTCGCGGCGTTCGGCCTCGCGCCCATGGGCACGTGGTTCGCGCCGACGATTGGCGCACTCATCGCGCTGTCGCTCGTGTACGTCGCCATCGAGAACGGGGTCGGGAGGGGTTTTCCCTTCCGTGCAGAGGAAAACCCCTCCCGACCCCGTTTTCAGTACCGCTGGATCGTGGCGCTCGTGTTCGGGCTCTTCCACGGGCTCGGTTTCGCGGTCGCGCTCCAGGAAACCCTGCAGTTCGCCGGGTCGCATCACCTCGCGGCGCTCGCCGCCTACAACATCGGGCTCGAGCTGGGGACACTGATCATCCTGGCGATCGTCGTGCCGGCGGCCAATCTCCTGTTTACCCAGGTGATACCCGAGCGCGCCGGCATCATCGTTTCGTCGGTCCTCATCGGCCACGTCGGCTGGCACTGGATGACCGAGCGGTTCACAACCGCGCAGCTTTCGGGTTGGCCGTTGATGGATTTGCCGTTCCTGCTCACGCTCGTCCGCTGGCTGCTTGCGTTGACCGTCGTCGGTGGAGCCATATGGTTCCTTTCAGGCTTCCTGAAGCGGAAACCGGACGCCTCAGAAGTGCCCGAGAAATCCATCGTTGATAGTCGGTAGGGCTCAGCTTCAGCTGAGCCTCAGCTCGGAGTCCTCAACAATGAAACAGCTTTTGCTTTCGACGGCGACATTCGTCGCGCTCGCCTCGTTCGCGCCGGCGCCGGCGCACGCCCAGCGTGGTCCGGCGGGCGCGGTAGACCAGGTGCGCGCGGCGGAAACCGCGTTCGCCAAATCGATGACCGACCGCAATGTCACCGCCTTTGCGTCGCTCATCGGCGACGAAGCGGTGTTCTTCGGGGGCAAGGCAGTGCAGCACGGAAAGCCGGAAGTCGTCGCGGCCTGGAAGCGGTTCTTCGACGGTCCGGCCGCGCCGTTTTCATGGGCGCCCGCCGAGGTGGAAGTGCTCGCGTCGGGCACGCTCGGCATGACGAGCGGGCCCGTCTACGATCCGAACGGACAGCGCATCGGCACGTTCAATTCCATCTGGCAGAAGCAGAAGGACGGCTCGTGGAAGATCATCTTCGACAAGGGCTGCCCGCCGTGTGATTGCGCCGTGAAGCAGTAGCGCAATCTCAGTCGAAAGGCGCACGTCGGAAGTCGTTGGGCGAAAGGCAGACTTGCGCCTACCGACTACCGACTGGCGCCTTTCGACTGGCCCGCGACCCACTCCCGGACCGTCTCCGCGGCAACGTCGGGACGGTCTGAGATGATCCCGTCCACGCCCCAATCCAGCAGCCGCCGGATGTCGGCGGGTTCGTCCACCGTCCACACCTGTACCGCGAGCCCGGCCTTGTGGGCGAGCCGCACGAAGCGCGGCGAGACGACGCGCGTGCGGCCGCTCGTTTCGGGTACCTGAAAGGCCTGATACCCCACCCAGCCGGGTGACAGTCCTATCCACGAGCCATACAACGCCATCCGGACTTCGAAGCGTGCCCCGCTGGTGGCAATCTCCGGCGCCAGCGCGCGCGCCGCGCGCAATGCCCCCAGGCTGAACGACCCGAGGCAGACGCGCCCCGCGGCTCCGGCGCGGCGGATCTCCTGGACGACGGCACGGGCCAGCTCCGGCCGCCGTTCCTTCAACTCGATGATGACCGCGGTCGTGGGATAGCGCGCGAAGACCTCGCCAAGCGTGGGCACGTCGAGCGCGGCCAGTTCGGCGGCGGTGCGGTCCGACACGAGGCCGGTGGCACGCGTCGTGCGGTCGAGCGATGCGTCGTGATGCACGACCACCGCGCCGTCGCGCGAGAGATGCACGTCGAGCTCGAAGCCGTCGGCGCCGGCCGCGAGCCCGCGGTCGAACGCCGTGATCGTGTTCTCCGGGCCGATCTTGCTGCCGCCGCGGTGCGCAAAGACGAGCGGCCGCGACGACCGGATGCGCCGGATGCACCGCGCGATTCTAGCTGGGATAGAATCGGGCATGGCCACTATTTCGACCATCAAGACGCTCGGCGAGCTGCGCCGCGCTCGCGAGGCCTCTCCCGAGGCGTTTGCGCGGCGGTCGGTCAAGGACGAAGTCCGCGACAACCTCATCCGCAAGCTGCAGACCGGCGAACCGCTGTTCCCCGGCATCATCGGCTACGACGACACGGTCATTCCGCAGCTCGTCAACGCGATCCTGTCGCGTCACAACTTCATCCTGCTCGGGCTGCGCGGCCAGGCGAAGAGCCGCATCCTGCGCGCGCTGGTCGACCTGCTCGACGAGCACCTTCCGGTCGTCGCCGGCTGCGAGATCCACGACGACCCGCTGGCGCCGATCTGCGCGGCGTGCCGCGCGCGCATCGCCGCCGAAGGCGACGACACGCCGATCGCGTGGCTGCCGCGCGACGACGCGCTACGTCGAGAAGCTCGCCACGCCGGACGTGACCATCGCCGACATGCTCGGCGACATCGATCCGATCAAGGCGGCGCGCAGGCGGGCTGCAGCTGTCCGACGAGCTGACGATGCACTACGGGCTGCTGCCGCGGGCCAACCGCGGCATCTTCGCGCATCAACGAGCTGCCCGACCTCGCGGGCAAGATTCAGGTGGGTCTCTTCAACATCCTGCAGGAAGGCGACGTCCAGATTAAGGGCTATCCGATCCGCCTGCCGCTCGACGTGCTGATGGTGTTCACCGCCAACCCCGAGGACTACACGGCGCGCGGCAAGATCATCACGCCGCTGAAGGACCGCATCGGCTCCGAGATCCGCACGCACTACCCGTCGACGCGGCGGCACGCGATGGACATCACGGCGCAGGAAGCGTGGCTCGATCGCGCCAGGGACGGCAAGACGATCGACGTCCCGGGCTACGTGCGCGAAGTCGTCGAGGAGATCGCGTTTCAGGCGCGCGCCGATCGCAAGATCGACAAGCGGTCGGGCGTCAGCCAGCGGCTGCCGATCACGTGCCTCGAGAACGTCGTGTCGAACGCCGAGCGCCGCGCGCTGACCAACGGTGAGACGCCGATCGTGGCCGCGCGTCACCGACGTCTACGCCGCGCTGCCGTCGATCACCGGCAAGTTCGAGCTGGAGTACGAGGGCGAGCTGCAAGGGCGCCGACAACGTCGCCCGCGACCTGATCCGCGTCGTCGGTCGGCCAGCGTGTTCGCCGAGCGTGTTCGACGACGCCGACACCCGCACGCGTCATCGAGTGGTTCGACCTGGGCGGGTCGCTGCAGCTCGGCCGACACCTCGTCCGGCGAAGGATCTGCTCGCGCAGGCCCGGGGCGTGCAGGGGCTCGTCGAGCTGGCGCAGCAGCACCTCGGTCTCGACCCGGACGCGCCCGAGCCGGTGCTGGCATCGGCGATCGATTTCGTCCTCGAGGGTCTGTACGCGCAGAAGAAGATCAGCCGCAGCGAGGATCGCGGCTACCACGCCGCCGAGCAGCCCCAGCGGCGCCCGACGACACGCACCGCCGAGCGCGATATGGAAGAAGGGTTCCAGGTGCCGGGCGGGAAGAAGAAGTATTACAACTAGGGCTGAGGGCTCAGGGCTCAGGGCTTAACGTTACGGGTTCAGGCAAACTCGACTAAGCCCTAAGCCCTGAGCCCTCAGCCCTGACAAATTTCATGCGCTACAGGTACTCCAAATACACCGGCGATCCGCTGGACGATCTCGATCTCGAGGACCTGGTCGAGAAGCTGTCGGATCTGCTGCTGTCGAGCGGCTTCGGCAGTCGCCGTACGGCGGCATGTACGGCGAGTCCGAAGACGACCGCACGATGCAGGCGCTGCACGACGCCATCCTGGACGCGCTCTTCAACGGCGGCGTGCTGCCGGAGGAGACGCTCGAGCGACTGCTGGGCGACCCGGCCGACGCCGACCAGGCCGATGCGCGATCGAAGCTCGAAGAGCTCATCCAGCACATCATCGATCGCATGATGCAGGAAGGGTTACATCTCGCCGGCGCCCGACCTCGAGGCCGACGCGCCGAGCGCCAGTCGCGCGGCACGGGCGGCGGCTTCGGTCCCGACGCGCCGCCAACGCGCTTCGAGGTGACCGACAAGAGCCTCGACTTCCTCGGCTACCGCGCGCTGCGCGATCTGCTGGGCTCGCTCGGCAAGAGCAGCCTCGGACGGCACGACACGCGCGACCACGCGACCGGCATCGAGACGATCGCCGCGCCCAAACCGTACGAGTTCGGAGACACGCTGAACCTCGACCCGAGCAGCACGCGTGCTCAACGCGGTGCAGCGCGAGCGCGCCGGGATGCGGAGACGGCTCGGGAGCCGTTTCGAGGTCATCCAGGACCGGACACGGCTCCCGGAGCCTGTTCGATCGACATCACGTACGAAGATCTGATGGTGGCGCAGGGCGAGTATCAGAGCTCGTGCGCGACGGTGCTGATGCTCGACTGCAGCCACAGCATGATCCTGTACGGCGAGGATCGCTTCACGCCGGCCAAGCGGGTCGCGCTGGCGCTCGCGCAATCTCATCCGGCTGCAGTATCCCGGCGACGCGCTGAACGTCGTCCTGTTTCACGACTCGGCCGAGGAGATTCCGCTGCGCGAGCTGGGCCGCGTGCGGGTGGGGCCGTACTACACGAACACGCGCGAAGGCCTGCGCCTGGCGCGGCGCATCCTCGACCGGCAGCGCAAGGACATGCGCCAGATCATCATGATCACCGACGGCAAGCCGTCGGCGCTGACGCAGCCCGACGGACGCATCTACAAGAACGCCTTCGGCCTCGACCCGTTCATCGTCTCGGAGACCTCGCCGAGGTCGCGGCGTGCCGCAAGAGCGGCATCATGATCAACACGTTCATGCTGGCGCGCGACTACGACCTGGTGGCTTCGTGCGACGCGTCGCCGAGATCTGCCGCGGGCAAGGCGTATTTCACGACGCCGTACACGCTCGGGCAGTACGTGCTGATGGATTACATGGACAAGAAGACGAGAACCATACACTGATTCAGGAATTGGAAGATTGGTAGATTGGAAGATTGGTAGATTGTTTTCAGATTTTAGATTGTAGATTTTAGATTATAGATTCGAGTTTCAGTATCGAATGCTGCCAGCCGAGATTCCGATTTTCCCCTTGCCGAACGTCGTGCTCTTCCCGAGCGCGCTGCTGCCGCTCCACATCTTCGAGCCCCGATATCGCGCCATGGTCACCGACGCGCTCGAGAGCGAGCGCCTGATTGGCATGGTGATGCTGCGGCCCGGCTGGGAGCCGCGCTACGAGCAGACACCCGATGTCTACCCAGTTGGCTGCGCCGCGTTCATCACGCACGCCGATCGGCTGCCCGACGGGCGCTACAACATCATGCTGCGCGGTCTCGAGAAATTCAGGATCGCCAGCGAACGCCTGGCTCGTGAAGGAGACGAACGCTATCGCATCGCCCGTGTCGACTCGATCAAGGAAGTCAAGACGGGCGCGACGGTCGCCATCCAAGAAGCGCGGCACCGGCTCGAACGGCTGATCGCGCGCAAGCTGCACAAGAACGACCACGACTTCATTCCGAAAGACGTGCCCGACGCCGATCTCGTCCACGCCATCGCGCAGCATCTCGACCCGCTCGAAAAGCAGGCCCTGCTCGAGTGCAACAGCCTGCTCGAGCGATGCGAGGCGCTCGTCGAGCTGCTCGAAATGCGCATGCTGCCGACACCCGGCGGCAAGTCGCGGCTGCACTGATAAAGAGGGCTGAGGGCTTAGGGCTTAGGGCTTAGGGCTTAGGGCTGCTAGAGTTTGGGGCTCAATGTGCGCCTCACCGGTAGCGCAGGGCAGCCCTGCCATGCCCCGCCCTTACGCGGACCGGCGAAAAGAGCCGACGGCGAGCGTTAGAAAGAAAATCAGGCTCAAGGCAAGCACCACAGCACCGCCGGTCGGTACGAGCAGGCGCGTGGAAATCAACAGCCCTCCCGCGCCGGCGATGAACGCGACGAGCACGCTCCAGAGCATGTACGATCGCGTTCCCGTCGCCACATTCCTCGCCGCGGCAGCGGGCACGACGATCAGCGCCTCGACAAGCAGCGCACCAATCACCTTCAGGCTCACCAGGATCGCAATCGTCAGCACGATGGCAAAGCCGTATTCGAGGTACGCGGAATTGATGCCGCGGACCGTCGCGAGCGGCGTGCTGAGGCTGTCGAGCAGCAGATCGTTGTAGTGGCGGAACAGCAGAACCGCGAGACCGATCGCGGCGATCACCAGCAACACAAGGTCGGCGTCGGTCACCGTCAGCAGGCTGCCGAAGAGAATGGCCTCGACCTGGTGAACGTTGAACTGACGCGTCACGGCCACGAGCAGGCACAGGCCAAGACCCAGCGTCAGCGCCAGAAAGACGCCGATCAGCGTGTCGGGCGGCAGCTTCGACCGCCGCTTCGCGTACACCATCGCCAGCGTCGACAGCAGGCAGAAGCCGAACATCCCGCCGTAGGGGGCGTTCAGCGGTTCGCCGAGCAGCAGCCCGACGCAGACCCCGGTGATGGCCGCCTGTCCGAGCGCCGCGCTGAAAAACGCCATCCGGCGCGCCACGACGAGGTGGCTGATGCCGCCGAGCAGCGGCGCGAGCAGGATAACGCTGATGAACCCGCGAACGAGGAAGGGATAATCGAACAGGTCGCTCATGGTTCGTGGGTTCGTAGGTTCGTAGGTTCGTGGGTTCGTGGGGTTCGTGAGTTCGCGCCCGCGAGCACAGTAACCTGGTCGGCGATGCGGCGCACTTGCTCTGAATCGTGCGACACCATCAGGACCGTCATCTCGCCCTTCAACGACACCAGCGTGTCGTCGAGCCACCGGGCGGCGTCGGCGTCGAGACCACCGCCGGGTTCGTCGAGAATGAGCAGCTCTGGAAGCGGATCGAGCGCATTGGCGAGCAGCACGCGCCGCAGCTCTCCTCCCGACAGCACCGACAGCGTCCGCGTCTCGATCCCGCCAAGACCCATGCGCTCGAGGAGCAGCGAGATGCGCTTGCGCGTCGCGCTCGTCACGCCCAGACACACGGGGAAATCCTGGCGCGACAGCGCGAGGAAGTCGGTCACGGTCACCGGCAGCGTGCGATCGATCTGGAACTGCTGCGGGACGTACGCCATGCGGCCGCGGCCCGTCCAGTGCGCCACGATGCGCCCGTCGAACGGTATGAGGCCGAGAACAGCCGACAGCAGGGTCGTCTTGCCGGCGCCATTCGGTCCAACGATGGCGTGCAGCGTGCCCCGCTCGACGGTCAGTGAGAAATCGGTGAGGAGCGCCTCGCGCGCGGGACGCAGCGTGAGGCCCGAAATTTCGAGTAGCGTGTCCTTGTTCATTTCACGAGCGCGCGGATCATCGTCTCGGCGTTCGCCTGCATCTCCCGCTCGAACTTGTCCGCGGTGAAGGGTCCCGAGGCGATGTGGCTGATGATGTAGACGTTCACGCCGGCCTCGTCGCGCAACACCTTCAAGAGCGGTTCGGGAAACGTCGCCTCGCTGAACACGACCGCGATCTTCTCCCGCTTGAGCAGCGCCACCATGTCGCGCAGCTCGGCCGCCGACGGGGTCAATCCGTGCGAGGGCTGCACGACGCCGCCCACCTCGAGCCCGAACTCCTGCAGCAGGTAGCCGTATCCGTCGTGCACCGTCACCACGCGGGTGATCTTCGCCTCGGCGAGCTGAGAAGCGGCCTTCGCCTTGATCAGGCGCAGGCGGCGTGCGTACTCGGCTGCGTTCTGCTGAAGCACCGCGGCATCCTGGGGGCGCAACCGGGCCAGGGCGCGCTGGATGAAGTAGGTCTGCTGGATGGCATTCGAGAACGAGATGAACGTGTGCGAGTTCACCGCAGTCTCCTGCCCCGCCTGCCGTGAGCGAAGTCGAAGGGCGCGAATCATCGGCGTCTCGGCATTCACCCGGATCACCGTGACGCGCGTGTTGCCCGACGCTTTCAGCATCGGAAAGATGAAATCGTCGTGGCCGATGCCGTTGACGATGAGCACGTCCAGATCGGCCATCCGCTTGATGTCCTGCGGCCGCGGCTGATAGTCGCCGGCATCGATGTCACCCGGCAGCAGCGCGCGCACTTCGTAACCGGGCAGGTTGCCGACGACGTTGGCGGTCCAGGAATAGTAAGGATGGAGGGTGACGCCGATCTTGAGCGGCGCAGCGGGCTTCGGGGCCTGCGCGCGTAAGGAAAAAGGAAAAAGGAAAGAGGAATAGAGAAGCAGAGACAGGGCTAAAGCCCTGTGCCACCGTAGAGTCCGACTGTGCCAGCGAGGGGCGGGACTGTGCCCCCTGTGGCACAGCCCTTTAGGGCTGTCGATTCTATTGCGCATTTGATCCCACGAGCCAGTTCGTCCAACCGTCGTTCTGCGGCAGCCGCAGCGCGGCGAACCCGCTGCGGCGCCTGGCTTCGGGCGTATTCCAGATCGACACGTGCAGCGTCGTGCCGTCGGGCAGCCGGTGATGCGTTTCGTCGTTCGGCGCCGGATCCGCCGGCGCGCCGGGCTCGGGCTCGAGGATGACGAGCACCCACGCGGGGGCCGACGACTCCGACGGCACACCGAGATAATTGGTCGCCCAGTCCTGGCGCACCGAGGTCCACTTGTACTCGATCTTCCGCGTCGGATCCGGCGCGAACGGTGGAATCCCCTCGCCTTCGAGCGTCGTCACGTCGGGCCAACGGCCCGTATTGGCGCGGATACGCTCGGCTTCGAGCAACCCTTCCTGCAACTCGCGAAAGATCCGCTGTTCGGCCGGGGCGGCATCGCGAATCAGACGCTGATAGGGCAGCAGCCCGGCGTCCAATTGGCGAGTGGTGTTGTCCGTTCCGAATGAGGGGCGAAAGATGTACGCGGCCACGACCATGACGATTGCGGCGGCCGCTTTCAGGACGTTGACGGTCTCGGCGCGAACCGACGGCGGATGAATCTCAAGCGTGCGCATGCTTCCCGCGCCGATCGGCCCGCTCGGCAATGACGCTCACGATCTTCTCCCCATGGAACCGGCCGTTCTCGATGAAGATGTTCGACGTGTCGCGGCCGCAGATGGCGCCGCCCGCCAGGAAAATGCCGGGCACGTTGGTTTCGAACGTCTCCGGGTTGAACTCCGGCGACATCGTCTCGCGGTGCAGCCGGATGCCCGCCCGACGGTAGAGATCGCAGTCGGGGTGATAGCCCGTCAGTAGGAAGACGGCGTCGGCGGGAATCTCTTCTCTCGATCCATCACGCTCGACAATCACCTGCGTCGGCTGAATCTCCACGACGCTCGTGTTGAAGAGCCCTCTAACCGATCCTTCCTTGATGCGATTCTCGATGTCGGGACGCACCCAGTACTTGATGCTCGGCTTCAGCTGCGGATGCCGGTGCACGAGCGTGACGTTCGCGCCCGCTCGGAACAGCTCGAGCGCGGTCTCCGCCGCCGAGTTGCCGCCGCCGACAATGACGACGTGCTTGCGGTAGAAGCCGTGCGATTCGGTGTAGTAGTGGGAGACGTGCGGCAGGTCTTCGCCGGGCACACCGATGACGTTCGGGTGATCGAAGTATCCGATCGCGAAGATGACGTTGCGGCTGTGGCGGATGCGCCGCACGCCTTTCTCCGAGCGGGTCTCGACGTCGAACACATCGCCCGACCCGGCGCGCTTCACGTCGACGACCTGCTCGCCAAAATCGATCGGCAGCGCGTAGGTGTCGACCACCCGCCGGTAGTACCGCAGCGCCTCGATGCGCGTCGGTTTTTCGAAGGGCGAGACGAGCGGCAGCCCGCCAATCTCGAGCAGTTCCGGCGTGGTGAAGAACACCATGTTGACCGGGAACTTGTAGATCGAATTGACGAGGACGCCCTTCTCGATAATCGAATAATTGAGGCCGACGCGCTTGGCGGCGATGCCGGCGGCGAGTCCGGCCGGGCCCGCCCCCACGATCGTGATGTCTCGAACCTGCATTTCCGTGTAGTTTAGCCCGCCCATGAGGCCTCTTTGATTGGGGCGACCCCCAAATCCGTCATCGCCGGCCGCGCCAATCGGGGCGCGCCTGTGCCAACTCAGGTCCTCCAGCGCCCGTACACGGCAAAAACGCCTGTAAGTTGCTGAACTACCGATACTATTGGCTGATCTTGGGTCCCGATTTCGTCCCCCGTTATCGGTACGCGGTACGTAGTGTCCGGCTTTAGCCGGACCTAATGGATCCAAAGGAGCTACTGAATGCACGCGCCAATCAAGTACCTGGAGAAGGGGCTGTCCGTTGCCGCCAACGGCGCGTGGTTGGTGTTCAACACCGTCAACAGGATCAACCCCGGCCATCGTTCACCCCGAAGTGGTCCGACAAGCCGCTGCTGAAGTCGTACGCAGAAGACCAAGCCGCCGCTCGGCTGGCCGCGCGAGACCGACTCGCTCTGCCCGACCTGCATGCGCGAAGCGCGCCAGGAGATTCTCGACGGCAAGAAGGACGTCTCGCATCCTGCTGAACGAGAAGGTCGGCGAGATCAAGGCGACGATTCTCGAGCGCGACGGCAAGATCCTGATGGTGAAGGACTGCCCGATTCACGGCCACTTCGAGGACGTGATGGCGATCGACACCGACGTTCTTCAAGCACCTCGAGGAGGTGTTCCCGGGCCGCGACATCCGCGCGCACAACGACGAGAAGCTGCACAACCACGGCAGCAGCACGATCAAGCACGGCCGCGGCTCGGTGCTGACGGTCGACCTGACCAACCGCTGCAACATGATGTGCGACCCCTGCTTCATGGACGCCAACCAGGTCGGGCTTCGTCCACGAGCTGACGCTGGGAAGACATCAAGACGGTGCTCGACAACGCCATCACCATCAAGCCGCGCCGGCAGATGTCGGTGCAGTTCTCGGGCGGCGAGCCGACGATGTCGCCGTACTTCCTCGACGCGGTCCGCTACGCGCGCAAGGTCGGCTACAACAGCGTGCAGGCGGCGACCAACGGCATCGAGTTCGCCAAGAGCCCGGAGTTCGCGAAGGCGGCGGCCGAAGCGGGCCTGCGCTACGCCTACCTGCAGTTCGACGGCATCGGCAACGCCGCCAACTCGCACCGCCGCGTCGGCAACCTGTTCGACGTCAAGCTGCGCGCGATCGAGAACCTGCACAGCGCCGGCGTCGACATCGTGCCGGTCGTCACGATCGTCAACGGCGTCAACAACGAGCAGGTCGGCCGCATCATCGAGTTCGCGCTCGACAACCCGAAGAAGATCAACTTCCTGTCGTTCCAGCCGGTGTCGTTCACCGGCCGCGACGAGGAAGTGACGCCGCGAGCGCCGCGCGGCGCAGCGCTACACGCTGTCGCACCTGGCGCACGACGTGAAGAACCAGACGGGCCTCGGCGAGCCGGTCCGCGACTGGTTCCCGATCTCGTTCATGGGCACCTTCACCGACTGGGCCGACGTCGTGCACGGGCCGGACAGCGAAGTGGGGCAGCTCACCTGCGGCTGCCACCCGAACTGCGGCGTCGGCATGGCGGTCATGATCGACAAGGAAACGAAGGAAGCGGTGCCGGTCACGGCGTTCCTCAAGGCCGAGCAGCTCGCCAAGGACGTCGCGCAGGTCAACGACGCCGGCCGCGGCCGGTTCCTCTCGGTCGTCGGCATGGCGCTCGCGCTGATGCGCAACTACGACCCGTTCAAGGCGCCGACGCACTTCAAGCTGATCGACCTGCTGAAGAAGTTCGACAAGACCTTCGGCGCGACCGGCAAGAACTACGGCAAGGTCGACAGGCGACCGGACGATGGACGACATCGAGAAGCGCCGCGCCGGATCGCTGGAACTTCCTGTTCATCGCCGGGCATGTGGTTCCAGGATCTGTTCAACTACGACTTCCGCCGCACCGAGATGTGCATCATCCCGTATGCCACGCAGCAGGGCGAAATCTCCTTCTGCGCCTACAACACCGGCATCGGCTGGCGCAACATCATCGAGAAGATGCACATGACGGCCACGCTCACCAAGTGGTACGAGGAGCACGGCCGCCACGAGATCTTCGCCGGCAACAAGGCCGTGCCGCTCGCCTCGACCGAGCACTCGCTGAAGCTGAACGACGAAGCGGTCGCGGCCGGCGCGCAGCAGGATCTGGTGCTGGCCGGTGTGGCCCGAAACGCGCGCGAAGAGAAGATGGCGGCGCGGGCCGCCACCAGCGCGAAGTCGCTCGAGGACAAGCTGAAGGAAGACGCCAAGCACAAGCAGATGGCCGACCTCTACCGCCAGCACGTGCTGAAAGAGGCGCCCAGCCGCCGGTCATTCAGATTCAGGGACTGAAAGGCTCGCGCGAAAAGTCGCTCGCGTAGAAAGTCGAAAGTAGAAAGTAGAAAGTAGGGCGGGCCTGATTCAGGGCCCGCCCTTTCTTTTTTGCTTTCTACTTTCCACCTTCACTTTTTACTTTTCACTTTTTACTTTTCACTTTCCTATTGCTTGATGACCTTCACCACGTAATAGCTGACCTGGCCCGGCACTTCCTTGAACCAGTGCGGCATACCGGCCGGGACGACGACCACGTCCCCCTTCACGAGCTTCTGCGTCGTGCCGCCCGTGATATCGGTGCCCAGCCACTGGCCCGGTCTCGAGTTCTTGCCGCCGACCATCTTCCCGCCGTAGACGAACGTCGCCGTCCCATCCGTGATGTAGAGCACGTCCATTTCGTGATCGTGCACCTCGACCTGCCCGGGCTTGTCGCGGTGGGACCCGGAAACCAGGACGTCGGACGCCGTAACGAGCCCGCCCCCTTTGGCGAGCGCCGCCGCTACTTTGTCGTGATCGACGAAAACGCCCTGCGTCACAGGGGTCGGTTTGGCCGCCGCCGGGGCCTGCGCCGAAAGGACGGTCGCGGCCATAAACACCATCATGAGTCCAGGTACGCTTCTTCATGTTGCCTCCCTCGGTGCACATCCTATCGCATCGCCCGAACTGCTAGGTGGGAGCGGCTGATTTCTGTAAAATTACGGGGACTCAACATCATGCTGCGACGTTACATTTTCTTCTTCCTGCTCGCATTCGCCTGCCTCGCCGGCGGTCCCACGATGACGGCGGCCCCTCCGGCCGACCCGGATGTGGAACGCCAGTTCGCCGAAACGGTTCAGCCGTTCCTCAACAGCTATTGCACGAGCTGTCATGGCGGGGCGAAGCCGGCCGCGCAGTTCGATTTGCGCCAGTACTCGTCGGCCGAATCGGTCGTCCAGGATTTTTCCAGGTGGGATCGCGTGCGCGACAAACTCGCCGCCGGACAGATGCCACCGAAACAGGCGAAGCAGCCCGACGATCGCGCGCGCCAGCAGGTGGTGAACTGGATCGATGCGACCTGGAAGAGCGAAGCGCGCAGAAATGACGGCGATCCCGGGGTGGTGCTCGCCCGCCGCCTGAGCAATGCGGAATACGACTACACCATCCACGATCTGACCGGTGTCGACATTCGTCCGGCGCGTGAATTCCCTGTCGATCCCGCCAACCAGGCCGGGTTTGACAACTCCGGCGAGTCCTTGACGATGTCGTCGGCCCTGCTCACGAAGTATCTGCAGGCCGCGCGCAAGGTCGCCGATCACATGTATCTCACGCCCGAGGGGTTCGAGTTTGCTCCGCACCCGATGCTGGTCGAAACCGACCGCGAGAAGTACTGCATCCAGCAGATCGTGTCCTTCTACGACCGGCAGGCGACCGACTTCGCGGACTACTTTTACGCGGCGTGGGTTTACAAACACCGGTCCGCGCTCGGGAAGCCTCGCGCCACGCTGGCCGACATCGCGGCCTCCACACACGTGAGCGCCAGATATCTCGCGACGGTGTGGGATGCGCTCGAGAAAAAAGAAGAGATCGGTCCCCTGGCAAAGCTCCAGGCCATGTGGACCGCGCTGCCCGTCCCGAAGGGGAATCAGCCCGATCTGGCGCGCGAAGGCTCGCGCGAGATGCGCGAGTACGTCGTGCGGATGCGCAACGACACCACGCTGAAGTTTGCCAGCCCCGTCGTCAAGGGATTGACCGTCGCGACCCAGCCGTTGATGAACTGGAAAAACCGGATGTACGCGACGCACCGCCGCGATTTCGAGCGCGCCGCGCTGCGGGTCGAGGGCGAGCCGCCGCCGGTCGAGGTCAAGATGCCCGACGCAAAGCTCGGGCTCATCGGCGGCGGGCTCAACGGCGAAGACCTGAACGCGCTCCGCGCGCTGGCTCAACAGTATCAATCGCGCATGGCCAACCCCGATCTCGACGTCCCCGCGGGACAGCGCGCACGATACGAAGCGGCGTTCGCGAAATTCGCCTCGGTCTTCCCCGACACGTTCTACGTTCGCGAGCGGGGCCGTTTCTATCCCGACGACACGGAAGACAAGGGCCGGCTGCTGAGCGCGGGCTTCCACAACGTGATGGGATACTTTCGCGACGACACGCCGCTCAGCGAGCTCGTGCTGGACGACAAGGGCCAGAAAGAACTGGAGGCGCTCTGGCTCGAATTCGAGTTCATCGCCGATTTCACGGCGCGCACCTACACCGAGTTCTTCTTCAACCAGAGCGGCGAGGTGATGGGCAACGGCCGCGAGTCCGGCAGCTATCGTCCAGAGGACAAGGCGATCACCGACGAAACGGTCATCCTGGATTTCAAGAAGGTCTACCTGGCGAAAGCCGAGGCCGAGCCCGGCAACAGCCCGGTGGCCATGGAGGCGATCAGCGATCACTTCGATCTGGTCAACGCGACCATTCGCGGCATCGAAAAGAAGCGGCTCGACTCGCAGCCGCGCCAGCTCGACGCGTTCTTCGCGTTCGCGGCACGCGCGTATCGGCGGCCGCTCACAGAGGCCGAGCGCGCCGACCTCGCGGCGTTCTACCGTTCGCTCCGTGAAAAGAACAACCTGTCGCACGAAGAGGCCATCCGCGATCTCATCGTCAACGTGCTGATGTCGCCCCATTTCTCGTATCGCGTGATGGCCGGCAAGGCCGAGCGCGGCACCGTCCCGTCGGCCCCGTTGTCCGACTTCGCGCTGGCCAACCGGTTGAGCTACTTCCTGTGGTCGTCGATGCCGGACGAAGCGCTCAGGGCGCGCGCGGCCGCCGGCGATCTGCGGAAGGAATCCGTGCTCGTCGCCGAGGTCCGCCGGATGCTGAAGGACGAGCGCGCGAGCCGGCTGGCGACGGAGTTCGGCGGCAACTGGCTCGATTTCCGGCGATTTGAAGAGCACAACGCGGTCGATCGCGAGCGCTTCCCGCAGTTCACGAACGACCTGCGCGAGGCGATGTTCGAAGAGCCGATCCGGTTCATCAGCGACGTGATCCGCAACGATCGCTCGGTGCTCGACATGCTCTACGGCAACTACACGTTCGTCAACCCGGTTCTGGCGCAGCACTACGGCATGCCGCCGGTGAAGGGCGGCAACGACGACTGGGTTCGCATCGACAACGCGCGCGAGTACGAGCGCGGCGGCCTGCTGCCGATGGCGGCGTTTCTGACGCAGAACGCACCGGGCCTGCGCACGAGCCCGGTCAAGCGAGGCTACTGGGTCGTGCGCCGCGTGCTCGGCGAAGTGATTCCGCCGCCGCCACCGGTCGTGCCGGAGCTGCCCAAGGACGAGGCGCTGATGGATCTGCCCGTGCGCGACATGCTGGCGAAACATCGCGAGAATCCGGCGTGCTCGAGCTGCCACGCGCGGTTCGACAGCTTCGGCCTGACGTTCGAAGGCTACGGGCCGGTCGGCGAAACCGCGATCGAAAGACCTCGCGGGACGCGCGGTCGACAGCACTGCGGCGTTCCCGGGAGGCAGCCAGGGCAGCGGCCTGGCGGGGCTGCAGTCGTACATCCACGCCAACCGCGAAAAGGACTTTCTGGATAACCTCTGCCGTAAAATGCTGGTATACGCGCTGGGCCGGTCCCTGATGCTGTCGGACGAGCCGCTCGTGCAGCGGATGAACGCGAAACTGGCGGCTGGTGGATATCGGATCGGGGACGCTGGTCGAAACGATCGTGACCAGCCCACAGTTCCTGAAGAAACGGACGTAAACAGAAGATCAAAAGATCAGAAGAAATTTGATCTTAATCTCCTAATCTCTTGTTCGCGTTTTTCGGCACAGAAAGGCTGACGAGATGAAGTTGACCCGTCGTACGGTCCTGCGCGGTGCGGGCGTCACCATGGCGCTGCCGTGGCTCGAATCGCTGTCCGCGTTTGCCGCCACGCCTGCCAACGCGTTCCCGAAGCGTTTCGCCGTGCTGTTCATGGGCAACGGCGTCAACGAGAATCACTGGGGCGCCGAGGGATCGGGCGCGGAGATGAAGCTCGGCAAGAGCCTGTCGCCGCTCGAGCCGTTGAAGCACAAGATCAACGTCATCAACGGCCTGTTCAACAAGAACGCGACCGGCCAGGGCATTCACCCCGGCCAGACCGGCAGCCTGCTCTCGGGCGCGCCGATCCAGAAGGGGGCCGGTCATCCACGCCGGGCATCAGCGTCGATCAGATGATCGCCAACCACGTCGGCCAGGAAACGCTGCAGCCCAGCATCGTGCTGGCGTGCGAGCAGCCGATGACCGGCTACCACGAAACCAACTTCTCGATGGCCTACAGCTCGCACATCTCGTGGCAGAACGCCGACTCGCCCGTGCCGAACGAGGTCTACCCGTCGCTGGCGTTCGACAGCCTGTTCGAGAATCGCGGCAGCCTTCGCAACCTGAGCATCCTGGACCGCGTCAGGGAAAGCGCCGGCGTCGCTGAGCCGCCAGGTCAGCACGACCGATCAGCACAAGCTCGACGAGTATCTGACGAGCGTGCGCGAGGTCGAGAAGCGCGTCGACGGCATGCGAAAGAGCCAGGAGCAGGCCGAGGACCTCGCGAAGCTGAAGAACCGGCCGGTCTTCACGATGGAGCGTCCGGCGAACGGCCTGCCGGAGGACCTCCGCGAGCACACGCGCTGATGTGCGACATCATCGCGCTCGCCTTCCAGACCGACAAGACGCGCGTCGCCTCGCTGCTGCTCGCCCGCGACCTCTCGGCGCTCTACTACCCGTTCCTCGACGTCCGCGAACGGGCATCACGCCGCGTCGCACGACAACCTGTCCGACGGCTACGAGCGCATCGCGCGGTTCCATTTGAGCCAGATGGCGTATCTCGCGACGAAGCTGGACGCGATGCCCGAAGGCGACGGCACGGTGCTCGACAACTCGCTGCCTGATGTTCCTCTCGAACATGTGGACCGGCAGCAAGCACGACAACACGCAGCTGCCGGTCGTGCTCGCGGGCGGCCTGGGCGGCACGCTCGAAACCGGCCGGTCGCTCGACTACCTGAACGCCGGCGACGAGAACCGCAAGATGTGCAGCCTGTTCCTCGGCATCATGGATCGCATGGGGGTCAAGTTATCCAGCTTCGGCGATGCGGAGAGCCGCCTCGCGGGACTGTAAGAAAGTAAAAAGTAGAAAGTGAAAAGTAAAAAGTGGGGTTCAGGACCCGCCTTTCTACTTTTCACTTTTCACTTTTCACTTTCGCGTAATACCCCTCCACACACCTCTCCATCACCCACGAGGCGCGCGCGCCGGTTTCGGCCGGCGACTCGCATCGGCCTCGCCCCAGCAGCTCGTCGACGATCGTCTGCACGAGCGGCTGGTGCACGTGCGGCGGGTTGCGGAATCGATACCGGTTCTGGCTTCCGTTCCGCGTTACGACCACATCTTCGTCGCCCAGCACCGCGGTCGACATCTCTCCCTGTGACCCAGTCAGCACAATCGAATCCCCGGCTTCGGGCGCGTTGAAGTTCCAGATGCCCGTGCCGACGACCTTGTCGCCGATCTGAAACGCCGCCGCCGTCACGTCTTCGACCGAATAGGTCCCGCCGGTGTTGATCGCGAAGCCGGCCGCTCTGGTGATCGGCCCGGCGAGAAAGTCGATGAGGTCGAAGAGGTGCGACCCGAGATCGAGAAACAACCCGGCGCCCGCGATGTCGCCATCGAGCCGCCAGGCTTTCGCCGCCTCTCCGGTCGCGAGCTGAGCGGTAACGCGGACGTGAATCGAGGTCAGGTCGCCGATGGCGCGGTCGCGGACGAGCTCGCGCATCTTGAGAAATCGGGGCAGCGCACGCCGGTAGTAGGCGACCCAGAGCGGAACCTGCCTCGCACCGAACGCCTCGATCATCCGAACGCACTCGCCGTAGTTGGTCGCCATCGGCTTCTCGACCAGGCACGGTTTGCCGGCGGCGGCCGTCTTCAAGGCGAGCTCGCAATGGCTCGAGGGGTGCGTCGCGATGTACACCGCATCGACGTCGGGGTCGCCGATGAGATCGTCCGCGGTCCGGTGCACGCGCGGCACGTTGTGGCGGCGGGCGTAATCCTCGGCCTTCGCCAGATCGCGGCGCGTGACGGCGAGGAGCTCCGACCCTTCAGCCTTCTGAAACGCGGGACCGCTCTTCTTCTCGGTGACGTCGCCGCACCCGACGATGCCCCATCGCACGACATTCATGGATGAATAATATCCGCCGGAGTGGGCGATAGAAACGCCTTCATCCTCGCGATCTCCGCGTCCAGTTCCCGCGAAAACCCCCGCTCGCGCGGCCGCCCGTTGACGAACCCGACATCTACTTCCAACCCTCTCGTCGCACCTACATTGGCCCATCCGACGAAGGCGTCGCGCCACAACATCGGCATCGCGTAATACCCACGCACGCGCTTCTTGACGGGCGTGTAGGCTTCGAAACGGTACACCCATCCCCAGAAGCGCTCGAACCGCGCGCGGTCCCAGACGACCGGGTCGAACGGGGCGAGAAACCGGACCGTTCGCGGCACATCATCCCGGGCCTCCACATCGGCGGGCCAGGCGTATGAGTGGCCGTCGATCGTGTCCTTCAACAGCGCTCCCGACCGCACGAGCTCAGCGATGACCTTGCGTGGCTCCCCGAGGTTGTTGAAGCGGGCCGCGATGGCCTGCAAGCCCTTGAGCGACGCGGGCGCGAAGATACTGGCCAGGTCCATCACCAGCCCTCTCAAGCGTTCCTGCGCGGCAGCGGTCTCCGACGCCAGAGAGACGGGCTTGTAAACCCGGATCCCCCGTTCGCGGCGCGCGATGCGCACCAGCCCGCGATAGTGAAGCTGCTCGAGGGCCTGAGTGGTCGCCTTGGAATAGCCGCCCCAGGCATTGACGACACGCTTGCGGCCCAGGTGCGCCTCGAGGTCCGCCGGATGCACCTCTCCAGACGCCCGCACGACGTCGAGTACCTTCTGTTCGAACCTGCTCATGCGCGAGGCGGCGCGCGGGTGCAGCAGGTTCCACGTCCGGCGCGCGACAAATCCGTACACGTACAGGTAGTCCTCTTCGATGTCGAGCGACACGTAGTGACGCTCGAGATCGCCGGCGCGGTATCCGTCGACCCGGTGCCGGAGAATCAGGTCCTGCGCGCGCGCCGGAGAACGAATCGGATCGGCCTGCACGAAGCCGAGACGATCGATGGCGCCCTGCAGTGTCGTCGGTTGAAAGAGTGAATGGCTGATCGCGATGCGCCGCGCGCCGGCTAGGGTGAGATGGGATTCCATTTACACGCGGTGCTCCAGATGCCCATGTCGAGCGAGCCGGAAACAGAAGACTGATTGGCTACGAATGTGACGGCGACGCGGAGGCGCAGAGACGCAGAGACGGTTTTCAAAAAAGCACCTCCGCGCCTTCGCGTCTCTGCGTCATCGTGATCAGCGGCGCAAGGGCCACAGATATTCCGTGTCAATCCGCTCGCCGGTATCGTACCGCGAGCGATCCTTCGGATCGTAGATCCGCACCGACCGATCGATTTCATATTTCGGCGGCCAGTCGAGCTTGCCGATCGCGCTGTGGCTCGCAAACCGGTTGCGGAACCCCGGCTCTTCCCACGATTCGAGCAGGATGAACGGCGTGCGCCCGTGATCCTCGAGCCACGCGAGCGCGCGATCGAGCCAGGCGGGGTCGAGCCCTTCCCAGGTCAGCGCGTCTTTCCGTCCGTGGAACCGTACGGCGCCGCTGTCCCAGACAGAAAGCACGACGGCATTCGCGGGCAGCCTGTCGCGCACGACAATGCCCGCGCTTCGATAGCGTTGTTCGAGGAACTTCAGATTGAACGCAAGCCGATCGCTGGCCGTGCGCACCGAGAAGACGGCAAGGCCGATCGTCACGACCGCCACGACGGCGGTCCGGCCAAACGCCGGGGCAAATTCGAGCAACCGGACCGTCACGGCGGATGCGAGTACCAGCATCAGGGCGATGGCCGGCAGCAGAAACCGCAGGTACGTCCACTCGTCAAACGGCGTATAGATGAAATAGACGAGGCAGGTTGCCAGAATCAGGCCCACGGCAAGCCAGGCGGCGCGACGCTCGCCCGGAGGCAGAACGAACGGCGCGGCGAACGCAAGCAGCGGGAACAGCGTGTGGGTCTCGACGAGCCACGACAGATAACGCGGCGCATTCACGGCGAGCGCGGCAAATCCGAACAACTGACCGAGTTGTCCGTACCCCGTTCGAAAAGGACTGCCATAGAGTCCGTGGTTGAGCCACAACACCATCAATCCAAACGGAAGCACAGTGGCCAGAAAGCGACTGACTCCAGGGATTAGGGATTTGGGATTGGGGATTGGTTCAGCGACGCGTATCACGCTGCGAATCGGCGACCACGAAGACGGCCGCAATGCCGGCGAGCGGTAGAAGGTTTGGCCGCACGAGAAGCGCGAGCCCGCAGCAGAGACCTGCAATCGTCCAGCGCCGCGAGAGGAGCGCGACGAATGTTCCCACCCAGAGTGCGGCCGTCGTCACGTCGTTCATCGGCTGCACCACCTGGTAGAGCATCGGCGGGCTCGCCGCCACCAGCACCGCCGCCATGGCGCCCGCCAGCGGGCCGGCGAGACGGCGACCCGCAAGAAACGTCAGCCAGACGAGCAGCGCACCCGCCATCGGCGTGACGATGAAGATGGCATCGGGACCAGCGGCCATCGCGAGCGGCGCGAGCAGCAAGGAGAATCCTGGCGCGCAGACGGGCGCCGACGCCTCTGGCCGCGTTTCTGAAACGACGAAGCCACCGGGCGTAAATGTCTTGGGGGCATCAGGCCAGGGCACCTGGGTGACGAGATCGCTCGTCGGCTGCAGCGTGCCGGCGGCAAATGCGTCGGCCATGAGCGCGTAGCACGACGAATCGGATCCACCGGCGGCATACGTGCCGTAGTGAAGCCCGACCGCCGCGACGGCTATGGAACAGAGCGCGGCGATGAGAATGGCGATCCGATGCATGCGGTTCGAGAACCCAGCACCTAGAACCGTTGAAATCTGTATTTCAGCAGCACCGCAATCGCATGCACCCCATCGCGCCAGCCGATCTTTTTGCCGCTCGCGCGGCTGCGAGGATCGAACGTGACCGGCCGCTCGACGATGCGGCGCCGCTGGCGCAGCAGCTTCGCGGTGATCTCGGGTTCGATGTCGAAACGGTTCGATTCGAGCTGGAGACCGCGTGCGACGGGCGCCGCCATGATCTTGTAGCAGGTTTCCATGTCGGTCAGGCGGCCGCCGAAGAGCACGTTGGTCAGCCAGGTGAGCGACTGATTGGCGGCAATCGACAGCCACGGCCCCGACGGACGCCCGGCGAGAAAGCGGGAACCATACACGACCTCGGCCTCGCCATTCAGGATCGGCTGGACGAGGTCGGCCAGCTGCACGGGATCGAGCTCGAGGTCGGCGTCCTGAATCGCCACGACGGTGCCACGCGCGCGGGCGAGCCCGATGCGAATCGCGCTCCCCTTTCCGCCGTTCGCGGCCGCATGCACGATCGAGAGCACGCCATCGACCGGCGCGATGCCGTCGAGCACGTGTCGCGTACCGTCGGTGGATCCATCGTTGACGACGATGATTTCGCGGGGCGCGGGCAGGGGAATCTGCAGCAGCCGATCGATGACCTGGCCGACGGTAGCGGCTTCGTTGAAAACAGGAACAATGATTGTGATCAATGCTGACGCTGGCGGTTGCATTGGAAGATTGGCAGATTGGAGGATTGCGAGATTGTTGTCAGATTGAAGAAGGGCCATTCGTCATACTCGCACACGTCACAGCACGAATCTCCAATCTACAATCTGCTCTCTTCAATCTGTCAACATTCTCACAATCTACCAATCTGCCAATCTGTCATTGCATTGTCAGAGCGTCACCGACTGCGGCGCGCTGGCGCTGGCGCCGGTACGGTACTCGACAGTTACGTCGCTCACGATGGCGATCGGCCGCCCGCTCGCCGTGTAGGTGGCCGGCTGGCCGTCGGCGCGCACCACGGTCAGCTTCTCGCCAAGGATGGTCACTTCCGACAACTCCGCCGGGAAGCTCGAGCGAGATCGCTTCGCTGCCGACCGGCGCCACGGCCTTGACGCCGCCCGGACCCGCACCACCGGTGATGCGTTCCAGGAGGTCGGCGGCCGTACGAAACTCGGTGGCCACCGCCGCGCGGCTCAAGAGCGTGTTATCCAGCGTCAGCACACCGATGCCGGCGGCATACGAGGCGAATCCGCGCTTCAGCCGCACTTCTTCTTCAGAGTAGGTGTGGCGGTTGTGCAGGTTGAATCTGAGCGTGACGGGGCCCCGGTGAGGAGGCAGCTTGATGAGGATGCCCTCCTTCGGATCGCGGCCGGTCAACACGTCGCAATACTCGTGCTGGGTTTTGACGCCGGCCCCGAGCGGGGACGGGCATGTCATCTCGGCAGGCGCGACCGTGGGTTTTCGCGGTGGCGCGGGCGCGGGTTTACGGGTCGTCGGTTTCGCCCCGGGTTTCGTTTGCGCGCTGGCGGATATCGGATGAGCGGCGGCGGCAAACGCGATCATCGAGATCGCCGCCAGCCGCCACAAAGACAGGGCTGAAGCCCTGTGCCACCTCATGCCGTTAATCATCGACACACGCCGTCATCGGCTCCGGAGCCGTGCGAATCGCCGTGCGAAGCTTGATGAGCTCGAGAAACTCCATGCGTGTTCGCGCGTTGTCCCGGAACGCGCCGAGCATCGAGCTGGTGACGCAGAACGAATTCTGCTTCTCCACGCCGCGCATCGACATGCACAGGTGCGTCGCCTCCATCACCACCGCCACGCCGAGCGGGTTGATCTTCTCGCGAATCGTGTCGGCAATCTGGCTCGACAACCGCTCCTGAATCTGCAGGCGGCGGCTGAAGATGTCGACGAGCCTCGGAATCTTGCTGAGACCGATGACCTTGGTGCGCGGGATGTAGGCGACGTGGCACTTTCCGAAGAACGGCAGCAGGTGGTGCTCGCACAGGCTGTAGAAATCGATGTCCTTCACGATCACCATCTCGCTGTAGTCGACGGTGAACAGGGCGTCGTTGAGCACTTCGTCGACGTCCATGTTGTAGCCGCTCGTGAGGAACCTCAGGGCCTTGTCGACGCGCTTCGGGGTATTGAGCAGCCCCTCGCGGGTGGGATCTTCCCCCAGCTCGGCGAGCAGCTGCCGGATGAGCTCCTGCATTACACAGAATTGTACAGGTTAGCGGGGGCTGTACAAAACGGTACGTAGTGTCCGCCTTCAGGCGGACCGCGTGAAAGTCCGGCTAAAGCCGGACACTACGTACTACATGGAAGTGAAACTGCTCAGGTTCAGAGTTGGGCAAGAACCCAGAACCTCAGAACCCGGAACCCCAGAACCGCCGGTTCTAGAAACGCAGCCCGACCGAGAACCGGAAGATGCGCGGAGAGGTATAGCCGAACGAGCTCTGCGGTTCCCCGAATCCCGGGACCTTCCGCCAGTTGACGCCCTCGACCGGCTCTGTCGTATAGGGATTGAACGGCGCCATCAACTGAACGCCCTGCTGGATCGTCGTCAGGTCGCTGATGCCGCCATTGCGGAACACGTTTTCACCGCAGGCACAGGCCTGGTACTGGTTGAAGACGTTCAGGAGCTCGCCGTGGAAGAACAGCTCCGGGTGGAAACCGTTCGGCTGTCCGAACCGGTAGCCGTAGTTCAGCGACAGGTCCGTGCGGTATGTCGCTTCCGTGCGGAACGGATCCCGTCCCAGCACGAAGTACTCGACGGCCGGCAGCGGCGTCGAGTAGCCCGGATTCGGAATCGTGCCGGCGGTCGGCACGGAGGCAATCGCCGCAAAGGGTGCGCCCGACGCGAACTGCTGCATCAATCCAAACGTCATCGCACCGGCATTGGCCGACACCGGCACATTGTAGGTCGCCCACATCCGCGCGCGATGCCGCTGATCGATCGCCAGATCGCCCTCGGGATAGTTCCATGACGCCACGCGGTACTCGGGATAGTTGTTCGCCAACGCGCCGCTCGGCCCGCCGCTTGCCGTTTCGCCTTCGAGGCTTCCCTGCGCGTGCGAGAGCGTGTAGTTGGCGCCGACCGAAATCTCGCGGCCGAAGTCGTAGCTCGCCTGCGTCGTCAACCCGAGGTACTGCCGATCGGTCCTGTTGGAGTTCTCGACGACGTTCCGGTCGAACGTGCTGCCATTGGCCGAGACCGTTCCCGTCGTGCGATCCGTTCGAAGGCTGTAGAAATTCCGGTAATCGCGATAAATCAGATCTGCGCGCACGGTGCCGCGGTGGCCAAGCGTGCGGCTGACGCCCCCGGCGTACTCGAAGGCATAGGGCGACGTGAGCGGATCGTCGAGCGTCATGTTGACACCCGGAACCGAGGCCAGTTGCGTGGGTCGTGTATCGCCGCCCGCCGCATCGTGCCACGCGAAGATCTCCTTCACCGCGGCTTCGGTCGTGATCAGCGCCGACGCCGGCGTCGCGTCGGTTACGTTCGCGTTGATGGGCGCACCGTTGTACACCCAGCGGAACGTCGCGGCGTTACCGGCCTTGGCCGTCGAGGCGGCCAGGTTGCTTGTGAGCGCCATGGTGTACCGGCCGATGCTGCCGCTCAGCGACCAGTCGCCGCGGCCGTTCGGATCCCAGGTGGCCGAGAAACGCGGGCTGAACGACACGTCGTTCCCCACCACTTTTCCGTCTCCATCGGTCGCGTCGTTCTTGTCGAGGCGCATCCCGACGTTGAACGTCACCCTGTCGTTGAGCCGCCACGTGTCGGTGATAAAGAGCGAGTGCACGCGAAGATTCGAGCCCTGGCTCAGCGCAAACAGCGGGTTCTTGTCGAGCGTTGTCGTGCCCGGCAACAGGACCGGGAAGATCTCATTGCCCCGCACGACGGACGAGGTGCCACGAATCCGGTAGTCGCTGCCCGAGGAGTGCGTGTTCGCGATGATGTTGTCGTTGAAGTAGTCGTACCCGAACACCAGGTTGTGCGAACCATACGCGCTGTTCGAGAGGAAATACGAGCCCTTCAGCATGAAGTTCCGGTTGTTCCGCTGCTCGTCGCCGTCGCCGCAGACCGATCCGGAGCAGAACGTCGGGCTCCAGAAGCGCCAGCCCCTCTGGAGGTCGAGGACGAGCGTCCCATTGATCCGGTCCGTCGTGTCGGCGCCCACGTTGGTGAGCGCGAAGTTTCGCGCGGCAAACATGGCCGACACCGAGAAATTCGGCTTCAGCACGCCTGTGTACTGCGTCGTGACCATGCTCTGCGGCTGCCCCTGCGGAGTCAGGCTCTTGAGATCGGCAACCTGCTGCGCCGTCGCGTTGAAAATCGTCTGATTCAGCTTGAAGAACGAGCCCTGCAGCGAGTGGCCCGATTTGGGGGTGTAACTGAGCTTGCCCTCGTAGCGCTGCTCCTGATTCCGTCGCTCGTAGGCGATGTTGGTGCCCACCGTGCTGCGCTGCTCGACCTGCTTCTGCGACCGCGCCGCACCGAAGAACCACATCCGGTTCTCCAACAGCGGACCGCCCGCCGTGCCTTCGAACGTCGGCACCACTTTGTCGGCCTTCAGCTGCGAGCGCGTGAGCGATGTCGTGAGCAACTGCGTCGTCTGGAACGGCGTCAGCGACCGCCAGTCGTCGTTGGCGAACGACGTGCGGAACGAACCGCTGAACGTGTTGCCGCCCGACTTGGTGACGGCCGTCGCCACACCACCGGAGAATCGTCCGTACTCGGCCGACACGCCGGCGCTCGACACGGTCACTTCCTGGATCGCATCCTCGATGTACGGCGTCATCGGCAGCCCGCGCAGGTTCTCGTTGATGACGGCGCCGTTGAGAATGTAGAGGTTTTCGTATGACTGCGATCCGTTGATCGTATATGCGCCGCGCGGGCCGGTAGGATGCACGGCCGGCGCCATCAGCAGCACGGCGTCCACGGTCCGGTTTGACGGCAGGGTGGCCATCAGTTGCTGTTTGAAATTCGTGGCAACCTGGGCGGTCTCGACAAACGGCTCGGCCTGCCCGACGACATCCACCGAGACGCTGACGCCCTGGGGCGACATCGTCACGTCGAGCGTCGCGCGCTGCGAGCCGGCCACGTTCAGCGTGCGGTGCAGCGTTTGAAATCCCTCGAGGACAAAAGAAACTGTGTAGGTCCCTGGCGGGAGCAGCGCGACGAGATAGTCGCCAGCAGCCGATGTCACCGCGGTGCGAGATCCGGGCGCACTCGACGTAGACACTTCCACGACGACACCGGGCAGTGCTTGTCCATCGCTCGACACGACCCGACCAGAAATATTTCCGGTGGGGGCCTGCGCCCACGCCGCGGGCGCAGCCGTGAGTACCGCCGCCGCGAGCAGGACCGTCGTCAATCGAGGATATGCCATACCTACGTTTTTATCGGATTTTCCGCCGATCCCTGTAGAAGGACAACCCTTAAGTGTTCAGAGCTTTGCGGCTATTTGGCTTGTCAGAGAAACACCTACTTCATGATTTTGGATAACTTCGACCAAAAATTTGAATCTGCATGCAATTTGATCGAGATGCCTCGCTGAATTGTTAGCAAATTGTTATATTAAGGGGTTGCCAGACTTGGCATCTTTCTGGTTAGGAGTTTTGTCTTGGGACGTTAATAACGACGTCCGAGGCCATTTTCAAGGAGAGGCTATGAATACGAGACGACGCGAACGGGGCGAGGCAGCGCCATGGCTGCTGTGCATCCTGTTGTCGCTCGGCATGCTTCTGGGACCTGCCCTCAACGTGCAGGCACAGGAGCAAACGGGAACGGTTACAGGTGAAGTGACGGACGCCAGCGGAGGCGTACTCCCAGGTGTGACTGTCACGATTACGAGTCTTCAGACCGGACGGGTCACCAATGTTGTGACCGACGGTGGGGGCCATTACCGGGCGTCGGTCGATCCTGGGACCTACAAGATCGGGTTCGAGTTGAGCGGCTTCGCCCGGCAGGAACACCCCGAAGTGAACGTGCTGCTCGGCCGGACGTTCACCATCAACGCATCGATGAAGGTCGGCAACATTTCAGAGGCCGTCCAGGTGACGGCGGAAGCCGCGCCACTGGTCGATACGCGCACCACCATCATCGCGCACAACGTTACCGCGGAAGAGATCGACCGGATGCCGAAAGGCCGCAGCTTCCAGTCGGTCGCGATGACGGCCCCGTCGGTCAACTCGGGCGACGTCGAGGGTGGGTTTCAGGTGAACGGCGCCAGCGGCTCGGAAAATCAGTTCACGGTCGATGGCGTTTCCACCAACAGCCTGCTCGCCGGCCACTCGCGCCAGAACACCGTGTTCGAGTACCTGCAGGAGGTGCAGGTCAAGACCGTCGGCATCCCGGCGGAGTATGGCGGCGCGCTGGGAGGCGTGATCAGCGCGGTGACCAAGTCGGGCGGCAACGTCTTCCATGGCGAGGGGCACTATTACTTTTCCGGCAGCGCCCTGAACGCCGGACCGGTCAAGCGTCTCGTCCTGTCCCCGGTGGACGACCGCACGGTGTCCACGGTGCAGGATGACGAGCAGAGCGACAATCGGAACGAAGTGGGCGGCTCGCTGGGCGGTCCCATCATCCGCGATCGTCTCTTCTTCTTCGGCTCGATCTCGCCGCGTTTCAACACGAGAACCAACGATTACCTGTTCAGCAGCGGCACCGATCCCGGCTCGATCACGCGCGATCAGACGATCATGAGCGGTTACGGGAAGGTCAGCTACGCCAGCCGCCGGGTCAACGCGTATTTCGGCGCGTTGATCACACCAACATCGTCCACGGGAACGCTGCCCGCCTACACGGGCACGGGTCCGCAGTGACATCTCGAGCTCTAAAGCCAGCAACCACGTCAACCTCACGCGGGGCTTCGACGCCTCCCAGCGGACTTTCACCGGCAACGCTGATATCAGCGTCAACAATTCGTCCTTTGTGAGCGTGAAGGTCGGGCACTTCTACGACAATTACGCGGACACGGGTGTTCCGACCACCACTCCGTGGTACTACGAAACCCCTTGCATCGCCGGAACCGCTTCGTGTCCGGCAGGGTTCGCGGGACCGCGTCTGACCCAGAACACTCCTGCAGTGCAACTTACCGACTTCGACACGACCAAGCAGACCTACATCCAGGCGGACTACAACGCGTCGTTCAATGCCGGTGGATACCACACGTTGAAGGTGGGTGGCGGTATCCGGCATAACGAGAACGAAGTGGATTCGCGCTATCCCGGCGGCCGTGTCCTGATCTACTGGGATTCGGCCGTGACGAGCACCGTGCCGGGCGTTCCAACGAGCAGAGGCACGTACGGCTACTACGCGGTTGACGACCTCGGGACGTTCGGCAAGGCGGCCGCCAACATCTCGCCATTTCTACGCGCAGGACCAGTGGAGCGTCGGCAACCTGACGCTGAATCTCGGCGTGCGCCTCGAAGACGAGAAGATTCCTGCGTTCAGAGAGCGGGACGTCGCGATCCAGTTCGGCTGGGGCGAGAAGATCGCGCCAAGAATTGGAGCGGCGTACGACCTGTGAAGGGCGACGGTACGGATGAAGCTCTTCGGCAGCTACGGCCGGTACTACGACTGGACGAAGTACGAGCTGGCGCGCGGCACATTCGGCGGCGATATCTGGAAGACGTACTATCGCCCGCTCGATGATCCGTCGATCATCAGCAGCATCAATCTGGACAACATGCCCGGCCGCGATCTGTGGGGCAATGCCGCGGGCTATCAAGATCATCGCGTCCCGAGCTTCGGCACCGACCAGCTCGATCCGGACATGAAGCCGATGAGTCAGGACAGCTTCAGCGGAGGCGTCGAGTACCAGTTGCGGCCCACCATGCTGCTGTCGGTCAACTACGTGCACAACAATCTGGTCCGCACGATCGAGGACGTTGGACAGCTCGTAGATGGCAGCGAAGTCTACGTCTACGGAAACCCTGGTGAAGGACTGACCAAGCAGGCGTTCGTTTCGACCAAGACCGCCCCGTTCGACGTGCCGAAGCCGAAACGGCAGTATGACGCGCTGCAGGTGTCGCTGAATCGGAGGTTCTCGGGCAACTATTTCCTCGGTGGGAGCTACGTCCTGAGCCGTCTATACGGCAACTACGCGGGTCTCGCCAACTCGGACGAAATCCGCACCCCGGGATTCAGTTCGTTCGCGGTCGATCAACAGCAGGGTTCTCAGTCGTTCCGGCCCGGCGGAAACGCGACTCGCGCATTCGATCTCGACGAGATGATGTTCGACTCACACGGCAATCTCAATCCCACGGGTCGTCTCGCTACAGATCGTCCGCACGTCCTGAAGATGTACGGCGCGTACATGACGTCGTTCGGGACGCAGATTGGCCTGAATCAGTACGTGGGCAGCGGAACACCCGTGACGACCTACGTCAGAACCATCAACGCCACGGAGGTATTCGTCGAAGGCCGCGGCGACCTGGGCCGGACGCCGATGCTTGCGACGACCGACCTGCTGCTCTCGCACGAAATCAGGATGCATAACACCAACAACCTGCGGTTGGAGCTGAACGTCCTGAACCTGTTCAACCAGAAGACGGTCCGGCACACATTCAACCTGCTGAACCGAAACCGCTCTGCGGCGTCTATCAATCTGGCCAACCAGGATTTGAGGCAGCCGTACGACTACAAGGCCATGATCGCGGCCACAACGGACGGTCGGAACGGGATCGGCAATGAACCGCGGTTTGGCCAGGACGACCTGTGGAGCGAGGGCACGACGGCCCACTTCATGGTGAAATTCCTGTTCTAAGCCGCAAAACAGGAAGCGGGTACGTCACAGGGGGGAGCGGAAACGCTCCCCCCTTTTTCTTGCACGTGGAATTGGTCGTTGGTGCAAACGGTGCACAGAGTTTGCGCCGATCACATCCGATCCTGAGTCGAACTTGCATGGCGGCAGCGCGAAAGGAGACCGCTGCCATGCTGAAGAAGACCTCGACACCACTGCAAGCCCTTGTTTCACTGGTCGTTCTCGTCATGAGCTTACCTCGCCCCGCCTCTGGGTGCACAGGAAGGGCTGGGCACCCTCACCGGCCGACTCGTTGACCAGACCGACAGTCCATTGCCCGGTGTTCAGGTACGAGCCGCGAACGAGCGCAACGACCAAACGCTCACCACGATGAGCGACAAGGCAGGTGGCTATCAGCTAATACTGGAGCCGGGCGTGTATGCCATCCGTTTCGATCTGACCGGCTTCACACCGCAGGAGACAACTCACGTTGAGGTTCACGTGGACCATGCTCACGTGCTGAACGCAGTGCTCCATGTCGCGGCTCTCGCTGAGACACTTCGGGTCGCTGCCAGACACGTGGGCATTATCGACACCCACAGCGCAAGCGTCGCGCACAGGATCACGGCCGAAGAGATTGGCGGGCTGCCGAAGGGGCGCAGCTTCCAGTCGATCGCGCTCACCGCACCCTCGGTGAACTCGGGTGACATCGAAGGCGGCTTCCAGGTGAACGGTGCGAGCGGCGCCGAAAACACCTTTACGGTTGATGGCGTCGTCACCAACAGCTTGATCAACGGTTCGTCGCGCCAGAACACCGTGTTCGAGTACATCCAGGAAGTGCAGGTCAAGACGACCGGCATCCCAGCCGAGTTCGGCGGCGCGCTGGGCGGCGTCATCAGCGCGGTCACCAAGTCGGGCGGCAACATCTTCACCGGCGAGGGCCACTACTATCTCGACGGCAGCCCGTTGAGCGCCGGCCCAGTCGAGCGCCTCGTGCTGAGCCCGATCGACGAGAAGACGGTTCAGTACTGGCAGGACACCGAGCAGCCGGACGTTCGCCAGGAGTTCGGCGGATCGATCGGCGGCCCCATCGTTCGCGACAAACTGTTCTTCTTCGGATCGTTCTCGACCCGCGTCAACCGGCGCGACAACACCTACAGCTTCTCGAACGGCACGGAGGAAGGCGCCATCGAGCGGACGTCCAGACTTATCCAGGCGTTCGGCAAGGTCAGCGTGGGCAGCCGTCGAATCAACGCGCATGTCTCCACTCTTGCGACGCCGGCCTACGTGAAAGGCACGCTGCCGGCCTACAACGGCTTTGGCTCGGACTTCCTCGCCAGCTCGAAAGCGGCGAGCGACCCAAACAAGGTACGCGGCTGGGAGCAGATGCAGGCGAACGTCAATGGGAAGGTCGACCTTGTCATCTTCAATCGCGCGTACGCGACATTTCGCGCCGGGTACTTCCACGATCGGTACACCGACACCGGTATTCCGCAGACGACGAACTACATCTATCAGACCCCAACGGCGAACTGCGCAAGCATCGGTTGCACCGTTCCGGCGAATCTCCAGGGATCACAGCTCACGCAGAATACTCCGCGCTCGCAGATCACCGATTTCGACACGACAAAGCGCACGCTCTTCAACGTGGATTACAACCACACCTTCCCGAGTGCCGGCTGGCACACCCTGAAGGGGGGCTTCGGATACCAACACACGGTGAACGACGTCAACTCCCTGTATCCCGGCGGATACGTTGACATCTTCTGGGGCAGCACGCTTGCTCTGGCGGGTCAGGCCAACGACAGGGGCGCGTACGGCTACTACGCTGTCAATAACCGCGGCATCTTCGGCAAGGCCGGCGCGGACATCCTGTCGCTCTACGTTCAGGACCAGTGGCAGGTTGGCGACCGCCTGACGTTGAACGTCGGGCTTCGCACGGAGAACGAGAACGTCCCTGCCTACAAGCAGGAAGTCCGGGAAAACGTCTTCGAATTCGGCTGGGGCGAGAAGCTCGCGCCGCGGCTCGGATTCAGCTACGACGTGTCGGGTAACGGCCGCGCGAAGGCATATGCCAGCTACGGCCGCTACTACGACTGGACGAAGTACGAGATGCCGCGCGGCTCGTTCGGCGGCGACATCTGGTGCATCAAGTACCGCGCGATCGACAACCCGAACGATCCGATCACGGCGAACTACTCCAACGCGCCCGGTCGCGACCTGTGGAAGGGCGGCGGCGACTGCCGCGATCGCCGCGTCCCCAGCTTCGACACGGTCGACGACAACGCCAAGTCGATGTCGCAGGACAGCTACAGCGCGGGCTTCGACTTCGAAGTGAACCCCCGCACGGTGGCGACGTTCCATTACGTGCACAACGACCTGAACCGGACGATCGAAGACCTCGGCGCGCTCGTGAACGGCAACGAGGTGTACTTGCTGGGCAACCCCGGCGAGGGCACGACCTCCATCATGCCCGCGTCGGCGGCTCCTCTCACGGGAGGCGGTTCATTCCCCATGCCCAAGGCGAAACGGCAGTACGACGCCGTGGAGATGGGCATCAGCCGCCGGTTCGCGAACAACTGGTTCGGCAGCGCCAACCTGACGATCAGCCGTCTGTATGGCAACTACGCGGGTCTGGCGAGCTCGGACGAAATCCGCACGCCGACCACGGGCGTCAGCTCGGCCACGGCGCAGCAGCAGGCCGGCTCGATCTTCCGTGAGGGCGGCAACGTCAACCGCGGCTGGGACCTCGACGACGCCATGTTCGATTCGCATGGCAACCTCGACGTGCTCGGCCGTCTGGCAACGGATCGCCCGGTGGTCGCCAAGTTCTACGGCGCCTACAACATCTTCCAGAACACGCAAATCGGCGCGTTCATCTACATGGGCAGCGGCACGCCGATGTCGACCTACGTCAACTCGGTGAACCAGACGGAGATCTTCGTCGAGGGCCGCGGCGACATGGGCCGGACGCCGATGTACAACAAGACCGACCTCCTCGTCTCGCACGAGATGGCGATGGCGGGCAACAAGCGGCTGCGGTTCGAGCTGAACATGCTCAACCTCTTCAACCAGAAGACGGCGCGGCACACGTTCAACTACCTGAATCGCGGCGCCGGCGCGCCCCGCGCGTCGTCAGCAATCAACCTGGCCAACGTGGATCTGTACAAGGGCTACGACTACAACGCCATGATCCGAGCGACCTCGGACGGCGCGAACGCGCTCGATCCGCGCTACGGCATGGACGACCTGTTCGAAGCCGGCACGCAGGGGCAGTTCTCTGTGAAGTTCTTGTTCTAGATTCGATAGGTTCGTGGGTTCGTTAAGTTCGTAGGTTCGTAGGTTCGTTAGGTTCGGTCGTAGGGCGGGTTTTGCAGTACGAAACCCGCCCTACGGCAGCCAACACTCTGGTTACATTCGTGCAGTCTGGGGGAGCATTTTGCTCCCCCTGTTTTTTGTACGCACCCTTTTGGCTCCAAAACGAATGACATTCCGCGCAAACGCCTGAAGAACAGGCCCTTTTCCTGAGCTGTTTCGAAACCACGGCTTTGGCGTGGTTCTTGTATTAGGTGGTGGGCAGACGGGAGGCGAGACCATGATGACCACCATCGAGACGAGACCAACCGACATTGCGAGGGGTACCTCGCAGCAGGTTGTCGTGGTCAGCAAGCAGTCTCAATTGAACGGGTTGCTCGAGACGGTTCTCGACGCAGGCCAGTACGACGTCGTGTTCGTCGAATCGACCGAACGCGCGTACAGCCATATCAAACGTCTGACGCCACGCCTCATCATCGTGTGCCTGGACATCGACGATATGGACGGCTTCCAGGTGTTGTCGATGTTGAAGCTCGATGCCGATACGAAGGATATCCCTGTGGTCACGTGCACCGTGACGACCGAGGAAGAAGTGGAGCGCAGCGAATCGGTGGAGATGCCCGACGACGTGTTCAGCCAGCCGGTCCCGCTGCGGCTCAATTAGTTGTCAGTCGGCGGTTAGCAGTTTTCAGTTCTCAGTTTTCAGTCGGCGTCCTGGGGCGAGGAGCGTATGGCTTCCGCCCCTTTTTCATCTCAATTCGAGTGCCGGTATGAGCCTGTACACTAACGGCAAAGTCTGGTACCGTACCCGGGCGTGACCGCGCCCCCCCCAGAAAAGCGCGACCGGGAACGAGTTGAGATTCTCGGGGAGCTCCATGGCGAGGTCATGGTGTTCCAACCCCTGTCGATCAAGGAGATCAGCCAGGGTGGCTGCCTGGTCGAGACCGCTTTTCCCCTCCACCTCAATTCCCTTCACGACATCAGGCTGACCCTGGGCGGGCGATCCGTCGTGCTGAAAGGCCGCGTGGCGCATTGCCGCATCAGCGACGTGGACCAGGAAATCGTGCACTACCGATCGGGCATCGAGTTCATCGAGCCTTCCGACCGCATCCACGCGGTGATCGTGGAATTCATCGAAGCGATTAAAGCAGGCCGCAAACTCGTCTGACGCACCATTCAGATTCACAGATTGCCCTAGCACCCGTGCAAAGTACGTCCGGCTTTAGCCGGACCGAGGATGCGTTAGGCCCGCACAGTTGGGTTGGCATTGCTGCCGCGCGAATCCGAAGCTCCGGGGCCGGACGCGCGCTGCGAGGCCGCCTGCGGCCGCGCGACGCGAGGACACTCACTCCGCCATTCATCCTCGCTCGGTTCCCTCGGGCTTCTCGCGCGGTCAGGCGTCAGAGGTCGGCCGCCTGCGCACGGCTTCGCGCCGCAGCAACACCAACCCAACTGTTGCGACGCGCGCTACATGCCTCTATGAAAGACGTCTGAAGATCCGGTCTTTCAATCTACGAATCTGCGAATTCCCCTATCTGTTCTTCAAGTCCTCGAGATGGTCGCCTGACGTGATGCGGGACACACTTCTCTATTTGTCCGACCGCATATCACGGTCAACGAGACGCACCGGCGGCCGCGCGAATCCGTGCGGAGGCCGCCGACTCGGGTGACTTGACCGCGCGAGACGCCTGTGGGCATCGAGCGAGGACGAATGGCGAAGTCTGTATCCTCGCGTCATTCGGCCGGTCGCGGCATCGGAGCGCGTGTCCGGCGCCGTAGCTTCGGATTCGCGCGGTCGCCGGGGTGGCTCGTTGACGGCTTGGGGCTCCGGGCCAGAAGCCGGGGGTCGGCAGTCCGCAGCCCTACCGGTTCTTCAAGTGTTCCAGGTAATCGCCCGAGGTTATACGTGGCGCGCGGCCGAGCGGGGCATTGTAAAAGTAGACCCAGACATCTTCGGTCTGGCCGTCATCGAGCGTGGCCGACACGCGGACGCGGTTGTAGAGGCTGCGCTCGGGTTCCGACGGGCGATGCCCTTCGATGCGATCGAGCGCGGCCAGCACCGTGGGCGGATCCGTGATTTCGAAGACCTCGCCCCACACGCGCGCATCGCTGGCCGGCACGGCAGCCGGATAGATCCCCAGATCGAACAGCTTGCCGCTAATCCAGCCGCGGCCCGCAAATTTCAGAAACGAGTCGATGCCCGCACGCGTCGTGCGGTTGAATCCCGTTCGAAGGGTACCGTAGAAGAAGATGAGCTCAGGCATTCTGAAACTAAAATCTAAAATCTAGAATCTGAAGAGCAGCTTCTGGTTCTTGGACTCCAGATTTTAGATTCTAGTTTTTAGATTCTAGTTTCTAGATTCAGATTCTAGCTCACTTGCCTGGAGGGGCTGGAGGCGGCGGCGGCGCTGGCGCATCCGGACGCCGCGGAGCCCGCGGGGCGAGCATGCGAAGGGTGTCGGGCGCAACGGCAAAGGTCATCTGAACGGTTTTGTCGGTGCCCGAGAGCTCGATGGATTTCAGCGTGCTCTCGAAGCCGGGCTGCCCCCCGCCGTGCAGGCGCGCAAGAGACACGAACCCGCGGACGGTATCGCGCAGTTGATCGGCCGCCGCCTTGTCGCCGGCTTCCGCGCGAATCGTGGCCTTCATGCCGCCGTTCACGTGCGCTTTCATCGACACGAGGCGCACCGGCGGCACCTGTACCGAGAAGTCGCTGGGCATCCGCATGCGGCGGCGCATCGCGTCGAAGTGGCCGACTACCCATGCCGTGCTGCCAGCGTTGTCCTTGATGAGGTTCATCATCTCGTCGTTTGACGTGATGTCCTCGGCGCCGCGTGCCCCGTCGCGCGCGCGATCCATCGCGCGACGCACGAGATCGGCCTGGCCGATGGCGATCAAATCTGGTCCCGGAAGCCCGATGGCGACCTGCTTTTCGGCGTCAGGATGCGTGAACAACTTCGCGCCCTTGTAGTCCTCCATGATTCCGCCGCGATCGTGGATGAACTGCTCGATCCGCGCTGGCTCGAACGAGCCCTGGACGAGCAGCAGCAGTCTGGGCATCTCCGGCCGTTGCTGATCCTGCTGACCGGGTGTTTCGCGGGCCTCGACATAAGCCACGATGTGATGGACCTGCTTTTCCAGGTCGATGCCGGCAAAATCGCTCATCATCTGCCGGCCCTTGTGCGAGCCCGCTTCGATGGTCGGCATGAGCTCGCGACGGAGGTCGGAGGTCATGACGTCCTGGACGTTGGCAAACGCCACGACCTCGGCATTGGCAGGCACATAGCGGACTTCCAGCGGCAGCCCGGCCGGCACGCCGGCGCTCCGATCGTAGGCGAGATAGGCAATCAATCCGCCCGAAAGGCCGACCAGAAGCGCGCCAATCGCACCGAACAGGAAATAGCGGGTTCTCTTGGTCATGGCTATACCCACGTAGACGGAATACCGGACGCCAGGGTTCCCTGGCGGACGCTGGAGTTCGTTGGTTCGTCAGGTTCGTCGGTTCGTAAGTTCGCGCGGTTCGCCAGGCCTCCACGGTGAAATCGAGGGTGTGGAGGCCTGGGACACCATGGACCGCGAACCGCACGAACCCCACGAACCTACGAACCCCACGAACCGACGAACCCGACGAACCGTTACTGATCAAGTATGTATTCCCGCCGTTCCACCGTCCGAGCCGCCAGCCAGAGCGCGGCCACCAGAATGACCGCGAGCGACAGGAGGCTCGACGCGGCGGTCGGCGGCGCCGAGAAGAGCGACTGGATGGCCGAGACGGTATCGTCCTGGGGCATCGAGTGGGGCACGAGCGACTGCAGGTAATGCGCGACCGTGAAACGGCGCAGATAGCCGGGCACGATGAGCGCCACCTGCTCCCAGCCGAACACGAGCAACAGCCCCGCGACCAGCGGCCTGGGCACGAGCGCGCCAATCAGCGCGAACACGGCGCCATACACCGCCAGTCCGAGCGCCAGCAGGCCAAGGTCGGTCAGGAGCTGCGGAAACGTGGCCCCGATGCTGCCGCCGGCGACGGGCGTGATGAGCAGGTAGACCGTGGTGACCGAGGGCAGCACCACCAGGCCGGTGCACACCAGATAGGCGAGATATTTGCCGATGATGATCGACCCGCGCGGCACGGGTCGCGTAAACAGATATGTAATGGTGCGATCTTCCACTTCGTCTGAAATCAGCGCGGTCCCGTAGAACGCGCCCAGCACCGGCACCACAAAGCGGAGATACAACAGCCAGATCATGCCGCCGAAGATGACGGGCCCCGCCACCGGCACGCCGTTCACCTTGAACGACGACAGGCCCATGGAGTCGATGACGCGAAGCAGGATGGCAATCGCGACAGGCGCGCCGGTGGCCAGGAGCATGAAAACGGTGCGCTTCGACCAGAGCATCTGGGTGATCGAGATCTCGAACACACGAAACGCGGCGTTCCAGAATCTCGCCGAGCGAGCCTCGCGAGTCGAGTGGGCCTGCCCCGAGCGAGCGTCGCGAGTCGAGGGGATCATGACTTCACCAGATACTCGAAGACCGCCTGCAGGTTGTCGTCGGGCGACGTGATTTCGTAGATGTCGCCCGCGCCGTTGGTTGCCGCCATCTCCGTCACCCGCGCGTAGAACGCGTCGGGCTTCGCCGTCTGCACGTACACCGCGTCGTCCTCGAAGCGCACGCTCAACACGTCGTCGCTGGCAACCAGCTTCGTCGCGAGCGTACGGGGTTGCTTCGAGCGCAGGCAGACCGTGTGCGGATGCTCGTCGATGAGATCCCGAATCTGGTGCACGTTGCCTTCGGCCAGCACGCGGCCATGGTGCATCAGCAGGATGTCCGACGTGAGCGCTTCGACTTCGTGAAGGATGTGGCTGGAGACGATGACGTTGCGTCCCGCCGCGGCCCAGTTGCGCAGCAGCCGGATCATCTTGCGGCGCGCCAGCGGATCCATGCCCGACAACGGCTCGTCGAGGATCAGCAGCTCGGGCTCGTGCGCGATCGCCTGGGCGAGCTTCACGCGCTGGCGCATGCCCTTGCTGTAGGCGCCGATACGCTTGTTGGCCGCTTCCAGCAGATCCACCTGCTCGAGCGACGCCATCGCCTTGTCGGACGCGTCGCGCTCGCCGTACCCGTGAAGGCGCATGAGCGCCGTCACCCATTCGTGTCCGGTCATCCGATCGTAGAAGGCATCCTGTTCCGGACAGAGACCCAGGCGGCGAAAGATGCCCGGGTTTCCCCACACAGACTCGCCCAGGACCTTCACCGATCCCTTGCTGGGCTTCAACTGGCCCGTGATGAGCTTCAACAGCGTCGATTTCCCGGCGCCATTCGGACCGAGCAATCCCGTGATGCCGCCGGCAATGGTGAGGCTGATATCGTTCAGCCCGATGACCTGGCCGTACCACTTCGACAGGTGGTCCGTCTGCACGACGGCCGCCGTTGTCACGTCACGACCTCAATGGCACGGATGCGGCGGCTCAGGACGAACGCCGAGATCGCAATGGCGATCGCAATGACGAGGGCCGACACGATCGGCGGCGTGTCGTAGCGCGGAGGCACGCGGAACAGGACGTCGCCGACCTGGTGGACGTTGGAAAAGATCGAGACCCACGAGAACATCGTGCTGTCGCTCGCGCCCGCGATGACGCCGTAGACCGCGTGCGTGAAGAACGCAAGACCCGCATACATGACCGCCACGAACCAGCGGCTGTTGCTCAACGACGACAGCGCCAGGATGATGAACGTCGAGAGCGTGATCTTGATGATCGAATAGGCGGAAATCGACGGGATGAGCAGGAGGTGATCGCGCACGAACGCCATGCTGCCCATGAACGCGGGCACGAGCAACAGCAGCAGCAGCCCGGGGAGCCAGGTGATGGCCGCGAGCGCGGCCATCAAAATCGCGGCCTTCCCTGCGATGTACTGCGACCGGGTAACCGGACGCGAGAGATACAGCTGCAGCGCCTTGGCGCGAATGTCGTCGGCGATGAGCCCGGAGCCGACGTAGACCGTGATGAAAAACGTCATCGGGTCCTGCTGGTTGAGGAAGTCCCGGAACATGAGTGGTGTGACGGCGAGCACACCCATTTCGGCCATACCGGGCACGTTGGCGGCCGCCCAGATTTGCACGCCGCGCACCACCACGGGCATCCACGCGAGGATCATGAGAAACAGGAACGCGCGCCTGCGCGCGAGCGTGCGCAGGCCGTTGGCCGCGATGACCATCCATGCGCGGCCGGCCAGGTCGTTGCCGCCTTCACGTCTGCGGTACCGCTCGCGATGGATAGGCATCTAGGGCTCACCCATCGCTTCTGCGAACACGTCCTCGAGGGTCGGCACGCTCTGCTTCAAATGACGCACCTGCGCCCCGACGTGAGCGGCCGACGCAAACAGCTGCTCGGGGCCCGCGGTGGCCGGCACGAGCACGCGGAACTCATCAGCGTCGGTTTCGCGGCACTCGAACGCCTGCATGCGCAGCCGTTCGACGAACGCGTCCCTGTTGCCTTTGACGCGAACTTCGAAGATGTGCCCGGTCGGTTTCTTGAGTGACGCGATCGGCCCCTGCATGACGACTTTTCCACGATTCATCACGACGACCGCATCGCACACCGATTCGACGTCGGGCATGACGTGCGACGAAAGAATGAGGCTGATGTGCCTGTTCTGCGCGATGTCGCGCACGAGCGCGAGCATCTCCTCGCGCCCCTTCGGGTCCATACCGTTGGTCGGCTCGTCGAGCAGCAGGAGATCGGGATCGTGCACGAGCGCCTGCGCGAGCTTGATGCGCTGCTTCATGCCGGTTGAATAGGTCTCGACGTTGCGATAGCGGGCCTCGCCGAGGCCGACGTAGTACAGAACTTCGTGCGCCCGCTGCATCGCATCGGCGGGCGGCAACCCGGACAGCTCGGCGCAATACGCGACGAATGAGACGGCCGTCATCCCTGGAATCTGCGCGTCGCTTTCCGGCATGTAGCCGACGCGGGCGCGGATGTCGAGAGGCGCCACGGCCACGTCGAGATCGAGCACCGCGATGCGGCCGCCGTCGGGCTTGATCAACCCGAGCAGCGCCTTCAGCATGGTGCTCTTGCCGGCGCCGTTCGGGCCGAGCAGGCCGACCGCTCCCGCCGGAAACACCGCCGAGACATCGGACAGCGCCCATTGCGTGCCGTAGCGCACGCCGACCCGGTCGAGGATGGCGACAGAATCCGACATTAGTTGACTATACGAACAGGGCTGAAGCCCTGTTCCACCGTAGATGGTGCGAACTCAGGTGGCGCAGGGCTTTAGCCCTGCCTCACAGCAGGTAGCGCAGGGCTTCAGCCCTGCCTCAGAGTCCCAACACGTCCCGCCGCTCCCGCATGAACGCGATCACATTGCCGATGTGCTCGTCGAGCGGCAGCCCCAGCTCTTCGGCGCCCTTTCGCAGGTCGTCGCGGCTCACGCCCTTGGCGAACGCCTTGTCCTTCATCCGCTTGATGACCGACGAGGCCTCGAGATCCTGGACGCTCTTCGACGGACGCACCAGGGCCGCGGCCGTGACGAACCCCGCCATTTCGTCGCACGCGAAAAGCGTGTGCTCCAGCCTCGATTCGCGGGGCGTGTTCGTATGCTCGCCGTGCGAAAGAATGGCCCGGATCACGAAGTCCGGACAGCCGCGCTCGCGAAGAATCTCGGTGCCACGGAACGGGTGGTCCTTCAGGTCGGGATACTGCTCGTAGTCGAAGTCGTGCAACAGCGCGACGATACCCCAGACCTCCTCGTCTTCGCCGAACTTGCGCGCGTATCCGCGCACCGCGGCCTCGACGGCGAGCGCGTGCTTCCGCAGGCTCTCGCTCTTCGTGTACTCGGTCAGCAGATTCCAGGCGTTGTCACGCGTCAATTCGAACATCTCGAATCCCCAATCCCCAATCCCTAATCCCTAGTGTTTTTCTGAAGGTCGCGCTGCCCTATGCGATAGCTTCGCAATCAACGCCCTCGGCGCCAGGCGCGCCGCGACGGGAATCAGCTTATTCCGAATCCCCGGAATCGCCACCGGCTTCCCTTTCATCATCCCGTCGTATCCGACGCGCGCGACACGCGGCGCGTCCATGACGAACGCCTCGAACAGGCGCGAGCGCTGCGATCCCGCGCGCACTTTGAACTCCGACTCCGTCGGTCCCGGGCAGAGCGTCGTCACCGTGATGCCGTGCGGCTTCAACTCGTAGTCGATTGCCAGAGAGAAGGACAGGACGAAGGCTTTCGATGCGTAGTAAATCGACATCCATGGGCCGGGCACGAATGCGGCGGTGGACGCGACGTTCAGAATCCGGCCGCTGCGCCGCTCGATCATCGCCGGCAGAAATCGCTTCGTGAGTTCGACCACCGAGGTCGAGTTCAGTTGAATCATCTTCAGCTCGGCGTCCAGGTCGGTCGTCGCGAACTTTCCGTACAGGCCGACACCAGCGTTGTTCACCAGCATGTGGACCTCCAGGCCCCGATCGACGACGGCCTGGTGCAGCCGGCGCGGGCCCTGCGGATCGGTGAGATCCTCGGGCAGGCAGACGACATCGACGCCGAACTTCTGCTGGATGTCTTTCGCGCGCGCCTCGAGCTTGTCGCGTTTACGCGCGACGAGAATCAGGTCGTGGCCGTGGCTGGCAAAGACCTCGGCGAGTGCGGCGCCGATGCCGACCGACCCGCCCGTAATCAGCGCACGTTCTTTGGCCATTCGTGAGTCCTTGCGGCCGCGACCGCTTTTTCAATCACCGATGTGGCTTTGGGCGTCAGACGATAGGGTTCGAGCTCGGCGGGATCGACATACTCCGCCGCCGCGACGTCGGACCCGTGGCTCAGACGCCCGCCGACCGGCCTGCACAGATAGTCGATGAGCACGTAGTGGTACCGGACCTTCCGCTCGGGATCGAGCAGGATTCGGTCGAACACGTCGACGACGGGCCCGACTTCGATCTCGAGGCCGGTTTCTTCGAGCATTTCCCTCGCCAGGCCGGCTTCGAGCGTCTCGCCCAGCTCCAGACGCCCGCCCGGAAGGCTCCACTGCCCCGCCAGCGGCTCGAAGCGGCGTTTCACCAGGACGACCTTGCCTTCATGGATGATGACCGCCCCGACGCCGACAATCGGCTGGCCTGGATACTGCCGCGACGGCCGGGTCGCATTGACCGGTACGACATCCTCCTCGGCCTGAAAACTGAGCGGATGCAACACACAACGCTGGCGGCGGATGAAGCCGTCCTCGATCCAGAACTCGTCGTACCCGGCGCTGGTCGCAATCTCGCCGGCTTCATCGGCCTGGCGGCCGCGCCATTCCGCGTGCATGGCGCCGGTTTCTACCCGGGCGATCATTCTCACGGTCCGCTGCGACGACCGCGCGAAGGCGGCGGCCAGTTCGTCCCGAACAGCATCCCGGCCGTTGGCAATCGTCGCGCCTGAGTCGTTCGTGGCATCGAGGTGATAGAGGGCCGTCAGGGTGTCCAGATCGCCCGCGTTGAATGCCTGAAACCATTTGCGGACGAGCTCGAAAGAGTCGGTGGGCATCGTGTTTAGGGTATTTTACGGGGCATGAAAGCACACACGAAATATCTGACGCTGAACATCCCGTCAAAAATGGCGTTCCGCAACATTACTCCGGAAGTCGACGAGGCCGTGCGCGCAAGCGGCGTGCAGGAAGGCCTCGTGCTGGTGAACACGATGCACATCACCGCATCGGTGTTCATCAACGACAACGAGCGCGGGCTGCACCACGACTTCGGCAAGTGGCTCGAAGAGCTGGCGCCGTTCAACCCCGATCCCAACCACTACCACCACAACCGCACGGGCGAGGACAACGCCGATGCCCACCTCAAGCGGCAGATCATGGGCCGCGAGGTCGTGGTGGCCATCACAAAGGGGAAACTGGACTTCGGACCGTGGGAGCAAATCTTTTACGGGGAGTTCGATGGCAACAGGAACAAGAGAGTGTTGATCAAAGTGTTAGGGGAGTAAGGAATTCGCAGATTCGCAGATTGGAAGATTGATTTGCTGATTGACGGCATGTGCGGATGCTGGAGCGTCCGACTGTACGTAGTGTCCGGCTTTAGCCGGACTTTCACGCGGTCCGCCTGAAGGCAGACACTACGTACAATCGAAAAACGCTCTTAGGCAGACTTGCGGCAGCCATAACCGGCCGCAAAGCCGACCAGGCAGCCCATCAGCGCTCCCACGCCGGCCGCGATGACAACCGCGCCCACGGGATGCCGTCTCACTTCCAGGGCAGCGGCTGCTACACCATCCTCAGCAGCGTGCTGTGCCCGGACGATCACGCGCCGTCCCTCCCGCATGTTGTCCTCGAATTTTTCGCGAACCGGATTCAATCGTTCCTTGATTGCGTCCACGGCCGCAGCAGCTTCAGTCATTGTTGCCATGACCCACCTCGCAGTTCGCTGAGGAGATAGCAACAACCGTACCTTGTCGATCGATATGGATCGCCTGTTATGCGGCTGTTTCGTTCCTCCGCCTGGAATTGCCATCTCGTAAGGTGGGGAATCCCCCGCACACAGCGGAATCATTCCCCACTCAGCTACAGCTGGAGCGACGCGTCTGCATTGAGATCGAGCCCCGCACGCTTGCCCGCGTGGAAATTCCTCAAGCCGGCGGCGGCGATCATGGCCGCGTTATCGGTCGAGAGCGAAATGTGCGGAACGTACCCAGGAATGCCGCGACGCTCGGCCTGTCTGGCGAAGTCGGCCCTGAGGCGTGCGTTCGCGGAAACGCCGCCCGCAATCCCGACGCTTTGCGCATGGTAACGATCGGCCGCCTGGAACACGCGATCCAGCAGAGTCGAGACGACGACCCGCTGGAAGCTGGCGCAGATGTCGTCGATCTCCCTCTCGGTGAGTGGCCCGCCTTCGCGCGTTCGCGCTTCGGCGCGGCTGCTTTCCGCGCGCTGCCGCACGTGCCGGAGAACAGCTGTCTTCAGCCCGCTGAAGCTGAAGTCGAGATCCCCTTTCATGTGCGGCGCGTTCCGGTCGGCGTGGGTCATGCGCGTCGCCGGAAACGCGATGGCTTCGTCGTTGCCGTTCCGCGCGCGCTTGTCGACAATCGGCCCGCCCGGGTATCCGAGTCCCAGCAGCTTGGCGACCTTGTCGTACGCCTCCCCTGCCGCATCATCACGCGTTCGCCCGATGCGTTCGTAGCGGCCGGGTTCTCCACCACGTACAGGCTCGTGTGGCCTCCCGAAACAACGAGCGCCACGAGCGGCAGGGCGATGTCGCCGTGCTCGAGGAACAACGATTCGATGTGCCCGGCGAGGTGGTGCACCGGCACGAGCGGTCGATCGAGCGAAAGCGCGAGAGACTTGGCGAAGGAGACGCCGACGAGCAGCGAACCGACGAGGCCGGGGCCCTGCGTGACGGCAATCGCATCGAGCTGTTTCAGGTCGGTCTGAGCGGTGTCCAGTGCCGTGCGTACCACGCCGCAGATATCGCGGATGTGCTGCCGCGACGCCAGCTCGGGCACGACGCCGCCCCACTCGCGGTGGATGTTCACCTGCGACGCGACGATGTTCGATCCGATCGTCCACCTGCCGCCGGTTTCCGAGACCACCGCCGCCGACGTCTCGTCGCACGACGTTTCAATCCCCAGCATCAACATATGAAAAAGGGGTCGGGAGGGGTTTTCGGTGCTATGCGCGCGAAAACCCCTCCCGACCCCTGACTACTTGGTGGCCAAAGAAGGTGTCCCTGTTACGAGCGCGGCGAGCGTTTCGATGTAGGGCGGCCGGACGATCCCTCGCTCGGTGATGATCGCCGTCACGTACTTGTTCGGGGTGACGTCGAACGCGGGATTCCGGACCTTGGCGGCCACGGGCGTCAGTCGCGCCGGTCCGATGTGTGTCACTTCTTTCGCGTTCCGTTCCTCGATGGGAATCAGAGTGCCGTCCGGAGTGGCCAGATCGATCGTCGACACCGGCGCAGCCACGTAGAACGGGATGCCGTGTTCCCTGGCGAGCACCGCGACGGTGTAGGTGCCGATCTTATTGGCGACATCACCGTTGGCCGCGATGCGGTCGGCGCCGACGACCACGAGATCGACCTCGCCGCCGCGCATCAGCGCTCCCGACATGTTGTCGGTGATGACCGTCGTGTCGATCCCGTCGCGGGTCAGCTCCCATGCCGTCAGACGCGCGCCCTGCAGGAACGGGCGCGTTTCGTCGGCCAGCACCGCGACGTGCTTGCCCTGCTCCACCGCGCCACGAATCACGCCGAGCGCGGTTCCGTATCCGGCGGTCGCCAGCGCGCCCGCATTGCAGTGCGTCAGCACGCGCGCCGTGTCGGGCACCACGCTCGCGCCATGCGCTCCCATTGCGCGGCAGCTCGCCACGTCTTCGTCGTGAATCCCGCGGGCCTCGGCGTCCAGCCGCACTTTGATCTGATCGACCGAGTGTCCCGACGACGCCGCATCGGCAAACACGCGCTTCATGCGATCGATCGCCCAGAAGAGATTGACGGCGGTTGGCCGGGTGTCGGCCATCATCTCGCACAGCTTGTAGAACTCGGTGGCGAGCTTCGTCGTGCCGGTCGCGGTACTTTGCTTCACGCCAAGGGCGAGGCCCATGCCGGCCGCCACACCGATCGCCGGCGCGCCTCGAATCACCATCGTCTTGATGGCCTTCGCGACGTCCTTGGCGGTCTTGCACGTCACGTAAATCTCAGCGCCAGGCAGCTTGCGCTGATCGATCATGACGATGCCTTCGTCGTTCCATTCAATTGTGGGAAGCACGTGTTGATGATACTTCGTAATGAGGGCTTTGACGCAGAGCCGCAAAGGCGCAGAGCCGGATCTGGAGGGCGCGTAGGTTATGTCCGAGCCAGGCCTCGCGTCGCGGTCAGGATCGCGCTGCCTGCGTTCTGATCAAAGCAGATTCTCTGCGCCCCCACGTCTCTGCGTCGCCTTGGACGGGTGACCTGCGTCCCTTCCCTATTCGATGAAGCGCGCGTCGAAGGCGTGCGGCAGCAGATCCTTCAACTGGTGCCGCGTCTTCACGTCGTGGAGGTCCGCCAGGATCACTTCGATGTCGCCGGCAAATTCCCACAGGATCTGGCGGCACGCGCCGCAGGGCGTGGTGGGCTGCGCGGTGTCGGCCACAACCGCGATGCGCTTGAAGGATCGATGGCCTTCGGACACGGCCTTGAACATCGCCACGCGCTCGGCGCACATCGTCAGGCCGTAGGTGGAATTCTCGATGTTGCAGCCGGTAATGATCTGCCCGTCGTCGGTTTCCAGTGCGGCCCCGACCTTGAAGTCCGAAAACGCCGCCTGCGCGCGCTCGCGCGCCGCCCTCGCCGCGCGGACGATGTCGGGTTGCCCGTTCGATTCGGCGATCTGGCCGGCCCCGTCGACACGCCGAAGCATCACGCGGCGATCCTCGCCGAACCGCCTGTCCGCGCCGGCGAACTCCAGCCTGTTCGACCGCCGGTTGATCGCGCTTCGCCGATCGCCGAGGACCCGACGTTCCTGCCACGGTCCCGCGGTCGCGAGCCCCATCTCCACCGCCCACGCCACGTCCACCAGAGGCGTCGACTGCAGGTACTGCTCGAGATCGTTTCGCAAGCGCTGGATGTCGCCGTCGTTCTCGGCCAGGGCAGCCGATTCGGCGTTGCGCCAGATGCGAATGTCGTAGTACCGCCTCGGATGCGACCCGTCGCGCAGCAACTGGTTGGTGCCGTAGCCCTTCTTGCGCACCAGTCCCTGCAAACGCCCGGTCAACGTGAGAAACTCGGTCTCCTTCCCGTCTGAGATCTCGAGCGCGACGACGGACACGACAGACTGTTCGGCCACTCAGATCCTCACTATGATGGCGTTCAGCAGCGAGAGGAATTGTCCCCGCACTCGCTTCGCCGTCTCAAGCACTTCCTCGTGGTTCAGCGGCTGCGGCAGCACGCCCGCGGCCAGATTCGTGATACACGAAATCGCCAGCACTTCGAGACCCATATGCCGCGCCACGATGGCCTCCGGGACCGTGGACATCCCCACCGCGTCCGCCCCGATCAAACGGAGGTATCTCACTTCTGCAGGAGTTTCGTACGACGGCCCGTGGCACGCAACATAAATCCCATGACGCAGCACCTGGCCCTGCGCAGCCGCCACCTCGCCGGCAATGGCGCGCAACCGCGGCGAGTAGACATTTGTGAGGTCCGGAAACCTCACACCAAAGCGCTCGTCGTTCGGTCCGACCAGCGGGTTGCTCCCGAGCAGGTTGATGTGGTCGTCGATGACCATCAGGTCGCCGGGAGCAAACGCGGTATTGATCCCTCCCGCGGCGTTCGTGAGGATCAGCACCTTGACGCCGAGCACGCCGAGAACCCTGGTGGCAAACGTCACGGTGCGCAGATCGTGCCCTTCGTAGAAGTGCGCGCGGCCGGATAGCGCGGCAACCAGCCGGCCCGACACTTCGCCCATGACGAGACGCCCTTCGTGGCCGACCACGTTGGACGCGGGCCAGTGCGGAATCTCCTCGTAAGGTATCGACGTCGCGCGCTCGAGGCTCGAGGCGAAATCGCCGAGCCCCGACCCGAGCACCACGGCGACATCGGGGATGCGGGCTGATGTGGATCGCACGCGCTCGGCGGCGCTCCGCACCTGATCGTAGTAGGAAGACGCGCTCACCGTTCCTTCTCGTATGCGTGACCCAGCGCGCGCGGCGGCCGCGAGTGCCCGATGAAGCCCGCGAGCACGACGATCGTCAGCACGTAAGGAACCATTTGAATGAACTGCACCGGGATGTCCTCGCCGGACGGCAGTTTAACAACGCCCTGCATCTGGATGGTAACGGCTTCGGTGAGCCCGAAGAACACGCACGCCAGCATGGTCTGCAGCGGCCGCCACTTTCCGAAGATAAGCGCGGCGAGCGCGATGAACCCGCGGCCCGACGTCATGTTGCGCGTGAAGAGCGACGACTGGCCGATCGACAGATATGCACCGCCAATCGCGGCGAGCGCTCCCGACAACAGCACGCCGCTGTATCGCATCCTTGCCACGTTGATGCCCGCGGCATCGGCGGCTTCCGGATTCTCTCCCACCGCGCGCAGCCGCAGCCCGAACGGCGTCCTGTACAGCACGTACCACGTGATCGGCACCAGCGCGAACGCCAGCACGATGGGCACGCGAGGGATCAGCTGCTCGATCGGAATCTGCGGCGTCGACCCCGACGAGAGGAAGAAGGCGCCGCTCAGGAATCCCGGCAGGCCGATCATCAGAATGTTGATGGCCGTCCCGACGACCACCTGGTCGGCCTTGTAGCGGATGCAGGCGACCGCGTGAATCAGCGCGACCAGCAGTCCTGCGCCGATGGCCGCCGTCAGGCCCGTCCACGGGCTGCCGGTCGAATAGGTCATCGCCGCCGCCGTGAACGCGCCGGCCAGCATCATGCCCTCGAGCGCGATGTTGATGACGCCCGACCGTTCCGAGAACATCCCGCCGAGCGCCGCGAGCACGAGCGGCGTCGACAATCGGATCGTCGAGAACACGAGCGAGATCGTAAAGAGGTCAGCCATGGCGCGGCCCCTCCTGCAATCTGCTGCCTCAAGCGGGTCAGAGGCCCGCGGAACATCGCTTCCGCGGCGATGAACAGGATGATCGTCGCCTGCAGAATCTGCACGATGTCCTTGGTGACGTGCCGGGTGAACGCGTCGACCGGGATACCGCCGCGCGAGAGCACGGCAAACAGCAGCGCCGCAAGCACGACGCCGGCGGGATGATTCCGGCCCAGCAGCGCGACCGCGATCCCGGTGAATCCGTAGTTGTCGGAGAACCCGTCGTAGTAACGATGCCGGTACCCGAGCACTTCGTTGATGCCCACCATGCCGGCCAGCGCGCCGGAAATCGCCATGGCCAGGACAATCTGGCGCGGGACGGAAATGCCGCCGTACTCGGCCGCCGACGGATTGCTGCCCGTCGCGCGAATCTCGTAGCCCCACTTCGTTCGCCAGAGAAAGACGTACACGAGCGACGCTGGCGACGAGCGCGAGCAGGAACGCCACATTCAGCGGAATGCGCGACGGCAGCCCGGGAATCATCGTACCGAGCCGGGGAATGTGCGCGCTCGCCGCGATGGGCGCCGATCTGCAGAATCGGATCGCCGGGAATCGCGATAGTGGTACTGCGTGAAGTAGCTGACCAGGGCGACCGCGATGAAGTTCAACATGATGGTGTTGATCACCTCATGCGATCCGAAGCGAGCCTTCAACAGTCCCGGGATGGCGCCCCAGATGCGCGCCGGCAGCACCGCGGCGACCATGCACAGCGGAACCAGCACGACGGCCGGCAAACCACCCAGGACGATTCCGATCCAGGCTGTGGCGAACGCCGCGACGTAGAGCTGCCCTTCCGCGCCGATGTTCAGGAGCCCGGCCCTGAACGCCACGGACACCGCGAGTCCCGTGAAGATGAGCGGCGTCGCGAGAAAGAGCGTGTAGCCGATGCCGTCGGGCCACCACAGCGCGCTGCCGAGGAGCAGCCGGTAGGTTTCGATCGGGTTGTCGCCGATGGCCAGCACGAACACGCTGCCGACGACGAAGGCCGCGAGGACGGCAACGAGCGGGAAACAGGAGTGCCAAAGGGAGCGATGACTCGCGGGTCACCCTGGCTGCGCTCCTGTCATGAGGCATCCAATGTTGGTGGTGTTCGCGGTGGCCGGATCGACCTCGCCGGCAATCCGCCCGTCGTGAATCACCAGCAGCCGGTCGGACAGCGACATGACTTCTTCGAGCTCTGCCGAGACCAGCAGCACCGCGCAACCACGCATCGCGCAGCGCGACCAGCTTGCGATGGATGAACTCGATCGCGCCGATATCGACGCCGCGCGTCGGCTGCGACACGAGCAGCAGTTTCGGCGGCAGCTCGAACTCGCGGCCGATGATCGAGCTTCTGCTGGTTGCCGCCGGACAGGGCGCGCGCGGGCAGTGCGGGATTCGGTGGCCGCACGTCGAACCGCTGAATGATGTCGGCTGTCCGCCGCTTCACCTCGCGTTCGTTGACCATGACGCCCGGTCGTCGACGGGCGGCCGGTAATGAACGCCGAGGATGGCGTTCTCTTCGAGGCTGAACTCCAGCAGCAGCCCGCGGCGATGCCGGTCTTCGGGAATGTGCGCGATGCCGCGCTCGCGGCGCGCGCGAGCGTCCAGCCCGGCGAGCGGCCGGCCTTCGAAGGCGAGCTCGCCCGACACGAGCGCCGGATTCACGAGTCCGGCAATGCGCCTCGATCAGCTCCCGCTGGCCGTTGCCTTCCACGCCGGCGATGCCGACGATCTCGCCGGCTCGCACGTCGAACGTCACGTTCTTCACGGCGGAATCGGGTTGGCGAAAAAGGGGTCGGGAGGGGTTTCCCTCCGACTCAGGGGAAACCCCTCCCGACCCCTTTTTCGACGATCCGCTGCCGCCGACCGAGAGGTCGCGCACGCTCAAGACAACGGGGCCGGGTTTCGCGGGCGCTTTCTCGACGTGCAGCAGCACGTCGCGGCCCACCATCAGCCGTGCCAGCTCGGCCGCGCTCGTCTGGTTCGTCTTCACGCGGCCGACCACTTTCCCGTCGCGCATGACGGTGACGGCATCCGAGATCGACAGCACCTCGGCCAGCTTGTGCGTGATGATGATGATCGTCTTGCCCTGCTCGCGCATCTTGCGAAGGATGGCGAAGAACTCTTCGACCTCCAGCGGCGTCAGCACCGCCGTCGGCTCGTCCAGGATGAGGAGCCGCGCGTTCCGGTAGAGCGCCTTCAGCAGCTCGACACGCTGCTGCTGGCCGACCGAGAGATTCTCGATGAGGGCATCCGGATCCACCGACAGGCCCAGCTCGGCAGAAAGTTTGCGCACACGTGCCCTGGCCTCGTCCATGTCGAGGCGGGTCCATAGTGCAGGACCCGCGCTACGTACGTAGGCCGGGTCTTTAGACCCGGCGCCGGCGCCCGTCTCGGCCCCGAGCACGATGTTCTCGGCAACCGTCATCGTGTCGACGAGCATGAAGTGCTGATGCACCATGCCGATGCCGAGCGCAATGGCATCGGCCGGCCGCCTGATGCCGCGGACCTCGCCGTCGACGAGAATCTCTCCGCTGTCGGCGGTGTAGAAACCGTAAGCGATGCGCATCGCGGTCGACTTCCCCGCCCCGTTCTCGCCGACGATGGCGTGAATGGTGCCGGGCTCGACCGCGATGTTGATATGGTCGTTGGCGAGGACGCCGCCGAAGCGCTTGGTGATGTTCCTAAGCTCAATCATTGAAACATCGCATCCGTCACCTTGATGTCGCCCGCGATGATTCTCCGTTTCGCTTCTTCGGCGGCCTTGATCGCATCCGGCGTCAGCAAGTCCCGGTTGAACTCGTCGACCGAATACCCCACGCCATCGCTCTCGAGCCCGAAGACGTGCAGTCCGGCCTTGAACTGTTTCTCCTTCACTTCCTTCACGATTTGATAGACCGCGTTGTCGACGCGCTTCACCATGCTCGTCAACACGAAACCCGGCTTCACCATGTTCTGGTTCGAGTCGACGCCGATGACGAAGTGCGTGGCACGCCCGTTCGCATCGCGTCCCATCTCCTCGACGGCGTCGAAGGCACCGAGACCGGAATTGCCCGCGGCCGTGAAAATCACGTCGGCGCCCTTCGCGATCTGGGCCAGCGCCAGCTCCTTGCCCCGGCCGGGATTGTTCCAGGCGGCATCGGTGACGCCGACGAAGTTTTCGAGAATCCTGATGTTGGGGTTCACCGATTTGGCGCCCTCTTCGAAGCCTTTCGCGAAGCGGTGGATGAGCCCGATGTCCATGCCGCCGAGAAATCCCAGCGTGCCCGTCCGCGACGTCATCGCCGCGAGGATGCCGACCAGATAGGAGCCTTCGTGCTCCTTGAACACCAGCGAGGCGACGTTCGACTGCTCGCTGACGCCATCGACGATCGCAAACTGGATGTCGGGATAGTCCTTCGCGACGGCATCGAGAATGGGCGCCTGCGCGAACCCGATGCCGATGATGACGTCGTAGCGACGCTCGGCAAACGCGCGCATCGCCGGCTCGATGTTGACCGGGGTGCCAGGCTCCACGTCGCGGAGCACGACGCCGAGCGCCGGCTTGCCGCAGTCGCTGCCATCGGGCCACTTCCCCGTTTCCGCGCACTTCACGCCGTTCCAGGCCGCGGCGTTGAACGAGCGATCGTCTTTGCCGCCGATGTCGAAGACGATGCCCGTCTCGGTCAAGCTCGGATCGCTGACCGCCAACGCGCGGGGGCTGCAGCCCGACAGCAACGCGGCGCCGAACAGCAGCACAAACCGGCGCACCATCATGTCAGTCACCATCAGACCACCTCTTCCATGACCATCGGCATCGACGGGCCGGGCGATTCGCTCACCAGCACCGCGTCGTCCAGCAGCGGGAGCGCGTGTCCCAGCCGTTCGCTGGAACGGTACAGCACGCGCAACACCGGATCTCCGGCCCGCACCTCGTCACCCACCGTCGCGGGAATCATGATACCGACGGCCGGATCGATTTCGTCGTCCACCTGATCGCGGCCGCCTCCGAGAATGACCGAAGCCCGTCCGATTAAACCGGCGTCGAGCTCGGTCACGAACCCGTCGATCGGAGCCCTGATGATGTGCTCCTCGGGCGCGTGCGGCATCAGGCTGTAGTCGTCGATGACGCGCGGGTCGCCGCCCTGCCGTTCGATAATCGCTCTCAGTCGCTCGAGCGCCTGGCCCGATTCGAGCGCGCGGCGGCACCTCGCTTCGGCGTCCGAACGATCGCGTGCGACGCCCGCAGCGATGAGCATGCGGTAGCTGAGCTCGAGCGAGTTGGCCAGGAGATCGGCGCGGCCCCCGGCCCTTCAGCACCTCGAAGCACTCGATGACTTCGATCGCGTTGCCGACGGCGCGGCCGAGCGGCGCAGTCCATCGCGGTGATGATCGCCTCGGTGTCGACGCCGGACGCGTTGCCGATGGCGACGAGCGACTCGGCGAGCGTGCGCGCGTCGGCCGCGCGTCTTCATGAACGCGCCGCTGCCGCATCTTCACGTCGAGCACCAGCGCGTCGATGCCTTCCGCGATCTTCTTGCTCATGATCGACGCGCGAGATCAGCGGGATGCTCTCGACCGTGCCGGTCACGTCGCGCAGCGCGTAGAGCTTCTTGTCGGCCGGCGCGATCTGCGCGGTCTGGCCGATCATGGCGCAGCCGATCGCCGACAGCGCCGCCCTCATCTCGTCGAGTCGACAGGTTCGACGCGGAACCCGGGAATCGACTCGAGCTTGTCGAGCGTGCCGCCGGTGTGGCCCAGCCCGCGGCCCGACATCATCGGCACCACGCACGCCGCACGCCGCCACCAGCGGCGCGAGGATGATCGAGGTCTTGTCGCCGACGCCGCCGGTGCTGTGCTTGTCGACCTTGACGCCGGGAATGTCCGAGAGATCGACACGCGACGCCCGAGCGCACCATGGCATCGGTGAGCCACGCGGTCTCCTCCGGCGGTCATGCCGCGCAGCAGAATCGGCCATCAGCAAGGCCGACGGCCTGATAGTCGGGCAGCGTGACCGATCGGTGACTCCGGCGACGAAGAACCGGATCTCCGCTGGCGTGAGCGCGCCGCCGTCTCGCTTCTTCTGGATGATGTCGACAGCGCGCATCCGTGGACTGTGTCGGTCCGATAATACCGAAGAATCGTGTCTTCTCAACCCGAGGCCGTCAAACTCGCACCGGAGCTCGTGGAAGGCGTCACCACCTTCGCCCGCACCCTCGTCTCGGCGGCCCGCGCACTGGACGCTGTATCCCGCCAGATCATCCGGCGGTTCGCGCGTCCGTCGAGCGCCTGGCAGACGCCATCCAGGAGGCCACGCAACGACGCCGTGTTCTCCCTCGGCATCACGCCGGACACCCTGATGATCGAGGGCGTCCCGGTGCCCGCCAACCCGCAGACCGTCGCGAGGCGGCAACGCTCCTCCACGACCGCGACCTGCTCCGGCTGACCTTCGCCGGCGACGTGCCGCCCGAGGCCATCTCGAAGCTGCTGCGCCTGCTCGCGCTCGACCGCGAACGAGCGCCGCGAACGCGGCGGCCCCGAGGGCGTCTGGCGCCGACGACGGCCACAGCACTCATCACGCTCGAGCAGATCGACTTCGCGCAGGTGCTCGAAGACAAAGAGCAGCACGGCGAGCGCACGCACGACGACCTCTGGAAGTCGATCGTGCACTCGATCGTCGTCGGGCCAGAAAACGATGGACGAAGCGGCGCAGCAGCGGCTGCTGGCCATCGCGGGCGATCCGCTGCGAGATCGGCGATCTCGCCAACGCCGTCATGGAGCCGAAGTGCACGCCGGACGGCTCGCCGATGATCACCACGCAGGCCGCCACGGTGCTGGCCGCATTCCGCCACCTGGCCAGCATCGTCGTCGGTCAAGCCGCCGAACAACTCGGACGTCGTGATGCAGAACCTGGCGACGGCGGCGGCGAACCTCGACCCGCACGTCGTCATGCGAGATGCTGCAGATGCGAAGACGACCCCGGCCGGCCGTGCAGGTCGTACGCGGGTCTCGCGGCGCGCGTTCGACGATCAGAAGGTGGCGCAGCTGCTCGCGACCGCGCTCGCCAAGCGAGGGCCAGGCGACAGATCGGCTCGCCGAAGTCTTCGACACCATCGCGCCGGACGAGGAACGGAAGCAGCGCGTGCTGACGATGACGCGCACGATGCTCTGCGGAAACCGACTTCGGCCAGTCGAAGCAGTTCAAGGCCATCTGGTCGTCGATGGAAGAGCTGCTGATCGCGTACAACGACGAGCCGTTCGTCTCGCAGCAGTATCGATCGCAGCTCGACGGCGCCGGCGGCGCGCAGCGAGACGATGGCCGCTGAAGGACCTGCCGGAGGAACTGCCGGCGTGGATCGAGAGCCTCGGCCAGGAGAACGTCCGCAAGCTGTCGGTCATGCTGCATCATCGATCTCCTGAAGCTCGAGCGCGAACCGGAGCGTGCGGCGGAAATTGCGCGACGACATGACGGCGCTCGCGGAAGACCTGCTGATGGCGGGCGACTTCGCCGACGCGCACAGCGTCGTGCTGGCGCTGTTCGAGGCCAGCGCCGACGCAAAGTTCATCGCGCCCGGCGCCTGCCGCGAGGCGCTCGACCCGCTCGGCGACGTCGCCCGCGATGCACGAAACCGTCGCTCATGCTCGGCGACTTCGACGCCGAGAGCCTCGAGGTCGTTCACGTCGATCTGCCGCCTGCGTCGGACCGCCGGTCGTCGACGCGCTCGGCATGACGTTGCGGGTGCAGGAACCCACCGCGGCCACGTGCGGGCGACCGACATCATCGTCGGATTCGGCGCGCCGGCGGTGTCGCGCCTGGCGGTCGCTCGTCGACGACGAGCGTGGTTCGTGCAGTGCCACGTGGCGGAGCTCCTCGGACGGATCGCGTCAGCCGAGGCGGTTCCGCTGCTGCAGCCGCTGCTGCGGCGCGGCGATCCGCGGGTCGTGCGCGCGGCGGTCGCCGCGCTGGCGAACATCCACGACCCGTCGGCCGCGCGCGCCATTCACACCGTGCTGCGTGCCGCGACGGGCGAACAGCGCCGCGCGGTCATCGATGCGCTGGTCGCGGAGACGCGACCCGCGCGTCGTGCCGATGCTCGTGCGCATCCTCGACGAAAGCGAGCCGCTCGGCAAGGACCACGACGTCGTGCTCGACACGCTGGACGCGCTCGGCTGGTCGGCACGCGACGCGGCCGTGCCGTCCGATCGCCAGAGTCGCGCGGCCGGAAGCGGTGGTTCGCGCTGCGAAGAACGCGGGCGCTGAAGGACACGGCGGTCGAGGCGCTGGCATCGATTGGCACACAGGAAGCGAAGCACGCGCTGGAGAAGGCGGCCGGACAGGCGACCGCCTGCTGCGCCGGCTGGCGAAGGCCAGATCTGCCGATGAGCGACATCGATCTCCGGGAAGATCTCGTGCGACGCCTGTCGGCGGCCATCCGGGCGGGAGAGCTCTACGCGCCGACGCACCCGCTCGTGCAGCGCGGCATCGACGCGCTGCTCGCGGTCGATCGACCAAGAACCTCCAGTCCAGCCGCAACGCCGTCGTCGGCTTCATCGGCGACGAGATCGTCGTCAACGACTGCGGCTGCGGCAAGTTTTCCGCGTCGCTCGTCGGCTTCGTGCGCGACCTGCGCGAGCGCGAGATCGAGAAGATCACGTTCGACCGCGGGGTCACGCGCGACGAGCTGCGGACGCTCGTCGAGGTGCTCGCCGATCGCCGAACGCCGGTCCCGCTGCCCGACCGGCTGCTGGCCGCGGGCGTCCGGCGCATCACGATCGGCAAGATCACCGTCGAGGACGATGACGGCGAGCACGCCGGCATCGCGGCGGCGCGGCAGGTGTACGGCACGGCCGTCGAGACCGCCGAGAACGCTCTGGGACGCAGGCCAAGGCCGGCGACAAGCCCGACCCGAACGCGGCGCGCAAGATCATCGACAGCCTGGCGCAAGCTCGTCACGCAGGACCGCACGTCGCTGATGGCGCTGACCGCGCTGAAGAAGTACGACAACTACACGTTCACGCACATGGTGAACGTGTCGGTGCTCGCGATGGCGCAGGCGCGGGCGCTCAACCTCGACGGCCCGCTGCTGCGCGAGTTCGGGTTCGCGGCGCTGATGCACGACATCGGCAAGGTGAACACGCCGCTCGAGGTGCTGAACAAGCCGGACAAGCTGACGAAGGACGAATTCGACATCATGAAGCGGCACGTCGTCGACGGCGCGCACATCCTGCGGCGGACGCCGGAGATGCCGGCGCTCGCGCCGATCGTCGCGTTCGAGCACCACCTGAAGCAGGACCTCAGCGGCTACCCCGAGAACATCGGCAGCCGCAAGCTGAACCTGTGCACGATGATCGTGAGCATCGCCGACGTCTTCGACGCGCTGCGCAGCAACCGCCCGTACCGCGCAGGGGCTCGCCACCGATCGCATCCGCGCGATCATGGGCGAGCAGGGCAACCCGGCGTTCAACCAGAAGCTGCTCAAGCGGTTCGTCAACCTGATGGGGCTCTTCCCGGTCGGCAACCTCGTGCGCCTCAACACGGACGAGGTCGCGCGTCGTCACGGCCGAGCACCCGACCGATCCGTTCCGGCCGCAGGTGAAGATCGTCTTCGACGAGAAGGGCGAGCGGCTCGAAGAGCCGTTGCTCGCCAACACGTGGGAGCGCGACGCGCGGGGCGAATACGCGCGCGCGGTGGTCGAGGCCGTCGATCCGGACTCGATCGACATCGATCCGCTGACATTGCTATGAGTACTCAAGAAAAGGACGTTCCGCAGCTCGACCTCGACAGCACGGCGAAGCTGACCGATTTCGCGCGGGCCTTCAAGGCCGCGGCGCGGGCGGTCACGCTGTATCCGCTGTCGCATCCCGCCATCAAGCTGTCGCTCGCACGGCTGACCGACGCCTCCTCGCGCATCACCGCGAACGGGCCGGTCCGGCTTGGCGTCGTGCCCGACAACCTGCTGATGAACGGCGCGGCGGCCGCGAAGCCCGACCAGGCGGTTCGCGAAACGGGCGCGCTGCTGCACGACCACATGATTGGGATGGTCATGCTGCATTCGAGCCCGGAACCGGAAGGCTGGCTGCCGTTCCTCGGCATCCTTGCCAAGTCGTTCGACGACGTCCGGGCGGCCGGGGGCGTGGGCCAGTTGTGGGCGGCGACCGGACAATCCCACCTGGAGCTGCAGGAGATCGATTACGCCGACATCCTGCGCGAACGCGAGGGCATGGCGCAATCGAAGTGGGACGACATCATCCGCGCCTGCCTCAACCCCGACGCGCCCATCGACGACGAAACGTTGAAGCATCTCATGGAGGTCTGCGGCGACCCCCAGCGCTTCAGCGAGTTCATCATGGCGCTCGAGCAAAGCGAGGAAGGGGTCCTCGGATCGAAAGCCGCCGCCCTGCTGCGCATGCTGCGCGGCGTCATCGACCTCGTGGGACGCACCGATCCGGGCAAGCTCGAGCCGATGCTCAAGAACATCGCGCAGGGATTCGGCACGCTCACGCCCGAGCTGTTGCTGGAACTGCTGTCCACCGACGAGGGCCGCGCCGACAAGGCCGCCGATCTGGTGCTGCAGATCGCGAGCCGCATGACCGACGCGACGCTCGGCAATTTCGTGGCCAAGAGCATCGTCTCGAAGGGCGGCGCCACGACGCGCCTGGCCCAGGCATTCCAGGCGCTTGTGCCCGAACCGGACCGGCGCGCGGGCCTGCTCGACATGGCGCGTGCGCAGGTGGCGCAGTCGCCGCTCGGATCGGCAGAGGACTTTCTCGACATCTGGAAAAACGCGGCCGACATCCTGACGTCGTACAGCGACGAGCAGTTCGTGTCGGAGTCATACGCGCGCGAGTTGTCGGGGGCGCGCACGCAGGCCATCGAGGTGGAACGGGTGTCGGACGATCCGCCCGAGCGGATCGGCGGGTGGGTGTCGTCGGTCGGTCCCGCCGAAGTGCGCGCGCTCGATTTGCGGTTGATGCTCGATTTGCTGAACATCGAGGCGGATCCCCAGCGCTGGCAGACGCTGATCAAGCCCGTCATCAGTCACGTCGACGACTGCCTGATGATCGGCGATTTCGATGCAGCCGTCGAACTGGCGCGCGTTCTCGCGGAAGAGGCCAGGAGTGACGGGCCAAGGAAACCTCTCGCGACGGCCGGGCTCGCGACCCTTGTCGGCGGATCGATGATGACGCACGTCGTGTCGCACCTGCGCACGGTCGACGATGTCACCGCGGAGAAACTGAACGAGCTTCTGCACCTGGCCGGCCCGTCGGTGCTGAAGACCCTGGCCGAGGCCCTCGCGGTTGAAAAGCGGGCGGTCGCGCGCCAGCGGTTTACGCAGATTCTTCTTGGCTTCGGCTCGGCCGGACGCAACGCCGTCGAACAGCTGCGCGGGTCGGCCAATCCGGCGGTGCGTCGAACCGCCATCCACCTGCTGCGCGAGTTCGGCGGAACCGAGGCGCTGCCCGACCTGACGACCCTGCTCGACGACGCCGAGCCGCACGTGCAGCGAGAGGCCGTGCGCGCGATTCTCTCGATTGGGACCGAAGAAGCGTACTCGGAGCTGCAACGGGCCCTCGCAACCGGCACGAATCAGACGCGCGAGGCGCTGACCGGGGCGCTCGTGGCCATGCGGAGCGAGCGCGCCATTCCTCTTTTCGAGTACATCGTCCGAAAGATTGATCGCAAGGGTCCGCTCCGATCTGTGTACCTGCGCGCGGTGGAATCGCTCGGCGCGCTCAAAGCGGAAGGGACCGTGGAGCTCTTGAGGGAAGCGCTGTACAGCGGTGAATGGTGGGCACCGCTCAGGACCGCCGAGCTGCGGCGCACCGCGGCGGCGGCCCTCCACCAGATTGGGTCGCCGACCGCACAGCGCGTTCTGGAAGAAGCCGTCAACTCAGGACCGAGGGGCGTCCGAGCGGCCGCCCGGGCAGGTACAGTCATGATCGATTCAACAGCCCGTTTTCAGCTTTCAGACGATCTGCTGCGGCGTTTCGGCGCCGCGCTGCGCGGCATCCAGCTTTATGCGCCGACGCACCCCATCGTGCTGCGCAACCTCGAAGGGCTCGCCGAAGCCCTGCGCTCGCTGCACCAGCACGATCAGACGGTCGTCATCGGCATCCTCGGCGAAGAGCTGATCGTCGGCGACCTTCCCATGACCAAGGCCAGCGCCTCGATGAGCGAGCTCATCCGCCGTTTCGGCGCGCTCGGCATCGAGCGGGTGACCATCTCACGGGCGGTCACGCTCGACGAACTGAAGACCTTTGCCGGAAAGTTCGGCCAGCTCGAAAAGACGTTCTCGGGCGACGCGCTGAAGGAAGCCGCCGCACAGCTCGATTCCGCGAACATTCGAGTCGGGCGGGTGACGGTCGAAGAAACCGAGCCCCAGGAAGCCACCGATGCCTCGACGATCCGCAAGATGTACTCCGAGGCAGTGTCGGTGGCCAACATGCTGTGGGAAAGCGCACGCAGCGACAGCGGGCCCGATACGTCGGCCGCACAGTCGATGATCGACGGGCTGGCGCAGGCGGTCGTGCAGAACCGCTCGGCGCTGATGGCGCTGACGGCGCTGAAGAACTACGACAACTACACGTTCACGCACATGGTGAACGTCTCGATCCTGACCATGGCACAGGCGCGCGGCCTGGGCGTCGACGGTCCGATGCTGCGCGAGTTCGGCCTCGCCGCGCTCATGCACGACATCGGCAAAGTGAAGACCCCGGCAGAGATCCTGAACAAGCCGGACAAGCTGACGGACGAAGAGTTCACGATCATGAAGCAGCACGTCGTGGACGGCGCCGAGATTCTCAAGGGCACGCCGGACATTCCGCCGCTGGCGCCTGTCGTCGCCTTCGAGCATCACCTGCGCCTCGACGGCACCGGCTACCCGCACGGGGTTTCGAGACCGACGCTCAACCTCGCGACGATGCTGTGCGGCATCGCCGACGTGTACGACGCCATGCGGTCGCAGCGCAAGTACCAGCAGGCATTCCCGTCGGAACGGATCATCGCCGTGCTGCAGAGAAACGACGGCAAGCAGTTCGACCAGAACCTGATCCGCCGGTTCGTGCAGTTGCTCGGCATCTATCCGGTCGGGCAATCTCGTGAAGCTCGATTCCGGAGAGATCGCCGTCGTGCTGCAGGTGCACGCGCCCGATCCGTACCGCCCGAAAGTGCGCGTGCTCTTTGCCACAGACGGTGCGCGGCTCGATCTGCCCCGCGATATCAACTTGTGGGAGGTCGACGCCGAGACGCGAGGCGATCGTGCGGCATCGGTCACCGCTCCGCTGAATCCCGCCGACTACGGAGTGGATCCCCTCGGATTCATCTAATTGCTGATATTCTGAAGGAGCCAAACAGGGGTCGGGAGGGTTTTTCGCGCCCGCCACGAAAAACCCTCCCGACCCCTTTGTGCTCCTGCCTCCCCCGGCGCTAGGAGTGTGCATGCTCGGCGTTGACAAGATCGTTCCCTGCGCGGCCGTGGCCGCGGTTCTTCTTGCAGGCAGCTCCCGGCTCGTTGGTCAGGCTCCCATCGAAAACGGCCGATCGTCTGGGATCGCCGCGTCCGAGGACGCCCTGCCCGAGGCTTTGAATCGCGTCGACACGATGCTCGGCGCGGGCCAGCTCGACATCGCATCGGTCGTGGACGACAAGATGATCGCCGGCCGATCCGTCGAGCGCTTGTCGCAGTTCTATGAGGGTCTCCCCGTCTTCGGCGGCCAGGTGGTGCGCCAGATGGACGGACGTTCCATGATCAGCGTGACCGGGCGGCTGTACGAGGGGCTCGAGCTCGATGTCAGCGCGTCGATCTCGCCGCAGCGCGCAAACGAAATTGCCGTCGCGGCCGCGCCGGCGGGTGCGCAGATTCCCGGCGAGACGACGTTGGGCATCGTGCCGGTCGAGAGCGGCTACCGTCTCGCCTATCGCATGATCGTCCGCAGCGACTGGACGATCCGCGAGGTGTACGTCGATGCCCAGTCGGGCGCGATCGTGCGCTCGATCAACGGCATCCACTCGCAAGCCGCGATCGGACAGGGCAACGGCGTCTTTGGCGCCCTCCGCAAGCTGAGCACCAACCAGACCTCGAGCACCTATCAAGCGGTCGACAAGCTGCGTCCCGCGCAAGGCTTTACCCTGGCGTTCCCGGGCACCCCCAGCCGTCTGATCATGTTTATCAATACAGGCGTCCTGTTCAACTCCGATATCGCGACCGACAGCGACAACTCGTGGAACGACGGGCCTGCCGTCGACGCGCACGCGGCTCAAGGGTTCGTGTACGACTACTACTTCACGCGCTTCAACCGGGCCGGCATGGACGATCGCAACAAAGAAGTGGACAGCATCGTCCACCCGCTGGCGCGATCGGAAGCCAACCGGCAGTCTCCGGAGGTCGTGGGCACGTTCATCAACAACGCCTTCTACTGCTGCGACGGCCTGCTGGTGTTCGGCGACGGCGACGGCAGGTCCTTTACCTTCCTGGCGGGCGCATTCGACGTCATGGCGCACGAATGGACGCACGGCGTCACCGACTTCACCTCGCGGCTCATCTATCAGGACGAGTCGGGTGCGTTGAACGAAGCGTTCTCCGACATCATGGGCGCGGCGATGGAGTTCTTTTATCAGCCCGTGGGAAACGGGCGCGACCAGGCCGACTGGCTGATTGCGGAAGAGGTGTACCTGCTCCCTCCCGGGTATCTGCGCTCGCTCAGCAACCCGGTCGCGGGTGGCGAACCCGACCATTACTCCCTCCGGCGATTCATCGGCACGACGGTCGATGACGGAGGCGTGCACTTCAACCTGACGATTGCCACGCATGCGTTCTACCTGGCCGTCGCCGGCGGCACCAATCGGGTGTCGGGCATCACGGTGCAGGGCATCGGCATGGCCAACATCGAGCGGATGGAGCGTGTGTTCTACCGTGCCTTCACGCTGCTGTTGGCGCCCAACTCGCAGTTCTCAGACGCGCGGCGCGCGACCATTCAGGCCGCCACGGATCTCTTCGGTCCCGGCAGCGGCGAGCGCACGCAGGTCGAACTGGCCTGGAACGCCGTGGGAGTGTTTTGATGCGTCCATCGTCGATCGTCGGTCGTCCATCGTCCATCGTCGTGATCCTCTGCGTGCTTTGTGTTTTCAGCTCCTTCCCCTCACGCGCGGCGGCTCAGGAACGGGTTCGCTTCGCCGCCAACATCGGTCAGCAGGCGACCACGACCGACATCAGCGAAGTGCAGACGTTCCAGCAGTACTTCGAGGAGGGACGGTTCACCTTCGAGCGGACGACACCGAAGGATTTGTTCTACGACGCGAGCGTCGGCGTGCGCGTGTGGCGCGGGCTGCAGGCGGGATTCGCGGTCTCCTTCTTCGACAACACGGGCTCGGGCAACGTCGAGGCAAGCGTGCCGCATCCGCTGCAGTTCAACAGGCCCCGCACCACGGAGTCAGAGCTGAGCGGGATCGCACGCCGCGAGCTGGGCCAGCACATCACTGTCGGCTGGATCATTCCCGCTGCCGCGAACATCGACTTCACCGTCTTCGGCGGGCCGTCGTTCTTCATCACCGAACAGACGTTCGTCACGGGGTTGACGATGTCGCTCGACAAAGAAGTCTTTCCTTTCACGACGCTTGCGTTTCCCGGAACCTCGACCACGATCGAACGCGAGACCGTCATCGGATACAACGCCGGCGTCGACATGACGTGGCGCTTTGCCGACCACATCGGCGTGGGCGCGCTCTTACGCTACACAGCGGGGAAAAAGGACTTCGAGCCCACGGGCGCCACGATCGAGGTCAATGTCGGGGGACTGCACGCCGGAGGCGGCTTGAGGGTGGTCTTCTGAATTGGCAGATTGGTAGATTGGTAGATTAAGAAAACTGCAACGCTAAAGAGAGACATTCGTTGCAAATTGTTCTCTCTTCATCTCGCGAAGCGTAGATAACCAAGAATTTTTCACATCCAACGCCCGGCACGAGTCATGCGTTGCCCACAAGGCATGTCGGAGAAGTCCGAGGAACTCGAACCGAAGAATTTGCTGTTGCCACCGTCAAATTCTGCGACAAGCTTCCAAACAGTCTGGCGGGTCGCCGCGTCAGCCAACAGCTGATTGATGCCAGCACGTCTGTTGCTGCGAACTATCGCGCTGTGTGCCGGGCTTACACCGGCCGGTTGTTCGTCTCGAAGCTCGCCATCGTCGACGAATGCTCAAAAGGCCCGGACACTGAAGCGTGCGAAATCAATTGACGCAGGAGGACGCTCGTAGAAATAGTCCGCAATCCGCAATCCGCAATCCCTAAATCCGTAATCTACCAATCTGCCAATCTGCCAATCTTCCGATGCTGACTGCTCTGATTACTCGTAACGCGTGCCGTCAAAAGACGATATATTTCAGCGGCTCGAGCGCGCGTGCGTCCGCCTGTGGGATTCGCGGTCCCACTGGCGAATCGACCAATCAATCTCACAATCTGCCAATCTGCGAATCTGCCAATGGTCCGAAGCGCTACCGATTTTGCCGCGCGAGTCCGTTCGGTCGTGCGTCGGATTCCCCATGGGCGCGTCGCCACCTACGGCGACGTCGCCGCCGCGGCCGGCCGGCCCCGCGCCCACCGCGCAGTCGGCAACATCATGCGGGACACGCGCGATTCGTCAGTCCCCTGCCACCGGGTGATTGCGGCGTGCGGCAAACTGGGCGGCTACGGTCGCGACCTGTTCGCCAAGCGCGCCCTGCTCCTTCAGGAAGGAGTGGTGGTGGCGGGATGGCGGATCCGGGACTTCGCTGAGCTCAGGTGGAAATCCAAAAACCGACAATAACAATGGCAGATTGTGAGATAGAAGATTGGCAGAATGTTGGCAGATTGTTGAATGAAGATTGGAGGACTAATTGGTTGATTGGAAAATTGGCGGAAGTGCCTTCGGCACGTGATGTGCTGACTCCTATGGCATGTCAGCCGCTTCCGACTCGCTGAAAGCCCGCACGGAGAACTTCGCAGTGGCGGTCGTGAAGTTCTGCGAAACACTTCCCAACACGATTGCCGGGCGCAAGATCGCCGGACAGCTCATCGACGCCAGCACATCGGTCGCCGCCAACTACCGGGCGGCTTGTCGAGCCTATACCCGCCCGTTGTTTGTCTCAAAGCTCGCGATCGTGTCCGAGGAATCCGACGAGAGCGAGCTGTGGCTCAGAATCATCCGCAGGACCGGGCTCCACGCCGAAGCCACGGTGGCCCCCCTGGAGCAGGAGGCCCATGAATTGGCCTCGATTTTCACGGCCTCACTCAGAACCGCCCGCGGCCAGCGTAAGCCTTCAACCGCCCGTAATCCTCCCAATCCCGACAATCGACCCTCTGACAACAATCCCTAAGTCTCTCAATCTACGAATCTTTCAATTCTGAGCGCCGGCAACCCTTGTCGGCGGCGCTTCGTCTAATCTTGGCGAGTGTCCAGAGCTGATGTCCCAGCTTTCGAGGAGCTCTATCGGCAGCATTCGACGCGGTTGTTCAACCTTGCGTGGCGGATGTGCGGGACCCGGGCCGACGCGGAGGATCTGCTCCAGGAGATCTTCCTCCAGGCCTATCGAAAGCTTCCAGAATTTCGCGGCGACTCCTCGGTGGGAACCTGGCTCTATCGCCTGGCGATGAACAGGTGTCTCGATCACCTGAAGAGCCGCCAGACCCGCGCCGCGGGCGCGACGGCACCACTGGACGAACAGGTAATGGCGGGACCTAAAGCGGTGAGCGACGGCGGCATCAAGCGGCTCGACCTCGAGCGCGCCATCACGAGATTGCCCGAAGGCGCGCGGGCGGCGTTCCTCCTCCACGACGTGGAGGGATTTCAACATGGCGAAATCGCGGAGATCCTCGGCATCAGCGAGGGCACGTCGAAATCACAGGTTCACAAAGCCCGCCTGCGGCTGCGGGCGCTTCTGACGGCATCTGTATGAACTGCGATCGATACAGCGAATGGATCAGCGAAGCGGTCGACGGCACGCTCGACCAGGCGGCACAGGCAGAGCTCGATATGCACTGCCGCGGATGTGCCGACTGCCGCGAGTTGCTGAGCGACCTTCTCGACATCCGCGCGGCGGCGGCCACACTCGACCGGATTACCCCTTCACCGGCCGTGTGGACTGCCATCTCGGCGAAGATTGACTCCCCGCGTTCGCCGCACGGGGTTTCGTCGCTCGGCCGGGCTGGACGGGCACCGTCATGGGGGCAGCTGGCTGCGGCCGCTGCGCTCGTGACGGTTCTCGGCGCCGCCGCGTGGTTCGGCCTGTCGCTGCGCCCCTCGAACGGCGGCACCGAGCCGGTCGCCGAGCTCGCACGCGCCGCCTCGGAGTTGCAGCTGGCCGAACAGCACTACCTCAACGCCATCGCGTCGCTCGAGCAACTCACCGTCAGAAAAGACTCGACGCTCGATCCCGCGACCGCGGCCGACATCGCGCAGAGCCTGAGCTCGATCGATCGCGCGATCGCCGACAGCCGCGCCGCGCTGAAAACCGACCCGAACTCGTTCGTCGCGCAAACCAGCCTGCTCGAAGCGCTCCGCATGAAGGTGGCACTCCTGCAGGAAACCGTCTCGCTCATGAACGCAAGGTCCTGAGAGGAATAGGAGATATGACCACGTCCATCGCTTCGCTGTTGCTCGCGGCATCAGTTCTCGCCCTGGCCCCGCACGCGGCCGAGGCTCAGCAAGCTCCGCCCGCACCTGTCGCACCTAACGCACCTGTCGCACCCAACGCACCCAGATTGTCCGATTTCGATTTCGATATGGACATCGATATCGACATGGACCTCGACATGGAGTTCTGGAAAGAGGGAACGTTCAAACTGCAGGCAAAGGCGCTGAAGGAGCAGGCGAAGGCGCTCGAGGCGGAATTCAAGAGCAAGGACATTCAGGCGGGGATCGAAAAAGACATTCAGGTCCAGATCGAGAAAGACGTCACGCGCGAGTTCGGCACACAGATGGCCGAAAAAATGGCCAGGCAGTTCCCTGTTCCGCCGGTGCCGCCGGTGCCGCCCAAAAGATCCGCGGCAGAAGCCGCGCGAGCCCAATCGCCGCCGGATTCCCGAAGGATGGGTCGAGTCGACCGAACCGTTTTCACGCGCCTTTCCGGTCAGCAAAGGGTCGACGCTGATGCTCTCGAATATTTCCGGCAACATCCAGGTGACGCCCGGCACGGCCGACCGCATCGAGGTCGAGGCGTTGAAGCGCGCGTGGGGTCCGAACGCCGAGCAAGCCAAGGCACGTCTTGGCGACGTCGTCGTCGAGACCTACACGACGGCCAACCGCGTGGAGGTGCGCGTGGAGCAGGGCATGCGGCGGGATGGGCGCGGGGACGGACGCGGCATCGACGTCGAGTTCAACGTGAAGGTACCCGGTGATGCGGCCGTCGATCTCCGTACGGTCTCGGGCGATATCCGCGTGACAAACGTGAAGGGCGAGCTGCGGGTCGAAGCGGTGAGCGGCAATGTGGCGCTCGAAGGGACGCCTCGACTGTCGGCGGTGAAGACCGTCAACGGCGGCGTCACGCTCACCAATACCGGCGCGGATGCCCAGTTGTCGATCTCGACGGTCAACGGCGACCTGGTGGTGCAGACGCTGGCGGCGCGCGTCATCGACGTGAACACCATCAACGGCGACGTCCGCATGACCGGATGGTCGGGCGACCGCGCGCACATCCGATCGCTCGACGGCGATCTCGATCTGCAGGCCAGCCTCACCAAGGGCGGGCGCTATGAAATCGAATCGCACTCGGGAGATGTCGCCATCGCGCTGGCCGAGCAGCCCGGCTTCGAGCTCGAAGCGCACACCTTCAACGGCCGGATTCGCGTGGATTTCCCGATCAAGAGCGAGGGACCGGTCCGCGACAGCGATCGCGGCCCGCGCACGGTACGCGGCACCTACGGCGACGGCTCCTCGAGCCTCCGCGTGCAGACGTTCAACGGCAACCTGACAATCTCACGAAGATAGCTGGTAGGTGGTAGGTGGTAGGTAGTGGCTAGGAGAGTGAAAAACTCCTACTACCCACCACCTACCACCCACTACCTTAAGCGTTCAGTGACGCGCGTAGCGATCCGAGAGCGCCATGAGGTCAAACTGCTCGTGATGCAGGTGGGTATCGGGCCGAATCATCACGTCCTTGCCGAGCGCCTGCTTCAGGTCGGCCATGACCGCGCGCTCCTCTTCCTTGAGCGCGCGCGCGATCTCCGGGTTCACACGCAGCACGACCCCTCCGCCGGTCAGATCGACGCCGATCTTCCTGACCTCTGACAAAATTTCGTAGCAGATCGTCGAGCTCGACTTGATGACCCCCGTGCCCGAGCAGTACGGGCACGGCTCGGTGAGCACCCGCTCGAGGCTCTGCTTCACGCGTTTGCGCGTGAGGATGACCAGTCCGAAGTCCGAGACCTGGAGCAGCTTGGACGGCGAGCGATCTTTCTTCGTTTCCAGCTCCACGGCCTGGAAGACTTTCTGGCGGTTCTTCCGCTCTTCCATGTCGATGAAGTCGAGCACGATGATGCCGCCGAGATCGCGCAGCCGGATCTGGCGCACGATCTCTTTCACGGCTTCCAGATTCGTCTTCACGATCGTGTCTTCCAGCCGCCCGGTGCGCTTG
>CAVVBP010000006.1:0-5297 GCA_963746535.1 Vicinamibacterales bacterium | reverse complement strand
AAGACGCGTATGACAAGACTGCTCCAGATGAATCACTGATCAGCAGAATCTATCGATACTCCGACTGGTGCTGTGAGCAGCCGCGCGGCAAAACCGCCGAGGATGATCTGTTCACCTGTGTATGCGTCAGCTTCTACGAACACATTCCACTCAACCCAAAATCTCGACATGATATGCCGCGATGGTGGCGGTCGGAAGACCTTGAGAGTGGCCCTGCTGGCGAACCCAATGTTTTTGGTTACCATCTCAGCGCGGAACAACTTCAAGAGCTGAAGAGGTTCTTGGACAGCGAAAAGGATCGATATGATCCCGCTCTCTGGTGATGGTCGCCCGCGGCAAGTTCCGCTGCCATCGGGCAGAACCCTCGGTGGACACCTGAAAACCGGCCATCGATCGACAGTTCAAAACCGGCCACCACCGGCGTGGGCGACCGAGACCGTCCAGTTGTTGATCGACACGTTATCCTCTGGTCTTCTGTTCCTTTCTCCGTCAGCAAACCGAGTATTGGCTGTGTGAATGTGGGAATCTCGCGTTCTGTGCGAGATTTCCAAAGCCCTGTGGAAACCGGGGTGTGGTTTCCATAGGGCTGTCATTTGCATAGCCAGCGTCGGCATCCTGGTTCTACTTCGTCGCCTCCTCGGTGCGCAAGTCGGTCTGGACCTTGGTGCGCCAGCTCCGCGGTCCGCATTTGAGCACGTGCGCGTGATGGAGCAGCCGATCGAGCAGCGCGGTGACGGCGGCGGTGTCGCCGAGCAGCTTGCCCCAGTCGTCCACCGGTCGGTTTGACGTCAGGAGCGTGGACGCGCGCTCGTAGCGGCGCATGATGATTTCCAGCAGATCTTCCGCCGCGGTGTGCGGCAGCTTCCGCATGCCGAGGTCATCGATGATCAGGAGCGGCACGGCCGCGAGATCGGCGAGATACGACCTTGCGCGTGCCGTCGAGCGTCGCGTCGGCGAGCTCCTCGAGGAGCGTGTGGGCTTCGCGATAGATGACGCGATAGCCCTGCTGGATCACCGCGCGGCCGATGGCTTGGGCCAGATGGCTCTTCCCCGTCCCTGGTGGGCCGAGAAAGAGCGCGTCTTCCCGCTGCGCGATGAAGCGGCCGGTCGCCAGCTCGTGGATCAGCGCCCGGTTCATCTTCTTGTTGAAATCGAAATCGAAGGTATCGAGCGAGCGATCGGGATCGCGAAAGCGCGCCTGTTTGTGGCGACGCTCGAGCAGGCGGTCTTGTCGCCGCAGCAGCTCGTCGGAGACGAGCATCGACACGAGATCGATGGGCGTGACCTTCTCGGTCTGCGCCTGGCGTAATCGGGTTTCGAGGACGGCCGCCATGCCGGACAGGCGGAGTTGGCGGAGCGCGCGATCGAGCTCGACGAGATTCATAGCGGGTCTCCTGTTTTGCGATCGATGAGATCGCGATAGAGGGTGAGCTGACGAATGAGCGGGTCGACTTGGCGCAGGGTCAGGGGCACGGGCGGACGGCGTTCGACGTACTTGCGCAGGAAGCGATAGGTCGGCACGCCGATCTCGAGCGCGGCTTTGGCGGCGTCCTCGACGACGGCCGGCCCGTGTTTCTTCGCGAGCGCGAGGACGCCGAGGATGCGGCGGACGCCCGGCACGCCGTCGTGCTGGTGGATGTGCGTGCACACGGTGCCGATGTGACGGGCCGGCCGACGTCGCGCGCGCCAGCAGCGCCAGCGTCGTGGGCGGCGTGCGCGCGGGTCGGTCGTCGTCGTGGATCTGATACCAGCCGCGGCGCGTGCGCAGATGCTCCCGCAGGAGCTGGCCGGTCTTCGGCGCCAGCAGGCGGACGTGGAGATCGTTCCACTGCACCTGCACGCGCTGCCCGAGCCATCCGGGCGGCGCGCCGTAATACGCGCCCTCGACTTCGACGCAGCCATTGAGATGGACCGTGCGGTCGCCGAAGCGGTAGTAGCGAAACGGTTCGACGGGGAGCGGGCCGAGCGCCGGCCGTTCCTCGGCAAACATCACGGCGACCTGGCGCTTCGTCGTGCCGTGGATGCGCGTATCGGCCCAGTGCGTCTCCCAGCGATCCAAGTACGCCTGCGCCGCCTCGATCGTCTCGAAGCGCAGCCCCTTCAACGGCGTCTTCTGCGCGTGGCCGACGCCGGCTTCGACTTTCCCTTTGCGATCGGGATCGCCCACGCGGCACGGCAGGGCGACGACGCCGTAGTGGGCGAGCACGTCGCGATAGAGCGGATTGAGCGCCGGATCGTAGATGTCCGGCGTGAGCACGCCCTCGCCCAGGTTGTCGAGCACGATGACCTTGACCGTGCCGCCCAACCGACGAAACGCCCGCTCGTGGAGCTCGGCCCAGATCTGCGCGCTCGATCGCCACGTCAGCAGCCGCACGCACTTGCGCGAGTAGCCGAGCGTCAGCACGAAGAGGCGCACGCGGCGGTACTTGCCGGTGCTCGGGTCGCGCACCATCGGCCCGTCGCCGCCGTAGTCGACCTGGCCTTCCTCGCCGGGCGCGGTGGTGATCACGACGCGCGCCTCGGCCGGCGCGGCGCCGCGCAGCGTCACGACGAACCGGCGGACACTGGCGTACCGCGCGGCGAAGCCGTGATCGTCGACGAGGTCCTGCCAGATGGCCATCGCGTTGCGGCCACGGCCCAGCGCCTCGGCGATCAGCTCGCGGTACGGCTCGCAGGCACTCGCACTCGGCGCGCGCCCAGGTGGGGACGGTCGGCCCAGGGTCGGTGGACACCGCCGGCGGTGATGGCCGGTTTTGACGGGCCGGGGTCGGTGGACACCTCCGGCGTGATGGCCGGTTTTGGCGGCCACTCGCTTCGGCTCGGCCGCCGCGCCCGCGCACCGGCGATGCCGGCGGCTTTCAGATAGCCGCTGACCGTCTCGCGACGGACGCCGGTGGCCTGCTTCGATGCGCCGGAGCGACCAGCCCAGTCGCCCCAGCGCCAGAATTTGCTGCTGTTTGTTGTCGTCCAAGACGTTGCTCATGCCGGCGAGGGAACATGCGTTCCTCGCCGGCGTCAACGTCTCGGTCGCTACGTGGTTGATGGCCGGTTTTCAGGTGTCCATCAATGGCCGGTTTTGGGTGTCCACCGAGGGAACAGGCTCAGAACGGGATCAGTCGGGCGTTTCGGGCGTCGCTGGACGATCACACACCGCAACTGCGCGAAAAGCTTCAGGAAAATCTGGAGTTTGTGGTGAGCCAAACTTTCGTGAGTTGGAACCAGATCGCTGCGTGGCTGAGGCGGCTGGAGGGGCTCCGAGGCGCGGCGTGAAGCTAATCTTGCGACGCTTCCGTTTCCGCCAAACCCAGGAATACGAAAATGGCGCGGTTGAGCGCCTTCACTTCTTCGGAGGCCAGTGAGCCGACCAGCCTTCCGAGGCGTCTCCTCGGCACGGCAGTCAACTTGTCCACCATCATCCGGCATGGTGCACGCAGTCCACTCTGGGCGCTGGGCTGGACGGAAAGCCTGAAGATCGGTGCCTGCGTCGGATCGGTGGTCAAGGGGCACACGACGATCGAATCGTTCGCGTCGAACCGATCGTCCTGGACGATGACCGCGGGTCGCGGCTTGCCCGCATAGGCCGCTCCACCCGCGACGGTCCAGATCTCGCCACGTTTCATTCTTCATTCCAGGCAGAAATTGCGTCGACGAACGACTGGTCCCGCTTGGCGTGAGGACTCTTCGCCACCGCCAGCGACTGACGGTGTGCGGCCTGGGCGAAGGACTTCGACCGCACGTCCGGAACCCAGATCTGAACGGGACGAAGCCCGGCCTTCCGCAATCGGGTGCGATGCGCGCGGACCTTATCGCGGGATGTGGATCGAGCGGTGGTTGGCATGGAGAATTCCTCAGGTTACATGTAACCTAGCACATCGCCGATAGGCCGCGCAAACATGCACCGATCAGACGGGCCGCTACGATCGAGCGCGGAGGCGGTTCGATTCCTGCGCGCGGTGTCGGCGTTCCTGGCCGCAAGTTGTTGACTGCGCGAAGGCGATTGGTGGTGAGCCTAACGTTCGCCAGTTGGAACCAGATCTGGTCATTTGGCTCCGTCGGCTGCAGGGGCTCCGAGGCGCGGCCTGATACCGCGTGACGGGCGGAACGACATCCCGTAAGCTGGAGGTGTAGGAGGTCGGTGCATGGCTGCGCTTGACTGGTCGAAGTGCCCGGCGGTCGAGAGCGTCCCCGACAGGGTCGGTGGCGCCTGGGTGTTCAAGGGCACCCGCCTGCCCGTCGCCACCGTCATCGAGAACCTCGAGGATCTCAGCGTCGACGAGGTTATCGAGCAGTTCGACGTGACGCGCGAGCAAGTGACCGCCGTCCTGGAGTTCGTGGCCGAGAGTCTGCGCTCCGAAGTCCCCGCCGGTGCTCGTCCTCTTTGACCACGGCACGCCGAAGGGCCTGGCCCGCGCGCTGTCCGGGCACACCGTCCACACGGCGCAAGCCAAAGGCTGGGACAACGACGTGCGTCTCCGGGATCGCGGCAGCACGGAAAGTCGGTGATGGCAGCTAAGAATCCAACGCGACGACGACCTGCACGAGACCATTGCTGCGGCTCGCGACGATCGCGAACGGCGCGACCACAGCTATCGCTTCCGCGCATTGAAGATATTTCCGCCCGTGTGCGCGCGGTGCGGGCGCGACTTTGCCGGAAAGAACACTGCGCGAGCTCACCGTGCATCACAAGGATCACAATCACGACAACAACCCGCCAGACGGCAGCAATTGGGAGCTGCTGTGTCTCTACTGTCACGAGAATGAGCATGCGCGGAACGCCGTCGCCAGCGCCTATGGCGAACGTGCCGACGCAGACGCTCCGGCGTCGGCCCCTAACCAGCCATTCGCCGATCTCGACACACTGTTGAAAAAGCCCCGGTCGACAGGGCTGGTCTCTTTGAAGAGCTCGAACGCTGGGCGTCCGTCATGTCAAACGGCCGACCGGCGTGGCGGAGGTCGTCGCGGCCGTGTGGAAGGCGACGTCGAGCGGCCGGTCGTGGTGAGCCGGCGCGGGCACGCTCGATGACCCCAGCTCGACGTGGAGAGCCCGCGGCCGTCAGGCATGGTCGGGGCCGGAGCCGTCCGGAGGGGCGGGGTCGTGCACGCGCAGAGGATCCTCGGCGAGAGGACTCCGCATGTCGAGAACGCGCGGGCACGGGAGCCGCCACAGACCCAGCGATACTCGCACCGGCCGCCGAAGATACCCGGATCACGCAATTCCCGGAAGAGCGTTGCCGTGGGATTGCGGTAGAATTCTCGACGATGTCGTCATGCCGCATGTTGCCGGTGAACGATCGGGC
>CAVVBP010000005.1:0-41157 GCA_963746535.1 Vicinamibacterales bacterium | reverse complement strand
CTCGTCGAGCGCGTCCACGTCGACGTCGATCTCGTCGAGCCCCTCGCGGACGCGGAACGGGACCGCGCGCGGCGCTCGCCGAGGACCGCCCAGCCCCGCCCGCGATGCGCCTCGAGGCGGCGGCGCCGGAAGACGCAGCGGGCGCTCGTTCTCGTCCGGGAAGTCATCGTCGGCGTCGAGGCGCCCCTCGACCCGGACGTAGCGCCGCGCGCCCGACGCGGCGATGGCCCGGGCTGCCGCGATCTCGACCGCGGGCGTCACGGCGAGGAGCCGGCCGACCCGAACGCGGACCCCGTACGTCCGCAGGAGGAGGGATGCCGAGCCCATGGAGACCAGGCCCGCGACGATCACGACGAGGGGGCTCACGGCCGGGGATGGTACAGCGGCGGGCATGGAACGACCCGGAGGAACCTCCGCGTCGCGTGGGCCTCGGCCGGAGCCTCCGCCATTAGCGAGCTCATGACCCCTCCGGGTCGCCATCCACGCTACCGGGGACGCGGGCGCCGGGTCAACGATGCCTCGTCCACCGATCGGCGGATCCGGTGCGAGTTGTCCACACTCCGTCCACGACCGCGCGCGCGCGCGATCGGCCCGCGCGACCGGCCGGCCGGGATCAGCCCCGGCGATCAGCCTGCCGCGATCCCCGTCGCGGGATCGAGGGCCCGGACGAGCCCGTCGTAGCTCGTCAGCACGAGGCGGCCGCCGACCAGCTCGGCCTCGGCCACGACGTCGGAGTGCGCCACCCGCCAGCGGACGTCGCCGTTCGGCTCGAGGGCGAACGTCTCGATCTCGGCCTGGACCAGGACGTGCTCCAGGCGCGAGGAGCCGAGCACGGTCACCAGCGGCGACCCCGAACGATGGAGCCAGCGCAGCTCGCCGGTCCGGGCGTCGAGGCCATAGGTCGCGAAGCCGTACTTCACGACGAGCAGCCCGGCGACGTCCCAGGCCGTCCCGGCCGGCGCGTCGAAGATCGGCGACGCGAGCCGCGCGGCCCACGTGCCGCCCGGGCTCTCGACCCGGAGCTCGGCCGGCACAGGCGCTCGAAGGACGGGGAGATGCGGTCGCCGTAGTCGTGGAGCGGGCCCCCGCCTCGCTCAGGGCGAAGACCGCCCCGCCCTGCCCGGAGCCGGCCCACCGGTAGCGGACCCGGATCCCGCCGGGGTACGAGACGACCGCCTGGCGGGCCTCCTCGCTCACCCGCCGGCGCCCGGGGCCGGCCGTCCGGCGTCCCGGTTCGACCCGTCGTCGGTGCTCGCCGGCTCGGCCGGTGCCGAGCCCGTGGCAGCCGCCGGGTCGGCGATCGGCGCCACGACGGCGTTCGCGAGGGCCCGCAGCGCGGCCGGTCCGATCGGGAAGACGGCGCGGTCCGCTCCGGCGGCCGCCCAGACCTCGCCGAAGCGCCCAAGGTCGGGGTCCATCACGACCCGGATGCCGTGCGCGTGGCCGACCGGGGGGATCCCGCCGATGGCGTAGCCGGTGAGGTCGCGCGCCTCGCGCGCCGTCGCCCGCCGGATGCCCGGCTCACCGACGACGGCCGCCAGGCGCGCCACGTCGACCCGGTTGGTGCCGGAGACGAGGCAGAGGACGGGCTCGTGGCCGGCTTCCTCGCGCGGGGCCACGAAGACGAGCGACTTCACGATCTGGCCGAGCTCGACCCCGAGCGCGCGCGCCGCGTCCTCGGCGGTGTGGGTCGTGGCCTCGAGGACGACGACGCGGAGGTCGACGCCCTTGCGGGAGGCGGCCTCGACGACCCGCCGGACGGCGGGATCGAGGGCCTCGGGCGCGACCGGTTCGGGCACGGCCGGGAGTCTAGCATCGGCGGGCGCCGGCCCGCGCCGCGGCGCCCTGCCCCTCGGCGCGCGGAGCTTCGATGCGGGGCGCGGCGCGCGGGCCGGCCCACGTCTCTGCGGCGCGCGGACCGGCGATCCGGCCCCCCGGGCCGCGCGGGGCGACCATGCGGCCGATGCGCGCGGTCGTCTTCGACTGGGACGGCACCATCGCCGACACCCTGCCCCTCATGTACGCGGCCACCGACGAGGTCGTGGCCGGCTTCGGGATGCGCCTCACGTGGGACGACTACTGCCGGCTGTGGACGCCCGACTGGCGCCGGCTGTACCGCCTCGTCGGCCTCCCCGCGGAGCTCATCGAGGAGGCCGGCCGTCGCTGGTGGGCGGTCTACCGGGGCCGCGACGAGGCGGAGCTGCTGCCGGGCGCCGCCGAGGCCCTCGAGCGGCTCCGGGACGCCGGCTATCCCCTGGCCCTCGTGACCGCCGGGCACCGGGACAACGTGGGCAGCCAGCTCCGGCGCCACCGCCTCGAGGGCCTCCTGCCGGTGCGCGTCCACGGCGACGACCTCCCCGAGGCCAAGCCGAGCCCGGCGCCGCTGCTGCGCGCGATCCGGGAGCTCGGCCTGGGCCCGACGGCCGCCGGGACCGCCTACGTCGGCGACGCCTTCGACGACATGCGGATGGCGCGCGCGGCGGGGGCCCACGCCGTGGGGATCGGGTCAGTGCTGGGCGACGAGGCGTCGCTGCGGGCCGCGGGGGCCGACGAGACGGCCTCCTCGGTCGCCGCCTGGGTGGACCGACTCCTGGGCCCCCGGGTGTAGACTCGAGACGCCGGCTGGAGGCCGGCCCAAGTGAAGAGTGGGACAGGGGAGCGCCGCAGCGGCGCTGAGAGTGCGGGATCACCGCAGACCCTCGGAACCTGATCCGGGTCATGCCGGCGAAGGGAGTCCAGGCGACGCCTCCGTCCCATCGAGCGGAGGCGTCACGATTTCTGCGACCGACCGGCACCGGCTCCACGCCATCCTCGTGGGCGACGGGGACGTCCCGCCGCGTGCGGCGCTCGACGCGGCGTGGCCGGGCTGGGCCGCGGACGCCGGCCTCGTCATCGGCGCCGACGGCGGCGCGACGAAGGCCCTGGCGGCCGGCCTGCGGCCCGACGTGGTCGTCGGCGACGCCGATTTGCCGGGCCCGACGGGCTGGCGGCCGTCCGGGCGGCGGGGATCCCGCTGGAGCTCGCCCCGGCGGCCAAGGACGAATCCGACCTCGAGCTCGCCGTCCTCGCGGCGCTCGCGCGCGGCGCGACGCGCCTGACGATCCTCGGCGTGCTCGGCGGGCCCGGTTCGACCACGCGCTCGCGAACGCCTGGCTGCTCGCCCTCCCGGCGCTCGCCGGGCGGGCCGCTGTCCTCCTCGACGCGACGGACCCGCGTCCGGCTCCTCGACGCCGCCGCAGCGCCCGCCTCGGCCGTCGTCGCCGGGGCCGCCGGCGACCTCGTGTCGCTCCTCCCGTTCGGGGGCGACGCGGCCGGCTCGTCACCGACGGCCTCGCCGTACCCGCTCCGCGACGAGCCGCTCCGCGTCGGGCCCGGCGCGCGGGCTCTCGAACGTCCGGTCGGGCGCCGAGGCGCGTGTCTCGCTGCGGTCCGGCCGCCTGCTGATCGTCGAGACGCACCTGCGCAGGAGGAACGCCATGAGCTCCGCACCATCTGCCACGGCCGCGGCGCTTCCCGAGGCCCGCTGGCGCACCCGCGACATCGTCGTCACCGCCGTCATCGGCGTCGCGTTCGGCGTCGTCTTCTGGGCCTGGGGCCTCGCCTGGCGCCGATCGAGGCCGCCCTCGGGCCGGGCGCGCTTCCTGTTCTACGCCGTCTGGCTGATGCCCGCCGTGCTCGCGCCGCTCATCGTCCGGAAGCCCGGCGCCGCGCTCTTCGCCGAGATGCTGGCGGCCGCCGTCTCGACGCTGATCGGCAGCCAGTGGGGCCCCGACACGCTCCTCTCGGGCTTCGTCCAGGGGGCGGCGGCGGAGCTCGTGTTCGCCTTCACCTTCTACCGGGTCTGGTCGTTCCCGGTCCTCGCCCTCGCCGCCGTCGCCTCCGCCGCCGCGGCCTGGGTCCACGACTGGGTCCTCTACTTCCCTGAGGTCGACCTCCCGACGATGATCCTGTTCGGGGTCCTGATGGCCATCTCCGCCGTCGTCATCGTCGCCGGCGGATCGCTCTTCCTCGTGCGGGCGCTGCGTCAGGCCGGCGTCCTCGAGGGCTTCCCGGGCGGCGCCGCCTGAGCGAGCCCGGGGCGCGGACCCCAGGGGGCGAGCGGGCCCTGTCGGAGGTCATCGCCCGCGACGTCGCGGTCACCTACCCGGGCCGCGCCGAGGCCGCGGTCGCCGGCGTTCGTTCGACCTCGCCCCCGGCGTCGTGCCTGCTGGTCGTCGGGCCGTCGGGCTCGGGCAAGAGCACGCTCGCGCGGGCGATGGCGGGGCTCGTGCCGTGGGCCGTCCCGGGGCGACTCGCGGGGAGCTGCGCTCGACGGGGTCCGCGTCGGCAGCGCCGATCCGGTCGCGCTGGCCGCCCGCGTCGGAGTCGTCTTCCAGGATCCGTCGAGCCAGCTCGTGATGGAGCGCGTCGAGGACGACGTCGCGTTCGGCCTGGAGGGTCGGGGCTGGCCGCGACCGGATGCGGGCGCGCGTGCCGGTGGCCCTCGCCGAGGCCGGCCTCGCCGGGTTCGACCGTCGCCGAACGGCACGACTCTCCGGCGGCGAGCAGCAGCGTCTGGCGCTGGCCGGGGCCTTCGCACCCCAGCCCGGCCTCCTCGTCCTCGACGAGCCGACCGCCAACCTCGACCCGCCCGGCGCCCTTGCCTTCGCCGAGCGGCTGGCCGAGATCCGCGAGGCGCGGACGACGACGATCGTCCTGGTCGAGCACCGGGCCGACCTCGCGTGGCCGCTGGCCGACCTCGTGCTGGCCCTCGATGGTGACGGGACTCCGCTGCGCGCTCGGCCACGCCGGACGAGCTCCTGGCCGGCACCGCCGGACGCTGGCCGTGGCCGGCGTCTGGCTGCCCGACGAGCCGCCCCGCTGCCGGCGCCGCTCGGCGGGGGCAGCGCCGCGGCGGCGGCGATCCGCGCTGTCGTCGCCGGCGTGCCGCTCCTCGACCTGCGGGACGTTCGCCTTCGCGGCGCGCGGCGGGCCGGCCATCCTGCGAGACGCGGGCCTCGCCTCGCCCCCGGCGAACGCGTTGCGCTCCTGGGACCGAACGGCAGCGGCAAGTCGACGCTGGCGCGCCTTGCCATCGGCCTCCTGCGGCCGTCGGCCGGGACGGTCCGCCTCGCGGGTCGCGATCCGGTGGGCCTTCCCGCCCACGATCTCGCGCGCCTGGCGGGCTACGTCATGCAGGACCCCGAGCGGGGCTTCCTCGCCCCGACCGTCGCGGCGGAGATCGGCCTTGGCCTCGACCCGGGCGAGCGACCGCGCGTCGCGGACATCGCCGAGGACCTCGGGCTGCCGCTCGGCCGGTTCGGGGATCGCAACCCATTCACCCTGTCGGGCGGCGAGCAGCGCCGGCTCTCGCTGGCGACGCAGCTGGTCCGGCGCCCGGCGCGCTCGTGCTCGACGAGCCGACGTTCGGCCAGGACCGCCGCGGCTACCAGGCCCTGCTGGCGATCCTCCGAGATCGCATCGCGGCGGGAACGGCGCTGCTCTCGGTCACCCACGACCTGCGGTTCGCCGCCGAGATGGCCGATCGCGTGCTGCACATGGACTCCGGCGCTCCTGTCTCCGGCATCGAAGACGCGCGCCGCGGCGCGACGGGCGCCGAACCGTGCGCGGGCCGGGGGCTCGTCGTCGGCCCCTCACGCGGCCGCCCGGCAGACGGCGCGGCAGGCGCCGTGCCGGCCGCCGACGGCCGGCGGGGTGCCGGCATGATCGTCGGCCGCGAGCGCTCCGACGGGTTCGGCGAAAGCCTGCTCGCCCGCGCGAGCCCGCTCGTGACCCTGCTCGTTGCGATCGCCTGGCTCATCGCGCTCGCGACGACGCCGACCCGCGCCCGCCGATCCTCGTCGCGGTGATCGCCCTTGTCGGCGCTCGCCTTGCCGGTGGGGTCCCGGTCCGCGAGCTCGCGCGCGCTCTCGCGCCACTCTGGATCGCCGCCCTGAGCGTCGCCGTCTTCAACGCCCTGTTCGCCGCGGCGAACCCCGACCCCGCCGCGGCCACCGTGGTGATGCTCGGCCCGCTGCGCATCACGGAGCCGGCCCTCGCCGGCGGGATCGCGCTCGGGCTGCGGGTCGTCGCGATCGTCGCGGTCGGCGTGGCATGGGGTCGGACCACCGACGCCACGCACCTTGCCGACGCGCTCGTGCAGCAGGGCGGCCTGCCCGAGCGATTCGCGTATGGGGCGCTGGCGGCCCTTCAGGCGATCCCGTGGATCGCGGAGGACCTCGCCGCCCTGCGGGAGGCGCGGCGGATGCGAGGCCTGCGCGCGAGCTGGCACCCCCGCGTCCTCGTTGGGCTCCTCGTGCTCTCGATCCGTCGCGCCGAACGCCTGGCCGTCGCGATGGACGCCCGCGGCTTCGGGTCGCCGGGTCGGACGCGCTACCGCGTGGTCCGCTGGTCGCCTCTACATCGAGTCGGTGTGGGCTTGCTTCGTCATAGCCGGTTCGCTCGAAATCTTCAAGGCAATCGATTCGGAGCGTGAAGCGAGTGCGCAGTTTCGGTTGGGCGGATTGCTGCTCGGCGGAGCGCTGGCGGCGAAGGCCGTCACCGTGACGGTATTGCCGGCGCTGCTGCTGGCGCTGGTATTTCGCTGGCGCGCGTGGCTTCGCGTAACCTGCGTTCGGGATATCGGCGTGGGCGTTAGCCTGATGCTCGCGGTCGGCGCAATCCCTTATGTCACGGCATTCTGTCTTACCGGCAATCCGGTCTTTCCATTCTTCAACGATGTCTTCCAGTCGCCGTTCTACCCGCCGGAGAGATTCTCGGATGCAAGTTTCGGAAGGGGCATCTCTTGGAATGTCCTCTACGACGTAACTTTTCGAACCTCGACATACCTCGCGGGCGCGCCGGGCGCGGCCGGCTTCCAGTGGATCGTTCTGTTCGTACCGGCAATCCTGACGCTGGCATTCGACCGACGACACAAAGGGACACTCCTATTGATCGTCGGTGGTCTTTCCGTGGTTGTCGCATTCCAGTTCACGGCTTACCTCCGCTACATATTCCCTTCGTTTGTCTGGGTTGCGGCCGGCATCGGCGTCGCAGTGTCGGCGCTTGCGTGCGCTTCGGCGAACGCAAAAAGACTCGTTTCAGTCGTTTGCCTCAGCGTCGTCGGACTCAACGTCACGTACTTTCGGTCCGGCACGTCCTACGGAGATCTGTCGTTGCGGGCGCTGACGAGCCAAGCCGGCCGCGAAGTATACGTCCGGTCGCATTTGCCGATTCGATCGGCGGTAGAGCTGATCAATCGAATCAACGTCGGTCGCACTCCCGTTGCAGTATTCTCTATACCTCTCACTGCACCACTCAGCGCCGATGCCCTATATCCAAACTGGTACAACTACCGGTTCCAAGAACTCGTGGCTGGCGCGACCTCTTCGAACGCCTTTGCGGCACTCCTCTCTGCCGAAGGTGTGGACTACATGATCGTCGACGAAGCCTGGGGAACCGCCGATCAGCGGGCGATGATCGCGGCCGCTTCCGAGAAGATCGCCTCTTTCAGCGATATCAGCGTCCGATACCTGAAGAGCGAGACCCGATTCCAGACCGAACTCTTGGAGGGCCCCGACTTTTCCCGAAGACGCGTGGTCGCTGTCGCCGGGAACGCAGCTCCTGGCGGATGGAGGCGTGGCCAGCCGGAGTTTCTTCGCCGGCAAACCAAACCGTCGTCGTCATTGCAGGCCACCGTTACCTGCTGAGCGTTACCGCGGCTTGCGCAGACGAGCCGCACAGGGGCGTTTGCAGGTGAACTGGTTGGACTACCAGGTCCAATTTCATCGAGGCGACGGCGTCGGTGTTCGCTTGTGCGCAAGCGGACACGCTTCACTCAATGGAAGTGGTCGCACCGCTGGACGCAGCGTATGCGACTGTCTACGCGGTGGGCCATACCGAAACTCCCATCAAGTTCCGAATGGTCTCGTTCAAGCAATGAGCTCTTCAACGATGTCCAGCAACGCATGGTCGGCCCGCGTGGCCGTCGTGATCCCTTCCTACAAGGTCACGCGCCATATCGCGGACGTTATCGCGAAGATCCCACCCGAGGTGTGGCGCGTCTATGTCATCGATGATTGTTGTCCGGAGCATTCCGGCGCATTCGTCGAAGCCAACGTTGCTCTCGATCGCGTCAAGGTGATCGTTCATCCGTACAACCAGGGTGTCGGGGGCGCAGTTATGACGGGATATCGCGCCGCGATGGCCGACGGCGCGGACGTGATCGTGAAGGTCGACGGCGACGGCCAGATGGATCCGCGACTCATACCGCTGTTCATCGAGCCGATCCTTTCCGGAGAAGCCGATTATACGAAGGGGAACCGCTTCCACGATCTCGAACAAGTCCGCTCGATGCCGTCATCGAGGTTGTTTGGCAACGCGGTGCTGTCTCTGCTGAACAAGTTGTCGTCCGGATACTGGAATCTGTTCGATCCTACGAACGGCTTTACCGCGCTTCACGTCGATGTCGCCCGATACCTGCCGCTCGAGAAAATCAGTCGCAGATTCTTCTTCGAGTCAGACATGTTGTTCAGGTTGAACACGTTACGCGCGGTCGTGGTCGACGTTCCCATGGATGCCAAGTACGCCGACGAGGTTACGAATCTAGAAATTTCCACCGTCATCGGCGAGTTCCTCTTCAAACACGCGAGAAATTTCTTCAAGCGCGTGTTCTACAACTACTACCTGCGCGACCTCTCATTGGCGTCGATCGAACTGCCGGTGGGAGTCATCATGCTGCTGTTCGGCATCGGCTTCGGCGGATATCAATGGATCGCGCCCGCACACCCGGATGTGCCAACCCCCGCGGGAACCGTAATGCTGGCCGCGATGCCCATGTTGATGGGGCTGCAACTCGTGCTCGCGTTCATCGGCTACGACATCGCATCTGTGCCGCGACGTCCGCTACAACGGAAGGGACGCGCTCGCCCCCATATGCAGGCGTCAGAGTCGGCGGACTGATCTCGCGTGCAAGGGCGTTGGACGTCAGCCTTTCAACACGAGCAGTCCGAGTCCACTCAGAATCAGTGCGAGGCTCGCAAGGTACGTGAAGTTCAGCGACTCACCGAACAGCAGCACACCAAAGGCCGGGGTGAACACGAACGCCAGCACGATGAACGGATAGGCTTGACTGAGAGGCACTCGGGTCAGAACCCACACCCACAGTACCGACAGGACGCCATACAAGACGACGGCAGCGTAGAAGTATCCTGTGGTGAGCAGAGACAGCGCGAACGTACCCGGGTCGCCCTGCTTCACTCGATTTGCCGCGAGCTTGAACAGCACCTGGCCGACTGACATTCCCAACGAGTAGGCAAACAAGATTGTGACGTTGACTGCGTTCATCGCCTCGATCCATACGGCTCAAAGTCTGTTGGAAGAATGGTGACCGAACCCGTAGAAACGATCACGCCCGCGACTACCCGCGCCTCTCGATATCGGTCCGACATCGACGGGCTACGCGCCATTGCCGTCTTGTCCGTCGTTCTCTATCACGCGGGATTCACCACGTTCGGCGGTGGTTATGTCGGTGTGGACATCTTCTTCGTGATCAGTGGATTCCTGATTACGCGTTTGCTGACCAGTGAGATTGTCGAAGGCGGCGGGCGTTTGGATTTTGGCAGGTTCTACTTACGCAGAGCAAGGCGACTGCTGCCGGCGCTGTTCTTCACGTTGCTTGCATCGAGTGTGGTCGCAATCTGGTCTTTGTCTCCACGACAGCTCGAACTATACGGCGCGTCGCTGGCGTATTCGGTCCTGTCGGTATCGAACATCTACTTCTATCTGCAAAGCGGCTACTTCGATACGGCGGCTGCGCTGAAGCCACTGCTGCACACCTGGTCGCTGGGCGTTGAGGAACAGTTCTATCTGCTGTGGCCGCTGCTCCTGTTTCTATGCGTGCCGCGCAGGTGGTTGGCTGCCGCAGCGGTGGCCATCGCAGGACTGGTCAGTCTTGCTCTCTCCGAAGCACTGCTCGCCGAGCATGCCGACGCCGCGTTCTATCTGATGCCATTCCGGATCTTCCAGTTCTCGCTCGGCGCGTCGTTGGTGTGGCTCATCCCCCGTCAAACGATGAATGAAACCGCGCGGGATGCTCTACTCGTGGTTGGTTTCGTCCTCATCGCATGCGCAGTGTTTCTGTTCAGCGACGAGACACCTTTCCCGGGTTTGCACGCGTTGGTGCCTTCGTTTGGCGCGGTGCTGTGTATCTACGCCGGCGAAACGCGTCGACTCGGACGTCTGCTGAGCAACCGGTTGTCGGTGTCGATCGGATTGATCAGCTATTCGCTGTATCTGGTGCATTGGCCGATCGTCAGCTTCTTCAAACGCTATGCCGGCGGTGGCGAATTCCAACCGTTCGAAAAATGCGTTCTCGTCCTCGCGTCGCTCCTGATCGCGGCAATGATGTTCCGTTGGATCGAACGACCGTACCGGCGAGCAAAGGTGTCGAATAGGCCGTTCGTGCTGGGGTGTGTGCTTTTCGCGGCCCTGATTTCCATCCTCGGTGCTTCGATGGCGGCGACAGGTGGCTGGAGCTGGCGACCTTGGGCAACCAACGGCAGCGTTTCGACCTTCGCCGTCGCGAGGGGAAAAGAGCTCAGATTTCAGGTCAGAAAGGAGCTGTGCCAGCGCAAAGTCCGCCGGGCCGAGTGCGACAACGTTGTGGAAGGTCGCGTCAATGCACTGATCATCGGCGACAGTCATGCCATCGATGCGTTGAACGCCTTCGAGCGCATCTATCCCGAACACAACTTCGCGATGTCGGAACTGGCCGGGTGCCCACCGTATCGCGACATCGAGAAGCTCACGGCACCCAATCACCCTGATCGTTTGAAGTGTAAAGCGTTGAACGAAATTCGGTTCGATCCGGCGTATTTGAAACGCTTCGACTACATCGTGATAAACGTTCTGTTCGAGTGGTACACGCCGGCGCATCTGCGCGAATACCTGGAATTCCTGAAGCAGAACGACATACGCAAGGTCATCGTGCTCGGCGGCTACCTCACCCTGTCGCGAGACATGTACGAATTGCTCAACGAATACGGCAACGACCCCTCGGCGATCGGTCAGTGGGTGGTGAGACACACGCGGCCTCGAGAGCGAGCTGCAACAGTCTGTGCGCGAGGAGGGATTCTTTTTCCTCAGTAAGCGCGCAGCGTTCTGCCACGCGGACGATTGCGAAATTCTCGATGCCAACAACGTTCCCTTCACCTATGACACGCACCATCTCTCCTTCCCGTTTGCCTCGCGAATCGCACAGGCGCAGAAGGCCGAGATCGACGAATATCTGGGGTCGGCTGCCGACGCAAAGGACCAAGTGCCGGATTCACAAACAAACCAATCCCATTAGACTGAATTCCAACACGTGAATCTGGGATCTCGGATGGGCGTTGCCACCTCGCGAAGTCGTCCGTGCAGACGCAACGCATGATCAAGGAAATGCTCGACCGCTCGATACGCAGTGGGCTTCGGATCGCAAAACAAGCGTATCAATCCCTGCCGCTCAGCTATGAAACGAAAGCGTCTCATCGACGCGCGCTTGTCTGGCTGTTGCCGAAAGTTCTCGCGCTGAGCGGAAACCCTCGTCCGCCGACGCCGAGTCTGGTCATTCCTCGGCAATCGCCCCTCAACGGCAGCGGTTTCGATATCAGCCTGAGCACCTCGACGAATCCAACCGTATCGGTGGTGATTCCGATTTACGGCCAAATCGAATACACACTTCAATGTCTTGCCTCGATCGCCGCAAACCTACCGAGCGCGCCTTTCGAGGTGATCGTTGTCGACGATTGTTCGCCCGACGACCCGACAATGGTGCTCGAACGAGTTCGAGGCATTCGCCTCGTTCGCAACGCAGAGAATCAGGGGTTCATACGCTCGTGCAATGCCGGCGCGAACATTGCCCGCGGCAAGTATCTTCACTTCCTCAACAACGATACCGTCGTGACCTTCGGCTGGCTCGACGAACTGTTCAGGACATTCGATGAGTTCCCGGGCACCGGGTTCGTTGGCTCCAAACTCATCTATCCCGACGGGCGCTTGCAGGAAGCGGGCGGCATCATCTGGCGCGACGGTTCGCCCTGGAATTTTGGGCGCGATCAGGATGCAGCGTTGCCCGTCTACAACTATGCGCGCGAAGTCGATTACTGTTCCGGCGCTTCGATCATGCTCCCGAAGAGCGCTCTTCATCGAGCTTGGGGGCTTCGATGAACTGTATCTGCCTGCGTACTGCGAAGACGCAGATCTCGCACTGAAGGTTCGCGACAAAGGCTATCGAGTTCTCTATCAACCGCTATCGACGGTCGTCCACTTCGAGGGAATCACGTCAGGAACCGACACTACGAGCGGGGTCAAGTCGTACCAGGTCGAGAACACGAAACGACTGTTCGAGCGATGGGAGGATCGTTTCAAGTCGCACGAATCTCGCGCAGATGGTCCGGGCCAAGCCAAGGATCGCACCGCGAAACGACGCGTGCTGGTGCTCGATCACTGCACGCCGACTCCCGATCAGGACGCGGGGTCGGTCGTACTCTTCAACATGTTGCTGCTGCTGCGAGAGATGGATTTCCAGGTGACCCTCTTCGCCGAAGATTGCTTCTACTGCCTGCCGCAGTACACGAGTTCACTACAACGCGTGGGCGTGGAAGTGCTCTACCCGCCGGATGTCGTTTCGGCACAGTCCCACATGAAGAAAGAGGGCAGCCGATACGACCTGGTGCTTCTATGCCGCCCCGCCATCGTCGAGCAGAACATCAAGGCAGTGCGCAGGTATTGCGGCAAGGCAAAGGTGCTCTTCCATGCTGTGGATCTGCACTTCCTGCGAATGCGGCGCGAAGCCGAACTGCTGAACGACAAAATCAAGCTGAATCACTCCGAGAAGATGCGGCAGCGCGAACTGAGGGCCATCCACTCGGTCGACGCCACCATCGTTCTGAGCACCGCCGAACTCGAGCTGCTGCGGCACGAACTACCCGACCGGAAAATCCATTTGTTTCCCCTGGTCATGCACGTACGGGGAACCCGCGCGCAGTTCGACGATCGGCGCGACGTCATCTTCATCGGCGGCTATCGGCACCCACCCAACTTGGATGCCGCGCAATTCTTCGTCTGCGAAGTGATGCCGCTTCTGCGCGAGAAGTTGCCCGGGGTTCGTTTCCACGCCGCCGGTAGTAATCCGCCTCCCGCTCTAGAACAGTTGGCGAGCGAAGACGTCGTCGTAACGGGATTCGTCGAAGATCTGGATCAACTGCTCGATACGATGCGGGTCTCGGTTGCTCCCCTTCGCTTCGGCGCCGGCGTAAAGGGCAAGATCGGGACTGCCATGACGGTCGGTCTTCCGGTGGTTGCTACGTCCCTCGCGATCGAGGGAATGGATCTCACAGACGAAAGAAACGCTCTCGTCGCGGACGGTGCCGAAGCGCTTGCTAACGACATCGTCAGGCTCTATCGCGACGAAGAGCTGTGGAACCAGCTGAGCCGGGAGGGGCTCGCCTTCGCCGATCACGCTTGGGGAGCGGAGTCGGGCTGGAAAAATCTGTCGGCCGTTCTGGCCGATCTGGGATTCGAGTCGAGGCGCAACGGTCGCGAGCTACGCCTCTATACCTATGTTGCCGATCCGGCGAGCAGCCATGCCGCTGCATAGCTGACGCGCTGTTTGACCGTTCATCCCCGACCGTACGCGTCCTGAAAGCGAACGATGTCGTCTTCGCCCAGGTACGAACCCGACCTGAACTTCGATCAGGTGCAACGGAATCTTACCGGGATTCGCCAATCGATGTTTGCTGCCGATCGGAATGTAGGTCGATTCGTTCTCGTGCACGACGAACTCCTTCTCGCCGCACGTCACCGTCGCGGTTCCCTGCACGACGATCCAATGTTCGGAACGGTGATGGTGCATCTGCAGCGACAGCGTCGCGCCCGGATTCACCGTGAGTCGTTTGACCTGATAGCGATCGCCTTGCTCGACCGTTTCGTAGCTGCCCCACGGTCGATACACGCGCTGATGCGACTGGTGCTCCGAGCGCTTCGACGCACGCAACTTCTCGACGATGCGTTTGACGTCTTGCGCGTGATCGCGCTGCGCCACGAGCACCGCGTCGGCGGTTTCGATCGACCATCAGATCGCTGCACGCCGACGGTTGCGAGCAGTCGTCCTTCCGAAATCAGCAACGAGCCGGACGTGTCGACCGCGACGACGTCGCCGCGAACGTGATTGTCGCCGGCGTCGCGCGCCGAGACTTCCCACAGCGCTTTCCACGAACCGACGTCGCTCCAACCGACGTTGATCGGCAGCACCGAGCGAGCGTTGCGTCTTTTCCATCACCGCATAGTCGATCGACTCGGACGGACACTTCGCGAACTCCGCGCCCGGGACGCTTGAAATCGAGATCGTTCGACATGTCTGCGCGCGGCGCTCTCGCACACCTTGAAGATGTCGGGTCGATGCGCTTCGAGTTCGCTCGAGATACGTGCTCGCCTTGAACATGAACATGCCGCTGTTCCAGTAGTACCCACCCGCGGCGAGGTACTTCTGCGCCGTCTCGACATCCGGCTTCTCGACGAACTGCGCCACTTCGTGCGCGCCGCAGCCGATCGCGACACCGGCCTTGATGTAGCCGTAACCGGTCTCGGGGACTTTCGGGCACGATGCCGAACGTCAGCAACTGATCGTCGCTGACCAGCTCCGCGCCCTGCGCGACCGCGGCGCGAAACGCCTGCGGATCGGCGATGTGATGATCCGCGGCGAGGATCAGCAACACCGGATCGTCGCCGCTGCGACATCGCATGCAGCGCCGCCAGCGCAATCGCCGGTGCCGTGTTGCGCGCGGCCGGTTCGAGCACGATCGCGCCCCACTCGACACCGATCGCGCGACACTGCTCGGCGACGATGAAGCGATGCTCTTCGTTGCAGATCAGATACGGCGGCGCGGCGTCGAGTCCATCGAGGCGCAGCAGCGTGTCCTGCAGCATCGTCTGCGCGCCGGTGAGCTTGCAGAAACTGCTTCGGATACAGCTCACGCGACAACGGCCACAAGACGCGTACCGGCGCCACCGGCGAGTACCACTGGAAGTACGGACGTCATCTGACCGACTGCTCCATTGCCGGCGCGTCGATCAGACGATCCGCCAGCCGTAGCGATTGAAAAACCGCACACCGGATCGCAGGAAATGAACGACCCGACGCAGGTCGCGACGCGCCGTATGGCCGCCATAGTGCGTGATGCGAGCCTGCGGCAGTTCGACGATCTGCCCGTAGTTCTTCACGCGCAACGACAGGTCGTAATCTTCGAAGTATAGGAAATATCGTTCGTCGAACCCGTTCACCTTTTTCAACGTGTCGGTGCGGCACAGCATGAAACAGCCGCTCGCGAGCGTGATCGACTTCGGTGCGTCGCACGGCAACTCGCCGCCGTAGGTGTATCGCGCGACGCGGCGTCCCAACAGCCCGTCCGAACTGCGCACGGCGAGCGCGCGCAGCAGCAGCACGAGCAGCGACGGATGACGCTTCGACAGTCGCGCATATTCGTTCTGCGGATCGAAGCCCTGCGGCACGAGCATCGCCACCTCGGCGTGCTCGTCCAGATAGCGCAGGCCCTCGAGAACGCGTCCTTCTTCGAGAAAGACGTCGGGATTGAGAATCAGGTGGTAGTCCGACGAAACCGTCTCGAGCGCACGATTCTGGCCGGCGCCGTAACCGACGTTGCCGTGGCCTTTGACGACTCGCAGACGAACGTACTCGGGCGCGATCGCGCGAATCTCGTCGACCGCGCACTCGATCGTCGGCAACGTCCTCGTCACGCGTGTCGTTGATCACGACGATCAGATCGACATCGATCCGCCAGTCGCTCCGAGCACGCTCCAATGCGCAGATCAGGCTCTCGGAAAGCGCCCGGAACAGGCGGACGTCAGAGCGAAACGTCACGATGCTGGCCGACAAACGCAGCGTCGCGCGCTCCTGCAGGGTGTGACCATTCGAAAGTGCCGGCGCAGTCGCACGATCAGGTGTCATGGCTTGCACCTGACGGTTCGGACGCTTGGCCAGGCGAACTGACTCCCACCATATCGCGTGTGTACTCCCCAACAGATCTCACACCTACCGCCGCCGCTATTGCCACAGGCACCCACAACAACAACCAACTCAGACCCACCTTATCGATCAGCTCCCAACCGTCGAATAGGTAGGCACTCATGCCTGCGGCGAGCAGGGCCAACCCCAACCGCGCCACTCCCACTTGGAGGTTCTCGAGCAGCTCCCACGCCGTACGAGCCAGCAAGGCGGCTAAGAGTATCAGGCCCAGCAGTCCACCTTGTAACGAGCTCGCCAGATAGAGGCTGTGGGGATGCAAGAAGCGCTGACCATCGATGTCGACGTCGTCGCGCGCCAGGATGCCTCGACCAAAGAAGGGGTGCTCCAGCAAGCGCTGCCACTCGGCGTTCCAGATCTCCATTCGAAAGCTGTCTCCACGGGGGAACAGCGTCGGCAGAACGTCGGGGCGCAGTACAACGAGCGCGGCACCAATCGCCGCGCCCGCCCATACAGGCGCGCTCAGCCACAACAGTCGTCGCGGCGATGTCGAAACGCGCGCGCCGATGAACATTATCCAGATGCCGATCATCGCCCCGATATAGCCGGCTCTCGAACCCGTTTGCACGATGGCAACGGCAATGGCTGTCGCACACGCCGCTCCAACGACCCGCCATCGCAGCGAATCCGTAGCGGCCACGTGCAGTGCGAACAACAATGCGGCATCGAACGCGAGGGCCGCGACAACGCTGTTGCTCAGCTGACCCATTCCAACGAGCCGACCATCCCACGTCGGGTGCTTCTGAAAGTCGTACAACGCGCAGAGAGCCGCCGCCACGCCACAAATCGCCAAGGAACGCGCCATCCACATTGAGAAGTCCGGCACACGATGCAATGAGGCGGAGAACGCCACGATGAAAGTCAGAATCAATAAGCAACGCGAGTAGATCGAGAATGCGCCGCGCACCGAGATGTCCGGCGACCACCACACAGAGGCGGAAAAATACGCGAGCACGATCAGCATCAGCGCAGCGAGTGCGCGCGCATCGAGGAACGCTCGCCATCGATCGATTCCCCCAACAAGCAAGATCAACGCAAGCGCGTAAGTCGAAAAACTCGCAGCGCTCTGCGACGGCAACACGAACACCGACAGCAGGGAAAAACCGGTGAGAAAGGCAACGACGCGATCGTCAATCAACACGCCGAAGGGCGTCTTCGTGGATTGCGTCATATCCAACAGCCGGCCCCGCGAGCGTGGTGGGCCCACCAGGGCTCGAACCTGGGACCAATCGATTATGAGTCGACTGCTCTAACCAACTGAGCTATGGGCCCTGAACAAATCGCGTCGGCGCCGTCCATGGCGCCGACGGTGTGCGACTCGACCGATCAGTTGGTCTCGTCGAGGAAGCTGCGCAGATGTTCCGAGCGGCTCGGATGGCGCAGCTTGCGCAACGCCTTCGCTTCGATCTGTCGAATGCGCTCGCGGGTCACGTCGAACTGCTTGCCCACTTCTTCGAGCGTGTGGTCGGTGTTCATGTCGATGCCGAAACGCATCCGAAGAACCTTCGCCTCGCGCGCAGTGAGACCCGGCGAGCACCTCGCGCGTCGCTTCGCGCAGACCTTCACCGGTTGCGAGATCGATCGGCGAACCGATCGTGACGTCTTCGATGAAGTCGCCCAGATGCGAATCTTCGTCGTCGCCGATCGGCGTTTCCATCGAGATCGGTTCTTTCGCGATCTTCAGCACCCTGCGCACTTTGTCTTCCGGCATTTCCATCCGCGTGCCGAGTTCTTCCGGCGTCGGCTCGCGACCCATCTCCTGCAACATCTGCCGCGAAACGCGATTCAGCTTGTTGATCGTTTCGATCATGTGCACCGGAATCCGGATCGTGCGCGCCTGGTCGGCGATCGAACGCGTGATGGCCTGACGAATCCACCACGTCGCGTAGGTCGAGAACTTGTAGCCGCGACGGTATTCGAACTTGTCGACCGCCTTCATCAGGCCGATGTTGCCTTCCTGAATCAGGTCGAGGAACTGCAGGCCGCGGTTCGTGTACTTCTTCGCGATCGAAATCACGAGCCGCAGGTTCGCCTCGACCATGTCTTTCTTCGCGCGGCGTGCCTTCGCTTCGCCGAGCGACATGCGGCGGTTGATGTCCTTGATTTCGCTGACGCTGAGACCCGTCTCCTGCGTGATCGCCTTCAGCTTCTTCTGCGCGCGAATGATCTCGTCGCGCTGTTCTTCGAGTGCGGCGCTGTAGTCCTTCTTCGCTTTGGTGTGTTTGTTCACCCAGGCGATGCTGATCTCGTTGCCCTGGAATTCCTTCAGGAACACCTTGCGCGGCATCCGCGCGCGACGCACGCACGCGATCATGATCGCGCGTTCCTGACGGCGAACTCGCGCGAGTGCTTCGCGCGGCATTTCGACGATTTCGTCGTAGTGGCGCGGCACCAGTTTGAACACGGAGAACACTTCGCCGAGCTTCTCCAGATCTTTCTTGGCGGCGGCGCCGGTGCGGCCTTTCGCGAGCGTCTTGATCGTCTTTGCGGCCTGGCGTTTCAGGATGTTGAAGCGGCGTTTCGCTTCGATCGGATCGGGACCTTTCTCTTCTTCTTCCTCGTCTTCGTCCTTGACTCGACGGCTTGCATCGTCAGGTCGACTTGCGCCGCCTCCGGAACCTCGTCGGTGGGATCGAGGTAGCCGACCAGCAGGTCGTACAGGCGCGCTTCCTTCGTGACATCGGCGTACGTTTCGAGAATGTAGTCGACCGGACCCGGGTAGTAGGAAAGCGCGGTGAGAACGTCGCGGATGCCTTCTTCGATGCGCTTCGCGATCGCGATTTCGCCTTCACGCGTCAGCAGTTCGACGGTACCCATCTCGCGCATGTACATGCGCACCGGATCGGTGGTGCGACCCGCTTCGGTTTCGACGGCGGCCAACGCCGCTGCCGCTTCTTCGGCCGCCAGTTCATCGGCGGTGCTTTCGCCGCCTGTCAGCAGATCGTCGGCATCCGGGGCCACCTCGTATACGGTGATCCCCATGTCGTTGATCATGCCGATGATGTCTTCGATCTGATCCGGATCGGAGATGTCGTCCGGCAGGTGGTCGTTGACCTCCGCGTAAGTCAGGAATCCTTGCTCCTTACCCTTGGCAATCAGCTCTTTCAAACGGGACTGCTGCTGAGTGGTATCAGTGCTCATGAGACCTCTACTGATTGGACTGTTGGATGCGCGCGAACGCGCGGCCGCGAAAAAACGCGGCAGTATATCCGCATTGATGGGGCGCAACTAGCCGGAAACAAGCTCCGTCGCGGTACAGCGACTATCAGCGCTTAGTCGGCCTTCTGTTTCAGCTGCCAATACTGTGCCAGCGCCTCGGCCGAACCTTCCTCCTTCAGCACCTCGAGCAACGCGCGACGATTCGCCCGTTCGACCGCGGACAGAGCACTGGTCGACCGCGTCGTCGAACTCGCCCGCCGAGGCCTCATCCTCCAAGACCAACGGCCGGTCGGCGAGTTCCACGCAGCGTCTCGTGACCCTCCTGCCCTGCCCAATACCCGAGCAGCGACGCGAGATCGGCGTCGGGTTGTTCGGCCAGATAGCGAACGACTCTGCCCAATAGCGTGTCGCCCATACCGATGAGGCGGGCGCGACGGTGGTCGTCGAGCTGCGCCAGAAATTCGGGGTGCTTGAGCAGAATCGTCAGCAGTCGCTCGCTCAGTCGAGACGCGCCTTTGCCGTCCGGCTAACGGCCGTCGCGCCGGCGCGACGTCGCGCGACATCTTCGCGCCTCGATTCAGCGCCTCCGGGCGACGTCTTCGCAATCGTTGCGAGACGCTCCATCGTCAGTTCCCGCAACACACCGTCCGGAATCGTTCGGATATACGGCAACGCCAGATCCGCCAGACGCGCCTGACCGTCGAGCGAATTCAGATCGAGGCCTTGGCCGAGCCCCTGGAACAGATACTCCGCCGCGCTGATCGCGCCGCTCATCCGCTCGAGGAAACTGCGCCTTGCCTTCCTTGCGCACCAGCGAGTCCGGGTCCTCGCCGTCCGGCAGGAACATGAACGACAGCTGATGTCCCGCGGTCAGCGTCGGGCAACGCGACCGTCAGCGCCTTCCACGCCGCCTCGCGTCCGGCCGTTATCGCCGTCGAAGCAGCAGATGACCTCCGGCGCATGGCGAAACAGCTTTTCGAAGTGCGCGACGCCGGTCGCGGTGCCGAGCGTCGCGACCGCATTGGGAATTCCGGCCTGCGCGAGCGCGACGACGTCCATATAACCCTCGACCACGCAGCAACGCGCTCGATCCGGCGCAGCGCCAGCCGCGCTTCGTACAAACCGTAGAGTTCCCTACCCTTATGGAACAGCTCGGTTTCCGGCGAATTCAGATACTTCGGCTGCTCGTCGCCGAGCACGCGTCCGCCGAAACCGATCACGCGACCGCGCAGTATTGCGGATCGGAAACGTCACGCGGTCGCGGAAGCGATCGTACGTGCGGCCCTGTTCGTTCTTCACGAGCAACCCGGCCGCGACCAGATCGGCTTCGCCGAACGCCGCGAGCGCCGTCTTCAGACCATCCCACCCGGGCGGCGCAAAGCCGATGCCGAAGTCGCGCGCGACGACGCCGGTCAGCCCGCGCGCCTTCAGATAGTCGACGACCCGCGGCGCTTCCGGGTGCGTGCGCAGCATCTTGCGAAAGTACTTGTCCGCCTCCTCGAGCACGCTGCAGCAACCGCGCATGCTGTTCGTCGTCGGTGCGAGCGCCGTGCTCGCGCGGCACCTCGACGCCGGCGATCGACGCGAGCGCTTCGACCGCCGCGACGAAGTCGAGCCGATCGTGTTCCATCAGAAACGTCAGCGCAGTGCCGGTCGCACCGCAGCCGAAGCAGTAATAGAACTGCTTCTCCGGATTGACGCTGAACGACGCCGTCTTTTCGTCGTGAAACGGGCACAGCGCCTGAAAGTTGCGACCGGTTTTGCGCAGCGTCACGCGCGCATCGATCACGTCGACGATGTCGACCCGCGTCAACAGATCATTGATGAAGGATTGGGGAATCCGGCCGGCCATGCGGCAGTGTAGCGTTCGTCCGTTCCAGACGCTCGTAGCGAACTGCTCAGGGCGCGAGCAGCGCCTTGACGCGTGCGCTGACGACTCGCCATGTCGGCGCGACCCTGCACGGCGTCGCGCAGCGCGGTCATCACTTTGCCCATATCGCGCATCGACGTTGCGCCGCGACGCTGCGATCGCGTCGCGAATCAGCCGCGTCGAGCTCGCGCTTCGCCGAGCGCTTCGGGCATGAATTCCCGGATGCAGCCCGATCTCGAACGCTTCCTGATCGGCCAGGTCGACCCGGCCCGCGGCGCGGAACTGCGATCTCCGAATCGTTGCGTTGCTTCAGCATGCGATTCAGCACCGCGAGCACATCGGCATCGGCGAAGTTCGCGCCGTTCGTCGACCTCGATCCGTTTGATCTCGGAACCGATCAGGCGCAACACCGCGACCCGGGACTTGTCCCGGGCCTTCATCGCCGTCCTTGGTGGCCTCTGCGATGCGTCCGCGGAGATCGGACATGGACGCGAGCGGCTTAGAAACTGCGCTCGAAGCGCCGGGATTCGCGTTGCAGCTTCTTCTGATGGCGTTTGACCGCGGCGGCGGCTTTGCGCTTGCGGACCGACGTCGGCTTTTCGTAGAACTCGCGGCGGCGTACTTCGGACAGAATGCCTGCTTTTTCGCAGGATCGTTTGAAACGTCGCAGCGCGACGTCGAAAGGTTCGTTCTCTCTGACTTTGACTGATGGCACCCGAACTCGTCCTCCAAATCCTGATCGATCAATCGCGAACGGTCGATCAACAAAGGGACGCGGATTCTACTCAGTTAGCCGGCACGGACGCAAAGCGCCGTCGCGCCGTCGGATCGAGTCGTGAACGGGTGCTACCATCGCCGCCCTATGCGTGTGTTGGGTATCGAAACGTCCTGCGACGAAACCGGGCGTGGCGCTGTACGACAGCGACCGCGGCGGATCGTCGCCGAAGCGCTGTACAGCCAGGTCGCGATGCACGCCGAATACGGCGGCGTGGTGCCCGAACTCGCGTCGCGCGATCACGTTCGCAAGACCGTTCCGCTGCTGACGGACATGCTGGCGCGCGCCGGCATCGAGCTGCGCGACATCGACGCGCATCGCATACACCGCTGGGCCCGGGCTGATCGGCGCGCTGATGGTCGGTGCCACGATCGGCCGATCGCTCGCGTGGGCGCTCGACGTGCCGGCGATCGGCGTTCATCACATGGAAGCGCATCTGCTCGCGCCGCTGCTCGGCCGATCCGAAACCGGAAGTGCCGTTCGTCGCGCTGCTCGTGTCGGGCGGCCACACGCAACTCGTGCGCGTCGATGCGATCGGCAACTACGAGATTCGTCGGCGAATCGATCGACGACGCGGCCGGTGAGGCGTTCGACAAGACCGCCAAGATGCTCGGCCTCGGCTACCCCGGCGGTCCCGCGGTGGCGCGGCTCGCCGAGCGCGGAAATCCGACGCGATTCCGCTTTCCGCGGCCGATGACGGACCGGCCCGGCCTCGATTTCAGCTTCAGCGGCCTGAAGACCTTCACGCTGCAACACGCTGCAGCGACTCGGCAACACGACCGATCAGGACAAAGCCGACGTTGCGCGCGCGTTCGAAGACGCCGTCGTCGACACGCTGGTGATCAAGTGCAGTCGCGCGCTCGAGCAGACCGGGCTCGACCGGTTGGTGATGGCGGGCGGCGTCGCCGCGAACACGCGCTTGCGCGCCGCGCTCGACGAGCGCCTGCCGGGCAGCGTCTTCTACGCGCCGGCGGCGTTGTGCACCGACAACGGCGCAATGGTCGCGTTCGCCGGCTATCTGCGCCTCGCGGCCGGGCCAACACGCGCCGCTCGAGATCGAAACCCGCGCGCGCTGGCCGCTCGACGAACTGGCCGCCGTCGATCGGGCGCCTCGATGGATAAGTTGCGGATCACCGGCCTCGAGGTATCCGCACGGATCGGCATCCACGCGTGGGAGCGGCAGGTGCGGCAGCGACTCTGCATCGATCTCGAACTCGACACCGATGCGCACGCGCCGCGCAGCGACCGACGACATCGGCGATGCGCTCGACTACGGCATCGATCGCCCGCGACGTCGTCGACTTCGTTCGCGCGCTCGCAGTTTCGCCTGATCGAAACGCTCGCCGAACAGCATCGCGCAGCGTTTGCTCGACGCGATTTCCCGTCGCCACGACTGAAGGTCGTCGTGCACAAACCCGGCGCCGTGCCGGCGCCCGCGATACCAGCATCGAGATCGAGCGCGCTCGCGCTAAGCTAGCAGCCTGAGCCGCCCGGATCACGTCGGTTCGCGCAACGTCGATGCGCTCTGCCGAGATCCCGGCCTTCGAGACCGGCCTTGCGAAACGACTCCGACGAAACGCCGCCACGTCGCTGGCCAGCCGCAACGAGCGCCGACAGATCCACTGAGGCGCACTCCGCGACCACGATCGCCACTCGCGTGCAAACCACTCCGGTTGCCGCACCGCACCGGTCGCCTTCATTGCATCGAGCAACGTCGTCGGCGCCGATCGTGCGCCATCCAACCAGCGCCCGGCCGTGTCGCGCAACGTCGAGCGCAATGCGCCGGTGATCGTTCGGTGACTCGCAAACGGTCCGTGACGGCAGCTGACTTCGCATCTCTCCCAGCAACCAGCCCAGCGCGCCGAAACGGTCGAGCGGATCGCGTCAGTCCGACGCGCGCGTTCGTTCACGAACTCCGGCAAGCCCGCGCACCGCATCGAGTTCGGCAAACCAGCGCGTCATTCCGCCGCAGCCGCTCAGCACTTCGAAGAACGTGCCGGGCGATGCGGTGGCGAGCGCCTTGATCATCTCCTGCCAGACCCGCTCGGGCGCGAGTTCGGCGACGACGTCGGCGCGGCACATGTCCGTCATCAGCTGCAGGGTTTCGGGTTCGACGCGAAATCCGAACGCACCCAACTGCGCGGCAAATCGCGCGACGCGAAACACGCGCAACGGATCTTCGACGAACGCCTCCGATACGTGGCGCAAGTCGACGCGCGCTGCAAGTCGGCAGCGCCGCCCCACGGATCGATCAACGTGCCGTCGTGCGCCTGCGCGATCGCGTTCACCGTGAGATCGCGCCGCCTCAGGTCTTCTTCCAGCGTGACGTCAGGTCCGGCGTGGCAAACGAAGCCGGTGTGTCCGGGGCCGACTTTGCGCTCAGTGCGGGCGAGCGCGTATTCCTCGTTCGTCTGCGGATGCAGAAAGACCGGAAAGTCGCGACCCACCTGCCGATAGCCGAGTCGCTGCATTTCCTCGGGCGTGCTGCCGACGACCACCCAGTCGCGCTCGCGAACCGGCAAGCCGAGCAACGCATCGCGGACTGCGCCGCCGACCAGATAGATTTCCACTCAGTGATGCCGTCGGAAGATTGCGCGCTGTGTTACCACGAACGCGCGTGCAAGCCAACGAACGCTCAGCTCGGGGCACGTCGTCTTGCTGATGACCTGATCGTTTGCGACGGACTCGAGGTGAACCGGGAATCCCCACAACCGGTGCATGTGCTTCAGCACTTCGTCGGTGCCGCCGTTCAGCGTGCGGCGTTGGTGTTGCGTGTGCCGCAACGTGAGGCTGCGATCGCCGCGGATGTCGGCCGCAACGATCTGGATGTTCGGTTCGCGCTCGCTCAGGTTGTATTGGCTCGCGAGCAATTCGCGCACGCGACGATAGCCGCCCGCATCGTGAATCGCGGCGATCTCGAGTTCCGATTCCTCGTCGTCGTCGACGACGCCGAACAGGCGCAGATCGCGCATCACCTTCGGCGACAGGAACTGCAGGATGAAGCTCTCGTCCTTGAAATTGCGCATCGCGTGATCGAGCACTTCGAGCCACGGCGCGCCGGCGAAGTCGCGGAACCACTCGCGATCTTCGTCCGTGGGGTGTTCGCAGATCCGCCGCAGGTCGGTGTACATCGCATAGCCGAGCGCATACGGATTGATGCCGCGGTAGTACGGATGGTCGTAGCTCGGCTGATAGATGCACGCCGGTGTGCGACGTCAGGAACTCCATCATGAACGCGTCGGTCACCTTGCCTTCGTCGTACAGCGCATTCAGCAGCGTGTAATGCCAGAACGTCGCCCAGCCTTCGTTCATCACCTGCGTCTGGCGTTGCGGATAGAAGTACTGCGCGATCTTGCGGACGATGCGCACGATCTCGCGTTGCCACGGTTCGAGCAGCGGTGCGTTCTTCTCGATGAAGTACAGCAGATTCTCCTGCGGATCTTTCGGGAACTGTTCGTCGTCGCGCTCGCTCATCTCTCGCGCGCGCGGCACCGTGCGCCACAGATCGTTCAGGTTGCGCTGAATGTACTCCGCGCGTTCGCGCTGACGGCGCCGCTCTTCCTCGGGCGACACCGGATGCGGGCGCTTGTAGCGGTCGACGCCGTGATTCATCAGCGCGTGGCACGAGTCGAGCACCTTCTCGACTTCTTCGACGCCGTGGCGCTCTTCGCACTGGCTCAGGTACTGCTTCGCGAACACGAGGTAGTCGATGATCGAACTCGCGTCGGTCCACGTGCGGTACAGATAGTTGTTCTTGAAGAACGAGTTGTGGCCGTAGCACGCGTGCGCGACGACGAGCGCCTGCATCGTCATCGTGTTCTCTTCCATGAGATACGCGATGCACGGATTCGAATTGATCACGATCTCGTACGCGAGCCCCATGTAGCCGCGCTGGTAGCTGCGCTCCGATTCGACGAAGTGCTTGCCGAACGACCAGTGGTGGTAACCGAGCGGCATGCCGATCGACGCATATGCATCGAGCATCTGATCGGAGCGGATCACCTCGATCTGATTCGGATACGTGTCGAGCCGGAACTCCGCCGCAAGCCGCGCGATTTCCTGGTCGTACTGGTGGATCAGCTCGAACGTCCACTCGGAGCCGGTCGAGATCGGCGTGCGTACCGGCGTTCTGACGGTGCGCGTCGGTCATGCTGCCGCCACCTTCTTCTGGAACAGATCTCTGAACACCGGATAGATGTCGGCGACGTCCGCAATGCGTCGCTGCGCGAAGCGATCGGGCATCGCGTCGGCCAGCTTCTGATACTCGTTCCACAGCGCCTGCGGATCGCGACGCGTGATCTCGACGTACGAGAAATACTGCACGTGCGGCAGGATGCCTTTCTTCAGCACGTCGACGCACAACGGCGAATCGTCGTTCCAGTTGTCGCCGTCGGACGCCTGCGCGCCGTAGATGTTCCATTCGTTCGGCGAGTATCGCTCGGCGATGATTTCGGCCATCAGCTTCAGTGCGCTCGACACCACGGTGCCGCCGGTTTCGCGCGAGTAGAAGAACTCCTGCTCGTCGACTTCCTTCGCCACCGTGTGGTGACGGATGAAGACGATCTCGGTGCGCTCGTAGTTGCGCTTCAGGAACAGATACAGCAGCAGATAGAAGCGCTTCGCCAGTTCCTTGATGTGCTGGTCCATCGAGCCGGACACGTCCATCAGACAGAACATCACCGCCTTCGACGTCGGCACCGGTTGCTTCAGGTGCAGGTTGTAGCGCAGGTCGTACGTGTCGAGGAACGGCACGCGCTTGATGCGGCGGCGCAGTTCCGACAGTTCGTTCTTGATCCGTCGCGCAGTCACCTCGTCGCCGGCGCCTTCTGCCAGCACGAGATCGTCTTCGAGTTCGCGCGACGCGATGCCGCGAGCCGCCCGTCAGCGCGATGCGCCGCGCTTTCGCGACGCGCAGCGAACGCACCACGTTCAGTTTCGCCGGCACGCCGTCGTGCGAGAAATCCGGCGTGCACGCGTTTGAAGCTGTCCGCCCCTCGAAGGTGCCGTTTGACGAGGTTCGGCAGTTCGAGATCCTCGAACATCACGTCGAGGAATTCGTCCTGCGTCAGCTGGAAGACGAAGTCGTCGTCGCCTTCGCCGCTATCGGACGCACTGCTGCCACCGCCACCGCCGCCACCCGACGGCCGCGGCACGCGATCGCCGGCAATGAACTCCTTGTTGCCGGGATGCACGATCGAACGGCGGCCGCCGCTGCCGTGACTGAACGTCGGCTCATCGACATCCGACGCCGGAATCGCAACATCCTCGCCGCGCTCCATGTCGGTGATGCTGCGCTGCTTGATCGCTTCCTGCACCGCCTTCTGGATGTGCGACTTGTAGCGGCGCATGAACCGTTGCCGGTTCACCGCGTTCTTGTTCCGGCTGTTCAGCCGTCGATCGATGATGTAGGACACGGCGCGCGCGCCTCCTATTGGGCTTTGCGAACCCGGAGATACCACTCGGCGAGCAATCGGACCTGCTTCTCGGTGTAGCCGCGATCGACCATCCGCGCGACGAAGTCGTTGTGTTTCTTCTGCTCGTCCTTCGAGCCCTTCGCGTTGAACGAAATCACCGGCAGCAGATCTTCGGTGTTCGAGAACATCTTCTTCTCGATGACCGTCCGCAGCTTCTCGTAACCGAGCCACGACGGATTCTGGCCGTTGTTGTTCGCGCGCGCGCGCAGCACGAAGTTGACGATCTCGTTGCGGAAGTCCTTCGGATTCGAAATGCCGGCCGGCTTCTCGATCTTCTCCAGTTCTTCGTTCAGCGACGAGCGATTGAGAATGTCGCCGGTTTCCGGATCGCGATATTCCTGATCCTGAATCCAGAAGTCCGCGTAGATCACGTAGCGATCGAAGATGTTCTGGCCGTATTCGGAATACGACTCGAGATACGCCGTCTGGATTTCCTTGCCGATGAACTCGATGTACTTCGGCGCAAGGTATTCCTTGATGAAACCCAGATAGCGATTGCGCGTGTCTTCCGGGAACTGCTGCTGATCGATCTGCTGCTCGAGCACGTACATCAGATGCACCGGGTTCGCCGCGACCTCGCTCGCGTCGAAGTTGAACACCTTCGACAGAATCTTGAACGCGAACCGCGTCGATTGACCCTGCATGCCTTCGTCGACGCCGGCGGCGTCGTGATATTCCTGCAGCGTCTTCGCTTTCGGATCGGTGTCCTTCAGGTTCTCGCCGTCGTACACGCGCATCTTCGAGAACAGGTTCGAGTTTTCCGGCTCTTTGAGCCGCGACAGCACCGAGAACTGCGCGAGCATGCGCATCGTGTCCGGCGCGCACGGCGCTTTGCTCAGCGACGAACCGTTGATCAGCTTTTCGTAGATCTTCACTTCTTCCGACACGCGCAGGCAGTACGGCACCTTCACGATGTAGACGCGGTCGATGAACGCCTCGTTGTTCTTGTTGGACTTGAAGTTCTGCCACTCGGCTTCGTTGGAGTGCGCCAGCACGACGCCGTCGAACGGAATGCCGCCGATCGCTTCGGTGCCGTTGTAGTTGCCTTCCTGCGTGGCCGTCAGCAACGGATGCAGCACCTTGATCGGCGCCTTGAACATCTCGACGAATTCCATCAGTCCCTGGTTCGCTTTGCACAGCGCGCCGGAGTAGCTGTACGCATCGGGATCGTTCTGTTCGAACTCCTCGAGCTTGCGGATGTCGACCTTGCCGACCAGCGCGGAGATGTCCTGGTTGTTCTCGTCGCCCGGTTCGGTCTTGGCGATCGCGATCTGATCGAGGATCGACGGATAGAGTTTCACGACCCGGAACTGCGAGATGTCCCCACCGAATTCCTTGAGGCGCTTCGCGGCCCACGGCGACATGACGCTGCGCAGGTAGCGCCGCGGAATGCCGTAGTCGTCCTCGAGGATGCCGGCGTCTTCCGACGCATCGAACAGACCGAGCGGCGATTCGTTCACCGGCGATCCTTCGATCGCATAGAACGGCATCCGCTGCATCAGCGATTTCAGCCGTTCGGCGAGCGATGACTTGCCGCCGCCGACGGGGCCGAGCAGATACAGGATCTGCTTGCGCTCCTCCAATCCTTGAGCGGCGTGCCGGAAGAACGAAACGATCTGCTCGATCGCGTCTTCCATGCCGTAGAACTCGTCGAACGCGGGATACCGCTTGATCACCTTGTTGGAGAATATCCGCGAGAGGCGGGCATCCTTCGAGGTGTCGACGAATTCGGGTTTGCCGACCGCGAGCAACAGACGCTCCGCTGCCGTCGCGTACGCCGTGGGGTCGGCTCGACAGATCTCGAGAAATTCCTTCAGCGAGTACCGCTCTTCCTGCGATGCGTCGTAACGACTGCGGTAGTGCTCGAAAACGCCCATGTGTTCTCCTCCATGTAAACGATCGACCAGGGGATCGATCCACATGACGGAGGTCTCACACTGCGGCGCCCTGCCGTGAGTCCCTCGCCTGGTGCGCCTATCTACAACCGTAGTACACCGCGCACCGAAGCGCCAGTTAACTCCGTCACACCTGTGTCAATTTGTCGACGCAGTTACCTCACTTTCATTCGACAGAATCGACGGAAAACCGTTCACGATCGTCGAGGCGCAGCGCGGTGAGCCTGTTGCCCCAGACGCAACCCGTATCCAACGCATACATGTCTTCGACGTCGCACTCGCCGTTGATCGCCGCCCAGTGGCCGAATACCAGCGGCAGACGCGGACGCTTCGCACGATAGAAGTCGAACCACGCGTCGTAGCCGCGCGGCATGCCGTCCAGCCCGCCGTCATAGGTCAACTCGAGAACGCCAACAGCATCGATCAGCCGCATGCGCGTCAGGTAGTTGATGATCGAGCGCAGTCCGTTCCATTCCTTTGCAGCCCATCGCTCCAGCACGCGGGGTAGTTGCCGTACATCTCTGCAAGCAACGCGCCAGAGTCGTCGCCGGCCAGCATCTGCTCGACTTCGCGTGCGCGCTCCATCGCAATGTCGAAGTCCCAGATGTGCGGAATACCGGCATGAACCATTGCAAACCCCAGCTGTTCGTCGATGTGGAACAAAGGTCGGCGGCGAAGCCAGTCGATCAGCGCGTCACGATCGGGCGCTTTGAGGACTTGTGCCATCGTATCGCCCGATTTCGGTGCGCGTTGTCCGGCCGCCGCCGCCAAAAGATGTAGGTCATGATTACCGAGCACCGTGACCGCTCGATCACCGAGCTCTTTGACGAAGCGCAGCGTGGGCAGCGAGGCGGGACCGCGATTGACGAGATCGCCGACGAACCAGAGGCGGTCTCTGTTTTCGTCGAAGTCGACTTTCTCTAGCAGACGCTGCAGCGAATCGTAACAACCTTGAACATCGCCGATCGCGTATACGGACATCAGTGGACCAGGTTGGGAACCGACAACGAAAACACGGGAATCGGCACCAGGAAGCGTTCGCCGCCGTCGGCCTCGAACTCGTAGTGTCCCTGCATCGAACCGACCGGCGTTTCGAGCACCGCGGCGCTCGTATACCGAAACGACGCGCCGGGCTCGATGTGCGGCTCTTCACCGACGACACCGCGGCCGCGGACTTCCTGACGCACGCCGTCGGCGTTCGTGATGATCCAGTGCCGGTGGTTCAGCTGCGCGGCGACTTCGCCGGTGTTGCGAATCGTGATCGTGTACGCGAACACCCAGCGCTTCGCGTCGGGATCGGACTCGCGCGCGATGTAGCGAGGCTCCACATCGATCTCGAACGCTGCGTTTCTCACTCATGCTCGCGTTGCTCCGCAACGTAGATTGGCGAGATCCACGTAGCCCGCGAGATCGACGGCATCTGCGCGCGTACCTGGATCGACACCGACCCGATTCCAATCGATGCTCGAGCGATTGTAGTGCATTGCGCAGCGTCTTACGGCGCTGTTGAAACGCATTGCGCAACACGGTGACGAACGCATCACGCGAGCGCAGCGGCAACGGATTCGGTCTCGGCATGATGCGCACGAACGTAGACATCACTTTCGGCGGCGGACGGAAGTGTCTCGGGGCCGACGTCGAACAACGGCTCCACGGTGGCGCCGTACTGCGTCGAGCACCGACAACCGGCCCCAGTCCTTGCTGCCCGGTGCGGCGCTCAAGCCGATCGACCACCTCTTTCTGCAGCAGGAAATGCAGATCGCGAATTCGCCGGCAGCAGTTCGAGCAAGCGCAGCAACAGACGGCGTGGAGATGTTGTACGGCAGGTTGCCGACGACGCGCCGACCCGGGCGTCATCAGCGGCGCCAGATCGAGACGCAGCACATCCGCTTCGATGACGCGCAATGCCGGCGAAGCGCTGCTTCAGCAGCGCCACCAGATCGCGGTCGATTTCGACCACCGTGACGTCATCCGACGCCGCGACCAGATGACGCGTCAGCGCGCCCTCGCCGGGACCGATCTCGAGCACCGGATCGGCGCGCGAGTACGCGAGTCGTTCCGCCATCGCTTCGAGGATGGCTTCGCTGTCGAGGAAGTGCTGGCCGAAGCGGCGTCTCGGGCTGATGGCTCACGAGTGCGCGAGTTTGTCGGCGAGTTCGATCGCGGCGACGAAGCTGCCGATGTCGACGCCGCCGCGCCCGGCGAGGTCGAGCGCCGTGCCGTGATCGACCGACGTGCGCACGATCGGCAAGCCGAGCGTCACGTTCACCGCATTGCCGAACCCGACGTGCTTCAGCACCGGCAACCCCTGATCGTGATACATCGCGAGCACCGCGTCGGCCCCTGCGAGCTGCCGTTGGGTGAACAGCGTGTCGGCCGGCAGCGGTCCGACGACACCGCGGTCCGCAAACGCCCGGCACACCGGCGCGATCACGTCGATCTCTTCGCGCCCGAGGTGACCGCCCTCGCCGGCGTGCGGATTGAGGCCAGCAACCAGAACGCGCGGTCGCGCGATGCCGAAGCGCGGCTTCAGATCGGCGAGCAGTACGTCGAGAACTTCGGTCAGCCGCTGCCGCGTGATCAGACGCCGGCACTTCGGCCAGCGGCACGTGCGTCGTCGCCAGCGCGACCCGCAGATCGTCCGCCACCAGCAACATGACGACCGTGGCGCTGCCGCAGCGCTCGGCCAGAAATTCCGTGTGTCCGGAGAAGGCGACTCCGGCGTCGTTGATGATCGACTTCTGCACGGGTCCGGTGACCATGCCGGAGAACGTCCCCTCGATACAGCCGTCTGTCGCCGCGGTCAGCGTTTCCAGCACGAACGGCACGTTGCGCACGTCGAGCTGGCCCGCGACTGCTGTCGCGCCGCAGCGAACCGACTGCACCGACAGCGACCCGGCCGCGCGCGTGACCGGCCCCGGGTATTCGACGATGCGTCAGTTCGAGTCCGAGTTGCTTCGCGCGCGACCGCGAGCAGATCGGGATCGGCCACCGCGACGACCGACACGATCACGCGGCTGTTGCGCCCACGTGACCGCGAGATCCGGCCCGATGCCGGCGGGTTCGCCGGTAGTCAGGGCCAGCGGCGCCTTCATTCATCGTCACTCGCTGGCTATTCACGGGCTTTCAGCATTCGGCTTCGGCTTGCCGTCATTCGTCACCCGGATTTCGACGTACGCTTCGTCGCGGATTTCCTTGAGCCATTCCTGCAGCTCTTCCTCGTAGCGACGATTGTGCAGCACGCGGATCGCGAGATTGCGCCGCGCGTCCTCGCTCATGTCGTGCTGGCGCCGGTCCATCACCTCGCAGCACGTGCCAACCGAACTTCGTGTGGAACGGCTCGCTCAACTTGCCGGTCGGCGTTTCCTTCATCACGTCGCCGAATTCCTGCGCGAATTTCTCCGGTTCGGACCAGCCGAGGTCGCCGCCCGCAAGCGCGCTGCCCGGATCTTCGGAATACAACCGCGCGAGCGCCCCGAAATCCTCGCCGGCCACGATCCGATCGTGGATCTGCTGAATCAGCGCCTGCGTGTCGGCTTCGCTGCGAATCTCGGACGGCTTCACGAGAATGTGCCGCATGTACCCTCTCGCCACCTTTCTCGCCCCACACGTCGACACGAACGGCCCCCAGCGCCGGCTCCCGGCCGGCGGTCAGGCGCTCGACGGGCGCCATGAGACGCGTCACCATGTCGATACGCCTGTCGCTGCCGAACAGGCCCCGCCGGGCCGGCCACACGACCAGGCCAGAGCCACGCCCAAAGCCCATGAAGAAGCTGCACTCCTCCAGCCCGGGGATGAAGTGGGGGATGGTGACCGGCTCGGTGTGGCCCATGTTCCACACCTTGATGCGGCCGTAGCGCGGGAACTCCACGATGCGGGCCTCGCTGCAGGCCGGCAACATGACCTGTGCGCCCTCGCGCCAGGCCGCCACCCGGCCGCTGGTGATGTAAAGCATATGTTTGAGCACCGCCTCGCCGCCGCCGGCATTGAGGGGCTGGAAGACGTTAACGTCCACCCGCCGGACGCGGTCGAGCTGCCCCGCCAGGTAGCGGACGCCGACGTTGGTGACGCCGGGGCTGGTCCCAAGGCCGGTGAGGACGATACGGCCGGCGCGACGGGCCGGCTCGTCGCACTCGGTCAGCACCGCCTGGGCGGCGCTCCAGTCGTCGCAGATGCTCGCATAGTCAGCGCCTGCCTCGATGGCAGCGCTTGCCAGCTTCGCCTCGAAGCGGTAGAACGGCCCCAGAGTTGAGGCGACGACGTCATACCCTCGCATTGCCTCAACCAGCGCCCGCTGGTCGCTGGCATCGACCGGCTGGACATCGACCTGAGCGCCGCGGCCGCGTAATGCCGCTGCCAGCTTGTCGGCGGCCGCCGTGTTTCGGTCGGCGATGGTCACCTTCTCGACATCCGGTGAGAGAACCAGGTCCTCCACGGCCCGGCTGCCCACGTCGCCGGCACCGCCCATCACCATGACCTTCATAGCCTTCCTCCTTGCTGTGGCAACAGCCCGAGCGGCTGGCGCACACCCCCGCGACCGGTGGGCCAACAGAAACCGACCCACACCGGCTGCCGCTGGCAGGACCTTCAGTCCAGGAACCGAAGGACGCGGGTTACGTCCTCCTCGTTGTTGTAGGCGTTGATGCCGACCCAGACGCAGTCCTCCCGCTCGCCCAGCACGATCAGATTCTTGTGCATCTCAGGGACGATCTCTTTGGCCGGACGACTGGAGGGCGGCCGCCAGAGCACGATCCCAGACCACTCGCCGGGGCCTCGTGGCGAGACCACCTCTCCACCACGCTCAACGGCGCCGGCAAGCATGGAGTCCGTGAGATGCTTGATCCGGGCGGCGATGGCCTCCACTCCGATCTCGGCGATGAGGTCCAGGGCAGCGTTCAACGCCACAAGCCCGATGTAGTTGTGGCTCCCCTCCTCGAACCGGGAGGCGTCCTTCTTCACGTCCAGGATGTACTCCTCGGTCGGGTATTCGGGGTCATCGCCGTGCACCATGGAGCCAAGGGCGATGTGCAGCGGCCGCAGCTCGGGGAGCAACTCCCGCCGGACGTAGTAGACCCCGAGACCCTGGAGCCCCCAGAGCCACTTGTGGGTGCCGGCAGCCAGGAAGTCGATCCCGCAGTCGCGGACGTTGAGCGGCAGCGCCCCGAGTCCCTGAATGGCGTCCACCAGCAGAAGCGTCCCATTAGCGCGGCACGCGGCGCTGATCCGCTTCAGGTCGGCGCGGAAGCCGGAGTCAAACTGAACGAAGCTGATGGCCAGCAGCCGCGTGCGTCGCGAAAGGTCGCGCGCAACCATCTCCGGGGTGAAGCGCCGCTCTTCCATGGGCTTCACTACCACCTTCACCCCCTCGCTCTCCTTCATCATGAAGGGGTATACGACGGTGGGGTACTCGCCCTGGTAGACGAGCACTTCGTCCCCCGCTTGCCAGCGGATGGAATCGGCGGTCCAGACTATCCCCTCGCTTGTGTTCCGGGAGAAGGCGACCTCATCGACATCGCAGCCGAGGAGCCGGGCTGTCTTGGCACGGACGTCATTCAGCACCTGCGGGCCAGCGAGCAGGTTCGCCGCGATGCCGGCGCCCTGCAAGCCCTCCAGCGCGTTGCGTATCGCCTCGGTCACCGGCGCGGGCATCGGCGCCAAGCCGTTGTTGGCGAGGTAGGTGGTGTTCTTCGCTGCTGGAAAGAGATCGCGTACCTGCTCTATGGGGATGGACATCGTCGTGCCTCCTGCTGATATGTACAGCCGCCGTGCTCCCGGAGGTGGTCCCTCGCCACGGTTTGAACTCAGGCTGGACCGGCTACCCCGACCGGCATCACCCGCCGGCGTAGACGGGCTCGCCCACGCCCTTGCAGCTGATGACCTTGCCCGGCGTGGACTCGAAATTCACCGGCTCGCCGAACGGCACCCACTTCCCGTTCTCCACCTTGTTGTAGACCTCCATCTCAAAGGGACGGTGGTCGGTGGGGCTCATGTTCACGGGCGTCAGGCACAAGGTGCAGCACCAGTCGCGGATGGCCTCGGCGCCGTCTATCAGGCTCTCCCGGGTCAGGTTCGGCCCCGCGTTCTCCAGCGACTTCACCATCAGCTCGCCCATGGCGGCGCCGTAGAGGGTGAAGTTGGACGCCTCCACGCCCTGGCCGAAGTCCTTCATGATCTGGATGTGCCGCTGGATGCCGGGGTCATCCGTCTGGTAGACCTGCTTGCCGAAGACCACGCTGACCACGCCCTCCGCGTTCTGCGGCGCCCGCCAGCTGGATGAATATGTCGGTGACTGACGACGCCCTGACCACGATGGGCACATCCCAGTTCAGGATCTCGCGGGCTGCCTTGACCAGACTGGCGGCCGGCGGCGGGATGGCGTAGGCGACGATGACGTCGGGGTTGGCCGCCTTCAGCCGCTGCGTCTGGGCGGTGACGTCCCACTGAGGTGGTCTCGTACGTCTCCTCCGGCCACGACCTCGATGTCGCTGCCCTTTATGCCCTCGAGGATTGCTCCCTTGCCGTCCTCTCCAAACTCATCGTTCTCGAGCAGCAGGCCCAGCTTCTTCCCGTTGTAGTTCTCGACGAGGTACTTGCCGAGCATCTTCCCCTCGGTACCGTAGTTCGGGTTGCCGCTGGAAACGGGTCCTCACCAGCGGGTCCGTCCACTTGTCGAGGCCGCCGGACACGAACATGTCAGGGACGCCGTTTCTCCTCCAGGTACTTCCAGACGGCGGCGTGGGTCGCGTCACCCAGGCCGCACACCATGGCGAAGATGTCGTCCTGCTCCACCAGCTTGCGCACCACCTCGACCGCGTCCGCCGGGTTGTAGTGGTCATCGCCGACCATGAACTTGATCTTGCGGCCGTAGACGCCCCCCTGGGAGTTGACGTACGTCGAAGTAGGCCCGCATGCCGTCGGCGATGGGCGCGTAGGCCGCCGCCGGCGTCTGGCTGAGGGGAAATGGGTCCCCAGTATGATCTCGGTGTCCGTGACGCCCGGCACCTTCTCGGCGCTCGGCGTCTGCGCGCCCGCTGGCTGGGTCGCCGCAGGCGTCTTGCTGGCCTCCTCCCCTCCACCGCAGCTCAAGACGAGGAGACCGGCGGTCAGTATGGCTGCGAGAAGGAATCCACGTCGGAATCTTGGTAGCATTGTTACACACCCCTTTGCCCTCGCCGCTCGGCCAGTCACTCCCTCACTCTACCGCTCGCCGAATCGGCCTCGACCGTCGTCACTCCCCTTCGCCGGCGTAGACGGGCTCTCCCGCGCCCTTGCAGGCGACGACCTTGCCGGGCGTCGATTCGTAGCTCACGGGCTCGCCAAACCGCACCCACTTGCCGTTCTCGACCCTCTCGAACCACATAGTCTCTGACACTCGATGATCGGTTGGGCTGAGGTTCGCAGGCGCCAGGCAAGCGAGGCAGCAGTAGTCGCGGATGTTCTCGGCGCCCTCCACGATGCTCTCGCGGGTCAGGTTCGGGCCGGCGTTCTTCAGCGCCTGCACAATGAGCTCGGCGACAGTCATGCCGTACTCGGTCAGCGAGCTCGGCGCCACGTTGGGAGCGAACTGCTTCATCAGCTCGATGTGGCGCTGCACGCCGGGGTCGTCCGTCTCCGATATCATCTTGCCGGTGGTCAGGCTGACAATGCCCTCAGCGTTCTTGGCGCCCGCCAGGTCTATCGTTAACTCGACGGCGGAAACGGCGCTGGTGATAAAGGGCACGTCCCAATTGAGAACCTCTCGCGCGACCTTGATGGCGCTGGCGGCCGCGCCCGGGTTGGCCATCAGATCAACGAAGTCGGGATTGTCGGCCTTCAGCCGCTGCATCTGCGCGGTGAGGTCGAACTGGCCCCAGTCGTACGACTGCTTGGAGACGATCTGGACGTCGCTGTCCTTCAGTGCCTCGGTGATCATCTCCATGCCGGAGGTGCCGGCCGTATCGCTCTGATAGACGATGCCCATCCTCTTCCCGCCGTAGTTCTTCTTGATGTAGTCCGCCATTATCTTTCGCTTCTGTCTCGTAGTCAAGTCGTCATGGCGATGCGCGTCTTCACCACGGGCTCGGTGAACTCCACGACGCCGCCGCCCAGGAAGAGGTCGGGCACGCCTTTCTCCTCCAGGTACTCCATGACGGCGAGGTGGGTCGGGTCGCCGAGGCCGCCGACGATAGCGAAGACCTGGTCCTGCTCGACGAGCCTTCGCACCACCTCCACCGCGTCCGCCGGGTTGTAGTGGTCATCGCCGACCAGGAACCTGATCTTGCGGCCGTAGACGCCCCCCTGGGAGTTGATGTAGTCGAAGTAGGCCCGCATGCCGTCGGCAATGACAGCGTAGGCCGACGCCGGCGACTGGCTCAGCGGGAAATTGGCCGCCAATCAGCACCTCCGTGTCGGTCACGCCCGGCACCTTCTCGGTGGACGGCGTCTCAGCGCCTGCCGGCTGAGTCGACACGGCGTCTTGCTGACCTCCTCCTTCCTCCACCGCAGCTCAGCAGGAGGAGACCGCCGAGGAAGATCGGCTACGAGAAGGAATCCGCGTTCCGCGGACTCTCTGCGCTGGCATTCCGTCGGCACACGCCCCTTGCAGCCGCCCTGAAGTGCCACGGCTCACCCCTTCGTCCGGAAGAGACAGGCTCTCCCCCGGCCCTTGCAGCCGATGACCTTGCCCGGCGTGGACTCGAAATTGATCGGCTCGCCGAACGTCCACCCACTTGCCGTTCTCCATCCTGATGTAGACTTCCATCTCCAAGGGACGGTGGTCGGTGGGGCTCATGTTCACGGGCACCATGCACACGGTGCAACACCAGTCGCGGATGGCCTCGGCGCCCTCAATCAGGCTCTCGCGGGTCAGGTTCGGGCCCGCGTTCTCCAGCGCCTTCACCATGATCTCGGCCATGGCCTGGCCGTAGAGGGTGAAGTTGCTCGCCGGCACGCCCTGGCCGAAGTCCTTCATGATCTGGATGTGCTGCTGGACCCCGGGGTCATCCGTCTGGTAGACCTGCGTGCGCGAAGACGACGCTGACCACGCCCTCCGCGTTCTGTGCGCCGGCCAACTGGATGAATATGTCGGTCACGACGACGCCGGTGACCACGAAGGGCACATCCCAGTTCAGGACCTCGCGGGCTACCTTGACCATGCTGGCGGCGGGCGGCGGGATGGCGTAGACGGCGACGACGTCGGGGTTGGCGCTCTTCAACCGCTGCGCCTGGGCGGTGACGTCCCACTGGGTGGGCTCGTAGGTCTCCTCGGCCACGATCTGGACGTCGCTGCCCTCCAGGCCCTTGAGGATCCCCGCCTTGCCGTCCTCCCCGAACTCGTCGTTCTCCAGCAGCAGGCCCAGCTTCTTCCCGTTGTAGTTCTCGGCGATGTACTTGCCGAGCATCCTCCCCTCGGTGTCGTAGTCGGGGTTGCCCTGGAAGCGGGTCTTCACCACCGGGTCCGTCCACTTGACGAGGCCGCCGGATACGAACAGGTCAGGGACGCCCTGCTCCTCCAGGTACTTCCAGACGGCGGCGTGGGTGCGCTCGCCCAGGCCGGACACCATGGCGAAGACGTCGTCCTGCTCCACCAGCTTGCGCACCACCTCCACCGTGTCCGCCGGGTTGTAGTGGTCATCGCCCACCAGGAACTTGATCTTGCGGCCGTAGACGCCCCCCTGGGAGTTGATGTACTCGAAGTAGGCCCGCATGCCGTCGGTGATGGGCGCGTAGGCCGCCGCCGGCGACTGGCTCAGAGCGAAATGGGTGCCGAGCAGGATCTCGGTGTCCGTGACGCCCGGCACCTTCTCGGTGCTCGGCGTCTCTGCGCCCGCCGGCTGGGTCGCCGCAGGCGTCTCACTGCTCTTCTCCTCCCCACCAGCAGCCATCAGCAGGAGGAGACCCCAGCAGCAGGAACCGTACGGCGATGGTAGAAGGATACTCCGCTGTCCGTAACCCTCCTTCCGCTGGCACTGTCCCGACAGCGCCGTGTGACCTTGGGCCGAATGGCCGACCACATCATCCCCCTTCGCCGGCGTAGATGGGCTTTCCTCCGGCCCTTGCAGCCGATGACCTTGCCCGGCGTCGACTCGAAGTTGATCGGCTCGCCGAACTCCACCCACTTGCCGTTCTCCACCCTGTTGTAGACCTCCATCTCAAAGGGACGGTGGTCGGTGGGGCTGATGTTCACCGGCATCGAGCACACGGAGCAGCACCAGTCGCGGATGGCCTCGGCGCCGTCCATCCAGGCTCTCCCGGGTCAGGTTCTGGCCCCGCGTTCTCCAGCGCCTTCACCATCATCTCGGCCATGAACTGCGCCGTAGAGGGTGAAGTTGCTCGCCGGCACGCCCTGGCCGAACTCCTTCATGATCTGGATGTGCTGCTGGACCCCGGGGTCGTCCGTCTCGTAGATCTGCCTGCCGAAGACGACGCTGACCACGCCCTCCGCGTTCTGCGCCCCGGCCAGCTGGATGAATATGTCGGTGACGACGACGCCCGTGACCACGATGGGCACATCCCAGTTCAGGATCTCCCGCGCTACCTTGACCAGACTGGCGGCCGGCGGCGGGACGGCGTAGGCGACGATGACGTCGGGGTTGGCCGCCTTCAGCCGCTGCGTCTGGGCGGTCACGTCCCACTGGGTGGTCTCGTACCTCTCCTCCGCCACGACCTGGATGTCGCTGCCCTCTATGCCCTCGAGGATCGCCGCCTTGCCGTCCTCTCCGAACTCATCGTTCTCCAGCAGCAGGCCCAGCTTCTTCCCGTCGTAGTTCTCGACGAGTACTTGGCGAGCATCCTCCCTCGGTACCGTAGTTCGGGGTTGCCCTGGAAACGGGTCCTCACCACCGGGTCCGTCCACTTGTCGAGGCCGCCGGATATGAACATGTCAGGGACGCCGCTGCTCCTCCAGGTACTTCCAGACGGCGGCGTGGGTCGCGTCACCCAGGCCGCCCACCATGGCGAAGATGCCGTCCTGCTCCACCAGCTTGCGCACCACCTCCACCGCGTCCGCCGGGTTGAAGTGGTCATCGCCCACCAGGAACTTGATCTTGCGGCCGTAGATGCCCCCCTGGGAGTTGACGTACTCGAAGTAGGCCCGCATCCCGTCGGCGATGGGCGCGTAGGCCGCCGCCGGCGTCTGGCTGAGGGGCATGTGGGTGCCGAGCAGGATCTCGGTGTCCGTGACGCCCGGCACCTTCTCGGCGCTCGGCGTGCCGGCGCCTGTCGGCTGGGTCGCCACGGGCGTCTCAGCGGCCTTCTCCTCCACCGCAGCTCAACAGGAGGAGACCGACGAGGAACACGGCTGATAGTAGTAGCCCGCGTCGACATTTTGGTGACACTGTCACTCACCCCCTGCCCGCACTGACCCGGCCGCTCGCCGCTAGGCCTGAATGATCGCCGGCTCCACCGGCGTCTTGCTGAGCGGCTCGCCGCCGTCCTCAGTGATGAGCACGGGCGTCTCCATCCTGAACCCGCCAACGCCCGGCTTGTTGAGCACGATGGCCGCGACCTGCACCATGTTCGGCTGGAGCAGCAGGTCAGCCCCCGACTCGTAGGGGGCAGTCGAGTTGGCGATGGCCGGGTACCATTCGTTCCCCAGGATGCCGATGCCGTGGCCGTAGCCCGGCAGGGCGTACTGGCGGTAGCCGATCTCGTCCAGGAAGGTGTCCATCTTCTGCGCCACCTCGCCGAGCGTCACCCCCGGCTTCAGCTTTGAACTCTGAACTGTATATGATTGTCCATTACTCACTCCTCGTGCTATACTTCAGCTACAAAATAGCTTGCTTGGAGTAGGCGCGGCATGGCCACTTTATATACAATAGGGCACAGCAATATATCAGTCCCGGAATTCATAGAATTGCTCAAACCACACGGCATCGAGGTAGTCGTGGATGTCAGGAGCGATCCCTACAGCAGATATGCTGTTCAGTTTAACAAGCACGAGATCG
>CAVVBP010000004.1:0-322946 GCA_963746535.1 Vicinamibacterales bacterium | reverse complement strand
CGGTACCGTCAATGTCGCGGGTTGTTAACCCGCAACCCATTCGTCCCATTCGACAGGAGTTTACGACCCGAAGATCTTCATCCTCCACGCGGCGTTGCGTCGTCAGGCTTGCGCCCATTGCGAACAATTCCCCACTGCTGCCTCCCGTAGGAGTCTGGGCCGTGTCTCAGTCCCAGTGTGTCCGTCCGCCCTCTCAGGCCGGATACTGATCGTTGCCTTGGTAGGCCATTACCCCACCAACTAGCTAATCAGACGCGGGCCCCTCTCCGAGTGCCAGGTCTTGCGATCCCCGGCTTTGATCTCCGCCTCTTCAAAGGCAGGATGTTATGCGGTATTAGCGTCCCTTTCGGGACGTTATCCCCCGCTCGAAGGCAGGTCACCCACGTGTTACTCACCCGTTTGCCACTCTACTTGCCCCTTGCGGAGCTTTCGCGTTCGACTTGCATGTGTTAGGCACGCCGCCAGCGTTGATTCTGAGCCAGGATCAAACTCTCATGTTTAATTGCTTAGCCCTGCCCGAAGGCAGAGCAAACCATCAACACGAAAAGCCGATTGCTTTGGCTCTCACGTTGTTCATTACTAGTTTGTTGTCAAGTTGTGAGTGGTTCATCGCTCGCGCCCGGCCCAAACCAGAACCAAGGCCGCTACAAAGCGCGATGCCACCCGCTGATAACTCGACGGGTTTTTGTGCTTGTACGCTCTATCTAGTTTTCAAAGAACCGACGCGCACCGGGCCGGAATCCCGATCCCGGTGGCCTTCCCCGTTTTTGACCGTCTTTAGGGGAACCTTCTGAGGTTACTACAGAGGACTTACTCTGTCAACACCCAGCGACGTTACTTCCCGCATCTATACGTTCAGAGACAAAAAAAATTGCTCCGTATCTTCTTCGGAGCAACCAGCCGACGCCTTCGCGCCGGGTCTCGCCAACCGAATGTCTACGTTCGAATCGTTTCAATACACGCGCCCGGGGTGGGCCTAAACCCCATTCGGCTCTCGACGTCAGCGGATATTGGCTGAGCAGGCCGATCGATGCCGAACCCCGCGCGCGCTATCTGACCCGCCCCGCTGCGGCGTATCTTCGACCGTCAACGTCACGAGCTGGGACAATCATACGGTACCCGCTCGAGGCGGTCAAGTTTGCCCGATTATCCTGCGATTTTCACGATCCGGCGCTCGCGCTGCCCCTTGCGCAGCACGATCACCGCGCGCGCGATCGCGTCCGCCATTGTCACGTGCCCGCGCTCGTCAGTCAGCCGTCGATCGTTGACATAAAACCCGCCCTGTTTGATCAATCGTGCCGCTTCACCTTTCGATGCCGCGAGACCGGCTGTGACCGCGAGCTCCGCAGCGCCGATGCCGCGCTCGAGCGCGGCCGACGTCACCGAAATCGACGGCGCATCTTCGAAGACCAACAGGATGTCCTCGACGTGGGCGCTGGCGAGCGGACCGCCGAAGAGCACCTCCGCTGCCCGCTCGGCTCGCGCAACCTGATCGGCGCCGTGCACCATCGCCGTTACCGCGCGTGCCAGCTCGCGCTGGGCTGCGCGACGCTCGGGGTGTTCGGTCGTCTCGCGTTCGAGCCCAGCGATCTCGTCCTGCGACTGGAAGGTAAAAAATTTCAGGTACGTGATGACGTCACGATCGTCCGAGTTGAACCAGAACTGATAAAAACGGAAGGGCGACGTGCGTGCGGCGTCGAGCCAGACGGCGCCCGCCTCGGTTTTTCCAAACTTCGTCCCGCTCGAGGTCAGGAGCAGCGGCGACACGAGCCCATGGGTTTGCGTGCCGCGCAGCTTGCGGATGAGGTCGGTCCCCGCGACGATGTTCCCCCACTGATCGCTGCCGCCCACCTGGAGCCGGCAGTCGAAGCGATCGTGCAGCACCAGAAAGTCGTACGCCTGCAGCAGCGAGTAGCTGAATTCCGTGTACGAGATCCCTTCCTCGCTCTCGAGACGCCGCTTCACCGACTCCTTCGCGAGCAGGTAGTTGACGGTGAAGTACTTCCCGACATCGCGCAGGAATTCCATCGCGCTCATCGAGTTCAACCACTCGCCGTTGTCGACGAGTCTCGCGGGATTGTTCGGTGCCTGGAAATCCAGAAACCGCTCGAGCTCAGCGCGGATGCCACGGACGTTCGCTTCGATCACCTCGCGGCTCTGCAGCGCGCGCTCCACGGTCTTGCCGCTCGGGTCGCCGATCATGCCCGTACCACCGCCGACCACGGCGATCGGCGAATGGCCCGCGCGCTGAAGCCGCGCCAGCGCCATCACCTGCATCAGGCTGCCGGCGTGCAGACCCGGCGCCGTCGGATCGAATCCCGCGTAGGCCGTCAGCGACTCGCGCGCGAGCGCGTCCCTGGCGCCCTGAGTGGCGTCGTACACGAGACCGCGCCACGAGAGTTCGGAGAACAGATCGCTCATTGAGTCCATTATCATAATGCCGTGCTGGTCAGTCGGCGTGCGGCGATCAATACCCTGGCAGCGGGCGGCATCGGCACGGTCATCGGGGGCGTCGCCTACGGCGTCGCGTACTCACGGCATCAGATCCAGGTCCTGCGCGCCAGCGTGCCGGTCGCCGGTCTCAGTCCCGCCCTCGACGGTCTGCGCGTGGGTCTCATTACCGATCTCCATCACAGCGAGATGGTGCCGGCGCGCGATGTCGCCCGCGCTGTCGCGTTGATGATGAAGGAGCGGCCGGATCTCATCGTGCTTGGCGGCGACTACGTGACGTGGGGCAATCGCGACTATGTCGTACCCTGCTCGGAGGCGCTCGCCGGGTTGATGGCGCCGTATGGTGTCTTCGCCGTGCTCGGCAATCACGATGACGATCGCGATATGCCGGCCGCGCTCATCAAACACGGCTACGAGGTGCTGCGCGACGCGCGCACGACGATCGAGATGCGGGGCGAACGCGTCGATCTCGTGGGAGTGCGGTATTGGACGCGGCGCGGACGCGACATCGCGCGGCTGGTCCACGATGCCGAGTCGACGGTGATGCTGCTCGCTCACGATCCGCGGCGGTTGGATGAGGCAGCCGAGCTGGACGTGCCGCTCGTGCTGTCGGGCCACACGCATGGTGGCCAGGTGGTGCTGCCCGGCCTCGGGGCGATCGCCGCGAAGAAGTTTCCGGTCGTCGCCGGATTCGGTCAGCGCAACAACAGCTCCATCTTCGTCAGTCGCGGCGTCGGCACCGTGTACGTGCCCTACCGGTTCAACTGTCCACCGGACGTGTCGGTGATCACACTGAAGAGCGCGTGAAAACGGTTCCGGGATCCGTTTTCCCCACAAGTACACCGGAAAACGGATCCCGGAACCGTTTTCTACTCACATACGACCCTGCGACCTTCCAACCGCCATTCACGGGTGAGCATGATCTGAATCGCTATTGGATATAGCTCATGCTCCTTCTCGAGGATCCTCGCCGCCAGAGTTTCGGCATCGTCGTCATCGTTCACCGGCACGGGAACCTGCGCCACAATCGGCCCACCATCAAGCTCGGCCGAGACGAGGTGCACAGTCACTCCAGTCCACTTCACGCCGTGTTGCCAGGCCTGATACTGAGCATTGGTCCCTGGGAATGATGGAAGCAGCGAGGGATGAATATTGAGAATGGCGTTCGGAAACGCGTCCACAAATACCGGACTCAGGAGGCGCATGAACCCGGCGAGGCACACAAGGGTGACGCCCCTACCCTTCAACTCGCCAACAAGCAGGCGGTCATAGTCCTCCCTCGCCTTGCCCCGATGATCTAAGACGAGGGTCTCTACCTGTGCCTCTCGCGCTCGCGCCAGTCCGGGGGCTTCAGCACTATTGGATACCACAACGGCGAGGTCGGCAGCGATTCGACCAGTACGAATCGCATCGAGTATTGCTTGGAGGTTCGAACCCCTGCCCGAGATAAGGACCGCGATGCGCGGCTGAGAACGGGATTCTGAAGCTTGCTTCATGACGGTACCGAAGTTGCTCTGTTGACTCTGTCCCATGCCACGTCGCCAGTGTTCATCCGACCATGAGTACGTCTACCATGTGCTGAACAGAGCCGCGAAAAGATCGGTTCTCTTCGGCACTTCTCAGGACTACAGGGTCTTCGAAACAATCCTGACGGAGGCAATCGCGCTCATCGGCATCAGAGTTCTTGCGTACTGCATCATGCCAAACCATTGGCATTTTGTGCTATGGCCCACAAGCAGTACCCACCTTGCCAGGTTCATGCACTGGCTTACGTTGACACATTCCCATCGATGGCAGAAGTTTCATGAGGTCGTCGGCACCGGCGCTGTCTACCAGGGAAGATACAAAGCCCTGCCGATTCAGACGGATACTCACTTTTTGACGGTATGCCGCTATGTCGAGCGCAATGCGCTCCGTGCAGGTCTGGTGAAGGACGCTCAGGATTGGCCGTGGTCGAGCCTGTGGCGGCGAGCACACGGATCGCAGGAATGGCTTCATCCCTGGCCTGTCGGTAGACCCACAGACTGGCTGGCCATCGTCAACGGACGCGAAAGCGAACCGGAGCTGGGACAGATTCGGAGCGCGATAACTCGCGGCGCTCCGCTGGGCAGCAGTGAATGGTGCATCAAGACAGCAGAAGAGCTCGGCATCGAATCCTCGCTCCGAACCCCAGGCAGACCGAAAAAGGATCCCGGAACCGTTTCCGTTATCGCACCCCCAGCGTCTCCCCGGAAAACTCGATCCCTTTGGGACGAATGATTACTTTCTTTCTGGAGGCGTTCTCCACTGTCCCGGCGAGCAAAGCTTTGAATTGAAAGACCTTTGCGACCTCCAGCACGGCCGGCACGTCCTTCTCGGGCACATACACCGCGAATCCGGCGCCCATATTGAAGTTTCCGTACGCCTCAGCGTCATCGACATTACCGACCGACTGAATGAAGTCGAACACGGGTGGCGGCGTCGGAATGGTGTCGATGACGTACGTAAACGGATCGGATGCACGCATCAGCTTGCGCCAGCCGTGACCGGTGATGTTGACGGCGTAATGAATATCGACCCCGCGATTCAGGCAATCCTCGACGACGCCCACGTAGATGTGTGTGGCGTCGAGCAGCGCCTCGCCGTAAGGCCGGCCGTCACCTAACAGCGTGAGATAGCCGTTCTTCGCGCGCCCGGCCACTGCACGCGCGAGCGTGAGGCCGTTGGCGTGAATGCCCGAGCTCCCGAACAGCACGATGGCGTCGCCTGCGCGGATATTCGCGCGAATCATCCGCTCCTTCGGCTTGATGATGCCGATGGCCGAGCCCGCGAGCACCACCGCCGATGGCTCCACGACCCCGCTCAGCGTCGGCGTCTCGCCTCCGCCCCAGGCGCACCGGGCCAGCTCGCAGGCCGCACGCCAGCCGTCGACGAGGTCGCCGGCGCGTCGATCGTCCTTGAACCACTCGGACGAACCGACGCCGAGGTGCATGGCCACCGCGAGCGGCAACGCGCCCAGCGTCACCATGTCGTTGACGATCATCGCGACGGTGTCCTGCGCGAGGTGGTCGTAAAAGGATCGTCCCGGCACGAGACGGTACATGGCGTCGGCCACGAGGTTCTTGGTGCCGAGCCCCTCTTCGACGTGCGCGAGAAAACTGTCAGGTGTTTCGACGAGATACGCGCTCTCGCCGCGGCTCATCTCGACTTCCGACACGCCCAGACGCCGCAGCACGTCGGCCGTCGATCGGCCGGCCAACTGGGCCTTGCGCTTGAACGGATCGAGCGCGCCATAATCCACGCCCGAACCGGCATACGTCATGCGGTCCATCTTTGGGTCGTCTCAGATAGGAAAAACGGATCCCGGAACCGTTTTCTCAGAACTCGAGCTTTTCGATCAGCTCCTGCCCGACGCGGCGCGTCGCCGACGACTCGCTCGCTTTCCAGTAGCCGCGGCGGACGTCCACGAAGAAGCTTTCTTCCTCGTAGTCCTCCTCGAGCATGTCGAAGCCTTCCGCGATCAGTTCGATTCCGTCCGACGCGCTCTTGTAGGTCTCGAGAAACGCGAGCATCACCGGCGTATTGCGAACGGCGACGGTCGCCACGCCAAGCGCCATCGGCGCGCGTGGAGGGTCCATCGAAGGAATGCCCACATCGAACAGGGCGGCCAACGCCTGCGTATTTCCCGCGTTGGCCAGCGCGACCAGGCCCGCAACCGAGTTGCGGAGCAGCTCCTGATACCCGATGTTCTGTTCCGCGAACTTCAGCGTCTCGATGAGAAACGGCACATGCGCCGCGCAGTTCACGCCGACCAGGCAGATGGCCGCCGCAATCGACGGCTGCGTCTCCCGCTCGACGTTTGCCTGCAGTGACGCGAACGTTTCCATCGCCCGTTTGTCTTTCAGTTTGCCGAGAGCCAGGACCGCGTCGACCTGAAGAGGGCCGGCCTGACGCGCGATGGCCATCAACGGCTCGACGGCGTACGAGGCGCCGTAGTCGCCAAGCGCTTCGATGACCGCGCTCCTGAAAAAATCCTGCCCGCGTTTGATCTCGACCAGGAAGGTATCGCGCACACGCGGATCGGCGGCCTGTGCGGCGAGAGCCCGAATCAGGGCCGGCCTCACGAACTCGCTCTCCTCGCGCTCGAGCGCCTTCAGCAAGTCGGGAATCATCGCCGGCGTGGGATGGTGCTCGTAGTACATGTAAGCCACCGTCCGCAGCCGGTCGTTCGGATTGGTCGCCACCTCGCGGATGAGCGCGGCCGTCCGGGCGTCGCTGAATCCGGTCAGCAGCACGAGCGCGCGAAACCGGGCGAACTGATCCTTGTGGCTTTCGACGGCGCGAATCAGCGCGGGCGCGACGGTCTCGGCCGGCGCCCGGCGCAGTGTGCGCGCCGCGTTCATCCTGACCGAGAACTCCAGGTTGCCGAGCGAATCGATGGCCTTCTGGATGGCTTCGGGCGAGATCGTCTGCGGTCCACGCTCTTCGGCCACGCCGGCGCCCGGGCCCGGGGCCTGGCCGTGAACGTGCGGCACCGCCACCGCGAGCGCGACCATCACGCCGGCGACGACGCTACGTCTTGACCGCATCGGTATCGAGCTTGAGCGCGAGTTGAAGATATGCCGCTTCGTTGCGCGGAAACGCCACCGGGTACTGACCCGTGTAACAGGACGTGCAATAGCTCGAGCGTCTCGGACCGACGGCCGAGAGCATGCCCTCGAGGCTCAGATAGCCGACGCTGTCGGCGCCGATGTACTTCTGGATTTCTTCGAGCGTATGGGTGGCGGCGATCAATTCCGATCGGCGAGGCGTGTCCACACCGTAAAAGCACGGAGAGATCGTGGGCGGGCAGCTGATCCGCATGTGCACTTCCTTCGCCCCGGCCGCCTTCACCATCTTGACGATCTTGCGGCTGGTCGTGCCGCGCACGAGCGAATCGTCCACGAGCACGACCCGTTTGCCGTCGAGAATGCTGCGCACGGGATTCAGCTTCACGCGCACGCCGAAGTGCCGAATCGACTGCTGCGGCTCGATGAACGTGCGGCCTACATAGTGATTCCGGATCAGGCCGACGCGCATGGGAGTCCCCGACTCTTCGGCAAAACCGATCGCCGCGCAGACGCCGGAGTCTGGAACCGGCACGATCACGTCGGCCTCCACCGGCCGCTCACGGGCAAGCCGACGCCCCAGATTCGTGCGCACCTCGTTGACGCTTTCGCCGAACACATAACTGTCCGGGCGCGAGAAGTACACGTGCTCGAACACACACTGTGCCAACGCTGCGGGCGGGAACGGCTTGAACGACTTCACACCGGCTGCGCTCACGATGAGGACTTCGCCGGGTTCGACATCGCGCACATACGTCGCGCCAATCAGATCCAGTGCGCACGTCTCCGAACACACAATGACCGCCTCGCCAAGCCTGCCGAGCGCCAGCGGGCGAAATCCGTGCGGGTCGCGAATGGCGATGAGCCGATCCCTGGTCATCAGCACGAGCGAAAACGCCCCTTGCACGTGCGAAATCGCTTCGACAACGGCTTCGTCGGTCGATGCGGCGCGCGACCGTGCATACAGATGCAGAATGACTTCGGTGTCGGTGCTGGTCTGAAATATCGACCCGTGCCGGCCGAGCTCGTCCTTCAACTCGGTCGCGTTGACGAGATTGCCGTTGTGGCCGATGGCAATCTGACCGTGCGCGCAGTCGATGAGAATCGGTTGCGCGTTGTCCACCTTGCTGTCGCCGGCGGTCGAATACCGGACGTGTCCGATGGCGATATGACCGGATAGTCGTTCCAGCGTCTTCTCCGAAAACGCGTCTGCGACATACCCCATCGATTTCGAGATGCGAACCTCGCTGCCGTCAGATGCGGCGATGCCCGCGCTTTCCTGGCCGCGATGCTGAAGCGCGTACAGTCCGAGATATGTCAAATTGGCGGCTTCGGGATGTCCGAAGATGCCGAAGACGCCGCATTCTTCCTTTAACTTGTCATGGGGCCCCACCCCCATGACCTGTGCCTCGCGACCTATCGGTCGCTCGGCTTTGGTTGCGGCGATTTTCTGCTTAGTCGACATTTCTCACCCACCCTTAGAACTATGCAGCTCGCTGCTTGAAGAACTTCTCCAGTGCCGTTTCCCAGATGGCCTCGGCTTCGCTCACCGCGACGTCGATCGCTGGCCGCCCATTGATTGAGACGCTGATACGCGAGCCACCGGTCGTGCCGATTTCGCGTGCCGGGACCGCGAGCGCGTTGGCCCGTGCCAGAAACGCCGCGACATTCTCCCGTGCCACGGACACGACGACGCGTGAGGCAGATTCGGAGAACAGCGTGGAGGCGCCGGACCACGCCGCGGGACTGTCGACGGCAGGAAGATCGACGGTCAGCCCGATCCCGCCCGTGCCGAACGCGCATTCGGCGAGCGTCACCGCGATGCCACCTTCGGCACAGTCATGTGCCGACCGGATCAGACCTTCCCGTGCCGCCGTCACGAGCAGCTGCTGGAGCGACTTTTCCGCCTTCAGATCGACGGCGGGCGGCTCTCCGGCCACCGTCTCCAGCACCTGCTTCAAGTACCTCGGTACCACCAAGCTCGTGGCGTGTCTCCCCGAGCAGGACAACGGCATCGCCGCTGCCGTTGAAGCACCGGCCCAGCACCTTCGTCGAATCCTCGATCAGCCCAACCACACCGAGCACCGGCGTCGGATAAATCGCTTTGCCGTCGGTCTCGTTATAGAGGCTCACGTTGCCGCCGGTAATCGGAATGTCGAGCGCCGTGCACGCCGCCGTGATGCCCTCGACCGCGCGCGCGAACTGCCACATGATCTCGGGCCGCTCGGGATTGCCGAAGTTCAGGCAGTTGGTGGCGCCAATCGGCTCGGCGCCGGCGCACGCCACGTTTCTGGCCGCTTCGATGACGGCGAGGATGGCCCCGCGATACGGATCGAGATAGCAGTACCGTCCGTTGCCGTCGACCGACAAGGCCAGCGCACGATTCGTTCCTTTCACCCGCACCACGCCTGCTCCCACGCCGGGCAGCACGAGCGTGTTGGTGCGCACCATGTGGTCGTACTGCCGGTACACCCAGCGCTTGTTCGCGATCACCGGCGATGCGAGCAACCCTCGAAATGCGTCGACGTCGGCGAGAGGCGGCTTCGCGGGCACGGCGAGCTTCTGCACTTCTGCCAGATACGCGGGCGTCGCCATGGGGCGCGTGTAGACTGGGGCATCATCGGTCAGCGCGCTGGTCGGAATCTCCGCAACGACGGTCCCGCGCTCGCGCACCCGCATCAGCCCGTCGTCGGTGACCTCACCGATGTGCGCGGCGTGCAGGTCCCACTTCTCGAAGACTTCCTCAACCTCCCGCTCGCGTCCGCGCTTGACGACGAGCAGCATGCGCTCCTGCGATTCGGACAGCATGATTTCATACGGTGTCATACCCGTCTCGCGCTGAGGCACGTGCATCACATCGATGTCGATGCCCGCGCCGCCACGCGATCCCATTTCGCAGGTTGAACAGGTAAGACCGGCAGCACCCATGTCCTGGATGCCGATGAGCGCATCGGTCTGCATCACTTCGAGGCAGGCCTCGAGGAGCAGCTTCTCCATGAAAGGGTCACCAACCTGCACCGCCGGGCGCTTCTCCGCCGAGTTCTCGTCGAACTCCGCCGATGCCATCGTCGCGCCGTGGATGCCGTCGCGACCGGTTTTCGAACCGACGTAGTAAACCGGGTTGCCCGTGCCTTTCGCGACGCCCTTCACAATCTCGTCTGCTTTGGCGAGACCCAGGCAGAAGACGTTCACCAGAGGATTGCCGGCATAGCACTCCTCGAAGGCAATCTCGCCGCCAACGGTCGGAATGCCGATGCTGTTGCCGTATCCGGCGATCCCGGCCACCACGCCTTCCATGTTGCGGCGAACGTGCGGATCGTCGAGGTCGCCGAACCGAAGCGAATTCAACAACGCAATCGGCCGGGCGCCCATCGTGAAGATGTCGCGGATGATGCCGCCCACCCCGGTCGCCGCGCCCTGATATGGCTCGATGAAGGACGGGTGATTGTGGGATTCGATCTTGAACACCGCCGCCAGGCCGTCGCCGATGTCCACGGCGCCCGCGTTCTCGCCAGGACCCTGGAGCACTCTGGGACCGGTCGTGGGCAGCGTGCGCAGATGAACCCGCGAGCTCTTGTAGCTGCAATGCTCCGACCACATCACCGAGAAGATGCCCAGCTCGGTCAGGCTCGGCTCGCGCCCGAGCGCCTTCACGATGCGCTGGTACTCGCCGTCGTTCAGGCCGTGACGATCGAGGGTTGCCTTGTCGAACGCGCTCATGCCGAAGTACTCCCCGCCGCCGTCAACGCGCCGGCCGCGCGGGCGGCCAGCACGGACTCGAAGATGATGCGTCCGTCCGCGCTGCCGACTGCCAGTTCGCAGGCACGTTCCGGGTGAGGCATCAGACCAACGACGTTCCGGCGCTCGTTGCAGATCCCGGCAATCGAGACGATCGACCCGTTCGGGTTTGCCTCGTCGCTGGCCACTCCTGACGCATCGACGTAACGGAACACAATCTGCCGGTTCTGCTCGAGCTTTCTGAGCTCGTCAGGCGTCGTGAAGTAGTTGCCTTCGCCGTGGGCGATCGGGATGCGCAACACCTGCTGCGGACGGCACGCGAGCGTAAACGGCGTGTCGGTCTCGTCGACACGAACGTAGACGTGCTCGCAGCGGAACTTCAGCTCGCGGTTCCGCAGCATCGCACCCGGCAGCAGGCCGGCCTCGAGAAGAATCTGAAAACCGTTGCAGATCCCCAGAACTGGGCCGCCCGCGGCGGCGAACTTCCTGACGGCGTCCATGACAGGGGAAAACCGGGCGATGGCGCCGGTCCGCAGGTAATCTCCGTGCGAGAAGCCGCCGGGGAGAATCACCGCATCGGCGCCGCGAAGATCGGTTTCCTTGTGCCAGACGAATTCGGCCTCCTGGCCAAGCACGTCTTTTGCGGCGTAATACGCGTCGTGGTCGCAGTTGGATCCGGGAAAGACGATGACGGCGAATTTGGTTTTCACGGGTTCAGCCAATTTCAATCCGATAGCTTTCAATGACGGGATTCGCCAGCAGCTTGTCGGCGACTTCCGATGCCATCGAGCGCGCGGCGTCGCTCGAAGCGGCGGCGAGCTCGAGCTCGAAATATTTCCCCTGTCGCACGTCTTCGACGCCCCCGTAACCGAGCGTGTGCAACGCCTCGACAATGGTCTTGCCCTGCGGGTCGAACACCGACGGCTTCAACGTCACGAACACGCGCGCACGCATCACGACACTCCAGCTCCGACCGGCACTTTGAACACGCGGTCGAAAATCTTGTCCACGTTCTTGAGCTGCACCTTCAGATCGAACGCATCGTCGATGGTTTTCCTGTCGACGACCGCCATCACATCGCGATCGGCGAGCAGCAGCTCCTTGAAGTCTTTCTTCTCGTCGTAGGATCGCAGGGCGTTGCGCTGCACCCACTCGTAGGCCTGCTCGCGCGAAATGCCGCGCTGCGCCAGCTCGAGGAGAACGGTGCCCGAAAAGACGACGCCGCGCGAGAGCTCCAGGTTCTGGCGCATCCGATCCTCGTTCACGACGAGGCCCTTCACGATGCGGGTGAACCGCCGCAGCATGTGGTCGAGCGCGATGAAGCTGTCCGGCAGGATCACGCGCTCGACCGACGAGTGCGAAATGTCGCGTTCGTGCCAGAGCGCGATGTTCTCGAGTGCCGCGTGGGCATTCGCCCGCAAGAGGCGCGCGAGGCCGGTAATCTGCTCGCAGCCGATCGGATTGCGCTTGTGCGGCATCGCCGACGAGCCCTTCTGCCCTTTGCCGAACGGCTCCTGCACCTCGCCAATTTCGGTTTTCTGCAGGCCCCTCACCTCGAGCGCGAACTTCTCGAGCGACGCACCGGTAATCGCAATGGCCGTCAGCAGCTCCGCGTGGCGGTCGCGCTGAATCACCTGCGACGACACAAGCGCGGCGTTCAGCCCCAGCCGGGCGCAGATCGCCGCTTCGATCGACGGATCGAGATGCGCGAACGTCCCGACCGCGCCCGACACCTTGCCGACCGAAACGACGTCACGTGCCCGCTTCAACCGCTCCAAATCGCGCTGCAGCTCGGCGTACCAGAGAGCGAGCTTCAAGCCGAAGGTCATCGGCTCGGCATGCACGCCATGCGTGCGGCCCATCATCGGCGTGTGCCGATGCTCTCCGGCCCGGGCACGAACGGCGTCGAGGAGGCCCTCGACATCCTTGATGAGCAGGTCGGTCGCCTCGCGCATCTGAATGGCCTGCGCGGTGTCGACGACGTCGGAGGAGGTGAGCCCGAAATGCAGCCAGCGCGCGGACGGCCCGACGTGCTCGGCAACGGCGGTCGTGAAGGCGATGACGTCGTGTTGTGTGGTTTCTTCGATGGCGGCGATGCGGGCGACGTCGAACGTCGATTTTTCCCTGATGTCGCGCGCGGCGTCGTGGGGGATGATGCCTGCTTCGGCCATCGCCTCGGCAGCCGCAATCTCAACCTGCAACCAGGTTTCGAATCTCCGCTCTTCGCTCCAGATGCGCCCCATGTCGGGGTGTGTGTAGCGAGGAATCATTTCTTCTAGTTCAAATCCAGACGCTCTCGCGGAAGCTGAAGTCCATTCACCTGTCCCAGCACGGTGGCAGCCAGAGCGCCGTTCGAGAAGAGCTCTCCCGCCACGCGCTGAACATCGGCCGGCGTCACGCGCTCGATGCCTTCCAGCGTTTCATCGAGGCTGAACTGACGGTCGAAGTAGATTTCCTGGCGCGCGAGATGCGACATGCGGCTCGACGTGTTCTCGAGGCTCAGCATCACGCTGCCCTTCAAGTGATCCTTGGCGCGTCGCAGCTCGGAGTCGGGCACGGGCGTCTGCTTCATGCCGCGCATCTCCTCGACCACCAGATCGACGACCTGGCCGACGGCTTCGTTCGCGCACCCGGCGTACACCGTCAGGTACCCGGCGTCGCGATAGGCGTTGATGCCGGAGAACACCGAATACGCGAGACCGCGCTTCTCGCGGATGTTCTGGAACAGGCGCGAGCTCATCGAGCCGCCCAGCATGGTGTTCATCACGTAGCTCGCGTATCGCGCGCTGTGATTCTGCGGATAGCTGCTCGCGCCGAGACACACGTGGCTTTGCTCGAGCTCTTTGTTGCGGATGACCACCTTCGGGACCACGTTCGGCGGTCCGCCGTTCTGCTTGATGCCGGTGACCGGCATCGATCCAAAGGCCTGCTCGAGCGCTTCGCGAAGCCTGGCATGCTCGAGATTGCCGGCAGCGGAAATGATGACGTTCTCGGCCGCGTAGGCGCCCCTGAAATGATCGCGCAGCCGCTGCTCGGTGAGCGCCTCGACGCTCTCCTTGGTCCCGAGGATCGGCCGGCCCAGCGGATGGCCCTCCCAGAACGCCTGGGTGAAAATCTCGTGGACGAGGTCGTCGGGCGTGTCCTCGACCATCTTGATCTCTTCGAGGATGACCTTTTTCTCGCGTTCGATGTCGACCTCGCGGAACGCCGGACGAAGGACGATGTCCGACAGGATGTCGACCGCCAGAGGCAGATGCTCGTCGAGCACCTTGACGTAATAGCTCGCGTACTCTTTGGCCGTAAACGCGTCGAGCTGGCCGCCGATGGAGTCGACCGCCTGGGCGATCTCCTCCGCGGTGCGTGATGCCGTCCCCTTGAACAGCATGTGCTCGACAAAGTGCGCGATGCCGCTGTCCTCGTCTGTCTCGTGCCGCGACCCGCGCGTCAGCCACACGCCAAGGCTGACGGAGCGCACGTGCCCCATCGATTCAGTGACGAGACGAATCCCGTTGTCGAGTGCGTCGCGAACAATCATGAAAGTGATGACTAACGCCGTGCAAACCGCTCGGGCCCGTGCATGACCCGTGGAGAAGAAAGGGTTGAATGCGAGCTGAAAGGATCTTAACACGAGTACAATCGAGATCCAGAAGCGAACATGCCCAACGTTCCGAGCGGTTTAGCGTCGGACGCGCGCGCCGATCTCGGCTCGATGGAGTCGGCCGAGCTCGAAGCCGCGCTCGACGCCCACGGCCATCCGCGGTTTCACGCGCGCCAGATCTTTGCGTGGATCCATGCCAGGGGTGTCACCGACTTCGAAAAGATGACAGATTTGTCGCGACAGAGTCGCGCCGATCTCCCCACGCGCTTCCGCATTGCCACGCCAACCCTGATCGCCAGAGAAACATCGTCGGACGGAACCGTGAAGTTCCTCCTCGGCCTCGACGACGAGGCCCGCATCGAATCGGTCTTCATCCCCGACACACCCAGCCAGACGTTCTGCATATCAACCCAGGTCGGGTGCGCCATGAAGTGCGGCTTCTGTCTGACGGGCAAGATGGGGCTGGTACGAAACCTAACCGCGGGCGAGATCGCCGGACAGGTTCGCGTGCTCGCCGGCGAGCTCGGACTGCGCGACGCGAAGTTCAACATCGTGCTGATGGGCATGGGCGAGCCGCTGCACAACTACGACAACACGATGAAAGCACTGCGCATACTCAACGACGCGCACGGTCTCGCCGTCTCGCCCAAGCGCGTGACGCTCTCGACCGTCGGGGTGCTGCCCGCGCTCGAGCGCCTTGCCAGCGAACCGTTGATGCCCAATCTCGCGATTTCGCTGCACGCCACGACGGAAGATCAGCGCGACGCGCTCGTCCCCGTGAATCGCAAGTACGGTCTGGAAGATATCCTCGACGCCGCGCGGAAATTCCCGGCGCGGCGGCGCAATCGCATCACCTTCGAGTACGTCCTGCTTCGTGGTGTCAACGACACGCCGGACGACGCCCGGCGCCTGGTGCGCTTGCTTGCCAACATCCGCTGCAAGGTCAACCTGATTCCGCTGAACGAAGCCGCCGGCATCGCGTTCGAGCGGCCGTCCGACCAGCGCGTCAATGCGTTCGCGAAGATTCTTGCCGAGGCGGGCCTCACCGTGTCTGTTCGCAAGAGCCGCGGGCGCGACATCCGGGCGGCGTGCGGTCAGCTGATTGTGGAAGGGACAAGACAGTCGACCGGACAGAAAGCCGCGGCGCTGCTGTAGGCCGGTTGGTGGTTCGTAGTTAGAGCAGTTTTGGATTCCCTGTAGTACGTAGTGTCCGGCTTCAGCCGGACCGGACAAGGTGGTCGTCCCCCGCGGCAGCTGGATTGGCAGGGCCGCCGCGCGCAGCCGAAGCTCCGGGGCCGGACGCGCGCTCCGAGGCCCGACGAGGGCCGTCCGACGCGAGGTCCCAGTCTTCGCTCGGTCAACCTCGCTCGATGCCCAGAGGCGTCTCGCGCGGTCGGTGTGACGGGTGTCGGCCGCCTGCGCACGGCTTCGTGCCGCAGCCCTGCCAATCCAACTGCCGCCGCGACGCTACACGAAAATCGAAACCGCTCTAGTGGTTCGTCGCGACAAGGATGCCGGCAAGCGCCTCGCCGACCGAGCTGATTTGGACCGTCACCCACTTGTTCCGCGGCAACCCTTCCGGGATCCTCACCTTCATGTAGTTATCCGTGACGACGAGCGTACCGTCTTCGATCGTGAGCCCTGGACGGATCGAGCCATCCTGTTCGCGATGGAACCGCCGGTTGAGATCGCGGCCGATGCCACGAACGATCGCCGCACGCTCGCGCACGCTCGCGCCGTGCACCTTGCCGGGCAGCGCGGCCGCAACCGTGCCCGGCCGGTCCGAGTACGGGAAGACGTGCACGTGCGTGACAGGTGACGAGGCGAGATAGGATTCGAGCACGGCGAAGTCGTCATCGGTCTCTCCAGGAAACCCGACGATGATGTCCGTGCCGAGCGACGCGTGCGGCATCGCGTACCGGATGCGATCGACCAGCCGCCGGTAATATGCGAGCGTGTACGGCCGCTTCATCGCCACCAGCATTCGATCGCTGGCGTGCTGAAGCGGAAGATGGAAATGCGGCGCGAAACACCCTGACTCGGCGACCAGATCGACGATCTCATCCAGACAGTCCATCGGCTCGAGCGAGCTGATGCGGAAGCGCATCCCGAACGACCGCCGCTCTATGGCCCGCAACAAGCTCAGCAGCGTCGAGCCGTCACCGAGATCTCGCCCGAACGATCCCAGATGGACGCCGGTGATGGCTATCTCGCGGTAGCCGGCATCCGCGATGCGCTCGATGTCCGACAGCACTTCGCCCACGCGACGGCTGCGGCCCGCGCCCCGGGTTGATGGGATGATGCAGTACGAACAGGCCTGGTCGCAGCCTGTCTGAACGCGCAAGGTGAATGCAGTACGGCCGGCCAGGCCGGGAGCGATCGCCGCGCCGCACGCGCCGTCACCATCGCCAAACCGTTCGGCCGTGGTCAAGCCGATGGCCGCCGCCAGATCGTCCTTGCGATCGTTCGGCACGATCTCGATCGCGCCGGCGAGTCCCGCAACATCGTCGGGACGCCGAGTGGCATAGCACCCCGTGACGACGATGCGGGCGTTCGGATTTTCCCGCGAGACTTTCCGCACGATCTGACGTGTCGCTTGATCGGCGGAACTCGTGACCGAGCAGGTATTGACGACGATGATGTCGGCGTCCTCAGCGGCGGCGACGGTGCCGCCGCTCGCGATGAGCTGCTCCTCGATGTGAAAAGAATCGGCCTGATTGACCCGACAGCCAAAGGTGATGATGGAGTACTTCATTTGAGGGCTGAGGGCTGAGGGCTTAGTTAAGCGTTCGCCAGCTTTCTCGCGGCCTCCTCGACCTTCTCCGCCAGCCCGGCCTTGTACTTCTTCACACGCTCCGCGAGGGCGTTGTCGCCGAGGGCGAGAATCTGCGCGGCCAGCACGCCGGCATTGGTCGCGCCGGCTTTGCCAATCGACACGGTCGCCACCGGCACGCCCGGCGGCATCTGAACGGTCGACAGCAGCGCGTCGAGCCCGTTGAGCGCCGATGAATCGATTGGCACGCCGATGACCGGCTTCGACACATGGGCGGCCACCACGCCGCCGAGATGCGCGGCTGCGCCCGCGCCGACGATGAACACTTTCACGCCGCGGGTCTCGGCCTCGCCGAGAAGACGCATGACGCGTTCGGGCGAGCGATGCGCGGACGCCACGGTCATTTCGACCGTGATGCCCAGCTCTTTCAAAACATCCACCGCACCCTGCATCACTGGTGCGTCGTTGGGTGAACCCATCAAAATCAAAACTTGTAGAGGTGTCATCTTTGTTTAGTCCGCGTGGGGCCCCACCCCCACGCGCTGCCGTCGCTTACGCTCCGGATCTTGATACGGTCAATCGTCTGCTTAGTCTACGACAGAGCCTTCGACCCAATATCCTTCCGATAGTGCATGTGATCGAAACTGATTTTCCCGACGGCGTTGTACGCGCGTTCGATTGCGCTTCGATAATCATCATCCGACGCAACGACCGTCAACACGCGGCCGCCCGCGGTGACGATATCAGACCCGCGTTTCGCCGTGCCCGAGTGAAACACGTTGACGCCCGCCACCGCCTCGGCCTCTTCGATTCCGTGAATCACCTTACCGGTTTCATAGGTGTCCGGATAGCCGCCCGAGGCCATGACCACACCGACGCGTGGCTCCGGACCCAGCGAAATGGAATCGCCGTCGAGCTCGCCGGCCGCGGCGCTCATCAGCAGCGCCGAGAGATCGTCCTCGATCGCCGGCAGAATCACCTGCGCTTCGGGATCGCCAAAGCGCACGTTGAATTCGATCACTTTCGGGCCATCGGCCGTCAGCATCAATCCCACGAAGAGAAACCCGCGAAACTCGCTGCCCTCGGCGCGCATGCCTTCCAGGACCGGCAACACGATCTCGTTCATCACGCGCGACTCGGTCGCTCCGTCGAACAGCGAGCTCGGAGCGTAGGCGCCCATTCCGCCGGTGTTCGGGCCGGCATCTCCGTCGAACACGCGCTTGTGATCTTCGGCCGATCCCAACGGCAGCGCGCGCGTGCCGTCGCTCAACACGAAAAACGACGCTTCGCGTCCCACGAGCAGCTCTTCGATCACGAGACGTGCGCCAGCCTGACCGAAACGCTTGTCGACCATCATCGCGTGAACGTCTGCTTCCGCCTCCTTGAGATCGTGCGGAATCACCACGCCCTTGCCGGCAGCAAGGCCATCGGCTTTGAGCACAACAGGGAATCCGAATTCTCCGCTGCGCAGCGCCGCAAGGGCTTCCGATGCCGAATCGCACGCTCTGTAGCGCGCGGTCGGCACGTGATAGCGCTGCATGAAGTCCTTCGCGAACACCTTGCTCGACTCGAGCCGCGCCGCGCGCTGACTCGGACCGAACAGCAGATCGCCTTCGGCCGCGAACACATCGGCGACACCGCGGCTGAGCGGCAGTTCCGGTCCGACGATCGTGAAATCGACCTCTTCCCGCCGCGCGATCTCGGCGACCGCGTGCGCATCCGCGGCGTCGACGGGAACGCAGCGCGCGAGCCGGCTGATGCCCGCATTTCCGGGCGCGCAGACGATGTCCGACACGCCGCGCTCGGACGCCAATTTCCACACGAGGGCGTGTTCGCGCCCGCCGCTGCCGATCACCAGAACTCTCGTGGAGCCCACGTTATCTACTAAACTGTTGGATATAAAAGGTTTAAAGTGAAGGAGTAATCCGTTGACGGGGCTGCGCCTTTGCGCCTAAGATTCGCAGTCCCGAATTAGCGTAACACAATCGTTATTCATCAAAACGTGGTGACAGGTGTTCCGTCATCACGATCGCCCGATTTGAGGGGGTGTAATCAAGCGTGGCGGAAGTCAAGGTGCAGGACGGTGAGTCGATCGAAAGTGCTCTTCGGCGGTTCAAACGGAAGGTCCAGCAGGAAGATATCATCAAGGATATCAAGAAGCACTCCTTCTATCTGAAGCCCGGAGACAAGCGCAGAGCCAAACAGGCGCTGGCGCGCAAACGTAACCGCAAGAAAATGCGACGCGACGCAGAGTAAAGGGCGCGAGCAAGGGGCGACACGATGGAGTTCCAAGACAAGATCCTGAGTTGTGTGGATTGCGGCGCGGAGTTCGTGTGGACAGCTGGTGAGCAGCTCTTTTTCGCGGACAAGAACTTCAAGAACGAGCCCAAGCGTTGCAAGGCCTGCAAGGCCAAGCGCGCGGCCCGGGCGGCGTCGCCCGGGATTCGTGAACGTGTCGAGACCACAGCCACCTGCTCGGCGTGCGGCAAGGAAACCACGGTTCCCTTCCGTCCCACGCAGGGTCGCCCCGTGTTTTGCAAGGAATGTTTTCAGCAGAGGAAGTTCGCCGGAGCGGGAGGACTGTAAGTCCTTCCGCTTCCGGATAGATGTCTAGTCGTCGGGGCGGCCGCCTGCCTTTCCTCAGTCTCCTGATATCGTTGCGCCCGGGTCAATGGACGAAGAACCTCTTCGTCTTTGCGGCCCTGGTGTTTGCCCAGCGCCTGAACGATCCCGAAGCCGTGCTGCGCGCGTCGATCGTGTTCGTCCTCTTCTGCGCGTTGTCGGGCGCCGCGTACCTCTTGAACGACGTCTCCGATCGCGAACAGGACCGGCGTCATCCCGTCAAAAAACATCGTCCGATCGCCGCGGGAGAGGTGAGCCCCGGCCTCGCGCTTGGCGTCGCGGCCGTGCTCGGCCTGGCGGCACTCGGCGGCGCGTTCATGCTCGGTTTCCCGTTTTTTGCCATCGCCGCCACCTATCTCGTGCTGCTCTCGTTCTACTCCCTCTTTCTCAAGCACCTCGTGATTCTCGACGTCCTGACGGTGGCAGCCGGCTTCGCGTTGCGTGCGGCGGCCGGCGCGGCGGCGATTCACGTCCCGATCAGCCACTGGCTGATCGTGTGCACCACGCTCCTGGCTCTTTTCATCGCGCTCAGCAAGCGGCGGCACGAGCTGACCCTGCTGACCGACACCGCGACCGACCACCGGCCCATCCTCGGCGACTACACGCCGTACCTGCTCGACCAGATGATCTCGGTGGTGACGGCGTCGACCGTGATTGCGTACGCGTTCTACACGATCAGCCCCGAAACCACGGCGAAGTTCGGCACCGATCTGCTCAGCCTGACCATTCCGTTTCCGCTCTACGGGATTTTTCGCTACCTCTACCTCGTGCACCGGCGCGATCAGGGCGGCAGCCCGGCCGAACTGGTCGTGAACGACCGGCCGTTGCTCATCTGCGTCGCTCTGTGGGCGCTCTCGGTGATCCTCATCATTTACCGGTAAAATCGTGGCCATGCCCCAGGCTCGTGTTGCCATTCTGCGCACCAGGCCGGAGACCGTTCTCCGCGACTATCACCGTCTCCTCAACCTCGCGGGCTACCAGGACGTGATCGCGAAAGACGCGGACACCGCGCTCAAGGTGAACATTTCCTGGCACTTCTTCTTCCCGGGCAGCTCCACCACACCCTGGCAGCTCGACGGCGTGATTCGCGCCATGAAGAAGGATGGGTACTCACCGGCTCTCATGCACGCGTGTCACAATCGCACGGTCGTGATCGATGCGCATCTGGGCGAACGCGAAAACAAGCAGCTCCCGGTCGTCGAGGCGCACGGCCTCCGGAACCTCCACATCTACGAAGGCGAAGAGTGGGTGAACATTCGCGACGCGGTTGGCGATTTGACGAAAGACTTCCTGTGCCTGAACTCGGTGTACCCGAAGGGATTCATGATTCCGCGCCGCTTCATCGGCGAGAACATCATTCATCTCCCGACGGTCAAGACGCACGTGTTCACCACGATGACGGGCGCGATGAAGAACGCCTTCGGCGGACTGCTCAACGAACGGCGCCACTGGACGCACCCGGTCATTCACGAAACCCTCGTCGATCTGCTGATGATTCAGAAGAAGATCCACCGCGGGGTGTTCGCGGTCATGGACGGCACCTTTGCGGGAGACGGCCCTGGTCCGCGCTGCATGATTCCGCGCGTGAAGAACGTCATCCTCGCGAGCGCCGACCAGGTGGCGATTGATGCCACCGCCGCCCGTCTCATGGGCATGGATCCGCTCTCCATCAAGTTCATCCGCCTGGCACACGAGCGCGGACTGGGGTGCGGCGATCCGCGCGACATCGAGATGGTCGGCGACAAGGATGCCGCCGAGGAGAACTGGCATTTTGTCGGGCCATACCGGAAGATGACGTTCGCCGCCCGCATGCAGCACAAGATTTACTGGGGGCCGCTCCGCAAGCCGGTCGAGTGGTCGCTCAGGACGGTGCTCGCACCATGGGCGTACGCGGCGAGCGTGGTGTATCACGACAGCTTCTGGTATCCGTTGAAAGCCAAGGCACTGATGCGCGAGGTGCTGGCCAGCCCGTGGGGGCGTCTCTTTCGCGGGTGGGAAACGGCGACGGTCGACGAGAACGGCTACCCTGACTTCGGCAACGAGGACGCGGAAATTCAGCGGACGGGACTGCGCGCCTTGATCAAGTCGATTGGCATACTGGGCACGTGCCTGAAGGAAGCGCCGGAATTCGCGGCAAAGGGCGCGCACAAGGGGGGGTGACCCCCGAACTTATCAAGGGGGTCTGACCCCCGTCGAACAACTATGGCAGATTTCAACATACGGACTGATGCCGTCGACGTCGAGCAGATCATGCGCCAGATCCGGGCGCGGATTCAGGCCAAACGTGGCGTCGACTACACCGAAGAACAGATTCAGGAGCTGGCCAACGTCAAGCTCGAGCGCTTTCTCGATCCGAAAGGCGTGCGCTCGGATCTGGTCGAGCAGTTCAAGCGTGCGCGCGATCGCAAGCCGGACCCGTTTCAGCCGCAGCAATGGGTCACCGACGCCAACGACCTGTATGGCAGCAGCAAGGCGCCCGTCCGCCTGCTCCGAAAGCTCCTCAGCCCAATCCTGAAGATGCTGCTCAACGCCAACCGGCTCGTGCAGGTGCTGCACCAGCAGAGCGAAATCAACACGCTCTACGAAAAGCAGTTCCACCAGCTGCGCGAGAAAAACCAGCAGCGCGACGAGGTCGACACGCTCTACTACGAGCTCGTCCATAACCTGGTCCTCGAGCTCACGCGCGTCGGCATCGAGAACAGAAACCTGAAAATGCGGCTCGAGTCGCTCTCGAGCCGGATGGATTTCGACGAGCGGCGCGCACGCGCGCTCGAAACCGTCGTTCAGTACAGGCCGGGCACGGGCCCGTCGCGCGAGGCGCCTGCCCCACGGCCTCGCCAGGACGATCGACCCTATCAACCGCCGCCGCAGCAGAGCGTCGCCGCAGCGCCCTCTCCGGCTGCACCGCAGAGCCAGAGTCAGCCGGGCGCCGGCGAGACGAACGCGACCGAGGCCCAGGCCGGTGAATCAAACACCGCACGCCGGCGTCGGCGTCGCCGCCGCGGGCGCCGTGGTGGACGTGGGCGAATGCCGGGCGAGAACATCGCGGCAGCCGGCTCGGCGACGGACGCTCCCTCGTTGATGGGCTCGGCGACGCCCCCGCATGGCGACCCCACTGGCGACGCCGCGATGGGCGAGGGGCCAGACACGGACTTCGAGGGTCCGGAGAGCGGCGACTTCGGAAACGACTCCGGCGAAGACGACGGGCCGGACTCCGCGCAGTGAAGCTCGCCGTGGTCGTGCAGCGGTATGGCGCCGATATCAACGGCGGCGCCGAACTGCACGCGCGTTATGTCGCCGAACGCCTGGCGCAGCACGCGCAGGTCGAGGTCCTCACAACCTGCGCGCGCGATTACGTGACGTGGCACGACGAATATCCGGCCGGCATCGAGCGGGTGAACGGCGTGCCGGTCCGGCGTTTCCGGGTCGATCACGAGCGCGACATCAAGGTCTTCGCGCACTGGTCCGAGCGCGTCTTCGGCGAGCCTCATTCATATCTCGACGAGCTGAAGTGGCTCGACGCGGAAGGGCCGAAGAGCTCTTCGCTGCTCACCTATCTGTCGTCGGCGCAAGCCGACTATGACTACGTCATTTTTTTCAGCTATCGCTACTACCACGCCTACCACGGCGTGAAGGCGGTCCCCACGCGTGCGATTCTCGTGCCGACGGCGGAGCGCGACGACGCCATCGGGTTGGGGATCTCGCCCAGGATTTTCCGCGGCGTGCGTGCGCTGATGTACAACAGTCCGGAAGAGAAGCGGCTCATCCAGGCGGTATCGAACAACCACAACGTGCCGGGTGTGGTGGTCGGCATCGGATCCGAGATTCCCGAGCGGCCAAAGCCCGAGCGTTTCCGCCAGAAGTACGGCATCACGAGCCGCTTCGCGCTCTATATCGGCCGGATCGATCAGAACAAGGGATGCAACGAGCTCTTCTCGTTCTTCCTGAACGGTCTGCAGGCACTGCCGAGAGGTCTGCGCCTGGTCCTGATCGGCAAGGAGATCGTGCCTGTTCCCGACCATCCTCGCATCCACCACCTCGGGTTTCTCGACGACCAGGACAAGTTCGATGCGCTGGCCGCTGCCGACCTGCTGCTGATGCCGTCATATTATGAGAGCCTGTCGATGGTGGCGCTGGAAGCGTGGGCCCTGGGCAAGCCGGTGCTGGCCAACGGCCGGTGTGAAGTGCTGCGAGGGCAGTGCATTCGCAGCGGGGCCGGTCTCTACTACGAGACGCAGGCCGAGTTCATCGAAACGCTCCGGGCCATCGCCGAGAGCCGGCGGCTCAACGCGACGTTCGGCGCCAACGGGCGCGAGTTCTTTCAACAGCACTACGCGTGGCCCGTCATCGAACAGAAATACCTCGACGTGCTGGCACAATTGAAGGACGAAGACGTCAGCGCGGCCCGCGGCAACAGTGCGGCTCGCGCCATCGAGCCTGAACCGGGGTGGCTCGCGAAACGGCGCAAGGCCCTGAGGCCCGCGAGCGAGGTGCTCGCGGAGCTTCCATCCGGACCGGTGCTGAATTGAAGAAACAGAAGATTCATCAGGTGCTGGCGACGCTTGGCTACGGCGACGCCATCGGCCACGAGGTGCTCGGCATCCGGCGCGTCCTTCGGGCCGCCGGCTACGATTCGGACATCTTCGTCCAGACGGCGGACCCGCGGGTTGAAGACGAGACGCGTGACTACAGGGATCTGATTCGCGAAAGCGACCCGTCGAACATCCTGATCCACCATTTCTCGATTGGATCGCGCGCCTCGCGCATCACCTACGCGCTGCCCGACAGGCAGATCCTCGTCTACCACAACATCACGCCGCCCGAATTCTTCGTTGACGTCCACGAGCAGCTCGTCGAGCAGTGCTTCAAGGGACGCCGCGAGCTGGGGATCTATCCCGGGCGCGTCGATCTCGCACTCGGCGACTCGGAGTTCAACCGGCAGGAGCTGGAGGAGCTGGGCTTCAATCCGACCGGCGTGCTCCCTGTCGTACCCGACTTCTCGCACCTCGATCACCGGCCGAACGACCTGGTTGCGCGCGAGTTCGACGACAGCTGGACGAACATCCTTTTCGTTGGACGCATCATCCCGAACAAGCGCATCGAAGACGTCATCCGGTACTTCGACGCGTACCAACGCCACTTCAACCCGCGGTCGCGTCTTCTGCTGGTGGGATCCTATGGCGGTTTCGAGAAGTACCTCGCCATCCTGCATCAGTTGTGCGCGCGGCTCGGCGTGACCAACGTGCACTTCACCGGGCACGTGACCGACGCGGAGCTGACCGCCTATTACGAGGTGGGCGATCTCTTCCTCTGCGCGAGCGCGCACGAAGGCTTCTGCGTGCCGATCGTCGAGTCGTTCTACAAGCAGATTCCGGTTGTGGCGTATGCAGCCACGGCCGTGCCGGCCACAATGGACGGCGCCGGCGTGTTGTACTCGACAGAAGAGCCGCTCGAGGTCGCCGCACTCGTCGATACCGTCCTCGACGACCAGGCGCTCTACGATGCGATCCTCGCGAAGCAGAACCAGGCGCTCGCACGCCTTCGCGCACAGGACTTCCAGGGCACGCTCCTGAATTTCGTCCGACAGGTATTGAACGCGCCTCGAAAACCGACGCCCCAGGTCGCATGGGACTTCTGGGATCAGTTCCGGCTGGCTGAAGAGCTCTTCGAGCTTCAGCAGTATCGCCCCGCCATCTTCCGGGGCCTGCCGGAGAGTCCCGAGTCGAAGGTCGGCCTGGTCGAGGAAAAGCGCTGATGCGCGTCAACCAGTGGGTGCCGGCCGCCCACAAGGGCGACGCGATTGGCGACAGCGCACGCCGCGTCCGCGGGCTGCTCCGGGCGATGGGCCACGAGTCCGATGTCTTCGCGATGACCATCGACGACGAGCTTCGGCACGACATCCGATCGTTTTCCGATCCGGCATCGAAGCAGGGGGACGTCACGATTTTTCATTTCGCCCTGCCCTCGCCGATGTCGCAGGCGTTTGCGTCGCTGCCGCACGGCCGCATCCTCCAGTATCACAACGTCACCCCGGCGCACTTTTTTGCGTCGTATGCGCCGGCGCTGTTCCGGCTGGCATCGATTGCGCGGGACGAGCTCGCGAGCCTCGCGCCGGTTTCCGACCTCGCCCTGGGAGACTCGGAGTACAACCGGCAGGAGCTCGAAGACATCGGGTTTCGCCAGACCGGCGTCATGCCGATTGCGGTCGACACGGGCCGGTTGACCAACGCGCCCGGACACCCGGTGCTGGACGAGATTCTCGATGATGGCCTCGTCAATTTTCTGTTCGTGGGAAGGATCGCGCCGAACAAGAAGATCGAGGATCACATCAGGCTGGCCGAGCAATACAAGCGGTATGTCGACGCGTACTACCGCTTCATCTTCGTTGGCCGCTACGACGTCGTCCCGCAATACTATGCAACCATCCGGGCGCTCCTGTCCGAGTACCAGATGCTGGAGGATCGGTTCATCTTCACAGGGCCGGTGCCCGACGTGGAGCTCGCCGCGTACTATCGAGCGTCGAGTGCGTACATCTCGCTGAGCGAACACGAAGGGTTCTGCGTACCGTTGGTCGAAGCCATGGCCATGGATGTGCCGGTGCTGGCCTACAGCACGGCGGCCGTTCCGGACACGCTGGGAGGGGCGGGCGTGCAATTTGCGCCCAAGGATCTCGAATATGCGGCGGAGCTGCTCGGCATGCTGGCGTTTGAGGACAGCCCGAGAGAGGAGATCCTTGCGGGCCAGCGACGGCGCCTTCGGGACTTCGGTGACGCGGTCATCCAGCAACGTCTGGCTTCTGTGATATCGGCCTTTTAGTGCGCATTGCCTTCATCGTCCAGCGTTACGGGTTGGATATTCTCGGTGGCTCCGAGTACCACTGCCGGCTGATCGCCGAGCGCATGGCCCGGGATCACGACGTGGAAGTGCTCACCACGTGCGCGCGGGACTACATCACGTGGGCGAACGAGTACCAGGAAGGCACGACCGCGATCAATCGCGTCACGGTGCGGCGCTTTGCGAACGCACGCACGCGCGATATCGAGTCCTTCAACCACTACTCGGACTGGATCTTTCACAATCCGCACAGTCGCGATGACGAGATGACGTGGCTCGAGCAGCAGGGCCCGTGGTGCCCGGCCCTCCTCGACTACTTGTCGCAGACATCTTCGTCGTACGATGCGCTCATATTCTTTACCTACCTCTACGCACCGACTGTGCTCGGGCTGCAGGTCGCTCCCGAGCGAAGCATCCTCGCACCGACAGCGCACAAGGAACCGGCGATCGGCCTCGGCATCTACAGAGAGATGTTCGCGAGGCCCGCGGCGATCGCCTACAATACCGCTCGAGAAAAAGCCTTTCTGAAGTCCACATTCGAGTTCAACGCCGTGGCGGAGGAAACGATCGGATGCGGCGTCGATCTTCTCGATGGCCGTCCGGCGCCACAGCCGCGAACCGCGCCGAAGGGCTTTCCTGACGATCCGTTTCTGCTGTACGGCGGGCGCATCGATGCCGGCAAGGGCTGCGGAGAGCTTGTCGACTTTTTCGGCAGCTACACGGATGAAGGCGGCACGGCCCGGCTCGCGATGATGGGAGCCAAATTGATGGCGCTCCCCGACGTGCCGTGGCTGCGTTATGTCGGCCTGCTATCTGAAGCCGACCGTCTTCGAGCGCTCGCGGCCGCCACCGTGGTGGTGGTGCCTTCACCGCTCGAAAGTCTTTCGCTGCTCGCGCTCGAAGGCATGGCGGTTGGCACCCCGGTTCTCTGCAACGCACGCGCCGACGTGCTCGTCGATCACTGCACGCGCAGCCATGCCGGCCTGTTCTACTCCGATCGTGACGAATTCGTCGAGTGCACGAAGCTGCTCGTCGCCGATCGCCGCCTTCGGGAACGGATGGGCCGCAACGGGCAGGCATACGTCAGAACCCACTACCACTGGGATGTCATCATGGCCAAGTACGACACCCTGATGACAGCACTGCCGAAAGTCCGGGACATGCCCTTGCGATGACGTTGAACCCGGTCCTCGTACGGCGACTCGTCCACGTCGCGATCTTTCTCGCGGCGTTCGCGACCTACACGATGAGAGTCGTGAACGGCGGAGGTCTTCGCGAGCCGCCCGAATCGGGCGATGGCCACGACTACGATGCCATTGCCTACAACGTCTGGCAGGGCCGGGGATTCGGCTACGAGTGGAGCGACGAAGAGTGGCGCAAGCCTTACGAGGGGATCCCGCGCTACCGGCCATTGTTGTCGCGACAGTCCGAGTACTACCCCACGACCTATCGTCCACCTGGCATGCCGCTTCTGCTTTCCGGCGTGTATGCCGTCGTGGGCAGGAACTTCGCAGCCTGGCGCATCGTCAACTGCGGGATCATGGCAGGCGCGGTGACGGCTGCGTCGGCAATCGCCACAGCCATCGCGGGGCCGTTTGCCGCGGTGCTGACGGCGGCCATCGCGCTGCAAAGCCGCGACCTGACGCGGTATGCCAGCATGTTCATGACAGAGCCGCTGGCCACGCTCATGGTGGCGTTGCTGACGTTGGCCTGGGCGCGCCAGGCCAGCTATGGGTGGACTGCCGCTGGCTCGATCGCGGCAGGCGTCGTCATGGGCGGACTGCTGGCCGCGCGGACGATTTTCATTCTGTCGGCGCCGATTCTGGCGATCCTGCCGGGCAAAGACAAATCATTCAGGTCCTGGCTCGCGTGGAAACCCAAGGCCATCTGTCTTGCGGTCGCCATTGCCGTCATCAGTCCGTGGTGGATCCGCAACGTCATCGTGCTGGACGCGTTCATGCCCCTCGGCACCCAGGGCGGCATAAATCTGCCGATGGGCTTTGGACCGAGAGCGCTTCGATTCGAAGGGGTCTGGCACTCGAATCCCGAGGACGGCTGGCCAGAGATCGCCGCCCAGAAGCTCGATACGGTGACGTCCGAAGTGAAGCTCGCGCAGTATCGTCAGAAGCTCACGATCAACTGGATGCTGGACAACCCGCGCGATGTCGTGCGGCTGATGTGGCTGCACGTGTCACAGGAGCTCAGGCCGGGACGAGAGTTCTACACGAAATGGCTTTTGCCCCTGGCTGGCGTGGCGGCGCTCGTCCTGTTCAGATCGCCTGCCGCATGGACCGTCGTTTTCGTTGTGTGCGCCAACGTGCTCAGCATCGCGATGACGTACAGCGCCCACGGCCGATTCATGGTGCCGATGCAGCCGCTTCTGGTGGCGCTTCTCTCGGCTGGACTGGTAACGGTGGTTCGTCAGGCCTGGACGCTGGTACGTCCGGCGTCCGCGGCAATTCCACGCGCATCCGCCTGATGATCGAGGAACCAGCGATAGGTTGATTCGATGCCCGCGCGAAGCGGAATGGCAGGCGTCCAACCGAGGCCGCGAAGTTTGCCGATATCGAGCAGCTTTCTCGGAGGCCCGTCTGGCCTCGAGGCGTCGAACACGATCCGGACGCGAGGATAGACCACGTCGCGGATCATCTCCGCCAGCTCGCGGATGCTCAAGTCTTCCCCGGTGCCGACGTTGATGTGCGGCTCCTCGTCGTAGTTGCGCATCAGGAACACACACGCCGACGCGAGATCGTCCACGTGAAGGAACTCGCGCCGCGGCCGCCCGCTGCCCCACACGGACACTTCGCCGGCGCCCGACAGCTTCGCGTCGTGAAACTTGCGGATCAACGCCGGGAGCACGTGCGAGCTCGTGAGGTCGAAGTTATCGTTCGGCCCGTACAGGTTCGTCGGCATCGCCGAGATGAAGTCGCAGCCATACTGCCGCCGGTAGGACTGGCAGAGCTTGATGCCCGCAATCTTCGCGATTGCGTAGAACTCGTTGGTCGGCTCGAGAGGACCGGAGAGCAGCGCGTCCTCCGTCATCGGCTGTGGCGCCTCGCGCGGATAAATGCAGGAGCTGCCGAGATACAGCAGCTTCTTGGTGCCGTGCAGGTAACAGGCATGCACGACCGTCGCGTGAATCAGGAGATTGTCGTAGATGAACTCCGCCGGGCGGGTGCTGTTCGCGAGAATGCCGCCGACGGTCCCCGCAACGAGGTACACGGAGTCGGGCCGGTTGACGCGAAACCACTCGTTGACGGCGGATTGATTGCGGAGATCGAGGTCGGCGCGGGTCGCCGTCAGCGGCGTAACGCCGTCTGTCTGGAGGCGGCGGACGATGGCCGACCCCACCAGACCGCGGTGACCGGCGACAAAGACCTTCCCGAGTTCGGACAATCCCGCGCTCCTGAATGGCAGGGCTGAAGCCCTGCGCCACCGAAATCTTTTTTGCAGGGCTAAAGCCCTGCGCTACCGGAGATCTCGGCTAAAGCCCTGCGCTGGAGATCTATTGGCAGGGCTAAAGCCCTGCGCTACCGGAGATCTATTGGCAGGGCTGAAGCCCTGCGCTACCGAAAACTGATGACCGAGATCAACGGTGGCGCAGGGCTTTAGCCCTGCCTCTTTGTCAAAAGCTGCCGAACTTGATCCGCCAAAGCCCGGTCATCGTCATTCGCAACAGCGTAAACCCGTCGCGAAACCGCCGGATATTGGTCGTGCCGTAGGTTCGCGCCCTGTAATCCACCGGAATATCAATTATACCGGTTCCAGGTACAGCGGCCGGAAAGAGGAGCTCGAAGTCGCCGAACGGGTCGAAGTCGCCGAAGTCTTTCCGCCATCGTACGAACCGCTCGTAGTCGTGTCGCGACACCATCTTCGTGCCGCACAGGCTGTCGCCGAGGCGGGCATCGAGCACAAAACTCAGCATCTTGGCGAAGAACACGTTCGCCAGATGGTTGAGAAGGCGCATCGCTTCTCCTTCCATCGGGTAGACGAGCCGCGTCCCGTTGATGAAATCGGCGGCGCCCTCGCAGTACGCCTCGTAAAAGCGCGTCAGCCGCTCGGGCGGCATGGTGAGGTCGGCGTCGAGAATCGTCAGCACCTCGCTCGACGCCTGCGAGAAACCCAGCCGCACGGCGTCGGCCTTGCCTTTGGCCTGTTGCTGAAGCGCGCGCACACGCAAACCCTGACGGCCGTCCCAAAGCGCGCTGACCCTCTGTATCTCTTCCCACGTGCCGTCGGTGGAATTGCCCTCGACGAACAGCACCTCGGTTGCCGCGCCGAAATTCGGCATCCGCTGAAGCGCCGCTTCGATGTTTCCGCGCTCGTTGCGCGCAGGGATCACCACCGTGAGCGACGGCCGCCGCTGGGCGGACCCGGCCACCGGCCTCAGTACGGCCACGGCGACGAAGGAGAGCCAGCGGAGCCCGGGGATTGCCGGCATGATGGCGTTGACCAGCGTGCCGATGCCGTAGAAGTGCCAGGGCAGGTACGCCACCGGGCGCAGGCGAATCAGCTCGAATCCCGACAAGCGTGCCAGCTGCGCGAGATCGGATTGCGTCAGGAACGTGCTGATCGGCGGGCCCTGCCGGATCCCGAATCGATCGGCGAGCCGGTACAGCCAGGCGAAGTACCAGTTGTAGAGCGCGACGACAACCCTGCTGCCCCGGGCCACTTCGGGCCGAATCGTTTCGAGGAGCCCCTGGACGTCGGTGGAATGGTTGAAATTTCCGTTGAAGAGGATGACGTTGACCCCATCCGACATGACGCCGGAGAGGTCCTGAAGCGAGCTGACCATCTTCGAAGGGGCGTCGATCGCCTCCCGAAGGGTGCCAGAGTCGCCGGGCTGTGGATCGACGTGGATGACGCGATCGGCATACCGGGTCACCCGCGAGATCTCCCGCGCGACCAGCGCGTATGTGTAGGCTCTTAGATGGCTGGAAAGTGCGGGAGGCAAACGGCAAAATGCTAGCATACACATTCAGCGCGTCGTGCGAATCGCTTTCATCATCCACAGATACGGGACGGAGATTCTCGGCGGACCGGAATACGCCTGCCGGCTGACGGCCGAACAGCTGGCCGAACGCCACGATGTCGAGGTGTTGACGACGTGCGCCCGCGACCCGGGCACGTGGAGGAACGATTACCCCGAGGGCTCAGACCGTGTACGCGGTGTCACGGTTCGCCGCTTCGCCACCGCTCAGACGCGCGACATGGCGGAGTTCGATCGATATTCCGACTGGATCTTCCACAATCCCCACGACGCCGAAGACGAAAGAGAATGGCTGAAGCGCCAGGGTCCCTGGTCGCCCGGGCTCATCGAGTACCTCAAGAAACACGTCAAACAGTACGAAGCGCTCGTCTTCTACGGCTACCTCTACGCGCCCACCGTGCTCGGACTTCAAATCGATCCGGGCCGCAGCATCCTGGTGCCCGCTGCCCACGACGAGCCGCCGATTCATCTGAACATCTACAAGGACGTGTTCCGCCTCCCGAAGGCGATCGGATACCTCAGCGAGCCCGAGCGGAGGTTTGTCGGGCAGACGTTCGATCGGCACGCCACGATCGACGAAACGATCGGCTGCGGTGTCGACCTGCCACCGCACCAGGCGTATCCGCGAACCTCGGGCCAGCCGGGCCAGACGAGCGATCAGCCCCAGGGGTCGGAGCCGCCTCTCCAGGAGTCAGACGATGCGCCCGGCGGCGAGGGCGGCCGGTTTCCTTCGCATGTCTCGTCCCGCGGCGCGAGTTTCAAGCGACGGCACCGCATCCACGGCGCGTTCGCGCTGTATGGAGGCCGAATCGATCCAGGCAAGGGTTGCGAGGAGCTGATCGAGTACTTCAGCAGCTATGTCAGCCAGGGCGGCGACGCCTCGCTCGTCCTCATGGGGCTCAAGCTGATGCCCTTACCGGAAGAGCCCTTCATCAACTTCGCGGGCATGCTGTCCGAACAGGAGCGGCTGCAGGCACTGGAAGCCGCCACCGTGGTGGTCTGCCCGTCGCCGTATGAAAGCCTCTCACTCATCGCGCTCGAAGCGCTCGCGGTCGGCACGCCCATCCTCTGCAATGCGCGGAGCGACGTGCTGGTCGATCACTGCCTGCGCAGCAACGGCGGCTTGTTCTACCGCGACCGCGACGAGTTCGTGGAAGCGCTGAAGCTGCTCGTTTCGGACGAGCGCCTCAGAGCGGCAATGGGACGGACCGGGCGCGAGTACGTCCGGAGAAACTACCGCTGGGACGTGGTGCTGGGAAAAATCGACAGAATGATTGCCAGACTCGAGATCCTAGTCAGTCACCCACGGCCACCGTTTCCCCAACCCGTTCGGTCGTATCGTGTCCATCGACGCGTGACGACTCCGACCGCTTCCGTCGCGGCCGGATGTCGTAGCGCTTGATCATCTCGTTCAGCGTGGTCGGCTTGATGTGCAGCAGCTCGGCCGCGCGTTTCTGTACGCCCCCCGCCGCCTCGAGCGTCGACTCGATGAGCCGCTTCTCGAAGTCGGTGATGACGTCCTTGAACGAAATCCCTTCGGGCGGTACCACGAAGCGCGGCATCTGGAAGATCGTCGGACGGCCGATGTGGTCGGGCAGCAGGTCCGGACCGATCCGGCGGCCGGTCGACAGCACGACCGAGCGCTCGATGACGTTCTCCAGCTCGCGCACGTTGCCCGGCCAGTCGTACGACATCAGGATGTCGAGCGCATCGGGCACGAGCTCGAGGTCGGGTTTCCGGTTCTCCTCGCCGTACTTCTCGATGAAGTGCTGCACGAGCAGCGGAATGTCGTCTTTCCGGTCGCGCAACGGTGGCAGCAGGACGTTGACGACGTTCAGACGGTAGAACAGGTCCTCGCGGAACCGTCCTTCCTCCATCGTCTTCTTGAGGTCGACGTTGGTGGCTGCGATGATGCGCACGTCCACCTTGATGACTTCCATGCCGCCGAGCCGCATGAACTCGCGCTCCTGCATCACGCGCAGCAGCTTGGCCTGGGTCTCGAGCGGGATATTGCCGATCTCGTCGAGGAAGATGCTGCCCTTGTCGGCCAGGTCGAAGAGCCCCTTCTTCGGGTACACCGCGCCTGTGAAGGCACCCTTCACGTGGCCGAAGAGCGTCGACTCGAGCAGGTCGGGCGGCAGATTGCCCGAGTTCACCGTGACGAACGCGCGCTCCTTCCGCTGCGAGTGCATGTGCACCGCGCGCGCCACCAGCTCCTTGCCGGTGCCGCTCTCACCCTGAATGAGAATGGTCGACCGGCTCGGCGCGGCCTGGATGATCAGGTCGAACACCCGGCGCATCGAGGGGCTGCGCCCGACGATGTTGTCGAAGTGGCTGTACTGCTCCTGGATGTTCTGGCGCAGCGTGCGGTTCTCGTTCACCAAGCGCCGCCGCTCGAGCGCGTTCTTGATGACGACGAGCACTTCGTCGTTCTTGAACGGCTTGGTGATGTAGTCGAACGCACCGCGCTTCATGGCGTTGATCGCGTTCTCGACCGACGCGTACGCCGTCACCATGATCACCGAGAGCTCGTCGTCCAGCTTCTTCAACGACTCGAGCGTCGTCATGCCGTCGATGCCGGGCATCATCACGTCGACGATGGCCGCATCGAACGGAATGTTGCGCGCGAGCTCGACGCCTTCTTCGCCGCTCGCGGCCATGCGCACCGCGTAGCCCTCGCCCTTGAGCAGGGTCTCGAGAATCTCGCGCATGATTTCTTCGTCGTCAACTACGAGGATCGAGCCATTTTTCTGCATAAAGTTACTCAGTTTCTCGCCGCACCGGACCGCGGAGCGGCCGCCGATGCCGGCAGCGACACGGTGAACCGCGTGCCCTGCCCTACCGCGCTCTGACATGTCAACGTGCCTTCGTGCTCGCGCACGATGCCGTAGGTGATGGACAGGCCGAGGCCCGTCCCTTTCCCGATCAACTTCGTCGTGAAGAACGGGTCGTAGATTCTCGAGAGATGCTCGCTGGGAATGCCCGAACCGGTGTCCCCCACTTCCGCCACGACGTGACCGTCGTCGAGCCGCGTCTCGACCGACAGCCATCCGCCTTTCGGCATCGCATCGCGCGCGTTCAGGAACAGATTGAGGAACACCTGCTGCAGCTTGTGCTCGACGCCCGCGACCAGCGCGGGAGACGGGCACAGCTCGCGGCGCACTTTCACCTTGCTGGCCGCCAGCTGCGGCTCGAGCAGCGACAGCACGTCGCTGATGACCGCGTTGATGTCGACCGGCGCGTTTTCCTCGGAGCTCGAACCGCCCGAGCGCGAGAGGTTGAGCAACCCGTTCACGATCTTGGCGGCCCGGAACGTCTGCTGCTCGATCTTCTCGAGCATGCGCGTCTTCGGGTCTTCCGGATCGGCGTTGCTCAAGAGCATCTGCGTGAAGCTCGAGATGCCGGTCAGCGGCGTATTCACTTCGTGCGCCACGCCTGCCGCCAGGAGACCGACCGACGCCATCTTGTCGGAAATCTGCAGCTGCTCTTCGAGGTACACGCGCTCGGTCACGTCCTCGATGATGATGATGTTGCCGACCGGCGAGAGACTGGGCTGGCCGATCGGTGCTCGCAACGGCACCGTGGCGATGTTCACGCGCAGGCGCTCGCCCGCCTTCCCGGCACGCCCCGCCAGCGGCACGCGATAGAGCGACGCGCCGTTGGCCGATTCGCGCTGCGCCGCGCGCAGGCCTTCGATGAACGGACCGTCGAACACTTCTTCCAGCCTGTGCCCCGTCGCCTCGGCCGACGAGAGGCCGTAAATGTTCTCGAGCGCCCGATTCCACCGAATGACACGGCCGTTCAGGTCTTCCACGACCAGCCCGTTGTCGAGCGACTCGACGATGTTCTCGTTGAATTGCTGCAGCCGCTGAAGCTCGCTGGCCTTGAGCTGCAGTTGCCGGTACAGCCGGCCGTTCTCGAGAGCCGTCGCCACGTGGCTGCCGACGGCCAGCAAGAGCGCGGTGTCCTCGCTGCTTAGCGGCTCGCCCTGCCCGCGTTGCCCGAGCGCGAGCACCGCGATGGTGCCCCCCTTCGAGACGCACGGCACGAAGTAGTGGACCCCCCGCACGCGCCAGAACGCGATCTCCTCGGCCGGAAATGCGCCGTGCATCCGCGGGTCGTCGAGCGACAGGGCCATGCCGCCCGCGAGGCTGGCGGCAATCTGCGAACGGCGGCTGAGGCCGGTCACGGCGAGGTCGCCGAACCCTTCGGCACGGATCACTTCGTAGTCGCCGGATGCCTCGTCGACGAGCAGGAGCACCATGCGATCGATGACGAAGGTGTCGCGAATGCGCGCGACCAGGCGCTCGCTCAGGCGGTCGAGATCGAGGTCGCTGTTGAGATCGCGCGCGAACCCGACGAGCGCGCGTCGATAATCGTAGCGGTCGCGATAGAACGCGCGATCGAGCGCGTTCTGAATCGCGCTCTTGACCGGGCTGAACAGCAGCACGACCACGATCGTCGCCAGCATCGCGATGATCATGTTGTGCCGCTCCGCGACGCCGAGGAACACGACGCCGGCCAGGCGCAGCAGAGTCGCGTAAATCGTGAAGATCGCCAGAATGACCGCGGTGTACACCAGGCTCCGCTTGACGATCACTTCTACGTCCATCAGGCGGTAGCGGATGAGAGCCGATGCGAACGCCAGCGGCACGAGGCTGAGCGGTATCACCGACAGCTCCATCGGCAGCGAGACGCGCAGTCCCAGGGCATAGGGCAGCGCATAGCCGATGGCGAACGGCCCCGCGCCGAAGGCGGTGCCCCAGATAATCCAGCGAAGCTGACGACGCGCCGTGGCCGACCGCACGCGATCCATCGCCAGGGTCAGCACGACGAGGCCGACGATCATGAAGACCGACAGGTACAGCGGCTGCACCCAATCGAGCATCGTGAGCACGCGGGAATACAGCTCGGTGTTGACCGACAACCTCCCGGCGGCAATCACGTTGACGATGAACAGCAGGCCGGCGGGCACGTAGAGCAGCACGACCAGCCGCTTGCCGGCGCCGCGAACCCACGACTCAGGACGATCGGGGAACGCGAGCGTGAAGTGCAGGAAGAGCGGCGCCAGGAGCAGCGTCGCCACGACATCGGCCCAGTAGAAGTACCAGTCGAGACGATCGAGCCGGCTGAACGAAAACGTCAGCGTGCCAAAAAAGGCCAGGCACAGCCAGAAGAAATGCAGCGTCGCCTGATCGTGCGGCCGCCGCAACCGCACGGAGGCGCCGACGAGCAAGGTGAAGATGCCGATCGCGGCGCCGACGACATACAGCGTCAGGTTGCCGGCAGGCACCGGCGCCACCTCGACGTTCAGCATGCGCTGCTCGCCAAGACGAAGCACGGCATAAGAGAGCGGTGTCGAGCGAGTCGCGCCCAGGAGCGCGGCCTGGACCTGCTCGACCTTCTCCACGGATGCGCCGTCGATGGCGACAAGCACATCGCCAGGCCGAATGCCGGCCGCCATCGCACCGCCGCGAGCTGCAACATCAGCGGCGGTGACCCCTTCCGGTCGCAGTTCCCACAGCACGCCGTCCTCGAGCTTGTGCGACGTCGCGCGAACAGCCACATTCAGCGCGCCAAAGCACAACAGGACGCCAACCAGGGCGAAGAGGCCCCAGCCTGCCAACGGACGCCGCTGCGTTCGGTGGACGTGATCCTTCATGGGTTTACGGTCATGCGGGGAACGGCGATGAGACTGCAAACGCTATACCCCTAGGGAATTCTTCCAGATCCCAGATAATCGGTTGATTCTCAGAGACTTATCGGCCGCTGGAATAGAGAAATCCATCCCATTGGACAAAAAAATCCACAAATTTGAATTCTAGTCTACAGGAAAGACCTGATTAGAACCTAACCAGCAGGCCGCCGACGATGCGTTTGGGGGCGCGGATGGCGAACGCCTCGTCGTACACGGACGACTCGACGTCGACCTCCCGGAACATATTGCGGATGTCGACAAGGGCTTCCCAATCGGCGTTCGAGAATCGCAGGAATGGCAGCGACTGGTTGACGCGCAGGTTGAAGCGCGTGTTGGCGTTGGAGCGAAACTGTGCGTCCGGCTCGCCGTTCCAGAATGCCGTGTTCATGCGGTAGCGGGCAGAGACGCGCGTGGCGGTCTGAGGAATGGTGGCTTCGATCGCCGTCTGCAGGTCGTGAATCTTCTCGGCCGACGCGACCGACACCGACCGCACGGCGCGGGCCATCGTCATGTCGGACGTGGGATCCCAGTACGCCGTCGACACGGTGTACTCGATGGTGCCGCGCACGTACCCGGAGACCTCGTGCGTCATCCCGGCGGCCCAGCCGCGCGCGTCGACGTCGCCGCCACTCGCGACGTAATAGTGGCCGAGCGGCGCTTCGTTGTGTCCCGGAACCATGTCGAAGATCTCGATCAACTGATTGTCGACGCGCTGATCGAATCCGCGCAGCGACACCGTGATGCCGGACGCCAGATCGCGCTCGATCGCCACCTGCAAGTGGCGGATGTTCTCGGCCGTGAAACGTCCGTCGTAGGACAGCGACGAGAACGTCCGTTCGGGTGGCAGCCACAGCCCCGTGGCCGACGGCGCAAACTCCTCCTGCCCAGGCACGAGCACCTTGCGCGACGCGAGCGCCTTCACCCGGAAGCCGTCCATCGGCACGGTGATGCTGAAGCGGGGGCTCCACACGCCCGGGCCACCGAGGTAGTCGTAGCGTGCGTACCCGGTTCCGTAGCCGAGCACGAACCTGGGCGACAGCGTCCACTCGTCGTAGCCGTATACGCTGCCGACGTTGCGGGCATTTTCGCGAATCGCCGCCGCGGCCGCGACATTGCCACCGTCGTAGCGCTGGGTGCTGTAGGACATCCCGAGCTCGTACGCGTGGTTCGCCGACTCGATTGACTTATACGAGCCGGCCACAATCCAGGATGCGAGGTCGCCTTGAGTCATCGCGCCCTGCATCGACCACGCACCGCCGGCCGCCTGGGTGTTGACCGACACGAACGCCACGCTCCGCGGCGCGTTCTCGGCGAAGATCTCACCGGGGCTGTCGAACGAGTCGATCGTCATCAGGTTGACCTGACCCGAGAGCGGCAGCTCGCTGAAAAACGCAATCGGGACGAGCGCGGCCGAGCGACGCTCGTACCACCGGGCCGAGTCGGCGCCTTCGTTCGACGGCCATGCGGCGTCTTCCGCATCCTTCAGGATGCTTCGAGGCAGGTGACGCATCCGCCACGCGGTTTCGCCCTCGTCGCTGGGCTCGTCATCACTGACAGTGCTTGTGCTGGAAGACGCACCGGCAGGAGCCATCTCGACGCGACTCGAGGCCGGCTGCGCGGCTGCGCCGCTGAAACCGGCCAGTTGCGTCATCTGGGGTTCCGGTTCTTCGACAACCGCGGGCATCAGCACGGGCGTCTTGCGCGCCCGCGCCAGCTGGATTTCAGGAATGGAGATCTTCGACGTGGTCAGCTGGACGGTGCGCCCGCGCGATTTGAAGTAACCGCGCGAGTGCACGCTCAGGATGTATGGACCGAACGGAAGCTCGCGCAGCGAGTACCGGCCGTCTCGATCGGTCGATGCCGCGGCCGTCGTTCTGCCGACCACCGATACCATCGCGCCAACGACCGGGATACCGTTGTCGTCGAGCACCCGGCCTTCGATGTTGCCGGCCGGAAACGAATTGCGACTCGATTTCGCCTCTTTCGGGGTCTGGGCGTACAGAGCTGTAGCCCCAAGCACGAGACCCGCGATTGCCGCCGCAGGGATCCATCGGGTCATCAACCCACCACCCCACCAACGTCGGCCGAGGCCGATTTCCATTTTCCCGACTCAGTCCGTAACCGTGAAATTCACATTGCGGGTCACCGACTGACTGTTCGTCTTATCGGTCACCTTGATTTCCATCCGATATTCACCGGGCGCGATTGCCCCCTTGACCGGAATGCCCTGGCCCACGAACACCTGGTGCCCGGCCTTCACGTCGAACTGGCCAGGCAAGGTCGTCGCATTGAACGCCTGCGTGGCGAGCTTCGTGAAAGGCTTCTCTTCATTGGCCCGGTAAAAGAGGTAATCGACGTCCAGGTCCGGCTTGCCGGTACTGGCGACTCCTTCATTGTAGATGAAAAACACAAACATGAGCTCGCCAGATTGCGGAATTGGTTTGTTGAACGACGGCACCACCTGATAGCCGGAAAACGTGAACGGCTGTTCGAGCTGCTGCTGCGCGGTCAACTGCTCGGGCGCGGGGTTCAGGGCAGTTGCCATAATGACACTGCTCGTCGTCAGCGCCTTGGTGAGGTCGGGAATCGACAGATCCTGGGTCAGCATTGCCGTTTTGGGCAGTACCTTGCGGTCGCGGCCCTGCTTCTCCCGCAGGGCGACCGTAATGGTGTACTCGCCCGCCGGCAACTGCAGCGCACGCGGCACCACAGTGACGTCGCCAGAGGCGGTCATGTTCTTCTCGGTGAGGAAGTACACGTCCGCGAAGGGCCAGTTCGCATCGATGCCCTTGCCCGCGGGGGCCGGTGCGCCTTTTTGCGCGACGCGCACATACATCGCGACGGGAAACGACGTGAACTTGCCGCCACTGACCTCGACGACGTAAGGCAGGTACACGTTGTCATTCGATTTCAGATAGTGGCTCAGAAATTTGAGTTTCAGGTCGGCCGGCACGGGCTGCTTGCCTGCCGACACCTGGTCGACGAAGTCGCTGAGGGCAATGTAGTCTTTGCGCTCGTCACCGCTGAGCTTTCTCTGCTGTTCCTGGGCCGGGGCTGGCTTCTCCTGGGCCAGGGCAGACACGGACAACGAGAGGGCGAGCATCAAGGGGCCGGCAACAGAGGACACGCGACGGCAATTCATTCGAAATCTCCTGTAATTCGAACTAACGACACCATTACGGGTAATTCTTGATGATAGGACGGGTCCCAAAAACAAGTCAATCCGGTTGCGATCGGAACCCGTTCTGATCAAGGGTTTTAGGCCGTGGTTGACGACGCGCTGGTCATCTTGCTGGCGGGAGGCGCAGGGGAGCGTTTGTACCCCCTGACGAGGGATCGTGCCAAGCCGGCCGTCTTTTTCGGGGGTCCGTACCGCATCATCGACTTTACCCTGAGCAACTGCATCAACTCGGGGCTGCGGCGCATCTTCATCGCCACGCAGTACAAGTCGCTGTCGCTGAACCGCCACATCCGAATGGGCTGGAGCATCATCTCGGAGGAGCTTGGCGAATTCGTCGAAATTCTTCCGCCCCAGAAACGCGTGAGCGAGCACTGGTATCAAGGAACGGCCGACGCGGTCTACCAGAACCTCTACTCAATCGTACAGGAGACCCCCCATCACGTCATCGTGCTGTCGGGCGATCACGTGTACAAGATGGACTACGCCAGGATGCTGCGCTTCCACAAGGAGCGCGGCGCGGCGGTCACGCTCGCCGCCATCGAGATTCCCATCCAGGAGGCCTCCCGGTTCGGCGTGCTGTCGGTGGACGAGCAGGACAAGGTGACCGGGTTCATCGAGAAATCGAAAAACGCCCCTTCGATTCCCGGCTCGCCAGATCTGGCGCTCGGCTCGATGGGCATCTACATCTTCGATACCGATGTCCTGCTGAAAGCCCTCGAAGCCGATGCGGCAACCGCGTCGAGCCACGACTTCGGCAAGGACATCATTCCCGCGCTCATCACCGAGCTTCCGATCTACGCCTATCGTTTCTACGACGAGAACAAGAAAGCGTCGAAGTACTGGCGCGACATCGGCACGCTCGACGCGTTCTATGACGCCAACATGGATCTGTGCGGCGTCGACCCCGAGTTCAATCTGTACGACCCTGAATGGCCGATGCGGACCTATCAACCGCAGGCGCCACCTGCCAAGTTCGTGTTCGCCGAACAGGGGCGGCGTTCCGGTACGGCGCTCGACTCGATCATCTCGCCCGGCTGCATCATCTCGGGCAGCGAGGTCGTCGGCAGCGTCCTGTGCCCGAACGTCCGCGTGCACAGCTACGGCATCATCGAGCAGTCGATGCTGATGCCCGGCGTGAGGGTCGGGCGGCACGCGAAAATCCGCCGCGCGATCATCGACCGCGACGTGCTCATTCCTCGCGGCGCGGTCATTGGCTACAACCCAGAGGAAGATCGCAAGCGCCACACTGTCACCGACCTCGGCGTCGTCGTCGTCACCGAAGACGACGATCCGCTGGTCGAACCCATCAGCGAGGAAGCGCTCCGCATCGAAGCCGAAGACGACGGGAGATAAACGTGAAAATTGCACGCGTGCAAGGCAGAGAAATTCTGGACTCTCGTGGAAATCCGACCGTCGAGGTCGACGTCACGCTCGACAGCGGAGCGTTCGGGCGCGCGGCCGTGCCCTCGGGCGCGTCAACGGGCGAGCGCGAAGCGCTCGAGCTGCGCGACGGCGACAAGACGCGCTACCTCGGCAAGGGTGTGCTGAAAGCGGTGGCGAACATCAACGGCGAGCTCGCCAAAGCGGTCACCGGTTCCGAGCTGGATCAGCGATCGCTCGACAAGAAGATGATTGAGCTCGACGGTACGCCGACCAAGAGCCGGCTCGGCGCCAACGCGCTGCTGGGCATCTCGATGGCCGCTGCCCATGCCGCCGCGGCCGAAGCCAAGAAGCCCCTGTACGCGCACCTCGCCGAGGGCGGCGGCGAGCGGCTGTTGCCCGTTCCGATGATGAACATTCTCAACGGCGGCGCGCATGCCGACTCGAACGTCGACGTGCAGGAGTTCATGGTGATGCCGGTGGGCGCCCCGACGTTCGCCGAGGCGGTGCGGACCGGCGCCGAGATCTTCCACTCGCTGCGCTCGTCTCTGAAGAAGCGGGGGCTCGCGACCGGCGTGGGCGACGAGGGCGGGTTCGCGCCAAGCCTGAAGTCGAACCGCGACGCGCTGGAGCTCGTGCTGGAAGCCGTCGCGAATGCAGGATTCAAGGCAGGCGGCGACGTCTTTCTCGCGCTCGACGTCGCGTCGAGCGAGTTCTGGGACAACGGCCGCTACGTGTTCAAGAAGTCAGGAGAGAAGACGCGCAGCATCGAAGAGATGGTCGCCATGCTCGCGGAATGGGCGCGCGACTATCCGATCATTTCCATCGAAGACGGTGTCGCCGAAAACGACTGGACGGGGTGGAAGCTGCTGACGAAGGAGCTGGGCGAGAAAGTGCAGCTCGTCGGCGACGACCTGTTCGTCACCAACCCGGCCATCCTCAAACGCGGTATCGAGGAAAAGGTAGCCAACGCGCTGCTCGTCAAGGTGAACCAGATCGGCACGATGACCGAAACGCTCGAGGCCATGGCGATGGCCCGCGGCGCTGGTTACGGCAACATCGTGTCTCACCGTTCCGGAGAGACCGAAGACGTGACGATCGCCGACCTCGCCGTGGCCACCAATGCGGGCCAGATCAAAACCGGCTCCGCAAGCCGGACCGACCGCGTCGCGAAGTACAACCAGTTGCTGCGCATCGAAGAGGCGCTGGGAAAGAACGGCCGCTATGCCGGCCGCAAGGCCATCAGGCAGCTCGCGGCGCGGTCATGAGGATGAAGGGACCCCTGGTTCTCCTCGTTCTCGACGGCTGGGGGCTTCGCGACGAACGCGAAGGCAACGCGATCAAGCTGGCACGCACGCCGGCCTATTCGGAACTGCTCGATCGGTACCCGCATTCATCGCTGCAGGCGTCGGGCGAAGCCGTGGGCCTGCCATCGGGGCAGATGGGCAATTCCGAAGTCGGCCACATCACCATGGGCGCCGGCCGGGTCGTCTATCAGGACCTGACGCGGATCGACAAGAGCGTTCGCGACGGCGATTTCTTCGAAAAGCCCGCGCTGGTCGAGGCCATCGCCCGGTGCAAGGACGGGAAGCGCGCGCTGCACCTCATCGGTCTGGTGTCGCCGAACGGCATTCACAGCCACACCAGACATCTCAACGCGCTCATCGAAATGGCGGCACGTCAGCGCGTCGAGCGTCTGTTCGTGCAGGCATTCACCGACGGCCGCGACACCTCGCCCGTGGGCGGCGCCGGGTTCGTCGGCGAGCTCGAGCGTGTGATGAAGGACGCCGGCGTGGGTCGCGTCGCATCCGTGGGCGGCCGCTACTACGGCATGGATCGCGACAACCGCTGGGAGCGCACGAAAAAATCCTACGACGCGATCGTGGGCGCCCCGTCGCCGCAGACGCGATCGGCAGTCGAGTTCATTCAGAAGTCGTACGAGACCGGCGTCACCGACGAGTTCGTCATACCGGGAACCGTCGTCGATCCGTCGGGCCAGCCGATCGGCCCGGTGCGGGATGGCGACGTCGTGATCTTCTTCAACTTCAGATCGGATCGCGCCCGGCAGATGACGAGAGCGCTCATGTTCGAGAACTTCGACGGGTTCGAACGCAACCCGTATCCGAAGTCCCTGGCCATGACGACCATGACGCAGTACGACCGGACGTTCACCTATCCGGTCCTGTTTCCGCCGCAAACGCTCACGCAGTCGTTTGCGGAAGTCATGACCGAACACTCGCTCGTGAACCTTCGCGTGGCGGAGACGGAGAAGTATCCGCACGTGAGCTACTTCTTCAACTGCGGGATCGAAAAGCCCTACCCGGGCGAAGATCGCATCCTGGTGCCGTCACCCAAGGTGGCGACCTACGACCTGCAACCAGAGATGAGCGCCAGGGGCATCACCGACAACCTGGTGAACGACGTCGAAGGCCGCAAGCACGACGTCATCATCTGCAACTTCGCCAACGCCGACATGGTGGGGCACACGGGAAAACTCGATGCCGCGATCAAGGCCGTGGAGACCATCGACCAGTGCCTGACGCGCATCGTCAAAGCCGTGCGCGACGCTGGAGGCATCCTCATCGTGACCGCGGATCACGGCAATGCCGAGGAGATGTGGAACACGAAGCTGAACGAACCGCACACGGCACACACGTGCAATCCGGTGCCGGTGATCGTCGTCCAGGACCTGAAAGGCATGCGCCTGCGCGAAGGCGGATCGCTCCAGGACATCGCGCCGACGATGCTCGGAATTCTGGGTGTGTCTGAACCGAAGGAAATGACCGGGCGGGATTTGCGGATACTGTAAGTGAAAAGTGAAAAGTAGAAAGTAGAAAGTAGAAAGGCAGTCTCCACTCCCAACTTTTTACTTTCTACTTTCTACTTTTCACTTTCTACTTTCTTGTGCGCCTTACTCCACTTCTTCTTTTTTCGCCTCGTCGGCGGCAATCCTCAGCGAGCGCAGGAACCGGCGATCGTTTGCCGTCATGTCGAACGCCCGGCGCGCTGCCACCACCTTGGCTGGAGTCGGCACCTTGACCATCGCGCCGCTTTTGTCCGTGGTAGTCGTGCGGTTGACGAACCCGACAACCGCTTCGAGCGTGACTTTCATTTCAAAGCCTGCGGCGCGTGCCTTTTCACGGCACGCCTCGACCTGAGGATCGTCTGCAACGGCAGCAGCAATGGCATCGGCAAGCTCGCGAGCCAACCGGTTAACGACGTCGTCCATTGTGTGATCCTCCTTTACCGGGGCGGCGACGCCCCTATACCTTGTGTTGCCAGGCGGACCTATCGCAATCGGGCCTTTACTTACACCATGAGCACGACAGGATGTCTGTCCACCGGACTTGTCATGTGTAAAGAATATCGGTCTCGGGAAACCGTAAATGTAGGACGCGGATTCATTGTAGGACCGTGATTCTGTACTGTCAAGAACGATAGAATTCCTGTACGGCGTTATATGGTTGATTCTCCACACGTTCCGGCCGCGCCACCCCACCGGGATCCCGACCGGGACCTCGGCAGTCCGGGTGAATTTCCGTTCACCAGGGGTATACAACCGACCATGTACCGGGGCCGGCTCTGGACGATGCGGCAGTACGCCGGGTTCGGGACGGCCAGCGAGTCGAATCAACGGTACCGGCACCTGCTGGCGAACGGCGTCACGGGGCTGAGCGTGGCCTTCGACCTGCCGACCCAGATGGGCTACGACTCGGACCACCCCCTCGCCGCCGGCGAAGTCGGGCGTGTCGGCGTGGCCATCGACTCGCTCGAGGACATGGCCGCGCTCTTCGATGGCATTCCGCTGGATCGCGTGTCGACGTCGATGACGATCAACTCGACGGCCATCATCCTGTTGGCCCTGTATGTCGCGGTCGCCGAACGCCACGGCATCGCCCGTTCGAAACTCTCGGGTACGGTTCAGAACGACATGCTGAAGGAGTACCTGGCCCGCGGCACCTACATCTATCCCCCGCTGGCGTCGCTCCGGCTCGTGACCGACATCTTCGCGTTCTGCGAGCGCGAGCTGCCGCAATGGAATGCGATTTCGGTGAGCGGTTACCACATCCGCGAGGCCGGCTCCACCGCGGTGCAGGAAGTCGCGTTCACGCTGGCCAACGGGATCGCGTACATCGACGCGGGCCGGGCGCGCGGCCTGACGGCGGAATCGCTGGGCGAGCGGATGTCGTTCTTCTTCGCCGCCCATAACGACTTTCTCGAAGAGATCGCGAAGTTCCGTGCCGCCCGCCGTCTGTGGGCGCGGATCATGAAAGACCGCTTCGGCGTCACCAGCGCCCGCGCGCAGCAGCTGCGCTTTCACGCGCAAACGGCCGGCAGCACGTTGACCGCGCAGCAGCCCGACAACAACCTCGTGCGGATCGCGCTGCAGGCGCTGGCAGCCGTACTGGGCGGCGCCCAGTCGCTGCACTGCAACGGGCGTGACGAGGCGCTGGCGCTGCCGACCGAAGAGTCGGCAACGCTCGCCCTGCGCACGCAGCAGATCATCGCGTTCGAGTCTGGTGTCGCCAACACCGTCGACCCCGTCGGCGGCGCGTTCGAAATCGAGCGTCGTACCAACGAAATTGAAGACGCCGCGCGGGCGATCATCGATCGCATCGACGCCGCGGGGGGCACGTTGAGGGCGGTCGAGTCGGGGATGATTCAGCGCGAAATCCAGGAATCGGCGTTCCGCGCGCAGCGCGCGATCGATTCAGGGGCCTCCCCCGTCGTCGGGGTGACGAAATTTCAGACCGAGGACGGGCCGACGATTCCGACCTTCCGCGTGGACCCCGAGATCGAACGCGTGCAGCAGGAGCGTGTGAAGGCGGTGCGCGCCTCGAGAGACAGCGACGCCTGGCGCGCGGCGCTCGATCAGGTCAAGCACAGCGCGCAGGACGGGGCAAACCTCGTGCCGCCGATCATCGACGCGGTCAAGGTGAACGCAACGGTGGGAGAGATTTCGGATACGCTGCGCGACGTGTTCGGCGAGCACCGCGAGATAAGTACGTAGGGCGGGTCTTTAGACCCGCCACGTAAAGATGACAATTGAGGCACCCCTCCTCCGCGTTCGGGAGCTGACAACCACCTTCAGGATTCCCCATGGCATCGTGAAGGCGGTCGATCACGTGTCCTTCGAGCTGCGCCGCGGCGAGACGCTCGGCATTGTCGGAGAGTCCGGCAGCGGCAAGTCGATGACGGCGCTGTCGATCCTGCGCCTGGTGCAGCCGCCGGGAGAGATCGGCGGCGGGCCGATCAGCTTCAACGGCCGGAGCGATCTCCTGGAGCTGAGCGAGCGCGACATGCGCCGCATCCGCGGCGCCGAGATCGGCTTCATCTTCCAGGAGCCGATGACGGCGCTCAACCCCGTCTACACCATCGGCGACCAGATTGCCGAGGCGCTGCGCGTGCACGGCAGGGGCACGCGCGCGGAGGCACGCGCGAAATCCATCGAACTGCTCGAAGCGGTGAAGATTCCGGAGCCGGAACGCCGGCTGCGCGACTACCCACATCAGTTGTCAGGCGGGATGCGCCAGCGCGTGCTCATCGCCATCGCGCTCGCCTGCCAGCCGCAGTTGCTCATCGCGGACGAGCCGACAACGGCGCTGGACGTCACCATCCAGGCGGAGATCCTCGATCTGCTGCACGAGATGAAGGAACGGTTTCATCTTGCGCTGCTGCTGATCACGCACGACCTCGGCGTGGTGGCCGGTCACGCCGATCGGGTGGCCGTCATGTATGCGGGCAAGATCGTCGAGCAGGGGCCGATGCGGCAGATCTTCGAATCGCCGAAGCACCCCTACACGCAGGGGCTGCTCGACTCGATTCCCGGCGGCGCACCCGGTCAGCGTCTGCGCGCGATCGACGGCACGGTGCCCAACCTCGCGAACCTGCCGCCCGGTTGTGCGTTCGAGCCGCGATGCCCGAAGCGCTTCGACCGGTGCACTTCGGCGCCACCACCGTCCTACGAGGTCGGACCGTCTCAGCGCGCCCGTTGCTACCTGTACGATCCCAGCCACGCCTGATGCCCTTCGACTCCGCTCCCTTCGACTTCGCTCAGGGCAGGCGGGACAGGCCGCTCGTCGAAGTCCGCCACCTCGTCAAGCAGTTCACGCGCAGCGAGGGCTTCCTGTCCAAACCGAGCATCGTGCGAGCGGTCAACGACGTCAGCTTTACGGTGGACGAGGGCGAGACGTTTGGCCTGGTGGGCGAGTCCGGCAGCGGCAAGACGACGACGGGACGGTGCATCCTTCGATTGATCGAGCCGACCTCAGGCGAGGTCCGGTTTCGCGGGGAAGACGTGCTGGCGTACTCGAAAGAAGCCATGCGACAGGCGCGGCGGCAGATGCAAATCGTCTTTCAGGATCCGTACTCGTCGCTCAACCCCCGCATGCGCGTGCGGGAGATCATCGAAGAGCCGCTCGTCATCCACAAGATCGGCACACGCGAATCGCGGACAGAGCGGGTCGTCGAGCTCTACCGCCTCGTCGGGCTCGATCCCGCGACGCTCGATCGGTACCCGCACGAGTTCAGCGGCGGGCAACGTCAGCGCATCGGCGTAGCGCGCGCGCTGGCGCTAAATCCGTCGTTCATCATCGCGGACGAGCCGGTCTCGGCGCTCGACGTATCGATCCAGGCGCAGGTGGTCAACCTGCTGGTCGAGTTGCAGCAGAAGCTGGGGCTCGCCTACCTCTTCATCGCCCACGATCTTCGTCTCGTCGAGCACATCTGCCGGCGCATCGCCGTCATGTATCTGGGGCGCATCGTCGAGATGGGGGATACGGCGCTGCTCTTCAACAACCCGCAACATGCGTATACGAAGGCGCTGCTCTCGGCGATTCCGGTTCCCGATCCCGATCACAAACCGAAGCGGATTGAAATGAACAAGCACGATGTGAACGTCGACGCGCCGCTAAGGGAAGTTGAGCCGGGGCATTTCGCAGCGGTGTAGCGGAGCCGACGAATACGAAACAGACTAGAACCGGTTTCATAACCTCCCGAGGGAGGTATTTAACACTTGTACTTCGCGCGCGATTGCGGTACCACACTGGCCGGAGGTCGCGCTCATGGCCAGACGTGGCGTTCGGGTGACCGACGCGCAATGGGCCAAGATCGAACCGCACCTCCCACGACTTCCGCGCACCCGTCGCGGCGGCCGACCGTGGATCGGCCATCGCGCGGTGATCGACGGCATCTTGTGGGTGCTGAAGACGGGGGCGCGGTGGCGCGACCTGCCGAACGAGTATCCGAGCCCGGCCACGTGTTGGCGCCGGCTGCAGCGCTGGGACGCGGACGGGACGTGGGAACGCATCTGGCGCGCGTTCCTCACGGAGCTCGACGACCGCGGTCGCCTCGCGTGGGAGACCGCGTTCATCGATGGCACCTTTGCCCCGGCAAAAAAAGGGGGTCTGACATCGGACCCACCAAACGCGGGAAAGGTACAAAGTGCATGGTATTGGTGGAGCGTCAGGGTCTTCCTCTGGGAATATGCCTCGCCTCGGCCTCGCCGGCGGAGGTCCGGCTCGTTGACCAGACGCTCGCGGCGCGCGTAACCCCGCATCGGCGCAAGCCCCACCGCCTTGTCGGCGATCGCGGCTACGACAGTGACCGCTTGCGCGCCGCGATGGCTGCCTAGGAGATTAGGAGAATCGGTATTACAGGGGCTTCAGGCATGTCGGTGGCGCAGGGCTTTAGCCCTGCCAGGGATACACCAGTGGCACACTTGGATCACGGTCCGGCCCAAAGCCGGGCACTGCGTACTACCGGCATCACAGAATACGAAACAGAAGATCAGGAGTTTAGGAGATCTGACGTTGTTTGTCGTGACAAAGGAAGGGTCAGAAGCAGATGAGCCAAACACCGTCAAGCGTGTACGAAACCCGGCGCCAAAAGCTCGCTGGGATTCTGAATCAGTGCCCGCAAGTGACGCGGCATGACACCGCCGAGGAGAAGGAAGCGTGGACTCTTGCACATGCTTTCTTGGATTTGGAGCAGTCCTTCGAACGATTTTCACACGAGCTGCTTCCCAAGCTGGAGGGCGACGGTTTGTCGCCGGACGACATTTCAGACGCGCTTCACGCAATCGGTGAAGAGTTTCGTCACATCCTCTATCACATTGGAGATCCGAAAACGTTCGACTATCTGCCACCGTCGGGAGGTAAGTAACCACACGGACGGACAATCACAAACCAAGCTCACCAGGATAGCCGCCCTGCCACGAGAGCCTTGTGGATAGTTCTGATTGCAGGACTTCCAGTTCGGCTTTGACCATTTGCAGGGCCAATAAGAACGCCTGAATACCGTCGACGCCAACGGCATAACGAACGCCCTTTTGATTGCCTCCAACAATTTGATACGGGCAAAACACATCGCCGGAATCCTCATCCGGCGATGGTTTTCCGAGGACGCACTCTACAACATGAGCTTTGCCAGCTTTATCGGTCCACTGAAAACTCCTTGTGGCGACAGGATCAATCAAGTCCACTAGATCCACTCACACCTCCTGTACGTTGCCTGAGAGGCTTGCCTGGCATGGCATTCGTGCGTCATTTGGCAGACGAGAAGCACCATGCTAGCGGCCCGAAGGCAAATTTCAGTGGTCGGCATATCTTCGAGACCGAGCGACAGCTTTCGCAAATTTCGTCTAGCGTCTTAGCGGTGCTAAAACGGAAGCTGATGTTGGGTGGTTCGATCGCCTATATCCCTGTCCTCATCTTTCTCGCTATGCTGTTGATCTTTGCCTGGTGGATGGATCGGCGGCCCAGATAGTGAGGAGAGCATCTCTGAATAGTCGATTGGGGGAAGGAGCGGTGCAGCCTGGCCAAGGGCTCTGGGTACGTCATCATTGATCGTTTGAGAAAATGCAGGGACAAATGCCGATGATGCCTCTCGGTGTCGCTGCCGCATTGCTGTTGATGGTGGCGATCGTGTGGCATGCAAGGTGGCCACATTCGTTCGCTCCCCGATGCTACTGATATCCAGTTTTGCGAGTACTTCCAATCACATTTTGGCATCGAACCAAACGATGCGCTCGCCGAACGCAGGGAAATGTCTCTGCTTATCGGTGTGCCGACGGAAAAATTGACGCCTGTGACTCGGCTTCGCGACTTGGTGTCGGGCCCGCTGGACTCTACTCAAATCGGTCTCAATGACCTGGAGTTTGATTTGAGCGCCCTGGCCGACAAGGCGGGTGCAAAGGATCAGATCAGAATGCCGGAGACAGTCGCTGGAATCGTGCGGTTACGGCTCAGACTGAAGACTGGACAGTTCTGAGCTCTGTTCACAGTCCGGCTGAAGCCGGACACTACGTACTCCGTCTGCAGGCGAGTGACGGCGATATTCTGCGGTGTGGCGAATGGATGCATGACAGGGCTGAAGCCCTGTGCCACCGGGTCGATTAGACGTACCGATACATCCCAGAAAGCCTCCTGATCTTCTGAGCTCCTGTTGTTCTTGAACCAGACCCGCAGATTCAGCGTTGAACCTCAATCTTCCCATCTGCGAATCTGCCAATCTGCGAATTCGGGTATCAGGAAAGCGCGGTCGCAGGCCGATCCTGGCGCACGTCCTTCTCGACGATGCCGTCGCGAAGGTGAAGCGTGCGGTGCGCGTAGGCGGCGACGTCGGCTTCGTGCGTGACGAGGATGATCGTGTTGCCGGCCTCGTGAAGGCGCTCGAAGAGCGCCATGATTTCGGCGCCGGTCTTCGAGTCGAGGTTGCCGGTCGGCTCGTCGGCGAGCAGGATCGACGGGTTGTTCACGAGCGCGCGCGCGATGGCGACGCGCTGCCGCTGGCCGCCCGACAGCTCGTTCGGGCGATGGCTCATGCGGCTGCGTCAGCTCGACCTTGTCGAGCGCCACCTTCGCGCGCGACGTCCGCTCGCTCGGCCGGCACGCCGGCATACACGAGCGGCAGCTCGACGTTGTGGAGCGCCGTCGCGCGCGGCAGCAGGTTGAAGGTCTGGAACACGAAACCGATCTCTTCGTTGCGGATGCGCGCCAGCTCGTTGTCGTTCATCTGCGCGACCTCCTTGTCGTTCAGCAGGTAGCTGCCCTTGCTCGGCGTGTCGAGGCAGCCGATGAGGTTCATCAGCGTGGACTTGCCCGACCCCGACGGTCCCATGATGGCGACGTATTCGCCGCGCTCGATCTGAAATCGACACGCCGCGAAGGGCGTGAATTTCCTCCTCGCCCATCACGTAGGTCTTCCACAGGTCGTGCGGTTTCGATGAGTGCCATGGGAATAGATACGAACGGGCCCGGCCGCCGGTTTCATTATGCCGCGGCCGGACCGGAATCAGTTACCGGCTTCTCGCAGCCGCTTGATGAGGTTCCGGCACGCTGCGGGGGCGTCGGCGGGGATGTGCGCGCTCCAGTCGCGGACGTCGATGGGAATCACCGAGATGCCCGTCTGACCGCGGCGACCGCTTCCGCAACTCGGTGATCGCGTCCGACAGCTCGCGTGACGGGCGCCACTTCGTTGCCCATCAGGAACACGCAACATCCGCGGCGTGGCGGCCTTCTGCGGCCGGCGCTCCATGCGTCCTGCGACGGCCGCCGCGTCGACCTGCGGCACGAACCTTGCACGAGCGTAGCCGCTGGCTCTTCCTCCCGTGAAAACAGCTTCTTCGACCTGGCCGTGCAGTCGAGGTCGAATCCACGCGCGGGAAGCTCCTCCACCTGACCCACCTCGGCCGACAAGCGCCGCGCGGAACCGATCGAGCGTGGCCTTGCGGACGAAGTCGTCGCGATCGCCTCGCTCCGACGCGAACCGCGGCCCGGGAGTGCGCTCGGCCACCGGAGGTGGCGGCGCGGCCGCGTGATGAACCGGGCGCTCCGGCTGGGGCGCAGAGGACGCCGCCTGCGCGGGCCGCCGGCGGCCGTGGCCACTGTCGCGGCACCCACATGGAGCCGATCGTATTCGGCCCGCAGTTCCGCGTTCATCAGCGTGCGATACGCCTCGGTGAGCTCGGCCGCGCGCGTCGGCCGCCATCTCCTGGAACTCCTTGCCGAGATGCTGGACCTTGTCGGGGTGATAGCGCGCGATCTCGCGCGCGGAACGCCTTCTTGATCTCTTCGGCGTGTGGCGCCGGGATCGACGGAGAGTAGCTCGTAGTAGTTCTGCACGGTCATCGATTGGGTAAGCTACCCCTTCTTGAATTCCGCCACGTTGGCGGGAGGCAGCTCGCGTTTGCGCTCTCGCGTCCTTGCAGTTTCTTGCCGGCCCGCCGCGACTCGGTCGTCCTCGCGCAGTACGGGCAGAAATTCCAGCCCGGCTGCAGCGCGCGGCCGCAGTGCGGGCAGCCGCCGCTCAGCCGCTTGCCGCACTGCGGGCACGCCAGTGAAATCGACGCCCACCGCCGCGCTGCACCCCGGGCACAGCGTGCGCATCTCGCGCACTTCGGTGACGACGCGCAGCAGTTCCTCCGCGGCGTCGTGATGCCGCTCTTGACCTTCGCGAGGCCGTCCTCGCCGAGGCTGATCATGCCGCCCGCGAGCGCCGCGTCGCGCAACGATCTTCCGACGCACGCGGCGGCGATCAGCCGGCGGAGCTTGTCGGTGACGCGCATCACCTCGTAGATGCCGATGCGGCCGCGATAGCCGGTGTGGTTGCACTGGTCGCAGCCGACCGCCTTGTAGAACGGGATCGGCGCCGCGTCGGCCTCCGAAATGTTCAGCGCGCGCAGCATGTCGGCCTCGCGGCGTGTACTGCCGCCGGCAGCTGCACGCACAGGCGCCGCACGAGCCGCTGCGCCACGACGCCGATCAGCGCCGAGCCGATGACGTACGGCTCGATGCCGATGTCGATCAGACGCGTCACCGTCGACGGCGCATCGTCGGTGTGCAGCGTCGAGAGCACGAGGTGGCCGGTCTGCGCCGCCTGCATCGCGATCTTCGCCGTCTCCTGCGTCGCGGATTTCGCCGACCAGAATGACGTCGGGATCCTGCCGCAGAATCGACCGCAGCGCGCTGGCGAACGTCAGCTTGATCTTCTCGTTGATCTGCGTCTGGTTGACGCCGGGAATCTGGTACTCGACCGGATCCTCGATCGTGATGATGTTCGTGCTTCTCGGACTTCACCGACGTCAGCGCCGAGCACAGCGTCGTCGTCTTGCCGCTGCCGGTCGGGCCGACGACGAGGATCATCCCGTGCTGGTGGCGGAGGAAGTGCCGCAGCTCTTCGAGCGCGGCGGCCGACAAGCCGAGCTCCTCGAGCGGCGGCACGCCCTTGCGGTGATCGAGCACGCGCAGCACGACCTTCTCGCCGAAGAGCGTGCGCAGCGTCGACACGCGGAAGTCGACCTCGGTGCCGTCCTCGGTCGTCGACGCGCAGGCGGCCGTCCTGCGGCAGCCGCTTCTCGGCGATGTCCATGCCGCGCCATGATCTTCAGCCGCGCGATCAGACCCTCGTGGACCCACTTCGGCAGGTCCATCACTTCCTTGAGCAGGCCGTCGAGGCGATGGCGGATGAGCACGCCCTTTTCCATCGGCTCGATGTGCACGTCGCTCGCCTGGCTCTTGATCGCGCTCTTCACGACGAGATCGACCAGATCGATGATCGGCGCCGTCTCGCTGCGCTCCTTGAGGCCGCGCGACCGGCTCGAAGACCTCGTCTTCGGTCGCGGCGTGCCAGCGCCGTCTCGCGACGCGGCCTCGGCGCCCGGACGCCGCGCGCGCGGCCGCGCGTCTGGCACGGCGAGCCCGGCCGCGGCGCGGCGTCGTTCGCATCAGCGCCTTGTCGGGATAGCCCGTCTGAATCGCTTCGAGGATGTCGGCCGCGCGTCGCCACGACCTGCTTGATGCGGTAGCCGGTCTGGAACTCGAGATCCTGCACCAGGCTGAACAGCAGCGGATCGGACATCGCCACCGTCAGCAGGTTCTTCTCGAGCCCGACGGCGATGCAGACACGCTTGAGCGAGACGTCCTTCGGGATGAGGACGACCGCCGTCGGGTCGGGCGGGTTCTCGGCGAGGTTGACGTACGGGAAGCCGAGCTGGTAAGCCAGCGCCTTGGCGATCTGCTTCTCGGTGGCGAGGTTCATCCGTACGAGCACCGCGCCCAGGCGATCGCCCGTTCGCTTGTGCTCGGCCAGCGCGATCTGCAGATCGGTCTCGCTGATCAGCCCGGCCTGGATGAGACACTCACCGATTTTCTTGCGCACGTCAGGCTTTCCGCTTCTCTACCACGTTCAACGTTTCGCCATCCGAACGACCGGTCGCTCGAGCTCGACCCGCCGGACTCCGCCACTGTCGCCTTCGATCAGCACGGCCTCGGGCTCGATGGCCTGCACGAACCCGCTGCGAATCCGATCGCCCGGTCCGACAACGCGGCCGTCCACAAGGGCGATGCGACGGCCGCTCGAAAACAGAATGGTGCTCACCACGACCTCAGGCGCGCGCCCGGCCGTCGCGGCCGCGCGGTCTCGGGTCGCCCCGGGCCGATTGCGCACCACATCCAGGCCGGGAGTGAGGCCGGTCACCTGCGGGACTGGAACACGCGATGCCTCTGGATCGGCAGCCGGCCGAAAGAACGCCGCAAGCTCGGCCCGGGCGTGCATCAATCCACCCGGGGCGACGCTCGGAGTGACTTCGATCGAGCGCAGCTCGAAGGTGGTCGGCATCGCGCGCAGGTTCGCGAGGAATCGGCCGATCTGCTGGTACCGTGCGTCGAAGCCGATCGCGATCGGCATTTGCATGAACGCGCCCGGAAACAAATTGACCGTCGAGTCCGGCGGCACGGCCGCGGGCGCGCCGGTCTCGACCGAAAGATTCGAAACACCCCCGACCGAAGGGCTGTTCACGACCGTCTCCACGGCATCGGTCACCAGAACGCCGGGGTCGCCCGTGGCCGTTCGATTGTCGAATTCATCGAGCGCCGACTTTTTGTCAGCCGTAAATTCGGGCCGCGGTGTCTGTCGCTGGCGATCGCGCTCGCTGCGCGCACCCTCGACGCGCTTCTCGGCCATCCTCCACGCGGCGCGCTGCGGTTGCACGACGAGCACGAAGAGGAACCCGAAGACGAGCGCTGGGGCGACGATAGATAACGGCGTCGGGATCTTCATTTCGACATCCGGTAGCTTGCGCTCGACTCGACGCCGCCCGGCCTGGCGGCTATCCGCCGGTTCGGACCCTCGAGCGGAGTACCGAGCGCAGCCGCGCCGGCGATCGCGCGCAGAAAGTCGTCGGCGTGCTGTCCCGCGACGACGGGATCGCGATCGGCGGCAAAGGCCACGACGGTCACCTTCCACCCGTCGCGCTCGGGCAGCACCTGCACCGAGCGCACCGTCGCGTCCTGCGACGGGATTCTTCCGAGGACGTCGACAATGCGCGCCATCGCCGGTCCCTGGGCATCGATCGCGTTCAGCGCAGCGCTTCGCGCAGCCTCGACTTCCGATTCGTCACCCTTGATATTGGCCGGCGTGACGTCGCGCGGCATCGACAACGCCGTGCGCTGGAGAACAGCAAGCTCGCGCTCGGCCTCCGCTCGTCTGACACCGGCCTGCGCGTAGAGAAATGCACCGAGTGCAACAGCGGCCGCGGTTCCGGCCGCGAGAATGTGACGGCCGGTCTCGCTGGTACGAGTGGGCGTGACTTCGGTCGGCAGCAGGTTCGCGGGTGGAGGCTCGGCCGCGATCGCCGATGCCAGACGAAATGTCGCCGCCCGTTCCGAAAAGCCCGCGGGTACTGATTCCCCATCGATCCCCTCGAGCGTATCCAGCGTCTCCACTTGCACCCCAAGCCGGTTGATGAGCGGCGCCGTCAACGAACGGATGTCGGGCATGTCGCCGCACAACAGCACCTGAGACAGTTCGCGATCCCAGGTACCTGCCTCAGAAAGAGCAGCGACCTGTGCAGCTCGGCCGCCAGCCGCTCGGCAAGCCTCTCGCGATCGTCGGTTGCCCGAACGTCGGCGGCCTCCACCGCGTAGCCCCAACTGAGATCGCGCGCATACAGCAGCGCGCCGTCGCTGAAAATTCCGAGCGCGGACTGCGACTGGCCGATCGCCACGTGTGCATGGACGTCGCCGGGCAACAAGGGCTGGCGCAGCCGCGCCTGCGACCAGAGCGCGCCGCACGGCGTGGTCACGCCGTCAACGAGGAATCCGGCCTCGGCGAGCGGGACAAGGCGTTCGCGAATATCGCGAGAACTTGCCGCGAAGAACGACACTTCCGTTTTGGGATGGTGGCCTGGCTCGCCTCGAGTGGCGCCGATCGTCGCGGCCACCGTCACGTCGCCGGTGCTCATGCCGAGGACCGACGCGCCACGATGCCGCGCCATCGCATGGAGTTCCGACTCGCGATCGGATGGCAGCAGCAGGTACTGATGGTTCGTCGGCACGTCCCACACGTTCACCCAGGCGCGCCGCGAGATCGCGTCGCGCTCGACGAGCGCTTTCAACTCCGCGGTCAGCGCCTGCATGTCGCCCGCATGAGCGATCGATGCACAGCCATGAACGCGGAGCGTCGCCGGTTCGCCCTTCCTGCGGCGCCCGGTTGATTCAGCATCGACGACGATGCAGCGAGTCGGTGAAAGGTCTATTCCAGTTCGTCGCAAACGCGCGTCTCCAAGTCGTTTTTTCGGCTTCCGTAAGACGAACCGGTAGTGCGTCAAGCCGTCGGGAATTCGGCCGCAAACGGCGCGTGGTTAGGGATTTGCAGCCCGATTAGCCGCGGCGGCCGGACGTAACGGTGCGATTGGCGAGTAAACGGCGCGCAATCAAGGGCTTGAGACCGTTGCGGTTCACGGGCGCCGGCCTGAGACTGGCACAGCGAAATGTGCCGAAACGGAGCACGGAATCGATTGCACGTCTCAACACTCGACTGAGCAACAACTTAAGGTGTGCCATTTAGTAAAAGCTGCAGCCCGCTGGCGAGGCTGTTTGAAACGAAACGAGACATGAGCGCAGGCCCCATCCCCCATCGTCCACGCGTACGGACCGGCACCATCACCGAGGCCGCGGCTGACGTTCGTACTGAAATCACGCGTGTCCTGAGTGAACGGAGCGACGCCATCGTATGCGACAGCGTCGGCACGTTTCCCTACAGCGGACCGCAGCCGCTCGAAACCGACTACTGCGAACGTCTCGGGAAACGGCTGCTCCAGCTTTTCTCCGCCAGCATCGAGGGACGGCTCGCTGCCGAGTCGGACAGCATCACGGAGCTTCAGCGCCTGGTGAACGATCGCAGTCTGCCGGTGCACCGCCTCCTCAACTTCGTCTACCTGACGGAACGCTCGGTGCTCGACGAGCTCGCGCTCGATTCGGAGATCGGGGCGACGTCGGTGCGGTGGCTGATCGTGTCGCAGGCCGTCCGCAAGGCGTCGTTCGATTTGATGGCTGCTTATTTCGACCGGGCCCAGCACGAAGTTCCGTCGCCGACGATCACCGACAAGCTCACCACGCTCTACAGCCGGGCGATGATGGACGTCGTGCTGTCAACCGAGGTCCAGCGAGCCGAGCGTTTTTCATTCCCGATTGCGCTCGCGGTGTTCGATGTGGACCGCCTGGCCGAGATCAACCGCCAGTACGGCTACGGCGTCGGGGATCGCGTGCTCGAGCGCATGGGCATTCTGATTCGCAAATTCTTCCGGCAGAACGACTGGGTCTTCCGCCACGGCGAAGACTCAATCGCCGTGCTGCTCTGCCAGGTCAACGCAGACGACGCGTTCTTTCTCACCTCGCGCGTGGTCGCGATGGTCGAGCAGCGGCTGGGGTTCAAGGATCACAATACCGACGATCGCGTGTGCGTCACGGTCAGCGCCGCCACGATCACCGGCCAGGGATCGATCGGCGAGCCCTTCGACGCCGAACGGCTGCTTGTCGAAGCCGACGACGCCCTCAAACGCGCGAAGTCGATGGGCCGCAATCGTGTGGAGCGGACCAACATCGCGCCGGCGTCTCTGTGCGTGCAGACCGCCGCGCACTATCTGCAGTGCTCGCCGTCGATGGTGCAGAAGCTGATTGCGGAAGGGAAACTGAAAACGACCGGAACGGGTACGACCTTGCGTATCCAACGGCTGGGTATCGAGGATTACCGCAGCGCGAAGGTGCTCGACATCAAACCGCGGCGATAAGGGGTCGGGAGGGCTCTTTGCCGCTCCCCCTTGAGAGCCCTCCCCTTACAAAGGTTCCGGGATCCGTTTTTCGAAACGGATCCCGGAACCGATTCCTTAGCCGGCCTCTTCGTACTCTTCCCTCAGCTTCGCCACGACGCTCGGATCGGCCAGGGTCGTTGTATCGCCCAGCGTCTTTCCTTCGGCGATGTCCTTCAAGAGGCGCCGCATGATCTTGCCGGAGCGCGTCTTCGGAAGATCACCCGCGAACAGGATGTCTTCGGGCCGTGCGATGACACCGATCTTCTTGACGACATGTTCCTTGAGCTCGTTCACCAGCTCGGGTCCGGCGATGTTGCCTTCTTTCAGGATGACGAACGCCGAGATGGCCTGTCCCTTCAGGTCGTGCGCCCGGCCGACAACGGCGGCTTCCGCGACCTTGGGGTGATCGACGAGCGCGCTCTCCACTTCCATCGTGCCGATGCGATGCCCCGCCACGTTGATGACGTCGTCGACACGCCCGAGCACCCAGAAGTAGCCGTCTTCGTCGCGCTTGGCGCCATCGCCGGTGAAGTAGATGTGGCGCTCCCACTTGCTCCAGTACCTGCTTCACGAAGCGCTCGGGGTCGCCGTAAATCCCCCTCAGCATGGCCGGCCACGGACGCGTCAGCGCGAGGAGGCCGCCGCCGACTTCGATCGGCTGACCCTTCTGCGTGCGGATCTCGGCTTTGATCCCGGGAAATGGCCGGGTCGCAGAGCCCGGCTTGAGCGGCGTCACGCCAGGCAGCGGCGTAATCATGATCATGCCGGTTTCGGTCTGCCACCACGTATCGACGATCGGGCAGCGCTCGCCGCCGATGTTCTTGTGGTACCAGATCCACGCTTCGGGGTTGATGGGCTCGCCGACCGAACCCAGCAGCCGCAGGGTCGACATGTTGCGGCGCGCCGGCCAGTCGGTGCCCCACTTCATGAACGCGCGAATCGCGGTCGGCGCGGTGTAGAAGACCGTGACGCCGTAGCGCTCGATGATCTCCCACAAGCGATCCTTCTTCGGCCAATCCGGTGCGCCCTCGTACATGACGACGGTCGCACCATTGGCGAGAGGACCGTACACGACGTAGCTATGGCCGGTGACCCAACCGATGTCCGCCGTGCACCAGTACACGTCCTCGTCCTTGAGATCGAAGACGAGCTTCGTCGTCGCGTAGGTGCCGGTCAGGTAACCACCGGTCGTGTGCATGATCCCCTTGGGCTTGCCGGTCGTGCCTGACGTGTAAAGGATGTAGAGGAGATCTTCGGAGTCCATCGGCTCGGGCGGACAGTCGAGCGGCGCCTTGGCCATCTGCTCGTGCCACCAATGCCACTGGATCTTGCCCTGCGGCAGCTCGCCGGCGCCGGTGCGGCGCAGCATGACGACGTGCTCGATCGAGGGCGTGCCCTCGATCGCTTCTTCGGAGACCCGTTGAAGCTGCACGACCGAGCCTCGACGATAGCCGCCATCCGCGGTGATCAACAGCTTGCACTGCGCGTCGTTGATGCGATCCCGCAGCGACTCGGCGCTGAAGCCGCCGAAGACGATGCTGTGCGGGGCGCCGATGCGGGCACAGGCGAGCATCGCAATCGCCAGCTCGGGCACGAGCGGCATGTAGATGGCCACGCGATCGCCCTTTTTCACCCCGAGCGACTTCAACACGTTCGCGAACGCGCTCACCTGCCGGAACAGATCGAAATAGGTCAGCGTCCGCCGATCGCCGGGCTCGCCTTCCCAGATGATCGCCGCCTTGTTGCGGCGCGCCGTGCGGACGTGGCGATCGACGCAATTGACCGACACGTTGATCTGTCCGCCCACGAACCACCTGGCGTGCGGCGGATTGCTCCAGTCGACGACCTCCGTCCACTTGCGATTCCACTCGAGCTCGTCCGCGAAACGCGACCAGAACCCTTCGAAATCGCGTTCGGCCTCGTCGTAGATCGCGTCATCGCGAACGATGGCGCCGGCGCGGAAGCCCGCGGGCGGCTGGAAGACGCGATCTTCGTGAAGCAGCGCGGAAATTTCAGGATCTTTTGTGTCGGACATGTGGGAAGGATACTTCGATTTCGGCCTATTTCGGCCAGAGGACGTCGATGCGTTTCCGCACTTCGCCGACCAGCGCGGGATGCGCGGCGGAACCGTACAAGAGGAATGCGCGATAGTGCGTCAGAGCCCTGGGCGCATCGCCCGCCTCGTCTTCGAGCAACCCCAGGTTGTAGTGCGCTTCGGCGCTGCGGGGATCTATTTCCAGGGCACGCTTCAGCGAGCTGCGCGCTTCGTCCCGGCGCTGCGATTCCTTGTCGACCGTCGAGAGGTTCACGAGCGCCTCGACGTTTCGCGGGTCGATCGAGAGCGCGGCGTGAAACTGCGTCGCGGCCGTGTCGAACCTGCGCTGAGCCAGGTACACCACGCCGAGATTGTTGCGGGCGCGTGCGTAACGCGGATCGATGGCAATCGCACGCTGGAAATGCCTGATGGCTTCGTCATACAGACCTTTGTCGCGATAGAGCACGCCGAGATTGTTGTGCGCCTCGACGTTGACCTCGTCACGCTGCAACACTTCCCTGTAGCTGACGAGCGCGTTCTCGAAGTCTCCGAGACGTTGATACATCAACGCACGGCCGAAATGATCCTCGCCCGCCGTCACCGTGGCGATGGTCTGGTCTTCTGTCTTCGACTTCGACGGAACCGGCGGCCGGTTCATCTTCGAAGCGGCCGGCGCGGCTGCCGATGCATTTGGTTTCTGTTCCGTGTGAGGCCGCGGCGACGCGGGCTCGGCTCGCGCGGTTTCGGACGGTGCGGGCGGTGTCTCAGGCCTTTGCGCCGGCTCGACTCTCGGAGAGGGCTGCGGTGCTACCTGAGCGATTCGCGGGCCACGAGCAGGTGGCGGCGCCGGCTGGGAGCGAGGCGCGCGATTTTCCGGAGTCGACTCCGGGAGCAATGCTTGCGTGGCATAGATCACGATGGCCCACAGCAGGAGCGCGACGACTGCGGCCATGAGCGCATAGCCCGCCAGGCGCTTGAAGCGGTTGAGTGGTGTCGCCGGGTTGAAGCGGCCGTACCCCAGCGTCTGCAGCACCGCATCGGTCTGCGCGGTATCTCGATGCTGTCCCGGCGCCTGTCGCGCGCGGCCTCGCCGCAACGCGTCGAGAATGATGGACATGCCTAATAGCTGACCACCTGCGCGTCGGCAAACGTCGGCGTCTGGTGCACGCGATGCGCTTCCGCTTTCGCATCGGAGAGCGTCGCGAATTCGCCGACGAGCACGCGCCGCCACTCGCCGCGCTCGTGGAGATTCACGTCCATCGAGCGGACGTCGTAGCCCAGGCCACGCAGCTCGCCCACGACCGCCTCGAACCGCGTCGCCGCCACGCTGCCTTTGCGCAGCACGTCGGTCATCGGAAACGACGCCGTCAGCACGGCATAGCGCGCGGCGGCCGCTCCGCTCGTCGCAACCGGGGTCGCGCCGGTCGTGTTCGGCGCCACCGCGTCCATTCTTTGCGGCTCCGCGACCTCCGCCGATGCAGTGACTTCGACGGAACCAGCGCCCTCGGCGTCTGACGGCGAACGCAGCGCCATGCCGCCGGCCACGGCCAGCGACACGCTCGCGCCGGCAGCGGCCACGTAGACAGACGCGCGGCGGCGGAACCAGCCGAAGCGCGACGGACTCTCGTCGATCAGCTCGAGGCTCTCGGCGGCCTGAAACACGATGTCGGGCGACACGCGATTGGTCCGTCCCGAATACGCCGCGAGAAGCGCGCGATCGCAGACCAGGTTCACGAGGCGCGGGATGCCCTTGGTGCGGCGGTGCACCATGTCGAGCGCCCGTGGCTGGAAGGTCACCGATGCCGAGGCGCCCGCGACGTTCACACGGTGCGACACGTACGCCGCCACCTCGTCCCTGCTCAGCGGCCTGAGCTGATACCGGATCGACACGCGTTGATCGAGCTGCCGCATCTGCGGCGCTTTCAGCAGCGGCTGAAGGTTCAGCTGACCGACGAGAATGATCTGGAGCAGTTTTTCCTTGTCGGTTTCGAGATTCGACAGAATGCGAATCTGCTCGAGCACCGGCATCGGCAGGTTCTGCGCTTCGTCGATGATCAGCACGGCGCTCGCGCGCAGCGGCAACAGGCTGAGGAGAAAATCGTAGATGGTCTCGATCAGCTCCTGCTTGCTGACGTGCGTCAGGCGGCCGCGCTTGACGTCTTCGCGCGAGATGACGCCGAAGTCCTGCAGAATCAGCTTCAGCAGGTCCTCCTCCGAGAGGAACGGATTCAGCACGAGCGCGGTGAACGTGTTGCGGTCGATCTGCTCGAGCAGAGCCCGGCACAGCGTCGTCTTGCCCGTGCCGATATCGCCGGTCACCACCACGAAACCTTCGCGGCGGCGGACGGCATACTGGAGCAGCTCGAACGCGTTGGCGTGCGACTCGCTCTTGAAGAGGTACTTCGGGTCGGGCGTCAGGCTGAACGGCTTTTCGGTGAACCCGTAATATTCCTCGTACATATGTCCCTCTCGGCGCGGGGGAACCGCGCTACCGGATTGAGACCCGTTCCAGTGCCGGTGTCAGAAGAATCACGAGATCGCTCTTGTGGCGAATCGTCGTCTCGTCGCGAAACATCGCGCCAATGCCCGGCAGATCGCCAAGCACCGGCACCTTGTGCACATCACGCCGCACGCGCTCGTCGAGCAGTCCCGCGATCACGGTCGTCTCGTTGTCGCGGAGGCGCACGAGGGTGTCGGCCTCGCGCACGCTCAGAATGGGCGCCGTGTCGCCCGAGCGCGATCGGGCCTGCCCGGTCCGTTCCGTCAGGCTCGGCGCGATGCTCAGGCTGATGACGCCGTCGTCCGCGATCCGGGGCGTCACGATCAGGACGATGCCTTCGGTAAACGGCTCGGGCTCCGTCGTTCGCTGCACGACCCGGCCGGTCATGACGTCGGTCCGCGTCGTCGTCTTGAAGAACACGTCGTGGGTCACGACGCGCATGATGGCTGGTTCGTTGTTCAGCGCGCTGACGGTCGGGCTGGCCAGCACGTTCACCTTGCCCTGACCGGAGAGCGCGCGCAGGAACCCGTCGAAGTCCTTCACGTTCAAGCCGACGTTCAACGCGCCGACCACGGGCGGGCCGTCGGGCTCGACTCGCGAGCACGGCATCGCCCGCGCGCGCGATCAGGAGCTTCCAGTCGATGCCCGCGGCGAACTCCTGGTGCAACGCGACTTCGATGACCCTCGCCTGGATCCGCACCTGACGCGTCGCCCGGTTGCGCAGAGCGTCGAGCTGCTGCTGAATCTGATCGAGACGATCCGGATAATCGGTGGCCTGGAGCAGCGACGCTTTCCTGTCGATGCTGAAGCGGCCTTCGGGCGACAAGAGCGTCGCGACGCCGGATGAGAGATCGGCGTAGACGTCCGCGGCGCCGGCGCCGCGTATGACGTGCGCGCTCAAATCGAATCGGCGCGTTTCGAGCCGACGCTTGAACACCCGGATCAGGTTGCCCTGGACCGAATAGTCGAGACCGTGCGGGTGCAGGATCATGTCGAAGGCCTGGCGCAGCGTCACGTCCTTGAGCTCGCCGCGGAATGTGCCTTCGACGTCGGGATCGGGAACGACACTCAGTCGCGTGTCGCGAACCAGCATCAGCAGCAGATCGGTGACCGGCGTCGCGCGCGACAACGTGATCGTGAGCGGACGCGCGTTGTCGAGATCGCTGCCCTGCGGATGTTCGTCGAGCTGAGTCACGATGAGGGGCTGAAGGTCAGCCGGCACCTGAGCCGCACTCTGGGCGGTCATCATCAGCAAGGCCGACACCGCTCCCCATCGCATGTTCCAAATCAAGACGTGGGCTCCTACGGCCGTCGTTTCGGTCGCAGTCCTGTTAAACGTTACGAATTTCTATGCTTATTCGAGGAATACTGGCCACCCGATCGCGGGCGCCGGCACGAGGGAGGAAGACCGGGGATTGCAGATCTGAGAAAGGGGTTCGCGCAATTGCACTACATTGCACGAACCCCTGAACTGAAGCGATACAGCTTAGTCGTAATACTCAAGCCCGAGGTGCGTGATCAGCTCTTCACCAATCATGAAGCGCAGCGTGTTCTTCAGCTTCATCAATTGGATGAACAGGTCGTGCTCGGGATAGAGCCCCGGGGCGTGCATCGGGCTCTTGAAGTAGAACGAGAGCCACTCTTGAATCCCCGACATGCCGGCGCGACGCGCCAGATCCATGAAAAGCGCGAGGTCCAGCACGATGGGCGCGGCCAGGATGCTGTCGCGGCAGAGGAAGTTGATCTTGAGCTGCATCTTGTAGCCGAGCCAGCCCACGAGATCGATGTTGTCCCAGCCTTCTTTGTTGTCGCCTCGCGGCGGGTAGTAGTTGATCCGGACGACGTGATGGAGATCCTCGTAGAGCCCGGGATAGAGGTGCGGCTGGAGGATGTAGTCGAGCACCGACTTCTTGCTCTCTTCCTTTGTTTTGAACGACTCGGGATCGTCCAGCACCTCTCCGTCGCGGTTGCCGAGGATGTTGGTCGAATACCAGCCCTCCACACCCAGCAGTCGGGCTTTGATGCCCGGGGCGATGACCGTCTTGATCCACGTCTGACCCGTCTTGAAGTCCTTGCCGCAGATCGGCATTTTCTGCTGCTGCGCCAGGGCCATCATCGCGGGCACGTCAACGGAAAGGTTCGGCGCGCCATTCGCGAACGGCACCTCCTCCATCAACGCGGCGTAGGTGTAGACCATGCTGGAGGGAATCGCCGGATCGTTGGCTTCGAGCGCCTTCTCGAAAGCCTCGATCGACTGGTGGGCGGCCCCTTCCTTCATGAACACTTCGGTGCTGCCGCACCAGACCATCACCACACGATCGCAGCCGTTGTCGGCCTTGAACTTGCGGATGTCGGCCCGGACCTGCTCGGCCAGGTCCTTCTTGTTTTTCCCCTTTTTCACGTTGGGGCCGTTCAGCCTCTTGACGTACCGCTGGTCGAACACGGCCGTCATCGGTTTGATGGCCTCGAGCTCGGGCTTGATCTGGTCGAGCAGGGATGTTTCGAGCACCCCGGCGGTCCGAGCCGCCTGATAGGAGTTCTCTTCGAAAATGTCCCAGCCGCCAAACACGACGTTGTTGAGGTCGACGAGTGGAACGGTGTCTTTGATGTGGGGCGAACGACCTTCAGTGCGCTTCCCCAGGCGGAGGGTCCCCATCTGGGTCAGCGAGCCGATTGGATTGGCCAGGCCTTTCCGAACGGCCAATACTCCGGCAATGGTGGTCGTGCTGACAGCCCCGAGGCCGACGAGCAGGATGCCCAACTTGCCTTTTGCTGGAGCGATTTCAAGGTTTTTCACATCGAAAACTATACCACCGGCCCCCCCGCCGCCATCTGGGACTAAACGCTAATTATTGGTAGGCTTCCCACCATGCCTCTCTTTCGACGGCCGGGACAGAAGCATTCCTTAGCAATTGCGATGACCGGCGTGAATCTCGGCGATCGTCTGCTGTTCGTAGGGTGCACCGACTCGACCCTCCTGGGGGCCATTGGCGCCAAGGTGGGTCTGAGCGGGCAGGTGTTCGCCATCGTGCCCAACGAGGCCGAGGCCGCCAGGGCGGTGCGCGCCGCTGAAAAGTTCGGATTCCTCCTGGAGCTCGAGACGGGCGGGCTGAACCGGTTTCCGTTCGACGATGGCGCGTTCAACCTGATCGTGGTCGACAACCAGGAAGGCTTGCTATCGGGGATGCGCCCGGAAGGACGCGTCGGCGTGCTTCAGCAGATCCACCGTACGCTCGCGGCCCGCGGCCGGGTGGTCATGATCGAGCGGGCCCCGCGCGGTGGTCTGGGCGCCTTGCTGAGACCACCTGCCTCCTCACCCATCGATCCTCAATATCAGTCCGGCGGAGGTGCCGTCGGCGCTCTGCAGGCCGAGGGCTTCCGAGCCGCACGGCTGCTGGCCGAGCGTGACGGGCTGTCCTTCTTCGAAGGCGTCCGTTAGCGGGGACAGTCGGTCGAGTAACCCGCAATTTTCCAAGCAATTCGCGCCATTTGTACGGCAAGGGATTTGCGACTGTATGGGCGGGCATATCCCAAGATGGCTTTCATAACCATGACACCACCGGTCGACGTGTACTCCCTCGGCGAGGTCGCTCGAGCGGCTGGCGTGTCTGCCGCGCGTGTCGAGTCGCTCGTCGTCTCGGACCAGTTGCGTCCAGTCCCGGGCACCGTCGCGTTCTTTGCGCTGGAAGATGCCGTGGCGGCTGTTCGCTCGCTCAGAGCCGATGCGGGCCGAAGTGCCGCGATGCTGTTCGACAAGCCGGAGTTCGCGCACACGTCGGCAAAGCTGCCGGTGGCCGCGGCGAGCGCCGTTCATGCCGGCATTGCCGCGACGCTCGTTCTCATCAGCATGATTGGCTTACCGCAGGCGGCCGAAAGCGAACGCCTGCGCCTCGAGCCCGTGCAAACGCGCCTCGTCTTCGTCGCTTCGCCCGGTCCCGGCGGTGGCGGTGGTGGCGGCGGGTTGCGCCAGAAAGCTCCGCCGCCGCGCGCACAGCGAAAGGGCAAGTCGTCGCTCGACAGTCCGGTTCCGATTCGCAAAGCGCCAAAACCGATTGAAGCGGCGCCGAAACCAGAGCCGCCTCCACCACCGCCGGAGCTAAAGCCCGAACCGCTTCCTCCGGTCGTCGCGCCGGTCGCGACCGTGGCCGCCAACGAAGTCAATCGTCCCGGCGTCATCCTCGAGCCCGCACCCAAGGAAAGCGAGAGCCGCGGGCCAGGAGCCGGCGGTGGAGCCGGCACCGGAACGGGTACCGGGCTGGGGAAGGGCGATGGCTCGGGCATCGGCGACGGCTCGGGAGGCGGTATCGGCGGCGGACCCTATCGCCCCGGCAGCGGCGTCTTGCCGCCGCGCCTGCTGCGAGAGGTGAAAGCGGCCTACACGGAAGAGGCGCGCGTCCGGAATCTCGAGGGCGAGGTCGAGCTGGAAATCGTGGTGCGCCGCGATGGATCGGTCGGCGACGTCAAGCTCCTGCACGGACTCCCGAGCGGATTGAACGAACGCGCGATTGCCGCGGTGCGGCAATGGCGGTTTGCGCCGGCGACCCGGCAGGGACACGCCGTCGATGTGATCGTCGAAGTCGCCGTTGAATTCAAGCTGAGGTAATGGCCATGGAAACGCTGCTCGTCGTCATCACAATCATCTCGGTCGCGACGGCCATCGTCGCACTTGCGTCGGCGCATCGCCTGACCAGGCACGAGCGCGAGCGATCCGAGGCACGCGTGGCCGCGCTGGCCACCGCCGCGGAGACGCACGGCGGAACCGACGGTGGCTGGAAGCAGGTGGCCGGTGAATGGCAATGGGTCGCCGAACCCACAACCCAAGGGATTAGTGATTTGGGATTAGGGATTAGCGCTGCGACACAACCAATCCCTAATCCCCAGTCCCTAGTCCCTGAAAGCGAGCCGCAGGTTTCATCAGCGGCGTTATTTGGGACGGTTCAGCGCGAAGAGACGCCGGGGAGCCGATGGCCGGTGTTCGCCGTTGCGGCGGCCATGCTCCTCATGCTCGGCGGCGCGCTCGTCTTCCTGAACGCGTCGGCCTCGAGCGATCCTGCGGCGACCGCCGTCAAGGTCGGCCCCAGCGAGCCGATCGAACTGGTCGCGCTCGGACACGCGCGCGAGGTGCACTCGCTGACGATTACCGGCACGGTGCGCAATCCGTCGAGCGGCACGAAGCTCGAGGGGCTGACGGCCGTCGTCTCGCTGCTCGATCGCGACGGAGCGCTCGTCTCCACGAAGGACGTGCCGCTGGATTACCGGGCGATCGGCCCCGGTGAAGAAGCGCCTTTCAAGGTCACGATTCCCGACCCTGGCGCCATTGCCCGGTATCGCGTGAGCTTCCGCGCCGGCACCGACGTCGTGCCGCACGTCGATCGCCGGGTTGATACGAAACTTGCGAGCGCGCTGCATTAAGCGCATCGTATAGACAGGATTCATCATGAAACAGATGCTGCGCTTCTGGATCGGTCCCGCGGTGGCTGCCGCGGCGATGGTCATCGCGAGCGGATCGAATGTCGCGGGGCAGAAGCAGGACGAGTTCCGCTTCCGGAGCGGCGTCGATCTCGTCAACGTGACCGCCACGGTCACCGATCGCAACGGACACTTCGTGCCCGCGCTCGGTCAGGAGGATTTCGTCGTCTACGAGGAGAATCAGCTGCAGGAAATCACGCACTTCAGCAACGAGCGGGTGCCCGTCAGCCTCGGCATCGTGCTCGATACGAGCGGCAGCATGGTTGGTGAAAAGCTGACGAACGCGCTGCTGGCGATCGACCGCTTTCTCACCAAGCTGCTTGCGCCCGAAGACGAGATCTTTCTCTACAAGTTCAGCAATTTTCCCGAGCTCGTGCAGGACTGGACGACCGATCGCACGCGCCTGAGCCGTGTCATCCGCCGCATCAGTGCTGGCGGCGGGACGGCGATGCTCGACGCGATTGCGGAGGCAGTGCCGCTGGCACAGACCGGGCAGAACCGCAAGCGCGCCATCGTGCTCATCTCCGACGGCAACGACACCGACAGCCAGAGCTCGTTGCGCGAGGTCAAGCAGCTGATTCGGGAGTCCGAAGTCATGGTGTATGCGATCGGCATCGACGGCCAGGCCGAAGGCACGATCTTCGGCATGCCGCCGACCACCCGTCAGCCTCTGCCGCCAGCGCCGTTTCCCGGTGGGCGCCGGCCGAGGGGACCCGGCGGTGTCATGCTGCCGCAGCTGCCGCAGTTCCAGTGGCCGTTCCCGCAAGGCCAGACGACCCGCCGCAGAATGGGCGCCGCGGACGACCGCGTCAACATCAACGCGCTGCGCGAGATTACCGACGACAGCGGCGGCCGCACGGAGATTGTGCGCACGGGGAGGGATCTCGATCCGGCAACCGCGAGCATCGCCGACGAGTTGAGCCGCCAGTACTATCTGGGGTATTCCTCGACGACCGACAAAGACGGACGCTGGCACTCGATTCGCGTGGAAACGCGCGACAAGGCGCTGCGCGTTCGCGCGCGTCGCGGCTATATCGCAACGCCTTAGGCGTTGCTGAATTGGAAGATTGGAGGATTGGTAGATTGAGAGAATGTTGTGGGATTGATGATTGCAAAATGAAGAAGAGGAATCTCGCAATCTGCAATCGTCAATCCAACAACATTCTGACAATCTTCTAATCCACCAATCTTCCAATTCCCGGTGCTATTATCCCCCCGTGCGTTCGCTCGCGTGGGCCGTCGGGCTGACTGTTGCAGGCAGCCTTTGCGGCATCCTGGTTGCGTCAGGCATCCTTTTTTTCAACGATCGAATTCGCGTCAAGCTCGTGCCGTGGCTCGTCAGCTACGCCGTCGGCACGCTGCTCGGCGCCGCCCTTCTCGTGCTTCTGCCTGAAGCGCTCGAGCACCTTTCGGCCAGGGCCGTCCTCGGATCGCTGCTCGGGGGCATCATGTTCTTCTTCCTGATCGAGAAGTTCGTGCTGTGGCGGCACTGCCACACGCACGACTGCGAGGCGCACGGCATGGCGGCGCCGATGGTGCTCATCGGCGACGCGTTCCACAACTTTCTCGACGGCGTGGTGATCGGCACGGCCGTTCTCACTTCGATTCCGCTCGGCATCAGCACGGCGCTCGCCGTCGCTACGCACGAGATTCCGCAGGAGCTCGGCGACATGGCGATTCTGCTGCACGGCGGCTACTCAAAGCGAAAGGCGCTGATCCTGAATCTCGTGTCGGGCGCGTCGGCGGTGCTGGGCGCGATCCTCGCCGTGCTGGCGCTCGGTTGGGTGCCGCAGGTGAATCAGTACATCCTGTCGGTCGCCGCGGCGGGATTCCTGTACGTGGCCATGGCCGACTTGATTCCCGACCTCCATCGCGGTCGGGTCGACTCGAAAACGTTCCGACAGCTCGCGCTCACCGTCGCCGGAATAGGCAGCATTGTTGGGCTGAACGCCTTCGTGGGAGGACATTGATGTACGCCGTCGCGATCATCCGGTACAGGCGTCCGCTGGAAGAAGTGATCGTGCACCAGGACGCGCACCGCGCGTATCTGCGTGGCCTGAAAGATAAAGGGCTGCTGATTGCGTCGGGCCCGATGAACCCGCGGTTCGGCGGGCTCCTGCTCTTGCGGGTGGCGGACGACGATCTCCACGCGCTCGACCAGATTCGCGAGGACGACCCGTTCTATAAGAACGGCGTCGCTCAATATGAGCTCATCGGCTGGGCGCCGGGGATCGGCAAGGACGATCTCGACAAACTCTAACGGTCGCGATCGTCTCCCGATAACCGCACCTCCGTGATCGCGTATTCGTCAACACGTTTTCCCGCGATGAGATGCTCCTGGATGATGCGCTCGAGCACCGGCGGATCGCAGCCCCGATACCACGTGCCTTCGGGATACACGACGGCAATGGGACCTCCCTCGCAGATGCGAAGGCAGTTCGCCTTCGTGCGCAGGATGCCGCCGGCCTCCGACAGGCCCAGCTGCTTGAGCCGTTTCTTCAGGTACTCCCAGGCTTCGATCGAGCGCTCGCGATCGCTGCATTTCGGCGTCGTCTGATCGGCGCACAGAAAGATGTGCCGCCTGGCCTGGGGCACGCCGATGGACACGGCAAGGTCTTTCAATCGTGCGGTCGGGTCGTCTGACATATCATTAAGAGCGAAGATGCCTGAAGCCGTGACGAGAAATATCCGCGTGCGCGTCGACTCGGAGTTCGCGCCGGGGCGATCGAATCCGCCGCAAAACCAGTGGTTCTTCCTCTACACGATCCGCATCACCAACGAAGGACGTGAGACGGTGAAGCTCCTCAGCCGCCACTGGGTCATCACCGACGGAATGGGCGTCATGCGGGAAGTGCGCGGCCCGGGCGTCGTCGGCAAGCAGCCGCTGCTCGAACCGGGCGAGAGCTTCGAATACACGTCGGGCTGCGATCTGACCACGCCGTTCGGTTCCATGCGTGGGACCTACCACATGATCACCGACGCGCAGGAGCGGTTCGACGTCGATATTCCGACCTTCACGCTGACGGAACCGTATACGACAGTGCACTAGGGGATCGTCTCGCGTACTTCCGTTCGATGTACGCATCGACGATCTCCTTGAACTCGGCGGCCAGCTCGTCGTAGCGTACCGCGCAGCGTCTTCACGTGCGCCCCATCGATGTAGATCGGGCAGCTGGGTTCTTCACCGGTGCCCGGCAGGCTGATGCCGATGTTGGCGGCCTTCGATTCTCCGGGACCGTTGACGACACAGCCCATCACGGCCAGCGTCATCTCTTCCACGCCCTCGTAGCGCGTCTTCCAGACCGGCATCATCTCCCGGATGTACTCCTGCGTCCGTTCGGCCAGTTCCTGAAACGTCGTGCTCGTGGTGCGTCCGCATCCAGGACAGGCCGTCACGCTCGGCGCAAAGGACCGCAGGCCGAGCGCCTGCAGGATTTCGCAGGACGCGTACACCTCTTCCCGGCGATCGCCGCCCGGGCGAGGCGTCAGCGACACGCGAATCGTGTCGCCGATGCCTTCGTTCAGCAGCGCGCCGATCGCCGACGCCGACCAGACGAGGCCCTTGATGCCCATGCCGGCTTCGGTCAGGCCGAGGTGCAGCGGCTGATCGGTCCTTTTCGCAAGCTCGCGATAGACGGCAATCAGATGCAGCGGCCGCGACACTTTGCACGAGATGATGATCTGGTCCTTGCGAAGCCCCGACTCGAGCGCGAGCGCGGTGGAATCGAGCGCCGACAGGATCATGCACTCGTTGATGATCTCGTCCGAGGTCTTGCCCAGGTTGCGATCGGTGTTCTCCTGCATCCTGGCCATGACCAGCTCCTGGTTGAGCGAGCCGCCATTGACGCCGATGCGCACGGGCTTGCCGTTGTCGGCCGCCACCTGGCAGATCGTCGTGAACTGCTCGTCGCGCCGCTTGCCGGTGCCGACATTGCCGGGATTGATCCGGTACTTGTCGAGCGCTTTCGCGCAATCCGGGTACTTCGTCAGCAGGATGTGCCCGTTGTAGTGGAAGTCGCCGATGAGCGGCGCGGTGACCCCCGCCTCGAGCATGCGCCGCTTGATGGCCGGTACGGCGGCCGCGGCTTCGGGCAGATTCACCGTGATGCGTACCAGCTCGGACCCGGCCTGCGCCAGCTCGATGCACTGCTGCGCCGTGCTCGCGACATCCGGCGTGTCGGTGTTGGTCATCGACTGAACCGCGACGGGCGCGCCGCCGCCCACCTGGACCGGACCGACCTTTACACCAACGGTCTTATGAAGCCTGATGGGTTGCATCACTGAAATTCGCAGGAAGCGGATCTGATCCCATATCTTCCCACAAAGGAACGACGAGGCCCGAAAGCGGGCTGACCCGCGATCCGGGCGTGATGATGCCGCCTAGATTCAATGGATCGGCTGCCGAAACGTGCGGCGCGGCGCCCACGTTCGGATCGCGACGAATCTCGCGCAACAATTCCACGGCTTCGGGCCGCGCGAACTGCTCGCCGACAAAACCCGACACGAAGCGGCCGCCGCGAATTTCGCCCTGCGCCTCCAAGCGCCGGAATGTAATGAGAAGATCCCGCCACGCCGGCGTCATCGTTTCGCGCGCCAGCAGGTCGCGAAACACCACACCCCATCGCAGCAGGAGCTGCCGCGCGATCGCTTCCAGCGTCGCCACTGTCAGCTCGTTTTGCCCGCCTGACGGCTGCCCACTTCCCCCGCTTGGGACGCTTGGGCGCAACAGGGCCCAGCGGCCGGGCACGAAGCGCGCTCGCCGGGTGGGATGCTTCGAGGTCGCCAGGCGCCGTTTCGGATCGATCAAGGCTCGCAGGTTTTCAAAACCATCAGCCGTAACCAGCCCCGCTGCAGCAAGTTCCCACAATCCGTCCTCGACCTCGCTGGTCAACTGGCGCGTGTCTTTCACGATGTCGGCCAGAAACGACGCACCCCGCCGGTTCAGCGATTCAAGCACCTGCCCGGCGGCGCTCGACAACGGGGTCTGACCACGCCCTGTACCGGGGTCTGACCCCCGGCGGGCGGCAGCGTCGAGCAGCCATGACGCATCCTCGCGGAGGAACAGCGCAATCGGCGCCGACCGCGTGGGACGGACGCGACGCGACTTGACGCGCTCGTGATCGTCGAACGCCGGATGCGGCGACAGGCGCCCCCACACGACCTCGCCCGACATGCAGAGCTGATCGAGCAGCTCCGGCGCGTACCTACCGACCCTTCGCCGAAGCACGTCCCCTTCCCACGCCGCCGCGGAAATCTCGTATCCCTGCAGCTGCTTGATGATGTGCAGCGCGCCGTCCGGCCCATGAAGCTGCGCACCCGGCTTCAGATGCTGCCAGTGATACAGAAAGCGCATGAAGTCGCGGCTGTTCACCGGCTCGATCTCGCGGCGCAGCCGCCCGAGCGTCAGACGATGAATGCGTGCGAGCACACGCCGGTTGCACCACTCGATCTCGCTGTCTTTCGCCGTGGCCGAGGACGTGAACCGGCCGCGCAGAATCTGCCCCTCGCCCTCGAGCCGGAGGAGCGCCGCCTCCATTACTTCGGTCGGCAGCGCAAATCGCCGGGACAGTCCGCTCTGCGTCTGCGGCCCGCTCGACTCGAGCCAGCCGCGCAAGGTTTCGGTAGCCGCCGTCTCCCGATCGGATGTCGGCGTGCGATCGAAGTCGTCGATCGCCGGCGCCAGCGTCGCGTCCGGATACAGCAGCCGCGCCGACTTCACGCGTTCGGCTGCCACCCAGAAGTTCGCGCCACCCGCGCTCAGGACGGTGGCGCGCCGCGACTCGCGCAGCGTGCCGAAATACTCCACCCATCCCGAGACGGGCGGCAGGACGATGAGGGTCAGGAGCGCATCGTGCAGCTCCTCCGCATCGCGCGCGGCAGGAAACGATTCGGCCGCCACTTGGGCGATCGCCGCAGGGTCGAGCGCCGCAACCCCGTCCCCGTCGGCCCCAATCGTGCGTCGCATCTGAACCGCTCTCGCTCGCCGCTCCTCGAGCGGCGCATCGTCCAGATAGGCGTACGGGTTCGCGTTGAGAATCTCGTGCGAGAACGGCGACGGCTCGGGCGTATCGATCGCCACCGTCTTGAGCGCGCCGGTGCCGATCTGCTCGACGAGCTGCTTCAGACCATCAAGATCCATCGCCTCGTGCAGGCAGTCCTTGATCGTCTCGTTGACGAGCGGATGATCGGGAATCCGGATGTCGCCGACGATGTTCTCCTGGCAGGCCGCCTGATCGGGAAACACCGCCGCGAGCAGGTCGTCGGCGCGCATCCGCTGAATCGGCGGAGGCACCTTGCGGCCGCCGGCAAATCGCAGCACCGCGAGCGCGCGCGACGTGTCCCATCGCCAGCGCACCTCGAACATCGGCGCGGGCAGCATGGCCTGCGTCAGAACCTCCTCGACCGTTTCCGTGCTGAGGAACTTGAACACGAGCTCCAGCGGAAAGCTGTGCTGGTCGCTCAGCGAGATGACGATGCCGTTGTCGGTGGCCGCGGCCTGAAGCTCGAAATTGAAGGACCGGCAGAAGCGTTTCCGCAGCGCGAGCCCCCACGCCCGGTTGATGCGCGCGCCGAACGGCGAGTGCAGGACGAGCTGCATGCCGCCGCCCTCGTCGAAGAAGCGTTCCGCGACGACGGTGTTCATCGTCGGCAGCGCGCCGAGCGCAGCCGCGCCGGCGCGAACGTACGCGACCGCCTGCTCCGCGCCGCGCTTGTCCAGGCCGCACTCTTGTATGAGGAACGAAACGGGGTCGGGAGGGGTTTTCGCCCCTGCGGTGTCGAAAACCCCTCCCGACCCCGTTTCCAGCCTGACGATCTCCGCGCGAAGGTCGGACACCGCGCTCGACAGCTCCCACGTGCGCCCTGGTGCTTCGCCGCGCCAGAACGGGATAGTGGGGGCAGCGCCATGTGCGTCTTCCACGCGCACGCGTCCGGCCTCGACCCGGCGGATGCGCCACGACGTCGTGCCGAGCAGGAAGACGTCGCCGGCCATGCTCTCGACCGCGAAGTCCTCGTCGAGCGTGCCGACCACGGTTTCGTCGGGTTCCGCGAGCACCAGAAACTGGGCGTTGTCGGGAATCGCGCCGCCCGAGGTGATCGCCGCCAGCCGCGCACCGCGCCGGCCGCGCACGATGGCGTGAACCCGGTCGCGATGGAGGAACGCGCCGCTTCGCCCGCGCTTGGTGCTGATGCCCTTCGGACAGCATCTCGATAACCGCGTCGAAATCCTCCCGCGTCAGGTCGCGATAGCAATACGCGCGGCGAACCAGCGTGAAGAGATCGTCTTCGCCCCAGTCCTCCGCCGCTGCCATCGCCACGATCTGCTGCGCCAGCACGTCGAGCGGCGCCGTGGGAACGAGCAGCCGATCGAGATCGCCCTGGCGATCGATCGCATCAGCGCCGCGCATTCGATCAGTTCGTCGCGCGTGGTCGCGAAGATGCGTCCTTTCGGCTTGGTGGTGTGCTCGACCTGATGGCCGGATCGGCCGATGCGCTGAAGCGCGACGGCAATCGACCGCGGCGACCCGATCTGGCACACCAGGTCGACGGTGCCGATGTCGATGCCGAGCTCGAGCGACGCGGTGGCGACGACCGCCTTCAGCTTTCCCGTCTTGAGCCGCTCTTCCGCCGTCAGCCGCAGCTTGCGCGACAGGCTGCCGTGATGCGCGAGCACCGCATCCTCGCCAAGCCGCTCGCCCAGATGGTGCGCCACGCGCTCGGCGAGGCGCCGGGTGTTCACGAACACCAGCGTGGTCCGGTGCTCCCGTATCAGCGCCGCGATGCGGTCGTAGATCTCCTGCCACATCTCGTTCGACGCGACAGGCCCCAGCTCGTCGCCGGGGACCTCGACCGCCAGATCCATCGCGCGACGATGCCCATGGTTGATGATCTCGACGCGCGACTCCGAGTCGGGCGCCAGGAAGCGGGCCACCGTTTCGATCGGCTTGACGGTCGCCGACAAACCGATGCGCTGCGGACGCCGACCGCCCGCTTTCCGGACGAGATCGTCGAGCCGCGCCAGCGACAGCGCCAGATGCGCGCCCCGCTTGTCGTCGGCCATCGCGTGGATCTCGTCCACGATGACCGTGCGGACGTTCCGCAGCGTCTGGCGGCTCCGCTCGGCGGTCAAGAGGATGAACAACGACTCGGGCGTCGTCACCAGGATGTGCGGCGGGTGCCTCACCATCTTCTGCCGCTCGGAGGCAGACGTATCGCCGGTGCGCACCGCCGTACGAATCGGGGGCAGCAGCAGCGCCCGATCGGCGGCCAGCGCCGCCAGTCCCGAGAGCGGCACATCGAGGTTCTTGTGGATGTCGTTGCTCAGCGCCTTCAGCGGCGAGACGTACAGCACCTGCGTCGTGTCGGGAAGCGCGCCCTCGAGGCCGCTCTGGACAAGATCGTCCAGACAAATCAGGAAGGCGGCCAGCGTCTTCCCCGATCCGGTTGGCGCCGAAATCAGCACGTGTTCGCCCGATCGAATCGCGGGCCAGGCACGCTTCTGCGGCTCGGTCGCCTCGCCGAAGCGTTCGACGAACCAGTCGTGCACCAGCGGTTGAAGAACGTTCACAGCCGTTCGATTTCCTGCTCGAGCTGCGAGACGCGCGTGTCGAGCTGCCGCACGACCGCCTCGACGGGAGCGGGCGTGCTCAGGTCAACGCCCGCGCGCTCGAGCAGGCCCATCGGGTAGTCGCTGCCCCCGCGCGCAGCAGCTCGAGAAAACGCTCGACGCCCTCGCGCCGTTCATCGATGCTGCCCGACGTGATCTTCTGAATCAGCTGCGCCGACGAGGCGTAGCAGGTGGCGTATTGATAGACGTAGTACGGGCGTGCCGAAGAAGTGCGGCACGCGCGCCCAGGTGATCTGCGCGGAACTCGTCGTAGCTCATCGCGTCGCCGTGATACGCCTTGAAGCAGATCGAAGTAGATGCGCGCTCAGCGTCTCGGCCGTGACCGGCTCGCCCCTGCTCGGCCAGCCGATGCGCCTGCAGCTCGTAGTCGGCAAACAGGCACTGCCGGAAGAACGTGCCGACCATGTCGTCGATGGCGTGCTGCAGCAGCACGATCCGCTCGCGCTGGTCGGTCGTGCGCGCCAGCATGTGATCGAAGAACAGCATCTCGCTCAGCGTCGACGGCACCTCGGCGACGAAGATCGTGTAGTTCGAGTAGACGAACGGCTGATGCGCGTCCGACAGCATCGTGTGCATCGAGTGGCCCATCTCGTGGGCCAGCGTGAACACCGCATCGAGCGTGTCGTTGTAGTTCAGCAGCATGTACGGATGCACGCCGTACACCGGCGCCGAGTACGCGCCGCTGCGCTTGCCGGGGTTCTCGTAGACGTCGATCCAGCGGCCCGTCGAACGCCTTCCTCACGTTGCTGCTGGTAGTCCGGCGCCGAGCGGCTTCATCGATTCCACGATCTCGTCGAGCACTTCGTCGGTACTCGTACTTGCGATCGAAATCGATCAGCGGCACGAGCTGGTCGTAGGCGTGGTAGCGTCTCGAGTCCGAGCACGCGCTTTCGCAGCCGGTGATACCGGCGCAGCGGCTCGGTCCCCGCCTTCGCGGTCGCCACGAGGTTCTCCACGACCGACGGCGGAATGTCGTTGCTCGTGGAGCGCCGCCTCGAGCGTGCGTCTTGATAGCCGCGCGCCTGCGCGATGAACCAGTCGCGCTGCAGGACGCCGTTGTAGAGCGCCGCGTACGTGTTCGCGTTCGCGGCGAACGTCTCGTGGAACGCGTGAAACGCCGCGGCGCGATCGGGCTGATGCCGGTTGGTCGGCAGCAGCGCGCTGTACTGCCCGTAGGTCAGCGTCACCTGCCTGCCCGTCGGCGAGCGTGATCGCTCGGATGCTTCATGTCGGCGGTCGACAGCATCGAGTGACGTATCGTGCGGCGTGTCGTCGAAGCGGCTCGGCCAGCGACAGCAGGTGCTCGCCCTGCTCGTCGAGCACGTGCTCCTGCTGGTGGTACAGATCGCTCGATGGCGAACCGATACACCGCGAGGTCCGCGTTCGCGTCCATCCAGCCGCGCACGGTCGTCGAGCGGAATCCGCAGCAGCTCGGGCGTGAACCACGACGCGCGCCTGCTGCCACTTTCGCGAACAGGATCTGCACCTGCTGCCGCCGCGCGTTGGCCGCGTTGTCGCGCTGGTCCTGGTCGTAGCTCAGCGCCGGCGTAGTACCAGAGCTTGTAGGACGAGCTGGCCGAGGTCGTCGTCGAGCCGGAACGCCTTGAGCAGCCGATCGGCGCCCCTCGGCGAGCGTGCCGCGAAGCTCGGCATAGCCGGCGAGCTTGCTCTCGAACTCCGCGAGCCCGGCTTCCCACGCTCCAGCCCGGGTAGATGTCGGAGAGATTCCACGTGAACTCTTCCGGGATCTCGTCGCGCGTGCGTGAACGTGGACCGACGGGTGTTCCGATAGCCATCGCTCGGCATTCTGATCATAATATCACGAAGGGGCTGACGCGTGACAAGATCACTAAGGGGACTTCGTGCCCTTCGTGCTAAAGGCGCGTGCGGACAAACACGAAATAGACCACCAGCAGTGCGGCCACGACATACGAGACCGTCCCCGACCTGGCGTCCTTGGCCGCTCAGCAGCTTCAGGACGGGATAACTGATGAACCCGAGCGCCAGGCCGTCGGCAATCGAATACGCGAGCGGAATTCCCACCAGCGTGAGAAACGCGGGCACGCCTCCGACAGATCGTCCCACGTCGATGTGCTTCGCGTTGGTCATCATGAGCGCGCCAACGATGATGAGGGCCGGCGCCGTAATCGGCAGATAGTTGCCGATCATCCCGACCAACGGGCTGAACAGCAGCGCGACGAAAAACAGCGCGCCCGCAACGACCGCCGTCAATCCCGTCCGGCCGCCGGCGGCGACACCCGCGGCGCTTTCGATGAACGTCACGATCGTGCTCGTCCCGAGCACGGCGCCGAGCACCGTGCCGGCGGCATCAACCACGAGCACGCGCTCGGCCCTCGGCAGCTTGCCGTCCCGCATCAACCCGGCCTGCTGCGCCACGCCGATGACCGTGCCGACCGTGTCGAAGACGTTCATGAACAGGAACATCGCCACAAACGGCATCCACCGCGGGTTGAACGCGGCCGCGAAGTCGAAGCGGAACGCCACCGGCGTGTTGACGTGCGGCAAACCGACGAGGCCGGCGTAGTGGATCTTTCCCAGCGCCCCCGCCACCGCCGCGGCGGCCAGAATGCCGATGAGCATCGCGCCGCGCGTGCCGCGGATCTGAAGCGTCGCGGCAGTCAGCAGCCCGACACTGAACACCGCGACGTCGGCCGACACGATCTGCGTGCTCATCGTCACCAGCGTGCCGGGATGCGCCACGATGAGGCCGCCGTTCCGCAGTCCGATGAAGGCGATGAACAGCCCGATGCCCGCGGCAATGGCGTGCCTCATGCTCGGGCTGATCGAGTCGAGCACCGCCTCGCGCACGCCGATCACCGACAGGATCAGAAAGATGACGCCCGAGACGAAGACAATGCCGAGCGCGGCACGCCACGGCTCGGCGACGCCCGCCGCGCCCAGCGCCATGATGACGGAGACGAAGAAGAAGTTCTCGCCCATCCCGGGCGCGAGAGCGATGGGATATTTCGCCCATACCCCCATCAGGATGCTGGCCGCGCCCGACACGATGCACGTGGCCAGCAGCACCGCGCCGAAGTCGAGACCTGTCGGCTTGCCGGTGAAGTCGGTCGAGAGCACGGCCGGCTGGACGAAGATGATGTACGCCATCGTCAGGAACGTCGTGACGCCGGCGATGATTTCAGTCTTCGTCGTGGAGTGTGTCACTGGAAAAAGGGGTCCCCTTTTTATTTCCAGCCGACAAGTCTGCGGAGTTTTTCGAAAAGTGAAGGATTCTCGCGCGCGGCGGTCGCCTGCACGAGCAGGTCGATCGCCTCACCGATGTTGTGCGCGGTGCCGATGCCAAGCCGCCGGGCGCTGCTTTCGGCAATCGGATCGTCGGCGTCGACCAGGAGCACCGCGCGTGTCGACGAATCTGCCAGCACGTCCACGCAATTCTGCGGGGTGTCGTCGATGAGGTAGTCCAGCTGAAGCGCGGAGGCGGCCCTCCCCCGTCCACCGGACAGCGGAATCACGTTCGGCATGCTGAACCCGTGCTCGACGAGCCACTTGTGGGTCTGCCATTGCACTGTGTGGCCTGCCGTCGCGGGGCGCTGCGTAATGAAGAACACTTCCCACCTGTGCTCGGCGGTCAGCTCGTTGAGCCGGACGATCGCCGCGGGGTCGATGGGCTTAAGGGTCATCCAGAAATCCGGGGTGGCCTCGATGGCCCGCCAGACGCGGTCGCGACGCCCGCCACGGGACGCCGCGCGACGGGCCGCGCGCTTGCGCCGCGCCTCCAGCTCGGAGACAGGTGGCTCGTCTGGCGCCTCCTGTTCCCCCTGCTCCTCGATGTGCTGCTCTTCTTCGCGGGCTTCTGGGGCGGGCCGTTCGTGCTCGACCACTTCGGCACCAAAAATCCTGTCCTCGATGGCCGAGTAGGCCGAGGACAGGTCGGCCAACGTACCATCCATATCAAAGGCAATTCGCAACGGAATCATTTGGAGTACCGACCTCTATAGTATGGCCCGCTAAGAATTTAGGCTATTCAATCGACCCCAAGACTCGTTAAAATGCTGTTTTTCCCGCGGAATCTCATGGAACCACATTATCGCCTCGTTCTCGGCCTGCTTTTCACGGCAAGCGCTGCACTTCCGGCCTGTTCCACCAGCAACGCGGGCGGACCCGCGGGCGGCGGGGGACAGCAGTCGGTCCCCGTCACCATCGACAGGGTCGTGCAGAAGGATATGCCCCTCGAGGCCACCGCAGTGGGAACCGTGGAGGCCTATTCCACCGTGGCCGTCCGGGCCCAGGTGACCGGAGAGATGAAGTCGGTCAACTTCCAGCAGGGTGACGACGTCGAGGCGGGTCAGGTCCTGTTCGTCCTGGACACTCGTCCCCTCGAGGCGGCGCTGAATCAGGCGGAAGCCAACCTCCAGCGCGACATGGCGCAGGCGGCCAACGCGAAAGTCATTGCACAGCGCATGGACGACCTGGTCGAGAAAGGGGTCGGTACGCGTGAGCAGCGCGACACCGCACGCACCCAGGCGGCAGCCCTCGATGCGGTGGTGGGCGCCAATCAGGCGGCCGTCGAAAACGCGCGTGTGCAGCTTCAGTACGCGACGATTCGTGCGCCGATTGCCGGGCGCACCGGCGCGCTGATGGTGCATGCGGGCAATCTGGTCCGCGCGAACGACCAGACGTCGCTTGTCGTCATCAATCAGGTGAGCCCGATTTACGTGTCCTTCGGCATTCCCGAGGCGCTCCTGACGGATTTGCGCCGCTACATGGGTCAGCGCGAGCTCGAAGTCCAGGCGTTGGCCCCCAACGATTCGGGACTACCGGCGGCCGGCCGCATCACCTTCGTCGATAACCAGGTCGACCAGACGACCGGCACCATCCGGATCAAGGCGACGTTTCCCAACTCGACCCGCAGCCTCTGGCCGGGGCAGTTCGTGAACGTCACCATCCGCATGTCCATGGATCGCCAGGCGCTGGTCGTGCCCTCGGTTGCGGTGCAGGCGGGCCCGGAAGGGCAGTACGTGTACGTCGTGAAAAGCGATCAGACCGTGGACATGCGGAAGGTCGTCGTCAAGCGCACCGCGGGTGTGGAAACCATTCTTCAAGAGGGCCTGAAGCCCGGCGAAACCGTCGTCACCGACGGCCAGTTGCGCCTCGTACCCGGCAGCCACATCACCGTCAAGGGCAGCCCCACCGAGAAGGCGGATTCATGAACCTCGCAGCGCTGTTCATCAAACGTCCGATCACGACGACGCTGATCACGATTGGCATCGTGGTTTTCGGCGTCATGTCATACCGGGAATTGCCGGTCGCGGATCTTCCGGCGATCGATTTCCCGACCATCTCCGTCAGCGCAGGGCTGCCGGGCGCCAGTCCCGAAACGATGGCGTCGGCTGTCGCGCTGCCGCTCGAAAAGCAGTTCTCGACGATCGCTGGTCTCACGTCGATGAACTCGACCAACATGCAGGGCAGCACGAGCATCACGCTGCAGTTCGACTTGAGCCGCAACATCGACGCCGCCGCCCAGGACGTGCAGACGATGATCGCGCGGGCGTCGCGGCAGCTTCCGCCGCAGATGCCTTCGCCGCCGACGTACTTCAAGGTGAACCCCGGCGACTATCCGGTCATGATGCTGGTCATGCGGTCGGCGACACTCCCGTTGTCGACGGTGAACGAGTACGCCGACGCGAACGTCTCGCAACGCATTTCCATGGTGAATGGCGTCGCGCAGGTCAATATCTTCGGCCCGCAGAAATATGCCGTCCGCATCGACGTCGACCCCCGCAAGCTCTCTGCCCACGGCATCGGCATCGACGAGGTCGTCACCGCGGTGCAATCGTCGAACGTGAACCTGCCCACCGGCACGATGTCTGGCCGCGAGCGCATCTTCACGGTACTCGCCGACGGTCAGCTCTTGAATGCCGCTTCCTACGCGCCGATGGTCATTGCGTACAGGAACGGTAATCAGATCCGGCTGGGAGATGTTGCGCGTGTGTACGACGGCGTCGAGCAGGACAAGACGGCCAGCTGGTGGCAGGGGATGCGCAACATCAGCCTGATGATTCAGAAGCAGCCTGGATCGAACGTCGTTCAGGTGGTCGACGACATCAAGACGCTGCTGCCGGCCATTCGCGCCCAGCTTCCACCCTCGGTGCCGCTCGACGTCAGAATGGATCGCTCGCTGTCGATCCGCGAATCAATCCACGACGTCAAGCTGACGCTCCTGATTGCGCTCGGCCTCGTCATCGCGATCATCTTCGTTTTCCTGCGCAGCTTCACGGCCACGATCATCCCCAGCCTGACGCTGCCGGTGTCGCTCATCGCCACCTTCGCGGTGATGTACCTGCTGAACTACAGCCTCGACAACCTGTCGCTGATGGCGTTGACGCTGTGCATCGGCTTCGTCGTCGACGACACGATCGTCATGCTGGAAAACATCGGCCGGCACATGGAAATGGGCAAGCCGGCCATGCGCGCGGCGTTCGACGGCGCCAAGGAAGTCGAGTTCACGATCGTCGCGATGACCGCGTCGCTCGTCGCCGTGTTCATTCCCGTCCTGTTCATGGGCGGCATCGTCGGCCGCCTGCTGCAGGAATTCGCCGTCACGATCGGCGTCGCCATCCTCGTGTCGTGCTTTGTGTCAATCAGCCTCACGCCGATGTTGTGCAGCCGGTTCCTGAAGACATCGCACGGCCAGAAGCACGGACGCCTGTACAACTTCACCGAGCGGATGTTCGATGGGTCACTGCATGCCTACGACATCACGCTGCAGTTCGCGCTCAGGCATCGCGCCGTCACGATGGCCTTCTCGCTGCTCCTCGTGGCAGCGACGGCGTATCTCTTCATGATCGTCCCGAAGGGCTTCCTGCCATCGGAAGACCAGGGACGCTTCAACGTGAGCATCGAAGCAATCCAGGGCATCGGCTACGAAGAAATGGTCCGCCACCAGCAGGAGGTCGCGGCGATTCTGGCGAAGGACCCCGACATCGCGGGATCCAGCAGCAGCGTTGGCGAGGGCGGCGGCGGAAGAGGCGGTGCCAGCTCGTCAAATCAGGGCCGCATCAGCGTCGACCTCAAGCCGCGTGACCAACGTACGCGGTCTGTCGATCAGATCATGGCCGGTCTGCGGCCGAAGCTCGCGCAGGTGCCGGGCGTACGCGTCTTCATGGTCAATCAGCCGCCCATCAACGTCGGCGGCATGGGTGGAGCCCGCTCGAACTACCAATTTACCCTGCAGGATCCCGATACCGCCGAGCTGTACCGTGCGGCACCGATGCTGGAAGAGGTGATGCGCCAGATTCCGAGCATCGAGGACGTCAACAGCGATCTGCGGCTGAACAACCCGCAGGTTCAAATCAGCCTCAATCGCGACCGAATCGCCGCGCTCGGGCTGACCGTCAACCAGGTTGAGACGGCGCTTTTCAATGCCTACGGCACGCGGCAGGTCTCGCAGATTTACGCCCCCAGCAACCAGTACCAGGTGATCCTGCAGGTCGCACCGGAGTTCCAGCAGGATCCCGCGGCCCTCTCCATGCTGTATGTCCGCTCGACGAGCGGAAAGCTCATTCCGCTGGATACCGTGGCGAAGGTCACGATGGGAGTCGGACCGCTGTCGGTGAGCCACACGGGACAGCTCCCGTCGGTCAACCTTTCGTTCAACCTGAAACCTGGTTATGCGTTGGGCGACGCTGTGAACGCCATCGAAGAAGCGGCCGCGACAACCTTGCCGGCAACGGTGAGCACGAGGTTCCAGGGCGCCGCGCAGGCGTTCCAGGAATCGCTGCAGGGCCTGGGGCTGGTGCTGGTGATGGCGATCGTCGTCATCTACATCGTGCTCGGCATCCTGTACGAGAGCTTCACGCAGCCGCTCGTCATCCTCTCGGGCCTGCCCGCCGCGGGCTTCGGCGCCCTGCTGACGTTGATGCTCTTCAAGACCGACCTCAGCTTGTACGCGTTCGTCGGCATCATCATGCTCGTCGGGCTCGTGAAGAAGAACGGCATCATGATGGTCGACTTCGCGGCCGTCGCCGAGCGCGATCATGGCAAGTCGCCGCTCGAGGCGATTCACGAAGCCTGCCTGGTGCGCTTCCGGCCGATCATGATGACGACGATGTGCGCGCTCGTGGGAACGCTGCCGATCGCGCTTGGACTTGGCGCGGGCGCCGAGGCGCGCCGGCCCCTCGGGCTGGCCGTGGTCGGCGGCCTGCTCGTGTCGCAGTTCCTCACGCTGTACATCACGCCGGTGTACTACGTGTACATCGAGGGCGCGCGCCTGCGACTCGTGAAGAAGAAGGTGAAGTCACAGGACGACGCGGAGCCGGCCGTCGCGTAACGCATCCACACCCGGCGCGCCATGAACGACGTGCGGCCGCCGGTGTGGATCTTCGTTCTCGTTTTCATCCTGACAATCTGGAATCCCGCGAGCCTCGCGCTGCGCGCGGCGTCCGCCGTGTCGAGCCTGCCTTCCCCGTCGACGCTGTCCCTGGCGTTTCTCGTCGTCCGTATTGTCGTGACGGGCATCGGCGTGGCCGCCGGCATCGCGCTGTGGCTTCGCCGTCCAGGCGCCGTCTGGCTCGCGAAGCTGGCCCTCGTCCTTGTCGCCGTCGAGACGGCCGTGCGAATGGCATCGCGGACCGACCTGTCCAGCGCGCCGCCCGGCACGCGGCTGCCGCTCGCGCTGGCGGTCATCCTGCACAGCAGCGCCTGGTACCTCTATCTGCAACTCTCACGTCGCGTCCGGGCGGCTTATGGCCTAGAATCGCACACCGATCTGGCGTAGTGTCCGGCTTCAGCCGGGCCAAGGAGTGCTCGTATGCGTAGATGGGTTTTGCTGTGCGCGTTGGCCGTATGCGTCATGCCGATCGTCTCCTCGGCTCAGGCGCCCGCGGGAAAGACGCTCGACATGTATTTCATCGACACGGAAGGCGGGCAGTCCACCTTGTTCGTCTCGCCGGCCGGGCAGACGCTGCTGGTCGACGCGGGCAATGCCGGTGAACGCGACCTCAACCGCATTCTCGAGGTGTTGAAGCTCGCCGGCGTGAAACAGATCGATCACTTCTGGCTGACGCATTATCACGGCGATCACTACGGCAGCCTGTTCGACATCGCCAAACAGTTCCCCATCAAACAGCTCTACGATCACGGGCCGTCGATCGAAGGCGAACGGCCGAACATCCAGAAGTTTCAGGCCGCGTACGCGGAGTTCTACAAGACGATTCCGCGCACGGTCGTCAAGCCGGGCATGAAGCTCGCGTTCGCCGGCACGGATACGACCGCGGTGGCGAGCGCGAGCGAATCCATCAAATCGGCGTTGCCCAAAGCGCCCGGCGCCGGCAGGCCGAATCCGCTGTGCGCGAACCACAAGGAACGCGACGAGAGCAAGGTCGATCCCGATAACCATCAATCGGCGGGCTTCGTCCTGAACTACGGCCGGTTCCGCATGGTCGACTTCGGCGATCTGACGTGGAGCCGGGAATTTCAACTGATGTGCCCGACCAACCAGATCGGCACGATCGATCTGTATCTGACGACGCATCATGGCCTGGACCAGTCGGGCGCTCCGGTGGCAGTGCACGCGCTGCAGCCGCGGGTCGCCCTCATGAACAACGGCACGCGAAAAGGTGGAGCCGTGCAGACGTTTCAGACGCTCGAAACGTCGCCAGGGCTGGAAGACATCTGGCAGCTGCACTGGTCGTACGCCGCGGGCGTGGAGCACAACACACCAGCTGTGATGATTGCGAACGTCGACGAGCGCGATCAGCTCGCGGCGATCCTGACGGGCGCGCCCACACCGCCGGCGGGCGCGGGCGGCAACGCCGCGCATTCACCCGCCCATTACATCAAGGTGACCGCGCGAACCGACGGCTCGTTTACGGTGACCAACAGCCGGAACGGCTACTCCCGGACTTACGGCGCTAAGCCGTAAGCAGGATCTTTCCGATGTGGCTGCCGGACTCCATCAGGCGATGGGCTTCGGCAGCCTGGCGGAATGCAAACGTCGCGTGGACGATCGGGCGGATCTTGCCGGCCTCGACGAGCGGCCAGACGGTTCGTTCGACCGCCCGCGCAATCGCGCCCTTCTCTTCCACCGTCCGGGCACGCAGCACCGAGCCGGTAATCGTCAGGCGCTGACGGAGCAGTCGCACGAGGCTGATCTCCGCTTTCACGCCGTGCATGACGGCAATCTGAAGCAGCCGGCCCTCGACGGCAAGCAGATCCAGGTTGCGGGCGAAGTAGGGCGCGCCGACCATGTCGAGGATTACGTCGACCCCGCGACCGCCCGTCATCGCCAGCGCGGCCGCCACGAAATCCTCTTTCTTGTAGTTGATCGCACGCTCGGCGCCCAGCCGCTCGCACGCATCGCACTTCTCGTCGGTGCCTGCCGTCGCGAACACGCGCGCGCCAAACGCGCGCGCCATCTGAATCGCCGTGGTCCCGATTCCGCTGGCGCCTCCGTGCACGAGGAACGATTCGCCGTCGCGAAGGTGGCCCCGTTCGAAAACATTCATCCAGACCGTAAAAAAGGTCTCGGGCACGCCGCCCGCGGACACAACGTCGAGCCCCTTCGGAATCGGCAGGCACTGAACCTCGGGCGCCACGCGGTACTCGGCGTAGCCGCCGCCCGAGACGAGCGCGCAGACTTCATCGCCTTCGTGCCAGCGCTCGACGGACCGGCCACAGGTCACGACCGTGCCCGACACTTCGAGCCCGGGAATATCGGTCGCGCCTGGCGGTGGCGGATATTTCCCCTCCCGTTGCATCAGGTCGGGCCGATTCACGCCGGCGGCAGCCACGCGGATCAACACCTCGTGCGGTCCCGGGACCGGCATTGGCATCTCGATGGGCTGCAGCACTTCCGGTCCACCCGGCCTGGCAATGGTGATGGCAATCACGTGTTGTACCTCGAGCGAATGGTTGGGATCAGGTATTCGTGAAACGCACGCTCGAAGTCGTAGGCGGGCGCAAAGTCCCAGTCGCGGCGGGCCGCCTGGTCGTCGACGTCCTCGGGCCACGAATCGACGATGCCCTGCCGCTTCGCGTCCAGCGTGTAGGTGATCGTCGCATCCGGAAAGGCGCGGAGCGCTGACGCCCGGACCTCGTCGGCCGAGGGATTGAACGCGCGCACGTTGTACGCCGAGCATGACAGACGGCTGGCCTGGGCCGTCGACAGCCTCAAGAGCGCCTCGATGGCATCGGGCATCGCCATGAACGGGATTCTCGTGTCGGGCCGCACGAAGCACGCGTACGGCTCGCCGCGCGCGGCGGCATGAATCATCTCTGGCGCGTAATCGGATGTCCCGCCGGACGGCACGGTCATCGCCGAGATCAACCCCGGAAATCTGACACAGCGGAAATCGACCCCGCGCGCGCGCGTCTCGAGCAACTGCTTGTAGTGCTTCGCATAGTAGCGCCCCAGGTGCTCGCAGTAGAGCTTGTTGCAGCCGTACATCGTGATGGGCATGTTCCAGTCCCCTTCACGGACACGCCCGGCCTTGCGCCGCGTCTCGAGATCGGGAAGGCCGTACGCGGCGATGGAAGACGGATAGACGAACACGACGGCACGGCCGTGTGATTCCGTTTCGCGCGCGGCAAACTCGAGAAGGTTGAGGGTGCCCTCGACGTTCACGTGATGCGCCGCCATCGGCGTGAACTCGGATCGGGTCGACAGCAGCGCGGCGAGATGAAAGATCAGGTCGACTTCGAATTCCGACAGGATGCGCTCGAGCAGGTTGGCATCGAGAATCGACCCGGTGAACTCGCGGTGCACCAGCCGCGCGATGTGCGGATCGAGCGCGTTGACGTCGAGTGAAACCACGGCCTGATTACGCTTGGCAAGATGGGCCACCAACGCATGGCCTATCTCGCCGTTGGCGCCTGTGATGAGGACGACGGGTTTTCGCACGGTCATTGGGCCCGTCTAAGCTATATTATTTGCGTCTGCCAATGGAATACCGAGCCGTTTTCAAGTGCATTGCCGGATGTGACGCCGAGTACAACCTGGAGCAGCCGCTCTACCGCTGCCCGAAGTGCGGCGACCTGCTCGAGGTCGTGCACGACCTCAAGGCCCTCGGCGGGCACAGCGCCAGCGAGTGGAAACAGATGTTCGACGGCCGCTACAAGCGGACGGAATGGCCGTACGGCTCGGCCGTGTGGGGCAAGAAAGAATGGGTCTGCCCCGGCGTCCGCGACGAGAACATCGTGTCGATGGACGAGGGCGGCACCAACCTGATGTGGGCCGAGCGATTCGGGCGCGAACTCGGCATGGACGAGCTCTGGATCAAGATGTGCGGGCAGTCGCACACGGGATCCTTCAAGGATCTCGGCATGACGGTGCTCGTCTCGGTCGTCCGGCAGATGATCGTCGACAAGAGGCCCGTTCGCGCCGTCGCGTGCGCCTCCACCGGAGACACGTCGGCATCGCTCGCCGCGTACGCCGCCGCCGCCGAGATTCCTTCGATCGTCATCCTCCCGCGGGGCAAGGTGTCGACCGCCCAGCTCGTGCAGCCGCTCGCGAACGGCGCGCTCGTGCTGTCGCTCGACACGGACTTCGACGGCTGCATGGCCATCGTGCAGCGGCTCTCGGTCGAGGAGGGCGTGTACCTGGCGAACTCGATGAACAGCCTGCGTCTGGAAGGACAGAAGACGGTCGGCATCGAGATCGTGCAGCAGTTCGACTGGTCGGTCCCGGACGTCATCATCATTCCCGGCGGCAACCTTGGAAACGTCAGCGCGCTCGGCGCGGGCTTCGACATGATGGAGGCGCTCGGCTTGATCACCAAGCGCCCTCGGATCGTCGTCGCGCAGGCCGCGGCGGCCAACCCGCTGTACCTGGCGTACAAGAGCAACTGGGACTTTCACGCGGTGACGGCGAAGCCCACGCTCGCCTCGGCGATCCAGATTGGCAACCCCGTGTCGGTCAAGAAAGCCATCCGCGCCTTGCAGAAGTACAACGGCATCGTCGAACAGGCGACGGAAGCCGAGCTCGCCGATGCCTCCGCGCGCGCCGATCGCACGGGCATGTTCAACTGTCCCCACACCGGTGTCGCGCTCGCGGCCCTGATCAAACTGCGCGAGCAGGGGCGCATCGGCTCGCACGAGCGTGTCGTCGTCATCTCCACGGCCAACGGCCTGAAGTTCACGGACTTCAAGGTGGCCTACCACTCCGGCGCGCTCTCCGGCGTCTCCTCTCGCCTCGCGAACAAGCCGGTCGACCTGCCGAACGATTACGACGCGGTTCGCCGGGCCATCGACACCGCCGAGAAGAAAACGCAAACGGTCCACTAGTCCTTGCAGCTGCAGAACAGCGTCTTCGTCGTGACGGGCGGCGCCTCCGGACTGGGCGAAGCAACCGCACGTCTGCTCATTGAGTCGGGTGCAGGGGTCGTGATTGCCGATCTGAACGCGCCTCGCGGGCAGGATGTGGCCAGGGATCTCGGCAGCCGGTCGCGGTTTGCGCTGGTCGACGTGGCCGACGAGTCGAGCGTCCAGCGCGGGCTCGAGGTGGCGGCGCAGCTCGGCACGTTGCGCGGCGTCGTCAATGCCGCGGGTATCGTGCTGGCGGAAAAAGTACTGGGACGCAACGGCGTCCACCCCCTCGACGCGTTCAACCGCGTCATTCAAATCAATCTCACAGGTACGTTCAACGTGATTCGGCTCGCCGCAGCCATCATGAGCTCGAGCGAGCCCACTTCAAGTGGCGAGCGTGGCGTCATCGTCAACACGGCGTCCGTCTCGGCGTTCGACGGCCAGGTCGGCCAGGCTGCATATTCCGCCTCGAAGGGTGGCGTCGTCGGGATGACGCTGCCCGTCGCCCGCGAGCTCGCCCGCTATGGCATCCGCGTGATGACGATCGCGCCGGGGATTTTCGACACGCCGCTGATGAGCAGCCTGCCTCAGGCCGCGCGCGACAGCCTCGCCACGCAGGTGCCCTTTCCGCCCCGCCTCGGTAAACCGTCCGAATACGCGGCGCTCGTGAAGCACATCATCGAGAACGAGATGCTCAACGGCGAAGTCATCCGTCTGGACGGCGCCATTCGGATGGCACCCAAGTGACTTCGGCGGGTGTCAACATTGTGAGGGCTGGCATGAGAACAGCAGTTTCGTTGGCAGCGCTGGTGTTGGCAGTGGCGGTGCTGATGTCGGCGTGCAGCACGGTCAAGCCGGATGCTGGACACGAGGCGGTGCTGGTTCGCAAACCGCTGTTCTTCGGCAGTGGCGGCGTCGATCCAGCGCCGGTTCGCACCGGGCTGAAGTATGTCGCATGGACAACAAGTGGAATCGACGTGAACATGCAACCCGGGCGCATCGACGCCGAGTTCGCGGATTTGATGACGAGCGACGGCGTGCCGATCGACTTTCACGCCGTGATTTCGTATCAGGTCATCGACAGCGTGAAGCTTGTACGTGACTTCGGCGCCGAGGTCAGCGAACAAGGTGTGCCGGGATTCTGGACCCGCAATCTCGATCAACCGTTCCGGACGGCGACGCGAGATGCGGTGAAAAAGCACGGCATGAACGAAATGGCCATTGCCGCGACGGCAGCAGAAGAAGTTGACGCCGAAGTGACCTCACATCTGCTCACCATCATCAAGGAAACAGGTGTGCCGGTGAGGATTCTCGACGTGTCGTTGGGCCGCGCCAATCCACCCGATGCGATCCTTCATCAGCGCGTGGAAACGGCGGCGCAGGAGCAGCGGATCAACACCGAGAAGCAGCGCAAGCTCGCCGAAGATCAGCGCAAGATGGCCGAGGAAAGCCGGGCGGCGGCCGACCAGGCCTACAACCAGCGGATGGGGTTGAACACAGAGCAGTACGTGGCACTCCGCGCGATCGAGATGCAACGCGAAGTCTGCGCGAAAGGCGGTTGCACGTTCCTGTTCGGCGGCAACGCGACACCGCTGATCAATATCGGCAAGTGACGGCTCACATCAGGATTTTTTCCAGCCTTACCTCGTCAAGCACATCATCGAGAACGAGATGCTCAACGGCGAGGTCATCCGTCTGGACGGCGCCATTCGGATAGCACCGAAATAGTCGCAAGGCGAAAGTCGGAGGTCGCAAGGCGCAAGGCTGCTGGCGGGTCTAATGAACAAGACCCGCCCTACGCGCGTTCGCACGCAACCTCACAGACTCGCGTGTGGCCCGGATGTAGGCCGGGTCTTGTTCTTTAGACCCGGCATCTGACTTCCTGACGTTGGCCGGGTCTTGCTCTTTAGACCCGGCTCGCCGTCGGGATTGGAATGGGTGTTGCCTCGGAAAACCGCGGCCACTCAGGCTTTTGAACTCTCTGCGTACTGCTTCATGCCCGATCACGTTCACTTCCTGACTGAGGGACTCGAGGAGTGGTCGGACTTCAAGCGGTTCTGCAAGATGGCAAAGCAAAGCTCTGGAAGCGTGCGTGCTCCCAATATCTTTTGAACAATCCGGTCAGGGCAGGTCTCGTGGCGACACCCATCGACTTTCCCTATCTCGGATCCGATCGGTGGACGGTAGAGGAGCTCATCGATGCGAGTCAGATCTAGCCGGGTCTAGAGAGCAAGACCCGGCCTACACAAAGGACTGATTCCCGACGTAGGCCGGGTCTTGCCTTTCAAGACCCCGGCCTACATCAGGATTTTTTCCAGCCTTACCTCGTCGCGGATCGGAATCCCGCCGAAACCGGCCAGGCTGGCACTCTTCGTCAGTCTCGCGGCGCCGTTCGGAATCCACTCGGCCACGTGATACCCACGACGCTGATAGAAATACAAAGACGGAAGGTTGTCGTTGGTCATCGACACGATGACGCGGGGAATCTTGAGGCGGCGGGCCAGCAGCTCGGCTTCCGCGACGAGATGGCCGCCGACGCCCGAACGCTGCCACATCGGATCGGTCGCCAGCGCCACCACGTGCAGACCGGTCTCGACCAGGCGGTACGCGAGCGCGCCGGCGATTTCGCCGTTCATCTCGGCGACGAGCGCCGGCGACGCGTCGAGGTCCATCAACTGGCCGAAGGCCACGATCCCGCTGCGGCCAAAATCGCGCCGGAACAGCTCGAGGGCATCGGGACGCTCGGCGTCGGCGGCCTCCCGCACGAGCACCGGCGGCAGCTCGAGGCGCGGCTTGCACTCGCACACGACCTGCGCGCGCGCATCGGCCCAATCGACGAACGTGCCGCAGCGGCTGCAACGGAGCACTGCGGGCTTCGCTTCCGGTGAAAAAGCGCTCATGCGGGTACTTCGCTCCTTCCCTTTCGGCTTACCCACCAGATAACGAGACCCAGCACGGCCATCGCTGCCGTGAACGTGCCGCCAAACAGCCAGAGCGTACGATAGAGGATCGACTGCGTTTCCATCCGCGCTTCCATGCGCAGCGGCGTGCCGGCGAGCCGATCGCGAAGCGTCTGTTCCCACACGACGCTGTTGCCGCGTTCGACCCGCAGCGGCGAGTTGTTGAAATTGATCCGGCTCGGCAAGTGCACGCGAAACGCGACCAGTTCGTCGCCGGTCCAACCGACATCGCGGACCTCCAGTTGCGCCGCCGGGCCGACTTCCTGCACGAAACGGAACTCCTGTTCCAGCCGATCGAGCCTGTACCGCGACCACGACAATGGCACCAGGCGGGGCAGCTGCGCGATATCACTCACCTCCAGGCGTACGTGGACGAATCGTCGTCCGTGGCGCCTGAAGGCATTCACGTCGCGCACGCGGACGCCCGGCCCTTCGTACAGACGGCGGAAGGCCTGACGATCGAAACGTGCCTCCGGATCGACGCTCAGTGTCGCACCGCGGAGGGCCACCAGCGCGGGAATCGATGCGTTGATATCGACGATGGCCGAACCGTCGAGTGAAAGGTCGACGCGCTCGTCGTATTCGTACTGCTTGACGAGGCCCAGCTTCTGGCAGGCCGCCGACCCCACCACGAGCAGGACTACCCCGAGAAGCCGCCCGAAAGCCATAACTCCCAATGATATACTGACTTAGATAGCTTCCGGACCGCTTGGCGAAACCCACCCTGTATCTCATCGACGGCAGCAACCAGATGTACCGCGCTTACCACGCGATACGCGGTCTTACGGGTCCGGACGGGCGGTCTACCAACGCCATCTACGGCTTCGTGACCATGCTCCGGAAATTGATCGCCGATCACAACCCGGAATGTCTCGCGGCCGCGTTCGACCTTCGCGGCCCGACGTTTCGATCGGAGCTGCGCGACGACTACAAAGCCAATCGCGCGCCGATGCCATCTGACCTCGCCGAGCAGATTCCCTTCGTACACGAGGCCTGCGAGGCGCTGGGCGTGCGGGTGCTCACTTACGCGGGGTTCGAAGCCGATGACGTCATTGGCACGCTCGCGATGCGAGCGGTCGCCGACGGACGTCCCGCCGTCATCGTCACCGGCGACAAGGACTTCTTTCAGCTCGTGGACGACGAAAAGAGCGTCCGCGTGTTCAACCCTCGCGATGAGGGGGCGTGGTACGACGCCGAAGGCGTCAAGGCGAAGTTTGGTGTCACGCCCGGACAGGTCGTCGACGTGCTCGCGCTGATGGGAGACTCCATCGACAACATCAAGGGCGTGCCCGGCATCGGCGAGAAAGGCGCCCGGGAGCTGATTACGACTCACGGCTCGCTCGACGCGCTGCTCGAACACGCGCCGGCGCTCACCGGGAAGAAGCGCGAGCTTCTGACCACCTATGCGGACTCGGCCCGGGAAAGCCGGACGCTGCTTCGCATTCGCACGGACGTGCCGCTGCCCGACGTCGACATGTCGTGCTTCACCTATCGCGGCGCGAATCGTCAGAAGTGCTACGAGCTGTTTTCGTCGCTCGGCTTCCGGTCGCTGGTCACGGAGTTCGCGCCAACCGCGGACACGGTCGACGCCGATTACAGCGTCATCACGACCGACGAGGGTTTGGCCTCGCTCGCGGCCGAGATTCGGCGCGTGGGACGCGTCGCGATGAGCGTCATCGGCGATTGCCCGGGAGGCATGCATGCCTCTCTGGTGGGCATGGCCTTTTCGACGGCGGCGCGGCGCGCCAGGTACCTGCCGATCGGGCACACCGCACTCGACGAGCCTTCGGCACTCAACGGACGCGCGGCCCTCGGGGTTCTGAAGCCCATCTTCGAAGACCCTTCGATCGCAAAGATTGGGCACGATCTCAAATTCGATCTCATGATGCTGCAGCACGAAGGCATCGAGCTGAAGGGGCTCGAGTTCGACACGATGCTGGCCAGCTACGTGCTCGACGCCAACCGATCGAGCCATGCCATCGAGGAAATCTCGCTCGAGTATCTGGGGTACAAGGCACTGACGCAGGAAGATATCTGCGGGACGGGCCAGAAAGCCCTGGCCCTGCCGCATCTGCCGGCGGCGGCGCTTCTGAGCTTCGCCGGCGAGCGCTCGGACCTTGCGTGGCAACTCCACGAGGCGCTGGAGCCGAGGCTCCGCGAGGATCGTCTGGAACGGCTCTTCCGCGACCTGGAGCTTCCGCTCGTGCCGGTCCTGGCCGACATCGAGCGTCACGGCGTACGGATCGACCTGCCCGCGCTCGCGGCGCAGTCGCGACGCATTGACGCCGACCTGGCCTCCCGGAGCAAGAAAATCTTCGAGCTCGCCGGCGAAGAATTCAACATCAACTCTCCCAAGCAGCTGTCGGCCATTCTCTTCGAGAAGCTGGAGCTCCCGACCGCGAAGCGGACCGGCAAGACGCGGGTTGCGTCGACCGCCGTTGACGTGCTCGAAGAGCTGGCGCTCACGAATGAGCTCCCAAAGCTGATCCTGGAGTGGCGGGCGTTGATGAAGTTGAAGGGCACCTACATCGACGCCCTGCCGCAGCTCGTCCACGCACGCACGGCCCGCGTCCATACCTCCTTCAATCAGGCGGTCGCGGCAACCGGACGGCTCAGCAGCAGCGATCCCAATCTTCAGAACATCCCCATCCGGACCGATCTCGGCCGCGAGATCCGGCGGGCGTTCATCGCAGACCCCGGGCACGTATTGATCTCGGCCGACTATTCGCAGATTGAGTTGCGGGTGCTCGCCCATCTCGCGCAGGATGAAGCACTGATCGAGGCGTTCCAGCGGGGTGAGGACATTCACGATCGCACGGCGCTGAAGGTATTCGGGCCCGCGAGCGGCCTCGACAAGCACGAATTGCGGCGCCGGTCGAAGATCATCAACTACGCGCTTCTGTACGGAAAGACGGCCTTTACCCTTGCGAAAGACATCGGCGTGACGCCGGCCAAGGCACAGGAGTTCATCGACGCGTACTTCGGGGGGTATCCTCGCGTCCAGACCTTCATTGACAAGACGCTCGAGGATGCCCGGAAGAATGAATACGTCGAGACGATGTTCGGACGGCGGCGCAGGATGCCCGAGCTGAACAGCCGCAACGGCACGATCCGGCAGGGCGCCGAGCGCATGGCGGTGAACTTCCCGATTCAGGGCACGGCGGCAGACATTCTGAAGCGCGCAATGCTTCGGGTGCACGAGGCGCTCCGGGGAAACAAGGCGCGGATGATCCTGACGGTCCACGACGAGCTGCTCATCGAGAGCCCCGAGGAAACCGCGACAGACGTGGGCGAGCGCGTGCGCGAAGCCATGCAGGGCGCCGCGGAACTGGCCGTCCCGCTGACCGTCGACGTGGGCGCCGGCCCGAACTGGCGCGAGGCGAAGTCATAACACCGATGTCCGAGCCCGTCATCATCCCGCGCAGCGACCATCCGATCTCGCGCCAGAACATCGATCCCGACGCGCTCAAAGTCCTCTATCGCCTGCGTCAGTTCAACTACATCGCGTATCTGGTCGGAGGCAGCGTGCGCGATCTGCTGCTGGGCCGCACGCCGAAGGACTTCGACATCGGCACATCGGCGCACCCCTATCAGGTCAAGCGGTTGTTCAGGAACTGCTGGATCATCGGCCGCCGCTTCCGGCTGGCGCACGTCAAGTTCGGCCCGAAAGTCATCGAGGTCGCGACGTTCCGCCGCCAGATCCCCGCCGGCACCGAGGAAGAGCCCGTGGCGGTCCCTCCGGTGCCGGTTCCCGTGGCCACCGCGGTGGACGATCCGGACCTCCTCATCCACCACGACAACACGTTTGGCACGCCCGAGGAGGACGCGTTCCGTCGCGATTTCACGCTCAACGCGTTGTTTTACGATATCGAAACGCACGCGATCATCGACTACGTCGGCGGCCTCGACGACATCCGCGCCGGCATCATCCGATGCATCGGCGTTCCGGAAGAACGCTTTCAGGAAGACCCCGTCCGCATGCTGCGGGCCGTTGCCCTGGCTGCCCGGCTCGATTTCAGTATCGACGAGCCGATTCTTCGCGCAATCGAGAAGTATCACGGCGAGCTGGCGCGCAGCGCGCCGGCGCGCCTCATGGAGGAGATCTACAAGGTCCTGCGCGCGGGTTCCGCCGAAAACGCGTTCCGGATGCTCGTGGATACGGGGCTGCTCGCCGCCATCGCGCCGGAAGTGCCCGGGCGGATCAACGCCGCCTTCTGGCAGTCCCTGGCGGCGATCGACAACTACCGGCGATCGTTCAAACGGAATCCCGAAACGCTCAGCAATGCCATCCTGCTCGGCTCGCTGCTCATTCCGCTGGGACTGCTCGAGCAGCATCATGGCCGCTCGAAAGAGCTGGGTGCACGCTTCGGCATCCTTCCCCTTGCACGCAGAGACGTCGAGTTTCTTCGCCAGATCCTGATGCTGCAGCGGCATCTCCGCGACACGCACGCATCGCCGCGCCACAAGCGCGCCACCATGCACCGCACGGCGTTCCCGGCGGCATTGATGTGGCTCGAGCTCCACGGCGGCGCGCCCGAGCTGGTCGAGTCCTGGCGGACGTTGCAGACCGAGTTCGCCTCGCAGATGCCAGAGGGGGAACAGCCGTCAGGCGACGCGCCGCGCCGGAGACGCAGGCGTCGAAGGCGCCGGCGTCCATTCGGCGGCGGTACGACTCACTCGTAAATTTCTTCGATGGTCTTGTAGGGAGAGGCCAGCTTCAGCACGATCAGGAGCTTGATGACCGGCCAGGCGGGATCGATCTCGCTGGGTCGCGTGCTGAACTTGGGGCTGCGCGGGTGCCCGTGGTGATTGTTGTGCAGCCCTTCGCCGCCGGTCAGCACGGCCACCCATCTGATGTTGGTTGCCGTGTTGTCGAAATTCCTGTAGCCGATGTAGTGGCACAGCCCGTTGATCGACGAGGACAGCACGAACACGTACATGACCAGGTGAAGGACCGCCGCGAGCAAGCCCCACCAGAGGCCCAGCACATAGCAGAGCCCGACGATACCCAGCAACGGGCCGGCGAACCCGAAGCGAAACACCACCCGATCGAACACGTCATCCTGGATGTCTCGGGCGTAGCGCTCCAGCGTTTCCGGGTTTTTCGCTTCCTTCAGGTAGTGAAAGACGTTGCCGAGTTGTACCGACCAGAACCCGTGAAGGTGGGGACTGTGGGGATCGCCTTCGACCTCGGTGAAGGCGTGGTGCTTGCGGTGCACGGCGACCCACTCTCGCGTGCACAGGCCGGTCGTAATCCACAGGCACAACCTGAAGATGAAGGCGACGGCGGGATGCAGCTCGAGAGCCTTATGAGTGGCGGTGCGATGGAGAAAGATGGTCGTGCTGAAGACCGCGACCTGCGTGACGATGGTCGATGTGAACAGGCACCAGAACAGCTGCCGTAGCACGTCGCGACAGCCTACCACATGTCAGCCGTTGCGCCGTTCGAACTCCTTCATGAAATCCGCCAGCGCGTCGACGCCCGCTTCGGGAAAGGCGTTGTAGATCGACGCGCGGATGCCCCCCACCGACCGGTGGCCTTTCAGGCCGTCGAGGCCGGCGCCCTCCGCTTCCTTGACGAACTGTTTCTCGAGCTCCTCACTCGACATGCGGAACGTCACGTTCATCAGCGACCGGCTGTCCTTCTGAGCGGTACCACGATAGAAACCCGTGCGATCGATCTCGGCGTACAGCCTGGCGGCCTTGCGTTCGTTCTGAGCAGCCATCGCCTCGAGCCCGCCCTGCTCGACGAGCCAGCGCATGACCAGGCCGAGCATATAGATGGCAAACACCGGCGGCGTGTTGTAGAGCGAGCCGTTCTGGGCGTGGACCGCGTAGCTCAGCATGACCGGCAGCGAGGCGGGCGAGCGCGCCAGCAGGTCTTCGCGAATCAGCACGACGGTGACCCCCGCGGGGCCCATGTTCTTTTGCGCACCGGCGTAGATGAGCGCATGTCTGGCGACATCGATCGGGCGGCTGAACATGTCCGACGAGGTATCGCTGACGAGCGGCACGTCGCCCACGTCGGGCAGGCACTTCCATTCGGTTCCGTAGATCGTGTTGTTCGACGTCATGTGAACGTACGCGGCGCCCGGCGTCAGCACGATCTCTTCGGCGCGCGGGACCCGCGTAAACTGCTCCGCTTTGGTCGTCGCCGCGATGTGCACCTTGCCGATCTTCTTTGCCTCCTCGGCGGCCTTCGACGCCCACACACCGGTGACCACATAGTCGGCGGTGTTGTCGTGGGTCAGGAGGTTCATCGGCACCATCGCGAATTGCAGGCTGGCGCCGCCCTGCAGGAACAGCACCTTGTAGTGCTCCGGCACCTTTGCGAGCTGCCTGATGTCGGCTTCAGCGCGAAACAGGACGTCCTCGAACACCTTGGAACGGTGGCTCACCTCGAGGATCGACATGCCGACGCCGGGCAGCGACACCAGCTCCTGTTGCGCCTGTTCGAGAACCGCGACCGGCAGCACCGCCGGTCCTGCCGAAAAATTGAAGACACGCTCAGATTTCATGAATCAGCAATCCATCCCGAAGCTTGGGTTCGAACCACGTCGATTTGGGCGGCATGACGTGTCCGCCATCCGAGACCTCCATCAGCTCGACGATGCTGACGGGGTACATCGAGAACGCCGCCGCCATTCTGCCGCTGTCCACCAGTTGCTCGAGCGTCTTCGTGCCCTTTGCACCGCCAACAAAATCGATGCGCGTGTCGACACGCACGTCCTTGATGCCGAGGACGGGCGCCAGCAGCCGCTGCTGAAGAACGTTGCCGTCGAGCCTGTCGATGACGCTCGTGCCGGTGGTGCCGCCGCTCTCCAGATCGATTGAATACCAGCGTCTTGCGAGATACATCGAGACCTCACCCTTCCGCGAAGGCTCCGCGGATCCAGGCGTCATCGCAAAATGCCTCGCGACCTCACCCAGGAAATGCTCGGGCGTCATGCCGTTCAGATCGCGCACGACCCTGTTGTACGGAAGAATCCGCAATTGATCGGACGGAAACGCGACGGCCAGGAAAAATCCGGCCTCCTCGGACTCGCGCACGGCATCGCGCGCGCGGGCGGCGCTCGCCGCCCGATGGTGGCCATCGGCGATATAGAGTGCCTCGACGGTTTCGAATGCCTGGACGAAGGCGCGCCCATCATCCGGCTTCACGTGCCAGATGGCGTGCCGCACGCCATCGAGGGCCGTGAAGTCGATGAGCGGCTCCTCGGCCGCGCGGATCCGTCGAGCCAGCTCGTCAATCCTGGGATTCGGGCGGTGCGCCAGAAAGACCGGTCCTGTCTGGGCACGAAGCTCCAGCATGTGGCGCGTGCGATCGTCTTCCTTGTCCCGCCGCGTGTGCTCGTGCTTCTTGATGCCGCTGGCGTCGTACTCGGCGAGCGAATAGCAGGCGGCCAGGCCCGTCTGGCCGTGGCCCTCGTAGTCGAGGTGATAGAGATAGACCGCCGGTTCCGTCTCCCGCACGAGCGGCGCGTCCCGCTTGAGCGCGCGATACCGTTCTGCCGCCATTCGATACACCTGGTCGTCGTGGGGATCGGTTCCGGCGGGCAGGTCGATCTCAGCGCGCGACACGTGCAGGAAGCTCAACGCGTTACCCGCCGCCAGCGCGCGCGCCTCCTCGGTGTCGACGACGTCGTAGGGCACGGCGGCGACGCGGGATGCTGCGTCAGGAACAGGACGTACCGCACGGAAGGGTCGGATGACAGCCATCGCGAACCTTCAATTATATGAGAAGAGATCGAACACGGAAAATTTCTGATCTACCTTCGGAAGAATTCGATGTACTGGGCGACGCGATCGCCACGCGTCACGTGGACCTTGAACATCTTGGGCTTGCCAGGTCCGCGCAGCTCGACTTCGTGAATGCCGGCCTCGACCTTCAGCGTCAGGGGCGTGACGCCGTGGGGCTGGCCGTTGACGAGCACGGCAACCCCCTGCGGGTTCGATTCGATGACGAGCGTGCCGGTTGTGGAAAACAGCCAATCGGGCGGTGGAACGTACTGCGCAGCCGTGAAGGCGCACGTCATGGTCAAGATCAGCGCCGCCATCCACAGGAATTTCCTGAACCCGCCGCTGACCGGTCCGCGCGGTGTCGAGGGAGCGGCTGCCTGCCAGTCCAGCTGGCGCGGATCGACGTCGTGCGCCTGCCACGCGTCGCGTTTGGGTTTCGCCACGGGCGCCGGCGCCTTGGCCGTGGACGGCAGCAGTTTCGGCAACGTCGAGGCCGCGGGCGGCGGCGATGGAGCCACCGGCCTGACGCTGCCGGCTGGTTTGAATTTGGTCACCACAGATCGGCCTCCCGCGAGCGCGTCGAGATCTCGCCGTGCCGGCCGGATGCCCGTCTCGGCGATCGCCTCGTTCAGAGCCTTCGAGGCTTCACCGGCATGGACGAACACACGGCGCGGGTCCATATGCAGCGCCTTCAGCAGCCAGGAGCGTATCGGCTGAGGGACCGAAATACCCACCATCACGTCGCCGAGACCGCCAAGGTGCTCGTCGTCGCGCAGCGGACGGCCGGCAAACATCGCAACGCCCATCATGGCGATCTGCGCGACGTCGATCGGGCGATCGAGGCGCACGCCGCCCGCCGACGAGCTCGCGGCCACCCGCATCTCTTTCCAGTACCGCTCGGGCGTGAAGCGCAGCTGCTCGATGGCGGAGCCGAGCACGTAGTCCGCGATCCGCACATGGCGATCGGCGATCACGATACGCTCGGGCCCGAGCGCGCCGTGCGCCAGCTCGCCGCTCTGGCGGTGCAACTCGGCCATCCCGTCGAGCACTTCCTTCAGCACGAACACCGCGGCTTCGATTGAGATCGAGAGTCCGCCCGATCCGGCGCGCGCCAGCACCTCGGAGAGTCGCGTGCCTCCCGTCAGATCGTGGACCAGGCTGATGGTGGTCAACTTGCCGGGTACCCGCACGATGTTGCGAATGGTGAGGAATGCCGGGTGATCGAATTTCTCCACCAGCCAGATGCGCTCGTTCAGCGCGAACTCGAACGACGGGACAGAGGTCAGCTCGGGCCGAATCAGCAGCGACTCGTGGGTGGGACGACCCTGGGTATCTCGAATCAGGAGCCGGTCGCCAAGACCATCTCTGAAAAGGACCTCTTCCGGGGCAGGCATCGACTTGGCGGCAGACACGTCCACAGGGCCGGTACAGCGGGATTCGTGCCCGGCGCCGCTGGGGCTTTTCCGGCCAGAAACGGCGATTCTGCCAGCAGGAGACTTACAAGCCCGGCACGCAAATCACGCTTTTGTAACGCAGCGGCGTGCACGATGGCTCAGGGCGCTCAGCCGCCGGGCGCACTCCAGGGCCTCGGGTTCGCTGGTAAGGGCATCGACCGGCCAGGGGAGGACCCAGGTCCAGTTCTCGTCGCTGATGGTCGCCGGATGATTAATGCGATCCGCCCACCCGAAAACGTCCTGGATCGGCAGCAGAACGAGATCCGATCCCGCGTTGTAGATGCGATCGAGCAGGCTGTCGCGGACATGCGTATCGAACTGGGCCGGGTACTCGCCAAAGCGTTCCCGTTCTTCCGGTGTCATCGACTCCCACCAGACGGCCAGCGTTTCGGTGTCGTGCGTACCCGTCATGGCGATCGATGCGGCGGGATACAAGCTGGGATCGGACGGTTCCCAGCGCAACACCTTGTAGCCCGGCAGGCCGAGCCGCGCGATGGACTCACGGACGAAATCCGGAACGGTGCCGAGATCCTCGACGCTCACGTCGGCCTCGGTATCGATCATGATCCGCATCATCGCCTCGCCGAGCGCGGTCTGCCCGGCCTCATCAGCCGGCATGAAGTACGCGGGCTGTTTGTCGAGCGGCCGCACGTACGTGCGGTAGAAGCCCACGAGGTGATCGACGCGAAACCCGTCGTACAAAGCGGCCTGCCGCCGTACGCGCATCCGGAGCCACGCGAAATCGTTCTCGCGCGCCTTGTCCCAGTTGTAGGGAGGAAGCCCCCACTCCTGACCGGTTTTGCTGAACGCATCCGGCGGCGTACCCACAGAGGCATCGAGCATGAACTCTTCGCGGCGGCTCCAGACATCGGCACTGTCGAGGGTCACCATGAACGGAAAGTCCCCGAGAATGTCGATGCCCGGCGTTCCCGCGCGTACGGTCTGCCACTGCCCGGCCGCGATCCACTGGACGTACTGATAGAAAAGGATCTCGCGAGATAGCTGGGTACGCGCTCGCACCAACGCGGCGGGGTTGCGATCGCGGAGATCGGCGGGCCAATCGGGCCACGACCGCTCGCCCGCCTTCGCGCGCAGCGCGCGATACAGGCTGTATTCATCGAGCCACCACGACTCGGCCGCGACGTACGAGCGAAGGGCCGCGGCCTGATGGGTATCCGGCCGCCACTCGGTGTCGAAAAAGCGGTCGAACAACGCCCGCAGCGCCCGGTCCTTCAAGTGGCGCACCGCTTTGTAGTCCACTCTCGGCCCACGCCGCACTTCTTCGATCTCATCCTTCCACGCGTCCTCGAACACCTGACCCTCGTCCATCATCCAGATGCTGATGAACTGGGGATCGATCGCCATCGCGCTCAGCGCCGAATAGGGAGAGGACTCGGACGGGGCCAGCTCGTTGAGCGGAAGAATCTGGAGGACCGACTGACAGGCGGTGCGCAGCCAGCCGGCCATGAACGGGATGTCGCCCATCTCGCCGATGCCCCATCCGCGAGTGGAACGGAGCGAGAACAGGGGCACGCTGACACCGGCTTTCCGCTGGCTCATCGAAAGCCGCCCATCCCGGCGAAGAGCGTCCGCGCGGCCGGTTCAAACACACCAGGCTCTGGAAGGAGACTCAGGACGAGGAACGCCTCGCGTTCGAAATCGAAGAAATAGCCGGGATGCACCAGGATGCCCGTGCGGTCGAGGAGGTCGAGCACGATCATCTCTTCGGGCTTTGTCGCCGGGACCTGCACGATCGCGTACCACCCCGCTTCGGCCGGCAGCACCGAGCAGGCCGGATTCGCCGCCGCCAGGGCTCGCAGCGATTCGACGTTCTCGCGCACGCGCCGGTGAATCTGTCCTCGAACGACGGATCCCGATCGCAGCAGATCGGGCGCGGCCACCTGCACCGGCGTCGAGACCGACAGGTACGCATCGCAGATCGTTTCCAGGCGCTCCATCGCCGTGTCCACGAGATCGGACGGACCACCGACACCAATCCAGCCAAGCTTCACCTGCGGCAGGCCGACAGACTTGGACAGGCCGCCGAGCGCAAAGGTCAGCGCCGCTTGCTGGCGAAGCACGCTCGTGCACGATGGCGCCGAGAGCGGATAGTCGGCAAACACTTCGTCGGCGACGAGCGCCACCTGATGCTCGTGGGCAAGCGACGCAAGCACCTCGAGCTCGGCATCCGTCACGATCGACCCGGTCGGATTGTTGGGGCTGACAACCACGATGGCACGTACTCGTCCGTTCGCGGGCGACGACAGCTTCACGCGCAGCGCATGAATGTCGATCGTCCAGCGGCCATGAAACTCGAGGCCGTAGTGGTCCAGCGAAACCCCGTCGAGCTCCGTCAGGTGCTCGATGAGCGGATAGCTCGGTCTTGGCGCAAGGACCACGTCTCCGGGATCGCAGAGCAGCTTGAACAGCAGCGAGTACGCGTCGCTGGTACTGGCGCTGAGCACCAGGCGATCCGGTGGCACCGTGATACCACGCCTGGCGAAATCATCCGCAACCGCCTGCCGTGCCGACAACAGGCCGAACGGCTCGGGTTGATAGCACAACGCCCGCGGCTGACTCATCGGTTCGAGCATGCCGGGCGGGTACGCGAAGCCCGCACGCGTGGGATTGGAGAGCGTGAGGTCGACGATCGGCAGTCCAGCCGACCGGCGCCGATCGAGGGCCACCGCCAGCCGATTGCGGCCGGCTGTCTGCCGCAGACGCGAGGAAAACATCAGCGGCCCTGAGCCGGCCCGGCCGCCGACCGGCGAAATTCCTCGCGGGTGGCGCGGGTGGCCTTCGAGTATTCGAGCATCTGCGCGGTCAGATCCTTCGGGTAGCCGATCGTCACATCGCGGACCGCGCCGTCAGCGGCTCGCACCGGTTCGAGTCTGGGCTGGATGAACGCCGTATACGACGGCAGGTTGAGCTTCTCCACTCGCGCGACGATCTCGTCGCGCAGTTTCGGATCGAAATGGATGCCGTGGCGCTCGAAGAGCGCCTTCGCCGCCGCGTAGTCGCCGTTGGACTTGATTCGCTGCACCTCGGCGAGCAGGCGGCCCGCCCCTTCGCGGAATGCCCCGGCATCGACGACGACGTTGAACGACTTGCCGTCGCGCACACGCCGCTCGATCGCTTTGGTGTTGGCGATCAGCCAGTTGACGATCATCTGGCGGTTGCGCATGTGATCTTCTTCGATGGTCGTGCCCTCGCGCATGCGGCGCAACTGCACGAGCGCGCTGCGCGCGTAGTTCTCGTACTCGGCGAGCGCGACGTCGCGATGGTCTTCGGGACGAATCAGGCCCATCTCGACAATCTTTGGATCGGGCAGAAAGTACAACGCCACCAGATCGGCCCGCGCCTCTTCGAGCGCCGAGTACTGCTCTTTCAAATGGGTCTGCGGCGTGCACCCCAGGTTGTGGTTGAGCCGGCCGGACGCGTGCCCGATGACCTCGTGCAGATCGGTCGCCAGCTCGTGCGCAGCCCCCTGCCACTGTTTCGCGCGTGCGGTCTCTTCGGGCGACCACGAAAACTCGCTCCGGTATCCTGCGTCCATCGACCGGTCGTACGCCTCGTTCACGTTCGCAATCGACACGGACTTGCTGCCGTACTTCTCGCGCACTTCCTGTTCGTTCGGCAGATTGATGCCGATGGGTGTAATCGGTCCGGCGTCGCCGGTTTCGATGACGACGTCGATGATGTTCGCCGTGACGCCCTGGACGTTTTCCTTGCAGTACTGCCGATCCCAGGGCATGTGGTCCTCGAACCACTGCGCTTCGGCCGCCAGCTTCTGGATGGCGGCCGTTTTCGTCCGGTTCACGTAGTACACGAGGGCTTCCCAGGCGCCCTTCATGCCGCGCGCGTCGAGGTACACCTCGGTGAAGCCGTTGATCGTATCGATCGAAGACGACGTGTCGGCGACCCAGGCAATGTCGTACGCCCGGCGGTCGCGCTCCTCGCCCGTGCGGTACCACTGAATGAGCGCGCGCAACGCCCGCGCCGTTGGATCGGGCGCGTAGGGAATCGCCGCCTCCAGATGGGTGATGATGTCGCGGATCTGCGGATCGTAGCGGCCGCCGACGCGATAGACCTCCTCGACAATGCGGCCGCCGGCCTTCACGACCCGGGAGTTCAACGGATACTTCTCATCGAACCCCTCGAGCTCTTTTGCCGTCACACCCGAGTACAGGTTGTTGGCGCTCGACGCGAGAATATCGCCGCCGCCCGTGGGCGTCTTGGTCGTGACCGACGGATCGAAGGACACATCGAAGAACATCGGCTTCAGCCGCGCCAGCATCTGATCGATCGTTTCGCCCGGACCGAGCGGGAACGCCGCGCCCTTTCCGGCTGCGGCGTGTACGGCCGACGCAAACTGTTCGGGCGTGCACTTCAGGACGAACTTTCTCGCGGTGAGATTGTTATAGGGGCCGCTGTTGGCCCAGAACAGCTTCGTGTAGCGTTCGATTTCGGCGCGCACCGGCGCCTCGTCCGCGGGATGGCTGATCAGGGCCTCCACGACGTCGCGCATGTCGAGGTTGTGGGCGTACCGCTGGTCGTAGAAGATGTCGCGGCCCGCAATCGCCGCCTGATAGAGGTGCCACGTCAGGATGCGTTCCTTGACCGGCAGTGCCGCGAATCCGTCCGCGTACAACTGCACGAAGGCGGCCTCGTCGACCCGCTCCACCAGATACTTCCGCCCCGACGCCGCGGGACCGAACGCACCGTCCGACGAGCTTGCCGGCGACGGCTCGGTATCCGGTGCCGGCGCAGGGCCCGAGCACGCGATCGACATGGCTGCAACCGTCATGGCCAACAACCCTCTGCGCATCAACCTGTTCAGCTTAACTCCACTTGCTCGAGGTGGGCCGGGGCGTGCACTTTCCAATGCAGGCGCGACTCAATTGTCGATTTCAGCGCATCCATCGGTCCGGGCTCGCCATGCACCAGGTAGGTGATCGACGGCGGCGTCTTGAATCCGCCCAGCCACCGCATCGTTTCCTCCCGGTCGGCATGCGCCGACATCGAGTCGAGGCGCTCGATCCGCGCGTTGACCGCCACGAGCTGCCCGCGAATCTTCACGTCCCGGGCCCCGTCGATCAACGACCGGCCCCGTGTGCCCGCGGCCTGATAGCCGACAAACAGCACCGTGCTGCGCCTGTCGGGCAAGGCGGCCTGCAGGTGGTACAGCACACGGCCGCCGGTCGCCATGCCGCTCGACGACACCACGATCGATGGAATCTTCGATCGAACGAGCTCCGACGACTGTTGCGCCGACGCCACCGGCTGGAAGCGCGCGGTGAAGAAGCGGCGAATTTCGACCGCGGCCGCGATGCCGGGGTCGAGCTCGCTCGCGCGACCCGCGTAGTAGCGCAGCGCGTCGAGCGCCATCGGGCTGTCGAGAAACACCGGCAGCTTCGGGATCCTGCCGTCGTCCTCGAGCTTCTTGATCCAGTACAGCACTTCCTCCACGCGGCCGATGGCAAATGCGGGAATGATGAGCTTGCCGCCGCGCGCCACCGTGTCTTTGATGATCGCCGCGAGACGCTCGCCGTCATCCTCCGGCTCGTGAAGACGATCGCCGTAGGTCGACTCGAGCAACAGCACCTGGGCAGGTTGTGGCGGCGATGGATCGGGCAGCACGGGCCGCCCGTAGCGCCCGAGATCTCCACCGAAGAGGATGGTCGGTCCGTCTTTGATCGTCATCCTGATGTACGCCGATCCGAGCAGGTGACCGGCGTTGATGAACTCGATGTCCACGCCCTCCACGAGCTGAAACGGTTTGTTGAAGCCGACCTGCTGCAGTTGCGAGAGGGCGCGGAACGCGTCGGACTCGCGATACAGCGGCAGTGCCGGACTGTGCTTCGAATACATCAGCCGGTTGGCTTCGCGCGCATCCTCTTCCTGCAGCCGCGCCGAGTCGGGGAGCACCAGCCTGCAGAGGTCGGACGTGCCTGGCGTACAGATCACCCGGCCGTGGTAGCCCTCGGCGACCAGCCTGGGCAGATATCCCGTGTGGTCGAGATGGGCGTGCGTCAGCACCACCGCGGACAGCTCGGCCGGATCGAGCGGCAGCGGCTGCCAGTTGCGCAGGCGAAGCTCTTTCAGTCCCTGAAACAGCCCGCAATCGATCAGAATCCGGCGGCCGTGCACGTCGAGCAGGTACTTTGACCCGGTCACCGTACGCGCGGCGCCCAGAAACGTCAGCTTTGTCATAATCTGAGCGGGTATGGTACTGCGTTCCGCGCGCCCGCGCGGGCTCGTGGCGGCGCTCGTCGGCCTGCTCGTTGCCGTCATCGGCGGGCAGGGCCGGCAACTCACCGTCGAAGAGCTGTACAGCTATGAAGGCTGGACGCGCTTCAACGGCAGTCAATGGGCGACGCTGAACTGGGTGCCGGATGACGGCCCATGGCTGGACGCGGCGCATCATCTGTGGCCGGCCGCTGAATCATCCGGGGCATCGTGGTTGCGCGTCGACGCGGCGACCGGCAACAGCCAACCCTGGTTCACCCACGCGCAGGTCGAGTCGGCACTCACCAGAGCAGGCGCGCCGCCGGCCGAAGCGCGCACGGTGGCACGACGGCGTCCCTCGAATTTCAACACCAGGCACGATGCCTTCCTGCTGACAATCGCCGACGACCTGTACGTGTACGAGATTGCCGCGGAGCGGGCGACGCGTCTGACTCGCTCTTCAGGCGTGAAGGCCGAAGCCACGTTCAGCCCCGACGGACGCCAGGTGGCGTTCGTCAAGCACAACGATCTCTTCGTTACCAGAATCGATGCGCCTGAAGAAAAGGCGCTGACGTCGGATGGGACCGACACGCTCGTTAACGGCCTCCTCGATTGGGTGTATTCCGAGGAGCTCTACGGGCGCGGAAACCATCGCGCGTTCTGGTGGAGTCCGGACTCCTCACGAATCACCTTTCTTCAATTCGACGAGACAAATGTCCCGCTGTACACGCTCATCGACGACATCCCGTATCGCCCATCGGTGAAGCGGTGGCCGTATCCCAAAGCCGGCGATCCGAACCCGAACGTCACGCTCGTGGTCGCTTCCACCTCCGGCAGCGCACTGCAGCGCGTTGACACGACGAAGTACGCCGACTTCCTCATCGTCAACGTGGGCTGGTCGCGCGAGGGCGCTGTTGTCTTTCACGTGCAGGATCGGCAACAGACGTGGCTCGACTTCAACCTCGCCGACGCCTCGACAGGTGCCTCGCGCACGCTTTTCAGGGAGACGACCGGGGCATGGGTCGAGCGGTGGACGGACTCGAGCGCCGACCCGCTGTGGTTGAACGACGGATCGTTTCTGTGGCTCAGCGAGCGCAGCGGCTGGCGCCACTTCTATCACTACGCGGCGGACGGCCGCCTCATCAGACAGGTGACGCGCGGCGAGTGGGAAGTTCGCGCGCACCATGGGTTGGATCGCGCCGAGACCTGGCTCTATTTCACCTCGACCACCGCGAGTCCGATCGGTCTTGATTTGCATCGCGTGCGACTCGATGGAACAGGGCTGGAGCGCCTGTCGGCCATCGACGGCAAACACGAGTCGTTTCTGGATCCCTCGCGCACGCTCTTTCTGGACTCGCGCAGCGATATCAGCACGCCGCCACAGGTGCGCCTGCATCGCATCGGCACCCGCGAAGCGGTGCGCGTGGTCGATGCCAATCCCGTTCGCGCCCTGAAGGATTCCGGCTTGTCCGTCCCGGAACTGCTGCAGGTGAAGACGCGCGACGGCTTCGTCATGGAAGCCCTGATGATCAAGCCGCCCGACTTCGACCCGTCCAGGCGGTACCCGGTCTATCAATTCACCTACGGCGGACCACATTCGCCGCAGGTGTCGAACGCCTGGGGCGGCATTCTCTTCATGTACCACCAGCTGCTGGCGCAGCGTGGCATCATCGTCTGGATCTGCGACAACCGCACGGCGAGCGGCAAGGGAGCGCAGTCGGCGTGGCCGCTCTACAAGCGCTTTGGCGAGATCGAGCTGCGGGACATCGAAGATGGCCTGGCCTGGCTCAAGCGCCAGCCGTACGTAGACGGAACGCGCATCGGCATTTCGGGGGTCAGCTACGGCGGGTTCCTGACGCTCTACGCGCTGACCCACAGCCGCAGCTTCTCGATGGGCATCGCGGAGGCGGCCGTCTCCGACTGGCGGAGCTACGACACCATTTACACCGAGCGATATCTCGGCCTGCCGGCCGACAATCCCGACGGCTACCGGGCCAGCTCGCCCCGCTTCCAGGCGGCGGACCTCGCGGGCAGGCTGCTGCTGGTCCACACCGCCCTCGACGACAACGTCCACCCGCAGAACACCACGCAGTTCGCCTACGAGCTGCAGCGGGCGGGCAAGCCGTTTCAGATGATGACCTACCCGAAATCGGCGCACGGCATCACCGACCCGCAGCTGGCGCCGCACCTGCAGCGGACGATGCTCGACTTCACCACCCAGAATCTTCTGCGGTAGGATTGGGGCAATGAATCCGGCCGTCCGAGCGTGGGTGAACGAAATCGAATCCCTGACCACGCCCTCGTCCGTCGTGTTCTGCGACGGTTCGACGGGCGAGCGGGATCGCCTTGTTGCCGAGTGCCTCGCGTCGGGCGAGCTGATCGAGCTGAACCAGCAGAAGCTCCCCGGCTGCTACCTGCATCGAAGCGCCCCGCACGACGTGGCGCGCACCGAGCATCTCACCTTCGTCAGCACGTCGGACAAGGAAGATGCGGGACCCACCAACAACTGGATGTCGCCCGAAGACGCGCGCGCCCGGCTGACGCCGCTCTTCAAGGGGTCGATGAAGGGCCGCACCATGTTCGTGGTGCCGTTCCTGATGGGCCCTCCCGGATCGCCGTATTCGAAAGTCGGCGTCGAGATCACCGACAGCCGGTACGTCGTGCTGAACATGCGCATCATGACGCGCATCGGACAGGTCGCGCTTCGAGCAGCTCGGACAGTCGGACGACTTCACGCGCTGCCTGCATTCGCTCGGCGACCTCAGCCCCGACCGCCGCTTCATCGTGCACTTTCCGGAAGACAACGTCGGTCTGGTCGGTGGGATCGGGCTACGGCGGCAACGCGCTCCTGGGCAAGAAGTGCCTCGCGTTGCGCATCGCCAGCTTTCAGGCCCGCAACGAAGGGTGGCTCGCCGAGCACATGCTGATCGTCGGGCTGCAAATACCAGGACGGCCCCGTGCGCTACGTGGCGGGCGCGTTTCCGTCGGCGTGCGGCAAAACCAACATGGCGATGCTGGTGCCGCCGGCGTCGATGCCAGGATGGAAGACGTGGACCGTCGGCGACGACATCGCGTGGATTCGGCCGGGAGCCGATGGCCGGCTGTGGGCCGTGAATCCTGAAGCGGGATTCTTCGGCGTCCTGCCGGGCACGAGCCGCAGCACGAACCCGACGGCGTTCGACATGATCCAGCGCGACACGATCTACACCAACGCGGCGCTGCGCCCAGACGGCACGCCGTGGTGGGAAGGACACGACGATCCGCCGCCGGCGGAGGCGCTCGACTGGCAGGGGCGTCCCTGGACGCCGGGCTCGACCGAAAAGGCGACGCATCCGAACGCGCGCTTCACGACGCCGGCGACCAACTGCGCCTCGCTCTCGCCGGAGTTCGAGAACCCGGACGGCGTGCCGCTCGACGCCATCATGTTCGGCGCCCGGCGCCAGCAACGCGTGCCGCTCGTGTACGAGTCGCAAGAACTGGCAGCATGGCGTGTTCCTCGGCGCCACGCTCTCCTCGGAAACGACGGCGGCGGCGTCGGGCAAGATCGGCGTGCTGCGCCGCGATCCCGATGGCCATGCTGGCGTTCTGCGGCTACAACATGGGCGACTACTTCCAGCACTGGCTCGACATCGGCAAGAAGGTGACGCGGCCACCCAAGGTGTTCCGCGTGAACTGGTTCCGCACCGACTCCCGCTCGAAATTCATCTGGCCCGGTTTCAGCGAAAATCTCCGCGTCGTGAAATGGATCTTCGAGCGCGTGGACGGAACGGGCAAGGGCAGGGAAACGCCGATCGGGATCGTGCCCACGCCCGACGCCATCGATCAGAACGGGTTGACGATTTCGAAGGACGCGATGGAACTCGCTGGTCGCGGTCGAGCCCGGCGACTGGGCCGAGGCGTCAGCCGAGCAGGCGACGTTCTTCAAGTCTCTTGGATCGCGCGTGCCGCAGGAGATGTTCGAGGAACAGAAGCGGCTGGCAGACGCTTTGGACCCGCACGTCGCTAAGTAGCCTGGTCTCGATACTACCTACAACTGTTAAGAATCTGACGCAGAGGCGCAAAGACGCAGAGCTTTGTTTTCTGAAAAGAATTCTCTGCGCCTCCGCGGCTCTGCGTCAAAAACCGTTACCTGACATGGCGACCACCGTCAACGCGCAGCGTCTCTCCCGTCACGAAGTCGCAGCTCAACAGCGCGAGCACTCCTTCGACAATTGACTGTTCGCCTCCCCATCCGCCGAGCGGAGTGGCCTTCTCGACCGCGGCCAACTCGTCTTGCGTCGTCTCCGGCGGCGCGAGAATGGGCCCCGGTGCGATCGCATTGACGCGAATCCTGTCGGGCGCGAGCTCGAGTGCGAGCGCTTCGGTCAGCCCGATGACCCCTGTTTTGGCGACGTAGTACGGCAGGTACCCGGTGTAGCGCGGGCGTCCGCTCCGCGAGAGCCAGTCGGAGAAGTTGATGATGTTGCCGCCGCCGGCGCGCTTCATGTGCGGCCAGGCCGCGCGGGAGCAGACGAACGCCGAGCGCAGATCGACCGCCACGTTGTGATCGAACGCCTCGACCGTCAACTCGCTGAAGGGCCTGGCGACGTAGATGGACGCCATGTTGACGAGAATGTCGAGCCGTCCCAGCGCGGCGGCACCTTCGTTGACGAACGCCTCGCACTCGCCGGCCTCCGCGAGATTTGCCTGCATGACGAACGTTCGACGGCCGAGATGCTCGATCGACGCCGCGGTTTTCTCGGCCTCATCGCGCGATCGGTTGTAGCAGAGGCCGATGTCGACGCCTCGGCGCGCCAGTTCGATCGCGACGACGGACCCAATCCGTCTGCCTCCCGTTATCAGCGCCGCACGATTCGTCAAGTCCATTCCGACAGCTTAGCAGTCGGCGCAACTGAAGTTGCGCCCTACCGGGAATTTGACAACTCACAGTTGCGCCCTACCGGAGTTTGACAACTCACGTACGCGGATGTATGTACGTCTCTTCCGATACTTCAATTCCCGCGCGTCAAAGGAGCTCGTTATGGCGAAGAAAATCCTGATGCTCGTCGGCGACTTCGTCGAGGACTACGAAGTGATGGTGCCGTTCCAGGCCCTGCAGATCGCCGGTCATACCGTGCACGCGGTGTGCCCCGACAAGAAGGCCGGCGACAAAGTCCGCACCGCCATCCACGATTTCGAAGGGGATCAGACCTACACCGAGAAACGCGGCCACGACTTCGCGCTCAACGCGACGTTCGCCGACATCAATCCGGCCGACTACGACGCGCTCTGCATCCCCGGCGGCCGCGCGCCCGAATACCTTCGGTTGAACCCGGCAGTGCTCAAATACGTGAAGCACTTTGCCGACACGAACAAGCCGATCGCAGCGGTCTGCCACGGACCGCAACTGTTGACCGCGGCCGGCGTCGTGAAGGGTCGCAGGCTGAACGCGTACCCGGCGGTCGGCCCCGAAGTGACCGCGGCTGGTGGCGAGTTTGTCAGCCTGGGACTCCCGGATGCGATCACCGATCGCAACCTCGTGACCGGTCCGGCCTGGACGTGTCACGTCGAATGGCTCAAGCAGTTCCTGGTGATGCTCGGCACGAGAATCACCCAGGAAGAAGCCGTCGGAGCGAGGGGATGACAACGACTAACCAGGAGAATCGAATGCTGAAGAGAGTTCTGGGGTTGGGAACGATCTGCATGCTCGCGGCGGCACCGGCTTTTGCTCAGGCTCCGGCTCAAGCTCCGGCCCCTGCGGCACCCACACAAGGCGCACCGGCGGCGCCCGGCCAACCGCCCGCACGCGGTGGCGCCGGTGGAATGAAGACTGGCCAGACGGGCAATCCGGATCCCGGCGTGAATTTCCTGGTCGTGGTCGAGAATGCTCATGTGCGCGTGCTCCAGGTCACCCTGCAGCCGGGCGCCGTCCGGCGTCCGCACGTACACAACGACGTCACCTTCCACATGCTCGTGCCGGTGACCGGCTCGCTCGACCTCACGGTCGAGAAGGATCCGGTTATCACGACGGTCCCGGGACAGGCCTACTACATGGTTAAAGGCCAGACACACGGCTTCACGAACAAGTCGAGCGCCGCCGTGCAGGTGATCGAATTGTTCATCAAGCCGGAAACGCCCCCCGCCGCGCAGTAGTCCGATCCAGACATGGCAGATGGCAATTGTGCCATTTGCCATTTGCCATGACAGCGTCAGTCACTGAGCCGCCTTCCCTTCATCATCAAACAGTTCGACCGGCCCGAACGGGCGCAACGCCGTTTCGATTTTGGCGGCATCACCCACGGCCACGATCTGAAGGCGCTTGGGATCGAGATACTTTCTCGCAATGGCCTGCACTTGTGCCGGGGTCACCGCGCCGATCCGGTCGGTATATCGATCCCAGTAGTCGACCGGGTAGTCGTAGAGCTGCCGGACGATGTAGAGGTTGAGCAGCTCGGCCGGATTCTCGAGCGAGAGCGCAAACGACGCGGTGAGCGACCGCTGCGCGTCTTTGAACTCGTCGGCGGGGACGAGCTCGTCGCGCATCCTGCCCAGCTCGGCCAGCAGATCGCGCAATGACGCCTCCGTCACCTCGGTGCGGACGTCCATCTGCGCGCGCCAGTCGCCGCGATAGCGGAGCGCACGCGCGAAACTGTACACACCGTATGTGTAGCCCTTCCGTTCGCGCAGCTCCCGGTAGAGCCGACCGTTCGAGCCGCCGAGAATCTGATTCATCACCGTCATCGCGTCGTAGTCGGCGTCCGTCCGCTTGATGGCCGGCTCGCCCGCCATGAACGCCGTCTGTACCGACCCGGGCCGGTTGACGAGCGCGATCTTGAACGCGCCGCTCTCCGGCGGATCGACGACCCCGGGACGCGGTGTGTTCGATCTGGCCCATGTCTTCAGCGCGCTGTCGAACTTCGTGCGCGCCTCGGCGAGCGTGATGTCGCCCGATACGCCGATGATGGCGTGATCGGGCACGTAGGTCTTCTTGTGAAACGCGACGAGCGCCTCGCGCGTAATCTTCTCGACCGATTCGCGCGTGAGCCCCATGCTCGCCGCGGGATGGGTCCCGTAGATGGCCCTGGCGTAGCGCTCCTCTCTCAGGAAGTCCGGATCGCTTCGTTGCTCCTCCAGCGATGCGCGGGCGCGGACCTTGTACAGCCCGAGCTCCTTTTCAGGAAAGCTGGGATTGAGCAGGACGTCGGCCGCGAGCACCAGCACCTGATCGAACTGATCGGTCAGCGCCGAACCACTGACCGTCGCGATTTGCGAACCTTCGTTCGCGGACACCGCGACCGTTGCGGCCATCGTGTCGAGCGCCTGCGCGATCTGCTCCGAGGTTTTCGTCGCCGTGCCCTCGTCCATCAGCGACGCCGTCGTGTCGGCCAGGCCGGGCACGTCGGGCGGATCGTAATAGCCGCCCGCGCCGATCATGATGATCTGGAACTGAATCGACGGCACGCGATGGTCTTCGAGCACCATGAGACGGGCGCCGTTTGCAAGCTCGGCTTCCTGGGCCCTCGGCAGTTTGATTTTCAGAATCTCGCCGCTCACCGGCGCTTTGCCCTTGAACTTGGGGGCCGCGGCGGGCGGGGCCGGAGCCTGCGCCAGCAGCACGCTCATCGTGAGCGCGACGATCAAGCTCAACGACAGGACACGTCTCATTGGGCCCCTCCCTTCGCCGGCGGTGCCTGTTTGGCGGCGGGACTGGTCACGGCGACCGTGCGGTTGGTCTGGACGAGGTATTGCCGCGCCACACGCTGCAGATCCTCGATCTTCAACGACGCAATGCGCTCGTAGCGCGTGTTGATGATCGACGGATCGTTGAAGTACACGCTGTAACGGGCGAGCAGGATGGCGCGCTGCAGCGAGCTGCGGAGATTACCGACGAGGCTGCGCCGGGCGCCGTTGCGTGCTTTGTCGAGCTCCCACTCCTGGATGGGGCCCTTCTGGACCTTCTCGACTTCGGCGTACAGCGCCTTTTCCACTTCGTCAGGGGTCTTGCCGGGCGCCACCATCGCTTCAAGGTAGAAGAGGCCGGGGCCCTTCCCCTGTTGCATCCCCGAGTAGGTCTGCACGGCCAGCTGTTGCTGCCGCACGAGGCTGTCGTACATGCGCGAGCTGCGTCCCGACCCGAGCACGGTGCTGAGGGCGCTCAGCGCATCGACATCCGCGCTGAGACCTCCAGGCACCTGATAGGCGACATCGACCAGCGTGAGGCGCGCGAGCGCATCCTGCAGGGCCACGCGGCGCTCCTGCTTCTGCGGCGGCTCGGCGGTATCGAGCGGCGGCGGCGGCGGCCCCGAGGGAATGCTTTCGAAGTACTGACGCACCTTCGCGAGCGTCGTGTTCTCGTCAACGTCGCCCGCAATGGCGAGGACGGCGTTGTTCGGCGCGTAGTAGGTCTTGAAGAACGCGGCAAAATCGGCGAGCGACGCGGCGTCGAGGTCGGCCATCGAGCCGATGATCGAATGCTTGTTGGCGAAGTTCTCGAACGCCAGCTCGGCGATCGTTTCCGACGTGCGCCCGTAGGGCTGATTGTCGACGCGCAGGCGCCGCTCCTCCTTGACGGCTTCGCGCTGGTTGTCCACGTTCTCCTGCGTGATCGCCGGCGAGCGCATGCGATCGGCCTCCAGGAACAGCACCATGTCGAGCTGATTGGACGGCACCTCTTCGAAATAAATCGTGTGATCCTTGTCGGTCTGCCCGTTGTGGCTGCCGCCGTTGTTCTCGATGAGGCCGGCCAGCTCGCCATCAGCCACGTTCTCGGACCCTTTGAACATCAGGTGCTCGAACAGGTGGGCAAAGCCCGTGCGGCCCTGCCGTTCGTTCCGCGACCCGACGTTGTACGCGACCGCCACCGACGCCACTGGCGCCGACCGATCGGGCGAGATGATGACGCGCAGGCCGTTCTTCAAACGGGTGTCCGTGAAGGTCACCTTGGGAACGGTGATGGCGGCCACGCCGGCCGCCATCACTGCGGCGATCGACACGGCGAGGAGAACGCGATGAAACGTCATGGTTCGTGCTCCAGCAGGTCCAGCAGCTCTTTCAGTTGTTCGAGTTGATCGTGGGCGGCGTGAATGATGGCCCGGCGCTCCTGCACCGACGGCGTGGTCCATCCTTCGTCGTCGAAGCGAACGCGGCCGTCGGCATCGAATTCGACCAGGACCGCGTCCATTGTGGGTACGAAGAGTCGCATGACATCAACCCAGGGAGATCTCGGGTCACATGCCGGTGATATAGGACGCTTTCTGCGCATCCGCGACGCCGATGACCACACCGACCATCGGCAGGCGATCGGTGGCACTGGCATAGGCATAGTCCACGTTGATGCCGGCGTCGCCCAGCAGCTTCAGCGCGCGGCCGAGCGCGCCCGGCTCGTTGGGCATCGAGGAGTACAGCACATCGCGTTCTTCCACGCTGTAGTGCTGCTCGCGCAGCGTGCCCGCCGCGTGCAGCGGATTGTCCACCACCATTCGAAGCTGTCCGGACGGATCGATCGACATGGCGAGCATGTTGATGCGCTCGCCGCCCAGCAGCTGCGCGACGCGGTTCAAGGCGCCGGGGCTGTTGGCAATCTTGACGGTGATTTCCTTCTGTATCGCCATGCGAGGACTGTATAAGTGGAGCGTCGAAAGAGCAAGCCCGGGCGATGTGCCGAACCGGAATCTCAGGGGACCGGTGTCTGGCGGACACAAAACCTGCCTCCCGTCCGGGAGCGCAAGGCGGGCAACTGGTACAATCGAGGACCATGGGTACCCCAAAAACCTCCGCCGTCATTCGGACTGCACACCGGATGAGCACGGTGAGCTATCCGATTCGACGCGTGGTGGTGGAAGCGCGGAAGGCGGAAGCGTCGGGCAGGAAAATCCACTGGCTGAACACGGGCGACCCGGTACACGCCGGCTTCCAGCCGCCCGCTCACATCGTCGAGGCCGTGCACAAGGCGCTCCGTGACGGCGAGCATGGGTACGGTCCGTCAGTCGGATTGCTCGAGGGGCGGGAAGCGGTAGCTGCCGAGAACACGTCTCGCGGCTGGCCCGTCCACCCCGATCGCGTGGTCCTGACAGCGGGATCGTCGGAAGGCATCGACTTCGTGCTGACCGCACTCGCCGATCCGGGCGATGAAGTCCTCGTGCCGCTGCCGACCTATCCGCTTTACACCGCGATCCTTCACAAGATCGGCGCACGCGAGGTGTACTACCCGACCGATCCGAACAATGGTTGGCAGCCGGATCCGAAAGCGATCGAGAAGCTGATCACGCCGCGGACCAGGGCGCTGGTAGTAAACGACCCGAACAACCCGACCGGGGCGTCCTACTCTCAGTCAATCCGGCGCGAGCTGCTGAACATCGCCGACCGCCACAACCTGCCGATGATCGCCGACGAGATCTACCAGGACGTCGCGTTCGACGGACCCGTCGCCCCTATCGGTTCGCTCAATCCCGAGGCTCCGGTCATTTCGCTGTCGGGGTTGTCGAAGGGCTACCTGGTGCCCGGATGGCGGACGGGCTGGCTCGCCGTTGGCGGGGGGGATCGGTTGAAAGAGGTGCTGGCGGCCATCGCCAAGCTCGCGGAAGGACGCCTCTGCTCCACCATGCCGATGCAGCGCGCGATCGCCGCGGCACTGCAGGGCGACCGCTCGCATCAGTCCGCGTTCCGCGCGGCGCTTCGCGAGCGGGCCGAGCTCGTCTACCAGCGCGCCAACGCCATCCCTGGATTTTCCTCGACGCGGGCCATCGCGGCGTTCTACGCGATGCCGAAGTTCAGTCTGCCGGCCGGCAAATCCGATTCGGATTTCATCGTCGACCTGGTACACGCGACGGGAGTGTTGTGCGTCCAGGGATCGGGGTTCGGCATGAACCCGGCCGACGGCTACTTCCGGATGGTGACCCTCGCACCGCCCGATCAATTGAACGAGATCTGGGATCTGATTGCAGGATTTGCCGCACGCTACGCCTGAGTCTCCAGTTTCGAACCCTCTGATCGCGACGGCTGCCTACGGCGCCGTCGCCATCATCTTCACCTGGCCGCTCGTGCTGGGTTTGACCGCCGACATCCCCTGGGATCTTGGCGACTCGCTGCTGAACTCGTGGATCCTCGCGTGGGATGCCGACCGGCTGCTTCGATTCCTCACCGGCGATCTCGGCGCGCTGCGGAGTTTCTGGAACGCCAATATCTTCTACCCCGAGCCGCTGACCCTCGCGTATTCGGAGCACCTGTTCGCGCAGGCGGTGCAGATTCTGCCGGTTTACGCGCTGACCGGGAACATCATCCTTTCCTACAACCTCCTGTTTCTCTCGACGTTCGTCCTCTCCGGCCTCGGCATGTATCTCCTCGTGCGCGAGATCACCGGTAGCGCGCGCGCGGGGTTTGTCGCGGGACTGATCTATGCGTTTGCGCCGTACCGTGTGCCTCAGTTCTCGCACATCCAGGTCATCTCGTCGCAGTGGATGCCGTTCGTGCTGTTCGGACTGCGCCGGTACTTCGACAACATCACGGTCCGGCTGAAGCCGGACACTACGTCCTGGAACGTTTTCAGGCCTCTGGCGGGCGCCGGCGCGGCACTGGTGGCGCAGAACCTGTCGAACGGCTATTTCCTGCTCTTCTTCGCGCCGTTCGTCGTGGCGTATGTGCTCTTCGAGATCGCGACGCGCAACCTCTGGAAGAACACGCGCATCTGGATGTCGCTCTCGGCAACCGCAATGGCCGTCTTCGCGCTCACGCTGCCCTTTCTCTTGCCCTACCTCGAGCTGCGCAGTCTCGGAATGGGTCCGAGGGCGTTGAACGAGGTCAGGTCGTTCTCGGCCGATGTCTTCAGCTACTGGACGTCGCCAGCAGAGTCACACATGTGGGGCAACGTGATTCGTTCCTACCCGAAATCGGAAGGCGATCTGTTTCCGACGATTGCCGCGCTGCTGCTGGGTGCGATCGGGTTCGCGGGAACGGTCTCCACCGCGTGGGTGCATGCCCGTACCCGACCCGCCGCCGCCACGCCTGTTCTGATGACGCTCGTGTATGTTCTGCTCGCGGTGGCCGCGATATACGTGGTGTTCCTTGCCCTGATCCTGACTGGCAACGGCTTCACGCATGTCGGTCCGCTGCCGATCAGCGTCAGGAACCTCTGGCGCAGTCTCCGGGTGCTCGTCATCCTTGCCGGGTTGCTGCTGCTCGTCTCGCCGCGCGCACGATCGTTCGCGCGATCGGGCGCGACCACCATGATGGCGTTCGCCCTACTTGCCGCCACCGTGTCGTTTCTGCTGTCGCTCGGTCCCGAAATGAGAACGGAAGGCCGGCTCATCAGCGAGGCAGGCCCGTACTCCTTCCTCTACTGGCACGTCCCCGGATTCGATGGCCTTCGCGTGCCGGCACGATACGCGATGCTCGTCGTGTTGTTTCTCACGATGGCCGCGGGATGCGGAGCCGCGGCCCTCGAGCGGCGGCACCGCCGGGGCGGCACGGTCGCTCTGGCTCTCGGCGCGTTCGCCGTGGCTGAAGCGTTTGCCGCGCCGATCACTATCAATGGGACCGTCGAAGAGGCGCGCTACGCGACACCGCCTGCGCGTGTCTATACAGGCGAGCAGGTTCCGGCCGTCTATCGCTTTCTCAAGACGCTCCCGAATCCCGGTACGGTCGTCGTCGAATTCCCCCTCGGTGAATGGGCCTACGAACTGCGTTACGTGTTCTATTCGACCGAACACTGGCATCCGCTGCTCAACGGCTACAGCGGCCACTTCCCACTGAGCTACAACATGAACGCAACCATGTTGCGTCATCCACTCGACGCTCCGGACGCCTCGTGGACAACGCTCACGAAATCTGGTGCGACGCACGCCATCGTGCACGGAGCCTACTATCGCGACGACGAAGGCACGAGGATCGCGCAGTGGCTGGTGGAGAACGGCGCGAAGCCGATCGCCGAATTCGATGGTGACCGGCTATTCGCGTTACGATAGGCCGGGTCTCCAAAGCAAGACCCGGCCTACATGAGTAGGGCGGGTCCTGTGGACCCGCCTTATGCGCACCGATCCGCTTGCATTTCTCGGCGACGAGCTGAACGCGCTCAAGTCGCAGGGTCTCTATCGCCGCCTCCGCGTGCTCGACAGCGAGCAGGCCGCACGAGCTCGCGTCGATGGCCGCGACGTCGTCAATCTGTCTTCGAACAACTATCTCGGGCTGACGACGCACCCGAAGCTGAAGGAACGGGCCCTCGCCGCGCTCGTCCAGTTCGGCGTCGGCACCGGCTCGGTGCGCACGATCGCCGGCACGATGGCGATTCACATGGAGCTCGAGCGCCGGCTCGCGGAGTTCAAGAAAACCGAGGCCACAGTCGTCTTTCAAAGCGGCTTCGCCGCCAACGCCGGCACGGTCGCGGCCATCCTGACCAAGGACGACTTTGTCGTCTCGGACGAGCTGAACCATGCCAGCATCATCGACGGCTCGCGGCTGAGCCGCGCGTCGATCAAGGTCTTTCCCCATCGCGACGTGAACGCGGCCCGCGACATCCTCCGAGGGCTTCCGAAGGCGGCCCGCAAGCTGCTGATCACCGACGGTGTCTTCAGCATGGACGGCGACCTCGGCGCGATACCCGATCTCTGCGGCGTCGCCGAGGAGTACGGCTGCATCATGATGGTCGACGATGCGCACGCGAGCGGCGTGTTCGGGACGAACGGACGCGGCACCATCGACCATTTCGGGCTGCACGGTCGTGTGGACGTCCAGGTTGGCACGCTCTCAAAGGCGATCGGCGCGCTCGGCGGCTACGTGGCAGGGACCAGAAACCTGATCGACTTCCTGCATCACCGCGGGCGCCCGTTCCTGTTTTCGACGTCGCACCCGCCATCGGTGACCGCCACATGCCTCGCCGCGCTCGACGTCTTGATCGAAGAACCACAGCTCATCGACCAGCTCTGGGACAACACGAAGTTTTTCAAGGCCGGCCTCCGGAAGCTCGGGTTCAACACGGGGCTCAGCGAAAGCCCCATCACACCGGTCATCACCGGCGAAGCCACGAAGGCCATGAAATTGTCGGATCGGCTGTTCGAGGAGGGCGTCTTCGCCCAGGGTATCGGTTTTCCCACCGTTGCACGCGACAAGGCCCGCGTTCGCACCATCGTTACAGCGACGCACTCGAAAGCGGATCTCCAGTTTGCACTCGACGCGTTTGCAAAAGTCGGGCGCGAAATCGGGCTGATTCAGGTACAAAGCCTAGAGTCGAAAGCCTTTTGCCGTGGTCTAATTGACACGTGAGGCGCATCCTTGTCCTCTCGCTGCTGGCCCTGTTGATGGGCGCGCCGGGCAGCCAGGCCCAGACCCCGCCTGCGCCCAACGACGGCATCGGCCGGGTGATGCGCGAGCTCGAGCGCGTGCTGATGACGGGCGATTCGAAGGTGTATTCGGCCCTCCTTCTTCCCGAGACCACGACCAGCGAAGAATTTCTCGATGAATGGATTCAGGCAGGTGTGACGCGCGCCGTCGTGCAGGAGCGGCTGCGGGTCGAGTCGCAATCGCCGCCAAAAGGTGAGACCTACGACGTGTACGCCGATGCCCTGGCCGAGTTTGGCAGGAATGGCCGCGTCGGCACGTGGATGATCCGGGTCAAGCGGGTTTCGACCGCAACTGACGAGTGGAAGATTGCGGGACTCACGGTGCTGACGACCGTGCGCGGCCTCTATCGCCTGTCGCTGAGCCCGGAAAAGCAGTACTCGGTGGTCAACCTGGCGATGAGCGCCGAGGACTTCGAGCTGCGCGTGCCGAATGGCACCGCCTTCGTCGCGGAAACCGACGCCGGTGTCACCGGCATCATCATTGCTCGGACGCGGCGAGATGACGTTTTCCCCGACACCAGCACCCGAACGGGGCCAGGTGAAGATTTACTGCGGGAACGAAACGCTGAACGCGCGCTTCGACTGGGTGTATCTGCGCGCGCATCCGGCCGAATTCGATCGACGGCTCGACGTCTCGACGTTCCATGCCCGCGACGTGGACGCGCGCGACCTTCGGCGCGCCGAGGCGGTCTTCCAGGAGAACCTGCCTCGATCGTTCGGCATCGAGCTCGCGGACCTGAGCCGCGACCGGTGGTCGGTGATTCCGAAGTTCGGCGATCTCGTTTCCGAGATGAACGCCGACCGCGGGCACCTTACTTACATGAAGTCGATGGGCGATCCTGAAGACATCCGGTTCTTCGATCGCACGCGCACCCGCACCATCGCCATTTACCCGTCGAAGGAGAAGCTGGCCGCGCGCGGGCCTTTCTTCAGCGAAGACGACTCGCCCGACTTCGACATCGTCAACTACGACATCGACGCCAGCTTGGATCCGCGCCGGGAATGGATTGAAGGCAGGGCCACGCTGCTCCTGACCGCGCGCCACGGCGCGACCTCGACCATTATCCTGAACCTTGCCGAGTCGCTCACCGTGCGATCGGTCACCAGCCGGCGGCATGGTTACCTGATGGGCCTGCGGGTGAGCGGTCAGGACGACTTCATCATCAACCTGCCGCAGCCGCTGCAGCCCGACGAGCTGATGGATCTGGAGCTCACCTACGGCGGACGGTTGCCGGCGATTCCTCCCGAGCGCGAAGCGCTGAGCATGGCGCAAAACGACTTCTTCTCGATCCAGCCGCTGCCGAGCTACATCTACACCGGGCGATCGGGATGGTACCCGCAGGGCGAAGTCACCGATTACGCGACGGCCAACCTGCGCCTGCGCGTGCCAGAGGGCTACACGACGGTGGCCAGCGGCGTGCTCGACGAAGGCTACCCCAGGCAGCTTCCGCCCGAAGGACGCACGGGTATCTGGTTCGAGTACCGCTTCAGCGCGACGCAGCCGGTGCGATACCTCGGATGGGCGACCAGCCGGTTCGTTCACGTGGACTCGGCGACGTTCTCCATCACACCGGCCGAAGAGGAGGGCCCGACGCTGACGGGCGTGTCGTACTCGTTCGGCCTGATATCGGTGGAGTCGAGCGGCATGCTCGCCCGAAAAGGCCGCGAGCTCTTCGACGTTGCGCAGCGCGTGATGAAGTTCTTCGGATCCCTCCTGGCGGATGTGCCGTACCAAAGCTTCACGGTGGCGGTCGTCGAGCGGAATCAGCCTGGCGGCCACAGCCCGCCGTACTTCGCCGCGCTCAGCCATCCTCCGCCGGCGACGCCTGTTTCCTGGCGCGCCGACCCTGCGTACTTCGACGGGTTCCCGGAATTTTTCCTGGCCCACGAGGCGGCGCATCAGTGGTGGGGACAGGCGGTCGGCTGGAAGAACTACCACGAGCAGTGGATCAGCGAAGGCTTCGCGCAGTATTTCGCCGCCCTCTTCGCCGAGCACATCAAGAAGGACGACACGTTCAGGCAGGTCATCAGTCAGATGTCGCGATGGACGGTCGACCGTTCCGATCAGGGCCCGGTCTATCTCGGCTATCGTCTGGGCCACATTCGAAACGACGGCCGCGTATTCAGGGCGCTCGTCTACAACAAGGGTGCGATCACCCTCCACATGCTGCGCCGGCTCATCGGCGACGACGCGTTCTTCCGTGGACTTCGCCGGTTCTACGCGACGTGGCGGTTCAAGAAAGCGGGCACCGAGGACGTGAAGGCGGCCTTCGAGATCGAGTCGGGCCGGGACCTCGACTCGTATTTCGACAAGTGGATCTACGGCTCGTCGCTGCCGCGGCTGAAGTTCAGCTACACGACTGAAGGCAACAGCGTGAACGTGCGGTTCGAGCAGGTGGGCGAGCGCTTCGAAGTGCCGGTCACCGTCACGCTGAAATACGGCACGACGTCATCCGAAGTCATGGTGCCCGTCACCGAACAGGTGACCACCCTGCGAATCCCGACGACAGGCCCGTTGCGCGGCGTGGGCGTCAACGAAGACGGCGCGGCGCCTGTTGTCCTGGTGAAGTAAGGTTCCGGGATCCGTTTTCGTCTGCATCGGGCGAAAACGGATCCCGGAACCGTTTTCCTACTAGAATTAAGAGCGAATGGATACGGTCAAGGTCACGATAGATGGCCGCGAACTGACGGTCGAAAAAGGCAAGACAGTCCTTCAGGCGGCTCTCGAGAACGGCATCGAGCTTCCCTACTATTGCTATCATCCCGGCCTCGGCGTCGACGGCTCGTGCCGCGTCTGCATCGTCAAGATCGAGAAGATGCCGAAGCTGCAGACGTCGTGCTCGACAACCTGCACCGATGGCATGGTGGTGCACACGCAGGCGCCCGACGTGGTCGAGGCGCGCGCGGGGGTGTTCGAGTTCCTCCTGATCAACCATCCGCTCGACTGTCCGGTGTGCGACAAGGGCGGCGAGTGTCCCCTGCAGGATTTCTCGTACGCGTTCGGACCAGACCGCAGCCGCATGGAGTTTCCGCGGCGCACGTTCGACGGCGAAGGGGTGGAAGCCGACGTCGACTTCGGGCCGACGCTGATGCTCAACCGCAACCGCTGCATCCTGTGCACGCGCTGCGTCCGCTTCATGCGCGATGTCGACGCCGACGCGCAAATCGGCATCACCGACCGGGGCGCCGGGAGCGAGATCTCAACATATAAAGAAGCCGGCGTGCACTCGCTCCTCTCGGGGAACCTGATGGACGTGTGCCCCGTCGGCGCCATCACGACGCGCGACTACCGCTTCAAGTCTCGGCCGTGGGACAACCCGCTCGCCGGCGACACGATCTGCACGTTCTGTTCGAAGGGATGCAGCACGACGGCCTGGATGAAGGCGAAGCCGGAGTGGGCGCGTGCGGCGCAGATGGCACGCATCACCCCGCGCTTCAATCCCGAGGTGAACGGTTACTGGATGTGCGACATCGGCCGTTTCGACTACCACTGGGTCGAAGACGACCGCCGGCTGACACAGCCGCTCGTGCGCGCGGCCAATGGCGTGCAGCAGCCGGTCAACTGGCACGACGCGTGGCGCGCGCTCCGGGCGCGCCTCGGCGACGCGCCCGATGGATCGGCAGTCGCGCAGGCCGACGGGCTCTGCTTTCTGACATCGGCACATGCCTCGCTCGAAGAGCTGCATCTCCTGAAGCAGCTCGCCAAAGGGACGGGCGCGGACATCTTCGTCGGCTGGACCGTCTCGGAAAAGAAGCAGCCCGCGGGCGTGAAGTTCAAGGTGCCCGCCGTGAACGCGCCAAACCTCAACGGAGCGCGGGACCTCGGCCTCGACGTTCCGGCCGACAACACCACGCCCCCGGACGTGCGCCCGCTGCGCGCGTTGCTTGATGGCGGCCGCATCAAGCTGCTGTACGTGTTCGATCCGGGGCCGTCGGGATCGCTCGGCGATGTCTCGTGGATTGTGGCGGCGCGCGAGAGCGGCCGGCTTCCGCTCCTGGTCGTCCAAGGCGCCGTTCAGTCGGACTTGACGGCCGCCGCCGACGTCGTGCTGCCCGGTTCGACGTCGTTCGAAAAGGATGCGACGTATACCAACGATCAGGGCCGGGTCCAGGCTGCGGCGGCCGTCATCGCGGCGCCGGGAGACGCCAAGGACGACTGCCTCATCTTCGCGAACTTCGCGATGTTGTTCGGTGGAACGGTCTCGAGCGCTCAACACGCCCGGCCCGAGATTGCCGCCGCGCTCGCGCACCTGCCGGCGTACGGCGTCCTGCCCACCATGACGTTCACCCGGCCGGTTTCGGTGCGCACCTGGCTGCAGATGTCCAATCCGTCCGAACGCTGGAAGTGGGATTTCCTGTTTCAGGACAACGCGCCATTCAAAGGCGCCCTCGATCCAAGCGCGCTTCCCCCAGAGCCACCCCGAGTGATTCGGCTCAAGCCGGTCGATTAGATGCAGGAAGTCACACTGCTCGCGGCGTTCGTCGCAGGGGTCCTCTCGTTCGTGTCCCCGTGCGTCCTGCCCTTGATTCCAGGCTACCTGTCGTTTGTCTCAGGCGTCACGCTGGACGAGATGCGCGGGACTTCGGCCGGCGTCACCGCCCCAGCCGACGTGAGGCGTCGCGCCGTGGTGATGTCGATCGCCTTCGTGCTCGGTTTCTCGCTGGTGTTCATCAGCCTTGGGGCATCGGCCACGGCCATCGGGGCCCTGCTCATGGAGCACCTCTCGATTCTCGGGAAGATTGCCGGCGTTGTCATCATCCTGTTCGGGTTGCACATGATGGGAGTGCTGAAGATTGGCCTGCTCTACAGCGAGAAGCGGATGCAGACGTCGGGAAAGCCGGCCGGCTTTTTCGGCGCCATGCTCGTAGGTATCGCGTTCGCGTTCGGCTGGACGCCCTGTATTGGCCCCATCCTCGCCGCGATCCTCGCCGTGGCCGCAGCACAGGAATCGGTGGGCGAGGGCGTCAAACTGCTGGCCGTGTATTCGGCCGGCCTTGGCGTGCCGTTCATCGCGACGTCGCTGGCCATCAACAAGTTCTTCGCGGCTTCGGCGCGCATTCGCAAGCACTATCACACCATTGAAGTTGTCTCGGGCGTCTTCATGGTGGTGGTCGGCGTGCTGATCTTCACGAATCGCTTCACGGTCATCGCCCAACTGCTCACGCCGTACTTTCCGACGTTCTGACGCAGCGGTTCCAGGTTCTGGGGTTCTGGGTTCTAGGTTCCGGTTCTCTGCTGGTGAACCCAGAACCTCTTCTCCGTCCGTGAACCGGAACCTAGAATCCAGAACCAAGAACGAAGAACCGCTTGTACTATTGCGGATCGCTTGCTATAGTGATTCCCTCGAATGAATCCGCGTCTCATACGCGTCGCAATCGTCGCCATCGGCATTCTCGTCGTTTCGTTTGCGTCGTATTTCCTGAACGACCTGAACACCCAGATCAACACCCAGCGTTCTTCGATGGACAACCTGCGCGAGCAGGCCTCGGGCCTCAGCGCGACCATCGCCGGGGTGCACGCCGGGCAATTTGCGTACGTCGCTCGCGGCCAGAACGAGGGATTCTGGATGTCGCACGTCGCCGGCCTGATGCCGGTCGTTGAGAAGCAGTCGGCGGACTTCGCCGCGTCGCTCACCTCGCCCGCGGCACGGAACGCGTTCGAAACCACGACAGCGGCGCTCGAGAACCTGAAAACCCTCGACAGCCGCGCCAGGGAGTTCGTCCAGGGCGGCACCTCACTGCTGGCCGGGGACATGATCTTTTCCGACGGCCTCGAGCAGACCACAACCGCATCGACGCAGTTGATGATCGCGTTGAACGAGGAGTTGCGCGCGCGACACGGGGCGACCGCCGGTCTCTTCAGCCGCCAAATGGCGATCGCCGGTGTCACGGCGGGCACGATGATCGTGCTGATGATTGCCCTGGTGGTGACCTCGTCGGTGCAGGCGCAGATGCCCGAACCCGAGGTCGCCGTGGCTCCGCTCATCGATCCCGTGAGATTCGAAACGCCGCTCCCCCGGGCGAAACCGGCGGTGACCCCCAAGCTCATCACGACCGCGCACCTTTGCGGCGAGCTGGCGCGCGTCTCCGACAGCGAGCAGCTGCCGACGCTGCTGATGCGAGCGTCGAAAGTCCTCGACGCGTCCGGCATCATCGTCTGGGTGGCCGAGCCGGCGCGCAACTGCCTTAGACCGGCCATCTCGCACGGCTACGAGGACAAGGTCATCTCCAGGATGGGCAACGTCCACCGCGACGCCAACAATGCCGCGGCCGCCGCATATCGCTCGGCGGAAATCCGGACCGTCGCGGGCGACGCGATGACCAACGGCGCGCTCATCGTGCCGCTGATGACGAGCGACGGCTGCGTCGGCGTGTTGTCGGCGGAGATGAAAGGTGGCGGCGAAAAGGACGAGAGCTCCCAGGCGCTCGCCACCATATTCGCCGCCCAGCTTGCCATGCTCGTGTCGACGCCCTCCAATCCAAGCGTATCCGCCGCGTTCGGCGTCCATTCAGAGCCCGCCCCGTTGAAAGCCGCCGCGCAAGGCTAGAGCCGTTTTGGATTCCCTGTAGTACGTAGTGTCCGGCTTCAGCCGGACCGGACAAGGTGGTCGTCCCCCGCGGCAGCTGGATTGGCAGGGCCGCCGCGCGCAGCCGAAGCTCCGGGGCCGGACGCGCGCTCCGAGGCCCGACGAGGGCCGTCCGACGCGAGGTCCCAGTCTTCGCTCGGTCAACCTCGCTCGATGCCCAGAGGCGTCTCGCGCGGTCGGTGTGACGGGTGTCGGCCGCCTGCGCACGGCTTCGCGCCGCAGCCCTGCCAATCCAACTGCCGCCGCGACGCTACACGAAAATCGAAACCGCTCTAAGACCAGACTGTCAACTTCCGGTTACGCCCTTCTGTCCGTGTTTTGTGACGGAAGTCTCGAAATTCCAGCGGTTTCGAGGGCTTCTGCGCGGCACGTGTTTTGGATTGCCTTCGATCGGGGTCGCGCCGTATCACCGGAATGCGTTACAGGCAGGCGCTGGCATCGCCGCATTCCGAGGTTCGTTCACGATGCGTGTTCGGCCCCGTTTGCGTACCTACGGCTGCAGGCTTCGGACTCCAGTCTTCACGGCTGGAGTTCGGAGTCTGCAGCCCAAGCCGGGAGGGCTCAGATGAAGTCGCTTACTCGCGCGGTTGTCGCGTTGCTCTTTGCCGCAGTCGTTTCCGGTTGCGCAGGTATCTTGCGCAATCCCGATATCGCCGACGTCAAGCAGAACTCGGGGCACTACTCGGATCGGACTGTCACGCTCGACGGAACCGTCACGAGCGCGTGGGGCGTACCGCTCGTGCCCTTCAAGATGTACAAAGTGGACGATGGCACGGGGGAGATCACGGTGTTGTCGCGAGGTGGCAATCGCACGCCCGTAAAGGGCAGCCACGTCAAGGTCAAGGGCGTGGTTCGCGACGTGGCCGTCTTCAACGGCATGCCGCTCGGCTTGCACCTCGAAGAAAAAGACCTGGATATCCGCAGAAACTAGCCCGTTATCTTCACGGCCACCGCGGTCATGTCGTCGGCCGCGGGGCCTTCCTTTCTAAAGCTGTGTACGTCCTCGAAAATGCCATCCACGATCGCCTGGGCCGGCTTGTCGGCCAGGCGATCGATCACCTTGGTCAGCCGTGAGGCACCGAACTCGTCGCCGCTGTCATCCTCGGCCTCGGAAACGCCGTCGGTGCAGAACACGTACAGGTCTCCCGATTTCAAGTCGAACGTGAGCTCTTCGTATGTCGTGCCCGGGAACGACCCCAGCGGGACGCCGGGCAGCAGGATCGGCGCCGACTCGCCGTCGCGGCGCCGAATCGGATACGGCAGACCCGAGTTCGCGATGACGAGTTGCCGCTTCTTGAAGTCGAAGGCGGCATAACACAGCACGCAGAAGTATTCCTCGAGGCGTCGCTCGTGGAGAATCGCGTTCATCGATGCGAGCACGCCACCCGGGCTCGATCGAATGGTCGTAAACCGTCTCCGAAAGGTCCGCGACCGAACCAGCTCGCCCGCGAAAGCGCCGTAGAGCGCCGCCGGGACGCCCTTGCCCGACACGTCGCCCACCGCAATCACCAGCGTATTCGGATCGGGCAGGAGGTAGTCATACAGGTCGCCGCCGATCTGCCTCGCCGGCTCGAATCGTGCGGCGAGGTCGACGTTTTTAAAGCGCTTCGGCAGTTCCGTCGGCAGGAGCGCCGTCTGCACGCGCCGGGCAAATTCGATTTCCCGCTCGAGGCGCAGCTCGCTGGCCCTGACCGTTTCGTACAGCCGCGCGTTTTCGATCGCCACGGCGACCTGACTGGCCAGAATGCCCAGCAGCTCGGCGTGCCGGTGCGTGAACGCTCCCAGCTCGGGGCTCTCGAGATCGAACACCCCGATGCAGCGATCCTTCAAGAGGAGCGGCACCACCAGCTCGGAGCGCACGTCGTCGAGCACGTTGATGTACCGCGGATCCTTGGACACGTCTTCCACGACGAGCGGAACCTTGTGCTGCGCGGAATAGCCGACGAGCCCCTGGCCGATTGGAATGTTCAGCATGCTCGTCTTTTCGCCGTACTGGAGCGCGACCTTGGCCTCGAGCACCTGTTTCGCCTCGTCCACCAGCAGAATGCCGAACGTCCGGTAGTCGATGATGCGTTTGGTGAGAATCGCCACGCGGCTCAGCAGCTCGTCGACGTCGAGAATCTCGGCCACTTCGCGCGCGATCTCGGTGAGCGTCTCGAGCGTATCCGAGTAGGCCCGCTCCTGTTCGAACATCCGCGCGTTCGCCAGCGCCTGCGCCACGTGCACCCCGAACTGCGACAGGATTTCTTCGTCGGCCTGGGTAAAGGCGCCGACCTTGTCGCTCAGCAGGTTGAGCGCGCCGAGGATGCGATTCTTGCGGCGAAGCGGCACGGCCAGCTGCGCGCTGACGCCGGGCACGAGCCCGAGATATCGCGGATCCTTGTGCACGTCGTTCACGAGAATCGGTCTCTGCTCGGCGACGGCCGCTCCAACGATGCCCTCGCCTACCTTCAGGCGGAAGTTCAGCACCATGTCGAGCGGATATCCTTCCGCGTACGCAATCTTCAGCTCCTGCCGGCGCTCGTCGAGCATGTAGACGGAGAACACCGTAAACGACGTCAGTCGGGCAATCAATCCCGGGATCCGTCGAAGCAGCTCGTCGAAGTCGAGCACGGCCGACACTTCGCGGCCCAGCTCGAAGAGCGTGGCGACGAGTTCCTGATCGCGAGGGCGTGAAGCGGTTTCGGTCATGAGTTCCGGACTTCTGGCAAAGACGACCTATAATATCAGTCCCGATGGACCCGCTGACGCTGCCGCTCGAGTACGCGGCGATCGAGAAGATTCTTCCGCACCGGTACCCGTTCCTTCTTGTCGATCGCATCACCGAGCTCGAGATGGACAAACGGATCGTTGGCGTGAAGAACATCTCGTCGAACGAGCCCTACCTGATACGCTCTCCGTCAGGCGCCCTGGTGCTGCCGCCGACGATTCTCACCGAGGTCATCGCGCAGGTCGGCGCCATCCTGATTCTCGCGAAGCCCGAGAACCAGGAGAAACTTCCGTTTTTCGCGGGAATCGAGAAGGTCCGCTATCGCCATCCGGTGCATCCCGGCGATGTGGTCGTGATCGAGGTCAACGTGAAGCGTCTCAGGAGCCGTATGGGTGTGCTCAGCGGCTACGCCCGCGTCGACGGCAAGGTCGTCGTTGAAGGCACGATGACGTTCGCGCTGGGACCCAGGTGATACGGGAATCTGGAACTCAAGATTCTCGTTTATGGATTTTTAGTTTTTAGATTCGGGGATCACTTCACCACCAACGCCACGCTTCCCATCTTCACACCACGCGACGCCCATGCCGCCCACCGCGCGTCGGCGTTGAAGTAGCGGTACATGTCGAGCAGGGCCGGCGCCAGCACCATGAGCCCGATCCAGCGTTCGTCGATGCGCCGCGATGACGCCATCCCTCGTGTGTCGCGCTCGACGGGACCCGTTTTGCCGAATGCCGCACCCGAATAGATGACCGACGTGACGACGTGAAAGGTGAGCATGCCCTTGCGGAAGGGACTTTCCTCGTCCTTCAGACGTGGATGATGCGTGAGAATCTGCTCGCTGTAGAGATACTGCGCCCAGAACCCGGCCGACGACACGACGTATTCGCGGCGCGGTGAAAGATCGGGGGCATGCGACAGCGCGAAGAACGGGATGCCCTTGTAGTCGACTTTCTTGACGACCACCTTCTCTTCGAACGCCCAGTTGGCAATCAGGTGACCCGTTTCGTGGAGCCCGAGCCCCGCCGCGCCGCCCAGGAGCACCTTGCCGAATTTCGACGCCCCGGACTCTTCCTGCTGGGCAAACGCTGGCGTGACACACACCACCAGGAGCATCGCGCAGCTTGCGAATCCCCAATCCCTAATCCCCAATCCCTAGTCCCCAATCCCTAGTCATGTTCAGCCCCGCCACAGCACCCGTCCCAGCCGAGGGTGATACGCCGTGAACTCGCCGTCGCCGTCCTCGGCGAGCGCCTGCTTCACCTGGTTGATCTTCGCGTCCAGATCGTCGGCCGCCGACAGAATCATGGCCTCGATCGTCATCGGTTCGATCGGGGCGCCAAATTCCTTGCGGCCGTGATGCGAGACGATCAGGTGCTCGATTTGCGAGCGAAGCGCGACCGGAAAGTCTGGAATCCCGTCGATGGCGGCCCGGACCATGATGGTCCCGAGCGTGACGTGTCCCACGAGGTTGCCGTCGCGCGTGTAGCTCGTCGCACGATCGTAGTCGAGCTCTTCGAGCTTGCCGATGTCGTGAAGGAGCGCGCCGGCCGTCACCAGATCCTGATCGGCCCCGTAGACAGCGCCAAGCGTCAGCGCCGATCGCGCGACCGACAGAATGTGCTCGAGGAAGCCGCTGCGATAGGCGTGGTGCACGGTCTGAGCGGCCGGCCAGATGCGCAGCTTCTCCGCATGACGGGTAATGAGGCGCTGAAGCAGCTCGCGCACGAACGGATCGCGCACATGTTGAATCAGCTCCTGAAGCTCGGCCCACATTTCCTCGACGGGACGCGCGGCCGAAAACACGCAGTCTTCCTCGCGAAACCCGTTTCCCCTGTCCTGGTCGGGGTTGACGCGCCGGATGTGCTCGACGACCACCTGGACCCGCCCGTTGAAGAGTTCCGTGCGCCCCGACACCTTCACGAAGTCGCCGCTGTCGAACTCATCGCGAAATCGCGCGGCATCATTGAAAAGGCGCGCCCGGGTGATGCCGGTCCTGTCCTGGAGCGACATGATGATGATGAGGTTGCCCCCGCGGTCCTGCTTGACCTCTTTCCGCACGCACAGAAAGAAGCCCCACCCGTCCAGATCGGGAGAAAGGGCGCGAATCGACGGGAGACGGCTCGACGACATGCGTTCCGCCCAATCATATCCAATCCCCGATCGCGCTTCGCGGCTTGCCGGTTGAAGTAGAATCAAGCATCACCATGCTGAAGCTTCCGCTTGCTCTCCTGGCGGTCAGCGCCGCTCTGGCGCTTGGCGCATGCTCGACCAACGAGCCGGCCACGCCGGCAGGCGACCCGGCGAACGCCGCGGCCGGTGACAAGTCGACCGCGCAATCGGCCGCCGCCAAACCCGAGCCCGAGCATCCGCAGCCGACCGTCGTCGTTCCGCCCAGGCCCAAGCCGGGGGCGCCGCACGGTCCAGGCTTCGACATGCCGCTCATCGAGCTCCAGGGCTATACCCCGTCGCGGCCGATGGACATCCTGAAGGACGCACACATGTTTGCGGCCGACCACCCGGAGGTGGCGAGCTACGTGCCTTGTTACTGTGGTTGCGGCAGCGCCGGACACAAGAACAACGCCGATTGCTTCGTGCGAGGCCGCGATCCGGAGGGACGCGTCACCGAGTGGGAGCCGCACGGTGTGGCGTGCGCGGTCTGCATCGACATCGCCGTGGACTCGATGAAGATGAGGAACTCGGGCGCCTCGGTCATGGCCATTCGGAAGAAGGTTCAAGGTGATTACCGGCCGAATTTTCCGGACAGCGAAACGCCGACGCCGGCACCGCTTCAGGGTAAATAACCTTGCCCGATAACCGCGCCGACGCCTTCGCAAGGCTGTTCGAGGCGGTTCACGAAGGCGTCTATATCGGGCTGCTCGGGCCGCGGCAGACGACCACGCTCGCGGCCAATCCCCATCTGAAGGTCATGTTCGGGTACGGCGCGGAAGCCGCCGACCGGCAAATCCGGCCGTTCGACACGCCGCGTTTCGTCGATCCCCAGGCACGGGTGGCCTTCATCGAACGCCTCGCGGCGGAAGGCGCCGTCACCGACTATCTGCTTCGCCTGCGGCGCGTCGACAACTCGCCGGTCTGGGTCGAGGTGACGGCGCACGCCGATCCGCCGACCGATGACGGATCGATTCGTATCGACGCGCTCGTCCGCGACGTCAGCGAGCGAAAAAAGCTCGAGGACCAGACGCGCGACCTCTACCACCAGCTGTTGCAGGCCGAAAAGCTCGCCGCATTGGGCCAGACGATCTCGGGTGTGGCGCACGAGCTGAACAATCCGCTCGCCACGATCCTGACATGGGCCGAGCGGCTCTCCGCGCGGCCCGTCGACGACAAGACCAAGCGCGGGCTCGAGACGATTCTGAGCGAGTCGGAGCGGGCGGCGAAGATCGTCCGCAATCTGCTGACGTTCGCGCGCAAGCGGCAATCCACCCGCACGATGGTCGACTTGAACCACGTCGTCCGCGAGACGCTGACGCTGCGCTCGTACGAGCAGCGCATCACGAACATCACCATCGTCGATGCGCTGGCGTCGGGGCTGCCGCAGGTCTTCGCCGACGCGCATCAAGTACAGCAGGTGCTGCTCAACCTGATTATCAACGCCGAGCAGGCGATGCTCACCGCGAACGGCCGCGGGACGCTGGTCGTGCGCAGCTGGCACGACGTCGAACGCGAGAGCGTCGTGCTCGAAATCAATGACGATGGACCCGGAATCGCCGAGGAGCTGCAGCCGAAGATCTTCGACCCGTTCTTCACGACGAAGGAAGTCGGAAAAGGGACCGGCCTGGGCCTGACGGTGGCCTACGCCATCGTGCAGGAGCACGGCGGCCGAATCAGGCTCGCATCGAACGCGGGCTCGGGTGCCTCGTTTTTCGTGGAGATGCCCGTCAGCGGCACGCCGCTGCAGCGGCCGCCCGCCCCCGTGCAGAAAGCCGACTTCGGCTCGCTTGCCGGCTCGACCGTGCTCGTGGTCGAAGACGAGCCGGCCCTGGCCGCGGCCGTCTGCGAGGCGCTGACCGATGCCGGCTTCGCCGTCGATCGCGCGGGGGACGGCGAAGAGGCCCTCCGGTGCGTCGACGCCAAATCCTACGATTTGATCGTCTGCGATCTGAAGATGCCGAAGATCGACGGCATCCGCTTTTACCAGAAGCTCGCGCCCACGAGCCCAGACGTGGCCAGACGGGTGATTTTCGTCACGGGTGATGTGGCGGGAACCGACGCCGAGAACTTCCTGCAGGAAAGCGGATGCCGCTGGCTGGCCAAGCCCTTCAGACTCGGCGATCTGCTGCGTACCGCGCGAGAGATCCTCTCCTGAAAAAACAAAGCCCGGCGACATACGCGCCGGGCCTTCCGGGCCACTTCTACGTAGTGTCCGGCTTTAGCCGGACCTCACAGGGTCCGCCTGAAGGCGGACACTACGGACTGAAGACTGACCACTGCCTTATCGTGCGAGCGCCACGGCCGCGCGGCCCGCGGGCGACAAACCTGCCGTGACGAACCGCTTGGAGCGCGAGGGCTTGATGTTGACGACGACGGCGGCAGGCGCGGGCGGCGCCACCGCCGGACGCTGCGGAAGCGAGGCCTTCGCCATAACCGGCTTCTGGTGGAACGCGAGCACGGCGTTCTTCAGGGCACTCATCGCCTCGGCCGGCGCCATGTCGGCGAGCACGACGCGGAGGCGCTTGATGGCCCGGGCATGCAGCTGCGAGACGCGCGACTCGTTCACGCCAATCTCGGCGCCGATCTGCTTCATCGTGACGTCGCCGTAGTAATAGAGCGAAATCACCTTCTGCTCGCGGGGCGGCAGCGATTCGATGGCCGCGCGGACCTTGTCCTGCATCTCGCCCCGTTCGTAGGCGGCGTCCGGCGCTTCCGGCTCGGACGGCACCAGCGCGGTCGGTAAACAGGCTTCGTCGACGGTTTCGCTTGTGGCCAGGGGTGAAGTGGATTCGATCGTGTGGATACGGACGATGGTGCGGCCGAGCCGCTTTTCGTCGGTGCCGACCTTGGCGGCCAGATCCGACAGCGAGGGTTCGTGACCCAGCTCGCGGCGAAGCGTCTCGCGAGCGGCCTCGAGCTCGCGTCTGACGCGGCGGACCCCACGGGGCCAGGCGTCGCGGCGGAGGGCGTCGATCATCGCGCCCCGGATGCGCCGCTCGGCAAAGGTTTCGAACTTGATGCCACGCCCCTCGTCGAAGCGGTGGGCAGCGTCGATGAGGCCAATGACCCCATCCTGCACCAGGTCGCCCACATCAATGGAGTGAGGCATCGTCGACGCCATGCGTCGGGCGAGTGCTTCGACAAACGGGAGACCCGCGACGATTCGACGGCTCTGGGCGGCGGTCATTGAGTGGGCGCGCATTTCGTTTTTGGCTCCTGAAAGGCCGGTTTACCCGGCGACGAGCCGGGTGTATCGCAATCGGGGTACCAATATGGAGACAAAACAAAGGCGAACCTGATACAAGGAGGGCCTGCTTACGTTAAGTGGTTCAACATGAACCACTTAGAGATCTGAGGTCGGGCGAAAGGACAGGAAAAGAGGCCGATGTACCGCCCGTACTCTGCCAACAATTTGACGAGATCCGCGTAAATCGTCAAATTGTTGGCAATTTCCGATCACAATTTTGTGTGTCGCAAGTTGCATTTTCGCACAGTGCAAAATTCAAAAACAGGATGGTGTCCGTCTAACTGGAAGTGAAAAAGAGGGATGTGGCGATAGCCGCCGTTCCGTTTCACTTTGGAACGCCGGCGATCGCCTTTCGATTTTGAGACGGGATTTTAGGCTTCGGACGCCTTGGCGCCCATCTGCATGCGGATTTCTTTAGCGGTCCCCATCGCGTCGAGCACACTGCTCACGACCTGTGTCGCGCGCGATCGGCTGGTTTCATCCGCCGCCTTTTTCTCCATCAGCTCAGCGTGCGCCAGGATGATGCCGAGCTGATTGTTCAACTGGTGAAAGAGGCGGCGAAGTTCCGGCGGTTGTTCCATGGCGCCCCGCTCGAGCAGATCGGTAACCGAGTACGTAAGACGATCCATATTACTTCTCCGGCCGGGGGCGATGCGGACTCAGCCAGGCGCGCGGCCTAGTGCTGAGTCTGCTCGTCCTGCGGACCCTGGGGCGCGCGCCAGAGCGAGTCGGCGAAGATCCGGACCGACCCACCGGCCGTGCGCACGTATTCCACCTTGCCGCCCGCCATCCAGTTGTAGATCGTCCGGCGGCTCACTCCAACAACCTCGCAAGCTTTCATGATCGAGAGCGTTTGTCTTTCGATGTCCACTAGCGTGTCCTCCCTGTGAGTCTCCTATCGGAACAGCGTTTACAACTCTGTAGGGTCCTGCGCGGTCTTGTCACTTTCTTGGCGTAAGGACTCCTCCAGTTGCTTTAGAACTTTGAAGTTTCTCCTGCCTATGTCAATATCTTGACGCCCTAACATGCCCGAAGCCCGCAAGCATCTTCTGCTCGTCGAAGACGAGGCGCCGCTCCGCGAGGCGCTCGCCGAACGCCTCATCGAGCACGGCTTCGATGTCGAGCAATCCGACAGCGGTGAAGCCGCCATCGAACAGCTCGCGGAATTTGCGTTCGACATCGTCATCACCGATCTGCGCCTGCCCGGACTCGACGGAACGCGCGTGCTCGAGGCCGCGCTCCTGCGCTATCCCGATATCGTCGGCATCATCGTGACCGGTTACGGAACCGTGAAGGATGCCGTGGAAGCGATCAAGCGCGGCGCGACCGACTTCGTGACCAAGCCGTTTCAGTTCGACGAGCTGCTCCACGCGCTCAACTCCGCGCTCGAACAGCGCCGGCTGAAAGCCGAGAACGCGTATCTCCGGTCGCAGCTTCAGGAGCGTTACCGTTTCGAAGGTCTCATCGGCCGCAGCGCCGCGATGCGGGAGCTGTTTCAACTGCTTGAAACGGTCTCGGCCTCGGCAAGCACGATTCTGATTACCGGCGAAACCGGTACCGGCAAGGAAGTCGTGGCACGCGCCATTCACCACAACAGCCCGCGCCGCGCGCTGCGGTTCGTGGCGCTCAATTGCGGCGCCATCCCGGAAACGCTGCTGGAGGCGGAGCTCTTCGGCCACGTGCGCGGCGCATTTACCGGAGCCATCGGCACGCGGCAGGGACGGCTGGAGCAGGCCAACAAGGGCACGCTCTTCCTCGACGAAGTGGGCACGATGAGCTGGGCGATGCAGATGAAGCTGCTGCGTGTGCTCCAGGAGCGCGAGTTCGAGAGGATCGGCGACACGCACACGATCAAAGTCGATGTGCGCGTCGTCGGGGCCACCAACAGCGACCTGCAGAAAATGGTGTCGGAGGGATCGTTTCGCGAAGATCTGTTCTACCGCCTCAACATCATCCCGATTCATCTTCCGCCGCTGCGCGACCGCAAGGAAGACATCCCGCTGCTCGTACAGCACTTCCTGAAGAAGTTCACCGTACCCGAGTCCGGGGCAGTGGGCGCCAGAGCCGATCAGAGCCGGGGGCCCGAGCCCGCGGCCCGCTCCCTGTCGATCTCGCAACAGGCCATGCGTTGCCTGATGGGATACAGCTGGCCGGGCAACGTGCGCCAGCTCGAAAATGCGATCGAGCGAGCGGTGGCGTTGAGCGGGGGCCGCAGCCAGATCGAAACCTCCGACCTCACGGCGGATATTCAGCAGGCGTCACAGGCGGCCGCGACACCCGATGTGACGCTTCCCGAGGGTGGCATCGACTTCGACCACTACATCAGCCGCATCGAGCACGGCTTGATTCGCCGCGCGCTCGAGAAGACCGGCGGGAACAAGGGACAGGCGTCGAAGCTGCTGAACCTGAAGCGGACCACGCTGGTGGAGAAACTGAAGCGGTTGGATCCGCAGCCGGGATAGACGTGCTCGTCCACGTTGTGCTGTTCCGGCCCAAACCGAACCTCTCTGAAGAGAGCCGTCGCGCGATGTTCGACGCGCTCAAAGCCGCTGCGACCGGCATTCCAACGGTGCGTCGCTTTCACATCGGCACGCGCACTACTCATGGCGCCGCGTACGAGCCGATGATGCGCGAGGAGTTTCCGTTCGCGGCCATCGTTGAATTCGATGACCTCGCGGGGCTCAAGGCATACCTCCGGCATCCTCTCCACGAGAAACTTGGCGCGTTGTTTTATCAGTTGCAGGCGAGCGCGCTGGCGTACGACTACGACATGACAGCGGTGTGACTCACCCCCTAGCCCAGCGGCTTAGCTCGCCGGGCTAGTACGTTCGCGGAATTGATCCTGTTCCAGCAAATGGCACACAGTTGCGCCTTTCCAACTGAGCGTCAAACGCTGAGTTTGAGGGCAGGTTCAATATGGGGTATCGATCTATCGGCTTCCTGCTGCTGGCGGGAGTCCTTGCCGCGTCGCCGGCGTACGCTCAGGAGGGCGCCCCGGCCGCTGCGCCCGACGAAAGCGCCCCGCAGCAGGACATCGAACGCGACGGCGCCACTCAGGCAGTCAAAAGCCTCGCAGATGCGTCGATTCCAGCGGAGCACGACGCGCTTCTCAGCACCGACAACTCTGCTGCCGCCAACAGAACATCCGGCAGTCGGACGTCACAGGGATCGGGCGCATTGCGGCTGGCGCTCTACGCAACCTACGGAACATTTCAGGCGCTCGATGTGCACTCCACGCTGAAAGCGCTCGACAACGGCGGGGCCGAGGGAAATCCGCTCGTGAGGACTGTCGCAGAGTCGCCTGCGGGCCTGATTGCCGTGAAGGCGGCGTCCACGGCTGGCTTCGTCTACGTCGTCGAACGCCTTCGCAAGAAGAACCGCACGGCCGCGTTTGTTCTCGCGATCGGCGTCACCTCCCTGCAAGCCTACGTCGTCGCGCACAACTACAGCATCGCCAACCGATAGCTCGACAGCTCCGCCATTCTTGATTCGATTGAAGATTTTTTCTGGCTGGGTTTCCGTGTAGTACGTAGTGTCCGGCTTCAGCCGGACTTCACGGGGTCCGCCTAAAGGCGGACACTACGTACATTTCGGCGGGAATGACTGCGGACCGGCTCGTGGATGGCCAGTGCCAGGCAGGTAGCGAACAAGAGGGCGACGCCTGGAATCTGCAGGCTGAAGTCGGACACCTCCTGAACGGCGATGCCGCAGATGCTCGCCACCGCACCCATTCGGATCCACCAGGTCATTTCGTCTTGAGGCTCGACCAGTCGCCGGGCGATTCGCCGAACGACGAGAGCACCCGCGAGAAGCCAGGGCACGATCACGAGTAAGCCGCCCTCGACGGCGAGCTGCAGGTAGTCATTGTGGGCCTGCTGTGCATGCACGGCGGGATCCGACTGCGGGTAGAGGATCATGACCGTGCCGTAGGTGTTGAGCCCGGATCCGAGGCGCCAGAAGTCCTTCAGCGGTGCGACGGTATCGCCCCATAGCGCGAATCGCCACTCCAGAGTCCTCGTATCGCCGTAGGAGGCCGCAACCGTGTCGAGCCCTCGCCACGTCGCCGCGCCCGCCAGCGCGAGCACGATCGTGGTCGTCACGACGATCCGGCGCCAGCCCCGGCCACGCGTACCCAGCCCGGCTGCGGCCAGCACGGAGAGCGCGATGCATCCGGCCGCCATCCCCGAGCGCGAGAGCGTCCACACGAGCGACACGGCCATCACCGCCAGACCGGCTGCCGTCATCAGAATTCCACTGGCCTCGGGCGAACCGATCCACAACAGGTACTCGCGCACGCTGTTCTTCAGGCGCCCGCCCGCCAGAGTGATTCGCCCGCCAAGGTATCCGGAGCCGAGACACAGCGCGAGCAGCATCCATCCCGCGAAATGATTGCGGTTCACGAACGGCCCGAAGTGATTGCTCGCGACCTTGAACTGCGATTCCCAGAACCAGTAGATCTTGCCGTTGAAGGTCGCCTTCTGCGCGAGCGCCTCTATCGCGACAAGAACGGCGAGGAACGTGACGGCGCGCACGAGCGTCGACGCCTTGATGACGCCCGTGTGAAGAGCCTTCCCAATCCCGGCGATCCAGAGGATGCCGACCAGAAGGTACAGAAGCGTCAGCCGCGTCATCGGTGTGTTCACCGACATCGAGTGGGTTCGCCCCGATCCGCTGAGCGTGAAATCGAAGGCACGCAGGAATTCGAGGTTCTTCGGCGCGATCGCTTCGATCCAATGCTGAGGAACAGCGAGCACCTGAAGAAGCGGGGGCACGACGATGAGCGCGACGACGCTCAACGTCTCGATACTCGGACGCGGTCGCCGCACGCTGAAGAGCAGCCACAACCCGCACAGAGCGGCGCCGGACAGGAGCGGCCAGTACGCCCAGGGATAGACGCCGCCGAAGGTGAGCACACCCCAGGCGATGACCGAGACCACGGCCGCCGACACGGCACGACTCATCATGGCTGGAGGAGATTCGCGATCAAGATCAGAAGCAGGCGTCGCTGCCCGAGTCGCGGAACGAGGCGCCAGCCACGGGGATGAACTCCCACGTATAGTCGTTGGCCGCAAGGGTGAGCTTCAGAATTCCGGCCGAATCATTGTTGAAAACTTCGCTGTTCGCCTTCATCGATTCGAGGCCCGTAAAGTGGTTGCCGCCGGTCCCCACCACGAACTCCCGGATCCCGCGTCCGGGCCGCGGTTGACCGTTGATGTCCTGCGGCGCAAAACGCTCGTAGTTGTGCGAGTGTCCGACCAGGACAAGCTCGGCATTGTTGTCGTACAACAGCTCCCAGATCGACCTCATGTTTTTCATGTTGCCTTCATAGCCCGAGCTGAAGACCGGATGGTGCCAATAGGCCAGCGTGCACTTCGCGGTATTGTTTTTCAATTCCTCCGCGACCCAGTTGAACTGCGCCGAACCGGGCCCGGCCGCCACGTTGCTGTTGAGTGAAAGGATCTTCCACGCCCCGTGGTCGAAGCTGTAGTAACCCAGACCGGAGGGCCCGGCGTTTTCGCCGTAATACCCGAAGTATCCGATGGCGCCAGGCGTGTAATAGTCATGATTGCCCGGCGACGGCCGCGTCCGCGCGCGATGCCGTCCCCACGTGGGCTCGTAGCACTTCGCGAATTCCTCCGGCGTCCCTTTGTCGTAGGCGTTATCGCCGGTCGTGAACACGAGACCGTCGAGGCCATCGAGCAGTTTTGACACGCGCTCGTTCTGCGCCATCGTGGAGCAACTGGCGATATCTCCCGCGCCAGAGAACAGGACCGGTGGCTGGATGGGCTGCGGAGTCGGGGCCGGCGTCAGCGACGAGTTCGGAGACGGCGAGGCCGGGTTTGACGGTCCACCCTTCCCACCGCAGGCAAGCCACAGAGCCACGGCGGAGACCGTCGCCGCCAGTGTGAGGCGGGCATGATTGCGCATCAGCTCTCTCCCAGCTTCTGACCCTGTGCGGAACCCATCAGGCGTTCGTAGATGGATTCAAGTTGTTGTGTGGACCGATCCCAGTCGTAGAGCTGCGCCACACGCGTGGCGGCCGCCGCGCCCATGCGCTCGCGAAGCTCGCCATCGGCCAGAGCGGCCTGGAGCGAGCTTGCCAGCTGGTCCACGTCGCCCGCCGGGAACGTCAGGCCGGTATCGCCGAGGGCCTCGAGATTCTCCGGCAGCGCGCTCGCCACGATGCAGCGCCGCGCGGCCATCGCTTCCAGCAGCCCTGTTGACAGGCCTTCGATCTGTGACGGAAGGACGAACACCTCGGCATGTTGAACCAGGGCACGGAATTCGGCGCCCAGAACGGCGCCGACGAAACGAACCTGCGGACTCGCGTGGCTTCTCAGATTCTGTGCGTAGGCCCCGTTGTAGAGATCCTCTCCGGCGATCACCAGGTCGACATCAGGAGGACAGATTCTCGCGAAGGCCTCGAGCAGATAGTGGCATCCCTTTTCCGGCACCAGGCGCGCCGCGAAGAGCACGTAGCGGCGCTTGCCCAGACCAAGTGACGCGAGCCTTTCGCGCGATTCTGGCGCCCATCTCGCAACACCGTTGGGCACGTAGATCGGTGACCGTCCCGGGCGTGCCTTGTAGGCGTCCTCGAGCGTGCGGCTGACGACCACGACCGAGTCGGACCACCGGCGCGACGTCGCGTCGGACGCCCAGAGATACGCTGACGCGCCGAGGCCCCACTTCGCGCGGCGCCAGTCGAGCCCGTGACTCTGGACAACCACCGGAATGCCCCGGAATTTCGAGATCGCGATCGCGGGCGCGAAGTTCGTCGTGTGCACGTGCAGAATGTCGGTCTTGCCGCCCATCGAAACCGCAGCCGCCAGGGCGTGGGTGACCGCGTCGAGGTGTTTGGTGGCAATCGACCACGTCGGCCGGATGTCGATGCCGCGATAGTTGCGCGACTCACTGCGGGCCAGGTGTGCCCTCGTGAACACCGTCACTTCGTGGCCGCGGGCAACGAGACGCGACCCGACCTCTTCGACGACCTTCTCGACACCACTGGCCGACGGCAGGGTTTTGACGCCCAGCATGGCTATGCGCATGAGCTGCTCACGGGTAAAGGGTTATCGGTTGAAGAACGGGCCGAACGGCGCGTACGGCTCGGTCGAGACGGCGTGCGCGCTTCTCTTGATGTTGACGTTGAGAAACTGGACGCGCTGCGGCGCGGACGCGTCGCGCCTGACATCGTTGTAGTCGACGTACCGGTCGAATGGAATCGATTGGCCGAGCGTGACGCGGCACTTGTTCGCCAGGACCCAGCTCAACGGCGCCCGTTTCGGCAACGCCGGGATTCGCCGGCTTCGCATCGCCGTTCTGGCAGTCGTCACCATCCAGCAGTTCTGCTTGCAGGTGCTCACCTTGCCGCGAATGGCGGCCGCCGAAGGGCCCTCGAGAATCTCGCTCCAGGACTGCTTCGCCAGATTCCCCATCAGGAGATCGGGGCGGACGTTGCACGCGTACACGTCCGACCAGGGATCGATGAAGGCGAAATCGCTCGCCGCGGTGCACGGAATCAGCCGGTCCTGGCCGAGCGTCTTGGCGATGAGCCCGAGGTTCAGGTACGCACGGAACCAGTTCTTCACCGACCACGTGCTCAGCATCTCGACGATGATGCCTTCGATTTCTCTGGCGACGCGCACCCGGTCGTACGGGATGTTGTCGCTCTTGTGGAACTGAAACGCGTTGTGCAGCGCGGAGGTCGCCAGCTCCACCCCCTCGCGCCGCGCGAAGCGGTAGAGGTCGACCACCTCCGACGCGTTGTCATCCTGGATCACCGCGGCGAAGCCCACGTCGGTTGCGCCTAGTTCCTTCAACCGCCGGAGGCCAGCCACTTTCTTCTTGAAGCCGTCCTTCTCGCCGCGGATCTCATCGCTCTTCTCACCGGCGGCCTCGAGGCTGAACCGGACTTTGATGTTGGGGTATGCCCTGATGATCGGTTCGAGGCGATCGGCGTGCAGACCGTTCGAGCTGATCTCGAGCGTGCGTGCCTTCGGGTGCAGGAGCGCCACGACGTCCGCGAGGTCGCGGCGCAGCGTTGGCTCGCCGCCGGTGATGTTCAGGTTGTCGAAGCCGCCCGGCAGCTTCGCGAGCGTGTCGAGCGTCACTTCGTCGCGCTGCGGCGTCGGATGCTGCCAGATGTGGCACATCGAGCACTTCGAGTCGCAGCGATAGGTCGTGATGACGGTTAGGTCCATGATGTCTGCCGTTCGGCGACCGCCATGTGCGGCCGCGTCACCGATTCGTTGGCCTGCCGGTAGATTTCCGTGACCGTCGCGACGTGACCCTCGACGGAGTGATGACGAATGACGTACTCGCGCGCGTTCTGGCCGAATGTCCTGGCTTTGGCCGGCTCCCGGTGGAGCTGGATAATCGCCTGCGCCAGCTCGTGGGCACTGCCGGCCTCGACGAGCAAGCCGCGCTGGCGATTCACGACGAGCTCCGGAATGCCGCCGATGCAGCTGCCGATGACGGGCACGCCGGCGGCGAAGGCCTCGAGAATGACCATGGGCTGGTTCTCATACCAGAGCGACGGTATGACGAGCGCCCGCGCGTTGGCGAGCAGTTCGGTAATCTCCTGCTTCGTTTTCGTGCCGACGTAGCGGACGTTCCTGGGCAGGTGGCTGAGACGATGGCGCAGGCCCGGATCGTCGCAGGCACCAACGAGCACAATCGGGGCGCCGTTCACGTGCTGAGCCGCGTCGAGCAGCGTCTCGACTCCCTTGAGCGATTCCATCTTTCCGATGAAGAGAAAGTGACGGCCATCACCGCGTGGCGGCAGCACCGGATCGGCCGCGATGAAATTCGGCACGTGTCGCACGGAATCCGACGGCCACCCGTGCTCGAGCAGCTTGCCCGCCAGGAAGCGGCTCGGCGACAGGAAGTACTGGACTTTGCTCCTGAGTCCGCTCCCCCAATGCGCATAGGCCTCGATCGCAGCCATGCCGCTCGCGGCCAGCGAGTCTTTTTTGCAGCGTTTGACAAGTGCCCAGTGGTAGCGCCCGGGCCGGCACGCCTCGCACAGCGCCCCGGTCTCGTCCACCCGGAAGTGCGAGTTCGGGCACATCAGCTTGTAGTCGTGTTGCGTCCACACCACCGGAAGGCCCAGACGCGACGCCGCAAAGACGATCGACGGCGTCAGGTGCGCGTGGATGTTCTGCAGATGGACGACGTCGGGCTTGAAGCGCTCGACGAGCCTGGTGAATTTGTGATCGGCTTCGCTGCTGAAAATACTGCGCCGGAGAACCTGCAGGCCCGAAGCCACCGACTTGTGCCGATTCAGCTCGCGGAAGTCGATGTAGCTGACAAACAGGTCTTCGTTCGGATCCGTCTCGTTGCGCGTACCTGCCATCGCGAAGAAGCCGACCGCGTGCCCGGCGCCGCGCAGGGCTTCAGCCAGGGCAAACGTGTAAGTGCTGTCGCCCCCCTGGCGATAGTGGCGCGTGTTCGCGATCAGGACGCGCACGCGGTCTTCACCTTTGGCCGGATGGCATACATGCGGCTTTCCGCAAACGGGCCCAGCAGATCTTCGTGTCCGACCACGTCCGCGCCGACGCTGGAGACGAGCGCGCGAATATCCCCGTCGGTCTCGTCGTACCAATGCAGCGCCTGCGGTCGCATGCCCAGCCGCCACATGGCTTCGCGCTTGACCCGCAGCAGCGGCGTGCGCCGCGCGAACATCACGACGATGCCCACGCGGGCCACGCGGAGCATTTCGCGCAGCGCCCGTTCCTTCGCGTCTCTCGGAAGGTGGCCCATCAGCCGCAGCGACATGACCGCATCGACCGAGTCGTCGGCAAGCGGCAGGTTCTCGATGTCGCCCGCGACGGCGCCTACGAACGCCGGCGCGCTGTCGAGGCCGTGCAGCATGAATCCCTGACGCAGCATTGCGGAAGAGACATCGACGCCGATGGCGTGATAGCCCTCACCCAGCGCCGCGCTGGTCAGCCGGCCGGTGCCCGACGGCACATCGAGCACGACCTTGTTTCGTCCGATGCCAAGGTGCTTCAGGCCGGCGAGCATCTTGCTCTTTTCGAGGTCGCCGCCAACGCGTCCCGGCCAGTTCCGGAATCGGCGCTGCTCGTACACGTTCGCCATCGAGTCGTCGCGGTAAGCGGTTTTGGCTGAGTAGGTCATCGTTTTTCCGATAGAAGCTGGTGATACACATCGGCGTAGCGGGCTGCTACGGTCCGGATCTCGTATCGACGTGTGTGGTGGTCTCGAGCCTTCTGCCTCATCGCCTGCAGCTTTCCCTTGAGGCCGATCTCGAGCAATCGCATCTCGAGCGCGTCGTAGTCGGCCGCCACGATTCCGGAAACGCGGTCGGCAATGACCTCGTCGACGCCCGGATGCGCGGTCGTGATGACGGGAACACCGGCCGCCATGGCTTCGAGCCATGTCAGCGGAGGCGCAGGGGTGCTTTTTCCTTCAGACACCGGCGACAGGAATGCGTCATAGGACTCGAGGTCGCCGAGAAACGAACGGCCACCCGATCGCACCTCGATGCCGGGCCCCTCGAAGGCTTTGAATTCCTCCGAAAAGCATTCGGGCTTCAGCGAAAACGTGAAGTGAACGTCGGGGCGGCGCTGCCGGACGCGCTGGGCCAGCGCGAGGCTCTTGAGCAGATCGGTCCGGCCGATCTGCTGAAGAAAGCCGGACCACAGGATCCGGACTCGCGTTCCGCCGCCGGCGTTCTGAATCGGCTGGTGCTCGCGCGGCGCGGCACAGCCCCAGGGCTGCACGACGACGCGACCCTCCGCGCAACCGTCTCGAATCAGCCGCTCGCGAGCCGCCTCTGTTCCGGCGAAGACCCGGTCCGTCCCCTTCAACGCCATCGCCCGCATGGTGCGGGCCGGACGGCTCGCCGGCAGGTAGCGGAACACCGACGTCACGTATTTGTGCTGCTCGCCGCACACGGCCCGGACGGCGGGCATCATCAGCGAGCTGTCCATCCAGTGGATCACGGCGCGATCGTACGGACGAAGCGCAGCCTGGATGGTGCGGCGTTCCGCGACGAGCGTCGACGCCAGTTCGAGGACGGTTCGCGCGGTCCCGTGCGGGTGACGATAGCCGACGATGCGGCCGCTCTCGTCCCGCCTCACATAGCGATCGCCCGGCTTGTGCAGCGCACGGTTCACGAAGGTGTAGCCCTCGGCCTGCGGCGGATCATCCACGTTCACGATGCTGACGAAGCTCGTTTCGATGTTGTGCGTCCGGAGATGCGTGGACAGATCGAGGAGGAAGTTCTTGTCGCCCGCAACGCGGTGCGGAAAGATGCCCACGCCGACGAATACGGCTCCCTTCATGCTGACCATCCCGTATCGGCGCGCCCTTCCAGAACGTCCACGTCCAACGTGCGTGGGCCGTCGAGACCGCGCGACACTCTTGCGAAGACGCGCTCGTACGCGTTCAGCGCGGCATCCGGTGTGTGGAACGTCTCGTAGCACTCACGAACCCGGCGGCCGGTTTCGTACCAGAGAATGTCGTCCTGCATCAGCCTGCCGACCGCGCCCGCCATCTCGTCCATATTGGCGGCGACGTTGACGACCGGCTTGCCGCTGAGCGTCGATCCGGTATTGAAGAAGCTGACCGTGGGGATCCAGCGAGACCAGGACTGAAGAAAGGTGTTCGGGAACCCTTCGTAGTCGGATGTGTTGACGAAGACGCGGGCGGCGTTGAAGTGCGCGTCGATCTCTCCGAATGGCACGAACCCGACGAACTCGAGATTCGGCAGCCGAGCCGCCGCTTCTCTGATGTGCGCAAACAGCGCATCGCCGCCGGCCTCTGAGCCGGCACCACCGACCATACGAAACCGCAGGTGCGGCAGCCGGCTCGCCAGCTCGAGAAAGAGCTCGGGCCGTTTCCAGTCCCGAAGGGTCGACACCCACAGCACGACGCCTTTCGAATCGGCGCGGTGGCCCTGAGGCAGCGCGTAACAGCTCGGCACGAGCGACGCGCTCCGTCCGTACCAGCGCTCGCAATCCCTCACCTGGCCGTCGTGCTGCGCGATGATGTCGTCCGCCAGTTTCACGCCCAGTTGAAACAGCTGACGATCCCGCCATCCCGCGCGCCGGTCGAAAAGCTTCCAGGTCTGGTCGCGCGCGAAATCGAGGTCGTGCGCGCCCGCATACACAAAGCGCCGGCCGTAGCGTGTCGCGAAGGCCGCGGTCACGCCCGTCGCGGCCCCGGCCGCGCGTTGATAGTAGATATCCGCGTCGACGCGCCGCAGCGCCGACCACATGCCCGTGAGCCGGGGATGGAAGAACCGAATCACCGGCAAACCCTGAATCGGCGCGTGGCACTTGAACACCGTCACGCCGTCCACGACGGCCAGGTCGGGTTGCCCGTAGTCGAAGCAGATCATCGACACGCGGAAGCCTCGCCGCACGAGCGCCTTCGCGAGAAGGGTCTGCTGAACCTGCGCACCGCCGGCTGACTTGACGCGTCGGTCATCGGCCAGCACAGGCCAGGTGTCCGGCGCAACGAAACAGATGTGGGGCTTTCTGCTGGTCCTCATGCGGCGATGTACTTTCGGTAGACCGCTTCGAGTCGATCGACCTGGGAGGCCAGCGTGGCGTTCGTTCGCAGCCACTGGCTCTGCTGCCGCGACACGCGCACCCGTTCAACCTCCGCGCGGACAATCGCGTCGGCGAGCCCGGCTTCACTGCGGCCGTTCACGACCTGCCAGTCGTTGGGCAGGATCAGGCGGATATCGGAGTAGTCGGTGCTGACGACCGGCGTCCGCATGGCCATCGCTTCAATCACGACGTTTGGAAAACCCTCATGGAGGGATGTCGAGAACAGGACGTTCGCGGCCCGGGTGAGATCGAGCACGTCGCGCCGCAGGCCGGCGAATGCCACCACGTTCTCCAGGCCGAGCTCCCGGTGCATCCGTACAATCTCGTCTTTGTAGGCCTCGGTATGAGGCAGCGCTTCACCCACAAACAACACACGCCAGCGAGGATCTCGCTGGACCAGCGCCTGAGCCACCCGAAGCGCCAGCGCATGATCCTTCTCGGGCCTCAACATCCCCACCAGGCATGCCACCTTCCGGCCCGGCTCAGGCGGAAAGAACTCATCCATGAGCTTCGGTTTGCGTCTGGCTGTCGCGCGGCCACCCTTGCTCACGTCGATACCGTTCCACACGACATCGACTTTGTCGTTCGGAAGGCGAAGAAGCTGCTGTCCAAAGAGAGCACCGGCATGAGTGTTGGCCACGAGACCCGACGCGATGTGTCGAGTCAGGAGCAGCGCCAGGCGATGCTGGAGTGGAATCTTGTAATTCGCGCCCCGCTCCGAGTTCAGGACCGGGACGGCGGTGCTCGCCGCCGCCAGCCTCGCGTACAGATTGCCTTCGAGGAGGAACCCGTGCACGATGTCGGCCTTGAACTCGCGAACGGCTCGACGCATTTCTGAAACGAGCACGGGATCGAACTTGGCTCGTTTGGTGCCCGCCATGATCTGCACGGGAGAGCCGTCGAGTTCGTCAGCGCGGGGATTGTCCGGCGACAGCGTGTGAACGGCCACGGCGTGCCCGCGCGCTGCGAGCTCGCGGCTGAGGGCGATCACCTGCGTTTCCGCCCCGCCGTGAATCAATCGGTTGATGACGAAAAGAATTCGCATCTGCTACGCCCAGCGCTCGCGCCACATCTGGAAGGCCAGCAGCGACCAGACGCGATTCGTCGCCATCTCGTCTTTGGCCCGGAACGCCCGCACGGCCCTGGCGACTGAATCGGGATTCAGGATGTTCTGCCGCTTTATCGCCGCAGGATCGAGATGCTCGTCGACGAGATGGCTCAAATCGCCACGGAGCCAGCTGTCGATCGGCACGGCGAAACCCATCTTTGGACGATCGACGATCTCGGCCGGAACGTGCTTGTAAAGGACCTTGCGGAGAAGGTGCTTCGCGCCCAGAGACCCGCGGCGCATTTCGGCCGGCAGACGGAACGCAAACTCGACGAGCCGGTGATCGATGAGCGGTTCCCGGCCTTCGATGCTCGTCGCCATCGTGGCGCGATCCACCTTGGCCAGCACGTCGCCCGGGAGATAGTTGTGCAGGTCCCACAAGCACATCTGGTCGGCGAAGCCTCCGGCGTACGCGTCGGCCGATTGCCGAGGCAACGGCCGGCAGTCGGTCAGCGTCGCGGCATCATCGGCCCACCAGCTGTTGCCGAGCGCCGTTTGATACATCTGGCCGTTTGTCGTGCTTCCGAGCCAGTCGCGCATCCGGCGGAGGCGGAAGGTCGGACGCTGCCGTCCACGCCAGCCGTCGGGCAGGTACGGGCTCGTCGCCAGCCGCTCGTCCAGCGCGTCGAGCGGCAGCATCGACATGCCGGAGCCCACCATGCGGCGCACAGGCATCGGAATGGCGTCGCGCCGCTGCATGTTGCCGAGCATGTTCGCGTAGATGTTGTAGCCCGCGAACAGCTCGTCGCCACCGTCGGCCGAGAGCACCACTTTCACGCGCTCGCCCGCGAGTTGCGACACGAGATAGGTGGGAATGCCGGACGAATCCGCGAACGGCTCGTCGTAGAGATCGGCCCAGCGCGGCAGGATGTCCTTGGCGTCGTCGGGAGCGATGACGCGCGCCGTGTGGTTGGTCCCCAGGTGTTCGGCCACCCGGCGGGCGTGGGAGGCCTCGTCGAATCGGTCGTCGGAAAACCCGATCGTGAACGTGTGGATGTTGCCGCAGTGCTTCTGCAACAGTGCCGTCACGACGGACGAATCGATCCCGCCCGAGAGGAACATGCCCACGGGCACGTCGGACACCATCCGCAGCCGGAACGCGTCGACCATCAGCGCTTCGAGTCGTTCGGCGAGCTGATCGTCGGTGCCCTGGAGCCGATCGTCGACGCTGTCGAGGACGCTCCAGTACCGGCGGATGACGGGCTCGCCACCCTCGTTCAGTTCGAGCCAGTGGCCCGGCTCCAGCTTGAAGACCTGCTGGTAAATGCTGCGCGGCGCGTTGATATAGCCGTAGTAGAAATAGTCGGTCAGCGCGGCGCGATCGATTTCGGGCTGCCACCCGCCATACGCGCGGAGCGCTTTGAGCTCCGAACCGAACCACAGCGCCTTGCCGTCCCAGCCGAAGTACAGCGGCTTGACGCCCAGGCGATCGCGAATCAGCAGCAGCCGCCTGTCGCGGGTGTCCCATATCGCGATCGCGAACATGCCGATGAAGCGTCGTACGGCGGCCTCCACGCCCCACTCCTCGATCGCCGCGAGCACCAGCTCGGTGTCTCCGCTGCTCGTAAACGTCCGTCCGGTGGACTCCAGCTGGCGCCGCACGTCGCGGAAGTTGTAGACCTCGCCGTTGTACACCATCACGTACCGGCCGCTCGGCGAGACCATCGGCTGCCGGCCGTGCTCCGACAGATCGAGGATCGAGAGCCGGCGATGGCCGAGTCCCACGCCTTCAGACGTCCACACGCCGCCGGCGTCGGGCCCGCGATGATGAAGAGCGCCCACGGCATTCTGCAAGTCGTGCCGCCATGCGAGCGCACGATCGGGAGGGGCGAAGAAACCTGTGATTCCACACATAGCTCAGCTCCGCACTACGCTGTTGTCCGCGTCATCGTCGTCGCGGCCACCAGTGGCCGCCACTTCCGCTGACTGGTTGTCTCCGGCGCAATCTGATCGAGGCCTTCTGCCTTCTGGCGGACCCTGCCCAGCAGGACGCCCATCACCACCCACAACAGACAGGTGGGCGCGGTCGGCGTGAGCCGATTGTTGGTGAGGGCGCACAGAAAGAACGAGAGCAGGGCCAGATGCCCGCCGATGAAGATGGTCCGGAACTCAGGGTCGGGGTCGCTTTTGGCGCGCCGCACGAATTCCCGCCACACGTAGGCGTACCACACGAGCACGGGGATCGCGCCGAGGACGCCGAGGTCGAGCAGGAGATCGATGAATGCGTTGTGCGCGTGATTCACCGGATAAATCTGCTGAAAGAGCTGGGCCTCGGTCCACATGATGGACTGCAGCCCCTGACCGACCCACAAGTGATCGGCGATGTTCGGCAGCAGCGGCACCCAGAGGTTGTCGACTCTGCCGGCGCTGATTTCGTTCGCATCGCGGGTTGTCAGGCCATAGCCCGCGCGATCGACCAGCGGCGCGGGTGCGGCAAGCGCAAGGAGCAACGTCACCAGCAGAAACGCCGCCCGCTTCTTGGGCGACGAGCCCATGAAGACGACCACGTTGGTCACCGCGAACGCGAGGTACGCACCGCGCGAAAACGTCAGCAGCAGCGCAATCCCCGTTGCCACGACGATGGCTCCCAGCCTTTTCTTATCGCGTCCGCTCTCGGCGCTGTTCCAGACGCCAAGGCTGAGGCCGTAGGCGATCGCCAGGAACGTGCCGAATTCATTGGAGTGAAAGCCGAGGACGGTCAGATGCTCGCTTCGCTGGGTCGCGATAACGGAGAGCGCCTCTCCTGACAGGATGATTTCCCCGACGATGAGGGCCGCTGTCGCGCAGACCAGCGTCCAGACAGGTGTCAGCATCGCGGTCGGCTTTTCCTTGTCGCAGATCGACGCGCCCACGAGAATGGCGATCAGCGGGAGCAGCACCCCTGGCAGGACCACCGTTCTGTAGTAGATCCACGGCACTCCCAGATCCGCATCGGGTCCACTCAGCAGCCATGGCGGAATACTGCCGACATTGCTCGCACCGTGAACGCCACCGGCGATCACGGTGCCGACGAGCAGCCAGAGCCAGCCGTTGCCCGTCAGCGGAAGATGCCGCCGGCCGGGCGACGCGAGGCGCAGCAGGTACGCCCCGATCGTCAGCGCGACGCTCGCATAGACCACGTAGCTGAACTGAAGTACCTCGAAGAACATGAACGGCCAGCGCAGCATCCAGATCAGCACGACCCAGACGGTCACCATGGTGGCGAGCCGGTAGTTGCTGAGCAGGAGCAGCGCCACGGGCGTTCCGCCCAGGATGGCGAACTCGATGCGGCGCGTGTAGATCACGAGCGCCGCCGATGCGAAGACGACAAACAGCACCGCGATGAGGACCAGGCTCGATCCCCACGGGTCGGACCGAAGACTGTTGCGATCTATGGCCATGTTATAGGGTGGCTTTCGCGAAAAGCGTCAAACGCCTGGGGCTTCCTGAAGCGCGGGCAACGCCTCGCGCCTCGCGCCCAACGTTGGCCGCAGCACGAAGAGGAGACCCGCGAACACGAGAACGTAGCTCAACGCGTAGGCCGCGGGCGCCGCCTGGGCGCCCAGCGAGGGCCGCCACACGGTGCTCAGGGCGACATACAGCGCCGGCCCGCAGATGGCCTGCGCGATGTAGCTGCCGGCCCGACGCTGCGTGACCAACACCATCTGCAACGGGTAGTCCATCACCTTGAACACGTCGCCGATCAACTGAAACGCCAGCAGATCGCGCATCGGCGCAAAGTGGCTGGTCAGCACGACCGCGATGATGACGTCGCGCAGCAGATAGATCGCCGCCGCGCAGCAGGCGGTGACAATGCAGAGCTGCACAATCGTCCGGCGCAGCAACTCGCCGCGCGCGCCTTCTCCTTCGAGCGACGAAAAATAGGCCATGAAGTAGAAGCCGAGGGCCGTCGTGATCACGCCGACGTACATGTCAGACAAACGCCACACGGCCTGCAGGTAACCGCCCTGCTCCAACCCGAGGGTCCGCACGGTGCCGCCCCTCACGAGCAGCTGGGCGAGCGGCAAGGCAATCGAGTGGGCGATGAGCATCGGATAGAACTTCCAGATGTCGCGAAGGGTCGCGCGGTCGAAGCTGCTGAACAGCGCGCGCGGTGAAATCAGCTTCGACTGGAACGCGATCCAGCTCGACACCGCCAGCTTGCTCGCATAAACAGCGGTCATGCCGATAAGACCGCCCCAGATGCCGAAGGTGTAGGTCAGGCCCGCGAACAGGATGAACTCGACGATCGTGCAGGCGATGCTCGCGCTCGCAATCAGCTTGATCTGCTTGAGCCCGTTCAGCGCGCCAATCAGAACCGTGTCGACGACCGCCAGCATCACGACGAACCCGCCCGCGGCGATCACCGGCCAGTATTTCGCGTCGAACAGCAGCCACGAGCTCAGCGTGGACGCACTCGACAGCACGACAAGGGCGACCAGTCCGCTCAGCAGCAGCACGGACCAGATCGCGGTGGCCCACAACTCCTGCAGGCGCGCGGGCGACGAACGACGCTCCGCGGTGAGGTTGACGACCGCGGTCTGCGCGCCGTTCGCGATCGCGCCGGTCGAGACCTGGATGAAATTGGCGATTTCCCCGACCAGGGCCATCCCCGCTGGTCCGAGGAAGAGCGCCGACACCTTTGCGCTGAAAAAGCCCAGCACGATCCGGAGCACGCTGTTGGCGCCGGACCAGCTCATGGCTTTCCACAGAGCCGTTTCCCGCACGTTCAGACGCTTCAGCGATCGTCCGCTCATGGATGTCGTATGCAGATGAGATGTCGGAGGTGGATGAGAGACGCGGGCCTAGTACGCGCCGCGGCGGAACAGGGCCGGAACCGTGCGCGCGAGAATCAACAGGTCGGTGAAGATCGACCAGGACTGGATGTACTCGAGCTCGAGGCGGACGACCTTGTCGAAATCAAGGATTTGGTTCCGCCCGCTCACCTGCCACGGTCCGGTCACGCCGGGCACGACGAAGAGCCGCGTCATGTCGCGCTCGAAGTAGTGCGTGAGCTCCTCCGGAAGGCACGGCCGCGGCCCAACGAGGCTCATCTCGCCCCTGAGCACGTTGAAGAGCTGCGGCAGCTCGTCGAGCGACGTGCGCCGCAGGAATCGTCCGACACGCGTGACGCGGGGATCGACCTTAATCTTGAACAGGCGCTCGTCGGGGTACTCGTTGAGATGCTGGAGCGCCTCCCGTTCTTCGTGCGCGCCGACCCGCATCGTCCGGAATTTCACGATGTCGAAGAGCTTTCCACCAACGCCGGCCCGGCCTTGCTTGAAGAACACTGGGCCGCGGGAATCGAGCTTCACCGCGATCGCGACGAGCAGCAGCACCGGCCATATCACCGCGAGCCCGAGGATGGTCAGCCCGAGATCCATCGCGCGCTTGACCAGCAGCTGCGGAACATCCAACCTGATCGGCCGCAGCCGCAGGAACGGCCCGATGGCGCTTCTCCGCACCTCGAGCTGCGTTCCCGAAATCGCCTTCAGCGTCGCTGGCAGCACCGACACCGACGCGCCGACGCGAAAACAGTGCCCGACGACCGTTTCCAGCCTGGTGAACGGCAGGTTGGCCACGATGATGAGACCCTGCGCCCGCGCGGCAGAGAGCGCCGACTCGATATCGTCGAGCTGGCCTACGAGCGGGACGGTACCATCGTCGAGATCCGACTCTTTCGGCCTGGGCGGCACACGACCGACGATCTCCAGTTCGCATCCTGACGTCCGGCGGCAGCGGTTCGCCAGCCGGTCGGCCTCCTCGACGCTCCCGACGACGACCACTCGCATCCGCAGCAGGCCCTGGTCGTAGCCGGCCGCAACCACGTGGTCCAGCGCCAGCCTGAACAACCAGACGTAACCGGCAATGACCGCCGCTGAATAGAGATAGGCTGTCTTGTTTGGCAGATCGGGCGTGTCACGGCCGAACAACTGTGCCTGCACCCATCCAAGGAACGCCGCAATCAGGACGCCCGATGCGATCTTGACGAGATCGACGCGGGCCTTCCCGCCTGCATACGCGCCACACGCCCAGAGCGAGAGCGGGAGCAGGCAGAACACCATGGCGACGAGCGGTACGTAATCGGGAAGCGGACGAATCCCGCCTGCCGACACCAGCTCCCAGGTTCCCAGCACGGCGCCTATCGCGAGCACGCCGGCCAGGCCGTCTGTGACGAAGAGCGTGACGACCCGGATGACTCTGCGGGACGACTCGCTCCAGCCGCGGAACGCCCGCTCGTCGAGCCCTGAGCGGACGTCCACGGTTGGTAGATGAACGCCCTGCGGCAGGGCAACGACCGCCGGATGCGATGCTGGGGGGGCAGAAAATCGCACTGAAAGTTCCTCCGTGGCTGAAAGCGCTTATGTGGTCGCCACGTAGTAGCCGGCGTATTCCTTTCGGTAGTACTTCGAGTAGTAGTACGCGTTGCCCTCGAGGTCGACGCGATTCAACACGGCCCCGATGAACTTCACGCGCGCGTGCTCGAGCTGGTCGAGCGCCGTCTGCGCGGCATTGCGGTTCGTGACATCGGCCGCCGCGACGAAGAGCACGCCCGACGCGCGGTAGCCGATGACCGCGGCATCGGTCACCGCCATGACCGGCGGCGTGTCGATGACGACGAGATCGAAGTGATCCTTGAGCGAGTTCAGCAACTCGGCGAATCGCTTCGAGCCCAGGAGCTCCGCCGGATTCGGCGGAATCTTTCCCGCCGGCAGCACGTAGAAGTTCGGCAGCGCGGTCTGCCGCATCACCTCGTTCGCCTTCGCCGCACCCACCAGCAGGTTGGAGAGCCCTGGTTCGTGCTGAATTTTGAGCGCCTCGTGCACGCGCGGGCGGCGCATGTCGGCGTCGATGAGCAGCACGCGCTGGCCGGCCATCGCCATGCCCAGCGCGAGATTGCACGCCACCGTGGTCTTGCCTTCTCCCGGTCCCGTGCTCGTCACGACCACCGAGCGCGATCCCCCGTCGGCGAACGAGAACAGCACGTTCGTGCGAAGCCCTCGGAACGCTTCGGAGAAGTTCGCCGGCACGCTGCCGTTGATGAGCGGGTCGCCGGCGTGCTCACCGGTCAACTTCGGAATGATACCCATCGACGGCAGACCCAGCTGCGTTTGCAGCTCTTCCGGCGTCTTGATCCGGTTGTCCATGTACTCGAAGAAGAACGCCACGCCGACGCCGCAGAGGATGCCGCCCAGAAGCCCGATCAGCAGGTTGAGCATCCGGCGCGGGCTCACCGGGTCGGACGAGACGTCGGCCAGGTCGACGATACGGATGTTGCTCGTCTTGAGGGCGCCCGATACGCCGGTTTCCTTCGCGCGCTGCAGCAGGCTCTGGTAAATCTGCTTGGAGCTCTCGACGTCGCGTTCCAGCACGCCGTAGTCGATTGCCTTGCGGTTCATCGACTGCGCTTCGTTCTTCTGGGCGTTCAGCGCCGACGTCAGGCTCTGTTCCTGTGCCTGCGCCGCCTGGTATTCGGTCCTCACGCCCTGCACGACCTTCGCAATCTCGCCGTCCAGCTTCATCTGTGACGCTTGAATCGCCGACTGCAGCCGCAGCATCTCGGGATGCCGCTCGCCGAGCTTCTCGGCCTGCTGCGCGCGCTGCCGCTGCAGGTTCGCGAGCTCGCTCTTCTGCTGCTGGATGAACTGGTTCGCCAGAATCGCCGGGAACGTGTCGAGCGCCACCGCGTCGTGCTCGATCGACGCCAGCTGCCGGTACATCGATTCCTTCAGCAGGCGGTCGGTCTTGGCCTTGGTCACCGCGCTGTTGATGTCGGCCAGCTTCTGCACGACGATGTTCTGGCGATCGGCGACAGACAGCGCGTCGGTCTGCTCGCGGTAGTGCTGCAACGCGGTTTCGGCCGCTTCGACCTGCGCGCGCTGCTCCTCGAGCTGCTGGGCGAGCCATGCGGACGCGTCGCGCGACGCCGTAAAGCGGAACTCGAGGTTCTGCTCGATGTAGGTCTTGGCGATCCCGTTGGCGACCTTCGCCGCGACCACGGGATCCTGCGACCGGAAGCTCACCTCGACCAGCCGGCTGTTGCGAACCGGCGAAACGCTGAGCCGATCGAGGAAGTTGCTGATCGCCTTCACCTGCACCGCCGTTTCCCCTGGCTCCGGAACCTCACTCGGCGCCTTGCTGCCGAAGAGCGATGTCGCCCACGCCACCGAGGAGCGCACCGTGTTGCCGATCGAGAACCCTTTCTTCGCAGGGTCCGGGCTCAGCTCCGTGTTGCTCCAGAGCTGCAGCGAGTCGATCGTCTGCTTCGCCAGGCTCCGGCTCTGCAGCAGCCTGTACTGCGTCTGGTAGTAGTCCTGGCGGCTCTGCGCCTCGTCGATGACTTCCTTGAAGTTCACGATGTTCGGGTTGTCCGCCTCGATCAGCAGCTGGGCCCGCCCTTCGTAGAGGGGCGTCGCCGTGAACGTGTACACGGCGGTGGCCAGGAAGATCGCGACGAACACCGCGAGGGCGACGTGTCGGCGCTTGACGACCACGCGAGCATAGTCGAACAGATGCGGCTCCTCGCGAGGCTGCCGCTGGTTGGGACGGGGACCATCTGGCTGCGATTGAATCCCGAGGTCTCCCGAAGTTCGCAGTCCTGCCGGCTGAAGTTCGTCTGTCATCTGATTCACCCTTAGAAGTACCGCTCGGGCACCATGATGGTGTCACCGGGCTGGACAATGGCCGTTAACTTCACGCTGATTTCTCTCTTGTCGCCTTCGACGACGCGGATGATCTTCGTCCGGTTGATGGCGCCGTTCGGCGTCACGCCGCCCGCAAGTGACAGCGCTTGCAGCACGGTCGTGTCCGTCTTGATCGGATACGCCGCCGGATTCTTCACTTCGCCGAAGATGTACACGAGCTCGGCGCGCGCGACGTAAATCGTGTCGCCGTCGCGCAGATCGATGTTCCGGACAGAGGCGGCGCCGCTCTGCAGATCCTTCAGGTTGAACCGTTTGATCTCCTTGTCGCCCGCCGCGTCGATGGCGACCGGGCCATCCACGCCCTTGGTGCCGCGCACGACCACGACCTCCTCGCTGGCGGTTGACGTCGTCGAGCCCGCCTTGGCCAGCGCCTCGATCAGCGTCATGTCGCCGGTCAGCGGATACGCACCTGGGCTCCTTACTTCCCCGGTCACGAACACCCGCTGGCTGCGGTACTGCTCGATGGCCACCGTCACCTGCGGATTCTTGAAGAAGCCGTCCGCCAGCTTCTTCTTGAGCTCCCCCTCGAAACTTCGAATCGTCAGGCCGCCTGCCTGCACCCGTCCAACCAGCGGAAAGGTGAAGCTGCCGTCCAGCTCGACGGTGTACTTGCCGCCGAGGTCCGTCTGGTCGTAGACGGCAATGGACAGGACGTCCTGGGCGCCGATGACGTAGTCACCGGCCGATTGCGTTAGCGCGACGCGCGGAGCGCTCAAGGTCAACACCATGAGAAGCGCCCCGATCGTCCTGAACGAAAATGAGAATGTGTTGTCCGGCATCACAGCAGCCTCGTGTTTAGAATCCATACGTCACCGACGAACCAATCCGGAAGCCTTCGTATATTGCGGTCGCGTTCGTGTTCGAGTCGCGGCTCATCTTCGACACGCCCACGCCGACGCGCATGTCGCGCTTCGGTGTGTAGCCCGCCGAAACCGTGTAGATCACCGTCACGTCCTGCCGTTCGGGGCGGAACCGCGACTGCGGGTCGCCCGGGAGGAGGAGATTCCGATAGCTGTATCGCTGCCGCTGCGCGGAGGCGGCGGCGTCGAAACGGCCGACGATCTGCCGCCGGACGGTGAAGCCGAAACCATCGGCCACGAAGTACGGCTGGAGCTCTTCGTAGGAGAACCCGAGATCGCGGTCGCCCGAGAATTCGAGCGTCGCCGCGCGCGGCAGACGGAACCTGAGGCGGGCCGATCCCACGACGCCGCGAAAATCCGGCAGCTCGTCGTGCAGCGCGAGAAAGCGTCCGTAGCCGAGGTACGCGCTGCCCGAAATCAGCGCGCGTGGCCGAAACTCGACACCGGGCTGCACGCGCAGCGTATCCCCGTCGCGCAGCGGGGCCGATATGAAGCGATCCCGATACGTCTCGGTGCGCACGGCGAGGGTCGTCAAGGGTGTCCGCTGATACCGGGCCGTCGCGCTGAGGCCGTTGGTATCGCGGTTCAAGGTCTGCTCGAGATCGCTGCCCGTGAAGACCTGGTCGCCGTCGAACCGGAGGATGGACTTCCGGGCGGCGACCTCGACGGCAAACTTCCTCGACAGCCGCAACTCGCCGCCCGCGCGCAGCGTGTTTTCGAGGCGGCGCGCCCGCACGTCGATTTCGTAGTTGGGTCTCTGCCGGGTGTTGAGCAGATCGTTCTCGAGAAACAGCGTCACGCGGTGCAGGTAGACCTCGCCGCGCACCTCCGCGTGCGGGTCGATCGAACGCTCGCTCGAATACTGCTGGAAGTACACCAGGTCGGCGCCCGCCGTCGTCTTCACCAGGCCGCGCCGCCCGATGGGCACCCACACGTGCGCTTCGGGTCCCACCGTGAAGGTGAAGTCCGACTTCGGATTGATCGCGCTGTTGAAGACGTTGGTATCCACGCCGATCTGGCGCAACTGCACTTCGGGCGTCAGGTACACCGGACCGAAATGGATTTTTGCTTCGGTGCGAGGGTCTTCGTTCCGCTGCGACTGCGCGGCAGCCCCGCGCGCCAGACCCAGGCCGAGCACCAATGCCAAGGCGATCCGCAAGGCGGATGATGAAATGTTCATGTGTGAGATACCGGCAGAAGAATCTGCCTGTCTGTTGTTTGATTGACGGGAAACGGGAAACGGATATGACTTACCCGGAGCGGGCGGGGGACGCGTTGGGGCGTCCCCCGCTCACCCTTTGGAGCTCACTTACTTCGAGCCGCTGGCGTCGTCCTTGGTGACGACAAACGCCGTGGTGATCCCGGCTGCGATCGTCGCAACGGTGATCATGCCCAGCGTGCTGGTCCAGAAGCTGCCGCCGGGAACCGGCGCCGCAGCCGCCGCGGACGCCGCCAACGCCGTAATCCGGACGTTGCCGGCCGTCATGCTCTTCGACGTCAGCGTCACCGGTGCGCTCGTGCCCGAGACAGCGCCGTTCGAGACGAGCTCGACGACATAGCTGCCCGCGTTCACGCCGGCGAACGAGAATTCGCCTGAGCCGGTGGTGATCGTCGTGATCGTCACGGCGTCGCCCTGGTTATCCAGGCTGCGCAACCGTGCAATCTGCCCGGCGAGGTGATCGCCATTCTGGAGCATGGCGACGCCGCTGATCTGGCCTGCCGGACCTGCGGCGAAGAGGATGGGGTTCGCGGACAAGATGATCGCGAGCGAGAGAACAACCGAGAGTACACGCTGCAACATGGGGAGCCTCACTGAAAGAAGTTAAACGCTAATTGCAATGATACGGACGCAGCTTGTGTAGTCAACGAAAGCGCGGACTTTATGTATCCGTTTCGCACCGGGTCCCAGATTCGAATGTACGGGTCGATCACGACTGACGCGTGCCGGTTTTCCGTGAGAGTTTCGAGACGTTCATGCGGCGCAGTTTCCGATAGAGGTTCGGCCGCTGAACACCGAGCGTCTTCGCCGCGTCCGGAATACGGCCGTGATGCTGCTCCACGACGGCGACGATGTACTCGCGCTCGAACCGCGCGCGGGCTTCTCGCAGCGTCCCGCCCGTGGCGAACTGTTTCGCTCGTCCGTCGATCTGGATCGTGGCGAGCACGTCGGTGAGATCGATGACATCGGCGCGGCTGCGTTCGGCGAGCTCGCTCAGCAGGCGCCTCAGCTCGGCGGCATTGCCATGCCACGGCAGAGCGGACAGCAGCTGCTGCGCCGCGCTCGAGAGCTGTTTGGACGGCAGCCCCGCGCCACGGCACGACTCGCTCAGAAGAAAAGACGCGAGGGCCGGAATGTCCTCGCTTCGGCGTCGCAGCGGCGGCAGCTCGATCCGGGAGCCCGAAATCAGGTGAAAGAGCTCTTCTTGAAGACGCCCGTCTCGAACGGCTTCCTCGTAGCCCTGCTCGACCACCGCAATGGTCCGCACCGTCACCTTGATGCGCTTCTTCGCCTGCAGGACGACGGCCTCCCTGCTGCGGAAGAGACGCGCCAGCCGGATCTGAATGCGGGGAGGAATCGCCGGCAGATTCGCGAAGAAAATCGTGCCGCCGAGTGCGTTGTGAAGATGGCCCCCCCGCCCGATCCGTTCCACCGCCCGCCGTTCGGGCCGTTCGGTGCTCTCGGTGGAGTTGTAGCCGAAGAGATCGAACTCGAAGGCCTCTGGCGCGGTCGGATCGTAAACGACCTTCACGAAGGGCCCGGGAGACGGGCTGCGGCGATGAACTTCGCGAGCCACCAGCTCGTGGCCCGTGCCAGGCTCGCCGCTGATGATGACGTTCGCGCGCGACCGTGCCGCCTCGGTCACATCGTCGAGCACGCGGCGCATCGCGGGCGACGAGGCAAAAATCGGGAGTTCAAGCTGCGCATTCACCGCAGCTGGGGTCAGCGGGTTCAGCGATAAGCTCAAAGTTGTTGAGAGCACGCTCGCGTTGCCGCGAGCGCGCAATGCCTCGGGAAAAAATTGCGTTGACGGAGTGAGAAGAACGGACTGACGTGGCCGCGTCAGGAATCGCGGCCGGGCCGCCGCGGATTCGGGCGGACCCTCAAGTGACGCATCTTTCTATAGAGGTTGCTGCGTTGGATCCCGAGCGTCTTGGCGGCCTCGGGAATCCGGCCGTTGTGATGCGCGACGACCGCGGCGATGTACTCGCTCTCGAAGCGCGCGCGCGCCTCGCGCAACGTGCCGTTCACGCCGAACCAGGTGGCCTGACCGTCGAGCCTGACGTTGGCGAGCACGTCGTCCAGGTCGATCGTGTGCGTGGGCGTGCGCGTCACCAGCACCTCGAGGAGCCGGTTCAGCTCGTCGCCGTTGCCACGCCACGGCAGCGCGGCCAGCATGCTTTTCGCGGCAGGGCTGAGCTGCTTCGCCGGAACACTCGCCCGCTCGCACAGATGCCGGACCAGATGCGTGGCCAGGTCGGGGATGTCCTCGCGCCGATCGCGCAGGGCCGGCACGTCCACCCGGAACTCGCAGAGACGCTTGTGAAGATCCGCGAGCATCCGCCCGTCCTGGACGGCCGAGTCGAGCGAGCGGTCGGCCGCCGTAATGATGCGGTGCTCGAGCTCCACGCGAGTGCCATCGTCCATGAGGACGACTTCGCCGTCGCGCAGGACCCGGATGAGCCGCATCTGGATGCGGGCCGGCAGGTCGACGACGTTCTGCAGGAACAGCGTGCCGCCCTTCGACTCGAGCAGCTGCGCCGAACGTCGCACGCGCTCGAGACTGCGGCGCTCGACGCCGCTCCGGTTGCCGCTGGTCGCAAAGAGCTGGGCCTCGAGATTGGCCGGCGCCCGCCGGGCGCAGTCGACGATGACGAAGGGCCCTTCGTTGAACTTGCTGTGAGCATGAATGGCCCGGGCGATGATCTGGCGGCCGGTGCCGGCCTCTCCGCTCAGCAGAACATGGACGGGCCGCTCGGCGGCGCGCGTAATCTCCTGCACGACAAATCGCATGGCCGCCGACGCGGCGATCAGTTGCTCGCCGTCCATTGGAGCCGGATTCGAGAATTCAGGTACGCTCACCGTTGTTCTTTGCGATAGTCGATTGTGACCGTCGGCTTTCCAGATTTAGTCATATCGAACGAAACCACTGCAAGTGATCCCCCCTCGTAGGTCTCCCACTTGTCGACCCGGCCGTCGGCATCAGTGTCTTCTTCGGCACGGGTCCGGTCGCCCTTCGCGAAGAACTCTGTGCGATTGGCCCGGCCGTCACGCCTGGTCGAGATCTCCACTTTGGCCGGCAGACCGTCGGCACCGGCGAAGAGCCAGGAGTCCGCGATTCCATCATTCGCCCTGGAAACACCGACCTTCTCGAGCTTCTGGTCGGCGCCGTAGTATTCCCACCGGTCAATCGAGCCGTTCTCGTCGTTGTCGATCTCGATCCTGACGAACTTCGAGCCGTCCATGTAGCTGAACACGTCCGGCTTGCCATCTTTCTTCGCGTTCATCGTCAACTCGGCCAGCTTGCCCGTTTTCTCGTTGTATTTCGCTTCGACGGCCCCTGCGGCCTCGGTCGCCGCGGGAGCGGTGCAACCCGCCGAAAGCGCCAGGACACCTACCATCGTCGCTACAGCGGCGACTGGAATTAGGTCATAAGCCAGATTAATGTGTTTTGGCAAGAGCTTCGCCCTCTGAGTTACAGGTGGTTCTCGGTCACATGCCAGAGGACGGCACGTGAGGACAAGGGAGACAAGCCGCCTTGGGGGCAAGCTTGGGGGGATTCCCTTCGACGCTCCGCTGAATTGCCTGGGCTCGTCGTCCGTGGCAACTCCGCGCATCTCTGCGCAGCGCGACGGAAGAGGTATTCTACCGGGCCGATGTTATGTGTCAACAAGGAATACTCTTTGGACTAAAATGATACACTAGTCCAATATTGCGACTGGCAATTTGAAGAAATTTCTAAGGAAATCGCGAAGTTCCGGGATGGTTTGCAAAGTGTTGACACTTGTTCTCAGATGCGCACCGTTGTGAGTCCCTTTTGAATACCAGGACATCAAAGCGCGCACTTTGTTGATCACCCAACGTTGGTGGCGAGTCTGCGTCTCTCCAGCCTTGTGTCGAAAGCCCTCGGCTTCGTTCTGGCCTTCGTGCAACAGCAGATCGATGTATTCGAGCAGGAACTCTCCGCGGTCCTGAAGCGAGATCTCTCGAGGTGGGCGGCCTGCGATTAGGTCGGAAGCCTGAGAAAGAATCCACGGATTGCGAAGCACGCCGCGTCCGACCAGCACGCCGCTCACTCCTGTGGCCATGCGCTCGAGAATCTGGCCGGCATCCAGACAATCGCCCGATCCCAGCACCGGAATCTTCACCGACTGGGCGACGCGATCGATCAAGCTCCAGTCGGATTGACCCGTATAAGACTGCGCCGCTGTACGGCCGTGGACCGCGACCGCCGCCGCACCGGCATCCTCGACGCGACGGGCCAGCTCGGGCGCATTGATCGACTCATCGTTCCAGCCAGCCCTCATTTTCACCGTGACCGGAATCTTCACCCGGCTGGCCATTGCCGCTATCACGCTCGCGGCGTGCGCCGGTTCGCGCATGAGGCTGCATCCCGCGTTGTGTTTCGCGATCTTCGGCACGGGGCAGCCCATGTTCACGTCGACGATATCCGCCCCGAGCGCTTCGACGATCTGCGCGGCATCGGCCATCTTTTCGGGATCGCCCCCGAAAATCTGGATGGACACCGGACGCTCTTCCTCGGTGTATTCGGCGTATTCCAGGGTGCGATCGATGCCGCGCACCAGCCCGTCGGCGCTGACCATCTCGGTCACCACGAGCCCGCACCCCCCCTGCCGTTTCACCAGGCGGCGGAACGCGGTGTCGGTCATGCCCGCCATGGGCGCCACCACGAACGGCGAAGCGAGCGGCACGTTACCGATTTTCATGGACAACCCAGTATAACCAGCGGGCGGGGCCGCGATGTCGATCCGGACACACGCCTTCCACCTGCACGGTTTTGCGCACTGTTGTGAAACCCTTCCGGCCACTTCGTCATCTGTGAAGTGCCGCGGCCAATCAGCTTGCGCGCGATCCCGGGAGTCCGTCTGCAAAACGCGGCTGCGGCCCGGCGTTCGATGAGCGCGGGGGCCCCCATCCCCACGCACTCTCACGCCTCGCCGCGTTTTCTCGCGTTCGCTGGTATTCGCGCGTCTACGGGCTCGCGCGCAAGCCGATTGCCCGCGGCACTTCACCGGCATGACCAACACCCGATCGCGTCGGCACCCTCACGGTCAAGAGGACACACCTGCTGCAGCGCGAATCCGTGCGCAGGCGGCCGACACGGGTCGCCTGACGCGCGAGAAGCCTGCGGGAACCGAGCGAGGACGAAAGGCGAAGATCGTGTCCTCGCGTCGGGCGGTCGCCGTCGGGCCTCGCAGCGCGTCCGGCCCCGGAGCTTCGGATTCGCGCTGGAGCAAGTGTGTCCTATTGGCCGGTCACGCCGACGTGTTACGGCGTGGCGAAGGGAGACGCGAGCGACAAAGCCGTGGGAATTGCAACCAGCCTAGAAGGGCTTGACGTCAGCGGCGTCGACTTCCACGCTGACGCCCTGGCCGATGAGATCGACCGACAACACGAGGCGCGCGTGCGCCCCCTTGCGGACGAGGCGGCCGACGACGCCCTTCAGGACGCCGTGCGTCACCTCGACCATCATGCCTTCGCGAATGAGCGGGCAGGGATCGAACTGCAGGTCGCTTTCAACCAGGCGCCGGATGCCGTCGATTTCGTGCTCGGGAATCGCGGCCGGTCTGCCTTCGAACGACACGATGTTCACGACACCGGTGCACTTGAGAATCGCCAGCGATTCCTCTTCGTTGAAACGGGCGAAGCAGTAGCCGGGAAAGAGCGGCCAGTCAATTTTCTTCTTGCGATCCTTCCACCGGCTCCAGCGGGTGATGGTCGGAAGAAACGCGTCGAAATGCTTGCGCGCGATCTGATCGCGCACGACCTGTTCGTGGCGCGATCGTGTCCAGACCGCGTACCAGCTGGTCCCCGGTTGATCCATAGACTAGAAGGTGGGCTCCGCCGCGACGCCGATCTCCCACGCCTTGCGGAGATCGTCATTCTTCCACTCGATGATGGCCTGCGCGCGAAGACGCTGCAGGTACTTCTTGAGCTCGCCGTTGACCTTCTCGCCGGTCAGCCGGTCGGCTATCTGCGCCCGCGCCGACTCGAACGGCAGCGTGGTCGACTCGATGCTGGATTCCAGCTTGAAGAACTGCGAGCCGGTCTGGGTGTTCCGCACCGGCGTCATCTCGCCGACCTTCATCTTCGAGATTTCCTTGAGCAAATCCTCATTCATCTCATCGCGCGAAATGGGACCGATGAGGCCGCCGTTGGCCTTGGAGGGCGAATCCGACGCTTCGGCCGCCACCTTCTCGAAAGGCTCCCCTTTCGCGATCCGCGCCCTCAGCGCGTTGGCTTTTTCCTCTGCGTCTTCGAGCGAGCCCACGCTGGGCGCCTTTTTCACGGGATCCAGCTCGGCCGTCACGACGAACTCCCGCAACGTCACGCTGGGCGTCGTGCCGAATTCCGTCTGGTGGGCGTCGTAGTACGCGCGCTCCTCGGCCTCGGTCACCTCGACCCGGCTGCCGATTTCGCGGCGTTGCACCTGGCCGATCAGGATTCGCTTGGAAAGGATGGTCTTGAGCTGCGCCAGCGTCATCCCCTCGCTCTTCAGCGCGGCCTCGAATGCGGCCTCGCTCTCGATCTTGTTGTCTTTCTTGATCGAGTCGAGCACCTCGGAGAACTGCGCATCGCTGACCGACATCCCCAGTTCCTTGGCCCGCTGCATCATCAGCATCTCGTCGATCATGCCGACGATGGCCTGCGGGTTGACCTGCGCGAAGATCTTCGAAAGCTCGGCATCGGATGTCCGGGAGGGGTCGGGCGGATTCGGCAGCTCGCGCAGCGCGTTCAACTGGACCCTCTGAAACTCGGTCTGGGTGATGATCTCGCCATTCACCTTGACGAGCACCTGCTCCAGAATCTCGGCATTCAGGCCCGCCGCCAGCAGCGCGACGAACAACCCGACAGACAATACTTTCTTCATTACTGCTTCCTAATCCCCAATCCCTAATCCCAAGTAAGGTAAACACTTATTGTATCCCGGCCAGTTCGCCCAACAAACCGCGTACCCTGGCAAACACTCCGCCCGGCGCGTTGGGGTCTTCCTTTGGCGGCTTGAGAATCTCTTCCTTCGTGAACCCGGCCTTGACCTCGCCGGCGGTGGCGCGCGCCGTCCACCAGCTCTGGCCCGTGCTCTGGCGAGCCCTCGCTTTCGTCCCCATGGCGCCGGGTGTCGAGCCGGACCCGGGAGCCCCTGGTCTGCGCTCGCCCACCGGCCGCGGCACGGGTGCTGCCGGGGCCGCGGGGGTCTTCGGGCCCGCGGGCAGCCGCAAATCCATCCGGATACTCGCCGGCGGAACGATGGTGGTATCGCCCCTTCCGCCGACGACCTTTAACAGCCGCTCCACATTCAGACGCTGCCCCTGGGTGTCCGGCCTGAACTTGACGACGACGGTCTGCGCCTCGCGGTCGATGGACTCGATGCCGAGCCGGTCGGCCATGATGCGAATCCGGCCGTACTGCTCGAGATGCTCCACGGTCTCCGGCAGGGGCCCATAGCGATCGCGCAGCTCGCCCAGAATCCGATCGAGCTCGTCGTCGCTGCGCGCGTCGGCGATGTTGCGGTAAATCATCAGCCGCTGATTCATCTCCGGCACGTACGAGGGATCGATCTTCAAGTCGACGCGCAGGTTCACCACGGCACGCACGTCGTCGAGGACGTCTTCGCCCTTCAGCTCGCGGATCGCCTGTTCGAGCAGCTTCATGTACATCTCGAAGCCGACGGTCTCGATGTGCCCGCTCTGTTCACCACCGAGCAGGTTTCCCGCACCGCGAATCTCGAGGTCGAGCGCCGCCACGCGGAATCCGCTGCCCAGATCGCTGAACTCGCGAATGGCGGCCAGCCGCTTCTTCGCAACCGCCGACAACGTCGTCTCTGGCGGAACCAGAAGGTACGCGTAGGCGGGCCGGTCGGAACGGCCGACGCGGCCGCGCAACTGGTAGAGCTGCGACAGTCCGTACCGATCCGCGCGGTTGATGAGAATCGTGTTGACGTTCGGAATGTCGAGGCCGTTCTCGATGATCGTCGTCGCGAGCAGGATGTCGTACTTCCGGCTGATGAAGTCGAGCATCGCGCGCTCGAGCTCGTCTTCGCCCATCTGGCCGTGTCCGACGACGATGCGCGCCTCGGGCACCAGGCGCTGGACCAGATCGCCGATGGCAAAGATCGACTCCACGCGGTTGTGGACGAAGTACACCTGGCCGCCGCGCTCGAGCTCGTGGCGGATCGCGCGCCCGATGACCTGGGCGTCGAACTTGACGACGTTGGTCTGGATCGACAGCCGATCCTTCGGCGGCGTCTCGATAATCGACATGTCGCGGATGCCCACCAGCGACATGTTCAGCGTGCGCGGGATGGGCGTCGCGCTGAGCGTCAGGACATCGACCTTTCGCCGCATCTGCTTGATGCGTTCCTTGTGCGCGACGCCGAACCGCTGCTCCTCATCGACAACGAGCAGGCCCAGATCCTTGAACTGGATGTCCTTCGAGAGCAGCCGATGCGTGCCGACGATGATGTCGACCTTGCCGGCGGCGAGATCCTTGATGATCTGGTCCTGCTCGGCCTTCGTCCGGAACCGGCTGACCATGTCGGTAACGACGGGAAACCCGGCGAACCGCTCGCTCAGCGTTTTCTGATGCTGAAAGGCGAGCACGGTGGTCGGCGCGAGAAACGCGACCTGCTTGCCGTCGATGACCGCCTTGAACGCCGCCCGCAAGGCCACTTCGGTCTTGCCGTAGCCGACGTCGCCGCACAGGAGACGGTCCATGGGCGTCGGCGACTCCATGTCGCGCTTGATGTCGGCGATGGCGCTCGTCTGGTCGGGCGTGAGCTCCCACTGGAAGGCGTCTTCGAACTCCCGCTGCCAGTGGGCATCCGGGCTGAACGCGTGGCCCGGCACCGTCTTGCGCGCGGCGTACAGCTTGAGCAGCTCCTCGGCCATGTCGCGCATGGCCTTCTTGACGCGGGTCTTCGCCCGCTCCCATGAGGTGCCGCCAAGCTTGTCGAGCGGCGGTTTGGTCGTGCCGCTGTACTTCTGCACCAGGTCGAGCCGCTCGACCGGTACAAACAGCTTGTCGTCGCCGGCGTAGAGCAGCTCCATGAACTCCTGCATGGAGTCGCCGACACCGATCTGCTTCAGGCCGACGAACTGTCCGATGCCGTGATCGACATGGACGACGTGATCGTCCACCTTGAGATCGCGCAGATCCGACAGAAACGTCTTCGCAATCGACCGGTGTCGATCGCCCTTGCGTTCGGCCTTGGCGCGCTCTTCCTCGAAGACGTCACCCTCGGCGATGATCTGCAGCTCGGCGCCCGGCAGCCGGAATCCCTTCGAGAGCTGGCCAACCGTGATGTGCACCGCGACATTCAGCAGCTCCTCGGTCCGATCGATGAGGACGCCTCGAAGGCCGTACTCCGCCAGCATTTCGGCGGTTCGCTCGGCGCGCCCTTCAGTGCCGGAGACGAACAGAATCGTGTCGCCGCGCTCGCGAATGCGCTTGAGGTCGGCGATCCACTCCTGAATCCGGCCACGGAACTCGACTGCCGGCTGACAAGCGACGTCCAGGTGCGATGGGTGCGCCACCCCCAACGCCAGTTGATCGACGCGCGTGGCCTGGGCCAGCTTCTCGTCAACCTCGGACCACGGAATCAGCAGCTCGTCGGGCGTGGGCGCCTTGGGGTTTTCTTGCTGCGCCTCGGCAAAGCTCGCCTGCACCTGCGCGGCCAGCTTCGCGGCGTGCGCCCGCACCTCTTCTTCTTCGAGCACGATGAACGAGAGGTCGCGGTCGCCAGGCAGGTAGTCGAAGAAGGTCGCCGTTCCTTCCTTCTCGGCCAGAGGTACGACGGACGCCTGATCGAGGGTCTCGATCGATCGCTGCGTGGCGGGATCGTAGCGGCGGATCGATTCGATGTTGTCGCCCACGAACTCGACCCGAACGGGATTGTCCGCGCCGGCCGGGAAGAAATCGACGATGCCGCCGCGCACGCAGAATTCACCGTGCTCGTCCACGGGATCCTCACGAGTGAATCCCGCGTCGGCCAGCAGATCGCCGAACGCGACCGGATCGAGATCCATGCCGTTCTTGAGCTCGATGGCCGCGGCTTCCAGATTCCCCGGTGCGCTCAGACGCGGCAGGAGCGACGCCGCGGATGCCGCAATGACGCGCGCACGGCCGCTGGCCGCGCCGTGCAGGGCGGCGGCCCGTGCCGAGGCCACACCGAAGTGAGGCGCAATCGTGCGATACGGATCAACCTGGAGCGACGGAAACGGCTTGACGGCTTCCTCGAGCGAGGCGGCCGACGCCCCCTCGAGCGCGGCCATGAAGAATCGGACGTCCAGGCAAAACCGATCGACCTCTTCGTCGGTCGGCACCACGACGACCGTCACCGCGTTGCGGCGGTGACTGACTTGCGCCGCCACGTAGAGCGCCTGGGCCGACGGCGACAGGCCCCGCACGCGATTGGCAGACGAGTCCATGCCGGTTCGCGTCGCGGCGGTCTTGAGGAGGGCCTGCAGGTTGAGGGACGTGGTCGATGGCATACGAGCGGTGCTTCCCGTCAGGGCAGATGGCGGATCCTCTCGATTATGGCAGACGTCGAGTACCCCTCCGCGCACGCGATCCGGACGACGCGCCCGCCTTTCGATTCCACGAGATCCCGGCCGATGATGGCGTCCAGCGGCCAGTCGGCGCCCTTGACGAGCACCTCGGGACGCAGCCGGCTGATGATTTGGTACGGATCGTCTTCATCGAACACCACGACCGCATCAACGCACGCGAGCGCCGCGAGCACCTCGGCGCGTTCGTGCTCCGGATTGATGGGACGCGCCGCGCCCTTGATTTGGCGAACGGAACGGTCGGAGTTGACCGCAACAATCAGCGCATCCCCTTCCCGGCGCGCGGCCTGGAGATAACGGATGTGTCCCGGGTGAAGCAGGTCGAACACGCCGTTGGTGAAGACAATGTCCTTCCCGGCGTGGCGCAGATGCTCGACAAACGCGACGGCTTCCGCGGTCGACAGAATCTTCCTGCGCATCGCTTCGGCGGTCAGCTCCTGGTGAGCCTGATGCCCGGCGTAAAGGCCCAGGCATGCCTCGGGCGGTAGATACCGACTTCCTTGATGCGGGACTTCACGCGGAAGGTGTAGAGCAGGCGGTGAAAGTCGTACGGGTACCCGTCCCGCTTGTGCACGGCCACATCCAGTTTGTACGTGCCTTCCACGAGATCGAGCGCGTCGATCGCGAACGTCACCTCGCCTTCCCCGGAGATCTCTTCGGGCGTGAAGTTCTCGAGGTCCGTGTTCGTGCCGTAGCAGTTGACACCCTCTGCGTTGAACACGCCGATGCCGAACACGAAATCGCTGTTCGGCTGGTGAGCGCGGACGCTCAGGTGAATCGACATGCGCTCGCCCGACTGGAAGATGTGCGACGCCTGCCCGGCGGCGTCTTTCAGCATGACGCTCGTGATCTCGATTTCCCGCGAGCCCCAGCGGCCTTCGTCCTTGCGGGTCATGTCTTCCACCGCGGGAACGGCCTGGCTGGACTCTGGTTTTCCGCCAACCTGTTCGGCGTCGGCGGGTCCCGAAGGACCCGCGCGACGTTCGACCTCTCGCTCTTCCGCCCGCGCGAGCTCTCGCTCTTCGCTCTTGCCGACGTCGGTGAGATAGGCGCCCACCACCCTCTTGGGGTCGCCCGATCCACGCACCCGTCCGCTGTCGAGCCACAGCGCCTCGTCGCAGAATCGCTCCACGAGGTCGAGCGAGTGGGTCACCAGCAGAATCGTCTTGCCGCGCCGCTTGAACTCGCCGAACTTGTCGAGGCACTTGTGGGTGAACCCCGCGTCGCCGACCGCGAGCACCTCGTCGACCAGCAGCACGTCTGGATCGACATGGATGGCGACGGCAAACCCGAGCCGCATGTACATCCCGGACGAGTACGTCTTCACCGGCGCGTCGATGAAGTCCTGCAGTTCCGCGAACTCGACAATCTCGTCAAACCGCCTGCCGATTTCGCGCTTGCTGAGGCCGAGCATGATGCCGTTGATGAAGACGTTCTCGCGGCCGGAAATCTCGGGGTGAAATCCGGCCCCCAGCTCGATGAGGGCCGAGATTCGTCCCTTCACCTTCACGGTTCCGGTCGTGGGTTTCGTAATGCCGGCGACGAGCTTGAGCGCCGTGCTCTTCCCCGATCCGTTCCGGCCGATGACGGCATAGGTCCGGCCCGCGGGCACGCTGAACGACACGCCCTTGAGCGCAGGAAACGTTTCGTCGGGCTGCAGATCCTGAATGAGGCTGCCCTTCAGCAGGGCGCTCTTCAACGTCGCGAACTGTTTCCGTCTGGCGTACCTGCGGTACACCTTCGTGACGTTGGTCAGCTCGATCGCGTTCACGCGTACCTCGTCGACTGTTTGACGCAGAGCCGCAAAGCCGCAGAGATCTTCCTGAATTTCGAGCCCTGAGATCTCTGCGTCTCTGCGTCTCTGCGTCGAAAAATCTGGCTCTTCATCACACCTCCTCCGCGAACGAATCGCGCAGGCGGTCGAACAGAAAGTACGCGAACAGAAACAGCAGCCCCGATCCGACGGTCAGTGCCAGGAGCCACTTCCAGTGGCCGAAATCGCCGTCGAGATACAGGATCTCCTGGTACGAAATCGCGAGGTGGGTAAACGGGTTCAGGTCCAGATACGGCTGAATCGGCGCGGGGGCAAACCTCCAGTAATAGATGATTGGCGTGGCGAAGAACCACAACGTCATGACATTCGCGAGGATGTCCTTGATGTCGCGGAAATGCACCGTCAGCGCCGACAGAATCAGGGCCAGGCCGACGCTGAGCAGCAGCTGCACCAGGACGACGAGCGGAAACCACACGAGCTCGGACGCGTGGATGGGCCTGTCGAAATAGATCAGGAACGCGAGAAGAATCGGCAGACCCAGCAGAAAGTGCACCAGATTGGCCAGCACGGTGACAATCGGCAGCACCTCCGCCGGGAACATCACCTTCTTGATCAGGTTGCCGCCAGAGATCAGGATATTGGACGACTCGACGAGCGAGGTCTGGAACCACGTCCAGGGCAGCAGCCCGCAGAAGAGGAACAGCGCGAAATTGGGGATCTCCTTCGACTGCGCCGGCGTCATCACGTAGGCGAAGACGAACGTGTACACGAGCAGCAACAGCAGCGGATTGACGAACGACCAGAAAAAGCCGAGCACCGAGCCCCGATAGCGGGCCTTGAGTTCCCGGGCGACGAGGCTCTGAATGAGGCCGCGGTATTTGGGAAGTTGACGGAGATTCTCGAACACGCGTTGTCAGTTCACAGTCGTCAGCTGTCAGTCATCAGCCCGGAATACTGTTGACTGACGACTGATAACTGATGACCGAAGACTATACACGGGTGCGGGCTTTCGAAGACACCTGAATGCGGATCATCGCCTTCATGAGCGCAATCCGCACGCGCTCGAAGTCCATGTCCGGCGGAGGACTGGTCAGGCGTGCTTCGGCCCGCTTTCTGGCCGCTTCGGCGCGCGCGATGTCGATCTCGTCGGGACGTTCGGCCAGCTCCGCCAGAATCGTGACGCGATCGGGCAGCACTTCGGCAAAGCCGAACGCAATCGCCACGTAGTGCTTCTCGCTGCCCTGGCGGTACCACAGTTCGCCGATCTGCAGCATCGCCAGCATCGGCGTATGGCCCGGCAGCACGCCGAGGTAACCGTCGGCCGCCGGAATTTCGACCTCGTCGACCGAATCGGCCACGACAGACCGATCGGGCGTCACGATCTCGAGCCGCAGATGCGTGGGAAGCGCCGGGATGTCCATGTCTGCTATCGCGACGCCATTTTCTTGGCGTTCTCGACCACCTGGTCGATCGTCCCCTGCATGTAGAACGCCTGCTCGGGCAGCGCGTCGTGCTTGCCTTCGATGATCTCCTTGAAGCCGCGAATCGTTTCGGCAATCGGCACGTACTGGCCCTCGCGTCCGGTGAACTGCGACGCGACGAAGAACGGCTGCGACAGGAACCGCTGCAGCTTGCGGGCGCGGGCCACCGTCACCTTGTCTTCTTCCGCGAGCTCGTCGATGCCCAGGATCGCGATGATGTCCTGCAGATCCTTGTAGCGCTGCAGCACGCGCTTCACTTCCTTGGCCACGTTGTAGTGCTCGTCGCCGATGATGCGCGGATCGAGGATGCGCGAGGTCGAGGCCAGCGGATCGACCGCCGGGTAGATGCCGAGCTCCACGATCGCGCGCGACAGGTTCGTCGTCGCATCCAGATGCGCGAAGGTCGTGGCCGGCGCCGGGTCGGTGTAGTCGTCGGCCGGAACGTAGATGGCCTGGACCGACGTGATCGACCCCTTCTTGGTCGAGGTGATGCGTTCCTGGAGCTCGCCCATCTCGGTGCCGAGCGTCGGCTGGTAGCCGACCGCCGACGGCATGCGGCCCAGGAGCGCCGACACTTCCGAGCCCGCCTGCGTGAAGCGGAAGATGTTGTCGATGAAGAGCAGCACGTCCTTGCCTTCAGCGTCGCGGAAGTACTCCGCCACCGTCAGCCCCGACAGCGCCACACGCAAGCGGGCGCCGGGCGGTTCCGTCATCTGACCGTACACCAGCGCGGCGCGCGATTTCGACGGGTCCTTCACGTCGATGACGCCGCTCTCCTGGAACTCGAGCCACAGGTCGTTGCCCTCGCGCGTACGCTCACCCACGCCGGCGAACACCGACACGCCGCCGTGTTTCGTCGCGATGTTGTGGATGAGCTCCTGGATGATGACCGTCTTGCCGACGCCGGCGCCGCCGAACAGGCCGATCTTGCCGCCGAGCAGGTAGGGCTCGAGGAGATCGACCACCTTGATGCCGGTCTCGAACATCTTCAGTTCGGTCGACTGGTCTTCGAGGGTCGGCGCGCTGCGATGAATCGACCACCTCTCCTTGGACTGCACCGGCCGATCGGGATAGTCCACCGGTTCGCCGAGCACGTTCAGGACCCGGCCGAGCGTGGCAGGACCGACCGGCATTGAGATGGGCTCGCCCAGGTCGACCGCCTGCATGCCACGCTGCATGCCGTCGGTCGGCTTCATCGCGACGGTGCGGACGCGGGACTCGCCCAGGTGCTGCTCGACCTCGCAGATGATGTCGACGGCCGATTCGCCGGCCTTGCCTTCGGTCTTGATGCGGATGGCGTTGTAGATGTCGGGCAGGTGGCCATCGGGGAATTGGATGTCGACGACGGGTCCGATGACCTGCACGACCTTACCCACGTTCTGCTTGCGCGCGACTTCGGTTGCCATGTTCCTCGCTTAGAGTGCCTGTGCACCAGACACGACTTCGATGATCTCTCTCGTGATCGCCGCCTGGCGCACCTTGTTCATGTAGAGCGTCAGGCCGTCGATCAGTTCGGAAGAATTCTTGGTCGCCGCATCCATCGCCGTCATGCGCGCGGCGTGCTCGGCGGCCGCCGACTCGAGCAGCGCCCGGTACATCTGGATTTCGATGTGCTTGGGCAGCAGCACGCCGAGAATCTGGGCCGGTTCGGGCTCGTAGATGTAGTCGACGACGGCGCTGACGTCGGCCTGAGCGCCGGCCACAGCCGACTTCGGGATCGGCAGCAACGGCTCGGTCGTCACCCGCTGCTGCATGACCGACTTGAACTCGTTGTAGATGACGGCCACCTTGCTGACACGGCCGCTGACGAACGCCTCGATCGCGGCCTCAGCGATACGCTTGGCATCGCCGTACTTCACACGTTGGAAGACGCCGATTTCCTCGAACGCCACGGGAAAGCCCCGGCGCTTGAAGAAGTCGCGTCCTTTTCGTCCAACCAGGCCAAGTTCGACGCCAGTGGCCCGCGTCCCGGCGATATAGGCGCTCGCCGCCTTGATGATGTTCGTGTTGAAGCCGCCGCACAGCCCCTTGTCTGCCGTGACGACGATCAGCAGCACCTTCGACCCGGGGCCCTCCTCGTGCTCGATCAGCAGGGGATGCAGCGACGGATCGACCCGGCTCGCCACGCTGTTCAGCACGCGCTCCATCTGCCGCGCGTACGGGCGGGCGCCGATGACGCGATCCTGCGCCCGGCGCAGCTTCGACGCCGAGATCATCTTCATCGCCTTGGTGATCTGCTGGGTCGATTTCACCGCGCGGATGCGCCGGCGCAGGTCGAGCAGTGACGGCATCGCTAGGCTGCTTTCCTCGCCGCGAACTGCTGGCCGAACTCCTTCAGCGCGGCCGAGATCTGCGCCTTCAATTCGTCGTCAATCTGCTTTTTCTCGGCAAGCGTCTTCAACAAACCCGGGTGACGCATCTCGAAGGTCCGGTACAGCTCGGATTCGTACGCGTTGACGTCGCCGACCTGCACCTGATCGAGGAAGCCGTTGGTACCGGCAAAGATGAGGAGCACCTGCTTTTCCACCGCCAGCGGCTGGTATTGCGGCTGCTTCAGGATCTCGACCAGGCGCGCGCCGCGATTGAGCTGCGCGACCGTGGACGCGTCCAGGTCGCTGCCGAACTGCGCGAACGCCGCCAGCTCGCGGTACTGCGCAAGGTCGAGGCGCAGTGAACCGGCGACCTGGCGCATGGCTTTGATCTGGGCCGACCCGCCGACGCGCGACACCGAGTTGCCGACGTTGATGGCCGGCCGCGTGCCCTGATGGAAGAGATCCGACTCCAGGAAAATCTGGCCGTCGGTAATGGAGATCACGTTCGTCGGGATATAGGCCGACAGGTCGCCCGCCTGCGTTTCGATGATCGGCAGCGCCGTCAGCGATCCGCCGCCAAGCTCACCCCGCATCTTCGCGGCGCGCTCGAGCAGCCGCGAGTGGAGATAGAAAACGTCGCCCGGGTACGCCTCGCGGCCGGGCGGGCGCCGCAACAGGAGCGAGATTTCGCGATAGGCCTGCGCGTGCTTCGACAAATCGTCGTACACACACAGCGCATGCCGGCCGCTGTCGCGGAAGTACTCGCCCATCGTGCACGCGGAATACGGAGAGATGTACAGCAGCGGCGCCGGATCGGACGCGCCGGCGGCAACGACAATGCTGTAGCGGAGCGCGTCGGCCTCTTCGAGCGTGCGCACCACCTGCGCAATCGTCGACTGCTTCTGCCCGATAGCGTTGTAGATGCAGATGACGTCCTTGTCGCGCTGGTTGATGATCGCGTCGACCGCGACGGCGGTCTTGCCGGTCTGACGGTCGCCGATGATCAGCTCGCGCTGTCCGCGGCCGATGGGCACCATCGCGTCAATGGCCTTCAGACCGGTCTGAAGCGGCTCGCGCACGGGTTGGCGATCGACGACGCCGGGAGCAATGCGCTCGATCGGCATGAAGGTCTTCGACGTGATGGGACCTTTGCCGTCGATCGGCTGCCCCAGCGCGTTCACGACGCGGCCGAGCATCTCTTCGCCGACCGGCACCGAGATGATGCGCCCGGTCCGCTTGACGGTGTCCCCTTCCCTGATTTCGGTGTACTCGCCGAGCAGCACGGCGCCCACGGCATCCTCTTCGAGGTTCAGCGCGATGCCGAACACGCCGTGCGGGAACTCGAGCATCTCGCCTGCCATGGCGCGTTCGACGCCGTGGACGCGCGCGATGCCATCGCCGATCGACACCACGCTGCCCACCTCGGCGACATCGACCTCGACTGCATAGCTGCCAATCTGCTCGCGGATGATCTTGGAAATCTCTTCAGCTTTAATGTCCATGTTTTATTCGCATGGGGCCCCACCCCCATGCGCCTGCCGTCGCTTACGCTCCGGATCTTGAAGTGACCGTATGTCTGCGTAGTCTACGTTCCATCGGTAGCGCAGGGCTTCAGCCCTGCCCCGTCTTCAGCCAATGTTCAAGCGGTCCCGAATCTTCCGCAGTTGCGTGGCGAGACTGGCGTCGTACACGGTGCTGCCCACGCGCGCGACGACGCCGCCGATCAAATCCTTGTTCACCTTCGTCGTCATGGCGACCGTTTTGCCCGTCACCGCGGCGAGCCGGCGTTCGATCGCCGCGGTGCGCTGCGGTGACAACGGCTCGGCGCTCGTCACCTCGGCGCGGACGACGTTCTGCCGGTCGGCCAGGAAATCATGATAGGCCGCCGCGATCTCTTTCAGCAGGACGAGCCGGTCGCGCTCCGCCAGGAGCACCAGCAGCTTCGAAACGTTGGGGGTCTGCCTGGACAGCCCGGTGATCTGCTCCATCGCCGCGCGCTTGCGGGGTGCCGGCACCGCCGGGTTCAGCAAGAGACGTTCGAGCACGGCCTGCTGCCCGAAGAACGCGACGACCTCGTCCAGCTCACGGGCGATCTTGTCGAGATCGGCCGATTCTTTCGTGGCCACGTCGAGCAGGGCGCGGGCGTAACGGGCGGCGGCGGTGCGACTTGTCATTTTGAATCCGGGGGCCCTGCCCCCTGGCAGGCGCCTTCATTCGTGGGGCCCCGCCGTCTTTCCGTCGGGTGCGTCCGGGGCTGCTTGCGCCAATTTTCACAAGCGCAAAACACCCCTTTATACCATGAAAACGGCGGTTTTGCGTCCCCATCCGACCCGAGGTCAGGTGGTCAGATGTTCGTACAACCGATGCAGTTCGTCCTCGGAGCCGAAGTCGATCTCGATTCGGCCCCCTGAACCCTTTCGATTGATTCGCACCCGCGTGCCCAGGCTCAGGCGCAACTTCTCCTCGGCCGCGCGGGTGTGAACGTCGGGCACGGCCGGCTCGCGGCGAGGCGCGGCAGGTCCCTGGGCCACCCGCTTGACCATGGCTTCGGTCTCGCGCACCGACAGATTGCGCGCAATCACCTCGCGCGCGACCTCCCGCTGGCCGGTTTCGTCGTTGACGGCCAACAACGCGCGCGCGTGCCCCATCGACAGCCGGCCGCCCGCGACCTCGGCGCGCACTTCCTGCGGCAGCTTCAGCAGCCGCATGTGGTTGGCGACCGACGATCGATCCTTGCCGACGGCCTCGGCAATTTCTTCCTGCGTCATGTTGAAGTCGGTGCTCAGCTTCTCGTACGCGGCGGCCTCATCGATGGGATTGAGATCTTCGCGCTGGATGTTTTCGATGAGCGCCATCTCGAGCAACTGCGCGTCTCTTCCGGCGGCCACCTCCTTGACGACGACCGGTACCCGCGTCAGACCCGCGCGCTGCGCGGCGCGCCAGCGGCGCTCGCCGGCGATGATGCGATAGCCATCGGCAACCTGGCGGACCACGATCGGCTGAATGACGCCGTTGGACCTGATGGACTGGGCGAGCTCGTCGAGGCGTGTGTCCTCGAAGCGATGACGCGGCTGGTGCTCGTTGGGCGAAATCCGATCGACGTCCACTTCCGTCGTGGGCGTATTCAGCCGTATTTCCGGCACGTCGGGAATGAGCGCGCTGAGTCCTTTTCCAAGTGCGGGACGTTTCTCCATAGGTCCTTTCGACTCGTCTCGACCAGCTACTCTGCGAGGCTCTGTGCCTCCGCGCTGCCGCGCTGGATCTGTTCGGTGTTGCGCGCGAGGAACTCGCGCGCGAGCGCGAGATAGGATTCCGCGCCGCGCGACTTCGCATCGTACACGGTGACCGGCAGTCCATGGCTCGGCGCTTCGGCGAGCCGCACGTTGCGTGGAATGACGGTCGTGAACACTTTCTCCTTGAAAAACTCCCGCACGTTCGCGGCCACCTGCGCGCCGAGATTTGTACGCTCGTCGTACATCGTCAAGAGCACGCCGTCGACGTCGAGCGACGGATTCAGTCCGGCTCGTACCCGCCGCAGCGTCGTCATGAGATCCGCGAGTCCTTCGAGGGCGAAGTACTCGCAGTGCAGCGGAATCAGGACGGCCTCGGCGGCAACCAGCGCGTTGAGGGTGAGCAGGCCCAGCGACGGTGGGCAGTCGATGAAGATGTGATCGAAGTGATCGCGGAGCGGCACCAGAAATCGCCGCAGTTGCGATTCGCGACCGGGCAACGCGACCATTTCGATTTCGGCGCCCGTCAGATTGCGGTCGGCCGGCAACACCGAGAGATTCGGAACCGCCGTGGGCAGGATGAACTCGCCGGGATTTTTCAGCGCCGATCCGTCGGTGGCGGTCAGCACGTGGTAGATGTTGCCCGCGTCGGCAGAGTGGCCCCGCAGGCCGACACCACTCGTCAGGTTGGCCTGCGGGTCGATATCGACGAGCAGGACGCGACGACCTTCTGCGGCGAGGGCCGAGGCGAGGTTGATTGCGGTGGTGGTCTTTCCGACGCCGCCCTTCTGGTTTGCGAGGGCCTGTATCTTTTTCATTCGACGCGACTTACGTTGTTATTCTGGTTTTTGACCTAACGCGAATGCCACTGATCTTGGCGAGTGGGAGGAGGATACCTCACAGTTTTTCAAACGCAAGCGTGAAATGACGCGCAATTTGTTCCACGTGAAACAATGCGCAGTTATGACGAGTTCTTCCGCAGGATCTGCAGCTGACTTCCCCATTGCTTCAGCAGCACCTGGGTGCTCATCGCGCTCAGCTGCGGCGTGGCCTTGTCGGTGATTGGATTCGCCGAAGTCCCGAACAGAAAGAGCAAACCTCCCGGCCTTAGGAAAGACTGAAGCGCCGCCAGCGTCTTCGGCTCAACCTTGACGGCTCTCAGCGTGACGACGTCCACCGTTTCGTGCAGCTCGGGGCGAGCCAGAAGCTCCTCGAAGCGAACGGCGTCGACTTCGGTCCGTTCCAATTCGAGAACCCTCACGGCCTCTCTGAGAAAGGCCGCTTTCCGGGTCTTCGATTCCACCATCCTCAGCGACGTGCCCGGCGCCACCAGTCTGAGCGGGATAGCAGGGGAGCCACCACCAGATCCAACATCGAGGATGCTCGACTCCGGTGATGGTAGAGATTTCACCGCGAGCAGGGGCTCGATCAGCAGGCGATCTATGGCTTCGTCGCCGGCGTCCTCAACAGGGAGGGCCGTCAGGGAGACTTTGCGGTTCCATTTCCGAAGCAGCTCAAAGTACGCCGTGAGCCCGTCGGCCACCGGAGGCGCCAAAGACACCCCGGCTCTCTGCGCACGCCTGACGAGCTTCTCCCGCACCGACACGCTTTCAGGATATTAGATTTCGCTGGCGGGAGACGTACGTGGAGAGGACGGCGATCGCGGCCGGCGTAATTCCAGGAATCCGCATGGCCTGGCCGATCGTTTCCGGCCGCACCTGGCCGAGGCGCTGAACGGCCTCCGCCGAAAGACCCGGAATTCCTGCATACGAGAAATCCCTGGGAATACCCCGGTTCTCGTCCCTGGACCGCCGATGAATATCGGATTCCTGCCGCTTCAGGTAGCCTTGGTATTTCAAGGTCGTCTCGACGCTCGGAATGTCGAGGCGGCTCACAGGCCTTTCGAGCTCGAAGCCGCAGGCCACGAGATCTGCGAGCTTCGATGACGGCTGCCTCAGCAGTTGCTCGGCGGGCACCCTGGCTCCCGTCGAATCCTTCACCGACGTGTTTCGAAGTCTCTGGAGGTTTCCTTCGAATCGCGCCTTTCGGGCGGTGAAGCCTTGCCACCTCGTGTCGTCGATGAGCCCGCACTCGCGCCCAATAGGCGTCAGGCGCAAATCTGCATTATCTACGCGAAGCAACAGGCGATACTCGGCGCGGGACGTGAACATCCGATAAGGCTCGAGACAACCGTGCGTGATTAGGTCGTCTACCATAATTCCGATGTACGAATCGCTTCGCCCAAGCGCAAGAGCACTTCGTTTCGAGACACCCAGCGCCGCATTCGCCCCCGCAACAAGGCCCTGCGCCGCGGCTTCTTCGTAACCCGACGTGCCGTTGATCTGGCCCGCAAGAAAGAGCCCCGCGATCTTCTTCGTTTCCAGCGTGCGGGACAGCTCGGTCGGCTGAATGAAGTCGTACTCGACCGCGTACGCCGGCCGCAACATGCGTGCGTGCTCCAGACCGGGCATCGCGCGGACGATCTCGAGCTGGATATCCGCCGGCAGGCTCATCGAACACCCGTTGACGTAGATCTCGTCCGCATCCAGACCTTCGGGCTCGAGATAGATCTGATGCCGCTCGCGCTCGGGGAACCGCACGATCTTGTCCTCGAGCGACGGGCAATACCTCGGTCCGATCCCGCGAATCTGTCCGTTGAACAGCGGCGACTTGTCGATGTTCGCCGTCACGATCTCGCGAACGCGCGCGTTGGTGTGAGTGAGGTAGCACGGTGTCTGCCGAATCTCGATCGATTCGGTGAGAAACGAGAACGGCACCGGTGGATCGTCACCGGGCTCGAGCGCGAATCGGCCGTCGTTCACGGCGCCCGCGAAATCGATCGAGCGGCGATCGAGGCGTGGGGGAGTGCCCGTCTTCAAGCGGCCCCACGTGAAACCAAAGGACTTCAGCGACTCCGCGAGCTCGCGCGACGGCGGCTCGTTCGCGCGGCCGGCGGGGCGCTGCTCGCGACCCACGTGCACGAGGCCGTTCAGGAACGTCCCGGTCGTCATCACCAGCGCATCGCATCGAAAGCGAGGACCGTCTTCGAGCGCGAGACCGGCAACACGGCCGTGCTCGACGAGAATCTGTCCCGCCCTCCCGAAAATCCATTCGATGTTCGGTTCCCGCTCGAGCGCCTCGCGCATCCATCGGCCGTAGCGCTGCTTGTCGGCCTGCGCGCGAGGCGACCACACGGCGGGACCGCGGCTGCGATTCAGGACCTTGAACTGGATGCCGGTCGCGTCAATCGCGCGTCCCATCAGTCCACCGAGCGCGTCGATCTCGGCGACGAGATGTCCCTTCGCGGTGCCGCCAATCGCCGGATTGCACGGCATGTGCGCGATCGTGTCCTGAGACAACGTGCAGATGGCGACGCGGCGCCCCAGACGCGCCGCGGCATACGCCGCCTCGCATCCGGCATGCCCCGCGCCAATCACGATCACGTCGTATCTGTCAGCCATTTCCCGAACTACTTTCCAATACAGAACCTGGAAAAGATATGCCGGAGTAGATCGTCGGACGTTCGCTTGCCGGTCACTTCTTCGAGCGCCATCCGCGCGTCGTGCAGATCCGTGAGAACGAATTCCTCGGCCGCAGGACCGCCGGGCGCCTGAACGGACTCCAACGCGCCGCGCAACGCCGTCCGTGCGCGCTCGAGCAGCGCCGCGTGACGCACGTTGGTCACCGCGGCCGAATCGCGCACCGTGGCCGGATTCCCGCTGTCGAGCGCGGCCCGGATTTCCTGGCGCAGCCGATCGAGGCCGGCGCCGGTCTTCGACGACACGTCGGCAGCAGACGGCGTGAAGCGTGCGCTGGACCACACCGGCGGCAGATCGAACTTGTTCGCAACGACGATGCGGCGAAGGTGGTCGGTCTCTTCGACGAGCGAGGCGTCGGCGGCGTCGAGCGGCTGCGACGCGTCCAGCACGACCAGGGTCAGGTCTGCGGCCTCCCACGCGCGGCGCGCACGAGACACGCCTTCGCGCTCGACTTCGTCGTGGGTTTCGCGCACGCCGGCCGTGTCGATGAGTTCCAGCCGCAGGCCGTCGACGTCGGCCGTCTCGGTCACCAGATCGCGCGTCGTGCCGGCAATCGGCGTCACGATCGCCCGCCCCGCACCGACGAGCGCGTTGAACAGGCTGGATTTTCCGACGTTCGGTTTGCCGCTAATCACCACGCGTGCGCCCTCGCGAATGAGGCGGCCGCGCCTGGCGTCGCACAGCAGCGTGGCGAGCTTGCTCTCGATAGCGCCGAGCGCCGCCGCCGTGCCGCCGGCGTCGATGAAGTGATAACCCTCGTCCGGAAAGTCGAGCGAGGCCTCGAGCCGCGCCGTCAGGTCGAAGAGATCGGCATCGATCTCCGCGATCCGCGTCGTCAGCGTACCCTCCAGCTGATCGAACGCCGCACGCGCCTGCAGTGGCGTCACCGCGTCGATCAAATCAGCGACCGCTTCCGCCTGGACGAGATCGAGACGCCCGTTCAGGAATGCGCGCAGCGTGAATTCGCCAGGCTCGGCCAGCCGCGCCCCCGCGCCGATCGCGTCCTCGACGATTTGCTTGAGCACGACGGGGCTGCCGTGCGCGCTGATTTCCGCCACGTCCTGGCCGGTGTAGGAGTGCGGAGCAGGGAAGGCGGTCGCCACCACCTGGTCGCCGCGAGTACGCGCAAAGGTGGCGTACCTCGGCTGAAGAGGACGACCGAGCTCCACGAGCCTCGCCGCGATCCTCAGCGCATCGGGACCGCTGAGCCTGACGACACCGATGCCACCCCGGCCGCTCGGCGTCGCAATGGCCACGATCGTGTCATCCGTAGCGAACATAAAACCGGGGGGTTAAGACAAACAAGAGATCAAGAGATCGGGAGGGCCAGAAGATCTTTCTTCGTGATCTATTTCGTGGCGCTGATCGTGACGGTTTTCACCGCGGCGTCCCCGATGCTTTCCGAGGTGACGCCTGGAATTTCGGCGACCGCGAGGTGGACGAGCCGGCGCTCGTAGGCATTCAACGGTCCGATGTTCTGCTCGACGCCCGACGTCTTGGCCTTCTCGGCGAGGAATTTGGCCATCTGGCGCAGCTCGTTGTCTTTGCCGCGCCGAAACCCCATACAGTCGACGAGCAGCCGCTCGTCTCCCAGATGCTTGCGGAACGCGCTGTCGACGATGTGCTGGAGCGCTTGAAGGCCTTCGCCGCGCCGGCTCAGCAGCACTTCGGCGCCCTCGCCTTCGAGATTGATCCGGGTCCCGTCGGGGCTGGTCTCGACCTGAGCCTGAAGCGCCAGCCCCATGTCCCGGGCCACCTTGACCACGAAGTCCGCGACCTGCTGTTGTGCGCTCATGCATCCACCTTCTTCGTCAACGCGGGCGGTCCGGCCAGCCTGTTGGTCAACAACTGCTGACCCATGATCAGCACGTTGCTTGCGAACCAGTACAGCGCGAGCCCTGCCGGCGACGTGATGAACAGGAACGTGAAGAACACCGGCATGAACATCATCATCTTCTGCTGAACAGGATCGCCGCCGGTCATGGGCATCATCCTCTGCTGGAGGATCTGGGACGCACCGACCAGGATAGGCGTCACGTAGTAGGGATCGGGCGCCGCGAGGTCGTGAATCCACAGGATGAACGGCTGGCCGCGCAGCTCGATCGCTTCCGACAGCAGGCTGTAGAACGCGAACAGCACCGGGAAGGTGAGCAGCATCGGCACGCACCCGCTCGCCGGGTTGACACCCTTCTGTTTGTAGAGCTCCATGAGCTCCGTATTCATCTTCTGCCGAGCCGGATCGGTCGCCTTCAACTTCGCGTAGCGATCCTGAATCGCCTTGACCTGCGGCTGGATGGCCTGCATCTTCCGCATCGACGTGTTGCTCTTGTGCCGGAGCGGAAACATCGCCGCGTTGATGATGACCGTCAGCGCGATGATCGACCAGCCGTAGTTGCCCAGGAATCCATGGAGCCAGTTGAGCGCGGAGAGCAGCGGCACGCAGAGAAACGCGAACATGCCGAACCAGATCGCGCGCACCAGATCGACATCCACGCGGCGCATGGTCTCGAAGTGCTTCGGGCCGACGAAAAAGCGCGCGTTCGTCGGACCGTTGGGCATCGACTGGAAGCGGATGTCGTAGCCGATGTAGTCGCGCGAGAGCGAAGCGTCGCCCGTCTTCGCGGGAATCGAAAGCGCGTAGTACTCGACGTCCGCGGTTCCCGGCTTCACCGCCACCGATGTGAAGTAGTGCGTCTCGACGCCCGCGAATTCAAAGGTCCCTTGATGGTTCGGGGTCTCGGCGAGCTTCGGAGCGAGCACGCGCGAGACGCTGCCGCCGATCGAATACACAGCCTGAGCCTTGCGGATGGGCATGAACATGCTGCCCCCGCCGGTTGCCAGGATGTCGCCAAGACCCGGACCCCACTGAACCGTGGGATTCAAGCTGCGGCCGCCATCGGTCACCGACGCCGTGATCGTGATGACGTATGAATGCGGTTCGATGTGGAACTGCTTCGTCGCGCGCAGCCCCGCCGCGTCCTCGTAGTCGAACGACACCGTGACGGGTGCGGTTCTCGCATCGAGCGTGGCGCCCGATGAGGTGGCGAACAGCGCGCCGTTCAGCCGCGCCGATTTCGACGCGTCGTCGAGCTCGAGCGAAAACGGCTTCGGCTGGTTCGGCGGCACCTCGTGCGGCACCAGATCGACGGGCTTGCCGTCAGGCCCCGGATAGCCGGACAGCGCCCACGAGTTGAGCGTGGCCCCGCGATTGGAAAACACCGCGTGCACCAGACCGTTGTCGACGGCAATGGTTCGTTCGGCCGTGTCGGCCTTGAGCGTCTCGACCGCGGGAAGCGGCGCGGGCACGGGTGCCGGCGCCGGCGCCGTTGGGGCTTGCGCGGCGCGGCCGCCTGGCGCCTGCTCAGCGCGCGCGGTCGCGTTCGACCCGGCCGCCGCAGCGGGCGAGGTCGGCGGTGACGGTACCAGCCACTGGTAGGCCGTGAGGACGATAAACGTCAGGACAATGGCGAGGAGAAGGCGGCGTTCCATCGGTTAAGGGACCGGATCCAGACCCGCGCCGCCGAAAGGGTGGCAGCGGAGCACGCGTCTGAGGGCCATCCAGCCGCCTCGAAGCGCGCCGTACGTGACAATCGCCTCGGCTGCATACTGCGAGCAGGTCGGCAGATACCGACAGGAGCCCGTAAGTAGCGGCCGGATAAGAAGTTGATACCCGCGGATCGCGACAAGCGCGACACGCACGGAAATGGGCCTTCCGCTCTCAGAGTATCTTGGCAAACCGCTGTAGTGCGGCACAGTATTCGGCCTCAATGTTCCGCCAGGAGGCATCCATCATTTCCCGGCGCGGGATGACGACGAGATCGATGCCTGCTACAGGTTTCTGGCTTCGAAACAGCTCGCGAACAAGCCGTTTCGCCCGGTTCCGGACGACCGCGTTTCCAATTTTCTGGCTCGCCGCAATCCCGAGGCGGGGCGCCCCGACCTCGTTGGGGAGGGCGAAGCAGGTCATGAGCCGGCCCCGATAGCGCGTGCCATGGTCGTAGACGCGGGTAAACTCCGCCCGTCGGCGCAGTTTCACCGTGATGAAGAAACGGTCAGCCGCTTGCGGCCCTTCGCGCGACGGCGCTTCAGGACGGTGCGGCCGTTCTTGGTCTGCATGCGGACGAGGAAGCCATGGGTGCGGCGCCGCCGGCGCCGATTGGGCTGATACGTACGTTTCATTGAAAATCCTTAGGAAATTAGAAAAAATCGCAGCGCGCGAACCTACAATCCTAATGGGGCGCACACCAGCCTGTCAACGAAGCGGCGCGTATGCTACAGTGCCCGTTTCGGCAATGACGCGGTGGCGCTGATGGAATTTGGTCTCCTCCCAAAGATTTCCACACCTGTGCAAAAACCTGTGGAAAATCGTGTTTTGCGGCGTACGAATTCGAGAATAGGCCCTGTTTGTGGACGGTTTTCGCAGGCGAAAGTCCGCGAGCCTCGATTTGCCGGTGATTTTGCCCCTTGTTGTCCGTTTTTCCGGGTAGAACCCGCCGCTCGGCGGTAGCGAAAGCGCAAGAACCGCCCATGATTGCCAGCAATATCTGGGATGACATCCTGTCGCGCGTCCAGGCCAAAGTAAACCGCCATAGCTTTTATACGTGGTTCAAGCCCACGGCGTTCGTGTTCGACGATGGCCGGGTCGTGACGGTCCGGGTGCCGAACCCGCTTTTCAAGGACTGGATCACGAAGCACTATTCGGGCGTCATCACCGAAGCGCTCGAGGAAGTATCGCGGGCGGAAGCGCTCGTCAATTTCGTCGCAAGTGGCACCGCAGAAGCAGAGACCCGCGCGCCGCAGACGACCGCAGAATCGGGAGGCGGCATCATGGAACAGGCAACCCGCAGCAGCCATCCGGAAACCGGATCGGCCGAAGCCGCACTCACAGCCGTTCAACCGACGTCGTCTGCAGGGCTGAATCCGCGCTACACGTTCGATACCTTCATCGTCGGATCGTCGAACCAGTTCGCCCATGCCGCCTGCCGGGCGGTGGCCGAAGCGCCGTCGCGTTCCTACAACCCGCTGTTCATCTACGGCGGTGTGGGGCTCGGCAAGACGCACTTGATGCATGCCATCGGCCACTACGTTCTCAGCCACAACCGGAATCTCGTGCTCACCTACATTTCGTCCGAACGGTTCATGAACGAAATGATCAACGCGGTGCGCTACGACCGGCTTATCGACTTCCGCGAGCGATACCGCAGTGTCGACGTGCTCCTGGTCGATGACGTGCAGTTTCTCGCGGGAAAAGAAGGCACCCAGAACGAGTTCTTCCACACTTTTAATGCGCTCTACGATTCGCAAAAACAGATCGTGCTGAGCAGCGATTGCCCTCCCCACGAGATCGAGCAGCTCGAGGAACGGCTGCGATCCCGGTTCGAATGGGGCTTGATCGCCGACATTCAGTCGCCTGATCTCGAGACCAAAGTGGCGATTCTGAAGAAAAAGGCCGAGGCCGAAGCCGTGCCTCTGCCCGATTCGGTCGCCATCTACATTGCCGGCCGCATCAAGTCGAACATTCGCGAGCTCGAGGGTTCGCTTATCAGGCTCATCGCCTTTGCGTCGCTCACCGGCCGCGAGCTGTCGGTCGAGCTGGCGCAGGAAGTCCTCCACAACGTCAAGGATCACGAAGAAAAGGCCGTCACGATCGATCACATCCAGAAGTTCGTCTCGGATTACTACCAGCTGAAGCTCGCGGACCTGAAGTCGCGGAACAACTCGAAGTCGATCGCCATGCCGCGCCAGGTGGCCATGTATCTCTGCAAGGCGCTGACGCACGCATCGCTCCCGGAGATCGGACGAAGCTTTGGCGGAAAGCATCACTCGACCGTGATCCACTCGATCCGGAAGGTCGAAACGCTGCGCAAGGGAGACAACCAGTTCAACATGCTTCTCAACAGCTTCATGGAAAGTTTCCGGTGAAGATTTGCGTTTTCCACAGGTAACGGCGGGCGGTCCCTCACAGCCCTGTCTGGCGACCGTTTTTAGGGCGAAAGCCTGCCCGGAACACGGGGCCGGGTACGACCATTTATCCACAGGATTCCCCACAGTTTAAGTACCTGTAGGACAAGCACTTCCGTCAAAATTTAGATTTCCTAACAGCACCTTTTTCTTGTATAATTCTTTATCTCTTTTTTCCCCTTCTTACATCAAGAGATCGCCGGGCCAGACGAACTCAAATTTTGAGGTTCAGCCAGCTATGGAACTAGTCGTTAAGAAAAACGACCTACTGCGAGAACTGCAACTTTTCCAGGGCATCGTCGAACGGAAAAACACGATTCCCATTCTGGCGAACGTGTTGATGGAAGCCCGGGGAAACGAGATTCGAATGCTGGCGACGGATCTCGAAGTCGCGCTTCGCAGCCGCTGCGATGCCGCCGTGGAAAAAGGGGGCACGCTGACGGTGCCGGCAAAGAAGCTATTCGAGATCGTCAAGGCGTTGCCCGAGACCGACGTTCGCATCGCGGAAGACAAGAACGGCGTGAAGGTGGCCGCGGATCGCTTCGACTCGCGCATGCAGACGTTGCCGAAAGAAGATTTCCCCGCGGTGCCCGAAGCGAGCGGTGCGACGAGCGCCACGTTGCCGCGTGCGGCGTTGAAGGAGATGGTGGCGAAAACGCAATTCGCCATCACCGGCGAAGACACGCGGTTTTTTCTGAACGGCGCGCTCTTCATTCTCGGCGGCAGCGAGATGAGCCTGGTCGCGACCGATGGCCATCGCCTGGCGCTGGTGAAAGTCGATCGGAAGGGCGGAAAACCGTCGAAAGAAGGCGAGGAAATTCGCGCGATTCTGCCGCGCAAGACGTTGTGGGAGCTCGGGAAGCTTTTGACCGATGGCGACGGCGACATCAGCTACGAGCGCGGCGAGAACCACCTGTTCTTCGATGTCGGGGGACGCATGCTCATCTCGCGGATGATCGACGGACAGTTTCCGGCCTTCGAGCGCGTCATTCCGAAGGGCAACACCAAGCGCATCGAGTTCGAGCGCGAGCGGCTGACCAACGCCGTCCGGCGCGTGGCGTTGCTGTCGAACGAGCGGTCGCGCTCGGTGAAGTTTCAGCTCGACAAAGGCAAGGTCGAAGTGACGTCGAGCAGCCCCGAGTTCGGCGAGGCCAAGGAGACGCTGCCTGTCGACTATTCCGATGGCAGCATGCAAATCTGTTTCAACGCGCAGTATGTGATGGAGTTTCTCGCCGTGGTGGAAACCGATCAGGTTGCGCTCGAGTTGAAGGACGAAGTCAGCCAGGCCGTGATGAAGCCGATCGGAACCGAAGGATACGACTACACATACGTGATCATGCCCATGAGGGTATGACAGCGCTGAAGCGCTGTGCCACAGGTGAGCTGTTGGATATCACTCGTGTGAGGCTCGGAGAGAAGCGGTGGCACAGGCCTTCAGGCCTGTAAAAAATAATAAATGACCGATACCAAGAGCGTAGAGCTCGAACAGAACGCGCCCGGCCTGAACGAAGCCGACTACGGCGCTGACAAGATCAAAGTCCTCGAGGGACTCGAGGCGGTCCGGAAGCGTCCGGCGATGTACATCGGGTCAACCGGACCGTCGGGATTGCACCACCTCGTCTACGAGGTCGTGGACAACTCGATTGACGAGGCGCTGGCCGGCTTCTGCGATCAGGTGAACGTCACGATCCACATCGATGGGTCGATTACGGTCGTGGACAACGGCCGAGGCATTCCGACCGATCAGCACACGAGCGGCCGGTCCGCGGCCGAAGTCGTGCTCACGGTGCTGCACGCGGGCGGGAAGTTCGATAACGAGAGCTACAAAGTATCGGGCGGCCTCCACGGTGTTGGCGTGTCGGTCGTCAACGCGCTCTCGCAGGAGCTCGACCTCGAAATCTGGCGGAACGGCCAGGTCTTCAAGCAGAAATACGCGCGTGGCAAGCCGCTGGCCGACCTGGAAACGACGGGCACGACGAAAAAGCGCGGCACCAAGATCACGTTCCGTCCCGACGTCGAGATCTTCGAGACCGTCGAGTTCAGCTTCGACACGCTGGCGCAGCGGCTTCGCGAGCTCGCGTTCCTGAACGCCGGCATCCTGATCACGCTCGACGACGAGCGCGAGACGAAGAGCCACAAGTTCCAGTATGACGGCGGCATCATCTCGTTCGTCAAGCACCTCAACAAGAACAAATCGGCGGTCAACGAGAAGCCCATCTACATGAAGGGCGAGCGCGACGGCATCGACGCCGAAATCGCGCTCCAGTGGAACGACGGCTATTCGGAAGCGATCTACACGTTCGCCAACAACATCAACACGCACGAGGGAGGCACGCATCTCTCGGGCTTCCGGTCGGCGCTGACACGCACGATCAACTTCTACGCGGGCAAGAACAACCTGGTGAAGGATCTGAAAGAGAGCCTCAGCGGAGACGATATCCGCGAGGGTTTGACGGCCGTCATCAGCGTCAAGATCCCGCGGCCGCAGTTCGAGGGCCAGACGAAGACCAAGCTCGGCAATACGGAAGTCAAGGGCATCGTCGAGGCGATCGTCAACGACAAGCTCGGGTCGTTCCTCGAGGAAAATCCGCCGATCGCCAAGCGCATCATCGGCAAGACGGTCGACGCCGCCCGCGCGCGCGAAGCGGCGCGCAAGGCGCGCGACCTGGTGCGCCGCAAGGGCGCGCTCGAAGGCGGGGGCCTGCCCGGGAAGCTCGCCGACTGCCAGGAACGCGATCCGGCCAAAAGCGAGCTGTACATCGTCGAGGGCGAGTCGGCCGGCGGGTCGGCCAAACAGGGGCGCGACCGCCGTTTCCAGGCGATCCTGCCGATCAAAGGGAAGATCCTGAACGTCGAGAAGGCGCGGTTCGACAAGATGCTCGGCAGCGACGAGATCAAGACGATGATCGCGGCGCTCGGCTGCGGCATCGGCGGCGAGGACTTCGACATCTCGAAGCTGCGATACCACCGCGTCATCATCATGACCGACGCGGACGTCGACGGCTCGCACATCCGCACGCTGCTGCTCACGTTCTTCTACCGGCAGATGCCCGAGCTCATCAACAACGGCTACATCTACATCGCGCAGCCGCCGCTTTTCCGCGCCAAGCGCGGCAAGAGCGAGACCTACATCAAGGACGAGCGCGAGCGGGAGACGTACCTCATCCACCGGGCGGCGGAGTCGCGTACCGTCAAGCTGAACGGCCGCGAGATCTCAGGGGCCCCGCTCGAACAGTTGCTCCATCGGCTGATGACCTATCGGAAGTACCTGCGACTGGTCGAGCGGCGCGGTCACGTGCGCGAGGCGATCGAGGCGCTGCTCGATGCCGACGCCCACGAGCGGTCGTTCTTCGACAGCCAGGAGGGGTTGACGTCGCTCGCGGCGCGCCTGACGACCAAGAACACGGCCGTCACTGTGCAACCCGACGAGGAAAACAAGTCGTTCTGCCTGGCGATCGAGGATCGGTCGAACGGGTATGCCCGGCACCACACTATTTCGATCGATTTCGTGACGGCGCCCGACTACCGGACGCTGCTGCACAGCTACCGCGAAATCCGCGACATCAAGCCGCCGATGACGGTGGTGTCGTCTGCGGTGCCGGCCGAGCCCGAGTCCGCGTCCGACGACGCGGTCCCGCCGCCGCCGGCCGGCCGCGCGAAACCCGAGCCGACCGTGGCCATCAGCTCGCTCGACGCGCTCCTCGAGTACTTCATCAGCGCGGGGGAGAAAGGCGTCACGATCAACCGCTACAAGGGCCTCGGGGAGATGAATCCGGACCAGTTGTGGTCTACGACGATGAACCCGGAGGTGCGGACGCTGCTGCAGGTCAGGGCCGAAGATCACACCGAAGCCGATCAGATGTTCACCACGCTGATGGGCGACCAGGTCGAGCCCCGGCGGAAGTTCATCGAAGACAACGCGCTGGATGTGCGGAATCTGGATATTTGATCCCTCGCGGAACAGCTTGAAAGCCATTCTCTGCGTCCCGGCGTCTCTGCGTCGAGACACCCAATCATGAGCGATACATCTCAAAAAATCCCGGTCAATATCGAAGATGAAATGAAGCGTTCGTACATGGATTACGCCATGAGCGTAATCATTGGACGAGCGCTGCCCGACGTCCGCGACGGGTTGAAGCCCGCACACCGCCGCGTGCTCTACGGCATGAAGACCATGGGGCTCGCGTCGAACCGCGGGTACCGCAAGTGCGCGAAGATCGTCGGCGAGGTGATGGGGAATTTCCATCCCCACGGCGATGCGTCGATCTACGACACGCTCGTGCGCCTCGCGCAGGACTTCAACATGCGCTACCCGCTCGTGGACGGGCAGGGCAACTTCGGCTCGATCGACGGCGATCCTCCGGCGGCGATGCGGTACACCGAGGCGCGGCTGCAGGCGCTCGCCGACGACGTCATGGCCGATCTCGACAAGGAAACCGTCGACTTCGTGCCGAACTACGACGAGACGACCGAGGAGCCGACGGTGCTGCCGGCGCAGATTCCGAACCTGCTGGTGAACGGGTCGGCCGGCATTGCGGTCGGCATGGCCACCAACGTGCCGCCGCACAACCTCCGCGAAGTCATCGACGGCGTCATCTGGACCATCGAGACCGAACAGGAGCGCGGCGCGAAGCTCGACAAGATCGACAAGCTGCACGGCCTGATGGAGCACGTCAAGGGACCGGACTTTCCGACCGGCGGCTACATCGTCGGACGCTCCGGCATCGCGGCGGCCTTCCGCACCGGGCGCGGCGCGATCCTCATGCGGGCCAAGGCCGCGATCGAGCAGGCCAAGAAAGGCGACAAGCAATCGATTATCGTCAGCGAGATTCCCTACCAGGTGAACAAGGCGCGGCTCATCGAGAAGATCGCCGACCTCGTGAACGACAAGACGATCGAAGGCATTTCGGACATCCGTGACGAGTCCGATCGCGAAGGCATGCGCATCGTCATCGAGCTGAAACGCGGCGAAGTGCCCGAGGTCATTCTCAACAACCTCTACAAGCACACGCAGCTTCAGCAGAGCTTCGGCGTCATCATGCTCGCCATCGTCGGCGGCCGCCCCAAGGTGCTGACGCTGGCCGAGCTCATCGACAGCTTCATCGACTTCCGCCGCGAGGTCGTGATCCGCCGGACGCAGTTCGAGCTGCGCAAGGCCGAGGCGCGGTACCACATCCTCGAGGGGCTGAAGATCGCGCTCGACAACCTGGACGCGGTCATCAAGCTCATCCGCGGTTCCAAGACCGTGCCCGAGGCCCGCGATGGCCTCATGACGCAGTTCTCGCTGAGCCAGATTCAGGCACAGGCCATTCTGGACATGCAGCTGCAGCGGCTGACCGGTCTCGAGCGGCAGAAGATTCTCGACGAGATGGCCGAGCTGCTGAAGACGATCGAGCGGCTGCGCGCCATCCTCGGCAGCGAGCAGCTGCTGATGCACGTCATCGTCGGCGAACTGAAGGACGTGCGCGATAAGTACGGGGATGACCGCCGCACCCAGATAATCGACGGGGACGCGGGCGAGATCAGCATCGAGGACCTGATCGCCGAAGAAGACATGGCGATTACGGTGAGCAATACCGGCTACATCAAGCGGACGCCCATCACGAGCTATCGGAACCAGCGGCGGGGCGGCAAGGGTCGCATCGGCATGCGGACGCGCGAGGAGGACTTCGTCAGCCACCTCTTCGTCGCCTCGACGCACGCCTACATCATGATTTTCTCGGACCGGGGGCGGGCGTACTGGCTGAAGGTGCACGAAATTCCAGACGTCGGTCCAGGGGGCAAGGGCAAAGCGATTGCGAACCTCGTGTCGATGGCCGCCGACGAGAAGATCGCCGCGCTGCAGGCCGTCAAGGAGTTCGAGGAAGGCAAGTTCATCGCCATGGGCACGCTGCGGGGTATCGTCAAGAAGACCGAGCTCTCGGCCTTCAGCAACCCGCGGGTCGGCGGCATTATCGCCATGGGCGTCGAGGACGGCGATCGCCTGATGGCGGCCCAGATTACCGACGGAACGGGCGAAATCTTCATCGGCTCGCGTGACGGGATGGCCATCCGGTTCCCTGAGGGCGACGTGCGGCCGATGGGGCGGACCGCCTATGGCGTGAAGGGGATCACGCTCCGCGAGGGGGACGAGGTGGTGGCCATGGAGGTGGTCCGGCCCGGCAGCACCCTTCTGACGGTGGCCGAGAACGGCTATGGCAAGCGGACCGAGCTTGACGAATATCGGGTGCAGTCCAGAGGCGGTGTGGGTATTATTAACATCCAAACCACCGAACGAAACGGTCGCGTTGTCGGAATGGCGTCTGTGCACGATGAGGATGAGTTCATGCTCATCACGCAGCAAGGCAAGATTCTGAGGACGGTCGCGCGCGACATACGAACGATCGGCCGGGCCACGCAGGGTGTGCGCCTGATTGAGATCGATGCCGATGACCGAGTAGTATCTCTCGCGCGGCTTGCGGAAAAAGACGAAGAGAACGGCTCCGAGAGCATTTAGCCGCAGCCGGTGGGGCAAAGGTCCCGGATGAACCGGGGCCCCAGGATTAATCAAGGAGGCTGACATGTTTCGGCCGAAGCCAAGTGTGTATGTGCTGGCGTCCATGGTGCTGATGGCCGCCGCGCTGAGCGCGTGCTCGTCAGCGAACGCAAATGAAGAGAATCTCGTGCGGCAGTTCTTTCGCGCGTCCACTCTGCGCGACAACATGACGCTGGCGAACTTTGCGGTCGTTTCCTTCGATGCGAAAACCGAAGGTACCGTCAACGACTTCGATGTCACCGCCGTGTCACCCGAGAAGACGGAACCGCTGCGCGTCATCGAGCTGTCCAAGGCCCTGACAGAAGCCGAAGCCGCGAACAAGGCCTTCAACGAAAAGAAGAAGACCTATCAGGACGCGAACATGGAAGCGATCGATCGCGTGCTCAAGGCCGAGAGTGCCGGGCGCAAGCTGTCGGGCAAGGACGCGCAGATACAGGCCGAGTGGACGAAGTGGCGCGACGATACAGGCGCTGAGGCGAAGAAGGTCTCCTCCGCCCGCGCGGAGCTTTCCAACGCGCGGCCGCTCGCGGAGCTCAGCTTGATGCCGAATGCCGGCGCCGCCACCCCGGCGATTGAGGAGATGGATGGAACGATGGTGTCGAAGGACATAACCATCGCTGCAACCGTCAAAGCGCCAGACGGGACGTCGAGCCAGAAGAACTACGTGATCACCGCGCAGCGCGCCATCGTGAAGGCGAAAGAAGGCGAACGCCAGGGACGCTGGATCATTACCGGGATAAAGCCCGCATAACAAAACCGGACCGTTCGCAAGACAGTTCGTAAGGTTCGTCGGTTCGTAAAGTTCGTCGGTTCGTAAGGTTCGTAAGGTTCGTCGGTTCGTAGGTTCGTAGGTCCGTCAGGTTCGTAGGGTTCTGAACCCACGAACCTCACGAACCTCACGAACCCACGAACCTCACGAACTCACGAACCAACCTCCTTAAGCCAGTTCCAGTTTCGCGTATTTCGCGCGCAGCGTCTTCGGTCCCACCGAAAATCTCACGACCAGTTTCACATCGTCGGCGAGCGTTTCCATGCTGAGAATCGTGCCGATGCCGAACTGCGGGTGGCGTACCTTCGCGCCGAGCCTGAGCCCGGCGGCGGTCGACTGATCTTCGTCTTCGTACGCGAACGCCGATTCTTCGCGCGCGCGGCCGGGCCGGTGATACGTCGAGTAGCCGTCGCGATCGCGAGACGGACGGCCGCCTCCATAGGCGTTCGATCGTCCGGCGTACCCGCTGAACGAGCTTTGATAGCTGCTGGCTGGATAGGCCGGCTCGATGCGGTCGACGAGCTGCGGCGGCAGTTCGTCCATGAAGCGCGACGGCTCCATCGGCTGATATTCGCCGAAGACGCGCCGGCGCGCCGCGCCCGTCAACACCAGCTGCGAGCGCGCGCGTGTGATGCCGACATAACAGAGGCGCCGCTCTTCGGCCATCTCGTCTTCTTCGTCGAACGCCCGCGAGTGTGGAAAGACGCCCTCCTCGAGACCGGCCATGATGACGGTCGGGAACTCCAGACCTTTGGCGGCGTGGAGCGTCATCAGCCAGATGCGCGCGTCGAGGCTTCCCTGGCCTTCATCTGCTTCCGACAGCAGCGAGAGCCTGTCGGTGAAGCCGCCCAGCGACGCCTCGGGCTCGCGCCCTTCGTACTCGCGGGCGGCCGAGACGAGCTCCATGAGATTCTCGATTCGGCCCTGAGAATCCTCGCTCTTGTCCTCGCGCAGGTCCTGCAGGTAGCCGCTCTGATCGAGGACTTTGCCCAGGACGATCGACAGCGGCTCGCTGCGGGCCACCTGCTGCAGATTGACGATGAGGTCGCGAAACGTCTTGAGCGAGGCGAGCGCCCGCGAGGGAACCAGCCGCTCGTCGATGGCGCGCGAGACTTTCGTCCATAGCGAGTTCGGCGCCGGCACGGCAATGCCGCTGGCGAGCAGCAGCGGCGGGGCCTCTTCGGCCGAGACGCGATCGACCGAATCGAGCACGCCCTTGCCGATGCCACGCGCCGGAACGTTGATCACCCGTCTCACGCTGACATCGTCGTGGGGGTTGATGAGCAGCTTCAGGAACGCGAGCGAGTCCTTGATTTCCTTGCGCTCGTAGAAACGTACGCCTCCGACGATGCGGTACGAGAGGCCGGAGCGCATCAGCGCGTCTTCGATGACGCGCGACTGTGCGTTGGTGCGATACAGCACGGCCACCGTGCAATCGGGCGAGGCGGAGATGCCCGAATGCGCGGTGCGGGTGATGAAGTCGGCCTCTTCGAGCTCGTCGGAGCCGCGGAAGTACTTGATCAGGTCGCCACCCTTGCGTTCGGTCCAGAGCCGCTTGTCCTTGCGGTTCCGGTTCTGGCTGATGACGGCGGTTGCCGCATCGAGGATGACCTGCGTCGAGCGGTAATTCCGTTCGAGCTTCACGATCCTCGCTTCGGGAAAATCGTGCTCGAAGTCGAGGATGTTGCGCAGGTCCGCGCCGCGCCACCGGTAAATCGACTGATCGGGATCGCCGACCACCGCGAGATTTCTATAACGCGCCGAGACACGCTGGATGAGGTGGTACTGCGGCCTGTTGGTGTCCTGATATTCGTCCACCATCACGAACCGGAACTTCTCGGCATATTTGGCGCGCACGTGCTCGGCCTTGTCGAACAGCTCCACCGCTTTCAACAGGAGATCGTCGAAGTCGAGCGCGCCGTTGTCTCTCAGCCCCTGCGTGTACTTCTCGTACACCTTCGCGAGCTGCTCGCCGCGCTGGCTCCAGCCCTGCGCCCTGAAGAAATCCGGGCCCGCCATCGTGTTCTTCGCGTGGCTGATTTTCGACAGCGCCATCCGGGGCTGAACGACGCTGTCGTCGATGTGCAGCTCCTTGAGGATCTGTTTGACGAGCGCAACCTGATCGGACGAATCGTAGATGACGAAATCGCGCGGCAGGCCGATGGCGGTGGCCTCGCGCCGCAGCAGACGCGCGCAGAGCGCGTGGAACGTCGAAATCCACGAGCCTCGAAGCGTGGCGCCGACCAGCGTTTCGACCCGGGTGCGCATTTCCTCCGCTGCCTTGTTCGTGAAGGTGACGGCCAGAATCTCGTCGTGCTGCGCGAACCCTTCCGACAGGAGATAGGCAATGCGCTGCGCGATGACACGGGTCTTGCCCGAGCCCGCGCCGGCCAGGATGAGCAGAGGGCCGTCGATGTGGAGCACGGCCTCGCGTTGTTCGGGATTCAGACCTTGTAACGGATCCAACGGCTTCGGACTCCAGACTTCGGACTAGAAGGGGTCGGGAGGGGTTTCGGGTTTGCTCTGAGTCGGAGCGAAACCCCTCCCGACCCCTTTATTCTACCGTCACACTCTTCGCGAGATTGCGCGGCTGGTCGACGTCGCAGCCGCGCCGGACGGCGACGTAGTACGCCAGCAGCTGCAACGGCAGTACCATCACGATGGGCGAGAGCATTTCCGGCACGCGGGGCAGGGCGAGCATCGCGTCTTGTGCCGGATCCAGGATGCTTTTCAGCGTATCGTGGCCTTCGGTCGTGATGGCGATCACCGATCCGCCTCGAGCCTTCACCTCTTGAATATTGCCAAGCATTTTCTCGAAGACGTGATCATTTGGTGCAATGCTCACGACGGGCATGTTGCTGTCGATGAGCGCGATGGGCCCGTGCTTCATCTCGCCGGCCGGGTACCCTTCGGCGTGAATGTAGGAGATTTCCTTCAGCTTCAGCGCGCCCTCGAGCGCGATCGGGTAGTTGATGCCGCGGCCCAGGAAGAGAAAATCGGTCCGGTTGAAGAACCGGCCCGCGATCTCTTCGACCGCGGCGGATGACTTCAGGGCCTGCTCCATCTGCTTGGGAAGCTGCATGAGCGCGGTCAGGTGGCTGCGCGCGTCGGCCTCGCGCAGCGACCCTTTCATCTGGCCCAGGAAGAGCGCCAGCAGGTTCAGCGCCACGAGCTGCGACGTAAAGGCCTTGGTCGAGGCCACGCCGATTTCCGGCCCGGCATGCGTGTAGATGGTGCCTTCGGACTCGCGGGTGGCCATGCTGCCGACCACGTTGCAAATCGCCAGGCTGCGGGCGCCTTTCTTGCGCGCTTCGCGCAGCGCCGCGAGCGTATCGGCCGTCTCTCCAGACTGCGTGATGATGACGACCAGTGTGTTGCGATCGACGATGAAGTCGCGGTAGCGATATTCCGAGCCGTAGTCGACCTCGACGGGCAGCCCGGCAAACCGCTCGATGAGGAATTTGCCAACCAGGGCCGCGTGCCATGACGTGCCGCAGGCGACCAGCGCGACTTTGTTGACGTTGCGGAGGTCGGCTTCCGAAATCGCGATTTCTTCCAGGAACACCTTGCCGGTATCGAGGCTCACGCGGCCGAGCAGCGTCTCTTCCGCGGCGCGCGGCTGCTCGAAGATTTCCTTCAGCATGAAATGGCGGTAGCCCGATTTTTCCGCCATGACCGGATCCCACAACACGCGCTGCGTCGCCTTCGACACCGGCGTGCCCGCGAAGTTCGTGAACTCGACGCCGCGCCGGGTGACGATCGCCATTTCTTCGTCGCCGAGGAACACCACGTCGCGCGTGTGGCTGAGAATCGCCGGCGTGTCGGACGCGACGAAGAACTCGTTGTCGCCCAGGCCCACCACGATCGGCGGGCCGTTGCGGACGGCGATGATCTTTTCCGGGTCGTCGATCGAAATCGCCACGAAGGCGAAGAGGCCGCGCATGTGGAGCAGCGCCTGCCGGGCGGCGTCTTCGAGCGTCAGGTGGGAAACCGCGTTCATTTCCTGCTCGATCAGGTGCGCGATCACTTCAGAATCGGTCTCGGTCACGAACGTGTGGCCGCGCTTCTGCAGCTCGCGCTTCAGGTCGAGGTAGTTCTCGATGATGCCGTTGTGCACGACGACGATCTTGCCGGTGCAGTCCTGGTGCGGGTGCGCGTTTTCCTCGGTCGGACGGCCGTGCGTGGCCCATCGCGTGTGGCCCACGCCGTACACGCCGTCGAGCGGCTGCGTGCCGATGGCCTGCTCGAGGTTGACCAGCTTCCCGGCACTGCGCCGGCGTTCGATCCGTCCGTTCCGGACGACCGCCACCCCCGCGGAGTCGTAGCCGCGATATTCGAGCCGCCTGAGCCCGTCGAGCAGGATGGGGACGACTTCCTTCGATCCGAGATACCCGATAATTCCGCACATAGGGATTCTCAGGTCCGGCTGAAGCCGAACTCTACTTTTTACTTTCTACTTTTTACTTTCCACTTTCTTACTGACCCAGTCTTCAAGGTTGCGCTGCTTCCCGGCGCTCACGGCCAGCGCTCCAGCGGGCACGTTTTCGCGAATGGTCGCGCCGCTGCCGACATAGGCGCCCTTGCCAATCGTGACAGGGGCCACGAGCTGGCTGTCGCTGCCAATGAACGCGCCGTCCTCGATGGTCGTCAGGTTCTTCTTCTTGCCGTCGTAGTTGCACGTAATCGTGCCGGCGCCGATGTTGACGCCTTCGCCGACGATCGCGTCGCCCAGGTACGACAGGTGCCCGACCTTGGTCCCTTTGCCGAGGACGGTCTTCTTCAGCTCGACGAAATTACCGACGTGCACCGACTCGCGCAGCTCCGTTTCGGGCCGGATGTGCGCAAACGGCCCGATCGTGACGCCGATGCCCAGCTTGCCGCCGTTGATGACGCAGTGGTTCTGCACTGTCACGCGATCGTCGAGCACGGAATTGACGATCCGCACGCCAGAGTGGATCTCGCACGCCTGGCCGATCTGGGTCTTTCCCTCGATGTGCACACCCGGGTGAATCACCGTGTCGGTGCCGATGACCACGTCGTCGTCGATGTAGGTCGTCGCGGGATCTTCGATCGTGACGCCCGCCGCCATGAGCTCTTCGTTTTTTTTCTGTCTCACGATTCGGCTCGCCTCTGCCAGTTCCGACCGGCCGTTGATGCCGTGGATCTCGTTGGGATGCTCGATGACGACCGTTTCGACGCCGCGCCGGCGGCGGCGATAGGTCGAGATGAGGTCCGTTAGATAGTACTCTCCCTGCGCGTTGGCGGTGGCAAGTCCCCTGAGTGCGTCGAACAGCGGCGCAAGGGAGAAAACGTACACACCGCTGTTGATTTCCTTGATCTTCCGCTGCGCCGGCGACGCGTCGCGCTCTTCGACGATGCGCGACACGCGTCCCTTGACGCGCACGATGCGCCCGTATCCGTAGGGCTGCTCGACGAGCGCCGTCAGGATGGTGGCCGACGCGTGCGTCTCTTCGTGCCGGCTCACCAGGCTCGCAAGAGTGTGGCGATTCAGCAACGGCACGTCGCCAGATAGCAACAGAACGAAGCCGTTTTGCCCTTCCAGCACGCTGGCCGTCTGGAGCAAAGCATGCCCGGTGCCAAGCTGCGGTTCCTGCGTGACAAACGACAGCTCGGGATACCGCGAGAGGCCCTGACGCAGCAGCTCCTTCATGTGTCCGACAACGACCGTGATCGTGCGAGGCGAGAGCGACTGGGCCGCGCGGATCACGTACTCGACCATCGGGCGGCCGGCGACGTGGTGCAGGACCTTGGGCCGCGCCGATTTCATGCGCGTACCTTTGCCTGCAGCCAGGATGACGACGTGGAGATCGGTCATTGGTCGTTCACAGTTTACCGTTTACGGTTTACCGTCCGGCATCGCCTGCCAAACTGTGAAACGTGGACGGTAAACGGTGAACGGTGGGCGGTAAACGGTCAACGACGTCGGGCAGCCTTGCGGCGGTCCATCGCCGAGGCCTTCGCCGGAACCGGCGCTTCGAGCGCCACACGCACTCTGTCGAACTCCCGCAAGGCCCCGAGGTCGGGATCGTGGCGCGCGAGCGACCGATTGTCCGGATTGATCTCGATCGCACGGAGGAGCAGCTGTACGGCTTCATCCACTTCATCGCGCAACGTGAGAACGGCCGCGAGCATGTACAACGCGTGGTCGTGTTCGGGCGCTTCTTCGGTTGCCGCCCGCAGATGGTCAAGGGCTTCGTTGTAGTTGCCCGCGTTGACCGCGAGCGTGGCGGCAAAGACTCGTTCTTCGGGGTTGGTTGGCGACGCGGCGCGAGGGGCCATGTGCCGCTCGCAGACGTTGAGGTAGAGCCGTACGCGCTCGTGCAGCTCTCTCTCCTCGGGATAGCGCGAGAGAACGGACCGGAGCAGCGAGGACGCGCGCGGGTATTCGTGCGCTTGCAGCGCCGCGACTCCCTCTTCGTAAAGTGCGACCGCTTCAAGGTGCCCTGGGCGGAGTAGTGGCGCAGGCGGAGCACTTTGCAGTGCCCGCTCGCGCTCGGCGTGGATCGACCTCTCGACGGAGAGAACCACGTCAGCAGGCTTCGGCCGGACGGGGCGGGAGCTCACCCGCCTCTGCTTCGCCATGTAGGATCGCCCTGAAAGGGCGCTACGGTAACAAATCGCTGTCGTATCGGTCAAGACGGCCGGGCTGGCTTCAGCCGCTCCAATCGAGCGTACACGTCATTGGTTGAAAGACCAAATCTGGCCGCAGTCGCCGCAATGGCTTGGCGCCTCGACTTTCTTTCGTCGGTCATTTGATAGAAAAATAAACTCAATTCACTATCGTCAACGGTTTCTGTATTTTGTAAAGGTGCAAAAGGACCAAGCACGATCGTGAACTCACCCTTTTCTGGTATTGCGGCCTGGGGGGCCGCCCGAGCCGTCGTTCTCACGACTTGCTCGTGGAGTTTTGTTAGCTCCCTTGCCACCGTTATCGGTCGTTCACCCAAAATATCGGCCATATCTGAGAGGGTTTTTGCAATTCTGTGCGGCGCCTCAAAAAAGACCACTGTTCTAGGTTCATCGACCAATGCGAGGAGCCATGATCTTCTGTCGTTTGACTTAGACGGTGCGAACCCTGCGAACACGAACGAATCGGCGGGGTAGCCCGACGCCGCGAGTGCTGCGGTAACGGCGCTCGCGCCGGGGATCGGCACGACCTTGATCCCCGCCTCGACGGCCTTCGCGATCAACCGCTGCCCCGGGTCTGCGACAACCGGCGTGCCTGCATCGGTGACGAGCGCGATGTCGACTCCGTTCGCTAGCTGACGAATCAGCTGGGGCATCTTCTGGGTTTCGTTGTGTTCGTGAAGGCTGGTGGTCGGCGTTGTGAGGCCGAAATGCTTGAGCAGGAGCGCCGTCCGGCGAGTGTCTTCTGCGGCGACAAGCCCGACCGATCGAAGGGTTTCGACGGCGCGGACTGTCATGTCGTCCAGGTTCCCAATGGGGGTGGAGACGACATACAGACTGCCCGCCATGGGATGAGGTATTAGGGTATTGTACCATTGTGGGTTGTCGGAATTTAGATACCGAAATCAGGGATACGAGCTGCTGCCCAAATGATGCGTTCGTCCGAGCCATTTCATCATTTCGTCGACGACTATCTCGCTTATCTTCACGAAGTTCACCCGTCGAGTGCGACGCTTGACGGCGTCCACACGTACGACGATCACATCGAGGACTACAGCCGGCAAGGCATCGACCAGCACACCCGGGCGCTGTCCGGGTTCGCGCGCCGGCTGCAGGACATCAACCCGGGCGATCTGACGCCGGTCGAAAAGGCCGAGCAGCCGATGGTTGCCTCGAACATCCAGGCGAGGATGTTCGAGCTCGAGCAGATCCGCACGTGGGAACGAAGCCCGCAGCTCTACTCGGACACGCTGTGCTCGAGTCTGGCGGCGCAGGTCGTGTTCACGCACGCGCCGCTGTCCGAGCGCGCCCGCCGGGTGCTCTCGAAGCTGCGCCAGGCGTCCCGGCTCGTGCAGGCGGCCCGCGACAACATCAAGGATCCGCCTGGCATCTTCGTGAAAGTGGGCCTCGAAACGTTCCGCGGTGCGCTGAACTTCATCGAGAAGGATCTGCCGCGCGCGTTTTCGGCCCTCGACGACATGCACCTGCTCGGCGACCTCGCCGACGCGTCGACCGAGGCCACGAACGCCATTTCGAGCTATATCCAATATCTCGAAGAAGAGGTGGCGCCGAAGGCACGAGCGTCGTTCCGTCTCGGCCAGGAGCAGTTCCAGCGCAAGCTGGCGCTCGACGAGAGCATCTCGATCGACGCCGACCGCCTGCTCACCATCGCCCTGCGCGAGTTCCAGGCGACGCAGGACCAGTTCCGGCTGCTCGCGGGCAAGCTCAACGGCACCGACCCCATCGAGGCATGGCGGCGGGCGAAGGACGCGCATCCGGCGGCGGGCGCGATCTCAGCGGCGGCCCAGGAACAGCTCGACGAGCTGAGCACCTTCATCGATCGCAACGGCATCATCACCCGTCCCGAAGGCGAGCCGGTCATCGTCGCCCCGACGCCCGAGTTCTACCGCTGGTCGTTCGCGAGCATGTGGGTGCCCGGCCCCTTCGAGCAGAAGGCCACCCGCGCCTACTACTACGTGACCGACGTCGATCCGTCGTGGCCTGCCGACCGGCAGGAAGAACACCTGCGCGATTTCAACTACCCGACGCTGTGGGCGATTTCCATTCACGAGGTCTACCCGGGGCATTTCCTGCACTATCAGTTCCTGCGCCGCGTCGAATCGAAGGTGCGCAAGTCGATCATGTTCGCGCCGGCCTCGTTTGTCGAAGGATGGGCGCACTACACCGAGCAGATGATGGTCGAGGCGGGTTTCCGCCGTAACGATCACACCTTCAAGCTGGGCCAGCTGGCCGAAGCGCTGATTCGCCTCGGCCGCTTCATCGTCAGCATTCGCCTGCACGTCCAGGACTGGTCGGTCGAGCAGGGCGTGCGTTTCTTCCGCGACGAATGTTTCATGGAGGAAAGCAGCGCCCGCCGCGAGGCCGAGCGCGGCACGTTCGATCCGACATACCTTGTCTATTCCGTCGGCAAGCTGATGCTTCTGAAGCTGCGGCGTGACTACCAGGAACAGCAGGGAGCGAAATACACGCAGCGCGCATTCCACGATCAGCTGCTGAGCAACGGCACCGCGACCTTTACCGCGCACCGCCAGTTGATGCTGGGCGAATCATCGGGCGACCTGTTGGAGTAGCGATGAGCGCAACTGAAGTTGCGCCCTACCGGCCGTCTGCACGGTTGGTCGGTCGCCTCGGTAGGCGCAACTTTGCCTCGGTAGGGCGCAACTTCAGTTGCGCCATGTGCCATAGTGCAGATCTGTTATTCGGGAGCCGATAGAACTCACGATGCCGATGTACGAGTACCGATGCAACGCTTGCGGGCACCTCTTCGAAAAGATCCGGAAGTTCTCCGATCCTCCGGTTGACGTGTGCCCGAATTGCGGCGAGCGGAACGTCGAGAAGCTGCTGTCGAGTCCGGCGATTCAGTTCAAGGGAACGGGCTGGTACATCACCGACTACGCGCGGAAGGGTGCGGCGGGGAAGGACGGCGACGCGAAGACCGGCGGCAGCACCGAGAACAAGCCGGCCAGCACGGATTCAAAATCCGATTCAAAATCCGATTCAAAATCCACGTCTTCCGATTCCAGCACGTCCTCTTCGTCATCGCCGTCGTCGAGCCCCTCCACCACGACGCCGACACCGCCTTCAACGAAGACGTCCTAGAATCGGCGAATTCCTCAGTCCGTCGCCTTGCCGGCGCGCACCGCGCTGCGTCTCTCGATGTCTTCGGATCTCAGGTAGGCGCGGAACTCTTCGCTCAAGTCCGCGCGTCTCAGCGCGAAGTAGACGACCGCCTTCAGGTAGCCCAGTTTATTGCCGGTGTCATGGCGGACGCCGTCGATCTCGCACGCGAAGATTTTTCGCCGCTTCAGGAGGCTCCGCAGCCCGTTGGTCAGCTGAATCTCCCCCGTTCGATCGCTGGCCGTGGCGCGGAGTTCCGGGAAAATGTCGGGCGTCAACAGGTACCGGCCGATAATGGCGAGGTTCGAGGGCGCTTCGTTGCGAGGCGGTTTCTCGACGAGATCGCGGACGGCGTAAACGCCCTTGCCCAGGCTCGCTGAAGGGTCGATGTCGACGATGCCGTAGCTCGAAACCTGTTCGGGCGGAACCCGCTCGACGGCCAGCACTGGTCCGCCGACTCGTTCGAACACGTCGATCATCTGTTTCAACGCCGGCGGTGTGGCGTCGATCACATCGTCTGCAAGGATGACGGCGAACGGTTCGTCGCCAACCAGATCGGCGGTGACGAGCACCGCGTGGCCGAGGCCGAGCGGCTCGCCCTGCCTGACGTAGGCGACCTTGATCATGTTGGAGATCTTGCGAATCTCTTCGAGCAGGTCGAGCTTGCCGCGCTGCTGCAGGAAGCTTTCGAGCTCGACGTTGACGTCGAAGTGATCTTCGATGGCGTTCTTGCCCCGGCCGGTGACGATGATGATGTTCTCGATGCCGGACTGGACGGCCTCTTCGACACCGTATTGAATAATCGGCTTGTCGACGAGCGGCAGCATTTCCTTCGGCTGGGCCTTGGTGGCCGGAAGGAATCGGGTGCCGAGGCCGGCGGCGGGAAAGACGACCTTGCGAACGGGTGATTTCACGCGCCTATTCTACAGAGAACGGCCCGTGGCGCGCTGCCCGCTGCTGCACGAAACGTCCGGCGAAGTGATATCGGATAGGATTCCACCATGCTCGATCCGGCTTATGTGCGCGACCATCAGGACGAGGTGAAGCGGGGCCTGCAGAGCCGCGGGCTTCAGGTCGAGGGCGAGCTCGAACAGCTGGCCATTCTCGAGAACCGCCGCAGGCGGCTCATCCCCGACCTCGAAGGGTTGAAGCGCGATCAGAACGCCTCTGGCGACGAAGTGGCGCGCGCGAAGCGCCAGGGCAAGGACGCCAGCGCCATTTTCGAAGCGAACCGCCAGCGGGCGCAGCAGATCCGCCAGATCAGCATCGAGCTCGATCAGGTCGAGCAGCAGCGGACGAATCTGCTCATGTCGTTCCCCAACCTGCCGCATGCGAGCGTGCCGGTCGGGAAGAGCGAAGCCGACAACGTCGTCGTGCGCACCTGGGGTGAGCCGACGAAGTTCGATTTCGAGCCGCAGGCGCACTGGGATCTGGGGACGGCACTGGGGATTCTCGACTTCGAGCGTGCGACGAAGATGTCGGGCGCCCGATTCGCGGTCCTGATGGGCGCTGGTGCCCGATTGTCGCGGGCGCTCACCGACTTCATGCTCGATTTGCATACGCGCGAGCACGGCTATGTCGAGGTCGTGCCGCCGTATCTCGTCAATCGCGCGTCGCTCGAAGCGACGGGTCAGTTGCCGAAGTTCGAGGCCGACTTGTTCAAGATCGCCGGCGATTGGGACATGTTCCTGATTCCGACTGCCGAAGTGCCGCTGACCAATCTCCATCGCAACGAGATTCTGAACGGCGACCTGCTCCCACTCAAGTACACGGCCTATACACCGTGCTTCCGGAGCGAGGCGGGGTCGTACGGCAAAGACGTGCGCGGTCTCATCCGGCAGCATCAGTTCGAAAAGGTCGAGATGGTGAAGATCGTCCATCCCGATACGTCGTACGACGAGCTCGAGTCGATGACGCTGAATGCGGAAGACGTCCTGCAGCGTCTTGGTCTGCCGTACCGCACGATCGTGTTGTGTACCGGCGACGTCGGTTTTTCCATGGCCAAGACCTACGACGTCGAGGTGTGGCTGCCCGGCCAGAACGGGTACAAGGAAATCTCTTCGTGCTCGAATGCCGAAGGGTTCCAGGCGCGGCGGGGCAACATCAAGTTCAAGGTTGGCGGAACGGGAAAGGCGGAGTTCGTCCACACGTTGAACGGGTCTGGCCTGCCGATCGGGCGAACGCTGGTGGCGGTGTTGGAGAACTACCAGCAGAAGGACGGATCGGTCGTCGTGCCCGAGGCGCTGCGCCCGTATATGGGCGGGTTGGAAGTGATTACCTCGCGACAGGGCTAAAGCCCTGTGCCACCGAAATCAGGAGTGCCAGCGAAATCAGGAGTGCCAGCGAAATCAGGAGTGCCAGCGAAATCAGGAGTGCCAGCAAAATCAGGAGTGCCAGCAAAATCAGGAGTGCCAGCGAAATCAGGAGTGCCAGCGAAATCAGGTGGCACAGCCCTTCAGGGCTGTCCAATCCGGTAGCGCAGGGCTTTAGCCCTGCCTCGCGTACTTTCTTTCCAATTTATGCGCCGTCATCTCGCGGATGTGTGCGAGCGTCGCGTCCCCGAATTGTTTCTGCACCATGTCCAGATACGGCTGGTGCCTGAAATAAATATCAAACGCCCGATCGCGAAAGCTCAGAACCTCGCCCGCGGAAATGTGCCTGGTCGGCAGCGGTAGCGTGTCTATCGCGTGCTGCGAATAGCCGCTCCAGGTATCCGGCAATCGCCAGCCGCGGCGGCGGGCCTCCTCATACAGCGGCGAGCCGGGGTACGCCATCGCCGAATAGAAGTTCGCGAACTCGCAGTTGAGATCCAGCGCGAGGTCGAGCGTCCGCTGCATCGTCTCGGGGGTGTCCTCCGGCAGGCCGAAGATGTAGTTGCCGATGATGTTGATGCCGGCCTCTTTGATGCGCCTGACGGTGTCGTACACCTCGTCAATCCGATAGCGCTTGTCGACATCGGTCAGCACGCGATCGTCGGCGGCCTCGATGCCCAGCGCGAGCCAGTTGAATCCCGCGCGCTTGAGCTTGTCGAGCATGTTGGCCTTCACCGTATCGACGCGCGCGTACGCCCAGATGTTCAGGTTGTAGCCGCGCTCGATCAGCAGGTCGCAGATGCCGATGACGTGCCGGTGGTTCAGGACGAACATCTCGTCGGCGAACTTGATGTTCCGCACGCCGTGGTCCCTCACCAGCAGATCGATTTCTTCGACGACGCGCCCGGGCGTCCAGAACCGATAACTGTTCGCGTCGCTCGCCAGCCCCATCACCTGTTCACCGGCTTTGAACGGCGCCTGGATGCAACAGAAGGAACACCGGTACGGACAGCCGAGCGTCGTGTAGATCGCCGCGTAGGGCTCGCGCTCGAGATCGCCAAAGCAGTGCCAGTTGTGGGCGCGATAGCGCCTCATCGGCAACAGGTCCCACGCGACGCCGGCCATCTCGCGGTCGAGCTCTTTGACGAGCGGCGCCGCAGGGTTGCGAACCGGACGGCCGTCCACTCGATAGACAAGTCCCCGCACGCTCGACAGGTCCGGGGTACGGGACGCTTTGAGCGCGGAGAGGAGGTCGACGACCGTCTGCACTCCTTCATCGCTCGAGACGAAATCGCATGGCTCGTCTTCGAGTGTGCGCTCGGGCATTGCGGCCACGTGGCCGCCGAGCATCAGAAGCGGCAGGACCGGAGTCGATGCTTTGATGGCGTTTGCCAGGGCTGACGCCCCGGTCATGTTCTGCGTCGAGGCAGATGGCTGATGCCCGTAGACCACGATCGCGGCGAGCACGGGCGACAGCGCGGCCACACGCTCCGCAACGTCCTGCGGTGTCAGTTCGTCGGCCTCGGCATCGACGATCTCGACCGAGAACCCCTTCGTCCTGACGAAGGTCGCGATCAACCCGGCCCAGACCGGATTTTCGACGGCCGTCAATCGTTTTCCGAGCGACTGGTAAATCCGCGCGCGGCTCGTCGGGTTGACGAGGACGAGATCCGGAGTCACGCTCCTCATCCCTGTTTCCCGGGTCCGGTTCGAGGCTCGTCGCCGATCACCGATTCGATGATGTACGCCGGACGGCCTCTGACATCCTTGTAAACACGTATCACATACGTGCCGACGACGGCGATAGACGCGATGATCGTGGCCCAGAAAAACGTCAGGGCCGCCATGACGGTCGCTCCGCGGAAGGCCAGCACGAGCGCGGCGACGAGGCCGGCGGCAGCCAGCGCGAAGCAGGCGTAGATCGGCATGAACGAAAACGACGTCATGCCCATCGTGAACGTCTTCCACGGGTTCCTGCTGAAAAACGGGAAATGCGTCCGCCCCGCATGACGCGATTCCCGCTCGTACGGAATCGCGACCTGGTTGAAGCCAAGCCACACGACAAGCCCGCGCAGGTAGGGATCCGACTCGCGCAGCCGCAGCAGATGGTCGACGGCCGGGCGCGAGAGGAGCTTGAAGTCGCCGGCATCGACGGGCAGGCGAATCGACGAGCCAAGCTGAATGAGCCGGTAGGCGAGGCGTGTAGCCGCCATCTTCAGCGGGTTCTCGCCGTGGCGGTGCGTGCGCACCGTGTGGACGACATCCGCGCCCTGGCGCCATCGATCGACGAGAAGCGGAATGATCTCGGGCGGATCCTGCAGGTCGGCGTCCATGTAGACGATCGCGTCGCCGCGCGACACGCTCATACCGGCCAGCACGCCTTCGGCCACGCCAAACCGGCGCGACATGTTGACGATTTTGATCCGGGCGTTCTCCTGCCGCTCTTTCGTGAGAAGCGCGAGCGAGCCATCTGTCGACGCATCGTTCACGAAAATGGCCTCGTAGTCGGCATCCACCGGCTCGAACGCCTTATCGATGCGCGCGACGAGCGTCGGAATGTTTTCGGCCTCGTTTCTGAACGACAGGACGACCGAAACAAGCGGCCTGGCAGGGCGCTGGTCCATGAAAGTGGCGGTTAGTTTACTCGGGAATCCGGTAGAGCCGCAGGTCGCCGTTCTCGGTGACGAGCGGCAGATCGAGCGTCCAGTCGGTCCTGGTGACGACCTGCGTGACGTTGTGCGTGCGGCGAATCTGCCGCCACCGCTCGCGTGAATATCCCGCCCACACCTCTTTGTTGAAGTCGTCAGGGACGACGCCCGAATGGCGCGCCTCTTCGGGCGGGTTCATCAGATCGAGGCCGTAGACGTCGGCGAGCACCCGGCGCATTTGGGGTCCGCTTTCGGGCGCGTACGGCAGCCCGTCGAGTCCGCCCCCGTCGAGCAGGACCGGCCGCCGCGATTGAAGCTGAATCAGATGCAGCGAGCCGCCGGTGGCCACGAGACCCTGGGTTTCAGCGGCCACAGCCGCGAAGAAAGGATCGTTGGAGTAGTCCTCCATGATCGTCATCCATGAGGCCATCTGCGCCCGCTCGAGAACGAGAAGAGGTTTGTAGACGAAGCAGGCCGCCAGAATCAGGGCCGGCACGAGTGGCGTGAAACGCGCCCGGGATAGCAGCGAGGACAACCCGATGACGATCGCCGCCAGGACCATCGTGTTGACCGTAAGAAGCCGCGCCGGCATCAGCATCAGAAGCACGAACGGAACGTGTTGCGGAGGTATCCAGGAGACGAGCACGGCGATGATGCCGAAGACGCCGCAGACGAGAACGGATTTGAGGAAGAACGACATGCCGGGCAGAAGCCGATGCCCGAGTGCCGTGAGCCCGATCGCGGAGACCGCCATCGACGCGATGTTGACGAGCATCGGACGAGTCAGGAAGGAGAGCGGCGCGCGATGGTAATCCCAGAACGAGACGAATGCATCGAGATCGCGCGCGGCCTCGTGGGGATCGACCGCGGGAACATCGGTGATGAACGCGAGCTGGACGAAGAGGCTGAGAGCCGACAGGGCAGAGCCCGCAACGAAGAACGCCAGGGCCGGGCGGCGGTCGGCCAGGCGCGCGCGGCCTTCCCACCACAGAACGATGAGCACCACGCACCAGAGCCAGACGCCAAGACCGGCGTGTATCGCCGGCGCCAGACCCAGAAGAAACGCCGCACCGCGTTGACAGCCGGCGCCGAAGAGCGCGAGAACGAGGACGAAGAGAGAAAGGCCGAGTGCGCCGTACGTATCGCTCGTTCCCATCAACGTGACCGGATACACCGCGACGCCCTCGGCGACACCGGTCAGCACGATGACGATGGACGCCGCGATCGCGAGCGCGACGTGTCTGCTGAGCGCGTAGACGCTCATGCCCAGCGCCTGGAAGGCCACCATGCCGAGAAGGCCGCTGATCAACCGCGAGAGGGCCAGTTCCGAAACGCCCGCAACGAGCAGCAGCGCTCCCGCCTGATGCAGCAGCGTCCAGAGTTTCGTGTGATAGATGTAAAAGGCGTTGCCCGGCGGATACTGGACGATGCCGGCGACCACCTGCGCCGACTCGACGGCAACCTGCAGCGAGGGAACGCGAAACATTCCCACCACAAGTCCGACGAGCCCGCAGAAGACCAGGACGGCGGCTGCCTTCAAATGTTCGAGTACTTCGTGTTCCGTATCATGGCGAACCCCTTCAGAAGCTCGCGAATGCCCTCGTCCAGCGAGAAGGCCGGCTTGTACCCGGTCCGCTCGATCTTCTCGTTCGACACGATGTAGTCGCGTTTGTCCGGATCGCTCCCGACATTCGACTCGTGGATGACGAACGTTGGCAGATGTTTCTGAATCTGCTGGCAAAGCTCGAGCTTCGACAGGTTGGCGTCGGACAGGCCGACGTTGTAGATCTCCCGCTTCATCACCTCGAAGTTGTCGATCGTGTGCAGAAACGCCCTCGCCACGTCGCGCACGTGCAGGAAATTGCGCTTGAAGTGGCTCTCGAAGAGCACGATGAAGCGGTCGGTGTATGCGCGATACGTGAAGTCGTTGACGAGCAGGTCGAGCCGCATGCGCGGCGACATGCCAAACACCGTGGCGAGCCGCAGGCTGACAGATGCGGAGTGACGGTCGAGCAGCGTCCGTTCCACCTCCACCTTGTCGCGGCCGTACAGAGAAACCGGCCGGATCGGTGTTTCTTCGGTGCAGTATTTGCCCGCCTCTCCGACACCGTAGCCACTGTTCGTAATCGGCAAAATGACACGCTGATTCGGGCTGATGTGTCCGAGCATGTCGATGATGGCCTGCTTGTTGGTCGATGTCGCGGCAAGAGGGTCGCGATCGCACAGAGGTGCGCCGACGAGCGCTGCAAGCGGAATGATGATGTCGGCGTCCTTCAGAAGCGGACGCACCGTGTCCAGCGAACGCACATCGCCGCGGACCAGGGAGAAGCTGGGGTGATAGCAGACCGCGGCCAGGCTGTCCTGGCCGTACATGAAATTGTCGACGACCGTGACGTTGAAGCCGCGCTCGAGCAGGGCCGGTACCAGAATGGCGCCGATGTAGCCCGCGCCGCCCGTCACCAGGACGTTCGTCATCCGATCCCCTCCAGGACGCGATGGAGATGGTCAATCTCCGCGGTGAGGTCGCGCGGGTGATTGCCGACGAAGAAGCCGCGCTCGTGCGCGAGCCGCGCGTTGGGAATACCGCCGACGATGTCGTAGTCGAAGAACTTGACGGCCGCGTGCTCGGGAAAACAGCCGCCGGTGATCATCCGGAACTCGATATCCGCCTTCCGCAGCTCGTCCATCAGCCGCGTACGGTCGAGATTCATGTCGGGGTTCAGGATGATCGTAAAGCTGAACCACGAGCTCTCGCCATGCTCGCGCTGGATGATGAATCGTGGATCCTCACGGAACCGCTCGACGAAATGCGCGGCGTTCTGCCGCCTGATGGTCAGCATTGCGTCGAGCTTCTTGATCTGCTCGCGGCCGACCGCGCCGGCAAGCTCGAGCGGGCGCACGTTGTAGCCAGGCACGACGAACCGGTAGGCTTCGAAAAACGGGTCGTCGAGGTTCTGGCCTTGATTGAGCGTCGAATCGGGCGGCAAATCGCGGGCCCAGCCGTGATTGCGGATGGCCCGCGCGAGATGATCGATCTCGGTGTCGTTGGTCACCAGCAGCCCGCCCTCCATCGTCGAGATGTGGTGGGAATAGAAGGTGCTGAACGTGTTGATGTCGCCGAAGGTGCCGGACGGACGGCCGTTGAGGCGGGCGCCCATCGACTCGCAGTTGTCCTCGAAGAGGATCAGAGTCCGTGGGCGTCGCAGAAGGCGCGGATGCGATCGAGGGCCGCCGGATTACCCAGAATGCTGACCGCCACGACCATGCGCGTGCGCGGTGTCAGCGCGCCCGCCAGTTCGTCGACGTCGATGTTGAGCGTGTCGAGCTCCACGTCCACGAACCGCAGCTTCAACCCGTACTGCTGGAGCGGATGGAACGTCGTCGCCCACGATATGGCAGGTACGATGACTTCGTCGCCGCGCTGGAGCGGCCGTTTCGATCGATAGAAGAGCGCGGCGACGCCGACCAGGTTGGCCGACGAGCCGGAGTTGACCATCACGGCGTGCTTCATGCCGAACTGCGCGGCGAACGTCGTCCTCGAAGAGCCGCACCTGCTCGCCCATCGTGAAGCGGCCGCTTCGGAGGACGCGCTGCATCGCGTCGAGCTCTTCCTGTCCCCAGCTCGTGCTCGAAAGCTCGTAGACCATCAGGATCGGACCAATCGCCGCGCGGCGTCGGCAATGCGGGCCGCGTCGGGGTAGTAGAACTGTTCGAGCGTGTACCCGGCCGGTGTGGGAATGTCGGGCAGGCCGATGCGCACCACCGGCGCCTTGAGATCGGCGAAGCCCTTCTCCGCGGCCAGGCATCCGATCTCCGCGCAGAGCCCGCCCTTCATCCACGCGGTATCGACCGCGAGCAGGCGCCCGGTCTTTTTCAGCGAGCCCGAGGATGATCGCTTCGTCGAGCGGCTTGACGGTTCGCAGGTCGATGACATCGGCCTCAATCCCCTCCGACGCCAGCACGGTGGACGCCTGTAGAGCCAGCTCGATGGCGTGTGACGCACCGACGATCGTCAGGTCTTGTCCCTGACGACGGTGAATACCCTTGCCGATGGGCACGCGATACAGCCCCTCGGGGACGACTCCGTCCTTCTTCATCAGCCAGCGATGCTCGAAGACGCACACCGGATTGTTGTCGAGAATGGCCGAGAGCAAGAGACCCTTGGCGTCGTACGGCGTGCTCGGCATGACGATCTTCAGCCCCGGTACGCCGAGCAGCATGCCGTGGATGGCCTGCGAATGCTGCGCGCCCGATCCCCAGCCGCGGCCGATCGCGGCCCAGACCACCATCGGCACGGTCGTCTGCCCGTTGTCCATGAAGTGAAACTTCGAGGCGTGCGTGACGAGCTGGTTGAACGCCAGCAGCACGAAGTCGGGACGGTTGTGCATGAAGACCGGGCGCATGCCGTTCATGGCGGCGCCGGCCGACACGCCCATCATCGCTTCTTCGGACAGCGGCGTATCGAACACACGCTCGGGACCGAATTGGCGCGCGAGACCTCTGGTCGTGCCGAACATCGCGGTGGGATCGTCGACCCCCTGACCGAGCACGAAGACGCTCGGATCCTGGTGCAGCGCGATCGTCAGCGCTTCGTTGATCGCGCGTGGCGTACGACACCACGCGTCCCTCGCTCGGATCGGGGCGATCGTAAACCAGTGAATTGACTAACCCTTCATCCCACGGCATGTCAGTCTGCGTAGACGTGTCGGTACAAATCTTCTTCGGTGGGGTTCGGGCTCGCGAGCGCGACCTCGAAGGCCCGGCCAATCTCTGCCGCGATTTCCTGCTCCATTTTCTGAATGGCACTTCCATCCAGCCGTCCCGAGCTGGTCAGGTGCTTGCCGAACAGCGCGACCGGATCCAACACCTCCCAGGAGGCTCGCTCGGCCTCCGAGCGATACCCCGTTTTGCTGTCGTCGCCGGCGCCACCGTGCGCGCGGAAACGATAGACCTGCGCTTCGATGAACGATGGACCGTCGCCCGCGCGTGCCCGCGCGACCGCGCCGCGCACCGCATCGTGCACGGCCAGCACGTTGACGCCATCGACGGCAAGGGCCGGCAGCCCGTGTCCTTCAGCCCAGTCGCGGAGGTTGCGGGGAGGCTGACGCGTCGCAAGCGGCGACTGCACGGAATAGAAATTGTTCTCGCAGAAGAAGATCACCGGCACTTGCTTCAACGTGGCGAAGTTCAGGCTCTCGGCCATGACGCCTTCCTCGGTTGTCGCATCGCCGATGAAAGCCACCACAACCCGATCTTCGCCCTTCATCTTCGCGGCGAGTGCGGCACCGGTGGCGATGGGAACGGCGCCGCCGACGATGGCAGAGGTTCCGGCCATACCGACCGACTTGTCGATCAGGTGCATGGAGCCACCGCGCGATCCCACGCAGCCGTTGATGCGGCAGTGCATCTCGCACAACATCCGCTCGAGGTCGCCGCCCTTGGCGAGATAGGCGCCATGGGTCCGGTGACTCGTGTACACGAGGTCCCGTGGGCCGAGCGCCGAGCAGCAGCCGACCGCGGTCGCCTCCTGCCCGATCACCAGGTGGATCGGCGTCTTCATCTGATCCTGGTGATACCGCCGCTCGATTTCCTCTTCGATACGGCGGATGCGCAGCATCGCGCGATACCAGGCGACCAGATCGCCGGTCGAATGCGCATGCGCCACGCGGTCGAATCCTTCGAGTCCCTGGCCCTTGTAGGAATACCTGATGGTCATAGCCCGTTGGGTTGGTACAGCACGATACGGCCGCCCGACATGTCGAACTTGAACGGCACGATGATAAGGTTCTCGAGCGCGGCGCGAACGCGGGGCTGATCTTCCGGCCGGACGAACAGCAGCATGAATCCACCGGCGCCTGCCCCGAGCAGCTTGCCGCCGACGGCTCCCGCACGCATCGCGGTGTCGAGCAGGTGATCGACGGTCGTGTTGGTCACGCGCGGCGAGAGCGACCGCTTCAACTGCCACGACTCTTTCATCAGTCGCCCGAACTCGACCACATCGGTCGTTGCAGAGGAGATGATGCCGATGGCGTGGTCCACCATCTGGTGCATCGCCGTCAAGTCGGCGGCCTTCTCTTTCATGTTCAGCACGATGGTTTCGGCGACGTCGCTCGCGGTCCGCGAGATGCCGGTGAAGACCAGCATCAGATGGCTCTGCAGCGCGTGCAGCCGTTCGACCGGCAGCACCATCGGCGTCACGCTGTAGGCGCCATTCCGGGCGATCGTGATGTGGTTGAAGCCGCCGAACGCCGCCGAGACCTGATCCTGCAGGCCGACACGCTCGCGCAGCACGCACTGCTCGACGTGAATCGCTTCGTTGGCGAGCGTTTCCTTCGCCACGTGATGGCCGTCGAGCGCGTGCACCGCGTTGATGAGGCCAACGGTAAAGGCCGAGCTCGAGCCCAGACCCGAACGGGCGGGCAGGTCGCCGTCGTGATGGATTTCGAGGCCTCTCGTCACCTTCATCGACTCGAGCACGCCGCGCACCGCGGGATGCTGGATCTCGTCGATCTCCTTCACGTTTTCGACGATCGAGTAGACCACGCGAAAGCGGTGGTCGAAGAACGGCGGCAGCTCGCGCACGCTGATGTAGCAGTACTTGTCGATGGTCGTCGCGAGCACGGCGCCGCCGTGCTCGGAATACCATGCGGGGTAGTCCGTTCCGCCCCCGAAGAACGAGATGCGAAACGGCGTGCGGCTGATGATCAAAGCGCCGACAGAATATCAGTTTTGACAGTCTTCAGTTATCAGTCGTCAGTTATCAGTCGGGAATGTTGTAGAGCAGCAAACGCCGGCTTTGCGAGGCGAGAGGAAGCTGCAGCGACCAGTCGGCGTAGGCGACGACCTGCGTCACGCCGAACGTGCGCCTGATGCGGCGCCAGTCGTCCGGCGTATAGCCCTCCCACGTCTTCTGGTGCGCCAGCGGCGGAATTCTTCCCGAACCAACCGCGTCGGGAGGCGGGTTCAACAGGTCGATACCGTAAACCTCGCTCAGGATGCGCTGCATCGTCGCGCCGGTTTCGAGCGAGTACATCACGGTGTCGAGCGCACCGCTGTCGATGAGCACCGGCCGCCGGGTCCGCAGCTGGATGAGATGGAGATCGCCGGCGACCACGAGCACACCCGAGCCGGCGGCGACGTCGGCGAAAAACGCGTCGTTGGTGCGATCGCTGAAATGCGCGCCCGAACGCGGCTGCCTCTGGTGCAGCGTCATGAGCACCACGATGGCAAGCACCACGATCTGCGCGGCATGTACGGCGTATGTGCTTCGGCCGAGTTCGGAGTGTCCGGCTTTAGCCGGACCATTGCGGCGCCGCAAAAGCGTCCATAGCGCCCCGGCGCACAACGCCGCCGTTGCGATCCACACGACGTGAAGCGTCCAGATGCTGCTCTGATAGCGAACGTGATGGTGATGCTCGATCGACTCCCACAACATGCTGCGATCGACGACCAGCAGGCCCAGGGTAAACAGGATCAAGCCGAGACGGCTCCAAAGCGCGCGGTAGCTTCCGAACAGCCCGACGATCGTGGCCACGAACGTCAAGGCGGAGAAGTTCAGGTAACGTCCCGGCATCAGCACTAGCAATGCGCTTGGCAGACGATCGGGTGATAGCCACGACAACGGGATGAGCGCCAGCGCGACGAACGACGCCGCGGCGCTGATGCGCAGGAAGAGCTGCGAAGAGCGCGGCAGGCCGTCGGAGAAAAACATCAGCCACACGCACGCGACCACGAGCGCGGCCACGTTCAGTTGAACGCCCTCGCGCCACAACGCGATGGCCGATCGATGGCCGTCCCACGCCTTCACGAACGTCGCCAGGTCCTGCGGCGACAGCCGCGTCATGCCGACCGGCGTGTGGTAGACGAAGACGAACTGAATCAGAAGGCTCGCGAGCGTGACGCCGCATCCCGCGAGAAACCACGGCAGCGCCGGGCGAAGCTCTTCGCGGAGGCGCCTGAAATCCGAAAGGAGCGCGAGCGCGACGATCGTGCCCGTCCAGACGCCAAGCGAAGGATGGACGGACGGGGCGATGCCAAGCAGGCATGCGCCAGTCCGATACCAGCCGGCGCCGAGCGTGGCGACGACGAGCACGCTGAGGGTGAGACCAACGACGCCATAGGTATGCTCGGTGCCGACGAGGAAAAGCGGGTAGACGACGCCGTACTCGACCGAACGTGTGAAGAAGATCAACGCGGCAGCACCGATCGACAGGAAGACGTCGCGGCTCAGCGCGTAGACCACCATGGCGAGCGCCTGGAACGCGAGCATGCCGAGCACGCCGCTGACGACGAGCGAGAGCCGGAGCTCGCTGAAGCCCGCAAGAAGTCCGAGCGCGATGATGTGGTGCAGCGATGTCCAGAGTTTGGTGTGGTAGATGTAGAAGATGTTGTCGGGCGGATACGGCACGAGTCCCGCCACGACCTGCGCGGTCTCGACGGCCACCTGCCAGTCGGGATATCCGATCATCCCCACGCGAAAGCCGAGGATGCCGCTGACGACGAGGACCCAGAACGCGCCGGTCACGCGCGGAAGTATGAACGGATTCGCCGGGCAACACCAATCGCACGGCGCTGTCCGCCCGCCTCGGTCGTCTCAACGCAAAGACGCGAAGACGCCAGGTGATTTCCTACTCCACCATAAGCACGCCCGACGGCGACACCATGGCTTCGATGCCGGATTCGCCGCCGATAATGACTTCGCCCTCGATGCGATCGATACGGACGGGCATGTTGGGACGCAGGTTGAAGATCGCCTGCCGTGCACCAGGGCGATCGGGGTAACGCAAGGGCAACACCGGCTCCCGGCCACGATCTTTCATCCACATCACGATCCAGGGGTTGATGGGCGATTCCACGACCGCGCCAATCCACGCATCGCCGCTCGCCAGTGGCGTGATCGGAGTGGGCGCGCTGAGAGTGCGCGAGTCGCCGGGTTGCAGCACGTGGAGAAACACGTGGCGGCTCGTGCGATCGAGCGGCCACGTTTCGATTCGGCCCCATCCCAGGTACTCGCGCGATCCGTCGGTCATCTCTGGCGTGCCGAACGGCGTGCCGCCGTCGAGATCCTGGAATTCCCTGCCGGGGCCGCCCAGAATCCGCATCCGCACTCGATCGGGCCACACAGGGGTCACAAAGAGCGCCCCATGCGTGTCTGGAGACTCGAAATCATCGGTCTGCAGCGCGCTGCGTTGATTCACGACGCGTGCGACCGGCCGCCCGGCCGCCTCCCACATGCCGGCCTGCGGGTTCGCCATCGTCTGGTCTCCGGACCAGAAGCTCGAATCGGCAGCCGTCCAGACCTTCCAGATTGGCACATCCGCCTCATTGCGGAGAGCGACCCGATCGAGCACGACGACGAACTCGTTGTCGGCGGGACCGCGCAGGTACGCCAGCTCGCGTTCGACCGCATCTCCGCGCTCCGTCCAGCTGAGCGAGGCATCGAACGCCACGTAGTCCAGCGATCCGCCGATTTGGTCTGCGATGAGCGCGCCGCGCAGTTCGATTCGATCGAGTCCTCGCGCGATCCAGAACGGGTCGAAGGTCTTCGCCGGGGCGAATGTCAAAATCGTCTCGGCTTCCCGCCGGATACCGATCACGTTCCGCGCGAGGTTCGTGCCGACGAAGTTGTCGACGACCCCGTCGCCGCTCTTGCCATTCCCCGCGTGCAGAATCAGGTTCCCGAACTTGTGCAGCGTGAAATGTCCGGCATCCGTGCGGGGCTCGTGCCCGTACATGTCCCACGGCGTTGCCCAGGTGATGAGCTGCGTGGCGGAAGCGCTCCAGTCGCTGCGAAACACATACTCGCCAAGACCCAAACGCAGGCTTGTCGGCGCCACTCCCTGTGGCGGTGTGGCTTCGATGTGACGATCCCCGAACAGGAACCAGTAGAGTCCGGCGTTGACCCAGAGCTCTCCGCGGCGGCGCATCTCGTCGGCGCACGATCGCCGCTCGTGCTCGCCAAGATGGAGCCATCGGGCCAGGCCGGCGCGGATGTCGCCTGACCGGGCGAGCATGCCCCCGGTCAACTGAAGGCCGCGGCATCCGATGCCCGAGATGCCGTCGCTGATCACGCCCCAGCGCTCCAGATAGCGCCGGCCGTTTTCAGACGATTGTCCGTGCGGCTTGATGTTGGCCGCGACGAAGGACGGATACTGCGCGAAGAACGGGATGTCGACGAAGTAGTTCTTTCCCAGGGCCGACGAGATCATCGCGAACGGCAGCCCGAGATTCAGGTGGCCCTCTTTGAGGTATCCGCCCGATCCTTCGTGCCAGCCGGTGCCAGGGCCATAGAAATACTGGAGCTCGACCAGAAGCCGGTCGAACCACACGCGCTCGAACGTTTCGTACAGCGCGGCCTGCGTCGAGCTGTCAGGGTAGCCATCGCCGTAGAACGCCAGAATTCCGAGCACATCGTGAAGGTCTGCCGATGCGATGTTGTTGGCAACCATGCCGTTGACGCCGCGCGCGGTCAGCGGATCCCTGTCGCGCCAGTTCTCGGCCCAACTGCTGATGAACGCGTCGACGACCTGTTGCCGTTGCGGCGGTGACCATTGCGTGCCGCACCAGTCGTACGCCGCGACGACCGGGAAGTGCAATGGATTCGCCAGGTCCGTTGCGAGCGCGCTGTGCGACTGCCCTTCGCCGGCGGCGATGTCGGGCAAGAGCCGCGCCGTGTAGGTCCACGAGCGCGCACAGAGTTCCTGGGTCGTGTTGATTCGGTCGTCGAAGCGGAATCCGCGGTTTGCCAGCTCGTTCGGATCGAGTACGGCGAGGAGCGCGTAGTTGAAGGCGCCCCACGGCGTCTCGACGCGGCGCTGCTGATCGGACAGCGAGGGTCCCGCCAGAAGGTTGATGAATTCCTGCAGTTCGCTTGCGTAGTGGCTCGCGAGGCGGTCGCGAAGGCCGGGCAGCTCGTCGCTGGTCACGAAGATGCGCGGATGCTCGCCGCGCGTCAGCTTACTGCCGGGCGGAGGCGCAGCGCTGTGCGGCGTATGCGATCCAACGATCGACACCATCGGCAACGCGCGTGAAATGGCTCCGGGAGCTATTTCGCGATCATCGGCCGCCCAATCGCTCGCGAAGATCTCTTCCAGGAAGAAATACGCGTCGTCGCTCCGCAGCTGAATGCCGATGGCGCGCGGCATCGTCGCCGCCGGATCGGCGAGGCCGCTGAGGCTGCCCAGGTGAACGTAGCGGGCTCCGCGCAGGCTTGCGAGCACCATGCCGTTGTGGATGCCGCCCTTTGTGGGATTGGCGAGCCGCGCCTCCAGGTTCAGTCCTTCGGCAGAAGCCACGGCGTTTACGCGCCGGGCCGCGGCACTGTTGCTGCGAGGATCGGCCGGGTCGTCGTCGATGCGGTCGAGCAGAATCCTGACGGCCGCCCCGCGGCGTGCGGCGGCAACGAACGACTCGAGCCGGGGACTGGGATTGCCCGATTCGTGGAGCTCGACCAGCACGGCGTCGCCTGGACCGGATCGGTTGACGAGCGTCAGCACGGCATCGGGCTCGCCGACGCACGGCTCGGGGCATCCGACGAGCGCGAGAGGCACTGAACCCTCGAGCCGCAACGGTGCGTTCCTGACGACCTGGTATTCATGTCCACCAGACGTGCGAGTCGGCTGAAACGACGCAGGTGGCACACCCTGCGCCGGGTCAGAGAAGTTCCAGCGCAACACGCTGTGGGTTGTCGTCGGTTTGAGCACCGCCGCAAACGTGCTTTTCAGGTGACCGGCGATCGCGCGGTTGGTCAAACTGACGTAGATTCCGCGGCGGCCGGCCGTGCCATCAGATTTTCTGTCGGCGGGCATTCCCGCGTAGCTGAGATCCTCGGATCCGACGAGCACCAGTGAATCGTCCACGACGATGAATCGCAGGTGCTGGAGGGGAGAGGCATCGGCAGCGGTCGAAGACGGCTGCCGCACGAAAACAGCGCCGCCGGCCTCCTCGATTTGTCGAGCGGCCCAGCGCTCTTGATCTGACATCCGCACCGTGGGTCCGCGCTCCAGCACCACGCGGACCCGAACGCCGGAAAGCTGGCGCGAGACAATCGCATCCACGAGGTCGGCGTTGTCCAGTGTGTGAATCCTGAGATCGATGCCCGTAGTGGCGGCGTCGATTGCGGCTCTGATTTCTTCGAAGAGATGATCGGGAGCGATCAGGATGCGGACGTCCGCCGTTACGGCCCGTTGCGACGAAGGGACGTCGGCCGCCCACATGACGAGCAGGGCGATGGTGGCGAAGAAAGCAGCTCGACGGACCATGTGGCGTTCTCCTGCCTAACGCCACTGGGGGGAGACGTCAGATCAGTGAATGATCTAAGGTCCCATTGACCGCCTGTCCAGTCAATTCTCTGATCGGACTACTCGATTGGATTGGGACATCCCGCTGGCTTGCCGTGGTCGCACCACTAGCCCCAGCGCGGCGTCCCGTCAGGATCGATGCCGAGCGCCAGTTTTCCCAACAGCTCGTGCGTGAGCGCCGCATTCGCCGGGTGGAAGCGGCCGCATCGCGCATCGCGGAAGAGCCGCTCCATCTCGCTCTTCTTGAACATCCCGAAGCCGCCGGACACTTCGAGCGCCGTATCGGCGATCCGCCAGGCGCCCTCGACGGCGCGGTACTTCATCGCGATCAGCTTCACCGGCCACGAGCCGCCGTGGTCCACGCCCTTGCTCCAATCGCCGGTCACCGACTCCACGTGCGCGCCGATTGCCTCGAGCTCGATCACCATATCGGCGACGCCGTGCTGGATCGCCGGATGACTGGCCTTCGATCGGGGCAGGCTCAGCGACGACTGTCCCTTGACGTGTTCGATCGCCAGTTCGGTCATGCGCTGCGCAAGGCCGTAGTAGACATTCGCGAAGCCGCCCAGCGCCCAGGCGAAGACTGTCAGCACGAAGAAATCGGCACCGGCGAGGCCGGCCGGACAGACCCTGACGATGTGAGAGTCGGGCACGAACGCGCCGTCGAGAATCGTGTCGTCACTGCGCGTGGCACGCATTCCCATCACGTCCCATGTTTCCTTGATGGCGACGCCGCTCGACGAACGATTGAGGAAGCCATGGACGATGACTGGTTTCGCGGGGTCGGTGGTGTCCATCCCGTGGATACCCAGACGCGTCCACACGGGTGTCAGGCTGCCGAACGACTTTCGCCCGGTGAAGCGGTATCCACCGTCAACCCGCTCAGCTCTCGTCGTCGACGAGAAAAGCGTGGTCTCGTTGCCGCTCTCGGCATGGCCGGCCGCAAATACTTCGCCGGCCGCCGCCTCGCGGAGTATCCACTCCGTTGACTTGTCACCGCTCCGCCAGACGTCGGCGGCGGTGCCGACCCAGTAATGGTGCATGTTGATGCAAAGCGCGGTTGCCGGGGCGTGCTTCGCGAGCCGCCGTGTTTCGCGACCGGCCTCGGCGAGCGTCAACCCGTGCCCGCCAAATTCCTTCGGTACGGCCATCTTCAGGTAGCCGGCGCTCTTCAGCTCGTCGAAATCCTCCTGGCAAAACCGGTTCTCGCGATCGTAGACGGGCGCCCGCCCGCGGCAGGTCTGGAGGAGCGCATCGGTGAGGATCGATCCGGATGTGGCACTCATGATTCAGGTCCTTTCGGAAAATAGTGCTGTCGCCGCCGATATGTGCGGCGAAGTGTATCGGATCTTCCGGCGCGATGGGATCCAGATCCAGGGGCTGCGGGTCCTCTCAGATCGTGAGAAGATGGGCAAAGTCCAGCGCGGAGAGATGGCCGAGTGGTCGATGGCGGTGGTCTTGAAAACCACTGTGGGGGAAACTCCACCGGGGGTTCGAATCCCTCTCTCTCCGCCACCTCAACTTGCAGAGATCCGCACGGCCTTGTAGACCCGCCGCCGGAATGAAGCCGGCGCGTCCGTGATTGCCGGGTGCGGAGAACAGACCAGGCCTACCTGCTGTAGTAACGTAGGGCGGGTCTTGCTTTGTAGACCCGCCGGAACGCTTCATGATTCAGATCGCTCTCGAAAAGCCCGGCCACTTCGTCGCCATTGAAGGGCCGTCACCCAGCCAGGCGCCCGGCGATGCGCTCGTGCGCGTGCATCGCATCGGCGTGTGCGGCACCGATCTCCACGCGTTCGCCGGACGGCAGCCCTTTTTCAACTATCCGCGCATCCTCGGTCACGAGCTTGGCGTCGAGGTCCTCGATCCCGGCAGCGAGCCGAACGGCCTCAACCCCGGAGATCGCTGCTCGGTCGAGCCCTACATGAATTGCGGGCGGTGCATCGCCTGCCGCGCCGGCCGATCAAATTGCTGCGCCGAGCTCAAGTGCCTCGGGGTACACGTGGACGGCGGCATGCGCCCCGAGATCGTCGTGCCCGCGCGGAAGCTCCACCGCTCACGCACGCTTGCCTACGATCAGCTCGCGCTGGTGGAGACACTCGGGATCGGCGCGCATGCGGTGGACCGCGCCGACATCACGCCGAATGATTTCGTCCTCGTGATCGGCGCAGGTCCCATCGGCCTCAGCGTGTGCCAGTTCGTGGAGGTGCGTGGCGCGACATTGGCCGTGATGGATGTGAGGGAATCGCGGCTCGACTTCTGCCGGCGTCAATTCGCGACCGCGCACACGCTGGTGGCCGGACCGGATGAAGTGGACCAGATTCGCGCCATCGGCGGCGGCGATCTGCCTACCGTGGTAATGGACGCCACAGGCAATGCCGCGTCCATGGCCGGCGCCTTCGATCTGCCCGCGCAGGGCGGCCGCATCGTCTTCGTGGGCCTGTTCCAGGGCGACGTCAGCTTCAACGATCCGAACTTCCACCGCCGCGAGCTGACGATACTGGCCAGCCGCAACGCGGTGCCCGGCAACTTCACCGAAATTATCGCGCTCATCGAAAGCGGTCGAATCAACGTCAATCCCTGGATGACGCACCGCTTCGCGCTGGCCGACACCCCGCATCTGTTTCCGGAGATCGCCGCGAACCCCGGCGTCATCAAGACCATCATTGAGGCATGAGAAACACTTAATCTGGAGGATTTGCATGGCCGCAGGTCGTCTGGCAGTTCTTGCGACGCGCACATTCCTGCTCGCCGCTCTCACCGGGAACGTGACCTCCGCACAACAGCCCCCGGCTTCGGCGCCACAACCCCTGCCGAAGCGGATCGCGCTGACCGATCGGTCGAAAATGACGCACGTCGATCGCCGGCACGACGGCGCCCCCGGCGGTATCGGCCACCACTATCACACGCGGGTCGAAGAGATGTTCGTCATCTTCGACAACGAGGCAGAGTTCACCGTCGACGGCCGGACGGCCCGGCTCGCGGGTCCGGTGGGAGCGCCGATTCGCTACGACCACTCGCACGCGCTGTACAACCCGACCGATCGTGCCACGCAATGGATGAACATGGCCGTGTCTGCCGTCAAGGGTGTCTCGGAGGTGACGCGCAATGTCGGCGATCCGTCCGACGACAGAATCGGCGTCACGCTGGATCGACAACACGCTTCGACAGGCCGGCAGCTCCGTGATGTTCCGTCCGGGAATGATCCTGAACACGGGCTCACGCGCGTACCAGACTGGCGCCTCTGTTCGCGACTCGATGGTGCTCGACATGTCGAGCGCGTCGCCATCGTGGCGCGCCACAGCGGGTGCGATGGCCCATCCGCGCGCGTATCACACGTTGACGATGCTTCCTGACGGGCAGGTTCTGGTGACGGGTGGTACCACCACCGGCGCGAAAAGCGATTTGGCGGCAAATGTCCATCAGGCGGAAATGTGGTCGCCCGCGACCGGGTTCTGGACACCGATGGCCACGGCCACGGTGCCACAGGGATACCATTCCGCAGCCATCCTGTTGCGCGACGCCCGGGTCTTCGTGACGGGTCAAGGGCGATCGCGAGGCCCGAACGACGCGGATTCGGATCACATTTACAGGTACGTGTATCGAGAAAGGGATCGGCGCGGTGACGCTTGTGGGAGCCGATCCAGCCGGACCGTCTTCGGTGAAGGCGGCGACCGGCACCGCGAGCCTCACAGATGCGATCACGACGACGACGCCTAACGCCCTGGTAATCAGCACGGCGATGCAGGGGAATGCCGGGACATTGACGGCGACAGGGACGGGCCATCTGCGCGACTTCACCGTCGCAGCCTCGTCGTCGCAGCTGGCGGGCGGCCGCGTCCAGGCCACGGCGCCGGCGCCTCTGACGATCGGCTATTCCGCGAGTAACATCAATCGCATTGCCATGGTGCTGGTGGCGTTCCGCCTGCGCCCCTGACCCGGCAGGTCTTCCTTTCGGCCGTTGCTCATGACCGCTTGACGGCGGTCAATAATTAGCTAAGGAACCTCATGATTCGACCGTCGTCTCGTCTGAGCACGCTCGTCGCAATATTGATCTGGATCGCGGTCAGCGCGGCCATGGCGCAACAAGGGTCCGCGCCCGCGCCATCACCTTACGTCGTTGGAAACAGGCTCGGGTTACCCATCCTGCCCGACCCGGCCGGCACGTTCAATCCGATCTCCACCAACGTGAAAGTCTTCGGCTCGATTTACGCCGCGGAGAGCTGCTCGTACGATCCCAGCCGCAACCTCATCGTCGTCCCGAGCCGCGGCGTGCCGCAGGATGTCCAGGTCAACAACGGATGGGTCTCGTTGATCAACCACGATGGATCCGTCCACACCGCGCGCTGGATTGGCGTGCAGAACCCTGGCGACCAGCGCACGCGCAGTAAGCCCCCGCTCATTCTCAACGAGCCGTTCGGCAGCGACATCGCGAACGGCGTGCTTTACGTGGCCGATCGGGATGGCGGGACAGGTCCGAACGACCCAACCATCTCAGTCATTCGCCGGTTTGAGATGGCGAGCGGCCTGCCGTCCGGCGAGATCCGTGTGGAGGCATCAACCGGTTTCAACGATATTGCCGTCGCCGGCGACGGTACCATCTATGCCACGCAGACCGGCGAGTTTGGACAGACGCCCGACCCGACGTCCTGGCAGATCTGGAAGATTCCACCGAAGGGCGCCGCATCGATCTTCTTTCAGGGAGCGCCGCTGCGACAGCCTAACGGCATCGCGCTCGACCAGCAGGGCAACATCGTGGTGGTCAACATCGGCAACGCCGACGTGCTGACGTTTTCGACAGAGGGCAAACTGCTGCGGACCGAGAGCGCGGCTCAGCCGGGAAACGACGGCCTGGTCATCATGAAGGACGGCACGAAGTACGTGAGCAGCGTCGTCAACGGCGGCGTGTCGCGAATCCGCCCGAATCAGCCGGCGACTCTAATCGCGCAGAACATTCCAAACGGGGCGTCGATGTGTTATGACATCGAAGCCAATCAGCTGGTGATCCCGATGAACGCCAACAACGCGCTGGCGTTTGTTCCGCTGAAGGAGTGATCGGAGGCCACGATGAAATCAAGAACGTCTGCGGGCAGCTGGACGCTCATTGCAGTACTGGTCCTTGCTCCGCTCTTCTGGAGCCCGTCGGATATGCGCGTGCGCGCGCAGTCCGCGACAACCGGCCCGCAGTTCGAGGTCGATCCGCTCTGGCCGAAGCAACTGCCCGAGCGATGGGTCACGGGCGAGCTCGGCGGCGTGTGCGTCGATGCCAGCGACCACGTCTTCGTTCTGTCGCGCGCGAACCTGTACCCGGGCATCGCCGAAATCGCGCAACCGGCGCCGCCCGTCATGGAATTCGACCAGGCCGGCAACGTCGTGAACTCGTGGGGCAATCGCGACGTGATGGCGGAGGCCCTGCACGGATGCTCCTTCGATGCCGAGGGCAACATGTGGATCGCCGGCAACGGCGACGGCTTCATCCAGAAGTACACGCGTACCGGAAAGTTGTTGCTGCAGATCGGCGTGAAAGGCAAGGTCGACTCCAAGGACGGCACGCTGAAAACCGGCTTCCTGAACGCCAGCCCGGTCGCGTTCTATTCCCCGACCCATGTCGCCGTGGATCCCGCGAACGGCGACGTGTTCGTGTCAGACGGCTACGGGAACAAGCGCGTCGTGGTCTTCGACAAGACCGGGAAGTTCCTGCGGCAGTGGGGGCGCCAGGGCACGACGGCCGAGGCCGCCGCCGGGGTGGGCGGCGCGTTCGTCAACATCGTGCATTGTGTCGTGATGGCGAATGACGGCCTGCTCTACGTGTGCGACCGCAACGGCGATCGCATCCAGGTCTTCGACAAGACGGGCGCCTTCAAGCGAAATATTCCGACGCCGATCATGTATCGGGCGCCGTACACAGGGAACGGCACCGCGGGGTCGCTCGCGTTCTCGCGCGATGCGGCGCAGAGGTACATGTTCATCGGCGATTTCAGCGACAAAGTGATTCGCGTCTTCGATCGAGTCTCGGGTAAAGAGCTCTCGCACTTCGGCCGTCCGGGCAGCCACCAGTTGGGAGGCATCGCCAGCCCGCACGGCATTGCGGTCGATTCGAGAGGGAATCTCTACGTGGCGGAGTCGCTGGACGGAAGACGAGTGCAGCGATTCAAGCCGGTGGGTGGCGAAACGCCCAAGTAGTGTCCGGCTTTAGCCGGACTTTCACGCCACGGACACGTGATTTCTGCCAAGCGATTTCGCCTGGTAGAGCGCCGCGTCGGCCGCACAGAACAAATCCTCGCCCAGGTCGGCGTCGCTCGCGAACGCCCACGATTCGGCTGATTCAAACCGGCGGCACGCCACCCCCACGCTGATCGACAGCGTCTTTGCCGGATACGGCTTGCCCGCGAGCACCGGCGCGACGGCATGAACGGCATGACACAGGTCGTCCGCGATCGCGCGTCCCCTGGTTTTCGTGCAGCCCGGGATCGCGACGACGAATTCGTCGCCGCCGTATCTGCACGCGACCGCGTGCGCCGGGACCCGCTCGCCGATCAGGTGGCCGATCGTTCGTACCGCTTCGGCGCCCGCGAGATGCCCGTGCGCGTCGTTCAGCGATTTCAAGCGGTCCACATCCAGCACGAGGATCGTCAACGGCACCTCGTCGCGGCGGCACGACCGAACGAACGTGCAGAGGGTCGTTTCAAACGACCGCAGATTGTGCAGTCCCGTCAGGTCATCCGTGATCGCCAGCTGGTGCAGGCGATGCGCATCGTTGGTCAGCCTGGCCGTGATCAGTCCAACCGCCATGAACAACACCATCTGCACCAGGTCCCAGTGTTCGTACCCGAACGCGAGCAGACGCGGATTGGCGGCGTGGTACAGCGCGATGGCGGCGAACGGGGCCGCGAGCCCTCCCGGTGTGCCGAACTCGATCGCCGAGAAGATGATGGGCAGGTAGTACAGATGCTGGACGGGCGCCGAACCGGTTGACTGATCCAGAGCGAACACCATCAGCAACCCGGCGACCAATGCCGAGGCCGACGCGGCGGTCCTCCACGGCGACGACCGCTCCTTCTTGGGGGCGTTCGCACCCGTTTGGCGTACGGTCGTCAGGCGCATGGCTTCGAGTCGCACCCGGAGAGCCGGATTGGGGCTCCTGCTATCGGTCGTCACAACACGGCCGGTCCCGGCAGGAGCCCCATCCGTGATGGCGCTGGGCAGTGCCCCACCAGCGCCATCGTGCCTCGGATTGCCTACTTGTGTGCCGCCTGCTGCTTCACCGCTGGGCCGGTGATCGCGGTCGCCGTGTACATCTTGCCGTTTTCGTTGTACCGCACCGAAACCTGCGACCCGACCGCGACGCTGCCTTCACGATGAGTCTCGGGGCTGACGGCGAATGTCATGTCTCCCTTTTTTCCGGAACGCGTAATCACCAGCGTGCTGTCGTCGATGGACTTCACCACGCCGGTCGTCGCATGGGTGGCAGCCGTGGCAGTTGTGGTGTGCTTCCCGCTTGTCTGTGCTCCTGGAGCGGGGGCCGCCACAATTGCCACGACCGGAAGGAGGGCCGCGAACGTTCCAGCGAGGAGGGTTGCTGCGGTGGTGTGACGCATGTGAGTTCTCCTGTGAGTCATTGTTCCCCACCAATATCGCGCCCCCGTGTGACGCGCACGTGATCGGAAGATTAATTCCTGTTAACCTCGCCGCCCCTCCGGCGGACGTAGAATGCGAGGTAGGCCAATGCGCATTCTCGTGATTGAAGACGACCGGAAAGTCGCGAACTTCATCCAGAAGGGCCTGGAGGAAGAGGGCTACGCGGTCGACGTCCTCAACGACGGCGACGAGGCCGGCGTGCAGGCGCGGATGATCGAGTACGACTGCGTCGTGCTCGATTTGATGCTTCCCGGCCGTTCGGGGTTTCAGGTCCTGCGCGACATCCGCGCGAAGAAATCCGAGATCCCGGTGCTCATCCTGAGCGCGCAGGCGTCGCCCGACGAGCGGGTCGCGGGGCTGAACAGCGGCGCCGACGATTACATGGGCAAGCCGTTCATCCTTGCCGAGCTCTCCGCGCGCATCCGGGCCCTTCTTCGCCGGGGCAAGCCGAAGGACACCAAACTGCGCGTCGCCGACCTCGAAGTCGACACCATTCGGCGGCGCGTGTCGAGAGCCGGCCGCACGATCGACTTGAAGCCGAAGGAGTACGCGCTCCTCGAATTCCTCGTCTCGAATTGCGATCGTCCGGTCACCCGTTCGCACATCATCGAGCACGTGTGGGACATCCACTTCGACAGCATCAGCAACGTCGTCGAAGTCCACATCAATTCACTGCGCAACAAGATCGACCGCGGTGCCGAGGCGCCGCTCATCCACACGGTTCGTGGCGTTGGCTACATGCTGACGGACAAGCCCTCGTGAAGCCGCTGCCGCTCCGGACATCGTTGTCGCTGTTCTACACGGGCATCCTCGCCGTCATTCTGACGGCGCTCGGGCTCGCGCATCACTCCACGCTGGTGCGTCAGCTCGATGTCGCGGAGACGGAAGGTCTGGAGGAGAAGGCACGCGCGCTGCACGGGTACATTCAGTTCAGGAACCACACGCCCGTGCTCGCGTACAACAAGGACGATCTCGAGCAGCAGGCGTTTATCGGCGACGCGACGCAGTACTACCAGGTCTACGACGCAGACACGGGACAGCTCCTCGCGCAGTCGCCTGGACTGCAGTCGCTGGGCCTGCACTACACGCCGGCTGAAGTTCTCGAATTCCGCACCCATCCCGTCGTGCGTGACGTGCAGACCGACCACGGCCGCATGCGACTGTCCACGACCGTCATTGCCCCGGGTCCGGGCGAGGCGTACGTCGTGCAGGTCGGCGACCTGCTCGATCGCGTCGACAGAACGCTGGTGGGCTTCGACCGGTTGCTGCTCTGGAGGATTCTGGAAGGTCTGCTGTGCGCCGCCATTGCCGGGCGCTGGCTCGCGGGCCGCGCCCTGTCACCCCTCTCTCGACTGGCGGAGGCCACGCAGCAGATCGGCGTCACCAGCCTCAGCGAACGTCTGTCGGTTCGAGGCGTGGGCGACGAGCCCGACCAGGTGGCCGAAGCGTTCAACCGCGCGCTCGCGCGCGTCGAGGCATCGGTCGAAGAGATGCGGCAGTTCAGCGCGGCACTCGCGCACGAGCTGCGCACGCCGCTCGCCATCCTCCGCGGCGAGGCCGAGCTCGCCCTCTCGCAGCCGTTGTCGGCAGACGAGCTCCGGGAGCGGCTTGCGAGCCAGATCGACGAGTACGACAGGCTCACACGGTTGATCAATCAAATCCTGACGCTGGCGAGGGCCGAGGCCGGCGAAATCGTGATGGCGCGCGGGGCCGTGGATCTGTCGGCGGTGACGTCCGCCGTCGCCGAGCAGATCGAGCCCGTGGCGGCCTCACGGGGTCTCGTCCTGACGTGCGACATCGCTCCTGGCGTGATGGTCGAAGGCGACTCCGGGTGGCTGGAGCGGCTGGTGCTGATCCTGCTCGATAACGGGATCAAGTTCACACCCGAAGGCGGCCTGATCTCGATGTCGCTGTCGGTGACCAACGGGATGGCGCGCATGTCGATCGCGGATAGCGGCATCGGCATACCGCCGGCGTCGATGCCGCGGCTGTTCGAGCGCTTCTATCGGGCCGATTCGTCTCGTTCGCGTCAGACCGAGGGCGCGGGGCTTGGCCTGGCGCTGGCGAAATGGATCGCCGAGCGCCATAATGGACGGATCGACGTCAAGAGCACGCACGGCGCCGGCACCACCTTCACCGTCAGCCTCCGCGCGGTCGAGGTGAAGTCACCCGCGAACGCGAGCGTCGTGGCAGGCTGACATGCCGACCCTCCGACGGTGTCTGGTTGTTCTGGCGTTGTGCACGGCGGTGGCCCACGGCCAGCAGATACCGGAACAGCACACCGAAACCATCAGCATTCGCGGGCACGCAGAGTCGCTTCGCATCTACGGGTCGCGCGGCGGCGTTCCCGCGATCGTCTCCAGCGGCGACGGAGGCTGGATTCATCTCGCGCCGCACATCGCCGAAGTCCTCGCGGCCAGGGGCTACTTCGTCGTCGGGGTGGACGTCAGGGCCTACCTCTCCAGCTTCACGGCCGGAAGCGTCGCCCTGCGCCCGGAGGACGAGCCATCAGATTACAAACTCCTCGCCGATTTCGCGGCGCGCGGATCGTCCCGGAAACCCATTCTCGTTGGTGTATCGGAGGGTGCGGGTCTCTCGATTCTTGCGGCGACGGAACCCCGGACACGGCAATCGGTGGATGGCGTCATCGCCGTGGGATTGCCGAACATCACCGAACTGGGCTGGCGATGGAAAGACGCCGTGATCTACCTGACGCACGGCATTCCGAACGAGCCATCGTTCAATACCGCCGCCGCCGTCGGTCGCGTGCGGGAGATCCCTCTCGCGGCCATCCATTCGACTCACGACGAGTTCGTGCCGCTCACGGAGGTCGAGAAGATCATGGCTGTTGCGAACGTGCCGAAAAAGCTGTGGGTGATCGAGGCGTCCGATCACCGCTTCAGCGACAACCTGTCCGAGCTCGATCGGTGTTTGCTGGATGCGATGGCGTGGGTGCGCGCCAGCACCACTCGCTGAGGTCTTCGTGGACGAGCGGCTGCGGCGGGTGATTCCGGTCGCTGTTGGCCTCACGACGTTTGTCGTGTCGCTCGCGGTGCTGCGGGTCGAGCTGCGCACCGTCTCGTGGAACCAGCTGACAACCGCCATCACTGCGACGCCCGCGTCGAGCCTCGTCCTTGCGATAGTGCTGACCGCGCTCAACTACGCCGCGCTCGTCGGCTACGACCTTCTTGCATTCGCCTACATCGGCAAGGCGCTGTCGCGAGCGCGCATCGCGTGGGCGTCGTTTCTGGCCTACGCCATCTCCAACAACGTCGGGTTCGCCATGCTCTCCGGCGCATCCGTTCGATACCGCTTCTACACGCGCTGGGGCGTGACGGCCGAAGAGCTGTCACGGATCGTGTTTTCGTACTCGGTGACCTTCTGGCTCGGATTGATGGCGCTGGGTGGGCTCAGTCTTCTGGTGGGCCCACTCCCGAACGCCGCAGAGCTTCCAGCGCGTCCCGTCCTCGTGCTTGCCGGCTGGCTCCTCCTGTTGGTGCCGCCTCTCTACCTGCTCTCCACGTTGTTGCGGCGCGCGCCGCTCCAGTTCAAGGGTCTCAGTTTCCCGATGCCATCATTCGCGATCGCCGCCGGGCAGCTGCTGATTTCGATGGTTGACTGGGCGCTCGCGGGCGCCGTGCTCTACGTGCTGCTTCCACCGGGCTCGCTGGGATTCTTCGTATTTCTCAATGCGTTTCTCGTCTCGATTCTGCTGGGGATGATGAGCCACGTACCTGGCGGTGTTGGCGTGTTCGAGGGACTGATGGTGCTGCTTCTGAAGCCGTACCTCGGATCGAGCGAGCTGTTGCCGGCGCTGATCGTATTTCGAGCCGTGTACTACCTGCTTCCGTTCTCCATGGGACTCGTTGGCCTTGTCGCCGACGAGGTGTGGCAGCAACGGGCGCACGTCGTACGCGCGGGTTCGGCGCTGGGCCGCATCTCCTCACAACTGATTCCGAAAGCCATGGGGCTGGCCACTTTCGTGGCGGGCGTCGTCCTGTTGTTGTCGGGCGCCACGCCCGGCGCTCCCGGACGTCTGGCGCTCGTCGACCGCGTGCTGCCGCTGCCGGTGATCGAAGCGTCGCATTTTCTCGGCAGTGTTCTCGGTGCGGTGCTGCTGATTCTGTCGCAAGGCCTCGCACGGCGCCTCGACGCGGCGTACTACCTCACCTCGTTCGCGATGGTCGCCGGCATGGTCACCTCGCTGTTGAAGGGATTCGATTTCGAGGAGGCGACGCTCTTGTTCGTCCTGCTCGTGGCGCTGTGGCGGGCGCGACCGGCGTTCAATCGGAAGGCCGCATTCTTCGACACCAGATTCTCGGCCGGGTGGGTGGCGGCGCTTGCCGGAGCGATAGGCTCGTCCGTCTGGCTCGGGTTCTTTGCCTTCAAGCACGTGAACTATTCAGACGAGCTCTGGTGGCAGTTCGAGCTTCACGGCGAGGCGTCGCGGTTCCTTCGGGCCACGGTCGGCGCCGCCGTGGCGGTCATTCTCTTCGGACTGGCACGACTCGTCGGCTATGCGCCGCATGACGCGCCCATGCCGACCGATTCGGATCTCGACGACGCCGGACGCGTGATAGCGACACAAACGCACACGTATCCGTTCCTGGTGTACTTGCGCGACAAAGCGCTGTTGTTCAACGACAGCCGGTCGGCCTTCGTCATGTATGGCGTCCAGGGGCGAACATGGGTCGCGCTGGGAGATCCAGTCGGGCCGCCGGATCACTTTTCGGCAATCGTGCGGCAATTCCTCGAACGCTGCGACGATTTCGGCGGCGTGCCGGTCTTCTACGAGGTTGGCAGCGCGCACTTGCACCTGTATGCCGATTTCGGACTGACCTTCGTCAAGCTCGGAGAAGAAGCCAAAGTTGATTTGACGACCTTCAGGCTGGAAGGCGCGCACGCGGCGAAGCATCGCCAGGTCGTGCGGCGGCTCGAGAAGGACGGCGGCTCGTTCCGCATGCTCGAGCCGGCGGCAGTTCCATCCGCGATGACCGAGCTGCGCGCGATATCCGACGAGTGGCTGGCGGCGAAAGCCGGTGCGGAAAAGGGATTCTCGCTGGGTTTCTTCGACGAGACGTACGTGTCCCGGTTCCCGGTCGGCGTGATCGAACGCGGCGGGCGAATCGACGCCTTCGCGAATCTCTGGGCCGGTCCGTGCCATGAAGAGCTCTCCGTCGACTTGATGCGCTATCGCCACGATGCTCCGAAGAACGTGATGGAAGCGCTGCTCGTGCATCTGATGCAGTGGGGGAGGGAACAGGGATACCGGCGATTCGTGCTCGGCATGGCCCCGCTTGCTGGAATCGAACAGACGGCGGCGATGCCACTCTGGAACCGGATGGGCGCGTTTCTCTACGAGCACGGCGAGTCGATCTACCACTTCCAGGGATTGCGCGCGTACAAGCAGAAGTTCGATCCCGTATGGGAACCTCACTATCTGGCGTATCCGGGTGGTTTGCGGCTCCCGCGCATCATGGCCGATGTCTCGGCGCTCGTCGCGGGAGGCTATCGGCAGATTTTTCGAAAATGATGCCACGCGGCGAGTGGACCGGCCGCGTGGCATTGTCGTGTTCGTTACTGACGGACCGCGCGGCCCCGCGTGGCCGACTCCCAGATGCCCGTCAGACGGTACTTATTCTCCTGGTGCTTGAACGTCAGGACCGGTGTGTCCCCGGAAGGGTCGTGGCCTGACGCCCGCGTTGTCAGGATGAACATGCTGGCATGAGCGTCTTTTTCCGCCTGCATCTGAACAACGCCACTACCTTCGTCGCTCAGCCGGTACTGACCCGCTGGCATCGTACGGCCCTGAACCATGAACGCAAACGGTACCTTGACTTCCATCGTCGAGGCACGCGCCGAGCCGGTGCACGCTAACACGAACGCCGCCGCCAGCAATCCCGCTTTGATAACAGATCTCATGTCTTGCCTCCTACAAACCTTTGACGGAGCAACTGGGGCTCACGGCACATCCTCAAGCGGTCATTAGCGAAACTTAATACAGAGTTCATGGGGTGATCAGTGAATACGCGGAGGATCTGTTCAGGGAGTTTTCCGATTCTACGTAGTGTCCGCCTTCAGGCGGACCGTGAGAGTCCGGCTAAAGCCGGACACTACGTACTACACGCAAGTGGAGGTAGAGATGACTTGCCAGGAACTCGCTCAGGATTGGTTGACACTCATCGAGGCGGAGTTCCGAGAGATGCCGGGGCTTCAATTGACGGAGTGCCAGATGCGGCGTCTTTGGGGACTCGACGACGTCACGTGCACGGTGATTATCGACACGCTGGTTGAAGCCGGCGTCCTGCGCGAAACGCCGAAGCATCAATTCACGCTGGCGGGTCGCCGCGCCGGACGAAACCAGGGACCGGCCCGCAGCCGATCCCTGGCCGGTAGGGCCCGGCTTCAGCCGGGCGAGCTGTCAGTACCGTGAGCTGCGATACGTATCGTTCAGCCGCAGCGACCGCACCGACTGATTGAAGATCTGCCGGTAGGTCGAGAACTCCCGCGCCGGGGCCACGCCGACGACGAAGAACATGCGGCCGTCGTTCATCTGCGTGGTGTAGAGCGCGATGCGTTCCGGCTGTCCCGTGACGTCCGATACGTTGGTGAGCACCGTCGCCAGCCCGTTTCGGCCGTCGATGCTGACGTTGCTGAACGTGCCCGACTGGCGCAGCTGCGGATTGCTCTGGCCCAGTGACTGGATCAGCTCGGTCGTCCCCGTGCGCAGGTCACGCGCGCGGCTGTCTTCGATGCCCACCTGCAGGCCGTGCGTGAACACGCTCTGGCCGCGGTAGTCGCCGTACCCACCCCGCGGAGAGAACGTCACCGAGTTGTTCCCCTGGAGCTCCTGCCAGTTCGACGGCACCGCGATGCGGAAAAGGTTGCCGCCGTCAAACGTTTCGTAGCGGCCCGACGGCGGATCGACGTTGCCGATTCGATTGTCGGTCGTGCGACCGCCAGAGGTCCTGCCCGATCCGCCGCGTTGCGCCACCTGCTCGGTGGTCGGCGCCGGCGCCATCCGCTGCAGGCGCGACTTCACCTGCGTGAATTGCGGTGTCGAATGAATCGGATTGGACACGCGTAGTTGCGCGGCTTCCTGGTTGATCGCTTGATAGCGATTGCTCGGGTTCGGGTGGCTGCTCAGCCACTCGGGGCCGCCGTTGCCGCTCTTGGCCTGAATCGTCTGGAACATGCTGGCCATGTCGCGCGGGTCGTACCCGGCGCTCGCCATGATCTGCGCGCCCAGCAGATCGGCCTGACGCTCGTATTCGCGGCCGTATTTCAGGAATGCCGTGCCGAAACCGAACTGCGATCCGAGCGACACGGCCTGCCCCGCGACGCCGCCGATGATGGCGCCCGCGATTTGTCCGAGAATCGAACCAACCTGATACGGCGTGGCCTTGCCCGCCTGCGCCGTGCCGTGGCGAAGCGCCACGTGGCTGATCTCGTGGGCCAGCACGCCGGCCATTTCACCTTCGTTCTTTGCTGCTTCGATCATGCCGCGGTTGACGAACATCGGTCCGCCGGGCAACGCGAACGCATTGATGTCGCTGACGTTCACGACATCGAACGTGTATTGGAACTGCGGGTGCCGGAATTCAGACGGAATGCTGTCGACCAGACGCGCGCCCACCCGATCGACGTAGTCGTCCACGCCGTCGTCGCGCAGGATCGGCAGTTGCTCCTGCACCTGAGCGGCCGCCTCGCGGCCGGCCTTCACGTCGTCCTGAACGCTGTATTTGTTGTCGGGCGCGACGATCTTCGTCTGGGCGAAGACCATCGACACCGACGCGAGCAGCGCGACGGCCGTTGCGGTCGCGCGAGATGTTTGATGGCGAGATCTTGGCTTCATGGGGGTATTAAAAGCAGGGTGCGTGCCAGTCAAGAGGCGCAGTTTTCCGCCAGTTCTGCCTGGGTAGGGGCGCCATATCTCATTTTCAGGACAGTGGCCCCCAGGGGTCCTCGCGAGCCTGAACTCATTTGAAATCAATCAGTTAGTGGACGCAGCGTTTCTCGGAACCTTCCGGTCGAAGCGCCCGTCTAATGCTTGGGTGTATTTACCGGTAGGTATAATGGGCGGCTGTGTTGAGGCGGTTTGTATTGATAGGAAGCAGGCGTAGCGAGCAATGACGAAAGCCATCGACGTTCAAACGGCCACCTCGGCGGAGCGGATCCTCACCACGGCCCTCGATCTCTTTGCCGTGAGAGGGTACGACGCGACGTCGGTCCGCGAAATCTGCGAGGCCGCCGGCATTACCAAACCCACCCTGTATCACTTCTTTGGAAGCAAAGACGGCGTGCTGCAGTCGCTCGTCCACGGCGGGTTCGAGCAGTTTCGCACGCTCGTCCGGGTCGCCATCGCGACCCCGGGACCGTTCAGACATCGCATCAAGGTGCTGGCGCGTCTGGTGTTCGAAAGCGCGAGCGAGAAACCGCTCTTGTGGCGCTTCATCCACAGCGTCATCTGGGCGCCCCCCGGTACGGCACCGTCGCAGACCGCGAGCTGCACCGAGTTCTACGACGGCGTGGTGGGAGAGCTGGCGCAGGCCGCCGAGAAAGCGGTGGCGCGTGGCGAAATTGCCCCGGGTTCGATCGAGGCGCGCATGCTCATCCTGATGGGATCGATCAGCGAGGCGGCGACGGGTTACGTCATTGCCGGGAAGCCGGCGCTGACGCCTGCGTTGGCCGACCAGATCGTGGACACGATCTTCGACGGGTGGCAGTAGCCGCGAAAATATATGAAAACGGCATTCATTCTTCTTCTTACTCTCTTTCTGACGAGCGCGGCCTCCGCGCAATCCTTGTCTCGGGCAGACGCGGTCGCCGAGGCGCTCGCCGTCAATCCCACGGTGAAGATCGGTCTCGAGCAGCTCGCGCTGCTGGAGGGCCGCATTCTCGAGGAGCGCTCGGCGGCGCTGCCGGACCTCAAGTGGAATACGCAGGCCAGCCGCTTCCGCGATCCGTCGCTCTTGAACAGCCCGGGCTTCGACAATTTCCCGCCCGAGTTCCGCGACGCGCTCGCGCCCATTCCCGCAAACGGGTTTGCCACCTATGCGGAAGTGAAGCAGACGCTGTACAGCTTCAAGCTCGGCAAGGCACTCGAGGCGGCGAAGGTGGCACGCACCGGCGGCGACTACGATGTGGAGCGTTCGCGCCAGCAGACGGCGCTCGAAGCCATTCGCGCGTACAACCAGTTGTTGTTCGCCATCGAGCAGCTGCGCGTCATCCAGACCAACGTGCAGTCGAGACAGACACACGTTGATTACGCGCGGAACCGGCGGGCGGCCGGCGTTGCGACGGAGCTCGAAGTGCTGCGCGCCGAGGTGGATCTGGAGAACGCCCGCGCCGAGGCGATGCGCGCCGAAAACGAAGTCGCGGGGGCGCGCGCGACGCTGAACACCGTCCTCATGCGTCCGACCAGCACGCCGGTTCAGCCCTCCGACACGCTCGCGGTGGTGCCATTCACGGTGGATTTCGATCTGGCGGTGAAGGAGGCCCTGAACGCGAGGCCCGAGCTGAAGGGGCTGCGCACGGAGGAAAAGGTCCGGACCCTCCTGGTGGACGTGACGGCCGCCGATTCCAAACCGACATTCGACTTCATCGGCTCGTTCGGCCTGGCCGTTCGGAAGCCAACCAACCTGTTCGACTTCGACTACTCGCGCTGGACGATTGCCGTCAACGTTGTCGTGCCGGTCTACGACGGACAGAAGACGAAGGGGCGCGTGGCGCAGGCGAGCGCCGAGCGCAACAGCGTCACGCAGCGAATTGCCGCGGTCGAGAACCAGGTTCGCCTGGAAGTGCAGTCGGCCTTCGATACGCTGGCGCTCGCGAACCGCACGATTCAGGCCGCCGAGCTCAACGTCAACCAGGCGCGCCGCGCCAGCGATATGACAGAGGCCAACTACAAGCTGGGCGCGGCGACGCAGCTCGATGTGGTCGATGCGCTGCAATCGCTGCGGCAGGCAGAGAACATCCGCAACCTTTCGCTTTACACGCATGCGAACGCGCGAGCCACGCTCCGATTCGTCATGGGACGCAGCCCGCTCGAGAACAATTGAGAGCCAACATGCAGAACATCCTTCGCAGCCACCTGTTGATCGCCGGATTTGCCGCCGTGGTTGGCGCGGCAGCCTGCTCGGGGAGCGAGGCCGAAACCCCCGTATCCGCGGTCGAGACGGTCCGCAGCATCCCCGTTCGTACGGCCACGGCCACCACGCGGGATCTCACCGAGACGCTCTCGCTGACGGGCACGCTCGACCCGCGGGCGCAGGTGACCGTCGTGCCCGAGCTCTCGGCGCGGCTCGAACGCGTGCTACACAATGAAGGCGATCGCATCGCGCGGGACCAGTTGCTCGCTGTGCTGGACGACGCCGACTTCCTGCTGGCGCGCGATCGTGCGAAGGCCATGCTCGACGTCGCCGAGGCCAACCGCGCCCACGCACGTGCCGAAAAGGAGCGCGCGGACAGTCTCCTGAAGACCGGCGGCATCACCGACAAGGATCACCTCTCGGCGCAGGTGGCGGTCCAGGTGGCCGAAGCCTCGACGGCGCAGGCACGCAGCGAGCTCGCGATTGCCGAGCGGCAGATCAGCCGGACGCAAATCAAGGCCCCCATCAGCGGACGCATCGCCAAGCGGCATGCCGATGCCGGCGCGATTGTCACAGCCGGTACGCCGCTCTACACGATCGTGGACGACGAGGTCTTCGAGTTCCGCTCGTCGGTGGCGTCCGGCGACTTCGGCAAGATCAAGGTCGGCGAACACGTCACCGTGACGGCGGATGCGCTGCCCGGATTTGTGACCGAGGGCGAGGTGAACCGCATCGCGCCGCAGGTGGATACGCGCAGCCGAAGTTTCGAGGTCATCATTCGCGTGCCCGGCCGGCCGCAGCTCGTGTCGGGCCTGTTCGCGCGCGCCGCTCGTGAACGTCCGAAACGTGCCGGGCAGCATCACCGTACCGCCGCCCGCTCTGCTCAGGGACGGATCCGACCCGTCGAAGGCGCAAACCTACGTTGTCGTGGGCGACAAGGTCGAGCGCCGCGACGTCACGGTCGGCGTGGAGGTGCCCGACGCCGTCCAGGTGACGAGCGGCCTGAAAGCCGGTGATGTCGTCGTCCTCGATCCGCCAAGCGCGCTCGGGCCCGGGACTCAGGTGCAGGTTGAGAAACCCGCGCCGCGCGGCTCGAAAGCGGGGTCTTAAGCCATGTTTCTCAGCGACCTTTCGATCAAGCAGCCGGTGTTCGCCACCATGATGATGGCGGCGCTGGCCGTCCTCGGCCTCTCGTCATATCAGGCGCTGAAGGTCGATCTGTTTCCCGACGTCGAGTTCCCGGTCGTCACGGTCACGACGCGCTACGAAGGGGCGTCGCCGGAAACGGTCGAGCGCGACGTCACGAAAACCATCGAAGAGACGGTCAATACGGTCGAGGGCGTCCGCCACATCGAGTCCACCTCGCAGGAAGGCCTCTCGACGATCGTCGTGCAGTTCAACATCGGCGTGCCCACGCTGAACGCGTCGCAGGACATCCGCGGCAAGGTCGCGGCGATTCGCGGGGAGCTGCCGCGCGAGATCGACGAGCCGATCATCCTGCGCATCGATCCGGCCTCGACGCCCATCGTGTCGGTGGCCGTGAACGCACCGACCTTGACGCCGCGCGCCGTGTCGGATATCGCCGACAAGCTCGTGAAGCGGCGGCTCGAGAACGTGCCGGGCGTTGGCGCCGTGAACCTCGTCGGCGAAGCGAAGCGCGAGATCCAGGTCGTGGTCGATCGCACGCGGCTCGACTCGTACGGGATCTCGCTCGTGCAGGTCGTCGACGCGCTGCGCACGCAGAACGTCGATGCACCGGTGGGGACGGCCGATCGCGGGGCGACCGAGGCGATGGTGCGCGTGGCGGCCCGCGGCACGTCGGCGGCGCAAATCGCCGAGATTCCCGTCAAGCAACTCGGCGCGCGTACGGTCCTGGTGCGCGACGTCGCGCAGGTGATCGACGGTGTCGAAGAGCCCAAGAGCGTGGCGCTCGTGAACGAGCGCCCGGCGATTGCCCTCGACGTGCAGAAGCAGGCGGGCGCCAACACGGTCGGTGTCGCCGACGGTGTGCGCGCGGCGGTCGAGAAGATGCAGCCGGAGCTGCCTCCCGGTGTGTCGCTGCAGATGGTGCGCGACGACTCGACCTTCATTCGCGAGTCGATCGAGGACGTACAGGTGACGCTCGTGCTGGGCGGCCTGCTGACCGTCTTCATCGTTTTTCTCTTCCTCAACTCGTGGCGCTCGACCGTCATTACCGGTCTCACGCTGCCGATTTCGGTCATCGCCGCGTTCATCGCAATGCGGATGTTCGGGTTCACCCTGAACGTGCTGACGCTGATGGGACTCTCGCTGGCCATCGGCATGCTCATCGACGACGCGATCGTCGTCCGCGAGAACATCGTCCGCCACATGCAGAGAGGGAAAGACCATCTCGAAGCCGCCAGGGAAGGCACGGCGGAGATCGGTCTCGCCGTCATGGCCACCACGTTCACGATTATCGCGGTGTTCATCCCCGTGGCCTTCATGGGCGGGATGGTGGGCCAGTTCTTCTACGAGTTCGGCATTACCGTGGCTGCCGCGGTGCTCGTCTCGCTGTTTGTCAGCTTCACGCTCGACCCGATGCTGTCGTCGCGCTGGTACGACCCCGACGTCGAGGAACACCGCAAGCGCGGTCCGATCGGCAGGTTGCTGCAGGCGTTCAACCGCTGGTTCGACAGCTTGCACGGCAGCTACGAGCGCACGCTCGACTGGTCGCTGCGTCACCGCTGGGTCGTGTCGGTCGTCGCCATCGTCGCGTTTCTGAGCGCGTTTCCGATTCTCGCGGTGCTGGGGGGCGACTTCATGCCCGACTACAACCGCGGCGAGTACCAGATAGCCATCAAGGCAACGCCTGGAGCGACGCTGCGTGAGACGGCCGATCGCGCACAGCAGGTGATCGCGAAGCTCCGTCAGCTGCCCGCGGTCGAATTTACCTATACGACGATTGGCGAGGCGGGAACGCAGTACCGTCCGGTTACAGAGGGCGCGATCTACGTGAAGCTGAAGCCGCATTCGGGCGGCACGTTCAGCGAGGTGCTGCGCGTGGCACGAGAGAAGATCGAGCCGGTGCCTGGCCTGACGTTCGGGTTGACCGAGGCCGGTGCATTCGGTCAGAAGCCGATCCAGATCAGCGTTCGCGGAACGGAAATCGACGAGCTCGATCGGCTTTCGCGCGAGCTGGTGGCGGCGATGCGCCAGATTCGCGGGGCCGCCGACATCGAGAACAGCCTCGAGAAGTCGAAGCCCGAGCTGCGCGTCAACGTGGACCGCCAGCGCGCCAGCGATCTCGGTATCCCTGTAGCGACGATTGCCTCGACGATGCAGGCCGGTGTGGTTGGCGTCGTTGCGACGACGATCCAGGACAACATCGGCGACAACCATAACGTGCGGGTGAGGCTGCGTGCCGACCAGCGGCGCTATGCCGACGATCTTGCGCAGCTGATGGTGCCGACCGACAAAGACGACGACAACGGCGACAAGATCCTGAGGCCGCTCAGCGAACTGGCCACGGTCTACCCGGGCACGGGTCCCTCGTCGATTCGACGTCGCGACCTCGTCCGGGAAGTGCGTGTCTCGGCCAATACCGACGGACGGCCGTTGCAGGAGCTGTCGAACGACATCAATGCGGCGGCGGCCAAAATGAACCTGCCTCCGGGCTACGACGTGGTGGCGGGCGGCGACACCGAAGAGCTGGTGATCATGTTCCAGAACATGTTCCAGGCTCTCATGCTCGCCGTCATCTTCATCTACCTGATCCTGGCATCGCAGTTCGGATCGTTCACGCATCCGCTGGCCATCATGCTGTCGCTGCCGCTGTCGCTCGTCGGCGTCGCGGTGATGCTCTACTTCACGCACGATACGCTGAACATCATGAGCATGATCGGGCTCATCATGCTGATGGGCCTGGTGACGAAGAACGCGATCCTGCTCGTGGATTTCACGAATCAGGCGCGCCGCGAGGGGCTATCACGTCACAAGGCTCTGCTGCAGGCGGGCACGACGCGTCTGCGTCCGATCGTCATGACGACGCTCGCGATGATCTTCGGCATGCTGCCGCTGGCGTTCGCGATTGGCGCGGGCGCCGAGATGCGGGCGCCGATGGCGCGCGCGGTCATCGGCGGCCTCATTACGTCGACGCTGCTGTCGCTGCTTGTGGTGCCGGTCGTCTACACGTTCCTCGACGACTTCAGACCGTCGGCGATGTGGGCGTGGGTGCGAGGCACGCGGCGATCGCCGGCTCTTGGAAAGCAAGAGCCGGCCTACGTCTCCGCTCCCGAGCGTCCTTCAATGTAGGGCGGGTCCTGCAGTTGGGACCCGCCATTCAAAAACCCTCGCTTGCAGCTGGACCGGCGGCTCCGCTGACACGTACTTCTTGTAGGCCTCGATCCAATTCGAGGCGATTCCCCTCTGCGCGGTCGCGAGATCGATTTCGCCGCGGCACACCAGTTGTGGCAGGCGATGCTCGAGTGCATCTTTGGCGTACGCATTCCACGACCGCAAGCCATAAGGCTCGGGCCACAGATTGCGGCGATCGGTCACCCCGCCCAGCTCCGGCGTGATCAGATAGTCCAGTTCGTATTCCGCCGGCGGAATCTCCTCCATCCCGTAGTCGCGAAGCACCTGAATCCGCAAGGCCGACGAAATGCGCGGTGGCGTACGCGGCGCCGGCGCGCAGAGCTCCTCCGTGCTGACCTGCCGGGCCATGCCGGGCGTGAACGAGCGGACGGGCAGCGTGCCGCGCTCCATGAGCAGCGATTTGTGCAGGAGCGCCGATTCGTGCCGCACCGCGAAGAAGAGCAGCGCGGCCGTCAGCGCCAGCACCGTCGGCACGCGCGTCGTCTGGCGCCGTTCGACGTCTCGTTTCATCGCGTTGCTGAGGCGTCCGCGCACGTCGTCCAGCGTGTCGTCCAAATTGGGTCCGGGTGCGCTTCGCCACAGGTCGGCAACGTCAGACGCCGTACCACGGAGCGCGTCGTGGCGCGTCGCGCAGGCGGAACACAGTTGCAGGTGGCGCTCAATCTCGAGCGCGCGTGCCGAGGGCATTTCAGCGTCAATCGCCGCGAGGAGCTCTTCGGCCGATGGATGCTCAGACATGGCCCAGCCTCGTAAGAGAACGTGAAAGCGATTTCGCAACCGCGCCGAGCGAGATGCCGAGCACGCCGGCGATGTCGCGATAGCGAAGCCCTTCAGCGCGAAGGTTCAGGCACTGGCGATCGCGCTCGGGCAGGGCCCGGAACACCGCGACGAGGCGCTGATGGTGTTGTTCGGCCGCCAGCCGCTGTTCCGGATCGAGCGACGGGTCGATGACGAGCGACGCGAGATCGACGTCGGGAACACGGTCGGTCTCACGGCGTTTCATCCTCCGCCTGTGCTTCAGGGCAAGATTGTGCGCAACCCTGAAGAGCCAGCCCTTGAGGTTGTCGCGCGGGCGGTCGAGCCGCACGTGGTGAAAGAGCGCCAGAAACACTTCTTGCGCGATGTCCTGCGCGGCGGCGGGCTCGATGCCGAGAGAGCGTATGTAGCGAAGCACGTTCGGCCCGCACGCGTCGAAGAGGAACAGGACTTCGTCCTGCGCGGAGCGTGCCGGCGCGGCGGGATGAACGTGGCTGCCGACATAAAGGTCGAGCGCGGAGCGCAGCTTCGAAATGGTCATCGGACTCGACGAATTCTACACGCACGGTCGATAATAAAAAGCGTGAACAGAATCGGCCGGCGGGGAATATCTCTGGTGATGACCCTTCGCGCCGGTTCCATTCTGCTGCTGCTCCTCGTCGGATGTGTGTCGTCGGCCGCCGCGCAACTCCAACAGGGCACGGTTCAGGGAACAATCTCCGGTCCAGACGGTGCGGCGATCGACCGCGCGGTCGTCACGCTCTACGATCAGCTCGGCAACGCCGTCACGTCGGTGACGGCGGCCAACGGCGAGTTCCGGATCACCAACATCGCCATCGGCAGCTATTCGCTGAGGGCCGATGCCCCGCCTTTCCAGGGAACCGTACAAACACTCACGGTCGTCGATGCGCTGCCCATTGCGCTCGAGCTGAAGCTGTCGGCCGCGGTCGCCGAACAGGTGAACGTCACCGCGGAAACCAGCCAGCCCGTGACGACGGCGACGCGCACGACGCTGGCCGGCGATGCCGTCAGGCGCGCGCCCATGCGCATCAGCAGCCGCGGACTGCAGGATGCGGTGGCGACCACGCCCGGATGGGCGACCGAAGACAACGGTTTGCTGCACGCACGGGGTGTGGACGACGGGTTCCTGTACGTCGTCGACGGCGTGCCGATGTACGAGCGCATGGACAGCCTGCACGGCGTCGCGCCCGATCCGGAAATGGTCGACTCGGTCAACGTCCTCGTAGGTCATGTGCCGCCCGAATTCGGCTTCAAGTCGGGTGGTGTGATCGAAGTGAGAACGTCGAGCCAGCGGGCCGGCTCGTGGCTCGGGAACATGCAGGCCACGGGTGGCAGCGACGCGACCTTCCAGGGTTCCTCGATGTTTGGCGGACCGCTCGGCCGCTCGACGGCGCTCACGCTTGGAGGCGCCGCACAAGGGTCTGATCGCTTTCTTGATCCCGTGCACCCGGACAATCTGCATAACGGCGGAAACGCCGCGAACGCCACCGCCGAGTTCAACTGGATCGCGTCGCCGTCGAACACGCTCTCGCTCGTCGGCGGGTTCGGCCGCTCGAGCTTCGACGTGCCCCACAACGAGGATCAGGAGCAGGCAGGTCAGGATCAGCGGCAGGAAAACATCCAGACCTGGCAGACCGGGTCGTGGCAGCGGGCATGGTCGGCCAATACCGTGTCGCAGATCGCCGGATATCATCGGTCGGGGTCGGCCACGCTCGTTGGCAGCGATCGCGACATCCCGTTGCACCTGAACGCCGATCGCACGCTGCGGCGCGTCGGCGTGCTGGCGAGCGTCACGCATCACCGCGGCAAGCAAACGCTGAAGGCCGGTGTCGAAGCCGCGCGTTTGAGCCTGCACGAGAACTTCTCGTTTTTCGTCACCGACGAAGAGGCAGGCGAAGACGCAGGTCTGAGCGAGAGTGCGCTCGAGCACGACGAGGACAATCCGTTCGAGTTTGCCGGCAGCGACACGCCTAACCTGTTTGCGTTCTACGCGCAGGACTCCATTCAGTTCGGTCGCGGCTTCACGGTTGATTTCGGCGTGCGGGCCGATCGCTCGCGCATGCTGACCGCGGCCTCGCAGTGGAGTCCGAGACTGGGGGCCGCCTATCACCTGCCCAACAGCGGCACGATCGTGCGCGCGTCGGTGGACCGGTTCTTTCAACCGCCGCAGGCGGAAAATCTGCTGCTCGGATCGTCGGAGGAAGCTCGGGGGCTGTCCCCCTTTGTCGATGAAACCGGTGGTGGAGAAGACCTCGAGCCCGAGCGGCAGTGGGCCACCGAGGTGGGCGTGAACCACACGTTTGCGGCGGGCATGCGGTTCGATGTGTCGTACTGGCGCCGGCGCGCGGACAACGCCGGCGATCCAAACGTGCTCTTCGGCACGACCATCATCGTGCCCAATGCGATCGCGCGTGGCGAAGCCGACGGCGTGGATGTGAGGCTCGAGCTGCCGCGCCGCCGAGGCGTGTCAGGGTATCTCAGCTACACCAACGCGAAGGTCGTGCAGTACGGTCCAGTCACGGGCGGATTGTTTCTCGAAGACGAAGTCATCGAGATTGCCGACGGCACGGCGTTTACGCCCGATCACGATCAGCGGAACGTCGGGGCCTTCGGGCTGAGCTACGACGCGCCGTCGGGATTCTGGGCGTCGTTCGGCGGCCGCTACGAGAGCGGGACGCCGCTCGAAGTCGACGAAGGCGAGCTGGACGAGCTGGTCGCGAGGCCGGGCGCCGAGCTGGTGGATTTCGAACGGGGCCGGGTGAAGCCTCGGTATGCTTTTTGACGTGCTCGCCGGCATGCGCCTGTTCCGGAGCGGGGGCAATGTCATCAGCGTCCGCGCGGCGGTCCTGAATCTCACCGGCGACGAATTCGCCTACAACTTCGGCAACCCGTTCAGCGGCACCCATTTCGGTCCCGGCCGCACGTTTCAGGTCGGCGTGCAGGTGCGGCTGAGTCGCGCGCAGCCCTAGAAGCAGTTTCAAAACTGCCTGTGATGTGGCACAGGACTTTAGTCCTGTCCGCCAGCCGCCCGATCGACAGGGCTGAAGCCCTGTGCCACCTTCGGCGGCTGGCATACTGAGCAGTTTTGAAACCGCCTCTAGACTCAGATTCCGTCGAGCATGGCGTCGAGCGTGGCGTAGCTCCCGAGGCGCTGGCGTGCGTCGCCGCAGCGAGCCGCGTCAACGAGCCCGGTGTTTTCCGCCAGAAAAACGATGTAGCCGGCGACGGCTCTGGCATAGTTGAGCCGCGCGTCCGGGCTGATGGCGTAGAAGCGCGCGCGCTGCGCATAGCCTGCCGGCGAATGATCGCCGAGCGCGGCCTTGTCGGGACGGCCGCCCGCCGCGAGCACGTACAGGAAGTTGTATTCGAAGAAGAACATGTGATCCGGGCTCGGCGGCAGCGCGTCGAGCGCGGCCCGGCACGCGGCCGGCGCAGTCGAAGACGTCGTCGCGGCCGAGCGATGTCGTGATGAACGTCCGGGCCATCTTCTGCTCGGTGGCGTCGTTGCTGAACGCCCCCGTCACGGCCATATCGAGCGTAAAGCGGTACCAGTCGCGCCACAGCGCGGCATCCGATGGATTCGTCGACCGCGAGACGCGCGAGCCCCATCTCGTAGGTGTACCGGCCGCTCGTCTTGATCTCGAGATGGCCGCCGGTGACCTGATCCCATCACCTGGTAGTTTTCAGCCGACTTGCCGGACCCCGAGTGAAAACCGATGCTCGCGTCGAACGCGCGGCAGACGGCCCACTGCTTCTCGATCAGATCTCGCAGCGCGGCGTTGTCCGGGTACGGCGTGTTCTTCTGGAAGCCGAAGGCCGGCGCCACGAAGTTGACGTGCATGCCCATCACCTCGCAGAGCGACAGCATCGCCGCGGTCGTCTCTGGTGTCGTGAGGCCCGGCAGCTCGTCGATGGACAGTTCGCGCAGGTAGCGTCGGCCGACTTCCGTGGTGAACGCGGCGTCGCGCGCCGCGCGATACTTGTCGTCGCGACGCTTCATCTTGCGCAGCGCCGGCCAGACGTAGGCCAGGAGCTTCGCGAAATCGGCGTCGTCGACAGTCAGCCCCATCGACGCGACGCGTGCGCGAACCTGGTCGACGAAAGCCGATCGGGACGTTTGCCTTCACCCACGACCCGGCATCGCCGGAGACCTGGGTTTGCGCGAGTTCCGGTGACAGATCGAACGTGATGTAGCTCGCGAGCAGGCAGCCGCGGACCAGCGCGTCCTCGCGCGCGTCGAACTTGCCGCCGATCGGCTGATGGTCGGCGTTGAAGCTCCACGCGATGCGGCGCCGATGGAATCCGGTCTTCAGCTTCGACAGCACGCAGCCGTGGCTCATGCCTTCGACGCTCTGGCCCTGGTGCCCTTCGGGGACGTTCGTGCCGATGAACGGGAACGGCACCGTGTCGAGCCGGTTGTCGAGCATCGCATCCACGTCGTAGACCAGCTCGCGCGGGATGCTGTTCTGGTTCGCCGTCACGCCGAGGTCGAGCGCGCTCATCGCCCATTCGACCGCGGGCCAGTGCAGCGTCGTGAAGCGCGCGCCGATGCCGAGCGTGCTGCGCCCAAGTGTGGCCTCGGCGTTCGGAAACACCGTCGAGCCGGCGTCGTGCTCCTGGACCGCATTCTTCAGCCGGATCAGGTTGTCCCACGTCGCCGGGAACACCACGGCGCCGTCCTCAAGCGCGACCCCTTCTTCCAGCACGCCGTCAGGCGACTTCGCCGATCTCGTCTGCAGCCGCCACGCACAATCCCCGGTCGCGCTGTCTTCGACGAGCGTCCATGTGCCGGCCGCGGTTTCGAAGCGGCTCTTTGCATAGACGTGTGCGGGTGCGCCCGCCTTCAGCGTTGCCGAGAGCGCGGTCCAGTCGAGACAGAAATCGGGACTGATGCACGGGTTGCCGGCGACACGGATAGCGTTGTCGAGGAGAAACCGGTTGATGCGGCGCATTACAGGGCCATCGCGTGGAACCCGCCGTCGACCACGAGCTCTTCGCCGGTGATGAACGAGCCCGCGCTGTCGCTCGCCAGGAGCAGCGTCGCGCCGATCAGTTCACGGGCCTCGCCGAAACGATTCATCGGCGTGTGCGCCATGATCTTCGCCACGCGCTCCGGCTGAAGAATCTTGCGATTCTGCTCGGCGGGAAAGAATCCCGGGACGAGCACGTTCACACGCACGCGGTTCGGGGCCCATTCCCGCGCCAGGTTGAGCGAGAGGTTGTGGACGGCGGCCTTCGTCGCGGAGTAGGTGAACACGCGTGACAACGGGATGAGTCCGGACATCGACCCGATGTTGATGATCGAGCCGCCGTGCCCGGCCTCGACGAGATGCCTGCCGAAGACCTGGCAGCCGAACACGACGCCCTTGAGATTGACCTGGACGATGCGATCGAACTCCTCTTCGGTGATGTCGAGAAACGGTGTGGGCGAGTTGATGCCGGCGCCGTTGACCAGCACATCCACCCGGCCGCTTCGCTGGAGCACCGCGGCGAGCAAGCCTTCCAACTCGGACCGGCGCGTCGCTTCCGCGGCGTGAAACCATCCGTGGCCGCCGAGCGCCTCGATTCTGGCGAGCCGGGCGTTGGCTTTGTCCTGGTTGCGGCCAACGAGCACGACTTCTGCGCCCGCACCCGCCAGGCCCTCGGCCATGGCCCCGCACAGCTCGCCCGTGCCGCCGATGACGACCGCGACTTTGCCGGCGAGAGAGAAGAGGGAAGAAAGATATTCAGACGGTTTGGAAGCACTCACGAGGCCGGTATTCTACCCGAGGGAATCACCAGAATCGAGTCGCCGAATTCATGCGGCCGGTATCCGCGCGCCGCCATCTCGTCGTCGGCCGCGGCCAGCGTGCGGTCGTCGGCAAACGCGCGGAGCAACTCGTAGTGACTCGTGCCCCGCTCGTGGACGCCGGTGAGAATCGCATCGACGACGCGTAGTCGAGTGCCCGGCCCGATGCGTTGCGTCGCGACGCCAGGTCCGGCACGAACAATCCACTCGTGGCGTCCGGTCTTCGTGATCTTGTCTTGATGTGTTCCGGTCTTCGTGATCTTGTCTTGATGTATTCCTGTCTTCGTGATCTTCGTGCTTGCGTGTTCGAGCGCACGCACGACGGTCGTGCCGATGGCGACGATTCTGCCGCCGCGCGCGCGAGTACTGGCGATGGCCCGCGCGGTCGATGCCGGAATGTCGTAGGGCTCGTCGAACGGCAACCGCCGGTCGAGCTCCGGATCGCCCGTCGACGAGATCCCCGCGGCATGCGTGATCGTCGCGAAGTTGACGCCGCGCGATCGCATGGCCGCGATGGTGCGCCAGTCGAGCGCAAACCCCGCCGACGGTGGCTCGAACGCGACAGGTGGGCTCGCAATCGGCGTCCAGACGTCCCAGAGAAGAAGCGGTGTCGCCACATGTGCGTACTGAATGGGCCGGCCGTGACGCGCGATCCCGGCCCAGATGTCGTCGGCGGACCCGTGGAAGTGGAGCGCGACCAGCCGCGGATGTCCCAGCAGCCCGGTTACGGTTGCCGATAGCGGACCGAGCGCGAGTCGATCGTGAACAGCAAGTGACGGAGGTGGCAGCCGATCCTCGGTGCGCGTGTGGAAGTCGCCGGCGCCGAAAACGATCGCGGCAAAGTCTGCGACATCCGGCAACAGCGTCCGGCGCGCCGCGAGCCGGACTTCAATCGGCTTGCCGCTGGCGACATGCGTCCCGTGCAGGCTGGCCGGCAGCGTTGCGGCGTCGTTGGCCACGACGAGATCCCCGGGCTGCAGCACGTCGGGGAGCGTCTCGCGCGCGACGTGCCGCAGACCGTCGTGCGTGCTGATGACGAGGAGCTTCGCGGTCATCGTCCATCGTCCATCGTCTGGAAGGGCTGCGGAATGGACACAATCGCATCGATGATCTCGCGAGCGGCGACAGCGGGGGGTTTCAGCGTCGACGGATCGGCGTCAGGCACGGCCGCCGCGTGCATCGGCGTGTCCATGTCGCCAGGATCGATCGAGAGGAACCGGATCCCCTCGGCAGCCATCTCGGCGTCCCAGATCGCGGTGAGATGGCGCAGCGCCGCTTTGCTGGCGCCGTATGCGCCCCACGTGGGGTAGGCGTTGATCGCGGCATCGCTCGAAATGTTGACGACCACCGGCGCACGCCCTTCGCGTGCCGAGGCCGCCAGCGCGCCGAGGACAGCCTTTGTGAGTCGAAACGGGCCAATCACGTTGGTGACGATGGCGCGCTCGAGATCTTCGCAGTCGGTGTCGCCAAGCAGCGCGAGCGGAACCGGTCCGAGATCCGACGCGTTGTTGATGAGGACGTCGAGACCGCCGAGCTCGCCGAGAATCTGCAGCGCCATCGGATAGATGTCGTCCTTTGACGAGACGTCCCCGGCGATGCCGTGCGTGCCGGGATGGGTGCGGCCCACCTCGTCGACGCGCTCGCGGCCGCGCGCGACGAACGCCACGCGCGCGCCGTGCGCGTGGAACAGATCGAGGAGCGCCAGCCCCAGTCCCGACGTGCCGCCGGTAATGGCGACGCGCAATCCGGAAAGAGTGTTGAGAGCCATAGTTTCTAAAGCATCTCCTTTACTAATGGTGAGTCTAAGCCCGGCAGGTTGACTTTGTAAAGCAAGTACTTTAGAAATAGGCATGCCCCGTAAAGCCCGCGCCGGGGAGGCCACGACCCGGCGCCGCATCGTGAAGCTCCTGAAAACCGAAGGGCCCCTGGATTCGGCGGCCCTCGCGGCACGTCTGAAGGTGACGCCGATGGCCGTGCGCCAGCACCTGTACGCGCTCCAGGAGGAGAAGCTGGTCGCCGCCCAGGAACGGCCTGGTCCGCTCGGCCGCCCGGCCAAGCACTGGCACCTGACGCGCGAGGCAGACCGGTTGTTTCCGGACGCATATGCCGAGCTGAATGCGGCGTTGATGACCTCCGTGCAGGAGGCGTTCGGTCCCGACGCGATGTCGCGCCTGCTCGATGCCCGGCTTCGGCGGCAGCGCGCCGACTACGCGGCCCGGATTCCGTCCTCGGCGCCGCTGGCGAAAAAGGTCCAACTCCTGGCGCAGGTGCGGGCCGAGGAAGGCTACATGGCCGAGGCCAGGCGCGACGGCAGCGGCTTTGTTTTCATCGAGAACCACTGCCCGATCTGCGCGGCCGCCACGGCGTGCCAGGGGTTCTGCGCGACCGAGCTCGACCTGTTCCGTTCGGCATTGGGGCCGGGGGTCACGGTGGAACGGGCGGAGCACATTTTGTCGGGCGATCGAAGGTGTGCGTACCGGATTACGCCAAACCGATAAAATACGCGGCACGGAGGCACTGTGAAGCGATACCTCGGCACTGCGTCGGTCGCGATTGTGTTCTTTGTGCTCGGCGCCGCATTCCAGCGGTACTACGACGCGCGCAGGCCGGCTGCGCCGCCCGCAGAAGTGGCGACCGCGCCCGTGGCGCCGCCGAAGCCACCTTCAATTCCATACGAGCGCGCGCCGCTCTGGGCGTACGGGTTCGAGACGCCCGCAAAAGCCGACGACAAAGCGCCGCCGCAGGCGGCGCCGACGCGAAACCTCAGGCCCAACGAAGATCCGGCCGAGCAGACCAAAGCGCGCCAGGCAAAGGGGAGCCGCGCCACCTACTCGCTGGTCGACGTCCGCGACGGCCACAACGTGATCGACTGGTTCCCGCAGGATCATCCGTCGCCGATGCCGCCGATCATCAAGAACGGTCCGGCTGCTGGTACCGGCAACACGGGGCGCGGCTGCGGATCGTGTCATCTGCCCAATGGCAAGGGTCGGCCGGAGAACGCGCCGCCCGCCGGCTTGCCGGTGGCGTACTTCATGCGCCAGCTGCAGGATTTTCGCAACGGCCTGCGGCAGTCGGCCGATCCGCGTAAGCCGAACACAGTCACGATGATTGATCTCGCCAAGGCGATGACCGACGAAGAGATGAAACAGTCGGCCGATTATTTCGCCGCTATTCGCTGGACGCCGTGGATTCGCGTGGTCGAAACCGACAAGGTGCCGAAAACTCGAATCGTCGGCAATCTGTACCTCGCGCCGAATCACGATCGGGTCGAGCCCATCGACGGGCGCATCATCGAAGTGCCCGAGGACATGGAACAGGCCGAGACGCTGCGTAATCCGCGGTCGGGATTCGTCGCGTACGTCCCGCCCGGCAGCATCGAGAAGGGGAAGGATCTCGTCACCACGGGCGGCATGCGCATCGTCGGCAACCAGATCGTGCAGGGGAAGACGACCCCGTGTGTCACCTGCCACGGCCTCGATTTGATGGGCGTGGCCGATGTGCCACCGCTGGCGGGGCGCTCGCCCAGCTACATCGCGCGCCAGATGTGGGACATCCAGCAGGGCGCCCGCAACGGAGCGTCTGTTCAGTTGATGAAGATCGCGATTGCGAATCTCAATAGTGAGGATCTCGTCGACGTCGCGGCGTATGTGTCGTCACGCGTGCCGCCACGGGAGCCTCGCGCGTCGAATTAGTATGTCGATATGGCAGGGCTAAAGCCCTGCGCCACCGAAGTCCGTGCCGGCCCTGCGCAACCAAATAATGTGGCACAGGGCTTCAGCCCTGTTGAATTGAATGTGCCGCCGGTCTGAAGGTCTGCCTACATAAAGACAGTTGCGATGACGCTGACCGCAGCGAGGACGGACACGGCGAGGACCGCTGTGCGCGTGTAGCCCGCGTCGAGATATGCCGCCGCGGGCCGCGACAGGAAGTAGCCGAGGACGGTTCCGGGAATCAGCAGAGATGACAGGCGTACTTCTTCTCTCGAGAAGCGCCCGGCCCACGCCAACGCTATCAGCGAGATGACCGTTCCGACGATGAAGTAGGCGGCAAGCGTGCCGCGCAGGCGCAAGCCTGTTTCGCGCTGGTAGACGAGCGCGACCGGAGGTCCGCCGAGCCCCGCGGTGGTTGCCATGAATCCGGAGGCGGCGCCCGCCGCGAACAGAACCTGCCGGGTTGGATGACCGCCCGAATGGAAGACGCCCATCAGCGCTCCCGCCAGCACCACACCCGCCAGGAGCAGGCGCATGCTTTCGAGAGGCAGCGACGCCAGCAGTAGCGCCGCGGGAACGGTCCCGAGGACGCGCCCACCGAGGAGCATCGTCAGTCCCGACGAATCGACACCGCTGCGATCGCGCCGCAGGACGAGCATGTGGAGCGTCAGCGCGGCAACCAGCAGCGGTCCGGGCACGAAGCGGAGATCGAGGTAGATGAGAAAGGGAATCGCGATCAGCCCGAGACCGAACCCGATGGCGCCCTGAAGGATCGCCGACGCGGTCATGACGGCCGTGACGCCGGCGAACAGCATCCAACTCACGCGGCAAGTTTATGCTGCGTTCGCGGATCGTACGTAGTGTCCGCCTTCAGGCGGACCGTTCGGAGTCCGGCTAAAGCCGGACACTACGTACTACCAAGAAATTGAAAGAGCTTTTAGAAGATCGGGTGAATGCTCGTGAAGAGCGCGAGCCCCAGCGTGTAGAAGAGCGCGAAGAAGACGATGGCGCCGGTGGAGAAGGCCTGCGAGCGGATCGTCGCCAGATAGATGAACCCCGGAAACAGCACCGAGCAGTACCGGCCGATGCCCTCGAAGACACCCGACGAGAGCGGCAGCAGCAAGTTCACGAGCATGAACAGGCCATACGGCCCGCCAAGCTTCAGCCACACGAGCGGCGTGAGAACGAGAAACCCGATAGCCGTGAGCCCGTACAGCGTGTCGTAGCGGGCCATCGGGTTGCTCAGGAGATACTGATAGGGATGCGTCACGAGCTCGCGCATCAGCCGCAGCGGCGCGCTCCACGGCGCGCCTCCGACGTGGTAGTTCCACCGCTGAATCGTCATCGCCCATTCGAACGGATTGCCGCTCAGATGGTAGACATAGAGCGAGTACGCGCCGACGCCACCGGCGACCAGCAGAAGCCCTGCTGCCGCGAGCAGGCGATCGCGTGCGGTCGGCTGTGCCGTGCGATACGCAATCCACGCCAGCACCGGCAACATGAGGATGCCGTTCACCCGTGTCGCCGTCGCCAGCGCGCCGGCGAGTCCACCGAGCAGCCAGTGTCGTGTCCGGAAGCCGTAGAAGCTCAGCACGGTGAGCAGCAGAAACAGCGCTTCCGTATAGACCATCCCGAAAAAGAAGCTGAACGGAAAAATGGCGGTCAGGAGAACGGCCCGCTCCGCCTGGCGGCGATTCAGATCGAGGCGTGCGAGGAAGAACAGCGCGACCGACGCCGCGATGAAAGATATCCACGAGACGAGGATGCCGCCGAAATAGACGTCGGCCCTTGCGGTCCCGAACAAACGTCCGGTGTACTGCATCGACACTGGATAGAGCGGGAAGAACGCGATCTTGCCGGGCTTTCCGATACCCGCCGACGGCCCGCCGGGTACGAAGGTGTAACCGTTGGTTGCGATCTGGTAGTACCACCCGGAGTCGTAGCGCGCGAACGTATCCCAGAACGGGCTGGTCGACTCAAAAACCGTGAACTGCTCGCGCTGTTGAAGCGGGAACGACAGGTTGACGAGCAGCGCGATGATCGCGGAAAGCACACGAAACCCGAGCGCAGCGGCCACGATGCGCACCACGACATGACGGTCGTCGGGTAACGACAGGCGTACCTGGGGGGTTGGGATGACGCGAAAGCATACAGTAGTACTTCTTGGTAGTCGAGCCCTTGGCCCAAATACCCTAACTCACTCAAAATAAATACGATAGCGGCATGCTAGAGCTGGCGCGAAGCGGCCAGCGTGATCACTTTCTTTGCCGTCCGATCCTCAATGACGAGCTTCCCGCCCGTAAGCTGCACGTCGTCGACCTTCTGAAAGCCGTCGGGAACGGCCGTGTAGAACATCAAGAAGCTCGAGCCGATCTTCGACTTCGCGCGCGCGATGCGGAACACGGGCGAGTCGAAGAGCGGCCCGCTGGCCAGCACTTCGGCGCGCGTCAGATCGAACGGCTGCGTGGCGAACTCGAGCCCGCGCGTCATCCTGTTTGCCCCCGGATACGAGAGCCACGTCTGTACCCACGGATATTCTTCGCGCCGGAACACCCAGCCGATCATCAGCTTTTTCTCGAGATGCAATGCCGTGACGTACGCGAGACGGCGCGTGGGATCGAGCAACGACGTCGTGTGATCTGTTGTCCCGGGAGTCATCGGCGCCGTGCGGACGTCGAACATCTTGCCGTCGAGTGTGGGCGCCATCGGCCACGTGAAGTCGACAAACGACTGGAGCCGCCGTACGGGCGCCGGCTGATACGCTTTCGTCTTCGATTTCGAGACCGGCATGTCCACCGCGACTTTTCCGGGTTCGAGAAACGGGGCGCTGACGGTCGCGTGCTCGCCCCAGAAAACCGGTCGATCGAACGCCAGCAGATTGGTCAGCTCGCTCTCGATCCAGACGATGTTCTCTCCATCGACGACGTGAAAGGTGCGCGTGAAGATCTCCTGCGCCAGGGGAAGATTCACCGAGAACGCCGCGCTGGTCGTGCTGCCCTCCTTGCGGAACGATCGCAGCTCCCACGGTTTCGCGTGCGCCTCGCCGTGCATGTTGAGGCCGGCGTCGCGCTCTTCCGTCGAGGTCGGACCGAAGCCGTCAACGCAGACGAAGTGGCCGCGATAGAAATTTGTCGGGCGGGCGACGCCCGCCTGGCGCGCGATCGCGTACGGATTCCACAACGGGTTGATCTTCTCCTTGTCGTCCTTGAGGACGATCTGAGCCATCGCGCCCCCTTCGGGCACGAGGGTCAGCTCGATCTTGCTGTTCGAGAGGAGAACGCCCGGCAGATCTTCCCAGACAACTTTGTCCTGCGCGACGAGCGTGGCCGTAAAGACGAGAACGAGCGCGGCGGCGCCGCGCGTCATACGATTCACGAGTCACCTTCTTTGATGGTGGTGTGGGGCTGAAGTGTAGACCCGAGGCGGGCGCGCCGCAAGAAAAGGATCCGGGATCCGTTTTCGCTACGGGATGGTTGGCTGAAACTGCGGCGGCTTGCGGGCTTTCGTCGCTTGCTCGATCGCGTACGCGAACGCAATCAGATCGGGTTCGCTGTAGGCCCGTCCCATGAGCGTGACACCGACCGGCAACCCCTGCGCCTCGGCGATGGGCACGGTGATGCTCGGTGTACCGGCGACCGCGGCCACTCCGTAGCCTGCTCCAAGAAATCGATCACCAAGTACATGATCGGTCGGCCACGCCGGCGATACGCTTGGCGCGATGATGCCGTCGAGCCTGTCGCGGTCGAGGGCGGCCAGCAGCCCCTCCTTCCCGGCCAGCCTGCGCGCGTCGTCGCGGACTTTCTTGTACGCCGCGTCGGTCAGCGGCCCCTTCGCCTGCGCCCGCTCGAACAGCTCCTGTCCGAAGAACGGCATCACCGTCGTGGCGTGGCTCTTGTTGAACGCGATCAACGCTTCGAGCGACGCGTGCGGCGAACCGCTGGTCTTCAAGTACTGATTCAGGCCGTCCTTGAATTCGTAGAGCATTACTTCGAGCTCGGGCTCATCCCACGCGTTGTATGCGCCGAACTTCACGTCGATGACCTCGGCGCCCGCGGATTTGATCGTGTCGATCGCCCTGGCAACCCCTTCGTCCGACGCCGGATGGAACCCCATCGCCTGACGGAGCACGCCGAATCGTTTGCCTTTCAGCGCCCCCGCCTTCAAGAAGGCTGTGTAATCGGCGGGAATATGACCCTGAGCCGCAGGTCCCGCGGGGTCCTGATCGTCCACGCCCGCAAGCGCGTTCAAGAACAGCGCGACATCGCTCACGCTGCGCGCCATTGGACCCGCCGTGTCCTGCGAGATCGAAATAGGAATGATGCCGCGGCGGCTCACGAGACCGACGGTCGGCTTCAGGCCCACGAGCCCGGCCACCGCTGAGGGGCAGATGATGCTGCCATCGGTCTCGGTGCCCACGCCGATGGCGGCCAGGCTCGCCGCGATCGCCGTGCCGGTGCCCGAGCTCGAGCCGCAGGGATTGCGATCGAGGACGTAAGGGTTTTTCGTCTGTCCGCCCCGCGAGCTCCAGCCCGACGTCGAGCGTGTCGAACGGAAATTGGCCCACTCGCTCAGGTTGGTTTTGCCGAGGATGACGGCGCCCGCCGCGCGCAGCCGCGCCACGATGAACGCATCCTGTTTCGGACGGTTCTCCGCAAGCGCGAGAGACCCGGCGGAGTTCACCATCCCCGACGCATCGATGTTGTCTTTGAGGAGGACCGGAATCCCGTGCAGCGGCCCGCGCGTCGTGCCGGCCTTGCGCTCGGCATCGAGCGCATCGGCGTCGGCGATGGCGGTTGGACTCGTCTCGATGACGGCGCCCAGCGTCGGGCCGGCATCATCGATCTTCGCGATGCGATCGAGATACGCCTGCGTCAGCTGGTGCGACGTCAGTGTGCCGGCGGCCATTCTGTCGCGCGCGTCCATGGCGCTGAGCTCGACCACGTGGGCCGGGTCTTGCTTCTCAAGACCCGGCGCTTCAGCAGGTGGAGCCGGCGGCAGCGCACGCGTGCAGCTGCTGAGGAGCACTATCAGGGTGACGGCGCGAAGGCGGTTCATCTCCGGACAGGACTAAAGTCCTGTGCCACCGAAGAGGCGAAACTGTCTAGTTGATTGAACACGATCCCGGCCCGCGCGGATCCCCGCAGGTGCCGCACGCGCCCGGAGAGTCGGTCGCTCGTGTGCTGGACGAAGAGGAAGATACGGCAAAGGTCGAAAGCAGGCGCTCGAGGTCGGCGCTGCTGCACGAAGGACAGGCGGGTTCGGTCGAGCCGTAGATGATTTTCTCGAAGCGGTTTCCGCAGCCGCGGCATTGGTATTCGTAGATAGGCATATTCATACGCTCGGCTAAAGCCGAGCCCTACCGTTAAGCCGAGCCCTACCGCAACCCGAACCTCACGAACCGCACGAACCCGACGAACCTCACGAACCCGGCGAACCTCACGAACCTCACGAACCCACGAACTTGACGAACCCACGAACCCGCTAGAACCCGTATAACCGTGCCGCGTTATCCACCAGGATCATCTTCCGCGTGGCGGCGTCCGGCACCCACACGGGGAGCATATTCATGTTGCGTCCATCGTCGATCTGCTGATGAGGCGAGAGATCGGTCGGCTTTTTTGCGGCGCCGGCGGTCGGATGCGGCCATGCCGAACCCCAGACGACTTGCCGCGGGTTGGCGGCGACGAGGGCCCTGGCGAACTGGCCGACGTCGGACAGGTCCGGCTGCTTGGAAATGCTGTTGGGGTTCGAAATTTTCACGAACGCCTTGCCGGATTTCAGCAGGGCAAGAATCGTGGCGAACCCGCGCTGCCCGACGCCATCGGCGGCCTGCACCTGACCGAAATGATCCACGACCAGTGTGACGGGCAGCGCCATCAGCTCGTCGCGAAGGATCTCGTACGTCACCGTGTTGGTCGAGAGCTGCAAGCTCCAGTTCCTGGCCTTCAGGCGATCGACGGTCATGTTCAAACGTTGCCGCGCCGCTGCCGGATCGGACGCCGCGAGATTGTTGAGCGTCAGCCGGACGCTTCGAACACCCGCTTTGTGCATCTCGTCGAACGACGATTCCGGCGTCTTCTCGTCGATAATCGCGACGCCGCGCGCGCGTGCGCCGAGCGCGCGCAGGCTGGCGACGACGCACGCGTTGTCGGTGCCGTACGACGTCGCCTGGACCACGACGACGCGGTCGAGCTTGAGCGTTCGCAAAACCTGCCGAAGCTCGTCCAGCGTTGCGGGCTCCGGCGTGTAGCTGCGTCCTTCCCAGTACGGAAAACGCGTCGGCTCGTACACATGCACGGCGCAGTCGGTGGCGTTTGGCGGCACATCAAAGTTCACCGGTGTGCCCGGCTGCGACGCGGTTGCGTGTGCCACCCGGTCGAGCACGAGCCCCGATATACCCGCGAGTACGCCGCCGACGAGAACGTCACGTCGAGAAAGCATTGAGCCTCCACGGTCCGGCTAAAGCCGGACACTACGTACTATGCTCGGCTGAAGCCGAGCCCTACCGCAAGTGCAAACAGCCGAACCGACGAACCCCCACGAACCCCCACGAACCCCACGAACCCCACGAACCCCACGAACCCCACGAACCCCACGAACTCCACGAACTCCACGAACTCCACGAACTCCACGAACTCCGGGGGCAACCTTGCCCTGGGCCCTCACGTATTAGGAGTAGCCAACCTTCCAGGGATTCGTGTCGTCTAAGGGGCGAGCATGCTCGAAAACGTGTGGCGGGACGTCCGGTATGGTTTCCGCGGGCTGGTGTCCCGGCCGGGGTTCACGCTGGTGGCCATCCTGACGCTCGGCCTCGGTATTGGCAGCGCGGCGGCGATTTTCAGCGTCATTCAGAATGTGCTCCTCGATCCGGCCCCGTATGCGGACGTCGAGCGAATCGCGTACGTCCAGATTCGCGACTCCAGCCGGAGCCAGCCCGACGGTCGCACGGCCTTTCAGGTGCCGGAGTTTCTCGATTACCGGGAGCAGAGCCAGGTTTTCGAAGATGTGATCGGCGGCGGGTTCGAAGATGCCCTGCTGACCACCAGGGACGGGACGTTCCAGTTTGCCGCCGGCCTCGTCACGCCGAACACGTTCCGGTTTCTCGGCGTGCCGCCGCAGCTTGGCCGGGCCATCACCGACGCCGACGCCGCGCCTGGCGCACCACCCGTCTTCGTGATGTCCCAGAAGATGTGGATCGCGCAGTACAGCCAGGATCCCGGCGTGGTCGGCCGGACGTTTGTGATCAACGGCGTGCCCACGACCTGCATCGGCGTGATGCCCCCTCGTTTTACCAAGCAGGCCGCCGACCTCTGGAAGCCCTTGACGCTCGATCGCGCCGATCCGCAGCAGCAGCGCCGTTACATCGTGTTCCAGGCGAAGTTGAAGCGGGGCATCTCCTTCGAGCGCGCCACGGCGGAGATGGATCTCGTGGCCCGCCGCATCGCGAAGCTCTATCCCGACAACTACCCGCCGAAGTTCACCGTGCATGTCGTGAGCTGGCTTGACGGCCTCGTCAGACAGTTCCGGACGACGCTCTATACGTTGTTTGCGGCGGTTGGCGTGCTGCTGCTGATCGCGTGCACCAATGTCGCCAACATGCTGCTGGCCCGCGCGGCCGCGCGCGAGAAGGAAATGGCGATTCGAACATCGCTCGGCGCCGGTCGCTGGCTGTTGATTCGCCAGTTGCTCATCGAAAGCCTCATGCTCGCCGTCAGTGGTGCGGCGCTCGGATGCGCGTTCGCCTACATGAGCATCGAGGCCGTCAAAGGCCTGATGCCGCAGGGCCTGTTTCCATCCGAGGCCGTCGTCCGCATGAACATTCCCGTGCTGGCGTTCAGCCTCGGCGTGGCGGTGTTTACGGCCATCGTCTTCGGGTTGGTGCCGGCACTGCAAACGGCGAAGAAGAACATGGCCGATCCGCTCAAGGATTCGGGCCGCGGTGTCGTCGGTGGCTTCAGGCGCGGCAAGCTGCGAAGCGCGCTGGTTGTGTGCGAAGTCGCGTTGTCGCTGGTGCTGCTTGCTGGCGCGGGCCTGCTGATCCGGAACTTCGTAAAGCTCCAAGCGGTCGATCTGGGGCTCGATCCGAACAACATCCTGGTCGCACGCCTGCCGCTGCCCCGCGATCAATACAAGACGGCGGCGGCCAAGCAGCAGTTTTTCGAGGCGCTGCTGCCCCGCCTTCATGCGCTGCCGGGCGTCGTGGCGGCGACCGAGACGTCCACGCTTCCGCCGTACGGCGGCATCGGCACCGACATCGATATCCCCGGCAAGACGCACACGGAGCGATGGGAGGCCATCTACCAGCTCTGCAGCGACGGGTACTTCAGGACGCTCGGGCTGAAAATTCTGCGCGGGCGCACGCTGTCGGCGGCCGAGGTCAGCACCGCGCGGAAGGTGGCCGTCATCAACCAGACGTTCGCCAACAAATACTTCGCCGGCGAGAATCCGATTGGACGGCAGATCGTCCTGAAGATGATGCAGAAGCTAGCGGACGGAAACGCCATCGAGACGCCTTCCTTCGAGGTCATCGGCGTCATCGCCGATGCCAGGAACAGCGGCATCATCGATCCGATTCGTCCGGAGGCGTTCATCCCGTACACGGTCACCGGCGCGTTCGAGCGTGGGATTCTCGTGAGAACGCAGAGCGATCCGGAAGCGCTGCTGGCTGCCGTGCGGCGCGAAATCTGGGCCGTCGATCGCGGCGTGGCGATTACCTTCACGGGCACGCTGAACGGCTATCTCCAGGCAGTTTTCGTATGCCGAGCCCAGGTTCAGCCTCGTGCTGCTCGGCGTGTTCGCGTCGGTCGGGCTCGTGCTCGTCGCGATCGGCGTGTACAGCGTGATTGCCTACACCGTCGCGCGACAGACCCGCGAGATCGGCATCCGCATGGCGCTCGGCGCGGGCCGTCGCGACGTGCTGCGGATGGTGTCGTTGATGGGGCTGAAGCTGATCGCGATTGGCGCTGCCGTCGGGCTGCTCGCCAGTTTCGGCGCGACGCGATTCATCGCGTCGCAGCTGACTGGCGTGTCGCCACACGATCCGCTCACGCTCGCCGGTGTCATCGTCTTGATGGCCATCGTTGGCGTGGCGGCCTGTTTTTTTCCGGCACAGAAAGCGTCCCGGGTCGATCCGCTGGTGGCCCTGCGGACGGAGTAAGCTTGTGAGGTGGCTGGTCCGCCTGCTCTCCGGGTCGAGCTGCTGGGCGGCTTCCGCGTGCTGGCCGACGGCCGCGACGCTCCCCGCCCACCGAACGCACGTCAGCAGCAGCTTGTCGCCTTCCTCGTCCTTCATGCCCGCAACGCCCCGGTCTCTCGCCAGCGCGTAGCCGGCACGCTCTGGCCCGAATCGAGCGACGCCCAGGCGCTGACGAATCTTCGGCGCGAGCTCCATCACCTGCGCGAAGGGTGGCCCGGATTGGAGTCGCGCATCGACGGCGAATCGCGCACGCTGGCGTGGCGCCCGGATGCGCGTACGGTCGTCGACATCGTGGCGTTCGAAGAGGCCGTCGATCGCGGTTTGCGCGGCGACCGCGGTGCGCTGGAAGAGGCGGCACGTTTGTACAAGGGCGACGTCCTGCCCGACTGCACCAGCGACTGGATCGGCGCCGACCGCGAGCGTCTGCGTCAGCGCGCGACGAGCGCGCTGAGGCGGCTGGCCGCTCTTCTGGAGCAGGAGCAGGCGTTTGGTGAGGCGATCGAGCATGCCCGGCAACTGTGCCGGCTCGATCCGCTGGACGAAGACGCCTGGTGTGCCCTCATGCGGTGCCACGCGCGGCGCGGCGAGCGAGCGACGGCGCTGCACCTCTATCAGCAGTGCGCTGCGCTGTTGAAGAAGGAGCTCGGTGTTCAACCGAGCGCGGCGACGCGGATGACCTACCGCGAGATCCTCGACCTCGATGCCGCCGCGCCCGTTGTGCTGGCGTCACCACGGACGGCTGTTTATCCCCTGCTCGGCCGTCAGGCCGAGTGGAACGCGCTCCTTGGTGCATGGCACGCAGCCGAAGCCGGTCATGCGCGGCTTTTCCTGATCCGGGGTGAAGCCGGCATCGGCAAGTCGAGGCTTGCCGAGGAACTGGTCGATTGGTGCAAGCTCCGGAATGTCGGCGTCGTCACCGCGCGCTGCTATTCCGGGGAAGGGCAGCTGGCGTACGCGCCGATCGCTTCCTGGCTGAAAAGCAGCGCGCTCCGGCCGGTGCTGATGAAGCTGGACGCAGCGTTGCTGACCGACATCGCGCGGATTCGGCCCGAAGTCATCGCGGCGCGCCCCGACGCGCCGGCGCCCGAACCCCAGCTCGAAAACTGGCAGCGCCTGCGGTTTTTCGAGGCGCTGGCCCAGGCGTTTCGATCGGCCGCGCCCTTCGTCCTCGTGATGGACGACGTGCAATGGGCCGACGCGGACACGATCGAATGGGTCCAGTATTTCCTGCGCTCGGCGTCCGATACGCACTGCCTGGTCATCGGCACGGTTCGGGCGGAAGAAGAACAGGACAATCCGGCGCTCGGCCGGCTGGTGCGGCATCTGGAACGCGACAATCTTGTCACCGTGCTCGCACTCGGTCCGCTCGACGAGACGGCGACGGCGCAGCTGGCCGCCGCTGTGGCCGAGCAGCCGCTCGACGAGGCGGCACTGGCGCAGACGTTTCGCGAGACCGAAGGACACCCGCTCTTCATCGTGGAGCGCGGACGGATGGATGCGGCGAGCCGGTCCATCACGAGCGCAGACAGCGTGCTTCCGCGCGTGCAGACCGTCGTGGCCGAGCGGCTGGCGCTGCTGTCCGAGGATGCCCGGGCCGCCGCGGAAGTGGCCGCGGCCGTCGGCCGCGATTTCCGCTTCGACATCCTGGCGCAGGCGAGCGACCTCGAAGAGGACGCGCTGGTGCGCGCGCTCGACGAGCTCTGGCGGCGCCATATCGTCCGCGTGCAGGCCGACGAGCGATGGGACTTCAGCCACGATCGCATCCGCGAGGTCACCTACGCGGGCATCGGACCGGCGCGCCGCCGCCTGATCCACCGCCGCATCGCGCAGGGCATGGAGCTGCTCTTCGCCAATCGTCTCGACGAGGCGAGCGCGTCGATTGCGATGCACCTCGATCGCGGGGGGCAGCCTGCGCGCGCGGTACCGTTTCTCGAACGCGCGGCCGCAGTCGCCTCGCGCGTGTCGGCCAACGAGGAAGCGATCCGCTGTTTGACCTACGCGCTGACCCTTTTGGACGCGCTGCCTGAAGGCCGCGATCGCGATCAACGCGAGCTGTCGTTGCGGTCGAGCCTGTCGATGGCTCTTAGTTTCGCCCGCGGGTACGCGGCGCCCGAGGTCGAGCACAACCTTGATCGTGTGTTCGCGTTGTTGCGATCCGGCGCTTCAGGAGAGGTGCCCGTCCGCTGGCTATGGGTGGCGTTTACGCTTCGCTACATGCTTGGCGACCTGAGCGCCACACGTGAGATCTCGGGGCAGGCTCTCGCTCTCAGTCACGCCGATCCGTCGTGCCGGTGCGAGGCACACCATGCCATGGGCGGTGTGCTCTACGCCGTGGGCGAGCTCGAAGCCTCGAGGCATCATTTCGAAGCGGCGTTGATGGAGTACGACGAGCGGCATCCTCAACAATCGGCGCTGGGATCCGACCTGGGCGTTTTCGGGCATGCCTGGTTTTCGCACACGCTGTGGCTGCTCGGCGATGAAGACGATGCCGTTCGGCACGCCGACGAGGCGATTGCGTTGTCGCGGCGACTCGATCATCTGTACAGCCAGGCGATCGCGCTCGCATACGCGGCGCTCCTGCATCAGCTGCGGCGTGACGCCGATCGCGTGATCGAATGTGCGGAAGGGGCCGTGGCGCTTTGCGAGCGATACGGCTTCGGCTACTACGGTGATTGGGCGCAGGCGCTCATCGGGTGGGCCCGCGGCCAGCGGCATCCGTCCGAGGGAATTGCCGTGATCGAATCCGCGCTCGAGCGCCTCGACGCGAAACGCGCGCAGGCGCGGCGCCCGTACTATCTGTCGTTGCTGGCCGAGACCTGCGTGCTCGCCGGCCAGAAGGATCGCGCACTGTCGATTCTGGAGGCGGCCATCGCGATGGCGCACGCGCGTTCCGACGTGTGGTGGCTTCCGGCGCTGTATCTGCAGAAAGGCGAGTTCGAGCCGGCGGGACGGCGCGAAGAGACGTGGCGGCGGGGTCTGGCCGAGGCGCGGGTCCAGTCGAGCCGGAGCCTGGAGCAGCGGATCCTGCGAACGCTTTCGCGAACGCTTACGGAACGCTCGGCCTCATAGGCTTCCTCCTCAAGGAGGAAGTTTCAATGAGCATTTCAAGGTTTCTCGCAGTCCAACTCGCGTCGCTGGCCTTCGCACTGACGTTCGCCGTCGCCCCGGCCTTCGCGCAATCCACGCACGTGCTGGTGCCCGCCGACAAGGTTCAGTGGGGGCCCGCTCCGCCCGCGCTGCCGCCTGGGGCCGAAATCAGCGTGCTGGAAGGCAATCCAGCGGCCAAAGGCCCAATCACCCTGCGTCTTCGACTTCCAGCCAACTACGGCATTCCGGCGCACTGGCACAGCATGACCGAGCGCGTCACAGTGCTCTCGGGTGCGCTGCAGGTGGGAATGGGCGACAAGCTGGATCGCAAGGCCAGCCAGCCGCTCGAGCCCGGTGGGTTCGTCTCGCTTCCGGCGAAGATGCATCACTTCGCCTGGACCGCCGTGCCCACGGTCATTCAGATCAGCCTGGAAGGACCGTTCGACATCTTCTACATCAATCCGTCGGACGACCCTCAGCAGAAGCAGACCAAGCGGTAGACCGCAACGTAGGCCGGGTCTGCTCTGCAGACCCGGCGCCGGCTTTCGCATCGATGTTTCACGAGGAGGTTTCATGTCAGGTATTTCACTCGACGATCTTCGCTCGAGCGTTCGCGGCGCCATTATTCAACCTAACGATCCTGCATACGAGGTGGCTCGCAAGGTCTACAACGGGATGATCGACAAGCGTCCCGCGCTCATCGTGCGATGCGCCGACGTCGCCGACGTGATTGCGACCGTCAACTACGCCCGGTCGAACGACATGCTGACCGCGGTTCGCGGCGGTGGTCACAACGGCGGCGGTCTCGGCACCTGTGATGACGGCATCGTCATCGACCTGTCGGCGATGAAGGGGATTCGCGTCGATCCGACCGCGCGCACCGCGCAGGTTGGCGGCGGCTGTACGTGGGCCGACGTCGACCACGCGACGCATGCATTCGGCCTCACCGTGCCGTGCGGCTTCATTTCGTCAACCGGCGTGGGCGGGCTGACGCTTGGCGGCGGGATTGGGTATCTCACGCGCGAGTACGGTCTCACGATCGACAACCTCCTGTCGGCCGACGTGGTGCTGGCCGACGGCAGTTTCGTCACGGCGAGCGAACGCGCGCACTCGGATCTCTTCTGGGCGCTGCGCGGCGGCGGCGGCAACTTCGGCGTCGTAACGTCGTTCGAATTCCGGGTGCACCCGGTGAAGAACATGTACGCGGGGCCGACGTTCTGGCCGCTCGAGCAGAGCGCCGAGGTGATGCGGGTGTACCGCACGTTCATCCTCAACGCGCCCGAGTACGTGAACGGCTTCTTCGCGTTTCTCACGGTTCCGCCCGCGCCGATGTTTCCGGAGCACCTGCACATGAAGAAGGTGTGCGGCATCGTGTGGTCGTGCACCGGTCCCGCGAGCCGGGCAGAGGCGGCCACCAAGCCGATGCGCTCGGTCGGCACGCCGCTGCTGGATCATCAGGGCGAGATGCCGATGCCGGTGCTCAACAGCCTGTTCGATGCGTTGTATCCGGCCGGCTTGCAGTGGTACTGGCGAGCCGATTTCGTCAAGGAGCTCAGCGATGCCGCGATCGCCGAGCACGTCCGTCACGGTTCGGCGCTGCCGACCATGCACTCGACGATGCACCTCTATCCCATCGACGGGGCCGCGCATCGCGTGGGCACGGACGAGACGGCGTTCAGCTACCGCGACGCAAACTGGGCCGAGGTCATCGTCGGCGTCGATCCCGACCCGGGCAAGAGCGGAGCCATCACCGAGTGGTGCAAGGGTTACTTCGATGCCCTGCACCCGTATTCGGCCGGTGGCGCGTACGTGAACTTCATGATGGACGAGGGGCAGGAGCGCGTGCAGGCGTCGTTCCGTGACAACTACGACCGCCTGGCCAGGATCAAGTCGAAATACGATCCGACGAACCTGTTCCGGGTGAATCAAAACATCCGACCCGCAGCGGTCGCGGTCTGAAGCACCCGACCCTGCCGGGTCGGGGTTCCGGTTCCTGTTCCGGTTCCGGTTCGTGGTGGCCGATGGCTTCAGTACGCCATCATTTCTTTTAGATGCGCGCGGAAATTCTGGCGCTACCGCGAACCTAGCGCAGTTTTGGATTCCCTGTAGTACGTAGTGTCCGGCTTCAGCCGGACCGGACAAGGTGGTCGTCCCCCGCGGCAGCTGGATTGGCAGGGCCGCCGCGCGCAGCCGAAGCTCCGGGGCCGGACGCGCGCTCCGAGGCCCGACGAGGGCCGTCCGACGCGAGGTCCCAGTCGTCGCTCGGTCAACCTCGCTCGATGCCCAGAGGCTTCTCGCGCGGTCGGTGTGACGGGTGTCGGCCGCCTGCGCACGGCTTCGCGCCGCAGCCCTGCCAATCCACCTGCCGCCGCGACGCTACACGAAAATCGAAACCGCTCTAGAACCGGAACGGGAACAGGAACTCCCGGGCCTGGCCGTTCAGGGTACCTTGGCGGCCACCACCGGGACATGCCAGACGCCGTAGCCGTTCGGATCCTCCAGCGTCGCAATCATGTCGTCGAAGTACGCCACGAATCGCTCGTGTGTGATTGATGTGTGCGACGACACGGCGTCGGCGTAGCCGTCGCGCCAGGCCTTCCAGATGGCCGCGAACGTCGTGCGCGGCACGCGCAGCGGATCCACGACGACGTAGTCGATCAGGATGTCGGAGAAGCCGAGGCGTCGCAGGATGCCGTACGCATGGCGGCCGATGCGCATGTCGGTGCCGGTGGCACTGCCGAACTGGCGCGGCCCCGCGCTCCAGAAATCGTCGGGATCCAGCTGCCGCCGCTCGAAATTGATCATCAGGTAGTCTTCCGGAACCAGGTGAAGCCACCCGCCCGGCTTTGCCATCCTGACGAGCTCGGCGATGGCACGGTCGGCGTGGGGGATGGCCTGCAGCACGTGCCGGCAGACGACGAGATCGAACTGGCGGGCGGCCAGGCCGAGCTCGAAGATGCTGCGATGCTCGAAGCGCACACGGTCGCCGAGGAGCGCGCTCCGTTCTCTCGCCACCTCGAGATGGGGGTCGATGATGTCGATGCCGAGCACGCGCGCTCGGGGCAGCATCTGAGCGATACGGACGGAGATTTCGCCCGTACCGCACCCGGCGTCCAGCACATTGGCGTCTTCCGGCAGGTGATAGCGCTCGAACAACACTCTTTCCTGCGGCCAGATCGCTTCAGCCTGCGCCGCAAGGTTGCGGACCATCGATTCGTCCGCCATCTCCCTGGCCTGGGGGTTCAGCTCGTCGCCCGTCATGAAACAGGAGTTTAGAAGATCAGGAGGATCGGTGTCTCGTTAACGGCGGGGGAACTTCAACGGGCCGCGTTCGAGGGATCCCGCGAGGATACCGGCGTCGACGGGCAGCACGACGCCCGTGATGTTGATCGATTCGGGCGCGGCCAGAAACAGCGCCGCCCAGGCGATGGCCTCGGGCTTCACCTCGAAGCTGATCTCGGACCCGCCCGCGGCTTTGTGCTCGTCGAAGCTGGCCTGTCCACCATGCCTGACGACCGGCCCCGGCGCAATCGCGTTTGCCCGAACGTTGCACGCGATCCCTTCCAGCGCGATGGACTTCGTCAGCCCCACGACCGCATGCTTCGACGCGATGTACGTGTGGCGATCGGGCCGGCCCCTGACGCCGCCAAGCGAGGCGATGTTCACGATGGCGCCGCGCCGCCTGGCTTTCATGTGCGGCATCACGTGCCGGCAGCAGAGAAAGCAGCCTTTGCCGTGCACGTCCATCATGCGGTCCCAGTCGGACTCGGAGAGCTCGTCGAGCGGCGCCAGTTGAGGTGGAATGCCGGCGTTGTTAATCAGAATGTCGATCGTGCCGTGACGCTCGACCACGGATCCGACGGCCGCGATGACGTCGGTCTCGACCGACACATCGCACCGAACGCAGCTCGCGCGGTTGTCTGGAATGTTCGCGACGATGCGCTGTGCGCCGTCGAGATCGACGTCGAGGATGACGACGGTAGCGCCCTCGCGGGCGAACCGGCGCACGATGGCTTCGCCGATGCCCGAGCTGCCGCCGGTGACGATCGCGACGAGTCCGCTGAGCATCGTGCCGTTGGCTTCAGCGGGACGAGACTTGCATCGTTTCGTCGATCGTCAGGGTCGGCCAGTCCGCCTTGCCCGGGTCAGACGGCTTGCCGATGGCCTTGAAGCTCTGGGCGCCATTGGGCTCGACCACGAAAACGTAGCCGCGCCGGTCGGTCCCGAGCTCGGGAGGTCCATCCGCGCGCAACTGGTCGAGCGTGCCGTAGGCGCCATGCGCGTTGACGTACTGGCGCTCGGCCTGGCCAATCTCGAGCAGGGCAGTTCTGATGCTCATCACATCGATCTGCTCTTTGGGCGAGGCCGTCATCGCCGAACCGGACTGTGTCAACTGCGCGTTGTAAACGAAATACCCCGTGCCGAGCGCGATGACTGCACCGATAAGGCCTATTGATCGCATGAACGTCTTATCGGACGTTACACACGATTTCTGCCAAGCAGGCAAGCAGGGGTCGGGAGGGGTTTTCGGCTAGAGCAGTTTTGGATTCCCTGTAGTACGTAGTGTCCGGCTTCAGCCGGACCGGACAAGTGGTCGTCCTCGCGGCCGCTGGATTGGCAGGGCCGCCGCGCGCAGCCGAAGCTCCGGGGCCGGACGCGCGCTCCGAGGCCCGTTGAGGGCCGTCCGACGCGAGGTCCCCGTCTTCGCTCGGTCAACCTCGCTCGATGCCCAGAGGCTTCTCGCGCGGTCGGTGTGACGCGTGTCGGCCGCCTCCGCACGGCTTCGCGCCGCAGCCCTGCCAATCCAACTGCCGCCGCGACGCTACACGAAAATCGAAACCGCTCTAAGCCCGCGAAAACCCCTCCCGACCCCTGGCGCGCGGCCGCTACGAGCGGCACTTGCTGGCCGCGGCTTTCGCGTGCACGTCGAAGCCGGCGGTACTGAACGTGACGGTGGCCGGTGGCGCGTTGAACGGCGCGAACGAGAACGACATTTCCCGCGACCGCGTAATCTGACGCATCATCGCCGGGCCGTTTATCGCAAACAGCGCGTCGTGATCGATCGAATGCTCCCACATCTGCTCGACGGGCTCCTGGCCGTCGAACCCGATCTTCACGGAGTGCCGGTTCGTACGGTCTTCAATCGTTGCCGGCGCCTGCGTCACGATGAACACCTCGGTCGTCTTCCCCGCGCACCGCATCGTCAACACCGGCCGGACGCGCTTGCGCCAGACTTCGATGTCCTGATCGGCGGCGAGCTCGAACACGATGTTGGCGCCGTAGCCCGCTTTGCGCGAGTTCGCGGCGGCCGTCCATCGCGGCTTCGACACGCGGTCGGTCGATTCGACCGCAGGCTCCGCGGTTATCGGTGCGGGGGCGACAGCGCTGTCCACGGCAGCCGCGGGCGCGTCAACGACCTTCGCGCTCGTGGCCGGAGCGGCAGAGGCCGGCCGTGCGACATCGCTCGTGCCCTCCGGCACGCGCATCGACGAAGCGAGCAGCATGAGCGAGCCCACGCCGGTGATGCCGAACAACACGAGCAGCATCATGAGCTTGAGCGGCTTCACGCGAGAATCCCGTGCGGGCCGTACGCGCTGAGCCACAGGCTCTGCGGGCGCGGCCGCCGGAGCGACCGTCGGTTCCGACACGGTCGCTGTCAATTCGGGTGTTGCGGACACCGGCGCTGCCACGAGCGGCGTGTCGAACAACGGGGTCTCGGCCGCCGGCGATTCGGACGACGCCGGCCTGGCCGGCGGGTCAGAGAATGCAGAATTGTCCGTAGCGATGGGGTCAGCCATGGTCGCTACCAAGTGGCAACAAGCGTACCTGTGGGAAATTCCGCGAAAAATCGTGCATTTGGCAGGTTTGGCGTCAGCCGGTCATTACGGAATCGCCGGTTTTGCACCCGACTTGTAACGCCAATCGAGCATGCAGTACGTAGTGTCCGGCTTTAGCCGGACTTTTCCCGCGGTCCGCCTGAAGGCGGACACTACGTACAAATCGGAAAACGCTTTAACTAAGGTAGGCGATGAGCGGCGTCAGCGTAATCGGACTGAGAAGCGTGGAAAGGAACACGGCGCCAGTCACGAATTCGGGCGACGTGTCGAATTCGAGCGCAAGAATCGTCGTGGCGACGGCGACCGGCATCGACGCCAGCACGACGACGGCCTGGCGCGCGGGGCCTGTCACGTTGAAGAGAAACGTCAGGCCGAGCGCGATGAGCGGCGCCAGGACGAGAGAGAGCGAGACCGCGAGCACGACAAGCGCGGGGCGGGCGGGCACGACCGCGCGCTCGAGCTGCATGCCGAGCACGAGAATCATGAGCGGCAGCGCCGCGTCGCTCAGCATCGTGATCGGGCGCATCAACGGGGCGGGTGTCGTGATCCCCGTGCTCAGCGCCAGCACGGCGGCGAGGATGCCGTACAGCGCGGGCATTCGCAGCATGCTCATCAAGGCCGCACGAAGACTGCGCCGGCCCGCGGCCGCGAGAAATGCCCCGACCGTGCTGGTCATGACCGATCCGGTCAGGAAGAACACGGTGCCGTAAGACAGCGCCTGCTCGCCAAAGGCAAACGAGACGACCGGTAACCCGTAGTTCCCCCCGTTGGAGAACATCAGAACAAGGAGAAATGCGCTCGTTTCCGTGCGATTGAGACGGAGCGCGAACGACGCGACCGCTCCGACGAGCGCCATGGCGGCCATGACGAGCATGGCCAGAAGGACCATCAGGCCGAACTCGCGGCCTGTCGCGACCGAGGTCATCAGCAGCCGAAACGCAAAGCAGGGGAGCAGCGCGTAGAACACGACGTGCGTCAGCGTCGTGGCGCTCGCGCCGCGCCACCTGGCAAGAGCGAATCCCGCGCCGGCGATCAGAAAGATGGGGAGAAGATCGAACGCAAATATCGAGAGCAGCAGGGCCACGATCTGCCGGCGATCCTACTCGATCATCGAAACACCGGCACCGGCCATCACGCTATGCTGGACGGCACACAGCGTTCTCGCCCGTCAGTCCAGCGCGGGTAGAATGCTTTGCCCGGACGTCAGAAGCGTTTGCCGTCCGTCCAGGGGGATGTGAGTGGATGCGTTTTCCGAGGTCCTGAGCGGCGTCAAGCTGAAGGGCGCGATGTTCTTCAGCGCGGAGTTCTCCGCGCCGTGGGCCTACGCGTCCCCTCACTCGAGCGTGCTGTCCCGCACACTCTCGCCCGGCGCACCTCACCTGATCATCTATCACTTCGTGGTAGACGGAACGGCGCGCGCGCGTCTTACCGATGGAGAGGCCGTCGATCTCGAAGCCGGCGACATCGTCGTGTTCCCACACGGCCACCCGCACGAGTTGAGCGCCGGTGAAGGCACAAACACGGTCGACGTCGGCTCGGTGACCAAGAAGATCGCGAGCCGCGATCTCTCGCCGATGCGCGCGGGCGGCGGCGGCTCGAGCACGCGATTCGTGTGCGGTTACATGGCGTGCGATCCGCTGTTGTCCGGTCCGATTCTCGATGGGCTGCCCCACATCCTGAAAGTCAACATCCGGACGGATCGCTCGGGTCGCTGGCTCGAAAATTCCATCCTGCATCTGGTCGACGAAGCGGCTTCGGAGCGCGCGGGCAGCGAAGCGATGCTCGCCAAACTGTCCGAGGCGCTGTTCGTGGACACGTTGCGAAGATTCGTCAACGGCCTGCCAGAAGAGCAGAGCGGCTGGCTCGCCGGTGCGCGCGATCCGGCCATTGGCAAGAGCCTCGCGCTCCTGCACAGCCGCGTCCATCATGCGTGGACGATTGCGGAGCTCGCGCAGGAAGTGGGCGTGTCGCGCTCGGCCCTTGTCGAGCGGTTCAGCCGGTATCTCTCCGAACCGCCGATGGCGTACCTGACCGGATGGCGATTGCGGCTCGCGGCGCGGGCCCTGACCAGCACGCCGCGAGGTGTCGCCGAGATCGCCTCAGACGTCGGGTACGAATCGGAAGCGGCGTTCAACCGCGCGTTCAAGCGTGCCTTCGGATTGCCGCCGGCGCGCTACCGCCGCGAACACAAGGTGCCGTGATCGGCGCCCGAACTTGTGGAGCCGCTCATGTGGACGGCACCAAATCCTCTAAGAGATGCGCGTGTTCGCACTGGCCCGGGGCTTGCTTCTCCGGGCCGGCGGATGGGAACAGTTCTCCGGGCAATGACGATCCTGGCCGTGCTCGTGTGCCATTCTGCGACCTTGCACGCGCAAGGGATCGAACTCTCGCCCTACTACGGCTATCGCTTCGGCGGCGAGTTCTTCGAGCTCGTCACCGGGCAGGAAGCCGATCTCGATGGTGCGCCGGCAACCGGCGTCGTGCTCGATGTGCCGATTCGCAATGGGATTCAGTTCGAAGGCGTGTTCACGCATCAGAAGGGCGATGTGTTCCTGCAGCCGCGTCCCTCTGGACCGTTGCTGCGGCAGGTGACCGTCGACCACTGGCTGGCCGGAGGCCTCCAGGAATGGAACTACGGCCGCATTCGTCCTTTTCTCACAGGTGTGCTCGGCTTCACCCGATACGCGGCTGAGGGCGACAACGAAGTTCGCTTTGCCGGCGCTGCCGGTGGTGGCGTCAAGCTGTTTCCCTCGCCACGCATCGGCGTCCGTCTCGACAGCCGGTTCTTTGCCACGCTGGTCGACGCGGAGGGCAGCGTCTTCGCCTGCACGCCCGGCGTCTGCCTCATCTCGCTGCACGCGAACCTCGCGTGGCAGGCCGAGTTCACTGCCGGTCTCATCCTGCGGTTTCCGTAAGGGCCTCCGGACACGCCCTTACGCATCCGGTGGTAATCTCACGCCCATGCGTCAGCACAAACAAACGGGCGGCGGCCGACCAGGCCCGGCCGAGCAGGCCATGCGCGATCAGGAGGTGGTTCGCGCCAACCGCGAGCTGGCCGCCTACTTCAAGGGACGGCGAACCGAGCGCGAGGCGCGCGCGGCGTTGAAGATCATCAAAGCGTTCGTGCGCGATCGCGAACATCTCGACCCCAAAGCGCGCCCGCCGTTGCCAGGCCTCGCGCCGGCTGCTGATGATGCGGTGAAGGCGAAGGCGCGGCGGCCGAAACGCCGGAAGACGAAAGACCCGAAGACGAAAGAAAAGACGGCCAACACCGGTCATCCCGAGATGAACGACGCGGCCGCCGGTGTCGATGCCTGATCTGGCGCGACAGATGACGAACCTGCCGAGCGCCCTTCCGTTGAGTGGTCTCCGTGTGATCGACTTCACCCGCGTGCTCGCCGGCCCCATGTGCACGATGCTCCTTGGCGACATGGGCGCCGAGGTCATCAAGATCGAAGATCCGGTACACGGCGACGAGACGCGCGAATGGGCGCCTTTCGTCGGCGGCTGGAGCACGTATTACCTGAGCGTGAACCGGAACAAGAAAAGCGTCGCGATCGACCTGAAGTCCGAAGAAGGGAAGAGACTGCTCGAGGAGTTGATCGGATCGGCCGACGTGCTCGTCGAAAACTTCCGGCCCGGCACGCTCGAGCGTCTTGGATTCGGCCCCGAGCGCGCACGGTCGATGAACGAGCGGCTGATCTACTGTTCGATTTCAGGGTACGGCACGACCGGCCCGCGCCGCGATCTGCCCGGCTACGACATGGTCATCCAGGGCGAGTCGGGCCTGATGGACGTCACCGGATTTCCGGAAACGGGGCCGACCAAGGTCGGCGTCGCGATTACCGACTGCATTGCCGCGCTCTACGCGGTGCAGGGCATTCTCCTGGCGCATATCAGCCGCTCGCAGACGGGGAAGGGACAGTTTCTCGATCTGGCGCTCCTCGATTCGGCGTTTTCCGTGCTCGGGCTGCCCGCCGGCATCGTCGCGGCCAGCGGAAGAAGTCCCGGCCGGCGCGGCAACGAACATCCGAGCCTTGCGCCGTACGGCCCGTATCCCGCTCGCGACGGCGACGTCATCGTCGCGGTCGCCAATCCGCGCTTGTGGTCCCGCTTCTGTTCGGCGATCGGCGCGGAGCACCTCGAGCACGATCCGCGCTTTGCGACCAACGATGCCCGCCTGGCGAACCGGGCATCGCTCAACGACGCCATCCATGCGCTGTTCGCGAACGAAGACGTGGACTCGCTCATCGAAAGGCTCTCGGCCGCCGGCGTTCCGTGCGGCCGGGTACGGACGATCGACGAAGTGCTGGCGGATCCGCAGCTCGCCGCGCGCCGGATGTTCTTCGACATCGCGACGAGCGACGGACCGGTGAAAATGCCGGGCAATCCGATCAAGCTCTCCGATCTCGCCGCGCTTCCGAACGCCGCGCCGCCGGCCCTCGGCCAGCACACCAAAGAGATCAGCGATCGCGCCGCGAAGCCTCCGGGCGGACGGTGACCGCACCATGGACGATCTCGAACAGTCGCTCAGCCAACTGACGCTCGCGCCATACATCGTCAAGGCGATGGCGCTCATCGGCGTCCAGCGGCGTGGCGGCAGCAACATGTTCCGCCATCAGCTCAGCACGCTGGCCATCCTGCTCGACTACAAGCTCGTGGATGCCGTGCTGCTGAAGGCGGCGGTGATTCACGACCTCTTCGAGGATGCCGCGGCACTGCCGGGCGTGTCTGAAGAGGCCATCGCGCGGCTCGACTCGGACGGTCCGGCCGTTGTGGCGCTGGTGATGGAAGTGACGATCCGCGTGGTGGATGGCGTCAAGGAAAGGAAGTCCGATTTCCTGCTGCGCATCATGCAACAGGGCAGCTCCCGGGCGAAGCTTCTCAAGCTGGCGGATCGGATCAGCAACCTCACCGCCCTCGGCTTCGTCCACGACGTCGAGTTTGTCAGGCGCTATCTGGACGAGACCCGCGCGTGTATTTTGCCCTATGCCGAAGAGATCAACCCCGACATGTTCCGGGAGCTCTCAGACCTTGTGAGCAGTCGCCAGCGCTTCCTGACTTTGCTTGATTCGGGTTCCAGTCCGAACGAACTGCTGCCGTAAGCTATTCCGACGCAGAGACGCAAAGACGCAAAGACGTTTTTCAGCTTTTCTCTGCGCCTCTGCGGCTCTGCGTCAAAGAACGTGGACAAGCAATTGCGAAACGCGGTTCCTATCGGTAAAAGGGCTGCCAGTCCAGCCAACGTGGTCCGTACTTCGGTGCGGGTTTACCGGATTCGATTGCTCCGAGATCGGGTGCGCGTCCCGCGAACCCGTCGTTGACCGTCGGGATAATCACGCCGGCATCCACGGCTTTGCTGTTCGGCTTCAGCGCGAAGTTCAGATCCATCGCGTGGTACACGGCATGGCGCTTCGACGGATCGGGCGGCGTCATCCGCTCGAAGATGTCGAAGTCCACTTCGACGCCATGGGCCTCGTTGCCCGTGGCGGCGCGAAGCTCGGCCAGCGTCCGGAAGTTCTTCCAGTCGTCGGGCGCGGGCTCGTAGGCCGACTTGCCCGCGGCGGGAGCCAGCCACGCGTACTGCGCCGCGACCCCTTTGTTCGGGCCGATATCCGTTGTAGTCGGAGCTGTGCGCGCTGGTGGCGTTGGCCCACGTCATGATGCCGCGCTCGGGCGTATCGCGGCCGAGAAACAGGTTGTTGCGGAAGTGCACGTTGGAGGACGGGTCGCGCGCCGTCTGCTCGCCGATGATCGTGTTGTGGTAGACGAACAGACCCGCGGGCTTCGCGGAGAACTTGAACGCGACGCCGCTCGGCACGTGATACGAGATGTTGCCGATGAAGTAGACCGGGCCGCCGAAGACCGGCTGCGCGCTGTAGCCGCCGTGCGCCGCGTTGACGCCGCGGTTGTTGAAGACGCGGATGTTGTGCACGCCGCCGTCGGTCTCGACGAAATCGTCGTTCGACATGTGGACGTCGTTGCCGTAGATATCGATCGACGAGGCGCGCCGATCGGGATCCTGCTCGGGCGTGCCGTAGGTGGAGATGCCGATGCCGTCGTGGAAGTAGGCAATCGCGTTGTGCGCGATGACGTGTCCGGGTCCGTACACCTTCACCGCGTAGTAGCTCGTGATCTCGTGCGAGCCGTATGGGCCGGCGCTGGCCCACAGCGGACCCGTCCAGCCGATCAGCCGGAAGCGATCGAGCCGGCCGATGAACAGATTGTCGGCGATGTAGAAGTCGCTCGAGCCGGCGTACTCGGTCCACACGCCGAAGCCCACGTCTTCGAACCGGCAGTTCTTCACCGTCAGACCGACGGCCCCCGTCAGTTCCTTCTGGCCGGCAAGAATGGCGACGTCAGTGTTGCGGAACGTCAGTCCTTCGAAGATGTGATAGCTCGTGCCCATCACGTCGAACAGCGCGTGGCTGCCGTCGCCGTCGAACACCACTTCGCCGTCGCCGGCGGCCGTGATCGTGATGGGCCTATCGGCGGTGCCGTCGAGCGTCAGCGACATCGTGCCGTCGAACGGCGTCATGTGGGGATCGACGTAGTTCCGCCGCTCTGATTTGTAGAGACCGACGTGCATCAGGATGGTGTCGCCCGGCTGCGCGCGACGTTCCCACACGACGCTCCAGTCGCCGAGGCCCGCGCCGTAGTAGGCCTGCAGCAGGCTGGTGAAGCTGGGCTCCTGCCGGGTCCCTGATAGTCGGGCGGATAGACGTGCAGCGTCCGCCCTTCGCGCGATCGCTCGGGCTCGGTGCGCGTTTTCACCTTCACCGTGTGGCTCGTCTGTCCCGTCGTGCCGTCGGGATCCTTCAGCTCGAACCGGCACTCGTACTCCGTCCCCGGCTGCAGGTTGAGGATGCTGCCGGCGAAGCCGTCGGGGACGATGTAGTCGAGGTGCTCGCGGGTTCGATAGACCTTCTCGCCGCCGATGCGGACGAGCGGCAGCGCGGGGCGCCAGGTGGTCTCGCCGGCGGCCCGGAACTGGACGTCGACCGACGCGTTCCGGTTCTCGTCGCCCCGGATCGACCATTCGAAGCCGAGGTTGACCAGCGTGGGGTGCTCGACGACGAACCGGCCGGCGTCGGTGCCGTTCTGCGCGGAGGCGATGGTGGCGGCCAGGACGACGCTGGCCGCGAAGAATGGAATTTTCAGAGCCATTGCGATCCTCACTCCTTCAGATCCTGGCCGGGGATATTACCTCTTCGGGCGATGATTCCCCGAGTGTAAATGGTCAGATTGCCAGAAGGCACCGCGATCATCTTCATCGCGGTGCTGGGCGTGGCGCCTGTTGCGGCACAGCAGTCGTCATCGGTGACAGACACCGCCGATCGACCAGGCTTTGCCGACAGTCCAGTCCTCCTGGGCCGTGGACACGTTCAGATTGAGCTCGGCTTCACCTTCGGACACGCAGGCGATCATGAGCAGTCCCTTGACGCACGTACGTGGCCGCAGCTCGAACTGCATGCGGGCGTCAACTCTCGACTCGACGTCTCGGTGATCTGGGATGGGTTCGTCTCGAGCACGCTGACGACCGATTCAGGCAAGGAAGAAGAGAACACAGGTGGCACCGACGTTCGGGTCGGCGGCAAGCTGCGCCTCTTGCACCGGCCACGTCTGGACGCGGCGCTCGTCGGATATCTGAATGTGCCCGTCGGGAGCACAGCCCTTTCGAGCCGGTACGCCGACCCGTTCGCACGTCTGGCGTGGGGAGTGTCGGTCTCGGATCGCATCGGGATTTCGGGGACGGCCGATCTGAAAGCTGTGCGCGAGGACGGCCGCCTCCAGCCGAAGCCGGCGGCCGGCGTAGCGCTCGGCGCCAACATTCACCGCGCGCTCGATGGCTTTGTCGGGCTCGTTGCCGAGCCGCGGGCGTTCGGCTCGAAGCCAGCCGTGGTATCGGTCGAGACAGGTCTGGTTCTCGCAGTGGGCACCGAAACCCAGGTCGACGTCTGGGTCAGCAACCGTGTAACCGGCGATCTGGACAGCTGGTTTGTCAGCGCCGGATTCGTTCGTCGTCTTCGCTAGAACCTCAATGACCGGCCGACTTCTGCCGATCTCACTCGCGCTTTGATGCGCCGGCCGGCGCGTTTACCAGTGCCGGCCAGTCAAGCACGACGTTGATGGTGCGTGGCATCGCTTCGTCCTGTCTCGCGATGAAGAGAAAGCGCTGCCCGTCAGGCGCCGGCCAGTACTGCACACGTTCGATCGTGCTGTTCGGTGTCGGCGCGCGGAACAGCTCGGCCGGGAGTGACACGCGCAGGCTTTCAGGTGTGGGCGCCAGCCGCACCTCCATCATCCGAAACCCGGGTGCCTGGTAATTCAGGTAATAGAGCCGCGTCCCGTCGGCGCTCCACATCGGCGATTGCCCTCCGCCGGGAGACACCCGCTGTCGATGGCCCCGCGCCGGGAAGGCGTCGACATACACCGCAAATCCATCGGCTTCGCGTTGGACGAACGCGACCCACCGTCCGTCAGGCGAGAATCGCGCGAAGACCTCATGGGCGGGGGACTGCAGCCACGGCACTGGCGTCGGCTCGCCAGACAACGGCAGCGCCCAGATATCGCCCGCGGTGCCAGGCCCAAGGCCGTAATAAAGCAACCACTTGCCGTCTGACGACACATCCGTCAGCCAGACGACCCCCTGGTTCACGCCAACCAGGACCGGCGACTCACGACCGACGTCCGCGCGAAAGATCCCTGGGGCAGCCGAGAACCATAAGCGGCTTCCATCGCGCGACATCATCGGCGTCAGCGAGTTGACGCGATCGATCGAATTCAGCGAGACGCGGCTCGAGACGCTGCGCTCGACGTCCACCACATCCGCGACATACCAGTTCGTCTGCAGGTCGAGCTGTTCGGTCGCGACGCGCGACATGTCGGCCGTGGCTGACAGCGAGTTGTAATAGCCGGGCTTGCCGAACGTTCCCACGCGTTGTCCCGCGCGGTCGAGCCAGACCACGTCCGCGAGGGGAATACTGCGACCCTCCCAGTAGGCCAGGATTCCATTCGTCGACACCGAGAAGGTGGAATCAATGCTGGAGGTCACGCCAGAGCCGACTTTCTCGGCTACCCGTTTGGGCTCGCCGGTCAGCTGCTGCGCCGCGGGGTCGAAAGGCTGGGCCATCAGGCTGCCGTCCTTCACGTACAGCAAGTGGCCCGATGCGTACTCCGCCCGGCTGGCGGCTTCGATGAGCAGGCGTGGCTGGCCGCCGGCGACCGACGCCACGTAGATCCTGGCCAGATCGCTGAACAGGAAGTGCGTTCCGTCGGGCAGGAAAAAGGGGTGACGGGGTCCGGCGCGTCGATCGTCAAGTGGCTTGGCGTCGGGCAGCGGACGCGGCGTTCCACCAGAGGCGGCGACGAGGAAGAGAGCGCCGCCAACTGCCGGTTGATACACGATCTGGCCGTCGGCGCCCCATGTTGCGCCACGTGGTTGAGGTGCGTCGGCGAGCGTCTGTGGTGAGCCGCCGTCGAGCGAGACGCGCTTGAGCTTTCCACCCAGGAACACGAGCAGGGTGCGCCCATCAGGGGAGAAGGCCGGCTGGAAGCCTTCCATGTCGAGTTCAGAGATCACGGTATCTGCCAGCGCGCGCGCCTGCGGGCTGCCGAGATGTCGAACCCACAACTGGACGCGCCCCTCCGTGTCTGGCGCCCAGAATACGACCGTGGTGCCATCAGGAGAGATCGCCGGGGCCGCGTGTGTGAAGAAGCGCTGATGCGGCGCGCCGATCGCCACGAACCTGGCGGGCCCGGGCGCTGGTGCGGGGGTGCGCGGAGTGACGATCGCTGCGACGAGCGCTGAGGTGGCGATCGCGGCAGCAGCCCACGCAAGACGGGCACTCGTAAGGCTCCCTCGTGCGGCAGGAACGACGGCTGGCAGAGCCTGCCCTGACGCGCTCGTGCCCGTTAGCGTCTCGAGGGCGAAGATAACATCGCGCGCCGATTGAAAGCGTTCGGCGGGGTTCTTTTCAAGGCAATGCCGCACGATGCGATCGAAGGCCGGCGAGAGATCCGCGCGCGTCGACGTCATGTCTGGAGGGTCATCCTTCAGGATCGCATTGAGCGTCTCGACGGCCGACTCACGCGCGAAGGCGCGGTGTCCCGTGACCATCTCGTAGAGCACGACACCCAGCGCGAAGAGATCGGCGCGCCCATCGACCTGCTGTCCTCGGACCTGCTCCGGCGCCATGTAGCCAGCCGTTCCCATGACCATGCCCGGATCCGTGAGCGCGGCACGTGTCTGCGTGGCGTCGACCTCTTGCGCTGAGAGTCGCGCGAGGCCGAAGTCGAGGAGCTTGACCTGACCGTCGGCCAGCAGGAACACATTCGCGGGTTTGAGATCGCGATGCGCAATGCCTTTGCTGTGCGACGCGGCCAACCCGCGAGCGATGCCGATGGCGATCTCGACGGCTTTGCGCACGGGCAGCGCACCGTGCCGCAGGCGCTCGGCAAGCGACTCGCCCTCGAGAAGCTCGGTGACGACATAATGCCGATCGGCCTCGATACCGATGTCGAAGAGCGCCAGGATATTGGGATGCGACAGCGCAGCCACGGCGCGCGCCTCGCGCTCGAAGCGTGCCCTTCGATCGACGTCGCCGGCCACGTCGGCAGGCAGCACCTTGATGGCCACATCGCGCCCGAGTCGCCCATCCCTCGCGCGATACACCTCCCCCATGCCGCCGGCGCCGAGAGGCGAGACGATCTCGTAAGGGCCGAGGCGCGTTCCAGCGGTGAGGGGCATTGGAGACGCTGATTCTAGACGCAGAAGCGAGCGACGCCACAAGGCATTAGCAGACGGCTTCGACACCATCTAGAATGTGCAGGCCGCGTGGCGCGGCCGAGGTGGCCGCAACGCGCAAAGCCGCCACGCGCAAAAGGCAAAAGGAGGAAGGGATGTTCAGGAAATTCGCTGTGCTCGCTGCAATTATCGTGGTCGTGACGGGGGTGTCGGGCTGGGTGCTGTCGGCCAATCAAGCAGCGGCGCCTACCGTGACCCGCACCGTGTTGAACCAGCAGGATCTGCCCATGCCCGGCGGCTTCGCGTCGGCACTGGTCCGCGTCCAGCTTCCCGTCGGCGCTCGTGAGGGACGGCATCAGCATCCCGGCACGCTCATCGCCACGGTGGCCGAAGGCACGATGACGCTCGAGGTCGAGGGAAAAGGCGTGCTCACGTTCAAGACCGGCGAGACGTTCAACGTCCCGCCCGGCACGGTTCACGAAGGCATGAACAAGAGCGGGGCGCCGATCACGCTCATCGCGAGCTTCGTGTTCCCGAAAGACAAGCCGATGACCATTCCGGTGAAATAGGATCACGGCGGGGACCGAAGACATTGACAGAAGATCAGAAGATCAGAAGATCAGATTTCTTTCTTGTCTTTTGAACTTCTGATCTTCTGTTTTCCCGTTTCCCGAGGAGTGTGGACATGAGACGTCTGGCATTGCTTGCGGTGTGGACGGTGCTCGCCGCCACGTCATGTGCGCGGCCGACGCCGGAACAGCAGGTCGTGAACGACGCCGCGCGGGCGCTGGGCGGCGCCGAACGGCTTCAGGCCGTCAAGACGATCGTCCTGGAGGGCGAGGGCACGCAGTACAACCTCGGGCAGGATGTCGTGCCGAATGCGTCGGGCCAGACGTTCCATGTCACCCCGTACAAACGTGCCATCGACGTGGCGGGCGAGCGTGCCCGCACCGAGCTGGTTCGCGTGCCGAAGTTCACCTACTGGCAGGGTCTCGCGCCGCAGCGGCAGATCCAGGGCCTCGACAAGGCCATCGGCTACAACGTGGCGCCGAACGGCACGGCCAGCCGCGTGGCGCAGACGGCGGCAGACGAACGCCGCGCCGAGTTCCTGCGCTATCCGATCACGGCGGTGCGCGTGGCCCTCGATCCGGCGGCGCACGTCACCAACGCGCGCAGCGAAAACGGCGAGTCCAGCGTCCAGGTCGTCACGTCCGATGGACAGGCCTTCACGCTGGTCATCGATGCGACGACGAAGCTGCCGGCGCGTGTCACGACCGAGGGCAACCACGTCAACCTGGGCGACGTCACGATCGCCACGGCGTTTGCCGACTATCAGAACGTCGGCGGCCTGCAGCTTCCGGCGCGATTGACGACGAAAATGGATGATTTCACCACCGCCGAAGTACGGGCGGTCAAGCAGGTGGTCGATGCCGACGCCGGCGATCTCGCGGCGCCGGCACAGGCGGCATCGGCGCAGGCGCCGGCGGCGCAGCCGCCCAACGTCACGGTCGAAGAGGTATCACCGGGCTTCTGGCTGCTCGCGGGCGGGTCGCATCACAGCGCGCTGGTGGAGTTTTCCGATCACCTGATGCTCATCGACGCGCCGCAGAACGACGCCCGGACGCTCGCCGTCATCGCGAAGGCGCGCGAGCTGCGGCCGGGCAAGCCGCTGACGCAGGTCGTCAACAGCCACCACCACTTCGATCATTCCGGCGGCATCAGGGCGGCGGTGTCCGAAGGTCTGACGGTGATCACGCATCAGGGCAACGCGGCGTTCATCGAAGAGGTCGTCAAGCGGCCGCACACGCGGGTGCCCGACGCGCTCGCAAAGAACCCGAAGCCGCTGAAGCTCGAGACGGTCACCGACGAGAAGGTGATGACCGACGGCACGATGACGGTGAATCTCTACTCGATACCCGGCGAGCACTCCGAGACGATGCTGATGGCGTATCTGCCGAAGGAGCGCGCGCTCGTCGTGATCGACCTGTACGAGCCCGGCGAACCGCAGAACATGTTCCTCGCGCGCTTCGTCGAGGATCTCAAGAAACGCAACCTGCGCGTCGACCGCATCGTGCCGCTTCACGGCAAGATCACGCCTTACGCGCAGATGGTGAAGGACGCGGCCGGGAGTTAAGCGCGAGTTGCTCCACCACCCTTTGACGCAGAGGCGCAGAGGCGCAGAGAAGGCAACGTTGATCTGTGTGATCGGTGGCACAATCTTCCAAGAAGGTGACGCATCGTTCAAATCGCTTGAGTGTTTCGCGACTCGCTACGTGGCTCGCAAATTGCGAAGTCCCGTTACATGGACACCGCTACCCTCGACCGCACTTCCTTTGCGACTATTCAGGCAGCGATTGAAATTCACAAAGCACTTGGCCCAGGGCTGCTTGAAAGCACCTATCGGGCGTGCATGATTTACGAACTGAAGCGGCGCGGTCTGAAGGTGATGTCGGAGCTAATCGTACCTCTCCGTTACAAAGACCTTGTGCTCGACGGTGGCTACCGCCTCGATCTTCTCGTCGAGGACGCCGTCGTCGTGGAATTGAAGGCTGGACTGCTCATCAACTTCAATGTCGAACGACTTGTACTCGGTGTCGATCGTATTGTGAACAGGTTCGGTCTGCCGCGCTCGTTGCGGTCAAGATCCAGTGCCATCACGACGGACACGCCTTAGCTTCAGGATCCAAATTTACTCTGCGCCTCTGCGGCTCTGCGTCGAAAACCCTGGAGATAGCGCCTAGCTCTTCATCGACGCGTTCAGCGTTTCGGTCCAAATCTACTCTGCGCCTCTGCGCTCTGCGCTTGCGGCTCTGCGTCGAAAACCCGGAGATACGCTTAGCTCTTCATCGACGCGTTCAGCGTTTCGGTCAGGTACTTCCTGTGCGCGCCCATCTCCTGCTCGACAGACACGCCGGGCGGCAGATCGACCGAATTGAAATCGAGGCTGATCCAGCCGTCGTAGTTGCGTTCGCGCAGGAGCTTGATCAGACCTGGAAAGTCCACACCGCCCGCGCCGAATGACTGATAGATCGCGTGGCGGCTCGGCGCGAGACCGTGCTGCTTCGCGACCCGCACTTCCTCGTCTTCATTGGGCGCCGGGCCCTTCCAGCCTTTCGCCGCGCTCCACACGGGCAGCGTGTCCTTGAAGTGCATGTGCGCGATGCGCGCGAAATGGTCGCGCACGAACGCCACCGGCTCCATGCCGCCGACGGAAGCGTGGCACGTGTCGAGCGTCAGGAAGACGAGCTTGGGGTCGGTCATCTCCAGAATCATCTCGGTTTCGGCCTTGCGCTCGACGATCGTCCAGGCGTGGGGATGAAAGGCGAACTTGACGCCGTGCTCGAGCGTCCGCTTGCCGACCTCGTTCAGGTTCTTCGCCAGGATCCTGGCGTTGGCGGCGCTGAGATTCTCGGGCCCCAGCCTGTTGTTGAGGTTCGCCTTGAGCGCCTTGATGCCGAAGTACGCGCCGAACTTCGCGTTCTTCGCGTGGTCGTCGAGCGTCGCCTGGAGCTTCGACGTGTCGAAATACTCGCCACCGCTCGCGATCGACGAAATGCCGATGCCCGCCTCGTCGAGCAGCTTCTTGTAAACCTCCGGCGGCTGGGTCAGATACTTCTGCATCTGGTTCGCCCAGGGCTCGACGCCGTGGAATCCGAAGCGCGCCGCCATTTTGAAGCCGGCGTCGGGCTGCGGCTTCAAGGGGGTAAACATGTTGGTGTTGATCGCCCAGCGAAACCGATCGGCCGGAAGGGCGAACGCGTTCGCGGCGGCGGCGAATCCTGCGGCCGCACCAATGAACTCGCGGCGGGTCAGCATGGAACCTCCATTTGCGAGGACACTAGACCTCGGGTGGGACGCTGTCAACTGCATATTGGCGGGCTGCGTCGCTCGCTTCGCGATACGCTCGATGTCTCATCTTCCAGGAGGCGTCATGCGGCTGGTCGCCCGGATCATCCTGTTTGCGCTTGTCGCGTCTTCCGTCGCGCGCGCCGGCCAGGCGCAAGTGCCGTCGTCTGCGCCGCGCTCAATTGACCGCCGAACAGGACCACAAGCGCATCATGGACCTGCTGAAGATTTCAGGCTTCCCGCCCGGCGCGAACCCGAATAGCCCGGACACCTACAACGAAGCGCTCGCCAGCCCGTACCCGACCCTTCCCGATCCGTTGACGATGAGGAACGGCCAGAAGGTGACGACGGCCGCCATGTGGCGGACGCGACGGACGGAATTAATCGAGGTCTTCGAACGCGAGATCTACGGCCGGCGCCCGGCGAACATTCCGAAAGTGAGCTGGCAGGTCGTCAACACGTCGCGCGAGACCAATGGCTCCGTCGCGACCGTGACCAGGCAACTGCTCGGCCGTGTGGATAACTCCGCGTATCCGGCGATCAGCGTCAACATTCAAGCGATCCTCACGCTTCCGGCCAACGTTCGCGAGCGCGTGCCCGTGATCATCCAGTTTGGCGGAGGCGCGTTCGACCTGCCGGCCAATGTCTCGACGTCTGCGAATCCGTGTCAGCTTCCGGGTGCGGGCCGTGGTGCCCCACCGCCGGCGCCTCCAGCGGCTGCGGGAGCGCCGCAGGAGCTCACCTGGCAGCAGCAGATCCTGTCGCGCGGGTGGGGCTACGTGAATCTCAACGTCGGCAGCGTGCAGGGCGACTGCGGCGCGGGCCTTCAAGCCGGCATCATCGGCCTCATCAACAAGGGGCAGCCGCGCAAGCTCGACGACTGGGGCGGCCTGTCGGCGTGGGGTTGGGGTGCGAGCCGCGTGCTCGACTATCTCGAAACTGATTCGGCTGTCGATGCGTCGCGCGTCGGCGTGCAGGGACACTCGCGCGCCGGCAAGGCCGCGCTCGTGGCCATGGCGCTCGACGAGCGGTTTGCCATCGGCTACATCAGCTCGTCGGGTCAGGGCGGCGCGAAGCTCCACCGTCGCAAGTACGGCGAGACGATCGAAAATCTCGCGAGCCGCTTCTACTATTGGATGGGAGCGAACTACCTGAAGTACACGGGCAGGTGGGATGCGCTGCCGGTCGATTCGCACGAGCTGATCGCGCTGTGCGCGCCGAGGCCGGTGTTCATCAGCGCGGGGAACGGTCCAGGCCCTCTCAACCCCGACGGCACCGTGCCGATCAACGACGCCTGGGTCGATCCCCGGGGAAGTTTTCTCGCGGCCGTTGCGGCCGGGCCGGTGTATCGGCTGCTCGGCAGAACGGATCTGGGCACATCGGAGTTTCCGGCCATCGAAACCGCCGTCATCAGCGGCGACCTGGGCTTCCGTCAGCACACGGCGGGGCACACGCCCAACCCGACGTGGCCGACATTTCTGACGTTCGCGGATCGGTATTTGTCGACACCGCGCTCGGCGGCACGTTAGCGAGGGTCCAGTTGATGTTCCCTTACAAGAGATTAGGAGACTAAGAGGTCTTTCTTCTGAGAAGAAAAAATACCTCCTGATCTCCTGGTCTCCTGTTAAGGGAACGGGAACCGGAACCGAGACGCGCGCCTTACTTCGGGGGCGCGCCTGCGGCAGGCGCGGGCGGCGGCGGCGGTGGCAGCACCGGAATCGCGGCGCCACGATGGCAGGTGGCGCACTCGACCTTGGTGAGCTCATTCGCCGGCTTCTTGATGGCGGCCGCGAACCTCGTGTTGACGTCGGCCGTCATCCGCATCATCTCGCGCGCCACCAGCTTGGTCTGCTTGGAATCCGACGCCATGTCGTTGGACGCGTCGCCCGGCTTCACCCACACGTGACAATGATCGCAATTCACCCCGAGCGCGGTGTTGAAGACGCGCATCATGGCGACGACTTGCGGCTGCGCGGTGTCTTTCGGCAGCACCTGCAGGTTCTTCATCGGCGCCGGCGTGCCCCCCGCCCGCTGGCCGCCACCCGCGGCGGGCGCCTGGGCGAAGCCCAGTGACCCCGCAATCAGGATGATGGCAAAAGTACTGACGAGCTGCTTCCGAATCATGCTGTCTCCTTATCGGCCCGCATTCCTCTGGCCCGGGGCATCTTAACCCGCTTCCTACATTCCGTAGCCGATTTGAGCGAGGACGCGCGTGGCCCGATAGCCGCGCAGTGGGGCCCCGGAATCGCGACGGATGTACTCGGCCCTGATGCCACACCGCACGCTGTCGCTGATCTCGTAGTTGAGGCCGCCGCCATACGTGTAGACATAGTCCCTGCGAATCGTGAGACCGGGGCTTGCCGGCTCCGGATCGGCGGCCACCAGGCGGCTCGACCGGTACCCCAGAATGTTCTTGGCGGCATCCCCCGTGATTTCCCACCGCTCACCCAGCCTTCGACCCAGCGACAGTCCGCCGGTCGTCAACAGGTAGTACGGCGTCGTCACGTCGTACGAGTACGACACATCGCGGCTCAGTTGCAACCCCAGCCGCGTAGTACCGCGGATGACGGACGATAGATCGACGGCGGCCACGGGGCCGGTAAAGGTCGGGGCCAGGCCGCTCGTCATCGTGAAGCGCCGGTAACCGGCATATGCACGTCCCGAAATGATCGCGTACTGATCGAACTCCACTCCTGGCGTCAGTCGCAGCGACTGGCTATTGCGAATCGTCGAGCGATCGAACCCTTCACGGATGGCGTCTCCCGACAACGCGAATGTCGTGGAGCGGGTCAGCTGATGGCGAACGGCAAGCGTGGCGACGTCGATGCGCCGGTTGAGCGTGTCCGCAAGGTTCACGCCCAGATTGACGGCGTCGTCGCCATACGCCATTTCCGATCGCGTTGCGCCGAGCCGCAGAGACGTTTTGCCCGTCATGCGGATATCGGCGCCTGCTCCCACGGTGGTTTCGTCGCGCCGCGCTCGTGCGTCAATCTCGAAGGTGGCACGCTGGTTCGTGCTGGCGAGCGAGTGCGTCACCGACAGGCGGATGCGACTGAGGGGAATGTCCACGCGTGTGTCGTTGCGCCAGTTCACCCCGCCCTGCTCCGTGAAGTGCTGGTAGTTGACCGAATCGACAGACGTCTGCACGTTCAGAATCATCCACCTGGTCCGCATGGCGGAGTGAACCCGGGGGTTCACGACCGTCATCACATCGTCCTGAGGGAGGGCATCTGTGGCCAGCACATTCGAGTCGACGCCGGCTGAAACCGTGATGCCAGGGGTAATTCCGATGGGCCCCAGCCGGAATCGTGCGGCACCGGCCGGATCGTCGGTCTGCGCGCACAGCACGACGGGCACCACGCTCATGATCGCTACCAAAGCTACTGCACGCGCGGTTGACCTGTCGCAGTCCATTGTTGAGCCTCCGAGGATGAATTAAGAACGTAGGGGAATGTGGCCGGAGCCTTCTGAAGCGCCAAATCAAGCGAGCGCAGATCGATGGGCTCCATCGGGCCGGGCCATCGAGGTTTCACTCTTCGCGCCGGCCGTCTGTGTTCTCCATCCACGCCAGCCGCAGGAGGCACACTCGAACGGGCGCCTCGACGTCAGCTTCTTGCGAAACTGTTCCAGGGGCGACCGCGACCGCGATCGAAAAAGGCGAGGCGATCCGCAGGCATTGCACGTCATCCTGTCGTGGCTCGAGTCGACAGCCGAAGCGACTGATGCTGTCGTGGGCGGCTGCGCGGGGAAGAGAGGCACCGGGGCAGATCGCCGATCTCCTTCCGCGGTGTGGGTGCGATCGATAACACGAGGGAGCGTTTCGGCCACCGCGCTGATGAGAAGCGGCAACTCGGAGTGGAGAGGCGTCGCGGCGGAGGGCCTGCTGAAGACCACCTGGCCCGCCGCCTGCCGGCCGACGAGCGCGACGGCGAACGTCGTTTCACGGGGCTGCGCCGATCCCGGGCGCGGCAGCAGTCGCTCGGCGTAGCGGGGAAGAAGCGCCTCATCTGTACCCGTCCGCGGATTGAGCGTCAGCTCCACGTACGAGAAGCCAAGCTGCTGCGCGGCGGTCTTGAGCACCGACCACGCGTCGCCGAGAGTCGCCGCGTTCGCGAGATCGCCGGCGAGCGTGCGGCAGATGACGCCGTTCTGCATGATCTGCCGCTGGTTGACGAATCGCTTGAGCGCCCCGTTGATTTCTGCGAACTCGCTGTACCCGAGACGCTGAATGGCGACCACCGTAAGGGCGAAGAATGAGAGGGCGATCAGCGCGATGTTCGGCGAGCCGCTGTGGACGACGAGGAGCGAAGCCAGACCGAACGCGCCCGAGGAGAGATACAGGATGCCCGCCGCGCGGCGGGGCGTGCACCCCAGGCGGATGAGCTGGTGGTGAATGTGCGCCGAATCGGGCTGCATGATCGAACGCCCGCTGACGAACCGCCGCACGGTTGATGTGGCGGTCTCGATGAGCGGCAGGGCGAGCACGAAGATGGGAGCGGCCACCGCGACGGCCGTCGAGCTCTTCTGCGACCCGACGATCGACAACACCGCGAGCTGAAACCCGAGAAACAGACTTCCCGAATCGCCGAGAAAGATCGACGCCGGATTGAAGTTGTAGCGGAGAAATCCGAGCACCGCGCCGGCCAGCGGCGCCGCCGCGAACGCGATGGCGAGTTGATTCATCTGCAACGAGACCGACGAACATGCACGCGAGCGCGATGAAGGCGACGCCGGTGGCGAGGCCGTCCATGCCGTCCACCACGTTGAAGGCGTTGGTGATGAGCACGATCCAGACGAGCGTCGCCGGCAGGCTGAGAAAGCCGAGCATCTGGTGGTCGCCAACGAAGACGGTCGCGAGCGTGTCGATCCGGATCCCCAGCTGGTAGTACACGAGCAGGCCGGCCACGAGCTGAACGGCAATCTTCATCCACGGGCGCACCGACCACTTGTCGTCCACGATGCCCAGAGCCAGGATGAGGAGCGATGGGCACGAACATCGCCGACGCGAGCTGGAACGCCGACCGGGCCGACGGCGATTCGAGCAGCGTGACCCACCAGCCACAGGCAGATGTAAAAGGAAATGAACACCGCCACGCCGCCGAGCAGAGGCACGGACTTCGGATGCAGCTTGCGTCTGCCGTCGGGCACGTCGAGCACACCCGCCCATCGCGCCACCGCCCGCACCGGCGGTGTGAGACACAGCGACGCGATGAGCGCGAGTCCGAAGAGCAAACCGTAGAGCATCATGGCTGTGCCTCGAGGAATCAGAGTGGCGGCTGAGGAGAGTCGCCGATCGGTTGAGACGTCGTGAACGCGCGGCTTCCCGCATCCCCGCGTGCGGCGTCGCCGAGAATGTCGAGATAGCGATCGGCCCACACGGCCCGGTTGAACTCCGTGGCGACAAACGCGCAGCCGGACGCGCCAAGACGTTCGCGAAGGGCCGGCGTCTGCGCGAGCCTTGCGATCGCGCGTGCCAGCTCGACGGGGTCGCCCGGTGGTACGGGCAGCCCGGCCTGCGCGCGTTCGAGCACACGTTTCGCTTCGCCCTCCACCGCCAGCACGATCGGCTTGCCGGCGGCCATGGCCTCGAACATCTTCGAGGGCAGCACCGCCTTGAACGTTTCAGCCGGCTTCAGCGTGACGAGCGTGATGTCGCTGGCCGCCAGGATGTCGGCAATGCTCGTGCGAGGCAGCTGGCCCGTGAACTCCACGTTCGACTGGCGCGCGTCGCGCGCGCGCGCCTTCAGCGCCGCGAGCTCGGCGCCGTCGCCAACGACGAAGAACTTCACGCGGGGCAGGGATGTTTCCAGCAGGCGCGCTGCCTCAAGCACGGTGCCCAACCCGTGTGCCATGCCGATCGTTCCCGTGTAGGTGACCGCAATCTGGCCGGGCGCGAGGCCGAGCCGGGCGCGTCCGGCGTCGCGAGATCCTGCTGCCCAGAATGAGGGCGCGATCCCGTTGGGCACGTAGCGCAACTTTCCACTGTCGATGCCTCGCCGCTCGAGGTTGGCGACGAAGCCCTGCGAGACGCACACCACCGCGGTGGCGCGCGCGTAAAGGCGAAGCTCGAGCCGTTCGAGGAGGCGCAGCGCCAGCGACGGTCGAATCGCGCCGACGGCGTGAATCGATTCCGGCCACAGGTCGCGCAGCTCGAATACCCACGGCGTGCGCCGCAGGGCGGCGGCGACTCGGCCGGCCACGGCGCAGAAGAACTGCGGCGACGTCGAGACGATGACGTCGAAGCGGCCCAGCTTCCAGGCGCGCAGCACGGCGGTTGGCACGAACGACAGATAGTTCAAGGTCCGCCGGGCCACGCCGCGGTTCGGCGCCAGATGCGTCCACACCCGATGGACGTGCACGCCGTCGATCTGCTTCGTGCTGATACCAGCCGCGTCTGTAGCCGGGGAACGGCACGCCCGCGGGATGACTGGGGATGCCCGTCACGACGTGCACGTCATGTCCAGCGGCGGCCCACTCGCGGCAATGTTCGTGCGTGCGATTGGCCGGCGCGTTCACTTCCGGAGGGAAGTAGTGAGAGAGAAAGAGGATACGCATGCGCTTCTGTGGAGGACGCCGTAGCCGGTAGTGTCCGGCTTTAGCCGGACCGGCCTCTAGCCGATGGCGACTTGTGTCGTGAACACCTGGGCGAGCACTTCGACGATCCGCGTGGCCGCCGCGCCATCCCACAGCGGTGGAGCGGCAGCGGGAGGCATCGGACGCTGAAGGGTCTGTCGCACTTCCGTCAGAATCGTCTCGGGCCTCGTGCCGATCACGCGATTGGTGCCGTGCGTCACCGTGACGGGCCGCTCCGTGTTGTCGCGAAGTGTCAGGCACGGCACTCCGAGACACGTGGTCTCTTCCTGAATGCCGCCCGAGTCGGTGAGCACGAGGCGCGCTTTCATCACCAGGCTGAGAAATTCGACGTACGGCAGCGGCTCGCAGAGCTGCAGCTCGTCCGGGACAGGAAACGCGAGCTTCTCGAGACGCGCGCGCGTGCGGGGATGAACGGGAAACACCACCGGCACCAGCGCGCTGACATCCGCGAGGCTCTGCATCAGCGCCTCGAGCATCCGGTCGTCGTCTACGTTCGACGGACGGTGGAGCGTGGCCACGGCGTAGCGCCGCTCGGCCAGGCCGAACCGTGTCCACGCGGCCATGGTCTCCGCGGCTGCCGCCTGCTGGCGCAGGGTATCGATCATCACGTTGCCGACGAGGAAGATGCGCGAGGCGTCGACGCCTTCCTTCGTTAGATGTCTGACGCCGGACTCTTCCGTGACGAACAGGAAGTCGGCGATCGCATCGCACAGGATGCGATTGATCTCCTCCGGCATGGTCCGGTCGAAGCTGCGGAGGCCCGCTTCGACGTGGGCCACCTTCGGCCGGCGTCCGTCCGCGTAGACCACCTTCGCCGCGGCCAGCGCGCAGGCGATGGTGGAGTTCACGTCGCCGACGACGACCACCAGATCCGGCTCGTGCTCGTACAGCTCCGGCTCGAAGCGTTCGAGGACGCGCGCGGTCTGGGTGGCGTGGGTGCCGGAGCCCACGTTCAGGCTGATGTCCGGATCGGGCAGCGACGAGATCGCGGAAGAAGCCGCCCGCCAGCCGGTCGTCGTAGTGCTGGCCGGTGTTGACGAGCGTCACGTCGAAGAGCTGCGACGTTGCGGAACGCGTGGTACAGCGGTGCGACCTTCATGAAATTGGGTCGCGCGCCCCCGACCAGGAAGACGGACGTATTGTGGGTTTTCATCGTACGTAGTGTCCGGCTTCAGCCGGACCATTAGTAATGAAGAAGCTTGAAGGTGGCTTTCTCCACCAGCGCGCGCGTGCGTTTCACCGGGCTCTCGAGGTAGCGCTGCCAGCGGTCGGCAACGGTGCCGAACGTCGCGATGCCGGTCAGCCGCTGCAGTACGCGCAGCTGCACGATGTGCAGCTCGTGGTAGTACCGGCTGGCCAGCATCTGGGGCCCGTCCGTGCCGACGGGCAAGCTCGTACAGCGACCACCGGCCGGTGTCGTACTCCGGCAGCGCCGACGCGATCGTCGAGACGCACGTGTCGAAGAGCCGCCCCGGTTCGGAGGCGCCGGTAAACCGGGTGTAGTCGTAGACGCCCCACAGCGCCCAGATGAAGCCGTTGAGAATGTGACTGGGCGGATGGACGATGTATTCCTCGATCCATGTCCGGCCGCGGAGGTCTGTTCGCCAGCACGCCGCCCGCGTCGATGCCGCGTGTGAGAGCCTCGAACGCGAGGTACGCCGCTTTCGCATACCGCCACTCCCCGGTGGCATCCGCGGCCCTGACGAGCAGCGACACGCCGCAGCCCTGCGCCAGTCCCGAATACCACGGCGCGCGCAGCACCTCCCGGTACGGCCAGTCGAAGTGGTGCATCCACACGTGCACGCCGTGGCCGTTGGGCACCAGTTGCCGTTCGAGCCAGTCGGCCGCCGCCAGCCACGCCTTCTGGTCGTCGGATGCGCGCGTCTCGCACCAGCGGTTGAAGCGGGCGAGGCCGTACTGCGCGATGGCGATGGGGTTGTATTGACGTCCGATGTCGCCCTGGTAGTCGAGCAGCGGCACGCCGTCGGCGTCGAACGGCCCGCGATAGGCCGCCTTGCCTTGAAAGCGCATGAAGTACTGCCGGCCGTCTTCGAACGCCCGTTCGTTCACGAGCGGCGGCTCGTACCAGAACGAGAGCGGACCGGTAGAGCGGTTCGCGTACACGCGCGCGATGCGGGCGAGGTACGCGATCCGGCTCGGTCTTGCCGAAGACCGAGAAGGTCTCTTTGATGGTCGGACCACTGTGGGAATCACAGATGGCCGAGGGTGCCTTTGCTGGTCGTTGCGTAGTGCTAACCGAGATGACACCAGAACAGCGGGTGTTCGGTATCGGGAATTGCGGCCGCCTGACGGACGGCGACCGGCAGATCGAGGACCGTCAGCACGTCGACGGCAAACCCCACGGCCCGCAAGCGGTCTCTGATGTCCATCCCATACAGGCGCACGTGGTCCTCCTGTCGGAACCGCTGCAGGCGAATCGCTGGGTCGGTGATGGTTGCGTCTTCGTCGGTTGGTCCGTCGCACATCGGGACCTGGACGGCAAACCAGCCGCCGGGTTTCAAGACGCGCGCACACTCTCTCATGGCTGCGTAGTCGTCGGGCACGTGCTCGAGGACGTGACTGCAGATGATGCCGTCGAAGCTCGCTTCGCGAAAGCTGATTGCAGTGATGTCGGTGCGTAGCTGCGGCTCATACATCGAGTTCAGATCGACCGAGACATAGCGGCCGACGGCCGCGGCGCAGCGGCGGGCGAGTCCGGGCTCGGGTGCAAAGTGCAAGAGCCGTCGTGTTGCGCTCAGTCGGTTGCGAAGGATGAGCCAGAGCAGTCGATGCCGTTCCAGGCTGCCACATGTGGGGCACCTGGCGTTCGGTCGATGCGTCACACCGAATGGCTGAAACGCGACTTGCCGGTCTTTGCAAATCGGACATTGGAGGGGATAGCGATGCGGTTGTGCGCGTCGTGTCAGACGACCAGGAAAGGCAACCATAGCGCGGAGCGCGCGCTTCCACGGCCGCGGCAAGGTGCGCAGGAGTCGTCGAATGCCCATTTCTGGTGATTTAACCCTCCCACTTGATTCAGCAGAATCCCTGTCCGACGCATCTACGAGCATGCCTGTCACTTCAGCTACCTCCTGGACTGTCGCACGCGTATTGAGCAGGGTTCGTCAGCAATCTGTCAGGTCGACACTGTTCTCAGTTTGGAGCGACGTCAGGATTGCGAATGTGGCGTGAGTCGCATTGACTGCCGAAGCAAAACTCACTGGTGGCGGGGCACTGTCGACCAGAGCATCGATGAAGGCTTTTACCTCCATGCGATGCCCTTTGTCCTGTGTTCCGAACAACTTCCGGTATGTCCGTCGACGACCTCCCACGCGAATCGTTGCCTGTCTGAAGTCGTCGATCGTGCCGATGGCGCCGCCGCCGAAGACCTCGATCCGTTCTTTCGGCGCGCCGGGATCCCCACCGACCAGATAGGCGATACGTGGCGATGCTTCCATTGGCCATGCGGAGCGTTACCATCACGTCGTCGGCATCAGCCGACGACCGTGATCGCCGTGACCTGCGTGATCGGAGCGCCCGTGAGATAGCTGCAGAGATCTACGAAGTGACAGACCTCGCCCAGGATCCGTCCGCCGCCTTCTTTGCTGTCTGCGATCCAGCTTCCGTGCGGCACGCGTCCGGCATTCACTCTGTAGACGACGCTGACCGGTCCCTGGAGTTTTCTTGAAATGCGTCTTGAGGATCTGACAGCCGGCGCGAAGCGGCGGTTGAAGCCAACCATCAGAAACGGTCTTCGGCCGGCCAGTTGTAGGCGCTCGATCGTCGCCTCAATCTCGTCGAGCTCGGCCTCCGTGAGGCACAGCGGCTTCTCGACGAACACGGCCTTGCCCGCCTCGAGCGCTTCGACCACGAGCCTGGCATGCGCATCGTGGCGCGTGGCGATCACGACGGCGTTGCAGTCCTGGTCTTTCCAGACGTCTGACGGGTCTGTTGAGCAGTACGCAAAGCCGAACTTGTCGGCCGCCGAGCGCGCGGACAGTCCGGTGGCGGCAACCGCGCCTCGAAGTTGAACACCCGTCTGGCGTCTGAATGCCGGCAGGAGCACGCCGCGTGCGAAATTGCCGGCGCCCACGAAGCTGACGGCGGCTCGCTCCGGTTTGTGGCCTGCGGTTGAAGCGGGTGGTGCCGCGACGGCGATTCGTGTCGCTCTCTGATCCAGCTCCTCGTCGTGGGGATACTCCAGCAGGATGCCGAGGACGCTCTCGTGCTCGAGGGTTTCGTACGCGCGTTCCGCTTCGGCGATGGGGAAGCGGTGCGAAATGAGCGGGCGCACGTCGACGCTGCCATCCGCGACGAGATCGAGAAACGCGCGCATGTTCTCGCGCTCGGTCCAGCGCACGTACGGCAGCGGGTAGTCGCGTCCGTGCTCCTCGTAGTCCGGATCGTAGCGGCCGGGTCCGTAGCTGCGCGAGACGACGAGGGACAGCTCTTTCTCGTACAGCGTGCGTCGCGGAAGATCGAGCCCGACGGCACCCACCGCGACGATGCGACCTTTGTCTCGGGAGATCTCGGCCGCGAGTGCGGCAGGCCCGCTGCTCGTGCTGGCCGCGGCGACGAGCACCAGATCGGCGCCGAGGTCGCGAGTCCAGGTGGCGACGCTCGAGGGTGCGTCGGCCGGTGATACGGCGAAATCGGCGCCAAGTGCGGATGCGAGGTCACAGCGTGCGGCATTGAGGTCCACCCCGCCGACGCGACAGCCGTGGGCGCGAAGCACCTGCACGGCGAGCAGGCCGATCGCACCCAGGCCGATGACCACGGCGCGATCGCCAAGCTGCGGCTGTGCGAGCCGGACTCCGTGCAGCGCAATGGCGCCCGGCGTGGCGAACGTGGCCTCATCGAACGCGAGCGGTTCGCCGTCTGCTCGCAGCGGGATCGGCACCACCAGGTTCTTCGGGATGAAATTGACTTCCGCGTGCGTCGCATAGCCGGCGCCGGCGCAGGCGACCGGATTCCCGACCATCAGATCGGGCACGTCGGCAGAGACCTCGACCACGGTGCCCGCGCAGGCGTAGCCAGGCGCCATCGGCTTGTCGAGCCGCGACATCGCCACTTCGAGCGCGTTGAAGATTCCATCGCGCCGGACCTTCGACATCACCTGTTGGACCAGGTCCGGCCTGCTGCGCGCCTTGTCGAGGAGCGAGCCCTTGGCGAACTCCAGCGCCGCGCGTTCGGTGCCGGCCGAGATCAGTGAGGCTGCCGTGCGGACGAGCACGCCAGGACCACGCATCTGCGGCGCAGGGACATCGAGGACATCGACGGTGCCCTGGCGCATGGATTGGACGAGTTGCTTCACGTTAGGGTTGAGTCTGGTTCTAGCGAGAAGACGGAAACGTGCCGGAAAATTGGCGGTCTTTTTCTCGAGCCAGTTCGTCGTTGAAAGGATGGGGGACCTTGGAGATTACCCATCGATACTTTCCAGATGGCTCTTTTGGAATGTCAGATACATGTTCGATCTCGATTCGCGTGTTCTCTCCCAGTCGATCCGCCAGCCCGTTGATGAGCACTTGTTGTTGGTTTGCATCGAAGGCAGCGTTCGCGACGACTTTGATGGTGATGAAACCCGGATCCTCTTGAACGATCTGCGATTTGTCAATTCCCAGAATTGGCTTGAACGGATGTGTCAGCACCGACGGCGAAATATAGCGGCCATCGCTGGTTGTGAGTATGTCCTCGCACTTCGTATGCACTTGTTCCAGCATCTCGAGCCCTCGTCCGCAGGGGCAGCTGACGGTTCGAAACGCACTGCGGTCGCCCGTCCGATAGCGAATCAATGGCATGGCGTAGTTGCTCAAGCACGTCGCAACAACCTCGCCTGGCATTCCACGCTCGACTGGCTGGTTGGCATCCACGATCTCGACGAGACAGTTCTCCATGTGCACGTGGTAGCCGTCGTGCCGATCGCACTGTGAACTCGTGACGACACGTTCAGACACGCCGTACCAGTCGAATACCCGACACTGGAATCTGTCCTCTATGAGGTCCCGCACATAGCCGAACAATGGCTCAGAACCCGAGAATACAGCGGCCATCGGGAGATGGAGATCCCGGCTCTTCAGATGCTGAGCCAGGATGAACAGGTTGGACGGGTACCCACGCAGGAATCGCAATCCTGATCGCCGAATCTTGTCTATGTAAAGCTCCAGCACTTCAGGCGTCATGTGAAAGGTCGAAAGCCACATGATGCCCTCGGCCCAGTTGTAGCGCCAGAACGGCGGGCGTCTCTGTTTCAGGGGCACGATCATCTTTCCGCCCAGGCTGATCATCGGGGCGAACAGGTGAGCGCCGCCCCAACTCTTATGACGCCAGAAGAACACCCACTCTATGGCTTCGGTTATTCGATCCGATTGGAAGTGAAACGGCGTTCCCGTGGTCCCGCTCGTGTGAAGCGGGACGGGACGGAAGCGACGTGCATTCCGCGCCATGAATGAAAACGGATCGTGTCGGATGTCCGCCTTTGAGACGATCGGGAGCTTTTCGACGTCGCGCAACGTTCGAACATCGTCCGGGTTCACGCCAGATTTGCGATAGAGCTCACGATAAGCCGGCACATTTTCGTATGCGTGCCGCAGCAGCCGACGCAGCTGTTCCAGTTGCCATGCATCCAGGTCTTCCCGGGTCCACCACTGGCTCGCTTCGAACTGTTCTCTGTACCGCCGGAACGCGTTGCCGAATTCGAAAGGCCGTCGCGACAGCCTCGCACCTGAGATCAACACGTTCTGCACGAAAGGCGGGCTGTGGTACGTACAAGCTCAACTGCCAGCTATTCATGTGTCACAGACTCTCGCCCGTATTGCGTGTGTTCGAGTAGGGAGCCTACGATTCCTGCCATACTTCCTTCAGGCCTTCCCCGAGCTTGCGATAGACAGTACACGTCGTCGTATCCCCAAGCACGAGGACTCCGCCTTCGTTGAGGCAGCGACCCAGGTTCTCAATGCCCTGCACGATCTGGGCGTATGGAAAGTAGCTCTTCTGCAACAGGTTGAACGACAGGATGAGGTCGAACTGGCCATTCAATTGGCCTGAGAACGTTGCACTTCCACACCTGCAGGCGGCCGTCGAGCACAGCGCGCTCCACTTCGGGATGCAGCAACCGCACAAGGGTGTAATCGCGATCCGCCTGCCAGGGGAATTGTTCCTGCAACTCGCGCGTCCGACGATCTACTGAAGACATCAGCAGACGCACTAGAGAGCTTTGCTCGTTCCCCATGACGCAAGGCCTGTGCACACTGACGAACCCTTGATTTGTCCGCACCTGAAGCAGGTGACCCTCTTCGTCGAAGACACACTGGCGCTCGTGATCGACGTGAACATTGAAGTACAGGTCTCCGAGCACGTAACGCCCGACCGTGCATCGCCCGCTCAACAGTGCGTATGTGTCCAGGCTGGACATGCCGGCCGAGGACGGCACGTCCAGCACGGCGATCGATTTCCGAGGCAGCGCAGCACGCGGATCGCTCAAGACCCTGCGGAGAAGCTGCCGGTGACGTCCTGCATACGTCGTCTTGGTCACACCGTTCTGGAGCACGAGACAGTCCATGATCTTCTCGAACTGCCGTTCATACGCCGATCGCAGGTTGCCCTCGCATCGAAAGTACGCGTCCTTGACGGCCGGCAGGTTCCCCGCGTAGTTTTCCGTGGAATGCTTCTCTCGGAAATGCGCCTTGTACCAGACGAAATACGGAAGTCCCGATCGCTTCGATGCAGCAAGAACCTGTTTCTGGAATCCAGGCGGTTGCATATTCCACAGCTTCACCATCGTCTTGAAGGCAGCCACCTTATCCCTCGGCGCTCATGACTGTCGCTTCGGCGTCGTTCTTCGGCGGGACGCTCGTCCCGTCCGCAACAGCTCGGTCAGCCTCCGCGAGCTTCGCCGCCATATGAATCTCGTTGGCGACTCGCAACAGGCAGAAGAGCAGACCAGGCCGCCCGTCGAGAAAGCCCCGGCGGATGAAATACAGGTACACGAACACGACAAGTGCCCGTAACGGCGTTCGTGCAGACAGCCGTTTCACCGTACGGTGCCGCTGTATCGGATCGCCGGCAAACAATCCAGAAATGCCTATGGGAGCGTTGGCGAGCGCCTTGATGAGCTCGATCTCGTTGCTGGAATACTCGTTGTGCCTCGCGACCCACTCCTTGACGCCCTTGCTGAATCCAAGATGATCGTATGGCGCGCTGATGTAGCCGGCGCTTCCATCCAGCACCTCGCGCTGACCGTGCCCCTCCTTCTGATACCGCACCTGGCCTTGTTTCAAGAGTCGAAGCTGCCAGGTCGGATACATCGTGCAGTGCTTGATCCATCGACCAAGGAACATGTTGCGGCAGCACATGAAGAAACCGACGTGACCGGCAGGGTTCGTGACAGCCGCGTCGATCGCCTCCGCGCATTCCGGCGTGCAGCGTTCGTCGGCGTCGAGAAACAGAATCCACTCGTGCCGCGGGTTCCCGTGGTCGAGCGCCCAGTTGCGCTGCTGGCCAAAATCTTCGAAGGCATGACGGAGCACACGGATCTGTGGAAAGCGGTTCTGCAGGATTTCGACCGTCCCGTCGGTGCTGCCGGAATCAACAACGATGATCTCGGCGAATGCGCGCACGTCTTCCACACACGGCACGATGTTCACGGCCTCGTTGTGTGTGAGGATCACGACCGTTACGGGAATCAGCCTGGAAGGCACGTTCAGTTGGTCAAACAACCGCGCGGAGCTGTGGCTTTCTGTCATCGGGGCAGTGCTCGAGCAGCGTGCGCTCCAGCAGGTCGGCCGCACGCTCGACCGAGAAATCGGCCTTGAAGCAGGCGTGCGCGTTTCGGCGGCAGGCGTTCCGGTCTGCCGCAGGCATCGTCAGCCAGCGCGAGAGCATATCGCGCGCGCTGTCGACGCTATCGCGTCCGACGAGACCCGAGCGTGTTTTCTCGATAATCGGCCAGATGTTGACCTTGTCGGTCGTCAGGACGGGAACGCCGCAGCCGAGCGCCTCGACCACGGCGATGCCGTAGTTCTCCTGATGCGAGATCAACGCGAACGCGTCCGCCTCGCGGAAAGCGCCCCACTTGAGGTCGCCCCTCAGCATGCCGGTCCAGGTGATGCGCCCGTCGAGACCCGAGCCGCTGGCCATCGATTTCAACTCGGCCTCGTACTGGGGCTCACCGGAGCCGGCGATGACGAGATGGGCGTTGGGGTCGCCGTTCTTGACGTCGGCGAAGGCACGGATCAGCAGGTCGGCGCCCTTCTTCGGGTCGAGGCGGCTCAGAAACAGCACAAGCCGCTTGCCGGAAAGCTCTGGGAATCGCTGGCGGAAGGCCGAGGTCTGACGCGCGACATCTCCTGGAGGGCTCGCCACGCAATAGGGCACGATGACGTTGTCCACCTCACCCAGCGCCGGCCAGAAGGAGTTCCGGGCCAGATCGCGCTCGAGCTCGCAGGTAAAGAAGACCGCCCGCGCATCGCGCAGGACGCGTCGCTCGTGCGACATCCACACCAGCATTTTCTTGGTGTGCTTCTCGGGCATGACGTTGCGGTGGGCGGGATCGAGCGAGCCATGCGTGTAGACGAAATACGGCAGGCGTGTACCGCGCAACGCCCGCCACGTGCCGTAGGTTGGAAACAGCCAGATGCCGTGAACGATGGCGCAGTCGTAGTTGTGGCGGTTGGCCCGCAGCCACGGCACGAGTTGAGGAGAATAGCGAAAGCCCGTCCGCGTCGGCCCGAGTGGGTGCACCCTGGCCGGCACGTCGGCCAGCCATGTGTCGCCGCGCACATCGAGGCAGGCGATTCTCTGTAAGATGGCCACGCGTCGCCATGGCCGTTGTCGCCTGCCGGATAGCCTCGATCGGACCGCCGCCTTCGGGCCGGGTCGAGTTGATGACATGGAGGATGCGCAACTGTCGCGCGGTTGCCGCTGTCCCGAACGCACCGGTGTCTGTGCTTGCCAGGTTCATGCTGACCTGCCGATTCGATCCGAGCCCACGTGGGGCGACGCAATCCTGGCTAGTGTTCCCCGGCGCCGGCCATGCCGCTTCGGCGGCAAGAGGGCCATCGCCATCAGTCCGCGACCAAATCGTTCCGGCGACCATTTCGCCGCGGTTGCAAACGCCGCGGCATGCATCGCGGTCAGCCGATCGCGATCGAGTTGCGCGATCTCGAGCAGACGATCGGCGAGTTGGTCGGTCGCCGACGGATCGAAGCTGAAGCCGTTATGCCCCTCGCTCACGAGTTCGTAGCGGGCGCCCACCGTGCGCGAGACGATGACTGGTAGACCTGATGCCAATGCCTCGTTGACGACGAGGCCCCATGCCTCGGCACAAGCGGGATGGATGAAGGCGCCGGCAAGGCCGTAGTAGATCGGCAGCGCGCCGTACTGGATGAAACCAGGCCAGGCCACGCCGTCGATCGACAGGTCGCGCACGAGCGCATCGTAAGACGCCTTCTCCTCGCCGCTGCCGGCGATGACCAGTCCCCAAGGTGCGTCTGGCGACTGGCTCCGGTACACGGCATAGGCACGCAACAGGCCGTCGATGTTCTTGCGCTTGATGAACCGGACGCAGGCGAAGAAGTAGCGCTCGGGCAGGCCCAGGCGGGCGCGCAGCCGGATGGCATCAGCACGGGCCGCTGCCGCGCCTTGCGCGAAGTAGTCATTGTCGACCACGTCGTAGCCGAACTCGATGCGATCGCGCGACATGCCAAGGCCCACCAGGTAATCGGCCTGAACGGCACCGCCGACCAGCGCTGCGCTGCATTTCTTCAGAATCTGCCGCTTAACGAGCTCCTTCCACCACACGCGGGGCGAATCGTCGGCCTTGGTCTCCGACATGACGATCGCCGCCGCGCGCCGGCCGCCGTTGCACCAGTTGATCGCGGCCTGCGCCTCGGCGACGGCCCAGCCGTTGACGGCGATGGCGTCCGGCGCGATCGCCTCGAGGGTGGGGATGAGCTTCGCCTGGATGTCACGTGTGTGAATGTCCTGATGGGTCTCGCGGTCGAACAGCGTAATGTGCTCGAAGCTGTCGCTTCGGTCGACGGCATCCCACTCGTATTGTGCATCGCGTCGCGCGATCTCGATGCCGTAGATGCTGGCGCCATGCGTCGCAGCGATGCCAACGGCTCCGCGGAGGCGGGCGACGTGATAAGGCCCGAACCTGGACCAGATGACGGCGATCTTCATACCGCGACCAGACTGATGCGGGCGTGCTTCAAGGAACTGGCGGCTTGCGCGCTCGGACATAGAGTGTATAGGGCACGCGAGGTGACCCGGAATCGAGCCAGAGAAAGGGAGCCGCTAGGAGGAACAGTGGCAGACCAGCGGCGGCGCCGAAGCGTTCCTGCGTCGCCCTGATACACCGGTTGAATGTCTGGCGCACTGGGCCACCCAGTCCGGAGACTTCTTCGACGGTAAAGCCGATCGGCTCGAAAAGGGCCCGATACGTGTCCGGGGTATACCCCGGCCGGACGTGCCCGCCCCGCTCATCGGGATCGAGGGGAAACTCTCGGTTGTAGGGGTGTTCCGCATTCGGACTTGTCACGTGGAGGCATCCGCCCGGTTCGAGTAGCTCGAAGAACTTCTGACACACACTGCGGTCGTCGCGAATGTGTTCCAGCACTTCGGTGCAAATAATGGCGTCAAACCGGGACAGCTGTGACGACATTGAGTTCAAGTTGACGTTTTCGAATCGCAATGCGCCACCTGCAATGCCTTGCCCCTGATTGAACATGGCACGGCAGCCGTCCACCTCCTTCTGCTTGATGCTGATTCCAAGGACCGTCGCACCGCGCTTCCACGCTTGATAGCTGAGCATGCCGTTACCACAACCTGCATCGAGTACCTTCCTGTTCGGGCCTATCTCAGGTCCGAACTTCGTGGGCACTTGCATATAGCGATCGCGCGAGTGCAGGTTAACTCCCGGGAAGATCGCACGCTTCAGCGTCTCGCGCATCCTGTCTGTGAAGCTATTCAAGAAACGATCGCCTCGAGAAGGCGCCGGCGGCCAGTCGAATTCGTGCATCCACACGTGAACGTGATCGCATGCCGTGACCGAGGGCGCTCACGATCCGATCCTCATGCATTCTCAAACGCGAATGCGCATGAGCCGACCGTTATTCCAACGTTCAAACTTTGCTCTTCGTGTCCTTATACACACGGGAGAGGTGAGTCGCCGCCACGAGGGTGTAGCCGCTAGCCAGGCAAAACTCGTGCAACGAGCCCTCGCCTAATGGCGCCGTGTCTTCCACAATCAAAACGCGTGGACGATACCTGCTGAAGTCGTTTGACATCACCACGCTAAGGTCATGTCCTTCGCAATCAACGGTCATCAAGTCAATTGTTTGCCTGTCGCCCCACTCTTGCGCGAGCACATGTTCGAGGCGTTTGGTTTCTACCATCCGTCCGGCGGCAATTGGTCCTTCCACACGGTTCACGATCCGGTTTAGATTCGGCGATGTTGAATCCTCGACATAGAACGCATGGCCTTCAGAAGAGGAGATGGCCACGTTCAAATGGCGGTCTCGTGGTCGGAGTTCCCGCCAGTCCCGAGCGAAAGTCGCATTCGGATCAACGCACAAACCAGACCAGCCTTCGAGATACAGGGCGTAAGTGTTAGACAACCTGACTGGATGAAAACAGCCTACGTCGACGTAGACACCTGGTGTTTGCCTGTGGCCGATAATCGGTTTGACGACGGCGTCCTCGCCGAACTGTGAGTACGAAACGCCCCTTATTCCCCGTAGCCCCACGAGGCTTGTCGGCAGCGATCGCTGGCGCCACGCAGAATGCAGCTTACGAAACATCTCTTGGCTTCTCACCTCACCTCAGTTGCCAGACCACACTGGTGCCCCGCAGATGCGGCGCCGGGACATCGACGGTTTTCACGCGTATCGCCCGCGTCTACTGAACGGCTTGTTTCATGGATTTAGAGACACGGTGCAGCCGCATTCAACGTCTGATCGATCATCGGCATGAGCTACAGAATGGAGACGTCAAAGGGCACGACGCCATGACCGGTACCGTTCGGCGATGTCCCCATTCAGAATGGATTCCCAAGACGTCGCCACGGCCTCGGTGTCGTATGCCGCGGACATACAACGGCCGCTCCGGATGAGCGCCGCGTAGTATCCCTCATCGTTTTGCAGACGTATGAGATTGTCCTTCAATGAGCGTGGCGTCGTCGCCCGGACGAAATCCAGCTCGGGCCGGCCAATTTGCATGTGCCGCCTGAATCTCCGCCTCCAATAAAGGGCGTTCCAGCCAGCCAGGCATTCACCAACTTGGTTGCCGGTTTGGTGTTGAAAGGCTGCTCGCCAAAGTCGCGAAGCGCAACCGCGACGTCGATGTCGGAGAAGTCATTCCACGACTCTGGCCCTCGTTCCACGAATACCAGGCCGAGCTCGCGACAGGCTTGGCGGGCTACCTCTCGGATCCTGAAGATACCGGATGAGATTCTGAAGAATCGTGTGTAGTGATTGACCTCGCGTCCCAGGTAACCGACACGTTCGACTCGATGGCCCCGGCTCAGATCACGAGGCACGAGACCGGGCTGTGGCCAGTGGGGAATCCAAACAGTTCTGTCGGTGAGCTGATTCTCTGTTCTGAACGATCTCGGCTTGACACCAGTTCACTGGCGGGTAGTCCGCACGAATGCCGATGACAAAAACGTCAGTGCGCGGCCGCATTTTGCGGAGGTTTGCACCAAATGCCACGTTGATCCGATCGCGCTTGAAGTCTGCCGAAAGAGCCACAGGGAACCCGCGGCATGCCAACCGAAGGTAAGTTTGCAGGATCCAGCAACGTCGGCCATCGTTGAACGTAGTCCAGTGACCGTCTGCACGTCGACATTAAGACGGTCGATTGTCTCCGGTGTTTCACCGACCAAAACAAAGTTGAACAAGTCTGCATCGTAGTCGAGCGCTGTAAGTGGATGGCTCAAGAGTGCCAATTTCAGAACTCTTTATGAGATCGAATGAACAAGATCTTCCCGTAGTCCGCAAGCGAGCGTGAGTTGGGTGCGATGTCGCCGCTCTGGCGCGGCCTGTGTGCGAATGCCCGTAGTTGGGCAGCGATTACGCTGGGTTCAAGCGGTACGATTGTGGCGCCGGCATCGACCAAACCTGCAGCGGCTGTCGTAACAACGTTGATGCCGGCGTGAACTGCTTCCCAGCACACATTGGCGCTGCCTTCCGACAGTGTGGGCAGGAGAAACACATCGGCCCAGCGATAATGCGCCCACACATCATGAGTCCTGACTCTGCCATGCCAGTCGATGCGCGATCGAACGAAAAGCTCGGCTTGTGGGCGTGAGATTCGAACATCCGACAGCGCGAAATTCGAAATCCTCGGGGTTTAACTAGGCAGCCGTGTCACAGACGTACTGGATGCCTTTTCGAAGCTGGAGCGTTCCGACAAACAACACTCGGAGCCGATCATCATGGAAGCGAGGAATTGAGGTCGGACGGACTGGTGCATCGGGCCGCGGGTAAGGTACAACCCGACATTTATCTACCGGTCCTCCAACCTGTCGAAGAGCATCGACAACGAAAGGTGAGCCGCAGATGATTCGGTCCGCGAGTTCCCACTCAGCCTCCTCGCGTGCCATCATGTCACCTCGGGAATCGACGTCGGACGGACATTCCTCCCACCCCGGCCACCGCGTCTGTTCCTGGCGGAGAAGCTGAGTGTTGTAGCGCCAGGGTGCCGCGGTCTGGTCCAAGATGCAACGGATGCCGAGTTGTCGGGCACGCTGGAATATTTCCAGCGCAGCACCGTTGAAGGCGTATATTGTGTCGGCTCCTCTCCAATCCAGCCTGGTGACGTCACTGCAGAAAGCCTCGTTTTGCCGAGCCCAGGCGCTCGCTTGTACGTCGCCGGCAGGAGCTCGGCGGACGGCAACACGCGTCCTAAGAACGAATCCCAGACAGCCTTGAATCCAGATCGGCCCTCACGCCAGTGATCCGGCGATCGAGTAGCGCGTTCAACGCTCCAGGTCGTAATGAGGATGGAATCAGGCGCAGGTAGCTCCACGGACGGATCGCGTCGCATGCGTCTGTGACGACGCCGTGAAGATAGCCAGCATCTGCCAAGCCACGAGGCACTGCGTATCTGCGTCTCGCGCCAATTTGCGCGACCAACACCCGTGGACTTGCTTGAGAGACAGCAACCCGGCTGAGCTTGCTATCCAAGAAGTGCTGACCCTGCCTGCGAACTTACGAGACCGTTCGGGGAAGGCAGGGCACGGACCGTTTCGACGCGCAACGGAACGCGCCGCGATCGAGGCCTCCGATGCGTGAACACCTTCCAGGCAACGATCGTGGGAACTGCCAGAATGAGATACCGATGATAAAAGGCGGAGAAGCTTTGCGTCGCGAGATAGATCGACAGGATCAGCGCCTCAAAGTAGAGCAGATCCCACACGCCGCCACGGGATAGACGACGAGAACGCAGGAAGGCGAACCATCGGCCGACCAAGTACATGACCAGGACTGCGCCCCAACCAAACTCGCCAAAGAGATCCGTTATGCTGATGGCTGACGATCCTGCCAAAGGAAGCCAGCCGACGGCGTTCAGCCAGTCGTCAGTCGTCGCGTGTCCAAGGCCTGGGTACTTGCTCGTGACCCAAGTAGCACCAACGTCTTCGTACTTCGTCGGCCACAGCTGCCTCGGAATTGGCCTGACGAGCAGGTTCACGGCCAGTTTGTGTCCCCACGTGAACTGGGCTGAATGGCGAGTCGTCGACACGAAGCCGACGCTGTATACAAAGTTGCTGCCCTCGTCGATCTCCTCCTGGGACAGCGTGGTCTGAAACGCGCCCCAGTTCACTTGCTCATCGGAACCAAGGTACAGAAAGCGCCTCTGGGACGACACAAAGGCGACCGAGAGGAGCACACCAGCGAGAGCGCAGCACAGCGCCAGCAGTCGAGGGCGCTGTGGTCGTGTGATGAGCCAGGCCACGACCAATCCAGCCAGGGCAAGAAACAGCGGGCCTCTTCGACCGCCGAACGTGCCCTGGACGAGATTCGGCAGAAGGCCCAGGAACAACAGGATGAGCGTCCCCTGCGTCCAGCCCCGGCGGTATCGCGACAGGGCCACGAGTGCGGCGGCGACGAGTCCAAGGTTCATAGCCTCACCGATATATCCGCGAGCTAGTCTCCCCCCCGCCCTTTACCCGCGAGAACGCGGCCACAAAACCGCCAACGTTGAGAATGCCGTACGCGTAGGCCGCGAGCCCAACGGTGGCGAGCCAAATGGCGATTCGCTGAAGGTTCACCCGGTCGCGATGCCGGATTCGGAACCCTCCCTTGCTCGCCGGCGCGCCTGGTGTGAGTGCGGTGGAGCACTCCGAATACGAGCGCAGCGACACTGAGCAGATAGAGGTACAGGACGACCTCGACGTCCTCCCGATAGACAAAAAATCGATCCAGTTGGTTCCTCACGAGCCAGGGCTCCACGACTGTGCCGTAGAGAAACAAGGGCCCCAGGAATAGCAGCGGATGCAGAACGTCCTGCGTCCGCCGGTAGGCTGTCACCATGCCAACCGTCAGAACCAGAGCGGTAGCGATCAATAGCGTCTCGAACATTTCTTCAGTGGGCGTCAGGTCTTTTCGTCAGCCCTGTCGTGACTTTCGCACTTCGCTCTCAGGCAAGGCCACCTCAGGGCACGTGAAGTAGTAGTGGGCTAGCCGAGCCAAGAAATCGGACTCACTAATTCGCTCGAAACGATGGAGTCCACGGTCGCGATACTTTCCATGGCCGATGGCTGGAACCACCCGCACGCGAAAACCGACATATCCCGCGCTTTGAAGCAGCTGCACGACGGTGGCAGGTGATCGTCCGGCGCGTTCGAGAGGCTCCCGATGCATCTCCAAGAGCAGACGCTTTATGCGGAAATCGCGTAGACATTGCCGCATTCCTTCAAGCGCCAATCCTTCAGCGCCCTCGATGTCCATCTTGAGCAGGTCAATCGTCTCCACATCTGAGTGGTCGAGATAGGTATCCAGGCGTACGGTCTGAACGTCCCTCCCTTGGCCCCGGCCGGCGCATAACGTGCCTCGTCCCTGGTTCGACTGGCCCGGTGAAGATCCCCAAAAAGGTGATATCCCTTCGCGGTCGGATAAGGCGAGCGGCACAACGACTATCGAACAACCGGGATTGAATGAAAGATTCGCCTGAAAGCGACGCATACTGTTCAAGTCCGGTTCGAACGCAATCACGCGCCCGCCCGGTTTGATGTTCGACCATGCCAGCAAACTGTAGTACCCGGTATTTGCTCCACCGAGGCCTACATCGACGAAGGTTTGTCCTGGCAGCAGTACCTCTCGAATGAGTGACGTGACGGCCGGTTCAAAGACGCCGTTATAGAAGATTTGTGCGTCAATAGCTTCGTCGAGGCGCGCAGCCATGCGGAAAAGGAGGATCCGACAAGCTGCACAGGACCGATCGTCCAGGAGTCGAAAAGGCCCTGCTCACGAATCGCCCGGCGGTCCTCCTACCAGCCGGGAGCCATCGAACGCTTGTCGACCGAGGCGTAGCGCGGCATTCGGTAGTGAAACGTCAGTTTCGGCTTCGTTCGTCACGTGCTCGCTGCCTACAGAGTGGCCATCGCAGTTGTCTTCACCGAGTGTTGGACTTCAAAGGACTCGCCGAAGGCGCCACCTCACGGTAGAGGATCGCGATTCGCTCTGCAGCACGTTCCAGCGAAAACTCCGCCTCGGCCCGGCGCCGCCCGGCATGTCCCATACGCTCCCTCATTGCCTTAGACCGCAAGAGCGGCTCTAGTGCGTCCGCGAGCGCAGGCGCATCGCGGGGGGGAACGAGTGTGCCGGACACGCCATTCAGAACTGCCTCGGGAATCCCAGACACTCGGGTAGAGACCACTGGCAACCCTGTCGCCATAGCCTCGAGGACGGAGAGAGGAAGCCCCTCAGACAGTGAAGGCAATGCAAGTACGTCTATCGACCTGTAGAAGTCTTCAATGTTCCGCAGTTCGCCCAGTAGAGCGACACGATCAGACAAGCCCATCGACTGGGCGAGCGCCGCGAGCGTCTCGCGAACGGGACCGCCTCCAGCGATCCGCAGCTTGCACTCGATCCCGCGGCGATGAAGGATGGCCAGAGCCTCGATCAGGTACTCCAATCCCTTCAGAGGTACGAGACGCGCAGCGACACCTATGACCGGGACCCCATCGCCGGACGTGGTCGCCGCTGGTCGAAACCGCTCTAAGTCGACACCGTTCCAGAGCACTCGTACCGCCTCCTGCGGCAGCCAGACGAGGCCCGCCATTGACTCTTTCACGGCCTTGGAGACAGCCACCCAGGTCGTCCGACGATTGCCGAGCGCCACGCGCGTCACACCCCGCCGAATGACGTGAACTACGCGTCGGGAGGACACCCAGTCTGCAAGTACGTGCTGGTGTACGACGTGCCGGATCGGAAGCCCCGCGCACGCAAGCCCAACTATCGCGTTACAGTCCCATCCGTGAGAGTGCACGATATCGGTGCGATCGGACCGAAGAGCGCGCCGCAACGCGAAAGCTGCACGCGCGAGCGAGCGCGGCCTGTTGTAACGGCCGTCATACGCCGTAACGTGTGTCGTTGGAACATCGAGCTGCGTCAAACCATCGGCGACCTGGTTACCGATGAGCACAAGGCGCGCGTCCAGATCAGGCTCTCGGCCCAACCGCCTGACGAGATCCAGCGCGACGCTCTGGCCGCCTCCATACATTAGGCTGGATATGACATGGCAGACCGTAAGCCTTTTGCCGCCAAGAGCCGGGCTCGTGGCAGGAGCCTGGGCTGTGGCCAGTGCGGCGGGATCCCATGGTTCCAGCTCCTTCAAGGACGCCGTCGCCCTTCCGCTGACCGGAGACATCATTCGCCGATGAAGAAGCGCAAATTCATTGCATCGCCTGAATCAGGCGATCGGCGCATGCTGTCCATGTGCGCCGATCTCGTTGATCGACGTTGGTGGGTCTCGGAAGGTCGGCAGTCAAACGCGCAAGCACCGAAGTGGCGTCGGGCTCGACCACGACCGCTCGCCCGCCCGCCACTTCCAGGAGCGCGGGCTGCGGCGTGATGAGGATCGGGCAACCGCTGGCCAGCGACTCAACGACCGGAATGCCGAACCCCTCATATCGTGACGGGAAGAGCGCCGCCTTCGCGTGGCGGTACAACGCTACAAGCTCTTCCTTCGTCACATAACCGAGCAGCTCCACCGGCAGCTCGGGCACTCGGTCTTTGAGCCTCTTCAACGCCTCAAGGAGCTCAGTCTCGTGCCGTCGTCCGATGACAGCGAAGCGCAGTCCTGCTTGCTCGCGGTGGGCCAACACGGGCGACTTCCAGTAGAAGGTCTCCGCCCTTTCTCTGCGTCAGGCTGGCGGGGAACAACACGTAGCGCGACTCTTCGAGTCGAAACCGGCGGAGAACATCCTCGTCTCCCGGTTGCGGACGCGGACTGAAACCCTCTGATCCACCGTTCCCTAAGACCACGATGCGTGCCGGGTTCTTGACGTCCAACAATGCGAGCATTCGGGATTTCGTAAACTCGGACACAACGAGGATGAGGTCAGCTCGGTCCAAGAGCCTCTTCATGCGACGGCGCCAGCTGAGTCCAGCGTGCTCCTTGCCCGGAATCCCGAGAATCGCCGGTTCGAAGGGATACAGGTCGTGCACGGTCACTGCCAGTTGTCGGCCCGTGGTTACCGGCTGCTCCACTGGCGTGTAGACCCAGTCTGCGTCGTCGAGCCAGCGATCCAGATTCATCAGGGACGTCCATGTCGTCGCAACCCGAAGCCACCGATCGGGCCAAGGCATCGGCAAGACACGTGACCGAGGATGCGAGGCAATGATCTTCTGCGCCTCCTCCTGCTTTCCTCGCGGGGTTACCAGACTGAAGAGAACGTCGTCACGCTGCTGCAACGCCCCGAACATGCCCTGGATGTGCTGCCCCACACCAGTCGGGGTCCGATGAGCCTGCAGTGGCGACGCGTATCCCGCAAGTCTCATCCGTTTACAGTTCGCGGGGCTTCGTTCACTGATCGAACATACGTATCAAGCGACCGACCGCCGTAACTGGGCTTGCTGACCTGGTCGTACACAGCGGCAACTCTCGGCAGGTGGACATTCCAATCCAGAGATTCCTGCGCGACTCGTTGACAGCGCCGCCGCCAGGCACCGCCGTCGGCCGCGTACTGATCTAGAAACCCATTCAGGAGGCACGCTATCCCCGCCGCACCAGCGCCCTTCACACTTGACGGAAGAACCAGGCCGACATTCTTGGATCTCGCGAGCTCTGAGTAATCGCCGATCCGATTGCTGAGAATTACCGGCGTTCCGCTGGCAAGGTACTCGGCGAACTTGACTGGCGACGCCACACGGTTCACGAGGCTATCCTGTCGAGGCAGCAGTCCCACGTCCGCCGCGGCCAGGTAACGGGGCACAGCCGCGGGCCCGAGTGACAGGACTGTGCAATGTTCATCTCTGAAGCCGGCGGATTTACAAAATTGGCGCATGCGGTCCACGCTGCGGGTCAGTGCGAGGAAATGTGCGTTGGGTCGCAGGGCTTTGATAGCGCCGAATATGTGGAGCGACTCGTCCGGACACTGATACCACTCCAAAGAGCCACAGTACGCCACGACGATTCTGTCGGCAACGTTTAGCTCTCGGCGCGTCGCGTCACGTTCGTGGGCTGCGCTGCCGAACATGTCGGTGTCAACACAACACGGGACGACCGTGACACGATCCGCCTGCACAGCGTACTGCTCCGACAGATAGTCTGCCATCGCGTTGGACACGCACAGGACGTGATCTGATTGGGTTGCTGAGACGCGCTCAGTCCACTGCACATCGCGCAACCGCCGACGACCTGCCCGTGACCGGGTCTCACCTGCCAGCGCGAGCAGCTCCTCTTGCTCGGCCGGCTCCGCGCCGCGGCAGTCGAATATGACCCTCACGTGTGGAAACCAACGACGCATCCCCAATGCCAGGAGAGCTGCGCTACCGCCCCTGGCGTGAAGGACGAATACGTCGGCGGGCCCAAATCTCCGTCTGAGCCAACGCCTGAGAAGATGCCAATCGTCCCACAGCCATTTCGCTCGAGCCGGCGCCGACGGAATTGTCGCGAGATCGACGCCCAGAGAGCTGGCACGGATCCCCCTCTCTTGCTGCGCCCGTCGCCCCTCTGTCCGGACAAATGAACCGATGGGTTCGCAGAGGACCACCCGGGCTCTCACCTCAGCGCCGTGCTTCGACAGCGGTCGCAACACCTGCGCGTCAAACACTCCAGACAGTCCTTCGCGGACAACGAGGTACACGACTTCGACGGGTTGACACCCCGCCAGCTCCCTCGCGCTGGGCTGCTCCGGTTCTCTGACACCGGACGGCCCCGGCTTCTCCACAGAACGCCTCTACTTCTGCGTGCGATCAGCAAATAGACACGCCCATTTCAGCCAGGAATGCGTCGAGCGCAAACTTTTGCGTCCAATTCATATACCAGTAACGCCCGTAACCTACATGACCGGGGTATGACCCTCGCAGCGCGCCTAGTCGGCCAGGATTCGGGTGATCAAAGTCCTGCAGTCTGCGATTGAAGCCGTTCGCTTGCTCCGCCGGAAGCCTCCATTCCCGTCCGCCAGTTACCTGCGCGGCGCGAAACCAGATGATGGCCATCTGACTGTTGCCGGTCATACTCGTCCAACTCCCTAAAGACTTGAACCCCTCGGCGAACTGGCCCGGCACAGCGCCCGTCGAACGATCGCGCCGTGAAGCAACGGCGCGCGCGGCACGCAACGCCGATTCCACAAAGTCGCTGCGCTGGCCGAGGACGCCAAGTTCAAACATGCCATTAATCGTGTATGCGATGGTGTGAGTCCATGGCGGCACACCGATGTCGAAGTTCATCTGCGGATACCATCCGTCGGCACGCTGCGTTGAGAGAAGCCACTCGCCGTTGAGGATTCCCGCGCGCATTGACCGCATGCATCCAACGAACCTGCCATACCGGCTCAAACTCCACGCGGTCCGCACGTTGTACGCTTGGACCGGCTCGGTGGTGAGAATTGATTGCCCACGGCGCCAGCATCCATCGGCGTCTTGATTGTCCATGAGCCAATCCGCAGCGCGCCGCGCTGCCTGGGCAAATCGGCCCTGATGATCCAGCCCAACACGCATCAGGTCGGTGAGTCCTTTCAGGATCTGCCCTGTATTGAACACCGCCGGCTTCTTGGTGCGACGATCGATACGACCGCTCTGGAAGGCGCCCGACTCCATCTGAACGTCGCACAGCCATTCCCCCATCCGAACCGCGGCTTCGGAGAGCTGCTCACGATCCAGCAATCCGAAATCGGCGGCTCTGAGCATCGAGCAGATGATGTAGCCCGTCGTCTCGGGATAGGACGCGGCCCATCTCCGTTCGAGCACGCTGTAGCTCTCGGCCACACCACCGTCCGGCGTGGCCGCCTGAGCCCGAAGGAGCCACTCGACCAAGGCCGCTTGCATGCTCCTCGAGTGGTCGCAGTTGGCGCCGCGGCCGAAGAATGGACTCTTCAAGCCGGAACGACACCGCACGAAGCGCACGACCACTCGCGATTTCACGTGACGGCTTTCATTGTTCACGTTTTCCTGATCGATAATGTCAAGATGTTGATTGAAATCCATCTTCCAGGCGCATCGGATGGCGTTCAACGACTCGTAAAACGTCGTTCGTCCTCGGCGCAGGTCCATCTTCCAGAGCCGACCACGGACCAGCTCGGACCCGAACCGCCCCTTGAAGCGTTGAATTGACTCGAGCTTTGTTCCAGTCACATCGCTCAGCCTTGCTCCTACGAAGTCATACTGCCGGACTCCTTCGCCCATCAGCCGACGAATTGCCTCCCAATGAAGCAGCCTGATGGCGCCCGGAAGCGAGATGTTTTCATTTGAGCCACCCTGCAGATAGAAGGCGGCGTAGCGCGTATACGCAACGAACAATCCGCCCAGCGCGGTTCCACGTGGATCGTCCACAACTCCGCAAACCGCCATGCGCGCCTGCGCGAGCTCGTCGTAACATGCTTTGACGGACTCGAATGGTTCGAATGGCAGACCACTCCGTGTCATCGTCTCTGCATGGATCCGATGGAAGACCGGGAGTTCATCTTCGCCGAAACGAACCTCGGCGCCACCGAGAACGGCTTTACGAATCTCATGTCGATAATGGCGATGCATCCCACGGAGCAGGTTGTCTTCGGACCGTCCCTCCAGCCTGCAGGACGAAGCTGCCGAATTCGCACGAACGACTTCCCTCCGGAGCTGCCTGGAAGAGGCAATAGTTGGGCGGTTGAATCAACCTGTGACAGTCTCGACGATGGCGAAGCGTAACGACAAACTCCTGAAGGAACGCGTACTCGTCTTCAGGCCCAAGCCGACAACCGCGTTCGACCGGCGGAAACAGCACCTGTCCGAGCCGCATGACGCGGTTGCTGAAAATCCTGATCGGCGCGAGCCGCCTTCCATCGTCGGACACAGCTACAAGGACGTCGCCGCCATATACCCGCTTCATGTAGCGGCCATAGGCTTCTGTGAATGGCAACGGCCAGTCGGCGTGAGCCGTTGAGCGCCAGACGTCGCGCAGCACCTCATCGGCTCTTTCCAGCTTCACCTGCTACTCCGCTTTCGTGCGATCAGGAGATATCCATTGACGAACGAATCTTTTTGGAATGGATTCCCGTCGTATGTCTCGACAGGATGGTCATCATAAAAACTGTGGCGGTGCTCGAGGATCTCGAAGAACTCTTCGGCGCATTTCCGAACGGCTCGAGGCGAGTACCTTTGTGTAGTGCAGGTTGGGATGCAGTACAATCGCTCCAAGCAATCGCATGAGAATATTGCAAGAAGAAAATGCCCCCATCGGCCAACGTCCCATGCACACGTTGAAGGTATGTGCTCAGCGTCCCCCGGGGGGATGTACATCAGCATGCTTATGCAGTAGGCAAGCGGGAAGTCGCCCCTGATGTCCGATTCGAGGATGTCTCCAACGACGAATTCGGCCTTGGGGCACGTTTGACGTGCGACCGCGGTCAGAGAAGGAGAAATGTCAAGCCCGACTACAGCCCAGCGATCCACCAACTTGCGCGCGACTAGCCCCGTACCGCTCCCGATGTCGAGGATTCGTTGGCCATCCGGACGGAACGCTCAACGGTCTCCCGAAGCCGCACATGCACTCGCTTCAGCGCTTCGGCCACGTCCTCACGATGTGAGAAGCCGACGTTCTCCTGCAACGACTTTGACGTCGAGAAGGACCGGGTTCTCCACTTGTGCCACCATCGGACGTAGGTGCCGTCCAGGCCGGTCGCAATCAATGCATGGTTCACGGTCACCCGCAACGGGAACGTCGCCGCTAACATGGGTTTGCTTCGAAGTACCGACCACCGGAATCGGGATACCGCACGCCTAACTAAGGAATGCCGAGGCAAGAACCGCGTCGGCGCGGCCAACCTTTGGGCGTTTGCAACTGCGCTGTTCGTCGTCTCGGCCATTGCGACCCCTTCAAATCCGTCCGCCGATCGTCGCACTCCGGCCCAGCACCAGCATTCTGCGAAGAACCTCTATACAGCGGGCCAAGCGCTCGGCCTGCCAAGGCCCCAGCACCATTCGCACCGGCGCGAGCCGCGCGCCATAGGCCACTCCAATCCCGCAGCTGCTATGCATCTTTCGAGCAGCGTCCAGATATGCTGAAGCGCGACGATGATCAGCGAGGCGTATACAGGCACGCGCTGCCATCGCCATGAAACCCGCGAACGCAGCCGCTCTTGCGTTCGTGAGTTGACCGCACGCCTCAAGGCCGCGGTATGCGGGAACAATTACTCTTTCGTATTCTGCGAGCACTTTGCTGGAATCTGCCGACACGCTGTCTGAACGCCGCCGCGTCGTTACAAGCACCTTAGGAAGATAGAGCAGGCCGGGCTCCTGCGCAAGCCAGCCGAAGATGCAGATCTCTGTCCTGCGCGCAACTGAGCTCCGTCCGAAAGCTCGCCGATCCGTTTGATGATGCTCGCCGTATGTATCGGCGACGGCACTCCTGGATTCGGGCCGAGCGCAACAACGACCGCATCATCATTCCAGAGAGGCCTCCACCGCCGGAGGTAGCCGTGCGCAGTCTTCTCCATCAAAGGAGACGACATCCACGTCACACCATACGGAGTCCACCCGTGTCCCGACGAGCAGCGGTACCTGTTCCGTCAATTTGTTGGGTAAAGAATGTCGTCTGCATCGAGGAACTGCAGCACCTCCCCTGTCGCCATCGCGATTCCTGGTTCCTCGCTGTCGGTGCGCCGCGATCGGACCGGTGATCCACCTGATGTCCGATCCAAACGAGCGCCGGACATG
>CAVVBP010000003.1:0-35032 GCA_963746535.1 Vicinamibacterales bacterium | reverse complement strand
GAAGTTGTGGTTGATGACAATATCCGCGATCAGACTTAACCCGTGCCTGTGTGCGCTTTCAATGACAGACTCCAACTCCTTGCGCGTGCCAAACCAGGTTGGGATGCTTCCCTTCTGGTCGAACTCGCCGAGGTCATAATAATCGTACGGGTCGTAGCCCATCGAAGGTCCAAAAAGATTCGCCGCCTTGTGGATCGGAGGAAGCCACAACGAAGTGAATCCCACCTTTGCCAGCGAAGGAATTTTTTCATTGATATAGTTCCACCACTGAAATTCCTTTTTGTCCTCACGCGGACAGTCCCAGTGGAAAGTTTGCATCATGACACCCATAAGATTTTCTCCTTTGGTTGGTGAATGGTGATTGAGGTTGGTTGGTTTATATTTTCCAAATGTGCGAAAAAATGTCCGCAAATCCTACATGGAATGGACGGTGGTATGCAATTCATCATTACGAATCTCATCTGATCTTTGATTGAACCACACGGCAAAAATGCCAACCGCGTTGGGGATTTGAACATCCTTCTCAAAACTGTCACCGACCATCAACACATCAGACGCGGGAATGTCAAGGTCATTCAGAATATGACGATAAAACGCCTCCCCTTTCGGCAGGTGCGTGTTCTTAAAACAATAGATGCGGGAGAAATATCGAATCAAGTTCGGCACGCGCCAACGCCCCGCGGATCTGACTCTCGTCTGAAATCGAGGCGCTGGTGGCCAGGATGATGCGCCGTCCGCTGGAATGAAGATCAGCCAGCACATCCGCAATGCCTTCGACAGCTTTGATCGTTGGCCATTCCACCATTGGCACGGTCGAGGCGGGATCGTCGTCCATGACGGTATCGCCCCAATCAAAGAGGACAGTTGGGTAACGGAGTGGGTTTTCTGCCATGGGTGGATTTTAATCGGAATGAAAATAAAAAGCAACCAAAAGTCCTTAGCCTTCGGTTGCTTTTTATTGCTTTATGCTTTCACTCTGCTTTCTCCGGAAAAACTCAAATCGATCGCCACGACCAGAGCGGTGCGCGCCCAATCACTCAACCGACGACCCTCTTTCCATCCCTGATACTTGGCACGCCAGCATTGGGCGAGCAGATGATTCTTCCTGTATATTCCTCACAATACGACGCTGTCCCTGTGAAAGTATGTTTCGCGATTCGCACAGTCACATTTGGATTCGCGCGCAGGTTCTTGACCCAATCCGAGTTATCTCCTCCGCCTGATAACAGATAGAGAGAGTATGTCCTGCATCCCAAACCAGATCTCGATCTCATGCGGATTTCCGCTCACGCGTCCGATTGTGGTCAAATAACAGTAGTTTTCTGTCGCGAGGCTGGCGAAAAGCTTCGCCATATCGTCATCTTTGTCTTTCATCATACCTTTAAAATCTAATAATCGTACTGACTGATATCGATCACTTCATTCGAGAGAAAATACGTCTGCGCAGGGAGAAGTAAATGTTTGCGTTTCCACGTGGCATAAACGGTTGTACAGGATGAACGCGGCAGGCGTTTGATGAGCGCCGAGTCATATAACAGAATGGAACGGTTGGTAATACTCTCGATCACAGTCCAATGGTCGTGATATCCTTGCAGGCCAAGAATGATGGCGCGACCGTGAGTGCCATCCAAAAATCCTTGCATCGATTTCCAAAACTTTGTCAGGTCGGGGTTTTGTACACCGCGCCAGGGGATTTGCACGTTTGAAATGCGTTGCTTGCCGACCACTTTATTCAAGATCACGAGCATTTCCGTATGGATAATCCCTCCGATCAAAAACTTGCTCAAAAGTTCGCGACGCGAAAGATAATGGATCAGGTCATCAAATAATTGCTGTGTCTCTTCATCTGATGAATGGTTGATAAATCTCTCAGCATTGATAATGCTATACAACCCGCACAACGAATCCAAGCCGCCCTGTTGAAACGGGAGGCAAATCCTGATGTTGGTTTCGAGAATACCTTTCATAAGATATTACCTTCAAATAAGCGCGATAATTTCACTCTCCACATAATAAAAAACTTCCCCACTATACCAAAAATGTTGCAGACTCATTTTCCAAGCCTGCAACATCTTTTTTATTGTTCAATTACGAATTATTTCGCCATGCATCTGGCGATACAACGCCCGCAAATTGCGCCGATGCAATGTCTCTGCCAGACCGCCGAGGTGGACACGGCTTTTTCCGCAGCTTTCGATCGTGATCGCATCCAGATATTCATCCACATCCTTGCGCTTGCCCGCGGATTTTACAGCCTTCTTGATATTGTTCAGGTAATTCAAATTCTCTTTCACAGCCGCATCGATCTCACCGCGCAGGATGATATCACCATGGCCTTGAATGATATTCTCCAAGCCCAGGCGCCCAATGCGCTTGATCGAAGCGAGCATATCATCTATATCGCCATCCACAACATAAGGCAGTGACATAAACGCATCGCCCGCAAAGAGCACGCGGTCTTCTTCCACCAAAACAGAAATACCATCATCGCTGTGACCGAAGGATTGCGAGAAGACCAAATTCTTCTTGCCCACACGCATGGTCAATTCACCAGAATCAAATGTCAGATGAGGAGGAACGATCTTCACCTGTCTCAGATTTGGATTCTGTTTGCGAGCCGACTCCAGCGAAGGGATGCCATACTCGATCAATAATTCACGGCATTTGGCATGGCCGATCACTGTTGCACCGGGGAAAAAACAATTTCCCCAGGTATGGTCGGCGTGATAATGGGTATTGATCACATAACGCACCTGCACACCCAACTCATGCTCAATGAACTCACGCATACCCAGTGTTTCTTCTGGCAGAGCCAGTGTGTCGATCACCACCGCCCACTGCGGACCAACGATAACGCCGGCCGTCACCTGCGCATATACTTCACTTTGGAACCAAAAAACATTTTCAGATACTCGCTCGCGATGCATACATCAACCTTATATTATGAATTTATACTCTATTGTTAATAGCACAAATCAGCACAAATTACAAGTTGATCTAGACAAATTTGCCGGTAATTTCCATAACTGAAAAGTGACACCTGCATAAAATTATGACTTGATTAGGCTTGTTATAAGTGATAAACTCTACTGCAAATGCCTGCGGATATCCTTGTAGTTACCACTTCTTCACAACTTGGAGATACCATCCGTCATACATTGGAAGAGACGGAGATTTATCGTATCCATGTTGTTACCAATAAAGCATCTGCCATCGTCCGTGCAGATGAAATTGGCGCTCCGCTCGCCATGCTTGATTATTCGCTCAACGAAGAATGGGTACAGGAAATTGGTTCCGCCCTCCGCACCATTCACCCCAGCATCAACCTCATCATCCTGTGTGATGATGATGTCACCCCGCCTTCCTTCGATAAATTGCGTCCATGGATCCTCGTCCGCAAACCATTTAAGATGTCAAATTTTATGACCGCCATCAGTCAACCTCAAACCGCTTCTGTCTATCACAAAATAATGGTGAAACAGTACCTCTGCCCTGGTTAAGTGACCAGACCAAAGCCGCACAACATCTCACACGCCTCACTTTGGAATCCTCGGCGCAAGCCGCGTTAATCACGCGAAAAAACGGCCTGTGGGCTTATGCTGGCAGTCTCTCACAGAACGCGGCAAAAGAAGTGGCGCAAACTGTCACCCGCAACTGGGATGGACAAAAAGGCTCAGACCTCCTGCGTTTCATCCGCCTCGAAAGCACAAAAGCCGAGCACATGTTGTATGCCACCCGCCTTGCAACAGACACCGTGCTTGCCCTTGTTTTTGATGCAGAAACTCCGTTTAGCACAATCCGCAGTCAAGCCAGTCAACTGGTCACCGATCTTGACGATGAACGCTCTGAACCGCAAAAACCAAGCAATCCGTATCCCGCAATCTCCTGCCGTAATCTGATGGATCAAGACGACTCTCAGGATATTCCACCCATTTCAAATATCCTCACCAATATACCGACGCCAAATCCAGAACCCGCCACAACACGTGACTTTAGACTGCCGCGCAAAAAAGAAATTTTCGACCCGAATGAGACACGTGTCTCTGCGCCGCTTTCAAATGCTTCTGTTTTCAAACGCGAAGCGTCTCCTGCTGTCCAATTGAACAAAACACCCGTGACCACGAATCAAGCTCAAAGTTCGAGATGATAAGCGCTCAATCTCACTCAAAGCTTATTCGATCAAGTTGAAGTTACTGCGCCGTCACGTCCCAAACCGAGACCTGAAACCCCGGTTGCAAAACCTGCACCCGGTGAAACTAGATGTGACCCGCGAAAGCCCCACCACAGAAGCCGCGCGCAAACTCGTGGTGGAACCGACCACAGCGGGGTTATATCATCTGACCTATGCCTGCCTGCTCGTGCCGCGTTTTTCAGCTCATTACATCACAGGCGATCTGGCAGACAAGATCGGTGAATGGCTTCCCAACTATTTGCATTGCCTTTGGCTGGCGTTTGGAATATCTTTCAGTGCGTCCTGAATATTTGCAATGGGTGGCGAATGTACAACCGAACACATCGCCTGGATATCTCATGCGCATCATGCGCCAGCAAACTTCAGAGAAAATTTTTAGCGAATTCCCGCGTATGAAGAAAGAAAATCCATCCGGTGATTTTTGGGCGCCAGGTTATCTGATCATGGGCGGCACACAACCTCACCCGCAGCAACTGGTACGCGATTACATTCGCCAAACCCGCCAGCGACAGGGACAGGAAGCTCCTCGCCAGAGCCGCGAGTACATGACTAAAAAAAAAAAGCGCAGAGTATAATCAACTCTGCGCTTTATTTTTTAATTTACCGACATTCACTCTTTACCCCAATCAAACCCTATGCCTCCTACACTTTACTTAATTGATGGACACGCTCTTGCTTATCGCATGTATTTTGCCCTGACCGCAGGCGCAAGCAGTCAGCGCTGGCAAACATCCAAAGGTGAACCCACTGCGGGTATTTACGGCTTCGCGCGCGAACTGGTCCGCATTTTGGAACAGGAAAAACCTGAATATCTTGCAGTGGCTTTCGATGTGGGCAAAACCTTTCGCGATGAAATCTTTCCTGAATACAAAGGCACACGCGAAAAAATGCCCGATGACCTGCGTCCGCAGATTGATCGCATTCGCCAAATGGTGGATGCCTTCAACATCCCGCGCCTTGAAATGGAAGGCTTCGAAGCAGACGATGTGCTCGGCTCTGTGGCAAAGATCGCCGCAGAACAGGGACTGGGTGTAAAGATCATCACCGGTGACCGTGACCTGTTGCAATTGGTCAACGAACGCACAGCGGTCTATCTGGCAGGTGACGACCAGACCTACATCACAGATGAAGATGTGATCAAAAAACTGGGCGTGCGCGCCGACCAGGTGGTGGATTACAAAGCCATCGTCGGTGATACATCTGACAATATCCCCGGCGTAAAAGGCGTGGGTGAAAAGACTGCGATTTCATTGCTTGAAAAATTCGGCACGCTGGATGCCATTTATGCCAATCTCGATCAGGTGGAGAACCGCTGGAAAGGCAAACTCGAAGCGAGCAAAGAATCCGCGTACATGAGCTACAACCTGGCGCTCATCCGCACGGACTTGAAAATAAAACTTGATCTTGAACATGCAAAAGTTCAGGCATTTGATGCGCACTGCTCTCGAAGAATTCTTCAAAGAGATGGAATTCCGCACGCTGCTGACCAAAGTCCCTGCTATTAGCAGCGGAATGATTGCTTCCCCGCAGACGCCTGCGCCTTCTGCGATAAAGCCAGCCAAATCCGCAAAAACCAAAAGCGGACAATTCTCGATGTTCGTGAATGAGCCGCAGGTTGTTTATGCGCCAACACAGACATCGAATATCGAAGTCATCATTGTGGATACGCAGGATAAACTGAATGATCTCGCAAAAGAACTTGCGAAAGCAAGCATCATTTCGTTCGATACAGAAACAACCTCCACAGAAGAAATGCAAGCCGAGATCGTTGGCATCTCGCTGGCGATCAAAGCAGGACAGGCTATTACATCCCCGTGGGACATACATCGGGAAATAACCTGCCGATTGAAAAAGTGATCGCCGCTCTCACACCATCCATGACGAATGCGAAGATCGGGAAGGTGGCGCATAATGCCAAATATGATTACATCATCCTTGCGCGCTACGGACTGGTCACCACGCCCTTAACTTTCGATACCATGCTGGCTGAATTCATCATTGACCCAGCCTCGCGCAATTTGGGATTGAAGAACCTTGTCCATGCCCGCCTTGGCGAAGAGATGACCCACATTGAAGAACTGATCGGCAAAGGCAAAAATCAACTGAGCATGGCGGATATTGCCATTGAATCGGTTGCGCCGTATGCCGCGGCAGATGCTGAAACAACTTTGCGTCTCATGCCGATTTTGCAAAAAGACCTTGAACGCGTAAACGGAACAAAATTACTGGCAGAAATCGAAATGCCGCTTATGTCTGTCCTCGCTGAAATGGAAATGACCGGCATTTTGCTTGACCTGCCATTCTTCAAGAAAATGTCTGAAGAACTTACCCTGCGCATGGCTGAAATTGAAAAACAGGTTTTTGAATCTGTTGGCAAACCGTTCAACCTCAACTCAACCCAACAACTTTCGGATGTGCTCTTTACTCATTTGCGGCTTGAACCACCAGACAAAGGCAAGAAAACCGCCAGCGGACATTACTCCACATCTGCAGATGTGCTTGAATTGTTGCGCGGCAAACATCCCGTTGTGGATATGATCCTGGAAAACCGCGAACTTTCAAAAATAAAATCAACCTATGTGGATGCCCTGCCCGCCGCAGTGGATTCACAAACTGGGCGCGTGCATACATCCTACAGCCAGACTGGCGCAGTGACGGGACGTATTTCATCGTCCAATCCCAATTTGCAAAACATCCCCATCCGCACGGAGGAAGGACGCCGCGTGCGCAATGGATTCATCGCCGAGAAAGGCAGTGTCCTGCTCTCGGTGGATTACTCGCAGATCGAACTGCGCATCGTGGCACACATGGCTGGAGACGAAGCCATGCTGGCGGCGTTCAAAGCCGGGGAGGATATCCATGCCACTACCGCCGCAGCAATTTACGGCGTGGACATTGAAGCGGTGACCAAGGAAATGCGCCGCCATGCGAAAGCCATCAACTTCGGTCTGATCTATGGCATGTCTGCATTTGGTCTGGCACGCTCCACCGAATTGACTCTCGCCGAAGCTGAAAATTTCGTCAAGACCTACTTTGCAAAAATTCCCCGGCGTGAAAAAATATCTGGATGAAATCCGCCAGCTTGCGCGCAGCAAGGATACGTTGAAACGCTTCTTGGACGCCGAAGATATTTCCCCGCTTTGCAAGGCAAGATCAATCCGCAAATGAAGAACCGTGAAGAACGCGAAGCCATCAACGCGCCCATTCAAGGCACAGCCGCAGACATTATGAAGATCGCCATGCTCAAGATTCCGCCTGCGATCAAGGCCGCAGGCTTGAAAGCCAAGATGCTTCTGCAAGTGCATGATGAACTCGTGCTGGAATGTCCGCAGGCATGAATTGGAAAAGACTGCGCATCTTGTGCAGGAGACAATGGCAAATGCCTACCCCATGAGCATTCCGCTTTCCACCGAGGCGCGCTGCGGGTCAAAGCTGGGGCGAGATGACGGTTTTAGGATGACAAAAAGAACAAATTTGCAAAGCGATATATCAATCTCCCATTCGCCATCAAACCATGCAAGGTTATAATTGACCTGAAACTTTCACACCCTTGCGCTCGCGAAATGCGCTCGCGCTTCTCGGCCGACCTCGCCGAACGCGGTGTCGTTGGTATCTATCCGGTGAGCGGCTGGTGGAAAGACCAGCCGAAGCGGGGATCGAAGCGAGAAGGGCGCACCCTACGCGCTTATCGTCTCGATTGAGACGCCGAGTGTGGAAACGGATATCTGGACGCCGGTTGCCGAACAGGTTGGCGTACCGATCGAACTCGTCGGCTGACCGTGCGATCGCCGGCCGCAAATCGAGGGCGTCCCTTCTCCGCTGCTGGACCTCCATGGTCGCGTATCGGAGTAGCGACGAAGTCTCTCATGACGCGCGCTATCGATAGCTAGCCGATTGTGTCGATGCCTCAATAGGCTCGAGAATCCAGGCCACGATCTGCTCGACATAAGTCTCGGAAATCTTAGGAAGGTAATAGTGTTCTTTGTCTTCAATCAGGTAGGTCCATCCGGAGACCAGATTGTCAACGCGAGCGAGGGCGACCGCTTGTCCCTGGAACTCCGCAATGTCCTTAGATGCGTTCGGCCGCGTGCGCCTGAAAGCGACGTGCCCGCCCCCGTTGCAAAGTAGTTGCGGGCATCCTTGGCGGCGGACAGAACGGCGATATCGCGCTCTTTGACCACGCCCAGGCGTCCAAACCGACGAACAGCCCGCGCCCAACATCGAAGAGAGAAGGGTTTCGATGAATGGACGCGCCTCCTTGAATTAGCGTAGTCCCCCCGTTCGAAGACTTACTCTGCTTCCGCCGCCCCCGTTGCCGAGGGGGCGGGCATCCGCCGACTCCCCCGAACACCCCGTCGCGAGACCGGGGACAGCGAGCGGATTCGCGCGCGCGCCGCCGTGGAAGGCGACGCGTGCGCCCGGCGCTGGCGGCGCCGGAGGCAGTGGGCCGAACCAAGAAAGTGGCGGACGATCTCCCGCGGCGAGAAGGCTTTCATGCAGCCTACGAGCTGCAGCTTCATTTGTCCTTGGAACAGCAGGAGCCCGCGGCGCATACGCAGGAATGTCGACTACGTGTTCGGTCTGCCAATAACGGGCCACGGCTGCCCGCGGCGCCACTGCCGGTCGCGGCACCGTCGCCGCCGCCGCCGATTCTGGTGAAAGCCGTGTAGGCACACTGGCAACAGTTCGCACTCTGGGCGAAGACGCCTACGACCGCTGGAACGCCCGAATGCGCGGCGAAGAAAGTGCCCGCCAGCGGATACGCTGTCGCTAACACGCACATGCCCCTCCGCGGCGGGGATCGGTAGACTCGTAATGACCAACGTTCGTGGCGCATCCCTATCCATCGCCTGCTCCAAGGCCAGCCCCCGACGCGGCGCACGTCGGTGGTCGCTATCGCATCGAGCGCGTGCTCGCCGAAGGCGGCATGGGGTCGGTTTATCAAGTGATCGACGAGCGGGGTGGCCAGACACTGGCGCTCAAGCGCATGCACGGTGAGAGCTCGCGGCGCATGCGCGCGTTGTTCGAGCGCGAGTACCGCACGCTCGCGGGTCTTCAGCATCCGCGCATCATCCACGTGCTTGAGTACGGTGTGGACGATGCTGGCCCATACTACACCATGGAGCTCGCGCAGGGGCGCGATCTGTTCGAGCTCGCGCCTCTGCCATTCAAGGACGCGTGCCGGCACCTGCGCGATGTGGCCACGTGTCTGGCGCTCCTGCATACGCGGCGGCTCCTGCATCGCGACATCACGCCGCGAAACGTACGCGTGTTGCCCGATGGCACCTGCAAGCTGATCGACTTCGGCGCGCTGATGGCCTTCGGCGTACCGGACGCGATTGTGGGCACGCCGCCCTGCATGCCGCCCGAAGCTCTGCGTCGTCAGCCTCTCGATCAGGCCTCCGACATCTTCTCGCTGGGTGCGCTGCTGTACTGGACGCTGACGCGCAAGCACGCGTACCCGGCCAAGCGCATCGAGGATCTTCCCGAGCTGTGGAGACAACCACCGGTGCCGCCGTCGTTGGTCGTGCCGAGCCTGCCCAAGACGATCGACACGCTGGTGATGAGGTTGCTCAATCTCGACCCGCTGCGCCGGCCGGCCACGGTCGCCGAGGTCGTCGAGCACTTGACCAAGATCGCAGACCTGCCCGAGGAGGACGCTGTCACTCAGCGCGCCCTCGCCGAGAGCTATCTCGCGCACAGCGAGTTCACCGGGCGTACGGCGGAGATGAGCACGCTGCACTCGAAGCTCTTCGGGCTTGCCGCGGGTCGAGGCAGCGCCACCCTGGTCACCGGTACGAGCGGCGTGGGCCGTAGTCGCTTGTTGCGCGAGCTGATCGTTCAAGCGCAGCTCGGTGGCACGCGCAGCTTGCACGTGGAGGCGGGCATGCACCGGCAGAGCCACGGCGTGGCCGTGGCCATCGCGCAGCAGCTGCTCGACATGTCCCGCGCGGCGCGGCGCGAAGCCGCGGCTCACGCTGGCACGCTCGCACAGCTCGACCACGAGCTGGCCGAGCGGCTGGGCGTGGCAGCCATGGCGCCGCAAGCAGCGATGTCGGGCGACTGGCGTGCACGCATGCAGGAAGTGCTGCTCGGCCTCGTGACGGCCGCCGGCGAAGAGGAACGCCTGCTGATCGCCATCGACGACGTGCACGAGGCGGACGAAAGCTCACTCGCGATGCTCGCTGGTTTGCTGCGCACGACCGAGCACACGCCGATCGCCCTGGTGGCGACCGCGTCGGCCGAGGCGGCGTTGCCGGAGTCACGTTCGTGGCAATTGCTTCGAGCGCGCTGCGAGCCGCTCGATCTCGCGCCGCTGTCGGCTGCCGACCTGCTCGTGCTTGTGCGCTCGCTGTTCGGCGATGCGCCAAACGTGGCGCGTTTCTCGCAGTGGCTTCATTTGCACACGGGTGGGCTGCCGCTGCACGGTCTCGAGCTCGTGCGTCGTTTACAGATGACCGGCGAGATCCGCTACCTGAATGGCATCTGGGCTCTTCCCGCGGAACGTCCGGCACAGGCGACCGCCGCGGGTCTCGCGCAGCTGATGGCCCAGCGCCTGGAGGACCTGTCGCCTCCGGCGTTCGCGCTCGCGCAAGCCCTCGCTGCGCAACGTGGCGGGTTGTCGCGCGAGCGCTGCATGGCGCAAGCAGAGCGTGAGAGCGATCGGCCGTTCACGTTGCTCGACGAGCTGGTCCGCACGCGCGTGCTCGAAGACTCCGCTCAGGGCTACCACTTCGCGCACGGCGTATTGCGCGAGGCTATTGCGTCGCGAACCAGCGATGCTCGCCGGCGTGAGCTGCACTTGCGCTGCGCGGAGTGGGAGCTCGCGCGCGCGCATGCCGGCGAGGAGTCGATGTTCGCGCGCATCGAGGCCGGGTGGCACTTGTTGCAGGCCGGCGAAGAGAGCCGAGGCGCCGACCAGCTTGCCGACGCGGTCGCATTCGACAATGTCGGGGTGCGCTTCGCGCTGGCTGACCTGCAAGTGGCTGCGCCGGCGCTCGAAGCAGCGCTGAGCGTGTACACGAAGCAAGGGCGACCGCTCATCGACCGCTTGCCGCTGTTGATGTGCCTCGCGCAAGCGGGCTACTACGAGAACCGCATCTGGGCCGAGCGCTATGGCGCGAGCGCGCTCGAGGCTGGCGAGAAGATCGCGGGGCTGCGGCTCGCACGCAGGCTCCGTCCGTGGCTCGGCAGGACCCCGTCGATCCTGGTCGCACTGGGAGCTGCGGCGCTGCGCTTCGCGTTCACCAGGCGCCGCGTGAAGACGTATCGCTTCGTGGACGTGCTCGTGCAGCTCTTTGGTGTGGTCACCACGCAGACGGCTACGGCGACCATCGCGCTCGACATCGAGGGCGCGCGCCGCGCGGCGGCGACGCTCGAGCCTTTTGCTCACCTGCCCGAGCGCCTCACGCCCAGGGGCGTCCTGCAGTTCTGCCAGGTGCTGGGCGAGGTCTGTCGTGAAAACCCGGCACAAACAATGCGGATGTTCGTCACGCTGACCGAGCGGTTTCAAGATCCGCGCTACTACCCGACGCTGCCTGCGCTCGCGCGGCCGCTGTACATCGGCGGCTTGTGGTTCGTGCGCGGAGTGTTCGAAGCGATGCGCGACGCCGACGGTGCGCTCGTGGCTGCCGATGCCCTCGATGCGCTCGACCTCAAGCTCTATCGCATGATCGCCAGCGCGCTGCGTGCGCTGCACTACGCCAACCGCGGTGAGCTCGAACACGCTCGCCGCCACCGCGACTTGGTCGACCTGCACGCCATTCAGCTCGGCTCGGCCTGGCAAGTGGAGCTATGGGAGCCGGCCGCCATGATCCTCCCGTACTCCGCGATGGGCGACATCATCGAGATGCGCCGCGTCGCGGACCGACTCGCTACGCTGGGTGCGCGCTACCCGTCGCTCCAGCGCTATGCCAGGCTGGCCGAGTACACCCTCGATTACACTCGCGGCCTAGGTGCGGGCGTTGTCGACGAACACGATCCCAGTCACGAAGAGACGCTGCGATTGATCGAGACGACCGAACCGAGGTCGTTCATCGGCTGGGCCACCGTTTGGGGCAACTCCGCCCGTCACTTCAACCTGGCCGGCGATCATGCATCGGCGCGCGCTTGCGCCGAGCGCGTGTGCTCGCAGCTCACTGCCGAAGATCGGCCGTTCGTCGCCTTGTTTCTGATCCCGGAGCTCGAGCTCGCCCTGGCCTGTGCCGGTATGGGTGACGTCGCTGGGGCCAAAGCGCGACTGGACGAGCTTCTGGTACTGCACGGCAGCAGCAGCAATCCCCTGACCCGCGGCCGCATTCACGAAGCGTTCGCCCGCGTTTCCGCGCTCGCCTCGGACTGGCCGACGTTTCGCCATCACCTCGATCAAGCGCGCACCTGGTATACGCCACGGGCACGCCAGCGTTGATCGCGCAGGCCGAACGCTTGCGCTCGCTCGACCCCGTACGCTCCGAGAGTCCGGCGCGGGGCCCCACGATCAACGACGATCTGCGCGCAATCCCGACGCCGGTCCCGAGCGTGCCCAACGACAGCGACCCCGAGACCGCGCGGTCGCCGCGACCTCAGACGGACCGTCGACTCAGGACGACCAGACGCGCGCAGTCATTCGTGAAGCGAAGTAGACGGTCTTGCTCTTGGAGCCACGCGAAAAGGCGCATAGGCAGCACAAACATCCTGTTACCGCGCCACGGCCTTCCTTCGCAGAAAACCGATTAAGTAAACCATCAACCTGGCCGGAGGCGTTTATGCTTCCTTCTGTGAAGCGACCCGTGCAGTCAACCCCGATCTTCTCTTTCTGCTTCGCTTTGTTTCCGCTGAGCCAGGGCCTGGTGCGTTCCCTGGTGCGTTCAACGCGGCAGTCCACAGCATCGTCACGAGGTGGCTTTCAGCCTTCTGTTTGCGCTCGACGAGGCGGCAGCTTGGGCCGCGGCGCATGGTGGGGTTCGAACGGAGGCCGGTGCAATCTACCCGACGGTTCTCGACTGCGACCAGGAAGCATACCGCACTCGGCCTCCGGACGTGTTCCACAGCGTGACGGTTGCAACGTGGGTCTGCTGTCGGCGTTGGACTTCTGTGTCCTTGGACTGACAGCGTGATGAAAGCAATTAGGCGGCGGCAGCAATCGCCGGATGTTTGATCCTGTGGGGCTCGAAGCAGCGAGCGTGCTTTGTCATCGCGAACAGGATCGCGGCGAGCCTGCGTGCGAGAGCGACCACGGCGATACGTTTGCCTCTTCGCATCGCGATGCGCGTGGCCCATTGCTCGAGCGCTTCGCTCTTGGGGTTTCGTCTGCGCAGGATGCCCCACGCGCACTCGACCAGCAGCGAGCGCAGTCTGCGGTGGCCCGCCTTGGTGATGTGCCCTCGCTGCTGCTTCTCTCCTGAGCTGTACTCGCGCGGCACCAGGCCCAAGTAGCTTTGCAGCTTGTCCGCGGATTCAAAGCGAGCGACGTCGTCGACGACCGCGATGAACGTCACCGCGGTGACGTGTCCGACGCTGGGTACGGTGGTGAGACGTTGCACGCGCTCGTCGATGCATGCAGTGCACTATCGGACTGCTGGTGCCATGCGTGTAGCAACCCCGATCAGGACCCCGTGTTCCGCCTGGAAGACGGCGCGCGCTTGATCAACGTCGTGCTCGGCTCACCGGCTGCGGACGGCATCCACACCTACGGCGACGTGACGCTCGAAAACATCGTCTTGGAAGACATCGGCGAAGACGCGCTCACGATCAAAGAATCGGGCACGGTCGTGCTCAAGGGAGCAGCACGGTGCGCATGACCAATACCCGTTACAGCAACATCGGTGACGCGTTGTTCATCGGCGTGAACGCGAACAACATCATGCAATCGGGCAACACCGAGTACTGAGCCGCATCTGCGGGTGGTCCTCGGAGTCGGTGACCCGCCGGCCGCAACCTTGACAGCGTGAGCCCGCACCGCGTCCAGCGTCCGAGTGACGCCCAGCGATTGCAGAGGCCGCGCCCACCGGTGTAGCGATAGCCGCGTCCGACTCCGCGCGGCAGCACCATCAAGATCGCCGCGCACGCTCGGCACCGGCACCGCCGCGCGTCGACCTCCGTCAGCGTCCGGCAGCGCGCGTCGCGCATTCTTAATTCTTAGACGATTTTATGAAACGCATTGGTCGTGCACGTGTGTTCAACCGGATGCGGCTTGCGATTCATGCAAGTGCTACGCGTGCACGGGGCTCGCACGTGTTCCGCCAACACGGAGACAACGTTGGCACACTAACCACGGGTCTAATCGAACTTCATGCACACGCATCGGACTTCACTTTTGGCGAACTGACAATTAGGGTGGCGCCGATGCAATCGTCCATTCGCGCTCTTGTTGTGCCCGCGCTGCTGTTGATCGCCGTCGCAGCCTGTATCGAGCCGCAGCCCGCCGACATGGTTGCGATGCAACCGGCGATGCAACCGACCTCTGGTGCCGGAGGCGCGCCGGCGATTGCGGGCGCGAGCGCCGGAATGCCTGCAGTCGAGCCCGAGCCGGTCGAAGATCTGCGCGTCGCGCCCGCGATGCTCTCGCAAACCGGCTTGTTCAGCGACGTCGCGAACGATGTTCTCGGAGCCGGCGTGCAGTTCTACGAACCCAAGTACGAGCTGTGGTCCGACGGCGCGCACAAGCGGCGCTGGGTCAAGCTGCCGGTTGGGACGCAGATCGATACGTCCGACATGGACAACTGGCACTATCCGGTCGGCACCAAGATCTGGAAGGAGTTCGGCAGGAACGGTCAGCGGCTCGAGACGCGCTACATGGCCAAGTACGGACCCGAGGGCAAAGACTGGGTCTTCATGGCGTACCAGTGGGGCGCGCCTTTAGCCGATGCCGGCGCGGTGCCCGGCGGTGTTCCGAACGCCGGCGGTACGACGCACGACATTCCGGATGAGGCCACCTGCCGCCTTTGTCATCAGGGCTTGCCGGAAGGCGCGCTGGGCGTGTCTGCGATTCAGTTGTCGCACGATCGCCAGGGACTGACCTTGAACACGCTGATCGCCGGCGGCAGCTTGAGCCATCCTCCGGCAGCGCCTTTGACGATCCCCGGCGACCCGGTCGCGGAGCAGGCGCTCGGGTATCTGCACGCCAACTGTGGTGGCTGCCACAACCAAACCTTCGACAAGAGCAGCGGCCTCGTCTTCTGGCAGTCGGCCAGCCAGCTCGCGATCGACAAATCCCCGGGCAGTTGACCGACCACTACGACTCGCGCGACAAGGTGCTGCGGCTCAGTCCCGAGGTGTATCAGAGTCGCACGCTGGCCGCGGTGGGCATCGCCGCCCACGAGAGCGGGCCACGCGCTGCAGGACGCGCACGCGCTACGCGCCGTTGACCGTCCGCAACGCGGCGGTGCCGGTGGCCAGCTTTCGGCAGCGGCATCGGCTATGTGGCTGATCATTGCTCGGTTTCATGTTCCGCAAGCTGTACGTTCTGGCCTGTGTGCGGCATCGCGCTGTTCGCCTGCGTGGTGTTCTTTCAACTGGTGAATCTGCCGGTCGAGTTCAATGCCAGCTCGCGCGCCAAAGCGCAACTGGTCGAGCTTGGGCATCATCAACACCGAAGAACTGGTGTACGTCGACAAGGTGCTCGACGCCGCCGCCTGGACCTACGTGGCCGGCACGCTGCAGTCGGTGCTGATCCTGCTGTACTGGCTGATGCGCGTCAACAGCCGGCGCGACTCAGCGGCGGCTCGCTGGGCTAACTGCAAAAGCGCGTGCGACTACTTCTGCGCCGCGCGGATGGCGTGAGCGGCACCCAGGCGCCGTTGGCGGCGCTGCTGGCGACGCACTGCTGGATGAAGTACATCCCTTCGACGCCGTCGTTGACGTTGGGATAGATGGTGTTGGCGGCGTCGAACTTTCTGCCCGGTGGCCCGCAGCGCCATGTTGTCGTAGGCCGCGCGGTAGATGTTGGCGAAGGCCTCGAAGAACGCCTCGGGATGGCCGCTGGGCAGCCGGCAGGCGGCCTTGCCCGCGTCGTTCATGTACGGGGCGTTCGGGTCGCGCGTGTAGATGGCGTGCGGCTGGCCGTTGCGGCGGACGATCATCTTGTTCGGCTCTTCCTGCCGCCAGGCGAGCGAGCCCTTGGTGCCGTCGATCTCGATCGAACAGGTCGTTCTCGCGGCCGTGGCTGATCTGCGAGGCGGTGACGGTGCCCAGCGCGCCGTTCTCGAAGCGGATCGACGGCCTGGCCGTAGTCGTCCAGCTTGCGGCCGCTTTCGAAGATCTTCAGGTGGCAGCTGATACGGTCTCGGGCATGAGCCCGGTCATGTAGCGGGCCAGGTTGTAGGCGTGCGTGCCGATGTCGCCGAAGCAGCCGGCCGCGCCGCTCTTGGCCGGGTCGGTGCGCCAGGCGGCCTGCTTCTGGTTTTCGCTGTTCCAGCCGCGTGCGCAGCCAGCCCTGGATGTAGCTGGCGCGGACGGCGTTGATCTCGCCCAGCTCGCCGCGACAGGATCATCTCCCGCGCCTGCCGCACCAGCGGATAGCCGGTGTAGTTGTGCGTGACGGCGAAGACGACGCCCGACTTGTCGACGATCGTCGGCCAGCTCCTCGGCCTGGGCCAGGTCGAACGTCATCGGCTTGTCGCAGATGACGTTGAAGCCGGCCTCGAGCGCCGCCTTGGCGATCTCGAAGTGCGTGTGGTTGGGCGTGGCGACGGTGACGAAATCGATCCGCTGGTCGGCCGGCAGCTTCGCTTCGCTCGGCGAGCATCTCGCGAGTAGGAGCCGTAGGCCCGCTCGGGCGGAATGTCGTAGTCGGGGGCCGAGGCCTTGGCCTTCTGCCGGATCGCGACGACAGGGCGCCGGCGACCAGCGCCGCGCGATTGTCGAGCACGGCGGCCGTGCAGTGGACGCGGCCGATGAACGCGCCTTGGCCGCCGCCGACCAGGGCCATGCGAAGTTTGCGATTCAGTGCGCCGTTGGTGGACATGTTCGATTTGCTCGCTGGCTGCGTGAAGTCGGCCGGTCGTCGACTGCGAAGTCGTGCTATCAGCATCACGTGCGCAATGCTGCGCGGACCGTGCGCAAGATCCGGCAGAGTCTCTTTTTAGCACATGCCGCGCGTCGCCAGCCGCTGCGTCGAAAAATCGCTGCCGCACGATCGGCCACTTCGACTGGCTTTCGACGCCTCGAAGCGGTACGATCGCAGCTAGCGACACTGCGCATGCAGCGCGCGCCCATGGCGGCCACGACCGACGGCCAGCGCACGAGCCGAACGGAGTCCACAACATGCAAAACTCGAGATTCACCTGGCTGTCGTTGGGCTTGGCCGGCCGGGCTGGTCGTGGGCTTGAACCTGGCGGGCATCTGGCCGCAGGTGCCGCTGCACGCCGTGGCCACGCACGGGCAGGACAACTTCGCCATCTGCACCGGCGCCCATGGACGACGACGTCGAGGGCGTGTTCGTGCTCGACGACGTGACCGGCGACCTGAAGGCCGCCGTGCTCAACGTGCAAATGCGACGCTTCAACACCTTGTTCGAATACAACGTGGCTGCGCGATCTGCCGGCGCCCAACGCCAAGAACCCGCACTACCGCATCGTCAGCGGCGTGGCCAATATTCGCCAGATCGTGGCCGCCGGCCAACTGGCCGCAGTCCGTGATCTACGTGGCCGAAGTCACCACCGGACAGGTGGTGGCCTACGGCGTGCCCTGGGTGCCGGGCCGCGCCGGCGCAGCCGATGCCGTTCAAGGGCACGCTCCTTCCGCTCGGACCGCTGGCAGTTTCGCACCACCGCCATTCGCAATCCGTGAACCGCTTCACCGCAGCTCGACACGCGCCAACTGATCTCGACCGTGAACATCTTCGTCAACGGCACGCCGCGCGAAGTGCCCGAGGGAACGACGATCGCCGCGCTGCTCGGCGCAGCTCGACGTGCACCGAGCGGCACGTGGCCGTCGAAGTCAACCTGGAGCTCGTGCCCCGCGCCCGGCACGCCGAGCATCGACTGCGCGAAGCAGACCGCCTGGAAGTCGTCACCCTGGTCGGAGGAGGCTGATGACTGATGACCGCGACCACGCACGCCGACGCCGCGCAGCTCGACGACCGCTTGCAAATCGGCACGCACACGCTCGCCAGCCGGCTGATCGTCGGCACCGGCAAGTACGCCAGCTACGAGCTGATGGGCGAGGCGCTGGCGCTCTCGGGCACCGACTGCATCACCGTGGCCGTGCGCCGCGAGCGGCTGATCGACAGCCGCGGCCAGAACATCCTGGACTTCATCGACACGCAGCCGCTACACGATCCTGCCGAACACGGCCGGCTGCTTCACGGCCGACGACGCGGTGCGCGTGGCCCGGCTGGGGCGCGAGATTCTGCTGGGCCTGGAAAATCCCGGCGCCGATTGGGTGAAGCTCGAAGTGCTGGGCGACACGAAGACGCTGCTGCCCGATCCCGATCGCCACGCTGCGAAGCCACCGAGAAGCTGGTGGCCGACGGCTTTCAGGTGCTGTGCTACACCAGCGACGATCCGATCGTCGCCCGGCGGCTCAAGCAGGCCGGCGCCGCCAGCGTCATGCCGGCCGGCAGCCCGATCGGCTCGGGCCAGGGCGTTCTGAATCCCAACAACATCCGCATCTGCCTGGAGTATCTCAAGGACGGCGATCCCGACTATCCGGTGATCGTCGACGCCGGCGTGGGCACGGCCAGCGACGTGACGATCGCCATGGAGCTGGGCGTCGACGGCGTGCTGCTGAACACGGGCATCGCGCACGCGAACGATCCGCTGCAGATGGCCCGGGCGATGAAGCCGGCGTCGAAGCCGGCCGGCTGGCCTATCTGGCCGGCCGCATTCCCAAGAAGCTCTACGCCACCGCCAGCAGCCCCGAAACGGGCACGATCGCGCCCAAGCCGCGCTGAAGCGGGGGCACCGCGCTAAGCGGGGACCGCGAGCGTTTGTTCGGGGTCGACAGCAGTGCGCCGGCCGGTCATTGCCAGATAACCGACTGCATAGACCAGCGATCCGAATGCCTGCGCAAAGAAGAGCCCGATGAAGCATGTCACGAGGGTAAAGAGCATGCCACAGAAGAAGACGACCAGATACGCGCGAAAAGCGTGAGCTTATTCCCGGATGTCGCTTGTCGGGCCATCTGCAGAGAATCGATGACGCCCGTGTTCTGATCGATGAGGATCAGCAGCGCGGGTGAAAACATTACTAGGACGATGAAATACGGGATGATGAGAAGCAACAGCCCGATCATCAGCATCAGCCCCCACAAAATAACCACTCCAATGCCACGAAGCAGCCAAGGCCCGCCGGAAAACAAATCCGCGAGGGTTGCCTCTTCGCCCGTGCGATCTTAAGAAAGAAGACCAACGTCCCAAGCGAAAGCCAAAAACTGCCAATATTGAACAGGATTTGAGGCGCATCGTTGGACCACAAACGACTCGTCCTGTGTGGTGTAAGCCACGCCAATAACGACCGTGTAGGTCAACACCAGAACAAACAACGTCGCACCGACACATTTCCAAAGATTGTTCTTGTAGATCCGCCACGTGCGGCTCAGAACATCGCCCAAGTCGATTCGTGTTGGTTGAAAGCCGCGTCGCACGAGGGGAGCCGTCGCCCGCACCTGTTCGACGGCCGGCGATGAGTAGGGGTTTGCGCTTTCAACATGGGATACAACTGGCGACGAGGCGGGTTCCGGCGGCGCAAGGTCCTGTCCGCTAGAGCCCTGGGGAATGGTGGAGAGGGCGCCGCACTGCGGACACTTGGCCTGCCGGCCCGAGGTTCCGTCCGGGGTTCGCAATAGCCTGCCGCAATGCGTGCAGCGGAACTCAATGCTCATAAGCTCCCTTCCCAAATGACCCAGGAGTGATTTTCAACGTGCGCGTCGTTGCAAGAATAGCATGAAGAACGGGCAAGCCCCAATCCCGTTTGTCTGAACGCCTTCCATGAGTTTCCGCTTGAAGGCCATTCGCTGGCCACCGAAACATCTTGAAGCGGCAGTCTGCCTATCCGATTTGACGGTCACCTGTTAGTCTGAAAATACGGGTGGTCAGTCCGATCATGGCTGCAGGCGATTGCGATGCTTACTCCGCGCGAGATTCTTGGGCCGCAAGGACGCGTCGCGGCCAGGCTGCAAGCGTATGAAAATCGGCCGGAACAACTGGCCATGGCCGATGCGGTCGCGGCGGCAATCGGGCAGCGCCACATCTGATCGCCGAAGCGGGCACCGGTGTCGGCAAAAGCTTTGGATACCTGGTGCCGACGATCCTAGCCGTCGCGCAAGACCCGGTGCGTCGGACGGCGGCGCATCGCGACCGCGGCGGGCGATCATTTCCACGCACACGATCAGTCTGCAGGAGCAATTGATCCACAAGGATCTGCCGCTGTTGCCAAGCGTGATTCCGCTCGAGTTCACCGCCGTGCTGGTCAAGGGCCGGCACAACTATCTGAGCCTGCGGCGCTTGAACCTGGCGCGGCCAGCGCGACGACCAGCCTGTTTCGCGACGACGAAGAATTCGACGATCTGCGAAAGCTCGTGGCCTGGTCGCGCAAACGGCCGATGGTTCGCTTGCGGACCTGGACCGCCGCCCGCTTTCGCCGTCTGGGACGAGGTCGAAAGCGACAGCGACAACTGCCTGGGGCGACAATGCCCGACATACAACGAGTGTTTCTACTATCGGGCTCGCCGCCGTGCAAAACGCCCAGTTCCTCATCGTCAATCACGCGCTGTTCTTCAGCGACTTGGGCCTGCGCCGCCAGGGTGCCAGCATCCTGCCCGACTATGACCTCGTGGTCTTCGACGAAGCGCATAACATCGAATCCGTGGCCAGCGACCACCTGGGAGTCAATCTCTCCTCCGGGCAGATCGAATACGTACTGAGCAAGCTCTACAACGAGCGCACCAACCGCGGCTTGCTAGTCCACCATAGGTTAGCCGAGGCGCAGCAACAGGTGCAGACGTGGGCGCTCGGCTCGTCTCCCAGGAGCATCCACAGGAAGTTGGCGGTGTGGGGAAGCTTGGGGTTGGGCGGCAGGGCGTCCTGGCCGGTCCGCAGCCGGTGGTAGTTCGCGATCAACGTGGGGGTCTTGGCGATCAGCCGGAGCGCCTTGCGGAGCTGTGCGTCGGCCGTCTCGTCCCACCCGTCGGGGTCGTACGCGGACGCGGCGGAGATGCTGGTCCGCAGCATGGACATCGGCGACGTCTGCTGCGCGAGCTCGTGCATCAGGTTCGACAGGAACGGCGACAGCTCGCGCTCGTCGATCAGGAACTCGTTCGAGCTCGTCGAGCTGGTCGCGCGTGGGGAGCTCCAGGTGATGCAGGAGGTGGACGATCTCCTCGTAGCTGGCGTTCGCCGCGAGGTCGGCGATGTCGTATCCGACGTACCACAGGCGCCCGAGACCCCCATCGATGTCGGAGATCTGCGTGTCCGCGGCAACGACCTCGCGGAGCCCCTTGTCGGTCACGTCACCAGCTTCCTGCGGGCGATCGCCGCCCGTCGCGGGACACGAGGACCTCGCGTCGCTTCTGTCAGGATAGACGGCGGGAACGACTCGGCCAAAGTTGCCGTTCGCGACCTGCGTACGACGAGGAGTGATCGAGTGGCGTATCGCATCACGCTGATCCCGGGCGACGGGATCGGTCCGGAGGTCGTCGAGGCGGCCAGGCGCGCGGTCGAGGCGACCGGCGTCGCCGTGGACTGGGACCACCAGGGGATGGGCGCCGGCATCTACGCGCGCACCGGCGACCCGCTCCCGGCGGCCACCCTCGCGTCGATCCGGTCGACGGGCGTCGCGTTGAAGGGACCGGTCGAGACACCGGTGACGAGCGGGATGCGGAGCGTGAACCTGGCGCTGCGACGCGAGCTCGAGCTGTTCGCGTGCGTCCGCCCGTGCCGGCTCTACCCGGGCGTGCCGGCGTACTACGACGCCGTGGACCTCATCGTCGTCCGGGAGAACATCGAGGACATGTACACGGGGATCGAGTTCGAGGAGGGAACGGCCGCGACGACCGAGCTGATCCGGTTCGTCTCCGAGACCAGCGGACAGGAGATGCGCGCCGACACCGGCGTCTCCGTCAAGACGATCTCGCGAGTTCGGGAGCGAGCGCATCGTCCGGTTCGCGTTCGAGCTGGCGATCGATCAGGGGCGGAAGACCGTCACGGCCGGCCACAAGGCGAACATCATGAAGTTCACCGACGGGCTGTTCCTGGAGACGGCGCGGCGCGTGGCCGCCGAGCATCCGGAGATCGCGTTCGAGGACCGGATCATCGACGCGCTCTGCATGCAGCTCATCCAGTCGCCCGAGCGCTTCGACGTGTTGGTGTTGCCGAACTTCTACGGCGACGTCGTGTCCGACGTGGCCGCCGGCCTGATCGGCGGGCTCGGCGTCGCTCCCGGAGGACACGTGGGGGAGACGGCGGCGGTGTTCGAGGCGACCCACGGCACGGCCCCGCGCTTGGCCGGAACGAACCGCGCCAACCCGGTCGGCGTGACGTTGTCCGCGGCCATGATGCTCCGCCACATCGGCGAGGGGGACGCCGGCGACCGGCTGGAGGCGGCGGTGGCCGACGTGCTCGCCGAAGGGACGTACCTCACCGACGATCTCCGATGGACCGGGGACGATCGGCTTCCCGCGACGACGCTCCAGGTCGCCGACGCGATCATCGCGCGGCTGTCGGCCTGATCAGCGGCGGCAGGGTCCGACCGATGCGACGAGGCCGTCGGTCTGTGCGCCGGTCACGTCGAACGTCCCCGCCTGCGCCGCGCACCACGCCGGCGACGTCAGGACGAAGCCGGTCCGGACGAACATGAGCGACCACGGGAACGTGGCCGCGGTGTTCTGCGCGTTCGCGTCCGTGCGCATCGCGTCACGGAACGTCGCGTCGAACAGGCGGTACTCGGCGGAACGATCGGAGAACCCGAAGTCTCCGGCGAGGACGACCGGCAGGTGTTCCTCGCTCGCGGCGTCGCGCAACGCTTGCGCCTTGAGCGGGTCGTTCAGCGTCGATTCCAGGAGCGAGTCGCCGGCGCGGACGGCGTACACGATGAACGCGCCCTCCGGGCGGTCGACCTGCAGCCGAACGATGAGGTCCGACGGCAGCGGCTTGGGGAGCGGCAGCTCGCGCACCGGAGCGGATGACAGCACGACGACGGGGCCGCTCGTCAGGGCGAACGGATAGCGATCCGTTCGCACCAGCGCGTTGCGAACCTTCTTCGACGGCTCGACCACGACCAGGAGGTCGGCCTTCAGTCCGGCGACGGACTTCAAGACGGCGTCCGCGTCGGCCTTCGTGCCGTCGACCGCCATCGACGCGATCCGCATCGGGCGCGACGGGTGGAGGTGCGGGCGTCGCGGCGCGGGGACCGAAGATCGTCACCCATCCGAACGCGGCGACCGACACGGCGACGATGAGCGTCGAGAGCCTGCGCTCGTCCAGGAGGGAGATGGCCAGGCCCACGAACGCGGCCGCCACCAGGACCGGGATCGCCAGCGCGATCAGCTGCGTGACGGACCCGAGGTCGCGCACCAGGAACCACGCCCACGGGACGGCCGCCGCGAGCAACGCCCACAGCAGGTTGATCGCGTGCTTGCGCAACCTGGGGATCCGCCGCCGGGAACGGGGTTCCTCCGGCGGAGCCTTGGTGACGGACTGTTTCCGCAGCTCACTCGGGGGAGCGGCGAGCGTGGTGGACTCCAGCGGCGCCCTTCTCGGCGCCCGCGGGAACCCACGTCTCGGGCCGCGTCTTCGGTGGCGAGGACATGGTCCAGGTATCGGCACGGAGGGGGTCTCCAGCGCAGTCCTTCCCGAGAACTTGCTCGGAGTCCGGGCAGGGGCCATCGCGGCCTCGGCGGTAGCATGGGCGCCCACCCGACCTCACGAGGAGCTGTGACGCCCATGAAGATCACCGTCGTCGGCAGCGGGTTCGTCGGCCAGACGACCGCGATGCGCGTGCTGCAGAAGGGTCTGGCCGACGAGGTCGTGCTCACGGACATCGTGGAAGGGCTGCCCCAAGGTCTGGCGCTCGACCTCAAGGAGTCGTCGCCGATCGAGCGCTTCGAGCCGAACATCGTCGGGACGAACGACTACGCGGACGCGGCCGGTTCCGACGTGGTGGTCATCACGGCGGGGTTCCCGCGGCAGCCGGGGATGAGCCGGATGGACCTGCTCGGCAAGAACGCCGGGATCATGAAGGACGTGATCGGCAAGATCGCGCCCAGCTCGCCCGACGCGATCGTCATCGTCGTCACGAACCCGCTGGACGAGATGACGTTCCTGGCCGCCGAGGCGAGCGGCTTCCCGAAGGAGCGCGTGATGGGCATGGCCGGCGTGCTCGACTCGGCGCGGCTGCGGTACTTCATCGCCGAGGAGTTGGGTGTCTCACCGCTCGTGGTCGAGGCCATGACGCTCGGATCGCACGGCGACGCCATGATCGCGCTGCCGCGTCATGCGACCGTGGACGGCCGGCCGCTCCCCGAGCTCGTGGACGAGCCCACGCTCGACCGGCTGTTCCAGCGGACGCGCGACGGCGGCGCCGAGATCGTGGCGCTGCTGAAGAAGGGGAGCGCGTACTACGCGCCCAGCGCGTCCATCACGCAGATGGTGGCGGCCATCGCCAACGATACCCACGAGGTCCTGCCCGTCTGCGCGTGGGCGACGGGGCAGTACGGGATCGACGACGTCTACGTCGGCGTGCCCGCGAAGCTCGGTCGCGGCGGCGTCGAGGAGATCGTCGAGCTGGACCTGAACGACGATGAGCTCTCCGCGCTGCGCTCCGCCGCCGAGGGCATCCGCGCGAAGTGCGCGGACCTCGCGTCCCTCTAGACGTCCGGCGCGCCGTCCGCCTCGGGGTCGCTCGTCGTCTCGGCGGCGCTCGCGGTGAGCGTGTCGGGATCGATCGCGTCGCCGGCGACGCGCTTGTGTCGCACCCACGCCAGGTCCACGAACCCGCCCGCGATCGCGAGCACCGATCCGGCCAGCGTGAGCCAGAGCGAGAACTGCGCCTGCACCTCGACGCCGCTGGTGCCGAGCGCGGCGAGCACCTGACTGCGCGCCTCCGCCGGTGTGAGTCCGAGCTGCGTGACGACCAGGTCGATCAGCGCGTCGATCCCGGAGTCGCGAACGACCGAGTCCAGCGCGATCACGCACCAGAGGGCGATCCCGAACCCGACGGCGCCGAGCACCACGATCCCGCCGGCGAGCAGGTTGCGCCGCTCGGGACGGACGAACCGCAGCGCGAGGATCCCCACGATGATGAGGGCGCCGATGAGCACGGTGACCTTGCCCTGCCAGAGGTCGATGCCCTTCGTGGGGACCGCGTTCTCCGTGCTGCCGCCCAGCGAGACCGCCGCCCAGTCGCCGATCGAGCCGAACGCCATGAGCGCCCCTCCGACGACGGTCAGCAGGAAGCCCCACAGGCGGAGCGGGCTGGGCTTCACGACGGCGAGCATCGACCGAGTCTCGCATCCTGTGCACTCCGGGTGAAGCACATCGTCGTGCTGTTCGGGCGCCGTAGCATGGACGCATGCGCGACGACGGGTTCTGGTCGGTGGCCAAGGAGCACGGCCGGAACTTCTTCACGAACTGGCGCGCGTACGACGCGCCGTTCCTGACGAAGCTCGGCCTGACGTTCCGCAACCGGCTGCACGCCACGTTCTCCCGGCAGCAATGCTGCGGGCATCACGGCCAGCCGGGCTGTTGACGCCTCCCGGAGGACCTCGGTCGAGGTCCCGAAGGCCATCACCACCCGCACTGACCGGCTAGCCGGCGAGCGCTCCGACGATGGCCGAGCCGACCTCCTGCGTGCTCGACGTCCCGCCGAGGTCGGCCGTGCGGATGACGCCCTCGCTGAGCACGGTGTCGACGGCGTGCTCCACACGCTCCGCGGCGGCGAGCTCCCCCAGGTGACGGAGCATCATCGCGCCGGACAGGATCATCGCGATCGGGTTCGCCAGGCCCTTGCCGGCGATGTCCGGAGCGCTCCCGTGCACGGGCTCGAACACCGCGTACTCCCATCCGATGTTCGCGCCGGGGATCAGGCCGAGCCCGCCGACGAGGCCGGCGCACAGATCCGACAGGATGTCGCCGTAGAGGTTCGGCAGGAGCAGGACGTCGAACGCCTCGGGCTCCCACGCCAGCCGCATCGACAGGTGGTCGATCTGGATCTCCTCCACCTCGATGTCGCCGCGGATCATCGGATCGCGCGCGATGTCCAGGAACGTCTTGAAGAAGAGCCCGTCCGAGTAGCGCATCACGTTCGACTTGTGGCCCAGCGTGACCTTGCTCCGTCGGTTCGCGCGCGCGTACTCGAACGCGAACCGCACGATCCGCCTGGTGCCGGCGACCGAGATGGGCTTCAGCGTGATGCCGGCGTCCTCGCGCACCTCGAACCCGGCCAGCTCTCGCAGCTTCTCGCGCAACGCGGCGGCCTCGGCCGAGCCGCGCTCGAACTCGATGCCCTGGTACAGGTCCTCGGTGTTCTCCCGGACGACGACCAGGTTGGTCTCGGGATGGCGGATGGGCACACCGGGGAGCGCGCGCGCCGGCCGCACCGCCGCGAACAGGTCGAGCTCCTGGCGGAGCGCCACGTTCACGCTCCGGAACCCCGTGCCGACCGGCGTCGTGATCGGTCCTTTCAGCGCGACGCGGCAATCGCGGATCGCGTCGAGCGTCGTCTCGGGCAGGAGCGCGCCGTGCGACTCCAGCGCTCCGCACCGGCGACGGCGTCGACCCACTCGATGTCGCCGTGCGCGGCGTCCAGGACCAGCCGGGTCGCGGCCGCGACCTCCGGCCCGATGCCGTCTCCGGGGATGAGCGTGACCTTGTGCGCCATGGGCAGGAACCTTAGCGGGAGGTCAGCGGCGCCGGACGACGGCGATGATGTGCGTTCCCGCGTCGATCGCCCCGGGCTGCGCGCAGCTGGCGACCTCCCATCGCAGGAAGCGCTCCCACATCTCGGGGTCCTGCAGCCAGCGCTCGCAGACCTCGTCGTTGCCGACGGACAGGAAGTTCGCGGCCGACGCGACGACGACGTCGCACGCGTGGCGCTCCAGGAGGGAGCGGAGCTCCGCCCAGCTGAACAGGTGCACGGGCGTGCCCAGGCTGGAGTGCGTCGTCGGCAGGTCGCCCGTCTCGTAGATCGCCTGCATCTCATCGACGCCGAACTCCTCGATCTCGGCTTCGGCGCCGGCGAGGAACGCGTGGAGCGCACCGTGTCGCGACATCACGCCGAGCAGCACGTGGCCGCCGGGCTTCGTGACGCGGAGCAGCTCGTCGAGGGCCTCGTCCGCGCGGTCCATCACGTGGCTCAGCGGTCCGCCGTAGCAGACGACCGCGTCGAACGATCCGTCCGGGTAACCGTGCAGGTCCACGATGTCGGCGAGCTCTCGAGCCTCCACGGCCGACTCGAGCCCCGCCTCGCCGACGTTGGCGACGTTCAGCTCGAGCTGACCGGAGGAGATGTCGGTGACGACGATCCGGGCGCCGAGTCGCGCGAGCTCCACCGTGAACCGCCCCGACGCCGCCCCCGCCTCCAGGACGCGGTCGCCGCGGTGGATGAACTCCGTCAGGTAGTGCCGGTGGATGTGGAAGGACACCCGATGCATCGGCGCCTTCTCGTGGCGATCCCACTCCTGCTCGCCGTACGCGTCGTACGCCTTCGCGGTCTGCTCACGGTCGTACGAGAGGTCCACGTCCGAACGATACGCCGGAGGACACCGACGTCAGAAGCGGTCGAACAGGATGGAGCGCTTGACCTCTTGGATCGCCTTCGTCACCTGGATGCCGCGCGGGCAGGCATCGGTGCAGTTGAACGTGGTCCGGCAGCGGAACACGCCGGTCTTCTCCGAGAGGATCTTGAGGCGTTCGCGGTCGCCGCGGTCGCGCGAGTCGAAGATGAACCGGTGCGCGTTCACGATGGCGGCCGGCCCGACGTACTCGTCGTCGCCCCAGAAGATCGGGCACGACGTCGTGCACGCCGCGCACAGGATGCACTTCGTCGTGTCGTCGAACCGCGCGCGCTCCTCCGGTGACTGGCGACGCTCCTTGTCCGGCTCGCCCTCGTCGTTCACCAGGAACGGCAGCACGCTCTTGTAGCCCTCGAAGAACGGCTCCATGTCGACGATCAGGTCCTTGAGGACCGGGAGGCCGCGGATCGGCTCGACGGTGGCCTTCGGCGCGACGTCTTGGACCAGGACCTTGCAGGCGAGCGCGTTCCGGCCGTTGATCAGCATCGCGTCCGACCCGCAGATGCCGTGGGCGCACGAACGTCGGAGGGCGAGCGTGCCGTCGTGCCGCCACTTCACCTCGTGGAGCGCGTCGAGGAGCCGGTCGGTCGGCTCCATCTGCACCGTGAACTCGTCCCACCACGGCTCGTCGGAGACCTCCGGGTTGTATCGCCGGATCTTGAGGGTCAGCGACATCCGGCCGTCGGTGCGGCCGACCTGGCGATCGTCGGAGCTCTGGAGCACGTCGGCCGCGGTCGCCATCAGTACTTCCGTTCCATCGGGATGTAGGGGCCCATCTTCACCGGCTTGTACTCCAGGTCGATCGTTCGGTCGTCCTTACGGTACGCCAACGAGTGCTTGAGCCAGTTCGCGTCGTCCCGGAGCGGATGGTCCTCGCGGAAGTGCGCGCCCCGGCTCTCGGTGCGTGCGGCGGCGGCCGCCACCAGCGTCTCGGCGCAATCCAGCAGGAATCCGAGCTCGACGGCCTCCATCAGATCCGTGTTGTACACGCTGCCCTTGTCCTGGACGCCGACCTGCGCGTACCGATCGTGCAGGCCCGCCAGCACGTCCTCCATCTCGCTCAGACCCTTCCTCGTTGCGGACCACGAACGCCTTGTCGAACATCGCGTCCTGCAGCTCCGCGCGGATGTCGGCCGCGTTCACGCTGCGGTCGCGCGACAGCAGGCCGTTCAGCATGTCGAGCGTCTGTCGCACCGGCTCGTCGGGGACCGGCGCCAGATCGGTGTCGCTCGCGAACGCGGCCATGTGCGCGCCGCCGCGCCGGCCGAACACGACGATGTCGAGCAGCGAGTTCGTCCCCAGGCGGTTGGCGCCGTGGACGCTCACGCACGCGCATTCGCCGGCGGCGTACAGACCGGGCACGGGCGTCTCGTCGGCGCCGGTCACGACCTGCCCGTCGATGTCGGTCGGGATGCCGCCCATCGCGTAGTGCGCGGTCGGCTGGATGGGGACGGGCTCCGTCGTGGGCTCGACGCGCAGGTACACGCGCGCGAACTCCGTGATGTCGGGGAGCTTCTCCTCGATCACCTTCGGGTCGAGGTGCCGGAGGTCCAGGTAGACCATGTCGCCCCTCGGCCCGGCGCCGCGGCCCTCCTTGATCTCCTGGTAGATCGATCGCGAGACCACGTCGCGCGGCGCGAGGTCCTTGATCGTCGGGGCGTAGCGCTCCATGAACCGCTCGCCGTCCTTGTTGAGCACGATCGCGCCCTCGCCGCGCGCGGCCTCGCTCAGCAGGATGCCGAGCTTGTAGAGGCCGGTCGGATGGAACTGGAAGAACTCCATGTCCTCGAGCGGGATGCCGCGCCGGTACGCCACCGCGAGGCCGTCGCCGGTGAGCGCGTGCGCGTTGGACGAGACGCGGAACATCCGGCCGTAGCCGCCGGTCGCGAACATCACGGACTTGGCCCGGAACACGTGGAGCTCGCCGGTGGCCAGCTCGTACGCGACGACCCCGGCGGTCCGGCCGGCGTCGTCGCGGAGCAGGTCCAGGCAGTAGAACTCGTTGAAGAACCGGACGTCGCGCTTCACGCACTGTTGGTAGAGCGTCTGCAGGATCATGTGGCCGGTGCGGTCGGCCGCGTAGCAGGCGCGCATGACCGGCCCCTCGCCGTGGTTGCGCGTGTGACCGCCGAACCGGCGTTGCGCGATCCGCCCGTCGGGCGTGCGGTTGAACGGCAGCCCCCAGTGCTCGAGCTGGTAGATCGCGTCGACGGCCTCGTTCGTCAGGAGCTCGGCGGCCGGCTGGTCCACCAGGTAGTCGCCGCCCTTCACCGTGTCGAACGCGTGCCACTCCGGGTAGTCCTCCTCCATGTTCCCGAGCGCCGCGCACACGCCGCCCTGCGCCGCCCCGGTGTGCGAGCGGGTGGGGTAGAGCTTGGAGATCACGGCGGTGCGGACGCGGTCGGACGTCTCGATCGCGGCCCGGAGGCCGGCGCCGCCGGCGCCCACGATCACCGCGTCGTACGTGTGCGTGGTCGTCATGTCAGCCCGCGTATCCCGGCCACTTCGACGGATCGAACGTGAAGACGATCACGGAGCCGAGCACGAACAGCGTGAACCCGAGCACGTAGAAGACCATGTTGATCGTGAGGCGGACGCCCGGCTTGCGGACGTAGTCGAGCGTGATGACGCGCAGCCCGTTGATGCCGTGGATCAGCGCGAGGACCAGCAGCATCCAGTCCCAGGTCCGCCAGAACGGGCTGGCCCATCGCGTGGCCACGAACCCGAAGTTCACCCGGCCGACCCCGTCGTCCTGCACGTGCATGATCAGGACGTGACCGACGGCGAGCACCAGGAGCAGCAGGCCCGAGATCCGCATGAACAGCCAGCTCCACAGCTCGAACCCGCCCACCGGGCGATCGCGGCCGCCCCGGAAGTCGCGCTGCGGCGCTGCGCTCGGGCGGCTGCGCGTCGCGGCGTGGCTCGGTCGTGGTCGCCATCTCAGTCCTTGATCAGGTCGATGATCTGGCCGCCCATGACCCACGTGACGTACGCCATCGAGGCCAGGAACACGGTGAGCGTGATGATGCCCATGACGCGGATGTGCTTCGCGAGGCTCGGGAAGAAGTCGACCAGCAGGATCTTGATCCCGTTGAACGAGTGGTACAGGACCGCGGCGACCAGCCCGAGCTCCAGCAGCCGGACGATCGGGTTCTCGTAGACGCGGACGACGCGGTTGTAGGCGTTGGGTCCCCAGCCCACGACCGCGGTGTCGATCACGTGCGCGAACAGGAAGAGGATGATCGCGACGCCCGTGATGCGGTGGAGCAACCAGGAGTATTGCCCCTCATGGCCCTTGTAGATGGGGCCGTAGTCGCTCTTCTTCTTGCTCGTTCGGGTCGCCACAGTGGGATCCCTCCCAGACTATCTCGCGGGGCAGGTTCGTCACGCACCGAACCGGCCAACGGCCGCGCGGAGTCTACTCAGTTCCGGCGGGCCGAGGGGCAGGCCGCGTCAGCTGACGCGGATGGCGACCATCACGCCGTCGCGGGTGGGGACGATCGTCGAGACGTAGCGCTCGTCCTCGGCGATCAGCGCGTTGTGTTCGAGGATGGCCTGCGTGTCGCTCGTCCGGCTGGTCGTCGAGCACGCGACCCGACCACAGCACGTTGTCGCAGACGTAGAGACCGCCGACGCGGATGCGCTCGCGGGCGGCGCGCCACGCGTCGGGGTAGCCCTCCTTGTCGATGTCGTCGTAGACCACGTCGAACTCGCCGTCGAGCGCGTTGAGCGACGTCACCGCGTCGCCGACGTGATACGTGACGGGCTCCCACAGACCGGCACGGCTCAGATAGTCCTGTGCCTTGCGTTCGTTCTCGGGGTCGCCGTCCGTCAGGTGGAGCTCGCCGCTCGGACCGACCGCGCGGGCGTGCCAGTAGCCGGAGTATCCGTAGCCGGACCCCAGCTCGATCACGCGGCGGGCGCCGACCGAGCGCGCCAGGATCTCGAGCGTGACGCCGACGTTGCGCCCCACGATCGGGAAGTTCCGCTCCGCCCCCTCGGCTTCCATCTCCAGGAGGACCGGTTCGTCGAAGCGCGCCAACCGGGCACGCATGTACTCCTCGATGTGCGGATCCACGATGTCCATGTGCGCTTCACTCTAGTCAAACGCGACGTGACCGCGGGTCCATGCATCCTGCGGCTCGACGCGTCCAGCGCCCCTCGATGGTCCGTACACTCCGACCCAGCATGGCCCGCGGAACATCAGGTGAACGCCGAGCGGAGCTGCTCCGCATCTTGAACGATGCCGAGTCGTCCGTGACCGGATCGGAGCTCTCGTCGCTGCTCGGCGTCTCGCGTCAGGCGATCGTGAACGACATCGCCATCCTCCGGGCCTCGGGCCAGGCGATCAGCGGAGGCCCTCACGGCTATCGGGTCGGTCGCGTCTCGGGTCTGATCGAGGTCATCCACTGCAACCATCCGCCGGAACGGGGCAATGAGGAGTGGGAGATCCTCCTGGATCGAGGGATCGCGGTGCTCGACGTCGGCGTGGACCATTCCGTGTTCGGCGAGATCAGGGCGCCGGTGGTCGTGGAGTCGCGCGCGGACATCGACCGGCACACCGCGACGATCACCGAAGCCGGCGAGGCTCCGCTCTCCGTGATCACCGGCGGCCGCCACACCCACACGGTCCGCGTGCCGAACCTCGAGGCGCTCGACGCCGCGAAGCGTGAGCTCCGCGAGCGGGGCATCCTGGACGAGCCCGACGTCACGAGCCGCCGGCGCCGGAGTTCCTGACCGCGGCGTCGCCATTGGAGTTACGCTTCGGCCGATGGACGAGCGCGACGAACGAACCACCGATTCCGGCATCGAGCTGCGTCCCGTGTACGGCGCCGACGACCTCGTCGGGTTCGATCCCGCGAAGCAGCTCGGCGAGCCCGGGGAGCAGCCGTTCACGCGGGGCGTCTACCCGACGATGTACCGGGAGCGCCTGTGGACGATGCGGCAGTACGCCGGGATGGGCACCGCCGCCGAGACGAACCGGCGGTTCCGCTACCTGCTGGATCAAGGGCAGACCGGGCTGTCGGTCGCGTTCGACCTGCCGACGCAGATGGGGCTGGACTCGGATCATCCGCGCGCGGAAGGCGAGGTCGGCAAGACCGGTGTGGCGATCGACTCGATCGACGACATGCGGCGGCTGTTCGAGGAGATCCCGCTCGACCGCGTGACGACGTCCATGACGATCAACGCCACGGCCGCGATCCTGCTGCTGCTCTACGAGCTGGTGGCCGAGGAGCAGGGCGTGGACGCGTCGAGGATCGGCGGCACCGTCCAGAACGACCTGCTGAAGGAGTACGCGGCGCGCGGCACCTACATCTACCCGCCGCAGCCCTCGATGCGGATCATCACCGACCTGTTCGCGTACTGCGGCGAGCGGATCCCGCGCTGGAACACGATCTCGATCAGCGGCTACCACATGCGCGAGGCGGGAGCGACCGCGGCGCAGGAGATCGCGTTCACGCTCGCGAACGGCATCGCGTACGTGCAGGCGGCGCTGGACGCGGGCCTGAAGATCGACGACTTCGCGCCGCGTCTCTCGTTCTTCTTCGCGTGCCATATGCACTTCTTCGAGGAGATCGCGAAGTTCCGCGCGGCGCGGCGGATGTGGGCGCGGATCATGACCGAGCGGTTCGAGGCGAAGGATCCGCGCAGCGCGATGCTGCGGTTCCACACGCAGACGGGCGGCGCGACGCTCACGGCGCAGCAGCCGCAGAACAACATCGTCCGAACGACGCTCGAGGCGATGGCGGCGGTGCTCGGCGGCACACAATCGCTGCACACGAATTCGTTCGACGAGGCGCTGGCGTTGCCGACGGAGCATGCGGTCAAGATCGCGCTGCGCACGCAACAGGTGATCGGCTACGAAACGGGGGTCGCGAACGTCGCCGATCCGCTCGGCGGTTCGTACTACGTCGAGTCGCTGACCGACGAGCTCGAACGGCTGGCGCTCGACTACCTCGACCGGATCGAGGCGATGGGCGGCGCAGTGGCCGCGATCGAGGCCGGCTTCTACCAGGACCAGATCGCCGACGCGGCGTTCGCGATCCAACGAGGCATCGAGTCGGGAGATCGGGTCGTCGTCGGCGTCAACCGGTTCGTCGACGCCGAGGAGCGGCCGGTGGCACTGCAGACGATCTCCGAGGAGGACGTGCGGCAACAGGTCGAACGCCTCGGCGAGCTCCGGCGATCGCGGGATGCCGACGCGGTCGCGCGCACGCTGTCAGCCGTGGGCGCCGCCGCGCGAGGGACGGAGAACCTGCTCCCGCCGATGAAGGACGCCCTCCGCGCGCGCGCGACGCTCGGCGAGGTGTCGGATGTCTTGCGCGACGCATACGGCGAGTATCGGCCTTCGTTCTAGCGGAGCGAGATCAGCGCGTGGCCGACCGCCGCGAGTCCGGCGACGCCGAGGACGATCGAGATCCATCGCAGGCCTTCGCGCCGCCATGTGCCGACGGCGGCGAGCAGGCAGGCGATGCCGACGGCGATCTCGACGATCGTGTTGACGGCGCTCAGCGGGTCACCGAACCGACGAGCTCGGCCGCGGCCACGAGGTCGGTTCCGAGGTACGTACCGGGCACGCCCTCGCGGGATCGTGGCGTCGAGAACGCGTTCCCCGCGAAGAAGACGCCGCGACCCGAGATCCGATCCGCCGCACGGAGGCTCTCGATCGCTCCCCGCCGCCCGACGCTGCGCTGGGCGGTGACGATCGTCCCGACGGCTCGGGAGGACATGAGCGCGGTGATGAGCGCATCCGTGGGGGTGAGCGCGCCGAGCATCCGGATCGGCCAACCACGCCTGCCGAGCAGGACCGCGAAGGCCTCCAGGCCGATCGTGTGGAGTTCGGTGGGCCCGGTCGCCAGGACCAGTGGTCGCGAGCGGAACGGCGGCGGCGTCGCCGCGCTCAAGCGAGCGAACCACTGCCGCACGACGCCGGTCGCCGCATGTTCCGTCGCGACGTCGCAGCGGCCGCTCTGCCACTGATCGCCGAGCTCCCGCATCCCCGGCATCGTCACCTCGACGATCGCTCGCTCGACGCCGACCAACTCGACCGCCTGATCGAGCGCTCGTCGGACGCCGTCGACGTCGAGCGCCCGGGCCGCGTCGGTGAACCGATCGAGGAACTCACTTCGAGCC
>CAVVBP010000002.1:0-247668 GCA_963746535.1 Vicinamibacterales bacterium | reverse complement strand
TTCGACCATGCGCAGCAGCGCGCGAGCGTCCCGATCGAGATGCCGCTGTCTTCGCTGGTGTCGTCGAGCAGGACGAGGCGCCGTCGACGAAGAGCGACGGACGCCGCGGCAGCTCTTCGAGGCCCGTCTGCGCGAGCCTCAGCGCGCGCGAACGCAGCGCATCGGAGAGCGTGCGCTCGTGCCGGAGCCGATCCATCACCGCAAGGCGAATGTGCTCGAGCGGCAGGCCGGCGAACTCGGTGTTCAGATAGTTCGCCGCCTGCCGCAGATCCGGCGCCTCGATGTCCTCGCCGACGTCGATCGCTTTCCGCGACACCTGGCCGCCGTCGGCCACGACGACGACGAGCAACCTTCGTGGGCTCGAGCGGAACGAACTCGATCTCTTTCAGAATGCCGTCGCGGCGGTCATCGGCAGCGCGAACGCCACGAGCCGCGACGCGCGCGACAGCACTTGCGACACGGCAGCCAGCACGTCTTCGGCGAGCGCGGGCGATCCGGCATCCCGCCGCAGCTGCGCCTCCACGGCCGCGCCGCCGCGCAACGGACGCGGCGCGGCGAGCAGCTGATCGACGTAGAAGCGATATCCGCGATCGGTGGGGATGCGGCCGGCAGACGTGTGGGGCTGCTGCAGGTAGCCCAGCTCCTCGAGCTCGGCGAGCGTGTTACGGACGGTCGCCGACGAGACGCTCAGCCCGGCACAATGCGCCAGGCGCGCCGAGCCCACCGGCTCGGCCGTATCGATGTATTCGGCAACGAGCGCGGCGAGTATCTGAGCCGCTCTTGCTGAAGGCTGTGTCATGTGGAGGTTAGCAGTCGGGTCCGTCGAGTGCTAAAGAAGATTATACCCCTTACGGCGAAACCTTCGGCAACGGCGCTTTGGAAGGCTTTTCCCAGCGCATCGATACCGCGGCGACCTTGGGGTCCTGAATCTTCCCCCGGCGCACGGCGATGAGCTCGGCCAGAATCGCGACGGCGATTTCCTCCGGGCTGACGGCGCCGATGTCGAGCCCGACCGGCGCGTGCACGCGCTGCAGGCATTCGGGAGGCATGCCCTCTTCGAGCAGGGCATCGTAGATACGCGTCACCTTGGCCTTGCTGCCGATCAGCCCCAGATAGCGGAGGTCGCGCGCGGCGAGCGCGCGCAGCGCGTCAAGGTCGTGCGTATGACCGCGCGTCACAATCACGACGTACGCATGGGAGGGCAGGTCGGCGCGGTGCAGCCAGTCGGGGATCGTCTCGACGATCACTTCTTCGGCATTCGGAAAGCGCTCCGTGTTCGCGAACTTCTCGCGGTCGTCGAGCACGTGCGTCTTGAACCCGATGGTGTGTGCGAGCCGGGCCAGGTGATAGCCGACATGCCCGGCGCCGATGACGTACAGCCGCGGTGTGGCTTCGAGCGGCTCGATGTACACCTGCATCTGGCCGCCGCACACGAGCCCGTTCTCCTGGGCAAAATCGTCGTTGAGGTCGTACTTCACCAGCTGCGGCTTGCGAGACTGAATCGACTCTTTCGCCTTCCAGAACGCATCGTTCTCGTAGCAGCCGCCCCCGATGGTGCCGACGGTACGGCCGTCCGGAAAGACGAGCATCTTCGCGCCCACGCGCTGGGGCGTCGAACCGTTCGCCGACACGATGGTCACGAGCGCGGCCTCTTCCCCCCGCTCGAGCGCTTCGGTGAGCGCTTCGAAGACCTCTTGGGACATGTACAGCCGATTATACGGGGTTCGTGGGTTCGTCGGGTTCGTGGGGTTCGTGGGGTTCGTGAGTTCGGCGGGGTTCGGGCCGACGAACCTCGAACCTGACGAACCTACGAACCTACGAACCTACGAACTAAAACCGATGTATTTCGCAGAGCTCGTGGGGTTCCGAGCCGCTGAGGAAGCACTCGGAGTAGACGCGCAGGCATCCGGGCAGGGCGGTTGCACCCGTATCTCGATCGATATCGACGAAGTTGATGTTGTCCGGGACGTCGAAGGCATGGTCGCCGCGACCCGCCAGCGCCCGCTGCATGAAGCTGAGCCAGATGGGGAGGGCCGCCTGTGCGCCGCTGAGGCCGAGCGCCTGATTGTCGTCCAGGCCCACCCAGACGACGGTCAGCAGCTCTGGGGTAAACCCGACGAACCACGCGTCGCGCAAATCGTTGGTGGTGCCTGTCTTGCCGGCCGCGTCGAGGCTGAAGCCCGAGGCTCGGTACGGCGGCGCCGGTGCCCTCGCTCAGGACGCTCCGCATCATGCTGGTGACCAGATAGGTCGTATCGGCCCGCGCCACGCGCTTGACCGGCGATTCCCTGGCCACGATCTCGGTCTCGCCACGCTCGATGCGCAAGAGCGATCGCAGCGCGCGCGTCTGCCCGCCGTTGGCGAAGATCGTGTACGCCGAGGCGATGTTCATGGGCGTGGCCTCGAACACGCCGAGCGCGATCGACGGGAAGGCACGGGGTGCGGTACCCGCGCCGATGCGGCGCCACAGGTCGGCCACGCGGTCGTAGCCGGCCGCCTCGGCCACCTTCACGGTCGCGGCGTTCCGCGACATCGCGAGGGCCCGGCGGAACGTGATCTGGCCGTCGTACTCGTTCTCGTAGTTCGCGGGCGTCCACGGCGTGCCGTTCGCATCGAAGGTCGTCGGTTCGTCGTTCACCAGCGTCGCCGGCGACAGCGCCGTGCCATCTTCGGCGGCGCGTTCGAACGCCGCCAGGTAGACGAACGGCTTGAACACCGATCCCGGCTGACGATTCGCGCTGACCGCGCGATTGAACTGCGACTGGTTGTACGACCGCCCGCCCACCATCGCGAGGATGTCGCCCGTACGCGGATCGACGGCGATGAGCGCGGCCTGCGGCACGCGGGGACGTTTCCGGCGCGAGAGCAGCTGATCGACCTTGGCAATGCCGTTGCTGACCGCCTCCTGCGCGAACCGCTGCAGGTGCAGGTCGAGCGTCGTGTAGACGTCAACCGCCTCGGTGCTCTGCGTGACGCTCGGGAACTGCTCGGCGAGCGCCAGGCCGGCGAAGTCGACGAAGTACGGCGCCTCGGCGTCGAGTGCGCGCGCCACCGGCGACAGCGGTTCCTTCGACGCGCGCTCGGCCGCATCCGCGGAAATGAAGTCGCCGCTGACCATCGCTCTCAAGACGACGTTCCGGCGTTCGCGCGCCTTGGCGGCCGCGTTGAACGGCGACAGCGTGTTGGGCGACTGGATGATGCCGGCAATCGTGGCCGCTTCGCCAAGCGACAGGTTGGTGACGTCCTTGCCGAAATAGAGCCGCGCGGCCTCGGCCACCCCGTGAATCGCAAACGATCCGCGATTGCCGAGATACACGTCGTTCAAATAGAGCTCGAGCACTTCGTCCTTGGTCGCCCTGATGTCGAGCACGATCGCCATGAACTGCTCTTGAATCTTGCGCCGCCACGAGCGCTGGCGCGTCTGCTGCTCGACGAGCATTTCCTCGGTCAGGAAGAAGTTGCGGGCCAGCTGCTGCGTGATGGTGCTGGCGCCTTCCAGGTACGGCCGGTTGCCGAAGATATTGGTGAAGACGGCGCCCACGATTCGGATCGGGTCGATTCCGGGGTGGGAGTAATAACGCTGATCTTCGATGGCGAGCACCGCGTCGACCATGCGCGACGGCAGCACAGACAACGGCACCTGCCGTTGTTTGACACGCGCCTGAATGAGCGCGGTCAGCATGGGCGCGTCCATCGTGACGCGGGAGATCGCCTGTTTCCCAACAGAGAGCCCCTCGATCCTGTTGCCACCTGCCGTCGGCGGCGGCTGGCCCCGGCCGCGCCGCGGCGGACCCGGCCGCTGGAAGCTCACGACAACCGTCTTGCCTTTGTGATTCCCCGCGCGAGGCGTGATGCTCACCAGCGGGCCGGCGACGGCGAACTCGCCGGGGTTCTCGGCCTGCGTGCGCTGCGCGTATCCGAGGTCGTTGAGCCGATCGAGCAGCTCTTTCTGCGAGATGTTGTCGCCGCGCCGGATTTCGAGCGGCCGCGCGAAAACGCGCGGCAGCACGCGATCGCGCTCGCCGTGGAGGCGCGCGTCGATCATCCGCGAGAACGACACGTAGTAGTAGCCGGTGAGGGCGCACACGACGACGAACATCGTCGCTGCGGAAATGGCGAGGTATTTCGTCGCTTTGGGGTTGGCACGCGCCAGCACGACGAGGCGGTCGCGCAGCACGACGAGCTGTTCCCTCGCCCACGCGAGCCTGGATTTCGGCTTTGATGGCATTACAGGGTCAGCACCCAGTGGTGGCCGATATCGAGCGGCAACTCGTCCACGAGCCTTTGGACGAACGCCGGGCCGTAACGGTTGAGCAGGGCAATGGTGCCGAGCGCCCGTTCCTGGGGGATGCCATCGGGAAACGCTTGCGCCTGGGCCCTCGCGAACTGGCGCCGCAGCGTGTCGTCGCGTTTCTTGGCCGCGCTGATGATTTTCCCGCCGAGCGCGGTCAAATCGTGCTCCAGCTTGCCCAGCGTCGATTTCGCCGCCCCTTCGAGCGTGGCGTCAATCGACCCGACGGATGCGATGATGGCCGCCATCTTCTCCTTGATGGTGTTATCGGCATCTTTCATCGCCCGGTCCACCGACTCGGGCAGCGATGCCGCGAGGAGCCGGTTGAGCGCCGATTCGTCGCGCGGCTGCAGCGATTCGAACGGCACGGCGTACTTCTCCAGAAAACGCGCGCCCGCCGAATCGAGCACCGTGGCGCTCGCCCGCGGGAACATCAGCGGCATCGGCACGCCGAAATGCGCGTACACCTCGCGGAGCTGCCCGAGATAGGCCAGCTCGTTGGGACCGCTGACGTAGCACACCGTCGGGAAGAGCGCGTCCTGAACGATCGGACGCAGGAGCACGTTCGGGCTGAACGTCTCGGGCCGCGTGCGGGCAACTTCTATAAGATCGGGCGTGGCGGTGGCGACCGGTGTTCGTGCGCCATCGATGCGAAAGAGCGCCACAGCCGCGGGAGAGGAGGCCTCGACCTGCGCGTGGTATCCCGCCCCGTGCAGACGCTGGCCCGCGGCGTCTGCGAGCGCCCACGTCCGGCCGGGATGCCGCAGCTCGTGTTCGAAGATCCCGCTGACGATCGGCTTCGACGCGCGATCGAAGCACTCGAACACGACCACGCCCAGCCCGCCCAGGTGTTTGTCGAGCAGCCGGGCGAACGCGTCCGACATCGTGACGCCGGGCCGATAGGCGGTTTTCAGATCCTCGATGAGCTCGGCCGTAAAGTCTGTCGGCGGCAGCACGGTCGAGAGCTGAGCGATCGCCGCGTGAATCTCCTCGCCCAGCGTGATCCGGCAAATCGGCGCCGACCCGGCCCCGGGCGGCGAGGGCAGCGCGATGGCCTGACGCTGCTGCTCGGCGTCGAGGACCGACACCGACGCCACTTCATCCCAGTCGTGATCTTCGGATTCGACCCAGAAGACCGCGACGGCCGGAACGCCGTGCTCCTCGGTGACGCGCGCGGCGAGTTTTGCCGCTGTCAGTCCCTTGTACAACGTGAACAGTGGACCACCGAACAGTCCCGCCTGCTGTCCGGTTAGGATCGCGACGCTCTTCGGATCGGCGAGGCGCGCCGCCGCATCGCGCGCGGCCTGCGGCGCGCGACGGCGTTCGAGCTGACTCAAAAGAATGCGGCTGAGCTCGCCCCGATCACGCGGATGCTGCTGTGCGTTGGCAATTGAGCTCGCCCACGACGCGCGCGAGGCAGGATCGCCCGAAAAAAACGGCGCCAGCGCTGAAAACTGGAATGCGTAGTCGGTGGCGAGTTTCTTGACCCAGGGAAATCGTCGGAGATCGACAGGAATGTGCAACGAATTTATGTTACCATTCGCCCACTGAACCGCGAAGATTCTGTCCTCTATTTTCCTCCCGAATCATTCGGGCCGTTCAGGGTTCTCCATCAGATTGGTGCGGGCACGCTGGGTCCGGTGTTTCGTGCGTACGAGCCGGCCGGCACCAATCGCGATCGGCTCGTGGCGATCAAGGTGTTCCGTCTCGATCTCACGCCCGAACAGGCCGCGTCGCTCGTCGCCGAGCTGAACACGCTCGTCGCCGCGGATCTCACGCATCCCCACATCGCCGCGCCCATCGCCGCCGGCCTCGAACATAGCACGGCTTATCTCGTGCAGGAATACGCGGTGGGCGAGTCGCTCGACGTCGTGCTCCGTGAAAACGGACCGATGTCCATCGCCGGCGGGGTGGCGCTCGTCGACGCGCTGGCCGGCGCGCTCGATTTCGCGGCCGACCGCGGCGTCCGTCACGGCTCGCTGCATCTGCGCGACATCCTCGTCGGGTCCGATGGTCCGCGCGTCACGGGGTTCGGCATTTCGCAGGCGTTGACGAAGATTGGCGCGAAGCGCCCAACGCGGCCGCAGTATTCGCTGCCCGATGGGCCCTCGGATGTGTACTCGCTTGGCGCGATCGCATTCGAAGCCGTCACCGGGAAGCGGGCATCGCAGGATAATCTGGCGGATTTCGAGCAGCAGCACGGCGTCGAGCTGCGCAGCGCGTTTGACGTCGCGCTCAACTCGAACCCGGAGCTGCGGCCGGAGCGTGCGGGCGATTTCGCGGAAGTGGTGCGCGATGCGGCGGAGATGACGGCCGAGGCCGAGCGCAACACCCTGGCCGCCCCGACGGTGACCCCGACTGCGGTGGCGAGCGCAGAGCCAATCGATCTGGATTTGCACGTGGCACCGCCACCGCCAGCCGTGGAAGAGCGCGGGGAAGATCCGGTCAACGCCCTGAAGGAAGCCGACTTGCCGCCGCCGTTTCCCGTCAGCTGGTCGGCGCAACCGCCCCGCGCGCTGCAAAGCGAGGTTCCCGTGGAGCCAGAGACCCGGCGATGGCCAATCGTCGTCAGCTTTCTTGTGTTTGCGATGGTCGCCGCGTTCGCGGTGTCGTTCTTCCTGCCGTCGCGTGGGGATGTGCCCGCGGGCGAGCCCGACGCGGCGGTTCAGGAGACGACCGTCGACGTTCCGCGCACGCCGCCACCGGCCGCGGCGCCCGAGTCGCCGCCAGCCAGAAGTACACAAGGTGTGCGCGAACCCGCGCCGTCGCCGCCGGCGCCCGTGCCTTCGCGGCCGGCGTCGGGGGCCGTGCGTCGCACGCAAACCGGCAGCCTGCTCGTGCGAACGGCGCCCAGCGATGCCGACATTCTTGTCAACGGACGCGCGCAGGGAAAAACACCGCTCGTGCTGCGCGACCTGGCGCTGGGATCGTATACGATTCGAATAGCGCACGACGGCTACGCGGTCGAAGAACGCACGCTTCAACTCACGTCGCAGCGGCCGGTGTTTTCAACCACGATCAATCTGCGCGCGGCGCCCGCGCCTCCGGCGGCGCGCGGCGGGCCCGAGGAGAAGTCGGGACCCGGCGGGCTGATCGTGCAGTCGAGACCGTCGGGCGCGCGCGTGTATGTCAACGATCGGATGGTGGGCTCGACGCCCGTGACGATTCCGGAGGTGCCGGCAGGGGCCGCATCGGTGCGCATCGAATTGGACGGCTACGAAACCTGGATCACGACCGTGCGCGTTGGCGCAGGCGACGAGACCAGGGTTGCGGCCTCTTTGGAGAGAAAACAGGGTCAATGAACGCGGTTCTGGCTTTGGAGAATGGAACGGTCTATCGCGGCACCGCCGCCGGCGCCACGGGTGTGGCGCGAGGCGAAGTCGTGTTCAACACCAGCATGACGGGTTATCAGGAAGTCCTCACCGATCCGTCCTATGCCGGTCAAATCGTGACGATGACGTCGCCGCAGATCGGGAATTACGGCGTTGCGCCCGACGATGTCGAGTCAAGCTCGCCGCAGGTGGCCGGCTTCATCATGCGCGAGGAATCACCGATCGCGAGCAACTGGCGCGCGTCGGGCACGCTGCGCGACTATCTCGTCTCGAACAACATCGTCGCCATTGCCGACATCGACACGCGCGACCTGACGAGGCTGTTGCGGTCGGCCGGCGTCATGCGCGGCGTGATTGCGACGGGCGATGTCGACACGGGCGAGCTGGTGCAGCAGGCGCGCGCGATTCCGAGCATGGAAGGCACGGATCTCGTGAAAGCGGTGACGTGCGAATCGGCGTTTGCGTGGCCGACCGGCATTTCGAGGTCCGCGTCCGAAGTGCGCCCCGATCTTCTGCTGCCCGCGCAGGGCAGGGCGAAGCGGCCGTTGCGCGTCGCGGCGTACGATTTCGGCATCAAGTGGAACATCCTGAGGCGCCTCGCGACGTACGGCTGCCAGGTGAAGGTGTTTCCGGCGCACACGCCCGCGTCAGAGGTGCTGGCCGCCGACGTGGACGGGATCTTTCTGAGCAACGGCCCCGGAGACCCGGCTGCCGTCGACTATGCCATCCAGAACACGCGCGCGCTGCTGAAGGAAGACAAGCCGATCTTCGGCATCTGCCTCGGCCACCAGATTCTCGGCCTCGCGCTCGGCGGAAAGACGTTCAAGTTGAAATTCGGGCATCGCGGCGCGAACCATCCGGTGAAGTTTCTCGAGACCGGCAAGGTCGAGATTACGTCGCAGAACCATGGCTTCGCGGTCGATCCCGATTCGCTGCCCGCCGACGTGAAGGTGACGCACCTCAATCTGTACGACGGAACGGTCGAAGGGTTGAGAGTCCTGGACCGGCCGATTTACTCGGTGCAGTATCATCCCGAGGCCTCGCCCGGGCCGCACGACGCGGACTATCTGTTCAAGCAGTTCGTCGACCATATGGAGCAGCAGCACTAGGCATGCCTCGGCGACAGGATCTCAAGCGAATACTGGTCATCGGCGCCGGGCCCGATCGTCATCGGCCAGGCGTGCGAGTTCGACTACTCGGGCACGCAGGCCTGCAAGGCGCTGCGATCCGAGGGCCTCGAAGTCATCCTCATCAACAGCAATCCGGCGACGATCATGACCGACCCGGAGATGGCCGATCGCACCTACATCGAGCCGCTCACGGTCGAAGCGGTGACGGCCGTCATCGCGCAAGGAGCGGCCCGACGCGATGCTGCCCACCGTGGGCGGGCAGACGGCGCTCGAACCTCGCGGTGGCGCTCGCACGAAGCCGGTGTGCTCGACGAGTACGGCGTCAAGCTGATCGGCGCGAACGATCGACGCGATCAAGGTCGGCGAAGATCGGCTGCTGTTCCGTGATGCGATGAAGGAGATCGGCGTCGAGACGTGCCGGCCAGCGGCCTCGCCCGCACGGCCGACGAGGCGATGAGCGATCGTCAAGACGACCGGCTTTCCGTCGATCATCCGGCCGTCGTTCACGATGGGCGGCGTCGGCGGCGGCATCGCCTACAACGTCGAGGAATTCCGCGACCTCGTCGAGCGCGGGCTCGAGCTGAGCCCGGTGCACGAGATCCTGATCGAGGAATCGGTCATCGGCTGGAAAGAGTTCGAGCTCGAGGTGATGCGCGACGTCGCCGACAACTTCGTCGTCATCTGCTCGATCGAGAACATCGATCCGATGGGCGTGCACACGGGCGACAGCATCACCGTCGCGCCGGCGCTGACGCTGACCGACAAGGAATACCAGCGCATGCGCGATGCCGCGCGGCGCATCATCCGCCAGGTCGGCGTCGAGACCGGCGGATCGAACATCCAGTTCTGCGGTCAACCCGGCAGGACGGCCGGATGGTGGTCATCGAGATGAACCCGCGCGTGTCGCGGTCGTCGGCGCTGGCGTCGAAGGCCACCGGGTTCCCGATTGCGAAGATCGCCGCCAAGCTGGCGCTCGGGTATCACCTCGACGAGATTCCCAACGACATCACGCGGCTGACGCCGGCGTCCTTCGAGCCGACGATCGACTACGTCGTCGTCGAAGATTCCGCGGTGGAACTTCGAGAAGTTCCCGCAGGCCGACCGCACGCTGACGACGCAGATGAAGTCGGTGGGCGAGGCGATGGCGATCGGCCGCACCTTCAAGGAAGCGTTCCTCAAGGGCGTGCGATCGCTCGAGCTGGGGAAGGCGGGCCTGCTGCTCGACGCAGCCGCGACGACGACGAAGACGACGCGGCGCTGCGGAAGAAGCTGGTGGTGCCGAACGACCGGCGCATGTGGGCGCTCTTCAAGGCGCTCGAGCGCGGGTGGACGGTCGAGCAGCTGCACGAGCTGACGCGCATCGATCCGTGGTTCCTGCGAGCAGTTCGCCGAGATCGCCGAGCTGCGGCGGATTGCCGGCATGCAGGAGTTCCGCGAGCTGTCGTCGGATCTCGCTGCGAACGCTGAAGCGGCCGGCTTCGGCGACGGCGAAATCGCCGCCATCTACGGCGTCCCGGAAGCGACGATTCGCGAGCGCCGCATCGAAGAGAAGCTGGTGCCGGCCTACAAGCGCATCGACACCTGCGCGGCCGAGTTCGAGTCGTTCACGCCGTACATGTACAGCACGTACGAGCGCGGCTGACGAGTCGAATCCGAACGCAAGGCGAAGGTCGTCATCCTCGGCAGCGGGCCGAACCGTATCGGTCAGGGCATCGAGTTCGACTACTGCTGCTGTCACGCGGCGTTCGCGCTGCGCGACGCGGGGTTCGAGACGGTCATGATCAACTGCAATCCCGAAACGGTGTCGACCGACTACGACACGACCGACCGGTTGTACTTCGAGCCGCTGACGTTCGAAGACGTCATGTCGGTGATCGACACGCGAGCGCACGCGCCGGCGGCGACGTGTCGTGCCTCGTCCAGTTCGGCGGGCAGACGCCGCTGAAGCTGTCGCTGGCGCTGCAGGCGGCCGGCGTCAGGATTCTCGGCACGTCGCCCGATTCGATCGACCTCGCCGAAGATCGCCGCCGCTTCGCGCAGTTGCTCTGGGATCTCGGCATTCCGCAGCCGGCCAGCGGCACGGCCACCTCGCGCGAAGAAGCGCGCGAAGTCGCCGCAGAAGATCGGGTTCCCGGTCGTCGTGCGGCCGTCCTACGTCCTGGGCGGGCGCGGCATGGCCATCGTCTACGACATGGGCACGCTCGACCGCTACATGACCAACGCCGTCGATGCCGTCGCCCGAGCATCCGGTCCTGATCGACAAGTTCCTGGAAGATGCCTTCGAGCTCGACGTCGACTGCCGTGGCCGACGACACCGGCGCCGTCGTGATCGGCGGCATCATGGAGCACATCGAGGAAGCCGGCATCCACTCGGGCGACAGCTCCTGCGTGGTGCCGCCGTATCTCGTGGCCGAACGGCATCTCGCGACCATCCGCGACTACACGCGCCGCATCGCGCGCGCGCTGAAGGTCGTCGGCCTGATGAACGTGCAGTACGCCATCAAGGACGACGTGGTGTACGTGCTCGAGGTGAACCCGCGTGCGTCGCGAACGGTGCCGTATCTGTCGAAGGCGACCGGCGTGCCGCTGGCGAAGATGGCGGCGCTGGTGATGGCCGGCCAGACGCTGTCGCAGCTCGGGCTCGACGAAGATCTCGAGGTGTCGGGCGTGTTCGTGAAGACGCCGGTGTTCCCGTTCGTGCGCTTCCCGGGTGTCGACACGATTCTCGGTCCCGAGATGAAGTCGACCGGCGAGGTGATGGGCGGCGCGACGACGTTCGGCGCGGCGTTCGCCAAGGCGCAGCTGTCGGTGGGACAGCGGCTGCCGGAGAAGGGCACGGCGTTCATCAGCGTCAACAACGACGACAAGCCCAACGTCCTGCCGATCGCCCGGAACCTGGCCGATCTCGGATTCCGCATCGTCGCGACGCGCGGCACGGCCGCCTATCTGCGGGCGCACGGCATCGGGGTCGAGGTGGTCTTCAAGGTGAACGAGGGGCGGCCCAACATCGCCGATCACATCGTGAACAACCAGGTGCAGATCTCATCGTCAACACGCCGCTCGGCCGCGAATCGTTCTTCGACGATCGCGCGGTGCGGCGCGCGGCCATGATGCACAACGTGCCCTGCATCACGACGCTGACCGGCGCGTCGGCGGCGGTCGAAGCCATTCGCGCCCTGCGCGGACAAGCGCTCGACGTGCGCGCGCTTCAGGACTACCACGCGGAGATCGCCGCCCGCGCCGAAGGCTAGGCTTGTCCGCCGTAGCGATGTGCGAAGCAGGCGCGAAGGCGGGCACTGAGTTTGCTCGAGCGGGCGCGTGCGTTGTCCCGCTGCTCTCGCCGCAATTCCGCTGGCAGCGGGCATTTCCGCCGGCGTTTTCCTTTCAATCAGCTCTCATATTGCCCTGCCCGTCGCGCTGTTGGTGGCGGCTACGGGCGCGTTCGTCGCGCGCCGCGACGTTGCAACCATTGCGCTGCTGGCGTGCGGGTTCTTCACTGCCGGTATGGCGCTCGGACGCAGTGCAGATTCTGCGTCGCGCCAGCCACCGCTGCGCGCACTCTTCGATCAACACCTCGAGCCTGGCGGGCACCAGATCTTCGCGATCGTTCACGGCCGGCTGCGGTCTGACGCGGCCAGGGGACCGGCCAGCGTCACGCTGGATGTGTTCGTCGATCGCGTCGAACTGAACGGATCGACATTCGAGACCGCCGGCGGCGCGTTGATCGGTGTTGGCGGCGAGGTTGCGGATACCGAAATTCTCCAATGGCGCGGCGGCCGCCGCGTGGCATTTCCAGCCAGTCTTCGAAGACCCACCAGATATCTCAATCCCGGTGTACCTGATGGCGAACGGCAACTCGCGTGGCACGGCACGCCGCTCGTCGGATCCGTCAAGAGCGGACGCCTCGTCGAGGTTGTCGCACGCGGCAGCGTAACCGCCGAAGCCTTCGCGTCCGGCCGAGCCGCCGTACGCCGGGCTGTCGCGTCGAGCGCGGGCCTGTGGAGCGAGCGGTCGGCGGCCATCGTGACGGCCATCCTCATAGGCGATCGGGCCGGACTCACGAGCGATGTGGAGCGGCGTCTCCAGGAAGCCGGCACGTACCACGTCATCGCGATTTCCGGCGGGAACATCGCCATCATCGCGGGCCTGTTTGTCTTCCTGTGCCGCGCCCTCAGGATTGGTCCGCGTGCGGCCGCGACGGTCGTGGTGGCCGTCCTCAGCGTGTACGCCATCGCCATCGACGGGGGACCGTCGGTTGGACGAGCCACGTTGATGGCCGTTATCTACTTCGCGGCCGGGATATGGGATCAGCGGGCGACGCCGCTGAACGTGGCCGCGATTTCGGCGGTGGCCGTGCTCTGCGCGAACCCGCTGCAAGTGGCGGATGCCGGTTTTGCGCTGACGTTCGCGGCGACCCTCGGCATTCTGATCGGCCTGCCGCGAATCGCCGGCGCGTGGGTGTTGTCAGGTTGGCGGCGTGCGCCGCTCGCGCTCGTGGCCGCGTCGGTCGCGGCGGAAACGGCGCTGCTTCCCGTCAGCGCCTTCGTGTTCTCGCGCGTCACGTTCGCCGGCCTCGTCGTGAACTTCGCCGCGATTCCGATGATGACGGTCGTCCAGGTTGCGGGGACTGCCGCCGTGGCCGCCTCGGTGTGCGTTCCCGCCGTTCTGCCGGGGGTTGGCTGGCTGGCGCACATGGGTGTGGAAGGGCTGATTGGGAGCGCGGTGGTCGTCGACTGGATGCCGTGGCTCACCAGACGCCTGGCTCCGCCAGCCCTCGCGGTGGTGGCGGCCTACTACGCGACGTTGTCGATCGCGATGGCGAGTCCTGTCGTTGCGGGGCGCGTGGTTCGACGAACGGCGACGCTCGGCGTGCTCGCGTGCGGTGTGTGGATGGTCGTCTCGCCCGCCACGCCGTGGTCACAGCCGCGGCGGCTTCGCGTCACGTTTCTCGACGTCGGTCAGGGCGAAGCGGCCATCGTGCAGTTTCCCGATGGCCGCACGCTCGGCATCGACGCCGGCGGACTCTCGTCCGCGTCGTTCGATCTCGCGTCGCGCGTCATCGCGCCGGCCTTCTGGGCCCTGGGTGTTCGCCGCCTCGACTACATGAGCATCACGCACGGCGACGTCGACCACATCGGCGGCGCGGCGAGCCTGTTTCGCGATTTCAGGCCCTTCGAAGTGTGGGAAGGCGTGCCGATGCCACGGCACGGCCCGACACGGGAGCTTCGGATGCTGGCCGACGCAGCGGGCACCCCCTGGAGAACCGTGCAGCCACGCGATCGCATGAGCTTCGGCGGCGTCGAGCTTCTCGTACACCATCCGCCGAATCCGGAATGGGAGCGCCAGCGGATTCGCAACGACGACTCGGAGGTCCTCGAGCTTCGGTCTGGCGGCGTGTCGTTCGTCTTCACGGGCGACATCGGACGGGACGTCGAGCGCACGATCGCGCCCGGCTTCGAGCGCGCGGCGATCCGGATTCTCAAAGTCCCACACCACGGCAGCGCCACATCGAGCTCGCCGGCGCTCCTCGACGCGCTCCGCCCGGACATCGCGGTGATCAGCGCCGGACGGGGCAACCCGTTCGGGCATCCGGTGAGCACCGTCCTGGAACGGTACCGCGACGCCGGCGCGGCGATCTACCGGACAGACCACGACGGAGCGATCACCATTGAGACTGACGGCACCACCGTGACGTGTCGAGACGTTTACCGGCCGGAGACTGACGCTGACGACCGATGGGCGGTGAGCATCGGCGTCGATCACAAAGATCACTAAGCGGGGAAACAGACAAGATCACGAAGGAGAACAATTGATTCACAGGTATGCGCCCCTGCCGGAGAAGACCGAGCGGCTCATGGCGCAGATCGTGGACAGTGGCCTTCGTGTTCACAAAGAATTAGGCGGTGGCTTCTTCGAAAAGATCTACAAGAATGCCCTTTGCATCGAGCTAAGGGCTCGCGGTATCCATTTCGAGATTGAGAAGTCGTTCGTGATCCGTTACCGAAACCAGCCTGTTGGGATCCAGCGCATCGATCTCATCGTCGATGAAGCCGTGATTGTCGAGATAAAAGCGGTGGAGGCACTCGCCAAACCTCACGAGCAGCAGTTGCTGTCGTACTTGAAGGCGACCAGATTGCGGGCAGGTCTGTTAATGAATTTCGGCGGTCTGACGCTTAAGCAAGGGTTGAGGCGCTTTGTCCTTTGATCTCCTAACCTTCGTGATCTTGTCAGCGTCAGCAGGCTTAGTGCCTTCGTGATCTATCTTAGTGATCTTCGCCAGCTTTGATCCTCCGCCACTCCTCTTCCATCTCTTCGAGCGTCGCGCCTTCGAGGTTTCGGGCGGCCTCCGCGAACCTGGCTTCGAGTTGATTGAAGCGCTTCGTGAACTTGTCGTTCGCTTTCCGCAGCGCCGCCTCCGGATCGATGCCCAGTTTGCGCGAAAGGTTCGCAATCGAGAAGAGCAGGTCGCCCATCTCTTCCTCCGCGCGCGCGGGGTCGTGCGGCGCGGCGTCCAGCGTTTCCCGCAGCTCCGCGACTTCCTCTTCGATTTTCGCGACGACGTCCGAGGTCGCCGCCCAGTCGAAGCCTACCGACGCGACGCGCTTGCCGATCTTGTAGGCGCGAAGCAGCGAGGGCAGGCTCTTCGGTACGCTCCCGAGCGTGGTGTGCGGCGTACCCGACGCGGCGCGCTCCTGGGCCTTGAGGGAGTTCCACCGGTCGAGCGCCGCCTCGGCAGACGGGGCGCGCTCCTTGGATTCGGCGTCGTGCACGCGCCCGTCGTCCTGGAACACGTGCGGATGGCGGCGGACCAGCTTCTCGACGACCGTGCGCAGGGAATCGTCCACTGTAAACTGTCCGCTTTCAGCGGCGACCTGCGCGAGGAACACCCCCTCGAAGATGTGGTCGCCGATCTCTTCCCTGAGCGCAGCCGTGTCGCCCCGCTCGATCGCATCGACCACTTCGTGCGCCTCTTCGAGGACGAAGTGGGTGAGCGAGCCGAGCGTCTGCTCCCGATCCCAGGGGCACCCCTCCGGCGACCGCAGCGTTCGCATCACCTCGACCAGCTTTTCGAACGCGTCGCCAGCACCAGCCATGAGCATCCTTCGTGATCTTGTCTTCGTCGCTTACCCTTTGTGATCTTCGTGTTTCTCTTCGTGATCTTCGTGGTCATGTTAACATTCCGGTTTTCCTATGCCCGATCCAAACATCAACTTCGCGTCGTTCGTCCTGTCGCTCGCCGCCACCGCGGCCGTGCATTTCGGCGATCGCCTCGAGCCGGGGGCGACCGAGCAGGGGCCGGTCGATCTGCAGGCTGCCGGCCAGATGATCGACATCCTCGCGCTGCTCGAAGAGAAGACGCGCGGCAACCTGACGGCAGAGGAGCGCCAGCTGCTCGAGACCATCCTGTACGAGCTGCGGATGCGTTTCATCGAGGCGCAAGGCGGGGAAAAGAGAATCATCACCCCTTGAGCGCCACGGCCAGGGTGCTCGTGCTGGGCACGGGGACGTCGCACGGCGTGCCGATGATCGGTTGCGAGTGCGGCACGTGCCGTTCCACCGATCCGCGCGACAAACGATCCCGAGCGTCGATCCTCGTTCAACCCCAGGGCGGCCCGTCGGTGCTCGTCGATACGACGCCCGATTTGCGCATGCAGGCGCTGGCCCACGGCATCACGCGCGTGGACGCCATCGTGTACACCCACAGCCACGCCGATCACGTGATGGGGCTCGACGAAGTGCGCCGCTTCAACGTGCTGCAGAAGTCGGCGATCCCCTGCTACGGCGACGAGCGGACGCTGGACGATCTCAGGCGCATCTATTCGCTACATCTTCGGCGCTGATACGCCCCGGGGCGGCGGCGTGCCGCAGGTGGTGCTCGCGCGGATCGCCGGCGACTTCTGCATCGGCGCGGCGACGCTGGTGCCCGTGCCGCTGCTGCACGGCTCGCGGCCGATTCTCGGCTACCGGATCGGCTCGTTCGCCTACCTGACCGACTGCAGCGAGATTCCCGCCGCGTCGTGGCCGCTGTTGGCCGGCGTGCACACCGTCGTACTCGACGCGCTGCGCGAGCGCCCGCATCCCACGCACATGTCGCTCGAGCAGGCGCTGGACGTGGTCGCGCGCCTTGCGCCCGAGCGGGCGTTCTTCACGCACATGTGCCACGATCTGCCGCACGCCGCCACGTGCGCGCGGCTGCCCGCGGGCGTGGAGTTGGCATATGATGGCCTGACGTTCGAGATCGATCTCTGATGCAGGTCATCCACTATCCAGATGATCAACGCCCGGCCCGCTGGCACCAGCCGGTGCTCGCCCTCGGGAACTTCGACGGCATGCATCGGGGCCATCTGAAGATCATCGAGCGGGTCAGACGCGGGGCCGAGGAACGCGGGGCCACCGCCGTGGCGATGACGTTCGACCCCCATCCCTCGAAAATCGTGCGGCCCGACAAGACGCCGCCGCTCCTGATGACGCACCAGCAGAAGCTCGACGCGCTCGCGCGCGCGGGCATGCACGGCGTGGCCATCGTCCGCTTTACGCCGGCCCTGGCCCAGTGGGATCCCGAGAGGTTCGTGCGGACCGTGCTCGTCGAGTGGCTGCACGTCAGCGAGGTCTGGGTTGGGGCGAACTTCCTGTTCGGGCACGATCGCGCAGGCAATTTTTCGACGTTGCGCAGCCTCGGCGCGCGCTATGGCTTCCGGGCGGAGAAGATCGATCCGGTGCGCTACAAGGATTTCGTCGTCAGCAGCACGCGCGTACGGCGGCTCATCACCGAAGGCCGCATGGACGAAGCCGGCGCGCTGCTCGGCCATTACTACACGATTGGCGGCACCGTGGTGAAGGGGCAGCAGCGGGGAAAAGGACTGGGATTCCCGACGGCGAACGTCTGCGCGGACAACGAGTTGATTCCGCCTTCAGGCGTCTATGCGACGACGGCCAGCGTCGATGGGGCGGCGTTTCCGTCGGTCACCAACATCGGTACGCGCCCGACCTTCGAAGAGGGTCAGGAGATCGTCATCGAGTCGCACGTGCTGGACTTCGACAAGGACCTCTACGGGGCGAAGCTGAAACTGGGATTCGTCCAGCGTCTGCGCGACGAGAAGAAATTCGACGGCGTCGACGCGCTGAAGGCGCAGATCGACGCCGACCGCGCGCGAGCACGCGATTTGTTCGATCGCATGGGACTGTAGATGCGCCTGTACAACACGCTGACGCGAACCGAAGAAGACTTCACGCCATCCCGCGACAATCTGGTGAGGATGTACGCGTGCGGGCTGACGGTGTACGCCCGCGGCCATATCGGCAACTTCCGGACCTTCGTTGCGATCGATGTCCTCCGGAGGACGCTGCGCCACCTCGGGGGCTACACCGTTCGGCATGTGATGAACTTCACCGACGTGGACGATCGCACCATCATCGGCTCGCAGAAAGCCGGAAAGCCGCTCCGCGAGTACACCAATCAGTGGATCGACGCCTTCCTCGACGATGCCCGTGCCATGGGTCTTGAAGAGGTCGAAGAGCGGCCGCGGGCGACCGACGAGGACAACCTTCAGGCGATGGCCTCGCTCGTGCGGTCGCTAACCGCCAACGGCCATACCTACGACTCCGAAGGATCGGTGTACTTCAAGATTTCGACCTTGCCGCAGTACGGCCGTCTGGCGAGGCTCGATCACGACGGCCTGAAGGCCGGCGCGCGCGTCGATTCGGACAACTACGACAAGGACAACGCACGCGACTTCGTGTTGTGGAAGGCCACCAAGCCTAGCGGGGAGGGACCCGCGGGACAGATTGAGGAGCCGAGCTGGGACTTCGGGTTTGGCCGCGGCCGGCCTGGCTGGCACCTCGAGTGCTCGGCGATGGCGCTGCGGCTGCTGGGCGACCCGCCGATCGACATCCACTGCGGCGGCGTCGATCTCATCTTTCCGCATCACGAGAACGAGATCGCGCAGAGCGAAGGCGCCACGAACAAGCAGTTCGCGCGCGTGTGGATGCACGTCGAGCATCTCCTCATCGACGAAGAGAAGATGTCGAAGTCGCTCGGCAACGTGTTCAACCTGCCCGATATCGTGGCGAAAGGCTACCGGCCGTCGACGCTGCGGTATCTGCTGCTGTCGACCCACTATCGCAAGCAGCTGAAGTTCAGCTGGGATGCGATGAACCAGGCGGAAGAAGCGAATCGGCGCCTGACCGATTTTGTCGGACGCCTCGATCGGGTCTCCTCCGGCGGCGCGCACCCGGAGATCGGGCGGCTGGTCGCGAACGCCGAGGCCGAGTTCACGACCGCGATGACGCAGGATCTCAACACGTCGGGTGCGCTCGGCGTTGTCTTCGAGCTCGTGCGCCCCTTGAACACGGCGATCGACACGGGAGAGCTTGGCGCCGGCGATGTGCCGGCCGTGAAAGCCGCGTTCGACCGTTTCGACTCGGTGCTCGGCGTCATCGCCCTGCGGCGTCAGGAGGATCAGCAGACCACGCTGCCTTCCGAGGAGATCGATCGACTGGTTGCCGCGCGGCAGGACGCGCGGAAGCGCCGCGATTTCGCCGAAGGCGATCGCATCCGTCAGCAGCTGGCCGATGCCGGAATCGTGCTGGAGGATTCGGCGGCGGGGACGCGCTGGAAGCGGAAATAGCTGGACGCCTGTCATGGCAGATGGCAAATGGCACATGGCACATGGCAGATGGGCGACGGCGGTAGCGCAGGGCTTCAGCCCTGCCAGTAGAACTTCGGTGGCGCAGGGCTTTAGCCCTGCCATCAGTCAGCTGTGGTGGCGCAGGGCTTTAGCCCTGCCATCACTGGCAAACCGATTGCTCTGGTCCTTGCATGGATCACCGGCAATCGCTGGGCAGGCGCGGCGAAGATCTGGCGTGCGAAGAGCTCGAAAAGCGCGGTTACATCATCGTGAACAGGCGCTTTCGCACCCGGTGCGGCGAGCTGGACATCGTCGCGCGAGACCACGGTGTGCTGGTCTTCGTCGAGGTCAGGGCGCGTTCAAGTACCGCATTTTGGGACACCGTTCGAGTCGGTCACTTGGCAGAAACGGCAACGGCTCTGCAGAATGGCCGAGTCGTACCTGTGCCTCAACCGGTTGTCGGGCGAGCCGTGCCGGTTCGATGTCGTGTCGGTCGTAGAGCGGGCGAGGGAACGAACGATTGAATTGGTCAGAGGTGCCTTTGGTATGGAATCCTTGCGGCGTTAGTTCATGACCGATCTTAGAAAAGATCCCGTCACCGGGCGCTGGGTCATCATCTCGACCTTGCGCCAGAAGCGTCCCAGCGACTTCCAGGTCGAGCCGGTCACGATCAGGCCCGACGATCTGTGCCCGTTCTGCGAAGGGCACGAAAGCAAGACGCCGCCCGAGATTCTCGCGTATCGCAACGGGTCGCCGCCGAACAGCGACGGATGGGACGTGCGCGTCGTGCCCAACAAGTTTCCGGCGCTGCGCGTCGAAGGCAATCTCGACCGAGAAGGCGAGGGCCTGTTCGACCGGATGAACGGGATTGGCGCGCACGAGGTCATCATCGAAACCCCCACCCACGGCGACACCCTGACGACGATGAGCGAGGCGGCCATCGAGAAGGTGTTCTGGGCCTGGCGCGAGCGCGTGTTCGATCTGAAGCGCGACGTCCGTTTGCGGCACATCGTCATCTTCAAGAATCACGGCGGCGCGGCCGGCGCGTCGCTCGAGCACAGTCATTCGCAGCTCATCGCGCTGCCCATCGTTCCGCGGGAGATGAAGGAAGAGCTGTACGGCTCGAAACGCCACTTTCAGATCAAAGAGCGCTGCGTGTTCTGCGACGTCATCCGCCAGGAGACGAGGAGCGGCGTCCGCATCATTGCCGAGTCGGCCGACTTCGTGGCCATCGCGCCCTATGCGCCGAGATTTCCGTTCGAGACCTGGTTCCTGCCCAAGCGCCATCGCGCGCGATTCGAGGAGGCGACCCAAAGCGAGTTCGCGAGCCTCGCGCGGATCCTCAAGGACATCCTGCTGCGGATGAACAAGACGCTGCTGACCCCGGCGTACAACCTCATCGTGCACAGCGCGCCGCTGCAGGACGAGCCGGGCGCCGGTGATTTCTATCACTGGCACGTCGAAGTGATGCCAAAGCTGACGCGCGTGGCCGGGTTCGAATGGGGAACCGGCTTCTATATCAACCCGACCGGCCCCGAAGAGGCCGCCGAGGTGCTGAGAAAGACGAAGGCGTAGTGCTGCGCAAGACCAAGCTATAGAGGTAGCGCAGGGCTTTAGCCCTGCCCGACCGATCAGGGCAGAATCTTGCCGGTCTTGGCGGCCGTCCAGGTTCCCGCCATCGTTCCAACCGAGCACTTCATCGTGCCCGACGCCAGACCTGTCCGGTTGGTGTTGAGCTTCCCGGTGAAGACCGGCTTGCAGCCATTCGAGTAGTTCAACTTCATGACGGCACCCGTGACCGTCCACTTGCCGAGTCCACCGGCGCTGTCTTTGAAGGTTTTGGCCGGGGTCGGAAAGACGTTGATCGTAACGTTTTTCGGGGCCGACCCCTTCCACGTGACTCTCATCGTCCACACGCCCGGCGAGTCGGTGCAGGTGGCCGCGCTGAAGCAGTCGTCGAATGCGCGCGAGAAGATGAAGTTGCAGAACGAGTGATTCAGGCCAAGTATCTGGGTGCACTTGTCGTGGTTGAGGCAGTCGGCTGTATAGCGCTGTCCCGAGCACAATCCATTGCACAGCGTGCCGCAACGTCCCTGGCATTGGAGCCCGCCGACGAGCGTGCTCACACATTTTTCTCTGTACGGAGAAAGGCTCGTGGGATAGCAGGCGGCCTTGGCGCGGCCGATGACGTTGCAGTAGCTGGTGATCGCCGGAGCAGGAATCGGCTCTGCAGGCAGGTCGGGCAAGTCTCGGGCGAGCGCCTCCGCCCGCGCCTGATCGATGTCCCTGTTGGCGATGCTGATGCTCCCGACGGTAGTCTTCAATTGATCTCTCGAGACCAGGAGCGGCATGGTCGCCGGCCACGCGCCAAACTGTCTCAGCATGCAGGCGACTTCGGACTCGAGCGACGTCTCCGGCAGTTCGGCGTCCATCGCGGCGACGGCTCGCCGAAGCGCGTCTTTCTCCCCCTCGGAAAGCGTCGAGATGACGCCGCCGCGGTTCAGGCTCGAGGCGATGTGCAGCTCGTTGGCCCGCTTGCGCACCGTAATCGTTTGCTGGTCGAGATCAATCCGAAGGGTCACGAGCCCATTCTCGCTGGCGGCGGCGAAGGCGACCGATGCGCCCTGCGATCGATCGCTCAGGATGCCCGCGATCTGGGCATCGGTCCTGACCGAGTACTGGATGACGGCGGTGGCCTGGCTGCTGAGCGGCAACGACCAGCAAGTCCACGCCGCGACACCGATGACGAGGCAACGAATCGATCGGCGCATGTCTGATGTCTCTTTCGTCGTGAACGGTGGATGTCGTGTTGGGAGGGCTCCGAAAGCGGAGGGAGTCTAAGCCGAAAACCGGGGCGCTGGCAATCGCTATCGGACGCGCGCGACGATCCAACGCGACGTCATCCGGCGACCTTGCTTGGGCGGCGTGCGTGTGGTACTTTACTTGGCTGCAGAGCGGGAATAACTCAGTGGTAGAGTGCGACCTTGCCAAGGTCGAAGTCGCGGGTTCGAATCCCGTTTCCCGCTCCAATTCTTAAATATGTGCGCTGTCGCTTCGCGACGCGCACCTGTGCCTTCGCCGCCTCTGGCGGCTCGGCATTGGTTGTGACGCTTGTTCCTGAACGCGGTACTCTGTGATGTTGACTTCCACGCGCCTCGTCGAACGCTGTCGTCGCATCGGTCCGGCCTGCTGACCGATCCTTCCGCACATCTGCGTACGTCAGTTTTCCATTAAAGTACGTAGTGTCCGGCTTTAGCCGGACCGTGATCCTGTCAGAGGGGCGCCGTCGCCAAGTGGTAAGGCAGAGGTCTGCAAAACCTCCATCCCCGGTTCAAATCCGGGCGGCGCCTCCAATCAAATCAAAAAGTCGCCGACGCCCGCGGGCGCGAACGTCGGCGATTGTGAACAGGCTCGGAACAGTCCCCGGGCACGTCTTCGTCGTCAAGAGTGAGAATCAATCACCTGCTGCGGCATGGGACCGGGCGGAGGCGCGCTGAGGTCCATACCGTGGATCTCGCTCACCTGCTGTTTGAACCACACCGTAAAGGGATCCGTACGCTTGGCGAACTCCGCGAACGCCGTCTCCGGATGATCGCCTTCCAGCGTGACGAGCACGAGATCGCCTTGCGGTGTGTGCTGCAGGAAGGTCCGCTCACGCACGCCAAGGCTGCGCCGAGACGCCGCGAACTCGCTCTTGCGCGCTCCCGTCAACTCGCTGATGAATTTCTTCCACTGTTCGGTCTTGCCCGCTGGAATCGGAAACGCCATCGCCAGCATCGCCATCACGTCCTCCTCGTTTAGTGCCGCACACTTCACGGCGCCCGTCAGTCCTGCAAAACCTCCACCCCCGGTTCAAATCCGCCCTTCTGCGAGCTCAGGGCGTGCTGAGCACATCGAAGCACGGGCGGCGCCTCCAATTTTTCACATAAAGATATCGAATCTCACGATCAGCCGGCCACCGGACCAGCGGCTGTAGCTTATCTTCAGCTTATGCGGAGGCCGCGGGAAGAAGCTGTGCTAGTCTGCCCGCGTACCTAGCGGGTCCTCGACTCGGTCACAATTCAGAGGGCCCTACCCGCCGACCCCCTTTCGCAGGGACCGCGGACGTAGGCAGATGCGAGCACAGGGAAGAGGTGTGCTGCTACGCCGATGCCGCCATCCGCTTCTTCCCACGAGGAACCATCATGTTTTTGGGATTACGAACCGTGATTTATCATGCACCGGACCTTGCGCAGGCGAAGGCTTGGTACGCCGGAGCTTTCGGCGTGGCCCCCTACTTCGACGAGCCCTTCTATGTCGGATTTCAAATCGGTGGGTTTGAGCTTGGACTGGATCCTGATTTGAGCGGCGTGAACGTGGGGAACAACGCCGTTGCGTATTGGGGCGTGGCCGATATCGACCAGGTGTATCGGCATCTACTTGATCGGGGCGCCACGCCGCGCCAGTCCGTCAAGGACGTTGGCGGTGAGATCAAGGTGGCGACTGTGGTGGACCCCTTCGGCAATGTCATCGGCCTGATTCAGAACCCTCATTTCAAAGTCAGCGAATAGATTGTCGAGCATTGCCAATTTTTCCTTCTTTCGACCTCCGGACTCCGGTTCCACGTGAGCGGCGATGCGACGCCGCGTCCTCGGTGTGATTGGACCTCTGATGCTGGGGCCGCTACACTGCGGGCCGGTGCAGTCTCTTCTCAAGTTTTTCGCGCTCACATATGCCGTGGCCTGGACATGCTTCTTCACGGCAGCAGTCCTGTCCGGCGGCATCGGCTCGTTTCTTCCTGCGGCCGCAGCCCTTCGGATGCCGTTGCTGATGGTCGGAACCTTCGCTCCATCCCTGGTCGCCCTCGGGATCACGGCGCGGGATGACGGCGTCCGTGGGATCCAGGCGCTCCTCCGCCGCGTGCTCGACTCGTCGGTGGCGGCACGATGGTATGTGTTCGCCATCGGCTATATGGCCGCGATCAAACTTTCGGTTGCTGTCGTGTATCGCCTCGGCACCGGCTCATGGCCGCCTTTCGGCCGTGAGCCCTGGTACGTGATCGCGGCGGCGATCGTGATTTCGACTCCCGTGCAGGCGGGTGAAGAGATCGGATGGCGCGGGTATGCCCTTCCGCGACTCGCCGCACACTTCGGATTTGCGCGCGCGAGTCTCGTGCTGGGGCTGATCTGGGCGTGCTGGCATCTGCCGCCCTTCTTTGTACCAGGGATCGGCAACTACGGACAGTCTTTCCCGTTCTTCGCGGCGGGAGGAATCGCGCTGTCGGTCGCCATGACGTGGCTCTATGTGAACACCAGGGGAAGCCTGTTGCTCGCGATGTTGATGCACTCGGCGGTGAATCAAAGTATGGGCATTGTCCCAACGCGCCTCGCGAAGCCCGGGAGTCCTCTTGCGCTGGACACATCGCTCGTGACTTCGATCTTTGGCGCAATCTTGTGGATGACCGCCGCATACTTCCTCGCGCAGATGCGGCATATCGAATTCACCGCCTCTCAGAAACAGCCAGTAACGTGGGCAACGATCGGCCGCCCATCTCTTTAGACCTCCCGCCTCCAATTTGTCCTGGGAAATCTTCGCGCCATGCCTTCGGGATCCCCGGCGGCCTCGTGCGTCTCCGGCTCGACGTTCAGGGAAATGAACATCAGACCCTTACTACTGCATCTGCATTATTCTCCTCATGATGAAGAACAGAGCCCTCGTGTCCGCCGGAGCGGTGCTCCTAAGTGTCACCGCTCTTCACGCCGCCGACTGGCCTCAATGGCAGGGCCCCGATCGTACGCGCGTGTCGAAGGAAACCGGCCTTCTGAAGGAATGGCCTAAGGCCGGGCCTCCAGTCGTGTGGACCGCGACCGGACTGGGTGCCGGCTACGGTTCGATGGCGGTTGCGGGCGATCGCATCTTCGTCCAGAGCACCCGCGGCCGCAACAGCGTCGTCGTTGCGCTCAATCGTGCGGATGGGAAAGAAGTCTGGTCGAAGGCGCTGGGAGCCACGCAAACGGACGATCGGGGACCAGGCCCTCGCGGCACACCGACCGTCGACGGCGATCACCTTTACGTGCTCAGCGAGAACGGCGACCTGATGGGGCTTAAGACCGATGGCACCGCGCTCTGGCAGCGCAACATCCTCAAGGATTTTCGGGGGCGGCAACTGCAATGGCTGATCAGCGAGTCACCGCTGGTGGATGGACCGCATGTGATTGTGTCTCCCGGCGGGCCCGGCGCCGGCATCGTGAAGCTGGACAAGTTGACGGGAGCCGTCGTCTGGACCTCGAAGGAGCTCAGCGATTCCGCGGGCTACTCGTCGGTCATCGCTGCAGACGTGCAAGGCGTGCGCACGTATCTGACATTCACGGCGACGGCGGGCGTCGGCGTCCGCGCGTCCGACGGCAAGCTCATGTTCCGCTACCCGAACGCCGCCAACGACGTGGCGAATGTCGCGACGCCGATTTTCTCGAACAACAAGGTGTTCTTCACGTCCGCGTACGGCACCGGGGGCGGGCTTCTCGATCTCACCGCGCAGAACGGCGAGGTGAAAGCGAAGGAGGTGTACTTCACACGCAGCATGAACAACCACCACGGCGGGGTCGTCCTTGTCGACGGCTATCTCTACGGGTTCAACGATTCGATCCTGACCTGCCTCGAGTTTGCGACGGGCAAGATGATGTGGCGGGATCGCAGCGTCGGCAAAGGTTCGGTGACGTTCGCGGATGGCAACCTGTACATTCAGGGCGAGAACAACGTCTTCGGGCTGGCGGAAGCGACGCCGTCCGGCTACCGCGAGAAGGGGCGTTTCAGCATCCCCGACAAGGGCTATCCGAGCTGGGCGCACCCTGCGATCAGCGACGGCCGCCTCTATGTGCGCAATCAGGACACGCTGATCGTCTACGACATCAAATCTGTCAATGGGTCGTGACGATCTGTCGCCCATATATACTCATCCCAGAAAAATCGGCTAGCACATAAGATTGTTCGCCGTTGAGCGGCCCTTCGAGCCAGCCATGATGAGAAAATCCCACGCGGCGCTCGCGTTGATTGTCCTTGGCGCAGCCGTGACGATGACCGGCGTGCGCGCGGGGCAGACCCCCACCCCGGCCGAGCCAAAGCCCACGACCTACGCGCTCATCGATCGCGCGCTCGAGGCGAAGCGCATCGACGAGGAGACGGCGCACAAGTACCGCGTGTTCGCCGCCTTCGGCGACGAGCGGCTGCCGCGTGACTATCGCGGCGCCTTCGAGCAGGGTGACCGGGCGATCGAGATCGACCGGGCGGGTGCACGGCTGGCCACGTTTTCCGCAGAGACGCGCGCGGCGCTCGCACCGTATTTCATGCGGCCGGATGAACCGGGGAGCTGGGTGGCGTTGAGCGGCGCGAATGATTCAGTTCCCGTCGTGGGCGGACGTCGTGGAGGGCTGCTGCTCGCGTCGTACGCGTTCGCGCGGCAGCCGCAGCCGCCCGCTCCGATCACCTGGCGCAAGTTCCCGGCGGTCGGCGGCAAAGTCATGGTCTGGGCGCAGGATCGTTACCCGGGCGACGCGGCCAAGGCGGAAGCCGTGGCGCGCGCGATGGACGCTGATCGTGTGTGGGCCAGGCTCACTGGACTTATGCGGCGCGAACCAGTGTCCGACGTTCTCATCACGCCCAACGGGGGCGACGGCGCGCTCGACATCTACCTCGTGCGGCCCCCGCTCGTGCTCGACCCCGATACCGGCCAGCGATCGGTCCCATGGTTCGGCATCGCGAAATCCGCGCGCCCCGCCAATCTCTGCCATCCCATGCGGTATCTGATGCTCGACGGCAGTCGCCCGCTCGCGGGAACCCGGCGCATGCCGGGGCTACTTTCGATCGCGGCGCACGAGCTGTTCCACGCGATCACTTACGCCTATCAGGTGGTCGAGGGCTGTGACATCCGATGGACCCGCGAGGGGACGGCGACCTGGGCCGAGAACTGGATCTACCCCGCACCCGACACCGAGCACCAGGAGGCGCGGGAATATCTCAAAGTCACTCAGAAGTCGATCGACAACCTGGCAGACCTGCATCCGGACTACGGCACATACCTGCTCTCGCTCTACCTCGAGAAGAGCACCGGCAGTGCGGACTTCATGCGCGCCATGTGGGAGAGCTTCGCGAAGCTGAACGCGCCGCCGCTTCCCGGCAGCGCATCTGTTGCGGCGCAGATCGCACGCATCCAAACCGATCGGCTGAACACCCTCAAAGGCGTAGGTGCCGTGCTCGACGGTGGATGGGACAAGAGCTGGCCGAAGTTTCTCTTGAAGGTCTGGAACCAGGCGCCGACCGACGCGCCGCAGGGCTACAGAGGCTGGGACCGGCTGACCGAGACGCCGTTTCCGTGGGGCGCGAAGCAATCGATCGCTACCCCTGCGGAGCCAGTGATCAGACAGGTCGCGTTGCCTGTAGGGCTGGACGGCAGCTCATCGGCTGCGGTCATGCCGCTCGCTGGTGTTTTTTCACACTTCACGTTCGAGCCCAACGTGCGCAGCGTGGTGTTCGTGAACACCATCGCCGACGTGGCCCACGAGCACAAGAGCGTGTGGGGCATCCAGAAGATCGGCGGCAAGTGGATCGATCCCGAGGACTGGACCAAGGATGTTCAGAAAGCCTGGTGCCGGAGTGAGTCGAAGGAAGACATCGAAGAGCTGGTGATCGTGTTCGGCAACAGCGACTCGGTGCGGCTCACGCCGGTGAAGCCCGAGAAGCTGCCTGAGATCAAGGCGTATCCCGTTGGCTGCACCGCGTGGACGGGCACCAGCGACGCCGAGAAGACCATCGTCTCTCGCGACCCCGCTATCAAGATCGTCGAACGGGTGACGTCGACCATGCGGCTGGAGATCGATCCGGCCCTGGAGCTTCCCGGCCAGCCTCGTGAATACTGGAAGATCACCGGCGGTCAGCTCAACTGGAGCGCCACGGTGACGGGCGCGTGCACCGGCGGCGGGTCGGGGCAGGTGGCCATCACCGATCGCGGGCCGGGAGATGAGATCGCGACGCTGCGCGTCTGGGAAGACGAGAAGATCCTGCGCTATTCGGGAGGCACCGGTCCATGGCCGGGAGATGTACCGACGTATACGATCCGCTGTCCCAACCAGCCGCCGACGCAGATGATTCTCTTCATGGCGCTCGGCTGGTGGACGACCGACATGCAGAACGACAGGGTCGAGGACAACGGCATGACGATCCGCGCCACCCTGACGACCAACCAGGGAGATGCCACGCAAGCCATCACAGATCGGATCTCTTACGAGCTCCGCCGCGCGCCGTAGCGGCAGCACCAGACGGGTAGCGCGTGGCAGCAGTTGGGTTGGTGTTGCTGCGGCGCGAAGCCGTGCGGAGGCGGCCGACGGGTGATGCCTGACCGCGCGAGAAGCCTCAGGGAACCGAGCGAGGATGAAGGGCGAAGTCAGTGTCCTCGCCCCGTAGCTTCGGATTCGCGCGGCAGCAACACCAACCCAACCGTGCGGCCGAGCGCTTAAATGGTCCGGCTAAAGCCGGACACTACGTACTTTTTGAACTCTACTCGCTTCGGCCGCAACGAGACGTCACGGCACAGACAGAACACCTGTCAGCTCAGTACTTCAGCTCAACCCGTATGGCTCATCGGTTCTTCGGTTGCGCTACTTACTCGGGCGCGGCTCATAGATTTCCTGCGTGTCCACTTCGGTGCCTCCACGGGTTCGCGAGCCGGACGCGAGGTAGATGCGCCCGTCGCGAAGGATGGCCTGCGTCGCGTGGCGGCCCATTGAGAGCGGCGCAAGCGCAGTCCACCGTCCGGTTGCCGGGTCGAGCGATTCGACGTCGGCATGCGCGAGCGGTTGAGGGCTTTCACCCCCGATGACGAGGAGCCGTCCGCTGACGACCGCCACGGTCGCACCGGCGCGCTGGGTTGGCAGATTGCCGGCGGCGGGCAACGTCGACCACTGGTTCGTACCGAAATCGAAGACGTCCACTTCCGGCACCGTCAGCTCGAAAGTCTGTTTCGTGGCGTACGAGCTGCGGCGTCCGCCGGCGACGTAGATCTTGTTGTTGATGATGGCGGCGTGGAAGTGATCGCGGGCATGGGGGGCGTCAGGAAGCCGCCGCCACCGGCCGGTGCGCGGATTGAACGCGTCCACCCACCTGACATGTCCGTCGCTGTGGCCGTTGGTAATGCCGGCAATCAGGATGATCTCGCCGTTGTGGAGCACCGCGCCGGCACCACCGCGCCGACGGTCGGCCGGGACCTCGGGCCCGACGGTCCATACATCGGCCTCCGGATCATAGATGTGCACGTTCGACAGCGGCGGCTCGGTGGGGAACGGGCCGGTCATTGCGCCGACCAGATAGATCTTGTTCTCGAACGGAACGGCCTGGAAGTGATGGATCTCGACCGGCGGCGGCGCGCCCCTGGTCCAGGTGCCTGTGGCGGGGTCGAAGATGTCGACGGGCTGAATGCGGCGGCCGCCGAGCAGGTAGAAGCGGTTGCCCACTTGCGCGTATCCGTGCTCGTGACGTGGCGTGATCCCAGGGCTCTGGCCGAGCGCGACCGTGCCCGCCACGGTGCCGGCCAGGAGCAGTGTTGTCATCCATCGCATGTGACGCATAGAACTCTCCCGAAGCCTCCACTGTACCGCGATTCTTCGGAACAGAGATCCCGGGGACCAGAAATGGTTACAGGTGTGAACACGCGGACGCCTTGCGTGAGCCTCGCCGAAAGGGAATACTCGTTTTCGTCATGTTTCGTCGCGCGGCAAAACGAGTCTGGCCTGCCCTGGTGGTCTGGTCGATCGCAGGCCTGTCAGCAGCTCAGCGGCCGATAGGCACCTCCACGGCTGTCTCGGCCCAGCCGATTCGCGTCGACGCCGTGTCGGTGCCGCTCAATCCTGAAGACCCGTCGGTTACGGCGCTCGGTGACTTTGTCTACGCTGGTGGACTCTGGCTGACGTCCAAGCAGACCGATCGCTTTCGCGAGCTCTCAGACATCGTTGTCACCGGCCAGGACAGACTCACCGCGGTTGGCGATGGGGGCGTGCTTTTCAACGCCAGGCTGGTATTCGACGCAGCTCGGCGGTTGATTGCCGTGCTGGACACCAGTCTGGCGCCACTGATCGGCGAGGATGGAAGGCCCCTGACCGGCTCGCGCGCAGATGCGGAGGGGCTGGCGATATTGGGGAATGGCGACCGCCTCGTGAGCTTCGAGCGCGACCATCGAATCTGGCTGTATCCCGCAGCCGGCGGAACGCCACATGCGGTGCCGTCACCAGTGGCAAACTTCCCGTCGAACTTCGGGATGGAGGCGATTGCCGCCAATCCTGGCGCCGGACCAGACGCCTACGTTGTTGGCGAGGAGATGACCGGCAAAACCTGGACGTGCCGGTTGACGCTGCCGTGCGTAGAGGGCCGGATGTTGGAAAAGCCCGGAGAGTTCGGGCTCGTTGCCATGAATCACCTCGGTGAAGACACCGAGGTCTACCTTCTGCGCGCGTACGACCCTTTTCGTGGCAATCGGATCACGCTGCAGATTTTCCGTTCCACGACCTTAGTCGCTCAAATGGATCTGGCGCCTCCGCTTACCGTGGACAACTTCGAAGGGCTGGCTTCGGTGCCTTCCCCGAATGGCGGCATCCGTTTTTATCTGATGTCGGACGACAACGGTGCATCTTCTCAACGCACGCTGCTTCTGGCCTTCGATTGGCGGCCGAAATGAGAATTCGGGGGCGTGTGCAGTTCAAGACTGTTTGTCACGCCACGAGACCCGTATCATCGGAAGCTCATGCCGAAAACAATCGCTCGTAGTCGGCGCCGTGCTCGCAAACCCCCGCATGTGTCAGAACTCGTGCAACTCGTGCCTCACCTCGCGCCAGAGATGCTGCATCAGCTCATCGCGCACCGCGGGCTCGATGTCTGTACCGAGATCGTCGCCTCGGCGACAGCAACGCAATTAGCATCTGTCCTCGACCTCGATCTCTGGCGGAGCGCGCAACCGGGACACGACGAGCGTTTCGACACAGCGCGCTTCGGCGAATGGCTGGAAGTGCTGGTCGACGCTGGTGGCACCGTGGCGGCAGGGACGGTTGCCGCCATGGACGAGCACCTCGTCGTGGCCGGACTCTCTCAGTACGTACGCGTGTTCGACCCGGCGGCGATCGCCGCCATCGTCGATGGTGAGCCACTCGACATCGACGTGCCGCCGCACACAGGTCCCGAGTGCGTGGTGGGCGGCTATCTCGTGCGTGGCATCACGACCCACGCCTGGGACGCCATCGTCGCGCTCCTCCTCGCGCTCGACGCCGACCATCACGACCGTTTTCACGCGGTGATGCGCGAGTGTCGACGGTTGTCCAACTCCACGCCGGAAGTTGACGGGCTCGACGACCTGCTCATGGCGCCGGAACAACTGCTTCATGACGTGGGCCTGGAGCGCGAGCATCGGCGCGCGCAGCAGGGATACAGCACGCCGGCCGACGCGCGAGCGTTCCTTCTAATGGCGCGACAGCGTCGGCGCGCTTCGAGGGGCGAGCCGTCGGTCAATCCGCTCGTGGCTGCGTACTTTCGGGCCGCCAATGACACGATCGCATCTGGCGTTGCCGCCGCGCAGGACGTGCCCGACATTGTCGTCAGGGCTGGTCTGGTGCCGCAGCGGCCGCGCGCGCTGCTGGAAGGTACACCCTCTCAACCATCACGTTTCGCGCTCGTCCGAACGCTGATCGAGCACGTCCGCGACAGCGACGACACCCTCTACCTTGCGCGGAGCCACGAGCTGGCATTCCTGTCCAATACGCTCGTGGCCGGGTGCTCGATTCAATCCCGCACCTTTACCCCGCAAGAGGCCTCGGATGCTGCCGCTGGCATCTGCAATCTGGGTCTCGAGCACTGGCCTGCCCGCTGGCCCGAACCCGTCGCGTCGTCCGCGGCCGACGTCAACGTGAGTGTGCCTGATACGTTTCTCATGCACCACGACCTGGTGTCCGCGTTCGAAGTGGGTTGGGCGGTGCTGCACGAAGACGTCAGCATGTTCGCGGTCGAGCAACTCGTCTCCACGCTCTCGACCCTGCGATGCAGCGATGTTGACATCCAGCAAGGGCTGAACGCCCTTCGGATCGCCCTCGTGAAACATCGTAAGACAGGCACGCCGTGGCACGCCCGCCATGCGCTCGACGTGATCGCGATGCTCGACATACCCGCCTGGGCCAGCGTGATGGGGTTGCTGGATGAATGTCCTGTGATACCGGCCGCATTGACTGCCACGCTCGACGGTCGGACCAACGCGGTCAGTGCAACCGAGTTCGAGTTCATCTCCACGAGCAGCCAGCTTGACAGGGTCCGCGAATTCATGGCGCGGTTTCCAGAAATCCTGCAACGCTGAACAGTCGCAGGATCTCGTCCGGATCCCGACTATAATCCCGCGCGATTCTTCTGTTCGGGAGCAATTGAATGATTACCAGCGCGGCAACAGGCGCGGCGATTGGACGGCATCTCGACCGCGCGTTCCGCGCCATGGTCCGCGGCGGACATCGCACCGAGGACCCGCGATTCCTCCGGCTGCTCACCGGTGAGCCGCATCCGTTCGGCAATTTCGCTGTTCTCTCCGCCCCCGTGGACGTTGATGCCACGCGCGAGGCCGTCGATCCGCTTGTGACAAGCGGGGCGCCGGCAGCCGTGATCTTTCCCGATATGGACGTGCCGACCGACGTCGATGCGTACCTCACGAGACAGGGATTCGCTTCGCACGGTGCGATGCCGGCGATGGGCGTGGACATTGCCAGCCTGAAACCCACGGTGCTGCCCCACGGGTACGAGCTCGTGCGAGTTGGCGATGGCCGCGATGGTGAAGAGTGGGTGCGGCAGTTCGCCACCGGCTACGAGCTGCCGCTCGGCGTCGCGCAGTGTTTCTCGCCGGTCGCTCTGCACGCCGGGATATCGCCGGAGTCGGCGATTCAGTTCTTCGCCATTCGGCGGAACGGCACGACAGTGTGCACGTCGCTGTGCTATCTGGACGACGGCCTCGCCGGGATCTACTGCGTCTCGACGATTCCCGAGGAGCGCCGGAAGGGACTGGGCGCCCACGCGACCGCCGAGCCCCTGCGCCTTGCGGCCCGCATGGGTTACCGGGTGGGCATCCTGCAATCCTCAGAGGCCGGTCACGGCGTTTACAGGAGCCTCGGATTCGCTGATTTCGGTGGCATTCCGCTGTACGTCAGGATTCCTGCTTGATCGCCCGCGCTTGAGGGAGGTCTTGGCGCTCATCCGTCTTTCTCCGGGCAATCTTATGCGAATGACGATGGAGCCGTTGTGCTGCGGTAGTGTGCTATAGATTGCAGCCATACCTCTCTTCCTGAAGGCTCACCACACGCGCGGGTTCGGAGCGTCCCTGTTTCTGGCGACGCTGATGTTGGCCACCGCGTCGAGCGCCGCCGGCCAGGGGATCCAACCCGCCGGCGCACCGGCGGGCGTTGTACAACCGGACGATGACACCATCGAGGCTGGTGAAGCCGACGCCGAGACGCCACGCCGCCGGCTGATTCGCTGGAACGAATACGAAGGACCGTTCTTCACACTGCGCGTCGGCGCAGGCGTGCTCTACGACTACGCCGCATTCTCGCAGGACGCCGAAAGCGCCCAGCAGTTCCAGCTCGCGCCGGAGAGCAAGATGCGCGATGGCCGGGTGCTCCTGAAGGGGCGCCTCAAGTTCAAGCGGCCCGTCACCTGGTCTACCGGACTCATGTACGACGGCGCGACGGATTCGTGGCTCGTCCGCGAAACCGGGATCATGGTCGAGATTCCGGAGGCCTGGGGTCACGTCTTCGTGGGCCGCACCAAGGAGGGCTTCTCGCTCAACAAGGTGATGGTGGGCTACGCGGGCTGGACGATGGAGCGCGCCACGATCAGCGATGCGACGATCCCGATCCTGGCCGACGGCGTGAAGTGGCTGGGTCTTGCCCCGAAGCTGCGCCTGTTGTGGAACGTTGGCGTCTACGGCGACTGGTTGTCGGAAGGGCAGTCGTTCTCGACCTACGACCGTCAGGTCGTGGGACGCATCGCCTGGCTGCCGGCGTTCAGGGAGCGGACGAGGCTCCACCTCGGCATGAGCCTGCGCTACGGGAAGCCCGATGAGGGCGAGCTTCGGCTTCGCTCGCGGCCGGAAAACTTCATCGCGCCGTACTTCGTCGAGACCGACAAGTTCCCCGCCAGCAACACGAAGATGGTGGGCATCGAGGCCTACTACCGTCCTGGTCCGCTGCTCGTCGGCTCGGAGTACTTCTTTCAGAAAGTCAAAGCGCCGGAATCAGGCGACCCGATGTTCCACGGCGGCGACGCCGTCGTCTCGTGGCTCGTCACCGGAGAGACGCGCGCGTACAACACGCGAGGCGGGTTCTTCAATCAGGTGTCACCGGCACGCACGGTGTTTGAAGGCGGACCTGGTGCGTGGGAGCTCGTTGGACGCTTCTCCTACATCGACCTCGACGATGGTCCCATCAGCGGCGGCCGGTTCTGGAGGGCGACGCCGATGGTCAACTGGTATCTCTCCGATCAACTGCGGCTCGAGTTCGCCTATGGGTATGGCGTGCTGAACCGCTTCAGTGTCCGTGGCGCGACGCACTTCTTTCAAAGCCGGCTTCAGGTCCAGCTCTGAAGGAGTCCAGAATGCCGTATAAACAGATCGGGATCGTGTACAAAAGATGAAACAACTGCGGTGGCTCTCGACGATCTGCGCCGCTACCGGCCTGGTCTGGTCGCGGGCTTTTCGATTGGCGGAGCGTACGTCCTGGCAGGGATCGGGCTGGTCGCAGCCATTTTCCTGGGAATCGTAAGCAAAGTAACGACGCGTCATGGCAAGATGGCCGCCTAACATAGCGCAAGGAGTGGCGTATGCCCGCGCTGCCGTCGTCCAATCCAAAACAGTTTGTTCAAGGTGCGCCGGTGGCGCGATAACTCTGCGATTCACTTCGTGAGAGACGAAGGACGTCCCAAGGGTGTCCATTTGTTCCAGTGGGTCAAGGATGTCGACGCGTACTACAGAGAGATTGTCGGCCGGGGTGCTGACGTTGCCGCGGAGCCGACGGATCAGCCATATGGCATTCGCGAGTTCGGCCTGCAAGATATCAACGGTGTCGGGATCGTATTCGGCCAGGATATCGATCACGCCTGACACTGAACCGGAGGAGGATGGGAGGATGATTTCATGCGCTCCTCTTCTGTGCTGCCTGCCACAAGGGTTGGGAGGCGGCGGCCAACCGTAGCACTGAGTGTGGAATGGTCAGTGCTGAATGGATTTCCCACCGTGCGTCGGCCGTTTCGCGAAAGGCTCGAGAAACTAGGCCCGGTCTGACTTCAGCCAGGCCTTCGCCGAGATCTCGTCGCGAAACACCGTCATCTGGACCTGGCGAACGTCGGTGAGGGCGCACATGACGCGCGCCAAGCCAAACTGAAGGCCTGCAGCCGCCACGACGACGAAACGGCCTCGCAGCGCTTTGAGCGTGCCCAGGAACTCTGCAAAGGCCTCGAGATCGGAAGTGGGTGGGTCCGATGTCATGGCCCTGACGTCAACGAGAAAATCGGTACTCGGGCAGGAAGTGCTCGTCCTTCATGACCGTCAACAGGATCTGCTGACTGCCTGTGAGATTCGCTTCGCCGTGAGCCTCGATGTGAACAAGTCTGTCGGGCTGGCTGATCCGATAGGTATACACTGCGCGATATGCTAGCCGAAATGATGGGTAGACGTTGAGGACGGTTGTCGTCGGCGGCCTGCTGCTCCTGCAGGCGTCGATGGGCCTGTAGTGTACGCACCCAGCGCGCGCCTCGAACTGAAGCATCCGCGCGACTACGAGTCCCTCACTTCTGCTGGAGCGACTCCAGATATTTCACCAGCGCGGCGATCTTCTGCTGGGTCAACTTGGCGCCGTCGGCAGTGTTGTCGAACGCTTCGCCCCACACCGGCATGTCGCCTCCACCATGGCCTGCAAGCGCCTTGCGTCCGTCGATAATCCGCGCGACCATCTCAGGCGAGTAGGTGCCCCCGTTTCGGCGGGCCAGCAGAGTGAGATCCGCCGGGGTTCGGCGCAGCAGTTTGGCGAGCGGGCCATCGCCCTTCGCCCCCGTGCCGTGGCAGGCCTTGCAGTAGTCGTCAAACAATGTGGCTCCACTAATAGCGGCGTCGGGTGACGCGCCGGGGCTTTGCGCGGCGCCGGACGTCGTCATCACGATTGCGACAAGGACGATCGTTCCGGCCGCCGTTGCCATGCGAGCTGCGAAGTGATTCATATACATCTCCCGGCGCCTCCCTTGGCAAGACGGATACCAGGACGTACGGCGTCGACTTTCGGGGAATTTCAAGCACCGAGAGGAAGTTGAACCCGCAAGAGTGGGGAAAGATGGCTATCGCTGGGGGATTTTTCGCCGTGTGCGGCGGTTCCTGAGCCAGATTCAAACTGACAGGCGGAAGCGGATCAGGGCGCCTTGCATACGAAGTTAGCGGCATCGTCCGTGCTGCCCGCACCTGAATACGACGCCGACTTCGGGTATACACACAGCGGCCGCGTGCGATCGACGGCTCCGTTTGTGGAATGCGACGCGTCAATGCGCTCGGGCGGTTGCTTCTGCTCGACCCATTGCTCGAGGGCCGCTACCATGTCGAAGGTGTTCGGTCCCGGACCGCCGCCACAGTGCATCATGCCGGGCACCATGAACAGCCGCGCGAATTGCTGAGTCCGTGTTTCCGCGTCCTGCGCGACGCCGTTCTTCCCGATAGTCGCGACGACCTTCTCGTAGTAGTTGATCGTGTTCAGCGGCGAGATCGACGGATCGTTCCAGCCGTGGTACAGCAGCAGGCGGCCGCCGTGATTGCGGAAACGCGTTAGATCCGGATCGAAGGCATCGAAGGTCTTCCCGAGCTTCTTTTCGGCAAAGGCGGCGTCTTTCTCGACATCGAAGCTGCGGTAATCCCAATTGGGGTTTTCAAAAATCAAGTACTTGAGCACGTTGGACGCCTGCTCCCAGTGGTTGCCGGAGAGCGGACCGGTCCCCGTCATGTAGGCATTCCAGCCACCGGGCGATGCTTCAGCACCGCGCATGTAGCCGGGATAGATCAGCTCGCCCCGCGAGGTGTGCGAGCCGGCCCAGACATCGTTCACCGCCTTCGCCTGCTTCGGAGTCAGGCACGCCGGACCGTCCTTGCCCTCCGGACACTGGAGCGCCTTTGCGTCGAAGGTGCACTTGCGGGGGTCGGCGATGATGCCGTCGGCGATACCGTCGAGCCTGTCACAGGCGGCATTCACGGCGTCGCCGAGGGCCTTCAACTTGGCCGCAGGCAAGTTGCTTCCAGGATCCCGGTTGAACGCATCCGCGACCCACATGTGCCCGCCGGTCTGGAAGCGCGACCAGTTGACGGCCGGCGCACCCGCGACGATCCCGTCGTAGTCTTCCGGAAATCGCTGTGCCTCCATGAGCGCCTGGCGTCCGCCGGTGGAGCACGCCACGAAGTACGAAAATTTCGCCGGCTCCGAGTAGAACTTGCCGACGATCTTCTTGCTGTTTTCGGCCGTCACGTGAATCGCGCGATAGCCGAAGTCGGCGACCAGCTCGGGATGCCCGATCGCCCACGCACCATCGCGGGCATTTTCGGTCTGGTGGCCGGTATCGGTACTCGCGGTGGCGTATCCACGCTTCAGCGCGGTGACCATCGCGGCGTAGCCGATGGTTCCGGCATTGGCGCCGTTGCCGACGCCCTGAAACTTGCCGTTCCAGGTGTCGAGTGGCAGCCATACCTCGAACTTGACCGCCGGCCGCGTCACGGCCGCGACGCGGCAGAACGCCGGCAGACCGGTCAACTCCCTGAAGCCGCGCGGCGTCAGGGCGCCGGTCACTTCCTCGGCCGACGTAATCGTCGTGTCGGGCAACTTCAGCGCGGTGAGGCTGGCGCACGAGTTGTGTGACGGCGCCGCAAGCGGCCGCGGCGCAGAGACGATGAGGGACAGACAGACCAGCCCCGCAGTCACGATGGTTGTATTTTTCATTCGGTCATAGGGTCGCAGGACAGCTGGCGGAAAACAAGAGCAGATGTCATGAGGGAGCCGGCAACGATTACGTCGGCTTCACCGCGAAGTAATAGTCGTTCTGACCTTCATCGGTGACATCGTCGCTGAGCACCAGCAGCCCCGCTTCGCGCAACCAGCCGCGATAGACCTCCGCCCCGAGTGAAATCGATTCCGCTCCGGTCAGGACGTCCGGCCAGGTATCGGCGACGTCTGAAGCCGTGAACGCGAACCTCCCGCCGGGTTTCAGCGCTTGCGAGACTTCTTGGATGAGCAGGCGCTGGTCGTCTGGCAGCAGGAAGAAGAATCACGCCGATTGACACGACACCATCGAACTGACGGCCGAAGAAGTCCGACTCCTCGACGCGGGCGCATTCCGTGTGCGCATTGGGAAACCGCGCCGCATACGACTCGATGAGCGTCGGCGAGGCATCCACTCCGTACACGTCGAAGCCTTCGCCGACCAGCACGTCGGAGACGGGGACGCCGTGACCGCATCCAAGGTCGAGCACGGCTCCACCGCGTGGGAGTGCCCGGCTCCACTCGAGTATCGTGGCGCGTCCGATGCTCGGGCTCCGCAGCGACATGAACTGCGCGGCGAAGGCCTCGAAGCTCTGTGGCGTCTTACGCACGCGCGACGCGCTAGAAGGGGAATCGACCACGCGGGCCCCTCGGCCAGTTTGGTCTGAAGTTCGTGAAGCTGTAGACGAGGATGACGATGAAAAAAATCGCGAACAGGTCGACCATCGAAAGTGCTTTCATGATCTGCCCTCGATGGGAACTGTACCACGAGGTCCGGCTCTCCGCCGTCGCTCGTTCGACAACCCGCCGGCGCAACTGAAGTTGCGCCCTACTGCAGCATCGGCCCAGTCGTTGGCTCGCTCGTCGGTAGACACAATGGTCGGTAGGGCGCAACTTCAGTTGCGCAAGAGTGGCGAAGCCCGGCTGAAGCCGGGCCCTACCTATGGTCGTTGTACGTCTCGGTCGGGCTAGGGTCGCGGTTTCTGAATCTTTGAATGGACCTCGTTCACCATCATCAGGGCGGCCGACCCCGGCGCAGAGATACGAAGCGAGGGGCTTCGCTCTCTGCGCCGTGGTCAGCTTAGAAGACGAACTTCATTCCGAACTGCAGCTGCCGCATCGGCACGGTGCCGCGTGTCGAATTGATCGTGCCGAACGCGCCGCCGCCGGCGGTGGGGATCGAGTTGTTCCCGGCGGCGTTCCAGTTGCTCTGGGCAAGGTTGGTGTTGGGATCGGCGAAATTCGGCGTGTTGAACAAGTTAAACGCTTCAATTCGAAGCTGAATGTACTTGCTGCCGCCGAACTGGAAGTTCTTGAGCGCCGAGAAATCGATCGTAAACACTCCGGGTCCGGTCAGCGTGGCCCGTCCGAGGTTGCCAAACGTTCCGAGCGCGTTCATCTGAAATGCGGCGACGTTGAACCAGGCCGCGGTGCTGGGGTCATCCAGTTTCGCGCTCACTCCGGGAACGGCGTTGGGACGATCGTAGCCGTGCGCGGTATTCGATCGATCGACGCCGCTCGTGACGGTGAGCGGGAATCCGGACGACATCCTCAGCATGCCGCCGAGTTGCCACCCGCCCACGATGGCATCCACGACGCCGCCCTCCGACGACAGATACTTGCGTCCTTCGCCGACCGGCAACTCCAGGAGGAACGACGCGGTCAGCCGGTGGCGAACGTCGAAGACGGACGGCCCGTTTTCGCACTCCCAGCAATCACCCTGCTGCGGCTTCAGCGGTTCGCCCGGGCTCCGAAGTCCGCTGCCGTTGTCCATAGAGTTCGAATAGGTGTAAGACGCCAGACCAGAGAACCCGTTCGCCAACCGGCGCGTCACCTTCGCGGCCAGCGCGTTGTAGCTGGAATGGCCCACGCCAGCGATCATCTGCCAGTTTCCCAGCTCGGGCGCGGGAGCACGGTTGAGGATTGGCGTGCTCGTGCCAGGCACCGGCTGGTTCAGCGAGATAAACCGCTGCAGGTTGTGCCCGCGGCTGCCGAAGTACCCAATCTCCACCGCCGTCCTTGGGCTCACTTCCCGCTGGAAGTTGAGGAGGTACTGTTCGACATACGGCGTATGACGATCGTATTGATTGCCCAGGACCTGCGGCGCCGTGACACAGACCTGCGGCGGCATCTGAACGCCGCAGGGATTCGTTGCGCCGCCGTCGTAGGGCTGTGCCAGGGTCAACCCGGGATTCTGCGCCGTGATGCGCCCCTGGATGTTCCGGCTCATGTCGAAGACCGGGTTGGTCGAATCCTGCGCGTAGAAAATGCCGTAACCCGTTCGCACGGTTGTCTTGGGCGACGGGCTCCACACGACGCCGACGCGAGGCGCGAAGTCGTTGTGGTCGGGCTGGACCAGCCGATCTCCCAGGCGGCCGTCACGCGTGACGCAAATCGCCGGGTCGAAGCGGGTCGCGACGCCCTCGTACGGGTCGCCGCTGCCAACTCGCACGAAGCAGGGCTTGCCCTGCTGTGAAGGCGTGCCGAAGCCGGGCGGGACCCAGATATTCATCATTTCGCCCTTCTCGTCCAGCCAGGGCGGCGTGTATTCGTAGCGCAGGCCGAGATCGAGCGTGATGTCCGGCCGAATCCTCCACGTATCCTGAACGAAGTACGCCTGGCTGGTCGACCGGTACCATCCTTCACCGAGCGCGCCGGCGCTCCGCGTGCCCGAGATCATGCCGAGCATGTAGTCGGCGAAGGCGTAACCGGTGACGTTCCGGTCGATGTTCAGCGAACCGCGGATTTCCTGCGTGCCGATCATGTTGTAGCGATCGAGACGAAACTCGGCGCCCATCCGCATGGAATGGTTGCCGCGAATCCAGGAGATGTTGTCGATGAACTGAAACACGGAATTGTTGCCGGTGAACGGCAGCGAGGGGTTGTCGCCGAACCCGCTGAACCCGGGGATGGTCATGTTCGGAAGGCCCCAGCTGATCGGCGGTGGGATGAACAGACCGAGCCCGACCTCTTCGTGGACGTTGCGCTTGTACTGCAGCTCCTGCGCCAGGTTGTTGTAGAACTTCGTCGCGCCGAAGCGGAGCTCGTTGACCACGCTGGGCGACAGCGTCCGCGTGTTGGACACCATTCCCTGCTTCACGTTCGTCTCGACGACCTGGCCGTTGTCCTTCAGGTTCGGCGCGAGCACGTACTCGTCGGTCCAGCTGAAGCGGCCGAACCAGGACGATTTGGATCCTTCGGTGTAATCGACGCGCCCCGTGAACTGATCCTTATCGGTCCGGTGATTCTGCAGTGCGAGGTAGTTCCTGGACAGCGCCGCGCCGGGAATGTTCGGCTCGGGGTAGAACTCCAGGAGCTTGATGGCAATGGGATCCAGCCGGTTCTTCGGGATCTGGTTGCCGGGGAACGGCTGCCCGTTCTGCGGATCGCGTATCGTCACGCCGGCCTGCGAGAAGTCTCCGTTGCGCATCGCTACGCTCGGCGTGCTGAACACGACCTGCTGCTGATTGCGCAGCCGGAACCCTTCGTAGTTGGTCATGAAGAACAGCTTGTTCGTGCCGTTGAACAGCCCGGGAATCGAGACCGGCCCTCCCAGTGTGAACCCGTACTGGTTCCACTTGAAGGGGGAGGACGGCGTGCTCACGCTGGTGAACTGATACGGCTGGGCGTCGAACGCATCGTTGCGGACGAATTCGAAGAGCGTCCCGTGATAGGCGTTCGTGCCGCTCTTGGTGGAGACGTTTACCTGTGCCACTTCGCGGCCGAACTCGGCCGAGTAGACGCCGGTCTGCACCTTGAATTCTTCGACGCTGTCGATCGAGGGCAGGAAGGCATACGTGTTGAAGTTGACATCCTGATTGACGATCCCGTCGAGCGTGTACTGGTTGTATTCGCGGCGCTGACCGGCAACCGCGAAATTCTGCGTGGAGCGGTCGCCACCCTGCCTGCCCGAGGCTCCGCCACCGCCACCGCCGGCCCAGTCGGAGCTCACGTTCGGGCTGAGCGACACGAGATTGATGTAGTTGCGGCCGTTGAGCGGCAGCTCCACGATCTGCTTGTTCTCGATCACCGTTCCGATTGTCGCGTCCGCGGTATTGATCAAAGGTGAAGTCCCCGTGACCTCGACGGCCACCTCGACGGATCCGAGCTCCAGCGACGCGTCCAGACGGACGTTCTGCTGCACCTGCAGCTCGACGCCGTTGAAGATCTTGCTCTGGAACCCCTGCAGTTCCACCCTGACGCTATAGATGCCGGGGAGCAGATTGGGGAAGCCGTAGCTGCCCGCCGAGTTGGTCTGCACTTCGCGAACGGCGTTGGTCCCCGTGTTGGTAACGATGACCGTCGCCCCGACGAGAACGCCACCGCTTCCATCGGTGACCGCACCGGAAATTTGCCCGAAGGTCTGGGCAAAGGACGATGGGGGTACGGCGACGAACAGACTCAGGATGATTACCCAGCCAAGTGGTCGAGACATGAGATCGCTCCTTTTCTGCCTCCGATTGGGTCCGCGAGAAACCGGCAACCTGAAAACACGGCGAACAAAGGCTCGAACGACCGCCCAAGGGTCAACGACTGGAGTGTGTTGCAGAAAACTAGACCCGGACAGGAAGGATGTCAACTACTACGGCGAGCGCGGGCGTGTCCGAGAACCGATACTGTGCCGATGGCGACGAGCGCCGCTGTCAGCACGTACGCCTCAACGTTGGGTGGATAGGTCCAGTAGCTCGAGAAGTCCCACAAATAGAACGAGGGGACAAAGGGGCGCAGCGAGAGCGGAAACAGGCTGTCGCGCAGCGCGAGGTTCTCTTCGAAGCGTGGAAACAGCATCGGCGGATTGCCCAGCCATCTGAGACTGAGAAGAACCTGATACGCCAGCGACACGAAGACGGCCGGCCTGACCAAGCGGAGGAGCGCGGCCGGGAATTCTGCGATGGCCACTCCAATCGGGATCACCCAGAGCCACTCTGCCGACCACGCGAAGCGTCCAACCGGTCCGCCGCCGCCCCACCGCGCCAGTTCCAGCGAGTTCGGCACGATCAACGACGCATACAGTGCAGACCAGCCGAGCGCATCCAGAGGACGCCGCCAGGCGAACACGGGAAGGGCCGCGATGCCCGCAAGGAGCAGGGGATGCTGGAGGAACATGCCCTGGCTCTGATCGAAGTGAAGGCCGAGGAAGATCATCGCGGCGCGCGAAAACGGTGACGCGATCTCTCTGAGGCGGCGCGGCCCCAGCGGCGTGCCCACGCCCCAGAGATGAAAGAGCGCCAGGCTCACGACACCCAGCAGCACGAGCCAGATAGCGTCGGCTTCGAGCGGGCTGAGGCGGCGGCCTTGCCGTTGATCCCGCCATCGAATGCCGAGACCCCAGAGGACGAGAACCGCGGTCGATGCGAGATACTTCGAGTTCAGCCACGGAAAGAGTCCCGCGGCGAGCCAGAAGAGCGCCCAGCCTGCCGCCGTCCGGGGCCGTTCGCCCGCGTGAATCAGAAAGACGGCGAGACTTGCGGCGAGCGTTCCGCCGACGAGATCCGGATAGATCTGCGATGCGCCGAAGAGAAAGGGCAGACACACCACGAAGCCAAGCGTCATCCAGGCCGCAGGCTCGATCGGAAGACGATGCGCCAGAAAGCCGTAAAGGGTGAGCGTAAGAATGCTCGCCAGCAGGCAAAGCATCAGCTTGGCGCCGAGGATCCCACCGAGCCAGTACGGTCCTGCCAGCACGATCGCCAGACCGGCGCCGTGAAAAGGCGCCCACCGGTGTCTGACGATTCGGACGTGCGGGGTGAGTCCGTAAAAGATGTGGCTGTCGTCATTGTTGCGCGCGTAGGCGTTGCGTAAGTCCAGGGTGCCGTCGTGGACGATGCTGTCGGCCATCACCAGGTAGTGGGGCTCGTCGCCGTGAAGCCCGACGGGGTCGGGCCTGGCGAGATAGACGCCCGCGGCAAGGGCGATAGAGATCGCGGCAAGCAGAAAGCCCGTCCGCGCGAGCGTGGATTGCTCAACCGTCGAACCGGTCGGCGTGTCGGTGTTCACTGGGGGCGCGCGAACTATAGCGCAGCCCGCCGCGTTACCGCCATCCCAGCTGAATGACCTCGAAGTCGTCGGCTTTCAGGCTGCGAAACGCCGGGTTCAGCTCGCCGTTGTTCCAGCGGCCGTCCATCGCGCCGGTGATGTACATGTCGCTGCCGTTGTCGGCGACGATGAGCCCGTAGGTCTGCATCGCCTGGAAGATGGCGCGGATGTACGAGGGGTAGCCCGAGAGGTTTTTCGAAGCCTTGAGCCTGAGACGGGCACCCATCGGGAGCGCGCCCGAGCGGCTGCCGGCCGAATGCGACGCCGGCCACACGTGGCCGTTCGTGGCTCGCACGGTGACACGCAGCGCGTGCGTCACCCGCCCGCGGCGAGATTCGTCGTAGCGCACCAGTCCCGGCAGGATCGCGAGGCCGGCCGCATCGGCCGACGTCCAGCCTTCAGGCCGTCGTCCGTTGCCCGAGAGATCGAAAATCGCGCCGGAGCCGGCTTCCCATCGTTCGCGGGCCGGATTCCAGTTGGCGGCATACAGCTCGTAGAGCACCCACTGATCGCGATCGACGATCAGCATGTGACGGTCGCCGTCCGATCCACCGCCAGGTACCCCTCCCTCGATGTAGTTCGGCTGGGTTTTCGCGACGTCGGGAATCGGATATCCCGTCTGACCACGAAATCCCGTATCGCTTTCGTCGCCGTACGCGACGAACGCCACCGGCGTTCGTGTTTCGGTGCCGCCGACGCCCATGTACGGAATGCCGTAGGGCGGCGGTCCGAAATCTGGATGCAGCGTGCGATCGCGCCCGATGAATTCGATGTAGGCATTCGACTGCGCGTCGACGGGAGCCGAGGAGATGTCCTGGTTCCACCAGTTGCTCGACGGAAACAGCGCGCGCCCTCCGAAATCATCAGAGAGCTTGACCGTGCTGCGCGGCGCCGGCGGAGTCGGTGGTGGTGGCGTGGGCGGTGGCGGCGTCGGCGGAGCAGGCGGCTTCGGCGTGCCCGGTGGTGAAGGTGCCGGCGGTGACGGTGGTGCCGGGTCCGGCCCTGGTGTCGGTGACGGCGCAGGCGGCTGCGGTGCGGGCGTGTCGCCGGTCGTACCCTGAGCGGACGGGGCGATCGGCGTGACGGGTTCCTCGCCGTTGCATGCGGATATCAGCACGCCGGCAGCGGCGACGAGGCACACCAGAGGCGCGGCGGTCGCGCGGGACATGATCCACGCGGGAGAGCAACACCCATACCACCTCAAATTCCTGGCCTTTTCGTCGCAGCGGACCGGAAAGACGCGGAACCGGATAACAGGTTTGGTCCGCGCCTTCCCGCTTTGGCATGCGGCGTCACTGCAGGTTGAACAGGACGGTCACGGTCATGATGACGGCGGTCGGTCTGCCGTTCAGCAGCGTCGGCGAGTAAGTCCACGCGCGTACCGCCTCGAGCGCAGCGGCGTCGAGCAACGGCACCGATTTCAGAACGCGCGCGTTGTCGACGCGCCCATCGACACCGATGACGGCTTCGATGATGACGATGCCCTTGACGCCGTTCCGTCGCGCAATTTCAGGGTACGCGGGTGCGACATAGTGGATGCGTGCTGGTGGCTTGATGTCGCCGCCTGGTCGCACCGGTGCCGAAGGCTCAGCGTACGCCGGCGGAGGTCCCTCGATGACATTCTGCGCGACGCCGAAGCCAACGATCACATTTTCGAGACCCTGTGTCGCGATGGTGTCCTGCTGAAAGATCACGCCAGACGGATCGCCGATGGTGTCGGGCGCGACGAGCGGAACGCCCGGCTGTTGAGCTGCGACCGACGGCGGCGTGACGTCGCGGCGCACGGCCGGTGGCAGTGCCGGCACAACCGGCGTGAAGTCGCTGCTGATGTACTCGAGCGCGCGACGCGGCATGGGCAGCACGTTGGTGGCGATGAGCGGCACGACGATGAGCACCGCGATGATCGCGGTGTGCACCAGGAACGAGAGGGGGAGTGTGTACCAACTGCTGCGAACGCGTGCATGTGGAGACACCAATTCCTGAAACATGGTTCCGGGCATGTCGACCCCCTTCTGGCGTCAGTTGTTGTGTGTGACTGAAAGCTTAGACACCAGCCCTGCGGAATCGGATCAGTCGGTCCGGCTGAAGCCGGACACTACGTACTGATCGGACTAGCGCGCGGTCGAACTGCGCCCGACGTGCTTGGGGCCACTCGTCGTGCCCGCACCCCACGCACCTGTTGCACCCGACGCACCTGTTGTTGCACCCGACGCATCTCTCGGACCGGACGCACCCGTCGCACCTGACGCACCTCTCGCACTCGTGGCACCTTTCGCACCCAGTTCGGCCCACCGCGAGAGCAGGATCGTTCCGGCGAGGATGAGAAACTCGTCAACCAGCGGAAGGGGATCGGGGATGATCATGTTCAGAAGAAACAGGGTGCCGCCGATACCAAGGATGGTGCGCGAGCCGAGCCGCGCGAGAATCGGGGAGAGCATCCGTTGAATCATCAAGCCCATACGTTCAGTGTGCCACGGTTGGCGTAGACTGTCTCCTGCCTTGAAAAAAATACTGCGTGGGTTGCAGATTGGCGTGGCCGTGCTGGCCATGCAGCCGGCGATGTCGGCCCTCACCGAGCAATTGACCGATCGCGACATCAGCAGCGCCCTCGCGGTGGCCACCGGTCCGGAAGCCGCGCGAACGCTTTTCCATACCCCGTACATCCTACCGGTCAGGGACGCCACGATCGAGCAGCTCGAGGTCATCACCGAATACCGGCGGTTCGTGCTCGCGGCCGAAGACGAGCTGAAAGCCGGCAACTGGATGATGGCGCGCGGCGGCTACGATCCGAAAGGCCGCTCGTTGAAGGATCTGCTCAAGCCGTCTGCCGGCCAGGTCTCGATTCGGGCGCGCCTGCGATTCCATCCGCAGAATTCCTACGTGATGCTTCCGATCTTCGACATCCTGCTCGGCGACCCGTCGTTGCTGGCTGTCAACGCGATCCGCACGCCGCACGTCGCGCCCTCGTCCATCGAGCGCAACGCGGGCGATTACATCTACGGTGCGACGATCGAGACATTCTTCAACGCACTCTCCATCGCCGACAGGGTCTTGACGGTCAGGATCGTGTCCGATGGGAAGGAGTACGGGCGGGCGGCGGTCGATTTCGCCAAGCTCGAGTGACCGTCACGCAATGATTGAACGTCGGTCAGTCGCCTGACGGCGATTGTGCACGATCGATACGTCCTGCTGACGCCTGCCGCGCGTGCGGCTCTCGCCGCGCACCCAGCCCGCGGCCATCATTAAAATCGCAACCTGTGCGGGCAAATCGTAAATCTGGCCGAGCATCGACTTGTCAGAGGTGATTCCCTCGACGGCAAGTGGTGGATGTTTAATGGTCACGACACGCACGGTTCAGCTCTCGCGCACAATCGTGAGCAAGTTCCATACCTCGAAGACATCTTTCGATCAAAAGAAGCGGTAGCTGGCCAGCGTTTTGCTGAATCCTCTGTGAAGGCAGGACGAAATGTCCGCTGTCTGTACACTTTGAGGAGGAATGCATGAAGAGCCGAATCACATCGCTGGGCTTACCAGCGGCATTACTGTCCGTGTCGCTGTTTGCAGCCTGTCAGAACACCGCGCGCGGCGTAGAGCAGGACACAGAGAAGAACACCGCGGCCGCACGAGAGGAAGCGCGCGACGCCACCGCTGAGGTGAAGCAGGAAGCGCGCGAAGCCGGTCAGGCCATGGAACGGGCCGGTGATCGGGTTGCACAGGAGACGAAGGACGCCACCCACTCGGTCGGCGCCACGCTCGACGCCGCCGCGCAGACGATGCAGATCAAGACGGCGCTGATCGACGCGGACAACCTCGCCGCGAACGACATCAACGTCGACACCGACGCGGCAACGAAGACGGTCACCCTGAAGGGGCACGTGCCGACGGCGGCGCACAAGGCGGCAGCCGAGCGCATCGCCAAGGAGAAGGCGCCCGACTACACCGTTTCGAACTTGTTGGAAATCCGCAAATAGAGCGACGCTGGGAAAGCACAGGGTCATGGCAAATGGCACATGGCAAATGGCAGACGAGTACCTGCCATGTGCCATGAGCCATCTGCCATGACGTGCGTCATGAGTTGGGCGGGAAGATTTGCGGCGCCACTTCGTTCAGATACTTTCTCCAGACAATCCACGTGTGCGCACCTGGAGAGGTCTTGTACGTGTGCTTGATGCCCGCGGAGTTCAGGAAGTCTGAGGTGCGCTTGGCGCCCGCCATCGCCCCGTCCTCGGTGCCGACGCCAATCCAGAACAACTTGAGTTGTGCGTTCACGTTCTTCGCGTTCGCGGCCACGTCGGCGAAGGACTTTTCGATATTCTGGCCGCCGCCCGCGCTGAAGACCGCCAGCCGGCTGAACATGTCGAGATGCCTCGGCCCAATCGCGAGCGTCAAGCCGCCGCCCATCGACAACCCGGCCAGCGCACGGTTCTCGCGGCTGTCGCTCACGCGATAGTTGGCCTGGACGAACGGAATCAGATCGGTCAGCAGATCCTTTTCGAAGTCGGCGCGCTGCTTCTCACCCGGCACGCCCGCGGTCCAGGGATAGGCGTACGCGAACGGCATGACGACCACCATCGGCGCGACTTTGCGCTCGGCGATGAGATTGTCGAGAATCAGATTCGCGCGGCCGAACTGGGTCCACACGGTCTCGTCGCCGTCGGCGCCGTGCAGAAGGTACAGCACGGGCAGCCCCTTGCCGGCTCGTTCGTAGTTGGGCGGCGTGTACACGAACGCGCGCCGCGTCGTGCCCGTCGTCCTGGACTGGTAGTAGCGGATTTCCACCTTGCCGTGCGGAACGGGCTTCACGTCGTAGAACATCGGGCTGGTGCCCGGCACGTCGACAACGCTCTCGATGAGGTTCGGACGGCTGTTGTACTTGACGACCGGGTTCCGCTGGTCGAGGTTATCGACGCCATCCACCGTGAAGTGGTACTCATAGATGTCCGGTTCGAGCGGTCCTACCGTGACGCTCCAGACGCCGTCGGCGCCCCTGGTCATGGCGGGTTCGCTCGTCAGGCACTCGCAGAACACGGTCACTTTCGACGCGTTCGGGGCGAGCACGCGGAACGTCACCCGGCGGTCGGCGGCCACTTCCGGTGAACGGACGGCCGGCGGCTGGGACGGTTGTTGAGCCTGGAGGGACACGGCGAGCGGCAGCAGCAGGAGCAGCGCGCGAAGCTTCATAGATCCTCCTCAGGAATGAGGGGTAGGTTACCATCCCATAGCCAAAATGACACAGTCTGTCACCCTTCGCCGTCTTCTTTACGTTCTCGCATGCCTCCTGCCCGTCTGGGCCGTGATCGCCTACTTCAGCGGCGGAGTGGGCTGGATGCTGGGTCCAATTCGGATTTCTTCGAGGCAGCCGCTACGGCCGCTGCTCATCGGGCTTGCGCTGGGCGGCTGGTACTTCTGGCAGTATTCGCGCGCCGATCGAGAAACCGACGGGCGATGGCTCATCGGCTGGGTTGCGAAAGCCGCGCCGGTCGTGCTTCCAGCGGTCGCGGTGCTCGCGTTCTTCCTCGGTGTGCATTTCGGAAGCTTCGCGGCGGCCGGCTCGGACTCGTACGGATACGTCAGCCAGGCCAGTTCGTGGCTCTCCGGCACGCTGCGGCTGGCGCAGCCTCTGGTCGAGGAGTTCTCCTGGAAGAACCGCGAGTGGATGTTCTCGCCGCTCGGGTACCGTCCGGCATCGCCGGACGGTACGATCGTGCCGACGTATCCGGCCGGATTCCCGATCGTGATGGCGCTCTTCCTCGCGATTTTCGGCGACAACGGACCCTTCTATGTGGTTCCCGTTTTTGGGGCGCTGACGCTGGCGCTGATGTACCTGCTCGGAAAAGAAGCCACGGGCAGTCGCGGCACGGCGGCGCTTGCGACGTTGCTGCTGATGGCGTCGCCGGTATTTCTGGCGCACCTTCTGCAGCCGATGTCCGATATTCCCGGGGCCGCAGGGTGGACGCTCGTGTGCTGGCTGGTGCTGAAGCAGCGCAGCATGGCGGCCGGCTGGGCGGCCGGCCTGACGCTCCTCATCCGTCCCAATCTCTTTCCGCTGGCGTTCCTGCCGGTGGTGGCGTGGCAGAAGGATCCCGAGACCCATTTGCTGCGATATGCCAAGGGCATCGCGCCCGCGCTGATCGCGATCATGGCGCTCAACACCTACCTGTACGACGGGCCGTTGACGTTCGGCTACGGAACCATCTTCGAGTCGTATTCGGTGAGCTCGCTACCCGGGAATCTGTTCAACTACGTCCGCTGGCTCCTCGAGACGCAGACGCCGCTCATTCTGCTGGCCCTCGTGCCGCTCTTCGTGAAGGGAGCCCTTCGCGAACGGACGGCTGGTATGCCGCCGCGCGAGTGTCTGGGAGTGCTCATTGGGCTCACGTTCCTCTCATATCTGTTTTACGCCGTCTTCGATCACTGGTTTTACCTCCGGTTCCTGCTGCCGGCCTATCCTGCGCTCTTCGTGTTGATGGCCGCCGCCCTCATCTGGTTGTCGCAGAAGCTTCCGGCCGAGGCACGTGCGACGTTCGTGGCGCTCATCTGTGCCGTGATGATGGGGTATGGCGTACATATGGGTCGAACCACCGGCATCTTCAACGTGGCCCAGGGGGAGCAGCGCCACGTGCGTGCCGCCGCGGAGGTCGCGTCGCGCACGCCAGAGAACGCGGTCGTGCTCTCGGTGCAGCACAGCGGCAGCGTGCGGTACTACGCGCACCGCACGACGCTGCGCTATGACTGGCTGCCGGCCGACGATCTCGATGCGGCGATTCACGATCTCGCGGCGAAGGGACATCCGGCCTTTCTCGTCGTTGACGACTGGGAACAGAAGGAATTCCAGGCGCGCTTTTCCCCGAACAACCGGCTGGGGCGGCTCGATTGGGCGCCGGTCGCGCGCGTGTCGAGCCTTCCCGCGGTCCTGATCTTCCAGTTGCAGGATTCCGCACCTGCCGCCCCGCAATGAGAAAAGGCGCTCTGGCGTTTCTGGCGTACGGCGTCATCACGATCGTTCTGACATATCCGCTGGTCCTGCACATTTCGACGGTGCTTCCCAACGACGCGGGCGATCCTTCTCTTAATACCTGGATCCTCTGGTGGAACACTCAGACCCTGCCGTTTTCCTCGGCGTGGTGGAACGCCCCTGCCTTCTATCCCGCGGAGGGGATGCTGAGCTTTTCGGAGAACCTTCTCGGCCTCAGCCTCATCTCGACGCCGCTTTCGTGGCTCGGGGCCGGACCGCAGACGGCGTACAACATCGTGTTCCTGCTCACGTTCCCGCTGAGCGCGCTCGGAGCGTCCCTGCTGGTGTACGAGCTGACGGGCCGGCGCGATGCGGCCTTTGTCGCCGGCCTGTTGTTCGGATTCGCGCCCTATCGGATCGCGCACCTTCCGCAGATTCAGTCACTGGCCTCCTTTCCCATGCCGTTTGCCTTGCTTGGCCTGCATCGCTATCTCCGCGATCCGCGGCCGCGATGGCTCGCGTTGTTTGCCGGAGGATGGTTCCTGCAGGGCATCTGCAACGGCTACTACCTGCTGTTCTTCAGCGTCTTCGTGGGCATGTGGATCCTGTGGTTCGCGAGCCCATGGACGAGGTGGCGCGAGTTTGCCGCAGTGAGCGCGGCGTGGGCGGCGGCGGTGGCGCTGATGCTGCCGTTGTTGCTGCGGTATCGTGCGATTCACGAGTCGTTCGGCTTCTCCCGCGACTTGGAAACGATTCGCGGCTTCGGCGCCGACGTGGCGGCCCTCCTGCATGCAGCCGATCATCTTGCGCTTTGGGGTTCGCTCCATGTGTACCAGCGCGCCGAAGGCGAGCTGTTTCCGGGGCTGACCATCGTCCTGCTCGTCGTGGCCGGCGCGATTTTCGTGCGCGATCGCGAGCGGCCGGAGGTGCGCAGCTGGGCTGTGGCGCGGCGCGTCCTGAGCGTGCTCGCGGTGGGCACCGCGCTTGTCTCGCTCAGCGCGGTCGTCATGGGCTCGTGGCGGCTGGAGCCATTCGGCGTGCGCCTGCTTTCGGTGTCGAATCCGATCAAGCCACTCAGCTTCTCGCTGCTGCTTGCCGCCGGCCTGGCGTTGACGAGTCCCGGACTCCGGCGCGCGTACGCGGCACGATCGGCGCTCGCGTTTTACGCGCTGGCAGGCTTCGTCATGTGGCTCTTCAGCTTCGGTCCGACGCCCACGCTGATGGGCAACCAGCTCATGTATCGTGGCCCTTATGCGCTGCTCATGTATCTGCCGGGATTCAACTCGCTGCGTGTGCCGGCCCGATTCTGGATGACGACGACGCTGTGCCTGGCCGTCGTTGGCGCGATCGTCTTCGATCGCCTGGCCTCGAGGATTGGACTCAACAGACTGGCGCTGGCCGCGATCGTCTCGATTTCGATCATGGCCGACACCTGGATGTGGGCCATGCCGCTGGCGGACACGCCGAAGACGTTCAAGGCGTTGGACTGTGCGGGGGACGCGAAAGGCCCGATCCTCGAGCTGCCGCTGGGATTCACCTATCCCGATGTCTCGGCGATGTACCGCCAGATGTCGCACAGGCGGCCGGTGGTCAACGGCTACAGCGGATACTTTCCGCCGCACTATGCCGCGTTGAGGGTCGGGTTCACGTTGCGCGATCCCGACGTGCTGACATATCTGGCGGCCCGCGGCGTCAGCGACGTCATCGTCGATCGCGAACCGGATCCGCAAGGACACTGGGATCGGTACGTCTCGTCAAATCCGAACGCCCGCCTGATATGCACCGAAGGGCAGCAGTCGCTGTATCGTGTCACCCCCACCGAGTTGCCGGGCGCTGCCTCCACTCCAGGGCGGCCGCTGACGGTCGCCGTGATCAGGCCGAACGTCAACGACATGGCCGTCGCCTCGATGATCGATCAGGACCGGACGACGCGGTGGGAGTCGGGCCCGCAGACCCCACGGACGGCTGTGGAGATCGATCTCGGCGCGGTGCGAACCGTGACGGGCATCGACACCTGGCTCGGACCATTCGTGGACGATTTTCCACGTGGCCTCGTCATCGAGGCGTCCGAAGACGGTACGACGTGGAAGGAAATCTGGCAGGGGGGGAGCGCCGGGCTGGCGTTCGTGGCGGCCCTCGAGTCGCCACGGGATCTGCCGCTGAAATACCGGTTTCCGCCGACGCCCGCGCGGCTGCTGCGCATGCGGTTGACCAAGGATGACAAAATTTTCTACTGGTCGATTGCCGAACTGAGAGTGCTCGGGACCTGATATGCCAGACCCGGAAAAGACAGACCCGGAAAAGACCGACAAGCGAGCGGCGACCCCGCTCGGACTCATCGTGGGACTGGGCGCCCTCGGGCTGCTCCTCGGTACTGCTGTTCTTTCAGTCGAGCCCCAGCACCGACCTGCCGCCCGACCAGGGACCGCTCGGCATGGCGCTGGTGAGCAACATGATGACCAACGGCGTGCTCGTGGACTACGAGTGCGCGAAGACCACCGCCTGGGTCAACAGGGCCGTCTGGACGAAATACAATTTCGAGCAGCGCCGGAACATGCTCATCGGGCTCGCCACGGTCTGCGAGACGAAGCACGCGGGCTATCGCATCACGGTCGTGGACTACGACACGAAGCTCGAGATCGCGTCGTTCGACGGGAAAAGCGTGAAGATGGAATGAGCCGCCAGATTTCGATCAGACGCGCCACACCAGGGGACGTCTCGCTGATCCTGACGTTCATCCGCGAGCTCGCCACCTACGAGAAGCTCGCGCACGAAGTGGTCGCGCGCGAAGAGGACTTTCACGAGGCGCTCTTCGGCGCGCATCCGATCGTCGAAGCCGTCATCGCCAGCCTCGACGGCGAGCCCGTCGGCTACGCGCTGTTCTTCGCGAACTTCTCGACATTTCTAGGGAAGCCAGGTCTGTATCTGGAAGATCTGTACGTGCGGCCCGAGGCGCGAGGCCATGGCGCGGGCCGCGCGCTGCTTGAACACCTCGCGCAGATCGCGGTCGAGCGGAACTGGGGCCGGTTCGAGTGGGCCGTGCTCGACTGGAACGAGCCTTCCATCAATTTCTACAAGAAGATGGGTGCGCGGGCGATGGACGAGTGGACAATCTTCAGGATGACAGGAGATCCTCTGAAGAATCTCGCATTGCGAGATGGGCAGATTCGCAGATTGCCGGATCGTACGTAGTGTCCGGCTTTAGCCGGACTTTCACGCGGTCCGCCTGAAGGCGGACACTACGTCACATCCGGAAATTCTCTAGTCGATCCACCCACCACCTACAACCAGGGTCTCGGAATAGAACACGACAGCCTGTCCGGGCGTGATGGCGATCACCGGGTTATCGAACTCGACCGCTGCGCGGGAGTGGTCGATGGCGCGAACCGTGGCGGGTGCGGGCTGATGCCGATGGCGAATTTGAGCAGTGACGCGTAGCGGCGCGACCGGAGGGGCGCCCGCAATCCAGTTCACCTGCGAGGCGGTCAGGCTGGCGCGTTCCAGCTCGGCGCGCCGTCCCACGACGACGGTCTTTTCAGAAGGCCGCAGCTCGAGCACATACAGAGGTTCCGCGGCGGCGATTCCAAGACCCTTGCGCTGGCCGACGGTAAACCGGTGGATGCCGGCGTGGCGGCCGACGACGGTACCGGACTGGTTGACGATGGCACCGCCGCCGTCGAGATCGCCGGTCTTCTTCTCGATGAACGCGGCGTAATCGCCGTCGGGGACGAAGCAGATTTCCTGGCTGTCGGGCTTCTCGGCAACCGGCAGGCCCAGGCGCCGGGCGATGCCGCGGACCTCGTCCTTCGAGAGGTGGCCGACCGGAAAGCTGGCCCGTGACAGCTGCTCCTGCGTGAGCGAGAAGAGGAAATAGGACTGATCCTTCGAGGCATCCAGCCCGCGAGAGAGCACGTGCCGTCCCGTTTCGGGATCGATGCCGATGCGCGCATAGTGGCCGGTCGCGACGAGTTCGGCTCCGTAGGCCATCGAGCGGTCGAGGAGGGTGGCGAACTTCAGGTCGCTGTTGCAGTGCGCGCACGGAATCGGTGTGCGCCCGGCGACGTACTCGCCGACGAAATTGGACACGACCGTCCGCTGGAACTCGCGCTCGAAATTCACGATGTAGTGCGGAATGCCCAGGCGCCGGGCCACGCGGCCGGCATCGTGCAGGTCGTCGAGGCTGCAGCAGCTGCCGTAGCCGGCCTCGCCACCGCTCTGATCGTACAGCTGCATGGACAGCCCGATCACGTCATGGCCCGCTTCGGCGAGAAGCGCCGCGGCCACCGACGAATCAACCCCGCCGGACATTGCGATCACTACTCTCACCGCGACCCCACTGCGGACAAACTGCGAAGTTTGGTCACGACTCGCGGGAGGATCGCAATAACGTGATCGATCTGTTCCTCGGTGTTGCTGGCGCCCAGGCTGAAGCGGATGGAGTTCTGCGCGCGATGGCTCGACAGGCTCATCGCCTTCAGCACGTGGGACGGCTCGAGGGTACCAGAGGAGCACGCCGATCCGGTCGAGACCGCGATTCCTTCCAGGTCGAGCGCGATGAGCAACGACTCGGCTTCGATCCGATCGAAGCTGATGTTGGTGGTGTTGGGGACGCGCGCGTCGCGCGTGCCGTTCACCTCGGTGTGGGGCACCGACGACAGGATGCCGGTTTCCAGCCGATCGCGCAGCGCCGCCAGCCGGGTGCCCTCGGACTCCATCTTCTTGGCGGCCTCGCCGGCCGCGACGCCCATGCCGACGATGCCCGCGACGTTTTCGGTACCGGCCCGGCGGTTGCGTTCCTGCTTGCCGCCACTGAGAAAGGGGGAGAGGCGGACCCCGCGCTTGACCCACAAGGCGCCCACGCCCTTGGGTCCGTAAAACTTATGGGCCGACATGGCCAGCAGATCGACCCCCAGCGCCCGGACGTTCACCGGAATCTTGCCCGCGCTCTGGACCGCGTCGGTGTGAAACAGGGCTCCGCGCTCGTGGGCGAGGCTTGCAAGCTTTGTCACGGGCTGGATGGTCCCGATTTCGTTGTTCGCGTGCATAATCGACACGAGCGCCGTGTCGTCGGTGAGGGCATCGCGCAACCGGTCGGGCGACAGGATGCCGCTCGGGTCGAGTGGCAGGACGGTGGTTTTCCACCCCCGGCGGGCCAGCGCCTTGAAAGTGTTGAGCACGGCTTCGTGCTCGATGCCGCAGGTAATCAGATGCTTCCGACCCGTCACCTCGAGGGCTTCGGCCACGCCCCGAATCGCGAAATTGTCGGCCTCGGTCCCTCCGCTCGTGAAGACGACTTCGGCCGGTTCGGCGCCGATCAGGCCGCCCACAGCGCTCCTGGCCGTGTCGATCGCAGCCTTTGCCTGCTGTCCATAGTAATGAACGCTCGATGCATTGCCGAAAAGACTGTGGAGCGCGTTGATCATCGCCTCGGCGGCCACGGCATCGACCGGGGTCGTGGCATTGTGATCGAGGTAGATGCGCATGTGCTTCGGCCATGTTAGCACAGCGAAGATGGCGCTAACTCAAAGGGAAATAAGGGCTAGACAGGCCGGGGACGCTTACATATACTGGCGTACCCCCTCACGACCCGGGACCGCCTCGGGGTCTCCTGTCATAACCCGAAATGTTCGGGGAGGTCAGAATGTGGAAGCGTGACGAAGCAGTGCGACAACCGGCGCAACCGGCGGTGCCTACCAACGAAGCGGCTGCGGCGGCTCCTGCAGCAGCGGCAGCGGCGCAGCCCGTCAGACAGGACACCTACAGGAGCCAGAACGCGAGGGACGTAGTGAACATCGGGAAATCGGTCGTCATTAAGGGTGAGTTAAACGGGAGCGAAGACCTGACCATCGAAGGCCATGTCGAGGGAAAAATCGAGCTCCGCGATCATGTGTTGACGATTGGGCCGAACGGCAGGATCAAGGCCGAACTGTTCGCCAAGTCCGTCGTCGTGCTGGGCGAGGTGATCGGGAACGTCAGCGCCACTGAGAAGGTCGACATCCGCGAGAACGGATCGGTCGAGGGTGATATCACCTCGCCGCGCGTCGCCATTGCTGAAGGTGCACACTTCCGCGGCAGCGTCGACATGGCCCAGAAGGCCAAGCAGGTTTCTTCGGGCCCGCGTCCGGCCGAAGTGAAGCCTCAGCCGGCTCCGCAGCCGGTCATGCAGCAGACGCCCCAGGCCCAGAAGGTGGGTTAGTTGCTCTGGGATCTGCGCAATAAGGAACGAAACGAGGCGGCGGCTGCGGCCGCCGCCGTTTCAGACGCCGGCCAGCTGATTCCCACGAAGGTTCTACGCAAGTTCCTGGCGAGCCTGACGTCACGGGAGTCGCCTGTACCTGATGGACCTCGGTCCGGTGGTCGGCTCGAACGTGACGTTCCTCGGCGAACGCCTCGGGTGCAAGATCATCCTCGAAGATCTGTTCGCCGACGTCGAACGGCATCCGAAGGGGAGCGAGACACCCCTCCACGAATATCTGAAGACGCGCTTGAAGCACATGCCCGAGAGCGTCGACGGTATCCTGTGCTGGAATCTGTTCGATTTCCTCGATCTGACATCCGCGCAGGTCCTGGCGTCGGCGTTGACCAAGGTCCTGCGCACCGACGGCGCGCTGCTGTCCTTTTTTGCGACGATCGGCTCGAACGACGCGCGCTTCTCGAAGTACGTCATCCTCGGCGACGACTCCGTGCGGCAACGTCCGTATTCGACGACCGGGCGGAAACAGAACGCGCTGCCCAACCGCGACATCATCCGGATGTTCGAGGGGCTGAAGGTCGCCGAATCGTTTCTGCTGAAGAACAACGTACGCGAATTCCTCTTCAGAAAGATCCCGCAAACGCAGTGAAGCCCGTCGAAAGCCCGGTGACGTATGATGGGGACGAGCTATGTCTCGACCCGTCATCGCGCTCCTGACGGACTTCGGCACCCGCGATCACTACGCCGGCACCATGAAAGCCGTCATCCTCGGGATCTGTCCCGAGGCGACGCTGGTCGACATCACGCACGACATTCCCGCGCACGACATGTTGACGGCCACGCTCGAGCTGGCTGCCAGCTATAAGTACTTTCCCACGGGCACGATCTTCCTGGTCGTCGTCGATCCGGGGGTCGGGTCGGCCCGGCGCGGCATCGCGGCCGACACCGGCGACTACCGGTTCGTGGCCCCGGACAACGGCGTGTTGACGGCCGTGCTCAAGGAAACGCCCGCCAAGCGTGTCGTCGAGCTCACCGAACGGCGATATGCCCGGGCCACCGTCAGCCGCACGTTCGAGGGCCGCGACCGCTTTGCGCCGGCGGCCGGGTGGCTGGCCAAGGGCATCGATTTGTCCGCGCTCGGGCGCTCGGCTGGCGCGATTCATCACATTGCGATTCCGGCTCCGCAGATCGCCGAGGATGTGCTGACGGGCGAAGTGCTGCGGGTCGATCGATTTGGCAATCTCGTCACGAACATCGATCGCAAGATGTTCGACAAATTCGCGAATGCCGACGGCATCGAGATATCCGCCGTCGACCCACCGGATCGGGCGCGTCGTGGCCACCTACGCCGACGCGTCGGCCGACGAGGTCTGCGCGCTCTTCGGCAGCACCGATCACCTCGAGATCGCGGTCAACGCCGGCAACGCGAGCGATCGCCTCAACCTTTCCCGGGGCGCGCCGGTCACCATCCGAAAGACATAGCAGGTCTCTTATCTCTTAATCTCTTCATCTCCTGTTAGGATTTAACCCGATGAATTTCGATCTAAACGAAGAGCAGCGGCTCGTCGAGCAATCGACGCGCGAGTGGGCCGCAAAGCGAAGTGGCGCCCCGCATCCAGCAACTCGATCGCGAGCACAGCTTCGATCGCGCGCTGTTTCCGAAGATGGCCGAGCTCGGACTGCTCGGCATCTCGGTGCCCGCCCGAGTACGGCGGCGCGGGCATGGACTACATCAGCCTCGGCCTCGCGTGCGAAGAGCTGGAGTATGTCGACACCTCGCTGCGGGTGATTCTGTCGGTGCACGTCGGGCTCAACAGTCTGTCGTTGCTCGCCTGGGGGACTGAGGCGCAGAAGCAGGCGTATCTGGTGCCGCAGGCGCAGGGGAAGCGCATCGCGACCTACGGGCTGACCGAGCCGTCGGCGGGCAGCGACGCGCGCGGCATTCAGTCGACGGCCGAGAAGCGGGGCGATCGGTACGTCCTGAACGGCGAGAAGATGTGGATCTCGCTCGCGGACGTCGCCGACACGTTCCTCGTGATCGCCTGGTCCGATCTGGAGAAGAAGCGTCAGAAGGATCCGTCGGGCCTGAGCGCCTTCATCGTCGAACGGGCGTTCAAGGGTTTTTCGAGCGGCACGCTGACGCACAAGTGGGGCATCCTCGCGGGCAACACCGGATTCTTCAAGATGGACGGCATGGAGGTGCCAGAGGAGAACGTCCTCGGCAAGCCGGGCGAGGGCTTCAAGATTGCGATGTTCGCCCTCGATCAGGGGCGTCTCACCGTGGCCGCCGGCGCGACGGGATTGATTCGCGCGTGCCGCGACGCGAGCGCACGCTATGCGCGCGACCGCCGCGCCTTTGGCGTCGAGATCGGCCAGCACCAGCTCGTGAAGGAAATGATCGCGCAGATGGAATCCGACTATCAGGCGTCGCGGCTGCTCTGGCTGCGATCGGCGTGGCTCAAGAACATCGGCCGGCGCAATACCAGAGAAACCGGGCTGGCCAAGTGGTTCGCGACGGTCTCGTCGGAGCGCGCGGCCTCCGACGCCGTCCAGATTCACGGCGCGAACGGATACTCCGACGAGTATCCCGTGGGGCGCTACTACCGCAACGCGAAGGGCGCCGTGATCTACGAGGGCACGCGCGAGATTCACAAGCTGATGCAGGCCGATTACGTGCTCGGGTATCGCACCGACCGACCGGTGCGCTGTGAGCTTCCTGCCTATCGCTCATGATCCGGCTGCGGGTCGATCCCTCCAACGCCGCGGCGGACGATCTCGTCGCGGCCGTCAGTGCACTGCACGGCGGAGGCCTCGTCGCGTTTCCCACCGAAACGTTCTACGGACTGGCCGCCGATCCCCGTGCGGCGTGGGCGGTGAAGAAGGTCTTCGCGCTCAAGCAGCGTGCGGCCGATCACCCGCTGCCGCTGATTGCCGCCAACGTCGAACAGATCGTCGACCACGTCGGCACCCTGACGCCGCTCGCGTGGCGCCTGGCGTCGCGGGCGTGGCCCGGCGCGCTGACGCTGATCATTCCCGCCTCGCCGCGATTGTCAGACGACGTGCATCTCTCGACCGGCAAAGTCGCGGTGAGGGTTCCTTCCGATCGCGTGGCGCGGCTGCTTGCGGCCAGCGCCGGCCACGCGATTACGTCCACCAGCGCGAACATCTCGGGTGAACCGGCGCCATCGAATCCGGACGATGTCGCGCGATCGCTCGGCGCACGCCTCGACGTGTTGATCGATGCCGGCCCGACGCCCGGCGGCCTTCCATCGACGATCGTCGATGCAACGGGCGATGAACCCGTGCTGGTTCGAGCGGGCGCGATTGCGTGGGACCGCGTGCTAGAATTTTCGAGATTCTGATGCCATCACGCCACGTGTCGTCGAACGGCGAGCCGCGCGAACGAGCCGCGCTCGTCGGACTGGCGCTGCGACGTTCGAAGAAGACCGATGCCGAGCATTCGCTCGAGGAGCTCGCCGGGCTCGCGGCCGCGGCCGGTGCGACCGTCGTGCTGAAGATGATTCAGGAGCGTCCGACACCCGATCCGGCCACCTTCATCGGGAGCGGAAAGCTCGACGAGCTCGCCGCGGACTGCACCCGGTTCGAGGCCGACGTGGTGATCTTCGACAACGAGCTGTCGCCGGCACAGTTGCGGCAGATCGAAGAGCGGGTCGATCGCAAGGTGATCGATCGCACGCAGCTCATCCTCGACATCTTCGCGCGCCGCGCCCGGACGCGGGAGGGCAAATGGCAGGTCGAGCTCGCGCAGCTCAAGTATCTGCTGCCGCGGCTGGCCGGTTCGGGTACGGCGCTCTCGCGTCTCGGCGGCGGCATCGGGACCCGCGGACCTGGCGAAACGAAGCTCGAAACCGATCGGCGCCGCATCCGGCAACGGATACATGGCATTTCCCGGGAAATCGACGCCATCCGGCAACGCCGCCGTCATTCCCGCATCCGGCGTCAGAAGGCGTCGGTGCCGCTCGCCGCGCTGGTGGGCTACACCAACGCGGGCAAGACAACGCTGTTCAATCTGTTGACGAAGGAATCGGCGGAAGCCTCCAACGCTTTGTTCGTGACGCTCGATCCGCTGGTGCGCCAGGTGAGCCTGCCGGACCGGCGCCAGTTGCTGGTGTCGGATACGGTCGGCTTCATCGATCGGCTGCCGCATACGCTGGTGGCGGCGTTTCGTGCCACGCTCGAGCAGGTCGCCGAGGCCGATCTCGTGCTGCACGTCATCGATGCGGCGAGCCCCGATCGCGATCGCCACATGGACGCCGTCAGGCGGGTGCTCGAGGAAGTGGGCGCCGCCAACGTCCTCACGTTGAACGTCTTTAACAAGTGCGATCTGATCGAGCTTGGCGAAGCCGAGCGGCTTCAGCGCATGTATCCTGACGCGCTCTGTATCTCGGCGCTGAAGAAACGGGGCCGCAAAGAAATGATCGACGCGATCGCGCGGAAGCTCGAATTGGACACCAGGCGGGTCACCCTCGAATTCGACGAAGGCAGTGCCGAGGATCGCGAGCAGATCGCGCGCGTGTACCGGCACGCCAGGGTCGTCAGCCACATCACCACCGGCGGTCGCGTGGCGATCGAGGCGGATGTGCCGCGGCGCGTGCTCGATCGCTTCAAAGCGGCAGGTGGAAGGTGAGAAGAATTGCCACATTGCTGATTGACGATTGTCGATTGAATTGGCAATTGCCAATGAGAGTACTGACTCCATTCGTGCAACGGTGGCACAGGGCTTTAGCCCTGTCGGTGATAGTGGCCACTCTCGGTGTCGCCTGTGGCCGCCCCGTCACACCTCCCGTGGTGACGGCGCCGCGCTTTCCCGACTACCTGATGCCGACGCTACCGGACGCGGATCCGCGCTTCGCGGGGGCCATCAAGGAGCATGACGATGCCTGGCAGTGGTTTCAGTCGGGCGATCTGTCGCGGGCCGATTCCGGATTCCAGGCCGTCCTGAAGAAATCGCCGCAGTTCTATCCGAGCGAGACGGCACTGGGCTACGTGGAGCTGGCCCGCAGGAACGCCGAGCCGGCACTGGAGCGGTTCGACCGTGTCCTGCAGTCCAACGCCAACTATGTGCCGGCGCTCGTGGGCCGTGGCGAGGCGCTGCTCGCGGCGTCGCGCGAGGCCGACGCCCTGGCGGCGTTCGAATCAGCCGTGAAGGTCGATCCACAGCTTCAGGCGATCGCGCGCCGGGTCGAAGTGCTGCGCGCGCGCGGCTTGCAGAACAACGTGGCGGCGGCCCGGGCGGCCGCGCAGGCGAACCGGCTCGACGAGGCGGCTCGGCTGTACGAACAGGCCATTGCCGCCTCGCCGGAGAGCGCCTTCCTTGTGCGGGATCTCGCCGACGTCGAGGCAAAGCAGGGAAAGACCGATCAGGCGCTCGCGCGATACCAGCGTGCGATTGCGATGGATCCGACCGATGCCGCGTCGAGAATCCACATCGGCGAGATTCTCGACGCCCGTGGCGACGTGGAAGGCGCCATGAAGATGTACACCGAGGCCAACGATCTCGAGCCCAGCGCGGATCTGCGCCGGCGGATGGCGGCTCTTGATGCACGCGTGGCCTATCTGAAGCTGCCCGCGGAATACCGCGCCATTCCCGACCAGCTGTCGATCACGCGCGGCGATCTGGCGTCGCTCGTCGCCATTCGCCTGGGCCCGCTGCTCGCCTCGGCGCCGGCGCAGGCCGTGGTCATCACCGACGCGCGCAGCCACTGGGCGGCAGACTGGATCATGGCGACCGCGAGCGCGGGCGTGATGGAGCCCTACGAGAATCACACGTTCCAGCCGGGCACGCCGCTCATGCGGAGCGATCTCGCCCAGGCGGTCGCGCGGATGCTGAAGATCGTCGCGTCCAACCGGCCTCAACTGCTGAAGGACTGGCAGAGTCGTCCGCAGAAAATGGCCGATGTCGGCGTCAGCAATCTGCACTATGCTGACGCGTCGCTCTCGGTTGCCGCGGGAATTCTTCCGTTGGCCGACGGCAGTCAGTTTCAGCTCTCGCGTCCGGTGAGCGGCGCGGAAGCGATCGACGCCGTCACCCGGATCGAGCGTCTTTCCACCTCACCGAAATGAGCTTCCTGACGCCGGCGAACCAGCTCACCCTCACACGGGTGATGCTCGCGCCTGCCTTCGTCATTCTCACGGTCTACGGCTATTTCGGCTGGGCGCTCATCGTGTTCGCGGTGGCGGGACTGACCGATCTGTTCGATGGCCTTCTGGCGCGCAAGATGGGCAGCCGCACCAGCCTGGGCACCTGGCTCGACCCGATGGCCGACAAGCTCCTGATCGTGGCGACGGTGAGCGTGCTGACCGTGCCCGGGCTCGGCCTGGTGAACAAGCTTCCCGTGTGGCTGACGATTCTGATTATCAGCCGGGATCTGCTGATCGTGCTGACGGTGGCCGTCATCAACCTCGCGATCGGGCGCCGCGAGTTCCGCCCGTCGATCTACGGCAAGACCGCCACGGCGACCTACATCGTCACCTGCGTCCTGATCATGTATTTCAACTACCTGCAGCGGACGTCGATCGTCGTGACCGCCGGCATCTACGCCTCCGCGGCGATTACGCTGATCTCAGGCTTTCACTACGTGTTCACCGTGACGAAGACGATCAATCAGAATTGATACGGCATGGCAGGGCTGAAGCCCTGCGCCACCGGTACCTGGACGTCACGCCTCGCGACATCGCCTTGCGCCTGCCGACTTCCGACGTGCGCCTTGCGATTTACGTGGCACAGCGCTTTAGCGCTGTCCGATTCCAATGGTCACGCTCGACAGTGTTTGAGGCACCGGAAATGCGTTTTGGCCATTGACAGCGACTTCGGAGTCCTGTAGAAAATGTGCTCCCACAAAGCGACCCACAGGTTCCCTGGTCAAAGCGGAAGATGTGTCCGATGCCGACGCTGCGCCAAATTACCGGTGTGACGATCCGCCTCAATGGACCACGGCTGGTCACGATCCTTCTTGACGACGCGCAGCAAGCCGTTGAGAGGATGAGGAGGCGACGCCCGCTGGCCGTCGGGCTTGCGCTGGCTGGCGCTGTGGCATGTGGAAGCCTGCGTTCGGAGCCGGCGGTGCCGATCGTGCAGCCCGGTGCGCCCGGCGAGCCGGGCCGCGTGATCACCGCGCAGCAGGCATCGAACCTTTCACAGGTTCGAGACACCGCGGCTGATGTGGCATTCATGCAGGGGATGATCGGTCATCATCTGCAGGCGATCGAAATGACGGCGCTGCTGGCAGATCGCACCGCGGACGAAAATCTGCGGCTCCTCGCGAAGCGCATCGAGCTGTCCCAGGCTGACGAGATAGAGATGATGCGCGACTGGCTGCAGGCGCGGGGGGCGCAGCTGCCCGACCCGCACGCGCATCATGCACCCGGAGCGAGATTGATGCCCGGCATGCTGTCAGTCGCGGAGATGCAGCATCTCGTAGAGGCAAAAGGCGCGGCGTTCGACAGCCTCTTCCTCGCACTCATGATCAAGCATCACGCCGGTGCGCTCGTCATGGTCGAACAGTTGTTCTCGTCTGCGGGGGCTGGCCAGCAGTCGGCGATTTTCGCGTTCGCAACAGATGTGGAAGCCGATCAGCGGATGGAAATCGAGCGGATGAGCGCGATGCTCAGGGAGCACCAGCAATGAGAGCCGTAGCCTCCGGATATTGGTTGTGCGCGGCGATCACGCTGTCTCTTGTCACGGGACACGCACAGCAGTCAGGTCCGGCATCCGCCGATCCACGCGTGGGCCTTGCGGCCGGCGTACGCGATGCGGGAACAGCCGCGCGCCATATGGCGCTCATAGCGAGCCTTCCAAAGCCGGAGGGATTCTTCGACCCGAACGCGCCTGCCGGCGTTCCCGCTCCGCCGGAGGAAACCCGCGAGCAGGAAGAAGAGGTGCGGCGGATCGAGCGTGAACATGAGCGAGCCGGCACGCCGGCGCCGCCGAGGCCCGGCGCGGACAACCTGAATCAGGGCAACTCAGATCTCGCGTTCCATCAGAACCAGGCGTTCGTCGGCAGCTTTCATGGGTTCAACGTCTACGACATCGAGAGCGCGGGAAAACCGCGGCATCTCGCGTCGGTGGTGTGCCCCGGCGGCCAGGGTGACGTCTCTGTGTACCGCAACCTCCTGTTCATGTCGGTGGAACAAACGCGCGCTCGTCTCGACTGCGGCACTGGAGGCGTTGCCGAGCACGGTGAGTGCCGACCGCTTTCGCGGCGTCCGCATCTTCGATGTCAGCGACGTGCGGCGGCCGAAACAAATAGCCGCCGTACAGACGTGCCGTGGATCGCATACGCACACGCTTGTCGTCGATCCGGACGATACGCAGAATGTCTACATCTATGGATCGGGCACGGGTCGGGTCCGATCGGCGAAGGAACTGGAAAGCTGTTCAGCGGCCGATCCAGAGGAGGACGCCAACACAGCACTCTTCAGCATCGATGTCATCCAAATACCGCTGGCCGCTCCGGCCAACGCCCGCATCGTCAACCGTCCGCGCATTTTCGCCGACAAAGCGACCGGATCGCATCGCGGGCCTCTGGAAGGGTGGTGATCATGGACCCGGAACGCAGCGCACCCGCCTGACGAATCAGTGCCACGATCTGACCGTCTTTCCTGAACTGGGGTTGGCTGCCGGCGCCTGTTCCGGCAACGGAATCCTGCTCGACATCTCCGATCCCATCAATCCCGTCCGTCTCGACGAGGTCGTTGACAACGGGTTCGCGTATTGGCATTCGGCTACGTTCAACAACGACGGCTCGAAGGTCATTTTCACAGATGAGTGGGGTGGCGGTACGCGTGCCCGTTGCCGCCTGATCGATCCGCCTACGTGGGGAGCGGACGCGATCTTCGAGATCGCGAATCACAAGATGCGGTTCGCGGGGTACTACAAGCTGCCCGTTCCTCAAAGCCCGGAGGAAAATTGTGTCGCGCACAACGGGTCGATCATACCGGTCCCGGGTCGCGACATCATGGCGCAGGCGTGGTATCAGGGCGGCGTGTCGGTCTTCGACTTCACGGACCCCGCAAAGCCGTTCGAGATCGCGTATTTCGATCGCGGTCCGCTCGATGCGACCCACTTGATCGTCGGCGGGTACTGGTCGGCTTACTGGTACAACGGTCACGTGTATGGCACGGAGATCGCCCGGGGCCTCGATGTCTTCCGCCTGACGCCAAGTGAACATCTCTCGCAGAACGAGATCGACGCGGCGACGCTGGCCTATACCGACGAGCTCAATCCGCAACACCAGAAGCGGTTCACGTGGCCGGCGTCGACGGTGGTCTCACACGCGTATCTCGATCAGCTGACGCGAGCCAACGGCATCGATTCACGCCACACCGCCACGCTGAGAACGGCGCTGAATCGCGTCGGCGCGCTTCGCTCCGGCCAGGAGAGAAACGCCCGGGCCGCACTCGGCGAGCTCGATCGACTCGCAGCGGAGCTCGAGGCTGGCGCACCGAACGCCACGACTCGCAACGCATTCCTGCTACGCTCGCTGGCAGGGAGCATGAAGGCTGTCTCGTCACGGCTGCGGCGTTAGTCAGGGAAGGACTCGGGCCGGCCGGGCCGTGAGTGATCGCGGCATGGCAGGGCTGAAGCCCTGCGCCACCGGTGATTGCCGCGAAGAGCTGAGCCCTGCGCCACCGGACTTCAGCCTCGCGGCGTCGCCTTGCGCCTGCCGACTTCCGACGTGCGCCTTGCGACCTTACAGTCCCATCTTTCTCTTGAAGTAATCAATCGTCGTCACCAGGCCCTGCTCGAGCGTTACCTTCGGTTCCCATTTCAGCAGCGTGCGGGCTCTGGTGATGTCGGGCTGGCGGACTTTCGGGTCGTCCTCGGGCAGCTCCTGATACACGATCCGGCTCTTCGATCCCGTCATCTTGATGATGGTCCGCGCGATCCCCTCGATGGTCATCTCGCTGCGGATTGCCGATATTGACCGGGTCGTTCACGCTCGAGTTCATCAGGCGCACGATGCCGTCGACGAGATCGTCCACATAGCAGAAGCTGCGCGTCTGCGTGCCGTCGCCGAACACCGTGACGTCCTCGTTGAGGAGCGCCTGCGAGATGAAGGCCGGCACCGCACGGCCGTCCTTGATGCGCATGCGCGGCCCGTAGGTGTTGAAGATCCGCACGATCTTCGTGTCGAGCCCGTGGTAGCGGTGATACGCCATCGTCATCGCCTCGGCGAAGCGCTTGGCTTCGTCGTAGACGCCGCGCGGGCCGATGGGGTTGACGTTGCCCCAGTAGGTTTCGGTCTGCGGATGCTCGAGCGGATCGCCATACACCTCCGACGTGGACGCGAGCACGAACCGCGCGCGCTTCGACTTGGCCAGGCCCAGCGCCTTGTGGGTGCCGAGCGCGCCCACTTTCAGCGTCGGAATCGGCAGCTCGAGATAGTCGATCGGGCTGGCCGGACTGGCCCAGTGCAGCACGACATCGACCGGGCCGTCCACGTTGATGTAGTTGGTCACGTCGTGCTTGACGAACACGAAGTCTCGCCCGGCGAGATGCGCGATGTTGGCGAGGTCGCCGGTGAGCAGATTGTCGACGCCGACGACCGAGCAGTCCTCGTCGAGCAGGGCCTCGGCCAGATGGGAGCCGATGAATCCAGCGGCTCCCGTAATGACGACGCGTTTTTTCATTGTTTAAAATTGTCTCTGCAGGACGCCGCGGAAGAGCGTCATCCACATGATCTTGAGATCGAGCGACACCGACCAGTTCTCGATGTAGTAGAGGTCGAACTCGATCCGTTTTTCGAGCGAGGTGTTGCCGCGCCACCCGTTGACCTGCGCCCAGCCGGTGATGCCGGCCTTCACCTTGTGCCGAAGCATGTACTGCGGGAAACGATGCTTGAACTGGTCGACGAAGAACGGCCGCTCGGGACGCGGCCCGACGATCGACATGTCTCCGCGGAGCACGTTCCAGATCTGCGGCAGCTCGTCGAGGTCCCAACGCCGCAGGAGACGGCCCACCGGCGTGCACCGCGGATCGTCGTCACGGGCCCAGATGGGGCCGGTCACCTCTTCGGCGTCTTCCTTCATCGACCGGAACTTGTAGACCGCAGAACGGCCGCCCGTCGAGTCCCATGCGTTCCTGGCGGTAGAACACGGGCCCCTGTGACGTCCACTTGATCAGGAGCGCGATGATGCCGCACGGAACGGCCAGCAGCATCGTGGCGACGCCGCTGATGCCGAGGTCGATCGTCCGCTTGATCACGGCATTCAGGCCCTGCAGCGGCACGTCGTGGATGTTGATGATCGGCACGCCGTCGAGATCCTCGAGACGCGCGCGGAGAGCGAGGAACTGCACCAGGTCGGGCACGACCTTGACGTCGACCATCTCGCGGCTGGTGCTCTCGATGAGGTCGAGCATCTTCACGTGCTCTTCGAGCGGCAGCGCCACGTACAGGTGGTCGACGTGTTCCTGGCGGATGATGTCGGGGGCATCGTCGAGCGTGCCCAGCAGAGGCAGCCCGCGATAGCCGAGGTGATCGCCGCCCGCGCGGTCGTCGACGAAGCCGACGATCTGATAACCGAGCTCGCGATGCTGCAGAATTTTTTCCGCGACCACGCGGCCGAGCTCGCCGGCGCCCGCGATCAGAATGCGTTTCAGGCCGAGGCCGGCTTTCCAGCGGCGCTCGAGCACCTCGCGTACCAGCTCGCGCGAGCCGAACGTGAGCGCGATGTTGAAGACGAGGAACACCGCCCAGACGATGCGCGAGACCTGATACGCGCCAACCGCCTGCTCCTCGGGCGATGCGTGGTAGGCGTCGAAGTAGAGCGTCGAAACCACGCCGAGAATCACCGCGACGACGGTTCCGATGAACACGAGAAAAAAGTCGTCGACCCGCGAACGCCCTCGCCGAAGCTGGTAGACCCCTTGAAAGTGAAAAGCGAGGGGGACGAGCACGGCGATGAACGGCATCACCGAGACGTATTGCATGAATGGCGGATATCCGCGCGTGACCGGAATGAGCCCGCTCGAAAACCGGACGAGATAGGCCAGCCCGAACGCCGTGATGCCCAGCACGGCATCGGAGATGACGTAGAGCGCCACCAGAAGGCGTCCGTAGCGTCTAAGCATGGTACCCGGTGGCGCGGGGCTTCGGCCCCGACAGGCTCTCGATGGTGGCCCGAATCGATTGCGCGAAGACAGCGCGATCGAACGTCATGGCGTGCTGCCGCATAGTGTCCGGATCGAAGCGAAGCTGCCGTGCGCGCGAGATGCCCGAGGCAAAGGCAGCCGGCGTGGGTTCGATCGACGAGGACTCCGGTGACGCCGTCGATGACCGTCTCGAGCGCGCCGCCGCGGCCCAGCGCGACCACCGGCGTCCGGCACGCCTGTGCCTCCACCGGCACGATTCCGAAATCCTCCTCGCCAGGAAGGAGCACGGCCGCCGCGCGCCGATACTCGTCGCGTACGGCCTCGTCGGGCAGCGAGCCGAGAAACTGCACGTTGGCCCCCGCGCGCGTGGCGAGATTCATCAGCGCGCCGCGCTCAGGTCCGTTGCCGACTATACGAAGTGGCATGTTGGAGAGATGGCTGGCCTCGATGGCCACGTCGATGCGTTTATACGGAACGAGAGCCGACACAATCAGCAAGAAGTCTTCGCGAGCGACCGTCGTCATCCGGGACGAAGAAGCCTGTATCGACCGGCGGATAGATGACGTCGGCGTGACGATTATAGTACCGACGGATCCGGCTGGCAACGTGTTGAGAGATGGCGACATAGTGGTCGACCCTGCCGGCCGTGGCGGCGTCCCAGCGCGCCAGCGCGTCGAGCATGGGTTTCAAGGCCCGGTTTTTGAGGGCCCGACCCGCCCTTCGCCGAAGTACGCGTCGAACTGGTCCCACGCATACCGCATCGGCGTAAAGCAGTAGCACAGGTGCCGCGCCCGGCCTGTCTTGACGACGGCCTTCGCCGCGCAGTGGCTGGTACTGATGACGAGGTCGTACCGATCGAGATCGAACTGTTCGATTGCCGTTGGAAAGAGCGGGAGGCAATAGCGATAAAAACGCCTGGCCCCCGGCAGCTTCTGCAGCACCGATGTGCGCGGATGCATACGCTCGATGACCGGTGACACCGATCCCGGCACGTGAAACAGCGTGATGAGATCGGCCGAGGATAGGTCTCGCACAGAAGCTCGAGCACCTTCTCGCCGCCGCGCATGCCGGTGAGCCAGTCGTGTACCAGAACGATTTCGCGGAAGACAGGGCTGAAGCCCTGTGCCACAGCTGTGGTGTGGCTCGCCACCGGAGCGGTGCGGTTCATGCCAGCACCTCGCCGTAGACCTCGCGCACGCGCTGCACCGAGCGCGCCCACGAAAACGCCTTCACGCGCTCGAGGCCCCGCTTGCTCAACTCCTCGCGAAGGTGCGTGCTTCGTGAGAACGCTCAGGATGCCGTCGGCGATCGACTCGGCCTTGTACGGATCGACGAGAACCGCCGCGTCGCCGACGACCTCCGGCAGCGACGAGACGTTCGACGTGACGACAGGCGTGCCGCTCGCCATGGCTTCGAGCGGCGGCAGACCGAACCCTTCGTACAGCGACGGGAACACGAAAACGGCAGCAAGGCGATAGAGGACCGCGAGCGTCGTCTGCGGCACGTAGCCGAGAAAGCGGACGTACCGGTGGATATCGTACTTGTGCACGGCGCGGCGCAGCGACTGCAGCTTGGAAATTTCGTCGCCGATGATGATGAGCTCGAGCTCCGAGCGTCCCTCCTTGCGGATCAGATGGAATGCCTCGATGAGCCGCTCGAGGTTCTTGTGCGGCTTGATATTCCCGACGTAGAGCAGGTACGAGTGGCTCAACTGGTACCGCTCGCGCATGTTGACGACGTGCTCCGGGCTCGGCGCCGTGCTGAACCGATCGTCGATGGCGTTGGGCGTCACGACGATCTTTTCAGGCGGCACGTTGAAGAACTTCAGGATGTCGCGCTTGGATTGCTCCGACACCGTGAAGATGCGGTCGGACTTGTGGGCGGCCGTGTAGAGCGACGCGCGCGCGAACGCGTATCCCATTCGGTGGCTGAGATATTCCGGGAACATCAGGTGAATGCAGTCGTGAATGGTGACGACCGTTTTCGACGGCGTCAGCGCCGGCAGCACGTAGTGGGGCGCATGTAAGAGGTCCAGTCGCTGACGCTTCGCCGCGATCGGAATCGACACCTGTTCGGCGATGGAGTAGTTGCCCGAGCGATCGGCCACGGCGCGGAAGTTCTCGCCGAGCGAGGCGGCTACGCCGGTATCGCCCGGGCGCGTGAAGAGCACGTACTCGGTCTGCCGGTCGATCGCCGCGAGCTCGCGAAGGAGATTCCGGATGTAGGTGCCGATGCCGAAGTCATGGAGCTTTCGCGCGTCTATGCCGATCCGCACGTCTGTATCTTACTGAAAAGGCTCCCGGAGCCATTTCACCGATCAAACCCGGGCCAATCCATGCGATGCCGGCGCCGGATTTCACGCATCTGGCCGGGCAGCACCGACGCGCGGCGCGCGTTCTCCTGGGCGGCGGAGACGACCGATCGCACCTCGGCCGCGAGATCTTCGAGCTCTCGAATCGCCGACGAGCAGGACCCGTCCGGCGCCGTGAGGGCTGCCCGTCCATCCCACAAGGCAAACCATTCCCGGTCGTAGCCCGGCGTGGTACGCAGGGCGCAGTTGGCCTTGATTCGATCCCAATACGAATCGATCTGCGACGCCCGGCGCGCGGCGCCCTCGACGACCTGGGTGTATTGCCGTGTGCCGTCTTCCCGGACGGCGTCGGTCTCCGATCGCGCGCTGAATGAGGGCGCGAGCGGCCGGCTGGGCTGCGCCGACGAGGCGATTGGGCCGGACGGCGCGGCCCCGCCGCTCAACAGGCTGCGCGCATGATCGACCGCGACGGCGAACCCGAGCGATTCGGCGGCGCCCGTGATTTTCATCGTGTTGATGCCGACCACCTGACCGCTGCGGTTCAGCAGCGGGCCGCCGCTGTTGCCGGGATTGATTGCGGCATCTGTTTGCAGCATGACTGTCCGATCGGCACGGCGCACCGCGCTGATAATCCCCCGCGTCACGCTGTTCTGGAACACGCCGAGCGCGAGGCCGATGGCGATGACTTCCTGGCCGGGCCGCACCTCGTTGACCGTGCCGAGCGGCAGCACGGGCTGGGACGCGGGCGCGCTATCGACGCGCACGATCGCGAGATCGTACTCCTGCGAAGTGGTCTCCACTCGTCCCGGCAGTGCCTGGCCGTTCGAGAGCCTGACGGTGACCATCGGGATGGTCTGCACCACGTGACGATTGGTTATCACCGTTCGCGGCGCCGCGAAGAACCCGCTGCCGCGCCCCTGGCCGGCTTCGATCGAGACAATCGCGGGAATCGAACGGCTCACGATGTCTTCCAAGGCCACCGAATTCGGTGCGTCAGGTGCGTTGGGCTTGTCCGCCGAAGCGATAGGCGAAGTGGGCGCGAAGGCGGATGCGTCAGGTGCGAGAGGTGCGTCGGGTGCGATGGGTGCGTTAGGTGCGTTGGGCTCGTCGCGCCGAAGCTCGTCAGGCTCGGTCCGAGCGGAGGCGGATGCGCCGGACGCGCCGCCTGCGTTCGCTGTAGCCTGATTGTTCTTAACCGGCATCACTTGAAGCGCGACCAGCCCGCCGGCCGCGGCAATCGTGACGATCCCCAGCACGATCCACGGCAGCATGCTCGAACGTGCCGCCGGTTCCGCAGGGCCGGTCCCATCCAGCGCCCCGGCCGGCAACACTTCCACCCTGGTGCCGCCGCAGCGGCAGATCTCCGCCTTGTTCGGCACACGCCGGCCGCACTCGGGACAGAGCCAGGAAAATTCGGGCATATACGGGCAAGAGCGAGAAGCCGGCGGCTTCGCCCTTACCCTTGGTTATCGGCCGTTCGGCGCGGCAGCTTTCCTCGTAAGGCAAGGTACAGCCACAGGATCGGCGCCCAGCCCGGATGGTGCTTCTGGTAGAACGCCAGCTGGCTGCGGCGGTAGTGGTCCCGGGTGGCTGCCGGGCTGGCGCGCCACGACCGGCCGCGAAGGTGGACGATCTCGGCGGCCGGCGTGAAGTACACCTTGCCGCCGTTCGCGCGAACCGCCGCGCAGAAGTCCACGTCCTCGCAGTACATGAAGTACCGCTCGTCGAGTAACCCCGCGGCCTCGGCATGGCGCCGCCCCACGAGGAGACAGGCGGCTGTTACCCAATCGACTTCACGCACGCGAGTCGTCTTTGCCTTCAGCGCCGCGGGCGACGCCAGCCGGACGAGCAGTTTCTGGCGCAGTTCGGCGAACGGCCCGATCATCCGGCCGAACGAAAGCTCGGGTTCACCGTTCGCATCGACGATTCTCGGACCGGCAACGGCCGCGCCTGGCAGCTCGTGCAACGCGCCGACGAGCCTGTCGATCGCGCCTTCGGGCACGATGGTGTCGCTGTTCAAGAGCAGCACCAGCTCGCTCGAGGTCTGCCGGATGCCGGTGTTGTTGGCGCTCGAGAAACCGACGTTGCGATCGAGGGCGATGACACGAATGTCGGGCCACCCGGCTCGCACGGCCTCGACGCTGCCGTCGCCGGACGCGTTGTCGACGACGACGATTTCGTGCGGGATGCGGGGCGGATGCTGGCGGAGCGAGCGAATGCACTCCTCCAGATCCGCTTTCGTGTTGTGGCTCACGATGATGATCGCGAGATCGTTCACGCCACCGACTCCAGCGCCGCGAGCGTTTCGGCAGCGGCACGGGGCCACGAGTAACGCGCGAAGACACCAGGTGCGGCGTCCAATACCCCGCGCCGGACGGTTTCGTCGAACAACGCGCGCTCGAGCGCGCCGGTGATGGCGGAGTGATCCCCATTCCGGACGAACAACGCCGCATCACCGCAGACCTCGCGCGCGATCTCGGTGTCGAGCAGCACTGGCGGCACCCCCGCGCTCAGCGCCTCCAGCGGCGGCAGGCCGAAGCCTTCATATTCGGACAGAAACGCGAACGCCCGCGCGCGGCCGTAAAGGGCCGTGAGCTCGGCGTCGGGCACGTAGTCACGAATCGACACCTGCGATCCAAGACCCTCGACTGCGACGAGAGCCGGGAGATCCTGGTGCGGGTACGTGCGGTTCTCGCCGACGATCTCGAGCCGCGCGTCAGCATGCCGCTTCGCGATCGGCTTGAAGGCGCGAATGAGATCCGGAAGATGACGGCGGTTCAGGACCGAGCCGACGAAGAGCACGAGCGGATCGCGTTGCAGCGCCGCCTGAAGGGGAAGCGTCACGGCGCCGGGATAAATGCGCCGCACGCGCTCGGGTGAGATGCTGAAGTGCGACACGATTTCCCGGCGCGAGGCGTCCGAATCGGTCAGCACCAGGCGTGCGCGGCGGCTCGACCATCGCGTCAGCGTGCGTCGTCTCACGCCTTCCTTCCAGCGGAACCATTCCGGATGGGCGACAAACGAGATGTCGTGCACGGTCAGCACGATGGGAATGTTCAAGCGGAGCGGCGCCGTGTAGGCCGGCGCGAAGAACACGTCGAGGCGATCCTGCCTGGCGGCGGCGGGCAGCGAAAGCTGCTCCCACGCGGCTCCCGCCGGGCCGGGCACGATTCGCAGTTCGCCATTGGCAATCGGCGTCGAGATGCGCTCGTTGGCGTAGAGGACGAACGTGTGCCGCGACGCCGTACCGTCGCCCGACCACTGGCCGAGCAGCCCCGACAGGTAACGGCCTACGCCAGTCGGCTTCCCGCAAAGCTCGCGGGCGTCAATGCCGATGCGCATCGGGGCTTTTGATCTTGGACTCGGAGCTCGACCGCCGGCGGGACTTCTGGCGGAAGCCGAGCACGGCGTTTTCGTACGCGCGCCGTGTATCGCGCGCGGCCTGCGCCCAGGTGAACAGGCGCGCGCGCGCCAATCCACGGGCCGCACACGTCTCCCTCAGGTTCCTGTCGCCAATCATCCGCTCCATCGCGGTCGCGATGCTTTCCGGATCCTCGGGTTCGACGAGAAGCCCCGCGTCGTCCACCACTTCGGGAAGCGCGCCGCGATTGGCCACGATCACGGGGACACCCGCGGCCATCGCTTCCAGGGCGGGTATGCCGAAGCCCTCGTCGAAGGAGGGCAGCACGAGGACTTGCGCATGCTTGTACAGCGACTCTCGCTGGTCGGGCGCGACGTACCCGCGATAGTCGACGCGTCCCGCGAGCGTCGCCTCGTCCATCTCGTAGAGTGTCCCGGCGCCGTTCTCGCTGCTCCGCCCCGCAATCACCAGCGTTGGGGCGTGAGGCATGCGGGAGAGCAGCCGGCCGTAGGCCTTCAATAATCCGCCCACATTCTTTCGAGGTTCGAGCGTGCCGACAAACAGGATGTAGCCGCCGGCGTCCACCGCGGCCGGCGGTGTGGCCCACTCTGGTGCGCCGTTCATGCTTACCGAGATGCGCCCGGCCGGCACGCCGAGCCGTTGTTGTACCTCTCCGGCGACGAAACGCGACACGACGATGATCGCATCGGCACGTTCGGCGTGCATCTTGACGAGGGCCGGGTAGTCGCGACGGATTTCCGCGGACGTGCGTTCGGGATGCGACAGGAAGTCGAGGTCGTGAATCGTGATCACCTGGGCCGCCGAACGTGACGGCAACAGCAACGGGTGCGGGGAGTGCGCCACGTCGAACTCGCCCCCGGCGATCACCTCAACAGGGGGCCATTGGAGCCGGTGCCAGGCCAGGTTCAGGGCGCCCACGGGTATCCGCCGGTCCACCAGCCGGACCCGGGGGAGTTCGGCCGATATGTTGGCCGGAAGGCGATCCTTCCACGAACTCGAAACCAGGGTGATTTCGTCGCCGCCCGTCCGCGCCAGCTCGCGTGCCACCTGGTGGATGTGTTCGCCCACGCCGGTGCGGGACCGGAGTGCCGGCCGGTAGTCGATGACGATCCGCACGGGTCGCAGCCTATCACAACCCTATCACCCGGCATATCCTTTCGAGTCAATGGGTTGGAAGCATGTACACTTTGTGCTAAAGTCGCCGGATTTGAGTCCGGGAGAAAGACGGCTCCGGGAGCCGTTTTTCTGGTTATGGGCAAGAACGGCTCCCGGAGCCTTTTCTGAACGGAGCAGCGAGGAATGAAGATTGCGGTGGTCGGGTCGGGCTATGTGGGCCTGGTGCTGGGCGCGTGCCTGGCGGAAACCGGGAACGACGTCACCTGTATCGACAAGGATGCGACGAAGGTCCGCACCCTGCGCCGGGGCATCATGCCCATCTACGAGCCCGGCCTGGAAGAGATGGTCAAGCGCAACCGGGCGGAGAAGCGGCTGGAGTTCACGACCGACCTGCCCCGTTCGGTTCGCGCGGCGAGCATCGTGTTCATCGCAGTTGGCACGCCGCAGCACGAAGACGGGTCGGCCGACCTGACGCATGTGCTCGGCGTCGCCCGCGAAATCGCGAAAGCGATGAACGGCTACAAAGTCATCGTCGACAAGAGCACGGTGCCGGTCGGCACGGCGCAGCGGGTGCGCGAGATTGTCGCCAGGGAAACCTCGCACCCCTTCAGCGTGGTCAGCAATCCGGAGTTCCTGAAGCAGGGCGCCGCGGTCGAGGACTTCCTGAAACCCGATCGCGTGGTCATTGGCGTCGACGACGATCGCGCCCAGAAGTTGATGGTCGACCTCTACGGGCCCTACACGCGCACGGGCGCGCCCATCATGGTCATGGATACGGCGAGCGCCGAGATGTGCAAGTACGCGGCGAACTCGATCCTGGCCACGCGCATCTCGTTCATGAACGAGATTGCGAACGTCTGCGAGGCGTTCGGCGCCAACGTGGATCAGGTGCGCAAGGCCATCGGCGCCGATCGCCGCATCGGGTCGCAGTTCCTGTTTCCAGGGATCGGTTTCGGCGGCAGCTGCTTCCCGAAGGATATCAAGGCGCTCATCAAGTTCTCCGGCGACACCGGCTACGACTTCCAGATCCTGAAGGCGGTCGATCGCGTCAATCAGGCGCAGAAAGTTCGATTCATCGCCAAGCTCGAACAGCATTTCGGCTCGCTCAAAGGGAAGACGATTGCCGTCTGGGGCCTGGCCTTCAAGCCGAGAACCGACGACATGCGCGAGGCCCCGGCCATCCCGCTCATCTTCCGGCTGCTCGAGGCCAAGGCGAAGGTGCAGGCGTTCGACCCGCAGGCGCAACCGGTCGCGAAGAAGATTTTCGGCAACAAGATCAAGCTGTGCACCAAGAACTACGACGCGCTCAAGGGAGCTGACGCGCTCGTGATTGCGACCGAGTGGAACGAATTCCGCGAGCCCGATTTCGGCCGGATGCGCAAGCTGCTGAAAACGCCTGTGATTTTCGACGGCCGGAATATCTACAGTCCGGAGCAGATGAAAGCTCAGGGATTCACGTACTATTCCGTCGGCAGGTAATGGCAGGCATCAAAGGGACGCTCACAGACCCGCTCCTCTCGGTCGTCATGCCCGTCTACAACGAGCGTGAGACGATCGAGGGGATGATCGCGCGCGTGCTGGCGGTTCCCGCCATCCGCATCGAGCTGATCGTTGTCGACGATGGATCGAAGGACGGCACGTCGGAGATCCTGCGCAACCTCCAGGCCAGGTACCGGTTCAAGCTGCTCCAGAAGCCGAACGGCGGAAAGGGATCGGCCCTGCGCCTTGGGTTCAAGGAAGTGACGGGCGATCTCGTCGTCATTCAAGACGCCGATACGGAGTATTCACCCGAGGAGTTTCCCGACCTCATCGACCTCATTTGCAAGGGCCGCGCCGACGTGGTGTACGGATCGCGCTTTCTCGGCCGCCACCGGGTGTTCCTCTTCACGCACTATCTCGGGAACCTCTTCCTCACGCTCCTGACCAACGTCCTCTACAACACGATGCTGACCGACATGGAGACCTGCTATAAAGCCATGCGGGTCGACGTGCTCCGGTCGTTCTCGCTCGACAGCAATGGTTTCGGCATCGAGCCGGAGCTCACCGCGAAAATCTTCAAACGCGGGTATCGTGTATACGAAGTGCCTATCACCTATGATGGCCGAGGCTATGACGAAGGCAAGAAAATCACGTGGCGCGACGGGGTTGTCGCGCTGTGGGTGCTGCTGAAATATCGCTTTACCGAGTGAACTCGTTCTTCCGGCTCCTTCGGTACGCAAAGCCCTATCGGGTCCGCCTCGCCTGGGCGGTTCTCGCAATGCTGGTCTATGCCGTAGCGTCGGCGCTGGTCGTGTACCTCATCCGGCCGATCCTCGACGAGCTCCTGCCGAATCAGCAGGGACTGCGCACCATCGCGCTGTCGATCGTCGGCCTCTACTTCCTGAAAGGCCTCGGGTCGTATTTCTCCGGACTATCTGATGGAGGATATCGGTCAGCGGGTCGTGATGGACCTGCGCGATCGTCTCTACGGACACATCCTCGGCCAGTCGGCGAGCTTCTTTGCGCGGAACACGGTCGGACAGCTACTGTCGCGCGTGTCGAACGACGTGGGGCAGGTACAGCGGGCGGTCTCCGAGACGGCCGGCGATCTCTCGCGGGAATCGCTCGCGCTGGTCGGCTACGCCGCCATCCTCTTCTGGATCGACTGGCGGCTCGCCATGGTGTGCTTTACGGGCGCGCCGATCGTCGTGTATCCACTTGTGCGGCTCGGGCAGCGCATCAGGCGGACGGCGCGGCGAAGCCAGGAGGCCCAGGAGCACATGACGCACGTCGGCGCCGAGACGTTCGCCGCTCACCGCATCGTGAAGGCCTTCGGCGCCGAAGAACGCGAGGCGAGCCGTTTTCGCGAGGCGCTCAGGTATCTCTATCGCACCAACATGCGTGTCGTGCGTGCGCTCTCGGTAATGCCGCCGGCTATGGAGCTGCTCGGGGGCATTGGCATGGCGGCGGCGCTCTGGTACGGCAGCGAGCAGATTGCAGCGGGGCGGCTGACGGCCGGCGACTTTACCGCGTTCCTCGCGGCGCTTCTGATGATGTACGCCCCGGCGAAGAAGCTGAGCCGTGTGAACGCAAACCTCCAGCAGGCGATTGCCGCCGCCGATCGCATTTTCGAGATGCTCGATACGCACACCGAGGTCGACGAGTCTCCGGCGGCGCAACCGTTGCCGCCGTTTGCGTCGACGATCGAGTTCCGCGACGTGACGTTCGCATATGAGGACGTCCACCCGCGAGCCATTCTCCGGAACATTACCTTCAGGGTGCCGGTCGGGCAGATGGTGGCCATCGTCGGGCGGAGTGGCGCCGGCAAGACCACCCTCGTCAACCTGATTCCGCGCTTTTACGACGTCAGCGGCGGCATGATTACGATCGACGGGCGAGACATCCGCGACGTCACGCTCAAGTCGCTGCGGGCGCAGGTTGGCATCGTCACTCAGGAGACGGTGCTCTTCGACGACACGATCGCAAACAACATCGCGTACGGGTCCGTGCAGGCTGCGCCGGCCGAGATTGAAGCCGTTGCCAAAGCGGCGCACGCGCACGAGTTTATCGCGGCGCTTCCGGACCGGTACCATACGCGCATCGGCGAGCGGGGACAGAAATTGTCGGGTGGGCAACGCCAGCGTCTGGCCATCGCGCGCGCGCTGCTGAAGAACGCGCCGATCCTGATTCTCGATGAGGCGACCTCCGCGCTCGACGCCGAAGCCGAGCTGCTGGTCCAGGACGCACTGGCGACGCTGATGCTGAACCGGACGTCGTTCGTCATCGCGCATCGTCTGTCGACGATCATGCGCGCCGATGCGATTATCGTGCTCGAGCGGGGCCGTATCGTCGAATTCGGCCGTCACGAAGATCTGCTGAGCCGCGAGGGCGTATACGCGGCGCTGTACAAGATGCAGCTGCTCGAGCCCAGGCGGGAACAAACAGAGACAGGGACCCCAGCCATCGGCGTGCGGCGGATGGCCGGGCCCGCGACCAAACATGATTAAGAGCATGACGGGGTTCGCGTCCTCGACGAGAGAGTCGGAAACGGCGACCATTACGGTTACCATCCGCGCCGTCAATCATCGCCACCTCGACCTGCAGTTGCGGGTGCCGCAAAGCCTCGCCGAGGCGGAGGGGCGTATCCGGGCGACCGTGCAGAAACGGATCGGCCGCGGCAGGGTCGAGCTCGCCGTCGCGGTTCAATATCGCCACACGGCCAGCGTCGAAGTAGAGTTCAACGAGTCGCTGGCCGTGGCCCTGTCAGCCGCACTCGAGACCGCGCGCAGTCGCGGCATCGTCCAGGGAGCGCTGACACCGGGCGACCTGCTGAGGCTGCCCCAGGCGTTGGCGGTCCGCGAGCGACCCGTGGAGCGCGACGCGGCCATGGTGGCGCAGCTGGTCGACATGCTCGAGTCGGCCGTCGACGAAGCGGTGACGCAGCTCGACGGCATGCGGGGCACCGAAGGCGATCACCTGAACGCCGACCTGGAAGTGCGCCGCGCGCTCGTCGGCGGCATGCTCGAAGAAATCGCCGATGCGGCCGAGCAGGGCCGGCAGGAGCTGCAGGCGCGGCTCGCCGCGCGCGTGCAGGAGCTCACGGTCGACCTTGCGGCCGATCCCGCGCTTATCGCGCAGGAGATCGTGCGCGTCGCGTCGCGCTCGGACATCAGCGAGGAGATGGCGCGCTTCCGCGCGCACATCGCCCACTGGAAATCGCTCGCGGATTCGCCGGAGCCCTGCGGTCGCAAGCTCGATTTCCTGCTGCAGGAGATGAATCGCGAAGTCAACACCATCGGGTCGAAGGCCGACGGATTGCGCGTCTCGAACCTCGTCATCGACGCCAAGGCGGAGCTCGAAAAGATGCGTGAACAGGTGCAGAATGTCGAATAAGGCGAGCTAATTGTTGTTCATCGTCTCCGCCCCATCGGGTACGGGCAAGACCACGGTCGTGGAGCGATTGGTCAAAGTGACCGATCGCCTGAAGCTCTCGCGCTCCTACACGTCTCGCGCGCCGCGGAAGGATGAGGCCGACGGCGTGGACTATAATTTTGTGAGCCGCGAACGCTTCGAGGCGATGCTGACCAACGGCGAGTTCCTCGAATACGCTGACGTGTTCGGCAATTTCTATGGCACGCACGCGGGCGATACGGCGCGCTGCCTCGAGAGCGGGCACGACGTGGTGCTCGTCATCGACGTGCAGGGCGCGCGGAAAGTCCGGAAAACAGGCCTGCCGCACGTGGCTATATTCGTGCTGCCGCCGTCGTACGACGTGCTCGAGAAACGGCTGCGCGGCCGCAGCAAGGACAGCGACGAGGCGATGCACCGGCGGCTGCAGGTGGCTCGCGACGAAGTCTCGGCGTTCAAGGAATACGACTACGTGGTGCTCAACGACGACCTCGATTCGTGCGTCGAGCGAATCAGGTCCATCGTGCTGGCCGAGCGCTCGAGGCTGGAGTGCATGAGGCCGAAAGCGGTCGAGATACTGAAGACGTTTCAGGGGTGACGACATGGCGATGATCGCGATTGGCGTGTGTGGTGGAATTGGCGCCTACAAGTCGGTCGAAGTCGTGCGCGGCCTCCAGAAGCAGGGGCACGACGTCGTCGCCGTCATGACGCGCGCCGCAACGCAGTTCGTGGGCGAGCTCACCTTCGAAGCGATCACCCGGCACAAGGTGCTCACGAGCCAGTTCGAGCCCGGGGCGAATTCGGACATCGAACACATCTCACTGGCGTCGAGCATCGATCTGCTGCTCGTGGCACCGGCCACCGCGAACATCATCGGCAAGTTTGCCAACGGCATCGCCGACGACTTCCTCACGTCGTTGTACCTGGCGACGAAGGCTCCAGTGCTCGTCGCGCCCGCGATGAACACGAACATGCTCGAGCACGAGGCGGTGCAGCGGAACCTCGATACGCTTGCCAGACGCGGAACGTATTTTGTCGATCCCGGTGCCGGATACCTGGCTTGCGGATGGATTGGGAAGGGACGCCTCGCGGAGCCTGCCGATATCGTGACGGCGGTCGAGCAACTGCTGACGCCGTCGGGACCGCTGCGCGGTAAGCTGGTGGTGGTGACCGCCGGCCCGACGCGAGAGGCAGTGGATCCGGTTCGCTTCATCGGCAACCGATCGAGCGGGCGGATGGGATACGCGCTGGCGGGTGCTGCGCGCGCGCGTGGCGCCAGGGTCGTGCTGGTGAGCGGCCCGACGGAATTGACGCCGCCGGCTGGCGTCGAAGTCATTCGCGTGACGACGGCGGCCGAGATGCGCGATGCCGTCGTCCCGCGTGCGTCGCAGGCCGACGTGGTCATCATGGCGGCCGCGGTTGCCGATTACACGCCATCCGACGCCGCGCCCAGGAAAATTCACAAGGAATCCGATACGCTGACGCTGACGCTCGTCCGCACGCCGGACATCCTGGCCGAGTTGGGCCGGCAGCGGGCCGGGAAGGGGCGGCCGATGCTCGTCGGGTTCGCGGCCGAAACCGATGACGTCGTCGCCGGCGCGCGACGCAAGCAGCGCGAAAAGGGCATTGATCTGGTCGTGGCCAACGACGTGTCGAGGACCGATATCGGCTTCGAGGTCGACGCCAACGAAGTCACCCTGGTGACGCCGTCGGGCGAGGAGACGCTGCCGCGTCAAACCAAGTCGGCGATCGCTCTACAGATCGTGCAGCGCATCGAAACGCTTCTACTCGCCGGTACCGCCACCCGGACGCCATGACGATCAGTCGCGATGCGCTCGCCGAGCATCTGAAGTTGTTCGAAGAGCTCGGCGTCACCGGGTACAGCAAGGATCCGGCGTGGGCGGCGAGGCAGGAGTCCGGTGAGTCTCGAGAGTCCCGAGAGTCTAAAGAGTCAAACGAGTCCAGGGGGTCGGTGGAGTCCCGGGAGTCCGGTGAGTCGAGCGCAGCCAGGCTGGGTGCCATTCGCGAAGACCTCGGCGACTGCACGCGGTGCAAGCTGTGTAAGCTCGGACGGAAACAGATTGTTTTTGGCGTCGGCAGCTCCACCGCCGATCTGATGTTCGTCGGCGAGGCGCCTGGACGCGACGAAGACATTCAGGGCATCCCGTTTGTCGGGCGGGCCGGGCAGAAGCTGACGCAAATCATCGAAGCCATCGGGCTGAAGCGCGACGACGTCTATATCGCGAACGTCATCAAGTGCCGCCCTCCAGAGAATCGCAATCCCGAACCCGACGAAGTGGCGCAGTGCGAGCCGTTCCTGTTTCGTCAGGTCGATACGATCAAGCCGAAGGTCATCGTGGCGCTCGGCACGTTCGCCGCGCGCTCGCTCCTGAAGACCATGGATCCGATTTCGCGCCTGCGCGGACGGGTGTACGACTACCGTGGCGCGAAGCTGGTGCCGACCTTCCATCCGGCGTATCTGCTCCGCAACCCAGGCTGCCGGCGCGAAGTGTGGGAGGACATGAAGAAGGTCCGTGCCCTCCTCAACGGCGAAACCGTGGCTTGATCCCGGTGCGGCTCGTCTCCGTTGCGGTTCCCGTTCCCTATCTCGACGTGCTCACCTACCTTGTGCCGGACGGCAGTCCGCCGCCACACCGGGGCGCCCGCGTGGTGGTGCCGCTCGGCAAACGCGTGGTCACTGGCATCGTCGTCAATCCGGATGTAACGCTCGAGGCGAACGAGACCGCGGCAGAGAAGATTAAGCCACTCGTCGAAGTCATGGACGACGAGGCATTCCTGCCCGCGCCCGTGGTGGATCTCGCGTTGTGGGTGGCCGAGTACTACGCGTGCGGCGCGGGAGATGCCCTTGCCGCCGCCGTACCCTCGACACAAGCCTACCGAACGATTCGTTTCGCGACCTTGACGGCACAGGGGCACGACGACACGTTGTCGCTCGGCGGGCGTCAGAAAGAGGCCGTCGAGCTGTTGCGTGGGCAACCTGTCGGCATGCCCGTTCCCGATCTCAACGCACGCGGCATTTCGACCGATGTCCTGCAGAGGCTGGCCGCCAAAGGTCTTGTGACGTTCCGGCGCGAGCGGAGCGAGCGCGATCCGTTTGCCGGCGGCTCTGTGTCTGCCGTTGTCGACCGTCCCTCGGGCCGATTGCTGACAGCCGAGCAGGCGGGCGTGCTCGAGGCGCTCGGCGCGGCGGCCGCGATCGGTCAGTTCGCCGTGTTTCTTCTCCAGGGGGTTACCGGTTCCGGCAAAACCGAGGTGTATCTGCGGCTGGCCGAGATGGTTCTGGAACGGCGCAAATCCGTGCTGGTGATGGTGCCGGAAATTGCGCTGACGCCCGCCGTGGCGTCGGCTTTTCGCGATGCGTTCGGCGACCGTGTGGCCGTGCAGCACAGCGGCCTGTCGGATGGCGAGCGATCGGATCAGTGGTACCGGATTCGCCGCGGGGAAGTGTCGGTTGTCGTCGGGACGCGGTCGGCGGTATTTGCGCCGCTCGGAAACCTCGGGCTCATCATCGTGGACGAAGAGCACGACTCGTCGTTCAAGCAGGAAGAAACGCCACGCTACAACGGTCGGGACGTGGCGGTGATGCGCGGCAGAAACGAAGGCGCGCTCGTGGTGCTCGGCTCCGCGACGCCTTCGCTCGAGAGCAGCCAGAACGCGTCGAGCGGCCGCTACACACGCCTGGTGATGGAGCGGCGCGTGCAGGATCGTCCGCTTGCGGCGGTGTCTGTTGTCGACATGCGGCAGGAGTACGCCGAGCATGGGCCCGACGTGATTCTCAGCGGTCCGCTGAAGGAAGGGATCGCGAAGCGTCTGGACGCACAACAGCAATCGCTCGTTCTCTTGAATCGCCGAGGCCTGGCCACGGCGGTGTTCTGCCGGCAATGCGGCGGCACGCTCGAGTGCCCGAACTGCAGCGTGTCGCTCGTCGTCCATACGGAGGGCCGGGAGCGTCATCGTGCCCGCTGTCACTACTGCAACTACGGGATGCTCGTGCCGAAGGCGTGCCCGGCGTGCAAGGGTCCGTATCTCGAGCGCAGGGGCTTCGGCACGGAAAAGGTCGCGCAGGAAATCGGGCGGCTGTGGCCCGCGGCCAGGGTCGCACGGCTCGATCGCGACACGGTGCGGCGCAAGGGCGCGGCGGCCGAAATCCTTCGATCGATGGCGGCCGGCGCCATCGACGTGCTCGTGGGAACGCAGATGATTGCGAAAGGCCATGATTTTCCGCGCGTGACGCTCGTGGGCGTCATCTCCGCCGATGTCGGACTGGGGCTCGCCGACTTCAGGGCGGCGGAGCGCACGTTTCAGTTGCTGACCCAGGTGGCGGGCCGAGCCGGACGCGGGACCGAGCGGGGCGAAGCCATCGTGCAGACGCTGTATCCGAACCACTACAGCATCAGCCACGCCACGCACCAGAACTACGATGCGTTCTTCGCCGACGAGCTGAAATACCGGCAGGCGATGCGGTATCCACCGCTGACCGCTCTGGTGAATCTCATGGTGAAGGGAAGTGACGCGCGCGGGGCCCTCGGGGATGCGGCCACGCTGGCGCAGCATCTTCGCGCCCATGCCGATGCCGGCCGGTTCAGCGTGCTTGGGCCGGCGCCCGCGCCGGTGGCGAAGCTGCGCGGAGAATATCGTGCGCAGATCTTTCTGAAGGGCAGTCACCGCGCGAGCATGCGCGAAGCCGCGCTGGCGGCGGTTGCCGCCGAGCCGGAGTTACGGCGGCGCGTGTCCATCGACATCGATCCTGTGTCGATTCTGTGAGCGGGCCGCTTTTCACGAAGCCGTCTCGCCGCGCCCTCGTGTGCTGGGCATCGCTCGCGGCGCTCAATCTGGCTGCGGGGGTCGTCGTGTCGTCGCAGCCTCATCGGTTGCTGGATCTGCAATCCGTCCAGGCCTGGGGCCGCGACTGGCTCGTCGGCCGCGAGAACCTCTACCACCTGACGACGACGGCTGTTGACTATCCGCCGAATGCCATCGTGATGCTCTCGCCGCTGGGATTGCTGCCGCTGGGCCTTGCACATCCCGTGTGGATGTTCCTGAACATCGGACTGTTGATGCTTGCGCCGTATCTGGCCGCGCGTTTCTACAGACCGCACGATCCCTTTCGGGTCATCCTGCTGCCGGTGTTGATGTTCCTCTGCTGGGGCGGCGTGAGGACGTTGACGCAGTTCACCGTCGCGGCGCTGGCGTGCAGCATGATGGCGTTGAGTATGGCGGATCGCCACCGTGTTGCCGGTGGCGCCTGGCTCGGCCTTGCGATGATGAAACCACAAGTGGCCGTGCCGGTCTTTCTCTGGAGCGTCTTCACCCGGCGCTGGATGCTGGTGTCGTCGTCGCTCGCGACCGCGGGAAGCCTGTTCGCGGTGTTCTGCGTCTGGTCCGAAAGCGATCCGGTCTTCGTGCTCGGCCGCTATGCAGCCATCTTGCTCATGCACCACACCGGCGATGCCATCCTGGCCGGTCTCAGCGAGTTCCGGCCTCTCGTTGCGCAGCTGGCCGCCGACACGTCGGAAGTGGACGCGATTGCCGGGTCGATCGGGCTTGGCTTGCTGACCGGGATCTGTGTCGTTGGCGTGCAGGAAGGCGGTGCACACAGGCGAGTCCTGTACGCGGCGCCGCCGCTCGTCGCGCTGTGGTCGCTGATGACCTTCTACCACCTGACATACGGATTCGTGATTCTGCTGCCTGTTCTGATGTTGCTGGCGCTCGAAGATACCGAGCCGTCCCGTCTGCGGCGAACGCTGTTCTGGATGCTTCAGCTCGGCATGATGTTCGACGTCCCCGGCCTGAGCCGTCGTGCGGGACTCGCGAACACCACGCTGTACACGAACGTGCTCATACACACCGATCGCGCGCTCATGGTGACGCTGTTCGCAGGCTTGATTGTTCTCGCGTGGCGCGAGCCGGCGACTGAGTGAGCTGAAATCGCTTCTCAGACGCAGAGGCGCAAAGGCGCTGAGAATGACGGCAACACGATGACGCGACGGCACGACGACGTGACGTGGCACGACTCGAGAGCGGTTTACCTCGCACCCCTTATCCACTGTGGATTCTGAGCTTTCCGCCTGTTGTTCGCAGCATTTCGTATATACTAAATAGGTGTTTGAGTGGGACCCGCGGAAGGCCGAGGCCAACGCGGCGATACACGGCGTCTCGTTCGACGAGGCCGTGACTGTCTTTCTCGACACCAATGCTCTGGACGGCCCCGACCTGCAGCACTCGAACACCGAACGGCGGTTCTTGCGGTTGGGCCGAACCGTCGACGGGCGTCTGCTCATGGTGGCCTACACGCTCAGGAGAAGTGGCGATGCCGAAACGATCCGGCTCATCAGCGCGCGGCGCGCGAGTCGTAGCGAACGCGCGGCGTACGGCGCGAAGGATTAACTACTCGGACATTCCCCACTCGTCGCCCGAGCAGCTCAGGGCGATGCGACGCGTAGGGCGGCCTCCACTTGGTGACGAACCACGTCAGCTCATCGCGATCCGTATCGATCCGGGCGTGCTCGAAGAGTTTCGCAAGGAGGCGCGGCGGCGGCATGTCGGCTACCAACCCCAGGAATAAACGTGGCATCGCGGCTGCAACTGAGACCACAGACAGCCTGCACAATTAGGACCCCGGTTAGATAGAAAAGAGCAGATCCCACGAGAATCCCGCGCAATAGGTGCCGGCGAGCTCGCTGACTTCGAGCCGCCCGATAGACCCCAACGGCATGGTGATCGAATTCCCCCGGCCCTCCTCGATTAAGGTCACGGTCTGATTGGTTACCCCAACGGCTCGACCAATCATCCGTACTCCCGGCTTCAGGACGACAAGCGGTTCGCCCGTCTCTGGAGACACCAGTCGGATCGTGGTCTCGTCGGTCACGCTAGCGCAGGGACACGAATCGCCTCGAAGTCTGACGAATGGTGGTCCTCCACCGATCGATGTGCTCCGATACGATCCGACAACAGATTTCGGTAGCCCCTGTGGATCCATTTGCCAGACCCGCCACGACGCCGCGGGATCCACTGCAGCGTCGATGAATACCGCCGACAACACCCGGTCTGGATACAAACGAGCGAACTGCATCACTTCAGTGCCTGCCATTGAGTGACCAGCAAAATGAGCTTGCTTGACGAAAAGAGCGTCCAGTACCGACCTCACATCCGCGGTGAGGCGCGGCAAGTCATAGCCACTGGTTGGCTCGTCCGATGGCGAGCAGCCTCGACGCGTCATCGCAATCACGCGGAACCGTGAGGAGAAATGTTCGGCGAGACGGTCGAAGTCATGAGCGGTATTCCCGAACCCCGTTAGAAACACGAGGTTTGGTCTGTCCCACCCCAATCGAGATAGTGAAGACGTACACCCTCGGAGGTCGCAAAGCCCTCGCGATGCGGTGAACGATCTCCGAGCTTATCGCTGAGCTTGACTGTCCGACCAGCGAGCCAGGGATGTGCAATGTGAGCAGAGCGGTGGCAACGTCGATGACTTGCTTCATTCCCGCGTCCTGCACCTCAGCCCGTGCTCAACGCCCCAGCATTGGCATCTGAGCGAATGTCTCGTCTGCAGCTATCGTTGTCTTAACGTCAGGCATCAGCCGCGGCGCATCGTCTGCAAACGGCGACCGTCGGCTTCATGCCATGTTGGGCGGTTCGATTCGCATGGTCACTTCTGTGGATCTCTTGATAAGCGATAAGCATTACGAGGTCTTCGAGCCTCGTCCGGTTGAAGCGACACCATGGCGCCTCGTTGCATGAGAATGGCAGTGCCAGCAGAAACGACACTCGTTTTACCGTTCGCGATCGAGCCGACCGCGCCCCGAGACGATGGAGTACACCTCTTCGTCGTAGGCAATCGGGTGCGGGCCGATGGCTGAGCCCGGGTGCAGTGCGCGCTTCCTGAAGGCCAGTGCCTTTGCCTCCCCGTTGTCGAAGTAGCTATACGCTGTGGTCGTCCCGCCGCCGTTGTATGGACCCGCCTGAGGCCTCGCCGCCTGCGCATCGGTCGAGATGAGGACGGCTGGCTCAGAACGGCGCTGTGTGGCTTGGCCAAGTACGGCAGCTACGGAAAGAACCGCGATTGCGAGCGTGAGGCCGTTGCGTGTACGCATGCCCCATCCTCCGAGTTGATGATTCTTGTTTGTCAGCCCAACTACCCTTGGAGTAGACCGACTGAGCGTCTTCGCAGCCAACGACGGCTGTTTCTGCCACTACGTCGCCGTGGCAACTCCAAGACTGGCGGGATGATAGCACCGAGCGGACAGGACTAAAGTCCTGTGCCACCGCACCGGTTTCTAGAGAGCGAGATATCAAAGGACTTTCCTACTCCCAATCTCCTGATCTCCTGTTGGACTTTCATCTTTCACGAGCCGACGATGCGTGCGGATCGGAACAACTGGTCGGCGTTCTGCTCGATGACCTGCCGCAGGCGCGGCGGATAGTTCTTCTGCGCGTCGAGGAAACCTCTCACGGTCTGAGCGGCCGCCGGCGAGTTATGGGCCGCGAGCAACCCACCCGTCCAGTTCAGCGGAAAGAAGATGTCGCCGGTGCGCTGAATCTCGCTCAGCAGCTCGAGGCCCGGCTGAATGTACCGTTCCGCGTGGTGACGCCGGAGCGGGTGACCGATGAAGGCCAGGCCGTCGGCCACCCATCTTTCGCGCGCGCGGTTCTCGACGCGCGCGAGGCTCGCGAAGAACGCATCGCGCGCCGCCACGTCCGATGACAGCGCCGGCATGACGAACGCGAATCGGGCTTTGCGGTCGGGATTGGTGATGTTCCCGTGCTGCTCGGCGAGGATCCCGGCGCTTCCCTTGACGTCGCGCAGCGCCAGCTCCTGCGCCATGTCGATATAGTCATTCTCTGCGAAGGTGAGTCCTGGAATCGGCTCCCTTCGCCGCCACACGCGTTCGAGGTACGCGAGACCCTCGGGCGTCGTCACGATCTGACGGAACGCGCCGAAGTACGCCGACTTCAGTGACGTGGTCGCGGCCTGTTTCATGCCGGCGCGCAGGACCTGCTCGAGCCGTGCCGCCATCGAGGTGCGCTCGGCATCTGTCAGAAACCGCCAGAAGCTCGTTCGGACGTAGCCGAGGATCCGTTCGGCCGTGAGCTCTTCGTGCTCCTCGGGCAGCGCGGCCAGCATGAGATCGAACAGCCGTCGAGGAGGGGTGCCCCCCTCGAGCATGTCGTCCCACAGCGTGACCCATACGGTGCCGCGCGTCAGGCTGTCGCCAATGGCCGGCAGGTGTGCCAGGAAGAACTGCCGGCTGGTGTCGTCCAGCTTGAACAGGCCGTAGCCGATGCCCTCGCTGTTCGGCAACACGTAGTGTGGAAGGGGCAGATCGCCGACGCGCGGCACGTCGACCGATGCCCCGTTCATCTTCAGAGTGGTGATGCGTGCGCCGTGGTCGTACCCCAGCGCTACCTGCAGCGTCTGGTTCCAGACGAGCGAGCGGCCGCGGGGATCGGACTGCGAGAACGCCAGGCGGGAGATCTTGCCGTCCCGGCTCTCGAGCTGCATGTCGATCGTCGGACGTCCTGGCTCCTCGACCCAGACCCGGCTCCATGCCGCCAGGTCTTCGCTCGGTACGGCGGTCGAGCATTTCGATGAGATCCGTCCACGTCGCATTGGCGAACGCAAAGCGGGTGAGGTATTCGCGCAGGCCGTCGCGCAGCTCGTCTGGCCCGAGCATCTGCTCGAGCTGCCGCATGACGACCGGAGCCTTCTGATAGATGATCGGCCCGTAGAGGCTGCCGGCCTCGCGGAGATTATCGAGATTCTGGCGGATGGGATTCGCGCCCGCGGTGCGATCCACCTCGTACGCCGCCGGGTAGTGCTGCAGGAAGAACCGCAGGTCGTGATTGATGTTCGGGAACGTCGGGTCGACGATCTTCGCGGCCATGAAGTTCGCGAACACTTCCTTGAGCCAGACATCGTCGAACCACTTCATGGTGACGAGATCGCCGAACCACATGTGGGCGGTTTCGTGGGCGATGAGACTCGCGCGTCCTAGCCGCTGATTCTGGGTGGCCGTCTCGTCGAGAAAAAGCGCCGGAGCGTTGTAGTAGATCGCGCCCGCGTGCTCCATGCCGCCGAACTGGAACGCCGGCAGCAGCACGAAATCGAGCTTGTCGAACGGATACTTGCGATCCGTATAGCTCTCCAGCCACTCGAGCGCCTGCTGATGAAGATCGAAAATCGTCTCGCGATTGGCCGCGACCCTGGCCGGATCGGTTTCCCGGTGGTAAAGGTGGAAGGTACGGCCGTTGCGCTCGCCGCGCTCGACGGAGAATCGGCCCGCGGCAAAACCGAAGAGGTAGGTCGGAAGCGCCTGCGTCTGGCCGAATCGAATCGTCGTCCGCTCGGCTGCCGCGTCGCGCCCGATTTCCGGCGCATTCGAAACGGCCGTCCAGGCGGACGGGACTTCGAGGCTGAGAGACAGCGAGCCCTTGATGTCGGGCTGATCGAAGCACGGAAACGCCTGAGATGCGCGCGCCGGTACAAACAGCGAGAACAGGTACTCATCGTCGCGGTTCAGCGGGGCATCGCCGGCGATGAAGGCGATATCGATGACGTTCTCGCCGCTGCTCACAAGATCGCCGGGAATGACCAGGTGGCCGTGTTCGGATCGGACGGGCACCGGACGGCCGTTTGCCTGAATCGAAGATACGCGCTCGGCCGGCTGCGCGAAGTCCAGGATGACCGGCGCGCGCTCGGCCAGCCGGAGGCGAACGCCGAGCGTGCCGCGGATGGGTTCCTCTTTGCGCGGCGGGATGCTCAAGGACAACGTGTAACGCACGGCGCTGATGTTCGACGCCCGTTCGGTCGCGAGCGTTCGGGAAATCCCCTCAGTCGGCGGCGTCACGGTTAGAATGCGGGAACCCATACGTTGAACGAGCCACCACGCGGCCGGCACGCAGAGGGCGGCCACCGCCACGACCAGCCATTTCCGGGACATGTTCAGCCTGCCATGATATCAAGGGCGCCGCGATGGCACGCCTGCCACGTGGGTGTGGCCCTTGCCGCCGCGGCTCTTGCCGCTGGCGCCTGCGGCTTTCATGAGGCGCGCCGGCCGTCCGCCGTCCGCTTCATGATGGCGATTCCAGAAGGCCGCGCGCTGGCTTCGTTTGTCGTGTCCGCCGACGGCCGGTGGCTCGCCTATTCGGCCGAACGCGACGAAGACGGGCTGCGGCGTCTCTTCATCCGATCGGTTGCGGAAGGCACCGCTAGCGACCGCGAAGTGCCGGGCACGCTTGGCGCGAGCACCCCGTTCTTTTCTCCTGATGGATCAGCGGTTGCGTACTTTTCGCGTGGTGCGATCTGGCGAACGTCTATCTCGAATGACGGTGTTCCACAGCGGATCGTGGCGGCCCCTTCCGATTCGGCGGGGGGGACGTGGACGGCCGACGGCCGCATCGTGTTTGCGCCGCTCGGCAATCAAGGCCTGATGGGAGTCCCCGCCGGCGGAGGGACCGCTGTGCCATTGACGACGCTCAATGGCGGCGATGGCGAGCTTGAGCATGGCTGGCCTCATGCGCTCGCCGACGGCGCGCTGGTGTTCACGGTGTCCGAGCGCGGCCGCGACCCGCACCTCGAGGTGTTGTTGCCAGACGGCAAGCGCGAGCGCTTGCGGGTGCCGATCATCGGGCAGGCGCAGTTTGTCGAGACGGGCCATCTCGTCTACGGCTATCTCGGCAGCCTGATGGCGGTGAAATTCGACGCTCTGGAACACACGATCTCCGACGTGCCCGTGCCCCTCGCGAAGGGGATTCAAACGGCAAACGGGTTCGGCGTGCTCGGCCGATCGGGATTCTCGGTCTCGCGGACGGGCACGCTCGCCTGGCTCCGCGCATCCGCCGACGACGCGCGAAGCCGGCTCGTGCGGGTCGATCGCGACGGCAAAGCGTCGCCGCTCACCACATCGGCGGATGTGTTTCAAACACCGCGGCTGTCGCCCGATGGCCGGCGGATTGCGGTGGCGGTGAGGGACGGCGTCATGACGCGCGAAATCCGGGTGGCCGACGCGGCGAAGCCCGACCGCGTGATGCTGACCATCGCGGGAGGCGACAACCAGTCGCCGGCGTGGATGGACAATCGCCGCCTGACGTTCGGCTCGAATCGCGATGGGCTGCAGAAAATCTACGTGCAGACGGTCGGGGGAAAGCGGCCGCCCGTGCCGCTCTTTACCGCGGATGCGACAGTCGCGCGAAATCCGGCCAGCTGGTCGCGACCGCCGCGCCTGCTGGCGTTCTACGAGATCGAGCCGGCACGCGCGCGCGACGTGGAGGTGTACCGCGTCGGAGAATCGGTCGCGCCGGTGGCGGCCACGACGGCCAACGAGCGATCGCCGAGCGTGTCGCCTGACGGCCGGTGGATTGCGTACGTCTCGGACACATCGGGCCGTGACGAGATCTACGCGACCCGGCTGGATCGCGACGGCGAGGCGCGTCAATTGACCACGTTCGGCGCATCGGAGCCGCTCTGGACACGCGAAGGGCTGTTCTACCGCGAAGGCGAAAGAATGATGCTTCGCGTGCTCGAGAAGGGCGTCCTGAGCGAACCAAGGCTGGTGTTCGAAGGGCACTTCGAGCGCGATCCCGGCTCGAATCTCGCGGCTTACGACATCGATGCGCAAGGACGCTTCATCATGTTGAAAAGCGCCCTGCGACCGCCTGAGATCCGCATTGTCCAGAACTGGAGTGTGGAGCTCCCTTAAGTTCCTGTTCCTGTTCCTGTTCCTGTTCCTGTTCTGGTTCCGAGTTCTGTTCCCGTCCCAGGTTCTGTTCCGGTTGGGGACGTTTCCCTCAAAGACAATTTCGCCTTCGCCCCTTTCGTGGCTCGGTCCCACTGCGCCGCGTAATCCGCATCGACAGTATCGTCGGACATGATGTGCTCGCCCCGCATTCCCATGCAAACTTATTGCGTCATAAGATCGGTTAGTCAATAATCCCGGCGTCCCCGCCAATTAATCACGTAAGGGACGGAGGTTCCCATGCGTCACCGAATGTTCTTGTCGGTCACGATTGTTCTCGCCTTCGCCGTCGTCGCAGCTCAATCAAATCCTCGTGTGGGAACGTGGAAGCTGAACGTCGCAAAATCCAAATACAGTCCCGATCCGCATTACAAGAGTCAGACGGCCAAATATGAGATGACCGCAGATGGTGCTTTTAAGATCACGGTGGATACTGTTCCCGCGGAGGGCGAACCTAGACACGATGAGACCGTCGCGACGGCAGATGGCAAGGACTATTCGGTGAAAGGCGACGAACCCGGAGCGACACGAGCTTTCACACATATTGACGATCACACTTGGCAAGTGATCGTCAAACAAAACGGCAATGTCTTGACACGCAGAGAAGTAATTTCAGCCGATGGTAAGACGATGACGGTCACTGTCACAGGCAAGAATGCCCGAGGCGACACTGTAAACAGCGTGGTCGTCTACGACAAGCAATGACATCTGTGCCGATCAGTCGTGCCTCCTTAATACGGTCAGCGGCGACACATCGCCAATTACCGTGATCGTGAACTGGTCGCCTGAGATTCCGAACTAGCCCCGGAAGGCTCTTGGGTTGACGCGGCTGCAGTGCAAATCCGTGCGCAGGCGGCCGACACGACGCGCCTGACCGCGCGAGAAGCCCGTGGGCATCGAGCGAGGATGAAGAGCGAAGTCAGTGTCCTCGCGTCGAGCGGTCGCGAGCGGCCTCGCAGCGCGCGTCCGGCCCCGGAGCTTCGGATTTGCGATGCAGCCACGTCAACCCAAGAGCCTCGCGGGATTAGATGCCGCTACAGAATTAGAACCGGGAACAGGAACCCAGAACCCCTAGCGATCTTTTTCTGTTGCCAGAGGCCGACTGCGTGCGCGGAGGTTGGGGCGCCTCACGCTGACTTCCGTTTTCTTGGGCGGGATCAGTCGAGCCGGACGCAAGTACGTGATGCGATATTGGTTCGAGATTTCCGTGCCGAGCTGCCGCGCCTTCATGTCGAGGGCGCCTTGTGACAGGACTTCTTCGAAGCGTCCGCCGGTTTCCGACGTCCCTCGCGAGATGACGATTTCGCGTCCCTGCTCGCCGATGCCCGAGCCCATCTGCAGCACGTAGAGCGACGCGCCGCCCTCGCGGAAGAAGCGGAGCACCTCGGTGTACTGGCGGTAGCTCATCTCCGGACCGATGCCGGTGATGACGGCGATGGCCGAGCGCCACAGCGTGCGTTTGGCCAGCGCCTGCGACGTTTCCGCGATGCCGTCGAGCAGGTAGTTGCCGGCGTCGAACGCAAACATCTGATCGATGCTTTTCAGGAGCGGCGCGCGTTCGGTCGTGTAGCCGACCGCGATGGTGGGACGTTCGGCGAGCGTGATGAGCGCAAGCGGCACGCCGTCCCGTGTGGCCGTGACGAAAGCGGCCGCCGCCTTGCGCAACTGCGTCAGGCGCGGACGCATCACCGTGCTGTTATCGACGAGCAGCGCGATCTGGAGCGGGTCGTCGTCTTTGGCGACACGGACGATCTCGCGCGCGGCGCCGTCTTCGCGCACGATGAAATCCTTGATGGTGAGGTCGAGCACCGGCTCGCCGTCCCGGTCGACGACGCTCGCATACACCGTCCGTTCGTCGGCCTGGCCGAATGCGGGCGGCGCGCTCAGCGCGATGGCAAGGAGCGAGACGGCGATCCGGAATGCCAGGCCGGCCATGGTGCCATCAGCTTCCCGTAGAAAATGAAAAAGGGCAAGCCCGCGAGTTACCGCGTGCCTGCCCTTGACTGCGCTGAATGCGGATGCTGTGAGTGCCGTTACCGTTTCCAGGTGTACAACATGCCGGCGTAGATGCGGTGTCCGCCGCGCACCGCCGACTGCGCGAAGAACTGCGGCGCGCCATCGTTCTCATTGACGATGAGATACCGGTAATCGATGCGGAAGCCCCAGTTCGGCGCATCAGCTCCGCGGAACAGCTTGATGCCCCCGCCGATGTTCTCGGCCAGGAAGAACTGCGTGCCCGTCGAATCGACGTCATACCCGAACACCTTCGTCGGCACGCGCGGGGAAAGCATGACCTGGCCGATTCCGCCGGTCAGATAAAAAGGCATTTGCTTGCCGGCGGCGCCACCCGGGAAGAACACGAGGTTCCCCGCGTAGCTCCATACCGTCGGCATCTGGTTGTGAATGATCTTCGTGTTGTTGAAGTAGACATCCTGCGCCCAGCCGACGCTGCCGGTAAATTCACCTTCGAACGCCACCATCTCTGAGAAGTAGTACGTCAAGCCGCCACCGGCGGTGTAGACGTTGAAGTTCACTTCCTTGTTGTCGTCTCCGCCGACGAAGAACGTACCTCCGCCGGGGAAGCCGCCGATTTCGACTTTCCCGGCGCCGATCGTTGCATCCTGCGCCGACGCGAGAGAGCAGCCGGCCAGCAGGACGAGCACGGCGAGGAAAGGCTTCGCCCCACGAATCATTCACATCCTCCTTCAGAGAATCGAGCGCGCACACTTTTTCCGGGGGAAAAAGTGTCAAGAGCATCTGCTACTTTTCGGACGGCGGGCAGTCTACCATAACTGGCCGCCGGGCTGTACTACCTGCCGCCAGCCAGTAAGTCCGTCGGTTCTATCGGGTTAGCGGTGAAGCAGAGCGCCAGCACGACCATCGCGGCGACGGCGAGCCAGATGCGCGTGCGATCGAGCGGCAGGTCTTCGTCGATCGTGCGCGGATGGCGCGGGCCCATCGCGAGCGTCATCGCGACGAGCAGAAACGTCCACACCAGCCAGCTCAGTGAGAAGTAGGTGAGCCCGATGGCGCCGGCGACGGCGCACAGCGTGACCGCCGTGGAGCGCCGGCCGAGGACTGCGTACGAGATATGTCCGCCATCGAGCTGCCCGATCGGAAACAGATTCAATGCGGTGGCCAGCAGACCGAACCAGGCGGCGAAGGCCATCGGATGCAGATTCAGTGAATAACCATCGGGGACCGGTCCCCACGTGAGCCACGCCGCGGCTTTGAAGAGCAGCGGTTCGCCGAGGTGATAGCCGACGAGGTCGGGCGGCACGACGACGACGGGGGACATCGCGACGCCGAAGAACAGCGCGGGAACAGCAAATGCAAAACCAGCCAGGGGTCCCGCGATGCCGATGTCGAACAGCATGCGCTTGGTCGGAATCGGTTCGCGAATCTTGATGAACGCGCCGAGCGTGCCGGTCAGCACGATCGGCATCGGAATGAAAAACGGCAGCGACGCGTCCACCTGATAGTATCGGCACGCGAGATAGTGACCCATCTCGTGCGCACCAAGGATGAGCAGGATCGTTCCGCTGTACCAAAAGCCGTGTACGATCAGCCCGGGATGAAAGGTGACGTTCGTGCGGCCGAAGTCGGAGATGAAGCTCGCATAGGCCTCGACGCCGGCCACTGTCGTGCTGGCAATCGTGGCGACCAGCAGCAACGCGTGCAACCCACGCCGGTCCTGAAACTTGCGCGGTGGCGTGACCGGGACGGGGAGCGGTGGCTCTCCCTCGACAGAGCTTGGGACAGGCGGAAACGGGTCGTGCACGCGTGGGGTACCGGCTAGCTGATATTCTGGAGATCTTTGCCGGGCTTGAAACGGATCGTCCGCCCCGGTGGGATGCGGACTTCCTTGCCGGTCCGTGGGTTGCGGCCGATCCCTCGTTTGCGCGGCTTCACCTGGAAAACCCCGAAGCCACGAAGTTCGATTCGTTCGCCACGCTGCATGGACAACCGCATCGCGTCGAATACCGCATCGACGGCCACTTCGGCCTTCACCTTGGTGATGTCGGCGATTTTCGAAACCTCGTTCACGATGTCGACTTTGATCATGCTTAGGCTCTCCTGCGGGGTGGTAAATATGTTAAGAAACAATCACTTACGCTGTCAAGGTATCGGCTAAGTTGGCTTTTGGCTTCAGTCATGCCATCAAAAGAGCTCCCCGCAGTCGTTTTGGTCGGTCGCCCGAATGTCGGGAAATCGACACTTTTTAACCGTGTTGCGGGCCGCCGCCGCGCGATCGTCGATCCGACGGCGGGCACGACGCGCGATGTCATCGAGCAGCCCGCGAACTGGCGCACCGTGCCATTTCTGCTGACCGACACCGCCGGCATGTTCGGCCGCAGCGAAGATCCGCTTCAGAAACTCGTGCACGATCACGGTCGGAAAGCGGTCTCGAATGCCGCCGTGTTCGTCTTTGTCGTCGACGGCCGCGAAGGACTGGTGGCCGCCGATTACGACATTGCGAACGCGGTGCGCTCGACAGGCCGGCCGGTGATCGTCGCGATCAACAAGACCGACGATCGGCGCGCGCAAGCCGGTGTGCTCGATTTCTACGAGCTGGGATTCGAGCCGGTGCTGGAGATTTCGGCCGAGCACGGGCTGGGTGTGGGCGACCTGCTCGACGAAGTCATCGAGCGGCTCCCGGCCAAGAGCGAGGAGCAGAAAGCCGAAGCGCCCGAGCCGCGCATCGCGATCGTCGGGCGCCCGAACGTGGGGAAGTCGTCGCTGGTCAACCGCATTCTTCGCGAAGAACGGATGCTCGTGAGCGAGCACGCGGGCACGACGCGCGATGCGGTCGACACCAGATTCCGCTGGCATCAGCGCCAGTTCCGCATCGTCGACACGGCCGGCATCAGAAAGCCGGGGCGCGTGGCGCGATCGGGAGCGGTCGAAGCCGTCAGCGTCCTGTCGGCCAAGCGCTCCATTGCCGACGCGGACGTCGTGGTGCTGGTCGTCGACGCCACGCTCGGTGCAGCAGATCAGGACGGCGCCATCGCGGGCGAGGCCGAGCGGGCGGGGCGCAGCGTGATTATCGCGGTCAACAAATGGGACCTGGTGAAGGGCGAAGGGCAGGATTTTTCGAAGACCTTCGACGACAAGCTGCGGTTTCAGCTGAAATTCCTCGACTATGCGCCCATCGTGCACCTGTCGGCGCTGACGGGGGAGCGGACGCCGAAGCTGCTCGAAGTGGTCGATCGGATTATGGTCGAGCGCACGCGGCGGGTGCCCACGCCCGAGCTGAACCGATTCATTCAGGAGGTGACCGCTGCCCATCCCATGCCCAGCGGCAAGCGGGCCGTCCGCATCCTGTACGCCGCCCAGGTCGGCGTCGCGCCGCCGACGTTTGCCTTGTTCACGAACGTGCAGACCGAGCTGCACTTTTCGTACGAGCGCTTTCTGAAAAACCGGCTCCGCGAGAAATTCGGTTTCTCGGGGACGCCGATTCGCATTCAACTTCGGAAACGGAAACACTGAAACGAAGACGAACAAGAGATCTTCTAATCTCTTCGTCTCCTGTTTGACGACGGGATAGCGGTTTTTTTGGCTCCCAGATTCCACCGAAGGTGTTATACTGCCGCAACTTGCAGCAAACAGCCCTGTTTGTGGCCGACATCGAGATTCCCAACCGCGCACTGTTCAAGTCGTCGGAAGTTTGCGAAATCGCGAGCGTGCAGCCGTACGTGTTGCGATCGTGGGAATCCGAGTTTCCCGATCTTGGTGTCGCGAAAGCCGATGGCGGGCCGCGCATCTACCGGCGCGCCGACGTCCAGCGCGTGCTGCGCATCAAGCAGCTGGTCTTCAGCGATGGCCTCACGCTCGCGGGCGTCCGCCGGCGGATTGAGGAGGAAGCTCCGCCGTCGCTCGAAGATGCGACGGCCGCTCCGATCAAGGAGCTGCTCGGCCGCAACGCCAAGCAGCGGCTTGTCGAAGTGAAGCGGGGCCTCATCGCGATTCTCGACATGCTGAACGCTCGTCCGGGAAACGGAAACGCGCCCGTCGTGCATGCGGTGGCGCGTCCGTCGGCGCCATCACGTTCGAGCTCGAAACCGAAGCCGCGCGCGAAGTCCGCGCCTGCCAAAGCCGCTCGGAAACGCCGCTAAGGTTCACAGGCAATGGTCCCGGACCATCGCCGATTGCCCCACGACCTGCGCCCATCGCCTGTGGATGTCGTCCGTCGTTTGATGCTTGGAGTGCTGCTCCTCGGCATGACCGGGCTCGTCGCGGAACTGACGCTCCTGGCGCACTACGAAGATGCGCAGCAACTGATTCCGCTCGGGTTGCTCGGTCTGGGCATCGTGGGAGTTATCCTTGATCTCATCCTGTCGCGGCGCTGGACCCGCACGATCGTCCAGACGCTCATGGCGCTCCTCATCGTCGCGGGATTGCTCGGCGTGTATCTGCACTATCAAGGCAGCCGGGAATTCCAGCTCGAGATGGATGCCACGATGGGCGGGATGGACTTGATGTGGCATGTGCTGCGCGCGAAATCACCGCCGACGCTGGCACCGGGCAGCATGGTGCAGTTGGGGCTTCTTGGCTTAGGCTACACATATTTGAGGAGAGTCATATGAGATCAATCGGAGGCGCGATCGTCGTCGCGGTGGTGTTGGGGGCTTATGCAATTCCGGCAGCCGCGCAAGTCGGCAAATCGCAGGGTGTGGTCGATGTGAACACGGCCACCGAACAGGCGTTGACGGCGATGCCGGGCATGACGGCGCCGGTTGTCAAGGCGCTGATGGCGGCACGGCCGTTCGCGAGCCCGGTGGAGCTCAACAAGTTTCTGCTCGGCCAGAAGCTGACGCAGGAACAGGCGAACGCGTTCTATGGAAAGGCGTTCGTCCACATCAATCTGAACACGGCGACCGCGGAAGAGATCATGTTGATCCCCGGCGCGGGCAAACGGATGGCCCACGAGTTCGAGGAGTACCGGCCGTGGCGCAACTGGGCGCAGTTCGAGAAGGAGATCGGCAAGTACGTCAATCAGCAGGAAGTGGCGCGGCTGGCGCAGTACGCGTTCATTCCCATCAACATCAACACGGCCAGCGACGCCGACATCCAGACGATCCCCGGCGTGGGCTCGCGCATGCTGCACGAGTTCAAGGAATATCGTCCGTGGAAGTCGATCGAACATTTCCACAAGGAAATCGGCAAGTACGTCGACGACAAGGAAGTGCGGCGGCTGGCGAGGTATGTGGTGATTCAGTAATTCGCAGATTCGCAGATCGGTAAATTCGCAGACCAGGGAGGGCGCCCGATGGCGCCTTCTCCCTTTCCCGCCATCCAGCCAGGCAACTCTTTCGACTCCCCACCACCGGGGGAATATCCGCGTATCCGGCCGATAGGCGCATGACGGCCGTCATAGGCGCTCTAACCGCCGCGAACTAGGCTTCCCAGGAAGGCTCGTCAAGGTTCGCGAGTGTTGAGCCATGAATGATCCGTCCACCGTCCGTACATCGTGGTGGGAGGGACGTCACCCACAGAGCGTCGCCTATTGGCAGACGAATTTTCCCTGCCGGGCCGCCTGCCCGGTCAACACGAACGCCGGCGGCTACGTCAGCCTCATCGCTCAAGGCCGTTATCGCGACGCGTATCTGCTGGCCCGTACACCCAATCCGCTCGCGTCCATCTGCGGCCGCGTCTGCGCGCATCCCTGCGAGGCCGCGTGCCGGCGTGCGCAGGTTGACGAGCCCATCGCGATCCGCGCGCTGAAACGCTTCGTCACCGAACAGCACGGTGTGGAGAGCACCGCTTCCTTCGAAGAGATCCTGACGGTGGCAGAGCGTCCTCGGCCGCGCGTGGCGCGAGGTCATCGCGCGGCCATCGTCGGCGCCGGTCCCGCAGGGCTCGCGTGTGCTCACGATCTCGCGCTGATGGGACACTCGGTCGTCGTCTTCGACGCGGCGCCGGCCGGCGGCGGGATGATGCGTCTGGGCATACCGGCGTACCGTTTGCCTCGCGAAGTACTCGATCGCGAGATCGCGTTCATCGAGTGGCTGGGCGTCGAATTCCGGTACGGCCACGAGATCGGGCGCGACATCACGTTCGCCGGGCTGCGGGGGGACTTCGACGCGGTCTTCCTCGCGCCCGGATGCCGCAAGGGCAAGGCGCTGAAGCTGCCGGGCGCGGATCTGCCGGGGTACTCACCGCCGTCGATTTTCTCGTCAACGTCAACCTTGGCGTGCCACTCGACGTCGGCGAGCGTGTCGTTGTCATCGGAGGCGGGAACGTGGCCTTCGACGTCGCCCGCACGGCGCGGCGATTCGGAGGCACCTCTCAGCCCGGCGAGGAACACCACAACCTGGCCGTGGACAGCGCCGTCGCCGCCGCGCGCCTGCTTCACCGCAAGGTCACGCTGGTGTCGCTCGAGGCAGCCGACGAGATGCCGGCCGACGTCGAGGAGATTCACGAGGCGTCGCACGAGGGTGTCGCGCTCGTCCATCGGCGCGGGCCCAGGGCCGTGCTCGGTGACCGGCGCGTGCGGGCGCTCCAGACCGTGGATGTCTCGCGCGTCTTCGACGAGCAGGGACGATTCTCGCCACGGTTTGTCGAAAACAGCGAGCGCGAGATTCCCTGCGACACAGTGGTTATGGCAGTCGGGCAGATCGCCGACCTGTCGTTTCTCGGCGCCGATCACGGCCTCCAGACGACGCCGCAGCAGACGATTACCGTCGATCGCGCCACGATGGCGACGTCGCTGCCCGGGGTGTTTGCGGGCGGCGATGTCGCCTTCGGTCCGCGCATCATCATCGAAGCCGTCGCCGACGGCCGGCGCGCGGCGCGTGGGATCGACACCTTCCTTACCGGCCGAACCGACGCGCCTCCCGAACACGTGGTTCGCGTGTTTTCCACGTTCGGGTACGAGCACCCCTTCGCGCGCGGCGACTACGAGCGCATCCCGCGGCGACAGCTGCCGCTCGTCGACGTTGAGGCGCGCGAGCTTCGCGAGGTCGAACTGCGGCTGCCCGCATGCGATGCCGCCGCCGAAGGCAGCAGGTGCCTGCACTGCTGGGTGAACACGATCTTCGATTCGTCGGCCGTGCAGGGCACCGAGTGCATCCAGTGCGGGGGATGTGTCGACGTGTGTCCCGAGCAGTGCATCGATCTCGTGGCGATCCGCCGCGTTGCGGCCGCGTCGGATACCGCGCTGGCGATTCTGCCGAACGGCGCGCCGGCGTCGATCCTGACGACGCCGAACGGCGCTGTGCTGCTCAAGGACGAGACGGCGTGCATTCGCTGCGGGCTTTGTGCGCGGCGTTGCCCGGCGGGCACCATCACGATGCAGGCGTTCTACCGCACCAGCGAGGCGGCGGTCATGCGCGCGGCCGACGCCGTCATCTGACCGTCGAGGACGAACGATGCCCCTGATTGACGACTTGAAGCTGCCGATGACCGAGCACGACGAGCACCGCCGCGAGTTTCTCGCCGTGCTCGGCGCAGGGGCGATCGCGCTGGCCGGGCTTGGCACGACGGTGACGGCCGTTCGGTATCTCTGGCCGGAGGTCCTCTTCGAGCAGGAGACGCGGTTCGCCGTGGGCAGGCCTGAGGAGATCGCGCAGGGCACGCTGCTGGTGCTGCCGGAGCAGAAGGTGTTCGTCGTTCACGACGCCGGGGGCTTCTTCGCGCTGAGTGCCACGTGTACCCACCTTGGCTGCATGACCCGCTACGAAAAGGAGAACAACCGGATCTTCTGTCCGTGCCACGGGAGCCAGTTTTCAGTGCATGGAACGGTGACCGGTGGGCCCGCGCCGAGGGCGCTCCACCGGCTCGACCTCGCGCTCGAGGATGGACGGCTGATCGTGGACGTCGCGAAACCGGCGGCGCCCGATTCGATCTTGAAGGTGTGAGATGCGCATACGTCGCAGGGTGATTGTCCAGTGGCTCACGGAGAACCGGGTGTATCGGTCGATCGTGCGCCACGGCACGCTCGACACCAATCGCAACCGCGCGCTCCTGGTGTTCAGCAACTTCTTCCTGCACATCCATCCCGTCAAGGTGAACGTGCGCGCCATGGCTTTCCCGCGCACGTTCTACCTCGGCGGGCTTGCCGCGGCCGCCTACTTCATCCTCGTCGTGACCGGCGTATTCCTGATGTTCTACTACCACCCCTCGGTGCCGCGCGCCTACGAGGACATGAAGGACCTGCAGTTCGTGGTCTACATGGGGCCCTTCCTCCGCAACCTGCACCGATGGGCGGCGCACGCGATGGTGGCACTCGTCCTGCTGCACATGATTCGTGTCTTCTTCGCGGGAGCGTATCGCCCGCCGCGCGAGTTCAACTGGGTGATCGGCGTGATGCTGCTGCTCGTGACGGTCCTGCTTTCCTACACCGGGTACCTGCTGCCCTGGGATCAGCTGGCGTTCTGGGGTGTGACCGTCGGCACGAACATGGCCGACGCGATGCCGGCGGTCGGCGACGACATCAAGTTCCTGCTGCTCGGCGGCACGGCCGTCAACGAAAACGCGCTGCTGCGCTTCTACGTGCTGCACTGCGTCGTGCTTCCGCTCGCGCTCGTCGTGCTCGTGTCCGTACACATCTGGCGCGTGCGCAAGGACGGCGGCATCTATCTCGGATCGCCGGGCGGCGAGGAGCGGCACGAGGGAACGGAGAAGGCGGCATGAGCCCTGAACGCTTCGCGATCGACGCCGGCGACGATGCCCGCACCGCTCCGGTCAGGCTGGTCGTGGTGCAGAGCGACGAGCGTCCGGCCGTGGACGCCGCGGACGAGCCCGTCGTGATGACGTTCCCTCACCTGATGATCCGCGAGGCGATCGCGCTCGTCTCGATCTCGCTCTTCCTGTCGGTGCTCGCCATTCTTTTCGACGCGCCGCTCGAGGAGATGGCGAATCCCCTGAAGACGCCGAACCCCGCGAAGGCCCCGTGGTATTTCCTGGGGCTTCAGGAGCTCCTGCACTACTACCCGCCGATCGTCTCCGGCGTGCTGCTGCCCGGCCTCGTCGTGCTGGCGCTCGTCGTCATTCCGTACTTCGACGTCAACCTGCAGCGGCGTCCCTTCTGGGATCCGACGGCGACGCGCGCTGCGCGGGTCGCAAAGCTCGCAGGGCTGGCGGCGGTCGTGGGCGCACTGTCGCTCGTGTTCCTTTTCACCGGCAGCCATCCGGTGTGGCCGATTCTCGTTCCGTTGTGGGTGCTGGCGGCGGCCGTGGCGCTGCCGGGCATCGTCCCCAATTTGCACAGTCGACCCGTGCTGGCGCTCGCCCGGACCAGCCTCGCGTTCTGGATCTTTCTGTGGTTCCTCCTGGTCAGCATCGTGCTGACCGTCATCGGTACGGCGTTTCGTGGCCCCGGCTGGGAATACACGCTGCCGTGGCGCGACGGGATCTACTGATATGGCGAACGACTTCCGCGGCCGCACCGTCGTTCCCGCGAATCTCAGGCTGGGCACCCTGGCGCTGGTTTTCTCGGCGCTGTCGTTCGTGTTCGTGCTGGTGCTGGCCTCGGCGCCGCTCAGACCGTTTTTTTCCGAGTGGCGTTCGCTTCAGTCCCGCTACAACGATTTCGCGAGTGCTGCGGGTTCGACCCCGGTGGCCATCGGCGTCAAGCAGATCTGGAAGCCCCAGCTCGCCATCGCCGATCGATGCGTGACATGCCACCTCGGCATGGGGGCCGCGCCGGCTGTCGGCGGCGATCCGCTGTTTCGCGAACACCCGCCGGTGCCGCACGATCCGAAGCAGTTCGGATGCACGGTCTGCCACGGTGGGCAGGGGCGAGCCACGACGAAGGAAGCGGCGCACGGGTTCGTTTCGCACTGGGACGAGCAGATGCTCGACAGGCGCGATCTGACGGCCGGCTGCGCAACCTGCCACGATGGCGTGCCCACGGCGCCGGTCAGCGATATCGCTGCGGGTCTTGGCTTGATCGAGAGCCTCGACTGTCTTTCGTGCCACAAGCTCGACGGTCGGGGCCGGGGACAGGCGCCCGATCTCACCGCAGTCGGCATGCGCTCCCTGCCTGCCGACTGGCACGAACGGCACCTGGCGCGTCACGACCGCCGCGAGTCACCTGACTGGGTTGCCAGTTACGGCCCCATCGCGTCCGCCGATCGCCTTTCGATCGACGCGGTGCTTCGCACGCGTGTCGGCATGGGGCGCGTCGTTCAGGCGCGGTCGCTCGCGTTGGAGCGTGGCTGTCTCGGTTGTCACAAGCTCGACGGCCGCGGCGGCGACGAAGGACCCGCGCTCGACGGGATCGGCCTGAAGCCGATCGGCGATCTCAATTTTCGTAGCGTGGCAGGTCCGGAGACGTTCACCAACTACATGCGCGCGCATCTGCGAGATCCGGCGCGGGTCGTGCCCGGCAGTCAGATGCCCGCGCTCGGGTACACGGCCGACGAAACCGATTTGCTGACGACCTTCATCGTCTCGCTTCGCCGGCGCGAGATGCCGCTCGAGTTCACGCCGCGCGATCGCGTGCTGCGGACACTGGACATCGTCGCCACGCCTCGCATGAGCGGAGAACAGTTGTTCAAGGCGTACTGCTCGGCGTGCCATGGACCGAACGGCGAGGGCCGGAATTTTCCCGAGACCGGCGTCAGGTTTCCGCGCATCGGGAGTTCCGATTTCATCGACGTCGCGTCGGACGCCTTTCTCGTCAAGACGCTGGAGCTCGGCAGATCGGGCCGGCGGATGCCCGCTCTGGCCGCGCCGGGCGCGACGCTTGATGCGCAGGACGTCCGGGCGCTGGTCGCCCATCTGCGAACGCTGCCTTCCCGGCTTCGGATCACGCCGCGCGCCGATGCGGATGCTTCGGCCGCCCACCTCGACACCTCCGGCGGCAATGCCGCGGCAGGCCGTGGCGTCTTCGAAGCCGTGTGCGCGGGCTGTCACGGGCCGAAGGGCGAGGGCAAAATCGGCCCGGCGCTTGCCAATCCTGGCTTTCAGCAGGTGGCCTCGCCCGAATTCGTGGCCCTCACCGTGCTGCGCGGCCGTGAAGGCACACCGATGCCGGCGTTCGCGCAGAACAACCCCAGCTATCCGCGGCTGACCGAAGCCGACGCGGCCGATGTCGCGGCGTTCGTCACCTCGGGATTCAAGTAGCGAGGATCACATGGATCGCCGCACCTTCTTGCAGACCGCATCATCGCTCGGGTTCGGCGCGTTGATCTCGAACGCGAACGACGCCTGGGGCCTTCAGGCGCCCTCGAATCCGCTGGGCGCGTATCCCAACCGCGGGTGGGAGAAGGTCTACCGCGATCTATTCGCGACCGACAGCTCGTTTGTGTTCCTGTGCGCGCCCAACGACACGCACAACTGCCTGCTGCGTGCGTACGTCCGAAACGGGGTCGTGACCCGCATCGGTCCGACGATGCGGTACGGAGAGGCCAGCGACCTGCAGGGCAACCGCACGTCGCACCGCTGGGATCCGCGCTGTTGCCAGAAGGGGCTCGCGCTCACACGGCGGTTCTACGGCGATCGCCGCGTGCGCCACCCGATGATCCGCAAGGGATTCAAGCAGTGGGTGGACGCCGGCTTTCCACGTGGCGCCGATGGAAAACCGCCCGCAGAGTACTTTCGCAGAGGGTGGGACGGCTGGGAGCGGATGAGCTGGGACCAGGCCGCCGACATCGTCGCGCGCGCACTCGAGAACATTTCGAAGACGTACTCCGGCCCGGATGGTGCCAAGCGGCTTGCGGCGCAGCACTACGACGAGGCCTCGATCGAGGCCATGAGAGGCGCGGGCACGCAGTGCCTGAAGTTTCGCGGAGGAATGCCGCTGCTCGGCGTCACGCGTGTGATGGCCATGTACAGGATGGCCGGCTCGATGGCGCTGCTCGACGCGAAGCAACGCAGTGTCGCTCCCGACCAGGCGCTCGGGGGGCGAGGCTGGGACAACTACTCGTGGCACACCGACCTGCCGCCCGGACACACGATGGTGACCGGCGTGCAGACCGTCGAATTCGATCTTCACTCGGTCGAGCGCGCGAAGCTGGTACTCGTGTGGGGCATGAACTTCATTACGACGAAGATGCCCGACGCGCACTGGCTGACCGAGGCGCGGCTCAAGGGCACGCGCATCGTCGTGATCGCGTGCGAGTACAGCGCCACGGCGAACAAGGGCGACCAGGTGATCGTGGTGCGGCCGGGCACCACGCCCGCCCTCGCCCTGGGCATGTGCCACGTGCTCTTCCGCGACAAGCTTTACGACGCCACATTCGTCAAGCGATTCACCGATCTGCCTCTGCTCGTCCGGATGGACACGCTGAAGATGCTGCGCGCCTCGGACCTGCCGCAAGCGGGCGGGCTGGCGCCGCTGACCAACTTCACGCGTGTGATGTCGAAGGGCGAGGTGCCCCCGCCGCCCGGTGTACAGCGCGAGCAGTTGATTCCCGAGGCGCTCCGCCAGCAGTGGGGCGATGCCGTTGTCTGGGACGAGGCGAGCGGGCGCGCGGTTCCGCTCTCGCGCGATACGGTTGGCGTGCACTTCGATCGGACGAAGCTCGACCCGCGTCTTGAAGGACCGGTCCGGGTGACGCTGTCCAACGGCGAGCGGGTGATCTGCCGCCCCGTGTTCGACCTCGTCAAACAGTACGTGATGGACAACTTCTCGCCGGCGGCGACCGAGGAGATGACATGGGCGCCTGCCGCGGCGATCGAATCGCTCGCGCGCGAGGTGGCCGCGGCCAACGGGTCCACCCTGCTCGCCGTCGGGATGGGGCCGAACCAGTTCTTCAACAACGATCTGAAGGACCGCACGCAGTTCCTGCTCGCCGCGCTGACCAACAACATCGGCCACATCGGCGGCAACATCGGCAGCTATGCGGGCAACTACCGCATCGCGCTCTTCAACGGGCTGCCTCAGTACATGAACGAGAACCCGTTCGACATCGAGCTCGATCCGCTGAAGCCCGCGCGGGTGCGGCAGTGCTGGCGTCCCGAATCGGCGCACTACTACAACCACGAAGACCATGCGCTCAAGGTGGGCAATCGCATGTTCACCGGCCGGTCGCACATGCCGACGCCCACCAAGTCGCTCTGGTTCGCGAACGCGAACTCGATTCTCGGCAACGTCAAGTGGCACTACAACGTCGTCAATAACGTGCTGCCGCGCATGGAGATGGTGGCGGTGAACGAGTGGTGGTGGTCCACCTCGTGTGAATACGCCGACGTCGTCTTTGCGATCGACTCGTGGGCCGAGATGAAGCAGCCCGACATGACGGCGTCGGTGACCAACCCGTTCCTCCAGGTGTTTCCCGCCACGCCGATGAAGCGCATCTTCGACACCAGGGGCGACGGCGAGGCGGTGGCCATCGTTGCGTCGAAGCTGGCGGCCATCACGGGCGATGAGCGGTTCAATGACTACTTCAAGTACATCCGCGAAGGAAAGAGCGAGATCTACCTCCAGCGAATCCTCGACGCCAGTTCCGCCACGCGCGGCTACAAGATCGCCGACCTCCACGCGAAGGCGAAGGAGGGCATTCCGGCATTGATGATGACGCGCACCAACCCGCGCAACGGCGGCTACGAGCAGACGGAGGAATCCAAGCCGTGGTACACGCGAACGGGACGCCTCGAGTTCTATCGCGACGAGGACGAGTTCATTCACTACGGCGAGAACCTGCCGGTCTATCGCGAGCCCATCGACTCGACCTTCTACGAGCCGAACGTCATCGTCGGCGTGGCGCATCCCTGCTTCAAGCCCGAGGGGCCCGGAGTGTACGGTCTGGGCGAGAACGACCTCTCCTGCGAGACGCGGCAGGTGCGTAACGTCGTCAAGCCCTGGAGTGTCGTGGCGAAGACGAGCCATCCGCTCATGAAGGACGGCTACAAGTTCATTTTCCATACCCCGAAGTACCGCCACGGATCGCACACGACGCCGATCGACACCGACATGGTTGCGATCCTCTTTGGTCCCTTCGGTGACATCTACCGACGCGACAATCGAATGCCGTTTGTCACCGAGGGTTATGTGGACATCCACCCCGAGGATGCCCGCGCGCTTGGCGTCGAGGACGGCGACTACGTCTGGATTGACTCCGATCCGTCGGATCGGCCGTATCGCGGGTGGAAGGCGACCGATCCCGCCTACAAGGTCGCGCGGCTGATGTGCCGGGCCCGGTACTACCCCGGCACGCCCAGGGGCGTCACGCGCATGTGGTTCAACATGTACGCCGCCACGCCCGGCAGCGTGCGCGCCCACGAGAGCCGTCCCGACCACCTGGCCAAGAATCCCGAGACCAACTATCAGGCGATGTTCCGCTATGGCAGCCACCAGAGCGCGACGCGCGGATGGCTGAAGCCCACGCTGATGACCGACACGCTCTCGCGCAAGGAGCTGCTGGGGCAGGTCATGGGTCAGGGATTCCTGCCGGACTCGCACTGCCCGACGGGCGCGCCGCGCGAATCGATCGTGAAAATCACGAAGGCCGAGCCCGGCGGGATCGGCGGCAAGGGGCTGTGGCGGCCCGCACAGCTGGGACTGCGCCCGGGCTACGAAAATGACGCATTCAAACTGTTTCTCGCCGGAAATTTCATCTCGATTCGGTAGGGCTCAACTTTAGTTGAGCGATAGAGCTCAACTTTAGTTGAGCGGCAAGCGAGGTTGAGCGATGGCACGCGTGAACAACTGGCAGATCGGCCGGAGCATGAGCTACTGGTACGCCGAGAACAGGCCGAAGCGGCAGTTCGGCGCCGTCTTCGACATCAACAAGTGCATCGCGTGCCAGACCTGCACGCTTGCCTGCAAGACCACATGGACGAGCGGCCGGGGCCAGGAATACATGCTCTGGAACAACGTCGAGACCAAGCCGTACGGCTCGTATCCGCTGGCGTGGGACCTCGAGCTGATCAAGCAGCTCGGGCCGCAGACGTGGAACGGCGGTGTCTACGGCGGCCGGACGGTATTCGAGAGCGCGCCTCCGGGCGAGCGCGTCCTGGGCTGGGTGCCGCAGTCGATCGACTACGCGTATCCGAACGTCGGTGAGGACGAGACGCTGGGAACGGTCGACAAGGGCGCGGCGATGTCGCTGCCCCAGCAGATCTGGATGTTCTACCTCGCCCGGATCTGTAATCACTGCACCTACCCGGCATGCCTGGCCTCGTGCCCCCGCTCGTCGATCTACAAGCGCGAGGAAGACGGCATCGTCGTCCTCGATCAGGAGCGGTGCCGCGGTTACCAGGAGTGCGTCCGGGCGTGCCCGTACAAGAAGGTGTACTTCAACCCGTCAACGGGCACGAGCGAGAAGTGCATCGCCTGTTTCCCGAAAATCGAGCAGGGCATCCAGCCGCAGTGTTTCGTCAACTGCATCGGGAAGATCAGGTTGCAGGGCTGGATCAATCCGCCGGCCCGCGCGCAGGAAGACAACCCGATCGACTACCTCGTGCACGTCCGGAAGCTGGCGCTGCCGCTCTACCCGCAGTTCGGCCTCGAGCCGAACGTCTACTACGTGCCGCCGATCCACGTACCGCCGGCGTTTCTCACCCAGATGTTCGGCCCGGGTGCCGCGGCGGCCATCGAGACCTATCGCAACGCGAGGAACGATCGGACGTTGATAGGCCTCTTCGCGCTCTTCGGATCGACCGAGCGGACGATCCCGTTCTTTCGCATTCAAGGCGACTACGCCATCGCGCTCGACGACGACCGCCGCGAGTTCGCGCGCGTGCCGATCTTCGAGCCGGTGCACATCCGGCCCGCCGAAGATCGCCTCTATCAGATTATGCGGAGCAACACGACATGAGACGCCACATTCCCGTCATCCTTCTCTGTTCGTTCCTGTCGGCGTGCGCGCGCGGGCCGGCCGTCAACACCGCAGAGGTCAGGGCGGTCCGCAGGTCCGGCGAAATGCCGGCGCTCGATCCGCAATCGACGCTCTGGGATTCGATTCCCCAGCATCCCGCCAGGCTGATGGTGCAGGACGTCACCGAGCCGCGCCTCACCGTGCCCGGCGTCGATCTCGTGAACGTGCGTGCGATGCACGACGGCACGACCGTCGTGTTTCGTCTCGAATGGGCGGATGCGACGAGCGATCTCATACCCGACGTGGGGCGCGGCTCTGACGCGGCCGCGATCCAGCTGCCGCTGCAGCCCGGAGCCGACGTGCCCGACGCGGCGATGGGACAGGCCGGCAAGGGCGTTCAGATTGCGTACTGGAAGTCGGTCTGGCAGGACGACGCCGCGCGCGCCGGTTCGGGAAAGGACCGCATCTCGGCGCTCCATCCGAACGCCACGATCGATCACTATCCGCCGCAGGCGGGTGGAGCGGCACAGGAAGAGATGGAGCGTCGATACGCGCCCGCACGCGCCGCAGGCAATCCGATGATGACGGCCCGGAACGGCGCCGTACAGGAGATCGTCGCCGAGGGGTTTGGCAGCGCGACGCCGACGGCGTCGCAGAAGGCCAGCGGCCGCGGCGTCTGGGCCGGCGGCAGATGGTTCACGACCATCACCCGGCCGCTCAACGAAGGGGCGGGCACCGCGAACCTGCAGCCGGGGCAGAAGACCTACATCGCCTTCGCGGTGTGGGATGGCGCCGCGCGACACACGGGCGCGCGCAAGATGCGATCGGGCTGGATCCCGCTCGTCCTGGAGTGATGTATGAGCGAAGTCAACGACTGGCTCTCGCGCGCCGCATCCTGGCGCTTCGGTACGCTCCTTTTTCAGGAGCCACGCCCTGCGCGCTCGGACGAGCTGCGGGCGCTCATGGCGCTGCTGCCGCCTGCACTGGGGGCGGCCGCCGAGCCGCTCGCGGCGGATACGGACGCGAGAAACGATCGCTATTTCGCGGTGTTGGGCCCGGGAGGCTGCGCGGCGACCGAGTCTGCATACGATCTCGCGGCGATGGCCAATCGGGGACCGCTCATCGCGGAGGTCTCCGCGTTCTATGAAGCCTTCGAGTATCCGGCGCGGCTGACGAGCGACCTCGCGCCCGATCATCTCGTGATCGAGCTCGATTTTCTGGGATTCCTCGCGCTCAAGGTCGCTTACGCGCTGCACGAGGGGCGGGTCGAAGAGCGCGAGATCGCCGAGGCCGCGTATGTCGACTTTCGCGATCGCCACCCGCGCTTCTGGCTCGAAGCGCTGCGCGATCGGCTGCACGAGACCGAGGCGTCGTCTTTTGCCGATTCCGCGGACTGGATCTGTCAGACGCTCACCGCCGACGTTGCATATGCCTGACCGTGCAAAGGTCGCGTGCCGAACCGCGCTGTGGCTGACCCTGTTCAGCACGAGCGTGTCTACCGGCTACGCGCAGGCCCCCGCGCCCGCGACCGAATGGCTCGTGCGCAACATGACGCGCGTCGAGTCGTGGCGATTCTTCGAGCCGCGACCCGGCGGCGGCGATCCGACCAGCACCTACGTCGGCACCCGGTTCTACTTTGGCGTGCGGCGCACCGCGCAGCGCGTCGATGTGCAGGCCGCCGCCCAATTCGTTCAGCTCGGGTGGCTTCCGGAGAACGCGGTCGGACCGGGACCGCTTGGCCTCGGCGCCGTCTATTACGATCACGCGGGCTCGACGCACCCGGGCGAGATCTACCTGAAGTACCTCAACGTGCGCTTCAAAGATGTTCTGCCTGGCTTGTCCGTGCAGGCCGGCCGCTTTGGATATACCTCGGGAGCCGAAGGCACGAGCGGAGTGGCGAAGATCGAGGCAGTCAAGCGGCAGCGCATCGACAGCCGGCTTATCGGCGAATTCGAGTTCTCCTTCTTTCAGCGAAGCTTCGATGGTGTACGCGCGGACTACGCGCGTCGGCGGACCCGGGTGACTGCCGCCGCCTTCTTTCCGACGCAAGGCGGTTTCGAGGAAGACGCGAACCCGACGATGACCGACGTGAGGGTGCTCACCGGCGCCTTGACGCTCGCACCGGGAGGGGCGATCCCGCGTACAGAGTGGCAGATCTTCTCGCATCGCTACGATGACGATCGGCGTGTGACGGCTCGTCCCGACAATCAGGGCGTCACGGCGACGGCCGCCGACGTGCACGTGACGACGTTCGGCACCACGCTCGTGACGTCACGGCCGGTCGGGCCGGGCGAGCTCGATGCGGTGGCCTGGCTCGTGATGCAGACGGGACGCTGGTACGAGCTCGACCATCGCGCGCATTCCGCCGCGCTCGAGGCGGGATATCAGTGGACCGGTGCGCGTGGCCGTCCGTGGCTGCGTGGCGGCTGGCTGTACGCGTCGGGCGATCGCGACGCCTCGGACAACCGGCACGAGACGTTCTTCCAGATGCTGCCGACGGTGCGCCGCTACTCGCTGTCGGCGACCTACAGCCAGATGAACCTCAGCGACCTTTTCGTGCAGACGCTGATGAGCCCGACGCCGCGACTCTCCATTCGCGCCGACCTGCATCGGCTGACGCTCGCGCGTGCGGCAGATCGGTGGTACTTCGGCAGCGGCGCCACCCAGAATGAAGGTCGCATATTCGGCTTCGCCACGCGTGCGTCCGCGGGTGCCAGCGATCTCGGGACCGTGCTCGAGGGCAGCGCCGACCTGAGGATTGTTCCCCAATGGACGGTGGGCGGGTATCTAGGCTCGATCTACGGCGGTGAGATCGTCACCCGCACGTTTGCCGGAGACGTCCTGCTGTTTGGCTTTGTCGAAAGCACGATTCAGTTTTGAGGACCTGACCATGAAGAAGACAACTCGACAGATCCGGGCGCTCGTGATTTTGACGGGGCTCTTGCTGACGCTGGGTCCAGGTGCGGCGGCGCAGCGGGCGGGCGGCCCGCCGAACGAGTCCGACCAGTTGCCCACCCTGACCGCTCCTGTGCGCATCGCACCGGATTACACCATCAGAGCCATACAAACAGATGCGCCTGGCGCGAGCTATCCACGCGTGATCCAGCTTCAGCACTTCGCTGCGGGAAAGGGGCAGATTCTGCTGACCTACGCCGGCAGCGGCGCGATGCCCGTCTATCGCAGCACCGACAACGGCGAGACGTTTCAGCTCTTCTCCGAGTTGAAAGATCTGCGGGGGCAGCCGACGCTCTACGAACTGCCGGTGAGGATGGGTGAGTTTCCAGCCGGCACGGTTCTGGCCGCCGGCGGCTTCGTGCAGCAGGACCCGGCCAAGAGGATGCTGGCTGCCAACTACAGCACCGATGGCGGCAAGACCTGGCAGTATCTCAGCACGTTCGCGGAAGGCGGTCCCGGACGTTACGATCCCGCAGACCGGGCCGGCCTCTCGCTGCACCAGAATCCCGTCTTCGAGCCGTACTTCTACACCGATTCAAAGGGCAGGCTCGTCGTCTACTTTTCCGACGAACGCCACAAGCGGGATGGCTACAGCCAGTTGAACGGCCACAGGGTCTCGAGCGACGGCGGCCGGACGTGGGGCGATCTGGTCTACGATGTCGCGATTCCCGACGGGTTGACCCGACCGGGCATGGCGGTGGTCGCCCGGGCCAACAACGGCAAGTACTACATGACCTACGAAATGGTCAGCATGCCGGGATACGCCCTCGAGCCCCGCAGCAATCCGGTCTACTTCAAGGTCTCGGATGACGGCCTCAACTGGGGCGACCCCACACATCCCGGCACGCTCATCCAGGATCGGTGGCGTCAATTCCCTCAGGCGACGCCGTATGTCGTCTGGTCGCCGTGGCCTGCGCCGAACGGCACGCTCATCGTTTCGGCGCGAGCGATCATGCGGTTCGATCTCGGTCTGGTCGGCAACGGCATGATGATCAACCGCAATTACGGCGAGGGACTCTGGACGCTCATCGAGACGCCGATCCGGTACATCCCGAACCCGAGCGGGTACAGCCAGACAATGATCCCGCTGGGCGATGGGCGGGAGATCCTGCACTTCGTCCCGGTGGACGGCAGGATTCAGTACGCGAAGTTCAAGCTGCCTGACAAGTTGCCGGAGTATCCGTGGCCCTTTGGGCAGGAGCGCAACAAATGAGGAAATTACTGATCATCCTGCCGCTCGTCGTCGTTGTGCCGTTGCTGGTGACCGCACAACAGGGCGCCGGGCTGCAGAAGCCTGCGTATCTCGATCCGTCGGCGCCGCTCGAAACGCGAGTCGACGACCTGATCGGCCGGTTGACGCTCGCGGAAAAGATCTCGCTGCTCGGCACGACGGCGCCAGCCATCGAGCGGCTGAAGGTGCCGGTCATGAACGGTTGGAATCAGAGCCTGCATGGGATTGTGTGGACCCGGCCCACGACGATGTTCCCTGTGCCAATCGGCATGGCGGCAACCTGGAATCCCGAGCTCGTGCGCGAGGTCGCCGCTGCCATCGCAGACGAAGGAAGAGCCGTTCACAACTATTGGCCCACAGTGCCTGGTCGACGCGAGCCAACTGGCGGTCAGGGGCAGATGGTGACCGTTGCGGCCAACGGCGACAGGCTGCGGCACAACGGGCTCGTCTATCGGTCTCCGGTGATTAACATCAGCCGCGATCCTCGGTGGGGTAGGGTCTGGGAGGCGTTCGGTGAGGATCCGTGGCTGACGTCGCGGATGGCGGTTGCGTACGTGAAAGGCACTCAGGGCGACCACCCGACATATCTGAAACTTGCCGCTACGCTCAAGCACTACGCCGTCAACAACGAAGAGCGCGATCGCCTCAAGATCGACGTCACCGTCAGCGAGCGGATGTTGCGCGAGTACTATCTGCCGCACTTCAAGGCGGGCATCGTCGAGGGCAAGGCGCAATCGATCATGTCCTCGTACAACTCCATCAACGGGACGCCGGGTGCCGAAAACGAGTGGCTGCTGAAGACCGTGCTTCGCGACGAGTGGAAGTTCGAGGGGTTCATCGTTCCGGACAGTGGGGCGGTCGAGCGGCTCGTCACCGGTCACAAGAGATACGCAACGGAGGAGGAAGCCGCTGCGAGAACCATCCTCGTGGGCAGCGATCTCGACAATTCTGCGTACGTCCGCCTCTTGCCGGCCGCGATCGAGCGCGGCCTGCTGACTGAGAAGCACATCGACCAGGCGCTTCGCCGAGTGTTGAAGGTGAGGTTCCGGTTGGGCGAGTTCGATCCCCCCGAGCTGGTGCCCTACACCCGGATCGCGAAAGACGCGATCGATTCGCCCGCCCACCGGCAGCTCGCGCGGCGTCTGGCGCAGGAATCCATCGTGCTGCTGACGAACACTGGAAACATCCTGCCGCTCGACAGAAACACGCTGAAGACGATTGCCGTCATCGGACCGTTTGCAGACTTCGCGCAGACCGGGCCGAACTACACAGGGCTCTATTCGCTGTTCGTCAAACCGCTCGACGGCATCCGGAAGAAGCTTGGGAGTGGCGCGACGGTGCTGTACGCGCGCGGCAGCGGGATTCTCGAGACCGACAACCCGGAAGCCAGTTACGCACAAGCGGTGGCCGTTGCGAAGAAGGCTGACGTGGCGATTCTGTTCGTGGGCATCAACGAGATCCTCGAGCGCGAGGGCATCGATCGGAACTATCTGAACCTGCCGCCGCCGCAACTCCAGCTTATCCGGCGCGTGATGGAGGTCAATCGGCGCTGCGTGGTTGTCATCCAGAACGGCGGCCCCGTCTCGCTCGCTGGTGGAGGTGGCGGATTTGGCGACCCGCCGCTCCAGCCGCCGGCGGTCCTCGACATGTTCTGGGCGGGGGAGGAAGGCGGCACGGCGATCGCCGACGTCCTGTTCGGCGACTACAACCCTGCCGGCCGGCTGCCGTACACGGTGTATCGATCGGCGCAGGATATTCCGCCGATGAAGGAGTACGACATCACCAAAGGGTTCACTTACATGTATTTCGAGGGTGAGCCCGACTATGTGTTCGGTCACGGCCTCAGCTACACGTCGTTCGACTACACAAACCTCAGGGTCTCCCACAAAGTTCCCGGCGGCGCGCTGGATGTCCTCATCGATGTTCGGAATAGCGGAGGGCGCGCCGGTGACGAAGTCGTGCAGTTGTACGTGCGCGATGTCCAGGCCAGCGTGAAGCGGCCCGCAAAGCAGTTGCTGGGGTTCGAGCGAATCAGCTTGAAACCTGGCGAAACGAAGACGGTCAGCTTTTCGGTCTCGCCCGGGCGCCTGGCGTTCTGGGATGAGACGACGAAGGCGTGGATCGTCGAGCCCGGGGCGTTCGAGGTGATGGTCGGTGGCTCATCAGCGGACATTCGCCTCAAGGATCAGTTCCACGTTGCCGTTCCTGGACGATGGGCGCCGGGCCTCGAAGAGCGTCCCTGAACAGGCCTGTTACCAGCGGTAGATCAAACGGCCCCAGAACGTGTTGGCCGTGTACGGCGTATACAGGTAGCCCATGATCAGCGTCTGACCCCGGGCGAGCTCCGGATTCGCCTCCGCGTCGAGCGTGAAGTCTTCGACCCAGTACCGTTCGTACCAATACGAGAAGCCAACGCCGACACGTGATGTCAACGTGTAGATGAAATCAACCGTCCCACGGGCCAGGTCGCTCTTGACCAGCGGCAATTGTGTGGGAGGAGGCAACGTCGAGGGGATGACCACTTCCTCGGGCAACGTGCGGTCGACAACCGTACCGGTTGCGTACTCATACAGGGCGCGGGAGTGGTTGTAATCGAAGGCGAAATTGACCGTGAGCCGTTCTGCGATCTCGTTCAACCCCGTCGTGACGATCGCCGAATGCACGCGGTCGGTGCCGTCGGTCGACCAGTTTCTCCTCGGATCGATGAATTCCACGCCGGGGTTCGCCTGCCGCGAGCGTGACAGGGCGTTGTAGCGCTCGTAGGAATACGAGGCCCCGAGCGTGACGAGATCATTGGGCACACCGTCGAACCCGATTGAGTACACCCGATGCGAATTGTCGCGCAGTCCGAAGAGGCTCTCCGTCGGCGTGTTGGTGGCGGGTAGTTCCAGCCGATAGTCGTCCTTGCCGGCCGCAATCGAACCGTTCACCGACACCGTTGCGGAGGGCGTAACGGAAGCGACCAGCGTAATGCGGTCGCGGTCGCGCGGCGCGACGTCCATATGGCGCATCCCCGGTTGTTCGCCGATGGCCGCCAGTTCGGCCTCGCCGTGCTCGATCCCTTCTCCACGTCTTTGCGAATGCTCGTACTTCGTGCGGAGGGTCACCCAGCGGTTGCCGACCGAATCAAAAATCACCCGGAAGGTGTTGTCGGTCGTGGACTCGAAGATGCGAAAGCTGCGTTCTTCCCGGATCCGTGAGTAGCCGACGCCAGTCGTTGTGCCGCCTCTGGGTAGAAATTTGAAGTCGGCATCGAAGGTATGGCGCAGCACGCCGAACGGCTCTGTAGACACGGGAGGCGAGACGGCCGACGGCGCGTTGTCGTACGAGATCCGCTCGGTCATGTCGAAGTGGGGCGTGCGATTGTCGTAGTCGTACGTCCGGAACTGCACGTTGATATCCGTGTTTCGCGTGGGCCGTGACACATAACTGAGGTTCAGGCCCAGCGTGCGCGCCTCACCATTCACCACGTTTCGTTCGACCGGGGCTGCCGTGACGGCGGTGTTGATGGTCTGGGGCATCAGCGGATCCCCTGCATCCGTTAGCGACCCGACCGAGACGTAGGCGGTCGCCCGCGAGCGTTGCGGGAGTCTCACCGACGCCATTCCGTTGACCGAAAAGAAGGTGTTATTGGGCGCGAGCGACGAACGGCCCCTCGAGGGCGCCGTGGCGATGTCCACGACTCTGAACGGGTTGTCGAATTCCGGGGTCGTCGCGTTGTTCTGGAAGAACGATCCGGAGTAGCCGGCCCGCAGCAGGAGCCGATCGCGCGAGAATTCAGCGCCGGCGTCGAAGTCCGCCAGCCGGTGGTCGATGGGCGCCGGAAATTCGACGAGACTGCTGTGGCCAAAGCTGCCGCCGTACGGCAGGTTTCCCTGACGATCGGAGTACTGCACCTGCGTTCGGACCGTGAACTCCGGAGTCGCGAGATACTCGAGCCCCCCCCGTCCGATATGACGGCGCGAGCTGGTCTCGAACTGAATCGAGTTCTGGTCGAACAACCGCTCCATCGAGGCGGGATCGAGCTGGGCCTGTGCCTGGATGGCGTTCGGGATCGTCAGCACCGGCTGAGGTTCCGTGAGGTCCTCGACAAACAGCGTCCGGGTGGTGCGGCTGATGAGCATCGGGATCTGGTCCCACATCGCCCAGCCCTTGAACTTGCCAGGCCTGACGAAGTCTCCCGTAAAACGCTGATCGGTACGGCCGACGTTGTCGCCAGAGAAATCGAGGACCCAGTTGTTGACGTTCCGGTTGACCTGAATGTGTTGCAGGAACGCCCCGTCTCCCATGTCGCGGTAACGCTCGTAGCGCGCCGCGTCCCCCTTGGTCGTCGTTCCACGGACGCCGAAATCGATATTGCCGATCGCCGATCCCGGCGTCGGGGCCTGCGCACTCGTCGCGACGGGAATGAGCGAGAGTACTGCCGCTGTCAGAAGCCGCAAAATCCGCACGGGGCCCTCCTCGCTCATCGAACGAACCGTTGACCGCTTGGGTGGTTCGACCCATGGATAGCCGAGTGGCACGACACGCAGGATCGTGCGAAGACGCGAGCGCTCGGGGTCGAACCGGCGCCCACCAGTGCCGCATCGTAGATGGTGCTGGGGTGTCGCGTGTGGACATGACACCGCTGGCAGAGAATCGGCGGCTTGGCCACCAGCATGCGCTCGTTGGACGACCCATGCGGGTCGTGGCACGTCACGCAGCCATCGCGGGACGGCGGGTGCTCCCACAGGTACGGACCACGCTTGTCGGCGTGACAGGACGTGCACGTCTCCGCAATCGAATCACCCTTTCTCAGCAGGCGTACGTTTGTTGTGCCATGCACGTTGTGGCAGGTCGTGCACTCCATCTTGCCTTCCCTGAGCGGCATGTGACCCGAGCGGTCGAGCTTGCTGATCTTGTCGCGGTGACAGGGGGCGCAGGTGGCGAACTGGTTCTTCGCCTTCAGCTGTTTGGTTTCTGACTTGTAGTTGTGGACGCTGTGACAGGTGGTGCACGTCAACCGGCGCGCGTCGTGCTGGCTGCCGTCCCACAATGCATGTTCGCCGCGATTGTGGCAGGTCGTGCACGTCGCGCTGACCTCCTCAGGAGGCATGCGGTTGAAATTCTTGACAGGATTGGCGGCCGGATCGTCAACGTGCGCGCCTCCCGGGCCGTGACAGCTCTCGCACCCCTGTTTGGCCGCCGGCGATCGCGGGTCGGCGACACGGTGGTGAGGGCTGCCTTCATAGCCCTTCCGCTGTTCGTCGTGACACTCGAGGCATTTCGCTTCGCCGACGTAGGCCTGACTTCCCGCAGCAGGAGCCTGCGCGGCGGCCTGCGCGCTCGCCGGCTGCCGCTCCAGCGGCGTCGGCGGACCGCCTGGTTGTTCCGGGCCGTGGACGAGCGCGCTCCCTGTCGCCGCCGCCCACATGATGAATCCGGCACACAGCCACGCCGTGGGTCCAGCCTTTCTCAGGCGTCCGCTCATGGTCACGTCACCTTTCCGAGTGCGTTACACGTATCGAGAAGCCACAGGCCGAAACATGCCACCAACACGATTGCAGCTAGCCGGCGATCCAGCGGATGAAGCTGACCAGCACGGTCAACGCAAAACCCACAATCATGGCCGCTACCGCCAGACCGAACGCCATGGCGATGGCCGCGCCGGTCAGTTTGACCGCCGAATCCGCGAGCTCGCTCAAGTTCACCGGCTTGCTGATGTGTGCCCAGACGCCCCCAATAAGGGCGAGCAGCCCGACCAGCCCGATGACCACCCCCGCAGGAATCCATACGATCGATGCCACGAGGAACGTGCCGACGGCCATCAACGCGAATCCCGCGACGACCGCTACCGCATGGCCGAGTGGAGACTCGCCCGCGGTCGGGGAGTAGTGCCGCTGAACGAACGTCTGAAGACTCATGAATCCTCCGGCTTCCGGCGACAGAGCAAGGTGTGTGCCCGCGGTTTTGCAACCGATGTTCACGGGGTTATCGGCCTTACCGGCGGGAAGAACGGGGTACGGCCCGGTGCGGCGTGCGAATTTCTTCACGGCAGCGGGGAATTTCACCCTGGGCGCTTTCCGATTTTCAACGTGAGATTTGACGGCTTACGCCGTGGCGAACCAGGGACGCGCGTCCGGGCACTGATCCGGAACATGCCTTGCACGGCCGTGCTCAGAGAGACTCGGGGAAGAAGAGAGGAGTGTGCAAATGACGAAGCGAATCATCGTCGTGGGGGCGATCTTCATGCTGGCGCTTGCGGCGGCACTTGCGGCCCAGGAGAAGCCGAAGATCGTGATGCAACCGCCAAAGCCGATCAGCTCGATCGATGGTCCAGGGATGTTTCAAGAGTACTGCGCAGCCTGCCACGGCAAGCAAGCCAGGGGTGACGGACCGGCCGCCGCCGCGCTGAAGACAGTGCCTGCAGACCTCACCCGCATCAGCGCGCGGAATGGCGGCAAGTTCCCGGGCACCAAAGTACGGCGTTATATCGAGGGACTGGACGAAATCGCCGCGCATGGCAATAGGGACATGCCTGTGTGGGGACAAGTGCTCCGTGGAAGCTCGGCCGATCGAGCCGACGTGCAGATCAGGGTGGAGAACCTTACCAAGTACATCGAGTCGTTGCAGCAGAAGTAGGCTGGATCGATCGGGCTCGCCAAAGCCTCCGGCGAGTCCGATCGCTAGCTCGTGTAGCGCACCAGGGCCATGAAGCCCAGCTCCATGTGCAGCTGCTGATGGCAGTGGAACAGCGACGGTCCAGGATACGTGGCCGAAACATCGACCTCGACCTGCTGCCACGCGGGAACGACGATCACGTCCTTTCGAATGCCCGAACACGGCACGCCGGCATAACGAACGACGTCGAACGCATGCCGATGCAGGTGAATCGGATGGTGGTGGGCGCTCTGGTTGTCGAGTACCCACCGATAGCGGCGGTTCGTTTCGACGCGGATGTCATCGGTCCGCGGATGCGATTTGTCATTGATGGTCCAGCGATGCGCGTCGGGTGTCGATCGAAAGACGAGCGACAGGCGGTCGGCCACTTCGCGCGGCGAGTCATCGGCGCTGCCGAACACGGTGTAATCCCAGGGAATCGACGCGACGGGGTTCCACTGCGGCGCACCGGTCCGTCCCGCGTACTCGACGACGATACCCATGCCCGCCGCGCGTTGCGCCGATTCCAGCTCTCCGAAGATCCAGATGCCAGGCTCGCTCATTTCGACGACGGCGTCGATGCGTTCACCGGGAGCAATGGCGAGGATTGGCACCGATCGAGCGCCTGGGACGGGATAACCGTCGAGCGCCACGACGTGAAACAGATGTCCGGGCAACGCGAGACGATGGATGAGGGTCGCACTGGCGTTGAGAATGCGGAACAGCACGCGCTGACCCTGGCGCACGCGAACGGGCTCGCCGGCACCCAGCATGCGGCCGTTGATCGACTGGAAGCGATACTCCACGTCCAGGGGGCCTTCGCGGGTGAGACGTGGCTCCCACTCGTGCAGGAGAATCGGCACCTCGAGATCGTACGCTCCCGGTTCGTCCCCCGACTCGACCACCATCAGACCGAACTGACCCGTATAGGTCGTACGTTTGAGGTCGCGCCCCGTCATGCCATGACTGTGGTACCACCGGGTGCCCGACGGTTCCGGCGTGAACACGTACCGCCGGTGTCCTCCTCTCGGCGGCACTGGTGGCGTGCCCTCTTCTCGCGCGCCGTCGACGTCGGACGGAATGTGCAGCCCATGCCAGTGCACCAATTCTTCGTCCTTGGTGTCGTTCCACACGTCGACCGTGAGCGGACGGCCCTGCCTCACTCGCAGCAGCGGGCCGGGCACCTGGCCGTTATACGCCAGCGTCTTCACGACGCGACGGGGACCCAGTTCGACGGTTGTCTCGGCGATCCGCAGGCTGATGTCGGCCGGTCCGACAGGCGGGGCTTGAGCTGCCGCCGGCGAATCCATTCCGATGTGCTGCGCGCCGACAGTCCGGGCCGCCTGGACGCAGCATCCGGCAAGCGTCAACAGCTCGCGACGCGTCATCACTCAAGCCTAGCACGACGATTGCTGTTGGGTTCGCGAGTCCTATGCGCGCGCTGACCGCGGTAATGCTGGTTGCGCTCCTGGCGAGGGCGGCATCGGCCCAGACGACGGGCACGATCATGGGTGTCCTCACCGATTCGACCGAAGGCGTGCTGCCGGGCGTTTCGGTCGTCGTACGGCATGTCGAGACCGGGTTGACCCGCACGGCGGTCACCACCGACGAGGGCAGTTTCATCTTTTCCATTCTGCCGGTCGGTGCCTACGAGCTGCGGGCCGAGCGTCCGGGATTCAAGCCGCTCACGATGACCGGGATCGTGTTGACGGTTCACGAAACGGTGGTGATCACCGCGACGCTGGAAGTGGGGGCGATCACAGAGGACGTTCGTGTCGTCAGGGAACGATCGACGGTCAACACACGGAGCTCGGAGCTGAGCTACCTGGTTGCCAGCGAGAGCATCGAGCAGCTTCCGCTGAACGGCCGCAATTTCACCGACCTTGCGCTGCTGCAGCCGGGCATCACGCCATTCCCTCACCGCGACGGAGGCTCGGTGGTTGCGCACGGGTTGGGGATGAGCGTCAACGGTCAGGATCCGCGCTCGAACGTGTACCTCCTCGACGGCACGCTGCAGAACGATTTCACGAACGGGCCCGCAGGCAGCGCCGCGGGCACCACCCTCGGCATGGAAACGATTCGCGAGTTCCGAATTGAGTCGAACGCGTATCAGGCGGAGTTCGGGCGGAACTTCGGCGGTCAGATCAGCGTGCTCACCAAGTCGGGCGCCAACGAGCTCAGCGGCAGCGCTTTCGAGTTCCATCGAAACGACGCGCTCGACGCGCGCAACTATTTCGATGCGGGCCAGCAACCCGATTTCACGCGCAACCAGTTTGGCGGGGTCCTCGGCGGGGCGCTGCGGCGAAACCGCACATTCTTCTTCGTCGGCTATGAGGCGCTGGTAGAGGACATGGGCCGCACCATTTCCACCATTGTTCCTGACGACGGCGCACGCAACGGGGTTCTCCCGACGGGCATCGTCGGCGTTCAGGCAGCGGTGCGCCCGTACCTCGACGCGTTTCCCCGCGCCAACGGTCCACAGATAGGAGGCGGACTGGCGGAATACACCTTTCCGTTTCGACAGACCATCACGGAGCATTTCGTGCAGGGTCGAATCGACCATCACGTGAGCGCCAGCCATCAGTTGTTCTCGCGATACACCTTCGACGACGCGGATCAGTTCCTGCCAACCGACTTCCCGCAGTTTCCGAGAGCGTTCATGTCGCGAAACCAGTTCTTCACGCACGAGCATCGTCGGGTGCTGTCTGATCGGACGTTGGATACGTTGCGGTTCGGTTTCAGCCGGACGCGAATCGGGCAGCGGGTCGAAGCGAACCTGGAGCCGCCGCTTCCGGCTTTCGTGCCCGGCCGCGCGTTCATGGGCAGCATCGTGATCGGCGGCATCCCGAGCTTCGGACCGCAGACCTCCGCGGACGTGCAGCTGGCCCAGAACGTGTTCAGTGCGCAGTGGGACGCGACGCACTCGCGCGGCGCCCACATGTTCAAGACCGGTGCGCTCATCGAGCGCTATCAGGACGACATGTTCAACCCGACCTTCAGCCTCGGCATTTACAGGTTTGCGAATCTGGAGAGCTTTCTCAGGAACAGGCCCGCGTCGTTCGTGGGGTTGACCCCGGCCGCCGAGATGGATCGGTACTGGCGGTTCACGCTCGTCGGGGGCTATGCGCAGGACACCTACCAGGCGGCGAGGCACGTAACGGTAAACGGTGGTATTCGCTACGAATTCACGACGGTTCCGAGCGAGAAGTACGGCCGCGATGTCACGCTCCTCGCGCCGGACGATGCACAGCCGACCGTCGGAACGCTCTATCAGAATCCTACGCTGAAGAATCTGTCTCCACGAATGGGGATCGCATGGGATGTGACCGGCGATGGCAGAACGTCGCTGCGCGGTGGTTATGGTCTGTACTTCAATACCAACAACCAGCAGAACCTGATCGTGACCGTGACGAACCCGCCGTTCACGCCGAGGCCCGTGTTCAGCAATCCGGCGTTTCCCACCCCCGCGTTCGATCAGCCCTTCGTCAACTCCATCCGGCCGATTCAATACGAACTGGAATCGCCGAGGCTGCACATGTGGAATGCGAGTGTCCAGCGCGATGTCGGATGGCAAACGGTGCTGACGGTTGGTTATGCGGGATCCCGTGGCAGGCATCTCTTCAGAAGCAACGACGTCAATGTGGCGATTCCACAGATGCGCGCGGACGGAACCCCGTTTGTGCCAGCGGGCACTCCTCGAGCCAATCCCGCGTTCACGACGATTGAACTGAAGAGCAGTGACGGAGATTCGTGGTACAAGGCGCTCATCGTGGAGGCGCGCAGGCGGTGGACGCGAGGATTCAGCCTCCAGTCGTCGTACACGTTGTCGCGCGCCGAGGATACGACGCAGGCCTCGACGTTCTTCTCGGACTCGACAACGGGCACGACGAGCGCGTTTCCCGAGTTCGTGCCGGGCTACAACAGAGGATTATCCGATTTCCACGCGACGCATAACTGGGTGGTCAATTTCACGTGGGAGCCGCCGTCTCGCGAGAGCGCCGCCCGATTCGAGCGCGCGGTGCTGGGGGGATGGCAGATCTCGGGAATCGGGAACCTCAGGAGCGGCAGCCCCCTGACGGTCTTCGTGCAGTCGAACCGATCGCGCTCGCTGTGGTTGCCGTCGCTGTCGCCCGGCGTCGGGCAGGATCGTCCAAGTTTTGCCCCCGGCTACGGTCCACAGAGCGCGGTGCTCGGACGTCCGGATCAGTGGTTCGATCCGGCCGCCTTCGTGCTGCAGGAGGCGGGAACATTCGGCAATACTGGGCGCGGCGCGTTCATCGGTCCCGACCTGCGGACCCTCGATCTTGCGTTCGTGAAAGTATCGCGCCCGGCGCGCGGCCGCGACGGCCGGCTGGAACTGCGGCTGGAGATCTTCAACGTCTTCAACCGCGTGAATTTCGGCCCTCCGGCGCTCGTGGCGTTCGCCGGCAGTGCCGATGGAGAGGCACCGCTTCCATCGTTCGGCCGCATCCGGACGACGGTCACATCCGCCCGGCAACTGCAGGTGGGCGTTCGCGTCGCGTTCTAGCGCCAGTTTCCACTTCCGTGTAGTACGTAGTGTCGGGCTTTAGCCGGACTTTCACGAGGTCCGCCTTCCGCCGTGGGGAGACACAGGGTAGAATTCACAGCGTCGGGATGTGGCGCAGCCTGGTAGCGCACTTGACTGGGGGTCAAGGGGTCGCAGGTTCGAATCCTGTCATCCCGACCATGTTTTCGCGAGGGCTACTTCGGTAGCCCTTTTCTTTTTGGAGCCGCGACTATCGAGGTGTTCCGGGCTCGCGCCGAAACCGTCGCACGATGGGCGCGCAGAGCGCGGCGCAGACCAGCAGAACCGCGAAGCCCAGGTAAACACACATCGCCGCCGCCCCAACGGCTGGCCCCAGTTTCCTCCCAACAACGATCGATGAGACGATCATTACCGCCGTGTTCGTCAACGCGAAGCGCATCGCTGACGGCGCCGTCGGCTTGTCGTGCATCAAAGATTATTTACGCCTGTGCCCATCGCTTCGTCAAGTCGTGCTTGAGGCCTGCAGGTTGACAGGGATCCATCCATGAGCGGACTCGCCCATGGCCGTCAATCGCCTCCTGCGTGCCGAGCTCGTGCAGGTGTCACCCGGCGATCCCCTCGCGCTTCTCGGTGCCTCAGCGGCGCTGATTGTATCGGTTGCGTTGGGCTGCGCGATCCCGGCTCGCCGCGCCGCCCGCGTCGATCCGTTGATGGCGCTGCGGTACGAATAGCTCCGCGCAATTAAGACGTCAGACGAACTCGGATGAGCAGGCGCCGGTCGTCTGGCGGCAGGAAGACGATCACGCCACTGGCAGCCCGAGCTCCTTCGCCGCCGCTTCCTGCGCCGCATCCATCGTCAGGAAGCGCGTCAAGCCCTCGGCGGCATGGAACCAGAGGGCCGTTCGAAGGTGACCGAGGTCGAGCGACCGCGGCGTCGCGATGGCCGGCAGGATCATGGACGTGCAGAGATCCAGCGTGAGATCGCGCAGCACGAAGAGCTTCGTGTCTTCCTCGACGCGGTCCAGGCACATCCTGCAGTGGTCGGGTTTCAACGTTCCTTCCCTCGCCAGCCGGATCAGATTGCGCCTGGCCTCGAGGACCAGCAGCACGCTCGACAGCAACTCGGCATCGGCCGTTTCTTCAGACAGGCGCCCGGCCCCGTCTTCCGCGAGCAGGATGCACAGATACGCCGACGTATCGAGGTACAGCCGCCGGCGTCGCGGTGCCCGCTCAGAATCGGCGATCAGCGGTTGCCCCTGTCTTCCAGGAGGACCGTCAGGTATCGACCCTTCGTGCCACGCTTCAGCGCTGGTGTGATGCGGCCCTTGCCCGCGTGTTCGCCTCTATGCAGGTGCCGGGAGAGCGCGGGGCTCAACTGGGCCACAGGTTCGTTGTGCCGCGTGATGACAATCGTGCTCCCGGCCTCGGCTTCTGCGACAGCAGCCGACAATCTCGCCTTCAGGTCCTGAATAGAGATCCGTTTCATACGCTTTATGGTACTACATTATAGTCTGATATCTGGACCGAATATTCCAAGGCGCCCTCACACCCTCTTCTTCCACCAGGCTCGTCGCCTCCCGGTGGATGTGTTCGTGAATCTCGTCCGCGAAGTCGCGATCCGAACGCCTGCGCCACGTCCACATGGCTATGCCTCCCCGGTCCCGAGGATGCGACCGATGGCCGACGTCAGCCGTTTCCACTGCCGAGTCTCGGCCGTTAACTGCTTTCTGCCGGCTTTCGTCAGCCTGTAGAAGCGCGCCCGTCGATTGTTGTCGGAGGTGCCCCACTCGGCGGCGATCCATCCTTTGTCTTCGAGCCGCTGGAGGGCAGGGTAGAGCGATCCGTGATCCACCAGAAGGGCATCATCGGACTGCCGTTGAATGCTGACGGTGATGCCATGGCCGTGCTGAGGGCCGAACAGCAGCGTGCGGAGGATCAGCAGGTCGAGCGTGCCTTGCAGGAGCGCGATGCGCTCATCGTCCTTTCTGGTAGACATACCACCAGAGTATCCGCTTGCTTTGGTAGAACGTCAACTAGAGGCGCGATGGGACGGCCTAGCGCGCGAAACGCAGCGTGCCGCGTGCCGATGACAGCAGGAGCGTCTTCCCCGATGCCGTCACCGTGCTTTCGCCGCTCAGCAGCTGCGTATAGGCGTTCTCGAACGCCAGCGTCGGGCACGCTGCGCGGGTGCACGCCAGCGCCGGTCCGGCCGTCAGCGTCTGGCCCGACACTGTGTACGCGCCGACGCACGTGTTGCAATCGGCACGCGTCGACAAACGGCCGTCCGTGAAGGTGAGCGTGTAGCTCGCGTCCGCCGGTACGCTCTGGCGGGCCTGACCAGCCGGTTCGATGGACAGCAGGTTCCAGGCGCCGGCGAGATTGTCGCCGGTAAGAGTCGACGAGTTACTCGTGGATTCAGGTGAGGTCGGCGTCGACGCGGGCTGCGAACATCCCACCGCGAGCGATGCGACCATAACAAGGAAAGCGAAAAAGCGAAGCATCATCAGGGTCGCACGGGTTGCAATCTTCCGGCCAATTGAATTCTGGCGCCAAAATGACCGTCAAAGCTTCAGCCGTTGCCCGCGGATGACAGTGGGTGTCGCCGCGCTGAATCAGGTAAAGTGCGTAGGTAGTTGACCGCTTTCGCGAATCAGTGCGACTCGCTTTGGAGCGCACGCATCGGGCCCATCCGCAAGGCGCGCCGGATGGGCAGATACGCCGCGACGAGCGAGATGCCTCCAAGCAGGAGCGCGGCGGTGAGCAGTGTCCGCACGTCCGTCGCGGCGATTGAGAACAAGTAGGCCTCGATCACGCGCCGCGTTGCGAGGCTGCCGGCCAGGCCCGCGGCGAGGCCGACACACGTCAGCACGACATTTCGCCGCAAGACCAGAGTGATGATATCGATGGACTGCGCACCAAGCGCGACCCGCAACCCAATCTCGCGCATTTGTCCCTGCGCGCTGCCACTGGCAACGCCGTAAACGCCGACGGCTGCGAGGATCACGGCCAGCAGGGCGAACGCGATAATCACCTGGAGCACAAGGCGCCGTGGAGCGGCCGCCCCTTCGAGCACGTCATCCAGCGTTCGAATTGCATCGACCGGCCGGCTCGCATCAGTTGCCCGAACCGCGTCGCGAATCGCACCGGTAACGTCTCGCGCAGGGGCCGCGCTCTTGAGGACGACGGAAAAGGCGGTTGAGGGACGCTGCAGATAGGTGACGTAGATGGTCGGCTCGGGTGCGATGTCGAGGCCCTCATGTCGAACATCGCTCACGATCCCGACAATCTGTTGCGATCCTTCCATCTCCCAGTCAAACGAGACGCGACGGCCGATGGGGTCCTCACCGGGGAAGTAGCGCTGCGCGTACAACTCGGACACGATAGCCACAGGCGTAGCGCCCGCACGGTCACCCTCTGAGAACGTTCGCCCGCGAACCAGTCGAATACCCATCGTCGAGAAGTAGCCCGGGCTGACGATGCGCTTGTCGGCGACAGGCACCTGGCCGTCAGGAGAGATCCGTCCGTCGATGGGAGTTTCGCCGCTCACCCCGCCGCCGCCGAGCGGCAGTTCGTTAATCACTCCCACCGAGCTTATTTCCGGGCGGGTCGAAAGTCGTTCGAGCAACGTGGTGAAGAACTGGCCGTGGCGGTTGGCCAGTGCAGTCGCGCTGGACGCTGACACGTGGAAAGACAGAACTTGGCTCGGATCGAAGCCTCTGGGGGCACCTAGAACATGGGCGAACGATTGAGTCAACAACCCCGCGGCAACGAGGAGCAGAACCGCCAGTCCTGTTTCGACGGCAACCAGGATGCCCCGAATCCCCGTCGCGCCGGTGTGGCTCCGCCCCGTTTCCTGGAGCAGCGGCAGCACGCCGATACGCAGAGCCTGGATCGCCGGCGCCATGACGAACAGCACGCCGGCGAGCAGGGACGCTGTCGCGGTAAACGCCAGCACGACAAGGTCGACACGCACGAGAGAGAAGTTGATTGCGGTGGTGACGTCGGTGCCGGACATTACGCGTAAGGTGGCCACGGCCAGGATGAGTCCTGCGATCGCGCCGAAACCCGTCAGCACGCAGGCTTCGGCCGCAAACCGCGAGAGGATCCCCTGGCGCCCGGCGCCGATGGCGGCGCGAATGGCGATGTCGCGGCGGCGTGCCGTTACGTGCGCAAGCAGCAGATTGGCGAGATTGGCGCAGGTCATCAGCAGCACTATGGCAACCGCGCCGGCGAGCGCCAGCAGCATGGGGCGCACACGCCGTCCGACATACTCGACGAGCGAGTGGGCGGCGAGGCCATGCGTGGTATGACCCTCGCGTGTCAGGCCCACTGACAAGGCCTCGAATCGTTCGCGCGCCATGTCCGGGGTGACGCCGGCGTGCAGGCGCGCGATGACCGTCAGAACGTGGACGCCTCTCGGAGCGGTGGACTCATCGAGCCGCAGCGGCAGCCAGAGTTCCCTGGGCTGTAACGTTGAGCGATCGCGAGGGAGCACGCCGCCAAACTCGCGCGGCATTACGGCAACGATCGTATGCGGCTCGTCGTTCAGCAGCAGCTCGCGCCCGAGCACGTTGGGATCGGATCCGAATTCGCGCTCCCAGAAGGTCTCGCCGATGGCCACCACGCGGACGGCGGTCCGGGGCTCCTCGGCCTGTCGAAAGGGTCGGCCCATCAGCGGCGAGACGCCGAGCGTCTGAAACAGGTTCGCCGAGACGCGCTGAGCCATGACCGTCCGTGGTTCGGTCATGCTGACGGTCTGCGTCGTGTTGAACACCGCGGCGATGTCGGCAATGCCGGTGGATCTTGCTCGCCAATCCACGAACTCCGGGAAAGATGCGTTGGTGTCGGACGTGAAGCTCTGGCGATCGCGGAGCATCATCAACCGGTCGGGGTGGGGGTAGGGGAGCGGGTGCAGCACCGCCGCATTCAGGAGACTGAAGACGACGGTGTTGGCACCGATCCCCAGCGCCAGCGTCAGGACGGCAACCGAGAAAAACCCGGGCTCCCGGCGGAGCGAGCGAATCGCAAATCGGAATTCTCGCCCGAACACTGGGAGGAGTATCGAAACGGATTGACGGAAAGTCAACCGATGGCTCCACAGGCGGGACCCTGGGTGTGCCTCTTCCGAATCGAGTAAAGTGGCCAGCATTGGTTACAACCTCTCAAGTTTTCTGGGTCGCGCTCCTGACCGCTTTTGCGACGGGACTGGGTGCGCTCCCGGTCCTGTTTCTCAGGAACTCCGAGCCGCGATGGCGCGGCATCGCGGCCGCCACGGCGAGCGGCATGATGCTGTCCGCCTCGGTGTTCGCGTTGGCGGACGAAGCCCTGGGCCGCGGCGATGCCGCCGAAGTCGTCGTCGGGATGCTCTCGGGCGCGCTGTTCTTCTCGTTGACCTCACGCGCGATCGAACGGCGTGGTTGGACATTTGAAGGGTGGAGCTCGCGGAACTCCAAACAGGCCATCCTGCTGCTGCTCACACTCTTCGTGCACAGTATTCCGGAGGGCGCCGCCATCGGGGTCGGCTACGCAACGGGCGAGATCAGGTTCGGCTGGTTGCTGGCCGTGGCGATCGGCGTGCACAACATTCCCGAAGGCACCGCCGTCTCGCTGCCGTTGCGCGCGAACGGGGCATCGGTCGCCACATGCGTGTGGTACTCGATTCTCACCAGCATGCCGCAGCCGATCGTCGCCGTGCCGGCGTTTCTGCTCGTCTCGGTCTTTCAACCCCTGCTTCCGGCCAGCCTGGGCTTTGCCGGCGGCGCGATGATCTTCCTCGTGATTCAGGAACTGCTGCCGGAAAGCTTCGCGCACTCCTCGCCGACGGAGGCCGCCTGGGGTGTGACCATCGGGCTCGTCGGCATGCTCGGCTTCATCGCTGCCATCGGGCTCTAGGCGGCCTCGTGTCCCTGCCCGATTGACAGCGGCGGAAGCGTCGCACTATGCTCGGTTTTCGTAATCGGAAAAGATAATCGAAAAACGAGGATGCTGGGACCGATGAGCCGACGTACTGTGTGGGTGGTGCTCGTGAGCCTTGCGGCGCTTCCTGCGGGCGCGCGCGCGCAGGTGGGCGCGGCGCCGGCCACCGCGCAGACGTTCACGCTCGAGCAGGCGCTTCAGTACGCCCTCGATCACTATCCGACGGTCAGAGCCGCGCTCGAGCAGGTGAACGCCTCGACGGCGGCGTGGACGTCGCGCGGGCCGCCTACCTGCCGCGGCTCGACGCGCTCTGGCAGTCGAATCGCGCCACCGCCAACAACATCTTCGGCCAGCTGCTGCCGCAGTCGGTGATTCCCGCGATGTCCGGGCCCGGTGCTGCCGTCGGCGTCCGGCCAGAGCGTCTGGGGCAGCGCGGCCGGCGCGCTGTTCTCGTGGGAGCCGTTCGATTTCGGCCTGCGCAGCGCCGACCGTGCGCGAGCGCGGAAGCGGCCGTCGTGCCGCGCGCGCGCGGGCGAGGCGCTGACGCGGCTCGACGTCCAGCGCGCCGTCGGCGGCGCGTTCCTCGGCGTCGTCGGCGCGCCGAGCGGGCGGTGGCCGCCGCCGCAGGCCGACGTCGAGCGGCGCGACGTCCTCGCCCGCGCCGTCGCACGCGCTCGTCGACAACCAGCTGCGGCCGGGCGCCGAGGCGTCGCGCGCCGACGCCGAGCGCGCCGCCGCGCAGACGCGCGCTCATCCAGGCACGGCAGGCGCTGACGCTGGCGCAGACGACGCTGGCGCGCGTGCTCGGGCATCGCCGACGGCGCACGTCGCGATCGAACGCGGCGACGCTCTGCTGGACGCGTGCGCCCGGCAGCGACCGCGCCGGCGCCGGCCGCCGTCGCATCCGCTGGCGCAGTCGCGTCAGGCGGCCGTCGACGTCGCGCGCGCGCAGGAGGACGTGCTGGCGCAGACCGACTGGCCGCGCGCTCTACCTGCAGTCGAGCGTGTTCGCGCGCGGCAGCGGCGCGAACCCGGACGGGCACGCTCGACGGCGGCGCCGACGGCCTCGGCCTCGACCGCGCGAACTGGGCCGCCGGCGTGCAGGTCGTGTTTCCCGAACCTGTTCGACTTCTCGAGCCTGCGCGCGCGCAAGGCCGCGGCGGCGCGCGTCGACGCGCGCGGAGACCGCGCTGCTACGACGAAGCGCTGCTGACGATCACGAGCCAGCAGCAGGCGGCGGCCGCGCATGGTCGCAGGCGGCGCGCGCCGTCGCGGCGAACACGCCCGTGCAGCTCGCGGCCGCGCAGCAGAGCGAGGCGCAGGCGCGCGCCCGCTACGAGGCGGGCCTGGCGAGCATCGTCGAAGTCGCCGACGCGCAGAGCCTGCTCGCGCAGGCCGAAGTACCAGGATCAGCTCGCGCGCGTCGACGTGTGGCGCGCGCTGCTGGCCGCAGGCCGTCGCGCAGGGCGACCTCGACGCCGTTCATCGAGCTCGCTCGCGCACCGTCGGGAGCGCCGTAGCCATGTGGTTGATTCGCGCCGCCCTTCGACGTCCGATCACGATCCTCGTCGCGGTCGATCGCCGTCGCGCTGACGGCCGTGTTCGCCGTCAGCCGGATGCGCGCCGACATCTTTCCCGATCTCGAATCTGCCGGTCATCTACGTCGCGCAGCCGTACGGCGGCATGAGCCCGGCGCAGATGGAAGGGTATCATCACCTACTACTACGAGTACCACTTCCTCTACATCAACGGCATCGAGAGCGTCGAGTCGAAGTCGATTCAGAACACGGCGCTGCTGAAGCTCACGTTCCATCCCGGGCACCGACATGGCGGAGGCGCTGGCGCAGACGATCGGCTACGTGAACCGCGCGCGCGCGTTCATGCCGCCGGGCACGGTCGGTCCGTTCATCATGCGCTTCGACGCCGGCACGGTGCCGGTCGGCTATCTCGTGTTCTCGAGCGAGACGCCGCAGCCTCGGCGAGATCCAGGATCTGGCGCTCAACCGCGTCCGGCCGCAGTTCGCGACGCTGCCGGGCCTGACGTCGCCGCCGCCGTTCGGCGGCAGCCAGCGCACGATCGTCATCCGCGTCGATCCCGATCGGCTGCGCGTCGTACGGCATGTCGCCGGACGAAGTGATCCGCGCGGTGACGACCGGCAACGTCATCATGCCGTCGGGCAGCGTCAACATCGGCGACGAGACGCGCATCTCGCCGATGAACTCCGTCGTCGCGAACATCAACGATCTGCTCGAGCTGCCGATCCGCACCGGCGCCGGGCCCGCCGGTGTTCGATCCGCGACGTCGGCTCGGTCAGCGACAGCACCGACATTCCGACGGCGTACGCGCTGGTGAACGGCCGGCGGGCCGTCTACATTCCGGTCACGAAGCGCCCGAACGCCTCGACGCTGACCGTCGTCAGCGAGGTGAAGGCGAACCTCGGCCGGTTCCAGGCGCTCGTGCCCGACGACATCACGGTGTCGCTACGAGCTCGATCAGTCGCGGAACGTGTCGGCCGCGCTCCAGGCCGTGCTGCGCGAGGCGATGCTCGGCGCGCTGCTGACCGGCCTGATGGTGCTGCTGTTCCTGCGCGACTGGCGCAGCGCCGCGATCGTCGTCGTCACGATTCCGTTCGCGCTGCTCGCGGCGGTCGTCGCGCTGTGGGGCGCCGGCCAGACGATCAACATCATGACGCTCGGCGGCCTGGCGCTCGCCGTCGGCATCCTCGTCGACGAAGCGACGGTCGCGATCGAGAACATCCACACGCACCTGGCGCGCGGCGACGCCGGTCGCCCGCGGCGTGCTCGACGCCAGCGGCGAGGTGGTCGTGCCGCGGCTGCTCGCGATGCTGTCGGTCGTCGCCGTGTTCGTGCCGTCGTTCTTCATGACCGGCGTCTCGCGATCGCTGTTCGTGCCGCTGTCGCTCGCGGTCGGCTTCGCGATGATCGCGTCGTTCCTGCTGTCGAGCTCGCTCGTGCCGGTGCTGTCGGTCTGGCTGCTCGGCGGGCATCGCGCCGGCGCGGCCGGCAGCGCACGCGGGCGACTGGGTCGAGCGGCTGCGCGACCGTCTGGCGCGGCTGCTGCACCGGCTGGCGCCGGCGCGCGGCCTGCTCGTCGCGGCCTACGTCGCTCGTCACCGTCGGCGATCGTCGTCGGCTGTCGGGCTGACGCTCGGCCGCGAGATCTTTCCGCCGAGCGGCGTCAAGCAGTTCCAGCTGCGGTTCCGCGCGCCGGCCGGCACGAAGTTCGAGTCGACCGAGCGGCTGGCGACGCGACGTGCTCGACGAGATCCAGCGACGCGGCCGGTCCGGACAACGTGGACATCACGCTCGGCTACGTCGGCGTGCAGCCGTCGTCGTATCCGATCAACACGATCTTCCTGTGGACCGGCGGCTCGCACGAAGGCGTGCTGCAGGTCGCGCTCAGGCCGGACGCGCCGCTCGACCTCGCGCGACTTCGAGGAGACAGCTGCGCGCGCCGGTTCCGCGAGCGGTTTCCCGACGCGCAGTTCTCGTTCGAGCCCGGCGACATCGTCAGCCGGATCATGAACTTCGGCGCGCCGACGCCGGTCGAGGTCGCCGTCACGGGCCCGGACTTCGCGGCGAGCCGGGCGTTCGCGGCGAAGGTGCGGGACGAGCTCGCGCGGATCCCGTCGCTGCGCGATCTGCAGTTCGGCCAGGCGCTCGACTACCCGGCGATTCAGGTCAACGTGAACCGCCAGATGGCCGGCCAGCTCGGCGTCACCGTCGATCAGGTCGGCCGGTCGTTCGCCGCGGCGACCTCGTCGAGCCGGTTCGTCGCGCCGAACTACTGGGCCGATCCGCGCACCGGCATCGCGTTCCAGGTGCAGGTCGAGGTGCCGCAGCCGCGGATGACGACGCCTCGACGATCTGCGCGTCGTGCCGGTGACGCGCGGACGGCGCGCTCGCATCCGCTGCTCGGCGACGTGGCGCGCATCGAGAACGGCACGATCGTCGGCGAATACGACCGCGTCAACGGACAGCGGATGGTCACGCTGTCGGCGAACGTCGCCGGCGAGGATCTGGGACGCGTCGCCGGCCGGGTCGATCGAGGCGATCGCGCGCGCGGGCGCGCCGCCGCGCGGCGCGACGGTGCGCGTGCGCGGCCAGATCGCGGCGATGCGCGAGACGTTCACGCAACATCGCGGCCGGCCTCGTCGTGGCGGTCGTCGTGATCTTCCTGCTGCTGGCGGCCAACTTCCAGTCGCTGCGGCTCGCGTTCGTCGTCGTGTCGACCGTTCCGGCCGTGCTGGCGGGCGTGGTCGCTGATGCTGGCCGCTGACGCGGACGACGCTGAACGTGCAGTCGTTCATGGGCGCGATCATGGCGATCGGCGTCGCCGTCGCGAACGCGATCCTGCTCGTGACCTTCGCCGAGCAGGCGCGCCGGCGCGGCGGGTCGCCGCTGCGACGCGGCCATTGACGCGGCGCGGGCGCGCATGCGGCCGGTGCTGATGACGAGCGCCGCGATGATCGCCGGCATGATGCCGATGGCGCTCGCGCTCGGCGAAGGGCGCCGAGGCGACGGCGCCGCTCGGCCGCGCGGTGATCGGCGGCCTCGCGGCCGCCACGCTCGCCACGCTTGATCGTGCTGCCGTCGGTCTACTCGCTCGTGCAGCAGTCGGCGGCCGTCGACGTCGCCGTCGCTCGATCCCGACGATCCGGAGAGCGCGTATCGCGCCGCAGGGATAGCCATGACCATGCAGACGGCTCGTCTCGTCGCGTGTGCGTCGCGTCGTCGGCATCGCTGGCGCTGGCCGCGGCGCGTGCGGAGGGACCGACCGCGCCGCCGACGCCGCGCAGGCCGCGGCGCCGCAGGGCCGCCGACGATCGACGTCGTGCGCGTCGTCGAGCAGCCGCTCGACGTGCACGCTGTCGCTGCCCGGCGAGCTGACGCCGTACCAGATCGGTGGCGATCTATCCCGAGGGTGACCGGATTCGTGAAGACCGATCCGCGTCGATCGCGGATCGCGCGTCCGCGCCGGCGAGCTGCTGGCGACGCTCGAGGCGCCGGAGCTCGTGGCGCAGCGGGCCGAGGCGCAGTCGAAGCTGCAGGGCGCCGAAGCGCAGCTCGCGGTCGCGCGCGCGAAGGCCGACGCCGACGCGAGCACGTACGACAGGCTGAAGGCCGCGTCGGCGACGCCGGGCGTCGTCGCCGGCAACGACGTCGTGCTCGCGCAGAAGGCCGTCGAGGCCGAGCCAGAGCCAGATCGCCGCGGCGCAGCAGAACGTCGAAGCGGCACGGCAGGCGCTCAATGCGATTACGCGAGATGGAAGGGTACCTGCGGGTCGACGGCGCCGTTCGACGGCGTCGTCACCGAGCGCAACGTCCATCCGGGCGCGCTCGTCGGGCCCGGCAGCGGCGCCGGCGCCGGCACGCCGATGGTGCGCCTCGTCGACAACGACCGGCTGCGGCTGGTCGTGCCGGTGCCCGAGGCGTACACCGCCGGCGTGACAGACCGGCGCGCAGATGTCCGTTCTCGGTGCCGGCGTATCCCGGCGCAGACCTTCTCGGGCACGGTCGCGCGCATCGCGCAGGCGGTCGACGTCGAGCACGCGAACGATGGCCGTCGAGCTCGACGTGACGAACGGCGACGGCCGGCTCGCGCCCGGGACGTTCTGTCAGGTGCGCTGGCCGGTGCGTCGGCCGGCGCCGTCGCTGTTCGTGCCGAGCGCGCAGCGTCGCGAGCACGACCGACCGCACGTTCGTCGTCCGCATCCGCGGCGGGCGGACGGAGTGGGTCGACGTGAAGACCGGGCTGACCTCCGGGCCGCTGGTCGAAGTGTTCGGCGATCTGCGGCCGGGCGACGAGGTCGCGGCACGCGGCACCGACGAGATGCGTCCGGGAACCGAGCGTGCGACCGCGCGAGAGCAAGCCGCCTGCCTAGCGATCTGGTGTAGGTTTACAGCGATGAGCGATCCCTGTCGTCCGCGAATTCCTGCTGGCGTTCTGGAAGATTCACATCCTCCATCACGCCGAGGAAGCAAGGCGTGTACGGGCAGTGGATGCTCGAGGAACTGCAGCGCCACGGATACCGATTGAGCCCCGGCACGCTCTATCCGCTGCTCGCCCGCATGGCTCGCCGTGGATGGCTGCGTTCAGTCGAACCAAAGAAATCACGCGATGCCCGCGTCTACCGGATCACACCAGCGGGCGCAGAAGTCCTGAAGCGTTTGCGTGCGTCGCTCGACGAGCTGCAGCATGAAGTCGGCCATTCTCCGTCCCGATCTGAGCGCCGCGCGTTGTCTCGACGTCGCGCCGGCCCCCGCACCCGCCGGTGAGACGGTGATTTTTCCCAATCGCTGCTGAATAGTCCGCACAGGGACTGGCCGTGCTATAGACGGCCCGCGCCCTGCCCGCGTTTTTCAGAGCCTTCTGTTCTCCATGCCGTTGGTACGGCTGTTGCGATGCGACATCACAAGGAGGCTGCATGCCCAGTCAACTGTTCAACGTGCTCTTTCTGGTGGCGCTGTTCGTTCCGGCGGCGATGTACATCACCGGCGTGGCTGTCCTGATGATCTCGCTCGTCGTGAAGCACTACCGCGCGACGGCCGTACGCACGCATCACATCGAAGCGACAGCGCACTGAGCCGGAGGGCACGGCATGAAGCTCGAGACGACGTACCTGGGACTTCGGCTGAAGAACCCATTCATGCCGGGCGCCTCGCCTCTGGCAGACGAGCTCGACACCGTCCTCGAGCTCGAGGATGCCGGAGCCTCGGCCATCGTGATGCGTTCGCTCTTCGAAGAACAGGTATTGAGCGGCCGCTATGGGCTCCTGCACGCCTCGCGGATCGAGAGCGAGGCGGAGCTCGAGCTGGCCGCTCATTTCCCGATGGCCGACCAGTTCGCGCTGGCGCCCGACACCTATCTCGAGCAGGTGCGGCGTATCAAAGCTCGAGTGTCGATCCCCGTCATCCCCTCCATTAACGGCACGACCACGGAACGATGGCTCGAATACGCGCGTCTCCTTCAAAAGGCGGGAGCTGATGCCATCGAACTGAACTTCTACCACATCGCCACCGATCCCCTGGAGGACAGCACGCGGGTCGAGGCCCGGCTGCTCGATATCGTCGCGGTGCTGAAAGAGACGCTCACGATTCCGATCGCCGTCAAGCTCTCGCCCTTCTATTCAGCGCTGCCGCATCTCGCCGCGAGGCTCGAAGCGATGGGTGCGCAGGGGCTTGTGTTGTTCAACCGGTTCTATCAGCCAGACATCGATCCGGAAGAGCTCGAAGCCACGCCGACGATGGCGCTGTCGGCGTCGGCCGATCTGCTGCTTCGCCTTCGATGGCTCGCGATTCTCGCGCCAACCGTGCGCGGCTCACTTGCCGTGACGGGCGGAATTCACCGGCCCGTCGATGCGGTGAAGGCCGTGATGGCCGGCGCAGACGCCGTGCAGATCGTCTCGGCGCTGCTGCAGCACGGCCCCCGCTATCTCAGCTACCTGCTGCATGGATTTCGCCATTGGAGCACCGAACACGGCTACGCCTCGATCGACGAGATGCGCGACAAGATGAGCCTGGCGCGCTGTGCCAGCCGGCAGGCATTCGAACGGGGCAGCTATTTGCGCGTGTTGCACTCGTGGCAGCGCGAGACGACCTGACCGGGCTGGTGCGGCGACCTCAGATTGCCCGGCCACATTTCAGGCCGCGCGCCATGAGCTCGGCTTTCTCTTCGAGCTCGACGGCTCTCGGAAACAACACGCTGTTCTCGAGATGGACGTGCGCGTGCAGGTCCTTCTCGAACGCTTCGAGCTCGCGCATGGCCATGGCGTAGGTCGCGCACGCATCGGCGGGTGTCTCGTACCCGTGGGTGAGCTCACGAACCGCCGCGATACCATCGCCGGCTTCCTGGTGTTCGATCTCCATCATGCGAATCGGATTCTGCACGGTGCCGAACATGTCGGGAGGCGATGGCGTGCCGTGAGCCGTCGCCTCGGCCAGCGCCCGGATGTAAGGAAAGAGCACGCGTTCCTCCTTCATCATGTGCAGTGACATTTCGTCGGCCACCTTCGAGAACTTCGCTTCGACGAACGGAAGTTCCGGATGCCTCGCGCCGTGCACGGCGGCGACCTTCGAGAGATGGTTCTGGATGGCGGGCATCGCGTCGCGCACGTACGCGTGGTGCTTCGAGACGATGTAGTCGATGAGTGCGACGGGATCCTGCTCCGGCGCTTCGCGTAACGCCGGGTCGAGGGCCTCGAGCTCGGACGCCACACGTTCGACGCTGACTCCCCGCTTCTCGCAGCCTTCGGCAAGCGTGCGGGCTCCGCCGCAGCAGTAGTCGAGTCCGTAGCGATCGAGAATGGCCCCCGCGCGGAAGTCACGGGACACGATGTCGCCAAGGGTCGTTGTTTCCAGTTGCTGCCAGGTCATGCGTTGGGTCCTCCCACCGCCAGACTAGGGCAGGGCCGTGGAGGCTCCTATGACATCGGTCATACGCCCGCCCGCGTGCTTTTCACGGCTACAATTCGCGCATGCCCATTCCAAGCATCGAGGAAGCGGTTCGACGCACGACGATGTTCAAGCGCCTGAACGAGAACGACCGGCAGCACCTGGCCCGGGTCTCGCGGCTGAAGGCGTATGCGAAGGGCGATCGGATCTTCGGCGAGGGGGATTCGTCGGAGTTCTTTTCGGTTGTCGTGAGCGGCCGGGTGAAAATCGTGAAGATGACACCAGCCGGCAAGGACGTCATTCTCGAGATCTTTGCGACCGGCGATCCATTCGGTGCGGTGGCGGCCTACGAAGGGCGTCCGTTTCCGGCGTCGGCGGTCGCGCTCGAAGACACCGTGTGTCTTCTCACACCTCGAGGAGACTTCTTCGCACTGCTCGAGCAGCACCCGTCGCTCGTGCGGGGGCTGCTGCTTGGGTTGACGCAACGGCTCGTCGAGCTGACGAACCGGCTGACGGAAATGACGGGCAGCCGCGTCGAGGCACGATTCGCGCGCCTCTTCTTGAAGCTCTCTGACAACATCGGTCGCCCCTCACAGGAAGGCGTCATCATTCCCATGCCGTTGTCACGGCAGGAACTGGCCGACCTGACCGGCACCACGATTGAGACCTGCATCCGCATCATGAGCCGGTGGGGTAAAGACGAGATCGTACGGACCGAAAAGGACAGCTTCGTGCTCGTCGACAAGCCGACGCTCGAAGAGCTCGCCGCGAGCTAGGCCATGGGTCGTGGTCGTTCATTGTCACGTGCGAGGTGCTCCATGTCAGTCAGGCAGATGACCGGCGTCACCGTGGTCGCGTTGCTGGTTGCAGCCGTGCCGGTCGCCCTCCGTTCCGCTGGTCCGTCGTTCCGTCCGGACACCAGCTTCACGGCGTCGACGCTCGAAGGCTGGCACCCACTCGGCTCTGCCGAGTGGCGCGCCGAGGGCGGTGCCCTCGTGGGGATGCCGGGCCCGCAGGGCGGAGGCTGGCTCGTCCTGGATCGTTCGCTGCAGGACGTCGGGTTCTACGCATCGTTCCTGTGTGCGGCCGGATGCGAGACCGGCGTGCTTCTTCGGGCGGAGAAAACCGCGGATGGCCTGAAAGGCGTCTACGTGGCGCTCAACGAGAAAGAGCTCACGTCCTACGGTGTCACGATCGACAGCAACGGGCGGATCCTTCAGCGCACGCCGTTGAGGAGCGGGGGCGGTCAGATACGGATTGCACCGCCAGCGAGTGCCAACGCCCCCGCCGCCCCGGGCGCGACGCCTCCGCCTGCGCGCGGGACAGGCCCAACCGCGACGCCGCCGTTGAGCCCGCCCGACACGAGCCTGAAACCCGGCGACTGGAACACGATCGAGATCTACCTCGACGCGAACATCCTGCGGCCCTGGCTGAACGATGGCGGCGAGCGGGGAGCGGTGGCTGACCCCGACGCGGGACGCTTCGGTCCGATCGCGTTGTTTGCCGGCGGAACGGGCCAGGTGCGGTTCAAGGATGTCGCCTACAAGGACTTGAGCATTCAGACCCGGGTCACCGAGCAGGTGTCGAAGAACTTCCGCATGCAGAAGTTGACGGACTTCTACTACGCATGGGGAGCCGGAGCAGCCGACATCGATCATGACAACGTGATGGACTTGGTCTCGGGCCCGCACGTGTTTTACGGACCCGACTACTCGCGGCGCAGCGAGATCTACCTGCAGCTCACGACCAATCCGTCCGACGCGTTCACGACGGACGACTGGATGCAGTTCGTGAGCGATTTCACCGGCGATGGCTGGGCCGATGCGTTGAACTGCAGCTTCGCGGTCGATACCGGGTGCTGGCTCTACGTCAACCCGAAACGCGATGCGCGCCGCTGGGACAAGCACCTCGTCGTACCCGCGTATCAGACCGAAATCGGCGTGTTGAGCGATCTCGACGGGGACGGCAAGCCCGAGCTGGTGTATGGCGCAGAGGGCCAGATGCGATACGCCCGGCCCGACCCGGCGAATCCGACCGGGACGTGGGTCGTCCGCAATGTGTCCGAACGTGGGCTCGTCACCGCGCACGGCGTGGGCGCTGGCGACATCAACGGAGACGGACGGCCCGACATCGTCAACCCGTTTGGCTGGTGGGAGCAACCGCCTCCGGGCAGTTCGAAGGATCTGTGGGACTACCATCCGCAAGTGTTCACCCGGTACAGACGCGGGATGGGCGGAAGCGTGATGGCCGTCTACGACGTGAACGGCGACAAGCTGACCGATGTCGTCACGGTGCTCGCCGCGCACGGCTGGGGCATGGCGTGGTTCGAGCAGAAACGTGACGCTCGCGGCACCATTTCCTTCGAGCGTCACATGATCATGGACGATCTGTGGACGAAGAACGCCGGCGGCGTGGTGTTCTCACAGCCGCATGGATCCAATGTTGGCGATGTCAACGGCGATGGCATTCCGGACTTCATCGTCGGCAAGCGCTACTGGTCGCATCGCGATACGTATCTCGACCCCGATCCCTATGGCGCACCGGTCCTGTATTGGTACAAGACCGTTCGCAATGCCAAGGCACCGGGCGGGGCAGAGTTCGTTCCCGAGCTGATCCACAACCGCTCGGGAACCGGGTCGGACATCCTGCCGGTAGACCTGAACAAGGACGGCCGCCTCGACATCGTGACGGCCACCAGGTTTGGGACGTTCATCTTCTGGAACAATGCGCCGGGCAAATAAAGACGAAGCATTACCTGCGAGCTGAGTATTCAGGCGCGCGCCGTCGTCGCGGTCTTTCCGGTCGGCACGTAGGAGCACAACGGATCGGATCCAAACGGGTCGCCCTCGGTCGCGTAGGCTCGCGCTCGCGATCCGCCGCAGACATCGCGGAATGGACAGGCGCCGCAGCGGCCCTTGAACGAGTCGGTTCGTCTCAAGTCTCTGAAGAGTTGGGAATCCCGATACGTCCGCAGGGCACCATCCGTGCGGACGTTTCCGGCTGTCAGCGGAAGGAATCCGGAAGGTTGAATCTCGCCTGTGTGCGAAATGAACATGACGCCGTTGCCGTCCCGGACCCCGAGCCCTCGCATCGTCGCATGACCGCCATGCGCACACCCGCGATTTGCCGCGCGGCGCATGAGCTCGATACGCCGGTAATGCGGCGCCTCCGTCGTCGTGACGATTGGGCGCGCACGACCGATGTCCAGGGCCCAGTTCATCACGGCGTCGGCCTGCGCCGGCGTGATCTGACGAAGCGTCTGTCCACGTCCGGTGCGTATGAGGAAGAAGAGGCTCCAGCGATCGGCGCCGAGATACTCGACCACGCGATGAATTGCGGGGAGATCGGCGATGGTGTCGGCGGTGACCAGTGTGTTGATCTGCAGCGAAATGCCGGCTTCGACGATGTCGCGCCCGGCCCGAATGGTTCGATCGAACGTCCCCACGACGCCACGGAGCGCATCGTGCCGTGCCGGGGTGGAGCCATCGAGGCTCAGCGACATCGCGCCGATCCGGAGCGATGCGAGCGACGCGACAACACTGCTCGTCAGAAGCGGCGTGGCGCTGGGTGCCACGAGACAGGGCAGTCCGGCCTCGACCGTGTGCGTGACGATGTCAAAGAAGTCGCGGCGCTTCAGTGGGTCCCCACCGGTGAAGATGATCGTCGCCCGGCACTCGGCGGCGAGCTCGTCGACGACGCGGGCGATCTCGGTCGCGCTCAACTCCCGTGGATCGCACGCGGCGTTGGCGCTGGCCCGGCAATGCGTGCAGGCGAGATCGCATGCCCGGGTGAGCTCCCAGTAGATGCGCGTCGGTGCGGCGTCAAAACTGAATCGCATAGGTTCACCAGCGATAGATTAGACGTTCCCGGAGCATGTTCGCCGAGCACAGCGTCGGATAAACGTGGGAAGCGTCACCGTGCCCGGCAGGACAGCAAGCGTTGTGCCCGCTGAGCGCGCGACCATCAAGCGCGCACTCACAGGGCAATGTGAAGGACCGGCGCTCACCGAGTGCGGAATAATTCGCCCTGCCGTGAATTTTTCCGCCAGGGAAGAAACGCAGCCGTTTCGCGTATGCTATCGGCGGGCACAGACTGCGTTAGGATTTGTGCGGGAGGATTCGTTCAATGGGACAACTGTTTCGATGGGCTGTCGGTCTCATCATCGTCGCGGCGGCGGCGTCAGCGTCGGCACAAACGGCGGATCAGGTCGCGCGAGGCACGAAGGTGTTCGGCGAACAGAAGTGTTCGATGTGCCATTCGATTGCGGGAAAGGGAAATGCGAAGGGCGTGCTCGATAACGTGGGTACAAAGCTGTCGGGCGCCGAGATACGCGAGTGGCTCGTCGCCCCGGACGTCATGGGCAAGAAGGCGAACGCCGAGCGCAAACCGGCGATGAAGTCATTTGCGAAGCTCTCCAAAGAGGATCTGGATGGGCTCGTGGCGTACTTGCAGACGCTGAAATCCAAGTAGTCAATCCATAGCGGATGGCCATCACACGTCGCCGTCTTCTCGATACGGTCCTCGGAACGGGCTTTGTCTCCACGCTGGCCGCGATCGTCTACCCGGTCTGGCGCTACCTGATACCGCCGGTCAGCGGAGAGCCGTCTACCCAGAGCGTCGTCGCGGGACAAGCCGGGCAGGTGAAGCCGAACTCGGGATTGATTTTCAAGTTCGGCAGCAAACCCGGGTTGCTCGTCCGCACGCAAGACGGGGAATTGAAGGCGTTCAGCGCCGTCTGCACTCACCTCGACTGTACCGTGCAGTTCAAGTCGGACACGTCGCAGATCTGGTGCGCGTGCCACAACGGGATGTACGACCTGCAGGGGAACGTCGTCTCCGGTCCGCCGCCACGTCCTCTCGAGCGCCTGGTCGTCAATCAACGCGGCGATGAGATTGTCGTGTCGCGAAGCTGAAAGCCGTCAATGCCGATTCTCGACTGGATTGACCAGCGCCTCGACCTCGCCGACCTGCGGCGGTTCACGGCCGAAAAGAGCGTCCCGGTTCACGCCCAGAAGATCTGGTACTACCTTGGCGGCGTCACGCTGTTCCTGTTCGCGGTGCAGGTCGCGAGCGGCATTCTCCTGCTGCTCTATTACCGCCCGAGCGCGTCGGAAGCCTACGAGAGCGTGCAGTTCATCGTGACGCAGGTCGAATTCGGCTGGCTCGTGCGAAACGTGCACAGCTGGTCGGCCAACCTGCTCGTCCTCGCGGCATTTGCGCACCTGTTCAGCGTGTATTTCCTGAAGTCGTACCGCAAACCGCGAGAGCTCACGTGGGTAAGCGGGGCGCTGCTGCTCTTCCTGATGCTGGGGTTCGGCTTCAGCGGTTATCTGCTGCCGTGGAACGAGCTGGCGTTTTTCGCGACCAAGGTCGGGACCGGGATTGCCGGTGCGGTGCCCGTGATTGGACCGGGCCTGATGCGCTTTCTGCGCGGCGGCGAGGACGTGACCGGTGCGACGTTGTCGCGCTTTTACGCGCTTCACGTGGCGATTCTGCCTGCCGCGACCACGGCGCTCGTGATGCTGCACCTGCTCTTCGTCCAGCGGCAGGGGATGAGCGTGCCTGTCAAGGAAGCGGGCCGCCTGCGCGCGGGGGGACGGGCCAGGCATATGCCGTTCTTTCCCGACTACGTCCTGCGCGATGTGCTGGTGTGGTACGTGGCCCTGGCTGTGCTGGCGGGGTTGGCCGCGTTCTATCCGTGGGAGTTGGGACGCAAGGCCGATCCGTTCGCGGCGGTGCCGGCAGGCATCCGCCCCGAGTGGTACTTTCTGGCCGCGTTCCACACTTTGAAGATCCTGCCCAGTCATGTGCTGGGTATCGAAGGAGAGCAACTGGGCGTGCTGGCGTTCGGCCTGGCGGCCATCCTTCTCGTCGCCGTGCCGTTTCTCGACTGGCGCTCAAGCCGCGACGAGTCGAGCCGAACGTTCACCGTACTCGGTGTGGCTGCACTGATCTATTTGATCGCTTTCACGATCATCGGATATCTGGCGTCGTGATGAAGGGATCTCTCGGGCCCATCGTCCTTGCTGCTGCCGTTGCCGGCGGTGCCCTCGCGCTTCCAGCGCTCGCCGCCGCTCAGTCGCGTACCGATCAATGCGTGACGTGTCATGCGTCGCTGCCCGAGTCGAGGCTGGCCGCGCCCGTTCGAGCGTTCTCCGGCGACGTCCATCAGGAGCGCAGCTTTGCCTGCGTCGACTGTCACGGCGGGGATCCGACCTCACCAGACCGGGCCCAGGCCCACAGCACCGGACGCGGATATCGCGGAAAGCCCGCGGGACAACAGGTGATCGCCACCTGCGCGCGCTGCCACAGCGACGCGACGTTCATGCACAAGTTTTCGCCGAGTCAGCGTGTCGATCAGGCGATCGAGTACGCCACCAGCGTGCATGGCAAGCGGCTGGCTGCCGGCGACACGCGCGTGGCCACCTGCGTGTCGTGCCATGGCGCGCACGGCGTTCGACAGGTGCGCGATCCGCGCTCGCCCGCATATGCGACGAATGTGGCCGGCACGTGCGGTGCGTGCCATTCCTCGCCAGACCACATGAAGGGGTATACGCGCACCGACGGGAGCGCGATTCCGACGACGCAGCGCGCCGAGTACGAGCGCAGCGTGCACCATAGAGCGCTCGTGACGCAGAACGACATGTCGGCGCCCACGTGCAACGATTGCCATGGCAATCATGGCGCCGCGCCGCCAGGTGTGGGCTCGCTGACGACGGTCTGCGGCACCTGCCACGCCGTGTTTCAGGCGAAGTTCGCCTCGAGCGTGCACGGACAGATTTTCGAGAAGGCCTGCATCGAGTGCCATGGCAACCATGCGGTCGCTGAACCAGGTGACAGTATGCTGGGCACGTCGAAGGCGTCGATCTGTGCGAGCTGTCATGAGGACAAAGACGATCCCGGGTTTGTCGGCGCCACGAGAATGCGCGGGGCCGTGGATCGTCTCGTGAACGAAATCAATGCCAGCTCGGCCCTCATCGATCGTGTGAGGAATGCCGGGATGGAAGTGGGCGACCAGGATCTGGCGCTGAACGAAGCGCGTTCAAAGCTCGTGCTGGCGAGGACGGAAGTCCATGCTTTCGATCCCGGGGCCCTCGACAAAGTCGTCAGCGAGGGAACGGGGATTCTGGAAGGCGTCAACCGCGCTGGTGCCGAGTCGCTTGACGAACTCGCGTATCGTCGGCGCGGTCTGTTCGTCTCGCTTGCCCTCATTCTCATCGTGGTGACCGCGCTCGGGCTCAAGATCCGGGATCTGGCCCGGACGCGATAGGCGGGTATGACCGGCGTCATAACGCCCTGGTTCGGAGGAGCGGCATGCTGTCGTCCAGGGTGAGCCACCATGACGCGACCGCCCGCGTTTGACTTCGACCGATCCCCATTCCTCGTCATCTGGGAGATGACCCGTGCGTGCGCGCTCGCATGCGTCCACTGCCGCGCCAATGCGATTCCCTGGCGCGATCCGCGAGAGTTGACGACGGAAGAAGGATTCCGGCTCATCGATCAGGTTGCCGCGTTCGGAGACCCGCCGCCGCTCTTTGTCCTGACCGGCGGCGATCCGATGCGCCGGCCCGATCTCGTCGAGCTCGTTCGCTATGCCGTCAGCAAGTCGCTCATCGTCGCGCTGACGCCGAGCGGCACGGCGGCGGTGACGCACAGGAAGCTCGTAGAGTTGAAAGAGGCTGGCCTGTCGCGGATCGCCGTCAGCCTCGACGGTCCAGACGCGGACACGCACGACGCGTTTCGCCGCGTGAATGGCTCCTACGACTGGACGATGAGAATCATCCGGACGGCCGAGGAGCTTGGCCTGCCGCTCCAGATCAACACCACGGTCAGCCGCATCACGCTGCCGTCGCTGGAAGCGATGGCCCAGCGGGTGAGGAACTTTCACGTGGCGCTCTGGGCGGTGTTCTTTCTCGTGCGCACGGGCCGCGGTGCATCGATCGATCAGGTCTCACCCGATCAGTGCGAGCAGGTTCTCAACTGGTTGTACAACATATCGCTGACGGCGCCGTTCGGCATCAAGACGACCGAAGCGCCGCACTTCCACCGCGTTATCTGGCAGCGCGATCGTGAGCTGGGCCGCCAGCTCGTTGCCGTGGCGCCACGGCGTCGCGCGCTCCTCCGCTCGCCGCGCAGCGTGACCGACGGAAACGGCTTCGTGTTCGTCGATCACCTTGGCGAAATCTATCCCAGCGGTTTTCTGCCCGTCTCCCGCGGCAATGCCAGGACGGGCGATCTCGCTGCCACCTATCGTGACGACGAGATCTTCCGGCGGCTGCGCGATGCCGATGCGCTGACGGGGAAGTGCGGCCGGTGTGAATTCCGAAAGATCTGCGGCGGCTCCAGAGCCCGGGCGTACGCCGCAACAGGATCGCTGGTGGCGTCCGATCCGTTGTGTACCCTACGATCCTGGCCCCGTCGTCCAGCCGCCGATTACGATGCTGCCGCAGCAGCACGGGCCGGTGTTACGCTGAAAAAGTGGAGCCGCTCATCCGGTCGCGCCGGCTCGTTGCGCTGTACCTCTGGACCGCGCACGCCTCGCTGGCGTGCGCGTTGCTCCTGACCGCCTGGAATCCCCTGGCGGTCGCCGGCTTCTTCTACCACGCGCGCATTGTCGCGATCGTTCATCTCATCACGATCGGCTGGATCGCCATGTCGATTCTCGGCATGGCGTATGTCGTACTCCCGCTGGCATGCGGCGTGGCGCTTCCCGTCCGTCGTGGCGACTACGCCGCGTATTGGCTGGTCGTCATCGGCCTCGTCGGCATGGTGGCGCACTTCTGGATAGGCGAATTCGGCGGGATGGCATGGTCGGCGGCGACTGCCGCGCTCGGTATTCTGCATGTCGTCGCGCGTGTGGGCCTGGCCATGCGCCGGGCAAAGGTGGCCGGCGCCGTGAAGCTTCATTTGTATTTCGCGACGGCCAATCTCGTGGGGGCGGTGACCATGGGCGTGCTGCTGGGATTCGACAAGGCGCACCCGTTTCTTCCCGGCTACATCCTCTCGAACGTGTTCGCGCATGCGCACATCGCCGCCGTGGGATGGGTCTTGATGACGGTCATGGGGCTGGGCTATCGGCTGCTTCCGATGGTGCTGCCCGCGGCAATGCCTTCGGGGCGTAGCCTGTATGCGAGCGCCATCCTGCTCGAGGTGGGGATTGCCGGTTTGTTCCTGTCGCTGACGATGCGCGGCAGTCTTACGCTCGTGTTCGCCCTGTTCATCGTCGCGGCGTTCCTCTGCTTCGGAGCGCACGTCCTCTGGATGGTCGCGCGCCCCCGGCAAGCACCACGTCATCGAACACGCACTGACTTCGCCGTGCACCATCTCGGTGCGGCGGGTGCCTGCCTGCTGCTGGCGTGCGTGTGCGGTGTCACGCTTGCGTCGATCTCCGTGTCGGAGGCGGCGATGCGCGTGGCGCTCCTGTACGGCGTGCTTGGACTGCTTGGAGGCCTGGCACAGGCGGTTGTGGGATTCGAGCGGAGGCTGCTTCCGATGGCAGCGTCGTGCTGGGATCTCCAGGGCAGCGGCGATGTGCCGCCGGTACCGAGGCGCCCGGTGGCGGCAGCCCCGACGTTTCTCATGTGGTTCGTCGGTGTGCCGCTCGTGGCCGCCGGATTCTTCGTCAACGAGGCAGCCATCCTCGCGTCAGGCGCCTGGCTCCTCTTCGCCGCAAGTCTCCTGATGTCGCTCGACTTGTTCCTCTTGCTATCGCCCCTTAAAAAACAACGAGCCGGCGCCCTGCGAAGGCGACCGGCTCTTTGACTACTTTCTACTTTACTTTCTACTTTCCACTTTCTAGTACGGCACCCCATGCCCTTCCGTCTCTCCCTGGAACTGATACTCGACGAGACGATCGGGACCGGCCGGCGCCTTGACGAGCGTGGCTTCGAACTCCTTCACGCGCTCGCGATCTTGTGGCTTGCACATGAACGCGACGATCAGATCACCAGTTCCCTGGGTCTTCGCGTCGTAGCGGTACACCTTCGTGCACGCCTCTCCCCGCGCCATTCTTGCATCGTCGTGCTCGAACACGACCGGTCCCATCACCGCGGCGCCGGCGATGATGGTCGGCTTCATGAAACGGACGACCGCGGCTCTTCGCGTGGACGTGGCTCCCAGTGCTGTGACGGCCAGGATGACGATGAAGAACAATGCTCCGATGAAAACTGTCTTCCGCATACCACACCTCCGTGCCCCCAAATTCCGTCGTGTCCGCAGCTCTCATCAAGCATCGGGCATGCCAGACGTCGCGCATATGATCGCGATCATGCAAGACCATACAAACAACGGATAGGATTGGAGGGTGGGAAGTCTGGATAGCGAGAAGTTTCCCACGGCCGTGAAATTTTTCCGGAGGGGTTGTGCGCGCTGAAGCACTCTATCAAACGACGTGCGGCGCGATGAGCGGCACACGATTTGCCACTGTGATGGAAAATATGAACTTGTCTCGAATTGTTTTGTCCGTTGCTGTCGTGGTGTGCTTCGCCGTTGGCAGCTCCGCAGAAGGCCTGCAGCCTGAGGGCTGGGACGCCAACTTCAAGCTTGCCGAGGCCGAAGATACGAACCCGGATCCGAAGATTGTCGAAATCAATCTCGAAGCGCGCGTCGCGTCGCTCGAGATCGTGCCCGGGGTGAAGACGGACGCGTGGACGTATAACGGCGGCGTGCCTGGACCGCTGATTCGGGTCCATCGCGGCGATCGGCTCATCGTCCATTTTTCCAACCGCCTGCCGCACTCCACAACCGTTCACTGGCATGGCGTGCAAGTGCCTATCGAGATGGACGGTGTGCCCGGTGTGTCTCAACCACCCGTGGAAACCGGTGGATCGTTCACGTATGACTTTGTGGTACCGGACGCCGGCTTGTTCTGGTATCACCCTCACGTAATGTCGGCGGCGCAGGTCGGGTTCGGTCTGTACGGTGCGCTGCTCGTCGAGGACCCTTCGGAGAACCTGGGGATTTCCGACCAGTTGGTCATGGTGCTCAGTGACATCGCGATCGAAGACAAGACGGGGGAGCTGCACTCGCCAGATAGCGGCGGTGTTCTGGGAGCCCTGTTCGGACGAGAGGGCAATCATGTGCTCGTCAACGGGCGCATTCGGCCAACGCTCGCGGTTCGCAGCGGCGCGCCGCAGCGCTGGCGCATCGTCAACTCGGCGAAGAGCCGCTACTTCCAGTTGCAGCTCGACAACCAGCAGGCGTTTCAGCTCATCGGGGTGGATGGCGGGCACCTGGAGTACTCGGTTGAGAAACCGCTCATCGTGCTTGCACCGGGTGAGCGCGTGGACGTGCTGATTGCGCCGCAGGTCGAGGCGGGAAAGCCGCTCACGCTGATCAACATTCCGTTCGATCGGGGATTCGGCAGTGTCGAGTACAGGTCGTCCGACGATCTGATCGAATTGACGGCGTCTTCGCTGCCGCCTGTCCAGGCCGCCGTGCTCCCGAAGGTCACACGCGATATTCCCGCGCTCTCCGCCGAAGGAGCCAGGCCGGTCAGTATCGAGCTGATTACGACGAACGAACACGGCGTGACGGCGTTCGACATCAAAGGCGGGCCGTTCTGGAAGGGAACCTCGATAGCCGCGTCACTCGGCGACATGCAGCTCTGGACGATTACCAACAAGGCCATCTGGGCCCACCCGATTCACCTTCACGGGTTCTTCTTCCAGGAAGTGGACGACAAAGGGGTGCCAGTCAGTCCGCGCGCCTGGAAGGACACGATTCACGTGCCGGCGGACTCGACGAGACGGTTTCTCGTCAAGCTCGATCGGCCGGGATCGTGGATGTACCACTGCCACATCCTCGATCACGCCGAAGCGGGCCTGATGAGCACGGTTGACGTCGGCAACACTGAGACGACGGCCACGCACCATCAACACTGAGTCTATGAGTCGGAGGAGTCCTGAGAGTCGGACGAGTCAGAAGAGTCTTCAGAGTCAGGCGAGAGTCGTCCAAGCCGAAAAAGAGAGTCGACTTACTACCAGGATTTAGCCGGGCTCGTGATCGCTCCGGACAGGACAGCTTTGCGGACGTCGTCGATGGTCTTCAGGCCGCCCGGCGCGGCACCGCCCCACTCGAAGCGCGTCGCTTCTGGCGTCCAGTGAAACAGCATCACATGCCACGTGTGGGCGGAACCCCCGCGCTCGTAGTAGACGAGGCAATATTCGATCGTGCACCCGGCGGCGACCAGCCGGCGGATCGGCAGCTTCGGATTGGCTATCACGTTCGTGGCCTGAAACTGGGCTCCAGGCTCCGCGATGTCGAGTGTTTGGCTGCCGAACAACGTCTGCAGCTCGTGGCGGACGCCGAGCGGCAATCCTCTGATGGATGTGACAATCCCGAACCGCCCGTCCCTCACATAGTTCCGCAGCGTCCCGGGCAGTGCTCCCGGTGCCGCCTGGCTGCCGGCAGCTAGAGTCGACCAGAGGCTCATAGCGAGCGCGCAGAGAAGTCGTGTGTGACGCATTCCGAGCCTATCGGATCGCCAGAGGGTATCACAGCAGGACAGAAGGGAACCGGCCCCACATCACCAGCACTGAGAAGACGGCTCGAGCGGCTAGTCGTCGATACGCGCGAAGAGGCCGCCCACGAGAATCGCGGCCCCGAGCAGGCCAATGACGATGCCCGCCGGCAGCATGATCATCGTTACCCCAAGGCCCAGCCCCACGACCATCATCACGAATCCCAGGATGGTTGCGGCGATGTGACCCAGGATGCTTTCGGTCGTTCTCACCCACGGACGATCCCACAGTTGTGCGCGTGCCATCGGTCACCTCCAGCAGTACCTACAGCAAGCCGCGTGCCGATGAAAGCCGGGAGCTACGGCCGACGGTAGAGCATGTATGAAAAGCGGCCGTGCAGCCAGGCTTCGCCCTTTCCGTCGTCGCGGCGTGTGTCGACCGATTCGTCGTGCACGTGCGCATAGTGTCCGCCAAGACGCGCGATCTCCTGGACCAGACGCTCGTTCGTCTTCGCCATGAGCTCGGCGTAGCAGCGATCCCACAGCTCGTTGCGATGAGCAATGGTGCCCGCTACGGGGCTGCTCGTGGCCTCGATCGTGTGCTCGGACATCAGCTCGGCATCGACCGGAGGCAGATCGCGGTGCCAGTAAACCTGGTTGTTGTTCCCGTTGCTGTGAGTGGTGCTCATACCCTGCCACGTTCACAGATTGTGCCGTCGTGCTGATGTGCCACGCGTAGTGCGGCGCACCGCCGCCGATTACACGAGGTACCGGCGGGAAAATCCCCCAGTTTCCGGAAATATTCCGGCGCCAGGCTCCAGCGATCGTCGAAGTTCCCCGTTTCGCGGGCGAATCCCGCACACGCCGCCCGGTACGCCGATTGCCTGTGGACCAGGTATGTTGCGCCTCTCATATCGTCTCGCCCCACTCATCGTCGCGATTGCCGCGTCTGCGTGTTCATGGCTGCCGCCCGTGTCGCTGCAGGGCACTCCGGCCGATCTGGAGAGGCTTGCCGGTGAGTGGAGCGGCGAATACGAAAGCGCCGCGCTCGGCAGACGGGGCAGCATCGAGTTCAGGCTGACGGCCGGAACCAACGAGGCGCGCGGCGGCGTCGTCATGACTCCGCGCGGTCAGACATTGCCCTATCAACGCGAGCCATATCCGGAAGTGGAGCCCAGACAGGGAGACGTGTTCAGCAGCGCGGTGCTGTCGATCAAATTCGTCCGCGCGTCGAACGGATCCATCAGAGGCATGCTCGATCGGTACTGGGATCCGGACCGCGGCTGCTACGCGGTGACCGTCTTTCAAGGATTCATTGGCGAGGGTGTCACACGTGGCACGTTCACCACGACGTTCGATGCCGGGATGCGCGAGGCCAGCGGCACCTGGTGGATCGAAAAGCAATCAGCACGGAGGTAGTCATGGTGGAATCACGAGAGCACCGCGTGGAGCTTCGGTTCGTGCGCGGGTATGAATTCGTCGCGACATTCAAGGACGGTGAGGGCTTCGAGCCGCTCGTCTGCGACGAGCCGCCGCCTCTCGGCGAAGGATCCGGTCCCACCGCCGCCGCCGTGCTGGCGGCGGCCGTCGGGAACTGCCTGGCGGCCAGCTTCACTTTCTGCCTGCGCAAGGTGCGCCTCGAACCGGTCGATCTCTCGGCCCATGTCGTCGCGCACGTCGAACGCAACGAGCAGGGGCGCTTCAGGATCAGCGGGATCGACGTCGAGCTCGTTCCAGAGCTGCTCGAGAAGGACGCGGCGCGGCTGGATCGCTGCGAGCGTCTCTTCGAGGACTTCTGCGTCGTGACGGAGAGCGTGCGTCGCGGCATTCCCGTCAACGTCAAAGTCGCGGCTCACGCCGAGCCCGCGCGTGTGAAGGAGTAGTCATGCCTACGATGAAGGCTGTCGTGTTTCGCGGTGAAGGACGTGTCGCGGTCGAGGAGGTCATGAAGCCCGTTCCCGGCCCAGGCGAGGCTGTCATCAAAATCACAGCGACGACCATTTGCGGCACCGATGTCCACATCGTTCGCGGAGAGTATCCAGTGAAACCGGGGACCGTGCTCGGCCACGAGCCGGTCGGCATCATCGACGAACTGGGCGCCGGACTCGACAAGTACTACCGCGTGGGCGAGCGCGTCATCGTGGGGGCGATTACGCCGTGCGGTCAGTGCTTCTACTGCCTGAACGGCAGTCATTCGCAATGCGGCGGCCCGCTGGGAGGCTGGCGGTTCGGCAACACCATCAACGGCGCGTGGGCCGAGTACCTGCTCGTGCCCGATGCGCGCGCGAACCTCGCGACCATTCCCGCCGGGCTCGACGACGATCAGGTCTTGATGTGCCCCGACATTCTCTCGACCGGCCTGTCGGGCGTGGAAAGCGGTGGCGTCAAAGTCGGCGATGCGGTCGCGATCTTTGCGCAGGGCCCCATCGGGCTGTGCGCGACGCTGGGGGCGCGGCTGAGAGGTGCCGGTTTGATTGTGGCGATCGACACGTCGCCCGGTCGGCTCGACATATCCCGGCGCTTCGGTGCAACCGTCACGCTGAATGCCAACCACGTCGATCCGGTGGACGTGATCAAACACCTTACCGACGGTCGCGGTGTCGATGTGGCTATCGAAGCATTGGGCAAGCAGGATACGTTTGAAGATGCCCTGCGAGCCACCCGTGCAGGCGGCACCCTCTCGAGTCTCGGTGTGTATTCGGGCAAGATCGTCGCGCCGTACGAAGCGTTCCACGCCGGCCTTGGCGATCAGAAGATCGTGACGACGCTCTGTCCCGGCGGCAAGGAGCGGATGCGCCGGCTCATGTCGCTGATCGAGCACAAGCGGCTCGACGTCTCGCCGCTCGTGACCCATCATTTCGCGCTCGACGACATCACGGAGGCGCTCGACCTGTTCAGCCATCAGCGCGATGACGTGCTGAAGGTGGCGCTCTATCCCGATGCGTCCCGGTTGGGCTCCGCCCGTCTGGTCACCGACCGACGCCGACTGGAGTACGCCTGATGAGATCGCTCTTCGCGCTGCTGCTGATCGCGCACGGCATTGCCCACCTGGTGGGCTTTGTCGTGCCGTTCGGGCTGATGGCCGTCCCCGATCTCGCGGCGCGGACGACCATCTTCGGCGGCGCGCTGGATGTGGGCGACGCTGGCGCCAAAGCCGTTGGCATCGTGTGGCTGGCGCTCGCGCTTGGATTCTGCGCTTCAGGGGCGTCGGTGCTCGCCGGTTGGTGGGACGTCGTCTGGGTCGTGCGTCTGGCGGCCATCTCGCTGGTGTTCTGTCTGGTGGGATGGCCGGACGCACGCATTGGTCTCTTCGTGAACCTCGCGATCATCGTCGCGCTCTTCGCCATCCGCCAGCTCAGCGCTGCCTGAGCACGCTGAGCGTACGGCCATGAAACAGAAGATCAGAAGGTCAAAAGATCAAGGAATCTTCTGATCTTCTGGTCTTCTGTGGGAAGACGAGCCCGGCTGAAGCGTGCTAAAGAACTCTATGACTAGGTGCGAGGGACGGTGGTGACTCGCGCGCGGACGTCCACGATCTGACAGCCACGGCCGGCGTCGAGCACCATCACCGGATTGAACTCGAGCTCGGCGAGCTCTGGAATCTCGGACCCGAGGTACGCAATCTTCAGCAGCACCTCACAAATCGCGGCGATGTCGGCCACCGGATGGTTGCGAAATCCGGCGAGCAGCGGAAAGCCGCGAACGCTCCGAATCATCTCGTTGGCGTCGCGATCGGTGAGCGGCGCGATGCGGAACGCCACGTCCCGGAAGAGCTCCACGTGAATGCCTCCGAGGCCGAAGGCGACAAGGGGCCCGAACACCGGGTCCTGGGTCAGGCCGATCAGGACTTCAGTGGCGCCCGACAGCATCGGCTGGATGAGCACGCCTTCGAGCTCTCCAATCGACGCGCGTGCGCCGCTCGTGAGCTCCTCATACGCCTTCCGCACGGCCTGATCGTTGCCCAGGTGCAGCTTGACCCCGCCAAGCTCGGTCTTGTGAAGCGCTTTCGCCGACACCATCTTGGCGACGACAGGAAAGCCGAATACGCGTGCGAGCGCCACGGCCTCGTCGGCGGAACGCACGATGACGCCCGGCGCGAGGCGGAGGTCTGCCGCCTGCATGAGCTGGTGCAGCTCGTCGTCGGTCAGCCACGTGTTACCGCGCGCCTGCACGATCTCGCGGCACAGGTGTCGCGCCTCCTGGATGCGGGCTTCATCGAACGGCACGAACGTCCCAGGCGCAGCCGCTCGCCAGGTCGCGTACTCGGCCGCCTTTCCCAGAGCGCGCGCGGCCCGCTCGGGGAACTCGTAGACGGGCAACGTTTCCTGCGCCGCGCGAAGCGGCTCGACCGCGGCAGACGCCATCGTGCACACGAGCACGGGCTTGTCGATCGCGCCGCGCGCGCGCCCGTCAGCAACGCCCTCTCCGATGGCGGCGAGGATGGCGGCCGTGCGGCTGCTGTCGATCGTCGTATAGATTGCGATGACGGCGTCCACATCGCCGGCCGTCAGGAGCGCGCCGATCTTCTCGCGAAACGCGTCGGCATCGGCCGATGCAATCAGGTCGCTTGGATTCGGTGCGCCAGCGGCCGTTGGCTGAATGTCCAGCCCGGCCGTCGTGCAGGCGTCTGCGGCAAGAATGCCCGGACCGCCCGCGTTGGTCACGATTGCCACCCGCCGGCCGCGTGGAAGGGGTTGAGCATCGAGACAGGCGGCGATGTCGAACATCTCGTCGATCGTGTCTGCCCGGATGACGCCTGCCTGATGAAACAAGCCATCGACCGCGAGCTCGCTGGCGGCCAGCCCGGCCGTATGGCTCGCGGCGGCCCGAAGACCGGCGGCTGTGCGTCCCGATTTCACGACAACGATGGGCTTCGAGCGCGAGACGCGCCGCGCAATCTGTCCGAACCTGCGCGGATTGCCGAACGACTCGAGATACAGCAGTAAGACCGATGTGGCCGGGTCCTGTTCTCCATACTGCAGGAAGTCGTTCCCGGAGATGTCCGCTTTGTTGCCGAGGCTGACAAACGTCGACAGCCCAATCTGGCGAGTAGCGGCGAGGTTCAGCACCGCGAGGCCAAGGCCCCCGCTCTGGGACGCCAGCGCAATGCGGCCCGCCGGTGGCAGCCGCTCGGCAAACGACGCGTTCAGGCTGATGCCCGATTCGGCATTGATGACGCCCATGCAGTTCGGTCCGACCATGCGCATGCCGTGGCCGCGCACGCGCTCGACGAGCTCGCTCTGCAGTTCGCGGCCGCGCGCGTCGGTTTCCGCGAATCCCGCCGAAATCACGACGATGCCCTTCACGCCGGCTGCGGCGCAGTCGTCGACGGCGGCAAGCACGTGCTCGCGGGGCACCGCGATGACCGCCAGATCGACGCCGGCCGGGAGGTCACGTGCGCTGGCCAGGCTCTTCGTGCCGTGCAGGTCGATACACGCGGGGTTGACGGCATACACCTTCCCCTTGAAGCCAGAGGCCAGCAACGATTCGAACACGCGGCGGCCGAGGTTCGACGGGCGTTGCGAGACACCCAGCACCGCGACTGCGGCCGGCCGCAGAATGGCTTTGAGCGACGCGATGGTCGCCTGCCGCTCGCGTTCGTCGGCCGCGGCTGCGCTGGCCGGCGACGACTGCAGCGACAGCCGCACTTCCACGCAGCCCGCCTCGGTGGTGGACTGCACCTGGAATCCGGAATCGCGGAAGACGTCGAGCATTTCGAAGTTTTCGGGCAGCACGCTGGCGGAGAAGGATTGGAAGTCCTGCACGCGTCCGGCGCGCACGAGCTGTTCGAGCAGCGCCGTCGCAATGCCTCTGCCGTGTAAGGCGTCATCGACGGCGAACGCCACCTCTGCCGATCCGCGGGCGGAAGCAAAGTACGACCCGACGCCGATGATCTGTGTCTCGTCGTTGCGGAGGCGGCAGACGATCAGCGTGAGCGATTGGACCGGATCGGCGTTGTCGCAGAGCCGGCCGATGAGATCTTCGGACGCACCCGCCGCCCCGAGAAAGCGCAGGCGGCGGGAATTCGGCGAGAGCTCGTCGAAGAAGCGCCTCATGGCGGCTCGGTCGGCCGCGACGGCCGGACGGACACCTGCCGTCGAGCCGTCGCGGAGCACGAGTCGTGACGTGGCAAACGTGGTCGATAGCGCCGCGGCATTCATGGTCAACGCCGGACTCTTTCCACAACCTGTAGCGCGTCGGGCAGGATGAACTCGTGTTCGGGATGCCGCACCGTGAGCACGGGGCAGGGCGCGATGCGGACGACCTTTTCGGCGACGCTGCCCATCACCAGGTGGTTGAACGCGCTACGGCCGTGCGTGCCCATGATGACGACATCGCTGCCGGCCAGTTTTGCGTGGTTGGCGATTTCGACCGCGACGTTACGTCCCGTCCTGATGACCGTGATAGCGTTCAGCTGCTCCCTGTCTTCCGCGGTCACCAGACGATCGAGTTGCCGCTGTGCGGCGGCTTCCAGCTCGGCCTGCAGTCGCATCACATCGATGCCCGCCGTCTCGGGCCCCACCCAGAGCATCGGATTCTCGACGACGTGAAGGACGTGCAGCCGGGCGCCGAAAGTCCGCGCCAGCTCGCGCCCGTACGCGAGAGCGGTGGTCGAGGCCTCGCCGAAATCAGTGGCGACCAGAACATTGGCGATCTTGATCATGATGTTCTCCTGACAGGATCGTGAGCACACGCCGTGCCACGCCAGGAAAACGGTTCCGGGATCCGTTTTGCGAACCAGGGCAAACGGCTCCCGGAGCGTTTCTGTCGCGACGGCGATGAAATTTCCCGAGGGGTGGGGGATCTTCCGCAGTCTCCGGCCGGGACGGCGAATTGCGCCGTGATTCGCAGCTATTTCTGGCGATTGGCGCCGGTACGGACTATGCGTTCCCGATCGGCATGAACAGATTGAGTCGATGGTGCAGAACGTGGGGAGCGACCAAAGCTGAGCTTCACCGCACCATGCTTGGCGATGATCAGGTGACGCTGCCGAGCTACGAATCGACACTCGGCGTCACCATCGACGCCGCGCCGGCGGACATCTGGCCCTGGCTTATGCAGATGGGCTACCAGCGCGGCGGCCTCTACAGCTACGACTGGCTCGATCGCCTTTTCGGATATCTCGATGGCCCCAGCGCCGATCGCATTCTGCCCGAGTGGCAGCGTCTCGCGGTTGGAGACGAAATTCCAATCGGGCGCAAGGGCGGATTTCCGGTGAGGGCGATCGAGCCGTACCGGTCGCTGGTCATGGCCGGCTGCGATCGCGACGTCGAGTGGAGCTGGGAGCTCGCGCTCACGCCCGTCGGCGCGGCGAAAACCCGTCTGGTTTCGCGCAATCGTGTCTGGGCCCGCCGCACGCTCCGCTCGAGGGCGACGATGCTTCTCATTGAGCCCGCGGCGTTCCTGATGACCAGGAAGATGCTGATGGGCCTCAAGGAACGTGCCGAGTCGATGCCGATGATGCAAAGAAAAGCCGCATGATCCCGCAGTCTCGCGTCAAGGCGGACGCACGGGAACAGGGGCAAACATTGCCGGGCGACGCGCTCATACCGAATGCCGCTGACTCGTGGACGCATGCGACAACCCTGCGGTGCCATGCGAGCGCGGCTTGGCCGTGGCTCGTCCAGATGGGCGCCGAACGGGCGGGTTGGTACAGCTACGACTGGATCGACAACGGGAGGCAGCCAAGCGCGACAGACATCGTTCCAGAGTTGCAACGGCCCGCTGTCGGCTCGATTTTCCCGGCGCTTCCCGGCTGCAGGGACGGATTCGTGCTCGTGGAGAAAGAAGACAATCACTGGCTGGTCCTCGGCTGGCCCGACAAGCTTGGCGGGTACATCGTCACGTGGGCGTTCGTGCTCGAGGAGATCGGGCCCGAGCGCACGCGGCTTCTCGTTCGCGCGCGCGGCAGCGCCAGCTACCGATTCCGCCGGATGCCGCATGCCATGAGCCTCTGGTTGATGAAGCTCGTGCACTTCGTCATGGAACGAAAACAGTTAATCGAGATTGCGGCACGCACGGAGCGGCTGGCCTCGTAGCGAGGTCACATGCTCGACACGCACACGGCAAAACGGAGGGCGTACGGCGCTCTGGCGGCGCTCGGCGCAGCCACCGTCGGGTATGCCGCGATTGCGGGCGCCGCATGGCTGCGGTATGGCCACGCCCCTCCTCCGGGAAATGGTGAGGGCGATGCGCTCCTCGATCTCTTCATGCCCGACTACGACGTCGTCGAGCGCCATCACATCGCCGTGGACGCCCCGGCAGAGGCGACGTTCGGCGCATCGATGCGCATGAGCCTCGACGATTCGCCGATCGTTCGCGCGATCTTCAAAGGGCGTGAGCTGATCCTTGGCGCGGAGCCGGACACGCGTTTCCGGTCGAAGAGCCTGGTCGAGACCACGCAGGCCCTGGGCTGGGTCGTGCTCGCCGAGGTGCCGGGACACGAACTCGTGATGGGCGCGGTGACCAAACCGTGGGAGCCGAACGTGGTCTTCCGCGGCGTGCCGTCCGACGAGTTCGCGGCCTTTGCCGAACCGGGCTACGTCAAGATTGTCTGGACGCTGCGCGCCGATGCCGTCGGACCGAACGCGTCAATCGCCCGAACCGAGACGCGGGCCGTGGCGACCGATGGGGAGGTGCGCCGCAGGTTCCGCTGGTACTGGGCGCGGTTCTCGCCGGGCATTGCCGTCATTCGCGAGATGGCCCAACGGCTGGTCAAGCAGGAAGCGGAGCGGCAGGCGCGCGCGGCAGCGGCCGTGGATCAGCGCGGCAACGGCAGGTCGATGGAGACCGTCGTTCCTCCGGTCGGGGGCGCGTCTATCTGAATCGCGCCTCCGTGCGCCTCGATGACACGGCGCGCGATCGGCAGGCCAAGCCCCGTGCCTCGATGTTTGGTCGTGAAGAAGGCGTCGAAGGCCTTCGCGCGCACGTCTTCCGGCATGCCCGGACCTTGATCGGCGATCGCCACTCGGCAGTGCCCGGCGTCGCGCGCCACGGTGACCTGTATGCGTCCCCGCCCCTCCATTGCCTGGGCGGCGTTCATCAGGATGTTCTGAAACACCACCTGCAGCATCTCGCGATCGCCGGAGATGTCGGTCGCGCCGCTGACGTCGATCGTGAGATGTGACATGGTCGGATCGCGCTGGATGAGCGATGCCGTGTCGCCCAGCAGCACGCCCAGCGCGATGGGTTCCTGGCGCAGCGCGCGCGGACGGGCGAACATGAGCATGTCCTGCACGATGCGGTTCAGCGCATCGAGGCGCGCGATGATGTCGAGGAGCACGCCCCGATCGCGCTGCTCGGCGGGCATGCGCGACGTGATCACCTGCAGCGCGCCGCGAATGCCGGCGATCGGGTTCTTCACTTCGTGCGCCACCACCGCGGCCATCTCGCCCAGCTTCGCCAGCGACTTCTGCTCGGCCAGGCGATTCTCGAGCGCGACCCGATCGCTGAGGTCGTGCAGAATGCCCGTAAAGCTTCGGCGGCCTTCAGTGACCATCTCGCCAACCGACAGGTGGACCGGGAATGTGGTGCCGTCCTTGCGACGCCCTGTCACCTCGCGGCCGATGCCGATGATTTTCTGCTCGCCTGTCGTCAGATAGTGGTGGAGGTAGCCGTCGTGGCGCTCGCGGTCTGGACTCGGCATCAGCATGCTGACGTTGCGGCCGAGCACTTCGTTCACGCGGTAGCCGAACAGGCGCTCGGCCGACGGGTTGAATGCCTGAATCGCGCCTCGATCATCAATCACGACGATGCCGTCGACGGCCGATTCGACGATGGACCGCACCCGCTCTTCGCTCTTCCGGAGCGCTTCCTCCATCTGCACTCTGCGGCTGAGATCGTGAAGGATGCCGGTGAACGCCGGCCCGCCGTCGAGCTCCATGCGGCCGACCGACAGATGAAGCGGAAAGGTGCTCCCATCTTTTCGCCGGCCACGCACGTCGCGGCCCGTCCCGATGATGCGCGCGACGCCTGTCTCGAGGTAGCTGGCGAGATAGCGGTCGTGCTGCTCGCCATCGGGGCTGGGCATCAGCACGCTGACGTTCTGGCCGATCACTTCGTCTGCCGGGTAACCGAACAAGCGCTCGGCGGCCGGATTGAACGCCTTGATGAGGCCCCTGGCGTCGATCACGATGATGCCGTCGACGGCCGACTCGAAAATCGCCTGGAGGATGGGTTCCATATGGCCCGAAACTTGAAATGGGGTCGACCGAGAGTGGTGAGATGTTAACTTACATGCCGGGATTCAGGCATTTACGGAATGGGTCGGGACCGAATATGGGGAATATTCCCAGTCCTCTGAAAAATTTCCCACCCACAGTGCTAGTGGTGGATGATGAAGCGCTGATTCGGTGGTCGTTGGCCGAGGCGCTGGGCGAGCAAGGGTACGCGGTGACCGAGGCAGGCGATGCACGGATGGCCCTGGAGGCGGTGATGGAAGCGCCTGTGCCTTTCGACGTGGTCCTGCTGGATTTTCGCCTGCCTGATTCGGCGGACCTGCGGCTGCTCGAAAGAATACGCCAGCTCACACCGACCTCGCGGGTGATCATGATTACCGCTCACAACAGCCCCGAGCTCGCGCAAGGTGCGACCGCGCTCGGTGCGTATCGTGTCATCAGTAAGCCGTTCGAAGTGGACAGCCTCGCCGCGCTCGTCAAACAGGCGCGCGAGGACGCGTCCTAGAGTTTTCGGATTTCGACTGCGACAGGAACCCCCCATGACCAAGCCCACTATTCTCGTCGTCGACGACGAGCAGCTGATCCGCTGGTCGCTCGCCGATCGGCTGACGCAGGAAGGCTATCGTGTTGTCGAGGCGGAGAACGCCGCCGAGGCGCTCGAGAAGCACCGCGACGGCGTCGATCTCGTGCTGCTCGACTACCGCTTGCCCGACGCCGACGGCCTGACCGTGCTCAAGCAGATCAAGGAAGCGAACCCCGAGACGCTCGTCATTCTGCTGACGGCCTTCTCGAGCGTCGACACGGCGGTCGAGGCGATGAAGCAGGGCGCGTATCACTACGCGAACAAGCCGTTCAACCTCGACGAGATCGCGCTGCTCGTCGAGAAGGCGCTCGAAACGACGCGCCTGCGGCGCGAAGTGCGCGCGCTGCGCGCGACGCAGGCGCAGCCGTACAGCTTCGACCGCATCGTCGGCGACAGCCGCGCGATCGCCGATCGTCAAGGCGCTGCTGCAGAAGATCGCCGGCAGCCCGGCCTCGACCGTGCTGCTGACCGGCGAGAGCGGCACGGGCAAGGACCTGGCGGCGAAGGTGATTCACTACACCAGCGATCGCGCCGCGAAGCCGTTCATGAACATCACCTGCTCGGCGCTGCCCGAGGCGCTGCTCGAGAGCGAGCTGTTCGGACACGAGCGCGGCGCGTTCACCGACGCGCGCCAGCAGAAGCGCGGCCTGCTCGAGATCGGCCGACGGCGGCACGGTGTTTCTCGACGAGATCGGCGAGATGGTGCCGGGGCTGCAGGCCAAGCTGCTGCGGTTCCTCGAGGAAAAGACCTTCAAGCGCGTCGGGCGGCGCCGTCGACATCCGCGTCGACGTGCGCGTGATCGCCGCGACCAATCGCAATCTCGAGGAGGAAGTGCAGCAGGGCAAGTTCCGCGAGGACCTCTACTACCGGCTGAACGTGCTGCCGATCGCGCTGCCGCCGCTGCGCGAGCGCGCCGATGACATTCCGCGGCTCGTGCACTACTACATCGACTCCTACAACAGCGAGTTCCAGAAGCGCGTGCGCGGCGTTGCGCCCGAGGCGATGAAGCGGCTGCAGGCGTACGGCTGGCCGGGCAACATCCGCGAGCTGCGGAACGCCATCGAGCGCGCGATGCTGCTCGTCGACGGCGACGAGCTGACCGACGCGGACTTTCCGCTGACGACTGGCGCGCCGCCGCGCCTCACCGAGGCCGTGCAGCTGCCGGCGCACGGCATCGACCTCGAGCAGCTCGAGCGGTCGCTCGTCGTCCAGGCGCTCGAGCGCAGCGGGTGGAACCAGACCCGCGCGGCGACGCTGCTCGGCCTCAACCGCGATCAGATTCGCTATCGCATCGAGAAGTTCAAGCTGGAACGGATGTCGCCGTCCAACTGAGTGCCGGGTCTGAAGAACAAGACCCGGCCTACATGTCCGTAGGGACAGCGCGGGTCTTGCCTTCATATGCAAGACGTAGGGCGGGTCTTGCTCTGTAGACCCGCCTGTCAGCGGGACAACGACGGCGGCAGGCCGCCGAAGTGATACTCCACAAGCACCATCACCGTTGCCACGGTGTACGTGCGCCCGTCGCGAACCGCCATCGTCGCTCCTACCGTCGGGCGAACCGCCAGCCGGTTGTTCCTGTACACGTCTGCGCCCGCCGCGGCAAAGAACGCGGGATCGTTGAACCGGTTCGTCGTGACGCCAGACATCCGTTCGCTGTAGAACGGCGGAATGTCGGTCGCGAGCTTCGGATTGAACGACGCCGAATAGAGGCCGAATCCTCCTTCCACAAAGGGTGCAGCCGACAGAGAGTTGGCGAGGACCGCGCGGAAGCTGAGCCCGGCTGAGTACGCGGTCGATCCCGGCTGCTTGTCGAACCAGGTACCCGCAAATTCCAGCCCCATACGAGGCGTGATCTCCCAGCCGATGGCGGCGCCGATCGCAGCGCCAGCCTGATCGGACCCTCCAGCCATGCCCCCCGACATCGACAGCGTCGTGCAATGACTCCATCTGTGTGCCGGCAGCTCGCTTTGTGCCCAGGAGGGTGAGGTGAAGAAAACCAGAATCGAAACGATGAGGAGTGCGTGTGTTCGCATGGCGTGACGCCTTCCACGTCTGCTTCACCTGCTGCCAAACGCATGCCGTCGGCACTCTCACTCACGGTATGGCCGGGATGGCCGCGACAGCCGAACGCATACGTGTCTCGTGGGAAAGTTCCCCCGCGAATTGAAAAATTCCGCACGCGCGGGCACAAGTGCGAGAACTTCACGGGCTCTGCGTGAGCAAGGGAATTGCAGTGTTAGCCGACGCAAGGAGTGTCTATGACGAATCAGTCTCATATCATCCGCACGCTCATGCTGGTCGCGGCGTTCAGCCTGGTGGTGGCGCCACGTGGGGCTGCCGCACAGACGACCGGTCACGAACAGCACCAACAGCCGGCCCAGGCGCCCCACGAGATGAAGATGGATCACATGTCGTCGATGCCGGCCATGAACATGGACGAGATGGCCGCGAAGAAGAAAGCGAATACCGAGCGCATCGCGACCCTCATGGCGCAGGTGAAGACCGCTACCGGCGACGCGAAGGTCGCCGCGATGGCGGAGGTGATCGCGATCATGGCCGACGAGCGAGTGGCGATGCAGGAGCACTGCGCGGCGATGCACGAGGCCATGCACAAATGAGGACGTGCGGGTGCGTGCAGCCCCACGACAGGCGCCGGATTGTGCTGACCGGCGGGCCTGGAGCGGGGAAGACGGCGGTGCTCGAGCTCGTCCGCCAGCAATTCTGTACGCACGTCCATGTGCTGCCGGAGTCCGCCGGCATCGTCTTTGGCGGAGGGTTCCCACGTGGCGCCGCAAAGAGTCATCAGTGCGCGGTGCAGCGCGCGATCTACTTCGTTCAGCGCGAGCTCGAGCACATGGCCGACGGGACGGACGCCGCCATCGTGCTGTGCGATCGCGGCACCGTGGACGGCGCGGCGTACTGGCCGGGCCCGGATGACTTCTGGACCGCCCTGGGCACGACACGAGAGCGCGAGATGCGCCGCTACGAGGTGGTGATTCACCTGCGCACGCCGGCGTCGGGCGCGGGCTACAACAACGGCAATCCACTGCGCACGGAAAACGCGGAAACGGCGGCGCAGATCGACCAGGCTCTCGAGGCGGTATGGAAGGGCCATCCACGACGGTTCATCGTCCCGCCGTCGAGCGACTTTCTCGAGAAGGCATCGCGAACGATCGAGATTCTGCGGGCGGAAATGCCCGAGTGTTGCAGGGAGGTGGGGGATGAGGGTACTGCTGGCCGTAGACAGCTCGAGTTGCTCTGACGCAGCCGTGCGGCAGGTCGCCGAGCGATTCGCGCCGGCCGTTACGCAGGTTCGTGTCGTGCATGTCGTTGAGTGGATGAGGGAAATGCCGCTGTGTCTGCAGTACGGCGAAGGTCCCGGGGCCGGGCACGACGTCGTCGAGAGTCGAAACCGCAGCTTCGAGCGCGCGAAGGGTCTGGTCGAGAAGGTCGCGGCGCAGCTCCAGCCGGCGGGGTTCAGCGTGAGCGTTGCGACACCTGATGCCGATCCACGTCACGGCATCGTCGACGAGGCGCGATGCTGGAAGGCCGATCTCATCGTCATGGGGTCGCACGGCCGTAGCGGCCTCGACAGGCTGCTGCTGGGTTCGGTCGCCGAAGGCGTTCTGCGTCACGCCCCCTGCTCGGTTGAGATCGTGCGCGAGCCGGTGGGGGCGTAAAGAATTGGTAGATTGGCGGATTGGTAGATTGGCAGATTAATGGATGTGGAAGTCGAGGACGATCTTCACGAGCACGTCCACGGGCGTGGTTCCCATGCGTCCCGGGTTGAATCGCCACTGGCGGACAGCGCGCACCGCTTCAATGTCCAGGCCGTCCGGGTCGAGCGACCGTTCGACGCGAATCGCCGAAGGGACCCCGTTGCAATCCACGACCACTTCCAGGATCACGGTTCCCTGAATCTTCTTCCGCATGCCATCGGCAGTGTAATTGGGGCGCACCTGTGTGATTAGCGTGGGGGCGCTGACGTTGTTCCCCGGACGGTAGGCGCCGCCGCCAAATCCACCTCCGTAACCGGGTCCAAGCCCGGGTCCGCGCCCGGAGCCGATTCCTGTGCCGGTGCCTTCGCCAACTCCCCCTCCCGACCCCGGACCTTGCGAAAACGGCAGGGATGAGGCGGCTTCGGGCATGCCGATCTGATAGGAGGTGCCCGCTGCCAGCGGCATGGCGTTGAGCGCGATCAGCTGAGGTGGTTGCGCCACATCCGCGGGTGCGGGGCTGGGGACGATCGGACGTGCGACCGGCAGCGTCAGGCGATCGCGTCCGACGCCTTGCGCGCGCGACGGGGGCGCGGGCTGGCGATTGCCGCCACCCCCGCCGCCGCCGCCAGGACCGGGAGCCGGCACGAACACGATGCGGGGCACCTGGAGGCGTTCAGCGCTCACAGAAGGGGCTGGGCGAGACGTCGCGACCTGAGCCGTTCCCGCCGCCAGCGTGGCGAGCACAGCCGCGGCAGACACGTGAAGCATCAGCGACACCACCACGCTCTTGCCGGCCCGCTGCGACCGCTGCGGCAAGTGGGGTGACGGCAGGCCGAGATACAGGAGCGAGTGATCGCCCATGCTGGTCAACCAGAGCAATAACGTTGCCGGATTGTACGTAGTGTCCGCCTTCAGGCGGACCGCTCGAGGTCCGGCTAAAGCCGGACACTACGTACTACACAGAAATCGCAACCGCTCTAGCGCGGCCGCCGACGGTGCGCCGCCGAAGATTTCCTCGGGCTGGGAAAAATCCTGCACCTCTAGCTTAGAAACGTTTCTGCGAAGGTTGCGAACGCGTTCACGTCGGCGGGATTGGAAACCAGGCCCAGTGAGACGCGCACCGCGCCCGTGCTCTTCCCGTCAATACAGAGACGGAAATCGTCGATCGTGAGGTGGGTCTCGTGTTCAGGTTGGCGGAAACACGAGGAGAGATCCGTCCCAGTGATGCCCAGCGCGATCTCGCCGCCGCCGGGGTTGCAGAAGCAACCGGTGCGCAGCGAGATATTCGCGGCGTTGGCGCGTGCCTCCACGTCGCGGTGATCGATCGCCCGTCCGTTCTGATCGTACAGGTTGAACGTCACTGTGCCGCCACGGCGTATCGCCGAGCGCGGGCCGTAAATGCGCACGAGCGTGGCGCCGTTGGAGTGACGTAGTTCCATCAGTCGTTCGATGAGTTCCGCCGTCAGCTGTGTCACGCGCGTGTGGATGACGTCGATGCCGATCGTCGTGAGGAACTCCAGGCCGAACGCGACGGCAGGCAGCGCCAGGTAGTTCGGCGTGCCGTCTTCGAATGCCGACGCGCCTTCCGCCAGGTAATAGCGGTCGCCTTGCACGGACGCGACCGTGATCGTCCCGCCGGCAAACCATGGCCGGCGCAGCTTGGCGAGCGCCTCCTTGCGGGCGATGAGGCAGCCGACGCCGGTCGGGTATCCGAACATCTTGTAGAACGACTGCGACACGAAGTCGGGACGCCACCGCGCGAGGTCGAGGCGATTGGTCGGCGTGAACGCCGCGGCGTCGAGCAGCACATCCCAGCCCCGATCCTGTGCCAGTGGTATCCAGTCGAGCGGGTGCTGCACGCCTGAGAAATTCGATTGTGCCGGATAGGCGAACAGACGGGGGCCGCCCGCGCCGCGCCGCTCCAGCACCGACGCCAACTCGGCCTCGTCGACGCGCATCTCGGGCAGCACAACCGGCACATAAATCGTCCTGCAGCCCTTCACCCTCGCGAACTCGCGAATGCCGTTGATCGAGTTGTGATTGTCGAACGTCAGCACGTACTCGCCCGATTCGCCGAACGGGTACGCCTCGCCCACGAGCTTCAGCGCCTGCGTCGCATTGGCGGTGAAGATGACGACGTATTCGTCGGGATCGCCGTTGAAGAACTCGAGCACCGAAAGACGGGCCTGGTCCACAAAGGTCGTGGCCAGGGCCGACGAGGGATTGCCTGAGTGCGGGTTGCCGAGCAGGTGATCGCGCAGGAGCGCGGCGTGCCGGGCGACCAGCGATTGTGGAATGAGGTTGGCCGCGGTGTAGTCGAGGTAGACGTGACCGGTCGCCTCCAGCAGGGGATAGTCCCGCGCCCGAAGATCGTCCAGCGCACGCGTGGAGGAAGACGACGTGTGCATCCGCATATCGATGTACTTTAACAGCCACCATGCGGGCGATGCGTCAGCCCGTTTCTCGCGCCTATGGAATTCGCGCGGCCAGGTACCCTGACGCGCTGTCCAGTGTCGTGAAATGCGCGTAGTCGGCTTCGGGAATCTCGACGCCCAGCCGGTCGTGCAGGGCGAGCACGAAGTTGAGAAAATCCATCGAGTCGAGATCGAGCTGATCGCGGAAGCTCGACGTCGGGACTGAATCGACGCCGGCGTCGATTTCCGGCGCGATCCGTGTCAGCGCGTCGACGATCATCTTCCTGATGTCGTCGACGGTCATAACTTCTCCGGTGTCTGCAGCAGCCGATCGATGGCCGTCAGGAACAGCCCGCCGCGATGTCCGTCGCTCGCGCGATGATCGGCCGACAGCGTCGCGGTCAGCAGCGGCCGGGCTTCGATCGGCCCCGCGACGACCCATGGCCGCTCCGCGATCCTTCCAAACCCCACCAGCGCGACCTGCGGCGGATAGATGATGCCGAACGCCGCGTCGACGCCCTGGTCGCCGAGGTTCGTGACCGTGATCGTCGGAGTCGCGCGAGCTCCGAGCTCCTGAGCGAGCCGGCGCGCGCGCGTGCGACGAGATCCTGCAGACTCGCGCATCAGCGTGCGTGAGATCCGTTGTGGTCGGCGTCGTGCAGCGCGGGCGCGACCAGACCGCCGCCGCGCAGCGAGATGGCGCACCCGACGTGGACGCCCGTGCCCTGGCCGGAATGCCGCCGTCGATCCAGTAGCCGTTGAGCTCGGGCACGTCGCGGAGCGCCAGCGCGACCGCCTTGATCAGCAGCGCGACCGGCAGCAGCCGATCGGTCATCGGCCGCTTCTCGTTCTCGGCGCGCAGCCACGCTCAGCGCCGCGCTCATGTCGATCGTCGTCGAGAGGTAGTAGTGCGGGATCTCGCGCTTCGACCGCGCCATCGCGGCGGCGATTGCCGCGCGCATGGCCGCGCGGTCGCGAAGGCGCTGCCGGCGGCGTCGCGGGGCTGCGGTCGGCACGGCCCGCGCGGCCCGCTCGACGTCCTCGCGCGTGATCGCGCCCTGCGAGCCGGTGCCCGTCACGCGCGTGAGGTCGACGCCGAGATCCGCGGCGAGCTTCCGCGCCAGCGGGCGAGACGCGATGCGGCCTGTCGTGCGGGGCTGCGCGGCGTGAAGCGGAGGCGGGCGCAGCGGGTGCGGCGGCACGCACGGGCGCCGAGCACCGCGTTCACGGTCCGCTGATGAGGGCGAGCACCGTGCCGACCGGCACCTTTCTCGCCGGGCTGGACGACGACGCTGTTCGAGGACGCCGTCTTCGAAGACTTCGATTTCGATCGCGCCCTTCTGCGTGTCGACGACGGCGATGATGTCGCCGCGCTTGACGCGCGTCGCCGGGATGCTTCAGCCACTCGACGAGCGTGCCGGCCTCCATGTCGGCGCCGAGCGACGGCATGCGGAACTCAGCCACGCGCGACCCATGACGTCGACGCGCCGCCGCGACGATCGCCGGCGGCTGGGGCAGCGCGGCGTCTTCGAGATGCTTCGGGATAGGGAATCGGCACTTCGGCGCTGCAGACGCGCGCGATCGGCGCGTCGAGATCGTAGAACGCGCCTGCTCGACGAGCGCGCGCCATGATCTCGGCCGACAGGCTGCCGCTCTTCCAGCCTTCGTCCACGATCACGACGCGATGCGTCTTCCTCACCGACGCCAGAATCGTCGGCATGTCGAGCGGACGCAGGCTGCGCAGATCGATCACCTCGGCGTCGATGCCTTCGCCGGCCAGCGTCTCGGCCGCCTGCAGCGTCTTGCCCAGCGTGCCGCCGTAGGTGATGAGGCTGACATCCTTGCCCTGCGGCGGACGGCGGCGCGATCGATGTCGACCGGCGCCGGCGTCGTCGGCCAGCGGGCCTTCCATGTTGTACAGCGTCTGATGCTCGAAGATGAGGACCGGATCGGGATCCTCGCAGCGCCGTCCACAGCATGCCGCGCGCATCCTCGAGCGTCGCCGGCGCCACGATGCGGATGCCGGGGATGTGCGCGTACCAGCCTTCGAGGCTGTGCGCGTGCTGCGCGGCCAGCTGCCGGCCCGCGCCGGTGGCCATGCGAATCACCAGCGGGATGCTGAACTGTCCGCCCGACATGTGGCGGATCGTCGCGGCGTTGTTGACGATCTGATCGAGCGCGAGCAGGCTGAAGTTGACCGTCATCACCTCGACGATCGGCCGCATGCCGCCGAGCGCGGCGCCGATGCCGGCGCCGACGAACGTCGACTCCGACAGCGGCGTGTCGCGAATCCGCTCGGGGCCGAACTCGGCGAGCAGCCCTTGCTGACGGCGTACGACTGCCGCCGTACGTCCCGACGTCCTCGCCCATCAGGAAGACGCGCGGGTCCTTCAGCGAGCGCTTCCCGGAGCGCCGAGCGGATGGCCTCGCGATAGGTCGTCGTCGCATCAGGCGGCTCCTGACGTCGTCGGGCTCGATCGGCGTGTAGACGTCCTTCAGCAGATCCTCGACCGGTTCCCAGGTGCCGGCTTCGGCGAACGCGCACGGCCTGGTCGATCTCGTCCGACACGGACGTCTCGAGCGCGGCCAGCGACGGCGTCGTCGCGACTCCCGCGCGTCCTTGAGGCGCGCGCGTGAACGTCGCGATCGGATCGCGCGGCTTCCACGCCTCGACCTCGGACTTGTCGCGATACAACTCGGCGTCGAACATCGAGTGCGCGCGGAAGCGGTAGGTGCGGCACTCGAGGAACGCCGGTCCCTCGCCGCGCCTGATCGGCTCGGCGGCGCGCCGCGTCGCCGCCTCGACGGCGAGCACGTCCATGCCGTCGACCGCTTCCGCCGGCATGCAGGTAGCTCCGCGCCTTGGCCGCGAGATCGGTCTGCGACTGTGCCCGCTCGAGGCGCGTGCCCATCGCGTACAGGTTGTTCTCGCAGAGAAACAGCACGGGCAGCTTCCAGAGCGCGGCGAGATTCAGCGATTCGTGAAACTCGCCCTCGGCGACGGCGCCATCGCCGAAGAAGCAGGCCGTGACGCGCGGCCGCTGCTGCATCTTGTCGGCGAGCGCGAGGCCGACCGCGATCGGCAGACCGCCGCCGACGATCGCGTTGCCGCCGTAGAAGCGCGTCTGCGCGTCGAAGACGTGCATCGATCCGCCGCGGCCGCGGCTGCAGCCCTCGCTGCTTGCCGTACATCTCGGCCATCAGCCGCATCGGACGGAGATGCCGCGCGCCAGCGCGTGACCGTGCTCGCGATAGGTCGCGACGACGGCATCGTCGCGCGTCGAGCGCCTGCATGGCGCCGACCGCGACCGCTTCCTCGCCGATATAGAGATGCAGGAAGCCGCGAATCTTGCCGGCGCTGTACAGCTCCGCGCACTTCTCCTCGAAGCGGCGGATGCGCAGCATCTCGTGCAGCAGCAGCGCGATCGCGGCCGTCTCGCGCGGCGACCGGCTGCGGCGTCGTGAGCGCGGCTGCGTCATGACGCCTCCAGCGTCGAGATGTCGCCCTTCGGGCAGGCCCAGTTCCCGCGCCTTCAGCAGCCGGCGCATGATCTTGCCGGCGCGGTTCTTCGGAATGCTCGGCCGGAAATCGATCTCCTTCGGCGCGACGGCGGCGCCGAGCCGCACGCGCGCGAAGCCGAGCAGCTCCTGGCGCAGCGCGTCGCTCGGTTCGTGACCCGGCTTCAGCGCGACGAACGCCTTGACGATTTCGAGCGCCACCGGATCGGGCTTGCCGATCACGCCGGCTTCGGCGACCGCCGGATGCTCGAGCAGCACGCTCTCGACCTCGAACGGGCCGATCAGGTGCCCGGACGACTTGATCACGTCGTCGGCGCGGCCGATGAACCAGTAGTAGCCGTCGCGATCGCGCCTGGCGAGATCGCCGGTGAGGTAGTAGCCGCCGGCGAAGCACTTCCGGTAGCGTTCGTCGTCCGACAGATAGGCGCGGAACATCGACGGCCAGCCGGGCCGCAGCGCGAGCTCGCCCTCGGTGTCGGGCGTGTCGACGACCTCGACTCGCCTGCTCGCCCGTGCGCCGCACGATGGCGGCCTCGATGCCCGGCAGCGGACGGCCCATCGATCCCGGCCGGACGTCCATGCGCGGCGAAGTTCGCGATCATGATGCCGCCGGTTTCGGTCTGCCACCAGTTGTCGTGAAACGGGTGGCCGAACGCGTCGACGCCCCACACGACCGCTTCGGGGTTGAGCGGCTCGCCGACGCTCGCGAGGAAGCGCAGCGCACGGCAAGTGCGTGCTCGCCGCGCCGCGCGCGCGCCGACCTTCATCATCATGCGGATGGCCGTCGGCGCCGTGTACCAGACGCTGACGTGCTCCGATCGCGCAGGATCGCGTACCAGCGCTCGGCGTCGAAGTCCGCCTTCGTCGACGATGCTCGTGAGGCCGTGCGTGAGCGGCGCGATGATGCCGTACGACGTGCCGGTGACCCAGCCGGGATCGGCCGTGCACCAGAAGATGTCGTCGGGGTGAAAATCGAGCGCGAAGCGCGCCGTCGCGTGATGGGCGACGACGGCCTGGTGCACGTGGACGCGCGCCTTTCGGTTTGCCCGTCGTGCCGCTCGTGAAGTGGAGCAGCGCGGCGTCTTCGGGATCGGTCGGCGGAATCGTGAAGTCGGCGCTCGCGCGTCGGCCATCAGCGCGCCGAGATCGCGCGTGCCCGGAACCTGCTCGACTCGACCGGAGTCGCCGACGAGCAGAACGTGTTCGAGGCTCGGCAGCGCGCTGCGGAGCGCCTCGACTTTCCTGCCGATACAGCGCGTCGGTCGTCACGAGCACCTCGCGCGCGCGCGATGTTGATCCGGGCTTGAATCGGCTCGGGCCCGAAGGCCGAGAAGAGCGGCGTGAACACGCTGCCGTTCTTCAGCGTGCCGAGCGCGGCGATGTACAGCTCGGGAATGCGGCCCGCCAGCACGGCCACCGGATCGCCCTTGCCGACGCCGAGGCCCTCGAGCACGTTGGCGAAGCGGTTGGTCTGCGTCGCGCAGATCGGCATACGTGAAGTCCCGCGTTCTGCCGCCTTCGAGAGCCACCGCAGCGCGACCCGTGGCCAGCGCTCCAGCCGCGTGGCGATCGACGGCTTCGTGGGCGATGTTGAGGCCGCGACCGCCGGGCAGGCCGTCGAGCAGGCCGCGCGCGGCCTGCCATGTGAAGGCGCGTCTCGTCTCGTCGTAATCGACCAGATTCGGGACGACGCGCCACTCGTGACGGACCTTGCTCAGGATCGGCCAGCGATTCTGAGCGACGGGGCTCCTCACAGTCGTGTCTGTGTCCAATGCCACCTTGATGGCTACAGAGAAGCAACCGTGATGCCGCGCAAACAGGACGAAGCGGCTCAGCAGGTTGTGCGCGATTGTGGTAAGCGGTGCGGATCTTCCGACACCGCTGGGAAGAAATCCCCAGTTGAACGTCTTGTCGAGTGTCCCGCAGCGGTCGTTCCGGAGGCATGGCGATTGCGTCTGCTTCAGTGGGAGCTGAACTATGAGTCTCGAAACCATCTGGTGCCCTGTGACGGGCAGGCGCGTTTCCCGTCTGACGAGTCTGGAAGGCGAAGTGACAGGCGTCATCTGTCCTGAATATGACGCTGCGACCGGACTTTGCCGCCGTAGAACGGATGTCCTGAGAGGTGGTCCGCTCGCGCAATTGATCGAGCGCGTCTCGGAAGAGACGCTCGCCGATGCCACGACGCGATGCGTCATCGCTCGAACATGAAGGGCGTGAAATCGGCCGCCGGATTCATCCCGTACCTGCTGGGCACCATCATGATGATCGTGCTGCTCAGCACGCTCGTACCTGGAACACGGGTGCAGTCCCTCTCGTACACCGAGTTCAAGCACAAGGTTCAAGCCAATGAGGTGGCCGACGTCGTCATCAATGACGTCCGCATTCGCGGAACGTTCCGGAAGGACGACCAGCCGTTCGACGCCATCCGGATCGACGACCCGTCGCTGGTCGGCGAGCTGGAACGGCATGGCGTGAACGTGAAAGGGGAGCTCGCCACCGACTGGTGGAGCACTCTGGGAATCTGGCTGCTGCCTCTCTTGTTCATCGTCTTCTGGACGCAGTCGCTTCGTGGAGTGGCCGGACAGGGAACCGCGCTCGCGTTTGGCCGAAGCCACCCCAAGATCTACGCCGAAGCCGACGTCAAGGTGACGTTTGCTGATGTCGCCGGCATCGACGATGCGACTGAGGAGCTGCGCGAGATCGTGGATTTCCTTCGCAATCCGCCGAAGTACACGGCCCTCGGCGGCCGCATCCCCAAAGGGGTGTTGCTCGTAGGACCTCCCGGTACCGGCAAGACGCTGCTCGCGCGTGCGGTGGCCGGCGAAGCCCGCGTGCCGTTCTTCAGCCTCAGCGGTTCCGAATTCGTCGAGATGTTCGTCGGTGTGGGCGCCGCCCGCGTACGCGACCTGTTCGCGCAGGCGGAATCGCGCGCGCCGTGCATCATCTTCATCGACGAGCTGGACGCCCTGGGCAAGGCTCGCGTGGCCTCGCCGCTCGGGACGCACGAGGAGCGGGAACAGACGTTGAACCAGCTGCTCGCCGAAATGGACGGGTTCGATCCTCGCAAGGGCGTCATCGTCATTTCCGCGACCAACCGGCCCGAGATGCTCGATCCGGCGCTCTTGCGGGCGGGCCGGTTCGACCGCCGCGTCGTCGTCGACCGCCCCGATGTGCGAGGGCGGGAAGCGATTCTCCGGATCCATGCGCGGACGGTGAAGTTGGCCGAGGGTATCGATCTGCAGGTGGTTGCCGCCCGCACGACCGGCTTTGCCGGAGCCGATCTGGCGAACCTCGTCAACGAGGCGACGCTGCTCGCCGCCCGCCGCAACCAACAGAACGTGTCGATGGCCGATTTCGAGGAAGCAATCGACCGCGTCATGGCGGGACTCAAGCGAACGCGCCTGATGAGCCCGCGCGAGAGAGAAAGGGTGGCGGTCCACGAGGCCGGCCACGCGATTGTGGCTACCGTGCTGCCGGGCGTGGACCCGGTGCACAAGATTTCGATCGTGCAGCGAGGCTACGAGGCGCTGGGACACACGCTTCAGCTGCCCGCAGGAGATCGCTACCTGAGAACGTGCGAAGAGCTCAGCCATCAGCTCGCGGTGTGGCTTGGCGGGCGCGCGGCCGAGGAGATCGTATTCCGGGAAGTCTCCACCGGAGGTCACAACGATCTTCAGCACGCCACTGAGGTGGCGCGATCGATGGTCGCGGAGTACGGCATGAGCGAGGCAATCGGCCCGGTTGCATTCAATACCAGGACTCGCGCGTCGTTTCTCGGGTTGCCCGATGCCGAGAACGTCGAGCATGTGGCCGAGGAGACGGCCCGTGAGATTGACCAGGAGGTCAGACGCATCATGATCGAGGCGTACGAGCGGGCGCTGGCGACCCTTCGCCAGCAGCGCGCTGCGCTCGACGCCGTTGTGGGCCTCCTCCTCGACCGCGAAGTCGTCGAAGGCAGCCAGGTGCGTCAATTGGTCGAGGCGGGCCAGGCTCGACCCGCCGTGCGGGCGCCGGAGGAGGATGCGGAAACGATCCTTACGGCGGCAAATATCTAGCAGTAATCAGTTCGGCATTCGCCCGAAGTTGCCGACGATCGGGTGCGCGATCTCTGCGAAGTCGCCGTAATGCATGCAGATGGCCGCGGTCAGACGGCCGCCTTCGAATACCATTTCGGGATCTCCCACCAGGCGGCAATCGACGAAGACCGGGAAGCCGTAAAGATCGCCGAAGGGGGGCGTGGCACCGCGCTCGCAATCCGGAAACAGGCGGGCCAGCTCATCCTCGCTTGCCAGCCGAACCTCGTCGGTACCGATCAGATCCAGAAGGCGCTCGAAGTCCACGACACAGGGCGCCGGCAGCACGGCAAACACCGGTGTGCCGTCGGCAATGCACACCACCGATTTCGCCCAATGCCAGCCAGGCACGTGCGATACGGCTGCCCGCTCCTGCGCGGTGAACGCCGCGGGGTGGCGGAAAGTGGTGAACGGAATGCGATTCTGCTGCAGAAACGTTTCGATCGACCGCTGGATGCCCATGGCTACCTCCTGGCTGCGTGAACCTTGACGTCACCCCGCTGATGGCGGGCGAAGTCCTCCAGGCGCCGCCTGGCTGACTTGAACGCGTCGTGAACGGCGACGCGCGCGTACCGGTAGTCGCTGTCCACATCGCTTTCCTTCGGATGCTCCATCGCCTCGCCGTCCTTCGATGGTCCGTGCAGCGACGGCTCGTGGCGAACGACAATCGCGTCGCCGCCCGGCACCGTCAGCTCGACGGTGACGTGAAAATGACGTCCGTCGCGGCGATGCCGGTGAGGCACGCTGATCGCCACGCGGCACGAGACGATGCCGGGATAGAACTTTTCGAGCCAGGCAATGCGCCCGGCGACGTCGCGCTCGATCTCGGTCGAATGGGCCAGGCCATGAAATGTCACTTGGGGATCGGTCTGCATCGCGGTCTCCTCCGGCAGGTTCGTGCCGGCTTACGTTACCGGTTGGAGATGCATCACGCGGGCCACATGCGCTTCAGGGATTGCGATAGGCAGTCAGGCCGCTGGCCGCGAAACTCGGCGTTGGCGTGAGCGACGTTGCGCGAAGAAATTCGCGCGGTCGGAAATTTTCCGCGTATGGTGACGGTGGCAGGTCAGCGGTGTGGACGGCGTTGGTACCGGCCCATGACCTCGGCCGTCGCGAGCACATGACCGCGCATGGCGCGGTCGAGCGCCGCTCGCGTGGCACCGGGCGCAAGGCCGAGGATCGTGTCGAGCGCGTACAGCCTGAAGAAGTAGCGGTGTGGCGCGCCCGGGGGCGGGCACGGTCCGCCGTAACCAATGCGCCCGAAGTCATTCGAGCCCTGCCGCCCGCCAGACGGGAGCGTCAACGCCGTCTCGATGGCTTCAGGCAGTTCACGCGGGACGGGCGCGAGGCCGTAGAGGACCCAGTGGACCCAGGTGCGTCCGGGCGCGTCGGGATCGTCCGCCACGAGCGCCAGACTCCTGGTGCCGTCTGGCGGTTCCGTCCAGGTGAGCGCCGGAGAAATATTGGCGGCGTCGCAGGTGTGCTCGACCGGAATGTCCGCGCCTTCAGCGAATGCAGAGGCTGACAAGCGAAACATGATGCAGGCTTACGCCGCCACCCTCTCGCCGATCGGCGTCTCGCTGATGCGCATCCAGCCCGTCTCGCGGAGCCGCGACGCGAACTCGGCATGATGCCACAGCGCCGATGCCAGCGTGTCGTAGGGCTCGATGATGGATGAAGCGACGTCCCAATGCGGGATGACGCACACATCGTACGACTGCGAGCCGTTGACCATGACTTCGCACGTCAGCGTCCGTCCCTTACCCAGAAACGTCCATCTCAAGACGGTGGCGGGCTGATGAAGAATGTGAGTAGTTTGGGGGAGTTCGACGCTTGTCATGTCCTGGATACACGCAATGATGGTGCCACTGGCTGCGGCAGGCCCGAGGCTTGCTTACACTTTCACTGAACGCAGGGAACAGATGTCGGATCCCGCCAACAGCGATATCGCCGCCCGCCTGGAAGAGGCCGCACACCTGATGCACGAGCAAGGCGCCGATCGCTTTCGCGTCAATGCCTATCTCCACGCCGCGGCCCTGATTCGTCAGCGCGCCGAGCCGCTGAGCACGCTCTTTCGCGAGCAAGGGGTTGACGGCCTCGAAGGACTGCCGGGAATCGGCCCCACGATCGCGCGCGCCGTTCGCGAGCTCATCACGCGCGGCCGGCTGCCGATGCTCGATCGACTGAGGGGCGAAGCCGATCCCTGCACGCTCCTCGCAACCGTGCCGGGCATAGGGCTGCGGCTGGCGGAACGGCTGCACGACCAACTGGGGATCAATACCCTCGAAGACCTGGAAGCGGCCGCCGAAGACGGGCGGCTCGCGACGGTTGCAGGGTTCGGGCGCAAGCGTCTCGCCGGCATTCACGATTCGCTTGCGCATCGCCTCGGCCGGGTGAGGCCCGGCGTCGCCCCGCGCGCCACCGCTCCGTCAGTGGCCGAGCTCCTTGACGTGGATCGGGAATACCGTGACAAAGCCGCGGCCGGCCAGCTGCGCATGATCGCTCCGAGGCGCTTCAACGCGACGAATGACGCATGGCTTCCGGTGCTGCACACCATTCGCGGCTCTCGCCGTTACACGGCGTTGTTCTCCAACAGCGCGCGCGCACATCGGCTGGGGAAGAGCAGGGACTGGGTGGTCATCTACAGCGATGACGGGGCGGCGGAACATCAACACACGGTGATCACCGCGAGCCGCGGGCTGTTGCGCGGCCAGCGCATCGTCGCCGGCCGCGCGAATGAATGCCTCGAGGGAACGGCCAGCACGGCGGCATGACGCCGTGCTGGCGCCTCAGCCGATCATCACTTTCCGCGGGTACTGCGAGTTGTCTTCCAGGAACGTCCGGGGAGTTGGCGGATGAGTGGTGTTAGAGCGATTGCAGCAGGCGTGCGATGTTGGCCCTGGCACGCCTTCGCAGCCGCGCCGGCAGCGCCGTGGATCCCGCTTCGCGGCACAGGGCTACCGTACGCCGCAGGCCGGCGATCATCCGCCGGCATCGCGCGCAGTCGCTGCAGTGCGCGTCAATCTTCCGGCGTTCGCGCGGCGTCATCTCGTCGTCGACGTAGCGCGACAGCTGCCCGAGCAGTGCGAGGCAGCGGGCGTGTGGAGCAGATTGCCGGCGGGCGCTCATTGATCCTCCAGTTGCTTTTGCAGGAACAGGCGGGCGCGATGCAGCCGCATTTTCACGTTGGGCTCCGAAATCTTCAGCACCTGCGCGACCTCTCTCGTTGAGAGCCCCTCCATTTCGCGGAGAAAAACAATCGCCCTGTAACCGGGCGGCAGCGCGTGAAAGGCCTTCTTCAGGCCGCGACGCAGCGCGTTATTCACCGCGACGGCTTCCGGCGTCCGGCCAGACCCGGCTGGCTCGAAACCGGTGGAGTGGCCGTCGGATGCCGGCAGTATCTCGTCGAGCGACAGCACCCGGTCGGGCTCGCCGGATTTCTTCCGCCGTTTCATGAGGCACGCATTCCGAACGGTGCGATAGAGCCACGTGCGGAACGCCAGGGGATCGTGGATGCGCTTCACGTAGCGAAAGGTCTTCAGCAACGCGTCCTGCATGACATCCTCGGCATCGGCCGGGCCGCCGCAGACGGAGCGGCTGAACCGGTATGCCACCTCCTGTGCCTTCATCAACAGCCGTTCGAGCGACTGCGGGTCGCCGGTCGCGGCTGCCGTGACGAGCCCGGCGTACTCATCGGATGGATTCCCGGCGGGACGTTTGGTCACGGGCGGCATTGTACGTCCCGCCCTTGATGTGTGACCAAATGGCAGAACGTGCATCTCTTCAAGTGAGGATGACCGCACCCCAACGAATCTCAACCGCCGTGCTGCTGGTTATTGTGCTGGCCCCGTGCGATCTGGCGCGTGCCCAGGAAGCGCTTCCGCTGACGTCGGCCGTGACGGCGGCGGTGACGGCCAATCCAGACATTGCCGTGGCGCGGGCGGCGGTACAGGAGGCCGAAGAGCGGATCACGCAGGCGCGCGCAGGATTCTTTCCGAAGATCGACTTCACCCAGTCGTGGCAGCGGGGCGATCAGCCCGTGTTCGTATTCGGGTCGCTCCTCGCGCAGCGCCAGTTCGCCGCGGCCGATTTCGCGCTGCAGCAGTTGAACCATCCGGAACCGATCACGAACGCGCGGAGCGCGTTCTCTCTCGAATATGCGCTGTTCGACGGCGGCCGCACCCGGGCGGCCGCCCGTGTCGCCGCGCTCGAGACAGACATCGCACGAGCAGCCGAGCGGCAGACCCGCAACGATCTTGCGCTCGAGGCGACGCGCGCCTACGGGCGCACGGTGCGCGCGCGCGCCGACAGGCTGGCCCGCGAGGCTGCGGTCGAAGGCGCGGAAGAGGATGCCCGGATTGCCGAAGCGCGCCGCGATGCCGGAACCGCCAGCGAGGCCGATCTGCTCGCCATGCTGGCGCACCTGGCCGAAATGCGGGCAGCGTCGATCGACGCCGCGGCCGAGGAACGCCTCGCCCGAGCCGATCTCAATCGATTGATGAACAGGCCGCTCGACGCGGAGATGGAAGTCGAGCCAGGCGCAGTCGCGCCGTCGTCGGCGGGCGAGCCGGCAGGATTGACCGAGCGAGCGCTCGACCGGCGCCCCGAGGTGCAGCAGGCCGCGCTCCGTGTCGATCTCGCCAATGCCATGCGCACGCGTTCACGGGATGCGCTGCTGCCTGAAGTCGCCGTGCAGGGCGGGTACGAATGGAACAACGGAGAGCGGGGAGGGCCAGCCTCTGCGTGGGTGACGGGCGCCATGATTCGGCTGAATCTCTTCTCCGGCGGCGCCAGCCTCGCGAAGGTCCGTGAAGCGGCGCGCGCAGCCGACCGGGCCCGCGCCGAACAGGAGCGCACCGCCGCAGCCATCCACATGGAGGTGCTGACGTCGGTCGAACAACTGGCCGCCGCGCGTGCCCGCGAGTCGGTGGGGCGTGCCGCCGTCATGCAGGCGCGCGAAAGCCAGCGAATTGTTCGCGATCGCTTCGAGGCCGGCCTGGCCTCGACGAGCGACGTCATTCGCGTGGCGACGGCGTTGCTCGATGCCGAAGCACGGCGCGTTCGCGCTGTCGTCGACGTCATGGTCGGCGAGGCCGCGCTGCGGCGCGCCGTGGGAGACGAAGAGGTACATCCATGAGTATCCGCACTCGTTTGCGGCTCTACTGGCTGGGCGCCGCGGCCGCGCTGCTGGCTGCCGCGTGCGGCGGGCCGGCCAGGCCGGCGCAAGAGGCGGCGCCAACGCCGATCGAGGTACGCACCGGGCGCGCCGGCATGAGGCCCGTCGCGAGAATGTTCACCGCGGGTGGCGTGGTTCGAGCGCAGACGACGGCGCAGGTGACGAGCCGCGTCGTAGGTGAGGTGCGCGAAGTTCGCGTGCGCACGGGCGATCGAGTCCGGCGGGGTCAGATCGTCGTCGTACTCGACGATCGCGATCTCGCGGCGCACCGCGCCCAGGCGGATGCCTCGTTGGCGGCGGCACGAAGCGCCGCCGTGTCGGCCGACGCCGGTCGCGATGCCGCCGACGCCGGCCTCGTGCTGGCGAAGGTGCACTACGGACGAATCCAGCAGCTGCGCGATCGGAACTCGGCGATACCGGCAGAGCTCGATCGCGCGACAGCCGACCTGCGCATCGCCGAGGGCACTGCGCGTTCGGCCGCGGCGCGAAGCGCGGAAGCCGCCGCGTCGGTTACCGCCGCCGAGGCCGCCGCTCGTGCCGCGGAGGCGGCCGCGTCGTATTCAACCGTCGAGGCGCCTTTTGACGGCCTGGTGACGAGCACACACACCGAGCCGGGCAACATGGCGTCGCCCGGACTCCTTCTGCTCACCATCGAGGCGGTCGACGGTTTCCGGCTCGAGTTTCAGGCCGACGAGGCGCGCGTCCGCTCACTGCGGCAGGGCGACACGGTCGAGGTGGAACTCGAGGGCGCCGAGGACGGCCGGACGACGAGCGGCCGCATCGTGGAAGTGGCCCGTGCCATCGATCCGGCGTCGCACGCGTTCACCGTGAAAGTGGCGTTGCAGTCGGCGCCGGCGATACGCTCCGGCATGTTTGCCCGCGCGCATCTCCGAGCCGATCTCCGCGACGCCCTGGTCGTGCCGGCCTCAGCTCTCGTGCGCCGCGGGCAGTTGTCGCTCGTCTATGTACTGGACGAGGGGCATGCGCGGATGCGGGCGGTCACGCCGGGAGCGGCCGCCGATGACGCCGTGGAGATACTCGCCGGCCTGGCGGTCGGCGAGGTCGTCGTCATGGCTCCACCCCCTGCCCTGACCGACGGCGCACCAGTCCGGGTGGCAGCAGGCACGCCATGATCGTCGAACGGGGCGTGGCGGGCCGCATCGCCGCGGCATTCGTCCATTCGAAGCTGACGCCGTTGACGATGGTGGGATCCCTCCTGCTGGGGCTGTTCGCCGTGTTGGCGTTGCCCCGGGAGGAAGAGCCGCAAATCATCGTGCCGATGATCGACGTGTTCGCGTCGATGCCCGGCGCGTCGCCCGTGGAAGTGGAGCAGCGCCTCACACGTCCTCTCGAGCAACTGCTCTGGGAGATTCCCGGCGTCGAATATCTCTACTCCACGTCCAGTCCCGGCCAGGCCATGCTGGTCGTCCGTTTCCTGGTCGGCGAAGACGAAGATCGCGCGCTCGCGCGCCTCAATCAGAAGCTGGCGGCAAATCCGGGCGTCCTTCCGCCGGGCAGCCCGGCTCCCGTGGTCGCGGTCCGCTCGATCGACGACGTGCCGGTCATGGCGCTGACGCTGTGGGGCGAGCGCTACGATGACTTTCAGCTCCGCCGGCTGGCGGGCCAGCTGCACGACTCGCTGAAGGAAATTCCCGACGTGTCAGAGGTGACGATCATCGGCGGGCGGCCGAGGCAGGTGACCGTCGAGATCGACACCGCGCACCTCGCGGCTTACCGCATCGATCCATTGATGGTGCGGCATGCGCTCGCCTCGTCGAATGCCCGGCTGGCGGGCGGTGAAATCGTCGAGGCCGGAAAGACGACACTCGTCCAGGCGGGGCAGTGGATCGCGTCGCTCGACGCTGTCGGCGACGTGGTCGTCACAACCCGCGACGGGGCGCCGGTGCTCGTGCGCGACGTTGCGCGGGTGGTGGACGCCGACGCCGAGCCCGACAGCTACGTGACCTTTGTCGGGCGCGACGGCCGCTCGCGGCCTGCCGTCACCATCAGCATCGCGAAGCGGCGCGGCACCAACGCCATTGAGATTGCCTCGCGTGTCGACGAGAAGCTGGCCGCCGTTCGCGGCGTGCTCGTGCCGTTGGACGTGAACCTCACCGTGACGCGCAACTACGGCGAAACGGCGCGCGACAAGTCGAACGAGCTTCTCTGGCACATGCTGCTCGCCATCGTCTCGGTGGCCGCGCTCATCTGGCTCGTGCTCGGGCGCCGGGAGGCGGCGGTCGTGATGACGGCCATTCCCGTGACCCTCGCGCTGACGCTCTTCGTCTTCTACCTGTACGGCTACACGCTGAACCGGATCACGCTGTTCGCGCTCATCTTCTCCATCGGCATCCTCGTCGACGACGCGATCGTGGTGGTGGAGAACATCGTGCGTCACGCGCGGATGGCGGGCGCGTGCGACCGTGACTCGCTGACGCTCTGCGGCGTACTGGCCGTCGACGAGGTGGGCAATCCGACCATCCTTGCCACGCTGACCGTCGTCGGCGCGATTCTGCCCATGGCATTCGTTGGCGGGTTGATGGGCCCGTACATGCGGCCCATTCCGATCGGGGCTTCGGCGGCGATGGTGTTTTCGCTGCTGGTGGCGTTCATCGTGACGCCGTGGGCGGCCGTGCGATTGCTCGGCGGCGGCGCCGTCCACTCCGGAGGAGGCGAAGACCGGCTGACGCTGCTGTATCGCCGGGTGATGGGCCGCATCATCGGCAGCGCCCGCGCCCGCCTGGCGTTCTTCGGGGGTGTGGCGGCCCTCTTGGCCGGCGCCATCGTGCTCGTGCCGCTGCAGATCGTCACGGTCAAGATGCTGCCGTTCGACAACAAGAGCGAATTCCAGGTGATGGTGCGACTGCCGGAAGGCGCCGCGCTCGAAGAGACCGCGAGGGTCACCGCCGCGCTGGCTGCGGGCGTGATTCGCGATCCCGACGTCGTCAACGTGCAGAGCTACGTCGGCACGTCGTCGCCCTACAACTTCAACGGGCTGGTACGTCATTACTTCCTGCGCCGCGCGCCGAATCTCGCGGACCTGCAGGTGAACCTGACGCCGAAGGGGGAACGACGCGATCAAAGCCATGCGATCGCGCGCCGCGTGCGCGATCGGATCGCGCCGATGGCGGCGCGCCTCGGCGCGACGATCCAGGTGGCCGAGGTGCCGCCTGGTCCGCCGGTCCTGCAGACGCTGGTTGCAGAGATCTACGGCCCGGATCACGATCGACGGTTGGCCCTGGCGCGCGAAGTGCGGCGCGTGTTCGAGACGACGCCGGGAGTCGTCGACGTCGACTGGTACGTGGAGGAGGAGCAGGCGAAGTGGACGCTCGAGGTGGACCATGAGAAAGCTTCCGCCGCCGGCGTGCCGGCGCCCGCGGTGGCCGCCGTCGTCCGCATGGCGGGCGAAGGCGAGCCGGCGGGCCTCCTCCACGACGAGCACGCCCGCGAGCCCGTTCCGATTGTGCTGCGCCTCGATCGGCAGTACCGCGGCTCGCTCGACGCCGTACGCGCGATCCGGCTCGAAGGCCGCTCGCCGGTGGCGGTCGGAGAGCTGACGCATGCCACACCCTCGCGCGAAGCGCGCAGCGTGTATCACAAGAATCTGCAGCCGGTCACCTATGTGACGGGCGACATCGCGGGCGCTGCCGAGAGCCCGGTGTACGCCATTCTCCAGATGAATCGTGCGCTCGAGTCGATCGCGCTGCCCGAAGGGCACGGTCTCGAGATCTTCAATGCGAAACAGCCCTTCGACACGACGCGCTACGCGATGAAGTGGGACGGCGAGTGGCACATCAGCTATGAAGTCTTCCGCGATCTCGGCCTCGCCTTCGCGGCGGTGCTGCTGCTCATCTACGTGCTCGTGGTGGGCTGGTTTCAGTCCTTCGTGACGCCGCTCGTCATCATGGCGGCCATCCCGTTCTCGCTCGTCGGCATCCTGCCGGCGCACGCCGCGATGGGCGCGTTCTTCACGGCGACGTCGATGATCGGGTTCATCGCGGGAGCCGGCATCGTCGTGCGGAACTCGATCATCCTCGTCGATTTCATCGAGCTGCGGCTGCGCGACGGCATGCCGCTCGATCAGGCGGTCGTCGATGCCGGCGCAGTGCGATTCCGGCCGATGGCGCTGACGGCGGCGGCGGTGATTGTCGGCGCGGCCGTGATCCTGTTCGACCCGATCTTCCAGGGGCTGGCGATCTCGTTGATGGCTGGAGAGGTGGCGTCACTGCTTCTGTCGCGAATGGCCGTTCCGGTGATGTATTTCATGCTCAATCGACACACCAAGGAGGCTGGATATGCGAGTTGAACCCATGTTGCGCCTGATTGCGGGCGCGTTCGTTGCGGCGAGCGTCCTGCTCGGGATCTACGTGCACCCGTACTTCCTGTGGTTCACGCTGTTCGTCGGGCTGAATCTGTTCCAGTCGGCGTTCAGCGGCTGGTGCCCGATGATGGCGATTCTGAAGAAGGCGGGCGTGCGGCCGTAGCTCAGCCGATCATCACTTTTCGCGGGTACTGTGAGTTGTCCTCCAGGAACGTCTTCTTGCTCTCGAGCTCTTCGAGCGTCGGCTGCACGCGCCCGTTGACGTCGGTGACGCGGGACACGATCGTGTGCTCGCCGGGAGTGGCGTCGTTCCACGCGTAGTTGAACAACTTCCACGAGTACTTCGCGCGCGTCGAGGGATCCAGCACGGCGGGGCGCCAGGGACCGTCGTCAACACGCACCTCGACCGACTTGATCGGCGTGCCGTCGTTCAGCACGACTCCGAGCATCGTATAGCCGCTCGCGCTGCGGGTCACTCGTGCGAGAAACGACTTCGGCTGCATCTGCGTGATGGCAGCCTCAGTCCACTTGGTCTCGCCGTTGATCACCTCGCCACGCAGCGTGCGGTACCAGCGCGCCTGGAATTTACCAAGGTACGCATCTTCCTGCGCGTGGATCTGTTCCAGGAACTTCACGTTGGCCATGCCGTACCAGCCCGGCACGAGCAGGCGCAGGGGAGCGCCCTGATGGCGCGTCAGCGGCTCGCCGTTCAGCGCGTACGCCAGAAACGCGTCCGAGGCGAGCACCTGTTCGCGCGTCATGCTGCGTCCGTACTGCTGCTCGACCTTGAACTTTTGCGTCCGGAATTCGACGTCTTCCTCGCCGCGGTCGGCGCCGAAGAACACGATCTCGCGCGCCTGCACTCGCAAGCCGGCACGATCCAGCACCGTTCGCAGCGGCACGCCGGTCCATCGGCCGTTGCCGCACAGTCCCTGCAGGGGGCGCCGGTTACCGGAGCACTCGAAGCCGAAGATGAGCTCGGCACTCCCGAGGCGCCGTACTTCGTCGAGTGACAGGGTCAATTGCCTGTTGAAGAGGCCGCTCACTTTCAGGCGGTACGTGGCCGGATCGACCGCTGGATGCCCGTAGTGTTGCGTCGTGAAGAACTTGTCGGCCGGCGTGAACGGGCCGTCGATCGTTCGCACGTCGTACTGCCGATTCACCGGTCCCGGCGCAGGAAAGGCAGGTGGTGCGTCAGTGAACGGTACGAGGGTGTCGCCCTGGGCGAGCGCCGGAAGCGCCCACTCCGGGAGGCCGAGCATCCCGAGCCCTGCCGCCGCGAGCGTCCCGCGAAGAATGTCCCGCCTCGTTTGTTGAATCGTCATGGTCATCTGCTCCCTGATGTCATCCCGCGTTCGCCAGCGAATAGCCCCGCTCCTGCGCGCGGTTGACGGCCACGATGCCTGCCGCCACCAGGTGCGCGTTGGCGACGAGGTTGGCCGCCAGCTCGTCGTAAATCTTGTCCTGACTGCTGTTGGTGGCTTTCGCAATGCTGCCGGCGATACGTCGTGTCGCCATCTGGCAGACGGCGAGGTGCACACCGCGCTTGAGTAACGCGTTCAGCCTCTCGGCGACATCGGGAAACTCGGTGACGCTGGCCGCCTTCGCGAGCTCGGCGCGGTACTTCGTCCAGATGGCATCACTGTAGGCGAACTGTGTGGAATGGTGACGCGCGACGACGAGCACGGCGAGGTCGCTGTCGTTCAAGCCGTAGCTCGCGCGGTTGGCGGTAAAGTAGTTGTTCGCAAAGTTAAGCGCGTTCGAGAAGCCATCTGGGCTCGTCGTGTCGAGCACGAAGCGATGCGATCCCGGAAGCTGACTCAGCCAGTCGTCCTGCGCGTGACGCGCGGGCTGCCATGGTGAAATGGTCGAAGACTGCGCGCGCAGGCGAACGCCTGCGGCGGTGAGCGCGGCGCCGGTTGCGGCAAACGTCGCTCCGAATCGGGACAGGAACCAGCGGCGCGCGATCGATCGATCGTCGTCAGGTGTAGACATTGCCACCTCGCACCGACATGCTAAGCTTCCGGGTCGCTGGAATCAACTGCCTCGTGAAAACAGGTCTTACCGTCGTTGCGCTTGCTGGCACTATGACCCTGGCCTGCTCGGGCGTGCCGGGGCGCCGCCCCCCGCCTCCCACCGCCGGCGGCCCGCTGATTTCGTCGCGCACGACGATGGTGACCGCCTGGGAATTTCCGAAGAATCCGCTGACCGACCCCACACTCGACGACTCGCGCTTGTCTGCGGAGATCAAATGGGGGTTCCGGATCTTCACGAACACCCACGGCGAGGCGCCGCAATTCACGCCGGGCCGCATGTCGTGCAACAACTGCCACCTGAACGGCGGGCAGCGCGAGAAGTCGCTTCCGCTGGTCGGCGTGGTCGGCATGTTTCCCGAATACAACCGGCGGTCGGGCCGCCTGTTCACGCTGAACGACCGTATCATGGACTGTTTCCTGCGCAGCCAGAACGCCACCGGCGCGCACCCTGACGGCCAGGACTTGCCTTCACTGACCTCAAAGGAGGTGCTCGCCGTCGCCGCGTATCTCACCTGGCTGTCGAAGGGATATCAGGTGGGAAGCAATCCTCCATGGCGCGGTCAGAACACCATTCCCGCCGACAAGCTGATTCCGGTGGCGAAGCTGGATCCCGCGAAAGGCGAAGAGATCTTTCTCGATCGGTGCACGAACTGCCACGGCCGCGACGGTCAGGGCGTCTCCGTGGGCGACAAACGGCCCGGGCCTCTATGGGGCCCCGATTCGTGGAACGACGGTGCGGGCGCGGCGCGCGTCTACACGCTGGCCGGCATCATCCGGCACTCGATGCCCTACCTCAATCCCGGCAGCCTGACGGATGAAGAGGCGCAGCAGTTGGCCGCGTTCATCAACTCGAAACCGCGTCCCGTGTTTCCGTTCAAGGCCGGCGACTACCGGACGGACAAGATACCGGTCGACGGGGTTTATTACACCGAACGGAGCAACTGAATCCCGTCGGGTACTTCATTCGTCCGGCGGCTCGAACCCCGCGGCGGGAATATTGACGACGAAGATGTCGTTCACGAGGCCGCGCACGCTGCCGGCGCCGCGGGCGACTTCTTCGGCGGCCATTCGCTCGGTCACCTTGCGCACGCTGCCCGTCAGAGTGACGATACCTTCCTTGACGTGAACGCGCACCGCGGCCGGAACCGCCGGATTCTCGTCGAGCGCGTGTCTGACGGCGGCGAAGATCTCGGCATCCGGCCGATGGATCAACTGTGTGGTCGTCTTCATGGCTGGCCTCCTGCAGGCACCGCGTCGTGCACGACCGCGGCCTGCTGCTGTTCGACGTTGCCGACCAGTGCCATGGTGCGCAGCACCGCGTCGGGGTTCAGCGACATGCTGTCGATACCGCATTCAACGAGAAACGCCGCGAAGTCCGGATAGTCGCTCGGCGCCTGGCCGCAGAGCCCGATCTTCCGTCCGAGCCGCCGCGCGTGATGGATGGCCTGGGCGATGAGCGTCCGGACGGCTTCATTGCGCTCATCGAAGACGTGCGCGACGATTTCGGAGTCGCGATCCACGCCGAGCGTGAGCTGGGTGAGGTCGTTCGAGCCGATCGAGAAGCCGTCGAATATCCCGGCGAACTCCGGCAGCAGCACCACGTTGCTCGGAATCTCGACCATCATGTACAGCTCGAGGCCGTTGGCGTGCTGTTCGAGGCCGTTGTGGGCGAGCTCGTGCACGACCAGGTGCGCCTCTTCGACCGTGCGGCAGAACGGGACCATGATCTTGACGTTGGTCAGGCCCATGTCGTCGCGCACGCGCTTCAACGCGCGGCACTCGAGCGCAAACCCGTCGCGGAACCGGGGATCGTAGTACCGGGACGCCCCGCGGAAGCCGATCATCGGGTTCTCTTCAGACGGCTCGAACGCGGCGCCACCCACCAGCCGTGCATATTCGTTGGTCTTGAAATCGCTCAGCCGCACGATGACGTCTTTCGGATAGAAGGCGGCCGCGAGCATGGCAATGCCCTGTGCCAGCCGATCGACGAAAAACGCGGGCTTGTCGCTGTATCCCGCCGTCAGACGGTCGATGGCCAGCCGTTCGCCGGCACCGAGCTCGTCGTACTTGACCAGCGCCATGGGGTGGATGCCGATGGCGTTGCTGATGATGAACTCGATGCGTGCGAGCCCGATCCCGTCATTGGGAATGAAGGACAACGCGAAGGCTTCGTCCGGATTGCCGACGTTCATCATGATCTTCGTGTGTGGCCGGCGAATGCTCCCGAGATCGGTGTGCTCGACCGAGAAGGGCAGCATGCCGTCATACACGAATCCGGTGTCGCCCTCGGCGCACGACACCGTGACGGGCTGGCCGTCGGTCAAACTGGCCGTGCCGGTTTCGGTGCCCACGATGGCCGGCACGCCCAGCTCGCGGCTGACAATGGCCGCATGACACGTGCGGCCGCCGCGATTGGTGACGATGGCCGCGGCTTTCTTCATGATCGGTTCCCAGTCGGGATCGGTCTTGTCGGTGACGAGCACTTCTCCATGGCGGAAGTGCAGCAGATCGGACGCGTTTGGAATCACTCGTACCGGCCCTGCGGCGATCTTGCTGCCCACACTCCGGCCCGTCAGCAGCACGCGCCCGCGGGACGTGAGCCGGTACTGATCGAGCGTGCGGACCTCGTCGCGCGCGTGTACTGTTTCGGGGCGCGCCTGGACAACGAACAGCTCGCCCGTGCGGCCGTCCTGCGCCCATTCGATATCCATGGGCGTGGGCGTCTGCCGCAATCGCGAGTAATGGTCTTCGATGGCGCACGCCCAGCGTGCCAGGGTCAGGATCTGCGGGTCGTCGAGCGCCGCCCGGACGCGGTCTCCCGGGGCCACCGGCACCGTCTTCACGCCGCGGCTGCCGCCCTCGTCATACACGAGCTTGAATTCCTTCGAGCCGATGGCCTTCTGCAGAATCGGCGCGAAACCTTCCTTCAGGGTGGGCTTGAAGACGTAGTACTCGTCTGGCGTCACGGAACCCTGGACGATCGGTTCTCCCAGTCCGTAGGAGGCGTTGATAAGGATCACATCCCGGAACCCCGTTTCCGTATCCAGCGTAAACATCACGCCGGACGTGCCGAGATCGGCGCGCACCATGCGCTGCACGCCAATCGACAACGCAATCTGGAGCTGATCGAATCCCTTGTCGGCCCGGTAGGAGATCGCCCTGTCGGTGAAGAGCGAGGCGAACGATCGCCGGCACGCATCGAGGAGCGAAGCGCGGCCCCGCACGTTCAGATAGGTTTCCTGTTGTCCGGCAAAGCTCGCGTCGGGCAGGTCCTCGGCCGTTGCGCTGCTGCGGACGGCCACGTCGGCGTCGAGACCATCGCCGAGCGCTTCGTACGCCGCGACGATGGCGGTCTGGAGGTCCTCTGGAAGGTCGGCGGCGAGGATGGCCTGGCGGATGGCCCGGCCACGTTCGCTGAGCTGGGCGAGATCGTCGGTGTGAAGGTCGCTGACGAGCGCCGCAATCCGTTTATCGAGGCCGCTCGCCCGCATGAAGTGGCGGTACGCGTCGGCCGTCGTGGCGAAGCCATTCGGCACGCGGACGCCTGCAGCCCGCAGGCCAGAGTACATCTCGCCGAGCGACGCATTCTTGCCGCCGACGACAGGCACGTCGCCGAAACCGATCTCAGCGAACCAGCGAATGAAGGGAGAGGATGTCACCGCCATCTGTGGCTCCTGTCTGCGGAAAAAGTCACGATACTGGAGAGAATCTCGCAGTTCTGGACCCCGCTCTCGACGGGAATCGCATGACGTCGTTCCCAGGAGCAATGCGGACGCCAACTTCAGGGGGGACGCGCGGTTTTGGCTGCACACGACCGTGGCATAGCCGTTGCTCCTCGAGGTGCCGGTGACCTGTTCGTGAAAGGAGCGCCGAGCCATGACAGTAGGTGAAAGCTGTAGACGGGACGTAATCGTTGCGAAGCCCGAGACGCCGCTCGTTGAAGCGGTCGCGCTCATGAAGTCGTATCACGTTGGCGATCTCGTCATCGTGGAAGGCACGGCGGGGCGGAGGAGGCCCGTCGGCATCCTGACGGACCGCGACGTGGCGCTGTCGATCGTCAACCACGCCGCGCGGATCGCCTATCTCCGTGTATCGGACCTGATGAAGCAGAATCCGATCACGGCGCAGGAAGGCGACAGCCTGCACGATGCGCTCAAGAAAATGCAGACGAACGGCATCCGCCGGCTGCCCGTGGTCGATCTCACGGGCGAGCTCCAGGGCATTCTGACCCTGGACGACCTCGTCGAATTGCTGTCGGAGGAGCTGAGCGATCTGGCGAAGCTCGTGCTTCGCGAGCAGCGGAGGGAACGGTTGCAGCAGATCGAGTCGTGAGGGTCATGCGAAAGCTCTCAATCGCCGACTTCGTTGATCTCGTGGGCGCGGAGTACCGCGAGAGTCCGGGACTTCGCCTCACCAGGAGCCAGATCCAGCGGCTCTGGCGACTCAATCCGTCCGATTGTGACGCCGTGCTGGTGGCTCTGGTCGAGGCCGGCGTCCTGAGACAGACGCCAGGTGGCGCGTACGTGCGAGCCGCTGCCGGGGACGACGTGTCCCTCCCGTCGACGTCGATTCGGCGGCCCCGGCCGCTGCCGAGGGAGTAGCCACTTTTGGCCGCAGAGCCTGCCCGGTAGATGATGGTGCGGTGACCCCCGACGAGCCCGCCATCGTTTTCGAGCATGTGTCGCTGGCATTCGACGACAACGAGGTCCTGCGCGACGTGAGCTTTTCCGTGGGAGTCGGGCGGATGAAGATTCTGCTCGGCGCCAGCGGCTCGGGGAAATCCGTTGTGCTCAAGCTGATTCTCGGGCTGCTGAAGCCCGATTCGGGGAGGATTAGCGTCAGAGGCCAGCGCATCGACAACATCACCGAGCAGCAGATGCTGCAGGTGCGCGGCGACATCGGCATGCTCTTCCAGGAGTCGGCGTTGTTCGACTCGCTGACCGTGGCCGAGAACGTCGGCTACAGGCTGTACGAGGAGCTCAACATGCCGCTTGACGAAGCCCGCCGCCGCATCGAGGAAGTCCTCGGCTTCATCGGGCTGGCCGAATACATGGACCGCATGCCGTCGGAGCTCTCGGGAGGGCAGCGCCGGCGTGTCGCGATCGCGCGCGCGTTTGCGGCCAAGCCGCGGCATCTGCTCATCGACGATCCGACATCGGGCCTCGATCCGATTACCGCCAAGACCGTGGACCGCGAGATCATCAAGCTGCGCGATCTGGAGCACGTCACCTCGATTGTCGTCACCCATCAGCTTCCGGATGCGTTCTATGTGGCCACACACGAGGCGCAGCGCCGGAACGGCGATCTCGCCATCGTCGAAGTGGATGCGCAAAAGGCCGACGAGGCCGAGTTCATCGTCCTCGCGGAGGGCCGGATTCATTTCGAAGGCGATCTCGCCGCGCTGCGATCGTCCACCGATCCCTACCTGAAGAAGTTTCTGTCCTGAACGTGACGGGAGCGACGACCGCCGCATCGGGCGGCCGTCGCCGTGGCGGGCTACTTGATCTCGAGCTGGCGGCCGTGTTTTTCCGGCACTTTGCCGGCCGGCATCGCAATCTCGAGCACGCCGTCCTTGAACGTCGCTTTGGCCTCGTCGGCCTTGACGCCTTCCGGGAGGGGAACGGCGCGATAGAACGAGCCGTAGGTACGCTCACACGTGTAATACCCCTTCTCCTTCTGCTCCTTCTCTTCCTTTCGTTCACCCAGGATAACCAGGTCGCCCTCCGAGACCTCCACCTTGATGTTGTCCTTCGTCATCCCGGGGAGATCGGCGCGCACAACGAATTCACCCTTGCGCTCGAAGGCCTCGATTTCGGGCGTCCAGCGCGTCGTGGCGAGGTCGAAGCCTCGAAAGAGCCTCGGCAATCGATGCCCGGGCCAGGTGTCTTCGAAGACGCGCTCCATGTCATCCGACAGGCGCCGCATCAGCGAGAACGGACTGGCATATACCGGGTGTTCCGTACGTGCGAGACCCTTTTCCGCGATCGGTTTCTCTACTGCCATGGTCACCTCCTCTTGCATTGCACAATCATGTGGAACCTGTCCGACGATCGAGCAATTCGTGCGCCACGGCGGATCGCCGCAGTACGCTGACTTTGACGCCGAACGCTCGAGGCCGGCGGGGAATCTTTCGCGGGTGCCCGGGAGATTCCGCCCAGCCTGCCAGTCATAGACGTCGCAGCAGCGGACGCTTGGCCAGTTCAACGGCACAGGGCTTCGGGAGGTAAAGCCTTCCAGTAGTCATCCACGTCAGGCCCTCAACGTGAGCACCGGACACGATGCCGTGCGGACGACCTGATTGGCGGTGGATCCGAAGAATAGGCGATCGACCGCGTTGCGTCCGTGCACGCCCATGACGATGAGGTGCGCGTCATGATCCCGGGCGACCCGCAGGATTTCCCGATACGGTTTGCCGGTGGCCAGCATCATGTGTGGATGACACCACGTGTGTGCGTCGGCGGGCAGCACCTGTCGCAGTCTCGCGAGGGCGTTGTTTTCGCTGAGCCGCAGGTATTCGACGACCGCCGCGCCGGGAGGCTGCTGCCAGTCGGGCGGATCGGGCAGCCCCTCGATTACGTGCATCAGCAGCAACTCGGCGTTGGCCTCCTTAGCGAGCAAGAGCGCGTATGCGAGCCCGCTCAGCGACGCATCGGAGAAGTCGACCGCGCACAGAATCCGGCTGAAGATCTTCAGCGCGGTGTTCGGCGCCGACTCGACGGGCGGGGGAACGGTCAGCACCGGGCAGGCCGCCTTACGCAGGACCTTCTCGGTGACAGAGCCCAGCATCAACCGCTCGAATCCACTGTGTCCATGCGTGCCGAGGACGATCAGGTCGCTGTGCAGGCGAGCGGACTCGTCGAGAATGGTTCCAATGGGCGCACCCGCGCGAGCCGCCAGCTTCAGCGTGATGCCGGTCGCATCGGTCGCGGCGGTGAACGCCGACAAGCGCGCGAGCATCTCTTCGTGTATGCGTTCGGGAGACGAGGTCAGTTCCGGATAGAGTCCGCCGGGCGGGATTGGACCAGGCAGACCGCCGAACACGACAGGGGGGACCGGCACCGTCGATGGGTACACATGCAGCACGGTCACCATCGACTCGAACCACCGCGCGAGCTGCACGGCATGCGCGAGCGCATGACGCGAGTGATCGGAAAAGTCCACGGGACAGAGCACCGTCTTGATGGTGGTCATAGCGCTATCCTCGTTTCGTGACGGCCACGCCGTCCTCGATCGTGTCCCCCGGATGCACGATCACTTCGTCACCTTCTTCGAGTCCCGATGTCACCTCGGCCTCGATCGCATTCCGCTCTCCGATCTGCACCTCTCGCTGCGCCGCACGTCCGTCGCGCAGCGCGAACACCGACCACCGGTCGGCGGTGCGGAAGAGCGCGCTCGTCGGCACCTTCAGCACGCCCTGCCGCTCGGATGTGATCAGGCTGATTTCGACGCGATAACCGTCGCCCAGCTTGCGCGAACCGTGTTCTCCGTCCTGAAAGTCGAGCCGCACCTTGACGCGTTGTTCTTCGACACCGAGCGCCGAGACCTTCGTGAACCCCGCCGGCTCGATCAGGCGCACGCTGGCACGCAGCGTTTTGTCGCCGCCCCAGCCGGTGACCAGGGCGGCCACGCCCGGCTTCACCTTGACGGCATCGGTCGAAAGCAGATCCGCGACGATTTCGAGCTCTCGTGGATTGCCGATCTCCACGAGTGGGGTGCCGGCGGCGACCGGTGTTTCGCTTTCCTGATGAAGGCGCAGGACGACGCCGCTGATCGGAGAGCGCAGGGTGATCGCCGTTGGCACCCGGCCGGATGCGGACGGGGCGAACTGCTGCAGCGCGGCGGCGATGGCCTCGACTTCGTGATCGGCCGTCTGTACGGCCAGATCGGCCGCCCGGCACTGCGCCTCTCGCATCCGCACGTCGAGCTCGAGTGCCGAGAGGCGCTCCTCGGTCGTTCCGCCGAACTTCGCGATCTCGTGGTAGCGCGCCAGTTCTTTCCGGCTGAAGGTGGCTTCGTCACAGGCGCGTTGCAGCACGACTCGCGACTGTTCGCGCGCCGCCTGGGAGGCCTTCATCCTCGCTTCGGTTTCCGCCCGGGTGCGCGGATCGAGCGGAGCCGACATCACGGGCAGGAAGGTCGCCAGTGTCGTGCGGTTGGCCTCGACGCGATCGCCGGGCTGAAGGCCGATCCGCTGCAGCCGCCCGGCAACAGGCGCCGATACGACGTAGCGCTCACGCACGCGCGTCATGCCTTCCTCATCGATGGTGACGCGCAGATCGCCGCGCGTAATCGGCGCGAGATCCACCGGGACCGGCTGCGCGCGGAACGACCAGGCGATCGCCGCCACCAGCAGCACCCCCGAGGCCCAGAACGTGACTCTGCTGCGTCGAATCGCCATGGTTCTCTACTCCCGTGTCTTGAGCACGGCGACGAGATCGAGTCGATCGAGCCGACGTCGAACCACGAGGCCGGAAATCACTGCCGCCACGATCGTGGTGGCCGCGGCGAAGCCGAACGTTCTCGCCGAGACGACCAGGGGAATCCGAAACAGCTCGGTGTTGAACGCCTTCACGACCAGGGCCGACAATCCGTATCCCAGCGCGAGGCCGAAAGGAACGGCCAGCAGAAGAACGAGCCCCAGCTCTCCCAGCAGAATGATTGAAATCTCCGCCCGCGTGAGTCCGAGCACGCGGAGGCTGGCAAGCTCCCGGCTGCGTTCCGACAATGAGATGCGGGCGGCGTTGTACACGACACCGAAGGCGATCACGCTCGAGAAGAGCACGTTGAAGAAGATCATCACGTTCATGTTCTCGGCCAGCGTGCTGCGGAAATTCTCGATGGCCGCCCGTTTCGAGCTGACGCCCGCGATTGCGGGGGTCTGCTTGATTCGGCGGTAGAACTCGCGGGAGTCACCTTTGTCCACCAGGAGCATCGCTCCGGAGACCCGCGGACTCTCCCGAAGGAGCCGCTGGATCGCACCCATCTCCATGTAGGCCGCGGTGCCCATGAACTCGTCCACCAGATCGGTGACGACGACGTCGCGCACGGGCCGCGCGCCTTCGAGCAGTTCGAGGCGGACCGAATCTCCCGCACGGACCCGGAGGATGTCGGCAAGCGTGGCCGACAGCACCAGACCATCGGGCGGCAGTGTCACGGTCTTCAGTGACGCATCGACGACGCGCCGCAGGCGGGTGCCTCCGGCGAGACCGACGATGGCTTCCTGGCGCATGCGATGTCCCGCTCTGATGCGGGCAGGCACCATTCTGAGGGGCTCCACGGCCAGCACGCCGGGCAGATGTGTCAACTCGTGAATGGCGCGTGCCGATCGTGGCTCGACGAACGCGAGCGTATAGTCCTGCCGCTGGGCGACGTTGAACTGCACGTCGAGAATCAGCTCGATCGCGTCGAGCGAGAACATGCCGAGCACGAGCAGTGCAACGGCAAACGACACGCCGAGTACCGACAATCCGGCACGCGCGGGCTGACGGTTGAGGTTTCTGACGATCATCTTCACCGTCGGCGGCGCGTACCGGCGAGGGATCGCGCGATCGAGCCAGGTGAGCCGATGCCGGGCGGGCGGCTCGGGGCGCATCGCTTCCGCGGGCGGCAGCCTGACAGCGCGCCCGACTGCGCCGAGCGCCCCCAGCGCGGCGCCGCCGAAGGCGATGGCGGCACCCTCGATGGCAATGCCCGGTGTCAGCACGTATCGCAGCGTGGGAAACCGGAAAAAGTCGTTGTAGATGCCGGTCATCGCCAGGCCCAGCCAGGCGCCGCCGACGACTCCCAGCACCGCACCGGCAACGCCGATGGCCACCGCCCACAAGACGTAGTGCAGGCCGATCTCGCGGTTCATGTACCCAAGCGCCTTCAGGGCGGCGATCTGCTCGCGTTGCACGGCGATCAGCCTCGTGAGCACGACGTTGAGCAGGAAGGCCGACACACCCAGGAAGATCGCCGGGATGATGAATCCCATTGTGCGCAGCTGGTTGAGCTCGTTCTCGATGAACCAGTGTGAGAGCTGCTGGGCGCGCGGAACGGCACCGAGGCTGCCGTACCTGTCGAGGACGGCATCGATCGCCGCGATGACGTCCGGCTCGACGGCCCCCTTCATCAACGCAAACGACGCGTCGTTGAATGCCCCTTCCATGTCGAACGCCGACGAGAGGGCGCGCTGTTCCATCCAGAACACGCCGAAGCGCGAATCGTCGGGCATCATTTCGCCCGGCCTGATCGAGTAAATGAACTCGGGCGAAAGCGCGATGCCGACAATCCGCAGATCGCGCCGGCGGCCGTTGATGGTGGCGGTCACCGTGGCGCCCGGCAACAACTGGTGCGCCAGCGCGAACCCTTCGCTCACGAGCGCTTCGCCGTCGGCAACCGGCCTCCGGCCGCGGCGCAGGAACGGCTCGTTCAGCATGGGCAGTTGACGGCCTGGTATCGAAATGAGCCGCCCGGTTGCGGGCTCGACCAGGCCGGGCACATCGAGCGCGACATCCACGACCACCCGCGTCGTGACGCTCCCCACGCCCGGAATCGCCGCGAGATCGTCGGCGACGCGGAACGGTGCGCGCTTCACCGAGACGAAGACGTCGGCGAAGCGGAAGCGATCGTAGTAGGTCTCCCGCGCGAGCTCGAGAGAATCGAACGTGCTGAAGTAGCCCACGAACATCGCGATGCCGGCCGCAATCACGAGCGCGATCGCGATCCCCTGCCCGCGGGTGTGCCACAGGTCGCGCAACAGCTTGCGGGAAAGGGCGCGTATCACCATTGCAGTGCCCTCGGTGCGACCTTCCGGGCCGGCCGCCGCTCGTCGACGATGCGGCCGTCCGCCAGCGAGATGACACGATCGGCCATGGCGGCGACGGCCGAGTTGTGCGTGATGACGGCCGTCGTCGTGCCGAGGTCCTTGTTGATGCGCTCGATGGCTTCGAGCACGACGATGCCGGTGGAAATGTCGAGTGCGCCGGTCGGCTCGTCGCACAGCAGCACGTCGGGACGCTTCGCGATCGCCCGCGCGATGGCGATGCGCTGCTGCTCGCCGCCGGACAGCTGCGAGGGAAAGTGATCCAGGCGCTGTTCGAGGCCCACCATGTTCAGGGCATCAGTCGCTGGCATGGGGTCGGTCGCGATGTCGGTGACGAGCTCGACGTTCTCGCGCGCGGTGAGGCTGGGGATCAGGTTGTAGAACTGGAAGACGAAGCCGACATGCTCGCGCCGGTACTGCGTCAACCCGTGCTCGTCGGCGGCGGTGAGATCGTGATCGCGGTATCGGACGGTGCCCGACGTCGGAACGTCGAGGCCGCCGAGAATGTTCAACAGCGTGGACTTGCCGCTGCCCGACGGGCCGAGGATGACGAGGAACTCGGACTGGCACAGGTCGAGATCGACGCCCCGCAGCGCCTGCACTTCGACCTCACCCATGCGGTAGTACTTGGTCAGGCCGCGCGCCTCGAACACCGCCCGTGCCATTACCGCCTCCTACACGCCGAGCGGCGCGATCTGGTATCGCGCTCGGACAGCCTGCGAGATGTCGTTGAGCAGATCGCGAGGCCGGTCGATACCCAGCCGGCTCTCGAGGGCGCGCACGTGGGTGGAGAGCGGGCAGTCTCTGAAGACCTGACCGAACCACTTCGAAAAATCATGGCGCTGGAGATGGGGCGCAAGGTCCGCGTCAGGCAGTTGCGCGAGGAGATCGACGAAGTCTTTCAACGATCGGGCCCTGGGTCCCGGCTGGCCGTCGCGCGTGAACACGAATCCCTGCGGCTCGCCCACGGGCATGTCGAGGTACTTGGCCCGATGCCGCACGTGTGACGTGAGACGCGGACCGATCTGGAATCGCTGCACCTGCCCGTGCGATTCCTCCACTCCCGGAAGGAGCGCGGCTTCGCTGAGGCCGAGATCCTGAAAGAGGCTCGCCGGAACCTCCGCGTTGGCGGCCTGGCACATCCGGCTGAGCGTCTGCTGCTCCTGGACGTCTGTTTCGCGCGTGACCATCACGACCGTGTCCGCGGCGTCGCGCACTTGCTCGTCGATGCCAGACACACGATAGGTGACCAGGATGTATCCGGCCATTTCGGCGTCCACGAGCCGGCGTCCTTCGGGCGCTGAGAGATAGTAATGGGCTTCGTCGAGCAGAATCTTGTGAGGCAGGCCGGTCTGGCGCCGCATGGCGGCGAGCATCGGCAGCAGCTCGCGCAGGTACTCGTCCTTTTCCTGGTGCGAGAGCCTCGACAAATCGATGACGATGCTGACGTCGGGGTAGCGCAGCGCCTGATCGAGTTCCCGCGCGCGCGGCGGCGGTTCGTCACCTCCCATCAGCACGACGCCCGGCAACCCTTCGAGCGACAGGTAATCGCCTTCCGGATCGATGATGCAGAGACAGTAGCCCTGCAGGATCAGCTGTTCGCAGTGAAGGCCCGCCAGCCAGGATTTTCCCGATCCCGGTTCGCCGGCGATGATCACGGTGCGGCCGCGGATGGCGAGCTGCACCGGCCGGCCATCGTGCTGGTGACCGAGCTGTACGTGGCGACGGCCCATCTGGCTCGCCGACAATCGAATCTGCCGGGCCAGCCCGCGTAGATAGGCGGCGACGGCAGTGGGGCCGGTGCCTGCGATGATTTCGTCGGCCACGCTGCGCAGCGCGCGGCTGCCCCACTCCACGGCGACGCCGACTTCGCAGGCGTCGAGGAGGTCGTGGTCGTTTTCGGCATCACCGATGCCGACCGTGTTGTGAATCGACAGGCGCATGGTGGCGAGCACCCGCGCAAGGCCGATGGACTTGGCAATGCCCGGAGGAAGCACCATGAGGCGGCTGCGATTGAACGCGAGCGTGAGCGGCAACTCGAGAGACTGGATGAGCTGAAGCACGCTGAGCGCGTGTACGGCGCCTGTCTCGACGACGCAGTCGCCTGTGTCGAACAGGATGCCGAGCTGCCGCAGTCCCTCGACAAAGGCTGGAGCCGGCGCATGACCCATGACGACGTAGCGTTGACTCTCGGGAAAGTAGAGTACCGCGCCGTTTTCGGCGACAACGGCGTTGAAGCACTCGAGGTTGCCGGCAACCGACTTGAGATCCTGGAGCCTGCGGCCGGTCACCAGCACCACCGCGACGCCGTGCAGACGGAGCTGCGCGATCGCGTCGCGCACCCCGGGATCCATCACGCCCTCGGTGGCGATCGTGCCGTCGTAATCGAGTGCGACTGCGCCCAGTTTCATGGAGCGGCCTTATCGGGATTGGCGAGCGCGCCGACGAGCGCGTCGATCCGCCGCCGCGCCGTGGCAAGGCGTTCCACGAGGTTGTCGAACACGAACTCGTGTACCGACCGGCCGGCCTCGATGAGCGGGACCTCCGCCTGCTCGTAGGCCTCGCGCAGTTGCGCCTGCCTGGCCGCGTCCTTGACGCGAGCGATGAACGGCTCTGTGGCCGTCAGCATGCGGCGTGACTCGATCACGCCTTCGATCAGGATGCGCGCCGACGCCGCCCGTTCAACGCGAGGCGCCGTGCCTTTCGGGCCATGGCAGCGCTGGCATTCGGCTTCGAGGACCTTCGGAGACGGCAGTGCCGAGGCGACCGCATCGTGGCAGGTGGTGCAGGTCGGCACCCGGGTGTCGCCGCCGCGAAGCAGCGCGAAATGCCGGCTCTTCTGAAAGTGGACGAACGGTCCCGTGTGACACGTCCCGCACGTGGCCGGAAGATTGCGGCGATGCACCGGGCTGGCCGCGTTGCCGCTGTGACGGACGCCGCGATGCGCGAGCGAGGCGTCGTAGCTGGCGGCATCGCCGCCGTGGCACTTCTCACACCCGACACTGGCGCGCCCGTGCGCCGATCGCTCCCAGTCTCCAAGGTGGTCGCGCTCGGGAGCGGCGGGGTTCGCGAAGTGGCAGTCGACGCAGCTGCTGGACTGCGCGCGCGCGGCCGGAGCCATCAGCATCAGGGCCGCGAGCAGGATGAGGACGAAACAGAGGAGGCGTCTGGTGTTCATCACATCATCTCCGGAGCCGGCGTTCGCTCCTCCTTGGCGTCGGGAATCTCCGTGAGCGTGGCTTCGGTCAGCAGCAGTGTGCCCGCGACCGACACGGCGTTTTCGAGCGCCGTTCGCACGACCTTCGTCGGGTCGATGATGCCGGCCTCGACGAGATCGACATAAGTGCTGCGGCTGGCATCGAAGCCGAACGCGCCGGTGCCACTCAGCATGCGGTCGACGACCACGCCGCCGTCCGCTCCCGAGTTCTCGGCGATCTGGCGCGTGGGCGCCTCGAGGGCGCGCTTGAACATCGCCAGCCCGGTCCGTTCGTCGCCCGCGACGCCGGCGGCTTCGCGATCCACGGCCTCGACGCAGCGCAGCAGCGCGAGACCGCCTCCCGGCACGATGCCTTCGGCCATCGCCGCCTTCGTGGCGCTGATCGCGTCTTCGAATGCTTCGCGCTGATTCTTCATCTCCGCCTCGGATGGGGCGCCGACGCGAATCACCGCCACGCCGCCGGTGAGCTTGGCGAGCCGCTCCTGCAGCTTCTCTTTGTCGTAGTCGGATGTCGTTGTCCGAATCTGCTCCCGGATTTCGCCGGCACGTCCATCGATCGCGGCTTTGGCACCACCCCCGCCGACGATCGTCGTCGAGTCCTTGTCCACGATGACGCGCCTGGCCTGCCCGAGGTCGGCGGTCGTCACGTTCGCCAGCTTGATGCCGAGCTCGCCCGAGAGCAGCTTGCCGCCCGTGAGGATTGCCAGGTCCTCGAGCATGGCGCGCCGCCGGTCGCCATAGCCGGGCGCCTTGACGGCAATGCACGGCAGAATGCCGCGCAGCTTGTTCACGACGAGGGTCGCGAGAGCGTCGCCATCGATCTCTTCGGCGACGATGAGTAGAGGTTTGCCGCTCTTGGCAATCTGCTCGAGCAGGGGTAACAGCTCCGTCGTCGTCGCGATCTTCTTGTCGGTGACGAGAATCAGCGGCTCGTCGAGGACGCCTCGCATCTTCTCGGCCTCGGTCACGAAGTAGGGGGACAGATAGCCGCGATCGAAGCGCATGCCTTCGACCACTTCGACCGTGGTCTCGGTGCCCTTCGCTTCTTCGACCGATGTCGTGCCTTCGAGCCCCACACGCTCGAGCGCGGATGCGACGATCTCGCCGATGGCTTCTTCGTTGTGAGCCGACACCGTGGCCACCTGGACGCGCTGCTTGTGGTCGGCGACCGGGCGCGAGAGATCGCGCAGGCGCGCGACGGCGGCGCGGAGGCCGCGGTCGAGCCCGCGCTTGAGTTCAATGGCGCTCGCGCCGGCGGCGATGTTGCGGACGCCCTCGGCATAGATCGCCGCGGCCAGCAGCGTCGACGTCGTGGTCCCGTCGCCGACCTGCTCGCCGGTGCGCTCGGCGGCCTGCCTGATGACCTGCGCGCCGAGATTCTCTTCCGGATCCTTCAGCTCGAACTCCTTTGCGATGGTGACGCCGTCGTTGCAGACGATGGGCCGGCCCCATTTCTTTTCGATCAGCACGCACTTCGACTTCGGGCCGAGCGTCACGCGTAAGGCGTCGGCCAGCGCGAGGCACCCGTGAAGAATCTTTTCGCGGGCCTCAGATTTGACGAGCAGGTGTTTCCGCGCCACGATGTCCTCCTTACCAGCGTCCGGTGCCGCCGCGCTGCTTGCGATGCGGCACTCGATAGTGCAGGCTCGCACGGTCCGCCGGCACCCGGCGCTCTCCGCCTTTGCCGAGCAGACGCAGCAGATCTGACACGGTGACGATGCCCACGAGCTGCCGCTCGCCGGTCACGGCGAGGCAGCCGATGCTGCGGCCCTGCATCAGATTGGCGGCTTTGCGAACGGTTTCGTTCTGGTCGATCGAGGCGACGTTCAGGCTCATCACGTCGCGGACACGAACCTCATCGCCGGCACGTTGAGTGCGCGCCGGGGCGACGTCGGATGCCGACAGCACGCCGACGACTTTGCCCGCCTCCTTGACGATGAGGTGATGAACGCGAAGACCGTGCATCAGGTCGCGCGCCTCTTCGAATCGCATGGCGGCAGGAACGGTCTCGACCGGCTCTGACATGATTTCTCGCACTCTCATAGCTGCGCTCCCGCGGGACAGACAATGCAAGTCGCAGGCCCCCTCAGGTCGGTGTATTCGTGGGAGCACGATCGTCGGCTCCGGGGAATTTCCCGCAACAGGAGAGAATTTCCCCGGTGCAGATTTCCGTTGCGTGCGGGCGAGAATGCGGTCAGGGTGGCGCCCGCAATGGCGTCGTTTGTGCTTGAAGACGGTGGAGGCTCATATGCCAGTGACACCATCGGTTCAGGAATTTCTTCGTTGCGCGGACGTGGCCTACACGGTGCTGCCGCACGCGCGGGCATACACGGCACAGACGGAAGCCGCAACGATCCCCGTGCCGGCGCGCAATTGGGCCAAGGTCGTGGTGGCGTTTGCCGACGGCGAGCCGATTCAGGCGGTCGTGCCGGCGGATTGCGAGGTTGATTTCGAACGGCTGGCCGAGCTGATTGGCGTGCCGGTGCGCATGGCCAACGAGGACGAGCTGGACTGGCTCTATCCGGACTGCGAGGCGGGTGCGATGCCGCCGTTCGGCCCCATGTTCCACCAGCTCGTGTTCCTCGACGAGCGTCTCGCCGAAGACGAGGAGATCGTGTTCAACGCGGGCACGTTCGATGACGCGGTGGCCATGACGTTTGCGGACTACGTCAAGCTCGCGCGACCCACGATCGGGTTTTTTGCGCGGCCGGTGCGGCGGTTCCTATGAGAGCGCTGGCGGTAATCGCGCTCGCGCTGCTTCCGGCGGTGGCCGGCGCGCAGTCATCGTCGCGAGGGGAGCCGTATCAGGTCATCGATTCGGTGGTGCTTCCCAGGGGTGACGCGCACGCCGGCCGGCAGGCATTCCAGGACCTGAAGTGCCACGTCTGCCATCGCGTGTCTGGTGAGAAGGACTTTTCGCCGATTGCGGAGTTGCAGGGGCCGACGCTCAATGCGACGCTGCAATTGCAGGCCGGCTCGGACGTCGCGGCGGCGATTATCGCGCCGTCGCATTCGCTGAGCATCCGGACGAGCGAGGCGGTCAAGGCGCAGATGTCACGGCAGGGTCTATCGCCGATGGGGGACTTCAGCCGGGCGCTGACGGTGCGGCAACTCGCGGATCTGCTGGCCTATCTCCGGACTATACGGTAGGCCGCGCGTCAAGCGTCGAGCGGCGCCTTGATGGGTGCCCGTGTACCGGCGAGATCGTCGGCCAGTCGCCCGTACTTGCCGTCGCTCCGCACGATGAGAAACCGCTGCTCGACGAGCGTGAACAGCAGCTCGACGCATCGACTACGGTCAAGTGCCCATAAACGCGCGGCTTGGTCGGCGGTGAGCCACAACCCAGGCATCTCGACATACTCGCTCTTGATGCGAGACATCAGATCCTCGAACGATGGCGACTGCATGACTGGATTCTGGGGGATAACTGATCGAAATTCCAGTAACGCGATGCTAGCACAACTTGGCGCGGAGTTCAGCGCCCACATGAGCCCCAGGACCAGACGATGACCTCCCAGTGTTTCTTGATATCCGCACGCGAGAGCTCCACTCGCGCGAATTCGTGGCTGGCGTTCTGGTTCATCGTGATGCACAGGCGGATGTTGTTGGCCGAGATGGCATGACGCTCGGCCCACAGGAGCTTGCCCTTCGGCTTGGTCAGGCTGAGCGCCACCTTTGCCGCGGCTTTCACGTCAGGTTCGGTCAGGGCAATTTTCGTGTAGGGTTCCTCGGGCGGAGGAGGGCCGGGCGGTACCTGGCCGACAAACAGCAGAACGAGCACGATCAGGAGGGACATGGCGACACCTTCTCGATGCGCACCGCCGTGACCTTGTATTCCGGGGTGCCGGTCACGCGATCGACGTGCGATCCGGTGACGGCATTCACCATCGCTTCGGGTGCATGAAACGTCGCGAACAACTCGCCCGGCCGGATGGCCGGGGTGACGTGGATCGGCAGCGTCGCCGATCCGTACCGGCTGACCACGCGGACACACTCGCCTTCCTGCACCTCGGCCGCGCCGGCGTCGTCCGGTGAGATCTCGAGGAGGTCCGAGGGGCGAAGCTCCCGCGTCCGGCACCGGCCGGTCATCGTTCCTGCATTGAAGGCATAGAGCGTCCGGCCGGTGTTGAGCACGAAGGGGTAATTCGGCGTCGTGCGTTCGGGTGTCGCGTCGTACTCGAGGCACAGCAATTGGGCACGCGCGCCGGAGCTCCACCCGTCCACGTGCAGGATCGGCGTGCCCGGGTGCGCTTCGTCGGGGCAGGGCCACTGCAGGCCCTGGTGATCGAGCCGCGCGTAGGACATGCCGTGCGCACCGCTGCACGCCTGCCTCACTTCATTCCAGATGTCCTCCGCGCTCGCGAATTGGAAGCCCTCAGGGTGTTCGAACGCTCCGGCAAGGCCGCAGATGATTTCCCAATCGCTTTTCGACGATCCGATCGCCGGCAGTGTCTGCCGCACCCGCTGGATCCGTCGTTCGGCGTTCATGAACGTGCCGTCTTTTTCGAACGAGGAGCAGGCAGGCAGAAAGACCGAGCCGAACCGCCGGGCCGTCTCGGTCATGAACAAATCCTGGACGATCACGACGTCGAGCTGGTCGAGCGCGCGCGCCGTCTCGTGTGCGTTGGGGTTACTCAGCAGCACGTCGTAGCCGATCGCCCACAGGGCCTTCAATCGCCCGGCGCTTGCCGCGCTCAACATCTCGAGCTGGTGCAGCCCGCGCGAGCGCGGGATGGATCGCTGCCAGAGTGCCTCGAAGGCGGACGTCCCTTCTTCTAGAGAAATTCCCCCGGGAAGCGTGTGCGGCTCGCACCCCATGTGGGCGGCGCCCTGCACGTTGTTCTGGCCGCGCAGCGCGTTGACGCCGGCGCCGGGCTTGCCGAAGTTGCCCGTCAGGAGCGCCAGGTTGATGAGCGCGCTTACGCCGTCGGTGCCCTGGACGTGCTCGGTCGTGCCGAGCCCGTTCAGGATGAGCGCGGGGCGCGTCGTCGCAAAGAGCCTGGCGGCCGCTCTGATGTCATCGGGCTCGACGCCGGTCAAATCGGCTACGCGCTCGGGAGGCCACTCGCGGATGAACTCGGCGAAGGCATGGTAACGGTCGACACGCTCTTCGATGAAGGTTGCGTCGATCAGGTGCTCGCGAACGATGACGTGTGCCATCGCGTTGAGCAGCGGGATGTTCGCGCCGGGGTGGACGGGCAGAAAGACGTCGGCGTAGTCCGCGAGCTCGATGCGCCTCGGATCGATCACGATGAGCTTCGCGCCGCGCCGCGCCGCCTGCTTGACGCGCGCGCCGAGGACCGGATGGTTTTCGGTCGGGTTGGCGCCGCAGACGAGGATGAGCCCGGCGCGCTCGATGTCGTCGAACGAGTTGGTCGAGAGCCCCGCGCCGAGCGATCGCTTGAGCGCCGTCGAGCTCGGCGCGTGGCACACCCGCGCGCAGCAGTCCACGTTGTTGGTGCCGATGACGGTGCGCGCGAACTTCTGCGTCAGGTAGTTTTCTTCGTTGGTCTGTCGCGCCGACCCCAGCACGCCCACGGCATCCGGACCATGTCGATCGATCACGTCGCGCAGACGGGCCGCGGCGAACGAGAGCGCCTCATCCCAGCTCACGTGTCGCCATTCATCGCGCTCGCGTATCATCGGTTCGGTGACGCGATCGGCGGCGCCGACATACTCGAACGCGTAGCGTCCTTTCACGCACAGGTGGCCTTTGCTGACCGCCGAGTGCCTGACGGGATGAATGGCGACGATCGCGCCGGCTCGAGTGCCAACCGACAACTCGCAGCCGGTGCCGCAGTACGGGCACACCGTGCGCGTCCAGGTGTCGGGCGCGCCCAGCACCTCTACTGACTTGTCCTCGATGGCGCCGGTGGGGCAGGTGTCCACGCAGGCGCCGCAGGCGACGCACGAGCTCGCGAGCAGATTGGGGCCGTCCGGCTCGACGCGCAGGTCACCTCCGCGATCGCGGATGTGCCACACGAACTGGCCCTGCACCTCCGCGCAGATTCGCACACAGCGCTCGCAGTAAATACACCGGTTCATGTCGACAGCGATGTAAGGGTGGGATCGGTCCACCAGGGAGGGATCGTTGGCATCCGAGGCCAGTTGATCCCCGCCGATGCTTTGTACGGCGAGCGCTCGATGAAACGGCTTGTCGGGTGCGCGCGACACGGCATCGGCCGGGTAGCGCGCTGCCAGTAGTTCCAGAATGCCTCGCCGCGATGCTTCGAGATCTGAGGTCGACGTGTCGATGTCCATCCCCTCGGTCACGGCCGTCGCGCACGCGGGCACGGGCCTGCCGAGTCCCTTGATGCGCACAAGGCATAAGCGGCAGTTGCCGCTCGGCTCGAGCCGATCGTCGTGGCACATCGTCGGGAGATGAACGCCGGTTGCCGCGAGTGCATCGGCGAGCGTCGGCGCGTTCGGCAGTTCGACCGGGTCGCCGTTGAGAATCACACGTGGCACGCCAGAGACGAGAGCAACCATGGTGCCATCGAAAAATTCTGCACTCCCGCGGAATATTCCTCACCGGGTGTGGCGGCATGGCGCTTGCCTTTCTTTCCGCCGTGAGGTACTCGCGATTCCTGTCGATTGTGCTCACACTCTGCGCCGCCGGCGCGGTCTTGACGGCGCAGGATGGCGATCGTGAGGCGGCCGTGCAGGGCAATGTTCAGGCCGTTTACGAGCGGTTTGCGAACCGCCTGCTCTGGGTGGACGCGCAGGGACGTCCGACTCTCGTCGCGTGGAATGTGGTATCGCGACTGCGGGCGGCCAGCGAAGATGGTCTCGCGGAGGATGACTATCAAGGGGCGGACCTCGAGTACGAAGCCGGGGCTCTGGCGTCCGAGGGCAGGCCGGCGCAATCGGACGCCGCCGGTTTTGACGCGCATCTCACCGCCAGCACGGTGCGCTACTTCCGCGATCTGCATCTCGGCCGCGTGAATCCCCGCGAGCTTGGATTTCACCTGGACCACGCGAGCGACCCGCATGATTTCGCTGCCGAGGTGGAGTCCGTGGTGAGCGGCCGCCCGCTCGCCCTGGTCGTCGCAGGCCTCAGGCCTCCGTTCATTCAATACCAGCGTCTCAGGCAGATGCTCGGGTCATATCGGGAGAGCGACCCTGTGCGGGCGCGGCAAATCGAGCTGGCGATGGAGCGGCTGCGCTGGCTTCCCGATCTGCAAGGGGAGCCATTGCTCGTCGTCAACATTCCGATGTTCCGTGTCTGGGGCTGGGGAGTGGAGCGCGCCGATGGGAGTCCCGTGATCGAGATGAACGTCATCGCGGGCCGGGCGCGCGCGACCAGGACGCCGATCTTCACCTCGCGTGTGACGACCGTGGTGCTCAATCCAGACTGGCAGGTGCCGGACAGCATCGTGAGGAAGGAAATTCTTCCAGCGGTGGATCGAGATCCGACCTATCTGATCCGCAACCACATGGAGATGACCGGCGATGGGCCCACGCTGCGCGTCCGCCAGTTGCCGGGCCCGTGGAATGCGCTCGGGCAGATCAAGTTCGTGCTGCCCAATGTGCACAGCGTCTTCCTCCACGGCACGCCGGCCCAGGAACTCTTCAAGCGCCCCAGGCGTGATTTCAGCCACGGGTGCGTGCGCGTCGAAGATCCGCTCGCGCTGGCCGAGTGGATCCTCGGCCAGGACAGCGAATGGACGGCCGATCGCATGCTTGAGGCCATCAGAGAAGGGAAGACCCACACGATCGCCGTCACCCGGCAGCCCCGCATCGTCATCTTCTACATGACCGCGGCGTTTATGCCAGACGAGGGGGTCATCCGGTTTGCGGAAGACGTGTACGGTCATGACGCCAGGCTCGACGCGTGGCTGAAGGCGCGAAGAGGGAAGAATCAATGAACCGTCTCCTTGCTGTCAGCATGCTGATGGTCGTGTTGGTGCCTGCCCATGCGGGAGGTCAGACGAACGAGCCGTCACGGCCCTTCGCATGGGACGTGGCGCGTGCCGTGTTGATTGATCCGACCACCTACGTGCCGGCCATCGTGTCCTACGAAGTGATGATGAAGGACTGGAAATCGTCGCAGGTGCTCTTCGCGCACGGGTGGCTGGAGGTGAATCCAGGATTCACCGTCAGCGGCCTGGCCGGGGATGTGCCGGTCAGCTACGACGAGGGCAAACGGCTCATCCGCCGGGAGTCGCTGGTCATCCTTGAATACTCAGCGCTCAATAACGTGGCCATAGGCATCGGCGAGCGGCTCCTGACAGCGAAATATCCGCAGCGCCGAACGGTCATCCGGACTGTGTCGTGGATCGAGCGAATCGCGTTCGCGTCGGTCCTGACCTACCTGAATACCAGTGGACATTGGCAGCAAGCCAGAGCCAACGCACGACTGGCGCGCGATCATGGCTACACGCGGTGAAGCAGGAAATTCCCTCGATGCTGCGAATTAGTTCGCAGTGGGCCTCGCCCCGCGATCGGGCCATCCGCGGGTTGCGCCATGTTTCAAGAATCCGTCGGTGGTACGGCACTTGCCACAAGGAGCCTGAGAGGATCTATGCATCAATCAACGACGAGTGAAACAAGAGATCTGTGTGACTGGGTTGAACTGGTTCGGTCCGAATTTGCGGAGATGCCGGGATTGCACCTGTCGAAGTGCCAGGCGAAGCGCTTGTGGAACCTGGACGACCAGCGCACCGAGATCATCTTCGACCAGCTCGAGTCAAGTCATTTCCTTCGCCGGACCGACAACGACATCTACGTCAGAGCGGACATCGGCAACTGACGTCAGTCAGGGCGCTGTATGAGAACGAAGCCGAAAGCCGTGCTCGTGGCCATCGTGCTCGGGTCCAGTCTCATGGCGGCACCTGAGGCCGCCAGCCAGACGACCGGGCCTCGCACTCCCTCGCTCGCGATCGATTCGATGTACGGGCCGGACCTCTTCAGGATGTATTGCGCCACCTGCCACGGCCGCGACGGCAAGGGCGGCGGATCTGTCGCGTCGGCGCTGAAGGTACCCCCGCCAGATCTCACCGTGCTGTCGCGCCGTCAGAACGGCGTGTTCCCGGCCGTCGAGGTCGAAACCATCATCACGGGCCCCGTGGCGGTTGCCGCTCACGGATCGGACGAGATGCCGATCTGGGGCGTGATCTTTCGAGCGCTCGATGCCTCTGATGCCCGCGCGAAAGCCCGCATCAAGAACCTCGTCGAGCACATCCGGTCCATTCAGCAACGGTAGGCGGGATGGCGGGTCTAGAAAGCAAGACCCGCCCTATGTGGATGTCAGCCGTTCTGCCGGCCCGCCCTACCTGGCGCGCCGGTTTCTGCTGATGTACAGGTGGCAACGCACGCAGCTCGCGGTGAGGATCACCTGCGCGTTCCCGGCCGCTTCCAGATCCTTCTTTGCGGATGCTTCGATGAGATCCTGCACGGCGCGGTTGAAGGCATCGCTCTGGCGCAGGTACTCGGGCTCGGTCAGCGCCAGGCCCCAGGCAGGATCGCGCACCACGAGCGCCAGCGCGCGGCTCTCGCGATCGAGCACGGTCCAGTCGCTCGTGATCACGGCCCCGAGAATCGCCTGCGCGTGCCCCAGCTTGGCTCGCATCACCTTGCTCAATGGCGGTGTTTGATCTGCCGAAGCGCAGACGCCCATAAAGACGGTCAGAGCGATCGCCAGGGTCCTTCGAATGAATGGCTTCATCGCGCCCTCCGAATGACTCGCCGTATCCATTCCTTGTCGCTCGGCAGCGCGAGCACCGGCGTGTTCGATCTGCAGAGCACCTCGTAGCTGATTGAGCCCTGACGCGGCCCGAACAGGCCCTGACCCGGGCGCCGCGTCATCACCACGAGACCAACATGGCTGCTCGCGGCGATCGACGCAATCACGGGGCCCGGTTTGCCGGTCTCCACTCGCACGCCTTTGACGTTCCACCGCACATCGTCCTGCAGCCTCGTCAGTCGCGCCGCCGCCCGGCGCTCGCGCTGCTGGTTTCTTCTCGCCTCATCGAGCTCGAGCCATGGCACATCGGCGATCGGCTCGACGACGTGGACCAGTTCGAGCTGCACGCCGAGGTCACGCGCGGCGACCGCCGCCGCGAGGACGTCGACGCGATCGCGCGGGCCGAAGTCGACCGGCGCGATGGCCGTCTTTCCCGGCCAGTTTCGCGGCGGCCGCGCCGCACGGCCCTTGACGGGGGGAGTCGCCAGCACGGGCAGTCGAGACTTCCGCAGGATGCGATGCGTGGTCGAGCCGATCATCAGCCTGTTGGCTCCTGTGCGTCCGTGAGCGCCCATCACGATCAGGTCGCAGCGGAGCTTCTCGGCCTTGTCCGCGATGACCTGCGCCGGCCGGCCGATGGCAATGTCCAGCGTGACCGCCTTCACCGGCAGCCGGAATGGCTTGACGATCCGCTCGACCATGCGGCGCAGTTCCTGGCGGCCTTTCTCAGCGAGTGTCTTTTCGTCATATGCCACGGCCGCGGCGGTGGCGAGCAACTGGTCCTCGACGAAAAGGACAACGAGCCGCGCGTCGTTTTTCGCCGCGATGAGCGCGGCGTAGGTCAGCGCCTGACGGGAGTGGATCGAAAAATCAACCGGGCAGAGAATTGTGCCGAACAGCGGAGATGTGCGAGCCATACTGCATTATTCACCAGAGCAAGCGGCAGGCCAGCGATCTAACGGCCAATTCGCTGAAAATCACGAGAGTTGACAGCCGGCGTTGAGGATTTTTTCGACGAATGCGACCTTTTTCCCAATCTCCCGCGGAGGCCTGGCACAACCTTTCGGCCGACGCCGCCCTCGAACGGTTGTCGAGCAGCCGATCCGGCCTGGACCAGGCTGAAGCCCGGCGTCGGCTCGACGAGGTCGGCGCGAACCGGCTGAAGCCGCCCCAGCCGGTTCCGGCGCTTCGGATTCTTGGCGATCAGTTCAAGAGCGTGGTCGTCTACCTGCTGATCGCGGCCGCGGGCATCTCCTTCGTGCTTGGCGATCGCATCGAGGCGGCTGCCATTGCCGTGGTGCTCGTCATCAACACGCTCATTGGATTTCTCACCGAGCTTCGTGCGCGTCGGGCCATGGAGGGCCTGCTGCAGTTCGACGTCTCGCACGCGACCGTGATTCGCGGGGGCCAGCTGGCCGCGGTCGATGCGGCCACGATTGTGCCCGGCGATCTCATCCGGATCGACAGCGGCCGGCGCGTCCCGGCAGATGCGCGGCTGATTGAATCGGCGGACCTGCGGACCGACGAAGCGGCGCTGACCGGCGAGTCGCTCCCGGTGTCGAAAGACGCTCCGGCCCAGCTCGAAAACACGACGGGGCTCGCCGACCGCATCAACATCGTCTACAAGGGCACGACGGTCGTGGGGGGCACGGCGATCGCGGTGGTGATACAGACGGGATCGTCGACGGAGATCGGGCGGATCGGAACGCTGGTCGGGACGATTGAGGAGAAGCGCACTCCGCTCGAGCGGCGGCTCGATGAGCTGGGCCGACGTCTGGTCTGGCTGGCGCTCGGGGTGGCCGCGCTGGTGGGCGTTCTGGGAGCATTGCAGGGCGCGCCGCTCGGCCTGGTCGTTGAGATGGGCATCGCGCTGGCGGTTGCGGCGGTTCCCGAATCGTTGCCCGCCGTGGCGACGATCGCGCTCGCGGTGGGCGTGCACCGGATGGCGCGACGCCATGCGCTCGTGCGGCGTCTTCCGGTTGTCGAGACGCTGGGCTCGGCCACCGTCGTCTGCACCGACAAGACGCGCACGTTGACGTCGGGACGCATGACGCTTGTCCGTCTATGGACCGCGGGCCGCGATATCGAGATGGCCGCACTTGCCGCCCCCGATCCCGCGGTGACTGCCGCGCTCGACGTGGCGGCCATGGCCAGCCGTCCGCAGCCGCGTTCCAGCGATGGCGAGGCGGCGCATGGCGATCCCGTCGAGCTCGCGCTGCTCGCGGCGGCTGAAAGCGTACGTCTCGATCGAGATCGGCTTCTCGGTCAGCGGCCTCCGCTGGGCATGGTGCCGTTTTCCAGCGACCGCAAGTTCACCGCGTCGTTTCATCGCGTCGGCGACGCGGTCGTGGCGTTTGCGAAAGGCGCGCCGCGGCGGATGCTCGAAATGAGCACCTCGGTGCTGACCGACACCGGTCCTCAGCCTCTCGACGAGGAGCGGCGGCGCATGCTGATGGGGGTGAACGACGCGATGGCGCGTGGAGGGCTGCGCGTCCTGTCTCTTGCGTCGGGCCCGGTCGCGCGGGCGGAGGAGTCGGCACTGGAGCGGCTGACGTTCGTCGGATTCATCGGCTTTGCCGATCCACCGGCACCGGGCGTGAAGCAAGCCATCGTGACACTGCGCGCGGCGGGTCTTCGGACCGTGATGCTGACAGGCGATCAGCGCGCGACGGCCGAAGCCGTCGGCCGCGAGCTGGGTCTTCTGACAGGCGGCCACACCATCGTGGACGGGCGAGAGCTGGATGCGATGTCGGACAGCGAGCTGGATACGCGGCTGCCGCAGATCGCCGCGTTCAGCCGAATCACGCCCGAGCACAAGCTCAGGCTGGTGAGGGCGCTCCAGGCCCAGGGCGAAGTCGTCGCCATGCTCGGTGACGGCGTCAACGATGCGCCGGCGCTGCGCAGGGCCGACGTCGGTGTGGCGATGGGGACGCGCGGCACGGACGTCGCCAAGGAGGCGGCCGCGATTGTGCTGCAGGACGATCGCTTCGAGACGATCTCCGCGGCCGTCGAAGAAGGCCGCGTCATCTTCGACAACATCCGCAAGTTTGTCTTCTACCTCTTCTCGTGCAATGTCGCCGAGGTGTTCGTATTTCTGCTCGCCGCTATCGCGGGGCTGCCAATCCCGCTGCTGCCGCTGCAGGTCCTGTGGCTGAACATCGTGACCGACACCTTTCCGGCACTGGCGCTGGCGCTCGAGCCGGGAGACGCCACGGTGATGGACAGGCCGCCGCGCGACCCCGCAGAGACGTTGTTGTCACGGCAATTCTTCACGAGCGTGTTCTTCTACGCGCTGCTGATCACGCTCTCCACGCTCGCGGCGATCGTCGTGTATCGGGAGCGTCCCGTCCAGGAGACGCGGACGATCGCGTTCATGACGCTGGCGTTTGCGCAGTTGTTTCATCTCGGCAATGCCCGGAGCGACCGGGCGTTGACGGGCAGGCAGGCGTTGTCGAACCCGTACGCGCTGGCGGCGATCGCGTTGTCGATCGTGCTGCAACTGATCGCCGCGTACGTGACGCCGCTGGCGCGTATCCTGGGCGTGGTCCCGCCGGAGGCCCGCGACTGGCTCGTGATCGTCGCCCTTGCGGCGGTGCCGGCCATCATCGGCCAGGCCATCAGGCTGCGGCGAGTCACGCAGCCGTAGTGCCCGGCTTTAGCTAGTGCAACGCCGGCGCGAACACGAGGCCGATCCCGAACGCGAAGCCGAGGGCGAGCGTCAGTCCCAGCGCGCAGACCGCGAACGCCCGGCCGGTGCTGTTCAGGTCGAGTGCCTGACGGACGGCGACGATCATCGCCATCAGCATCCACGCCGTCGTCACCACGAACACTCCGGCGGTGAGGCCGGGAATCACGGCCAGGACTCTCAGCATGCCGGGCGCCGCGGCGAAGCCGGTCGTTCGCAGCAGTTCGCCGACATCCGCGTGCGTTTGCGGCGATGGCATGATGCGCGTGCCAATCTGCAGCGTCAGTACTGCCCACATGAACCACAGCGCGAAGGCCAGCAGGCTGATGCCGGCGAGCGCCAGCGGACGCGCGCCCAGCGGACCGAGGGCTCCCACGCCCGCCGCGAGACTGGACAACAGCACCACGACCATCGCCTGCATCGTGGCCGATCGGTCGCGTTCAACGTCTTCATACGCCTGCGTGCGCAGCAGCGCGGCGCCAGTGATGCGACGGAGGAAGATACCCATGGTCAGCTCATTTCTCGGAAGTAAGCAGCGATGGCGTTGCGCCATGCCCGCGCTGCGGGTGGAAGATGGAAGAACCCGGCGCCGCGGACGATCGCTTCGTGGAGTACGGCCTGCCGTACCGAATCGCATTGTCCGCCTTCAGCTCGCGAATCGACCAGTCGCTGACGGTGACGCCCGCCAGGTAATTCCCGAATCGCATGTACGCCAGGATGTCGGCGTTCAGGCGCCCGCATGTGTCGGCGCCGAGCACGCCGGCTGCAATCGGAGGAACGATGGGGTTGGCAAATCGCGCCTGGATGAGGTAGTCGAGGCCGCGTTGCGTCTGAGCGACGAGGATCAGATCAGCCTCGGGGCTCTCGAGTTGAAGGGGAATGACACCCTCGACCGCGATTGCAGCGGGCGGCGTCCACTCGGTTGGAGTCGCGCCGCGTGCGCTCATGACGCCCTTGCCGGCAAAGCGCGCTCCATCCAGGACCATTCCGGGAAAGATGGCGACGCCGTGCGCCCGAAGCATGACCGAGGCAGGGATGGCGGGTGCCATTTGAACCGTCGCGTGCTGGAAGACGGCGGCTGCGTCGTACAGCAGGTCATCTTCCTCGCCGATGGGGGAGATCGCCAACGGGGCTGCCGAGAGCGTCAGCAGCGCAAGAGCCGCGGCCGCGACGAGACCGAGCGTCTGCTCCTTCCGCGATGGCGGTGGCCGGAACATGATGCGCGGACCAGTGAGCGCCGCGGCGAGCACGAGTACCCACAGGCGTCCGGCGAAGATGTTGTAGTCGGCTCTCAATGCGGCCCAGGGGGTGCCGAACACGTAGTGGCCGACGAGGAATTCAAATGCGAGCGTGAGGTTGAGCCAGATGACGCCAACCATCCACGCGGCTCCGGACGTCGGCAGACCAATCCAGGCGATTGACATCCGGGCGATCACAAGAACGGCAGCGGCCAGGGTGATACAACTGATCGCGCGTGCAGTGGAGTCTCCGAGATATGGCGCGAGCGCCACGTCGCGCAGCATTCCGTTGACGATCGCCACTGGCACGATGCACATCCAGATAACAGCAGCGCGTCCGCGCATCTCACACCTCCCCGGGCTGGCTTGCGTTGGAGAAGAGCCACACCGTCACACTTGTCGCGCTGGCCGCCAGCGGTCCCCAGATTTCAAGTTCACCGGGCCAGTCCGCAGGTCCGAGCCGGACGAATAGAAACGCGTTGGTGAACAGCACAATCAGGTAGAGCGATGCCTGAACCCCGGCGACGCACGCCATGACGTAACCCCATGGGTGACGCCGCAGGAGCAACGCGCCTCCGATCACGAGCGCCGGGACGATGAGCACGGTGTCCAGTGCGGCGACAAGCTTGAAGGCCTCGGGCTCGATGGGGGTCGGATATCCGAAAAAGACGTGATAGCCCCAGAACCCCATCCAGACGACCGCGAGTGTCAGGCCGACAGAGACGAAGTAGATCCCGGCCAGATGAGCGGGCCCATCCGGGCGGAACCGCGCGGCCACCACGCGCGGATCGATGCGGGCACCGAAGGCGATGAGGCCGGCCGCAGACGTCAGGACGGCGCATACGTAGAGCGGAAAAAAGACATTCAGCGCGGCGCCCAGCAGATAGTACGAATAGTTGTAGAACGCGTAGGCGAAGACCCCGGCCAGGAGCAGCAGTCCTCGAATCGACCCACGTGCGGCGAGCTCGAAACCGAATACGAGCAGCGGCACGGCGACGACGAGGGTCACCCAGTCATTGCCAAGCCATGTCGTCGTGATCCACGCCGCATCCCGATAGTGATCGCGCAGCAGCAGGCCCAGCTCCGACTGCGCGACCATGACGGCGCTCAGCAGCGCGGTCAACCAGGTCAGCGCAGGCTGAACGACAGCGTCACGGTCAGGATGAACGGCACGGGTACGCCGTTCAAAACGAGCGGTTGATAGCGCCATTGTTTCACCGCGTCCATGGCGGCCTTGTCGAGCAGGATGATCGAACGCAGCGTTCTGACGTCGGTCACCGCGCCCACTTCGTTCACGGTCGCTTCGAGAATGACAATGCCGGTCACTTTTGCCGCGACGGCCATTGGCGGGTACTCGGGCTCGACACGATGGATCAGCGCGGGTGCCGTGATGTCGCCGCCGACACGTTGGGGCACCGGCCGGGGCGGCGGCGGAGGTGGCAGGACTTCGCCGACCACTCCACCGAGAATGCCTCCGAGCACGCCGCCGGGAATGCCTCCTTCAACGCCCCCCACCACCCCGCCCTCGCCGTCGAACACATCGAGCCTTTGCTCCGGCTGGATCCCGACCGGGATCGCAGCGGGCGCGGTAAACGCAGGCCCGGCAGTTGGAGCAGGCTTTGACGGTTCGGCGGCCTTTGCTTTTGCCGCGGGCGGAGGTGGTGGAGGTGGAGGCGGCGGGGCTGGTGCTTCGGCGACGAAGGCGATCATCACCGGCACGTCCGGCAGTGTCTCGTTGATGGAAAACATGACGACCCACGCGACGCTGCCGATCGCGGCGAAGTGGACAGCGGCCGACACAAACGACGCGGATGCATGCCTGTCGCGGAAGGGACGTTCGAGAGTGCCCGCAGTGAGATCGAACATGTCCAGTCAGTGGGCAAGTCGCGTACCGGCTGGAATACCGCGAATTTCAATGAATTTGCGCGTGTCTGTGGACGCAGCTGGTGAGGATTCCGCATCGTGGTGAAATTTCCAGCATTGCCCGGGCGGGGGAGGTGCGCTGGCCTTTCGTTTGCTATTGGACAGGCAATGGCTACCGAGCCCAGCAATCTGACCATGCACCGTGCCTCTCACAGCGTCTGGGATCGCCAGGACCTCGAGCACTCCCGCGCCCGCATTATGGGGATGGCCGGTTTCTTCCTTATCGCGGCGGGAACGTGTCTCATCGCCCGTGTCTACAGGGCCGAACTGGCGGCATTGAACTGTCTGCCGCTGATGCCCCGGCGATCGCGGAACGTCGACGAAATCAATCGCGCCGCCGAGGCCTCGTTTCCCGCGAGCGATCCCCCTGGCTGGACGCCCGCCACCGGCAACCCCCGCACTGTCAACCGATAACGGTTTGCAGGCTAAGCCTGATGGGTGATTGCGCGGCGGCCTGATGAGCGGTAGGGTTAATGCGTGAGGCTGATTCACTTGTGCGCCGGGACGGCCGTCCTGGCGGTCGTGGTGTCGGCCGGCGCGTCCGCACAGATCCGTGGGTATTCACCACCGCGGTTGCTTCGCGCCGATCTCCCGCCCGAACCCCCACCAACCGTCATCGGCGGTGGTGAAGTTCTCATCGAGTTCATCGTCGACGTGCGAGGGACGGTCACGCGCCCGATCATCGTGCGAAGCACACCGCCTTACACGCAGATGGTGCTGGAAGCCATCGCGCGATGGCAGTTCGAGCCGGCGCGGGTGGTCGATGAGCGTGGCATTCAGCGTGAGGTGCAGGCGCCGATTACGGTGAGCGCACTGTTCCGGCCGCCAACCTTGTACAACGGGCCCTCTCTCGGCGAGTCTCCGACACAGGTTGCACGGCCGTCGGGCGATGTCGCGTATCCTCTCGAGTTGGTGTCGCCCGCCTTTCCTCCGAACGCGCTCTTTGGCTCGGTGCTGCTCTACGAGGTGGGGCTGAACGACAGCGGCCAGCTCGTCGAGGCGCGCGGTCTCGCACCATCCTCGGGATTTGATAGCGCGGCCCGCGACTCGCTGGCGAAGATGCGCTTCCAGGGTGCGACCTATCGGGCGCGGCCGGTGCCGTCGGTCACCTACGTCCTGTTCGGGTTCAGGCAGCCGACGTCGCCCGTAGCACTGCCGCTTCCCCGTTGACCTCGACGTCCGCCGCTTCTCCCGGACAACTCCGCCGCGCGTACTGGGCCTGGATCGCGGTCTGCGTGTCCTGGGGCACCACTTATCTCGCCACGCGCGTGGCGATCGACAGCATCCCGCCGTTTGCGATGGCCGGGCCGAGGCACTTCATCGCCGGCATCGTCATCGCGATCGTGCTCAGGATGCGAGGCGTCAAGCTGCCGCCGAGAGAATCGTGGGGCGGGCACGCGCTGCTGGGTCTCCTCATGATCGGTATCGGCAACGGGTGCCTGGTGTGGGCGCAACAGTTCGTGCCCACCGGCGTAGCCGCGGTGATGGTGTCGGTCATCCCATTCTGGATGATCGGCGTCGAAGCGTTGATGCCCGGCGGCGAGGCAATTCATACCCGGCAGGTGGTCGGCCTGCTGCTGGGCTTCATCGGCATCGTCCTGCTCACGAGCTCGAGTCTGGGCGGCGGCGCGCCCGGGCCGCAAGTCGTGCTTGGCGTCATCATGACCCAGCTCTCATGTCTGGGGTGGGCGGTGGGGTCGGCCTACTCGAAGCGCCACAAGCGCGAAGACAACCTGTTTGCCGCGACGGCGGTGCAGATCATCTGTGGCGGCGCCATCCTGATGCTCGTGGCGACGATCACCGGAGAGTGGTCGCACGCCTCAAGCCCGAGCGCGCGCAGCCTGCTCGCGGTGCTCTACCTTATCGTCGTCGGGACGTTCGTCGGTTATGTGTGCTACGTGTACGCGCTGAAGCACCTGCCCATCGCCATCGTGTCGCTCTATGCGTACTTCAACCCGGTGATTGCGGTGATTCTGGGCTCGCTCGTGCTCGGGGAACGGTTCACGGCGCGGATGGCGATCGCCATCGCGACTATTTTTGTGGCGATGCTGATTGTGCGGACCGCTGATACATCGCGTAGTTCGTGAGCACCTGCCGGACGTAGGCGCGGGTCTGCTGGTACGGAATGCTGTCGATGAAAAGCTCTTCCGGGAGCCCCTTGGTGGCGTCCCACCACGTCTGCACGCGTTCCTTGTCGGCGTTGTACGACGCGATGGTCGGGGCCAGCTGGCCCTGATAGCGGGCGAGCAGGCCTGCGAGCAGCTTCGCGGCGAGCTCGGCGCTGACCGCCGGCTGCAGCAGGCGATCGATGGCCGCCGGATTCTGAAAAGCCGGGTCGAGCTCCGCGGCGGTGTAGGGCATCACTTGAAAGAGCCCGATCGCCCCGACGGGCGATCGGGCCGTGTGATCGAAATGCGATTCCTGCCTCGCGAGCCCCAGCATCAACAGCGGATCGACCGTGTGATGCGCCGCAGCGGCCGACACCTCCGGCCAGTACGCGCGCGGAAACGCGAGCGCCCAGAAGTCGTCGGGCAGGTTCGACGCCGGCTGCTGCAGGTACGGCCCGAAATACGACGACATCAGATTCGAGGACGATGAATGGTCGCCGGCGGCTTCGGAGGCGCGTGCCGTGAGGAGCGCCACGCCGTCGTCTCTGCGAAACGCGCCATTCAGTTGCCTCGCGTACTCCGCCGCCTCGTCAATGAGCCCGGCGCGCGACAAGAGGCACGCTGCCAGATAATCGGGATGCGCGAGCACCGTCTCGCCCAGCGTCAGGTCCGGGAAGATGAGGATGGGTTCGGGCGGCGGCGCGCCAATCCAGAACGCAGCGCGGGCGCCATAGTACGTGTACGGGAAGCGGCGAACGAGCGACGCCCATTGTGTCTTGGCTTCTTCCTTCGTGCCGGGCGTATCCAGCGCATAGGCGAGCCAGAATGTCGCGGCACGTTCCGTTTCGGAATCGGGGTTGAGGCGCAGCACCTGCTGGAGCTCTTTCGCGGCTCTGCCACGATTGCCGGCACGCAGGGACGCAATGGCCATCCGCCACAAGACATCCACGCGCCCCGCGCGCGCGGTCGTCATCTTCAGGAGTTGATCGTAGACGACAAGGGCTTTGATGGGCTGTCCGACGCTCACAAGGTATTCCGCGAGCAGCCGTGCGGCGCTCTGGCGATCGTTCAGCGTGATACCAGCGACCTGGCCGGTCATGATCGCGCGCCCGCCCCATTCCACGTCCGCCGTTCGCCCCTCGCGCACGTCGAGCCGGAAGATCGCGATGTGGACGTCGCGCGCCTCGGGGCTGCCCTTATGCTGCGCGAGAAACCGCGCGGCTTCCGCGCGCGCTTCGTCGTTGGCGCGAAGAGAGTAGAGGTGCTGCACCCGGGCCGATTCGATCTGCAGACGGCGCGCGGAGCCCGGATACACCTTCAGCCACTCGCCCTGAACGTCCACCGCCCGCCGGAAGGCCGCCATGCCGGCCAGACGATCGACGATCGCATCGTAGTCGGCCTCGGTCAGCGGTTCGCGATTGCCCGATTGGGCGGCAAGCCGCCGGGCGCCCGCGTCGGCCGCGTCGTAGGCCGCTGCCGTTCTGAATGTGAGCTGAAGGTCGCGGTAGGTTTCGAGCGCATCGCCGGGCTTGCCGCTCAGCTCGAACGTGGCGGCCAGGCCGAGCGCGGCCTGGTCGGCGACGGGCGATCGGCCCGCCGACTGGCGCGTGCGGCGATACAGCGTGACGGCGTTGTCGAAGGACCGCGCGTTTCTGAACGCCTCGGCCGCACGCAGGAGCAGGTCTGCGGGGGCAGCCGTGCCAAGCTCGCTGAGGCCGCCTAGCGCCGGCTCGAGATCGCCGGCTGCCAGAAGTGCGGCGACGGACGCGCGCCTGGCGAGGCTGGCGATAACCGGCTCGCGAGTCGCAATCATCTGCCAGAGTGCAGCGCTTTCACGAGGGCTCCCGGATGACGCGAGCGTACGCGCGCGCTGAATCATCGCCTCGCTCTCGGATGGCTCGGCGGCCGGGCCCGGCAGCCGTGGTTCCTGGCCGAGAAGCGCCGCGGGGCTCAAAAGTAGGATGACTGCGATGAGGAATTTCATCAGGCGTCGATCTTATCGGCAGGATCGCCCCTCATTCTATAATGCCGGCCATGGGCGAGCACCATCACCACGAAGACAAACACGCCGTACATCTCGCGCTTGTACAGCGTCTTAGGGCTCAGGCCGCCGAGGTGAGGCGGCTGACCTCGGGGCTCGACGAAGCGTCGCTGGCCAAGCGGACCGTTCCTGATAAATGGTCGCTGAAGGAGCTGGTCTGCCATTTCAAACGGATGGAGACGGTCTTCGCGGAGCGGTTCAGCCAGATGCTGACCGAGGAGGCCACCATCGTGCCGTACGACGATCCTGACCACGACCCTGTTTTTGTTGCGCTCACAGAGCGTCCGGCGGCCGACGTGATTGCCGAGTATCTCGGCGAACGCGAAGCCCTATGCCGGCGTCTCGAGGGGCTGACCCCCGCCGAATGGCACCGCAAGGCGAAGCACCCGCAGTTTGCGCACTACGACCTGCATTTCGGCGTCGAGTACATGGCGCACCACGAAGCGCACCACATCTATCAGATGTTCCAGCGCAGAGTGGTGTTTGGTAAGCTGCCGCACTGAAACTTGAGTCTAAAAACTAAAATCTAAAATCTAAAAACTGGGACATACCGTGGCTCAACTGAAGTTGAGCCCTACCTGGCAGGTGTAGGGCACCTTGGCAAGTGCAGGGCACCGTGGCAAGTGAGGGCTCAACTTCGCGGTAGGGCTCAACTTCGCGGTAGGGCTCGACTCAGCGGTAGGGCTCGACCTAACGGTAGGGCTCAACTTTAGTTGAGCCTATGGTCAACACCGGTACGCGCATTGCCACCTTCCCCCGCATGCGTACCAACAGACCTGCCCGTCTGAAAACGTTCTCGTACGTCGGAATCCAGCGCTATTCGCTGACGTTCTGCACTGATTTCCGGAACCGGTACTTCGAGAATGCCGCGGTCGTTCAGCTCGTGCTGACGCAGTTTGTGCGCGTTGCAGACCGGGAAGGGTTTTCAATCCTCGCATACTGCTTCATGCCCGATCACCTGCATCTGCTCATTGAGGGGCTCAGAGACGACTCTGATGCGAAGAAATTCATCACGAAGGGTAAGCAGTGCTCGGCACACGCCCATGCCAGGACATTCGGAAACCGGCTGTGGCAGCCCTTCGGGTATGAGCACGTCTTGAGGACCAACGAAAAGGCCATCATCACAGCGCGGTACATTCTCCAGAATCCTGTGCGTGCCGGGCTCGCCCGGACGGTGCTGGAGTATCCGTTTGCGGGATCGCAGACCTACGATATCAAGGAACTCATTGAGGGATTGGGGGAAACACGCGATCGGCTTGAGTAACGTCGAACCTATGCGGCGAAGGCTCAGCTAAAGCTGAGCCCTACCGATGAAGCTGAGCCCTACCGATGAAGCTGAGCCCTACCGATGAAGCTGAGCCCTACCGATGAAGCTGAGCCCTACCGATGAAGCTGAGCCGTACCGTAAGGTTTATTGACCGTTCCTGACGGCAGTTTCGACGCAGAGCCGCAGAGTCGCAAAGAATCCGTAGCAAGAGAACTCTGCGCCTCGGCGCCTTTGCGTCGAGAATCACCGTACCGAGATGAGCTTGACTTCCTGAATCACCGCGATCAGATCGTCATCGGAGAGCGTCTTCTGCAGATCGCATTTCGCGATGACGAGACGGTAGACCTGATCGAGCTCGAGACGCGTCAGCGTATGCCCGAGCGCGTCGCTGCGATGCTTCACCGCGTGACGCCCCGAATGCTTGCCGAGGACGAGCGTCGTTTGCGGGACGCCGACGTCGGCCGGGTCCATGATTTCGTAGGTTCGCCGGTCCTTCAGCATGCCGTCCTGGTGAATGCCCGCTTCGTGCGCGAACGCGTTTCGTCCGACGATGGCTTTGTTGGCCTGGACGTGCTGGCCGGTGAGCGTGCAGAGGAGCTGGCTGGTGGGGAAGAGCTGTTCGGACCGGATGCCTGTGGTGAACGGCAGCCGATCCGGTCTAACTCGCATGCCCATGACGATCTCTTCGAGCGACGCATTGCCCGCGCGCTCGCCGATCCCGTTGATCGTGCACTCCACCTGACGGACGCCCGCCGTGACGGCGGCATGCGTGTTGGCCACCGCCAGCCCGAGATCGTCGTGGCAGTGCGCGCTGAACACGGCCTTGCCGGAGTTCGGCACCTTCGCCTGAATGGTTGTGAAGAAGTCGTGGATTTCGTCGGGTGTGGCGTACCCGACCGTGTCGGGCAGGTTGATCGTCGTCGCGCCGGCCTTGATGACCTCTTCCACGACGGACGCCAGAAAATCCATGTCCGAGCGTGTGGCGTCTTCGGCCGAGAACTGAATGTCGTCGGTGTAGGCACGCGCCTGCCTGATGGCCGCAATCGCGTGCTCGCGGCACTGATCTCTCGAGATGTTCAGCTTCTTCGAGAGATGCAGGTCTGATGTCGCGATGAACGTATGGATGCGCGAGCGCTCGGCACCCTTCAGCGACTCGCCCGCGCGCTCGATGTCTTCGGGCCGGCAGCGGGCCAGAGCGGCGATAACGGGACGCCGCACCGTCGCGGCCACCTGCCTTACGCCTTCCGCATCGTCGAGCGATGCGATGGGGAAGCCCGCCTCGATGAGGTCGACGCCCAGCGCATCCAGCTGTCTGGCGAGCTCGACCTTCTCGCGGGTCCGCAGTGAAAAGCCGGGTGCCTGCTCGCCGTCACGCAGGGTCGTGTCGAAGATTGTCACTCGGTTACTGGCCATGCACACGTTTGTACGGCACTGACGTCCAATCGTCAAATCTATAATAATGAATTTGTCATAATAATACCTTATACTCGCCAGGCGTGGATCTCGCGGAATTACGCGTGTTTCTGACCGTGGCGGCCGAGCGCAGCTTTTCCCGCGCCGCGTCGAAACTGCACCGCACCCAGCCCGCCGTCAGCCAGGCGATCCGCCGGCTCGAAGACGAGGTGGGGGAGCGGCTGTTCGATCGCTCCTCCAAGGACGGCACGCTGACCGAAGCGGGACGGGTGCTGCGGGAGTACGCCGAGCGGCTCCTCCGGCTGTCGGAGGAAGCGCAACTCTCGGTACGCGAGCTGCGGGATCTGCAGCGCGGCCGTGTACTGATCGGATCGAACGAAGGCGGCGTGCACGTGCTTCTGCCGCTCATCGAGAAGTTCCGCGAAAAGCATTCGCGCATCCTGGTCGACGTGCGGCGCGTCCCGGCGCGCCAGGTTGGCGTCGAAGTCGCACAGGGAAGCCTCGACTTCGGCATCGTCACGTTCGATCCGGCGGACAAGCGCCTGCTCTCGGTGACGCTCGGGCCTGACGAACTGGTGCTGCTCGTGCACCCATCGCACGCGTTCGCCGGCCGCGAAACGGTGCCGATCTCGGAGTTCGCCCACGAGACGGTCATCGCGCACAGCGATCCGTCGCCGGCGCGCGACCAGGTGCTTCGTCAGGCCGAGGTCCGGCACGCGGCGATCAATATTCAGATTGCGCTGCCGAGCCTCGAAGGCATCAAGCGGGCGGTCGAAAAGAAAATGGGTGTGGCGCTGTTGCCGCGCCGGTGCGCGATTGAAGAAATCCAACGGAAGCAGCTGGTCGCCGTGAGGATTCCCGAGGTGCGATATCCGAGGCAGTTGCGCTTGTTGTACCGGAAGGGCGAGCTCTCACACGCCGCGCAGGCGTTCCTCGAAGTTGCGCGGAAGTGATCCACGTCACGAATACAAAACAGAAGATCAAAAGATCAGGAGAAATTTCTTCGAAAAGAATTCTCCTGAACTTCTGATCTTCTGTTAAAACCCAGATACGTAGGGAAGGTTCTTCGCGACGTTGCGGACCTGATCGAAGTCGTCCATCAGCAGACCCGTCGCGTCCCAGGTGCCGCCGGTGAACGCCTCGCGAGCCCCGGCAGGGATTGAGGCCTGGTACCTTGTGCCGTTCACGTCGACGAACTGGCCGGCGACGCTGAGCGCGACTTCGGCTCGAGGGTTGGCCTCGACGGCCGAGAGCAGGGCCTCGGCGTCGTGGGCGCTCACGGTCAGGCACGGCATGCCGAGCGCCACGGAATTGCCGAAGAAAATCTCGGAGAACGATTCTCCGACGACCGCGCGAATACCCCAGCGCTGGATGGCCTGCGGCGCGTGCTCGCGCGACGAACCGCACCCGAAATTCTGGTTCACAATCAGGATGCCCGCGCCCGAGTACCTCGGAATCCGAGAACGGATGCGTCTGCCCGCGCTCGGCGAGCTGCTTCCGGTCGTCTTCGAACGCGTGCGTTTCGAGGCCCTCGAAGCTGACGCACTTGAGGAACCGTGCCGGGATGATGCGATCGGTATCGATGTCGTGGCCGCGCAGGGGCAGGCCGCGACCCGAGAGCGTGTCGACATGGCGGCTGTCCATTACGCGTGTACCTCCGCGGGCTCGAGCATCTTGCGGACGTCGACGACCTCGCCGGCCACCGCTGCCGCGGCGACCATGGCCGGGCTCATCAGGAGCGTGCGTCCCGTCGGGCTGCCCTGGCGCCCCTTGAAGTTGCGATTCGAAGACGACGCGCAAATCTCCCGTCCCTGCAGCTGGTCGGGGTTCATGGCGAGGCACATCGAGCATCCCGCGCCGCGCCACTCGAAACCGGCGGCCGTGAAGATCTTGTCCAGGCCTTCCTGTTCGGCGATCTTGCGTACCGATTGCGAGCCCGGCACGACGAGTGCCTTTACGTGCTTGGCCACACGATGCCCCTTCACCAGGCGCGCGGCCTCTCGAAGATCCGAGATCCGGCCGTTGGTGCAGGAGCCGATGAACGCGACGTCGATCTTCGTGCCGGCGATGGGCATGCCGCCCCGGAAGCTCATGAACTCGAGCGCTTCGGCCACCGACGCTTTTTCGTCGGCGCGAACATCGGACGGCGCGGGCAGCTTCTCGGTGATACCCACCGACTGGCCGGGGTTGATGCCCCACGTGACCGTGGGTTCGATCGTTGCCGCATCCATCAGCACGACATCGTCGTAGACCGCGTCCGCATCCGACGCGAGCGACTGCCACCATTCGCGCGCCTTCGCGAACGCGGCGCCCTGCGGCGCAAACGGCCGCCCTTCCATGTAGCTGAACGTGGTGTCGTCCGGATTGACGTAGCCGACGCGTGCGGCCCCCTCGATCGACATGTTGCAGACCGTCATCCGCTCTTCCATGGTCATGCGGTCGAACGCGTCGCCGCCGTACTCGGTACGCGTACCCGGAGCCGCCCTTTACCCCGAGGCGGCGGATGATGTCGAGGATGACGTCCTTCGCGTAGACACCGCGCCGGAGCGTGCCGTTCACCGTGATACGGCGCACCTTCAGCGGCTCCATCGCCAGACACTGCGAGGCGAGCACGTCGCGCACCTGGGAAGTCCCGATGCCGAAGGCAATGGCGCCGAAGGCCCCGTGTGTCGAGGTATGGCTGTCGCCGCAGGCAATCGTCATCCCGGGCTGGGTCAAGCCGAGCTCGGGGCCGATGACGTGGACGATGCCCTGGTTGGCGTTGCTGATGTCGTACAACGGAATGCCGAACTCGCGGCAGTTCTTCTCGAGCGCAGACATCATTTCCTCGGCGAGCACGTCGAGGAACGGCCGGCGCTGGTTCAGCGTCGGCACGATGTGATCCACGGTGGCAAACGTGCGGTTCGGAAAGGCCACCTTGCTGCCGCGGCTGCGGAGCATGTCGAACGCCTGCGGGCTCGTGACCTCGTGAATGAGGTGCAGACCGATGAATAACTGTGTCTGTCCCGTCGGCAGCGTGCGTACGGCGTGTTTGTCCCAGACCTTCTGAAGGAGCGTCTTTCTCATGCGATAATGTTGAGATTATGACATACCCAGAATTCTTCGTCGCTCCCATGCGCCAGGAACTGACCAGCCTTGGCGTTCGTGAACTTCGCACTGCCGCGGAAGTTGACGCGGTGCTCGGCCGTCAACTCGGGCAGCCCGGCGATCAGCAAGGCCCGACCGTCATGGTCGTCGTGAATTCCGTGTGCGGATGCGCGGCCGGAAAAGCCCGGCCCGGCGTCGCGCTCGCATTGGGCCATCAGACCCGGCCCGATATCGTTGCCACCGTCTTCGCTGGCGCCGACATCGACGCGACCGACCGCGCGCGCAGCTATTTCGCCGGATACCCGCCGTCGTCGCCGTCGATCGCGCTGATGCGCGACGGCAAATTGCTCTGGATGCTGGAACGGCGCAACATCGAGAACCAGTCGGCGGACATGATTGCGAAAAATCTGACGGACGCGTTCGACAAGTACTGCGCACCCGCCACCGTCCAGGGTTAAAGAGCGGCCAACACGAAGATCACTAAGGAGACATCCGTGCAAGATCACGAAGCGAAACTTTGTGATCTTGTCCGGGTCATCCTCTTCGTGACCTTGGTGATCCTGTTACCCCCCTCGAGTGTGCATCTCCAGATGGGGATTCTTCTTCAAGCTTGACGCGGGGACGAGCGGCGTGCGGTCTCTCAGGGCCAGGCGCTCTTCGGCTCCGCGATCGCCGCGCGCCGTCCATTCCTTTGTAATCAATTGCAGCAGATCGTCCCGTGACATGCCCGCGCGAAGCGGCGTGCGGAGGTCGGTGCCGGTCGTGGCGTAGAGGCAGCGATACCACATGCCGTCGGCGGTCAGCCGGCTTCTGTCGCAGTTGCGGCAGAACGGATCGGTGGTCGACGAGATGATGCCGAACGTCGTGCCGTCGGGCAGCCGGAAGCGATCGGCCGGAGCGCTGGAGTCCTCTTCGAAGGCGGTAATGGCTCCGTATTCGTGGCCGAACACGGCCAGCATGTCCTGCCGCGACATGACGCGATCGCGCGACCACTGGGTGGCCCCGCCGACGTCCATGTATTCGATGAACCGAATCTCCGCGCCGAGGCCGCGGGCGTACTCGAGAAGGGATACCAGTTCGTCGTCATTCGTGCCGCGAATGATCACCGAATCCAGCTTGAGCGTCCCGAACGTCTTGACGGCTTCGTCGATGCCGGCCAGCACCTGGGGCAGGGAATCGAAGCGCGTGAGCGCCTTGAAGCGATCGGCCCGCAGCGTGTCGAGGCTGACGGTCAGCCGATGCAGGCCCGCGCGACGGAGCGCGTCCGACTGCCCGGCGAGCATCACGCCGTTGGTCGTCAACGCGAGATCGCGAATTGCCGGCTTCTGTGCCAGCATCTCGACCAGTTCGGGGAGGTCGCGACGAAGCAGGGGCTCGCCGCCCGTGAGGCGAATCCGATCGGCGCCGGCGGCCGCGAACACATCCACCAGGGTGCTCATCTCCTCGAACTGCAGGATGTCCTGCCGCGGCAGCCAGACATACTCGGCTTCCGGCATGCAGTAGCTGCAGCGCAGATTGCACCGGTCGGTGACCGACAACCGCAGATTCTTCAGCGGCCGTCCGAGGAGGTCGCGCATCATCGCGTCAGATACCTCTCGAGGTGCAATGGGATGGGAAAGGCGGTGCGTTGTCCGGTAAAGGCATCACTCCAGCGTCCGGGGATTCGCGTGCCGCACGCGCGGCAGGCGCCGTCCGGAGTCAGATTGTACGCGCGAACGAGATAGCCAGAGCGCTCGACGACGGGCTCGCTGCAGTGCGGACACCGGGTGTCTTCCAGGTTGCCGACCTTGCCCGGAATGTTGCCGGCATAGACGTAGCGCAACCCCGCTTCTGCGCCAATGGCGGCGGCGCGCTTCAGCATCGCCGGCGTGGTGTCGGACGGCTCGGTCATCTTGTAATCGCCGTGAAACGCGGTGACGTGCCACGGGATATCGCGCGAAACGCCGGCAACGAATTCGGTGAGCCGCTTCAGTTCGTCATCGCCGTCGTTGAATCCCGGGATGAGGAGCGTGACGATCTCGAGCCAGACGCCCATGTCGTGCAGCCGCGTAATCGTGTCGAGAATGGGTTGCAGCCTGCCGCCGAGCTCGCGGTAGTGGCGGTCGTCGAAGCTCTTGAGATCCACCTTGTACGCATCAATCCACGGCCGCAGATACTCGAGCACGCCTGGCGTGCCGTTGCCGTTGGAGACGAATCCGGTCATCAGCCCGGCGGCGCGCGCTTCCTTGAAAATGGCCACCGCCCACTCGCTTGTAATGAGCGGCTCGTTGTATGTGCTGACGATGATCCTCGCCCCACGCGCCAGCGCATCCTTCACCAGGCGTTCGGGTGTGACGTCGATGGGCGGCGCCACGGCCTGCGGATCGCGCAGCGCCTGCGAGGTGACCCAGTTCTGGCAGTAGCCGCAGTGCAGGTCGCACCCCAGCATCCCGAAGCTGTAGGCTAGTGCACCGGGATGGACGTGGAAGAACGGCTTCTTCTCGATGGGATCGCACTGCACGCCGCCGGCGTATCCCCATGGCACCATCAACCGGCCGTTCTCGTTGAAGCGGACCTTGCACACACCCAGCGCACCCGGAGGAATCCTGCAATCGTGGCCGCACGCATAACAGTGCACCCACCGGTTGTCGAGCGCGTCGTACAGGTCGCCCTCCCGCGTGCGCGTGGCGAGAACGTCCTTCAGCGTTGCCATGTGCTTGTCTGTCTATCAATTGTACGCCATCGGGGGCCGCGACCTCCCGCGCATGCAATGCGAACGGTTTCCGTCCGATAATTCAGAAGTATGAAACGTATCCTGGTCACCAACGACGATGGAGTGCGCTCGGAGGGCATTCACGCGCTTGCCGACGCGCTCAGGCCCCTTGGGGAAGTGACGATCGTGGCCCCGAACGCCGAATCCAGTGCGATCGGCCATGCCCTCACCTTGCGGCGCCCCCTTCGCCTCGAAACGATTGCCGAGCGGGTGTATGCGGTCGACGGCACGCCGTCGGACTGCGTCAATATCGCCATCACGAGCGTCCTTCGCGGCAAGCCCGACCTGGTCGTGTCGGGGATCAACAAAGGATGGAACCTCGGCGACGACGTGACCTATTCGGGCACCGTGTCCGGGGCGTTTGAAGCTGCTCTGCTCGGCGCTCCGGGTATTGCCATTTCGCTGCAGAACACTGGCGGAAAGTTTGATTTTTCCGAATCGGCGCGAGGCGCCCGCGTCGTCGCACAGTCTGTGCTCGAACGGGGGATTCCGTCACGAACGTTTCTGAACATCAACGTGCCGAAGGGACCCACCAAGGGCTTCAAGGTGACGGTGCAGGCGCGCCGGAATCACGTCACGAAGGTCGACGAACGGATCGATCCGCGCGGCCAGCGCTATTTCTGGATCGAGGAAGGCCAGAATGAATGGGAGCCGCACGATCGGTCGGATTTTCAGGCCGTACGTGATGGCTACATTTCCGTGACGCCGCTCCAGCCCGACTTAACGGCGTACAGCGTGATTCCCGCCGTCGAAGATTTCCTTCTGCAGCTCGAACCTGCCAGATAGGCACGGCCGTTGCAGCCTCTCCGTCTGAACTAGCCAGTTCATGGACGGAGTGCATGCAGGAGCAGGCACGAGCCGGGTGCCCTCGAAGCGGTCTCGCATCTCGGCGCCGACTGGTTCAAGCGCCACCTCGATCGCCGAGACGCAATGTCAACGGGCCGGGACGCTCATTGAGCCAGGGCGCGACCTTCAGTCGTCGCCGCCGATACCCGCGCGGATTCACCGCGGCGATCAATCCCGCATCAGACGCCTGACTCTGTCGGTGATCGTCTGATAGCACTCGCACGATGTCAGTTCCAGTCCGGTCCGGTTGAGGATCTTCATGGAGCCGCGCCGGTAGCGGATAAGCCCGGCGCGCTGCAGTGCCGCGGCGATGAGCGTAATCGTCGGGCGCCGCACGCCCAGCATCATCGCCAGCGTCTCGTGCGTCAGAGGAAACTCGTCGCGCTGGATCCGATCGTGCGACATGAGCAGCCAGCGGCAGCAGCGCTGTTCGGCCGAGTGAAGACCGTTGCACACCGTGGTCTGCATGACCTGCGTCATGAGCGCCTGGTGGTACTTGATCGTGCGGATGAAGAGCGCGCCCTTCCGCGCCATTTCGGCGTTGAACGCTTCTGTCGTCAGCACGTCGGCCCACTGCCCGGGCACCTGCACCACGCTCTGCGTGAACGATTCTTCCTGTCCGAAGTACACCGATCCGCCGAGGAGTCCTTCGGCGCCGACCGTCGCGATTTCCGCCGCCTGGCCGTCCTGCATGAGCTCGATGATCGAGCACGCGCCGCCGGTGGGGAAGTACACCTCGCGAATTCTGTCCCCCTGTTTGTGAAGGACTTGTTTCGCTTTCAACCGCACGGTACGCAGGTGTGGACGCAGGCGCTGCAGATCGTCGCTGGGCAGCGAGGCGAGCAGTTGGTTCGTCGCCGCCTGCGGCGGCGGTGCCCCGATCGCAGGGGTCGAATAGGCAAGGCCGGACATAATGCCTCCCTCGTGCGCGTGGGGGGGCGCGCACCTCAAAGATACGCTTGTCGAGCACTTTGACAAGAAGTTATTTAGCCGTGGGGTCGCACGGTCGACAGTGTTCCCTACGCCCTTGGTCCTACGGATCATTGGGATTCCGCGAGATTCGGCGGAAGAATTTGGACTAATGCTAAGATAGCGAGTCGTCGGGGCGTGGCTCAGCCTGGTAGAGCACTCGGTTCGGGACCGAGGGGTCGGAGGTTCAAATCCTCTCGCCCCGACCACTTCAAGATCGACGATGAGGTCAGATTTCTTAGGGAATCTGACCTCGTTGCTTTTTCGGCCGGCAATTTTCCGTTAAGTTGGCCGGCCACTCGGTTTCCGACCGAGTGACCGGCGCTTCAAATCCGCCGTTTCGTCATTCACCGCGCTGAGAAACGTTCGAGATTCGCCCCCGGTGGCGCCACGGACCGGTCGACCGTGTCCAAGATCGGGACAAGGAGAGCCCGCCGGATCGCTACCCTGACGCTACCCGACGGTGCCCGCGGAAGATCGGCTGAACAACTGGCGCGAACTCGTACCTGTTGCTTCTGTCGCCGTGACGATGCATCGTCATCGGAGTCGATGGTTCCGACCCACAGCTTGGATCAGACGTCCTCGCCGGAGGCGAAAATCGCGCTGTTCCGCTCGCTCTTCCGCGGCCGTGACGACGTCTATCCGCGACGATTCGAGAGCCGGAAGACAGGGAAGTCCGGTTACGCGCCAGCCTGTTCGAATGAATGGGTCCGAGGCATCTGTGAAAAGCCGAGGGTCAAGTGTGCGGAGTGTCCGAGTCGTCGCTTCCTGCCAGTGACGGAGGCAGTGATTCGGTGGCACCTCTCCGGGTATGACGATGCGGGTCAGCGCTTTGTGGCCGGCGTCTATCCGATGCTCTTGGACGAGACGTGCTTCTTCTTGGCTGTCGATTTCGACAAGAGCGGTTGGCTGGAGGATTCAACGGCATTCATCGAGACATGCCGTCGGATGGATGTCCCCGCCATCCTGGAGCGGTCACGCTCCGGCCGTGGCGGGCACGCTTGGCTGTTGTTCGAGGAGGCCGTGGCTGCGGCGCTCGCGCGGAAGGTCGGCTCCCACATTCTGACGGAGACGATGGAGCGGCGGCCGGATATCGGGTTCGACTCGTACGATCGATTCTTCCCGAATCAAGACACGTTGCCCCACGGAGGATTCGGCAATCTGATTGCGCTGCCGTTGCAGAAACACCCCCGCGGCGACGGCAACAGCGTCTTTCTTGACGAGCAGGGGGTACCGCATCGCGATCAATGGGCCTTTCTCTCAACGGTGCACCGCATCGGCCGCGGGCATTTGGAGGCGATCGCGCGCGACGCAGATCGACGTGGACGCGTTCTTGGCGTGCGCCTTCCGCCTCCGGAGGATGACGAACCCGCACCGTGGGCCGCGCCGCCGTCGCGTCGGCGGGCGGAGCCACCGATTGTAGGCGAGCTTCCTCGTTCACTTGAACTGATCCTCGGCAACGAGATCTACATAGCCAAAGACGGTTTGGCTCCGGGTCTTCGAAACCGATTGCTGCGCGTCGCCGCGTTCCAGAATCCGGAGTTCTATAAGACGCAGGCGATGCGCCTGCCTACGTACGCCAAGCCGCGGATCATCGGTTGCGCTGAAGAACATCCACAACACATCAGCTTGCCACGCGGATGCCTCGAAGACGTAAGTGAACTACTGACGGACTTGAATATTCACCCGCTCATCCGTGACGAGCGTTTTAGCGGGCACCGGCTGGCTGCCAACTTTCAAGGCGAGCTCCGAACAGAGCAGATGCTCGCGGCCGAGGCGATGCTGAAGCACGAAACCGGTGTCTTGGCCGCCACGACGGCGTTCGGCAAGACAGTCGTCGCTGCCTGGCTGATCGCCCAGCGCGGCGTCAATACGTTGGTGCTCGTGCATCGGCGCCAGCTTTTGGACCAATGGATCGAGCGTCTGGTGACGTTTCTCGACATCCCGACGAAGTCAGTCGGCCGCATTGGCGGCGGCCGCCACAAGCCGACCGGGCTGCTCGATGTGGCGGTCATTCAGAGCCTCGTCCACAAAGGTGTCGTGAACGATTGCGTCGCCGAGTACGGCCAGGTGATCGTCGATGAATGCCACCATCTGTCAGCGCACAGCTTCGAACAGGTGGTCCGTCGGGCGAAGGCGCGATTCGTCCTGGGCCTGTCCGCGACAGTGACGCGCAAGGACGGTCATCATCCAATCATTTTCATGCAATGTGGCGCCGTGCGGCATCGGGTGGACGCCAAGGCGCAGGCGGCGGCACGACCGTTCGACCACACGGTCATTGTTCGCCCAACCACGTTTCAGACCGGTAGCACTGCAGGTACGGATAAACGGATCGAGTTCCAATCGCTTTATCAACTCCTGGTAGACGACGAGACTCGGAATCGAGCGATCTGCGAGGAGGTCGTCCAAGCCGTACGGGACGGCCGCTCGCCGCTCATCCTCACGGAGCGCAACGAGCACCTCGATCGTTTCGAGAGTGTGCTTTCGGCAAGGGTTCCTCACGTCGTGGTCCTGCGAGGGGGAATGGGGAAGAAGCGGCGGCGGGCAGAGGCCGATCGGCTGGCAGCCATTCCACCCGAAGAAAGTCGCGTCATCCTCGCGACGGGCAAATACATTGGAGAGGGCTTCGACGATCCGCGCCTGGACACTCTGTTTCTGACGCTTCCGGTGTCGTGGCGCGGGACCATCGCGCAGTACGTCGGCCGGCTACATCGCCTCTACGACGGTAAGCGTGAGGTACAGGTCTACGACTACGCTGACCTCAATGTGCCGATGCTGGCGCGAATGTTCGATCGCCGGTGCCGCGGCTACGAAGCCGTGGGTTACACAATTATCCTCCCCGCGAGCGCCATTCCGGGCTGGCCGGCAGACGTGACCTTGCCCGCTGATCCACTCTGGAAACGTGACTACGCTGCCAGCGTTCGGCGACTCGTTCGCGACGGCGTCGATACGCCCCTCGGAAACCTGTTCGTGACAGCCGCTCATCCGATTCCTCCAGAAGCCGAAGGCGCCAAACGCGCGCGGAGCGCGTCGGAAGCATTCCTGTATCGACGTCTGGAGACCTTGCCGGACACTCGTGGACGATTTCAGGTGAATGGCGACTTACCGATTGCGTTCGATGGCTGGGGCCGAATGGAAATCGATCTACACTGCGCCGATTCGCGGCTCGTCGTTGAGATCGACGGACCGCAGCACCTTGCGGACCCGGTCGCGTACCGACGTGATCGGCGCAAAGACCAACTCCTTCAAGAGAACGGGTATCTTGTCCTGCGCTATCTCGCCGAGGACCTGGCCAAGGAACTAGACTCGGTGCTCGACGGAATTCTGCGATCGTTGAGCTCGCGCAGAACTGCGATGGTCCCGACGCATGCCCTCAAGGTCGTGCGTAGATGTCGTCCATGACGAGCAGCCGCGGCCCTCGGATTCGGTCCTGATCAGCGTTCCGTTGGTGGCTCAGGTCGTCTGATGCGAATCTTCTGTTCGGTGGCGACCACGAGGCATCCGGTCCAGTCTTCGACCTTCTCCGTCTGGAACACTGTCGACACGCGCTCGAACAACGCGTTGCGCCCGGGTCGCGTCAGGCGGATGAGAAGGAGACCTGCGTGAGTGCCGGGCGTATAGCGGCGGACATCGGAGAAATCGAGATCCTGTGTGATCAGGAAACGCTTGTCGGCCTGCGCGGCGCTCCACACGTCAGGGTCTGATCGACCGGTCAGCTGCTCTCCGCGAACAGTATCAACGTCGTGAGCAAGTCCGCTGAGGACCGAGACTAGCCGGTCGGGCAGGTTTTCGTCGAGTTTGATCTTCACCGTTTGATCGGTATCTCGATCAGAGGCATGTCCTCTTGCGCGGAGCCAGCGGCGAAGGCGATTGCCGCCCGGACGTCCTCTTCAGACAACGTCGGAAAATCGGCGAGGATTTCCGTCGTGGTGGCACCTTCGGCGAGGCTCGCGAGTACGGTTTTCAGCGTCACGCGGGTCCCTTTCAGGATCGGCTCGCCGCCCACAATCTGAGGGTCTCGCACGATGCGGTCTTGGTAGTTCATGTTCCAGTCCATTTTAGCGCCACTGGCGGTGTCGTCGATGGGCAGCGGTGGCTGGCGAACCAAGGCAGTGCCCTCGAGCCGGTCGCTACCCAGTTGCTACCCGAGTCCAAGGATTGACGAAAACACACGGAAATCGTTGCGTCAACGCTCGGTTCGGGACCGAGGGGTCGGAGGTTCAAATCCTCTCGCCCCGACCAACTTTTCCCGGATAAGCCCGCGGTATCGCGGGCTTTTTTCTTGTACGGGTGTTATGCGCGCGGCGTGCCGAGCATTCGCGTCAGGCACTCGACGAGTGTCGTGTAGCGCTGCGGCTTGTAGAAGACTTCGGCGTTGTGCTGCTGGATCAGGATCTCTTCTTCCTGCGACAACGGCTGGCCGGTAAAGATCAGGACCGGCAGGTGCGCGTGCTCCTTGCTCGCGCGCAGATAGGCGAGCAGCGTCAACCCCGATCGCTCCAGTCCTTTCGGATCGGGCAGCCGCACATCGAGCGACACGGCATCCACGCGTTCGGCGCCGAGAATCTCGAGCGCGCGATCGACCGTGGCGGCATGTTGCGTCTTGAATCCCATCAGCGTGAGCGTGGCGCAGAACGTTGTCTGCACGCTGGGCTCATCCTCGACAACGAGTACGACGGGGCCATGCGCCATTCGTGCTGTGTTTCGGCATTTCAGGGCCGAACCGACAGACCTGTAGGGATTCAAAATCGCACAGGCCTGTATTCAGTCAATACACCTAATGGCTGGATATTGAATGACTTACCGAATTTGGGCTACCATGAATCTTCAACCCCAACTTTTCGTGGAGCTGCCGTGTCGTACGTCCGTCTGATCCGAAAACTTGCGTTGTCGATGAACGGCATCGATGTCTCGGGCCTGAAAGTCGGCGACGTCATCGAGCTGGATGACGCGCGCGCGGCCATGATGATCGATCACGGCTGGGCGGAAGCCTGCGGCGCCGACGAGGTTATTTCTTCCGGCGGGACGGGGCCTTCTGAACCACGACGAAATCACTCAACTCCCAAGTGAACGGCGGCTTCTGACGCCGATCGTTCTTGCGCCGATCGTCAGACCGTTCGCTGGAAGCCTTGCGCCGTTCAGTCTCGCGCCGATCCCACGTGACCTCAACCGGCAAGTCTTCCGTTTTCTTCTTGAGTTTCTGAAAACGCTGAAGCGCACCGCGGCGCACGATGAGGTGAACGGTGACCGCGGGGCGCTTCGCCATCGATCCAGTTATCGGCCGCCTGCGAACGGTTCATAACGGCTTGCAGGCGCACGTCGACGGACGAAAATTGTGATCACGCGTGAGAGGAATTCGGGCCGGCCGGCGGTCGCGCGTCGCGAGCCGACCCGACGTGCGGTTACTTGACCGGCGTGCCCGACGACGGTCCGATTCTCGTCGTCTGACGCGCGACGATCTGCCAGCCGTGCGGACCCTGCGCGCGACGCACCATCACCCACAGAATGTTCAGATTGTTGTCGAGCATCTTTCCCGGGGCGCCGTTGCGGAAGTCGACCACGCCCTTGGCGAGCGCGACGTCGCCGTAGACGCGGATATTGGTGTCGCTGAACTTCATGAACTCCGCGACACCCGGACCCTGGATGTTCTTGAGCACCTGTGCTTTCGTTTCGGTCAGCGCCGAGGAGTGTGAGTAGGTGATATCGTCGCCATAAATCCTCCCGAGCATGGCGACGTCTTTTTCGATCGTCGCCCTGGCCATGGCTTCGAGCGTGGCCATGACGGCTTTCGTGTCCGGAGAGTTGGCGGTGGCCGAACCCGCCTGCGCCCAGGCGACGGCCGATACCCCGAGTGTTGCCGCAATCGTCAAGAAAAGATTTTTCATGCCTCCTGTCTACAGGAGATCGGCGTCCGGGCGCAAGCGCCTTCTATTTCCGCAGCGACCGGACGTACCAGTCGCGCCACGCCGCGGCCTGGCGGGGAAGGGTCTGGCCGGTGATGTCGCGCAGCGCCTGGAATACCCACGAGCGGGTCTGGTCGTCCAGCGTCGGATCCTCGGCGAAGTCCAGGAGTGACGGAATGGCTTTCATCCGCAGCCTGGCGCTCAGCATGCCCGATTGCGCGAGCGAGCAGGCCGCGCGCTCGCGGATCATCGGCGACGGATCGTCATGGAAGATGCCCAGCAGCGGCACGATGGTGTCTTCGGTGCCGAGATAGGCCAGCCCCTCGACGGCCCAGTACCGCACGTTGACGTTCTCGTCGCGAATCGAGCTCATCAGAATCTCGAACGCGCGATCGGGCGCCACGCCGCGATTCCCCATCAGTCCAATCCGCCACAGCGCGTTTGCGCGTGGCCCCTGCGCGCCAAAGCGCGCCTCCGGTTCGAGCGCATCGACGGTCGAGGCGGTTTTCTCGACGCCGAGCGCGGCCAGGTCGAGATCGATGGCGGCGGCCCTGACCGTCAGATCGTCTGAGTTGAGCGCCACCATAAACAGGTTGTTCAGGCGCTGATCGAGCGTGATCTTTCCGCGCCAGGCGTCGGCGCGCGCGTGGATCTCTTCGGTGGCACCCTGGTACCGGTTGATCGCCCGTTCGAGCAGGAACGCGGCTTGGGCGTATGGGCTCATCGCGTCGAGCCCCTCGAGATGGTGTTCGGACAACACACCGGCCGACGTCGGCTGCCGCCGCTGTGCCGCGGCGCTTGCACCGGACATCAAGACGACCGCGAGCATTGCCGCCGCGCGGCGATGACGATGGGGTAGTGCCATGGGGCGTGCGATCGCAAGCCCGGTGCCGCGCCGCTCGCGCCTCGCAACCTGACGGCAGGGAAGGGCTTGGGGGAATTGGAAGATTGGAAGATTGGAGGATTGGAAGATTGGTGCACCACGGGCGTCACTGTCCCGGCGAAATTTGTAATCGTTCCAATCGGCGATTCTTGAATCCCGCAATTCGCCAATCCGACAATCTGCCAACAATCTTCCAATCTTCCAATCCACCAATCTTCCATTTCCCCCAGGCGCCACTACTTGACGTTCAAGTAGAGTGGCCGCAATAATGGGGCTTACCACTTGGACGTCTAGTAATGGCGAAATCAAACAAGCCGGTTGCGCTCCTGCAGGGCACGCTCGACCTCATCGTGCTCCGGGCCCTGTGGACCATGGGACCGCAGCACTCCTACGGTCTGGCGGCGCGGCTCGAGCAGGTCGCGGATCACCCGCTCTCGCTCAACCAGGGCACGCTCTATCCCGCGCTCGTCCGGCTGGAACGGCGGAGCTGGATCAAGGGGAGCTGGCAGCGGACCGAGAGGCACCGCGACGCCAAGTACTACGCGATCACGGCGGCCGGCACGCGCGCGCTCGCCGAAGAGACCGAACGCTGGCGGCGGCTGGCGGGCCTGGTCGACAGACTCCTCGCGAGCGACGCCGGAGGTCCGGGTAAGCTAGACGCGTGACGAACACCTGGGCGAGGGAGACCTATCGGCAGAACGCGGCCTACGTGCCCGCGCTGGGGGCGGCGGTGTTCGAGCTGCTGAACCCGCAGGCGGGCGAGCGCATCCTCGACCTGGGGTGCGGCGAAGGGACGCTCACGGAAAGAATCGTGGGAACGGGTGCGGAGGTGGTCGGTATCGATGCGTCAGAGGAGATGATCGCGGGCGCGAAGGCCCGCGGGCTGGACGCGCGCCTGATGAACGCCGAGCAGCTCCCCTTTGAGCACGAGTTCGACGGCGTCTTCTCCAACGCCGTGCTGCACTGGGTGCGCGACCATGACGCCATGCTCGAGGGCGTCCATCGTGCGCTCAAACCGGGCGGGCGATTCGTCGCGGAGTTTGGCGGCCACGGCAACCTCGCGGCCATCCAGGTCGCGATTCGTTCGGTGCTCTCGCGCCGTGGCTGGACCACCAACATCCTGCGCTATTACGCGACAGAGACCGAATACGCCGGGCGTCTCGAGCGGCACGGGTTCCTCGTGCACCAGATTGCCCTGATTCCGCGCCCCACGCCGCTGCCCACGGGAATACGTGGATGGCTCGACACCTTCGAGCGCGCCACGCTCGATCGCATCCCGCCTGAAAAGCTGGAGTCGTTCCTCCAGGAGGTCGAAGACCTGCTGCGCGCCGAGATCTGCGACCGTGAAGGCAACTGGACGGCGCACTACGTTCGGTTGCGCTTCAAGGCGCAGACGGCGTAGTGGACAACCTCACGCATTCGCTCGTGGGCGTCGCGCTTGCGGATGCGATGGCGGGACGTCGCGCCGTCAAATCCCAGCGGCCGCTCCTGGTGGGCGCCGGCCTGATTGCCGCCAACCTTCCAGATGTCGATATCGCGTATTCGGTGATCACACCGGCGCCGATCGGCTATCTCGTCCACCATCGCGGCCACACGCACACGATCGTCGGTCTTGGCGTGCTGGCGCTCGTACTCGTGCTGGCCTATCGCATGATACCGCCCGTACGCGCCATGCGGACCGGCGAGAGGTTCCGGCTCTGGCTGTTGATGGCGGCCGCGCTTGCCAGTCACCTGGCGATGGATGCGTTGAACCCGGTACGGCGTCCATCCGTTCTATCCCCTCGACAACACATGGTATTTCGGCGACGCGGTTTTCATCCTCGAGCCTTCGCTCTGGCTCGTGCTGGGCGTGGCCGTCGCCTGGAACGCCCGGACGAGAGCTTCGAAGCTTTTCGCGGCGCTGCCGATTGTGATTTTAGTTTTTACAACTGCGTCGAACGATGTCGTGCCTTTTGACGCGGCGGTCGCACTGGGGCTGGCAGGTGGTGTCCTAGCCTGGTCCACGCGGCGTATGTCGCCGCGTGCGCGGGCGTTGCTGGCGGTCGCGTTGTCGCTCGCGTTGATCGGTGTTCAATTGACCGCATCGCGCGAGGCGCGCGGCCAGGCGCATCGGACACTCGGGCCGCTGCTTCGCGGGCGGCTGGTGGATGTCGTGCTCACGCCCAATCCCTCGTCACCGTTGTGCTGGGGGGTGATTGGCATTGAGCTCCGCGAATCCAGCGGCGAGTACGTGCTCTGGCGAGGCACGCTCTCGCTGGCGCCATCCGTGAAAGCTCCAACCGCGTGCGCGTCACATCGATTGTCGGAAACCCGACAAAGCCGCATGGTGGGTGAAGGCCGATTGGCGCTTCGCGACGAGATTCATCAGCCATTGCGGCCGCTTCGCGACCTCGGCCGTCGTGACTGCTGGGCGCGCGCCTGGCTGCGGTTCGGGCGAGTGCCCGTGATCCACTCGAACGAACTCTTCGACTTGCGCTTCGAGGAGCGCCGCGCGCAGGGGTTCACGCACTTGCCGCTCGCCCGCGCGTCGAGCGACGCGCCCTGCCCCTCGTTCGTCCCTCAGTGGGACATGCCGCGCCGGGATCTGTTCGTCGTACTAGCCGTCCTGCCCCGGATCTTGCTTAAGAGCATGTTCGTTGGTGCTTACTGTCTAGGGCATTGCCGCGGGGTGTCCGATTGATGCCTGAACAAATTACCCGACCATGAAAAGAATTCATCCTTCCTGAGATTTGTGCCACCTCAAATATGCACCCCACGAGCCCGGTCCCGCCGGGCTTTTTTTTGACGCCTGATTGGTCATATACTCTGGCACCCACAATCAAGGAGGCCGTATGCCGACTTCAGGTTCCATGAAGCTCGTGCTGCTCGTATCGCTTGCCTGCGTCCAGGGCGTCGTCGCGCAATCGCCCGCCACCGACCACCACGCGCCGAACCCGTACAAGACCGTCACGAATTTCTTTCAACTGCCGGAAGGCCGTTCGTGGGGATCGATCAGCACGGTCGAGCCCGACCTCGACGGGCGCTCGATCTGGATCGTCGAACGTGCGGAGCGAATTCCTGCGTCGGCTCGAAGCTGCCGGTCGTGATGAAGTTCGATGTCTCGGGAAAACTGGTGCGCATGTTCGGCGAGGGGCTGTTCGTGTTCCCGCACGGCATCCATATAGATGCGCAGGGCAACGTCTGGGTCGTGGACGGCCTGCCCCCCGGGGGCGGGCGTGGCGACGCGGCGCCGCCGGCCGGCGGCCATCACATCGTGAAGTTCAGTCCTGACGGCAAGATTCTGCTCCGTCTGGGAGTGCCCGGGGTAACGGGCGCCGACAGCACGCACTTCAATCAGCCGTCCGACGTCATCACCGCGTCCAACGGCGACATCTTCGTAGCCGATGGGCACGGCGGCAACAGCAACGCGCGCATCGTGAAATACGACCGGACCGGCAAGTTCATCAAGGAATGGGGCACCCGTGGAAGCGGCCGCGGTCAGTTCGACGCGCCCCATGCGCTGGCCATGGATTCGAAGGGACGGCTGTTCGTGGCCGATCGCGCCAACAATCGTCTGCAAATCTTCGATCAGAACGGCACGTACCTCGACGAGTGGCATCAGTTCAGCCGCCCGAGCGGGGTGTACATCGACAAGAACGACGTCATCTATGTCGCCGACTCCGAGTCGAACAACTCGCGCAAGCACGGCGAGTGGAAGCGCGGTATCCGCATCGGCAGCGCGCGCGACGGGAAAATCACGGCGTTCATTCCCGACGACAACCCCAACGCCAACGAAGGTTCGCTTTCGGGGACGAGCGGTCCTGAAGGCGTCGCCGCCGACGCGTCGGGCAATGTGTACGGAGCCGAGGTCGGCCAGCGAGGGGTAAAAATGACATTCGCAAATAGGGCTGAGGGCTGAGGGCTTAGGGCTTAGGGCTTAGGGCTGACGGTAAACGGTAAACGGTGAATGCCAGATGGTTGAGTGTTGTTGCTGTCTGCGTGGCGTGCGCCGCGGGTCCGGCCCGGCCAGCGTCTGAGTCGTGCGTTCGGGTTGGGAAGCCGCTGGCCCTGCCTGAAATACGGGAAGCCAGCGGCATCGCGGTGGGCCGGCTGCCCTGGCTGATTAACGACTCGGGAAATGACCGCTGCTCTACGCGCTCGATGCCGGCGGAATGACGTCGCGCGTCACCCTGACCGGCGCGAACCTCATCGACTGGGAAGACCTTTCGATCGGGAAATGCGGCGCGACCGACTGTCTCTACATCGCCGATATCGGCGACAACCGCACATCGCGCGATCGCATCACGATCTATCGCGTCCCGGAGCCCGCGGCCGGCAGCGCATCGACGATGCCCGCCGACGCGTTTCATCTGACCTATCCGGATCATCCGCACGATGCCGAAGCGTTCTGGTCGTCGTGCCCGGCCGTGTGCAGGAACTCTTCATCATTACCAAGGACGAACGCCCCGAGGTCTACCGTCTCGCACGGCAGCTCGAGCCGGGGCAGAGCTCAACGCTCTCGTTCGTTCGTGCGCTCGGCGCACGTGAGCGCATCACCGGTGCGGCGGCTTCGCACGACGGGCGCTGGATTGCCTTGCGTTCGAACCGGACGCTCTTCATCTATCCGTCGCTGGGCTTCGCGACGGACGGCAATCCAGTCAGCGTCGATTTGACCAGCCTCGACGAGCCGCAAGGCGAGGGGGTGGCGTTTGGCAGGAGTGGTGAGCTGTACCTCGTGAGCGAGAGCGGCGATGTGGAGGCCGGCGCGGGAGTGTTGACGCGGCTTCGTTGCGACTTCATACGGTAATCGGTACAGTAGTGGCACAAAGGAGAACCATGAAGCGTTCGATGCTTGCGCTCGTAATCGGCTTTCTTGGCGTCGCGAGTTCGGTCGGCTTGAGCGGCCGGAGAAGGGCCTCCCGTCATGCGATCCGGACAACGGCGGCTTGACGCTGCCGGCCGGCTTCTGCGCCCTCGTCGTGCACCCCGGCGGCATTGGCGAAGGCCGTCATATCGTGGTCAACGACAACGGCGACATTTACGTCATTGTGCGGCGCGGGCCGCGGCCCGAACCCACGGCGCCCTTCGGACCGGGCGGTATCATCGGGCTTCGGCCGACACCAACGGCGACGGCAAAGTCGACGTGGTCAGCGAGAAATTCGGTGACGTGGGCGGCACTGGCCTCGAGCTGCGAAACGGCTATCTCTACTACGCGGCGGTGGATCACATCGGCCGCTTCAAGCTCACACCCGGCGAGCTGCGCCCCCGAGCGCACCCGCGGAAATCGTCGTGAGCGGCTTTCCGGTCGGCGGCGGCCACGCCGAGAAGGACATCGCGTTCGACAACGCGGGCAACGTCTACGTGAACATCGGGCTGCCCTCCAACGCCTGTCAGATTCCCGATCGCCGTCCGGGCGCGCCCGGCATCGAATCCCTGCCCGCAGCTCGAAGAGCGCGGCGGCATCTGGCGCTTCAAGGCCGATGTCGTTGGACAGAAGTACACGAAGGAAGCGCGGTTCGCGAGCGGGCTGCGCCAGCCGGTGGCGCTCGCCTGGCACGACGGACATCTTTATGTGGCGATGAACAGCCGCGATTCGCTCGACACGCTGTTTCCTGAAAAAGGCTACACGGCCGAAGACAACGCCCTCGGGCCGAGTGAGCCGATGATGCAGGTTGAGCAGGGGGACGTGTACGGCTGGCCGTACTGCTACTACGACAGCCGCGTGAAAGCGATGATTCTCGCGCCGGAGTACGGCGGCGACGGCAAGACGATCGGCCGCTGCTCGCAATCTGAACGTGCCGTTCGCGACCTTTGGGGCGCACTACGCGCCGGTCGATCTGATG
>CAVVBP010000001.1:0-212866 GCA_963746535.1 Vicinamibacterales bacterium | reverse complement strand
TCACACCATCACAAAGGTACGAGGACTTCAACGATGAGCGTTCAAACGGCACCTTCACGCGCGGGCTTGCTGGATTCCAAGGATAAACAGCGGCTCGAAGACGTCGGGTTCATGACGTGCATGACCCTGACCCTGCTCGGTAACTACGCACAGACCGGCCACTTCGGCGGGCCGCTTGCCTATACACCCTACAACGTCTCGGTACACCTCGCCGGGCCGAAGCTCGGTGGCCTGCGGCACGACTACCGGCGTCCGAAACATCCCTACGGCGACAAGTTCATGCTCGCCGCGGGCCACTGCGCGCCGACGTGCTACGCGCTGTGGATCATCATGGGCGAGGCGCTCTACCGGAAGTTCAAGGCGACCGGCGACAAGAAGTACTACGTGGCGCCGAAAGACGGGTTCCTCGCGATCGACGCGCTCGGATTCCGGCGCGGCGCGGGCGTGCTCAAGACGCTGCTGCAGGAGCAGGGGCTCGCCGACGAGCCGCTGTTCGCGCAGGCGAAAGAGGGCAGCCGCGGCATTCACGCGCTGTCGGGCCATATCGAATCGATCGACCAGAGCAACGACGTCAACGGCGGACCGTCGGGCGTGGGCCTGGCGAGTGCCGCCGGGAAGGCCGCGTTCTGGGACATGGTCGGCGCGCCCGTGGGCCAGCCCAAGGTGATCGCTTTCGAAGGCGAGTTCGCGCTGTGCGCCGGTCACGCGCAGGAGCTGAAGACGCAGGCGCTCGCGCTGAAGGTCGGCAAGCGGCTTCGCGTCATGTTCTCGGAGAACAACGCGGGCATCGACGACTCGCTCATGGGCGGCGTCATCGACGCGAAGTACACCGGGTACGATTTCATCGAGCAGTGGAAATCGTACGGGTGGAACGTGATGACGATGTCCAACGGACATGATTACGACCAGATCGTCGGCGCGCTCAAGGCGATGGATGACGTCGACCCGTCGGATCGCCGGCCGATCATCGTGATCGGCAAGACCATCAAGGGCTACTGGCCGACGGCGGCCAACGGCAAGATCGCCGCGTCGACCGATCAGGTCGTCGGGTATCCGAGCCATCCGTACGCGATGAAGATGAACTCGGACTACTTCGTCGCGCTGTGCAAGACCTTCGAGGACAAGTACGGCGTCGAGTTCCAGGGCATCCGGAACGGCGCGGTGACAGATACGAAAGAGCGCCTGATCCAGTTCAAGACGAACATGGACGTGGCCATGTCGCTCCTCGACAAGAACGGTCTCGGCGACTGGCTCGCCGACCGCATCGTCGAGAACGGCGACCAGGTGAAGGACGACTTCAAGCTGAGCATCGACGTCAAACAGGACCCGTTCCTCGACGATCGCCTGCGCGTCGCCAACCTGCCGACCGACACGCAGACCGTCAAGGTGAAGAACCCGTCTTCGGGCGCGGAAAAGGAAGTGAAGATCGCGCTGTTCAAGAAGGCGGGCGAAGTGGCCGGCGCTCGCCGCGGGATTTCGGAAGTGATCAAGTGGTGCAACTACGTGACCGGCGGACGGGTGGCGACGATCGCCGCCGACCTCTCCGAGTCGGTGAACATGGAACACGGCAGCCTGTGGGGCCACTACGATCCGGAAAAGAATCCGCACGGCACCCGCCTGAAGGCCGCCATCCAGGAGGCAGGTAACTCATCGACGGCGATCGGCATCGTCGGGCAGAGCGCGTCGCTCGATCCCGAGAAGTTCGCGGGCATGTGGGCGTGGAGCGGCACATACGGCGCGTTCACGCCGCTGATGTATCTGCCGGCCCGTGTCTGGAGCCAGCAGAACCAGGACAGCAAATTTCGCACGGGTGTGCTCCACATTCTCGCCGGTCACTCGGGTCCGGAAACGGCGGCCGACGCGCGCACGCACTTCGGCATTTTCTCGCCGCAGGTGTGGAAGCTGTTCCCGCGCGGGCAAATCATCAACGTCAGCTTCTGGGACTACAACGACGTGGCGGCCGGCTATTTTGCGGCGGCTGAAATCGCCGCGCGCGAGAAGAAGGTGGGCATCATCGCCATCGAAGTGGCGCGTCCTGACTTTCCCGTTGCCGACCGCAGCAAGTTCGCCGACACCGACGTCAAGGCGGCCGCGAAGGGCCTGTACGTCATTCGCGACTTCGCGCCGGGCAAGCCGAAGCACGGGTACGTGGTCGCGCAGGGCTCGAGCGCGACGTTCAACCTCGTGCAGCTGATCCCGAAGCTCGAGGAAGCCGGCATCAACGTCAAAGTGATTTCGGCCATCAGCGAAGAGTTGTTCGACCATCAGCCGGAGGCGTACCGCCACTCGGTGCTGCCGCCTGAAGCGGTCTACGACCTGATGTTCATCAGCAGCGGCACGCGGCGCATGTGGCCGCTCCGCAACGTCGGCCCGATGACCGATGAGTACTCGATGACGTCGGACTTCGCCAATCAGTGGCTCACGGGCGGCCTCGAGCCGGACGTTATCGCCGAGGCGCACCTGGATCAGAAGTCGATCCTCGCCGGCGTGACGCGGTTCGCAAACGACCGCGGCAAGCGGCTCGACTCGACGAAGTCGCTGCTTGGGAAACTGTAGACAGTACGTAGTGTCCGGCTTTAGCCGGACCGCAGTAGAAAGTAAAAAGTAAAAAGTAAAAAGTAAAAAGTAGAAAGTAAAAAGTAGGGCGGGTCTTGTTCTTTAGACCCGCCCTTTTTACGAAAGCACGACGCATGACACCCGAACGCTGGCGGCGCGTTGAGGATCTCTGTCACGCGGCGTTCGAGCGTGACGCCCGCGACCGGGCGCGGTTTCTGAAAGACGCCTGTGCGGGCGATGACGCCTTGCGACGCGATGTCGAGTCGCTCGTCGCGCAGCGCACGTCGGCGGCGGCCTTTCTCGGCGAACCAGCTGTCGTCCTGGCGGCACGCCTGAGCAGTCCTGGCCCGTCGATCCACGCGGGCGATCAAATCGGCGCGTATCAGGTTCAGGGCCCCCTCGGCGAAGGCGGCATGGGCGTCGTCTACCGCGCGCTCGACACGAAGCTGAATCGCCCCGTTGCCATCAAGTTTCTGTCCGACGACCTGGCCGACGCCACGGCTCGCCGCCGTTTTCAGCGCGAAGCGCAGACGGTATCCTCGTTGAACCACCCGCACATTCTGACGGTGCACGACGTCGGGGAGTTCGATGGCCGTCAGTATCTGGTCACCGAGTTCGTCGACGGCGGCACGCTCAGGGACTGGGCTCGGGCCACGGCGCGCACCTGGCGACAGATGATCGAGCTCCTGATAGGCGTGGCCGACGGACTCGCCGCCGCACATGCGGCCGGCATCGTGCACCGGGACATCAAGCCCGAGAACATCCTGGTGGCCAAAAACGGCTACGCCAAGCTGGCGGATTTCGGCCTGGCCAAACTCTGGGAAGTCAGCGACAGCCAGGCGGTGACGCGAACGCTGTCGGTAGGACGCACCGAAACCGGCATGATCGTGGGGACCGTCGCCTATATGTCGCCAGAACAGGCGGCGGGCCAGCCCGTGGACGCGCGCAGCGACATCTTCTCGTTCGGCGTCGTCCTGTACGAGCTGCTCGCGGGCCGGCGGCCTTTTGAAGGCGCGACCGATCTGGAACGGCTGCAGGCGCTGATCAGCCGGCCGGCACCGCCATTGGCGGCATCGTCGCTGGACCTGCCTGCGGACCTGAGAAATATCGTCGAGAAGGCTCTGGAAAAGGATCCGGACAACCGCTATCAGACCGCCCGTGAGCTGGTCGTCGACCTGCGGCGGTTGACGCGGGCGCCAGACGGAACCGTGACTGCCGTTGTCGGTCGCGCGGCACGCGCGCCAGCGCGACGAGCCATGCTGTTGCTGGCCGCGGCAGCGTTGCTGACGATCGCGGCGATTGGCGGGGGCTATTTGTACTCGTCGTACTCGCGCCGTCCGGCGCCGCTCACCGACAAGGAAACCGTGGTCCTCGCCGACTTCGCGAACACCACCGGCGATCCGGTGTTCGACGGCACTCTGCGACAAGGACTGGCGATTCAACTCCAGCAGTCAACGTTCCTCGGCCTGACCTCGGACACGCGCATCCAGCAGCTGCTGCGGCTGATGGGCCAACCCGCGGACGCGAAGCTCACTCCGGCCATCGCCCGTGACATCTGCGAGCGGATGGGCGGCGGCGCCATTGTCGACGGGAGCATCGCCGGCCTCGGCGCTCAATACGTCCTCGGGGTGCGCGCCAGGGGATGCCGTAGTGGCGAGGTGCTCGGCGAGGAACAGGCGCAGGTCGCGAAGAAGGAAGACGTGTTGAACGCATTGAGCGACATCGCGAGCCGGTTGAGAGTGCGACTCGGTGAGTCACTCTCGACGCTCGATGAGCACAACCGGCCGCTTCCCGACGTCAGCACGTCATCGCTCGAAGCGTTGAAAGCGTACAGCGCCGGATTGCAGGCGCAGGGGACCCAGGGGCGGCGGGTGCCGATAGAGCTGTTCAAGCGCGCCGTCGAGATCGACGACCGCTTTGCTGTGGCGCACGCACGATTAGGAACCTCGTACAGCCTCGCTGGCGAGTTGGTGCTCGGAGCTCGACACACTACGCGGGCGTTCGAGCTTCGTGAGCGGGCCACTGACGATGAAAAGTTCTTCATCACGGCGACCTACCATCGCCAGGTCACCGGCAATCTCGAACAGGCGCTCCAGGCGTTCGACATGTGGGCACAGACCTATCCGCGCACGTTCGACTCGTACGGTCTGGCCTCCGGCTTCGTGACGAAGGGAACGGGCCGGTACGAGGGCTGCATCGAACGCGCCGCGAAAGCGGAGGCTGCGGATCCGCAGGCGCCGTTCGGATATTTCAATGCCGCAGCCTGCTACATGTATCTCGATCGGCTCGACGAAGCTGCTGAGGCGCTCCAGCGAGCTGTCGACCGGAAGCTATCTGGTCCCGAAACCATCCGCTGGCATTTTCATCTCGCGTTCCTCAGGGGGGACGCCGCAGCCATGGAACGGGAGTTCGCTCGGGCCCAAGGCAGCGCGTTCGAGCCCGATATGACCCACTTCAAAGCGCTCGCCCTCGCCCGATCGGGCCAGCTGGAGCGCGCACGCTTACTTTCGCGCCAAGCGGTCGATCTGTTCGAGAAGGCCGGCCAGCCTGAGCGTGGGGCATTGTTTCAAACGGCACCGGCCGTGTGGTACGCGTTGGTCGGCAACGTCGCAGAGGCTCGGCGGACGGCCGCGCTGGCCCTGGACATGTCGACAGGCCGCGACGTGTCATACGCCGCCGCGTTTGCGCTGGCGCTGACCGGTGAGCTGTCGCGATCGCAGGCGCTCTTGAAGGATCTCGAAGCGCGCTTTCCGCAGGACACGACCGTGAACATCAGCTATCTGCCAGCACTCCGTGGCCTGATTGCACTCCAGCAGGCAAAACCGGCGGAAGCACTCCAGAAGCTCGAGCCTGCTCTGTCGAACGAATTCGCTTTGCCCGGCACGGCATTCTTCGCCAGCTTTGGAAGCCTGTATCCGGCCTACGTACGCGGCCAGACGTATCTGGCCGCAAATAGGCCGGCGGAGGCGGCCGTCGAATTCCGGAAGATCATCAGCCGCCGCGGTCTTGTCATGGAAGATCCCGTCGACGCGGTCGCGCGCCTGCAACTGGCCAGAGCGCTCGTCGCCAGCGGTGACACGGCGCGCGCCCGTGTGGCCTACCAGGACTTCCTCGCGCTCTGGAAAGACGCGGACCCCGACATCCCGATTCTCACGCAAGCCAAGGCGGAATACGGTGCCCTCAGCCGTTAATCTGAAGACGCTATGTCCCGTTCTCGTGTGGATGGCGGCGTGGATCGTTCTCGCGCCGCCCGTCATCGCACAGACGCCATTTGATCCCGCGCTGAAGGCCGCAAGCGAGCTCCCCAGGCTGTACAGTCTCATCGTTTCGCAACGCGGTACGGTCGTATTCGAACGTTACTTCAACGGCCGCCGCGCGACGACGCCGGCCAACATCAAGTCCGCATCCAAGAGCATCATCTCGGCGCTCATCGGCATCGCGGTCGAGCGCAAGCTCCTGTCGCTGTCGCAGCCGATTGGTGTCTACTTTCCCGACCTGCCGGAGGCCAAGCGCGCCATCACGATCGAAGACCTGCTGACGATGCGGTCCGGGCTCGAGTCGACCAGCAACCGTAACTACGGGACGTGGGTTCAGAGCCCGAACTGGGTGCGTCACGCGCTCGCCAGGCCGCTGGTGGAACGCCCGGGCAGCGAGATGATCTACAGCACGGGGAACACGCACATCCTCTCGGCGATCCTCACCAGGGTGACCGCAAGCAGCACCTGGCAGTTCGCGCAGGAAGCGCTCGCGAAACCGCTCGGCTTTACGCTGGCGCCGTGGATGCGCGATCCGCAGGGCGTGTATTTCGGCGGCAACGAGATGGTCATGACGCCGCGCCAGATGCTCGCCTTCGGCGAGCTCTACCTCCACGGCGGGCAGGTTGGCGGACGGCAGATCATCGCGAAGGGGTTCATCGACGAAACCTTCAAGGCGCGCGGCCGCTCGCGCATCAGCGGCCGCGAGTACGGCTACGGGTGGTGGATGCGGGAGATGGCGGGCCGGCAGACCTACTACGCGTGGGGGTTTGGCGGCCAGTTCATCGTGCTCGTGCCCAGCCTCGACACGGTTATCGTCTCCACGTCGGCCGCCACCGTGAGCGACGATCGGCGCGACCATCGGCGCAGCGTCGACGACATCGTCGAGCATCTCATCATCGCGGCGCTGGCCAACTAAGGCTCCGGGAGCCTTTTTCGCCCCGCGACAATCTGCGATGGTTCCACGACCCCGTTTGGCCATAAGATCCCGCAAATGCGCCATGTACTTATCGCCTCACTCGTCGTCTGTCTGTGTGCGGTGGCCGCCGCGCAGGTGACCGACAAGGACCTGCTGAATCCCGATCCGAACGACTTCCTGTTGTACTCAGGAACGTACGATTCGCAGCGGCATTCGCCACTGAAGCAGATCAACACCTCGAATATCGCCAACCTGCAGGCGAAATGGATCTTCCACCTGACCGGTGCGAAGGATCTCGAGGCGCCGCCGATCGTTTACAAAGGCGTGATGTATGTCGGTCAGTACAACCGCGTGCACGCGCTCGACGCCGCGACGGGGCGCCTCATCTGGGAGTACATGCGGCAGCCGCCGAGCGTCGGCTGGCAGCGCGGCATCGGCATCTACGGCGACATGGTGTACATGGTCGCGCAGGATTCCGCGCTCGTCGCGCTCGATCGGCGCACCGGCAACCCGCTGTGGGAGGCGCGCCCGTCACAGCAGGGCAAGCGCTTCCAGGGCCCGATGCCGTTTGCCGCCAAGGGGCTCATCATCATGAGCGGCAGCGGCCAGGGCGGTGGATTCATCGAAGCCTTCGACGCGAAGACCGGCGCGTCGAAGTGGACCTGGAACGTCGTTCCCAAGCCGGGCGAGCCGGGCAGCGAAACGTGGGCCGGTGACTCATGGCGAAACGGCGGCGGCCCGGTGTGGGTGAGCGGCAGCTACGATGCCCAGCTCAACCTCATCTACTGGGGCACGGGACAGCCGTCACCTGATTTCGTCGGTGACAACCGCGAGGGCGACAACCTCTACACCGACAGCATCGTCGCGCTCGACATCGACACCGGCAGACTGAAGTGGCATTTCCAGAACACGCCGCACGACGTGCACGACTGGGATTCGCTCGAGATGCCGGTGCTCGTCGATGCGCCGTTCAACGGACAGCCGCGCAAGCTGCTGCTGCAGGCCAACCGCAACGGCATCTACTACATCCTCGATCGCACCGACGGCAAGTTCCTGCGCGGCGTGCCGTTCGTCAGCAAGGTCGACTGGATGAGCGGGTTCAGCCCCGAGGGTCGTCCGATTCTGACGCCCGGGCACGAGCCGACGGTACAAGGTTCGAAAACGTGTCCGTCGACCGCAGGTGCGACCAACTGGCCGTCGCCCGCGTACAGCCCGGACACGAAGCTGTTCTATCTGATCGCACAGGAAGGTTGCGGCGTCACATACCGTTCGACGACGAACTTCCGCCCGGGACAGGGTGGCAGCGGCACGGCGTACATGGAAAGCGGCGAGGACCAGGAGCGCTGGCAACTCTACGTGCGCGCGCTCGATGCCGTGACGGGTAAGAAGGTGTGGGACTTCGAGCAGATCAGCTCGTATCACTACGGGCCCGGGCTGCTCTCCACAGCCGGCGGCCTGATCTTTGCGCCCGAGCAGCAGGGGATGTTTACCGTGCTGGATGCGAAGAGCGGCAAGGCGCTCTGGAACTTCAATACGGGTGCGTTGATCACGTCGGCGCCTTCGACCTACATGGTCGATGGACATCAGTACATCGCGCTCACGTCGTTTTCGAACGTCATCACGTTTGCGTTGCCAGACGCACGATAGGTTGACCATGAAAAGAAGAACAGCATGTCAGGGCAGATGGCACATGGCAGATGGCAAGCGCACTGTCGGGCGCAACGTAGGGCGCACTGTAGGGCGCAACTTAAGTTGCGCTCTACCGGGACTAGCGGTCCTGCTGCTGAGCATCTCTCTGAACGCGCAGCGTGGCGGGGGCCCGCCGGCCGGCAAAGGGGCCCATCCGGCCATCGGAAATCGCGAGGCGATCGCCGAGGGAGAGAAGCTCTACAACGAGACCTGCACGGCGTGCCACGGCAAGGACGGCAAAGGTGGCGAGCTGGGTCCGCCCGTGGCCTCGCAGAACCGCCGCTATCTACGCCGGAGCGACGACGAGGTATTCGATGCGTTGAAGAACGGGATCTCGGGCACGCAGATGCCGCCGTTCTCGGGGCAGTTCAACGACGATCAGATCTGGCGCATCACCGCGTACATTCGCGGTCTTCGCGGCACGGCGGTCGACGCGCCGGCCTCGGGCAACGTCGCCGGCGGCGAGGCGATCTTCTGGGGCAAGGGGACCTGCGGCAACTGCCACATGATCAAGGCCAAGGGCGGCATCATCGGACCGGACCTGTCCAATCTTGGCGGCCAGCGCAAGGTCCAGGACATCGCGGACGCGCTGACGAAGGTGGAACACAAGATTGCGGCCGACGGGGGCACCCACGACTCGACGCTGCTGCCGATGAGCACCTATCAGCCCGTTCGTGTGACCACGAAGGACGGCAAGGTCATCTCGGGCATTTTGAAGAACGAAGACAGCTTCTCACTGCAGGTACTGGGCAGGGACGATTTGACGATCCATCGCTTCAAGCGGCAGGACGTGCAGGTGTACTACGACCCCAACAGCGTGATGCCGCACGACTGGGACAGGCGACTGTCGCCGTCGGAGTTCCAGGATCTGATGGCGTTTCTGACGCGACTGTACGTAGCGCCGCCTCCGGCGCCCCCTGCGCGCGGCGGCGGGGCGGTGGGTGGGTGAACTAAAATCTAAAAACTGAAAACTGAAAACTGGAGACTAAGAGAATAGGAGAGATTCTTTCGAAAGAATTCCTCCTGACTTTGCCGCCTATGCCATCGACCCGGCGCGTGACGCCACGCTCGAGCACGCGCAAGAGAGCCGGCCTTTCCGCACGTCGTCAGAACGGCGGGCAATCGCTCGTGGAGCACGCGTATCGGGAAATCCGACGAAGGATTCTCGACAACGAGTATCCTCCCGCGCATCAAGTGCTCGAGCAGGATCTCGCGGAAGACCTCGGCATGAGCCGTACGCCGCTTCGAGAGGCGCTGGTTCGCCTTCAGAACGAGCACTTCGTCCAGTTGATCTCCCGGCACGGGATGCGCGTCGTGCCGCTGTCGCTCCAGGATCTCCACGACACCTATGAAGTCCTGACCGCCCTCGAGCTGACCGCGATCGAGCGTCTCGTGAAGTCCGGGCCGGATCCGAAGGCGCTGGGCCGGCTCGACCAGGCGCTCGACGACATGGACGCGTCCTTGAAGCAGCGCGATCGAGACGCATGGGTCAAGGCCGACGAGCGCTTTCACCGGACGCTCATCGACCTCTGCGGAAATGCGCGTCTGGCCGCCATGGCCTCCATGCTCTGGGATCATGGTCATCGCGCCCGCATGACCACCGTTCGACTGCGTCCGACGCTCGGCTCGTCGAACAAGGAGCATCGGGCGGTTGTCGACGCCATCAAGCGCGGCAACCGGCGCGACGCGAGGGCCATCCACCTGAAGCACCGTGCGAGAACCAGCCGGGAGATCATCGCGCTTCTCGAGCAATGCCGTCTCGGCAGCTTCTAGAGAAGAGTTTTCAGTTCTCAGTTGTCAGTTATCAGTTGAGACGTACTGAAGACTGAAAACTGAAAACTGAAGACCGCCCTCTACGAGGGCCCGAAATGCCAGTGTGGCGGCGCGGCGCCAGGGACGTCGGTCCGGAATCGGAAGATGCAATCGGTGTGGAGGCAGCCGATGTAGACCGTACGCAGATCTGATCCGCCGAACGCCACGCTGGTGACGTGTTGCAGCCGGGTTCCGGGGATGGGACCCAGATGGTCCGCGCGCATCTGGTCCCGGCCGAACGCGTCTTCAACCTCATCGACATGTGTCGCGTTGAGCTCTTCGACGATGGTGTCCAGGGACGACCCGTCGAACCGGAGCAGGCGGTTGCTGATCAGGCTGGTGATCCAGATGCGGTGCTGCTGGTCGAACACGAACCCGTCGGGCCAGGAGCCGTGGCCGAAGGTGATGACCGTCTCCGGCGTTTTCAAGTGTCCGCCTGCGCCGATTCGAAAACGCGTCAGGCGCCGGCCGAACGTTTCGACGACGTAGAGCCATTCGCCGGCGGGGTCGGGCCGGCACTCGTTGGTGTAGTGCAGCCCGTCGGCGACGATGCGCGCACCGCGATCGTCGACGAGCACGATGAATCCGTCGCGGACGTCGGATCTCCATGCGAGTTGTCGAGGGTGCCGCGTGGTGCTCACGGTGATCCAGGTGCGGCCCCGTTCATCGGTCATCACGTAATTCGCCGGCGGCAACGCGATCCCGTCGACGTCGACGAGCCACGGCGTGAGCGTGCCGTCGCGAGCGAGCCGCCAGACGCCGCCGGCGTCGCCGAGATTAGCGATGAGGAACGACCCGTCTTCATTCAAGGCGATGCCGTTGGGACGCAGTTCAACGCCGTCCGCGCGCGCGAGCCAGGCGTCCTGCGCGCCGTCGGCCCGGACGACCGCGACACCGCCGCGCCAGTCGGGGACGAACACGTCGCCGGCCGCCGTGCCGAGCACGCATTCGGGCCGGTACAATGCACGTCCGAACGGTTCGAACGAGGCGGGCAGGATGTTTGACACTGAATTCGCTAACGTATACGATGACCGGTCTCCGGTCAAACCAGTCTGGACGTCATGCGCCTGGGTGTAATCGCCGACGATGTGACCGGTGCGACCGACCTGGCCTCGGTGCTGCGCCGGGATGGATGGTCCGTGATCCAGACGCTCGGCGTCCCGGAATCCGCGCCGCCGCCGGCCGACGTCGTCATTATCTCCCTGAAAACGCGCACGGCTCCGGTCCATGTGGCGACGACCGCGGCCTGTGCGGCAGAGGCCTGCCTGACGAACGCCGGCGCCCGGCAGATCTACTTCAAGTACTGCTCGACGTTCGACTCCACGGATGCCGGCAACATCGGGCCCGTGATCGAGCGCCTGCTGGAACAGATGAACGAGCCGTTTACGATCGCGTGCCCGGCCTATCCGTCGCTGGGTCGCACGGTCTACCTCGGTCATTTGTTTGTCGGCGACCAACTGCTGTCGGAATCGTCCATGCGGCACCATCCGCTGACGCCGATGACCGATTCCAACCTCGTGCGCGTGCTGGCGAAACAGTCGGTGTATCCGGTCGGGCTCGTGCCGTTCACGGACGTGCAGAAGGGACCCGACGCTGTTCGCGCGCGCTGCCGGACACTGATGACCGACGGCCACAAGGTGACGATCGTCGATGCGGTGGCCGACCGGCATCTTGATACCATCGCGTCGGCATGCCGGGATTTTCGACTCATTACAGGCGGCGCCGCGCTCGGCGGTGCGTTGGCCAGAACGATGCCGCACGGGCACGACCAGGCCAGACCTCCGGCGCTGCCTTCACCACCCGGACCTGTTGCGGTCCTCAGCGGAAGCGGATCTGCCGCCACGCAGGCGCAGGTCCGGCACCTGTCGCGGCTTGTGCCGCATCGCCAGGTCGATCCGGTGACGCTGGCGTCAGATGACGGTGCGCTGGCGGAACTGGTGAGCTGGTCGCGTGCGCAGTCACAACATGGCCATGTCCTCATCTATTCCACGACAACGCCGGAAGATGTGCAGAAGGCCCAGCAGGCGCTGGGCAGGCCGGAAGCCGCGGCGATTCTCGAGCGCGCGTTCAGCACGCTGGCGGTCGCGCTTGCGTCGGATGGTGTGCGCGCGTTCGTCGTGGCCGGCGGCGAAACCTCTGGTGCGGTGCTCGATGCCATCGGCGTGAAGACGCTGGGCTTTGGCGACGAAATCGAGCCGGGCGTGCCGTGGACGCACAGCCTCGATCCGGAGGGGTTCCATCTCGCGTTGAAATCGGGGAATTTCGGAAGCGTCGAGTTTTTCGCCAGGGCGCTGGGGATTGCGGCATGAACGAGGAACAGGCACGCGACGCGCTGGCCCGCCATGGGCGCTCGCTGTTCGCGCGGGGGTACAGCTGCGGTACGTCGGGGAATCTCAGCGTCCGCCTCGACACAGGTGGCTACGTGATGTCGCCGACCAACGTGTCGTTGGGACATCTCGAGCCGGGCCGCCTCAGCAAGCTGGACGCGAACGGGCGGCACGTCGACGGTCCGGCGCCGACAAAGGAGGCGTGGCTGCACTTCGCGATGTACAAGAGCAGGCCCGACGACACGGCTGTCGTGCACCTGCATTCCACATACGCGACGGCCCTGTCCTGCCTGACCGATCGTCCTCCGGACGATGTGCTTCCCGCGATTACGCCGTACGTCGTCATGAGAGTCGGGCGTGTCGCGCGGGTGCCGTACTTCAGGCCCGGCAACGCCGACGCCGCCGGGACGATTTCGCAGTTGGCCGTTTCGCATCGTGCGCTCCTGCTCGCCAACCATGGGCCGGTCGTCTCGGGGCCCGATCTCGACACGGCCGTCTCGGCTGCCGAGGAGCTCGAGGAAACCGCAAAGCTGTTCTTCATTCTTGGAGACCGGCCCCAGTGGCGGCTTGGCCCGGCGGAAATCGACGAGCTCCGCCGCGTGTTTGGATCCTGAAGAGATGAGGCAACCGCTCCGAGGTGTGGCCGTGGGTGCCGGGTATTTCAGCCGGTTTCACTACGACGCCTGGCCGCGCGTGTCGGGTGCGCAACTGGTCGCCGTGTGCGACCTCGACCGGTCTCGCGCGGATGCCGTCGCGCAGCAGCTTCCTCGTGCGAAGGCTTACTCCGATACGGCCGCCATGCTCGACGCGGAACGCCCCGACTTCATCGATATCATCACGCCGCCGCACACCCATGCAGCGCTGACGACGCTGGCTGCCGAGCGCGGCGTGCACGTGCTCTGTCAAAAAGCCCTCGCGCCCAGCTTCGAAGATGCGGTCGCGATCGTCGGGTCGGCCGAGCGCGCCGGAATCCGTTTGATGGTGCACGACAACTTTCGATTTCAGCCCTGGCACCGCGAGTTCCGGCGGCTGCTCGACATGGGACGCATCGGCCTGCTTCATTCGATCTCGTGCCGCACGCGAATGGGCGACGGGTGGCAGCCCGATGCCTACCTGGCGAGGCAGCCGTACTTCCGCACGATGCCGCAATTGCTCATCTACGAGACCGGCGTGCACTTCATCGATGTGTTTCGCTATCTGGGCGGCGAGGTACGGCGTGTGTTCGCGCGCTTGCGCCGCCTCAACCCGGATATTGCCGGAGAGGATACGGGCCTCGTGGTCTTCGAGTTCGCGAGCGGCGGTCAGGGACTCTGGGATGCGAACCGCTACAACGAGTCGCCGGCCACCGATCCTCGTTATACATTCGGTGAGTTCGTGCTCGAAGGCGATGGTGGTTCGATGCGGCTCGACGAGGAAGGGCGGATGTGGGTCCATCCACTCGGGGCCGGTGTCAGCGCTCACGAGTACCTCCACGAGCGACGCGGGTTCGCCGGCGACTGCGTGCGCGCGACGCTGCAGCATTTTGTCGACGGTCTTCTCGCCGGTACCGCGTTCGAGACGGACGGACGGTGCTATTTGCAGACGCTTGCCGTGCAGGAAGCCATCTATGGCTCGGCCGCTTCCGGGTTGCCTGTTGTGGTCTCGGATTGTACGTAGTGTCCGCCTTCAGGCGGACCGCTCAAAGTCCGGCTAAAGCCGGACACTACGTACTGAGCGGAAACTGAATTCGGAGGAGACACATGCGTGAGTTTCGAATTGCGGTGTTCCCAGGTGACGGCATCGGCAGGGAAGTGATGGCGCCGTGTCTCAGCTTGCTGGATATCGCCGTCGCTCGAGCCGGTGGCTTCAGGCTGGCCTTCGACCAGTACGAAGCCGGCGCCGACTTGTATCGCCGGACGGGCACCGCGCTGCCAGACAGCGCGATGCATGCGGCGGAATCGGCCGACGCGATCCTGCTTGGTGCGATGGGCCTGCCCGAGGTCCGCTATCCGGACGGCACCGAAGTGCAGCCGCATCTCGACTTCCGCGAACGGTTCGATCTCTACGCCGGCGTGCGCCCGTTCCGGTTGTTGAACGGCGCGCCCACGCCGCTGGCCGATCCGCGCGCGAAGAACATCGATTGCGTGCTGGTGCGCGAGTCGACCGAGGGCCTGTTCGCCTCGCGGACCATGACACGCCGTGAGGGCAACGAAGCGGTGTTCGACACGATGCGCATCACGCGGCGCACCTCAGAACGGCTCTTCGACTTTGCGTTTCGACTCGCCCGGTCGCGGCGGAAGAGAGGCCGGCCGGGCCGCGTGACGTGCGTGGACAAAGCGAACGTCATTCCCTCGCTGGCCTTTTTCCGATCGATCTTTCTCGAGTGCGCGTCGCGGCATTCGGATGTCGCGGCCGACTGCGCCTACGTGGATGCGGTCGGTCTCAAGATGGTGCGGGCGCCGTGGGAATTCGACGTCCTGGTCACCGAGAACATGTTCGGCGACATCCTGTCCGATGTCGGGGCGGCGCTCATCGGCGGCATGGGGATGGCCCCGTCCGCCGATCTCGGCGACAAGCACGGCGTGTTCCAACCCTGTCATGGCACGGCCCCCGACATTGCCGGCCGCGGCGTGGCGAACCCGACGGCCATGATTCTGTCGGCGGCGATGATGCTCGACTGGCTCGGCGAACGTCACGACGTGCCCGCGTGTTCGTCGGCCGGAGCGGCGCTCACGCAGGCCGTCGAGTCTGCGTTCGGAGACGGAGACCTGCGGAGTCTCGAGCACGGCGGTGCCTCCGGTACCGCTCAGATTGCGGCTCGTGTGCAGGCGCATCTCGAACGTCTTCCGGTGGGCCTCGGCGCGTCGGGTGCGAGATGAGCGCCGACAAGCAGGCGGCGGCGGTTGTTCCGAGCGCGCTCGCCACAGCGGGCGCGGTGCCGACGCGGTACAAACTGATTGCCGTCACGTTTTCCCTGTCGATGCTGCTCTACATCGATCGCGTGGCCATCTCGACGGCCCGCAATCCGGTCTCAGAGGCATTTGGTCTCACCGACACCCAGTTCGGCTGGGTGTTGTCGGCGTTCGCGCTGGGGTATGCGCTGTTCCAGACGCCGGCAGGCGCGCTCGCCGATCGCTATGGTGCGCGCATCGTGCTGGCGGCCGTGGTGGGATTGTGGTCGGTCTTTACGGCGCTGACAGGAATCGCATGGAGCTTTGCGTCGCTACTGCTGTTCCGGTTCCTGTTCGGTGCGGCCGAAGCCGGCGCCTATCCCACCTGCGCGCGAGCGTTTTACGCATGGCTGCCCGCCGGCGAGAGGGGGCTCGCGCAGGGCATCAATTTTTCGGGCTCGCGTCTTGGGGCCGCATTCGCGCTGCCGGCGGTCGCGTGGCTGGTGATGGCTGCCGGATGGCGGCGCGCCTTCCTCATGCTCGGGGCGTTCGGGGTCGTGTGGGCGGCCGCATGGTTTGCGTGGTTCCGAAACACGCCGGATGAGCACGGTGGCGTCTCGGAAGCCGAACGGCAGTTGATTCAACGGGGGCGCCCCGCATCGACGAGCGCCGCGACCGCGATCGGGCTTCGCGCGCTCGTCCGATCGGCGAACATGCGGCTGGCCATGGGGCAGTACTTCGCGTCGAACTTCACGTTCTTCTTCTGTCTGACGTGGCTGTTCCCCTACCTGCAGCGCACGTATCGGCTCGAGGCACTGCAGACCGGACTGCTCGCCGCGCTGCCGCTCGTTGGGGGAGCGATCGGCAACTGGGTGGGTGGCGCGATCGTCGATTCGCTGTATCGACGCGGCCGATGGCGCGAGTCACGTCAGTACGCGGCGATTGCGGGGTTCGTGCTTTCTGCCGCCGGTCTCCTGGCAAGCCTGGCGTTTCAAACCCCGCTTCCTGCCGTTCTGTGCCTGACGATTGCGATGCTGGGGTCGGACATGACGCTTCCACCGTCGTGGGCGTTCTGCATCGACATCGGCCGCGCGAATGCCGGGGCGGTATCGGGCACGATGAACATGGCCGGCAACATCGGCTCGTTCGTCACGAGCCTGGCGTTTCCGTATCTGCTGGCCATGACCGGATCGACGACGCCGTTTTTTGTCCTCGGCGCAGTACTCAACCTGATGGCCGCGTGGCTGTGGACCAGGGCCCGCCCTGATGTTCCGGTCGTCGCCAGTTCGTGACGAAGAGGAGACCCGCGATGATGAAGCACCGGACCGTTGTATTCGGAACCGCATGCGTGGCCCTCGTGGCCGGGCTCGCGCTCGTGAACGCACAGAGGGGCGGCGGCGCCAATGACATCACCGTATCCGGAGAGCTTCGGCAATGGCACAAGGTGACGCTGACATTGGCCGGTCCGCAGGCCGACGAGACGGCGAGTGCGCCGAACCCATTTCTGGACTATCGCCTGTCGGTCGTCTTCACCCACGAATCCGGCACACCGTCATACTCGGTTCCTGGCTATTTCGCAGGTGACGGAAACGCCGCCAACTCGTCGGCCACCTCGGGAAACAAATGGCGCGCGCACCTGGCGCCCGACAAAACGGGCCGGTGGAACTATCGAATTTCGTTTGTGAGCGGAAAAGGCGTCGCGCTCGCAAGCGGGTCTGCCGGTCAGGCAGTCGCGCCGCTCCACGGCCGGACGGGCACGATTCAAATTGCCGGCAGCGACAAACGCGCACCGGACTTCCGTGCTCGTGGCCGGCTGCAGTATGCCGGGAAGCACTACCTGCAGTTTGCCGGCAGCGGTGAATACTTCCTGAAGCTCGGGACGGACTCGCCCGAGACGTTGCTGGCGTATGCCGACTTCGACGGCACCGTGGCGCGAAAGGCGCAAGTGCCGCTGCACACCTACGCGCCGCATCTCGAGGACTGGACCACCGGCGACCCGACATGGAAGGAGACGAAGGGCAAGGCACTCATCGGCGCCATCAACTACCTGGCATCGAGAGGCGTGAACTCGATCTCGTTCCTGCCGTACAACGCGGGCGGTGACGGCGACAATATCTGGCCGTTCGTCGAGCGCGACGACAAGTTCCACTACGACGTGTCGAAGCTCGATCAGTGGCAGATTGTGTTCGACCACGCGCAGCGCAAGGGCCTGTATCTGCATTTCAAGCTCCAGGAAAACGAAATCGACGACCACTTTCGCGGGGGCAAGACCGTCGTCATTCCGGAATCGCTCGATGCAGGTGAGACCGGGCCAGAGCGAAGGTTGTATATTCGCGAGCTTGTGGCGCGATTCGGGTATGCGCTCGCGCTGAACTGGAACATCGGGGAAGAGAACACGCAGTCGAGCGAGCAGCAACTGGCGATGGCGATGAGTCTCACTGGCACCGATCCATACGGCGGTCATCACATCGTCGTCCACACCTTTCCGAACGAACAGGAGAAGGTGTATCCACCGCTGCTGGGCAAGCAGTCGCCCTTTACCGGCGCGTCGCTGCAGATGATGTGGAACGCCGTTCATGAGCGCACGTTGAGGTGGGTGCTCGCATCGGCGGAGGCGAAGAAACCCTGGGTTGCGGCGAACGACGAGCAAGGGCCGGCGAACCTTGGAGTGCCCCCCGATCCCGGGTACTCGGGCTTCGCAGGAAAAGATGTCAAGGGCGCCGACGTCGGCTACACGCTTCACGACATTCGCAAGAACGTGCTGTGGGGCAACTTGATGGCCGGAGGAGCCGGAGTTGACTACTACTTCGGCTACGGTCTCCCCGACAACGATCTCGTCGCGGAGAATTTCCGCAGCCGCGAGAAGAGCTGGGAGTACGGCCGGATTGCGATCGACTTCTTCCACGCGCAAAAGATTCCGTTCTGGGAGATGGCGAACGCCGACGCGCTGGTCGGCAACGACAAACATGACAACAGTCGATATTGTTTCGCGAAGGCCAACGAGGTGTACCTGGTGTATCTGCCGTCGGGTGGTACCGCGAGCCTCGATCTGTCGAAGGCGACCGGGCAGTTCGGCATCAGCTGGTTCGACCCGCGGAATGGAGGGCCGTTGAAGAGAGGCAGCATCTCAACGGTCAAGGGTGGCGCCAGTGCCGCGCTTGGCGAGCCGCCGGACAGTCCAGGCGAGGACTGGCTGGTGGTCGTGCGACGATCGCAATAGGCGCCTTCGCATGCACATTGATCCAGGCCTCGTCGTAACCGGATTCCTGGTAGGGATGCTCGTCGGCCTCACCGGGATGGGAGGCGGCGCCATCATGACGCCGTTTCTGATTTCCGTGGTCGGCGTCGGGCCCGTCGTGGCGGTCGGCACCGACCTCGTCTACAGTGCGGCCACGAAGATCGTGGGCGCGTGGCTGCACGCGCGGCAACTGACGGTCGACTTCGGTCTGGCGAAACGGCTTGCGAAGGGCAGTATTCCGGCGGGGTTGCTGGCGGTTGCGGCCATCAGGTTCCTGCCGGGCGCTGGTGTGGATGCCGACCTGGTGGTGCGGCGTGCGCTCGGCGTCGTGCTCGTGCTCGTGGCGATCCTGATGCTGTGCCGGATCTTCGTCGCCGGGGAACGCGTGCTATCCGAGCGCTGGCGCAGGCGGCTCGAAGGAAAGGGGACGGTCGCCGCCGGTGCGATCGTGGGCGCGCTCGTGGGGTTCACGTCGGTCGGCAGCGGCGCGCTGCTGGTTCCGTTCCTCGTGTGCGTGTTTCCGCTCAGCCCAGCACGCGTCGTCGGGACCGATGTCTTTCATGCCGCGATTCTCGTGAGCGTCACCGGACTTGCGCATGCGTACGGCGGGACCGTCGACTGGCTGCTTGCCGCGACGCTCCTTCTCGGATCCATTCCCGGCGTCAGCGTCGGCACCTGGATCGCCCCGCGCGCGCCCGCCCGGATTCTTCGCGTGGGCCTTGCCAGCCTGTTGCTGATAACCGGCTTCAGCCTGATCTGATTTCGCGGGCCGTCATTCAGGCAGCCTGAGCTCCTTCTTCAAGGCCGCCATTCGCGGATCTCCTCGAAGCAGCGCCATCTCGGGTCTGCGCAGCCACGTCGCAGCGCGCCACCAGTTCACTTCGGCCGTGCGCGTGAGCGCCTCAAAGGCGCGATCCTTGTCGCCCAGCCCGGCGTAGATGAGCATGTTCCGCGACGCCGCATCGGGATTTTTCGCCGCGAGCGCCGCCGCCTCTTCCCGGCGGCCGCTCACGGCGAGGAGATAGCCGAGGTACCCGAAGAACTGCGGCGGGGCGCCCCTGAGCACTTTCTCCGCTTCATCGAATCGTCCAGAGAGATACAAGGCCCGGCCCAGCCACACGTCCACGAAAGGGAACGCAGGATCGTGCTGCAGGATCCACCGGCAATTCTCGATCGCCCTATCGTGCTGTCCGGTCTCGATGAAGATGTGCGCCTGCGTTCTCCTCACATCCAGCGACAACGGGTCGGCGATGCGAGCCGCTTCGAGCTGGCGCAAGGCCTCATTCGTGTCGCCAATGGGCATCAGGACGCCGAGCACGAAGTCGCTGTGTATCTCCGTCAATGATGGGTTCAATGCGATCGCCTTCAAGAACGACATGCGAGCGGGCACCCACTCACGATCGCTGGCGTACATGTTTCCGAGCGCGGCATGGGCTTCTGCCAGGAGCGGATCGAGTTGAAGCGCCTTCATCGCCGCGGGGCGCAGCCTCGGATCCGGAGGGATGATCTCTTCCGCTGTCGAAGGCCGTGAAAGCTGCGCCAGTGCACTGGCCAGCCCGGCCCACGCCGGCGCATAGTCCGGCGCGCCCGATACTACCTGCTGGAACAGTTCGGCGGCCTTGGCGCTGTTGTCGGCTCTGCGCGCCGCATGGAACCTTTGTGCCTGGAGAAACTGATAGTACAGATCCGGATCGAGCTCGTAGCGCCGCTGATTGGGCTGAAGCGTGACGCGCAGTTCGTTCACGATCGCGGCAGCGATGTCGTCGAAGATGGCTGAAACCGATCGCCCGTCACGCTCGAAGCGTTTTGTCCAGATGACGACCGCGCTCGGCACCTGGATGAACCGGACGTCGACCTGCAGCTGGTTGCTGCTCCGCGACACCGATCCTTCGAGCACGAAGTCCACGCCGAGCTGCGACGCCACCTCGCGGAGATTCCTGGGCCGGCCTCTGAATGCGAAGGACGAACCCGACGATCGAACCGACAAGCCGTCGATCACGGCAAGGCTGCGCTGAATCTCAACGGTGAGCCCATCGGCGAACTCCTCGCTGCTGGATGCCCCACCCTTGTTTTCGAACGGAAGGATGGCAATTGCGGGAACCTGACCCGAAGGGACTGCAACGCGTCCGACCATGGCCAGCCCGCCTGCGACAAGAACCGCGCTCGCTGCCAGGGTGGCGTACATCAGGCGTCGGCGCGCGATTCCACGCGGGGCCTCGCGGAGAGCGGCGCCGAACGAAGCAGCGCGTTGATGACGCCGTTCGGGTACCGCGTCGATGGCGCGCTCGATAATTCGTGCGAGCGGAGCGGGGACGTCTGGACGGATGGCGCGAAGGCTTGCACGCGAGCCGGCATCGTGCGCGGCGCGGATCTCCGCGAGATTTTTCCCCAGAACGGGATACGAGCCTGTCAGGACGTGGAACAGCAGTACGCCAAGACTGTAGACATCGCTTTGAGCCGTCGCGGGCCGTCCCCCGAGCACTTCAGGAGCCACGTACAGAGGGGTGCCCGTCAAATCCGATGACGAGGGGTCGTCCCGCTCGCGACCCGTCCCGAAATCCATCAACACGACACGGCCATCGTCAGCGACCATCACGTTGTGGGCCTTGATGTCGCGATGGATCAGTCCGGCGGCATGGACGGCCTCGACCGCGCTGCAGAGATCGGCGCCGATTCTCACCGCTTCCGCGGGGCTGAACGACACGCCGTGAGCCAGCATCTCTTCCAGCGTGCGGCCGCGCACGAGCTCCATCCAGAGGCCGATGCGATCGCCGATCTGTTCGGCTCCATGAATCGTCACGATGTTGGGGTGATCGACGCGAGCGAGCAGGCGTCCTTCGTGGATGATCGACGACGTCTGGCGATCGTCGCGAGCGTCGGCCGGCAGCAGCTTGAGCGCCACCTCGCGATCGAGGCGCGAATCCCAGGCGCGGTAGACGTCGCCGAACGAGCCGCTGCCGATGCGCTCGATGACGCGGAGGTGTCCCCACGCGTCTGGGATGCGGTGCACGCCGGCAACGGCCGCGACGATTTTCAGATGCTGGACGAGGCGCTGACGCGCAGGGTCCACGTCAGATTCGGCCGTTTTCCAGTCTACGGGGCTGCCGTCCAGGATGGCCCCGGCAAGCTGTTCGAGATGTTCGTCATCCGTTGCCACGCGCCATCTCCTCGACAAGTCGAACCAGGGCTCGTTGCGCGGCCTTGCGAGCCGCGTCGGGCGTGGGTTTGCCGAGCGCCTTCGCCAGTTCCTCGTAGGTGTAGCCGAGCTCGACGCGGCCGATGATCGCGTCCTGTTCGTCCGGCCTGAGGCTGGAAAGCGCTCTCTCGTATCGCTCGATAGCCTCGTTTCCGATGGCCTGCTCGAGTGGCGACAGGTGCCCGTCGGCTTCGAGCGCGCTCAGACCCGTCGCATCGGGGCGCCGCCCCTTCCGTCGCAGCTCTTCGCGAATGCGGTTCAGGACCGCCTGACGCAGATACGCGTTGAGCGCGCCGACGCCGCGGGGTTCGAACTGCTCGATCCTCTTAAACGTCTGGAGCAGGGTGTCCTGGACAAGATCATCGGTGTCGGCCACGTCGCGGGCCCACTTCGGGAGCCGGCCACTGGCCCAACGTCGCAGAGGGCGAACGTGCCGGGCGAAAAGCCGGTCGATCGCATCCTGATCGCCCGAGCGGGCACGTTCGAGCAGGCGATGCGTCGATTCGACGTCACGCTGACCCGGACCTTCGGGCTCCTTGCGATCGCGGCCAGGCAGGTCGGCGCCCATATCGCTGGTTTGTCTTGGGTAGGTTTCGGGAATCTTACTCCCGGCAGGCAGGAGGAGTGTCCGCTTTTAGATGCCGTGACCGTTTCCAGATAGTAGGCCCGTCCAGCGCAGGCCCAATCGGAGTCAACGCACGTTTTGAAAGGAATTCGTGATGTCTAACGAGCCGATGACGTTCAGCAGGTCGGTCGCTCTCTGCTCCATGCTCCTATTGGGGGCATGTACGGCCATGGAAAGGCCGGTCGCTCCCACGCCGTTGAATTCGAGTCAGAGCAGTGCTGCGCTCGGTGACAGCACGAGTCTCACGATGCCGACCATCATGCAGGTCGCGGGCTCGATTCCAAGTTGGATCCTCAATCCCGCGACGCTGCCGCCTGGCAGGATGGGCAAGAACAACTGCACGTTCGCATTCGGGCAGGTCGTGCCGCAGTGGGACTTCCATCCAGACGCTGGTTGCTGGGAACATTCCGGTCCGGACGGGTGGACCCGCCAGCAATTCCAAAAGATCCACATACCGAATCTTGCGTCCTGCGGGGGTGGGCCGGGAGATGCGACAGCCATCCGTGTGTGTCGGTTAGGCGGGCAAGGACAGCCGCAGCCGTGTTTCATCGATCCCACGACTGGACCAAACGGATGCGCGCGTTGTGTCGTCAACCCCGAATGCCACTGACGGGACGTATGGACGATGCCCGACGACGATGGACAATCGACGATCGACGATGGACGATCACCGCTCACTCCACTGTGTAGGTCACGTACATCAATCGCCCTTCACGCTGAATCTGCAGCGCGACCGGCGTGCCTGGCTTGAGCGTCCGCACCGCGTCCCGCAGCGCCAGCAGCGTCGGCACCCGCGCGTTGTTGACGCTCCGGATCACGTCCCTCGCCAGGAGAGGCACTTCGCTCGTCGCTCCTGCCACGCGCGCGACCACGATGATGCCGTACGGATCCCTGAGACCTCGGGCGGCGGCGGCAATCTTCTGGTCGATCTCGACGCCGAGAATCCCCAGTTCGGGCACCATGTTCTTCTGCGTGTCGGCCATCGATGAAACGGCATCGAACTCGTTGCGTTCCTCGACCGTGGCGAGACTGAGCGGGTGCTGCATCGCACCCCTCTGCACCACAACCTTGACGTTCTCGGTGGAGTCTCTCAGCCGGAAGTAGTAGTTCACTGTGGGCAGATTGTCAGCCGGTTGTCCGTCCACCGAGAGGAGAATGTCGCCGACCTGCAACCCGCCTTTCTCGGCGGGGCCACCCGGCCAGACGTCCGACACGATGAGCCCATACTCTTTCGACAGGCCGAGGGCCGCAGCCATCGACGGCGTAATCGTCTGGATGCTCATCCCCGTTTCCTGCCGCCGAAGCTGACCGTACTTCTGGAACTGTCTGAATGCGGTTCTCACCGTGGCCGATGGAATGGCAAAGCCGAGACCCTCGCTGCCTCCCGACTGCGACACGATGAACGTGTTCAGGCCGACTACTTCGCCGCGCGTGTTCACCAGCGGCCCGCCCGAGTTGCCCGGGTTGATCGGTGCGTCGGTCTGCACGTAGATGAGCGGTGAATCGATGTCGACTTGTCTGGCGACGGCCGACACCATCCCGTGGGTCAACGTCTGGCGGAGGCCACCCGGGCTGCCGAACGCAAAGACCGTTTCGCCCTGCCGCAGATTTGAGTACGTCGCGAGGGGCAGCGCGGGGAGTTTCGTGCCTTCGATCTTGATGAGCGCCAGATCCAGTTCGCTCGAGGTGCCGATCAGGCGCGCCGCAAAGCTCGTCGATTTGTTCGAGAGCGCCGTCGCGAGCCTGCCGTCGGCGTTGGCCGGCGCCATCATGACTTCAATCCGCTGCGCGTTGGTCACGACGTGCGCGTTGGTCATGATGTAACCATCTGGATCGATGACGAATCCAGATCCGACCGATCGCTGCTGACCAATCACGACGTTGGCGTCGCCGCGCGCGTTGTCTTCCCGCGCGCCGTAACTGGTCACCTGGATTTGCACGACGCTCGGCCAGACTTTTTTCGTCAGCGCGTCGATGGACTCGTTCAAGCGCTCGAGCGGGTCCTGCACCTGCGGCGCCGGCACCGGTTTCTGCTGGGCGTTCGCCGGGGCGCCGAAGAGAATGAGGCCCAGGGCAGCGGCGGCGCTCAGAAGGCGGGTTCGTCGATCTCCGGGTGTCGGTGTCGTCATGCTCAATCTCCGTGATGGTCAATGGGCAAATGGGTGAAGCGCGCTACGGTCCCTCGCGAAGCGGATTCCCTTCTATATCGAGATACGCGATCGGCGCGATCTTCGTCCCGCGCAACGACTCCTCAATCGCCTTCCGGTCTCCGACGATCACGATGGCCAGGTGCTCGAGATCGAGATACTTCTTCGCGACGCCCACGACGTCGCCGGCTGTGATGGCCGTGACCGACTTCGTGAACCGCTGATAGTAGTCGTCGGGCAACGACTGCAACCACAGCCCGGCGATGGCACCGTTGATGGCGCTCACCGATGCGAATGTGCCGGGCAGGCTCTGAACCAGCGATTCCTTTGCGGTCCGCAGCTCCTCCTCCGTAATCGGCCTGGCGCCGACGATGCCCCGCAGCTCCTTCATGAACTCGACGAGTGCGGCGTCGGTCTTGTCTCCGACGATGTCGCCGCCCGTGCGGAAGGGTCCGGGCCCCTTGCCGAACCCGAAGCCCGACGACACGCCGTAGCTGTAGCCTTTTTCCTCGCGGATGTTCGCGTTGAGGCGCGACTGGAACATGCCGCCGAGAATCGTGTTCATCACGCGAAGCGCGTAGTAGTCGGGCGTGGTGCGAGGCGGCCCCGGCAAGCCGATCGCGAAGATCGATTGCGCCGAGCCCGGCTTGTCGACGAGATAGATCGTCGTCGGCCGCGACGCTGGCAACGCCGGAAACGAGAACGTGGGACGCTCGCCCCCGGGCACCCAGCCCGCAAGGCCCCGCTCGATCACGGGGCGAATCGCCGCGGGCGTGACGTCGCCCACGACCGTCACCAGTGCGCGCCCGGGCTTGAAGAACCGCTGATGAAAATCGACGACCTCGGCTCGTGTGATGGCTTTGTAACTCTGCTCGGTCGGCGACTGTCCCAGGGGATGGGCGTCGCCGTAGAGCACGCGCGGAAACACGCGCGACGCGATGGCGCCCGGCTGCGCCTTCGCCTGCTCGAGCGCGACGAGCCGCTGCGCGCGCAGCCGCTCGAGCGCTTCGGGCGGAAACGTCGAATTCATCAGCATATCGGCGAGGATGCCGAGCGTGTCGGCGAAGCGCGCGGTCGTGCTGACGAAGCTGATGGCGCCGCTCTCCGAACCGACGCCGACCGACACGTTCGTGCCGAGCAACTGCAGGGCGTTCGAGAGATCGTCGCCGCTCCGCGTTTTCGTTCCCTCGCTCATCATCGCGGCGGTCAGCCCCGCGACGCCCCGGCGATCGGCCGACTCGAACTGGTCCGCGCCGCCAAGGAAGGTGATCGAAAACGACACGAGCGGCAGGTCGTGCTTCTCGGACACGACGAGCTCGGCGCCGTTGGCGAGCTTCGATTTGGTCCAGGTGGGCACGCGCAGCTCGGGCGTCTTGCCGAGAGGCGGTTGTTTGGAGCGATCGAGGGTTTGCGCCAGCGCGATGGCAGGGCTAAAGCCCTGCGCCACCGATGCCAGGAACGTTGCGGCAGGGCCAGGGCCCAGCGCGACCGTTGCTGACGCGATGAGAGCGAGAGCGAGAACAGTGCGGCGCGTCATTGGACCTTCGTGCTTTCTGCCGGCTTCGAGGCCTGGCCGGTCTGCCCGGGCGGCACGACGCTCAACACGATGCGGCCGGTGGTCAGATACTTGTTCGCCACGCGCTGCACGTCGGCCGGTGTCACCGCGAGGGTCTTCTGATATTCGGTGCGGAAGTAGCCGGCGTCGCCGTGGATCGCGGCACCGTTGACCAGCTGGAACGCCTTGCCGAGGTTCGACTCGAGTCCGCGCACGAACGACAGCTCTTCGCCGGCCGTCGCCTTCTGCACTTCTTCCAGGGTCGGCCCTTCGCGCTTCAGCCGATCGATGACGGCGTCGGCGGCCGTCTCGAGGTCGGTGAGCGTATGTCCCGGGCGCGGTGTAATCGTGACGATGAACTCGCCGACGTCCTCGTTCGTGTTGTGCCCGGCCGAGACCGACGCGGCCGCCTGTTCGTCGTAAACGAGCGCCTTGGTCAGCCGGGCCGTCCGCGGGCCAGACAGGATGGCGCCGAGCACCGCGAGCGCGAAGCGGTCGTCGTTCTTGTCGCCGACCGCCGGCCAGAGCATGTACAGCCGCGGCACCTGCACGCGATCTTCGTACACCAGCCGCTGGGCGGACGATAAGGTCACCGGCCCGGCATCGGGCCGCTTGATGGGGTTACCGCGCGGAACGTCGCCGAAATATTTCGTCACCCACGCCTTGACCTGCGCGGGATCGAAATCTCCAACGATGCTCAGGAACGCGTTGTTCGGGGCGTAGTACAGACGGAAGAAATTCTTGACGTCCTCTTCGGAAGCGGCCGAGAGATCCTCCATGCTGCCGATCACCGGCCACGAATACGGATGCTCGGCGGGGTAGGTGGCCTTCGACAGAATCTCGAACACGCGCCCGTACGGCTGGTTGTCGATCCGCTGACGCCGCTCGTTCTTCACGATGTCGCGCTGCGCGTTCAGCTTCGCGAGGTCGAGCGCATCGAGCAGGAAGCCCATGCGGTCGGACTCGATCCACAGCATCGATTCGAGGTAATTCGAGGGGACCGACTCGTAGTAGGTCGTGATGTCGTTGGATGTCGATCCGTTGTTCATGCCGCCGGCGCCCTCGGTGAGGCGATCGTGCACGCCGTAGGCGATGTGCCCGGATCCGGTGAACATGACGTGCTCGAAGAGATGGGCGAATCCGGTCCGTCCGGGCAGTTCGTTTTTCGAGCCGACGTGATACCAGATGTTCACGGCCACGGTCGGCGTGGTGTGGTCGGTCGACAGCACCACCGTGAGGCCGTTCGGCAACGTGAAGGTCTCGAATGGAATGTTGATCGTGCTTTGCGCAGCGAGCGGCATGCCCGATGCGACGAGCAGAACGGCGGCAGCAAGGCGCTTCATGACCGCATTATGAACTAGAATGTGCGCCTGTGGCTCCCGCCGAAAACGCACCGGAAAGATTCAGTTTTCTCAAACTGGCGGGCCCTGGCCTCGTCGTGGCCGCGACGGGAATCGGCTCGGGCGATGTCGTGGCGGCGACGGTTGGCGGCGCGCGCTACGGCGTCATCCTCCTCTGGGCGATTGCCCTCGGCGCGTTCTTCAAGTACGTCCTGAACGAAGGCATCGCCCGCTGGCAACTGGCCACCGGCAAGACGGCGCTCGAAGGATGGGCCGAACATCTTCCGGTCTGGGTCACCTATGTGTTTGCGGCCTATCTCGTCATCTGGACGGTCGCGGTGACCGCCGCGTTGACCAACGCCACCGGTCTTGGCATCAGCAACCTGACCGGCGGAAGGATTCCGCAATCGTGGGGCGCGATTCTTCACAGCCTGATCGGCTTCGTCTTCGTGATCCTGGGCGGATACGGCGGCTTCGAGAAGCTGATGAAAACGCTCGTCGGCGTCATGGGCTTCAGCATTCTCGTCTGCGCGGCATTGACGTTCCACGATCCGGTCTCGGCCGTGCGCGGTGTGCTGATGCCGTCAATTCCCGAAGGCGGCGGCTTGAACGTCCTTTCGATCATCGGCGGCATCGGCGGGTCGGTGACGATGCTCTCGTACAACTACTGGATGCGCGAAGAACAGATCAGCGGGGCCGAAAACGTGTCGTACGTGCGCGGCGACATCGCGATCGCGTACCTGTTCACGGCGCTCTTCGGCATGGCGATCATGATGACCGCCAACCAGGCCTTCTTCATTCCCGGCATCGCCATCACGAACGCGCAGGCCGTGCCGAAAATGGCCGAGATGCTCGGCAGCATCCTCGGCGCGTTCGGGCGCATCGCGTACTCGGTGGGATTCTGGGCCGCCGTGTTCGCGTCGCTCCTCGGCGTGTGGCAGAGCGTGCCGTATCTCTATGCCGACTTCTACGGCATCATGAAAAAAGTGACGCCGGAAGAGCGGAAGCGCCTGACGGAGGTCACGAGCACGCCGTATCGCATCGCGCTCGCGTTTGTCACCTTCGTCCCGATGGCCTTCGCGTTTACCGGCCAGCCCATCCAGGTGATCGTCGTCTACACGATCGTGGGCAGCGTGTTCGTCCCGTTTCTCGCGGCGACGCTGCTGTACCTGAACAACCGCATTCGCTGGACCAACGCCGTTCCGAAAAACGGCTGGGCGACCAACGGGCTGCTGCTGGTGATCCTCGGCTTGTTCGTGGTGATCTGGATCGACGAAATCAGACGGGCACTTGGATAGAGAGTGCCCGGGTCATGGCAGATGGCGAATGGCAGATGGCGAATGACAGAAGGCTCAGTTTCATTTGCGCCTTTGCCATCCGCCATGTGCCATATGCCATGACGGGTGTCCGCTAGGTCCGCGTCAGCGGGAATCTGAAAATCATCTGCGGCTTGGTCCCCGGGCTGGGCTTGCGTCCGCCTCCGAGACCCGCGTCTGTGAAATACACGTGGTTGTCGTAGATGCTCATGCCGTGCGGATCGGGATCGTTCGGTCCGAAGGGCCAGATCTCCTGCACGCGGCCTGATTCGGGATCGATGCGCTGCACCAGGCGATCCGCACCGTCGATGACCCAGAACGATCCGTCGTAGAAGTCCAGTCCGTGCGGCACATTCATCTTGATGGTCACCATCCGGCTGATGCGCAGGTCGTCTTTCGGATCCATCTCGGCGAGGAAGCCCAGGCCAGGCGCGACCGCCCATAGCTTGTCCGTCTGACGGTTGTAGAACGTGCCATGCGTGCCGCCCCATGGCGTCCGGTACCCTTTCACCTGTTTGCCCTTCATGTCGAGCTTCACAATCTCGCCGTAGCTCTTGTCGAACTGGCGCTTGAACTCGCGCAGGCTCGCGGCCGTGCCGGCGCCGTTGCAGCCGACCCAGATGAAGCCGCCGCCAACGGCCAGGCCGCTCGTGTTGTGCGCCTCGCCGACGAAGTCCTCGAGCACCTTGCCGGTTTTCCAGTCGAGCAGGTTGATGCGCTCGGAGACCTGATCGCCCACCCACAAACCTTCGGGAGACGATTCGAGCGCGTTCGGATAGCGGTCCGGGCTCTTCCACAGCATCTCGATCTTCGGTGTGAAGGTCGGTGGTTTCGGCGCCCCGCCGCCGCGCGCCGGAGCGTCCTGCGCCGACACGTGTGAGCCCGCCATCAAGCCGGCGCCGGCCACGGCCGCCGTGCTGAAAAACTCTCTTCGTCGCATCTTCATAAGTGTCTCCGTGACTTGGCCAATCCGTCTATTTCGGTGCCGCACCGCGTGCCGGTCCCGCGCCGCGCCCGAAGGGCGCATACACGTCGAACGGTTTCATCCGCGTGTAGGTTGCACTGAATTTCTGACCGGCCGCATCGGTGCCCTGCCATGTGAAGGTATCACCCTTCAGCGTGAACGTGCCCGTGCCGAGCTTGTCTTCGAGATTGGGGTCGGTATCGGCGATGTGGCGGCGCACGAACGTGGTGCCGGACACGTTGTAGGTGCCGCGCGAGGCCGACATGCCGTCGTAGGCGGCCGCATACTGCTCGGGGGTCCATTTTTCCGCCGGCACCTTGGGCACGCCCTTGCGGCCGGCGGGAAGGGTCGTCGCGTGGAACCACCCGTCCTCGCCGAGCAGCAGGTGCTCGGGTGTCGTCGTGCCCGCCGCGCCGTTCACGGTGTACGCCGTGCGTTCCCACGATCCGACGAGCGCGGTGGAGCCAAGCTTCTGGTTCGGCAGCTTGCGCGCATGAACCTGCGGCGATTTGGTGGGGCCCGTACCCTCGAGAATCAACACGTTGCCTTCAAACCGCCAGGCGCGCTCCTGCGTGTTCTCGCCGTCGCCAGGACCGAGGCCCGCCTTGTGATGGCGGTAGTTCACCTGCCCGCTGTGACTGTAGTTCCCCCAGCCGCCTCCCATCTTGTCGAAGCGCGCGAAGAGCTCCTTCGTCGTCTGCTGGGCGAGCGGCTTGTTGACCTTCGGCCGGCCGGCCGGGAACTCCATCATCGACCAGTAGCCGTCGTTCATGAACTTCACGTAGAGCGGCGCATCGGGCGGCTGCACGCTGAAGCCGTTGCGCAGGAGGGAGTAGCGCACCCACGTACCGACGAGCGGGTTGTAGTCGGGCGGCGGCGCCGGCGCCTGGTCGCACGCGTTTTCGTCGCGATTCGCGCAGCCGTATTCACTCATGTCGTGCGGATAGCTCGCCGGGTCCTGCGCGCGCAGGGCCGCGATCGAGAGTGCAGTCGCTGCAAGGGACACCACGAACAACGCACGTGTGCGTGGACTGATAGCCGGGTACATCGGGCCTCCTGAAGTGCTGAAAAAGATGCGGAAAAGCTTAGCATATCGACACTTCAGGCACTTCAGGTTCCGGTTCCTGTTCCAGTTCCCGGTTCGGGTTCCGGGTTCTGTTCCCGGAACTGGAACCGGAACCGGAACCCTATAGAATTGCGCCCCATGCCAACAACCGTCCGGCTGAAGCTGTCCGCGATGATGTTTCTCGAGTTCTTCGTCTGGGGCGCGTGGTACGTGACGATGGGGACCTGGCTGGGAGCGCTGGGGTTTTCGGGAGAACAGATCGGCCTGACGTACGGCACGACCGCGCTGGCGGCGATCATCTCGCCGTTTTTCGTTGGCATGATCGCCGATCGGTTTTTTGCCACCGAGCGTCTGCTCGCGGTGCTGCACCTGTTCGGCGGGGCGGCGCTGTTCTACGCGTCCACGCGCACTACCTTCGGACCGCTGTACGCCGCCGTCCTCATCCACACGCTGTTCTACATGCCGACGCTGGCGCTCACCAACTCGATCTCGTTCCGGCAGATGAAAGATCCCGGGCGCGAGTTTCCGCCGATTCGCGTGCTCGGCACGCTGGGCTGGATTGTCGCGGGCCTTCTCGTCGGCACGCTGGGGGTCGAAGCGACCGGCAGGCCGATGCAACTGGCGGCGGCGGGCTCAATGCTGCTCGCCGTGTTCTGCCTGGTGCTGCCACACACGCCGCCCCACACCCGCCTTCGCGCCGGTGATGCCGATCGCTTCGGCGCGGCGGGCTCGACAGTGCGAGTCCGCGACGTGCTCGGGCTCGACGCGCTGCAGTTGATGAAGGATCGATCGTTTGCGATCTTCGTGCTCGGGTCCTTTCTTGTTTGCATCCCGCTGCAGTTCTACTACGCGTTCGCCAATCCGTTCCTGAACGCGATTGGCGTCTCCAACGCGGCAGGGAAGATGACGCTCGGCCAGATGTCCGAGGTCGGGTTCATGCTGCTCATGCCGTGGTTCTTCAAGCGTCTCGGCGTGAAGTTGCTGCTGCTCGTGGGGATGGCGGCGTGGGTGGCGCGGTACGTGCTTTTTGCCTACGGTAACAACGACGCGCTCGTCTGGATGCTGTATCTGGGCATCCTGCTGCACGGCATCTGCTACGACTTCTTCTTCGTGACGGGGCAGATCTACGTCGATCAGAAAGCGCCGCCCACCCTTCGCGCCGCGGCGCAGGGGTTCATCACGTTTGTCACACTACGGCGTGGGCATGCTGATCGGATCGTGGTTGTCCGGCCGCGTGGTCGACGCCTACGTCGTCGCCGGCGACGTCGGCCACGACTGGCAGAGCATCTGGATCGTCCCCGCCGTGATGGCGGCCGCGGTGCTCGTGCTCTTCGCGCTGTTTTTCCGCACTGAGCGCACGGCGGAGGCTCGCGCATGAAAAACACGCGCCTGGCAGTCGAACTGGCCTTGTTGCTTGTGGCGTCGAGCGTGCTGGGTCTGGCGCGGCAGGAAGCGCCGGTTCAGCGCGGCACCTTTATCTTCAAAGGGGACAACCCGTCGCTGGCCGTCTCGATAGACGCTGCTGACGGAACCCCGGGCATCGCCTGGCCACAGACGGCTGATGGGGTGCGGTGGGACACGGCCCTGCTTCAACTGAGCGTGACCGTGGATCCGGCCGCGCAGAACCCGTTCGTGGAGATTTCAGCCGGTGGTGTGACGGACCGTCAGTACTTCGGGCCAGGCGACTCGGGCGTTCGCTGGCTGAACCTGAGTTTCCTGCGCGGGACGCTTGCGCCCGGCCGGCGCGTGTCGCTCGGCGCCGAAGGCGTCGCCTTTTCCCAACCCGACGCGATCGTCCGGCTGTTCTCGGCCAATCCCGATCTGTCGAAATCGATGCTCGTGCTCGCTCCGCATCCCGATGACGCCGAGATTGCGGCGTTCGGCATCTACGCCAACAGACGGGCAACGGTCGTGACCGTGACGGCCGGCAACGCCGGCGCGCCAACCTACGAAGCGGTCTTTGACGATCTGCCCGAGCTGTACTTGTTCAAAGGGCGTATCAGGCTGATCGACAGCATCACGGTACCGTTGCAAGGAGGCATTCCACCCGATCGCACGTTCAACATGGGCTACTTCGACGCGCGCGTCGCGGCGATGTACGAGAAACGCGACGAGGTCGTGCCCGAGATGTACCGGCCGAACTCGGACATCAATGTCTATCGGACAGCAAACGTCGGGTCGCTCCTGCCGAAGCGCCCGCGCGACGCGAAGTGGAGCCATCTGGTCGACGATACGCTCGCGTTGCTGAAGAAAGTGAAGCCGGCGGTCATCGTCGCGCCTCACCCGCAGCTCGACACGCATCGCGATCATCAGTACACGACCGTGGCGCTGTCGGAGGCGCTGGCGCGGTGGAAGAATCCGGTGATGCTCCTGCTTTACACCAACCACGCCGATCGCAACCGCTATCCGTACGGTCCAGCGGGGACGCTGGTGTCCCTTCCGCCACCGCCACCGGGAGAGGTCGCGCTCGATCGCGTGTATTCGCATCCGGTGCCGGCAAGCCTGCAGCGGTTGAAGCTGTTTGCGCTCGAATCGATGCACGACCTGCGCTACACGCCGAGCCGGCAGTACCAGCTCGCGCGCCCCGAGTTGCGGGCCATGGCCGTGGAGAAAACGGGCCCCGAGCCCGACATCACCTACCTCCGCCGCGCCCCTCGCTCGAACGAGCTGTTTTTTGTCTACGAGAGGGACAGCTTCGGAGTGATGATCCGTGAGTTTCTGGCCGCGAAGCGGTAAGAACAGGGGGGCGCGTCTCGGGTCGATTGTGATACAAGTTCACCTGCACATTTTCAACGCGGAGGCCTCCATGATCACTCGCCGTGAGTTCACAACAATCGCGTTGTCGGGGTTGCTGGTGCGGCCGACGGGCTCGCTGGCGGCGCAGCCGCTCGGGCCGCGCAAGCGGGCGGCGGTGCGGCGGGCTCCATGATCAACGGCGTGAGAATCGGCGCGCAGACCTACAGCTTTCGCGCGCTGCCGAGGCCGGCCGAGGGCGACATGTCGGATTCGCTGATAGCGGCGTTCACCGAATGCGGCCTGCGTGAATGCGAGCTCTGGTCTCCACAGATCGAGCCGGCCAAGGTGCCGCGCGAGGAGCTTCGCCGCTGGCGGATCGAGACGCCGCTCAGCCATTTCACCGGCATCCGCAAGAAGTTCAACTCTGCGAACATCATGATTCGCGCCTTCAACTACAGCTTCAACGACAGCTTCACGGAGCCCGAAATCGATCGGGGCTTCGAGATGGCGCGAGCCCTCGGCGCGGAGTTCATTACGGCTTCGAGCACGCTTTCCGCATCAAAACGGGTGGTGCCGTTCGCGGAGAAACACAAGATGATCGTCGCGATGCACAACCACTCGAACCTGAAAGATCCCAACGAGTTCGCGACGCCCGAGAGCTTCGCCGCCGCCCAGAAGCTGTCGAAGTATTTCAAAGTGAACCTCGACATCGGCCACTTCACCGCGGCGAACTTCGACGCGGTCGAATACATTCGTACGCATCACGACAGCATCACGAACCTGCACCTCAAGGATCGAAAGAAAAACCAGGGCGACAACATGCCGTGGGGCGAGGGGGAGACGCCGATTCGCGAAGTGCTGCAGCTCCTGAAGCAGAACAAGTGGCCGATTACCGCGAACCTCGAGTACCAGTACAAGGGAGCGGGCACGCCGGTTGAAGAGGTGAAAAAGGGCCTCGACTACATCAGAAAGGCGCTGGCGTAGCCATGCGACGAATCGGCATGGGAATCGTGGGCCCTGGATTCGTCGGGGCGCACCACGTCGACGCCGTGCGGCGCCTGGGTTTCGTCGACGTCGTCGCGGTGGCCGCGAGCTCCGAGGGCTCGGCCAGGAAGAAAGCCGATGCGCTGAATATCCCGAAAGCCTACGGCAGCTACGAGGCGCTCGCCGCCGATCCCGACGTGCACGTCGTGCACAATACGACGCCGAACAACCTTCACGTACCTGTCATCATGGCGGCGCTCGGCCACCGAAAACACGTCATTTCGGACAAGCCGCTGGCGGTCAGCGCCGAGGACGCCCGGTCGCTTCTGGACGCCGCCCGCAAGGCCGGGGTGGTCCATGCGGTCACCTTCAACTACCGGGGGAACCCGCTCGTCCAGCAGGCGCGCAGCATGATTGCCGCCGGCGAGATCGGCGAGCCGCATTTCGTGCACGGCGCGTACCTGCAGGACTGGCTGCTGCACCCGACCGATTTTTCCTGGCGGCTCGAGCAGGAGAAAGGCGGGAGGACCTCGGCCATCGGCGACATCGGATCGCATTGGTGCGATCTCGTGCAGCATGTCGTCGGCAAGCGCATCACGTCGGTGCTCGCCGATTTTCAGACGGTCATTCCCACCCGCTTCAAGCCCTCGAAAAACCGCGAGGCCTTCGCGAAGGCCGACGAGCGCGGCGAGGCGTTCAAGGTCGAGAGCGAAGATCTGGCGGCCGTGCTCGTGCGCTTCGAGAACGGCGCGACCGGCGCCGTGTGCGTCGGACAGGTCTGTGCCGGCCACAAAAACGATCTCTGGTTCGAGGTGAACGGACGCAAGTCCTCGGTGCGTTGGTTTCAGGAACGGCAGAACGAGCTCTGGCTCGGCCGCCGCGAGGGGCCGAACGGCGTGCTCCTGAAAGACCCCTCGCTGCTGGGGAAAGACGCGCTGCCGTACGCGCACCTGCCTGGCGGGCACCAGGAGGCCTGGGCCGACGCATTCTGCAATCTGATGAGAGACATCTACGGTTTCATTGCGAGCGGCCAGAAGCCTGACGCCATAAAGCCCCCGGCGTTCGCGACATTCGACGACGGCTATCGGTCGGCGTGTATCGTCGATGCAATCATCGACAGCAACGGGGCCGGTGGCGTCTGGACGAACGTACGATACGACTGATAGTTCGTCAGGTTCGTTAAGTTCGTAAGTTCGTAAGTTCGTAAGTTCGTAGCGGTTCGTGGGTTCGTGGAGTTCGTGCGGTTCGTGCGGTTCGTTCAGATTCGTGGGTTTGTCGCGTTCGCGCGCTTCGCGCCGAACCCCGCGAACCGACGAACCTTACGAACCTCACGAACCTGACGAACCTTGCACGAACTTTACGAACCATCTTTGAGGGAGTAACGATGAAGCTGGGGCTATTCACACCCGTTTTTGGAAAGCTTGGCGTCAGGGAGATGCTGGCGAAGGTGCGATCGCTGGAAAAGATCACGGCTATCGAGCTGGGTACGGGCTCATGGCCGGGAAGCGATCACGTCGATGTCGATTTATACCTGAGTGACAGGAAGCGAGCCCGCGAGTTCCGGCAGATGGTGACGGATGCCGGGCTCACCATCAGCGCCCTGTCGTGCCATGGCGATCCGCTCCATCCGGACAGGGCACGCGCGAAAAGCGAGGACCAGACGTTCCGAAAGACCGTCCGGCTTGCCGAGCGCCTGGAGGTGCCCGTCGTGGTGACCTTTTCCGGATGCCCCGGCGATTCGGAGAAGGCGAAGCACCCGAACTGGGTCACCGCCGCATGGCCGCCGGAGTTTCTCGAGATCCTCGACTGGCAGTGGGAGAAGAAGGCGATTCCTTACTGGACCAGGACCGCGAAATTCGCCAAAGACCACGGCGTGAAGATCGCGCTCGAGGCGCATCCGGGCTTCATCGTCTACAACGTCGAGACGGCGCTGCGGCTGCGCAAGGCCGTCGGCGACACGGTGGGCGTCAATTTCGATCCGAGCCATTACTTCTGGCAGGGCGTGGATGTGCCGGCAGCCATCCGCGCGCTGGGGCCCGCGATCTTTCACATGCATGCCAAGGACGTCGCGCTCGACCCGCAGAACGTGGCGGTGAACGGCGTCATCGACACGAAGACGTACCGCCGCATGCCAGAGCGCTCGTGGTTGTTCCGGAGCGTCGGATACGGCCACGACGAGTTCGAGTGGAAGCGCATCGTCAGCGCGCTGCGGATGGCCGGCTACGACTACGTGATGAGCATCGAGCACGAGGATGCGCTCGCGTCGATCGACGAGGGCCTGAAGTCGGCCATCGACGTGCTGTCGCGCGCGATTCTTACGGAACCGGCGGTTGAAGCATGGTGGACATGAGAGCAACAGAAAGATCGACGCAGAGCCGCAAAGGCGCAGAGATCTCTTTCAAAAATAAATCTCTGCGTCTCGGCGCCTCTGCGTCAGTTCTTCTCGTGACGGCGTTCATTTGTTCGAACGGCTGGGCTCAGGGCCGGGGCGGCATCGCGAGCTTTCCGGCGCAGCAGCGCGATCCGGATCCGCCCGAGCTCGTCGCGAAAGGGCGCGCGATTTACGACACCGAATGCCGGAGCTGCCACGGCCCCGATCTGCGCGGCGGCGAGCGGGGCGGGTCGAACCTGCTGCGCTCGGCGGTGATGCTCAACGATCGCGCGGGCGAGCTGGTCGAACCGGTCATGCGCGGCTCTCACAAGGATCGGTTGCCGCCATCAGGCCTTACGGCGGATGACATCAAGGCGGTGGCGTCGCACATTCACAGCATCCTCGCGCTGGCGCCCGGCCAGGGTGCGCCTCCTCCGGGACCACCGGTCGAATTGAAGGTGCTCGTCGGCGACATCGGCGCCGGCGCGGAGTATTTCGCCCAGAAGTGCGGAAGCTGTCACTCCGCCACGGGCGATCTGAGGGGCATCGGCACGCGGGATCTCGGACCAGCGCAGCTGCAGAATCTCTGGATTGCCGGTGGACGGGGCCGTGGCGCCGGTCCCGCCGCCGAGGTGAGACCGGCACCGATGACCACGCGGCGCGAGGCCACCGTCGTCGTCACGCTTCCGACCGGTGAGACGGTCGAAGGACGGCTCGAGCGTATCGACGACTTCCTGGTTGCCCTGACGCAGAAAGACGGCACGTCGCGATCGTTCCGCCGGACCGGCGCGGTGCCGAAAGTCGACGTGCGCGATCCGCTCGAAGCGCACCGGAGTCTGCTGCCGGTGTACACCGACAAAGACATTCACGACGTGACCGCTTACCTGACGAGTCTGAGATGATTACGAGCAAAGCCCGGCTCGACGCAGAGACGCAAAGACGCAGAGAATGCCTTGAAGCAAAAAACTCTGCGCCTCTGCGGCTCTGCGTCAAAACACTGCTGTTGGTATCAGTTGTTGCGGTGGTCTTTGCAGGTGCGCCGAGTGCTCAGAGCCCCGCAGCGCTCCTCGATCCTGCCGCCATCGAGAGTCCGCTGGGCGGTTCGTGGCCCACGTTTGCCGGCGATTACACCAGCCGCCGCTTCAGCACGCTGAAGCAGGTCACCACGTCGAACGTCAAGAACCTCACCCTCGCCTGGATGACCCGGGTTCTGACCGGACCGCGGGGTGGCGTGCCGCCGACGATCATCGGCGGTGTCGGCACGCGCGAGTTCACCGGCGGCACCATCAAGGGCGCGGTCCTGCAGGTGGGCGGCGTTCTGTATCCGACCGCTCCCGACAACGTGTGGGCGATCGACGCGCTCGACGGCCGCGAGATCTGGCACTACTTCTGGAAGACGCGCGGCGCCACGCACATCGGCAACCGCGGCGTCGGCATCTGGCGTAACTACCTGTTCTTCGAGACTCCCGACAACTACCTCGTGTCGCTCGACGCCAGAACCGGCGAAGAGCGCTGGCACGTCGAGATCGCCGATTTCGATCAGCAGTACTTTTCGACGCCGGCGCCGATCATCGTCGGCGATCACGTCATCGTCGGTACGGGGAACGACCTCGACGGCCCGGGATTCCTGCAGTCCATTGATCCCGAGACCGGCAAGCTGCAGTGGAAGTTCTACACGGTGCCGATGAACGAAGGCGACCCGGGGCTCGAGACGTGGCCCAACCTCGACGCCGCGCGATACGGCGGCGGCCACACGTGGATGCCCGGCTCGTACGATCCCGAAACGAAGCTCTATATCTTCGGGACCGGCAACCCGACGCCGGCCTACACGGGCGTGGCGCGGCCCGGGGACAACCTTTACACGTGCGCCCTCGTGGCGCTGAACGTCGACACCGGCAAGATGGCGTGGTACTACCAGATGTCGCCGCACGACACGCACGACTGGGACACCGTGCAGTCGCCCATCCTCCTCGACGCGCGCGTCAACGGCAAGCCGCGGAAGCTGGTGTCGGTGGCCGCGCGCAACGGGTACTTCTTCACGGTCGACCGCGTGACCGGCGAGCACATCGTCACCACGCGCTACGGGACGCACACCAACTGGGCGGGAGGACTCAATCCGACACAGGCGCCGTGGCCCGCGCCCGCCAAGGAAGCGACGATTCCGGGCGCGCTCGTGTCGCCAGTCGAAGGAGGAACCACCAACTGGCAGCCGCCCGCCTATTCACCCGACACCGGCCTGCTCTACACGCAGGAAGACAACTCGTTCAACATGCTTTACCTGACCGATCCCGATCCGCGTGGGTCGATGGGACTGGGAGGGAAGATGCGGGTCGAGGTCGGATCGGGCGGGAAGTTCCTGACCGCCATCGACCCCGCCACCGGCAAGGTTGCCTGGCGGCGCCGCTATCCGAATCCCGGCGGCGGTGGTATCGGATTTCTCGCGACCGCCGGCGGGCTCCTGTTCGGCGCCGACGGCAGCGGCAATTTCGTCGCGCACGACGCGAAGGACGGCAAGCCGCTGTGGCACACGCGCATCGGCACGATCTCGAACGCGCCGCAAACCTACATGCACGACGGCCGTCAGTACATCACCATCGCCACCGGCGACATGCTGTGGGCTTTTACTCTCTACTAGCATTGGTAGGTTGGTAGATTGGTAGATTGTCAGAGTGTTTGCGGATTCGCAGATTCGCAGATTCGTAGATTACGGTTCAGTTAGGTACCCGGAGGATGACGTGGCGCTCGCCACGGTCGTTCGGCGTCACATTCAATTCCGCACGCACTTCCTCGGGCGCGAGCCAGCGGTCGCCCACAGACAGCAGGTGGAACGAAAAGCTTCCCGGCGTGCCGAGTACCACCAGTTCGCCGAGCTTGTTCACCGTTCCTTCGAAGGTCGCCGACGTCGAAGGAATTGAAAAGCCCACTTTCGCGCCGGGCACCGTCGTGCCGGCCGCATCTTCGACTCTCATCACCACGACAACCGGGATATCGAGCTCGACGGTGACGAGGCACGCGCTGATCTCCTGAGGACGGATGGCCCCGGACACAGGGAAGAAGGGGACGTCGTACCTGCGGCTGTCGTTTCGCCGGGTCACCGTCAACTCGGACAGCATCGCGTCGAACTCGATGGGGCCCTCGACGAGCACGCCCTCGATCGAGCCCTCGGTGATTCGGCCGACGCGGAAGTCGCCATCCGAAAAGAGCCTGGCCCCCTTCATGAACTTGACGGCGGCGGACTGGATGGCGAACTGGGGACTGGTGAAATGGAAAGAGACGGCGGTGGTCACAGAATTCGGAGATTCTAGGACAGGACTAGAGTCCTGTGCCACCGGTGGCACAGGGCTTCAGCCCTGTCTCAATTCGGTAGAAGCTGAACCCGCGCAATTCTATCAATCTGCCATTCTTCCAATCTGGCAATTCACCGGCGCACTAGTTCGTCTTTGACCAGAGTGCGCCGTACCTGAGCTCCTGCCCGGTCAGCTTCGCCGGATCGGCGCCCTTGCGCGGGCGGAACTTCTGCGCGCGGCCGTTGAACACTTCGGCGACGTAGAGGTTGTTCTCCTGATCGACCGAGAACTGGTGCACGCCGTTGAGACGGCCCGGCATCGGGCCGAACGTGCCCCAGCCGTACAGGAACTTGCCGCTCAGGTCGTACTTCAGCATCTTGTGGGTCTCGCCGTCCGACACCCACAGGAACTGGTCGCGGCTCATCAGCACGTGATACGGCCGGCGGATGTTCGTCCACATCTCGAGGAACTTGCCGTTCTCGTCGAAGATCTGGATGCGGCTGTTCGTCCGATCGGAGACATACACCTTGCGATCGCGGCCGACGGCGACGCTGTGCACCGTGTGCATCTCGTTCGGGCCGGGATTGGCCTTCCCCTCGCTCGACGTGCCCCAGGACGTCAGGTACTTGCCCTCGGGGCTGAACTTGACGACGCGTGTGTTGGTGTAGCCGTCGCTGACGAAGAACGTCCCGTCGGGCAGCCAGTCGATGTCGGTCGGGCGGCCGAAGTGCCGGTCGTCTTCACCGCGCACGAGCTGCTCGCCCCAGGTCTGCACGAGCTTGCCGTCGTAGGTGAACTTGAACAGCTGGTGCAGGTTGTCGTCCATGATCCACACGTGCTTCTGCGGATCGTAGGGATTCATCTTGATCTTGTGCGGACCGCGCGCGCCCTTCACCGCGAAGATCTTGTCGTGCTGGGTCCACGACTGCACCATCCTGCCGTTTCGATCGACGACGAAGATGCAGTGCTGCCACTTCTGGTTGGTCGCGCCGGTGGCGTTGGCCGGCAGAGGGACGCCGAATTTCGCGCCGGCGGGCAGGGGAATCATGCCGCGCTGGACGATCCAGACGCGATCGGGTGTTTCGGCGAAAATGCCGCCGGTCGATCCCCAGGTGTACCCGTCCATGCCGGGAATCGGCTGGGGCCAGTTTGCAACGACTTCATAGGGCCCGAACTCGTCTTCGCCGCCTTTTTCCTGCATCAGCGCCGAAGAAGGGGCGAGCATCAGCACCGCGAGCACCAGAACCCAGCGTCTCATCTGAACCTCCGGAGGCTACTGCACGGTAATAACCGTTTCCCGCGCAACCGGCTTCGCATCGTCGAAATCACCGCGCACCTGAGCTTCGACGCGAAGCAGGTAGCGGCCGGCAGGGACGTCTTTCAGGGAAATCTGTTTCGGATAGCCGTAAGTCTCCCAGGGCTTTTCACCCGGCTTCGGCGCGTTCGCCAGCTCGTCGTGGCTCGTGAACACCTCTTTGCCGTCCTCCGACAGCAGGCGGATGGTCACGTCGAAGCGCCGTGCCTGGCGAGCCGTGATGTTGTCGTAGATCTCCGTGTAGAGCGCGAGGATGTCGCCCCGCGGGAACTCGCGCCGGGTGGTTGCGGCCGCTGGAAGCAGCTTCGCGACAATCGGATCGGGCTGGATGCTCGGTATCTGCTGCGTCGACGCGGCGGCAAGCAGCAACCCGCCCATCATCACCTTCTCCTTGCGGAAGTCGGGCACGTCGAGGTCGTAGAACACGGTGCCCGTCAGCCCGCCGAGCTCTTCGCGCGCACCGATGCGGAGCTGATAGCGGCCCGGTGGCAGATTCATCCGCGGGTTGATGCGCACGCCGTTCGCGTTGACGCGCTCGCGCGTCTCGGGACGGAGCGTGAGATCGAGCTCCGTCCGCGTGCCCGCCAGCGCCTTGCCCAGATCGGTGAGGCCGAAGTACGACATCTCGATCTTATTGGCCACGAGGCCTTTGTCGTTCGGTGGACTGTAAGGCAGCCGATTGCCGTCGAGCTCGATCGCCAGGGCCACCGACGCTTCCTTTGCCGTGTTCTTGAACGGCGCCGCCTGAACGGAGAAGTTGAGGCCGCCCTGCTGCATCGGGCTGCCCAGCACGTCGCGGAGCTGGCTCGACGTCTTGTCGCCGTTGGGCTTTCTCGCTTCGCGTGTGCGCCGGGCTTCTTCGTCGCGCTTGCGTTCTTCGGCGTTTTTGCCGCGAGGGGACGCATAGCCGCGCCGGGCCGCCACTCGGAGGCCGGGCCGGTTCACCTTCACCTCGATCTTGTGGAACCGCCCGTCGCGTTGATGCGTGGGCGGGTAGTAGCCGAGCACGTAATACCGGCTGTTGGCCTGCACGACCTGCTCGAATGTCTTGGTCAGCGAGTTGGTGTTCACCGACGCGATGCCGCCGGTCATCTCCGCCAGCTCGCGCAGGCTGTTCTGACTGACCATCAGCTCGTTCATCAGCTCGGACTGGGCGTTGAACACGCCGCCCGTCACCGGCGTATTCGTGCCGGGGGTCAGCATGGCCGGGCCGCCTGCCATCTCGGGAGCTCCACCGCCCTGCATCTCCATCCACTCGTTGCTCATGCCGACGAGACCGCGCGGATCGATCGTGTAGAAGTTCACGTTGGCGCGCGCCGCCATGGTGATCGCGTCCTGCGTGGAGCGGATTACGTCCGACGCATTCTGCGCATTGAACGAGTCGTAAATCGGATAGTCGATCCCTTCGCTGAAGAAGAGGACGGCCTTCCGCCGGCCGCGGACGCTGGCGAGGAACTCGGCCGTGTATCGGAGCGTGTCGAGCACGCCGATCGCGCGGTAGCCGCGCTCGAAATCGCTCGGCTCCAGCCGGCTGTAGCCGCCTGGATCGGTCGACGCGGGCGTCTGCGAGTTGCCGTCGTCTGTCGAAGCGTTTTCCTCCGACGGCAGGAGGTTCATGTAGTACGTATCAAGCCGCTCGATCGTGCGGGAGCGCATGCGGCGGCCAAGGAACTTGTCAATCGAGGTGTAGAGCAGCTGCTTATTGCTCGTGAACTCCTGCGCCGCGTCCGAACGGCCGCTCGTGTGGATGACGGCGGCGACGTCGTTCTCCCCCATGTACTTCTGGACGAACTCTTTGGCCGATTTCTTCACCTGCGAGGTTCGCATCGAGGCGACGTCCTGGTCGTCGAGGACGATCACATACAGCCTGCCGGCAAACGGCTGGCGGTTCGAATGCGTGTCGACGGCGACCGGCCGGTCGGCAAACACGTACCGGCTCTGCCGTTCGACCGGGATCTCCACGTAGGAGAACATCTCGACTTTCTGCGGCTTGCCGTCCTCGAAGACCTCAAAGCTGTCTTTCGCAAGGTCCGACACGAAATTGCCCTGGTTGTCGGTCACGACGACGTCCACGTCGACGTAGTTCACCTCGACCTGGAAGGTGACCGAAGGCGGCGCCTGGGGATCCTGGGCTTTGACGAAAGGCGACTGCAGAATCGCCGTGATGAGCGTGAGCGCGACGAGGGTTCTTTTCATCATGTGGTGCTTACCGTTGAATTGTAATCAGCGTTTCTCGAATGACCGGATTGGTTCTACCGTCCCTCAGTCCGGCTTCCACCTTCAGGAGGTACCTGCCAGCCGCGACGTTCTTGAGGGGAACCTCGCGCGCAAACCCATAAGCGGTCCAGTAACCCGCCGCGCCTGCCCCGAGCGCAGTCGAGGGGCCTGCCCTGAGCGCAGTCGAAGGGTTGGGAACGCTGTCCCTGGCGGTGAACACTTCCTGTCCGGTCTCCGAAATCAGGCTGACGACGGCTTCAATCTGGCGCGGCTGCTGGCTCGAGATATTGTCGTAGATTTCGGCGAAAACTGTCAGGGTATCGTTCTGTGAAAAGATCCGGCGGCTGATGGCCGGTCCCGGCAGGCCCTTTGGAGCGTCCGGGTCGGGCTGGGCCGTCATCGCCGTTCCGGCGGAGGCCGCGGTCAGGAGCATGCCGCTCAGCATCACCGGGTCCCTGCGGAAATCCGGCACCACCAGCTCGTGGAAGACCGTCCCGACGCGGGCATTGCTGTCTCGGATACCTACTCGAATCTGATAGCGTCCGGGCTCGAGCGTCATGCGCGGGTTCAGCCGGAGGCCCCCGCCCTGGTACTCGCTTGAACGAATCGGGTCGGAGCGCGAGGTTCATCTCCGAGCGGGTCGTGCGCCGCGCCCGGCCGTCCTGGTTGATGCCGAAAAATGATACCTCCAGGTTGTTGGCGAACAACCCGTCACCCTTCTGTGCGAACTGCAGCCGCGTGCCGTCGAGCTCGATGGCCAGCGCGACCGACGCTTCTTTCTGGTTCAGCCGGAACGGCGCCGCGTGCACGGAGAACGCGAGACCGCTCTGATAGAGCGGCGCGTTGAGCGCCTCGCGCAGCTCGGCCGACATGTTGTTCACGCCGCCTCGTCTGGCTTCGCGCGCGCGGCGCGCCTCTTCGTCCCGCTTGCGTTCGGTCGGCGTGCGACCACGTGGCGACGCGTATCCGCGCCTGGCCGAAACCCGCAATCCGTTCCGCTTCGTCCTGACCTCGATGCGATGAAACCGGCCGTCGCGGGCCGACGAGGGCGGGTAGTAGCCGAGCACGTAGTACCGGCTGTTCAGGTCCACGATGCGCGCGAACGCCGAGCCGAGCATGTTCAGGTTGACGGCGGCAAATCCACCGGTTTCCTCGGAGAGCGTCCGCAGACTGTCCTGCGAGACCTTCATGTCGGTCAGCATGCCCTGCTGGGCGTTCAACGAGCCGAACGCGCCCAGCGAGACTTCGGGCGCGTGCGATCCGGCGATCTCGATGTACTCGCTGGTCATGCCGATGAGCCCGCGCGGATCGAGGGCGTAGAAGCTCACGTTCGATCGCGCGGCCGCCGTGATGGCGTCCTTGATGGCGCCCACGACATCGGTGGCCGTGTGCACGCCGTAGATTTCGCTCATCGGTATCTCGAGTCCTTCGCTGAAGAGCAGCACGGCCTTGCGCCGCCCGCGCACACCGGCCATGAACTCGCCCAGGTTCTTCAGCGTGTCGAGCACGGCATAGGTGCGCTGCTCGCGCTCCATGTCGCGGATGTTGACCGGCGCCGCCGCGTCCTTCACGTTCGCGTTCGGATTGGGAGTGAGCTCGTAGTCGCGATCGCCGAGTCCTTTGGTCAGCTCGTTCTGATAGTGCCGGTCGAGCGCCTCGATGGCCGCCGACTGCAGCCGGCGGCCGATAAATTTGTCGATGGCCGCGACGAGCAGGCTTCGGTCGTTCGTGAAGTCCTGTGTCGCGTCGCTGCGTCCGCTGGTGTAGACCACCGCCGCGATGTCGTTCGCGCCGAAGTGCTGTTCGATGAACTCGCGCGCCGACTGCTTGACGATGGAGGTGCGGAGCGGGCTGATGTCGAGGTCGTCCATCACGAGCACGTACACGCGCCCGTTGAACGTCCGCTCGTTCGATTGGACGTCGCTCGTCACGGGCCGATTGAGCGGGGCGAAGCGCTCGACCCGTTCGACCGGCAGCTCGACGTACGAGAACATCTCGATTTTTTGCGGCTTGCCGTCTTCGAACACCTCGAAGTCGTCGCGCGTCAGCCCGGACACGAAGGCGCCGTTCGCGTCGGTGACGACCGTATCGACGTCAACGTAGTTGACCTCGACCTGGAAGGTCACCGAGGGCGGCGTCTGCGGTGTCTGTGGCGCCTGGGCAGCGCCCGACGTGCCCAGCACGAGCGCCACGGCCGTCGCCAGCGAGAATCGACGAAGTTGCATGGATAAACCTGAAATCCGTGGAGGTCCCATTATAAATCGGCGGGCAGGTTTGCGGCCGCTCAGTGCAGCAACGTATAGACCGCGATATTCACGCCGACGGCGTAGGAGTCGACCGAGAATCTATGGAAGTACTCCGGGTCCACACCCTCGCGTTCCCATCCATCCGCGATGTCGGTGTTGTGCGTGGAGAGCACCATCAGCCGGCCGTGGGAATCGAACAGGCCGCGGACGTGTACAGTGGCGCTGTCGGCGCCCTGCTCCGAGGTCCGGCCGCCGGTCCCAAACCAGAAGCTGATGCCCGGGATCTGCGGCACCTTCTTGACCAGGGCCCAGGTCCGGAACATCGCGTGGTCGTACGGGATGTCGAGAAAGCGGTACTCGGACGGCGGCAGCACTTTCGCCATTTCCTCCGCGAAGTTGTCCCATGCGTAGGATCCCCATGAGTCGTCCGACCAGAGGAATCCTCCCTTCAACAAATACTTCCGGAGATTCGCGGCGTCTTCGGGGCTGAAAAACAGGGATTCGGCCTGCCACAGCATGACGAACCCGCATCGGAACAGCACCTCGTCCGTGGGCCGCACGATAAGCGGTCGAGGCTCGCCGTGGTCCTTGGTGACGGTGGTTTTGGTGAGCTCGGCCAGTCGCGTGCTGAAGTTGTAGTCGGCGTCCGGATAGTCGGTGGCCCAGCCTCGTCCTTGATAGGCGAGGCGGCAGAACTGCCACGATCCGTCGACGTCGCTCGCCTGCGCGAGCCTCGGCCGAGGGCGTCCACGCTGGCCGAACACGGGCACGGCGAGCACGCACACCGCCACGATGGCGATCCACGGTCGGAGCCGAAACATGCGAAGGAGTTTAACAGGTGCGTTGGGCTTGTCCGCCGCAGCGATGTGCGAAGTAGGCGCGAAGGCGGATTGCCGCGTTAACGGCAATCCGCCTTCGATTTGAATCTACCAATCACCAATCATCAATCTGCCACCAATCTACCAATCACCAATCTGCCAATCTTCCAATGGCGCGTCAGAATCCCAAGCGCAGTCCGATCTGCGACTGGCGCGGGAAGCCGGTGCCACCCTGGAGGCCGGCAAGCCGCAGGAAGTCCGCTGTCAGGCGGCGGTTGCCGCCCGGGTTCGTAAAGTTCGCCCGATCGGTCACGTTGAACGTCTCGTAGAAGATGTCCAGCGTGCGGCGTCCGCCCAGCCGGGCGCGGTAGCCGATGCGCATGTCGAACTGCATGAATCCGGGACCACGCGCGCCGTTCCGGCCGCCTTCGCTTTCAACGTCACGCATGACATGAGGCTCCGCTGCGGGGAACGGGTTGTACGTGCCGGCCGGCAGCGGCGCGAAGTTGATGCGGTTGCGATCTAAATCCAGCGTGTCGTCCTGAATCGTGAACGGCGTGCCCGTCATCGAGCGCAACGTTCCGCTGAGCGTCACGCCCTTCGTCTTGGGAATTTCCACCCGTCCGCTCAACGTGAAGTTGTGCGCGCGGTCGGTGCCCGCGGTTGCCTCGTATTCCGGGAGGTGCAGATCGGCGAGGGTTTGCAGCTGCGGCGTGTCCCCCTGGCCGGCGGTGATGCCGCGCGAGTGTCCGAACGAATATGCGCCACGGGCGCTGAAGTTGTGCGAGTACCGCTTTTCCACCGACACGTTCAGCGCGTCGTAGTCGCTGTACCCGTACTGCGTCGTGATGTAGCGCACCGTGGTGTTCGCGGTGTACATCGCCTCACCAGCCGCGAGGCTGGGTCGCAGCACGCCGAACGGATCGGGCCCTGGATCCTGTCGGGGACCATCGCGCGTGTCGTTCGTCCCGAGCGCGATGTTCAGGTTCGGGTTGAAGAACATGTCGCGGCCGTTCATGCGCACGTAGTCGACCGATGCCGACACGCCGGAGAAGATCTCGCGCTCGTACCCCACGCTGATCTGATGGAAGTAGGGTTGCTGACGGTCCGGGTCGTCCCAGGTGACCGTGCCGGTGTTGCGCACCGTCGAGCCTGCCGGATAGAGCGAGTTCAGGATGTTCCGCTGTGCCTGCGTGAGCGTTTGCAACTGCGTGACCTGGAGCATCGGCTCAGTCGGGAACGTCCCGTTGCGCGGTCCGAGGTCGGGACCCGACGCCGGGAAATTCGCGGTGAACGACGGAGAGTACTTGTAGTCGGTCAGGAAATTGTCGACGGTTCCGAGCAAGGTCCTGTCGTAGAACATTCCGTAGCCCATGCGTACCACTGACTTGCTCTGGCCATCGGGGTTCCAGACCAGGCCGACACGCGGCGCGATGTTGCCTTTGTCGGTCGGGGCCTTCGTCACCGCTGGATTGCCGATTGGGGCCGGGTCGTACGGGAAGACTTCGATGTCGTACCGGACGCCGACGCTGAGCGTGAGGCCGGGCTTCATCTGCCACTTGTCCTGCGCGAACAGCTCGCCGATGTGCATGTACATGTTGTAATCGAGCGCGCCGGGCGCACGGATCGTAAAGCGTTCCGGATACGTTCGGGGATTCGACGCGTTGAATTCGGGATCGCCCGTGCCGCGGAACTGATACGTACCCTGCAGGTTGCCCCAGGCCGGGTTGCTCAGCCAGATGTGCGAATAGCGGGCGCCGAACTTCAGGTCGTGGCGCCCTTTCGCTTCGGGGATGAACCAGGAGAAGGTGTTGTCGATCGAGTGCCCCGTCTGATCGGAATAGTCCATCGTGCCGCTCGACTGGATGTCGAACGTCTCGTAGTCGAGGATCGGTCCCGCCGTCACGATGTCGGCGCCCGCGCCCTCCGGGCACGGCACGCAGCGCGCGTACTCGGGCTTGAGAGCCCGCCACGCCGGGTTCGCGTGGACGGTGTTTTCGAGCACGAGACCGTATCGAATAGTGTTGACCTTGGTGTCGGTCAGGACCGAGGTGAGCGTGGCGACGATCGTCTGATCGAGGTCGGTCTCGTCGCCGTAGCTCGTCAGCGTTTCCTGGGTACCGTCGAGTCGGTTGAACTGCGGTGCGCTTTCACGGAGCCAGCGGAACGCTGCCGTGTGCTTGGAGCTCAGCTGATGGTCGATGCGCCACATGGTATTCCATGCCGACTCTTCGCTCGAGGTGGCGAAGTTCAGCGAGGGGCGCGCCGTGAACGTGTTGCTGAAATTGCGGTTGATGTACAGCCGTTCGAGGCTGGCGAAAAAGTGCGTCTTGTTGCGGATGATCGGGCCGCCGACGGTGCCGCCCCATTCTTTCTTGCCGACGTCCGGCTTCTCCGCGCCCTGGGCCTCCGCGAAGAAGTCCTTGTTGGTCATCGCCTTGCTCGTGTAGAAGTTGAACGCGGAGCCGGTGAACTGGTTGGTGCCCGATTTGGTGACGGCGTTGATGACGGCCCCTGAGGCGCGTCCCCATTCCGCGTCGAACTGGTTGGTCAGGATCTGCACTTCCGCGATCGATTCGTTGGCCGCGCGCGTCTGGCCGCCGACGTTCGAGCCGCGCTGCTCGTCGGTGTTGTTCGCGCCGTCGAACACGATGTTGTTGGCCGCCGTCGGCTGGCCGTTGGCCTGGAAGCTGTCGTTCAGGAACTCGGCGCTCGGGATGAACACCGTGCCTGGCACGTTGCCGACAAAGGCCATGTAGTTGCGGCTGGCCGACGGCAGATCGCTCAATTCTTCCGCGCTGATGTGGCCGCCGACCGCGGCCGTCGTCACGTCGACCAGCGGCGCTTCACCCGTCACCGTCAGCGTTTCGGCGACGCCGCCGACTTCCATCACCAGGTCGAGCGTCGTCGTTTGTCCGACGGTGAGCGAAATGCCACGGCGGTCGAGCGCCTTGAAGCCCTCGAGTTTCGCGGCGATCCGGTAGTGGCCGGGCACCATCTGCGACGAGAAATAGCCGCCTTCGGCCGTGCTGGTGATTTCCCGTGCGACGCCGGTTTCCTCGTTGGTGATGACGATCGTCACGCCCGGGAGTACGGCGCCTTGCGCGTCGCTGATCTTGCCGCCGAGTTGTGCTGTGCCTTGTTGAGCCAGTGCTGGCGTGGACACGCCCAGGAGAAGTACGGATAGCCCCAGTACCAGTCGTCGCATCTGCCCCTCCTCAGGAAACCGTCGAAGGTGGACGTCGAGACCCGTGGGTACGCTGCCCGGTTCGGAAGCCGTCGAACTTACAAAATCAATTTGGGAATCGGTCTGTAATAATGCGCTGCGATCCTTGGAACTTCAAGTGTTTTCCGGCAGATCGAAATTGCATACGATGCAACCAAGTTTCTGGATGCCAATCCAACAAGATGGAAATCAAACGAAGATGAGAACTACAGGGATCCTGGGAGATTTTTTCCGAGATTGTCAGGATGGATTACGGAAGCGCGAAGACAAAAATCGAGTTCGTGCTCTGCGGAATCCGCGCTTCGGGAATGAGCCCGGTGACGATACTTAACGCCCACGCTCCGCCACCCGTGCCGACCGGCACGGCCAGATACTGTTTTCCGTTCACCGCATAGGCGATCGGATATCCCTGCACGAGCGTCGGCATCCGCGGGCTCGTGAAGAGCACCTTGCCCGAGGCGGCGTCGTGAATCCGGAAGTACCGATCCCAGTAACCTTCCACCACGAGCCCGTCGCCCATCGTGAGCGCTCCGGTGTTCGGAGGCGTGCGCGTACGGTGCCGCCACAGAATTTTGCCGTTCACGTCCATCGCGAGCAGCTCGCCGAGCCCGTCCGGGCTTTCAGGGTGCATCAGATTGATGCGCTTCACCGGCCCCGTCCCGCCGCCGCCCTCCACTTGTTTGACTCCGCCGAAGGTTCCGTCTTCGCAGGTCAGGTTCAACGGAATGTAGAACGCGTGCGTGGACGGATGGTAGGCCGCCGAGCGCCAGCTCTTGAACCCCGACGTGCTCGGGCAGAAGCGGAACTCCACGCCTTCTTTGGGGATGGTGTTGGGACGGTAGTTCGCGCGGCCAGTCTTGGGATCGATGTCGACGAGCGTCTGATAGCCGGGATCGTGCGAGGCGGTGAACTTGCCGGTCTTGCGATCGAGCTCCCACAGAATCGCGAGCTTGCCGACCGTGAACATCGACTGCCGTCCGTTGGCGTCGACGAGCATGCGCTCGAAGGTCTCGTCCATGTCGTGCGTTTCGCCGGGGAGGTGCTGGAAATACCACACCATCCGGCCCGTTTTCGGATCGAGCGCGAGCGTGCTGTTGGTGTACAGCGCGTCGCCGACGGTGCCGCGCTGGAATTGTGCCCATGGCTTCGCCTGGGCCGTGCCCCAGTAGACGAGCCCGGTCGCGGGGTCGAAGCTGCCGGTGGTCCAGGCATCGCCGCCGGCCCTGTACATGAGCGGGAGGTCTTCCCATGTGTCGCCGCCCGGCTCGCCCGGGCGCGCGATGGTCGACGTGCGCCACAGTTCTTTGCCCGTCTGCGCGTCGTGGCCGAAGATGAAGCACGAGTCGTTCTTGAAGAGCTGGCAGCCGGTCATGCTCGTGATGAGCACGCCTCGTACGGCGAGCGGTCCGACCGTGTAGGTATATCCCAGCTTCGGGTTCATCACCTGGGTGTCCCAGACGACGCCGCCCGTTCGCGCGTTCAGCGCGATGAGGCGGGCATCGCCGGTGGTCACATAGATCCGGTCGCCGTAGATTGCGAGATTCCGGCTCGGCGTGGTGCGTACGGCGCCGTTGCCTTCAGCGGGTGAAGGCGCCCGGAACTCCCACAGAAAATCGCCGTTTGCGGCATCCACCGCTTGCGCGCCGCCGCCGGGCGTCGGCAGAAACATGATGCCGTCGTGGACGAGCGGCGTGGGCTGATGCTGTCCCTCCGGCATGCCCCACGACCACGCGAGCTTCAGCTGGCCGACGTTGTTCTTGTTGATCTGATTCAGCGGGCTGTACCCGGTGCCGTCGTAGGTCCGGCGCCAGTTGATCCACTCGCCGGGGTCGGGCTTCTCGAGCATGCTGTCGGTGACCGGACGAAACACGCGGTCGCCGAGCCCGAGATTGCGGACCTGCCGCTGCACCTGTGCGGCACCGCCCGTCACGGTGACGAGACATGCAGCCAGTATCGACGCGGCCGATATTAGTACTCGCGGGTGCGAGATGACAGGCGAACGCATCACTTTTTACTTTTTACTTTCTACTTTCTACTTTCTATGTTCTAACGGGCCCCCAGTCTACTATGGGGGCGCAGCGATGCGGAACTTCATCGCCACTCTGATCGTGTGCGCGCTCGCCCATGCTGTGCCGCATGCGCAGGGGCACGCCACCGGCGACAGGTTCGTTGCGTTCCGGGCCGGGACCAACGTCGTGGGCAATACGTTCAGGGTGCGCGAAACCAAAGCCGAGCCCGGCGCCGGTGGGTCGATCGGCACCTTCCTGTCGCCGAACTGGGCCCTGGAGTTCGAGACCTGGATACGCGCGGCGAATCCGACGGCGTGCTGCACGCCTCGCCATCACGAAACGCTCTATAGTCTGGGCGTGATGCGCCTCCTGGCCTCGGGACGCCTGCAACCCTACATGGTGGGTGGCCTGACGCTCCTCGATGGCAGCAAGACCGAGTTACAAGTGCAGATCGGCGTCGGCGTGCAGATTCCCGTTCACCAGCGTTTCGCTATTTCCGTCGACCTCCGCGGCAACGGCGGCGGCTCGACGATGGTCGTGCGCCCGACGGCGGCACTGATCTATCACTTCAGGTAGACGTTGGTTCGTGGGTTCGTTGGGTTCGTGGGTTCGTGAGTTCGTGAGGTTCGGATGACAAGACAACAGATTTCGACGGGCAGCAAGTGGGAGCCGATCATCGGCTATTCGCGCGCGGTGCGTATTGGCAGCCACGTGTGGGTATCCGGCACGACCGCGACGGGCGCCAGCGGCGAGATCGTGGGGCTGAACGATCCGTATCAGCAGACGGTGCAGACGCTGAAGAACATCGAATCGGCGCTCGCCAAGGCCGGCGCGTCGATGAAGGACGTCGTCCGGACGCGAATCTACGTGGTCGACATCGCGGAGAATTGGGAGAAGGTGGGCAGGGCACACGGGGAAGTTTTCGTCGACACGCGGCCGGCCACCGCGATGGTCGAGGTGCCGCGACTCATCGATCCGCAGATGCTCGTTGAGATTGAGGCCGACGCATATGTGGGTTCGTAGGGTTCGTTGAGTTCGTCGGGTTCGTTGAGTTCGATTCGGGTTCGTCAAGTTCGTCAGGTTCGTGGGTTCGTAGGTTCGTCGGGTTCGTCAGGTTCTGCATTCTGCGTCGCTCGACGTCGGCGCGCAATGTGACCGGCGCGTGCCCGGTCGGCGTTCCGCTTTCCTCGGGGGAGCGCAGATACTGCTGAAGCCCGGACAGCGCTTTCAACGTGCGGCTCGCCAGCGCGTCCGCCTCAGGCAGTCCGGCTCCTGGAAATAACGGCGGTCGTACCCTTCGCCGATGCCATTCTTGACCTCGAGCAGCCTGACGCTCGCGAGTGATCGAGGAACATGCGCAAAATCGCCCGGCGCAAACCGGCCGAATCCCTCCGGGAAATTGCGCTGGGCCGAATCGGCGGCATCTCGGAGATTGTCGCGAAACTTGAAGTCGCGTGACGCCGATCCCGTGGCACGTCATCGAGATCACTTTGCGCGTCGAGCTGCGCCGCCGCAAGTTGCACGCCTTGAAATCCTGAGCGGCGCATGGTTCTGTGGAAGAGCAAAGCCGCCGCCAGACGAAACATTCGAGAAATCGACGAAGGTCGCCGGCACTTCGCAATTTCCGCATCGAAGCACATCGCCACAATGCGCAGAACCTTCGAACCCCACGAACCCTACGAATCCCACGAACCCTACGAACCCCACGAACCCTACGAACCCTACGAACTTAACGAACTTAACGAACCCCCTGTTTATTCAGATATTCCCGCCTGAGCGGTTCCGGAAATTTCTCGATCGCGTATCGCAGCATGGTTCGCGGCATCGTGCGCGCGTGCCGCCGCAGAAAACGCTCTTCGGCCTGCCGGTCGCGGTTGCCGATTTCGCGAAGCATCCAGCCCACGGCTTTCTGAATGAGATCGTGCTCGTCCTTGACGAGCATCTCGGCGATCGCGAAAGCGTCGGCGAAGTCGCCGTTCCTGATGTAGTGCGAGGTCGCGATCATCGCGATGCGCCGCTCCCATACGGACTTCGATCGCGCGAGACGCCGGAGAAGGATGCGCTCGCCCTGCTCGAGATGGGCCCCGACGATTTGCGCGGCTGACGCGTCGACGAGGTCCCAGCTGTTGATCCAGCGCGTGTTGCCGAGATACAACCGGTGAAGCGCGCGACGGCCGCGTTCGTCGGCGCGCGCGTATTGCTGTACGAGGACGAGCAGCGCGAGCAGCCGCTCCTCGTGCCACTTCGACCGGAGCAGGCGAAGCACGTCGTTGCGGGGCAAATCCGCGTACGTGCGCGCGACGCGCCGGAGGTCGGGCACCGCGATGCCGAGGAACCGATCGCCCTCGCCGTAGTCACCCGGTCCGGTTTTGAAGAACCACCGGTTCACCGCGGCGCGCCTGGCGCTCGACGCCGCGCGAAGATCCCGCCGGACGCTACGAACCATTTATCCGTCCTGGACGGCGGCGTTATCGACCTTGGCCGCGATGCGGCTGGCATACACGAGGGCGTCGGGTGCGCGGCCCAGGCGATCGCAGACTTCTACAATCTGCGCAGGGCTTTTCTTCGAGGTTGCGCCCTTGTCTCCCGCGGCGAACAGCCCCCACTCGGGTCTCGCCTCGCGTAACGAATCCTTGACGGCGCCGCAGACGGTGGTCGTGACGCCGCTGGAATGCCAGTCGAAGCCCAGCACGCAGCCAAATGCTTGAAACCAGAACGGATCGGACATCCGGCGCAGCACCTCATTCGCGCCGAACTCCTCGACGATGTGGGTAAGGATCTCTCTGGAGAAGAGCACCATCCGGGAGAACAGCCAGGCCGGGGCCCTGCCGCCATGCAGCGGAAGCGAGGCATAGCCCGTTCGCTTTCCCGGATACACCAATCGATTCTATGCGACACTATGGGCCGACGCGTCGCCGTTTTTGACTCGACCGCGAGCGCTTAAAGGAGATTTGATGGCCAAGACAGCGAAGAAGAAGACCGCACGGAAAGCCAATGCCGCATTCATGAAGCCCATGCAGCCAAGCAAGGATCTCGGTGCGGTGATCGGTGACAAGCCGATGCCGCGCACGGAAGTCACCAAGAAGCTCTGGGCGTACATCAAGAAGAATGGCCTGCAGGATTCGAAGAACAGACGCAACATCAATGCTGACGACAAGCTGAAGGCCGTGTTCAGCGGCAAGAAGACGGTCAGCATGTTCGAGATGACCAAGCTGGTCAGCAAACACCTGAAGTAATCGCCCGATGTTGGATGGTAGGTGATTGCCAAATCACCTATCATCCAGGGCGCCGGCTCTTCGATGTTCATCGGGCACTTTGCGCTCGGATACGCGGCGAAGCGCTGGGTGCCGCGTGTTTCGCTCGCGGTGCTCTTTGCCGCCGCCCAGTTGGCCGATTTCCTCTGGCCCGTGCTCGTCGCTCTGGGCATCGAGCGCGTGCGCATCGTTCCTGGCTTCACGGCCTCCACGCCTCTCGAGTTCATCAGCTATCCGTACTCGCATTCGCTGGCGACGCTCGTTCTCTGGGGCGCGCTCTTCGGATGGATCTGCATGCGGTGGGTGGCAGGTGCGCGCGTGTTCCTCGTCGTGCTCGCCCTGGTCGTCAGTCACTGGGCGCTCGACGTCGTGACGCACGTGCCCGACATGCCCCTGTATCCTGGCGGTCCGCGGTATGGGCTCGGGTTGTGGAACGCTCCAGCGGCCACGTTCGCCGTTGAAATCACGATGTTCGTGACCGGCGTGTGGATATACTCGCGCGCGACGCGGGCGGAGGATCGCATCGGGCGCTGGGGATTCATCGGTGTGACGGCATTCCTGCTGATCGGATTCCTCGCGAACGCGAATGGCACGCCTCCTCCGTCGGTGACCTGGATGGTCGCGGCGGCGATCGTGCTCGGCTGGCTCACGCTTGCGGTGGCATGGTGGGCGGATGGGCATAGAGTAGAAAGTAGAAAGTAGAAAGTGAAAAGTAGAAAGTAAAAAGGAAACGGCATGGCGACGACCAATCCTGTCGATTCTCAGGGGGTGGCGATTTGGGAAGACTTCATCGACATGTTCTACGCGCCGTCTGCCGTGTTCCGGCGCCGCGAGCACGGCAGCGTGTTCATCCCGCTCATCGTCGTCACGCTGTTGACCGGCGCCATCTTCTATCTCAACAGTGGCGCGCTCCGGCCGTTGTTCGACGCGGAGTTCGATCGTCAGATGGCCGCGGCCATGCGGAACAACCCGAAGATCACGCCCGAGGTGGTCGAGAACATGCGGGCCGTGACGTCGCGCATCGGCCAGGTTGGCGTGTTCATCTTTCTCCCGATTGCCATGCTGGGCGTCGGGGTCGTCACCTGGGCCGCCGGGAAACTGGTGGATGCGGCGGAGTCGTTCCATACGGCGCTGGTCGTGTCCGCGTACGCATTCGTGCCGCGTGTCGTCGAGGGCGTCACCAACGGCCTTCAAGCGCTGTTCCTCGATCCGACCCAGTTCAACGGCCGTTTTCGTATCACGTTCGGTCCCGGCCGTTTTCTCGATCCCGACACGGCCTCGGCGTTGTTGATTGCGGTGGTAGGACGGCTGGACGTCTTCACGCTGTGGATTACAGTCCTCGTCGCGATCGGCCTGAGCGTGACAGGCCGCATTCCGCTGAGCCGCGCCGCCCTGGTTGCCGCCATCGTGTGGCTTGTGGGCGGCCTGCCGACCATCCTGCAGGCGATCCGCGCGATGTAAATTAGAGTCAGATCTTGACGGCTCCACTGGAGGACGTTCGATGAACATGCCCGAACTCAAGCCGCTGCGAACGCCACAGGCGGTGGTGGACGAACATCTCGATGCGCTCAATCTCGGGGACTGGAATCGCCTGATGGCGCAGTACCCGGATGATGTCGAGATCTTTCTGCCACGCGGTGTCACCGTCCTCGGACGCCGGCAGGTGGGCGAAGCGTTTGCAGGGCTCGTGAAACCCTGGAGCGAGGGCGGGTTGCTCGGCGTCACGTTTACACCCGAACACGTCGGCGCATCCGGCGACACCATCAACGTGCAGTGGCGCGTGGACGCCCCGTTTCTCTCGAAGCCTTATCGCGGATCGGATGCCTACATCACTCGCGACGGGCTGCTGGCCTCGCAGGTCAGCACGTTCGACATGCAGGAACTCAGGAGCTTCGAGAAAACGTCGGAGTCCGATCGCGAGCGCGTGATCGACGAGTTCTTTGGAGACGCGGCGACACCGATCAAGTGGGAGAGCGACGACGAGAAGCGACTGCACTTCTGGCTCGATGACCTGCATTGTCCCCAGCCGATTTCGCCTATGTGGTTCGACGTCGGCGGATGGTGGCTGACCTGCGACTACATGTACCGGCGGTTTGGCGTGCCGTTCGGCAAGGACTGGGTCGCCAAGACCATCAACGGCTACGTCATGAGCGCCGTCGTCCCGCGGACCGCCGACGAGGAATCGTCGCTCTGGCCCTACTACAACCTCGTGATGCCGGTGTATGCCGACAAGTTCCTCGATTGGTGGAAGCAGCGTTATCTGCCCGAGATCGTGCGGAACTTCGAGTATCTCGACACGTTCCCGACCGAGTCGGCGTCAACGGCCGAGATGATGATCCTGCTCGAGGACGCCCTCGACATCCAGGAGCGCCACTGGCGGCTCCACTGGATGCTCAACCTGGCGCAATTCCAGGCGTCGATCACGTTCGAAGGCGCGCTGCTGTCGCTCATCGGCCAGGAGCACAAGCCGCTCGTCGGCCGCATCCTCATCTCGGACGAAGATCGAAACTGGGATTCCGTGAAGGCGCTGTGGGTGCTCAAGAACAAGGTGAAGGCAGCGAAGACGCTGCAGCGCGCGTTCGACGAAAACGAGACGGCCGGTGGCGTCATGAAAGCGCTGGCAGCGTCGGACGAGGGACGTGAGCTGCTGAAAGACATCGACGCGTACAAGTTCGAGTACGGCAACAAGTCGATGTACGCACACGAGTATCTCTATGCCACCTGGCGCGAGAATCCGACGCCCATCGTCGAGGCGCTGCGGGGATATCTCCTGTCCGACTACGACTACGAGAAGGACGTCCGGCAACTGCGCGAGAACCGCGACAAGGCCATTGCCGAAATGTGGTCGCTCGTCCCGGCCACCGCCGCCGAGCAGGCGCGCGATCAGCTCAAGACGGCACTCGAGCTCGCCCTCAAGATGACGCCGCTCACCCCCGACCATCATTTCTATATGGACCAGGGCACCTACGCGCGCGTCCGGCTCGTGCTGATGGCCCTCGGACGCAAGCTCGTGGCTGCCGGCATTCTCGACCAGCCCGATGACGTGATGTACCTGAAGTACGACCAACTGCGACTGCTGGCCGCCAGTCCGTCGACGATTGATGGCCGGCGCATCGTCAAGGAGCGTCGCAGCGAGCGCGAGACGTCGTTTTCGACGCGGCCCCGGCTCTGGGCGGGCACCATTACGCAATGGTCGATGTACGGCGAGCCGTACAAACAGGTGCTGTGGGACTGGCCGGGCATTTACGAGCGATCGAAGGATGCTTCACAGCACCCCTCGGATTCGCTCAGGGGGCTGGGCGCATCGGCGGGCGTTTACGAAGGCCCTGCGCGTGTCGTCGAGTCGCCGGAACAGTTCGACGATGTGAAGAAGGGCGAAGTGCTCGTTTGCAAGATGACGAGCCCGTCGTGGGTCGTCCTCTTTACGAAGATCGGTGCGCTCGTCACCGACTCTGGCGGCGCCCTGTCGCACCCCGCCGTCGTGTCGCGCGAGTTCGGCATCCCGGCCGTGGTCGGCACGCGGACCGCGACCGAACGCATTCGAACCGGTCAGCGCGTGCGCATCAACGGCGCGGCCGGGTTGGTCGAGATCGTTGGCTGAGATCACGCTCGCGCTCGACAAGCTGCCCGAGGTCGCAACGGCCATCGCCGGGGGAAAGGGTGCAAGCCTTGGACGCATGTCGCGTGCGGGTTTGCCCGTGCCTCCAGGATTTGTTGTGACCGCCGCTGCGTTCGAGACATTTCTCGAGACGTCGGGCGTAGCCGGCCGCATCGCGAGCCTGATCGGATCGCTCGACGTGGACGACGGTGCCGGAGTCGACGCGGCCGCGACCGAGATGCGGCGCCTCATCGTCGGAACGGTGCTTCCCGACATCATTGCCGCATCCATTCGCCAGGCACATGCACTCCTGCCCGCTGGCGAGCCGGTTGCTGTCCGCTCGAGTGCCGTGGCCGAGGATGGCGAGGCCGCGAGCTTTGCCGGGCAGCAGGAGACCTATCTCAACGTTTCTGGCGCCGATGAGGTGCTCGAACGGGTTCGCGACTGCTGGGCTTCTTTCTTCTCACCCCGCGCGCTTTTTTACCGTGCGCGGAAGGCCGTGCTCGCTGACTGCCGAATGGCGGTCGTCGTGCAGACGATGGTCCAGGCCGACACCAGCGGCGTCCTGTTCACCGTCGATCCGATTCATCAACGGCGCGACCGTATGATCGTCGAAGCGGCGCCCGGGCTGGGCGAAGCGATCGTGTCGGGCGCGATCACTCCCGATCACTACGTGATCTCGAGAAGCGACGCCAGCGTGGTGGAGCACTTTCTCGCGGATGAGACGCGCGGGCGGGTCCTTCGCGACGAGGACCTGGCGCATCTGTGCGACGTGGGGCTGACGGTCGAAGGCTTCTTCGGGCTGCCGCAGGACATCGAGTGGTGCATGCGCCAGGGACGGCTGTTTCTCCTGCAGAGCCGGCCGATCACAACCCTGGCGGCCCATGGCTGAACGCGGCGAAACCCGTCTCGTCGCGCTCGGCCGATCGTGGGTGATCGAGCACTATCCGTACAATCGGACTCACCTCCTGAAAACGCTCGACTGGCTCGATCGCCTGCAGCCAGAGGCGCCAGAAGCCGTTCGCCTGGCCGCGCTCACACACGACATGGAGCGCGCGTTCGGTGGTCCCGACGCCATTCCCATCGTGATGAACAGCCGCGAGTACGAGGAGGCCCACTCGAACCGGAGCGCGAGGATCGTCGGCGCGTGGCTTCGCGAACAGAAGGCCGACGAGGAACTCGTCGATCGAGTCGAAGCGCTGATTCGCGTTCACGAATGGGGAGGTTCGCCGGACGCCGATCTGGTGCAGGCGGCCGACAGCCTGAGCTTTCTCGAAACCAACGTCGAGCTGATGGCATCGTTTATCGAAAGCGGCAAACACGCGAAGCCGGTGATTGCCGCCAAGATCGACCAGATGTACGAGCGGATTCGCGTGCCCGAAGCGAGGACGCTCGCGCGCCCGATGTGGGAGGCGGCGGTCGCCCGTCTGATGCGCACGTGAGGCCCTTCACTTACCATCGGCCCGAGTCGCTCGCCGCCGCTCTGCAGCTGCTCCGCGAACATGGCGCGGGCGCCCGTGTGCTTGCGGGCGGCACCGACCTGATCGTGCGGCTCCGGAAGCGTCAGGATGTGCCCGGCATCGTTGTCGATCTCAAGCGCGTCGCCGAACTTCGCGCCGACATCGTCGCGAGCAGGTCGAGGGACGGCGTTCGCATCGGCGCGCGTACCGTCATCGCCGACATCGTCGAGCACCAGGAGATTCGCGAACGCTTTCCTGCACTGGTGGAAGCCGGCCTCGTGCTCGGCTCGATTCAGATTCGCAATCGCGCGACGCTGGCAGGCAACCTTTGCAACGCGTCGCCCGCGGCCGATACAGCGCCCGCTCTTCTCGTGTACGGCGCGCGAGTGACGATGGTTGGACATCGCGGCACGCGCGAAGTGCCGCTGGACGAGTTTCTGACGGGGCCGGGGCGGACTGTGCTCAGTAGTGACGAACTGGTGGCGGCCATCGATCTTCCATGGCCGCCAGACGAGTCGGGCGCCGCCTTCGCGAGGCTGACACGCCGGCGTGGGGTCGATCTTGCGATCGTGAGTGCGGCGTGTCTGGCGAGCCGATCTGGAGAGATCCGTTTCGCGTTTGGCGCCGTCGGACCCCGGCCGTTCCTCGTCGTCCGGAATGAGCCGGCCCTCCTCGAGTCGAACATCGATCCCGAACGGCGCGATGCGATGCTGAGCCGGTTCTTTGCATCGGCGTCGCCGATTTCCGATCTGCGGGCGCGCGACCGTTACCGGGCGGCGATGCTGCCGGTGCTCGCTCGCCGTGCACTTGGAGCGGCCGTCGCCCGGATGCACAGAGGGCGAGGGGCTCGATGATCATTGGCGTCAGCGTCAACGGGAGCCCGCACACGATCGACGTCGATCCGCATCGCACCCTCCTGGACCTGCTGCGCGATCGCCTCGGTCTGACCGGGACCAAGGAGTGCTGCGCCGAGGGAGAGTGCGGAGCCTGTACGGTGCTGCTGAACGGCCGGGCCGTCAATGCCTGCCTCGTGCTCGCTGTCGAATGCGACGGCGAGTCCGTTGTCACGATCGAGGGGATTGGGCGGCCCGGTGCGATGAGCCGGCTGCAGGACGCGTTCGTACGCACCGGCGCCGTGCAATGCGGGTTCTGCATCCCCGGCATGATCATGGCGGCGACAGCGCTCCTCGCACGAACGCCGCACCCGACGCGCGATGAGATTCTGGAAGGTCTGGCGGGCAATCTCTGCCGCTGTGGGGGCTACAGCCGCATCGTCGACGCCGTCGTCCGGGCATCGGGTGAAGACCAGGGATGAGTCGGTCCGGCTGAAGCCGGACACTACGTACTTAGCGGTGGCACAGGGCTTTAGCCCTGTCAAAAGACTATGAAGATCGTCGGCACTTCACTCCTACGAATCGGCGCGGTCGAGCGCGTCACCGGGTTGCAGCAGTACGCAGCCGACATCCGGCTCGACAACGTACTTCACCTGAAGCTCGTCACCCTTCCCTGCGCGCATGCTCGCATCGTCGGCGTCGATCGCGAAGCCGCCTCGCAGGTGCCCGGCGTGCGCGCCATCTTCACCGCTCGCGATCTGCCGCAGCCAATTGCGCGCTACGGACCGGTCGTCGCAGATCGGCCGCTCCTCGCCATTGACGAGACGAAGTTTCCGGGTGAGCCCGTGGCCGTGGTTGCGGCCGAAACAGACGATGCGGCCGAGCGAGCGGCCTCGCTGGTGCATGTCGAGTTCGCCGAGCTTCCCGCGGTGTTGTCGGTGAGCGACGCGCTCGATCCCGCGTCGCCGCTGGTTCAGGATCCGGACCTGCGCGGAAGCGATCCGCTGGCGCGCACGAACACGATGGGGCGCTGGCAATTCGGCTGGGGCAATCTCGAAAGCGCCTCCGCCGACATCGTGCTCGATAACGACTACAGCTTCCCGATGGTCACGCACTTCGCCATCGAACCCCACGCCTTTCTCGCGGCGCCCGACGCCAACGGCGTCACCGTGTGGAGCCCAACTCAGCACCCGTATGTGCTGCAGCGGGTCGTGGCCGCCGCCCTCAAGCGTCCAATCGCTTCGATCCGCATCGTCGCGCCCGATCCGGGAGGCGGATTTGGCGGCAAAGGATGGCCGAAGTTCGAGCCGCTCCTGGCATGGCTCGCGCTCGAGCTGGGACGACCGGTGAGGCTCGTCCTCACGCTCGAGGAATCATTTCAGGCGGCACGCAGGGCATCTGCCGCGATTCATGCGCGCACGGGATTCGGCCGCGACGGCCGCATTGCCTTTCAGGACATCCGAGCGGATTTCCTGATTGGCGCCTACGCCGACATCGGCACACGGGTCGTGAGCAAGGCCAGTTATGCCGCGTGCGGGCCGTATCGTACGCCCCACGCCCGCATCGTCGCGCAGGCGCTTCTTTCGCACACGACGCCGTCCACTGCGTTTCGCGGCTTCGGCACGCCGCAGGCCTCGTGGGCGGTCGAGTCGCAGCTCAACGAAGCCGCAGCCTTGCTGGGACTCGATCCTGTCGAGATCCGCCGACGAAACCTGCCGGAAAAAGGTGAAGCGTTCATACCCGGGGACACGCCGGCCGATGGCGACTGGCGTCTGGCACTTGAAGGCGCGGCGTCGGCGGTCGGATGGGCCACACCACTTGGACCGAATCGGGGCCGAGGCATCTCGGTCGGGCTCAAGAGCTCGTCCACGGCATCGAATTCGGTGGCGCTGGTCCGACTCCACTTCGACGGGAGCGCGACGGTCATCTGCGGCACATCGGACATGGGGCAAGGCGCGCGCACGGTGCTGACGCAGATCGCGGCCGACGAGCTCGGGGTGACGCCGGATCGGATCGCGATTGTCATGGGCGACACCGCTCTGGTGCCTTATGACTCTTCGACATCTGCGAGCCGCTCGACCGTTTTCATGGGCGGCGCCGTGGCGAACGCGTGCCGCAACATCAAGGAACAGCTGGCGCGTACGGCCGCGTCGTACGGCCTTCCGGCCGACTCGAATCCCGCCGACCTTCTCCGTGCGCGGTTCGGGCCGCCGCGCGGAGAGCTCATCGGCATCGGCGAAGCCGGCAACGCGTTCGACCCCTCCCATCCGCTGGGCGGCCACGCCGCTTTCTGGGAGGTGATGTGCGCGGCGTGCGAGGTCGAAGTCGATCCAGATACTGGCGAGACCGTCATCCACAAGCTCGTGCTCGTCAGCGACGTCGGCAAGGCGCTGAATCCCGCCCAGGTGCACGCGCAGGACGAGGGAGCCGCGGTGATGGGCCTCGGTCACACGCTCATGGAGCAGCTCGTCCTTGGTCGCGATGGGCGCATCCTGAATCTCGGATCGCTGGATTACCGGATCCCCTCGATCAAGGACGTGCCGTCGGAACTGCAGACGAGCTTTATCGAGCAGGGCGACGGCCCCGGCCCGCACGGCGCCAAAGGCGCCGGCGAGGGAGGCACGCTCGCCGTCGCTGCCGCGGTGGGTGCGGCGATCAATCAGGCCGCCGGCGTCACGATTCGCCGCCTGCCGTTGACGCCGGAGCGGATTTGGGAAGCTAGGAAACTAAAATCTGGAAACTAGAATCTAAAATCTAGAAACTAGATCAAGCCATCCAGATCGGGCAGGCGCCGCTCGTATTCTTCGTCCATCAACGGGCTCGAGAGAAGAAAGTCGGCCGTCGCGCGATTGCAGGCGATCGGCACGTTGTAGACCACCGCCACACGCAGGAGCGCCTTGACGTCGACGTCGTGCGGATGAGGCGCCAGCGGATCCCAGAAGAAAATAATGAAGTCGATCCGACCTTCGGCGACGCCTGCGCCGACTTGTTGATCGCCGCCGAGCGGACCGCTGCGGAATCGATGGACCGTCAAGCCGAGCTCGGCATTCAGCATGCCGCCGGTCGTGCCGGTTCCAAACAGGTCGTGACGGCCCAGCGTGCCGCGATTGTAGGTGGCCCACTCGAGGAGATCTCTCTTCAGGTTGTCGTGGGCGATGAGGGCAATGTTCTTGCGCCGCGCCGTCGTGATGCTGCGAAAAGACATGGTAGATTCTCCCATGCCTACACTTATCGCCGCGCCGTCAGTGATTCAGGCCGCAGGTCATCCGCCCAAACGCATCGAGGAGTACGCCGGACGCGTGAACTCCGCCCATGCCAACGTCAGCGTCGCGCGCATGCAGTCACCGTCGGGATGGTTGGAGCCCGGGCAGCGTCCCGAGTTCGAGGAAATCACGGTCGTACTGCGCGGGATGGTGCGCGTGGAGCACGAGCAGGGTGTGATGGACGTGCATGCCGGCCAGGCGGTCGTGACTCTTCCGGGCGAATGGGTGCGCTACAGCTCGCCGGGGCCCGACGGCGCCGAGTACGTGGCGGTCTGTCTGCCGGCGTTTTCGATCGACACCGTCCATCGCGATGCCTAGCCAGATGCCGATTGCGGATTTGCTGCTGCCTGAGTTCGATCACGAAACGGCGACCACCCGCGCCCTGCTCGAGCGTGTGCCGGAGGCGAGCGCCGACTGGACGCCCCACGCACGATCGAGATCGCTCGGCGAGCTCGCGATGCACATCGCGAACATCCCGATCTGGGCATCCATCACGCTGGAGCGCAGGGAGTTCGACACGAATCCACCGGAAGGTCCTGCTATTACCACGCCGCCGTTCGAATCGTCCCGGCAGTTGCTGCGCACCTACGACGTCAACGTGCAGGCGGCCCGGGCCCTGCTCGCCCGGACGACCGATGGCGAATTCCTGGCGCAGTGGACTCTCAAGAACGCAGGGAAAAACCTGTTCAGCCTGCCGCGAGTGGCCGCGTTTCGTTCGTTCATCCTGAACCACGCCGTCCATCATCGCGGCCAGTTGAGCGTGTATCTGAGGATGCTCGACGTGCCGATCCCCAACATCTACGGGCCTACTGCAGATACATAGAATCGCTTTAACGTGTCTTTGACGCAGAGCCGCAAAGGCACAGAGTTTTGTTTCGAAAAGAATTCTCTGCGTCTTTACGCCTCTGCGTCGAGTCTAGAGCCCTTTTCAGAAGGATGTAGCGGGTTGCAACAGTTGGGTTGGCGTTGCTGCGGCGCGAAGCCGTGCGCAGGCGGCCGACGGCCGACGCCTGACCGCGCGAGAAGCCTGAGGGAATCGAGCGAGGATGAAGGGCGAACGTCAGTGTCCTCGCGTCGAACGGCCGCGGGCGGCCTCGCAGCGCGCGTCCGGCCCCGGAGCTTCGGATTCGCGCGGCAGCAACGCCAACCCAAGTGTTGCGTCCGAACACTTACCGGTCCGGCTAAAGCCGGACACTACGTACTCTTGAAAAGCGCTCTAACGCTCGGTGACAAGCGCGCGCAGCACGAACGCGACGTTTGCCGGCCGCTCGCCGAGCCGCCGCATGAAGTAAGGAAACCACTCCTTGCCGAACGGCACATATACGCGCATCCGGTAGCCGGCGTCGCGCAGGGCTTTCTGCAGATCGCGGCGAATGCCGTAGAGCATCTGGAACTCAAAGGCGTCTTGGCCGACGCCGCGCTCGTCCGCGAACCGCTTGACCTCGGCCAGGATGGCCTCGTCGTGCGTCGCGATCGCGGGATACGTCCCCTCGGTCAGCAGCCGCCGGGCCAGCCGCACGTACGCCGCATCCACATCGGATTTGAGCTGATGCGCGACGCTTCTGGGCTCGCGGTATGCGCCTTTGACGAGCCTGATGCGCGCGCCCAGGGCGTTCACCCGCTCGAAATCCTGCTCGGTGCGATGCAGGCACGACTGCAGCACGACGCCCACGTTGCGATCGCCGAGCTTCCAGAGCGTCTCGAAGATGTCGAGCGTCACCTCCGTGTGCGCGGAGCTCTCCATGTCGATCCGGACGAAGAACCCGCAGCGGGCAGCGGCGTGGAGAATCTTCCGCAGGTTGTCGACGCACATGGCGCGATCGACGTCCAGGCCGAGCTGCGTCAGCTTCAGCGACAGGTTCCGTTCCACGCCCGCTCGATCGACGGCTTCGATGAGGGTCAGGTACTCCTGTGTGGCCGTTTCGGCGGCGGCCAGCGACCCGACGCTCTCGCCGAGATAGTCGAGCGTCGAATGCAGACCCTGCGCCTGAATCTCGCGAAGCGCGGCGATGGCATCGTCGAGGTGTTCTCCCGGCGATGAACCGGCGTGCGAAGGCGTGCGGGCCGGAGATGCCATGGCGCGACGCCAGTCGTTTCAGTGTGCGGCTGTTGGAGAGCGTCTGGAAAAATGCCTTGGATGCGGCATCCAGCATCAGTGCGTACGGCTGGACCCGGCCGAGAGCAGGTGTTCGATGCCTCGGGCGTAGTACCTCAGCACGTTGCGGTCGCGCACGCGGAAGCGCCCGCGATCGTAGACGATGATGCCGCGCGCTTCGAGGGGTTCCGCCGCTTCTTCGACGGCCTGGCGGCCGCTCGAAACGCCGAGATTCGCGCCGACGGCGCGCAACGTCTCGATGAGCGCCTCCGCGCGCGACTCGAGATCGCGCCTGCTCAACGATGGCCGCATCACCGTGGCGACAACCGAGGTCGGCAGGACCTTCACGAGCTTGCCGATCGTGGTGCGCGTCAGCTTGCCGAGCTCGAGCACGTCGCGCCTCGATTCCGGATCCCAGCCGTCGAGCGGAATGGGCCGCCCGAAGGTGACGAACGCGCGCGACCGATAACCCACGGCGTATCTGACCATCTCGGCGAGCTCGCGCGCGAACGGGCGCTGGCTGCGCTTCACGCGCTGCCGCGCCAGGATGTGATCCTCGAGCACGAGGTCGTAGGAAATGGCCGTCGGCACGATCTTCAGCCCCGGGGTTCCCGAGAGCAGCGCGGCGTGCAGCAGGCCCGTCTTCGGCGGCTTCAACTCGCCGCTGTAGCTGCGCCCGCCTTCCGGATAGAACAGGAGATCCTGGCTGCGCAGCACCTCGGCGACGTAGGCCTTGAGCGTGATCAGGTACGCCTTGTCTTTCGTGTTCCGGCGAATCGGAATCGCGCCCGTCACGTGTTTGTGAATGAGGCCGAGCGGCCCGCCGAAGAGATTGATGCCGGCGGCGATGATGGGCGGCCGCACGCCGTTGTCGTCGAGCACGAGCGGCTCGACGAGATAGTCGGTGTGGCTTTTGTGATTGGAGGCGTAGATGACGCGTCCCGCACGTGTGGCCGACTCGACGATCTCGATGTGCTCGACCTGGCGGTCGATCTTCCGCAGAATCGGATACAGCGGGTGCTTGAGCGCTCGATAAAACTGGTACCGCTGCGTCGTCCTGAGCTCTTCGAGGTAGGCAAAGACCCGCTCGCGCCCGTCGGACCCCCCTTGAGCGCTGCGAAGATACCGCACCACGTCCTCGCGCGAGAGGACAGCCTGGGCGAGATCGTCAGGAATCATGCCTGCTCATGGAGTGCTTGCACTATAGCATGCGCGAACTCGGTGGTTGACGCTTTCCCCCCCAGATCGCGTGTCGTCCGCTCGGGGACCGCCATCACCGCGACGAGCGCCGCCTGGATGCGCCGGGCCGCGTCTGACTCTCCGATGTGGTCCAGCATCATGAGCGCCGAGCGCAGCAGAGCAGTCGGGTTTGCCAGGTTCTTGCCGGCGATATCGGGTGCGCTGCCGTGTACCGCCTCGAAGACGGCGGCACTTTCGCCGAGGTTGGCGGCGCCCACGACGCCGAGTCCGCCGACAAGACCGGCGCACAAGTCCGAGACGATGTCGCCGTACAGATTCGGCAGGAGCAGCGTGTCGAATTTTTCCGGCTTCATCACGAGGTTCATGCAGGCGGCGTCGACGATTTGCTCGTCGTAGGCCACATTGGGATACTGCGCCGCGACGGCACGGGCCGACCGGATGAAGAGACCATCGCTCATCTTCATGATGTTGGCCTTGTGGATCGCCGTGATGCGCTTGCGTCCCAGGCGCGTCGCGTATTCGAAGGCGAACCGCGCGATCCGCGTGGACGCCCGCTCGGTGATGATCTTCAGGCTTTCGACCACGCCAGGCACGACCTCGTGTTCGAGGCCGGCGTAGAGATCTTCCGTGTTCTCGCGCACGATGACCAGGTCCACGTGTTCGAAGCGGGAACGGACGTGCGGGAGATTCGCAACCGGCCTGAGGTTCGCGTACAGATCCAGCGCCTTGCGCATGCCGACGTTCACGCTCGTAAAGCCTTCGCCGACGGGCGTGGTCACCGGTCCCTTCAGCGCGACTGCGTTCCGGCGGATCGATTCGATGAGCACGCCGGGCAGGGGAGTGCCGTGCTTTTCGAGCGCATTCACGCCGGCGTCGTGGCGCTCCCATGTGACCCGGACGCCCGACGCTTCAATGACGCTGATGACCGCCTCTGTGACTTCGGGGCCGATGCCGTCGCCTGGAATGAGCGTAATGGTGTGTGGGGGGGTCATGCCGCGCGGGTGCCGTCGCGAGCTTCCCAGAAGAGCAGCGCAAGGCCGCCGACGGCCGTCAGAGCGAGCAGGTTGACCGGCAGGGTGCGCAGCTGCAGGCCTGCATACAACGTGATGGCCAGCATGCCCAGCGCGACAGTGAGCCGTGCGAAAAACCCGGACGGACGAGGGCCGAGCAGCGCCATTCCCAGCAGCGTCGTCAGTACCGAGCGCCGCCGAGATGTACGACGTGAGAAGAAAACGCCTCAGCGTGTCGTCCGACACAGGCGAGACGATCGCTCCGACCGTGATGATGCCGCCGAACCAGGTTGAAAGCGCGAGCACGTACACGTACCGCAACGCGAGCACCCGCTCATTATAATTTGGCTGGCGCCGAAGCGCCGCATATGCCTTCCCCCATCGCGTGGCAGGACTGGTCGCCCCTCGCGTTCACACAGGCGTCCGAACAGCACAAACCCGTGCTGTTGTCGCTCGTGACGAGCTGGTCTGACGAGTGCGCGGCGATGGACGGCACTACCTACGTGCATCCCGACGTGGCGTCGATCGTCAACGAGCGCTTCGTCGCCGTCCGCGTGGACGCCGATCGGCGTCCGGATCTCAACGAACGCTACAACCTCGGCGGCTGGCCTTCGACGGTGTTCCTCACCGGTGCGGGAGACGTGTTGTGCGGCGGGACCTATTTCGATACACCAGCCCTGCTGGCGATGCTTCGACAGGTGGCCGACGCGTACCGCGATCGCGCCGACGAGCTGGCCTCGCGCGCGTCCAGGGTCCGCCGTGACCGCCTTCAGCCGGACCGTCACGACGCCGAGGGTCGCGACAATCTGCAGCCGGTCCGCGACTCGATCGGGCGATTCCGGTCGGTCCTCATCGAACGCTTCGATCGCGTGCACGGCGGCTTCGGGTCGTTCGCGAAGCTGCCGCATCCCTACGCCCTGCTGTTTGCCGTGTCGCTGGCCGCCGACGGCGACGCGGAAATGAACGAGATCGCCCGGGTGACGCTCGATCGTCTGCAACTCCTGTGGGACACGTCGGGCGGCGGCTTCTGCCGCTACGCGGATTCCGCCGACTGGAACTGGCCGGCCAGCGAGAAGACGCTCGAAGACAATGCCGCGCTGCTGCACGTGCTGGTCGACGCCGGCGCTGCGGCTTCGCGAGCCGCGATACGGAGAGCATGCGGCCACCCTCGTCCGGTGGATCAGAAGCACGATGGCCGACGACGAGCGCAACGGATTTTTCAATGCCGTGTCTGCCCGGACGATCGACAAGGCGATGTACGTCGACAGGAACGCGCTGGTGGTAGGCGCGCTGATCCGCGCCGCCGCATTATTCGATGACGTGTGGCTGAAAGACCTCGCGCTCGGAGCGTTCGAATCGGTGGTCGTTCCCACCTACAAGCCGGGCGACGGCGTTGGACACGTCGCGGCTGCGGGCAGCACGGGGGCGTTACGGGGGCTGCTGGGCGATCAGATTCACGCCGGCCTCGCCTTGATTTGGGCGCACGCCGCAACCGGCCAGCTTCCGTACTCGATGCTCGCGGCCGAGGTGCTGCAGTTTGCGGTCCGCACGATGTGGGACGAGCGGGCCGGCCGGTTCCGCGATCGTGCCGATGCGGACGATCCGCTGCTGCCGTTCGAGCTCAACTGCCACGCGGCGTGTGCATTCGACCGGCTCGCCGTGCTCACGGGCGATCGCACCCATCAGGAGCGCGCGCTCACCATCCTTCGATCGCTGGAGGGCGAGACGGCCGGGCGGGATCTCTATGCGGCTCCCTATGCGCTGGCTGTTCGGGAAGTCCTCGAGCGGCATCCGCCGGCCGGGTTGGAGTTGAGTAGGGTCGACTGGAACTTGGGTGAAGCATGAATTGGTGGATTGGCAGATTGGAAGATTGGCAGATTGATTGTTGGATTGGGAATCCGTAATCCGTAATCCGTAATCTACCAATCTACCCATCTACCAATCTTCCAATTCAGGGAACCACCATTACCGTTGTCTCTCGTACCGCCGGCTTCGCGGCGCCGCCGAGCGCGCGCGCTTCGAGCCGAAGCGCGTAACGCCCCGCGTGCAGCTCCTTGAGCGGAATCTGCCGCGTCACCGGGATGCGCGCGTTTGTCGCGTCGCCGGCTGCGGTCGTGCCACCGAGTGTTTCGCGCGACGAGAAAGCCACCACGCCGTCTTCGCCGACCAGCGTCGTGATGACCTCGATGCGCTGGGCCGTGCGGGATGACACGTTGTCGTAGATTTCTGCGAACAGGCTGACCACGTCGCCGCGCGCGAACGCGCGCCGGCTCGTGGCCGGTGCCGGCAGCGAATCCGGGGGCAGCTGGTCGTCGGGCTGGGGCGTGAACTGGGCCCGGGCGGTGTCCGAGGTCAGGAGCAGCCCGCTGATGGCGAGCCCGTTCGCCGAGTAATCGGGCACCTGCAGGTCGTAAAAGACCGTCCCCATTTCCCCCGCGCCGCTTTCGCGCACGCCGACCCTCAGCTGATACCGTCCGGGCGGGAGCACAATCCGCGGGTTCATCCGCACGATCGAATCGCGGACACGCTGGTAGGTGTCCGGCCTCAGGGCCAGGTTGAATTGATAGAAATTTCCGCCATGCGGCTTGCCACGCTCGTCGAGCGCGAACATCGACACTTCGATGCCATCGGCAAAGGTCTTGTTCGGCTGCTCCGCGAACGACAGCCGGCTGGCATCGAGCTCGAGCGCGATGGCGACCGAGGCTTGTCGCGGTGCGCCTTTGAACGGTGCGGCCTGCACGGCCAGCGTCAGCCCGTTTCGCTGAAGCGGCTGGTTCAGAACCTGTCGCAGCTCGTCCGACGTCTGCGCCGTGCCCGATCGCCCGCGAGCGCGTTCGCGCAGCCGATCCTGCTCGGCGCGTTCCGAGGCGGACAACGCGCGCGGCGACACATAGCCTTTCCGGGCCGATACACGCAGCCCGGGCCGCTTCACGCGCACTTCGATCTTATGAAAGCGCCCGTCTTTCGTCACGACGGCCGGATAGTAGCCCAGCACGTAGTAGGTGCTGTTGGCCTGCACGATGCGGTTCAGCGCGTTGTCGAGGTTGTTCCAGTTGACCGCCGCGTACCCGCCGGTTTCTTCCGCGAGCGTGCGCAGGCTGTCCTGGGTGAGGTACATGTCGGCCAGCAGGCCCTTGGCGTCGAAGCCGAGACTCGGATCGGTGGTGCTGTAGTTGAGCTCGATCGCTTCGCTCGTCAGTCCGGTTAGACCGCGCGGATCGACGGCAAAGAAGCTCACGTTCCCGCGCGCGGCGGCGGCGATGGCGTTGCGCGTTGAGATGATGACGTCGGTGGCGGCCTGCGATCCGAAGATGTCGTAGATCGGATAGTCGATGCCTTCGCTGAACATCAGGATCGCCTTCCGGCGGCCGCGGATACCGCCCATCACGTCGGCGAGGCGCTGCAGCACCCTCAGCACCTGCTGCGCACGATGGCCGCGTTCGAAGTCGTCGGGATCGGTCGTGATGTCGGAGTAGCCGTTCGGTCCACGGACGGTACCCGACTTGGGCTCGCTCTGGATATAGTCCGGATCGGTCGTGTCCGGCGCGTTGATCTCCAGCTCTTTGAGGGTCTGCGTGAAATACTGCTCGGCTTTCTCGATCACGGTCGATCGCAGTTTACGCCCCACGAAGCGGTCGATCGCGGCGAGCAGCAACGCGCGGTCCGAGGTGAATTCCTGTGCGCCGTCCGTGCGCCCGCTCGTGTACACGATGGCGGCGATGTCGTCGGCGGCAAAGTTGCGCTCGATGAACTGTCGCGCGGCGTTGATGACGACTTTCGTGCGCATCGAGCTGACGTTCAGGTCGTCGAGCACGATCACATACAGCCGGCCGCTGATCGGTTGCGCATTGGAGCGGACATCCGGGACGACCGGAGTGGCGGCGGCCGGTCGCGCGCTTGCCGCCGGCAGCGGGATGTCCACGAGGGAGAACGTGCTGATCTCCTGGGGCTTGCCGTCTTCGAACAGCGCGAAGTCTTCCTTGCTCAGCCCCGGGACGAAATTCCCGCGCTCGTCGATTACCAGGGCGTCGATGTCGACGTAGTTCACCTCGACCTGGAAGGTGACCGATGGCGCCGGGGCCTGCTGGGCGGCTGGGGCCGTTACGAGCAGGATGCTCGTCAAAACGCTGAGGGCACAGACTCTGCGGATGTACATGGATGGTACGACCCGATGATACCCCAACAGGCGCATGCTAGACTCAGCCGCGATCCCATGAGGCGAATCTGTCGGCCGACGATGCCGCTTCTTGCGTGCGTACTGGTGATGACGTTCGGCGTGGCGGCCGATGCCCAGACGGTCGTCGTGAAGGCCGCGCGTCTGATCGATGGACGCGGCGGCACGCCGCTCGAGCCCGCGATGGTGCGCATCTCCGGCGACCGGATCGAAGAGGTCTCGAGGTCGCTCGCTGTGCCAGCGGGCGCGACCGTCATCGATCTTGGCGCCGCAACGCTCCTGCCCGGCCTGATCGATCTCCACACACATCTCACGAGCCGCGAAGGCGTTCACTGGGAAACGGCGCTGACGACCACGACGCCGCCAGAGGCGGCGTTGTGGGGCGCGCGCAACGCGCGCGTGACGCTGATGGCGGGAGTGACGACGTGCCGCGACATGGGGCCGAACTGGCCGTACGTGGACGTCGAGCTGCGCGACGCGATCGAAGCGGGAGCCGTGCCGGGCCCGCGGATGTTCGTGGCGGGCAACTACGTGTCGTCAACCGGCGGCGCCGGCGACGCGCGTCAGTTTTCGATGTACGTCGACGTGCCCATCGTCCGGAATCTGGCCGACGGTCCCGACGAGGTCGCGAAGGCCGTGCGGACCAATCTCAAGTTCGGCGCCGACTTCATCAAGATTCTGGCGACCGGAGCCGTGTTGTCGAAGGGCATTTCCCCGGGCGCGCAGCAGTATTCCGACGCCGAGATCAAGGCGGCGGTGACCGAAGCGGCGCGATGGGGACGGCAGGTGGCCGCCCACGCACATGGCGCCGAGGGCATCAAGGCGGCCATTCGCGCGGGCGTGAAGACCGTGGATCACGGCTCGTATCTCGACGCCGAAGCCGTGGCCATGCTGCAGTCATCCAACCGATCGACGTTCTACGTGCCCACGCTGGCGTTGTATGCGTACCTGCAGCAATCAGCCCAGGTGCCCGATTCAGAGAAGGCGCGAGGACGCACGGTCAACGAAGTGGCGGTTGCGGGTTTCAAGCGCGCGCTCGCCGCCGGGCTTCCAATCGGCCTGGCCACCGATGCGCCCGTGATGCCACACGGCCTCATCGCGCGCGAGATCGCGTATCGAGCGGAGCTCGGCGAGCCCGCTATGCGGGCGATCGTGTCGGCGACGTCGCTGAACGCGGAAATCATGGGCTGGCAGGACCGCGTGGGCACGGTCACGCCGGGCAAGCTCGCGGACGTGATCGCGGTGAGCGGAAATCCGCTGACCGACATCAGGGCTTTGCAGAATGTTCAGTTCGTGATGAAGGGCGGGATGATCTATAGAAACGAACAGCCCGCCCGGTAGGGCCCGGCTTCAGCCGGGCGATTCCGAACAGTACGTAGGGCCCGGCTTTAGCCGGGCGATTCCGAACAGTACGTAGGGCCCGGCTTTAGCCGGGCGATTCCGAGATCAACCATGAGCCAGCAGCCGAGTGAGATGGATCTGGTCGCGGGATTGGCCGGCGAGCCGGCACGCGTCAGCGCCGCTGGCGTCACCCGTACCAACAGCCGCCTGTTGACGATCGAGAACGGCGCGCCGTTCGCCGCATCGAAGCAGTCGCGCCTCGTCATCGTCGCGGACGATGAACGGTCGGCGCGCGCGACGATCGACGCGATTCGATGGTTCAAGACGCGTGCGCCGCAGAGACTGCGCGATCGGTGGGCCATCAGCGCGCTGCTCTACGCCTACCAGAACGATGCGACGCCGGTGCAGCGGCTCGAGTTTCCTCCGCTAAAGGGCTTCTTCGATCATCCGGAGCAGCCGGAAAGCCGGTATGCCTGGCGGTGGGTGACCTACCAGGCGCCCGATTTGCTGCTCCAGGTCAGGGGCGGTGACGTGCTCTCGCGCGGCACGCCACCCGGCGGTTCCCTGGCCGCCGCGATGGCCGGCGGAACGGAAATCGGGACGCTGCCTGTCGTGTTTGGCAGCGTGCGCGAGACGGATGGCCCGACGCTCGTGCAACAGGTGTTGACCGACACGACGATCGCCGGACGGTCGGAGATTCGCCCGACGCTCGCGGCGAGGGTCGCCCGGACTCCGCTGGCCGTCGCACGCGTGCTGGCGAATCGCTATCCGCAGATGCCGCTCGTCAGTTACATCCCGTCGGTGGCCTGGCTCAGCACGTTGCGCCTGGCGGGCGTCACCAAAGACGATGCCCTGAAGAAGAAGGTGCTGAGCGAAACGCGGCCGTGGCTGTCGGGCGAACGGCCGCTTTTCGGCGAACGGCCGGCGCTGACGGCCGCCGCCGGCACGTTGATCTATGCAGAGCTCGCCCAATCGGGAGAGGAAGCCGCGCGGGCGCTCGCGATTCAGGGCGCTGACGCGGCCCTGCAAGTGGGGCCGAACGGATTCGCGCAGTACGGCCAGGGGTGGACCGACGACATGTTCATGATGTCGGCGATCCTTTCGCGGAGCGGCAACATGCCCGGACGCGCGGGCGATCACGATCACCTCGCGAAGATGCTCATCGCGTACGCCGGCCGCCTCCAGCGCGAAGACGGCATCTTCGTGCACTTCACGGACGGCCGGGTTTCGTGGGGGCGGGGCAATGGATTTGCCGCGCTGGGACTCACCGAGGCGCTCACGCACATGCCCGCCGGCCATCCATCACGGACGCCGCTCGTCGAGATCTACAGACGCCAGATGCGCGGCATGTTGCCGATGCAGGCGCCCGACGGAATGTGGCGGCAGGTCGTCGATGAGCCCGGCGCCTACCGGGAACAATCGGTGACGGCGATGACGCTGACGGCCATGGCGCGTGGTATTCGCCTGGGCTGGCTCGATGCCAGGACGTATCGTTCGGTCGTCGATCGCGCGTGGCGCGCGCTCGCCGCGCACATCACCGAGGACGGCGGCATCGTGGACATCTGCACCGGCACCGGCTCGCAGGCGACGCTGCGCCTCTATCTCGATCGGCCCGCGATCAGCGGCTTCGACGATCGCGGTGGCGGTATGGGATTGCTGGCGTGTATGGAGATGCACGCGCTCCAGGCGGGTCCATAAAGCAGGACCCGCCCTACGTACCGCGCACGTAGGCCGGGTCTTTCAGACCCGGCGCTACCTGCAACTCGGGGCGAGCGATTCGAGCACCGTCACGTTGATGCGCGTCGCCGTTGCGGTCTTGATAAAGAGCCCCTTCACCATCACTTTGTGCTGACGGAACGCCGCGGGGCTTGGAAACACGCTGATGAGCTCGATCGCCTGCGTGCCGGGCGCGCCGGCGGCCAGCGCTTTCTTGTCCGTATCTGAAACGGGGTCGAGCGTCGTCACCTGCGGATCGGTGCTTTCGCTCAGCATCCAGCCGTTCGTGCCGCTTTGCTGCAGGCAGCCGATCGTCTGCACGAGCGCGCCCGAGCGGGGCGCCGTGGCCCCTCCTTTCGGAACGAGCCGGATCGACGCGAAGCCCGGCGCGGTGTCGGTCAGTTCGGTGTTGCCCGCGGGAAATCCGTTCTGCTGCAGGATGTAGGCGACCGCATCGAGCTTTTCCTTCTCGCTCACGGCGGTGCTGCCGCGGCTCGGCATCGTGTCGCGGATCTTCTCGAACAGCCGCTCGACGGGGTGCGTCTCCCACTTGATCATGAACGTCGTGCCCGTCAGCGCCGGTGCCTCGCCGCCGCCGAAATCTTCGCCGTGGCACTCGCCGCAGTGCTGCTGCATCACCGCATGACCGCGTTCGGCCTGCGCGGCTGTATACACCCCCGACCAGATCGGCGGCGGATCCTGCGCAAAGGTTGTCCAGGAGAATGAGGCGACGAGAACCAGAAAGAGTGCCGCGACCGCCGACCGCATATATATAAGGATAGGGTACACGCCGTTACGACGGAACCGGCTCCCACTTCCTGGTTCTGGCCGATTGCAGCACCGCGTCGGTGACGAGATCGGTCGCAAGCCCGTCGCGGAACGTGGGCTCTGCGGCACGCCCGCCGCCAAGTGCTTCGAGAAAATCGGCGAACTGGTGCGTGAATGTGTGCTCGTAGCCGATCTGCAGTCCAGGGACCCACCATCGTTTCATGTAGGGATGGTCGCTGTCGGTGATGTGGATGCTCTTCCAGCCCCGCAGCGCGCTTTCGTCCTTGTGGTCGAAAAACTGCAGCCGATGCAGATCGTGCAGATCCCAGAACGCCGATCCGTGCTCGCCGTTGATCTCGAGCGTGTAGAGCGCCTTGTGGCCGCGCGCGTAGCGTGTCGCTTCGAACGTGGCCAGCGAGCCATTGGTAAACCGGCACAGGAACGCGCTGGCGTCGTCGATGCCGACCGGTTCCACGCGTCCACTCAGGTTGTGCTTGCGCTCTTTGATGAACGTCTCGGTCATCGCCGTCACCTCGGCGATGGGTCCGTTGAGCCACATGGCCGTGTCGATGCAGTGCGCGAGCAGATCGCCGGTGACGCCACTGCCCGCAACCGCGACGTCGAGCCGCCACAATCCTTCGCCGCCCTGGGGCAGGTCCGTCGAGATGGTCCAGTCCTGCAGAAATTTTGCGCGGTAGTGAAAGATGCGGCCAAGGCGGCCGCTGTCGATCATCGATTTGATCAGCGTGACGGCCGGCACGCGCCGGTAGTTGTACCAGACCATGTTCGGCACGCCGGCTGACTCGACCGCGTCGACCATCTGCTTCGCTTCGGCGCCGTTCCGGCCGAGCGGCTTTTCGCAGAGCACCATCTTGCCCGCCCGCGCGGCAGCGGTGGCGATCTCGGCGTGGGTGTCGTTCGGGCTCGCGATGTCGATGAGGTCGATGTCGGGCCGTTCCACCAGAGCGCGCCAGTCGTGTTCTACCGACTGGTACCCCCAGTTGGCCGCAAACGCCTTGGCGCGATCGGGATTGCGCGCGCACATTGCCTTCAACACCGGCGTGTAGGGCAGAGTGAAGAACCGCGGTGCCTGCAGAAACGCATTGGAATGCGCCCGCCCCATGAAGCCGTACCCGACCAGTCCGATGTTCAGCTGCTTGTTGGACATAAAAATGAAATAGCTCCCGGAGCTATTTAATCGGTGCCGTGCGCGTTGCGGACGTCGATCATCGTCGACAGCACATCGCGCCATGTGTGCGGGTCCATCATCGTGGCATTCGGGAACATGCAGCCGTCCCAGCAGATGTGCTCGAAAGCGCGCGTCGGTTTGCCGTCCTCATCGCGCAGCCACGCCCCGGCGACGTGCACGACGTTCATCTTCCCGTTGGGATCGTTGGGCAGGCAGTGCCGTCCGGTCTTGTCGTGAGAGCCCGAGCCCTTCACCGTGGCGTCGTTCTGCGCGACGTGGAAGTCGATCGTCCACGGACGAAGTGCGCTCGTCATCGTCGAGATGGCCTTGTCGAGCGTCGGCTCGTCCGACCAGTCGAAATCCTTCGGCAGGATGCGATCCTCTGGCGCGTTGCAGCCCATCGTAAAGAGCAGCGTGTGCGCCATGTCGGCCTGGAATCCGAGCGTGCGCGGGCGATCCACCGTTTCCAGCAGCTCGACCATGCGCTTCCAGCTGTGCATGCCGCCCCAGCAGATTTCGCCCTCGGCGGCGAGCCGCTCGCCGTGGTCTTCGGCAATCGTGCAGGCTTCTCTGAAGGTTTCCGCGATGCGCCGCGTGTTGCCTTTCGGATCGCTTGCCCAGTCTCCAGGGCCTACTGCCGAGTCGATGCGCACGACCCCGTACTTCCGGATGCCGATCTCGCGCAACGTCTTGCCAATCGCGCATGCCTTTCTCACCTGTGTGAGGAAACGCTTGCGATCCTCGTCGGTACCCATCGCCGAGCCGCCGCCGGTCGGCGGCCAGACCGGCGCGACGAGCGACCCGACGACGAAGCCGCGGCGCCGGATGCGCTCGGCTAGCCGCTCGAGATCGCTGCGGCTCGAGTCGATGTCAACGTGCGGATCGAACAGGAAGAGATCGACGCCGTCGAAGCGCACGCCGTTCACGCTCGCGGCGGCCGTCAGATCGAGCATCGTGTCGAGATCGATCGGTGGTTCCGAGTCGGGGCCCTTGCCGACCAGTCCCGGCCACATCGCGTTGTGAAGCGCCGGTTTCGTATGCGTGGATGTCGCAGTCATATCATTGCCGTCGCAAAGGTTCGGCGTCGGGATTGCCCGGGCCGAAGTGTTTCAGGATGACCAGCGGATCGGAGTCGCTGAGATTTTCGATGCGCACGCCGTGGGCGGCGACGTCGGCCGTGACGAACAATTCGTCCTCTGTCATTTCGCCGAACCGGATCATCGCCGGCGTCGAGACGTGGTGCGTGCCAATCGTGCCGTTCCCTTGCGTCACGATGAGGCCGTAAGCGGCCGCGTCCTTGATCGTCGCCGTGCGGCGCGGAAGGATCGTGAGCTCTTTGGCCGAGTACCATCCGGTGCCATAGGACACCCATTGCTCGAGATATCCCTGGGCGGCGGTGTCGGCCCCCTCGGTGACTGCTTGGGGAAACACGCGGTTCGTCCGGCCGAACTCGGGATTCACGTTGGCGTCCCAGTCGAGCATGCCCACGAGATAGTCGAGGTCGTGGTGATACTCGGGGCGCACGTCCTTGGTCAGCAGGCTCCAGTCGACGACGCGGCCGTCCACCATCGACTGGAACATCGCGAAGACGTCGCTGTTGACCTGCGGCTCGTAGGTGACGAGCGACCCGGGCGCGTGCAGGATGCCGGGGTTGATCTGCCAGCCCGTGCCGGGCTGCAGCTTGTAGGCGCGGGACAAGTACAGAAGGCCGTTATCGCCTTTGTTCCAGTTTTCGAGGCAGCGCCGCACGTCGGCCTTCGTCGTGCCGGGCTCGAGCCCCATGAACGTGAACGGAAAGTCGTTCTCGATCTGGTTGTACTGAGGAGGAAAGTAATACGCCTCCGGCTTGCCCTTCTGGCCGACGAGCCTGGCCAGCGCGTCGTTCTGATGCAGGTGGTGGGGAATCGCGCCCATGTTATCGAAGAACTTGCAGAGCAGATTCCACCCGCCCTCGCGCTGCATGGTGGCCGAGCCCAGCAGCAAATCGCCCGCTTCGTCGATGAGCGACTTGAACAGCACGCGAGACCCGCCCGACCTCACATAGCTGAGCCCCTCGTCGTCGGGCGTTCCGGGTCCGTTCGAGGCGTGCGTCGTGGAGGAAAACCATCGCTCGTTGATGCCGCCGCGATGCGCGCCCAGCGCATAGAGATCGTCGGGGTGCAGCCGCAGCCGCCGGCCAGGCACCATGAACGTGCGTGGCACCCAGCAGGGCTCGAGTCGTAAAATGCCGGCGCCCGCATCGATTGCGTCCTGGGTGCCGGACCGTGATGAAGTTGTTTTGGTCGCCATGTGTGGTCCTCTCGAAAACGGATCCCGGAACCGTTTCCGATCTCGGGAAAGATTGATGTATCACTGCCGGCGACATATCTGCAAGGAGAACTGTTGAGCGCGAGACGATATCGCGGCCGCCGCGCCGTCACCATCGAGGGTCGCGACCTCCGGGTGACCGTGCTCGAGGAGGGCGGCCACATAGCAGAGATTTTCGACAAGGCCGCGGGAGTGAACCCGCTGTGGACGCCGCCCTGGGCCTCGATCGAGCCGTCCGAATACGGTGGCGCGCACGCGGCTACGTATGGTGATGGCATCGATGCGACGCTGCTGGCGGGCATCATGGGGCACAACCTGTGTCTCGATCTGTTCGGCCCGCCATCAGAAGCGGATGCCCGGGCAGGTCTTACAGCCCACGGCGAAAGCTCGGTCGCTCGGTACGATCTCGAGGTGAACGGCCAGTCGCTCGTGGCACGCGCGCATTTCCCCATCGCGGGCCTGCGGTTCGAGCGGCGTCTCGAGATTCTTGATCGCGTGGTGGCGATTCGCGAACGGGTCGAGAACGTCTCTGGCTCGGATCGATCGATCGGCTGGACGCAGCACGTGACGCTCGGACCGCCGTTTCTCGAACCAGGCACGACGGAGTTTCGCGCCTCGGCGACGCGATCCCGCGTATTCGAGTCGACGTTCGGGGCGCACGACTATCTTCGGCCGGCGGCCGACTTCGACTGGCCGCATGGGCCGATGGACAACGGCCAGCCGATCGATCTTCGCGTCTTTCGCGCGGCGGAACGATCGAGCGCGTTTACCACCCACCTGATGGATCAGCACCAGCGTGCGGCGTATTTCGTGGCTTTTGCGCCCGCGTTCGAGCTGGCGTTTGGATATGTGTGGAAGCCGGGCGATTTTCCATGGCTGGGCATCTGGGAAGAAAATCGCAGCCGTACGCAGCCGCCCTGGCACGGCACGACCGTGACGCGCGGCATGGAGTTCGGCGTGTCGCCGTTTCCCGAGACGCGCGAGGAGATGGTCGAACGCGGCCGGCTCTTCGGCGCGCCGTGCTATTGCCAGATCGCGGCCGGCCAGACGATGAGTGTCGAGGTACTACGCCGTCGTGCGCCGGACGCGGTCAATTCCCGAATCGCTCGACTGGCCGGCGTGATACGCTTCGACACGTATTCACAGACGTTTACAGGAGATTAGTCTCCTAATCTCCTGTTCAAGTTCGGGGAGTTTTCATGCAGTCAGCGCGCGCCATTTTCGCCGTCCTTGCCTGCTTCGCCGCGGCGGCCCCCCCGGTTCTCGCGCAACAGCCCGCCGCCGATGCATCCAAAGCCAACTTCGAGCGACTGTGCGGGACGTGCCACGAGCCCGAGCGCTCAACGTCGTCGCGCCGCACGCGTGAGCAGTGGCTGCAAACGGTCAACGGCATGGTCGCGCGCGGCGCGGAAGGCACCGATGCCGAGCTGATGGGCGTGGTCGAGTACCTGACGCGCGAGTACGGCCGCGTCAACGTGAACCTTGCGAGCGCCGAAGACCTCGCGCGGGTACTGGGGCTGACGCCGGCCGAGGCGGCCGCGATCGTGCAGGCCCGCCGCGAACGCGGCACGTTCGAAGATGCCGCTGCCGTCGCGCGCGTGCCCGGTGTCGACGCCGCGAAGCTGGCCGCCCGAAACGACGCGATGGTTTTCGGATCGCGCGTCGCGCCGAGTGCGGGCCGCGTGCCTGTCGCGGCATTGACGGCCTACAACAACTGGCCGGGTGTCAACGGAGGCCCGCAGCGCGAGGGCTGGGCAAGGCCCGAGGCGATACTGGCGAGGAATACGACGGCGGCGATCCAGTTGCTCTACACGCGGAAGCTCGACAACCGGAATCGCGGCACGAACGCGCTGACGCCTCCGCTCGTGCTGGGCAACCTGATCTCGTACCGCGGCTTCAAGGAAATGCTCCTTCTCGGGGGCAGCTCCGACGTGGTGTATTCCATCGACGCCGCGCTGAATCGTGTGCTGTGGACATCGAAGCTGCCGGTTCAACCCCAGGCTGCCCTGGCTGGAAATCCCGATACGTGTCCGGGCGGGCTGATGGGCATCGTCATGAACGGCAGCGCGGCGAGTGGATTTGGCGCGCCTGCCGGTATCCGGCGTCCCGGCGTGCCGCCGCCGGGATTCGCCCCGCCTGTCGCCTCGAAGGACCCGGTCGTGATGGGACTGGCCGGTGGTTTCGGACGCAATGGGCTTGTTGTGGCGGTTGGCAGCGACGGGCGCGCATATCCGCTGTCGCAGTCCAACGGCGCACTGGTCGGACAGCCGATTCCGTTCGTGCCGGCCTCTGCGAATGTACGTAGCGTGAATCTGTTCGACTACACGCTTTACGCGACCAACCGTCCCGGATGTGGAGAGGACGCCGTTTACGCCCTCGATCTGGCAGCCGACAGCAAGGCGGTCGTGACGTTCACATCCGCGAGTCCCATTCACGGATCGGCGGGCCCCGTGATCGGGAACGACGGCACCGTCTACGTGCATGCTGGCGACAGAGTCACCGCGCTCACCGCGAAGACGTTGAAGGAAAAGGATCACTTTTCGATCCCCGCTCCCGTATCGACAGGGATGACGCCCCTGGTCTTTCAGCACAACGGCAAGGACATCGTCGTGGCCGGTGCGGGCAGCGAGGTCTACCTGCTCGACAGCGTTGCATTGGGAGGGCCGGACCATTCGACGCCGTTTGCCCGTGCGCGGGTTGAGGGGGCTGTCCGGGCGGCTTTTGCAGGCTGGGAAGATCCCGAAACACGCACACGATGGATTTACGTCCCCGTTTCGGGTGGCGCGGACTCCGCGTCTGGAGGTATTAACGCGTTCACGCTCGAGGAGCGCGACGGCCGTCTGGCCCTCGTGCCGCGCTGGACGGCGCGCGGCATGGTCGCGCCTGCCGCACCGGTGATCGCGAACGGGCTGGTGTTCGCGCTTTCGACCGGCGGGAAACGCAACGCGAAGCTATCCGTGCTGGACGCTGCGAGTGGAAAAGAGCTGTTTACGAGCCGCGACACCGTGGCCGGGGCCGCCAATGCAGACACTGGATTGGCGGTTGCGAACGGCCAGGTGTATTTCAGCACGCAGGACAACACGGTGTACTGCTTCGGGATTCCGACCGAACATTAGGTAGGCAGCCCTGAAGGGCTGCGCCACCGAAGCACGGGAACGGTTGTCGCAAAGGCAGCGGTGGCGCAGGGCTTCAGCCCTGCCCGAACAGGAACGGTAGCGCAGGGCTTTAGCGTTGTATCGGTGGCGCAGGGCTTTAGCCCTGCCAGCGCCGGAGAATGATCCATGAGAAAAATCGCGCTCGTTACCTCGCTCGTACTTTTCTGTGCCCTGACGTTCCGGGCTGATGCGCAGACGCCCGCGAAAGCTAATTGGCTCACCGACGGCGGCGACGTGCAGCGCACCGGCTGGCAGCGCAACGAGACGACGCTCACCACGGCGAACGTCAAGGATCTCAGGATTGTCTGGAAGCTGAAGCTCGACAACGAGCCGCGCGAGATGCATGCGCTGTTGCCGGTTCTCATCGTCGGCGAGATCAACACCGCCGCCGGTCCGAAGGAAATCGCCGTTGTTGCCGGCTCGTCCGACAACATTTATGCGATCGACGTCCAGGCGGGGCAGATCCTGTGGAAGAAACACTTCGAGTATCCGCCCGCCAAGTCCACACGGCGGATAGGTGACGCGTTGTGTCCCGGCGGTCAGACGGCCACGCCGGTCATCGGTCCCGCCGATGCGTCCGGACGCCGCACGATTTACGCGCTCGACGGCAGCGGTGCGTTACGTCAGCTGAACGTGGCCGATGGACGCGAGATCGCGCCTCCGATCCACTACACCTGGCGCGATGGCAAGGCCTACGCGCTGAATCTCGTCAACAACGTGCTCTACACGACGACCGCTCAAGGCTGCGCCGGGAATCCCAACCAGGTGTGGGCGATGGATCTCGCGAACGTCGAGCAGGTGAAGACATTCAATCCCGGCAGCGGCGGGCTCTGGGGTCGGACCGGCGCGGCCATCAGCTCTGACGGGACCGTGTTTGCGCCGACCGGCGACGGCACGTACGACGCCGAGAATCAGGTCTACGGCAATGGCTTGATCGGCGTACGGCTCGAAGGCGGTCAGCTCAAGCTGAAGGACTACTTCATCCCGTCGAACTGGGCCTGGCTGCGCAAGCGCGATCTCGACATGAACGTGACGCCCGCGATTTTCACCTACAAGGGGCGCGAGCTCATGGTCACGTCGAGCAAGGAGTGCCGCATCTGGCTGCTCGATCCGAAATCGATTGGCGGCGCCGATCATCAGACGCCGATGTACCGGACGCCGCTCCTCTGCAACGAAGAGGTCGACTTCGCGGCCGCGGGCATCTGGGGCAGCATGGCGACGTGGGAAGAGCCGCCTTCGCGCAGCCGCTCCGGCGAGCCAGGCGCGCCGGGCACGCGCTGGATCCTGACGCCGATCTGGGGTCCGCCGCACTCAGAGTTCAAGGCGCCCATCTCGAACGGCACGGTCACGCACGGCGCGGTCGTCGCCTTGAAGCTCGAAGAGAAGGGCGGCAAGTACGTGCTGACGCCGGCGTGGATCTCGCGCGACATGGATCTCGCGGAGCCGCCTGTCATCGCGAATGGCGTCGTGTACACCTACGGCAGCGGCGAGGACGCGACGCAGGCAACCGCCGAAGGGGGACTCAACTCGAGCGCTCCACGCCGGATTCCGTTGTCTAAGCACGCCGTGCTCTACGCGCTCGACGCGCAGACGGGCCGTGAGCTCTATTCGAGCGGCACACAGGTCACCTCGTTCAACCACTTCAGCGGCCTGTCGATCGCGAACGGACGCGTGTATCTCGGCACGTTCGACGGCATGCTCTACTGCTTTGGCTTATGAGATTGCTGATTGTTCTTCTTGCCGCGGTCGTGACGTTGTCCGCACAGACGACGCCGTACGCGCCGAAACAAAGCGATCGTCCCGAAGTGATCACCGGCGACGAGCCAGGCTTCCAGCCGATCTTCGACGGCAAATCGGTCGCCGGCTGGGAAGGCAATCCCACCTACTGGCGGGTCGAGAGCGGCGTGCTCGTTGGCGAAATCGTGCCCGCGACCGTGATCAAGAGCAATACGTTCATCATCTGGCGGGGCGGCACGCCGGCCGACTTCGAGCTGAAGATGGACTACCGGATTACTGAAGGCGGCAACAGCGGCATCAACTACCGGAGCGCCGTCGTGCCCGACCCGGTGACGCCCGAGAACAAGTTCGCCATGCGCGGCTACCAGTTCGATCTCGATGGCCGCAAACGCTACGACGGGAACAACTACGAGGAGAAGGGCCGGTTGTTCCTCGCCGTGCGCGGACAGATGACGCACGTGGTCGGCGGCCGCCCACCGATTGTGCTGAATTCCTTCGGAACCGCGGACGAGCTGGCGAGCGTGTCGACGGCCGACTGGAACGCCGCGCACCTCATCGTGCGTGGCAACACCCTGACGCATATGCTCAACGGCCGTCTGATGAGCATTACGGTCGATGACGATGCGCCGAACAGAAAGATGGAAGGGCTGATCGGGATGCAGGTGCATGTGGGGCCGCCGATGAAGATTGAGTACCGGAATATTCGGTTGAAGACGTGGTGACGGCGGATGGCAAATGGCAGATGGCAGATGGCAGATGGCAAAGGAGACCGCAGATGCGACAGGCAGTGATCGTTCGCGCGGCACTCATCCTGATTTTTCTCGTGGGGCTTGGGGCTCAGACCAAGCCGCGCTATCAGGTGCTCTTCAACCGCTACCAGGTGCCGGTGATGACACTGCACATCGCCGACGCCGATGGGAAACGGGAGCGGGCGGTGCTGTCGTCACCGTCGCTCGATTACTCGCCGACATACTCACACGACGGGCAGTGGATTACCTTCACCAGCGAGCGGGACGGCCAAGCCGAGATCTATCGCGTGCATCCAGACGGCCGCGATCTGCAGCGATTGACCGAACATGCTGCCTTCGATGACCAGGCGGCGTTGTCGCCAGACGGGAAGACGCTGGCGTTCGTCTCGACGAGAGACGGCGGGACCGCCAACATCTGGTTGATGGACCTCGCGTCGAAGAAGACAACCAATCTCACCGCGAGCCGGTCGGGCAATTTCCGCCCGAGCTGGTCGCCCGACGGCCAATGGATCGCCTTCACGTCGGACCGTGACGCGGACCCGGGGTACTGGCCGGGGCGATGGGAGCACCTCCAGTCCACAGGGGTCTACGTCATCAGCGCGCGCGGCGGCGATCTCAGAAGGCTGACCCGGAAGGATGGCGTCTTCGGGAGCCCGGCCTGGTCGGCCGATGGCCGGAGGATTCTGTTCTACGAAACCGATGAGCTGGGCGCGTATCTCGCGAAGAGCGCAGGTTCGCGAACCGAAGTGGTCTCGGTCGACGTGACGACGGGCGAGCGGAAGTTCTACACCGCGTCGAACGAAACGAAGCTGTCGCCGCAATGGCTGTCGCAGGGACGAATCAGCTACATCAAGCGCGGCGGCGATGCGACGAGCGGCCTACGCATCTGGCATCCCGATCTGCGGGTTGAGACCGTCATCCCAGGTGCCGTTCGTCATGCCACCTGGTCGCCCGATGGTGCCTCGGTGGTGTTCGAGCGGATTACGCAGCTTGGGTCAACCGAACATCTCGTTTCCACGCCGGGCCCCGATCGGCAGTTCGATCTCTTCATGAGCGAACCATTTCCCTCGTTCTCGCCGGACGGCACGAAGCTGATGTACAGCCAGTACGGGCGCACGAAATCTGGTGCGACCGGGCTCGACGCGTCGTCTCCCGGCGACACGAGCGTGGAAATCATGAGCGATCGCGGCGCCGACAAGCGCTCGCTGTTCCATCGAGAAGGGTTCAGCGCGTTTTCTGCCGTGTTTTCACCAAAGGGCGACGAGATCGCGTTGTCTGTCGGCCGGTATTTCCGGGCGGCGGGTATGCCGCCTGCGCAGATCGCGTTGATCAAGCCCGACGGCTCGGACTTCAGGCTCATCGTCGATGACAAGGTGAACAACGGGTTCCCGAGCTGGTCGCGCGACGGCAGCCGGCTCGTCTTCAAGCGCGGCAAGCAGCTCGTCACGATGACGATGGCCGATCGCACGATGACGCCGCTGACCGACGGCGCGCACTACGACAACTTTCCACAGTGGTCGCCGGCGAGCGATCTGATCATGTACACGAGCGATCGCGACGGTGATTTCGAGCTCTACACGATTCGCCCGGATGGAACCGATCGGCGCCGGCTGACGAGCGTACGGGGCAACGACGCGCACTCCTCCTGGTGCTCCGACGGCAACTGGATTGTGTTCAGCAGCGGGCGGCATGGATTCAAGGACGAGATGGCCCTGTACGACGGCGTGCCGCAGCCTTACGGTGAAATCTTCGCCATGCGTGCCGACGGATCGGACGTGCGCCAGCTCACCGACAACAAATGGGAAGACGCGAGCGCGGCGTGCAGGCTGATCGGTCCGGCGGGCCGGTTGACTCGCAACCAGTGAACGGCCTCGAGCCGCCCATCATCGAGTTCCTCGAGCGGTCCGGACTCGTCGCGGCCGGCGAGTCCCCGGACGTGGAGCGGCTTCCGGGCGGCGTCTCCTCCGATATCTGGGTCGTCCGCACGCGCCAGGGCCGCGCGTTCTGCCTCAAGAGGGCACTCCCGCGACTGCGGGTCGCGGCCGAGTGGTTCGCCGATCCCCGGCGAAACGCGACCGAAGTCGCGTGGCTCGGCCGCGTGGCCCACGTGAATCCCGACGCCGTCCCGAAGATTCTCGCGAGCGACGCCACGCTCGGCGTCTTCGCCATGGAATTTCTCCCGCCATCAGAGTTCGAGCCGTGGAAGGCGCGGCTCGCGCGTGGCGAGGTCAGCATCGAAACCGCGGCCGAGGTCGGCCGGCAACTCGCCGCGATTCACGCATGGTTCGCGCGCCAGCCGGCATCGCCCATCGATTTCGACACCGGTCCGGCATTTCACGCGCTTCGCCTCGAGCCGTACCTGCTGGCTACCGCACGCGTGCATCGGGATCTCGCGCCCACGCTCGAGTCGCTTGCCGAACGTACCGCGACGACGAAGCTGACCGTTGCGCATGGCGATGTCAGCCCGAAGAACATCCTGCTCGGCCCGCGTGGTCCTGTCTTTCTCGACGCCGAGTGCGCGTGGTTCGGCGACCCGGCCTTCGATCTGGCGTTCTGCCTCAACCACCTGCTGCTGAAAACGGTCTGGGTGCCGTCGGCCGCATCGCCGCTGCTGGAATCGTTCGATGCGCTCTTGCGTGCCTACCTCGCGGGCGTCGATTGGGAGCCGCCGGCGGCGCTGAATGGCCGCACCGCCACGTTGCTGCCCGCGTTGCTGCTCGCGCGGATCGATGGGAAATCGCCTGTTGAGTACTTGACGGATGACGCGTCGAAAGAGAAAGTGCGGCGGAAGGCACGCGCGATGCTCAACGATTTGCCGAAGAACGTTGCTGAAGTCCGAGACGAATGGAGCGATCGTCGATCGTCCATCGTCGCCGGGCCATCGCCGATTGCCAATCGACCATTGACCATCGCCCATGTCGTCGGGCGACGCGTGTGGGACTCGCGGGGGCGGCCGACCGTGGAAGCCGAAGTGGTGCTCAGCAACGGCGCGCGCGGCAGGGCGATTGCGCCGGCGGGCGCGTCGACCGGCAGGAACGAAGCCGTCGATCTTCGTGACGGGGGTGACGCGTTCGGCGGCCTCGGCGTCGATCGCGCGGTGCGCAACGTGTCGACCGAAATCGCTGAAGCGCTCCGCGGAATGCCAGCCCTCGATCAGCAGGCCATCGACAGGCGCCTCGTCGAGCTCGACGGCACGCCGCAGAAGGCGCGTCTCGGCGGCAATGCCACCGTCGCCGTGTCGATGGCCGCATTGCACGCCGGGGCGGCCGCGGCGGGGGAGCCCCTCTGGCGTCATCTGGCTGCCGCCGGCACGCCCACGATTCCGATGCCGATGATTCAGATCTTCGGTGGCGGGGCGCACGCGGGACGGCGGATCGACATCCAGGATTTTCTGATCGTGCCGATCGGGGCGGATTCGTTCGATCGGGCCATGGTCATGACCGCCGACGTGTATGCCGCCGCCGGGCGCATCATGGCGGCGCGCGGCGCGCTGCATGGCGTGGCGGACGAGGGCGGATGGTGGCCCGATTTTTCCTCGAACGTCGATGCGCTCGATACGCTGGTCGCGGCCATCGAGCACGCCGGGCTCGTACCCGGTACCGATGCGGCGATCGCCATCGATGTCGCGGCCTCGCAACTGCGCAAGGGATCCCGCTACGTGCTTGCCGCTGAACAGCGCGAGCTGACGGGCGACGAACTCGCGGACATGCTTCTCCAGTGGTGCCGTACCTATCCCATCATCTCCATCGAGGATCCCCTCGCCGAAGACGATGACGAGGGCATGCGCGCGTTTACCGCCCGCGCCGGCGAACGCCTCCAGGTGATCGGCGATGACTATCTCGTGACGTCGGCCGCGCGGATTGCCGTCGCGGCGCAGGCGAAGGCGTGCAACGCCGTACTGTTGAAGCCGAATCAGGCCGGAACGGTCACGGAAACGGCCGAGGCATTGGCCGCCGCACGTGCGGCGGGTTGGAACAGCATCATCTCGGCGCGTTCGGGAGAAACCGAGGATGTGACGATCGTGCACCTGGCCATCGGGTGGGGCGTGGGCCAGCTGAAGGTCGGCTCGTTCGCGCGCGGCGAACGCACGGCCAAGTGGAACGAAGTGCTGAGAATCGAAGAGGCGCTCGGCGGCTCAGCCCGATTCGGGGAGCCGCAGGGTTTGCACAAGAGATTAAGAGACTAAGTCTCCTGTAAAAGAATTGGCACGAATGAAAGCCGTTCTGCATTACCGCGCGACACCAGGCTTCCGCCGGAAAGTCGCCGCTCTCGAAAACGACTGGCTGCGCATTGCCATCGTGGCGGAGACCGACCGCGCCGCGTTCGCGCGCGAGATGGCCGACACCGATGTGCTGCTGCACGTGCTCGAGCGGATTACCGCGCCTGACGTCGAATCGGCGCCCCGGCTGAAGCTGATTCAGAAGCTCGGCGTGGGCGTCGACACGATCGATCTCGAAGCGGCGAAGCGCCGCGGCGTGGCGGTGTGCAACATGCCGGGCGCCAATACGCGCGCCGTGGCCGAGCTCACGCTGCTGCTGATGCTCGCGACGCTGCGACGCCTGCCCGAGCTCGATGCCGAGACGCGGATGGGCAAGGGATGGGCGCTCGATTCCAGTGTGCTCGACAACCTGGGTGAGCTTGGCGGACGAACCGTGGGACTCGTCGGGTTTGGCTCGGTCGGGAAGTGCCTCGCGCCGATGCTGCACGGTGTCGGCGCCCGCGTGGTGTACAGCAGCCGCCACGAACGTCCGGAGCCGCACGCGACGTTCGTCTCGTTTCAGGACCTCCTGCGATCGGCCGATGTCGTGTCGCTGCATGTGCCGCTGACACCCGACACGGCGCGAATCATCAACGAGACGACGCTCGCCGTGATGAAGCCCGACGCGATTCTCATCAATACCGCCCGCGGCGGGCTCGTCGATTACGATGCCCTCCATCGCGCGCTCGCCGGCGGCCGTCTGCGCGGCGCCGGCCTCGATGTGTTCGATGCCGAGCCGGTCGATCCGTCGCATCCCCTGTTTCGCCTAGCAAACGTGACTGCGACTCCCCACCTCGCGTGGCTCACGTCTGAGACGTTGGACAGAAGTCTCGGTGTGTTTGCGGAAAATTGCCGACGGCTGCGGGACGGCGAGTCACTGCTCAATCGCGTCGTCTGAACTAAGTTGAGACAAATCAAGACAAAAGTCATACAAAGATCCGAACTGCAGCTTCCAAATTTGTGGATCGTGAGAATCGGATCTGCGCGCATGGTGAAATATGAGTTCGCGAGATGAAACGGGCGTTGACCCTCGCCAGTCAGCGTGTTATACCCCTACTTCAAACTTAATCAGTTCTTCATCTTGGCCGGCAGGTTTGCGGTCGCGCAGTTTCTCGTCAGCAATTTTTCTGAATGAGGTAGGTATGCGACACAGTCAAAAGGTCCTTCTGTCGGCGGTGCTGCTCCTGGCGCTCTCGGTTTCAGCACACGCGCAGGTGACCACGGCAACGCTGGTTGGATTGGTCCGCGACACGTCGAACGCCGTCATCCCCGGCGCCACGGTCGTGGCCACGAACGAAGGTACTGGTGTAACGCGCGAAGGCGTAACCGACTCGAACGGCGAGTTCGTCTTCTCGGCGCTGCCGGCCGGCGCCTACACGGTGAAGATCGAGCTGACCGGATTCAAGACGCTTCAGAACCAGGGCATGCAGCTCGGCGCGGGCCAGACGGTGCGACAGTCGTTCACCCTCGAAGTCGGCACGCTTGCCGAGACGGTGACCGTCGCCGGTGAAGCGCCGTTAATCGAGACGGCCGCTTCGCTCCAGTCAGACACGCTCGGCGCGCAGGACGTGACGGAACTGCCGGTCAACCGGCGAAACCTCACCAACCTGATGAGCCTCACCGCCGGCGTGAACGTGAGCGGCGACGGCATGGTGCAGATGAACGGTGTCGCGGCCGGCGGGACTGGCATCACTGTGGACGGCACCGAAGCGAACTCGAACCCCGAGGCGCGGTCGCTTTCCCAATATGGCGGCCAGAACCAGATCTCGGTCATGAGCCTCGACTCGATATCAGAAGTTCAAATCGTCAAGGGCGTGTTGCCCGCCGAGTACGGCGGCGTGGTCGGCGGTCAGATCAACGTCATCAGCCGCTCGGGCACCAACGTGTTCCACGGCTCGGCGTTCTACAGCGGTCAGAATGAAGGATGGAACGCGCGCAATTTCTTCTCCACGGCGGCGCAGCCCGTTGGCACATTCAAACAGTACGGCGGCACGCTGGGCGGACCGGTGATGAAGAACAAGGTGTTCTTCTTCACGACCTATGAAGGCTATAAGGAGGAAGTGCAAACGAACCTGAACACCACGGTGCCATATCAGACCGTTCGCAACGAGATTCTCCAGGCGCTCCCGTATCAGGAAACGAAGATCGTGCTCGACATCCTCAACCTGCCGACCGAGCAGATCGTCTCGTCTGCAGGCGTTGCCAACACACAGGTCGGCATGTGGCGCGGGCTCGGATTGCGCAAGCGCGACGAGAACCACGTTGTGGCAAAGGCGGACGTCTCGTTGTTCAACGGCGCGAATCTCGGGGTCACCTACACGCGGCTGCACCCGTTCACGCTGGAGCCGAGGCCGGTGCTCAACAACGCCAACGATCGCGAATTCCCGAACGAGCAGGATCGAATTGCTGCGCAGTTCGTGATGACAAAGGGAGCGTGGGTGTCTGAGAGTCGCGTGGGCTGGAACAAGACCTACCTCGCCCGGCTCGATGGGTTCCTGAGCACGATCGGTCCCAACACGCCGGCGGAGGTTCTGCCGTACGGGCGGCGTGTCGGCCGGCTCGATATCACGGGGCTGTTCGCCAGCGCCGATGCTGAAATCTGGGACATGGCGGGAACCTCTTACAGCGTCGAGCAGAAGTTCAGCCGCGGGTACCAGCGCCACCTCATCAAGACGGGGTTCCGCTACCTGCGCGAAACCGGAGGACGGCTGAATCCGGAAATTCCGAAATTCATCTACCAGACATATGCCGATCTGCTCACGAACACCCTTACGTCGCAGAACACATCGTACGGCGCCCCGCCGCACAAGTCGCACATGGACAACTACAGCGCCTTCATTCAGGACGACTGGCGCCTCGGTTCCAGCTTCGTGTTGAACCTCGGCCTGCGCTACGACTATTACGGCGTCGTCAAGGTCTACCCCACCACTCCGGTGGCGGTCGAGATCGTCAACTACGAGGCGGCCACTGACCTGACGAAGCTCGACTTTGGTCCGCTGCGGGATCCATTGGAGCCATATAACCCGGATGGCATGAACTTCGGCCCGAGAGCGGGTTTTGCGTGGACGGTCAACGGCAATGAATCGACCGTCGTCCGCGGCGGCATCGGTTTCCTGTATAGCCCTCAACTGATTGCGACCGTGCGTCAGAGCGTCGCGAACCCGTACATCCCGTTCCGAATCGTGTACAACCGGACCGAAAGCATCTCGAGAGGCGTCAAGTGGCCGCTGTACACCGATGACATGAGCAAGTTCGCGCTGGCAGATGCCAATGGCCAGCGATCGGTGTTCTCGGTCTTCGATCCCGACATGAGAAACCCGTACACGATTCAGTCGATGCTGAGCGTGCAGCATGCGATTGGGCGCTCGATGTCGGCCGAGGTCAGCTATATACGGACTGACGGCCGCGACTTTCCGCTGCAGCGGCAGTTCACGCAGGCGTTCGACCGCCAGACGGGCGCGCGTCCAAACCCGTCGCTCGGTGCGCCCGGCGGCTACTACGTGGACAGCAGCCAGACGATGGACTACAACGGCCTGCAGACGTCGGTCAGAAAGCGCTTCTCCAATCGGTACTCGTGGGACGTGAACTACACGCTGGGCAAGAGCACCGCCACTCAGGGCGGCGACCTTTCTGCGTATTACATCGCGGCGTTCGAGAACAACCAGGACTTCTGGAATCCCGAATACGACCGCGGGCCGTCGAGCAACGACATCCGGCACCGGTTCAACGGGGCGTTCATCTACGAGCTTCCAGCTATCAATGGCGGTCAGGGTGTCACGAATGCCATTCTCGGTGGCTGGCAGATTTCGGGCATCGTCCAGGCGCGCTCGGGGAACGCGCTGCTCATAACCCAGCCGTCGGGCATCAGCCGCAGCCGACCCGATGTCGTGCCAGGGGAGGACCTGATTGTCAGTGACTGGAAGGACACCTGTTCGGCGACGGGGTGCAACTATCTGAATACGGCGGGTTTTGTCCGCGTGCCCGTCAGCACGGTGACGAACGCCACGCTCAGACCGGGTACCTACATTCACGATATGGCGCGTGGTCCGGGCGCCCTGATCGTCAATAGCACTTTCGCGAAGAGCTTCGGCATTGGGGCCGGAAGACGGGTGCAGTTGCGCGCGGATGTCTTCAACCTGCTGAACCGGCCGAACTATAACAACCCTCAGACGGCTATCAACAACGTGAACTTCGGGAGAATCACCGGCGCGAGCGGCTCGCGTGCGTTCCAGCTGGGCGTCCGGTTTACGTTCTAGACGGCTCCAGGCCAGGGTCGCCCGCGCTTCCAGCGCGGGCGACCCTGCACTCTCGGAACACCCCTCGATTTTTCTCAGGAAAAACCACCTAACTTGTTGATGGGAGGCTACAAATCGCGACAACTCAGCCTCCCTGAGACTGGTAAACTCAGAAGACCCTTTGAGCGCATGTGTAAGACCGGAGGTTAGATGAATCGGCGCCGGCTCCTTCACGCTGTCGGGCTTCCGACCCTGCTGTTTGCGGCAGCGGCCTATCTACAGGCGCGTCCGCAACAATCAGCGGAGTCGGCTCGGCCTGCGCCGCCACGCCAGCTGAGCGCGCCCGCCGCCGATTCGAGCGCGGCCGACCGCGCGCTTCTCGGCAAATACTGCAACGGTTGTCACAACGAAAAAACCAAACTGGGCAATCTCGTCCTCAGCACGCTTGACGTGGCCGATGTCGGCACGAATGCCGAGCGATGGGAGCTCGTCACACGCAAGCTTCGCGCGCGCGCGATGCCGCCTCCCGGCAGACCGCGGCCGGAAGAGGCCGCGTACGACGCGCTGATTGCCGCATCTCGAAACGTCGCTCGACAAGGTGGCTGCGGCCAATCCCGATCCTGGGCGCACCGACACCTTCCGGCGTCTCAACCGCACCGAGTACCAGAACGCGATCCGCGATCTGCTCAACGTGGAAGTCGACGTCGACACGCTCCTTCCGAGCGATGACTCGAGCCACGGGTTCGACAACATCAGCGTCGGCGGACTGTCGCCGATGCTGCTCGAACGGTACCTGTCCGCCGCCCAGAAGATCAGCCGGCTTGCGGTGGGAACGCCGGTGCGCTCGGCCGGCGCCGAGACCGTCGTGCTTCCCGCGGACCTCACGCAGGAGGATCACTTCGACGGTCAGCCGTTCGGCACGCGCGCCGGCGCGATCGTCCACTACGCGTTTCCCGCCGACGGCGAGTATCAGTTCGAGCTGCGGCTGACGCGCGATCGCAACGAGCTGATCGAGGGGCTCAACGAGCCGCACCAGGTGGAGGTGAGCATCGACGGCGTCCGCCAGCAGGTTTTCGCGCTGACCCCGCGCCGCGTAACGGCCCGGTCGATCCGGTCGCTCCGCAGTACGCGCCGGAGCAGGCGGCCGATTCGCATCTCCACTTCCGCACGCGCGTGACCGGCGGTCCTCACGTCATCCAGGTGGCGTTCCTGAAGCGGCCGTCGGCGCTCATCGAAACCGAGCGTCAACCGTATCTGGCGAGCTTCAACAGCGATCGCACGCCGCGGACACAGCCCGCGCTCTACAGCGTGTCTGTCGCCGGACCGTTCAACCAGACGGGCATCGGCGACACGCCAAGCCGTCAGCGCATCTTCGTCGTGCCGGCCGGTGGCGTCGACGCGCGGATCGGCCTCCGGCAACGAGACGTCGTGCGCGCGAAGCATCCTGACGACGCTGGCGCGGCGCGCGTACCGCAGGCCGCCCACGAACGACGATGTGCAGACGCTGCTCGGGTTCTACCAGCAGGGGCGGGCCGACGGCGGCTTCGAGCAGGGCGTCGAAATGGCGCTGCGCGCCATGCTCACGAGCCCCGCGTTTCTGTTCCGCATCGAGCGCGAACCCGCCTCCGCGGCTGCACCGCTCCGGCGGCAAGCCTGACGCGGTCTATCGCATCAGCGACCTCGAACTGGCGTCGCGGCTGTCGTTCTTCCTGTGGAGCAGCATCCCGGACGACGAGCTGCTCGACGTCGCCGTCAACGGGACGGCTCGACGAACCGGCGGTGCTCGAGCAGCAGGTGCGGCGGATGCTGGCCGATCCGCGCGGCCAATGCGCTGGTGACGAACTTCGCCGCGCAGTGGCTGTACCTGCGCAACCTCGACAGCGCAGAAGCCCGACGATCGTCTGTTCCCCGACTTCGACGACAACCTGCGCCAGGCGTTCCGGCGCGAGACGGAGCTGTTGTTCGAGAGCATCGCTGAACGAAGATCGCAGCGTGCTCGATCTGCTGCGCGCGAACTACACGTTCCTCAACGAGCGGCTCGCCAAGCACTACGGCATCCCGAACGTCTACGGCAGTCGTTTCCGGCGGGTCGACCTGGGCAGGGATCACGTGCGCGGCGGGCTGCTCGGTCAGGGCAGCATCCTGACGGTGACGTCGTACGCGAATCGCACGTCGCCCGTGCTGCGCGGCAAGTGGATTCTCGAGAACCTGCTCGGCACTCCGTCGCCGCCGCCGCCGCCAAATGTGCCGCCGCTCACGGAGAACAGTCCGGGTGCGAAGGCGCTGACGATGCGCGAGCGGATGGTCCAGCACCGCAAGAACCCGGCCTGCGCGAGCTGCCACCAGCTGATGGATCCCGTGGGCCTGTCGATCGAGAACTTCGACGCGATCGGCCGCTGGCGGACGCGAGCGAAGCGGGCACGCCGGTTGACGCCTCTGGCGGACTTCCCGACGGCAGCAAGTTCGACGGAGCCATCGGGCTCCGCGAGGCGGTGCTGAGCCGGCCGGAGCTGTTCGTGACGACGATGACCGAGAAGTTGATGACCTTCGCGCTCGGCCGCGGCCTCGAGTACTACGACGAGCCGTCGGTACGCGCGATCGCCCGTGGTGCGCGGACGAAGCGATTATCGTTTCTCTTCGGTGGTGCTCGGGATTGTCAACAGCACGCCGTTCCGGATGCGGAGCGTGGCGCAGGACGCCAAAGCCCCGCAAGCGGAGCGACGAATGGCGAGCGGGGAAGGCCCCGCGACTAAACAAAGGAGCAGCTCATGATCGTCACCAAGATGGCGTTGCCGCGACGGACGTTTCTGCGCGGCATGGGCGCGACGCTCGCGCTGCCCATGCTCGACGCAATGGTGCCCGCCTTCGGCGGCCTCAAGGCCGCGACCAGGCCGATTCGGCGGCTCGGCGTTCGTCTACATTCCGATGGGATCGAACATCGCGGAATGGATGCCGAAGCAGCGAAGGCGCCTTGACCGAGCTGTCGCCGACGCTGGCGCCGCTGACGCCGTTCCTGAATCAGCTGACCGTGTTGAGCAACCTCGAGCTGAAGAACGCGTACTCGTCGGGCAACCACGCAACCGCCAACTGCACCTTCCTGAGCGGCGTGAAGGCCAAGATGACCGAGGGCTCGGACTACGAGATGGGCGTCACGGTCGATCAGATTGCCGCGCAGACGCTCGGCAAGGACACCGCAGTTACCGTCGCTCGAGCTTGCGACCGACTTCAACTACGTGGTCGGCAACTGCGACAACGGGTTCAATTGCGTATACATGAACACGCTGGCCTGGTCGGGCAAGACGACGCCGCTGCCGACCGAGGCGAACCCGCGTGTGGTGTTCGAACGCCTGTTCGGCGACGGCGGATCGGCCGCCGACCGCAAGGCCGAGCTGCGCAAGAACGGCAGCATCCTCGACTGGGTGACCGAAGACATGGCGCGACTGCGGCCGGAAACTGGGGCCGGGCGATCGGGCCGCGTGGATGAATATCTCGACACGGTGCGCGAAGTCGAACGGCGCATTCAGAAAGCCGAGCAGCTCGACGGTGACGCGCTGCCCGACGTGCTGACGCGTCCGGTCGGCGTGCCGGCGGATTGGGAAGAGCACGCGAAGCTGATGTTCGATCTGCAGGTGCTCGCGCTGCAAGCCGACATCACGCGGGTCGTCACGTTCCAGCTGGCCCGCGAGGTGAGCACGCGGACCTATCCGCAGATTGGCGTCTCCGAGCCGCATCACGCGACGTCGCATCACCAGAACTACGCCGGAGAAGCTCGCGAAGCTGGCCAAGATCAACGCGTACCACGTGTCGCTCTTCGGCTACCTGCTCGAGAAGCTGCAGGCCACCAACGACGGCGACGGCACCCTGCTCGACCACTCGCTGTACCTGCTGGGCAGCGGGCTCGGCAATCCCGACGTGCACGATCACACGAACCTGCCGATTCTGGTGGCGGGTGGCGGTGCGGGCATGAAGGGCGGGCGCCACGTCAAGTACGCCGAGCCGGCACCGCTCACCAACCTGCACGTCACGCTGCTCGACAAGAGTGGGCGTGCCGACCGAGCGGTTTGCCGACAGCACGGGGAAGGTCGACGAGCTCCTCGAGCCGTTGACGTTGTAGTTCGTTCCGACGCAGAGGCGCAGAGACGCAGAGAAAATGGCTTAACAAGAGATCAGAAGATCAGGAGATGTTTTCAAAAGAAGATTCTCCTGAACTCCTGGTCTCCTGTTTTGTATTCTTTGCGGCTCGGCGTCTCTGCGTCGAGATACTGGAGTAATCGATGTCTCGTTTCAGGTTCTTCGCCTGGGTCGGTATTGCAGCGGTGGTGCTCCTGGGCGGCGGTACGCTTGCCGCGCAGCGCGCCTCGGCGAACAACGCCGCCGGCGCCGTCGATCCCGACGGCACGACTCCCCTGCACCATGCCGTGCATCGTAACGATCTGAAGGGCGCCGAGTCGCTCGTTCGCGGCGGCGCGAATGTCAACGCCACGAACCGGTACGGCGTGCCGCCGCTGACGCTTGCGGCGACTAACGGCAACGCCGCGATGGTCGAGCTGCTGTTAAAGGCCGGCGCCAACCCGAACGCGGCGCAGGCCGAAGGGGAGACGGTCCTCATGACCGCCGCGCGCACCGGCATTCCGGCGGCGGTGAAGGCGCTCCTCGCCTACGGCGCCGATGTGAACGCGAAAGAGACCTGGCGCGGCCAGACGGCGCTCATGTGGGCCGCGGCCGAAGGACACGCCGACACGTTGCAGGCGCTCGTCGAAGCCGGCGCGCAGGTGAACGCGCGGTCGACCGCCGGATGGACGGCGCTGCTGTTCGCCGCCCGCGAAGGGCAGATCGGGGCGGTCAAGACGCTCGTCGCGGCCGGTGCGGACGTCAACGACGCGCTGCTGGGTCGTCCGGGACGCGGACGCGGAGCCGGCGCTGGTGGTGGCGGAGGACGGCCTCCGACAGGCGGGTCGAGCGCGCTCGTGCTGGCGGTCGGCAGCGGACACTTCGAGCTGGCCTCGACGCTGCTCGGCCTCGGTGCCGATCCCAATGCCGCCGCACAGGGCTGGACGGCGCTTCACCACATCACCTGGATTCGCAAGCCCGGCACGGGCAGCAACGACCCGGCGCCCTACGGGTCGGGCAATATGGACAGCCTGACGCTCGTCAGGGAGCTGAAAGCGCGCGGTGCCGACGTGAACGCGCGCGTGACGCGGCGCCCGAACGTGGGCGTCACGGCGCTGAACTTCGTCGGCGCGACGCCATTTTTCATGGCGGCACGCGGCGGAGATACGGAGTTGATGCGGCTGCTCGTCGAGCTCGGCGCCGACCCGCTCCTGCCGAACGAGGACGGCACGACGCCGCTGATGGTGGCGGCCGGTGTGGGCACGCATTCCCCGGGTGAAGACGCGGGCGCGCCTCCCGAGGCCCTCGCGGCCGTGAAGCTGGCGCTGGAGCTGGGCGGCGACGTCAACACCGTCGACAGGAACGGCAACACCGCCATGCATGGCGCCGCGTTCAAGCAACTGCCCGACGTCGTCAAGCTGCTCGATGCGAATGGCGCGAAAGTCGAGATCTGGAACAGCAAGAACGTGTCGGGCTGGACGCCGCTGCGCGTCGCCGTGGGCGTGCACCGCGGGATGAACTTCCGGTTCCACGTGCCGACGGCAGATGCGTTGCGCGAGATTATGGTCCGCGCCGGTGTGTCGACAGAAGTCGACCCGGAGACGGTCATCAGCGGCGCCACGCCCACGAAGTGATTCCCGTTATGGCGGATGGCACATGGCAGATGGCACTCTTAGACTTGCCATTTGCCATCCGCCATTTGCCATGACGGGCCTCAGTTTTCCACCAGCTTTCCACCGGTAATCCGCACATTCACCTGCGCGATGTGGGGTTCGGGGCTGTCCGCGAACGTGCGTTTCGCGTCGTACATTTTCTTGTCGGCCAGCGCGACGAGCTTTCGGGCGATGTCGTACGACGACCCTTCCGGCACCTCGACCGACCTGTCGAACCGCTGCTCGGGCTGCAGGTTCACCAGATTGTCACATTGAGCCATCCGCGTCCGTTCTTCTCGCGACGGTTGCTCGCAGTAGACGAGGCCGATGCTGATGCGCGGCGGCTGCTCGGCGAAGCGCTCGTCGAGCGCTTCCCACGCAAACGAATCGACCAGCTCCGCATCGCGGCCCGCGATGAGGCCCAGCTGCGTCTCGGTGACCAGGTTCCTGACGATCCGCAGATATTCGTCGCCGCCCCACCGGACACCGATATCGCCTTCGCGGTGCATGCGAAAGAGGCGCCCGGTCGTGCTCAGCACGAGGTCGCCGATTTCGTGGCCGTAGGCGTCGTTGTAATGCTTGAAGCGATCGTGGTCGACCATCTCGAGTCCGAATCCGTGGCCGCGGTGGTCTTCGCGAATGGTCGTCAGCAGCCGCTCTTCGCCGAGCTCCCGCCGGTAGAGCAGCGTGCGGCCGTCGCGGCGCATCCGAAGCAGCAGCGCCTCGCGCTGCTCGAGCTCGACCCCCTTCTGCTTCAGCTCTTCGAGGACGTGGAGAAAGACCTGGTTCCAGTCCTCGATCTTGTCTCCGATGGCGAGATCGAGCGTGTCGAACCCCGGGCGGATGAGATCGAGCTGGCCCGGTGTGAGCTTCAGCATGCGGCCGACGTAGTCGAAGAGATAACGCACCGAGCCGGTGAGCTGCGCTTCGCTCGCGATGATCTCGGCGGGCAGCGGCGCTCCATTTCTCAGGAGGGTCAGCTTCTGGTCCACTAATGGCTCGTGGCTCACATCAGCAGCAAGTTCAATACCAGCGTCAGTTACATGCCCGTGATCGGTTTTGCGCGGTTCGGCGCGGATTTTCCAGGGCTTGTGCGCCCCTTCACTTTCGGATTTCGTGAGCTGGCCTGTTACGGTGTAACGCCATGTGTCCACTGAGTGACACCTTGCCCGGCAGGGCTGAAGCCCTGCGCTACCAAAATTTCTGCGCTACCGAAGGGCTTGCTCGACGATGGGTGGCTCGGGACGAGCGACCGGTGCGCTCGCGATGTACCCGGCGTGCGCGAGGCGGGCCTGGAATAGCACCGTTTCCGATGCGAAGAACACCAGCCTTACCCACAAGCGGCCGGCGAGATAGATCTGGCTGACGAGGAAGCCGAGCCACAGACCCGCTCCCGTCGACTCGGCGCCCGGCGCGATCAGCGCGTACGCGAGCAGAACGAGGACGAACAGACCGGCGTTGAGGAGATAGAGTCCAGCGACCGCGCCCGGGTTGCGTCTGACGAACCGGGCGCCGGCTGCGAGCGCGCCGATCATGCTGCGGCGATCTTCGACGACCGCGCGCACCTTGGCATAGTCGATCACGGCGTTGACGGTCACGAGGAGTGCGCCAAACACCAGGTAGAGGGCCAGCCTGAGAAAGAAGGCGTTGCGCTCGACGGAAACATCCCGTATGAGCTCGCCATAGACCTGGTCGAGCAGCAGCGGGTGCACGACGGCGAAGAGCACGTAGTAGGCGATCGCCGCGATGGGGGCCAGCCTCAGGAAGCGGACGAAATAGATGCCGCACGCCGTGAAGAACTCGTACGACCGCGTCGGCCGCCGCCGGGCGTACCGATCGAGGATCCCCCCGAGAGAAACAGCCACAACACGAGGTAGAGAGCGCCGGCCCACAGAATCGGCGTCGGGCGCCGGTTGGCGTCGGCGAGCGTGCTGAGGTTGTCCAGCACGGCGGCAAATCCGATGATCGTCGTCTGAAAGGTTCGGCCAAGGGGCCCCGTGCGCACGATGAACTCGGACCACCATTGCACGTTGACGCCGTGCGCGACCTGCTCGGCCATCATGCTGTTGCCGAGGTGCGACTGCAGCGCCTGGCGCATCATCAGCGAGAAGGGGAGTGCGGTGAGGAGCGTCACGAGATACACGCACCCCAGAATGACGGGCGCCCGGTTCACGAGCCTGACGCCGCCGGCAAGGGCCTCGGTGCTCTTCATGTCAGATGAAGAAGGCCCAGGCGAGCATCTGGTCCTGCAGCCACACCATCCAGATGGCCGCCCACTTGGTCGCCGCGCGTGCGCCCTGGGACTCGGTCGTGAAGCTGTTGTTGGTGAAGTTCGTGTCGAGGAGCAGGATCTGCTCGGGATCGACCTGGGCCGACACCGCCCGGCTCGCGTGCTCGACCGTCACGCGGTGCCAGCGGCTGCCGCCGTCCCATGCAAACCGGCGCTGCTCGCCGTTGGCGAGCGTCACGAGAATGGTGACCGGGAAGATACCGTCGCCATGCCGGCGGACGATGACGTCGCTCGCGAACTGTCCGTCATCCGTTTCGGCGCTGGTGACCGAGTCGACGCCGTAGTCGAAGACGACGGAGCCGCGATACACCTGGTCGAAGAACGGGGTGAGGTCTCGTCCGCTGACTTCGTTGGCCACGTGAAACAGGTCGTCGGGTCCTGGATGCTTGAACTTCCAGCGATCGAAGAACGTCCCCAGGATCTGCTGCATCATCGTCCAGCCGAGCGCGCGCTCGAGCGTGTGCAGCCAGAGCGCCGGCTTTGCGTAGGTCATGGGTCCCGATGTGCGCGGCCAATACCGGAACGACGGTGTGGACGGGATATCGATCGTCGGGCTGCCGGTGTAGTCGCCGCGGATCTCCCCTACCGTGACGCGGTCCCACCGCGCGTCCTCGATGACCCATGGCACGAAACCGCCGAAGAAGCGCGGCACCTCGCGGCCGTCTGAAAACTCCTCCGCCATGACGCGCGCGTTCGCGTACTGATTGATGCCCTCGTCCATCCACGCGTCTTCGACTTCGTTGGTGCCGACCATTCCGTACCACCATTGGTGGCCGGTTTCGTGCACGAGCGTATCGTCGAGATACGGATCTCGCCGCGGTGTCAGCCACGAGGTGCCTGCGGTGAACAGCGTGGGATACTCCATGCCGCCGGTGTCGTTGTTCCAGGGCGGATCGACGATCGTGATGTGGCCGTACGGATAGGCGCCGAACATCTCGCCGTACTGCCGCAGGCTCGCGCGTGTTCCCTCGAAGTGGCGGGCGGCCTGGCCTGCGTGCTCGGGCTGGAGCAGGAGCCGCATGTCGACCGCCGGCAGCCCGGGATACTCGAACCGTTCGCGGTGTTCCACGAAATCCGGGCTCGTGGTCCACGCGAAATCGTGCACGTCTTCCTGGTAGTAGCGGTGCGTCGTCGTGCCGTCGGCGTTGTCCTTGCGCTCGCGCTCGCGGCCGGTCGCAGCCAGCAGCCAGCCCTTCGGAACGGTCATGCGGACGTCATAGACGCCGAAATCCGAGAAGAACTCCGTGCCGACGTGAAACTGGTGGCAGTTCCACGTGCCGGTGGCATCCAGCACGCCGATCTTCGGAAACCACTGGCCCAGGAAATAGTAGTTGCCGATGACGCCCGTTCGCGCGAACGTGCGCGGAACCTTCGCCGTGAACACGATATCGAGCGTGATGCTCTGGCCGGGACCGATCGGCGAGGGCAGCGCGACCGCCATGAGGGTCCGGTCGTTCTGATTTCCGTCATCCGGTGCGATGAAGCGCATCTTGCCGGTGAGATCCACCGGTGAAACGGCCCCGCCCGTGACTTTCAGGCTGGAAATGTCGATCGCGGCAGAGTCCCCGGCGCGGCGCACGCGCGCCGCGCTCCACCACGTTGTCAGTCGGAGCTCGCGCATCCACGTGGACTGCTCATTCCGCCACGCGTTGTAATAGAGGTGGAACTGGAGCTCGTCGGCTGGTGCCGACGTGATGTTCGTCCAGACGAGGGTCTCGCGCGCGGTGAGCGTGCGCGCCTGCGTGTCAAGTCGCACGTCAATCGTGTAGTTCGCGTTGCGCGGCGAGAGCGCCTGCGCGGCAGCGGCGGTGGCGCCGGCGTGCACGATCGCGATCACGAAGAAAGCGTGGCGAATCACCGCAGAATCCTATCATTCTCGTATACTGCTGAAGATCTGGCAGGGCTAAAGCCCTGCGCTACCGATCCGCCATGATCAGAGTCCTCGTCTATGGCCTCGGGCCCATCGGGTTGATGGTGGCACGCCAGCTGGCGGTGCGTGACGGGTTTCGCATCGTCGGCGCCGTCGACGTCGATCCTGCGAAAGTCGGTCGCGACGCTGGTGAGATTGCCGATCTGCCCCGCCCGCTCCGTGTGAAGGTCGATCCGGATGCCCGCAGGGCCCTGCGGAAGTCTCGACCCGACGTCGTCGTGTTGTGCACGGCGTCATCGGTCCGCGCCGTGATGCCGCAAATCGAAGGCATCCTCAAGGCGAAGATTCCGATCGTGACGACGACCGAGGAGTTGAGCTATCCGGTGAAACGCAACCTGCCGCTGGCCAGGAGAATCGACGCGCTGGCCAGAAAGGCGAAGGTGGCGGTGCTGTCGACCGGCGTCAATCCCGGGTTCGTCATGGATGCGCTGCCCATCACGCTCACGGTGGCCTGCGAGCGTATCGAATCGATCTCGGTGAACCGCGTTCAGGATGCACGCAGCCGCCGATTGCCCTTCCAGCAGAAGATCGGCGCGGGATTGTCGCGCGAGCAGTTCGCGCGCGAGGTCGAGCGTGGCTCGATCCGGCACGTGGGGCTTGCCGAGTCGATCTCGATGATCGCCGCCGCCCTCGGATGGCAGCTCGACCGCATTGCCGATACCGTGAAGCCAAAAATTGCCGATGCGACGGTGGCGAGCGAGTTCTTCGCCGTCGATCCCGGCTACGTCAGCGGCATCATTCAGGACGGCGTCGGGTACCGGCACGGCACACCGGTCATCACCATGCACATGGAGGCGTATCTCGGCGCACCGGAGCCCTATGACGAGGTCAAGGTGAGCGGCGTTCCCAACCTGACGTTGAGAATTCCCGGCGGGGTGCCCGGCGACGTGGCGACGGCGTCCATTGTCGTGAATTCGATACCCAAGGTGCTCTCGGCGACGCCGGGGCTGAAGACCATGCGGGATCTGCCGGTCCCGTCCTACTACTCCGGGCGCTGATTCCGGGGCCAGAATCGGCCGGCTGTGACTCTATAATAGAGCCACCCATTTTCGTTTTCTGACAGACTGCGAGGGAATATGACGAAGTCCTCCCGCCGCGATTTTCTGGCGTCGGCCGCCGGCACGGGCGCCGCGAGCTTCTGGATTCCCAAGAAAGTGCATGGCTACAGCATGGCTCATGTCTTCGATCTCAAAGCCACCCGCGGCATGTCGAAATGGGATCTCGACACGCCGGCCCTGGTGCTCGATCTCGACAAGCTCGAGCAGAACATCGCGAAGATGCGGGCCAGCCTCGCGTCGACGAAGGTCGGGTTCCGGCCGCACGCGAAAACGCACAAGTCGGCCGACATCGCGAAGATGCAGCTGGCCGCGGGCGCGGTCGGCGTCTGCACGGCCAAGCTGACCGAAGCAGAAGCGTTGTTCGACAACGGTGTGCAGAAGATCTGCATGACGACGGCGAATCTGAGCAAGTCGAAGATTCAGCGTGCGATGGGCCTGCGCAAGAAGAACCGCGACTTCATCCAGGCCGTCGACTTTGCGCAGAACGCGCAGGATTTGTCGGACGCGGCCAAAGTCGCCGGCGTCACAGCTGATGTCGTGATCGACGTCGCGGTCGGCACGCGCAGCGGCGTGCCGGCGGACGATCGGGCCATCGAGCTCGCGCAGATGGTGGACAAGCTGCCGAACCTGAAGCTGCGCGGCATGCTGGCCTACGATGGCGGCGCCCAGCACATCAAGGGCTACAAGGCGCGGCACGATCAGTCGCTCACACGCTACGAAGGCGCCATCAAGACGTTCGAACGCATGAAGGCGTCCGGCCTGAACATGGAGATCTTCAGTGGCGGCGGCACCGGCACCTACAACATCATGACGGAGGTGCCCGGGTTCACCGACGTCCAGGTGGGCAGCTACGTCTTCATGGACGCGCAGTATCTCGAGATCGGCAACGAGAAAGGGGACATCTTCACCGACTTCGCGCCGTCGCTCACCGTGATGACGACGGTGGTGAACACCTATTTCCCGAAGCGCATCACGACCGATGCCGGCACGAAGGCGTTGACGCTGAACAAGCCCGATCCGATTGTCGTCGGCGAGCCCGGTTTCCGGTACACCGCCGGCTCGGACGAGTTCGGCTCGATTCAGTACGACAACGCCAACAAGACGTACAAGGTCGGCGACAAGCTGGAGCTGATCATCCCGCACTGCGATCCCGTGGTGAATCTGTACGACGTGTTCTTCGGGGTGCGAAACGATCGGGTCGAGGCAGTATGGCCGGTGACCGCGCGCGGCAAATCGCAATAGGGCTGGCCGCTGCCGCCGCCGTCGGACTCGCCGCTCAGGACGAGCAGCCGGCGCCCACGTTCCGTTCCGAAATCAACTACGTGCAGGTGCCCGTGCGCGTGCTCGACGCGAACGGGCAGTTCGTCTCCGGCCTGACGCAAGCCGACTTCCGGATCCTCGAAGACGGCCGGACCCAGACGATCACGGCGTTCAGTGCCGTGGACATCCCCTTCATTCCGGCGGATTCGACCGTGCCCGCGGCGCCGCTGGCCGGGCTCGACGCGATCGCGTCGAACGAGGCGCCTCAGGTAGATGGACGCGCGTACCTGTTCGTCCTGGACGATTACCACGCGGAAGCCGCCGACACGCACAAGGTGCGGAACCTGATGCACGGCTTCATCCGCGAGCGGCTGAGCGCGAACGATCTCGCGGCGATCAGCATCATCGGGGGCGCGCGTGCCCAGAGTTTTACGCGCAACCGGCAACTGCTGCACGATGCCGTCGATCGCTTTGTCGGCGATCGGGTTGACGCTCAGGATAATGGGCTTCCCGCTGATGCGATGGCGCCAATGAGCTCGATGGCAGATATGCGCCGCCGGCAGGCCCTGAACACGGTGACCAGAATGGCCGAGTGGCTGGGGGCGATCAAGGGCCGGCGCAAAGCGCTCGTGCTGGTCTCCTCCTCGCCAATCTGCTCGCTCTCGAGCGACGACTGCCGCGAGCCGCTTCAGCACGCCCTTCGCATGGCGATGCAGGCCGACGTCAGCATCTACGTCCTCGATCCGAATGGCGCCCAGGCGCCGCAGCGCCCGAGCGCGGAGAACAGCAATCCCAATTCAAGATATACCGTGGAGGGATACACGGAGGCCACCAACCAGGCGGCGAGGCAGGCCGCGTTCGCCGAGCTGGCCACACAATCTCGCGGACCGCTCGACGGTGCACGCTACCTTGCGGAGGAGAGCGGAGGCATCGCGGTCGTGAACACAAACGACCTGCAGGGCGGGATCGAGCGGATGGTCCGCGACACGAGCTGGTACTACCTCCTGGGCTACCACTCGACGAACGCTCGTACCGATGGCAAGTTCAGGCGCAATGACGTCAAGGTATCGCGATCCGATGTGCGCGTGGTGCACCGCAACGGCTACTTCGCCGCCCGCGAGTCCCGTACGTCTGATGCACCGGTGAGGACGTCCGTCGTGGATCAATTGCAGGACCTGGCGCGAAGCCCGGTGCCTGTCAGCGCCATGCCGCTGCGCGTGGCGGCCACGCCGTTTCTCGCTGCCGACAACAAAGCACGGGTCGCCGTCGTCGTCGAGATGCCGTTCGAGGGGCTCAGGCCGGCCACAGACAACGACCGTTATCGGCTGAACATCAGCCTGTCGATCGGCTTCTACGATCGCAGCGGAAAATCCGTTGGCAGCGACGATCCCCATATCGATCTCGACATCCCGCTCAACGCCGCGCCGAAGGTCACGCCTAACGGCATGCGCTTCGTGACGCGCCTGACCGTGCCGCCCGGCGCCTATCGGTTCTGGGTCGGCGCCGTGCAGCCAGGCAGCGGGCTGCGCGGAAGCGTCATGACCGAGATCGACATTCCCGATTTCGACAAACAGCCGCTCGCGCTCAGCGGTATCGCCGTGTCATCGACCGACGCCCGGCGCATCTACACCGCTCGCACCGACGATCTGCTCGACGACATCTTCGGCGGACCGCCGGTGGCGCATCGCGAGTTCGCGCTCGACAGCGACCTGTGGCTGTACGGCGAGATCTACGACCATCGCTCGAACGGCGGTGATGTCGAAGCGGACGTCACGGTGCGATCCGCCGATGGGAAAGTGGTCCACAAGGCGGCGCTCGAAGCGGCGCCGGTGCAGTTCGGGCAACTCGCGCGCATTCCGCTCAAGGAGCTCGGGACGGGCTCGTTCGAGGCGACGATCGAGGCCCGGTCGAGCTCGCCGCAGCCCATCTCGACGACGCGCACGGTTGCCTTTCGAGTGAGATGAGAATCGCGCTCGTCCTCGCGCTCGCGTTGTCGACCCCGCTACTCCACGCGCAGGCGGAGCCGGCGCTGGAAGTCGTGCTGGGGCGGATGCATGCGTATCTCAAGGACTACGCCAAGCAATTGCCGGCCATGATTGCCACCGAGCGCTACCAGCAGCGGTTCGGTTCGGGCATGCGAAGAAGTCAGCGCCTGCTGATGTCCGACTATGGCCTCATTCAGGTCCAGGGCGACACCGAATGGCTCGGGTTCCGCGAAGTGTTGTCGATCGACGGCAAGCCGGTGACCGATTCCGCGGCGCGTCTCGCGGAGTTGCTGGCCAGGCCGTCGGCGCAAGCGATGCAGCAGGCCCGCCTCATCGCTGAGGAAAGCGCGCGCTACAACATCGGCCCCGTCGTGCGGACGATCAACGACCCGGCCATTGTGCTCGAGCTGCTCGATGGGCGAAATAGCCCTCGTATGCGCTTTTCTCATAACGGTGAAAACACCATCGACGGTGTTCGGACATGGGTCCTTCGCTACCAGGAGCTGGGAAACCCGACGATTATCAGAACACGCGACAGGAAAGACGTTCCGGCGCGCGGCCGGGCGTGGGTCGAACCCGAGACCGGCCGGATTCTGCGCGCGGATGCCAGCGTCGAACCCGGTCTGGGAGTTACCGGCACCATCGATGTGACCTTCGAGTTCGACGAGCGGATGGGCTTTGCCGTCCCGTCGAAAATGAGCGAACGATATGCGAACAGAAATCTCGTCACCGTGTCTTCAGGTGAAGCCACCTACAGTAACTACCGCCGGTTCACGGTCGATACAGAAGAAAATGTCCAGATAAAGCCGTAAGACTCTGTACGCCGTTTGGCATGTCAGGTGCATCGCCTTGATCATGACTAATTTCTTTGTCTACATGATTGGTGTCGTTCTCTTCGTCGGAGCGCTCGCCTACGGCCTCAACCTCGCCGGGCTCAGCGCCACGTGGATCGCCGTCGTCGCGATCGCCGCCGTTGGCATCGGCGTGATGGGAGCTATCGTCAAAACACGTCAGAAAGAACCGTCGTAGACGAGGTGCAGCGATCCAAGACAGAACGAAAAAAACACCGCGGCTGTCGACCAGGCGCCACCCAACGCGCGATCTGCTTCGCTCCTTTCATGACGTCCTGTTTTCAAGGAATTGCAAGCGAAGGGCCAGCATCCGAACCAACCAGCGAAACTGGCACCGAGGTTGCTCGTAAAACGCCCATCACATACATATGCGACCCTACGTACCGAAGAACATTCGACAGTTGCGCCGCCTTCTGAAAGACATGCCGATCGGCATGCTCACCACGCAGACCGGAGGAGGCGCCCCGCACAGCCGGCCGATGATGGTGCACGAGCTCGACGATGACGGCTGGCTCTGGTTTCTCACCGATCGCCACTCGCGCAAGGCATGGGAGCTGATCCACAACCCCCAGGCCACGATCGCCTTCCAATCGCGGAAAGGCGACCGATACATTTCGGTACAAGGCACGGCCGTCGTCATTCGTGACGATGTCAAGTTAAAGAAGATGTGGAAGCCGACATTCCGGATGTGGTTTTCGCGAAGTCAGCAGGAGCCCGAAATCGTGCTGGTCGCCGTGCGCGTAACGCGTGCGGAATACTGGCTGGTCCCGCGATGGCCGTTGTCGCGACTGTTCAACGCCACTTCGGCGGTGGTGACCGGCAAGGCGGGCGACTCGGGACGGCACGGCATTTTGGATCTGCATCCCGCCGCCTTCTAGGCAGCCCCCTCACGCCAATAAGCACGCAGCAACGGAAACGCGGACGTGGTGGGTGTCGTATGAGAGAAATAAGTGCCATCGCGAGCCCTGATCCTGGCAAGCGTGTGCCTCGCGGCCGTGGCCGACACCGGCGCGCAGAGCAACAGCTGGCGTCAGTGTGTGGCTGACACCACACCCGCCGCGATCGAGGCGTGCACGTCAGTCATTTTTTTGGATCCGAAGAATGACGGGGCATTTATCAATCGCGGGATCGCCTACCGGCGGATCGGCGATCTCGAGCGGGCGCTCGGCGACTACAACGAAGCCATTCGGCTGAACCCGCTCGCCGCGGATGCGTTCAACAATCGCGGAAATGCGTTCAAGGAACTGAATCAGTTCGACCGGGCGATGCAGGACTACGACGAGGCGATCCGGCTGAACCCGCACTACGCGCACGCCTACAACAATCGCGGCGTCATCTTTCTGGAGTCGGGCCAGCCCGATCGGGCCGCCAACGACTTCGACCTGGCCATCGGCTGCGATCCCGCCTACGCCAACGCATTCCGCAACCGTGGCCTGGCGCGCACCGATCAGCGCGAGTTCGATCGCGCCCTGCAGGACTTCGACGCCGCCTTCCGCCTGAATCCTGAAATCGGGCATGGCTCGGAATACGCGCTGGCCCTGTACGGCCGCGGGCTCGCGCGTCAGCGGGGTGGAGAGGCCGGCGCCGACGAGGACATCCAGGAGGCCAGGCGCCTGTTGCCCGAGGTGGCGGAGGTGATGGCCGAAGAAGGCGTCAAATGAGCGTGCCCGTCAACGCGCGCACGATCACGTTCTCCTGACGGAACCGCGTTTCGAGATCCTTCCTGAAGCCGGTCCACCATTCCCGATCGAGCGACTCGGTCATCACTTCGAAGATCACGATATCGTCGCGCGTGGTTTCGCCCGCATCGTCTTTCCAGACCCCGCGCGCGGGTGCGCGTGTGTAGGCCGTGACGCCGCCGAAGCGATCGGCCAGCTCCGAACGCAACTGCACGTACTCGTGCGCGTCGAACGCGTGCCCGTCGTTGTCGTACACCGGCAGAAGAATCTGCACGAGGTGCATCGCTACTCGGTCGTGGCCGCCACGAGCGAGACCGGATCGACGCGGGCGCCGTTCAGGCGCACGCTCCAATGCAGATGCGGGCCGGTGACGCGTCCTGTCGCGCCGATGAGCCCGACGATCGTTTGCGCCTCGACCATCTCACCAGGCTTGACCCTGAATTCGGAAAGGTGCGCGAACACCGAGAAGAGCCTGGCGCCGTGATCGATCACGATCGTGTTGCCGGTGAAATACAGCGGAGCGGCGAGTACCACGGTTCCCTGATTCGCGGCGCGAATCGGCGTGCCTGTCGCGCCCGTGAAATCGACACCGGCATGCGGAGAGCGCCGCTGGCCGTTGTAGTAGCTGCGCGTGCCGAAATTGCTGCTCGGCTTTCCGTCGACGGGCAGCAGAAAACGTCCCATCCACTTCTGCGCGGAGACGATCGCATAGGCATCGGCGAGCGTCTTCGCGTCGAGCTCGATTTGCGCGAGCGTCTCGGGAGGTGGATCGACGAACTCGGGCGACACGGTGAGCTTGCGCACGCGAAACTGCCTGGGCACGACACGCAGCGTCTGCGTGGACGCCGTGCCGTCGCCGCGCTGAATCGACATCGAGTACGTGCCTGGCTCGGTTTCGAGATCCACGCCCATGAGCGCGCGCCACGACTGGCGCTGCTCGTCATGCACCAGACCGAGATCCTGCCCGAGCACATTTGCGTGCAATTGTTCCGTGGCTGGCACGTTCGCGATCTCGACGCGCACGACGTCTCCGGGGCGGATGGAAGCCGGGAAAAATGACACCTGAAGAGTGCGTTGTCCCTGCGACTGGGCGGCGGATTCGCCGAGCCATAAAAGTGACAAAACGATGGCAGCCCTCCAGACGCTCGCCGAGGTCATTGCGAAATCGACGATACCACTCTTCGGGCGCGGCATCGAACCCGAAGTGCAACCGCGGGCATACTGATTGCAGAGCATCGCGGCCATGGACAATCCGAAAACTACAAGACGAGACTTTTGCGGGCATGCGATTTCGTTCGTGACCGTGGCGTCGCTCATGGAAGCCTGTGGCGGCGGCGGGAATCCAGGCGGTCCGAGCGGTGGCGGCAACGTGCCGCAACTGACGCAGGTCGGCGGAACGACTTCGGGCAACACCGTCACGGTGAACATCGACGCCGCTTCGCCTCTTAATACCGTCGGGGGAGCCGCGCTGGTGCAGTCCGGAAACAGCAGCTTTCTCGCCGCCAGGACCGCACAGGACACGATCAACGTGTTTACGGCCATCTGCACGCACGAACAGTGCATCGTGACGGGCTTTTCCTCTGCCACGTTCGTGTGCCCCTGCCACGGCTCTCAGTACAACACCAGCGGCGCCGTCGTGCAGGGGCCGGCGCCACAGCGGCTCCGTCAGTTCAACTCGCAACTTACGAATAACGTACTCACATTTACCCTCTAGGTAAATTTCATGACTCGACGCCTGTTGGTTGTGATGCTCGTTGTGTGCGGGTTTGCGGTGGGTGCCCGATCGGTATCCGCCGAGCCCATCTTCCTTGCGAAGTCGGAAACCCGGTGTACCTCGTGCCATTATTCGCCAACCGGCGGCGGGTTGCTGACGCCGTACGGCCGCCTGCAATCGCGTCAGGAGTTGTCGACGTCGAGCGGCGGTAGAGAGGGATTCCTCTGGGGCTTGTTCGGCGACAAGCTCGGCCCGGTCGATCTCGGCATCGACGCGCGCCCTACGCAGCTGCACGTGGAATTTCCGGGCGGCACGGACGACCGGTTTCTGCAGATGAACCTCGATCTGCACGGCGCCGTTCAGGCCCGCGGATGGACGTTCTATGGAGAAGTCGGGCGGCGGCCGGAAGTGGCCGGCGGCGACGCCTATTCGTACCAGTACCTGGGGCGCGAAACAGCTGACCAGCGAATGGGCGGTGCGCGGCGGCCGATTCTTCCCCGCCTACGGGATCAGGTTTGCCGACCACACGTCGTACAACCGCGTCAATCTCGGATTCGACAAATACGATCAGGTGTTTGGCGCCGAGGTCAGTCACACGACAAAGCGGAGCCTGATCCAGATTGCGGTTGGTCCCGGCCGTGCCGAGGCGGTGCTGAACGAGCCTGGAGAGAATCCGATTACGACCAGCGGCCGCGTGCAGTTCGATTTGAATTCCAGGAACGTCCTGGTGGGATCGGGCATCTACCGCACGGAGTCGGAAGCGGACGTCAGCAACGGCGCTGCCGGTCTTGCGTATGGATTTGCGCTGGGATCGCGCGTGACCGTCTGGACGCAGGTCGACGGAAAGTTCAGAGACGAGCCCGACGGCGATTCCGTCGTGTTCATCAACGAAACGTCGTTCGAGGCGTTTCGCGGCATCTGGCTGAAATTCTCACCGCAGATTCGCACGGAAACGGACACGGTGCCCGGCTTCCTCAGGTACAAGGTGGAAGCGAATCTCCTGCCGCGTACCCATTGGAACGTCGATGTGGCGTACTACCGGGACCAGAACAGGCGCACCGACTTCGTCACGCACATCCTGATGAGCCAGCTTCACTTGTACTTGTGATACTGAAGATCACTAAGAGCACGAAGAAACGAACCTCACAAGATCACGAAGAATATTTTTCTTTGTGATCTTGTCGGGCTTCGACCTTCGCGATCTTAGTGATCTTTTCTTCGTGACCTACTTGTTCGGCAGTCTGAAAGCGATGTACTCGCCCGAGTACGCGCCGCCGCTCACCGCCACCACGATGTACTGACGGCCGTCGATGCTGTAGGTCATCGGCGAGCCGCTCTGCGGCGCCGGGATGTACACCGCGCCAACCTGCTCTCCGGTCATCTTGTTGTACGCACGCAGCATCGCGCCACGGCCGCGGGGTGTGGTCGTCGCCAGCGGATCGCCCATGATGACCAGCGTCTTCGTGACGAGCAGGCCGACGGCGCCGTTCTGGCCGGTTTTCGGGATAGTCAGACCTTTCAGCGCGGGGTGATTGCGAACGCCGTCGGGCGTGTCGCCATGCGGTACCTGCCATAGCAGCTCGCCGCGATCGAGTTGAACGGCGGCGAGCACGCCGTACGGCGGCTTCATGATCGAGAGCCCGTCGACCGTGAGCCCGCCGGGCGGCAGGGTTGACGCCGGGCCTCCAGCCGTTCGTTCGGGAGCCGCGGGTGCCGGAGTGGCAGCCGGCGCCGCCGGAGCCTCTGCCGCCGCGGCCGCCTGCGCGATGGCGCGCGGAGAATCGGCCGCGCAGCAATCCCCCGGTCCGAACACCTCGACGAACGGCTGACCTTCGACGCCTCTCACGTACCGGATGTCCGAGAAGCCCTTCGGGGGTGTGACCAGCGAATGCGCGTTGACGCCGGAGTTCGACGCGGGCGCGAAGGCGATGTGCGTCTCCGGATCGTACCCACCGCCCGGCCAGTTCGTGCCGCCGCCAAGATTGCCGATGCTCAGCGATCCGAGCAGTCCATCCGCTTTCCCGAGAATCGGCGGGTTGAAGAGCGGCCCGGCCTTGTATCGCGACAACTGGGAGAGCGCTTTCGCCCGCAGTTCCGGCGTGAAGTCGATGATGTCGTCCGGAATGTTCACGAAGTTCCGCGCGTATGCCGGAGGCCTGGTGGGAAATGGCTGCGTCTTCGAATACGTCTCGCCGGGTACGTCACCCGCGGGAACCGGGCGCTCTTCGATCGGCCACACGGGCTGACCCGTGACCCGATCGAAGACGTACATGAAGTTCTGCTTGGTCGGCACCGCGACCGCCTTGATGGCTCGGCCGCCCACGGTGATGTCGGCGAGCAACGGCGCCGACGACATGTCGAGATTCCACAGCGGGTGATGGACGAGCTGGAAATGCCACTTGCGCACGCCCGTTTTCAAATCGACGCACACGAGGGTTTCGGCGAACAGATTGTTGCCAGGCCGATGGCCGCCGTAGTGATCGGATGAGGGGGTCTCGACCGGGAGATACACGAGCCCGAGCTGTTCGTCGACGCTGATTTGCGTCCACACGCCGACGTTGCCGTTGACCGCCCACGAATCGTTGAGCCACGTCTCGTGGCCGAAGTCTCCTGGATTCGGAATCGTGTTGAAGCGCCAGATCTGCTTTCCCGTACGCACATCGAAGGCGCGCACGAGCCCCTTGGTGTTGTTGTGCGTCGAGACCGTCGCCCCTTCACGGAACGACGAGCCGACGATGACGATATCGCCGACGACCGCCGGGGTGGAGTGGATGCCGATTTCACCGGTATCGAGATCGATCTGCTGGTTGACGCCCTTGTACACGCCCACCTTCAGGTCGAGCACGCCGTTCTTTCCAAAGGTCGGGATCATCGCACCCGTCTTGGCGTTGAGCTCGACGAGCTGGTATCCGGTCGTGACGTAGACGACGCGCTCGTCTCCCTTCCCGTCGGTCCAGTACGACACACCACGCCCAGATAGCTGCCGGGGCGACACCGCCGCGCGTGTCCCTTCGCGAAGGCTGTGGGCCCAGTTGAGCTCGCCCGTGCGTCCGTCGAGCGACACAACGGAACGCCGCGTGCCGCCCGTCGTGTACAGCGTTCCCCTGATCATGACGGGCGTGCCCTCGAGCTTGTACTCGGGGCGCGGGCCGAGGTTGTCGGTCTTGAAGCGCCACGCAACCTGGAGCTGGTTGAAATTCGACGCGTTGATCTGGTCGAGCGGCGAGTACCTCCACCCGCGCAGGTCGCCCGAGTAGTCGGGCCATTCGCCGTTGTCAATGCTGGGCTTGCCCGTCTGAGGGGCCTGACCTGCAAGAGGAGCCACGACCGCAGCAATCGCCAGGACGAGCAACAACCGGGGAAGGCGCGCCATCAACCCACCACCTTTCATTTTTTGTGTGGCGGATTATACGCCGGTTGGCCGGAACCTCGGAACTTCGGCAAGGTTCGTCAAGTTCGTCGGTTCGTTAAGTTCGTCGAGTTCGTCGGTTCGGCGGCGAGCTCCCGGCGCGCGACGACTGCGGAGCGCGCCCGAACCTCACGAACTTGACGAACTTAACGAACCTACGAACTCAACGAACTGGACGATTTTCACTCGCGCGAGAGGGCGAAATACAGGGCGACCGGCGCCAGGACGAGGCAGCACGCGCCGGCAATGGCGAGGCGGATGTGCGGGAGCGCTATCGAGAATGTCGAGGATTCGCTGAACTGCAGCATCGGCAGTGTCAGACGGCCGGCGAGCGAGACCAGCAAGCCGACGAGCGCGGCAATGGCCAGCGCCTGCATAAACAGGATGGGGCGCGCCACCTTGCGAGCGGCATCCTCACGCGCGCGCATCTGCGCCCGCCACCAGACGATCTCCGCCGTCGGAATGCGGGCTTCGCTCTTCGTCTGCTCGAACTCCAGGCGGATCTCTTCGGCCAGCCGCACGAGCGGTCCGCACTGCGGGCAATCGGCCCGCTCGCACTGGCAGTCGCGGAACGTCATGATCTCAGGATCCTCGCGAGTTTCCGGCGGGCGCGGAAGAGGAGCGGCTTGATGCTCCCTTTCTTCAACCCCAATGCCCCCGCAATCTCCTGGTGCGTCGAGCCCTGCCCGTAGGCCAGCCACACGAGCTCGCGCTCGCGGTGCGACAGGCGCGCCATGGCGCGCTGAAGGTCCGCGCGTTGCTGCGTCTGCCTCGCCAGATCGCCCGAGTCCGGAATGTCGCCGTCCCCATGCTCCGGAAGCTGAGCGCTGTCGAGGCGGGGCCGCCGGTAGCGATCGCGGATCAGGTTCGTGGCGATCCGGAACAGATAGTTGCGTCGATGATCCTCCGACTCGAAGGTCGCCGTCGAGCGCAGAAGGCGGTAGTAGGCGTCCTGCAGCAGGTCGTCGGCCGCGGACGGGTCGTTGGTCGCGCGGGCGATGTACGCCCAGACCATCCCTGACGTCCGTGTGTAGAAGCCGCGAAACGCCTCTTCGTCCATCTGGAGCGAGTCGCTAATCGCTGACGCGTCGGTGGCGGGTGCCATCGAATCCGTGCTGTCCAGGAAGGGAAACGCATAGGCCAGAAGGCGTCGCGTCATGATGAGGGCGTTTCTCCGCCGTAGCGAGCGGCAAGCGACTGCACCAGGCCGAGGCGGTGCGAAAGGACGTAAGAGACGGCGGCCGAGAAGGTGAACCCGATGCCGATGAGGAGCACGATAATGCCGATCCCGTTGAGCGCGTCGCCGAATTCGTCGCGCGCGATCCCCCTCCCCACGATGATGAAACCCGTGCCGAGCGCGCTGACGACAATCCCGGATTGAAGCGACCAGAAAATCCGGCTCAGCGGAGCGTTCATCGGCTTCGCCGCGGTCTGCGGCAGGGAGAGCGGTTCGGTCAGCGCCCTTCCAACAGGCGTTTGCAGGTAGGCGATGAGGTCATCGCTGGAAGCGAAGCGATCGATCAGCTTCGTCTGCAGCTCGCTCTGGGCACGCATCGCCCGCTGCCAGCGGCGGTGCTCGACGAGCATCCGCGCGAGAAAGAAGATGCCCGACGTGATGATGCCAATCACGAAGATCATCGTGACGAATTCGACCGTCTGCGTGAACGCGCGATACCCCTCGGACGCATTGCTCCGTTCTTCGAATGGCCGCTGGCCGATGAAGAAGGCCGGGTTGTGGGCGATCTCCGGGTGCTGCTCGAGGAACGCGGCAAGGACCGGATAGTTGGCGAGGTAGTCGGCACGAGAAAGCAGGGTCGGATCGATGCGCAGCACCTCGCGGACGGATGGCGGATGCTGCTCGAAGATCTCGCGCAGACGCTCTTGTGTTTGGCGCGCGTTGGGCAGGTCGCTCGGAAATGTCACCGCGACGGCAGGTTGCTGCGGGCTTGCCGGCGTCGAGGGTCTTTGCGGCGCCGAAGGGGTGGCAGGCCGCTGTGGGGCGGTTGCCTGCGCCTGCACAACTGACGGCGTCATCGACAAGCCCGCAACAAGCGCCAGAATCGGTAAGTGTCTCATTGCAGCCTAATACGCCCGGCAGCCGTCCAAGGTTAGCGCAACCAGGCCAGCGCGCGCCCCCCCAGGAAGATGTAAATCGCGCAAATAGTTCCCTCACCGAGAGTTACACCCAAAAGGCACTTCTTCAGGTCGACCTTGAGCGCTCCGCACACGTAGCAGATCAGATCGGTGGGAGCGATCGGGAAAAAACTCCATACCACCACGATAGGAAATTCCCTGCGCGCCAGAAGATCTCGAAGCCTGGCGACCTGCGGCGCGTAGTGCCGCTCGAAGAACCGGTCCAGCTCCATGACCTCGGCGAACAGGTACACCGCCGCTGACGACACGACAATGCTGGCGAGGGTCAAAAGGTAGAGCGGCACGGGAGGCAGCACCAGCATGCCGGCCAGGACGAGATAGGTGGCCGGAACAAGCGTAAACCCGCGAAGACACCCAAGAATCAAATACAGGGCATACGCCCATAAGGGCGGGGCGCCTACAAGCGCCGACGCAGCCCTTTGCAGCAGGTTGCGGTCGAAGAAATACACGTAGAGAGCGGCCGATGCGGTGGCAGCCCACAGCAACAAGACCAGGTGACGTCGGCTCATTCAGGAAAATTCGAGAAATCGAATATGGCTGGAATCTCTGGCATGAGAGGTGCAATTCAGGATGCCAGGGAGTATATGGAAACGAAACCTGGATTCATTCAGCTCATCTCGGCGGTGATTGGTTTGTCTCTCGGCGTCAGCGTCATGACCGCAACCGTCCTGATTGGTGTGGCCGCCCTCTTCCAGTAACCTGCCAGCCGCCGCGCCCGCGGGCCCTCGACGATACTTTACCGTTAAAGTAAACAGCTTTCGTTGACTTTAGCCGTAAAGTGTAGTACTCCAGAGCACCTTTGTTCAACCTCAATGGGAAGGTCGCCGTCATTACGGGCGGCGGTTCGGGAATCGGACGCGCCATTGCTCTTACGTTCGGCCGCCAGGGCGCACACGTGACGGTGCTCGATCAGGACGGGCGGGCCGCCGCCGAGACCGCGTCGGCGATTACAGCGGCCGAGGGCCGGTCCGACTGGGTCGCGTGCGATGTCTCGGATTCAGGCAGCGTTACCGCGGCATTCGACGGCATCATCGGCCGCACCCGTCGGCTCGACATTCTGGTCAACAATGCCGGCGTCGCCCATGTGGGGAACATCGAGCGCACCTCGGAAGACGACTTCGACCGGCTCTATCGGGTCAACGTCAAGGGCGTGTTCCTGTGCACGCAGGCCGCGGTGCCGGTGATGGTCCGGCAGGGTGGGGGCGTCATTCTCAACATGGCCTCCATCGTCTCGTTCATCGGCGTGGCCGACCGCTTCGCGTACTCGATGACGAAGGGCGCCGTGCTCACCATGACCAAGTCGGTGGCCGTCGACTACGTCGCCCGGAAGATCCGCTGCAATTGCATTTGCCCGGCTCGTATTCATACGCCCTTCGTCGACGGGTTCGTGAAGAAGAACTATCCGGGACGCGAGCAGGAAGTGCTCCAGGAACTGTCCGCCTATCAGCCGATGGGCCGCATGGGCACACCCGACGAGGTTGCCTGGCTCGCGTTGTATTTGTGCTCGGACGAAGCGGCGTTCGTGACCGGCCAGGCGTATCCACTCGACGGCGGGGTACTCAACCAATGACCGTGTTCACGATCAATCTCAAGGATGATCCGGAGGTTATCGCCGCGTATCGACGGTATCATCGCGAGGTGTGGCCCGAAGTGCAGCAGAGCCTGACGCGGTGCGGGGTCAGGCGCATGGACATCCACCTGCTCGGGCGGCGGCTGGTGATGATCGTCGAGATGAAGGACGGGACGGACTACGCCGCGGCGTTCAAACTACATGCGGCTTCCAGCCCGCGCGTGGTGGAATGGGAGCGCCTCATGAAGTCGCTTCAGGAACCTGCACCCGGGGCGGCTCAGGGCGAGTGGTGGGCTGTGATGGAGCCCGTGTTTCATTTGGACGAAGGGTGAGAGCCCTGACGAATCTCCGCCAGGCATGGGGCGTGCCTTCCCGCCCGCGTCCGATTGTCATCATCGGCGCCGGCGGCATCGTGCGCACCGCGCACCTGCCTGTTTACCAGCGTCTGAAATTTCCCGTTGCCGGCATCTACGACGTCAAGCCCGAAGTGTCGAGCGAGACGGCACATCGCTTCGGCGTGTCGAAGGTCTTTGCATCGCTCGCCGAAGCGGCGGGTTCGCCGGATGCGGTTTTCGATATCGCCGTTCCTGGCGATCAGATCGCGGGCGTCCTGAAAAACCTGCCAAGGGGCGCGCCAGTGCTGATTCAGAAGCCGATGGGCGAGAATCTCGCGGCCGCGCGGACGATCCTGAACACGGCGCGCGACCTGGGGCTCGTCGCGGCCATGAATTTCCAGCTTCGCTTCAGCCCGAACGTCCTGGCGCTTCGCGATCTGATTGGCCGCGGATACCTCGGCGACATCGTCGACATCGAAGTCCGGCTGGTCGTCAAGCAGCCCTGGCATCTGTGGGCGTTTCTCGAGCGTGCCCCGCGTCTCGAAATTCTCTATCATTCGATTCACTACCTGGACACGATACGGGCGATCGCAGGCGAGCCGCGCGGCGTCCACTGTCGCGCCGTTGCCCATCCGTCGATACCGGCGTTCCAGGATACGCGGAGCTCGATTATTGTCGACTACGGAAACAGCCTGCGCTGCTCGCTGCTGCTCAACCACACGCACGAGCAGGACACGTCGCACCGCGCGTCGTTCCTCAAGGTTGAAGGCACGCGAGGCGCCGCGCAGCTGACGATGGGAGTCAACATCGATTACCCGAAGGGGCCGCCCGACACGCTCGAGGTGGCGCTCGACCAGGCGCAGTGGCGCCGTGTCGATCTCCGAGGCTCGTGGTTCATCGAGGCGTTCGAGGGACCGATGTCGAACCTGCAGCGGTATGTCGGCGGCGAGGACGCTGCGCTCGTGTCTCCCGTCAGCGACGCCATCAAGACGATGGCGCTGGTCGAGGCCTGCTATCAGTCGAGCGCCGCGGGCGGCACGCCGGTGCCGGAAACCTGAATTGGTAGATTCGCAGATTGGTGGATTGTTAGATCGATGGTCCGCGTTAGCGATCATCGTATTGATTCACACCAGCACTTCTGGCGTTACAGCGCCGCCGAGTACGAGTGGATAGACGACTCGATGTCGGTGCTGCGGCGCGACTTTCTGCCGTCCGATCTGAAGCGCGAGATGGACCTCGCCGGCATCGATGCCTGTGTCGCGGTGCAAGCGCGCCAGACGCTCGAGGAGACTCGCTGGCTGCTCGAGCTTGCCGACTCGGCAACGTTCATCGCGGCGGTCGTGGGCTGGGTCGATCTGCAGGCCGACGATGCCGAGGCACAGTTGGCGATGTTCGCGGGGCATTCCAAGCTGGTCGGCGTGCGGCACATTGCGCAGTCAGAGCCCGATCCGCGCTTTCTGCTGCGTCCGGCGTTCTGCCGGGGCATCTCGCGGCTCGAGGCGCTCGACCTCACCTACGACATCCTGATCTATCCTCGACATCTGCCGGCTGCCATCGAGCTCGTCTCGCGGTTCCCACGCCAGCGGTTCGTCCTCGACCACCTGGCGAAGCCGGAGATCCGGACGGGCGAGATTCGGGAATGGGAGCGGCACATCCGCGAGCTGGCAGAAGCCCGGAATGTGTGGTGCAAGGTATCGGGTCTGGTGACTGAAGCCGATTGGACGCGATGGACCGCGGCAGATGTGCGTCCGTATCTGGATGTGGCGTTCGATTGTTTCGGCGCGCATCGATTGCTCGCGGGATCGGACTGGCCTGTCTGCACGGTGGCCGCGACCTACGGTCGAACGATGTCGCTTCTCACCGACTATCTGGAACACCGTCCGTCTTCCGAGCGCGACGCGGTGCTGGGGGGAAATGCCGCTCGGTTCTGGGGTCTGCCCGCTGGAGAGCTTGTATGAGGAGATGTGCCGCGAGTCTGGTTGTCGCTCTGACGATGCTCGCTTCTTCCGGATGCGGATCTCGCGACGGGGGAAAGACGACCATCGCCGTCATTCCGAAGGGGACATCGCACGTATTCTGGCAAAGCATTCACGCGGGCGCGGCAAAGGCGGCGCGCGAGTTCGGAGTGGAAATCATCTGGAGAGGTCCGCTTCGGGAAGACGATCGCGCGTCTCAAATTTCTGAAGTCGAGGGCTTCATCACGCGAGGCGTGTCCGGTATTGTCCTGGCGCCGCTCGACGAAGCGGCGCTCGTGGGGCCGGTCGCCGACGCGGCGCGCGCGAGCATTCCCGTCGTGCTTTTCGATTCAGGACTGAAGAGCAACGACTACGTGAGCTTCGTCGCCACCGACAATCGAAAGGGCGGCACGATGGCTGCCGAGGGGCTCGCCAAGCTGCTGCCCGACGGCGGCAGGGTCGTGATGCTCCGGTATGCCGAAGGATCGGCCAGCACGCTCGAGCGCGAAGAAGGTTTTCTCCAGGAGATCGCCAAGCACACGAACATGCTGATGCTCACCACGAACCAGTACGGCGGCGCCGATGTCGAGGGGGCGTACAAGAAAGGCGAGGCGATGCTGCATCGCTTCCGGCGGCCTGACGGATCGCTGGACCTGCAGGGCATCTTCACGCCGAACGAGTCGACGACGCTGGCAATGCTTCGCGTGCTGACCGACAGCGGTTGGGCGGGCAAGGTGAAGTTCATCGGCTTCGATGCGTCGGACACGCTCGTCAAAGGGTTGAGCGACGGCGCCATAGACGGCCTGGTCCTGCAGAATCCCGTCAACATGGGGTACCTCGGCGTAAAGGCGATGGTGGATCATCTTCAAGGCCGGCCGGTCGAGAAGCGCATCGATACCGGTGCGCAGCTCGTCACGCGCGACAGGATGGAGGAGCCTGCCGTCAAAGAGCTGCTGCACCCCGATCTCTCCATCCTCGGCGAATCAGGTACCGCGCGAAGTGCGCCCTAGCGTGTCCGGGGTTCCTCGATTCGAAATGCGCGGCGTTCGCAAGGCGTTTGGCGGCACCGTTGCGCTCGATGGTGTCGACTTCGCTGTGCGTGCGGGCGAGGTGTGCGCGCTGGTCGGGCAGAACGGCGCCGGCAAGAGCACGCTGATGTCGGTGCTCGCCGGTGCGACGGCGCCCGATGCCGGCACGATGATGCTGGCCGGAACGCCGTACGCGCCCCGTAGTCCGCGCGACGCGCGAAACGCCGGTGTGGCGATGATCTATCAGGAGCTCTCGCTGGCGCCGCACTTGAGCGTGATGGACAACATCGCGCTGGGCGCCGAGCCGCGACGGCCGAATGCGCTGGGCGCGCTCGGCTTCATCGACCGCAATCGCGTCAGCAGCACCGCACGGGACGCCCTCGCCGAGCTCGGACATCCGGAACTTCCCATCGAGGCCCGCGCCGGCGAGCTGTCGCCAGCCTCGCAGCAGCTCGTCGAGATTGCTCGCGCGCTGGCGTCCGGTTGCGGCGTGCTGGTGCTCGACGAGCCGACCAGCAGCCTCGCGCACGCCGACGTGCTGAAGCTGTTCGAGCTCGTCGCGCGCCTCAAGCAGCGGGGCCTCGCCATCGTCTACATCTCGCATTTCATCGAAGAAGTGATGCAGGTGTCGGACCGTTTCGTCGTGCTGCGCGACGGCCGCAATGCCGGCGAAGGGCAGACGAGCGGGTCATCTGCCGGCGATATTGTGAGCCTGATGGTGGGGCGGACGCTGGAGGATCTCTATCCGCGCGGCGCGCGCACCGCCGGCGAAGCGATTCTGGAGCTGCAAGCCTTTGCGCCTGAACATCTCGAGCCGGCCTCGCTGACGCTGCACCGTGGTGAGGTCTTCGGAATCGCGGGGTTGCTGGGAGCCGGCCGCACGCGCCTTTTGCGCGGGCTGTTTGGACTGGACGCCGTCAGGAGCGGGCGCGTGAAGCTCGGCGTGCACAGCGGTCCAAGCGCGCCGGCGGAGTGGTGGGAGCGCGGCATGGGGATGGTCAGCGAAAACCGCACAGGCGAAGGGCTCGCGACCAGCCTCACTATCGCCGACAACATGACGCTTACGCGGCTGAAGGGCCTCGGGCCGGCATTTTTCGTGTCACCGTCTACACAGCGCCGGGCCGCGGCCGCGTGGGTCGAACGTCTGGGCATTCGCGCCGCAAGCACGTCGCAGGATGTCGCGAGTCTCTCTGGAGGCAACCAGCAGAAGGTCGCGATCGCGCGCCTCTTGCACCACGATGTCGACGTGCTCGTGCTGGACGAGCCCACACGCGGCATCGATGTCGCGAGCAAGGCGCAGATCTACGCGCTCATCGACGAGCTCGTACGCAGGCCGGGCCCTGCCGGTGTACGTCAGGCCTGGTCCTGAAGGACCCGGCGAATCGGGTGCCGCCGGCCGCAAGTCGGTGCTTATCGTCAGCAGTTACTTTCCCGAACTGCTCGCCGTGTGCGATCGGATTGCGGTGATGTCGCGCGGGCGTCTCGGTGCGCCCCGTGCGGCATCGGAATGGACGGAGCACGAACTGCTGCTCGACGCGTCGGGAGCCCGCACCGCCTCATGAGGCGCTTTCCCGACGCGGGGGTGCTGGCGGGTCTGGCTCTCGTCGCGCTTCTCTTCGGCGTCCTGATCGGTCCTCAATTTTTCAGCCCGGTCAATCTCGAGCTCATGGCGCGGCAGACGGCCATTGTCTGCATCGCCGCGCTGGGCATGACGATGGTGATCGTGGCCGGTGGCATCGATCTGTCGGTCGGCTCGGTCATCGCCCTCAGCACCATCGTGATCGCGCAGATCCTTCGCGGCGGATTCAGTCCTGTTGTCGCCGCCGCGGGTGCCGTCGCGGCGGGAGCCGCGTGCGGGCTGATGAACGGCGTGCTCATCACCGGACTGCGCGTCGTGCCGTTCATCATTACGTTGGGCACGATGCTGCTCGTGCGAGGTGCGGCGAAAGGTCTCGCCGACGAGCGCCGTCTGGAAGCGCCGATTACCTGGCTCAATGGCCTGTTGCGCACCGTGAGGGACGGCAGCGGGCAGTTGCTGCCGTGGGGCATCTGGATTGCCATCCTGCTGGCGGTCGCCGTGGCGGTGACGCTGCAGTACACGCGGTTCGGTCGGCATCTGTTCGCCATCGGCTCGAACGAGCGCACCGCCCGGTTGTGCGGTGTCCGGGTGGAGCGGTGCAAGATCGCCGTCTACGGTCTCGCCGGGGCGTTCACGGGCCTCGCCGGCGTGATGGAGTTCTCACGGTTGTCGGTTGGCGACCCGACAGTCGCGATCGGCGCGGAGCTGAACGTCATTGCGGCCGTCATCATCGGGGGCGGCAGCCTTTCCGGCGGCAAGGGCACGGTCGTCGGCACGATCGCCGGTGCGGGCATCATGACGGTGATTCAGATCGGATGCTCGCAGCACGGCCTGCCCAACTGGGTACAAGAAATCGTGACCGGTACCATCATCGTCTTCGCGGTGGCGCTGGATCGCCTGAGGAGTAAGCGCGGGTGACGGGGACGAAACACCATTGGTAGATTGGGAGATCGGAAGATTGGGAGATTGTTGTAAGACTGGCAGATCGAAGGATTGGCAGACTACAGGGTTCGATTGTCAGATCGGAGACCTATAATCCAAACCGTAAGCAGCGGGTTCCTTTAAGCAGGGAACTAACGTCATTCACGAGGATTTGGTATTGCTGAATGATGTGTCCCTAACACGATCAACCAAACTATTCTGCCAGTCGTCCATCTTGATTCGATCAACAATCCATCAATCTACAATCTTTCAATCTACCAATGAAGATTACTGATTTATCTATTCTCGACCTCCGCTTTCCGACGTCCAGAGATCAGGTCGGCAGCGATGCCGTGCACACCGACCCCGACTATTCCGCCGCGTACGTGATCCTCGAGACCGACGAGAAATTCGAAGGCCACGGCCTGACGTTCACCATCGGGCGTGGAAACGAAGTGTGCGCGGCGGCGATCGAGTCGTTCAGGCATCTGGTCGTCGGCCGCGATCTCCGTGACATCACGGCCGACTTCGGCGGGTTCTGGCACAGCCTGGCCGGCGAATCGCAACTGCGATGGCTGGGCCCGGAGAAGGGTGTCATCCACCTCGCGCTGGCGGCCGTCGTCAATGCCGTGTGGGACCTGTACGGCAAAGGCCGAAGGGCAAGCCGGTGTGGAAACTGCTGGTCGACATGACGCCGGCGCAGCTCGTGTCGTGCATCGATTTTCGCTACATCACCGATGCGCTGACGCGCGAAGAGGCGCTCGTCGATCCTCGAGCGTCAGGCATCCGGGAAGCCGGCGCGCGAGGCGGAGCTGCTGAAGCTCGGCTATCCCGCGTACACGACGTCGGTCGGGTGGCTGGGCTATTCGGACGAGAAGATTCACCGCTTGTGTCGCGAAGCGATGGCCGACGGCTGGACGCACTTCAAGGTGAAAGTGGGCGGCAGGCCGGAAGACGATCTCCGGCGCCTCTCCGCCGTGCGGGCGGCGATCGGTCCCGATCGCAAGCTGATGATCGACGCGAACCAGCGATGGGACGTCGACGAAGCGATCGCGCGCGATCAGGCGAGCTGTCACACTTCGAACCTGTGGTGGATCGAGGAGCCCACGCACCCGGACGACGTGCTCGGTCACGCGCGGATTGCCAGAGCCATCGCGCCCGTGGGGGTCGCCACGGGCGAGCATGCGCGCGAACCGCGTGGTGTTCAAGCAGCTGTTGCAGGCCGATGCCATCAGCTTCTGCCAGATCGACAGCTGCCGGCTCGGTGGCGTGAACGAGAACCTCGCGGTCATCCTGATGGCGGCCAAGTTCGGGGTGCCGGTGTGCCCGCATGCGGGCGGCGTCGGCTTGTGCGAGTACGTCCAGCACCTCTCGATGTTCGACTTCATCGCGGTGACCGGCACGATGGAAGGGCGCGTCATCGAGTTCGTCGATCACCTGCACGAACATTTCGAGGAGCCCGTCACGGTTCGCCGGGGCCGGTACCTTGCGCCCGTCGAGCCGGGCTACAGCATCACGATCAAGCCGGACTCCAGAAAGCGATATCGGTTTCCAGACGGGGAGGCGTGGAGGCGTTGAGAATGGGCAGATTGGCAGATTGGTAGATTGGGGGATTACGGAGGAATCCTTGTAAAGTTAACGCGTTCGATACTAGACTTTACCGGTAAAGTCACCAGGGTTCCCGAAGGATAACCAACCCCATGCCCCGACCCACGATGCGCCGGATCGCCGGTGAGCTCGGCGTCTCCGTCATGACGGTCTCCAAGGTCCTCAACAACCATGGCGACATCAGCGAAGCCACCCGAGGCCGCGTCCTCGCCAAGATCGAAGAGCTCGGCTACCAGCGTAATGCCGTCGCGAGGAGTCTCACCCTCCGTCGCAGCCACACCATCGGCATCGTCATTCCCGATCTGATGCACTCGTTTTTCGTCGAGATCATCGCCGGCATCGAGCCCGTCGCCAGCGCGCGCGGCTACGGCCTGCTGCTGTGCAGCTCGGGTGAGGATCCCGCGAAAGAGCGCGCGGAGCTCGAGATGCTGCGCAGCCGGCAGGTCGATGGCATCGTGCTCGCCTCGGTGCATGGTTCCGCCAACGAAGATCTGCTCAGGCAGTTGTCCAGCCTCGGGACGGCGATCGTGATGATCGACCGCGACGACCATCAGAAGGTCGAGTGCCACCGGGTTCTCACCGACGACGAGCGCGTCGGTGTGCTCGCGACGACGCACCTCCTCGATCTGGGATGCAAGGCCATCGCACACATCGGCGGTCCGGACATCACGCACGCCAAGCGGCGCGAAAAAGGCTGGCGCGACACGTTGAAGGCGCGCGGCGTGAAGTCCGCTCCCGACTGGTTCGTCGAAGGTGGCTTCATGGAGAGCGACGGGTACCGCGCGATGAAGCGCCTGCTCGACGTCCGTCCCCCCATCGATGCCGTGTTTGCGGCGAACGACCCCGCGGCGATCGGCGCGATGAAGGCGATATGGGAAGCGGGGATGCGTGTGCCCGAAGACATCGCGGTGGTGGGCGCCGGCGACATCGCGCACGGCGACATGCTGAAGGTTCCGCTGACGACGATCAGCTGGTCGCGAAAAGATCAGGGGCTGAACGCCGCCGAGTTGCTGCTCAACGGCCTCGATAGCGATGACAAAGACGCGCCACGCCGCGTCATCATTCCGCCGCGCCTGGTCGTTCGTGAGTCATCCGGACCGCAGAAGGGACAGGGCTGAAGCCCTGTGCCACCGTTGATGCTTGGCGACGGCTCCCCGCGTCCGCCGCGTGGCACTAAGTAGATAGTTGCATAAGGCAACGCCGAGCCCGAGAGGGCGCGGCGACAGGTCGCGGGGGTGGGGCCCCGCGACAAACTAAAAAATGAAACTACTCCGTTATGGCCCGCAAGGCCACGAAAAGCCGGGTCTGCTCGATTCCCACGGCGACATCCGCGATCTCTCGGCCATCGTCGCCGACGTGTCCGGCGATGCACTCCACCCGGATTCGATCGATCGCCTTCGCCGTCTGAATCCGGCAACCCTGCCGCGTGTGGATGGCAGTCCGCGCCTTGGCCCGTGCGTGGCCGGCGTCGGCAAGTTCATCTGTATCGGCCTGAACTACTCCGACCACGCGGCCGAGTCGAACATGCCTGTCCCGGCCGAGCCGATCCTGTTCATGAAGGCGACTTCGGCGATCTGCGGACCCAACGATGGCATCGTCATCCCGCGCGGCTCGCAGAAGACCGACTGGGAAGTCGAGCTGGGCGTCATCATCGGGAAGACCGCGAAATACGTCACGGAGTCCGATGCGCTGTCGCACGTCGCGGGCTACTGCGTCGTCAACGATCTATCCGAGCGCGCGTTTCAACTCGAGGGAACCGGCCAGTGGGTGAAGGGAAAGAGCGCCGATTCGTTTGGTCCGATCGGGCCCTGGCTCGTGACCGCGGATGAAGTGCCGGACCCGCAGAATCTGGATCTGTGGCTCGAGGTCGACGGCCGTTCGTATCAGCGTGGCAGTACCAAGCACATGATCTTCAGCGTGGCGCGGCTCGTCAGCTACATCAGCCGCTTCATGAGCCTGCAGCCCGGCGACATCATTTCCACCGGCACGCCGCCGGGCATTGGCATGGGGCAGCACCCCCCGGTGTTCCTGCGCCCCGGCAACCGTGTGCGGCTTGGCGTTCACACTCTCGGCGAGCAGAGTCAAATCGTGACTGCGGCGGATGCTAGTATGTGAGCCATTCAAGCCGAATACGAAGTCCAGCAGGCAACCCCCGCGAAAGTGGAATACGGCCCGGTGGCGATTGTGATCGCCCACGGCATGGGCCAGCAAATCCCGTTTCAAACCCTCGATGACGTGGCCGAAGGTCTGCGCAGACAGGACCGGAAGCGCAGAAAAGGCAAACCACCCATGCCGGTCGCCAAGACCGTCGAGCTTGGCGGCGAGCGTCTTGCCCGTCTCGAGCTGAAGATCCTCACCAGGGACGGCGAGCGCGACGTTCACCTCTACGAATCCTACTGGGCGCCGATGACCGAGGGGCGCGTCACGCTCCGCGATGTCATGGGGTTTCTGTTGCGCGCGGGCGTCGGTGCGCTCCGGCTCGCGAGACGGCCCTTCAAGCGGTGGCTCTTCGGCGAGTACGAGAAGTATCCGGTGCCTCTCCTCACGGTCGTCTGTCTTGCGCTGTCGATCGCCGTGGTCGTTGCGCTCACATGGCTCAGCATGGTGATCGTCGTCGTCGCCGGCGCAAAGGTACCGTTGCGCGACGTGTCGCCGTGGCTCACCGAAACGAGGTATTTCGACATCACAACGGTGTTCAACGTCCATGTCCTCGCGATGGCCCCATTCGTGCTGCTCATGATGTGGTGGGGCGTGACGCGCCGGCGCCTGCCCGGATGGCTGTCTCTCGGAGCGTTTGCGCTCGCAGTGCTTTCCACGCTCGTCGCCGCTGTGACGGCTGCGTTGGTGGCGTATCACCACACGCGAGGAGGCGAGACCCCTTCATTCTTCGAGAGCCTGGGTATGGCGTGGCTGCCTGGCGTGTTCCCAGAGTGGTTCGGCAACGTCTCGTGGGTGCTCGTGGTCGGGGCGACAGCGCTGGTCCGGTGGTTTCTCATTCAGTATGCCGGCGACGTGGCGGCCTACGTGCAGCCGCAGGTCATCGATCGGTTCTACGAGCTGCGCAAGGAAATCAAGAAATGCGTCTGGACGACGGCGAATGCGGTGTACCGCGAAGAGGAATATCGCGACATCATCATGGTGGGGCACTCGCTCGGCTCGGTCGTCGCCTACGACGTGCTCAACCTCCTGCTCATCGATCACAAGCTGAATCCAGACAGGGTGCCCGAGGTCGCCGGGCGCACCCGGTTGCTGCTCACCGTCGGCAGCCCGCTCGACAAGACCGCGTTCATCTTCGCGGCACAGGGCACGGGAACGGAGGCGCGCGAGGCGATAGCCGCGTCGTTCCAGCCGCTCATCACCGACGAACAGGTCCGGCCGCGCTGGGTGAACATCTACTCGCGCTGGGACATCATCAGCGGCTCGCTCGACTACTACGATCGGAAGGATCGATCGAACCGCAACGCCGTCGAGAACATCAGGGACACGAAGGCGACGACCCTGCTGGCGGCGCACGTCGAGTACTGGCGCAACGACAAGCTGTTCGAGACGATGGTCGAGGCGCTGGAAGCGCCTCCGGCTACGGCGCCACGTTGAAATCGACGGAGCGTGAAAAGCTCGTGCCGTCGGTGTCCACGAACGCATAGGTCAGCGTCACGACACACTCCTTCCGAAGGCTCGGAAGGTCGTACCACATTTCGACCGTCAACGAGAGCGGGGATCCGACGGCTGTGAACTGGTTGCCGGTGGCGCTCAGGGGCACGTACTCATACTTTTCCGTGTCGGTGCCGGTCGGCGGTGTGATGATGCCGCCCGTGGCCTGCTTTATGGCGAGCGTCGCGCCGGTGACGCGGACAGGGAAGTCCAGGTTGAGTTTTTCGTCGGTCGCCGTCTGGGTCAGCACGATCGACGACGTGAAGATCGCGTGCCAGTCGTAGGGCAGCAGTTCGTCGGGCTGGTTGTTGCCTCGTACGACGCGATACGTCTTTCCGCCGGTCTGATTGTCCGCCTGGATGGGATCGGGCGACACGCTGACGGTGAGAGCATCGTTGTAGTTGACCGTTTCGTCGGCAGTGGCCGGGTTCTGGCATCCGGTCATCGCCGTACCGGCTAATACGACGGTCAGCACCCATGATGCTGCTTTGTTGCACCTGACAATCATTCGAATCTCCTTTATCTGTAATGGCGCATGCGGGACGCGCTCTCTAGAAGGTCGTGCCTACCGCGAAGCGAAATCCTCTCGGCGGCTGAAACGGATCGCGATACAGGTTCCACGAGTAAATCAGTCGCATCGGCATGTTGACGACCGGCAGCACGACCCGCAGCTCGACTCCTGTCGACGTCCGCAGCTCGCGGAGGGTGATGCGCGTGCTTTCGTCGAATGCCTGGCCGGCGTCGTGAAACGCGAGCGCGCGCACCTGCGCCATGATGTCGAGGTAGTACTCCGCGTTGAACAGGACGAACTTGTTACCGCCGACCAGCTGGTTCTTGTCGTTGATGGGGCCGACCGTGCGCAGATCGAAACCGCGAATCTGGTACTCCCCGCCCAGGAAATAGCGGAGGTATTGCGGCAGCACCTCGGTGCCGGCGTAGGGGTGGAGGTAGCCGATTTGTCCGCGCACGCCGATGGCGGTGCGGCGGGTATGCGGGCGATACATGATCAGTTCTACTTCGGGCCTTATGTAGTTGACCGTGCCGCCCAGCATGCCTCCGGCCAGCCTCGACCCGCCGGTCAGGCGCATCCCGTGGCGCGGCATGAACGGGTTGTCGACCGTGTCGTAGACGAGCGTTGGCTCGACTCGGCTCTCGATGTAGCGTCCTTGCTCGACGGTATAGTCGAGCGTCGGCGTGATCGCGGTGGTCCGCGTGTAGGTGGTGGTGCCGGTCGCGGTCGTGACCGTCACCAGCGATGAGGGCGTCTGCTGCGCCGCGGCGCTGGATGCGTCCTGCGATTGCTCGAACTCTTCGCTCGATGCGCTGTCGACCGTCTCCCAGGTGTAGCCGCCGTAGAGCCTCGTGAAGCCTCGGAGCGGCTTCCCCATCGTGATCGACGTGCCCTCGCGCACTTCGCTGTAGACCGGATCCGACGAATAGAAAAAGTACTGGGTCTTGCGCGAGAAGAGGCTCGCCGCCATCGAGATCGGCCGGTCGAAGATGTACGGCTCGGTGATTGACAACTGATAGTTGTTGCTGCGCGTGCCGGACTCGACGGCGACCGAGAGCGTCTCCCCGCGACCGAGAAAATTGGTCGTCGCGTACGACGCGTTGGCGAAGACGCCGTACGAGCCGGACATCCCGGCGCCGAAGCTCAGCTGATTGCGGTTCTGCTCTTCGAGCTTCAGCGTCAGGTCCACTTTGCCGGTTTCGTTCGGCGTCTTGTCGACCTGGATGCCCTTCTGCTCTTCGATGGGCTTGAAGTAGCCGAGCTGGTTGAGCCGCCTGATGCTCATCTTCAGCGCTTCGCTGTTGAAGAGGCCCCCTTCGTAGACCCGCAATTCCCGCCGGACGACCTGATCGCGCGTGGTCGTGTTGCCCACGAACATGATCCGATTGATCGTGTAGCGCGGCCCCTCGTCCACGCGGAGGGTGACGTCGACGACCGGGCCTGTCGTGGCCCCTGGGTCGGCGGCGGTTGCGGCATCGCGGGGCCGCAGGTCGGGATATGCCGTGAACTCGAAGCGACCGAGCGCGCCGTAGAGCTCCCGCGCCTTGTTCAATCCTTCACGAATCTCTTTTTCACTGTAGAGCTCGCCTCGTCGAAGTTTGAAGAGCGCCAGGAGATAGTCGGCCGGCACCTCCTTGTTGCCCTCGATCGTGAACGCGGCGAGCCGGTACTGCAGTCCTTCGGTGACGGGAATCTTCAGGGCCACCCATCGCGTGCGGCCATCCTCCGTGTCTTCGAGCGTCTGGAGGACGGGTTGTCCGACGCGCACGGCCAGGTAGCCACGATCGCGATAGAAGCTCATGATGCGATCGGCGTCTTCCTCATACCCCGTCTGTTTGTAGGTGCTGCCGAACCTGGGAATTGGGAACCACCGTTTCGCCTGGTTCTGTTTCATGGCCGACGCGAGTTTGCCGTCCTCAAAGGCCGTGTTGCCCTCGAACTCGACCCGCTTGAGCTTGATCTGCGGCCCTTCTTCAACGACAAAGGTCAGTTGCGACGTCTTCGGCCCGCCCGGCAGCGCCTGGATGTCGGAGATGACATGAGATTCGGGAAACCCGAGCTCCGACAGCATCTCGCCGATCGTCGTCCTGATCCGCTTGATCCGCATCTCGTCGACGAACGTGTCGATGCGCACCATGAGATCGAGCTCGCGCAGCTTCTCTTCGAGTTTGTTCTGCTCGAGATGTTTCAATCCCTTGTAGTTGACGATCTTGATGCGCCGCCGTTCCTCCATGCGGTACACGATCAGCTTGCCGATGACGCCGTTGGGAAATGTGTAGTCGCTGGTCTCGATCGTCAGGTCGTCGAGAAATCCGGTGGACCAAAGGCGCTTGAAATCCTCGAGAATCGATTCGCGTGCGGCCTCGTTGTAGGCGATCCATTCGCCCCGCGACGGCCGGCTCACCGTGGTCTGGATGTAGTGGAGATACGTCTCGGGCTCGATCATCGAGACGTTGCCCTGCCGGTCGAAGCACGGCACGATTTGGAAGACCACCGGCGGAGATCCCGCCGGTGGCTCTTGTGCGGGAGGGGGAATAGGAAGATTGCACACCGTAAGCGGTCCGGCTGGCGACGCCGGTTGCTGCGCGCTGGCGGAAAGCGGAGCGAGCGCGAGCAGCGCGGCAACCGAGGTGATGCGGGGAATCGTACGCGGCACGGGCGTGCCGGACTGCAACCGATGTGCCGCGCATCGCGTCACAGTTGGGCAATATGTTCAGGTTCGGCGAACTTGTAGCCGACGCCCCAGACGGTGAGGATCAACTGGGGTTTGTCCGGCGCGCGCTCGATCTTGCGGCGAAGCCGGCTGACAATCGGATCGACCAGCCGGACGTCCTTGAACCCGCTGTTGGTCCAATGGCGGGCGAGTAGTTCCTGGCGGCTGAAAACGACGCCAGGGGACGAGGCGAGGGCATAGAGCAGCTCGAACTCCTGCCTGGAGCACTCGACCTCCTGCCCTCGCACGATCACCCGCCGTCGCGAGGGATCGACATGAAGATCGGGCCGCTCGACGACAGCCGGCGCACATCGATCGACAATGCGCGATGCCCGCCGCATGACGGCGGAGACGCGCGCCAGGAACTCGTGGATGGCGACAGGTCTGGTGACGTAGTCGTCGGCGCCGTTGGTGAACGCGGCGATCTTGTCCGACTCGGCGGCGGACGAGGCGACGAGAAGAACCGCGGCGCCGGCATTGATGTTGCTCAGGCGGATTGCGCGGCATAGCGCAATGCCGTCAAGACCACGCAGGGCGGCATCGAGCACGATGAGCTGGAAGCGCGATTCATTGAGACGGTCCAGCGCCTCACGCCCGTCCGTGCACACGTCGATCGAGAAGCCATCGATCTCGAGATGGTGCGACAGCAGCAGCCGGGTCGACAGATCGCCATCGGCGACGAGCGCGCGTTGTCGTGTGTCTGACAAGCGCCCGCCGCGGTGCAAACCAAATGCCGGGAGCCGTGGCGAAGTTGCGGGTTAGAGTTTATGCAAAGGGAAAGAAGTATTGAGAATGTGTGACGCGATTGTCCTCACGAGCGCGGCCGGCGTCGCCGAGACAAGACAATTGCAGAAAGTTCCAGAAAGAGCGGCGCGTCGTCTTCGCAACCCCTGTAACCATTCAGATCGCAAACGCGCTGGACCGTTCAGCCGTCACACTTCTTTCACATTCTTGCCACAACAAATGCGTACCTCGACCGTTGTAACCTTCCTGGCAATAGCCTCACCGGTCTGGCTTAACGCTTCTTAACTAGCGTAACGAATTCGCGACGCGTACTCTCGACAGTGCCGATGATCGACGCCAAAGAAACGAGAGCGCATGCGTTCGAAATCAAGTTCGTCGTAGATTCGCAGATGGGCGAACGAATCCGTGAGTGGGCACGCACCTTTCTCGATGCGGATCCGCATGGCACCGGTCCCTTCGGTGACGAATATCGGACGAGCACGCTGTACTTCGACACGGCCGAGGGGCACGTCTTCCACAGATGGGGCTCTTATGGCCGCGCCAAGTACCGCATTCGCCGGTACGGGGACAGTGACGTGGCCTTTCTCGAGCGCAAGCTGCGCCGCCAAGGCGTGCTTGTCAAGCGCCGCACGCAGGTGCCGCTCCACGAACTGGAACGATCGGGCGACGTCAGTGGCTCTCGCATATCGTCCGGTGAATGGTTTCATCGTCGCGCGGAAACACGCGCGCTGAGCGTCGTCTGCCAGGTGTCGTACAACCGCATGGCACGCGCCATTGACACCAGCACCGGATCGGCCCGCCTTACCCTTGACCAGTCGCTCCGTGCGGCCACTGTGTGCGGCACCCAATTCCGTTCCGAGCCGGGAGAGGTCATTTTCCCCAATCTGATTCTCGAGCTGAAGTTCAAGTCACATGTACCGACCATCTTCAAGCAGCTGGTTGAGGACTGTGGCTTGAGTCCGCAGACGGCATCGAAGTACCGACTCGCGATGGCCGCGCTCAATGTCTATACGTCAAGCGGGGTTGCCTCGCCATCTGCCGTGACAACGGGGCGGACTGAACATGCCTGAGTTCTCGTCGCCCTTTCCAGCCCATATTGTTGCGCCGGTCGCGGTTCTTGGCCGACTGATCGCCGCGATGGTACTTGGTGGGATCGTTGCCCAGATCTATCGGCACAGTCGCGCAGAACCCGCATCCTCGTTCACCGTCACGCTGGTCCTCCTCGCGATTCTGATTGCCATGGTGACCCAGGTGATTGGCGACAACGTTGCCCGCGCCTTCAGCCTCGTCGGCGCGCTGTCTATTGTCCGATTCAGGACGGTCGTCCGAGATACCCAGGACACGGCGTATGTCATCTTCGCCGTCGCTGTGGGCATGGCCGTCGGCGCACACAATTTCTGGGTCGCGATTGGCGGCATCGGCGTGATCGCGATCGCGGCGTTTGCCATGCGGCGCGTGCCCGCTACTGACCTGAAGCGTCCGTTCACTCTTCGTGTGCGTATTGGACTGGGCCACGATGTGAACGCGCTGATCAACCCAACGCTGGACATCTTCGTTCGGAGTCAACACATCACGCAGGTGGCTACTACGCGGCAGGGGTTGTCCACGGAGGTGTCTTACCAAACCATTCTCCGCCATGACGACCAGGCGTACGCGCTCGTTACTGCTCTGAATCGCATCGAAGGGGTACAGGGCGCGGAACTTCAACGGACTACGGAAGACGATGCATAGAAATTCGGGCTGGATGGCTCGGCTTGGTGCGATTCTCGCGTGCCTCATGTGGCAGCAGGCGCCGATGGCGCAGACGTCACCGCCCGGTCGGGAGGGCGGTCCCATGATGGAAGAGCGGCGGATCGTGGAGCTCTTCGACAAGGACGGCAACCACCGGCTGAATCGTATCGAACGCGAGGCTGCGAGGGACTGGCTGGCGAATCAGCCGCGCGGCGGGCGTCTCGGCGGGCCGAGCCTGTTCGGTGGTGCCATGCCTCCGCCCTGGTTCGGGGGACGCGGTTTCGCACCCACATCTCCCGGCCCGCCGATCAAGCCGGCGGACCTCCCGTCAGGAGGGTCGGCGAAACTCTATGATTTGAAGACGCTCCGCACGATTTTTCTGCGATTCGAAAACACCGACTGGGAGCGCGAGCTCGCGGATTTCAACAATACCGACGTCGACGTGCCAGCCTCGTTGACGCTGGACGGCGTTACCTATCGCGACGTCGGCGTCCACTTCCGCGGGATGTCGTCGTTCATGATGGTGCCGGACGGTTCCAAGCGGTCGCTCAATCTGTCGATTGACTACGTGCACGAAACGCAGCGGCTGCTCGGATACCGCACGCTCAATCTTTTGAACGCGAACGGCGATCCCACGTTCTTGCGACAAGTGCTGTACACGGAAATTGCAAGGCACTACGTACCGACGCCGAGCGCCAACTACATCCGGGTCGTCATCAACGACGAGTATTGGGGCGTCTACATCAATACCCAACAGTTCAACGCCGACTTCACGAGGGAGTGGTTTGCAAGCACGAAGGGTGCGCGGTGGAAGGTCCCAGGCTCGCCGCGGGGCCGGGGAGGCATGGAGTACCTCGGTGAGGACGCCGACGCGTACAGAGCCATCTACGAGATCAAATCCAAGGAAGACCCGGTGGCGTGGCGATCGCTGATTCGGATGTTCCGAGTGTTGAATGAGACGGCGCCCGACAAGCTGGCTGCTGCCCTTGCGCCCATGCTCGACGTGGACGGCGCACTCAAGTTCCTCGCGGTCGAGATGGCGCTCGCCAACAGCGATGGCTATTGGGCGCGTGCGAGTGACTACAACCTCTACATGGACGAGCGCGGGCGCTTTCACGTCATCCCTCATGATGTGAACGAGGGGCTGACAGACGAGGCCTCAGGCCGCGGAGGACCGCCCCCTGCTGGAATGCGACGCGGAATACCCCCTGCTGGCGGTCCTGTCATGTTCGGGCGAGGTCCGGCGCGGGTGGATGTGACGCTGGATCCACTCGTGGGACTCGACGATGCCAGTAAGCCATTGCGATCGAAGTTGCTCGCGGTTCCAGCGCTCCGTGCACGATACCTTGGGTATGTGAGGCAGATCGCAGAGCGGTGGCTCGATTGGCAGACGCTGGAGCCTGTGGCGCGATCGCACCACGCGCTCATCGCAGATGCGGTCAGAGCAGATACCAAAAAGCTCTATACGTTTCAGGCATTCGAATCGGGTGTCAGCGAGGGCAGCGAGAGCCTGCAGAGTTTTGTTGATCGCCGGCGCGCTTTCCTATTACAGGAGAAATAAGTTGCGAACTGTTCACAAACGGGTGTTTGGCGTGGCGTTCGGGTTCGCAGCGCTCTTGATCGGATTCTCGGCGGCGGAGCGAGAAGGGGCGTACGCCTCGGGACGCGACGCCGATACGCACGGGCGTGATGCGACTCCAGATTATGGACGCGTGTTCATTCAGGATCAGGTCAGCCGGCTGGATTTGAAGATTACCGCGAGCGATTGGCAAGTTGCCATTGACGACATGACGGACATGGCCGGTGCGGCGGGTGGTCAGTTTGCGGGCGGGCAGCAACCTGGAGGGGGGCAGCCCGGCGGTGGGCAGCCGCCTGGTGGTTTTCCCGGCGGCGGGCAGCCGCCTGGCGGTTTTCCTGGCGGTGGGCAGCCGCCAACAGGCATGCCCGGCCGGGGCTTTTCGCCGGAGTCGAGCGCGGCCTGCGCGAATCTTCTGGAAGGGAGTGCGTGCGTCTTTGGCAATCCACCGACGAGCGGGCGATGCGTGCAGATTGCGGACGGAGGAGGGCTGGCGTGTGTGGTTCTCGGTGGCGGCGGGGCCAATCCCACCGGCGCAGGCGCAGCGAATCCGGCCCGCGATGACGTCGAGCTCCTGCCGCGGACGCCGGTCTACATTCCAGCCGGCGTCACCTTCGATGGTGAGACGTTCGAAAGTGTCGGCTTCCGGTTCAAGGGCAATTCGAGTCTGGTGAATACCTGGCGGGCCGGTAGCGAGAAGATGCCGTTTCGGCTGAACATCGATGGCCTTGAATCTCGTTTTCCGGATTCGCGCGATCAGACCTTCTTTGGCTTTACCAATCTGAGTTTCAGCAACAACGCTCTCGACAGCTCGTATCTGCGTGCCAAGGTCGTCACTGACCTCTTCAGCGACGCTGGCCTTCCTGCACCACGCACCGCCTTTGTGCGCGTCTATCTTGATAGGGGTGCGGGAGCAATCTACCTCGGTCTCTACACAATGATCGAGGTACCGGATGAGCCGATGCTCGACCGACTGTTCGGCGCCGACTCTGGGAATCTGTACAAACCGCACAGTACTGGTGGGCGATGGACGCTCTTCGATAAGGACGACTTTCCAAAGAAGACGAATGAATTCGACGAGGACTGGACCGATATCCAGGGCGCGGTCGCCGCGCTGAATGCCCCTAAACAGGATCGCGTTCTATGGAGAAGCCGGCTCGAGGCGCGCTTCAACGTCGACGGATTTCTCCGGTGGTTGGCTCTCAATACGATCGTCGGAAACAACGATGCCTATGGAGGTCTGTCGGCGCACAACTACTACCTGTACGGCAGCCCACGCCATCGGGATCGGCTGTTTTGGATTCCGTGGGATCACGATCTGTCCATGTCCTCTGGTTTCGGGGGCGCAGGTGCTGGCGGCGGCGGTGCGCAGACCGTCGACATTTTCCACACCGGCCTCAACGCCACCTGGCCGCTGATTCGCTTTCTGATGGATGACCCTGTATATCGGGCGACGTACCGGGCTCACGTGGAAGACCTGCTGGCGACGGTCTTCGACCCATCCCGTGTGAGCGCGATTTTTCGCGTCGAACAGGCCCGAATCGCGACATTTGTCATCGGCGCCGAGGGAGAAGATCCGGCTCGAACGTTTGCCGGGACGCCCGAGCAATTCGACGCGACCGTTTACGGTCCGACGGGCCTCATCGCATACGTGACGAACCGGGTAGCCGCAGTTCGACGAGCACTCGGAGGCGCACAATGAACCGCCGGAGCGCAGTGGTCTGGCGTACTGCCATCGCCCTGTTCATCTGCACCATGTGTGTGAAGCCCGCTCACGCTCAGCCGAGCCAGGCGGAACCCAGTTCGAATACGAACGAGCGCTTTGAGATATCACCTCGCGGGTATGTGCAGCTCGATTGGCGTGGATATCCTGACTGGACCGTGGCCACCGGATCAGGACGACTCGAGTATGAAACATTCGAAGTGAGGCGGCTGCGCGCCGGTATCGACGGACAGTGGCGCCAGATGTCGTTCGAGTTCACCGTTGACCCGATGGACGATCTCGACGACACGCTGATAAAGGACGCGTACATACAGATTCGATTCACGCGAGCGCTGCGGCTTCGTGGCGGCCAATTCAAGCTTCCAGGCAGCCGCGAGTATGGAACCTCAGCGCGTTCGCTGGACTTCCTTGAACGATCGGCTTTTGCGCAATCAATTGCTCCTGGGCGCGACATCGGCGGGTTGGTGTACGGGCAGCTCGGCAGGCGGTTCGCCTATGAGGCTGGTCTCTTCGCAGGCGATGCCAATGGGCGGAACACACGTTCCGGTATTACCTCAGCCGGCCGCCTTGTTTGGAATGGCCCGAGAGATGTCGAGCTGGCCGGGTCGTTCACCGAAGGTCGTACCGCGGCTGTTGATACGGAATCTGCGAACGGTCTCGAAGGGCGGTCGCAGTCGGGCTATCGGTTTTTCGAGCGGTTGTACGTCGATGGCCGGCGCACACGTGTCGGCGGCGACGCAGCGTGGACACCCGGGCGCTGGCGCATGACCGCTGAGGCGATGCGCGTGCGTGACGAGCGGGCCGGGCAAGGCCTTGATCTGGAAGACCTGCCAAGTGCCGTCGGAATCGGGTGGAGCGCCGCGGTCACGCGCGAGTTTGGCCGGCGGCCGGGCCCGACGCGCTCGAGACTGCGCGAATGGACGCTGGGCATTCGGTTTGACTCCTTGGAGTTCGATGACGTCGGTCCTGAAACGCCGGACGCGAGCGTGCGACCGCGCGCCACCGACGTTCGCGCACGGGCGGAGCAAACGCTGACGACTGGCGTGTCGTGGAACTTCTCACGCTGGGCGCGCGTGTTGGGGAACGCGTCGGTCGAACGGTACGCTGAAGCGCGATCTGCCCCCGACCCCGGCGACCCGGGTCCGTATTGGGCGTTCGGCATGCGTTTGCAGATTCAGATGCCCTGAACCTCTTGAGCCCATTCGACCCTGTGTCTCCGAACGTCCCGCACAGACAGGCGTCCTTGCTCCTGATCGACGATGACCGACAGCTGTGTCGTCTGATGCGAGATTTCTTGATACGGCAGGGATTCGCCGTCTCCATCGCCTATGACGGCCTGACAGGGCTGGCCATGGCCTCTCAGGAGCCGCACGATCTCGTACTACTCGATGTGGTGCTGCCGGGCCTGAGCGGTTTCGCCGTACTCGACGAGCTGAGGCGGGGTAGCGATATTCCAGTGTTGATGCTGACGGCGCGTGGCGAGCCGAGCGATCGCGTGTTCGGATTATCGGCCGGCGCCGACGACTACCTGGCTAAGCCTTTCGATCCTGCGGAACTGGTCGCCAGGATTCGTGCCATTCTCCGACGGTCGCCTGCGTTGGCGCGCAGTAAAAAGGTGACAGTCATCGAGATTGCAGGCGTGTGTCTCGACACCGCGGCGAGGCAGGTGAGCATGGCACGATCGCGAGTCGATCTGACCAGCGCCGAGTACGGAATCTTGGAGATGCTCATGCGGGCAGCGGGGCGTCCGGTGTCGCGAGACGAGATTTCAATACGGCTCAACCAGCGGGAAGCGGCAGCGCTGGATCGCGCCGTTGACGTTCATATCAGCCGTATTCGCCACAAGCTCGGCTCGAAGGGGGCGCTCATTCAGACGGTGCGAGGCGCCGGCTATCTGTTCGCGCTTGATGCGGCATCAGGATTGACCTCGTGAGGTTGTTTCCGAAGCTGACGGCGTGGTTCTTCGTCACGTTGGCACTCTCAATCCTTGCGTTTGGCGTGACCACCCGCTTGTCCAGACCGCCAGAGTTCGACCAGCGCGCGCCGTGGAAGGCCATGCACCAGCTCAAGCTGGAAACCGCGGTGCGTGCCTGGCAGGAGGAGGGCGCCACTGGCTTGCGGGCCACGCTGGAGCGGATGGATGAGATGTTTCCTGAAGGGCATTTCTTGCTCGATGCCGAAGGACGCGACCTGCTCACCGGAGAAGATCGCTCGGCGTTACGCGGCCGATCGCGGCCGTGGTTCAATGAGATCAATACACAAGATGGCCGTTACACGCTGGTCTTCGCGATGCCGGCGCCGCCGGCGCCGCCGCTGTGGTTGTGGCCGTATCTCCTGCTGATTGCTTTCTTGATAGCGGTGATGTGCTGGGTATTTACGCGGCATCTCGTCAATCCGGTTCGCCACCTCCGGGCCACGGTTCGTGCATTCGGCGCAGGGAATCTTACGCTGCGGACGGAATCGAAACGGCACGATGAACTCGGGGATCTCGGCCGCGATTTTGATTTGATGGCGGATCGGATCGAGACGCTTCTGACATCGGAGCGGCGGTTGCTGCAGGACGTGTCGCACGAGCTGCGAACCCCGCTGGCGAGGCTTGTCCTTGCAGTGGAACTGATGCTACCGGAAGAGGCCAAACAGGAAGTTGCACGACTGAGTTCGCTGATCGGAGAGCTGGTCGACATGACGAGAGCCGAGGCCGGCATGGAGAAGCTTCAAGGGGAAACCGTCGACGTCTCGGCGCTGCTCGAGGAGAGTGCCTGTCGGCACAAGGTTGTCGTCGCAGCCGACAAGCACCTGGTCTGTCATGGACATGAGGCCTTACTTCGACGAGCGTTAGACAATGTGCTTCAAAATGCCGTGCGCTATTCGCCGCAAGGGAATCCGCCTACACTGTCCGCGACGAGTAGAGACGGTTGCGTGGTGATCTGTGTTCGCGACTTCGGACCTGGAGTACCGGAAGAAGCACTCGTCGACATGTTCCGTCCGTTCTATCGCGCAGTCCCGAACGATGCACATGGGGTTGGGTTAGGCCTGGCCATAGCCCAACGTGCGGTCCGATTGCACCGGGGAGAAATTCGCGCGCGAAACGTGCATCCGGGGTTGGAGGTGGCGATCAGTCTTCGGCCATCGGCGTACACCCGACCCCTTTCTTAGATCGTGAACTTGCGGACGAACTGGCCGTTGTTTTCCCACTGCGATCGCTTGGTGGGATGGTCCTGTTCGGGTTGCACGTCGCCCCGCGCGTCGATGGCGCGCGACACGACCGTGTGTTCGCCGGGCTCCGCGCCGGTCCACTCGTAGGTGAACAGTTTCCACGAATACGGCGTGTTTTCCTTCCACAGCGTCGCCGGCTTCCACGCTCCGCCGTCCACGCGCACTTCGATGGCCTTCAGCGGCGTACCGTCGGTCAGGGCGAAGCCGACCGCCTTGAAGTTGTTGCCGGTTCGGGTGAGACGCGCGACCGCGGACTTCAGCCTGATGCGGCTGACCCACGATTCCATCCACATTGTCTCGCCGCTGACGTCTTCGCTCTTCAGCGTCACGTAATCGCGCCCCATGAAGCGTCCCATGTGCCGTGAATCCTGCACGTGAATGTGATCGAGCCACTTCACGTTGGCGACGCCGTACCAGCCAGGCGCGATAAGGCGCAGCGGCAACCCGTTTTTCTGCGGCAGTGGCTGGCCGTTCATCTCGTAGGCAAGCAGGACTTCCGGGCGCGTGGCGTCGGCCACGTCCATCCCGCGCGAGAAATGCTGATCGACCTTGGCATTGCCGCGGCCGTGGGTCACATCCTCGTTGCCCCTGTCGGCCGAGAAGAACACGACCTCGCGTCCGTTCCCCTTGATGCCCGCTTCCTTCAGGATCGGGGCGAGCGGTGTGCCGGCCCATCGTGCGTTGCCCACCAGCGGATTTCCGCGCGCGTTGTTGTTGCCCGAGCATTCGAAGCCCACCGCGTGCTCGACGCGCGGCCGTTTCTTCAGATTGTCGAGCGTCAACTCGAGCGGACGTTCCACCAGTCCGGTGATGCGCAGCTTGTACGAGGCCGGGTCGACCGTCGGAATGCCGTAGTGCGCCACGGCAAAGAACTCGTCATTCGACACGATGAAGCTCGTGAGATTCTTCGGATCGAACCGGACCGGCGGAGGTGCCGCGCCGGGCGCCGGAGGGGCCGGTGGTGGCACGTCGGTAAAGGGCACGACGGTCTCGCCTTGCGCCAGGACGAGGACGGGCGCGCCGCCGAACTCATACGCCACGCTGGCGGCAAACAACCCCTGCAGCACATCTCTGCGCGTCACATTCGACATGTCGGCTCCTTCGGAATGGCCCAATCTTATCGTGTGTTGCCGATATCCTTCAGGATTTCGCGGGCGGCGTTCATGCCCGAGAGTCCCGACACGCCGTACCCCGGGTGTGTGCCGGCGCCGCACAAGTACAGCCCTCGAATCGGTGTGCGGTAGCGTGCCCATCCGAGCAGCGGGCGCATCGTGAACAGCTGATCGAGCGCCAGCTCGCCGTGAAAGATGTGCCCGCCGGTCAGGCCGTAGGTCGATTCCAGCTCAACGGGCGTGATCACCTGCCGCCCGAGAATGAGCCGTTTCAGATTCGGCGCGTACTCGGCCAGCGTGTCGATGACGGCCTCGGCAAACGCGGGACCGGTCGTGCGCCAGTCACCGTCACGAAGGCGATACGGAGCAAATTGCGCGGCGATCGACATCACGTGGGCGCCCGAGGGTGCCAGCGCCGGATCGGTCAGCGACGGAATCGACACTTCGAGATGCGGCCGCGGCGAACAGTTGCCGTACTTCGACGCGTCGAACGCGCGCTCGAGATACTCGAGATCGGGCCCGATGTGAATGAAGCCGGCGAGCGCTCGTGTTTCTCCAGCCGCGGCGGGAAAGTCGGGGAGGCCACTCAGCGCGAGGTTGAGTTTCAGCAGGTTGCCGGTGGACCGGTAGCTTCGCATGCGCGCGAGGTACCCGGGCTCGAGGAACACCGGGTCGATCAGTCCGAGCATCGTGCGGCGTGGGTCGGCGTTCGAGACGACGACCTTCGCCTCCAGATCCTCGCCCGTCGTCAGTGTGACGCCCGTTGCCTGGCCGTTTCGGACGTTGATGCGCTCGACGCCGGCATCGATGCGAATCTCGGCGCCCGCCGCACGCGATGCAGCGGCCAGGGCCGACGTGAACGCGCCAAGGCCGCCACGCACCAGTTGCTGGCCGCCGTTGCCCGACCCCATGCGCAGGAGCAGCACCGCCGTGCTGCCGGCCGAGCGCGGTCCCAGCGCCGTGCCGAAAATACCGCCGGCCGCGATCGCCGCGCGCAGCGGCTCGGCCTCGAACCACTCGGACACGAAATCCGCGGCCGACATCGGCGCCCACCGCAGCAGGCGGTACGCGTCTTTCTTTCCCAAGCCGCGGAAGCGCCGTCCCGTCATCAGCATTCCCCAGAGATCGCTGTGCGAGGGGCGCTCGATTTCAGGCGGCGGGGCGGCCATGACCTGCGAGACGAAGCCTCGGATTCGCTCCAGCGTCGCGCGGAATTCGGGATACCGCCGCGCGTCGGCGGCCGAAAATCCGCCGATGCTCGCCGCCGTGGCCTCCACATCGTGTCCCAGCACGAGGCCGCGGCCGTCCGGCAGGGGAGCAAACAGATACGGGTCCGGATCGATCAGTTGGAGACCATGCTGCGCCAGACGAAGCTCGCTGACCAGAGCAGCAGCGGGCCGCGCCGCATGGGCCAGCGTGGACACGCTGAACCCCGGATGGAACTCGGCGGTAATCGCTGCGCCGCCCACGACCGGACGCCGCTCGAGCACGAGCGTCTTCAGGCCACGCCGCGCAAGCATGGTGGCCGCCGCAAGCCCGTTGTGCCCGCCGCCCACGAAGATGACGTCGATCATCCAAGGATTTCCAATGCCGCGTTCCGGCCTGGCGCGCCCATGATGCCTCCGCCGGGATGCGTGGCCGACCCGCACATATAGAGGTTGGCGATCGGGGTGCGGTACTTGGACCACCCGGGGACGGGTCGAAGAAACAGCAACTGCTCGAGCGCGAGCTCTCCCTGAAAGATGTTGCCCTCACTCAATCCCCATTCCCGTTCCAGATCGAGCGGCGTGACGACCTGGCGATGCAGAATCAGCGATTTCAGATTGGGGGCGTACTGCGAGAGCGTGTCGATGACCGCATCGCCAAACGCGTCGCGCTCCGCGTCCCATGTCGTGTTCTTCAGATGGTACGGCGCGTACTGGACGAAGCAGGTCATGACGTGTTTGCCGGCGGGCGCGATCGACGGATCGGTCAGGCTCGGAATGACGACGTCCATGTAGGGGTGACGCGAGAATTGGCCGTACTTCGCGTCGTCGTAGGCGCGCTCCATGTACTCGAGGCTGGGCGAGATCGAAATCGCCCCGCGAAGATGGCGGGTCTCGCCGGGCACGCTGACGAAGTTCGGCAGACCGTCGAGCGCCAGGTTGACCTTTCCCGACGAACCCCGGAACTTGTAGCGACGCACCTCGTCGAGAAAGTCTCCGGGCAGCTCGCGGGCGTCGAGGAATTTCGTGAAGGTCAGCCGGGGATCGACGGACGAAGAGACGATCGTGGCGTCGATCTGGTCGCCGTTCTCCAGCGCCACGCCGGTCGCACGCCCGTTCTTCGTGACGATTCGGCTCACTCCCGCGTTGGTGCGGATCTCGACGCCGGCCTCGCGCGCGGCCGCCGCGATGGCGTTCGAGATGGCACCAGTGCCGCCTTTCGCGAAGCCCCATGAACGGAACGCACCATCGATCTCGCCCATGTAGTGGTGAAGCAGGACATAGGCCGTACCGGGCGAGCGCACGCCCTGAAACGTACCGATGATGCCCGAGGCCGACATCGTCGCTTTCAGTACGTCGGTCTCGAACCACTGATCGAGAAAGTCCGCGGCGCTCATCGTCATGAGCTGAACGAGCCGGTATCGGGATTCCGACGACATCGACTGAAACCGTCGCCCCAGGCGCAGCAGGTCGCGCAGATCGGCCGGCGAAAGCGACAGCGGATCGGGTGCCCGCCTGTCCAGCGTCGGCTTGACGAAACGCGCCATGTCGATCATCGCCCTGCCGTACTCGTCGTAGGCTTCGGCGTCGAGGCGCGAATGGCGCAGGATCTCGCGCCGCGTCCGTCCGTGATCGTTTACCCGCCACAGGTAGTTGCCGTTCGGCATCGGTGTGAACGTGCCGTCGAGCGGCAGCACCTCGAAACCGTGGCGCGCCAGGTCGAGCTCGCGGATGATCTGCGGGCGTAGCAGGGACACGACGTAGGAGCAGACCGAGACATGAAATCCGGGGAATACTTCCTCGGTGACCGCCGCGCCCCCCAGCACGTGCCGGCGCTCGAGCACGAGCACACGCCGGCCCGCGCGTGCCAGATACGCGGCGTGCACGAGCCCGTTGTGGCCGCCGCCGATGACGATTGCGTCGTAAGAGCGCATGGAATCTGGAATCTATAATCTAGAATCTATAATCTAGGCATGAGTTTCCAAGATTCTAGTTTCTAGATTCTAGTTCTAGTTTCACATTGCGCTATGCCCATTGGTTCCGCCTTTCACGAGCGTACGTTCCCGCTGTGCGAGAGCCTGAACTATCGCGACTGGGCGGGCTACTATGCGGTCAGCGCGTACGAAACGCACCACGAGCACGAGTACAACGCCATCCGGAATGCCGCTGCGCTGATCGACGTCTCGCCGCTCTTCAAGTACATCGTCACCGGGCGCGATGCCACGAAGCTGGTCGACCGGCTCATCACGCGCGATGCGACGAAGCTTGCCGTTGGACAGGTGATCTACACGCCGTGGTGCGACGAGCAGGGGAAGGTCATCGACGATGGAACGGTCTCGAGGCTGGGCGACGAGCGCTATCGCTGGACAGCCGCCGATCCAAGCCTGCGATGGTTCGTTCAGAATGCCACGGGGCTCGACGTATCGATTGAAGACGTGTCGGAGACGGTGGCGGCGCTGGCGGTTCAGGGCCCGACCTCGGGCGCGCTGCTGCGCCGAACCGCGCAAGCGGACATCGAGACGCTCAAATATTTTCGCGTGACGAGCGGCACCATCGCCGGTGTGCCCGTCGACATCTCCCGTACGGGATACACAGGCGACCTCGGCTATGAAATCTGGATGCCGTGGGATCGCGCGACGGAGGTCTGGGACGCGCTCGTGGCGGCCGGGGGACCATTCGACCTGCGGCCTGCCGGGATGCTTGCGCTCGACGTCTCACGGATCGAAGCCGGACTGCTGCTGATCGAAGTCGACTTCTTCAGCTGCCGCAAGGCGCTCATTCCCGATCAACAGTACTCGCCCCTGGAGATGGGCCTGGGCCGGCTGGTGCAGGTCGAGAAGGGGCCGTTCGTGGGTCAGGCCGCCTTGCGGCAGGAGAAGGCCAACGGCCCGCGACGTCAGATCGTGGGCCTCGAGGTGAACTGGGAGGAGGTGGAAGTGCTGTACGAGAAGCTCGACCTGCCACCCCAGGCGCCTGCGTCAGCGTCCAGGGTTGCGGTGCCGGTTTACCGCGATGGCCATCAGGTCGGCAAGGCGACGTCCACCACGTGGTCACCGATTCTCAAGAAGCTGATCGTGCTCGCGACCATCGATCGCGGTTCGTACGAAACGGGAAGCGCGCTTCAGATGGAAATGACGGTCGAAGCGGTGCGCCATCGTGTGGGGGCGAAGGTCGTGCAGACGCCGTTCTTCAATCCCGCAAGAAAGACAGCGCTACTGCATCCGTGAATTCGCAGATTGGCAGATAGAAGATTGAAGGAGTGTTGCCAATCATCAATCATCACTCAACCAACATTCTTCCAATCTGCCAATCTTCGAATCTCTCAGTTCTGGATTCAGTTCACCTTGTTGGCCGTCAGATTGCCACCGGCGATGGCGTTGCCCGCTGCATTGACGCGGCCGTTGTAGGTGGTGCCACCGGCGGTGAAGGAAATCTGATCGCCGTTCATGCGCCCGCCGGAGATCGGGCTCCCGTTCAGGTTGCCCGTCAGCATCTGGAAACTCTGCGTCAGCGTCAGCGAGCCCTGCGCGGTTTTCCACGTCCCCTGCACTTTGGCGGGGACGATCCACAGGAGCGCCGTGCACCAGCTCGAGCAGTTGTCGGTGACCGACTCGGTCTGATCGGCTTCCCAGTCTTCCATCGTGAACGTGTTGGCGACGATGCGCGTGCCGGGCTTCAGGTTCAGAATGCTCGGTCGCAATTGCATGTTGATGCTTGGCAAGAGGAACATCGTGATCACGGTTGCCTTGCTCAGGTCGGCCTTGAACAGGTCTCCCTGGACGATGGTCGCCTTGTCCGCCACGCCCGCCTTCTGCGCTGCCGCTTTCGACAGGTTCACCATGTCGGGGTTGAATTCCACGCCCATCGCCGTCGCGCCGCGCTTGGCCGCGGTGATGACGGTTCGGCCGTCACCCGACCCCAGGTCCATCAGGAAATCTTTCGGCGTCAGCTTTGCCAGGTCGAGCATCTTCTCCACGAGGGCCTGAGGCGTCGGGACCCATACGACGTCCTTGCCCGGCTGTCCGACGCGCGGCTCGAACTGGGCGTTCGGCTTGGCGGGTTCCTGGGCGAGAGCGGCGGTCGCGAATAAGACCGTAAAGAGCGTGAAGAATGACTGACGAAAGACCTTCGATACATGCATGTGGCTGACTCCTCAGGCGGTTTAAGGCGGCTATTGTATATCCATCCTTACGCGCTTACGCCACGGATCGTCCCGCTGTTTCACGTAGCTTCCGGTGTCGGCGCCTTCGGATCTCCAGGAAGCCCTGACCCTAGCGTTCGAATGGTCGCGATCGCACGAACCGCGATCCGGCTCTGAAAATTCCAGCGCACTCACGCGTTCGCGTCGAATGTTTGAAGGAAGTGGATCCGGCCGAGAAATTTCTACTTGACCGACCAATTTGGTCGGATATACAGTTTGGAGGAAATTGAGACTGAGTCTCAGTATCAGAACTGAAATCGGAGAACAGCAGCGATGGCTCGAGTCACCCGTCACAAACACCACAGCAGGAAATCGCGTTCCGGTTGGGCCTTCATGGGAGCCGTGGTCGCCTCGGCGACGCTGGCGCCAGGCCTCGCCACACCCGCCCGCGCCAACGACCTCGCCCGCCGGCTCGAGTCGCTGCGGTTCGCCGTGCCCGGCGAGACGGGGCTGACACAGGCCTGGCGCACGCAGGCGCCGGGCCGCGACGCCCGGCAAGTGCAGTTCGACATTCCCACAGGCCCGCTGAGCGGGGTGCTCGCCGAGATCCAGCGTCTCACCGGCCTCTCCATCGCGCTGGCCAACGAAGGGATAGGCGACGTCGCATCGCCCGGCGTCCGCGGCCTGTTCACGGCAGCCGATGCGCTCGCGCACGCGCTCGAGGGCACCAAGGTGACGTCCCGCGTGACGGCGCCCAACAGCGTCACGCTCGAGATTCGTCTCGCGGAGGAAGCGGTTGACGTCAGCGTCGACGCGCCGCGGCCGCGCCCATCGTCGCCCAAGTACGTGCAGCCGCTCATCGAAGTGCCGCAGACCATCGAGGTGATTCCCCGCGAAGTGATGGAGGCCCAGGGCGTCACGACGTTGAGCGAGGCGTTGCGCAACGTGCCGGGCATCAGCATCCAGGCGGGAGAAGGCGGTGGCGCATCGAGCACCACCGGAGACATGTTCAACCTGCGCGGCTTCAGCGCCAACAACAGCCTGTTCGTCGATGGCGTCAGGGACGATGGCCTGATCTCGCGCGACGTGTTCAACCTCGAGCAGGTGGAAGTGTTCATGGGGCCGACCGGATCGGACGTCGGCCGCGGCAACGCCGCGGGCTACGTCAACATGCAGACGAAGGCGCCGCTCGCGCAATCCGCGTACGCGGTCACCTACGCGTACGGCAGCGGCGATCAGAACCGTACTACCGTCGATGTGAACCACGCGCTTCCGCTCGGCGACACGGACAGCTGGCTGGGTCATACGTCCGTCCGCCTCAATGCGCTCTGGGACGAAGGCGGCTTCCCCGGGCGCGACATCGCCACGCGTAAGAACAAGTCCATCGCGCCTTCGATCGCGCTCGGCCTAAACACGGCGACGCGCGTCACCGGGGCCGTGCAGATCACGCGACAGGACAACGTTCCTGACTACGGCATTCCAGGATCGGCCTGGAGTGAATATCCGCTCGCGCCGACCACGGTCATCGCCACGAACCCGGTGGACAGCGAGAATTTCTACGGCAGCGCCGGCTACGATTCCGACAAGGTCGAACAGGACAGCTACACGGCGCGCGTCGAGCACGACGTCAACAGCAATCTCACGCTCAGAAACCAGGGGCGCTACAACCAGACGCATCGGACCGCCATCATTTCGACGGCGCAGAATCCGGCGGCCTTCGTCCCCGAGACGCAGACGGTGACTATCGCCCGTCAGGGCAACGAGCGCGAGAACGAAATCCTGTCGAACCAGACCAGCCTGTCGACCCGGTTTGTGACCGGCCGCGTGCAACACGCGGCGAACGCCGGTATCGAGGTGGCGAGTGAAGAGCAATTTGCGCCAACACTTGCCGGGATGGGCACCAGAAATCCCGCGGCCGTCAGCATTTACGATCCGAACCCGCGGGACCCCGTCAGCGGTTACGCGCCGGCGCGAACCCTGGCGTATAACCGGGGGAAGACGAATACGGTCGCCGTCTATGTCTTCGACAGCATCGAGCTCGGCGCGCGATGGCAGCTCAGCGGAGGATTGCGCTGGGAGCACTACGACGCGGCATACAAGGTGGCCGACGCGTCCGGAGCCCTCACGACCGATCTCACGACGGCCGACGGGCTGTTCAGCGGCAAGGCCGGCATTCTGTACAGGCTGACGGACGACGCGAACCTGTACTTGTCCTATGGCTCGGCAGTGACGCCGCCGGGCACGGCGAACTTCACGCTGAGCTCGCAGCCGAACAACCAGAACAACCCCAACGTCGACCCGCAGGAGTCGACCAACTACGAAGTGGGCGGCAAGTTCGGCGTCTTCAACAACAAGCTGTCGGTGAGCATGGCGGCGTTCAGGACCGAGAACAAGAACGTCATTTATACGATCGATGCCACCGCCATTCCTCCGCTCTATAACCAGGACGACGCCCAGAAAGTGAACGGCTTGTCGATCGGCGCGCTCGGGCAGATCACGCCGCGATGGCAGCTGCTCGCGAACGTCGGCTATCTCGATTCCAGGCAAGTCAGCCAGAACCCGGCGAACAACGGCAAGCAGTTGACGTTGACGCCCGAATTCTCGGGAAGCCTCTGGACCACCTACGACTTTCCCGAACGTCTCACGATCGGCGGCGGCGTGCGGTTGATGGACGAGGTGTTCGTGAACGCTCCGAACACGATTCGCGTCCCCGGCTACAGCCTCCTCGACGCGATGGCGGAGTACGACGTCAACGCACACCTGTCGTTGCGGCTCAACGTGAACAACCTCACCGACAGGGTTTACATCAAGAACGTGAACAACAACGGCGGCCGCTACAACCCCGGGACGCCGCGTTCGGCGATCGTCACCACGCAGGTGCGGTTCTAGGGAGTCGACATGCTTCTCGCGATTCCCGATCTTCTGACCGCCGAAGAAGTCGCATCGGCGCGCGCGCTGCTCGACAGGGCCGAATGGATCGACGGCCGCGTCACGGCCGGGCCGCAATCCGCGCGTGCGAAGAACAACCAGCAGCTGCCGGAGGGATCGGCCGTCGCCGAGTCGATCGGCGACGTGATCCTGACGGCGCTTGCAGCGGAACGCACTGTTCGTGTCTGCCGCGCTGCCCCTGCGCGTATTTCCTCCGCTGTTCAATCGCTACCAGGGGGGGCATACCTTCGGCAATCACGTGGACAACGCGATTCGGCAGATCGGATCGACCGGCCACCGCATCCGGACCGATTTGTCGGCGACGCTGTTTCTGGCCGAGCCCGATGAATACGACGGCGGGGAACTGACGGTGGAGGACACCTACGGTGTGCACAAGGTGAAGCTGCCCGCGGGCGACATGGTGCTCTACCCGTCGTCGAGCCTGCACAGCGTGAGCCCCGTGACGCGCGGTGCGCGCATCGCGTCGTTCTTCTGGATTCAAAGCATGATTCGCGACGACGGGCAGCGGACGCTGCTCTTCGATCTCGATGTGTCGATTCAACAGCTCTCGCGGGACGTGCCGGCGCATCCGTCAGTGGTTCAGCTGACCGGCGTCTATCACAACCTGCTTCGTCAGTGGTCGGAGATGTGAGGCGCTCATGAAGCTGAGATCGGTGTTGTTCTGGCTACACCTCGCGTGCGGAGTCGTCGCAGGCGTCGTCATTTTCATCATGTCGGTCACCGGGGCGTTGCTGACCTATCAGCGGCAGATGACGGCGTGGGCCGACATGCGGGGGTACTGGGCCGAGCCATCCGAGGGTGCGAAACGTCTTCCCGCGGACGCGCTCCTTGCGAAGGTCACGAGCGCACAACCCGATCTGGCGCCGACAACGATCGTGATCCGATCGGCGCACGGCGCGCCGGCATCGCTGGCGGCCGGTCCGGGGCGTCAGGTATTCGTGAATCCCTACTCGGGCGAGGTCCTGGGCGAAGGCAACGGACAAGGGATGCGCGACTTCTTCCGCGCGGTCGTCGAGTGGCATCGATACGTGGCGATGGCAGGCGACAGCCGCCCCACGGGAAGGGCCATCACCGGCGCGTCGAACCTGATGTTTCTCTTCATCGTCGTGAGCGGACTCTTTCTCTGGTGGCCGCGCACGTGGACGTCGGCGGCACTGAGTAACATTCTCTGGTTCCGCGGTGGCCTCGCCGGCAAGGCACGGGACTTCAACTGGCACAACACCATCGGCTTCTGGTCCGCGATTCCTCTCGCGATTATCGTGGCGGGGGGAGTCGTGATTTCTTATCCGTGGGCAACGGCGCTCGTGTACCAGGCGTACGGCGAACAACCACCTGCGCCTGCCGGGGGATTGGGCGCTCGCGGTGGTGGCCCCGGGGCGAGAGCCGGCGGACCAGCGGCCGACATCACCGCCAATGTTCCGCTCGAGGCGCTTGTGGCAAAGGCCGAAGGCCAGATGCCGGACTGGAAGACGATCAGCGTTGCGCTGCCGTCGGGAAATGCGCCGCGAATCGTGCTGACGCTCGACGCCGGCGATGGTGGACAACCGCACAAGCGCGCCACGCTGACGCTCAATCGGCGAACAGGTGCTGTCGAGCGATGGGAGCCCCATTCGAGCCAGTCTGCAGGAAGACGCGCCCGCACGTGGCTGCGCTTCGCGCATACGGGCGAAGTGTACGGTCTGGCGGGCCAGACGGTTGCCGGGCTGGTCACCGCCGGCGGGGCAGTGCTGGTGTTTACAGGAATAGCCCTGGCGTTGCGGCGCTTCCTCTTATGGAGGAAACGCGCGCGTGGCGCGCTCGCGAAAGCCGCGTGAGGGCATAGGAGTGTCCTAACCGCAAACAGCCGGCATCGCGTGATTGGTGAGTGATTTCGACAATCGCCGTTCTTAAATCTGCCAACAATCTGCCAATCTTCCAATCCGCCAATCCGCCAATGGTGCGAAGCCCCCTACACCTGTTCCTGAAACAGCGACACGACCGCTTGCAGCGATTTGGCGAGCGCGCCGCGGTTGCGCCACTTTTCCAACGAGATGCGTTCGCACCCGTGCATGTCCTGGATGAAAATGCCTTCCAGCTTCCGGGCCAGCGTCACGTCGGAGAAACACACGTTGTTCTCTTCGTTGTGCGCGAACGAGCGGCTGTCGAAGTTCGTAGTGCCCACGGTCGACCATACGCCGTCGACGACCATCGTTTTCTGGTGAAGCATCGTGTGGTTGTACTCGAAGATGTCGATGCCGGCTTTCAGGAGAGGACCGTACAGCCGGACGCTGTTTAACTGCGCCATCCAGTTGTCGTTGTGGATGCCCGCCACCATCACGCGGACGTCGACGCCCCGGCCTTTGGCAGCCACGAGCAGATCGATCGCGCCCTGGTCGGGCACGAAGTAGGGATTGGCAATGAAGATGGATCGCCGCGCCGCGGCAATGGACAGGTAGTAGAACGTGCGCGCCGTGGACGCACCCGTTTCAGGAGAGCTCAGGATCGTTTGCACGGCGAGGCTGCCCGCCGGCGCGTCGAGGGCGGGGTAGAACTCGAATCCGGTCACGATTTCCCCGGTCGATTGCAGCCAGTTGTGCGCGAACCCGGTCTGCAGCGGCACGACGGCTGGCCCCTCCATGCGAATCTGGATGTCGCGCCAGTGCTGCCCGTCTTCGGCGTGCCCCATCCAGTGGTCGGCTATGCCCGCGCCCCCGGTGAATGCGATACGGCCGTCGATGATGAGCGATTTTCGGTGCGTCCGGTGATTGAACCGGCCAATGCTGTACGGACGTGCGGGGTTGTACCACGCGAGCTGGCACCCGCCTTTTTCGAGCACTTCGAGAATCTCGTCGCCGATCGTCGACGAACCTACGGCATCGAGCAGGATCTTCACGCAGATACCGGCGCTGGCGCGTTCGGCGAGCGCGGCCGCGAACCGCCGTCCGATGTCGCCGGCCCAGTAGATATACGCTTCGATCGTCACGGAGCATTGTGCGCGCTCGACCGCCTTCAGCATCGCCGGATAGAACTCGTCGCCGTTGTTCAGAATGTCTATGGCGTTGCCCTCGAAGAACGGGATGCCCGTCGAGCCTGCCATCGTCGTCAGAAACTCTTCGTCGTCCACTGAAAACTCGTGATCGAGACCGACGCGAGGCGGAACTTCAGTCGGCCAGACGAGGAAGGCGAAGGCCGCCATCAGCCCGGTTCCGACCGCCCAGCCCCAGTTGTCGTAGATCAACGCGACAATCAGGGCCGCGGCCCACACCCACCAGGCAAAGAAGATCTGCCGCACCTTGGCCCAGACCGTCCGTACGCCGATCTGACGGCGCACGTTCGGATGCCGGTGGAGTCCCGCGCGCCATCGTCTGGGCACGCGACGGCGCAGGTTTGACGGAAGCCGCAGCGTATGGCGCCTGCGGGGAAGTACGTGCGCGACGGGTTCGGTCGCCATCCAGTGGACCCCCGTGCAAACGCAGTTCCAAGGCACGTGTATTGCTGACTTACCCGCGCGATGCCGGGATCTGTATGACGACGCTACACAAGCTGTCGAAATCCGAGGCGCACAGCGAGCCTGAAGTCCAGGCGTGGCCGTTCGACGGGCTCGACGCGCAGAGCGTCGCGCTGATCGTTATCGCGCTGGGCGTGATCGTGTTTCTGCTGCAGTACATGCAGGCGTTCCTCGCGCCGCTCGCATTCGGGCTCCTGCTCTTCTACGCGCTCGATCCGGCCGTCGATGCCATGGAACGCAGGCGGGTGCCCCGGTGGATCGCCGCTGCGCTTGCACTTGGCCTGACGATGGGCACGATCCTGGGCGGCGCGTTTGCCCTCCAGGACGAGGCGATGACGGTCATCAACGAGCTGCCAGCGGGGGCGCGCCGTGTTGCGGCGCTCGTCGAGCGACGGCCCAGGACAGACCCGGGTCCGCTCGAGAAGGTCGAACAGGCCGCTGCGGAGCTTGCGAAGACCGACAAGCCGAAACCGCCGCCTGGTGTCGTGCGCGTGCAGGTGGAAGAGCCCAGAATCACGGCCACCGGTCTCCTGTGGTCCGGATCGATCGGCGCGGTCAGCGCGGTCAACCAGCTGATCATGATTCTGTTTCTGACCTACTTCGTGCTGCTCTCCGACAAGATGTTCCGCCGGAAGTTCGTCGAGCTGGCCGGCCCGACGCTGTCGAAAAAGAAGGTCACGCTGGAAATCATCGACGACATCTCGTCGCAGATCGGCCGGTTCCTCGGCGTGCAGATCCTGACGAGCGTCCTCGTCGGGGTCGCGACGTGGGCCGTGCTTTCGTACATGGATCTCGATCAGGCGGCGTTGTGGGGCCTGCTGGCGGGCATCTTCAATTCGATTCCCTACTACGGCCCGCTCATCGTCAGCGGTGGATTGTCGCTCGTGGCATTCCTCCAGTTCGGCACCGTGTCCATGATGCTCGCCATCGCCGGCATTTCCCTCGTCATCACCTCGCTGGAGGGGTGGCTTTTGACGCCGCTCCTGATGGGCAAAGTTGCATCGATGAACCGGGTTGCGGTCTTCGTCGGACTCCTGTTCTGGAGCTGGGCATGGGGCGTCTGGGGCATGCTTCTGGCCGTACCGATGATGATGTCCATCAAGGTCATCTGCGACCATGTCGAGGATCTGAAGCCCATCGGCCGGTTCCTCGGCGAATAGGGAAGACCCCGCCTTCGTGTAAAATTTCCTGCATGAAATACGTGCTCTCGGCGGGAGTTCTCGTTCTTGCGGCAGGTCTGGCCATCAGCGCGCAGCAGCAGAAGCCCGCACAACCTGCCGCGCCCGCCTCCGCCCAATCCGAACCCGCGGGCTTCGGCGTGGCAGGCCCGCGTTACACGGCGGCGGGCGAGCTGGTTCGCCCGACCGATTTTCGCGAGTGGAGCTTCGTGACCGCCGGGCTCGGCATGACCTACAACCAGCCCACGACCACCGGCGCGGCGCGCCCGCCGAGTTTCACCAATGTCTGGGTGAATCCGTCTTCGTATCACGCCTTCATGAAGACGGGGCTGTGGCCCGACAAGACGATGCTCATTCTCGAAATCCGGGCATCATCGAGCGAAGGGTCGATCAACAAAGGCGGGTACTTCCAGTCGAACCTCGTGGTCATCGAGGCGGCAGTGAAAGACGAAGCGCGGTTCCCGGGTAAATGGGCGTACTTCGATTTCGGCCGCGACATGAAGCCACAGGTGCAGGCGTTGCCGGTGACCGAGCGCTGCTACGCCTGTCACTCGGAGAATGCCGCCGTCGACAACACGTTCGTGCAGTTCTATCCCACGCTGCTCGAAGTCGCCGAGCGGATGGGCACGCTGCGACCTTCCTACAAAAACGCACCATCCGCTCACTGACGGCCATGCTCCGGGTTCTCGTCGGCGTCCTGTGCGTGCTGTGGGGCGCGGCGCCTGGTTTCGCGCAGGACCGGGAGGAAACCTGGAAGCGGTGCCGCGGTAACGACCCAGACGAGCGCCTGACGGCGTGCACAGCGCTCATCGAAGGCGGGCAGGAGCCTTCGGCGGAGCTCGCCAGCGCCTACTACGCACGCGGCTCGGCGTACCGGCAGAAGAGTCTTTTCGCGCTCGCGCTCGACGATCTGAGCGCGGCGATCAAGGCCAACCCTGATCTGATCGATGCGTACGGCGATCGCGGCATCACGCTCACCGTCATGGGCCGCTTCGCCGACGCCATTCCCGACTACTCCCGCGTCATCGAGGCGTACCCGAAGCTTGCCTACGCGTACTACAACCGGGGGTTGTGCTACGAGCTGATCGGCCTGGACGATCTCGCGCTCGAAGACATCTCGGCGTCCATCGAGATCGAACCGCGCGCGGAGTACCGGTACGAACGGCGCGGCACGATCTATTTCCGCAAGGATCAGCTCGACAAGGCGCTCGCCGACTACGAGGAAGCGCTGGTGATCAATCCCCAGTACCCGGCCGCCCTCTACGGCCGCGGCATCATCCGCATGAAAAACGGCGATCTCGCCGGCGGGGGCGCCGATGTCGCGCAGGCGAAGCGCTACCGCGCGACGATTGCCGAAGAGATGGAGCGGGCTGGCGTCAGAACTGCCCGCTAGTGCGCATTCGTACGTAGGCGAAATCCTGATGGCTAAAAGAGTGCATTCGCATCAAAATTCTGTGCAGACGCATGGCACGTATTCTCGTTGTCGACGACGAATCCACGATTCGAGAGCTCCTGGCGCGGCGGCTTGCCCAGTGGGGACATGAAGTCGTGACCGCCCACAACTCGGAAGCGGCTATTGAGGAGATGACCCGGGCGCCCGCGCAGATTGTGTTCTCCGACGTCATCATGCCGGTTTACGACGGCCTGTGGCTCGCCAAGCAGATTCACGAGCGGTGGCCTGATACCGTGATTGTGGCGGTCAGCGGCGCGCAGGAGATGGAGACGATCGTCAAGATGCGAAAGTACGGCGCCGTCGACTACGTGGTGAAGCCCATCGGCCGCGAGATGCTGCACCAGGCGCTCGAGCGGGCGTTGGCGAGACTCAGCGAGCCGCAGACGCCAGCCGGCTGATAGAATTCGCGGCATCGATCCCCACCCGCCGCTTTCCGCATCGTTTTCCGACGCCGAACGCCTGCGCCTGGCGCTCGAGGCCGCGCGTCTCGGCGACTGGAGTTGGGAAGCCGCCAGCGACGTCGTCACCTTGTCGCCGCGTGCCGCGGAAATCTTCGATATTCCTCCCGGTCCGGTCCTGACCTGGACCGAGATGCGCGAGATTCTCCACCCCGACGACCGCGAGCGCGCGCGCCTCGCGGTGGAGCAGGCCATCGCCGACCGCTCCGACTACGACATCGAGTACCGCATCAGGACCCGCGCAGGCGAACGATGGGTGGCCGCGCGCGGACACGCCGCGTACAGCGAGCACGGCGTCATCCTGGGCATGCTCGGCATCGTGCAGGACGTCACCGAACAACGAGGAACGAAAGAGCTGTTGCGGAACCAGGCCGAGACGCTGCAGATCATCAACAACTTCGGACGCGTGCTCTCGGCCGAGCTCGAACTGCAGAAGCTCGTGCAGGCGCTGACCGACGCGGCCACCGGGCTGGCAGGCGCCGAGTTCGGCGCGTTTTTCTACAACGTCCTCGACGAGGGCGGCGGGTCGTACATGCTCTACACGGTGTCGGGCATGGACCGCCGGCACTTCGAACGGTTTCCGTTACCGCGCGCGACCTCGTTGTTCGGCCTGACGTTTCGGGGCGAGGGCAGCGTCAGGCTTGGCGATGTCACGACGGATCCGCGCTATGGGTTGAACGGGCCCCATTTCGGAATTCCGCGCGGCCATCCGGCCGTGCGGAGCTATCTCGCGATTCCGGTCGTGGGCCGATCGGGAGATGTGCTCGGCGGCCTGTTCTTCGGCCACTCCAGGCCCGACGTGTTCGCGGAGAACGCCGAGCGCGTCATCGCCGGCCTCGCGGCCCAGGCCGCCATCGCCATCGACAACGCGAGGCTGTTCGATGCGGTTCAGAGAGCCCGCGAGTCGGCGGAAGTTGCGAACCGGTTGAAGGACGAATTTCTCGCGACGGTGTCGCACGAACTGCGCACGCCGCTCAACGCGGTGCTGGGCTGGACGTCGCTGCTGCGCAGCACGAACATGGACGCCGAGCGGCGGGAGAAGGCGCTCGAGACCATCGAGCGCAACGCGACGCTTCAGCAGAAGATCGTGGAAGACATTCTCGATGTGTCGAGGATCATCGCGGGACAGCTGCGGCTCGAGCGCGAACCCATGCCGTTCCGGCCGGTGGTGGAGGCGGCCATCGAGTCGATCCGCCCGATGGCCGCGGCAAAAAGCCTTCAAACCACGGTCGAGCTGGACGACGACCCCGCCATCATCATTGGCGATTCCGCGCGTCTTCAACAGATCGTATGGAACCTGCTGTCGAACAGCGTCAAGTTCACGCCCGATGGGGGCCGGCTGCGGGTGACATTGGCGGTGACCGAATCGTGCGTCGAGCTCGTCCTTGCCGATACGGGCATCGGCATTTCGCCCGAGTTCCTGCCGCACGTGTTCGAGCGCTTCAGGCAGGGCGACGCGCGCGTCAGCCGTACACACGGAGGCCTCGGCCTGGGCCTGGCCATCGTGCGCCATCTCACCGAGATGCACGGGGGGACTGTCGCCGCCGTGAGTGCCGGTGAAGGCAAGGGCGCGACGTTTATCCTCCGGCTGCCGACCGCGTAGGCCCTTAGCCCGCGTGGATCTTGCCGGTCACGGTGGCGCCGTCGGCCATGCTGAACTTCGGGGCCGTGATGTCGCCGGTCACCGACGCGGTGGAGCTGAGGTCCACTTTCTCGACCCCTTTGATGTTGCCCTTCACCTTGCCGCTGATCACCACCGTCTTGGCGAGCAGATCGGCCTTGATGTTGGCTTCCTGCCCGATCGTCAGGCTGTGGCCGCCGAGCTCGATCGACCCTTCCACATCGCCGTCGATGGTCAGGTCCTCGCCGCCGATGACCTTTCCCTCCACCCGGACCGCCTTTCCGATCCATGCCACCACGCGGCGTTCGGAGGAGGCATATGGCGGTTTCACATCTGTAGCATTCGACATGTCGTTTGACTCCATGGACTGGACACGGCCCGGTCCCTAGCCGGACACTAAAGTTCGTCGGATGCGCAGGACTGCAGTCGCGCTCGTACTTGTATCGGCACTCTGGCGCTCCAGCGTGAGTGCTCAACCTCGCTGTGGCGACCGGGATCCCGAAATTTCCATCAGCGTCTGTTCCGCCCTCATCCAGTCGGGGCGGGCACGGGGCCCCGACCTGGCCACCGCCCACGTCGAGCGCGGCATCGCGTATGTCACGCTGCTGGATTACGATCGCGCGCTCAAGGACTTCGACGAAGCCGTCAGGCTCGATCCCAGGTCGGCCCGTGCCTTTGCCAACCGGGGCGCCGTGCACGGGGCGAAGCAGGATTTCGACATGGCCATCGGCGATCTGACCCAGGCCCTGAAGCTCGAGCCGCGCTCCGCGACCGCGTTTGCCGATCGCGCGGGCATGTACCGCCTCAACGGCCAGTACGAGGAGGCCATCCGCGACTACGGCGAGGCGATTCGCCTCGATCCGAAGTTCGAGGACGCGCTGCTGAACCGCGCGCTGACGCTCGCCGGCACATCGCGCTGCCCCGACGCGATTCCTGATTTCACCCGCGTCATCGAGTTGAACCCGAAACAGGCGCTGGCCTACATCGATCGCGCCGTGTGCTACGAAGGCGCGGGGCGCGACGATCTCGCTCTGGCGGATTTCTCGAAACACATCGAGATCGATCCGCGCTCGGGCGAGGGCTTCGAGCGCCGTGCGGCTTTACACTTCCGCACTCGAGATTATGCGCGCGCCCTCGCGGATTTTGCCGAGGCGCTGGTGATTAATCCGAGCTCCCCGACGGCGCTGTACGGGCGAGGAGTTGTAAAGCGTACGATAGGAGACACGCGCGGGGGTACGCAGGACATGGACACGGCGACCGCCATGCGAGCAAATGTCGCGACAGAACTGGCCCGGCGCGGCCTGAAGCCGCCCGAGTGAGCGGCGCGGCCGGCGTCCGTGACAGTCTGTGCACTCGACGCGCCGGCGGCGTCCGTCAGCGCGCGCGTGAGCGCGTGGGTGTCGTGGCGATATAGCCGCGGCGCGAGCGCACGCGATGGCCGGGAGTGGTGGCCCGCACGCGAATGCTGCGGTAGCTGCCGTCGAGCGGCCTCAGCGTGTGATAGCCGAGCACGTACTGCTTGTTGAGCTCGTCGGCGATGCGGGCTGTCGCCTCGACGATCTCGGTCGTCTGATGTACGACCTCGGTGTTTCCACCGCTGCCGCCGGTAATCTCGTTCAGCGCGCCCACGTTGATCGCTTCGTTGATGGCACGCTTGGCCGGCGGATCGACCGCGATCGCATACACGAACGCGTCGGTGCGCAACAGCGCCGACCGCACTTCCCGCAACGCCGCATCGCTGGCCGTATCGGCGCCGTCCGAGATGATGACGATAGAGGCACGCTGCTTGTTGCGCGTGTTCATCATCGGCAGCACTGTCAGCAGAGAATCGTACAGGGCCGTCGAGCCGAACGGCTTCAGCGTCGACATCGCATCGCGCACCACGTCGGGTGCCTGGGTCCACGGGGTCAGCGGACGCGCTTCGTGATTGAACGCGACGACCGAGAACTCGTCGTTCTTGTCGAGCAGATCGAACAGAAAACGCTCGACGGCGGACCGCGCGTCGACGAGGCGTTGCCCGTACATGCTGTCGCTCACATCGAGCAGGACGGCCAGGCTGACGGGCACGCGTTCGTTGGTGAATTGTGCGATCGTCTGACGCTCGCCATCTTCGTAGACTTCGAACGCCTCGCGCGGAAGGCCTGTGACCAGATGCCCCTCGCCGTCGACGACGGTGGCCGTGACGCTGATGAGATCGACTTCGCTTCGAAAACGAGCTGGCTGATCTTGCGCGGTGAGGACCAGGTGGCCCGCGGCGATCAGGAGGAGGGCGCCGAGGGCGCTGCGCACGGCACTATCCTACGCTTAATCCCTGGCCTTATCGACCGCCCAGGCGACGAACCCCCGAACCCCACGAACCGACGAACCGACGAACCCACGAACCGACGAACCATTTGGATCGCTACCGTATGTCGATCGAACCCGATCCCGTCCTGATGCGCACCAAATTGCCGCCGCCCCGTACCGTCCCCTCGACGTGATTTCGTCGAATCCGGCCCTGCATGGTGATCGGTTGCGCGGTGTTGATCGACCCCGATCCCGTGCTGGCTTCGAGCGAATAGGCCGCATCGGACGGCAGTTGGAGCGTGACGTCGCCAGACCCCGTCTGCACGTTGACGTCGGCCTTCGTGATCTGCGTCACGTCGACGTTGCCGCTGCCGGTTTGCGCGCGGACTTCGCCGCCCACCGATGCCACGTGGATGTTGCCGCTGCCGGTCTGGGCACTGAGGCTGCCGCCGGTGCGCTCGATATGGATGTCTCCGGAGCCCGTACGCGCGCGCACGTCGCCGTTCAGGCTGCCGATCGCCTGATTGCCCGATCCCGTATTTGCGCTCACTTGCGTGTTCGCCGGCACGACGAGCTCGTAGCTGATGCTGAGGTTGTTGTAGAGCTCGTCGCCGCTGGTCTCGCCGATGCTGATCGTGTTGCCGTTCTGAGCGATCGGCGGCTCGGCTTCGACGCGGCGGACCCGCTCGGCCGGACTGAGCGTGGTGCGCCGCGACTCGCTCGCGCGGATGCGGCCAAGCACCTGGATTCGATTGCCCTCGCCCGTGCGAATCTGAATATCCCCCGAGCCGGTACGGACGCTCAGCTCGACAGGGCCGCTCACCGTGAGGGTGCGCTCGAACGACCCGCGCGCCTGTTCGGACTGCGCCGAGATGTCGATGCCCACGCAGCTCGTCAGCACGGCGAGAGAGAGTGCAAGAAACGAAAGCCGCCGGACTTCTGTCATATATGTGCCTCCACAATTCTTGTTGCCGGTATTACGTTGCGGGCCGTCCTCAGGTTGCGCTGGAAAAAGGCTCCCGGAGCTATTTCTGTTTTTGACGAGGCCATCAAAGAAGAAGTTGCTTGCGGAGCCCGGACGGGAACGGTTTTCGCATATTCTGGGACGGGCTGAACATGCGAATCCGAGCCTTTCTGGCCATTATCCTCGCTATTCTGACACTGCCGGGGGTGACGGCTGCCCAGAGCGAGGTGGTGATTAATCGGCCGTTGTCCCAGACGCCAATCAATGCGCGATGTGCGGACCGAACGACTCGGAGTGTTCGACGATTGTGCGGGTTGCGATTGGCCTGCCCGCCATCGCCGGCGGGCTTGGAATCGGCGCGCTCGTGGACAGTCGGCACAAGCAGGATGCACGCCCTGCCGGTGTGACCTTCAATGTGCGCTGGTAGTGCAGGGCTTCAGCCCTGCCAAGTGGATGTGGCGCCCTGCCCGGGGGGACCTTCGGTGGCGCAGGGCTTCAGCCCTGCCTACGCGACGGACACGTTCCGGTGGCAGAACCCTTCGATGACGTTGGAGTCGGGATCGACGAAGCTGACGCCGGCGCGATACTTGATCTCGGACTGCGCGAGCTCCACGGTCGACCACGCCACGAGCGCGCGAAATCGCTTCTCGGTCAGGTGGTCGACGAGCGTGAGCAGGATGCTCTGGCGCGGCTGAACCCGGCCGGGCATCACGAGTTGGGCGCCGGTGACCGACAGATTCACCAGGCGGCTGCGCTCGCCATCGACGACCACTTCCATATCGGCCTTCATGGGAAACCGTTTGGCTCCGCGCGTGCCGCATCCCTCGAGGGGTTGCGACGCGGCATGGAGCGCGATGTCCTGCTGCGAGAGGATGACAGGCAGGTTGCCCTCGTCTTCGCACAGCACGCGCACGTCCACACCCTTGTGCTCGCGGAGACGCGCGACGATGAGGGCGCCGCGGGCCGTCTTGACGACGGCCGAGTCGAGCGCCAGCACCTTCGGCGGGTTCTCGAGCACCATCCGCAACGCTTCGAGCGACTCTGATTCGGCGAAGACCTTGACGAGCGGATCGTGCTCCAGCCGACGGCGAAGGGCCGTCGCGTGAGCAGATCCCGCTATCACGAACGCCGTCATGGACGAACCGGTCGAGTGATGCACGCTGGCTGGCCAAGAGCAATCCTCCTGCCGCAGAAGCGCAATTCGCTAACTGCTACAAAAAAAGGACTTACGGATAGCGGGGCCGCATGCGACGATCGCAGGGTTTTCTGCTTTCAACACATGCGAACACCCCACAACTGCGCCAACTTGCTCAGTCCGTTGCAGATATGCTCCTCTGTGCCGTTCCGGGACAGCGTGTCTCAATAGAACAGAATCCTGAAGATGGTTACTCGCGAGCATTTCGGCACCCTGCCAGACGGAACGCCGGTCGACGTCATCACGATTCGAAATGCCCGGGGCTTCGAGCTGAGCGCGCTCACCTACGGATGTCTCATCGTCACAGTGAAGGTGCCCGACGCGGACGGGAAGGCCCTGAACGTCGTGCTCGGCTACGACCGGCTCGAGCCCTATCTCCACTCGTCGCCGTACTTCGGTGCGCTGGTCGGCCGGTTCGCCAACCGGATTGCGAACGCCACCTTTGTCATCGACGGCCGGCCGTACTCCCTCTCTCGAAATGAGGGGTCGAATCATGTGCACGGTGGCATCAAGGGATTCGACAAGCACGTCTGGCACGCCGAGACGGATGCGAGTACGAACGCCGTTCGGTTTCGCCGGCGAAGTCCTGACGGCGAAGAGGGCTATCCGGGTACGCTCGATGTGGAGGTGACCTATTCGCTCGGCGATCTCGGCGATGTGTCGATGACCTGCGAGGCGGTGACCGATGCGCCGACGCACGTGAACCTGACCCAGCACTCCTACTTCAACCTTCGAGGCGACGGCGATGTGCTGGCGTATCTGCTCACGATCGACGCGAGCACCTACTTGCCCGTGGGCGACAATCTCATTCCCACGGGCGAGCGCCGTCCGGTGTCGAACACACCGTTCGACTTCCGCGAGCCGTGCGCGATCGGCGCTCGTATCGGCAGCGATGACGAGCAGTTGAGGATGGCCGGCGGCTACGACCATGCGTTCGTCCTGAACCGTGGAGAGGCCGATCTCGCCCTTGCGGCGCGGATATCGGATCCGTCCAGCGGCCGGGCGCTCGAGGTGAGCACCACCGAGCCGGGTCTCCAGCTCTACTCGGGCCAGGTGGTGGGATCTCGCGGTCTGTGCCTGGAGCCGCAGCACTTTCCGGATTCGCCCAATCGGCCCGAGTTTCCCTCTACCTTATTGCGGCCGGGCGAGCGCTACCGGTCCGTCACGCGATACACTTTCAGTACATAGCCATGCGTGTTCGAGTCTCGCATCTGAAGGATCGCAAGCAGCGCCACGAGAAGTTCGCCGTGCTGACGGCCTACGACGCCACCATGGCGCGGTTACTCGAGCGCGCCGGTGTCGACGTGCTGCTCGTCGGCGATTCAGTCGCAACCGCCGTGCTCGGGTACGACACGACCCTGCCGGTCACGCTCGACGTGATGATTCATCACACGGCCGCGGTCGTGCGTGGAACGGAGCGCGCGCTCGTCATCGCCGACATGCCGTTTCTGACCTACCAGGTGACGGCATCCGAAGCCGTGCGCAATGCCGGACGCCTGTTGAAGGACGCCGGCGCGGCGGCCGTGAAGGTCGAGGGTGGCAGTTCGGTGATCGACGTCGTGCGCAGGCTGGTCGACGTGGGCATACCGGTCATGGGGCACCTCGGTGTGACGCCGCAGTCGGTGAACCAGCAAAGCGGCTACCGGCAGCGCGGCGGCAATCCACGCGACGCCGAGATCATCTTCAACGATGCGCTCGCGCTGCAGGATGCCGGAGTGTTCGCCGTCGTGCTCGAATCGATTCCGCCGGATCTCGCGGCCCGCGCGACCGCCGCGCTCGAGGTGCCGACCATCGGCATTGGCGCGGGACCGGACTGCGACGGCCAGGTGCTGGTCTCCTCGGACCTGCTGGGCCTGCACGACCGCGTGCCGCCCTTTGCGACCAAGTACGTCGATCTCTCCGAGATTATCGTGAAGGCCGCCCGTGCGTTTGTCGAAGATGTACGCGCCGGATCCCGTGCTGGAGCTCATCGAGACCATTGACCGGCTCCGGGAACGCCGGTCGAAGCGTTCCGATGGCACGCTCGGCCTGGTGCCGACCATGGGTGCGCTGCACGCCGGTCATGCCGCTTTGATCGAAGAAGCGCGCCGCGAAAATGGCGTGGTTGTCGTCACGATCTTCGTCAATCCGCTGCAGTTCAACAACCAGGACGACCTGGCGCGGTATCCGCGCACGCTCGAGGCCGACGTGGCGTTCTGCCGCGCGCTCGACGTCGACGTCGTGTTTGCGCCGTCTGCGGCCGAGGTGTACCCGCAGCCGCCCGAGTGCAGCGTCGACGTCGGCAGGCTCGCCGACCATCTGTGTGGAAGATTCCGTCCAGGGCACTTCAGTGGCGTCGCGACGGTGGTGCTGAAGCTGTTTCAGATGGTGCAGCCGCATCGGGCGTATTTCGGCGAGAAGGACGCGCAGCAGCTTGCCATCATCAGGCGGCTCGTCGCCGACTTCAACGTGCCTGTCGCGATCGTCGAGGTGCCGACGGTCCGGGAATCAGACGGCCTGGCGTTGAGCTCGCGAAACCGTCTGCTTGGCCCGGACGAACGGGCGCTTGCGCCGTCGCTCTACCAGGCGCTCGTCGAAGCCAGGACTCAGATCGCCCGCGGCAACCGCCGGGCGAGCGATATTCGCCGCGCGGCCGCCGCATGCATTCCTCCCAATCCGCTCCTGAGGCTCGAGTACTTCGAAATCGTGGACCCGGCCACGATGCAACCGATCGAGGAAATCGCGCGGCCTGTTCGCGTGGCAGCGGCCATGTGGGTGGGAACCACGCGGTTGATCGATAACATCCTGGTGAGCTGACCATGCTTCGCCTCGCCACCGTCGCGGACGCCCCGACGCTCGCGCGGATCATCAACGACGCGTTCATCGTCGAAGCGTTCTTCAAGATTGGCGATCGCACCAGCACCGAAGAGGTGGCCGAGCTGATGGACGGCGGTGGCGAATTTCTCACCGTCGACGATGCCGAAGGGAACATGGCAGGGTGCGTGTATCTGCGGTGCCGCGGCGAGCGCGCCTATTTCGGCATGCTCTCGATCGATCCGGCGCAGCAGGGCCGGGGCCTGGGCAGGACGCTCGTCGAATCCGCCGAGGCGCGTGCCCGCGATCGCGGCTGCCGCTTCATGGACATCCACATCGTCAACCTGCGCGAAGAGCTGCCCCCCTACTATCGACGGCTTGGCTATGCCGAGCGGGGGACCCTGCCGTTTTCGGACCCCGAGCGTGCCAGCCGCCCGTGTCACTTCATCGTGATGACGAAACCGCTCGCTGACTGAAAGGACGAACGCTTCGCATGTATAGTGTCCGTTCGTGATGACACCTGAGTCTGACGCGCTCGTCGTGTTCGGGGTGACCGGCGATCTCGCGTACAAGAAGATCTTTCCCGCGCTCCAGTCGCTCGTCCGGCGGCAGCAGCTCAAGGTCCCGATTGTCGGCGTCGGCCGGGCGCCCGTCAGCCGTGACGAGCTCGTCGCGCGCGTGCGCAACAGCGTCGGCGAGCGCGGGCCGATCGACGAGGAAGCGTTCTTGCAGCTCGTGTCGCAGCTGACATACGTGTCGGGGGACTACGCCAATATCGAGACCTTCACGAAGATCAGGGAGGCGCTCGGCGATGCGCGTCACCCGATGTTCTACCTCGCGATCCCGCCGAGCGCGTTTCCCGTGATCGTCGAGCATCTCTCGCGCGCCGGCTGCGCCGCCGGCGGGCGCGTTGTCATTGAGAAGCCGTTCGGGCGCGACCTCGAGTCGGCACGCGCGCTGAACGCCACGCTCCATCGCGCCTTCCCGGAAGAGGCCATCTTCCGCATCGATCACTATCTGGGGAAGGAGGCCGTTCAGAACATTCTGTATTTCCGCTTCGCGAACGCGTTCCTCGAGCCCATCTGGTCGCGCCAGTACGTCGAGAGCGTGCACATCACGATGTCCGAGTCGTTCGGCGTCGAGGGGCGCGGTGGGTTCTACGAAGAAGCCGGCGTGATTCGCGACGTGGTGCAGAACCATTTGCTCCAGATTGTCGGCTACCTCGCCATGGAGCCCCCCTCGTCGGCATGGCAGGAGGCGCTGCGCGACGAGCAGGCCAAGGTCCTGCGCACGATCCGTCCGTTGTCGCCGGCCGAGATCATCCTCGGTCAGTTTCGCGGCTACCGCGACGAGCAGGGCGTCAGCAGACAGTCGAACGTGCCCACGTATGCCGCGCTCCATCTGTTCGTCGACTCGTGGCGGTGGCAGGGCGTGCCCTTTCACGTGACGGCGGGCAAGTGCCTGAACGTGACGCGCACCGACGTGCTGGTGAAATTGAAGCCGGCGCCGGGCGTCGTGTTTCGCGAGCTCGGGATGCCGGAAGGCAACCACGTCCGTTTCACGCTCTCGCCGCGGGTGAGCATCGCGATCGGCGCGCGTGCGAAGCGGCCGGGGGAGGGGATGTTCGGCGAGCCCGTGGAACTGTCGGTCGTCGAAAGCGAATCGGCAGGCCGGCTCGACGCCTACGAGCGGCTGATCGGCGATGCGATGGAAGGAGATCCCACACTGTTCGCGCGACAGGACTCGGTCGAGGCGGCCTGGGCCATCGTCGAGCCCGTGCTCGAACGAAGCCCCGGATCCCCGTTGTTCGTCTACGAATGCGGCAGCGCCGGGCCGGTCGAGGCCCGCAGGCTCGTCGGGGGAGGTTGGGCTTAGAGAATCCCGAATTGGTAGATTGGCAGATTGGTAGATTGGAAGATTGATTGACGATTGACGATTGAAGATTGGTGAATACCAGACTGAGTGTGGTCGTCGATGAGCTGCCGGCGCTGCAGCGGCTTGTCGCGCTGGAATTTTCGGCTCGCGCCGAAGAGGCCATCGATGCGCGAGGACGGTTTGTCGTGGCCCTTCCCGGGGGGTCTGTTGCGTCGGCGTTCTTTCCCAGGCTCGCGCGGGCGCCCATCAACTGGGGGCGCGTGGAGCTGTTCTGGATCGACGAGCGCGCCGTGCCTCCGGACCATCCCGATTCCAATTACGCGCTCGCGGCGAAGCTGTTGCTGCGGCCGGCGGGCATCGTGCCGTCGCGCGTGCATCGCATGCGGGGAGAGCTCGAGGATCTGGAAGACGCGGCCCGGCGCGCGTCTGACGATTTCACGGCGATCGCCGGGAATCCGGCGCAGATCGATCTCGCGCTCGTCGGCGTCGGCGAAGACGGCCACATTGCATCGATCTTTAGCGGTGGCGCAGGCTTTCTTGATGGTGGCAGAGGACATCTTGGTGCTGAGGCGGGATTTCCTCCAGGTGGCACAGGGCTTCAGCCCTGTCCAATCATCGCCGTCTACGATGCGCCCAAACCTCCACCTCGACGCCTGACGATGACGCTGCCGGTGATGGCGAGCGCTGCGCGCGTGGTCGTTGCCGCATTCGGGGCAGAGAAAGCCAGGATCGTGAACCACGCGGTGCGCCATGCAGACGATCGCTCGCCGCTGGCGGAGCTGTTGAGGCGAGCGCCCTCTACAATGGTGCTGCTCGACGGCGACTCGCATTAAAATAGGCCGCATGTACAAACTTCTCATGACCATCATTGTTGCCGCCGCGCTGGCTTCGTGCGGCGGATCGCCCGAGCCTGCGCAGCCGGCGGCTCAACCGGCTGCGCCTCCGCCGGCGCCCTCACCGGCTCCCGCGTCGCAGCCGCCTGCTATCAAGGCCGGCTGGACGGTTACCGACATGCGCACGCCCGAGAGCGTGTACCTCGACGAGGCGTCGGGCTATCTCTTTGTGTCGCAGATTGACGGGGTGCCGGATCAGAAAGACAAGAAAGGCCGCATCTCGAAGCTCGGTCTCGACGGCACGGTCGTCACCGCCGACTGGTTTACGGCGCTGAACGCGCCGAAAGGGCTTCGCAGTTTCGGCGGAACGTTGTGGGTGGCCGACATCGACGAGGTCGTGGGCATCGATATCGCGACCGCCAAGGAAACCGCGCGCATCAAGATCGACGGCGCGAAGTTCCTGAACGACCTGGCCACTGGCGCCGACGGCACCGTTTACGTGTCGGACATGATGGACAACAAGATCATCGCCATCAAGGACGGCAAAGCGTCGGTCTTCGCCGAAGGCGAGCAGCTGGAACATCCGAACGGGCTGTTCGTCGATGGCGATCGGTTGATCGTCGGCGGCTGGGGCTCGCCGATCGCGGCGGATTTCTCGACGAAAACGCCCGGCCACCTCTACATGCTCGACTTGAAGACCAAGCAGAAGACGCTCATCACCAAGCAGCCGCTGGGCAACATCGACGGCGTCGAGCAGGAGGCGCGCGGCGGGTTCCTGGTGACGGATTATCTGGCCGGCAAGCTGATCCAGGTCGGGCAGGACGGATCGTCACGCGTGGTGCGCACGTTCAAGCCCGGTCTCGCGGATCACACGTTCCTCTACGCGCAGGGCGACGTGCTCATCGCTCCGCACATGAACGAGAACACGGTCGGCGCGTACGAGGTCGGCGCCGACATGAAATAGGAAACAGAAGATCAGAAGATCAGGAGAATTCTTTTCAAAAAGAATTTCTCCTGATCTCCTGATCTCTTGTTAAGCCTCACTTGCCGGCGTAGCTAATCCGGTAGATCACACCCGCCTGGTCGTCCGAGACCAGCATCGATCCGTCTGGCAGCACTTCGAGATCCGCTGGACGGCCCCAGCGCTGACGTCCATCCGCGCCGCCAAGCCATCCTTCGGCGAACGGTTCGTAGCTCACGGCTTTGTTGTCCTGCAGGCGCACGAGCGCCACGCGTGTGCCCGTGAAGGGAACGCCGGTTCGGTTCCACGAGCCGTGTTCGGCGATGAAAATCTGGTTGCGGTACTGTGCCGGAAATTGCGATCCGGTGTAGAAGCGCATGCCGATCGCGCCGGCATGCGGAGCCAGACGCTGCGCGGGCGGCTCGAACTCGCCGCACGGGCGCTTGGCGCCGAACTCGGGGTCCGGCACCTTGCCCTCGTGACAGAACGGATAGCCGAAGTGCAGGCCGGCTTTCGCCACCCGGTTCAGCTCGTCGGTGGGGACGTCGTTGCCCATGAGGTCGCGGCCGTTGTCGGTGAACCACAGCTCGCGCGTCGTCGGATGCCAGTCGAAGCCCACGGTGTTACGGACGCCGCGAGCGTAAATCTCCATCCCGGTGCCGTCGGGTTTCATGCGCCAGATCGTGTTGTACGGATCGCCGCGATCGCAGATGTTGCAGGGCGCACCGACCGGCACGTACAGCATGCCGTCAGGCCCGAACCGGATGAACTTCCACCCGTGATGGCGATCGGTCGGAAATTTGTCGGTGACGACGGCCGGCGTCCCCGCGGATTCGAGCTTCGACTCGATGTTGTCGAAGCGCAGGATGCGGTTGATCTCCGCGACATACAGCGCGCCGTCGCGGAAGGCGACGCCGTTCGGCATGTTCTTCAGGCCGCTGACGACGGTGATGACCTTGTCGGCTTTGCCGTCCTTGTTGTCGTCGCGCAGCGCGTACACGTTGCCGGCGTTCCAGGTCCCGACGAACACCGTGCCGCCGGGGCTCTGCGCGATCGACCGCGCATTGGTCACGCCGTCGGCCCAGACGGAAATCTGAAAGCCCTGCGGCAATTTGATACGCGAGAGCTGCACCTTCGCCTGACCGAACGTCATCGATCCAGCGCCAACCGCCACGATGAGCGCGGCCGCAATCGTCAATTTTCTCAGCACATGGCCTCCTGTACGTCGTGCGATATCTTCAAAAATGATTCTAATAGAATACTCGGAGGAGAACCCATCGATGACCCCAACGGTTCGTTTCGCTCTCATCTTCGTGGCGATCGCCCTCGTCTCGGTCTCGGCCCAGGAAGGGGCCGCGAACAAGAGTCAGCAGTCCGCCCCCGCGCCGCAGCCGGGTGTGCTCGGGCCGGCGCCCAACTTCGTCGGCAACACGACGACCCTCGACACGAAGGCGTACTCGATCGGCCGCCGGGTCTTCGCGGCGGGCGCCCACAACGCGACATGGCACGCGCACACGGCCGGGCAGTTGGTGTTCGGCGAGGCCGGCCGCGGCCGGATGCAGATTCAGGGTCAGCCCATAAAGGAGCTGGCCGTGGGCGACAGCGTCTTCATTCCCGGGGGCAGCTTCCACTGGCACGGCGCGTCGGCGAATGAGAACTTCACGATGGTCTACATCACGATGGGCGAGAGCAAGACGTCGCAGGGGGAGCCGGTGAGGGAAGACGACTACCTGGGAAGTAAAAAGTAAAAAGTGAAGAGTGAAAAGTAGAAAGTAAAACGATGTCTCTCTTGCGATTTCTGGGACTGGGTGGCAGTGCTGAATCCGACGAGCACGAACTCGAGGGCGTTCGGACGATTGTCAGCGCGCTTGGCATGCTCGAGCCGGATCGCGCGAGATATCTCGCCGCGTTCGCGTACATCCTCAGCCGCGTCGCCCATGTCGATCAGCAGGTCAGCGCCGAGGAGACGACGGTCATCGAGGAGGTCGTCGCGCGCGAGGGCCATCTGCCGGCCGACCAGGCGAGGCTCGTGGTCGAGATTGCCAAGGCGCAAAGCGTGTTGTTCGGCGGGGTCGAGGATTTCCTGGTAACGCGGGAATTCTCGGCCAGTGCGACCGACGAGCAGAAGCTCGCGCTGCTGCACTGCCTCTTTGCGGTCTCATCCGCCGACGAATCGATTGCCGTCGTCGAGGACAACGAGATTCGTCGCATCTCGCGCGAGCTGCACATCGAGCACGCGGATTACATCGCCGCCCGTCTGGCGCATCGTCAGCAACTGAGCGTGTTGAAGCCGGGTGACCCTTGACGTGTGACCGGCAGGACGCACGTTACCGGTCGTGCGCAACTTCCCGACTGGTAGGGCGCAACTTTAGTTGCGCTGACGCTACCAAATCACCTGAACGCCGCCGGAGTCGCGGATAGCGGCGTCCCGCGTCAGGAGGGGCAGTTCCTCCGTACGCGCGGCCGCCACGATGAGCCCATCGAACGGATCGCGAGTGAAGCGAAGCTCGTCGGCAAGAAACACCTGTTCCGGCGTGAGCTCGAGTGGTTGGTACGCCGGGTTGCTGAAGAGATCGTCGAAGAACACACGGACGCTCCGGCGCAGGTTGATCCGCGCCACGCGAGCCAGAAGGCTGCACTCCCAGATCACGGCCATGGGCACGTACAGGATCGCGTCCCGGTGCTCGCATCGATCGAAGAACGCCGCCGAGCGGCGGCCCAGCTGACCACCGCCGGCCGCATGAAAGATGAGCGCATGGGTATCGGTGACGGCGCGCTGGGGCTCAGGCATGGCGCTTCCGCGTTCTTCGCTTTCGACCGTACGAGGCCCGCGTCTCGTGCACCGCCAGCGGCCGGCCGAGCGATGTCTCGAACGCCGCACGGACCAGCGCGTCCGAATGCTCCAGCCGTGGATCGGACGCATCGATGTCGATCGTGCCAACCACCGATCGCGCCGGGCCCGCGTGCGCACCGTAACGCGCCGCCGTCACGATCTGATCGAGGAGCTCGCTGACGCTTTCCCCGGCGGCACCCGCGCGGCCCTTGAGCCACGTGACGTTGTCGGCTTCCAGTGTGACGGAGATGGCCCGCCTTGGCATCGTATAAATATACGATAAATGATATCCATCATACAAACGTGACCGCTTGACGAACGAGCGCGCGGGCACGCGCCTGACGATTGAAGCGCTCAAGAGCGCTTCCGCGAACGGATGGAGGCAGGTCGCCGCGTCGTGAACCGTTCTTATCGGTGACGGGGCCGCCAATCGAGGTAGGTGCTGTCGTAGTCAGGGCCGGCGCCAGTACCGTCGGAGGCGCGTCTTCCACGAATCGAATCCCGGCGGCGAATTCCCGCATGAGGCACTTCGAGCGTGCTTCGCTCACAGTGCGGGTCCCCGCAATCACAGAGCTCGCAGGATTGACACGACACCTCGCGCTGGCTGTTTCCACCCGAATGGCTTCGCATGAAGACCAGAACGGAGCAATGGGTGTACCCGCCATCCGGAAGGGATACACGGTCGTTTCCGCCGAAAGTCACCCCTGGCGGAGACCAAAGTCCGTCGCTCCGGCCGCTTAAGTCTTCCGGCCCATGGAAAGGTCGCTGAGAGGCAGAATCTGCGAATTCAGGCCTTAGACAGTTATGCCATACGACTCGTCGAAGAACCCGGCGGCGATATACGCCGGCGTGACGTAGCCGAAGCCGTTGTCGCCCCAACCCGTGCCCCAGCTGTTGCGCACGATGAACCGGCCCGACGTGAGGTAGCCGACGATGCAGATCGCATGGCCGCCGCGCGCGGTGTTGGGCATGAACGTGTCGATGTTGCCTCCCGTCGTGGCGGCGTTATCCCAGGTGTCGTCCACGGTCAGCGCCGCGAGGATGGGGCCCTTTGACGCCAGCCACGCCTTCCACTGCGTCAGATTGCGCTGCAGGTTGAAGTACGAGGCGATCTTGCGTTGTGCCGCGCCGGCATAGAACGCGTTTTCGCTGCCGGTGTGCATCTTCGTCACGATGTGAAACGGCAGCTGGTCTTCGGTGACCGCACCGTACTTGCGCGCGATGTCGAGCGCGGCTTTCAAGGACGTGCCGGCCTCTTCGATGAACGTCCCCGCCCGCGTCGTGTACTCGTCCGTTTCCTTCGACGCCATCCAGATGAATCGGGGCGAGAGCAGCTTGGTCTTTGCCAGCTTGCCGGCCTTCACCATGTGGTGCCGCACCAGGCCGTCGGCCGTGGCCCAGCCGACGCACGACCCGGTGTCTTCCTGGTCGTTGATGCTCCACCACGCGGCGCGCAGGTCGACCGATGGTGGGGGCGCCGCAATCGCGGTCAGCGCGCCGCCCGCGACACTGTCGAGAAAGCTCCAGTCGGTAAAGGTGTCTCTGGAAGGTTCGAGGTTGCAGATGCGGCGCGAGACCGGGACCGTGCTCGCTTGTCCTTTCGCCGGCTTCTTCTGACGTTTTGTTTTTTTGGCCATTACGAAGGTTTAACGCCATGCGTGGGCGAGGTCAATACCGCCAGGCAACCAATTGCAGATATCGTGCAACCAGCGGGGGAACCCGCGCGTAATACAGGTGTCTCGTACAGTGCCCGTGGAGGTGTGCCGTTGAACAGCGTCATCCAGGACCTTCGCTATGCCGCGCGCCGGCTCGTCAAAGACCCGCGCTTCACGCTGGCCGCCGTGGCCGCGCTGGCGCTGGGCATCGGCGCCACGAGCGCGGTCTTCACGCTGGTGAACGCGGTGCTGCTGCGGACGCTGCCGTTCGACCAGCCAGACCGCGTCATGATCATCAACACGCGCGACGCCCAGAGCCGCACGTTTGGCGTATCCGAGCCCGATTTCGAGGATTGGCGCCGCGCGACCCGCACGTTTTCGGGCATCTCGCTCGTCCAGATGTACCCGGTCAACTTCAGTGCCGACGACCGCGCGCCCGAGCAGTACAACGGCGCCTACATTTCCTGGAACGGCTTCTCGCTCATCGGCATGCAGGCCGCGATCGGCCGGGGATTTTCCGCCGAGGACGATCGACCGGGCGCTCCTGCGGTCGTGCTCCTGAGCCACAAGGTGTGGCAAAGCCGCTACGGGGGCGAGAAGGCGATGATCGGCCGAACGATCCGGGTGAACTCGGAACCCGTGATGATCGTGGGCATCATGCCGCCGGGCGTGGAGTTTCCGTTCAATTCCGAGGTCTGGCTGCCAACGGCTCAGCGCCCCACGGCGCAAACGCGCGCCGGACGATCGGCGCGTCTGCTGATGGCGTACGGCCGGCTTGCCGATGGCATGACCATCGAACAGGCGCGCTCGGAGATGACGAGCATCACGCAGCAACTGGCCACGCAGTTTCCAGACTCGAACAAGGGCATCAGCGCAGTCGTGGAACCGTTCTCCGAGCAGGTGATTGGCAGCCAGATCCGCATCCTGTTCTGGTCGTTGATGGGCGCGGTCGCCTTCGTGCTGCTCATCGCGTGCGCGAACGTCGCCAATCTGCTGCTCGCGCGCGCGTCCGGCCGTTCGCGCGAGATTGCCGTGCGCGTGTCGATTGGCGCGACGCGATGGCGCATCGTGCGGCAACTGCTGGTCGAGAGCGTGCTGCTCGCGTTCGTCGCGGGTGTGGCCGGCCTCGGCCTCGCGTATCTCGGCGTGCGGTGGTTCGACGCCAACACCCAGGACATCGGCAAGCCGTACTGGATGGTGTTCTCGATGGACCCCGCCGTCTTCGGATTCATCGCCGCGGTCTGCCTGCTCACCGGCATCGTGTTCGGCCTGGCGCCGGCGATTTACGTGTCGCGCACGAGCGTCTCCGAGGTGATGAAGGACGGCGGCCGCTCGGGATCGGCGGGCTCGCGCGCGCGGCGCTGGACGACCGCCCTGATCGTGGCGGAGCTCACGCTGACGCTGGTGCTGCTCTCGGGCGCCGGCCTGATGATGCGCAGCTTCCTGAACCTCTATCGCATGGACATCGGCGTCGACACGTCCCGGCTCGTCGTGATGCAGCTGATTTTTCCCACGCGCACCTACTCGAGCCTCGAATCGCGCGCCTTGTTTCTTCAGCAGGTCGACGATCGGCTCAATGGCATCGGCGCCATCGAGGGCGCGAGCTCGACCAATTACCTGCCGTTCAGTGGCGCGTCGCAGCGGCGCCTCGAGATCGACGGCCGGTCCGACATGACGGGCGACCAGCGGCCGCTCGTCAGCATCGTCGCGGTCGGATCGAGATACTTCGATGCCCTCGGCGTACAAATGGTGCGTGGCCGCGCGTTCAGGGCCGGCGACGGCGAGCCGGGCCGCGAAGCGATGATCATCAACCAGCGGCTGGCCGACATGCATTTCCGCGGTGAAGATCCAGTCGGCAAGCGCATCCGCATGATCAACGATGGCAATATCCCGGGGGCGCCCAGGTTCTACCAGGCCACCGTGGTCGGCGTCTCGCCGACGATTCGCCAGCGCGGTTTCGAGCGCGATCCCGATCCCGTCGTGTACTTCACGCACGCGCAGAATGTCCTGATGGCGATGAACTCCAACCTGATCGTGCGCGCCCGAGGAAATCCGGTGGGTGTCGTGGCGCTGCTGCGGAAGGAACTGTCGGCCATGGATCCGAACGTGCCGGTGACCGACATACGCACGATGGACGATATCCTTGCGAGAAATCGATGGCCGCAGCGTACCTTCGGCACGATGTTCCTGGCGTTTGCGGTGATCGCGATCGTGCTGGCCGCGGTGGGACTGTACAGCGTGACCGCGTACTCCGTGTCGCAGCGCACGCAGGAGATCGGTATCCGCATGGCGCTTGGCGCCGAAGCGGAGCAAGTGCGGTGGCTCATCCTCCGGCGCGGCATCATCGAGCTTGGCGTCGGTCTCTGTCTAGGCATTGCGGCGGCGCTCGGCACCGGACGGCTGCTTCAGGGCATGCTGGTTGGCACCGGTCCCGCCGACATCCTCACGCTCGTGTCAACGAGCGTGGTGCTCATCACGGTCGCGCTGATGGCGTGCTTCTGGCCGGCCCGCCGCGCGACGCGCCTCGATCCGGTGAAGGCGTTGCGTTACGAGTAAATCTAGGGACTGGGGATTAGGGATTGGGGATTAGCCACCTCCACCAGAAACCCACCCGACTGATGCGCCCACAGCGATGCGTACACGCCATCGCTCTTCAGCAGCGCCTCGTGCGAGCCTCGTTCGACAATCCGGCCCTGGTCGAGAATGATCAGCTCGTCCATCCGGCGCACCGTCGACAGCCGGTGCGCGATGACGATGGCGGTCCGGCCCGCGAGCAGCGTCCACAGCGCTTCCTGGATTAGCGCTTCGCTCTCGGAATCGAGCGCGCTCGTCGCCTCGTCCAGCACGAGGATCGGCGCGTCCTTCAGGATCGCGCGCGCGATGGCCACGCGCTGGCGCTGACCGCCCGACAGCTTCACCCCGCGCTCGCCGACCAGCGTCTCGTAGCCCGCCGGCAGGGCATCGATGAATTCGGCGGCGTGCGCCAGCCCGGCCGCGCGCCGCACGTCGGCGTCCGTCGCATCGGGCCGGCCGACCCTGATGTTGTCGGCGATGCTGCGATGGAACATGGAAGGGTCCTGCGGCACGTACGCGATGAGGTTGCGCAGCGCCGCCTGCGGCACGCGCGCGATCGACTGGCCGCCGATGAGGATCGCCCCGGACTCGATGTCGGAAAACCGCAGCAGCAGCCGCGTCAACGTGGTCTTTCCGCCGCCGGAACGCCCGACCAGGCCGATCTTCGCGCCAGGCGGGATTGGCAGGGAGAGACGATCGAACAGCAGAGGCTGCGACGGCGAGTACCGGAAGCACACCTCTCGCAACTCCACGCCGTAATCGGCCGGCGACAACACCTCGGCCGTCTCCGCGTCGACGACCGACGGCGGATCGAGCAACAGGTCGGCGAACTGCGCCGCATCGGTGAGCGCGCCTTCCAGGCTTCTGTAGATGCGGTTGAACTCCCACATCACGCGCGTCGCGGTGGCGTAGTAGCTGAAGGTGATGAACACCACCTCGAGGCTCGCGCCGTCCGTGCCGCTCAGCGAGAGCGCCAGGACGAGCCCGAGCGTGTTGGTGATGACGAACATCGGCGACGGTGACGAGATCGACGCGCAGGTTCTGGTAGTCCCACGATCGCAGCGTCTTCGCGCCGTAATCGCCCACGTTGCCGGCGTGGATGCGCGCCTCGTCGGCCTCGCGCGCGAACGCGCGCACGGCTTCCGCGTTGGTAATCGAATCGGCGACGTGGCCGGCCAGCACGTTCGACGCGACCTCGCGGATGTCGACCAGCCGCCGCCGGCGGCGAATCAACGGCACGACCATGACGAGCGTCGTCGCGAGCATGGCGACGAGCAGCACGATGAGCCAGGGCGAGTACGACCACAGCACGGTGCCGACGAACGCGAGCGGCAACAGCGATGGCGCCACCTGAAACGACATCACGTCGAACACGTCCTCGAAGCGCCGCGCGTAGCCGAGGGCGCGCTTGGTGAGCGATCCGGCGTAGTTGTTCTGGAAGAACGCGAGATCCTTGGCGAGCAGCTCGTCCATCGCTTCGATGTACAGCCCCTCGATGCCCCGAATCTCGACGCGAGCGATCAGCACAACCGCCAGCCGCCAGGCGATCTGGCCGCTCAGCCACAGCGCCACGAAGGTGGCCACGTAGGGCGCGAGCTCGGCGGGCGTGAGGCGCTCGCCCCGGGCGATCGCGCCCAGCAGCCGGGCGACCACCAGCGGGGGAGCGTAGTAGGTGAGGATGTCGGCCAGCGCCGGCAGCACGAACGCGCCCGAGCGCCGCCGCGCGCCGGTGGCGCACCTGTCCCCAGTATTGGCGGAGGACCAGCCGAATCGCGGCCGTCAGACGGCTGGCGTCCCGTTCTGTATCGGTATTCGTCGTCATAAAAGCAAAAAGGCCATCACCTGGTTACAGGTGATGGCCTTGGAAAATCCGGAAACCCGGGCGCTGCCTATCTCACCTGCGTTGTCTCGTACAAAGGACGATGCCGTGCATCGTGCCTTGCGGGAACGTCGAAACGCAGGTGGTGCGCACGAAACGAGTGAAACACGACAGCGGCGTCCTTGTCAAACGCACTGACCCAGACGGGATTAGGGATTAGGGATTGGGGATTGGGATTCGCGATGGTATTGGTGAGAAGGTTAGATCGTACGTAGTGTCCGGCTTCAGCCGGACCACGCCGACCAAACGTTTTCCGTCGGGCATCGCGTCGTAGGTTCTCGCGGTGGTCATTTTGCCAGGCGATAGACGCCTCGCTGCAGCATCGTCGCGTGGCCTTCGGCCACGAGCGCGCGGTTGCCGCGTCCCGCTTCCGGCCGCGACAGGCCGGTGACGCGCGCCAGTTCGCCGAGCACGGTCATTCCCGCGGAGTCGAGAAAACAGCGCGCGATCTCGCGCAGCGCGACGTCGCGATCCATGCGCCTGGTCAGCTCGTCGGGAAACCGATCGATCCCGAGCGACCAGATGTAGGTGAACTTCGGTGCGTAGACGGCGGCGGTCGGAATCACGATCATGGCGCTCTGCAGCTCGTCGATGGCCCGGGTGAACGCCGCGCGATCCTTGACCCCCGATTTGGCTCGCAGGTCTGCGGTGCCCATCTCCCATTCCTTGCGCAGCACCTTCAGCACCGCCCGGGCGGGTTTCGTCAATCGCCGCTTCTCGTCGGATCGGCGCATGCCCCACACCGCGTGAAAGCAGGGGATCATGCGCCGTGCGAGGAACATCGACTTCCCGCGCGCGAGCTTGGCGTAGTACACGTGGCCGCGCGACATCATCTCGTCCTTCAACTCCCACGTGAGGGACGTTTCCGGATCTTTCTGGACGTTGCGAGGCAGTACGGCGTCGCGGCGCCCGCAGACGGCGACATACAGCGACGGACCTGGCCGCCGAGAGTCGGTGAATCCCGCCGCGAACCCGACCTCCTCGACGAAGCGTTCGGCGTCGACCACCGACTCGACCTGGCGGGTGCCTTCGCGGCACCAGCGCTCGTCGCGGTAGTCTTCAATTTCTTCGGGAATGTCCGCCACCGTTGATAGCACGGCCGATGTCCAACGTATTTCTTATCACGTCAGGACCTATCTGACGTCGCCCATCATCGTGCGCTCAACCGGATGGCACTATTTCGTAACCGCCCGAGGGAATTTCGCCAAGAGGCCTCACGTTCCGGCGTATTCTAGCCGCCCGGCTTTCGGTAGCAGGCATTTCTCCGCCATCTGTTGGACGCGTCACACTGGACACACTTCCGCGGCGGGGCAGGGCGCGACACCGGCGCACGATGAGGGACACGCGAGGTGAGCGGCATGGCATCAATAGGCGCGAGCGACGAGCAGATTGGGCGCGCGGCGGTCAGCAAGGCCTCCTGGCGGCTCTTGCCGCTGATTGGGCTCGGCTATGGCATCGCCTACATGGACCGCGTCAACATCAGCTTCGCCTCGCTGCAGATGAACCAGGATCTGCACTTCAGCGCCACGGTGTACGGTCTCGGCGGCGGCCTGTTCTTTCTGAGTTACGCCTTGCTCGAAGTGCCTTCGAACCTGCTCCTGGTCCGGTTCGGCGCGCGCCGCTGGATCGCACGCATCATGTTGACGTGGGGCCTGCTGGCGGCGGGGATGATGTTCGTCAAGACGCCGATGCAGTTCTATGTCATGCGGTTCCTGCTCGGTGCGGCGGAAGCCGGCTTCTTCCCGGGCGTGGTGTTTTACTTGATGCAGTGGTTCCCGGCGGAGCATCGCGGGCGCGCCATCAGCCGCTTCTATGTCGCTCTTCCGCTCAGTTCAGTTTTCATGGGCGCCGTCGCTGGAGCACTGCTGAACCTTCATGGCCAATTCGGTTTGGCGGGCTGGCAATGGCTGTTCCTGGTGGAGGGCATTCCGGCCGTTATCCTGAGCGCGGTCATTCTCGTTGGCCTTCCCAACAGTCCGGCGCAGGCGGCCTGGTTGACTGACGACGAGCGCACCTGGATCCATGAGCGGCTGTCAGCCGACAAGGCCGCGCTCGGCACAGTCACGGATCACGGTCTGGCCCGGGCGCTGCTCGATCCGCGTGTCTGGCAGCTTGGGATCTGTAATCTGTTCATTCTCGGGTCGACCTACGCCTTCACGTTGTCGGCGCCTGCCGTGCTCCAGGGGGCCACGCAGTGGAGCGCAGCAAAGGTCGGCTTCGTGGTGTCCCTTACTGGTGTGCTGGGCGCGCTCGCTATGGTGCTCAACGGGTGGCACTCGGACCGAAGCCGCGAGCGGCACCTCCACACCGCGATACCGCTGGCGCTGATGGCCGGCGCTTTCGTCGCCATGGGTTTGTCGATTGCGCCTTGGATCGTGGTGCCGGCCTATGTGGTCTGGTTCATCGGCGGGAACGCCGTTCAGGCGGCGTTCTGGTTGATCCCAAGCGATGTCCTGCACGGTCGAACGGCGGCGGTCGGAGTGGCGGCGATCGGCTCGATCGGGATGGTGGGCTCGTTCATCGGCCCCTATGCCTGGGGTGTCGCGAGGGACTTCACGGGCAACTATCAGGCCGGCCTGCTGTGGCTCGTCCTTCCGCACCTCGCGGCGGCGACGATCGTGCTCGTCGCACGGTACAGCGGGCGCTCCACTCGTGCCGTGAGTCCCGCAGTCGCGACCACGACGTAATGTGACTGTCGAGAGGCTCCCGCCCGCACGTCCGTCAGCTCATCAATGCTTGACTGCTCGCAGGGTCGGCCGTGATAGGCCGGTCGGCCTATTACTAGTTGGGCGGACTTGAGCAAAGTGACCTACGTCGCCGTCGTCTTCAGCGGCGAGGCGTGCTTCGGCTGGTAGACGCCGAGTGTCCCGCCGCCCGGCAGCGTAAGCCGCGTGATCGATCCCCAGCGCTGCTCGTCGACGGGCGAGCACTTCACATTCTGTTTCTTCATCTCGGCGATGAGCGCCTGAACGTCGTCGCACATTAGGAAGAGTTCGTGTACGTCGTTTTCGTCAGACGGATGCACTGCCACCTCGGCTGGCGGCAGCGCGAAGATCAGCCACCCGTGACCAGCGTCGACCGACTTGTACTTCAGCACGTCGCGGAAGAACGCTCGGTCGGCCTCGGAATCCTTGCTGTAGATGATGAGGTGAGCGCCGTGAATCATGTGCCGAGTGTACCCTCGTACCGCGGCGCCGCCCAACCAGCCGTTGCAGCTGACGAGCGCCTGCGCTGCCCGCTCGTCGATGCGCTGATGCCGCGACGGCGCGGGCTACGCCCGCACCCTTTCTCGGCCGTGCTACGCTCGGGGCGTCCGTTCGGCGTTCGCCGCTGAACGGCCATATCGTTGGGCTGACGAGTACTAGTTTGCCGATGCCTTTGACGAAATCCACGCCAAGCCCCGGCGTTGGCTCTCGTGCGAAAACGCGGTGTCTTCAAGTTCGGCTGAGGCTTCGGGTTCTAGGCGGAGCGTCCGGGTCATCGTTCGGTGAACCGTTGGCAACGGGCCCGCACATGTCCTTCCACGGCTCACCGACGGATGCGCCGTTCATCACACGTCGCGCTCGTCGTTCGATATCGTGCCTACACGACTTCGACTTCGGCAGCATTTGCTGTCGGCATGTCGTCGCGGGTGGCCAGCAAGTCTGCGGTCACGGACAAACGGATTTCATGAGGACAAGGCCATGAGCGATTTAGAAGTGAAATGCCTCCGATGCAGTGTTGCCATGGAGGAGGGATACCTAGCAGACGGCGGCCACGGGGTTAACAGCGAGGTGGCCAGGTGGGTTGGCGGCGCGCCAGATGTCCGATGGTACGGGGTGAAGACAAAGGGGCACGACCAGATTCCCCTTTCCGCATATCGTTGCGCTAACTGCGGCTACGTGGAGTTCCGCGCCATTCCTGCCCGAGAGACTTGACGTGATGTGTGTAGTTTCAAGCAGCCGATTGGTGTTCTCATCGAGTTGAGAATGGTTCCTGGGTCGAACAAGCAGCCCAACACGCAAATGGAGCCGACGCGCGTGGCATGCGGCACATCGCTCGCCCCTTGGCGACGGCACAGGCCTGCGCTCAGTGGGTCATGACCCAGACGGCCACGTTCACCCCCAGCGCATAGCCCTGCCACGAAAAGGTCTCGAAGTAGTCCCGGTTGTCGCCTTCCCGCTCCCAGCTGTCTGAAACGTCCGAGTTCATGCTGACGAGCACAAGCAGCCTGTCGTGGTCGTCGAACACACCGTAGTAGTGCACGGTTGAAGGCCCGATCTCGGAATTCTGACGCGTACGCTGCCACGAGCCGAGCGACGGGATCTGCGGGAGCGGGTTGACGCGGAAGAGAATCGAGAACATCGGGTGCTCCACCGGCAGGTCGACGATCGTTGCGCCGGGCAGGATTCGCATGAGATTCGGACGGATGTACTCGAAGTCCGGATCCCAGTTGTCGTCGATCCAGAGAAAGCCGCCCTTCAGCAGGTAGAGGTGCAGGCGGGCGGTCTCTTCGGGTGTGAAGTCGTAGTTGGCCGCATTCTGCATGCGCAGGTACGGACACCGGAAGAGATCGGGATCCATGGCGGTGACGTTCGCAAAGCCGGGGTAGCCATTGTTCCAGCGGCTGATCGTCGTTGTGGTCAGCTCGGCGAGACGCACCATGAAGTTGTAGTCCGCCTGCGGATAGTCGTCGCCCCAGCCGGACTTTCTCGCTCTGCGGATGTTCTCGTAGCGCAGGCGGCAGAACGTGAAGCCGAGCGGCTTGTCGGGGAGTCCGTGGTTGATCGGTATCTGGAGGTTCCGTCCGTTGGTCAGGATGGTGAGCTGCTGCGCCGCGCCGCTCATGACGGCCAGTCCCAGCGCCAGCGCAAAGGCCAGTGCGAACCGCATCCATCGAGCTGATGCCCGCGTCCGCCGCATGTGAGGATCGTACAACGACATCGTGTAAAGGCGTCAGACTGCGCTGGGCACGGTCCTAACCGAGTTGGCGGTCGCTCGTTCTGTTCGCAGGAAGCGCGGGCTACAGATTATCCTGGCGCGCGAACCGTCCCTGGTAGACGGCGCTGCCCTCGCAGCGCTGGAGCACGATCTGGAGGAGTCGCACGCCAGCGTGGATGAGCAGCGTGCGGCCCGACACGTTCGACATCTCGAGCACCTGGCGACTCGCGACACCCGGTTGCACGAAGCCAGAGGTCACGTGAATCATGAGGCCGAGGCGCGCAAACCGGCTGCGGCCCTCGAGCCATCCGCCGATGTCACTGGGAAGCGTGATGCGCTCACGAGTGATGCCATGGATGGTCTCGCCGGGGACAAGCGGATATGGCGTCTCGAGCGAGCGCACGTCAGTAATCGTTCGATAGTCGACCTCGTCGGTCACCGCCACCGGATCACGCCCGACGTGCATGACGCGGATCTCATCGCCGAGATGCAGGTCGATCGACGCCGGCCCTACCTGGTCTGCGAAGAACGGCTCGATAACCACTCGCCCCGCCTCTATCTCACGCCGGATCACGTCGTACGTCAGGATCATCGTGTCACTTCGTCCGCACTGCGGTCGTGCTTGGGCCATTCAACGACGCCAAGTTGTCTGCGCGGAATGTCTCAGGTGGGCCAAGGTGTTTTGGATTATACCGACCGAACAGCGTTGCGGACGAGATACGTTGCGCGACTCGCGCCGCACTGATTCCTGAAATGGCAGCGGACTCTAACTGACGAGCGCCCTCGCGGCACCAGCGTTCGTCGCGATACTCTTCAATTTCTTCGGGAATTTCCGCCACCGTTGATAGCACGGCCGATGTCCAACGTATTTCTTATCACGCTCGGCAGGCGCCCAGGCGTATGGAATCTCTCACCCAGGTTGGCAGTTGCGCGGTCGCTGCCTGTAGGTCGATTACTCAACACTTCGCGACTACTCAGGACCAATCGGGGATTGTCGGTCGCGTCCCAGCATTAAAACATGGCACTTACTGCGGTAACGCGAACGCCGTCAGTGCACTCCCGGACGGCACGAGAAGATACTGGCGGCCATCGACCATATAGGTGGTTCCGCCCGTGGACCGAAGACCCACGCCGACCTGGTAATGCCACAGGTACTTGCCGCTCCGCGAGTCCAACGCGATGATGTTCCCCTCGCCGTCACCCGAGAACACGAGTCCTGACGCGGTCGTCAGAATCCCGGACGAGGACGGTGTCGGATAGCGGAACTCCCACTTGCGCTCGCCGGTCAGCGGGTCGATGGCTCGCAGGGCGCCGAAGTTGCGGTGATCGCGCGGGCGTGTCGTGCCGCCGGATTCGTACTGTTCCCCTTCTCTAAATGGCTCGTTCCAGGAGTAGTAGACGGCGCACGTCTCACGCGCGTTCACGAAAAAAAGGCGCTGCGCCGGATCGTACGACGGAGAGAAGAAGTTCGTGCCTCCTCCGAGATCGGGACACGTTCTCGTACCCTCCTCGGTGGGCATATAACCTGGGAGCAAAATTGGTCGTCCCTCGGGGCTGATTTCCTTCGCCCACGTCTGTGTCACGAACGGCTTTGCCAGAATCATACGGCCGTTCGTGCGGTCGAGCACGTAGAAGAACCCGTTGCGATTGGCAAACAGCATCGTCTTGCGAGGTTGATTGCCGATGGTCAGATCGGCAAGCACGGGCACCTGAGTGGAATCCCAGTCGTGCACGTCGTGCGGGGTGAACTGGAAGTGCCACTTCAGTTGTCCCGTATCGACGTCGAGCGCGACAACCGATGCGGTATACAGGTTGTCGCCTTCGCGTACCGTACCGTAGTAATCGGGCCCCGGATTGCCCGTGCCGAAGAACACGAGATTCTGTTCAGGATCGTGCGTGCCGGTGACCCAGATCGAGCCGCCGCCGCGCAGATAGGCGTCGGTGCCTTTCGGCCAGGTCTGGCCGCCCGGCTCGCCGGGGCCGGCCACCGTATAGAATCGCCACGCCTTCTTGCCCGTGTTCACGTCGAACGCATCGATGAATCCGCGAATGCCATACTCGGCGCCGGCGGGGCCGATGATGACCTTGTCCTTGACAACAAGCGGTGCGACCGTCGCGGAGTATCTTTTCTTGTAGTCCGCCAGTTCCACATCCCAAATCACGTCGCCCGTTTTCATGTCGAGCGCCAGGAGATGCGCGTCTCCCGTTCCGAGGAAAAGTTTGTCGCCGTGTGCGGCGAACCCGCGGTTTTGAGTTCCACCCTGGAAGTCGGCCGGCATATTTCGGCGATACCGCCAAATCTGCCGGCCCGATCGCGCGTCAATGGCCCACGCATTTCCACCGGTGCCCGTGACGTACAGCACGTTATCGACGAACAGCGGAGTCGTCTGGAAACTTGGAGCGAGGGTCGTCTGGAACGTCCATTGCGCTTTGAGCTGATTGACGTTCTGCGGCGTGATTTGCGTCAGCGGGCTGTAACGATGCCCGAAGTAGTTCCCGTGATACATGAGCCACTTCGATCCATCGCTCGGGAGGCCGGCAAGGAGATCCTGATTCGTCACCAGAGGTGCACCCGCCTGCTGTGCCGCGAGCGTGACGGAGCAGATGACAACCATCAATAAAGCGCGCATACGCCTCCTCATCACCTCGTTACGTGAGACCTGAGCGACCCTTGGTGCCGCTGACAATCAAAACCTCGGCGGGGAAACTCAACCCGTGGTCTGTTGAGTACTCGCGAAGAGACTCGACGGCCAGCCGGTGCACCTCGGCCATCTGATCCGTCGGCAGCCTGGCAATCTTTTCGCGAAGCTTTTCGGACATCTCCAGCCGCAGCGCCCAGAAGTCTTCCACTGGTACCGGCGCATCGATTTTGAATTGCAACACACGCTCAACGGGAGACACCACTCCGGCCTGGTCACAAATCTCCAGCAACCGGCCCGGGGTGGCGAAGCGAAACGCGTCCGGAGCATCCGGCGCCACCGGCGGCGGATCGATGAAACGATCGACGACGCGCGAGAGCGAACAGTGGAACGGATTCCTATCCGCGAAGTGCCAGACGCCCAAAGCCAGTTTCCGCCCGGGCTTGAGCACTCGCAACATGTCGCGGACTGCATCCAGCGGCGAGGGAAAGAACATCACCCCGAACCGGTTGAGAGCGGCGTCGAAGGTGTCCGGGGCGAACGGCAACTGGTCCCCAGACGCAACGTCAAACGTCACGTTTTCCAACCCAAGCCGGCTCGCCTCTCGGCGGGCCGCCGCGACCATCTCCGGAATGAGATCGATCCCAAACACCTTACCTTCCGGCCCAACCAGTGCGGCAACGCTCAGCGCCGGTTCTCCGGGACCGGTCGCAATGTCCAGGACGGTTTGCCGGCCTGAGATCTGCGCGTCTTCGGCGAGAGCCTGCGTCACCGGCGCAAACATCTGCCGGATGATCTCGCGATGCTTCTCCCAGTAGGGAGCTGAACCGCTCCAGCGGTTGATCTCGTCCTGGTCTGGCGGCATGGCCCTATGCGGCGTTACGGCGCGATGTTGGCGTTCATCCGGAATACGTTCGTCGGATCGTACACACCTTTCACCTGCCGCAGCCTCCCGTAGTTCTCACCGAACGACGCACGGACTTTTTCAGGCCGATCGTCGGACGACAGGTGATTGACGTAGGCCGTGCCAAGCAGGTGCGGCTCCATCCTGCCCCACAGGGACTTGACCCAGGCGACGTGATCGGCGGATTCGCCGGCGCTGGCCCATTGCCCGACCAGATCGACATCCCACAGCGGACGCCTGGGCGCGAATGCCGTGTCGGCCGAAGCGACTCGTGTCGCGGCGCCATGCATATAGAAGAAGATGATCGCGCTCATTGGCGAACTGAATCGCGAAGCGCCGTCCACCAGCTCGTGGATCAACTCGTCTGGAATTTGCTCGGTGAAAGCCGAGCGCCAGTACCGCTGCAAACCGTGCGTCGCGTTCGGGTCGTCCAGCATTTTCTGACGTGCGCCGTACGGGACCGGTCCGACGAGATCGGCGATCGGCTTGCCAAACCCTCGCGCGGGCGCAAGAACCTTTTCACCCTCTGCGATCGGACCGTTGTAGCCAAGGATCAAGGCGATCACCGGCATCCCCTGAGGCGCCGTCAGGAGTGCAAGGTAGGCTTCGGCTTCGTCTGGCAGCGTGCCGCAGAAATCCCTGTAAAAGAAGAGCACGTCCCGTGCTTGATCGAGCGGAAACAACACCAGACCACCGAGAACCTGCGAGACTACATGCAGGCGATATTCCGCGGACGTCACAACGCCGAAGTTGCCGCCGCCGCCCCGAAGTGCCCAGAAGAGGTCCGGGTGTTCGGTGGCGCTCGCCGTTCGGAATTGACCGTCGGCCGTCACGACGTCCGCCGAAATCAGGTTGTCGATCGCGAGGCCGTGCTTGCCCATCAACCAGCCGAGACCGCCGCCGAGCGTCAGTCCGACGACGCCGGTGTTCGAGACCGTGCCGCCGGTGGTGGCGAGTCCAAATGCCTGCGTCTCGTGGTCCAACTCACGCCAGAGCACGCCACCCTGCGCTCGTGCCGTTCGCGCGACTGGATCGACGCGAATACCCTTCATCGCTGTCATGTCGATCACGAGGCCGCCGTCGTTCGTGCCGTACCCCGGGGCGCTGTGACCGCCACCCCGAATCGACAGACGCAGCGAATGCGTTCGCGCGAAGGCCACGGCCTGCTGCACGTCGGCGACGCCGGCGCACCGCGCGATCAGTCCGGGCCGGCGATCGATGTTGCCGTTCCAGACGTGCCGGGCGTTCTCGTACCCGGCGTCATCGGCCGCCATCACGTCGCCGCGCAAAGCACTTCGGAATTCGGCAATCTTCGTGTCGTCGAGCGTCGTGCGAGCGCCATCGGAGGTCGTCAAAATCGTCATATTGTCTGCACTGATTCAAGAAGCACCGGACTTGCTGGACTATGCGGGCCAAGCGTTCCGTGGATTATACGGGCCGGACGGCCGCGGGCAGCGGGATTCGTCCTGAGTGACCCTATAATCAGCCGGTCCCTGCCACCTATGTCATTCAGCCCGGGCGCGCGTCTTCATCAACGAGAGGCTCACGATGAGAAGCAGAACCGGTCTCAGGCGATCGAAGTTATCAGCGTTTGCAGCACTGTTCGTGATGCTCACCAGCGTCTCGCGCGCCGCGGAGCCAACAGTCGAGACGAACGTTGTGTTTGCCACGTATTCGGGCCTGGCGCTGGTCATGGACGTGTACAGGCCAGCGACGTCCAACGGGTTCGGCATTATCGTGATCAACGGCAGCGGTTGGTATCGGGACCTGGATTCGAACGCTCCGCTGCTTAAAGAGTCACAGGAATTCCGGTCGGCGAGGGAAAAGCTGGTCACCGCGGGCTACACGGCGTTTGTGATAACCCATCGCGCCTCCCCGCGATTTCATATCGATGACATCGTCAAAGATGCACAACGGGCTACCCGTTTCATTCGTGCGAATGCATCACGCTATGGGATTCGCGCCGATCGTATCGGCGCGGTTGGGGGATCATCGGGCGGTCATCTCGTGAGCATGCTGGCGACCCTTGATGGCAAGGGCGACCCCGCCGCATCCGATCCGGTGGACCGCGAGAGTTCGAAAGTGCAGTCCGTCGTGGCGTTTTACCCCGCTGTCGATCTAGCGAAGATCAACACCCCTAATGGCTCGGTGGCCATCAGCCTTGCAATGGGCATGAGACAGCCTGCTCCGAACCGTCCGGCATCGTCGTTGACGGTCAAGCTGTTTCAAGAAGCTTCGCCTGTGACCCATGTGACGGCTGACGATCCGCCGTTTCTGCTCATTCATGGCGACCGCGACACGACGGTGCCGTTTCAGCAATCCGAGATCATGGAAGCCGCCCTGCGCCAGGTGGGTGTAGCCGTCAAACTGATTCGCGTGCCCGGTGCGGAGCACGGCACTGGCTCTGTGGGATGGGACAGCATCAACTGGTCAAACCTTACGTTCGAATGGTTCGAGACCCACTTGCGACAACCGGCTGCGTCCGCTGCGGCACGCTAGAGAGTCTACTTGACGAAAGCCCGAGGCTTCCGAACTCTTCGATGTCTTCTGGAATTTCCGATCTTTGCCTCAAGCTCGCGTGTGCCGGCACCGTATCAGTTTCGTATCCGATGATGCCGCCGGCCAGGCGTATGGAATGCTTTCACCAAGTTGGCGCGTTTCCCGGTCGTTGCCTGTAGGTCGATTACTAAACACTTGGCGACATATCAGGAGTGATTTTGGAGGCGCGCAGGGCCTGAAGCTGGCGAACGTCATGAAGCAGCTGCGGGACCTGCCGCGAGCCATTCTGCGTATACTGTCCGAACCCCCCCGATGACACCTGAACGGTGGCAGCAAATCTCACAGCTCTGCGAAGCCGCGCTGGCGTGCAACGTGGCGGAGCGCTCAGCGTTTCTGCGCGAGGCCTGTGGCGACGATGCGGAGCTGCGCAGCGAGGTTGAGTCGCTGCTCGCCCAGGAAAGTCGCCTGGAGAGTTTCTTAAAACCGACACCGGAATCAAGGATGAGGGAGTCGGACTTCGATCTGAGCGGTCAGCAGATCGGCACCTATAAGGTCATGTCCCTACTGGGCGTCGGCGGTATGGGTGAGGTCTATCGCGCGCGCGATACGAAGCTCGGTCGCGATGTCGCGATCAAGATCCTGCCGAAGCTCTTCGCCAGTGTTCCTGATCGGCTGGCGCGCTTCGAACGCGAGGCGCGCGTGCTCGCGTCCCTCAATCATCCCCACATCGGCGCGATCTACGGACTCGAAGAGGCGGATGGCGTCCGCGCGCTCGTGTTGGAACTGGTCGAGGGCGAGACGCTAGCCCACCGCATCGTACGCGGGCCCATCCCTCTGACCGATGCGCTGGCCATTGCGCGACAGATCGCGGATGCCCTTGACGCGGCACATGAGAAAGGGATCATTCACCGCGATCTCAAACCGTCGAACATCAAGATCACACCTGACGGTGTGGTCAAGGTGCTGGACTTCGGACTCGCGAAAGCGATCGCGGGTGACGGTGCGACACCGGACCTCACGCACGCGCCCACGGTGACGGTCGGCGGCACGCGTGAGGGCGTCATCCTCGGAACCGCTGCCTACATGAGTCCTGAACAGGCGCGCGGGAAACCGGTTGACAAGCGGACAGACATCTGGGCATTCGGCTGCGTGATGTACGAGATGCTGACCGGCCGCATCGCATTCGCGGGGCAGACGGTCTCGGACACGATTGCGGCGATTCTGGAGCGCGAGCCCGACTTTACGGCGCTTCCTGCGATCACGCCTCCGGCCATCACGCGCCTGCTGCAGCGATGTCTCACAAAGGACGCCCGACGACGTGTGCGAGACATTGGCGACGCGCGTGCCGAGTTCGATCTCCCCGCGCCGGATCGACCGAACGAAGTGGACAGTGGCCGCCAGCCTGCGGGCGACGTCAACGCCGAGTTGGAGGGGGCTGGCAAGATTCAGCCCGCGATCGTGCCTGCCGGGAAAACGATGCGTTGGTGGCTGTGGCCGGTAGCGGCCGTTCTATGTGCGGCACTCGCCGTGACCAGCCTCTGGCTCACCAAGCCCGACATTGTGCCCTCCGAGCTTCCCAGCCAGTTCACGCTTACCCTCGAGGAACAGATGGGGGCTGCCCCGCCGGGCGAGTTCCCGGTGCCATCTCCCGATGGGCGACATGTGGTCTTTTTGGGGGGCAGCGCAGCGGCGCCCACCTCTCTGTGGGTTCGTGCCTTGGATTCGGTTGAATCCAGACCCTTGGTGAGTACAGAAGGCAGTCGTGCGCCCCTGTGGTCGCCGGATAGCCGCTGGATCGCCTTTTATGTCGACGGGAAGGTAAAGAAGATCAGTCCGTCCGGTGGTTCGCCACAGACCATCACGGAAGTGCCGGGATTTCTGGATGCGGCCTGGGGAGCGCGGGGCGACATTATTTTTCGGGTTTCAAATCGCACGGCCCTCTTTCGAATTCGCGAATCAGGTGGACCGCCGGAACAGATCACCGAGCTTGACGCCTCGCTTACTGAGAACTCACACCGGGGCCCCGTGTTCCTGCCAGATGGGCGGACATTCCTGTTCACGAGCCGCTGCAGCCAGCGCGATAACAACGCCCTCTATGTCGGGTCGCTCGATTCCCGCACGGTCAAGCGTCTGATGCCCATCCAGTCGGCGATCCGTTACATTCGGTCGAGTGACAGTAAATTTGGCACGATTCTCTATTACCGCGACGGCGGATTGGTGGCACGGCGATTCAATCCGGAGACGCAAGAGCTGTCCGGCGATCCAGTGCCGGTCGTCGACAATGTCGACTACAACGCCGCGGGATTGGGCATTTCTTTTGATGCGTCCAGCGACGGACGAGTCGCAATACTCCGTCGATTCGGCACGGGGCACACCCGTCTGACATGGTTCGACCGGAGCGGCGAGCTCGCCGGAACACTGGGCGAGCCTGCCGAGTATTCGCAACCTCGCATGTCTCCCGATGGCGCCCGCGTCGCCTTCACGCGCCCTGATGCCCGGAATGGTAATCGCGACATCTGGTTCGTGGAAGTCGCCCGGGCAGTCTCCTCGCGCCTCACCACTCATGTGGCCAACGATTGGTTTCCTGTGTGGTCCCCGGATGGACAACAGTTACTATTCGGCTCGGATCGAGACGACGGAGTCGTCATGCGTCCGTTCCTCAAGAAGGCTCTCGACGCCGCCAGCGAGGAGTTGCAGTTGCCGTTGCCGTTTTCGGATCAGGTCGACCCGGATGACTGGTCGAGAGATGGAAAGTGGATTGCCTTCGGAGGCCGTGATGTGATGGTGGCATCGGCAATAGATCCCGCGAAGCGGTTTGCGTTTTTGAAGACGCCCTTTAACGAGGGAGGTGCAAGATTTTCACCGGATGGGAAGTGGATGGCGTATACCTCAAACGAGACTGGCCGTTATGAAGTGTACGTTCGCCCGTTTGCGGGAGGGCCCGCAGGCGAAGAAGGAAAAATACGGATTTCGAATCTTGGAGGCGATTATCCGGTGTGGCGTGCGGACAGCCAGGAGCTGTACTACATGTCCGGCGACTTCACAATCTACGCTGTGAACATCGCAGAGTTGAACCGGTCGACCGGGATGCGATTGCCGTCCCGGTTGTTCCGCGCGTGTCCAGGCACACTTCCGATCAGTCTGCCGACGCGAGGCGATCCGTTCGGCTATAACTACGACACGCACGATGGGAAGCGATTCCTGGTTAACTGCGCAGTCGAGCCGTCCGGCCGATTCGTCGTTCTCCTGAACTGGCCGCTGACAAGGAACTGAACCCCTGCAATCTACGTGATCGTTTCCGAATCTGATGGGCAGCGACGGTGCGTTTGAGGTTGGTGTCTGTCGCGCGATAGACCTCCCCCTGCCGCCGGCGCCGATTTGGCCTGTGATTTCATATGGGCCGAGTCGAGTGCCAAGAGCTAACGACAGGTAACCCCGCTCGAATCATACGGGGATGCCGCGTAGGGAGGGGATTAGTAACGATAAACGCCGCAGTGACTAGGTACGACGTAAACGGACGAAGTGCTCTCGTAGCACCGCGTCCACGTCGTCACGGCCGATCGGCACAACCGTCAAGTCCGGACGTTCACCCGCGTCGAGGAGCAGCCGGACTGTCGTCGCGAAATCGCCCGTCTCGCGCTTCCACCCATGCAGCGAGCCGTACAGGCACTGGCCCAGCGGCGTGCCACCATAGGTCGGATCCGGAACGCCGATCGGTGGATTGTGCGGCAGAAGGAGTTTCAGCACTTGTACGTTACCGTGAAACGCCGCCCAGCGAATGGCCTCCCAGTCGTCCACGCCCCGCGCGAGCGGATCGAACCCGAGACGGAGCATCAGCGCCACAGCCGCCGTGTCGTTGGCATGCGCCCTGTCAACGATCAGCTGCATCTGATCGCGCGTGAGGCTCGCAATGACGTGGGGATGCGAGGCGACGATGGCCTCCGCGACCGCACGATCGGCTCCCGCACAGGCGGCGAGCAGTCGCTGTGTGGGTGACGCATGGCGCATCAGCAGTTCGACGATGTCGTTGTAGCCGAGGCCCTTGGCCACATCGAGGGCGGATGCGTTGTGGTCGAAGACCCATCGATAGACATCGCCGCGGCGATCGCCGATTTCCTCGCGCGTCGCCGCCCGTTTGCCGTTATGAGCCACCCTGTACTTACCGTGCCAGATGCGATGATCGAGTGCTTCAGGATCGTCGCGAAAGCAACGCTCGACGAGAGCCGCATCGCGCAATCCGATGGCAATGAAGATGTCGAACCAGGCGCCGCGCTCGATGAGCAGCCGCGTGACCTCGGGCGCCTCGCGGACCAGGTACTGCGCCGCCGTCGATTCGTGATCGACATCACGCGCATTGATGTCAGCACCACGGTCGATGAGATACTGCGCGATCTCCACGGTGTGAGCGCAGTGCAACGGCGTTTTTCCATCGCCACCGCGTGCATGGACGAGCGCCGGATCACGGTCGACGAGCTCGCGCAACCGATCGAACATTCCAAGGTTCGCCGCGGCAAAGACGTCGACGACGGCACCTCGCTCGATCAGCGGCGCCGCCTCCTCCGGCGTACAGTGGGATTCCATGAGGCCGAATCCGCCCGCCCACCACGTGCTTTTCAGGTTCAGATCGGCGCCATAGGCGAGCAAGATGTCTAGCAGCGGAAGGTTCTTCGTCGCCCGTGCCACCGGCCGGCTGTTGAAGTAGCTGATCGGTTCGTTCACGGCGGTTCGCACATCGGCATGCTCCTCGAGCAGCGTGCGGACTCGCTCTACGTCACTCGCGTGCAGCGCGATCAAGAACTGCTCGACAGGCGTCTTGTTGACCGCATCGATCTTGTGTTTCATCGCGGCCCAGTTTTCGAACCCGTAGCCACGGGCGACGACGAGCTGCGCGTCGGCAAGCTTCACCGCGTCGGCTGCAGGCGGCTTGGGATGCAGTGCGCGAATGCGCGCCACCGCGTCCGCATCGCCAGCCCACGCAGCGCGCACCAATTCTCTGGCGCGCTTTTGCTGCATTTCCAGATTCGGTCGGGCGGGGAGCGGTTCGACGAACGTGGAACGGTCTCCGTTGGACGACATGGACGACACCTCCCGTAGAGGGTTGTGCCCGTTGTCCGCGAAGACGGGCTGGAGGTTCGTCAGGCAATACTCGATGGCTGAGCCTGTGTCAGGTGGGAGCATCCCTTCCCGCGGACGGGGCGCGTCCTGCACGCGTGGGCACAGGATAGTCAGAGTGACGGCGCCAAGGCAACCCGCGGAACGATCGGCTGATCCGCCAGACGAAAGACCTTATTCCGCGCGCAGCGCGACGAGCGGGTCGACGTGCGTCGCGCGCCGGGCGGGAACGTAGGTGGCGACGAACGTCACGAGGGCCAGCGGCACCGCGACGGCGAGATAGGCGAGCGGGTCGCGCACGTCCACCTGCTGAAGCGCGCTGGCGGTGACGGAGACGAGCGCGGCGGCGCCGGCGGATCCAAGAAAGAGCCCGAGCGTCAGGGGCACGGCTCCACGCACGATGACCATGCCGAGAATCGACCGGGGCTCGGCGCCAAGCGCCATGCGCACGCCGATCTCGCGTGCGCGCTGGCTGACCGAAAACGAGATGAGCCCGTACACGCCCGCCGCCGCGAGCAGCAGAGCCACGACCGCAAACACGCCGAGCATGCCGGTGAAGAGATACGTCCCGCCGAGATCTTCGACGAAGAGGCGCCGCATGCTGCGGGCGTCGTAGATGGGCTGTGTCTTGTCGAGCCGTGCAATCTCCGCGCGGATCGCCGGCGCAAGCTGCACGGGATCGGGGCCGGCGCTGCGAACGACAAACGCCGCTGCACGTTCGGACCGCCACGAACCGGGCACGTAGATCTGTGGTGTGACGGCGAGATCCGGTCCCATATTCCTCACGTCGTCGGCGATGCCGACGACTTCGAGCCATTCATTCTGCCTGTCGGCAAACGCGATGCGCTGTCCGATCGGGTTCTGTCCGGGCCAGTACTGGCGCGCCGCTTCGCGGCTGACGAGCGCCACCGGCGGAGCGTTGTTGTAATCGGCATCGACGAACCCACGGCCCTGCAGCAACGGAATCTTCATCGTCTGCAGATAGCCGGCGCTCGTCGCCACCTGCACGGCCTGCAGTTGCGCGTCCGATGGCGGCGCCGGCTTGCCCTGGATGACGAATTGCGCGGCGATCTGGCGGTCTGTCACCGGAAGGCGATTGGTGGCGGCGGCACCGACGACGCCGGGCACCGACCGGATGCGCTCGAGCGCGCTCGTATAGAAGCGCTGTGTTGCCGCTCCGTCGGGATAACCGGCTTCGGTCAGGTTCATCCGGAACGTCAACACCTGCTCCGAGTCGAATCCTCTGTCCATGTAGTGCAGCCGCCACGTGACGCGTCCGATGAACGCGACCTGCATCATCAGCACCAGCGCGAGCGCCACCTGCGGCACGACGAGCGATTCGCGCAGCCATCGGCCGCGGCGCGTCTCGACGCCGCGGGTGCCCTGGCGCAGCTCTTCCATGTCGGGCTTCGACATGCGTATCGCCGGCAGGAGCGCGAACCCGAAGGGCGCCAGAAGCGTGAGCGCGAGGCTGACGGACAGCACGCGGCCGTTCAGCCCCATGTCGTTGAAACCGTCGATGCCTTCGCTCGCGAACCGGATCGCCACCAGTCCCCACCAGGCCAGGAACAGCCCGGCGGCGCCGGCGAATGACGCGGTGACGAGGCTCTCGACCATGAACTGGCGGATCTGGCGCCATCGCCCGGCGCCCATGGCCGCGCGGACGGCGAGCTCGCGGCGCCGCGTCGCCACCTGCGCGAGGATGATGCTCGAGACGTTCGCGCAGGCGATGCAGACCACCATGAAGGCAATCGACGAGAGCAGGAACAGGACCGCGGCGATGTTGGCGCCAAGCATTTCGATCAAGGGACGCACGACCACGCCGTTTCTCGCGTTGGTGCGCGGGTAGTCGCTCTGGAGCTGGCGTGCCACACGAGCGAGGTCGGCTTCCGCCTGCTCGCGGGCGACGCCCGGCTTCAGCACGCCGGTGACGTACAGCCGGCGATCGTCGCGCCGCTCGCGCTCGCGATCGAGCACGAGGGGCACCATGACGTCGATCGCCTTGAACATCCCCCGGCCGGTTGGCGCGGGCAGGACTCCCACGATCGTGTGCGGCTGGCCGTCGATCGTCATCGAGCGGCCCGCGAGATCCCTCGCGCCGGAGAACTGGCGCTGCCAGAAATCGTGACTCAACAGCACGACGCGCGGGGCGCCGGGTGCCGCGTCGCCCGCTTCGAACGCGCGGCCGAGCTGCGGCGTGATGCCCCAGACACGCGGAAGGTTGTGCGTGGCCCGTGCCGTCGCGATGCGCGACGGCGCGTCCGTTCCCGTCATGATGGCGCTCTGGAAGGTGACGCCCGCGAGCTCCTGAAAGCTGCTCGTGCGCTCGGTCCAGTCGACCAGGTCGGGAATCGACACGCCGGTGCGCGCGACGCCGCCCGCGACCCCCGACTGCGATTGGTCGGGCCGCGGATCGGTCGACGCCACGAACACCAGGCCGCCGGTCCGTTCGGTCGGAATGAAGCGCCACACCATGTCGATGGTGCTGGCGATGATCGTGGCGGCGGCAATTGCCACCGCGAGCGTGGTGACGACCAGGCTCGATGTGCCGGGCGTCCGTCTGAACGCGCGAAGGGCGAAGCGCAGGTCCTGCATGCCGCTCCTCTTATCAAGATGGCTGCCACGCGTCGACGTGAAAACGTGGGCACGTCTTTTGGTTGCGCCGGCCGCGTGTTCGATTTTGGGACCACCCGTCCCGTGGCCAACGCAATCGGCTATCATGTCGGTTCGCTTCCCCATGACCCGAACCTTCTTCATTGCGGCCCTCGCCGCCGTGTCGGCGGCCGGCATCGATTCGTTCGCCCTGCGCGGACGCGCGCAGTCGTCCGTGCCGGTGGATCCCGGCGCGAAGCAGGCGTACCAGTTCGTGATGGCCCGCAAGGACGAAGACGCGGCGGCCATCGTCCGCTACCGGCCCGGCTACGAGTTCTGGCAGCACGTCTTCACCATTCCCGACGGCTACATCGCGTATGGCAGCGCGGTGGACGGGCGCCTGCTCGTGGTGTTTCCGACCAAGGGCGACTGGCAGACCGGGGCGGACTGGAAGGATCCGTCGCTCGCGAACCTGCTCGACGGACGCCGGCTGCAGACGCGGCTCGACCCGAAGCGCGATCAGGTGGCGGCCATCCTCGAGCAGGCGGTGGGGCCGGTCGTGCACAACCCCACGCGCGGCAACTTCGTCCGGCCGAACGCCGAGCGATACGGGATGTTCCTCAAGGAGTGGGGCACGATTTACGAGCGCTTCGGCGTGCCTGCCGACATCGGCCTCGCGCAGGCGATGCTCGAGTCGGGGTTTCACGGCACGCGGCGATCGCGCGCGGGCGCCATCGGGTTCTGCCAGTGGCTGACGGTCAACTGGAACCGGCTGAAGCGGCTGTCGCCGAACGTCATCGAGGCGTTCAACCAGACGACCCAGGCGTCGCATTGCGCCGCGTACCTGACGATTCTCGCCACGCGCTACCGGTCGTTCGTCCCCGCGCTGTCGGAGCACCACAGCGGCGGCACCAACGTGGGCCGCGTGCTCGTCAACGGAGGGAAGCTCGGCGGCGACAACGTGCGCGACCGGTATTTCCTCGGCTCGCAGTTCTCGCGCGAGCTGCGGGCGATTGCGCTCTACCGCTACCGCGACATCTACCGCACGTACGGCCCGCGCTCGGCCCTCTATGCGGAGATGGTGTTCGGCAACGCGGCCAAGGTGGCCGGCTTCCGGCAAACGATTCGCCAGGGGGAGATTTTCGCGATGCGGACGCCGCGCGCGATCGCGCTCAGCGAGATCATGCGGCGCACCAAGCTGACGCAGGACGAGGTGCTGCGCTACAACCCCGCCTTGCGCACGCAGGTGCCGGCGCGCGCGACGCTGTACCTGCCGCTCTACGTCAAGGAGTTCGGGGCCAACGTGACGTTCTGGCATCTTCCGGCCAGCGCGTCGTTCGCGGCGGCGCTGAACGACTTCGTCCGACTGGATGTGGGCGAGGAGCAGTGGGACAATCGCGCGTTCGAGCCCGTCCTGCGCGGGTTCCAGAAGCGTTTCGCCGAGACGAAGACCGAGGAAGGGGACGTGATGGCGACCGTGCTGGCCTACGCCATCGACGAGACCTACGCGAGCAATCGGGGCGCGATCCTCGCCGAGTTCCGCACCAGCGACAAGATTCAGGGCCTCTTCGAAAAAGCCGTGGCCGAGCGCCAGGCCGCGTGTTCCGCCCAGATGGCCCGTCTCGCGAAGCCCGCCGCGGGATCGGACGTCAGCGGCGGTCTTCCCGATACGGCTCGTGCAGCCGCACCGGCGCATGCGCCGGCCGGATGCGCAGATTGATCGTCTCCACGAAAATCGAGAAGCCCATCGCGAAGTAGATGTAGCCCTTCGGGATGTGGAAGCCCACCCCGTCTGCCACCAGCGCCAGGCCAATCATCAAGCAGGAACGACAGCGCGAGCACCTTCACCGTGGGGTGGCGCATGACGAAGTCGCCGATCGACTTGGCCGAGACCATCATGATGGCGACGGCGACGACCACCGCGGTGATCATGATGGCGATGTCGCTGGCCATGCCGACGGCGGTGATGACCGAGTCGAGGGAGAAGATGATGTCGAGGAGCATGATCTGGCCGATGATGGCGGCAAACGACGGCGCGACGCGGGCGCTGGCGTGGCCTTCCTGGCCTTCGAGCTTCTCGTGGATTTCGACGGTGGCTTTCCACAGGAGGAAGAGGCCGCCGCTGATGAGGATGAGGTCGCGTCCCGAGAAGCCGTGGTCGAAGGCGTGGAAGAGCGGCTGGGTGAGGCGCATGATCCAGGTGAGGGAGAGGAGCAGCAGGATGCGCATGCCCATGGCGCCGGCGAGGCCGAGGGTGCGGGCGCGGGGCTGCTGGTCGTGGCGGCAGCTTACCGACCAGGATCGAGATGAAGATGACGTTGTCGACGCCAAGGACGACTTCGAGGAATGTGAGTGTGGCAAGCGCGATGAGCCCGTCGGCGGTGAGGAAGGCGTCCATGGGACAGATTCTAGCAATTCAGAGCAGTGGGCACTTCTTGACCGATTGATGGTTCGTCTAGGAGGGGTGGCACCCACGCGCGACGAATATCAATGTAGGAAAGTCGTGGCGAGACTAACTTTCGCGTCCATCAAAGTCAATTAGTCCTAAACGTCGTCGCTTCAGATATAGACCTTTACGTGACACCCCAAGGCTTGATGCGGCTGGAACCACACGGCCGCCAGATTTGCGGAGTGCATACTTGATCATTTCGGATTCCAATGCGCTCATTGCTCCTTCCAGTGATTGATCAATGGCAACAGACACACGCAATTCGGATTGCAGAGCCTCATCACGTCTTTCATTTGAGGATCGAATTGTTGCTGCCAAATCGTCTGGCGTCACGTATGCCCCCGAGTCCATGAGTGCAGTCAGTCGCCGCACCTCATTTAACAGTTGTCTCACATTGCCAGGCCACGAATACAGGATCAGATGCTCCATGGCGCTTGTTGAAAGGCGAATAGGCTTCTTAGAAAGTTCGTTGGCAAATCTTTGCGCGAACATGTTAACCAGTACCGGAATGTCTTCGCGGCGCTCCCTCAAAGGTGGTACTTTGATTGGGATTACATTCAAGCGAAAAAAGAGATCCTGGCGGAATCTGTGATGCTTAACCGCCTCTTCCAAGTCGCCGTTAGTTGCGAAAATAAGACGCACGTTGACCTTGACCGGATGAGTCTCACCAAGTGGATGAACCTCATTCATTTCGAGAAATCGAAGCAACTTCGCTTGCATATCAAGCGGGACTTCGCCGATTTCATCGAGAAAGAGAGTGCCTCCATTTGCTGCTCTGACGATCCCCGGATAGTTTTCAGTTGCACCTGAGAATGCTCCTTTGCGGTGGCCGAACAGTTGGCTCTCGAGTAGTTCTTTAGAGACGGCCGCACAGTTCAAAGCTAAGAAGGGCATCGAGGCCCTACGAGAGTTCTCGTGAATAGTCTGCGCAATGACCTCCTTTCCGGTCCCAGTTTCGCCTGTGATCAGGACGCTGACATCGGTTGGTGCCACTTGCTTAACCACCCGGATGATCCCTGACATGGTGTTGGAGGCAAACGCGAATCCGCGCGTCACTGACGAACTATCTTCGGTTCGCCAAATCACTTCTTGATCACCCAAGAATGATTCCGTCGACCTTGTGCCCAAGACTTGGTCCACAATTCGTCGAAATGTCATTGCCGTCAAGATGGATTTGGGATCTGGAAGGGAAACGAAAGACAAGATTAGCCTCGATCGGTCGAGTTCTTTCAGGTTGATCCTTATCTCTTGCGCCGCTGGCAATTCGGTGACGCGACCTGTCGGCGAGGCTTCGATATTCTCGGGCTCGCGGAGCAGCTTGATTGACTGTGCGCACGCCAGTTCTTGAAGAAGGAGCACAGCTTCATGGCCGAAGAGCTCAGGTCGATCACGCAAGTCGAACAACGCTCGGAGACGATCGAGACACCACTGCGAAGCGAACGGGCCGTCGGCATTGCTGCCCTCTGCGACTGTGGTTGTTGGTCCTGAGCTCGTACGTTGTCTGCCCACTGTGTGGCCGATCAAGTCAAATGTTCGTCGAGCACGCTCCCAGTGAATGTTTGCTAACTCTCGCGCACCAGAAAGGGCGAGTGCATTACCCGTAATTCGCTCCAGTTCTGCGTATAGATCCGGTGGAAGCGGAGCCGAGGACACAAACATTGGAATGAGAGTATCCGCTGCCGCTGTCGGTTCTTGGTTGGCTAGTAGGGTTTCTGCATTTAAGAGGTGGGAGGCTGCGCTGACTCTAGCGTGCGGTGCTTTGCTAGAAAGAACGCTTAAGCTGTTGCTGATTTGCCGCGCCTCTGTAGATTTGCCCTCTTTCAGGAGCAGGCGAATCTTCGTGTGTAATGCCCACCTGTTATAGTGCTTACGTTTCTCGTTTTCAAAGCGGCTGGCAAGCGTTTCGAGTTGTGAGAGTACTGTTCTGCATCCTATAAGGTCATCCGCGTGAAGTTTCACCTGCGCAATGTTTTCAAGAATTATCACTTCACTTAACGAACCATTCTCGGAACAATCCAAAGCTGTTTGAAGGTACTGCTCGGCCCGGCCAAATTGCCCCTGCGAAAACTCGATATTGCCCAAATTGACATGTGCAGCGCAGCGGGTCGTGCGGTGCCCGGACTCTTGGGCATACACGATCGCTGATTCGGCATATCGTCTGGCGGCCCCAATTTCAGCAGAGTAATAGTGAATCGCAGAACGGTTTACTGCCAAATATCCTTGGAGCCAAACATCGTCAATTTGCGAAAGCAAAGTATCCGCGGCCTTTAAGTTCCTCCACGCATTCTCAATGTTGCCCATGGTGCTTTCAGCCTCCACGAGCCAAAGGTGAAGGGCTGCGAACGGTCTAGGATCGCCGCATCGCGTTAGGATTCGCCTGACTTCATCTAGGCGAACCATGGCCACGCGAGTACCACTGGTCTCGCCAATAGCCGTTATCAAGCGGAGCTCGCTCCATGCTGCGAGTTCGACGTCGGTCGATAGATTTGCAGCAATTTGGAAGTGCTCGAGGGCTCTCGCCATATTGCCGCGATCTCGGCTCACGTTTCCGAGAACATATTGATAACGTGCATACAGAGGAGACGATTGCGATGTGCTGCGAAGGTGTCGAAGGGCAATTTCTTCCGCAGCTCGATTTTGGCCGACACGCTGGAGCATGTCTGCCAACAGGGCTTCGCTGAGCGAGTCGAAACGACGTGACGCTGCTGGCCGCTGCTGGAGAGCCTTGATAGCCCCGAGATAGCGCCCAGATCGGATCAGCTGCAGTGCCGCATCGACATCTGAATGATTCATACTTTTCGTTGTCGGCAAGGCGGACACATTCCGAGGGTCGTTCTACCTTCTAGGTGCGCATTTCTGAAATCGGCAGCCAAAAGGTTATTCGTAAACTCGTCATATCCGAGCTAAATCGGCCAGTCTTGCTGAAGTTCCATGAAGACATCCACAACAAGCGGATCGTACATACGCCCGCGGCGGTCCCTAAGAATCGCAATGGCGTCGGCGACGGCGAGGCGACAGCGATAGGGTCTGTCGGAGGTCAACGCGTCGAAACAATCTACGACCGCCAATATTCTGGCTCCTAGAGGGATTTCAGTGCCCGCAAGGCCATCCGGATAACCGGAGCCATCCCAATTCTCGTGATGGTGTCGAACGATTGGTACTACTGGATATGGAAATTCAATAGCTGCAAGGATGTCAGCACCTAAGCTTGAGTGCGTCTTCATTACTTCGAATTCGTCGACTGTGAGTTTTTCAGGTTTGTTGAGGATATGCTCTGGTATTGCTAACTTTCCCATGTCGTGTAGCAGGGATGCCGCCTCAATTGCTCTGATTAGCCTCTCATCGTCAACGCCTACGCGGCGTGCTAGCGAAAGAGAGCGTTCGCGTACGCGGCGTATGTGGCCATGTGTGACTTGGTCTTTCGCATCAATGGCCATTGCAAGTGTTTCAATCGTCGTTGAGTAGAGGTGATCAAGTTCGGAGACGTGGCGGTTTGCATCTTCAACACGTGCCATTGATGAGTGATAGGTGAGGTACGAGATTACGAGAAGCGGAAGAACCACAACGAGTGCGGTTAGGCTTATTTCTCGACTTACAGAAACTAGCAGAATGGAAACCGACGCGCCGCTGAGGAAGCTTAGGCCCAGCCAGAGAAAGTTGTGACGCCAGATCTTAACAGGGCTAATGGACTCTTCAAATCCGACAACGGTAGCCATTAACCAACTGTTCATTAGGAAATAGATAAGAGCAAAGAACAGCACGCCAGGTAAAAGAGTCGGAAGGCTAACCTGCTCCTGAGACAGCGGAGCAATTCCCGTCACCAAGAAAAAGAGTTGGGATGATATCCAGAGCGATAGCGCAGGGCCTGCCGTGTTGAACAGCAGTTTGCGCAGCTCAAAGTTCGTACGCTGCAACCAAAAGGAAATAATCAATCCGTCAAGGGCAACTGTAATGGTTCCAGCAGCGGTGCCAAATAACAGCACTGAAGCGAAGACAAATGTTTCCGAGACCGAAATAGTCGCAGGGATCGACGGTAGTTTGACCGGCATGGAACCACTAAGCAATGTCAGAACGGCAAGAATTAGCCACTGTGGCGTAACCGACTCGGTGTACAACTCGTGTGCTGACTTCGCGATTGCAGCAATTCCCGCAATTACGATTGCACCAATAAAGAGCTGGACGACGGGCTTTGCGATCTTGAATCTGTTGTTAGATGCTCCTGCAAACTGGGTCATTGGCCGCCGACGGATCTATCGGCTCAACTGTGAGCGAAATTAAGAACCTTTCAAATTCCCCTAGGTGCATTTCTGAGAGTCGCTCGCGTAATGCGACACGTGTCTCGTAAGAGATAGAGTGTTCGATTCTTGAAATCTGCGAACAGTGAACAGTCTTGTAATTACAGAAGGCGTTGCCGAACCCAAGCTTTAGGTCGGACGAATCAGTTGCCCCAGACGATGGTATTGCCCCAGACGATGGTATTACCCCAGACGATGGTATTACCCCAGACGATGGTATTACCCCAGACGATGGTATTACCCCAGACGATGGTATTACCCCAGACGATGGTGTTACCCCAGACGATGGTGTTACCCCAGACGATGGCGTTACCCCAGACGATGGCGTTACCCCAGACGATGGTGTTGCCCCAGACGATCGTGTCACCTTCAACAGAGCGCTCACCCCAGATCACTTCGCGAGTGCGAATGCGTGAGCTAATGCGTGTTAGTGATGGTTGACGAACAGCCGTCATCATCCCCGACGACACGACGCTCTCACCCTCAATCGTCGTGCTCTGCGGGCTCGGCCCCTTCAGCGCCACGCCGATCGCGGCCGCCGCGTTCAGACTGCCCGCGCCAGCGCCCACCAGCCCCACCTCGGGCATGAACGTCGCCGACGACTGCAGCGTCATCTTCACCTGCGCCGGCGTCAGCCCCTTGTTCGCCTCGAGCACCAGCGCCACCACACCGCTCACCACGCCCGTCGACATGCTCGTCCCGCTGAGCGCCGCATAGGCATCGGCGCCCGACCCCGACGCGTGCAGCGCCGGATGATCGGCCACGATCGTCGCGCCCCGCGCTTCGGCCGACACAATCTTGTTCCCCGGCGCCACGAGATCCGGCTTGATGAGCCCGTCCACCAGCGTCGGCCCCTTCGAGCTGTAGGTCGTCAGCTCATCATCCGAGCGGCGTGCCGTGCTCTTCGTGTTCAGCGCGCCCACCGTAATCACATACGGATCGATGCCCGGCGACTCGATGAGGCCGTGGACGCTGCGCCCCTCGGCATCCTTTCCACGATTCCCCGCCGCCGCCACGACGACGATGCCCGCGTGCACGGCGCGTTCGACCGCTTCGCACATCGGGTCGTCCTTGTAGGACTGCTCGGCCGGCCCGCCCAGCGAGATGTTGATGACGCGGATGTTGAAGCGGCGCCGGTTGGCGATCGCCCACTCGATGGCGTCGACGACGTCGCTGGCCTTGCCGGTGCCGTCGGCGCCGATGACGCGCAGGCTGATGAGATGCGCGCCCGGCGCGACGCCGCGGAAGGGTGTTTGAAACGTTGAATCCTGAGGATACGGCGAGCTGCCCGCGATGATGGCGCCGATGTGCGTGCCGTGGCCGTAGGAGTCTTCGGCGTTTACCGTTTGCCGTTCACCGTTTACCGTTGGCCGTTTATCGTCTATGAAATCCTTCGCAAAGACGACCCGGCCGGCGAGAGAACGGTGGCCGGTCCAGACGCCCGAGTCGATGAGCGCGACGCCGATGCCCGCGCCCGTGTACGGCGAAAGGCCCGCCAGCCCGGCCTGCACCTGGTCGGCGCCGAGAAAACCCGATTAACCCGTCCTATTCACGATAGCGGGGTTTTGAGGGCGGCGAGCGTGGCGTAACGCATCATCAAATAATTCGCCAGGTGTTCGACACCGGTTCGTAATTTCTGGTTTTTCAGTGCTTTGACAATTTCACGATACTGCGTCGAAAACTCGATGGCCATGGCGCGCGCAAAAGAGGGATCCGTGTCAAAGGCATCGCGGACGTTTGCGGAGGGTATCATCAAGAGGCGGCAAGGTTCGAGTGTTCGCGCCGATATGAGATAGACCGCATCCTTGACGGCCGCGAGAATAAAGGTCGCGACAGGCTCGACAATTGCGATTGTGATCTCACGGCGATTGGCGCTTGCGAAAGGTTCGACCTCGCGGTGATGATGGCGCGGCGGCAGCTTATCGGGGGCGGCGGGTCGCGCTCTGATCTACGCCCGGCCAATTGCGGACTGTCAGGCCCGCACGTGGCGTCTCTATGTTCAGCCCAACCGGTGGCGGCGCGGGGAGGAAGAGGACGATGGCAGGCGGGAGCTCGGTGAGGGTCGTTGTCGCGGCATTCGCCTGCAACGGTGTGATCGCGGTCTCCAAATTCGTGGCTGCGGGCATCACCGGCTCGGCTGCCATGCAGTCGGAGGCGCTGCACTCGGTGGTCGACGCCGGCAACCAAGCCTTGCTGCTGCTCGGCCTGAAGCGCGCGGGCCGTCCCGCTGACGCCCTCCACCCCTTCGGCTATGGCAAGGAGCTCTATTTCTGGAGCTTCGTGGTAGCCGTCATCCTGTTCTCCATGGGTGCCGGCGTGTCGCTCTACGAGGGGATACGAAGCTCAGGAACCCGCATCCGATCGAGAGCCCGATCGTCAGCTACGTCGTGTTGGGCGTGGCCATCGTCTTCGAGGTCGCCTCGACCTATGTGGCGGTCAGCGCCTTCAACGAGCAGCGCGGCGAGCAGAGCGCGTGGGCGGCGCTGCGCGGCTCCAAGGACCCGGCTCTCTTCACCGTGGTGCTGGAAGACCTTGCCGCTCTCACCGGCCTTTTCATCGCGCTTGCCGGCACCATCGCTGCCGACCTGCTGGGCTGGATCGCTGCCGACGCCGTCGCCTCGATCGCCATCGGCGTGGTCCTGGCGCTGGTCGCCACCTTCATGAGCCTGGAGACCAAGAGCCTGCTGATCGGCGAGGCTGCCAGCAGCGAGATGGTGGAGGGCGTGCGCAAGCTGATCGAGGCTGAGGCCGCCCAGAGCTGCGCTATCCGCCGCGTGCACGCCATCCGCACCATGCATCTGGGACCCAACGACGTGCTGGCGGCCGTGCGCCTCGACTTCGACGACGGCGTTACCGCCGCCCGCGTCGAGCACATCATCGCCGACCTCGAACGGTCCATCCGTCAGCGCTACCCCGACATCCGCCAGGTCTTCCTCGCCCCCGCCACCACGGACCAGGCCGGCCCAAGGTGAGTTGGCTGTCCGCACCGGCACGCTGAGACACCTGGCTAGCTTCGGGAAAGAGGATGATGCTCACGGTTTGTGCCATACCCGCAGCATCTCATAGTTCGCACCCGAGATAAATCCTATGTTTGCGTCAGTGCACGCTGATGTCCCGTGTCAAGCCGCCAGCGCACGATCCATCGTCGACAGAGGACGCTGCGAAGGGCCAAAGCCCTCGGGCGAGGCGCAGGCGATGACGCGCCCGCTCCCGGCGGCCGAACCGTCTGTGGCGACGACATTCAAAGCGCATCAAACTCCCTCATGGGGCGATGTCGTAGGCGTTCTCTGAAGCCGGCAGCGCGAGTTGGTTGACTGCCATGGCACCGCGGCCGCCTGACCGGCACGTGACGAGGAGAGTGTCATTCGGCCCGGCTAGCCTTTGGACCTCGGCAACAAAATCCTTTTTTATGGCTCTTTTGAATTTTGAGTGGGTTAGGCGGCATGAGGGTTGATTGCTGAGAATTTGAGATTGCCAGCAACGAGGAAGATCACAACGCGCATGGTCTGGAAGCGGCCGTAGCCGCGGGCTTTACGCTTCGCGGCCTGGAAGAGGCCATTGATGGCTTCGAGGAAGCCGTTGGTCTGGCGAGTTTGAGCCCAGGCGATGACACCGTCGAAGTGTTTACGGATCATGCCGGCGACCTTTTTCATAGGCTCGACCTTGGAGCGCATCACGTTGGCGCACCAGCGTTTGAGCATGGTGGAGACCACATTGATCTGCTTTCGATCGAGGATTTCACGCAGTTGTTCGCGATAGAGCCAGGCGCGGGCGGTGCGCTTTGTCGTGACCTGCATGACGAAAGCATCGAGATCGGCCCGTTGGCTTTCGGACAGACGCAGACGGTCCTTGAGCAGCGCCCAGCGCAAGCCCTTGAGACTGGGATCGGTTTTCTGTTCGAGGCGCCGGGTCTTATCGACGGCGGTTGAGGCGTGAGCAATGACGTGGAACTTGTCGAAGGTGATGCGCGCGTTGGGTAAATGCTCGCTCACGCCCTTGATGAAGGCCGGAGACATGTCGATGCTGACGCTTGCGATCTGCTCGGGCTCGGCCTTGTGCTCGCTCAGGAACTGGCTGAGTTCGGCGACTGTATTGGCATCGCGGCCTTCGGTAACGAAAACCACTTTGCGCGCCTCGGCATCGGCGGCAAAGGTCAGATAGTTGTGGCCGCGCCGGCTGGAGGTCTCGTCCATGGCTAGCATGGTGACGTTCGAAAGATCGGCGCGCGCCAGGGCAAGCTCCACGTAGCGCTGGCAAATCGCCTGGACCCGATGCCAGGACTCGCCAACCATGCGGGCGACGGCGGCAAACGGCATCTGACGGCACATCGTCAGAATGAGGGCTTCGAAGAGCAGCGTGAACCCCGAAAGCTTGCCCGCCCAATCGGGTTCGATGAAAACCACCCGGCCATCGGGAAGTTTGATCCGCGGTGTACGCACTTCGAGATAGCATTCATGCTGGAAGAAGTTGAGATGCCGGTAGCGCTTCGTCTGGGTGTCGTGGACCGGATGCAGTCCTTCCACCCCTTCGTAAGGAAACCGGCTGCCTTTGGCGAAATCGATGGCGATGGTCAAGAGCCGCTTGCCGGCGTCGAACGCGACATCGCGCACGTACCAGGGGGTAGCGACGCCAAGGGCCGCAGCGAAAAGTTCGTTGCTCATGCTCGTGCTCCCGCCGGTTCCCGAGGCGCCGCGGCCCCGGCTGCGATCATGATGCCGCCATGCTCGCAGCCGTCAAGAACAAGCCCTGGGGGTGGCCGCTGAAGGGCGGCCATTCTTGACAGCTACTGCGCGTGACGGCCCGATACCTGCGCAAGCCGGGGCGGAGGAATGGCCTCAACCGAACAAAGGAATGCTACTTGCTCGCCGCAACCGCTACCCACTCGTTTTTCGAAAGAGGCGTGTCTTTCAAATCATTTTTCGGGAGGGAGGTGAAAAGGGGGGGGGGGGTTGTGCCTAGAATTACATTCTTTAGTTATGTTTTTGTCCTCCATTTTTTTTGTTGTCCACAAACAAACGACACTGCCTGACTTAGGCTCAATGAGCATGAGCGTTGCGCCTTTGTGATCGCTCACCTGCCCGGCGTGAGCAGCAAGATCAAAGGCTTGCCGTCTTGATCGGTGACGGCATGCAGCTTGGAGTTCAAGCCGCCTTTCGTGCGTCCGATGCAGCGAGAAGCAGCCCCTTTTTAAAAAGGCTCGCGACTGTGCGATGGGCTTTGAGATGGGTAGAATCGATGATGAGCCGCCGCGGCAGGCCGAGCTCAGCGGCAAGCTCGGCGAAGATCCGGTCGAACACGCCCATGCGGCTCCAACGGATGAAGCGGTTGTACGAGGTCTTGTGCGGGCCGTATTCCTTGGGCACATCGCGCCAGCGCAACCCATTCTTGATGAGATAGTCCCCGCCCGCGACCATCCATGCGACAGCGGAAAGTAAGGTTTGATGCGATCAAGCTGCTCGTGCGAAAGCCAAAATAAATCCGTCATGGCAGGCCCTCCTGCCAAGCCTTTAAATCTGATTTGTAACCTTTCGGGATCCCTAAAATTAATGGCGCTGTTCGGGAGTTATGTTGCAGCTATCCCCAAGCGGCTGCAAGGGCGCAGCTTGCGGATAACGAGCCGCCGGCACGGTCGCAGGCGCGATGCCAGCCGAGGTAGCTGTCGAGGTATTTCGTGGCTACCCCGTTGAACCGGCGCATCCAGCTTTTGAGGCGGCTGTCGTAATTGTTGACGTTCTGGATATGGTAGATGCCCTTGACGCGCTCGCCTGCGCTCAGATTGAGCGGCACATGCGCAAGCCCCGCCTTGCTGGCGAATGCGCAATAGGCCGCGGCGCCGTCGCTGACCAGCACCGCCGTTTTGGCGATCACCGGTTCCAACGCCGCCGAAAGCGATTTTGCCGAGCGGTCTGGCAGGATCTCATCTGCGGTCGCCTTGTTACGATCCCGTGCGATCAGCACAGGAACCTGCTCATCCGACAAGCCGCGTTTCGACGCTTTTCCGCCGCGCTTGCGGGCCGGACGCGTCAGTTTGCGCGAGCCCTTTTCCGAGTATAGAAAATAGGTCTCATCGGCCTCGACAGTACCGTCGAGAACCTTTGGTTTCAAAGCCTTGGGCGCCTTCAGGAAGCGATGCCGCCAGCGGAAGGCCGTGCTCAGATGCACATCGAGGCGCGCCGCCACTTTGCGCAGCGAAATCCCATCGGCCAGCGTCTGGGCGTGTCCAGTCCATAATTCGCGTTTGTGCAATTGCGCCAGCGGCGTTCCGGTTAGTGCATTGAATGTCGCCTTGCAGGTCTTGCAGCGATAGCGCTTGAGGCGGTTGGCAGACCCGCCCCTTTGTGACCTTTGCAGACTGGCAGCGCGGGCACAGTGGCTCGCCCAAAACGGGCTTCGATGCCAATCGAGGCGCAATGGGTGCGCGACTCACAAGCGGCTTCCACCGCAGCAGACGGCGGCTCAATTGCCACGCCGAGCCTGACCCGGATTGCAGCATCCAGAAAAACGAGATTGTGGTGGCGATAACGCTGATATTGTCGCCAGCAATTTGTGAAAGTCATCGTCTGTCACAGCCATCTCCGCGGAGACTCCCGCTGGAAAACACATGCGCCAACATCATGGCCGAACAG